>CBDCHR010000001.1:0-61518 GCA_965217295.1 Cyclobacteriaceae bacterium
GCAGCTGCGCTGTGTGGCGCGAAACCATCGGCCTCAAAGTACTGGGAGCTATCGGAACTCGTTGATGTGAGCTGTGCAAAGTGCCGTCGAAAGCTAGGCTGAAGGCTCAAAAAGTTACGCTTCGAGCCTGCCAGAGATAGCTCATTCTTACTAGCAAAATATGGCTAAGACTAAATGTACTGATAAATTCGCTTAATGGCGATTGAAGCTCTGAGCCTTGACTGTCTTAATCCGGAGTATACCTTTTCGAGGGGTTGTGCAAAAAAACCATATTAGGAACCCTAAATTGGCAGAAAGTAAACTGCCCTCTAAAGTTGGCGTTCGCAACCCATTATTATGCAGATAACGCATTTTTTCGATGCAGGAAAAGAATACAAAAAGAAATCTTGTATGTTTAGATACAAAACGCTAGCTGCTGATCTGCGAATTTACTTATCGACAGTTGTTCGTACCCAGTACAGCTCCAACGGTTATTAGAGTATGTTCCTTAATTCAAACGCAGTGATCGAATGACAACCTGACTTTTGTAATCCATGACAGTACCCGTAAACGCCTGTCTGAGAACTACCTGATTAGCTATGCCTGATTAAACGATAGATTTGAATAAAAAATAGATATTGAAAGCGGTTGAAGACTTCTTACTGGCGAGTTTGGAAGTTTTTGAATAAGTTCCATCGAGTCCTCAGTTTATTACGTGTTCTGAGCTTTGACGGGCTGCAATCGACGACTGCTAGGCATTGTGTATCGATGCAACCAACCTAGATCAGTCAATCCAGTCCAATTTGGAAAGTCTGAACAACTATTTAAAAAACAGCAAAGGAAACGATCAATGGGAAGGCTTACAACTTCTCCAGCTAATTGATTCTCATCTTTGTCTTTTTACCTTGGGTTTCTAGCATCATTCAAGCGATCTATCGTGGAAAATCTCCATCTTTTCTAATTTCTGTCGCTCTTCTTTAGACATTTTTGTAGGTTGCCCCATATGTCCAAAATATCTCGTCGCAAATTTATAGTGACTAGCGATACTGCCGCCGCCGCTGCTTTGTTAGTCAACGCTTGCGCTTCAAACACAGAAAGCGCCGATGGCCCAACCGCAACAGATGCGGCGACTGCTCCGGCTTCTGAGTCAGCCGCTGCAATCAAGCCAGAAGACGCGCCAGAAGTTACCACTGCTAAACTAGGCTTTATCGCCTTAACCGACTCCGCCCCTCTCATCATCGCTAAGGAAAAAGGGCTGTTTGATAAATATGGTATGACCGACGTAGAAGTGCTTAAGCAAGCCTCGTGGCCGGTTACTAGAGACAACATGGAGCTAGGCTCTGGCGGCGGCGGCATTGATGGTGCTCATATCCTCACGCCCATGCCGTACATGATGACCTTGGGCACTATTACCAAGCAGCCCTTGCCTATGTACATCTTGGCTAGATTAAATCTCAACGGACAAGCCATTTCGGTCAGTAACGACTACTCAGATCTTAAAGTTGGTATAGATAGCTCCAAGATGAAGGAGGTTTTTGCCAAATCTAAAGCTGCGAAGAAAGAACTTAATGCCGCGATGACGTTCCCTGGCGGCACTCACGACTTGTGGCTACGCTACTGGTTGGCAGCAGGAGGCATTAATCCTGAAACCGATATTTCTGTGGTGCCTGTACCTCCGCCTCAAATGGTTGCCAACATGAAGATTGGTGCGATGGAGACTTTCTGTGTCGGAGAACCCTGGAATTCTCAGCTAGTGAACCAAAAGCAGGGCTACTCTGCGTTAGTCACCGGAGAGCTTTGGAAAAATCATCCCGAAAAAGCCTTTGCCATGCGAGCTGATTGGGTAGATGCTAATCCAAAAGCCGCTAAGGCCATGTTGAAAGCGGTCTTAGAAGCACAGCAGTGGTGCGACAAGCTCGAAAATAAGCAAGAAATGTGCGAAATTGTTTCTCAAGATAAGTGGTTTAAGGTGCCGGTTGAAGACATTATCAACAGAAGTCAAGGCAAGATTGACTACGGCGATGGCCGCACCGTGGATAATCGTGATATTGCGATGAAGTACTGGACAGACAATGCCTCTTACCCTTATAAGAGCCACGACTTCTGGTTTTTGACCGAAGATATTCGTTGGGGCTACATTCCTGCCGATACCGACACCCAAGCTCTTGTCGATCAGGTGAATCGGTCTGATTTGTGGAAGGAGGCGGCTGAGGCGATCGGGGTTGCGGCGGCGGATATTCCGACGAGCGACTCGCGGGGCGTGGAAACGTTCTTCGATGGAACCAAGTTTGACCCAGCCGATCCAAAAGCCTACTTGGATAGTCTCAAAATCAAAAAAGCCTAAGTTCTTCTGGAGCGCGATTCTTTTCCTGTGTGAATTCAGCCCGCTTGGGAAAAGGATCGTGACGATAGCTTTGCTGAAGTCTTAATGCCCGAGTATCCCCTCAACTTGACATGACAGCTAACCTAGACGATCAAATTGCTAAGCCAAACGCTGTAGTTTCCTGGTTTAAGAACCCGCCCACTAAAATATTTCGCCCGTTCATTGCCCTGTTGTTCTTTTTGACGCTATGGCAGGTGTTGTGTAATGGCCCCGATGCTAACCTTCCTAGCCCTATCAAGACTTTTCAAGACACTTCTAATTTGATTTTCGATCCTTTCTTTGACAACGGGGGTACAGATAAGGGTCTATTTTGGCAGATTTTAGCTAGCTTACAGCGAGTGGCCGTTGGCTATTCGTTAGCGGCAGTAGTAGGGATCGGCCTGGGTATTTTAATCGGCTCTAATGCATTTATGTTCGATGCGCTAGATCCGTTATTTCAAATATTGCGAACCGTGCCCCCCTTGGCATGGCTGCCAATCGCGCTGGCAGCCTTTCAAGAAGCTAATCCTTCCGCTATTTTTGTTATTTTCATCACAGCAATTTGGCCCATTATCATTAACACTACGGTGGGGGTACAGCAAATCCCTCAAGACTATAAAAATGTGGCCAAGGTATTGCGTCTTAAGGGCTTTAAGTACTTTAAAGAGGTTATGTTTCCAGCAGCCGTTCCCTATATTTTCACCGGACTCAGAATTGGGATTGGCCTCTCGTGGCTAGCGATTGTTGCCGCAGAAATGCTGGTTGGTGGTGTTGGAATTGGATTCTTTATTTGGGATTCTTACAATAGTTCGCAGCTTAGCGAGATTATTTTAGCCTTAATTTATGTGGGGATTGTTGGCCTAATATTGGATCGTCTCGTGGCCTGGATTGCCAGTTGGATTGTGCCTGCCGAACCCCAGCAATAAGGTTCGTCTGAGATAATGCTCGTTTTTGACTGCTTCGCTTTTAAATGGCTCGCTTTTGGATGGCTGTACGATGACTGCGTTTCTAGAGATTGACCACATTGATCGCGTTTTCTCCCTGGTGGATGGCGGTCGGTACATTGCGCTCAAAAATATTAGTCTGGAGATTAAGCCTGGTGAGTTCGTTTGCCTGCTAGGTCATTCTGGCTGCGGCAAGTCTACACTACTCAACATTGTGGCTGGACTTGATCGGCCCACCCAAGGCAGCATTATCTTGGAGGGTGAAACGGTTAAAGAGCCAGGGCCTGATCGCATGGTGGTTTTTCAAAACTATTCTTTGCTGCCCTGGAAAACGGTTAGACAAAATATTGCGCTGGCGGTCGATCAGGTTTATCCAAAACTGCGATCGCAAGAACGTCGCGACATTGTTGAGCAAAATATCAACATGGTCAATTTGTGCCATGCGGCGGACAAAAGACCCGCTGAGCTTTCGGGCGGCATGAAACAGCGCGTGGTGATCGCCCGCGCTTTAGCCATCCGGCCCAAGCTATTGCTGCTAGACGAACCCTTCGGAGCCTTAGACGCCCTGACTAGAGGCAGTCTTCAAGAGCAGCTCATTACCATCTGCCAAGAAAATCGTCTGACTTGTCTGATGGTTACCCATGATGCAGACGAAGCCCTACTGCTGGCCGATCGCATTGTTATGCTCACTAATGGCCCCAGCTCTCACATCGGTCAGATTATCAACGTTTCTATTCCGCGTCCGCGTGATCGCCTGGAAGTCGTTAACCACCCCGACTACTACAGCTTGCGCAATGACGTTATCTATTTTCTCAACCAGCAGAAGAAAGCGAAGAAACGTCAGCTACAGTTTCCGGTGGTAGTCACCGGGCAAGGGCTAGAAAAGGCCAGTCTCGATTTGGGGTTTTTGCCCCTAACAGATTCTGCGCCCATCATTGTCGCCAAGGAAAAGGGGTTTTTTGCAAAGCATGGGCTAACGGACGTTAATTTAGTCAAAGCAGCCAGTTGGGAGGTGATCGCACAAGGTATCAATAGCGACGAGCTAGACGCGGCTCAAATGGTTGCTGGAATGCCGCTAGCGCTCTCGATTGGATCGGATGGCCAGCCCCCATCACCCACCGTGACCGCGCTGACTTTATCTCGCAACGGCAGTGCCATTACGCTCGCCCAAAAATTCTACGGGAGCGGGATTCGTACCCTCGCAGACTTTAGGCAGGCCATTGCTGATCGTGCTGGGCACAATCCGGAGCGAAAATACAAACTGGGTGTTGTCAGCCAAGACTCTATGCACAACCTCATGCTCCGCTATTGGCTCGCCACCAATGGCATTAATCCGGAGAAAGACGTTGAGCTAATTGTGATGCCGCCTGCGGAAATGTTCGCTCGCCTCAAAGCTGGAACTATTGACGGATACTGCGCGGGTGAACCTTGGAACAACAAAGCGGTTGCCGACAAAGTGGGCTTTGTGATTGCAACAGATGTCGAGATCTGGCCTGATTATTTAGAAAAAGTATTAGGTGTAAAAGAAGCGTGGGCGCGTCAGTATCCTGATACGCATCTGGCCCTAATCAAAGCTTTGATTGAAGCTTGTGAATACTGCGATAATCGCAGCCATCGAGATGAAATCGCCCAGATTATGGCGGCACCGAGCTATCTAGATTGTGACGTGCGATACATTCGCCCTGGCTTTATAGATCCCTATGATCGCGGCACCGATGAACCGCCTGTTTTGATACCGACTTACAACGAGTTTTATGTGAATAAAACCAACTGCCCTAGCCGGGTTGAAGGACTGTGGATTTTAGCTCAAATGGCCCGCTGGGGCGTTGTTCCCTTCCCTCGCAACTGGATTGAAATTGTTGATAGAGTGCGTAGAACAGATGTGTATGCTGAAGCGACTCGTCAGCTCAACTGGCCAGGGCTAGAACCTGAAAGAACGGCCTTCACACTGTTTGATGGCAGCGTATTTAGCCCCGACAACCCGGTTGACTATCTTCAAAGCCTAGAGATTAAACGAGAGATTGCGATTGAAGAGATCAGAATGGATGAGGTGGCCGCTGCGATCGCTTAACCCTATCACTTTTCTAGCATCACCTAGCAATCATCACTTACCATCACTTTGGCCACGCTCATGAACCCCCAACCCGTCGTCCACAGCAGAGTCCAAACTCAAGCCATACCGTCTTTGCTACCTAACCTCTCAAATAGGTTCCTGGAATTTGAAGGGGTCTCTAAAATCTACCCCACTAAAAAAGGCCCCTACACTGTTTTAAAAGATGTCAACCTGTCTATCCATGAAGGCGAATTTGTTTGCCTGATTGGTCATTCAGGCTGTGGCAAATCAACGCTGTTAGATATGGTTTCGGGGCTAAAAAGCCCCAGCGCAGGCCAAATTACGCTTAAAAATCAGCGCATTACCGAACCCGGCCCAGATCGAATGGTAATTTTTCAAAATTACTGTTTATTACCCTGGAAAACTGCTTACGAGAATGTTTACCTAGCGGTCGAGCAGGTCTATCCAAAGAAGTCTGCCCAAGAGAAAAAAGACATCGTGCTAGAGCATTTAGAGATGGTGGGCTTAACAGAATCCATCCATAAAAAGCCCGCTCAGCTTTCGGGCGGGATGAAGCAGCGAGTGGCGATCGCCCGCGCTCTAGCAACCCGCCCTGAAGTCCTGATCATGGACGAACCTTTCGGTGCGCTCGACCCAATTACCCGTGAAGAGATGCAGGAAGAGCTGCTCAAAATCTGGCTCGCCCATCCCACCACCGTCCTCATGATCACCCACGATCTCGATGAAGCGCTGTTTTTAGCAGATCGCTTAGTCATGATGACCAATGGGCCAAGCGCTCACATTGGCGAGGTTTTGGACATTCCTTTTCAGCGGCCTAGAAACCGTGCCAAGCTGATCGCAACCCTTGAGTACCGTGAACTACGCAACTACGCTCTAGACTTTCTCTTCCGTCGCTTTGCCCATGATGACGCCTTGGAGTAAGACGCTCTGGCTTGCCAACTTAGCAAAGCACCTACCAAAGTTCAAATCGTCAAACCTCAATCAGGATAGGTCAGTGACTAAAGCGGATGACATCCTTAGAACGCCACTTTCGCCAGAACCAGAACTTGCCCTGTATGCGCATCCTCAAGCCGAAAGAGACGATGCCTAACCTGTACTATAGCCTTGCTCAACAGCATAAGTAACGTCAGTTCGGGTTAAGCCGCCTATGTGCAGGATACTGTTGGTGAATCCCAATGCAGTACGTATGATCGTTCCGAAAATCTTCGTTTCTGACACACCTTGTGCAGCTCATCTGCCCTCTAGTCGTCAGGTAGAGGTCTTCTGCATGGACTACGACTGTAAATTTAACAGTCGTTTCTTTAACGACTATAGTTTCGATAGGTTCCGCCGAATAGCGTTTCTCACGATGCCAGACACATGTATAGAAACTGAGTCTTCAGACGCTTGAATAGGCGGATACTCAGGGTTTTCGGATTTGAGAATAATTTTTCCTTGTTCGATGCAGTAACGCTTTACCATCGTTTCGTCGTTGATGGATACGATTACAACTTGCCCATCTTTTGGCTTTCCATTGTGCAGCTCAATAGATTCAACTATCAGCCAATCGCCAGGGTAGATGCCGATTCCAACCATTGAGTCTCCTGTAACGGGGACAATGAAGGTACTGCTAGGATCTTCGATTAATTCTTCTCTCAGGTCAATTTCTTCGTAGTGAGTGTGTATAGAATCTCCACCTGCAATTGACGGGCTATTTGCTCCAGCTGATACGGGCGTATCGTACTTTTTAATTTTCCGAAACTCGGCAGCTCGAAGGGCCTCAATTAGGTCTGTTCCTCGTATTCCGATATCCCATAGATACTCCAATGTAGCAATGAGGTCATTGCTGATAGATCCAGGCACGCCTACTGAAACGGAAGCTTCCTCCCATTTCTGCTTTCGACCTGAGTTACGTCTAGCTCCTCCACGTGGCATATTCAATATCTAAGAATTTTATAAGTGACTGTTTACGAAACTTCTCCTGAGTTGTCTTGCTGCCGCAGCATGGGAATAGGTATATTCCCGATGTGGTTGATATGGAATGAAAAAGCGGAGATCCAGGCAACTAGAAGAGCGCGCATGATTGCAGATAGAGCCTTCTCTGAAAGCATTATACGCAGCTCGATGTATGGAGAATTTTTGCTTTCTTGGTTATTAATACTCATAGTTCGTTTGCACTACACATTCGTTATTAACAAAGTAGTTCAAATGAACTATATCTGTATAGAGCTGTTTGAAAAAGATTGCGAAATCAAACATGATTTTTGCCTGCTTAATGCCTGTTGAGATAAATTACGGCTTTAGTTGGTAGCCAATCCTAATGCAGATAAAGGCAATTATCTGTATTTGATGCTGTGTGATTGCGGACTGAGCATGATCACGCCTGTCTAAACCCAAGCCAATGGCAATTATTTGGGGTTTAAACGGCGCGATCATAAAGTGCCCCCTGTTTAGGTGGAGTGCTGCCGTACGGCAGCACTCCACCTAAACAGCTAATCCTGTAGGGGTTTTGAAACGGCGGCAGCACCTTTCTTGACAAAGAAGAATCGTTCAATTGCATTAGCCAGGACTTTGACACCTGGCAACGGCTGTTTTTTAGAAGGCACAAACCCCACTAACTGAGTGAGCGCCAGGGTGGCCTGCCGAAGCGAGCCAACCGGTTTACCAGACATCTGATGCAACAGTGTTAATTCGTTTGCCTCAAACAATACTTTAGCCGGTTGTTCAGGGTCGTGGCGCAAAGCATAAGTGAGTCCTAACAGTTGCCAAGCGACCACAGAGTAGAAGGTCAAAGCGTTCACTAGGGTATGTACATCGTCAAACTGTAGCTTCTCTACGTTGATCGCCCCTGACTTAAGCGTGAAGTGAAGTCGTTCTATGCGCCAGCGCAGGGCATAGAAGCGAATGATTCGCTTCACATCCTCAGGGTGGTCAATCGGCAAACTGGTCAACAAAGACCAGCAGAGCGCATCGTCAGCATCGAAGCAGTCGGCTCGCGTTTTGACCTCGACACAAGCCACTTCAGTGGCCATCACGAGCGAGAGCGCCTGAGTCTTGTGGCGAGCCGCACTCGAGTTTTGGTTCGGGTGGATGTGAACAGTGGCGGCTTGCAGTTGTAGGGTTAATTCTACGGTTCGTCGCTGACCGTTGTATTGGCGCTCAATCTGAATAGCGTAGCGTCCATAGTCATCGAGATGCGCAACCACTGTCGGTAGCGGACAGACTTGCCCTGCTGAGACCACTTCCACCCGACGCGGTTGGAAAACCCGAACCAGTAACTCTACGTTGGTCTCGCGGGGCGCTTTGAAAAACTCGAAGATGTCGCTTTCTCGGTCACAAGTGACCACCCAGCGTTTGGGTGACGCTTGTGCCTGCTGGTTCACCGCAGCGAGTCCTTTGAACCACTTCTGAGACTCTTTCTCAGAGGACGGCCAATCCATCGCACCGCCGCGCGTCCAGTACTGTTGGTCTAGCACACCTAGCGGCTGTCCATTTTCATCAATCAGCAGCACGTTGTGTTGCATCAAGCCGCGCACTTTGCCTTGGATGACGCCTAGTCCCGACATCTGCCTCTGACCAGAGTAGTTGTAGTATGTGGTGTCTTGAGCCGCTATCAGATACTCGCTATCGCTCGCCTGCGCCCGCGCCCGTGTTGATGCAAGGTGTCCTGACAAAAGCTTTGAATGGCTCATATCTTCTCTGGCAAACAACCCGGCAACCGTTTGCCTAAAGCTATTGCCCATGCTGCTCGAAAAGGACTGGTTTGGTTGCTCACAAGCCAGTTCATACGCTTTGTTCAGACTTTTTTTACCTGTGGTCGGAAGGCACTCAGTTGGCTAAACTCTGACATGTTGGTAGGATTCATTTTGACTATTTTCGATGCTTCAAATCAGTCTACTGCAACTGCGCTAACGGTTGCCGGATTGGATATCTGCGATACTGGAATAAGCTCATTCAAAACCCCTACAGGATTAGCCTAAACAGGGGGGCTAAGTCTGTAACTTTCCATGAATCGGTAGCGCAAAAATGTTGGCCCTAGATATTGCTAGGCGTAACCATATCAACGATTTTAGCCGCTTTGAGCTGCGTAACTAAGGCGTACAAAGCCGAAAGGGAAAGCTCCGTGATTTCGCGAAGTTGCTTGTAGGTGGCCTGACCGTTGAGCTTTTGTAGCGCCTCAATAATCGCCAAAGGACTGCCGCTCAGCTCCCTGTTTGGCTGTTCGCTTAAGGTGATATAGGTCGGTTGAATCTTATAGGGTTCCATAGCCCGCTCCGTAAATCGTTTCAGGCTCGTACTCAATAGGGTAATCAAACCCTTCGCTGTCCTGCCTTATTATGGCTCCATTTCGTGGCCCTGGGTAGAGAACTGCATCACTGATATTATCGCCTCTTAGTTCTGCCAGTGCGATCGCAGCTCTAACGTCCCCTTGTGAGATTAGTGGACACTACATAGCGCGTGACTCCATATCGCTGAATACGCCTTTCTCTTCTGGGTAATGGTCTGTCAGAAAAGGGGATCTCATTTCAGCGACTCCACAGTTAGCTTCGCGGCTGTTAGTAACCCGTGATTTCCTTGTACAGTCCGAGAAATAGATTAAACCGTTCGTCTAGCCCATAGGCTTCAGTCTCAGGCGTTCTATCCACTATCAGAACGTCGTCACCTCTCCTTTCTGCACTATTGATCTCTATGAGAGCCAGTAGCCCGTTGACGTTGTGGTAATGATGGCGAGACGCTGTACAGCAGAAAGAGCCTTTCTGCTCAGGCTTTGCGTCTTTCACCCAGAATTGATGTACGACCACCTTAAAGCTTCTTTCCCCTGTGCTTGATTGAGGCATTATATACATCTATGAGTTTAGATATCTATATGTCAAGACATATTTAAGTCTAGACATATATAATTATTGATATCTGCTACGATTAGCGTCTACACTCCGGTGAAAGTCAGAGGTTTTAAGGTTGTGAAAACGTGTTCAGCGATTTCTTTGTCCGGTGGCCAGGGTAAAACAACTACGGTCTTCTTCACAGCTTTACTGTTGGCTCAGCAGGGAAGCAAGGTGCTCGCGGTAGATGCTGACCCACAGGCAAATTTGACGTTTTATCTTAACCACGATGTCAAAGCCGATGAGCCCAGCCTGTTTGAGGTGTTAACCCGTGAGGTGAAAGTTGAGGATGGCATCTATGAAACCCAATATAAAAACCTTTTCGTTATACCAGCAGACACTGGCTTATTTAAGGTTGCTGATCGACTGAGCAGTAGCGGAGCAGGCGCATTTGCTTTGAAGCGATGTCTTAAAGAAATAGCTGACCTGTTTGACTATGTTCTGATAGATGTACAGCCATCGCGATCGCAGGTAAGTCTAACCGCTGCCGGAGCATCAAATTATGTACTCGTCCCGGTAGAAGCTAACGTCAAAGGTGTTAATTCCTTAGTTGAGACACTGGCATTTCTAGACGAACAAGCCGACATAGAAGCTTTCTCAGGTCAGGTGTTGGGGATAATCCCATTCCGCGATAGGTGGGTTGGTAATACACAGACGCTAGAGAGCCGTGAGAACATCGCCGCCATGAATGAATTTGCTGGTGAGATTCCTGTATTAGCCTCTATTCGCGAGTCGGAAAAATATAAGAAGGCTATCCGCAGCGGCCAGTTACTGTCTGATATCGGTCACTCAGACTTGCAATATCCATTTGAGCAAATTACAGAGGCATTGAAATCATGAGTGACGCGCTCGACCGACTTAAGCAGAAAAATCGTCCCAAGGTGCAGCCTCGCAGTACTCGTGTTAGCCAAAAGAGTGAAGACATACAGACTTCTAGACATATAGATATAAATGAAACTGAAAATCCTATAGCTCCTGACTTCAAAGACTTCTCTCCTTCAAAGCGTGAAGACATACAGATATCTAGACATACAAACCTAGAGATGTCTGATACCTCCTCACATACTCAAAAAGAAGCGCCTGAAGAGTTGGAAGTGAAGAGGAGTACCTTTCGATTGGAAGTCGGTTTGATCGGACGGCTACACCGCCTGTGCCAAGACAATGGAATCAGTCGGGAAGTGATGATTGAGTCTATGTTTGAGTACATGGAGCACAACCCAGATGCACTGAATCATGTCATTGGAGTGGCTGAGTCTAAAAATGCTCGCCGCCAGCAGATAGCTAATAGGAAGCGGGCAAAAGCCATGATCGAGAAGTTTGGTTAGTAGCCGAAACCCGAGATTCCTATTAGCCAAGCAGTCGTCCGAATCCTTCTAAGATAGAGGCAGGAGTAGACTAGGAATGCCTAAATCACTCAGTAGCAAGCACCGAAAAACTTTGCTTGACATCTGGAAAGCTCCACCGCTGGCTAACCTCAAATGGACTCGAATAGAAGCCTTGATCAAGGCAGCAGGCGGGAAGATTGAACAGGGAAATGGATCGCGGGTGCGATTTGTCATTGATGGCAGAGTAGGCCGATTTCATACGCCTCATAGAAACGGCGTCA
The DNA here is from genome assembly GCA_965217295.1 of Cyclobacteriaceae bacterium. Classification (GTDB taxonomy): domain Bacteria; phylum Bacteroidota; class Bacteroidia; order Cytophagales; family Cyclobacteriaceae; genus Tunicatimonas. Next base: position 11,828 of record CBDCHR010000001.1, read on the forward strand.
ACACCGATAAAGGAGCCGTCAGCAGCCTTAAGAAATACCTGACAGACTGCGACATAACGCCAGATAGCACCCAGCCAGGGGAGGATAAAGACAATGATGCCTAACACGTTTGAATACAAAGGCTACGTAGGTCGTCTCACCGTCGATGCTGACGATAATCTGATTCACGGTCTAGTGATTAACGTAGAGCGAGATACCATCACCTTCAGAGGCGAGACCCCCGCTGAGACTAAGCAGGACTTTCAAGAGACGATAGATGAGTATCTTGCTGATTGCATCGCTGATGGCATCGTGGCCGATGTTCCTAAAGTGCTTGCTACACCCTAGCTGGTAGGCTGCGATCGCACGGCTGGCTGAAAGCGATCACCAAAGGCGGGCTAAACCATCGCACTCATTCACCTCACCGCTGTACAGTTCGCATCATTGATTGTCTAGAAAATGGGCCATAAGGCTGAAATGCTGTGATGACTAAGTTACAGCGCTCAAACTCAAGGCTAACTAGAAAATTTACTAACTGGCAGACGCTTCAGGTCTTGTCTGAGACAGATGCCTTCTGCTGGAAGCGCCTGTTTTGCCCACAATTCGGCCTTCCTTAAAATAGGCAAACTCCTCCAACGCTTGGGCAAGGCTCTGCAAGGCAAGATCGCATCGCTCAGGGTATGTTGTTGCAGCGCCGGATGGATCGCTCGCCTCAGCCGCTAGCCAGTCAGCCACTAGGCGCAGTTGTTCAGGCGAGAGTGCCATCATGGCTAAGACGCTTGCTTGGCTTCTGTTCGAGGAGTTAACGATATTCTCACGCCTACGTAATCGACGTTAGCGTCGATTATAGGGGATGACTGCACAAGATGCGAGAGCGCCCCTATCAAAGCAGTTAAGGCTGTTGAGTAGTCTGTCGTCGCTGCCAAGCGTAGATCTTGGCTAAGAAGTCCTGCGCCCCGCGAGAGCCCCAGGTTTTGGACTGCCCTTTGACGCGCCATCGTCCTGACTTGGGCCAGTAATAGATAGCCTCATGGCCGACGCTACACAGCCAACTATGGCCGCGCACTTCGTATGAGATACCATGCTCAGCGAAAATGACCGCTGCATTAGATTGAAAGGTTTCTCGCCGCGCCTGATGGTATTCCTTGATGGCCTCAAAGTTAGCGGCGTCCTGCTCAATCTTTTGTCGCTGCTGGCGCTGCCCTTTAGCACTGCCATAGCGCTGCTGATACCAATCGTTCTGAGAGAAGGTCATAGCCGCTCACAAAAAGGTTTCACACAATCTAGCGGGTTTGCTAGAAAGTCACAACGCTAAACGATACAACGGCACGAATCATTGTCGATGGCGATGGCAAGAGCCGTTGAATGAGATCACCGTTTCGTTGTATCTACAACATGTCTATAGCGTATCTACATCGCACCGCTTCACATATCCCAGATGGAGTTCTCTCCTTTCGTTTTCGCACTTTGGCCGCTATGTTGGAAGCGATTCAATACTAAGGAGCAGCGATGAGCGTCTCTGGCAAGCTAGAAGCAACGATAAAAATCAGCGAACTGCCGACTGCGGAGTCAGTCGAGAACGGCTGGCAGCACTTCACGATTGACTGTGATGGCAGGCAAGTCTCGGTCACGGTGAAGCCAAAGATGTGGAAGAAGCTCACCACAGCCGCCGAACAATACGCAGAGTGGGTCGCTGCTGTGACCGGTCAGGTAGGCAAACTGACACCTGAAGGCTTTGTTCTGGAAAGCCCTAGCATTCAAGCGTTCGAGCGCAAGCCCAAAGCCGCTAAAACAGCAGAGTAACGGACAGGCGATCGCACTCCCCATCCCTACGCCCCTGTGTCTTTCTATCGCTGCTATCAACGCGCTGATGGAAACTGCGGGTGCAGCTTGAACTTCTTTACCGTGAGACGAATGGCTTCAGCGTGAGCATCGTCTAGATCTTCGGAATAGAGCATGGTTACAAGGCGCTCACAGAACTTCACGGCCTCCAGACCTTCCTCTTCGCTGATGTAGTTACGGGCGATTTTAGGATCGCCCGCCATCAAATGCCATTTCTCCTTCATCTCGGCGGCCTTCAGTCCAAATAGACCCATGTAGCTGATTGACTGACAAAAGTTCTGCTCGAAACAATGAAGTCCCTACTAGCGGGTGAATGTAGAGATTGAATTGAAGAAGCGGGAGCCAGCGTTCTAAGATTTAGATACCACTCAAAACCAAAGGAACGCTGTGAAAAAAACTCCCGTCTTTACGATGCCCTGAAAGTCTGGCTAGGTCAAGAGACGAGTTGGGCACATTTGGCCCACCTGACGACCTGTTTGTGGATGGTGGCAGCGCTGATTCAAAGCGGCGAAGTGGGCCTGACGAAATGGACAGCTTATCTGCCCTGCCGAGGGTACTTTGCGCAAAGCAAGCAAAGGCGCGTGCGCCGTTGGCTAGGCAATAGCCGCATCAACGTTCACAGGTTGTACAAACCGCTGATTCGAGCAGCGCTAGCTGAGTGGGAAGACCGGTGCGTTTACCTGAGCTTGGATACCTCTTTGTTCTGGGATGAATATTGCCTGATTCGGCTGGCCGTCGTTCACAAGGGGCGGGCACTGCCGCTGACTTGGCGAGTGCTCAAACACGCGAGCGCTTCGGTTGCCGCGAGCGAGTATCAAGAGATGCTGGTGCAAGCGGCACGGCTGCTACCGGCAGATGTCAAGGTCGTGCTGCTGGCCGATAGAGGCTTCATTCATACCGACGCGATGAGCGCGGTGCGTCAGCTCGGGTGGCATTATCGCATCCGACTGAAAGGCAACACCTGGGTCTGGCGGTCTAATCGCGGCTGGGCTCAGCTCAAAGCGTTCCATCTTCAGCGCGGTGAAGCCTTGTGTTTTCACAATGTCAAGCTACATAAAAAGCAGTGGTATGGCCCGGTACATGTCATCTTCGGACGCAACAACATCAACGGTGAGTTCTGGGCTGTTGTTAGCGATGAGCCGACTACCCTACAAACCTTTGCTGAATATGGATTGCGCTTCGATATCGAGGAGAGCTTTTTAGATGACCAGTCGAGCGGTTGGAATTTGCAAAAGTCGGAAATTCGCTCTGTGTGCGACCTATCTCGGCTATGGTTCATTCTGGCGCTGGCAACGCTCTATGTCACCGCTCAGGGCATTGAAGTCGTTGAGTCAGAGCGACGGCGATGGGTCGATGCCCACTGGTTCCGTGGCAACAGTTATTGTCGTATCGGCACTGAGTGGGTGAAGGCTGCTTTGCAAGATGGCTGGCAGTTGCTCCAACACGTTCGCTTCACTACCAACTCAGATCCTGACCCCGCGATGGCCTCACGTCGGCAGCATACAAAACGCTCGTATCGCCTTGAATTCGAGGTGCTCACGTTTAAATTCGAGGTTGACTAACTTTTGTCAGTCAACCAGCCCATGTAGACTTCATTTGTCCGAATAGCATAGGCAACTTCAGGTATTCCAGCATCGCTCAGAGTGTCTGTGTAGTCTTTTCTCGTGTACTTGCCAGATTCGCGCTTTTGCAGCCATCGGCTGAGCGCTCTATCGTCTTTGGCTGTGGCTACGCCTTTGGCTGCGATATTAACGCTGAAGTAAAAACCTTTGACAGCGAACCACTTGAGAAAGTCGGCTATTTTTTGCTTGGTTGGCTGCCGAGTTTTACCAGGATTAATCAGAACATCAGTGGCTAAATCGAACCAGTCGCTAGCTTCAATAACGCTGTATTGGTTACCGTCAGAGCCAGAGATTTCGGACACCCTAAAGCTCTTGCCAGATGGGTTTTTGAGGGCTATTCCATCGCTATTTCGCACCACCCTATCTGATAGAGTCTGACGGGCGATGCCGATGTACTTTTCGGCCATTCTGTACCCAAACCCAAATGAGGGTTGCCCAGGCCCGAGACCATCAGGGTCGATGACAATCACCTCGAACTGCTTGTCGGCATAGGTGACCTCGATGCGATCGCCTTTTTTGGCCGCTGGCGTCGTTGATTCATCCATCGTTAGTTTCCTCATTAGAAATATAAAATCAAATCATTGTGCGATCGCTTCCAGCAGATTTTGCCATTGCCAAAAGCGGGCTATGCCGTCACACTGATTACCCCACGACTACGCCTCCCCGATGAGCCTTTGCAGAGCGCCCCAAGCCTTCGCTGGAACCTCAGAGCGCCTGACCTCCCAGCAGCCAGGGCCAACGAACGGACAAGCCCTACCGAGCACTTGCAGTAGCTGCGCTGCTGTCGCCTTGATGACGCCTTCCTGAGATCGCGCCTTCGACCCGTCCACCACCGTTAAGCAATCCCTTGGCACCATCAAGACCCCTGGCCGAGATACGTGTAATTCCGCTCACATCGGCCTGTGATGACCACGTAGCAGGACTTCTAGAGTGTATTACAAAGAAAAATATCAGAGGTGTAAGGCGTGCATTCAGCGTGTAATCCTTGTAGCGCTTGGCTTTTCTGCAATTGTGCCACGGCTTTATGACCGGATATCGGCTTACTGTGCGATCGCCTGCCGGATTAAATCGAGCGCTTTACGCTGGCAGCTCATGTAACTGGCCATTGATTTTTGGGATTTTCTCCAACCAATGAGTACTAGAAGTAAACAGTAAAGCTTGCTTTCAGACAGGTCTATTACCGCTACTACTAGCTGTGCATAAGCGACTTCCAATACCTTCAAATAGTCTCAGCTATGCTTTCTCCATGAGCGATCATATTCGCTCAGATTAGGTAATATTTGAAGCTAATAGAAGGGATGACTCAAGCTCTTAATCAACCTTGTAGCCGCATTCCAGTGCAGAGGAGGAGGCAAAGCGGTTTTTCTCTTTCTATCAAAAAGTAACGTCTGAGCGGACAAAAACTACTACGAAGCAGGCGCTTAACACACTGCTATAGAAGTAGAGTTTCACTGGGAAAAGCCGCTCTTTATTGCTTGGCTACAGAGTCTTACGTATTCTCTGCACCAGCAAACCGTGGCTTCAGAACCCTAGAAGGCTGTACTACTCAGAAGTCTAAATATAAAATCCTTTCATACCAACGCTTTCAGGCCGATGTGAGCGTTTTTACACGTATCTCGGCCAGGGGTCCATACGCATGAGTATCCTTACATACGGTGTCCACTTCCAGAAGCAGCCCCTCTATACTGACCGCCCCTGAGAGCCACATGCATACTGTTCTTATTCTTGAGAAACAAACACAGTAGTAATGATTAATCGGGCGGCTAGTTTTGGGATAGGTTTAGCAGTGGTGTTGAGCAGTTTTAGTGCGCTCGCAAGCCCCCTCTCTTTAATGCCTCCAGAAACACCGCCGCCGATGCCAACCGAGCTACCAGGGCTCGTTTCCCGTCGTATCCAACTCGATTTGGCTAGAAGAGTTAACGTTCCTGCCAGTCAGCTCCAGATTATCGGCACAACCGCTGCTAGTTGGAGTGACAATTGCCTAGAGCTGGCCTTTCTTGACGAGTCATGCCAACAGAAAGAAATTCAAGGATGGATCGTCCTTGTACAAGAAGCAGGGACTTCTAGCTTCTGGCAGTATCGCACCGACCGTACGGGAGGCCGACTGCGTTTAGATCTCAGTTCCCAGCCAGGTCATAGTAACTTCTCTGCTGACCTCAGCCAGAAATTGCTACACGCAGCCAGCGAACAGCTTTTACAACCCGTTAGTGAGCTGAGTGTTGGTGCCGTTCAAGCAGTCGCTTGGAAGGATAGCTGTTTGGATATCACCGAATCTGACCTGTCCTGTACACAGGTAACTATTCCAGGATTCCGCGCCAATGTTAGGGCTGGTTCTAAAGATTGGGTCTACCACCTGAGTGCGGACGGCTCTCAGATTGCACGCAACATCGTAGCTAGCGATGCCGAGGGAAAGGTGGGCATCTCTTTCATCGATGATGAGCGGCTGATAGATACCCCGTCTCCTACAGACTCACCAGTTATCTTTCAAGGCCGATATCTGAGCTGGTTAGAAAACAACATCAGGACAACAACCCTTAGCTCAGATGGTACGGTCACTTTCACGATGACGAGTCCAGATCCTAATATTGATGAGCCGTTAGGGAATGTCCAGGTGCAGATTTCGCCAGAAGAAGTTGCTGCGTTCCAGACACTTTTAGCACGACATAACTTTTCTAGCTTCGATCAGATTGGCTACCATACAGATTCAGCAGTCGTATTTGAAGGGACGTATACCGTGACAGGATTAGGAGCGAGCGTTGGGCTGTCGCACTCAGATACCGGTGAGCTACCCGAAGGGCTTCAGCAGATTGTAGAAGCTTGGGAGAAGATTTCCTTCTGAAACGTGAATCAGATTTTGAAACACTGCGGACAGATCATACAGGTCGCAAAATCAGTACGTAAATAGTCTCAAAAACATTCGTTTTTGACACTACTTAGACAAGAATAACTTGAAGCCTTGAAAAGGCGAAATAACTGTCTAGGCGAGCGAGGCAGTCAATTACCTTGCTGCTCCTATCAATTTTTTGATCGCAGTTTCGGAGGAGCTGGTTTAGCATTGCCTTTTCGACTGGCTGTCTCTATTCGAGTAAGGAACTTTTTGTTTATGCGAACTCGATGCTCCTCCTGCTTGCCAGACAGACTTCGCTTTCTCCAAGTGTCCATATAGAACTTGTAATCCCAATCGCTAAACCATCCCTGCTCGTGGCCGTACTCGATGGACTCAACATTCAGCGCTCGCTCGTCATCTTCTTTTACGCGCTTCGTCGCCTGGAAAATTTTATCTGAGTCGAGGCCCATAAACTTTTTGACACAGCAATTGCCGACTGTAGCTTCATGCCCGTTTTCCTCATTAATAAGCTCGCACAGCTCAATGATAGGGAAATGTCCACATAAGCAGCGCTCTGGTTCTTCTCCCGGTGCGAAGTAGATACGATTTAAGCTCCATTCAGCCTTAGCTTCAGTCCATGAATCTGCTTTTGAGCGGCTAACTATTTCTTCGATAAGTTGTTGTTGTGCCATGCTTTTCTCTGTTTCCTCATTAACAACACGAAACTAGCTGTCAGAACCTAGCAACCTTGTCGCGACCTGACTCTAGGGTTTCCATAAGGACTCGCTCTCTGCCTGCTGCTCCATAGCCAAACGTTTTTCCTGCTTAATACCAAAACTGGCGATCGCACTCCGATATAAATACGTCATTCAGTCTCAGTTCAGCCAGCCGATCGGCACCCTGCAACACCATTGGTAGACGAGGTTGCTTCAAAGCACCTTGATGTATCAGCGTCAGCTTCAATGTTGCGTCTAAAACGTCGTGGATGTGGACTTGATGTCCCTCTGGTCGAATATTCATACGCAGAGGTCTGGGCGTACCTACCCTCTCAGAAATTTGAGTGGTGACTAATATGGCCGACCTGCTAGTAAGGCAAAGTGCAAGTCCGCGATCCGGCGCAGCAATTTTTGGATCAAATCTTTTTGTCTTGCCCTCTGGTGTCTGACGGAGAGTGGAGTTAAGGCCATACAACCGAGGTACACCAGACTTTATACATTCGACCAGAATAAACTTAGAATCAATTGCACCAGCCCACGCCAGCAGATTCTCAACTTCTCTACCTCTAAACCAGCCATCTCTGTAGATAAGCGCCGTTTTTCCTCGTAGTTCAGCCGCTGGTAACAAAACCTCTAAGAAGCGTTGGGGTATTTCCTCTCCCTCCACAGCAGCACCCTCTGTCCTGGCACGAATAAATTCTCCACGCTTCCCATATAGACAAACTCCCGCACAGGCATTCATAGACCCTGCCAATTTTTTCTTAGCAGCCCTTGCTACATCAAGTCCGATGAAGCAATCCGCCACGTCTAAAGGAGCTGCTAGAACAAACGGTAAGTTGCCTAACTTAGCTAAATCTCCCGGTACGATTTGATTAAACAGTAGTCGAGCTGGCGTCGACAAAGTGTCTTCATAGATAAACTGACTAGCGATACCACGCCGTAGTAGCTTTGAGTAAATGCGGTGATAAAGACTGCCGCTCTCTGAATCATCAGCGGCTCGATCAATAGTGGGTAGAAAGACAAGATAGAGATCGCTCGGAATAGCCATTGAATCTTCAATAAGCTGATCTAGCTGTGCTCTAGCTACCGCATCTTGCGTACTCATTGTTTCTAACGGCGCTAAGTCCTGTGTCAGCAATGTGCTGTCGAACTGATACTTTCTAAAATTCTGTCGTAGCTCTCCGATGAAAGACTCAATGGGTGTTCCTTTTCTGAATAGATTGAGAACAGTAATTCTAATAGGCGCTTGAGTTGCTCCATCTTGCGGGCAATAATGCTTGTGGCGATGATAGACGCCTCCTCTCTTGAGTCCCGAAAGGATATCCTGGCTCGTGCTTGTAACTCCTTTGCCAAACAAAAGCTTGACCTTCTCTAGTGGTATGGGCGGTGTCCAGAAGAGATCGGTATCGTGAAGCCCGTTTAGAGATTTTCTAAGCTCCAGCCCATACAGTTTTAGCGCGTTGATTGCCTGCCCCCTAAAGCTCTGAAGTTGTCTCTGGCGATCAAGATAGGAAATTTTAGTTGCCTTTAAAAGTCCACCGTAGTCAACATCAAACGTATCGGCAGTCTGGGAAGTAACGCAGGGTCTTAATCCCGCTAGAGGGTAGTAATAAATTGTTTTGCTAACCCGTCCAAACTTGACACCTACAACAGGCTGATTATCCGGGGATTCCTGTAGAGCCTGCTTACTGATGGAACCAGAGGCTTTCTTTAGTAGCGACTCTCTCATTTCTCCTAATGCGCCGACTATCTCAACAATGGTGGCCGTACTGCCGGACTCGATATCCTCTACCTTTAAGCCAATGAGCAGCGTCTCAAGCTCGTTTCGGAATGGATGCGTTTCGCAAAAGTCCGCTAGTGTCCCACGAAATGCGATCTTGCTGCTCACTGATATAGAAAGTGCGGCTTCAGTAATATTTTCTGAGTCCTCTGCTGCTGACAGGCGCTCAAGAAGTTCTGCGCCAAAATCAGCTCTACGCTTCACTTCAAAACTTTTCTCTTGTTTGACTAGCACTGATGAAAATGGTCTGCAAACGCGAAGGACTTGCTCTGCTAGATGAGCTAAAACATTAGCCGTGATGTTGGGCTGATTCACTTCTCTTAATGTCCAAATGCGATCGCCCGTCTCAGGTAAATCATCTTGAGTACGAGTCAGCGCTGTTTGCCATTCCTTCGCGTTAGGCATTTTTTCCGCAATCGCCGCAATTGCATAAAAACATCCTGCATCCCAAACAGCAACGACACCTGGGAAATAACGAGATAGATGAAAGCTTAGCCTTAGACCTTCTTCTCTTGTCGTCGGTGGCGATAATCGAAAGCAAAATGTCTTTATAGAAGCTGCTTTCAAAGGCGCAACTTCGCTTAGATATGATTTTTCTACCCGAGTCTGATTCAATAACGTAGCGGCTGCCATAGCTTGTACCTATAGAGAAAAATTACAAATCGAACTAAAAAGACAAAATTCGCAAGCGCGTCCAGCCGCAGGCGGAAAAATATAAGAAAAGTTCTGCGATCTCCGCCAGTAAGACAAATCTTGCTGATGTTGCTGGGAGATGCGCATCAGCTCTATCTTTACAGCTTCTAGCTGTGGTTCTGTAGCCGTTATCAGAGGAGAGCATTCTCCTGTCTCAACGTTATAGAAAGAAGCCACAGCCTTTTGGTTAGGATAAACTTGCTGCGCCGCTAGCAGGTAGACATACGCCTGCCGCCGATCAAACTTAGACCTTCCTGTTTTAAAGTCCAGAATGTGAATAGTGCCGTTCGGCTCGCGCAGCACACAGTCAAACGCCGCATAAAGATTAAACTGGTATCCCGATTGCGATAATAAAATTGGGTCGGGCCATTTTTCATCTCCTCTAAGAAGCTGCAAAATTTCCTTGTCAGAAGCGATTGGATGCTGCTGATAGTTGTCCAAAATCTGAAGAACACGCTCACGTACTTCAACGGCTTCCTGATCAAGCTCCAATAGCTCAGCAACAGCCTTTATTCCCTCTGCGGAAGCAAGAAAGCTTCGGTTGCGATGAAACTCATAGATTCCGTACTGTGAAAGATGACCGATTCGCTGAGCTACAGTGTCTTGGTTCATCAGCGCCAATACTTCTGCCTCCTTATTGCGCGCCTTAAGGAATCCTCTTTTCATCGTGCAGTGGAATGACTCGTAGCCTACAGCAGGTGAAAAGAGCGACCACAGATTGTAGCTAGCAAAAGGACGCCATTGGCTTCCCATACACTTCACTTCCTTCAGCCTTAACATGTGGCTGTGTATACGTCTTAGGTGAAGTTGACTTTCTACGTCAACACCTGTAGTAGATTAAATAACGCATGTTGACGTAGAAAGTCAACCCCAAGTACAATCAAAGTCCACTCGACAGGTAAGCAAGCGTGAGCCAAACATTCGGCCAACGGATTCGGGAGGCTAGACAAGAGAAAGGTCATAGCCAGCGAGCGTTGGCTAAGTTAGTTGGTGTTAACTATACATATCTCTCAAAAATCGAGAATGACCGCTCAGAGTATCCACCTAAAGAAGACGTTATTCAATCACTGGCCAAACACTTGGATTTAGATGCTACGGAACTGAGCTATCTATCAGGCAGAATTTCAACTGCGGATGCCAAAGCTGTACAAGAGCTTGCAAAGCAGTATCAAAAGGACATGCCTGCGTTGCTTCGTAGGATGCAAGATCCGCAGTTTGCCAGAAAGGTAATGCAGGAAGAGCAGAAAAATGAAGAGGAAATCTGAACTTGAGTATTATTAAAAACTACCGCTGGTTAAGTAAAGAGCAAATCGAATCTATCGCGCATAAGCTACGTCAAGACATGGAGGGCACTAGCAATGCTCCCAGATGGCCCGAAGTGGCAGACTGTGCCGCAAACTTTTTGAGACTTGATACTCTGTGGACAGCAATTCCTGATGACAATGGTATGCCTGTATTTGCTCGAATCCTCCCAACAGGAAGACTCATTGAGCTAAATGAGAATCTTGCAATGCTCCAAGAGAACTTTGGACTATTTCAATCGACATTAGGCCACGAGATAGGCCATTGGCTCCTACATATAAATCAGGATGAAGCAAGAGGAGTTACTCAGCAGACAGAACTTGTTTTCAGGAAATTGTTTGAGCAAAAGCCATTTTTATGTCGTAGTACTAACGATGAAGGTAGCTCAAACATGCAGTTGAGTAGACAGCAGCAGTCGGTCGAGTGTCAAGCCCAATACTTTTCTAGTTGCCTACTAATGCCATCCTATAAGCTGTTAGAAGTGAAAGAAGGAAGGAAACTGACGGAGCTTCGCCATTTGTCTGCGATGGCTCAGGATCTAGGCGTTTCTATCTCTAATTTAAGGCATCGACTAAAAGATTTAGGATGGATTCGTACTACTGCTGGTTCTAAACAGCTTTATTTAGGTCAAAATGCTCCCAGGAATGCTAGATAAATTGGTAGCGGAACCAGCGTTTTCTATAGATTCCTATTAGACCCTTGGCCGAGATATGTGTAATTTCGCTCACAGTGGCCTGTGACTCCTATTCTACCGTAGTCAGCCCGCCCAGATTTCTACAAAATCACTAAATTTGGAGAGATTAGAAACACTTGATTTACAATAGTTTGAGCAGGATGTGGTCATTTTTTCACGTATCTCGGCCAGGGGGCTATTTATGCCAGCACTCATAGAGTGCGCCATCCCTAGTCCTCACGGACACCGACTCACCCAAACTTCCTGCGTTTGGTAAAAGCTGCCGCGTTGCTCCATTGGAAAGCCACCGAGCAATGCGGCGATCCATACTTCCACCATCGGCATCTGCAACTGCTTTTGCAGATCCACCAGTCGCTGCGGCGCGTCCGTTTGCCCATCGGCGATCGCCCGTACCCAATCCGATACGTTCTCTGAATGGGAGACCGCCAGCGCCTGCCGCTTCAAGTCCGTATCTTCTAATGCGTCGATCATATTTAAGACAGATGTTTTCTCAACACTACCTACAACAGAATCCTCATCGGCTTTGGCTTCATCTGGACGCCCGCCACCCGTCTTATAAGAACGACTCACCAAATCAGAAAAGTCCAGCTCCTGCGTCTGCCGGGTCAACCCTTGCAGCCAGTCATCACCCATCACCGGCCCTTCAGCATTGTGCGCGTCCTGCCAATCATCCCAAAGTAAATCAGACTTAGTCTCACAAAGCTCTGCTAGCTGCCCCAAAAAATCACCCGCGATCCTAAGCTGATCGCGCCGACCCAACCCATCTATCTCACCCTCAAACCGACTCCAAAGACTCAGCACATCCGCCTGCTCTGGAATCTCAGCCGCTTCTTCCAAAGCAACTTCCAAGTTCAGCTCCAACTGCTTTAGGCTAACCACCGCTCGCCCCTCCTAGCAAATCGACTTGCTCCAGCGAAGCGTCTTCCTCAATCTTTAATGAACAACCTTCAATAGAACACTCAATCGGTTCGAGCCGAATCTGATTAGCAAAGAACGAGATGCCGTAGCGAGCTTTGAGATAGGGCATGACTTTTTTCTGCACGTAGTTCTCCAGCTCCCGCCTGCGCAAGCCCGCACAGTGAATCGGCTTAATTTCCAGCACTTTGGAACTGCCTTGAAACACAGAAGCCGAGATCGCATGAACCGGCGCATCCTTCCGCTTCTCCCGCCAGATGTACAGCGTTGCATACGGCGTCACCTCTTCTTCAACCGCCAATGAAACCGCTTCAACGGCCTCTTGAGCAGGCGTATTCTCACCCTCCCGATAAGCAGATCGCCGGTTCTCGTTCACCTCCAGCCGGTTGCGATAGTGAGAACGCCGACGACGGCAGCGGCTATCGACCCAGCAGCCATCGCCCTGTGGCCCATGTAGCTGCTGTGCTATCGGCGCACTAAGCCGAGCGCACTCCACGCATTTCTTGCTGATCCTACGAGGCATCGCCCTAAACCCTCAAAAGCCTTGCTATAGCTGCATCTACCACACTGCAACCCACCCACTATATTCGTAGCGTAACATTTAGTGTAACAAGCGCAATCCCGCCACACCCCCGATTCCTGCGCTAGATTATGTATACAGAACTCTGATTCTGTCGCACTCATGATTTGTGGCCGTATGCTTGTATCAAATTTAGTCCCACGCATCTCTAAATTAGAAGTGACCAGTAGCGGCGATAACGCTAAGCTGATCGCCCTATGGCTGCACAATAAAGCTGGAACCACGCAGGCGACCTACCGCCGCGATATTGTTTGGTTCCTGGCCTTCGTCTGCGATCGCCCGCTTAATTTAGTCACGCTCGAAGATCTCCAGGCTTTCCATCAGGCGCTGATTGAGCAGGGACTGGCTTACAACACGCAGCGCCGCCGTCTGATGGCGGTTAAGTCGCTGCTGAGCTTCGGCCACCGCGTCGGGGCGATCTCTGTGGACTGCGGTAAGCCCTTCGAGCTGAAGGCTGCGACTAAAACACTCCATGCCCGCATCATGAGCGAGGCCGATACGCTGCGCCTGATCCACGGCTTTCAGGGCCAGCGGCGCGATGCGCTCATTCTGCTAACGCTCTACGCCACGGGCGTGAGAGCTTCTGAAGTTTGTTCGATGAGCTGGGGCCATTGGGTAGCGCAGGATAATGGCAATGCGATCGTGGCGATTACGGGCAAGGGCGATAAGACGCGCTATGTCGTGGTGCCCGCCTCTGTCTGGACTCAGCTTAAGCAGTACCGGGCCGATGCCGCCGATGCTGCGCCGGTTTTTCCCAGTCGCACCGGGCGGCACCTAACGCGCTCTCAGATTAATCGGATTGTTACCGCCGCTAAGCAGCAGGCGGGTATCGACAAAGCGGTCTCTCCCCACTGGTTTCGCCATGCTCATGCGAGCCATGCCTTGCATAGAGGGGCATCGGTTGGCTTGGTAAAAGAAACGCTAGGCCATGCCAGCTTGGATACGACAGCGGCCTACCTGCATGTCTCGCCGGATGAGAGTAGCGGCCTGCATCTAGGGCTGTGACAACTTACAGAAGGCTGGTGGTATTCAGATGCTTTCGGGAGCGGAGGCGGCGTAGATTCTGTTGGAAAAATTTAAACCTCTCATGCAGATTGTAGCGGAGAGAAAGGGCGATCGCTCTGCTATCTGGCACAGTCGCCTATGCATAGAAGCCGAGAAATTTTGACAGATAAGCGCGTCATTTCAGATCCTATCAACCAGTCCTCAAGGGTTGCAGGCATTGCTAAGTCTAAATACGATTTTTCAATGAGCATAGATGCCTAGAGTTAAAACCGTTACTAAGAAAGCATTTCAGCCTTATCTGTCAAAATCTCTCCATGTCTATACAGCCCTCTAGAACAGCGGCTTAGCGAGTGCGCTCACCAGAGTCAAATCGTCTATTAGAAAGGCTTGCTATTAGAAACTAGCAAGCCTTTCTTCGTTTGAGCAAAGCACTTCATAGTCAATTTACCTACCTTTCCTCTTGCCCTGCTGATTCGCTAAACCAAAAACCATTTTCCAGAAACCATATTATAGTTTCCATTTTCCAAAAACCATCTTATGGATTATGGTTGATGGTGCCAACTCACTGCCGCAGGTAGTACCTATGAAATACGTCAGTTTTGTCTCTAAAAAAGGAGGCGTGGCGAAAAGCACGAGTGCTATTCATTTTGCCTACTGGCTTACTAAAGAAGGCTACCGCGTAGCGCTGATTGATGATGACGCGAATCGAACGGCTCTTAAGTGGCAGGCCAGAGCAGGCGACAATCCCAAGTTCGATCCGCCTTTCGTGGTAGCTTCCTTTGCGAAAATGGCAAAAGCTGTAGCTGGTGTAGATTACGTCATTTTAGATACGCAAGCCAGTATTTCAGATGACGACCTCAAAGACCTAGCTGAAGATAGTGATTTGGTTATCATCCCTACCAAAGTAGATGTAGACAGCGCTAGTGCTGCCATTGAGACAGCCAAGGCGATCGCAGCGAGTAAAGGTATCTACCGTATTCTGCTGACCGATGTGCTGACCAATGGGAAATCGGGCGCGGAGTTGGCAGAAGACCTCAAAGAAGAAGGTTACGAGCTGCTGAACACATCTATTCGTAGAGGAGAAGGCGTTCGTCACGCTAGTCTTGCTGGTTCAACGCTCGATCAGCAGACTGGCAACTATCGAATGCCTTGGCTTGACTATCAAAAGGCATTCAATGAAATCCACATGCTTATCAATCAGCAATCGGAGGGAAGCAACTGATGGCCCGTTTTAAGAACCAAGTGAGCAAAGGCATTGAGGAAGACCCAAAGACTCAAAACCATTTTTTGGAAAATGAAGACCAGAAACCAAAAACCATCTCTCAAGAACCAGAAACCAGAAACCAGAAACCAGAAAACACGGAGCCAGAATTGGAGGGTACTTCTGGATATAGTGAGTCAGATTTGGAACCAGTCAATGTAGCCGGGTTTAAAGTCCCTTACATCGTTCGAGAACATTGGAAGGCTGAGTGCAGAAAAAAAAGGGTAAAACTGTCACCTATGCTCAAGTCGTTTTTGGTGGATGAGTTTGGATTGCCGCCTGGTTTTAGACTAGAGGATTTGTAAGGCGTGAAAAACCAGAAACCAAAAGCTGGAAACCAGAAACCAGAAACTGGTCAGTTCCCTTTGCTAGCTTCAGATGTTTACGAGGCGTTCCTAAGCGAGCTAAAAGCCCGTATCCGTAGGGCGCAGATCAGGGCAGCGCAGGCTATCAACACCGAAGTTACGTTGCTGTACTGGGAGATTGGTCAGGATATTTTGCAGCGTCAGGCAACTGAAGGTTGGGGTAGCAAAGTTATTGACCGATTGTCAAAAGACTTGAAGCGAGAGTTTCCCGATATGAAGGGCTTCTCTACTCGCAATCTCAAATATATGCGGAAACTAGCGGAGGCGTATCCTGATCGCGAAATAGTGCAGCGCACCGCTGCACAAATTCCTTGGCGACACAACCAAGTGCTTTTAGAAAAGCTAAAGGAGCGAGAAAAGCGGTTGTGGTACGCACAGCAGTCCTTGGAGAACGGCTGGAGTAGAGATATCTTGATCATGCAGATTGAGAGCAATCTGTACCAGCGTCAGGGTGGAGCCGTCACCAATTTTGAACGAACGCTGCCGAAGCCAGAATCTGATCTAGCTCAGCAGATGATTAAAAGCCCGTACAATTTTGAGTTTTTATCGCTAGGGAGAGAAGTACAGGAGCGCGAATTAGAAAAGGCTTTGGTTGAGCATATTAGGGAGTTCCTAATAGAGCTGGGTGTAGGGTTTGCATTTGTCGGTAGCCAATATCGTCTAGAAGTAGAAGGGGATGAGTTCTTCGTCGATCTACTCTTTTACCATTTCAAATTACGCCGTTTCATTGCGATAGATTTGAAAACTACCGATTTTAAGCCGGAATATGTAGGAAAAATGAACTTCTACGTTGCCGCCATAGACGACCTGCTGCGTCATCCTGATGACAATCCGACTATCGGTATGGTCTTATGCCGTTCCAGTAAGAACACAATCGTTGAATATGCGCTGCGGGATGTCAATACGCCTATTGCTGTCTCTACTCATCAATTGCCAGAGCAGCTACAAGATAGCTTGCCAACGCCAGGGCAACTAGAGATAGAGCTGGAAACTGCCGCTAGAGAAATTGAGGCACAGCAGGAGTCATTAGATTAGATCGAGCCATGCGATCGCACATCAGCGCCTACTGGTTGCTGTCCCCCTATAGAAGTTTTCATCCATAAACCATTTTCCATTAAATGGTTTATGGATGAAAACTTAGCTGTTTGAGAATGAAGTGCCTGCGCTGTCATTATCTGGGGCGGCTCAACCATTTACTTTCCTCAGATTCAACAATACTTCCGCGTAGCCGACCTTATCGCTGGTGTGTATGGAGATGAGGCGTGGTGCGCCAGTCTTTTAAGCGCTGCGCGAGTCTAGACCCGCCGCTGCCGTAACCTATGGTGACTGCCACTGTTTCTGTCTTTCCTGGTAGCTCAGCGCCTTGTTGAGAAAGTCCTGCGCTCCGCGACTATAGTACGTCTTGCGTCGTCCCTGTACGCGCCATTTCCCTGACTTTGGCCAAAAGTAGAGCGCTTGTGTCCCAACTTGACATAGCCAACTGTGGCCCCGCATTTCATAAGCGATACCATGCTCAGCGAAGACGGACACCGCATTGTTCTGATAAGTCTCGCGCTTCTCCTGTCGTAGCTCGTTCAGCTCCTCGTAGTGTGCCGCTTTAGCCGTGCTCACCTGCCGTTTTCGCCGATTTGCCTGCGCA
Source organism: Cyclobacteriaceae bacterium (assembly GCA_965217295.1). Taxonomy (GTDB): domain Bacteria; phylum Bacteroidota; class Bacteroidia; order Cytophagales; family Cyclobacteriaceae; genus Tunicatimonas. The sequence continues at coordinate 29,048 of CBDCHR010000001.1, forward strand.
CTGCCATAGCGCTGCTGATACCAGTCGTTCTGAGAGGAGGTCATAGCCGCTCACAAGAAGGTTTTACACAATCTAGCGGGTTTGCTAGATTGTCACAACGCTAAACGATACAACAGCGCGAATTATTGCCTGTGGCGATCGCAAAGCTTTTAAGTGCGATCGCCACATAGTTTCATCTGCAAAGTCTGCTCTAGCCACCTCTAAACCGCCCTCAAGAGCCATCCTCCAGCCTTTGGAGTTGCTTAAGCGCCTCCGCTCTCAGGATAGGGTCACCCGAGTCCACCCATTCGTGCAGCCGTGCTAGATGCTCAATCGCCGCTTGAGAGCGTCCATTAGTCTGCTGCTGCCGGTGATTCTGTTCGCGTTCAGCCTGCTGAACGGCCCTAGCCGCCGTCAAAACCCGTTGGATATCTAAGACGAGCTGCTGAGGGGGAGGGGTTCTCTGAGGCTCAGAGGACTCAGCCTTGGCTTCTGTCTGCTGAGCTACCCCGTTTTCTGAATTATTCCACCCTGCCTCAGAAACAACCTCATTTTGCTCTTGCTCCAGAGGGCTCAAAGCCTTGTCAGCCGGTGTATTCCACCCTATGGCCCCTAATAAGCTTGGACGAGAGGGTGGAATAGATGCGCCCAAAGCGCCATCATTCCCACCCTCCGGTTGAAGGACAGGGGGGCCAGGGGGAATTGCCACCGGCTCAAAGTCTAAGCTCAAGCGCATGAAGTCAGGATGCCAGAGGTCTGGATGATTGTAGAGCGTCTTCCCTGAGCACCCGGCTGCTTTGAGTCGGTCAGCCCGAGCGGTAATGCCACTGGGCCAGTTGTCCTGGCGAAACAAGTCTAAGACAGCCGCTTGAATGCGTTTGCGAGCTTTCTCGCGTTGCCGCTGATTCCAGGAAGGCTCACTGCTGCTTTTCGGTGCCTTGCCGGTCGAATAGGGAAAGTAGTGACTCCCTTCAATCGACCTGGCCCACTCGCGGGCCTTGGCCTCAATCTCGTGCTGATGGCCGCAGTAGTCTTTGTACCCTGGCAGGGCGATCGCCACCTTCGCGATATCATCAGCCAGCGCCTGCCCGTTGAGCGATTCAGTGGCATAGAGAGTATGGGCAAAGATGTATGAACGCATAGCGATGCGCCCGAGCAGATGATTGGTTTGCCCGCGCCCGCTCCAGCCCGGTTCAATCTCAGCATTGAGGTCATTGAGGAACTTTTGAGCCTTGCCGGAGACGCGATAGACCTGCCGCCGACTTTGGCGGATGATCTGCTCCAGCACTGGCAAGTTGACGTCATTGCGAGCTGCCGCCTGCTGCCAGTGGCGGACGAAGGTGTCCTGACTGCTAGCAACAGGGCATAAGTCCTGATTGAGCAGATAGGAGCCCTGCTGAAGGGGTAGGCGATGGCCGTTGTAGAGGCTGATGCTGCCATCGGTAGAGAAGGGCTTGAGATTAGGAAAGACCTCCAGCCAGCCGGACATGACTTTGAAGCCTGCGTTTTCTAGCAGGGTGGTGATGGCCAGGGCGAGCTGCCAGGAGGGGAGTGCTTCAGCGCAGGGGAGGTAGCAATGCAGCCCTCTGCTATCAGAGCTGGTGAGGGTGAGATAGGCAACGAGGCCGAGGGGTTCTAGCGCCTCACAGATGCGCTGAAGGGCTAAGGGGTCGTGGCGAGGATGATAGGGACTGCCCTTGTCGATGTCGAGCAGGCCGTAGGTGGTCTGAGGGCCAGGACGAACGCCATAGAGAAAAGCGCCTTGTGCAATCAGGCGATCTGAGAGGAGATGGCCGGATTCGGTTTTCCAGTCAGGCTTTTGCCCAGGGTCAGGATGAGGGGCATAGAGGAAGTCATAGCGGTGCGGCCAGAGGGCGAGGAAGCCATCATGGGCCTCTGGTACATATGTAAAGGCGTTGCTTGATTTCTTTTTCGGTGCAGTTTGGGTGGCGCTCGCCCGTAAATCAGAAAGTTTATGACAAGTTTGTGATGGGCTGGAAGGCTTATCAGAGCTGAGTTCTAAGGAATTGTGATCTGTGTGATCTCTGGACTGCTTACGCAGCCCCTGAAAATCAGGTAACATGGAATTACATGTGCCCCCCACATGGGAGCTTGAGCCCTGTCGCACTTTCGGTAAAAATCAATAACTGTTAACTCCGGCCAAGAAGATGCAGTCATTAGATTTTGAAGGCTTCAGGATTGGCTTGCAAGGACGGTCTAGACCTTAGGTTTGGGCCGTTTCTTGCATTTAAATTCTTTGAACTGATTAGCTGTTCGATTCATACAGTGTTATCTCAGTCCTTCTAACTACTACTTGCGTTCTCCTGACGAGGTGGTTTATTAAAACCCACAGTCATAGGCGGGTATTTCTCGGGAAATCGTTGACGTACAGCAGTCTCAACTAGGAATCCAGCTAAATTCGCCTTATTCCTTCCCTCGCTCTCAGCCCAAATCCTTAGATCGGCTGCTATTTCCTCAGGCAATGTGATGGAAAAGCGGTCAGACATTAGTACTTGCATAGTGATTTCCTTCTGGATTCTATACTGTGCATCGCTCAAGGTCTAATTTAGATTTTTATAGAACCTAAATTAGTTCTATAAAGACTCGATTTAGATGCTAACATGCTTTCGAGCGATCACATACCGCAACATTTGGCCGCAAACGGGCGCAAGTTGTGGCATTTGCGCTCGGCCCCAGAAACCCTCTCAAGCAGGGCTGAATCCCTGAGAGCATATGCCTTCAACAACTCAAATTGCTAAGACTACACAGATCTCATCCGTTGCCCGCCGCGCACAGACGCAGACAAACGTACGTATTAGCCTCGACATCGGCTATCACACCTGCGTTGCCTACGACGGTCAGCAGGTGTCTACCCTGCGCTCGGTCTATGCCAAGCTCCCTATCGGGCAAAAATCTCCTAGCTTGCCCAACACGTTCACGCTTCAATTCGGCGGAGATCGCTATCTCGTGGGCGAAGGTGCCCTCAGCCAGCGCAACTACCTCCCCTTCGCCAACGAAGACAAACTCAGCGCTCACATTCTGAAAATGGCTCTATATACCCTCGCTGGAGACGGCAAGGTCGATCTGGTCATCTCCCATTACAGTGCCGACGAGTCCGCTGAGAAGCTCACCGCCATTCTCGAAGGCACTCATACCTTCACGCTCGATGGAGATCGCCGCGACCTCGACATCCGCCGCGTCACCGTCCTAGACGAAGGGCGAGGGAGCTGGCTAATCGCCCAACAGAAAGGACTCATTTCTGCTACGGGCTATAGCACAATTATCGACTTGGGCTGCGATACGTTCATCGCTTCGTTCTACGCGGCGGACGGCACCCGCGTTGAGCACCAGGCATACCCGCAGCAGGGGGCGAAGTCACTTGCGACGGCAATCGCCGCCGACACCCGCCTGATAGAAGCGGTCGGGCAGTGCGCGAACCGCTCAAAGCCACAGGTCGCGAGAGTGCTCGACGGCTTCGCCACCGGCCACTATTACGCACATACGGGCGCGAGCTGGGCGAGCTACTTCACTGAGTACCGCGATAGCTGGTTCAAAGGAATCTTTGGGGCAGTGAAGACCGACTTTGCTCACCTGCTGCCGGATACGAAGCGCTTCATCGTCACCGGGGGCGGTGCTCATCTGGTAGCCGACAAGCTCTTGAAAGCCGATGCCTTTGTGGTCTTAGACAAGCCCGAGATCGCCAACGCGGTCGGTGCCTACTACGCGCAGTAAGGAGACAACAGAAATGGAACTAAAATTCACCCCGCCCGCCAGCGGCTCAACTCGCCTCTCAGCAGATGTGTGGCGGCTGATATGCCACCACGCCATGAAGAACGGCAACAGCTCGACCAGAGAAGCGATAGAGCAGCTCGTCCGCCGTACCTTGGGCAATGCGCAGGCGGTGCCTTTGGAGTGCCTCGAAGCGAGTCCGCCCGCCGCGTCGCCTGCCCCTACTCAAGCCATCACTCAGCCGCAGACTGCTGCCGCCGCGCTGGACGCGGTGCTGCTTAATTAGTCACCCCCGAAAAGGAGGCGCAATTAGTTGCTGATACAACACCTGTGACCGTAAAGACCTAGAAGCGAGGCAAGTGCTCCAACACCGCCCCGCTGATATTCCCCGCTCGCAACCATCACGAAGTCAAACAAGGAATACCCCCATTATGCAACCTGGATTTAGCACCTATACCACCTCCATCCTCGATGGTCTCCACCACTGGGCAGGCCAAGGCGACTATGCAGACCGCCGCTCAAAAGAGGGCTTCACCACGCAAGCCGAGTGCATTGCCGACGCGCAGTTCCGCCTCACCGGCACCGAGCGACCCGCTCAAGGCGTCATCCTGACGGTCAGCCGCGATAGCGACGACCCCCGCGACCTGGACGCTCTGAGCATCCCCGAGGAAAAGCGCCGCTGCATCATCGACAAAACCGAAGTCGAGAACTTCATTGCTGACTGCTACTTCTGGGACGCTGAGCGACTGGCGGAGGGCTACAGCCTTTGTGTCCACATCAGCCGCGAGCACTGGGATGCGTGGCTAGAGGGCCTGGAAGTCGTGGACGACGGCGAGCTGCCCGAGCTGCCCGAGTCTAGCGGCTATGTGCAGATTATTGCGATCGCCGCCGAGGGCAATGCCATCCAAGCCAAAGCCGAAGGCCGCAAGGTGCGTGTCCCTCAGAGTGAAGGGATGAACTTCATTCAGGACTGCCCGATATGGGCCGCAGAGCGCTTTGAAGCCGGAGAGCCGATTGCCACGGCAATGAAGCCCGAGCACTGGGCCGCATGGCTCGAACAGTTTGAAGCCGCCTAACTGAGCGAGATCGCCTGACGGGGTGCCGGTCGGCACCCCTGCTGCCATGAACAACAACCCCAACCTCCCCAGCGCGAAGCCGCCCAAGTCGCTAGCCCTCATCCTGATATCGCTCTCGGGCCTGATGCTGCTCACCGGCACCGGCTTAGGAGCCTCAGCCGTCGCCGTCTACCGCGAGCGAGCCAATAACCGACTCGACCAGAACAACGCCCTCGCCGCCTTAGAACAGAACGCCGCAGTCAGTCAGCGATCCGCGCAGCTCAAACGCGGCTACAGCGCCCCGGTCTGGGACGCCTCCCAGGTGTATGACCCCAGCCGCACCTACTTTGTGCCAGGCACCCGTCGAACGCCCGTGCCGGTGCTGATCGGCCCTGAACTCGATACCGCCGTCTGCATCGGCGTGATGGGGCCAGCAGGCTTCACTCAAGATATCAACGCCCCGCTATGCCTTGGCTACTAGGCCAAGCTCGAATAATGCCACCCTCTAGTACTAGAACCCCGACCCAAACGCCCGCTGTCACCCCGCCCCGAGACGGCTTCCTAGAGCTGCTACTCTACGCGGTGCCCCGCTTCAGCGACTTTCTGCGCCGCCTGACCGACATCAAGAACAGCGCCGCCTCTCGCAAGCTGAAGATGTCACCGGCAGTCGGGCTGTGGCTGACCCTGGCGCTCATCGGCGTGGTCATCAGCGCCAACAGCTACTTTGTCGGCTTCCAAGAGCTACAGCCCGACACCAGCACCGCGCTAACCACCGTGATTCCTTTGGGTCGAGCGGATATGGTCTTTCGGCCTATGGCGCTCTTCCCGCCTGTTCAGCAGATGCTAGCTGCCGTGGTGAACTTTGCGATGTGGCTAGTGGGTGGGCTGATTCCTGATATGCCGCTGATGCAGTGGACGCCAACGCCGCGCCCGACCGTGTGGAGCAACGCCACCCTAGCGCTGGCTTGGTGGGTGGCGGCGTTTGGCTCAGTGTTGATCAGCTCAACGCAGGGGCTGTTTACGCGCACCACCTCACTCGGTAAGCAGCGCGAGTACGCGATGCGGTTGAACAAAATCAACCGCATCGACCTGAACCCGAAGGCGATCGCCCCCGCTAAGCGCGAGGTCTCGAAGGCCAATAACTATGGCCGCGCCGCGATCTGGGGAATGTGTTTGCTAGCGGTCGCCGGTTGGGGCTGGGAGCTGTTCGTGGCAAACGGTGCGCTAGACGGGACGGACTTCAACCAGAAAGCGCGATGGATCTATGGTCTTGCCTCCACGTTTATGGCAGAGCTGTGCTGGTTCATTGCCGAGTACAGCGGCCAGAAGCTCGACCCCGACCTCTAAACATTCGCCACATCGACCGCCACAGCCTCCTTTCGGAGGGGGCTTTATTTATTCTTCCAAAGAGAGAATCCAACCATGGGATACAGCCGCGAATCGCTCAACGCAGCCATCAGCCTCAAGCTCACCGACATCGACCAGGCCAGCGGAATGCATAAGGGGCTGTTTGTCCTCACTCAGATTGCTGGGGTAGGCGGGCTCGCCGGTGCCCTCCTGCTCGCGCCCTTAGCCTGGGAAGTGGCAGTGATCGCTGCCGCTGCCGGTGCCGCCTTCTACAGCATCTCGCAGCTGATGCAGTCGCAGCGCCTGGGGCACTTCCTGCCGCTGCCAGGGGTGCCGCTGAGTGCTGCCAACCTCACGCATGGGCTGAGTGCGATCGCCGCGCAGATGATGGGCGCAGCGCCGCCGCCATTGCCCGAAGAAGTGAAGCTGCTGCCGGTTGATTGGCTCCCCGAGAAAGAGCGCCGCGTGAACTACCTGCTGACCTACTGCTCAGACATCATCATCAGCGCCGCTGAGACGGCCCAAGACGGCATCAGCTTCAGTGCTATCGTCGATAGTGCGGTGAGAGCCTCGGAGTTTGCCATCACGGACGCGCAGCTCAGCAACCCCATCACGGGGATGAAGCTAGCTGGAGCGGTGCGGGCCGTGCTCACAGGCGATACGTCTGGGATTGAGGCGCAGCAGAACGCGGCGATCTCCGCTGAGTACCGCCGCGCTCAGGCGGAGCTAGCAGCCGGAGTGATAAGGGCGGATGAGTTTGCCGCCATCGAAGCCCAGGTGAGAGAGATCGCGCCCGATGCGGTGACGCCTGCAATTGTGGCGAGTGTTGCGCCTGCTCAACCCGACGCGGCGACGGCCACGCCCACGGCCACCGCGCCGAATACGAACGCCGCTGGCGAGCGCACAGACTGGCGCGACGTGCTCGACTTAGTGAAAGACCAGAATACCTATCCAGCGATCGCCGTCATCGGGCCGCAAGGGACTGGCAAGACGACGCTGGTGGACTACCTTTTGAGCACGCTCAAGCGGGATAAGATTGTGCTCGACCCGCACTACCGGATGGGTGCATGGCCCGGTTGCCGCGTCATCGGGGCCGGGATGGACTATGCCGCTGTCGGTGAGGCTTTGGCCAACATCGCCGCCGATGTGAAAGAGCGCTACCAGCAGCGAGCTACCTTTGCAGGCTACCAGCCGATGCCGGTGACGCTGGTGCTCGAAGAGCAGACGAACTGGGCTGATAAGGTAGACGGGGCGAGCCAGTTCGTCAAAGAGTCGCTCTCTGACATTCGCAAGGTGGGCTATCAAACCATCGCAGTTGCCCATGCCGAAACCAACACCGCCCGAGGGGGAGCTGCCGGGACAGCCAAGATGCGCCAGCAGGGAGAGCTGAAGATTGTGCTGCTCGAAAAGGGGCTCGCCAAGGTGAGCGTGAAGGGCCGCGAAACCTTTCTACTACGCTTCCCTGACCCCACGCCCTACACCATCAGCACAGGTCAGCCAGTGATGGACAGAGGCGGCGACTTAGGGCCGGGGTATATCGGAGCCAACTATGTTGATCCGCAGCCCTGGAGCGCAGTCACGCAAAACACGACGGTTGCTACGGGTGATGAGGCTACCGCATGGGCGACATTCAAAGCCGAGGCCGTGCCCGAGCTGGCCGCGCTCATGCTGTGGATAGAGAAGCAGACAGGCCCGTTCACCGCCCGCCGCGCTACCCAAAACAAAACCGTGCGGCAGGCGCAAGTCGTCGAGGTGACCGAAGGTGTCTGGGAGGGCCTCACTGCGCTCGTATCTGCCCGCCTGATTGAGGAGATTGCCGCAGGTGAATTCATCCGGCTGAATGCCTAGCTGTTGTGGTGTTGTGGTGTAGCTGTGAGCGGTGTTGTCAGCGGCTGTGAAACAGCACAACAGGGGTTGTGGCCTTCACAACGACAACAACAACCGCTTTGACAACACCTCACAACACTGCTCACAACGCTCTAAACCTCTAGAGCGCAGTTTAGTTGCTGAAGCCTTGAAGCCGCCCCAAAGAGACGGTATGGACATCCTAGAAGCCGATACTTCTACCCCTTGAATCCATGCTTTTGTCTACCTTCGTGGCACCTTGGTCTACGGCCTCGACTTTCTAGATGAGGAGAGCCTGAGTAGAGACTGTGCGCCCTCCCCGGTAACGCTTCAGATACGCTCAGCGAGCCCTTAAACCCCGCTAATTAGGCAACCGAGGACAACTGGCATTCTTAAGTCAATGAAGCAGACACACCCATTGATTCCTCAAGGAGCCTGATTATGAAACGCCAATTCTTCGCCGCCCTACTGCTTACCGCTGCTACCGTCGCCATCGCGCCAACAGCCCACGCCGCCGAAACGAAAGCCGTAGAGAACATTCAATCGACCCGCCTAGAGTTCCTCAACAATCAGACCAAAGCGGTTGGTGACATCCAAAAGACGCGCCTAGAGTTCCTCAACAACCAGACCAAGGCAGTAGAGAACGTCCAAGCGACCCGCCTAGCGCATCTCGATACACAGACCAAAGCCGTCAAAGACATTCAAGGGACGCGCCTAGAGCAGTTGAACAATCAGACCAAGGCCGTCGATGATATCCAAGCTAGCCGTCTAGAGTTCCTTAATAACCAGACCAAGGCTGTAGAGAACGTCCAAGCGACTCGTCTCGGTCATCTAGACAGTCAGACAAAATCGAACCTTCGCTAATCGCTTCAGCTTGACCAACGGGTTTAATCTCACCCTTGCCCGTTGGTCGATTGCTGTGAATTAACCGAATGCTGAGCCTGTCACCACTGGCTCAGCATTCGGTTGTTTCCAAGTTTGGGTACCCGAAGAATTCCTGGGAGTTTGTGTGCTTCATTGGCAGGGTACCCTTTTCTCTTCGCTGCCGGTTGCACAAAGCTAAGTAAGGGCTTTGAGTAGAGTCGAACACTGTGGGCAGCTCAGCTCGAAGCTGTCCACGCGCCGCCAGCCCCAGCCGCCCGACTTGGGCCGCTCGCCACAGAGAGCCGGAGTGTACCAGCGGCCATAGTCAGGTTCCTCCCCGGAGATCGCATGGACTTTACGGTTCATAGTTGTCGCGCCCTTGGCATCCTTGAGCACATAATTAACGGCGAGCGTTTCCTTTGCCGACGCCACCGGCACAGCTTGATTAACGGTGAAAGATTCAGGCTTGTTCACCAACTGCGCCCCCTCACCAAAGTCCCAGGTGATGGAAGCTGAGATCGCCGCTGCCTGCTGAACGAGCGAGAGACACTGCACGACCTTGGCCTGCTGATTGCGGGCGTAGATCTTCTGCGCCCAGTCCGCCGCGTCCTTGGCATCTAAGCTCATCGTGCGCTTGCCGTTTGCGAGCGCTTTGCCTTTCGGCACCCGCAGTCGGGTGTAGGTGCTGCCGTTACCAGGACTGTGATTCTCCAGCGTTACGGCAGTCGTCGCGGAGTCAACCGGAATGGCATCGCGCAGTCGTTCGAGCTGTGTGGCAAGCGTTGAGAGCTGCTGTTCGAGAGAAGGCATAATAGCGCGGTCGCGGTTAGGTGAACGGATTGAAATGTGACACCAATAGGTGAACATATTATATCTATTCACCCAAGAATGAGATCGCCGTTTTGCGCTTGTCCCATCAGTCCCTTTCTTGAGATAGTGGAGCCGCTAACGCAGTGAGAACGCTCATGGGAAATTACGAAGACCTCCCGCCGTTCGATACGAGCCGATATGAACCGTTTGACCCCGCTCGTAGCTACGTTGGCTACTCGACCGGCTACAACGAAATTATCGATATCTTAGGTGCGTGGCCCGTGCCTTACGTGGCGCTGCCTGCCGTGGAACACGAGGCGAGCTGGAATCCAGGAATGCTGCACGTCAGCCTGCCAGATAACCGGCCAGACTTGGCTCCTTACTATCGCTGGGGCGGCTGGGCTGAGTCGGTGTCACTGCCAGGATATGAAGACGACGAGGAAGAATGAGGCAATGCACACCAGCGGTAACTGACTAGACGCGACGCACAGGCGAAGTCCCCACCCTCGAAGCGGCTATTCTTGCGGCACCTGAATATGAAAATTGCAGGTGGTTGTATTGGCGTCGATACAAGCCTGAAGGGGGTCTTGATTCCAGCGCTCAATGTCACCCCAGATAGAGCTATTCTCAGCTCGTCCTCTACTCACCCAGCCGGTGAGCCAAGCCGAAGACATCAGTAGCGCCGCCGCCAAACAAGCGATCGCCACCGCCTCCCAATAGTGCTTACCGCGAGCGGCGTTGACGATGTCTTTCACCTGAGACTCAGCCCGCCGCTGACTGGCAATGACGCCCTGAGCAATCAAGTCTTTAGTGTGCTGCTCAAGCACCTGCTTCTGCTGCTCAGCTAAGTCCTGCGCCTGCTGTGCCATTGCCGCCCGCTCATCGGCCATCAACTGCTGCATTTGCGTCCGTTCGTCGGCCATCGCCGTGCGTTCATTGGCCACTAACCGCTGTACCCGCGCCTGCTCGTCGGCGAGCGCCCGTTTCAGCTCAAGCCGCTCCTTCTGCATCAGCCCCTGCACCTGAACGATCTCCAGATCAAGCAGCCCCTTAACCTCCACTAGCCGAGTATCCATCCGCTGCGCCGCCTGCTCGCCCCGCATGGCCGAAACCTCTAGCGCCGCTTGGATGCGCTCCCACTTCATCTCTGACTGCTTCGATATCGCCTCCATCGTCGCCTGAATTTTGTCCGGGTAGGCTTTCAAAACGTTCTCGACCTGTCCCATTGCCAGCGGCACGGCAAAGCCAGGGTCATTCTCATCCCAGTCCAGCTCGCGCCCGAGCTGAAGTAGCTTTAACTGAAACTCAGTTGGCTGGTCACCGAGTACATAATCAACTGCCGTTTTATCCCGGTTCGAGTTCTGTTCTTGCGTCATAGCCCGAGTAACCCTCCCGCCGCGACCACCTGCTTCTTAAAATGCACTAGCCACTGCTTCACGCGGCGCACGTCCGGCTTCGGCAACGGACTATCGTGAGCGATCGCCTTTTGAAACGGCAAATCAAGATCGTCCACCTGCTCATAAGTATCCTCATAGAGGTCGCGCATCTCAACGACCACCCCGCCGCCATCCAGCAAGCGCTGCTTCGTCTTAGAACGCTCTAGAAACCTGAACTTATCGGCATCGCCGTAGTAGAGGTTCTTGACCGCGACATGTTGCACATCGAAGCCTTCAGTAATGTCCATTGCCAGCTTGAGCTGATTAACCGAATCTTTGATCCGACTGAGTACAGTGACAATCGTGAGCTGACAGCCAACTTCAGCGATCGCTGATAGGAAGCCAACCTCCTCCTCTAGCCCCACGAGAATCTGACCGCCCCCGGCAGGCACATCGACGAGAATGACATCGGTGCCGGTCTCTTCCATAACGGTGATGATCTCATCAACGCCATTGCGTTCTTTAATACCAATGCGAGAAACGCCCACGTCAGTCGTTTTGTAGTAGCGATAGAGCTGCGCGTTGTCAGGGTCACCATCGAACGCTGCGACCTCCACGCCATCGGCTAATAAAGTATCGAGTAAGCCGCGAGCAAAGGTAGACTTCCCGGTGCCACCTTTGCCGCCCGTTACCCAGATGATGCGTTTAATTTTTTGAGGTGCTTGAGAATCTGCCATTTGCCTACAAGTCCTCCGCCATTTCTAAGAAGCCGGATGGCTTTTTATCAGAGGCTGCTTTTGCCCGACGTTTAGCACCACTCGCAGCAGTATCTGAATCACCACCAGCGCTATTCGCTGTCACTGCATCAGCCGCCTGATCGTCGGCTGATAGCGATCGCCCATTAGAAGACTTAGCCTTGGATTTCTTTTTCCCTTTCCCACCCGAGCCTTTATGAGTCGGCGTAGTCCCTTCAGAACCACGCTCGCGTCGGTAAGCATTGACGTATTGCTTAAGCGAACCGGGCGCAATATCAAGACCCCACTGTTTAAGACCTGATTGACTGACAAAAGATGCAATTAAATGAGTGAATTGCTTGTCAATAGGTAACTGTAGGGTTTAAGAGCAGCTAGAGGGAGCCAGCGTTCTAAGATTTAGATACCACTCAAAACGATAGAACGCTGTGAAAAACTCCCCCCTTTACGATGCCTTGAAAATTTGGTTAGGTCAAGCTTGTCCCTGGGCACATCTAGCCCATCTGACTACCTGTTGCTGGATGGTGTTTGCGTTGATTCAGACAGGCAGCGTCAGCCTGACGAAATGGACAACCTACTTGCCCTGTCGGGGTTTCTACGCTCAGAGTAAACAAAGACGGGTACGTCGCTGGCTAGGCAATAGCCGCATCAATATTCACCGCCTATACAAACCGCTGATCCAGGCAGCATTAGCGACTTGGGAAGCAGATTGCCTTTATCTGTGTTTAGACACCTCATTGTTTTGGGAGGAGTACTGTCTGATTCGGCTGGCAGTGGTGTATCGAGGCCGCTCTATTCCCCTAGCTTGGCGGGTTTTAGAACACGCCAGTGCCGCCGTTTCGTTTGATGCCTATCAAGAGTTGCTCAGGCAGTCCGCTCAATACTTACCAACAGGTGTAAAGGTCGTCCTGTTGGCTGACCGAGGCTTTGTACACACTCGCGCGATGAGTGCGATAAAACAACTCGACTGGCACTATCGAATTCGGATCAAAAGTGACACTTGGCTATGGCGACCTGACCACGGCTGGTGTCAGCCTAAATCGTTCCACCTGGAGCGCGGTAAAGCCCTCTGTTTCTACAACGTGAGATTACATCGTCAAGAAAAATACGGCCCGGTACATGTTATTTTGGGGCGAAACAACATCAATGGTGAGTTCTGGGCCGTCGTCAGTGATCAGCCTACCAACCCTGAGACTTTCATTGAATACGGTCTGAGGTTTGATATTGAAGAAGGATTTTTAGACGACCAATCGGGCGGGTGGAATCTCCAACGTTCTGAGATTCGCTCGGTCACTGACCTCTCTCGCCTATGGTTTATCCTCGCGCTCGCGACCCTCTATGTGACGGCTCAAGGTCTAGAGGTTGTTCAATCAGGGCGCAGACGCTGGATTGACACCCATTGGTTTCGCGGCAACAGCTATTTTCGCATTGGATTAGAGTGGACAAAGGCGGCGCTACTCAACGGATGGCAGCTAATACAGCAGGTCTGTTTTACTTCTCATCGCGACCCTGAACCGGCGATCTCTTCTAAACGACAACACAACCAAAAGGCGGCTCGCCTTGACTTCATGGTCATCACTGTTAAGTTTCTGCCTGACTAATCTTTTGTCAGTCAATCAGGTTTAAGACTGCTCGCGACCTCATCGTAGGGATGTGACTGAAGAGCCAGTTCAATCTGTTCAATCATGGCTTCGACCGCCTGCTTTTTAGAGAAGCGAGTACGGGGCTTCTTTGCGAGGACAGTCAGCTTAGATTGCCAGTCATTAATTTGTTCAAGCGAGTAGATAGGCTCGGCCATAGCTAGGTATAAAAACACTAATTAGCTAAGACGTACTACTGAGGACAAAAGTGTCTTCATGAAGGAGAGGTGTAGCTGTAACCAAACTTAGCAATGTGATATCGGTCACACAGTAGTAGAGCTATTCTTAAACAAATTAGAAAGCGATTGTCCCAACTAGCATCATTCAGATGATGCAGCTCTTTAGCAAAGAACTGGGTAGCGATCGCCCATCGAGTACCCAAGCAGAAAGCCAAACTAGAGCATGGAGAAACAGCCATCCGAGCTGCGCCCACCCGTTTAGTTCATGGCATTCACACAAAAGTTACGGTGTGGGCTACGCAAGATTCCAGATAACACGCCCATTAAAATGGTAAACCCCCTCAATCCCAACAAAGCTAATACTTATATAGATCACCAGGGCAAAGGTGGCCAAAAATGCTAAGTCTCGCGAATGTGAGCGCCGCGCAGGCGGAAAACTACTACGAGAAAGACGACTACTACACGCAGGGCGACCCAGACCTGCAAGACGATAGCCAATGGCAGGGAAAAGGAGCCGAAAAACTAGGGTTAGAAGGCGCGGTTGATAAAGCGATCTTCCAGCAGCTCCTGCACGGCCAAACGCCAGAGGGAAAATCGCTACACTCCAAAGCGATCAACCCCGAGAAACATCGCGCCGCGACGGACTACACCTTCAGCGCCCCGAAGAGCGTCAGCATCGCCGCCCTGATCCAGAAAGACAAGCGCGTCATCCAAGCCCACGACGAAGCCGTCAAAACTGCCCTTCAAGTCCTAGAGAACCGCTACGCACAAACCAGAGTCAGACGCGGCCCCGGCCTCCGCGAAAAAGTGCAGACCGGCAACCTCATCGCCGCCACCTTCCGCCATGAGACCAGCCGCGAACAAGACCCGCAACTGCATACCCATTGCGTGGTGATCAACGCGACCCAAATGGAAGACGGCAAATGGCAAAGCCTATCGAACGAAGAAGTCCTGAATAACCAGAAGCTACTGGGCGAGATCTACCAGAACGAACTGGCGGTACAACTGCGCAGCCACGGCTACGAAATAGAGCCAAACGGCAGCGGCCAGTTTGAATTCAAAAACTACGACCAACCGCTACTCGATTTATTCAGCACGAGAACGCAGCAGATAGCGCAGTACATCGAGCGCTGGGAAGATGCGGTCAAAGCAGCCGGAGGGAAGTCGCTGAATGCCAACCAAAAGAAGCAGGCAACCCTAGCGACGAGACTACGAAAAAAGAACGTGCCGAGAGCGGTGTTATTAGAGGGCTGGCACCGAGCGATCTCATCGGGAGAAGTGACGCTACCGGCCACGCCAGAAACCGCTCAGAAAGCAGTCATGAGCCAAGCGCCGACCGCCGCCGCCGAAGGGGTGAACCACGCCAGCGAACGAGAGAGCGTATTCAAGGTAGAAAGAGCCGAACGGTTTGCCCTCGAACACCACCTGGGCGAGCAGTCATTTGCCGAGCTGCAAACGGCAATGACGGATGCCGGACTGCTGAGCGCGAAGAACCGCTATACGACGCAAACGGCCATCGAACGCGAACTCGACACGATAGCGATTATGGAGAGCGGTCAGGGCCAGGTAAACGCAATTACCGACGAGTCAAAAGTACGGCAGCTACTTCAGCCAGAACAGTCGCTCACACCAGGGCAGCGGCAGGCGATAGAAACGACGGCGACCACGACAGATCAGTTCATCGCTTGGCAGGGGGTCGCCGGAGCCGGTAAAACCTACAGTCTGAAGCTGGTCGCTCAGCTTGCTGAAGAACAGGGGTATGAAGTGACTGGCTACGCGCCGAGCGCCCAGGCTGCGAACACGCTCAGCGAAGAGGCGAATATTGAAAGCAATACCGTCGCTAGACTACTGCACAGCGAGGGCGATCTCGGCAGCAATAGCGCTCCCCAGAAGCAGGCGATCTGGATAGTCGATGAAGCGGGACTACTGAGCGCCAAAGACGCCCATCAGCTGCTGAAGAAAGCGCAGGCGCAAAAGGCCAGAGTCATCCTCGTGGGAGACATCCGCCAGCTCTCAGCAGTAGAAGCAGGGAACCCGTTCAAATCACTTCAGAGTGCAGGCATTCAGACCGCTTATCTAGAAGAGTCGCGCCGCCAGAAAACAGAAGCCCTCCGCGCTGCCGTGGTGTGCCTGTCAGCCGGAGCGCAGCGCGAAGGACTCGACCGGTTGGACAGGGCTGGAATGGTACATGAGGTCACCGATAGTCAGGCGCGTCACCGCTGCATTGTTCAGGACTACATGGGGCTACCGCCCGAAGCGAGGGAGAAGACGCTGATACTGAGCGGCACGAACGTAGAGCGACTAGAACTGACAGCAGACCTTAGAGCAGCGCTACAGGCTGAGGGCAGCTTAGGGGCTGATGCCTACCAGATACGGTCTCTGCGGTCGCTTGACCGAACCACAGCGCAGCTAAAGTATGCCTGCGCCTACGGGGAAGGTGAAGTAGTGGTGCCGGTACGCGACTATCGCCGCTACGGACTGAAGAAGAATGTGCAGTACACCGTCACTAGCCGGGACATAGCGCAGAATCAGGTTATGGTAGCCGCGCCAGACGGCAGCGCGATTACCTTTGACCCGTCGCGGTGTGCCGATAAGACGACTTACGCAGTCCAGGAGATAGCGATCGCCCCCGGCGAGCAGCTGCGCTGGACGCGCAACGACACCGAGCGAGGCGTGAGGAACGGTCAGGTGGTGACCGTCGCAGCGATAGACGCCAAAGGTACAGCCACCTTGAAAGATAGCAGCGGCAACGAGGCGACCGTTGAGCTGACCGGGCAGCAGTATTTGGACTATGCGCTGGTGAGTACGACCTACAGCAGCCAGGGCAAGACAGCTGACCAGGTGCTGGTCGCTGTCGATAGCACGATTAGCAAAGAAGGCTTATACGTGGCGGTATCCAGGGCGAAGCAGAAGCTGAGTTTGTACACTGCCAGTAAAGCAAAGCTGTTCAAGCAGGCCGAGCGTTCAACTGCAAAGGAGAACCCAAGCGACTACCTGACGTTATTTAACCTAGTGAACCCCAATGCCGAGAACCAGAAGACCGCCGGAACCGCCCGAGCGCTACGAGGTGCAGATCAATCCGAATACCTTGGCGATCGCGCTGGAGAGCGCATTGCAGTCGGCCACCGCGCCGCTGTACGAAGAGATCGGGCAGTTGAGGCAGGAAGTGAGCGAGCTGAGAGCAGAGCAGCAAGCCTCTCACCAGAGTATGTCGCAGATGTTAGGGGTGTGGTCGCAGGAATTGCGGAACGCCACAGAATCGCAGCCCTCAGGCGGCAAGCCGAGCGAATTGGAGCGGCAGCTCAAAGTATTGTCAGCGGCTCTGGGCAGTTGGAGCTTACAGCAGCAGCAGTTGCTCGACTCGATGAACAGCTTGAGCGAAAAGCTGAGCGACTAAGTAGCGTGACTGAATCCACAATCGGACAAAAGCAGTCTACGCAGGTTGATGGCGTGGCTGAAGCGATACTGAGAAGAATTGCCCCTCGTGACTTAGCGCGTCACCAAGCTCAAGTTGCCAAGGCGACAGCGACAGAGCAGCCAATTGAGAACCAGCAGGAGGCAGAGCAGGATAGCAAGCGCCGCCGTCGCCATCAGATTTACCAGCAGTATGCGGCGAAGTTTGTGGGTAAGAGCGTGTATGAGTGTGATCGCCTGGTGGTGCGCCAATTGATGAGCGAGCTACTGAGCGAGCGCGGTGGCCAGCGACTGAGCGATGACGAGATAGGGAAGGTCGGCAGTGTTTTGCTACAGGGGCCAGTCGCTCAGGAGCTGAAACAGAGGCAGGGTAAGGAAGCGGGCGTGAAGTACGCGGTGGAAGTGCTGGCAAAGGAGCAGAAGGTAGTTGAGAAAGCTCAGCAGACGAAGCAGGTAAAAAGCCGCGACCGAGGGATGGAGTTGTGAATACGAAGACCCTATTACAGGCACTTTCGTCCTATAAGTCGCAGATGTGTCAGCGGCAGGATGACAGGGATCACACTTGAAATAAGCTGTCTTATGGTATGTGTGTTCTTCCCGATGGTGTGAAAAGCCCGCTATCGCAAGAGATAAGACTGTAGACGGCTCTTTTCTTAGACACTTATGGGAGTCCTATTTAGAAAGCGAAAGCAATTTGATGCCTACGAAAAGGCGGCGGCGAGTTGGCTCATTCGCAGATGAGCTGGTTCAAAAATCAAGAGAAGCAGCCCTGGTTGACTGACAAAAGTTAGTCAACCTCGAATTTAAACGTGAGCACCTCGAATTCAAGGCGATACGAGCGTTTTGTATGCTGCCGACGTGAGGCCATCGCGGGGTCAGGATCTGAGTTGGTAGTGAAGCGAACGTGTTGGAGCAACTGCCAGCCATCTTGCAAAGCAGCCTTCACCCACTCAGTGCCGATACGACAATAACTGTTGCCACGGAACCAGTGGGCATCGACCCATCGCCGTCGCTCTGACTCAACGACTTCAATGCCCTGAGCGGTGACATAGAGCGTTGCCAGCGCCAGAATGAACCATAGCCGAGATAGGTCGCACACAGAGCGAATTTCCGACTTTTGCAAATTCCAACCGCTCGACTGGTCATCTAAAAAGCTCTCCTCGATATCGAAGCGCAATCCATATTCAGCAAAGGTTTGTAGGGTAGTCGGCTCATCGCTAACAACAGCCCAGAACTCACCGTTGATGTTGTTGCGTCCGAAGATGACATGTACCGGGCCATACCACTGCTTTTTATGTAGCTTGACATTGTGAAAACACAAGGCTTCACCGCGCTGAAGATGGAACGCTTTGAGCTGAGCCCAGCCGCGATTAGACCGCCAGACCCAGGTGTTGCCTTTCAGTCGGATGCGATAATGCCACCCGAGCTGACGCACCGCGCTCATCGCGTCGGTATGAATGAAGCCTCTATCGGCCAGCAGCACGACCTTGACATCTGCCGGTAGCAGCCGTGCCGCTTGCACCAGCATCTCTTGATACTCGCTCGCGGCAACCGAAGCGCTCGCGTGTTTGAGCACTCGCCAAGTCAGCGGCAGTGCCCGCCCCTTGTGAACGACGGCCAGCCGAATCAGGCAATATTCATCCCAGAACAAAGAGGTATCCAAGCTCAGGTAAACGCACCGGTCTTCCCACTCAGCTAGCGCTGCTCGAATCAGCGGTTTGTACAACCTGTGAACGTTGATGCGGCTATTGCCTAGCCAACGGCGCACGCGCCTTTGCTTGCTTTGCGCAAAGTACCCTCGGCAGGGCAGATAAGCTGTCCATTTCGTCAGGCCCACTTCGCCGCTTTGAATCAGCGCTGCCACCATCCACAAACAGGTCGTCAGGTGGGCCAAATGTGCCCAACTCGTCTCTTGACCTAGCCAGACTTTCAGGGCATCGTAAAGACGGGAGTTTTTTTCACAGCGTTCCTTTGGTTTTGAGTGGTATCTAAATCTTAGAACGCTGGCTCCCGCTTCTTCAATTCAATCTCTACATTCACCCGCTAGTAGGGACTTCATTGTTTCGAGCAGAACTTTTGTCAGTCAATCAGGAAGCAGCCTTGTCTGCTGTTCAAGTATTCAATAACCCTAGAACATACTTTAAGTCAGAAACATTCATAGTCTTGATGTGTATCTCGTGGACGTACTTGCTCCACGCACACTACCGAAAGCAAAAGATAGATTACCGCTACTACAACCTCGCTGGCACCCGCAAAAGGTTTGACAAAACCAAGTCTGGAGCCTACAAGCACTGGGAGCTAGAGCGTTGTCTTAATGACGATCATTGCCCTATCGATCACGTCACTGTGAGTAATCTTAGGTTTCTAATTGGTCTTAGGCATGAAATTGAGCATCAAATGACGACAAGGATCGATGATTACCTGAGTGCTAGATTCCAAGCTTGCTGTCTCAATTTTAACTCTTATATAAAGCAGCTATTCGGAGAAGATAAAGGGATTGACCGTTATCTATCGTTTAGTCTTCAATTAGCTGCAATATCAGATGATCAGGCACATACTCTCCGCAGTATGACAGACCTGCCACATCACCTACAGTCTTTTATTGAAGGCTTTGATGGTGAGTTGTCTGAGCAGGATTTTAATAGTCCTAGGTATGCTTATAGAGTCCTGTTCGTAGCTAAAACAGCAAATCGCAAAGGTCAGGCGGATCAGGTTATCGAATTCGTTAAGTCTGACTCTTCCATAGCCAAAGATGTAAACATCACCTATACCGCTATTAAGGAGACTGAGCGTAAGAAATATCTACCGAGTCAGATTGTGGCTACTATGAACAGCGCTGGTTTTCCTAGTTTTCTTATGCATCACCACACTACTCTTTGGAAGACCTTAGATGCGAAAAATTCGGGTAAAGGCTTCGGTGTTCTCATTGCAAAGAACTGGTATTGGTATGAGTCATGGGTTGCGGTGGTAGAGAAGCACTGCAAGCAGTCGAAAAATAAATATGTGTAGCTGTGTGCTGTGTAGGTAATCACTCAGTCAGCTTGAAATCCTACCACCCATCTAGTGCTTGCATCTTCTCTCGCTTGTGTAGGGATAGTGGCGCAGCAGACAAATCAGACGCAGAGGAGAGAGGCTGGGCTGACGTATGCCGCTGAAGTGCTAGTGAAGGCGCGGCAGGAGAAGTCGTCACGGCGATGTCGCCGTGACCGTGGTATGGAAGGATAGCGAAGGAGATCGCGCCGCCTGCTGGCAGCGATGGCGTAGCCCGTCGAAAGCGATCGCTCTCCCTTCCTTCATGCTTCGTTCCACTGCTATCTATCAGGACTTAACCGGGCTATGGCCAAAACCAAACAGAGCAAGCAGGCCAAAGAAGAACCATTAGAAAAGCAGCTATGGAAAGCGGCTGACATGCTGCGCAAGAACATCGACGCGGCTGAGTATAAGCATGTGGTGCTGGGGCTGATTTTCCTTAAGTACATCTCAGATGCGTTTGAGGAGCTGTTTGCCAAGCTGCAAGCCGGTGAGGGCGAATATGCCGGAGCTGATCCAGAGGATAAGGACGAGTACAAGGCTGAAAACATCTTCTTTGTGCCGATAGAGGCCCGCTGGTCTTTCTTGCAGGCCAAGGCTAAGCAACCTAAAATTGGCACCTTTGTCGATGCTGCGATGGATGCGATTGAAGTAGAGAACGCTTCGCTCAAAGGCGTACTGCCGAAGGTATTCGCACGGCAAAACCTCGACCCGACCAGCTTAGGCAGTCTAATTGACCTGGTGAGCAATATTGCGCTGGGCGATGCCAAGGCTCGCAGCGCAGATGTGCTGGGGCATGTGTTTGAGTACTTCCTGGGCGAATTTGCTCTGGCAGAGGGCAAACAGGGCGGGCAGTTCTATACGCCGCGTAGCATTGTAGAGCTGCTGGTGGCGATGCTGGAACCGTATAAGGGGCGAGTGTTCGATCCTTGCTGCGGGTCGGGCGGAATGTTTGTGCAGTCGGAGAAGTTCGTTGAAAATCATCAGGGCCGGGTTAATGACATCTCGATCTACGGACAGGAGAGTAATCAAACGACCTGGCGGCTAGCGAAGATGAATATGGCGATTCGTGGCATCGATAGTTCGCAGGTGAAGTGGAATAACGAAGGCTCCTTCCTCAACGATGCGCACAAGGACTTGAAGGCAGACTTTATTATTGCCAACCCGCCGTTTAATGTGAGCGACTGGAGCGGCGAGCAGTTGCAAAAGGATGGGCGCTGGCAGTATGGGAAGCCGCCTGCGGGCAATGCGAATTTTGCCTGGATGCAGCATTTTATCTATCACCTGGCACCGGGCGGTAGAGCGGGTGTGGTGCTAGCGAAGGGGGCGCTAACCAGTAAGACCAGCGGTGAGGGCGATATTCGAGCGGCGTTAGTCAAGGAAGGTAATCTGATTGACTGCATTGTGAATCTGCCTGCGAAGCTGTTTTTGAATACGCAGATTCCGGCAGCGCTGTGGTTTTTGAACCGGGCACGGAATAACGGGCATCCGCGTAAGGGCGAGATTTTGTTTATTGACGGGCGCAATTTGGGACACCTGATCAATCGCCGGACGCGGGAGCTGTCGTCGGAGGATATTCAACAGATCTCGCAGACTTATCACAATTGGCGGACGGGTGAGGATGCGTATGAGGATGTGAAGGGCTTTTGTGCGTCGGTGCCATTGGAGCGGGTGGCGGATCTAGATTATGTGATGACGCCGGGGCGCTATGTGGGGCTGGCGGTTGAGGAGGATGACTTTGATTTTGCAGAGCGGTTTACGGCACTGAAGGCGGAGTTTGAGGCGCAGCTAGAGGAAGAGGCGGCGTTGAATGCGGCGATCGCTCAAAACCTGGCGAGGATAAAGCTGCCATGACGCTGCTAGCGCAAATTCAGCAGGGCGAGAGTAAGACGCTGGAGCTAAGGGCGCAGTTGCCCCAGCGCGATCAGATTGCGAAGACGGTGGTGGCGTTTGCCAATACGAGCGGCGGCAAGCTGGTGATTGGCGTGGATGATGACCGGCAGGTAGTGGGCCTGGGTGAAGGTGACGTTTTGGACTTGCAGGATCGGGTGGCCTCGATTGTGTTTGACCGCTGCTATCCGGCGATACTGCCTGAGATTTACAGTGCGAATGTGCAGGGGAAGCTGGTGCTGGTGGTAGAGGTGTTTCGGGGTAATTTGCTGCCCTACTATCTGAAGTCAGCGGGTAAGAATGCGGGGACGTATCTGCGGGTGGGGGCGACGAATCGCAAGGCCGACTTTGAGCACATTTTGGAGCTGGAGCGGCAGAAGCGGAATCAGAGCTTTGATGAAGAGATTTGCCGGGAGCAGGCATTGGATGAGCTGGATTTGACGCCGCTGGTGGAGCGGTTTGCGGCACTGGGGAAGCCGTTAGATGAGCAGAAGTTGAAGAATCTGAAGCTGATTGCGTCGGAGCAGGGAACGCTGTGGCCGACGCAGGGGCTAATGATTTTGCTGGGAGCGCTGCCGCATGTGGTGGTGAAGTGTGCGCGGTTTAAGGGGACGGATATGAGTGTCTTTTTGGATCGGAAGGAGTATGACGGTGAGCTGTTGGGGCAGTTGGAGCAGGCAGAGGGGTTTATTAAAAACCATATTCACCTGCGGGGAGAGATTAACGGGTTGCAGCGGACGGATACGTATGAGTTACCAGAGGCGGCGCTGCGGGAGGCGTTGGTGAATGCGCTGGTGCATCGGGACTATACGAACCAGGGGCGGGATATCAAGGTGGGGGTGTATGACGACATTGTGAATGTGGTGTCGCCGGGTGGGTTGCCGAGTACGCTGACGGCGGAGACGCTGCTAGATGGACGTTCGGAGATTCGGAATCGGGTGGTGGCGCGGGTGTTGAAGGAATTGGGGTATATCGAGCAGTGGGGGAGTGGCATTCAGCGGATACGGGCGGCTTGTTTGGCTTGGGGGCTGGCGGAGCCGAGGATACGGGAGAAGGGGGATTTTGTGGATGTGGAGTTTTATCGACCTACAACAGTAGGTGAAGATCGGTCGCGACCGATTACGACCGATTACGACCGATTGAGCGTAGAAGCCCAAAAGGTGTTGGACTTTCTACAGAAAAACAACCGGATTACCCGTAAAGAGGCAAAGGAAATTTTATCGGTGGGCGATACAAAAATAAAAGAGATATTTAACAGCTTGATTGCATCTAACGCGGTTGAGCGTAGGGGTAGCGGACGCAGTACTTACTATACGAGACTGAACGGGTCGTAATAAGTAGGGCGATTGTAAAGGACTCTGTGGATATAAGCGAATGGATGTGTGGCAAGAAATTCAGTTTGGTAAGTTAGTCGAAATTATTAACGGTTATGCTTTTCGATCTGCTAACTTCCTTAAAAATCAGGAAGCTGGCTCTTTACCAGTTTTAAAAATCAAAAACGTCGCTAATGGCGATGCAAATCTACAAGGAGCGCAGTATCATTCCTACTCTGAAAAATTGTCTAGGTATCTCATTGGCAAAGGAGACGTTTTGATAGCGCTAACGGGAAATCATCCACAGGCTGAAACCCAAATAGTTGGTCTTGCTTCAAAATATAAGCTTGTCTCAAAAGCTTTATTAAATCAGAGAGTGGCAAAGGTTGTCTCAAAAGATGAAGAGATACTATGTAACAACTACATCTACTATTTCCTGAAAGATAGTAATACACACCTCTATCTATCTAGCTAGTCAGTCATCGGGAAGTGCTAACCAGGCAAATATATCTAAGTCTGATATAGAAGATATCTTAATTCCGCTGCCTTGTCCCAACGAGCAAAAGGCGATCGCACAAGTTCTCAGCAGCCTAGACGACAAAATCGACCTGCTGCACCGTCAGAACAAAACGCTTGAGGCGATCGCAGAAACCCTATTCCGTCAGTGGTTCATCGAAGAGGCTCAAGACGACTGGGAAGAAGGCACACTGGGAACCGTTGCCGACAATATTCGATACTCAGTAAAGCTTTCAGACATTCAAGATGATAGTAAGTATATCGGTCTAGAACATATAGATCGTCATGAGATCACGTTGAAACGCTGCGGGTCTAGCAGTGAAGTAAATAGCAATAAGTATGCTTTTAAACCGCGAGATATTCTGTTTGGAAAGCTACGTCCTTATTTCCATAAAGTATGTTTCGCAAGCTTTTCAGGTATATGCTCAACCGACATTCTAGTCATCAGACCGAAACATCGAGAATGGTTTTCATTCTGTTTGTTCGCCTTCTTTCAGGATGATGTTGTTGAATACGCCAATCTTGGTTCTGGTGGAACTCGTATGCCTAGAACTAATTGGAACATGTTACAAGACTATCCGACTTTGATTCCTGATGATGAGAGTTTGACTCGTTTCAATAATTTGGTTTTACCATCAATTGAAAAGATGACCTACAACCTAACGCAAATTCAAACCCTCGAAAGCCTCCGTGACACTTTACTCCCCAAGCTCATGAGCGGCGAAGTCCGAGTTGCCGTAGAGCCTGATCTAAAAGCTGCTTAGCCAGCCAAGCCAACCTAACGAAACTCACTGAAACCCCGCATAGCGCAGCGTAAAGTTTGCAAGAGCCGTATATTACATAACTAAGAACTTTCCTTATCCACCAAGGATTTCACCCTCGTAATAGGCATACTTGATAAAACCTCGCCCAACGCCCACCGAGCCACGCGCCCTATGTCCGGCAAACTCACCGAATCCGCCATCGAAACTCTGGCCATAGAGCTATTCGAGCGCCAAGGCTACAGCTACATCCACGCCCCCGATATCGCCCCTGACGGCCCTACCCCAGAACGCAACCGCTACGAAGACGTTATCCTCACTGCTCGACTGGAAGCCGCCCTCCACCGCATCAACCCCAGCGTCGGCCCCGACCAGCTACAAATCGCCCTTAAAGACGTTCAGCGTATCCAATCGCCCGACCTGCCCGCTAATAACGAAACCTTCCACCGCCTGCTCACCGAAGGCGTCAACGTCCCCTACCAAGACAGCGGCAACGAACGCGGCGAACTGGTCTGGCTAATCGACTTCGCCAACCCCGAAAACAACGATTTCGTCGTGGCCAGTCAGTTCACTGTCATCGAAAACAACCAGCAAAAACGCCCCGACCTCGTTCTCTTCATCAACGGTCTCCCCCTCGTCGTCATCGAGCTAAAAAACGCCACCGACAAAAACGCCACCCTAAAATCCGCCTACCAGCAGCTCGAAACCTACAAAGCCACCATCCCCAGTCTCTTCACCCCCAACGCCATCCTGATTATCTCCGATGGCCTAGAAGCTAGAGCCGGTTCCCTCTCGGCAGGCTTCAGCCGCTTCATGGCCTGGAAAACCGCCGACGGCAAAACCCAAGCCTCACCCCTCGTCAGCCAGCTCGAAACCCTGATCGCAGGAATGCTCAACAAAGCCACCCTGCTAGATCTGATTCGTCACTTCACCGTCTTTGAAAAAAGCAAAAAAGAAGACCCCGCCACCAAAATTATCAGCATTAACACCGTCAAAAAACTCGCTGCCTACCACCAGTACTACGCCGTCAACGCTGCCATCGAATCCACGCTGCGAGCTACCGATATCAGTGCTGCTGACACTAGCACCGCCTACAAAGCAGGCGAAAGCCTCGCTAGCTACGGTTTGAAAAACGTCGCTCAACAGCCCAAAGGTGATCGAAAAGCCGGTGTCGTCTGGCATACCCAAGGCTCCGGCAAATCCCTCTCAATGGTGTTCTACACCGGCAAAATCGTCCTCGCCCTGAACAACCCCACCATCCTCGTCATCACCGACCGCAACGACTTAGACGATCAGCTCTTCGACACTTTCGCCGCCTCCAAACAGCTCCTCCGCCAAGACCCCATCCAAGCCGACGACCGCAGCCAGCTCAAAGACTTACTCAAAGTCGCCTCCGGTGGCGTTGTCTTCTCCACCATTCAAAAATTCCAACCCGAAGACGGCAACATCTACGAACAACTCTCAGCCCGCCGCAACATTGTTGTAATTGCCGACGAAGCCCACCGCACCCAGTACGGCTTCAGCGCCAAAACTATCGACGAAACCGACGACAAAGGCAACGTCATCGGCAAAAAAGTCGTTTACGGCTTTGCCAAATATCTGCGCGACGCCCTCCCCAACGCCACCTACCTCGGCTTCACCGGCACCCCCATCGAGAAAACCGACGCCAACACCCCCGCCGTATTCGGCAACTACGTAGACATCTACGACATCGCTCAGGCCGTAGAAGACGGAGCCACAGTCCGCATCTACTACGAAAGCCGCCTCGCCAAAGTCAGCCTCAGCGACGCAGGCCGCAAGCTCATCGCCCAGCTAGACAAAGACCTCGCCAACGACGACATGGCCGAAGCCCAGAAAGCGAAGGCCAACCGCACCAAAGTAGAAGCGCTGATTGGCAACCCCCAGCGCGTTCAAACCATCGCCCAAGATATCGTCACTCACTTTGAAGCTCGCCAAGAAGTCTTCGCCGGTAAAGGCATGGTCGTCAGCATGTCCCGCCGCATCGCCGCCGAACTCTACGCCGCCATCATCCAACTTCGCCCCGACTGGCACGACGACGACCCTACCAAAGGCGCGATCAAAGTCGTCATGACCACCTCATCGAGCGACGGCCCCGAAATCGCTAAGCATCACACCACCAAAACCCAGCGCAAAGCCCTAGCCGACCGCATGAGAGATCAGGACGATCCGCTCAAGCTCGTAATTGTCCGCGACATGTGGCTCACTGGCTTCGACGCGCCCAGTATGCACACGCTGTATATTGATAAGCCAATGAAAGGCCATAACCTGATGCAGGCGATCGCCCGCGTCAACCGCGTCTACAAAGACAAACCCGGTGGCCTCGTCGTAGACTATCTCGGCATCGCCGCCGACCTCAAAGAAGCGCTTTCGTTCTATTCCGATGCAGGCGGTAAGGGCGACCCCACGCTCGCTCAAGAGCAGGCCGTCGCGCTGATGCTCGAAAAGCTCGAAGTCGTCTCTGCGATGTACCACGGCTTCGCCTATGAAAATTACTTCGATGCCGACACCGCCCGCAAGCTGTCGCTGATCCTCGCCGCTGAAGAACATATCCTGGGCATGGAAGACGGTAAAGAGCGGTATATCCGCGAAGTGACCGCGCTATCTCAGGCGTTTGCGATCGCCATTCCCCACGAGCAGGCAATGGATGCCAAAGACGAAGTGGGCTTCTTTCAAGCCATCAAAGCCCGCCTGACCAAATTCGATAGCCCCAGCGAAGGCCGCAGCAACGAAGAACTCGAAACGACTATTCGCCAGGTCATCGATCAGGCGCTAGTCTCCGAGCAGGTAATCGATGTCTTCGACGCCGCAGGCATCAAAAAGCCCGACATCTCCATCCTCTCTGACGAATTCCTAGCTGAACTCAAAGACTACGAGCATAAGAACATTGCCTTAGAGGTGATGAAAAAGCTGTTGAACGATGAGCTGAAAGCCCGCGCTAAAAAGAACTTGGTGCAGAGCAAGACGCTATTAGAGATGCTGGAAAACGCCCTCAAGCGCTACCAGAGTAAGATTCTGACCGCTGCTGAAGTAATGGACGAGCTAATCCACATCAGCAAAGAGATCGTCTCTGCCGACTCAGAAGCCATAGCAATGGGCCTGTCAGATTATGAGTATGCCTTTTACACCGCAGTTGCCAATAACGACAGTGCCCGCGAGCTGATGCAGCAAGACAAGCTACGCGAGCTAGCCGTCGTCCTCACCCAGAAAATTCGCGAGAACGCCACCATCGACTGGGCCATCAAGGAAAATGTGCGAGCAAAGCTCAAAGTCATTGTTAAGCGGCTCCTGCGTCAATATGGCTACCCGCCTGATATGCAGCTACTAGCGACTGAAACTGTGCTAAAGCAGGCTGAAATGATTGCTAGCGAACTGACTGCCTTGTGAAGTGCTCGTATCTTCTACCCAGCATTCTGTTAGATTGTTGACTTGCGAGGTTGAAACCTTTACTCCAAGACCGTTTTGACCCACAATCCTTTCCAGTTGGAATACAATTTATCTTCGCAAAGGATTACGCACTATCGATATGTCTCCTCTAGAAACTAGATTTGTAGAATTTGTTCGTAGCCTTAAAAATGCAGAGATTGTAGATGAGCTTGAATTCAGCTCGGAACAGAAAAAGGCAAAGAAGCCTGACTTCTTTTTCTGCGACAGGCAGTTCATTGGCGAGATGAAGTCTATTAATGCTGATACTGAGTACAAAGCTGTAGCTATATTAGAAAAACAGCGAGAAAGACCTGAGTTTCCGGTATTTTATGAGCCCTGGGATAGCGATAAGATACTGAACTGTCTACCCGATGGTAAATACGTAAAGGAGAGGATGGTTAAAGCGATTACCACTGGCCTGAAGAGTAGCTTGAAGAAAGCCAATAAGCAGATTGCTGGAGCAAAGAAGACGTACGATATCGAGACGGCTGAAGGCATTCTAATTATCATCAATGACTCAGTAGAGATATTGTCTCCTGAAGTGATTGCATATAGAGTCTCTCAGCTACTGAGAGAGAAAGATAAGTCCGGTAACCTTTTGTACCCAAATGTTGTAGTTGCGCTGACTGTAGGTGGTCTACATACGCTGGAACTAGGGTCGGGGCAAGAGCTAATGCCGCTCGTTACGGTCGTTAACTCTGGTGTAGCAGATTTTGAATCAGTTAAGGACTACACACGATGGCTTGAAAGAAAGTGGGCCGAGTTTAATAATGTACCGTTAATCGAAATCGATATTGAACCTGAAGATCTCAGAACATCGAAGCGGAAGGAGATTCAATCTCCCAGACAGCTTACGCGCAGTGATCTCTGGAAAGAGCAGTACAGGGGAAACCCATATTTACGGAAGCTATCGGAAGACGATCTGCTGGCGCATGGACAGAAGCTATCGTATGAACTAATGCCATACCATCTACGAGGGGATCACCCTAAGCCTTCTGAACAAAGAGTGCGAGAGCTATTGGAGTTGAACACCCACCTTATGGAAGAATTTAATCATAGGGGCCTTGACTTCCGTAAGTTTAGTTCGGCGGTTCATGCGGCAGTAAGCCAGCTTCAAGATGAAGGAAAAGTTGTTTTGCAAGGTGGACTCAAGGACTGACAATCACATAGCGCTATAGCTATGTCAATAACTTAATAGTACTACTGAACTACTCAAAGCCTATGCCTTCTGGGACTATGCTAAAACCGCGTCTCAAATAATGTCCCACAATAGCGTTCTCAAAACGTTTAAGAGGTTGTAAGACACATCGCTAACGTAGAGCTGAGCGGCAGCCAATATTTCTGCATCAAGTCTGGATCGTAATCCCGTCCGCTCCTGCGTAGAGCTAGATGGCAGTGCAAGAAAGGTTTCCTGTGTCCGCATCAGGACTATGTTAGTCGTCGAAGACGATAGAATCAATATTTTCCCTATAGTAGTCATAGTGTGGATGTGTAGGGTCAAATACACTTTCAAAAGCAAGCAACAAGCTGCTAAAAAACATTTCCTTCGAAATTGATACGCTAGTCCTTAATTCTTTTGTTTTTACTTTTATCAGGCGAAAAGCAGCTGACATCAGAAAATGTCCGAGAATCATATCCAAGATATTTAGTCTTTGCAAACCCAAATTAGTGTAGGCTTTTGCCTGCTGCTCTTTGCTGATTTCTATTGGTAAGCTGTCAAGGTAGCTTTTAACTTTTTGTTCGCATAGCTCACATGAGTTTTTAGATGTCATAAATCGATCACTATTGTCAGGGATAACCGCGTGCCCTAGTTTCTCTTCATTGTTAACAATGGCATGTAAAATTAGAGGAGATACTTTCTTCTCTAGTTCATAAAGCCATTCCTGCGATAGATTTTCTGGCATGTTACGGTTTTGAACTTTACAAACCGTACGTAATACTTTGTTTAAAACTGAGTTAGTTATAATAGTATTCTCGATGGAGTAGCCAAAAGTCGAAACTATATTTGCATGACGCTGTTGGGGCATGAGTTTATCAAAATCTGAGTCCATAGCTATGAGATAATTTGCCTGCCCAGAAATCACTTCGTCAATATGCTTCTTAATTTCTTCTTTACCACCAACCTCTTCAATTCTGACAGAAAAACGGCTTAGTTTTTCGAAGACAATCTCCCAAAATAGAATATCGTCATCACCTTCAACATAGAGCATTTTTTCAACTCTATGAAATAGATTGAGAACATTTTTAGCTTCACCAGAGTATGTAAGATTAGACATGGACGAGTTCCTCCATGTCGAAGATGAAATCACGATATTTAGAAGCGACTTCAGGAGAGTGTGTTGCCACTATTACCTGAGCATTAGGATTTATCTGTCGGACAGCTGGTATGATCTCTCTTTGCCATGCAATATGCAAAGATAATTCTGGCTCATCCGCAAGGAAAATATGTGGATGTTGATTTTGAAGAAGTGCTTCAACCAACAAAATAATTAATTGCTTTTCACCAGAAGAAAGGCGAGTATGATCTATTTGCCCCGAGCTGTTTGAAATAACTAACTTTCCTGACTTAAACTGAAATTCTTTATCAAAAATAAATTCTTTTATTATATTGAGGAATAACTCTAACTGGGAGTAGATTTCTTGAGTCCTGCCTTTCGCCTCTAATGATAAATCTATTATTCGACGTGTTTTTCGGAGTGCTTCTAGTGGCTTTATATCAATTGTTTGATGACTGCTTTTTTGTGGCAAGCTTTCTTCCTCTCCTATTTTTTGGATGACATTATCGATTGAGTTGACGTGAAAGTCTATTTTTTTGTCAATGCCTTCATTAAAAGAGTTGAGTTGTTTGTATGCAGAAATCAGTTTTTTCTTTTCTTCGTCTCTGTCGAAGTCAGATGGATTCGCACTATCAGTTGCATCTTCTTCCCCATATAAAATCGAAGCTAAAACATCTGCTTGCAACCGCTCTGAGATTCCACTTGCCTGTTGCGCTAATTCTAGCTGAAATTGGGTAAGTCCTTGTAAAGCTTGACTTAGTCGATAGTCGACAGGAGAAATAATTCTTGATCCGTACCGATCTTTAACTTCATATTCATCATCATTACGAAGCCTATAGACTGATAGAGAGGCAACTGATACCAAAGCTCCTAGATCGTTGCGAATTTCAAGAGATTCTTCTAGGAGTTTGCGTCGGAATGAATAGTGCATTCTCTTATCTTCTGCACTTCTTAAGCGAAACCGTTTTGTCTGTCCAGATATTTCATATTCAGCTACAGGATAAGGATCATCTTCTATTTTCTGTATTTGAATTGTGCGTTTATCTTGTTCCTTGGACAACAAAATGGTTACGGACTTAAAATCGTTCTCTACTAATTCAGTGACATCTGCTGTTAATACAGCATGCAAGATATTCATGAATGTTGTCTTGCCTGTGCCATTTCTTCCTATGATGATGTTGACATCAGGATTAAAGTTGCATTGGGTACTAAACTGCTGCCAAAATCCATCAATCTCTACACTTTCAATTTTGTACAAGTTAACCCTCCCTTTTTCTTTTAGCTCAACGATCTAACTCATTATTCAGAGGGAAAGTTGCTGCCTAATCATAGCCTGTCACCCCGGAAAGTCGTTGGCTGTGATCTCTGCGTGTACCAATGTGTTTTAAATGACCGTTTTTGACACATGGGATGGAAGCAGTAAAAAAGTAGGTTTATTGACCGTATTTGTACATCAAAACTTGTGTCATAATCAAAGTGTCAAAAATAGACGTGATTGACAGGTTTTGAGACGGTGAAAATTGGCTACGCCAGAGTTTCGACGATTGACCAAAGCTTAGACCTTCAGAATGACGGTCTAAAGAAATCGGGCTGCGAGAAGATATTTACTGATCATGGGGTGAGCGGTGCCAAAACCGAGCGCCCTGGATTGGATAAAGCGCTCGACCAAATAAGGAAGGGCGACACGCTCGTAATTTGGAAGCTTGACCGTTTGGGGCGATCTCTGAGCCACCTGCTGAGCATTATCGAGGACTTGAAGCAGAAAGGCGCAAACTTCGCCAGCATTCAAGATGGCTTCGATACCTCTACCGCATCAGGGAAGATGGTCTTCTCTGTGATCGGTGCGATGGCTGAGTATGAAAGGAATCTCACTAGAGAGCGGACGATGGCGGGGTTGGCGTCGGCTCGGGCGAGAGGGAGGCAAGGAGGGAGGCCGAGGCAGTTGGACGAGGGGCAGGTGAGGGTTGCGATCGCATTGGCTGAAGCAGGCGAGCTGATGATAAACGAAATCTGTAAGCAGGTAGGCTGTAGTCGCTCTACCTACTATCGTCAGGTCGCGCCGAGGCTGAAGGCTTCGGCAGTGACCGAGCTGCTACAGCTAGATCAGAGTGTCTACGTTGCACCAGGCGCAGCGGCCACCACCAAACAAAAACCAGAGCCGAAGATCAGCTATGTATGTAAGAAGCAGGCGAGCAAGGGCGGCATCGTTCACGCTGTTAGAGGCGAGGTAGGCCCAGGAAACTGGCGAGCA
>CBDCHR010000002.1:0-168846 GCA_965217295.1 Cyclobacteriaceae bacterium
GTTGAAGTGAGCAGGTGCTCGACGTAGGAATAGAGAAAGCTTCTGAAAGTATGCAAGCTAGGGATGAGCATTTGAGAATGTAAACTGTAGTTCTAGCTATTTATACATTAAAAATAGCTAGAACTACAAAACGCTTGCTGAGCAAAATATATGGCCGACAGCTAATAGTACATTTTTCAATCGTCTATCTCTGGTGCGGGTACTTCCTCAGTGATGGTTTCTCGCTGCTGCAAAGCCGATAGTTCGGCTTCCAATCGAGATAGGAGATCGTCAAAGGGTTCAGATGCAAGTTCGTTAGCTTTACCTATAGCTTCAGTTGCAATCCTCAGTTGAGTATAAATCTGCTTGAGCCGGTTCCGTCGTTCTATTCCCAAGCGGCTTTCTACGTTGCGCGGATCGTCATCATGACTGGTGTGAATGACTCTGACTGAATCATCTTCGACTTCCTCATCTGGTACAGCGGCCAGAAAGATGTTGTTACTCGCCGTCAGCTTGTTGTACCAGTACACTCTGCGGCTTTGATACCACCTTCCATCTTCGCCTCTATATATACGACCGGGGCGTTTGACGTTGTAGCGATGCGCTTCGATGCCATCTGGCGCTATGTACCCGTCACGTTGAGCAAAGGCGGATAGACTTTCCTGAAGTTCGGTCAAAGCTTCTGCGATCACTGACTGTTCCTCAGCGAGTCCAAAGTCAGAAACTTCCCGATGTTGACCTCTTTGTTGCAGCATAGCGATCGCGGCTCGATGTCGGGTGACCATCCATTCGCAAGTCACCCTATCCCCTTCAACTTCCATGACTCGCTGAAGCGCGATCTCTTCGTCGGCGCTGTATTCCTGGACGCGTCCGCAGGTCTTCCAGTTTGGACAGTCTTTTGGTTCTAAGGTAGGCTGCATCATCATGGATGCACAGCTAAAGCCGAAGCCACATTTTTTCTGAGGCATTTGCTTATCCTGGGAAAAGACATGTAGTTCTAGCTAAATAATAATATCAAAAAGCTAGAACTAATAAATTTACTTTTGCTTTTTGGGAGCAACCTTTTTGGAAGAGCTAAAAAGAAGCTCTTACACGCAGCGAAGGCGCACTGCGCCTATCTCCGAATGCTCGCTAGTTAATGAAAAACTACTCTATGCCGGTACACATATAGCGAAGCTTCCCCTAAAAAAACATTAGATAGTCTGACTTTTTTGTAGACATATTCATTGAAACTTACCGGGAGAAGGCATGTTTTGATAGGTAATCATACTTCGTGCAGTAACTAAATTTCCCTAAAAAATTATTTTCTGGTGTGTATTCTCTACGCAAATTGCGATAACATCTGACTTAATTCGATAGACGTGCGACATCGCACGTCGGCCTTCCTTTTATGAACGTGCGATGTCGCACGTCATTGCGCTTCAAACTTAATTAGGCCCCAGCTATGACAGTATTTTCCGTTTTTAACATGTCGGGAGGTGTTGGTAAGACGACACTTACGATGAATTTAGCGTATGAACTTAAAACACGAGGTGTTAAAACATTAGCTGCGGACATGGATCCCCAGGCAAGCCTGACTACGTTTTTTGGGCTGGATTCTTATGAGCTACCTAAGACCATCCATAATAGTTTGATGGATTCTGAACCTCTTCCGATAGAATCCTCAGAATGGTGTGACTTGGTTCCTGCAAACCTAAAGCTGGCCCAAGCAGAGCTGTCGCTTACGGCAGAACTTCGCCGCGAGTATCGACTAGCCGATGCGATAAGCAAGGTTTCCAATCAATACGAGGCAATCATTATTGACGGGCCTCCTAGTCTCGGACTGCTTTCCGTAAATTGCTTGGTAGCTGCCGACTACCTGATCGTTCCATTGGCTACTAACTACAAAGCTGTAGAGGCAACGATGGGACTTCTGAGAGTATCCATTGAGATAGCTGGAAAAGTTAATCCCAATCTCAAAGTTTTGGGACTCGTTCCGACTATGTTTGATAAGCGAACTTCTGGGGCTAGAAGAGCGAAAGAAGCAATTGATGATATAGCTGAGCAGTTGAAGTTGCCTATGTTTGAAGGAATGCAGGTGTTCGACCCGATACCTCTGAGAACTGCTATCTCGGATGCTCAAGAGGCTCATCAGCCGCTCTCCGTTTACGACCCTAAGAACGATGGACTAAAACCTATCAGAAAAATCGCAGATGTTATGGCTAGTCGAGTTGAGGTTGCTGTATGAGTAGCGCCGCAAAGAAGAAGATGTCGGTAGGTAGTAATTGGCTAGGGGGCTTAGTTACCCCTGCTGAGTCAGCGTCCTCAGTTGACGAGTCGATTGCCGAAGTTGCGATCGCTGAAATTTGGAAGCCTAAGCAGCAACGAATCTACTTCGACCGTGCAGAAGTAGAGAAGCTAAAAACGGCTATTAAAGACGAAGGTTTTCGCGGAGCAGTGCTTGTTACTCCCTTGCCTGATGATCATCCTGCCAGAATTGAAGGGTTTAAGTATGAGCTAGTTTTTGGTGCGAACCGTATGATGGCTTGTGAGGAACTAGGCAATACTCAAATTCGAGCGGAAGTTAAAGAACTCGACCCACAGCAAGTCAGGCGCATTAGGTTTGATGAGAATATGGTACGCAAGAATCTGAACCATTTTGAGGTTCTTCTTGGCTACCTGGAGTTGATGGCTGATGAAGCTGGTATTACATCTGAAGTTGTTGAGCAGGAACTCAATCAGATGAGTAACTCGGCAAAGCGAGGTGGGGACATATCTAAGGCTGTATCTAACCATATTGAACTTTATCAGAATATTCTTGATCGCTATAAAGGAGGGAAGCTTACGACTTTCCGTAGTAAGCTCATCCGGTTTCGTAGTCTTCCATCTGATGTGAGAACAGCATTAGACTCTGGTAAGGTGGATGCTTCTAAAGCGCTTGAGCTTGGGAGTGTCAAAAATGCAGAAGAGCGTGCTGACTTACTTGACTGGGTAATTAGTGATAATCCTCCTGTTGCTGACATTCGTAAGGAGAAGCGGCAACGGACAGAGCGTATTGAACCAGATAAAAAGGAAAAGAAAAAGTCTACTGCAAACATGAAGAAAGCTAGTAATGCTATCAATGCACTTACATCTCTACTGCAATGCAAATCGCTGGAAACAAAGAACAAGGAAGCTAGTGAGCTGCTTTCTCAAATTAATGAGTTGATTGCGCAGCTTCAAAAGATAGTGTGACGTACGACATCGCACGTCACACTATTTCTGTAGAGGAACGCAGAATCTGTTAGCTATTTGTTGTTAGTTATCACAGGTGAATAGCGACTCGGAGAAATAGAGCCTCCTTTGTTTGAGCCGATAGATACATTACGAAGTCATAGTGTCAGTATTTCTTGATGTTGTTGATAAGCTGATGGTATTCCGTTCATTTTGCTTTCAGCTCCAAAAGAAAAAAGACCCGTATGCACTTACAGGTAAATCTCTTAAAAGCAATCAGTTCTAGTTAAAATGTACTAAGCTAGCAGTGGCTCACTAGAGCAGCGAAATCACTCAAGGTCAATTTAGGGTAGAGACTTGAAAGCGATAGAGGTAGAGAATCAACTAAGGGAAGTTGTAGGCCGGTTGATAACAGAGGTTGATTTGGCTACAAGCCAAGGACGGCTAGACGTTAATCTGGTTTCAGAAGATGCATGGATTCCAATCCTTCGGGATGTCTTTCAGTGCCCAGGTCTTATCAATCTAAATAAAAAGCAGAAAAACTTTCCAGGTATCGACTTGGGAGATGAGCAAGACAGAGTTGCTTTTCAAATTACGGCGTCAACTGACCTTAAGAAAGTAAAGAAGACGCTTTCTCAATTTAGAGACAAGAATTACAAAAATTCCTTCGATGAGCTTCACATACTTACGCTAACTAGAAAGCAAAGTTCCTATTCTCAAGATGCCATTGACAAGGAGATTCAAGGCGAATTTACGTTCAGTGCGAAGAAGAATATTATCGATCCTGGAGATGTACTGCAACGCATTACTTCTATGCGTTTAGGCGCACAAGAGCGACTACTAAACGAATTTAGAATAATTCTCGGCGACATTAAGGATCGGTTAGCCGCTTCCGAAGTAGCAGATCAGCCTCCACTCATGTTTGCCTCAAACTTAGTGGCAATGGATTTTCCGCAGCGTATATACATAGCGGAGCTAGACATCGACTGTAAGTCAATTGCAACGAAAGCTAGGAACCATCTTGGCTATAAGAAAAGCAAGCTTGGCAAAGCCCTAGCTGTCCGACTGTTGTTAGTCTTAAATAGTGTTGAACGACATGACTGGGTAGTTCATGACAATAAGCTATTTACCTTTGAGGAGCTAAATTCTGAATCCGACTTTGCCTCGGTCGTTGACATCGGTTCAGTTGATCCACTTGAATCAGAAGAATTCTTTGATAGCGAGTTGCTTGAGTATAGAAACCTATTCATGAGGCTGTTAAAGAACACGGCAATGGACATGCTTGAGCCATATAACGTGAAATGGCACAAGAAGGAAAAGACATTCTACTTTAGACCTTTGGATGATGAGCAGCCTGTAAGACAGGAGAAATGGGTTGGGAAGCAGAGTGCTACGCGAACAGTTTGCCAGATACGATACCAGAAGAAAGATCCTTCTAAAATCTCTTACTACAAGCATCTATCATTTGATCTTGCCTTTCTGAAGATAGAGGAGCGCTGTTATTGCACTGTATATACAAGTTGGTTGTATACAAGAGATGCCTACAGGGTGAGCTTCTATCAGCAGGATTTATTATCAAAGCAGAAGCGATTAGAGTTGAATGCATCCGTTAGAAACCACATCAGATTCGTGGCCTACTACCTGGAGAATTTAGAGATGAGAAGTGTTTCTGACCTATGTTTCTATAGTTTAGTGGAGCTGGAATGTCCTAATTCTCTGAGCAGTAAGTCTGAGGATATGGAGCTTGAGTCTCCCGAGGAGACGAACGATGAAAGTTAAAATTTTAGAAGAGCCTAAGCTAGAGTTCGGAAATGGAACACATATCTGTCCTAAAGCTGGAATTGAAACGCTCGGTGTATATGATACGCACGATAGCCTTAGACAGACAGATCTAAGGCTAGGCATTGTTGGGCGAGGAGAAGGAATTGATCTCATGGATGTCTGGCTAGAGACTTGCCAGCGAGGTTTCCCAGGCAAGAAGTCGAAGTCTCCTATTCCCAATTTGTTTAGAAGCTTTATGGGCTTTTCAGAGCAGTCAGGATTCTTCTCTAAGTTTGTGCATGGTACGCCTTTTACGAGGACGCTTCAACGGACAGAGCTGAACAAGATCATGAAGCTGTCTGATAGGTCAGAACGAGTGACTGAATGCGTTGACCTGTACTTTGACCAGATTCGGTTCATTGTTGAGAATCGGAATGTTGACGTCGTATTATGCGTTATCCCAGATGAGATATACGACTCGCTTATAAAAGAAGAGTCTAGTAAGGATAGGAAAAAAGAAGAAGAAATAGAATATAACTTTAGAAGGCTACTGAAAGCAAAGTCTATGCATCTGAAGGTGCCACTCCAGTTAATTGTTGAGAAAAACTTAGTCATTGGAAAGGGCGGGCAAGACAAACAAGATGATGCAACTAGGGCTTGGAATTTTTGTACGGCATTGTACTACAAGGGCAACAAAACTATTCCCTGGCGATTGTTAGAAGAGTCACATAAACCTAGAACGTGCTATGTCGGTATTAGCTTCTACAAAAGCAGGGATGGCAGTACAGTCTCTACAAGTCTCGCACAGGTGTTTGATGAATTTGGCCACGGCGTTATCCTACGAGGCTCGCCAGTTGCGTTAGACAAAGAAGATAAAAGACCTTTCATGAGTGAGGAGCAGGCATACGATCTGCTGTCATCTGCGATAGATGAGTATCATCACGCACTAATGCAGATGCCTGCTCGAATCGTTATTCATAAAACGAGCAACTTTAAGCCCTCTGAGGTCACTGGCTTTACGGCAGCATTAGACGATAGGCACATTCGATTAAAAGACTTGGCAACAGTTTCCAACGCACCTGTGCGCCTCTTCAGCTACGGGAACTACCCACCACCACGAGGGACGTTACTGAGCTTACAAGAGGATATGGGTGTTTTGTACACAAGAGGATTTGTGGACTTCTACAAGACGTATCCAGGTGCGTACGTTCCTGCGCCTCTACGAGTTCAGCTCTATGAGTATGACTATTCCCTTGAGGAGATCTGCGAGGAGATTCTCGGCTTGTCAAAGATGAACTGGAACAACACTCAGCTCGATGGAAAATTTCCTATCACCATCGAATGCGCCAGAAGAGTAGGCGATATCATGAAGTACGTGGACGTTCATGAGCGGCCTCAGATCAGCTATAGCTACTATATGTGACACTAGCAATGGGACTGCATCTAAAGTTTTAGAATGTAACTGAGCTAGGGATTTACCAAAAGACTATACTGCTCTGCCAATCTTCTATAGCACCGATAAATCCCTCAATAGTTGCTCAGCCTTTTCTGTAGACATTCGTTGCCACCACTCGACTTCAAGAAGGCTGTTATTGATTCTAAAGTGAACTAGATCAAAGGCTTCCGCCTGCGCCGGTTCTTCCGGATAATGCTCAATCCAGACCGGCTCCTCAAGGGAGATCTCGTAACACTGACAAACCTGCATAGCCGCACTCGCCGCAGCATTAGTGAGACTCATGCCAGGGTTGTCAGGTAGCTCAGTCGCGATCACGGTGTTGCCATTGATGCGGACTCGACAACAGGCACTACTTTGCAGTTTTGCGGACTGACCCAGCAAGTCGTGAAGACTATGTGGCGTTACATAGTTAAATATCTCATTAATCATTCTCGCACTCTCCCTTGTTGACTGAGGAAAAAACTCTCACGAATGAACTAGCTAACTCAATGCTTGTACCTTGTCGTAACACTTGGGGCAGCTCAGCTCAGAGGGGTCGCATGTGCGCCAGCCCCAAGTACCTGCTTTTGGCCGTTCTCCGCAGAGTGCTGGAGAGAACCAGCGACCGTAACCGGGAGGAGCTTGTGCGATCGCATGAACTTTTCGGTTCATAGTCGTCGCACCCTTTGCATCCTTGAGGACATATTTAATAGTCACCTTTGGACGAGGCTGTACCGTGTCAGCAGCAACATTTTCTTTCTGAGCAGTGGTGAACTTTTCAAACTTGTTCACCAACTGACCTGCTTCGCTAAAGTCCCAGGTGATCGCGTCGGCTACTTCAGCAGCTTGTTGTACGAGTGCTAGGCACTGCGCTACCTTAGCCTGCTGATTACGAGCATAAATTTTTTGCTCCCATTTCTGCACGTCTTCAGTCTTCAGACTCATCGTGCGCTTGCTGTTCGCAAGTATTTTACCTTTCGGCGCTCGCAATCTGGCATAGGTGCTGCCGTTGCCAGGACTATGTTGTTCGAGCGTTAGTCCTAATACCTGTTCATCCACAGGAATAGTGCCCCGCATTACCTCAAGCTGTTTAGCGAGGTTGGTTATCTGCCGCTTTAAAGAAGCCATATCCGGGTAGACATTTTTAGTGAACTAGCTGTAATTTAACACCAATTGGTGAAAATAGATTGTGCATTCACCAAGAAGCAGATGAGTACAGGGGTTCGATGCCGATAAGTTTGTGCCAAAAAGACAAAGGCAACGAATCGCTTTACTAAGATACTATAGTTCTAGCTAAGCTATATTATTATTTAGCTAGAACCATAGTATGAACGAGCATCGCTATGCCCCAAAAAAAATGCGGCTTTGGTTTCAGTTGCGCGTCGATGATGATGCAACCGGGATTGGAACCAAAGAACTGCCCGAATTGGAAGACCTGCGGCAAGGTGCAGGAATATAGCCCCGATGAGGTTATAGAGTTACAGCGAGTTCGCATTGTTCAGGCGGAACGAGAACATTATCAATTCCGCATTACTCGGCACGAAGCGGCCGTCATGATGCTGCAACAGCGCGGTAACTCTCAATCGCTGGAAGACTTTGGATTGCTCGCCCAACAGTCAGCGATCACTCAGGGCTTATCTGAACTGCAAGACAACGTAGTTCTCTAAGTAGGTGAGCCTAATTGTTTGTAGTATAGAGGAAGCTGATACTGATTTTACAAAACTATGGCCTTACCGCTACGAGTGACGCTAACGCCTGAAGAGCAAAGTACGCTGCGCGAGCTACGAACAGCCAGCAGTGTGCCCTATCGAGTGCGAGACCGGGCGCATATGCTGTTGCTCAATGCCGAAGGCTGGAATGCGCCAGTGATAGGGTCGATACTCAACTACCACGAACATACGGTACGAGCAGCGATTAGGCAATGGAAGCAGGAGGGGCTCTATGGGCTATGGGAAAAAGAAGGGCGGGGTAAAAAGCCGACTTGGGCGCCGTCCGATATCGAATACCTAGAGCAGTGTCTCAACGAAGAAGAGCGCACCTATAACAGCACTCAGCTAGCAGCGAAGCTAGCCGCCGAGCGCGGGGTGAATCTCAGCGCTGACCGGATTCGTAAACTGTTAAAAAAAAGGGCTACCGCTGGAAGCGCACCCGACAAAGCCATCGAAAACGCCAAGACCCGGTAGCTAGAGCCGAAGTGGCAGCACAGTTAGTTGAACTCGAAGCCTTAGCCGCCGCTGGCCAGATTGTTTTGAAGTACCTCGATGAAACGGGCTGCTCTCAGTGGACACCTGTGAGCTATAGCTACAGTCCTATCGGTGAGCAGAAGCGCTTTGAGCAAACCGCCCGTCGCGGCCAGCGGGTGAGCATCTTGGGCCTTTGGGATCCCAACGAAAGCTTTGACTACGCCTTGACGTTGGGGGGCTTCAATGGCGCCCGCTATCTAGAGGTGATGGATTGGTTGGCGACTAAGGCGGCGCAAACGTTCGCTCAGACAGGGCGGCTGACGTTTGCCGTGCAAGACAACTGCACCATTCATCGGAGTAAAGCCGTGCAGGCAGCTTGGCCGAGGTGGCGAGCACAAGGGCTATTCATGCTCTTTCTGCCGCCTTACTGCTCTGAACTTAACCCGATTGAGGGGCAATGGCATCAGCTCAAAACGCATGAGCTAGCCGGTCGCATGTTTGAGTACGAAGATGACTTAGCTGAAGCGATTGTAGATGGCATGATTGACAGAAGTGTTCGCGGCGGATATGAACTAGACCGTCTTATACTTAATTTTGCCTAGCTACTTATTAAGAGAACTACGTAGCCCCTCTGGAAGTGAATGCCCATCGCTACAACGTCAAACGCCCTGGCCGCATTTACCGCAATGAGGAAGGTCAGCTTTGCCAGGAGCGCCGGATATACTGGTACAACAAACTAACAGCTAGTCGGGCTATCTTTAAACCTTCCGAAGACGCACTGCCCGAAGAAGGTGCGGAAGAAAAACGGTCTGTTAAAGCCATTCACCTCAGCCACGATAATGACCCACGCAATGTGGAAGGGCGACTGGGATTGGAGCGGCGCAACCGTTTGATGGCCATCCACACGCAGCTACAAGTTGCAGCCAATGCTCTGGCCGAGGCTAATGCGATCGCCACAGCACCAATGGACAATGTTCTAGCAGAATTACAAGAACTAATAGCTAGAACTCCAAACATTGAAGTGAATGCCGTAGCAGAGCCGGAAGCCGTCGAGTCTGGCAATGCAACTGTACTTGACGGGGCGGATGCGTAAAAATCTGTGAGCCTACCGTGACGATTTTAAGTGAGCTAATGAGGGGTGATCGCATGTATGGATTGTGCTGACAGGCTTTTGTTTTGGCTCTGTACTTAAAGTGCGATCACTAGATTGAAGTGTTCTTGAAAGGTCAAAGTCTAGGCGGTAACGGTAGACAACGGCTGTGCTACCTCCCAGCCCTCAGCAGCGCAAGCCGATAGATAATCATCAATCATTGCGTTGAAAGCACCTTGGCCTCCGCGATGGTTTTGCCTTCAGTTACTATAAGGAGAGGGAACAATGCCTGCGCTATCTCAGTTTGCAGGTGCGATCGTTCTCTGTGTTAGCGGTTCCTTATCGAGGGGTTTTGAAAGCCCAGCTTGCAAAAAAGAAAACGATAGCTAGGTAGCAGTAAGTCCAAGGGTTCATAGTATCTGGCGGCGAGAAGGCTTCGATGGCTGCGCCAATAGCGGCGCACGAGGTGCCGTAGAATCCCTTTGAGAGAAAAGTTTCTCTTCCTTTTATATTCATAATTTTTTGGCCTGTTTTTCTCGACGACTATCGGTTGGAACTTCCCTACCCTGAGAGTCTTCTGGCTCATCTTGATGTTTATACTCGTTATAGGCGTAGCCAGCGATCAGCGCGACTACATTGATGAAAATGAAAACAGGAATAGAAATCATTCAAATAGGTCTCCTGAAAGATAAATAGTATCCTTGGAAGTCGCTTGGTGCTAGCCGTATCCGAGAGCTTGTTTTACATCTGCTGGCTGTGTTTGGTGATCTGTCGGCTCTCGAATAGACTCAAGCTTAGCGGTGGAATGCCCGTCAAGGGGTACGCTACGCCGCCGAAAACTCAGCCTAATTTTGGCGCCGTGGTAGGAGCGATCGCAGTTTTCCGCGCCCCTGGACTCGATTGTCTAAATGCCTCTACTGGTCTCCGATTCACCCGGATTCGGGAGTAATCCTTCTGCTTTGAGTCGTTCTATTACCGCTGTTCTGATGAAGTCAGATTGGTCAGGTAGTTCTCC
This sequence comes from Cyclobacteriaceae bacterium, assembly GCA_965217295.1. GTDB lineage: Bacteria > Bacteroidota > Bacteroidia > Cytophagales > Cyclobacteriaceae > Tunicatimonas. The sequence goes on from CBDCHR010000002.1 coordinate 10,656, forward strand.
TAGAACAGCATCAATGCTGAGGGGAAAACGCGCTCCTCTGACACGCTGAGCGAGAGGCTCATCGTACACCTGCATAAATTTTCCCTGGTCGCTTCTATCCTGGCTTGCCATACGCATCCCAAAGAGCAACACCGAGTATAACACGGGTTTTGCATAAGAAAATCTAATAAGAAAAACCCTATTTCTACTAATAAAACCGCGTATAACACGGTATAATTTAGTTAAGCAAAAGGACAGAGAACTTTCTGACGGCGCTCTGTCCCCAGCGTTTAACCCCTCGTAAAAAGGATCAACATGACCATTACAACACTAGACAAGCCACAAGTTCAAGCTTCTGAATCCATCCTGCGTGGTCAGTCCTGCGCTATCGACGAACTGCTGAACCTACGCTTGACTCAGACCCACCTGGAAGCGGTAGACGCTCGCTATACCTACACAATCAAGACGATCCTGACTAAGCCAACGCTAGGCCGTAGCCCGCACGGCGAGTCTGACGAGCTGGTTCTGACGCTGACTATCAAGAGTGACCTAGCGCCAATCCGTCAGAAGCTAGAAACCTACTGCGCTGATGAGTTCCCTGGCTGGAGGATGCGCGATTGGTGGCCGATTAAAGATCTGTTCGACGATAGCGAACCGTTTTAATTTTTACGCCCTGGGCATAGAGCCAAAACTGCCCACACGATACATTTACCATTGACAGGACTTTTATCAATGTTACACCCGACACAATTTCAACTAGACCTAAGACAGTTCACTGGGACAACTCAGTGGTATCAATGGAGCCACCTGACTAAGCTTATTTGCACCGATGGCGCGAAGTACCTAGCTGATGAAGCAGGCGCTTACTGGCTGCTCGATGCGATCGCCTCTCATCAGTCCGCACCAGCTATTCAAGACTCGCAGCGACTACAGGATTTTCAGGTTTGGATCTTAAAAGTTAACAGCGACAAGTCTTGCCGATTGACCTGTGCAGAGGATAGCGATATTGCACCTGCCGTCATTCAAGATATTGAGTTCACTGACTTTCCTTTGGCAGAAATCAAACTCTATGTCTGCGGCAACGTCATTCTTTTGCCCTCTGAGTATTAAAGCTCCGAGCTTTGGGGGAGTGCTTGTAAACTGCCCCACCAACACATTCTTAAGACAAAGGAGAGAAGACGAATGGCATTAGTTACGACCCCAACAATTAGTGCAGTAATTGCCCATATCATGCAGGAGAAGGTAGGCGAATACGGCCCATATCAATCAGTCCTGTTTGAAAGTGAGGGCTTGGAAGGCGGTAAGTTATGGCGAGCGCTGAAGCCCGACGAGGCGCAACAGTTACGTAAAGGTCAATCAGTTGAGCTAACGCCGACCAAAACCAGCAAAGGAAAAGCGAGCTGGAACATTCGCCCACTCGACACGCTACCTGCTCAGCCAACAGCACCGCAACCATCTCAGACTCAGCCGCGAAATTCCGCAGGAGAGGCAACGCCAACGCCCCAGGCCCGAACAGCAGCAGCGCCGCCACCGCCGCCGACAGCCGAGGAACGCAGGCAACAGATTGAGGCGTACATCTTTTCGATGGCGAATCTACACGCCGTTTGCTATCAGGCAGCAGAACAGGTTTACGACGGCACCGGTGCGCCGGATGAGGTGATCAGAGCGGCAACCAGCAGCTTATTTATTTCTGCTGAGCGCCGGTTCCATCTAACCAGTTCTCAGTAGATAAGGCGATCGCAAGCATCCAGGTAGAACAACGTGATGCCTATTGGCAAAGGAGTAAGGAGTTATGTTTGACATTAATAGGACTTACGCAAGCTGAAACAATATCGACACGGTTAACAGAATAGAGCTGAAGCTTCTGTGATCGCTAAAATGGTCAGAATGAACACTCCTATCAACCGACTCGACTACTGCCAATATCTTCTGGTGAGCCAGATCAACTATACGCTGACTCATTTTGCAGACCATAGCGAGCAGTGGAGTCACGACCAAGTGAATCGATATCTAAAAAGAGAGCGGATCACGCCTCGGTTAATTTGGGAGAATGTTGCCTCTCAAGTGGATGCAGATGCTTATGGCTATGTGTTGTTCGACGATACTGTACTCGATAAGCGTCACTCGTTTGCCATTGAGCTGGTTCGTCGGCAATATAGCGGCAACGCGAAGCAGGTGATTAAAGGGATAGGTGTCGTCGGTTGTGTCTACGTCAATCCCAACACAAACCAGTTTTGGTTGATTGACTATCGGTTGTATGACCCTGATGGGGATGGCAAAAGCAAGCTTGACCACGTCAGTGAGATGCTCATCAACTTGGTGCATCACAAGCAACTTCCCTTTCATGCTGTGCTGATGGACAGTTGGTATGCGGCTAAGGCATTACTGCTACTGATTGAATCGCTGGGCAAAGTCTACTACTGTCCGCTGAAGTCCAATCGGTTAGTTGACGACTCCGGTGGGCAACACCCCTACCAGCACGTCGATAGTCTCAACTGGAGTGAGCTTGAGAAAACCAGTGGCAAAGTCATTAAGCTCAGAGGTTTTCCCAGAGAACACAAGGTGAAACTGTTCCGGGTTGTGGCGTCTACCCGCCGCACGGACTATATCGTCACCAACGATTGGACTCAGGAGTCTACGGCGGCAACGCAAGAGATGTGTAGCCACCGCTGGCGAATTGAGCAGTTACACCGTGAAGGAAAACAACTGACAGGCTTAGAACACTGTCAGTGTCGGTTAGCCAGAATTCAGCGCAACCACATTGGCTGTGCACTATTGGTGTGGGCAAGACTCAATCAGCTTGCTTTGCAAACAGGCCGAACCCTCTATCAGCTCAAGCATGGACTGTTAGATGACTATCTCATTCAACAGCTCAGACACCCTACTATTCAGTTCGCTCCTGCGTAAGTCCTAATTAAGAAACATCCTCAGTTCATTCCCAGCTCTGCGCGTCCTGCAACCGCGCTGTGTTCAGAAGGATCGTGGTACAACGGCACTCACTGCATAGCACCTAATAAGGTCAACGGGTCGTTGTACTTCGAGAGTGTTCAAGAGGCTATCCATGCGCTTAACCTATTGCCAGTTGAACTACGAGGCATTGGCTGTCTTGACTTTCCAATTCGGTTGGCTGCTGCTAAGGACGAAGATGCAAAAGCCGCCGCCGAGGTCTATCCAAATGAGTGCTGGAAAATCAATATCAACTTCTAATCCGCTATTAGGCATTGCTGGCTTTTGACAACCTGATACGAGATAGCGTGATCGCCCTTAAGGAGATAATAGAGTGTCGATGTATAACACCTCAGAACGAGGCCCATTAGCAGAGGCGCTAGAGACAATCACTGGCATTCGCCCACCTTTTGATCTAACTACCACTTACGATCAAGCAGATGTAGCCCAACCGACCATGCTAGCTCTCTGTGACTGGTGTTCTGCGAATGCACAACCTGTATGGGCAACCGGCGAATCAATCTACGATGCCGCTTGGCTGATGGTTGAGCGAGCCATTGAGAACGGCAACATCTAGTGCCATCCAATAGAGCAATCTCCATTCATCTCGCAATGATCAAAACGGTTAAGTCCAAAGGGAAATATGCAACAACTAGCTCTATTTGAGGAAAAAGACATTATTTCAGAGGCGCTCAGGCGATCGCTTTCGTCTTTTGCTGGTGCTGAGAAGCGGTGGCAGCACCGCGTACAGAGCGGTTTGTCTGATGCGGCTCTAGCTGATGCGATCTCCTATGAGTTTGGTAGCTGTGGCGGTGGATTCCAAGAGGGAATGTATTACAAGATTTCGGGAGGCGGCGGCAATCCAACCTTCACCTACTATCTTGAAGACAATCTGAAAAAGAAAAAGAAAATCACAGGTAAAAAGTTGCTTGATAGAGTTCGAAAATTGAAGTCGGTGCCTTTTCCATAACTGGATGCTGAGGCAACGTCAAAACATGAAGAGTAAGAGTACTTAGGAGATGAATTATGAGCGTTCACATGCTGACAACCGGTGATATCGTCAAGCTCAAGGAGCCATATAGACCCGGAGACTTTCCCCAGGCGAAAAACCCGGATTGGAAAGGTTTTGGGTATGGAATTGTGGCAGAGATCTTATCTACTCAGATGATCGTCAATGGTGATCGTTACGGCGATGAGCATCCACGCAATGTTTCCCTGAATCTGTACGACGCTACTGGTCAGATGATGATTGAACCTACTTTCGTAGAAGCGGGGCTTTGCATCCCATCATACGTAGACTTCCATATCAGCGAACTAGAGCTTTACAAAATAGCGTCTGAGTCAGGCTATATCCCGGTGCCTGATCCACCTGATTGGGAGAAAGTCTGGCAGCAGGAGAAAGCAGTGCTGGATGAGTTTGTTGTCTGATAGTGAGGATAATCTAAGTAGAGCTGAAGACCTGACGATGAAAAAGCCTGACTTAAGAAAACTAAATCTAGAAGATTCACCGCCACCAGAGGGCACGTTCACGCAGGGTCTAATACTCGGCTCGGCTATTGTCGTTATTCCATTTATCCCGGTGCTGGTATGGTTCATTCATCGCCCGATACTTTCTGAAAGTGATCGCCCACCAGTCCCGTTAGAAGCTTCAGCAACCAGACGGGGAGGAGATGAATGAGTCAGAGGGAAGTTGTATTGAGAGCGATCGCTCCTGGTCACCTAGTCTATGTGCGAGTACCTGGACACTGCGAAGGCATTTATCAGTTCGCAGGCGCTACCCATTTTGGTGCGATTTTGCTAGGCGAGTGTACTACGGCTGTTGTCAGATGGTCTGAGATAATGCCGCCGTTCTAATAGGGTGATCGCCACTCGATAAGCAGGGTTGGCCTGAGTGCATGGAGCGGCAGATCGCGCATTGGAAAATTTGAAGCCTGCGCTACTGAATCTGGCTGTGGTTTATATCTGTTAGCATATTTGTACGGTTCGAGATGCGTTGAAAACGGCTAGTACTGGCAATAATTCAGCTCAAGATTAGTTTTCATCTTTTCGTAACGTTCCTGATCCTTCATGCCGAAGAGAGTCACGGAGTATTTTTCAGCATAATCTGCCGAATCTGCTTGAGCACTTGCAAGATGTTGTAGAGCTGATTTCGACGAGGAATCAAAAGGGAAAAGACATCAGAGAGATCGTACTGAGGAAGCCCTTGAACGAGCATTTTGATAAACATGAACTCATCACCATTAGTAATAAGCCCGTAGACCGGCACCTCTGGGTTAGGATTGGCCATCATGTACGCCATCGCTTGAGGCAGCGCAATTGAGAAGGCAATGGTTGATTTCGATTCGATTACCAAGGCCCAAAACTGCTGCTGGACGATGAGAGTATCAATCCGCCCTCTCAAAACTTCGTCGCGATCTTCTAATTCAATCTCCAGACTGGGTTCCGTGGATACGAAAAATGGCTCGTCATACAAGCCCGCTAGGGTAAGTAACGGAGAAGTTAAAAGTTGATTGATGGTTCCTTCCGCGAGAGTGCCCTGGTTTCTATGACGGTCAAATCGCGCTTTAATCTGATCGAGCGCGTCTGTTTCTGTAGAGGTTAGCGCTGGCAGATTGTTCGACCATTCTGAGAAGAACTGCTCGTCTTGACTGGAGACTACGCCAAACCGCTGCTGTAAGTCAGACATCGTGATGATGTTCTTAGAGATGGCTAACTGCTGGGTCATAGTAGGTCTGTGCGGCGGATTCCTCCATTGTAGAGGTTACCGCTCCGTACCTTTATTTTTCAGGCGCACTTTTGACTGAGTGCTCGGCTGCTGTGCCGCCTTCACAACCATCTCAACGTAATTGTAAGCAGGTGTACTGCCCTCGTCGTGATAGAGCTTCTGCGCTTTTGGACTGTTTTTCGCCAGCAGTGAGATCGCCTGTTTTTTTGATAGTCCATCGGCGATCGCCCTTTTTGCAATCCGAAGATCGCGCTGTCGCCCAGGCGGTGCGTCGATGCCTGCACTATAGCGCTCCCACTGAGAAGGCTGTTTTTTCGGCGGAGCAGGCGCTGATGCCGCGCTGCTAGATGAGCTGTTTACATCTAAATTAACAGTAACGGTCTGCGCCTGCTTCGGCGGTTGCCAGCCCCGCGATTGAGCGAGATCCCGAGCAGCAGCATGTACGGCTTGGGAATCGCAGCCGCCGTGACACTTGTACTGCCCAGTGCCCTCATTGATGTGTAGGCTATTGCCACTGTGACCTTCTCCGCCATGCTCAGGGCACTGCACCTGAAGCCAGCCGTTTTGCGATCGCTGGTCACCGTTTAGATACTGAGCAAAGTTGCGAATATCCCACGGATTATCAGCCGCTAGCGTAGATGCAGCGGCTGCCCCTTGACGCTGGCTACTTGCCGGTCGTGTTTGCGTTTGCGACTGCCAGCGAGCGGCATCCCACAGCGGCAACTGCGAATCTATTGTTTCAAATAATGTCTTTTCAGTAGGCGCTGTATGCTGAAGCGTCACAGGCGAGAATATCAGCTCCTCATCCTGCACTCGCACATGGTCGAACCCTGGCAAGCGCATGAGCCGCGAGTTGTTGCGGATGGCCGGATCTGAATCCATTCGCTGAATAAGACGCTCCTGCAACTGCGTCCACTGGCTCAAATCTTGCAGCGGACTCGCCAGGGGGCTGTAGCAGTGAATAGACTTATGCGTTTCGACAATGGCACCTACCGGCAGACCGCATGTGCGTACTTGCTGTAGCTGCTCTGCTTTCGTTTTGTTGTCGCTTTCCCAGAATAAAGATCGCGCTTCGGTAATTGCTTTATCTCGTTCTCCACCGGGATTGACCACAAAGTAGATGCCGCGTCCCTGCTGGTTGAGTTCTGAGAGTTGAGCAAGGCCATCTGAATAAACAACAGGTTCTTTATTCTTTCGGATATGGGTAAACTCCCAAGATCCAACCGTCAAATAGCCGCGCCGGGTATTTGGAATGAGTCGCTTCTTCCCATTTTCCTCAATCTCAAATTTGAGCCGGTGCTTGAGCGCTAGCTCGTCCGATAGGTGCTTCGGTAAAAGCGCCCTTACATACAGGCGATCGCCCGGTTCATACCCCAGGGCGCTGGCAAAGGTATTAAGCTGTCCTGCTAGCGAAGCATCCGGCGCGGGCGGCTGAAGCACCAGCGGTTGAGTCTCGTCAGGCGATCGCACTGCCGTAACTTCTGTAGTCCTGGCCCCAGTCTCAGCGTCAAGGACAGGCTGCTCCTTTATTGTTGAGGTGGCTGGCTGGGACTGCTGGCGTCTGCGGCTTCTTCTTCGCTCAGCCTTCTGTTCAAGCTGCTCCCCAAGCTGCTCATAGAGTCGAGTAACGCCTGTTGCTGTGAGTGCCAGTTGCCGAGCGCTATCGTTAATTCTTTGAGCTGCTTCTCTAATCCAGAGTGCTGCGCGGGAGAGGTCTGCGACTCTACGAAGTTCCGCAATTCCTGCCAGTACAGACCTAAGTTCTGCGACATCTGGTGCTGTACGGCTTCCATCTCGGCGATGTGCTCCCGCTGAAGCCTGATTTCCTCTACCAGCGGTCGGTTGCTTTCTATGATTGCTGTGGTCAACAGTTCCAAAAGTTTCTCGGGCGTAATCTGCTGCGGTCTGTGCGGCTGCGATCTGTTCATCATGGCTTATCTCATTTTGGGTGAATTCAGATTGGACAAGTTCAAAAAGGGGAAGGTAGTCGCTGACGTTCTCATTCGCCCGCGACCTTTCTGCGAGTTTCTGCAAGTCACGGGCGCTGGAGGTGTAAAGCTGAACCTTGTTCTTAGCGCGAGAGGTAGCGACGTAGAACGCTTCTTTGTTTGTCGTCGCATCTATCAGCGCCATGACACGGCTGGCTGTCTTTCCCTGGCTGCTGTAGGTGGTCGATACCCAGGCGTAGTCGATATGCTGAGTGCCTGTCAGGTCAACCGTTCGAGTCTGGTCTTCATCGTTGACCGTCTGAGCAATGCCTTCGGGCGTGATGCTTTTGACGGTGAACTGCTGCCCGTTACGGGTATCGGCGACGCGGTTGTTCTTTGTCCACTTCAGGCGATCGCCTGCGGCAATCTCGGCGGTAAGAACCCCGTAGACTGCCTTGCGATCGCACAGGGCCGGATTAATCTGAATGAGCTGGTGGTCTTTAGTCTCTAGCGTCAGCGTATTGGAAAGGCCATCAACAGCCCTGACTCGATAATGCTCATTTCTCTTTAAGCCCTGCCGCTTGTAGTCGCGGATGGGCACCAATACATCGCCGGTCTCATAGCTGCTAGCGTAGCGGCCCTGTACTCGGGTGAGGTCTTTGCGCTGTAATGACTCCATCGTGTAAACGTTCTTGCCCAGCGATCCTTCTGCCTGCATTCCCTGACGAATCCGATCGGTGAGCGCCAGTCGGTTGGCGTTAGTGCCTGAGAGCAGCAGCGTCCGTTGGCGTTCCTCAGTCGGTAGATTCAGAAAGTCGCCGACTAACTGCTCTGCCCTTACCTCCGCTTCTCTAATCTCACTGATACAGCCAGCTTTCTCTAGAACCTGGATACCAGCGCCGACCTCACCTTGTGAAATCATCTGCACTGCCTGCCGCAACTCCGCCTGCTGCTGGCGACGCGCTTGGTCGAGACGGGCTGTGAGCATTCCGCCTGCCTGCAAGCTGCGAAAGGGATTGCCCGCTTCGACCGCTGAGAGCTGCCGAGTATCGCCGACGAGCACCACCCGAGCTTGCTGGTCAGTCGCTTGAGTCAGTAGCGCCTGAGCTTCCCTCATGCTGAGCAGTCCCGCTTCGTCGATGAGCCATAGTTTCTGCTTCCTTTTCTGCTCGGCCTGCTGCTGAGATTGCGTATTCGCCAGCGACGCTTCTAGCAGCAATCGAGCGACGGTGTTCGTTTCAATGTTCAGCGACTCGCCTAGCTCGTGGGCTGCTGCTGCGCTGGGCGCATAGCCGCTGATCTCGTAGCTCTGGGCTTCGGCAATCTCTTTGAACGCACTGAGCGCATAGGTTTTTCCCGCACCGGCCGCGCCCTGCCAGCCGATGAACTGATCTGAGCTTTGGCAGCTAAGGGTGATCGCACTACTTTGCTCTGCGCTCAAGCTTAGTGGCTCAAGACGAGCGGCGATTGTTTCGGCAGGCGCGATCACCCCCGCCTGTCCCTGGCCCTCCTGCATCAGGCGAATGGTCGATAGCTCTAGCTGTAGAGCTGATTCTGTGGTGACTTTTCCTTTGTCCTCATCGACTGTGAGTAGTTCAGGGTGGGATGCGATCGCCTGCTGCAATTCCACCATGCTCAGCTCGCCAATGTGATGCTCGAAGACAAACTTCTCGATGGCGGTGGTTCTAAAGATGGCATCGCGTTCGCCGCAGTGGGCGATCGCATCGTCGATAACTAGAGAGGATGTAGCTGTCGTAAGTGTCTCTGCTTTTTCTACGATAGACTGCTCACCCGGTAGCTCTGGCAGGCTCAGTCCCTTTACGGCAAGTACCGCCTGCCAGTTCTGAAGCAGCTCCCTCGCTTCCGTGATCTGAGGTTTCACCTTTCGCGTCTGTAGGTTGGCTAGCTCGCGCAGTAGCACGTCTGAGTGAATGACATTCCCATCGGCATCGCGCACTGGCTTCCCTGACGCTTTCCACTCGGCCATCAGCGCTTCAATCTGAGCGCGACGAGTCGAAAACGTTTTCAGCAGCTCAGGCGAATAGCCCTTGATGTCGAACTGGCCATGTTCTCTTTGCGCCACCTCATAGCCAATCTTCTTCAGCTCAACTGCCAGCTCATTCTGGTAGATCTGGCCCAGCAGCTTTTTGTTCATGATGGCGCTGTCATTCGAGAAGCTGTACCAACTCCCGTTTTCTAGCTGCGTGGCATTCATCACCACACAATGGCTATGTAGCTGTGGTTCGGCTTCTCGGCTGGTGCCGTGGGGGAAGACCGCCGCGATCAGATTGCCGGTCTGAACGGTGCGCCGTCCTGTTTCGGTGGTGACTCTGGTTTGTGCATAGCGTTCTTCTAAAACCTGAAGTGTCCGGTCAACACCGGTGTTATGGGCTTCGATAACTCTGTGATCGCCCTGAACCAGCGCTGCGACACTGACACTTTTGGGGGCGCTGAAGGTGAAGTCGGTGGCGGCTCTGCGCGTAGCTGGGTCGATTCTACGGCTGAAGAGTGGCTGTCTATCTGGAGACTTGCCCTGGAGTATTTGTTGAAAGGTCTCTTGCTCAACGCCGCCGCTGAGATTTAATCGCTCGGCACCTTGACCAAACCAGCGCGAACGGTTGGGGCCTTCCTCTTGAGAATAGTAGTCGTCCTTCTCAAAATAGGTTGCAGCTTGAGCAGATTTTAGATTGCTGGTGCTGAGCATTGGGTTTGTTCTAGAGAAAGAACAGAGGGGAGGAAGGGCTGGGGAAGAGTCTTTTGGACGCCCTCAGAAGGGCTATTCCGGAGATTCCACACAGGACGCCATAAAGTATGGCAGAAGCGCTAAACCCATTGTAGACACTGCGATATGGCCGCTGTCAATAAATCTCCTACCTGTGACCAAACATGACCATAAAATGACAAAATACATATCTTCTAACTTCTCCCGCTCAAGCGACGTATGACCTACGCTGTATATGCGTCGTTTTGCCCAAGTAAAGAAGAGAGGGAGAAAATGAAACTTGAAATGTATTTGGATAGAGGGAACGGGAGCAGTAAAGTTCTGCCTGTCGTTGATGAAAGAGTCGGAGCGGCTTTCAAAATACCGTCTGTAACTCGTAAGATGGAACCGTTCCAGGACGGCATCACGTTTTCAAAAAGTGGACAGGTGTACCTATGCGGTGAACCTGCAATAAAAACATTTCTAGGAACGCGGTACACGCCTCTTGATAACAACGATAAGATCAGAGAACTAGCAGTTGTTGTTGCCGCAGCGTTGATTGAAATATTTCCAAGTGGCGGGCCGGTAGAGCTGAGTCTGGGAATCTCTAGCCCCATATTTCATCAGGGCATTGAGCGAGAGATTGTTAAAGAACTCTCGAAGCTAGAGGCTGGTTTTCAGTACGAAGGCCGACACTACGTTATTTCGCTGGAGCGTATCGGTGCTTTTCAAGAAGGTGTCATCTTTTTAGAGCTGAATCCAGCGTTTAACGGCGTCATTGATATGGGTCAAGGCACCCTGCTCGCAGGCTTTCGGCACCCAGAAGAAGGCGTGAGAACCCTGCCGTTGTCTGATGGTAATCGAGGTGGGTGCAATTTGATTATCTCGGCACTCTTATCGGATGACCGATTTCTAAAAGCGATTAAGTCTGCTGGATTTTCCGCTGCGCCTTGCCCTGATAAACTATCCAGTCTGTTGAGCAACGGGCGCTGGCAAGTTAAAGAGATAGATTTTAGAAAGTTTCTAAAGCCTCACCTGAAAGTACCAAAACAGCGTCTTGAGAATGCAGCTCAGGCAATCAGAACGGAGCTTAAGAACGCCTCTCCGTACGAGGATGTTGTGCCTCGAATCGCTTTTATCGGCGGTGGCTCAAGTCTGATTCAAGGCGTTGTTGGCGATGCCGCAAATAGTTGGTGCGAGCGCCACAATCTAGAACTGGTGCAGGATTCGCCCGACTATCAGACCATACATCAAATGTATGCAGCTTCGCAGTCAGACCCAGGCCGACTGATGAGGGTATCAGCGACTGCGGAGGTTGCATAGTGGCTAACAGATTGTATGTTCACAGAACACAAGCGCTTGAATCTCTACTGCAAGAGCTATGGCTGCTGCGTCCTGAACTGAAAGATAAGGCTGCAATGACGGTTTATATGGGAACAGCCGCTCTGTTGCGAGAGGTGAAACTAAGCACAGTAGCTATGAATAGCGCTTTTATATCCTCTAGACAGCTAGAGAAGCCAGCAGTTGCAACATCTGTGGCTGTTGAAGACGCTGCAATGTCTAGTTCAACAGATATGCTTGCTGAACCGCACCCCAATGAGCAGTGGGACTGAATCTAGACGGTACTAAGTAACACCGTCAGCTCGTAGCTGAAGTCGCCAGCTAAGCGATGTGAGGATGTAGAAGCCATACACGTACATAGAATTCACTTTAAGGAGTTTGAATATGGATAAGTTGACTGAGCATATTTTTCAGGCTATCAAAACAATGAATACAGAATGGAAGGAAATCGCTTTAGAAGAATCGAATAAGGATGATCCGTGCTTCCTTTGGCGCGTAAGGAGTACCAATAAAGACCAGCCGATCAAAGAAATCACAGTTAGGTTTGACGAGACCGGCCCAGTCTCCGCTGAAATTGTTCCGGCTATTCCGGTCATTAAATCTGCCGATGACGCTTTGACTTGGCTATTCTCATCTGTAGAGTTTTGGGGATGGGAGGTAGATGATGTGGATGTGATATTAATGCCAATAGGACGTTTGCGTACCTCCTGTAAGCAGAAACATTTCTCAAAGGCTGATTTTTTGAAGCTGTGGCCTTCTCTAGAACCTCAGGTGAAAGCTGCTCACGAAGTATCTCTAATTTTTCGAGAGGAGATATTCAATTTTTTGAAAGTGCAAGTCGTAAATGGAAATTAAAGCTTAGTAGCGTGAAAGCTAGCGTGGCACTGTCTTCAAATTGCAATGTCGCGCTCGCTCTTTCCAATTTTTAATCTTTTTTGCTCTTGCAATATGCTCTTCTTCCGCACAGTGAGATCGGTTTGAACTAGCCGTTCTTTCACCCTTTCTACAAGCCTATCTCGGTTTTCACAGCAGCTTGTTTTACTCTAACCGCTTGATTAAGCTGAGCCGGTGTCAAACTGGCGTATCGCTCGAATGTCACCTTGTCGCTTTTCAACAACCCTTGGCTTTTTTGGGGCTCTCCGTTGACGGCATAAATCAATCCACTGTTTCTATGGCAAAGCACCTTAAACTCTCGCTTCTCTCCATTTTCTCTACAGCGCACAGAGTAGTTTTGTCCTTCAAAAGCAGTTATTCGCCCCTTATCAGTATTGCTAGAGCGCGTCAGCCTAGCCCTAGTCGCATTCTCCAAAAGCCGTTGCGCTATCGGCAGAATCTCAGCGGCAAACTCTGACTGCTGCTTGTTCCGCGCTAGACCCATTGCCGTTTGCATTTGTGCTTGTAGCGGCACTGGAATTTCTACATCAGTCAGCCTGCTGCTTTGTATTTTCAAAACGGCTGCAAGGGTATCGCCGAGTTCTGCATTGCCAATATATTCTGATGCCCTTTGCGCCTTCTCCACTAGCTCCCTTGTCATAGATACCTTAGTTACAACAGCTTTATGCTCGTGCGTAGACGCTTCTGCTGGCTGCGGTAGGATATCTTCTGTTGCCTTGCCCACCCCAACCGTCTGTGAGAATTGCGTCGTAGGTTCTACATCTTGCTTTGTCTGAACTTCAGCCGTCTGCTGCTTGAGCGCTTCAAGCGCAAATCCCTGCTCCAGAATGTTTTTAGAAAAGATATTGGCAAACTCACGGTCGTAGTCTCGCATCTCGCCGCCTGTCAGCGCATTCTGTACGGCCACTTCTTGAAAACGAAGGTGACCACGCTCTTTAATCCCAAATACCATCTCGCCATCATGAATGAGATCGCCATTTTGCTCGCGATAATGCGTGAGATAAAGCAACCTATCATCTCCGACCATATGTGCCTCAATGACTAAGGGAAGATAAGGCTCATTCTCAATCCTCAAATGGAACGATTCACTGCCCATCACCTTCTGCGCTAAACCGGCCTCATGCAGAAACTGGGAAACCTGTCTTTCCGCCGTAAACCTAAGTCGATGTGCTTCCGGCTTTTGAACCATTGGCTGTGCTTTAGCTTGCGCCTCTGCTACAGGTGCGACTTCGGTTGCCTCTGCTGGCACCACCCGCAGCGCTTCATCAGGAGCCGCTTCTACGTCGCTTGTCTCACCCTCAGCCGTCTGTGCCTCAGGCAGCTCCGCTTCAGGCTGTTGTTCAGACAAAGCCTCAGATTGCTGATTCGGTAGCTCAAGAGGCATCGTCCGCTCATTGGTGCTGGCATTAAACGCCTCAGTTAGCTGCTGACGCACCGCGTTCAAATCCGTCACATCGACAATAGGCGGTAATCCTTCTCGTCCTACAACGCTCTCCACGGTGTCTGCCCACTTCAGTTCAGGAATTGTCAGCCCTAGTAGCTCACGCGCCGTCGATTGCTCTGTAAAGGCCGCCAGCCGCTTACCTTTGCCCTTTATCAGGTAGCCCACGACATCTTCTAATCGGCCCTGCTCAAACTTCGCCTGCATCCGGTCGCTGACGCTGGTGAACTCACTGCCGACCGCCGCCAGGAGATTCGGATCTAGATAAATATCTTTGCGCGTTTTACCCGTCAGAATAAAGAATTCTCCCGCTACGTTCTGTTTAAGTGTGATCGCTTCATCCGTCGTTTTAACAATGCCTGTGCCGTTAGTCGCTGCAATGAACGCCTCTACCTTCTCGGCATCCGGCAAAATAACCGGCGCGGCTTCCATCTCTTGCTGCGGATTAAACCCTTTGTCCATCAGCATGACAGGTTCCATCTGTCCGTTGCTCATGCTCGCTAGAATCAGCTTTCCCTGACTTTGGTAAGGCGTGTCTGCGGCCCGTAGCAGGTTGCCTTTCAGGATGGTTCGCACCTCGCGATCGCCCATCTGCCTTCTATCAAACAGCTCGTAAATATTGACATCCCTGCTGTAGACCCGAGCAGGCGTCACCGTAAAAGAATCGGCGGTCTCAACTGTTGGGTTGAGCTTAGAGAGTGGGAGCGCAATCTGACGCTGTTCGTCGGCGATCGCAATCACCACCTCCCACCGCGACGGAATAGCCACATTCTCTTTGACAGGAACAGCCGGATCGCCAAATGTATCCAACGACTTCCCCCGCTTACGAACGTTCGAGATGACGCCGTAGAATACCCGTCCGTTATTCGCCGCCATCCGCACCGACTGCCCTGGCTTAAAGCGCTTGATTCTACTCAGGGTCGCGAGCTGTTTATCGGAGCGTTCTTCGAGCCTGTCTATTTTTCCCTGAAGCTTTTCAGGGTCAGGCTCTTGATGAGTATATTGCAGCTTCTTTTCAGTCAGATAGCGCTCCGTAACCTGCTCCGTCTGCTGGTAAAGCCTATTTACCAGCGCAGTTGCCGCCACGTCTGCTGCGTTCTGCTCGTGATCTTCAATGTCGCGAATCGGCTTCATCTCCAGCGTTTGCCGAACGTCGTTAATGACCTCTAGCTGCGTTTTTGGCTTACTCTGCACGAGCACGTCTACCACCTCAGCCGTGATGCCTCTCGCAAAAGCAGAGTCCACGCCTACCGCCTCAGCGACAACTTCTACGCTCGCCAGCGTCCTGGCATCTAAGTTGATGCCCGTCGCCTCAAGCGGGTTTTCGCCCATTGCCTTATAGCGATCCAACGTGGCCTGGTACTCCATATCAAGCTGCTGATAAAACTCCTCCTGCTCGGCCACTGGCAGAATGGGCAAACAGCCTGTGACTTTCGCGGCAGCGTTCTCAACCGGCTCTGTCGCATACTCAGAAACACTGATGGGATTAAATAGCCGCTCGTTCAAATCAGGATCGTCACGCATGATGTCGGTGACAATCTGATTGCCGATCTCATTGAAGTAGTCAGGAATTCCTTCAAAATCGACGCCGCCTTTGACCGCCGCCGTCGTAT
The DNA here is from genome assembly GCA_965217295.1 of Cyclobacteriaceae bacterium. Taxonomy (GTDB): domain Bacteria; phylum Bacteroidota; class Bacteroidia; order Cytophagales; family Cyclobacteriaceae; genus Tunicatimonas. Next base: position 26,224 of record CBDCHR010000002.1, read on the forward strand.
TTGCATTCAGCGTCGTTAGCTTCTTCGCTAGCACCGCCGCTGGCCGTTTCTCATCCGGCGTATCCCCAACAATTAGAGAAATCTTAGGTGCGTTCACCTGTCCCGTTCGATGGAATCGACCCAAGAACTGCTTGAAAACATTGATATCGCGCTCCGGCTGAGCGATCAAGAAATGCCTACGGTTCTGATTCTCGAACTTACTGGACGAGTGCATTGAATAGCCGGTTGAAGCGCTCCGGTTGCCCAGGCCAATATCGACAGAGCCGCTGTTGAAGCCTGCAATCACTGCGATTTTCGCCGCCTTTGAGGTTTCCTGCGCAGTGCGCCGCTGAAAAGTTGCGCTGCCGTCAGGCGCGTATTCGAGCTGTACGCCGCGTCCGGTGAGTTCGCCAAAGGTATAACCTGCCGATTCCACCCGGTGTCGTATCCAGTCAATCGGACTGACCGGCATATTCGCAAAGTCGGCTTGGTCAACGAGCCTACTAGCCTTGGCATACTGCTGAACGGCCTTTTCGCCAAGTTCCGCATTCGTCATCGGACGACGATAGCCTTCCCCTGAATAATCCTTGATCGTAATGTCGCGACTGCGTTCCAGGTAGCGCCATAACACGTCTTGAAAGGTAATATCAATGGCATCGCCCGCCTTTATATTCATATCGCTGGCGTACTGCTCGACAAAGCTACCCATCGTATTGCTCAGGCCGATGAAAGGCCGCTCACCGGCTTCTAGTGATGAGATCGCAAGATCGGCCACTGCGTCTGCTTTGCGAGCCAAACCCGCTTGGTCTACGACGTTCCACATGATAGAGCTAAAGTTGGTACTTTTCGCTCCGGCAAACCCAATAGCCGCATCTCCACCAATTCTTTTAGCCTCTGCCCTAGCCTCTTTATTCAACTCAGCAACCGCTGCTTTCTTCAACATATCGAACTCTAGAATCGAGCGCATAATGCTGCTGAGCTGGTCGGCATCTCCGTGAGCTGTCGGCACTATCATCGAGCTAACATCGACCCCGGCATAGGTACGCGCCCGCCGAATGTACTGGCCGTCTTCAGCCATCATCGAAGTGGCTACTTGCTGCAAAGGCGTACCGCCCTGCTCTAGCGTTGATTGCAAGCCTGAGATGGAAGTCACCTCCGCGACATTCATCCGTGCGCCGTAGAGATCCATCACGTCAGGCCGCTTTGTCGCCGTAGCCGAGGCAAAGAATACGCCATCTGCTACCTGTACTATCTGCCGCGTGAACTGGGCGCGATCAGGCGCAGCTCCAGCCTTCTCCCATTGCTTAGCGGTGCCTCCGGCCTCATGCGCTTCATCAAGAATGAGAATAGATCGCGGTGCAATATCTTCTAGAAACTGACGACGGGCCGTACTTTGCCCTTTAACAGTTTGTACCTGTGAGTAGGTGCTAAAGACCATGTTGTATTTAGAGGAGAGTTCGCCCTCTCTAAGCATGGCGTTCAATTCACGTTGATGAGAAAGAGAAGATGTTTTGAGCGTCCGTCCATCTGGTAGCGGAATAGTTTGGTCTTGATTAGTCATGAAAGGGCGAATGTCTCTTACTCCGATGTCATTCAAATCTCGAACAATATCAGCGTAGAGTCCTGGATCTTTTGTCATGAAGATAGGAATACGATCTGTCTCCATCGCATATTTGATGGCTGCGGCCATCTGGCGACCTTTACCCAGGCCGGTATCGTCTCCAATCAGCGCTGCCTTCCCTTCTTGCAAGCTTTTGAGCGCCAGTGCAACGCCATCTACTTGCTCAGCCGCCAATGCCTGATGCAGGTTTTCTACTGAGCCAAAGTTCAGCGAGTCTGCAACAAACTTATCTACGTTGCCTACCTGCGCCTCTAGGTTATCGAGCGCTTTTTGAATAGGCGCTTCTAAGTTTTGAGGCACATAGCTATCGAGTCGTTTACCTGAACTTTTAGGCTGATAGGGGACTTGTGTTGAAGTTGTTATGCTTTGGTTTGGCTCTGAAGACATCGTATTTTCTGAAGTTAGAGGGTTAGTCGAATCAGCCACTCTTCGAGTGTTCCGTTCACCGCTATTGAGATTGCGTTCGCTTCGTCGTCTGAATCTGACAGTACGGTCTGCGGAAAGCTCGTCACTTCCCCCAGTTTCGCGGCCACTATCGGACTCCGTGCGAGAGCCTGAATCAGTTCCTCGTCGCTCATCGTCGCTGATAGGAAGATCTCGTGGTTGGCGAGCTTCGCGCATCTCGCCCATACCATCTCTTGCCAAGTCTGTGACTGGTTTGGTTCGTATGCCTGTACCATCCATTTCAGGCGAGCTTCCAGCAGAGTTTGGTAGTGGCTCAAGTCCTGGATCGTCTGTGTTTCTGGTGGCGTCAGGACTGCGAACAGCATCGCGTTCTCTGTCGGTGCCCAGGCTTGGGGATTCTGGATGTAGGGTGGGTGGTCTAGATAGTTCATCGGTTTCCTTTTCATAAGCATTGGTTAGAAGCTGTTCTTTTAGCTCCGCATAGCTGGAGTATATCCGAGGTGGATCTGCGCCCGGAAGCCTTCGTTTATCTGTCTGAGGATCTAGAAAAGGTGATCGCTTTCGTCCTTCAATCAGGATGACATCTACGGGATATCGTCCCCCCTGACGACTGTACAAGTCTCCTTCTACGGTGAAGTGTTGAGTAACGTGGTACTGCCGGTAGAGATTGAAAAAGTACTTGCGAACGCGCAGGCTGTTGTATTGCTCCTGCCGCTGCTGTTCATTGCCCAGTTCACTGCCAATGATCAAGGCAGCTTTGCCGTCATCTTTCATCGCCTCTAATGCTTTCCACGCGATCGCCTGATCGATTTCAGCCGTTACAATCGGCGTATCCACCGCGCCAATCTGAAACCTGTCCGTACCGTTCTCACTCCTACGCCTGCCAAACGGTGGATTGGCGATCACCACGTCTACCTGCTGGTCAGGGCGATAGACAGTAGCATCGTGATAAGTCGCATGGTAGCCCTGGCTAACGAGATCGGCAGCGCGTTTGGGATCTAGCTCATTGGCGATCGCATTAGCAGGATTGCAGAGCATAAGCAGCGCCCCACGCCCCGCTGTTGGTTCATAGACCGTCTTGCTATGGTCAATCCCCGCCAGCTTGCCCGCCAGATACGCCAAAGGTGCAGGTGTACTGTACTGCTGTAATTCAATGCTAGAGCTGGTGCGTGTCCCTAAAGTCGGCTGTCGCTGATACAGGTCAACAAGCTGATCGTAGATGTCGCTAGTGTGATGGCGAGGCCACTCCTTCGGAGTATCGCCCGCACCGTCAACAATATGTTTTGCCGCTAGGAGTACCCCTTGCTCAATGGCTTCTTCTACGGCCTTAGCCAATGGCTCACCCGGTCGTACCGGCTCATCCAATATAGCGGCGGCTAGCTGGCGAGCTTGCGTAATCGTCTCGAACCTACCGCCATCTAGAAACCGTTCATAGAAAGCTTCTACCAGCCGTTGCCTATTTTGTTCAAAATTAGATGAGGACATAAGTAGGCGTTGGTTACATCAACGATGCGCGTTGTAGTTATCAGGTAGGGGCAGAGCCTGTATGGTCGGCTCTTGGTTAATAGCGCGTCTGGCGTTTAAGCTCTCTTCGATCATTTGTTCGATCTCTCTTTTGGTTATTTCCTTTGAGCTGACTGGAATATTGAAAGTGGTGCGAATCAGCTCAATTTGCTGTTGCAGCTCAGCGATGGACGTGAGCGCGATCGCCCTGACTTCCTGATCGTTCAAGCCCAGGACGGACTGAGCACTGAAGGGCTTCCAGAAAGCAGCGATCGCAGCAAGACCCATCTTTTTACCTTTGTGGGTTGAGTGTGCTTTATTTCGCAGCAGGTAGCGAAACACGTTACCCATTGGGCCAGCGGCGTAGGCGTAATAGGCAAACTGAATTCGAGAGGTGTCTTTTTGGCTGATAGAAAGTGGCATGATGAAAATCGTGATTTGAATAAAGGACGTTTAGATTTCTACTCCTTTTCTCCCTTTCTGTTTGACAGGCGCGAGTACTCTACCGGTTGCCATCTGTTTCATTGCAGATCGTGTTTTTGCTTGGGAGATAATACTATCGGCGTAATTCACCATCGCAGTTGAACCCTGCTGCTGGTTGATTTGAGCCGCAACCGGACTACTTCTGCGGATCATGGCTCTAGCATTTTTTTCTGAAACATGGCCTCTTAGAGCGGCGGCGGCAATTAGCTGATCTCGCTTGTTAGGATCTGGCTGTATGACATGGCGGCTATACTTACTCCAATTTTGTCGATAAGGATCTAGCCCACTTCTGGCTAGTTCGCGATCAAGAATTTTGTCATGCGCTGCTCGAACATGCTCTGAAGATTGTGCGCCCTTACCCGCTGCTAAGTCTTTTGAGGCGAGTTCTGTCAGCTCAGGGCTAATGGCCTTTTGTTTTGTCAGAACGTCATAGTACATCTGCTGAAGCGGCGACCTTTCAGGCTGAGGCTGCTGCTTGATCTGCGCATGAGCTTGGGTAATTGCGAGGCTGCTGCTAGTATCTTTGCCAGTTACCAAGTCACGCGCCGCACTAGCGGCGGTTGTATCATCTACGTTCTCAGCCTCTAATCCATTTCTGTACGATTCCTCTAATCCAGATACAGAAAGCGTTTGCGTAAGCGCTGTTCTTTCCTGATTTTGCTCATCCCAATACTTTTCGACAAACTGCTGGACATCGACTTTCTTATTGCTAGCGGGCTTCTGCTGGGTTTCCTCCTTGATCTGACTGGTTACTTTTTGCATCTCCTGCCACTTCATTTCTGAGGGCGGTTTCTCAAAAACGACCCGCTTACTCACTTCTGTCGCAGCATCTTGAGGCTTGAACTGTGTTTGCAAAGCAGGTTTCTCAGCGCGTTCAACGAGCTGAGATGTCGCGGCCATCGCAGCAGGCTCAGCGGCTCCTGACGGCTGCGCGGTCTGCTTGCTCTTCCCGCTGGGCATTGCCCTGTCTGTGTCTTGGGAATTGTCTTGAAAGCTGCCCTGGCTAACGATTCTATTAGCAGTCGAGATCGCCTCATTGTTCTCTGCGCTCTCATTTTGCACGAGTCCCGCTGCGGCTTCTCCCGCGATTTCTTCCGGCACCCCATGACTGATAAATGCATCCCGATAGTCGTTGTATAAGTCCCCCCGCAGTTCAGGCGCGGTGGCTAGCCGCTCCTGCCTTTTTCGCAGCGCTTCTTTGACTGTATCTACGCCTGCTCGAACAGCAGCTCCACCAATGGCGGTTGCCGTGCGAGCAAAACGGGCAGTTGCTTCAGCGGCTCGAATCTCTGTCTCCTCTGCGCCAGATTGCTCGCTTCCGTGAATCGCTGATGTTTTGATAGCCATGATGTCTTATCTCCTAATTGAATGTGCCTTCAATACTGGTCGTCGTCGAAGTCAGCCGCCGCCTCAGCAAAGACCGGCAGCGGCAAAAATCTATCGGCGGCGATCGCCCGGTCTCGACTGGCCTGATCCAGATCGCCGAGCGGATTAGATTGCTGCTCCCTTGCTATCAATCGCTCTCTGACCGTCGAACCCCATGCTGCTAAGCTCTTTTCGTGAATGCTGATTTCTGCTTCGCTAATTTTGACTTGGCACCTGACCGGCACAGAGGCTGCGCCATTCTTCGAGCGGTGGCCAGGGTTTACGTATACGCACTCGCCCTTCCTAAACTTTAGGTACTCATCGGGTGAGACGAGCGGCACCTTTTGCACCTGCTGGTTCCGGCTGCGGCTACGGTTCTTCCCATAGCTTCTTGATTTGGTATAGTGAGTGATTTCTTTCTCTCCGAGATATTGAGAGAATTCCTTAGCGGTTTCAAAGTCCCGAGGATTGAAAAAGAACTGAGTCCCGCAGGCCGCGATCATCGCCTTTGCCCCATCTGGGCCATACCGCTTTCTAAGCTGCGAAAAGTTTTGGTAGCCAATGAGCGCTATCAGTCCAGCCGAACGCAGCTCGTTAAGATAGCTCTCAAACGCAGGCAGATAAAGAGAAGGGAACTCATCGACCGATACCATCAGCGGCGTTTTTCTAGGCTCAGAGAAATTACGAGAGATTAAAAGCTGAAGGACTGCCGCAAGTAGAGGCGTAACCGCGTCCTTCTTCTCAATGTCCGTTTGTAGAAATAGAATCTGCTTGCCAGTTAGCTCTAGTGGAATGGTCGTTTCTCCACAAAAGCTCGGTAGCAAATCTTTAGAGATGAACCGCTTGAAGACGTTCTGAGCCGTCACTACCATCCCTGCCACCTGCTTTTCCGCATCCTCACTACTGAGGAGCTGAGCGAATGCTTCAATTACCCAGTCTGAGACGGTTCGACTCTCACGCAATGTTTTAATGCGATCAATCAGCAGCGGCAAGTTGAGAATTTTACCCACCGTCAGCAGATCGGGGTAGTCAGTGAGCTTAGCTAGGAGAATAGCGGCTTCAACCAGGTTCACCCCAGTTCTCTCAAAGAAGTCCTTGCCGCTGCTGGCCTGACCCGGCACCTGACCGGCTGAATTCTTCTCCAGGATGTATGAAAGCTGATAGGCCATCAGCGAGTCTGTTGAACTCTTGACGAAATCGAGCAGGTTGCAAGTGCCTGTGTAGGCTTTACCGGGTGCAAAGACACTGACGTGGTAACCCAAAGAGGCTGCGTAGGCCGCATGGGTCTCGGTCTGTGTGCCTTTAGAGTCGTAGACGATGATGGGATAGCCGTTGCGCAGGGCTGAACGAATAGCCGGATCGATAACGCTGAAGGTTTTACCGGAGCCTGGAGCACCCGCGACAGAGCCACCCTCATTGGCGTAGGGCAGGTTGATTTGACCGACCTTTAGCGCTGCTGTGAGTCCTCCATTTGAGCGCTGCTGCTTCCATAAGCGCTCAGCCGTTCTAATTTCTCTGCGGTTGGCAAAGCGCCCTGTTGTGAATTGACCACCGCGTCCATTTTGCAAGCGATGATTGAGGACTTGCATAACCGCAAGCAGCGCCATCAAGAAGACAATCTCTTTGTTTTGCCAGAGCATTGTCTGTAGCTTTGATGCTGCTAAAACAGGCGCTGGGCTAGGTTGTATGGATGATATGAGTACGTGATCTCTGAGCATGTTCTTACGACTCCTCCGCAGCCCACTTGCCATCTCGGTAGCAAAGCGTGTCCCGCGTCAGCCCCCTAGCTGGCGTATCTATCGGAGGCGCTATGAGCAGGCAAGGCAGCTCACTTCCTGAACTCTCTACAAACTCAATAATCGGCTGACTTGCGCTGGATTGACGTGCGTAGGTAAATAGAATCTGCTCGCCGGTCGAGACTTTGTAGCCAGCGATCGCACAGCCCCCGGCCCCACAAAGCGCCGAAGTCTCAAAATCGACGACCAGCAGATCGCCTTTCTGTAAGCCCACCGCCGAGCTAGCAATCTCAGCTCTGTTTGCGCTAGGTGCTGTATTGTCTTCGACAATCTGTATAAGCTGCTGTGGGCTTACCAGCTCAGATAGCGGCTGCCACTGCTCTGCGCTTTCAGCTTTTGAGCCACTACTGATAAATAATCCAGTAACGGCCAAGAGAAGACTCAAAGAAGAGAGCACAATCGTTGTTCTAGTCGCTGTTGATAATTTCATCGCTGTTTTACCTCATAGCGGGCGTGTTCAAAAAATCAGCGTAAAGTTGCTCTGCTGTAGCGGCTGGAACACCGCACCTTTGCGCTAATTCTTCGGGCTGCATTAGACCGCCTGCTCTACAGACAAACTGCCATTGACCATCAGTATTTTGCTGTGCGACAGCGCTGAGGCCAATGTAGTTAAACGTCAGACCTAAAAGAGCGTAGTTGTTCTGTTCTACGATCTTGTCTTGGACAATCTCCTCCTCGTCAGCGGATGCGGCTTGAACAGCCTCTAAGGGTGTTTTGCCGATAGCTTGAGATATGTTCTCTATCAGCGCAAACGGCGCTTCTGAATAGCCAAGTCCTGACTCTTGAGCATAGGAAAACCCTGCTGAGAGTAAGGCTATGCTCGCGCTAGCTAGAAATAAAGCGATGAGCCTTCTTGTTCTTTTAATGATCATGGTCATCTCCTGGATGTTCTGTAGGTATCAACTGATTGCCGTTTCTGGTCAAAACGCCAAGGTTTTCTAAATATTCAATCGGGTCGTAGGTGCCCTCGGCCCCATACCCTCCTTGATTGAGTTCATTGACGGGAGGCCGATATTCCAGATGAACAACGCCCGTTGTCTGTGTGCCTTGACCCACAACTTGACCCGGTTGAATCGTGTCACCCTCTTTGACAAATAAGGTATCTATCTCCGCTACTCGCTCAACCACGTCCAACTCTGAATTGTAGATGTCTACATAGTTGTAATAACCTCCTTCGTCATAGCCAACTCTAACGACCTGCCCGCCGATATAGGTCTGAAACGTATCGTTGGGGCCTAAGTCAAAATCTTGTCCAGCGTGGGATCTGCCTCCTGGCCTTGGAGCACCGTATTCCTGAGCGCTCAAAGTGCCAGTTAGATGCGTTTGCAGCGGCTCTACTGGCGTTGTCGCCTTACATTTAGACTCAGAAGCACTACTGACCTTCTGATAGTTGTCTGCTAACTCTTCTCCATAGGTCTTGAGCGTCAGCCGTCCGTGCGTATCGGCCCAGTTTCCATCAATCGGCGCGGCAGAACCGCCATAGTGGATTTGGCCAATTCGTTCGATTAGCCTGCTGCCGGTGAACCCTTCATCCGTAGCCTGTTCGATGTTACGCGTCTGATCTGCCTTGAACAAACTGTCCTGGTCAGCAGGTGTGAGAAACTTTTCTACGTCTGCGCTAGATATAGCTGCTCCGCTGTCTGCTTTTCTTAAAAACTCATCGCCCCCCGACTTCGCCTGAATAATCTGCCTGACATCAGAGCGATAGCTCATGTACTGGTACTTGCCCAAGCCATACCCCCGCTCTTCCCCACCTAGATCAACATAGCTACCAACGGAACTGTAGCCCCCCTCGATGTACCCATAGGCTTCTGAGAGTGCTTGAAAGTTGACGCCACCCGGCCCCTCTCCACATAAGCTGCTACCGCCCCGCCGCATAGCTTTACTGCTATTGATGATGCTTTGAACTTCTGGGGGTGCTTCCGGGCGTAAATCTTCCCACCCAGGCGGCGCTTCCACCGGCTGTGATGAACCCCCTAAAAGGTCTTTGAATCCCGTTAGAACAGTGTCTTTCTCGTAAGTTGTTATCCCCAACGGAACTTCAAATGCATAGGCCGTACAGCCGTAGTCAAAGAACGTATCGCGATAGCAATACCTAAAAGCAAGTCCCCAGTCGGCGGCACCCGTTTTCTCATCGGCTGAGCGAATCTGTAGCGCGAATGACTTACCGAACGGCAGTCTGTAAGCACCTGCCTCGCTGACGACACCGCCCAAGACACCATAGCCATCAGCAATGCGATGGTCTTTTGTCATCCACTGATCGCCCTGCCAGCCGGGGCCAGCCAGTTCGATATGCGCACAGCTCCCGACACAGGGCACCTGAAAGCCCTCTTTTAAGGTGCCAGAGACCGGCTTAGGCGTTGGCTTGCTGCCAGAATATTCTTTCGGGCCGAAAGCAATATCCTGTTGCGCGGTGACGTTGAGTAATTCTAAGGGATTGGGAAAATCGCCTAAAGCAACATCTCCCATTCCTGGAATGCTAGAAAGTGACTGATCCTGATAGCCCTCAAAGTCAGAGATGGTTGAACTCTCAATATTAGGAATGGTCTCTGCGGGAAGTTCGCCTAGCGCATCTCCCGTGCGAGTCTCTCCTAGTTCGGGATATTTAAAGATCGCTTGATTGAGTGTTTCGCTCGGCTGTACGTCAATGCCTACCGTCTGAGCCAACGCTTCGGCGACCCCCGGCATCTGATCTATTGGCCAGTCACCTGAAAAAGGCACCGACTTCAGCAGTGACGCCAGTGATAAGTCAGCTACCAGCCCAATATCTGCAATCGAAAGGTCTTCTAGCGCTGCTAACTCAGAGAGTCTAAATGCTTCAGGATGTAGCTCTAAAATATCCCCTACTTTCAAGACATCAACTGGATACTCTCCTGCCTGCCAGCTACGAGCTGTCTCATAGCCAATATTCTGCGCCACCTCTCCCACGCTAGGCCAGTTGCCGTCCTGCTCAAAAGGTGGAATTTGGTTAAACGAGATGGCTTCTACTGCCGATAAATCTTCTGCGATCGCGAAGGGCATAAAGCCAAAGGCGATCGCACAGAAACAGAGGACGGCGACGAGCCATAGCAGGAGAAGGCGTCTCATATGCTAATCGTCCCCTCGGCTGAGACCGTCTCTTTGCCAACCGCTTCCAGCCGTTGCAGGAGCGCCCAGTCCAGAGCAGTGCTTTGCGCCGCTGCCCGCTGTGCCTGACCGTCTTCAACCGCTTCTAGCCACGACTGAACTCTAGTGGCAACCGGGCTATCTGATGTGAGTCCAAACATTGCCAACCCTGCCTTGACCGCAACCGGATCTAGCTGGCTAAGCTGAGCACGGCTGACGGCATCTTGCGGTTCAACCCCGCCTGGAATCAGCCGCGTGAGGCTATCGCCCGACGCACTGTAGTCGATAGAGAACTCGTAGATCTTGGTTTCACCCGCAGGCGATAGGGTCACCAGCGTCAGGGTGGTCTGACTCACTTCGGGCAATCCGCTGACCTGCTGGCAGGGCGTAATTCGTCGTAAGTAGAGAATGCTCGCGCCCTCTTCCAATGGAGAACTTGGCGATAGTTGGAGGCAGCGGCCACCATCGCCTATCCAGCCTCTAAAAACCTGTTCTCCGGTTTGAGAGAAGTCAATTGTATGCCCCGCGCCGACCTCGACCGCAATAGGCGTTTTTTGGCGGCTGGCCGTTTGAACGCTGACTTCACTAGCTCTAGCGGATGGTGCGATCGCCAGTAGCGCCAACAGCGGAAGCGATGCTAGCAGTCGTCTCATAGTGCTACCTCCTGAGTTACGAAGAGCTGTAGCTGTCTGCCGGACTCAATCGACCAGATGGTAGGCCGATCCATCAGCTTGTCGGCTTCCGCATCGAGCCGGTTGGCCCGACTGCGCAGCATCTCGTTCGCCGCCCCCGAAAGCAGCGACCCCCACAGTGAGCCAGAGCCATACTCTCGGCTACTAGAAGATCCTCCTAGACCTATCACGTTCGTTTCTCTCTGAGGCCGATTGAGATAATCACCCGCAGCCCCCATTGCGCCCAGCATTGCCTGCCGTCGGTCAATAGCCTGTAACTGCCGCTCAGAGCTTTGCTCCGCTCTGGCAACGGGATAGCCACCATCGACCGCCAAAATTTCTAACGCGCCTGTAGGAATGCTAATTTCTGCTACTTCACCGCTACCGGGTAGCACCATTGCAACAACATCGAGCGAAACGGCACCAGATGCCGACAGTTCACCGATTTGAACAATCAGCTCTGTCCCTTCAGGCATCACCTCTGCGCCATCGCTGATCAGTGGACTAACCAGCATTACTGAACCTAGCGCTTTTGGTAAGTCAGAAGTCCAGGTAACAGCAGTGGTTATCTCTAGTTCAGCAGTGCTACCCGGTAGAATGAGCGAGGGTAATGTATTCGCACTCCTTAGCGACTCTGTTTCTCCCATAATGAAATCTCTTTGCGCTTCGTAGGTATCCACTTCGCTTAGCAAAACCTCTTCTTGAGGCGTTGACTCTGATGGTTGGCGCTTTGCTGAAGCGGTTGGCACAATCCCTTTCATGACCATCGGTACAGGCCGCGTGGTGGCGTCTGAATTTTCAGAAATAGCCTCAGTTGCAGCCGGTCGCCCCTGAGTGCGGACGCTGACAGGAATCGAGTCAGTGCGAGAAAATGAACCATCCCGATTCGCTATAGTCACAAAACTAGGAATGCCTGCCGCTGAAACTACAGGTTGCATAGTTTGCGTAGGCATTGGGCGGCTAGGTAACTGGCCATAGTTTCCTGCTGCTGCAATCTCCGCGAGATTTACAGGCGGTTGGGTTGGGGCTTCAGCGGTAGCTGGTGATGGCGTTGATCGAGATGGTGCGATCGCTCTTTCAGATATGGCCGGACGAACCGGCGCTGGCCTGGAAGCCACAGCCGCGATGGGCCGCGATACAGGTACGGGTTGCTGTTGTGACGGTGTGACTGCCTGCGTTGGTTTACTCTGAGTCTCTTTTTGCGTTTGCGCTGCGCCTTCAGCAACCGCAGTATCCTCTATTTCTTGAGCTGTAAAAGACTGATTTTGTAGCGCTAGATTGCGTTTGAGGTTAGTGTTTTCTTCTTCGACTAGCCGCTGTGCTTTTTCCTCCTCTGTTTCTGCCCGGTTACTCTCTTCTGTTTCCGTTATCTTTGTTGGCTTATTTCCCGAGAGTAAGTTGCCTGAAAATAATCTCATGGCAGGCACCATAACGAAGAGTGCAGCGACACCTGCTAGGGCAAACTTGAGCGGAATGCTTTTGTATATCGGTTGAGCAGGCTGCTTCTCGTCAAAGATGCCCGACTCGATTAAGGGGCGTTCTTCTTCGGGCGGTGCATTAAGCATTGTCCGAACATCTTCGCCGGTCACCTCTTCACTGCTTTTGTTAATGAGCGTTTCATCGACTGGCATGGGGCAATTCCTCTACTTTTGTAATTCGGATTCCAGACTCAAACAGTTGGTAGACGGCTTTGACAGACGCACTCGCATCCTCTTCCAGCGGCGACTGAGGAATCTCAGCAGCCATCATCTCAATTCGGAAGTTGGCAGGCACCATCTTCCCTGCCGGGTTTTGAGGCGTCGAGATATAGCGACTGCCCAGCACCTCAACCTCCCAGCGCCCGGTGCTAATCTCCTCCGGTGGCAGCACCTGAAGCGGGACATACAGACTCGATAAGGAACCCTGAGCTGCTTCATGAGTAAAGACTTCTGCCGTATATGTGCTCAAAAAGCTATCTCTAAAATCATCGCTGAGCAGCATAGAGGCTTTGTAGGCAGAGAGCGGAATCTTGCCGCTTTCATGCTCAGTGAGATCGATGCTGCCAGAGACAACGCTGCTCGCCGTCTCTCCCCAGGAGAACGTAAGCATTACCCAGTCTTTTGCGGTGTTTTGAAGGAGCTGCGGGCTGCGATAGTCGTAGGCTTGAGGCAGCGCGATGAACGACTTTCCCTCTGAGGACTGAACCAGCGTAGGATGTTCGTTGTTGGCGAGTCTGGCGAGCTTTCCACCCTGCCAAAGGAAGCCCAAGGCCAGCAGCAGCGTAGAGCAGGCCATAATCATCATCGACAGCGGTAGCAGATTGTCACCGCCTATTTTGGGGAGGATGGGTTCTCTTGCTCTTTTTCCTTTTAGAAGCATTTGTTGTTTCCTATTTCTTCTATTTTGATTTTGACGATGATTTCAATCAGGGCTATCTTCGAGTCGGCATCGCGCCTGCTGCCGCTGAACCTGCAATCGGAATGATGGTGGCCACCATTGCAGTGGTTCTGCCCAGCGCAAAGAAAATAGCGGCCCCGCCCCCGCCCGCGACGGCGATTGATATGAGCGGTGCGCCCATACTCATCATCAGCAGAAAGCCAGACGAACCTAAATCCTGCATTTGAGACTTAGAGGCGTAGACAGCGGCAAAGCCAATCAGCAGGTTGTAGGAGAGTTTAAGAATACCGATGCTGAAAAAAGCAATTATCCAAGAGACTAAGGCTCTAGGCTGCTTTGGAATTAGGGAGGCTGCTACAGCCAGTGGGCCAAGCAGCCCCGTGAGAAGCATGGCAAATTCAAAGCCAAACGTAAACCAGTTTTGAAACGACTTCAAGAACTCTCGACTACTCGAATTGGTCGCGCTCTGCCAAATCAAACTCGACACGTTGGCATCCCACTGGCCGAAGGCTTCGGCTCTGCTGTCTAAGTCACCATTAGCTCTGGCTTCTTTAACGTCGCGGCTAATGGTGTTGACGTTACCCGCGAATCGCCTTAGGCCCGCTGGCCAAAAGCCGCTGTTTTCATACTCTTTGACGATAGCAGCCGCTTCTTCTGCGCCTTTTTCTAAGCAGGCTAGCTGAGCATCTCCTTCTTTCGCTTCGCAGTCGCTGAAAGCTTGCTTCACCCGCTCTCTAGCCTGATCGGTTAGGATGACATCCTGCAAAGCATCTTGAATAGTGAGTTCTCCAATCTGCACTACTAAAATAGATTTGGTTTTGTCGTTGATGAAGTCGCGAGCGATAACGGTTGCTTTCTTAAGTACAGCGCCCTGACTGTTTATCAAAATGCTGATAAGCAATCCCCAGACAATAATCTCCATTATCTTGTCTCGATCATTTGACTGCATTGCCTGAGCAAATGAGAGCATATAGAAAAAGAAGCCTACGATTAAAATAACCGTCGCCAGCCAGACGACTTGATTGTAGAGCGCACCGTCAATGGCAAATATCTCTACCCACATCTCATCCATCGCAGCGGTTGAGACTTTAGTTGCATCTATAGACTCCTGTAGAATCTTGCCGCCTTGAACCTGCTGCGCCCATACAGGCGTTACGGCGAAGGCGATCGCACAGCTCAAGATGGCAGTAGTGAGAAGGACATATATCCTGTTGTATGTTCGGCTGTAAAAAGGCTGTACTTTTCTCATAGCGATGCTCTCGTCAATGCTTAGCAGTTTGGTAAACTAATCGAAAACGTCGGGCACATAGATAAACTCACTCGCGCTCTGCCTGAGCGCATTAGAGCGCTCCGCTCGATCCCTGCGGTTGGCTTCATCGACCCCTTCGCTGTTGTTGGCAGATAGCTGAATCGCTGAGGACGTGAGCTGCTGTAGCTGTAGAAGAGAAGCTTGATTCTGCGCCTGCATCTGTAAGACAGCCGCGCTCAGTGCCGCATTTTGTCCCCCCTGCTGCGCGACTGCTTTAGCTACATCCTGAGTACTGGTCAGACTTTGAGACTCTTGAGCTATCTGTATTGCAGCGCCAGCGCTTTGAAGACCGCCCCCTAGAACAGACATGGCATCCTGCGCTTCTGTCGTCATCCACTGTTCGCCGGATTCGCCCAGTTGAGGTTCTGCCATCATCCGAGCAATTTCCTGGTCAAGTAGGTTGGCCTGATCCCTTTCTTTTACGACTTGATTTCTCGTAAAGAAGCCAAAACTTGAGCCGCCCAATGCGCCTCTGATGCGCTTGCCCCATGAACCCATCGCTTTTGCTAGCGGTGTGTCCTGTATCCACTTGGATAGATGCTTAAACGGATTCCACCCGCCTGCTGAATTGCTGTTGCTTATGTCCTGACCTGTATTGGTAGGAATAACGTTGGAGAAAGAAGAGATTCCCCAATTGTCGCGATTGATGACGCTGCTGAAGTCATAGGGATTGCTCCCGCCTGAGAAAATCTGTTCCAAGCTGCCAAAGGTTTCGTTGCCATAGCTTTCAGGCAAGCCGCTTTGAGCCTGCATGACATCCCAGACCCCTGCCGGAATAGAACCCGGTGCGCTACTCCCATTAGAAAATATTTGGCCAACCGATTCAGGAAGTTCTAGCTGCGTCTGCGCAAGGCTCCAGATGTCCTCTGCCTGCGCTCCGTCTCTAAAAATGTCCTCATAGCCGCCCAACCTATCACCCCAGTTGCCGGTTTCGGACTGCATCACCTCCCAAACTTCTGTTGGAATAGAACCCGTAACCGAACCGGATTGGCCCCAGGCAATGCCGCCATCTTCAGCCCCCGCTGCGATTGACGGCGCTGAATTTGAGGATGCTTCTAAGGCTGGCGGTTCGGCGATCGCAGGCAGTCCTATGGAAGCAGCGACTAGAGAAGGCAATACAATAGTTAAAAATCGATCCGGCTTAAGAGGCATGGGCATGTCTTAGCTCCACAACATTATCTAAATTTGTTTGGTCACTGGTTTGCTCTAGGCTGAGCTGACTACCCCGGCTGAAGTGACCCGCTTGTAGCGCTGGTACATAGGCTTCGCAGGCTCTGACGATGCCTACGTATTTGTTGCTGTGCTGAGCCAGAATGCGATCTCTGAAGGCTCTTTCAGCCGGGTTGTTGGCAACGATAGTGAGTAATTCAGGACTCGGATAGTGGTGACACTCAATTAGGGTGGAATCAATGTCCACTAGCCAGGAAGAGCGCATCTCCTGCGGATCAACGAAGAACGACTTCTCCGCGTTGGCGGCGAGTGCGTCTGGGCTGTAGCCTAAAAGCTGAGAGAAACTGTTGATTGAAGACTGGGTAATACAGCCGATTAGCCGCACCTTGAGGTTATTGGTAATCTGACTAGCAATCACTGAGTCTGTGATCGCCTCAACGGTCTGACTGATAATCACCGGCTTGATGCCTGTCTTTTGACCGTTGCTACAGAACTCGCCAGCGATTTCGGCCAAGCCTTTGTACTTCAACAGAATCGGCGCTTCTTCAATGGCGACTAGACAGTCTCTGAGCTGAAGGGCTTTCCTCAGCGCCAGGGACTGTGCAGATAGCGCCAGTACAGCAGCCTCTGTGTCGTCTGAAATATTCGATAGGGCAAATACCGTAAAGCGCGAAGCGTCGAAGTCCAGCGTACTCGGCGAGTTAATCGCTCGGCCAATACGACTACTGAGCCATCCCCGTAGCTCTAATAGAATCGTCTCTCTAGCTTCACCAATTAAGACGCTTTCGCCCGAGATTTGAAAGTCTACGGTGGTGAAGAATTCAACAAAGTCGCTCAAGGTCGGCATGTTCGCCCAGGTCGGTGAGTTGAGTCCAGCCCTGAACGCTTCGCCGTATCTGGCTTTGATTACCTCATTTGAAAAGAACGGCATAATCGACTGGATCAGCAACGTTCTGACTCGCTTTGTCAGTGCGCTGGTTTCTTCACCCATCACCATTACGGTGAGCGCCTTGACAAGGAATTCTTGGTAGCTCTCAGTGCGCTGCGCAATCACGGCAGGCGATAAATCGCTGCGATGCGAGAAGTCAGGGGGTTGAAATAGGTTATTGGCCTGAGAACCCACGTCGAAGTACGCGCCTTCTTTGCCATAGAACTGAACGAGTTGCGTGTAGGTCGAAGCGCCATCTTCTCGGGTGGCGTCAATGACGATGACGTTCATCCCGCGAGCGATCGCCTTAACTGCCATATCCGCCATTACAACGCTTTTCGCGCCACGAGTCTCAGCAAACATCAGAACGCCGATGGTACGGGCGTAGATATCTACATGAACAGGCCGTTGCCCTCGGCGCGTAATGAACTCTAACCCTTGAGCGTCAGCCGCATAGGGACAAACTAACGGCATAATTCCAGCTATTTCGTCTGAGAGGTACTGCATCCTGCGACCGTCCGGCAGCAGGTGCGCTTCTACCACCGGGAGTGATCGCCGCCAGATATCAAGCGCGATGCTTTTGTCTCGAACGAAATGTCCCTGAATGAAGTTGCTCGATAGGTCTTCGCAGGCTTTGGCAAGTTCTTCTTGCGACTCCCGGTGGATGAGCGCGATCGCCGAAAAGAAAACAGGACTCACCCCAGCATTAATCCGGTGCTGCGCCGAAGTAGCTTCAACGATGTTAGCGCCTGCCTTTGTATTGAGATTTTTACCCGCTGCGCTTTGCAGGCTTTTGATGCCAGCCTTCCCAGTTCTGTTAAGTAGGTGATAGGCGCGCCTGCGATCACCTGGACTAATCTCGCAGATAAACTCGCAGTCTGGAATATCAGCAATGACGTTCCACACCGAGAAAAGCTGATGCTCGGCAGAAATCCAGGCATTCGGTTTCTCTTCAAGTGCGAGTGCGGCAATTAGCTTGTTCTTAACGATGGCAAACTCACGCCCGCCCTGAGGATGTCCGGCCTGCCCGTTCTCGCCTCTAATCGCAACGCTTAATGGCTCTAGCGGACTGTTGATCTCTTCTTCGATCTCTAGATGCCCAGATTTATCGGAAATGGTGAGGCAGTGAGGCACTTCTTGCGGTGGGTGGTGGCTAAATCGTTTGGCTAGGTCTAGCCAAAGATCTTCAGCGCTCATCGGCTCTGGCCGCATTCCCATCCCTGAAAGCCGTGATAGCCAGGGGCGAAACCCAGAGCGATAGCCTTCGGCCAATAGCTTTTGGTAAAACGCCTGCTGCTTACCATCGACCTTGCCGCCGAATTTAGCGGCGGCGTTGGCTAAGAGACCAACTCCTTTTTCTAGCAGCCCTCTGGCATCGCTGCCGAAGCTGCCAACCGAGTAGGTGGCGAATAGAACAATCTCTTTTTCTTGCCGCCGTCCCCGCGCCGTCAGGTCACGAAGATGCTTGCGGTCGGCCTCGATAAAGAACCGGCTTTCGGTTGAGCAATGCTGCTTGAGAAGGGCAGATAATTCCTGCTGCGCCGCGCGATCTTGCGCAAAGCTGCTGAAATGAACCCTAAGCTTCTGGTTCGGCTGCATCTTTCTCAGGCCAATGTCTAAGCGCTGAAGAAACCGATTGGCAATGCCCTTATCCAGTAGCGTATGAATCCCTGGGAAGCGAAATCCAAAAACGAAGGAATAGTGGGAGACGCCGAGCTGTTTTGTCTCTAACAAAAAGGCTCCGATGTCACTGCCTTGAACATTAAAGCGAGTAATGGCTAGCAGATTGCAGTGATCTTCAAAAGCCAGATCCGAAAGGCCAGGGAGTTTTCTCTTGGATTTAATCATGATCTTCTAAAAGCGGTTTGACCGCGTAGAATCCTCTGCGATAGGTCGGCATCCAGGCAAGCTGATTCTTGATGCGCCAGGGCTGATCTCCAATGACCGTGTAATAAGTGGCAGCTAGCCAGAAGAACAGCCCAATTGTCCAGAAGTAGGAAGGGGCATCGAATAGCACGGCCCAGAGTAGCTGGGTCAGCAGATAGGAAATAAACAAGCACAAGACGACTGGCCCGATTAGACCCACCGGCAGCAGGCCCACCATGAACGGTTCAGACATCGCCTTATTGACTTCTACGTAAGGCTGGTTCTCCATAAGTCGTAGCAATTAAAAACGTTTAGCTATGTAGCTGGGGGTGGTGTCGTCGCCGTTGCGCCACCACTAAAGAACAGCTTTGAAAAAACTTCTCCGCCAACAAAGATGATGGTGCCAACGATAAAGGCGGTCATTGGCACGGCAGCATCTTCATTGCGAAAGGCTTTGTATCCCCAGGTCATCAGCCCGCCGATAATTAAAAAGAACAGCAGCAGAAAGACAACGGTAAACAGGAGCTTCACCACATCTGCGCCGATATAGGTAGACAAAGCCGTGTTAGCCGCTGTTTGAGCGCCTGTCCATTGGGCTGAAGCCGCTGTGCCTGTGACGAGGTTGGCGATCGCGGCCAATGCACCGATTGAAGCAAACATCTTGATCGGTGCAAAGCGCCTGAGCCAATATTCAATTCTATGAATAGATTGCTGTCTAAATACGGCTGATATGGCCAGCAGCCCGAGGTATGAGACTTGTGGATGCGTAATGGCGAACAGCAAAGCACTGCAAGCTGCAAAACCTAAAATAATTCTAAAGGCGACCTGTTTGTACCGAGTTCGGTTCGGTGTCATCTTGAAACTCCTTAATTTTCCCTGATTTACGGTCTTAATTAATTTCCCTAGCTCCGTGTATGTACGGAGCAGCGAAAGCGAAAACTTGATGTTCCAAGATGCTACGGGATCTCTCAAAAGCTATCAAGGCAGGAGTTTTAGAAAAAAAGCAGGCTTTTTTCCCTAAAGTGCTGCTTTCTGGAAAAAGCTAATCCCTTTTTTAAGTTTCATGCTAAAAGATTAGAGAGGAACATACCTTTTTTAAGTAAAGGGTGTGGATCTTCAAAAAAAGGGTGCTATCTCACATCAAAAAACTTTACATTTGTCACGATGAGTTGCGAGTTTTTTGCTGGTTCGTAAATATCTTTCAGTTCATGGAGATGTCGTGTGGTGGATTATAAAGCCGCAGATGGAAACAGATTAAAGCTACAGTTTTCTTACTACGATCCGACTTTGCCGACTAGACTCGCTGATGATGTCAGGCGATCCGCTTTTGCTACCCGCTCCAAGTACTTGAACGGGCTGATCGAAAGCGTACTGTCTTTGCCGATGAGAACTTCTGCGTCTTCTCACATCGACGAATTCTTTGCCTGGATAGCGATGTTTGAGTCTTTACCGACCGAGCGAATTTGGCAGCTCGCACCCACCCAAAATCGGAACTTTGAACAGATGGTCAAGCACCTGCTCGAAATTGCGCTAAGCTACTATCCTGAAAATCCTCAACTATTCGTCGCAGCCAGGGATGTACAGTCATATAGCGTTGAAGTCCAGCAGCTAGGCTCAGCGGCCTATAGCAGATGGCCCGATGCGAACTATCGACTACCTGCTACCAATGACTTTGCGTCGTGAGGGCTTTGCACATCAGCCGTCCTTAAACTGTCTGGGCGCTTTAAGGATGGCTGAAAAGCCTTGGGATGATTGCTAAGTCTCGTGTAGCCTGATAGCTACTTCGTCTAAGACGGTTGCTATCTCATCAATGGTTAGCGTCTCGATGAGTCTATGAATGAGCTGGGATTTCTCCTCTCTAGAAAGGACTTCAATCCTTTCGCAGATGTCTTCTACTTCTAGGCTCGTTTCTATCTCGGCCCCATAATCTGGATAAGACGGCCCTTCAGTGTCGCTTTCCATTGAAAATCGTCTAAGAATTTAGTGTAGGTTTACGTCTATAGCCATTGCTTTCATGTGCTTATATATACGTAGACCACTTAGGATTTCTTGACGAAAAAAGAAAAATCATCCTTTGGTTGAATCTTTAGATGGTGGCGGGTCTTGAGGAGGCGGTTGATTTGGCGTACTTTCTCTCAGCTTGGCGGCGAGCGCTGAAAGTAGTTCAGCAGCAGCATGGTTGTCTAACTTATGCACAAAGCTCCTGAGCGCAATCGGGCTTTCGACAAATTCTTCCAGGTTCCGGTTATGGGTGACCTGCGAAACCCAAAATGCAAAGGCTTCGTCAGACAGGGCCGCTAGCAGTTTTTCTAAGCTGTCTGTGGTGATCGCGTTGGTATCGTTTCTAAAGTTGGAGATCATACCCGTCGATACGTCAGCCTCCTCCGCGAGGTAAAGCCCCTTGATATCGAACTCCTTGAGGGTTGCGTCAAAAGCGTTACAGAGCAGTTTCACAATTGCTTGAGTTCCGATCAAAATTACGTCGTAGGTTTAAGATACAGAATGCTGCGTCTCGCTACGTATTTTTACGGTAAGAATTGTTTAAAGCTGAGATACGGAGGCTGCAAAAGGGCTATGCCCTTAATTGACTGGTTGCCAAAATCTTAGATCCGTTTGCATTTTGAGCTTCAGAGTTAGCCCTTATCTTTTCTGCAAGCACCGTCAAAAGCTCGGCTTGATCCGCCGGATTGAGATTCTGAACTTGTTCCAAAAGCGTTTGCTTTCTCTCTGCGACTAAATGAATAGGTCGGTGTATGACTATTTTCTCAAGCATAAAATGGAAAGCCTCATCGTCTAAAGCATCCCATATCTGCTCTAGACCGTCACTTGTCATCGCATATCCATTAAAAAAGCGTGATAGTCGGCTACCTGCCACACCAGACCGGCTTGATAGGTCTTTTGCTGTCAGACCAAAATGCTCTAGCGTAGTTTTGAGGGCTTCGCCGAATTTCATAATAATAAATAGCGCAGATCAAATTTACGATTTCATAATACAATACACACGCACCAGTGTTATGTAAGGAGTGTATATAGGCGTAATTTTT
Source organism: Cyclobacteriaceae bacterium (assembly GCA_965217295.1). GTDB lineage: Bacteria > Bacteroidota > Bacteroidia > Cytophagales > Cyclobacteriaceae > Tunicatimonas. The sequence goes on from CBDCHR010000002.1 coordinate 47,845, forward strand.
TAGTAAGAAAGCGAAAACCCCAGATGCGCAAACAACTGAGGTCTTCATTAATCGAGATAGGCGGGACTCTAAATTATTGCTTGGCGGCGGTTTTTTGAGTGACCCTTTGTGCTGTCAACATATTAGCAGCTATTACTCAATAGTGGCAAGAATTGCGATCGCAGTTTTAAATATGTAGTCAACAGCGGCCTGTCTCTCACTCACCCCCCCAGAGAGATAGAACATGATCGCAATTCGCAATGACGACCTGCTGCCGTCAGATCCCTTAGCTCAGCGCCTTAGCAGCATCTTCCTTAAAAACCGCTGGGACTTCATCTATGCCCAGGTGCCAGACCCAGAGCAACCGGTTCAAAAGGAGCTGGACTGGCAGACGGAGCATCTAAAGCTAAAGCCCGAGTGGAAAACCGAACGCCGCTACCCGATGAAAAGTCGGGTGCTGTATCACCGTTGGGCCGATCCGACTGAGATATTAGGCGTTCGGTTTGATCACACGACTGAATACGGCCTGCTGGATATCGACGTAGAGAGCCAGTACCATCCGAGGCAAAACCCGAATGCGATCGCAGAACTCCAGATAGCGCTGGAAACTATCGGCATCACCCGGACATTCTTGGTGCGCTCTAGCTGGAGCGACGGCCTGCACCTCTATTTCCCGCTAAACGGAGTGGTCAATACGTTTAATTTGGCCGTCGCCATCAAATTCTGTCTCCAAACGCAAGGCTTTGAAGTTAAAGAAGGCCAGCTAGAGATATTCCCCAACGATAAAAGCTACGGCGTCGTTACGAAGATTCTCTATAAGGGCCACCGCCTGCCGCTTCAGCCCGAGACCGGCTCATGGCTGCTAGACGATGACCTGCAAGGAATTAGCAATCAGCTCAGTGACCTGTTTCGTATATGGGACATCGCCTCAATCGGTCAAGACATGAGCGAATTGAGCAGCGCTCTGCTCATTGCCCGACAAAACCGACTGACTAAGCCCCGTCGCCGACTGAATAACGTAGAAGCATGGCGACAGGATTTAGAAATCACAATCGCCGAAGGCTGGACAGACGCACACCAAACGAACCATCTTCTGAAGCAGATTGGCTGCTACGGCGTGGTGTTCGAGGAGCTAAGCGGCGATGCGCTCATCAAATATATTCGCGAGACGGCCACTGGTGCTCCCGGCTATGCCCAGTGGTGCGGCCATCAACATCAAATCGAAGTGCGGTCGCGTAGCTGGGCGAAAGCAGTCGAGAAGTATTACTGGCCGCTAGGCACTCACGCGAAATCGCGCCCTGTTGACAACGTTGTGCCGTTTAATCAACGGCGCTCACTGACAGCGCAGGAAGAAATCAAAGCGGCGATCACGATTCTAGAAGAGAGCGATCGCCTACCGGAAGCAATTACTGCGAGGGCACAAGCAATATCGGAACTAGCGGGTACGAGCCTGGGGACACTGTACCGTCACAAAGTGCTATGGCACCCGGAGCATCAGAAACCAGAAGAAAGGTGTGTAATTGCGGCAGCAGCGGTCGATACAGCACCTATAGAGCCGCCTACCCCGCCCGATTCAAAAAAGCCAGACCCTATGTTTAGCAGGGAATTACAGACCAAAGAAGAAACAATGAAGTGTAGGCCCGCCCAGCGTGAAGATTCTTTCAAAAAAGAATTTAAAACCTCTGCTCCGAGGGGGGTGCGGGGGGAGCCGCTAAGTTTTCCACAGGCTGAGATGCCTATTCTACGATTAGTCCCTCCCTCTCCTCCACCTAAACCTAAGCCTTCTGTGGTGCAGCTCCCTTCAAACCCAAGTATCGACATTGAGGAAGATGAAGTTATCCAAGCTATTCAGCGTCAGGTTCGCAGTCTAGAGTGGACGCTGGTGCAGACTAACGAGTTTATTGCTAGTCGATTTGACGGCAAGCGCCGCTATCAGCTCAGCCACGATGAACTGCTGCTGCTGCTCTACTATCTCAGAAATTCTTAGACCTTATAGCCATCTCTATGCCAACTCAACCCTCTCTATTTTCTGATAGCATTTACGCTGATTTCCTCGATGCGCTAAAGCGCCGTATCCGCTCAGCACAGATGAAGGCAGTATTAGCTGTAAATCAGGAGCTAATACTGCTCTACTGGCAAATTGGAAATGAAGTTCTCACTCGCCAGGAAGAGCAAGGTTGGGGCGGTAAAGTCATTGATCGTCTAGCCGCAGACCTCAAGCGAGAGTTTCCTGATATGGTCGGTTTCTCTAAAACTAACTTGAAGTACATGCGAGCGTTTGCCGAAGCGTACAGTGAGACTGAAATTGGTCAACGCAGCGTTGGCCAATTGCCTTGGCGACACAATATTGCCCTCTTCACCAAGCTTAAAGAAAAGAATTCTCGACTCTGGTACGCCCAAAAAGCATTGGAAAATGGGTGGAGCCGGGACATTCTTGTGATGCAAATCGAAAGCAATCTCTTTGATCGGCTAGGAAGTTCTACCACTAACTTTGAGCGATCGCTTCCAGCTCCTCAGTCTGACCTTGCTCAGCAGCTCCTCAAAGACCCGTTCAATTTTGACTTTTTAACGCTTAGAGAAGGTGCTCAAGAACGAGACTTAGAGAACGCCCTCATCGATCATATTCATGACTTTCTGATAGAACTGGGCCTGGGCTTTGCATTCTTAGGTAGTCAATATCCTTTAGTTGTCAGTGGTAAAGACTATAGGCTAGATCTTCTCTTCTACCACGTTCACCTTCACTGCTACGTTGTTATCGATCTCAAAATGGGCGAGTTTGAGCCTCAGCACTCAGGGCAGATGAGCTTTTATGTCGCCGCTGTCGATAACCTGCTTCGGAGCGATCGCGACGACCCTACTATTGGCATCATCCTTTGTAAGTCCAAAGACAAGACTACAGTAGAGTTTGCTCTTCAAGGCACTCAGCAGCCTATTGGTGTATCGACCTACCAGCTTCAGTCTCAGCTTCCCCCTAATTTTCAGGAAAATCTGCCTAGTATCGACCAACTAAAAATGGAACTCAGCTCTGCTGTGGAAGATATAGATGTAGAGAAAGAGTCACAGGATTAAATAAAGACCAGATGCAACAGCACCCGGTAGACATTTAGAAGATGAGCCAACATCCTTTTCAAGGATTGCTGAGTATGACAGGTCGAATTGTATGCTGAGTATCAGCCTCAAACTGTTTGAGATACCTGTTTCCATACTTTTGAAAGTGCTGCTTCGTTATCCGACTCATCAAGATAGCCGTCGATATTCCTCTGTCGGTACAGCTCAGCACTCGTAGATAAACGCTGTGCAACTGACTCAATCGAATGTTCGCAAACGCTCTTCGATTGAGCATAGTGGATTCTGGATCAATGACGTTGGCAAGCGGCGAAACCGGGAATGTCGGAAACTCGCTACTTTGATAGTCGGGAAGCGGTCTGCGCCATTCGGAATAAAGATCGAAAAACCTAGCAGAGGACGGATCTAAGCCCCTTGCTTTCGCCTCTATGTCACAGCACACTAGCAAAAAATCCTCATTTTCCTCACAAAATATTGAAGCAATGTGAGTTAGCAGCAGCTTCTTGTTCCAGCCTAAGTCTGAAACAGCTTTGAGGTAATAGCCCTCCCACCAGTCTTTTTCTAGGTGGATAAAACTAATCGGCAGGTCTATGTACACAGGCGCATAAAACAATCAGTAAATGCGATAAGCCTACACCCAAAGAGTTTCTGCACGAATTTGATAGCACAATCAGTAATTGATCGTAAGTAACATTATCTGTGTTACATTGCCTTTATTCTAAAAAAGACATTGCCAGTCAGCATTTTTAGCCTTTTGCCCACTATCAACGAGGGCCAGGTGCCTTCATTTGTCCTATGAGTGCAATTGACATCCAATCCATCCTCAAGCAGGCTCAGCCTAGTGATGCTCACGACTGGCTGCTCAGCACGGCCCAAGTAGCGGAAGGCTACGGCGTTAGCGACAGTACTTTGCGCGGCCATAAGTCTGAGAAGAGCGACGAATTTGAAGAAAACAAGCACTGGATCAAAGGCTCTAAGAATCAGACGCTCTGGACAAAGCGCGGCGTTATCCAGCTCGGCTTTCACGTTCAGTCTCTTAGAGCCAAGCAGTTTCGAGCAATGGCTGAAGGTTGGGTGCTGGCAGGTATGGAAAAAGCCGAAGGCCCACCCGTACAGAGGACTCCTACTAATTTCAACCTTCCAGACCTAGATGGTCTCGCTCAGACTATTGCTGCTGACATCGCGCCGATTGCGGCTGAACAACTGCTGCGAGAGCGGATACAAACGCACCTGCCTGCTGCTATTGACCGCAACCTAGAAGCGGCAGGCGAAACGCTGGGAAAGTCTCTGTCTCAACAGTACGGCATCGATCTGAGCGATCGCATCGCCCAAGCTATCAGTCAGTATCGAGCTGGTCAGAAAGAGAACAGCCAGTCAGCAACCAGCCAGCCAGTAACCAGTCAGGCAAAAACAAATCAGCTAGAGGAGATCGCAGCGTGAAGCCTGTGAAGTTCACCCAAATTAAAAGGGCGTCCGTTTGGCAGACACTACGCGGACGCATCCAAAGCATCAGCCCCCGGCGTCGGATTATCTACCTAGCTGGTATCCCACTAACGCTGCTTACTCTCTGGAGTCTGGTATCGGCGATGAGCGCTCCCAAAATAGAAGCGCCGATTGCCCGCAACGTTGAACCCCTACGAGCCACCTACAGCGATCCACTCTATTCCTTAGCTCAAGCCGTTGGCGTTGATGCTCGCACTAACCGAGGCAATCTCGATGCGCCTACCAATCAGCTCGCCCTAGAGCATCTGAGAAAACATGCCCAACTATCTCAGGACTTGCTGAGTGCCTACAAGCGAGATCTGTTAATCGCCGCTGAAGTCCCCAAACTTCAAGAACTGGCCCGAAAGGAGATTGAAGCAGGTGGCGAGCTGCCCACCGATAAACTCGGCGACATCAACTTTCAAGCCTGCGTTGAATCTGGCATCACACAGGCCGACTGTATCTTCTTGCGCTATGCAGGTGATGGCCTAGCGCGGATGGCTGAAGGTCACAAAAACCAGGACTACGCCCAGTTCATCGACGGCGAACGAGTTTATCTAGCTGCGATCGCTGCCCTTGGCGACTACTCAACTAGAACTCCCGACTTTGAAACGACCAAGCTCACGCTCAAGACCTACCGCACTGCTACCAGAGATGCTTTATCCCTCAACAAAATGTGGCTTGGCGAAGGCGAGCCGATGCAGGTAGGCCCGACTATCAGCGCTGACAGCATTGAGCAGCGAATCGAGAACACGCTAGGAGACTAACGGCGATGGCCTACCGAGCAGACCTTGAACTCAACCGAACCGCCTACGGCACCGCTGCGCTTTCGGTGTTCGCCAGTCTAGCAGGCGCGTGGCTGGCCATATCCAATCCGCAGTTCTACTCCCGCGCTGACTTGCAGCTTGCTCATAGCGCAGGCGTCTCCGGTGAAACTATCCCTGCCCAATTTCGAGATCCCAGAGTCCGACTTGGCGGCGTCCTGCTCTCGATTGTGGGTCTAGCCGGTGTCGGCATCAGCGCCGTACTTGCTACCGAAGATCCGCGCACCCTAGCACCCGCCGCAGTCGATGTTGTTGGTGATGGCCTCGACCTTGAACCCGAAGTCTCTGAACCCGAAGTTACTGATCTGATTGCCGAGTGCCAAAAACTGCTAAATGGCTTTATTGCCGAAAATCCCCCGATTAAAGCAGCAATGGCTGCGCGGTGTCTCATTATCTGGGGCGATCAGGGGGCTGGTAAAACGCTGCTGGCCGATCAGCTCGTCACTTGGCGACAGGTACGCCGGGGCGATCGCATCGTCGTATGCAACCCTCACTACCACCACGACAAAGAAAACCAGCTCTATGCCTCAGCCGATGAAGTCCTTGGCACTGCCCAAGCGATCCGCCAGCGCCTGCCCAAACTGCTGGCGGACGCCCTAGCCACCCCCCGGCAGCAGAACGGCCAGAAAAATATCCAGCGAGTTTCCATCGTGCTGGAAGAATTCTCCAACTGGCATACCCTCTACAACCTGGGCGACTTATCTCAGCAGGTCATCTTCAGCGCCAGTCAGGACTTGCGCAAATCAATTCTGAACCTGATCGTGCCAGCCCACGGTCTCGAAAAAGGGATGCTGGGCGGCGAGTCGATGGATTCAGGCCGTACTGCTCGACTACTGGATCAATCCGTCGTCCTGAAGCTAGAGACTGAACCGAGCCTAGACGATGCCGAAGATGACCCAGAGTGGACAGGTAAAGGTGAAATCAGTCCCCGAGGTGCCGCGTACCTGGGCGGAGAAAAAATCAAGTTTCAGCTACCTGGAATTTTAGGGCCGGACAAATACCCCAGCGACTTTGCCCCCTACTTCCGAGCAGCAGCAGCAGCCCTGCGACCTGAAACCGAAAACACCGCGCCAGAACTAACGGCTGAAGAACGCTTGGCAGACGCTGCCGGACGCTGGGCCACCGCGCCGAGACAGACGCCCGCAGCCAGCGCAAATATTGAAAGCCATGTCCCGACGCCGATAGCAGGCTCTACGCTCAACGGCTGTCGGGATGACTGGACGCTGCTGTATGAAATCGACAAAGCTGAAGCGTTCTGCACCTGGCTAGTCAAACGGGGCTTCAGCGCAGGCGAACTCCTGCCGATTTCAAAGCTGCGCGACGACTGGGGCAAAGTTCACTTTGAAAACACGGACGCCCTGATCCGTTTTCTGGCCACTGTCAATGCCTATGGCCTGGGTTCGTTCGATAACCCGACTGAACCTAAGCAGTGGGCCTTAAAGATACCCGCTGAGGACATTCTTTTGCCTCAATTCGCGGAGGTGCAGACGCCGTAGAAATCGCGGAGCTGCTTACGACCACTTCACCTGAGCCATTCCGCCAACGCATTCAAGAACAACCTTATTAACCACCCAATCGGAGTTGAACCTATGAGCGATCGCACCAGACCACCCTATCGAAGACGGACGAGCACTTCACCTGTGGATGGCGATCGCGTTGGCAATCACCTCAGCAGTCGCTTCCAACAGTTTCGGCAAGGATTCGGCCTGCCGTTCCGTTCAGCCGGACGCCCGGACAAAGCGTTCTTTCAGGTGATGGGACTGCTTGCGTCTGTTGGCCTGATTTATGTTGTTTTTGACGCGGTGACTTACGGCCTCAACGCCCCCAGCGTTCGTGCCAAGATGCCCCGGACGCCTGCTAAAGCCATCTCATACGGCACCGCCGAGCGAGTTATTGAGCTGAAGAACAATTTAGTAACAGGCAAAGCTGGGCCAATGCTGCCGGTGCCCGACGAGTACACAGAGGCGGCGATCGGCGCGGAGGAAAAGTAATGAGAGCGCTTCAGGTATTACTTGTCTCATTAGCGTTAGCTCTGTCGTTCCTCAACTGGTGGGTTCCGGGCTTTCAACGCTATGCCCTTATCGGCGAGCTGCCTGAGCTTTCTACGTTGATCCAAAAAAGGGAGGGCGTAAGAGTAGACGAATGAAGTTAGAAACCTTTGTTTTGACCTGGGCCTTGACCGCTGGCATCACCGTTCCAGCGTTGGCCTATAACTTTCACCGTCCGTTTCACCACGGCGTGAATGTGGCGCTAGCGTTGGTTGATGTTCCCGGTGCGCGTCAGCGCGTTGGCCCGCAGCTACGCAATCCCTTCAGTCAGTCGCCGGTAAGAGTGGGTGATGTCGTGGCCGGATTCAAAGTATCGAGCGAGTATGGTGATCGCACTCACCCGATTGATGGTGGCCGCAAGCCGCACCTGGGAGCCGATGTTCAGACGCCCGTGGGAACGCCGATCTATGCGTTGGCTGATGCGTCCATTGGTGCGACTGTCCGCGTAAGCTGCTGGCGCGACCCAAAGGGCGGATTGATTGCCCTGGTTAGTAGCGATCTGCTGCCGGGACAAACGATTAAGTTGATGCACTTACAGCGCTGCTTTAGTGGTGTGAAAGTAGCTGGCGAGCAGATTGCACTGACGGGCAAGTCGGGCGTGGTCACCGGGCCGCATCTCCATGCCGAGCAAATAAATGCTTTAGGCCAGCACTTGAATCCTTCGGCAGGGATACTGTCGTGGCTGTTAACCGGACGAGTGCCCGATGGCTTAGAGGCAATCTCGCATTCTAAAATCACGGCCGAGGATCTCATTTGCAGCATTGGCGCGGCGGAGGGTACTCGCGATGCGAGCTGCCGAAAAACGAGTGCCTATAGCAGTCATGTTGATCCTGGCAATGGTGTTACAAATCAGGGCAATTTCTCCTATCAGCACGGTGCGGCTAGTCCCGAAGATGCGGATGCCAAGCAGATGTTTAAGTTGCGTCAGGCAGAAAAGATGATTCTAAAACGAGCTGAGGTCGCAGGGGTAACGCTAGAGAAAATGGAAGTCCTTTCTATTCTTGACCAGTTCAATCAGAGCGAGGCTGCTGCCTTTGGTCGCAACGGAACGCTCGACCGCATCATCGCGGCTCGGTCAGAGTCATACATTAATCCTGCTACCGGACGGCTGGATGCGCCTGGACTAGGCAACGACATGGATAAAGTCAGAGCCGATCAGACTCGTAGAACTGAAGCAATTTCAGAAAGCTTGACCAACCGCAGGCAGCGCCAGCTTGATAGGCCAGATAGATAAGCAGTGACTTGTTAGGTCATTTCCTGAAAATAAAGTACCTTTCAAACAGGTCTAATCAAAATATCCCACTTTGGCAACGTGGGATGGCGCTCTAATCGCTGTTCAATCTCATCCATTTGTTTTTTCGTCAAGGAAATTCCTTTCTGATAAATTGACTGATTCAGGTTGGTGAAAGGATGTAGTCCTTTCCAAGTCATGCTCTGCGCCCAAGCCATCATGGTATTGACATCAATCAGTTTTGTGCCATTCCAATGTTGTTCCAGAATGCCCCAACAGCGTTCTATCGGATTGTACTTGCTATGGTAGGGCGGATAGTAGACCAGTTGAATCGGGATGTTGAGCTGGTCAACCCAAGCCACCATGCGCTTGAGAAACTGAGTACGAACGCCACTATTCTCAGGCCCATTATCCAGCTTGATTTGGATCGATGGAATGGTTTGTTGAACCTCAGCCGTCAGTTTCTGCCACCAAGCTTGCAAGCTATCGACAATGAAATCACTGGTTTTGGCAGAACTGCCAAACTCAATGAACAACTCTCCCGTATCTGCATCGACAATGCCACAAGGAATATGTTTCTCTTTATTACCCATGTCATGGTCATTGGCTTGATGGTCGCCTCGGGTTTCTCCACCCCGAGAATAGTCACCCAATTCGACCGTTGCTTTACAATCGAGGCTGATGCGTTTGGCTCCTTGTGAAAGGGCTTGAGTGTCCTGTCGCTGAATGTTCTCAAAAATCATGTCCGTTTCAGGGATTTTTTTTGGGCTTGGCTTTAACCACTTTTCTCAGGCGATAGCCCAACCGATTCAAAATCACCGCCATCGTGCTAGCTCCCGGCAGTTGTTCGTCATCAAAGCCTAACGCTTTGAGTTGGCGCAGTGCTTCAGATGCCGTCAACCGCGTGAAGGCGATACTACTCTTAAAACTCGGGTCTTGCTGGCTATGGGCTTCTGCTATTTGGATCAACGCTGCTGCCGCTTCAGGGTGATGTTCTTCCCATCGTTTATTGCCCCCAAATGCTGATTGCGCGCCGATACAGATCACGCCCGTGCGACGCTCTCCCAAGCCCATTGCCACGCTAGCTCGATTCCAGCCGGTACGGCTTTCCGCTAAACGGGCGCTGCCATTAAAATACTTGATCGTCATCTCTGCTTGAAACGCCCGACGTTTTGCTCCACTCAGCTTTCTCGCCGCTAGACGAAGATCTGCTATGTGTGATGCATTCAAGATTGAAGCTGTCTCAAAATCTAGACGCAAGGCCATCATTCCTTTGCTCAAATCAGGGATGGCTTCATTCTATCTATGCGGGGCTTTCTTTGTCAGAAATGACCTTATGACTGTGCTTGAAACGAACCAATCAGAAACGCCCGAAACCCGTCGTAACTGGCGCGAGATCTTCACCGTATTAGGCGCAGTGCTGTCGCCTGGGTTGGTCGCGGCTATTCTGCTGCCGCTTTCCTCGGTGTCGTCGCCAACTGCTGTTCGTCCTAGCGTTGGTTTGACGGACGCTGCCACTGTTCTTGAGTCTACTGAAGACACAGACATAGAGGGTGATTCTGAGGCGATCTCTAGAGAACGACGGCTGAGAAAGATTGAGCTACAGCTTGCTGCCGCGCGTCGGCAGGAAGAAAAAGAGCAGCGCTACCAGCAGAGTTTTGCAGCAGGGGTGAGGATAGAAACACAATCAGGAACACCCGTCTTTGCCTTTGGGCAAGCTGGCGATCTCGTCAGGGTTAGCTGTGAAGAAACTGAGTTTGGTCAGGTTGCAACGCTGGCGACCAGTGCTGAGCCAAGTGTATTCTTTGTCACTCGTTATCTGTCTAGCTGTATGGCGGGTGAGTTGGCCGCAGGAGCTGAGATTGGTATGACGTTAGGGCCGCTAGGTTGGGAGCAGCGCAATCAATTGAATGGCTCGGCTGAGGAGCCTAGTCCGGATTTCATTGAGTGGGCACTATCTGGCTATAAAGGAGAGTATGCTGCGCCTGCTGCCGAGAGCGATTTGCACCTTAACGAAATTACAGAGGCTATCAAGTCTTTCTTTACTGAGCCGATGGAATGATCGATAGTCCACCTAATCCTGAACGGGTGAATCGAGCGATTACTTGTATCAGCGTGAGAAATCAACGATTGCTTTACACACCAGTTGCTGTATAGAAGATAGTCCACGGCCCGATTGTTTTGGTTTGGGAATAGCGTTGTAGTAGCTGTGCCCGATTGTCTGGTAAATCGCCTCGCATTACCAGTACAGAAGGAGATGCCGTTAGCTGCTCCCAGTAGCGCATTGAATTAGGCTGATCGGGATAAATCCAGTACTGTTTCCAACGATCATCGGTTTGAAACTCAGTTTCTCTGGCAACACCGCGTGCTTCTGACTCATCACTAATCGTAATAATGTCACGATCTAGATTGAAGGCAAGGGAGGGCAGCAGCTTTCCATATACCATTACGGGCTGATCCTGTAATCCCTGAGCCTGAATGAACCGAGCTATGGGCCGCGTTCCGCCTACCAGCATTTCATTTGCGCCTAAAAAGTAGCCGCCGTAGAGTGCGATCGCCAGCATCGAAGAGAGCGCCATCATTCCTAACTTAATCCTGGGTTGTTGGAACTTCTGGTAAGCCCAAAGAGGCATCACCAACACAAACACGGCAGAGAGAATCATTGGAAATGAAATCTCTATGTCCACTCCCATCAGCCGCGCAGCTAGCGGGCTGAATAGCATCAGGACGCCTAACCCGCTGTAAAAATAGAAGAATATTCGAGATAATCGCCTCAAATCTTTGGGCACGAAGCGAGAGAGCATACAGGCGGATATCAGCGCTATTCCCGGATACATGGGCAGTAAGTACATCATCAGCTTGGAGCTAGAAAGCGCAAAGATAATAAACGGTAGCCCCAGCCAATAGAGAGAAAGCTGTCTGACATCTACTACTTTGAACAGCTTATAATCCCGGCGAAATAATCCTATTACCCAAACCGCTCCCCAGGGTAAAGTTGTTGTCGCTAAAATCAGTGGATAGTACCAATTGGGCTTGTCCCGATCAAACGCCTGATCGTCTGCTACCCGCGCCACTACCTGCCGACCAATGAAGTAGTCGCTAAGCCCTGGAAACTGCTGAGCGACTATTACGTACCAGGAGAGGCCAAGGCCCAAGCAGAGGAATAGCGCGATCACTAAATGCTTAAGCGGGACACGGTAATCTACCTGGCGAGCTAGCATGAGGTAGCCCCAAAAAAAGAACGGCACCACGAAGACAGCGGGGCCTTTGGTTAAGAAACCAAGCCCGATGAACAATGCGCTGCCATAAATGCCCCATGTCTGCCGCTGGCAGTAGTAAGCGGTCATGCAATAAATCACTAACAGCACGAAAGTTGTGAGAAAGCTGTCGGTGGTAAGATTGCGGGCACCTACCAAGCTCAGTGGAAAAGAGAGATAAATGACTGCGGATAGCAGCGATCGCGTCTGCAATTGTTCTGATGAGGTTTCCGAAGTCGCAAACAGGCGTTGGCTAATAAGATAGACCAAACCGCCCTGTGCCACCAGCGATAGCTGTAAGAAGAACCGGGCGCTAAAGGCGTTGACTCCGAATAGCTGAAAGCTCAGACCCGTCAGCCAAAAGGTAACTGGCGGCTTGTGATAGTGATAAATATTGAGCAGCGTAGGATGCAGTAGATCGCCTGATCGAAACATCTCGCGGCTGATTTCAGCATACCGGGCTTCGCTGGCTTCGAGGACGCCCCAGCTATTGAGATTAAAGAGTAGTGCAATCAGCGTAACTATTAGCAGTCCATAGAGAAGCCGATTGTTATTCATAGCAATGATTTTATTGACAGCGACTACTCTAGTTTCAAAATGTCAAGAACTCGGAAAGATATGGATTGTTTACGATGAGACGACACGTCATCACCGCTTTGTGCTGTACCCAGGCCACCGCAGCATCTTATCGAGTTCTTGACGATTAACCTATATCATAAGCAAGAACGTTTTATCCAGGTTAGTTTTGAAGCGTAGAGTCTTTGTTGCACTAGGGATAGGTGGCATCGCAACCGCAGTTGCCAGCCGGTATGCTCCGCCTCTTCTGAGTCTTCCACTTCTGAAGGACACAGCTTGCTCCAATCCATCATCAGCGGCGAGTAGTGTGCCCTTCCGCTTTGCGACAGCAGGTGATGTGGGTACGGGTGGCAAGGGACAAAGGCGGGTGGCAAGTTCGATGTCTGCTCATTGGTGCGCTGACCCTTTTCAGACCGTTTTATTATTAGGCGATAATATCTACGAAAGTGGTGAGATTAGTCGAATCGCAGAAGTCTTTGAGCAACCCTATGCTGAGCTGCTGCAAAGGGAGGTGAAGTTCCATGCCGTTTTAGGCAACCACGACTTTCGCACTCGTCAAGGTGAGGACGAGATTGCCTATCCCGGATACAACATGCTGGGTAGGTACTATACCTTTACCAAAGGGCCTGTTCAGTTTTTTGCTTTGGACACGAACCAGTTTTATCTCGATAGCGATAGCGATCAAGAAGCCCTGTGGTCGGCGCAGCGTCAGTGGTTAAAGACAGAGCTTGAGCGATCGCCCGCCCAGTGGAAAATAGTCTTTGCGCATCATCCCATCTATTCTTCTGGATACCACGGGACAGACCGCGAGCTGGCCGCATCCCTCTCCCCCCTATTCAAAGAGTATGGGGTACATCTCTACATTAATGGCCACGAACACAGCTACGAGCGGACGCAGCCCATTGATGGAACGATGTACATTAATGCGGGTAATGGCGGGCGCAGCATTCGTAAGGTTGAAGAGTCCGAATGGACTGATTATGCCAAAGCGCGACTAGGCTTTTCAACCTTCGATGTCTATGATGATCGGATTGTTGTGAAAGCGATTGGTACAAACGGCAGGACGTTTGACGAAGCCCTTATCCCGGCTACTATCTCTGTCTCTTAACACTTGATTGTCTCTCATATGCAACAGTTTTTCTATCGACTTCTAAATCTTTGGATCGAGAAGGTAAATCCAAAGATCTCTTCATTTGTTGCTTTCTTCGGAGCCTTTTGGTTAGGCGCTTGTATTTTGACGCTTTATCTGTTGGCTAACCTCTCTGAGGAGGTTTTAGATAAAGAAGCGTTTGCCTTTGATAAGTCCATCTTGCTGCATATTCATAAAATAGCGAACCCGGTGCTAGATACGCTGATGATTAGCATCACTCGAATTGGCGATCCGCGAACGGTCGTGCCGATAACGCTGGTTGTTTTCTGTTTTTTATGGTGGAAGCGCTATCGCTTAGAGGCTCAGTTTTTTGCGCTGAATGCTTTCGGAGGTGCGGTTTTAAGCTATGTGCTTAAGCTAGCGTTTAGTAAACCTCGCCCTGAACTGTGGCCACAGCTAATTTCTGAAACAACCTTTAGCTATCCTAGTGGACATGCGTTAGGCTCAATGGTGCTTTACGGCTTTCTATCCTATCTTTTCGCAACCCTGTATCCTCGCTACAGCAAAGCCTTCTACTCAATTACCGCGTTTCTCATTATTGCAATTGGCTTCAGTCGGCTTTATTTAGGCGTCCACTGGCCGACAGATATTATTGCGGGCTATGGAATAGGCTTTCTCTGGATTACTGTCTGCATTACTTTGCTGCGGCTACAGAAGGTAAAGGCAGCGTAATTTAAGTACGGCTGCTGCTATACTCAGTAACGTGGCTGAGGGATTTTTCTCTAAACCCTTGCTAGCGTTCCTACAGAACTTTGGCTTTGCCGACAGGGCGTTAGATTTTATGGTCAATGTTGTTTTATTCATCGATGCTCTCTTTGTCATTGCCTTTGCGCTGGTGCTAATTCCGCTATGGTTAGTTTCCAGAGATGTTCGGAAAACGCTGCGTCGCTACGGTTTTCAAGGACAAAAGGAGCGTAGTAGTCTTGCAAAAAATAAGGAGAGCCTCTATTTACAGGCGGCTGAGGCTGCATTTGCAAAATCGCCCGATACGGCTATCTTCATCTATGGTCATACTCGCCAGCCTTCACTGACCCAGCTCAATGTTTGGGCCATTGACCGATATGTACTTAACACTGGAAGCTGGCTAAAGAAACTGTGACGGGTGCTGTCCCGCTTTAGACCTCTGCCTGCGGTTTACTATCCTTCTTTTCAGCTAAAATATTTCAAAGTTTTTGAGAATGAGGGCATCGTCGAGGTTACCTATGAGTGTATTTCTAATTCAACTGAGTCTGGACTAACACCTTTGGAAAAGCTCGCTGTTTGGGGACGTAAGACTCACTATCCCATTGTTATTCCTGAGAAAACGAAGCTGTAGAATGAGTTACTGGGCCGTGAGATATGGAGCTGTGAGAGATTGATGAACAACATGATAGCAGCGCCTCTTGTGATCAGTGCAGGTGCGATTCCGGGAGCGCTCAGTCGGTATTATCTGATGGTTTCAGTTTCCAGGCGGTTGGGCATCGGGTTTCCCTACGGTACGCTGACGGTGAATTTATCGGGTGCGCTGCTGATGGGCTTTGTGGCAACGCTGGTGCTCGGCAGGCTGATTTCCCCAGCACTACAGCTTCTGCTGACAACGGGATTTTTAGGGTCGTACACTACCTTTTCTACATACGCTTTGGATACTGTTTATTTGAGCCAGTCGCGGGGACGAATCTTTGGCTTGTGCTATTGGGTCGGGAGTGCGGTGGGTGGGGCGCTGAGCCTGGAAGTAGGGATAGGTTTGGCAAGGTGGCTTATGTGAGACAAAGGCGGCTGAAAGATATGGTGGGAGATAGGCTGAGAGTGCCACTGGCGATTAGTTTGGGGGCGATCGCAGGTTCTCTTTTGCGCTACTACCTTACCCTCGGCCTCAGCCAATGGCTGGGCAACAGCTTTCCCTTCGGCACTTTCGTAGCGAATCTGACGGGTGCTTTTGGCTTAGGCTTTTTTGCAACCTGGATAATCTTAGATCGCGTAAGCCTTCCTCCTGACATACAGCTTACAATTACGGTTGGCTTTTTCGGAGCCTACACGACCTTTTCCTCTTATGAGCTAGATGCTGAAACGCTGATTGTTAATCGCAGTGAATCGATTGCTTTGCTGTACTGGGTTTGCACGGCGCTACTGGGCGTGCTGTGTTTAGAAGGTGGACGTTCTTTAGCAAGAAAGCTATGGTGATCTTAGGTCTGCTTTGGCAGTGGCTCTGAGGTATGACTGCGCTGCTTTAATTCGTGCCATGCAAAGAGAGCCATGCCTACAAAAAGTGGGGCGAAATAGTAAATAGCCCGGTACGAAAGCAGTACGCCCAGGAGCTTGTCGGAAGCAATGGGCGGTGAAAGCAGCAAAATGAGAACGGTTTCAAAGACGCCAAGGCCGCCGGGGACGTTACTGATAATGCCGGTGAGCTGCGCTAGTAGGAAAATGCCGAAGAAGCCCCAGAAGGAAAGCGAGGCGGTAGGCGGTAGCAGCACGTATAGAACGGCGGCGGCAAGTATCCAATCGCAGGAAGTAACAATAACTTGACCCAGGGTTAGCGGTAGGGGGAGATGAGGTAGGCTCCATTGTTTTATGCGTAGTGCTTGCCGACCGATGGCACTCCAGATAATGTAGGCAGCGATCGCCATCAAAAACGCATACCCCACCGGATGAATCGATTCAAACGGCAACCGCAACTGCTTGGGCACGGTCAGCGGCTCAATCGAAAAGGTGAGTCCACCCACAGAAAATAGACCAATCCAAAAGCTGAGATTGCAGAAGGTGATAATTTGAGCGATTTTACCGGCAGAGAAACCCCAGCTTTTGTAAAAGCGGTAGCGAATGGCGCTGCCACTGAGGAGGGCTAGACCGATGCTGTTACTGACGGCATAGCTGATGGTAGAAACCAGTGCAATTTTTCGATAGGGAAGTGGCTGTTGTACGTAGCGGGTTGCCAGCGCATCGTAGCCGGTGAGAAAAACATAGTTCAAGGCCGTTAAGCCCAAGGCTAGGAATAACCCTTGTGGAGGAATAGCCTGCAAACTGCTAAGAATTTGGCTGGGCTGATATTTTTGTAGTTCTTGCGCGATCGCCCATACCGAAAGCCCAAACAACAACAGGCTCACCACCACCGGAATATACTTTGAGACTTTGTTGAAACTGCTTGCCAGCGCCGTACTGAGAAATTGCGTTCCAAAATAATCCCCAAGCTGATCGTCCGAGTCTGCGCGAACTAAGCCCACTGCAACATCTGGCAGCGACGCCAACGTGGGATATACAATGTAGCGCGGCTCCCATTCAGGATGAAACTTGTCTTTGTAGGCGCGAAGTCCTTGAAAGTTGTAAAACTGATTGAGATGCTCGTACAGGTAGTGCATCCCTTTTTCCATGCGGGTCGATTCGCTGGTTTCCCCTACCCCTGATAGCGCTGCTAGGCCCAGGTTAAAGCCTTTGTAGTCAAGTGCCTTAAAATGCTGAAACATGGAGACGAACAGGTAGTCCATTGCACCTCGTTCAATCTCTGCCTGATGGCGCATCAAGTCAATGGTGGCTTCCGGGTTTTGGTACTCTGGAATGATGTTGGCAAAGGCAACGGGGTTGCCTGCTTTGTCGTGAACCACGGCGATTTCGCATTCACGCAAGTAATCGTCGTCAAACCAGCCTAGAGAGAACTTTTTCTCGGCTCCTTCCATTTGCGCTAACCACTGGTCGCTAATTGCTCGCAGCTCTTGCAAAAGAGAATGAGCAATCGGTGGTGGATAGAACGCCACTCGGTAGCCCAGCTTTGCAAACTTGTTCATTGAGGTGCGCAGGTTTTTGCCAGCTTTGCCCTCCAGAGTGAATTTTTCCAAGTCAACAACGGCTTCTTCACCAATTTTGAGGGTTTGGAATCCCAGGTTTCGATAGATTTCCAAGTCATCTCTTAGGGTTTGGTAGAAGGCGGGATGCCAGTCGTTGCTAACGCAGAATTGTTGAAAGCCCAAAATGGCTTCTGCGCGATCCGTCTGGGGGCCAATAGGATCGCCGAGTGCGATCGCTCCCCTTCCTTTAGGCACATAAGCAATCACCGTTTGCCCAGACGGACTGAAATAGTAAGACTTATCGTCTAACAGCGTAAATCTGGCCAGAGAAGAATGCCCATACTGCTCAACAATAGCCTTTGCCCGCTGCCACTCTTCTTTGGGCGCACCTGCTCGAAAAATTACCGGACGCAGCAGCATCCAAAAGGCATAGAGCAGGGTAGTTGCCCCAACGATGTAAATAGAATCGGCAAAGAACCGACCGAAGCGATGGGTAGACACCAGCCCTGCATTATCAGCCGTGAAGAACATGGCCAAAGTTTGCATCAGCGCCGATGGCAGACTAAATACGGTTGAATAATGCTTATTTAAGAGGGAAAAGCCCAGGGTGCCATAGGCCAAAGTAAATAGAAGTGCGCCGATGAGTACCCGAATGCCTTGAATAATCGACGGCCTATCTGACTGAGCCGTGTAGACTTTGCGCATCAGCAGGAGTTGGGCAAGCAGCACGGCTGAGAGCAGTCCCTCTTCGTAGTCGAAGCCCTTTACTAGGTTGCTGATAATAGAAACCATCAATAGGCAGACCACCATCACCCAGGCAACCCGCTTGCGCCGCAGCAGATTTGCCGCCAACGTCAGCAGCAGAAAGCCCGTAATGGCTGAAAATAAATGCCCGCCTGCTCGAACTTCAAACGGAAAAATGTCTTTCAGCCAGTCGATGCGATTGGGTAGACCTGGGGCGACTGCCGACACTAAGTTGATGAGGCCCACGCTAGCGGTGAAGAGGGCGGCGCTCCAAATGCTCAGCCGAGTTCGACGATCCATAGTAGTCACTGTATAAAGTTCGAGAATTGACAGCGATGCCTCACGCACTTCTAGACATAGTTTAAGGCTCTCATAAAATGTGGATTTGTCTATGTGATGGCGCTAAAAAGCGTTTGGTTGGGACTGCGGGTGCTGGCGGTGGCGGTCGTGGTTAATTAGGTGATCGAACAGGCGATCGCGCCCTCACTCATTGACACAATCTCTCCTATCCCCTTACCTTAAACCTATTGGGAGAACAACCACATGACTTCAGAAGCTATCCCAGAATTAACGCCGCTTGGTCTTACAAGTCAAGCTGTTCGGCTGCGTCGGGGAGTGACCCTAGTAGTATCTCATACGTCTGGAACCTCGCCTGCGCTGGTGTTTTTGCATGGGGGCTTAGGCAACCGCTACAACTGGCGTGTTCAATACGAATTTGCCCAGAGCCAGGGCTGGGAAGTACTGAATTATGACTTAGCCGGTCATGGCGAATCTTCGGCTTACAGTCGCTATTCTATCGGTCGCCATCGACGTGATTTGGAGCGATTGCTGAGGCGGTTTCGCATCGCTTCACCTGTGCTATGCTGCCACAGCTATGGCGTCCCCATCGGGCTGGAATACTCACAGCGCCACCCGGTAAAAGGACTGGTGCTAATAGCCGGAGGCACCCACGACTTAGCGCCTTGGTGGGAAATACCGCTGATGAAGTCGCTGGAATGGGGTGGACGGCACCTATTCTACTGGGACTGGCTACAAAAGACCACAAGAATGCTCTCTTCTCAGCACGATAATCCAACGGTTGAACAATTTCTAACAGAAAGCCCGGTGCCCACAGAAGCAGAACCCTACGAAGCGCTGAAAATATTCTGGGGCTACAACTTTTTTACCCGTCGCCGTCCGCAGCGGTTAAATATTCCGGTGCTAGTGATTAGCGGCGGGCGAGATTCTATGTTTAGCCAGGAGATGGGAGAGAATTTGGCGGCGCTGTTCCCGCGAGGAAAACATCTGCATTTGCCAGAGGCAGGGCATCTGATAATGGCGGAGTATCCCGAGATTGTGAATCAAGCCATCTCAGATTTTATCGCTCAGCTCTAGATTTCTAACCTTCTCTCTTTTACCTTCGCTGCGACTCGACTTTTCTCCGGCCAAAGAGTCCTAGCATAGAAGCGCCAGTGACCAGCAGCCCAATCACGCCGATGCCGTTAAAGATTGGATATATTGCCTGAGTCCGAAGATTTCTCCGGTGTGCAGTTTTAGCAAAAAGTTAGAAGCCAAACCGATGTTAATCGGCCATTCCTGACTGACGGTGGTGAGCATTTCGGTAATAACCGTTAAGGTCAGCGGAAGTAGAATAATCAGCGCTAGCCAGCGGTGGTATTTGCGGAACAAACGATTCATGGGTAAGGTTCCTAACAGTGGTTGATGTGAGGTTTTACAGGTAATGCCGAAGCTACTGGGGAACGCTATCAATTGCAGCTTCTAGCTCGGTAAGATGATCCAAAACGGCCTTAGCATCAGGACTCGATCCCTTCAGGCTGTTATTTGTCGCATCCAGATGAGTCTCAATGGCGTCGTAGGCTGTTTTGTCTTTTTTCTTAATACCGTCTTCTACCTGCTTCCAGGCATCTTCAATTTTGCCGGAAGCGGTTTTCGCCGTGTCAAAATCTCCAGCTTCAACGGCGGCTTTTGTCTCAGCGGCCTGCATAGACATATCGCTGAGTTCTCCAGTAGATACTGCCTGACTAGCAGGCACAGCAGTATCAGACGTTGTTGTAGCAGGCGTAGTTTCCGCAGGTAGTATTGCCGTAGGTTTTGTGCCGCTGCTGCTACAACCGGCTAAAGTGAACAAGCTGAGCGTACCCGCAACAGCCACTGCGAGCATTTGATGACGACCAAACATAGCCAACTCCTTGTAGAGCGATAAAACTCTCGATAGGGATACTGAAAAATTAGTTTGAATAAAGCTGTGCAAAGCGGGCTGCTTTCCCGAATAGTCTTTTTGTTGCTTCTCAGATTAGCCGCTTTAGCATAAATAGAAATTGTCAAGAAGTTGGCAAGATTTCGTCTCTAAAACAGCAAAGATCAGATCGCGCGTCTTATCGAGATCTTGACGGTTTTTGACTATGCTTCAGCTATTGCTTTTCGTGACCGCTGCTCAGTAATCTGATAGACATGTGAGGTTGCAAACCTTACCACCAGCCCCTACCAACAGGATCATGAAAATTCTCATTGTCGAAGACGACGCTCGAATTGCTGCCCCGCTTGCTAAAGACCTGCGGCACCAGCATCACAGCGTCGATATTGCCGAAGATGGGATGGAGGGCTGGAACTATGCTCAGGCGGCTAGCTACGACCTCATCCTGCTGGATTGGATGTTGCCAAAGTTAGATGGCATCAGCCTGTGTAAAAAACTGCGCTCAGCCCAATGCCAGTCCATCATTTTGATGCTAACTGCGCGAGACACCACAAGCGATAAGGTGATGGGTTTGGATGCCGGTGCTGACGACTACCTCGTCAAGCCCTTTAAGCTGGAGGAGTTGTCTGCCCGCATTCGCGCCCTTCAGCGTCGTAGCCGAGAGCTAACGCCACCTATCTTGCAGCACGGTGAGTTAACGCTAGACCCAGCTAGCCAAATGGTGACTTACGGAAAGGACACCCTATCGCTTACGCCCAAGGAGTACCTGCTGTTGGAATACTTTATGCGTCATCCAGGGCAGGTGCTGAGTCGGTCAGCGCTGCTCGACCATCTCTGGGAGTTCGACCAGGAGTCGGGCGAAGGCACGATTAAAACGCATCTGACGAATTTGCGCAGTAAGCTAAAGGCAGCGGGCAGTCCCAAGGACTTTATCGAAACGGTCTATGGCATGGGCTATCGGCTGATACTTTTTGAAAGCTGATCTAGAAACTTAATTTTTATTCTCTCCTCCTATGTTTCAGAAGATCCGTACGCGCTTAGTGCTTCATAATTTATTGGTGTTTGCATTGGTACTGAGCGGGTTTGCGATCGCAGTCCGGTTCGTATTCGTCCAAAACCTAAAGCAACAAACTACCGAGAAACTCATTGCCGGAGGACAGGGCATCGTCGCCGAGGCCGAACTGGATGACAATGGAAATTTGAAAGTAGAAGATGAGTTTCTGTCGCAAAAGCTTATCAACGAGGAACAATCTTTTGAATGGTTCGACTTGCAGGGAAAATTAATCCAAAGGATGGGCAAAGTCTTTCCTAACTTGCCATTGGATATAGAAGCGGTCAGCGACTTCGATCACGAAGGAGAGAACCACATTCACTCCGTTACTTTGCCTATTCTTAAAGAAGAGACGGGAGAACAAATTGGCTATGTCAGAGTTAACGAACAGATGGATGACTTTGACGAAACGATATTCCTGCTAGATATTGGGCTGGGTGTTGGGGTAATTGTTGCGGCGGTGCTGAGCAGTGCAGGCATTTTTTGGCTGAACCGACAGGCCATGCAGCCAATTGAGGAAAGCTTTGCGCGGCTCAAGCAGTTCACCGCTGATGCCTCTCACGAGCTGCGCAGTCCGCTAATGGCGATTTCGAGCAATGCTGAAGTCTCGCTGAGGTATCCCGAAGGCATGAGAGAAGACGACCGGGAGGCAATGATAGCGATGCTAAGTGCTTCTGAACAAATGAGAAGCCTAACGGAAGATTTGCTGTTGTTAGCGCGAACCGATAAAGTCTCGCCGATACGGTTCGCGTCATTGAATTTGTCGGAGTTGTTAAAAAGCTTAGTGCAGCTTTATCACACCCAGGCCGAAGATAAGAATGTTAAGCTCACGACTGACTTAGAAACTGAGCTAACGCTGAAAGGAGACTCGGCTAACCTGATGAGGGCATTTACCAACCTGATTCAAAACGCGATTCGCTATACGCCACCGGGCGGAGCTATCCATATTAAGGCAAGGCAGATTAACGATCAGGTTCAGGTCATAGTTAGAGATACGGGCGTGGGTATTGCCAAGGAAAACCTGGATAAAATATTTGAGCGTTTTTGGCGAGCAGATCGGGCGCGTAACTACAACGATGGTGGTTCTGGGCTAGGACTCTCGATTACCCAGGCGATTGTGCAAAGCCATCGCGGTCGCATTGCGGTCACCAGTACGCCAGGAAGCGGAAGCTGTTTTACAATCAATCTGCCGGTAGGCTCGCCACCATAGAATTGCCACCATAGGCTATCCATAAAAAGCTTTCAGCACTTGACGAGTTCTTGACCTTTGCGCTCTACATTAACAATATTAAAAGAGTCTCAATCGATGAGTCTTTCCTATGATGGTTCACATCAGGAGTCCACATCATGAATGCACAAACTGCTGTTTCGTCTACCGTGCTTAAGCAAACTGGCCTGCTTCATCTCCCTGTGATGAACCGAGACACTGCTGAAGAAATTGGCCGTGTCAGCCATGTGTGGCTAGATGCAGAAGCTCACAAAGTTGAAAGCCTTACCTGCAAAGCCGGACTGATGGGGCGTAAAACCCATACCTTCAGATGGTCGCAGATAGACACGTTTGGAAAAGATAGTCTTCTTGTGATCCTCTCAGAGATTCAGGAAAGCCAAAGAGCCGGAGCGTCTATTGACATCACGGGCCGCGAGCTGTGGACAGATGCTGGTACTCAAGCTGGCGTGGTTGATGACTATCTCATAGACCCTCGCAATGGAAATATTATTGCTTATTTGTTTGATACGAACGGCTGGCTAGGAACGCTAGACGGTCAGTTTCAACTGGCCCCTGATGCTATTGTCAGCATCGGTGCTAAGCGGGTTATTGCCGCTGTTGCTGCCGTGCGAGATGCTGAAGTTTGGTCGGTCGGACTGGCGAAGTAAATTTGCTATAACGAAGTGCCTGATGCAAAACTGATTTATAGTTCTCAAAGTCTCCGAATTAGAGGAGATTTTGAGAACCTTTTTGTGTATGGAAAGAAGAATACTGGTATGAAACGTAAGCGGCCTCTTGGACTACTGATTATCGTTGGATATAAATCCGTGTTTGCTGTCGTGCTAGCGATCGCCAGCATCGCCCTATGGTTTGCCCCCGACAATACCAGTGCGCTTACGAACTTCTCCGAAAGCTACCTGTTTGAAGGCAAGCTAGCTGTGGTGGAAACCCTAATTGTGAAGCTACTGAAGCAAAACGCGCAGTCGTTGCACTACACCAGCCTGATTATGGGGCTATATGCTGCGGTAACGGTGGTAGAAGCAACGGGTCTGTGGTTTCAAAAGCTATGGGCGGAGGCAATGGTAATGATTTTAGTAGCGCTAGGAGTTATCCCTGAAATATACGAACTAAGCAAAGGATTCACGCCGCTGAAGCTGACCGTTTTTGTCATTAATCTGGCGATTTTAGCCTACCTCATGCTGTTCTTTCGCCGTCAGCTTCGGCGGCATAAAGCCCACCGCCCCTGATACCACCTCTGTTTCTACAGTAGCCCAGCCACAGGCGACTTCGGAACCACCATCGGCGATCGCAGACCCTAGTTTTCCTTGAATGGTCTAATACTGCATGACGGATTGTCCCCACCCGATCTAGGCTAAAATTGGGATTGGTAGACAAAGAGGCAGTCGGCATGTCACAAACCAACGCAATCGCAAGTATTAATGCACTACTCTTGCAGCTCCCCGAACCGCTCCAAGTCGAGGCATTGCACTATGTTGAATATCTGACTTCCCGCCGTGCTAGTGCAGTCTCCCAGATTGGGAATCACCCTGAAGCCCTAAAACGCAATGGTTTCGGAATTCTCAAAGGTAAAGTCACGATCTCTGATGACTTTGACGCACCCCTGGAAGAATTTTCTGATTATCAATAATCTATGAACCTGCTCATCGATACGCACATTTTAATTTGGTATATTGCGGGAAACCCCAGCCTAAAACCAACGATGATCGATTTGCTAGAAGCAACTGAGAACGATCTATTTATCAGTGTTGCCAGTCTTTGGTAAATCACAATTAAATCGGCTTATCGTCTCCCAAGCAATTAACCAGAACTTGGTGCTAATGAGTGCTGATTCAGCGTTTAGCAATTATCCGATACAAAATATTTGGTCAGAACTGTAGCGGGTATTAGGTCAGCCGCGACGAAGCGATCGCCCGTGTAGTAGCCGCCGCGATTCATTTTTCTGACGACCTTATTGAGTGAGCGAATTAAACGTGGATCGGTGAATGTATCAGTAGTTTTGAAAGATGCGCTTATATAAGGCTGCTGCTGAAAACCAACAAATCTAAAAAAGTTTTCCTGTCTTGTCGAGTTCCTAACACTCTCTCCCTAATATACAAAACATAGACCAGCGGAAGACATCACACACACACCGCCTCACGCAATGGCTCCAAGCCTTTTATCCTGTAGACAACGGATGGCACGAGCTGGTTTCTATAAACTCAAACACTTTTTATCCCACACTTTTGGTGACTGCTATGAAACGTATTGTACTCTCTCTCGCTTCCATCGCTCTCCTTTCTGCTGTTGTTGTTCCTATGGCCCAAGCTGCTCCGCTCAACGTCAGAGGCGGACTGCATCCTGAAATCCTTAACCCAGCTCAGACCCCAACGCCTGACGTAGAGCCTTCCGCTCAAGCGCATCCTGTTTCTTCGCTAGAGCAAGCCCATCTCAACCGCCTAGACCGTGTTGCTAACACCCCCGGCTCTCTCAATCGCCAGCAGGCCGCACCCACGAACGACTTAGATCCTCATAATCTCGCCTCAGTTTCTTCTTTACAACAGATGCGCTTAGATCATCTCAACAACAGCAACTAGGGCATCTTCAGGGTGTTTAGCCTCTTAGCTCTGCACCCTGAAGACTTAGTTTATAAACCCATCTCTCTTTAAGATGCTGATAGCTATCGTTCACTTTCAATAACAAGCCTCCATTTTTTAACCCAGGTAATTTCCATGAAGCGTATTGCACTTTCCCTTTTGTCCGCAGCCTTGCTTTCTACCGCGATTCCTTTGGAAGGCTTCGCCATCGCACCCCTAGCCGCCCAAGCCGCCACCGCGCCCACTCAAAGCCAGACCGCTCAACCATCTCTACTGAGTCAAATCCCCGGCTCTGTCCGTCGCAGCCCTTCCCCACTAGAGCAACGCCGCCAGGACGAACTTGACCACAATGGCAATCAAAATGGTTCGCTCAACCGCCCCCCTGCGGCGACCCCTACTGATGTAGAGCGCCCTCAAGGAACCCCTTCAGCATTGGAACAGCGCCGTCTAGATGAACTTGACCGCAACAGTCAAAACGGCTCACTCAACCGTCCGCCTGCTGCTGCCCCTGCTGATAGAGAACCTTCCGGCTCAGTTCAGACCTCTCGATTGCACCAAGCTCGTCTGAATTATCTAGACAATCGGTAACGCATTCCGCGTCTTGACGGCAGATAGTTAAAAACAATATTCCACACACCTTAGAGGGCCTTGGCGGTAAGTTTTAATTTACGCCAGGGCCTTTTCTTGCTGCCAGCAGAGCATTCTGCCGCTTCTTCGAGCATAAATGCCTAATTTGAAAAGTACGTTCTGTCTTGCCGAGTTCCTGACACTTTTTCCCTAATGTACAAATACAGACCAGCAGGGAGGCATTCCCCCTCCCGGTTAGTTCACATCCAGCTATGCACCCTACTGACTATTTTTGGAGCAAAAAATGAATCGAATGAACAAGGTTGCAGAAGTCACGCTTTTCTTTTGGATTATGAAAATATTCGCCACTACTTTGGGCGAAACCGCAGGCGACTTTATCTCTCAGGGACTGAACTGGGGCTATTACGTAGGTTTTGGCATTACAGCCGTACTGCTGGCGATTATATTATTTGCCCAAATCAGCGCCGACCGCTACCGCGCTGTGCTCTATTGGACGGCTATTGTCGGCACCACAACAGCCGGAACCGAAGTTTCAGATTTGATGGATCGCTCTCTCGGCCTTGGCTACGCGCTAGGCTCTTTGCTTTTAGTGACCTGCCTGCTAGCCACCCTAGCTGTTTGGTACTACCGCGATAAAGACCTTAGCGTTTATCCCATCGTTAAGCGAGACGCTGAGATCACCTATTGGGCAGCGGTTGTATTCTCCAACAGCTTGGGCACCGCCTTTGGTGACTACCTAGTAGACAATGCCGGATTGAGCTACATCCAAGGTGCTATCGTCACCGCTAGCGTGATTGGTATCGTCATTGCCCTCCACTACGCCACCAAGATCAACGAGATTGCGCTGTTTTGGATTGCCTTTATTTTCACGCGCCCGTTCGGTGCAACCTTTGGCGACTTTTTAACCAAGTCTGTTGACCAAGGCGGCCTCAATATTCCTAGAGGTATTGCTTCTCTAGTTACCCTAGCGCTACTCTCTGTTGTTCTGTTCTTCTCAATGCGAGCAGAAGAGAAAAAACGAGTAGCCGAGCGTCATAGAGAACATGCTACCAGCGACATTGTTTAAGTCTCAACCCCAACAGCCTCAATCAAAACTTATTAGGAGAAATTTCATGCAAGACCTTTCCGTCCCTACTGCGCCAAATAATCTCAAACAGGCACTGGTCAGAGTGCCCGCTGTCACGCTCTACTTTTGGATTATCAAAATGATGGCGACTACCGTTGGCGAAACGGGCGCAGATTATCTGGCATTTAACTGGAAGCTCGGCCTATTAACAACCTCTTTGATTATGAGTGTTTTCCTAGCTATAGCCTTAATAAACCAGTTCAGGCTAAAGCGTTACGTCCCTATCAGCTATTGGGCTGTGGTCGTACTACTTAGTATCGTCGGGACATTAGTGACTGATTTGATGGTCGATGACTTGGGCGTGACCCTGATTAGTGCGACGGTTGGCTTTAGTGTTTTACTCGCTATCGTCTTTGCCATTTGGTATGCGAGTGAACACACGCTGGCGATGCACTCTGTGCAAACGGCAAAGCGAGAGAGTTTTTATTGGGCCGCTATTTTTGTGACTTTTGCACTGGGAACTGCCGCCGGAGACTTTTTGGCTGAGGCGTCAGGCTTGGGCTACTTTCAATCGACCTTGGCTTTTGCAGGTGCGATCGCTCTCATCGCCGCCGCCTACTTCTATTTTGGCCTCAATGAAATCCTGGCCTTCTGGATGGCCTATATTCTCACTCGCCCTCTGGGTGCATCCTTCGGCGACCTGCTTTCTCAGCCCGCTAAAAATGGCGGACTCGGGTTCGGCACTACTGGCACCAGCATTATCTTTCTGACGACAATCGCGCTGTTGATTGGCTATTTAACCATGACTCGGAAAGATCAAATTAGAGCGACAGAAGTTTAGCCCAGTAACTACCAACCGTAGTAGACGCTAAAAGAAGACTGTCGAAACCGCATATGCAAAAAGTCCGAGAAGTCTGACTTCTCGGACTTTCCTATTGTAACGACCTAAACAACAGCTTTTGAATACCAGTGCAGCAAATCGAATGGTGTTAACACCCGCACTAATCCATCTATAGCTTTGGAAACTGAATTCAAATCTTTCCCTAAACTGGTAAATTCAATGGAGTTTAGTTTTCTAGGGTCAGCCCCGTATGACTGACCTATGATGCTGTAGTACTTTGACGGCTCTGTACCGTATATAGAACGCCAAATCGCTTTCCAAGCATTGGCCTCGAATAAAAGCTGATACATCCGGTCTGAGCGTATGGATGTTTTTATCCCCGCCGCAAGAATAATATCTGAGGGATCAAGCATTCCTTCTACAGCTAATCTTGACGACGAAAGCACGTCTTGATTGTGAATAGATAGACTGGTAATCGGCTCTGAAAAATGACGCCATATTTCCTGGCTTCTGCATCTGATCACGATTACATCAGGCGTGGAATAGCAAAACGAAGTACCTCTCTCGTTAAGGCTCTGCTCAAAGGCAGTAAACTTTTCCCTCGCTTCGCTGTGAAATAACTGCTTTAAATCATAGTTGTCACCCAGTGTTATTGCAGCATAAGGTGCCGGTTCTTTCTGATCTGAAGCCATCGTATCTAAAAACATAGATCGAGTGGTTTCTGGCAATTTACCTGGATATCGGTTTGACAAACACAAACTAGCATTCCACAGGATGACTCTCGCTAATGTCTCAAATACATCGCCTCGGACTTTGGCAACTTGACCAGATGTTAGCGAAAAGGCTTGCTCAACACTACTACCAAAATGTGTTGGAATTTGTTCCTCGATGTACTTTCCGGCGGCAACGCCATTAAAAATACACTGATTAACCAGTTCGCTAAGTTTTTTGTTACCCAGCTCATGAGTGTCAAATCCAGGGATTTCATTATCGTAGGTGCAAGCCATTGATATTTTTTGAGCTAGTCGATACTGCGTATCTCGATCCTTCATCCGCTTAGACTGCTCACGAATGTAAGATACACATTTACCGTACGGACAACTTGCACAGTCTTCAGAAGGTTGGATAGTAAACGGCACTCAACCTTCCTCCTTAAATAAGTCAGCAGGATGTACGTTGAGTGCTTTAGATAGCTTATATATATTTCTCAGGCTTACGTTGCGCTGGCCTCGTTCAATACCGCTAATATAGGTTCTATCCAAGTCGCACTCAGCGGCGAGAGCCTCTTGACTTAAACCTAGTTTTTGTCTAAGCGCCTTAGTCCTTCTTCCAAAGGCTTCTAATTCATCCATGTAAGATCTCTAGAGATACAGGCTAGAAATCAAATGTCACATCGTGTAGACTATAGGTCTACGGACTATGAGTCACATACCAGGATATTTAGGCCGCATATGTACAAAGCACTGTCTTTATTTTCAGGCGTCGGTGGGTTCTGTGAAGGCGCAAAACTCGCTGGGTACGAAGTGACAGGTGCTGCCGAGCTTGATAAATATGCAGCTAAAAGCTATAGAGCTAACTTCCCAGACATCCCGCTGTACGAAGGCGACGTATCAGATTTTCTTCTGGCCCACAGTGACAGCTTCGAGGCACAATCAGAGCGGTTCCTCAAAGGCGATACCGACTTGATATTTGGGGGGCCTCCCTGCCAGGGATTTAGTCAAATTGGCCCTAGAGATCCTTACGATCCTAGAAATGAGCTATATCTTCAGATGTGCAGAATTGCCGAGTTGTTAGAGCCAAAGGTGATATTGCTAGAAAATGTGCCAAACATGATCCTCATGAAAGGAGGTCTATTTAAGAAGAGAGTCATTGCAGCGCTCTCACAAATTGGCTACTCCAACATTGCAATGCTAAAGCTTTGTGCCGATCAGTATGGTGTTCCTCAGTCACGAAACCGTGTTTTTTTCATTGCTGTTAGAGATGGGTTTATTGCTGAAAGTGCCCAATCAGTTTTTGAAGCGGTTGCTGAGGCCATGAAAAGAGAGCCTGTAACTGTGGATGAGGCAATATCTGATCTGCCAGAAAGTGTTGCAGAGGACAGTGGTTGCTCAATTCAGTATCCTCGATTGCATAGAACTTCTCAGACTTCATCATTCATACAGGAAATGCGTTTGGATGCTAGCGGCGAAAAATATGCAGAGGGATATAAAAGGGATCTCTATAGATTGCATTCCACAAGACTTGAACTACACAATCATCACACTAAGGATGTTCAAGAGAAAAGGCTTCGCATCATCAAACTACTTAAGCCTGGAAAGAAGGCAGATTCACTGCCTAAAGAACTATGGAATAACAAGCGTCCTGAAAAGTGGCGACGTTTCGATGGTGAAAAGCCTGCCTATACCTTGCTTGCGCACATGCACAGAGACTTGAGCGAGTGGATACATCCTAGATTTGACCGATGGATTACGGTTCGAGAGGCGATGAGACTACAGGGCTTTCATGATGGGTTTGTTCTACAAACTAGCGAGTGGCAACAGCTAAAACAAATTGGCAATGCTGTCCCTCCTTTCTTAGGAGAAGTTCCTGCAACTGCGGCTAGAGCAATTCTTGACATAGGTTACAAAGGAAGAGCTGAATTTTGCCGTGAAAGTCAAATGAGTTTGTTCTAGCTCTTAAAAACAAAGCTGTTTGATAAGTTACACTAACAGCCGGTCAGAAATCATCTTTTGGATCAGGTGCGTGGTGGCATCGGCAGCAGATTCTCTAGCATGGCGAGCGAGCCTTCTCCATGAGGGCTGAGTTTGGCGACCTGCTTGTAAATAGGCAGTGCGCCAAGTAGCATCACCAGCACCAAAATCAGCGTGGCTATGGGCGAGAGTGCGCCTGCCGCGATCGCAGCAATCCCCGGCTGATAGCCCAATGTAGAAAAGTAGTCCACCCCAGTCAGGCACACTACCTGCCACCAGGGATGTTGAAGAGCCTGTGCCTCAGCAGTCTCAGAAGCGTCATTGAGCAAGTACTGAGCGATGCGCCGATGCTTCTTCGGTGGGATAGTCGGCCCGACCATTGAGTTATTTCCCGAGCGATGAATGGTAATAGTTTACGGCGCTACAAATTTCTAAAAACCTTTTTTCAGCAATTTATTTGCCTTATCTGGTTCTTGACAGTTTCTCTTTATATTGAAAATAATCACTCAGACACAAGGAGTTCATCACAGTGATTGGCAACTTAGTTACTCGACTTTTCAAGAATCCTGGCGCAGCCTTTAGCAAAATATCTTCTGCGGAAACTCGCCTGCGCCGCCAGCTCACGACCATTGTGCATGGCGAACAAGCGACGATTAACCGTCTGGTTTCTCACGAAAAGGTTAGAAACCCAGGCCACAACGAGCAGTGGTATCTTGAAAAAGTTCTCTACGATTTAAGGCGATAGGTGCGAACATGAACAAAAATCTCCTTTGGCAGCTAGGCATTTTTATTGTAGTGCTGCTCGCGCTTAATCTGGTCTTTCAAATGCATATTTCGATTATTGGCAGCTTACTCTTAACGCTTGCCTTGTCGTTTGTGTTTAACTTGATTCAAAACCGTCGATGATGCGAAAGCTCGTAGCTTAGAGTCAGCTTTTATCGCTTTCGACTTCTTTTCGCTAACATCTAACTAAAAATAGAGCCTGCTAAGTGTTTGGCCTTGGCAGGTTTTTGCTATTAACTTGCCGGTAATGTACTTGTTATTTTCGAGCATTGGGCTATCTCTTTTAGGTCTTGGAACTTGGGCTATCAGAATTAGGCTGTAACGCATTTATCAGTGCGCTGGTGATGTCAGGCGAAAACGCGATGGGCAAGGTGCCACTACTTAGATGTAAATCGCGCTGTGGATAGGGAATAGATATGCCCTGTTCTTTAAAGACTTCTTCAATCCGAAAATAAAGGTCGCTGCGAACTTGAAACTGCATCTCCGGGTTGCGAATCCATACCGTCAGGTCGAACTCAACGGCGCTATCGCCAAAGGCTTTTATGTAAACATCAGCAGAGGGCTTTGAAAGCACTTCAGAATGCTCTTGAGCAGCCTGTAGCAGGGCTGACTTAACCACCTTGGAATCAGTCCCGTAGGCAATGCCTACCGCTAAGCGCAGCCGAGAGACCGGATGGTCGTGATTCCAGTTCAGCACCTGTGAGTCAAATAGGTGGGCATTGGGCACCAGCACAGAAATATTGTCGAGCGATCGCAAGGTAATACTCCTAGCCCCAATTTGCTCTACTACACCCGAATGCAGCCCTATTTCAATAAAGTCACCAACTTGAATAGAGCGCTCAAATAGCAGCACCAGACCGCTGCCGAAGTTTTTTGCGATATCTTGAAAGCCAAAGCCGATACCCAGCCCTAGCGCACTGCCCAATAGAGCCACAGAGCGCAGGTCAATGCCCCATACCTGCAATATAATCAGCGTCCCCACTGCAAACATGCCGTATCGGTAGGTTTGCGTGATGACTTCCTTTTCACCTCTTGAGAGGCGCGATCGCGCCAAAATCTGAGCTTGAATGATCCTGGCAGAAAGTCGAACTAGAACGAATAGACCCCAGACTAATCCGAGTAGAATGAATAGGTCGAGCAGCGTATAGGGTTGTTCGCCCAGCGTAAACAAGGGCGCTCGAATCCCGACCGTAGAGCTATTGAACAGATTGTATCGGCGCTGTCTCAAATTGGGAAAAAGAGAAGAAATGTACCCAGCAGCGCTACCCCATAAAGCTAGCCTGACCAGCGCCAGATTGAGACCCATGAAAAAGTGAAAGTCTTGTGCTTCCGGCGTTCCTGTTCTGGGAACTTGTGGCAGGGCTTGTCTGAGTTTGCGTTTGAGCGATCGCCCCCAAAAACGACCGACCCCCCAATGTAGAAAAGCCGCTAACAAGACTGTCAATCCCGACAGAAAAGCGGCATATCTGAGGTAGCCTGATGTGGGCTGTCGTCAGCAATAGCTCTAGCTCCCTAGCCCAGTCCTGAGCTTGTTCTGTGGGTGTTTTATCTAAAGTCGCATCTAAGTCTGTCACCGTCAGCAAATATTGATCGCCAGCGACGATCGTTGGCACCTGATTGCGTTCGACCGCCTTAACCTCGA
This sequence comes from Cyclobacteriaceae bacterium, assembly GCA_965217295.1. Taxonomy (GTDB): domain Bacteria; phylum Bacteroidota; class Bacteroidia; order Cytophagales; family Cyclobacteriaceae; genus Tunicatimonas. The sequence goes on from CBDCHR010000002.1 coordinate 80,616, forward strand.
CCGCTTTATTCAGGCTTGCCAGCAACGCAAGCTGATGATTAACCTGCTGTGCTCTTTCTATAGCTGTATACGGGCCAGAAGATTCAACCTCAAAAGCCGGATGCCCGTCAACCACGACAGCCGCTTGTCCAATCGTGGTTGGTGTTTTGGCACTCAATCCTGCCGGACTCAGTATCCAAAGTAAGCTGATAACCGCTAAAACAACTATCCAAACCCAGTTCCATACCCCCTTCTTCGTAGCAGTCTTCGCGGCGTAAGGCTTTCCTCTCGTCTCTGAAGTCCGATCTGTCTCTTGTTGTGGCGGCATAGATACTCTGTTGTAAATACTTTGATATGAAGCTGCACTGTTTTCGCGCCCAAGCGCTAGTAACTAGAAAGCGCGGCAGGTGATAAACTTCCCTACCGCGCTGTCATATACTTATTAAGAACTATGCCGTGTCAGACCTATTAGCAGACGGTCTTAACTAGGTTCTTTGTAGATGATTTTCAGGGTGTTCAATGGTTTTCCCCTGGGAGACACTCCACAAGCTAAAAGCCAATAGTCAAGAACTCGTCAGGACAACGGCCCCTACTCTTAAATCCATCTTCGCCGACTTTGTTTTTTGCATAACCACAACAGAATAAGAGAACTATCGAATGATTTATGAAGGAGCTTGGTGGGTTTTCGCGCTACTGTCTGCATTTTTTGCAGCGCTAACAACCGTTTTTGCTAAAGTCGGTGTAGCGTCTGTAAGTTCTAATCTGGCAACCGCAATTCGTACCGTTATCATTCTGGTTCTGGCCTGGGGGATAGTCTTCGCTAGAGGCGAGGCCCAGGCACTATTTACGATTTCCTCAAAAACATGGCTGTTTCTTATGCTGTCGGGGTTAGCCACTGGACTATCCTGGCTATGCTACTTTCGAGCGCTACAGATCGGGCCTGCGTCACTGGTCGCACCGATTGATAAATCTAGTTTGGTCTTAATTCTGCTGTTATCAGCGCTATTTTTGGGTGAGCCGCTAAGCGTGAAGGCTTTACTAGGAACTGCTTTGATTATGGCGGGAACGCTGGTGCTCATTCGGTAGGCAAATAGATCTCTCAAAACAACTGGCTCAAAACAAAGCGCGACCGATGTAGAAATGCCTACAGGCCGCGCTATGCGCTAGCTAAAACTTATCTATAGCTTCTGTCACTTTGCTTACGGCATAGATGTTGGCTGAAACCCTTGGAAGAATAGCGGACAAAGTGACGCGCAAACGGCGAATGCAATCCGCCGTTTGCTATATCTTACGTGTGAAAAGCTTTTGCCAGAAGCCTTTTACGCGCTTTACCTACTGCTGCGCTGCGCCCTGGTCGCCTCCATCGCTGTCAGGCACCTGAATGCTGCTCTGAATGGGTGCTTCGGTCGCGTCGTTCTCTTCCTGCCCTGCAACTTCGGTTTTGAGAATTTTGCCGTCGCCCGCATCCACCAACACTTCCGCATTGGCAAACTCTACTTCGTAGACTAGGCTACCGTCTTCCTCGTCTAGCTCTACTTTGGTAGCAGTGCTGCCCTGGGCCACTTCAGCCGTTTGCTGAGCTTGAGCCGCTGTGATTTTAGCCAGTGACTGGTACTGAGCTGCCTCCTGCGCTTCATCAGCTTCGTTCTCTGAGCCTTCGTTAGCCTCGTCTTCTGGGCCTTCGTTGGCTTCGCTATCAGCAGCTTGGGAAATTCGAGCCTCGGGTGCTGCCGTTGCATCGCCTTTGGCGTTGGCAACCATCGCCGTACCACCGGCTCCAATGGCGGCAACCAAACCTATACCAAGGACAGTTTTCAATGAGTTCTTCATGGTGTTCTCTTTTAGTTTGACTTTGAGTTGACTCTCCGCTGTGGGAGATGTTTCTCAAGGTAGGAAGCGATTGTCAAGAACTCGGAAAGATGTCGTGGAATCCTCTGATACTCAGGGCTGAGAGCTTTTGACTAGGCTAGAAAAGGTAGATCAAGGGCTTTGTTAGCCTGCTGAACTCGATGATGACTGTGCTTAAAAAGTGGGCCGCTTTCTAAGGTTCTTACTCAGTTCTTGACCTTTCGTTTTTATAGTGTGATTATCCACCTCAAATAGATGGCTTTTATTATGAAAAAAAGACTTTGGCTAGTAACTGCATTGCTTGGCACACTAACCATTACGGGAGTAACCTGGAGCGTTTTAAGTACGCCGCCTACGCCTAGACCCGTGGCGATTATGCGCCAGCATCGGACGGATGCCACATCATTAGTTGGCACACCGACTGAACTGACATCTGTTGTTGTGAAATGAGCATGTACCTGCAATGGCTGCTTTGCTCATAACTATTTCCCTTTTGAGGCGTTTTCATGCAAGTTATTCTGTCAGAAAAAGCAGGTCGTAAAGGTAACCGCACTGCCAGCAGCAGTCCAGACTCAGTAAAAAGCTACCTACAAGAGATTGGCCGCATTCCGCTTTTAACGGGCGCGGAAGAAATTACGCTTGGCCAGCAAGTTCAGACGATGATGACGCTGCTGAATGTCAAAGCTACGCTGATCGAAGAATTCGGACGGGTGCCGAGTGATCGCGAGTGGGCAAAAACGGCAAACCTAACGACGACGCAGCTAAAAAAGGTGCTTTACCAAGGAGAGAACGCTAAAAAGCGAATGATAGAGGCGAATCTGCGGCTGGTTGTTTCAGTTGCTAAAAAATATCAGCGTCGTAATCTGGACTTTCTCGATTTAATTCAGGAAGGCTCTATCGGGTTAGAACGAGGGGTAGAAAAGTTCGATCCTTCAAGGGGCTTTAAGTTTTCAACCTATGCTTACTGGTGGATCAGACAGGCGATAACAAGAGCGATCGCCCAGCAGTCGCGCACCATCCGCCTCCCTATCCACATCACCGAGAAGCTCAACAAAATCAAACGTACCCAACGAGAACTCTCGCAGGTGCTGGGCCGTACTCCCACCGTTGCCGAAATTGCTCAGCAGCTAGATATTACCGTTCAAGAGGTGAAGCACTGTTTGCAGTCGGCGCATACTCCACTGTCGCTAGATATGAAGATAGGCGACGATCAAACGACTGAACTGCAAGAGCTGCTAGAAGATACCGATACGACGCCTGACCAAGCCGTCACGCAGTCTCATTTTCAACAAGATATACAAAAAGCTCTGGCAGACCTTTCACCTGCACAGCAAAAAGTGATTGCGCTGCGCTTCGGCCTCGATACCGGAGAAGCCCTTTCTCTATCGAGCGTAGGCGAGCAGCTTGGCATTAGTCGCGAGCGCGTTCGTCAGATCCAGCAAAGTGCCCTTAAGCGTCTGCGCCTAAAGCAGGGCGCTATCCATGACTATCTGTCTTGAAAACCTTTAGAAACTACACCACCATGTCAGAGCGCTACACATCAGAAAGCTATACGCCGGAAAATGACTTGCCTGAAGAGTACTCGCCCGAAAATTACGTTTCCAACTTTTACTCGACGGTGCAGCGCTTGCCCATCAAGCTACCTGCACAGTTCGATCAGTCTCTAGAGCTTCAAACGCCCGCTCGCTGGCTGGGCCTGTACTGGGAACCTCAACTCAATCAGATGTGTTACACCGATGGCGAGAACGTGGGTACTGGAAACGCGCAGTCCTGGCAGCTATTCTGTACGCACTCTCAAATAGAACCTGTACTGGCGGCTTACCAACTCGGCAATGACGGTGGCACTGTTCAAGACTTTCTTTTGCTAGATCGGCAAAGCAATCGACTCTACGCGGGCGAGAGCGATTTAGTCGAAGACTATTTGAGAAACCCAGCCTCTTTGGATCTGTTGGCGAGCCTAGATGCACCTTTAGATAGCCCTTGGCAGCAACCGCAGATACTCTTTAAGGAGTACATTCCTCAGGTTTTAAAGAATAAGCGACGGCTGCTTTTTCTGGGGTTGCCTGCGATCGCTATTGGATTCCGCCTGCTGCATGAAGTAGGCGATTCTATCTTCGAGCTTCTAGAGTTTTGGGATGACTAACGAGACGATAGCGATATTCCTTAGAGAATCTTGCCGAGTTCTTAACACTTATCTAATAGCCTAACCATTATTGCCCAAAAGCGTAACAGCAAGTCTGTTCTACTGGCTTTTGACAGCATGGGTGACCAGGACTCTGGAGACGTTTAGTTGCTAAAAAAGTATTTGTCCTGGCCCCATCGAACGGCACTGTGGCTGTTAGTTTGGTTTGCGATCGCCCTTGCCATCCGGCTCACTCACCTGACGGCCCCTTCCCCTTGGATGGACGAAGTTGCCACGGTACTCTTTAGCTTGGGCAATGCTTCTAGCCTGATTCCACTAGGCGAAGTTATTAGCCTCGAACAGTTGTTACGCCCCTTGCAGGTCACCCCTGACTCTACGGCAATGGATGTGGTAACCAATCTGCTAACTGAGGACAATCATCCACCGACTTACTTTGTGCTGGCCCACGCCTGGATGCAGCTATTTCCTCGGCCCGATGGCTATGCTTCTGTATGGGGAGCGAGATCGCTCTCTGCACTTTTTGGCGCACTCGGCTCGCCCGCTATATACCTGCTGGCCTGGGCAACGTTTCGAGATCGTACCGTTGGAATACTTTGCGCCGCCCTCATGGCCGTCTCCCCGCTCGATGTGTTTCTCTCCCAAGAGGCCCGTCATTACACACTGGCAATTCTGCTAGTCATCGCTTCTTTGAACTGCTTTGCGCTAGCGGTGCAAACGCTTGTAAAAGACAAAAATTGGCCTCTCAGTTGGACAACAACGCTGAGCTGGATAGCCATTAATGCGCTAGGGATGTCAGTTCATTACTTCTTTGGTCTGACCCTGGTAGCCGAAGCGCTAACGCTGCTGATAGTGCTTATTCGGCAGTGCCTGATGGAGGGTTCCGTATGGCGATCATCGCGCTGGATCAGACTCTACCTTGCTGTGATTGGAACTGTTGCAAGTGCTGTTGTTTGGCTCCCTATTTTACTGAACTTTTACGGTAGTCCGCAGTCAAGCTTCTTAAAATCTGGCACCTCTAGCTGGCAGCATTGGGTGAACCCAATGGTTCAATCTTTAGCTGGCTGGCTCTATGTGCTACTTTCTCCGGTTACTAACGGCGCTGGTTGGCAAGGGATAACCGCGATCGCTCTTAGCTGCTTTTTATTGTTGATCTACGCCATTTGGCTAGTAGGCCGATTATGGCAATCCTGGCGTTTTCAGCTACAGCAACTCAGTCGTCGGCGTATTGGGCTGATAACGATGAGTAGCTTTTTTATCATTGCTAATGCACTGTTCTTACTCATTTGCTACGGCTTGGGTTTCGATATTACGCGCGGTCATCGCTACAGCTTTGTCTTCTTTCCAAGCCTTTTAGTTCTAGTAGGTGCTGCATTAGCCCCTTACTGGGAAGCCAAATTCGACCGGGTAAAACTCCCTTTTATCCGGCTATTCATCAGTGGACGTGTCTTTGTGGTGACCGTTATCTGCATCGGTTTTCTAGGTTCTCAAGTGATGGTCAATAGCCTATCGAGTCTGAAGTTCTACAAGGCCAATCAGTTTGTTGACTTAATCCGTTCGGAGTCGATTTATCCGGTTGTTCTCGCTACCGACACCACCATCACCGAAAAGCCGCTAGTCATTGGCATCGAAATAATGTCGGTTGGCTGGGAGATTAAACGACAGTTGGATAACCGCGATACGACTGCCGGTTGGAGCGCCCTTCCTCGGTTTGTAATTGCAGAGAATAACGTGGCCAAAGGCTTAGAATCAACTTCTCAGCTCAACCGAAGCCTTGCAACTGTTGAGCGCCCATTCGATCTATGGCTGCTGAATATAGCGCCTGACTTAACAGCTAACCATTGTACGGCTCCTGAAAGCGGCAATCAGAGTTCTTTTAGCTACGCGCACTATGTGTGTAGCAACTTATAAAAACATAAAAATATGAAACATACGGTGCAGTTCATTTTAGTGCTCAGTTTAATAGGGGCCGTAAGCATAGGGGTTATTGCGATGATTTTAATCGCTCTGTATACTTCAGCCCAACTTGATAGGAACAGTTGCGTTTTAATAGATGCTCACAACGGTATTTCTGATGTTTTATAACGCTCTTTCAATGTCGGCCTCGTCATAAACTGTATTTTCGGTACTAACTGCTTTTACTGTAATTCGATCATCGTAAACATCGAAGGTTGTAAACCCTAGCTGAGAGCTGGCGTGGGCTGTCCATTGCGATCGCCCGACCCTACGAAGCTTTGCACCATTACCCGATGTAATAGACTTTATCGGCAATAGTGAAAACCCTTGCTACGTAAGGGTTTTAGCGATCAGCTAAAAAATGGCTGGAATGCTTGCCTCATAAGGCTTTGAGGGAATTTTTTACTCTTATTGCCGATAAAGTCTAATATAAACCGTGCCGTCAATAGCATCCGTTCTCTCGTAGTTGTGGTCGTGGCCGTTGAGGTAAAGCTGCACACCGTATTCCGCGAAAATAGGCGTCAAATCCCTGGCTAGGTCGCGGCTTGAACCGTGATATCCCGACGAGTATATAGGATGATGCGCAAACACAATTTTCCAGGGAGCTGGCGACTTTTTCAGTTGTGATCGCAGCCATTTTAATTGAGTATCCCAGACTGTATTTCTGTGTCTGCCACCGACGCTATTAATTTGATTAGTGTCCAGTGCGAAAAATTGAACAGACTGTTGAATGAAGCTGTAGTAGTTTGCCGCCATGTTATAGCCAGGGTAGGCAACTTCGTCCCTCCCTTGACGGGTGCGAACATCGTGGTTGCCTAATACAGCATGAAATTTAACGCCGCTTCAGCAGGTTTGCATAAGGCTGCTCAAAAGCTTGACTCACTTTTTCTATCTCTCCATTCTCGTAAATATTATCGCCGGTTAGTAGCGCAGTCGAAAAAGGAGATAGCTGCCGTCGTTGCTCTATGGCCCGTGCAACTGCGTACTGTCCTCGCGCTCCGGTGCCAACGTCGCCTGCCACTACAAAACGCAGGACTGAATCGTCTGTAGCCGCTGCGCTCTCCGCTCCCATACGAACTAGCGTATCTGTTGGCTCCAGGTAGCTTTGAGCATATCGGATGCCCAGCAGCGTAGTAATGCTCGCATACAGCCCGTATGAAATCAGCGCTCGACGTTTCAATGTTAATGGCCGTCCCAAAAAAATATTTGAAACTAGCCTAAATAAGTAATGTCAAAAACTCGACAAGATCGCGAAAGCTCAACAATGCTCGGGCAAACGAATCTTACCGAGTTCTTAACAGTCTCCGTATACGCTGTCGCAGTCTGCTGTTTTTTAAGCGTCTTGCGCTGATGGCCTATGTTTAGATTTTTCGCTGTAACTGCTATCAGCTTGTTCCTTGCATTTCCCTTGAGGGCACTAGGCAGTAGTTCATCAGCCGATTTTGCCCTAGTCGCCGTCACGCCTTCGCAGCCAATGACCATTTTTCAAGGCATCATTTTAGGCATCGTGCAAGGACTGACGGAGTTCTTACCGATTAGCAGCACGGCTCATCTTAAAGTAGTGCCTATCATGCTGGGCTGGGGCGATCCAGGGGTGGCTTTTACCGCCGTCATTCAGTTGGGTTCAATTGCCGCTGTGGTTTGGTATTTTTGGCAGGATTTAATTCAAATCACCACAGGCGCAATTAAGGCCGTGAAAACGTCTGATTACCAATCCCAAGACTTTTGCATGGCGTTGGGTATTGCTTTAGGCACTATCCCGATTGTTTTTGTGGGATTGTTGATTAAGGTGTTTGTGCCAGATTTTGATCGCTCTCCGCTGCGTAGCGTTGTTGCGATTGCCTGCGTCTCTATCTTCATGGGCCTACTGATGGGCTTAGCTGAATCAACCGCTCAGTTCAAACGAGACTTCAGCGCATTGGGCACAAAGGACGGCATTTTAATGGGCGCAGCTCAAGCGCTAGCGATTATTCCGGGCGTCTCGCGTTCTGGCTCAACCCTCACGGCTGGAATGTTCATCGGCTTAAAGAGAGAAACTGCGGCTAGATTCTCCTTTCTGCTGGGCATCCCTGCCATTACGCTAGCTGGCATGGTTGAACTGCTCGGACTCCTCAAAGATGGTTTAAGCGATACCAGTTTAGTGCCGCTACTGGCGGGCGTCATCTCAGCGGCTGTATTCTCATATGCAGCCATCTCTTGGATGCTTGAATACCTGAAAAGGCAGGGTATCTGGATCTTCGTGTGGTATCGAGTTCTGTTTGGAATTGTGATTTTGCTAGGGGCAGCTACCGGCTGGCTATCCAACTGACTTCACGCGCAAAATGCGGCTCGCATTTAAGATGGCCAACCCACATCGGCAAACACAGCGGCCCAAAGGGAAGCTAGCCCAAAGGCCCCCAACGCAATAAATACCGCCTTGACTGACATGGCCAATGACTAGCTAGCCCCATCAGTAAACATCACACAGTAGAGCTGAAGCTATGCCAAAGTGAAAGCTACTTAAATAGAATTTTGGAAATCGCTTGGCCCTTCGTAGCCCGACAGTTGAGCTAATTCTTGTAAAGATTGGGTTCCTGTTAGTCGTTCCCCATTGATCTCCCAAGTCGGATATCCTTCGATTGCAGCCTCTTGGCATATGGCAGTTTGGCTCTGCCCGTCAGGGGTAGCACATTCTGCGTAAGGAATAATGTTTTCAGTGGCCTCTTTCCCGAACAGTTGCTTTTGATCGTGACAGTGGGGGCACCACCAAGCGCCGTAGAAGATAGCGCCTGTGTCTTTGAGGTGTTGTGCTAATGCAATTTCAGCAGGCCCAGACTGAGTGGTAATCTCGAAGCCAGGTTGAGCGGTCGAATCGCTAGCGGTAACGGGAGAATTAACATCGGCGTAAACGCCCAGTGTGCTGCCGAGGACGATAACGGCAGTGATAGCGCTCACAAAAACGGGTTTGAGAAAGTCAGGCCAGTCTTGGCCTAGCCACGCTAGTAAAAATAGGCTAGTCGAGATGATAGCCGATCCCAAACAATAGATACAGAGTGCTCTGATCTCTGCTGCTAATAAATACATGAGATATCCGCTAAAGATCATCATGGCAGTGCCGCCAATGAGTAATAACGGCTTAGTCCAGTTAGTTAGCTTCTCTTTGAGTTCTTTTTGTTGTTTGCTGCTGACTAGAAGAGGAGCGATCGCAAGTCCTATCATGCTGATATAAGCTAACAGGCCAAACAGCGCCAAGGGCTGTCCGAAGACAGTCGCATACGGGCTAGAAAGAACAATATCGCAGCCCTTAGTTGGGCAAGTAGTGCTGCTACCTGTGAGTTTGACAACAGTGAGGTAGGCAGTGACGGCAGCGCCTACGGTTGCAAGTCCTGCTATGAGCAGGCGAGTGTAGCGATGAAACTGGGGTGTACTTTTCTTACGAGGCATTGTTTTTACGCGAATTACTAAACGTTGAAAGCAGTTACACTAACTTAGAGCGAGAAGGCTGCAAGTAGTTGTAGTTGCCGCTGATATGGAACAGAATTAATTCAAAGTCTAAGTAGTGTTGAGAGACTCAAGCAGTGTTTAACCCTCCCAGAAAAATAACGGCTAGGTAAATGAGATAAACACTATCTAGTGCCAGTACCTGCCAGAGCTTAAAACCATGTTCATCAGTGCCCCAATGAATTAGGAACGCATAGGCCGCAGCTACCAAAGCAACAAAGGTTAAGTTGACTATAAACAGGGGGAAATTATTAACCGGAACAGTCACCAGTGCTAGGGGAAAGAACGCAACGGTCAGTGTGACGGCATGGTCGCCGATGGCGCTGGTGCTAGCTGCCGTAATTTGTCCGCCTCGGGCAATGCTCCAGGTGGCAAATAGCTCTGGTAGCATGGCCATCGGCGCGGTGATAAAAAGGCCCCCAATAATGGCTGAAATACCAATTGCTGAAACGATATTTTCAGTGGCAATAACCGTGAAATAAGCGCCAATGGCCAAGGCCAAAATTCCTGCGACTGCGGACTGAATTTCGTCAGTGCCCCATTGGGTTTGCTGGCCTGACTGACGACCTCTAAGCACTGCCTGAGTCAAGTAGATGAGATAGACGGCTAGCATAATCCAGCCATCAATCGGCTGAAGTCCTCGCCACGGTGCTGGAATTGTCAGCAGGGCAACAACAGCAATGATGCCTAAGTAGGGAATAGCTTGTGTGGTTACGGCCTCCTTATCAATTTTCATAAATCGCTGCTGGCGATGGCGCTGATGGCTCTCAAAATCTTCTTCTGCTTCAGACTGATCGGCTTCTCCTAACTGTGCCTTGCGAGAGGCGATATAAGCTGCCGTCGTCAGTAAGGGAATGGCAACAATGTTAGAACCGAGCATGGTTCCTAAGCCAATGTCGGCCACCTGTCTGAAGGCGCTGGTTATATTGATGCCAATTTCGGGACTAGCTGCTGCGATGCCTACAAAGGAGGCTCCGGCTACTTGAGTGAGTCCCCACTGCGATCGCAATTTCCGCAGTGGTTCCCCCAGCCGTTCAGCCCCCCAGTGCGCCGCCCAGACAGCCGAAATTAGAACAACACCCCAAATCCATGCACTCATGATACTTACTCCTCCGCTTTACGCTTGAACCCAATTCCAAGCCTCTTGGAGCTGAGAGGACTCAAAGTAGCGAGCATCAGAATGAGTGAAAACTAAGTTAGTCACTTCGGTCATCCAGGCTTCCCACCAGTTTTGCCCAACCATCGCAAGCCGCTCAATTTCCTGGTTATGCTTGAAGTCAAACTTCAGATCTTCTAATAGCGCTTCAGCACTCCAACCCTGGAAGTCGTCCATTTGCCAAAGCATCCGAATTTTTCCGTGCTCTTGAATAGCCTTTTCCCAAAGAGGAATTAAAGCTTCATAGTCTTCTTTTGTGAGTTGTTCACTGATCCGGATCCCCACTACGTTGCTGACGCTTCGATTGAGTAGTTGATACATGATTTCCTCCATTCACTGTGTAGGGTAAAGCGGTTATTGTTCCGTTAATACTTAATTTTTCGACTGCAATATTTTCTAGAGGTCACCCTTGAGAGTTTTGTGTTTTCACTCTCAAAATACGACTTGCGTTGAGAATAGCCAGCAGCGCAACGCCAACATCGGCGAATACCGCTTCCCAGAGTGTGGCTAGGCCAATAGCGCCGAGCGCGATAAATATGGCTTTGACGGCCATTGCCAGGATGATGTTTTGCCAGACGATGCGGAGGGTGCGACGGGCAAGTGCGATCGCCTCAGCCACCTTAGACGGCGCATCCGTCATAATCACCACATCCGCCGTCTCAATCGCCGCGTCAGAGCCAAGCCCGCCCATCGCCATGCCCACATCAGCTCTGGCGATAACCGGAGAATCGTTGATGCCATCACCGACAAAGACAACCTTTTTCTTGTTTTTAGCAGACTGGCTCAAAAACGTTTCTAGTGCGGTTACTTTGTCTTCTGGCAGGAGTTCGGCTCGGTACTGGTCGAGTCCTAACTTTTTAGCAACGCTGTCGGCAACAGATTGGCTATCGCCTGTGAGCATAGCGGTTGTAATCCCTTGAGATTGCAACCTTTCAATCGCCTGGGCCGCATCTTCTTTCAGCTCATCGGCAATAATAATGCGCCCGACATACTTGCCCTCAACGGCCAAATGAGCAACCGTGCCCTCTACCGTACACACCTCATGAGGAATATTCTCTCGGTGTAACAGTCGGTCATTTCCGGCTAGTACCGTGCGGCCATCGACGCGGGCGCGAATGCCATGTCCGGCAATTTCTTCGTAGTCGCTAATTGCAGATTCATCAACCAGCTGGCCATAAGCTTGCAGAATAGACTGAGCCACCGGATGATTCGACTGCGATTCTACTTGAGCCGCTAGCGCCAGCAGCTTGTACTTATCCCATCCGTTTTCAGGCACTACTTGCGTAACGCGAAAGCTGCCTTTGGTGAGCGTCCCTGTTTTGTCAAAAACAACAGTATTGACCTGCGTGAGGGCGTCTAAAAAGGTAGAGCCTTTGACTAAGATGCCGCGTTTGGCTGCGCCACCGATGCCGCCGAAGTAGCCTAGTGGAATACTAATGACCAAACCACAAGGGCAGGAGATTACAAGCAGTACTAGGGCACGATATACCCACTCTGAGCGAGATGCGCCCGAAATAAATAAGGGCGGCAGAATGGCAACGGCTAAAGAGAGAAATACAACAACGGGGGTATAGTAGCGAGCAAATCGGGTGATGAACTTTTCGGTGTCGGCTTTCTTAGCGCTAGCGTTTTCCACCAGCTCTAAGATTCTAGAAATAGATGATTCGTTAAAGGGCTTAGTGACTCGAACCGTCAAAACGCCAGACTGATTAATCATGCCTGAGAGCACCGTTTCACTGACTGCAACGCTGCGTGGCACAGATTCTCCGGTAAGGGCCGAAGTATCCATCTGAGACTTGCCCTCTAAGATCTCGCCGTCTAGCGGCACTTTCTCTCCAGGGCGCACCAGAATAATATCGTCTACCTTCACCGACTCGGGCGAGACTTCGCGAACCTCGCCATCAACTTTCAGGTTGGCAGTGTCGGGGCGCACCTCTAGCAGCGCCTTGATAGAACGGCGCGATCGCCCCACCGAATAACCTTGAAACAGCTCTCCCACCTGAAAGAACAACATCACGGCAACACCTTCTGGTATTTCATGAATGGCGATCGCCCCTAAGGTTGCAATCGACATCAAAAAGTTCTCATCAAACACACGCCCTCGCAGAATGTTGCGCCCTGCTGTGGTCAATACGCTCCAGCCGCTAATTAAGTAAGCGGGTATAAGCACGGCATATTCAGCAATAGAGAACGGCGTATTGTGCAACGGCTCATTAAAAATCAAGCCAATGAGAAAGAGAACACCAGAGATGACAATCGGTGTTAGCTCTTCTCGCAGGTTAAATTCACCTGAGCCATGACTGTGACCATGCTCGTGGTCATGACCGCTAGTACTAGCGCTGCTTTGTCCGCAACAGCCTTCATGGGCATGGACTTCCGCCATCGTAATTACCTGCTAAAGGGCATCAGCTCTTGAATATCTAGTTTGAATATCTGAAAGCTTGTTCATATAATACAGCAAGCATTTATCTTTTGCTCTGTCTATTCGCCTATTTTTGTAGTCACTAATCATGTCCTTAATCTTTTTTCGCGTCTTCGTACGACCCCGTTAGGCTGCTTGAACGCTTGCTAGCTATGAGAATACTCAGGCTTTCTTTCAGCAGAGCGAAGGCATTGACCAGGATAAGCAATGTGACAAATAAGCTGGCAATCGCATCTGCCCAAAGCCAGTGCAAAAAGAACACGGCTACAGCCGCGAGTAAAAGGCTTATGGAATTAGCAGCGTCGGTGATCGCATGGAGAAATACACCGCGTACATTCAGGCTGTGCTGACTTTCCTCATAAAGTAAAGTAGCGTTCACGCCCTTTATACAGAAGCCTAGAGCAGCGATCGCCATCATCGGCAAACCGGCCTCTGCTTCAATCCCTTGGTTGTGCTGAAGTGCGCTCCAGCCGATAAATACGGCAATTCCCAACAGGAGCAGGCTATTACCTAGTGCCGCCCAAGCGTCTATGCGGCGGGTATCCAGCCTGTTTTCAGATGGGGTGCGCTTTGATAGCTCCGCACCGATTAGGGCGATCACGATCGCCAGTATATCAACCACCATATGGCCCGCAACCGCCAGCAACGACAGGCTATGAACCCAAAGCCCAACGCCTACCTCCGCCAGAAAAAGCCCCACGCGCAACCCTAAAACGATCCAAAGGAGCTTAATAGGCCGATCCCTATCTTTGTGAATAGGAGCAGGTGCGGTAAAACCAGTGCGAACGGAAGACTCTGCCATCAGGATTCAGATTCTGCTAGGGCTGCTTAGGTGTGAATATATGAAAGTATATTCAAATAAACTTGATTTGGCTGTTTATTTTCTGTCCCGTCTTGTGCATAAATAATTCTGGTAACGACTCGGGCTACCGCCTGCATCTAGAAAATTTGTAAAAATCGTAAAAGCTATGAAAACACTACGCCGTCTGACTCGCCGCTGGTATCGCAAAGTCTTGCGAATGGTTGCATTTAGCATGGGAATAGGACTGGTTTTTGCTATAAACTTGCCCGGTTCCGTTGCCTTCGCTCAAGACGAGAACCTAGCCCTTTGGCAACGAGCCTCTTTCCCCGTCGAAAATTTTCAGCTCTACACCTCCGCCTTTGGCGATCGCAGCTCGGGCTTTCACTATGGGATTGATATTGCGGCTCCTCAAGGCAGCTATGTGCGCAACTGGTCGGATGGAAAGGTGGTCGAAATTTCAGATCATACTGATTGCGGCACGATGGCTATCATTCAATCGGGCCAGTGGGAACACCGCTACTGCCATATGAACGGCTATGTAGAAGATCGCGGTGGCAAACGCTATATGCTCGATCCTGAAGGCGGCGTCCAGTATGAGCAAGGGCAAGATTTACCGACGGGAACTCGTCTAGGTAGAGTCGGCATGACTGGCCGCACAACTGGCCCCCATCTGCACTGGATGATGAAATACGGGGGTGAATGGGTCGATCCCGGCTTGGTTCTACAAGCTATGTATACAGCTCAGCAATCTGGCTAAAAACTGGCTGCGATGATTAAATTTGCCTCTTATCCAGCTTTTGTCCGAGTCGTCCTTTTTCTGCTACTGCTAGGGCTGATTTGGCTACCAGTTGCGTTGCCGATCTACCTGTGGCTAGGAACTGAAGAGCCTTACGGCATAGTGCCTTTGATTCTGCTGTACATAGCCTTTATAGGCTGGCTACGAGTGTGGAGTAAAAAAGTACATGGCCACCCACTGCCGCTTCAGGCTCACGGGCTTGTAATATCAATCCAAAGCAGTCGAGAGCTATTTATCGGAATCGCGGTGGGTTTGGTTAGCTTAGGGCTTCTATTCTTAGTAGAAGGCTGGCTAGGCTGGCTGGGTTGGCATCCTTTGCCGGAGGGATTCTGGCGAATTTTGATGGAAGGACTGTTGGTTGGGTTAGGGGTCGGGCTAGCAGAAGAGCTTTTGTTTCGAGGATGGCTACTTGACGAGCTACGGTACGGCAGGCGATTTTCATCCGCACTCTGGGCGAATAGCTTTTTCTATGCGGCCCTGCATTTCATCAAGCCCTGGCAGGCAATCTTAAGCAGTTTGCCGAGCTTCCCCGGTCTGCTATTGCTGGGTCTGACCCTGGGATGGGCGCGACGACGGACTCACGGAAGGCTTGGGCTGGCTATTGGTTTACATGCGGGTCTGGTGTGGGGCTACTATCTAATCGATGTCGGAGACTGGGTGACTTACACGCAAGCTGTTCCCGATTGGGTAACTGGCATCCATCAAAATCCGCTCGCTGGAGCGACAGGTGTAGTTTTTCTATCGTTAATTGCCGCTAGCATCCATTTCTCATCCTATCGAGCTACGAAACGGAATATTCATTAGTCTGGCTAGTCTTAGTTGCCAGTTCAAACTATGTTTCGTCTAAATGCTCACACGCTACCTGATAAACCTTTGCAACGTGGTCATCGGCCATGCTGTAGTAGACGTTGCGGCCTTGCCTACGATATTCAACTAAACGCTGAGACCGCAGTACTCTTAATTGATGAGAAACTGCCGACTCACTCATCTTTACAGCCGCTGCCAAGTCGCAAACGCATAGTTCTTGCCGTGCTAGTGCTGACAGCAGCCTTAGCCGATGCGGGTCGGAGAGAGCGCTAAAAAATTCTGCCATGCGCTGAGCCTTCTTAGCTCTCAGGACTTCTGGCTGTACCTGCCGCACATTATCGAGATGCACTAATGAAGTTTCACAACTGGGCGCATCTGTCGTCGAGGCTTTTTTCTCACTGGCTGGCTTAGGTTTGACCATAGGTAATTAGCTGCTAATCATCGTTTATGCGACTTTTCTATGATACTGATAATCGTTATCATTTGAAAGCCTGTTCAGATGATTCAACGTTTCAAGGCTGAGTTTCCATTGCCGTTCCCTGCTGAACCTGCTGGATAAAGTAAAGGGTTTGCTGATAGCTCTGCCGGTCGCCGCTCGATTGAAACAGAGCTGCTGCCTGCTGTAAATCTTCTATGGCCCTATAAGAATCACCGAGCTGATAGTGTAAAAGCCCTCTGTTGCCATAGGCTTCTGCTAAATCGGGCTGTATCTCAATGGTGGTATTGAAGTCAGTCATGGCTGCTTCGGCGTTGCCAAGTTCGAGATTGACTTTTCCTCGGTTGTAGTGAGCGTCGGCGTTATCTGGAGCTAATGCGATCGCCTTATCTAAATCACTCAGCGCTAGCGGGAACTGACCTGTCATAGCCAAAATGATGCTGCGATCTATATAGGGCTGCACAAACTCAGGTGCTAGCGCGATCGCCTGTGTTAGATCTGACATAGCGGCATCGACATTCTGCGTGTGGGAGTACGCTTCTCCTCGGTGATACAGCGTTTCGGCATCGTCGGGGAGTATCTGAAGGGCTGTCGAAAAGTCGTCAATTGCCTGCGAGTAGTTGCCTAAGTCGTGGTAGGCAAGTCCCCGGTAGCGAAAGGCTTCTGCATCTTGCGAGTTGGCTTGAATGGCCTGATTGTAGGTTTCAATGGCGCTCTCAAACTGCTCCTGCTCTGCCTGCTGTCGGCCTTGTTCTAACAAGCTACTGACCGAAGTTGCAACCAACTGCGCCGATGGGCCGGATGAGGTCACAGTCTCGGCTCTTACATAGGCACTAACAGCAGCTAGAGTAACAGCCGCTCCTAGAAATAGGGAAATAGCTTTTCTGGGTCGCATATTAGATAGCATGGCTTGTCCTAACCGGAGAAGTACGTTGTTCGGGTGTCGAGCTTGAATCCCTGAAGGTTACAAAGAACACCCACCTTTTCTTCAAAGTTACGGTTGCGCTGCTTACTTCTTCTAGCCCGGTCTTTCGTAGTTTCAGTATAGCGAGTTTGCTTAAGGGCCACGGGGGTGGGGATCCGGGTGCTATCGGCATCGGTGGTTTGCAAGAAAAATATGTGGTTTCGGCGATCGCCTACGACGTTGCTCAGATCTTAGAAGAGAGCGGGGTACAAGTTGTTCTTACTCGTACCGATGACAGGGAAATTGATTTAGAACCACGGGTGCAAATTGCTCAGCGAGCTAACTCCAATCTATTCGTCAGCATTCATGCGAATTCCGTCAGCCTGGATCGCCCTGAAGTGAACGGACTGGAAACCTATTACTACAGCTCAGGCAACCAGCCCGCGCAAGTCATTCACGATGCTATTTTACAAGAACTCACGACGACAGATCGCGGCGTTCGACAGGCCCGGTTTTATGTATTGCGTAACACCTCTATGCCCGCTGTTCTGGTAGAAACTGGATTTTTCACAGGTGCTGAGGATGCTCGAAACTTTAGTGACCCTGCTTGGCGGCAGCAGATGTCGCAGGCGATTGCATCGGGCATCATACAATATATCCAGCAGGAGCCCTAACGCCCAAATTTAGGAAGCGGAGTGCGAACGGAATCGCAACAGCACCTGAGCTACCAACGCTAAAATCGGTAGTTCCAACAGCGGGCCAATCACCAGGGTCAAGGCAATTAAGGGGCGATCGCTGAAGGCTGAAGCGGCCACCGCCAAAGCGACTGGAGAGTTACGAGCCAAGGTCGTACAGGTCAGGCAAACAACATCGGGATAAGCTAATCTCAAGACCCGTCCCGCCTGTTGTGCCAAGAAAAAATTAATCGCAAAAAATAGACCAATCGGCAGCAGCAACCGCAGCAACAGATCTGGGCGTTGTAAGAGGGTCGCTCCCTCAGCCGTAAAGATGGCGGCGATCGCCAGATTTAGACAGAGGATTTGGATGCTAGCAACCTTCGGCAAATGCTGCATTAACCAAGCGCTTCCCTTCAGTCTCACCAGGAAGATCCGTGACAGCAGCGCCAGAGTCAGCGGCACCAACAGCACCGTCGCTACCTTGCCACTCAGTACCCATAGATTCAAGCTAACGGACTGAGCAAACATCGCCAGATAGACGGGCAGTAAGATCATCTGCAAGACAAAATTCAGCGGCAACAACGCCGTTGCCAACCCTACGTTGCCCTTGGCGATGCCGGTAAACACTAGATACCAGTCGGTACAGGGGGTGACCATCAGCATCAACAGCCCGACCCGCAAATCGGGCGCATTGGTAAAAAATAGTGCCCCTAAGCCCCAGGCTAGCAGCGGCGTCCACAGGAAGTTGATGACTAGGCTGGTGAGGGTTACCCGGTAGTTGCCGAAGGCACTGCCGAAATGACGAAGTGAGATCGGCAAAAATGCGGCATAGAGCATTCCCATCAGCAGTGGCGTGATCAGGGTACTTGCCACTGCCGATGCACCTTCTATCTGAGCCAACCCCAGTCCTAGCAGTACGGCGGTGAGAATCAAGAAGGACTGAAAGCGTTCAAACCAGGTCATCGTTCCATCGATTCGTCAGATGATTTGAGTTGCCGAGAACGGAACCAAATATTTAAACTGCTCGCTACGATTAGCCCTACTAAGCCCACATAGGCGATCGCGGTATTGATAAACAAAAAGGCAAACAGCCCTAAAGCACTGAGCAATCCTAAAATAAAGGCCCAAGGCTGGCCATGATAACGCATCCCAGCATAGAGTCCGCCTAGCGTTACGACCAGAAAAATTGCCAGGAGCGGCAGCAGGATAGCGTCGTTGATTAAAAAGCCGAGACCGATAGCTCCTAAAAGGGAGAGCAGTGCTGGAAACCCTAAACAGCACAGCGCCGCAAAAATGGAGCCACCAATGCCGACCTTATCGGCGTAACGCTGCCAAAATCCAGACTTAAATGGGGTACTCACGATAACTGCCTCCCTCTACTCAGCACAGCAGGATAGTTTGGCCGGGTCTTTATAGCGAGAGATGGCGGCAATCTTGAGGGCTTCGGCCATCGTGGGATAGATGTGAATCAGGTCAATAAAATCCTGAATTTTGGCATGAAAGCGCATCGCCATAGCTGCTTCATGAATCACCTCAGCAGCGCTGTGACCGACCATCGAAACGCCCAAGACCTCATCGGTATCCGCATCAGCCACCATTTTGATGATGCCTCTCGGATCGCGGATTGCTCCTGCACGGGGCACTAGCGACATCGGCACCGTACGACACCAGCAACGATGGCCAGCGGCGATCGCCTCCTGTTCTGTCATGCCCACTATCCCAATCTGAGGGTCAGTGAAAATTGCCCGAGGAATCACCCGATGATTCACCGCCCGCTGCGTTTCATCCGCAAGCGCATTGAAGGCCGCAATGCCACCGTCCTGGCTGCCCACTGGAGTCGCCATCTGGCTGCTCTGTTCATGACCAATCACATCTCCAGCGGCAAAAATGTGAGGAATATTAGTCTGCAAGTATTTA
Organism: Cyclobacteriaceae bacterium; assembly: GCA_965217295.1. GTDB lineage: Bacteria > Bacteroidota > Bacteroidia > Cytophagales > Cyclobacteriaceae > Tunicatimonas. The sequence goes on from CBDCHR010000002.1 coordinate 99,936, forward strand.
TTCACCCGCACCTGGCCGCGATCTCCTAAAGTGACACCAACCTTGTCTGCGCCAATCGCCCCCGTATTAGGACGACGCCCGGTCGCTACCAATAATTTATCGGCTTGGAATGTCTGGAGAGAACCGTTGATCTGCACCTCTGCCACAACATCTCGCTCTGCTTGGCGAAGAGACTGAATCGACGCATTAGTAACGATCTGAATGCCCTCGTCTTGTAAGATTGTACCAATCGCTTGGCCAACCTGGGGTTCATAACCGTGAGCTAGTACCTGGCCGCTGCGCTCTAAAATCGTGACCTGTGTTCCAAATCGATGAAACATTTGCCCTAGCTCTAGGGCAATGTATCCCCCGCCGATGATCAAAAGCGATCTCGGACACTCGGTTAGCTCCATCGATTCGTGGCGAGTCAGCAAATCGCTGGTTAGATAGGGCACATCATCTAACCCTTTAATGACAGGTATAACCGGATGCGATCCAGTTGCAATCAGAATGGTTTCTCCGATTAAGCGCTTGTCTGCTATCTGAACAGTGTGAGTATCGACCAATTCCGCATGACCTTCCTCAACATAAAATCCGCTCCCTAATAGGCTGTCGTATTTCTTATTTCGGTAGCTAGCGATGACTTCATCCTTCTGCTGAATCAGTGCGGAGAAATTTAGATCTATAGAGGTAGGCGTTAACCCCGGATAGCGCGGATGCTTGGCATCATACAGAAGCTTGGCCGCTTCAATCAGGTTCTTAGAAGGCAGGCATCCCCGATTCACACAAGTACCACCGGGAGTGCGCTCTTCGGTCATTACAGCAGTTTTGCCAAGTTCTTGCGCTCTTAGAGCGGCGGCAAAAGCCGTTGAGCCTGAACCCAAAATAACTAGATCAAAGTGAGTTTCGTTCATAACAGTCTTTCATCGAAATTAATAGGACATATTGATAGCCATTAAAGTTAGGGCATTTGTATCTCGCGAACAGATTGTCTAAGTTGAGGTTGGATTTTCTCCAATATCTTGCTCAATAAAACCGCAGATTCTGCCGTTACAGATCGCTTCATCGAACACATCATGAGATGCAGGCAATGCCGCTTCAATGCACTCATAGCGGCGCGTTAACTCTTGACGAAGGCTCAGCATGTCTTGAATACGCTGATCGAGTTCTGCTAGATGCTGCTTCAGCATAGTTTTGAGGTCAGCACAAGGGGGTACGCCATCTTGCCTGAGATCAATTAGCCGCTTAATCTCATTTAGAGAAAGGCCAAATCGTTTGGCCTTTTGGATAAAATCAAGCCTCTCCTCTTCTGCTTCTGAATAGAGACGATAGTTAGATACCGTGCGCTTTGGAGAAGACAGTAATCCTAACCGTTCGTAGTAGCGAATGGTTTGCGCAGGAAGGTTAACCCGACGACTCAGTTCACCAATTAATAAACCTTCTTTCATGGCAGTGTTCTCAATGGCCGGGAGCAATGTTTCCGACCATACTGGTTTATCCTTGACCGACACCCGCTGCGATTAGATGCTCTCGCAAAATAGGCTGCTGATTCTGGCAGCATTCTGCCAATTGACCATTCACGACCACTGCCGGAACGCGGTGGATGCCATATTCAGTCGCTTTGTCACGGCATTCATCCGTTGCACATCCTGTGCGTAAATCCCAAACCTGCACGTCGCAATTTGAGCAGGCCAGATCTCGAACCAGCTTGACGGTCTTGTCGCACAGCGGGCATCCGGCGGTGAATACTTCCACAGTTCGCTTAGACATTTTCCTTGTCTCCTAAATAAACACTGAATTCAGCATAAGCCTTATACCTGACTTCAAGGTCAAGTACCCCAGCAAGAAAATTTCAAACCTTTACCAGAAAGGCAGTGCCGTACATCACCAATAAACCAATAGTGAATCCAGCTAAACCCAGGCTAGATAGTCCAGAACCATCAGACTGAGACAATCGCCGTTGTAGGTAGTTGCCCACTTCAACGATGACCTGCAAAATAGCGCCCGCGCCAATTCCTAAAAACAGCGCTGCCCAGTGAGGAGAGAATGCAAACGCCCCTACCCATAGCCCTAATACAGCAGGCAATCCTGCAAGAGCCGCCAGCGAGAAAGCTTCCTGCCACTGTAACTTCTGCTTCAGCAGCGGTGCGATAATGCCGAGTCCTTCAGTGAGATTATGCAGGGTAAATCCAATCACTAAGAATGACCCCAAGGCCAGCTCTCCTAACGCAAAGGCGGTTCCAATCGCTAACCCTTCCCCGAGATTGTGCAGCCCAATGCCCAAGGCCATGTAGGTTGAAAGGGCACTGCCTTCAGGCGATTTTCCTTTGCGGCGACCAATAGCCACTAGAACTAGACAGGCGATCGCAGCCGAGAACCAAACTAGCGCCTGTCCTTGAAAGGCGGTCGCTGCCTCTCCCGCTAACTCCAACCCTTCTTGCAGGGTATCCACCAGTAAAAACGCCAGCATACCGAGCGTTAGCGCCAAAATAAAGGCTAGCCCTCGCTGACCCAACACTTTCAAATAGGGATAGCACAGCATCCCTAACCCAACCGGCACAAGGCCCACGTATAGCCCTAACCAGCCATAGGCCAGCAGCGTTGATGCAGAAAACTCGGGAGAGGCCAAGGCTACTTCAACCGTGTGATCAAAGGTCATGCCCGTATTGGTCAAAAAACGGATGTGATGGGCTTCTCCTTCGACCCAGGGATAAGGAATTTTTAAAGTTGCTGTGGAAAGGCGAGAGATTGGGCCAGGTGGCTGCTGGTCAAACGCCCAGTATGCGCCGTCGATCTGCGTTTGGGCTATTTGCATCGGTTTGGAACCCTCTGCTCGTACCCGCAGGGTAATTCCCTCTGCATTCAGAATAGTGCGCTCAACCCTAAGCGATTCTAATGGCGGAGCCTCCAGATTTAAGAGCCGAGCCGGACTGACAATAAAGAGTAGGGCAACAAGTCCTACCAGCAAAACGGGCGGTAGAATCCAGCGCCAAGTTTTCATGCCACCACCTCAAAAGCGCTCATCCAACCAAGTTCAACAAATTCGGCTTGATGGGCATGGAACATATAGAGGCCAAGTTCAAAATCGGCAAACGAAAACTCTAAAATGCCTCGCTGTCCTTGACACTGCATGACAGTATCTATAGTTCGGCTAGTGGGCGTTAGCGTAGTGCCGTGATCGTAATAGTCAAAAAAGTTGGCGTGTAGGTGAAAGGAATTAATTGGATCAAACTCAGTCACATTGATTAAGTACACTCGCACCGGGCGATCGCGCTCAATCCGAATCGGCTTTTTCATAAAGGCATGAGGAATCGAGTTGACCGCATACACCTCGTTTTCTTCATCAAAGTTGGTATCGAAAGCGTTCATCACCATCAGCAGCTCCTGCCAGCGCTGATTTTCTGGTGTTCCTAACACTCTCGACCTAGCAACCTCTGCCTCCTCTGGATGCCGCGATGGATCGGGATCTATGACAAAGGCTCCGTAGAGTCCTTTGTGCAGATGGCGCTTAAACGGTGTGGAATGACAGTGGTAGAGATGACAGCCAAAAGGCTTAGCTTCAAACTCATAGACTACCGTTTGCCCCGGCGCAGCTTCTAATACGCCCGGAATGCCATCTTGTCTGGCTCCGTGCATCCCGTGAAAGTGTAGTGTATGCATGTGCTCGCCCTGGTTGGTAAAGCGAATACGAATGCGATCGCCTTCAGTCGCCCGAATTGTCGGCCCTGGCACCTGTCCGTTGTAAGTCCAGGCTGGGTAAAAAACGCCGGGAGCAACCTCAATTTCACGTTCTATGGCTTCAATGTCATACTCTCGCAGGCGCTGACCGCTGGGCAATGTGGAGACGTTGCCTGTGTTCCATTCAGTGAGCAATGCATGAGGGTCGAACCCATTGTTTTCGTGATTGACCTCTCCTAGCGTAGTCATTCCACCCGTGTGAGGTGGCACCGCTTCTGTCACAGGTTCCTGCGCGATCGCTCTCTGGCTAAACCGCTGTCCTAGCCAAGCCCCAGCACCTAGAAGCCCCGCTCCAATGAGCGATCGCCGTTGCACATTTAAATCCATTGCTTTTCATAATCCTTTCATAATTCAAAGCATAACGGATCTTGTACTGCGACGACGACTCATTAGCGTTGGGTTGCGCCGAATCAAAAAAGAAAACCTTGTCCGGCATGGATAACTGGCCTAACCACTTAGTTCATCATCAAAGAGAGCGCATACCGTCACGATATTAACGATGGTTCAAGTTAAAATAAGCAGCTATTAGTAGAGAGATGTTTCGTTCTCAGTAGCTCACTGATCGCGAGCAATAGAAATTTATGCGCTTTAAGAAGTTTTGGAAGTGGCCTAACATAGTCGCTTTAGCAATCTTGGGGACATGCCTGCTCGTTTGCGGTTGGTTGGTTTTAGAATCTACCCCTAACTTGCTGACCCCATCGGCGTTAGAGCGTAACCTTCAGCAGCTAGGCATCGTCGGGCCTCTGGTTTACATCGCTGTCTTGGTCTTATCAGTTGTCATCAGTCCTATTCCGGGAGCACCATTGGCAGTTGTAGGTGGCATAGTATGGGGTATGCCGCTAGCGGGCATCTACAGTGTCATCGGTGGTTTTTTAGGAAGCTTACTTGCTTACTTTATTGGGCGTACCCTCGGCCATTCTGCCATTCAGGTCTTCACTGGTAAATCAATCTACGTGGTTAATCAGCGTGGCGATCGCTACCTGGGCTGGATTATTTTTTTCAGCCGTTTATTTCCAGTGTTACCGTTCGATTTGATGAGCTACGCTGCTGGCATTACCCGGTTATCAGTCAAAATTTATGCCGCTGCTACCTTGCTAGGCATGATTCCACCTACTTTTCTGCTGAGCTACGCAGGGCAATCCTTGACGGCAACTGTTCCCCAAATGGTGGCAATTTCTATTGTGCTTTTGGTGCTGCTCGTTGGGCTACCGTGGATTGCACATCGGAACAACTGGTTGAGTGTGCGAGATATTATCCGAGTGGAATGAGAGGGCTAAACGGATTTTTGGATCGCGACGACGGCTAATTAGCGTTAGGCTGAGCCGGACGAAAAGAGAGAACCTTCAAGACTTCTGACGCCATTACAGCCCTGCTACTGCCATCTGCTTGCTGTGCTTGTTCTTTCAGGGCGAGCAAAGGATTGTTGAGCGTTTGTACTAGCGTTGCCATCGTCTGTCTTACCAAGTCGTCGGTATTAACAGTGACCCAACCGTCTGCGGTTAACTGCCTCATTTCAAAGTGCAAATGTGGGCCAGTAGAATTACCTGTGCTACCCACTAAACCAATTACGTCACCTTGCTCTACCTGTTCTCCTGGCTCTACAAGTAGCTGCGACAAATGGGGATATAGGCTTTCGAGATCTTCTTTTTCACCGTGCCGTAACACCACGGTGAGTCCATAGCCACCCATGGTGTCTGCTACAGCGACTCGGCCTGTCCGCGCCGCCAGAACAGGCGTTCCTTCCGGTGCGCCGATATCAGTACCTGTATGAAACCGCTGGTCGCCAGAAATCGGATGTAACCGCCAGCCAAAGAGTGACGTGATAGGAGACGGTATCGACAGCGGGAAGATAAAATTTCGACCCTGCTGCAAGTTGACAATAGGCCGGGTCGCTTTGTTGTAAAAAGCGCGGTTTTGAGCTGCTGTGTTATCAGTGATTCGTACGCCTGCTGAGCTAATGCTAATAGGGCCGATGTTAACTGATTGCCCCGGAGAGGTTCTGCTGGGCTGCGCCTGAGCATATTGGGCCGTAGGTGCAGCGGGGTAACTCTCTTGAGCAACCACAGGGGCTGGCTGATTGGACTGGCCACAGACGGCATCAGGAAGCGATCGCCCGCCACCGACAGAAAATTGACAGCCGCTAGAACGCTCTGTGACCACGACCTCTGGGGCTTGGCCTACGGACGCTGGGGATTGCGTTGCTCCGATACTGTAGTCAGTAGGGTCAACAAAAACGCTGTTGTAGTCTTCAGGTATTGCTGGAATGGTTGCAGGTACGAGATTAGTGGGTCTGACTGGCTCAATAGGAGATGCGACAGCAGGAGCCTCTACTATGGGTGCTGGTTCTACAAATACTGGTTCTACGGGCGCTGGCTCCACAAACGTCGGCTCTACTATAGGTGCTGGCTCTAGCTGAGCCGCCTTGTCATCTACAGCCTCTGAAATGACCTCGGACTGAGCCAAAACAGCCTGTCCGCCGAGCAATCCCAACGCGCCGATAAGACCGAGCTGGGCTAGCCACACGCGATAGGACGGATTAGGCAAAGACGATGAAGGCGTTTTCATGGTAGTGAAAGTATCCACAGTGGTATGTAGTCTCTATATAAATAGGAAAAAGTAGGAAATGTAAGAAGGAGCGCTTATTACTATTTAGGCCGCTTGGGTGGGCGGATATCTGATTTGCCAGAAGGTTGCCTACTCATATGGTTACTGTGCTGCTCATTATATTCCCTATCTGTCTGCGACGTTGCACCCCTGTTGGTTGCTGACGGTGCGACTGTATCGGGTAGGCGTTTGCCTAACCCATAGAGCCAAATGATTCCGAGTAAGCCCAGAGCGATTCCACCCAGACTAACCAACTGCGCAATCCGAAGCGGCCCAATCATCAGACTATCGGTACGTAATCCCTCAATCCATAAGCGGCCTGTACTGTAGGCAACCATATAAACCAGGAACAGCGTACCTGCTTTTAACTTATTTGGCTTTCTTGAATTTACTTTTTGACCCCAAAAGAACAGACCTAGCAGCAACGCGAAAACGCCCAAGTTCCATAGTGACTCGTACAGAAAGGTCGGATGAAAATATTCAAACTCGCGGTAGGCCGCAGGTCGATTTGCAAGTGGAATGAAAAGCTTCCAAGGCAGATCGGTAGGTCTGCCAAATGCTTCAGAATTAAAAAAGTTGCCCCAGCGACCGATAGCCTGACCCAAAATGAGCGATGGTGCAACAATGTCGCTTAGCTGCCAAAACGAGAGGCGGTTGAGCTTAGCAAATATCCACGCTGCAAGCGTTCCACCTAGCACTGCGCCGTGAATAGCAATACCGCCTTTCCAGATAGCGAGGATATCGCCGGGTCGCGCAGCGTACGTCTGCCATTCAAAAAGAACGTAGTACAGTCGAGCCGAAGGAATAGCCGCTACTACAAGCCAAATTACCAGGTCACCCACCTTCTCAGGATCTATTCCCCGTTTCTTCGCGAGGTATTGCGATAACGCGACACCGATGAGTACTGCCGAGGCGATGAGCAGTCCGTACCAGCGTAAGGTGAGTGGGCCAATGCTGACGATTTCTGGCCCAGGAGATTGAAATTGGCCGATGATAGTGGGAAGCAGATAAAAAGGATTGTTCATAAGGATGGTTATTTATGTCCGTGTAGGGTTCGCTTCACAAACATTATTGAGCTGCCCTTAGCGGCTTCCTTTTTTTCGGATAGGAGATTGGAACCACATAATTGAGCCTGTGACAATCAGAGTTACGAGAGCGAAACTACCATGTAAGAGCAAGATGTAAAAAGATTTTCGATATCTATTACTTGCTCTCAAGATCTTTTATGAGTACTTTCATTTCGGCAATCTCTCTGACCTGAGATTCGATTATCTCATCAGCGAGCTGCCTAACGCGCGGGTCTGAAATATTGGCCCGTTCGCTAGTTAAAATTGCGATTGAATGGTGTGGAATCATCGCTTTCATCCAGGCGACATCCCCTACGGTGACTTGAGAGCGCACCAGCCAAAGCGAAAGCACAAAGACTAGAATGCTCCCGACAAAAATGCTGATGTTTGTTTTCCGGTTGCTGTACATGTTCAGCATAAATCCGAGCATGATCCCCGCCATTGTTGCACCCATGACAACTGCCATGTAGGCTCTTGTCTCACTAAAATAGAGATGATCTAGTTGGTAAGTGTTTAGATACATCAAACCGAACATCACAACGGCAGAGGTTGCTGTCATGGCAGCGAACTTCCCGTACTTTCCCATAGACATCTTTTCGTTTCGACCAGACATTGTTTCGCTTTTCATAGTTCTTTAGGAAGATCAATTGTGGGTAGCCTAGCTTCAACAGTAGTAAATGACGGTAGATTTACACATCTAACCTTTGAAGCAGGTAAAATGTATAGGCAAATAGGGAATCTATTCCGCTAGAAAGCACTCATTTCATTCTGATTTCATATTTATGTGCTGCTGCCTGCGGCGTTGCCATTTCTCTTTTGACTATCTCTTTTTTGCAGAGACATCTTCATCCCATTTTTAGGTCGGAGCGTAATAGAAGGCTGTAGCTCAATCGGGTGCTGAGGCTCTAGCGTAAGACGGAATTCTTGAGCAATCGCAGCCAAAAGCAAAACGGCCTCCATCATTGCAAAACCCTGCCCGATACAGCTACGGGGGCCATCTCCAAACGGAAAGTAAACGCCTCTAGGTAGGCGCTGTTCAAAACCGTCATCCCAGCGCTCAGGGTTAAATTGCTCAGGACACTCAAAGAAACGGGAATCTCTATGCATAACCCATTGGTTCAGGAAAACCGTATCTCCTGGCTCCAAGGTATAGTCACCGAGCTGTACCGTTTCAATCACTTGACGGCTGGTGCCCCACGCAGGAGGATACAACCGCATCGATTCCTTGATTATCCAGGTTGCATATTTGAGGTAAGTCACATCGTCGGCTGTAGGCGATCGCCCCTGGAGAACAAGCTGGATTTCTTCGTGCAGTTTCTCTTCCACTTCAGGGTGCTGAGCGAGCAACATCCAAGTCCATGTCAGCGCCAGCGCAGTCGTTTCGTGACCAGCCATCATTAAAGTCACTACCTCATCTCGAATCTCGCGATCGCTCATTTGAGCGCCATCTTCGTCTTCTAATTGCAGCAGCATAGTCAATAGATCAGAATTCGCTATCGCGGGTTTTCTGCGCTGTTGAATAATATCGTAAATCACTTCATCCATTCGCTGAAGCTTTTGCCAAAACTGAATATTATCAGGGGTCGGCACCCATTCTGGGAGTAAGAAAAAGGTGTTTAGCTGATTCGAGAAATGCGCGAGGATAGCTTCTAAAGCGGACTCAATCACAGCCGTTTTACCAGCAATATCTGTACTAAATAGCGCCTCTGCAACGATTAATAAAGTAAGATGCATCATATCAGAATGAACGTCTCTCACCTGTCCATCTCGCCATTGGCAGATCATTGTCTCGACAGCATCTGTCATAATGTTGCCGTATTCAAAAATTCGCTCTCGGTGAAAGGCAGGCTGAGTCAAGCGGCGCTGGCGTTTCCAGAAGTCTCCTTCGCTGGTGAGTAGCCCTTCGCCTAAGCTGCTCTTCAAGCTTTGAATCGAAACGCCTTTAACAAAACAATGGCTTTGACTACTCAGTACCTCGCTGACATCCTTAGGATTGGAGAGGAGATAAACATTCAGTGGCCCAAAAGGTAAAAGCGAAATCTCGCCAAATTCTTGAGCACACCGCAAAGAGAAGCCTGTTGGGTCTTGATTGTAGTCAAACAAAACACCAAAAATAGGGACGCCTTTAGGCCCAGGAGGGAGGCGTCGTGGCGATTGAAATAGCATATGCCTCTTTGTGTTGTTTAAGATTATTTTGATTCAGTCTTTAGCAGGTAGCTACTCAATACGAACGATGTCTCGTAAACCAAACCAGTTGTATCGGCGGATGCCCAAAGGTAAAAGCACTAAGAGCGCGACGAATACGAGAGAAAGCAAGATCGCGGCCCGAGCATCTAGCGTAAAAGCCTCTCCTAAATAAGTTAGCAACAACGTCGATGGAATCATGCCGAAGAGCGTTGATGATGCATATATAGGCAGTGACAACCCCGCCAGCCCTGCACCGTAGCTGATTAGGTCAAAAGACAATACTGGCAGCAGACGGGTTACGAAAATCAATCCACCCAGTAACCATTCTCCTTTCTCTTTTGAAAAGTATATGATTTTGCCAGTTAGCGCTTTTACGGCTGAGCGTCCGAGCGATCGCCCGATAAAGTACGCAATCAGACTGCATGAAAAGCCGCCAATGACGCTGTAAATGCCTGCCGGAATAGCGCCCCATACAGCACCTGCTGCAACGGCTAAAGGAGCGCCTGGAATGGGGCTTATCACCATAGACAAGGCAATGACTGCAATGTAAACCAATATGCCCCAGACACCCACATTGCTGACAGCTTTTTGTAAACCGTCAGGCGTTAGTAAATTCGCATCTACCTGAGTAGACACCCAATCGTAAACCAGCAAAGACAGCAGCAAAACGCCTAGCGCAATCAGGTTTCGCTGGTTCAATAAAAGTCTCAGCCGCTGCCTCTTTCTAGTCATTACTTTTTCCGAATATTCAATCTCGTTACTTTATCCGTTAGAATCTGCACCTACCATATCGCCCATCTGAGTCAGCTCAATTAAATTACCGTCAGGATCTCGGGCGAGCGCTGCTGTAACTCCCCAATCGGCAAAACTACAGGGCGGACTCACAATTTCTACATTCTTTGTTTTGAGGTATTCGCAGGCTTCATGAATATCTTTTACTCGAAAGCTTAGAGCGACGCCATCGTTTTTGGGTTCAAAAGCAAAATCTGTACCAAATCCGAAATGGCCAGATGCCTGCTTCTGGCTCAGCAAAGTCAACTTAACGTCTCTGTTAGTTAGCTCAGCATACTCGTCTATATCTGAGGTAAACGTTATCTCTAAACCCAGTACGCTACTGTAGAAATCAAGACAAGTCTTGTAGTCTTTAACAAATAGTCGGGTGTAGTTAAATTCAAAGTCCATTAGTCTTCCTCTATTTCTGATTTTTGTGAATGACTCCCGTGGTCGTGCATCCCTCCATGCATAAATAGATGCATCAGCGGACATAACAATAGCAAGACGTAAGGTGCATAGGCGGGTAGTATTGCCCAGCTTTGAGCAGAGAGTACGACCGCCAAGAGCGCTACGCAGAAGAGCAATCCCAAGACAATCGGCGATCGCATCTCCTTACCAACTTTCTTAAACATGATTCAGCATTTCCGATAACTTTTAAGCCTGTTGTATTTCCAACGTCCCCATCATGCCGCGATCCTCATGGTCAAGCACATGGCAGTGGTAAACCGTCTTACCTGTATAGTCTCGAAAGGGCATCCGAATCCGAACCGTTTCACCAGGACTCACCGACACCACATCCTTCCAAGCGGCATAAGGTGCTGGCTGACCATTCTGGCTAATAATTTGGAACTTGTTGGTGTGGACATGGAAGGGATGGGCCATCGATCCTGTATTTGTAATCTCCCAATCTTCAACGGTATCTAACGTCACTTGAGTATCAATGCGGCTGGGATCAAAGGATTTACCGTTAATCATGAACACCATGCCGCCGCCCATCATGCCGCCGCCACTACCCATTCCATGATTTAGCGTAAACTGCCGGGTTGTCTGCGGTTCTGGTAAGGGGTTAACTGCAATAAGCTGGCTGGGAAGAGACATCTCGTTACTTTCCCCGTCATAGGTAAGCGTTGCCACCGTTTCAGCACTGTCTGAATTTTGACTTCCGCCCATCATGCCGCCCATCATACCGCCTTGCGCAGGATTGAAAGGCTGGTTCATCAAGCGATAATCACCCGGTTTTTGGTTTCCCTGCACCAGCACTTCCATCCGCTCGCCTGGGGCTAGTACAACATCACTTAGCTCAACAGGTGACGAGATAGCACCACCGTCTGTAGCGATTAGGTGCATCGAATGCTCTTCTAGCGATAGGCGAAAGAAACGAGAAGGAGAGGCGTTTAATAGTCGCAATCGCAACAGTCCGCCCTTTGAAATAGTCATCGCCGGGTTAATCTGGCCGCTGGCCGTTAGTAGTCCGCCAGCCCGTCCTGTCATTGAGGCCATGTGGCCAGTATCGGAAATATTCCCATTGTCGTCTAAAGCAAAATCTTTGAGGACTAAAAACTCTTCTTTTGCTGCTTTAATTTCAGGAATCTCGTCCAGCTCACCACGGACAATAAAGAGGCCAGCGAGTCCGCCGAAGAGCTGTTCGGCAACTAAACCATGCTTATGAGGATGATACCAGAAAGTACCGGCTGGATGATTGTTGGGAATTTGGTATTCGTAGGTGTGACTCTCGCCAGGAGAGATTTCTAAAAACACGTCGTCACCTGATCCGGTGGGCGGAATATGCAGGCCGTGATGGTGAATGTTAGTTGGCTGGTTTAGCTGGTTGGTAAAGCGAATCTGCACCTTGTCGCTAGGTTTTGCTTCTAGCAGCGGGCCAGGGACTTTGCCATTATAAGTGAGCAGGTTAGCCGTGCGACTTCCCAACTGTACAGACTGAGCCTTGGCTTCTAGATCTAAGCTGAGTAAACCGCCTTCACTTTTGTAAGTTTGGAATTGAATCGGCGCAGAAACAGGCGTAGAAGAGATCGGCTGTGACCTAGAGCACTGAGATAGCAGCATAGCCGCTGTCGTGCCTGCACTCAGCCGGAAAAAGTCTCTTCGTTTTATCGATCTCATGGGTTTTAACTAAATTTTCTATCAATTGACTAGATTGTTTACGAACGGATGCAGGAGCTTTACCCTCAGCAATATTCTCGCTTCTAGCTGTGACTAGAGGGTAACGCTTTGCTTCCCTGGTTTTGCATCATGTCATCTTGCCGCATCATGCCGCCGCGACTCATCATGCCGCCCATCAGCAAAGCACCGAGCAAAAGGGTAGCGACGATGCCTGTCAAGAGTCCGGCTATAAATTTGCTATTCATTGAAAAAGCTCCTCAAAATAAAAGGTATAGAACGAAGGGGCATTGCGAAACAACTTTCCTGTAAAACTAACACTAATGCCTCTAGCTGACTGTAGAGTCAAGTCGGCAGAGTCAGGGCATCTGCGAAGATGTTGTCACGATAAGCCGAGAGCTGGCAGAATACTCCGTTATACTCTCCATTGCACTACTGTGACCCATCACAACGATCATGGTTATAGCACCCGCTAAAAGACCAGAAGCAAAACCCGTCAAAAATCCGGCTATTCCTAAAGATATCGTATTGCCATCCATCACAAATGCCTCTAAATATGCGCGGTTAGAAATATTGTGACGAGGAAATGTGAAACAGAAATGAAAAGTCGATTGCTTTGAGGAAAATGAACGCTGATAACCGACTAGATAGCACTCAATTATGAAATTAGGATGAAATAGGTTTATCCCAAAAGAGAGAATAACAGCTTCCTTCCTTTGAGTGGTGTACGCCCAAGTAAACTTTGTTACTTCTTATATGTACCCATTCAAGGACAACATTATGCTTCTTCAACATGAGGAATACCAGTCTAGCTTTGACAAGGCGATCGCTAAAGCTTCAGCCGTTTTCTCACCCACATCAGTCAGGGCGATTTCTATGATGCGCCTATCGGTAGAATTGCCAAAAAGCCAAGCGACCGCATTCAGCTACGAGCTTAAATCTCAATTCAGTCTAAGTTCGGCAGCGTGACTCGAACCAACAGTCCTCCTGGCGTTGTTTTTAACAAGATTGCGTCGTCATGCCTCGGTAAATAAAAGAAAAAAGCCTCTGATTTCACTTTAGTTTCATATTCACTTCGTATCGTAGGAGACAGTTGCAACAAAGCAACCCACGCTTACTTAAGGATTCTAATTATGAAACGTTTTTTGATTGCCAACCTGTTTTTACTCATGGGTGCGATCGCGATCGCCCCGGCTGCTATGGCCCAAGGTGTAAGCCACAGTTCAGTGACCGACCGAAACGGTGATGGCAGAGTCAGCATACAAGAGGTACGCCTTCACTACTTGGATTACAGCGGAAATTAATGCTTAAGCGATTAAGCTCGCGGCATGTCTACTCTTGCAATATTTATTAAGAGTTAATTGAATTAGCTTTCAGCGATCACACGGCAAAGTGCTTTTGGATGCTTCAGTTAATCCAGAAGCACTTAGTGGTTTTCGCACGAATAAAATACAATTTGATCGCCATAGCCAGTTTAATTTCATCCTGATTTCATATTTGCATGTGACTATAAGACCGGATGAATAAAAATTTGCGCTTTACTTAGCCAGTAGGATCGCTGATGCCCGCCCAATTTACTAGCCGCCAATACCTCTCTTTTCCTCATAAGCCTTTTCCTCATAAGCTGTCTGGAGCAATCATAAGTTTGCTGCTGCTGGCCTCGCCTGCTGTGGTACTAGCTCATGCGGGTCATGGCAATGAATTTAAAGGGGGTTCCGCAGCCACCTCAGCAGACAGTATTAAAGTCGATGCTGAAACTGCCAAGCGGATTGGACTGAAGGTAGAACCGGTTGCCCTGCGTCGTCTAGCCTTTGGCACTCAGGTGACAGGGCAGATTGAGACTGCCCCTGGTCGTAGAGTAGAGGTAACGAATCCGGCGGGTGGAACCGTCGTACGGCTATTCGCACAGCCGGGAGATAGCGTACAGGAAGGAGAGGCGCTAGCGGTGATCACTAGCGGCGAATTAGCAGAGCTACGAACCAATGCATTAGATCGCCGCGCCGAGACAAGCGGTACTGTCCAGGAAGCGCAGACGAATTTACAGCTCGCTCAGCAGACTTATGCCCGTCAGCAGCAGATTGCTCAAACTTCCATAGCGCAGGCGCAAACAGAGCTGCGAGTAGCCCAAGAACGGTACGACCGAGACCGAGAACTAACCGCAAAAGGGGCGCTTGCCAGACGAGATCTTCTAGAGTCAGAATCGAACTTAGCAGACGCGAAAAGAGCTTCGACAGAGGCACAGAGCCGACTAGATGTGCTAGATGCAGGCGCTGAGCAAGATCGCGCCCAAACCGCTTTACAGGTCGCTCAATCCCGAGCTGAGCTGAGCACCGCCACCTACGACACCCGCCTTCAGCAGCTTGGGGCAAACGCCAACGAAGACGGCACTATCACCATTACCGCGCCGATTGCGGGGCGAATCGCCGATAGAGAAGTGACCTTGGGTCAGTCGGCTGAGGATGCGGGTGCGGCGCTGATGACGATTATTGATGATCGCACGGTGCTAGCAACTGCCAACGTCTATGAGAAGGATTTGCAACAAGTGGCCATTGGTCAGCCCGTAAGAGTGAAAGTGGCGGGCTTGCCAGATCGGACTTTTTCAGGAGAAGTCACCGTCGTTGGAGCGGTTGTAGAAGGTGACACTCGGGTGATTCCAGTCAAGGCTGAAATTGAGAATGCTGACGGGGCGCTGAAGCCAGGGATGTTTGCTGAAGTTGAAGTCGTGAATCAGAGTAGTTCAGCGCCTGTTTTGGCAGTGCCGCAGTCGGCGTTGACCGAAATTAAAGGGCAGCAGGTGGTGTATGTAGAAAATGGCGGCGGATACCAGCCTGTAGAGGTGACGTTAGGAAAGACGGCAGGGGACTGGGTAGAAGTGGAGAGCGGTGTATTTGAGGGCGATCGCATTGTCACCCAACGAGTCGCTCAGCTCTATGCGCAGTCACTACGGGGCGGCGGTGAAACCGAAGCAGTTGTAGATGAAGTCGATGTTGCTGAGCGTTCTGGGTTGCCTTGGTGGGTGATGTTGCCGGTGGGTGGAGCGATTGCAGCCGGTGCTTTTTGGATAGGTCGGCGATCGCAAAAAAAATCTGTTCCTGTCCTCACTGATGGACTCACAAATGGGCTAACGGTAGAGCCATTTCACTTTGACTCATCTGCGGCTGTGTCGGAGCTAGGTTTTAGATCTCATCGAACAGTCAATAAAGAGCAACCGCAACCCTCCGATCAGGTCTGAGCGAACTAAATTCAGGCCGATGTTAAACCGATCTTATTCTCTCTATAGCCATCTGTTGCGCTCAGCAGGCGATCGCTAAACTATGCTCAACTCAATTTTGAAATGGTCGATTGTTCGGCGCTGGCTAGTGGTCATCGGGGCGGTGGTGGTGACGGTGCTAGGCATCTATAATCTCACCCAAATGCCGCTAGACGTGTTCCCCGACTTTGCCCCGCCGCAGGTCGAAATTCAGACCGAGGCTCCTGGATTAGCGCCCGAAGAAGTCGAATCGCTCATTACTCTGCCGATTGAAAGTGCGGTGAATGGCACCCCCGGCGTGGAAACAGTGCGGTCGTCTTCGGCGGTCAGTATTTCGGTGGTGAAGGTGATTTTTGGCTGGGGCACCGATGTTTATCAGGCTAGACAGCTCGTTGCAGAGCGCCTACAGCAAGTGCAAGACAAACTGCCAGCGGGCGTAGGCACCCCTCAAATTGCGCCTATTTCATCTCCGATTGGCACGATTTTAATGTATGCCCTCACGCCGCAAACAACCTCGCTGATGGAAGTACGGCGACTGGTTGATCGCGATGTCAGTAACCGACTGCTGGCGGTGCCTGGAGTATCTCAGGTGATTGCCTATGGGGGCGATGTGCGTCAGTATCAGGTGTTGGTCGATCCAGCTAAGCTGGTGGCCTTTAATGTCTCGCTGCAAGCGGTGACCGAAGCGGCGGCGGCGGCTAATGTCAATGCGGCGGGTGGCTTTCTCACCACGCCCGATCAGGAAATGATTATTCGCGGCGTGGGACGGCTCACGTCAATTGATGAGCTAGGAGCCTCTGTGATTGGGGGTCGCGATGGCCCGCCCGTGTTGCTGCGCGATGTAGCTAAGGTTTCGGTTGGGGCAGCGCTGAAGCGAGGCGATGGGAGTTTTAATGGCGATCGCGCCGTCATCATCGTAGTAAACAAGCAGCCGCTAAACGACACGCCTACCGTTACGCAGGCTGTTGAGCAAGCAATGTCCGAGGTCAAAAGTGTTTTGCCTGAAGATGTGACCGTAACAGAAACGTTTCGACAAGAGAACTTCATTGAAGCTTCGATTAAGAATGTTCTAGGTTCCCTGCGAGATGGCATCATCATTGTCTCGATCATTCTGTTGTTGTTTTTAATGAACTGGCGCACCGCCGTCATTACCCTCAGCGCCATTCCCTTGTCGATTTTGGTTGGCATGATGATTTTGAACGCCTTTGGTCAGGGTATTAACACGATGACTTTGGGCGGCTTAGCCGTGGCGATTGGCTCGGTGGTAGATGATTCAATCGTCGATATGGAAAATGCCTATCGGGGACTGCGGCAAAACCAGCTAGCCGGAACGCCAGAGCATCCGTTTAAGGTGGTGTACCAGACCTCTGTGGAGGTGCGAGTTAGCGTCCTGTTTTCAACGGTGATTATTGCAGTGGTATTTGCGCCTATCTTTAGCTTGGTGGGTGTAGAAGGTCGGATCTTTGCCCCGATGGGCGTGGCTTATTTGGTGTCTATTTTTGCCTCTACCGCCGTGGCAATGACCCTATCGCCCGCCCTGTGCGCTATTTTGCTAGCCAATCGCCCGCTACCGAGCGATGAGACCTGGGTAAGTGCTTTTGTGCAAAAGCTGTATCGTCCGGTGCTAGGCGTTGTGATGCGGCAAGCCAAAGTAGTGCTGATGATTGCGGGGGCTTCATTGGTGGCTGCTTTAATTATGTTTTCTAGTTTGGGGCGAGTGTTTTTGCCTGAGTTTCAAGAACCTTCTTTGGTAAATGCCATGCTGCTTTATCCAGGGGTTTCGCTAGAAACAACTAATCAATCTGGTCTGGCAATGCAGGCGGCTCTCAAAGACGATCCGCGATTTGAGACCGTGCAGCTACGGGCCGGACGTGCGCCCGGAGATGCTGATGCAGGCGGCGTGAACTTAGGCCACTTGGACATAGAACTAAGCCCCATAGGGTTGGCGGATCGAGAGGCGTCGATTGAGAAAATCCGTGAGGAGTTTGCGCGGATTCCGGGGATTGCGCCCAGCATTGGCGGGTTTATTTCGCATCGGATGGATGAGGTACTTTCGGGGGTGAGAAGTGCGATCGCCATCAAAATCTTCGGCCCCGACTTGGACGAACTCCGCTCTATCGGCAGCGAAGTAGAAACCGCCATTCGAGGGATTGACGGCCTTGTGGATCTTCAGCTAGAACCCCAAGTTCCCATCCGCCAAATCCAAATTCAGTTTGATCGCGCGGCAGCGGCCCGCTACGGCCTCACCGTCGGGCAAATCTCTGAGATTGTTGAAACCGCGCTCAATGGTCGGGTAGTTTCTCAGGTACTAGAACAGCAGCAGCTATTTGATCTGCTAGTTTGGCTAGAAGACGACGCAAGGAATAACTTAGAGACGATTCAAAATCTGCTAGTTGATACGCCAACCGGTCAAAGAATTCCGCTCGCCCAAGTAGCCCAAGTTGAGTATGGAACCGGCCCAAATACAATTAATCGTGAGAATGTATCACGCCTGATTGTGGTGTCTGCGAACGTGGCCGGACGAGATTTAGGATCGGTTGTAGACGACATTCAAGCTAAAATAAACGATTCGATTCCGCTGCCCGCTGGCTACTTCATTCAATATGGGGGACAGTTCGAGTCAGAGCAAAGGGCCAGTCAGAATCTCCTGGTCTTTGGTGGATTAGCTCTAATTCTTATTTCAGTGCTGATGTACTTCGCCGTCAAATCAGTGGCAGGTGTGCTGATGATTATGATCAACCTGCCGCTTGCTTTAGTCGGCGGTATCTTTTCGATTGCGCTCGGTGGCGGCATTGTGTCAGTGGCCTCACTGGTCGGTTTCATTACCCTATTTGGAGTTGCCACTCGCAACGGCCTGCTGTTGGTAGATAACTACAACACCAAACTGGCTAAGGGAATGCCGCTTCAGGCGGTGATTGTTGAAGGCTCTATGGAACGACTCGTAGCCATTTTGATGACGGCGTTGACTTCGGCCTTGGGTATGGTTCCGTTGGTGATTGGCAACGGTGCTGGAAAAGAGATCTTGCAACCTTTGGCAGTCGTGGTATTAGGTGGCTTGGTGACATCCACAGCGCTTACCTTGTTGGTGCTACCTGCACTGTATGCGGTGTTTGGCCGATATCTGGTTGCCAAACTATCAATTACCTCTGTCAAAGGCGATGTCCTATGGGACACCTCGCCTGAGGAAGCTTTGCCTGAAGCGGCTTCAGCGACTTGAGGTTGCCAAAGAAAATAAAATAAGGAGGAACTGCTATCTAAATCTGTTGTAAAGTTTATTTCCGCTCATCATCTAATAAGCACACTTTTACTAAAAAAGAGAGACTTTATGAAACTGAATCGATCCATTATTGCAATCCTTGCCAGCGCGAGTCTGTTGGTGTTGACCGGTTGTGGCAGCAGTGGCGATACTACCGCTGAAGTTGAACCCAATGCACCTGATATGACCGAAAGTGCTGCAACTGAAACGGTTGAACCTTCAGCCGTAGGCAAATCTCAAGCTGGTGGGCAAGTGGTAGAAGTAGGCAATTACCATCTGGAGCTAGTGCCCGAAGCAGAGGCAACAGGCACTCACCTAGATCTGTATCTGCAAACCGGTGATAGCCACGAACCGATTGCAGATGCTCAGGTAACGGCTCAGGTGGATTTGCCCGATGGCACCCAACAATCATTAGAGATGGAATACGATGCTGATGGTGAGCACTATGTAGCGCTTCTTCCTAGCACTGCCGAAGGCGAGTATAACGTAGCTGTGCTTTCCGACATCAGCGGAGAAAAGGTGAATGGACGGTTTAGTTTTACTAACTAAAGCTAGTTCGGGATAAGAAACTTATGCTGATTACCATAGGTAAATCCCTTTTGGAAGGGTGGCCCCCATAATGAACCCACTCCTGGCCCCTCCAGAGGCAGGGGCTAACTGAGTTTTTACCTATTAGCAGCACGGCCCATGTCAATATAGTGCCTGCGCTTTTGGGCTGGGGCGATCCGGGCGTATCGTTTACGGCGGTTATTTAGCTAGGCGGTATTGCCGCTATCCTCTGGTATTTTTGGGACGATTTGTATGCGGTGACACTCAATACGGTTAAGGCGGCGATCGCGCGCGATTTTGCTTCTTAAGACTTTCGCATCGGGTTCGGGATTGTTTTAGGCACGGTGCCAGCGGTGTTGGCTGGCCTATTTATTAAGGTGCTGGTGCCTAGCTACGTAATTCGATAGTGCGCTCTATCGGGGCGATCGCCATTACCTCAATCGTCATGGCCGTGTTGTTAGGCTAGCTTTCGCATGACTTAGCAACAGGTTTTGTCTAAGCTCACGGTCACTAAGCTCACGGTCATTAAGCTCACAGTCGTTCATCTTCAGCATTTACTTCTCCATATGAGATATCTTAAATCCGCTGCTTTCCTCCTGCTTGCGATCGGCAGTTCGGCGTTTGTGTTGTCACGCAGTGCGATCGCGCAGATTGCCGAAGAAGCAGACAGCGCTTCTCTGACCGACAAACCGATAGCCAACCCGTCCGCAACCGAAGAAGCTGAAGAATCTGCGGTAGGCTCCGATCCAGTGCAACTTGATTTAGAATCGCTGCTCAATAGCGTTCAGCGCTCCACACTGGGCGATCGCATCGGCAGCCAGTCAAAAAATGAAGAGACGGCTGCTTCAGAGGATACTGCCTCAAAGGAGACTGCTACTGACTTATCCAATCGCCTTAGTCTCGCCCAATTTAGGGCGCTAGCCGAAGCAACCTATAGCGCTTCAACAAACGCAGCAGCAGACACTGCCGAAACCGCTGTAGCCGACCGGACAACTGCCCCAAACCGTACAGAACAGGTTGCCCAAACAGAAGACCTACCCGTTTTAGAAGAAGGCACCCCACCCGCCACCGCTGCGCCTGAAGAGCCAGTACCCAGCGACCCAGGTGTCCCCGACTCGCTGCCCAATAACGAAGTACCCAGTAGTGGTGGCATACAAAGCGGGCCAGATGTCGTTCAACCCATCCCCGACGATGCATCGATAGAAGGTGCCGACCCTGAACTAGGCGACTTACCCGACATCTTATTTGCCGATCCTAACCCGCTCAGCTTACCGACCACGCAAGAAGGTGTCGAGGTCGAGCGCAATCCACTCGTCACCTTAGAGCAAGCGATAGAACTGGCCTACCGCAACAGCCAGACATTGCAAGCCGCTGTTTTGCAGCTAGAGCAGGCCGAGGCTGTGATAGACCAAGCAAGAGCCGGAAACCTGCCGACGCTATCGACCTCAGCGGGCCTGAACTCGCAGCAGCGAGATGCGGTGGGCGGCGGCCTCAATCCGTTCACCGGACAGCAAATTTCTGGTCAGAGTGCGGGCCTAGATACCTCCGCTAGCGGTAGCTTGCGAGTAGACTACGATCTCTTAACCGGTGGCCGTCGAGCGGCCAACATTCGCCAAGCAGAGCTACAAAGACAGGTTGCCGCGCTCGATGTAGAGTCGCAGCAAGAGCAAGTTCGCCTGAACACGGCCAACAGTTATTACCAACTGCAAGAAGCGGGTGAGCAAATTCGGATTCAGCGCACCTTTTTGGAGGAGGCTGAAAGGAACCTAAGAGATTCCAGGCTGCGGCAAGAAGTCGGCGTAGGCACCCGCTTCGACACACTCAGGGCCGAAGTGCAATATGCCAATGCCCGACAGCAGGTCATTCAGGCCCAGGGCAGCCAGCGCATTGCCCGTCGTGACATCTCTCGCCTGCTAAATTTGCCACCGAACGCAGGGCTTCAGACATCACCGGTCAGCGTCGCCGAGAACTGGCCGCTAACGTTAGAGGAAAGTATTTTACTTGCCTTTGACAATCGAGCTGAGCTAGAGCAGCAGCTTCTTCAGGCCGATATCAGCGAGCAGCAGAGACGGATTGCGATCGCGGCGGTACGTCCTCAGGTGGGTCTATTTGCTGATTACAGTTTGCAGAGCTTGCTTAACGACGGTGCAGACGACATTCAAGATAACTACAGTTTTGGCGCAACCTTTAATATGGTGCTGTTTGACGGTGGGGCCGCGCGAGCCAGCGCCCGACAGCAGGAAATTGGTAGCCAAATTGCCGAAGAGCAGTTTAGCCAAAACGCTGACCAAATTCGATTTGATGTAGAGCAGGCATACTTCAACCTGGAAACTAACCAGGAAAACATTGCTACCTCTCGCATTGCCGTTTCGCAGGCGCAGGAGGCTCTAGATTTAGCCAATTTGCGACTGCAAGCAGGTGTGGGTACGCAGCTAGACGTGCTGACGGCACAGAGCGAGCTGACGACGGCACAGGGCAACAACGTTACCGCTATTTTGAACTACAACAGAGCGCTGGCGGCGATGCAGCGAGCGGTGAGCAACGTTACGACTGAGTAGCTACAGATTAAGTAAACACAGGTCGAGTAGTCACAGCATAGTTAGGCTACCCGCCACACAAATGAGAAGGGATTCGTTCAGTTAGAGCGGCATCCCTTCTCACAGCAAAAGCATATTTAGAAGCTATTGGCCATACCAGTCTTTTTTCCACTGGTTCATCAGATCAATCTCTACCTGTTGAGTTCTAAGAATATCATTAGATACCTGTTGTATCTCAGGGCGATCGCTATTCTTCAGCCCTTCCTCTGCCATTACCAAAGCGCCGTCATGGTGCGGAATCATCCCGTTGATAAAGCGCAGGTCAAACTCATCGTCGGCCTTACCCAGGTCACCATCCATCCGCATACTTGACTGCATCTCAGCAGACATTTCCATTGTGTGACCCATTTGCGCATCGTACATAATTGGGTCAGCGCTAGCCTCTGGATACCATGCCTGCCGCCAAGTCTGCATTCGAGAAATTTCACCTTTTTGATCTCTGATGATGTTTTGCGCTAACTCTTTAACTTCGGGTCTTTGAGAATTTTCAAGCGCGGCTTCGGACATGGCGATCGCCCCCTGATGGTGCAGAATCATCCCATCCACGAAGCGCAGATCAAACTCGTCATCTTTAGGGCCAAGATCCATCATCATCGAATGATCTTCCATCGGCATGTCGCCTGCGGGCATAGACTGCTCGGGCGTTTGAGCAACCGAATCAGAAGAGCTGCATCCAGCTAGAAATATGGACGTAGAGGCTAGAAGCCCTAGTGATAAAACCAAACCTACGCTTTGCTTTAGGTGCATACAAATCCTTGTGAAGTAACAGCGATATAAATTATAGAATCTGAAAATGAAATACGGATGAAATAGGCCAAATAACGGCAATCTCTGTTTCGTTTACAGGGAGAGAAATCGGCTGATGATGAGAAACGAAATCTCAACTAGGGAAGATCCAATCGAGATAGGTTAGCTTTTTTGGCTCGACGGTTCGACAAGCGCTTAAAAAACTCCGTAGCATCATCCACGAATGAATACACCACAGGTACAACTACCAGCGTCAGCAGTGTAGAAATCACCAGTCCACCTAAAATCACAGTAGCAATGGGCGAGTAAGCATCCATACCGGTTTCAGGGAAGAAAGCTAATCGTACGATTACAATCAGGGTAGTGAATGTGGTCATGACGATGGCTTTTAGCCGGATGGGGCCTGCTTCGCGGATGGCGATCGCCCTCGACACCCCTTCCTTTCTTTTCGCCAAAATCAGTTCTAACAGCAGAATCGCCGCCGATAGTGAAACGCCTGAAAGAATCACAATTCCTAAAATCGACACGGTAGACAGTGTGTGATTGAACAATAACAACGCGCCGAAGACACCCACTAGCTGTAACGGAACAGACAGCATCATCACTAAAGGCTGCACGAATGAACCAAACTGAATAACCAGAATTAGATACAGCAACACCAGCGACACCACCAGTCCTTTCAGCAACCTAGAAAATTCAGTCATCATATCGGTCATGTCACCCATAGAGTCGATGCCGTAGCCCGGTGGAAAGTCGAGCTGTTCGCCTGCTTGCATTGCGATCGCCATCGACAAATCCATCGAAGCAGGCCCATTCTTCCGGTAGTAACCGTTTAAATACACGACCCGCTGACCATTCACATGCTCAATCAGCGTCGGCCCCTGCTGCCGCTCTAAGGTAGCTATCGTACTCAAAGGCACCTGCTGACCTGTTTTTGAAGTAATGTAAGTATCCGAGAGATCTTGCACCGTGCCGCGATCCGCTTCGTCGTACCGCACTAAAATGGAATTTTGCCGAACGTTTGGGCGATTGTAATAGCGCCGAGTCATGCCACCGTTCAGCGCGTAGTAAGCCTGCTGCGACACCGTTTGTACGTTCAGACCCAGCTCCTGAGCGCGGCGGCGATCAATATTAAGCCGGTATTCGGGCTGGGTGAGAGATGAACTCGTAAAAGGCGTAATTAAATCGGGATTCGCTTCGGCAATTTGTTTGACGCCCTCTGCGAGTCGATGCAGCGTTTCCAGCTCGGGGCCATAGACGGCAAGCTGAATCGGCGCAGCAGACGTGGCCATTACATCCACGCCCATTTCCTTAATCGCGATTCGACGAATGCCTGGAATGGTGCTTCTCGCCTCAGCGCTAATGCCATCCATAATCTCCCAAATATCTCGCTTGCGTTCAGTCAGTGGCGTAATCGTTACCGTCATTGCGGCTGTATTCACGTCACCCATACTGTAGCCACTGAAGTAAGTGCTGTTGCGCGTCAATTCAAAGCCGACTTGAGAAGAGACTTTATTGACTTCCGGCTGCTGCGAAATAATCTGTTCTACCTGAGCTGCCGCTGCATCAGTTGCCTCAAACGAAGTGCCCGCCTCCATCTCTAACGTTGCCATGAACTGGCCTGAGTCGCCTAACGGCATCATCTCTTGAGGAATAAAGCTGTAAAGAGAAATCGCTAACACGACAGAAGCCGCTGCCACTGCGAGCGTGATCTCCCGGTTCTTCATACAGATGTCCAACAGCCACGCATACCCCCGCTCCAGTTTGCGAAAGCCGTAGCGTACAGGCGTCGTCAATACTTGAAGCCAAGTTCGACGCTCGGGCTTCTCAGAATGGGGCTTCAGCGTAAACGCGGCGACTAGGGGAATTAAGGTAATCGAAACCAGCAAAGACGCAACGAATGCAAACACCATCGGCCAAACAATGCCTACAAACATCAGGCCCGTCAGCCCGCCTGAGAGAACAGTGGGCAGCAGCGCGGCAATCATCACACAGCTCGCCGCCGCACTCGCTAAAAAGACTTCGCCGGTTCCTTTAATCGATGCTTGCAAAGGCATAAATCCTGCTCGCAGCTTTTGGTCAATTGAGTCCAGCACGATAATTGAGTCATCTACCAGCTTACCAATCGCCATCATCATGCCGATCAGAGTGGAGGAATTCAGCGACATGCCGATAGGAATGAATGGCAGGGTAGAGAGCGCCAAGCTAGTAGGAATGGAGATCATGATAATCGCCGTGGCCCGGAAGTCTTCAAGAAAGACTAAAATTACCAAACCGGCCAGCACAACGCTAACCAGCAGCTCTTGAAACGTACTGCTTAGAATAAGGTCAACTAGATAGGAGTTGTCGTAAGCCTCCTGAAATTCTATGCCGGGATACTCACTTTTGATGTCTTCTAGCTCCGCCCTAAGGCGCTTGATCACCTGCGGCGAACTAGAATCTGGTCGCTGAATTACGTTAACGGCCAGCGCCGATTCACCGTTATAGCGGTAGCCGCTGCGACGCTCTTCGTAGGTGTCTTTTACGGTGGCAACATCGCGTACGTACACTACGCGCCCGTTTTGTTCTAAAACAGGATAGTCCATCACTTCAGCAGCGCTAAGGGTACGCTCATCTGTACGGACTAAAATTTCATTATTGCCCTGAGTGAGCGTCCCTGCGCTCTGGCTAATGTTGTTGCCATCAATCGCATCTCGCACCTGCACAATCGAGAGGCCATAAGCGGCAAGCTGCTGACGGTTCACAATAATTTGTAGCTGACGGCGATAGCCGCCAAATATAGAAACCGCCTGCACATCTTCTACTTGCGTCAGACGATCTACTAGCGTATTATCGGCAAACTCTCTTAACTGAAGCGGATCCCAATTGTCTCCTTTCAGTGCAAGGGTGAGTACGGGTCTATTGAGTGGGTCAATAGGTAACACCCAGTAAGTGCGAAAGTTAATACCGTCAAAGAGGAGGTCGCCTTCTGCCGCTGTCATGATGCTTTGAACAGACTGCACGGCCTTCTCAACATTGCCGCCCCAGCCAAACTGAATGGTGACAATGGAGTTGCCCTGCTGAGAGCTAGAGCGGATAAAGCGTACCCCGTCGAGTACACTCAACCGCTGCTCAATCGGCTTGCTGATGTAAGTTTCTATCTCAGCAGGCGATGCGCCGGGGGCCATAGTGACTACAGATACCAACGGACTCTCCACGTAGGGCATCATCCGCACTGGCAACAGAAACAGCGTCAGCAGCGACATCATAATCACCGCAACATAAACAGCGGTGACAACAACTGGATTTTTGATTGACCAGCGGGTGAGAAACTCTTTCATGGCTACTGCGCCTCAACTAAGTAGCTAGGCAAAATTAAGTATAAGACGGTCTAGTTCATATCCGCCGCGAACACTTCTGTCAATCATGCCATCTACAATCGCTTCAGCTAAGTCATCTTCGTACTCAAACATGCGACCGGCTAGCTCATGCGTTTTGAGCTGATGCCATTGCCCCTCAATCGGGTTAAGTTCAGAGCAGTAAGGCGGCAGAAAGAGCATGAATAGCCCTTGTGCTCGCCACCTCGGCCAAGCTGCCTGCACGGCTTTACTCCGATGAATGGTGCAGTTGTCTTGCACGGCAAACGTCAGCCGCCCTGTCTGAGCGAACGTTTGCGCCGCCTTAGTCGCCAACCAATCCATCACCTCTAGATAGCGGGCGCCATTGAAGCCCCCCAACGTCAAGGCGTAGTCAAAGCTTTCGTTGGGATCCCAAAGGCCCAAGATGCTCACCCGCTGGCCGCGACGGGCGGTTTGCTCAAAGCGCTTCTGCTCACCGATAGGACTGTAGCTATAGCTCACAGGTGTCCACTGAGAGCAGCCCGTTTCATCGAGGTACTTCAAAACAATCTGGCCAGCGGCGGCTAAGGCTTCGAGTTCAACTAACTGTGCTGCCACTTCGGCTCTAGCTACCGGGTCTTGGCGTTTTCGATGGCTTTGTCGGGTGCGCTTCCAGCGGTAGCCCTTTTTTTTAACAGTTTACGAATCCGGTCAGCGCTGAGATTCACCCCGCGCTCGGCGGCTAGCTTCGCTGCTAGCTGAGTGCTGTTATAGGTGCGCTCTTCTTCGTTGAGACACTGCTCTAGGTATTCGATATCGGACGGCGCCCAAGTCGGCTTTTTACCCCGCCCTTCTTTTTCCCATAGCCCATAGAGCCCCTCCTGCTTCCATTGCCTAATCGCTGCTCGTACCGTATGTTCGTGGTAGTTGAGTATCGACCCTATCACTGGCGCATTCCAGCCTTCGGCATTGAGCAACAGCATATGCGCCCGGTCTCGCACTCGATAGGGCACACTGCTGGCTGTTCGTAGCTCGCGCAGCGTACTTTGCTCTTCAGGCGTTAGCGTCACTCGTAGCGGTAAGGCCATAGTTTTGTAAAATCAGTATCAGCTTCCTCTATACTACAAACAATTAGGCTCACCTACTTACCATGTGGCCGACGCCTGCTTTCTCTCCATCTACAACAGCGTGAACGACCCAGGGGCCTGCCATACTGAGGTAAGTTTTGACGGTGTACGTTCCCGGCTCAGAACCAGCAGACACTTCAGATTCGGTTGCCATTTTCTCGGCTCCGTCCATCTCCATATACACATCGACCGCTAAGTCTTCCGCCATCGCAGGCTCGCCTGTCGCCGCATCTTTCACAGCGACCACAAACTCTGCATCGCCAGTAGCAACAGGTGGCTCAGGGCTAACTAGCGAAAACTCGAAATCGCCTTCGCTGCTAGATTCCATGCTTTCCATATCATCAGGCATGGCTTCGGAAGTCTCGGCAGCGTCGGGGGCCGCTGCTGTATCGGAAGTGGAATCAGCGGCGCAACTTGTGGCAATGAGGCTAACGGCAAACAGGCTGAAGAACAGTTTTTTCATAGGTTTAAGTTTGGGAGTAAAAAACATGTGTGAGGAGCGAAAACTGATTAAAACAGATCCGAGCTAGCTACTTTACAGGCACAACAAGCCGAGCTTTACCGGACTGTTCGGCATCGGTGACGGTCGCTTCTAGCGTCCAATCGCCTTTCATGCCTAAAAAGGTGTCGATCTTAAATTCGCCTGGTTTTGAGGCGGGTGAAATGTCAACTTTTGCACTCATCGGAGCCATATTTTTCATGGGCATCGTGAGGTCTACGGCGAGGTCATTGGGGGCGATCGCAATCCCTTCGCCCGTCTCTCCATCCTTGAGCATAATCATGAAGTTGGTCTTACTTCCTGACTTCAGCGGGCCAGCATCCACCAACGACACTTCGAGATCGCTCGATTGAGTACTCACAAAGCTATCAGTTGGATTACCAAGCTCATCAACAACGGCAATTTTACTTTCCTCCAGCAGGCGACTGTAGCCGGAGGTAATCACCAAATCGCCTGCGTCCAATCCACTTTTGATCTCAACGCGATCAGCGCTGGTCAATCCAGTGGTCACGGCCTTCCGTTGCGCGGTGTCACCGTTGGCAACCCAAACGGCTGGTTCTCCGTTGAACTGAACCAATGCGCTCTGAGGTATTGACAACGCACTAGGCCGCTGCTCAGTTACAATTTCCATATCGACAAACTGACCTGAGAGCAATTGTTGATTCGGATTGTTGACCACCGCCTCAACCGTGACCGTGCGCGTGGTCATATCAGTTTGCGGAAAGATACTCGTAATTTCACCCCGAATAACGCCCGCAGAATCGCTTCCTGGCACTTGGGCGATAATCGGCGTTCCGATTTGAATGCGGCTAGCATCTTGTTGCGCCACGTTAGCCCTGAGCCTCACCTGAGCGTAGTCGCCAATTTTGAAAATCCCCATTCCGGGCTGCACTACCACGCCAGGGTCGGCCATTCTTTCTTGCACAACGCCACTAATCGGAGCCGAGATTTGGGTGTAGCCTTCAAAGGCAGAGGCACTGCCAAGCTGCGCCTCTGCTCGACCCGCCTGCGCTTGATCACTCACTACTTGTGCCTGCAATCGGTCGAGCTTAGCGCGGGCACCTTGCAGCATTGATTCTTTAGCCGATACCTGAGAAACCAACAGATCGTACTGATCTTGGGGGTCGCGCCCGCTGCCGTGAGACTCGCAAAGCGATCGCGCTGCAATCTCAAATACTCCAAGTCAGCCTGAACCTGATCAATCTGCTGCCGCTGTTCTTCCACCTCAGCGCGGCTCACGTCCACGTCGGATAACAGCGCCGTCACCGCAGCTTCAGCTTCGCCGGTCTGAGAGGTGCGCTCAATGGCATCTAGGGTAGCGAGGGTTTGTCCGGCGTTGACGCGATCGCCCGGATACACGCTGTAATTAGACAACTGCCCCGCCACCCGAGGATACACCGTCACCTCAGAATACGGATAAATCGCCCCGGTATAGTTCACGCTCACATCCAGCTTAGCGAGCTTCACTTCTTCCACCGTGACCGGCGTAGCGTTAAAGGCACCATCGACGCCCATCATGTCATCCATCGACATGCCGCTCATATCCATACCTTCCATGCCGTCGCCTTCCATCCCCGACGTGCCCATTTTGGACATGCCAGTCACGAACAGAATAACGACAGTCAGTCCCGTGAACACGCCTACGCCCAGTAATGCTTTGCTAGAGGTTTTCCACCAAGGCGCAGAAGGAGCACCTTCATACTCACTGACGGCCTCCATCTCAGATGCGCCCACAGGCGCTACCACAAAGGATTCCTCAACGATAGATTGGGAGGCTGGTTCAGAATCTGCATTGAACGATAACTGCGACTTATCAGGCGGGATAGGTGATTCAGTTGACTTCGGGGGCTGATTCATTGACACAGTAACTTGAGCAATAATCTAGAGCTAGCAAGCAAAAATACTCACTGGCTATGCCTGCGATGATAACCACTGATTATGAAATGGGGATGAAATTGCGAAGGCTTTCAAAATCCAGCCCCACCGAGCGAGCGAGTTGTAACAAGCATTGCTTGATTTTTCAGCAGCCTTAGGAATAGAGAGGAGTATATGCCATTCCGCTAAAATTTGGTAGCGGCACACTAGCAATAGGGTAATAAAGTGACGAATACCATGATTTCTATCCCTGTTGATGAGGCTACGGCACTTGCTTACAATCAAGCGTCAGTAGAAGAGCAAAAGAAAATACAGATCCTCTTGCGCTTGCGAGTACATGAACTGTTTACGCAGTCTGATATTTCGTTGCAGCAAGTAATGAGTGAGATCGGAGAAAAAGCAGAAGCTCGGGGATTGACCCCTGAGATCCTAGAGACACTGCTTCGTTACGCCTAAATCTTTGATCAGCCAAACTTGATTTTTATGGATACTGCCGTCGCTGAACAGGCTATTACTAATTCGTCGATAATGGCAATGAAATGGTAAACGTACTGCCTCTTCCCAACTGACTCATAACGGTGAGGGTTTTATGGTGGGCTTTGGTTATAGCTTGGGCGATCACGTAGTTCCACTCACCGTTACTTAAAGCGTTCTCTAGCATCGCTATCGAGCTGACAAATGATGAATGGTGGCGCTGATTTAAAGTAAGGCCATTCACTATACCTTCGTTTCAGAAGGCAGCAGCGTATCATTGGGTAATACTACTTCAGTTCGACCTGCTATTTTCTCGGAAAGCTGCTTAAAATCTCGATAGACATCTCTTACTGCATACACATGGGCACCGATTGCACCATCAGCAGGCTTTAGATGAAAAATAGGCTTACGAGACTCTTGAGCCATCGGCATCAAGCTTTGGTAGTGCTTGAGTAGCGCTAAGCGATTAGGATCATCTGAGGGTAATGAAATAGCTTCACTTTCTTTTCTCACAACTTCAGTACTGTAAATATGCGGAATCCGTTCAATCCATTTCTGAAACGCTTTTACAGGTCGATCAGAACGAACGCCGTGCTGAAGAATAACATATCCGACAGGCTGCATTTTTCCTTCTGGCAACGCTAGGTCTGAGGCTGGATTTTCTGGAATGCGCTTATGCCATTCTGCTCGCCAGCGCCTCACGGTCGGCCCTAGATTTTTGAGTCCTTGCAATGAAAAGAGATCGGGCGACAGCGGAACAACAATATAGTCTGAAGCAATCAAGGCTGCTCGGTTAATAGCGCCTAAGTTAGGCCCCAAATCGACCAAAACAACGTCAGCATTATGGCTGGATGCGGCCTGACTAAGGACTCGCCAAAAAGCTGAAATAACTCTAAATGCTCGTTCTTTGCTATCAAGGCAGTCAGACCATTGAGAAGACAGCTCGTCTTCAAAGCCAGAAAGCTGTAGATCTCCCATCAAAAGGCTTAATCCATCCTCTATCTTCTCTAAATTTGGAGCCGCAACGTCACCGACTCCGCTCAACAACGGCTTAACGCAGCGGAAGATAGTGTTGTAGTCATTGGCGCTATTGCCTTCCCAAACCTCTTCTAATCTGTCTTCATCTAGAAAAGCGGCTGTTAAGTTAGCTTGAGGATCTAAGTCTGCTGCGACGACTTTAAGCCCTAGATCGTAGTACATCCAAGCTAGGTGATAAACCAAAGACGTTTTACCAACGCCTCCTTTATTATTGAAAAAAGCAATAATAGGTGGCGTCATGTCTCTTTCCTCACGACAACCGAGATGTAAGCGTCTTCAATAATAAATTCTGCCGGTGGATTCCCATTTTTCTTCAGCTCTTTTTGAGCCGTCGGAATGCCAATCCCAAACCGTTGAACATAGCCAAGATTCTTCATAGCTTCTGCTAAATGGGGATTTCGATAGTCTGTTACGCCTCGGCCAAAGTTTTGACGGTTAACCTGTCCGAATAATCCACCTGGATTTTGAATTTCAATTCGATCTTCAAACCAATATACGCGAACCGGCGCATTTGTTTCTTCGTAAGAGCGGTGCATCACAGCATTTCGGACAAGCTGTTGTAACGCTACAATAGGATAGTCAGGTCGTTTTATCTCAATCGGCTGTGCGGTAATATCAGAGGCAGTTGAGATATTTGCTTGCAGCACTTCATCTCCATAGCGCAGCAAGTCTATTAAAGAGCCGCTAATATCTTTCTGATCTCGAATCGGATCGGTCAATTCTGTTCCATCGAAGCGAACAAATTGAATATAAAATCCTGGGACAAACTGTCTGGGTTCTTTTCCGACAACTAATATACCTAAGGTAGTCGGGCACGAGTCGGGTTCTGGCGTTGTAAAGCGCAGTGAGGTTAGCTTTTGGGCAAGCGATCGCTGATTCTCATCTAGTACTTCTGGCGCTAGCGCTGAAGTTAAATATTCTCGCTGAAAAATCTCTAGACTCAGGTCATCAACAGAGGCAGAAATAAAAGGGCGCAAGTCAAAAGGCAAATCTCTTGATCGTCTTTTTTCATTGAGGCGACGTTCTTCTTCTGGGGTAGCAGTTGCTCTTCTAGGCCCTATCCGAATCCATGT
The DNA here is from genome assembly GCA_965217295.1 of Cyclobacteriaceae bacterium. Lineage (GTDB taxonomy): Bacteria > Bacteroidota > Bacteroidia > Cytophagales > Cyclobacteriaceae > Tunicatimonas. The sequence goes on from CBDCHR010000002.1 coordinate 132,205, forward strand.
CCGCCCATCGAATCTCACCGGAGGCGCTTCTGAGGGTTCTACAATAATAACAACCAGGTCACAGCCGTTTAAGATGCGCTTATTCACCTGTAATACTGGGAATGGCAAGATTTTGCCTTCCGAACGTATATTCGCAAGGTTTAATAAGAGTTCGTCTGTGATGGGCAAGTTGGCGCAGGTGCCATCATCGTTAACGCCAACGAATAAAATACCAGGCTTTGTATGGTTGGGAAGATCGTTAGCGAAGGCGCAAATGGCTTGCCGGATCTTTTTTCCATCTGAAGCTGACGCTTTTCGCTCAGCTCTATCAGATTCGATATCAGTTAGAACGGCCTCTAGTTCTCTATCATCCATTCGCTAGCCCTTTCCGTTTGTCTGTCAATCCTTATAATAAGGGGTCGTTGCCTTGATAAACGGGTTTTGTATCCAGCCTATTGCTACAAAATCTGTAGCGAAGTTGGCAGTGAGATAGTAAACGTACTCCCTATACCTAGCTGGCTGGTGACGGTGAGAGTGCCGTGATGGGCTTTGGCTATAGCTTGGGCGATCGCTAATCCCAATCCAGAATTACCCGACTGCCCTACTCTGGCCTCATCCACCCGGTAAAAGCGGTCAAAAATCTTAGACTGCTGCTCAGGCGCAATGCCAATGCCGTTATCGCTGACTAGAATCAGCGCCTGCTGCTGACGCTTGAGGGCTACTATCACCTGACCGCCCGCTGGGGTATAGGTAATGGCATTATTCACCAAGTTCAACACAATTCGATAAAGCTGTTCTTCGTCGCCCAACACAACAACAGGCATCTGAACTTGAAAATCAATGGCCAGTGCGATGTCTTGCGCGATCGCGAAAGCCGCCATCTCTTCAACAATATCGCTAATCAAATCTTGTAAACAGCAGGCACTTTTTAATAGAGGTCGCTGTTTACTATCTAGCCGAGAGAGCAGCAGTAAATCGCTGACCAAAACAGTCAACCTTTGACTTTGACGATTAACCACTGTCAGCGTTTCTTGTGCATCTCTCTCTGAGATACTGGGTAGCCTTAGCACCGACTCCACCGTTGCTCGAATAGCCGCCAGGGGTGTTCTCAGTTCGTGCGCGGCATCCGCAGTAAACTGTTGGATCTGATGATACGACTGGTAGATCGGCCGCATGGCCAGCGCCGACAGCCACCAGCTTGCAGCCGTCACCAGCGCTAGCGATAGCAACAGTCCGATAAAAAGGCTCCAACGCACTGATGATAAGTACTGTTCAAAATCTTGAAAGGAGCGTCCTACTATTAAATAGGCCCACACCTCTTGGCGGTCATTCTCCAAGGTCAGAGCTACCTGATGGTACTCCTGACCCTCATTGTCTTTCAACGACTGCCAAGCGGGAGAGGCGATGCTCACTGGCAATCCTTCAGGGCGAATACCGCCAGTTGCTAAAACACTACCCGCCGAATCCACAATCCGAATGTAGTAATCGTACTGATAGTTCTGTTGTAAATGACGGATTGGCCCCGTCATCGGCCCCATGCAGGGTTTGTCCGACAAACAAAGAGCAGGAATTAGCTGAGAGGGAATCTGGTTGAGCTGGCCCGGATTAGAGACCGTGACCTCTATGGCGTCATGCAGGGTGCTCGCTACCGACCTTATTTCGCTGTCGATAGCGGCTTCGTGGGCGTGAGCGATCGCGCCATACACCCCGCATCCCAGCAAAGTCAAAATCATTCCCATCACCCCGGCATACAAAACCGCTAGCCGCAGGCGAGAGCGACGAAAAAGCTGATAATGGGCCTCACTAGATGGCTTCGAGGTTTCGCGGGAAGCTCTACTAAGAACGGTTGAAACGATATCCCATGCCATAGACGGTTTCGATAAGGGGGCCATACTCTCCTAGCTTACGCCGCAGCAATCGCATTTGTGCGGCAACGACATTACTGTTAGGCTCAGTTCCCACTTCCCATAGCTGGTTAAGTACCTGCTCGCGAGTGACAATTTGGTTAGGATGTTCCATTAAATATCGCAGCAACAGAAACTCTTTTTGAGTCAGCTCAATCAGTTCTTCTAAGGCTTCACCGGGATGGAGCGCTGCAATCCGGCGGTCACAATCCAACAGCAGTGGCCCAATCTGAAGCTGAGCCGATTTGAACTCGGGCGATCGCCGCCGCAAAGCCCGCAACCGCGCCAGCAGCTCAGCCATACTAAAAGGCTTTACCAAGTAGTCATCTGCACCGGCATCCAGGCCCATAATTCGGTCTTCGATTTTGTCTTTGGCCGTCAGCATCAACACGGGTAACGCGATAGATCGCCGCCGTAGCCACTGGCATAGATCAATGCCAGTCATTCTCGGCAGCATCCAATCAAACACACCCACTTCGTAAATAGAAGCATCGTGCTCCAAAAAGCCGAGCGCTTCGTCTCCCGATTGCGCCCAATCCACAACATAGCCCTCCTGACTCAGTACGCGCTTAACCGCTTTGCCCAAATCAGGCTCATCTTCAGCTAAAAGTATACGCATTCAAACTCTTATCAACTACAGTTCGGGCGACCAGAAAAGCTAGCGGAAACAACGCCCCGGCTAGTTCTGCCACTTGTCCAGTTAGCGCGAAGATGCCTGCGCCAACCATGACGCCTGTGCCCATTGCGACCGTGCCTAAAAGCGATAAGCTACCAGACTCATACTCACTATTTTTTTGTTCCATAAGTTTTGCTGCATTCGTGTACCCGGTAGATGACTATTTCTATCGGCTGGCCTCACTATAAACTCTACACTTGGCTTTAGGGTCAAGGGTTATCTTAGAAAGAATTTTCTCTTTTGCCAAATGCCTCCGAAGATTGCCTAGCTCAGAAAGTAGGTGCAAAAGGAAAGTACCACGCGATTATGAAACAGCTATGAAATAGAGCTGTGTATCTAAAGCCTATCTAGGTTAAACAGCTATGATCTAGAGGCTATGATCTAGAGGCAGTGTCTCAATTAATGGGCAAATATCTCCAGGCTGAGGATGTGGCTCAGAAGCTGCCCAGCTATCTCGATATTGTTCTAGTCCGCTCTTAAACACATGCATCTCTTGAATCTGGTTCTCAAGCTTCTCAATTTTCTCCTGTAAAATCGACTGTACTAGGTCGCAGGGAACATCGCCCTGCTGATGAACGTTCAGCACTTCACTGATGTCGTCCAATGAAAAGCCTAGAGACTGAGCCTTTTTGATAAACTGCACCTGCCTAATGGCTTCTGGAGAGTAGTAACGATAGCTATTTTCGCCGCGCTGCGACTTGAGCAAACCCAGGTCTTCGTAGTACCGCAAAGCACCCACTGCAACCCCCGTCTGCTTAGAAACTTCGCCAATTTTGAGGTGCGCCAAAACAACCATCTTTCAATATCCCTCTAAATACCTAACGTCGGCTTATGCCTTAGCTTAAACCCTCCATTAGGCTGCAAGGTCAACCCTCATTTCATCCCCATTTCATAATCGTCTGTCAAGCTGACTATCTAAGGGATCTTTTTATCTTATGCAGACTAATCTGAAACTGTTAAATCCAATTAAGCGCCACCCAGCAGAAATTACAACGTTTTTACTTCTCGCGGTGCTGTACGTGCCACTCATGCTCTATTGGATCGATGGTTGGATCAACAAATCCATTAGCATCGACCACGAGTACTTCTCTTACGCTCTGATCGGATTTCCCTACGCGGCTATAGTAGCTTGGGAATTACGCCACCGCTGGTTTACACTGCCTGAGCGAGCCAATTTTACTGGACTGGCTTTGCTGGTGACAGGGGGTCTTTTTTACCTTAGCCACCTGCCGAACTTGATGAATCTTTCGCTGCCTATCATGCTTTGCAGCATCGCGCTTGTTTCCAAGGGGTTAGCAGGCGTCAGGCTAATGAGCTTTCCACTTTTGTTTGTCGCACTGGCAACACCTACCGCATTTCCTTATCTTGTTGTTCCCTACTTATTACCCTTGCAGGAGTTTATTGCTTCGGTTGTTGGCTTCCTATTAATGCAGCTCAGTATGAACGTCACCGTCGATCAAATATACGTTTTGGTGAACGATCGTCTGGTAGAAGTTGCCCCCTACTGTGCCGGACTTAAAATGATGATGACTTCTGTGTATGTAGGTTTGATAATTCTGCACCGAACAGGAAATATTGTCTCTCGGACAAAAACTATCGCGCTATTGGTCGGCGCAGTGCTTCTCAGCGTCATTGGCAATATCATCCGCAACACGCTGCTGTCTTACTTTCACGGCACTGACAACACCGCCATGTTCGACTGGCTCCATGCTAGCTGGGGTGGCGATGTCTTCTCGGCATTGCTACTATTTGGCGTGTTGCTGATGATGAAAGGCATAGATAAATTTACAGATTCTATTGAAACTAACTCAGCGAGCGATCGCAGTCATCCCATTGCTTTTTAACCACTTGTGACAGCCCTTTCTACTGGCTCAAATAAACCAGCAAGAAAGCCGCAAAGCAAGCTACGCTATAGTCTGAAATGAGCATTCTTCAGCCCTGGTTTCTGCCTGTTGTTTTTACATCTCGGTTCTTATTCTTTAGAGGTATTCATGCATCGTCGTTCCTTCAAATCCAAAGTTTTGGCACTCAGCTTAGCGGCTACTAGCTTGGTGCTCGCTGGCTGTACGGCTGCTGAGGATTCGCGTATGTCAACGGCTTTATCGCCCGAAGATGTTGCGATCGCTCAGGCGACTTTGGCCAGTGAAATCACGGTGTTTCGGAGTCCTACCTGTGGCTGTTGCGGTCAGTGGATAGAACATGCAAAGGCGGCTGGATTCCAGGTGAAAGATGAAGTCACTGAGGATATGGACGCGATTAAGCAACGATATGGCGTACCGCAAAGCCTGATTTCTTGCCATACTACCGTCGTCGGTGACTACGTTGTGGAAGGACACATTCCGGCTGAAGATGTGCAGAAGTTGTTAACTGAGAAACCAGATATAGCTGGAATCGCAGTGCCTGGAATGCCTATCGGCTCCCCAGGAATGGAATCAGGTGACTACACAGAACCATACACCGTCTTCTCATTCACAGAATCCGGTGAAATAGATGCTTTTGCTGAGCACTCATAGCCTTGATAAACATAGTCCTTGTAGAAAAATAAAAATTAGTCGCCATCAAACGAACATGAACGAACAGCTAAGCAGTCGATCAAAGTCTGGCAAGTCAAAGTCTAAACGTCGCGCACCCAAGCAGTCCAATGTACTCAAGATAATTTTGGGGCCAGTAGGGCTAGCGGCGCTGATGGTTGGATTGATTGCCGTACTAGCCTACCGGAACCGCCCAGAACAGATAGCCTTTGAACCCAGTACAACAGCAGGCCAAGCTGCCCTAACTGCCGTTGAAACCTCTCCAGATAAAGGGCGCAAGCACGTTGAGCTAGGAGAGCCAGTGGACTATGAAAAAGACTTTCCGACCTCTGGCCCTCACGATCCCAATCCGGTAGTACCCAGCGTGTACTCGCAGGCGCAGCGCCCAGAACAGCTTGTACACTCGTTAGAGCATGGCAATATTGTTGTTTATTACGACAAGCCAGGAGCTAAAGCAACGAAGGCATTAAAGAGCTGGGCCGACCAGTTTCCGGGAGCTTGGGATGGTGTTGTGGTAACGCCCAAAGCCGGTTTAGGTGAAAGCGTTGTGCTGACAGCTTGGACAAAGCAGTTGAACCTGACCAAGTTCGATTCCGAAGCGGCAGCTAGCTTTATTGATGAGTATCGCGGACGCGGCCCAGAGAATCCAGTACGGTAGCTAAAGACAGGTTATCCGCCTTTTACCTATAATGGTGGGAGCTGAGGGAAATTGACTTTTCAATCTTGGGTTGCGAAACAGCCAATTGCAGAGTGAAGATACTGCCCTTTTCAGGCTGACTTTCGACGTTGAGCTGACCGTTATGCGCTTGGGCAATGGCCTGAGCAATCGCTAAGCCTAGTCCGTTGCCACCGGTTTGCCGAGAGCGATCGCGCCTCACCCGGTAAAACCGATCAAAAATACGGTCTTGTTCTTCAGGATCAATGCCAATTCCGCTATCTATAACTTTTAGATAGGAAACGCGATCACGTACTAACAAATGCACATCGACCCTGCCGCTAGCAGGGGTGTACTGAATCGCATTAGTCATGAGATTAGAGATAAGGCGATAGAGCTGGGATTCATTACCCATGACGTAAATGGAGGATTGAGGCAGATAGCTAGAGAGCTGAATATCCGCTTCCTCTGCTAGTTCTGAAAACTCTTCAATCAAGTCACTCACCATGTCATTTAAGCAACAGCGTCGAAACGGTGAAGAGGACGAAGAGGGCGTCTGTTCGATGTGGGTAAGGTTGAGCAAGTCGGTAAATAGCTGGCTAATGCGGCGACCCTGCTTCTCAATTTGCGAGCGTAAACTGTTGGCATCTTCCGGCGAGGTGGGTGGCACTTTCCGAAGCGCTTCAATGGTGGCCAAAAGGCTGGCTATGGGTGTGCGCAGTTCGTGGGCAGCATCGGCAGTAAACTGTTTTTGTTGCTGATAAGATAGGTAGATAGGCCGCATGGCAATTCCTGACAGCCACCAGCTAGAGGCCGCAACTAGCCCTAGCATGAGCGGGAAGCCAACCAGTAAAATCTGTTGGATACGGGTAACCTCGGCATCGAAAGCTGTGAGAGAACGACCAATCTGCATGTAGCCCCAGTTGGATGAAGACGTGCCTGTGTCATTGCCGTGTAATAGGATGGTGAACTGATGATAGCGATCGCCTGATTCGGTCTGAAAGGTTTGCCAGGGCGTCTTAATTAAGGTGGCAGGTAGCTGCTCCGGTTGATTAGGAGAGAATCCCAGAAGTGTTCCCCTGCTATCGAATAGTCGAATGTAGTAGGTGGTGCGATCGCTAATGCCGATCGTGTGCCGCTGAATCAAGGTGGGCGTAGTGTTGCAGGGTTGCCCAACCAAGCAGAGTTCAGGAAAGATCTGTTGTAAAACCCTCGTTGGGTCTTCAGAAGCGGGCAAGAGCGGTTCTACACTATCGTGTAGGGTGCCTGCAATTGACTCTATCTCTCGCTCTAGCGCTGTCCAGTTGGCTTGAATTAAAGCGCGGTAAGCGCCAAGCCCCGACAGACTCAAAATCACCGCCATGACACCGGCATACCAGAAGGAGAGCCGCAGCCGACTGCGACGAAATAGGGATTGTTTAGCCATAGCTCAGGGCAGTAAAAAAATTAGGAAACAAAGCGGTAGCCTTTGCTAGGAACGGTTTCAATGGGACAAGTGCAGCCATGACTGGCAAATTTGCGTCGCAGCAGGCGAATCTGAGCAGCAACAACGTTGCTCATAGCTTCAGAATCTATGTCCCAAAGCTGCGATCTTAGCTTGCTACCAGAAACGATTTGGCCCTGTTGCTGCATCAGATAAGCCAGAATTTGAAACTCTTTGCGGGTGAGGGTAAGGGTTTGCGCTGGTTGCTCTGCAATTTGAACCGACAAGGTACTGCTGGCTGGCTCAAGGGTAAAGGCTCCGATTGACAGCGCCTGGGGCTGCATTTGAGGCGATCGCCGCTGAAGCGCTCGTAGCCGTGCCAATAGCTCATCCATCACAAATGGTTTCACTAGGTAGTCATCGGCACCGGCATCGAGTCCTTCTATGCGTTTTTGCGGCTGGCTTAGCGCGGTGAGCATGAGAATCGGGATAGGATTTTGGTGCGATCGCAACCGTTGACACAGCTCCAGCCCCGAAAGTCCGGGCAATAGCCAGTCCAAAACCACCACGGTATACTCCGTCCATTGGTTTTCTAGATATTGCCAAGCTTCCATGCCATCCTGCACCCAGTCCACCACATATTTATCATTAACCAACACGCGCTTAATCGCCTCGCCTAAGCCCTGTTCATCTTCAACTAGCAAAATTCGCACGGCTACCTCCTAGCTACGCCACCGATTGTACAGAAGCGATCGCCATTTCACCTGAATTTCATCTCCCCCCTGGCATACTAATGCGAGCTTCTGATTGGAGAAGGGCTAAAGCCTTACTGAATCAGGGCTACGTCAAATTGTTTTGTCATGAGGAGAGTTTGTTCCATGAAGCGTATGCCTTATAAGAGCCTGATAATAGCAGCCATTTTGACCGTGAGTGCGCCTGCGATCGCTCACACCGGTCATGGAGACGAGTTCGAAGCGACAGGAGATATTCAGCGAATCGAAGTGAGATCGGAAACCGACAACCAGATGGGAATTCAGGTGGCCCCAATTGAACCGGCAGCAGATGGCAGTGCAGCCGTGCTGATACCCGCCACAGCCCTGGTAGAAGCCGATGGCAGCAGCTATGTTTTTGTGGAGTACGAAAACTTTTATGAACCCGTTCCAGTGACGACGGGCGCGAGCCAGGGAGAGCTAATTGAAATTATCGAAGGACTCTCCGTAGGCGAACAGCTCGTTACGCAAGGCGGGCTGAGTCTCTACGCACAGTCTCGCCGTGCCCAACCTTCAGAGGTGGCTGAAGCTCCGGCTGACGATGCATCGCTTATCACGTCGCCAGTAGAAGGTAGCGTCCCCGATGAAACGACCGAATCGGGATTGCCTTTAATGCCGATTGTGGGGCTAGGAACCGTTGTGCTGCTTGCTGCTGGTGGCGCGTTAGCCGTTGCTAACAACGGCAAGCGTCGATAGGAGAACCCAGCATTATGATCAATCGAATTTTAAAGTGGTCTATCGTTCAGCGCTGGCTGATTGTCTGCTGCGCCATTCTAATTAGCATTTGGGGAAGCTTTACCGTGACCCAAATGCCGCTGGATGTTTTTCCAGAATTTGCGCCGCCGCAGGTTGAGATCCAAACCGAAGCGGTAGGACTAGCACCCGAAGAAGTCGAAGCCCAAATTACGGTGCCGATTGAAAGTGCCGTCAACGGGTTGCCAGGGGTCACCATCGTGCGCTCTTCTTCGCGGGTGGGGCTTTCTATCATTCAAGTCGTGTTCGACCAGGGGGCTAACATTTCCCAAGCGCGACAGGCTGTCACTGAACGATTGCAAGAGGTCAGCAATCAGCTTCCCGAGGGGATTCATCCCCCCGAAATCTCTCCTTTAGCCTCTCCTCTAGGCACGGTCTTGCAGTACGCTTTCACTGTGCAAGACGGTGGCCAAACGTCTCTTATGGATCTGCGGCAGTTTGTTCAAGATACGCTGGGCAACCGCGTTCTCTCTGTTCCGGGTGTTACCCAGGTTACCGTCTACGGCGGTGAAGAGCGGCAAGAGCAGGTGCTAGTTGATCCTGATAAACTCACGGCTTTTAATGTCTCTCTCGATCAGGTGACGGCGGCGGCACAAAACGCAAATGCCAACGCGCCCGGTGGGTTCCTAATTGGCGGCGGACAAGAGCTGTTGGTGAGAGGAATAGGTCAGGTTTCTTCGATTGAAGATTTGCGGCAATCGGTTGTCACCGTTCAAAATGACCAGCCGGTTTTGCTCTCGGATGTGGCTGAAGTGGAAACGGGTGCTGCCCTCAAGCGAGGTGATGCCAGCTTTAACGGTCAGCCTGCGGTGGTGTTGCTGGTGACCAAACAACCTCAGGTCGATACCCCCTCGGTGACGAAAGGGATAGAAGCGGTCATCACCGACCTCCAGCCAACTTTCCCAGACGATGTGCGAATTACAACAACTTTCCGACAGGCCAACTTTATTGAAACAGCGGTGCGCAACGTCAGCGGTTCACTCGTTCAGGGCATTGTCATCGTATCGGTGATTATGCTGCTGTTTTTGATGAACTGGCGCACGGCACTAATCACCCTGAGCGCAATTCCCCTTTCATTACTGATTGGGCTGATGGTGATGAACGCCTTTGGCCTTGGCATCAACACCATGACGCTGGGGGGACTGGTCGTCGCTATCGGCTCTGTGGTCGATGACGCGATTGTCGATATGGAAAACTGCTATCGCGGGCTGCGTCAAAACCAAGCTCAGGGAAACCCTAAGCATCCTTTGCGGGTGGTGTACGACACTTCTGTAGAGGTGAGAACGGCTGTCATTTTTTCCACCGTAATCATCGTGGTGGTGTTCGCGCCCATTTTTAGCCTGACAGGGGTAGAGGGTCGAATTTTTGCGCCGATGGGCATTGCCTATTTGGTTAGCATCTGTGCCTCTACGCTGGTAGCTATGACCCTATCTCCAGCACTGTGCGCCATTTTGCTGACCAATCGCCCACTGCCGCAAGAAGAAACATTGGTTTCTCGCTGGGCCGAGCGGCTCTATCGGCCCTGTTTGCGGCTGGCGATGGGTGCCCCTAAGCTGATTTTAGGCGTGGCGTTAGTCGCACTGATTGCAACCGTTTCTTTAGTGCCGACAATGGGCCGGGTGTTTTTACCAGAGTTTCAGGAAAAATCTCTGGTGAATTCGATGGTCTTGTTTCCAGGGGTTTCTCTGGATATGACGACAGGGGCAGGAACGGCGTTGCAAAATACGCTTAAAGACAATCCCCTGTTTGAGTGGGTGCAGGTGCGGGCTGGGCGTACCCCCGGTGATGCTGACGGCGCTGGAGTGAATATCGCTCATGTCGATGTGGAACTCAGCGACGAGGCGATGAAAGATCGAGAGACGAGTGTGCAAACGCTGCGGGATGCTTTTAACCAACTGCCAGGGGTCGCTCCAAATGTGGGTGGGTTTATTTCTCACCGGATGGATGAAGTGCTCTCTGGGGTGAGGAGTGCGATCGCCATCAAAATATTTGGCCCCGAGTTAGATCAGCTACTGGCGTTGGGCGAACAGGTGCGCGATGTCATTGAGCCGATTCCGGGTGTTGTCGATTTACAGCTAGAGCCTCAAGTTCCGGTACGACAAGTACACATTCAGCTCAATCGCCAAGCGGCGGCGGGCTATGGGTTGACGATGGCCCAACTCGCTGATGTAGTGGAAACGGCCTTGAATGGCCGGGTAGTTTCTCAAGTGGTGGAAGCTCAGCAGCGTAGCGATATTTTAGTTTGGCTACGGCCCGAGGCTCGCAGTAACCTGGATGCGATGAGAGCAATTCCTATCAGTACCCCGACAGGAGAAACGGTTTCTTTGGGTAGCGTTGCACAGGTGGACTATGGCATAGGGCCAAACCTGATAAATCGAGAAGATGTTTCTCGGCTAATTGTGGTTTCTGCTAACGTCGCTGAGCGACCGCTAGGCACGGTAGTGGGCGATATTCAAGCTCAAATTCGCTCTCAAGTGTCGCTGCCCCAAGGCTACTTTATTGAGTACGGCGGGCAGTTCGAGTCGGAGCAGCGGGCTAGCCGTAACTTGACGGTGTTTAGTGTGCTGGCGGCGATCGCGATCACCCTGCTGATGTATTTCTCAGTCAAGTCATTGCCTGCCACAATCGCCATCATGCTCAATCTGCCCTTAGCAATCGTAGGTGGCATTCTGGCGATTGTGCTCACAGGAGGAGTGATTTCTATTGCCTCTCTCATCGGCTTTATCACGCTGTTTGGGGTGGCTGTGCGCAATGGACTGTTGCTGGTTGACAACTACAATCGCAAGTTTGCCGAAGGCGTTCCCTTACATAAAGCGGTGACTGGCGGCTCAATGGAAAGAGTCAATGCCATTCTGATGACGGCGCTAACCTCAGCGCTGGGGATGCTGCCTTTGGCGATCTCGACGGGCGCGGGTAATGAAATCCTACAGCCGTTGGCCATCGTAGTTTTAGGCGGACTATTCACCTCTACTGCGCTGACGCTGCTGGTGATTCCGGCGCTCTATGCTCAGTTCGGCAAACGGCTGATACCGACATCACACCAGACACGAACAAAGCCCGACTGGGGATTGGATCATCTACCTCAAGAATCGATCCCACTGTCATCTCCCAACTCCAGCGTTCCGAGTCTTTGAGTGTCCTCACCTCCCAGCTTTTAACAAAACCTGGGAGGTGTTCATAAGAAATCTATAGACTCACGCGCTATCTCGCCATCTGTCACAGAACACTACCGCTAAAGTATGCACCAGAGCACGATCATGCTTCTCAACTCTTCAAAAAAACACTTGCCAGAAACTGTCAGCGATAAGAGAGTAAGCTTTCAAAAGTTTCGAGGCATTGCTTGGCTCGCAGGCATAGTTGTCCTGCTCTGGATTGTGCAGGGCATTAGAGAACGTCTCCCTCACCAGCACGACATAATAGACACACCTGCCTATTCGCTGCCTTTGGCTATGTCTGGCGGCGACCCCTACATTCGCGCCCTGATGCGAACAATTTCGGCCAGTGAGTCAGACGGGCGTAATGCCTATGCACTCCTATACGGAGGAAGCCATGTGCATGACTTAAGCCAGCATCCCGATCAGTGTCTGCCGATTGAAGTAGGGGTCAATACAGGTCTTTGTTCAACCGCTGCTGGACGGTATCAGTTTTTGACACCCACTTGGCTAGAAAAGTCCAACAGCTATCATCCCGATCCTTTTGGAGTAGGAGGAAGCGTTAGCTACAGCTTCCTCCCTGAGTATCAAGATGAGGTGATGTATCGCTGGCTAACAGACCATCATAAATGGGAGATCGATATCCTCACATTGCTCGAAGAAGACCGAGCGGAAGAGGTACTCGCCCACTTATCAGGCGTTTGGACAAGTTTAGGCAGTGGCATCGAAGACAACGAGAACACGCCTTATTTGCCAACGCTCTACCGCGAGTTTTTAGCTGAAGAGCTTGCCTCTGGATGAATTATTCGGCTATCTAGATCGAATGAGTCTAGCGCAGTGTCGCACTATGTAGAGGATAACGCTCACCTTTTGAGCTACGGTATGGGAACTTGCTTCGTGACTAGCTTAATGCTTTCTTAGCGGTTTCCTCTATTTGTCTAGCAGTATTGGCCTTGCGTTCGCTGTATCGATCTGTGAGTTCATCGACGTTCTCTCGGAGGATTAAGGTGAAACGATAGAGTTCTTCCATCACGTCTACGACGCGATCGCGGTAAGCAGATTGCTTCATCGTACCGTCCTCATTAAATTCCTGATAAGCCTTTGCTACCGATGACTGATTAGGAATGGTGAACATCCGCATCCACCGTCCCAAAACTCGCAGCGTATTGACAGTATTGAAAGACTGCGACCCTCCAGAAACCTGCATCACAGCTAGCGTTCTACCTTGAGTAGGGCGAACTGCTCCGAGCGTTAGCGGAATCCAATCGATCTGGGTTTTCATTAGTCCAGATATATTGCCATGCAGTTCAGGGCTTGACCAAACATGCCCTTCAGACCATAAAGACAGCTCTCGCAACGCTTGTACTTTGGGATGCGTATCGGGTTCTGTTCCATATAGCGGCAGTCCTCGGGGATCAAAAAACTTAACTTCCGCGCCAAACCCCTCAATGATGCGGGCGGCTTCTTCTGCTAATAAACGGCTATAAGAGCGCTCTCGTAAGGAGCCATAAAGAAACAAAATTCGAGGGGGATGATCGAAACTCATCTTAAGAGAGTCCTTTTAGAAAAGAAGTTTGGTTTTCTCTGAGATTAACGGCGGGATTAGCAGCCGAAATGACTGCCATAGCACCTTCGTAATCCATCCCTTGTTGGATCAACAACGCGGCTAACACAGTACCCGTACGACGCAGACCATTAGAGCAATGGATAGCAACCGCATTATTCTGAGCATTTTGCTCATCTATAAAAGCTTTTAGCTGCTTTAGCTGAGCCAGTGTCGGTGCATAGCCTCCTTCAATCGGCACCCAGAGATAGGGAATTTTGTACTGTTTGTATAGCGTCAAGTTGGAATCATCGCTCAGCACGGAAACGAGTGCATCAATCTTGAAGGTGCTTAACAGGGGTAAATCTTCTTCTGTTGGCTTTCGTATGCCTGCAAGCCGAGCGGGTATTACCCACCATAGGCTCTCAGAAATAGGCGATGACGATAGTTGTTCTGACATCTTTTTAGCTACCTTATGGGATGTATACAGCGAGGGTCAGGTAACGTAGCCTTTTCTGGCTCGCGAGGAAACCAGGAGGCGGTTCGCTTGCAAAGTTCTACTAGCATCAGCATGGTCGGCACCTCAATAAGTACGCCGACTACAGTGGCTAGCGCCGCTCCAGAGCTGAGGCCAAATAGCATGACAGCGGTAGCGATCGCCACTTCAAAATGATTGCTCGCACCAATCAAAGCTGCCGGAGCCGCATCTTCATAGACCATTCCTAGCTTCTGCGCGGCGACATAAGTGATGAAGAAAATGAAATTTGTTTGAATAAACAGGGGAACTGCAATCAACAGAATATGCAGAGGATTGCGAACAATCAGCTCGCCCTTAAAGGCAAACAACAACACCAGCGTAATTAGCAGCGCCAGCACCGCTACCGGACTGAGATTTTTCAAAAACACCTGTTCAAACCAGGCTTTTCCCTTATGCCTGAGAATCCAGCTACGAGACACCGCCCCCGCCAGTAGCGGTAGCCCCACATAGATTAGAACGGATAGCACAATAGTTGCCCAAGGCACTGTCAGATCATTCGATGAGAGCAACCAGCCTCCGAGCGGCGCATAGAGAAACAACATTGCTAGCGAGTTAACCGCCACCATCACCAGGGTGTGCCCTTGATTGCTGTAGGACAGATAGCCCCACATCAGAACCATTGCCGTACAGGGCGCAATTCCCAGTAGGATCGTACCTGCAATGTATGAATTAGCGATGGGCACCTCAACACCTCTAATCACCTCAGTGCCTACAATCAAAGGGCGAAATAGCCACCCAATAAAGAACTGGGAAAAAGCAACCATTGTAAAAGGCTTAACCAGCCAGTTAATCACCAGTGTAAGCAGAACGGGCTTGGGCGTTTTAGCGGCCTGCTTCGCCTGAGAAAAGTCAATCTTCACCATGATGGGATACATCATGAAGAACAGACAGACAGCAATCGGAACAGATACCTGATAGACGCTCATGGCATCTAGGGTTTCTGCAATGCCAGGGAAAACGCGCCCGAGAATGATTCCGGCTACAATACAGAGCGCCACCCATAGCGTTAAATATCGTTCAAAAAGATTGAGTCTGCCCCCGGCTTGAACCGGCTTCCGAGGCATTTGAGAGCGTTCGTTAGCCATCGGTTAGCTGTCTCCTCTCCAAGTGATTGCATTAGCCGCTTTAGGATTTGGCAGTCTTAACGTGACTAGCTCAGCCAAAAGTACAAAGACTGTTGATACCCATAGACAGCCCACCAGCCCATAGAGCTGAAATATCAGGCCAGAGAGCACCGTACCCGCCAGCCGTCCGCCCGAGTTGGCCATGTAGTAAAAGCCCACGTTCAGCGCTACTTTATCGTCTTCGGTGTAGGCCAGCACCAGATAGGAATGGACGGCTGAGTTGAAGGCGAACACAATGCCAAAAATCATCAGGCCAATCACGATGGTCTGTGCTGCCGGAAGCCCGGTTTGGAGGGCGAGGGCGATCGCGGCTGGAATCGCAATCAAAAACCCTGTCCAAAAGCGAATCGTCCCGGCCCCTGGCGGTCGCCCTGAGCCAAACCGCCTCAGCAGCGTCGGCGCGAGTGACTGTACTAGGCCGTAGCCAATCACCCAAACTGCGAGAAAGCCACCAACCTGTTCAAACGACCAGTTGAGTACGCTGTAGAGAAAGACAGGCAGACCCACCACAAACCAAACATCTCGTGCGCCAAACAGAAAGAAACGCGCCGCCGAGAGACTATTGATCTCAGGACTCTTGGAAAATAGCTGACGAAATTTTACCTTCGCTTTGATTTTTCCCATTCCTGAAGGTAGCCATCGGCTCGACAGCAGCACAATCAACAGTCCTGCGGCCATTATCACCAGCGCATTCGCATAGCCAAACACCGATAGCAGCAGACCGCCCAAGAAAAACCCTACGCCTTTGAGCGCATTCTTTGACCCAGTAAGAATCGCCACCCATTTGAACAAAGCCGACTGCGCCTCTTGGGGAATTACTAAGCGAATCGCACTCTTAGAACTCATTTTGGTCAGGTCTTTAGCAATCCCTGAAAGGGCTTGGGCAAACATGACGTAGGGGACGGCAAGGGCGATCGCCCAAGATTCATTCACAGGCGTCAGCAGCAGCAGCGCTAAAATTTGTAGCGCAATCCCGCCATACAGCGTTAGCTTGACCCCAAAGCGAGTCCCAATCCAACCACCCAAAAAGTTAGTGACAATGCCAAAAATTTCATAGAACAAAAACAGCATTGCCACTTCTAGAGGGGTATAGCCCAAAGTGTGAAAGTATAGCAGCACCAGCATTCGCAGCGCCCCATCGGTAATCGTAAAGCCCCAGTAAGCGGCAGTGACGAGCGCATAGTTGCGAATTCCGATCCGGTCAATAGTGGGTGAAGAGTCCATAAGATACAAGCATTTTTTAGTTGGTTTGAACCGTCGCAGTCAGATTTGAAATCAGGTCAAGAGATTAGGCCAGAGATCAAACCAGAGATCGCGCTACTTTTTGCGCCAGTTCCGCCATCCGATTGGCATAGCCCCATTCGTTGTCGTACCAGGCCAGCACTTTCACCTGCGTGTCATCCACCACCATCGTAGAGAGCGCATCCACAATGGCGGAGCGCGGATCGTCCTTGTAATCCACTGAAACCAGCGGACGTTCTTCATATCCCAAAATGCCGCTAAGATCTCCCTGCGCTGCCGCTTTCAACAACCCGTTAACTTCTTCAACACTCGTCGGCGCGTCCACTTCAAACACGCAGTCTGTCAGGGAGGCATTCAGCAAAGGGACTCGTACCGCTAAGCCATTGAGCTTGCCGGTAAGTTCAGGAAAGATTGCAGTAATCGCGGTTGCCGAACCAGTTGTTGTCGGAATCAGAGACAGGCTGTTTGCCCGCGCGCGTCGCAAGTCTTTGTGGGGGGCATCGACAATCGTTTGAGTATTCGTAATGTCGTGAATCGTAGTGATTACGCCATGTCGAATGCCCAGTCCCTTTTGGATGACTTTTACAACCGGGGCTAAGCAGTTGGTTGTACAAGAAGCTGCCGTTAAGAGGTGATGCTCATCGGGATTGTACAAGTAGTCATTAATCCCCATGACTACATTTAAGGCTCCTTGCTTCACGGGCGCTGCCACAATCACCTTTTTCACGCCCCGCTTAAAATAAGCCGCCAACGGTTCTAGCGTCCGAAACTTGCCCGAACACTCCAGCACCATATCAATCCCAAGATCTTCCCACGGCACCTCATTGGGCGTTTTGTATTCGCTGAAGCTCAGCGGCTGCCGGTCGATTAAAATCCGTTCCTGGCCCGCTGCTTCTACTTCTGGCTGCCACCGCCCATGTACCGAGTCGAACTTCAACAGGTGAGCCGCTGCCGTAGCGCCTCCCTTAATCTCATTGATATGAACAAATTCCAGCTCAGGCCAGCGCCATGCCGCTCGCAAAACCAGCCGCCCAATCCGACCAAATCCATTAATTGCAACTCGTGCCATGTGATTCCTTGATAAGTTTTTCTAACCGACTTAAAACTCGCGCTCTGCCTTTACCAGCGCTTCAATCGTGAGATTAGTCGGTGCTTCACCACCAAAAACAGTCCCAACTCGTTTGTCCGTGAAATGCTCGAAAGCCACGTTATACGCTTCATTCGGCAGCGGAACGTAGCCGACTACCTCTGCTAAAAACCGCACGTTATTCAAGTAATATTCCACGAATGCTGAGAGTTCGGGATTTGATTCCGCTGCATCAGCGCTCACATAAATAAACAGGGGGCGAGTGAGCGGCTGATACTCTCCGCTTTGAACCGTTTCCGCAGAGGGCAAAATAGGGCCGTCACCGGCATCAATCGCCACTGCTTTGAGCTGGCTACGATTTTCGTCAAAGTAGGCATAACCAAAAAAGCCCAAGGCATCTGGGTCTTGGCGTACAGCTCTCACGATTAGGTCATCATCAACCTGGGCGGTATAGTCACTCCGGCTGGCTTGCGCTTCGCCGACAATCGCTTCCGTAAAGTAGTCGTAAGTACCTGATTCAACATCGGCTCCATGTAGATTCAAAGGCTGCTCCGGCCAGCTATCTCGAACCTGGCTCCACTGAATAATTTCGCCTTCCGCCGACGGTTCCCACATGGTTTTGAGTTCCTCAACCGTGAGGTTATTAGCCCAATCATTCTCTGGGTTGACTGCCACCGTCAGTGCATCAAAGGCGACCGGAATCTCAATATACTCAACGCCATTAGTCTTACAGGTTTCCATCTCGGATTTGAGAATAGGTCGAGAAGCATTATTAATGTCCGTTTCGCCAGCACAGAACTTTTTGAAACCGCCCCCAGTACCTGAAAACTCAACTGAGATATCAGGTGCCTCTTCACCCTGCTCAAATCTCAGCTCCTTGGCAACCTCATCAGTCAGCGGAAAGACTGTGCTCGACCCATCAATTTTGATTGAACTAACTTCAGAGGGCAACGATTCAGACGGCGACTGTTCTGATTGGGGGGCTTGAGCGGTCGAACACCCTGCTAACAGCGTCAGCATTAGGCAAAGTAAAGGTTGTCTGCGAATTTGACCGACCATGACACCACGCCTACTCAAAATAGATTACGACTTGATTATTTCAAATATAATTGAAATGTCAAGTCGCTAAGGCGACATTTCGGGCGATTTTAATTCAATTTAATTTGGTGAGTCCAGCCTAGTCAGGGCAAATTCGAGCAGGTAAGATTGGACTGTAGCGGCGAAATTCGGAAATGTACCGCTCTAGGATGATGAACTGCTGCAAGTTCAATCGGTAGTAAATCCAGCGTCCTTCCTGTCTACCCTCAATCAGATCGGCCTCTCGCAGTGTTTTGAGGTGAAAGGAAAGCTTGGACTGGGTTATGCCTAAGTGCTTAGCGATATCGCAAGCACAGAGTTCCTGATCGCGCAGCAGTTCAATAATCTGAACGCGATAGCCATCAGCAAAGGCTTGAAAAAGCGGCAAAATAGCAGGCTGTGTAGCAGTTTTCATAATCACTCACTAAGTCTACTTGAAATGATAGCCTGCCTTAGCCTATCAACGAGGTTTAGCGTATTCAAAGCCTGACTATACCGTGCCATAAGACATGAATCGCGTCAGAGACGGCACTCTCCGTCTCGTTGGGTGGATGAGCACCCATATTTTGGGACAGCGCTATGTGGTGTAGGTGAGAGAGCAGTAGGGCTGCGGTTGCCAAGCTGCTGTCGCCTTTGATTCGCCCTAACGCTGCCTCTGCATTAAGATATTCGACTAACCGAGTGCTGATCTGCACTCTAGGTAGCGTGTGGCGCCGTAAAAATACCTGCATGTCAAAAGCTGGATGGTTGATGAGTGATAAGAAAATCGGCATAACCTCACGAAAGTAATCCACAATCTGCAAACTAACCGATTTGAGGTTTTCACAGACTGTCCGCTCACCCGCTTGGCAGCTAAATATGACTTTCAGCTTCGCTTCCGGTAGCACCATTGCCGAAAAGAAGAGATTCTCTTTAGTCTCAAACCGCTGGAAAATAACCGTTTCAGAGATGCCAGCCTGCTTTGCGATTGCCCTAGTAGAAGCGTTTATCCCCTTTTCTAGAAAGAGTGACCGTGCCGTAGCCAAAATATCTTCGTCTGTAACTGTTTTAGTTCGTGCCATTTTTAGATAAGAGTTTTCAGCCGGAAGTACATCTTCACAGAACAATGCCATGTTCCAGGCGGATATCGAATACAGGCTGCGGCTTCAGCTCAGATAGCTCTTCAATAGCGACTCTTTTTTTCATCCGTAAGCTTTTGAGAATGATGCTAAGGATACGAGGAAGGCACCTCACCCAAATACCGATTAGCTTGAAATGACCAATGCCAGATAAAACGTTGCGATGTTCCAGTTGAGAAACAGCACGATGCATCTCGCTTACCTTCGCGGTTGTTGCAAAGGCCATCCAGACATGCACTGCGATCTCGTCTTGAATAGAAGTGCCACAGTCAAACAAAACGTGTATGGCATCGTGCCGCTCAAAAACTTCCGCGAGGTCAGCCATTTGCTCAGTCGCGTCATCTTCACCCGTCGATGCACGAAAAGACTGAAGAGCTTGGCCTAAGGTCAACAAATTCCCAGAATCGAAACGCTGCATCATCTGAAGTACCTGCTTTATAGAGTTTATTGATTAACATCTTTGTTGACTCTCTGGGTCAATCATAGGAGCCATATTAGCCGGATTTACATATATAAGCAAGTGCTTACTTACTATATGTAAATTACTTTATTCTCCGACCTGTCCTTTAGTAGGGCGTAATGTAAGCATAGCGTCAGCACTCGGACTAGAGAGACAGTTAGCCATCACAGACAAAACTAAGAAGGCAATTTAGCCGAGGTAGCAGTGACAATTGGGCTTTTCAATTAAGGAAGCCGCTAGCCGATTGAGCACTACTGCCGCTAGCAGCCCACCGCCTAGCGCACCTTCTGTGGTCACATACGGGACTTTCAGTTGCATCAACCGTCGTTTTGCGGCTGGTGCATGACTAAAACCAACGGGTAGCCCGATGACTAAAGCAGGACGGCAGGCTTGGTTCTCAACCATCTCACAAAGTTTCATCAGCACCGATGGAGAATAGCCGATTACCCAAATATTTCCCTCAATCAGCTCGCTGAGTTTCTGATGCCAGCTATCATCTTGCCAAAAAGTCCGTTCGGCTTCAGCGACATCCTCTACATGCGGATCGTCTATTAAGGTTGCCTGCTGACACCCTAGATTAACCAGGCGGGTTTGATCTAGCGCTGTTGCAATCAAAGGCAAGTCACTCACAACGGTACAGCCTGCTGATAGCGTTTCTCTCGCGGCTTTTATGGCATCTGCACTGAATCGGACAAAGGCTGCTAAGCTCACATCGCCGCTGGCCAAAACCATATGGGAGAGCACGTCTACTTCAATCTCTGGACGCTGTGATAAATCGGGCAGGAGACGCTGAATCGCTGCTTGGAAGTTTTCTGGGTGATGATATGTGGCGGCATCTTGCTGTTGCCAAAGTCCTTCGGTTGAGAACTGCACCGTTTGAGTTTCGGCTTCTAGGTGCCGTGATTGAGCCAGTGCTTCTGCCTGAATCGAATGGCAAACGTGGTCGCTGCCAATCACCCCTTCTAGCGCAGTCGCCGTATGCCGTAGTTTAACAAGCTGTTGCAAAACAGTTTGATACTGTTGCTGTAGCTGTTCGGTAAGACGCTCCGCCTGCGCCGACTCAGATAGAGCCGACACCATTTGTTTGATATGAGAGAGCTGAAAGCCTTGCTGCTTGAGGGCCATAATGCGCTTGAGAGACTGCACATCTGCACTGCTGTAAAGCCGGTAGTTGCTGCTAGAGCGGGTGGGCTGTGGCAATAACCCAATCTGGTGGTAGTGCCGCACCATCCGGGGGGTGACACCACAGCCGACGGTTTGAGTGAGTTCTTTAATCGTGAGCATTTAATGAGCTACCCAGGGAGCGGGTGGATTATTAAGAAGCGATCGCGCCATCACAAACCCCTTGACCTTAACACTGATGTCAATGTTTATCTTGAACGAATCGTATATGGATGAAAGGCATGACCGACACTTTTTCGACACCTTGGAAAACGCGATCGCCCGCCTGGATACAAACTTACCCTGAGCTAGTGGCGGCTTTGGCCTGTGGGGTACTGACGCTATCGGGCTGGATTGCCTTGAATGGGAACTGGCTAGGGCTAGGCGTTTGGGTTCTGCTGTCCGCCTACGTGATTGGAGGATACGAGAGCACTCGCGAGGGACTCACGACGCTTTGGCAAGAGCGAGAGCTAGATGTGGATCTGTTGATGATCGTTGCGGCAGTAGGCGCGGCTACTCTGGGACTCTGGCAGCAAGAGTACTATCTGCTAGTGGACGGCGCGGTGCTAATTTTAATCTTTGCGATTAGCGGCGCGTTAGAAGGTGTGGCGATGCATCGTACGGAGCGCAACATTCGCGGGCTGATGCAGCTTGCGCCTGATACGGCTAGGTTGGTGCGGCAGGGGCAGGAGGAGATGGTGGCGACTGAACGGTTGCGGGTGGGCGATCGCATTCTCATCAAACCCGGCGAACTCATCCCCGCCGACGGTCTGATCCAAGAAGGCACTAGCACCGTCAATCAGGCACCCATCACCGGAGAATCTGTTCCCGTTGAGAAGGCAGTGGGCGATGAAGCCTTTGCAGGCACTATCAACGGCAGCGGTGCCCTTGTTTTAGAGCTGAATAAGCCGCCTGAAAGTAGCTTAATTCAGAGGGTCATTCGGCTAGTAGAAGAGGCTAAAACGACTCAGCCACCGTCGCAACAGTTTTTAGAGCGCTTTGAACGGGGCTACGCCAAGGTGATTGTGGTTTCAGCTTTGGTGCTGTTGTTCTTACCTCCTTTCCTATTGAACTGGGATTGGGAAACGACTATTTACCGGGCGCTGGTTTTTCTAGTGGTCGCCTCGCCCTGTGCTTTGATGGCGGCGATTATGCCGACGTTGCTTTCTGGGATTGCTTGCGGTGCGCGGCAGGGCATTTTGTTTAAGGATGGGGCGCAGCTAGAGACGGTAGGGAAACTGGGGGCGATTCTCCACGGGAGAGGCTGCGCCATCGCCTTCGACAAAACCGGCACCCTCACCACTGGAAACCTGCAAGTTTGCGACATCATCCCCGCTAAAGGCATTTCGCCCAACCAGATTCTACAAACTGCCGCCTCACTCGAAGCCTATTCAGAGCATCCCATCGCCCAATCAGTCGTCAGCGCTGCCCAACAGAAAAAACTCTCTTTGCTACCCGCCACCACCGTTCAGGCCCAGGTCGGTCAAGGAATTTCTGGTAATCTAGCAGGAGACGTTACCAAAATAGGTAAAAGACCTTTTGTAATAGATGGCTCAGCCCGCCTAGCCGAGAACAGTCTCATGCAGACTAGCGAGCAGCTAGAAAGCGAAGGCAAAACGGTGATGTGGGTGAGCAGGCAAGGACAAGTGTTTGGGCTGTTGGCCGTAGCCGACCGCATTCGCCCTGAGTCAGCGCATTTGTTGCGCGTACTGAAGCGCATCGGAATTAAATCGACGGTGATGCTGACGGGAGATAACGCCGCAACGGCTCAAAGTGTGGCTCAGGCAGTCGGTGTCGATAAAGTCTACTCAGAACTACTGCCAGAAGACAAAGTAGAGGTGGTCAAGAAGCTACAGCAGCAGTACCGCACGGTAGCGATGGTCGGCGATGGCATCAACGACGCGCCTGCCCTCGCTCAGGCGTCGGTAGGCATTGCGATGGGTGGCACCGGCTCGGATATGGCCTTAGAAACGGCTGACATTGTGCTGATGGCCGACCGGCTAGAAAAGCTAGAGCAGGCGATTCAGCTCGGTGTAAAGTCGCAGCGAATTATCAAGCAAAACATCGCTTTAGCACTGACTTCTGTTGCTTTTTTAATGGTGGCCAACTTTCTAGGCGATCTGACGCTGCCCGCTGGCGTCCTGGGTCATGAAGGCTCAACGCTGTTGGTTACTTTGAATGGCTTGCGATTATTGCGAAGTGATTACAGTTCAGGAGAGAAGTAGGCAGCTTACTTCATATCTGTGCTGCATACGGGAATATATCTTACCATCACGGCCTAGTTGAAAATCCTGGAGGAATTCCTGTGGTTGTTATTTGGGGATCGCTGATTGTGATTGGAGTGGCTCTGATTGTTTGGGGGTCTGAAACTTTTGCGGAGCACTTAGGAGCTGCTGCCGTACGATTGCAGGTAAGTGCGTTTGCATTAGCTTTGCTCTTAGCGGGTGCTGAGCCAGAAGAGCTGGCAACGGGCATTGCAGCTTCTTTGCGAGGAGTGCCTGCGATCGCATTCGGAGATGTAGTAGGCGCAAACATCGCCATCTGCCTCGTAGCGCTTGGATTAGGCGCATGGGTAACGCCGCTGCCCTTTAGCCCCAGAGTCATGCGCTATGCGCTGCTAGGCTTTCCCGTCGGTATGCTTGCGAGTGGATTTATCTGGAATGGACAGATTAACCGGCTCGAAGGAGGGCTGCTAATTGGGCTGTATGCCGTATATGTAGGGGGTATCTGGTGGGCCGAGCGCAAACCGCCCGCGCTAGGTGAAACAGGAGAAATAGAAGAAGCGGCTGAGGCAATGCAGTCCGAGGCGGCTAGAGGAATTCATCGCCGAGTCAGTAAAGATATTTGGCTGGTCGCTGCTGGGCTAGTCGGCATTATAGCTGGCTCAATTCTGCTGGTAGAAGCCGTGCGTCAAATCAGCCAGGTGGAAGCGACTCAAACAAAACTTGGGGTAGTCCTGGTAGGATTTGCCACGTCGTTTGAGCTAGTTGTGCTGGCGTGGTCAATGGCGCGGCGCGGTGCGACCGAAGCAGCCGTCGCGGGTGTGGTAGGTTCTTTTGCCTACAATGTCACGATGACGTTAGGCGGCGCTGCCGTAGCCCGTCCGCTGACGATACTAGATGCCCAATTACTTCATTTTCCGATTGTTGTGATGATGGCATCGCTGGCGCTAGTGATTGTAATGGCTTCATTAAAAGGCTCTCTGGGTAAAGCGGCAGGCGGCGTTCTTATGGTGAGCTATCCCGTTTTCGTGACTATATTTCTTATGAGCTAAGGCTCCCATAGTCTTAGAAATTAAAGCAGATGAACATGCAACGAAGACTGAGCGATTAAAAGTGAGAGAATTGTGAAATCAAAAGTGAGAGAATTGTGAAAGACTTTTAGCGATCGCAGTTGCCTACGGTAAGCTGCTGGTCGGGCACATTTTGGAACGGCTGTTGGTGAGCGCGAGCGGCGCTCTGTTTATTGTCTTTGGAGTTGCAACCGTACTATGATGAAACCTAGTCAACCCTATCAGCCCCTGCTACTCCGTATTCTGCACGGGTTCACAGCCATCTGTTTAATATTGGCAATTCTAACTGCCTTTTGGACGTACAACACCTACGATGGCCGCTTGGGACGGGTGCCTTTACCCGAATACAAAGACATTGAGGGCATTCATGGCACGTTTGGGCTGTATACGCTGCTAATTTTTCCAGCGTTTGTGCATTATGCCTTTCAGCGGGGAAAGCAGCGTCTCATCCAATCGGATTCCCTAGAGAAGTTAGCACTGGTAGGGCAGCCAATCTGGTGGTACACGTTGAATCGCTTAGCGAATACATTGGCTCTTTTGGCTCTAACCTTTGCCCTTTTTAGCGGCAAGATGATGGATGAAACCTGGTTGCCAAAAGGAGAGTTAGATCACGTTTGGTACTACGCTCATCTCGTTTCTTGGGCGGTGATGGTGGTGGCGATCGCGCTTCACCTCTTATTAAACGCCAGGGTTGGCGGTGCACCTCTGTTAGTGTCTATGTGGAGCGTAAAGTTTCGATCTAAAGATACCCCTCGGCTTTGGCCAAAGCAGGTTTCAACTTGGTGGCAAAAAGCTAAACAGCGCTCTTGGCCGGACTGGTTTCAGTTCCTGCTGTCGCTACCCCGGTTAGAACTAGCGATTTTAGGCATTCTCATTGTCGGTTGGGCTATTTCACTGTTTAAGGAACTGATTTCAACTGGCTGAAAGTCTTGTTGAAAGTATTTCGCAATGTTCGCGTAGCTAGAGGTCTGAGATTTCTAGGTTTCATCCTGGTTTCATATTCATCAGAGAGAATGGAGGGATGGATTATTTAGGCGAAGCATGAAACGAAGACAGTTTTTTTCTGTAAGTGCAGCGGGCGCAGGCGCGGTTCTAATGTCCCAGTGCAGTCGTATACACTCTTCCCAGGTTAAGTCTTCCAACACTCAACCGTCAGCTCAGCTTTCTAATTCAGCTACCCTTCCTGCTATTTACACCAGCGCCAACGGCCTTCTAGATCTAGATTTAGAGGCGAGTTACCAGACAATTGCTCTCAATGGCCAACAGGCTACGCTGATGGCCTATAACGGTCAGATGCCAGGGCCACGGCTAGAAGCAAAGTCAGGAGACACCGTTCGGATTCGATTTACCAACAACCTGCCAGAACCGACGAATATCCACTACCACGGGTTGAATATCTCGCATTCCGGCAACGCCGACAACGTGTTCTTAAGCGTTGAACCGGGTGAAACTTTCGCCTACGAATTCAAAATTCCTGACGATCATCCGGCAGGTACGTTTTGGTATCATCCTCACCGCCACGGCTTTGTGGCCGATCAGGTGTTTGCCGGACTCTCCGGCTTCTTTGTTGTTCGTGGTGAACTAGACAAAATTCCGGAAGTGCAGTCGGCTGCGGAAGCCTTTTTAGCGCTCAAAGACTTTCAGCTAGACGATGAAGGTAACGTTGCTAAGCCTGACCGAATGGCTGTGATGATGGGGCGAGAAGGTTCACTCATTACCGCTGGTGGGGAAATTAATCCAACCCTTCAAATTCCGAAAAATGGCCTGCTGCGTTTGCGTTTGCTCAACGCCTCAATCAGTCGGTTTTATCGGCTCCAGGTTGAGCAGCATTCTATGCACCTAATCGCTACAGATGGGGGTGCGATTTCGGAGCCAGTTGAGGTAAAGGAACTGCTGTTAGCACCGGGAGAAAGAGCCGAAGTTTTGATTAAAGGCGACCAAGCTTCTGGTTCATATCGGCTGCTCAATTTGCCCTACGACCGAGGCGGTATGTATCCCCCGGCGAACGTGTGGAGCTATTAATTTCGGGCAGTAGAGAACCTAGCAACTACGAAATTTTGAGCCTACCTTATGATCGCGGAATTTCTGAGATGGTTGAGGCTATGGGGAAAGCGGCTGAGCGAATGCCAGGGATTGCGCTGCCGCAGAAGAGGGCGATCTTCCTTCGGAAGGGCTTCGCCATCGCAACCATTCGATATACGCCGAGTGATCGCGCTGAACCACTCCCGCTGCCCAAACAACTCATCCCAGTAGAACCGCTACCTGAGCCTGAAATCAGCCGTGAATTCGTGCTTAATCACGGGATTGATCGGTCTGCTGAATCTACCGGATTTATTATTAACAATCAGTCTTTTGTGATGGATCGCATAAACACCCGCGTACGCCTCAATCAGGTCGAAGACTGGCATATCATTAACAAAGCCAGCATAGATCATCCGTTTCATTTGCATACCAACCGCTTTCAGGTGATCCAACGCAATGGTCAAACAGAACCTTTCCGCGCCTGGAAGGATACGGTCGCTGTCGGCGGCTATGAAACCGTAACCCTACGAGTAACGTTTGAAGACTTTACAGGCCGCACCGTCTACCACTGCCATATCCTTGACCATGAAGACCAAGGAATGATGGGTATCGTAGAAATTCAAGGATAGGTATTAAGAAGGTTGTTTTCAAGAACTGAAGTGCCAAAAACACATGTCTTTTGGAAGAGACTCATTTCACTCTAATTTCACATTTACACGAATGCCTTATGGTCATTACGTCTCAACGTCTCTACTAGAACAATAGATCCGAATACCCAGTAATTTCTCGCTCGAAAAAGCGGTTCACAGGCGCATTTTTCCGTGTACTCCAATTAACGATAAGGCATATTCTTTTCATCCCTTGACTCTCTCCTCGACTAGAGGGTTTATGTTAGTAACACTGATACGATCAGTCACCTGAGATGACGTATCAGGTAGATAACGCAAACCCAAGGATACATTATGAAACTGCAACTCAACGTTCCCAATATGGCCTGTGGCTCATGTGCAAAAACAATCACCAACGCTATCAAAGAAGTCGATCAAAACGCGAAGGTTGAAGCTGATCCTAAGACAAAGCGGGTCGCGGTTGAAACTGAGTCTTCTGAGTCTTCTATCAAGCAAGCTATCAAAAACGCTGGCTACGCCGCTGCCTAGATTAGCGCTTACTAAAAACATCTACGAGATAGGAGTCCCCCCTGTATGACTGCAACGACCTTGAAGCTAAAAGGCATGAGCTGCGCGTCCTGCGCGAACAGCATTCAAACGGCCATACAACAGGTGCCAGGAGTCAGCGACGTTCAAGTTAACTTCGCGGCTGAGCAAGCCAGCGTTGAGTATGACGAGCGCAACACTAATCTCGAAAAGATTCAGGCGGCGGTTGCAGATGCTGGGTATGAGGCGAGTGAGAGAGAAGACTTAGGGATTGGTAAAGAGGACGCTAAAGAGCAGGAGGAGCGTAAGGCTCAGCAAAGGGCACTACTGACTAAAACGGTCATCAGCGGCGTCATTGGCGCAGTGCTGATTTTAGGGACGCTCCCGATCATGCTGGGCGTAGACATTCCCGGCTGGCCGATGTTCTTACATAACAAGTGGCTACAGCTTATATTAGCAACGCCCGTTTTGTTCTGGTGCGGTCGTTCGTTCTATGTTGGTGCCTGGAAAGCCTTTACCCACCGTGCCGCAAACATGAACACGCTAGTAGCCCTCGGAACTGGCGCAGCCTACCTCTATTCCATCTTTGTCACGCTATTCCCTGGCTTTCTACTTTCACAGGGGCTGGCTCCCGAAGTCTACTACGAAGCGGCAGTCGTGATTATCGCGCTGTTGTTGTTAGGCCGATACTTTGAGAATCGTGCCCGTGGGCAAACATCGGACGCGATTCGACAACTCATTGGATTGCAGGCAAATACAGCGAGAGTCGTACGGCAAGGCGAAGAAGTTGATTTGCCCCTTGAGGAGGTTATTGTAGGCGACATTATTATTGTGCGCCCTGGTGAGAAAATCCCGGTTGACGGCGAAGTGACTGAGGGTACATCTACTGTCGATGAGTCAATGGTGACAGGCGAGCCGGTGCCGGTTAAAAAAGCGCAGGGCGAGGTCGTTATTGGCGCGACCATCAATAAGACAGGTAGCTTCAGATTTAAAGCTTCGCGGGTTGGTAAAGACACTGTGCTCGCGCAGATTGTTCAACTTGTGCAAGATGCGCAGGGTTCTAAGGCTCCGATTCAGAAGCTGGCCGATCAGGTGACAGGATGGTTTGTGCCGGTGGTGATAGCGATTGCCATAACTACCTTCGTCCTCTGGTTCGTGATCATGGGCAACCTCACGTTGGCACTACTTACAACGGTCGGCGTACTGATCATCGCCTGTCCTTGTGCGCTGGGCTTAGCAACGCCAACCTCTATCATGGTCGGCACGGGTAAAGGCGCTGAAAATGGCATCTTAATCAAAGACGCAGAAAGTCTAGAACGCGCTCATAAATTACAGGCTGTTGTGGTTGACAAGACCGGAACCCTCACGGAAGGAAAACCAACCGTCACAGACTATCTAACCGTCCGAGGAACCGCAAATGGCAACGAGATAAAGCTGTTGCAAATGGCCGCAGCCGTAGAGCGAAATTCTGAACATCCGCTGGCTGAAGCTGTTGTCAACTACGCTGAATCTCAGGGCGTCGATAAGAAAAAGCTAACTGGCGTACAAGATTTTGATGCCGTCACGGGTAGAGGCGTACAGGGCACAATTAACGGCCATCTGATACAGATTGGCACTGAGCGCTGGATGCAAAGTTTGAATGTTGATACCAAGTCGCTTCAGTCCCAGCGTCAGGCTTGGGAAGCAGCAGCTAAAACTACGGCTTGGATTGCAGTAGACGGCAAAGCAGAAGGACTGATGGGAATTTCTGACGCACTGAAGAAAACCTCTGCAAGGGCAGTGAGCGCTTTGCAGAAGATGGGGTTAGAAGTCGTGATGTTGACCGGCGATAATCAGCAGACGGCTGAGGCGATCGCCCAAGCAGTCGGTATTAGTAGAGTATTTGCTGAAGTACGCCCCGACCAAAAGGCCGCACAGATTAGACAGTTGCAAGCCGAAGGTAAGCAGGTGGCGATGGTCGGCGATGGCATTAACGATGCACCTGCGTTAGCTCAGGCTGATGTGGGAATCTCGATTGGGACGGGGACAGATGTGGCGATCGCAGCTAGCGATATTACACTTATTTCAGGCGATCTGCAAGGTATCGTCACCGCCATTCAGCTCAGCAAAGCCACCATCGCTAATATTCGGCAAAATCTGTTCTTCGCCTTCATCTATAACGTTGCCGGTATTCCGATTGCCGCAGGTATTCTCTATCCCATCTTTGGCTGGTTGCTGAATCCGATTATTGCTGGGGCTGCGATGGCGTTTAGCTCAGTTTCTGTAGTTACTAATGCACTCCGCCTGAGAAACTTTCAGCCTAAAGGCATTCGTTAGAAAAGCCCGCAAGATAAGGAAGACACTGATGAAATTACGAATGAAATTACGAAATTCTCACAGCAAGCGATCGCTCAGCAAATGGATAGCCGGGAGTCTGCTGAGCATCAGTATGTTACTTGGAACTGCGCATACTGCCCGCGCCCAAATTTCTGAAGCCGATACCAATGAGTTCCAGCGCATCGATCAACCACTCGGACTCAAAGCGGGCGTAGCGGCAGCGGGCATCGGACTCATCGGCTTGGAGCTGTGGTGGTTCCTTTTTAGCAAAACCAAGGCACAAACTGCGCAAACCGCTGACGGTATTCAGTCAATAGATGTGATGGTAGATGGTGGCTACTCGCCCGACCAGATTGTGGTACAAGCTGGCCAGCCAGTACAGCTAAATTTCTTGCGAAAAGATCCTAGCAGTTGTTTAGAACAGATTATTCTGCCTGACTTCAACAAAGCAATAGACTTACCGCTCAATCAAACAGCAACCATAGAGATTATTCCTGAAAAAGCGGGCGACTATATGTTTCACTGCGGTATGAACATGTTTCGTGGCACATTGACAGCGAAAGACAGCAAGTAGCTGGCCGTAGAAGCTTATTGAAAAGAGAGGAGAGTCGCAAGCGAATAATGTAGCGCTTACAAAGAACAATCGGCACATTCCACTGAAAGGAATTTTATCTATTATATTCGGCGATGTAGCGGCCACAGAGATCGAGTAGATCCTGGTTGCTGCGGCTGTGCTTGAATCCATCGCTTTGAACTAGGTAGATAAAGAGCGACAAAGGCGGAAGAATAGTATTGATAACAATTCTCAGATGGTTGATAATTTTAGGGTGAGATAAATTCCCTTTTGATTACCAAGGTGCCGAATGTCGAGTTCTAACTTTCTCAAAACCTTGAGTCGTCGGTAGCTTATACAGCTAGGGTTGATATCTAGTGAGAGCAGAACTGTTACTACATCTGAAGAAGCTGGAGCTAGACCTATGCCGGAATTCTCATCTCAACCTGAATACTACTGGTTGTGCTCAAGGTGAAAATCTCACATGAGCTAGATCTGTAGTCTATGTCTCTGCTCCTACTGTCTCTTTGATAGGGCATTTGACTAGCTCATCTAAATCAGCGTTGATACGGGCTAGACAATAGCCCAAGATAGTTTTTCTTCTACTATCAGCTTCTTGGGCTAATTTATACTTAAACGAAGTTATCCACGCTAATTCATCATTCAATCCATGGTTGATTATCCTGTATCTCTCCTTTAGTGCGTAACAGATTACCCACCTACTCTCGTCAGGTATAGATACAAGAGTAGAGACAAATTGGTCTACATCCATGTATTGCAGTACTGGTACGTTGAAATAGCTCTTCGTTTTATCGTTGCTGTAGTTACTTAAACATAAAATTCTCTTGACCTTTTGAGTATCAGAACTCATCAGTGTCAGTAACTTATTAGCTATCGAAGGTAAATGCTTTTCTTTAGTGATTGCTCCATACTCTCTTGCGTAAGACTCAAATTCCTTAAATTCTTTGTAATCGTGCCCCTGATAGGACAAGCTGAAAGCACCCATATCTGAACTTACGTGTCCTAGTAACTCTGTCAGCAAGTCCGCCGAAGCAAAAAAATCTTCCAATCCATTTGAATACGCATCATTGATTAAATACTCTATATATTCTTTTCCTGCTTTAATCAGTTGTTCTGGTGACTTTGAGTAAAGTTCAGCATATGTAAGTTTTAGAAGAATTCCAAATACGTGTTTGACAACAAAGATATTCGCAAGCTCTTTCTTCTCAAAGGCTGCGGCAACGCGAGGAAGTAAATATCTAAACTCATCCTCTGAAAGATCTGAAAAATGCCAAAGTTTTTTCCAATCAGGTATGTTTGCACTTTGAAAATGCGCACTGTTTTCAAAGCTAATTCTGAGTTCTTCTACATCTAAAATCCCTTCATTAAAAAATACTTTCCACCATCCTTCTCCAGGAAAGAGCGATCTCGAAAAGAAAAAGTTATACCTCTCAAAGAATGACGGCTGAGATTCTTCTAGCTTTTCTTGATCTGTGAATTTATGAAGTGAAGGCAGTGTTCTCGCAACCATCCTTTTTGTGTTTTGTTCTACTAAATTGTCTATATCGCTTGGCTGTAGGATACCTTCTTTGACATCAATAGTTAAAGCCACTAAGCTTTTCAGTAACGACTCAACGAGATCTGGTATGGCCTTTGCTTCGTCGGGAAGCACATTAAATATTCTTTCAAAATTTAAGACGATCTGTTTCAAGCTTCTTAGGTTTCTATAGCCAGAAATCGCATATACTTCTTCGATAATATGGGCATTGCTAAGCAGCGATCTTTTAGCAGTCTCTGACGTTAGATCATTCGCAAAAGGTTGGATTGCGCTATGTAAGTCGAACTGAATGCTAAGAGTCTGGCCTATTATCTTTTCCTTAACCGTCTTATATTTCTTACTCTTTAGGTCTTCTATTTTGTCTTCATTTAAAAGGATAATAACTTTGGAGTTTTGACCTTCTACGAAAGAGTTGATACATCCAAACATCTCTTCAACATCGAGATTGCATCTTTCTAAATCATCAAAAACAATGATTCTTTCCTCAACGTTGTTCAGATACTCAGGAAGGGGTATGTCTGGAATCTGAAGACTGTAGGAACCATCATTCTTCTTGTCCGCATTCAAATCAACTTGTATCGTCGTTTTTACAAGTCCCCTCAGTACAATGCCAGCTAGCTTTGCAGGCTTCGATGATAGGAGAGGGTGCAGTACCTCAAAAAACTTATCTTCCACCTGAGATAAGGTGGATACACCGTAGAAGCTGATGTATATAGGCTCACCCAGGCGACTTTTTGACCGCTGAAAGTAGTCTTTTATAAACCAAGTTTTACCTACCCCCCAGTCCCCCTTTAGTAAAACTGCAAAACCAGGGCCATTGTCTAAACCGCAGTAATAATCTAGATAGCTCTCTACATGCGCATTTACTCCTCTCTCCTCAGAGATTTGTATCTGATTAGACACCTTTGATCCTCGATTTTTGAAAGGCCAGTATCGGCTTTGATTTGCCATGAGATTTCAAGTGGAAAGTAGCAGCCGAGACTAATTTGACATGTATGAGGCGATCTGATTCAGCCATTACCGCAAGCAGTAAACCAATTCATTTCTGGTTACAAACGCCGTAGCTCACCAGATACTATAGCCTCGCTTCTCTCGCCGTTTCGCCACTGCATCAAATATCTCTGTGCATTGCTCATAGCGACCACACACCACCTCAACACATTGTCCCTGCATCGCGCTCACCCGCCCCCATCGCCGCAGCACTACCCACTGCCCGAACAGGTTTTGCCTTATCTCACAAGAATAATGGCGAGTGTTTTTTCGCCAGTCTTGACGCTTCCATTTGTCTAGCTGATACTCCATTCTCAACCCTTACCTACATCTGCCTATCCAAACTTCTTGAGTTTGATAAAAGCTCCCGCGCTGCTCCATCGGAAACCCACCGAGCAACGCTGCGATCCACACTTCTATCAGTGGCATTTCCAACTGCTGCTGAAGATCGATTAATCGCTGTGGTGAGTCCATCTGTCTATCGGTCAACGCTTGCACCCAGTCCGATACATTCTCCGCATGGGAGACAGCCAACGCCTGACTTTTTAGATCGGCATCTTCTAGCGCGTCAATCATACCTAAGACCGAAAGCTTCTCTACATCGCCTGCCACGGAATCCTCATCGGCTTTGTCCTCATTCGGTAGGTCGCGGCTAATGTACGAGCGATTCACTAAGTCTGAAAAGTCCAGCTCCTGCGTCCGGCGGGTAAGCCCCTGAAGCCAGTCTCCATCCATCACTGGCCCGTCCGCATTGTGCGCGTCCTGCCAATCTTCCCAAAGCAAATCAGCTTTTGTTTCGCACAGTCCCGCTAGCTGCACCAGAATGTCGCCCGCGACTCGGAGGCGATCGTGCTGCTCTAGTCCAGCCAACTCACCTTCAAACTGAGTCCATAGACTCAGCACGTCTACGTTCTCTGGGATTTCAGCAGCTTCTTCCAACGCTACTTCTAAGTTCAGCTCCAACTGACGCACACTAACCACGAGCCACCTCAGACGTTTTTAGGAAGTGCTTTTGCGAAGCGGCAAATTGATCGACCCACGGACACCCTGGAATCGGACATTCAATCGGCTCCAACCGAATCTCATCAGCAAAGAAGGTAATCCCAAACCGAGCATTCAGATAGCTCATCACATCTTTCTGAACGTACTTCTCTAGCTGACGCTTGCGGTAACCCGCGCAGTGAATCGGCGCAACTTCCAGCACTTTGGAATTATTTTGAAACACAGAAGCCGCGATCGCATGAATCGGCGCATCCTTCCTCTTCTCCCGCCAGATATACAAATTGGCGTAAGGCATCGTGCCCTCGGACACCAGCAGCGAAACCGTCTCCACCTGCGCCCCATCGGAAGCTATGTCGGACACCTGCTGCTGATACTGTAATCGCCGCTGCTCATTCAACCGTTGGCGATTGCGATAGTAAGAGCGCTTACTCGGACAGCGCTTCTGATGCCAGCAGCCGTCGCCTTTTTCCCCATGCAGTTGCTGTGCCTGACTCGCACTGAGCGGCGCACACTCTACACATTTTTTCGGGACTCGACGGGCCATGCTCACCAAGAAGAACGCGACTGAATGTAAAAAGTAAACTAAGGCGTAATTAGCGGAATCGGGATGTTGCGGTTCTTACGATAGACCTGAAAATCGCTATCTAACGTAAAAACTGAGCTATTCGGATAAAGCTCTGCCATTCGGACAAGTTCTGAATCTGCTAGGGCTGCTGGTACTGACTGGTAGCGTCTCATCAGAGCGACAACTGACACTAGCTCTATGTTTAGGTCAAACTCAACGCTAATTTGATCTTGTTCTAACAGTAAGAGTAGGGCTTCTCTTCCATTCCTAACCCGCTTCAGAAGGAACCATGCTTCTGAGATGGCAGCTTCACAGGTCAGCAACGGAGGTGCAATTCCACCTAGCTGCTGACGCGCCCATTCATGATGACGGTCACGCTGATCGATCAGCGCAATTAGGATACTCGTATCAACGATGACCTGTCGAAGCATCACTCCCCATAACCTTCCATATAAGCTGGGTTAGTTGATAGATCCCCTGGCCCTTCCCCCATTCCAATGATGGCCTGGGCCGTTTCTGCGAAGGACTTAGGTTCTTCACCTTCACCACTGAGCGGTTGCTCATTAGACCGCTGGTGTTTAGTCATTATGAACTCGACAAAATCAAGAATCTGCCGCTGAGCGGCTTCGGGTAACCCTTCAATTCCTTGCACGACTTGCTGAGTGAGGGGGGACATCGCTGGTATCTCCTGAAATATAAACGGCTCAACTGAGGTCTAACGGCTGTCAAAGCAGGTCAGCTATCTAACAGCTCAAACCGCTTGCCATGTCTGGATTTATCATACCGCAGACCGCTACTTTATATTTTTAGTTTGATTTTTAGTTTAACCCAAATAAATTAACTTATTTGGGGTTTGATATGCTACCTTAGAATATATGACAGGCCAGTGCGCCTTTCAGAAAGCTCGATTGATTAGAAATCGGGAGCGTTTTTGCGGCGGTTCGCCCCGTTTTTTGGCTGAAATTATGGCAAAACTTGACCCAGTTCCTATGTTCATTGAAGTTGGCGCTCTGGCAAAGCCCACAGCGGCGGCTGAGGCGGTGCCAGATTTGGCGGTGGAGATGGACTGGGTGGATGAGTTTCTGTGCGATCGCGAGATTAGACCTAACACCCGAAAGGCTTATATCCGTCAGCTACGAGGTTTTCAAGCTTGGTGCGAATTCAAGCACTGGGGCGAGATTGATGACGTAGACATTCGCAACTACAAAGCACATCTGAAAAGTCAGCCGACTAAATCAGGCAAGATTGGCCTTTCCCCGGCCAGTATCAATCAGGCGCTGGCGACGCTCCATAGCTTCTTTAAGTGGCTGATTACTAAGCGCTACATTACCTATAATCCGACGCTCAACGTCGAGAAAGTGCCTGACGCGCCGATTGAGACGAAGGATATGGAGGTTGCAGCGGTGCGGCAGCTCGCAGAGGGGCTTGACTATCGGGGTCGGCGAGAGTCGCTTAGTGCTAGAGACACGGCTATCTTCGAGCTGCTAAAGCATGGGCTTAGAGCTATGGAAGTTAGCAATCTAGATGTTGATGATTACAGCGGTCAGGCGATTCAGGTAAGTGGAGCAAAGTGGCGTAGTGATGGGCTAGTACCGTTATCACCGAAGGGGCGTCAAGCGGTAGATATTTACTTAGACTGGTGCGTGGAGAAAGGCTTTGAGATTGGGCCGGGGGAGCCGCTTTTTAGAAGCCTATCGAGGAATGGGTATGGCAAGCGGCTAGGGTACTGGGGTATCTACGAGATGGTCAAGGATTTAGGTGTGATCGCTGAGTCTGCCGAAAACGTACATCCGCACCGGCTGCGTCATACGTTCGGAACTCAGTTAGTTATGGGAGATGTACAGCCAGCCTATGCCCAGAAGCTGATGCGAATTAAGTCGCCGATTACCTTTGACCGCTATACCAAAAGGGCTATCGAGAAAAAGGCGGAGGATGCTTTCAACGATTTGATGGAACGCTCTGAGTCCGGTGATGGTTTGTTCTAGACAGGGTGTTTA
>CBDCHR010000003.1:0-61113 GCA_965217295.1 Cyclobacteriaceae bacterium
TGCAAGTCATCTCACCACCCGTCGAAACTGCACAGGTCGAAGGAGCGCGCTACCTGCTCATCGACACCGAAGGTCGGCCAGCTTTTCAGGATGTGCTCGAGCTGGTAGCCTCGAGCAATCTTGTCCTCATTCCGTGTGGCACCAGCGGGCTCGAGCTAGACGCGACTCTATCCTTGTCGCGCCGTCTCGAGGAAGCGGGGGCCGACATGGCGCGCGTGAAGGTCGTAATCACCAAAGCGCCGCCGGTTGGCACGGTCGGCCAGCAGGCGCGCGACGCCCTAAGAGGTGAGGGCGTGCCAGCGGCCAACGCGGTCATACGCAATTACGCGGCGCACCAGCGCGCACCTGAACTGGGGGTGCTGGTACGCGACGTACCCGACCCTCGCGCCTCACAAGCTTGGGGTGACGTGCTCGAGCTGGCGATGGAGGTGGTAGGAAAGTGAGCGCTAAGAAAGCCAGGTTCGACTACCTCAAGCAAGAAACAAATGAGCCGTCCGCCGATGCCCAGCCTGAGCCTAGTGGGGAAGAGTTGCGCAGCGTACCCCGTGGTGAGGGCCGTATGGAGCAGGACCGCGAGCAGCTAAACGTCCGCTTGCCCACCATGCTTAAACGTCGCGCCGCGGCCAAGGCGACACTCGAAGGCCGCACCATTGGCGAAGTTGTGGAGGAGTTGCTAAATGGGTACATCGAGCAACCGTTAACATAATGCTATACGGATGTAGTGCTGTAATGCTAACCTGCTAGCAATTAACTATTAGGATAACTTTTCCAATCACAAATCGAGGATGGTTTTGGGAAACCCAACGAATGAACTCCAAACTCTTTGAGGGTAACAGATTGACGGCTTTGGGGTGGCACTAACGAAGGTGTCTAGCCTTGCTAGGTAGCGGTTTAAGACTTCGCCAACAGTGTTCGATTAAGGTATAACCCCGATATGGACGTGACCCTTACTCAGTTCACGCGAAAGCCAACGCCAGAAGTCTTCGTACATACGTCTCGATCACAAAGAAGCTGACCTGTAATAATGGCGTCTGAGGACATGTTACCTTCACCAAATACGGGAATCGCTGTAAGAACTTTGCTTGTAGCTGGCTTCACTATCAATGGAAGTCACAACCAGCCTTGGCATGTAGAGATTTACTGTGAGCGTCAAGACGTATTAGGCGCGATAATCCCTTACTTGATAGCCATTACAGGGCGAGAGAAATTCGAAATTGAGGAAATTGAAGACATACGTCGCACTGCACGAAGACAAAATCAGTCTCCCGTCCTGATTGCCGCTGATTTTGGAGATGACTGGATATCCTGGGAGGACTTTACAGAAGGCTTAGGCGGGGAGGTACCAACATGGAAAGCTCTTGGTCCCACATATGAGAATGCCTTGTTGACAGCATCTTGGAATCAGCTCCCAGAAGGGGAAAAGGGAGAGGCGTGGCTGTTGTTCGAAGATTTGGTAGCTGTAGGATTGGAGTTTGTGTTTGGGAGACGTGTTCGAAGATTGGGTGGACGAACGCGAGGCCGCCGTGTCAGCGACATGCAAGCGCAGTTGCCATCTCAGCAAGTGCTCGTTATTGATGCTAAAGCTGCCGGTAAAAACTTTGATGCTGCGCCGAGCCAACTTCGCGCGCTCCAAGAATATGTAGAATTACAAAAAACTCGCCAACGGGGACAAATTCCTGTTGTAGGAGCATTAGTTGTTTCGTCTCGATTCCAGCAAGAAGAGGTAAATCTTCTTAGAACTTCCGCTCAATTCAATGCCGAAACGGGTGTGCCCGTGACGTTCATGACAGCAGAGCAACTAGCCGAATGCATTAGAATGTTTCGAAATGCACCTTTATCACGTAATGGTGTTAAATGGAATTTGCTTTTTCAGGGTGGGGTCTTTCCCGTTTCTGACCTTAAAAAGGAATTGGTCGCTGTACATGATGAGCGTGTTCCTAGAGGCTATTGACTGATCCGTGGGTACTTCTTCGAACCAGCGCTCACCGGCTACCCCTCCTTGGCGCCCTGCATTGGCGAGTCTTGGTCGAACAGGTGTCCCTGTCAGTCGCCAAAGTGCTGAGGTATGGCGTGCTGCTTCTCGAGATAGAGATGGACGTCTCCTAGAAGAGCTAGGTAGCCCCGTTCTTGCTGAGGCCTGCAGAATTGCGGCCGAGGAACCGCAAGTCGTTTCTGCACTTCAAACTTACGATAATGTGCTTAGTACGAACAGAGCGGCAGGGTTGGCCCTTGACATGGGTAAGCGAGCGCTGGCTCGTGCTGTAGTCGCTCAATCTGGAGCATCTGGTTTTGCTTCAGAACTCTTTGCCGAGGTTGCATCTTACTACGTTTCAAGGGATTTACCCAGTTTTACCGCCAGGACGGGCAGAATCAGTACTACAAGTGAGGCTATCGCACTAAAGGACAACATAAAGCAAATTGCTCGTAGTACGGCCGCAGGTACAGAAAATTTAAGTACTGAACCAGCAGGCTGGCAAAACTATGTAGGTAGAGTCATGACGAGGCTACAAACTTTTGAGGCTTCGGTATGACTTTCTACTACGTTCGGCGCGACCCAGATGAGCCAGTCGATGCCTCCGTTTGGCATCACATCTTGGAACCCCATACGAATCTTCATACTGGAGAAGCAGATTTTAAGAATCAAATGGATTCTTTGACATCTCTAGAATCCGATCTGCTACTCATCGCATCGTCTGTGTTCGCGGCCGATAGAGCTACTCAGCGCGGTGAGCGCGAAGACATTGCACGCCACGTAAAGCTCAGCATCCCCATTGTCAACATAGGAAAACTACTTCCACTCGTTCCGCATATTGAGGGTATGTTGCGCACTCTGTCAAACGACAGCTGGGAACTTGAGTTTCGGCAAATAGCAGGGAAGCCTGAAGTCGAAGAACAGATGCCGCTTATGAGACAAGGGAAAACTCTCCTATTTTCAGGAGGCCTAGATTCTTTGGCGGCAGCCATCGAATTTGGAAGTGAAGGACTGACACTTGTAAGTCATAAAACACACAATACTCGAACAGACAAAACGCAGCGGGACCTTGCAGGGGTGTTGCAAAACACAAGTGACCTACCGCCCTTCCTCCAGTTCTTTGTCTCTTCAAGAGACGGTGGACCGACTGACTTGAAACATGCCGTTGAAAATACACAACGGACACGCTCTTTTTTATTTCTGACATTAGGAGCTTTAGTCGCACGTCGGGTAGGAAATGAAGAGATTGTCTACTTAGCGGAAAACGGACAGATGGCGATACATCTTCCGCTTACGACAGCTAGAATTGGTGCCTTTTCGACTCATACAGCTCACCCTGACTTTCTGACCAAAATGTCAGATTTTTTGAAGCTGGTGCTGAATGTGCCATTTACTGTTACTAATCCATACGTGCATAAGACGAAAGCTGAAGTTGTAAAAGTGATCGTTGAACGATTTCCCAACACGCTTTTTGTTGCTAACAGTTGTTGGATGAACGCCAGATTGCCGAAAGGAGTTACCCATTGCGGAGAGTGTATACCTTGCTATATCAGAAGAATCGCCATTGAAGCTCACCTAACAGACTCGACGGCCTACAACCGAGATGTTTGGCGAGAAGACATTTTTGCTCTTTCGGAGGATGATAACGGCAGGCGAAACATAGTGGATTTGACAGAATTTATGATGTCTGTTCTGCGTCTGGACAACACTGAAATGATGACGGAATGGCCGAGCCTTTATTCACCACATTTGGATGCCCCCGAAGTGATTGCCATGTACAGGCGATTTGCGCAGGAGGCTTCTACTGTTTTGGGTCGCTATCCTTCTTTAGCTGCGCTCTTGTCATGAGGCTGAGCCACACTGAGCTCGAGGAGGTCAAGGATGACCCCGCTGAGTGGGTAAGAAAAAAGCGAGCGGGTGGTGGCTTTAGAATAGGCGGTTATGACACTATATTGAAAGACGCTATCTATCGTTACCACAAGTCTGCCGCGGAAGATACCGACGAGATTAGGTCATATATACTAAGTAGGCTCGACACCAGAAATTTCCGAAATGCAAGTAAAAGAGCCAGTGTCATGGAAAAGCTCAATGCTTATGTAAACTGGTATCTCACGTCTGACACGCTAGTCTTTGACACAAGGTACCGTCTAAATTACACAATCATTGATGAGTTTGCTTTTGGTGGGCTGGTTTCTCGATTAGATATGACATCAACCGGGTATAGAGCAATTCTCTTGGGTAACCACGATAATTCTTGGCAACAAGAGCTGCGAATGCCACTAATTCAAAGAGCGGTGGCACTTGCTACTAAAAGGTCAGAAAACGAAATGCTAGTGGGTGTGCAAAATCTCGACGGAAGCCGTCTGGCTACTACTCAATACAGCAGTAGCGATATTGACAGCGCTGAGAGATTGTTTATTGAGCTTTTGTTGACAGTCGATCGCGAAAATGAAGCCCTTGATGATACTGGTGAATAGAATTTAGAAATTGCTCCTACATGATCCATTTTGCCATCCCCTTGGCTTTCAGGAGGAGGGCAGAGTGTCTCGTTTACCTATCCTTAAGTGCTTTTTAACGTCAGCTGTAAATCACCCCCTAATTTTGAAGGGTTACTTTATTATATAGTTGCCGCATGATAAAGGACATTATCAAGCGTAAAAATGAGTTGGGAAGGGGTGGGTTGAATGGGTGAGTTAGAGGCTCGAGAGGCGAGTGTTTTGGAGATTGGGCAGGTGGGGTTGCCCGCTGTTATAGAAGGGGCGGGGGAGAGGGCGCGGTATAAGTTTGTGGAGTTCTTTTTAGGAAGGCTTGAGAATCCGAATACGAGGCGGGCGTATGGCCGAGCGGCTTACAGGTTTTTGAACTGGTGTCATGAGCGGGGGCTCGAGCTAAGTGAGATTCATCCAGTAGCGACGGCGGCTTATTTTAGGCAGTTGCAGGGGGAACTATCAGCGCCGTCGGTGAAGCAGCACCTGGCGGGGGTCAAACACCTGTTCGACTGGTTCGTGGTGGAAGGCGTGACTTCCTTCAACCCGGCGGCTTCGGTCAAAGGGCCTCGCTACTCGCCGAAGCACGGCAAGACGCCGGCGCTGACCACCGACGAGACCCGCAGGCTGATGGACACGATCGAGCTCGAGACGGTCAAGGACTTTAGAGACAAAGCGGTCATCGCAGTTCTCTTCTACTCCTGGGTAAGAGTGAACGCTGTTTGCACCCTCGAGGTGAGGGACTACCGACACCAGGGTGAGAACCGGACCTTGCGGTTCAAGGAGAAGCGGGGCAAGGTTCATGAGCTGCCGGTGCATCACAAGGCGGTCGAAGCCGTGAACGCTTACTTGGCTCGAGCTGAGATTGACCTCGAGGACAGAGCGCAACAGAAACTGCCCCTGTTCAGAACTCTCGACCGTACCCGCAGCCTCACCGAGCGGCCGCTGGACCAGTCGAGCGTGTACCGGATGTTGAAGGCTCGAGCCAAAGCAGCAGGCATTCGCAGTGACATCAGCGCGCACACCGCACGTGCCACCGGCATCACCAACTACCTCGAAAACAGGGGCAAGCTCGAGCAGGCCCAAGATATTGCGGCTCATGCGGACCCGCGGACCACCCGGCTCTATGACCGCAGGAACGTCAAAGTGGAGAGAAGCGAAATTGAAAGAGTGCAATATTAAGCCAAGGACTTTTGAATGTTGATTACTTTATATGGGCCTTTTTACTTTCCCCTCATTGTCTGGGCCGAAAACGGTGAGCGGCTCAAACAGTTCGGCACTGTCTTTGTGCCTGGACCGGTTTCAGGGGTAGGGCAA
Source organism: Cyclobacteriaceae bacterium (assembly GCA_965217295.1). GTDB lineage: Bacteria > Bacteroidota > Bacteroidia > Cytophagales > Cyclobacteriaceae > Tunicatimonas. The sequence goes on from CBDCHR010000003.1 coordinate 5,776, forward strand.
ACACTAAGAACCTTGTTGTCAAGGGAAAAAGCCAAGTAGAACTGCGACTATGGTCAAAAACGTATCACGAGGTTGTAACTTCTAAGTTATGATTGTAGAAGTTCAAAGGGCATTGCTTTTATATAAGGTGGGTAGGCATAAATTATGTCATCTGACTTTACAACTAAGTTGTTCCTCTTTGGGAGATCGGCACGGGCAACCTACTTACCTACCGTCTTACAAAGCGGTACGAGTTTTGTTCCGAGTCCAAATGATACGGTGGGTAATTAAGTGTCCCCTGCTGGTGTAGTAGCGGTTATACAGCTAGGGTTAAGCTTGGCGCGTCTTTTCTCACCCGAGGGTCCTTCAGTTGTCGATTTGCTTAGCATTCAGACCAAAATGCTAAGCAAGGTTGCTTCGCAACTTGGTGTTATTCAGGCTGGCATTACCGAAATACTTACCCGTCTTAACGACATCGACAATTTGTTAGGGGAGATACCGGCCGAGACGGTCCAACTCGAATTTCGCACTTTAATCGGCGGTTTGGCTAATAGGTATGATGAGATTAGCCGCATCTATGCCCGTGATATACAATCAGGCAAAGGTATTCCATTCGCAACAAAAGCAAGTGCTTCGGCACTAAGGGAAGACGTAATTAAGCCTTTGCAGCGCAGCAGAGATGTTTTATTCACTTTTGATTCTCAAATTAACATACTTGCATTAAGCTACGCTTTATATATAGAGAATCACGCTATGATCATGGCTAATTATCGAACGAATGAAAAAATTGAAGCCTTGGAAAGTTATAAACAATATTTTTTGAAGTTTAGGTTCAATAATCCAGCTTCTCTGCTCCCTCGTATTGATACGCTAAGGGAGCGCCGAAGCGCAACTCTTGAAAAGTTGGTGAGACCACAACAAATCTTTTGTAAAATTGAACCGGATAAATTACGCTTCCTAGACGCTTGCGCTGGTGACGATGGCTTACATCGTGGTAATGATGTATCACTGCAAATAGGTGGTATTGCAATGGGTTACGAGCATCTCACAAGTATGGAAAAGGCTGTTTCCAAAAAAGGTTACCTGTCGTGGAAAGACTATGTCGGAGCTTTACCTCCCACCATTAGCGAGCCATCAGGAGACTTACTAAAAACCGTAAGTGACGATGCCTTCCTCGCTGCTGCCATACAGATGTATGAACAAGAAATCCTTTATTACTTCGATCTACCCATTAACCTATATAAACAGGAATATTTGGGTAATTATAAAATCACGCATTGCGCCTCAACAAACCGTATCGTTAGCGCCAATCAGACCGTTCAGTATACGGGTACCCCAGATAGTATTTTTGACTGGTATAAGGTGCAACGGGAGCTAGGAAATAACCTGCCTATGTGTTCAGAGATACATACTCTTTTCAACCAGACAGTTGATGAGTTATTTCTAGCTTTAGAGAATGATACTGCGGAGCTTGCAGAACTACTCTCTCTAGAAAAGGTGGTTGATGATTCAATTAGAATGATTGATCAATATAAATCGGGCCTAATGGGTTTAAATCCATCCAGCACTTAGGAAGAATTAGAGGTTACACGGTATAAAATGGACAATATAAATTATAACTCAGGATCAACTAATGGCTTGGGCACCGTTGATTTAGTAAATGTACCTTTGGGTATTACCATCCTAGAGGGTATCGCAGCCGGATTTAGTGACGCAGTAATACAAGCTCAATTTGATACTCAGCTTTCTGCCCTTCAGGAGAAAATTAGTACCGCGATAGGTGATACGGGAATGGGTTTTTTAATTGAAGTTAAATATTACGAAGATTATCTGGGGAGAAAATCAATTCCTGGTGGTCAGCTTATTTACCCAGTAGGAGTTGGCACTGAAATGGTTGATGCAATGGCTGAGCACTTACGTCCTGGGTTGCTTCGTCCCTCATTTGCAAGGCGAACTCCACCATCAAGCTTCAAGAATATGACGTACCATATCTGGATAAAGAAAACAGAAGGTGGAAATCTTCAAGGGAGTGTTCAACCAGCGATGTTCCGCGACCGTTTCATGAAAGATAGCAACGCCGAAGCTGAGAGGCGGAATCAAATGGTCCTGTTTGAAAGATCTTTCCCTGGAGATACCATTAAATACATACAGCGAGCGGAGTTTTGGCAGGAAGTTATAAGTAGTTATCGCTCACAACTCTCAAGTGATGTAAAGCGGGCTAAGATAGATGATTTGAACCGCAGGATGAATCTACTACAACAAGACTTCAATAAGGTATATGCGCGCTATCAGAAAACAGAGCAGGAAATTGCGCGCAAACAGTCATATCTTTCTGCACTTGAAACAGTAAGTAACATTACTAGCATTATCGACAGTGGCATCCGAACAGGTTCACTTCTCTCCACTCAAGTTGGAACGCCCGTAAAAGGAGTTGGTGAAAGCGATACGAGTCTGGAAGGAAGCACAGACTGGGCAATGGGACAGATTGACTTACTCGAAAAAGCACAAGAAGCTGATATTGCCGAAATGGAAGCAAAAGCGCCTAAGCTGCGTGACACAGATATTCAGATTCGAAAGGAATTTCAAGGTGACCGTATACCGATTCCAGCGTCACCTGAACTCATAGTGCCAGTACCAGTACCAGGTCGCACATAGTGATCTGAGTGGCGTTAGTCTAACTCCTTGGACGATCGAGCAGGATATAGAACCCTGCGAAGGAGAAGACATGTCCGAAGCTAAAAGAGTTGTTAGATAATCCCCCATAAAGCAAACAATAACTTTTGAAAGCTCTAAAGACGGGTTCTGGGAGTGACGTGTTGGTCCCACCCTGGCTTACCCTCACCCCCCATCCCCCTCTCCCTAGCCGCGCCACTCCTCAGTTATCGAAGGCGCAATCGGACTTATCCTCGAGCTTCTGCGAGTCCCAAGCCGCCCGCCCCACGCTCAATAGGGAGAGGGGGGGCTCGAACTCCCTCGAGGGCAAAGCGAAGGTAGCCGAGGCGAACCCCCCGCTGGGGCGACCGCCGCTGGTCTCCTCATGGTCGCCTGAAGTAGCGGAGCCGTGTGACACGGTCAAGCCACCCCCGCGACAGCTTCAGTCCTGCACCTACCCAACAAAAAATTAGCCCGTCCCAAACTGAATGAGGGACTGAAGCCGTCTTACCCCCTGCGCTGACGCCCAGGGGGACCCCGGCTTGACTCTCATTCTCTGCAAAGGCTTTATCTCACTGTAGAAAAAGAAAAGGGTCAACCAGCGGCGGTCGCTTTTACAAGATGGCTGTTGAGTTCTTTCGAAAGGAGTTGTTGGTGTAGATAGCCCCGAGGCAAAAGTTAGACCCGCGAGTCTTTGGTCGGAAGCGCGGGTCGTTAGTCCTCTCTGCTAGGAGAAAACTGTATGAACACAGTAGCACAAACGTTCGAAGCGCTGGTAGCCGTTGTAAGAACCTGCCCCGAGGACGAGCAGGCTGAAGTCCACGCTGTCAACTTAGTTTCGTACCTCGCCGCCATGCCCGAGCGCAAAGCCTGTGTAGCGCTGGTGTGCGCCAAGAACTTCGCGCGCTTTGCCGGACTCGAGCGTGCCGTGTACGTCTTGGAGCTGTACGGCGTGCAACTTCTCAGGAAGTGGCATCCGAAGGGTGGGGCATTCTTCGTGTTTGCCGAACTCACCGACCAAGACCCCGACCCTTTTGCCGGGGCAGCGGTGATTGTGCTCGAGCCGGACGACTCGCTCATGGGTGCCGTGGAACTGAAGGTAGCGGCATGAACCGGCTCAGCATCAAGTGCCGACTCTGTAACGGCACGGGGCGGGTGGAGGAATTCACCTGCCCTTGCTGTTTGGGGAGCGGCACCTTCGAGAAGCCCCTTTGCCCACAAGCACCGAGCGCAACCAACGAACTCTGTGAGGTTGGACTCGAGCACCCTACTTGCCCTCAACTGCCCGAACGCCCAAGGCACACCAACCTGTTCAACACCACGCCCGAATACGCCATGAGCAAGGCTCGCAGGCTCAAGACCAAACGCCAACGGAACACGGTGGCTCTGTGCATCTTGGGGCTGAGTGACTTTCACCTCGAATCCGACGAACGGGAGGGGGCATAATGCCCCCCTTTTCTTCCAACACCAACAAAGCCGCCGAGCTGCTGGCCGAGAACGTCGCTAGGCTGATGGACTCGGAGACGTTCAAGGAGGCGCTCAAGTTCAAGAGCCGCTTCTACCGCTACAGCTTCAACAACTGCCTGCTCATCTACCTCCAGTGCCCGACCGCGACGTATGTAGCTGGATACAAGACCTGGCAGCAGTTAGGGAGGCAGGTGCGCAAGGGCGAGAAAGGCATCTCGATTCTTGCCCCCATCGTGAAGAAGCTCGAGACTGGCGCGCAGGGCGAAGGCGTGGGTAAAGGGGACGGCGTGCAGAAACGCCTCGTCGGGTTCAAGTCGGCGAGCGTGTTCGACGTGCAGCAAACCGACGGTGAACCCGTCCCCGAGCTGCCACGGCCAGAGCGCTTGACGGGTGACTCGACAGGCATTCAACTCACGCTCAAAGCCCTCGAGACTTACGCCACCGAGCGAGGCTTTCCGGTGCGCAGAGAAGCCTTACAAGGCAACGCGCTGGGTAAGTTCTCGCTTACTTCGAAAGCCATTACTTTGCGAGACGACCTCGAGCCTTTGCAGGAACTTAAAACCCTTGTTCACGAACTGGCCCATGCGCTGATGCACCGGGACATCTCACCTCAATCGACGAAACGACACCTGTGCGAGTTGGAGGCGGAGAGTTGTGCGTTTCTGGTCTGCCACTCTTTGGGCCTTGACACCTCGCGCTACAGCTTTGCTTACCTGGCGAACTGGGCCGACGAGCCCGCCGAACTGTTACCCGCGGCTGAGAAGGCTTCTCGTACGGCAGACGCGATTGTGGAGACCCTTCGGGGTCTCTTTTTTTTGCGGTCGCAAGAGGGTAGCTTTGCTACCTTCAAAGCTAGAGAGGCAGCCTTCCGAAGACTACGCCTGAAGCAGCGGAGCCGAGGGCCGCATCCAAAAACCTGCGTTTTTGTCGCGGCCAGTTTCACCTTCACCCAGCAACAAGCCGTGCGCTCGTGTCGGTCAACGGCTATGATGACCGATGACCTTTGAAACGCCTTGCTCCCCCAGTCACTGCCTATTGATGCTCAACGAAACCATGCACAGCGACATCCTCAGACTCGTTCATGAAACGGTTTATAAACTGAAAGACCAAGAGCAACGCTCCCCGCTGGCGTACCTGATTGAAAGCCTTGAAACCACTCTTGACCACTACCAAAACCGCGACAGCCGTGGCGTCGACATCAATCCTTTCAACGTCGACCCGAGACACCCCTTCACCTTCCACCCTGAACAAGCTTACAGCCATGACATGAAGCTGCTGGCGTTCCAGCTCAAGGCGCTCAAAAGGATACGGAGTGAGCTGAGCAGTTTTTGATGCTCGGGTGCCACAAACTTTCTTGGCGCTGAGAGTCTCAAGTCCGTTCTGGGAAACCAGCGCTCTACTTAGTTCTTACTTTTTTGTCGTTGTCGCTAAGCGCGTTGACGGCAAGCACGGGAGCAGTAGGTCTGGTCGGCCCGACCGGCCGCGCGGTTGAGAATGACCAAGCCTTTGCGACCAACAAGCTTTTGCCGTCTGAGACGCTAAAACGCGGCACTCTAAAGCTTACGCCGTGTGACTCTTTGTGCTAAGCTAGCCAGAATACCCAGGACCCAAGGAGTCTGGATGTTCCAAGTCCGAACCCGGTGGCAGGAAGACGCGGCAGGGCGCGCTTGGCAAGGTGCGTGCGGCGCGGCCAGGAACTTATCCCGAGGGGTGGCGCGGCCCGGGGAAGGTAGCGATGGCTAAGAACCCTTACCCGCGCAAACGCTACCGGGGCCGCTTGTCCTATCGGCACCGCGACATGGCCGCGTTGCTGCTGGGCCGACCGCTTGCGCCGGGCGAGGTCGTGCATCACAAAAGCGGCGACAAGCAAGACCACCACCCGGACAACCTGGGCGTGTTCTCGAGCGCGGGCGCGCACACGCGCTATCACCACTACGTCACCCGCGAAGCGAGCGGCGTGCAACACCTGTTCAGCCTCGAGGAATGGCTGGCGGCGCACGGGGAAAAGGTCGTGTTGTGAGGCGTGAGTGTGTCGAAGCTTTCCCCTACGGTTTTATGCTGAAGGCCGGATGCTGACGCTCAAACAGCCTGACGAGTTTAGAGGCCATGATAAAGAAGGCCGCGCCGTCGCCCACGCGAGTTTCGACGTGCACAACGCCCTCAAAGGCGCAGAAACCAAAAAGGGCTTGGTGTTCTTACACGACCTGCGGCTCGAGCAGGCAGGCGAAACAGCCTGGATAGACCACCTCATCCTGCACCGCTACGGCCTGGCGCTGATTGAGAGCCGTACCTGTAGCAAGGACTTCCAGTGCGACGGCGAGTTATGGTTCCGGCGCGACAGTGAGGCCTGGCGCGAAGTCCTCTCCCCTGCTCTGCGCCTGCAACGCTATAAAGACATCGTCACAGACATGCTTCAAGAGGCCGAGGCGTTCTTGCTCGAGCGGCCGCGCAACTTAGCTACCCGGCTAAGCGTCGACTTGTACGTGTCGGTCGCCCACGGGGTGCCCTGTGAACCCGACCTGTCGAACTTGGGCGTGGTCGTCCGGGCGAGTGAGTTGCACGACCTATTGCGCTCGCAGCTGCTCAGCTATGCGGTGGCGGAAAGTGTCAACCCGTTGGGCCACGAGGTCAAGCTGTCCCCTGCTGAACTCGAGCGTATGGGCTTGTACCTGCTCAAGCAGCACCGGGCTTTGCCGCTGGGGGCGAAGTTCTCGCAAGCAGGGTTGCAGCGGTACTTTCGGCGGGGCAAAAGCATCCATTCTTGAGACGTTCCTATTGCTTGAAAAGGATGTCAGTGCTACCTCCGGCGTCGCCGGGCGGTAAGCAGGAAGTTGGGGTTTTCCGCCCCCCCTCTTTGCTCACGTCTGACAGATGTTCCCGTCGCCGGACCAACGCGCTGCACAACTCACAGCTACTTCCTGTTCTGACAGCGCTGTCACTCCCCCACCCGCCTTTTTGGTGCGAGTAGCTACGCTTTGTCAACAATGTCACCGACCTCGGTTAAAAGCGGTCGTCCTCTTCTTGAACCTTGGGACGCCTGGCGCGGTTCAAGCGCGCCATTCCGGCGGCCACACCCACCACGACCCCTAGGCCCAAACCCAGGACCAGGTTGCCCAGCGCTACACCGGCACCCGCGCCGATAGCGAGTCCGACGCCTAGACCGAGGGCCAAAGCGTTACCCTGCTCGCCTTTCACTCGCCCACCTCCCGCGGCAACACTTACAGGAATCTTTTTGCCGAAGCATCCGCACTATGCAGCTTTGTTTGCCGTTTGCCAGCCCATCCCGGTGTTGTCATATATAGTATTTATGAAGTAATACTTATGATATAACACTTCATAAGTCGTATTTCAGAGAGGACGGATAGCGTGCCCGATAAAATTATCGCGTTTGTCAATCGCAAGGGGGGCGTGGGCAAAACCACTAGCGCAGCCTACGTGGCTATGTGTCTCCACAGCAGCGGGTCACCGGTGACAGGTATAGACGCCGACCCGGACAAGTCGTTCCTCAAGTGGCACAGCACCGGGGTGTTGCCCTACGAGGTCAGGGAGGTTGACCGCAGCGCCCTGGCAAAGCAAATAAAAAGCTTGCCCGGCATCGTCGTCATCGACACCGCGCCCAACGACCCCGAGATTATTTACGAAGTGGGCGACCTGGCTGACGAGCTTATTGTCCCGCTGGCCGCGACCGGCCTCGACGTGAACCGGCTCGCCACCACCTTGAAAGCTGTAGCGAGAGTCGAGAAGATGCGCAACCGGCCGTTGTCTTCGGTGTTGCTGGTGAAGTGGAGCAAAACCCAGAACATCAGCCGCGAAGTACAGCAGACCCTGGAAGACGAAGGTTTGCCGCTGCTCGAGAGCAAAATTCGTGACTTGACCACGTACAAAAGTTTTGACAGACCCGATTACCTCGAAGAATACCGGGCAGTTCTGACTGAATTGGAGGTGCTCTGATGCCCAAGGGAAAAGGCATGTTGGACAAAGGCAAAATTAGTGAAGCGTTCCAGGCGGATGTGGACGGCTTGCCAAGCGATGTCAACCCTGTTGCGGAACGGGCCGAGGAGATTCAGCGTATCTCCATCACGATTCCAGAGGAGATGTTGCGAATCATCGACAAATACATCTTCGAACAGAAACAAAAGGGTATAAGCATCAACCGGTCACGGTTCATCTGCGAAACGCTGGAGCCGGAGGTCAAAAAAGTATTAAGTAATATGTCCTAAGTATGATATATTAAGTATTATTTATTACTTTGAGTCAATGACTTTATAAGGTCACGTTTAGCCGTCCCAGACACACTTTTGCTTGACTTACCTTAATATTTAAGGTACAATAAAGCATCTTTTTAAGGAGGTAAGCACCACCCGATAACAGGCAAGGGCCGCGCAACATTCGACCGAAACGCGACCCCCTCAGACCCCGACAAAGGAGTTACCTGTCCAATGATTTTAGCTTTAACAAGAACGTTTTTCAAGCGCCCGCCCAAGGCAAGGCCCCTACCCCTAAATCCCCTGAGCACTATGTTTTGCGCCTACCTCGAGGCGGTGAAAAGCCCTGACAATCTCGAGGTCGAGCGGTTGGCCGACGCGATTGCGCTCGCCTTGGTGGACGCGCGGGCGGTGCGCATTCGCCGCGTCTGCGTGGCTTATCTGCGCCCTGGTGCGGCTTGGCGCGAAGGAGCCAGCGCGCTCGAGCGTCGCGGCGTCACCCTTACAAAACGCAACGTTCGTCACGGCGTGTTCGTCTACGCCAGCTTGAAGGAGTAGAGCCATGCCAGCGACGACCAGCAACCGCAAAAGCAAAGCCACCAAGGCGAAAAGCAAAGCCAAAGCGACGAGCGAGCCGGGGGCAGAGTCGCAAGACCTCCAAGCCACGGAAACGCTCAATCGCCCCTTCAAGGACTTTCACCCTTCCGACCTGAACCCGCGCAAGAAGTACGACCCTGTTGCTCTGGCTGAGTTGGCCGCGTCGATTTATCACAACGGTGTTTTGCAATCGGTTGTGGCCCGCGAAACGCCGGACGGTTTGGAGATTGCCGCAGGCTCACGCCGCTACCTCGCCGTGGCAAAGCTTGTCGAAGAGGGTAGAGTGACCGAAAACTTCCCCATCCCCGTGCAGGTGCGAGTCCTGAGTGACCTCGAGCTTTTGGGCATCGCCACCGCCGAGAACGTCGCCCGGCAGGACATGCACCCGCTGGAAGAAGCGGACGCCTTCGCCCGACTGGTAGAAATGGGCGCTGACGCGGCCTCGGTCGCCGCGCAGTACGGCTACACGCTGCAAACGGTGCAGCAACGCCTTAAACTGTCTCAAGGGCTCTCAGAGGTCGTCAAAACGGCTTTTTGGCAAGACGAACTGACCTTGGGCCAAGTGCAGCAACTCTCGGCAGCGAGTCCTACCCTGCAAGACCACTTGTTGGAGCGCATCCGAGAAAGCAAGGATGACCGTTGGGGCGAGTCCTGGACGCCGGAGGACATTCGGGGGTTTTTGGCAGACCAGCTCATCCCGGTCTCGAGCGCCCTGTTCGACCTGAACGAGTACAAAGGCGAAATCACCAACGACTTGTTTGGAGACAGCGAACCCTGCTTTTGCGACACCGAGCAGGCGCGCACCTTGCAGATGAAGGCTTACGAGGCACTTAAAACGAAGCTCGAGCAACGCTGGGCCTGGGTCGATACGGTGAAGCCGTACCAGTACCCATCCTACCGCTACGAAACACCCGAAGAAGGAGAGACCCCTGACCCGACAACGTGCGGCGCAATCATCACGGTTGACGAACACACCTGGGAGGTCAAAAGTTTTGAAGGGGTCAAGCGAGTAGGGGAGAGGACGCGGGTAGGGGAGAGGTCAGGGTCGGAAAGTTTATCGCCTAACCCGTCTAAAAAGGAAGAACGGGTCAAGCAACCCAAAGACCACTTTACCGGCAAGCACTTGGAAGAAGCGCACCGCCTCAAAACGCTCGCCTTGCAGGACAAGCTGGTAGAGAGTTACCGCACCTGCCTCATCCTCAACATCATGGGGATGCTGGGCGTCAAAAGCGTCGCCGTCAGCGCCGACCGCGACGACCTTAGCCAGAAGATAGCAGGGGAGAGCGCGGGTCTTGCCGCCGTGTTTGCCGAGCATCATGAACTTGCCGCGTTCTCGAGCTACCCCAAAGAAACTTACCCCTTGCAGGTCAGCATCTACGACCCCGAGCGCGAGCTTGAGTTGTACAACCACCTCAAAGCTTTAGACGACGCTGCTTTGAGCGACCTCTTTTCAGCCCTCACCGCCTACAGCTACGGCACTTGGCCCACACGCGAGACGGGGGACAGCCCTTTGGCTGTACAGGTGGCTCGAGACGTGGGCGTGGACATGCTCGACGCCTTTGAACTCGACGCAGAGTTTTTAGGCATGTACCGCAAGGCGCAACTCCCAGCAATCGCCAAAGAGGTGGGTATTCCCTACAGTATCGAGGGCATGAAGACCGACGCCATGCGCACCGTCATCCTCGACCACGCCAGCCGCCGTAAGTATGTGCCGGGCCTGGCGCAGTTCTTCGCTCGAGGCGAGACGCCGCCCGAGGGAATAGCCGAGTTGCTAGGGCCGGTCGCTAAAGCCGCTTGAAACCTCTCACGGGAGTACCCCGCCAAGGGTGCTCCCAAAGCAGTTCGTCCCTGAATGGGCCTACGGTCGGGTCACTATGTCCTCATTCAGCGCTACCCCACCCGCCCTCCGGCCCACCGGCCCGGCCCTCCGGGCAACGGAGTCCTCTTTTGGCTGCTGCGCCACTACGGGCCGGGCCTCGGCCCCGCCGCTTGCAGTGGGGGCTGCCACGGCGGGGCCGGAAAGCCTTCGATGCAGACGGACTCGAGTTTGAAGCAGGGACGGCGCGCCCATAGCTCACTGGGGCACAACCACAGCCAAGGTCAAAGACAAAAGCCCAGGTAAGGTGAAGACGCCGCTGCGCGCCTCCGGGCGAGGCCGGTCGTGCCTGCATTTTGAGCCGCTTAATGCCACGAGAACCTTAGCACAGAACCTGGAGAACCGCTTACGCTCTGTCAAGCCGAAAAGCGTGGCTTGACAGTTCTCCAGAACCGTGTGCTAAGAACCTCTTAGGCATACGCGGCTCTAAAAATGCAGGCACTCTAACCCCGGCCTCGCGGCGAAGGCGCTCCGCTCCCTGATGACACCCCTCAGTGCAAACGTCCCTACTTTTGCTGGCCCAAAAGTAGGCAAAAGGGCCAGGCTCCACGGATAAAAATGCAAGTCTGGCAGGCTCAAGTTAGATTAAAGTTTTATACGTCCTGAACAGCATAAGCTACTTGACAAGACTATAGTAATTAGAGTAAAATAGAGACAGCTAAGGGAAACCTTACGGGGACATTGACAATCAGCCGGGTGACCCAATCGGGCCAAACCCTAAACGGGCGTCGAACAGAAAGGAGGAGTAAGGATTCGACGTTGTTTAAGTGCGGGGGGCAACCTGAGCGACAAGCTCGGTGACGGATAAGCAAAAAACAAGGCTGTGCAAACTTTGGACGGCGAGCACAGCCCCAGCCATTCCAACCCAGTGAGGAAAGGAACGCTTATGAACAACTTAGCAGGAATTTTAGAGGCTGACAAGGCCGTGCAACTTGTGCGCGACGGTCAGGATGTCGTCGTCATGAGCGGCGGTAAACACTTGGGCTACGCCCGCCACTGGCGCGACGCCCGACGAGGCAAGAGCGGCTTTGTAGCGACTGCTTACCAAGCACCCCCAGCCGAGGGCGGCGCGGCGGGCATCGACTTTGAAGTCAAGAAGCTCAGAGACGGTGTTGCCTTTATCCGCCGTGAAGGGGTGGCGCTGTGAGCGCTACCCCGACCCCGGAACAGTTCACCCAAGTCTCGCGCGCCCTGCAAGGGGCGCGCACGGTGTACCGGGACGCGGCCAATGCCCTGGCAAAAGCGAAGTACGACCTCGAGGCCAAAAAGGTTCCTTTACTTGTGGCCGGGGTCGAAGGTAAAAATCAGGAACAGCGCGACGCGGTGCTGAGAGAAGGGCTTACCGCCGACTTCAAAAAGGTACACGAGGCTGAAAAAACCCTCACCGACGCGAGAACCGAACTCGAGAACGCTGTAACGGTTTGGGACTGCCTACGCTACCAGTTGCGCTTAGTCGAAGTCGAAACGGCCGAGTTGCGGAGGGCCGCGTGATACGGGGGGCTTTGGCCCCCCTTACCCTTGCCGACTGCGGCGCGTGTGAGGGCGAGGGCGTCCGTCTGGCTTACGCCGGGACGCCCCGAGAAACTTACCTCGTCTGCGTCACCTGCGGAGGCGAGGGCAAAATCGAAGTCTGTGAAAGTTGCGGCGAAGTGCCGAGGGTTGTGCGCGGGCTCGAGCTGTGTGCTTGTGTGGCCGAGGGCGTGGCGTTGGCGAGGGCGGCATGAACGGCAGCCGTCCCGCCGAGCGTGCCAGTACCCGCCCCGTTGAGCGTGATAGCATCCGCCCCGGCGCGCCCGAGCTGCTTGCCGAGAATGTGCAGAAGTTGCTCGACTCGGAAACCTACAAAGCCGCGCTCAGAATGCGTAAACGTTTCCACCGGTACAGCTTTAGGAATGTCTGGCTCATCTATTGCCAGAACCCGCACGCCTCGCACGTCGCGGGCTACCAAGTTTGGAAGGCGTGCGGCCGTCAGGTCATGAAGGGCGAGCAGGGCATCCGCATTTTCGCGCCCCTCACCAAACGCAACGACGCCGGAGACACGGAACTTTTCGGCTTCAAGACGGCGAGCGTGTTCGACGTGTCGCAAACCGAGGGCGAGCCGCTACCCGAGACGCCCCGACCCGAACCCCTCACCGACGACGACCCGCGCATACCGGGCTTGTTGAGCAGCCTCGAGACCTTCGCACGCGGCAACGGGAGCGCGGTCGCGTACCAAACGCTAACCGGCACCTGTCACGGCTTTTTCAGGCCCTCAAGCGGCGACATCGTGATAGGCGACGGTTTGCCGCCGCTTGAGACCCTTGCCACCCTCATCCACGAAATCGCCCACAGTCTGGCGCACGGCGACACCACGACCGCGCGCAGTGTGGCCGAACTCGAGGCCGAGTCATGCGCCTTTCTGGTTTGTGACGCGCTCGGGCTCGACACCTCGAAAAGTTCCTTTGCTTACCTCGCCAACTGGACGGACAACCCCGAGCAGATTCTGCCCGCCGCCCAGCACGCCGCGAAGCTGTCTGACCGCATCCTGGAGGCTCTAACCGAGCCTCCCCCTGTTCTCTTGGAGCCTCACGGTGTGCGTGTACCTGCTACATTTTGAGCCGCCTTATCGTCATGCTTCGCACTACACCGGCTACGCCCAGGACGGCGACCCAACACGGCGCTTAAAGGAACACAAACGAGGCCGGGGCAGCCCGCTCGTGTACGCCGCGGTCGGTGCGGGCTGTGAGGTGAGCGTGGTACGCACCTGGCAGGGCGGAAGGGTGCTCGAGCGCAGGCTGAAAAAGCGCAAGAACGCGCCGTGCCTGTGCCCGCGCTGTAACCCGTCGAGGGCCTTGCAAAACGCCGTTTTCGCGGCGGGAGGCGTATCGAGCACGTAAAACGTGCGGAGAGGTCTCGAGACCTCTCCAAACCTTACCCCTTTTGGGTCAAGAACCAGGACCAAGTCATAAACACAAGGAGTTTTCCATGCCGAACTGGTGTTTTAACGAAGTGGACATCTACGCCGAACCCGACACGTTGAAGCGGATTAAAGAGCTGCTGAAAGGGGAGGGTAGCTTCGACTTCAACCGAATCTTGCCCATGCCTGAAGAACTTGCCTGCCTCCACAGCGGGGGAAGAGACTTAGAGGTGAACGGGGAACTACGCCGCGTCAAGGTGTGGCGCGAGGCCGCGGACGGTAACGCTTTCCCCGTGGACGAGGCCGACCTGTTGGAGCGTTTCGGCGCGTCGAACTGGTACGACTGGGCGCTTCAAAACTGGGGGACGAAGTGGAACGTCACGGGTGACGTGCTCGTGGACGAGACCGAGGACAGCTTGCGCTACGAATTCGACACCGCTTGGGGGCCGCCCGAGGGCGTGTGCAGCAAACTGTGCGAGCTGTTCCCCGAAGCGAGCATTTCTTGGTTCTACCGCGAGGACGGCGAGCAAATCGCCGGCTGGCTGTAAACACAAACGATAAGGGGAGTCTTGACGACTCCCCTGACGGAAAGGCAGGTGCGCGGTGCAAGGCTTACCCACAACCATTCAGGGCCGTGCTTCTTTGGCTCTACGCATGATGTCTCAGGCTCAATACGACAGCACCTTGTTGGACACGAAGGTGTTTGCTTTGCTGTTCGATGGTAGGGACGGGGCCAGGGTGCTCGAGCAAGTCAACAAGCGGCTCTGCCACGACCCGGCGCTGGCACGCGTGGCGCTTTCGGCGTTCGTGAGTCCCCACCTTGACGCCAGCACCTTGGCAGCCGCGCAGCGAGCGCAGGCCGAGGACGACCAGCCCAGCTTGTTTCCGTGGCTGGCCGCGGCCTGAACCACCAAGCTCGTGGGGGCCGCGCATCCTGACAAAGACGGAGGAACATGGCAACGTACCGAGGTAAAAGGCTCGAGCCGCTGAACGTCGAAGTCACGGTGGACGGCCAACCGCTACCCCCGCGCAACGACTTGAAAAACCACAGCCCGGACGGGTTCGAGTGGGGCTACGGGGGCAGCGGTCCAGCGCAGCTTGCGCTCGCCCTCCTAGCCCACCACTTCGGCCAGGACGGTAGCGGGCGGGTGGCGGACAAGAAAGCGCTGGCGCTTTACCAAGCGTTCAAAGCCAAGCTCGTGGCCGGGCTGCCCAAGGAAGGCTGGACATTGGAGGCGCACGTGATAGACGACACCGTGGCGATGGTCGTCGCCGAACACGCCAGCAGCTCTTTCGAGCGCATGATTCAACTCGAAGTGTTCTATGAGGCTTTGGAGGAGGAGTACAGCGCAGCACTCGACAGGTTGGAGGTGCTGGAAGACCCTGCCGAGTAAAGCGTGTAGGTGTTCAGCTTTCGACACCTGAAAGGAGAGAACGGCCGTGAACGAAACCGAGGTGAAAGACAGCGAAGTCACAGACCTGACCCGTTGCGAGGTCTGCGGCTCGGAGCGCATCCACGTTTACCCGTCCGACGAGGGGGTACAGCGTCGGGCGCTCTGTCTCCAATGCGGCGCACACTATGACGAACGGAGCGGCTGGCTGGACCCGGAGGCTTGCTACGTCGTCCCTCGACTTGGCTAAAATGCGGGGCGTGACCCACGCAACCAAGCTGCTTTACTTGTACCTGCTCTCCAGGGGCCGCTCGGAACTGTCCGCGCCGGCGTTGTCGGCGCGTCTTGGCCTAAGCACGCCCACCGTCCACAAGGCGAAGCAAGACCTGAGAGACGAACACCTGCTGGCCGAGCACACCCCCTACGTCGGCGCGACGAGCGTCTTAGAGGCCGTAGCTGATGAGACCTTCAAAGGCTGGCCGCGCCTTAAGCGGCGCAAACGCGAGCTGCCCAAGGCGGTTCTCGAAACGCCCATCGCCTCGCGGCTCGTCTGGCTGTACCTGTCGGGCGTGGACGACGCCCAAACCCTCACCGACCTTGCCGAGGCCCTGGACGTACCCTACATGACGGTCTACCGGGGCGTGGGGCCTTTGAAGCCGTACCTGGACATTGTCGGCGAGAAACCCATGCACCTGAAACTGGCAGCATAAACGCGGGTTTCCTCGTCCCATAGGGGCATTCTCGAATTGACAAGACAGCTACATAGAGGATAAAATAATGTATCGAGAGGAGAAAGGTGAGGGTATGGACAGCCTCTTTCGACACCGGGACGCGCGGCTCGACTTAGACGTCTGTCGCCTCAAGGACGGCGCGGTGCTGGCGGTGAGTTACTACAAGGTCTCGGGCGGGCTGAAGTACCTCGTCTGGCGCTACGAAAGCGTGGACCTGGTGAAGATAACGGCCAACGCCACACGCTGGGGAATTTTTTCAGAGCGCCCTTACCAGCCGGGGCAAGGCTGCGACGGTTCCGTAAATGACTGCGCGCTGGCCTTGTTCGTTTACGCCTGCCGGGGTTTCGGCCTGGACCCCGAGGCGGTTTACCAGGCAGCTTACGAGGGTGAGACATTGGCAAGCGCCTACGATGGCGACCTGCTCGCCTTTGCCCGTTGGCAGGGCGTGAGCGTGCCAAGGGTATGGGGCGAGGCTGCTTTCGAGCAAGTCTGCGCGTCCCTCCACGCGGTCAACTATCATTATCTGGCACAGGTGTTCGAAGAGCATAAGGAGGGGGTATGGACCTCGACTTGGGCAGCTTGAGCCTTGAACAGAAACAGCGCTTGCGGAACGCCATCGACGCGGCGCGCGCTCGCGGGGCGTTGTCGTCTCAGCGAGAACGACACATCAAAGCCTTTGAACTATGCTACTTGGACGGCTTGACCTTTGAGGAGGCGGCCCGGCACATCAGCGCCCTTGACCACGGCGGGCCGGTCACCCGCCAGCGTGTCGGTCAACTGCGTGACAGTGGCGAGAAGCTCCTGCGGGCAGTGCTCGCCAAGGAGGACGGCCGTGATGAGTAACGCCAGCCACGACCGAGCGCTCCTCGAGCAAGCTGCTAAGACGAGCCGCTGGTTTGCGGACAAGCGGAGTGAATGGCTCGAGTACATCGAGGTCAAGGGCGGATTGAGCGAGCGGATGCGCGAGAGCGCTACCCGTGAAGTCAACTTTTGCAAGGCCCTCGAGGCCGCCGACGTCCGCGTGCTGGTCGACGCCCATTACCCCGACGCTGGGGTTGACTTGAGACGTACCAAACAGCGGATTAAAGCGGTGTGGCGCGGCGGCGACGGCCTCAACGTGGTGCTCGACCCCAAAGGGTTGCACGACTTCGTCACGGGCGAGTCCTACGGTGCCCTGACCTTTCTGACGCAAGTCGTAGGCTCAAGTGTGGACGTGGCCAAGGAAGAATTGCTTTACCGCGCGGGCTACAGCAGCACGAAACCCCGCCACACCAAAGCGGCGACCCAGTTCAGTGCCGCACCCAAAGCACCTTCCGCGGCCGACCTGCGCCGCGAGGCGTGGCTCGAGCGGCAGTTCGAAGACGCCGTCGCCCTGCACCGCAAGGGCGCTCTCGATGGCGTAAGCGGCTACTTTGAACGCAAAAGCGTGAGCGCCGCCCTGTTTCGTCACCACGTTCGGGGACAAGCGGTTTACGCTGTGGACGACTTCGGCAGCTTCGTGCAGGTGCCGCTCATGACCTTCTCGGGTGAAACCGTCGGCTATCAGCGCCTCTACAACCACGCCTGCTTGCAACGGAAGTACGACACCGAACCCAGGGACAAGGACTTTATCGGCTCCACCCAGAGCGGCTTCGTCGCGCTCGTGCCCAAGGCGCTCGGGACGCTGCCCGAGGACGGCGCGGCCTTGGGTCGCTGCTTACGGCAAGGCTACACGCTCGACGTATGCGAAGGCCTCGCTACCGGTCTAAGCATCTGTATGGCGCGGCCCGAGAGCATCATGCTCTGCGCCCTCACCGCAAACAACCTGGTGCCGGTCGTCGAGGCGCTGCGGGCGCACTACGGCTACCGGGGGACACGGCCCCACTGGTTTGCACGGCGAACCCGCTTGAACATCACCATCTGGGCGGACGACGACCGCTGGAGCAAAGACGCGACGGGCAAAAAAGTCCCCATTCCCAAACAGGGGGAAACTAACGCCGGGCGGGAGAAAGCGCTTCAAGCGGCGGACAGGGGAGAGGCTCGAGTGTACTTCCCAGTGTTCGACCAGCGCCACTGGCCGCACCTTCCCACCGACTTCAACGACTTGCACCGGCTCGAGGGCGTGGAGGCGGTGCAGCGTGCGAGACGGTGAGGAACCGCAAGCCCCTGGGCCGGTCGCTGTGACCTCTGCGGTTGCAAACGCGACCACGTCTAAACCAAACCGACCGACGAAGGAGCACTTCATGAATGACAGGTGCGAAAGCCCCCCAGCCGACACGCCCACTGATTCGACCCCGGACCTACCGCGAACCGTCCAGGAAGTCCTCACCGTGGTGAAAAGCATCCTGCCTGACGACCTCGTGCCCACGCTCCTCTTGGAAACTGAAGAAGGCTTGGCTGTGGGTGGCGTGGCAGAGTTTTTCACGTCTTCCCACACCAAAGCGCGCTTGGCGGCTTATGTCAAAGACCTTATCGACGCGGCACCCAGCCCGGTGC
Source organism: Cyclobacteriaceae bacterium (assembly GCA_965217295.1). Taxonomy (GTDB): domain Bacteria; phylum Bacteroidota; class Bacteroidia; order Cytophagales; family Cyclobacteriaceae; genus Tunicatimonas. The sequence continues at coordinate 24,045 of CBDCHR010000003.1, forward strand.
GCTCAGCCACGCTCGTCGTCGAAGCCTGGCTGAGCGCCTATCAGCCCACGAACGGCGCGCCGAGTACCGCCTATGTCGCCCCCAGCCAAGACCCCGAGCGCCGCGAGGTCGTGCTGGTGTACCACGAAACGCCTCAGGGCTTCGAGACCTTCACATTCTTGCTCGAGAACCGCCAGCTCGGCCTACGCCTGAAACCCGAAGGTGCTCACGACATGCGCTGGAACTTTTTCAGCGGCACCGACCGCATCCTCACACCGGACGGCTTGACCCCGGTGGACATCACGCCCGGCTCGTTGGACGCGTGACCTGCACGCCGACTGCGGCGCGCGCCAGGTTGAGTGGGTTAGGCTGGCTGTGGAGGACATATAACCGTGGCACCGACAAACAGCGCCATTCACCTGGACAACCTCAGAGCGGGTCGCTGGGACGAAGGGGAAGCGCGCGCTTACCTCCGACTCGTGCTGTTCACCGCGCAGCGCCTCCGCTCCATCGACCGGGAAGAGTACCCTGTGTTCGTGCGGCTGGAGGAGCGCCTGAACGACGGCTACCTATTCAACAAAGACGAGCGGGGCGAAAGCCGCTCTTTACTCCTCGAGGCGACCATCAAGGCCCTCGACAAACCTCACATCCAACCCCAAGACCTCGTCAACATCCTCGCCATGCTGCGCCGTGAGGAGCGGATGATTCCTTTTATGGGTTCACTGGCTAACCTAAAAGACCTCAACGACATCCGGCTCGAGCCTCATTTAGAATGGTTGCGGTATGGCTGAATTCGACCAGCGCCACCCCGACCCGCTCGACTACCGCGAGTTCATGATTTGGGGCACGCTCGAAGTCGGCGTCCAGCAACTCAAGCTCGTCGTGGGTTAGCTGCGCTCGTGTGCGAGGGGCCTAGCAGCCCAAGTCGCTCCATTTTCGTGCTAAACTTACTCCAAGATTGGAGTCTTCATGGAAGCGTTTGTGCCGAACCGCAGCCCCGACCCCTTACCCGGCACTCGGCTGTTGTCCCTGGAGGCCGCCAGCAGCTTCGACATCGTCGAGCAGCTTGAGCAAGGTCTCAGCCCGACCAGTGTCGAACGCCTGGCGCAGCACCTGGACGTGTCCCTCACCCGGATGCTCGAGCTGGCCGACTTGAACAGCAGCACTTTCTTCGCAGCGAAGAAACGTCGCCGCCGTTTGAGCCCGGAAGCCTCCGGCCGCGTGTACCGGCTCGCCAAGGTGGTCGAGGCGGCGGAAGCCTTTTTCGAGGACCAAGACGCCGCCCGGCGCTGGCTCAGCCAGCCCAAGGTGGCGCTCGGCGGTAAAATCCCGCTCAGCTTTGCTCGCAGCGCGGAAGGGGCTGACTACGTGGTCAAGCTGCTGGGGCGCATGGCGCACGGCGTTGTTTCCTGAGGCGTGCTGCCCTGAAGGCGTACCGAATTTCGGAGGCGCGGTATCCAGACACCATGAGCGGCCAGGGGGCTTACCTCTACGGTGGTCGCTGGAACAGTCCCGAGCACCGGGTGGTCTATGCCAGCGGCAACCTTACGCTGGCGATGCTCGAGGTGCTCATCCACGTTGACGACGCCGAGGCGTTTCTAAACAAAGCGTACGTTTACCACACGGTCGAGTTCGACGAGGCGGACGTGGCTGTGCTCGAAAGCTCATTCCTCCCCACAGGCTGGAACGCCCGGCCTGAAACGCTCGTCTCGCAGGGGATAGGTGACGAGTTCTTGGACCGCTCTGAGGGGGTGGTGCTGGCGGTGCCGAGTGTGGTGGTGCCGAGCGGTTTGCATTACGACCCGCTGTACATGACGTACCTGGTCAACCCGGTGCAGCCCGAGTATGCAGAGGTGGTCGAGGTGGGAGAAGTTCAAACTTTGGACTGGGACCCGCGGTTGACTTGAGCATTGCGAAGGCGACCGCCGCCTGGCGAGCCTTGGCGACCTTGAACGGTGCGGGCAACCCGCTTACAATGGTTTCAGCCTAAGTGAGGTGTCAGCGTGAGCAACCTTGCCAAACCCCTGCAAAGCCTCCGCGAGCTGACCGAAGGATTCAAAGGGGAATTTGAAAAACACGTGCGACGTGTTTACGTTCGCCACGGTGGCCTGCTGATTCTGGCGGATGTCTCGGCGAGCATGGCCGAGCGCGCCGGGGCACGCAGCAAGCACGAGGTACTGAAAGAGGTGCTGTCAGCCGTGCTCAGGCCGGGGGACGGCCTTATCGCCTTTGCAGGCCGACCGCTACGCCTCGCCAGGGCGGCGGACCTGCCCGCCCCTTTGGGCGGCACCGCGCTCGAGCTGGCCTTGAGTGAGGCCGTCAAGACTCAGCCCGAGGTGACCCTGGTGATTTCGGACGGGCAGCCGCGTCACGCCGAGGCTGCTTTGGGCGAGGCGGGCAAACTCAAGGGCGTCGTCAACGTCGTTTACTGCGGACCCGACGACGACCTAGCGGCGATTGCTTTTATGCAGCGGTTGGCAGCGCAAGGAGGCGGGCGCTGCTGGGTTTACGACCTGCGGCGCGAAGCGGCCCGCACGCAGCTCGAAGCGGGCGTCCGGGGGGCGCTTCTTCCGGGTTGAGGGAGTGCGGCGTGGCGGCTCCAGTCCGGCAAAAGCAAAGCCATGAGTGACAGTCACCCGCCGGGCGAAACTTGGCGGCCCTTTGAGGGTCACTCATGCGGCTCGAGGTGTTCGCGGCCCCACTCGAGCCGCGAACGCCCCGCGCACGTGTAGTCTGACGAGGACACTTCGAACCTCGCCGAGGCAGCCACTACTGGTTTCCTCTTGGTCGTTGGCTTGCAAACTGCCGTCCCCTGGTGCTGTCAAGCCACTCCCTCGGCCCCAAGCCAGCACCCATCCTAGATAGCTCATTCCTCACCAACTCGCTTATTATTTCTTCGCTGCTGCGGGGCCATACCCTCTGCGCTGCGCTCGAGCCGGTGGAGGCTGCGGGCGTGGTCGTGTCCGGGCCGTCCCCGCGACGGCGGAAAAGCACGCCGTCGGGGAGCCCCGGCCCGGACACTCGCTCGGTGGGTGGGCGGCGTGGGTGCAGCTTTCAGCTCGAGCCATCAGGGGGCGCGTCGTCGAGCGGAGCGGACTCGCCGGCTGCCTCGTCCGAGGACTCGGGGTTAGGGAAGCCTGAGCGCTGCCGGTAAGCCTCTACCTCCGGGAACAGCTCGAGCTGGCGTTTGGTCGTGACGTAGCTGTCGAGCAGCGGCATGAGGCGTGCGGCGTCGAGCGCTCCGTTCTCTTTACCAAGTTCGCTCAAGACGGCCGCGCCGACGATGCGACAGCGTTCGTCATGGCGCTGCGCGATGAGTTGGTCGCGCTTTCTCCGGGCCTCTTGCAAACGCTGCTCGAGGGTTTCGACTTCTTCAATGACCGTGTCTAACTTTGGGGGCATAGGGATCTCCTTGGAAGGTGTTTGGAACAACCTTACACCTGTCAAAAGAAGCTTGTAAAGTTTTTAATCGTCAATCTTAGAACGGTTGTATAGTAGCGCCAGCATGTTTAGCCAGAGGCTCAAACGTTGAGGTTTGGCGATGGACGTTTTTGTATCCTCGACACCACGCTCGAGCTTTATTGAACAGAGGTTGGCAGGAGCCGAGGTTGTGTGGGTGTGAGCGCTCATGTAGCTGCAAAGGTCGAGGGTAGAACAGCCAAAAATTCAGCTCGAGCAACGTTTTCCGAGAGGGCTCGAAGGCAGGGGTGGGGGTGCGACGCTTAAACCTACTTTCAACCCTGTGTTGCTACGAGGCCGCCCCGGTCGCAGGACGAAGCCTCGGGAAAACACGGGCTCTGGGAGGCCGTCATTCCAGCGGCTCCGGCTTCATCCTGCGCGCCGCTTTTGGCCCCTTTGTGAGGTCAACGCTGTGCGTAAAAAGCAGTTCCAAGGGGTGGTGGGGACGTGCCCGGCGTGGGTGAGGACCAGGCCGATTGGAGGCCGAAGCTCAGCGGCCAGGGCGGGGGGCGAATCCTAGGCAGGATAAGGGTTGGCATAGAACTTCTATGCCAAGAGACTATTTATATCGTGCTACACGCGAACCTGACACGTCGTTCTAAACATTGTCACGTCGATTTTCTAGCGTAGAGTCTGTAGATTTACCGTTCCTCACGCAAAGAGGACACTTTTTCACCCCATCCATACTTTTACAGGTCATTGACAGAATAAAAGTTAGACACGTAGTATGGTAGCATTTGGAGGTGGTATGCGGCGCAGCCTGTCGATTTATCTGAACAAGGATTTGGAGGACAAACTCAAACGCTTGGCAACCCTCGAGAACAGGTCGCTGAGCAACTTTATTGTGGAGCTTTTGAACAAGGCGCTTGCTTATGAAACAGAGCGCGTTGTGCTCGACCAACTGGTCCCGGAATTTACCAAGGTGTTGCGGATGCGCGAGGACCGCTGGGCCAACCTGTTGGCGCGGTCTGCCCTCGACGCCACGGCCACGAGGAACTTTGTGCTCAACGCGCTGAGCGAACTGCCGGGCGGCCCCAGCCGGGAGCGTGCCTATGCGCTCAACGAGGCTGCTTACAGCCTGGCCGTGAGTTCGCTCAAGACGGGGAACGAGGACCTCTTCGAAATCATCGCGGCCATCGCCGACATCGACGACGCACGCGAGGCGGCCAAGGTCATCCAGCGTCTTCAGGAAGAGGCGTGGCGGCAAGAAAGGAGCGAAGATGAATAAGGGTGGCGGGTCGTGAGCGCGTCACGGTTCAACCCGGACACCGTGCGCACGACCGGGACGCCTCAGCCCGGCCAGCGCGGCGGCCGGGCGGTCGTCAAAGCCAACTATGTCAAAGCCGGGGACGGCACCCGGCAGGTCAAAGAGAGCGCCTACTACTACATGACCCGCCCCAACGACCAGGGTGAGGCCCAGGAGCGCAGCGGCTTCTCGAACTACGACGACCGCATCGGCCGAGAAGAGGTCTACGCGCGACTTGACGAGGCGGGGCGAACGGGTGGCTACCACTACCGCTTGGTCGTGTCGCCGGGCACCGACAGAAACGCCGAGAACGTGGACATGAAAAGCTTCACCCGCGACACGATGAACCGGCTTGAGGTCCGTATGCAAAAGACGCTTTCCTGGGTGGCTTTCGAGCACTCAGGCGGCGGCGCGCACACCGAGCACGGCCACGTCCACTTGATAGTCACCACCTCCCGGCGGCTGGACCGCGAGGACTTCGAGCAACTGCGCGACGACGTCAGGCAAAGTTTCGGCCAGGCGCTCGAGAACCGCCCCGAGCACTTCGCCGAACTCGGCGGCGGCCTTGGTGAAACGCCAGCCCAGGAACAACATTTGGGACTCGAAGGGTACGAAGGGGGGTTGGAGCTGTGAAGATGTTCGTGCAACGTTACCGGCGGCTCTTTTGGCTGGCGGGCGCGGCGCTGTTCGGGCTCGGGCTGTGGCTTATGGCCGGGGGGAAAACGAGCTTCGGAGACGTCCACGTTCGACTGTTGGAGCGCGTCCACGCGCGCGGTTGGCAGGGGGACGACCTCAACCTGTATGCGAAGTGCCTGGTGGTCGAGCGGGCGTGCTCGCGCTGGTACTGGGACCAAAAAGGCGCACCCGGCCTCAACCACCTGTTTTTGGTTATGGGCGGGCTCGTCGTTGGGGTGCTGCCTTTCGGCTTTCGCGGCAAGCAAAAACCCTACTCGGGCATGTTTGCCGGGTTGAAAGAACTTTTGGATATTTGCCACAAAAGTTGGGCTAGCAAGCGCTTGCACTACGCGCTGCTGGTCGGCTTTCACCTGCCTTTGCCCGACTTAGAACCCGCACGGGGCGAGGTCATTCGCGGCCACCAGTTGCGGGGCGCGAGTAAGCATATCCTGGCCGTGTCCCAGGGCTACGGGGGCCGCCAGGAAATAGGTCACCTGGCCGCGTTCGGTGCGACGCGCTCGGGCAAGTCGGTTCACTTGATGTCGCAGGCGGTTATCTGGCGCGGCTCGTTTATCTGTTTGGACATCAAAGGCGAGCTGTACTCGGAAACCGCCGGACTCCGGGCCGAAACAGGCACGGTCTACTGCATCTCGGCCGAAGGCGGGGGGCACCGCTTCGACGCACTTAGTCAACTGCTCAAGACCAAAGATGGCGACCACACGGCGGGACTCATCATCACCGAGCCGCACAAGCAGGACAACCCGGTATTCGCCGAGCGCGCGGCGCTGGGCTTGGCGGCGGTGTTCCGGGCCGCGCAACTGCAAGGTTTGCCGCCGCTCGCGTACGCCCGCGAGATTATCGTCGACGGCGGCCTCAGCACCTTTTTCACCCGCATCGCAGAGTTCGACGACCCGGAGGTGCGGCGGCGTGCCAACGGTTTTGTCGGCATGGGTGGCGACGCCGCGGCCAAGCTCGAGGACAAACTCAGCGCCGCCTTTCAAAACAAGTTTTTGACGAGTGCCTGGGACGTTATGAGCTTAAAACTCAACGCCTTTTTATCCGAGTCCATCGCCTGGATTTTCAGCGGCAACGACTTCCAACCCGCCGACCTCATGCGGCAACCCACCAGCGTGTACCTGCAGTTTCCCGAAGCCACGCTGGAAGCGACCACGCCCGTTTACAACATGCTCATTACCGGACTCATGGTCGGCATGACCCGCTACGTCGACGAGTCGCGCAAACTCTACGGCAACCGCTGGAACCCGCCGGTGCCGGTGTTGGCCGGTCTCGACGAGGTCAAGCGCGCCCCTATCAGCAACTTGGACGGCCTGCTGTCCACCGCCGCGGGCCGCGGCATCACCGTGATGCTTTATTTGCAAAGCCCGTCACAGTTCGACGACCTCTACGGTAAGGCGGCGACCGAGTCTATCCTGAACAACTGCGGGGTGCAACTCTACTACAAAACCGAGTCGGTCGCCACCGCCGAATACATCCAAAAACGCTGCCACAACATCTCAGTCGAAAGTAGCTCGACCAGCCGCACCATCAACCGCTGGTTGATGCCGGTGTCGCGTTCAGAAGGCACCACGCCGCGGGAGGTTTTTACCGTTGAGGAGGCGTTGGCGCTGGGCGGCGAGAATCGCCAAGTCATCTTGGCCTTCGTCTCGGGCAAGCGGCCCTTTCTCGCCAAACGCATGAACTATTACGAGCACGGCCTGGGCAAGCTCATGGGGCTCTACCTGGCCCCGCCCATTCCCAGGATGGCCCTGCCTGACGCAGCGGGTGCGACCACGCCTGACGCAGCGGGTGCGACCACGCCTGACGCGCCGCCCCAGTCCGCCAAGCCCCCACCCCCGCCCATGCAGGCTTAAGGAGAACCCTATGCGCCCAGTCCGTCCGCTCATCCTCTTGCTGCTGACAAGCGGCTTCGCCCTGGCCCAATCCAACGTCACCCGCTACTACGGCGACGAGTGCGCGGTCATCAGCAAAGACGTGTATGTCTCGCCCAACGGCTTGACCTTTCTTGAGTTTTACGACAGCATCGACGCGGGCGGGGTCATCAGCCCCGGCCTGATGATTCAAGGCGCGTCGCAGTCCGACGCCGCCAACCAGGGCTTGCAAGAAGAGGTCATGACGCCCTTCGTGGCGGCCAAAGCCGAGGGCAGCAACCGCCTCGACCTCTCCACCGAACTCTCCGCCGCCGAGACGCCATTGACCGTTTGGGTCAAAGGCCAACCGTGTTTGCTGCGGCTCACCGTCAAGCCCGACCTGGTCGGCCCGCAGCGCTACATCATCGAGCGCAGTCGGCCGCTGCCTGCCCTAAGTGCGCCGCCGAGCACCCCGCTACCCCAAACAAGTGCGCCGCCACCTGTGAGTGAAACTACGCCCGCAGTGGGTGTGACCACGCCCCCCGTGGGTGCCTCGAGTGTGCCCTCACCTGACGCCTCCGTCTCGGACACCGAGCTAGCTCAGCAACTCGACTTCAAACTCATTTCGGTCACGGCCGTCTCCAGCGGCGCGGCCAACGCCTTTTTCACCTTTACCAACCACAGCGAGCGCATCATCGTGCTCGACGGCACCCGGGCGACGTTCGTGCAAAACGGCGTGCGCTTGCCGACCAAAGTCCGCAAGGAGCCGCTGCGCGGCCTGGTGCAGCCCGGCGAGACCCAAGTCGGTTACATCGTGTTGGACGACGCCGCGCCGGGCAGCGGCGAACTCACCTGGACGCTGCAAGAAATGGGCGGCGAGACGAGAAAGGTCGTGGTCCGTGAGACGGTTTCTGTGCCTGTTGATTAGCCTTGCGGCGTGCGCGTTTGCGCAGGTGCCGTCCCTGCCCACGCCCCCCGACCTGCCCATTCCCGACCTGCCCGTTCCTGATTTGCCTGACTTGCCCGAGCTGCCCGACTTTCCCGAGTGGCCCAATATTCCCGGGCTGCCCAGCCGACCCGACCCCGACACGACCGCGGGCTACCTTTCCTTTATCGAAGACACGGGCGCGCCCGGCGAGGGCGTTTACCGCTCGACGCCTTTTGTCGAGGTGGTCTACAAGCAGGGCTTCGAGCACTGCGCGCAGGTCGGTTTTGATGACGAAAGCTGTCAGCCCTTCGAGTGGTCGCAGCCCTTTTTGCCCACGCAAGCCGCGACCGAGGCTGAAAAGAAGGTGGCGGACGCCTGGTTTCGCTTCGAGACGCGCGCGTACCAGCGCAGCCTGCTGGACGTCGGCGCGTCCTGGTGGCCCGTCGCTTGCACCCTGGGCGGACTCGACCTGTTCTGGCTGGTGTACGCGGGTTCGCTGTTCGTGCCGCCGTCGGAGTTTTGCGACGACGTGTCCATGCAGGTGTTTCCCGCCTGTTTTTGGGAATGCGACGTCAACTTGTTCGCCTCGCACTGCCCCGACCCGCAAGGGAGTTGTGTCCCCTGTATCCGCCGCCAGCTCGCCACCGCCTGGGAGCACGCACTGAGCATTTACTATCCCGAGTACACCGAGCAAATCATGACCGAGGTGGTCGCGCCACTGATTGGGCTGGGCGCGCTTGTGTGGTCGAGTTCGCCTTTGTTGGTCGACGGCGCGCTGGTCGCGCCCATCGCCGACCCCGTGAACGCGCCCCTGCTCTTGGAAGACGTCGCCACGCGCCTCATTCCCGAAGGCGTCAAGCTCGACCCGCGCGCGGCCAGCTACTACACCCAGACCGCCGCGCTGGACTTAGGCTGCCGGGCGGCGCTGGGCATCGGCACGAACCTCGGGCTGTTGCGGCTACCCACCGAGACGCCCTACCCCGACCCCTTGCCGGGCTTGTACAAGCTCGAAGAACTCAAACGCCTGTTGAGTTCGCGCGAATCGGCGGGCGACACCTGGAAACGCACCTTAACCATGCTGTTCACCTGGGACCGCAACCAACTCTATCCGCGCTACGCCGCCCCCAGCAGTCCGCTCGAGAACATCTGGTTCGGGTTGCCGAGCCACTTCGGCACGGGCCTGCCCAGCCAAGCCGCCTGTCTGGGCTACGCGCCCTTTTTCGAGCTGTACCAAAAGCCCGACGTGGTGCCCGTCACCCACCGACCCATCATGCGCCAGGCGACCTGCTGGGCGTCTTACTTTCCGCCCGTACCGGGCCTCACCTTCGCGCCGCTACCGCCGCACGTGATGGTCTACGCGGGGCCGCGCTTTCACACCGACTGGGCGAGCGTCCCCGAGGGCTTCGCCATCCCGCGCACCCTGAGGCCGCTCCTCGCCCGCCCCGAACTCAAGGAGGAACCCTGATGCGCAAGGTCTGGTTGAGCCTATGTCTGTGTCTTGGTGTCGCCGCAGCGCAGACCCCCTTCGACGCGCCCCTTCAACAAGCTGTAACCGACGCGGGCGCGATCGAGGCGGCCGTCGACGCCGCCCAGGAGCATGTGTTCGCGCTGACGCCTGCGCCCGCGCCCGCCTTGGCCGCCGCGCTCGAGCAGGCACGCGCGCGGGGCGTGCGCGTGTACTTAATTGTCCAACGACAAGACGCGTATGCGCCCGAGGTCACCCGACTCGCCCGGCAGGGGGTCGAGATTCGTACCCTGCCGAGCTTGACCGAAGGGGTCTTGGTCGCCGACTACCGCTACTTGTTTGAAGGCGGCTTCGTTTCGGGTGCGGACAAAGCCACCCAGTACCTCGACATCGACACCTTCGGCGGCAGCTTTATCGCCCAGCTCAGGGCGCTCTGGCAAGTCGCCGAGCCGTGGGGAGGCTGACGGGTGAAGCGTTTGTTAGTGTTGCTCGTCCTGGCCCTTCTGAGCGTTTCCCAGGCCCAGTTTCAAGATGTCCCGCCCGGCCACTGGGCCGAGAACGCAGTCGAAGACTTGGTTGACCTGGGCATCTTGACAGGTTTTCCCGACGGCACCTTCTCAGGCGACGGCGGCGTGACGCGCTACCAGTTGGCGGTGGCCCTGGCGCGCTTTTGGGCGGCGGCCAGCACCAAGCCGTTCGAGGAGTTGTGGACGCAGGTGATCGGCGTGCAGACCAGCTTGGAAGACGCGCTCGACCAGCAAGAACTGTTGATCGCCAACCTGGACGGGGCGCTCTCGCGGCTCGAGCGGCTGGAGGCGGCGAGCGCCCGCGCCGAGGGCGTGGTGGAAACCCTTGAAGACGTGCAAGGCTTAGCCACGGAAGCGTCCAACGAGGCGGTTTTCGCGGCGCAGGACGTCAAAGCCTTGCGCGCAGAGTTGGCGGCTCAGGTTTCGGCCTTGCGCGACAGCGTGGGCAAGCTCCGCGCCGAGGTCGAGGCCACGCCGGTGTTCGACCCCGAGCAAAGCCGCCTCATGAGCGAGGGGCTGGAAATCCAACGCGACGCCATCGCGGCGCTGCAAGCGCGCCTGGACGACCTCGCCGCTTCACAGGACGAAGCCCTGGGCGAGGCGACAAAGCAGATGCGCGAACTCGGCAACACCGTCGCGGCCGCCCTGGCCGCGCGGGAGAGCGCCTGGCAGGGCGTGCTGGCGGTGAGCGCAGGCTTTCGGGGCCGGGCGGCCAGCGGGCGCTTGGAGGCCGCGCTGGCTACGCCCCTGGTCGGGGGACGGTTGTCGCTCGACGAACGGGCGCTCGAGCTGACGGTCGAGGGCAACCTGAGTCCCGCCTTTGGCGTGACCGCGCGCTACTTCGCGGGGCCTTTGAGAACCACTGGGCTGGTCGGGCCGGTACTGCGCCTGTCACCGGCGCTACGAGTGGCCGCGCTGGGGGGCAGTGCGGACGGACTCGCTTTGGGGGGCTATGTGGAGCACGACGGCGACGGCGCGGACGCCGTCGTGCCGGGGCTGGACGTGTTATTCGGCGGCTTCTTGATGGAGGACGGTTTCGGTCGCCTCAACCGCCTCAACGTCGTGGGCAGCGCGCGCTACGCATTGCCGCTGGGCGGCGTGACGCTGGCCCCACGGGTGACTTACCGGCGCGTCGGCAGCGTCTACCAGGTCATCGTGCCCGAACTCGGCGTCAGCGCGCCGCTGGGCGACGCGCTCCTCAGCGGCGCGCTGCGCGTTGGGCTGGTTCAAGACCTGGCGGGCGGGCCGGGCCGCACCATTCCCGAGGGCGAGGTTAGTGTGGCCTTCCCCAGCGGCCTATTCGTCAGCGCCGAAGTCAACGGTCATCTCCCGCGGCTTTACGGGTTGGGCAGCTTGAGCGAACCCAACCCCTTGGCCGTCGACTACCTCACCCTCGGCCTGCGCCTGGGCTACCGGCTCGACCTGGACGCGCTGTGGTGAAGGTGGTGCTGCTGCTCGGCCTGCTCACGGCCTGCACGATTCCGCTTGTGCCGGTGGGTCCGCTGGCGGTGAGCGTGTCGGACTTCCCGAACAAAGTCCTGCCCGGCGACGCCTTGAGCGTGGCCCTGACAACCGACGCCTACGACCTCGAGGTCGCCGTGACCCTGCCCGAGGGGGTGCAGGTCAGCGAGCGCGTCGAGGGCGCGCGGGCAGTGCTGGACGTGACGGTGGACGGTGACGCCGAACCGAGCGTGCGCGTCGTCACCGTGCAGTTACGCGACGGTGCGCGCAGCGCGGTGGTGGCGCTCGGTTTGGAGGTGGAAGGCGCGGGTTAAGGCCCGCGCCCTTTACCAGACGAGAAGCCGAGCGCGGGCGCGCCGTTTTTCGTACAAGTCGCCCAGCATGTAGCCGAAGGGATAGCACGCTGCCGAGAGCACACCGACGACCGCCAACTCAGCGAGTGCAGCGAGGATACAGGTCACAGTCACCTCCTTTGGATTCGAGTATAGACCCGGACGAACTAGGTGTGACGATGTGCCAGGCTCTGCGCGCAGCCATTTCTAAAGCCGCAGCCTCGGCACTTCGCGACCGAATCGTGATTGCGGGCCACGTCCGCGGCCGTTCGGGCTTCTCTCATGCTTTGCAGCGTTTGCCTCAGCTTCGCTTCAAGCTGAGGGGTATAAGGCACTTCCACATCCCGGTCCTCGTAGCGGATGACGCCGTGCGTCGGCCTGACGCCGTAAACGTCCTCGACCAGCGCGCAATAAGCGGCGAGCTGGAAGGTGTGGGAAGGAAAAGGCGGCTGGCGGGAACGCCCTGGTTTTTGATCGACCGGAATGATGAACCCACCCCGCTTGAGCAGCAGGTCAGGTTTGCCTTTCAACCCCCAGGCTTGAGAGGTGAGCACCTCACTCTTGACACTCTCGTCCAGATACACGAGTTCGCCGCCACCCAGCTTCAGCGCGTTGCGCTGTCGGCGCGCCCGCGCCTTGAGCGTGGCCGAACTCGCCAGGACGAGCAGGGCGAGAGCCACTAAGACCAGCGCCAGGGCGTTCACAGCAAAAGCCAGAGCGCCGCGGCCAGCGCGACGAGAACGAGGGCGACGGCGTACCCGGACGAGCCTCTTCGTTCGTCGCGCTGAACCTGCGCCGCGCCCGTGGCGAGGTGCTGATGGGAGGCGCGACCGTCACGGAGAGCTTGACTCTCTCGGGGCTTTTCGCCCTGCTCGGCCAGCCAGTAAGCCCGGTGGCAATACACGAAGTTTCCTATCTCGCTGGCGCGGATTTCTTCAAGCATGAACCAGTTTATCCCGAGGGGGTGGACGCCGAAAAGCGGGTTGATTTAAGCTAGGCCATGCTTCGCTTTGCTTCAACCCCCGCAGACACGTATAAATGAGTAGCCTAGCCGACCTGTTCGCGCGCAGCAGCCCGCACCTCTTGGCCGTCGAGGTTGAGGCAGACGGGCGCGTGAACATCACCTTCAAGGTGGCGGGGCGGACCTTCACGCTGCCCAAGGCCTACGTCGAGACCTATATAGACGACCTGCTCGCGGAGATGCCACCCTGGTGCGAGGCGGGCTGGCTCGAGCGCGAGTATCAGCGACACGGCAGCCTGAGCACCATCGCCAAAGCGCATGGCTTTTCCGACAGCGAGCTGCGTGTCATGAACCACTACGCCGCCAAAGAACTCGATTGGCGCATCCAGGAGGGCTACGACATCAAGCGGTGGGAACTTTATAGCCGCTTTTTCGAAGCCCCCGACCCGGCCGAGCGCGGTTCTGCCAGCGCGCTCGGCCGCGCGCTGGGCCTTTCCCAGGCCAACGTCTCGTTGTGGGTGATTGAGGCGCGCCAAGGCAAGTTTTTCTCCAAAGCGATGACGTTGGAAAGGCTGGCGCTGATCCAGTCCGAGGTGTTCGACCCGGTGTACTTTCCGGGTGAAACGGGGGGACGGGATTATGCACTTTTCAAGGCCAAGGGCTGGCCAGACCTGCCGCGTGGGCTTTTGAGCGACCTGTTGCCACAGCTGGAAAACCTCAATCTAGTCTCGGCAACCTTCAAGAACAAGTTGCTAACGCTCAGTTTGGAACATTTTGGTCAGCCGATAGTATTCAGTCTCGAGGTAAATTCGCCTCCGCCAAAATTGAACAGGCTTCGCCACGTCCAAACGCAGCCTGGCGGCAAACTTGCTTTCACGTTTGCCGAGGGCGTCGCGTTGGGTACGGTGGTGCAGGTGCTAAGCGCCAGTGCGGGCAACTTTTACTTGTTCCCCTCCTAACTACAGCTACGCTTCTTGCTCTCCACAGGCGTGACGACGGTACTCTTCGCGTTCATGCAAGTCAGGATTTTTAGGTAGGTGCGTAGGGCGCTAAGTTGGCTTATAGGCAGGCAGTAGCTTTCCTTCCCAGACGGCGTTTTCAGGTGGATGGTGAAGGTGTTGGGCATTATGTCTACGTCACAATCAACGGGCCTGTCCATGTCCCCCTCCCAAGAACATTGATGTCGCCTTAGTGAGTTGGAGTTTAACGCGCCTCATTGAAGACACTTTGACCCTTTTAAGACACTTTGCTTTTAAATTCACAAGAGAAAATGTTAGGCATTACCGGTTCGAGGATTCACCAGCGTTCATTGCTTGATCAGTTGACGAAAAAGGTACGGAAACCTACAAGAAAAACCCAAACAACGCCGCTGGAGTAGGCCCAAATCTCGTGACGGCGTTTGGATTGAGCAATGCCCATTGCACACAACACCCCGCCAAATTGGGTTACAGGAACTACTGGATATGCAACGACAACAAAGGTCAATAGTGAAACCGTGCGCCAAATCCTTAACCCTTCAAAGGGTAGTAGAAACATAATAGCTACCAGAGACTCTAGAAAAACCGTTCCTAAGGTAAATAATTTTGCCAACCAGGTGAACTCCTCGTGAAAGTTAAATTGCATAGCGGTTCGGTCAAGCGTGTAGCTTTGCTCTCGCAACCGCACGTTTTCCTGATATTCCTGGAACGTGTAGTCTTTAACCAAAAGGACGGCGACTGGTCCCAGCCGTTTGTCGGTCATGAACTCCCACTCGTAGAACTGTCCAGAAACAAAGTCCGGTGAGATCAGCTTCCAAACGACAGCCAGAAGAAATACCGTACCTATCATCAGTTGAGTAAAGGTGCGGAAGGCACCGGTCGGGCGGTCGATAGCTAGATAGAGGGTGTAGCCCAGACACCAGTAGAAAAAGAGGAAGGAAAGATTGTCCACAGTGAACCAAAGCAGTCCCAAAAAGACCGCTAGGTAGGTGGTGAGAGCCCCCCAAAAATAGAAGCTGTGTAGAAGGCCGTCGAACAGGATGAGCGCTGCAAAAAAAAGAAGTAACCCATACTGATACAAAACTAGATTGCGCTCGAATCCGGTGACAAAAAGGAAGGTGAGTGCAAAAGCCGTCCGCAATCGGCTCGAGCCGAGTTGACGGTCAAGGTTCAACATGGAACAAGAAATTCTGAGCTTTTTGCCAGTGCCAGACGTGCTTCCGAGCGTTTGTAGCTAGAAGTCCAATAATCTACTCGCACACCAAAGGGTCGTTTTGGCGTGTTCAGCCTACATACCGCTAGACCCAGCTCTTGAATGTTATTGCTTGACGGCAAGACTTCAGCTTTTTGTTTCAGAAGCGTTAGACTCGTAAAATCGGTGATGAGTTCTTCGGATTGCGCATCCTGCTCAACACCTACCAACCAAATCTGGAACCGGCCTTCGTACAGCTGCGTGGCTGTTGAAAACATACCGAAACTGCCTAGAGCCCAAGGCGACAGTGATTGGGTCTTGACCAAATAGAACTGTAAACAGAAAACCGCTACGATGGCAGCAAAGGGGATGCTCATCACTGCTGTTGTGAGCACTCGTGGCCTCATACTATGATTATAAAATGCTGGCGATAACGTCGACCCTTCCAGAAATATCTTTTGTTGAACAGTACAACTGGGCAGGTCTCGAGAAAAGTTTGAGAGAGCTGCTCGAGCTTGAGCTGAATGAATCCAACACGGACCTGTTTTTGGAGCGTTGGAGCGAGAACTTCTGGGACTTCAACGACCTCATGCTGATAGCACACTTCTATACCTACGTCGACACGACCAATGACCATTACGAACAAGTTGGTAAATTCATCAATGAGCAGGTGGCTAAGTTTAGTCGGCTATACGACGAGCTGACGGCCCACTACCTGAAGTCCGGCGTTACCGCATCAGACTCTGACATACATGCCGTTTTGAGCCAGGATTCTCAGGACAAGACCTCAGATGAGACGCGCAAAGCGATCCTTGACCTCACCTCAACGATTCGCGCCGCGAGCGGGCAACGGAAGATTACCTTTGAAGGAGAAGCGTTAACCCCTGCTCAGATAAGCAAAAGGTTGAATCAGGTTGCCGACAGAGAAGAGAGAAAAAGGCTCTGGTTAGCCGCCCAAGAAGAAAGTCTGGCTTTTTCAGAGCAGATGTTCGAAACTTACTACAAGCTCTTTCAGACCTTTCAAATCGCCGCTGACGAGTCAGGCTTTCAGAGTTACACCGACATGTTTTGGCAGACCCACAATCGTGAGTTCTCACCAAGTACAGCCCTGGAATGGTCCGAGCGGGCACTTCAGGCATTCGAACCCGCCATCGTCCAATTGAGGGAGGCGCAGGAAAAAGCCTTGGGTGTAAAAACTCTCAAGCCTTGGGACGAGGCCGTTGAATTGATGACGCAAGCCGATGAGCCACCCACAGAGCTTGATGACATTAACATAACGAACATAGTGGCTGACACGTTCGGAAACCTCGACGCCAGGTTTGGGAGAATCGTCGAAGAGGCGCTCAACTACGGGTCGGTAGACCTAACCAACCGTGCGGGTAAAATGCAGATGAAGAACTACTGCGGTTACCTCTACAACTCCAAACAGCCCTTGGTCATATGCCAAACCGTTGCCCCTGAGGACTTGAAGTCGGTCTTTCATGAATTCGGACACGCTATCCATTTTCGCTTTTCACAAGAGAACACCCGCAACCAAAACTACTGGACCTTGGTGCCGGACACGGAGATCAGCGAAGTCGTAGCAGCCGTGTTTGAACTTATTGGTATGACGCTGTTGTCAGAACGAGCGTTGCTGTCTGAAACGCGGCGAAAGCAGCTACTGCACGAAACCATGAAACGAACGCTGAGCACGCTGGTCGCCATGCGAGAACGAGAGCTGATGCAGCACTGGTTCTTCGCAGAACGACCGCCCGCGGACTTGCGCCTTTTTGACAGCTACTACCGCGCCAATCACGACGCATTTTTTTCAGATTGGTCAAACTTTCCAAAATTCCAGGCTAGGCGGTGGTCGAATCCCTTTACGTTCACAAAACCTTTTCAGACCGTCGACTACACTCTTGGGATTATCGCCAGGCTACTTCTACAGCAAAAATTCGTCGAAAACCGAGAAGTCTTTGTGGAGCAACTCATTTCGCTTATGACTCAAGGCAAACGAGCCACATTGCTAGGGAGCCTCAACATCCTAGGCATCGCCGACGTGTTCAGCGAAAAAACACTCGCTAAGGCGTTTGAGTCGTTTCAAACAATATACGAACCCGTTGTCGGTGTTCCTGTAACACCTAAGTCGGGGCTTTCATAAGTCATCGCGCCAGTTGAAAAGTGCTAAAGTCTTACTGGGGAGGGGTTTATGGTGAAAAAGGTTATCGGTCTAACTGCCATCGTCCTTATGCTGGTCATTGTGGGGGTCAAAGCGAGTTCATCAACAAAGGTAAATGACACTGTGCTGAGTGCATGTTGTCATACGTTAAAAGAGGACCCCAACAGCCACAGGCCGGGGCTTTAGGTCTCGGCTGTCGGTGGGGCGGTGGCCGTGAGTTGTAACCCCATAGTACGCGCTCAGGTTTTATCAACGTTCAAGTTTATGTCCAGCTTGGGTTCAGCTTAATGACCTCCGCCATCTTTAGCTTTCACACGTCTTGAATACTTAGAGGCTTTAAGTCTTGACCGGGCAGGACTTGAGCAAAAGGCACTCGTGGAATATTACGATGGCATAAACCTCTGGTCACCCAAAGAGTTTCAACTTTGGTTTCACGACCAGCGCCAAAGTGAAAGCATTGAGTCGATCACCAATCGGTTGCTAAACCTGAATTCGGCAATCGGAAACTGCCGCGCTGTATGCACTTGTTATTTCGGCAACGACTATGACCGGTTTGCAGAACTGGTAACCCAGCTGCTTTATACAGACGACAACCTGATCGAGTATTACGGTCGAGCGATGCGGTTAGCCACCAAGCCTGCCTTAGACAGAGCAAGAAAGACCGACAATGCCGTAGAAGGTACAGTCAACACGGAAGCCATGCTACGCGACCTACTTCAAGAAATAGGAAAGGAAAAGAAGTCTCCCTTTCAGCGGGAAGTAGAGTGTATGGCACGGTTAGCCTACGCTGTGAGTCTCCGGGTCAACGGTAACTTTGCAGAAGCCGAAGCAAATGCAGCACGGGCGTTGGATTATGCCCAAATTCTCGAGGCTGCTATTACGGTTTCTGAGGCGCGATTTGAACTGGTCTCTATAAGGTACAGGGAGGGACGAATCGCCGCCACGGTACAAGAGTTGCAACAAGAACCCGGCTTAGACATCAGGACACCCTTTCGCAAAGCTTTGGACGACTCCGTCACCGCTTACTGTTTCGCACATTTGGGTAACTTTGTGGAGGGTCTTGACCTCCTTTACAAGCTTCATGCAGACCCGCAAAACGCGACTGCCAAGGGAAACTTTAAGTTCATTCAAGTTTATATTCAAGAATTGCAGTGCTTGATAGGTGCCGATGATTTGACCGTTCCCAGCATACCCGGTATGAACGCTCAAGTGACCAACTGGTTCGTGGATATATGCAGGAAACTGATTGAGGCAAAGGGTACCGAACGAACAGTAAGAAAGCTTCCAGTCCGAGACGGTCTGCTCAACAAGGCTATCGAATTGGCAAATGGTGTCAACTACAACCTCGCGAATTATTACGCGGTAATGAAGGTGTGGTTTTTAGCTGTTGCGCGGTTATGGCGAGGCGAAGCGGGCATTGCGTACCGAACATCCTTCGATATTCCGTATGAACTGAAGAAGGAATGGTTTTCTACACGAATGCTTTTCGCGGCACTCAGGCTCGAGGCATCCCTCCACGTATCCTCCTACGACCTCCCCGTTTTGGTTCACGAAGGCGAATTAAAACAAATTTTCTTCGAGGCAAGGCAAGTAAAGCACACCTCCGTTAGAGGTCTGGCTGACCAAATGATGTACTGGTTTCCATTGGCCTCCGCTTACTGCGCCAACATTGACGACGGTATCGCCGAACTTGCCGAGATAAATGACGCGCTACTTAACACCAACACCAACACTGTTTACGACCTCAAACTGCCCGTAACGCTGTCCACAGAACTTATGCTCAGGTCGTTGGATCTCGACCATTACGGGAAACTGAAAAGTATTGATCATGGAAAGCGAAGAAACGTTCGAAACGACTTGTTGACAAAGCGGGGTGCCGCGTTATACGTGAAACCAGTCTTAGCGCCAACCTCTTTAATTTTCGGCTATATGAAAGCAGGAAGGCACAGCCACGAGGACTACGCACGGAAAATAGCGAACCAGTTTGGATTGGCCCCTAAAGTGCCAGCTCACTCCGACTTAAGACGGGTTTGTGAAGGGCTTGAGAAAGCAACACATCAGTTGCTCAACAAAGAAATAAATGCCAAAAGCTTTTCTACCACCGTCACTGAGTTGTAACGAGGACTAGGTTGCCGACCTAGTTTCCCCACGCTAGCCAAAGAATCTAAAACTTGGGGAAATGCTGGTAGGCTAAACCGTCCTGCTAAGATTCGGACGTGTAGTCACTTCCGGCATTCGCGTAAGCGTCATAGACCTTCGCCACGCGTAGCGCAAACACCCCCGGCAGTATCGAGGCAAGGAGAAAAAAAGCGCCGACCACGGCGTAGACGAGCGCGATGAGCAAAAGCGCTCTAAGCACTTCGAAGGGCTGTGTCGCAATATATTTCCATCCCGACATACCCGCTTCGCCCGTGGCAGCCGGTGGCGGGGGCGCAAAGAAGATTTCCGGGACGTCCTGGGCCGAGGACGCGGCGACCGGAATTAAGTCCAGCACGCGCACAAAAGCGTTCATAACGAACAGGCCCAAGACGGCTAAAAGCATGACACGTCCCGGCGCGACGTCGCTGGGCTCAGGTAAGACACCGCGCGCCCGCCGCGTCAAGAAATAAAGGGTCAAAAAAAGCAGTACAGCCACGAAAACACCGATTCTGAGGTCGTCGATGTAGAGCATACACAGGCTGGTGGCGATCCAGGGGCTGAGGTGTAAACTCATCGCTGCGGCCCAAACTCGAGCGTGTCGACAAAACTGACAAAGGGCACTGCGCCCTGCCAGAGCCCTTCAAAAGCGCGTGTTCGCGGCGCGACGAGGGAAGGGTCGCGCACCGCGTAGGTGTCTCGCGCGTCGAAGGTCCGGGTGGGGCTGCTCACAAAGGGGCCGTCGACGAGCACCGCGCCGTCAATAAGCAGGTACGAACCCGTAGCAGGTGCGACCACGCCTGACGTGTCGTCGCCCAAGCGCACCGAGGCGGTGCCTTGCAGCGCGTGCCAGGAGGTGTAAGCGTCGGGAGCTTCGGCGTAACGCGGCTGGACGACGAGGCGAACCGCCACGCCCCGGTTTTGCGCCGCGCGGCGCAGCGCCTCGCTTATGCTCTGGCTCCACAGGCTCGGCACCACCATCTCGACACTTTTCTGCGCGCCGTCGATTTGCGCGGCTACCGCCTCGTCGCTGCCGAGGGCGGTGGGCAGTTGGGCCAGGGCCGTGCCGGTCAGTAGCAGGAGCAGCGCGGCCCACCTCACGCCCGACTCCTCTCGTCGCCGCTCGGCAGGGCTTTGGAACCCCCGGACAGTTCTCGAGTCCCTTCCGGGAGGGCTTCTCGGCCTGAGTTCAGTGCGCCCGAACTATTGACCTCACGCCACTCCGCATCCGTCCAGTCGGCCTCGCTCAGCGCGGGAGCGGCGTACCCGCCGCCGCTGCTCGGCCCCTCGGTCGAGGACAGCGTGGTACCCGGCATCGTCGCCAGCGGACCGCCGTGGAAGCCGCCCGACGAGGTCGCGGGTTCGGCAGGGACCTTGGGCGTGTCGAGCGCAAAGCCTTTGTCCCCGCCCCCGCCGCCGCTCGGCCACAGCCCGTTGAGCGGTGATGAAAGACTCATGGCAACAGCCATGCCCACACCGCCGATAAGTCCGGCGATGCCCCGCCACGACGAGCCGATAAAGTAAAGACCCACCAGCGTGCCGAGCAAAAAGAGCGCCATGCGCAACAGCATGTTGCGCGCCCCGGTGAGCGTCGCCGAGGCCAGCGTCCAAACCTGGTTCCACTGGTCGTTGAAAAAGGTTTCGGTCTTGGCCTGGAGTTCGTCTGCCAAACGGTTGATGCGCTGCGCAAAAGCGTCGAAGCCTGGGAGGTTTCTTGCCATGAACTGGTCGAACGGGCTGTTTTTCACCGCCTCCGCCCGCTGCTTCTGCAACTCGGCAATCCTGTTTTGCAGGTCCACGATTTCCTGGGGCACCGTCCCCGTTTTGTACTCGTCCCAGATGTCGCCCGCGCTGGCGAAGTTGTCGTTAAGCGTCCTGACCGGCTGCACCACGGTGAACGAAAAGGTGGCGTTGAAAGCAATCGGCATAAAGGCCACCACGAACAGGCTCGTCATGACCGAGGCGAAAAAAGCGCCCAGCCACTTTGCGCCGATGTCTGCGCCAAACATCAGCATCGCCGCCGAGATGGGCAAAATAACGTTGGCAAAGGCAATCATCAGACCCGACAGCAAAATCATCAGGTAGGCCATCACCACGAAGGTCAAGATCGGCACAATCGCCAGGTTGAGAAAGCGCGAGATTTGCCCGCCCATTTCAGCAGCCCCAGCTTTAGAAGCGACCATCGCGCTCGCCTCGCCCGCGGCGCTCAACATCGAAGGTGCGCCCAAGGCGGTGAGCAAAATGGCCGAGTCCGCGCCCAGGCGCTGCAACTCGGGCGCGCCGGCAACGAAAGTCGCACTGACCTCTTGCATCGACCACTCGCGCAGCTTGTTCCACATCCAGAAGTTGAACTGCGTCAGCCCGGTTATCGAGCCGAAGATAAAGGCGACGATGAGCAAGCGCGAGAAAAAGTCGAGGTAGCCCGTGACGCTGCCCCGCAGCATCGTGAAGATGAGGCTGAGCACGCAGCCGAGCGCCACCAGCGCGCCTGCCCAGCTCCCGATGCCCGTGGTATAGAGGGCGGTGGTCTGTTGCAGGTTGCTCAGCCAGGCGTCGGCGGCCAAATAGCGGCCGATGGTCAGTGGCACCTCGCTCGGCTCGGGACTGGCGCTGGCCCAGGTGCCGAGCAGCAGCGTGAACCCGAGCAGCGTCGCGACGCCGAGCCGGATCCCTACGAATTTCACGGCGTCGCCGCTTTCATAAACTCAGCGAGCTGGTTGTAGGCGTCTTCGATACCCTGCGCCTTGACCATCGCCACGCCCAAGTCGCTGTAATAACTCTCCAGGCGCTCGTTGATGGCGCGCACCTGCTCGTCGGCCTGGCCTTGCGCCAGCGTGGCGAGCTGCTGGGTGGTCAAACTTTGCTGGAGGGACATTTCTTTCACCGCCGTCGTGATGTTGGCCGTCGAGACGGCATCCTGGCGCGCCATGTCGGTGGCGAACTTGAGTTGGGCCTGGGCGGCGCAGCGCGTCGAGACGCACAGCTTAGCGGCGTCCTCGGCCTTGTCGGCGGTGCCTTTGGGAATAGCCACGCCGCTCGGGTCGGGCGAAGTGACGCGCAGCAACAGCTGCTGCTCGTCGCCCCTAGCCAAGCTGGTCGCGGCCATCTCGCGGGCGATGGAGGCCGTGTCCCCGGCCTCGGCGGCGCGCATCACGACCTCACCCGTTTGGGCGAGGTTGTTCGTTTCACCCAGCAGGCGGCCCGGGTCGGTGGCCGCGCTGGCGTTGATGCGCTTTTCCAAGGACGTTGCTCCCTCACGGGGGCCACCCGACAGCGTGGTCATTCGGGCCGCGCTGGCGCGCGCGAGGAGTTCGCCCACCACCGGCGCGAACAGCACCGCCCCGCCCTCTAAGTCGCCGCTAACCGCCATCGTGGCCGCGTCGATGTATTTGCCCGCGTCGAAGTCGCCCAAATTCAGGCCGGTCACGTCGGTGACGAGGCCCATCAGGTCGTTGACCGCCCCGCCCATAAAGCCGTTTAGGTCGCCGGTAAAGCCGTTCAGCAAGTTCGTGGCCCGCGAGATGGACGGTGACAGCCCACACAGCCAGGTAGTCGCCGAGCTGATTTCGGGTAGGCCGAGCCTGCCGGGGTCGAGGGTGGAGACGGTGGGGCACCACTGCTCGAGCTGGCTGTTGAACTGCTCGAAAATGTTGACCAGCTCGCGCTGGGCGAAGGCGCTCGTGCAGAGCGTTAGGGCGAGGAACACGAGCAGGCGTTTCACGGGCGCGCCTCGAGCTTGAAGGTGTAGGTGTCGCAGGTCCAGTCGCTCCTGGGCAGGCTGTGGTTGATTTCGAGGTCCAAAGGCCCCGCCTCGGCCTCGAAGCTCACGCGCAAGGTAGGGCTATACACCTTGGTAAATGTCGACTTGATGGGCGTGAACGTGTTGTTTTGGTAAACCGCCGTGAGGAGTCCGGTGTAGAAGGGAATGCCGACTATCGCGAGTTCGTAGCTCCCCGGCGTGGGCAAGACCGTCGCAAAGGCGCGGTCGCCGGTGGGCTGCGACACGGATTCGCCGAGGGAGAAACGGATGACCGAGTCGTTTTTGAGGCAGTCCGGGACGCCGCCGGGTGGCTTGACCGTCTCGGGACCCCCACACGCCGCTAGGCCCAAAAGGAAAAAAACAAAAACGCGTTTCATGCTGCCAACTCCCCACTTTCTACGGCGGCCACAAAGCCGCCGTGACGCACCACGGCCGCTTCGATGACGGCCTGGTGGTTGTGCTCGCTCGTAAAGGTCAACTGGTCGGCCCCGGTGCCGTGGATAGCGACGATTTGCCCTTCGTAGCGGTCGCCCACTTTGACGATGCAGAGCGCTTCGGCGTACTGGCCGTAGATGATATGGACTTTGCGGGCAAGCGCCGCCACTGCGGGCGACAGCTTGAAGCGCTCAATCCAGCGCTCACGTTCGCGTTCTGAAGAGGCGAAGAAGAAGAATATTCGGGTGTTGTCAAGCACCGCGTCGGGTAGGTCGTCGAGCGACTGTGTCGAGGTGATGACGCCCACCCCGCTTTTGGCGGCGGTGCGGTAACTGTCTTCGACCATGCTGCGGCCGATGGGCGAGTTCTTGATGAGGGTCCAGGCCTCGTCGAGCACGTTGAGAATGGGTACGCCCCGGTGGGTCTTGTTGAACTTCTTGACGAAGTTTTGCACCAGCAGCACGCCGGTGAGGGCGAGGTCGGGGTTTTTCACCAACCCTTCGATGTCGAAGTAACAAAAGCGTTTGTCGTCCACGTCGACCGTGCTCGGGCCGTCCACGAACCGGCCCAGCGTGGAGGTGCCGGTCCAGCGCCCGAAGCGGTTGACAAGCGCTTCGCGCCACTCGAGTTGCGTGGTCGTGAGCGGTCGGCCGTTCAGCTCGGTCAAGGTGCCCAGCCGTTTGACGAACTCGGACAGGGTCGGGGTTTTGAGCTGCACCACCCCGGCGCGCTCGACGCGGTTGAACTTGTAAACGCTGCGCACCGCCGCCTCTATAAGCGAAGCGTCGAGTTCGCCCCGCTCGCCGGGCTCGGAATGAATCATCGAGCGCACCGCCAAGGTGACATCGTTAACGTCGTCGTCGTCGGGTTCGGTTACGCCGCGCGCCAAGGTAAAGGGGTTGAAGGTTTCTTTCGCCACGTCGATGTACGCGCCCTCGGCCAGGCTGGTGAGCTGCTTATAGCCTAACCCTTTGTCGATGACCACCGCGCGCGTGGTGGCGAAGGCCAGCGCCTCGGAGAGCATCTTCTGGACGCCGAACGACTTGCCCGACCTCGTGCCGCCCACCACCACCACGTTGTGGCCACCCGGACCCACCTGTTCAAAGGGCGAGACCTTGGTGACGCCGAACCAGCGATTGGCGAAATACCACATCGCCTGGGGGTCCTTGGAGCCTTTCCAAGGCCCCGTCACCGGCATAAAGTGAACCGCGTTGGCGCACGAGGTGGTGATGACCATCTTTTTGAGTTCGCCGCCCGTGTAGGGCGCGAGGTTGCTCCACGCCTCGGCGACGCCGCGGCCCAGAATCACAAACGGGTTGCCGGGGATGTGCGAGAGCGCACCGTAAAGCGTGCGGGTGCGCCGCTCCAGGCGGCCCCAGTCGGTGTCGAACAGCAAAATCGCGCTCGAGACTTGCATGAACTTGTCATGGGTGGCGTTGATGCGGTCCAGCAGCGCGGTCGAGGCTTTAGCCAGCTCGACGGTTTCCCGGTCGATATAGCCGCGCGTTTCCAGCGCGCCCTGATACCACTGGTTTTTGCCCGCCTGGCGCTTGTAAAACCGCTCGGCCACCTCGGTGTAAAAGTCGGTAATCGCCACGTAGTTGTCGCCCGCGTGCTCGGTCGCGTGAACCATACCCAGTTTCGTCGTCGGTACGGGGTTGGTGTGCATGGCGACAATGCGGCAGTACGAGTGGCCCAGCCGGAGACGGTCGAGCCGGGCGTTGCCGACGCCCGACTTGAGAACCTGGGCGCGAAAGGTGCTGGGCCGCGCGCCGCGCGAGCGCTTCAGCAACTCCTTGGGGTAAAAGTCTTGGGTCGGCACGTAGGGTCCCAGGCCGACGCTTTTTAAGTCGGGGTTGGCAAACCTAAAACACAGCCGGTAGGCGTCGTCGTCGTCCATCGCCCGACACGCAAACCCCAAGCGTTGAAAAACCAGCATCACGTCGTCGCGCAGGCGCTGGGCGGTTTCGGTGCGGGCCAGGGTTTTCGAGGCGTCGAATTTGCCCTTACGGCCCAACCGTACCAGCAGCGAGGTGCGCATAATCCGCACGTCGCCACGCTCCCAGCTCGCCTCGAGCGCGTCGGCGCGCTTGTCCAACAGCCAGCGCAGCCCCGGCTCACGGGCGGTGACGCGGTTGCGGTAGTCGCTGACGGTACTGTACGGCGCGCTCATCACCTCTTGCACCTGGCGTAGGCGCGCGCCTGCGGGCAGCAGTTCTCGCAACAGATAATGATAGGTTTCAAAGAGGTGTTGCCGGTTGTCGAGAAAGGTCGTGTTGGGCACGTCGATTTCGACACCCACCACGTAGAAGCCGTCGTGGGTGTGCATCACGCCCCGGTCGAGTTCAATCCATGGGAATTCTTTTAGCAAGTTTCCGCTATGGCGGCGAAAGGGTTTGAGCAGGGATTCGAGCATTACTCGGCCTGTGGAAAAATGGGCGTGGGTTCAGGGTCGAGGCCGGGCTCAAAGTAGTTGGCTTGCCCCAGCCACCCCACGAACTGGTGCAGAGCGTAGCCGGGGATGAGGCGCTTGACAAGACGAGCCAGCGTGACAAAGCCCCGACCCGCGGCCAAACCGCCCAGGAGGGTCAGCCAACTGGGCCAGAGCAGGTAAATCGTCAACCATAGAAGCGCGACCGCGGCGAGGTCGAACATCGTCAAGCCGAAGATGATACGCACCGAGCCGCTGTCGACTCGAAAACTCGGCAGACTTTCCACGGGGAACCTCCTGAGTGGGTGGTCGTCCACCCACTCGAACGGCGGAACGCGCGCTTTTAGAGCGTGCAGCCTGCGATGAGCGTGCTGATCCAGGTCGGCATGGTGGCCAGTAGCACCGCGCCCACGAAGCCCGTGAACAGTAAGCCGAAGCCACCGCGGCTGTTGCCGGCCAAGAACATGAAAATGCCGATGACGAAAATGACGGCCACAATTGCGCCGCCGACGAACGAGCGCAGCGACTTCGCGGCGTTGCACGCTGAACCGCCCACCGCCTTAGCGGGGGCGTCGAAGGTGAGTCCACCGTCTCCAATCGAAGGTCCCTGCGCCAACGCCAGGGTGCCTAAGCCCAAGTTAAATACCAGCACCGACCCGACCAACCACCACAACCACGCTTTCCTCATGACCCACCTCCGTAAAGTTTGCCTAAAGGCACGCCTACTATAGCAGGGTTACCAATCCTCGTATCTAACTTTGAGACTGTGCTAAAGTAGGTCATGAAGAGTTTTCTGCCCAAAGAGGCCGCCAAAGAGGTCGCGCGGCTCACCGGCCGCGAAGTTCCAGACCCCAACCACGACGACTACGACGCGATGATCGAGCAACTGCGCGCCTCGGAGAACGCCGAGCACCACCGCGCGGCGATGCTGATGGAGTCCAAGGTCAAGTTAGGTGGCCAGGACCCGCGTGAGAAGCTCGAGCGGCGCACCAAGTGGGGCGGCTCGGTGCGCAAGCTCAAGCGGGGTGCTTTCCTCGCCTACGACGCCGTAGAGGATGACTGGGTCTTCTCGCGCGGCAAGCTCATCGGCTGGGTAGCGCTGCTGGGCGCGTTGGGCTTCGCCTGGATGTTTGCATCGTTCCGACCCTCGACCGCTTTTGCCGAGTCGCAGGCGAGCCAGGCGCTCCTTGCCCAGGGCGAAACCGGCGGCGCGGCGCTCGAAATCGCAGCGGTGGCCCCCGAGAGCAGCGGGGCCGCCGCTGCGACCGAAGCTGCTACCCCGGAGACCGAGGCAGCACCCCGTGAAGCTACGGAAACCACGGGCGACCCGTTTGCCGGGTTCGCCGGCAGCATGGTCTCGGGGCAGTTGCTGGGCGCGCCCACGCTGCCGGTGACGCCTGCCGCGACAGCCACGAGCAGCGGCGCAGCGGCGACGACCCCTGACGGGACGGACGCTATTCAAAGCGCGGCTGCCAAGCCGCGGCTGACCCCTCTGAACGTCACACCCGGACAGCGCAGCGCCCGGCTGCACGCCAGCGTGAGCGCCCCACAGCCGGCACGAAGCCTGGCGGCGGCGAGTCCAGCCCGTGTCCCGTCAACGTCAAGGTTGAACGCCTTCGCCAGCCCGACCGGCCACCGCGCAACCTTCAGCAACCAAGAACGCTCGAGGGGTCGACGTACCCTGACCCTCGCCACGGCCAGCACCCAAACGGACAGCTTCAACCCGCCTGACAGCGGTGCGACCACGCCTGACGAGTCCGGTGAAGGCACGGCTGACGAGGCCGTCGATGTCGGGGCCACCCCGACGAACCCCTACGACCCCGCGAGCGTGACGGCCACGACCCCCGCCACGCCAGCGCCGAGTTACGCCGTCGGCGACAGCCTCAAGGCCACGCTCGAGGTCGGCCCGGTCATCGTCGAGGGCGACGGCGGGGGCCAATCAAGCTTGGGGTCGAATCAGGTGGTGGCCCGTGACCAACATGGCACCGCCTGGGTCGGCGAGGCGGTGTTGCAGCGCTCGGGCCGCATGACGGTGAGCTTTTCCGCCGCCATCGACGGTAGCGGCGAGCGCAGCGTCCAGGCCATCGCGCTCGACAAAGACGCGTTCGCCGGTCTGCCCGCCACCTTTCAGGAAACCTCGCCCGCGCTGGCGAGCGATTTAGCGCGCGGCGCACTGCGCGGCGTGACCGACTACGTGGACGACCTTAGGAGCAGCGGTACGGTCGCGTTCCGGGGCAACACCGCCACCGTGACCGACGCCGTCGCGCCCTTGGAAACGAGCATCCTCGGCTCGGTGGCCGAGCTGTTCGCGCCGCCCGCGACGAACCAGCAGGCACTTATCCGCGTCGCCACCCTCGCGCCGGGAACCGAGTTTCTCCTGAAGGTGCTCCAGTGAAGCGCTTAGGCCGAATCACCGGCACTTTGCTCATGGCGACCGGCGGGCTGTGCATGGTCCTGGGTTTGGCGTCGTTTTTCGTGTCGCTGTTCACACTAACCAGCAGCGGCCTGACGCTGCTGGTCCTGGGCGGCTTCGTGTTCGGTCTGGGGGTGGGGATTGCCTTGCTGGTCCAAGCCATTGGGCTGCTGAGTAAGTTGGCGGACGACACCGAAGCTATCGGTTCGGTAGCCCGTTTTTTGGCGCGTAGAGAAAGTGCCGCGCGAGAGGAGGACCTCTTTGAAACGCGTGACCCTGACCTTGCTCATGACGTTGAGCACCGCGTTGGCCTGCGGTGAGATTAGCCCGCAAGCCTGGGCGATGACCCAGGGGGCGGCCGCGACCAACGGGTTAGAGCCCGAGCTGCTCGCCGCGCTGGTATGGCAAGAGTCGCGCTACTGCGCGGACGCCGTGAGTCCCAAGGGGGCCGTGGGTTTGGGCCAGCTTATGCCCGACACCGCTTCTGAGCTGGGCGTCGACGCACGCGACCCGGCGGCCAACTTGGACGGCGCGGCGCGCTACCTGGTGGCGCAGTGGGACAGGTTCGGACGGTGGGATTTGGCGCTGGCCGCTTACAACGCGGGACCCGAGGCGGTCGCAACATGGGGCGACATACCCCCTTTCGCGGAGACTCAAAGGTTCGTCCCGGCCGTCTTGGCGCACTACCGCCGCTTCAAAGCGCAGACCGCCAGCCTGGACGTTCAAGCGGCGCTGCCCGTTGGAGGAGAAATCGGAATGACCGAAGGCTGGGCAACAACCACGGCTACCGGACTCGAGACAGCCGAACCGAACACCCCCGCCGTTGCAGTTTCACCGTCGAGCGTGCCAGCCGCCCCGCTGCGAGCGCCCCTGGTGGTCTTCGCCGAGCACAGCACGCTGTTGAGGCGGCTGGCACAATGATGCTTTTTGACGAGCTGCTAGAGAGCGACATTGACCGCTTGGACAAGGTCGTGGACTCGCTGCCGCCGCTGGTGCAAGACATCGTGCTTGATAACTTGGACGGGCTGTTAGAGGTGCGGATGGTCCACGGCTACCCCCTGACCCTGAACTTGAGCGGTCGCTGCCAGCGCTTCGACAACCTCATGATTACGAGGGATGATCACGTCGAGTACACCCGCAACAAGGTCGGAACCTTTCGCAGCGACGGCCGCAGCGGCATCGACGGCACGCTGCACCGCTACAGCATGGTTCCCAACGCCGACGGAGGTTGCATCGGCATTGTGGCGCGCTTGGCGCGAGCCTACAGCGGCGCGGCGAGTGTGTTGAAGCAACCCCTGGATTTGGCGGCGGTCGAACCCATCGAGCCTCCGGCTTCCAATGAAACCTTTGACGGTCTCCAGGGCGCACTCGCCGACCTGAGCATGAGCGTAATGTTGGTCGGCCGCCCCGGCAGCCGCAAGACGACGCTGCTGCGCGACGTGGCGCGGCTGTCGAGCGTGCCCGAGCCCGAAGGCTACGGCCTGGACCAGCTATGTGTCTACGTCGACACCTCGGGCGAGGGCGCGGGCATCGGAGGCACGCCGCACCCAGCCATCGGCCACGCGCTGCGCATCGAAGTGGGCAAGCCCCAATGGCAGGCCGAGCGCATTCGCATCGCCATTCGCAACCTCACCTGCCGCCGCCTCATCGTGGACGAAATCGGCTACAACGACGATGTCGACCAGATTGAAAGTTGTGCCAACCTGGGCGTTGGGGTGTTCTGCACGCTGCACGGCGACGGGCTGCGCGACGCCGTAAACAACGCGCTCTATGAAAAATTGTTTGGGTTGCGCAACGGTAAACGCACCGGCAAAAGGGTGAGTTTCAGGATGTGCTTGGAGCTGCTCGAGCCGGAGCGCTGGGTTTTGTACCCCAACCTGACCGAGAGCGTGGAAGACATTCTGGCGGGACGCGCGCCGCGCGGGATACGGTTGGGCAGCGAATGGTAGAGCTTTTCACTAAAGCTCCGCTTCGTTTGGAGCGCGTGCGTGAACGTGTCAAACTGAGAGGCATGGCTCATTACTTCGCCACGTTGACCTTCGTCTCCCCTATAGAGGTGAAGCCCCGTTCGGGTGCAACCCCTCTAAGGGTCGAGTTGCACCACAACGAGACGACTATCCCAGTACAAGTGTCTCGCTCGCAGGATAAACGTCTGGAGCTGAATCCCCCCGAGGGCGTTCAGCTTACGGTCGTACATCCCAGGACCAATCGTGAAGGTCTCCTAGCCGTGGCGAGCAGCCTAGCTGTTTGGGGGGAACCCAAAGGGGACGAAGAGGCTGGGGTGTTTCATGCGGTAGGCGAGGTCATGAATATTGACCGCGACGAGGCCAAGCTTATCGTCAGGATTCACCCCAATCCCGAAGGCCGCCTTGCCAAAGCCTTTCTGCTGACCTTTCAAACAAACTTAGAACTGCTGGGTAGAGCGCCCAAAAAGGGGGCGGGGGTTGAGGTTAAGGGGATGCTCAAGACGCCTTCGAAACGCCTTGTCGTAACCAACTTGCGCGCCGTACCCTTGCCGCCAGTCCGCAAGGATGCCGAACCCAAGAAGCCACAACCTCAAGCTAAAAAACCAGGGAAAGTGAAACCAGTAGACACATGAGCAACTACTTTAACCCTTCCTTTCTGTTAGATGGTATGTTCTTGCGCAAAGGAGATACATGATCTAGTACCCGCCGCGCCGGACGCGGCTGAGTAGCACCAAAAAAGGACCGGCTGTTTCCAGCAGCCGGGTATTGACTGAGTGTCAGACTTGCCTAAATCGTTAAAAGCAAGTATGCCACTTAGACAGGGACTCGTCAACCCCAAGAGAGGGGACAACCCATGTCTATGCTTGTGAGAGGTCTTTTTCACACCTTTACAGCGCGACATTGTAAAAAACGACCAGGTAGGTCGTTAGGTGGTCTCCGGCTACTTACCTAGCCGTGAGACGCGACAGTTCGGAACAACAAACCGTAGCGCGCCAGCGCATCCAGGCGCAGCTCGACAGCCTCGCCAAGCTGCGGGGCTACACTGCCTTCACCCTCGAGACCCCGAAAATAGAGTCTCGAGCCATCCCCGAAGCCACCCCGCACCCCACGACTCAAACGCTCAGAAGCCCCAGAACCGGCTTTGAGAAGCGGCAGCGGCCACCTCTTCCCCACACCGTCACACCCAAGCCTGTAGCGCGCCAGGAAACGTTCCTAGAGCACGACAGCCACCGCAAGGCAACCGAGTTGCTCGAGCCCTACCGTGAAGACCTGGGCGCGGCCTACCCCACCATCCACCTCATCGTCAGGTGGAGCGTCGAACACGCAACCGAGAACGACCCCGCCCCCCACCTCATGACCTGCTACTGGACGCTTGAGGAAGCCCTGGGCGTGTGCGAACGCACCATCCGTCGCCACCTCGTCGAGGCCGGCCACCCTTGGAGCGCCACAGTCAAACACCTCATCGACATCCGCCACAATTACGGCGAGCTGTTGGACGGCAAAGACGACCAAGGCCGAGACAAGACCCGCCCCGTCATCACTAGCACCGTTATCAGGTTTTTCCCTAAAGGCAGACTGAGCAACCGCGCTCGAGTGAAGCGCTGGGGCCGTAGAGACCTCCTCACCGACTCCGACGAAGGCCGCACCCGCCCCACGAGACAAAGCGAGCAAAAAACCCGTTACCGTCGCAAGAACGGCCTAATGTCCGGGTATAGCTCTGTTAAAGAACAATGCCAAGACTTTAACTGGCTCATGGTTAAGCTGGGACAAACGGTATCCGAGCGCTCGGAGGAGCAAAACAACAAGAACTGCGGTAGTCTATACGCGGACATTCCGAAAAACCACGTGCTGGACGCGCTTCGTAGCGACCTGCATCGGGCGCTCGAGGACACCCAAAACCGAGGGGGCAGCGTCACTCGAGCCCGGACTCTTTGGGTAGACATGGCGGCCCAAGTGTTGGCCGAGCGTCACGGTGACCATAAGCCGCTGCCTCAGCATGAAAGCACCAAGCACACCACCCACCACGACGGCTTTACCGACCTGTGGCGGATGGTGTTGTGGACGGCGGTCAAGGCCGAGCTGTACGGCGGCACCACACGGGGCTGGACGCTCGTGCGGCAGATGGTGACGCTGGCGGGGGAAGGTCGAGAGCTGGGCGTTGCCAAGCCGAGCGCCTGGGCCTGGGTGCAGGTCAGGGAGGAGGTGAACGCGCTCAGAAGGGACTTCGGCAATGGCCGGGCGGGGGTGCTCGAGGCGTAGAGGGTGCTATGAGACAGCTAGGTCAGGGATATTTCAGTGTCTCTTAGAAGAGGCTGGTTTTGGAGAAGCCCCTTATCAAAGATGGCGGTTCTGCCTTTTGATGTTAAGCTGTGCGCATATGACAAGCTTATTTACGCGCATAGGACACGAGAAAGGGAATTTGTAGTACATGCCTCCTCCCAAAGCACTATCTCTTTTTTCGGGAGCAGGAGGCCTGGATGTTGGCTTCTTGAAGGCAGGATTCAACATTGTTGGGTGCGTAGAAATTGAGGAAGTGTTCTGCAAAACGCTGGAAGCCAATGAAAGAGCTTACTTTTCCGAGGATTGTCAAGTCTTTAATACCGATGCTAGGCTGTTTGACCCTGAACAACTCAAAGTCAGAGACATAGATTTCATTATCGGCGGGCCGCCTTGCCAATCGTTCTCTGCCATCGGCCGTAGGGCGGGTGGGGCGCAGGGAATTGATGATGCTCGAGGCACGCTTTTTGG
Organism: Cyclobacteriaceae bacterium; assembly: GCA_965217295.1. GTDB lineage: Bacteria > Bacteroidota > Bacteroidia > Cytophagales > Cyclobacteriaceae > Tunicatimonas. Next base: position 57,163 of record CBDCHR010000003.1, read on the forward strand.
GGAATACTGCCGGATTGTAAAGCACTACCAACCCGTTGGCTTTCTTTTTGAGAATGTAAGAGGGATTATCAGCTCAAACAAAGGCAAAGATTGGGCAGAAATTAAGCAGGCTTTTGAAGCTATAGGATACAACCTAAGCTATAAAATTTTAAGCACCGCCGATTACGGGGTTCCGCAGCGCCGCGAGCGACTTATTTTGGTAGGAGCGAAAGCTGGCTTTTCGTATAGCTTCCCTCGGCCTGTCTACGGCCCTGACTCAAAAAGCCAACGCAGTCACGTAGGCGCGCTTGAGGCAATCAAAGACCTTCAGGACTTTGACGAGCCCTTTCATAAATATTCTGGCAAGTACGGCCACCTACTTACTGAGGTGCCGCCGGGGCAGAACTATCACTACTTCACGGCCAAGATGGGCTACCCAGAACCCGTTTTTGCTTGGAGGTCGCGTTTCTCCGACTTCCTTTACAAAGCGCATCCTGATGAGCCGGTGCGAACGGTTGTGGCAAAGCTTGGCAAATACTCCGGCCCGTTCCACTGGAAAAACCGCAGGTTCACTATCCCCGAGATGAAAAGGCTACAGAGCTTCCCTGATGATTATGTGCTGGAAGGAAGCGACGCCCAGCAGATGCAACAGATTGGGAACTCAGTGCCGCCCCTGTTTGCTCAATGCTTGGCCGAGTCAGTGCTGAAAAGCTTTTTTGGGCATGATTCCGACATCGACCTTCTGCCGGAAGATTTTGTGCTTTCTTTTGACAAGGCGAAGGGCCGGAGAGCGCGGAAGACAAGACGCAAGGTAACTAGTTTTCCTCTTTTCAACAGCCTCGCTGAGACTCCTGGCTTGCCTTCGGCTTCTACAGCAAGCGATGTCAACTATGAAAGGCAGGCACGGTTGGTTTACAGCAGCCCGAAACAGCGCCGCAGCGTTGAGCGTTTTGCAAATCAGGAGGGCAATTGCTTTGAAGTAAGCATCAAGCGTCGCAGGGAAACCTGCGATATACGAGTAGATCTTGTTGGTAAGCTAGAAAAACGCCCTCAGCCAACCATTTGTTATACGGTTTCATTTTATAACGCTATTGGCAACGGCCTCAAAACGATTACGTGTCACTCAAGCGTGCCGGGAAGTCATTTGTACGTTGTATGGGACGTTATAGAGGACTATTTGAAAACAGCTACCAGCTACCACACCATGTTTGATATATACGGCCACTTCACCGAGCCCCACCCCATTTTTGATTTGCAGTCTGAATTGCTCGAGGGTTCGGATAGCTTCTTGAGATTTGCCCACTACTTCTCTGAGGCGCATCACAATCAGCAAGTTCTCCACCGTGATGCTCTTGCCGAAATTCTAGGGGTCGAGATACCGAATGACGCCAAATTTATAGAGCTTGTGAGAGAACTTAGAAACATCCGTTTTGATGTGCGCGTGAATCAGACAAATGTGAAAATCCCGCGCGACCATTTTAGATGTTGTTACCCCTTCACGCTTAGCCTGTCCAGGCAAGTAGCAGTCACTTGGAGCGACGTAGAGGAGTTGGAAGCCGTATAGCTGGCTGTTGCTTATGAGTGAAAAGAAAAGTTATCAAGACGTGCTCAATGAGGCTTTAAACTTAGCAGCAGCACACCTAGAAGGTGAAGATAGCGGCGATGAAATTAAAAAGCGTTCTGATGCTTTAAGGGCTAAAACCTTCAAAAGCAAAAACGGTCATCCGGTTCCTTTGTCTGATGTTGCCACATGCGTAGATGTTGTGATCAGCAATCTCAATCAGACTAAGTACGTTTTCAGCATTATTGTCACTGCCTTAGCTACCAAGATCGTCTCCCCTAAAATTGATATTCGCAACGCCAAAGCCAAAATGGCAAATGGCTACTCAAACCGAAATACTGACCAGTCGCACGTTACCCCCTTCTTAAAAAGAAATGGGCTTACTCACAGCGCTACAAGCGGCATGGAAAGCGGGCGAAACTTTGAGCGCCCATTCCCGCTTACTTTGGACTTTCCCACCGAGCCTCGCGGCCCAGGCAATCGTGAAGCTATCTTGGGAATTCTCCATGCAGTCCAAGTTGATGGGGTTGACCCCTTGGAAGTGCTTACTTACCTATTTTTCAAAGACTTGTCTTTGAAGAAATCCGTACTTCATGAGTACCCCGCGCCTGAAGGCCTTACGGTCCAACAAATTGTTGACGCAATCGTTGGGCATTTCAACAATGCTCAAGGGCAAGGCAAGTCTAGGCTGCCAGTCTTAGCGATACAAGCGATTTATGAGTGCATCACGCCTGAACTAAAGAGGTATCAAGGGATGGAGCTTGTAGACATCAGCCGTCATACCGCCAACGACAAGAAGGGCTCTATCGGGGACGTTCAAGTCAACTACGCTAACGAAAAGCCTTTCGAGGGCGTGGAAGTAAAGTCGGGGAAGCGAATTACGGCTGACATGATTAAAGCCCTTCCTATAAAGCTACAGGGCCACGTCGTGGATCGTTATTACATTCTTTCGACGGAAGAGCAATATATCGCGCCAGAGGATAGAGTAGAGGTCATGGCCGCAGTGGAAGAGGTTCGCAACGAAACAGGGTGCGAGATTATCCCTAACGGCTTGGTCAGAACCCTGTGGTACTACCTACGGCTGATCTCTGACAAAGATGCTTTCATAGAAAGCTACACACGCCTTCTAAAAACTGACAAAGACGTGCGCGAGCCTCAAAGGGCGCTTTGGGCTGAAATTCTTCTCGAGTTGCAGGATGCGCCACTAACCGAGGGGTAGCCTGCTCCTTTGGGGAGGCCGGGAGGCTGACACTGCCAAGCAATGACACAAAGAAAAGCGACGATAGAGATACGATTCTATCGGAGTACGGTTTCAAGACTACACGGGTCATATCGGACCGTATGAAAAAGATTCGCTCCCGAGGAACAAAGCCAGAAGTCAAGTTGCAAAAAAGCTTGTGGGCGCTGGGTTATAGATACAGAAAGCACCTTGTGACCCTACCCGGAAAGCCAGAAATTGCTTTCACGCGGAAAAAGCTTGCGGTTTTCGTGGACGGCACATTCTGGCACGGCTTCGAATGGGAGTCGCGGAAGCAAAAGATTCAAAAAAACCGTGATTACTGGATTCCAAAGATTGAAAGAAACATGGCGCGCGACCGAGAGCAGAACCGGCAACTGCAAGAAATGGGCTGGCAGGTGATGCGCTTCTGGGAGCATGAGGTAGAAACGGATCTCGATAGGTGCTTGGAGAAAATCAGTCGTGCTTTGGAAAAGCGATAAGTTCTGCTGGTTAAATCGCGTTACAATGCTGCTATGGTCAGCCTGTACAAAATTCGGGTGATGTATGAGCCGCAACCGATCCCCGAAGCACAAGAAATTGAACGCATCATGCCCCAGACGACCGAGCATGAGATTGTTCAGATAAAGGCTGAAACACTTGAGCAAGCGGCCCGCAAAGCCATGTCCCAAACAAAAATTCGTGCCGGTGGACGATTGGTTAGATATTTTGACGAAATAGGGGAGGAGGTTTTTACAAGCTGAAACCTCCAGGTAAAAGCGTTTCAGTTTCCAGCCAGCCGACGCGCCCAAAGCTTAGCCCTGGGCTTTTTTTGTTGTCTATTCTCAAACAGAAGTGACACAGTTTGGTTCACAGAAAAAACGCGGCCTGTACCCTCTGGCACGAACACAACTAGCGCCATACTAAAGTCACCAACGATTGTGCCTAACAGAAGACTTTAACATTTTAGCGATTTTTTGCTAGCACTAACGCAACTAAGCTCTTTAGCAACGCATCTTTGCTATAGTGACGGCATGACTCAAATGGTTATCGCACTCACCAGCGACAAAGGCGGGGTAGGCAAGTCAACGCTGGCCGTCAACTTAGCGGGCGCTCTAGCGCTCAATGCTCCCACTGTCCTGATTGACGAGGACCCTATTCAGTCTTGTGTGGGGTGGGCAAACAGAGGCAACTT
>CBDCHR010000004.1:0-4188 GCA_965217295.1 Cyclobacteriaceae bacterium
AATTGCCCGTCAGCCAGCCGTCTAAGTTGTTGTTGCCGCCCACGACCGACATTGTAGCAACATTGCTCGGGATTGCGTTGAAACCGGGGTAGTCGCTGGGGCTGCATACCTCATAGCGGTGCGTCTCCGTCCAGGTGTGCCACAAAAACCTGTGAGTGTGGGTGTAAGTTTGCCACGTGCAGGTCTGGTACGGGGCGTTGTTGAGCTTTTTAAGAAATTTGCTGCTCGGTATCATTTCGCTACGTCCGGGACCCGTGTAACTGCTGACTATCCACTGCGACGCGCCCTTGATGGTTGGTTGTAAGGCGGCGTAAACGCCGGGAAGCCAAAAGCTAAAGGTCACCACCGCGGCTATAGAGTTGAGGCCATAGTGCACAAGTCCCGGCCCGTTGCTGGCAACGGGCGCGCCGTAGTTGGGCGTGCCGAGGACGGCCAAGCCTCTAACCTGGTTGCGCGTGGCAAGGTAGGTGCTATCCAAGCCCGTTTGCTGTATGAAGTTTCTGGCTCGCAGCCCACCCTGGCTTTGACCAACCAGTATGAGTTTTTTCCCTGAGGTAATACTGCTTTTATCTTTGAGCTTATCTCCAATCTGTTTACTCTGGTCGGTTATCGTTTTCGTATCCCAGTCGTACTTCTCAGAAGTGAATTGGGTGTTGCCTAAGCCTAAACCGTCAGGTCCATAGAGGGGATAAAAGTCGCTACCATTGACTTGAATGCCGTGGTTGAAAACCCAAAATGCCTGCTGAGCAATGACATACCTGCCGGGCTCCATGCTGAAAGCCAGCAGGATGAACAGGATGCGTATGGCGAGTTGCCACCTGTCTGAAAGTATCATTGCCCCACCTCGAAGTAGCTGTCGGGAAGTGTGTTGACCGCGATGCTGGTGTAGCGCGTGCGCTGGGTTATTTTCTGCCGACTTATGATGAGAGGGTCGGGCGTGGTGAATTGCTGAGCGACGAATTGGCCGCTTGTCAATACCGGGGCGTCCGAGGTCAAGATTTTGTCAGTAGGTGGAAAAATCATCGGCGGTTGCGCTACCTTTGGCGTAATCGTTAAGGTGGTGTTGACATCATAAGGCACAATTCCGCCCGTGATACCGGAGATGGTGGTGTAAAGCATTCTGGCGCTGCTCGTCTCGGTCTGGTCTGCGTTGACGATGGTGGTATCTATTCTGGAAACCGCGCCGATGTTGGGGTCGAAATAGAGAACCTGGGTTACCGCCGCGCCGTTGACCGTAATAGTACGGGTCGCTTTTTTCGGGATTGCTGCCGCCACAGTCGTGTCCGTACCTGCGCCGTTGGTCGTGGTGCCCCCTGCTCCTGCCGTTTGTGAGGGTATTTCGGACGAACTGGTGTCAGAAACCGTAGCTTGGTTCGCCTGGGCCGCGCTTGTAAACTGACTGGTCGTGATGCTCATAAACGGCTGGTCGGTTACCATGAAAGCCTGTGACAGCCCGCTCGCAACGCTTATGCCGTCAAAGTTCACCCCGGCCAAACTGGGGTCGGGGTTCGAGGTCGAGGTGAGAAACACCCTGGTTTTGCCGGTGCTGACATTGTACAAGGCGAACCTGGCTTTGCCGTCCTCGAACATGTTGCCTGGAATATCGACGCGTGTGTCGGCCTTGTTGCCCCTCACCCTGAAAGAGGCAATCAAACCTGACGGGCTTTGGGAGGTGACGCCTAACATATTGTTGGTAACGGTTGCGTTCAAACTCACCCGTACGGTCGAAACTGTTCCGACGGATTGGGTGCCGATTTCGACCACGGGCGGCGCGTCGTCGCTCCTTCCGCAAGCCGATAGGAGAAGTAGTAAAAACATAGTTAACGAGAGCGTAAGCTTGCCGGCTTTCATACTTGTCTCCCTCTGTGTTCGCATGATAGATCTTGCTGAAATGCTGACCCATTGTTGGCTTGCGAATGTTAACGACCAACTCCCTCCTGGGTAGCAACGACGACCTGCATGTCAAAGATTAAGTGAGACTATAATGAGTCGTGGGCTACTTTTGAAGGGGTAAATTGACACCTCGAGGGGGGGTAAAAAGTCCTGTAAGGACGGCTCAACCAGAAATTACTTTGACACCACTCGAGCCTTTCCAAACCTACCTGTGTTCGAGCTTTTTGCTTGGTTACAATGAGCTTCGTTGCAAAAATATAAAATTACGTCATTTGCTACCCAAGCACGCCTGAGTGGAGGAGATTGAAGGCAGCGATTTTGAGGTTGACCTTGGCTCTCAAAGACCAGAAGGTCTTGACCTGAGCGACGTGGAGGTTGAGTGAGCGAACCAGCGAACTGAAACTCGACTCGATACGTTTTCTAGCTTTACCAAAAGCTGCTGACCAAGCACCTTGCGGCTTTTGGTTGTCACGTTCGGGTGTGATGACCGAAGAGCCAAGGTAAGCTTTATCGCCCAAGATAGTTTCATCCTCCCAGTCTGTAAGCAACGCTCTAGCCACGGTGACGTCAGCTTCGTTAGCTGGGACGATGCCCCAGCGCTCGAACAAACCCTCAAGGTTGACCACAGCGTGCAGTTTGAAGCCGTAGACCGAACCCCTTGTGGAGAAACCGTAGCAGGCCTCGGGCAGCTTGGCCCAGGTCTGCCGTTTACCTTTGGCGATAGGCAAAGGTTTACTGTCGATGAGTTTGGGCAAGGGACTGTTGGCAACAACCGAACACGCCAGTTCCGCCCACACCTTCTCGGCGTTGCGCAGCACGCGGTGATAGCGACTGTACTCGGGCAACCGGGGGAACAGGTCGCGGTGGTTTTGCTGCACCAACCAGTACCAAATGCTCTCAAAAGGTTGTGCTACCAGCTCGCCAACCAAGGCAATCGTGAAAAGCTCGCTGTAGCTCGCCACCTGAGTCCGCTGCTTATAGAGTCCGAAGCGTTCACCATGCACCAAAAGCCAGTCGTCAACAAACACGTACACATGCAAAAACAAGTCCTCTAACTATGCTTGTAGCGGGGATGTGGGTTCATAGCAGACTTAACATCCCCTTTTTACCTCAGCTTTTCAAGTAGCAAACGACGTAAATTATCTTTAGACAGCGAAGTCGACGTTAGATTATCGACTTATTAGAGTCTTCTAAAGATTCTTTTGATATTTTGTTTTCTTACTGGCTAACTTTCTCCAAGTTGACTTAAGGCCCGTTTCGCTACGCATAAACTCAAAGATTTTGGCGGCTAAAAGCTCTTGCCGTTGCCGCGCGACGAGTTTCAGCTCAGCGTCCGTTGGCGGTGGGCCTTTGGCCGTCTTGTCCGACTCGTGGCGGCGATGGTTCAGATTTTGAGCGCGCGGGTTGTAGTGTTCTACCGACGTCTTTTCTGTTGGCCAGCTTCCTTGAGCTTTAACCCAGTGGCTTAAAACATCGGTCAACATAGCCTCGACTTCTTCGTCATCCGGGGCACCCCGGTGCGACCAACCCAATCCCAGACGAAATCGGTCTTGTTCGTACCATTTTCGTTCACACTCAAACAAGTAGAAATATCGGCCCTCGACGTCAAACTGAACGATGCACACCGCGCGCAACTGACCTTCTTCGCGGTTCATGTAGGCGATGTCATCCAAAGGTGGGAACAAAGAATAGTTTTCCCGGCTCGAGCCCTCGGCCACAACCCGGTAGCGTGAAGGTATGCCGGCTACAACGTTCAGCCTTTTTCTGATGCCGTCGAGGTCGCCCAAGTGGTCGATGGAGGCCAATTTGTCCGCCTCACTCTCGTCCACCTCGAGGGCGTTGTCAGGTTCGGGCGCACCTGTGCTGTCGATGTTGCCCTTGACCGCTTCTTTTTTGCCGGTAACACCTGCTGAGGTGCTCAGGTCTTCGGATTCGGGTGCCGGGTTTTCGCCGGAGGCTGCCGGTAAAGGTGCATACACGGCAATCGTTTTCGGACCCGAATGTAGAACTGTAATAGGTTTATCCAATAGGTCGGGAAACAGGCCTTTATCGAAAATATCAACTTCTTTGCGCTGACTGGAGGGTTCTATATGTTTGACTTTTTTCTTTCCAGAATCGGGTTTGGGTCTTGGTTCTACTTCAAATTGTGTCGCAGATTGCGCCTCGCCTGCCCCCTTCTTCCAAAGAGGTTTTTGAGGCCGAAGGCTGGTAATCGACGCAAAAGGAAAGGTGATGCTGGCACTCAGGATTTGTTCGACAAGCCTGTGGCTGTTGCCCTCAGCGTCCTCGACACGC
>CBDCHR010000005.1:0-40512 GCA_965217295.1 Cyclobacteriaceae bacterium
TGTTACTATATCGCGCTATCCTGTTGTTCCCCTTTGTTCTTGTTACTGCTTGGCTGTAGCGACTGCAAAAGTAACAACAATGGGCACTAGCAGCAGTGCGATCGCCACTATCCCGACCGGCTCAACTGCTGACACTGGCAAAGCGTAAGGAGTTGCGACGAAAAATGACTGTCTATGACGGTATCGACTGCCATGAAAAAACATTGCGATCACCGCTGGCTATGTCGAGGGCAAGGCTATGTCGAGGCACCTGCTACGGCCTTTCGGCCTTGAGCGCATCGCTAGCGCTCGCTGAAGTTATCGCCGCCCTTTACCGCGCCGCCCGGTTGCCTTGGCTTGGCCGCTGGCTTCGAGCTGGCTAAGGCGCTGCTCAATATCGGCAACACGCGCCGCCAAATCCCGACCGCCGCCGCTGCTGTCGCCTAATCCCAAGTGAGCAATCAGAGCTTGCTCAACAATCGCCGTCAGCGTTTCCCCATTAGCCTCAGCCTCAGCTCTGACCTCCGCCATTACATCGGCTGAAAGCCTTACCCCTATTAGCTCTTTCTTCATTACAGAATAGTGTTATACAAGCGTATAACATTCATTATACGCTCAAACCCTTGATGTCTCGTAGTGACACACTGGCTTAACTCCGATCTGAGCTAATCCTGTAGGGGTTTTGAAACGGCGGCAGCACCTTTCTTGACAAAGAAGAATCGTTCAATTGCATTAGCCAGGACTTTGACACCTGGCAACGGCTGTTTTTTAGAAGGCACAAACCCCACTAACTGAGTGAGCGCCAGGGTGGCCTGCCGAAGCGAGCCGACCGGTTTACCAGACATCTGATGCAACAGTGTTAATTCGTTTGCCTCAAACAATACTTTAGCCGGTTGTTCAGGGTCGTGGCGCAAAGCATAGGTGAGTCCTAACAGTTGCCAAGCGACCACAGAGTAGAAGGTCAAAGCGTTCACTAGGGTATGTACATCGTCAAACTGTAGCTTCTCTACGTTGATCGCCCCTGACTTAAGCGTGAAGTGAAGTCGTTCTATGCGCCAGCGCAGGGCATAGAAGCGAATGATTCGCTTCACATCCTCAGGGTGGTCAATCGGCAAACTGGTCAACAAAGACCAGCAGAGCGCATCGTCAGCATCGAAGCAGTCGGCTTGCGTTTTGACCTCGACACAAGCCACTTCAGTGGCCATCACGAGCGAGAGCGCCTGAGTCTTGTGGCGAGCCGCACTCGAGTTTTGGTTCGGGTGGATGTGAACAGTGGCGGCTTGCAGTTGTAGGGTTAATTCTACGGTTCGTCGCTGACCGTTGTATTGGCGCTCAATCTGAATAGCGTAGCGCCCATAGTCATCGAGATGCGTGGCCACTGTCGGTAGCGGACAGACTTGCCCTGCTGAGACCACTTCCACCCGACGCGGTTGGAAAACCCGAACCAGTAACTCTACGTTGGTCTCGCGGGGCGCTTTGAAAAACTCGAAGATGTCGCTTTCTCGGTCACAAGTGACCACCCAGCGTTTGGGTGACGCTTGTGCCTGCTGGTTCACCGCAGCGAGTCCTTTGAACCACTTCTGAGACTCTTTCTCAGAGGACGGCCAATCCATCGCACCGCCGCGCGTCCAGTACTGTTGGTCTAGCACACCTAGCGGCTGTCCATTTTCATCAATCAGCAGCACGTTGTGTTGCATCAAGCCGCGCACTTTGCCTTGGATGACGCCTAGTCCCGACATCTGCCTCTGACCAGAGTAGTTGTAGTATGTGGTGTCTTGAGCCGCTATCAGATACTCGCTATCGCTCGCCTGCGCCCGCGCCCGTGTTGATGCAAGGTGTCCTGACAAAAGCTTTGAATGGCTCATATCTTCTCTGGCAAACAACCCGGCAACCGTTTGCCTAAAGCTATTGCCCATGCTGCTCGAAAAGGACTGGTTTGGTTGCTCACAAGCCAGTTCATACGCTTTGTTCAGACTTTTTTTACCTGTGGTCGGAAGGCACTCAGTTGGCTAAACTCTGACATGTTGGTAGGATTCATTTTGACTATTTTCGATGCTTCAAATCAGTCTACTGCAACTGCGCTAACGGTTGCCGGATTGGATATCTGCGATACTGGAATAAGCTCATTCAAAACCCCTACAGGATTAGGATCTGAGGGGTAGTGCAGAACTTCAGTTTATAGATATTTTCTTCTACTGAAGTTCTGCACCGCTCGCTATAGGTAGGATTTGGCCGCTGATGGGTGGGCACTAAAAAACCGCCCTGGCTAGAAGGCGGTGATGGGGCGGGCGATGTGGGGATGGGGCGGGCGATGGGCGATTGGCGTAGTTAGTCTGTCTCCTTCCCGGTCGTTTTGCTGAAACGCTGACATTCACTGTGATCGTCTTTGTAATAAAAATAGCTTTCGTCTTCTTCCTCGATATCGTCAAGCGTAATTTCGGCAAGCTCAAACGCTTTCCGAACTGCATCAGGATATTGCTGTAGAGACTTTCCTTTGGGATCGAATTTTTGGTTTTTCATTGTATTCTGTGTTTTGTGGTTGGGTGGGGGGGTGCGTGGAGCTACCATTCATATTCTCCGTAGGCTTGCACACTCCACTTGACAACCGACTTTGGATCGGGCTTGCCTACGTTCTGTCGTGAGCTGTAGCCTGCGTTGTAAGCATCTAGCGCGGCCTTATTCGTTTCTACCCACTCTTTCACCTTACTGGGTTTAGTGCCTGTTAGCTGTCGCAGCAGAGAGCCTGTAATGCTGAACTGCTCAGCTGTCACTAAACCGGCGTTGTAGTCCTGAATCGCTTCTACTGAGCGGCGTAGCTTTTCGGCGTAGGCATCATGGCGGCGATCGCCATTCAACTCAGCATTAGGAACCGAGCGCCAATCGAAGCCGGTGGGCTCATCTACAGCCGGTTCAACCTTTGACGTAGCTTTTTCTGCTGGCTTTTCATTGGCCTGCTTTAGCCGCTTCAGCTTCAATTCTAACGCCTGCCTTTTCTCACATTCGCGGGCTAGCTGCTTCTCTAAATCTTTGGCTTTCAAGGCTCTTGCAATGATGTACTCAAGTCGGTCAGCGTGACTACCCTCACCCCATGTACCAGCATCGGCAATTGTGGCCAGCAGTTGCTTATCGAGTGACAGGCTAGAACGCTTTTCGCTGAGGGGCTTAGCTGCCAGGGGCTCATCAGCGCCTTCTCTCATGCCTTTCTGGGTGATTTCCTTGCCGTCACTATCAACACAGTAGTAATCGTTGTAGTTGGCGCTAGCTGCTTTTGCCTCATGAATTAGCTGAAGCTCCACAAAGCGTTGAGCATCTACGCCTACTTTCCCGTAAAGGTGGTAGGCCACTCTAGCCCCGGCTGCTCTCAGGTTGTGAGCTGACAGAATATCTTCTGTGAAAGGGGCCGGAATAATTGCGCCATACTCTCTAACCACTTCCCTATTGATTGATTTATTCGTTCGTGAATCGGCCTCACTAGCGGAAAGACCTTGCAAGGCGATAAGCGCGGGATCTCTTCTGATTCGGCTGAAGGCGTCTACAAAATCAACCGCCTTTACAAGGGTGTAAATAACCTGCGTTTTTGGCCTATCGCGTTGCTTTACCCGTGTTGTGAACTCGATTTTGTATTGAGATACCGCCTTAACTTCAGCAAATAGTGTTAGGTCTGTAGGTCTGCACTGGCAAGCAAAAAGCAACCCAGCCGCAACTGTACGCCAATCAGCTTCTTTGATCAGCTTCTCTGTCTTTGTGATCGCATCGTCCATAGAGAAGGGCTGAGCATTATCCTGATCGGCGTCAGTCTTCTTTTTATTCTCGTCAATCGAGATAGCAGACTCTTCAGCACTGGCGGTCAGAAACGGCATAGCCATATGAATGTCAATGACACCGGCTTTTGTCTTTTGCGGAACGCTTAGCCCCTTCGGAATAGGATGAACGCTGAAGCAAGCCTGTATTGCCTTACGGTATTTTGTGACTCGATTAGGGATAGAGCGCGGTGCATAGTTGCCGCCTTCCGAATCCCGCAACCATGCCAACTGCTCTTGGCATAAAGCTTCAACACGCTCTCTAGTCGTAGCGCCTACTAACTGAGCTAGAAAATAAGGAATCTTGCCCTCTAGCTTTGCATTCCGCTGACCTTCTTTTGCGAACTGCTCAAAATCAGAAACTGTAACGGGCTTAACGACTGTAGCAGGCATAGCAGGAACCGGGTTGTGTGTCTTGTTACGATTATGGCTATCTTGTGACTATTTGTCAATAACTAATTATCTAAATAATTAAATAACTGAATAGCTCAATACCTAACTAGCTGTAAAATTCTAGAAACTCAGTGAGGCCAATGTTTTGATAATCACCTTCAGCTCACTTAAGGGAGGCACGGGTAAAACTTCGTTGTCTGTCCATTTGGCCCATGTGATCGCCCTGTCTGGTAGCCGAGTCATTTTAATAGATGCCGATCCACAGGCAAGCGCTAGCGATTGGGCAGCGGCTAGAGAGGATAAGCCACCCTTCCCCGTTGTGGGTATGGCGCGTGATACCTTGCACCGTGACTTAGGCGAACTCACAAAAGACTATGCTCACGCGGTTATCGACACGCCGCCACGGGTGAGCGCCTTAGCCAGGTCTGCAATATTGGCGGCTGATTTAGTGCTTATTCCAGTTCAACCGTCCTCATACGATGTCTGGGCGGCGGCTGAAACCGTCAAGCTCATAGAAGAAGCTCAGCAGTTTAAGCCAGAGGTGAGGGCAGCGTTTGTGATTAACCGGCGCATCGTGAACACCTCCATCGGTTCGGAAGTGGCGGCGGCGCTGGCTGACTACTCACCACAGATTTTAGATACAGCGATCGCACAGCGAGTAAGTTTTGCTGAAGCGTCAGCAGGCTACACCGTCTTAGAAGATGCGCCAAAATCAGCCGCTGCTGATGAGGTTAGAGCACTCGCTGACAACGTACTTAAGTTTATGGGGGTTGAATCGTGGTAGCCAAAAAACGGGGAATTGTTAAGAAGCCGACTGAGCAAACTGCTGCTGACTGGGTGAGCGCGGGCGGCATAGATCCAGATGTGGAAAAGCCGGTTGAACCGAAGGGCAAAAGCAAACGATCTACGGCCAAATCGAAGAACCCAGACTACACACAAATCGGTTTGTATCTGCCTAACGAGTTGCACAGGAAAATGAAAATTGCCTCAGCTATGACGGGTTTGGAGTTGAGCGATTTAGCAGCGCAAGCTTTAGAACTTTGGCTCTCTGAGAACACGCCAAGTATTTAGATAATTAAGTATTTGGCTAATTGAATAGTTGAGTATTTAAGTGATGTGACGGCAGTGAACCGGGCACAATAAGCCATCAATTTTAAGCGGGCAATGATGGCTGAAAGGTTCTTAGGCGACCTTATTCTATGGCTATAAATATCGGTATGGCTTGACTTTATGCTGCTGATTCATCACGGCATAAGTAAGCCCTGATAGATTCGCTCTATCAGGGGGGTTTTGATTGAGGGGGCCGGTGGGTTACTGGTGTTCTTCTACCGCACGGCAAATAGAAGACAGTTTCTCATTGATGGAAAGAAGCTCTGATGAGCAATCTGAGGGCATTGCTCTTTCGATGCTCCAACTAGCGGCTAACTGAGCTGCGGAATTTAATAGCGCGTCGTCAGAGCAATTTGGAAACAACTCCTTCAACTCATCAAAGAACTGCTTTACTTCTGCGGTATCTTCTTTCGCCCTTTTCGTAATGTAAGTAGACATGCTGTTTCCCTGTGTGGTGTTCTGTCGTGGTGTGTCTTTAGTGCGATAGCTTGGGGCTATCTGCCAGGGCGCAAGGCGCGGCCCTGGGAGTGGCTTCATTTTCGATTGATGGGTTGCTGGTTACTCTAAAACTTTGGCCCTAAATTCACCTCCTGATAGACAGCCTTGTGTTTTGCATCTTAAGCGAACGGTGCTGTCAGACTTGCGCGGCTTTTTAGCTTTGAAGCTTTGAGAGTGTGCGTTACATTCTGGGCAGTTTGCGCCATCTCTGAGGACTTCAGCAAGGCTTGGCACGACCGGCCCCGGTGCTGGGCTAACTTGGCCCAAAGCTGGGCTAGTTTTTGGGCTGGGCTGGTTTGGGGCTGTTTCTGCTGAAGGCTGGGCTAATGATAGGGCAAGCAATGCAGCGGTTTTTTCTGATTCGCTGGGCTGGCCCGGTGTCTGGGCTACCCCCCCAAACAGAGCATAATCAACCTCGCTTTTCCAAGCGTTAGGCGACGGCGGGGAAAACAGGAATACTTCGTTATTGAGCCCGTTAAAAAACAAGCCGATGAACTTATCCCGGTCATCATCTGAGTTCAGCCGTGCCTCGTATTCCTGCCTGAGCTTCGCCCGCTCAATGTCAGAAACAGTCGTCAAATACTGGCTTTTTGGCCCTAGTGCTTCAGCGCATTGGTCACCCAAAAAGACGGTAGCTGATTGCTTGAAAACGTTGTTCTTAAACCCGAGGTCTGAACTGTCAGGCGTGACGGTTGAATAGAGCACTCGAACCAATAAGCCGCGTCCGACTTCTAGCCCTTTTTGGATTGAGAACTTAAAGTTTTTCAGGTTCACCCGGTCGGCTGGTTTTTCGTTGGCATCTGTCATCACAGCAGCATCATGAATGTCCTTACACTCGTCAATCAGGAATAGCTTAGGCGCTCTATGTTGAGCGGGAATAGTAACCCCTTGCTCATCATTTAGCACCTTGTAATCCTGCCTTGCTTTGCAGACATCACCTATTAACTCAATATTGCTAACGCACTTTTCAGGGCCGCGATAGACGGTGTTGTGTGGATAATCGGCTGATGGGAAATCAACCTTTGGATCGAAGATGGTAACTTTCGTTTTCAGGTCATCTTCGTACAGGTTAATTACGTTATTCATCAGCGTTGATTTACCTCTGCCTGTGTAGCCACTGAAGCGCAAGCCAAACTTAATATCTAAGAATGCCTGCTTTAGTTTGCTGTCTGGCACTCGCTTGATGAGAGATGCTTTAGGTCGCTTCTCAGAGTTGACTCTTACCTTCATTTTGATAGTCCCATCGTTACCAGCTTCGATGGTGGGCACTGGCAAAATTCCCACATGGAGCGCCATTGCTTCAAGCTGCTTTTCAACATCTGGTAGATCGCAGTCAATAGGCTCAAAAGAATAAACGACTTCACCGTATACGGTATCGCTGATATTTTTGCCGCTAAGAGACACACCACGACTCCTAAGAAAGGTAATGACTTTGTCCCCGGTCTGGCCTTCTAAGTTGGATTGCTTAAAGTGCTTTGGCCCTCTCAGCTTGGCTACCAGTTCTTTATGAGCAGCCAGTTCAGCCGCCATAGTTCTGATATCACGGCTCAAATTTTCTAGCACCGCGTTCACCTGCTGGCGTTCCTTGGTCAAAACTTCGTTGCTAGTGGCGATAGTTTGGGCGGCGCAGTCGCCTAAGTCCTTGTGGCTTTTTTGCACCTTACTCACAATCAGCCCGGTCTTTTTAGCCATCTCAGTAGACTTTTCCTGATAGGTCGCCTGCATTGCGGCCTTATCTGCCAGGGCGATATCTAATCGCGCCTGCATTGCATCCACCTTGGCTTGAGCTTCCTTTTGTGCCTCTACCGTCATGCGATCACGCATCGTTAGCTGTTGAGTTTTCAACGAACCCTCTACAGCAATGAGCTGAGTATTCTGCTTATCAATTTCCTGCTGGGCTAGTGCGATCGCTCGCTTATCAGCATCAAGCCGGTTCATATCGGCCTCAAACTTAGAACGGTCTAATTTATCTGCCCTTTCAGCGGCTTCTATGCGCTTCTTAGCCACGCTGCTGATGTAGAAACCAGTATTCACACCACCAGCTACAGCAGCCCCGGCATATGGCGCGGTGGGCACGGGTAGCAGTGCGACAATAGCAGCGGCTAAGTTACAAGCTGCCCACTTGAGCACTAGCGGGTTTTTGTTGGCGTAGCTGATGGCGGCGGCGGTTGCGGCGTTGGATCTCGAATCGGCCTTGGATTGCTTTTTGGCGTTAGTGCGATACATGATGAGTAAGTCTCTGAAGTTTGTTGAGATTCGGATGAGACAAGGGGTAGGGGCTCAATGTTCAAGCTGAGTCCCTACCCTGCCTAGTAGCTGCTGTAGCTGTTGTAAGAGCCGCCAACACCAGCACCGCGCATAGATTCAAAGTCCTTCTGAGAAGCCATCAGCAGGGCATTGTTATCCGCTCGGATGCCTTCTACTTGCAGACTCGCGCCTTCAATCAGGGCGTCACCTTTGAGCGCTTCGATTTCCACTAAGCGGCTAGCCGTGAGGTTGCGGGTTTGCTGCATTGAAGTTTCAATCTGAAGCCCTTCAGTTTTGGCGACGATAAGCCGCCCTGCTTGAATCGCCTGCTGTAGCTTGAGCCCTTCGTTACCAATGAATTCTTGCTTAACCCGTGTCTGAGCTTGAATCAGAGCAGCGTCGGTGTAGAGTCCTTCAATGCGCTCTACCTTGACGTGATTCTGAGCGACCTTCTCACCCACCTCTAAAGCCCGCTGCTGTTCAACCGCTATTTGATTGAGCTGCTGATAGGTTGCTTGGTTGTAACCGGGGATATTTTCGGGCGGCGTGAACGGGTCGCTGGGTGCATAGTCGGCAGCTTTGAAGATGGAGCTTACGAACTGCTTAGAGTCTTGTCTAGACTCATCAGCCTCAACTTTTGTCTGGTTGTAGTCGTCAATAATCTGCTGGGCTAGCGCGTCTCTGTCCTGCTCGGTAGCGTTGGAAATTTGGCTTAGTAAATCTTGGTCAATCATGTTGTTGCCTATGAGTTTTGCGTTTGAGAAATAGCAGGTAGAGCGCTTTCGGGCTCTTGTAGAACGATGTTGAAACGAAAGAACTGTCCTAATATCAAGCCGATAATTAGCCAGAATGCAGCCTGATACCAGTTGCCGCCGTAGCGATTACGGTTATACATTTTGGGCCTCTTGAGTTTTGAGGATGGCTGAGACATCAAGCTTTAGAGCGTCAAGCCTTGCCTGTATCTCTGAGAGTTCGGCTAGTGCCTTTGCAAGCGCGGGTAAGTCGGTTGGCTGTCTCATAACTTTTTCTTTGGCGTGATAACGATGGTGTGAGGCTTGATAGTCTTCTCAAAACCCGGTTTAGGCATGACTTTGACTACAATTTTTTCGCTCTTGAATGGGTTTTTCCATCGCTTGTACCTGCTGTAGAGGTTCGTCGGGCGGCTTGAGCGGTTGCCGTTGCCACTGGTAGCGCGGCCAATGACAAAAGCCAGTATCAGAAAGGGAATGAGAATCGGGATTATCGGGCTCATGGCTTCTCTGTTACCTCCTTAGAAACCAAACCCATATCAATCAGCGCGTTGGCTTTGTAGGCTTCTACAGTGGCGTCAATCTCGTGAAACGCCTGCTGTACTCTGGTTTGTGCGTAGGCGCTGAACACATCCCCTAATTGATGAGCGGCGGCTATACCCTGACGCTGAATTGCGCCAATGTCACCAGCAGCAGCAGACTTATCGAAAGTCACTATTTGAGTAGGCTGGTTAGTCTGTCGAACTGGAACCATTGCGCCAGAGCTGTAAACGCTCTTATGTTCTGGCGCTGGGATTCCCTCTACTTGGTCACTGTCTAGGCAATATTCGAGGTTAGGGTTAGCTTGAAAAACAGCCTTCTTATAGCCGTCATGATCCGACTTGGCATAGAACTTTGATGCGAACTTTAGCTGCTGTAGTCCGTATTCTGTGAGGCTTCCGTTAGATGCTTGTACTCTAGCGGCATCCTTTTGGAATGCCTCTAAAACAAGTTTCTTGTAAGCCTTCACCTGTGACGTGCTCTTGCCTATGGCGGCGGCGGCGTCAGCTATGCTGTAAAGCTTCTCTGTAGCGGCTTCTGTCATCTTTGAACCTATGGGTAGTTGGTGGGTAGTTGGTGCCCGGTCGCTAGCTAGGTAGTGACCGGGCGGCGGCTAGGCACTGCCTAGTCAGTCAGGCAGAAGACTCTATCGAGTGCGTTGGTTGCAATCACACCTCGGGAAGCCCAAGCTTTAGAGGCTTTGGCCGTGAGGCCGTGGGTTTCATTGAACTGATGAACTTTGATGAGCTGACGGATAAAGGCGCGATCGCACTTCACACAGAAAAGCTGAATAGTCAGAATCCAAATAGGCAACGTGTAGTCAATGAAATTCAGTGCAGCCTCACCACGGGCGATAAGAGCCTTTAGAGCAGCCCGCTTAAGCCGTTGCTCAAGTACAGGCGCTTTGTTAGCAATCCAATCTTGGGCGGCGGTGTGAGCGCGGGCGGCGCGGGCAGTGGCAGTAAAGGCGGGTGAGTATTTCATAGGGTGAGTCCTATATAGAGAGAGGGCAAGTAACGAAAGTCTTACGCCATGCCTGCGGTCGGGTGGCTCAATGGCGATTCCGGTTCGGCGGCGGCGGCTTTCGTTGCTTGCTGATGTGAGTATAGCTAATCAGAGCGCAAAACACACGCTGTTTGAGTACAGAGTTCCTTATCAAAAAAGGCAGATTCGATAGGATTAGCTAAACACGCTCTTTTTGAGCGTCGTACGGGTTATGCTTTGAGTGCTGTAATATTTTGGATATATGTAGAGATGACTTCCGCCCAAATGCCACGAAAGCGCAGAACTTACACGATTGACGAACGCCTTATTAATGCGTTGGCGAACATGGCGGCGGCAAAGAACGCATCTGCTAACCGCTTTTTAGAAAACATTCTTTGGGAAAAAGCCACGTCTGAGGGTTTTCTCTCTAGCAGTGAAAAGCCACTAGGCGAAACCAGAGGCGGCGATCGCACATCAGAAGGTAATGAGGCGTAACTAATGGCTGACCCACGAAACCCTGAATCTAAATTTAGAGCGAACGTGCTGGCGTCTATCAATCAAATAGGTGAGCTTGTCTCTATGCGCCTAGACAGCACCGAGCGGGCGACGGCGGCGAATACTGAAGCGATCGCACAGCTCACCAGCGCGATACAGCAGCAGGGCACTCGCATAGATAATTTGACAGCAGCTACCGAGCGGCTAGAGCGTTCGGTGTCTCAGATGGTGATGGGCATCAACAGCCAGCGAGAAACGTTGAATGATTTTATGAAGCTCTGCACTAAGCGGGCTGATATCATCGGGCGATTAGCGGAGAAAGCAAGCTGATGACTGAGCGACTAGACCGAATCGAAGCAAGCATAGAAGCAACTGCTGCTATTTGTGGTAGTAACGCCCGTGCCATAGAAGCCACTGGCGAGCAAATAGGCGAGCTGCGAAACACCGTCACAGCGTTTATTCAAAAGCTTGATGAGGAAGGGCTACGGGTTACGCTCGTTACCGAGATAGCCGATGATATGGGCGGCGATGTTTCCTATCTAGAAAGCCAGGTCAATAGACAGGATGTTTCTATCACTGCACTGAGAGAAGCCGCCAACGCAGACCGGCAGGCATGGCAAGCTAACTTTGATGCTCAGCAACTCGAATCACGCCAACGCTTTGATGCTCAGCAGGAGGTAATTCAAACCTTGCTCGCTCAACTGGTAGCCACTAATCAGGATGTTGCTCAAGCCAAGAATAATATCAGTGGGCTGAGCGATCGCGTTGATAATTTGGAGGAGGCGAGCTAATAAAAGCTACAGATAGGGAAAACACATCAAAACCGAGAGGAAATGGGAACGCGAGGCACTAGAAAGGCAAGGTTACAGCTCATCTGTAATAGAATTTAGCGATCCCTACGTAGAGCATATAGAGCCCAAAAAGATATTTTCATAGACTTAAGCGGAGCACCCCATCCGCGCTGCCTCTTTCTCTAACTGTCTGCCTAGACAACTACAGTTAGCCCTAGACGGCAGAAAACCCAAGAACCGCCAGCCTAGACAACTACGGTAATTGGGTTTTCATACCTTTGACTTTGCCGAGGTGGGCTTAGTCGGTTCAAGCACGTTACAGCCGTGCCCTATCAATGAATACGATACCCAAAATTGAAAAAAATAGCCAGTGTCAAAAGCGCGATTACGCGAATTCTTCACTCAGGCAGCCATTAAATCTTTTCATCCGAGAGCCATCCCTACAACAGCAATCGGCCCAACCACACAGCGCTAACGCGCTATTCGTACAGTCAATCTACGCAACTCTCAGTCCTTGCGAGCAACCGGGCAGCGGACAAGGGTGGAACTTGCGCTGTGGCCATAGTCAAAAAATATTTGGCGGGCGTTACTTCGCTGCTGAGCACGACCAAATTCTTCACTGCTTCAAGGAACGCAGGCATCGAGCAGCGCCCCGTCAGTTCGGCGAAGCTAAGCGGGGCATAGCCACTACTAGCCGGAAAAAGGGGGTAGCGGCATGAGCAGCGCCCTGAGTAAGGCTGAGATAAATACGCTGCTCGCCATGGCGATCGCCTGCGAGACGCTTACTGATGCAGAAGACACGCTCAGCCTGTATTCCCTGCTAGACGAATCGCTCAAACCGCAGTTGAGGCAGGCACTTAAAACGCTGCCTGCTGAAACTCGGATGTTACTACGCAGTGCGGCTGCACTCTCTCAAAGCAGCGAGGGGAGGGTAGCGTCATGAGTAAGCTTATTCCCACTAATCGCTCAAACGACTGCCCCGTATGCGGCGACATCAGCGGCAAATGTCGTTCGAGTGCTGAAGATACGAATTACATTCAGTGCCTTACCAATAGCAGCGCTAGAAAATTTGAGGTCGTAAATGGCTACAAATTCATTGGCCTGACTAAAGACAACCTGTGGGGGCAGTTCGTCCTAGAGACTAGCAAACCTCAGAAAAGCTTTGAGGAAAGACAGCAGCTGCGTTCGTTGAGAGAGTCGCTAGAGCGGCAGCACGACGCGGCAGTCATGCCAGTAGCCGACAGAGACAAGCACTATCGGGCAATCCTAAGCCAGCTAGAGCTACACGAAGCAGACCGGGCCGATCTACTACGGCGAGGCTTTAATGATGAGCAGATAGTTCGGTACGGCTTCAAGTCGGTAGGCCGATGGCAACCTATATCGGGCACTTTCCCTTCTAACCTACCAGGACTATCAAAAGACGGCTCAAGCCTAGATAACTGGCACGAGGGTTACTTATGCCCAATAACGACCGTTAACGGGGAGATTCAAGGTTTTCAGATTCGCAACCGTCAATATAGTGGCGAGGGTGCAAAGTATCCGTGGCTTAGTCGCAATGGGCGCAGGAATCCCCGTGGCTATCAGGCGCATTTGCAGAACAAAGAGCTACCAGTCGGGATTTACTGGCCTGATGAGCTGCGAGTATTCGATACGGTGGCGCTGTGTGAAGGATTTGCTATCAAGCCACAGGTGGCAGCGAATCGATTAGGGGCCGTTGTCATCGCCTGCGACTCTGCGAACTTTGCCAGCCGTCCTGACAATTTTGAGAAAGCACTCAAAGAAACAGGCGACAAACTATGGCAGATTCAGCACCTTTCAAGCACCTTTCAGGCTGGGACGATTTCTACGACGCCTCTCAAGCTGAACTTGAACAGTGGCCTGATGCTTGCATGGGAAGCGCAGACTTCTACAGCTACGGCGAACACCTCTTTAGCGGCAACGAAACAGCAGCCCATTACAGTAGCAGACTTGAGTCAGAGTACGGACTCTTCCACGCAACTCACCCAGAGATTGAAGGCTATCCTGATTCCTGATGGAGGAGACGTAGCAAATCCTCATGTACTGCCACGGATCGAGCGACAGTTTAAGCTGTTTGCAAAAGTCGGCCTAGAAACAAAGATCCTATGGTGGGGGCAGCTTACTAAAGCCAATGGCGATGTAGACGAAATCAGCCGTAAGCAATTCGAGCAGGCGGCTTTAATTAGCTGGACAGAATTTGCGGCTAAGGTGCCTACTAAGAAGAAGCCAGCAGCCAGGCCACAGCAGCAGACTAGACCGTCACAAACTAGAGCTGAATGGCTCAAACAGCAGAAGATTGAGCGTGACTGTAGAGCGTACGCCAACATAGCGGCGATGCTCGGCATAGAAGCCGCTATTAATCCCGATAGCGAGGACTACAAAGCCGTTGCTCGTGACCTCTTCTACGAGCCGATTAAGCAACAGCTCAAGTACGAGACTCACGGAGAACTCGTCAGCGGCTTTGCTGAGGAAATGGAGGCAGCTGCTGCTGGGCAATTCTCCGCTGGAGATGCACCGCGATCACTCCTTGCCTACGACTGTAGCCAGGGCACCGGCAAATCGAACAATGCGCTCATCCCCCCGGCGCTGGGCGTTGCTAAGGGCGGCGGGCGCGTGCTGATTATCGTGCCGACCCGAGGACTGGCTAAAGAATTCAAGGGGCGAATCAACGAGCGAGCTGGGGCAGAAATCGCCGCAACTCATCTCGATACCCACTACGGCAGCGCGGCCATCGTCGTGAGCTGCCCTGAATCGGTCTACAAGTTCAAGGGCCAAAAGTTTGAGCTGATTCAGATTGACGAAGCCAACGAAGTCCTGCACCGGATCGAATCAGCCGAGCTGGGCAACGCGGGGCCGCAAAGCCTAGCCGCCTTCAGAAAGCTACTGGCCGCGACGCCAATCGTCACCATCGCCACCGCCGCGATGAGCGGGCGAACGCTATCCGCCGTGCAAACCATCGGCGGCTTTACCCCCGGCGAGACGCAGCTCCAGCGCCGCTCTAGACCGGCCACCCAAATGCACGTGATTGAGTATGGCAACTTCTACCAGTGGCTACAGCAAATCATTGATTCACTGCGCAGCGGACAGCGAGTCGCCATCCCAGTCGGCTCTCGCGGCAAAGGCCGGATGATTGACCGAGTGCTGCGAGCCACCTTCCCTGATAAAAACGGGTTGGTGATTGATGGCGCATCCACGCTACAGAATCAGCGCACTCAGTTTCTCGCCGACCCCGATGCCTTTTTATCAGTCGCGCAGCCAGACTGGTTTATTTTTACGCCCGTGATCAATAGCGGCGTCAGCATTGAGGAAGAACACTTCGATATCCAGTTCGAGTACGCCACGCCCCACGAAGGCGCACAAAGCATCTCTCAGCGGGGCGAACGGATTAGGTCGGCGATTGGTCGCGACGGGGCCATCACTGAGCGGCACATCTACTTCAGCGAGCAGGGAGCGCCCACGCTAGAAGCCTATCCAGACGCCTTTGACTGGCAGTACTGGCTAAGTGAGCTAGAGGATGAAGCGAACGCCCCGATGGGCGCAGCAGCGGCCTTAGCAAAAGCACTAGGCGCAGAGAAGGCATTGAGTCCCGCCCGACAAGACGCGGCGAAGTTCGCCGCGATGCGGCCGAATCTGCCGCACTTCATGGCGAGCAAGGCATTTGAAATCATCTTCAAAAAAGAATTGCTGCATGAAGACTGGCAGCGCTACGGCTGGGACGTATCGCCCGCGCCAGAGATGGACAAAGCGCAGGCCGAACAAGCCCATCAATTGCACAGCTTCTGCGACAACGTTCGCATCGGCCTGATTGAGCAGCAGGGCCGAACCCTAAAGAAAACAAAAACGCGCCAGTCAGAAGGCGAGCTAGATGAGATTAACAATCCGTTCCAGGCCGCAAGAGCGGCGAAAGCTCAGCTTGAAAGGCTGCTGGGCAAAGATTACCTAGCGCGACAGGACAGCAACTTCTTCACGGCCTGGTCAGCCGATAAAAGCGCGAGCAACCCTGGCGTTCGCGCCGTGGTGCGCTCTCAACTGCTACAGATTGCCATCAGCGACCCAGAATGCTGGCAGCAGATTGAGCGGATGAAGGCGCTGAAATTCCTTGCAGGCAAACCCGACGCCGATAGCGAGCAGTTCTGGAGTTTGCCAGAGCTACCCGCCGCGCCAAGAGATATCGAGCTAGTCAGCATTGTGTCGCGCTGTCCTGGGGTGGCGGATGTCGTCAGCGGCAAAACGGAGCACTGGACAAATAAAGATCCGCAGGTGGTCGCCGCTGGACTTTACCTTGTTGCCCACGGCCAGCAGATTGCCGCCAATACTAAGCGGGTGGGCTTGATGAAAGGCGGTCAGTTCACTGAGAAGCTAGCCCCCACCTCGCTATTTAACAAAGCCTTAGCGCTGGTGGGCCACAAACCAGCCGATAAACCCAAGCGGGAAGGCAGCGGCGATCGCCAAAATATTCATCGGCTCGGCGTAGAAGCCGATGCCATCCAAGCACTCGCAGCGCTCAAAGCAGACGATGAGAGTGAGCTGAAGCTATTCCGGGCCAAGCTCAAAGTCGTTCGCGCTCAGACCCGAGCCAGCATTGATGCAGCCGCGAGAAGCCAAATTATCTCAAGGGCGTTGGCCTGGGTTACCGAGAAGACCAGGAGCGAGGTTCACAAGGCGATCTCAGCGATCAAGGGGCGTCATGCAGTTTTGCAGGAAGAAAGCCTTGCTAAACTGGGTGACGGCAAGAATTTGGATGCCGAAAAGCTGTCAGATCAGTTGGCTCAGATGGCTTTATTAGGCGCAAATTTGTCCCACCCGCCGCCGATATAGCCAGACCGTTGAGGAAATCTAGCTGAAACTGACCCCTAAGCCCGCTAGGGTGAGCCGCCGCATTGGGCGTAAACGGGTAGCGGTGATGGCCAGTTGAGTAGAGAAAGATTGCACAAGGCTTTTACGAGAGGCAGGCCCGTTTTGCCACATCTTGCTGTTCTAATTAGCTATGAAAAATCTGAAAAAAGCGGTTTGTACAATTGTTTGTGCAATGAACTAGGCAATTGCGCACACAATCATTGAAACATTGTTGAGACAATGGCCTAACAATTGTCGAAACTCTATTGAGATAATGGTTTAACAATCGTTGAATACTAAGGTAGACAATTATCGATAGATCGGTTTGTGCCCTTACGAAAAAGACAGCGTAAAAATCTGATGTGCAGAAGGTGCTTGGCTGAGATCGCGGCTAGTCCGCAGCCAATACTTTTGATAGCCTCAGCTAACTGTCTGAAGCAGCCAGAGTATAGAGAAGCCTGTGTATGAGCCAGATATACGAAGTAGACTTTGCCGAAGACCAGGACGGGACGAAAACGATTGCCGAGCTGTTTGAGAGCATTCAGCTCTACCGCAGCCAGGGTAAAAGCATTGCGAAGATTTATAGAGCACTCTGCCGTTCAGGACTGTGGAAAAAGACCCTGAGCAGCTTTTCGAGCGAGTACTACCAATATCGAAAGCAGCACGGTGCTGAGAAGTCCACGACTGTTGTAGAGCGGACGGTTGATAGCGACCCTATAACCCAAGCGGCCAAACCTGAGACCGGTAGAGACAGATTGAACAAACGCCTACGGACTATTTCAGATATGACCCTAGAGGAGAAGCGAGCTATCTCGGCGCAGGTTTTCAAACGAAAACGCGAGGGGAAGCTGTAGCTATGTCACTGCAAGAGTGATTTAGATTGTGCAGCATGCTTATACAATAAGCTGCTCGAAGCCGAGTTAAGAAAGCACACCAAGATGACTGTGAAGAAACCTATCGGTCAGCGCTAGTAATTGGGCCACTGTCTGCTCGTATTCTGGCTAATGAATTAGGCGATATGAGCCAGTTTGAAAATGAACGTCAACTGTTCAGCTATACCGGGCTGACACCCAGCGAACACTCTAGTGGAGATTCTATTCGTCGTGGGCATATTAGACAGGGAAATACTAGAGTGCGCTGTGTCCTCTGTGAAGCGGCCTGGACAGCTATTCGTAACCTATCGAAACTTACGATACCGTCAATCTACCAAAGCTATATTGAGCAACGGCTAAGTGCTTGTCAAAGCCTGCTACTGTCCTTGTTGGTTACAGTGCTTTATACCATCCGCGATGTGCGATTAGAAACGATTGCCGGAGCGCTACGGATGTTTGCACTGCTGCTTTTAACCCGGTGCCCATGATACGCTATGCCGATTATTGATATTCCCACTAATGTCTTTTGATAAAACATTTCTTTTACTAGCAACTGCGCTAACGATCTCTTTCTCAGGTGCGCTGCCTGCTAGCGCTCAAAGCTGGCGATACGATGCAGGTTATTTCTCAGACACTAGCGACCATTGGGCAGCGATTTGCTTAGAAGGCGCAGGTACAGAAGGGCTGATAAAGGGTTACTTAGATGGTAGCTTTCGGCCAAACGCGACAATGAGCCGTGCAGAGTTTGCTGCCCTAGTGGTCAGAATCTTTCCGGGTTCTATAGTAAGAGCAGGGCCTAATTTTTCAGATGTGGCGACTGACTATTGGGGGAAAGTGGCAATCGTCTCAGCTTATAAAACTGGCCTTTTATCGGGTTATCCTGGCAACCTGTTTAAGCCTAACCAACCGATCACCAGAGCGCAGGCAATAGTGGTGATTGCCAAGGCTCAGATGCTAGCTGAAAATGCGGTCGCTATAAATAATAGCGAGACTACGCTGCGAAGCTACTTTGATGATGCGGCTGAAATTCCTAATTATGCAAAAGAGGCGGTTGCCTTAGCGGCTAGTCAGGGCGTTGCTGTCAGCTATCCTCAAGCGAATCGGCTGCGCCCTAACGACAACATTACTAGAGGTGAAGCAACAGCGCTGCTGTGTCGCCGTAATCTTGAGAGAACAGATGCTCGTTACTACGTGCCTGCTCAGTATGTAGCGGGTTGGGATGAGCAGAGCGGTTCCATTGGGCCAACGGCGGATAACGAAATTCAAGATTTTGGTAATGTACGCATTGCTGGACTGCTGCACACAACCGCTACGCTTGACAATCAGCTATTTTTCTTCATTGAAGGGAGCGAGCCAGGATCTCAAATGTGGGCTAGCGACGGTACTAGAGCAGGCACTGCGGAGGTAAAAGTACTAAAAGAAAGCTTGGAAGATGATGATACGGGCGTTCAACATCCTAAAGTTGTAGCAGTTTCGGACAACCGATTTTGGATGACCGTACAGCGCCATCACCAAAATGACCGCGTAGGGCCAGAAGATGGACTTTGGGTTAGCGATGGGACTCCGGACGGAACTCAGCCAGTTCACACGCTAAATCCTGAGCTTGCTCAGGCATTCGAAGCCGCTTACAGCATAGAAGCTGGCTCGTCAGATTCGCTATTCAAAGGACAATTGCCCTTTGCAATCGTCACGCCTGATGAAACGCAAATATGGCTAACTGATGGTACAACCTCAGCAGGCACGCGGCGGTTGCTTACTCTTAATAACAGCTACGGCGCACCGTCCAATCTGTTTATGCCCACTGACGATTATTTGTTTTTT
This sequence comes from Cyclobacteriaceae bacterium, assembly GCA_965217295.1. GTDB lineage: Bacteria > Bacteroidota > Bacteroidia > Cytophagales > Cyclobacteriaceae > Tunicatimonas. The sequence continues at coordinate 19,134 of CBDCHR010000005.1, forward strand.
CAGACGCCGATAGAAGAAGGCAATATGCGGCTATGGCGCAGCGATGGCACCCCAGCCGGGACTCAGCCATTAAAAGATGTTGATGCTGCGGGCACGAATCGACTCCAGCCCGGCTTGCTGAAAATGCTGGGTGATCGCCTTTTGATGCTAACCAACGCTGCTGACGATCTCAGTTTGTGGGAAAGCTCCAACACCTTAAAACTCACTCGCCAAGTTGCGCAGCTCAGTCTACAGCCTACCTCTCAATCTAATCTCGATTTCTTCAACGAAATTAATCCACCCATATCCCAGGTTTACCAAACTCAGCTCTTGTTTAATCCGCTCGTACACCGATCGTCACGAGGCGGCGGCGGCTTTGAAAGCACGCGCTACGAACTATGGGCCACCACCGGCAGCGGAAAAGGCGCGCAACGGCTTGCAACAACCAGGGTTTCAGATGAAGGGTTTACAGCGTTTGACGGGCGTCTCTTTTTTAACGGCAGCGGCCCAAGCGGACGGGAGCTATGGGTTACCGATGGAATACAATTTGATGGGACGCCAGGTGGAACAGTACAGGTATTGGATCTGACGCCGGCTGAGGTCGTCAGTCCCGAGCCTTGTCCGTATCCACCGGAGCGAGGCAGAAACGCGCAGGTTTGCCCACCTAGCGAGCGGGTCAAAAGTACGGATGTGCGATCTCTTACTGTTCACAGCGGTTTTCTTTACTTCATCGCAGTCGATGGCGATATTTATCGCACAGACGGCACCGTCCAAGGGACACAACACGTCTACCGCTTCGATGGTTGGCCGTACCGCACCTTTCCAGCAAATATTGCTAAGGCAGGCAATAGGCTTCTGGTAATGGCGTACGAGGATGATTCGCTGAAGCTTTGGGCTTTACCAGAATAACAATTGAACAGTAGCCTTCGATGGTTCGTCTGCTCTATGCTGTGATTTCCCCGGCATACTGATGCAGAGAATCCCTAATACTCTGTACCTGATCCCGCATCAAAAAAAGCGCTCCTAGTGCTGCCCTGCGCTCTTATATGGATCTCGTGTTAGTGCGTCAGCTCACTAGCAATCATTTCAGCCTGCTTGAGTACGGTTTCGGTGGCAAGTAGCTGCATGTCTGGCGGGTAACCATACCGACGTAGCAGCCGCTTAACAATGACCTTAAGCTTGGCTCGCACATTTTCTTTGATGGCCCAGTCGACAGTGGCATTCTCGCAAATCTTCTAGTTGAGTGCGATCGCGCTCCTTTGAGAGCCTAAGTTAATCGCTGAAACCGACGCTTAAGCCCGCTAGGGTGAACCGCTGTATTGGTTAGCGATCGCAGGCTAGAATAAACTCCCTAGTAGGCAGCACAGCCATAAAAAGAAAAATCTACCCCCAAAGTACCCAGTGAAACCCACCGCAAACTCTGGCCGCAAATGGATACCGCCCCTGCCAAAGGGTAAAGGCTCTGCTGTTTACGGCCTAGATGGGGAGCTAATTACAGTGGGCGTATGGGATTACGACCTGACGACGAACATCGTGTTCCAACCACTGCCCTTAGCAAAGATGTCAGACTCCTTGAAGGCGCTAAAAGATGCGTTGCCAGGGCAAGACAGCGGACTGCAAATATTTCCGATTCAAATGGGTGGAGGAGATACCGTTCCTCTATTAGATGGCTTGGTGCTTTATGGTCTAAAGCAAACGGTTCCTGACGGCAGATCGGGTGTAGAGCATTCGACGGCTCAGATTCTTTTAGATCCAGCTTTAGCTAACGACAGCTATGTGATCGCCCTTCAGGACAGGAGCAACTTTGGCGATTGCGCAGGCGCAGATGGTCTGATGCTGGCTGCAATTATGTGGGAGAAATATTCCCTCGAGGGATACCAAGAGCAGGTTGATTGGAACAAGACTATCCCAGTTGCTTATAGAGATTTCTTTGTCACTGATGGATGGGTAAGCTTTGCTATTCGAGTCATAGGCAAAAGATAAAGTGGCTGATTGCACTGGGCTAGACGGTAACAACGATAGACTTACAGGCCACTAGCCGGTTGTTATTCGGATAATACCTACGTCATATCAACTTTCTTTAATGAAGATGTCTGACTAGCTGTAAAGCTGCGGAATATTATAGAAGACATACGTTTGCAACTACAGCATAATAAGAGCAGCCCTGCCTTTCAGATATTTATGACCACTCAGAAAGAAGCTATTAGCTACGCAAAACACTTTGGATGGACTGAAGCTGATGCAAAACGCGCATTTGCCGATATTGATTTGAAGAGTACAGATGAGCTGGCTTTGTTGACGGCAATGGTTAGCTTTGCAGGGCCGACACTTCTTGATCGCCAGCGACTACAAGGCGCTCAGAGAGGGTTAGTCACCAAGAAGGAAAACTACATTAAGCAGATTGAGCTTGAGTTCTCTGAAAAGATCAACAACTATGAAGAACAACTGTCTGCGCAGCGCAGTCTATTTGTAACAGCAATTGCCAAAATTTATAGCGTTGCAAGTGGCTTTGGGTTTAAGGACTCTTGGGTGGAAATGCTGCTTGAACAGTATGACGAGTATCAGAAGAGAGCATAAATTTTATGAACTTGTCAACGCCGACTATTACCCGCAAACAGCTACGGAACTATGGGGCGTCGCGCTACCTAGCAAGAAGGTTGACGGTATCGCTATTGCCAGTCGCGAAGTCCGGTAATGCGCACGTTTACGCAGTAGATAAAGTGAGCATGGCCATTCGTAAGTATGGCTCAAAAGCACGTATTCAGCTTACGACAAGGGAAGTGCTAGAACAAATTTTGGGTCAGCTACTGGCTCAGTTAGATAATGTTCTACCTTTAGTGCCCAGCACTCATACGACTGAGGTGAGCAGCATTGCACGACAACTATTTAAACAGATGCGCCGCACGGACAGAGCGCTTTCAGAAATGAAAGCGACCGTTGCCTCTATAGGTGAGCGTACGAGCTAAGTAAGATGCCAACTTTCGAGAAATTAGTTAGAGATCTGCTACAGACGACTAAGCGCGTTGACCAGAGCCTATTACAGCTACAGGAGCGTGCTGCTCAGATCCAGAAGAAGTACGGTACGCGGACAGAGTTCGAGCGCTGGAAGCAAACGCTAGGCGGGCGGCGGTGGAAGCAGCAGCAGTACAACTTACAGGCGGGCTGCTGTATGAGCTGTCAGAAGCCCATTTCTCTCAAAGGTTCGCACATTGACCATATCAAACCGTTATCGCGTTATCCTAGTTTAGCGATCGCACCAGATAACCTGCGCATACTATGTGTAGACTGCAATCTAAGTAAGGGTAAGAGAGAGATAGCAGGCTGATGAAAGTGATCTGAATTTTAGTCTGCTTACACAAAATTCAGATCACTCTCCTTTGTAAATGTAGTGCTAGCGCGTTAGTTCACTGGTAATCATTTCAGCCTGCTTCAGTACGGTCTCGGTCGCGAGTAACTGCATGTCTGGCGGGTAGCCATATCGACGTAGCAGCCGCTTGACAATGACTTTGAGCTTGGCGCGAACGTTCTCTTTGATGGCCCAGTCGATAGTGGCATTCTCGCGAATCTTCTGAGTGAGAACGACGGCTAGCTCGCGTAGCTTGTCCTGCTGCATCAGCTCGCGGGCGCTGTCGTTGTTAGCCACAGCGGTGTAGAAAGCGTATTCATACTCTGAAAGACCCATCGCTGTAGCCTCTGAGTCAGCGGAGACAATTTCTTTGCTGATGTGGATCAGCTCGTCCATCACTTCAGCAGCGGTCAGAATCTTGTTCTGGTAGCGCTTGAGGGCGTTTTCTAGCATCTCTAATAGCGTCTTACTCTGCACCAAGTTCTTTTTAGCGCGGGCTTTCAGCTCGTCGTTTAACAGCTTTTTCATCACCTCTAGGGCAATGTTCTTATGCTCATAGTCCTTTAGCTCGGCCAAGAATTCATCAGAGAGGATGGAGATGTCGGGCTTCTTGATGCCTGCGGCGTCGAAGACATCAATCACCTGCTCGGAAACCAGCGCCTGGTCGATGACTTGGCGGATAGTGGTCTCAAGCTCCTCGTTGCTACGGCCCTCGCTGGGGCTATCGAACTTAGTCAGGCGAGCTTTAATGGCTTGGAAGAAGCCCACTTCGTCTTTGGCGTCCATTGCCTGCTCGTGGGGGATGGCGATCGCAAACGCCTGAGACAGCGCCGTTACCTCATTGATATAGCGCTTCTTACTGGCCTCTGGGTTTTCCTCTATGCCAAGAATATGGTTTTCTGCTGCGAGAATCAGCGACAGCTTGCGGGCGGTATCGGCATCGAAGTAGTTCTCGTAGGCGAAGCCGTGATACATCGCGGAGACGACTTCGAGCTTTTCAAGCATTAGTTCGACCGCCTGCTCCTGGGCCAGTGTCGGATCGCCTTTGCCGCCTGCGTCGGAGTAGAAGGAAAGGGCTTCTTTGAGGTCGGCGGCGATGCCGAGATAGTCTACGACCAGGCCGCCGGGTTTGTCTTTGTAGACGCGGTTGACGCGGGCGATCGCCTGCATCAGGTTATGGCCTTTCATCGGCTTGTCGATATACAGGGTATGCATACTGGGCGCGTCGAAGCCGGTGAGCCACATGTCACGCACGATTACCAGCTTGAGCGGATCGTCCTGGGCTCTCATGCGGTCGGCGAGGGCCTTGCGCTGCGTTTTGGTGGTGTGGTGCTTGGCAATTGCGGGGCCGTCGCTCGATGAAGTGGTCATCACCACTTTGATCGCGCCTTTGGTGAGGTCGTCGTCGTGCCAGTCGGGGCGAAGCTGAATGATGGCGTCGTAGAGTTCAGCGGCGATGCGGCGCGACATGCTGACGACCATGCCTTTACCGGCAAAGACTTCTTGACGGGCTTCAAAATGGGTGACGATATCTTGGGCGATGGTTTGGACGCGCTGCGGGTTGCCGATCAGGGCTTCTACTTTGGTGCGGTTGGCTTTGGCTTTTTGGGCTTCGGCCATGTCGTCTTGGGCGAGGTCTTCGTCTAGCTGGGCGATCAGCTTGCGTCCGGCGTCGCTGAGGCTGACTTTGGCGAGGCGGCTTTCGTAGTAGATGCGGACGGTGGCACCGTCTTCTACGGCCTGGGCGATGTCGTAGATGTCTACATAGTTGCCGAATACTGCGGGGGTGTTGGCATCGGTTTTCTCGATGGGGGTGCCGGTGAAGCCGAGGTAGGTGGCGTTGGGGAGGGCGTCGCGCAGGTATTTGGCAAAGCCGTACACTACTTTTTTACCGATGACAGTGCCTTGCTCGTCGGTTTCGTCAATAGTTTTGGCGGTGAAGCCGTACTGGGTGCGGTGGGCTTCGTCGGCGATGACAACAATGTTGCGGCGCTCTGAGAGCTGTTCGTAAACGTTGCCTTCTTCGGGCTGGAATTTTTGGATGGTGGAGAAGACGACGCCACCGGAGGCGACTTTTAGCAGGTCTTTGAGCTGGCTGCGGTCGTCGGCCTGGATGGGTTCTTGGCGCAGCAGTTGTTTGGAGGCGGCGAAGGTGTCGAAGAGCTGGTCGTCTAGGTCGTTGCGGTCGGTGATGACCAGGATGGTGGGGTTGTTGAGTGCTAGAACAATCTTGCCGGTGTAGAACACCATTGAGAGAGATTTGCCGGAGCCTTGGGTATGCCAGACGACGCCTGCTTTTTGGTCGCCTTTGGGCTGTTTGGCAACGTCACGTAGGCCGTAGCTGCCGGGGCTTTCGCCTGCTTTGAAAGAGGGGATAGTATCGGTGGCGCTGATGTTGGCTGTGCTAATATCTGCGGCTCGCAGTGTGGATTCGATGGCGGCGTTGACGGCGTAGCACTGGTGGTAGGCGGCGAGCTTCTTGACGGTATTGATGCTGATAATTTTGGTGTCGGGGTCTTCTTTTTTAGTCTTTTCAAAGACGATGAAGTGACGGATTAGATCTAGCAGGGTGGTTTTGTTCAACATGCCTGCGATCAGGGTTTCGAGCTGGCTGACCAAGGGGGAGGCTTGGGTTTTGCCATCGGCGGTTTTCCAGGCCATGAAGCGGCTGAAGCTTGCTGAGAGGGAACCGGCGCGGGCTTCTAGGCCATCGGAGATAATCAGGATGGCGTTAGGGGTGAAGAGGCTGGGGATAGTGACTTTGTAGGTTTCGAGCTGCTGGTAGGCGGACTTGAGGGTGGCGTTTTCGTCGGTGGCGTTTTTGAGTTCAATGACGACGAGGGGGAGGCCGTTGATGAATAGCACCAGGTCGGGGCGCTTGTTCTGGTTATTTTCGATGACGGTGAACTGGTTGGCGACTACGAAGTCGTTGTTGTCGGGGTTGGTGAAGTCGATGGGCCAGACGAGTTCGCCGCGTTCGTCACCATCGTCTTGGTAGGGGACGTTGACGCCTTCGGTGAGGAGGCGGTGGAAGGTTTCGTTGTTGGTGAGCAGGTCGGGGGATTGGATGCGCCGGAGGTCTTTGAGGGCGGCTTGGATTTGGTCGGGGCCGACGGTGGGGTTGATGCGGTGTAGGGCTTGCTCTAGGCGAGCGGTGAGGATGATATCTTCGTAGCGGCTGCGTTCTGGGGTGGGGCCGTCGGGAGCGATGTCGGGGCCATAGCTATAGCTGTAGCCTTGGCGCTTAAATAGGTCGATGGCAAGGGTTTCGATGGCGGATTCGTTGAGGTTGCCGGACATAGGGCGCGTGGCTTGGTGGGCGTAGGGCTAGGTTTTATCAAGTATGCCTATTACGACGGTGAAATCCTTGATAGATAAGGAAAGTTCTTAGTTACGTAATATGCGGCTCTTGCAAACTTTACGCTGGCCCAGTCGCTATTTCAGTGAGCTTCGTCAGGGTATCTTGGCTGGCTAGGCAGCTTTCAGATCCGGCTCTACGGCAACTCGGACTTCGCCACTCATGAGTTTAGGGAGTAGGGCATCGCGTAGTCCTTCGAGTATTTTCATCTGCTCCAGGTTATAGGTCATCTTCTGAACTGACGGCAAAACAAGATTATTGAAGGTGCCTAAGCTCTCATCGTCGGGAATAGAAATTGGATAGTTTTTAAGTGTTTCCCAGTTAGTCCTTGGCATACGAGTTCCACCAGATCCCAAGTTGGCATATTCCACAACGTCGTGTTGAAAGAAAGCAAACAAACAAAAGGGAAACCATCTACTAGATCTTGGACGAAGGACTAAGATGTCGGTCGAGCATATGCCTGAAAACGTTGTGAAGCATACCTTGTGAAAGTAAGGACGCAGCTTTCCGAAGAGGATATCTTGCTGCTCAAAAGCATATTTATTGCTGTTAATATCACTGCCTGATCCATATCGCTTTAAGGTGACATCTATGCGGTCAATGTGTTCCAGACCAACATATCTATCATCAGTTTTTATGCCTTCTAATTTGACTGAACAGCGAATGTTTTCAGCAACACTTTCCAACGTGCCTTCATCCCAATCATCCTGTGCTTCTTCGATGAACCACTGACGGAATAGGGTTTCTGAGATCGCCTCAAGCGTTTTGTTCTGACGGTGCAGCAGGTCGATTTTATCGTCTAGGCTGCTGAGAACTTGTGCGATCGCTTCCTGCTCAGAGAGCGAGGGAACGAGTAGAGGCGCTCTGCGTAGAATAGACGAGTTCAAATTAGGCATGGTAGTTCCGACAGCATTTCCGCTAATCCAGCCTTTCATCTCGTCAGAAGAAAGGTAGTACGCACAGAACTTCGGCAATACGGCGTCGGACTTAAACCGGATACGTAGACACCCTGTCCCACATAGCCAACCATCTTCCTTCCTGCTGATGTAGGCGCATTTCTCAACATCACCCCTACGGCTATATACGATATCTCCTTCTCGAATGAGATATTTCTCTAACCTTTTTGCGTCCTCTTCGGTGATGAAAGAGATATTGCTAGTGTTGATGTCTAATCGCAAACCAATGTTTGTTGGCATTATCGAAGGAATTCCAACTTCGACGTAATCCGATGAATGCAGTTGACTCCCAAAGGGGCCTGTCTGAATACTTGCAACATCGCCCAGGGGTAGCTCTTGCCAATTACTCATACGCTAACCCTCACATAGTGAGTATTGCGCCCGCTGCCCCGTTTTTCAATCAAGCCCTTGTCTGTCATCTCCTTCAGTATTCGCCTTGCCCTAGCCTCCTTCACTCCAGCTAGGCTTTCAACCGCTTTAGAAGTGATCGACTGCTGGGCTTCTAAATAATCCAAAATCCGCTGCTCATTTTCCGATACTCTACCGATACCTTCCGATACTTTTCCGATACTCTCAGGTTCAGCCTCGCCCCCCTCAAACCCAGGCCGATAAAACTCCACATCCACAAAGTCCCCCTTCTCCCGAATCCTCGGCTCCGCCAACCCCCATTCCAAACAAGCCGCCCGAATCTGCTGAATCCCACTCCCCCACTGCTCGATATACCCCAATACCTTCACCTGCTGTAATATTCTCGAACCATAAAAACAGGCTGAGATAGCCCCTGCTTATTCATTTTGAGCACCCGAATCAAACGATTGTGCAAGTTCTGCTGAGTGACAAGATACTCATGGAGCACCTGCGCTAGTCCGATCCGATCAGGATCATCCTTACAAACGACAATACCGCCATGCTCCGCACCCTTACGATGCAACGCTAAGAAATCATCGCGGTTAAAAGTCACCACACAGCGACCATCCGCCGCTGCCGTAGATAGCACCACATCATCTGGAATACCCTGATTTGCATTCCCCGCCTCCCGAGAGGTTAAAACATCGTGACCTAACCGCCGTAGTTCATTCACCAGCTCCGCCGCCAAATTCTCATTTGCGTAAAACCTAAACATCCCAGCCCGCTTCACTGTGGTGGGAGGCAACCAAACTATCGATCTCTGGGCGATGCGCCTGGTAATACAACCGTGCTGCCAGCAGATCAAAATACGTTAAGCCTGGAAAATCCTGTATCAATGCAGCGTCATCCATTCCCTGATGGGCCAAAGAAATCAAAGTCCACACCGCAATCCGCGTATTACGAACGCGAGCGTGACCACCACAGACGCCTGCCGTCTTTTGAACCGCCTTATCAATCAACGTGGTTTGAAACAGCGAATAGTCATCGGCAGAGAGCGCGTTGACAGCCTCAGCTAGTGACTCCACTAATTTTGTATTCATGTCTACGCTTCTCCAGCTCGCTTCCTTATTTTAAGCCGCTAGCCATCTAACCCAGTCTGCATTCACACCTGATTGCAGCTACTTCCTACCACCCGGCTTGCCGCCGCAGACCTCAGCTTGATGCCTCCGGCAGCTTTATCCTCGCTAGATTCTGTGAGATCGCCTCATTCAACGCCGCCTCTTCCTCTAGCTGTGCCTCAAACTTCGCCTTCAGCGCCGTGAACCGCTCCGTAAAGTCGAAGTCATCCTCCTCAACGGCAAGCCCCACATAGCGCCCTGGCGTCATCACATAATCCAGCTCCGCCACCCGCTCTAGCGGTACCGACGCACAGAACCCCTTCACATCCTCATACGCATCCTTACCCGTGCGCCAGTTGTGATAGGTCTGCGAAATCTGTTGAATATCATCCGCCGACAGCTCCCGCGTCCGGCGATTAATCAGGTGGCCTAAATTGCGCCCGTCAATAAACAGAATTTCACCCTTACGCGGATGGCCATTGTTCCGCGCCCGGTTCAAAAACCATAGCGCCGCTGGAATCTGCGTATTCAAAAATAGCTTCGCAGGCAGGTTCACGATGCAATCTATCAGATTCCCATCTTTCACCAGTGCCGCTCGAATATTGCCCTCGCCACTCGTCTTACTGGTCAACGCCCCCTTCGCCAGCACTACGCCCGCTCTACCGCTCGGTGCCAGATGATAGATAAAATGCTGCATCCAAGCAAAGTTTGCATTGCCCGCAGGCGGCTTCCCATACTGCCAGCGCCCGTCGCTTTGTAGCTGCTCGCCGCTCCAATCGCTCACGTTAAACGGTGGATTGGCAATAATAAAATCTGCCTTCAAGTCCTTGTGCGCATCGTTGAGAAACGAACCTTCGTTGTTCCACTTCACCTGCGAACTGTCGATACCGCGAATGGCCATATTCATCTTCGCCAGCCGCCAAGTCGTCTGATTACTCTCCTGACCGTAGATCGATATATCATTCACCCGGCCCTGATGCTCTTCGACAAACTTCTCCGACTGTACAAACATCCCGCCCGACCCACAGCAAGGATCAAACACGCGCCCTTTGTATGGCTCCAGCATCGCCACTAGCAGCTCGACGATGCTACGCGGCGTATAGAACTGACCGCCCTGCTTACCTTCCGCCAGGGCAAATTCTCCTAAGAAGTACTCAAATACGTGTCCTAGCACGTCTGCGCTGCGGGCTTTGGCATCACCCAGGGCAATATTGCTCACCAGATCAATCAGGCTACCTAAACTGGTTGGATCGAGGTTCTGCCGCGCGAATACCTTAGGCAATACGCCTCTAAGTGAAGCGTTCTCTTTCTCAATCTCATCCATCGCCGCGTCAACTAGCTTGCCAATATCGGCCTGCTTCGCCTTGCTCTGCAAAAAAGACCAGCGGGCTTCTGGCGGTACAAAGAAGATGTTCTCAGCTTTGTACTCGTCCTTATCCTCTGGGTCTGCGCCTGCGTACTCGCCCGCACCTGCTTCTAGCTTGGTAAAGAGTTCTACAAACGCATCAGAAATGTACTTCAGGAAAATCAGGCCCAGCACGACATGCTTGTATTCAGCCGCATCGATATTCTTGCGCAGCGTGTCGGCGGCTTTCCAAAGCTGCTTTTCTAGCGGCTCTTCTTTAGGGGATTTTGATGTCTTGGTCTTGGCCATTGCCCGGTTGAATCCTAGTAGGTAGCAGTGACGCTAGCAGTCGCGCTTCGCTATCGTTCCATATCACGGTCACGACGGCGAGAGTGCGATCCCGCTAGCGACCCGTAGCGAAAACTTTGAGAGCAACCCCTCTGAAGGAGAGAGGGGAAGCAATTGGGAACTTCCTCTTTCTGCATCGGTCGGCCAGATTGATCAACTCTGGAAAGCGATTACGATTCTGCGGGTGGCTTAGCGGCCTTTGGCTTACGCTCAAAAGCTTGAATGCTGGGATTCTCTAGGACGAACCCCTCGGGCGTGAGTTCACCGATCTGTCCAGTGACTGCTGCCACCCACGATTCGTACTGCTCATTGGCCGTCGTTAGCTTTTTCCAAACTTTTGGCTTTACTGTGGCCGATACTTGCTGTCCATCACAGTCAATCGTGAACTGATGCCAGCCGTTTTCCACCACTTCTGACGTGGGCAACTCACTGATTTTAATCGTGGCCTCTAGCTTGCCGGGAACGCTCATAGGAACACCTCAATATGGGAACGCTCCCTAACATAGCTGCCAACGCCCGATAACGAAATAGCAATCGTTGAAGCGATCGCCGACTGAAGGCGAAAGCCGCCCTGTCTCCACCAGACTTACTATGTAGCTGCTAACCATCTTTATGAACGTGGCCCTGCTGTGGAGGTCTGCGAAGGCTTGTTCCTTCAGGTATTTGTTAATGCTACACCCAGCGATCTTTACCCTTTTTTCTATCTAACTTCTTTTGCTCTCTGAGCAGTACACCTTAATTCCATCAGTAGGCCCGTTTTGCCACATCTTGCTCTTGAGAGTAAACCAGAAAATAAACATCTTGAGTCTATACCAGGGTACGTTTTAGGTACGTACCAGAGTACATTCTAAGTACAGACCAAAGTACGTTTTAAGTATGCATTAGGGTACGCGCTGACGATGGAAAGTATGAGGAGTTTGACTAGCGCACAGTGCCTAATAGTGAGTTGAGTGGTGATCGCCGCCATGATGCCTACGCCGAAAAGCTACGCCGGTCTGTCGAAGCGATTCAGGATTACAACGCCGGTTTAGATGACTCTGAGCAGTTCGCCATTACTGGCTCGCTGCTACGGCAGCTCACGGGCACTAAGCCGGGTCTGGTTAAAGAATGGATTGCCGACGCCCAAGGCGCTCGATAGCTCTTGCACACTCCTGAATCAGCCATCAGGCGGTAACCCTAGCTGCTCGTCAGCCGGACACGCGCTCGCCTTATCGGCATATACCTGGTGGCTCAACTCGACTGTTCCCAGGGGCGTTTGATAGCACCGAGGCCGTTTTGCTCTGGCCCCTGCTCGCCCCTGCTTAACCGCCTCAATCTGTTGCTGGAGTTGCCTTTCTAGCACTTGGTGTCCTAACTCTCGCCAGACTTGAGTGAACCCTTCTACATAGGCTTCAGTGCTCTGCTCTGCTGCCGAAAACAGCGGTAGTGCTTTCAATTGCTCGCTTACGATAGACCCTAATTGCATTCGGCGTAGTCCCTCGATGTTATTTCTTGTCTGACACTACGCCTTTTTTCTATCCTCGCGCTTTTTTTTGTTCACCCCTAAACCGTATTTCAAAGCCGGACTTAAGTACAAATGTTCTAAAATGAGAATTGCTGCTTAGCAACAGAGATAGTTGGTTAAAGATGAAGCAAAGGTGAAGAAAAGCTCAATCATATTTACCCGCAGAGCATGTGTGTTTAACTTCTTATGATAGATGACTTTCGCCTAGGTTCATCGTGAGATTCCTTTATCGTTAGAGTGCGAAAAAGGGTAGTGAACAGCAGATGTTTTAGATTTTATTCATAACTATCTCGTTCACAACTATCTATAGGCACTACAGCGACCTACTTGGCTCAGTACTCAACGGGGATAATAGATAATTATTAGTGTCAAGCACAATGATGCGTAAGTAAGAAAACGTAACTCCTTTGTAGGGCTTAGCTACCATGAAACTAACAGAAATACAGGGGCCAGACGGTTCGACTATATATATTCAGTATGAAGATGAAGATACAGATGAAATCGCTGTTGCTGTGGGCGTTGTAGATGACATTGCTGAGAGAACAAAGAGATTTAAGACTGTGATCGCTAGTACCATTCAGGGCTATAGCGAAATTTTACTGGATGCTGTCACCAGTGAGAGAGTTCAGCAATTTGTACCTAGCAAACTAGCGGTAGAATTTGGGATTCAGGTTGCAGGCGAGACAGGCATTCCCTTTGTTACAAAGGGAAGTGTTCAAGCTAACGTCAAAGTTCTTGTCGAATGGGAACTAGAGAAGAGTAGGACTGCCCCTGTCACAGGAGAAGAAAGAGCCAATGAACTACAACCTTGATACTCTCTGGGAATCTATGGCCAAAATTGTGGATCCGAAAGGAAAAACGGTTGGCTCTGGATTCTTTATTAAAGAGAATGGCTACATTATAACGTGTCATCATGTGATCTTCCTATTGGATAAAATTGATGTTGACTATAAAGGTAAACGTTATCCGGCTATATGGTGTGAGGATATTTCAAAGATTTCCGCTGACATAGCCATACTAAAGATAGCCATTGAAAGTGTTCCAGCCATACAACTATCTACTCCTAAAAGCCAGATAGTTTCAGCAATAGTGTATGGATTTCCCGCTAACAAAACAGAGCAGTTCAGCAAGGGTTTTGATATCGCTGGAACGCTAGAACAAAGCCCTCCGATCAGGACACTATCTACATATGGAAGATATCCTGATAGTTCAAATGTAAAGCCGTGGAATAAGAAGCCAAAGCACGACGATACGTTTTTAGCCTACAAGATTAGTTCAGGTGTGTCAGAAGGAATTAGTGGAGGGCTTGTTCTAGACAAAGATTCTGGAAACGCGATTGGAGTTATACAAGCGAGCACCTCTCAAAAAAGCTATGCCATCAAATGGAAAAATATATCTAAAGAGCTGGGAAAACTATCGATTCATCCAGACAACGTTTCTGCATTCTCAACTATTGCACTAAGACTTCAATGGACTTCAGACTCAAAAGCAACAAAAGTTAGCTATTTACCTAGCAAATCGTATCGGGAGCTTTTAGGCCGTCAATCTAACATAGACAACATCATGTCTGCTTTGTTAGATAAAACTGGTAGACGAATTGTTAGTATTGACGGAATTGGCGGAATTGGAAAGACTGCTCTAGCGCAAGAGATTGCTAAAAGATCCTTAAGTCACGGATTTTCTGATGTTGTCTGGTTAACAGCTGCGGAGAGAGAAGGGTCGGTCAGAATGACTTTTGAATCGGTTCTTGATGGAATTGCAATTCAGCTTGAGGATTCCAGCCTATTAAAACTAGAAGGAGAAACCAGATTGTCAAAGACGAGAGAGCTTCTGCTACAAAAGAAAGCTTTAATTATCTTAGACAACATGGAGACAGCCGCTGAGCCTCAACAGACAATCTCTGATCGGCTCTTCTCCGTGATTGGTTCTAGTAAAGCGTTGCTAACAAGTAGACACCGATTTAGGAGTTCTGGAAATGATGTATACGCAATACACCTTGCGGGGATTGATAAGGAGGCGTCTTTTACTCTTGTCAAAGATACGGCTCTTGAAAAAAACATACCCCACGTGTTAGACGTCACTATCGAAGATTTAGAGCCCATCATTGACGTAGTTGGTAACTCCCAATCTGGCTACTCACCATTGGCTTTGAAATTCATGGTTGGTCAGCTCATGGAATATGATCCTAAAACCATAATTACATATATGACCAGGGTTCAGATTAGCAGTGATCCAAATGACCTAACTTATAACGCTGACTTTAACAAGTTCTGGAGCAGTATATTTGCTAAATCATCTCGGTTGATGAATAAAAGAGATAAGCAACTAATGTTTCTTATGTCCAGAATGTTTGAACCCAATATAGGGACGGGTGAAGTGGGTATTGTCCAATCCGCGATGGGATTGAACGCACAGGAGTTCTTAAAAGTTCAGAACAACAACTGGAAAATCTCATTTTTAGAAATTGGACAGCCGTCATTCAAAGTGAATGAAAAAAGAAGACTATATCTTCATCAATTGACGTTCTCACTGTTCTCGTCACTTGGTCGTAAAAGAGGTTGATAACTCACTATGTTTGATGAATTAGATATGATCTTCGATATAGAAGGTTTTGAAGAGGAAGATAGAGAGCAAGCTACTGCATTAGATTCAGAGTTTTTAGATGAAGGTAAATTACTAGGCTTAGATGAAATTCTCTCGAAAGCCTTCAGAGGCTTTTCTGAAAAAGCCAACCTTTACGATGACCATTTAAACCCAAGGCTGCGTGCGAAGATTGCAAAGAATTCTGAAACCTCAGAGGAAGATCTAGAACTAGAGTCTGTAAGGTTTTTTCAAGATGAGTTGTCTGCACTTAGAGGTTCTATATCGAACGCTACTCTTACAGAGGATTGGCTGACTGTCATCGATATCTGTGACAGTTTAGTCATTTTCTTTAATCTGCGAACCTATTGGGAAGATCTAGAGCTAACCCTGATAACAGCTCTCAATGCATCTCGACAGTCTGGAAATCAGTTGGCAGAAGGACGCATATTGAATAATCTAGGACATACCTTTCGTCTGTTGGGTAAGGCTAACGAGGGAATTGAATACTGTGAGCAAAGCGTTGAGATTTTTTCTCAGCTGGATGACTTTCGGGGGAAAGCAGAGGCTATATACACCCTGGGCTACCTTCGTCGTTCACTAGGTCAATGGACTCAATCAATCGCAAGCTTTGAAGAATGCTTATCCTTATTTGAAAAGTTGAAAGATTCAGTCGGTAAGGCTGGTGCCTTGGATGGATTAGGTCAGGTTTACACTAAGCAGGATGACTTTGAGCGAGCTAAACAGGCATTAGAGGACAGCTTAAAACTGAAAGATGACTTAAATGACCGTTTTCAAATCAGTATAACTTGTAACAATCTTGGCAAAGTTTATCTGCTGGAAGGCGATCTGGATACCGCAGAAGCACTTTTCCGAAGAAGCCTTGCAATCAAGCAAGAGATTAACGATATGCAGGGACAGGGCGTATCTTTCAACGAATTAGGTGAGATATTTCGTCAAAAGGGCGATTTTGAGAAAGCAATGGACTTCTATAATAAGAGCTTGAGAGTCAAAGACAAAATTTCTGCTTCATCAAGCAGCGCCTTGTCTGACAATCATGGAAAGGGTCTTACGTACATCTGTATTGGACGCCTATATGAAGACAGAGAAGACATTAAACAAGCAATTTTGTATTGGAAGAAGGCGTTGGAGGAATTAAATCATTACTCTCCAGAGGTGAGAAAGGTTGAAGGTTGGGTCGAATGCTATCGACAAAGCAAGAACGCTACCCGCTGAGGCTAGGGTTGTATAAGATAGTTAAGGATACGTTGTTCTATGTAATTCTTAAATTGCTGAGTTACACTATCCCAATTCCCTGGAGCATCAGCCCGCTGCTGAAAGACCTTTAGTCCAGGCAAGGCTCCTTCACCTAGCTCCTTCCAATAAATGCGACCATCCTTTTGTGGTGGCTTGTAGTAGCTATTGATCGCAATCGCGCTTATGTCGAATCTACCTGTTGCAGCGATGATCAAATGCTGATAAGTCGATGCATTTCCAAATGCAACACTAGGCAATCCCAAGTTGTAGGCTCTTCCATGAACCGCTTGGAACATCGCAGCCTGCTGCTCGAGATTATCAGACCAATCAATAAAGTCAAGAAATTGAATAGGAAACCTTAAATTGTTTTCCTGATTGACTTTACGAACGATACTTGCGACCTCCTCTGGTTGACCGTATTGCGTGCTGATAGCAATTAGTGCAATATTCTTCTTGGCTAGTGAATCCTCAATGCTGCTTAGGACTGTTGCGATCTTCTCAAAGGGATAAGTTTGCCGAAGTCCCTCTAGTTGCTGTTCGTCTGGTGACTCACCCACGTCACTTATTGGCTTAATACCGGAGACAACCGCATATACAACTTTGTACCTTCCATACTTAGAAGCTAATTCGTCTAAGAAGCTTCTGTATAAGATGACTAAGCTTTTCGGAGGACTGAGATATGGGTTTGGATTTGGCTTTAGTGTTCCAGACTTCAACTTGGAATCCTCCGGAATTTTAGAATATAGCTCAGAGAAGCTAATGAGATGGGAGCTTGGAAGCTGGTACTTCTCTGCTAAACTTTGGAGCCTCTCTTGAGAAAAATTTCCTTTTGAATATCCTTCAAACACAACGGCTACATCATCTAGAGAACCGCTAAAAATCTCAATATTTCTTCGATCTGTATAAATTATAAATTGCTTTCCTACCTTCGACTCAATAAAATATTTGACTACCTCAAAATCACGAATATCGTAGCCGAGAGAAGAACTATCGTAAAGAACGAACATCTAATTTAACTTTGATGTAAAAAACAATTGATATACATTGGGCTTTGTTGCACAAATGGGTCGATAGAAAGCGGCGGCGGGCAGTGGTAAGTCAATAAATTTGTAGCTATCACAACCAACTCCACCACCTATGACAAGCCACTACCGCATCGGCAACTGGTCTCAGTATAACGAAGCCTTGGTCAACCAAGGTAGCCTAACGCTATGGATAGAACCAGGTGTGTTAGCGGCCTGGAAGAATACTAAGAAGGCAGGCAAGCGAGGCGCATCAAAGCAGCACAGCGACTTGGCTGTCAAAATCCTGCTCACGCTCAAGTCAGTCTATCGATTGGCGCTACGCCAGCCCTCGGAATTGCGCGTTCTGTGTTTGAGCTGATGAGTGTCGAGCTAGAACTGCCGCACTACTCGACGCTCTCGCGCCGAGCGGCGAGATTGTCTGCGAGCTACTAAGGCGTCCGGCGACAGAGGCTTGTCATGTGGTTGGTTGTCGATAGCACCGGTATCAAGGTGTACGGCGAAGGCGAGTGAAAATAGCGCAAGCACGGCAAAAGCAAACGTCGCACTTGGCTGAAGCTACGTTTAGGGATTGATGAGGCGACCAGCGGGCTTGGTTCAAACAAGGCCAATTTGAGGTAACACTCGCAGCCCAAAGTAGACCATCGCCAATGATGGCCTAGCTGGCTTGGTGAATCAGTTTCTACGCTCTTTGAAACTGCTGAAAGCCCAGTAGCTCTAGCCAATGTGGATGGGCTTCACCTGTCAGCAATTGCTTAGGACTTTTACCGACTCGTTCTGGCACCTGAGACCGCACAAACTGTCGTTACTCGTGCCCCGATTCTCCAACCCCGCTCGTCTTCCCCAACGTATCCTCTAAATTTGCAGCAATCAACCCTTTCCCTTCAACATCGCCCGTCTGCTGCGCAATCACCAGCGCCCGCCGGTAGTACCCAATCGCCGCCTCATACTTCCCCAACGTATCTTGCGCATTCGCCACATTCACCAGCGCCGCCATCTCTCCACACTTGTCCCCCGCCCGCCCCGCTAACTCCAAATCTTGCAGATGGTAAGCGATCACCCCCTCATAATCATGCAAAGCCTCACACACATCGCCTAACCCAGCGATCGCCCTACTCTCTCCCGCCACATCGCCCAACTGCCTCACCAGCGCTAACTGCTGCTGATAATATTCCAGCGCCTGCCGAAACTCTCCTGATCCATCGTGCAAACTACCCAAATTCCCCAGCACATTCGCCTCACTCTGCCGGTCACCCGCCGCCCGTGCAATCGTGATCGCCTCCTCATAGCACTCAGCCGCCCGCGCTGTCGCCCCCGTTGACCGGTGTACATTCCCCAAATTCCCCAGCGCCTATCCCTCTCGGGGCCGATCCGCAAGGCGTCGGACAATCACTAACTGCTGAGTCATGCATTCAAAAGCAGCCTCATAATCGCCCAGCGCATAAGCAACCACGCCCAGATTCCCGCGCGAGATCGCCTCATCCAAGGCATCGCCAATCTCCTGGGCTAACGCTAGCTGCTGTTGATAATAGCCACTTGCCTGCGTATAGTTAGCCATTGCATTGTGTACATGGCCCAAATTCCCCAGCGCATGAAGGCTGCTTTGCTTATGAGAAAGCGTTTGCGCGATCACTAAATGCTAATGATGATAGGTGATCGCCCCAGGTCGGAGTGCTGGCGATCGCCCAGCAGCCGATCAGCCTGCTGGGGATTGCACTTTGTCAATGTTTGTTGTTGATTGCCGTTGACATTAAGGAACAAGATAGGATAATATAGTAACAAGATAGTTGGGGAAGGAAAATGAAGCATAAAGATTCGATGCCATACAAAATAATCCTCAGATTGGCTGAGGGTGCTATGAGCGGCAAGCGCGGAGGGAATGTCACTGAGCTGACGAAAGACTTCAGCGATTACGCGCCCTACGACGAGGTGGGGCGTCCGTGGACAGAAGCCGCCCGTGATGTTGCCTGCCATTTTGGCGCAAGCCGCTTGCCGATAGACGTTTATTACGGCTTCTCGACCATTGAGATCCGAGTGTTTAAGCCCGAGTTTGACTAAGCCGACAGCTAATTATCTAAATAATCAAATAAGGAATTATTCAAAGTGCCCACTACAGTCACCGCCCCTATCACCCGAGAAACCCTTTTTCCCTACGCTGCCCTGGGCAAGAGCAATAGTAAGATCCAAGCTCGAATTAGCGATCTGCTTTTCCGATTGGTACAGACCGATGATCCGGCTAAAGTGAAAACGCTCTGCGAATCAGAGATCAACTGGTTGACTTCTGAGTATGACAAATCCAGCACTCGCACCAGCTATGTGAGCGCGTACCGCAAGGCAATCCGAGCCTATTTTGATGAGGCTGGCATTCCAGCCCTGCTAAAGGTAGAGAAGCAAACGAGCAAAGGCGCGGTCATTAACCACCTGGCCGAAAGCTACCTGCTAGCGCCTGCTGAGGACTACGACAATGTGAGAGCGGCTAACAAGACAAAGACAGCGACCCAGCGCGATAACCTCACTGGGTTTGACGCTGCAAAGGCACTGGCAGCGACAGAGAAAGCTCTACAGTCTGAAGACTGGCGCGAACTGGCAGCGGGCTTAATGATGGCGGTGCAATCGCGCCCGTCCGATATGCTCAAGTCAGGAGAGTTCAAAGCTGTCAGCAAGTACCGCTTAGAATTCACCAGCCGCGCCAAGAAAAGAGGCGAGATTGCGAAAGGTGAGATTTTCTGCTTAGTCGATTCAGCGACCTTCGTGGACGCCTTTAGCAGGCTGCGTCGGGAGCCGGATGTAATGGAGATGAGAGGGTGGGCACTCAAGGACGTAGACAGCGGCAAAAACAAAACGCTGAACCGTGCCGTCAATCGCATCTATGGTGAGATCATCCCGGTTCCTCAGGGAGAGAAAGAGCTGAGCAATAAGAACCTCAGAGCAGCGGGTGTCAACGCGGCCTACTGGCTACACGGTCGGGAAACCCAGAGCTTAGGCCGCTTTGCAGAGCTTCAGCTATTGCACGATAATCCCGGTACAGCGGCAAACTACGAAGACTTCTACTGTATTGATGCCAAAGGCGATCGCCTGCAAGCCATCGGCATTCTTAAAGATGGCCCCCTGGCCGCTCAGCCCCTCAGTGAAAAGCGCTCTAGCCTGTCACTAGATAAGCAACTGCTGGAGACGGTGAGTGATGCTGAGCAGTGGGGTGAGGGTAGCCACGCAGACCGGCTAGAGCGCATCATCGCGAGGGCAAAGCAGGCTGACAGACTAGAGGCACAGTTGGCCCGTGAGTGTGAGAAAAGACAAGCACTAGAGCTAAAGCTGAAGCGACTAGAGCAGGCCAATGAGCAGCCAGCGGCAGAAGCTACGGTAAAGGATGAACCGGCTGTAGATGAGCCTAGTGGCTTTGATTGGCGCAGTGTGCCGAATGCTGAGATGAATGGCGATCGCCGCCATGCTGCCTATGCTGAGAAACTACGCCGTTCAGTCGAAGCGATTCAGGACTACAACGCCGGTTTGAATGACTCCGAGCAGTTCGCTATCACTGGCTCACTGCTCCGTCAGCTCACCGGTACCAAGCCCGGTAAGGTCAAAGAATGGATGGATGCTCACAGAGCTGAGATAGATAGCTATAACGCAGGCTATAGCACACGACAAAACGTCGGGAAGCCCGCCCCACAGTCTGTTATCAAGTGGAGTGAGGCAGCTTATGGGGCTTATGAGTGGTAACAAGTTCACCCACCAAGTGATCGCCCCTGCCGATTCTCTGTGTCCATAACTCGTTGATCGTCGCTCATGAGCGATACTCCTAAGGAGTCGCAGAGCGATCGCACCCATAGGCGCGGGCCTGCAAGTCATCTCAACACGCTAGCGAACCGTCAAGCAGCTAGCAGGCGATCGCCCCCGTCAGCCCCTGCCAGCGAGCCACAGCAGCGTCCTATCATCTGAGCCGGTGGCAAAGGCCAAATGATTCCCGCAAGTGCTAGCGATGCGCCCGAGGCCCAAGGCCGTAGCGGGAATTCATAGCATCGGTAGTTGAGCCGATGTCAAACTACTCATGCGATCATCTCCGATGCGCTGGAATCGATGGTGTAGCCCGCCTATGGCGATCGCACCCATACGACAGCGCCAGCCCGCGCTGCGACGGAATAGCTTTGCTCAGCAACGCACCAGCCTGGATCTGCCGCCACTAGATTTCAAAGTCACCGATGCGGGCCTCTGCTCAGA
>CBDCHR010000006.1:0-5782 GCA_965217295.1 Cyclobacteriaceae bacterium
GCGCGGCGAAGGATGCGCACTACACCCCGTACCAAATGGTGGCGTTTATCCGCTACTCAGATATTCGTAACTCGTACATAACTCGTATATATTTAATTTGTAAGCCGCAACTATCTGTATATCAATAGCTTACGTTTTGCTTTTGTGATCCATTCAGGACTCGAACCTGAAACCTACTGCTTAGAAGGCACTTCCAACCCTTATTTGCTTTCTTATCATTACTATTTACATACCTTGATTATCAGTAAGTTACGCTATTTATTCTTATCGTTTCTTATTGTTAATGTATGGTTATTGCTTATCTTTGTTTGTGAAAACGCTTGCAAATCTAAATTTCACAAACACTATGATACCCGCAACTGCCAACGTTATTCTAGACACTCGCCGCCAAAAGAGGGGGGGTACCTACCCTTCTAAGCTCCGGATCATTCACGACCGGAGGTACAAGGATTACGCAACCGGGTTATCATTAACGGAGGAAGACTTTGCCAAAGTGACCGGGCCAAAGCCACGAGGGGAGTACAAAGAACAGCGTCTGTACTTCAATGCTATCGAGCAACGGGCCGCGAAGATCATAAAGGGACTGCACCCGTTCAGTTATGAAGCATTCGAACGGGACTACCTGGAGAAGCGAGACAAGAAAGTAAGCGTGTATGATTACTACGCCCAACGAATAGAAGAACTCACAAAGAACGGTAGTGCGGGTACGGTTGGCGTGTACGTTTGTGCTTTCAACTCACTAAAGAGCTTTCATCCAAAGGCATTGCAATTCGGCAAGGTCACCCCGGAGTTTCTTAAGGAGTATGATCGGTGGATGTTGGCGAAAGGTAATAGCCCGACGACAATTTCAATGTACCTCCGCACGCTACGGACATTGTATAACACGGCAATTGAAGACGGGGTATGCAAGCGGGAAAGCTACCCGTTCAGCCGCCGCCGCTACCAAGTACCGGCCACCAGGAACGTAAAGAAAGCCCTCGCCCTACCTGACATTGCAAAACTATTCAACTACCAACCGGAAACCGATTCGGAAGCGAAGTACCGCGACTTGTGGCTATTCAGCTACCTAGCGTCCGGCATCACCACGAAGGACATTTGCCGCTTACGGTACCGCGATGTAGACGGCGACCGGGTAACGTTCGTCCGGGCAAAGACGGCATCCACCAGCCGGGGCAATTTAAAGCCTATACAAGTGATCTTACCCAAAGAGGCACAAACCGTTATCCAACGTTGGGGAGTGAAGCCTACGCGCCCGGATGCCTTTGTTTTCGGCTTTCTGAGTGATGACATAACTCCGGATAGAGAGCGCCGGACGGTCAACCAAGTAAGCAAAATGATAAACACCTATATTGGCAAGATAGCCGAACGGGTAGGCATTCAGCAAAAGGTAACGACCTACACCGCGAGGCATTCGTATGCCACCGTTTTGAAGCGTTCCGGCGTGTCCATAGCCTTTATCTCGGAATCGTTGGGGCATACCAACCTAAAGACAACCGAGCACTATCTAGCAAGCTTCGAAGACGACACACGGCGCAAGTACGCGGCGGCATTAACCAATTTTGAGTAACTATGAGAAGCGACACAAAAAGCCCTGAACTGGATAAGCACCTAGAACACTGCGAACAGAGGCGGCAATGGCTGGCCTCGCTCTCACCGGAGGAACGAGCCGCCGAAGAGGAGAAGCAAAGAAAGCAGCAGACAGAGAGTGAAAGAAGACGACATATAGCCTACGCCAAGAATTTTTTGAGCGGACGTAAAGAAGAATTCGAACAGCTTCACAAAAACGTTAGTGGCAAACTACTAGAAACAGCAAAAGAGAACGAGGCAAAAATCATCTATTGGCTGTTGTATGGAAACGATAAATGGCCCGAAGAAATAACAAGCAGGCATAAGAACCTGTTTCAGCACTGGTTTAACATTAAAGGTTTGCGCGATGCCTACCCGCATGTGTATAAGGGCGAAGAACCGGGGCCGCTATCTAGGTATCAGTGTAGTTGGGAGTTCGCTCAAGCGTGGGCCTATGGCAGGTACTTGGCATGGTTGCAATCCGACACCACGTCGACGGAAAGGCAACCAGGGGGCAGAGCAAGCCTAATAGAAGGTGAGAATATGTTTTGCCCCGGTATGCTGTTGGAAGTGGCCTACGATCATTTTCATAAACTTGCGACAGCCAATAGTAATAAACGGCAGCCGTACCTATCCGAAAGGCAGTTTGAGAACTTCTTTCTTCGGGCATTCAAAGGTGAAGATATAAAGATGGAAGCTCTCACTATGGGACGTGAGGCGGGTACGGTGCGGCATTTATTTTATCAGTTTTACGACCAATCCCGGATACAATACGAAGCAAAAACCAAAGAGCAATACGTACGACTGCTAAGTGATAACCTCGAAGGGTTTCCGTACGATACTACGTTTAGCAACTTTGCCAAAGAACCAGGCCGAAAAATAAGGTGAAACACACTACCTTTTACTCCGGGTTTTACTCCGTTTACTCCGAGAATTACTCCGTTTACTGATTCCTGAACAGGGCCGAAAAAGCTCCGTAACATTGGCTAAACAAACAAAAAAGCCAATGAATATTTCATCAGTAACTTTTGACCGGCTCCCCCAAGCCGTTGCGGATTTGCAAGTACAGCTTACTAGAATCGAGGCGATGCTTTGCGAACAACAAAGCGTTCACCCGCTAGACCGGCCCGACTTACTCACAGTGTCGGAGGCCGCGGAACTCCTTCACCTTGCCCCGCAGACCATTTATCAAAAAGTGTCCGCGCGGGAATTGCCTTTCTCGAAAAAAGGAAAACGCCTTTATTTCCGCCGATCTGAATTAGATTCTTGGATTGCAAAAGGCCGCAGAGCAACCAAAGCCGAAATCGCGGATACAGTATAAAAAAATGCCTCCCAGTGAACGGCCGGGAGGCAAAAAGAAGACATAGAGTACGACGAGGCGAACGCCTCGCAATCCAGACAAAAATGCAAAAAATCAGACACAAAACAAAGCAGCCGTCGCCACCACGTCAGCGGCACCCGGAACCGGAGGTTAGAGAACGTATCCGCGGCCTCATTGAAGCAGGTGGAGCCTATCCAATTTCGCAGACCGGCGAGAAAAATCTGAGTAATCTGTTCGGGTACGATCTTTCCGAGATTCAGAGCATAATAAGGGATGAAAGCCGTAGATTAATGCAGGGAGCGCCGGACGTTTATGTTCGAACGCGCTGTTGGTGCAGTCCTCCGCAAAAACCTTGCACGGCCTACGAACGATGCGTTGCGCTATCAAGGGAAGGAGGCAGCAATGACTGATGTTTTGCTCCATACCGAAGTCGTTGTTCCCAAATTGTGGCAAGACTCCTACGCCCAACAACGGGCCGAAGAAATCAGACTATCCAACGAGGAGAACCACGTAGGCGACGAACGCTTTCTGCTGGAGCCCAGCTACGACGGCAAAGACAACCTCCGAATAAACTATGTCTACCCTGACACCGGCGCACCAATCATCTACGAGACCAGCAGCAGCCGATATAAACGCAACGTATACCGCACCAGACTAAAGGCCCCTTTCGTTGGGGAGGACGGCAAAACGGTGAAGTACCTCGCCGAGAAGAACCAGCCCGTATACCCATACTTTAGTGGCCTATGGCGGTATTTTCGGAAGGTTGATAGTATTCCTACCCTAGTGGTCACGGAGGGCGAACTGAAAGCGTTGGCGGCTTGCAAACACGGCATCCCATGCGTCGGCATTCCCGGCATCTTCCAGTTTGGCAAGGCAATCAAGAACGAGGCCGGAAAGACCGTAGATGCCAACTTTCATCCGCTCCTACTGGAGTCCACTCAGGCGAAGGGGGTAAAGAGAATTATATACTTGCACGACGCGGACGCCACTGACAACGCCGACAACCTGAAAAGGGCCGCATCCTTTTGGTCGAGTGTCTGGAACATACATTTTGCTTGCCGCAATGCAGGGCTCCCCCTCATTTACAAAATCATCGGCGAGCGGGCCAACGGCAAGGGCATCGACGACGTGCTGTCGGCCAACCCGGACGGTACCCAGGCAATCCGGGAGGCACTGCTCAGCACCGACGCGGCTAACGATTTATTCCAGGTGTTCCCGGTAGAAGGTTGGGCCGATCTTGTAAAGCTACGCACTGTCTTTAGCTCCGACTTTAGCCCGTCATCGAATAAAGTTATCTACGCGGAGGAGTTCATTCAGGGCAACTATTCTATACGCTTCAACGCATTCTCCGGTGAGAATGAGTTAGACGGCAAACCAATGACAGACCGCCACTACAACGGCATCACACTGGAAACGACGAAATGGTTCTACGCTGAGTTAGGCAAAACTATGCCGCGAGACATTTCCCCTGCCACTATCAACAGCCCAGCAACGGTAGCTTACAACCCGTTCCGCAAGTTCATTGATGCCAACGCCGGTCGGCCGGAAACGTCGGCTATCGCTGAGCTAGGGGGGTGTATCGAGACTGATACGGGCATGGTCGGCGCTGAGGCATTCTTTCCACAATACACCGGGACTTACCTCCGAAAGTGGTTAATAAATATGGTGGCGTTAGGGCTAGACGGCGTGAACAATCCGCTACTTATTGCCTTGCTAGGCAGGCAGGGCACCGGCAAAACTGAATTTTTCCGACGACTGCTACCGGAGGAGTTAAGCCGCTACTACGCCGAACATCCTATTAGCGGGGACAAAGATTTTCTCATTCTTCTAACCAAAATGTTGCTGGTTTGTGATGATGAACTAACCGGCAAAACCAGGGCGGAGCAGTCGGTTATCAAAACAGTGCTGAGCAGCCAAAAGTACGACGTACGGGCACCCTACGGCCGCGTGGCGCAATCGCTCCAACGCCGAGCCAGTCTGTCGGGCACTGGCAACGATCTAAAGGTATTGGCTGACCCCACGGGCAACCGGCGTATCATCCCAATCAACGTGCTAGGCATTGACCATGCCCGTTACAATGCGCTGGACAAAACCGATCTACTGATAGAAGCCTACCGGGCGTACCGTAGTGGTGAGGCCTTCCGGTTGACCGGGGCGGAGGTGGAACAGTTAAACGAAGCAACCAGCGAGTTTGAGGCTAACAACGTAGAGTTTGAACTCATTGGTGACTGGCTCACCGTAGGAGGGATGCCGGGCACCGGGAACGAGAATATGTATAGCACTACGGAGTTGCTCACCTTGTTCGAGCCGATCACTAAGCAACGATTGCACCCGACACACTTCGGCCGGGCAATGACTAAAGCCGGGTTCGTCGGAAGAAGATGCCGGAAGAACGGAGGGGTGATGTACCGCTACATTGTGGCCCCGGATAGCAGGATTTTTCGAACAGAGCAAAATAGTACATTTCTAATAAAAGGGGTGTGATGGGTAAAAAATTTAGTATGCACACTTACTATTCACACCCCGGTCACCCTAGCACCGGTCGGCAAGAATTTGGGCAAGTGTGCATAGTAAACGTGAATAGTGTGAATACTAAACGTGAATAGTAAAAAGCAGTTAGTGTTCACACCAAAACAGCCAATACGATGAGCATACCCACAAAATTACTAAGTGTGAATAGTGTGAATACTAAATTTCTATAAAGTGCTAAGAAATATAGATTTAGGGGGTATAAGAGAGAATAATATAGTTTTAGCGAAAGTTAGTCATCACACCACACACACCGGACAAAACCAAGATTTCAACAATTCAAATTATAGGCGAAAATGAAGCAAAACACAACAGAAAACACGATCACCCCGGAGCTATTCCGCGACCTGCTGGCCCTACTGGAAA
>CBDCHR010000007.1:0-93575 GCA_965217295.1 Cyclobacteriaceae bacterium
AACCCGCGCACGGGCAAGCGTCACAAGACCAAGCTCGAGGCCGTACGCACCTACAAGGTTCTGACCAAAGCTGCCACCGACGAGTTGCGTGACCTGTTCGGCAACAGTTACCCGATGCGCTGGCTTATCAAGCCGGGTGAGTGGATCAAGAGCTATCCACGTCACTACGCCCTGCTTTACCGGGCCATCGTCGAGTTGCCCGCCAAGCCGGGTCGCCCGACCTGGGCCAAGGCCATCGGGACGGAACTGAGCTACCAGTACCGGCAAGACCGGGACCGGAAACAGGACAAGAAACTCAAAGTCGTGACCCTGTTGGAGCGCGCTTGCTTACTCGAAGAAGCTTACCAAGCCAAAAACAAAAAGCGCATTCGCGACTATTTCGAGGGTGCCCTGGACTTGCTGACCGACATCGACGTCTGTGAAAAGTGGGAATACGAAGGGTCTGACATCGACCGGGTCGACCGCGTCAAGCGGGGCTGGTTCAACGTTTGGCTCGAGGCGCACGTCGTGGTCACCGCGCCGGCGCACATCGTAGAAGCGCTGCCCAAACTCGGCACCCCCCCCTAGGTGTGAGTTGCGAGCCGCCGTTTTCCACGGCAGACGCCGTACATAGCTCTCACCCCCCCTCCAGGTGTGACTAAAAAGAAAAGACGTTTGTGCTGCGCTGCTGTTTCTCACCCCCCCTCCAGGTGTGATTGTCCCCCTCCAGGTGTGACCAACCCCCCCTCCAGGTGTGACAAACCCCCCCCCCAGGTGTGACCAAGAGGTTTGGAAACGTCGCTGAATCTCCGTGCAGCACGCTATGTGAATTTTGGTGTTTGCTTAATAAGTCTCAACGAGACTTAACGCCTCGATTTTTCGCTGGTCTGAAAAACCGACTTGGTAAGATAGTTCGTCGGCTTGAAACCAGATGTTATGCTCCGCGCCAAAGGAGTCACATGAGCTAAGGCCTATCGCACCGGATGCGACGCAAGAAGTACAGCAAAGAAAACCGACTGCGTCAACAGTCGGGATTCTTTAAAGCAGTTTGAGAGGGATACTTGCCCTAAATCATTAAAAGCAAGTATGCCACTTAGACAGGGACTCGTCAACCCCAAGAGAGGGGACAACCTATGTCTAAGCCTGTGAGAGGTAAGTTTCACACTTCTACAGCGCGACATTTTGAACGACTTAGTAAGTCGTTAGGTGGTCTCCGGCTAGTCGTCTAGCCGTGAGAAACGACAACACTGAGCAAAGAGCCGCCGAGCGCCAGCGCATCCAAGACCAGCTCGACAGCCTCGCCAAGCTGCGGGGCTACACTGCCTTCACGCTCGAGAAGGTCGAAGCCGCCCCGCACCCCACCACGCAAAGGCTCAGAAGCCCCAGAACCGGCTTTGAGAAACGGCAAAGGCCGCCACGCCGCGCCGCCGCCACGCCCAAGCCCCAAGTGCGCCAGGAGACGTTCCTGGAGCACGACAGCCACCGTAAGGCCACTGAACTGCTCGAGCCCTACCGCGGAGCCTTGGGCGCGGCCTACCCAACTATCCACTTCATCGTGCGCTGGAGCGTCGAGCACGCGACCGAACAAGACCCCGCCCCCCACCTTATGACCTGCTACTGGACCTTAGAGGAAGCGTTGGGTCAGAGCGAGCGCAACCTCCGTCGTCACCTCGTCGAAGACAGCCATCCTTGGAGCGCTACGGTCAAACACCTCCTCGACATTCGCCACAACTACGGC
This sequence comes from Cyclobacteriaceae bacterium, assembly GCA_965217295.1. Taxonomy (GTDB): domain Bacteria; phylum Bacteroidota; class Bacteroidia; order Cytophagales; family Cyclobacteriaceae; genus Tunicatimonas. The sequence continues at coordinate 1,718 of CBDCHR010000007.1, forward strand.
GAACTCCTCGACGGCAAAGACGACCAGGGCAACGACAGGACCCGTCCCGTCATCACCAGCACCGTCATTCGCTTCTTTCCCAAAGGCAGACTGAGCGACCGGGCGCGCGTCAAGCGCTGGGGTCGCCGCGACCTCCTCACCGACTCTGACGAAGGCCGTACCCGCCCGACTCGTCAGAATGAGCAGAACACCCGCTACCAACGTAAGAACGGCCTAATGTCCGGGTATAGCTCTCTTAAAGAGCAGAGTGTTGAAAACAACTGGCTCATGGTTAAACTAGGACAAACGGTATCCGAGCGCTCGGAGGAGCAAAACTCTAAGAACTGCGGTAGTCTATACGCGGACATTCCGAAAAACCACGTGCTGGACGCGCTTAGGAGTGACCTGCACTTAGCCCTTGAAAACACCCAAAGCCGGGGTGGCAGCATTACTCGAGCCCGGACCAAGTGGGTGGATATGGCCGCCCAGGTCTTAGCGCAGAGACACCATGACGACAAGCCGTTGCCTCGGCACGAACACACCAAGCACACCACCCACTTTGACGGCTTTACCGACCTATGGAGAATGGTGTTATGGACAGCTGTCAAGGCCGAGCTGTATGGGGGCACCACGCGGGGCTGGACGCTTGCGCAGCGCATGGTCACGCTGGCCGGGGAAGGACATGAGTCAGGTGTTGCCAAGCCGAGTGCCTGGGCCTGGGTGCAGGTTCGGGAAGAGGTAACTATGCTGAGGCGGGACTACGGCAGTGGTCGGGCGGGGGTGCTCGAAGCTTGAGCGTTTTGTCATGATAATTTTTATCCTTGCCGGCTGAGGTGCAAAGGAGGTACGAACATGCCAGCCATCATCCAGCACGGTAACGCTTTCGAACGCATCGACCAAGTGCCGAACGGTTCCGTCGATTTGATTTTGACCGACCCTATTTACACGCGGCTAGAGGACTACTTGTGGCTCGAGCAAGTGGCCGTCAAAAAGCTGAAACCGGAAGGCAACATCCTCGCGTTTCAGAGCGGTTACCACTTGGCAAAGACCCTCAAGGCGCTCGCGACCGTGTTACCCGTGCTGAGCGCGGTGCAGCAGACAAACGGCAACCTGAGTGGCTCAACCATTGCCAAGAGTTATCACCTCGTCTGGATGGGGTCGGGCAAGACGGCGCGTACCGCGAACGGCCGACGGCGCTTCGTGGTCGACGGCTACGTGTCGAACACCTGGTCGAAGGTGAACAGTCACGTGTTCAAGTGGGAGAAAAACCCCCTCTATATCCGTACCGTCATGAACGCGTTTGTGAATCCCGGGGACACGGTTTTAGACCCGTTTTGTGGCAGCGGCACGGTGCCGGCGGTCGCTCAGTGCTTGGGGATGGACACGCTCGGCTTCGAGCAAGACGAGGCGCGGGTAGCCTTGGCACAGGCGCGCTGTTCCGAAGCGGGGCGGCGCGAGCTGGCGAAGATGTTTGCGAAAGCTGACGCGCTTGCTCGGGCGAGGTAGCATCAGCCTTACCTGGAGGCCGACATGAACCTCAGCAAACGACCCCTGAAGCGCACCCTCGACAACCTGCCGAACGAGTTTTTCGGCGGTGTCTTTCGCCAAGTTATCTTTTCACCCTCGACGACCGGCAACAACTTTCAGAAGCTCGCCTACATCGACGTTCCCCCAGGCTCAGTGGGCACCGCCCACGTTCACCTCGGCGAAGAGGTGGTCTTCACGCTCAAAGGGCGCGCCGTCCTGACGATTGAAGGGGAGGACCACCTACTCGAAAGCGGAACGGCTTTCCTCATCCCGCCCGACGTGCCGCACCCCGCCCGAGTGGTGGGTGAGGAGAACTGAGTGGCGGTGGCGGCTTACTGCGACGAGTGCCCGGTTTTGAAACTGGCGCGCGGCCAGCAGGATGTGGCTTACCCGCGGGCCGTGGAGTAAGCGGCCGCCCCTTGAAGATGTCTACTCCAGCTTGCCAAGGACTTTGCTGAGCCGAGAGAAAAGTCGGCCAGTTGCTTTAGCATTTGCATCAAACATACCCACAGTGCCTAAACGTTTCGGCAGCGTCTTTAGCTGTGACGCTTAAGACGGCCTTACTGAAAGCTTGAAGCAGGTCGGGCGTGGAGGTGGGTCTAAGCTTTTTGACGAAGGCTTTAATCTTGGCGAAGAGGTACTCGATAGGGTTGAAGTCAGGTGAATAGGTGGGGAGATAGAAAAGCTCAGAGCCGTGCGCTTCAACGAGTTGAGTTATCTCCGTACCGTAATGAACCGTCCAGTTATCCAAAACCAAAACGCTACCCGGTTCTAGGGGGCGGGGTGAGGCGGTCGGGCAGCAGGTCGAAGACCAGTCGCTCGGCCAAGCGGTTCGCGTTCTCGACAGCCTCTGGGAACAACTCGAAAGGTAACAAATGTAAGGGCTCGGGTACAGCCTGGCAGTCGTTGAGCGGCCGGTCGACGTGGGGGGTGGACAGCGTGATGCCCAGCCTCCCGCACAGCAGCGTGTCGTAGAGGGGCATCAAGTCCTGAGTGGCGTACCTAACCTCCGGCGCGGCTACAACACTGACCCGGTGTTCTTTGGCAAAGGCCCGCAAGGCTTTAGCGCGCCGGAGGTCCCAGGGGTAGTGTTCGAAGAAGAGTTGAACCCACAGCCGCTCATGAAAGATGTCCTTCAGCTCGAGGAGCAACGTCGTCGCTTCTCCGACCTTCTTGTTGCCGATGAATTGTGTAGGGAAACCCTTGCGACCCCCGGTGAGGCAGTGCAAGTCGGCATTGTGCGCCGCCAGCATCGGCAGGGTAACGGTTTCATCCCTTTCTTTAGCAAGGGTGATGAGCACGTTGAGGGTTTCATAGCCGCGCCGGGACTCGGCCAGCAGGACCAAAGGGTACGTCACGCCTTCGTACAGTAGTGGCATGGTCGCGCCGACGATGGCTTTGACCCCGTACTCTCTCGCTGCCCTGTGCAGTTCGGCCGCGCCGTAGACACCGAGAGTATCCGTCAACGCAACGTGGCTGTAGCCGAGTTCGGCGGCCCGCTCCACGAGCCGAGTGGGACTCGAGGCCCCTGCCCCAAAGGAAAAGTAGGAGTGCGTGTTGAGGAGGGCTAAAAGCTGCGTCATGATGGGGGTTCAAGTTTCAATCCAGGGTAGAGGCGTGGAACCAACGTTCTCCGGAGCGGTAAATCAGCAGGGTTCGAGTCTCGAGCGTCAAGAGGTAGTAGTTCCGCGGCGCATACCCCTCCCACCAGTTCGGCCACAACCGGTAGCTGTCAACGAGCGACGAACACGCCACGCCGTTCACTCGGTAGGGCAAGCCGTTGTGCATTTCGACGCTTACCGGAGACGCCTGTTTCACGCTTCACCTCGCTTCCCGACCGGCCGAGTGGGACGAGTCGGTGGCTGAACTCTGCGAGGGGAGAGTAAGCGTTGAGGGTTTCGAACCGCAGTAAAGCGCCTGGGAAGCGTGCCTCGACAACCTTTACAGCCTTGGCGACGTCCTCCCGACTCCCGAACAGCGCGCCTTGCGTGCTCGGCCGGTAGAGCCCGGACAACGTCAGGGTCAGCTTGTCGATGCCCAAACCTTGCACACCGCTGTCGGCAAGAGCGAGGTGGGCTTGGCCGAGAAGGGAAGAGACGCCCCTAAGAGGTTCTTTGCTGACCCTCGTCGCGCTGAAGGCGAGCCCACTCGACTCGGCAGTAAGTGTGAGTCGGGCAGCAGCTCTATCTCCAAGCTGAGTTTGCAGACAACCCGCCAGGTGAGCCAAGACAGGTTCCCACTGCCAGGGCTCTACAGCGGTATCGTCGAAGGTGTACGAGGCGGTCAGCTTGACAGGCGGAACAAAGCGAGCGACGGATGTTCGGAAAGGGCCTTTCAGGTAACGAATCAGCCCAACCGACTCTTTGCCGAAGTAAGAGGCGAGTTGAGCTTTGCTCCAGCGCTGCAACTCTCCCACCGTCTCGACTCCCAACCAGTGCAGGCGCTCGATATTCTTTTTGCCCAGCCCGACCTCTTTCAGAACGCCTATAGGTATTTCTTTCACACTTGGCGACTGAGGCGCGCGTGACCCACACTGAAACTCGGGCGTGGGTATTTCTGTCACACAAACGAGAGCCTTCAAGTGCGCGTGTTCTTGGCTGTCGGCCAGGGCGACTCGAGCCTGAAACACTTCGGTGATGACCCCGGCGTCGGCTTCGGCGATGTCGAGAAACACTGTCCCAGGTCTGACAGGTTCGATACGGTCGGTGAAAGTGTAGAGCTGGCTTACAACATCTTCCCAAGCGTGTTTCAAAGTCACATCGTTCGTTTCGACTATGACCAGCTCAGAACACCTCGAGCGCGCCCCGTCCACAATCATCCCGGGTTCAACCCCAGCACGCCTCGCAACACTTGAGACCTCTACCACCCTGTTCGTCTTGAGCGTGATAAGGGGTTTACCTTTGAGGTCGGGCTCGAGCCTGCAGGCGTGCCACAACGCGAAGGGCGTGAACAGCGCACAAACTATCACGACGACCCCGTCGCGTGGTGGACGCCGTTTCGTGGCGATGTGCTAGAATAAAGCGTTCTCAAAAGGGACCTCCGCGGGTTCTTTTTCAGACGTTTTCAAAGGGCTCACCTTCAGTCCGGCCAAGGTTTGCGGGTGCGTCCTTTGATTTTGGTTCGGTAATCAGACCTTACAACCTACGCCGCCTCCCTGAACAGTTCGTCGACAACCGCACCTCGCAGCAGCGCGTCGTAGACGCCAGCCACATAGATTTCCGTTAAGTCGACTTCGATGAGTGGGTAGTCGGGGTTGTGAGGTCTGAGCAAGGCAGACGAATTATCCGCGTAGAGGTCCAGGTACTTCAGGGTGGTCTCGTCCTCGTGCCGCACTGCACAGATGTCGCCACTGCGGTAGGGGGGCTGTCTCAGGATGACGATGTCGCCGTCCTGGATGGGTTCGCTCATCGAGTTGCCCTTGACACGAAGAGCGAAGCGGTCGCCGCGGCCGGGCACGTTCAAGAAACCTTCCAAGTGTTCCACCGCCTCGTGCAAACCGCCGGCAGCGATGTCGCCCAAAAGAGGGACCCCTGGGTTTACAACACTATGCTCGACGTCACGCTCCTCGAGCAAGTCCTGGCGCGTCAGGCGGATGATAGGCGTCTTGCCCCGACCCTGGGGCTCGAAGCTGATGTAGCCCTTGGTGTCGAGCGCTTCAAGGTGTTGTTTCATCGACACGTAGTGGATGTCGAGTTCTTTGGCAACGTCGGTAAGGTTGGGTTGCCCACCCCGCTCCCGCCAATGCCTTTTCAGCAGCTTCAGCACTTTGCTTTGCGAATGCGTTAGTTCAACCACACGCACTTCTCCTTTGTCAAGCGATACCTTAGCAATTAAGGTATACTGTCAGAGTAAGACAGCAGCCAGCCAAAAGTCAAGAGAAGGGCTTTACAGGAGGGGTTTTATGTGCGGTCGTTATACGGCAAAGTGGGAACCGGCGAAGTTTCAAGAACTGTTCAACGTCCAGCCGCCCTTGTTTGAAAGTTTCAACCTGGCCCCGACGCAGTACGCGCCGGTGGTGTGGCAGCCGCAGGGGGCGAGAGAAGTGTTGAGCGCCCGCTGGGGCATGGTTCCTCGCTGGGTCGACAAACCTGCCGACTTCAAGGCGAACCTGTTCAACGCTCGAGCCGAAACCTTGAGCGAGAAAGCGAGTTTCAAGCGACCGTTCAAGAACCAACGTTGTTTGGTGCCGGCGTCGGGCTTTTACGAGTGGAAGAAGGTGGGTGGGGACAAGCAACCCTTCTACATCCACAGAGAAGACGGCTCGCCCTTCGCCTTCGCCGGGCTGTACGACTGTTGGCAAAAGGACGGCCAGGAGCTTTACTCCTACACCATCATCACGACCGCGCCAAACGACCTGATGAAAAACCTGCACGACCGGATGCCGGTTATCTTGGCACCTGAACACTTCGACGCTTGGCTCGACGCGGACAGCGAAGTGGGGGAACTCGAGGCCCTGCTCAAACCCTACGCGGGCGACTTAGAGGCTTACCAAGTCGACAAGCGTGTGGGCAAGGTGCGGGAGAATGACGAACGGCTGCTCGAGCCTGTAGAGGAGTAGGACTGTCGACAGCTTAAGACAGCTCGCGCGGCCTCAGGAAGAAGTTCGTCCCCGCCACCACCATGCCGGTCGAAGGATAGTCGGCGAGCCCGAACTTGCGCAGCTTCGTCAAGGCCGCGGCGAAGCGCGACGAGGCCGACGAGTAGCCGGTCAGGACCGACAGCTCATCCCGGCTCAGCGCTTTGGGATAAGCCCGTAGAAGTTCCTTGGCGAGCGTTTCTTCGTAGGACTCCAGTTGTCCCAACCAGGCCGCTTGCAGCTCGAGGTCGCTCACGGGTTTGGGTGCCGGCGTCGCCGCGGCGCGGCCAGCGGGTGTGAGGGCAAGCTGGCCCGGCGCGGGGTAGCTCAGGAGACCGCGCTTGTGCAGGTCGGTGACAAGGGCAGTATAGGCGCTCGAGCGGTGACTCTGCTTCGACAGGGGCGCGGCCACATCGCGACTCACCTCACGCAGCCCCAGGCTGTGCAGCGAGGCGAGGGTGCCGAGCAAACGTCGCTCTTTGGCACTCAACGTCTCGGGGTCATGGTCGAGGGGCGTGGGGCTTCGGGGTTCAGCCTGGTCAGGCTCAAGCGCAAGCGGTTCAGCAAGCTCGGCGTTCAGGTCCTCGGCGGGTAGGGGAGAGGTAGTTTCCGCGGGTAGCGGAACAACCGCCTCAATGTCCGCAACACCGCTCAGCGCGTGGATGCGCTCGAGCCTTTGAGAAAGCTCTTCTATCTGGGCTCGCAACCCCTCGACTTCTCTGGCATGTTCCTTGCGCACGCGCTCGACCGCCGCGGCGACTTCAGTTTTGAGGCGAGCCGCGACGGCCGCGTCCACCCGCGTTTTTAGCCCGGCTTCAGACAGGGGAGAGGCGTTCGGCTCGGGCTCGAGTCCATCCGCAGGCGCGACGCTCAGCCGGGCCAACAACCGCGACAGCGCTTCGGCCGCGGGCGGGGTCGGCGGGATGACGCTGCCGGGCGTGGGGTGGGTCGAGCGCACCGGGGCACTCCTGACCTTCACGACCTCCTGGGAGATGGCAGGGCCGAACGCGAAGAACTCACCCGGATTGAGCGTCTTGAGCTTGGAGCGTTCTCTAGCGCTGAAGCCCAACTCCTCGGCGGCGCGTTTCAAGTCGTTGCCAAGTGTGGTGAGGCCGAACAAACGGTTGCTGCACATGGCGAGCAGGTTTTTGTTGACCAGTGCCAGCCGCTGCGTCGAGATGACGAGTCCAAAGCCGCGTTTGCGGCCGCGCAGGGCGAGGTCGGTAAGCGCCCCTAAGGAGTCGCCGCTGCTTGCACTCTGCGGCGCTAACGTCTGAACTTCGTCGCAGACCACGAGCAGGTGCCGCCCCGCTTGGCGTTTCAAAGCCATCAGGCCCGTTACGGCCGCCGCGCAAATCGCGTCGCGCTCCTCTTCACCGTAGTCGGACAGGTCGAGGATGAGGTTGGCCCCCGCCGGCGCAAGCGCTTTCACCGCGCCCCCGACCGACACGGCCGTCACGTTCAGGTCGCCCTCGATGCCCAGGATGAGGTAGTCGTCGAAGACCTCGCGTAAAGTCCGGTACTCGCCCTCGGGGTCGATGACGAGGTGTTGAACAGCGCCGTGCGTCTGTTCGAGCAAGGTTCTCAGCAGCCAACTCTTGCCGCTGCCGGAGTTGCCCTGGACGGCCAGCTTGTGCGCTAAGAGCTTGTCCAGGTCCACCACGACGCCGGCGTCTGAGTCGCTCTGGAAGTTGAGAACAGGGGGTGGTTGCACGGGGTCCTCCTTGACTTATTTTAGCATCAAACCGTGTCCAGGACGGTCGATGGTGGGTTGGGACCGGCAAGTTGTCCGAGTCGGCCGACGGGCTGAGGCATGCTCGGATGAATCTCTGCTTTGCCCCCCCAGCTATTTGATGGATAGTTGCCGAAGACCGGGTTGGTCGGTTGCCGAAGTCTGAAACTTTTTGAGACACGCGATTCTCACAGCAAATCTACGCTTCAGAGTTTTTCTGCCGAGGAAAACTTATTCGGCAGTTGATGGTGGGTTTACCGGACGGCCAAGCTGTTGTGAGGAGGGCCTACTCCGCAGCGGACGACTCGTTCTTCAACGCCTGCAGGGAAAAGTTGAGCTTCGTCATGAACTGAAAAAAGAGTTGGCGCTCCAGTCGGTAATGCGCGACCGCGTCACCCGTCTCGTAAGCTTCGTCGAGCCCTTGCATCAGGGTGTCCAGTTCTGCACGTAAGGGCTCAGCCGCTTGAGCGGGCAAGAGAGCGAGAGCGGCCAGGGCGTAGTCGCGGTTTTTGAGCGCCTGTCGGTGCGACGGCTCGAGCTTATCACCTCACTGCACAAGAACATGGAAGGACAACTTATGCTGCTCTCGGACAGGATTCTCTTGCGCAAACGCTTCGTCATCGAAACCATCATCGACCAATTCAAGAACATCGCTCAAATCGAACATTCTCGGCATCGCAGCCCTAACCACTTGCCAACTTATCGCTGGTCTGGTCGCCTACACTCACCAGCCTAAAAAGCCCTCCATCCGTCTTATAGAGGACCTGGCGCAGTTGCCAGCGCTGATTTAAACTCCGAACTCAGGTTAAATAGTATGTTCCATTCGGGGCACAAGGCTCACGACACACCGATCGCCGACATAAATTCGAGAGTGACTTCGACAGTCATGATCTGTTTAGGCTGAACACTGACTCTTAGCTGCTGCCCGTCCACCGGCAACGCCCGTAGCAGACGCTCGTCCAGATTAACCTGTTTGGCTGAGGTTAGGCGTCGGTCAAATTTTAAAACGCCGGTTGTTTCATACCCCGAGCTGTTGAACAGACGAACTATGTAACCACCTTCCTCATTTTCTGATCGCTTAACGGCGGTGACGACCAGATCCGATCCTTCTACCTTTAGGAAAGACTTCTGCAAGGGAAGATCCGCACTTCTACGTTGCAGCGATTCGTACACCACCTTCCCTGGTCTACGGTCAACGGAGCGTACGCCGGTAACAAACTGTTGATGCTCGAGCCATAACTGACCCGGGTGAAGTTCCTCTGCCATAAAGGGGCGGAGGGCATAACGAAATTCGAGGTCCCCGAGGAGCTGTCCGCCATCATCGTCGTCTTTTAGAACTTCTTTGCGCGTACTTCTGAATAACGTGAGGGCGATCGTCCGTGCCTCGTCGTCGAAAAGGGCGCACTCGTAAAGACCGCGGCTGTACACCGCAAGGCCTTTGTCCCCGTCGCTCAAATAGATAATTCCGTTATGGGGCACGACTTCTCGCGCCTTTTCCAGGTAGGTCGAGTAGTCGCGGCGCTCGATCGGTCGCTCGACGAGGTCAAAGGGGGTGCTCGTGTAAAACCGGTCAGTGCTTATACCTGTCGGGAACAGTAGCCGCAACCGGTGGTCGCGCGCCGTGTTTCGTATGACGGTCCGGCAGCGGATCACGGGATCGCCTTGTCTGAGATCGAGAAAAGTCGTGATCGGCAGCGCCACGCGCTCGCTGCCACGCTGTGTTTCGGACGGGTCGATTTCGGAGGGAACATGAATGCTTGAGCGGATGCACAAGCGAGTGAGAAAACGCCCATCATGAACCACCGAAACCGTGGCGGGCGCGCCCAGACTGGTCACGACCTCATTGGTCACAGGCGCGACATGGTTCCAGCCTTCGCCGACATCGGCCTCGTCCTCGAACCACAGCAAGTTTTCGAAGGAGTGGCCGCTCTTGTGATCCATCAGCGTCACGGTTCCACTTGGCTGAACGGCCAGCCGAACGCGCCCGTTATCCCAGACATCGGTTCGAACTCTGAGAGATCCAGGATAGCGAACAGGGGCCGAGAACTTTTCCGTGTGGTATTCCCTCGTAGCCGGGGCTTCGATCTTATAAGGTTCTAATTGGTAGGTTGTGTAGCCTAAAGATGGCACCTGAGCATGGAGCGCAATTCGATAACGGTCGACAAAGTCAGTATAAGGAATATCTCGATGGGGTCGCCACCTCCTAACACTGTCCTTGCATACTCCCAACAGCTGATAAGGCACCTCATTGTGCTCTATATCGTAAAGGCGAAAGGACGTGCCGCCGAACTGTGGCATGGTGACGGCTGCATCCGTTGCTGTAGGCAAGGCGATCTCGATGTCGAGAATTCCATCAATAGGGCTCTGGGATGGATTGAAGATGACAACCGCCTGCCGCTCTCCCAGTTCTTCTGTTTCTAGGTGGTTAACAACGTAGGAAAGTTCCTCGTGAATCATCTGTTCGCTGATGAGCCGGGATTGATCAAACCGGTACAACATGTCTTTGTGGACCTGGTCGATGGAGCAGCCACAGATGGAGTCGTGCGGGTGGTTCTGCAGGAGAAACTCCCAGGCCTTATTCAAAAAGCTCGCTGGGTAGGGCCGTCCTTCCCAGGCCGTGAACACGCCCCAGGGTTCCGCCCATTTCTCCAGCAACGTTTCGCATAGGTGGTTGTTCTGCTTCAGATGCACGCGCGACGAGAGTACATTCGCCAAGAGCCAGTTGTTCGCGCCGCGGTATCCAGGCGACCTCTGTTCGCCACGGTAGACCCGGAGATCGCTGACCTTACTGCGCAGCTCCTCGAGGTAGCACTCGAGCGTGCTGTGAACGAACTCGACTCCAAGGTCGGCTTCATTCAACGTTTTGAGCATCCGAGGAAGCTGAGGCTCGATTTCAACATGGTCCACGCCGTCCAAGCTCAGCAAAAGATTGGTTGTCGCGCGCTCCTTTTTATAAGCCAGCATCTCCTTTGCCCGCCCCACGAGTTCCTCACGCTCATACTGAAAATCGCGGTCAGAAAATGGCCAGCGCAGGAAGAAGAAAAAATCTCCATAGGAGCGGTCTTCATCCAGCTTTAGGGTGAGAACCTGGCTACCGTCGGCACCTTCCCACAAAACTTCAGACGGATCCGCATCTCCATAAAAACCTCGGAAGAGCACCGCGTTGTCAAACCCAAACCCGCGCAGGATTTGGGGAAGCTGGCTGTTGTGGCCAAAAATGTCGGTGATGTAGCCCGACCTCATCGGCTCAACGCCCCAGGACCTCGCCATCCGTGAGCCTTTGAGCAGGTTGCGGATCAGCGACTCCCCGCTGACAAGAAACTCGTCGGGCATCACGTACCAGGGACCAATCGATATTCTCCCTTGCCCGATCAGCCTTTTTAACCGCTCACGCTGTTCCGGACGAATCTCTAAGTAATCTTCCAAAATGATGGTCTGGCCGTCCAGAGTAAAGTGGCGGTAATCAGGATCCTGTTCCAGGTTGTCAAGCAGCTCGTCGATCAGGTACACGAGCCGAACCCGGAATCCCTGGAAGTCCTGATACCACTCCCGGTCCCAATGGGTATGCGATACAACGTAAACCTTCTTGATCCGGCGCTCAATTGTCTTCATCGGTAGCTAATCCTCCAGTATATGAGGGCGCTCGGGCGTTATTGGTTCGTCCACCAAGTGCGTCACAAACCTTTGACGCAGTGGTTTACGTTGCTCACGCAGAAACCCGGTTGCAAAGATTACGCGAAATTTAATGGACGAACCATTATGTCTAGCTCTCTGCACTTTCGACCTCAAAAAGATATGTGGCGAATTTTTTAGGTGGTAGGGTGACGGTTAAGCTGCGGTTCACTACTTTAGGCTCGGGTAAAGGTTCCTCAAGAAGGTTGGTAGGGGTAATGCTCCGCACGGGGACGGGTAAGCCGATCTCGACATCTGAAGGCTCCGACTCAATGTTATAAACGCGCACAACGATTCCTGAACCCGATTCTGCCTCCTTGAGGGTCGAAACAAGCGCCTGACCTTGTAAGGTCAAGAGGGTTCCTGTCATTGGTAACCGCTTCTTCGTCGCATTCGGGTCCGCGCGGGTGAACAAACCGCTGACCCCAGCATCCTGCACCCACGCACGACCCTGCCTCCATCCGGCGCTTTCCGCAGGCAGCAGTTTCGTTTTGACGCTTTGGTGGAAGCCCTCCGCCTCTTGGTAAAGCTGGGTAGCAGATTCGTCGGCAAAAGGCCGCAGCGCCATCTCAAACATGTGATTTCCTTGGCACTGCCCTTTCGGCTGAATGTCCGACTCGAGCGGCGGAATCGCTCTCTGGTTGATGGTTTCCACGCAGCGTAGAAGTGTCACGGCAAGCGTCCGTCCATCATCGGCGACTTCGTATTCGTGCGTCCCCCGAGTATAGACCGCCAACCCTCCTCCGGAGACGCGGGGTGCCACCCACTTCCAGTATGGCTGAGCGTTGCAGTCACGCGCGTACTCACTGCCTTCGTCCCAGGCTCTTTGCACCGCGTCAAACTGCCCTCCAGCTACAACCTGCTCTATCTTGTCCGACAATGGAAAGGTTACGCGAATCCGGTGGTCTTTCGCCTGGTTGTCAATAGCCACATCGAACTTCACGTATGGTGAGCCCTTGTCCAACTGCAGGGTGACCTCGACGTTGCACGGTGCAGTGGTTCGGGTGCGCGCTTGCAGGTCTGGCGTAAGCTCGACAGGCAAATGCCAGGTGAGGCGGTAGCGGCACCTGTCGAAAAGGGGCGTCGACTGAGCTTCAGTTACTTTAACTTCCCCGTCCCAGAGCGTGGCCTCCTCGCCTTTCACCGAGGCGTACACATACAGGTCGCCGCAGTCACCGGTGTCCTCGAGCTGACCCAGGTGGGACAAGGTTCTATTGGTACGCTTGTCGGTTATACCAAACGTACCATCTTTGTGGACAGTTACCCTTAGATATTCGTTGTCTAATATGAGATCTTCTTGAAGTTCGGTGCTTTCGATGACCTGTCCTTGCCGGTGGGCGCGAATGCGGTACGCTGCGTAACTCATAGGAGGTACGTGGGGCTGCCACTCGATGTCGAAACGCTTGACTTCTAGAATCCCGGGCAGATTGATGGGGCTAAGCACCTGGATACGACTTGGCGCAACGGAAGTGATTCTGTAAGGAACGGAGACGTCGTCAGGTGCTAACACCTCAAAGGTATCAACAGTATCTTCGGCTAAAAAATAAAGCGACGAACTAATTACGCTCCGACTTTCCTGCTGTGATGTATTCACCACCAGGAGCTTTTGATCCTCTTTTTCGTAGTTGGAGATGTCGACTTGCCGGGTGAGCAGCTCGAGCTTACGTTCAATGATCTCACCTGCAATCTCCCGTACCGAAGCGAAGCGGTCCATCATATGGTCGTGAACGGCGTCCTGGCTACAGCCACAAATGCTGTCGTGCGGGTGGTTCTGCATGTAAATCTTCCATAAGTGTCGTATCAAATCATGATCGTAAGGCTCGAGGTTATAAACGGCGCACCAGACCGAGAGCGGCTCGACCCACTTCTCGATCAAGTCGTGACACAGCATGTTGGCCTGTTTGAGGTAAACCCTGCTCGAGAGCGTCCCGCCCAAGATGGCGTAGTCCTCCCGCTCGCGCAGTTCCCCTTCGACCACAGGGTATGAGGTTCTAGCTTCGCACATGTAGCGGGCAATCATCTGAGTGTAGTTCGGTAAGGTGTCGTGGACGAATTCGCACTCACCGCCGAACAGCATTCTCAACCTGTCCAGGACCTCGGGCAGGTCCTCTTGAGCCTCGAGGTGGTCGACCCCGTTCATCATTAGATAATGGGGAAGAGTGTTCACCAGCTCTTCGCGGGTTCTGAGTTCAGGAAATAATTTCTTAAGGTCTTCGGAGCTGTTCGGCAGGCGCTGGGCGTTGTTGTACCAGTGGGGCATGAGGATGCCGACGACCTCGCTGCCGTCCGGAGCGCGCCAGAAACAGTAGGGATTGCCGTGCTTCGCAAGGTCGTAGCCCCGTCCGAACACGCTGTTGTCGATACCGACGCCGCGAAAAATCTGGGGCATCTGACCGACAAGCCCGAAGTGGTCCGGGAGATAGCCTACCTTCATCTCTCCGCCCAGCTCACGCGATGTTCGGATGCCCTCGAGCAGGTTTCGGACCGTTGATTCGGCGCTTGTCAGAAATAGGTCGTTTTGCTCGTACCAGGGCCCCACGAGGATTCTGCCTTCGCGGATCAACGCTTCTAATCTCTTTCGTTTACTTGGACGGATTTTTAAATAGTCCTCCAGAACGATCGTTTGTCCGTCGAGGTGGAAATAAGCGAATCGAGCGTCCTTTTCTAGCAGGTCAAGCAGGTTGTCAACGAGTTGAACCAGCCGAAGCCGAAACTGTTCGAAGGTGAGGTACCACTCGCGATCCCAGTGGGTGTGCGAAACAAAGTGAAAGGTTCTTCGCTCCGTAGTCAAATCTTGTGTCTTTATCATCTCTGCGCGGATTCCTTTGCTGACTTACATACGAGGAATGGTTGCTTGGTCACTGGCTTGCCCGTTTGGGCCACGGTCAGACCACCTCGAGTTCGTCTTTGCCGGGTAAAGGCAGGAATGGTCTGTGTGGTTCGGTCTGGTACCAGAAACCAACGGAAGCAATGTCATCCTGTAAGGGCAAGTATCGCTTGAACCCAGGACGCCAGCCCAAAGCCTGAATCGTGACGCGGAGATTTTCCTCAAAGCGCACGGGGTCCATGACGTGCCAGCGGTACATGCCGAAGCGCTGGTTGGCCTGGTAGAGGCCATCCGGTTTGACCACCTGGTGCATGCCGAGAAAGGGGGTGGAGTAGGTGCCGTACTGCCCCTCGGGTTGCTCCCAGTTCCAGGCTCCTCCGAAGTAGTCTTCCGTGCCAGTGCCGCAGATGGTGGGAAACTCGTCATCGCCGTCCAGATAAAACTTGACCTCCCCCTCGCCCCACCAGCGGTTGCTGTTAACCTGCCAGGCCATGTAGGTGCCGACGTAGTGACCGTGCCCTTCGACGCCGTCGAGAATGGTGTAAACGTCTTTGTACTTCATCGGGTTAGTACGACGCCACTGGGCGTGGAGGTAGGCCACATCCTCCGGCACCTCCGTCAAGGCGTAGTCGATCTGGTAGTAGATGAAGCCGTCCTCTTCGGCAATATTTTCCAGAACGAAGGTCGCCGAACCCCGGAAGGGCATGGGCCAGTAGCTGTTGAGCCCTCCTTTAGGATTGACGACAATGGGCAGAGAATTCACCCGTACAGGTTCGCCCCAGCCGTTGCAGAAAAAATCGCCCAGGGGCACCTGAATGGAGGGTTCCTCTTCGCCGTCCCAGTACACCTTCAGGATCAGCGAGCGCCAGGCGGAGGGGAGTGTAGCGCACCAGATGTGCTGAACCGTTCCAGGGCCCGTGATGTCCGCCAGCACGACACTGGCTCTTGCTTTGACGATCAGATAGGGCGATATCTTCCAGCCCTGTCCCAGATCACCGGCGGGGGCCGCGCCCGGCCCTTCGGTGGCCATCCCGCCCTTGCCCTTCTCGCCCGTCGGGTTTTCTGCGCTGATGGACCGCGTTTTCGCGTGCGACAGCTTGACTAATCCTGCTAAACTCGAGTCGAAACCTATACGCTCGGTCATCCAGAAACCTCATGTACGGCCATAAACTGGTCGTCGTTTCCCCATCTCACAAAGGTCATCGCCGGTAACAGGTAATACCGCCAAAATTTCAAAACTCGATATGTAGAGAGAGAGCAGTTAACATACATCTCCAAACGCCAAAAGAGTCGATGTAAAGCTTTTTGAACAGTAGGGGCCGATGAAACTTTAGAACGCTTTGAATCCCTACCGAACCGCTCATAAAAACTTTTTTGTCCTCTGTTGGCCACTTCTACTCCTTGAGGTATAAAAGCTCCAGACTGGCTAATTAGTTTTTTTTGGCCGCACTGTATTCTTACTGCCTATTTTGTACGAGGGTTTGAATCCGCTTTGCTTTCCCATGCTAGATGTGGGGACAAATGCGTCATAAGCTGGTAAGATAGCCGCACCCAAAGCAGCTGTATCGTCCCCAGCGCGACCCACTTCTAACTTGGCGTAGTGCGGTCGGCCCGGCATTTTAATCTGCTCGACGCAAGCTTCTACACGGTTAACGTAGTAGCTGAGCAACTCACTTGGAAGTCTACCTCCAAAAATGACTGCTTCAAAATCTAAGAGGTTGTCAGCACTGGTGACAGCTTGGGCCATAACCTTGGCGGAGTTTTCCATCCAGGTCAGAAGCGGCTCGTCTCGCTCAACCAACTTCGCTAAAAGCTGATTAGGAGTTGTATAAGTCGAGCCTAAGCGTTGGCGAAGGGCCAAAAGTGAAGTATAAGATTCTAGCGTTCTAGAAGCACCATCACAGGAGATCAGCATGTGTCCAAATTCACCCGCGTTTAAGCCGGTGCCGCGGCGGATTCTTCCATCTAAGAGAACACCTCCTCCCACGCCTAAACCGATATACACGTACAGAAAGTCCGCGTATTTCTGGCCCGTACCATACCAGTGTTCACCGATAGCCGCAGCCGTTGCATTGTTGTCAAGAAAGACCGGTAGGTCGATAGCATCGGCAAGCTGTGCGCGGAGCGGAATATCATCCCAACCCGGAAAGTTCGGAGGGGCGCTCACACAACCATTCAAAAGATCAAGTGGCCCGACCGTGACTAAACCAACGCCCAGTATTTTATTGATGGAAGTCTTCTCTCGCGCAACCAGCTTATGAAAGCAGTTCGTCAGGAGCGAAAGCGCTTCATCAGGAGTTGGCGATTCGATCTCATGATCCACTGCCGCAAGCGTCTCACCTTTAAGGTTAACTAAAACGCCTGTTAGGATATCGCGGTCCAGGTGAAGACCGACTGTGAGAGCCGAATTGGCATTGAGATCGAGTTCGATCGGCGGCTGACCCCTCTGATTGTTGCGCCGTCCGGTTTCGATGACCAGTCCCTCTTCGATAAGAGAGCTGACGATGTAGGTCACTGCTGAACCCGTAAGGCCTATCAGATCTGAGATCTCGACGCGTGTAATCGGTGCATGGATACGAATCAGCTCGAGCACCGATAAACGGTTGAAGTCTCTGACGTGTTTTGCATTGCTTCCCCGACGCATAAAATCTCTACCATCCTCACCACACGATTTGAGAAGTTCATCGTTGTTGACACTCAATTCTAATCGTGCTATTAATTTAAATTAACTTGTTTAATTTGTCAAATTTGCTATCTATGGAGTGAAGCAGAGGGGTTGGCGTCGATGGCACCAGAGTTTGGAACGAGCTTGAAACTTTGGAGGCGAGGAAGATGGTCAAGGTGAGGCTCAGGCGCTTTTTGGCGGAGGACGGGAAATGCCTCGACGTCGCCATAGATCACGGGTTTTTTAACGACCCTAGCTTTTTGGTTGGGATCGAAGCAATGCATGAGGCTGTCCGAGCCGTAGTCGCAGCAGCCCCCGATGCGGTGCAACTCAGCGTGGGACAAGCTCCCTTGCTCCAGGTGCTTCCTGGTAAAATGAAGCCAGCCCTCGTGCTAAGGACCGACGTAGCAAACGTTTACGGCAGTAACCTGCCCGACTACCTTTTTAGCCATGTCATCGAGGACGCTGTGGAACAGGCGCTCCGGCTCGACGCCGCGTGCCTTTGCGTCAACCTTCTTTTAATCCCTAACCAACCTAGATTGCACGCGCAGTGCGTCGAGAATATTTGTCGGCTCAAGCCTGTGGCTGAACGCTACGGCATGCCGCTCATGGTCGAACCGCTGGTGATGCGAGACAACGTGCTGGCTGGGGGCTACATGGTGGACGGGGACCTCGGCAAGATCAAGGCCTTGGTGCGTCAGGCTGTCGAGCTGGGTGCCGACGTGATTAAAGCCGACCCTACGGATGATGTTCAGGCTTATCACGAAGTAATTGAGGTCGCCGGGCATATTCCTGTTTTGGTACGCGGGGGTGGGAAAGCGTCAGAGAAAGAGATTCTCGAGCGCACGTTCGACCTGATGCGGCAAGGAGCTAAAGGCATCGTCTACGGGCGCAACGTCATCCAGCACGAGAACCCATCCGCCATGACGCGCGCCCTGATGGCTATCGTTCATAAAGACGCCTTACCGCAGGAGGCACATTGCCTCCTGCGGGGGGTGAATGCCTGATGCGAGAGATCCGCTTCGGCATCATCGGCTTAGGCCTGATGGGGCGTGAATTCGCCAGCGCCGCGGCACGCTGGCTGCACCTTTTGGACATGGATGTGCGCCCCGTCATCATCGCGGTCTGCGACACCAACCCTTCGGCTATCGCCTGGTTCAAAGACAATGTCCCTTCCGTCACCTTCACAACAGAGGACTACCGGGAGCTGCTCGAGCAGCCCAGTGTAGACGCCATTTACTGCGCGGTGCCCCACAACCTGCACGAGCGCCTCTACACCGACATCGTTCGCGCGGGAAAGCATCTGCTGGGCGAAAAACCGTTCGGCATCGATAAGGTGGCCAACGAGCAGATCAACTGCGTGATCAAGAAGCATCCCGAGGTGCTGGTTCGCTGCTGCTCGGAAATGCCCTTCTTTCCGGGGGCGCTGGAAGTTACGAGGGCGATCCGGGAAAACAGGTTCGAACGGATCATCAGCGTGGAAGCGGGCTTTTTGCACAGCAGCGACCTCAACCCCGGCAAACCCATCAACTGGAAGCGGATGATCCAGTACAACGGCGCGTACGGTTGCATGGGCGACTTGGGAATGCACGTGCTGCACATCCCGCTGCGCTTCGGCTGGCACCCGCAAGAGATCAGCGCCGTCCTGTCCAACATTATGACTGAACGGCCTGATGGCAAGGGGGGGACGGCGCTTTGCGAGACGTGGGACAACGCCACGCTGCTGGGAGAAGTGGAAGCGGACAACGACAGGTTTCCCCTCCTCCTCCACACCAAGCGCATCGCGCCGGGTGAGATGAACACGTGGTACATCAAGGTCCACGGCACCAAGTATTCGGTAGAGTTCTCAACAAAATATCCCAAAACGCTCCGGGTTCTTGAATATAGTGGCGGCGTCCAAGCCTGGCAGGAGATCGAGCTCGGGTACGCGAGCGCCTATCCAGCTATCACGGGCTCTATATTTGAGTTTGGCTTCGCCGACGCGATACTGCAAATGTGGGCCGCCTTCTGCGACGAGGTGGCGCACGGCCAAGCTGGAATGAAACAGCCTTTTTACTGTGTAACCCCTGAGGAAGCCGCCCAGAGCCACGACATCTTCACGGCGGCTTTGGCCTCTCACGCTGAGCGCAGTGCTGTGTCTTTAGGCGTTACGGTGAGGTGAATGAGATGTCCCTGGGTAAGGCACTAATCCGATGAACCATTTTTGTCTAAACGGGAGGGCAGGCTTCCATGACACCTGATGTGGTCGTGGCAGGACATCTTTGCCTCGACATCATCCCACCTTTTACAAATGAAACGGTAACCCTTGCGCCGGGTCAACTGACGGAGGTGGGTCCGGTCAAGCTGGCCCCCGGCGGCGGAGTCGCCAACGTAGGTTTAGCGCTCCTCAAACTTGGTGTGCATACGCGGCTGATGGGCAGAGTTGGGGACGACGTGTTCGGCAGGGCACTAGAACAGCTTTTACGGGCACAGCATTCAGCGGCGGGTGAAGGAATTCAGACCGTGCCCGGAGAAAACACTTCTTACACTATCGTTATCAGCCCGCCAGGGCTGGACCGCACATTTCTCCACCATCCCGGTTACAACAACAGGTATGGCTGCGCCGACATCGACTTTGCGCAGGTTGCGCGGGCAAAGATTTTTTATATCGGCTATCCGCCGATCATGCGCCGCCTTTACGAGGACGACGGCCTGGAACTTGAGGAGTTGTTGCGGCGAGCTAAAAAGATTGGCGTTACGACGGTGATGGATATGGCTATGCCCGATCCGAATGCCGATGCAGGACAGGTGAACTGGCCTTCATTGCTCGAGCGCGTCTTGCCGTTCGTAGACATCTTCATGCCGAGCTTAGAAGAAATCCTCCTCATGTTTGATCAAGCAGCGCCCAATAGCGGAAACCAATTTGAGGCACCGGCAGCGTCGCTTTACGACCTGAGCCAGAGGCTACTCAACTTCGGAACAGGCATTGTGGGCCTTAAGTTGGGCACCAGGGGTTTCTATTTAAGAACAGCCAGTGCCGAGCGCTTGGCTCTGATAGGAAACACCCGACTTCTCGAGTCAAGAGTTTGGAGCGACCGCGAACTTTGGTCGCCCGTGTTCAACGTAAACGTGCGTGGCACAACCGGGGCTGGGGACGCGACCATCGCTGGTTTCGTAGCCGCCCTGCTTCGTCAGCTCGAGCCGGAAGATGTTTTGACCATCGCCACGGCGGTGGGGGCCTGCTGTGTCGAAGAGGCGGACGCGACAAGCGGCATCCGGACGTGGGAGGAAACGTTGGCGAGGATTCATGCCGGCTGGCCCCGGGCCACTAGCAAAACCGTAGATAAAGACAAGCGCTGGCACAACCACGCCTCAACAAACATTTTCTGGGGACCCCACGATAGAGGAGGAAGAGCGTGATGTTTGACGAGGTGAATAGGGCTCGAGAGCGCGCTCATGCCTTTTTGCAGCGGGCCGGGGTTGTGCTGACGGATGAGGAGGTCGCCAACATCGAGGTGGCGGATTTGGGCTTAAGCGAACTCGAAAGCACAGGATTACAACTCGTCACCTACATCAACACCGAGCGCGTGTGCGCTAAAGAACTCGTTCTTTTCCCTGGGCAAACTTGTCCAGAGCACAAACATCCTCCCATTCACGGTGAGCCTGGCAAGGAAGAAACCTTTCGCTGTCGCTGGGGTGAAGTGTACCTCTATGTAGAAGGAACACCCGTGGAGTTTACGGAGGCTAGAGCCAAGCCGCCCTTGGGCAGAGAAGGCACGTATACAGTCTGGCACGAGATCATTCTTCACCCAGGCGAACAGTACACCATCATGCCCAACACGTGGCACTGGTTTCAGGCTGGGGATGAGGGGGCCGTCGTCAGCGAGTTCTCAACCACAAGCCGCGATGAAACTGATGTTTTCAGAGACCCCGAGATTCGGCGGGTGTCAGATAGCACTGGCTCACAAATTTGAGAGGAGGTTTACAGTATGTAACCGCATAAAAACATAAAGGAGCATTTCGGTAGACCTACCTAACAGCGTTTGAAACAAACTAAGGAGGCTTAACATGCGCAGCTTGATACTTTTTCTACTGACCGCCACATTGGGTACAAGTGTGGCTCAAAGCGACGTCACACTCGTCATCTGGGGAGAGCCCAACACAGTTGGGTGTATAACGGGTAATGATGACAGTGAACGCTGCAGCTATGCCCACTACATCAATGACACGTGGGCCGAGATGCATCCCAACATTAAACTTAAGTGGGAGGAGCATGGTTGGGACGAAACGTTACGGCAAAATCTGGTAACAGCCCAGCTCGGTGGTGTGGCACCGGATATTACAGTGGGCGAATCCTTTATTCCCGCACTGGTATCCAACGGCTCACTTGCTCCACTCACCATTTCGCAGGAGGCGCTTGACAATATTGTCCCGGGTACCGTCGCTGCGGCGACGAAGGATGGTCAGGTGTACGGCGTTCCGGCGCTCACTGCTGTGTTTGCACTCGAGGTCAACGCAGACGTTGTTCGCGAGGCGGGTTTAGACCCTGATACGCTCGATCTCTCGACCTGGGACAAAGTCGAAGAGGTAGCAGCAGAGATCGCGCAGGCAGGAAATGAGTCATACTATGGATTCTCGATTTTGGGCCAAACGCCCTTCCCGGCAGCGGCCCTCTTTCGCGCGGCACCCTATATCTATCAAACCGGTGCGGACTTTTGTGCGGAAGGATGCACTGAGCCCACTTTCAACGATCCTCGATCGGTGAAAGCTTATCAGTGGTTCCGTGATATGTACCAGTACACGCCACCGGGACTGGCTTTCAACGGCGACGAGGGGTTTGTATTCGCCCAGCTTTTTGATGGCCTTACAGCCATGCAAACCGCTGGGGCTTGGCACCCCACCTGGGCTAAGAGCAGCGGATGCGATGACTGTCGCTATCTGCCTCTGCCGACCCCCGATGAAGGCGGACAGCCTGCGAATGTCGTCGTGGGCAACCCCATCTATGCTGTTCTCGAGAGCAGTGACCACAAAGACGAAGCGATGATGTTTTTGGAGTGGCTGATCGATCAACAGGTCCAGCTCAACGTTTTCTGGGCTTGGGGCTCCATGCCTGCTACCAAGTCAGCCTTGCAAGCGATCACGGAAGTCGCCAATGGTGATCTAACGTCTGTACCAGATTACTATAGCGGTGACGATGCACAGGCGCTGGCTAGCGTTTACAGCAACTACATCAACGAACTCCTAACGGGCGACGTGCGGATTTTGCCCCCTTGGGCCAACAACGGTCCAGAGTTAAACACACTTTGGAACGACATGTTTGCAGAAGTTCTCACCTCAGACAAGCCGGTGCAGGACATCCTTGATAATTATCAAGCACAGGCCGAAGCTTTGGTTAGATAGTTTCTTGGTTCCGGCCTCTCAAGGTAGGGGTTGTTCCTACCTTGAGAGGTTCCCGAAACAGGAAAAACCTACTTGCATACGAGGTCTGTATCATGCAAAACCGTAAATTTGCCAAGCTTCAACAGCCACCGAACCCAACGCGCTTTGCTCAGTGGCGGCAGAAGCGGCGGCAGAGTTTTACGGCATGGCTCATCCTTACTCCTGTATTAATTTACTACTTTTTCTTCTATCTTTTACCTGTGGTCGCCAACCTCGCGGTGAGTTTTCTCAACTGGGACGGTTTCGGCCAGGCTAGATGGGTTGGCTTTGCTAACTTCACGAGGTTCTTCACGTCGCCTCGTTACCTTCAGGTTCTAGGAAACACGGCGCTATTTGCTATCGTCATTTTGTTAGCGACTACGGCTTTGGGGTTGTTGGTCGCTTTAGCCCTTAACAGGCAAATCAAAGGCATAGGACTTTACCGGACCCTTTGGTACATTCCCACCCTAACCTCCGCCGCGGTTATGGCTCAGATGGCTACGCTTTTCATTGCACCAGGTTCGGGCGTGCTGAGCGCCATCCGTAGCAGTCTGGGACAACCCGACATTATCTGGCAAATTGATGTTGGGTTTTCGCGCTTGTTCATCATACTTTTCTCCGTTTGGCGCGGGGTGGGAATGCCGATGCTACTTTACTTGGCAGCTTTGCAGGGCATCCCTCAAAGTCTTATTGACGCTGCTAAAGTCGATGGCGCAACCTCGTGGCATGCCTTCCGGTATGTGACGCTTCCGCTGCTACGTCCCATGACCGCATTCGTGCTGGTTACAGGGCTGATCGGTTCTTTTCAAATCTTTGAACCTATCTTGCTTATCACAACTGGAAAACCGCGCAACACGACAAATGTTTTGATGTTGCAAATATACAACGATGCCTTTCAAAATCAGAACTTTGGTATGGCTGCCGCGATGGCGACCATCATGTTGCTGATTCTGGTGTGGGCAAGTTATCTGAACTTGCGCATGCTAGGCCAAACATCTGTGGAGGAGTGAGTATGGATAACACCCAGAACTTAACCCAAGATAGCAAAAAAGAGTGGCATAAGCGCTTGGGTCATTTTGGTCTGCATCTCTTCTTAATCGTTACAAGCTTGATGATGGCTTATCCATTGGTATTTTCGTTCGTCGCTAGCTTTACAAGTCCAAAGGACTACAACCAGAGCACATGGTTTCCGTTGCCGACCAAGATTTATCTAGCAAACTGGATTGATTTCCTTCAAGAAGGGGACTTGTGGCTTTGGATTTTTAATACGATGGTGCGTATTGTCTGGTACATTGTGGTTCCAGCGGCGGTTGCGGTTCTTTGCGGTTATGTTTTTTCGAAGCTTCGATTTAGAGGTCGCAACTTCATATTTTTCTTATTGCTTGCCTCCATGATGGTGCCTGCCATCGTTTATGTACTGCCGACGTTTATCGGTTTAGCTCACTTTCCACTCGTAGGTGGTAACGACATTCTTGGGCGAGGGGGGAGCGGGTTTATCGATAAGTGGGGAGCTTTGCTGTTACCTGGATTGGTTAACGCCTTTTATATCTTTCTGATGCGCCAAACATACCAAACGATCCCCAGAGATTATGAGGATGCCGCTAGAATTGATGGGGCCAATACCTTGCAAATTATCGCCAGAATTTACTTACCCCTATTGCGTCCTGCGCTTATCGTCTTGGTCATTTTTCAATTCGTAGCAGTCTGGAATGATTACCTAAACCCGCTCGTGTTCGCAGGAGGCAATCAGGATATTGCGCCTATTGCGCTAGGGGCTCAACGGTTTATGCTCTCACAGCGTCTGGGGCAGATAGACTATCCACGCATGTTTGCTGTGGCCACGATCGTCACTCTACCAATCATCGTGCTGTTTTTGGTTTTACAGCGTTACTTCGTTAGGGGGGTCGCAGGATTTGGTATTAAGGGTTAAAGTTTATGAGGAGCGAGTGAAGCATATAAGGAGAAGGATAAAGCAACACATGCTGAACTATGTCCAAATAGAAAACAAGCCAAGGTTGCTCAAAAGTTTTGGTGGACTGAACGAGAAAGCGTTCGAACAACTGCTAAGTAGCTTTAAGCGGGTTTATAACGAGTGGCTGGATGAAAAGGATAGAAAGCGAGAAAGCCCCAGGCGACGGGTTCGGGGGGTGGTAGACAAGTGGTGTTAGGAGAGGATGGAGACAAGCTGTTGTTTATCTTGTTCTACTACCGGTTTTACCCCTTGCAAAAGGTACAGGGTCTGTTCTTTGGAATGGATAAGACGCAGGCGCATGACTGGCTACATCAGCTTACGCCCCTAGTGAGTAAAGCGCTGGACTACGAACTTCAGCCACCCGCACGTGACACGGCCAGTATCGAGGAGGTCTTAGCTGCATATCCCGAGCCAAGTTTTATCATCGACGGGACAGAACGCCCGGTAGAGCGACCCAAAGACAAACTAAAAAACCACTACAACGGCAAGAAGAAAAAGCATACCGGAAACCCTGCGAGCGGGGGACGCCACAGGCTGGCGCTTTTACCCCGGGTGCCCTGAGCGCATGGACAGGTGTTTAGAGGCTCGACCGCCGCTTTTTCATGTGGGCGAACCCGACCACCAGGCGTCTTGTTATCTCTATGAAGACGCGCATAAAAACGAGGCCGTAGCGCGACCCGTCGTCAACTAGGGCGCATAACGATGCGCCACCATTTTACCGACCTCAACCGTGTGCCGCTTCTCTTACAGCTCGGCGGGTTTACAAGTGAGGTCTTGGGCTGGGGGTTTTACAGCGGGGAGGCGTGGTGGCGCAACTACCTGCACGTCCACTCGTTTTTCGAGGTCTGCTACGCCTTTTGCGGGCGCGGCCGCTTCCGCATCGGCGGGCGCGGCTATCCAGTCCAAGCGGGCGACTTGTTCATCGCCAAGCCCGACGAGGCCCACGAAATTGTCTCGGACGACGCAGCCCCCCTAGGCATCTATTTTTGGTCATACACATTGGTTCCCCCTGCCGGTGCCAGCCACCGCGACGTTGACGCGATGCTGCACGCTTTTTTGGTAGACGGCGCGGCTGTGGCCTCAGGGGTGGGCGTGGTCGAGAAGACCATCGAGCTTCTCACCGACGAGGTCGCGCGCGGGTCCCCCGGCTACGTCCAGGTGATAGAGGGACTTGCCCTGAAACTGATTCTGGAAACGGCTCGAGCCGTTTCCCACGTCCAGCCGCCTACCGTCACGGACGGCAACCCTGGAAAGGACGCTTCAAAAGACATCTCGAAAGACGTAGCCGTTACGACGATGTTGCGTTACATCCGCGACAACTATAACCGCCCCCTGTCTTTGAGGGAGGTCGCCGCGCAGGTGCATTTGAGCGAGCGGCACACGAGCCGCTTGTTCAAGCAGGTGACAGGCACGTCCATCAAACAGCACGTGCTGGACTTGCGCCTGGATGTGGCTAAACAGCTCCTTCTTAACGAAAAGGTCTCGGTCGCAGAGGTTGCCTACGCGACAGGCTACGGCGACGTGCGGCACTTCTCCACGCTGTTTCGCCAGCGTACGGGGGCAACGCCGACCGACTATCGGGAAGAGGGCGGCACCCGATTTTTGTAATGTCCGGTTTACCAACAAACTTGTCCTGTTCCCACCTTCCAAGAAAGGCACACCGCTGCTATGATTTCTCAATCCTAACTGAGACGACGGCAGACGCTTAAAGCGAATGTATGTCCAGTTTGCCAAAGGAGGCGGTTTATGTCCGACATTAAAGGGTTTTTTGAGGAAAACGGCTATTACCACGCCAAGGGGGTTTTTTCGGCGGACGAGGTCCAGGATTTAGAGCGCAACTTCGACCGCATCATTGCGCAGCTGATGGCCTCCGGCGAAGATATCAACGCGACCTGGATGGGGCCGGAAATGGAACGTATCCAAGCCAAAGACGACGTGATTCTGCACACGCACAACGTCCAGCAGTTCTCAGCACGGTGGTTGAGAGCGATGCAGAGCGACGCCTTTTTAGACGTGCCCACGCAAGTATTAGGCGAGGACATCATGCTGCACCACTCTAAACTCTTCCAGAAGCCCTCCGAAAAAGGCTCGCCCTTTCCCATGCACCAGGACTGGTCGTACTTCCCGACCGTCAAAGACACCATGATAGCCGGAATCATCCACATATCCGACGCAACCGACGAGATGGGCTGCTTACGCGTGTACGAGGGGAGCCACAAGCTCGGGCGGGTGTTGGGCAGCGGCGGGACGGAAGAATCCGAGGTTTTGGCGGCGCACCCTATTGAGGGGGCCAAGGTGATTGAAGCTGAGGCGGGTGACGTGTTATTTTTTCACTATTTCACGCTCCACGGCTCCATGCCCAACCGCTCAAATACAACCCGCAAAACCGTCCTCACCCAGATGTACGCCGGGCATGACCGCATCGAAGACGGCAACGCTCACCCGGACGAGCGGTTGGTGTTAAAAGGCTGGAACCACCAGAGTACCCGCGACCGGGCGGGGGTCTTCAAGGGGTAAAGCTCAGGATATTCGGCGCTCTTGTCGCCCGTTCCCCGCTCACTTTCTGGGCTAATTGTGTACGGCGTAGGGCTACGGACTGATCAAAGTTAAGGTTTCTTGCTGCTGTTAGTCGTTAGCGTGCCATTACCTAACCCCCAAACTAAAGGAGGCTCAGCGTGCCCACGCTCGCCCTGATTGGCGTAGCCCACATCTACACCCCTAACTTTATCGACCGACTGCAAAAGCGAAGCACGGCAAAGGTGATCTTAGCCCGCTTTTTTGGAGTCGTAATTAAGCAGCTTTAGCGAAGTATACCCTTTCAAAGTCGTCAGGTGAGAGATGCCCTAACGACGAATGCCTGCGCCTGGAATCATAAAAGCTCTCGATGTAACTGAAGATGCTGGTTTTGGCCTGCTAGCGGGTCTTGTAGCTCGCGGCATCGGCCTCCTCAGTTTTGAGTGTGGCAAAAAAGGACTCAACGACCGCGTTGTCGCAGCAGTTGTCCTTGCCCGACATACTTTGCTGGCTACCGTTGGTGCTAAGCTCGGCTCTAAAAGCGCCGCTGGCGTATTGAACTCGCTGGTCGGAATGGTGAATCAGCTTTGCTGGGGTAGGCCGTTGTCGAGTTGCCATCTTTAATACAGCGAGATTCAGGTCATCGGTAAGTCTGTCGGAAAATGCCCAGCCGATGACCTTGCGGCTAAAGAGGTCTAAGGTCACCCAGAGCGGGCAAAGCCCAGCCCGTTGGGCCTAGTTCGCCGAACGGGCTTAGCTCCTGCTTTACGCGCTCGAGCTCTTTTCTTAGACGCTGATTCTCCTGCCGTGAGTGCCACCTTGTCATTACTATGGAAAGTTAACTCACCACTCTCTTGCCCGTTTACGCGATCTGGCGGGGAGCGTTTATGTCAACGCTTGAGATGCTTTCTCAAGTACGTTCAACTCGAAGTTTTAGCCCTGAATGAAACACGTTTTTGCGTCTCGGCACTTTCAATAGCAGCTAAGACCATTGCTAAACTCTTGATATTGTCTGTACAAACAGTATCGGGTTCACGATAATTTTCGAGTGCAGACACGAAGGCTTGAATAGCTCCTAGATGGCCTTCGCCAAGCTCTGTAGCTTTGAGGATGGGCACTTCTAAAGAATTGTAACTTGAAAAAAAGCCCGAATCATTCTCAACAACTTCAGCCTTGAAGCCACTCATTCCATCCCAACTTACACTGCCTCTCGTACCGATAATACGCCACTCGCTTTCCCAAGCGGTGCGCAAGCCTTCAGCGCACCAGCTACCACGGTAATTAAAAACGACCCCATGGCCCATTTCAAAAATAGCCACTGCCGAAGCATCCTGTTCATACCAGGACCCGCTGGGATTCCACTCATAGCAGTAAACGGCTCGAGGGTCTTCAGCAATCAGGTAACGAGCTGCGTCAAACGTGTGAATAGCCATGTCTTTGATGAGAACGTGCTGCATCGTGTCCCGAAAGCCACCGAAGTGCGCCCCGAGATAAAAGTCGGCATTGATCGTCGTGACGGTGCCCAAAACGCCTGACGCCAAAAAGTTCTTTAGCCGACGAAGGTTCCTATCGTACCGGCGGTTTTGCATAACGGCGAAAGTTTTGCCTGCAGCCTTAGCAGTTGCGACCATCTCATGGGCCTGTCCCAGAGACTCTGCCATAGGTTTTTCGCCAAAAACATGACAACCCGCATTTAGTGCTGTAAGCGTCACTTCGTAATGAGCTCGAGGGACGGTGCAGTCAAAAACAACTTCGGGCCTAGTGCCACTCAGCACATCGGAGAGATTCGAGCCGACTGGCACATCCAGCTCGAATTGTTGAACCCTTTTGTTGGCAAGCTCCACACTGAGGTCAACCAAACCTACAATTTCGATGGCGGAAATCTCTTGGCTGGCCTTGAGCCAGGTTTCGCTGATACTGCCGCAACCGACTACAAGTACCTTCATCTATTCAGATCCTTTCAACCGATAAAATGGCCTCCCACCGGGAGGCCATTTTATCGAGCGTTCAACTCTACGCCTCGTCCTCACGCTCACTTGACCCCCACTTTTCACAACCACCCTCGCCAGAAGGGCGCACGAGGGGTTTGGCTATATCTTCGGTGCCTTTCCAGTAGTAAGGATCATTACCTACAACTATTTCGACATCCCGGTAATCCGCAATCGCCATATGCTCTCCCTCTTGAGGCAGTCGCCAGGGTAGTAGAGACGAAGCGTTCATATAGTGGTTCACCAACACTCGCCTGTAACCCGTTGTGGCTCTATTTGGGAAAGAGCGATGCAAGGTATAACCGTTAAAGAAAACGATACTTCCTGCCTTGACTTCCACAGGTATGGCGTCAGCATCGGTAAAAGGAAAACCTTGAGATTCATCGGTGCAGTCGAAACGTTTATCTTTCTGTACTTCGAGAGGCCATAAAACGCCATGTTTATGAGAACCTGGGATGATCCAGAGGCAACCATTTTCAATGGTGGCGTCATCCATCGCTATCCAGCCACCGATCAAGGAACGATCCCGCGTTGGAATAAAATCTTCGTCCTGATGCCAGGCTTGCCCAGGTTTGCCTGAAGGTTTTATAAACAACATCGACTGCATACACTTGACGTTGGGTCCGACGACTTCTGCGAGGACTTGAACTATTGTGGGTGTAGCCAAATATTTTCTCATGACGCCCGAGATCTTATGTGGAAAATGGATGCATAAGTAGTGCCTCAAAATGTCATCGTCGCTACCTTCTAACAGGTTTAAATCTACACCTTCTACCTCACCACGCTCACCTTTACAAATAAGCAAAGCTTCTTCACGCAGTTCTACGAGTTCTTCTTCTGTTAGGGCGGCAGGGATAACCAGATAGCCATTTTCTTCATAAAAGCTGTTAAAGGTTCCATCATCGGCAACAGTTGCCTCTGCAACGAAGTTAGGATTCCCTTTTTTGAGAGCTTCGAGCTGCGGATCCAAGGTTACAGTCATAATGACTCCTTTACACGGAGGCTCGAGCCAGGGCTGCAAACGTCTTTTGTGCTTTTGCAAGCCTACCGGAGCGAACGTTATGTTCGAGTATAATCTTTCGAAACGGAAAAGTCGTTCGAAAATGAAAAAGAATGATTTGAACACTGAAATTACTGAGTCCTACTATCCAGTTACACTTATGCCTGAAGTTCTCGGCCTCGGTTGGAGCACATTTCGTCAGGGAACGCTCGGTGGACCAAGACCCAGCAGCAGCAAAAGTTGGGAAATATGTTTTGTGGATGAAGGCAGTGTCGAGTGGTGGATCCATGACGAGTTATTTGAAACAGGTCCAAAAAGTTTATTTATCAACAAGCCGGGCGAGTGGCACGGTGGCGCTAGCGGCATGGTGCAACCTTGTGAAATGTACTGGATCCAGTTTTTCTTTCCCCCTGAAGGTGAACTGCCTGGTTTACACGAACAGACTGTCGCTGAAATCAAGAAGATATTTTCAGGTATGCAGAAGCGTCACTTTCCCGCTTCTGCACAAATGCAGAGCTTTTTTGAGCAACTCTTAGATGAACAGCGTCGGCAGACAATGTATGCAGAAAGCGCTGCCAGAGCAGCTTTCCACCAAATTCTGATCGGGACTGCACGAGACTACCTAGCTCAAGAAAAGATAGAGTTTTCTCCCAGCATTAAGAAAGCCCTTGACTGGATGGATGCTCATGCGACCGAAGATTTTCATAGCGAGCACTTAGCGCGACAGGTCGGTCTAAGCGTGGGGCATTTTTACAAGCTGTTTCGCCAAGAGGTCGGACTCAGCCCCGCCAACTATTATGTGCGTCAGCGTCTCTCACGAGCGAAGCAGTTGCTTCGCAATTCTACATTAACGATTACAGACATCGCGGTTGCTCTAGGTTTTTCCAGCAGCCAATACTTCTCTACCGTTTTTAAACGGTACGTTGGTTTGTCTCCGAGCGAATATCGGCGGCTCAGACAAGAAAAGCGGAGCCATCTGCCGAGTGAGAGGGGTTGGCAATTTTTATGGTAGAGGCAAAAGAACTTGCGCAGAAAGAGGTTTTGGTGCGAGACATCGGCAGGAGCGTGTAGGCATGAAAGCGTTCTCGCTGCGCTCCGAATGTGTCCGCCTCGAGGTCACCAAGCTTGGCGGCCATCTGGGGAACGTGACGTTTACATTCGGCGAGCGAGAGCTAACTCCAATGCATACAGCACATTGGGCCGAGGAGGAACTGGAGGGGGAGACCCCACCTGTGCTGCGGGTCCTCCGAGGTGACTTCTTCGCGGCACCTTTCGGGGACAGTGACGTGCTCGCTGATGGGCAGCACACACACGGCCTTACGGCCAACGGGCACTGGGTTGAGAGCGCGCGTGTCGGTTCCCGGCTCGAGCTTACGCTGGATGGGACCGTGATGGGTGCCACTGTACGCAAAGTTGTCGAGCTCCGTCCGAGTGAGTCTGTCATCTACCAGCGCCATGTATTTGACGGGGGCAGCGGTCGCCTGCCACTCGGCCACCATGCCATGCTTAGGGCCAACGGTGTGCTGCGTTTGTCCTTCGCCCCGTGGCAATGGGCGGGCACGCCGCCAGAGCCGGTGGAGCAGTTGCCGCGGGGGTACTCTGCCCTTCGTTATCCGCAACAGATTAGCGACCTGAGGCGGACTACCCTTGCAGGAGGTGGTGAAACTGACCTGACCCGCTTTCCCACACTGAAGAACCATGAAGACCTGTGGATGCTGGTGACAGACCGCTCGCAGGAAGTCGCCTGGACAGCCGCGACGTGCGAGCAGGAGCGTTGGGTGTGGTTTTCTCTCAAGAACCCTAAGGTTTTACCGGAGACAGTGGTGTGGCTCAGTCATGGAGGCCGCGCTTATCCGCCTTTCTCGAGCCGCCATCGTGGAGTTGTAGGTTTGGAGGAGGTATGCGCTTACTTCCACCTGGGTCACGCGGCCTCTCTGGCCGAAAATGACCTCACCCGCCTCGGTGTTCCTACAGCCATTGACCTCACCGTCGAGCGGCCGACCGAGATCCCGTACATATTTGGTTTGACTGAGATTCCAGAAGGTTTTGGAGCCGTGGAAGAACTACGTGTCGGGAGCGACGAAATCCTTCTTGTCGGCAGTAGAGGATCGTCGGTAGCAGTGCATTGTGACGCCTCTTTTCTTAATATGGGTCGCGCGAGGCTGAAGATTAGCTCTGCGTGAATCTGGATATACTCGATTGCTGTCGAAGTTTCCTTTTCTTACTCACGACTGCGCCTCGCTGTTGTGCGACAGACGCGCGCAACTGTCGCACAAACCCTTCAGTGGACAACGAACGACCCACCCCCCCTCTCGCGACACCGGGCGCGGCTTGACCTTGACTTGCTGGCAGGGGAAAGGCAATAAAAAAGGCGCTCTCTCAAGCGCTTACTCCTTGAAGTCCCACTGGACAAACTACGCCACCCATCCTAAGCTAATCTTGAACTTGCAGCAATTTTCTGGGAGGTCATGATGAGCGTTGTAGTCGGCGACGTTATTCTAGCGGTCAGTGAAGCTACCGAGCTTGCCTTTAGAGATTTCAATTCCTATCTGGATCTTCAAAAAATCACCGTCGAACTCCTCACCGAGGTTACCCAAGGCGCAGAAAGTAACTTTGAGTACAAGCTTTTGAAAGCTATTAATCTAAGTGGTAAGGCCGGAATCAGCAAAAAGGACGTTAGCACGCTTACGCTCGAGTTGACCCGCAGGGCCGAAGCGAAAACTGAGGCTATCCCCAAGTTGACGATAGGGGTCGAAAAAGCGGTCGAAGGTATCAGAAGTGCCCTCAAAGCGCTTGTCACCGACCGTCAGTTCCGCTTCAAACTCGATAAAGCCACAATCGACCTGAAGTTTACGGTCAAGAAAGAGGGCGCTGCCGACTTCTTGGTGGTGGGAGTTTCCGGGTCAGAGGAGATGACACACCACCTGATCCTGGAGGTCTATGAAGCCTCCGAAGAGCCACAGGAAGAGAGTCAACTCTTTTAATCCGAGTTGGTCGAGCTTATTGGTGCTTTTTACCGGCGGAGGCAGTGTTACCGGCACGCCTGCACCCCACCCCCGCTATAACTGAAGCTGTCCATCAGCGCACCCGCCGCGTCGTACAAAAAAGCCGTATCGCCATTGTTGTTCCAAATGGCGCTACCGGTATTTCTCACCTCGTAACGCTGCCCCGCCTCGAGGCTGCCCGACAGAACAAAGTGGTGGTTCGCCTCGTCTTCCAACCGCCAACCCGTCACGTCGGTGGTGGCATGGGCAAAAAGGGTTACACTCTCGTTGCCATTGTCCTCTCCAGCCGGGTTGTAGAGCACGCACTGAATGGTGACCGTTCCTTGCCCGTCTGGTGCGGGTGGCGGGGTGGGGTTTGGACCCGGTGCCGGCGTCGGACCAGGCGCAGGACTGGGCTCCGGTTGGGGCGCAGGGGCGGCTCGTTCTGTGCTGACCGTATAGCTGCCGTCCGAGCGCGCGGCTACCGTAATCGTACCTTGCAGGTCGGTGCGGTAGACCGCTGCGTCGACGGCCGCGTAGAGCCGCAGCGCCTCGTCGCTGGGATGGCCGTAGCTGTTGCCCGCTCCCACACTGATGACAACGGTTTCGGGCTCGAGTCGGCTCATCGTCAGCGGGATGTCGCCGTTGGCGCTGCCGTGGTGACTGGCTTTGTGAACCTGGACGGGCTCGAGCACCCCCAAATCGTCCCAATAGTTCCACTCGGCCCCCTCGCTGTCGCCGGTCAGGCTCGCCCTGAAGGAGCCGTAGCTGACCATCACCCCGACGCTGTTGTCGTTCTGTCCCAAGCTCGTATCCCCCGGCGGCGGCAGGATGCGTAGAGTCACGTCGCCCAAGGTAATCGTGCGGGCGGTGGGCTCGAGCAGTTGACTCCCGGCTGCCTGCACCGCCTGAAGCAGTTCGGCGTAGGTCTGGGTGGTGTGGGGCAGGGCATTGTCCATGAAAAACCTCGGCTTGTAATAGCGCACCACTTCAACCAGACCGTTGATGTGGTCGAAGTCGGCGTGGGAGGCAATCACCAGGTCGAGTTTGGTCACGCCGCGCGCTTGCAGCTGCTCGAGGGCCCTGTCTGCATAGCGGCCGCCGTCGTAGAGGACGTTCTGGCCCGTCGGGGCCTGAATCAGCACAGCGTCGCCCTGGCCCACGTCGAGAAGGGTTACAACGAGGCTGTCGGGACTGGGTGTAGGTGTGGGTTCGGGGGCAGGCGCGGGTTGGGGGGACGGGGTGGGCTGCGGTGCCGGCTGGGCGTTGCAGCTCAGCAAGCCGGACCACAGGAGGACGACGAGCAACAGGCGGGTCACAGGTCCAGGTTCCCTTCGGGCGCTTTGGGCAGCGTCGAGCGCAGGTCTTCGACTTCCTCACGCCGTTTGGCGGTCTTGGCGGCATCGACCCGGAACGAAACATACGAACTGGTGCCCGACGCGCTCTCGGTTACTCTCAGCCTCAGCACGTCGCCTTCTTTGGTCTTTGGAGGAAGCCAGTTGCGAGGCACGTTCAAGGTCACGCCGGCGCTGAGTTCCAAGACCGCCTGGTCGTTGTCTTCGAAGCGGTCGAGGGTGGCGTAAAAGCTTGGGGTCACGCTTCTATTAGAGCACGGCCACCTTGACACCTCCAAAAGCGGTAGCCTCGGCTATGGACGACCTGAAAGTCTTGAGCGAAACGGTGCTCGAGCGCGCCGCGGCGCTGGCCGAGGTGCGCCTGAAGCATGTGCCCTGGGACGCCGTCGCGGCGGGGGAGCTGGACCTGCATGAGTTTGTCAAAGCCATTTACCTGGACGGGGTGCGGGACGGTATGGGGTATCTCGAGCACCTGCTCGAGGAGGGTGGCGAAGGCTGAGGAGTGGGGGAGAGGCGCGCTGAAAAAGAAAAAAGCCGGACCAATGTGTCCGGCTTAGAGGGTGAGCAGGGAAGACGTGGGGGATGGTTGCTCAGTAAGAGAAGTCTAGCAAAACACCTCTCACAAAAATCTGACGACGCCGGACACACAAGGTGTAAGTCTGTTAGCCTGTTTCTGTACTGGACATCACCATCGGAAGCCCCGCGGCTATTGCCGGGAAGTTGCAGCGGGAGTGCTCGAGTTTGTGTTTAGCGTCCCAACCGGTTAGCTCCAAAGTGGTTCGGTCAAAAGTGCCACGAGCGAGAGGTTACTCGTCGAACGTGTCCAGGTTTGTTTCCATGCTCTCGAGCATTTGCTCGCGAATTTTTTCAAGGTCGTAGGTTGCCAGGGATTCCATCTTCTCGGCCCATGAGCGCCCCGAATGTATCTGGTCCCAGACAGAGCGCTTTTGGTTATAGCGCCCTTTGCCAGGATCATGGATCCCGAACCCACTTAAGTGCGAGTTCCAGGGAGGGCGTAAGCGGCGTATCATCGTGTGCTCCGCCCATTGTACCAACTCGGCTTTCATGGGGATAACCCGGAAATCGAAATCCTGCACCTGAAGGGTTGTGCTGGCCGCTTTGATGGTACGAGAGTGCTCGCCGAGACGTTTAAAAAGGCTGTTCTCGGCGAGGCTTTTTCCTGTTCGACCACCGGCACTTACCGCTTTGCCAACGTAGATGGGCTTAAAAGGCCCGGCCATGTTCTTGGCCGCGATGTCCTGGTAAAGCTCAAATTCGCCGCGATAGTACAGGCAATAGACGCCAAAGTGCTGCCTTAACTCGGTCTTGTACCGCGCCAATGTGTCGAGAGAGAAGTGGGGTGCATCCCTGTAGTAGTCAATCAACTCACGCTCGATGTTTGCCGGGATTTCGAAAACCTTGAATTGACCCATTAAGGGGTCAGTATCACATACTCACCATGCTCGAGAAGTTAGATTTTTCAAGCCGCGACCTGCAAGGTCCTTTCCAGTGCCCCGGCAACGCTTGAAGCAACGATGCGGGCAAGCTGCACCGGCACCGCGTTTCCCAACTGCCGCATGATTTCGCCCCACGCGCCCGAGAAGTAGTAGGCATCATCGAAAGTTTGAATCCGCGCGGCTTCTCTCACCGTGTAGTAGCGGACTGACCCATCCGGGAAGCGAATCATGTTTTCACCTCCCGGCACGCCATGACCGCCAGCCTTGAGCGCTTTGCTAGGCTCGTCCAAGGGACTGCCGGTGTGACCCGGGTAGGTGCGCGCACCGGGAATAAAAACGTGGTTTAAAAAGTCATTCGTCGGGTATCTTTCCGGGTCGGGAAGGTCGCAAATCGCATCTCTCACGGTACGCCAGGGAAACGCTCTTTGCTCGAAAAGCGTGTCCTGCTGTTCCAGTTGTTTAACCCTGACCGGTAGCCGGGGCGTGTCGTCAGGTTTCGGAATATCGCGTTCTTCCCAGTAGCCGCCCGTCACGTACTGTTCGTAAAGCAACCTATCTCTCGAATGGGTAGGTAAGGGAAAGTGCCAATTCACGGCCAAATCATTGCGAAAACCCACGAAGAAAACACGCTCGCGCCTTTGTGGCACCCCGTAGTCCGCCGCTTGTAAAACCTCCGTGACGACGGAGTAAGCAGGACCATCATCAAACCGGGAGCCGTGGAGGTGATGCTGCTCCAGGCGTGCCAGATGGTTGTTCCACGCTTCATCACCGTTTCGTGAAATCCACGGGTACTGTAGCTGCAGGCGAATATATTCGAAGTAGTTGCGGAAAGTCTGGCGGGTAATGCCCTTGACATTCTCGAAGATAAACGCCTTGGGCCGCGCTTCACGTACAGCGCGAACGACCTGCGGGAACATGTCCCGGTGGTCGTCGTGGCCTTTATGCTTGCCACCGATGCTAAAAGGCTGGCAAGGGGGACCGCCGGAAATCAAGTCCACACCACTGAAATCTTTGAAATTGAGCGTGGTCACGTCACCTTCTACTACATTCCAGTCTCTTACTACGGCGTGCGTCCGCGCTTGATTCTCGCGTAAGGTGCGGCAAGCGTCCCGGTTCCACTCCGCCACGAGTTCAGGATGAAAACCTGATAGGGCTAAACCTTGCGCGAGACCACCCGCGCCCGCGAACAGCTCGAGAGATGAAAATGCCATGCTGCTACCCGGACCCTTCCACCGACTGTTTTTGTAAAACCTTCCGGACGAAATCACTGTCGCGGTCATAAAGGATGCGATAAAACGTTAGTGCCTGTTCGATGATCGCGGCCTGGGTGCTACCGGTCAAGCTTTGTACCGCGCCCAGATGCTCAAGCGCCTCGGTGCTCAACCGGAAGGATGTTGCCCGTTTCTTCATTGCATGTATCGTATTGCAAAAAGCGGTACAATGTCAACCATGTTCGATCAATGGTGGTACGGCCAAAAAACTTTTTCCAGGTTGGACACCCGTGGAAAGTCGTTCTAAGCGCGGAACCCCATTGCCCTGTAGTACGACGTTTCGTGAGGTCGCGGGGGCCTTGGCGGAACATTCGCCCAGGGAGTTTCCCTGGCGTGAGACGAGTAACCCTTACCAAATTCTCGTCGCGGAGCTGCTTTTACAGCGCACACGTCCGAATCTCGTCGGCCCGATATATCAGGAAATCGTGGCCCGTTACCCAACCGTGGACGACCTGGCACGGGCGTCCAGATCGGACTTGGTTAACTTGACGGCGCGGCTGGGCTTTGCCAAGCGAGCCGATATTATTACGCGCGTGACTCGCTGTGTCAGTGAGGAGCTAGGCGGTCGCATCCCGGACAGTTATGAAGCTCTAATAAGAATCCCCTTCGTCGGCATCTATACCGCGGCCGCGGTGCTGTGTCTCGGACACGGTAAGCCCATTGCGATGGTTGACGTGAACACGGTGCGGATTCTTGGCCGGGTGCTTTCCTTAATGCCGCGTGATGACTCGCCTCGAGGCGACCCGGCTATGATAGCGGCAGCGGATACCGTGGTGCTGTGCCTGCCCGAGAAGGCGAAGAGCATCAACCTTGGCTTTATTGATGTGGGAGCGCTCTACTGCAAGAAAAATCCGGTTTGTGAGCCGTGTCCCCTGAGTCCTTACTGCAATTATTACCAAAACCGAAAAGCGCTGGAATACCGTGGTCAGTCTGTGTAAAATTCGCGTTGTGTACCAGCCTGGTCCGGTACCCGAGGCTCCCGAGGTCGAAGCACTTATGCTGGTAAAAACCGAGGAAGAAATCATGCAGGGAGAGCTAAGAGCTTGGACAGATAGAAAGCAGCCAACCTTTGAAATGACGGTGACAATGTAGTAGAGACCTAACAGCAATCTATATGCATAAGCTTCGGTAAATAAGTGGAAAATGTGGCACTTTCGCAACCGTTCGTGTTACTTTTGACTTTGAGCGTAAGTTAGGTCGATAAGGTAATGCAACAGGAGATATGTTTTGATTGAGATTGAGAACACGTCTACTCATAGTCTGACATTTCCGCCGCTTCCCACCCGTCTTGTTGAGCGTGAAAACCTCACCAGCCAGATAATGACTGTACTTGACAGGTCAAGCATGGCTTTTGTTTATGGAGAACAAGGAATTGGCAAAACAGTCTTGCTAGCGCAATTCACACAAGAGAACCCAAAATCGGGAATCTCAGTTTTCTTAAAACCAAATTCGATTGGCATAACTAACCTATCAACAATACGACGCGAGATTTACACGCAATCGCGTTATATCCTGAATAACCGCATCCTGGATGTACATGGTGACCCTAGTGAAGAGGTCTACCATAGCACTTTGGCTCATTTAGCTCGCCGTGCCAAACAAAGTTTAGGGCGAATCTACTTCATTATTGATGGTTTTGGAGAGCAGACTGTAGATTATCAAGCAGTGATTCTTCGTTCAGTACTTCCACTTGGCATGGCCCCGGGGGAGTTTAAGTATGTATTGTCAGGACTGTCAATTCCACATTCTTTAAATCAGATAAAGGCTGATTATGAGGCCATTAATGTGTATGGTTTTTCGGACTTTGAGTGCCATCATCTTCTTGAAGACCTAAAAATTGAAGATTCTGTTCGCACTGACCTTATTCGGGCCGTCAGGGGTGGGCATCCCGGAAGGTTAGCGATAATTCGAAGAGAACTCAAGCAGGGTGCCGATCCCACGGAAATGGTTTCACGGGCACGCGCTGAGTATCAGGAGATGATTGGACTAGAGTGGTCTCGCGCAATTGTCGCTCACCCAAATTCAAAACGCTTGTTGGCTGCGTTAGCTTATGCCCGTGCAGACTATACGCCTGAAGAATTGGCAATAGTTACGGAATTTTGTGTAAGTGATGTCAATCAAATGCTTTCTGCAATTCCGTTTATCGTTGAGGCCAAACAGGGATGGCGGCTAGCTACTCCACTACATCAGGAGTATGCGCAAAACCAGATACAAGATTTGCAGTATCAGGTTCTAGATGGTTTGGCAAAACTTACTTTGAACCCCAAAGCCGGGGCTCCAAACTATGCTGTTGCAGTAGAGTACATGGCTGAATCGGCCCGACACGACGATATTCTTAGCCTAGTCACTCCGGAGGTACTTGCTGCTGTTGTTGACCGCAATCAAGACTTCACTATAGCGGAACAACTCTCCCAAAGGGCAGTTGAAGCGGCTCGCGCTCTCGGGCATTTAGGTTCAGAGTTTCGAATGAATCTCTTATCTTCTACAGCACATACTTTGCGCGATACACAGGCACGTGCAACATCTATCAAAACAATGGCGAATTTGGGAAAGTTTGATGAAGCATATGAGTTGGCTGCGTCATGCCCTATTTTGACAGAACGCTTCATGCTTCTAGCACATGTGGGTAGGCGACAAAAAGAGGAAATTGGTGCTACCCGTGCCGACATAGTTTCTGGCATTGATTTGCTGATCGAGGTTGTGGTGAGCTCTCTATCTGAATCGGCGAGAGTCAGCGCGGGTATTGATCTTTTCGTCTTCCACCCGAGGGCAGCAGTACTGCTAGCTAAACTTTCGGCGCAACTCGCCAAAAATGGCGAGAGCCCAGATAGGTTTTTGGCAACAATCGCAATTGCAGCTAGCTTAGTACGTGGCAAACAGCGTGATGTAGAAGCGTTTGATACTCTCCTGGCTGAAGTCGAGTCCGAAAGCAGCAAGTCTTTTTTATCAGCAATAGCACAGGCTTCGGCTGCAAAATCGTTGCTGACCGTTCTGGACGAGACCGGCATGTGGGAAGATGAAAGCGCTCTACCCTTTTTGGAGAAAATTGGTCCTGCAATAGCTCGCCGGGGTGCTGACGAGGCTGTACAAGTTCTTGACCGCATTTCGAGTTCTGTTATCTCCGCATCTTCTTTAAGGCTTCCGAGGATTCGTGCTCTTTCTACGGTTCTCTCCGCTGCTCGGCGCTCAGCATCTGCTGCGGAGTTAATGCCGGCTCTCGGCCGAATAGACACGATAGCTGAGGCGGAAACCACTAGGCCTACACTAGATGCAATTACAATCCGGCTTGAGCTGATTGCTGTTCGAGCCCTTTCTTTACCCGGTTCCGAACTAGTAGCGGAGTTAGAAAAGGTTGCTGATGTTTGTGCATCGATAGAGGACATCGCGCTGCGTCTTGAAGGTTATGCGACGCTTTATTCAATAGTTTGTGAGTTCGAGTCCAAAGTTAAAATAGCTGACGCAAGTTTAGAAGGAAGAATTCAGCAACAGGTTTTGGCTTTGGCAGAAATTGTTGTCAAAACTACTGCGATACACGAATTGAGTTTGGAGCGCCCGCTTCGTATTATTGCCCGCAGTAATCTTCCATTGGCGCTGAAGCTTTCTGATACTGCCAATACGGTTCGTCGAAAAGGCTTGCTCAGGAAAATTAGCATTGTAGAACACCTTGAGTCGATTCATTCACTTCGTAATAATATTGACGTAGCACTTGAGCAAATAGAGAATACACCATTAGATAGTCACCGCGAGCGCCTCGTTCAAGCCGTGTTGAGTTTTATTGGAGAGATGCCGTCTACAAAACGTTGCCATGCTGTTGGGGCGTTGGACTGGATATATAAGCAAATCAAATCTTTATCTTCACCACAAACGAGAACTTCTTTGCTTGTTGAGCTCCTGCACCTTATTCCGGTAGGAAACAATGTAACTTCCGAGCTGATGCCAGCACCGCCTAGTGCCAACGCCCTCCACAAAAATATCACTGTAACTATATTCGAGAACTTGAGATTCATTGACGCCCCTTGGAAAATTTTATCGCTGATAGGAGAAATTGGACGGTTCATAGATATATATTCCGAACAACTTAACGTTTTAGATAGCGTCATGGCCGAAACTATTGATCATGCAAACATATCCTCATCTGATATAAATCAAGAATACAAAATGGCTCTCCAACTAGCTATTATTGCAGTAGCAGGTGCTACAAGCATGGGTCTTGCTTCACCGTACGACTTACAGCGGCTTGAAGCTGCAGTCAAACGACTGCCACAGGCAATTGACCAGATAGCCGCGTTGGAACAGCTCATAGTTCGTCTCTGGAAATTTGGTAGTCACAAGGAACTGCGTGACGTGGCTGAGCGACTGTTAATACCTACACTTGAAGAATTACCCAGTGATACTGCCTTAGGTCTCAAGAGTGAAGCTTTAATCGTCGCGGCTCCATCCTTGTTCATTTACGATTACAGTGTTTTTCAAGCAGAGTTGGAGATGCTTTCTCCTGCTGACAAACAGGCGGCTTGGCTCCGTACCTCCGAAACATTGATGCGTAAGCAGTCAGTTGCTGATCCGTTCTCCGACCAATCTTTTGCTGTTAGTTTCAATTACAAAGATGCACTACAGCTGCTCGATGCCCTCGAGCAATGCAATTTGGATGGTCAGATTGTGCGTGGCGTCGGCGTGTTGCATCGCTCTATAGAGCGCTTTAACACATCAATGTCACGTATTCAAAAAGCTGGAGTGCTAAAGCGAGCCAGAGAAGTTATAGAGAAAAAACTACCAAGTCCCGATGGAATTCTTCATGAGGGTTACAAAATATGGGCCGAGGCACTTATCTTAAAATCAGAAAAAAATGGTCTCAAGGGTTCAGACTTAGACGGTCTGGCAAAGCGAGCTAGGAATATCCCAAATGTTTCTGACAAATGCTTCGTTCTTACAGTTCTAGGCGAACTTGCGTCACGTATAGACGATAAGAGAAAGCAATTAGCAGAAGCAGAGAAGTTGGCTGCTCATATAGAAGCAGGTCATGAGCGGCTCGAGCGCCTCTGTCACATTGCCGAAACCTATGCTGCATTTGACCCACCCAGTGCTAAACGTGTTTTGCTGCAGACTTGGCCTGCAATGAACACCACAACAAATCCTTGGAGAGATGTGCTGAGTACACAGCAACGAGCTATCGACCTTGCCTACTCTATCTCACCGGAATTCGCCCAAGAGTTATCTATTGTTCTTGATGACGACAGTGCCCGGCAGGCGCGTCGCCTTGTGGATAGGCGAGCAGAGTTTCTAGCCAACCGCAATCAAATACTTGGTTCTGGAAAAAACCTGTCTTTAAGCCAGCCTTCAATAGGTAAAACTGATGGAGAGGCAGTATGGGAAGCACTTGGTGCCATCAACGCTGGCCGCGCTCTACCGCTCCAACCTCAAGATGTTCTTGACAAAACCCAAGGATTACTTGAAAAAGGACTCAGAGCGGGTTTTCCCGCTAGTGCTCTTTTTGTTGAATGCGCAACCTCGGCTAGAGGGAAAAAAGAATATCGAGAAACGTTAATGAGAGATGTTGTAGATGCCACTTTAGACGGCGTTGAGTTCTTGTTCACATCCTTCAGAAAAATACGAGGGGTTGGAGAGATCAAAACAGACAGACATTTTGAGGGGGGAGACGTTGGAGCGGTTTTCGGAAATGGAGACCGTTCAGCAGCAATGAAATATCTGCGCGATTGGCTTGAGGCAAATGCAACTGAGCGTATCGTGTTTGCAGATGGTTATTTTGGAGTTAATGAAGTAGATTTTCTTTCACTGTGCCTCGAAGCATGTCCTCGGGTGCCCGTATACATTATTACTGGATTGATCGGAGCAGAAAAAGGGCTTGATGGTATGACCGTTGACGAGGCTCTTGAACTAGCCTGGAAGCGGATTTCAGACCAGCCAGCTCCACAGTGTACTGTACATGTGGTTGGACTCAGACCTTCAAAAAAATCACCTTTACATGACAGGTTTTTATTTGGAGATACTGCTGCGATCGCGCTAGGCACCTCCTTCAGCGGCTTTGGTTCACGCGTAGCCGCAATCACCCCAGTTGATTCAAAGTCACAAGTAGACCTTCTCAGTAGATACATAGAGCCAATTTTGCGCGGCGAAGTAAAAATTGATGGGCATAGAGTAACTTCATCTAAGTTCGAGCTTGGATCGTGATTTTCTCTTTCGGTTCAAGAGGATGTTTACACACAGCGGATATTTTATCAACACACCCACAGTAGGTAACATAATGTCCTTTATGATACGCACTCGTGGTAGGGTAGAGGTTGATGAAAACCATCTTTTTGGACACCAATATTTTCATGCACTGCGACCCGCCGGACCAAATCCCCTGGCTCGAGGTATTCGAGACGGACCGAGTTGAAATTATCGTGCCCATGATCGTGGTGGATGAACTCGACAGGCATAAAGACAATCACCAACACTTCAAGTTGAAGAGACGAGCCCTCGAGCGCCTCAAGCAGCTCGAGGCGTGGTCTTTGAATGAGCCAGAAGAAATTCGCAAAGGGGTAAAGCTGGCTCTCGAGATTCAGGTGCCGACCGTCGACTTCGAAGCTCTTGGCCTCGAGAAGTCCAAACCCGACCACCTTCTTATTGCCAGCATGGTCCAGTTCCGGGATGGACACGATAAGGCAGATATTGTGCTTGTGGCTCACGACACCGGACCCCGACTCACTGCCCGGAGGTTAGGCTTCAAGGCAGTTGAACTCCCCGAAGATTACCGTCTTACAGGCGAACCCGACCCACTCGAGAAGGAAAACCGCGAACTGAAACAGAAAATGCAGCGGTTTGAGAACGCACTACCCAAATTGAGCCTCGCTATTTTTGACGGGCTTAAGACAGACAGTCGAACAACACTGACTATCAGCCAGGTCTTGCCCTTCTCCAGAGGTGATTTGGAGAGTTTTTTGGAAAAAACGAGGGCTAAACATCCCTTTATGCGAACATTGTCAAAGCATGAAGAATTAGCTAGGCTCCTTGAAGATTCGAAATTTTCTCAGTCCTCTGACACATTGCGTCAGATTGAGCAGGCTCTGAATACCCTTGCGGACTCGAATCTGCATTCGAGGAGTTTGACCAATGAGAACGAGATAAAAAGTTACAACGAGTCACTAAGTAAATTTTACGCCCTAAATGAAGAGTTCTACAGGCAAGCTCACCGGCACCGTGTTGCTCGGGGGCTTACAGCGCCTCTTTATTTGGCTCTGGTCAACGAAGGAACTAAACCAGGCGAAGACGTTGACATTTATATGCACTTTCCAGATGGCTTCTCTATGTACCTTGAGGGTGAATTACCTAAGCCACCTAAAACTCCAGTCGTGCCGACAAAGCCTTGGGTACATCCTGAGCAGCCTTCACTATCCGACCTCTTAAGAGATTACACCGATTCTCCTCTTTCCAGGCTGTCGCACAATTTTGAGGGACTCAATCTTTCTCCATCCAACGTAAGCGTCCCAGAAATCAAGAAAACCAATAGCTACGATGTCAACTTTCATGTTGAGCGGATAAAACATAACGTGCCTGAGAAACTACCAACGCTTTATTTAACGTTTGATAGTTTCGAATCGGCTTCTAACTTCACGATTGACTATGAACTTAAGGCGGCGAATCTACCCGACCCGGTCACTGGGAAACTACATGTCGTTTTGCAAAAAGAGATGGGTGGTTCATCATGAGCGACATTGTCCACCCCGAAGGCTCGAGCACCCTCGTCCAGATGAGCGAGGGTTCGCTTCCCGTTCTGGTAAGCCAGCAAGGTGCCAAAGCCAGCTACAGCTTTGTCGAATTCTTCACCAACAACCTCGCCAACGACAACACCAGAGAAGCCTATGCCCGCGCCTGCTACCGCTTTCTCGAGTGGTGCGACA
Source organism: Cyclobacteriaceae bacterium (assembly GCA_965217295.1). Classification (GTDB taxonomy): domain Bacteria; phylum Bacteroidota; class Bacteroidia; order Cytophagales; family Cyclobacteriaceae; genus Tunicatimonas. The sequence continues at coordinate 46,532 of CBDCHR010000007.1, forward strand.
CGTCGGGCTTCACCCTGGAAACGGTCCACCCCGTCGCCGTAGCCGCCTACTTCAAGCAACACCCGCTGTCTGCCCCGTCGGTCAAGCAACACTTAGCTGCGGTCAAAGGTTTATTCGATTGGTTTGTGGTGCAAGGAGTCGTGAGCTACAACCCCGCCGCCTCGGTCAAAGGCCCCAAGTACAGCGTCCGCAAGGGCAAAACCCCCGTCCTCACCCCTGAAGAGACGAAGCAGTTGCTCGAGTCGGTGCAGGGAGACAATGCTAAAGACCTGCGGGACAAGGCGATGTTAGGGGTGCTCTTTTACGCTTGGGTGCGGGTGAGTGCCCTGGTCAACCTGGACCTCAAGGACTACCGCCACATCGGCAGGCGCTCGTACTTGCGGTTGAAAGAAAAAGGCGGCAAGACCCCGGAGCTGCCGGTCCATCACATGGCGCAGGAGTATCTGGACCGTTATCTTGAGGAAGTGGGCATCGACCCGGACGACCCCCGGCAGCGAACCCTGCCCATGTTCCGCAGTCTGGACCGGAAGCGCCAGCTCACCGAGAAGCGGCTGAGCCGGGTCGACGTGTTTCGGATGATTCGCAAGCGGGCGGCAAGAGCGGGCATCTCATCGGAGATTTGTGTCCACAGCGCCAGGGCGACGGGCATCACGACCTACCTGAGCAGTGGGGGCAGCATCGAAGGCGCGCAGGACATCGCCGACCACGCGGACCCGCGCACCACGCGGCTTTACGACCGCTCGAGGGACAAGGTGACGTTGTCGGAGATAGAGCGGGTGCAGTACTGAATGTGTTGACCATATTAGGTTGAGGCATCTACACAGAAATGTTGTAACAACACGGCCTATCAGGTTTATAGAAGGTTTAAAGCATCATGAAGACCAGGATGCAAATAAAATGGTCCGTCAATCTCGCATCGCGCATTGCTATTAAGATACTTGAACTGTGGTCCATGTTTGGGAACCAAATTGCCCATAACCGAGAATTCAAACAGTTGCTTGATTAAATAGGAGGGGTCTCTCCGAGTGATTCTGATTTCGTTGATTTTGGCTGTATAAGCTTTTTGAAATTCTTCGCCGGAGAATATCTTTTTGTTGATAAGCATAAAGACATCCCACAATTCGTAAATCTCCGGAATCAAACCTTGTATTTCATCTTCAAGTTCTGTTTTCAGATAAAGAGAGTACCGGCTTTGAATGCGCCGAAGGGCTCGCTCATCAACTTTTTCAACGTTTATACTAACTGTATCATCTGCACAGTAGCTTAAAAAGCGCACAAAATCCCTTGGTCGCATCAAAGACCTGCTGCTAATTGCATCAAAAATGCTTACGTCTCCCTCAGAGCGGGATAATTGGACTTTGAAATCATTGAAAACCTGTACCCAGGCTTCTTCAAAGTTGAAAATCTCATTATTCACTGCTATGGCTCTGGAAATACGAAACGCAAGAAGATTCTTTATCTTATCGGGGTTCCAATCTAATGCAATTGTAAGATCAATCCACTTTGCCCTATCCGGATCACGGAGTTGAGAGAAAATATCGTCGCGTAGGAAAATAACTGGAAGGACAGATAGTGAATCCCTTTGAAAGATGGATTTAATGTCCTGAACCGCTTTGAATAAGCTTGTCAACAATGCCTGAAAATCCCCGGTAGAACCCTTGTCAGAACTGCTTTTATAATCCTCATCAAGTTCGTCTAGCGAAATGACATAGGTCGAGCTGTCAAGGTTTTGAAATATCATTTTCTCCAGAGCTTCAACTCTATCCGTCCAAGATACCTCTCTTTTAATGTTGGACTTCTCAAAATCTATTCCCATGTTGAAAAGCTTTGCTCCAAAACCTTTGCTAGTCCATTTGCTTATGCTCTGGGACAATGATGTATCGGTGTCCACCTTAAATAATGGTTCGAGTTTCTGTCTGAGTGACAACTCGATGTTTTCGTTTTCACACATCATCTGAGCAATGCTTGAATAAATCACGTACTTCCAGAGGGTTATATATTGGTTAGGAGCTGTATAGGAAGTATTGCTCAAAGCGTATAAATCTCTTAGCGGAAAATTTTTAAATGTTAGCTTCTTACTAAACCAAGAATCCGAGACTTTCTTGGTCAAGTATTCACTAATGGCTGTTTTCCCGGTACCTTTTCGGCCAATGACATAGCACCGCTTCCCTGACTCTATAAGCTCGACCTCTCGCGTGTGATAAAAATACCGGTCGCTGTCCTCAAGTTTGGCTTCGACTTTCCACTCCGAAATTTCACTCAGGAGGTGAGGCGTCGCCTTAAACTTTTGTGGGTTGACCACAGAAACATCTACCGCTGTGGGACCCTTGTTGTTTTTGCTCGGTTCGAATGATACTAACCTACCTTTAGTTAGAACCGGTGCTCCTACAACATCATTTCTGTGAAAAAAACGCTCCTGTCCGTCTTCTCCTGTCAAAATGCCGTATCGACCTGTTGTGTTGAAAAACTTGATGGTTCCGAGCATTTATCACCTAGAGCACATTCTATAACGACTGCTCAGATTGGTCGAGGAGGCACACAAAAAAGATCATCTGGCAGTTCCACCACGCTTCAGACTTTTAGGTGCCGATTCTCAGACAGCATGAATGTTGCATCCATTCGTTCAGCACTCGAGCCCACGGTCCCGGTCGCGCCCAGCACCGGCTGTCCGGAACGGAACAGTCTTTCCACTTCGAGGAAGCTTGCCGAGGTCGGCTTCGTTGCCGATGAAGATGCTCACGCCATCGTGCATTATGGGGTGGTACACCGATCGGAGGCGAAAGTAACGCTACTTAAGCGTCACGCACCGTCGTAGCGTCAAAGAGATACTTGCTAGAAAGTTGATATGGCCGTGCCTAACGGGCCACACACGCTCCAAATCCTTGTCTCTAACCTCATGGCATTTTGCTTTATGTCCCTCCACTATTCTGGCGATATGAACGGTGTTGAACACGATGACGGCGTTTGTCACAAGGTTCAAACAAGGGGTTATTGGGCGTTGGCCCAATAATCCGATTACCGAGTTCTATGTCTCCCCTATTTTATGCGAGCATGTTAAACGGCTAGCATGTCGGCATGCTAGCCGTGTTTCTCTTTGTAGAACGCCCACACCTGTTCGAACAGCTCGCTGGCGGTCGTGTGGCGCTCGAGCGCGTACACCTTGAAGTCGGTGCGCAGGTCGGCGCTCAGCTTGAGCTGTAGGGGTACTTTTTCACTGCTGGCGGGTTTGTTGAGGTTGGCCGTGGTCTCGGCGGGCGTCGGCGGCGCGCCCTTGGTGCCGGTGGGCTTAGCTATCGTCGGCTTTGCCATACTCTCCCCTATCCTGTGAGTCCGGCGAGCTTGTCCATGATGGCCTGGGCCACCTGGTCGGCTTTTTGGTTGAGAGTAGCGAAGCGGGTCTCGGTGACGGTGCGGCCCTCGTCAAGGGCGCGGCGGTAGCCGACCTGGTCGGGAAGTTCGCCGCCCAACACCTTGTAGCCCGAGCGCTCCAGGTAAGCGCGGCTTTCTTGCACCTCGGCGCTGCTGTTGCCGACGCGCGAAAGCGTGAAGACGATGCGCTCCGGTTCGATAAGCTTGGCGAGTTCGTGGGCCAGGAGGACGGTGGGTTCTAGGTCGTCGACCGACAAGCCGGTCGGGATGATGACGAGGTCGCTGGCCTTGGCGGCTTCTTTGGTGGCCTCGGTCGCGTGCGGCGCGCCGTCGATGATGAGCAGGTCGTAGTGGCCGCCGTCCTCCAGGGCCTTTTTGACGCTGCCGAACATCTCCACCGGCACGTCCGGCTCGAGCCCGCCCTGCAACCTGCGACTCCGCCACTTGAAGCTCGTACTCTGGGAGATGTCGAGGTCGGCGACTTTCACCGCCCAGCCGTTCGCCGCGAACTCGCGAGCGACCATGCGGGCGACGGTGCTTTTGCCCACCCCCCCCTTTTGAGAAATGACGCTGATGATGATAGCCATGCCGCGAGGCTACCATGCTGACATGGTAGCCGTAAAGCATGTTGACAGTCCAGCATGTAAACATGCTATCATGCTAACATGGCAACATGCTCTTCTCCGACCGCGTACGGGGTTCTGCCCGAAACAGCCCCAGGAAAGGCGGGTTTTGGGGTGTCAAACGGCAAAGCGCAGGACGCCAAAGCTTGGACCGCCACGTTAGGCGTGAGTCAGTTCGAAGTGCTCCAAACCCGCTGGGACGAAGCCGCGGCGCGGCGCTACTTGCAACTCGTGTGCAGCTCGGCCTGGACGTTGCCCTGCGGCGTGGGGCTGCTCGAGTACGCCCTGACCGCCCTGGAGCGGACCGTGTATCCCGAGGACCTCATGGTCGTGGTGCGGGGCGTGCAGGCCGACCCGCAACTTCTCAGGGGAATGGCCTCGGAGAGTGGCGAGAGTCTGGAGCGCTTACGGCTCCAGGTCACGCCGGCGTGGATAGCGTCATACTGGGCAGGGGAGAGCGCGTGAGCGCGCGGCGCAAGGGCAAGACCAACCCCTACCCGCGCAAACGCTACCGGGGCCACCTGTCCTACCGGCACCGCGACGTGGCCGCGTTGCTGCTGGGACGACCCTTGAAGCCGGAGGAGGTCGTCCACCACAAAAACGGCGACCGCGACGACTACCACCCGGACAACTTAGGTGTGTTCTCGAGCACCTCGGCCCACGCGCGCTACCACCACTACGTCGCCCGGGAAGCGAGCGGCGTGCAGCACCTGTTCAGTCTCGAAGCGTGGCTGGCGGCGCACGGCGAAAAGGTCGTGCGCTGAGTGAAGCTGCTCCGTTGACCCCCAAGTTGCCGCGCCCTATGCTGGAGGCCCCATGCTGACGCTCAAACAACCCGACGAGTTTAGGGGTGGTGACCCGGAAGGCAGAGCCGTGGCCCACGCCAGCTTCGACGTGCAAAACGCGCTCAGAGGGGCCGAAAACAAGAAGGGGCTCGTGTTTCTGCATGACCTGAGGCTCGAGCACGAGGGTGAAACAGCCTGGATTGACCACCTCATCTTGCACCGCCACGGGTTGGTGCTGATTGAAAGCCGCACCTGTAGCAAAGACTTCCAGTGCGACGGCCAGCTGTGGTTCCGCCGCGACGGCGAGGCCTGGCGGGAAGTACCCTCCCCCGTCGTGCGCCTGCAACGCTACCGCGACCTCGTACTCACCCTGTTGCACGAGGCCGAGGCGTTTCTGCTCGAGCGACCCCGCAACTTAGCCGCCCGGCTAACCGTCGACCTGTACGTGTCGGTGGCGACCGGCGTGCCCTGTGACGTCGACCTGTCCAACTTAGGAGCGGTCGTCAGGGCCAGCGAGTTGCACGACCTGTTGCGCTCGCAACTGCTCACCTACGCGGTGGCCGAGGGTGTCAACCCGTTGGGGCTCGAGGTCAAACTCTGCCCTACCGAACTCGAGCGTGTGGGGATATACCTGCTCAAGCAGCACCGGGCTCTGCCACTGGGGACGAAGTTCTCGCAAGCAGGCTTGCAAGGGTACTTTCGGCCCAGCAAGAGCATCCGTTCTTGAGACGTTCCGATTGCTTGAGAAAAATGCAGGCCGTACAAGCCCTGGTAGCAGCACCTTTGCGGTGGCTTGTTCCCGCCACGGTTCGCTTCGACCACGCATCCTGGATTGTGACCATCACCGCAGTCAAGGGGCGGACCCCTTTGATGCACCTGCCCTCACACAACTTGGCCGTGTTTGATGTGCTGCCGTGAACCGTTTGGTGGTATAATCGGATGTTAGCGGCGGAACCAAGCCGTCTGTTCGCGTGAAAGGACCAGCCTATGCGCACCACCGTATCCATCGAAGACGAGGCCTTTGAAGACCTGCTGCGCTTGAGCGGCGAAGCCAACCGTACCCGGGCGGTGCAGGTCGCCGTCGAGTTTTACAACCGGCGCAAGAAGCTGGAGCAGCTGCTAGCCCTGCGCGGTACGCTGGACATCGTCGGTACGGAAGCGCTCGACCAAGCGGACTTAGCAGAGCAGCAGCGGCTTGAGCGCTAAAGTCTTGGCCGACACGGACGCGTGGATTGCCTTTTTCAGGTCCAACCGGGGGGAGCCGCCACAGCGTGAGCTGGCGGACGCCCTCGCGCAGCTCATCTCAGAAGACCGAGTGGTGCTTTGCGGCGTGGTGGAGTTGGAACTGTTGCAGGGTCTACGTGAGGGGGAGCGGAAAGCTCTGGAGACGGCGTTGTCGGCCCTGGAGTTTGCGCCGACGAGCCGGGAAGACTTTCAAACGGCCGGTGAGCTGTTGGGCGGCTTACGGCGGCGCGGCGTGACCCTTCCCGTGACGGACGGAATCATCGCCGCGCAGTGTCTGCGGCGCGGCTTGGTCCTGTTGGAGAACGACAAGCACTTTGCACACATCGAAGGGTTGCAGCGCCATGCGTGGCGCGCAGAGGGGTGAGCCCTTTCGCATCGAGCCGGAAACTTACCAGGTTCGAACGGCGCTCTTTCATCCCGCTGACAGTGTGGCGGGGAGCCTGCCGCCGTATCGAAAAGAGCCGCTTGCTTTGCCAAGCCAAGGAGCTTGTAAGGCCGCTTTTAGCCGTCCCAGACACGCTTTTTGCTTGACTTACCTTAAAATTTAAGGTACACTGAGGCATCTATTTAAGGAGGTAGGCACGAGCCGACAACAGGCAAGGGTCGCGCGACATTCCACTGCGCACGCGACCCTCAAAGACCCCAGCGAAGGAGTTACCTGTGGAGTTAAGTTTAGCTTTAGCGTATAGGTTTTTCAAGCGCCCGCCCAAAGTGAACCCGCTACCCCTCAATCCTCTGAGCGGTTTGTTTTGCGCCTACCTCGAGGCGGTGAAACGTTCTTGCCCCGTTGAAGCCGAAAGGTTGGCCGACGCCATCGCGCTCGCCCTGGTCGATGCGCGGGCGTTACGCCTACGCCGTGTCTGTGTGGCATACCTGCGCCGTGGCGCTGAGGTGCATGAAGACACCCTCAAGGCGCTCGAGCAGCGCGGCGTCACCCTTACACAACGCGAAGTTCGTCACGGCGTGTTCGTCTACGCCGGTTTGGAGGCGTGAAGCGATGCCAGCGACTACGAGCAACCGTAAAAGTAAAGCAGTCAAGTCGAGAGGCAAGGCAAAAGGGGAGAGCGAGCCGAAAGCAGAGGCGCAAGACCCCCAAGCCACCGAAACTCTCAATCGCCCCTTCAAGGACTTTTATCCTTCCAAGTTGAACCCGCGCAAGAAGTACGACCCTGTTGCCCTAGCTGAGTTGGCCGCGTCGATTTACAGCCAGGGTGTGTTGCAATCGGTCGTGGCTAGGGAAACCCCGGAAGGCTTGGAGATTGCCGCTGGGTCGCGCCGCTACCTGGCGGTGCAAAAGCTTGTCGAACAGGGGAGAGTCACCGAAAACTTCCCCATTCCCGTACAAATACGGCAACTGAGCGCCCTCGAGCTGCTGGACATCGCCACCGCCGAGAACGTCGCCCGCCAGGACATGCACCCCTTGGAAGAGGCCGACGCCTTCGCCGGGCTGGTCGCTTTGGGCGCTGACGCGGCCTCAGTCGCCGCGCAATACGGTTACACGCTGCAAACGGTGCAGCAACGGCTGAGGTTGGCGCAAGGGCTCTCAGAGGCCGTCAGGGCGGCTTATTGGGAGGGCGAGCTGACCTTGGGCCAGGTGCAGCAGCTCTCGGCGGCGAGTCCCGCCCTGCAAGACCACTTGTTAGAGCGAATCCAGGAAAGCAAGCACGACCGCTGGGGTAACCAGTGGACGCCGGGGGACATCAAAGAGTTTCTGGCAGACCAACTCATCCCGGTTAGAAGCGCGCTGTTCGACCTGAACGAGTACAAGGGCGAAATCACCAACGACCTGTTCGGAGACAGCGAGCCTTGCTTTTGCGACACCGACCAGGCGCGTGCGTTGCAGCTAGCAGCTTACGAAGCGCTTAAAGCCAAGCTCGAGCAAACTTGGGCCTGGGTCGAGACGGTCAAGCCCTATCAGTACCCGTCCTACCGCTTTGAGACGCCCGAGGAAGGAGAGACGCCCGACCCGACGACGATGGGCGCACTCATTACCGTGGACGACCACACCTGGGAAGTCCAAAGTTTTGAAGGTATCAAGCGAGTAGGGGAGAGGAGGGGGGTAGGGGAAAGCGCCCCCTCGGAAAGCGTGACGCCGAGCGTCAAACAAGAGCGCGTCAAGCAACCCAAAGACCACTTCACGGGAAAACACTTGGAAGAAGCGCACCGCCTCAAAACGCTCGCCTTGCAGGACAAGCTGGTAGAAAGTTACCGCACTTGCCTCATCCTCAACATCATGGGGATGCTGGGCATCAAAAGCGTCGCCGTGAGTGCCGAACGCGACTCTGTCACTCAGCAAGTCGCAGGGGAGAGCGCGGGACTCGCCGCCGTATTTGCCGAGCACGGTGAACTGGCAGCGTTCTCGAGCTACCCACGGGACAGCTACCCCTTGCGGGTCAGCACTTACGACCCAGAGCGCGAGCTTGAGGTTTACAACCACCTCAAAGCGCTGGACGATACCTCGCTGAGCAGCCTGTTTTCAGCCCTCACCGCTTACAGCTACGGCACCTGGCCGGTTCGAGAGACGGGGGACAGTCCGTTAGCCGTGCAAATTGCAAAAGATGTGGGCGTGGACATGCTCGACGCTTTTGCGCTCGACGCTGAATTTTTGAGCATGTACCGCAAGGCGCAACTCCCTACCCTCGCTCGTGAGGTGGGCATCCCCTACAACGTCGAGGGCATGAAAACGGACGCCATGCACGCGGTCATCCTCGACCACGCTTCACGTCGTAAGTACGTGCCGGGTCTGGCGCAGTTCTTCGCTCGAGGCGAGACGCCGCCAGAGGGCGTGGCCGAGTTGTTCGAGTCAGTCGCGCAAGCGGCGTAAATCTCTCACGGGAGTACCCCACCAAGGGTGCTCCCAAAGCGGTTCGTCCCTGAAAGTGGGCCTACGGTCGGGTCACTGTGTCCTCGTTCAGCGCTACCACACCCGCCCTCCGGCCCACCGGCCCGGCCCTACGGGCAACAGAGTCCTCTTTTGGCGGCTGCGCCACTACGGGCCGGGCCTCGGCCCCACAGCTTGCAGTGGAGGGCTGCCACGGCGGGGCCGGAAAGCCTTTAATGCAGACGGACTCGAGTTTAAAATAGGGACGCTTATAGCTCACTAGGGCATAACCACAGCCAAGGTCAAAGACAAAAGCCCAGGCAAGGTGAAAACGCCGCTGCGCGCCTCCGGGCGAGGCCGGTCGCGCCTGCATTTTGAGCTGCTTAATGCCACGAGAACCTTAGCACAGAACCTGGAGAACCGCTTACGCTCTGTCAAGCCGAAAAGCGTGGCTTGACAGTTCTCCAGAACCGTGTGCTAAGAACCTCTTAGGCATACGCGGCTCTAAAAATGCAGGCACTCTAACCCCGGCCTCGCCCTGCAGCGCTCCACTCCCTGATGACGCTCCTCAGTGCAAACGTCCCTACTTTTGCTGGCCCAAAAGTAGGCAAAAGGGCCAGGCTCCACGGATAAAAATGCAAGTCTAGTAGACTCAAGATAGATTAAGATTTTGTTCGTACTACACGGCATAAACTACTTGACAATACTATGATAATAAGAGTAAAATAAAGACAGTTAAGGGAAACCTTGCGAGTACATTGACAATCAGCCGAGTGACCCAATCGGGCCAAACCCTAAACGGGCGTCGAACAGAAAGGAGGTGTAGGGATTCGGCGTTGTTTAAGTGCGGGGGGCAACCTGAGCGACAAGCTTGGTGACGAGGAAGAAAAAACAAGGCTGTGCAAACTTTGGACGGCAAGCACAGCCCCAGCCATTCCAACCCAGTGAGGAAAGGAACGCTTATGAACAACTTAGCAGGAATTTTAGAGGCTGACAAGGCCGTGCAACTTGTGCGCGACGGTCAGGATGTCGTCGTCATGAGCGGCGGTAAACACTTGGGCTACGCCCGCCACTGGCGCGACACCCGCAGAGGCAAGAGCGGCTTTGTAGCGACCGCCTACCAAGCACCCCCGGACGAGGGCGGCGCGGCGGGCATCGACTTTGAAGTCAAGAAGCTCAGAGACGGCCTAGCCTTTATTCGGCGTGAGGGGGTGGCGCTTTGAGCGCCGCTCCGACCGCTCAACAGTTCACGCAAGCCTCGCGCACCCTGCAAGGGGCGCGCACGGTGTACCGGGACGATGCCAACGCGCTGGCAAAAGCGAAGTACGACCTCGAGACCAAGAAGGTGCCGCTGCTCGTCGCCGGGGTGCAGGGAGCCAACCAAGAGAAGCGCGAAGCGACGCTCAGGCAAAAGCTCGAGGCCGAGTACAAAAAGGTTCACGAGGCTGAAAAAACCCTCACCGACGCGAGAACCGAACTCGAGAACGCCGTAACGGTTTGGGACTGCCTGCGCTACCAGTTGCGTCTGGCCGAGGTCGAAACCGCCGAACTGTTGAGGGCCGCATGATACGGGGGGCGCTGGCCCCCCTCACCCTTGCCGAGTGCGGCGCGTGCGAGGGCGAGGGCTACCGGCTCGTCTGCGCCGGGACACCAGTCGAAACGCACCTCATCTGCGTCACCTGCGGCGGCGAAGGACGCCTAGAGGTCTGCGAAGGTTGCGGCGAAGTGCCGAGGGTGGTGCGCGGGCTCGAGCTGTGCAACTGCGTGGCGGAGGGCGTAGCGCTGGCGGTGGCGGCATGAACGGCACCCGCCCCGGCGCGCCCGAGCTGCTGGCGGAGAACGTCGCAAAGTTGCTGGACTCTGAAACCTACAAAGCGGCGCTTAGAATGCGTAAACGCTTTCACCGCTACAGCTTCCGTAACGTGTGGCTCATCTACTGCCAGAACCCCCACGCCTCGCACGTCGCGGGCTATCAAGTTTGGAAAGCCTGCGGCCGTCAGGTCAAAAAAGGCGAGCAGGGCTTGAGAATCTTAGCGCCCCTTACCAAACGAAACGACGCCGGAGACGCGGAACTATTCGGCTTCAAAACGGCGAGCGTGTTCGACGTGGCGCAGACCGAGGGCGAGGCGTTACCGGAAACGCCCAAGCCTGAACCGCTCACCGAGGACGACCCGCGTATACCGGGCTTGTTGAGCCGCCTCGAGCGTTTTGCCCAGAGCAACGGCAACCGGCTTGAGTACAAAACGCTCACCGGCTCGTGTCACGGCTTTTTCAGACCCTCAAGCGGTGACATCATGATTAGCGACGACCTACCGCCGCTCGAGACGCTTGCAACCCTCATCCACGAAATCGCTCATAGCCTCGCGCACGGCGACACCAAGACCTCGCGCAGTGTGGCGGAACTCGAGGCCGAGTCTTGCGCTTTCTTAGTCTGTGACGCGCTCGGACTCGACACCTCGCGGAGTTCATTTGCTTACCTTGCCGACTGGACGGACAACCCCGAGCAGGTTCTGCCCGCTGCCCAGCACGCCGCGAAGCTGTCCGACCGCATCCTGGAGGCTCTAACCGAGCCTCCCCCCATTCCCCCGGAGGCTCATGATGTGCGTGTACTTGTTGCACATTGAGCCGCCATACCGCCACGCTTCTCATTACACCGGCTACGCCCAGGACGGCGACCCGGAAAGAAGGCTGAGGGAGCACAAACGGGGCCGGGGTAGCCCGCTCGTATACGCCGCGGTCGAAGCGGGCTGTGAGGTGAGCGTCGTGCGGACGTGGCAGGGTGGCAGGGTGCTCGAGCGCAAGCTGAAAAGGCGCAAGAACGCACCCTGTCTGTGCCCCCGTTGTAACCCGGTGAGCGCGTTTCACAACGCCGTTTTCGAGGCGGGTGGCGCATAGAGCACGTAAAACGTGTGGAGAGGTCTCGAGACCTCTCCACACCTTTCCCCTTTTTTAGCAAGGCTCAGGAAAGGCAGGTGCGCGGTGCAAGGCTTACCCAAGACATGTCAGGGCCGCGCTTCTTTGGCCCTGCGTATGATGTCCCAGGCTCAATACGACAGCAGCTTGCTGGACACGAAGGTGTTCGCGTTGCTGTTCGACGGCGTGGCCGGGGCCAAGGTGCTTAGGCGCGTCAACGAGCGGCTTTGTCGAGACGTGGCGTTGGCAAGAGTGGTGCTCTCTCCCGAGGTGAGCGTCCACCTCGACGCCAGCACACTTACAGCAGCCAAACAAGCGCAGGCCGAGGATACCCAGCCAAGTCTGTTTCCGTGGTTGGCGGCGGCTTGAACCACCAAACTCACGGGGGCCGCGCATCCTGACAAAGACGGAGGAACATGGCAACGTATCAAGGTAAAAGGCTCGAGCCGCTGAACGTCGAAGTCACGGTGGACGGCCAACCGCTACCCCCGCGCAACGACTTGAAAAACCACAGCCCGGACGGGTTCGAGTGGGGCTACGGGGGCAGCGGTCCGGCGCAGCTTGCGCTCGCCCTCCTAGCCCACCACTTCGGCCAGGACGGTAGCGGGCGGGTGGCGGACAAGAAAGCGCTGGCGCTTTATCAAGCGTTCAAAGCCAAGCTCGTGGCCGGGCTGCCCAAGGAAGGCTGGACATTGGAGGCGCACGTGATAGACGACACGGTGGCGATGGTCGTCGCCGAACACGCCAGTAGCTCTTTCGAGCGCATGATTCAACTCGAAGTGTTCTATGAGGCTTTGGAGGAGGAGTACAGCGCAGCACTCGACAGGTTGGAGGTGCTGGAAGACCCTGCCGAGTAAAGGGTGTGGGTGTTCAGCTTTCGACACCTGAAAGGAGAGAACGGCCGTGAACGAAACCGAGGTGAAAGACAGCAAACCCAAAAACCTGACCCGTTGTGAGGTCTGCGGCTCGGAACGCATCCACGTTTATCCGTCCGACGCGCCAGCGCAGCGTCGGGCGCTCTGTCTCCGGTGCGGCGCACACTATGACGAACGGAGCGGCTGGCTGGACCCGGAGGCTTACTACGTCGTCCCTCGACTTGGCTAAAATGCGGGGCGTGACCCATGCAACCAAGCTGCTTTACTTGTACCTGCTCTCCAGGGGCCGCTCGGAACTGTCCGCGCCGGCGTTGTCGGCGCGTCTTGGCCTAAGCACGCCTACCGTCCACAAGGCGAAGCAAGACCTGAGAGACGAACACCTGCTGGCCGAGCACACCCCCTACGTCGGCGCGACGAGCGTCTTAGAGGCCGTGGCCGACGAGACGTTCAAAGACTGGCCGCGCCTTAAGCGGCGCAAGCGCGAGTTGCCCAAGGCAGTCCTTGAAACGCCTATCGCCTCGCGGCTCGTCTGGCTGTACCTGTCGGGCGTGGACGACGCCCAAACCCTCGCCGACCTTGCCGAGGCCCTGGACGTGCCCTACATGACGGTGTACCGGGGCGTCGGACCTTTGAAGCCGTACCTGGACATTGTCGGCGAGAAACCCATGTACCTGAAACTGGCAGCATAAACGCGGGTTTCCTCGTCCCAAAGGGGAATTCTCGAGTTGACAAGACAGCTACATAGAGGATAAAATAATGTATCGAGAAGAGAAAGGTGAGGGTATGGACAGCCTCTTTCGACACCGGGACACGCGGCTCGACTTGGAAGTCTGTCGCCTCAAGGACGACGCGGTGCTGGCGGTGAGTTACTACAAGGTCTCGGGCGGGCTGAAGTACCTCGTCTGGCGCTACGAAAGCGTGGACCTGGTGAAGATAACGGCCAACGCCGCACGCTGGGGAATTTTTTCCAAGCGCCCTTACCAGCCGGGGCAAGGCTGCGATGGTTCCGTGAATGACTGCGCGCTGGCCCTGTTCGTTTACGCCTGCCGGGGTTTCGGCCTGGACCCCGAGGCGGTGTACCAGGCGGCTTATGAGGGTGAAACGTTGGCAAGCGCCTACGACGGCGACCTGCTCGCTTTTGCCCGGTGGCAAGGCTTGAACGTGCCGAGGGTATGGGGCGAGGCTGCTTTCGATCAAGTCTGCGCGTCCCTCCACGCGGTCAACTATCATTATCTGGCACAGGTGTTCGAAGAGCATAAGGAGGGGGTATGGACCTCGACTTGGGCAGCTTGAACCTTGAACAGAAACAGCGCTTGCGAAACGCCATCGACGCGGCGCGCGCGCGGGGAGCCTGGTCCTCCCAGCGTGACCGGCACGTGCAGGCGTTCGAGCTGTGCTACCTCGACGGTTTGACCTTTGAAGAAGCGGCTGAACACATCAGCGCCCTCGACCACGGCGGGCCGGTCACCCGCCAGCGTGTCGGTCAACTGCGGGACAGTGGCGAGAAGCTCCTGCGGGCGGTGCTCGCCAAGGAAGACGGCCGAGATGCAGATGAAGCCTAACGCCAGCCACGACCGAGCGCTCCTCGAGCAAGCTGCTAAGACGAGCCGCTGGTTTGCGGACAAGCGGAGTGAGTGGCTCGAGTACATCGACACCAAGGGCGCACTCAGCGAGCGGATGCGCGAGAGCGCGCAACGCGAGGTCCACTTTCGCAAGGCCCTCGAGGTCGCCGACGTCCGCATGCTGGTCGACGCCCATTACCCCGTGGCCAAGGTCGATTTGAGCCGTTCCAAACAGCGCATCAAAGCGGTGTGGCGCGGTGGCGACGGCCTGAACGTCGTCCTCGACCCCAAAGGGTTATACGACTTCGTGACAGGCGAGTCCTACGGTGCCTTGACCTTTCTGACGCGGGTCGTTGGTTTGAGTGTGGAAGCGGCCAAGGAGGAACTGCTTTACTGCGCGGGCTACAGCAGCACCAAACCCCAACATACGACGACGGCGACTCAGTTCAGCGCCGCACCCAAAGCGCCTTTTGCGGCCGACCTGCGCCGAGAAGTCTGGCTCGAGCAGCAGTTCGAAGACGCCGTCGCCCTTCACCGCCAGGGGAAGCTGTCGGGCGTCAGCGGCTACTTGAAACGAAAGGGCGTGAGCGACGCCCTGTTTCGTCACCACGTTCGGGGACAAGCGGTTTACGCTGTGGACGACTTTGGCGGGTTCGTGCAGGTGCCCATCCAGACCTTCTCAGGTGAAACCATCGGCTACCAGCGCCTCTACAACCACGCCTGCTTGCAACGGAAGTACGACCCCGAACCCAGGGACAAGGACTTTATCGGCCGCACCCAGGGCGGTTTCGTCGCGCTCGTGCCCAAGGCGCTCGGGACGCTGCCCGAGGACGGCGCGGCCTTGGGTCGCTGCTTACGGCAAGGCTACACGCTGAGCTTGTGCGAAGGTATAGCCACCGGCCTGAGCGTCTGCCTGGCGCGGCCCGAGAGTGTCATGCTCTGCGCGCTCACCGCGAACAACCTAGTGCCGGTGGTTGAGGGTCTTCGGGCGCACTACGGTTACCTTGGCGGACGGCCCCATTGGTTTGCACGGCGAACCCGCTTGAACATCACCATCTGGGCCGACGATGACCAGTGGAGCAAGGACGCAACAGGCAAAAAAGTCCCCGTTCCCAAACAGGGCGAACCCAACGCCGGGCGGGAGAAAGCGCTTCAAGCGGCGGACAGGGGAGAGGCCGGTGTGTACTTCCCGGTGTTCGACCAGCGCCACTGGCCGCACCTCCCCACCGACTTCAACGATTTGCACCGGCTCGAGGGCGTGGAGGCGGTGCAGCGTGCGAGACGGTGAGGTGAGGAACCGAAAGCCCCTGGGCCGGTCCGCTGTGACCTCTGCGCTTGCAAACGCGACCACGTCTAAATCAAACGACCGACGAAGGAGCACTTCATGAATGTCAGGAGCGAAAGCCCCCCAGCCGACACGCCCACCGATTCGACCCCGGAGCTACCCCGCACCGTCCAGGAAGTCCTCACCGTGGTGAAAAGCATCCTGCCCGACGACCTCGTGCCCACGCTCCTCTTGGAAACCGAAGAAGGCTTGGCTATGGGTGGCGTGGCGGAGTTTTTCACGTCTTCCCACACCAAAGCGCGCCTGGCGGCTTACGTCAAAGGCCTTATCGACGCGGCACCCAGCCCGGTGCGGGCGGCCACGCTCGTCGTCGAAGCCTGGCTGAGCGCCTATCAGCCCACGAACGGCGCGCCGAGTACAGCCTATGTCGCCCCCAGCCAAGACCCCGAGCGCCGCGAGGTTGTGCTGGTGTACCACGAAACGCCTCACGGCTTCGAGACCTTCACCTTCTTGCTCGAGAACCGCCAGCTCGGCCTACGCCTGAAACCCGAGGGTGCCCACGACATGCGTTGGAACTTTTTCAGGGGCACCGACCGCATCCTCGAGCCGGACGGCCTGACCCCGGTGGACCTCACGCCCGGCTCCTTGGACGCGTGACCTGCACGGCGACTGCGGCGCGCGCTAGGTTGAGTGTGGGCTAGCTGTGGAGGACGTTTGACCGTGCCGCCGACAAACAGCGCTATTCATCTGGCTTAGAGCGGGTCGCTGGGACAAGGAGAAGCGCGCGCTTACCTCGGGACATCGAGCCTGCTCTCTCGTCCCCAAGGGTTAAGTTTGGCGCACGACGCCTCCGGTGCGGCCGGGGTCTTCGTTCCGTCTTCGCTCCACTCGACCCCTGTTTACGCGGCTTGCGTTTTGTCAAATAGACTTCTTGTAACAGCAGTCTCGGTAGCCCACGTTACTCCGTTTCCGTGCTAAAATAATTCCAGAAATGGAGCTTTCATGGAAGCTTTTATCCCCACAGGAACGCCAAATCCCCTCCCTGGCACTCGGCTGTTAGCGCTGGAGGCCGACAGCAGTCTCGAAATCATTGAGCAGCTCGAGCAGGGACTCAGCCCGACCAGTGTCGAACGCTTGGCCCGGCACCTGGACTTACCCCTCACCCAAGTACTCGAGCTGGCCGACCTCAGGAGCAGCACCTTCTTCGAAACCAAAAAGCGCCGCCGTCGCTTGAACCCGGAAGCTTCAGGTCGCGTTTACCGACTCGCCAAGGTGGTCGAAGCAGCGGAGAGCTACTTTGAAGACCAAGCAGCCGCCCGGCGCTGGCTCGCCCATCCCAAGGTGGCGCTCGGCGGCAAAGTCCCGCTCAGCTTCGCGCGCAGTGCCGAAGGCGCGGACTACGTGGTCAAGCTCCTGGGGCGCATGGCGCACGGCGTGGTGTCCTGAAGGCATACCGGATTTCAGAAGCACGGTTTCCAGACACCATGAGCGGCCAGGGGGCTTACCTCTACGGTGGCCGCTGGAACAGCCCCGAACACCGGGTGGTCTATGCCAGCGGCAACCTCACCCTGGCGATGCTCGAGGTGCTCATTCACATCGACGACGCCGAGGCGTTTCTTAATAAAGCATATGTCTACCACGCGGTCGAGTTCGACGAGGCGGACGTGGCTGTACTGGCGGCTGCGTCCCTCCCCACAGGCTGGAACGCCCGGCCCGAGACGCGCGCCTCACAAAGTGTCGGCGACGAGTTCTTGGAGCGGGCGGCGGGCGTGGTGCTCGCGGTGCCGAGCGTGGTGGTGCCGAGCAGTTTGCTCTACGACCCGCTCTACATGACCTACCTCATCAACCCGGTGCAGCCCGAGTACGCGCGGGTGGTTGCGGTTGGGGAGGTTCAGGCGTTGGACTGGGACCCGCGGTTGACCTAGGCGAGGTAAAGAGCAGGCAGCTGCCGACCGGCGAGACGTTGCTCGATCTTGACCGGTGCCGACAACCCGCTTACGATGGTTTCATCCTGAGAAGAGGTGTCAGCGTGAGCAACCTTGCCAAACCCCTGCAAAGCCTCCGCGAGCTGACCGAAGGATTCAAAGGGGAATTTGAAAAACACGTGCGACGTGTTTACGCTCGTCACGGTGGCCTGCTGATTCTGGCGGATGTCTCGGCGAGCATGGCCGAGCGCGCCGGGGAGAGCAGCAAACACGAGGTACTGAAAGAGGTGCTGTCAGCCGTGCTCAGGCCGGGGGACGGCCTTATCGCCTTTGCAGGCCGACCGCTACGCCTCGCCAGGGCGGCGGACCTGCCCGCCCCTTTGGGCGGCACCGCGCTCGAGCTGGCCTTGAGCGAGGCCGTCAAGACTCAGCCCGAGGTGACCCTGGTGATTTCGGACGGGCAGCCGCGTCACGCCGAGGCTGCTTTGAGCGAGGCGGGCAAACTCAAGGGCGTCGTCAACGTCGTCTACTGCGGACCCGACGACGACCTCGCGGCGATTGCTTTTATGCGTCAGTTGGCAGCGCAAGGAGGCGGGCGCTGCTGGGTTTACGACCTGCGGCGCGAAGCGGCCCGCACGCAGCTCGAAGCGGGCGTCCGGGGGGCGCTTCTTCCGGGTTGAGGGGGTGCGGCGTGACGGCTCGAGTCCGGCAAAACCATTAGTGACAGTCACCCGCCGGGTGAACCTTGGCGGCCCCCCAGGGGGTCACTCATGCGGCTCGAGGTGTTCGCGGCCCCACTCGAGCCGCCAACGCCCCGCGCACGTGTGGTCTGACGAGGACACTTCGAACCTCGCCGAGGCAGCCACTACTGGTCTCCTCATGGTCGTTGGCTTGCAAACTGCCGTCCCCTGATGCTGTCAAGCCATCCCCTCGGCCCCACGCCAGCACCCATCCTAGATAGCTCATTCCTTACCAACTCGCCTGTTACTTCTTCGCTGCCGCGGGGCCGTACCCTCAGCGCTGCGCTCGAGCCGGTGGAGGCTGCGGGTGTGGTCGTGTCCGGGCCGTCCCCGCGACGGCGGAAAAGCACGCCGTCGGGGAGCCCCGGCCCGGACACTCGCTCGGTGGGTGGGCGGCGTGGGTGCAGCTTTCAGCTCGACCCATCAGGGGGCGCGTCGTCGAGCGGAGCGGACTCGCCGGCTGCCTCGTCCGAAGACTCGGGGTTAGGGAACCCTGAGCGCTGCCGGTAAGCCTCTACCTCCGGGAACAGCTCGAGCTGGCGTTTGGTCGTGACGTAGCTGTCGAGCAGCGGCATGAGGCGTGCAGCGTCGAGCGCTCCTTTCTCTTTATCAAGTTCGCTCAAGACGGCCGCGCCGACGGTGCGACAGCGTTCGTCGTGGCGTTGGGCCACAAGAAGGTCGCGCTTTTTCCTAGCCTCTTGTAAGCGCTGCTCGAGCACTTCGACTTCTTCGATGACCGTGTCCAACTTTGGGGGCATAGGATCTCCCTGCAAGGTGATTTAGGACAACCTTACACCTGTCAAAAGGAGCTTGTAAAGTTTTTAATCGTCAATCTTAGAGCGGTTGTATAGTAGCGCCAATATGTTTAGCAAGAGGCTCAAACGTTGAGGTTTGGCGATGGACGTTTGTATATCCTCGACACCACGCTCGAGCTTTATTGAACAGAGGTTGGCAGGAGCCGAGGTTGTGTGGGTGTGAGCGCTCATGTAGCTGCAAAGGTCGAGGGTAGAACAGCCAAAAATTCAGCTCGAGCAACGTTTTCCGCTAGGACTCGAAGGCAGGGGTGGGGGTGCAACGCTTAAACCTACTTTCAACTCTGTGTTGTTACGAGGCCGCCCCGGTCGCAGGACGAAGCCTCGGGAAAACACGGACTCTGGGAGGCCGCCATTCCAGCGGCTCCGGCTTCGTCCTGCGCGCCGCTTTTGGCCCCTTTGTGAGGGTCAACGCCATGCGTAAAAAGCAGTTCCAAGGGGTGGTGGGGACGCGCCCGGCGTGGGTGAGGACCAGGCCGATTGCAGGCCGAAGCTCAGCGGCCAGGGCGGGGGGCGAATCCTAGGCAGGATAAGGGCTGGCATAGGGCTTCTATGCCAAGAGACTATTTATATCGTGCTACACGCAAACCTGACACGTCGTTCTACACATTGTCACGTCGATTTTCTAGCGTAGAGTTCGTAGATTTACCGTTCCTCACGCACAGAGGACACTTTTTCACCCGTCCCATACTTTTACAGGTCATTGACAGAATCAAAGTTAGACACGTAGTATGGTAGCGTTTGGAGGTGGTATGCGGCGCAGCCTGTCGATTTATCTGAACAAGGATTTGGAGGACAAACTCAAACGCTTGGCAACCCTCGAGAACAGGTCGCTGAGCAACTTTATTGTGGAGCTTTTGAACAAGGCGCTTGCTTATGAAACAGAGCGCGTTGTGCTCGACCAACTGGTCCCGGAATTTACCAAGGTGTTGCGGATGCGCGAGGACCGCTGGGCCAACCTGTTGGCGCGGTCTGCCCTCGACGCCGCGGCCACGAGGAACTTTGTGCTCAACGCGCTGAGCGAACTGCCGGGCGGCCCCAGTCGGGAGCGTGCCTATGCGCTCAACGAGGCCGCTTACAGCCTGGCCGTGAGTTCGCTCAAGACGGGGAACGAGGACCTCTTCGAAATCATCGCGGCCATCGCCGACATCGACGACGCACGCGAGGCGGCCAAGGTCATCCAGCGTCTTCAGGAAGAGGTGTGGCGGCAAGGAAGGAGCGAAGATGAATAAAGGTGGCGGGTCGTGAGCGCGTCACGGTTCAACCCGGACACCGTGCGCACGACCGGGACGTCTCAGCCCGGCCAGCGCGGCGGCCGGGCGGTCGTCAAAGCCAACTATGTCAAAGCCGGGGACGGCACCCGGCAGGTCAAAGAGAGCGCCTACTACTACATGACCCGCCCCAACGACCAGGGTGAGGCCCAGGAGCGCAGCGGCTTCTCGAACTACGACGACCGCATCGGCCGAGAAGAGGTCTACGCGCGGCTCGACGAGGCGGGGCGAACGGGTGGCTACCACTACCGCTTGGTCGTGTCGCCGGGCACCGACAGAAACGCCGAGAACGTGGACATGAAAAGCTTCGCCCGCGACACGATGAACCGGCTCGAGGTCCGTATGCAAAAGACGCTTTCCTGGGTGGCTTTCGAGCACTCAGGCGGCGGCGCGCACACCGAGCACGGCCACGTCCACTTGATAGTCACCACCTCCCGGCGGCTGGACCGCGAGGACTTCGAGCAACTGCGCGACGACGTCAGGCAAAGCTTCGGCCAGGCGCTCGAGAACCGCCCCGAGCACTTCGCCGAACTCGGCGGCGGCCTTGGTAAAACGCCAGCCCAGGAACAACATTTGGGACTCGAAGGGTACGAAGGGGGGTTGGAGCTGTGAAGATGTTCGTGCAACGTTACCGGCGGCTCTTTTGGCTGGCGGGCGCGGCGCTGTTCGGGCTCGGGCTGTGGCTTATGGCCGGGGGGAAAACGAGCTTCGGAGACGTCCACGTTCGACTGTTGGAGCGCGTCCACGCGCGCGGTTGGCAGGGGGACGACCTCAACCTGTATGCGAAGTGCCTGGTGGTCGAGCGGGCGTGCTCGCGCTGGTACTGGGACCAAAAAGGCGCACCCGGCCTCAACCACCTGTTTTTGGTTATGGGCGGGCTCGTCGTTGGGGTGCTGCCTTTCGGCTTTCGCGGCAAGCAAAAACCCTACTCGGGCATGTTTGCCGGGTTGAAAGAACTTTTGGATATTTGCCACAAAAGTTGGGCTAGCAAGCGCTTGCACTACGCGCTGCTGGTCGGCTTTCACCTGCCTTTGCCCGACTTAGAACCCGCACGGGGCGAGGTCATTCGCGGCCACCAGTTGCGGGGCGCGAGTAAGCATATCCTGGCCGTGTCCCAGGGCTACGGGGGCCGCCAGGAAATAGGTCACCTGGCCGCGTTCGGTGCGACGCGCTCGGGCAAGTCGGTTCACTTGATGTCGCAGGCGGTTATCTGGCGCGGCTCGTTTATCTGTTTGGACATCAAAGGCGAGCTGTACTCGGAAACCGCCGGACTCCGGGCCGAAACAGGCACGGTCTACTGCATCTCGGCCGAAGGCGGGGGGCACCGCTTCGACGCACTTAGTCAACTGCTCAAGACCAAAGATGGCGACCACACGGCGGGACTCATCATCACCGAGCCGCACAAGCAGGACAACCCGGTATTCGCCGAGCGCGCGGCGCTGGGCTTGGCGGCGGTGTTCCGGGCCGCGCAACTGCAAGGTTTGCCGCCGCTCGCGTACGCCCGCGAGATTATCGTCGACGGCGGCCTCAGCACCTTTTTCACCCGCATCGCAGAGTTCGACGACCCGGAGGTGCGGCGGCGTGCCAACGGTTTTGTCGGCATGGGTGGCGACGCCGCGGCCAAGCTCGAGGACAAACTCAGCGCCGCCTTTCAAAACAAGTTTTTGACGAGTGCCTGGGACGTTATGAGCTTAAAACTCAACGCCTTTTTATCCGAGTCCATCGCCTGGATTTTCAGCGGCAACGACTTCCAACCCGCCGACCTCATGCGGCAACCCACCAGCGTGTACCTGCAGTTTCCCGAAGCCACGCTGGAAGCGACCACGCCCGTTTACAACATGCTCATTACCGGACTCATGGTCGGCATGACCCGCTACGTCGACGAGTCGCGCAAACTCTACGGCAACCGCTGGAACCCGCCGGTGCCGGTGTTGGCCGGTCTCGACGAGGTCAAGCGCGCCCCTATCAGCAACTTGGACGGCCTGCTGTCCACCGCCGCGGGCCGCGGCATCACGGTGATGCTTTATTTGCAAAGCCCGTCACAGTTCGACGACCTCTACGGCAAGGCGGCGACCGAGTCTATTCTGAACAACTGCGGGGTGCAACTCTACTACAAAACCGAGTCGGTCGCCACCGCCGAATACATCCAAAAACGCTGCCACAACATCTCAGTCGAAAGTAGCTCGACCAGCCGCACCATCAACCGCTGGTTGATGCCGGTGTCGCGTTCAGAAGGCACCACGCCGCGGGAGGTTTTCACCGTTGAGGAGGCGTTGGCGCTGGGCGGCGAGAATCGCCAAGTCATCTTGGCCTTCGTCTCGGGCAAGCGGCCCTTTCTCGCCAAACGCATGAACTATTACGAGCACGGCCTGGGCAAGCTCATGGGGCTCTACCCGGCCCCGCCCATCCCCAAAATGGCCCTGCCTGATGCAGCGGGTGCGACCACGCCTGACGCGCCGCCCCGGTCCGCCAAGCCCCCACCCCCGCCCATGCAGGCTTAAGGAGAACCCTATGCGCCCAGTCCGTCCGCTCATCCTCTTGCTGCTGACAAGCGGCTTCGCCCTGGCCCAATCCAACGTCACCCGCTACTACGGCGACGAGTGCGCGGTCATCAGCAAAGACGTGTATGTCTCGCCCAACGGCTTGACCTTTCTCGAGTTTTACGACAGCATCGACGCGGGCGGGGTCATCAGCCCCGGCCTGATGATCCAAGGTACGTCGCAGTCCGACGCCGCCAACCAGGGCTTGCAAGAAGCACCTATGACACCCTTCGTGGCGGCCAAGGCCGAGGGCAGCAACCGCCTCGACCTCTCCACCGAACTCTCCGCCGCCGAGACGCCATTGACCGTTTGGGTCAAAGGCCAACCGTGTTTGCTGCGGCTCACCGTCAAGCCCGACCTGGTCGGCCCGCAGCGCTACATCATCGAGCGCAGTCGGCCACTGCCCGCCCTAAGTGCGCCGCCGAGCACCCCGTTACCCCAAACAAGTGCGCCGCCACCTGTGAGTGCAACTACGCCCGCAGTGGGTGTGACCACGCCCCCCGTGGGTGCCTCGAGCGTGCCCTCACCTGACGCCTCCGTCTCGGACACCGAGCTAGCTCAGCAACTCGACTTCAAACTCGTTTCGGTCACGGCCGTCTCCAGCGGCGCGGCCAACGCCTTTTTCACCTTTACCAACCACAGCGAGCGCATCATCGTGCTCGACGGCACCCGGGCGACGTTCGTGCAAAACGGCGTGCGCTTGCCGACCAAAGTCCGCAAGGAGCCGCTGCGCGGCCTGGTGCAGCCCGGCGAGACCCAAGTCGGCTACATCGTGTTGGACGACGCCGCGCCGGGCAGCGGCGAACTCACCTGGACGCTGCAAGAAATGGGCGGCGAGACGAGAAAGGTCGTGGTCCGTGAGACGGTTTCTGTGCCTGTTGATTAGCCTCGCGGCGTGCGCGTTTGCGCAGGTGCCGTCCCTGCCCACGCCCCCCGACCTGCCCATTCCCGACCTGCCCGTTCCTGATTTGCCTGACTTGCCCGAGCTGCCCGACTTTCCCGAGTGGCCCAACATTCCCGGGCTGCCCAGCCGCCCCGACCCCGACACGACCGCGGGTTACCTGTCCTTTGTCGAGGACACGGGCGCGCCCGGCGAGGGCGTTTACCGCTCGACGCCTTTTGTCGAGGTGGTCTACAAGCAGGGCTTCGAGCACTGCGCGCAGGTCGGTTTTGATGACGAAAGCTGTCAGCCCTTCGAGTGGTCGCAGCCCTTTTTGCCCACGCAAGCCGCGACCGAGGCTGAAAAGAAGGTGGCGGACGCCTGGTTTCGCTTCGAGACGCGCGCGTACCAGCGCAGCCTGCTGGACGTCGGCGCGTCCTGGTGGCCCGTCGCTTGCACCCTGGGCGGACTCGACCTGTTCTGGCTGGTGTACGCGGGTTCGCTGTTCGTGCCGCCGTCGGAATTTTGCGACGACGTGTCCATGCAGGTGTTTCCCGCCTGTTTTTGGGAGTGCGACGTCAACTTGTTCGCCTCGCACTGCCCCGACCCGCAAGGGAGTTGCGTCCCCTGCATCCGCCGCCAGCTCGCCACCGCCTGGGAGCACGCACTGAGCGTTTACTACCCCGAGTACACCGAACAGGTGCTGACCGAGGTGGTCACGCCGCTGCTGGGGCTGGGCGCGCTTGTCTGGTCGAGTTCGCCTTTGTTGGTCGACGGCGCGCTGGTCGCGCCCATCGCCGACCCTGTAAACGCGCCCTTGCTCTTGGAAGACGTCGCCACGCGCCTCATTCCCGAAGGCGTCAAGCTCGACCCACGCGCGGCCAGCTACTACACCCAAACCGCCGCGCTAGACTTAGGTTGCCGGGCGGCACTGGGCATCGGCACGAACCTCGGGCTGTTGCGGCTACCCACCGAGACGCCCTACCCCGACCCCTTGCCGGGCTTGTACAAGCTCGAGGAACTCAAACGCCTGTTGAGTTCGCGCGAGTCGGCGGGCGACACCTGGAAACGCACCCTCACCATGCTGGTGACCTGGGACCGCAACCAGCTCTATCCGCGCTACGCCGCCCCCAGCAGTCCGCTCGAGAACATCTGGCTTGGGCAGCCGAGCCACTTCGGCACGGGCCTGCCGAGTCAAGCCGCCTGTCTGGGCTACGCGCCCTTTTTCGAGGTGTACCAAAAGCCCGACGTCGTGCCCATCGCCCACCGACCCATCATGCGCCACGCGACCTGCTGGGTGTCTTACTTCCCGCCCGTGCCGGGCCTCACCTTTACGCCGCTACCGCCGCACGTGATGGTCTACGCGGGGCCGCGCTTTCACACCGACTGGGCGAGCGTCCCCGAGGGCTTTGCCATCCCGCGCACCAAAGCGCCGCTTCAAGCCCGCCCCGAACCCAAGGAGGAACCCTGATGCGCAAAGTTTGGTTGAGTCTTTGTCTATGTCTGGGTGTCGGTGTAGCGCAGACCCCCTTTGACGCGCCCCTTCAACAAGCTGTAACTGACGTAGGCGCGGTTGAAGCGGCCGTCGACGCCGCCCAGGAGCACGTGTTCGCGCTGACGCCCGCGCCCGCGCCCGCCTTGGCCGCCGCGCTCGAGCAGGCACGCGCCCGGGGCGTGCGCGTGTACCTGATTGTCCAAAAACAAGACGCGTATGGACCCGAGGTCACCCAACTCACCCGGCAGGGGGTCGAGATTCGCACCCTGCCCAGTTTGACCGAAGGGGTCTTGGTCACCGACTACCGTTACTTGTTCGAAGGCGGCTTCGTTTCGGGTGCGGACAAAGCCACCCAGTACCTCGACATCGACACCTTCGGCGGCAGCTTTATCGCCCAACTCAGGGCGCTCTGGCAAGTCGCCGAGCCGTGGGGAGGCTGACAGTGAAGCGCTTGTTGGTGTTACTCGTCCTGGTCCTTCTGAGCGTTAGCCAGGCACAGTTTCAAGACGTTCCGCCCGGTCACTGGGCCGAGAACGCGGTCGAGGACCTGGTCGACCTGGGCATCATCACGGGCTTTCCCGACGGCACCTTTGCAGGCGACGCGGGCGTGACGCGCTACCAGCTGACCGTGGCCCTGGCGCGCTTTTGGGCCACGGCCAGCACCAAGCCGTTCGAAGACTTATGGACGCAAGTGATCGGCGTGCAGACCAGCTTGGAAGACGCGCTCGACCAACAAGAACTGCTGCTTGCCAACCTGGACGGGGCGCTCTCGCGGCTCGAGCGCCTGGAGGCGGCGAGCGCCCGCGCCGAGGGCGTGGTGGAAACTCTTGCAGACGTGCAGGGTCTGGCCACGGAAGCGTCCAACGAGGCGGTTTTCGCGGCGCAGGACGTCAAAGCCTTGCGCGAAGAGCTGGTTCAGCAGGTTTCGGCCCTTCGCGACAGCGTGGGCAAGCTCCGCGCCGAGGTCGAGGCCACGCCGGTGTTCGACCCCGAGCAGAATCGGCTGATGGTCGAAGGGCTGGAAATCCAGCGCGACGCCATCGCCGAACTGCAAGTGCGTTTAAACGACCTCGCCGCTTCACAGGACGAAGCCCTGGGCGAGGCGACAAAGCAGATGCGCGAACTCGGCGACACCGTCGCGGCCGCCCTGGCCGTGCGGGAGAGCGCCTGGCAGGGCGTGCTGGCGGTCAGCGCAGGCTTTCGGGGCCGGGCGGCCAGCGGGCGCTTGGAGGCCGCGCTGGACACGCCCCTGGTCGGGGGACGGTTGTCGCTCGACGAACGGGCGCTCGAGCTGACGGTCGAGGGCAACCTGAGTCCCGCCTTTGGCGTGACCGCGCGCTACTTCGCGGGGCCTTTGGGCAACACGGGACTGGTCGGGCCGGTACTGCGCCTGTCACCGGCGCTACGAGTGGCCGCGCTGGGGGGCAGTGCGGACGGACTCGCTTTGGGGGGCTATGTGGAGCACGACGGCGACGGCGCGGACGCCGTCGTGCCGGGGCTGGACGTGTTTTTCGGCGGCTTCTTGATGGAGGACGGTTTCGGCCGCCTCAACCGCCTCAACGTCGTGGGCAGTGCGCGCTACGCGCTGCCGCTGGGGGGCAGCCTGGCGCTGGCCCCGCGCGTGACCTACCGGCGCGTCGGCAGCGTCTACCAGGTCATCGTGCCCGAACTCGGCGTCAGCGCGCCGCTGGGCGACGCGCTCCTCAGCGGCGCGCTGCGCGTTGGGCTGGTTCAAGACCTGGCGGGCGGGCCGGGCCGCACCATTCCCGAGGGCGAGGTTAGTGTGGCCTTCCCCAGCGGCCTATTCGTCAGCGCCGAAGTCAACGGCCAACTGCCCCGGCTTTACGGTCTGGGCAGCTTGAGCGAACCCAACCCCTTGGCCGTCGACTACCTCACCGTCGGCCTGCGCCTGGGCTACCGGCTCGACCTGGACGCGCTGTGGTGAAGGTGGTGCTGCTGCTCGGCCTGCTCACGGCCTGCACGATTCCGCTTGTGCCGGTGGGTCCGCTGGCGGTGAGCGTGTCGGACTTCCCGAACAAAGTCCTGCCCGGCGACGCCTTGAGCGTGGCCCTGACAACCGACGCCTACGACCTCGAGGTCGCCGTGACCCTGCCCGAGGGGGTGCAGGTCAGCGAGCGCGTCGAGGGCGCGCGGGCAGTGCTGGACGTGACGGTGGACGGTGACGCCGAACCGGGCGTGCGCGTCGTCACCGTGCAGTTACGCGACGGCGCGCGCAGCGCGGTGGTGGCGCTCGGTTTGGAGGTGGAAGGCGCGGGTTAAGGCCCGCGCCCTTTACCAGACGAGAAGCCGAGCGCGGGCGCGCCGTTTTTCGTACAAGTCGCCCAGCATGTAGCCGAAGGGATAGCACGCCGCCGAGAGCACACCGACGACCGCCAACTCAGCGAGTGCAGCGAGGATACAGGTCACAGTCACCTCCTTTGGATTCGAGTATAGACCCGGACGAACTAGGTGTGACGATGCGCCAGGCTCTGCGCGCAGCCGTTTCTAAAGCCGCAGCCTCGGCACTTCGCGACCGAATCGTGATTGCGGGCCACGTCCGCGGCCGTTCGGGCTTCTCTCATGCTTTGCAGCGTTTGTCTCAGCTTCGCTTCAAGCTGAGGGGTATAAGGCACTTCCACATCCCGGTCCTCGTAGCGGATGACGCCGTGCGTCGGCCTGACGCCGTAAACGTCCTCGACCAGCGCGCAATAAGCGGCGAGCTGGAAGGTGTGGGAAGGAAAAGGCGGCTGGCGGGAACGCCCTGGTTTTTGATCGACCGGAATGATGAACCCACCCCGCTTGAGCAGCAGGTCAGGTTTGCCTTTCAACCCCCAGGCTTGAGAGGTGAGCACCTCACTCTTGACACTCTCGTCCAGATACACGAGTTCGCCGCCACCCAGCTTCAGCGCGTTGCGCTGTCGGCGCGCCCGCGCCTTGAGCGTGGCCGAACTCGCCAGGACGAGCAGGGCGAGAGCCACTAAGACCAGCGCCAGGGCGTTCACAGCAAAAGCCAGAGCGCCGCGGCCAGCGCGACGAGAACGAGGGCGACGGCGTACCCGGACGAGCCTCTTCGTTCGTCGCGCTGAACCTGCGCCGCGCCCGTGGCGAGGTGCTGATGGGAGGCGCGACCGTCACGGAGAGCTTGACTCTCTCGGGGCTTTTCGCCCTGCTCGGCCAGCCAGTAAGCCCGGTGGCAATACACGAAGTTTCCTATCTCGCTGGCGCGGATTTCTTCAAGCATGAACCAGTTTATCCCGAGGGGGTGGACGCCGAAAAGCGGGTTGATTTAAGCTAGGCCATGCTTCGCTTTGCTTCAACCCCCGCAGACACGTATAAATGAGTAGCCTAGCCGACCTGTTCGCGCGCAGCAGCCCGCACCTCTTGGCCGTCGAGGTTGAGGCAGACGGGCGCGTGAACATCACCTTCAAGGTGGCGGGGCGGACCTTCACGCTGCCCAAGGCCTACGTCGAGACCTATATAGACGACCTGCTCGCGGAGATGCCACCCTGGTGCGAGGCGGGCTGGCTCGAGCGCGAGTATCAGCGACACGGCAGCCTGAGCACCATCGCCAAAGCGCATGGCTTTTCCGACAGCGAGCTGCGTGTCATGAACCACTACGCCGCCAAAGAACTCGATTGGCGCATCCAGGAGGGCTACGACATCAAGCGGTGGGAACTTTACAGCCGCTTTTTCGAAGCCCCCGACCCGGCCGAGCGCGGTTCTGCCAGCGCGCTCGGCCGCGCGCTGGGCCTTTCCCAGGCCAACGTCTCGTTGTGGGTGATTGAGGCGCGCCAAGGCAAGTTTTTCTCCAAGGCGATGACGTTGGAAAGGCTGGCGCTGATCCAGTCCGAGGTGTTCGACCCGGTGTACTTTCCGGGTGAAACGGGGGGACGGGATTATGCACTTTTCAAGGCCAAGGGCTGGCCAGACCTGCCGCGTGGGCTTTTGAGCGACCTGTTGCCACAGCTGGAAAACCTCAATCTAGTCTCGGCAACCTTCAAGAACAAGTTGCTAACGCTCAGTTTGGAACATTTTGGTCAGCCGATAGTATTCAGTCTCGAGGTAGATTCGCCTCCGCCAAAATTGAACAGGCTTCGCCACGTCCAAACGCAGCCTGGCGGCAAACTTGCTTTCACGTTTGCCGAGGGCGTCGCGTTGGGTACGGTGGTGCAGGTGCTAAGCGCCAGTGCGGGCAACTTTTACTTGTTCCCCTCCTAACTACAGCTACGCTTCTTGCTCTCCACAGGCGTGACGACGGTACTCTTCGCGTTCATGCAAGTCAGGATTTTTAGGTAGGTGCGTAGGGCGCTAAGTTGGCTTATAGGCAGGCAGTAGCTTTCCTTCCCAGACGGCGTTTTCAGGTGGATGGTGAAGGTGTTGGGCATTATGTCTACGTCACAATCAACGGGCCTGTCCATGTCCCCCTCCCAAGAACATTGATGTCGCCTTAGTGAGTTGGAGTTTAACGCACCTCATTGAAGACACTTTGACCCTTTTAAGACACTTTGCTTTTAAATTCACAAGAGAAAATGTTAGGCATTACCGGTTCGAGGATTCACCAGCGTTCATTGCTTGATCAGTTGACGAAAAAGGTACGGAAACCTACAAGAAAAACCCAAACAACGCCGCTGGAGTAGGCCCAAGTCTCGTGACGGCGTTTAGATTGAGCAATGCCCATTGCACACAACACCCCGCCAAATTGGGTTACGGGAACTACTGGATATGCAACGACAACAAAGGTCACTAGTGAAGCCGTGCGCCAAATCCTTAACCCTTCAAAGGGTAGTAGAAACATAATGGCTACCAGAGACTCTAGAAAAACCGTTCCTAAGGTAAATAATTTTGCCAACCAGGTGAACTCCTCGTGAAAGTTAAATTGCATAGCGGTTCGGTCAAGCGTGTAGCTTTGCTCTCGCAACCGCACGTTTTCCTGATATTCCTGGAACGTGTAGTCTTTAACCAAAAGGACAGCGACTGGTCCCAGCCGTTTGTCGGTCATAAACTCCCACTCGTAGAACTGTCCAGAAACAAAGTCCGGTGAGATCAGCTTCCAAACGACAGCCAGAAGAAATACCGTACCTATCAGCAATTGAGTGAAGGTGCGGAAGGCACCGGTCGGGCGGTCGATAGCTAGATAGAGGGTGTAGCCCAGACACCAGTAGAAAAAGAGGAAGGAAAGATTGTCCACAGTGAACCAAAGCAGTCCCAAAAAGACCGCTAGGTAGGTGGTGAGAGCCCCCCAAAAATAGAAGCTGTGTAGAAGGCCGTCGAACAGGATGAGCGCTGCAAAAAAAAGAAGTAACCCATACTGATACAAAACTAGATTGCGCTCGAATCCGGTGACAAAAAGGAAGGTGAGTGCAAAAGCCGTCCGTAATCGGCTCGAGCCGAGTTGACGGTCAAGGTTCAACATGGAACAAGAAATTCTGAGCTTTTTGCTAGTGCCAGACGTGCTTCCGAGCGTTTGTAGCTAGAAGTCCAATAATCTACTCGCACACCAAAGGGTCGTTTTGGCGTGTTCAGCCTACATACCGCTAGACCTAGCTCTTGAATGTTATTGCTTGACGGCAAGACTTCAGCTTTTTGTTTCAGAAGCGTTAGACTCGTAAAATCGGTGATGAGTTCTTCGGATTGCGCATCCTGCTCAACACCTACCAACCAAATCTGGAACCGGCCTTCGTACAGCTGCGTGGCTGTTGAAAACATACCGAAACTGCCTAGAGCCCAAGGCGACAGTGATTGGGTCTTGACCAAATAGAACTGCAAACAGAAAACCGCTATGATGGCAGCAAAGGGGATGCTCATCACTGCTGTTGTGAGCACTCGTGGCCTCATACTATGATTATAAAATGCTGGCGATAACGTCGACCCTTCCAGAAATATCTTTTGTTGAACAGTACAACTGGGCAGGTCTCGAGAAAAGTTTGAGAGAGCTGCTCGAGCTTGAGCTGAATGAATCCAACACGGACCTGTTTTTGGAGCGTTGGAGCGAGAACTTCTGGGACTTCAACGACCTCATGCTGATAGCGCACTTCTATACCTACGTCGACACGACCAATGACCATTACGAACAAGTTGGTAAATTCATCAATGAGCAGGTGGCTAAGTTTAGTCGGCTTTACGACGAGCTGACGGCCCACTACCTGAAGTCCGGCGTTACCGCATCAGACTCTGACATACATACCGTTTTGAGCCAGGATTCTCAGGACAAGACCTCAGATGAGACGCGCAAAGCGATCCTTGACCTCACCTCAACGATTCGCGCCGCGAGCGGGCAACGGAAGGTTACCTTTGAAGGAGAAGCGTTAACCCCTGCTCAGACAAGCAAAAGGTTGAATCAGGTTGCCGACAGAGAAGAGAGAAAAAGGCTCTGGTTAGCCGCCCAAGAAGAAAGTCTGGCTTTTTCAGAGCAGATGTTCGAAACTTACTACAAGCTCTTTCAGACCTTTCAAATCGCCGCTGACGAGTCAGGCTTTCAGAGTTACACCGACATGTTTTGGCAGACCCACAATCGTGAGTTCTCACCAAGTACAGCCCTGGAATGGTCCGAGCGGGCACTTCAGGCATTCGAACCCGCCATCGTCCAATTGAGGGAGGCGCAGGAAAAAGCCTTGGGTGTAAAAACCCTCAAGCCTTGGGACGAGGCCGTTGAATTGATGACGCAAGCCGATGAGCCACCCACAGAGCTTGATGACATTAACATAACGAACATAGTGGCTGACATGTTCGGAAACCTCGACTCCAGGTTTGGGAGAATCGTCGAGGAGGCGCTCAACTACGGGTCGGTAGACCTAACCAACCGTGCGGGTAAAATGCAGATGAAGAACTACTGCGGTTACCTCTACAACTCCAAACAGCCCTTGGTCATATGCCAAACCGTTGCCCCTGAGGACTTGAAGTCGGTCTTTCATGAATTCGGACACGCTATCCATTTTCGCTTTTCACAAGAGAACACCCGCAACCAAAACTACTGGACCTTGGTGCCGGACACGGAGATCAGCGAAGTCGTAGCAGCCGTGTTTGAACTTATTGGTATGACGCTGTTGTCAGAACGAGCGTTGCTGTCTGATACGCGGCGAAAGCAGCTACTGCACGAAACCATGAAACGAACGCTGAGCACGCTGGTCGCCATGCGAGAACGAGAGCTGATGCAGCACTGGTTCTTCGCAGAACGACCGCCCGCGGACTTACGCCTTTTTGACAGCTACTACCGCGCCAATCACGACACATTTTTTTCAGATTGGTCAAACTTTCCAAAATTCCAGGCTAGGCGGTGGTCGAATCCCTTTACATTCACAAAACCTTTTCAGACCGTCGACTACACTCTTGGGATTATTGCCAGGCTACTTCTACAGCAAAAATTCGTCGAAAACCGAGAAGTCTTTGTGGAACAACTCATTTCGCTTATGACTCAAGGCAAACGAGCCACATTGCTAGGGAGCCTCAACATCCTAGGTATCGCCGACGTGTTCAGCGAAAAAACACTCGCTAAGGCGTTTGAGTCGTTTCAAAAAATATACGAACCCGTTGTCGGTGTTCCTGTAACACCTAAGTCGGGGCTTTCATAAGTCATCGCGCCAGTTGAAAAGTGCTAAAGTCTTACTGGGGAGGGGTTTATGGTGAAAAAGGTTATCGGTCTAATTGCCATCGTCCTTATGCTGGTCATTGTGGGGGTCAAAGCGAGTTCATCAACAAAGGTAAATGACACTGTGCTGAGTGCATGTTGTCATACGTTAAAAGAGGACCCCAACAGCCACAGGCCGGGGCTTTAGGTCTCGGCTGTCGGTGGGGCGGCGGCCGTGAGTTGTAACCCCATAGTACGCGCTCAGGTTTTATCAACGTTCAAGTTTATGTCCAGCTTGGGTTCAGCTTAATGACCTCCGCCATCTTTAGCTTTCACACGTCTTGAATACTTAGAGGCTTTAAGTCTTGACCGGGCAGGACTTGAGCAAAAGGCACTCGTGGAATATTACGATGGCATAAACCTCTGGTCACCCAAAGAGTTTCAACTTTGGTTTCACGACCAGCGCCAAAGTGAAAGCATTGAGTCGATCACCAATCGGTTGCTAAACCTGAATTCGGCAATCGGAAACTGCCGCGCTGTATGCACTTGTTATTTCGGCAACGACTATGACCGGTTTGCAGAACTGGTAACCCAGCTGCTTTATACAGACGACAACCTGATCGAGTATTACGGTCGAGCGATGCGGTTAGCCACCAAGCCTGCCTTAGACAGAGCAAGAAAGACCGACAATGCCGTAGAAGGTACAGTCAACACGGAAGCCATGCTACGCGACCTACTTCAAGAAATAGGAAAGGAAAAGAAGTCTCCCTTTCAGCGGGAAGTAGAGTGTATGGCACGGTTAGCCTACGCTGTGAGTCTCCGGGTCAACGGTAACTTTGCAGAAGCCGAAGCAAATGCAGCACGGGCGTTGGATTATGCCCAAATTCTCGAGGCTGCTATTACGGTTTCTGAGGCGCGATTTGAACTGGTCTCTATAAGGTACAGGGAGGGACGAATCGCCGCCACGGTACAAGAGTTGCAACAAGAACCCGGCTTAGACATCAGGACACCCTTTCGCAAAGCTTTGGACGACTCCGTCACCGCTTACTGTTTCGCACATTTGGGTAACTTTGTGGAGGGTCTTGACCTCCTTTACAAGCTTCATGCAGACCCGCAAAACGCGACTGCCAAGGGAAACTTTAAGTTCATTCAAGTTTATATTCAAGAATTGCAGTGCTTGATAGGTGCCGATGATTTGACCGTTCCCAGCATACCCGGTATGAACGCTCAAGTGACCAACTGGTTCGTGGATATATGCAGGAAACTGATTGAGGCAAAGGGTACCGAACGAACAGTAAGAAAGCTTCCAGTCCGAGACGGTCTGCTCAACAAGGCTATCGAATTGGCAAATGGTGTCAACTACAACCTCGCGAATTATTACGCGGTAATGAAGGTGTGGTTTTTAGCTGTTGCGCGGTTATGGCGAGGCGAAGCGGGCATTGCGTACCGAACATCCTTCGATATTCCGTATGAACTGAAGAAGGAATGGTTTTCTACACGAATGCTTTTCGCGGGACTCAGGCTCGAGGCATCCCTCCACGTATCCTCCTACGACCTCCCCGTTTTGGTTCACGAAGGCGAATTAAAACAAATTTTCTTCGAGGCAAGGCAAGTAAAGCACACCTCCGTTAGAGGTCTGGCTGACCAAATGATGTACTGGTTTCCATTGGCCTCCGCTTACTGCGCCAACATTGACGACGGTATCGCCGAACTTGCCGAGATAAATGACGCGCTACTTAACACCAACACCAACACTGTTTACGACCTCAAACTGCCCGTAACGTTGTCCACAGAACTTATGCTCAGGTCGTTGGATCTCGACCATTACGGGAAACTGAAAAGTATTGATCATGGAAAGCGAAGAAACGTTCGAAACGACTTGTTGACAAAGCGGGGTGCCGCGTTATACGTGAAACCAGTCTTAGCGCCAACCTCTTTAATTTTCGGCTATATGAAAGCAGGAAGGCACAGCCACGAGGACTACGCACGGAAAATAGCGAACCAGTTTGGATTGGCCCCTAAAGTGCCAGCTCACTCCGACTTAAGACGGGTTTGTGAAGGGCTTGAGAAAGCAACACATCAGTTGCTCAACAAAGAAATAAATGCCAAAAGCTTTTCTACCACCGTCACTGAGTTGTAACAAGAACTAGGTTGTCGACCTAGTTTCCCCACGCTAGCCAAAGAATCTAAAACCTGGGGAAATGCTGGTAGGCTAAACCGTCCTGCTCAGATTCGGACGTGTAGTCACTTCCGGCATTCGCGTAAGCGTCATAGACCTTCGCCACGCGTAGCGCAAACACCCCCGGCAGTATCGAGGCAAGGAGAAAAAAAGCGCCGACCACGGCGTAGACGAGCGCGATGAGCAAAAGCGCTCCAAGCACTTCGAAGGGCTGTGTCGCAATATATTTCCATCCCGACATACCCGCTTCGCCCGTGGCAGCCGGTGGCGGGGGCGCAAAGAAGATTTCCAGGACGTCCTGGGCCGAGGACGCGGCGACCGGAATTAAGTCCAGCACACGCACAAGAGCGTTCATAACGAACAGGCCCAAGACGGCTAAAAGCATGACACGTCCCGGCGCGACGTCGCTGGGCTCAGGTAAGACACCGCGCGCCCGCCGCGTCAAGAAATAAAGGGTCAAAAAAAGCAGTACAGCCACGAAAACACCGATTCTGAGGTCGTCGATGTAGAGCATACACAGGCTGGTGGCGATCCAGGGGCTGAGGTGTAAACTCATCGCTGCGGCCCAAACTCGAGCGTGTCGACAAAACTGACAAAGGGCACTGCGCCCTGCCAGAGCCCTTCAAAAGCGCGTGTTCGCGGCGCGACGAGGGAAGGGTCGCGCACCGCGTAGGTGTCTCGCGCGTCGAAGGTCCGGGTGGGGCTGCTCACAAAGGGGCCGTCGACGAGCACCGCGCCGTCAATAAGCAGGTACGAACCCTCACTGTCCTTCAAACGTACCGAGGCGGTGCCTTGCAGCGCGTGCCAGGAGGTGTAAGCGTCGGGAGCCTCGGCGTAACGCGGCTGGACGACGAGGCGAACCGCCACGCCCCGGTTTTGCGCCGCGCGGCGCAGCGCCTCGCTTATGCTCTGGCTCCACAGGCTCGGCACCACCATCTCGACACTTTTCTGCGCGCCGTCGATTTGCGCGGCTACCGCCTCGTCGCTGCCGAGGGCGGTGGGCAGTTGGGCCAGGGCCGTGCCGGTCAGTAGCAGGAGCAGCGCGGCCCACCTCACGCCCGACTCCTCTCGTCGCCGCTCGGCAGGGCTTTGGAACCCCCTGACAGTTCTCGAGTCCCTTCCGGGAGGGCTTCTCGGCCTGAGTTCAGTGCGCCCGAACTGTTGACCTCACGCCACTCCGCATCCGTCCAGTCGGCCTCGCCCAGCGCGGGAGCGGCGTACCCGCCGCCGCTGCTCGGCCCCTCGGTCGAGGACAGCGTGGCACCCGGCATCGTCGCCAGCGGACCGCCGTGGAAGCCGCCCGACGCGGTCGCGGGTTCGGCAGGAACTTTAGGCGTGTCGAGCGCAAAGCCTTTGTCCCCGTCCCCGCCGCCGCTCGGCCACAGCCCGTTGAGCGGTGACGAAAGACTCATGGCTATTGCCATGCCCACGCCGCCGATAAGTCCGGCGATGCCCCGCCACGACGAGCCGATAAAGTAAAGACCCACCAGCGTGCCGAGCAAAAAGAGCGCCATGCGCAACAGCATGTTGCGCGCCCCGGTGAGCGTCGCCGAGGCCAGCGTCCAAACCTGGTTCCACTGATCGCTGAAAAAGGCTTCGGTTTTGGCCTGGAGTTCGTCTGCCGCGCGGTTGATTTGCTGCGCGAGGTTGTCGATGACGGGGAGGTTCCGCGCCATGAACTGGTCGAACGGGCTGTTTTTCACCGCCTCCGCCCGCTGCGCCTGCAACTCGGCAATCCTATTTTGCAGGTCCACGATTTCCTGGGGCACCGTCCCCGTTTTGTACTCCTCCCAGATGTCGCCCGCGCTGGCAAAGTTGTCGTTAAGCGTCCTGACCGGCTGCACCACGGTGAACGAAAAGGTGGCGTTGAAAGCAATCGGCATAAAGGCCACCACGAACAGGCTCGTCATGACCGAGGCGAAAAAAGCGCCCAGCCATTTCGCCCCGATGTCCGCGCCGAACATCAGCATCGCCGCCGAGATGGGCAAAATAACGTTGGCAAAGGCAATCATGAGGCCCGACAGCAAAATCATCAGGTAGGCCACCACCACGAAGGTCAGGATAGGCACGATAGCCAGGTTGAGAAAGCGCGAGATTTGCCCGCCCATCTCGGCGGCCCCGGCTTTAGAAGCGACCATCGCGCTCGCCTCGCCCGCGGCGCTCAACATCGAAGGTGCGCCCAGGGCGGTGAGCAAAATGGCCGAGTCCGCGCCCAGGCGCTGCAACTCGGGCGCGCCGGCAACGAAAGTCGCACTGACCTCTTGCATCGACCACTCGCGCAGCTTGTTCCACATCCAGAAGTTGAACTGCGTCAGCCCGGTTATCGAGCCGAAGATAAAGGCGACGATGAGGAGGCGCGAGAAAAAGTCGAGGTAGCCCGTGACGCTGCCCCGCAGCATCGTGAAAATCAGGCTGAGCACGCAGCCGAGCGCCACCAGCGCGCCCGCCCAGCTGCCGATGCCCGTGGTGTAGAGGGCGGTGGTCTGTTGCAGGTTGCTCAGCCACGCGTCGGCGGCCAAATAACGGCCGATGTTGAGCGGAACCTCGCTCGGCTCGGGACTGGCGCTGGCCCAAGAGCCGAGCAGCAGCGTGAACCCGAGCAGCGTCGCGACGCCGAGCCGAACCCCCATGACTTTCACGGCGTCGCCGCTTTCATAAACTCAGCGAGCTGGTTGTAGGCGTCTTCGATACCCTGCGCCTTGACCATCGCCACGCCCAAGTCGCTGTAATAACTCTCCAGGCGCTCGTTGATGGCGCGCACCTGCTCGTCGGCCTGGCCTTGCGCCAGTGTGGCGAGCTGCTGGGTGGTCAAACTTTGCTGGAGGGACACTTCCTTGACGGCGGTGGTGATGTTGGCCGTCGAGACGGCATCCTGGCGCGCCATGTCGGTGGCGAACTTGAGCTGAGCCTGGGCGGCGCAGCGCGTCGAGACGCACAGCTTGGCGGCGTCCTCGGCTTTGTCGGCAGTACCTTTGGGAATGGCCACGCCGCTCGGGTCGGGCGAAGTGACGCGCAGCAACAGCTGCTGCTCGTCGCCTCTAGCCAAACTGGTCGCGGCCATCTCGCGGGCGATGGAGGCCGTGTCCCCGGCCTCGGCGGCGCGCATGACGGCCTCCCCGGTTTGGGCGAGGTTGTTCGTTTCACCCAGCAAGCGCCCTGGGTCGGTGGCCGCGCTGGCGTTGATGCGCTTTTCCAAGGACGTTGCTCCCTCACGGGGGCCACCCGACAGCGTGGTCATTCGGGCCGCGCTGGCGCGCGCGAGGAGTTCGCCCACCACCGGCGCGAACAGCACCGCCCCGCCCTCAATGTCGCCCTTGACGGCCATCGTGGCCGCGTCGATGTATTTGCCCGCGTCGAAGTCGCCCAAATCCAGGCCGGTCACGTCGGTCACAAGGCCCATCAGGTCGTTGACCGCCCCGCCCATAAAGCCGTTCAAGTCGCCGGTAAAGCCGTTCAGCAAGTTCGTGGCCCGCGAGATGGACGGTGACAGCCCACACAGCCAGGTAGTCGCCGAGCTGATTTCGGGTAGGCCGAGCCGGCCGGGGTCGAGGGTGGAAACCGTGGGGCACCACTGCTCGAGCTGGCTGTTGAACTGCTCGAAAACGTTGACCAGCTCGCGCTGGGCGAAGGCGCTCGAGCAGTGGGTTAGAGCGAGGAACATGAGCAGGCGTTTCACGGGCGCGCCTCGAGAGTAAAGGTGTAGGTGTCGCAGGTCCAGTCGCTCCTGGGCAGGCTGTGGTTGATGTTAATGTCGAGCGGCCCCGCCTTGGCCTCGAAGCTCACGGTCATAGTGGGGCTGTACGCCTTGGTAAAGGTCGACTTGATGGGCGTGAACGCTTTGTTTTGGTAAAACGCGGTGAGGAGTCCAGTGTAAAAGGGGATGTTCGTCAGTACGAGTTCGTAGGTTCCCGGCGCGGGCAAGACGGTCGTAAAGGCGCGGTCGCCGGTGGGTTGCGACACGGCGTCGCCGAGCGAAAACCGGATGACCGCATTGTTTTTAAGGCAGTCCGGGACGACGCCGGGTGGCTTGACCGTTTCGGGACCCCCACACGCCGCTAAGCCCAACAGTAAAATCACAAAAACACGTTTCATGCTGCCAGCTCCCCACTTTCTACGGCGGCCACAAAGCCGCCGTGACGCACCACGGCCGCTTCGATGACGGCCTGTTGGTTGTGCTCGCTCGTAAAGGTCAACTGGTCGGCCCCGGTGCCGTGGATGGCGACGATTTGACCTTCGTAGCGGTCGCCCACTTTGACGATGCAGAGCGCTTCGGCGTACTGGCCGTAGACGATATGGACTTTGCGGGCCAGCGCCGCCACCGCGGGCGACAGCTTGAAGCGCTCAATCCAGCGCTCGCGTTCGCGTTCTGAAGAGGCGAAGAAGAAGAATATTCGGGTGTTGTCAAGCACCGCGTCGGGTAGGTCGTCGAGCGACTGTGTCGAGGTGATGACGCCCACCCCGCTTTTGGCGGCGGTGCGGTAACTGTCTTCGACCATGCTGCGGCCGATGGGCGAGTTCTTGATGAGGGTCCAGGCCTCGTCGAGCACGTTGAGAATGGGCACGCCCCGGTGGGTCTTGTTGAACTTCTTGACGAAGTTTTGCACCAGCAGCACGCCGGTGAGGGCGAGGTCGGGGTTCTTCACCAACCCTTCGATGTCGAAGTAACAAAAGCGTTTGTCGTCCACGTCGACCGTGCTCGGGCCGTCCACGAACCGGCCCAGCGTGGAGGTGCCGGTCCAGCGCCCGAAGCGGTTGACAAGCGCTTCGCGCCACTCGAGTTGCGTGGTCGTGAGCGGTCGGCCGTTCAGCTCGGTCAAGGTGCCAAGCCGTTTGACGAACTCGGACAGGGTCGGGGTTTTGAGCTGCACCACCCCGGCGCGCTCGACGCGGTTGAACTTGTAAACGCTGCGCACCGCCGCCTCTATAAGCGAAGCGTCGAGTTCGCCCCGCTCGCCGGGCTCGGAATGAATCATCGAGCGCACCGCCAAGGTGACATCGTTAACGTCGTCGTCGTCGGGTTCAGTTACGCCGCGCGCCAGGGTAAAGGGGTTGAAGGTTTCTTTCGCCACGTCGATGTACGCGCCCTCGGCCAGGCTGGTGAGTTGCTTGTAGCCGAGCCCTTTGTCGATGACCACCGCGCGCGTGGTGGCGAAGGCCAGCGCCTCGGAGAGCATCTTCTGGACGCCGAACGACTTGCCCGACCTCGTGCCGCCCACCACCACCACGTTGTGGCCGCCCGGACCCACCTGTTCAAAGGGCGAGACCTTGGTGACGCCGAACCAGCGATTGGCGAAATACCACATCGCCTGGGGGTCCTTGGAGCCTTTCCAAGGCCCCGTCACCGGCATAAAGTGAACCGCATTGGCGCACGAGGTGGTGATGACCATTTTTTTGAGTTCGCCGCCCGTGTAGGGCGCGAGGTTGCTCCACGCCTCGGCGACGCCGCGGCCCAGAATCACAAACGGGTTGCCGGGGATGTGCGAGAGCGCACCGTAAAGCGTGCGGGTGCGCCGCTCCAGGCGGCCCCAGTCGGTGTCGAACAGCAAAATCGCGCTCGAGACTTGCATGAACTTGTCATGGGTGGCGTTGATGCGGTCCAGCAGCGCGGTCGAGGCTTTAGCCAGCTCGACGGTTTCCCGGTCGATATAGCCGCGCGTTTCCAGCGCGCCCTGATACCACTGGTTTTTGCCCGCCTGGCGCTTGTAAAACCGCTCGGCCACCTCGGTGTAAAAGTCGGTAATCGCCACGTAGTTGTCGCCCGCGTGCTCGGTCGCGTGAACCATACCCAGTTTCGTCGTCGGTACGGGGTTGGTGTGCATGGCGACAATGCGGCAGTACGAGTGGCCCAGCCGGAGACGGTCGAGCCGGGCGTTGCCGACGCCCGACTTGAGAACCTGGGCGCGGAAGGTGCTGGGCCGCGCGCCGCGCGAGCGCTTCAGCAACTCCTTGGGGTAAAAGTCTTGGGTCGGCACGTAGGGTCCCAGGTCGACGCTTTTTAAGTCGGGGTTGGCAAACCTAAAACACAGCCGGTAGGCGTCGTCGTCGTCCATCGCCCGACACGCAAACCCCA
The DNA here is from genome assembly GCA_965217295.1 of Cyclobacteriaceae bacterium. Classification (GTDB taxonomy): domain Bacteria; phylum Bacteroidota; class Bacteroidia; order Cytophagales; family Cyclobacteriaceae; genus Tunicatimonas. The sequence goes on from CBDCHR010000007.1 coordinate 87,486, forward strand.
AGCGTTGAAAAACCAGCAGCACGTCGTCGCGCAGGCGCTGGGCGGTTTCGGTGCGGGCCAGGGTTTTCGAGGCGTCGAATTTGCCCTTACGGCCCAACCGTACCAGCAGCGAGGTGCGCATAATCCGCACGTCGCCACGCTCCCAGCTCGCCTCGAGCGCGTCGGCGCGTTTGTCTAGGAGCCAGCGCAGCCCCGGCTCACGGGCGGTGACGCGGTCGCGGTAGTCGCTGACGGTACTGTAAGGCGCGCTCATCACCTCTTGCACCTGGCGCAGGCGCGCGCCTGCGGGCAGCAGTTCTCGCAACAAATAATGATAGGTTTCAAAGAGGTGTTGCCGGTTGTCGAGAAAGGTCGTGTTGGGCACGTCGATTTCGACACCCACGACGTAGAAGCCGTCGTGGGTGTGCATCACGCCCCGGTCGAGTTCAATCCAGGGGAACTCTTTTAGCAGGTTGCCGCTATGGCGGCGAAAGGGTTTGAGCAGGGATTCGAGCATTACTCGGCCTGTGGAAAAATGGGTGTGGGTTCAGGGTCGAGGCCGGGCTCAAAGTAGTTGGCTTGCCCCAGCCACCCCACGAACTGGTGCAGAGCGTAGCCGGGGATGAGGCGCTTGACAAGACGAGCCAGCGTGACAAAGCCCCGACCCGCGGCCAAACCGCCCAGGAGGGTCAGCCAACTGGGCCAGAGCAGGTAAATCGTCAACCATAGAAGCGCGACCGCGGCGAGGTCGAACATCGTCAAGCCGAAGATGATACGCACCGAGCCGCTGTCGACTCGAAAACTCGGCAGACTTTCCACGAGGAACCTCCTGAGTGGGTGGTCGTCCACCCACTCGAACGGCGGAACGCGCGCTTTTAGAGCGTGCAGCCTGCGATGAGCGTGCTGATCCAGGTCGGCATGGTGGCGAGCAACACCGCGCCCACGAAGCCCGTGAACATTAAGCCGAAGCCACCGCGACTGTTGCCGGCCAAGAACATGAAAATGCCGATGACGAAAATGACGGCCACAATTGCGCCGCCGACGAACGAGCGCAGCGACTTCGCGGCGTTGCACGCTGAACCGCCCACCGCCTTGGCGGGGGCGTCGAAGGTGAGTCCACCGTCTCCAATCGAAGGTCCCTGCGCCAACGCCAGGGTGCCTAAGCCCAAGTTAAATACCAGCACCGACCCGACCAACCACCGCAACCACGCTTTCCTCATGACCCACCTCCGTAAAGTTTGCCTAAAGGCACGCCTACTATAGCAGGGTTACCAATCCTCATGTCTAACTTTGAGACTGTGCTAAAGTAGGCCATGAAGAGTTTTCTGCCCAAAGAGGCCGCCAAAGAGGTCGCGCGGCTCACCGGCCGCGAAGTTCCAGACCCCAACCACGACGACTATGACGCGATGATCGCGCAACTGCGCGCCTCGGAGAACGCCGAGCACCACCGCGCGGCCATGCTGATGGAGTCCAAGGTCAAGTTGGGTGGCCAGGACCCGCGTGAGAAGCTCGAGCGGCGCACCAAGTGGGGCGGCTCGGTGCGCAAGCTCAAGCGGGGTGCTTTCCTCGCCTACGACGCCGTAGAGGATGACTGGGTCTTCTCGCGCGGCAAGCTCATCGGCTGGGTAGCGCTGCTGGGCGCGTTGGGCTTCGCCTGGATGTTTGCATCGTTCCGACCCTCGACCGCTTTTGCCGAGTCGCAGGCGAGCCAGGCGCTCCTCGCCCAGGGCGAGAGCGGCGGGGCGGCGCTCGAGGTCACAGCGGCGGCCCCGGAGAGCGGCGGGTCCGCTGCTGTGGCCGAAGCTGCTACCCCGGAGACCGAGGCAGCACCCCGTGACGCCGCGGAAACCACGGGCGACCCGTTTGCCGGGTTCGCCGGCAGCGCGGTATCGGGACAGTTGCTGGGCGCGCCCACGCTGCCGGTGACGCCTGCCGCGACGGCCACGAGCAGCGGCGCAGCGGCGACGACCCCTGACGGGACGGAAGCTACTCAAAGCGCGGCCGCCAAGCCGCGCCTGACCCCTCTGAACGTCACACCCGGACAGCGCAGCGCCCGGCTCCACGCCAGCGTGAGCGCCCCGCAGCCGGCACGAAGCCTGGCGGTAAGTCCAGCCCGTGCCCCGGCAACGTCAAGGTTGAACGCCCTCGCCAACCCGCCCGGCCACCGCGCAACCTTCAGCAACCAAGAACGCTCGAGGGGTCGGCGTACCCTGACCCTCGCCACGGCCAGCACCCAAACGGACAGCTTCAACCCGCCTGACAGCGGTGCGACCACGCCTGACGAGTCCGGTGAAGGCACGGCTGACGAGGCCGTCGATGTCGGGGCCACCCCGACGAACCCCTACGACCCCGCGAGCGTGATGGCCACGCCCCCCGCCACGCCAGCGCCAAGTTACGCCGTCGGCGACAGCATCAAGGCCACGCTCGAGGTCGGCCCGGTCATCGTCGAGGGCGACGGCGGGGGCCAGTCGAGCGTGGGGTCGAACCAGGTGGTGGCCCGCGACGAACATGGCACAGCCTGGGTCGGCGAGGCGGTGTTGCAGCGCTCGGGCCGGATGACGGTGAGCTTTTCCGCCGCCATCGACGGTAGCGGCGAGCGCAGCGTCCAGGCCATCGCGCTCGACAAAGACGCGTTCGCCGGTTTGCCCGCCACCTTTCAGGAAACCTCGCCAGCGCTGGCGAGCGATTTAGCGCGCGGCGCACTGCGCGGCGTGACCGACTACGTGGACGACCTTAGGAGCAGCGGTACGGTCGCGTTCCGGGGCAACACCGCCACCGTGACCGACGCCGTCGCGCCCTTGGAAACGAGCATCCTCGGCTCGGTGGCCGAGCTGTTCGCGCCGCCCGCGACGAACCAGCAGGCGCTCATCCGCGTCGCCACGCTCGCGCCGGGCACCGGATTTCTCCTAAAGGTGTTGCAGTGAAACGCTTAGGACGACTCTCCGGCTTTGTGCTCATGGCGACCGGCGGGCTGTGCATGGCCCTGGGTTTGGCGTCATTTTTCGTGTCGCTGTTCACACTAACCAGCAGCGGCCTGACGCTGCTGGTCCTGGGCGGCTTCGTGTTCGGCCTGGGGGTGGGGATTGCCTTGCTGGTCCAGGCTATTGGGCTGCTGAGTAAGTTGGCGGACGACACCGAAGCCATCGGTTCGGTAGCCCGTTTTTTGGCGCGTAGAGAAAGTGCCGCGCGAGAGGAGGACCCCTTTGAAACGCGTGACCCTGACCTTGCTCATGATGCTGAGCACCGCGTTGGCCTGCGGTGAGATTAGCCCGCAAGCCTGGACGATGACCCAGGGGGCGGCCGCGACCAACGGGTTAGAACCCGAGCTGCTGGCCGCATTGGTGTGGCAAGAGTCGCGCTACTGCGCGGACGCCGTGAGTCCCAAGGGGGCCGTGGGTCTGGGCCAGCTTATGCCCGACACCGCTTCTGAGCTGGGCGTCGACGCACGCGACCCGGCGGCCAACTTGGACGGCGCGGCGCGCTACCTGGTGGCGCAGTGGGACAGGTTCGGGCGTTGGGATTTGGCGCTGGCCGCTTACAACGCGGGACCCGAGGCGGTCGCAACATGGGGCGACATACCCCCTTTCGCGGAGACTCAAAGGTTCGTCCCGGCCGTTTTGGCGCACTACCGCCGCTTCAAAGCGCAGACCGCCAGCCTGGACGTTCAAGCGGCGCTGCCCGTTGGAGGAGAAAGTGGCATGACCGACGGCCGAGCAACAACCACGGCTACCGGACTAGCGACGGCCGAACCGAGCGCCCCCGCCGTTGCTGGTTCACCGTCGAACGTAGCGTCCGCCCCGCTGCGAGCGCCCCTAGTGGTCTTTGCCGAGCACAGCACGCTGTTAAGGCGGCTGGCGCAATGATTGTTTTTGACGAGCTGCCAGAGAGTGACATCGACCGCTTAGACAAGGTGGTGGACTCGCTGCCGCCGCCGGTGCAGGACGTCGTGCTGGACAACTTAGGCGGGCTGTTAGAGGTGCGGATGGTCCACGGCTATCCCCTAACCCTGAACTTGAGCGGTTGTTGCCAGCGCTTCGACCTCATGATTGACAGGGATGACCACGTCGAGTACACCCGCAACAAGGTCGAGACCTTTCGCAGCGACGGTCGCAGCGGCATCGACGGCACACTGCACCGTTACAGCATGGTGCCCAACGCCGACGGAGGTTGCATCGGCATCGTGGCGCGCTTGGCGCGAGCCTACAGCGGCGCGGCCAACCTTTTGAAGCAACCCCTGGATTTGGCGGCGGTCGAACCCATCGAGCCCCCGGCTCCTGACGAGGCCTTCGACGGTCTCGAGGGCGCGCTCGCCGACCTGAACATGAGCATGATGCTGGTCGGCCGCCCCGGCAGCCGCAAGACGACGCTGCTACGCGACGTGGCGCGGCTGTCGAGCGTGCCTGAACCTGAAGGCTACGGCCTGGACCAACTCTGCGTCTACGTCGACACCTCGGGCGAAGGCGCGGGCATTGGCGGCACGCCGCACCCGGCCATCGGCCACGCCCTGCGCATCGAAGTGGGCAAGCCCCAATGGCAGGCCGAGCGCATTCGCATCGCCATTCGCAACCTCACCTGCCGCCGCCTCATCGTGGACGAAATCGGCTACAACGACGACGTTGACCAAATCGAAAGCTGCGCCAACCTGGGCGTTGGGGTGTTCTGCACGCTGCACGGCGACGGTCTGCGCGACGCCGTGAACAATGCGCTCTACGAAAAACTGTTTGGGCTGCGTGGGGGCAAACGCACCGGTAAACGGGTGAGCTTCAGGATGTGCCTGGAGCTGCTCGAGCCCGACCGCTGGGTGCTGTATCCCAACCTGACCGAGAGCGTGGGCGACGTCCTGACGGGACGCGCGCCGCGCGGGATACGGTTGGGCAGCGGATGGTAAGGGAGCATCGTGCATTTGTCAGCCACACCCCCTGAGAACCACCGGGTCCAAGTCGGACTACCCACTTTTTCGCCATGTACAGAATCAGCCGGTCGCACTGCGGGAGAGGACATTGTTTCTCAAAAAGTTTCAACCCCGATTTTAGGTCAGTTTAATTGCTTGCATCCGGTGAGGGTTTGGTCAGAACCTGCTACGCCACGCTTGTTCACGCTATTGTAAGGATGTGTTGAAACAATGCTCGAGGAGTTCCGTCTTGTGAGCGACGCAGATCAAGAAGCGTTGCGACGATTCGCGGTGCTTGGTGACGAGCGCCCACCCCCCCTAAGCGATGCGGACGTGCGGGCGCTCATCGCGTCACTCCAGGCCGACACCGAAGGCAAATGGAACCTAGAGCAAATCCGCTCTTACATAGACCATCACGTTCTCAAGACCTGTGCCTATGGCTGGGTCGAGCAACATGGCAAAGCCCTAACCAAAGCGGCGGCGCGGCGAACCTTAAAGCGGCTCGAGCTGCCCCCCGAACCCGAGCCACCGCCCGAGGTCACCGACTGGCTCGACCCAGCACCCAAAACCAAGCAGGGCACTCCCGAAATCGAGACGGCGACCAAGGCATACCACCGGGCAGTCCTGAACTGGCTCGGCGCGCACAAACGCCGGTGTTGGGAAGAGGCCCGCCTCATTGCCACCGGCAGCGGCTTCTACCTCGTCGAACGCGAGATTCCGAGCTGGATTCTGGAGGTTGTAGGCCTGACCACCGACACCCGAGCCTACGACCTGGCCGACTCGGTTGAATCGCCGCTGCTGCGCTCGTTCAGTATGCTCCCGGCGCAAACCGTCGACCGAGCGGCGCGCGGCACCGCAGGCTGGTCGTACCCCAAAAGCGGGCCGCCCCGCTTCGAAGACCCCAGGAACGCTCACGCGGTCGAGTACATGCGCGACGGCGTGTCGCTAGACAAGTTGCGTGAAGGCGTGATGCACCTCAACCCTCGTACCGCCGACGTGTGGCGGCTGGTGACGGCGGCCAGTCTGGAAGCTTGGATAGAAGGCCAGCTTGAGCCGCCAGCCGTGTGGATCGACGTGCGCGAGCTGGTCGAGGTCATGGGCTACACCAAGCATCACAAAGGCGGCTACAAGCAAGAAGACCTGTCTCGCGCGGCGCAAGCACTTGCCGACCTCGACAGCTTCCACATCGTCATCCCGTTGGGCGCAAAAATCTATCCGCA
>CBDCHR010000008.1:0-1847500 GCA_965217295.1 Cyclobacteriaceae bacterium
AGCAACGCACGCTGCTCCACTACCGGCTCACCTACCTGGCCTACGCCGAGGTGAACTGGTGCCCCGGTCTGGGCTCGGTGCTGGCCAACGACGAGGTGAAAGACGGCTTTTCGGAGCGGGGCGGCTTTCCGGTGGAGCGCAAGCGGATGAAGCAGTGGATGATGCGCATCACCGCCTACGCCGACCGCCTGCTCGAGGGCCTGGAACGCATCGACTGGACCGAATCGCTCAAGGAAATGCAGCGCCACTGGATCGGTAAATCGACCGGTTGCGAACTGGCTTTTCCGGTAAAAGACCACGACATCACCCTGACGGCCTTCACCACCCGCCCCGATACCATTTTCGGCGTCACCTACCTCACCCTGGCCCCCGAACACGAGTTAGTCGATCAACTCACCACCGACGCGCAACGGGCGGAAGTGGAAGGCTACGTGGTCACCGCCCGGAACCGCTCGGAGCGCGACCGGCAGGCCGACGTGAAAACGGTGTCGGGAGTGTTCACCGGTTCGTATACGATTTGTCCGCTGTCGGGCAACGAAGTGCCCATCTGGGTGGCCGACTACGTGTTGGCGGGCTACGGCACCGGCGTGGTGATGGGCGTGCCCTCGTCCGACGACCGCGACTACCGCTTCGCCCAGCACTTCAACCTACCCATTGTACAAGTGATCGAAGGAGCCGATCAATTAGAAAATCCGACCGACAAAAAGCACGGTACGCTCATCAACTCTGGCTTCCTGAACGGGCTGGATTCGCACGAGGCCATTGGCGTGGCTACGGAGCGGGCGGTGGCTGACGGGGTGGGTCAGGCGAAGGTGAACTACCGCCTGCGCGACGCGGTGTTTAGTCGGCAGCGCTACTGGGGCGAACCCGTGCCGGTTTATTTCAAAGATGACGTTCCCTACCTGATCGACGAAAAAGATTTGCCCCTGGAGCTTCCGGAGGTGGACGAGTACTTGCCTACCGAAGACGGCGAACCTCCGCTGGGCCGCGCCACCGATTGGCAGTACCAAGGGAAATATCCCTACGAGCTCACCACCATGCCCGGCTGGGCCGGATCGAGCTGGTACCAGTTTCGCTATATGGACCCGCACAATGATGAAGAACTGGTGGGCAAGGAAGCGCAGGCGTACTGGGAGAACGTGGATTTGTACATCGGCGGCACCGAACACGCTACCGGACACCTGCTCTACTCCCGCTTCTGGACGAAGTTTTTATACGACCGGGGCCTGGTTACCGCCGACGAACCGTTCAAAAAACTAATCAACCAGGGAATGATTCAGGGTCGGTCAGCCCTGGCTTACCGCATCAACGGCACCAATCGGTTTGTGACTTACGAACAGAAAGATGAGCACGATACCGCTCCGCTGCACGTAGACGTCAGCTTGGTGGATGATGATACGCTGGACACGGAAGCCTTCAAACGGTGGCGTCCCGACCTAGCTAATGCTACGTTCATCCTGAATAACGCGGGGCAATTTCGCTGCGGGATAGAAGTAGAGAAGATGTCGAAGCGCTTGTACAACGTGGTCAATCCTGACGACATCATTGAGCGGTACGGAGCCGACACCCTACGGCTGTACGAAATGTTCTTGGGTCCGCTCGAGCAGTCCAAGCCCTGGAACACCAACGGCATCGATGGAGTATCTAAATTCTTGCGCAAGCTGTGGCGGCTGTTTCACGACGAGTCGGGCAACTTCAACGTCACCGACGAGGCTGCTACCGACGAGATACGCAAGGTGCTGCACCGCACCATCAAGAAGACGCAGGAAGACATTGAAAGTTACTCGTTCAACACGGCGGTGAGTAGCTTTATGATCGGCGTGAACGAACTCACCGCGCTTGGCTGCCACCACCGGGCGGTGCTCACCGATTTAGTAGTCATCCTGTCGCCCTACGCCCCGCACCTGGCCGAAGAACTGTGGCACCAACTGGGCCACGACAGCAGCGTGACGCAAACCGAATTCCCGGCCTACGACGAAAGTCTGTTGGTAGAAAGCGTTTTTGAGTACCCTATATCGATCAACGGCAAGCTGCGCACTAAAATGAGTTTCGCCCTGGATATGCCCAAAGAAGCTATTGAGAAAGAAGTGCTGGCCGCTGAGGAAATTCAGAAGTGGATCGAGGGCAAGCCACCCAAACGGGTGATTGTGGTGCCGCAGAAAATTGTGAACGTGGTGGTGTAAATTGTGGGGACACGCCGCGGCGTGTCCCCACAAACTATTTCTGATTGGTCATCTGGTATTCCAGCGAGTCGCCGGGCACGGGCGGGGCCAGCAGGGCGGTAGAATCAGTAGCGGGTGGCATGGGCGGAAACACCAGTTCCATCTCGATGGTCTTGAATGAGTTGATCTTCTGCGCGTAGGTCAACTGCTCGATGATGCCAAAGCTGTTTTTATCAACCGGTAACACTTTAGGCAGCGAATCGCCCTGAAAGGGTGAAAACACCACCATCCGCACGCTATCATCCTGAATGAAGCTGCTCTGGAAGGCCGGACAGATCATCCCGCGGTGACAAGCCGACAGCGCTCCGATTAGTAACATTCCAATAAGTACGGTATTCGCTAGCTTCATCAAAAAGATTTACCTCTACCTTACGCCAAAGGGGTGTTTTAGCTTAGCTGCAAATATTCCGTTTTTCTACTTGCTTAAAAACAGCAAACTACTGATAAAAGTACAATAAGCAGAAATCAATGAATAAGTCGCTCTTTTTTATATAATAATTTCTATATGAATAGCACTATTTCAATTTAATCTTCGTTTCCGTAGGCTTTCGGTACGCCGCCGTACATCGTTCCGGTAACGCGGTCAGTGTTGTCATAGCGACGGCGACGGTGGGGCGGGAAATCATCGGTTTGCTGCTGCCACTGCCACAAAGCCGCGTAGTGCGCCTGAATCTGCGGACGGTAGCGCACGTCGTAGGCCAGGTTGTTCAGTTCGTAGGGGTCTTCCTTCACATTATAAAACTCTATCTCGGGCCGCGGCACCTGGAAGATCAGTTGTTGGGCATCGGTGAGCGTTCCTTGCGCTTTTGCCCGCAGCAGCGCCTGGTGCGACGGGCTGCCCGCTAGATCGGCCGCCGTGCCGTGGGGCCATTCGATGTAGGCATTCTTAATCAATTTGAAGCTATCACTCCGCACGCTGCGCATATGCTCATCGCAGTCGTGCCAGTTGCGCTCGCTAAACACAAACGGGTCGGCCTCCGTGGCCTGTTGCGTCAGAATAGGCAATATACTTCGTCCCACCATCGCCGTGTCGGCTTTTGCTCCGGCCAAGTCCAGGATGGTGGGCGCCAGGTGCACCGCGCTGAGCAGCCCGCCGTAGGTAGACCGTGCTTTAATCCGCTCGGGCCAGCGCACAATCAGGGGCGTGCGAATGCCCTCATCATACAAAGTGCCTTTGGCCCGGGTGAAGGGTTTGCCGTTGTCCGACAGGAAGAAGATGACGGTAGTAGATGCCTTGCCTACTTCCTCCAGCAGTTGCAGCACCCGCGCTACGTTGCGGTCCAGTCGCCCGATTTCGTCGTAGTAGAGCGCCAAATCCTGCCGCGTTTCTTGGTTGTCTATCAAATAGGGGGGCACTATCACGGCGGCCGGATCGTGCGGTTCGGCAATGGCTCCGGGCTGGTAGACGCGGTGCGGATCGGAAAAAGCGTACCACACAAAAAAGGGTTGATCTTCGGCCTCAGTGAGCAAGGTTTTGAAATCGTCGGGCTGGGGTTCGTTTTGTTTGAAGGGCTCCACGAAGTCAAACTGCGCCTCGGCGGCCGGGCCGATGTGCGATTTGCCGATCAGCCCGGTGTAGTACCCGGCTTTTTTCAGGTGCGTGGGCAGAATGGTTTGCCCTTCGGCCAGGGGCGAGTGCAAATCCTCGGTGCGCAGCGTGTGGGCGTACTGTCCGGCCAGCAGGCTGGTGCGCGTGGGACTGCACTGCGGACTAGGGAGAAATACCTGGTCGAAGCGCATGCCCTCCCGAGCCAGCCGGTCGATGGTGGGCGTGCGGATGGCCGAGTTTCCGTAGCAGCCGAAATCGCGCCACCCGGCATCGTCGGCGATAAACACGATGACGTTGGGCGGGGCCGATTGGGCGGTTGCCGGTTGGAGGCCAACCGTCAAGAGAATGAAGCAAATGATGCGATAGTAAGTGCTCATAGGATAAGGACTAGGGCCACGGAAACATTGGAACTCACCCGGAGGTTGGTATATCAAACCGCTACCCTCGTGAAACAATTTGCCGAACTCTTTGTCCAGCTCGATCAGACCAATAAAACTAACGATAAGGTAGCGCTTATCAAATCTTATTTTTCGGAAGCACCCGAACCGGACCAACTCTGGACGCTGGCGTTCTTCACCCACAAGCGGCCGCGCCGCCCCGTGAAGTCGTCGCTGCTGCGGCAGTGGGCCGCCGAACTGGCCGAAATTCCCGACTGGCTCCTCGAAGAATCGTACCACTCGGTGGGCGACCTGGCCGAGACGATCTCACTCATTTTACCGCCACCCACCACCACGCAGGACCAGTCGCTGGCCTACTGGATCGACTACCTACAGGCGCTCGGTCCGCTGGACGATGACGAGAAAAAAGCGCGCACCGTGGCCGCCTGGCAGCAGATGACCCAGCCCGAAACGTTCGTGTTCACCAAGCTGATGACCAGCAGCTTCCGCATTGGGGTGTCGCAAAACCTGGTGACGCGCGCCGTGGCCGAGGTGTATGATCTGGACAAAACCATCGTGGCCCACCGCCTGATGGGCGACTGGAAGCCCAGCACCACCACGTTTGAGAACCTCATTTTGCAGCACAACGCGGGCGATCAACTGTCGCGCCCCTACCCCTTCTTTCTAGCGCACCCCACCGACGCCGAACAGATCGCGTCCTTTGGTCCGGTAGCCGACTGGCAGGCCGAGTGGAAGTGGGATGGCATCCGCGCGCAGGTGATCGTGCGGGGCGGCAAGCTCTACGTCTGGTCACGGGGTGAAGAACTAATCACCGATAAGTTTCCCGAGTTTGCTCCCTTCGAAACGGCCCTGCCCGATGGCACGGTGATCGACGGTGAGATTTTGCCCTATACGCTCGACCAACCGCTCCCCTTTGCGGCACTGCAAACCCGCATCGGACGCAAGAACGTCACCAAAAGCATTCTGAAAAGCGCCCCGGTGGTGCTGATGGCTTACGACTTGTTGGAGTGGCAGGGCACCGACATTCGGGAAAAACCCCTGAGCGAACGGCGGAAGTTGCTGGAAGCTTTGCAAGCGCAGCACGCGGAGCTGTCCGTGTTTCAGTTATCCGTCATTGTGGAAGCCGACGATTGGGAAGCCTTGAAAGAATTACGCGAACGCTCGCGGGAGTACTACGCCGAGGGCTTTATGCTCAAGCGCCGCGCGTCGGCCTACCAGGTGGGACGCAAGCGGGGCGACTGGTGGAAGTGGAAGGTGGAGCCGCTCACCATTGACGGCGTACTCATCAACGCCATGCGCGGCTCGGGCCGCCGGGCGGGCTTGTTCACCGACTACACCTTCGCGGTGTGGGACGAGCGCGACGGACAGCGACAACTGGTGCCCTTCACCAAGGCCTACTCGGGCCTCACCGACGCCGAGATTCGGCAGGTGGACAACTTCGTGAAGCGCAACACGCAGGAAAAGTTCGGTCCGGTGCGGGCGGTGACTCCGAAACTGGTGTTTGAGATCGGTTTTGAGGGCATTCAGCGCTCCAAACGCCACAAATCGGGCGTGGCCCTGCGGTTTCCGCGCATCCTACGGTGGCGGCACGACAAAAAAACCGACGAAGCCAACACCCTAGCCGAATTACAAGAACTGCTGGAGGTGTATGGGTGATTTGATCTTCTGGATGGTCAGATATTGGATATTGGATGGTGGCGGCCGCCGCGCGGATGACTTGCAGGGGGTTGGTTAGATGGTGGATGGCGGATTTTGCACGACCAACTTCTAATATCCAACATCTCTGCCACCCAGAAGATCATCCACCATCCAATATCTTGCCCCGTAGAAAGTCATCCAATTCTACTCGTCCCGCAGGGCATCCACCGGATTGGACAAAGCGGCTTTAATCGACTGATAGCTGATCGTGAGCCAGGCGATGAGCAGGGCCACGCCGCCGGCCAGCAAGAAGGGCCACGCGCTGATCTCGATGCGGTAGGCAAAGTCCGACAGCCAGGTTTGCATGGCCCAGTAGGCCAGCGGAATGGCGATCACGAAGGCGATGAGCACCAGGCGCGTGAAGCCCTTGGAAAGCAGCAGCACAATGCTGCGTACCGACGCCCCCATCACCTTGCGGATGCCAATCTCTTTGGTGCGCTGCTCGGCCAGAAAGGCGGCCAGCGCCAGCAACCCCAGGCAGGCCACGAAGATCGCCAGCCCGGTGAAGATGCCGAACACCCGGCTCAGGCGCGACTCGGCCCGATACAGGCTTTCGTAGTCCTGATCCAAAAAGGAGTAGGTGAAGGGAGCGTCGGTGGCGTACTTTTCCCAGGTGGATTGCAGGAACGCCAGCGTGCCCGGCACGTCTTGTCCGCTGATGCGTACGGCTATTTGCTGGTTGCTCCAGTCTTCGTACGATAGCAGAATCATAAGGGGGGCAATCTCACTGCGCAGCGACTGGAAGTGGAAGTCCTTCACCACCCCAATCACCTCGAGGTAGTCGCGCCCTCGTTGCACCAGCGCCCCGATGGGTTCGTCAATGTTCATCATCCGCACCGCCGCTTCGTTGAGCACCATCCGGGCCGTGTCGCCCGCCCGCCGGGGGTCGAAGTAGCGCCCGGCGCTGAGCTCAATGTCGTAGGTAGACAGGAAATCGTAGTCGCCGTACGCCCGTTTGATCTGGTACGATTCTTCGCTCCCCTTCACATTGGTACTTTGCCCGTTGGTGATCAGGTGCGGACTCTGCTGCGAGGCGGTAGTAGACAAAACCTGAGGATAGGTGCCCACCTCGTTCATAAATGCATCGTAGCCTGCTCCTAGCTTATTAGGTAACATAATCACGTTCTTTTTGGTATAGCCCAGGCTTTTGTTCTGCAGGTACTGCAACTGCTGATACACCAGCCCGGTGCACACAATTAAACCAATGGTAGTAGCGAACTGAAACACGACCAACAGATTACGGAGCTTGCGCCCCCGGCGGCTCGATGACAACCGACCGCGGAGCACATCGACCGGCCGAAACTTGGTGAGGTACAGCGCGGGGTACAGTCCGGCGATGACGCCAACCACCACGGCAATCACCAAAATGGCGACCCACATACTGCCATTTTCGGTGACGCTCAGGGTGAGCGACTTGGCGGCCAGCTCGTTAAACGGACGGCGAAAGATTTCAGCCAGCCCTAGTGCCAGCAGCATGGCGATGAAGCTCACCAGTAGCGATTCAGCCATAAACTGCCCCACCAGCGCACTGCGCACCGACCCCAGCGTTTTGCGTACGCCCACTTCCTTGGCTCGGTCGGCCGAGCGGGCGGTGGCCAGGTTCACGAAGTTGATGATAGCGATAACCAGAATAAACAGCGCAATCGCTGAGAAGATATAGACGTAGCGAATGTCACTGTTGCCCTTTAGTTCAAACCGCAGGTCGGAGTGCAGGTGAATGTCGGTGAGCGGTTGGGCACTGAAGGTAACTTCGGCCTTTCCTTCGTTGATAAACTGTTCGGCTTTGGGATTATACTTGAGTAGCAGCTGGTAAATTTTATTGGGTACGTCGGTGACCGAAGCCCCTTCGGCCAGCAGAAAATAGGTAGACAGGGTAGCGTTCACGTTGAACCAGTTCACCTGATCGGTTACGCGGGGCACAATGGGAAGCAGCAGGTCGAAGTGAAAGTGAGCGTTCGCGGGCGGATTCTCCGCCACGGCAGTTACCTTACGAAACTGTCCGGCCACGGTTAGGGTATTGCCCACCACCCCGCGGCTGCGCCCGAAGATGATTTTGGCCAGCCGTTCGGTGAGCACCACCGAAGCGGGCTCCCGCAACGCAGTTTCCGGATTACCTTCGCTTAGCGGAAAGGTGAATACCCGGAAGAAGGTGCTGTCGACGGCCAGCGTACGCGCCCCAGGATATATCTCACCCGCGTGCTTCACAAGTTGCTCCCATTCCTGGTGCACCCGCACGGTGGTTTCTACCTCAGGAATCTCATCGTCGATTACCTCCCCGATGTGGTAGTTGGTGGCGGCCATTCCCCGTTCCTCCGTCGAACCCATACGGGTGGTCAAGGTAGTCACCCGATAAATACGATCGGCTTTTTCGTGGAAGCGGTCGTAGCTGAGTTCGTCGAGCACGTAGAGGGAGATGAGCAGGCAGGCGGCCATGCCGATGGCCAGGCCCAGGATGTTGATGCCGGTGTAAAAAGGTTTTTTGCGCAGGGTGCGCAGGGCAATTTTCAGATAATTGGTGAGCATGAATAGGATAAGTTAGACGTAGCAATAAGTTTCTCCGATAAAAAGTGCAAAGGTCTTTCCAAACTGCGGAAACTATTTTTACTACGCTGACAGTCAGTAAGTTACCGTTTTTATAGCTTCTTCCGACCCCACCCCACTGTATCGTTTTCGTGACAGTACCTGTCCGAAATCGGACACTCCGGACGCCATTCCGAGCGAGAAAGTAAGGGAAATTGACGAAGACGAGTCGCCCCCGAGCGAAGGAATCCCGCGCTACGAAGACCAAAACCAACCGTATCTACTCACCTCATCGGTTCAACTCCTCATCAACAAGCCGATGAATGGTAATCAATTGCTCCCGTGCCTGGATTGTATTTTTCAACCTGCCTTGTGTGTTACTATTGAGTGCGCCTAAAACCTCGCTGAGCTTGGGCTGAAAATAGACTTCCGGGTCGAGCATTTCACCAGTGTAGTAGTTGTAATTGAAATTGTAGGGCACCACATAATCAAGTTGAATCGTCTTATAGAGGTCTTCCTGTATCTGTAATTTCTCGTAGGTGTCGTACAGCTTAGCCACCGCCAGTTGCATGCTGTCAGCTGACAACAAACTGAAATCACCCGTTTGTTGCAGGGCTCGGTAAGTATAGTCTTCTGGTGTGAAGAATCCGACCGAACCCAACTTCATAAACACTTTAGCAATGGTGTCTGCTTTCGAGAGTTCGCGACGATACGTAAGCATCTGTAGGGTATCTATCACGTTGCGCAGGTTCTCCAATCCCTGCTCATGCTTGACCAATGCCAGCGAGTCAACCCGCAAATCGTGAGACAAGTTGACCAAATACTGCTCCTTCTTCCGATCATTCTTCCTCCCATCCGCCCAGTTATTGATCCCAAAGGCAATGCTGATACCCAGGATCACCACCAGCAGGTCGACCAGCTTATCGAGCCAGGGTACGGTTCGCAAATGTCTCTTTAGCGACAAAGGATTTGGTTTGAGGGAGGTAAACGTGAAATGGACAATTAACTCGTTTTCAGCAATTTTTGTTAAAATGGGCAGAAAAGCCCGCTAGCGAAGAGGTTTAGGTGAGCATCTGAGCAAGAACAGCCGGGCGCAAAATAACCAGAAGTTTACAGCAACATTTCGTGAGGCCGCCCGGTTTACCATGCAATAGCCATCTAACCCGCCCCAGTATGCAATCCTTGTCCTTTCCTATCCGCCTTCTAATCTTCCTAGCTCTCATGGTTCCACTGTTGAATGGCTGTGATCCTTATTTCAACGAGATACTGCGCAACATCGACCGCCAGGTCAACGACTTGCCCGAAGAAATTGTGATCACCGAAGCGGCGCTGTTTCCCGAAGGAGTGGAGTATGACGCCAAAGGTCACCGCTTCCTGGTTTCTTCCCTCACGCGCGGCACCATCGGGGCCGTAGACGATCAGGGTAACTACGAAGCTTTCATTGAGGACGACGACTTTGGGGCCACCATTGGCATCGAGATCGACGAGGCGCGCCACCGCCTGCTGGTGTGCGTGTCGGACCCCAGCACCGCCGGAGTGGCCGCGCTAGGCAGCTATGATTTGACCACGGGCGAGCGGCAGTTCTTTACCGACCTGATTGCCGTAGCCGATGACCAAGCGCCGCACTTTGCCAACGACGTAGCCGTCGACCGGCACGGCAACGCCTACGTGACTGATAGCTTCTCGCCCATTGTCTATAAGGTCGACCCGCAGGGCGAGGCCACCGTGTTTTTGCGCGACGATACTTTTCAACCCTCGTCTCCCGAAGCTTTCGGACTTAACGGTGTGGTGTATCATCCGGACGGCTATCTAGTCGTGGCGTTTTCCGAAACTGCTACCCTGTATACCGTGCCCCTCGACGAGCCCACCAGTTTCTCGGCCATCAACTCTGAAGCGGGGAGCGTGACCTCGCCCGATGGACTCTATCTGAGCGATGATGCGCAAACCCTGCTGGTGGTGAACAACGACGGGGGAGGCGAAAATGGAAAAGTGGTGGCACTGACCAGTTACGACCACTGGGCATCGGCCCACGCAGTGGGTGATTTTGCTACCGGTTCGGTGTTTCCGACCACAGTGGCGCAGCGGGGTCGTAACTTCTACGTGCTCTATGCTCACCTGAATGAACTATTCTCGGGCGATCCGTCGCGCGACGAGTTTGAGATTGTGCGGGTAGATTTCGAGGAGAATCAATAGGCAAGAGCCATAACCAGATGTGCGCTAACGGCGAACGCCTCCCCTCCGCCCAACATTTAGCGGAGTTTCGGGTTCGGTAGCCATGTCCTATTGGCTACGCTTTATCTTTGGAACGGGTCTGCTACTGGCGACGCACGCTGCCCACGCCCAACTATCCATCACCCCCCAGTTTAATACCGCCCTGCCGGTGGGCGACACCGAGGAGTATGGTAACCCCCGGGCGGGTTACGGCCTGGAAGTGGGCTACCAACTCACTGAGCACGTCGGCGTGGTGGTGGCCTACGACCGCTACCGCTTCGAGCTTCAGTCTGATCTGGAAAACTTGAACATTAACTCCCTTATCGTATCGCTCCTCAACCTGCCCGAACTGCTTTCGCTCGATCTGACGGCCTCTGCCTGGAACGGAGGCGTACGCTTTTCGTGGCCGCTGCGGCGCGTTATGCCCTATATCGGAGTAGAGGGAAGCACCAACCAGATCACCGCTGCCGGTTTCGGTCTGAAAGTATCGCGCCGCTACTGGGGGGTGGCACCGGTGGTGGGCGTAGAAGTGTCGGTCGCCCCTCGCTGGAGTCTGCGGGCCGATACCCGCTTGCAAACCATCTTCATCGAAGAAGATATTCCGTTTGTAGAAGATATCATCGACGAAACTCTGACGTTTGTGCCTCTGCAAGTGGGGGTGGTGTATCGACTCAACTTTCAGTAACCATGAACGAGGAACAGTTTATTCCGGGCATCTACAACTACTGCGACCGCTGGTGCGAACGATGTCCGCTCACCCACCGGTGCCGGGTGTACGCCGACGAACAAGAAGAAAACGCCCGGTATCCCGAAAGTGACGACCCCAAAAACAAAATGTTCTGGGAGCGATTAGGGGCTAAGCTGGATGAGGCGATGCAACTGTTGCAAGCAGCCGCCGCGGAGATGAACATTGACCTGGAGAAGCTGCCCGACGAACTGACCCCGGAGCCGGAGGAGGAAGCAGAAGCACCGGAGTTTACGCAGGCGGCGCGCACGTACGGCCAGCAGGCCGGGGACTGGCTCAGAGAAAAGCTGCCTGCCGTGCGCGATGAATTTACTTACGAACTGGAGCTGGGATTGACGGGGGCAGCAGATCGGGCCGAAGCTATCGGCGAAGCCCTGGAGGTGGTTCAGTGGTATCTGTACCAGATCGAGGTGAAGCTGCGACGCGCCCAGCACGGCCTGCGTTCGCCCTGGCTAGAGGAAGACGACATCGACGATGCCAACGGTTCGGCCAAGGTGGCGCTGATCGGCATCGAACGCTCGCTGGCGGCCTGGATGGTGCTCTACCAACACCTGGAGGCTCATCAGGACGACATTTTGCAGCACTTGGCGAGCCTGGAGCGCACCCGACAAGCCACCCTCCGGCAGTTCCCCGACGCCCCCGCCTTCATCCGTCCCGGCTTCGACAGCTGATTGACTACGCAATTGGCGATCAAATCGTATGTAATTAGCCGTCCAGTTTTTTGTAGCTTCATCATTCGGTGTTCCTTATCAAACTTTATTCTGATAATTTTTCCGGAGGCTCGTGTCGACACGAGCCTCAAGGATTTATCAAAATAACCTCTATTCATCATTCAATATTTTTAACCAATTCGATCGAACCACCAATCAAGCAAAGGAACATCCGGACAGAACAGGAACGATAACCATCTGCCCCCCTCGGCAGTTATCACCGCATGGACACCTCCTCCGGCCCTCCTCCCTTCAACTTCTTCGGCGAACGCCTCGCCGAGATTATCAAGAAAGCCATCAAGCAGCAGATGTCGCAGTCGGGCAGCGCGGATCAACTTGCCCCGAAGCTGCAGACCATGATCGAGCAACAGCAGCAGACCAACGCCCAACTCGCGCACCTGGTGACCGCCGTGAGCCAACTCAACGAGCAGGTGCAGGAAAACAACCGGCGCAACGTCCGCTATCCCTTCTGGAAGAAAATGGCCCTGGAAGTGCCCCCGGTGGTGCTGGCCGTGCTGCTGGCCTTCGGCATCAACTCGTGGTGGCAGGGAGTGAAGGAGCAACAGCGGGCCGATATGGCGGTAGCCAACGTGGTGAAGGAGATTCGGAAAAACATGTCGACCGTAGAGGTCAACGTCGAAAAAAATAGCCAACGCCTTCCTAAATTGGCTGTTTCTATCGCGTTGCTAAAAGCAAATCCTGAGGATACGATTACTTTTGAAGGTCGTGGCATTGATAATTTTGAACTCACGCAAGCCGCTTGGCAAGCTCTGGTGATCTCAAACTCACTGAGTGCTATCGATGAAAACATGGTGATGGACGCAGCTGAGATTTACGATACGCAACTCAAGCGTGAAAGCAGAGTCGAGGAGTATCTGGGCTCCTTGTACACGCGTGATCCTTCGTTCTTCAGTTCGCTAAACAGCCTCATTATTAATGAAGCATTCATAGAAAACTTTCTGAAAGTTGATCGACGCCTGCTTAAACTCTATG
This sequence comes from Cyclobacteriaceae bacterium, assembly GCA_965217295.1. Taxonomy (GTDB): domain Bacteria; phylum Bacteroidota; class Bacteroidia; order Cytophagales; family Cyclobacteriaceae; genus Tunicatimonas. Next base: position 13,047 of record CBDCHR010000008.1, read on the forward strand.
GCGAGTTTTTGGAGAAATACGACAGAGCGGACGGCGACCAATCCTTGCCAACCGACGAAGGCACCAGATAATTTGATTATGATTTTTGCCCCCGGTTTTTTATTTTGAGCAAACCGCCCGCCACCTAACCCACCCAATCATGCTGCGCAACTACTTCACCATCGCTTTCCGCAATTTCTGGAAGCACAAGATGTTCACCTTTATCAACATTTTCGGACTGGCGCTCGGCATCGCCTGTAGCATCCTGATGGCCCTGTGGGTGCGCGACGAACTGCGGCACGACCGCTTTCACACCGGGGGCGACCGCATCTACCAGGTGATGACCAACATGCAGCAAACCGAGAAGATCACCACCTGGAGCAACACCCCCCAGCCCCTGCAACCCATCCTGAACACCCGCTACCCCGAAGTGGAGCAAACCGCCGTGATGCAAGGAGGCCAACGCAGCATTTTGTTCACCGTGGCCGAACGGCGTATCCAGGAGCAGGGCTACTACGGCAGTCCGTCGTTGTTCACCTTGTTCTCGTTTCCGCTGGTGCAGGGCGACACCAGCACCGCGCTAAAAGATATCAACAGCATCGTGATCTCCGAGGCCCTGGCCGCCAAGCTCTACGGCTCCGACTGGGCGCAGCAGAACCTGGTGGGCACGCTGCTGACCATCGACGACGAAGACCCACTGAAGATTGGTGGGGTGTTTCAGGACATTCCGGCCTACTCTTCGTTGCAGTTCGAGTTTATCCGGCCGTTGGCCCGCTACCTGCAAGACCAGGGCGAAATGCACTGGGGCAACTACTATTTCAACACCTACGTGCAACTGCGCCCCGGCACCGACCCGACCGCGTTCGAGCGTAAAATCCGCGATTTGATCGTCGACAACCACCCGCAGGTGGATGAGGGGGTAGCGCTGTTCCTGCACCCTTTCGAGAAGCAGTACCTCTACTCTAATTTCGAAAACGGCGAGAACACCGGGGGACGCATCGCCTTCGTGCGCATCTTCTCGGTGGTGGCCGTGCTCATCTTGCTCATCGCCTGCATCAACTTCATGAACTTGGCCACCGCGCAGTCGTCGCAGCGCGCCAAGGAGATTGGCATCCGCAAGGCGGTGGGGGCCTTCCGGGGGTCGCTCATCCTGCAGTTTATCGGCGAAGCCGTGCTGCTGGCGGGGATGGCCCTGCTGCTGGCGCTGCTGTTCGTGTTCTTGCTGCTGCCGGTGTTTAACGAACTCACCGGCAAGGCCGTCACCGTCGACCTGTCTCGCCCCGCCAACTGGCTGCTGGGGCTCGGACTGGTGCTGCTCACCGGGTTGCTGGCGGGCAGCTATCCGGCGCTGTTTTTGTCGTCGTTCAACACCGTGCGGGTGCTCAAGGGCAACCTGGCTTCGCACTTTGGGGCGGCCAACCTGCGCAAAGCCCTGGTGGTGTTCCAGTTCGCCCTGTCGATGCTGATGATCATCGGCACCCTGGTGGTGCACCGGCAGGTGCGCTACATCCAGACCAAAGACCTGGGGCTCGAGCGCGACCACCTGGTGTATACCTCCCTGGGCAACGCGCGCGAGCACTACGAAACGGTGCGCAACGGCCTGCTCCGTAACCCAGGCATCGTGAACGTGACCTCTTCCAACCAGAACCCGCTCACCGTGAACAACTCCACCGGCGACCCCACCTGGGACGGCAAAAGCGACGACGACGGAGCGATTTTCTACATTATCAACACCGACCTGGGCTTTCTGGAAACCATGCGCATGGAGCTCAAGGAGGGTCGCGATTTCTCGGCTGAGTTCGGCACCGACACGGCCAACTACATCATCAACGAGACGGCCGCCCGGGTGATGAATATGGAGCAGCCGGTGGGGCAAAACCTGGAGTTTTGGGAGCAGCCGGGGCAGATCATTGGGGTGGTGAAGGACTTTCACCTGCAGTCGCTGCACGTGCCCATCGAGCCGCTGATCCTGCGCTACGCTCCCGACTACAACTGGATGCTGTACGTGCGCACCCGGGCGGGGGAGACGCAGCAGGCCATCGCCGCCCTGGAGGACGTGCACACGCAGTATAATGCCGCCTATCCATTCGAGTACCACTTCATGGACGATGAATTTGACCGGATGTACCGCAGTGAGCAGGTGATGGGGCGATTGGCCAACTACTTCGCCATTATTGCGGTGGTGATTTCGTGCCTGGGTTTGTTCGGACTGGCATCCTACGCGGCGACGCGGCGCACCAAGGAGATCGGCATTCGCAAGGCACTGGGCGCGTCGGTGACCAGCATTGTGCTGATGTTGTCTGGTTCGTTTGTGCGGCTGGTGCTGATCGGTTTCGCGGTGGCAGCCCCGCTGGCCTACTTCCTGATGCAGCGGTGGCTCGACAACTTTGCTTACCGCACCGACGTTGCCCTCTGGGTGTTTGTGGTGGCAGGAGTGGCCGGGCTAGTGATTGCTCTGCTTACGATCAGTTACCGCTCGTTCCGGGCCGCCCAAATCAATCCGGTAGAAGCTTTACGATACGAATGATGTTTGGAGTTCAAAGGTTCTGGGTTGAAGGTTCGGAATTCTGAGTTTGCATTTCAGAACCCAGAACCAATCACTTTAGAAGGTACATCGCGGTTCAGCTATCTCTAATCCTTTTATTGCGCTTCTTCCCACAAAACCAACTTCCATCGAGGGGACTGCTTATCCTGGGAGAAAGGGACAAATGTCCGTCTGAAGCACTTATTGCGTCGAAGCAATGGCTTGTCACCGGTCATGAGTCACTGTTTGGTTCGAAAAAATGACGCATGACCGGTAATAACCTACTTGTCGGGCAAAGATAACGGCTCAAACCTGGTTTCGAGCGATAATTTCGACCGAAACTGCGCGTCAAACCCGGTGCGGAGCTATTCTTTCGAGTAGATGTTTCCATCGAGACCGTTCTTGAGCCATTCTTTGGTGGTCATCAATGGCCCATTTTCCGGTTTTCGCCGCTCATCGGCCTACAACTTTTGGTAGAATTTTGCCTTGGTTCTTACCCGACTGAAAAAATAGGCACCCTCCCCAGTCTGAATCTCGAAAACCTAGAACTCCGAACCTCTAAACCCAGAACGGAGAATCCCGAACCAACTAACTTAAAGCCTCCGTCAAATCCGTCAAGGGAGGGTCAAATGATTCGCCGTAGATTTCAAAGTGAATTGCCTCGCTGAACATGTCGGCCACGCCGGTGTCCTCAATCACTTCCTGGTAAGTTTCATAACAGGCCAGCGCCCGCTTCATGGCCTCAACATCTTCATCATTGATGGGCACCGAGCAATCAATCTCCTCGTCGAGCGACTGCTTTAGAATAAAGTCGTGCCCTTTCTTAAAGGTGCCGTCGCCCTGGTAGCGCACCGTGAAAAAAGCCAGCCGGTGCAGATAGTCCACGCCCCGGTCTCTGAGGTTCAGGTACACGTTTTTGATCACCGCGTGCATCACCAGGTGGTCGTGAAAGCCACTGATGCCGTGCACCGGATACGACACCAGCACGTCGGGTCGGATGGCCTGCACGTGCTCGGTCACCACCCGCTCAATGTCGCGGGGGTCCATTTCCTTGAGGCCGCTGTCGGGCAGGTTGAGCACCGTCATGCCGGTGAGGCCCAGGGTTTTTTCCACCGCCCGCATCTCATCGTGGCGCACCTCGCCCATCTGCTCTACGCTCAGGCCCAGTTTGTGGCGTTGCTTGGTGGCCCCGCCGCGGGTGAGGGTGAGCAGATACACATCATGACCGGCCCGCAACTGGGCGTGCATGGCCGCCGCCGGACCAAACGACTCGTCGTCGGGATGGGGAAATACGTAGAGCAATTTCATGAACTAGTAAGCCGCAAGTAACTCAATTTGTTTAGCAAAAGCCGTAGCATAACTTTTAGTTGCCCGCGGGGTTGCATTATGATCCCGATTGCCTTACACTTGGCGATGCAAACCAACGTTTAATCATCCAGTCCAGCATCCAACATCTGACCACCCAGAAAATCATCCAGCATCCAACATCTGACCACCCAGAAAATCATCCAGCATCCAGTATCAGGCCATCCAGAAAGTCATCCAACATCCACTATCCAACATCCAATCCATGTCCCTCTCTGCCCAGTACGATCCGCAAGCCGTTGAAGACAAGTGGTACCAACGGTGGCTCGACCATAACTTCTTCCACTCCGAACCCAATCCCGATCAAGAACCCTACACGGTGGTGATTCCGCCGCCCAACGTGACCGGGGTGCTGCACATGGGGCACATGCTCAACAACACCATCCAGGATATTCTCACCCGCAAGGCACGCATGGAAGGCAAGGCGGCCTGCTGGATACCCGGCACCGATCACGCCTCCATCGCCACCGAGGCCAAGGTGGTGGCCATGCTCAAAGAACGGGGCATCGACAAGCGCGCGCTGCGTCGCGACGAATTTCTGGAATATGCCTGGGAGTGGAAAGAAAAGTACGGCGGCATCATCCTGGAGCAACTCAAGAAACTGGGCGCTTCCTGCGACTGGGAGCGCACCCGCTTCACGATGGACGAACCGATGAGCGAGTCGGTGATCAAGGTATTCGTCGACTTATACAACAAGGGCTACATCTACCGCGGACACCGCATGATCAACTGGGACCCGCAGGCGCAAACCGGGCTGTCGGACGACGAGGTGAACTACCAGGAGGTGGCCTCCAAACTCTATTACGTGCGCTACGCCGTGGAGGGCAGCGACGATTTTGTGACCATTGCCACCACCCGCCCCGAAACCATCCTGGGCGACACCGCCGTGGGCGTGAACCCCAATGACGAGCGCTACCACCACCTGCGGGGCAAGCGCGTGGTGGTGCCCCTGGTGAACCGCGCCGTGCCGGTGATCGAAGATGAGTACGTGACGATGGACTTTGGCACCGGCTGTCTCAAAATAACTCCCGCCCACGACGTGAATGACTACGAACTGGGCCAGAAGCACCAGCTCGACACCATCGACGTGATTGCCGACGACGGCACCATGCGCGAAGCGGCCCAGTTTTTCGTGGGCGAAGACCGCTTTGTGGTTCGCAAGAAGATTGCCAAGCAATTAGACGAACTCGGGGCACTGGAAAAAGCCGAAGACTATACCAACAACGTGGGCTTCTCGGAACGCACCAACGCGGTGATCGAGCCCAAACTGTCGGTGCAGTGGTTTGTGCGCATGGAAGAACTGGTGAACCCTGCCCTGGAGAACGTGCTCAACGACACCATCCGGTTTCATCCGCCCAAGTTCAAGAACATGTACCGGGCCTGGATGGAAAACGTGCGCGACTGGAACATCTCGCGTCAGCTGTGGTGGGGGCAGCGCATCCCGGCCTATTACCTGCCCGATGGTGCCGTGGTGGTGGCCGAATCCCCGGAAGAAGCCCTGCAGCTGGCAAAGAAGAAGGCGGGCAACCCCAACCTCACCGCTGCCGACCTGCAACAAGACGAAGACGTGCTCGACACCTGGTTCTCATCGGGACTGTGGCCCATCAGTGTGTTCGACGGCATCCGCCACCCCGACAACCCCGAGATCAACTACTATTATCCCACCAACGACCTGGTGACGGCCCCCGAGATTATCTTCTTCTGGGTGGCCCGCATGATTATCTTCGGCTACGAGTACCGGGAGCAGCCACCGTTCCGCAACGTGTACTTCACCGGCATTGTGCGCGACCATCAACGTCGCAAGATGTCGAAATCGCTCGGCAACTCGCCCGACCCATTGGAGCTGATCGAGCAGTACGGGGCCGACGGCATCCGCACCGGCATGCTGTTTAGCTCTCCGGCGGGCAACGACCTGCTATTCGATATCAAATTGTGCGAGCAGGGGCGCAACTTCTCCAACAAAATCTGGAACGCCCTGCGCTTGGTGAAGAGTTGGCAAGTAGACGATGCGCTGGTCAACGAAGACAACACCGCGGCCATTGCCTGGTTCGCGGCGCGTTTCAACCAGACGCTCATTGAATTGGAGGATCACTTCGCGAAGTTTCGCATGTCCGACGCGCTCACGGCGGTGTACAAACTGATGCGCGACGACTTCTGCTCATGGTACCTCGAGATGGTGAAACCCGCCTACGAAGCGCCCATTGACCGGGTCGCCTACGAGGCCACGTTAACCTTCTTCGAGCAGATGACGCGGGTGCTGCACCCCTTCGTGCCCTTTATCACCGAAGAAGTGTGGCACCAGTTGCGCGACCGTGCGGCCGACGACTGCGTGATTGTGGCACCCTGGCCCCAGCCCATCACCACCATTGATCAACAGCAGGCCGACGCCACCTTGTTGGGCGGCGGGGACATGGTGATCGACGTGGTTACCAACCTGCGTAACTTGCGCAACAGCAGACAGTTATCTCCCAAAGAGGGTTTGCCGCTGTTCATCAAAACCGACGCTTCCCAGGTGTACCGGCAGTTCGACGGCATCATCCGCAAGCTAGCCAACGTGACCGACGTCACCTTCACTGAGGAACCGATCGAAGGGGCCGCCAGCTTTCGGGTGAACGCGATGCAGGGCAGGCCCGACGAGTTCTACGTACCTCTGGAAGACACGATTGACCCGGTCGCTGAGCGGGAGCGGCTCGAGAAGGAACGTGACTACCACGTGGGTTTCCTAAAGACAGTGAAGAAAAAACTAGGCAACGAGCGCTTCGTACAGAACGCTCCCGAAGCGGTGGTCGCCCTTGAGCGCAAGAAGCTAGCCGACGCCGAGGCGAAGATCGCCGCCATCGAAGAGCAGTTGCGGGGTCTGAACGGACAGAACGAGGACTAACTTTTTCTGTGGTGCGTTCTTTCCAACCAATATAGCAGCTCCATTATCCGCCTAAACTGTCCGCGCGCAAGGGTTCTTTTTAGAGAAGATTGCGCACGGACGAGGTAAGGCTAATTCCTGGCCTGCGAGATTATGGACCCCGCGGAGACAAGAAATTTCAATTTGTTATGAAAAATGTTAGAGGAACGTTATATTGAGCAGACCGGGACTGCTTGAACAAACAAGGTACAATTATGATCCCTGCAGTAGAGACAAAAAGCAAGGCGTGTATTCACTTAGTATCTCACTGAAAATTGTTCTCAAGAAGGCTCAGCTTATCCTTTCTTATCAGTACCGGGAGACATCTGTCTCTTGCTTTTAGGGAGTGACGCTTGGTCTGGTTCGGTCAAATCTTCTTGACAACTCATCAGAAATGTTGCGGGGATCAACAGAGCAAGAGAAAGACGGGCAATTCGGTTCAAAGCAGATTTCATTAGTTAGGGGTTTAGTGTTTGACATGCAACAAATCTATTGAACTATTGTAAGAAAAAGCGTTAATAGGCAATATGATTGATAACTTCTCTAAATTCTGTTATCTTTCTAGCAAAAGTTAGTTAGTTTTGGCGAGCTCGAGTATTTTTGTTATGTAGCTAGCCAAATCACAACAAATCAGCCGATTCATGGAAGTAATTAACAAACCAAAGATCAATCACACCAAAAAGAGCCTACAGTTCTTCTTCCACGATAGGCGGAAAGTAATTAGTGCAGTAGCAATATTGTCTCTACCCTTTCTGAACCAACTTTGGCGATTAGCTCCTGAAGGAATAGAGATTTCTTATTATGATTCCTTCGAAGTGTTTGTTTGGAATTTCTGTTTAAATCTCATGTTTGTAATAATTTCCATAGCTTGGTACTTCTCTGTTCCTAAAAAGGATCAAGTTCTGCAATTTTTGTCGTTGTTATCTGCAGGATACGGTATCTATTTGACTCTTGAGACACTACCATTTGCAGATGAGACTTCTCTTTGGGTAGACATCAGTACTTCTGCGGTGATTTTAGCCTGCCTTTATTTCTGCCTTCAGTATATCCAAAAGAACTACCTCGACAAACCCAACGATTACAAGGCACTACACGATGGCTTGGTGTACGATCTTCATCACCAACGCTTTCTGGGTAGTATCAACCGTATTGCCGGATTGCTTGAAATAGCCGAAATGGATGAACCCTACAAGTGCCTATGCACCGAAGAAATTAACGAACTAAAGGAATCCATCGCTTACATCGCCGAAAAATACGAATCCCTTAACTGACTACCGCACGCGCGGAAACACTTCCCTCGAGTAGAAATCAATAAAGTACTCCTGGCTGGTGCCCACATTGTGAAAGATAATCTTTTCAAAGCCTAGCTCCATATCCTGCCGAATCCACTCGGCGTGCTGCTCAGGGTCGGGCGACAAGCGCACCGACTCGGCCACTTCGTGCGGGCCGATAAACTGTGAAGCGGCCACGAACTGCTCGGGCGTGCGCAACTCCCCGTGGATGGCGCTGGTGCCCACGTTGGTGCGCCACTGCGCGTGTGCCTCATCCAGCGCCTGTTCTTGGGTGGGAGCACAGGCGATATGGCACTTCACGTAAATTGGTTTCCCTTCGCCCCCGCCCCGCCGAAACGCCGCAATCACCTCGCGTAAATCGTTGTGGGGCTGCCAGATGGTGTACAAGCCGTCGGCCCAGGCCGCCACGTCTTCGGCGGTTCGCGGAGTGACGGCCGCCGCAATAGCAGGCAGCGGCTCGTCGGGTAGTGAGTATACCTGCACCTCCTCAGCCACGAAGTGCTCGCCCCGGTGAGTGAAGCGCTCGCCCTGCCACAGTCGCTTAATGATCGACACCGCCTCGGCCAACCGCTCGTTTCTCGACTGCTTTTCGGGCCAGTGCTTGCCAGTGATGTGCTCGTTAAGAAATTCACCGCTGCCGAACGAGGGCCAGAACCGCCCCGGGTACATCTGGGCCAGCGTGGCGCAGGCCTGGGCGATGATCACCGGGTGGTAACGCTCCACCGGGGCATTCACCACGCCGCACGGCAGGTTGGTAGCCTCCAGGGCGGAGGCCATCCAGCTCCAGGCGAAGCCACTGTGGCCCTGGGCGGCACTCCATGGAAATAGGTGGTCCGACGAAGCAAGCTCTTCGAAGCCCGCCGCTTCGGCTTTCTTTGCCAACTCCAGCAGGTGGCGGGGCGAAAACTGCTCGTGCGAAATTTGGTATCCAAAGGTAGGCATAGCAAATTGGGTAAGGGTTTACCATAAATTAATACAAATCCGGGGCTGATTGTTTAGACCACGTCGCTAAACATTCCGCCCGTCAAATTGGTCATTATTATTACTAAATCCAGCCCAATGATTGAAAACCACTGGTACAAAAACGCCATCATCTACAGCCTTGACCTGGAAACCTTTATGGACGCCAACCGCGACGGCACCGGCGACTTTCGGGGCCTCACGCGTCGGTTGGAGTACCTGCGCTCGTTGGGAGTAGACGTACTCTGGTTGGCTCCCTTTCAGCCAACGCCCAACCGCGACAACGGTTACGACATCAAAGACTACTACGGGGTGGACCCGCGGCACGGCTCCGGCGGCGATTTTGCCGAGTTCATGCACCTGGCCAACGGCCTGGGCCTGCGGGTGATCATTGACCTGGTGGTGAACCACACCAGCGACGAGCATCCCTGGTTTCAGGAGGCCCGGCAGGGTGAGGACACCGAGCACCACGACTGGTACGTGTGGTCTAAGAAGCGCCCTTCCGATTGGAACAAGGGCATGGTGTTTCCCGGAGTGCAGAAGGCCACCTGGACCAAAGACAAGGAAGCCAAGTCCTACTACTTTCACCGCTTCTATGACTTCCAGCCCGACCTGAACATGGGCAATCCGCAGGTGCGCCAGGAGATTCACCGCATCATGAACTTCTGGATTTCGCTGGGCGTGGCCGGATTCCGGGTAGACGCCCTTCCTTTTATCCTGGAAACGCAGCAGCCGGGCAAAACCAAGCGTAAAATCCGCTTCGAGTACCTAGAAGACATGCGGCGCTTCTTGCAGTGGCGCCGGGGGGACTCTGTGCTGCTGGGCGAAGCCAACGTGATGCCCGAAGACGCCAAGCAGTATTTCGGGAAGAAGGGGGGCGGCATCCACCTGATGTTCAATTTCTACGTGAACCAGCACCTGTTCTACGCCCTGGCTACGGCCGACCTGGAACCCCTTAAGGAGGCGCTGCTGGCCACGCAAGATATTTTCCCTACCGCGCAGTGGGCGCAGTTCTTGCGCAACCATGACGAACTGGACCTGGGTCGGCTCACCGAGAAGCAGCGGCAGAAGGTGTTCGAGCGCTTCGGCCCAAAAAAGAACATGCAACTCTACGACCGGGGCATCCGCCGCCGGTTGGCTCCCATGCTGGGCAATCGCGCTCATATCGAACTGGCCTACAGCCTGATGTTTGCCCTGCCCGGCACCCCCGTGCTGCGCTACGGTGACGAGATTGGCATGGGTGAGGATCTGAGCCTGGAAGAACGGGCGGCGGTGCGCACCCCCATGCAGTGGTCGGATGAAGAAAACTCGGGTTTTTCGGGGGCTGATGCCAAAGACTTGATCCATCCCGTGATTAACGAGGGGCCGTTTGGCTATGAGCACGTGAACGTAGAGGCACAGCGACGACAGCCCGACTCGCTGCTCAACTGGATGACAGCCATGATTCGCCTGCGCAAAGAGTGTCCCGAAGTGGGCCACGGCAACTGGGAGATTGTGGAGGTGGATCATCCGCACGTGCTGGCCCTTTACTATCACTGGCAAGGGCAGCAGTTGCTCGTATTGCATAACTTTTCGGAAGAACCCGTGGAGATTAAGATCAACCTGAAAAAAGAGCACGATCAGGAGTTGATCGACCTGCTCAACGTGGAAGAGAGCAAGGCCAATAAAAAAGGAGTACATCAGATACTGCTCGGCACCTACGGATACCGGTGGTTTCGCGTGGGTGCCACCGGTCCGGCTTTGCGGAAACAGTAAACAACACAAGCAATCATCAAACGAAACCAAGCTCAGACTTCATGCAACAATCATCAGATAACTACGCGTGGTGGCAGACCGGCATTATTTACCAAATCTATCCCCGCTCGTTTCAAGATACCAACCACGACGGCACCGGCGACTTGCCCGGTATTATGCAGCGCCTCGACTACTTGCAAGCGTTGGGAGTGCAGGCTGTTTGGCTTTCGCCGATCTTCCGCTCGCCGATGGCCGATTTCGGTTATGACATATCGGACTATATCGATATTGACCCACTGTTCGGCAGCATGGCCGATTTTGACGAACTACTGGAGCAAACGCACCGGCGGGACATGAAACTGATCCTGGACCTGGTGCCCAACCATAGCTCGTACCAGCATGCTTGGTTTCAGGAGTCCCGCGCGTCGCGCGACAACCCTAAGCGCGATTGGTACATTTGGAAAGACCCCATCTATGATGAGGACGGAACCCGCCAAGTCCCGGATCGCCGACCGCCCAACAATTGGCAAAGCGTGTTTGGCGGGTCGGCCTGGGAGTGGGATGAAGCCACCGAGCAGTACTACTACCACGCCTTTCTGAAAGAACAGCCCGACCTGAACTGGCGCAACCCGGCGGTGCAACGGGCCATGCTGGCGGTGATGCAGTTTTGGTTAGATAAGGGGGTGGACGGCTTCCGGATCGACGTGATTTGGCACCTAGGTAAAGACGAGCACTTTCGCGATAATCCGCCTAATCCAGACTACCGGGAAGGCGAGTCGGATGAAAAGCGTTACCTGCGCGTCTACTCCGAAGACCAACCGATTGTGCATGATTTTGTCGCCGACATGCGCCAGCTGGTGGATCGCTACGATGATCGCCTGCTGATCGGAGAGATTTACCTACCGCTCGAGCGCCTGGTTGCCTACTACGGTAAGGATAACGACGGAGTGCACTTGCCTTTCAACTTTCAGCTGATTTTGATGAACTGGCGGGCTGACGAAATTTATGCCTACGTGAACCGCTACGAGGGGAGTCTATCGTCCGGTGACTGGCCCAACTGGGTGCTGGGCAACCACGACCAACCGCGCCTAGTGAGTCGCACCAGTCCAGCGCAAGCCCGCCTGGCCGCCGTGCTGCTGCTCACCCTGCGGGGCACTCCGATTATGTACTACGGCGATGAAATCGGCATGCACGACGTGGAAGTGCCGCCGCACCGTCGGCAGGATATGAAAAACACGGCTTCCGACACCAACCGCGACCCGCAGCGCACGCCCATGCAGTGGAACGGAGAAGCCTACGCCGGTTTCTCTTCGGTAGAGCCCTGGCTGCCGGTGGCCGACGATTACCCTCAAAAGAACGTGGAGCAACAAAAAGAGGAGGGTGAATCCATGTTGTCGTTCTACCAACGCCTGATTGCCGTGCGGCAGCAGGAACCCGCCTTGCAAGTCGGTGATTTTGTGCCGGTAGGCCTGGAGGGTGAGTTGATGGCGTATAAGCGGGTGCACGAAGATCAGGAGGTGCTGGTGCTGATCAATTTCGGAAAGGAAGCGGCTACGCACACCCTGTCTACTGAAAAGGCAACCGTACTCTTCGCATCGTCTGAAGGTTTTGAACCACCCCTAACCGGTAAAATCACCGTAGCAGGAGAAGAAGTTCTGGTTCTCAAGTTATAGCATTGTAATAAGCGCATTTCACACTTCACGGCCTTTTTGTAAAACGCGAGGCAAGCAATTTTGACACGCGGGGCGTCCCACGCTGAGCTCACCCACGGGGGTCACCGTGACGCGGGCGTTCCACGCGGAGCGGCCCACGCTGGACGCGCTTGCAACGCGTTCGTCTGCCCACCTCCCAAAAGTCGTACTGTTACTCCCTAAAAAGCACCCCTAATGCTACGCCTCAACGACCAAACCTAGAGAGAGATAGGCCAAACTGTGCCATTTGCCGACATTTACCCGCGGTGGTAGCGCCAGATCCTCAGGAATATCGACGAAAACACGCGTAATCATGCTAAAGCATACCCGTTTCCTACTTATCCACAGAGTTTTTGCCTTGATGTCTCGCTGGTCGGCCGCTACGACGGGGGTTTTCATCGACAAACCTTACTCAATGGCTATGCCCTCGGGCGGGGGAGGGGTGATTAGCATAGAATAGCCTCCTTCAATGTGTTTCACTCTATGAAAAAGCCGTGTCTTACCCTCACCAACCCTATCAAAACTCACGCAATTGCATTACCTTGCCGTCGAGCACCTGTTCCACTCTATCATTCACTCATTCCAGCATTCGTTTATCATCTATGATTCAAATCAACTCCAAGCTCACCCCCGCCGGACTGCTGCGCAAAATCACCCGCTTGTGGGAGCTGTCGGCCGAAAAGATTCAGCGCATCGAGCAGCACTACGACGCCGCCAAAGGCTCCCCGGTGTTCACCGTGAAGGGCCGATACACCACCCGAGGCTGGACCGAGTGGACGCAGGGTTTTCAGTACGGCTCGGCCATTCTGCAGTATGACGCCACCGGTGATTCCACTTTTCTGGAGATAGGTCGCCAACACACGGTGAAAGACATGGCGGCTCACGTGAGCCATACTGGGGTGCACGACCACGGGTTCAACAATCTGAGCACCTACGGCAACCTGCACCGCCTGATGCACGAGGGAAAAATAGCGCACAATGAAGCCGAACAGAACTTTTACGAACTGGCCCTGAAAGTATCCGGCGCGGTGCAAGCCAGCCGCTGGACGCCCATCAAGTCGGGCGGCGGGGTCGGGGCCGGATTTATCCACTCGTTCAACGGGCCGCACTCGTTGTTCGTAGACACGGTGCGGTCGGTTCGTTCGTTGATGGTGGCTCACCAACTGGGACATGCCCTATCGACAGAAAACGACCGTAAGATTAACTTACTGCATCGGGCCTTGCACCACCTGCGGGCCACGGCCGACTACTCGGTATTCTACGGTGAAGGGCGCGACGTCTACGACCTACGCGGACGCACCGCCCACGAGGCGATCTTCAACACCAAAGACGGCAACTACCGCTGCCCCAACTCCCAGCAGGGCTACACCGGCTTCACTACCTGGACGCGCGGACTGGCCTGGGCCATGTGCGGCTTCGCCGAAGAATTGGAGTTCGTGGATACCCTACCTGATGAGGAGCTGGAAGATTTCGGCAGCCGCGAAGAGGTGACGCGCTTTATGCTGCAGGCCGCTCGCGCCACCTGCGACTTCTACATCGAGCACTCGCCTACCGACGGCATTCCCTACTGGGACACCGGCGCGCCGCACCTGCACCAAATGGGCGACTACCTAGATCGCCCGGCTGATCCCTACAACGAGCATGAACCGGTGGACAGCTCAGCAGCGGCCATTGGAGCCCAGGGGCTGCTGCGCCTGGGTCACTACTTGCAGGGGCAGGGCAAAGACGAAGCGGGCAAGAAATACTTCCAGGCCGGACTTACCGTGCTCGACACGCTATTCGATGAACCCTACCTAAGTGCCGATTCTGACCACCAGGGGCTGATTCTGCACTCGATCTATCATCGCCCCAACGGCTGGGATTATGTGCCCGAAGACAGCAAAATTCCTAACGGCGAGTCCAGCATGTGGGGCGACTACCACACCCGCGAAGCAGCCCTGCTGGTGCAGCGGTTGGCTAACGAAGCGCCCTACTACACCTTTTTTGGAGGCGTGGCCTAAGAGCTACGAGATACGGTTCGGAACGTAACTACTGAACTGCCTCTGCCTAAAATTGACGTTTATTTGTATGAAATGGTGGTTGATATTTTTTGTTGTGGGAAGCAGCAGCCTATCCGCCTGCGGACAGCGCACGTTTGACCAAAAGCTGGAGACGATGTACCAGAACACGGTGCCACTCATCAAACCCGCCGCGCTAGATAGTTTGCAACAGCAGCGTCCGGTGGTGTTGCTCGATACGCGCACCCCGGAAGAATACGCCGTGAGCCATCTGCCCAACGCCCGCTTCGTGAATTACGACACCTTTGAGGTCACAGAAGTGGCAGATGTTGCCAAAGACGCCGAGGTAATCGTCTACTGCGCGGTGGGCTACCGCAGCGAGCGGGTGGGCGAAACACTGCAACAGGCAGGCTACCGGCACGTAAAGAATCTTTACGGAGGAATCTTCGCCTGGAAGAACGATGGACACCCGGTGGTGAACCAACGGGGACAACCCACTGACAGCGTCCACACCTACAACCGCAACTGGTCGAAGTGGCTAGAACGCGGCATCAAGACATGGTGACCGATTAGCATTTCCGTACAGACGCGATGAATCGCGTCTCAACAACGATATGAACCAAAAACCCACCAGCGCATCCCTGACTACCATGACCGAGATGGTGTTCCCCAACGATACCAACGGCCTGAACGGGCTGATGGGCGGACGCCTTTTGTTCTGGATGGACATTGTGGCCGCCATCGCCGCCCAAAAACACGCCAACAGCATGGTGGTCACCGCCTCGGTAGACAACGTGTCGTTCTCGCAGCCCATCAAAATCGGCAACGTGGTCACGCTGCGCGCCCAGGTGACACGGGCCTTCAACACCTCGATGGAAGTGCACATCGAAGTGGAGGCCGAAGACATACCGCAACAGATTGTGGTGGAAAGTCACCGGGCTTTTTTCACGATGGTGGCGGTGAACGCCGACGGTAGCAAGCGGTCGGTGCCCGAGGCCGTGCCCGAAACCGCCGAAGAGCAGGAGCTGTTTGCCGGTGCTCTGCGCCGACGGCAACTCCGCCTCGTGCTGGCCGGGCGGCTGCAACCCGAAGAAGCCCAGGAACTACGCTCCATTTTTGATATCAAGTAGAGATGACCGAGGACAACCGCTTCTTACCCTTTTTCTTGCGCGAACCGATCTACGTGGTAACCGAACCTGAGAAGGTACCCGTAGAGAACGCTTTGCTTCGATTACCAGTCGCCGGATTTGGCAAAAAAGACGTGCTGGCACTCGTGTACGAGCCTGAGCATACTTTTCTGGCCCCCGCCGACCAAGCCCTGCTGGAAAAGATTCTGCAGGCAGTGCGCTTGTCGACCGACGACATTGCCCTGGTGAACTGGCATCCTGCGCAGGCCGATTTGCAGGCGGGCAAAGCGCTAGACCCATACTTGCCTCCGCAGCAATATCAAACCACCATCGTGTTCGGCGAAGTGCCCCCGTGGAGCCAAAGCAACTTTTTTGAGGCGTATAAGGTTAGAAACAACGGAACGCAACGGTTCCTGCAAGCAAATTCGCTAGCCACCCTGACTGAGGACCCAGCGCAAAAAATTCGCTTCTGGAAGTGCTTGCAGCAATTGTTTCTTCAACCGTGAGGGTTTATGAACAGCACCATGCGACACCTTTTCTCTTTTCTTCGTGCCCTCACCGGGTGGGGAAGATTCAACGTGTGGGCAATATTGTTTATCCTGGGCACGCTATTGACTGGTTTGGCCCAGGTGCCTTCTTCAAGGCCAGAAGTTTCCGTAGCCGCAACGGCTGATCCGATAGACCAACTCATCGAGCAAGCGCTGCTGCTGCGCGGCACTCCTTATGTGTACGGAGGAAAGACTCCGGCGGGCTTCGACTGCTCCGGCTACGCCCACTACGTGTACCAGCAAGTAGGCGTCATTTTGCCAGGATCTTCCCGTGCGCAGTTCATGAGCGGCATCTCCATTTCGTTAGACGAAGCCCAGCGGGGCGATCTGGTGTTTTTTAGCATCTACGGTGATCGGATTAATCACGTAGGCATTTTGCTCGACACCGTGTCGGGAAGCACTCCGTTTGTACACGCCACCAGCAGCCGGGGCGTGCGCGTAGACCAACTGGAAGATACCTACTACGCGTCGCGTCTGGTGGGAGCACGAACTATTTTGTTGAAGTAGTTTTTCTGCGTAGCGTTAGGTGAAACTAATAATTCATCCGTATATTTGCATCCTTATTGCTGAAGTGGCGGAACTGGTAGACGCGCACGTTTCAGGGGCGTGTGGCTTTTAGCTGTGCGGGTTCGACTCCCGCCTTCAGCACTTTTTATTTTCAGCTTACCCTGACTTCACTTTCAGCGAAGCCCCCCCAACATCTGGCCAATTTTTTGCAAGCCACCGCGTAACACCTCGTCTCTGAGGTTACTTTTTCGCGTTAGGATCAACTACTATTATATGCATCATCTTCTGGCGGACCAGCCTACCGAACACCGCCGTCGCTGGCTTGAGAACCGGATCAACCAGGAGGCCCTTCGTTTTGGTCGCCTTAGTCCTCGAGCCATCCGCACCGGCAAGATGAGTCCGATCGACTACCTACTGCCCAGCATCAAACGAGGCTTGCGCTTTGCCGGTTTGTACCAGCGAGGCGTCGCCAACGCTCGGGATGTGCAAATTGTAAGGCACGAACTAAGTTTTGAAAACCTCCCGTCGGCCTTCGATGGCTACCGCCTGCTGCACCTTACCGACTTTCACATTGATAGCTTGCCCGGTCTGGAAGACGTGATCAGCACGCACCTGGATGGGTTGCCCTGCGATGGTTGCGTACTCACCGGCGACTATCGTTTCCTGGCCTTTGGTGATTATTCGCCGGAAGTAGCGCGTCCCCTCCGGCAAATTGTCCGTAGTATTCGGGCCACCGATGGTATCTACGCGGTGTTGGGCAACCACGACACCCATCAGGCAGTTCGTTTGCTGGAGGATATGAACGTGCGCGTGCTGCTGAACGAAAGCGTATCGCTTACCCGGGGAGCACAACAGATCACGCTCACGGGAACCGACGATCCGCACTACTATCATCATCCAAAAGCAGTTACGGCGCTTCAACAATCCCCTGGGGAGTTTAAGGTGGCACTGGTTCATTCTCCCGAACTGTATGAGGAAGCTGCCGCCGCGGGATATCAGCTTTATCTGTGCGGACACACGCACGGGGGGCAGGTATGCCTACCCGGTGGCACGCCCGTGTTGCGCAACCTTCGGAAGGGACGCCGCCTAACCTACGGACGCTGGCAAGCACAACAAATGACTGGGTATACCAGCGCCGGTTGCGGAGTATCCGGTTTGCCCGTTCGCTTCTTTAGCCGGGGCGAAATCACCCTCTTTACCTTGAGGAGCAGTTAGAAAGCTTCCATCTCCCCCTCCCCAGCATCTGTCCTCACAGAAGATCTGTACGTCCAGCATCCAGTATCTTATCCCCTCAGCAAGTCATCCAGCCCAAACTTTTTTCAGGAGAGCCGGATAGTTTGCGAACGATGCGCCGTATGTTTGTTGTTCACCAACTTTACTACGTCCTCCACTTTGGCCTACCAACCGTATGTCCCGAACCCTTTCCCTCACTCCCTATTTCACGTTTGAAGATCGGCACAACAGCACCGACGAAGCATCAACTGCCGCCATGCTCGAGCGCATCGGAGCCGAGTCGCTCGACGCCCTGATTAGCGAAACTATTCCGTCTAAAATTCGCCTGAGTGAACCTCTGAACCTACCCGCCGCCCGCAGTGAGCCGCAGTTCTTGCAGGATTTTCGTCAGTTGGCGGCCAAGAATCAGGTGCTTCGTTCTTGTATCGGGCTGGGCTACTACGACTGCGTAGTGCCGGGAGTGATTCAGCGCAACGTTCTGGAAAATCCCGGCTGGTATACGGCCTACACTCCCTACCAGGCCGAGATTGCCCAGGGCCGATTGGAGGCGCTGATCAACTTCCAGACGATGGTGAGCGAGCTGACGGGCATGGAATTGGCCAACGCTTCGCTGCTCGACGAGGGTACGGCCGCGGCCGAGGCTATGACAATGTTCTACGCTCTGCGCAAAGGGAGCAAAAAGAACGCGTCGGTTTTCCTGGTCGACGAATGCGCGTTTCCCCAAACCATTGACGTGCTAAAAAACCGGGCCACTCCCCTGGGAATTGACCTGCGGGTGACCGCCCCCGACAATTTTGATCCGGCTGATACTACGGTGTTCGGTATGTTGTTGCAGTATCCAAACGCGCAGGGAGCCATCTACGACCATAGCGCGCTGGTTGAGGCGGCGCACAAAGCCGACGTACTGGTTGCTTTTGCGGCCGACTTGCTCAGCCTCACGCTGTTGACGCCGCCCGGCGAGATGGGCGCGGACTGCGTGGTGGGCACTACCCAACGCTTTGGCGTGCCAATGGGCTTCGGCGGACCCCACGCGGGCTACTTCGCCACCCGTGAGGCGTTTAAGCGGCAGTTGCCGGGCCGCATCATCGGCGTATCCACCGACGCGCAGGGCAATCCCGCCTACCGCATGGCCCTGCAAACCCGCGAGCAGCACATCAAACGCGACCGGGCTACCTCTAACATTTGCACCGCCCAGGTGCTGCTGGCCGTCATGGCGGGCATGTACGCCGTGTACCACGGTCCGCACGGACTGCGCCGTATTGCCGAGCGCGTCCACGGACTCACCAGGCTACTTGCCGATGGGTTGGCCGAAATGGGTCATTCGCACTTGCACGCCAACTACTTCGATACCCTTACAGTTTCTGGTCAACAACTTACCGGACTGCAAGGAGCTGCCGAGGCGCAGGGGTACAACTTTAACTATTTCAACGAGGGTCTGGTGGGTATCTCTCTGGATGAAACCACGACCCTTGCTGAGGTAGAAGAGATCTTGGGCATCTTCGCCCAGATAACTGACGCCCCGGTTCCTGGAGTGCCGAAGAAAGACGATTTATCCCTAAACTGGCCCGACGCGCTGGTGCGTACCACATCGCACCTCACCCACCCGGTGTTTAATTCTCACCACGCCGAGCACGAGATGCTGCGCTACATCAAGCGGTTGGAGAACAAAGACTTGTCGCTGGTGCACTCTATGATTCCGCTGGGCTCGTGCACCATGAAACTCAACGCCACCACCGAGATGATCCCGGTGACCTGGCCTGAGTTTGGCCAAATGCACCCTTTCGCCCCGAACGACCAAACCCAGGGCTACCAGCAGCTATTTGCTGACCTGAAGCGCTGGTTGAGCGAAATCACCGGCTTTGCCGACGTGTCGTTGCAGCCCAACTCCGGTGCCCAGGGCGAGTTTGCGGGCCTGATGGTGATTCGGGCGTATCACGAGAGCCGGGGCGACGCGCACCGAAACGTAGCCTTGATTCCAACCTCGGCCCACGGCACCAACTTTGCCAGCGCCGTGATGGCGGGCGACCGCGTGGTGTTGGTGAACTGCGACGAGCGGGGCAACATCGATCTGGAAGATTTACAGGCCAAAGCCGAACAGCATTCCGAGCACCTGGCGGCGCTGATGGTGACCTACCCCTCTACCCACGGGGTGTTCGAAGAAGATATTCAGGAGATTTGCGCCGTGATTCACCGGCACGGCGGGCAAGTTTACATGGACGGCGCCAACATGAACGCCCAGGTAGGGCTCACCAGTCCGGCCCGCATTGGGGCCGACGTGTGCCACCTCAACCTGCACAAGACCTTTTGTATCCCGCACGGCGGGGGCGGGCCGGGCATGGGTCCCATTGGAGTGGCTGAACACTTGGTACCCTTTCTGCCGGGTAGTCCGGTGGTTCAAGTGGGCGGCGAACAGGCCATTTCTGCCATCTCGGCGGCTCCTTACGGGAGTGCCAGCATCCTGCCTATCTCTTACGCCTACATTGCCCTGATGGGGGGCGAGGGCTTGGCCCAGGCCACCCGCTTGGCCATTCTCAAGGCCAACTACATCAAAGAGCGGCTCAGAGATCACTACGTCGTACTGTATACCGGCAAGCACGGACGCAGTGCGCACGAAATGATCATCGACTGTCGTGATTTTAAAAAAGCAGGCATTGAGGTAACCGACATTGCCAAGCGGCTGATGGACTACGGCTTTCACGCCCCTACCGTATCGTTTCCGGTGGCGGGCACGATGATGATCGAACCTACTGAAAGCGAAACCCAGGAGGAACTGGATCGTTTTTGCGATTCCTTAATTGGCATTCGTGACGAGATACGCGCGATAGAGCAGGGAGAGGTTGATGTAGAGAACAACGTGCTGAAGAACGCTCCGCACACCGCCGCGGTGATCACGGCCGATGCCTGGGAGTTTCCTTATAGTCGCCAGCAAGCGGCGTATCCCCTACCCTACCTGCGCACCAATAAATTTTGGCCATCGGTGGGTCGCATCGATAATGCCTACGGAGATCGCAACCTGATGTGCAGTTGCCCGCCAGTAGAAGCATATCAGGAAGAAGAGGCAGGAATGGCTGAGGAAGTAGTGTAGAGTAGTAGTCAGTTGACGTAGTACCAGCTACAGGCTTGCCCCTTCAAGGGTAATGACAAAGTAGGGCAAACGCATCAAAACTTAGGAACGCTAATATTTTGATGCGTTTGTCCGGTGCTGCTTTTCAAAGACTTGGAAAAGTGAATTTCATCGTTGAGAGCGCTCGGTTGCAGGTAAACCCAAAACAAGCACTGCTTCCAACGGCGGCAATCTTTCCTTTATTCCATCACCAGCACCCAGGCGTCTTTCAACGAACTGTTTCTTTGTAACTGCTTGGCCTCTTGAAGGGCGTCAGAAAGGGCGTCAGGCTTAGCTAGGTAGACGTAGTAAAACTTCCGCGCTGATGAGTAGCCGTACTGCGGCGTATAGCCCTGCTGGGTCAGTTTCTGCTGCCACTTTTGCGCGTTTGCTTCGCTACCGAAGGTGCCCACCACCACGTAATTGCCCTTAGATAGATCGTTCGGATTATCCGATCCCGCTACGTGCTCTATCCGCTCGGTCGTCGCTGGTTCGGCAACCGCTGGTTCAGGGGGTGTCGCAGACTCTGTTTGGGGCTCTCTGAGTTCGAGTTTAGGCTTAGGCTTTTGGGCTAGATGAGTCTTAATTTTCCGTTCCATTTGCTTCTGCTGAATGTTACCGGGCTTGTTGATCTTTCGCTTGCGGCCAAACTGCCAGTGCAGCGTTAGCTCGTGGGTGGCCCCGAAAGCCAACTGCGGACTCGCTAACTCGTAAGCATAACCAATTTTGGCCCGTTGGTGTAGTTTGAAGCCCACCGAACCCGACCAGGTATTGGACTGACGGTAGGCCGCCCCGCCCCATATCAAGTCCTTATAAGAAGCAATCAGCAATCCTTCCGCCTGCCGGACTTGGTTATTGATATGATACAAGGCCTGCGGATGCAGTGCCCAATGACTAAGGGGGAACTCAAATTTATAACCCGCCTGGGCAATAAAACGGTTGAACTTACTTAAACGGGCTTGGGTGTACGACAAATTTCCTATCATGCGGCGTTTCTGCACAACCGAGTGATTCTATGATTTTCTTGGTTTTTGTAGACGACCCTAAGTTGGGCCATTTGTTGAAAGCCAGCTACTGTCCATCGCTGTCCGGATAGTTTCATTCGTTCCTGTAGCACGTCCCGATGGGCCGATTCTATGGCCCCTGATCCAATGAGTAGGCCCTGTTCAACGAACTTATGATACTGCATTCTTTGCTGGTTCTTGCGCAAGTAAGCCAGTAGTTTCTTGCTTATTGCGTAGCTTTTCTTTCGCTTGGGCAGGGCTTGTAGGGAATTGATCACCGGGTTGATGCCCTGACTGATCATCGTTTCGCTGACCTGCTCAATCCACTCACTGCGTAGTTGTTCGTGGCCGAAATAGCTTTTGGCAAAAGCGCACAGATGCTCTTTAGCATGGTAGAAATCTACGATCTGTGTACTCTCTGGATAGGTGCTATCTACCCAATTCCATATCCAGCGAGCACCATCGGCAATAAAGACCAGGTTATTGAGGTTCTCTAGTTGATAGTTCATCTTAATGATAAAATCGCGGTGCTCCCCCAAATGGGAGACGTAGGTAGAGTTTAGCAAGGCGGTACGTTTCTTGCTGATCTGCACCCGATCATCTTGCTCATAGATACGCCCTAGTTTGTTTTCCTTCCAGCTTTCCTCTCGCGTCAGATACATGGCCCCGTCCACACTCACGTAGTGCCTTTCATTCACTCGCTGCGCAGGGTATTCTTTGTACACTTGCTCTTGAATAGCCAGTTTGTTCTCATCCTCAATGCACTGCCCATAGTGATGACAAACTCTCTCTATCTGCTTGGCGTTCACCTGGGCACCGCTCAGATGGTTGATAACTTCTTCGGCTTCGGTAAAAACCAACGCCTGTCCAACGTAGCACATGCTCTCTTGAAGCAGGCTGCTGATGTTGCTCGTCCCGGCAAGCTTAGACATAACATGACCGTGACAAACATCTATTTTCCCAAACCGGGTATGGACTTTTTTTTTGCGTTCTTGCTCTTGGGTACCCTGCCTAATGATGCCTGCAAGAGTTCCTTCTCAAACTTTTGCATCATCCTGGCATAGCTGGCCTCATAATCATAGGCACTCTCCAGGCGCATAGGGTCTGATTCCCATTCCACTAGGTGTTTGTTCAGTAACTGGCTTGCTCGTTCTTTGAAGTCCATCGTTTTTTGCCCTAATTTAACAACTTTTCCCTAATGGGAAATTTGTCGTACACCCACGGGCTTCTAATTCGTTATCAGCACTTACCAGACTGTGACTAAACAAACGAGGTACTGCCACGCCCGCGTTAAAGTTAGCGTAGCGATAGTGCATTCCGAAGCTCCCGTCCAGATAGGCACGCCGCTCGGTAGCGATACTAACCAAAGGATCATCCGGATCATCAAACCGCGAAAGATCAGTGCCGCGGGTGCCCACTCCGCCGGATAGTCCGAAGCGTAAATAAGATATTTTTGAAAACGGCACACTGTAGCCGAAGGTAGCCAAAGCACTGGTCGTAGCAATCGGCCCGAAGCGGTCGTCAATGATATTGAGTCCTAGCGCAACGCGGTGGTCGGTAGGTACCTGCAAGGTGAACCAACTCGTGGCAGGAGCACCCTCTACGCCCATCCACTGCCGACGGTGCGAAAGCGAAGCTTCTACGAAGCCTTCGTCGCCTAGGTACGCCGGATTATAAGTAAACGGATTCAAATACAACTGATTGATCCGAGGCTGGTGCTGAGCCACCCCAATCTGACAAGATAATGTTAACAGAAGAACGCTGTACCAATAACGCATAAGATTCAGTAATGAACGATCAGAAACATATTAGGCAAAATGGCTACTAATGACGAAATGATGTCAGAATGAAACCTACAATGTACGGTTAGAGAATAACTTGTTTGATATTCGCTAGGGTCGAATGAGCGTTAAAAAGCCAGCAACCCGCTGTTGGGTGGTAGGCCAAAGAACTTGGTAGTAGTAGACTCCGCTTTCCAACATCTTTCCCCGTGCGGTACCTGTCCAGTCGTTTTGATAGTTACTCTGCTGAAAGACAAGCTGACCGCTACGATCAAAGATCCATACATCACAGGGGGCAGATTCGCTAATCGCCCAAGTGTCGTTGCGAAAGTCGCCGTTCGGGGTGAGCATATTGCTGACCAACGAGGGCTCTTCAATTTGCGGAGCGGGAGAGACCTCTATTTCCACACTCACTTCATCGGAGTAGAGGGATGCCCCAGTATCGCCGATAGCACGGATGCGATACGAGTAGAAAACACCTTCCTCAACGTCTTCGTCTTGATAGACAGTAACGTCTAATGCCAGTGAGGCAAGGCTAACGTATTCCCCATTCGCTGTTTTTCGCTCTAGTTGATACTCCACAGCCAGACCATCACCCGCCGACCAAGACAACTGTATTGCTGGACCGGCAACTACTTTGGCGCTTAGACCGGCGGGAGGCTCAAGGGAGGGCAATCCAGTGCTATCCTCAGCAATAGGAGGCTCAGGGGAAGGCAATCCAGTGCTGTCTTCAGGTACGGGAGACTCTACCCACAATATTAGGGTGTCGGTAGTACTAAAGGTGGCTTGATCGTCCTGAGCACGGACCGTGAGCACTTGTCTTCCGGTTTCGAGTGGTTGCCAGAAGAACTCATAGTTAGCCTGGTTAACAGTAGCAAGTGTTTGGTTATTAGCAGCGAAGGCTAGTTGAGTAACCACCCCGTCGGGATCCTGCGCATTCGCAGTAATTAGTACGCTGTCTCCTAATGTAGGCGAGAAGTTATCGGTGGGCGACGTAAATAAGGCCACCGGTGGCTTGTTAGCAGGTACTACGGTAATACGTAGTATCTGCATCTCGCTGCGAATACCGGACTGGCTCTCGGCGTAAGCTTCTACCACGTAGCTACCAGCTACCGAAGGCGACCACTCGAGACGGTCAGAATCTTCGGTAAGGGTAGCGTCTTGTCCGATAACCCGTATGGTTACTTCTGTGGGCTGATTGCCAGGACCTTTCACCGAGACCGTCAGTGGTAATAAATCACCCACGGTAAGTGTACTATCACTCAGTGGACGAACGAAAGTAAGGTCAGGAGCCTGGATAGCATCCCAATTGCCCCGGGGCCACATCTGTCGTCCCCAGTCAATGGCTCGGCTCAGGGTAGCTTCTCCCACGCTTGCCTCTCGGAAGTAGGGGATCATGGTGTACCAGATATCGGCGTAGTGCCCGCCATGAAGCAGCTTTCCGTACTCAGCTTCCGAAACCTTCTTGGGTTGGTAGTCTGAGGGTCGCAGGGTATTGTCGCTTCTGTCTAGCGTATCACGGGGCCACTCATCAATGGCGTGCTCTTCTATCAAATCCATTGTGGCGTTGAGCAGCCCTTCCATCAGCAAAGCCCGTTCTGTATCAGGCAGAAGCTCAAATATAGTCCCCTTACGTCCTGTGATTGGGGTGTACCGTCCTGGATGAATCTGCCGAAAGCCGATACCGCTTTCTGTTACTACTTTGCCTTCATGATACTGCTGTAGCATTTTAGCATGTGAGACTGCGTAGCGATAGGGGTGTCTAGGGCCGCCCCCCTGGCTGTGGAGTCCCGAAATGTGATTAGGCTGATAGTTCCAGTCTACTGGCCAGAGGCGCAGCGTCTCGCGGTTGCCCCCGTTGATGATCAACTGCAAGTGATACCAAGCGGTAGAGAAGTGCTTACCCACCAGCACGCTCTGGTAGGGAAAGTGGCTGTCGTTGTTGGCTGAGCGGTGGGGGGCAATTTCAAAGACGTTGCGCCGCGAGCTCAGCCAAGATCGGGGCTCGCCGTGTTCAAACAACTGCGGGGCCATTTCTTCCAGTGCATACTCCTGCATGATCTCCCAACTCTTCGTAGCCCCCCACTTCATCAAAAAGCTAACAATACCGTCTTTGGTGTCGCTATTCCCACTCACTGAGCCAGAGTAGCCAAACACTGCTTTCATTCTATTATTCATATTAGTGGTCTGGGCAGCCAGGCGGTTCATTTGGTCTTTGAGTCGGCCATCAGCTATCAACGTCTCTATTGGATTCTCATCTAGTAGCTTGCGGGTATTAGCGTAGGTGTCGTAGAACGACTCATTGTGCATCGCGGGGGTCTCATAGAACTCTTCTTCAGTGATGCGAGGGGCATCTACGGGATGCACTTCGGGCAGCCATTCCTGCCAGTCGGGCAGCTGAAGGGCCAAGGGGGTTTCTCTAGCGTTCTGGGTTTGGTCTATATCAAACACCGCTTGCGCCATCTCTGGGGTGAGACTACCCGCAAAAGTGTGCTTCACCATGTCGCGGTCCTTTTTCAGCACCCAGTCCAGCCCGGCCCCCGCCGCCCAGTATTCTACCGGCTTGCTGTCCAGTCCGGGACCGGGTTGGTAGGGCGGGTTCCAGGGGCGCCCTAGTCGCTTGATGCCCTTGCTGTCTTTGAGACTGCGAATGTAGGAAGCGATTTGCTCGGCTTCCTGCTGGTCTAGTCCGTGGAACTTAGCTCGTTCCTGGATGCTCCAGTTACTAAAAGCGAAGTACTCCAAGTCCCGCCCATCAACGGGGTGACAGCCCGAACAAGTAGCGCTGATAGGTTGCAGGCCAGGGCCATCTAGCAGCGGGGCGGTCTCCCATAGTACTTTACCAGCCGCAATGTCGCTCGCCGCAGGACGAGGGGCCGACCAGGTAGCGGGATCGTCCTGCACGAAACTTGCCTGGGTAAGTAGTTTCTGCTGCCCTTTTAGTACGTTAAACTCCAGGATACGATAGCCGATAGAGAAACCATCGGTGCCGTTGAAGCGAAAGCGTAGGGTGTTCTGTCCGGACTTTGCCCCCGTGATTGGTACGCTCAGGCGAACGGTATGGTAGGCGCCCGACAAGCAACCGTAGGCTGCTTCGTGCTCGTAGCAGTTGACCGTGCTGTTGTCTAGGGCTACCCACGCCCCATCGTTGAGCTTCACGCTGCCTTTAGCCCCCCGGTCCGGGTTGGTAGAAGCATCTCGGTAGGCCAAGCGGTGGGCCTTCAGGTACAGCGCATCTACCCCCGAGGCATCATCCAGCGTAAAGGTGACCGCTTCGATGTAGCCATCCGGCCCAATTACCTCGATCGGTAGCACTACCTGAGCATGAAGCATAAGTGTACTACTTAACAGACAGCCTAAAAACAAACAGGATATACGGCGCATAATGACGGAAAATCATATTTTAAACTATTTAATTAACTAATATAATTTTTTTTATATGGCTAATCATAACGGAAATCGTCAAAACGCTACATATGAGGTAGAATGGCTCTAAGCCCCTAATTTATTTATCCGGATTGGCGAAGAAAGAAGTGGGCTAAAACAATAATAAAGTTTATGTTGCTCGTATATCTATCATTTTCGCTAACTAAACTTATCAGGCAATTCGTTGTCGGAGCCAGCGACAAAGCAAAAACGCGAAGCCACCCTGATCAATCACCTTTGCGCTCCGTTATATTCTTTTAGCAGAAATCCAGGCTTTCCAGTAGCTTCCAGCAGTAACCCTCTGACCAGAACAGACACCAGCTATCAGCTCGCACCGGCAACGAGATCGCGACCTGATGTGCAGTTACCTGCCGGTAGGAGCGTATCAGGAAGAAGAATAACCAGCTGAAATGGCTACGGCGGAGTAATAGATGGCTCTGAATCGGAAATCATTACCGCGGACGAACATTCGTGCGATAACTTTGTTGATTATGCAGATCACACCTAAAAATGTGTATCTTTGCCAAACATATTTATTTATTTTAATTATTATCATGAACACAGGAACAGTAAAATTCTTTAATGACTCCAAAGGATTCGGATTTATCAAAGACGACGCATCAGGTCAAGAGTACTTCGTACACGTATCTGGTTTGATCGACGAAATCAGAGAAGGTGACGAGGTTACCTTCGAACTCAAAGAAGGAAGAAAAGGATTAAATGCCGTCGACGTTAAGCTAGCCTAACGAACACGCTATATAATTTCATTCAGCACTTCAAAGTCTCGGCCTACCGTCGAGACTTTTTTGCGTTTAGGCAATCAAGCAAAATTCACTATTTTGGGAGCGGACTTTACCTCACTTACTATGCTCCGCACTGCTATCTTCGCTTCGTCAGTTCTTCTGCTGACAACGCTTGCCTCGGCCCAAGACGCTTTTCGGTGGGAACGCCACCAGATTGATCTCACTAGCGAGGTATCCTACAACAATCCACTCTACGACGTAGACCGCTTCGGTGCCACCCTGATTGCCCCCTCCGGACGCCAGCTTCGTGTGAATGGCTTCTGGGACGGTAGCACTAACTGGCGCGTGCGCATCATGCCCGACGAGGTGGGCACCTGGAGCTACACGACCTTTTGCTCAGACACCACCAATGCGGGCCTTCACCAGCAAACCGGCACCTTCGAGTGCCAGCCTTCCGCCCGAACGGAGCCGATCTACCAACACGGGGCCATCACGCGCAGTGCGGGGGCCTACCACCTGATGCACCGCGACGGCACCCCCTTCTTCTTTACCGCCTGCACCGCCTGGAACGGAGGCCTGGTGTCGACCGACGAAGAATGGACTACCTACCTTCGGCACCGGAAGGAGAATAACTACTCGGCCATCCAACTGGTGCTCACCCAGTGGCGGGGGGCCGACCAAAACTCCCGGGGCGAAGTGGCCTATGCGGGCAACGGACGCATCCGGGTGAACCCGTCGTTTTTTCAGCACCTGGACGGCAAAATGAACCAAATCAATGAACACGGTTTGGTGGCCGCCCCGGTGGTGCTGTGGGCCCTGCAAAAGAGCGGCGGAAAAGAACTAAATCCGGGCTATACGCTGCCCGAAGACGAGGCCGTGCGCTTGGCCCGTTACATCGTGGCCCGCTACGGAGCGCACCACGTGATCTGGCTGCTGGGCGGTGACGGCAAGTATCTTGATCCCTACGAGCAACGCTGGAAATACATCGGACAGCAGGTATTCGCCGATTACCATCCGGGACTGGTCACGCTGCATCCCGGCGGACGATCGTGGATTGGTGACGCCTACGCCGATCAGGAATGGCTGGATATCGTCACCTACCAGTCGAGCCATAGCAACCAGGAAGGAACCGTCAACTGGATTAACCGGGGGCCGATGGCAACGCGGTGGGACCAACTGCCGCCGCGCCCGCTCATCAACATGGAACCTAGCTACGAGGAAATTCCCGTATACCGCAGCGACGGTAAAATCACGGCGCGCGACGTACGTAACGCATCGTATTGGAGTTTGTTCGCCACGCCGCTAGCCGGAATCACCTACGGGGCCAACGGCATCTGGCCCTGGATTCGGAAGGGCGAACGCATCCTGAACCACGGTTCGCTGGGTAACAGTGCGCCGTCAACCTGGCGCGAGAGCATTGATTTCCCGGGCAGCTTACAGGTCGGTTATTTATCGGAATTTATCCGGCAATTCAACTGGTGGACGCTCAAACCCGCCCCCGAAAAGTTGGTCAAGCAACCCGGCGACGAAGACTATCGGCAGTTTATCTCAGTGGTCCAAGACGATAGTGCTTCGTTGGTGCTGGCCTACGTCCCCCGGAAGTCAACCGTGGAGTTCTACAATCCGCAGCGGATCAGGTACCACGGACAATGGTTTGACCCGGCCGCGGCGAAGTACGAGGAAGCAGCGCTGACCCTGAAGGACGGGGTGCTGGTGGCTACCTCACCCCAAGAAAAAGACTTTGTCCTAGTGCTAAAAGCAATTGAGTGAACTCACTTTCCTCAGTGCGTTTTCATCACCCGTGTAATATTCTCCCCCCATCCGTTACGTATCTCTCCCAAAAATTTTGCTTCTTGAAGAAACATCCGATTACTGATTTGTCAGCGTATGTTACCAACCGGATGAACTAATTAGTTTGTTCGCTCCGTTGCAGAAAAAGCTGATTATAGGATTTATCTATTAATTGTATACCGTAAAGCTGCTTGATGATTCATTTCTCCTTAATCCTTCTCGTATCTTGTTTGTGTTTTTTCACCGCAGGTCCCCTGCTGGGTGCATCCGACGACCCGCCCGGAAAAGAACCGAAAAGCAGTAAGTTAGCCACTTACGGAAAGCACAAGACGATCCCGTTGGAGCTTGAAGAAGTGATTTTAACGGCTTTGTCGTTTTACCCGGAACTGGCTACCACCCGCATCGAGTTTATCTATCACGAGAACATCCGCAAGTCGGTGATGCAGGCCCAGCCTAAGGTAGTGAGCCTACTCAGAGGCAAGAGAAAGCGGGTGTATAAAGTAAAAATTAGCCGCTACCTCAAACTCAACGATGACCAACTCGACATCACTACGCTGCCCTTCGAAGTGCTAGTAGGATGGATTGGTCACGAACTGGGTCACATTATGGACTACAAAGACCGTTCGGGAATCGCGATGGTAGGGTTTGGGGCCAAGTACTGGTTGTCGGTCAAGTTTTTAAAGGGAGCCGAACGCCGGGCCGATCTGTTTGCTCTGGAGCACGGGTTGGGCGAGCGGATCATGCGCACCAAGACTTTTGTACTAGACCACGAGCAAATTCCTATACCCTACAAGAAGCGGATCAGACGGCTTTATATGTCACCCGAAGAGTTCACGCGGCTGCTGTCTGAGGCAGCACCCACTCCGGTTCCGGTGCCCTAAGATTTAGCGAGCGCCTGCTGGGCAAATGCTTCCCACGCGCGAAATTTTTCTTCTACCATCACCCGCGGGGTTTTCACCTGTCCGCCCTTCTTTTTGCTAGCCTCACTCCACTGGTAAAACACATCGGCGGGCACCACCTCTACCCGCACGTCCTTGAGGGCTTTGCCACGGGCCACCCGGTAATTTTTGTTGACTTCCTGCAGGTGCTCATCCAGCGCCAGTGCCACCTCGTGGGCGTCCATTGGGTCGTCGGAACCCAGGTACCAGTGGTGAATGTACTCCTGGTCTTCTTCGCGACGGACGGCCGCCACGGTGAACTCCTGAATAGCCACCTGAAACCGGTCTTCCAACACGCGCATGGCTTCGTTCATTTTATGCACCGATAACTGTGATCCCACCACGTTCAGGAAGTGCTTGGTGCGCCCGGTGATAATGATTTCGCGACGCGCTAGGTCCGTAAACTTCACCGTATCGCCAATCATGTAGCGCCACGCCCCCGCCACGGTAGAAATCAGCAGCACGTAGTCACGGTCTTTTTCTACCTCAGCCAGGGTGAGCACCGGGGCGTCGGGGTGCACGTTGCCTTCGTCGGTCATGTTCTTTTCTTCGAACGGCACAAACTCAAAGTAGATGCCGTTGTCAACCACCAGCTTCATGGCGGTGGTATCGGGCCGACTCTGGAAGGCTAGAAATCCTTCGGAGGCCAGGTAGGTATCCAGGTAGATAAGCGGATGAGCGAGCAGTTTTTCAAAGCTTTTTCGGTAGGGCTCAAAGGCCACCCCGCCGGGGGTATAGACGCTCAGGTTGGGCCAGATGTCGTGGATATTACTGAGATTGTGGTGCTTGATCACCTTTTTAAGCATCAGCTCGATCCACGACGGGATACCCGATAGGGCGCCAATGTCCCACTCCTCGGCGCGCTCGGCGATCTTCTGCACGCGCTCGTCCCAGTCATCAATGCGGGCAATGTCGTCGCCCGGCTTGTAGAAACCCTTGAACCAAAACGGAATGTTGCTGGCGCTGATGCCGCTGATCTCTCCCTCCAGAAAGTTGCCCCGCTGTTGCAGGTCGGTGCTGCTGCCCAGCATCATAATTTCTTTTTCAAAAAACTCGGCCGGAAGATCGAAGTTGGCTAAACTGGTTACTTGTTGAAGCCCGGTGTTGCGGATGGCGGCCAGCATTTCGTCGGTGACCGGAATGCGCTTGCTGCTGCTGCCGGTGGTGCCCGAACTCAGTGCGAAGTAGTGCGGTTGACCGGGCCACGTCACGTTTTTTTTGCCCTCAATCAAACGATGCCACCACTCGTCGTGGATTTTCTGGTAGTCGTGCATGGGCACGGCACGGGCAAACGCTTGGCGAGGTCTCGAGTCTGATAAGATCTTTGAGAACCCGTACTGCCGTCCGAATGCCGTGCTGGCGGCGGTTTTCAGCAGGTTAGTGAGCACTTGTTCTTGGGCGGGGATGGCGGCGGTTTCGGGCGTTAGTTTGTCTTTGAGCTCGATAGCCGTTTTGATAATGTTGCCGAGGATAGCCATAGTGGTAGCAAAAAGTTGTTGGATTGCCCAATATACCACCGGTTTTGTTTAAGGCAATCGGATATTGTAGTTTAGTGAGGTGAAGAGCGTAGGAAAAGCAAAAAACAATAATTATGGGCTTGCGCTATTTCATCAATCGGTAATACTCATCAAGTACGGCGATATAGTCAGAGGTGGTATTGAATTTAAGCTTGTTCTATTTTCTGTGATACATTACCCAAGCCGAACCTAAGCTCGACTTTACTACTAAGCGGCCCACGCGATCGTTTGCTGCCATAGCTTAAGGTGCGCTTTGGGTATTTTCACCATATCTGCATCGTTCTGGGACATGTAAAAATCACTTCTTTGCCAGAAATGCTGCCTCACCGAAGCTAGGGCATCACTAAAGGTGGGTTGGCTCTTACGATACCAAGCAGTGGTAGCTATGAGTAGTTTTTTCTGTTGATACAGTCGTTCTGCCAACAGGGTGACTATAGAGAAGAGAGCTAGCAGCACTGGGGCGACCGTCGCGCGGTGGTGCGGGCAATAGCTAAGTCAGACCACTGGCGTTGCGTTTCTACGCCTAACTGCGCTCTGACCTCCTGAAAGGTTACTTCTACTGACCAACGTCTGACAAAGTAAGTAACGATGTCTTGGACAGAGAATGTTTGGTCAGTACAGAGTAGGGCTATGGGTTCTAGTGTGCCTTCCGGGTCGCGAATGAGTACCCATCGAATGGGTAGTACTGGCTTACCACTATGATACCATACTGCCGTGGCTGAGGCTACCTCTAGTACCCGTTGCTTCTTGCCGTACCATTGAGAGACCACTATTTTCTGCCAGGGTAGTTGCTCATCCTGTAGATAGCTCTGTAAGGTAGGTAAACGGTTGCCCTTCTTACGAGGACGCCCTCGTTGACCCACCTGTCGCGGTGGCGCCGGTTCATACAGGGCAGCGTCCAAACGTAGGCGAGTGATCACAGACACCTGCTCTTTAACAGCGTTCAACAGGTCTATGACCGCGTAACTGCTATCCCCGACGGCAATGAGCGGCCGATTGGGTAGCCATCGTTTGGCTTGTAGCAGCATCTGGCGGGCCCAGTCAGTAAGTGTTTTGTGCCTTTTGCCTTGCTGTTGATTGTAGCGTTCCGAAGGAGCTAACACCGTCAGAAACGGAAGCGCCCAGACGCGCTTGGCCCAACCAATGGGCACCAACAACATTACACTCATCCAGCGCAAACCGCTGGCCTTGACCAAATGTGTCCGGCTACTACGGACGCTGTCCCGGTAGATGCCTCGGGCTTTAATCTTAGAACCCCAGCGGCGTTCTATCGTCTCATCAATGCCGACGACAACCGGGCCTCCGGGCAGAAAGCAATCCAGCAGTTGCCTAAGTAGTATTCCGGACGCTTTCCGGGCTGACCACATAGACAAACTTAGTACACGGTGATACTTAGGAAAGTTACGCTCCTCACTCAAACCTACTATGCGTAAGGCTGAGGTGACCGTACGTTTGCCCGTGGCCAGGATAGCCCCGACCAGCAAAGGAACCGCTAATTTGAATACTGATTTGGAAAATAGCATCTTGAACGGTATTATTATTCGCAAGAACTCAATCGGAAAACGAAACATAGCATATTGATCTTTAGTCATTTCAATATACTAACTCGATTCCCTTTGGGTTCTTCTCTCACTAGTAAAGTCGAGCTAAGAGCATGTTTAAAAATTTTCACTCGCAGCTAACCGCGAGCATGAAATATTATTCTGATATGTGACTTTCTACCTTGTTCATTTTTGTCTTGACACAAAAACGAACCAAAAAAGTCAAGAAATTCCAATGCTTCTCCGCACAAAACCTCCGCACGCCCGCCTGGAATTTCGGGCCAACGCACTCAAATACAATAATTTACAAAAACTTAAACATGCTCTAAGTGGTAGCTATCTAAGCTTGTCGATCCGAAACAGGACGAAAAATTAAGCATCAAGGCAAATGCTAGCCGCAAAACACTGTACTTCACGGTTATGCTAAAACTACCCCTACTCTACCTCATGGCCGCGCTCTACGTCGCGGCGGGCGTGAATCATTTTGTCCGTCCCCGCATGTACGAACGGATCATTCCTCCCTACCTACCAGCTCCGGAAATGCTGAACTATGCGGCGGGAGCCGCCGAAGTGATTTTGGGAGTGGCACTGCTCTTTCCGGCACTCCGCCCCTGGGCCGCCTGGGGAATCATTGCCCTGCTGGTGGCGGTGTTTCCGGCCAACCTGTATATGTACCAGCAGGGCGCTCCGGGTATTCCGGCGTGGGCGCTGCTGCTGCGGTTGCCGTTGCAGGGGGTGCTCATCGCTTGGGCATGGTGGTATACGCGGTAGGCAAAACCCGGTAAGTGTCAGCTTTTGGCCACGAGCAGGGCGGCTTCGGCAGGCGGGACGTCATTTAAATTCTCCTCGCTACTGCCCAACTTCCCCGCCACAAAACCTGTCGACCAGGCCGCCTGAAAGTTAAATCCGCCGGTTACCCCGTCGACATCCAGCACCTCACCGGCGAAGAACAGTCCCGGACACACCCGACTTTCCAGGGTGTTCATATCTACATTAGACAAGCAAACGCCCCCGCAGGTAACGAACTCTTCTTTAAAGGTCGTCTTTCCCGACACCGTATACGAATCACTGAGCAGCGCGGTGAGCAGGGCGTTGCGGCGCTTCTTGCTCAGTTCGGCCCAGGGCGTATCCGGATCGATGTCGGCCTTAGTTAGCAAATGGCTCCACAGCCGTTGCGGCAGGTGATACGGGTTTTTGTTTGCTACCTTCCGGCCTCCCAGCGTCGAAAGTTGCTCAAGCAAAGCGGTGCGCACTTCCTCTTCGTTGGGGTTGCCCAGCCAGTTGATTTGCACCGGAAACCGGTAGTCTCGTTCACTGAGTTCTCGCGCCCCCCAGGCCGAGAGTTTGAGCACCGCCGGGCCGCTGGTGCCCCAGTGGGTGATCAGCAAGGGGCCGTCGTGGACTAGTTTGGTGCCGGGCACGCGCACCAATGCCCGCTCCACGCTCAGACCCGGTAGCGCCGTCAGCGGAGTATCGGGCATATTGAAGGTAAACAGCGAGGGCACCGGCGGGGCAATAGCGTGGCCCAGATTGGCCAGCCAGTCGAGGCCACTCAGCTTCGGACTGCCCCCGGTGGCCACGATCACCCGGTCGGCGGTAACTTTTTCGGAGCCCACGGTCAGCTGGAAGGTATTGCCATCCGGCACCAGGGCGTGCACCGGAGATTGGGTTTGAACCTCAACTTCCAAGCGCTGGGCCTCGCGCAAGAAGCAGTCGATGATCGTCTGTGAGGTGTTGGTGACCGGAAACATACGGCCATCAACCTCGGTGCGCAGCGGCACGCCGCGCTGCTCGAACCACGCCTGCGTTTTGGTCGGCCCAAATTGAGCAAACGATTTTTTGAGTCGTTTTCCGCCCCGGGGATAGTGCTTAACCAATTGTGAAACAGTAAAGCAATCGTGCATCACATTGCAGCGTCCCCCGCCGGAGACTTTTACTTTCGCGAGCAGCTTACTGGTCTTTTCGTAGATCGTGACCCGCGCGGCGGGGTGGTGGTGCTTACACGATAGGGCGGCGAAGAATCCGGCGGCTCCGCCGCCGATGATGGCTACGTTCATAGTTGCGTTGCTTAACGACAAAGTACAGTTATTTTTGTAGATTGGTTTCCTCCGCAACCTTCCGTCATATGAGACAAATTACGCTGATCCTCCTCTTTGCCTTCACCCTGGGCAGATGCCAGCCTCGGCAGTCGGTAGAAGAAGCCCCTCCGGAAAGCTACGAAATGATTGACTACGTGAAGGTGGGAGAAATGATGGACACGGTTGAAGCGCCCTACGTGGTTGATGCAATGAACGGCAAGAAGCGCGTGGTGTTGGTGGGATGCGTTCACGTGCGCGATTCTACCCACCGGCAGTTTGCCGTTCTTGAACGTTACTTTAACGAGTTGCAACCGCAAGTGGCTTTCAACGAAGGAGGGCAAGAGAGCGAAGGCACACATTACAATTCTTTGAACGAAGCGGCAGAAGAGCGAGGCGAAACCGGTAGCCTGAAATATTTGAGCGACCAGGCGGGAATTAAACTGCTAAACGGCGATACGGAAGACAGTGTTGAGTTTGCCATAACCCTAGAGAAATATCCCAAGGACAAACTGTTCTTGTACTACGTGATGGAAAGAATTGTTATCCCCTACATTTGCGGAGCTCACGGTGAAGGAAACTTTGAAGAGAAGTACGAAAAATTTGTGCAGGACTGGTTTGTCAACAATGGGTATCCTTTGGACAGTGCTGAACAGAGTTACGAATACTTTGCGTCGCTGTATCGGAAATACACCGGGGTTGACTTCAAACCTGAACTTAATATGGTGATTGAGCAGTTTGATTATATCAACGGGGGCAATTGTGAATTTTGTGCGATTGGCCGAACCTCTAAGATGGTTAGAGACAGTGTGTTGCTGGATAAGATCGGTCAAGCCTTGCAGGAGCACGACCACATCATCGTGACCTTCGGCCACGGACACGCCCTGGCTATCGAACCCGCCCTTCAGCAACTCGTCACCCGCCATTAGAATAACTATATGAACATCACCGGCACGGCCAAAAAGAACAACACCTATGACGCTATCGTTATCGGCTCGGGCATCAGTGGCGGCTGGGCGGCCAAAGAACTCTGCGACCGGGGCCTAGAAACCCTGGTGCTGGAGCGGGGCCGCTCGGTGAAGCACGGTGAGTACCCAACCGCTACCAAGAACCCCTGGGACTTTTCCCACCGGAGCCAGTTTCCGCCGATGGAGAAGCAAGCCAATCCCATCGCCGATCGCTGCTACGCCTTCGAACCGGCCACCGAGCACTTCTTTGTCAAAGATGAAGAGCACCCTTACGTGCAGGAAAAACCCTTCGATTGGATCCGCGGCTACCAAACCGGCGGGAAGTCGTTGATCTGGGCGCGGCAGACGCAGCGGTGGAGCAACTATGAGTTCGAGGCACCCGCCCGCGACGGCTTCGCGGTGGACTGGCCCATTCGCTATGCCGATTTGGCCCTGTGGTACAGTCACGTTGAGAAGTTCGTCGGCATCAGCGGCAACCGCGACGGCATCAAAAATCTGCCCGACAGCGAGGTGCTGCCCCCGTTCGAGCTCAACTGCGTGGAAAAGCACATTCAGACGAAGCTGCGCGAGCACTACGACGACCGTCCGGTGATCATCGGGCGCTGCGCCCACCTCACCGAGCCGCAGGACATTCACCGGCAGCAGGGGCGGGCCCAGTGCCAGGCGCGGCACCTCTGCTACCGGGGCTGCCCCTACGGAGCCTACTTTAGCTCCAACGCATCCACCCTGCCCTGGGCGGCAAAAACCGGTCACCTCACCCTGCAACCCGACTCGGTGGTGCACTCGATTATCTACGACGAAACGCTGGGCAAAGCCAGCGGCGTGCGGGTGGTGGATGCGCACACCAAAGAGATGACCGAGTACTACGCCCGCATCATTTTCGTGAACGCCGCCGCGCTGAACACCAATTTGATTCTGCTCAACTCCACTTCGTCGCGCTTCCCCCACGGACTGGGCAACGACCATGGGCTATTGGGACGCTACGTGGCCTTCCATAACTACCGGGGCAGCATGCTAGCGACTTTTGATGGTTACGAAGACGGCTACTACTACGGGCGTCGTCCCACCAGCGCCTTCATTCCGTCATTTCGCAACGTGTTTCGGCAGGACACCGACTTTCTGCGGGGCTACATGGTCGCGTTTAGCGCGGCGCGGCAAGACTGGCGGCGGGGCTTGACCGAGGAGGGCCACGGGGCGGAGTGGAAAGAGAAATTACGGTCACCCGGCCCCTGGCAAGTGTTTATGATGATGCAGGGCGAAACCGTGCCCCAGTACGAGAACCACGTACGCCTCAGCGACACCGCGCAGGACTCCTGGGGGATTCCGCAGCTGGTGACTTCGGTGGGCTATACCGACAACGACGAAAAGGTACTGCAAGACTTTTTGGTGCAGGGAGCCGAAATGCTGGAGAAGTCCGGCTGCCGCGACATCAAAACCATTGACAGTCAGCAGTCGCCGGGTTTGGATATTCACGAGATGGGCGGAGTGCGCATGGGGCACGATCCGGAAACCTCGTTGCTCAACCGCTGGAACCAACTGCACGCGTGCAAAAACGTGTTCGTCACCGATGGGGCCTGCATGACATCGGTGGGCAACCAGAACCCCTCGCTCACCTTCATGGCCCTCACCGCGCGGGCGGTTGACCACGTGGGGCAGGAGATGAAGCGGGGGAATTTGTAAGCGTTATTGCTGATGAATAAAAAAATTACTGGTCTTTGTTTACTCATTTTCGGACTAATCCTCTTATTAGAGTCTGAATGCACCGCCCAGGGCAGCGAACCCGACAACTACGACCTGGTGGTGGTAGGAGCGACTCCCGCGGGCATTGCCGCCGCCATCAATGCCGCTCGTTACGGTTATACGGTGCTGTTGGCCGAAGAGTATGCCCAGGTGGGCGGGCTGATGACGGCGGGGTTGTCATTCACGGATTTCATTTCGTACGAAGTGTTGAGCGGCACTTTCTTAGACTACACCCGGCGGGTGGAGGCGTACTACGCCGAGCGGTACGGCACGGGTTCGGAGCAGCACCGGGCTTCACACGGGGGCATCCACGCCGAACCGCGCGTTACGCTTGAGATTTTCCGGCAGATGCTCGGTGAGTACGACCAAATTACTACTCGGACCAACCTTCGGCTAACCGACGTAGCCTACCGGACCGGAGCGGACAGCACCACGCTCATCCGCTCAGTGTCGCTCATCGATACGCAAACGGGCGACACGCTTACGGTGCGCGGAAGAATGTTCGTGGACGCCACCTACGAAGGAGACCTGGCCGCCCGGGCCGGGGCCGACTACTGGGTGGGCCGCGAGTCGCGCGAGGAGTACGGCGAGTTTTTGGCCGGAAAGATTTTCTTCCGCTACGGAGTGATTTTGCCCGGCAGCAACGGCACCGCCGATGAGAAAATTCAGGCGTATAACTTTCGGCCCATCATGACCGACGACCCCGCTAACCGGATGCTGGTGCCGAAACCGCCCGACTACCGCCGCGAAGACTACGTCGGCATCGCGCAGGTACTTCGGGAAGGCAAGGTGTCGCGGGTGTTTGTGGAGAAGGGCAACGACGGACTGTTCCGCACCCAAATGCTGCCCAATCGCAAGGCCGACGTGAACGACATCAAGAACGCGCCGGTGCGCATGGCCCTGCTGGGCGAAAACTACGCCTATCCGGAAGGGGATACCCAAACCCGGCAGGCCATTGTGGAGCGCCACCGCAACCATCTGCTGGGCATGTTGTACTTTGTGCAAAATGATCCGGCGATGCCCGAGAAATTTCGCGCCGAAGCCCGGCAGTGGGGCTTGGCCAAGGACGAGTTCGTGGATACCGATCATTTTCCGCCGCGGCTCTACATCCGCGAAGCACGCCGCATCCGGGGGCACTACGTGTTTACTCAAAACGATATCCGCACTATTGATAACACCCTCATCGTGCGGCCGAAAGAAGATGCCATTGCCATCGGCGACTACGCCCTTAACTGCCACGGCGTGGCTCCGGCTACCCTGCACCCCGCGGTAGCCGACGGCGACTTCAACTTCATTCCGGCCCCCTTCCAGATTCCGCTGGGGGTGATCATTCCTCGAGGTTTTGATAACCTCCTGGTGCCGGTGGCGGTGTCGGCCAGTCACGTGGGATTCAGCGGCCTTCGGCTGGAACCTACCTGGACGGCCTTGGGGCAGGCCGCGGGGATTACGGCTCACGTTGCTCTTCAGACTGACACTCCGGTGCCTAAAGTGGCGGTGCGTTCCGTGCAAAAGCTGTTGCACGAGCAGGGTGCCAAAACCACCTACATCTCGGACGTGGCGGCCAACTCTAAGTACTTTGCGGCGGCGCAGTGGCTGGGCCTCCGGGGGTTCGTGCACGACTTATTCGTGATGGACTCGCTGAAGATGCGCGGCGCACAGACGTACCAGAGCTTGCGGGGCACGCAGTACGCGCAGGCCTATCCCTTTCACGCACTGCAACCTGACCACCCCGCCCCGCCGGGCCTGGTGAAAGCGTGGGTCACCCGCATTAAAGACAATGCTGCTCGGGAGACTATTCTTACTTACTACCGGGGAGAACAGCCGACGGTGGGCGAATTGCTACTGAAGGTTGCGAACCTGAAGGAATTTCAGCCTTCTTCTCCCGAATGAATTGCAAAAACCTTCTTGGCTAGTGGATTCCTAATTTGGGGGTGAAACGCGATAGTTTTCCGTGGAATAGGCTGGTACGTACTTATAGAGAAATATTAAACTTTATTCCGATAAATTCTTAAGGCTCGTGTCGACACGAGCCTCCAAGAAAATTATCAGAATAACCTCTATTAATTCACCGCAATCCGCTCTGGCTCGACGAAGAATCACGTAGGCACGATAATTTTAACATTTAGTCTTGCATCTTTTTTGCAAGGATGTCCGACATCTAGTTCCTAACATCTTCTTCAGATATGTCCACGAGAATCGCTCTACTTTCGCTTTGTTTACTTTCAGCAACCGCCACCCTCGCCCAATCCCCCGCCGCCCTCACCATCCACCTTGAGTCCAGCCGCCAGGGCAGCTACGCTGCGGTGCCTCAAGCCATTCTGGCCGACACCGCCAATGTCGCGGCCTTGCTTAGTACGCTCGCTACCTACGAAAGTGATACTCTGGCCGCCGTGCGCTCCCGCGCTTACAACATCGCCAAGCGCATCGGGCAGCGCAGCAACAACTCGGCGGTGCGCCAAACCGCCACCGCGCAGCTCACGCGGGGCGTCGCCGATCCGGATGCGGGCATCAGCGGAAACAACAGTAACGCGCTCACCGGTTTCCGGCAAACTGACTTCAGCACCGCCACCCAAACCCAACTGCTGGACTACTTGCAACCTACCACTCCGCACCTGGATCAGGTAGCGATGTTGGCCGGTTTTATGTCAGGGAGAAGCTCCCAGGCTGCGCTTCAAAGCTTGCTTTCAGAGAAAGTGAGCGCCACCACCCGCTGGGCCATCCACCTGGCGCTGGCCCGCACGGGCGACGAAACCGCTATCGGCTACGTTCTGAGCAAACTCAACGCCGCCCCGGTGAACGACGCGCTAGTCTACGACATTGTGCCCGGCTTGGTCTACACCCGCCAACCGGCGATCTTCCGCTATCTGGAAACCCTGGTGATGAGCGACGAACCAGACTGCCAAAGTGCCGACCCCGATAGCAAACAGCGCATCCGGTGCGGCTACCGGGTGATGGAGGCCTTGGCACCTGCCCTGACCGACTTTCCGGTGGTCGTGGATGCCTACGGCGAACTGGTTACCGACGATTATGAGCAAAGTTTGCGGACGGTGCGCAACTGGTTACGGGGAAGGGAGGATTACCCAGTGCGAAAAGGTGTCTACTAAAAAGTCCAGCTATTCGCTTCTCAAATTCATGGCATGCCAGAAGGACTTCGTCCAGATCACCCGCGGAGCCTACGTCGGACACGACGCGGGTTAATCAGATCAGTCTGAAAAACCTTGCGGAAGCCATTTGTTATCAAGTGAACGCGGTGGATGTTAACCGTTTAGAATCCGCCCTCACTTTTCTCCAACCCGTCCACTACCTGGGCCATCGTATCACGCTGTGCCTCCATCTGTTCAATCAACCAGAACTGGTTACGCGCCCGATCTAAATTGTGACTGGGATACGCGGTTTTGTAGTACGTATCACCTACCAAATAATCAGTCAACATCCGAACGCCCATAATAAAGGCCATGTAGCGGGCCGACAACGGAAGGTACACAATTTCTTCAGCCGTTAAGAAAGCGCTTGCCTCGGCCAGATAACCCTCGGCGAAGGCTTCGTAGTAGGGCAAGTGAAATTGCACCTGGCTCAGATTCACTTCGTCTTCGGCGGCGGTGCTGGCCACGGTGCGAATCGCATCGCCGAAGTCGTGCAGCACCGAGCCGGGCATCACCGTATCCAGATCCACCACGGCGCGCGCCCGATGGGTTACCGGATCGAGCAATACATTGTTGAGTTTGGTATCGTTGTGCGTGATTCGCGAACGAATTTGCCCCGAATCAATCAGTGCGTGCAAGCGAAGCATTTCGGGAGCGCGCTGCCGGACAAAAGCTACCTCCGGTGAAACTTCGGAAACACGCCGCGCACGATCGGCAGCAAGCGCCTGCTCGAAGTAGGTGAAACGATTAGACAGATGATGAAACTTCGGAATGGTTTCAATGAGCGGCGTACCGGGCAAGTCCAGCAGCAACGCCTGAAACTGTCCGAAGGCGCGGCCGGCTTCCCGGGCGGGCGCGGCCGAAGGCGTGATGTCGTAGGCCATTCCGCCGTCGATGAAAGTGAACACCCGCCAGTAGTTTCCGGCAGCATCCTGGTAGAAAAGCTTTCCTGCCCGGGTAAGAACCACCCGAAAGGTTGTTAGCGAAGAATGATCGGGCAAGGCAGCTATTTTTTGATGGAGGTGCTGCGTGACACGATAGATATTACGCATCATTCCCTCCACATCGGTAAACACCGCGTGGTTGATGCGCTGCAGCAGAAAAGCAGAACCCTGTCCATCGTGCACCCGAAACGTATCGTGAACGTGTCCCGAACCGAAAGGTTGAATACTAAACGGGCCCTCGATTCGAAAACGTGCGAGGGTGCTTTTGGCTACATCACTATCCGCTGCACTATCGGTGTTGCTTAACTTTCGCCCCACAGCCGTTCCGGATACACTCCCTGCTGCACCAATTCTTTGAACCGCTGCTGCGCCACCGCCTTGTCGGCCTGGTAGGTGACCCCGAACCAGCGGTCGGGCGTGGTGATGACTTTCACTTTAGCGATCTGTCGCTGGATCACCTCGTTCATCACAAAGGGCAGATAGAACTCTGACTTCAACTCCTGGCCCCGCTCCCGGACAAAATCTACGAAGTATTCTTCAAAGTAGGCAAAGGCCGACGGGGCAAAGCCCATCAGGTTCATCGACACGGTTTCTTGCCCGGTGAGCGGCACGGTTTTGCCATCCTCTTCGTACACCACGCCGCCATTATCGGTGCGGTAGATTTTGGTGCGTTCGGTCACCTGCTGCAGATACCCCTCATCATCAATCTGGCACACCCCGCGCGACACGTGTCCATGCTCGGAAAGAGTATTTTCAAGGCGATAGCCCAGCAGGCAGTACTCGTGCGCATCCGTGGCTACTCCCGTGAGGTAATCGGCCATCAGTTGAAACGACTGCGCTCCGTAGTAGTCGTCGGCGTTGATCACCGCGAAGGGTTCGTGCACCTTGGCGGCCGCCACCAGCACGGCGTGACCGGTGCCCCAGGGTTTCACACGCTCGGCGGGCACCGCCACTCCATCGGGCACCTGGTCTATCTCCTGCAACACGTAGTCTACCTCGATGCGGTCGGTGAAGCGGGATAGAATAGTCTGCTTGAAGTCTTCCAGGATGGCTTCGCGCACCACGAACACCACCTTGCCGAATCCGGCCCGCCGGGCATCGTAGACCGAGTAGTCGATAATCGTTTCGCCCGACGGTCCGAAGGGGTCCATCTGCTTCAAACTTCCGTAACGGCTGCCTAGTCCGGCCGCCATCACCAATAATGTAGGTTTTTTCATGAAGGTACTTCATTTTCGGCGCGGGTACTGATCCGCGCCCAGGCTTTGAATAATAAAAAAGCGGCTACGATGGCTACGGCAGTGAGCACCATTGCCAAGGGGTAGCGGCCGTAAATCCACTGTCCGGTAGCAAATAACGTACTGTAGACGGCTATCACGCCCAAAAACATGCACAAAATGCCCCAGGGCACGTCCCAGGCAGCGTTCGGCGCTTCCAAAGGCTCTCCTTCCTGCTGCGCTTCCTCTATTACCGGTTTCCAACCCGGTCCGCCGGGGTGCACCAGCCGGTAGAACCGCCGCAGCGTGATCCGGTCGGTGGGGG
Organism: Cyclobacteriaceae bacterium; assembly: GCA_965217295.1. Taxonomy (GTDB): domain Bacteria; phylum Bacteroidota; class Bacteroidia; order Cytophagales; family Cyclobacteriaceae; genus Tunicatimonas. The sequence goes on from CBDCHR010000008.1 coordinate 57,156, forward strand.
GAGTGAGCAAGGTAACCGTGAGCCAACCGACCGTGGTGATGCCCACCCCCCAGAGCAGCTTCGCTCCGGTTCCCAGCGGCTCCAATCCCAGCATGGGGTGAACGATCTCCAGGTAGAGCGCCACCAGAAACGAAATTACCATCGCGGCGATCTCGCTGTAGGCGTTGATGCGCCACCAGAACCAGCGTAGGATAAAAATTAGTCCGGTGCCCGCCCCCACCTGCAACAGGATATTGAAGGCCTGCAAGGCATTGCTCAGCAGCAGCGCGAAGATCAGGGTAGCCACCATCAGGCCCACCGTGCTGATTTGCCCGGCCCGCACCAGTTGCTTTTCCGTGGCCTGCGGGTTCACAAACCGCTGGTAGAAATCGTTCACGATGTAGGACGAGCCCCAGTTCACCTGGGTAGAGATGGTCGACATAAAAGCGGCAATCAGCGACGCCACCACCAAGCCCAGAAAACCGGTAGGCAAAAAACTCAGCATGGCCGGGTAGGCAAAATCGTTCTGCACGTACTGCACGGCAATATCCGGAAAAGCAGTGCGCATGGATTCCACCGTAGGAAACACAATGAGCGAGGCCAGGGCCACCAGAATCCAGGGCCAGGGCCGCAGGGCGTAGTGGGTGGCGTTGAAGAACAGCGTAGCGGCGATGGCCCCGCGCTCGTCCTTAGCGGCCAGCATGCGCTGCGCCAGATAACCCCCGCCGCCGGGTTCCGCTCCCGGGTACCACACGCTCCACCACTGCACCGCCAGCGGCAGCACCAGCAGGGTGATCACCGCGTCGCTATCGGAAAAGTTGGGCAATAGGGCCAGTTTGCCCACCACCCGCTCATGGGTGATCAACTCGGTGAGTCCGCCCACCTCGGGCAGGTTCACGATAATCATGGCCGCGCCGATGGCCCCGATCATCGACATAAAAAACTGAAAAAAGTCGGTGAGCAAAATGCCCTTGAGTCCGCCCACGGTGCTGTAAACGGCCGTGATGGCCAGCGACACGGCCAGAGTTTGCAGAGCCGACCACTGCAGCATCACCGCCCCGATCTTGATGGCCGCCAGCGACACCGAAGCCATCACCATCACGTTGAAAAACACGCCCAGGTAGAGCGCCCGAAAGCCCCGCAGGAAAGCCGCCCAGCGGCCGCTGTAACGCAACTCGTAGAACTCAATGTCGGTGAGCACGTTAGAGCGCCGCCACAGTTTGGCGTATACAAACACGGTGAGCATGCCGGTGAGCAAAAAGGCCCACCACGCCCAGTTGCCCGCCACCCCGTTTTGCCGCACAATGTCGGTCACCAAATTGGGCGTGTCGCTCGAGAAGGTGGTGGCCACCATCGATACTCCCAGCAGCCACCAGGGCATGTTACGGCCCGACAAAAAGAAGTTGGCCGCACTTTTACCGGCCGTGCGGGCCGCGTAGAGGCCGATGAAAAGCGAAATGGCGAAGAATCCGAAGATAATTGCCCAGTCGATGGTTGCGAGGGCCAAAGGGAATGGTTTTGATTAAGCGACCAAACCTAAGAAAAAAAACGGGATTTCCCTGCCGCTATATTGAAAGGGAGAATTAGGGATTTGCCAAAAAATCAACCATAATTGCCCGTCTGATCGATCCTGTTGACCTATGCCTACTTTAATAACCTATCATTTTCGCTGTCTCCTCTGGCTTCTGCCGGTTGTGCTGGGTGCCTGCCGAACCAATCCTTCGCCTTCGGCCGAGACTGAGCGTTGGCAAACCCAGGCTGAACAAATCACTATTTATCGAGACGATTTTGGGGTGCCCCACGTGTACGGAAAAACCGACGCCGACGCGGTGTTTGGACTGCTCTACGCCCAGTGCGAGGACGATTTCAACCGCGTGGAACAAAACTACCTGTGGGCCACCGGTCGGCTGGCTGAAGTAGCGGGCGAAGCGGCCCTATACAGCGACCTGCGGGCTAAGCTGTTTATGACCCAGGAAGAAGCCGTCGCTCACTACGAAAGCAGCCCGGACTGGCTTCAGAGGCTCTGCAACGCCTGGGCCGACGGCATCAATTACTACCTGCACACCCACCCCGAGGTGCGCCCTCGCTTGCTCACCCGCTTCGAGCCGTGGATGCCGATGTACTTCAGCGAGGGCTCCATCGGCGGCGACATTGAGCGCGTATCTATCCGGCAGTTGCAAGCCTTCTACGAAAACACTCCTACGGTGCCCAAACGTGAACTCGAACCAGCCGTGGAAGAACCGCAGGGCTCCAACGGCATCGCCATCGCGGGTGAGCTTACGCAGTCGGGTAACGCCATGCTGCTGATCAATCCGCATACCTCATTCTACTTCCGAGGCGAGGTGCACGCGGTGAGCGAAGAGGGGCTGAACGCCTACGGGGCCGTTACCTGGGGGCAGTTTTTTGTGTACCAGGGCTTCAACGAAACCACCGGCTGGATGCACACCTCCACCTACACCGACGTGATCGACGAGTTTCGGGAAACCATCGCGCAGCAGGGAGATAGCTTGGTGTATCAGTACGGCGACGAGTGGCGACCGGTAGAGACCTACGAAGTGACGCTAAACTACAAAGATGGTGATAACTTAAAAGAGCGCACCTTTACGGCCTACCGCACCCACCACGGACCCATCACCCACCAGGAAGACGGGCAGTGGGTAGCCACCGCCCTGATGTGGGAACCGGTGAAAGCCCTGGAGCAGTCGTATACCCGCACCAAGCAGTCGGGCTACGACGACTTTCGCCGGATGATGGACATCCGCACCAACTCCTCCAACAACACCGTCTACGCCGACGCGGGGGGCAACATCGCCTACTTCCACGGCAACTTCATTCCCCGCCGCGACACCACCTTCAACTACACACAGTCGGTCGACGGCAGCGACCCCAAAACCGACTGGCAGGGACTGCACACCGTGGACGAGAGCATTGTGGTGCACAATCCGCCGAACGGCTGGATTCAGAACTGCAACTCCACACCCTACACCGCCGCACTGGAGTTCAGTCCGCGGCGCAGCGATTATCCCAACTACATGTCGATCGACCGGGAGAACTTCCGGGGCGTGCACGCCATCGGCTTGCTGCGAGACCGGAAAGGCTACACGCTGGACAGTCTGATCAAACTGGCCTACGACCCCTACCTGCCCGCCTTTGCGGCGCTGATTCCCGGGCTGATCAATGCTTACGATGCTTCAAGTGACAAAGAAGCCCTGAGTGTCCCCATTGAGACGTTGCGGGACTGGGATTTCACTACGTCGGAGGGATCGGTAGCCATGACGCTGGCCCACTACTACGGCACCCGCTACCAGCGAGAAGGTGCTTCGCCGCCGGGACTTACCCCCATGGAGCGTATCGAGTACTACGGCACCGGATCGCCCCCGGCCGAGCGGTTGGAGATGTTTGCCGGAGCCGTGCAGCAATTGGAAGACGATTTCGGTACCTGGGAGATGCCCTGGGGCGAGGTGAACCGCTACCAGCGCCTGAGTGGAGCCATCGACCTGACCTTCGACGACGAGCAGCCCAGCACGCCCATTGGCTTTGCTCCCGGGCAGTGGGGAGCGTTGGCCTCCTATGCCGCGCGGAACAACGGCGACACCAAGAAAATCTACGGTACCAGCGGCAACAGCTTCGTGGCGGCGGTGGAGTTTAGCGACAGCGTGCGCGCCAAGAGCATTTTGGTAGGCGGACAAAGTAGCGACCCGGCCTCTCCGCACTTTGATGATCAGGTGGAGCCTTATCGGGAGGTGCAATTTAAGGACGTGCCCTACTACCGTGCGGCGGTGGAAGCCAGGGCACAAGAAACGTATCAACCCGGAAAACGAAACTGATCAAAAGTATGAGTAACCAAAGAACCACCGGCATGACTATGCGCATCATTCACCGCTACCTGGGCTTTTTTCTGGTGGGCATTATGGCGGTATACGCCATCAGCGGGGTGGTGCTGATCTTCCGCAATACGGATTTTCTGAAGCGCGACCAGCAGGTAGAAAAGGTGCTGGAACCGAATCTTCCCCCGGCGGAAGTGGGCAAACAGTTGAAGATCAAAGGGTTGCAGGTTACCCGGCAGGCGGGAGAGGTGGTTTACTTTGAGCAAGGATCGTACGACCGGGCGAGCGGTGCAGCGGTGTACGTGACCAAAAGCTTGCCTTTGGTGCTGGACAAGATGACCAAGCTACACAAGGCCAACACCGATCATCCACTGTTCTGGCTCAACATCTTCTTCGGGGGCGCGCTACTGTTCTTTGTGGTGTCGGCGTTCTGGATGTTTAGGCCCGCCACCTCAGTGTTTAAGAAAGGACTCTACTTCACACTAGGGGGCATTGTGCTGACGCTGATGCTGTTGTTGGTGTGAGTAAATTTTGAAAAGTAGGCAGGTAGCGGCCAAGTATAAGCGTAGTGCGGGGTTTCAGAATGATTCACTGTCTGCCCACCGCGAAGTTTCTTAGAAGCAAAAAAGCTCAATTTTACCCGTTCAGCCCGCATTACGCTTATACAATGTTGGCAACTGTTTATTTTTCTTCAATTTTTATTTTCCCGTTCTGCCATCCTTTTGGTAAATACAAACTCAGTCCTGTTGATTTTTCAATATCAATTAGATTGTTTCGGAGTTCAATACTTCTTAAACCGATTTCTGATCGATTTTCATTCACTTTGTTGAGTTCAGTGTTGTTAGGAATCTTTCCAATAAATCCATGTGATGTTAATTCATGGTCATTTAAACCTGCAATTAGCCAGTCTTCTATTTGAGCTAATTCATATGGTGATATTTCACCTTTTTTCAGTGCATTTAATAATTTTGGCTTTAATTGAGCATATAGAGTGTCTGTAGAGTTGTAATTCACTGAAATTGAATTATGATGACTTAAAACCACTGAGCCCCATAAATTATTCCCAATAAGTTTTTCACCTGGATAACCATATTCATTTAAAATTTGCTCCAGTTTTTCTAACTGATGTTCACTATGAGGAGCAAATTTTTTTTCAGAATATCTCCTTTTGGATTTTTGTCCAATTCTGATAAACGCCCCAAGTGCTTTCTTTTGGTCGTTCTTAAACATTTCATGGACTTGTTCTTTAAGCCGAAAATTTAGTTTTGATAAGTAAATTTTGTGGAGTGAATCATATTCTGATACAATCTTCGACCATTCAGAATATTCTTTTAACGATTGTAAATTTTTACTTTTGTTGATGCTTTTGAGTGTCCAGCCAGCCTTGATTCCCAGCCTAGTGAATTCCAATCCTGATTTATAATCATTTTCATATGCGCTGAGTTCTGTAGCAACCTTGATATCTCTTAGGAACAAGAAATCAAATTGTTTAAAGAGAGAGTCAAACATATTAATTGCAGAAGTATGTTTTCCTTCAACAATTAGCTGTTCGCATTCAATTACTTTCGAGTGGTAGTTCAGGTAGTTTTCTTGGGCTTTGCTCTTGGTATAAAACAAAAGGTGGCCTATAAGAATAAAGGTTAAGGTAAATTTTGTCATAATACAGAAGAATGTATTTTTGATTTAAATGGTTGCCAACATCCGTACATACGCAATTGCGTTTATATGCAATATAGCAATATGCTTAGTGTTTAGACAAGGCGTCTTGAGGATTTTTATACATAAACTAACTGAAAACATCATTATATCACTAAATGCATTTGTAAACGTTTACAAACATCTGTCATTCTATTAAACGTTTGTAAGCATTTGCAAACGTTCACGCAAAGGGATGGCCTAAAAAGGGCATCTTGCTCAATTCAATCTCTCCTTTACCCTTCATTCCAAGCTAGTAATACCGTAAAACACGCAACAGGTCTATCTATCCGTACAGTCCAATCACACTGTACGTAGTGATTAGTGCACCAACCGCGGAGATCACCTTATACTTCTTAACTTGCAGGTGCTGCTTTCTATACGATACCTCCTAGGAGGATAAACTGCCTTACTCCCGAATCCAGGAGAGGTAGTTATCGCGGTGAATCACCTCAAATACGGTGTTTTCGTAGCCCTTTTTCCAGGCGACGGGTTCTTTGACTTTTTTATTGGGGCTCCACTTGAATTCGTAGGCGTGGAGCTGGCCGCCCCGGTCTTCTATCCAGTCGATTTCCTGCTGGTCGTAGGTGCGCCAGAAGTAGTTGTAAACCAGCATCCGCCGGTACTTTTGGAACTTGATGCGTTCGCTGATGATGTAATTCTCCCACAGCTTGCTCACATCGTCCCGCACGGCCACGGAGTTCATGTTGCCGATTAAAATATTACGTAGCCCGTTATCGTAGAAGTACCACTTCTTGCCCTTGGCGATCTCTTTCCGGAGGTTTCGGCTGAACGCATTGACCGAGTGCAGGACGTACACTTTAGACAACAGGTCCAGGTACTTCTCTACGGTGTTTTTACTCATTGACAATTGCGCGCCTATCTCGTTGTACGAGAGTTCGCCCCCGATCTGAAAAGCAACCAGCCGCAGCAGGTTCAGAATCTTATCGGCACTTCTGATATTCTCAAACTCCAGGATATCTTTTAGCAAGTAGGCGTTCACCAAATCTTGTAGATACTCGCGCTGCTCGTCGGCATCGGCGAGTTGTAATAGCTCCGGATAATTGCCGTACACCAGACGATGCTTTAGGTTGGCAACCTTCTGCACCCCATCTTCTACTTGGTCTAGCTCCTGTTCCGATAGCGCAAACAGATTAAAACTTTTCTTCCGGCCGGTAAGCGGTTCGCCGGTGTACTTATTGATATCAAAAGCAGATGAACCGGTTACTAGCACCTTGATTCCGGGGATTTCATCGACGATCAACTTTAGGATGGCCCCCACCTCCGGTATTTTCTGCGCTTCATCGATGATGAGCACACGTTTGTTGCCCAGCAGGTTGAGATAGTTTTGCTTACTTCGGTAAGCAAGTTGTTGCCGAACGTCGGCATCCTCGCCGTTCAGTAGCAGATAGGGTTCGCGCAGTTGGTCGATCACCTGCCGAATCAACACGGTCTTGCCGACCCGCCGGGGGCCGAGCAGCACCGTCACTTTTTGAGGCACTAAGCTAGCGAGCACCGATGACTCGATGGTGCGGGTAAGCAGAACTTCCATGTTGTTAACTAAATTTACGTAAATACTGTCAATAGAGAGACCAAATTTAGCTAAATTCTGTCAATAGCCCGAGCGTCCCCTCAGTTAATGTTTCCCTGCCGACTTATAACTCGCGTTTATAGACAAATAGATTTTATCAATAGCATTTATCATACTTGTCAGCGATGATTGTTGTAACTTTGGAGACTGAAACCCACAAAATCATTCTATCATGGAAAACAGTAATCAACGCAACACCGCCGAGGACGCGAACCACAAAGTCTGGGAGGTGAACGAATCGAACCGCTGCCCGTTCATGGGCGGTGCCACCAAGTATACCGCCGGTAGCGGCACCTCGAACCGCGACTGGTGGCCCAACCAACTGAACTTACACATCCTTCGCCAGCATTCCGCACTGTCTGACCCGATGGGTGAAGACTTCAACTATGCCGAAGAGTTCAAGAAACTGGACTTGGCCGCCGTGAAGCAGGATCTTTTCGACCTGATGACCGACTCGCAAGAGTGGTGGCCGGCCGACTACGGACACTACGGTCCGTTCTTTATTCGGATGGCTTGGCACAGCGCGGGCACCTACCGCATCGGAGACGGGCGGGGCGGAGCGAGCTCCGGCTCACAGCGCTTTGCGCCGCTCAACAGTTGGCCCGACAACGCCAACCTCGACAAAGCCCGGTTGCTGCTCTGGCCAATCAAGCAGAAATACGGCAAGAAAATTTCTTGGGCCGACCTGATGGTGCTCACCGGCAACTGCGCCCTGGAGTCGATGGGCTTCGAGACCTTCGGTTTCGGCGGCGGACGAGAGGACATTTGGGAACCCGAGGAGGATATCTACTGGGGAGCCGAAGGCGAATGGCTGGGGAACAAAGAGCGTTACGAGGGAGGTGAATTAGAGAATCCGCTGGGTGCTTCGCACATGGGCCTGATCTACGTGAACCCGGAAGGCCCCCACGGGAACCCCGATCCCGAGGGAGCGGCGCGTGACATTCGCGAGACCTTCGGCCGCATGGCCATGAACGACGAAGAAACGGTGGCATTGATCGCGGGCGGACACACCTTCGGAAAAACCCACGGAGCGGCCGATCCGGTGGAGTTTGTCGGGGCCGAACCCGCCGGGGCCAGTATCGAGGAGATGGGATTGGGTTGGAAGAACACCTACGGAACCGGCAACGCCGGTGATACCATCACCAGCGGCATCGAGGGGGCCTGGACGCAATCCCCTACCGAGTGGAGCAACTACTACTTCGAGAACCTATTCGCCTACGATTGGGAAGTAACGAAAAGTCCCGCCGGGGCCCACCAGTGGAAACCCAAGGGCGATGCCGGAGCCGGACTGATTCCCGACGCCTTTGATCCGGCCAAGAAGCACGCGCCCTTTATGCTCACCACCGACATTGCGCTAAAGGTGGACCCGGCCTACGAGAAAATCTCGCGCCGCTTCCTCGAGAACCCCGATGAGTTCTCCAAGGCTTTTGCCCACGCCTGGTTCAAACTAACCCACCGCGACATGGGTCCGAAGGCGCGCTATCTGGGCCCCGAGGTGCCGGAAGAAGACCTACTCTGGCAAGACCCGGTGCCCGCCGTCACCCACGAACTGATCAACGACCAGGACGTTGCTACCCTAAAAGAGAAGCTGCTCAACTCCGGCTTGTCGGTGTCGCAACTGGTCTCTACGGCCTGGGCGTCGGCTTCTACCTTCCGCAACTCCGACAAGCGCGGGGGCGCCAACGGGGCTCGCCTTCGTTTGGCTCCGCAGAAGGACTGGGAAGTCAACAATCCGGCGCAACTATCGCAGGTGCTGGAGAAATTGGAAGGTATCCGGCAAGAGTTTAACAACGCCCAGGAGGGTAACAAGCAGGTCTCGCTGGCCGACCTGATCGTGCTGGGCGGCTGTGCCGGTGTCGAGAAAGCGGCGAAAGATGCTGGTCACGAAATAACGGTTCCCTTCACTCCCGGGCGCACGGATGCGTCGCAAGAGCAAACCGATGCCGAAGCTTTCGCCCCGCTGGAGCCCAACGCCGACGGGTTTCGCAACTACTACCGCAACCAGGATCATATATCGGCCTCGGCTGAGGAGATGCTCATCGACCGGGCGCAACTCATGTCGCTGACCCCGCCGGAGATGACCGTGCTGGTGGGAGGCATGCGGGCGCTCAACACCAACTACGACCAGTCGCAGCACGGTATCTTCACCGACCGTCCCGAAACGTTGAATAATAACTTCTTTGTCCACCTACTCGACTTGGGAGTTAAGTGGGAAGCAACGTCTGATTCTCAAAACAATTTTGCCGGTAAAGATCGCAGAACCGGCGAAAGCAAAGGAACGGGCACCCGAGTGGACCTGATCTTCGGATCGAACTCCGAACTGCGGGCCTTAGCCGAGGTCTACGCGTGTGAGGATTCACAGGAAAAGTTCGTGCGGGATTTCGTAGCTGCCTGGACCAAGGTGATGAACGCCGATCGCTATGATCTGGCCTGATTCTGCGTAGTTTAGTCTTTAAGAGTAAAAGGTGGTCGGGAAACGGGCCACCTTTTTTGATTGCTTTTCAGTCAAGAAAAGTTTCGTAGAAGAGCCGCGCAAAAGGGGAAGCAAAAACGTCCCGGTCATACCCTAACTCCTTAAATGGCGCCGAAAGGTTTTCGCCATTAGCCAGTAGAAAAAGCGTTAAGCCTGCTTCCGGAAATTTCAGATACAACCCTGAAAATGCTTTTGGTTGCCATCCGTAGTGCCAAATCACTCGCTCACCATTTCGATGCTGTACGAACCAACCTAGTCCGTAAGGAATGGTTTCTCCGGCATTGTTTGCCTGATTGGTCCACGCAGCTTCTTGTGTTCTAGAATTTACCAGAAGATGGTCATCAATAGCTTTGTCGAACTTGGCCAGGTCGATTACGTTAGACACTATTCCAGCGCCAGCATTTACGTCAGGATCGGGGTAATCCGATGGAATAAACTTGCCCTCGTCAACCAGGTACTCATAAGGCTGTGCCAGAAGCTGTAGCGTTTTTAAAGAGGCTTGGGACTGCGATGAAGCCGAGTACTGCATGTTACATGGTTCCAATATTTGGCCCTCCACAATCTCGTGAAATGGCTTTCCAAGCTTAAGCTCCATCACCCTTGACAGCCCTCCGAACAGAAAGCCATTGTACTTGAACGCGTCTCCGGGCACATTTTCTGCCGTATGCGTCAAGTGATGCCAAATAGTGATATCATCTCGTTCAAAATCGAAGTCTTGAATCACGGAAGCGTATTCGGGCTCATTTGCCAATACATAGTCCCGAACTTTTCGATAATAGTCTTCATATCCCGGAATGAATTTCTTGATGGAATCCTGAATAGACAACCGGCCTTCCTGTTCCAGCTTGAGCAAAATGGTGCTGGCGATGGGCTTGGTAAGCGATGCGATTCGGTAGGTAGTCATCGGGGTGGCAGGCAACTTAGCTTCAATATTGGCATAGCCCAATCCACTTTGGTATATGATACTGTCGTGTTGAACGACCGCCACGCTTAAGCCCGGAATCTTATACGTGTTACGCAACGAGTCGAGCTTGGCTTCAAAGCCAACGAGCTGCGCATTGGAAACACTACGTGGTCTATTGCCTTTTTCCTCTTGACAGTATCCCGTAGACAGGTCAATTAATGTGATGATCACTACAAACAATGACGCGAAGGTGCTGAATTTTACTGGTCTCATAATTTTCGTTTTTCCACAAAGAGAACCAGTATGAACGCATTGAGCGCTTCAAATGGGCATTTGAGACCTCTTTTCGGTCAATTTTTTCTGATAGCCGCTCGGATTCATGCCGACAAACTTTTTGAAGGCCCTATTGAAAGTTGCTTTGGAGTTAAACCCCGACTCCAGTGCTATACCGAGTTGGCTCAGGTGAGCGTATGTTGGGTCGCTCATCTTTCGCTTCACCTCTTCAACTCTCAGTTCATTGATAAAATCGTTAAAAGATTTATTCAATCCCACGTTGATGGTCTGTGACAGGTCATTGATCGTAAGTTGCATCTGGGTAGCTAATTTTTTCAGGGTCAGCTTCGGGTCTTGATAATAGCCCTCCAAACGTACTTCTTCAAGTACCTTATTCGGATCGTATACGGGCTTCTTGTCTGGCTTCCGCGGTTTTATGGGTTTATCGATTTGCTGAACAGAAGGAGATTGATACCACTTATATATCAAATAGTAGACAGAACCAGAGAACCACACGTACCCGGGATAGTACGTTTTCATGTTAGCGAACGGTAGATTATAACTATATAACCAGACAGTAGAGATCATATAGAACAACCAACAACCTAACAATACCCCACAAATAACATATAAAGAAACCAGCCAGCGGATAGTCTGCGTCGAGATATTAGCGTAAAACCCCTCAAGTCCTTTCCTGTACAATCTGAGCGTGGCGAGCGATCGAAATATAAAATAGGAGAAATGAACGGAGGCCATAAAGTCGATCAGGAAACTGATGTCACTACGTAACTCGACATCAATACTTGTCCATTGAAGCACTATCTTGAGTAAGACGTCAAAAATTATTGAGGGTACAAAAAGAAGAATGTGAGTACGTTGAAGATGAAACCCCTTGTATAATGTGCTTTGCGTATAGAGTAGCAGCAGGGGCCCCCAGGCAAACTGAAAGAGAAGCGGCAGTGGGAATTGCGACCAAAACGCCGGAAAAATTTCCTGAAGCGCTGTCTTGAGGCAGGCCAGTGAAATAGAGAGTAGAAAGAGACTGAATATGATTCGTGTCTGGTTTCTGTCTTTTTGAAAGAAAATAACCAAAGCACTTAGTATACCGTGGATCGCTCCCAATAGAAAAGTAAGCAGGAAAAGATTGAGTGAAAAACTCATGCGGTCACTTTAGAATCACAAAGTCCCTGAAGTTATCGCGGGTAATCACTGTTCCCTCCGCGCCATACTGCTCGATAAACGTTCTGGATAACTTGGCCTTTGTGCCGCTCCATTTAAACTCGTAACCGTAAAGCTTCTGCCCGATATCTTCTACATAGTCGACTTCCTGCTGCTGGGCGGTTCTCCAGAAATAAGACTTGGCTAAAGTTAGCTTGTATTTGTTCTGCTTCATCCGTTCAGACACCAGGAAATTCTCCCACAGCCCACCAACATCCGGTCGCAGACTGATCGCGTCCAGATTACCAATAATCATATTCCTTATGCCATTGTCGTAGAAATAAATCTTTCTGCTCTTCTTGATCTCATTCCGCACGTTGCGACTATAACTTCTTAACCTGAATATAACGTACCCTTTTTCCAGGATGTCTACGTAACGTTGGATGGTTGTTCTATCCACTCCCACCACTTGACTCAATTCATTATAGTTGACTTCACTTCCTAATTGCAGGGCCAGGGCCTGAACTAGTTTTTCCAGCACTTCGGGTTTCCGGATTTCGGCATACGCGAGCACGTCACGGTAGAGATAGCTATTGACTAAATTTTTCAGTAGCTCGCGCTCTTCTCCCGGATGGTTGATAATATCAGGATACATACCGTAGATCAGCCGATTCTCCAATTGTTGCTCAGCCTTGAGGTAACCTACGTGATCTTGGTACTCTTCCCAACTAATCGGAAACATTTCGTACTCCCATTTACGCCCCGTGAGCGGTTCGCTCAACTCATTGAATAAAGTAAAGGATGAGGAGCCACTGATCCAAAGCTGAATGTGCCTAAACTGGTCGGTTATAATCTTTAGCGTGAGTCCAATGCCCGATATTCTTTGTGCTTCGTCAATGAAAACGACGTCGGCCTTTCCAATAAGGCTTCTGAGCTGTTCGGTATTAAGAGTATCTAGCACAGACCGGACAGTTGGATCATCTCCATCGAAAAATTGATAGTTCGTCTCGGCCAGTTGATTAGCAATGAAGGTGGTCTTTCCAACCTGTCGAGGCCCTACGATGATGATAGCTTTCCCTCGTCCAACTTTGGGAGCAACTATCTTACATAACGTCCTGCTAATCACTTAGCAAACGTAATAATTAAAGATCGTAATCTCAAATAACTATGATTATTTGAGATTACGAATAAAATTATAAAAAATGGGCTATTTGCCTTAGCGCACGTAACGGTCTATCACCGCCTCCACCATGGCTTTAGCCTGCCGCAGTTCGGTCAGCGTGATGCCGTAGTGCGCCATCGCCAAACTCAGGTGCCCCAGATCAGCGTAGAAACTAATAGCCTGGGCAAGCCACTCTTCCAGACATTCTTCTCGTTTGCCCAGCAGGTTAAGCGTCTCATACATCTCGGCGTTGTTGCGAAACACTAGGCGGGCAATCAGCAGATGAAAGGTGTACAGCGATTTGACTTCCTGAATCTCGTATTCCCGTTGCGCCGGATCGAGCGGATCTTCTTCGGTAAAGGCTTCATCCAGCAGCATCAGGGCCGACACTTGCTCGACCAGCTGCAGGTCTTCTTTCCAGTTGGCTTCATCATTACTTAACGAAACCACGTCCCGGCAGAGGGCGGGGCGGTCGTACTGGTTTTCCAGGGCCATTTGGGCCAGTTGAAACGTAAGGTAAGTCTGGGTCATAATGATGTGGTTTGAGCGTAAGCGATAGCTTCAAAACTACACGACTCACCTTACCGACGCGCAGCAAGAACGCGGGTTTAAGCATCGATGTACCATTACTGTCAATATTGCCAAAGAGTCAGGTTAATTAAAACAAAATATAAACATAGTTATATAAATAATAATAACGATTATTTATTGATTTTTCGTTTTCACATTTTGCAACGCAAACTAAAACTACTACAAAATGAGAACGATGAAATTGACACTTATGAATTGGATATTGCTGCTTGCTATGATAAGCAGTTGCGCCTCTAGTTATCATGCGATAAACCCGCAAAATCTACACTACGTGGCCAATGAAGAAACCAGCGAGCTTTCTTTTTCTTACCGTTATAACATAATGCAGGAAACCGGAAACAAAAAATACGCTAAGAAAGCGGACAAACGAGGAATCGAGCTGGTAGCGGTCAAAATCACCAACCACTCCGATCAATCTCTTTCGTTTAGAGACGACATCGAATTGTATGCCGGTTCACAACACGTCTACCCAATGCAACCTCATATAGCGCATCAGCAAATCAAGCAGAATACTCCTATCTACCTGCTTTACGGGCTGCTGTCGTTTGTCCGGTTCTATTCTGTAGATGCTAGTGGTAACGTCTCTACCTTTCCTATTGGACTGCTTCTAGGACCAGGCATCGCTGGTCTCAATATGGCAACTGCCGCTTCGGCCAACAAGGCCCTTAAAAATGAGCTAGAAGAAGGCGATTTATTGAACCGTACTATTGGGCCTGGTGAAACCGTACACGGCATCATTGCCCTAAGAAACAACACGGGGTTCGCTCCACTTCGTGCTGAAGTAAAGAGAGCCAGCTTGTCGGAAGCTGAATTTTAAGCACTAAAATTTTGGGCATATAGCAGGGGAAGAACTATCTTCCCCTTTTTGCGTTTTGGTAAGCTGAAGTTTGTTTCTCTATGCTCGCAATTAATAACTTATCCTACTACATCGGTAGCCGCCCCCTCTACGAAGAGGCCAACCTGCACGTGAAGCCCAAGGACAAAATCGGGCTGGTGGGCCTCAACGGTACCGGCAAATCGACCCTGCTCAAACTCATCGTGGGCGACTACCAGCCCGACGGCGGCGATATCAGCATGTCCAACGATTGCACTATTGGTTTTTTGAACCAAGATTTGCTTTCGTTCCAGTCGGACGACAGCATTCTGAACGTGGCCATGCAGGCCTTCGAGGAGGCGCTGGTCATCGAGCACAAGATCGAGCGCGTGCTCAAACAAATGGAAACCAACTACGACGACAAGCTGGTCGACAAGCTCACCCGCCTGCAGGAGAAGTTTGAGATTCTGGAAGGCTACGCCCTGCAAGCTCGAGCCGAAGAAATTCTGGAAGGCATTGGTTTCAGCACCGCCGACCTGAAGCGTCCGCTGCGCGAGTTCTCGGGCGGGTGGCGCATGCGCGTGATGCTGGCCAAGCTGCTGCTGGAGAAACCGGCCCTGCTGATGCTCGATGAGCCTACTAACCACCTGGACCTCCCTTCTATTCAGTGGATCGAAAACTACCTGCGCTCCTACGAAGGCGCCTTCATCGTGGTGTCGCACGATCGGCAGTTTTTGGACAACACCGTGGAGATGATCGTGGAGGTGGCCAACGGACAACTCACTCCCTACGCGGGCAACTACTCGTTCTATCTGGAAGAGCGCGAACTGCGGCGCGAGATTCAGCGCAACGCATTCGAAAACCAGCAGCAGAAGATCAAGCAGACCGAGCGCTTCGTGGAGCGTTTCCGCGCCAAAGCCACCAAGGCCCGGCAGGTGCAGTCACGCGTAAAGGCACTGGAGCGCATGGATCGGGTAGACGATGTGGTGGACGAAAACGCAACGGTGAACTTCAAGTTCAAGTTTAAGCGTCCCTCGGGCCGGTGGGTCAGCGAGATCAAGGATATGTCGAAGGCCTACGGCGATATTGAAATATTTGAGGGGGCCGAATGCAGCATCGAGCGGGGCGACAAAATTGCTTTCATCGGAGCCAACGGCAAGGGCAAGTCCACCCTGCTGCGCATCATCGCGGGCACCGAGTCCTTTGAGGGTGAACGGCAGCTGGGCTACAACGTGGAGATGGGCTTCTACGCCCAGCACCAACTGGAGGCCCTGCACGTGGAGAACGAGATTCTGGAAGAACTCAAGCAGGCCGGTAGCGAAAAAACCGAGCAGGAGCTGCGCGGCGTGCTGGGTTGCTTTCTGTTTATGGACGACGACGTGTTCAAGAAAATCAAGGTGCTGTCCGGAGGCGAGAAATCGCGGGTGGCGCTGGCCAAAACCCTGATCGGCGAAGCCAACTTTTTGATCCTGGATGAGCCCACCAACCACCTCGACATTCAGTCGGTTAATATTTTGATTCAGGCCTTGCAGCAGTACCAGGGCACGTTCGTGATCGTGTCGCACGACCGGCACTTTATTTCACAGGTGGCCAACAAGGTGTGGTTCATTGAGAATAAAGAGGTAAAGGAATACCCGGGCACCTACGATGAGTACGTCTACTGGCAGTCGCAGCGAACAATTATCCCTTCTTCGGTCCCTGCCAAAGTGCAGGCAGCCCCCAAAAAGGCAGTGTCAGAACCTAGCGAAGCCGACCAAGCCCAGCAACGGGAGTTAACGCGGCTGCAACGCGAGGTGCACGAAGTAGAAACCGAAATCACCGCGCTAGAGAAGGAAAAGAAAAAGATAGAACAAGCACTAGCCCAGCCCGACGTTTACTCCGATAAGCAGCGGCAACAAGAAGCCACCCAACAATTTGCCGATGTTGAAGAGAAACTGGATAAGAAGACGCAACAGTGGGAAACGCTGGCGCAGCGGGCCGAGGAACTGGAGGCGGCTTTGGCGAACGAATCATGATAACGAAACCGACCCTATTGAAAATGAAAGCTAGCTGGTTGAGTTGTCTGGCGGTAGCCCTTGGTTGCGGCATTGCCCTTTCGGCGGAAGCCTCGAAGGATAAGGTCTACCACGACGAAACCTTCAACCCCAACGTGCGCACTATCCGCCTGCTCACCGCCGAAGGGCCGCTGTTCTCTTCCACCTTCGCTATCGACCAGCGCGAAGGGGTGAAGTTGGTCTTCGATGTGCTGGAGCTGGACCCCGACGCTACCTACGGCGACTACTCGGTCAAGATCGTTCACTGCAACGCCGACTGGCGCCAGTCGCGGCTCTACGACATGGACTTTCTAGGGCAGTTCAACGAGTTTCAGATCAACAACGAGCAGCTTTCGTTCAATACTAAAATTCCGTTTGGGCAGTACCAGTGGCCGCTGCCGCGCGTGACGCAACCGGGCAACTATGCCCTGCAGGTGTACCAGGGCACCAACCAGAACGACGTGCTGTTCACCAAGCGGTTCATGGTGTACGGTCGCACCGTGGGGGTGGGGGCCGAGGTGGTTCCTTCGGCCGACGTGGCCCGCCGCGCTACCAGTCAGCAGATCGAGTTTTTGGTGGACTACGGAAGCATCGACATTCCTAATCCGCAGCAGGACGTGTACGTGGTGGTGCGGCAAAATTACCAGTGGTTTAATGCCCTGGAGGGACTCAAACCCACCTTTGTGCGGGCCGGAGACCGGCAGTTGGAGTACCGCCCCTTTGATATGACGAACAACTTCTACGCCGCCAGCGAGTTTCGCTTCTTCGACCTGCGCACGGTGAACGCGCTGGGGCAAAACGTGGGCAAGGTGCTGCGCGAGAAAGTACCTACCGAAGTACTGCTGCTGCCCGACCAAGATCGTTCGGGGCAGGCCTACAGCCAGTACGATGATTTGAACGGTGCCTACGTGATTGGCAACCTGGAGCAGCAGGGCGGCGAGTTGACCGCCGACTACCTGCTGACGCACTTTTTTCTGGAAGCCGACAACCCCGCGCCGGGCGACGTGTACGTGGTGGGAGCGTTCAACAACAACGTGCTGAACCAAGAGGGCAAAATGAACTACGATGCTTCGCTGGGAGGCTACCGTACCACGATGCTGCTCAAGCAGGGGTTTTATAATTATCTTTACTACGTCGACGGACCCGACAACCCCTATGCCTACGATGGCAACCACTTTCAGACGGAGAACCGCTACGAGATCTTCGTGTATACCCGCCCGATTGGCGCGCGGGCCGACCTGCTGATTGGCTACACCTCGTTGGTAGCGAATGCGCAGAATCGGCAGAATCCCCAGCGGCGGTGAGAACGGGGCCGTTCTTCACCGCCCTGGCTTACTTCTGCGTATCGACTATGCACTCTGGGGGGTCTCATGCTTCGGAACTATTGGCATCTGGATTGGGACCGGAACTGGCTGGGTAAAGGGCTAGAAATTGTCTTTGCGCTCGGATTCATCAGCCTGCACCCGCGGCTGAACTACGTTTCGGTTGGTCTGGCCAAAAGGGTATGCTCGCTGGGGCCGGTAATGATAGGTGGGTTACTAGTGGTGGGGTTTCAGGCAGCCGTTTCCTTATTTTTGGGAGAAGACGCCAGCTTTTCTAAAGAAGAACTGGCCTATCAAGCAACAATGCCCGGACTAGCCGAAGAAATTGGCTTCCGGGGGGTACTATTGACTTTATTTAATCGTTCGTTTGGCCAACCTTTTACCCTACTGGGTGCCCACGTAGGGTGGGGACTGGTAGTCCAGGCCGTTTTGTTTACCATCCCACACTGCGTGTCACCTGCTCTTCACTTCAACCTCTGGGGTTTGATGACGTTTCCAGCAGCCCTTGCTTTTGGGTGGATGACCGAGCGCTCAGGAAGTCTGCTTCCGGCAATTGTCACACATAACGTGGGGAATACTTTGCTCCGATTCCTGTAATCGGAGGAGGAAAGAATGTCCTGTTTTCTGACAAGCCAAAGTACGTGATTAGCGGTGCAGTTTTTTATCACTTCATCATTCGAAATTCCTTGCTCGATATTCGATATTTAAGCAATATCGAATATCGAGCCGGGCGCCCGGCGCGAGGAATAATGAATCTCAAAAGTATAAAGTACGGATACGCTAATCATATACAAGCCAAAGGCTTGTCAAAAAACATGGCGCACGAACCGGCGGTTTGTACGATAATATAAAGTTACGCTTCTTCGTGCTCGAACTCGTACTTGCGGGTGCTCTTGCCGGGGTCGGCCCCGGCGACGTCTAGCATTCCGAAGCCTTTGTAGGTGAAGGCACCCAGACCGTTGGTGAAGATGAACTCCTGCACCTTTTGGGCGGCGTAGAGAACAAACGGAAAGGTATAGCCCCGCACCTCGTACTTCACGTCCTGGTCGTAGAGTGGATAGATCCGGGCAAACTTCTTCTGCTTCTCGGCGATGCGCAACAGGTAGTCTTTGTCGGGCACCAGTTGGAATTTATAGAACTGCTCCACCTCGGCGGCCGTATACTGCCCCGACTGCTCCATCCGCAGCATGGTTGATTCGTAGAGCAGATCAGAGAAGGTGTCGGTTTGGGGGGCAATGAACCGCTTCCCTCGGTCGTCGTTGAACGATGGTTTCACCAGCACCAGCGGAGAGATACACACGTACTTCATCGTGTCTTGCATCTCGGGTTTTCCTTCAACCTCCACCGTTTCGGGCACCAAGGTCATCGTGCCGATCTCTAGCTGGGGAAAAGAAAATAAGTGCTTCAGAAAATAGTCGATGAGTTCTTTACTAGAGGCGGAAAAGACCAGGGTGACCCGGCTGGAGTAAAAATGCAGACCAGTGCGGCTAATCTTAGTCTGTCCTTTCAGGCCAGAAAAGTTATACACATCGGAGGTGATAAACTCCTGTTCGCCGCCCTTCACCATGATTCCCTTAATCAACTGAGCTAGCAGAAACTGGTGGTGAAACGGAACGTAAGAACCTTTATTTTTTAGAATGAAAACGACACGAACCCTCAATGCAAAAGTATTATATAAAAAAAATGGATCATCCAGATGCTAATACTGGTACCTAGCAATTAACTATTCATAATCACGAACTTAGGTAAATGTTTATAAATAACCACTTTTTTGAGTATTTATACTCAAAAAAATTTAAGCTCAATCGAATGAATTTATGCTGAGTTGCTTGTATAACGACAAAAACGGTTCAGACATTGAAGCGGAAGTGCATGATATCGCCGTCTTTCACCAAATATTCTTTTCCCTCAATGCCCATTTTGCCCGCCTCTTTGCAGGCGTTTTCCGATCCGTACTGCTGATAGTTAGCTAGTTTGATCACCTCCGCCTTAATAAATCCTTTCTCGAAATCGCTATGAATCACCCCGGCCGCCTGCGGAGCTTTCCAGCCATCCACAATGGTCCAGGCCCGTACTTCCTTCTCGCCCGCCGTGAAGTAGGTAATCAGATTAAGCAGTCGGTACGAGGCTCGAATCAACCGGTTTAGTCCCGACTCCTTCAAACCGTATTCTTCTAAGAACAAACTACGCTCGTCTGGGTCCAGTTCGGCAATTTGCGACTCGATGGCCGCACTGATCACCACCACCTCGGCCGATTCGGCTTTCACCGCTTCCTGCAGCGCCTCCACGTAGGCGTTGCCCGTGTGGATCGAGGCTTCGTCTACGTTGGCCACGTAGATCACCGGTTTGGCCGTGAGTAGAAATAGATCGGCCACCGCTTCGCGGTCTTCGGGCGGCAGGGATAGCGAACGGGCGTTCTGTCCGGATTCTAGAAGTTGCTTGTACTGCTGCAGCGTGGCCAACTGCTTACGGGAGGTGGCGTCGCCCGATTTGGCCGTTTTCTCGAGCCGGATAATTTTTTTGTCGACCGACTCCAGATCTTTCAACTGCAGTTCGGTATCGATCACCTCTTTATCGAACACCGGGTCGACCGAACCGGCCACGTGCACCACGTTGTCGTCGGCGAAGCAGCGCACCACGTGGATGATGGCGTCCACCTCCCGAATATTGGCCAAAAACTTATTGCCCAGTCCTTCGCCCTGGCTGGCTCCCTTCACCAAACCGGCGATGTCGACAAACTCGATGGTGGTGGGGATGACCTTCTGCGGATGCACCAGCCCCTCGAGGATCTGTAACCGCTCGTCGGGCACCGAGATCACGCCCACGTTGGGCTCAATGGTGCAGAAGGGGAAATTAGCCGCTTCGGCCTTGGCGCTGGATAGCGAATTGAATAGGGTTGATTTGCCGACGTTGGGCAAGCCAACAATACCGCACTGTAAACTCATTTAATTGACTTTGAAAACGTGATACTGTTTGTAACCGGCGTAAAGCTCGGTAGTCACCACCCGAAGGATTGTGTATACCGGAATGGCGGCAATCATGCCGAGCACTCCGGCCACGGTGGCTCCGGCAAAGATAGCGACAAATATTTCAAGCGGATGTGCTTTTACACTTTTAGAAAAAATCAGCGGTTGCAAAAAAAGGTTGTCAACCAGTTGCACCACCGCAAACACCGAGATAATCTTAACGATTAAAAGGGCTGTTTCATTGTCGCTCGCGGTGAGTGCGGCCGATGACAACCCCACCACAATGCCAAAGGCAGAACCCAACAGCGGACCGGCGTAGGGAATCAGGTTGGCCACCGCCGCGAACACCGCAATGGTGAGGGCATACTCGATGCCCATCAGGCTTAGACCAAGTGCCGCAACGCAAAAGATAGAAAATATCTGAAACAGCAGTCCGATCAGGTAATTGGAGAGCAGGGTTTCAATCTTGTAAATGGCCGCAATAAACACCTCGAAGTACTGATTGGGAATCAGTTTGATCACCTGTCGGCGCACAATACCCTTCTCAAAAAGCAGCACAAAGGTAATAAACGATACGGCGATCACTCCCACAAACACGTTGCCCGTGATTGAGATGAGCAGGTTGACTACGTCTTCGAAGTTTACTTTTTCCAACAGGGTCAGCAAACTTCTTCGCAGGTTATCCACTAGAAACCCAGTCTGGTCCACGATACGGTTGTTGATCAGAAATCCTTCCATGCGCTGCAACGGAAGACTCGCCCGACCGTAGAGTTCTTCGTAATCAATGGTGGTGATCAATGTGATCTGGTTCTTGATCAGCGGGATGAACAAAATTACGAACAGCGTGATGACCACCGCAGTGACCACGAACGACAAGATTACCGCCAAGAAACGGGGCGTGTGCAGTCCGTACAGTTGAAAGCGGTAGATGTAGTCGGTGAGTGGTGACAAAATTGCTGATAGCACCAGGGAGATAACAAAGTAGCTGAAGATATTAGAGAATATCCAAGCCAGCAGCACGAAAACCAGCGTCAGCGAGACGAAGGACAGAATAGATAGAACGCGCTTGTTAAACATGCGTAGAGCGCAAAAAGAAAGCCCGAACGAAGATCGTCAGGCTTTCAGGTGAGGTTCAAAGGAAGCTAATCCCACTTAAGTTCTTCGTCACCGGCGGTTCCATCGGCGCCGGTGGCTATGGGTTCGGCGGCGGCAGTGTGGGTATGGGTTTCTTCGTCGTGCTCGTACTGGTTGAAATCATAGTCCGGCATCAGTTCTTCCTTCACGTGGCCTACCGTCTCTTCCAGGCCCGCCATAAACTTGTTAAAGTCCTCTTTGTACAGAAATATTTTGTGCTTCTCGTAGAAGTAGCCATCGTCTTTGTACCTTCGTCGGCTCTCGGTGATTGTCAGATAGTAATCATTAGAACGGGTGGCCTTCACGTCAAAGAAGTAGGTGCGCTTACCTGCTCTCACGCGTTGGGAATAAATTTCAGCTCTTTCTTTTTCTTGGTTGTCTTCCACAGCACTGTCGGTTAGGTTGAATGGTGAATAGTTTTATTCTGATAGCGTAATAATATCGCTAAATTGTTCTTTATTTAATGTAAATGCAAAATTTCATACAAATAAAAAACACTGCCAGAACAATACAATGTAAGCGTAGTTAGTTAGCGGCCTAAATAAGGCTTTCTTTTTGGTGGCCAATTCGGCTCTTTTCCGCGTTTTTTCTGTTTTAACTTCCTTTATCGTCTATGATTCCACTGTCTCAGGTCCGAGAATTTGGCAATATAGAGTTGCTTGCTAAACAACTGGTAGAAGGCTTCATCACCGGCTTGCACAAGTCGCCCTACCACGGCTTTTCGGTGGAGTTTGCCGAGCATCGCCTCTACAACAATGGCGAAAGCACCCGGCACATCGACTGGAAGGTATACGCAAAAACCGACCGACTCTACACCAAACGCTACGAAGAGGAAACGAATCTGCGCTGCCAGTTGGTCATCGACAACTCATCATCAATGTATTACCCAGTGGCCAACCGGGGGAAGATCACGTTCAGCGTGATGGCCGCCGCGGCACTGGCTTTTCTGCTGCAAAAGCAACGTGATGCGGTGGGTCTAAGCATTTTTTCGGAGGACATTGACCAGCAAACTCCGGTGAAGTCCACCTCTTCGCACACGCACAAGTTGATGCTTCTTTTGGAGAACTTACTGCAGGAACAAACAGCACCGCGCAAGACTTCCGTGGCAAGTGTGCTGCACCAGATTGCCGAGAAAATTCACAAACGTTCGCTGGTGGTTATCTTCAGCGATATGTTTGAGAATCAGGAAGAAACGGAGGCGGTGTTCTCGGCGCTGCAACACCTGAAGCACAATCGGCACGAGGTGCTGCTCTTTCACGTGACCGACCACCCCACCGAGCTGAACTTTGATTTCGACGAACGGCCCTACGAGTTTGTGGACGTGGAGAGCGGCAGCCGGATAAAACTGCAACCCGCGCAAGTGCGGGAAGCCTACCGCCAGCAGATGATCGAGTATTACCACCAACTCAAAATTAAGTGTGGACAGGCAAAAATTGATCTGGTGGAGGCCGATATCAACCAGGGATTTCACCAAGTGCTACGCAGTTACCTGATCAAACGAGCGGGCATGCAGTAATGTCCGGTCGCGACCGGACATTACTGCATATCACGCGTGCATAAACTCTTTCTTAGCCATCAGTTCTTCTTCGGTTTCACGCACGTCGGGATCGTCCACGCAGCAGTCTACCGGGCATACAGCCGCGCACTGGGGTTCTTCGTGAAATCCGGTGCACTCGGTGCACTTGCTTGGCACGATATAATAAAATTCGTCCGACACGGGTTCCTGGGGCTGGGTGGCATCCACCACCGTGCCGTCTTCCAGCGCCACTTCCTTGAGGTCAGTACCGTCGGCCCACGACCATTCCACTCCCCCCTCGTAGATGGCGGTGTTCGGGCACTCCGGTTCGCAGGCTCCGCAGTTGATGCATTCGTCGGTGATGATGATGGCCATGATATTCGCTTCGATTTCGTTGGTAACGGTTCCGGTTTTCTCTTACGAAATAAGTATACTTTGGTTTTATTTGCAACCACAGAACCAACAACTACTAAGAAATGATTCAACGAAAAGACCGGATCAACGCGTTCGCGGCGGTTGGCAAAATCCTACACAACCTGCGTGACAGCGAGCGATCGGAGGTGCACCGCCGCGCCCGGGCCGAGAACTCCTGGTTCACCGAGCAAAGCGTAGACCAAGCCCTGGCAGGAGTGCAACGCTACCTTGACGCTGATAAGCTTCAGCAATGGACCCGCCACCTACCCGATGTTCCGGCTTCGGTGAAGAAGGTGGGAGTGGTGATGGCGGGTAACATTCCGCTGGTGGGCTTTCACGATTTTCTGACGGTGCTCATCAGTGGTCATACGCTGTGGAGCAAGCTCAGTTCGCAAGATGCCTACCTGCTGCGCTACCTGGCTCAGTTACTTATTGAGATCGAACCACGGTTTGCGGAGCACATTCAGTGGGTAGATAGACTAAAGGAGGCCGACGCGATCATCGCTACGGGTAGCGACAACACGGCGCGTTATTTTGAGTACTATTTTGCCAAGTATCCGCACATCATTCGCAAGAACCGCACGGGAGTGGGCGTGCTGCGGGGTAATGAAAGCAAGGAAGGGCTGAACCACCTGGGGCAGGATGTTTTTCAGTACTTCGGGCTTGGCTGCCGCAACGTGTCGAAGCTTTGGGTGCCTACCGGTTACGATTTTGTTTCGCTTATTGAGGCTTGGGAGCCCTACCAAGACGTGCTGTTGCACCACAAGTACCACAATAACTACGACTACAATAAATCAATCCATCTGGTGAACGGCGACCCCTTTCTGGATACCGGCTTTGCGTTACTCAAAGAAAACGAAGCACTGGTTTCGCCCATTTCGATGGTGTTTTACGAAACCTACGCTGACCAGCCTGATTTGGAGCAGCAGTTGGCAGTCCATGAGGAAAAAATCCAGTGCGTCGTATCAGAGAGCGGCTGGTGGACGGATAGCATCCCGTTTGGCCAAGCCCAGCAGCCCGAACTGGAGGACTACGCCGACGGGGTGGATACGCTGGCGTTTGTCAATGGTTTATAGGTTCTAGGTTCGTGGTTCCGGGTTGATACAAAGCAACCCGGAACCACGAACCTAGAACTTCGTCATTGTTTTTTCAAGATAACGTCATACATATCCTTCCGCCGCTGCGCCAGGTTGCGCACGCTGCCCTGCGTCCGCAGTTTCTTGAGCAGGTCCAGATCCAAGTCGCTGATGAGCGTAGTTTCGGTATTGGGCGTAGCCTCGGCCACCACCGCGTCGTGCGGAAACGAGAAATCGGAAGGCGAGAACACCGCGGCCTGCGAGTACTGGATGTCCATGTTCTCGACCCGCGGCAGGTTGCCCACGCTGCCCGACAGCACCACGTAGCACTCGTTCTCAATGGCCCGCGCTTGGGCGCAGCGCCGCACCCGCAGATAAGCGTTCTTGGTATCCGTCCAGTAGGGCACGAACAAAATGTCCATTTTTTGCTCGGCCAAGATGCGGCTTAGCTCCGGAAACTCCACGTCGTAGCAAATCAGAATGCCAATCCGCCCCGCGTCGGTATCAAACACCTGAATCTTATTGCCGCCCTGCAAGCCCCAGTAGCTTTGCTCATCGGGAGTGATGTGCAGTTTGTACTGGGTATCGATGTTACCATCGCGGTGCAGCAAGAAACTCACGTTGTAGAGCTTGTGGTTTTCGTAGACCGGCATGGAGCCCGCCAGAATGTTGATATTGTAAGAAATAGCCATCTCCTGCATCTTCTCGCGCACCTGGTCGGTATACTCGGCCAACGAGCGCACCGCATCGGCCGCGTCGGTGTTGTTAAACAAGGCCATCAGCGGGGCGTTGAAAAACTCGGGAAACAGCACGAAGTCGGCGTTGTAGCTCGACACGGTGTCCACAAAAAATTCTACCTGTTGCAGCATATCCTCCAGCGATTGCACGCGTCGCATCTGCCACTGCACTGTGCCAATGCGCACCACCGTCTTGCGCACGCCGATGAGCTTTTGTGACTCGTCAAAGTTCACGTTGACCCACTCCAGCAGGGTAGCGTAGTGCATTGATCCCTTATCTTCGGGCGAGTAGCGCGGCAACAAACGGCGCACGTGAAAGTCGTTGGCCAACTGGAAGCTCAGCACCGGGTCGTAAAGTTCTTTGTTACGCACCTCGTCGATGTACTTGCGTGGGGTCAGGGTGTCCTTGTGTTTGCGGTAACCCGGAATTCGGCCACCGACGATGATGGATCGCAGGTTCAGGTTTTCGCACAGCTCCTTGCGGGCGTCGTAGAGGCGGCGGCCCAGGCGCATGTCGCGGTAGTCGGGATGCACAAACAGGTCGGTGCCGTAGAGCACGTCGCCGTCGTAGTCGTGGGTATTGAACTTGCCGTTGCCGGTAATCTGGTCGTAGGTATGGCGGTCGCCAAACCGGGCGTAGTCAACAATCAGACTCAACGCCACGCCCACCGCTTTGCCGTCCACATCAATGCAGATTTGCCCTTCGGGGAAGGCCGTTAATTGATTTTGAAACTCCCGCTGCGTCCAGGCTCCGCCTGCGTCGGCGTAGACCAATTGCATGATTTCTTCCACGTCAGGGAAATCGCTCAATTGCAGGGTGCGCAACTTAAGGCGGTGCGACTCAATAGGTAAAACAGATTCAACTGCTAGTTTATCGGATAGCATAGGATTGTTATAAAATTGGATACAGCCTTTCCAACGCAAACACCCCCCAAATTTGTTTCAGAACGTCCAACAATACTTTGGGGCGAGTTAGGTCTACTTCATCCAATATTAACGCAGGTTACCCACCACAATCGGTTTTATCTTAGTAAATGATGCGCAAAATTGCTTATTTTGCCCCGATTAACCCTATTTATCGCGACTTAACAACCTTAATCCATGAGCGAACAAAAAGTAACTATTCAGAATGGCACCCTCCAGGTTCCCGATCAACCTACCCTTCCGTTTATTGAGGGAGACGGCATCGGGGTTGATATTTGGCCTGCGGCCCAAAAGGTGCTCAACGCCGCCGTAGAAAAAGCCTACCAGGGAAGCAAAAAGATTCAGTGGAAAGAAGTGTACGCGGGTGAAAAAGCCTACAACCAAAACGGCGAGTGGCTTCCCACCGCCACGCTCGATGCCTTCCGGGAGTATTTGGTAGGCATCAAGGGGCCCCTCACCACCCCGGTAGGCGGCGGCATTCGCTCGCTCAACGTGGCCCTGCGGCAGGAGCTGGACCTCTACGCCTGCGTGCGTCCGGTCCGCTGGTTTAGCGGCACTCCCTCGCCCGTGAAGGATCCTGGCCAGGTGGACATGGTCATCTTCCGCGAGAACACCGAAGACATTTACGCGGGCATCGAGTTTCAGCAGGGCAGTGAGGACGCCCGGCAGTTTAGTGATTTTCTAAAGGATAAATTTGCCGATCGTTACAAGAAAGTGCGTTTCCCGGATACCGCTGGCTACGGCATCAAACCGGTTTCTCAGGAAGGAACCGAACGGCTGGTGCGGGCGGCCATTGACTACGCTTTTGCCCAAAAACTACCTTCGGTCACGCTGGTGCACAAGGGCAACATCATGAAGTTTACCGAAGGGGCCTTCCGCGACTGGGGTTACAATGTTGCTAAAGAAGGCTATGGTGCTAAAGATTATGAGGGGGGACCTTGGCAGGTGATCGAGAAAGACGGGCACCGGGTGATTATCAAAGACGTGATTGCCGACGCTTTCTTGCAGCAGATATTACTGCGTCCGGCCGAGTACTCGGTGATCGCCACGCTGAACCTCAACGGAGATTACGTATCGGATGCCCTGGCGGCGATGGTAGGGGGCATCGGCATCGCTCCCGGAGCTAACATTAATTACACCACGGGCAACGCAATCTTCGAAGCCACCCACGGCACCGCTCCCAAGTACGCCGGACAAGACAAGGTGAACCCGGGCTCGGTAATGCTTTCCGGCGCGATGATGCTGGATTATCTAGGCTGGACCGAAGCGGCAACCCTGGTGCGCAACGGCATCGAGGGTTCTATCGCCGACAAAGAAGTGACCTACGACTTCGACCGACTCATGGACGGGGCTACCCTAATGAAGTGCTCGGAGTTTGGCGACAGCGTGATCAAGCACATGTAAGCGAAAAAAGGTGGTCGGATTAGTCCGACCACCTATCGCTGATAACCCCCAATCAGCTATTTAGCCCAAATTCGTTTGATGTTAGCTACCACAGCTTCTACTTCTTGTTGGTCAATGCCCAGGCGATTGGCCAAGCTGATACACAATTGATACTCTTTATCACTAATGTCGCCGTCTACCATCGACATAAAAACGGCATCGTTCAACTGTTCTTCGCACTCCACTTGGTTCAGCGGTACCACAAAGTGTAGTTTGTCGGCATCCTCAATAATATTGTTAAATTCTTCGGCTCTCATTCCGTTCTCCTCGGCGCGTTCCGCTAAAAATTCGCGTTCCCGAGCATCGAGGTAGCCATCCGCGGCAGCAATTGCTACTAAATTGACAAAGTGCTCCAGCTTTATTTGGCGATCCATCATATACTTCGCGGTGGTATTAGTAAAGTAAAGCATAATATACTAGTCCTTTAGTTAATCATCAATTTTCGGAAATTAGGCCTATGTACCAGAGCGGATAGCCCGGGGCGTTTTTCTGTATTTAAAGAAACTATGGCGCACAAAAGTACGCTTCTTAGGGTTTAGAAAATCAGCCGTCATTTCTATTTATCAGTTAAATCGCTGGCCTTCAGGCGATAGTGCTGGTGGCCATTGACATTTGCCCCGTATACTTCACCCAAAAATGACATGGCGCGTCAAATGAGTAATCTATGGCAGAAATAGGGTTGGATATCGATACGGCGGCAAAGCTGCTGAAGCAAGAGCAGGTGGTAGCTATTCCGACCGAAACGGTATACGGCCTGGCGGGCAATGCCCTGAGCGCCCGGGCGGTGGCCCAGATCTACACGGTGAAGAACCGACCTTCGTTCAACCCGCTAATTATACACAGCAGCGCGCTAGAACGGCTAATGCCCTATTTAAAGGATGTACCCCCAGTGGCGCATCAGTTGGCTCAAAGGTTCTGGCCTGGTTCACTCACGCTGTTGCTGAAAAAATCGGAGCGCGTTCCCGATGTAATAACGGCCGGTTCGGCCCGGGTGGCGGTGCGCGTTCCTCGGCATCTACTGGCGCAGCAACTACTTTCGGTACTGGACTTCCCCCTGGCGGCACCTAGTGCCAACCCGTCGGGCTACGTAAGCCCAACCACCGCGGCCCACGTAGCCGAACAGTTAGGCGGCGAGATTCCCTACATTCTCGATGGGGGCCCCTGCGCGGTGGGGGTAGAATCTACTATTGTTGGCTTTGAGGACGGGCGGGTGGTGGTGTACCGTTGGGGAGGGGTGACCCAGGAGGAGCTTCAGCAGTGCACTGGCGCAGCGATATCCGTAGTTTTTCACGCGGCCGGAGCCGCAACTCAGGCGCCCGGCATGCTGGCTAGCCACTACGCGCCCCGCCTGCCCGTGGTGATTGGCGTCCTAGCCGACTTAATGAAACACTACTCCACCAAGCGGGTTGGCTTGCTCACTTTTCGGGATAC
Organism: Cyclobacteriaceae bacterium; assembly: GCA_965217295.1. Classification (GTDB taxonomy): domain Bacteria; phylum Bacteroidota; class Bacteroidia; order Cytophagales; family Cyclobacteriaceae; genus Tunicatimonas. The sequence continues at coordinate 86,619 of CBDCHR010000008.1, forward strand.
GTATCCGTCGGTGGACGTGCAGCACCAAGTGGCGCTTTCCCCAAGCGGCGATCTGGGGGAAGCAGCCCAGCGGGTGTTTGCGGCACTGCGGTACCTTGAAAAGTTGCCAATTACACATATTTTGGCGGAGGCAGTACCTGATAGGGGAATAGGTAAGGCAATCAACGATCGTTTACGACGCGCAGCCGCCAACTAGCTTCTAAAAAATGAATTCCCCCCCGCTCTTCTCACCGCACCGGATTAAAAAATGGTGGTTTCGCTTTCAAGAAGCTCTCTATTCCATGGTCACCGGTGCCGATAGCTTTTTCAGTTCTATGCGGATGTGGTTCCAGGTTTCATCAAAGGAAGTAGTGTACGAGACGGTATGACTTATTCCCTTGGGATTAATATCTCCTAATCCCTCAAACTGATCTTTGCTGCGTTGTAATCCTAGTATCTTTTTCATATCTGTTGTGCTTTATTATTTAATAACTATACAAATATACAGTATATAGATCAAATAGCAATATTTATTACAAGAATAATCACAAATATTTTTAACGAGAATGTGTTTACTTTCTCGTAATCAGGTAGTTACGCTTTAAAAAATTTACTAATCTCTACGAAAAGACTAAATATCTTACAACGTATGATCCTGGAAGACCCTGGTTTAGGGACGATACGTCGTCCGCGTAGCCTTGAACTCAGAACCGTCTTTCCACGCCGGAAAAGTTGTTTCGTTGCTAAGGCGGTAACCGATGGAAAACAGTAATTCCGCATCTTGCACCATTCCCCCGAACTGCCAGGCTCCCGGTACGTACTCATCCGACGGCTGGTGGTAGTTCTCCCGAATCCACGCGTCGCTTTGTTCTTTGGTCCACTCCGCTCCCCGCGCGGCCTGCTCATATTCGCCACTGGCGTAGAGGGCCGGAACCCCCACTTTGGCAAAACTGAAGTGATCGGATCGGAAAAAGTAGCCCTTTTCGGCATTGGGATCGGGTTTGATGTAGCGTCCCTGGGCCTCAGCCACCTCCTGCGCGTATTCATCTAGTTCCGACTGCCCGTAGCCCACCACGGTGAGGTCGTTCATCGGGCCCCGGAACCAAATGCCGTCGAGGTTGATGTTAGCGACCGTGTTTTTCAGTGGATATATCGGGTTTTGGGCATAATACTCCGATCCTAGCAAGCCTTGTTCTTCAGCGGTGACGAACAAGAAGGCCACCGAGCGGGCCGGGGAATCTTCTAACTGGCTAAACGCTCGGGCGATTTCGAGCAGCACCGCGGTGCCGGTGGCGTTGTCCAGCGCTCCGTTGTAGATAGAATCACCCTCAATGGGTTCTCCCACGCCCAGATGGTCCCAGTGGGCCGAGTAGATCACGTACTCGTCGGATTGCTGGTTGCCCTTGCGTTGCGCAATCACGTTGCGAGAGGTGGCCTTTTCGGTGCTCACTTGCATCGAAAGATCAACAAAAATGTCCATCGGAATAGGCTGAAAACCTTTGTTGCGCGCCTGGCCCAAGTAGTTTTTAATGTCAACCATTGCAAACAATTCGCGGGCGGCTTCCTGTGAAATCCAGCCCTCCAGGGCGCAGCGCGAGCGATTATTGTCTTCTGATTGTAAGTACAGAGCTTTGCCCGCCCAGCTGCTCTGCACCACGCTCCAGGGGTAGCCGGCCGGGGCGGTATTGTGTACGATGAGCACCCCTTCCGCTCCCTGCCGGGCGGCTTCTTCGTACTTATAGGTCCACCGCCCGTAGTAGGTCATGGTGTTGCCTTTGAATAAACTGCTATCGCTGCTGCCAAAGCCGGGGTCGTTCACCAGCACCACCGCCGTTTTGCCCGCCATGTCTATGCCTTCGTAGTCGTTCCACCCGTATTCGGGAGCCACGATACCGAAGCCGCAGAACACCAGCTCCGATTTTTCAATATCAATCTGGTCGGTGATACGGCGGGTGAGGGCTACGTAGTCTTTTCGGTAGCGAAGCGTACGTTGTTCGTTACCGTGTTGCACCCGCATGGTTGAATCAGGGATAGCGTCGACTTCTACTAAGGGCACCTCCTGAAAATAACTTTCGCCGTTGCCGGGTCCCAGTCCCATATTGGCAAGCGCGTTTTGCAAATATGCTACGGTTTTCTCCTCACCCTCGGTGAAGGGTTTCCGCCCCCGAAACTCATCCGATGCCAGCCGCTCGATGTGTTTTTCTATTTGGGCAGAATCAATAGCCACCGGCGGTTCGTTCCGGTCGGAAGACGTGGTTTGACAGGCGCAAATCACGGTCAGCATACTGCCAAGAACAAAAGCTAACCTCCTCGTGCGTAAGAAGATATTGGTTGCGTAGGACATATTTATTAGTTTAGTTTAATCGTATAGTGAAATAGTTTACAAATTAAATTGTAATTGATTGAAGTTTCTTACCCTTGATAGATAAATCATCATTCAGTAGGGCAATATAAGGGGATAAGCGCACGAATTGCGGTTAACTACGCCAATAAACTTCATGCTATGAAAATATACTTTTTTTGTGCCGCGTGGCTATTTTTCGGTTGGACCAATCCGGCGCTTGGTCACCCGCTCGTCAAATCACGGGTTTCAATTTTAACCGGTGATGATCCGGAGTATCTTCCGCCGGGAATTTATCTGGTGATTGGAGTTTTTGCAAATCAAAACAATGCGGATGACTTTTCGCAGTACGCCCAATCGCGGGGGGTATCGGCGCAGTTTGCCTACCATCCGCCGCGGGGCTACTATTACGTGTATGCTTTCGCCGCCGATTCGGTTGAGTTGGTGGTGAGCCAGTGCCTGCAATTGCGTAGCAGCACCGAGTTTGCCGACGCTTGGGTGTTTAGCACGTACCAAACCGAACCGACCCTGGCGAATGAAGACAACCCATCCTTAGACCCGGAAGCACCCTCCGGATTTGATGCCGAAGAAACTATACCCGAAACGCCCGCAATAGTGCGAGGACCGGGCTACGCGGTGTACTTCGAGACCCTGGGCAAGCGAGACAAACCGGTAACGGCGGTGGTGAAAGTAGTGGACGGGGTTCGGGCCCAGGAGATCACTACGTGTCAGGCCAATCGGCCCGAAGTGCTCGATCACGCCCGCCTGTCATCCAATCGGGTGCAACTCATCCCCTACGCCGTTGGGTACCGCAAAACTGCCTTTGACTTATCACTGACCGAACCGGTCAACGATAGCACCGCCTCGTACGTAGCGATGGATGAAGATAGCGTCATTCGGGTCACGATGCCGCTGGAAAAGCTAAGAAAGGGCGATATTCAGGTGATGTACAACACCTACTTCTACGGCAATGCGTCGGTGATGCGCGAGCAGTCGCGCTACGAGTTAGAGGAAATGCAACGCTATTTGGAAGACAATCCGGAGGTGCGCGTGAAGCTGCACGGACACACCAACGGTAATTCCCGAGGGGTGACGTACTTATACGTAAAAGAGCACGGTAATTTTTTCAATCTGCGGCGCAGCGACGACTATCTCAGAAAGAACATTGGCGCGAACAAATTATCAAAAATGCGGGCCGAGACAATCCGGGAGTATCTTGTCAAGCAGGGCATCGATGAAAATCGCATCGAGACCGAAGGGTGGGGTGGTTCCAAAATGCTGCACGACGAACGATCACCGCTGGCCAAGCAGAATATCCGGGTGGAGATGGAGGTGCTAAGTGAGTAGTGGATTAGATGATTCAGCGTGTTTCGCCCCCTTCCGGTCCGTAAAAAAATACCCAGGTAGAGAACTCTCCACTAAAGTTGATAAAACGATGCTCCACTCCGGCGGGCACAAACAGAAAGTCGCCCGGGGTGAAATGCGTAGTGCGCCCGTCGCAACAGAACTCTCCCCGTCCGGCAATCACCACGTATATTTCATCGTGCGGGTGCTGATGATCGACCCGATCGGGCTTATAAATCTCTACCGAAAGGGTTCCGTGCTCAAAGAGCGTAAGAAACTTCTGATCACTTTCGCTTAGCTGATGCAAGGCATCAACTGAAGAAATTCTGGAGTTTTTCATTTTTTCTGTATTGCTTGGCGTACGCTTTTCGGAACGGACAATTTCTGGTTCATACCCGGATCGGGAATGGCTTCTCCGGCTACGGTGCGCAACTGCAGCACCCCCGCCCAGATGGGCAAGGTATAGTCTCCTTCGTCGTCCTTAGGCGGACCGGTGCGAACTTTGGCCGAGGCCTCTTCTATATTCACCGCCAACACCTTGGTCACCCTGAGTTCTTGCGCGGTGGGCGGACGCGCTTCGTTCCAGCGTCCTGCCAGGATTTGCTCGGTCACCACGTGCAAGGCGCGTTCTTTGTCTGCTTCCGCCACCACCTGGGCCGTGCCGAACAGCACCGCCGAGCGGTAGTTGAAGCTGTGATGAAACACCGAGCGGGCCAGCACGATACCGTCGGTCTGCGTCACCGTGACGCAGACCGGCAGGCCTTTCTCCAATTGGTTCAGCATACGGTTGCCAATGGCGCCGTGCAGGTACAACGTATCGCCCTCGCGTCCGTAGGCATTGGGCAACACGTAGGGCTGCTCGCCGATGGTGAAGCCGACGTGGCACAGAAACCCGGCGTCCAGGATGGGATAGATGGTCTCCCGGTCGTAGTGACCACGTCGGGAAGAACGCTTGAGGGTGTTGCGGGATGATTGGGGATACTGGTTCATCGTTTATGTTGATTGATAGAGGATAGATACTGCGTACGGGCACGATCAAGAAGACCAATCAACTGATGCAAATCTTCTTCCTGGGTAGCATAGTTGATGACGCACACTCGGAGAGTAGGTACCGTTCCTAACGGGTACGTAGAAAGCCATGCCTGCCCGGAGGTAAGCACTTGGTCGCGGACGAACGGAGCGAAAGCATCGTCTGCCTCAAACGCCAGGTCGGTAAAGCACACGATGGGCAGTTCGGTCTCGTTTTTTATGATCCAACCGTGGTCGATCAGTAGCTTCCTGAGCAAGTGTCCCTGATGGATCTTTTGCTTCACCAGTTGCGCGAAGCCTTCCCAACCGACCATCAACAGCGATAGATACAGTTTGAGTCCGGAAAACCTTCGCGACCATTGGATAGAATGGGTAAACGGATCGGTGGCCGAAATCTCGCGCGCTTCTTTCGGCATGTAGTCCGTGGCAATGCCGAAGGTCCGGCTCAGTACGTCGCGATGGCGGGTGAGCAAGAGACTGGTACTCATGGGCATGGAAAGCCACTTGTGCGCATCAAACGTGATAGAATCCGCCCGTTCGGCTCCGGCCAACAGGGGTTGGGTACTTTTTTCAACCACCACGGCCCCTCCGTAGGCCGCATCCAGATGCAGCCACAGGTTGTGACGGCGGCTGATGGCTGCGATCTCCGAGATAGGATCAATGGCTCCGGCGGCGGTCGTTCCCCCCGTGGCGACCACTAGAAACGGAAGGGCTGGCCCTGCTTGATCCTCGATAATCTGCGCTTCCAGCAGTTGGGGAATCATTCGGAAGTTGCCGTCTACCGGAATCATCTTCACCGACCGGGCTCCTAGTCCGGCCGCGCGGGCCGCTTTCACCACCGAATGGTGACTTTCGGTAGAGGCATACACCGTAGGGCGCTGTGGCCTTCCAACTAGTCCTTCCTCCGCGTAGTGAGGAAGCCGATGAGAAAGTGCCATGAGCACCGCGGTCAGGTTGGCTTCGGCTCCTCCGGTAGTAAATACTCCGTCCGTACTGTCCTTGGCGTATCCAAACTTACTTCCTATCTCCCGAACGAGATAATTTTCTACTTCCACCGCAAAGGGAGCGTGACTCCAGGCCGCCAGTTGCGGATTGAACGCGGCGGTTATCGCATCGGCCAGCACTCCGGGGAAAGCAGCGCGAGGATTGAACAGCCCAAAGTAGCGCGGGTGGGGAGTGTGTACCGCATACTTCGTCATTCCATTGGCTACGTGATGTAACGCAGCCGTTGGAGAAGCTACGGGAGACTCCAGGCCGGGCTGCTCGACATAATCTGCAATTTTCTGCTGGTCAAGCTTAGGGGTTACCCGGAGCGAAGCCGTATTGAGATAACACGTTTCTACGGTCGCTTGCAACTGTTGCCAGAGAGTCTCGCGTTGGGAAGCGGTTAGGTCTAAATTCATTGGGTTTACTTTCTAAAGAACAGGGCAACGGGTTTTGGTTTGATATCTAACGACACTCCGGTGAGATGCTGCCGTACTGGGCCAGTAGTTTCTCATGTGCTTTCCGATCAATCGGCTTTTGCACCCGTTCACCGGAAGCAGGGTGCCGGAGCAGATGGTGCCGAGGGCGCACCGGACGCACGGTAAATCCGCCACCGCAGTTCGGACACACATTTTTCAACACTGCCTCGACGCAGTGCCGACAAAACGTGCACTCGAACGAGCAAATCATCGCGTCCGTGGCATTAAAGGGCAGGGCCTTTCCGCAATGCTCACAGTTGGGTCTTATGGTTAGCATAGTTTGTTATTGCTTGGTTATTCGTGAGCAAAGCTATATGTTTACCGGCCCTACTTACTACCCCAGTTTATATTCCTCAGATGGTCCGGTTATGTATCCTTGGAGAACCAGCCTCTCGATAGACAAGCAGTCGGTAACCCCGATATACCTCCAGATCGTGAACGCGATAAGTAGGGAGATCGTGGCGGGTCGCCTGGCTTCCGGACAAAAAGTGCCCGGTTCCCGGCAACTGGGTGATTTGCTGAAAGTGAATCGCAAAACGGTGGTCATCGCCTACGACGAGTTGATGGCGCAGGACTGGCTGGAGATCGTACCGGCCCGGGGCACCTTTGTCTCGCGTAACTTGCCCGTTGTGCAACCGCAATCCGGACCAATGCTTCCCGTTCGGCGCGCGTTGGGTGCCTCATCGATCTTTTCCTTTCCCACCGTTGCTCCCACCATTTCCACGTCTTCGTCGCTATTACGCATCACCGACGGCTCGCCCGATGTTCGTCTGGCTCCGGTCGCGCAACTGTACCAACGTTGTAAGTCCGTGAGCACCGAATCGCCCCGTTGCGAACCCTTGCGGTACGGCGATGATCAGGGTGAAGCGGGGTTGCGCCACACCTTGGCGCGTTATCTACGGGAAACCCGGGGCCTCGCCTGTACTTCCAACCAAATCCTTATCACCCGCGGCAGTCAGATGGGCATCTACCTATTTCTTCGTTTGCTGCTGCAACCGGGCGAGCGGGTAGTGGTGGGCGAAACCAGTTATGGTGCGACCAATCAGGTTATTGCCCATTGCCAGGGCCAACTCCTCACCGTACCGGTTGATGCCCAGGGGTTAGACACCGAGGCGGTAGCCACCTTATGCGAACGTCATCCCATCCGGGCATTATACGTCACGTCTCACCACCATTATCCCACCACGGTCACGCTGAGTGCCGAACGGCGGGTGCGGCTGCTGCAACTGGCCCAGCAGTATCGCTTCGCCATCATTGAAGACGATTATGACTACGATTTCCATTACGCCAGCAGCCCGCTGCTACCGCTGGCGAGTCTGGATACGCAGGGGACCGTGGTGTACGTTGGTTCATTTACCAAGTGCATTGCCCCGGCGGTACGGATCGGCTACGTGGTGGCTTCGGAGAATATTATTCAGTCGATGGCTGCCTACCGCCGAACCGTGGACCGGCAGGGCAACCCGGTGCTGGAACGCGCCCTGGCCGGTTGGATTGAGGATGGAGAACTGCAACGGCATCTTAAGAAATCGCTGAAAGTATACCGGCAGCGGCGCGATTTCTTTTGCGCGCTGCTGAACGATCAGTTGGGTGAGTGGGTACGGTTTCGCATTCCGGACGGCGGAATGGCGGTGTGGGTTGTCTTCTCGCCCTCGGTCAACTTGTCGGTGCTGGAAGAGTACGTGCGTAGCCAGGGAATTTCACTAGACGGAGTGGCGCAGTGGCGAGCGTATCAGGGGGTGCGGTTAGGCTTTGCTTCGCTTAATGAGGAAGAGATGGTGCAAAGCGTGACAGTGCTGCGGGCGGGGATTGAGCGGTAAGGAAATTAAGATAAAGATTACCCCGTGCTTGGGGCCAGCGCACCACGAACGATCACTGCTGGCCTGGCAAAGCATCCGGGTTAGAGATAAAGGTGTTAGGTGATTAGCAGTCTTATAACTTTTGTAAGATAGCACTCCACCCGGTGCAGGGATTGAAAAACTCGTACACCCCCGGGCCAGACTGTAATATTCTGGTTTGCCCACCCTCGGTGAGATTCATTAGATAATCGTTCATTGGCACGGGCTGGATAGCAGCAGTTGTGTCTCCGATAATGATTCTGTACTCATCTTCCAGGTTGAACTCGATTTGGTTGCCGGTATAAACGGGCGTATAGTCTCTGACGGGCACCACCAGTTCGTCGTTACTAACAATCCCGAACCCAACGGCAACCAGCGGATTACCGCCACCTCCGAAGTTGTACAGCACCAGCCCGATCATCCCGTCGATGTCCTGCCGCACCCGCGCGCCTGCTGACACTCCGTTATCGTAAATGTCGCCCGGATTGGCCAGATAAGTTCCTACGCTATCCGGAAACGCCCCCCCGGCGGGGTCAAACAGCGCCGGTAGCATCACAATGGGCGCGTTAGATTCGGCCACGGTGCCTTGATACTGCTGAATCGCTATGGTTTCGCCACAGGACTCTACCGCTCCCGCTTCCACCAATTCATTTAACGTAATCGCTGAAATATTTACCTCCGTTCCGAAGAAGTTGCCCAGTTGAAATGGCTGAGCCAGAACCAGCTGGTTGCCTTCGGCTAAATAACCACTTGTGAAGTTAAGTGATTGATTTCCCCGGGTTGTTGAGGCTGCGTAGGTGAAGTTTATGGTGCGTAGGTTCGTGTTTAAAGACAGATAAAGCGATAAGTCAAGGCGAGAGTAATCGATGCGATATACCGGTGAGACCACGCCTAGACTGGCTGATAGGGTTTCCAAATTGGCGTTGAGTTCGCGGCCTAGCAGTGCTTCGGCATTGTCTGGGGCAGGCTCCAGAGCGAGAACAGTCAGGGCAGTAAGGTCGGTCTTGCTACTGAAGACTAAGGCTCCGTCGGGAGTTTCGTTCACAAAGTTAAATTCGTACTCCGCCTCGAAGGTGGCACCGTTCTGCTCGAACAAGTAGCTAAAAAAGGAGTATGTTTCAAAAACCAGCTCTAGCCCCAGCGAATTGTCTATTCGGTAGGTATTTAGCTGATCGTAAAATTCGTTATCGTTTACTCCGAAGTCGGTACGGATGCGTACTCCGCCGTCTGCATCAAAATTGAGCAGCACATTGTAGGCTCCTGATTCGGGCACGGGTTGGTAGCGCATCACCCAGCCATTGGCCGGGGCGGCAAGCTTCTGGCGCAGATCGGTGGTGGCCTGGGCCACGCGCTCGTCGGCGGTTTGGTCGAAGAGCAGTTCCTCTTCGGTACTACGACAGGCTACGGCGGTTAGCAGCGCAATACTTATTACGAGATACGAATTAATTCTCATCTATAGTCGCTCTTGAATTCTGGCCCGCAACTGCATCAAGTCGACGCCCACGTTGCGCTCGTAGTGCTCCACAATGGCGTTATACTTGGTGCGTAGCAACGCCCGCCCTTCGTTACGCTCCTGGCAGGCTTCGTCGGCGCACTCCTCTTCGTTAACGTACTCGGCAAAAAAATTGGGTTCGTAGAGCAAAAACGCTACCACCTCGGCAAAGTCTTCGTTTACGTCGCTGGTGCCGTAGGGCGACACGAAACCCCGGCGTAGTGCCTCCTCGTCGGTCAGGGTGAACCACGAACCCCGGGAGGTGTAGCCCTGCGGCGAAATTTCCTCAAAGCCCGGCGGCAGATCGTACAACTGATGCATAATGTGCGCGTACTCGTGATAAATAGTACCCAGCTGACGGAACAACCAATCCTGATCCTCTAGATCAATGGAGTTGACGTCGGTAAGGGTAATGCGTGCTCCGGCATCGGCGGTACCCAGCACCACCAGCCCGTCGCCCGCGTAGATTAGCGACCCGATCAGCACTACTTCGGCGGGCACGGTATTGCGAAAGTACTCTTCCCCGTTCGCTATCTCTTTGTACGGATTGATCCAGTACTCGGTCAGGAAGTCTAGGGTGGGTTGCACCAGCTCCTGCCGGGGCGGGGTCACGCGGTTGTTCGGGTCTACGTAGCGGTCCACAAAGCGGTAGCGCACCGCCACCCCGTAGGGGTCGGTGAAGTTTTCTCGAATAAATACATCCAGCAGATCGGCCGAGGGGTCTACCTCGCGCATCGGAACGTTGAGTTCATCGTCGCCACCACAGGCCAGTAGCACTAGGAAGGGCAGGTAATAAGCGTAGCGTAGCAATTTCATACTTAGCGGGGATTAGGGCGAAGGTTACCAATTTCACGAGCGGCTTCCGGAATCTGAAGGGCCTTGCGATTATCGTCTTCCGACAGCGTGATTGAGCTACCATCGGGATAATCATGCGTTACCTCAAAGCCGTACCGCTTAATGTCGAACCAACGCAAACCTTCGTGAATAAATTCTTTGGGACGTTCTAAAAAAAGAATGTAGCGCAATACATCTTCTGCTGCTCCTCTTCCTGAACTTATATAATCTTGAATAACTTCCAGACTTAGCTCCGGCGCCCCAACGTAGCGACGACGGGTAAATACCTGCAAATCGGCTACCGCCTCATCGACCCGGTTCATCATGGCGTAGCTTTCGGCGCGGTTAAGGAGCACTTCCTCGCCCCGGAAAGCTATAAAGATAGTATAGGGAAAACCCACGTCAGAGGTAAGGCTAGACCGCTGGAACAGGGGTTCAAACTTAGCGGCTAACAGACCACCGTCTATTCCGACTCCGCCGAGTTGAAACGCCGGATCCCGCCGCAGGTCGTCATTAGACCCAAAGGGATTGCTGCTGAAGAGTTGCTGATAGTAGTTGCGGCTAGGATAAAAGCCTACGTTACTATAAATGAGTGTTTGCTGGCGAACCAGCAGCAGGTTGGCTTCTTCGTTAGGCGAAGTGCGCAGGCGGATGTAATCGTCCGTATTGGTGCGCTGTTCTAACAAATCAGCCAAGTCCTTCACGTAAAAAGCTGGATCGTTACCTAGCAGTTCGGTGCTGTAGCGGATACAGTTCTCAAAATCGTATTTGAAAAGATAGAAACGGGAGGCAAAGGCCAGGGCGGCGGGGCGGGTGAAGTGATACTTGCCCGAGTTTCGATAAAACGAACCATCAACTAGTTCCAGTCCTTCCAGCAGGTCCTGCTCTACCTGATCATACACCTGCTGCACCGTAGCCCGTCGATAAGTTTGAATAAACTCTGTTTCGGGAGTTGTAACGTAGGGAATGCCTAAATCAGTACTAGCAGTTTGCGGGTCGTAGTGCTTGGCAAATAAGTTAACGAGCATAAAGTGACCGTAGGCGCGGGCAAGCAGTGCTTCGCCCCGCACGGCCCGGCGGCGGGCCTCTTCGCCCGGAAGCTGATCCACTACCGCCAGCACCTCGTTAGCGTGGGCGATGGCGTTGTAGGTGGCGCTCCAGAAGAACTCAGGCGTGTCCTGGTCGGTAGGCTCGGCGTTTACCTCTTCCCAAGCGTAAATGCGTAGTTCGTTCTGCCGTTTGCGGGTGCCCTGGGTGTAGCCCACCTGGTCGCCCATCCACTCGGTGAAGTAGTACGAAGCTTCGGAGTAGGCGTTCGTGAGCAACTGCGCTGCCTTTTCCAGATTGTCTAGCTCCACCCGGTTGTCGGGGTTCTCTTCTAGGTAGTCATCACAGGAGGAGAGTAAGATTAAACATCCTAGAAAAAAAATGCTAGTCCATAGTCGACGGTCCGCAATGTTTCTTCGCTGGCGAACCATTAACCGTCGACTATCGACTGTGGACTGTCGTCGACTTCTTTCTTTCTTTCTCATTGCTTGTCTTGTATCTTTTCTAAAATCCTACACTCACCGACACCGTGAATTGCCGAGGTTGCGGCAGGGCAACCCCGCCCGACGAAAAGAACTCGGGGTCTTGCCCGTTGAGCCGGTCATCAGCATACAGCAGCAGTAGATTTTGCCCCGCCACCGATACGCGGGCACTGTTTGCTCCGATCCGTTTTACCCAGGCATTGGGTAAGCTATAGGTAAACTGTACGTTCTTGAGGCGCACGTGGTCACCGTTGGCAATGCGCACCGTACTGCGATTGTACAAGTCGTAGGGATTGGCTCCCACAAACAAATCCGTACCGGGATTATTGCCGACAAAGCGAACGTCTAGGATAACCGGCACGTCGGTAATCTCTTCGTCACCGGGCACTACCCAGCGGTTGATAAACGACTGAGAAAACGAGTTAAAGTCGGTGTAGCGAGCCCGAAAGGCGTCATCAAGCCTGATTTTATAGCCGAACTTATAGGTAAGTAGCACGTTCATCGTCAGGTTTTTGTAGGTAAAGATGTTGGTGAACCCACCTCCGCCCAGTGGTTCGGCCGGTCCTTCGTACCGTAGTGTCTCCCGTAGGTTTTCCCGTTCCTGTAGGTCGTAGGCAAACACCGGTTCGCCGGTAGCATCAAAGAAAGTAGGCACCCCGAATTCGTTGAGCCCGGCAAACTGAGCCGAGAAAATCGAGCGGCGGGGCCCGCCCTCTACGGCAACCCCCTCGGGCCGCAGGGCATCCGACAGGATCGGGTCAAAATCTAGGCGGGTGATCTTCGCATCAGTATAGCCAATGTTAGCGCTGGTAGACCAGCTGAAGTTAGGTGTGTACACGTTCAGGGTGGTAATAGAAACTTCGAAGCCTTCGGAGGCCATGTCGGCGTAGTTTCCCAGCTTATACCCGCCTCCACTACTGGTAGATTCCGCCCCGCCCGTACCGCCAACGCCGCTGGTTTGCAGCAATCCGATTAGATCAAATGAGTTGCGCTGGTAGTAATCCACCGTGCCCGCAATGCGGTCTTTCAGGACACTAAAGTCTATGCCTACGTTAAATTCCTTAAGCTTTTCCCAAGTCAGGTTGCGGTTCTCCAGGTCACTGATAAATAGAAACGATTCGTTGTCAGTAGGCCGCAGTGTGATGTCAGGACGCAGGTTGAGCAGCGCACTCACGTCGGGACCTAAGTTGGCCGAAAGTCCGTAGGTAGCCCGCAGCTTCAGGGAGTTGATCACCGGTACGTTAAAAAAGGATTCGTTGGTCACGTTCCAGGCTCCGCTCACGTTCCAGGTGGGCAGGTAACGGGCCGCCCGACTACGCCCCAGCCGGTTAGAGCCGTCGTAGCGTACCGTACCGTTCACGATGTATTTTTCCTTAAAAGAATAACCCGTGTTCAGAAAAAATCCAGCGAAGCGCTCTTGGTCTTCCGACAGTTCGTACAATTCGATTCCCTGACTATTCAGAAACTCAACGATGTTGGGGTTAGTGTTTACGATTCCGCCACTTTCGTACACCACTCCAATCCCGCTGGCCGAGCGTTCGGTGCGGTCGGTATACTTAATCTCCTGCCCCAGCAGCACACTAATGTCGTGATTTTGGAAGAACTTACGCGACCAGTTTAGGTCGTTGCGCACGTAGAAATAATCCAGGCTGGTTTCGTCGAGGTAGTTGAAGCCGCCTTCGGGCAGCACCACAATAGGATCGGGACTGGTATCGTCGGGGTCGTCGTACAGCAGGGGATTGTCATCCTCGATAAACTGCGTTTGGTTGGCCCGGTAGGCTTCGGCTTGGTTCGACCGCTCGTGAATTACGTGTTCCTGCCGGGTGGTGGCGTGGCGTCCCTGGATGGTACTGCGCAGGGTCAGATTATCGGTTACGTCGTAGGTAAGGGTCGCCTGAGCCGAGATGTCGGCCACCCGAATATCAATGTAGTTGAGTTCAAGCTCCTCAATAATGTTAAAATCGGCGTAGTTTCGGCGGAAGTACTCTAAGCTGCCATTAGGATGGTAGGGGCGAATAGAGCGGCTGGTGTTGAGGGCGTAGCTCAGTGGGTTGATGTCAAAATCGCGCTTGTACTCACCGGTAATCGGGTCGAAGTCACGGTCGGTGGTGCCCGGCACGCGCTGCTGACGGTAGCTGGTGGTTAGTTTGGTGTCGAGCGTAAAGCGATCGGAGAAAAAGAAAGTGTTGCGCACGTTTCCGGCGTAGCGATTCACCCGGTCGGCCACCGTCTGCCCGTTATCGCCCAGGTAGCTTAGCGAGTAGTAGCTGTTGTAGTTTTCATTGCCCGCCGTTAGGCTTAACGAGTGCTGCTGCTGCAGCGACTGATCGCGGAACAGTACGCCGAACCAATCGGTGTTAGCATTTTCGTAAGGATTCAGGAACTCCTCGTTGAGGCCAAAGTCGGGTCCCCAGTTGATCTCTTTGTTAGAGATTTGGTTAAACATCTTGCCGAGCACTCCGTAATTTTCGGCCCGCACCGAGGTGGTAATATCCACCAATCCCTTCTCGTACATCTCGCGATAGACCGACATCTCGTTGCGGGAGTCCAGGATATCGAACTGGTCATAGGTGGGTCGCAGATTGATACTGTAGTTTCCGGCGTAGTTCACGCGCAGTTGGCCGCTCTTGCCCCGCTTGGTAGTGATTACAATTACCCCGTTTTTGGCGCGCGTACCGTACAGCGCGGTAGCCGACGCATCACGCAGCACCTGAAAGCTCTCGATATCGTCGGGGTTGAGTCCGGCAATAGATGAGGAGGTAACCGTATTGGGGTCGCCGGTAATGATATCGTCGGCGTCCACCTGGGTAAGGTCTTCCAGAATTACGCCGTCTACCACGTAGAGCGGTTGGTTATCTCCGTTGATGGAGGTGTTGCCCCGAATGCGGATGCGGGGGGCCGTACCGAAGGTACCCGAAATATTATCCACGCTCACGCCCGCCACCTGCCCCTCGAGCATGCGGCTGGCGTCGACCATACCGGGCTGGCGAATGTTCTCCATTTCTACCATGGCGGCGGCGCCGGTGAACAGCTTGCGCTCTACTTCCTGAAAGCCCGTCACCACTACCTCACCCAGTTCCTGCACGTCTTCACGCAGCTCAATGTTGAGCGTGCTCTGGTTGCCCACCGTAGCCTCCAGCGGTTGGTAGCCGATGAAGGAGAAGATTAGGGTGTCGCGCCCCGCGGGCACGGAAAGCTGGTAGTTGCCGTCGATGTCGGTGATGGTGCCCCGGCTGGTTCCTTTGATGGTCACGTTCACACCCGGCAGTTCGTTGTTATCGGTAGCCGAGGTGATCTTGCCGCTAACGAGGCGGTCTTGGGCGAAGGCGGTGCTCCAACCCAGCAGGCAGAGCGACAAAAGTAAAGTTCTAGTCAAGTTACTTGTGGTATGATGATAGGGATAGCTCCGGTTTACAGAGCGTCTATTTGTTCTTCGGTTAATCCGGTGGTTTCGGCAATGATGTCGGCGGATAGGTTCTTTCTCTTCATAGCGCGGGCAATTGTTAGTCGCTCCTCTTCCTTACCGATCTCTTTGCCGATCTTTTCGCCGATCTCTTTACCGGTTTCTACGGCGCTTTCCATCACTGCGTGGTTGTCCCAGTAAACCTTTTGACTTTCTTCGTAGGCAGTCATCTCGTGTTTAGTTAAGTTGGCCACTTCGGCCTGATTAAACAGTTTAATAAAAATCTTATTCCTTAGTTTTTCGGGAATTTGCTCTAGCCTAGGCAAATTCTTAAGCAAATACATCCATTTGTCAAAGTGAGTCTCCAGTTCATCTATGGTCTTGGTAAATCGATCAACTTCCAGGTAGATAAACGTGAGCTTATTGTAGAAAATTTCGTGCGTGCTGGTGTCCATCAGTTTTACCTCCCGCAAACAACGGTTCTGCGTAGACTGATCAGGAAAGCTAAAGTTTAGCAAACTCACGGCATACACTGCTTTCAGTTGATAATTCCAGCTCCCGCCCTTAATGGCTTGCTCACGAATGGGCACCGTCGCGTAGTACACACTTCAATCCTTAAAATACTTCTGGTACACGTTCTGCACCTCGATGATGAACTTCTCGCCCTGCTCGTTTTCACAGTAAAGATCGAAGATGCTCTTTCTTTCCTGATCAGTTTGCCCTTGGTTTTCGGTGTTAAGATAAACTAAATCTTTGATCTGCTCCCGTTCGCCTAGCACTTGATTCAGAAAATCAATCAGCAGGTCCTTATTAAACTCCGTGCCGAACAGTTTCTTGAAGCCGAAATCAGTGAACGGATTAATGAATCTAGGCTGCTTTTCTGACAATTCAGGCTTCATCAAGGAACAAGTCAAAGTCAGTAACGTGAGTCAAATAGTGCTGTCCGGGCCTAATAAGCATCGTATAATGTATCCTTCTGGTCGTAGCCTTTGTCATAATGCACGTTTGGCGAAGGCGATTCTTCATCAGGTTCGTACGACAAAACCACCCGCACCTTTTTTCCAGACAGGGTATCTTTGAGATTAGCCGGAACGCTGATTTTTCCGGTATCCTCTACCGTTACTTCAAACTCAATAGATTCCATACGATGGGCGTTGATAACCGTCGGTTTTTCCTAATACGTTAAAGTAGAAGGCGTATTGCCACGGCTCACTACAATAATTGAGCAGCCGCAACAGTACGCGTTCATTGATGGGCGGTTGGGTTGCGCTATTCGGGAAGCAACAGTTCGTCGATCGCGTGGATTACTCCTACTTCAGTCAGAGCGTCTGCTCCGGATATATCTCCGAAGTAGACGTATTCGTTAACGAAAAATATGTTAGCATCTTGATTTTCCGAATTGCTATCGCTCAGAGTGGCTCGGGTACCGTTATCGGTTCGGGTGATAGTGGCGTTGATGGTGTTGCCTCCTACAGTGGTAAGGCTGCCAGTTTGCAGATCACTGAAAAACGAGACTCCTTCCACAACGTGATTGTTAAGAATACTGGTAAGAAGGGCGTTATCAATCCGTGCGGCACTGTCTACCGAAGCGGTCAATCCAGCCCGAATAAACGCCGAATCAGTAGGAGCAAAGATTGTCTTTTCGCCCGTTAGCGCTAGCCCGGTTTGTGATAGGGCAGCTTGAAAGATACTAAAGCTTTGGCCAGTGGCTTCGGCAACTTTTCCTAATGCCCCCCCAATGCTCTGCGGAGGCTTAATAACACCGCTAACGTTAAGCAATACTTGCCCGTTGTCGGCTTTCGCTCCCACGTCTACCACTGCCTGTCCATTGATATAAATAGCGTTTTCGCCCGCTACCGAAAGGTAAAGAGGCACTCCGGTTAGGTTATTTACTTTGCGCGGAGGGTTAGCCACGTCGATGACGCTTTCAATGATATGGCTGGCGCCAAAGAACCGTATGCCCTGGTTGGTTGGAACTAAATTATTATCGATTAGAAAGTTGCCCGTAGGAGAAATCACCGTGAAATTACGGGTGTCGGTTGCCAGTAAGCTTTTCAATTGCCCGGCTTCCAACACGTTATTCATCAATCCAACGTCTGTTAAAACATTCATCAACCCCGCTACGGTACCAAAATCACCAGCCACTTGTTGAATTGCCGGGGGAAGCAACACCTCGTCAACAATGTGAACCACTCCGTTAGAAGCGTAAAGGGCTTCTGGAGAAACGATGCTGGTTTCCGGCTGCACCGCCACCGCCGCATTGATCCGCACACTGTCCGTAGTAGTGAACCTAAGGGTCTGCTGGGACAAAGTGACCACACTACTGTCTAATCGCCCGATTTGTAGCGTCTGGTTGGGCACAATATGGTAGGAGAGAATACTAGACCTCACTCCCAAATCCAACAAGCCGAGTTCAGAAACCCCAATGGTGTTGAGCAGATTCTGAAAAGCAGCGTCGTTGGGAGCCAGCAAAGTGTACTCGCCGCTACCTAGTTGGGTTTTTAGCCCGGCAAAACCTTCGCTGTTTAATATGGTGTTGAGCACCGTGAGGCCTTCGGTTTCTGCCACCAATTCGGCCACGGTTTTATCGCCGATGGGAGGGCCGCTCACTTCGTCATCGTCGCTACAGGCGGTGATGAGCAGTACTAAGGGAAGTAGTGAGGTGAATAAGAAAAAGTGTTTCATAGACATAAGCGCAGATGTAAGATAAATGGTACGAAAGAACAATATACGACAATTCCGCGATTTCAGATAGCTTGGTTCCCAATCGCCCCGATTTTTGGCGAACAACCTTTGGTTTTGTCGGCTATCTGCTAAGCATCGTAGGCATTGGCCCAGTTTGCACTCTGTCACCGAACGATTTTTATTTGGTTCTGCTTACTACAAGGAGCTGCTGCGCTCCTTGTTTTGTTTCATTCAGGGCAAAGCACTTCGTTGCCTGGCCACGCTTCAAATGCAGAAAATATAAATTTTGGTATGCAACTACGTGCCTTATTGCCCGCTCTAGTGCTTATTGCCGCCTGCACGCGCCCCTCTTCTGACCCCGCACGCGCCACGAAATCTCCGTCAACCTCCCACGATTCGCTGCACCAGGCGCTCACCCGCATCATGGCCCTGCCCGAAGATACTTTTGGCACCAGCCGACACGAAGTGCTCAGCGAAGAAGAAACGGATACCTACACCATTACCCGGCTTTCGTATCACGTCAGAGAAAACGAATACGCTGCGGCCTACCTGCTGAAACCCAAACACGTGGCCCCTCCCTATCCGGTCATGATCTGCTTGCAAGGCCATTCTCCTGGTATGTACATTTCTATCGGAGAAGTCCGCGGCGAGCGAGATAAGGCACTGATTGCGGGCGGACGAGACATTGCCCTCCAGGCGGTGAAGCACGGGTGGGCGGCACTGGCTATTGAACAGCGCGGGTTTGGCGAAAAGGCCACCGAAGGAGCCACCTGCAACGACGTGTCGCTGCGCGAACTGATGAAGGGCCGACCCATGCTCGGCCAGCGCGTGTTCGACATTATGCGAGGCATTGATTTTATCGAAACGCAGCCCGACCTCGACGCGCAACTGATCGGCAGCCTGGGGAATTCGGGCGGCGGCACGGCCACGTACTTCGCCGCCGCGGTTGACGAACGCATTAAACTGGCGGTGGTGTCGTGCTCTTTTTCTACCTACGAACGCTCGTGGCTCAAGCATCCGCACTGCGCTTGCGGCTACCTGCCAGGCTTGCTAGAGGTGGCTGATATGCCCGACCTAGCCGAACTCATCGCTCCGCGCCGACTGATCATTGTTGCCGGACAAGAAGACTACCTGGCGGATATTGAAGGGGTACGCGCGGGGTTTGCCACCGCCCAAACGTTCTACGCGCAGCATCAGGCTTCCGAGAACATAACCCTCTTGGAAGGTGACGGAGGCCATCAGTTTTACCCTGACCTGGCCTGGCCCGCTATTGATCAATTCAAAGATGCTTACTACGACGACTATGCCGCAAAGGCTAGCTATTAAGTTTCTGGCGATGGGTGCCCTGATGTTACTCACCTACTGCCAGAGCCGCTACGAAAACGAAGCCACCCAAGACCTCAGCCAAGCCGAACGGGTGCGCTACCAGCAGTATATGGTGCAGGGGCAGGTGCTCTACCGCGCCCACTGTAGCAACTGCCACCAGGAAGACGGCACCGGACTGCGTCGTCTCATTCCGCCCCTGACCCAGTCCGACTATCTGCTGGCCGACGTCGACCGCACCCTGTGCCTGATCAAGAATGGTTTACAAGGTCCTATTGTGGTGAACGATACGTCGTACAACCAAATGATGCCCGCCAACAAGGCGCTACGCGACATTGAAATCGCCCAGATCGCTACCTATATTTACAACGAATGGGGGCACGCCGAGGGCTTCATTCCTACCACCCGGGTGGCCGATGCCCTGGACCAATGCCCGGCTCCATAGGGCAGTTTCTGTTTCTTTTCTTATATTACATCTGCCGAGAAACCCCTTGATTGCGTTGCAAATAGGAAGTTTCCTAACCTTGTTTGATCAACCGTACCGGCCGTGGATCATATTGTCGGTTTACGAAGAATATATTACGTAGGCGGTTACTTTTTGGCGTTAAACAGTATACACGGAGTAGGCATTGGGCCATGAAAGACAGCGTTGTTATAGAAAAAATCAGCCGAGGCGACGAAAAAGCCCTGGAGTACTTGTACCGCA
Source organism: Cyclobacteriaceae bacterium (assembly GCA_965217295.1). Classification (GTDB taxonomy): domain Bacteria; phylum Bacteroidota; class Bacteroidia; order Cytophagales; family Cyclobacteriaceae; genus Tunicatimonas. The sequence continues at coordinate 106,582 of CBDCHR010000008.1, forward strand.
AGCACTACCGGATGATGACCAACGCGATCATGAGAAACAACGGCACCGAGCAGGAGGCCAAAGATATTTATCAGGATGCGCTGATCGTGTTTTGGCAGAAGGTCACGAGCCATCAGTTAACGCTCACCTCAAAGATCAGCACCTACTTATACAGCATTTGTCTGAACTTGTGGCGCAAGGAGCTGGACCGGAAGAGTAGGCTTTCGTACGAGGAGCACGACCAGCCGGAGTATTTAAACGACGAAGCGGAAGAGCGCAAGGCCATCATCCACGCTTGTATCAACCAGCTGGGCGATACCTGCCGGAAGATACTGACGTATTACTACTTTGATGATCTTTCGATGCAAGACATCGCCCACAAACTGGGATTTGCCACCACCGAAACGGCAAAAACCAAGAAGTATAAGTGCAAAAAGCGGCTGGACAACCTGGTGAAGTCCACCTATTCGGCCAGTGATTTTTTAGATTGAACCGTATGAACCAAGACCTTACGTACACGATAGACCGCTACCTGAAAGGACAACTTTCGGAGGATGAACGGCGCGCATTAGAAGAAAAAATGCAACAGGACCCGCTGCTGGCGCAGGAGGTAGCCTGGCAGAAGGATATCTACCACGCCCTGGGTGACGTGCGCCGGGCCGCCCTGAAAAGTCGGCTGGATAACGTGGTTATTCATCCCGCCCCCTACCTCTTCGGGCAACGGTGGATGACCGCCGCGGTGGTGGGCGCCCTACTGTTGGCCGGAGCAGCTTATTATTACGTTGCTCTCGAAGAGCCGGAGCTTGCCCCTGCCCCCCAAAGAGTGGAAGTTACGCTCACGTATCCGGAGGCTTACCCGTTGCCAAGAATTCCGCAACGGGATACCCCAAAGCGCGTTGTTCCGCCAACCGCTTCTTCCCCTGCGTCTTCTTCGGTTGCTGAGCTATCGTCTGCTGAAATTAAGCCCGCGGTGATCCCTCCGCAGGTGGTGAGCGAGTTCGACGAGGATACTCCGGCAGTGGACTATGGTGATTTTGCGGCCCCGGAGAAATCAACCCTGCAGGAAAATACCCGTCCGGAAGAAAACGTGACGGTGGCGGCCTTACCCGACAGCCGCTACTCTTTCCACTATCAGTTTTTCGACAACAAGCTTTACCTACACGGGGACTTCGACCAAACGCCCTACAAAATCATCGCGCTGAACACCGAAAACAGCAAAAAACTCTTTCTGGAATTCGACGGAGCCTATTACCGAATCAGTGAGCACAAAGCGGTGGTTCCGCTGACGAAGATTGAAGACCCTGCGTTGGTAAAAAGTCTGCAAAGCGTGAGCGCAATTAATTAGATACTGCCCTGTTAATCAGCTAGTTAATTAACAAACTATCTGGCTCCGATTGGTGTTGAAGGGGTATGCAAGAACGAATACAAGAGAAGCTATCCGTGCTGGCCGATGCGGCTAAGTACGACGTGAGTTGCTCTTCCAGCGGCAGCAACCGGAAGAACACCCAAGACGGACTCGGCAACTCTAAGGGAATGGGCATTTGTCACACCTACACCCAGGATGGCCGCTGCGTCTCTCTCCTCAAAATCCTGCTTACCAACCACTGCATCTTCGACTGCGCCTACTGCGTGAGCCGTCGCTCGAACGACGTGAAACGGGCGGCCTTCACCGTGCAGGAAGTGGTGGACCTCACCATCAATTTCTACCGGCGCAACTACATCGAGGGCTTGTTTTTGAGTTCGGGCATTTTTAAAAGCGCCGACTACACCATGGAACGGCTGGTGCGCATTGCCAAGAAGCTACGTACTGAGCACAAATTCAATGGATACATTCACCTGAAGGCCATTCCCGGAGCGAGCGACGAGCTCATTCACGAAGCCGGTTTGTACGCCGACCGCCTGAGCGTAAATTTAGAAATCCCGTCGGAAGAAAGTTTGAAGAAGGTAGCGCCCGAAAAAGATTACGCCTCGGCCTACCAGCCGATGAACTTCCTGACCAAATCGATCAGTGGCTACCAGGAAGAAAAGAAGCTGATCCGTTCGGCACCCACCTTTGCGCCCGCCGGACAAAGCACCCAGCTGGTGGTGGGAGCCACGCCCGAAAATGATCACCGGATTCTCACGTTGGCCGACAGCCTGTACCAGCAGCAGCAACTGCGCCGGGTGTACTACTCCGGCTACGTGCCCATCAGCGACGACAGTCGGTTGCCCGCCCTCACCGCCCCTCCCCTGCTTCGCGAAAACCGCTTGTACCAGGCCGACTGGCTGATGCGTAGCTACGGCTTTTCGGTAGATGAGTTGGTAGACGAACAAAACCCGGACCTGGATCCCGAGGTAGATCCCAAACTGGGCTACGCCCTGCGGCACCCCGAACTGTTTCCGGTCGACGTGAACACCGCTCCCTACGAGCTTATTCTGCGCATCCCGGGCATCGGCGTTAAATCCGCCAAGAAGATGGTGGCGGCCCGGCGGTTCGGCAAGCTGCGACCCGAGCACCTGCAGAAGATCGGAGTCGTATGGAAGCGCGCGCGCTACTTCCTCACTGCGGCCGACGCGGACTTTCGTTGGCTGAATTTTGATCCGGCCAATTTGAAACAACGCATCCTGAGCGAGCGGCAGCCTCGGCAGCACCAAGCACAACTCAGTCTGTTCGGAGCGTGATTTACATCTACGATGGCTCGTACGAAGGGCTGTTATCGGTAATCTTTGAAACCTACCGGTTAGGGCAACCCGCTAACAACATTTGCGAAGAAAGCGTAGCGCAACCGGAGCTTTTTGGCAACTTACTGCCCGTGGCTACTAACCCGGCTTACGCAAAACGGGTGCTGCAGGGAGTGGCCAAGCGCACCGGTTCTGATACCCCCCGTATTTTGTACCACTGCTTTTTGTCTGAACAACCGGACATTGAAATGCTGCTGTATCGCTTTGTGCAGTTAGCAATGGACAACACCGAAAGTGTGCTGGAAAATTTTCGGGAACCGGTGGTGCTGCGGTTGCATCGCATCGAGCGGCAGATCCACCGCGAGGTGCACCGTATGCACGCTTTCGTGCGCTTTCAGGAAACCCGCGACGGCTTGTATGCGGCCCTCGTCACGCCCGACTTCAACGTGCTTCCGCTGCTGAGCCCGCACTTCAAAGCGCGTTATCCTGCCTTTCGTTGGCTGATCTACGATACCCGGCGGCGCTACGGTCTGTATCATGAGTATCACGCTACTCGGTTTATCACGCTCGACGCGACCCCACAACAGCTATCGGAGGGGCTGCTTACCGGGGCTGAAACGGATTATCAGGAGCTGTGGCAAACCTACTTTAGCAGTGTGAATATTCCCGAGCGGCGCAACATGAAGCTGCATTTGCAGCACGTACCCCGGCGCTACTGGAAATATCTTGTCGAAAAACAGAACTTTTAAACAACAAACTGACCTTATAACGTTGACATACTACGGGGTACTTAGTACCTTGTCCGCACTACACAACTCAGATCAGTTATGAAAAAGATTTTGTACTCCGGTGCTTTTCTCCTTTCGGCGACGCTTATCCTGGGCAGTTGCTCTTACAAAACCTGCCCGGCCTACTCCAGCGCGACTCCCGCCAAACCCTATTATTCGCAGCAAATTGCCCCAGCCACCACCGCCCCGGCAATCAGTCAAGAGGCTCGGTAGCAATGCCTGCTTCGGCTAAGTCCTTCCAAAACCGAGGATACGATTTGTTCACCACCGAAGGGTCTTCAATGGTCACCGTGGCCCTCGTAGCCAGCGGGGCAAACGCCATGGCCATGCGGTGGTCTTCGTAGGTGCTGAACGATAACTCCTGCCCGGCGTAGTTTTCGGCCGAGGGTGTGATCTTTCCGCGGCCGCCTTCTTCCTCTAAGGTAGCCCCAAGCTTGGCCAGTTCGTTTTGCAAGGCCGCCACGCGGTCCGTTTCCTTGATTCGTAAGCTTTCTAACCCACTCAACATTGCCGGAATTTGCTTAGCGGCGCACACCACCGCCACCGTTTGGGCCAGGTCGGGGCAGTCGCTAAAATCTTGGGTAATGGCATCGACGGCGACCTTTTTGCTCAGCACCACGCCGCCTTCTTCAAATGCGGTTGCCACTCCCAGTTGGTCCATAATGTTCACGATTGCGCGATCGCCCTGCCACGAAGGCTGACGTAGTCCTAGTAATTTCACCCGAGCATCGTCGGCCAGGGCCACCAGGCTGTACCAGTAGCTGGCCCCCGACCAGTCTGACTCGATGGTGTAGGTGCCCGCGTGGTAGGGCTGCGGATCAATACGAATCAGGTTGTCTTCGTTCCAGTGGTGCTCGATCCCAAAATGGCCCATGAGGCCCAGGGTCATCTCGATGTACGGGCGACTGCCAATCTTACCGGTGAGCGACAGATCCAGGCCATCGGTTAGGGTGGGAGCGATCATCAGCAGGGCCGAAATGTACTGGCTGCTCACGTCGCCGCGGATAGATACCCGGCGGGCGGATTGTCCGTTGGTGAAGCCCCGCACCAGCACCGGGGGGTAGCCTTCGTTTTCCAAGTAAGCGATGTCGGCTCCGAGTCCGCGGAGCGCGTCAACCAACAGTTTCACGGGACGCTGGTGCATACGCGGCGTGCCCTTAAGGAGCTTGCCCATGCGGGCTACGGCCGAGTAGGCAATTAGGAAGCGCATGGTGGTTCCGGCGTCCAGCACGTCCCACTCCGGTTCGGCCGATTGCAGCAGCCGCTGCATGGTCTGGGTGTCGCGCGCTTCGGACAAGTTGTGCAAGACAATTTCTTCTTTGGACAGCGCCTGAATGACCAGAGCGCGGTTGCTCTCGCTCTTGGAGGCAGCGAGTTGAATATCACCCGCGATGCGATCAGTGGGCGGGCGAAGATGAATTTTCTGCGTAGACAAAGTAGCGGCGTTTAGTAAGTTTTAATTGAAAACTTTTTTCTTATCTGATCAATGAAACCGGTGGAAACCCAGTAGATATCGCCGTTTCTTCCGAACGTCAGGTAGTTGCCATCGGGAGTGACGTCGCCGCCCAGTTCGTCGGAAGGTGAGTTTATTTTGCTTCCCAAATTTACCGGATCGGACCAGCTGTTTTCTTTTATAAAGGTAATGTAAAGATCGCTGCCGCCAAAACCACCGGGTCGGTTCGACCGAAATATCATAAATTCTTCGTCGGGTGACACGTAGGCATCGCCCCAGCATTCGGTATCGGGTTGGTTGCGGTAGTTGATCGGACGCGGTAGCTTTTCTACCTCCTGATAGACACCGTGGCGGTACTGGCTTCGGCAGATCTCGCCCGCACCGTTGCTAAAATAAACGGAAGTGTCGGCAACGATGCAAGGGTGCAATGCATAGTCGGGCGAAAGAGCATTGGGCGGAGAAGGCAAACTTATCGGTTCACTCCATCCGTCGCCTTGTCGCTCAGAATAGCATAAATCAAGCGCTCCTTTCTGATTTTTAACTCCGTTGGCAAAGTAGTAAATTCTGGTTCCGTTCAGGGCAATATGCGGCTCGCTAGTTCTTCTTCCGATTGAAAAGCTGGCGGTGTCGGGTCCACTCCAGGCACCATTTTCGTACCTCATCACCAACGTGAACGATGGTTTTGGTTCGGGATAAAACTCAACCGAAAAGTAGATCTCGGTACCATCAGGCGAGAAGGTAATCACCTCTTCGTTTCTGCTGAGAAGCGATACAATTCCCGGAGCGAACACCTTTGGTTCGTCGGTTGGTGGAGTCTGGCCCAAATAGATATGCGATTCGCGGTGGCATCCGGCCAACGAGCTACCAAAAGCTAACCAGCAGATTACCCTCCGGAAGCCAAGCATTTTTAAGCTACGTAGAATCACCATAGTCACCCGGCAAATATGCGGATAAAATAGAATCTTGACGGGGGGTTGACCTACATTTTCCCACTTTCTAGTAAATTGCCCCCCTTACTTCTGAGACAGCAAACCACCTTTATTATGGATACCTTTGACAAAACAGCCCTGGCTTTTCTGCTGGGAGCCACCACCGGAGCCCTTACCGGGCTACTGCTAGCCCCGGGAAGCGGGCCGCAAACCCGCCACCGCATCAACGAAGCGGCTCATGATGTGCTCTACGATGCCGAAAACGTCTGGGATGATGGCTCGGAGCGCGTGAAAGACCTTGCCGATACGGTGGTGCATGAGTTAGAGAATTATCAGAAGAAGATCGGAGAGGGTTAGATGAGAGACTATTGACGTCTAGTCTGAACGGATTGCAGCAGTACAGCAAATCGAAAGCTGCTCTCAAATCAGTATGTAACGTAATTCGGAAAGCGATTTCTCGCTCAGACACGCTCCGTATTTGGTATTATCACTACCTTTCGCAAAAAAAACCTACCGTTATGAAAAGCTCTAGCCCGCATTATCAAATCTCACTGCGCTTTCAGGAAATTAAACTCCCTCCTTTCGATGAAATTCTGGTACTGGGCAGCAAATCGGAGCAGGGAAAAATGGGCGTTGCCAAGACGTTTGAGCACTTGGTACCCGAAATTTTTGAGATGATTGAGGTGCCTGACAACACCATCGAAGCAATTTTTGTGAACAAAAGGCTTTTGAAAAAGATTTCTAAGGAGAACATCCTGGATATTTTACGTGAAAAAGTGTTTCCCTACGTATCCGCCAAAGAGATTATTAAGGTTGACCTAGAGATAGTAGTCAGCTACGATGCAATTGAAAAAAATGGCTGACTCACCGCTTGCCCCCTTCCTTGACCAAGCTTATACCAGCGTTTATGCTTACGCCGGTGTGGATGCCATCCGGGCGCGCTTGGTGAAGGAAGGAGCCATTGTGGTGTGGAACGAAGACGATACGTTTCTGGGCATTCTTACCCCTGCCGACGTGGTGATCCGATCGCACCGCTTGGTGGTCGACTGTTTGCGTCATAAACCGGTTATCCGCTCCGACGAGCCGGTGCTTGATGCATTACGCACTTTGGTAGACAGCAAAGAAGTGATTCTGCCGGTGGTGAACGCGGAGGGACAGTTTGCGGGTTTACTGCACCAGCGCACGTTGGTGGAGCAACTGCTGCTCCAAAAACCTCCCCAGGATGCTATACCCACTATTTTGCCCCTGCGCTAGGCATCGGTTTCGGGCTCGATCACGGCGTAGGGCGGGGCCTCCACTTCTTTGATCGGCTCCAAGTTCATCACCTCTTGCATAAACCGGTCGGTGGCTCGGTACACTCCCCGCCAGTCACTCGAGCGGATGTAAGAGCCAATCACGTGGTTGCCCGCTTCGGGGAACGCTACCTTCCGCTTTTGTTCTTCCGGAGTACCGAGCTGCTCAAACATCGGTTGCATGGCGGCCACTGACACCACTTGGTCCTGCGCTTCCTCGTTCTTGTAGTAATATCCCAAAAACACCGGGCAATTCACCTTCCGGAAAGTTTCTTCGGTCATGGTTTCTTCTACCAGCACGGCCAGCGTCACGTAGCCGTTGATGTGATAGTAGCGCGACCAGTATTGTTTAGTGCGCCCGGTGCGCTCGTTGACCAAGTGGTCGGCTCCCAGCGAGGTTTCCATGGCCTGCACCCCCCACGGTTGGTTGAGCAGATAAAGTTGTTCGTCGCGGGGCGCGATGAGGGGCGAGTACATGATCAGCCCCCCCAATTCCGGGTGTTCGCTGGCAATCTTAAGGCCCAAGGTGCTTCCGGTGGAGGTGCTCACGATAATCACGCGTTCGCCCAGGGCATAGCCAATAGCCACCGCTTCCCGGGCCGAGGCCAGCAGGTTAGCGGCGGTCAGGCTCTTAAACGCACTGTCTGACTCGATTCCTTGCTCCTTGAGGCGGGCCAGGTAGAGGTTACAGCCGTAGCGTTCGGCCAGCATGGTATGCACCGGAGCGCCCTCGGCCTGACTGGCCCCGAAGCCGTGCAGATACACCAAACTTACGGGGGTTTTCCTTTTCTGCGTACTGTCGGCCCACACGATGCGGGCTTGATTATCGGGCTTGATGAGTACGTTCGCTGCCTCGCGCCGGTTGATATCTTGCTCCAGATCGACCAGGTCGGCACTGACCGTCGGCAGTTCGCCCGATAGATCACCGACCATCGGACGGGGACCTACGGCGAATACTCCGGCTAATGCGACCATAATTCCTGCGGTCCAGTATAGGGCTTTTTTCATGCATCGGAAAAGCTAAACTTATTGACAGTACTTCGACAAATACTGCTGGGCAGCGGAGTAACCGGCGGCTTTGGCCTGCTGCCAGTCGGCACACGCTCCGGCCTGATCTTTCAGATTGTAACGAGCGAATCCCCGATTGGCATACGAGGCGTAATGATACTCGTTGATGCGCAGGGCTTCGTCGTAATCCTGCCGGGCGGCGGCATAGTTGCGCTGCTTTAAGTAAGTGTTGCCCCGGTTGAAGTAGTACAGGTATAGCAGTTGCGTACCCGGATACTGTTGACTGATCGCAATGGCTTGATCATACTCCTGCCGGGCTTCTTCGTATCGCTCCAGTTTCTGTAGGACATCGCCCCGGTAGTAGTGAAAGTCAGCATCCTCTGGAAACTGCCGTTGGGCGCGAGCGTAGACGGCGGCCACCGCGGCTGTGCGTTGTTGTCCGCCGAGCGCGCGGGCCAGGTTTTCGAAGTAGGCTACGTTGGTAGAATCTATAGCCAGCGCCCGTCGGAAATACGGCTCGGCAGCCGCGTATTGCTCCGCTTCCAGCAGGGTGTAGCCTTCGTTATTCAAATCTTCCGCCTCTCCCCGAGCGGCCAGTTCTTCCATACTACCGACCTGAATGTCAACGATATCGTCTTCTGCTTCCGGGGTTTGGCCAACGGTGGCGTATCCGGTGAACAGCATAAATAATAAAACGATACCGGTTCGGATGGTCATAGGTGGTTGGTTGTTGGCGATGCATGGTGGGGACGCGGCGCGTCCACGGTGAATTGATTGTAGCGGCGCGATTAATCGCGCCGCTACGGGTCAACGATGACGCAACGGTTGTTGATCACGTCGTCTTCTACGGTTTTGAATTTCACGTTTTTCTTTACGCGGCCGTCGGGATACTGCACATTGACCCGGTCGTTGCGTCCGGCGATTTTCACGGCCGTGGCGGGTTTCACCGGTTCGGGTGGGCGGTTGCGGTTGGTGGCGGCACTGCCCGGCCCCCGGCCGGGTGCGTTCAGGTCTTCTTTGGTTTCTTGCAACTTCTCGCGCTGCCGGTGCCGCACGTTCTGCGCCGACTGCATCTCCTGCTGCACGGGCAGATCAGCCTTGGTCAGGAACGAGGCGGTTTCTTCGTTTACCTTGGCCAGGAAGCGCTTGAACAACTCGAACGACTCGAACTTATAGATCAGGATCGGGTCTTTCTGCTCGTAAGCAGCGTTCTGCACCGACTGCTTCAGGTCGTCCATCTCGCGCAGGTGTTCCTTCCAGTTCTGATCGATGATGGCCAGGGTGATTCCTTTTTCCATAGAGCGCAGCAGTTCGGCTCCTTCGGAGGTCACGCTTTTCTCCAGGTTGGCCGCCACGCCGATTTGCATCTTACCGTCGGTGAAGGGCACCAGCACGTTCTGAATGGTAGCCCCCTTGGCTTCGTGCAGATTCTTAATGGCCGGATAGGCGTGCTTCGCCACCCGTTCGTTCTTCTCTTGGTAGTGTTGGTAGGCGAATTCGTACAGATCATTGGCCAGCACCATCTCGTCGGCCCGCTCAAAGTCGGCCTGCTCGATGGGATGGTCTACGCCCAGCACGCCCAGCACCGTGAGTTTGTAGCTATCAAAGTTGCTGGCCCCCTTGGTGCTCAGCACGATGTCTTCGCAGGTGTCGTAGAGCATGTTCATAATGTCGAGCTGCAAGCGTTCGCCGAACAGGGCGTGCCGACGGCGCTTGTAAATTACCTCGCGCTGCTGGTTCATCACGTTGTCATACTCCAGCAAGCGCTTCCGAATGGCAAAGTTGTTTTCTTCTACCTTCTTCTGGGCCCGCTCAATGGAGCTAGTTACCATCGAGTGCTGAATCACCTCGCCTTCTTCCAAACCCATGCGGTCCATGAGGCGCGCGATGCGGTCGGAGCCGAACATGCGCATCAGGTTGTCCTCGAGCGAAACGAAGAACTGCGAAGAACCGGGGTCGCCCTGCCGACCGGAACGCCCGCGCAACTGCCGATCGACGCGCCGCGAGTCGTGCCGTTCGGTGCCCACGATGGCCAGGCCACCCGCGGCTTTCGACTCGGGAGAGAGTTTAATGTCCGTACCCCGCCCGGCCATGTTGGTGGCAATGGTGACGGTGCCCGACTTGCCGGCTTCGGCCACCACGTCGGCCTCGCGCTGGTGCTGCTTGGCGTTGAGCACCTGGTGATTGATGCCGCGCATCTTAAGCATGCGGCTGAGTAATTCTGATATTTCCACCGAGGTGGTTCCCACCAGCACCGGTCGGCCCTGCGAGGTCATCTCGTTGATCTCGTCGACCACCGCGTTGAACTTCTCGCGCACCGTTTTGTAGACCTTGTCCTGCCGGTCGTCGCGCACGATGGGGCGGTTGGTGGGGATTACCACCACGTCGAGTTTGTAGATTTCCCAGAACTCACCGGCTTCGGTTTCGGCCGTACCGGTCATCCCGGCCAGCTTGTGGTACATGCGAAAGTAGTTCTGCAGCGTGATGGTAGCGTAGGTCTGGGTAGCCTCTTCCACCTTTACATTCTCTTTGGCCTCGATGGCCTGGTGCAGCCCGTCGGAGTAGCGCCGCCCTTCCATCACGCGGCCCGTTTGTTCGTCGACAATCTTCACTTTGCCATCGGCGAGGATGTACTCCTGGTCGATCTCGAACATGGCGTAGGCCTTCAGCAGTTGGTTCACGGTGTGAATCCGCTGCGACTTGGCCGAGTACTCTTTGATCAGGGTATCTTTCTTCTCTACCTTTTCTTCGTCGGTGAGTTCTTCCGATTTCTCCAGCGCGTTAATCTCGGTGCCGATGTCGGGCATGATAAAGAACTGCGGATCTTCGCCTTCTTTGGTGATGAGATCGATGCCTTTCTCGGTGAGGTTGATGTTGTTGGTTTTCTCCTCGATGGTGAACAGCAGCGGCTCGTCGGCCTCGGGCATGGCGCGCTGGTTGTCCTGCAAGTAATAGTTCTCCGTCTTCTGCATGATCTGCCGCACGCCGGTTTCACTCAGGTAGCGAATCACGGGCTTGTACTTGGGCAGTCCCCGGAAGGCCCGGAAGAGCGACAGGCCGCCCTCTTTGGTGTTGCCCTCCTTGATCTTGCGCTTAGCATCCTGCAGGTACTCACTCACCAGCTTGCGCTGCGCTTCGTAGAGGCGGGCAATGCGGGGTTTGAGTTCGTAAAACTCGTGCTCGTCGCCCTTGGGCACCGGGCCGGAGATAATAAGTGGCGTTCGGGCTTCGTCCACCAGCACGGAATCTACCTCATCCACCATGGCGTAGTGGTGCTTGCGCTGCACCAGGTCCTGGGGTTCGCGCGCCATGTTGTCGCGCAGGTAATCGAAACCGAACTCGTTATTGGTGCCGTAGGTGATGTCGCAGGCGTAGGCCTGGCGGCGCGCCTCGGAGTTGGGTTCGTGCTTATCGATGCAGTCAATGGTCATCTGGTGAAACTGGAAGAGCGGGGCCATCCACTCCGAGTCGCGCTTGGCCAGGTAGTCGTTCACCGTGACGATGTGCACGCCGCGGCGGGCCAGGGCGTTGAGGTAGGCGGGCAGGGTGGCAACCAACGTCTTTCCTTCGCCGGTGGCCATCTCGGCAATTTTACCCTGGTGCAGCACGATACCGCCGACCAGCTGCACATCGTAGTGCACCATATCCCAGGTGATCTCACTGCCTCCGGCAATCCAGCGGTTGTGCCAGGTGGCCCGTTCGCCCTCAATGGTGACGTGCGGGTGCTCGGCGGCCAATTGTTTGTCGAACATGGTGGCCGTTACCTGAAGTTGCTTCTGCTCCTTGAAGCGGCGGGCGGTTTCCTTCACCACGGCGAAGCCCAGCGGCAGCACCTTCATCAGCACCTTCTCGAGGGCTTCGTTGCGGTCTTCTTCCAATTGGTCGATGCGGTTGAACTTGGCTTCTTTCTCCTCCAGGTCCATCTTGGTGTCGTCGTCCACCTCCTGGTGCAGGGCGGCAATCTGATCATCGATGTCCTTGAGGTCGGCGTCGATGGTGGCCTTGATCTCTTCGGTCTTGGCCCGCAGTTCGTCGTCGCTGATGCTCTGAAGCTTTTCAAACTCAGCGTGGATCTGCTCGACGTAGGGCATGACCAGTTTGATGTCTTTATCGGACTTAGAGCCGAATACCTTGGCTAATCCTTTGTTAATAAGGTTAATCATGGGTGGTTTCTGATGAGTGACTTAGGATGTAAACTTACGATTTCTGAGAATTAGATGCTGGATACTGGATAATTTTCTGGGTGATCAAGATGCTAGATACTGGATACTGGCGGCCGCCGCGCGGCGACTTTCTGGGTGGCGAAGATACTAGATGCCAGTGACCAGCGACCAGTAACTAGCCTCCAGCATCCAGTATAACCAGCCTCAGACAAAAACAGTGCCCTGAAACACCATTTGGGCCGGTCCTGCCATATAGACTTGCGTAAACGCGCCAGCATCCAGTGCTGTGAAGGATATCTCCAACACTCCGCCCCGGGTGTGCACCGCCACCGGACCGGGTTGCTGCCGAGCGTGGGCCAGAGCAAGTGCCACGGCAGTGGCTCCGGTTCCCGACGATAGCGTCTCGTTTTCCACGCCCTTTTCGTAGATCCGCATGTGCACTTCTTTGTTTTTCACCTCCACGAAGTTTATGTTGGCCCCCGCAGGCTGGAAGCGCGGGTCGTGACGCAGTCTGTTGCCTTCGCCTAGCACGTCGTAATCCGACAATCCTTCAACCTGCCTGACAAAGTGGCGGGTTCCGGTGTGGAGCAGGGTGCCTTCGGGAAAAGATTGCCCCGCCGCCACGTCGCCCATCCAAATACGGACGCGCGTATCTTTGACATGGGCTTGGTAGGCTTGCCCCTCCATCATGAAGTAGGCTTCATTTTGGATGATGCCCAAGTGGTTTGCCAGGTGGACGGCACAGCGGGCCCCGTTGCCACAACCGGCGCGGGTGGCATCCGCGTTGAAGTAGACCATCTCAAAATCGTACTCAGGGTGGGCTTGGAGCAAAATCAGGCCGTCGGAGCCGATACCGAACTTGCGGTCGCACAAGCGGGTGATCAACGCGGTGTCGCCGGAGTCGAAAACCGACTGACGATTATCGATAATGACAAAGTCGTTGCCGGTGCCCTGGTACTTGAAGAAAGGTAAGATGGGCATATGTTCTGGAGTTAACTAAATCCTAAACAACCGTAAGTATATTGATTTTTCCAACCAACGGAAGCAAAAGTGGGTCATTAATGCGCGAAAAGATCAAGTATATTGTTTACCACCTAAAACGCCGAGTTATGATGAAGATCAAGTTCTGTTGGTTGGGAATAGTAGTGCTGTTTTCCTGCCAAGATAATAGCGAACAGCAAATCGAAGAAGCTGCTCGCCAATTCGCCTCGCTGAAGGAAGTTTGTGAGGTTAAATCCGCTGTAGAACTTCCGGAAGGCTACACAATCGATACTATCGGCGACGTTGATTTATACGGTAGCGTAGATGCCTTCCAAATGGTAAACGAAACAGTAGGATACGCCGTGGGGGGAAATATGTTCGGCGGATACGTTGATGTTTTCAAAACAACTGATGGCGGTCGGTCTTGGTCAGATCTTAACGTTAATATTCCTAAATCCCCCATCAGCATGGCCTTTCGAGACGAGCAGTACGGGTTGATCTCAGTCCGCGACGTCACGGGTTGCCCTCCGCCCAACTGTCAGAATCGCTGCGTTATTCTCAAAACCACCGACGGAGGTAAGTCATGGAAAAAGATAGAGTATCAATCGTTAAAGGGGGTACTATATCATCTCACCTTTGATGAAGATGGTAAATTATACGCTCTTTTGGGTTTAGAAGAGCAAACTACCCTGATGGTATCTGACAACAGCGGCGAAAGCTGGGATGTCTTATACGCTTCACCTGATCTGGATCTATCTTTGGTAACTTTTGGCCTCGCTCTGTTTCGGGACAACATCTATTTGGTGGGCCAGGATGCGACAGTTGTTCTTATTGATCGGCAAGGAAATTTTATAAAAACTATCGAAACTCCAGAGGTAGCTATCTGGGATTTGAAAGTGGTGGACGAAAACACGCTTATTATTGCTCACTCAGGACCATTGGTTAAATCAAGTGATGGCGGAGACTCTTGGGAGGTTATCTACGACAACAGTGCGCGAATAATTGGCTTTGATAACGAAGAAGTAGGGTTGGCAATAGTGCGGAAGAGCGTTTGTCCAACGGATGTATATCAAGTAAATGATCTGTTCGTTGCTTCGGCCAACGGCGGAGGTGACTGGGTAGAAGCAGATGAGGTGAGCACCAACCTGCGAGCCAGTTACAAAAATAGCCAAAGAATGCAAGATGGCCACTATCTTGTTATGATTGGAAACCGGCTATTCAAGATAACAAAAGATTCACTGTCAGAGCAAGAATAAGACTGGACGCTGACACCGAGCAGTTGATCACCAGAACCGCCACAATGGCAAAGCGTTGGCAAGCAAGATAGCAATAAGTAGCCACCCGCCGATGACTCAGAAACATTGGAGGGGCAAGATATCGCTTTTTACAAAAGAAATCTTGCCGCAAACGCATCCTTATAAGCCCGGCCCATCGGCACCACCGCCTCGTGGTTTAGGTAAATTTGGTTGCCGAGTACTTTAACAATCCGTGCGGTGTTGACAATGTAGGATTTGTGTACGCGCGCAAACTGCTGCGGGTCTAGGATCTCCAACCAGCTTCTGAGGGGTTCCGAAGACAGGTGCTTTTTATGAGGAAGCACTAACTCGGTATAGTCTGCATCGGACTTAATGTACAGAATCTCATCAGTTGCGATCCGAATGTGCTCGTACCCGGTTTTGATAAATATCTCCGGGCGCGCGGGTTGCGATGGGGAGACTTCCGGCCGGGGTTCGGTAGCATTGAGCGCAGGAACCTTGGAAACGGCCTTCACAAAGCGCTGAAACGAAAAGGGCTTCAGCAGATAATCTACCACGTCCAGTTCGTAGCTTTCCAGTGCGTAGTCGGGGAAGGCCGTGGTTAAAATAACCGCCGGAGAGTGAGGAACGGATTTCAGAAAATCAATGCCCGACAGCTTAGGCAGGTGGATGTCGAGGAAGATCAAATCAATCGTCTCCGTCTTCAGAATTTCCATTGCCTGAAGGGCATCGGAAAAGGTGCCGTGCAGTTGCCACGTACCCAGGTCTTCAAGATACTTTTGCAGGATGCGCTGGGCCGGGGGCTGGTCTTCGATAATGATGCAGTTCATGAGCAACGAGCGGTTGTAACAGGATGGATAAATGCACTTCGTATTGATCGTCGGTAGCCTGAATGGTGAGTTGGTGCGCATCGGGGTAGAGCAACCGCAGGCGCTTTCGCACGTTGGGCAAACCAATGCCGTGCGGAACGTCGGCACCCCCGCCTACGGGACAAAAATTATTCTTGCAAACAAAGTCCAGCCGACCTTCGTCGGTCATTCGCAGATCAATATCGATCGCTATGTTCTCCGATTGACCGGCCTGGCTGTGCTTGAAGGCGTTTTCGATGAACACCAGCAGAATCAGCGGCGCAATTTGGTAGTTGGACTGAATGTCGTCGGCGGTGAAGCTGACCCGGCCGCGCTCCTCAATCTGCAACTCGCTCAGCCGCGTGAAATTTTCCAGCTGCTGAATTTCTTTGCTGAGGGGCACAAACTTTTCTCGGCACTCGTAGAGCATGTAGCGCAGCACCGAACTCAGTTCCAGAATGATCGTGGGGGTTTTGGGCGACTGGGCAATGGCGTAGGAGTACAGGTTGTTAAGATTATTGAACAGAAAGTGCGGGTTGATCTGCGACTTCAGAAACTGCAACTCACTTTCTTGCACCGCCACTTTGAGGGCGTCTACTTCCCGCTGCTTCCCCAGCGCATCCCAGGCGAACTTTGCCCCCGTCAGGATGGCAATCACGGGCAGCACTTCCCACAGACTGTACATCACTCCCGGAAAGCTTTGTCCCCGAGACGTGGCAAAGTAAATTTTCTCCAGCACCAGTTCTTCCGTAGTGATAACGGCGGCGATGATCAATAGCGTGAAGAAGAAGAAATGCCCGTACTTCTTTCGGTAGAAAAACCGCGGCAGTAGTCCGTAGCTAATCACTGAGGTGGCCAGGGTATAAAAAAGAAAGTAGACAACGTGGTGCACTTGCACGTGGGCGTCTGCGTCATTTTCGTACGCGTAGAAGCTAAACACCAGGGTGTGCAGCACGATTTGAAAAATGAGCTCCTTTGAGAAAGCACCGGGACTTCTTGCAACCATACGTCAAGATACGCTTTTGTCAGCAGTTGAAAAAAAGAAACCTGGTCAACGACCCATTTGATCCGGCGAACGGCAATTGCCCTTTGTCAGGCAACTGCTACGTCGTTCGGGGGGAAATCCCGGTCGTTTACCGATTTTTTTTCTCCCTCCCGCTCGCTTATGCGTTCTTTGTAGTAAACGAACCCGAAATTCTTATCTCTTAACACCTCACCCATGAAGTTTATCGTCGCCCTTGTCTTGCTTACGGTGTTTGCCATGAGCACTTCGCCGCTTCTCGCCCAGGATCGCCCCATCACCATCACCGGCCGGGTGGTGGAAGGCAGCAGCCAGCAGCCGCTGGAGTACGCCACCGTGCAGGTGCTAGACCCCACCACCAGGCAACTCGTCACCGGCACCGTCACCACCGCCGACGGCACCTTTTCGCTCAAAACCGAAGTTTCTGAATTTTTGCTGGAAATAGGCTTCATTGGCTTCATCTCCGTCACGCGCAGCGAGTTCGAGCTTGTCGATGGACAAGTAGACGTGGGCACCGTGGCCCTGGCTGAAGACACTGAAACCCTGGACGAGGTGCTGGTGCGGGGTGAGCGGTCGCAAACCGAGTTTAAGCTCGACAAGCGGGTGTTTAACGTGGGGCAGGACCTGAGCAGCGCCGGGGCCAGCGCCCTGGAGGTGCTCAATAACGTGCCGTCGGTGAACGTGACCATCGAGGGGCAAGTGCGCTTGCGCGGCGTGGCGGGGGTGCAAATTCTGATCAACGGAAAACCTTCGGTGCTGGCCAGTAACGATGGCAATGCCCTGGGCACCCTCACGGCCGATATGATCGAGCGCATTGAGGTGATCACTAGCCCGTCGGCCAAGTACGAGGCCGAGGGCACGGCGGGCATCATCAACATCGTGCTCAAAAAGGAAGAAAAGCGGGGCCTCAACGGCTCGGTCACGCTCAACACCGGGGTGCCCAACAACCACAGCCTCGGGCTGAGCATCAACAACCGCACGGAGAAGTTTAACCTGTTCAGCCAACTGGGCGTAGGGCACCGCACCTTTCCCGAGCAGTATGAGACAATTAACCGGAACTTGCTGAACGACACCACCGTCTACAGCACCGGCACGGGCGATAAGAACGAGACCTTCTTCAACATCATCCTGGGCACCGACTACCACATCAATGATTATAATGTGCTGTCGCTCACCGGCCACTTTGCCTACGAGCTGGAGAGCGAGTTTTCGGATACTGACTTCCGGTTGCTCGATGTCAACGACGCACTCGCCGCGCAGTGGAACCGCGATGAGGTGACCGAGGCCACCAATCCCAAGTGGCAGTACGAACTGCAGTACCAGAAAAACTTCGCTGACAACGAAGACCGCAGCCTGCTGTTCAGTGCCCTGGGCAGTTTCTTCGGCAAAGACCAGTCGTCGGAGTTTAATAACTCTCCAGTATCGGGAGAAACTTTGTTTGACGACCGACAGCAAACCCGCACCGATTTCTTGGAAGGAGAGTACACCTTTAAACTGGACTACACCCACCCGTTCAGCGAGGCGCTGACGCTGGAAAGCGGGACGCAGTACGTGATCACTGACGTGGCCAACGACTTTGCGGTGAGCAATTGGGCGGATAACCGCTGGGTGGAAGACCCCGACCTGACCAACGTGTTTGAGTTTAACCAGAAGGTGCTGGGTGTGTACAGCACGGGAGCCTACGAGGGCGATAAGTTTGGAGTAAAGGTGGGCCTGCGCGTGGAAAACACCGACTTGAGCACGCTGCTGGTGGACGATGACTTGTCGAACCGGCGGCGGTTTACCGACCTGTTTCCCAGCGCCCACACCTCGTACAAAGTACTGGATAACTTCTCGCTGCAAGCCGGTTACTCGCGGCGCATTTCCCGGCCGGGGCTGTGGAACCTGAATCCGTTCTTCAACATTCGCAACAACTTCAGCATCCGCACCGGCAACCCGTTGCTGCGGCCCGAGTATACCGACTCCTACGAAGTGACGGGCATCCTGGATGCCGGACCGGTATCGCTCAGCACGGCCGTCTACCACCGCTACACTACCGAGGTGACGGAAAACGTGACCACCTTCGAGGATAACGTAAGCCTGACGCGCCCCGAGAACATCGGCACCAACCGGGCCACCGGGCTGGAACTGAACGCCAAGTACAACCCGACCGCGTGGTGGACGCTCAGTGGCGACGCCAACTACCAGTACTTTCAGCGGGAAGGATCTTTTCAGGAGACTTCCTTCGACTTTAGCGCGGATCAGTGGTCGGCGCGGCTGAATAATAAGTTCAAGCTACCCGCCGCTTTTGATGTGGAGGTGACGGGCAACTACCAGTCGAGCTTCCGGTCGTTTCAGCGCGAGCAATCGGGCTACTTCTTCGCCGACCTGGGGTTGCGCAAGAAAGTGATGAAAGGAAGAACCATTCTGAACCTGAGCGTGCGCGACGTGTTTGCTTCTCGAATTTTCGAAACGGAGACCATACAGCCTAACTTTTCCTTATACGACTACCGTTTGCGGGGCCGCTTTATCACCGTAGGCGTCAGTTTCGGCTTCGGCAAGGGCGAGGCAATGGAGTTTAGCGGACAGAAACAGTTTTAGTGGGTGAATCAATAAACTTTATTCCGATAAATTCTTAAGGCTCGTGTCGACACGAGCCTCCAAGAAAATTATCAGAATAACCTCTAATGCTGATATTCGTAGTTAAAACCTTTACTTGATTCGGAACATTCGCATTTTTCGTACCTTGGTAGTAATCAACCCTAGTAGCTATCTATGGAACAGCAACAAATCAGCAACCATCTTACCCTATCCGAATATCAACAACTGGAAGAGCAAACAGATACGCGCTATGAGTACCATGATGGTGAAGTGTTTGCGATGTCGGGTCCATCCAGACCGGGAGCTTCTCGCAAACACAGTGCAATTGCTACGAACGTATCCAGTTTTCTAGATGCTAATCTTCCTAAAGGATGCAGACCATTTGATAGCGATCTGAAAGTCTACGTCGAAGCAGTTAAGAAAGGATTTCATCCGGATGTTTCAGTGGCTTGCCAGCCGATTACCGGACCGGAAGAGATAAACGCGATTGACAATCCAATTTTATTAGTTGAGGTGCTTTCCGAGAGCACTGCTGCTTACGATCAGGGACGCAAGTTTTGGTACTTTTCACAGCTGTCTTCCCTCCGAGAGTACGTATTAATTGAGCAGGATCGTTGGGCGGTAGAAACTCGTTACCGAGAATCTGCTGCGGGTAGGTGGACGATAGAGTACTTTGAGGGCAAGAATACCGAGATTGTTCTGCGCTCCTTTGGCTTAAGGCTCTCCATAGATCGGATATACAAAGAGACCGAAGGGCTTTAGCCATAACTATTGGTCATCTACCTATTTGCCAGCAGGTACAGCACGGCCATGCGGACGGCCACGCCGTTTTCTACCTGCTCCAGAATGATGGCGTGTTCGGAGTCGGCTACGTCGCTGCTGAGTTCCACGCCGCGGTTGATGGGGCCGGGGTGCATGATGGTGATGGGCTTGCTCAGGCTATCGAGCAGTTTCCGGTTGATGCCGTAGTAGAGGGAGTATTCGCGCAGCGAGGGAAAGTATTTGACCTGCTGCCGCTCCAGTTGGATGCGCAGCACGTTGGCCACGTCGCACCACTCCAGTGCTTCGCGCAGCTCGAGCGTCACGCGCACCCCCAGTTCGGTGATGTGCTTGGGCAGCAGCGTGGCCGGTCCGCACACCATCACCTCAGCCCCTAGCTTTTGCAGCGCAAAAATATTCGACAGCGCCACCCGTGAGTGCAGAATATCGCCCACGATCACCACCCGCTTCCCTTCCACCCCACCCAGCTTTTCGCGGATCGAGTAGCTATCGAGCAGCGCTTGCGTGGGGTGTTCGTGGGTGCCGTCGCCCGCGTTGATCACGTTGGCCTTGATGTTGCGCGCCAGAAAGTGGGGCGCACCCACACTGGCGTGCCGCATCACCACCATATCCACCTTCATGGCCAGGATGTTGTTCACCGTGTCGAGCAGCGTCTCGCCCTTCTTCACCGAACTGTTGGACGAAGAGAAGTTAACCACGTCGGCCGACAGGCGCTTCTCGGCCAGCTCGAACGACAAGCGGGTGCGCGTAGAGTTTTCGAAAAACACGTTGGCTACGGTGATGTCGCGCAGTGAGGGCACTTTTTTGATCGGCCGGTTGATGACCTCCTTGAAACTATCGGTGGTGGAGAAGATAAGCTCGATTTCTTCGCGGTTCAGGTCTTCGATGCCCAGAAGGTGAGGGGTGCGGAGCGTTTGCATCAATCAGGTTTTGTCGTTAGCCAAATGCCGTCTTCGTTTTCCTTTTCTTGCCAAGTCACCACCACCCGCTGCGAATCCAGGGTGTTCACCGTGCGCCCCACGTAGTCGGCTTCAACAGGAATGTGGCGGGAGTAACGCCTATTCACCAGCGCCAGCAGTTCTACCTTGCGGGGACGGCCAAAGGTGGTCATGGCGTCCAACGCCGCGCGCACCGTGCGACCGGTATAGAGCACGTCGTCGACGAGCACCACGTTCTGGTCTTCCAGCACAAAGGGGATGTGGGTACGGCTAGCGGTTAGGGGAGTATCCCGACGACGAAAGTCATCACGGTGGAAGGTGGTGTCCAGGTAACCCAGGCGGACGTCGATCGATAGAATCTGAGCCAGTTCTGCCTGAATGCGATTCGCCAGAAAAATCCCGCGGGGCTGCAGGCCGATAAGCACGGTATGCTCAAACGAGCGATGGTACTCAATCAACTGGTGACACAGTCGACTGACAATCACCTTGAACAGGGGGGCGGGGACGATCAGTTTCTTCTCTTCCATCGGTGGCGGTGCAAGTTACGGGAAAAAGTTGATAGTCGATAGTCGATGGTCCACAGTCGATAGTAACTGTCGACCATCGACTGTGGACTATCGACTAATTATACGCCACCTTGTTGATGAAGAATACCTTTCGGCTGGTTCCGGCACCCGCGTGGGCCATGTCTTTGATATCCTGCACCCCGTGCACGTAGAAGTAGTCGTCGTACCATTTGGTGAGTCCCACAATACCGTGATCGCGCTTCCTGATCTCGTCGGTTTCGTGGGCCAGCTTAATGGGCGAAGTCACGTCGTCCTCCACCGTGCCATTGTCGCTAATCACCTTCGATTTAATCTCTCCTTCGTACGAATACATCAGCACCACCTTATCGTCTTTGGTACTCACGTGCACCAACTGCTTGAGCTCCATGCTTTTAGCATTATCGAGTTTGAAGGCGTGGTCCCACAGCAACTCCCCCTTGCGGTCGAAGCACACCGCCACGGCGTGGGTGTAGCGGTAGCCATCGAAGTACAGGTCATTATAGCGCGATGCGGGCACGTAGCCGCTGTAGCCATTGTAGTAGTAGCTGTTGTACTTCGGGTAATACGCTTCGCCCAGCATAATGTACTTGTCATCGTCCGAGATGAGTTCGTGCACCACCATGCGGTAGTTGAGCCGAATCTTCTTGCCATCCCGCTTTTTCTTAGCGATGCGTCGCTTCACGCGCTCTTCGCGGCGCTCGCGCATGTAGCCAAAGAAGTTTTCCAGGTCGGCGTAGTGGTAGTAGCGAATCTGCTGGGTGCCGTCGGGCTGTAGCGAAGCCACAAAGATGCCCCGTGAGTAGCGCGAACGCTTGGGTCCGTAGGTGCCCGCCAAGAACTGCTTTTCGCCGTCGAAGCCCGTCACCTGGGCGTCGAGCAGGTTGCTACGGTCTTTGGGCTTGAGCGGAGTGCTCTGCAGCAGATTGCTGTACTGGTCGTAGGCCTTGATGGTAACGGTTTTCACCTTCTGAGGAGTGGTTTCGGCAATCAGCACGTCGAAGGTATTGTCTTTGGGATTGGGAATGATATCGATGATCTCCCCGTCTTCGCGGTAGATATCAGGCAACACCCGCACCTTGCGGTTAAACATATCGTAGTGCACCACCACGGGCCGGTAGTTCACGTTGCCGCCCAGCACCACGGTTTGCCCCACGATCTCGAAGAACTCCAGGTTGACCGGCACGATGCGGCGGATGGCGTGGAACGAGGTGTCGCCGGTGGTTACCGCCAGGTTCATCATCTCGAGAGGTTTATCGTGGTAAGGTCCCTTCTGAAACAACACGCACAGCTGGCCCCGGTCGTAATCGTAGCCCTGTAGTGCCAATGAATAATCGAGCGCGTAGGTACGCTTCCACTGCTCCTTGAGCGAGGTATCGTAGTAGATAAACTCCCAGAGTTTTTTGCCCCGATCAGCGCGTTCGTCAGTGTCGCGAAACAGTATCAAGCCCTGTTCGTCGGCCGAAACCACCACAAAGTCGTTGCTGTTATCTTCGACCTCGATTTCAATGCGTTCGGGTTGCACAATCTGGGCGGAAGCCCAGCCGCTCAGGAGGGTAAGAATAAATATCAGGCGAATGGATTGAATAAACATAGGGTAAACGGGTTGTTGCTAGCGTATTCTGAACCGCGAACGTTACGGATCGGCTAATAGAAATGTACACAAATTCTTGGTTAAAGAACATCAAATACCCTTCAAAGATTGCTAAGACCGAAAAAGTTGTCGGATAATTCTTGGTACTTTTGCCGCATGGCCCGCAAAAAGATTCTCATCCTTCGGTTTTCTTCCATCGGTGACATCGTGCTCACCACCCCCGTGCCCCGCGCCCTCAAGGTGCAGTTGGATGCCGAAGTGCACTATTGCACCAAACCGCAGTACGCTACCTTGCTTACCGAAAATCCCTACATCGACCGGGTGCATACGCTCGACGGCAGCCTCAACGAGCTCATTCGACGCTTGCGGCAAGAGCGCTACGACGCGATTATCGATCTGCACCATAACCTGCGCACCACGCTCATCATCGCTCAGCTAGGAGTGAAGGGTTATCGCTTCAACAAGCTCAACGTGGCCAAGTGGCTTATGGTGAATTTTAAGATCGACCGGCTGCCCAATGTACACATCGTGGATCGGTACCTGGCTACCCTGAAGCCGCTGGGCGTGAAGCCCGACAGCCTGGGACTCGATTATTTTATTCCCGAAAAGGACGAGGTGGAACGCGCTTGGCTGCCCGAAACCCACCGGGCGGGCTACGTGGCCTACGCCATCGGGGCGCAACACCACACCAAAAAGCTGCCCGTCGACCGCATGATCGAGCTCTGCGACCGCATCAACAAACCCATCGTTTTGCTCGGCGACCAGAACGACCACGAAACCGGCGAGCAGGTGGCACGCTTCTTCGCTCATGGGGAGGCGTCGGCCGACCGTGAGTCTACCTTGCTCGAACTCAATAAAAAAACCGTTATCTACAACGCCTGCGGCAAGTTCAATCTGAATCAATCGGCCTCACTGGTGCGGCAGGCCGACTACGTGTTCACCCACGACACCGGGTTGATGCATATCGCCGCAGCTTTTAAGAAACGCGTATACAGCATCTGGGGCAACACCATTCCCCGCTTCGGCATGTACCCCTACCGCACCCGCTTCACGGTGCTAGAAAACAACCGGCTGCGGTGTCGGCCCTGCTCCAAAATTGGTTACGCGAAGTGTCCGCAGGGGCACTTCAAGTGCATGCGTGATATTGTGTTTGACTTCTATCTGCCCTAAGAATTTTTCATGAGTAAGCAACCTCCTCAAGCTAATACTACGGTAGCTTAGGGCCTTCTCTTAGCGTATGCTCGGAAAGAGTTTCCCTAAAACTTGCAATTACTCGGCGCTGGCCTTTCGCTTGCGCGGAGTGGAGGGCACCACGATGCCGAAGGTCTCCAGCAACTGCGGGTTCTCTTTAAAAGCAATGCGGGCCAGTCGGCGAAACTCTCCGTACCAGTCTCGCAACTCCTTGATCTTCCGGTTGCGCTCCTGGGTAAAATCCTCAGCCTTGCCCTTGCCCTCTAGTCGCTGCGCCTTCCGATCGAGCAGGGCCTGCACGGCGGCCTGATTCTGCTGAAACGATTCGGGAGTGGCCCCGAACTGCTGCAAGCGGTTCATCTGCGTAGGAGCCTCCTTGTAGAAGTTCAGCGCCTGCTTGGTCCAGGCCCAGTCGCCGGAAACCATCTTGTCGACCTTTAGGTCTTGCAGCAGCAGCGGCTCCTCGCGAAAAGCCGTCCGCGCAATGGCCGCATGCGTGCGAAACGTGTTTCGGGTGGTCTGCTGGTCTTGGGCGATCTGGTGCGACAGGTGGCGGGTGTTTCGCTGGGCCTGTTCGCGGGTGTCGCTCACGAGTTCAACCCCGTTGAGCAGTTTAGTACCCTGTTGCAGACTCTGGGGCGTGAAGCCATAGGCACTCATTTTCTTCTGCATCGTTTTGTCGCCCGAGATGGCGCGGATGACCAGTTTGACCGCTTCGATCAGTTGGTCGGTGGTGGTAATTTTCATAAGCGTGATGAAATTTGATGCGTGGATACGAATGATTTAGTACAGCGGCAAAGTAGCGAACGAGAAGGCCAGCGTGCCACTTGGTTTGGCGCGGTAACTTACCCGGGTAAAATGTTTCTAAAAAAGCGATTTTTTCGGGTTAGGTAAGATCGGGACGGTAAAACCAGTTTTCTTCTCATCCACAAAGTGACCCAGGGGGTTCAAAACGAACGTTTTGTTTTACTGCCCTAGAACGAACCTCAGAGAAGACCTCGGCACGTGCCCCATAATCAGTTTTTCGTCGCCGGTCTCCGAAGTTTTCTTACACCGAACTAGTATTTCATAACCGGTCTCCGGAGACCGGCAACGCCGAACTAGTTTTTCATGGCCTGTCTCCGAAGTTTTCTTACGTCGAACTAGTATTTTATGGCCTGTCTCCGACAATTGGTGACCAAAACCTGGTTTTTCGTAGCCTGTCTCCAAAGTTTTCCTACCCTGACTTAGCATCTCGTAGCCGGTTCCCGAAGATATTTGCTACAATAGCGGTTGACGAGGCCGGTTGGGAAACAGGGTGGGTACCGTTTAACTGATGCGCCCTTGAGAGGACGGGGTAGGGAATACGATCAGTGAAAGAAAAGTTGAAATCGCAGGAGAGCCGGTAGGAAGAAAGCCGAAGGGTGGCTATATTGCCTATGGGGCGTTTGTGAATAGGTTAAACTCTATTTAGGGTATGATTGTAAGCCGCTATTGTATAGCGCGTTATTTCCGATACGACGTATAACCCGCTATAAATACGCTGATATAGACGAGTTAGGGCTCATAAAATGAAGGAAATCACGCTTGTAGTAATTTTTAGTTGTTTGGTTTTCATATCGTGTTCTAAAAGATCTGGTCAACAGTTTAAAGAGCAATTAACTGGACAATGGGAGTACGAGGCTATAGCTTATAAATGGGACACAATAATGGATGCAGTTTCTGTAGATTTTGGGCATCCAAAGATTGAAAAACAAACAATAATTCTTAAAACAGACTCAGGAAACTATAAACACGAATATGAAAATGGCAAATTAACGGATGTATCTCTTTATCCATACAAGTGGATTGCAGAGTTTGAGTTTTTGAAAGCTGAATCAGGAATTGTGTGTTATTATGAGATAGATCCTAACGTAGAATATGTGAAAAGAAACCACCCTAGGAATTTTGGTAATAACTTCGTTTTTTCTGTAGATTTCATAGACATTTTACCGATAATTAAATTCTGGGATGGACAAGATAGTTCTCATTTTATGACTACATATGTTGCCAAATTGACTGCTGATAAGATGGTTTTGCGAGATACTAGCGACTCAGTTGAAACAGAATATGATAAAGTACAGGTGCAATCTAAAAAATGAAAAACTAGTATATAAGGATATGAAGGTGCAACTACAATACTTGAACGATCAGAAAGGAAATCTGACAGCAGTTCAGATTCCGATTGAAGATTGGAAAAAGCTTGAAAAAAGGATCAAGAAATATGAGCAAGCTTTCCAAGTGAAAGAAGATTTAACCGCAGCATTTGAAGAAGTCAAGCAGATAAGGGCTGGTAAAATTCCTAAACAAACTTTATCAGACTTTTTAAATGAACTATAAAGTAATTCCTACCCCTAGGTTCAAAAGGCAAGCTAAGAAATTGCTGAAAAAATATAGTTCATTACCTGCCGAGTTACAGGCGTTTGAGCAGGATTTGATGGCTAATCCTGAGCAAGGACAAAGCCTGGGACAGAATGCTTACAAAGTGAGAGTTGCTGTAAAAAGCAAAGGAAAAGGTAAGAGTGGCGGATTACGTGTGATCACTTATTTGATAACCGAAGAAGAGATTTACTTACTGACTATCTATGACAAATCAGAGATGGAGAGTATAGACAATAAGACCTTGAAGGAGATGATCAAAGAAATAAATGAGATTAAAAAATAGCTGCATACTATTCTGGTCGTAGGTACTGTCTTAAAAGTCAAGCAAGAGAGTATAATTATTTTGCTAACTTTGTTTCACCGGAAGGAGAGCTTCAAGCGACTCATTGCACGGAAGTTCATCCGCGCGGCGGCCGCCTGCGTAGCCCTGCCAGTCAGGGCTACTTTTTTGCTATCTGTTCTACCTTTTCGGTTTTCCTCGAAAACCACCGGAAGGAGCAGCTTAAGCTCCTCATTGCTGGAAGGTTTGCTGGAAGGTGTTCTCACTGCGAGGGATTCTGCTGCTGGTTCACTCTTGAAGGGTTCATTCTTTTCCCAGAGGGTGTAGATGAGCACCAGCAGCTTTTTCTGCACCGCCACGTAAGCCTGCATCTTAGTCTTGCCTTTACTGATCTGAGATGTGTTAACAAATCAGGACACGAAACTATCTTAATTTTGTGTACCTATGAAAAGAGAAAGCAAGAGCAAAAAGCGTCGTCAATACGATGCTGAATTCAAGTCTGATCTATTGAGAATGCACGAACAGGGGCGTAGCGTCAGCTCGCTCTCCGAGTCATTTGGCATCAATGAGAACCTGATCTACCGTTGGAAAAGCTTAGCTAAGGTTTCATCAAAGCAAGCGGATGGATCAGTAGTCGAGGAAAACAGGCGACTGCGTAGAGAGTTGCAAGAGACGCAACAGGAGCCACCGTGGCGCGGCGCGATATTTTAAAAAAAGCCTTGAGCATTTTCAGTCGCCATCCCTGAATGAGATTTATCAGGTGATTGGTAAGCTATCAGCGGATTTTGATGCCTTAACCCTGTGCCGGGTTCTGGGGGTAAGCCGCAGTGCTTATTATGCCTATAGGGCAGGGCAAAGCTATGCGTTAAAAGAAGAAAAAGCAATGATATCAGCAGAGATAAAGACCATATTCACGTTCCACAAGCGGCGTTACGGCTGGCGTCGGATACAGTCTGAACTGCGCGATAAGGGTCTGGAAGTAGGTAGGCACCAGATCCGGAGTCGGATGCGGGAACAGGGTCTGGTAGCTATTCAACCGCGCCACGGTGGCCGAAGAGTTTTGTTCCTAAGACCACACAGAGCCATCCGCACCTAAGACGCAGTAAAAACCTACTTTTAGAAACTGATAACCTACCTTTTGAGCCTAATCAAGTTATTGTGGGGGATATCACGTATCTGCCCAATCAGGAAGCGGGCTATGAGAAATGGCTGTATCTGGCCACTTGGCTGGACCTGGAGAGTCACCGTATTGTGGGCTGGCATCTGGATCGCCATATGGAAGAGAGCTTGGTAATTATGGTGAACTTGCAAGGAAAAAGTGGACAAAAAGTTAAGCCACATTTTTGTGATAGTTTACTTTCAATTTTGCTTCGTACTCTACGGGTGTTAGATACCCTAGCGAGGCGTGCATTCTCTTTCGGTTATACCAGACTTCAATAAATTCGAACACGCTTACTCTTGTTTCTACCATAGTGGTTGGTTCAGCCACATGTATCAACTCTGATTTAAGGGTTTTAAAGAAACTTTCGGCTACGGCATTATCCCAACAGTTCCCTTTCCGACTCATACTTTGTGTGACTAAAGGATGGGCTTTAAGCAGGTTTCTAAACTCATGACAGGCATACTGTACACCTCTGTCCGAATGGAAGATAAGTTCGTTTACTATCGGTCTGTTTTTGATGGCCATTTTCCAAGCTGGTATCACAGTATCGCAGGTTTTCATCGTTTCGCTCAATGCCCATCCTATCACTTTTCGGTCAGCCAAATCTACTACGACAGTCAAATAGAGCCACCCTTGCGTAGTTCTGATGTAGGTGATATCGGATACCCAGGCTTTTGCCACCGCTCCAGGAGTGAATTGTCTGTCTAATAAGTTTTTAGCGATTGGATAGTTGTGGTTGGAGTCGGTAGTTTTCACCTTGAACTTTCGGTGAACAACACTTCTGATACCGGCTACCTTCATCAGCTTGGCTACTCTTGGTCTGGATATCTGAACTCCTCTTCTGTGAAGCTCGCGGGTAATCTTAGGACTACCATAGCGCTCTTTGCTTTCTTTATGAATCTCCCGGATCAGTTGGAGGATGCTCTGCCTATTTGCCTGTCGGGCCGATGGCTTCCTATTAAGCCAATTGTAGTAGCCGCTCCGGCTCACTTTGAACGCTTTGCACATCTTCTCAACGGCAAACATAGATCGGTGCTTTTTCATAAACCTGAATATTTGCTGTCGCTCTTGGAGAAGATGCTCACTGCCTTTTTTAGGATGTCACGTTCTATCTCAGCTTCTCGTAGCTGCTTTTTTAGTCTAGCTACTTCAGCCTGTTCCGGGGACAGTGAAGGTTTACCATGCCCTGAAAAACTACCCTCTTTCTTCTGCTTGTATTCCCGCTTCCAGCGACTCAACAGGTCGGCCCGGATGTCTAATTCTTCTGCTACCTGATTGGTTGGCTTACCGGATAAACAGAGTTCAACCGCCATCACTTTGAAGGCTCGGTCGAAGTGTCTTTTTTCTTTTCTCATGTTGGCTAAGTTAAGGATTATCAGGCTTAACTTAATGTCCACTCAAAGGTAGCAAGTACATGGCCATGCAGAAGGTTATCAGAAGCAGGCAGCCTCAACAAGGTTTGATCGTGCATTCGGATGGTGGCGGGCAATATGCTTCTACTGCCTTTAGAGCATTATTGAAGACTCACAAGTATCGCCAAAGCATGACGCGCAAGGACAACCATTACGACAATGCCCAGGCTGAGTCTCTGTTCAGCAGGTTCAAGGCGGAGCTGCTGGACGGTGGGGTGTGCTATGGCTTGAAGGACGCTTACTACCGCAGCTTTGAATATATTGAAGGCTACTATAATTTGATCCGCAAACACTCTTCCATTGGCTATTTGAGTCCAGTGCAATATGAAGAGGGCTTTGAGAAAAACAAGCAAACATAAAGGCCATATTTTTTTAGCCAAAAGCCTCTGTTTTTTTGAAGGCTTTTAGATGGGCGGCACTCCGCCAAAAAAAATATTAGCGTAAACAGCAAAGCGATCATTGATAAATGCAGGCAAAATAACTTTACTATCTTAATTATTTGTCCGGATTAATTGAACCACCTCAAAGCACAATAAAAAGAAAACTGAATCGCCACTGTTTTTAGTAGCAGAATAGCAAATATTATCCCTACTAAGCGTGTTTCGTAAAGTACTCTGAGGAATTTCGAAACTGTCAAAGAAATCAAACAATTCTGTGAATTCAGGATTTTTGCTTAGGGGGGCGATGCTTCGGCAAAATAGTCCGAAATAACGTTGGTATCTATTCTAGTGAGTAGGTTTTGCGTTAGTCTTTTGATACAGATTCTATCAAATTCAATGGTCTGCTTAACAAAATACGCAGTTAAATGTATCCACTTAGAAACATAATTACAACAGAGGTAGTGGATAGCAAACTGTGTTAAGGTTTTAACACTGCAGCTCTAACCTCTGTTTGGTACTCCTCGGCAGGCAAAGACATCTGTTTTCTAAGGCATCCCAAAAACTGCCCAGTCTAGTGGGTTCACTGCTTGACAAGAAGGTCTCGAAAGCTTTGCTATTGAGGCCACAGTATTCACTCAAACTTTTTAAACGCAATGGAACGATACGAGAAAAACCAGAAAACTTTCTCTGACCTGTGGGAAAAGCACCAGCACAACGCCATCACCGACGACGAAGGCGTCTACGTGAACCTGGGGAGGGTTAGTGCCGGGGGCACTAGGGATTGGATGCTGGCCACCGGCGGCTAGCATCTTAGCCACGTAGAAAGTCATCCGCGCGGCAGCCGTCGGCAACTTCCACTCTGTTACTCCGACCAGATTGACGGTTATTCAATCTTCCGGCCACACCGGTAAGGTAATCTGCAGATCGGCGATGCGCAGGCTGCTGCCCGGTTTCTCCATCACTGCTTTGGGATGCTCCTTGCCCGCTGCCTGTAGAGTGATCACTGCCACGACGGAATCTTGGCAGTAGTAATCAATATAGCGGCTGAGGGTGTAGCCTTCGTTTCGGTACCAAATTCCGTGATTGTGTCGGACGGTTTCGCCTCCGTACGGTAGTTTACCGCTTTCTAACCGGATCGGAGCGGCACTATGCACGAACTGAACCTTCATACTAGCGCCATTCGGGGCAAAAAGGGTATACCCTTCAGGATTGGTTGCTAAGCGGTTAAACGCCGGGGAGTTGAGGCGCCAGCGACGCCCGTTTGAGGAGTGATCGACCACCACCACGACCGCTTCGGCCGAGCTTGAACGGTCGAATGAGGTATAAACTACGCGTCGGTGGTTCTGGGTACCCACGCTACTACCGCTACCGACGGCATATCCTCCTCGGCCTTCTTCAAAGAATTCGTGGTGATGCAAAGTTCCCAATTCCCGACTATCTTTCTGAGCAGTTTCTTCGGTTGAGGGAAACAGGTTGGTCTGCCCGGCGGTGCCGTTAGTCCGGCCGCCGCCAATCACCCAGGGAACACCCGTGCCGATGAGGCGGAAGGTGTTCGTGTCGGGACCAGCGTGTCCGTTGATCCGGGTAGCCTTGGCGTTATACGTTACCACTACATCATTTTCGTCCTGAAAGCGATCGCGGGTGATCACGATGCCCTGTTCAGGATCGTGGTAAGTGAGCCACCCAATAGTTGCCGGATTCTGTTTTTTGAGGGTGTCCGGATAGTATAGTAAGCTGTAAAACAAGTGCCCGTCGTCGTTGGCTGCATAATCTTCCGCCCGGATGAGGTAGTCGTGCATCCACTTGAGGGCCGCGTGCTGCTCCGGGGGATACAGGCGAAACGCCATGCCTAGTAAGCCGCCGGTAGTGAACATCAGGTCGTCGTCAGAAAGATCGGCCTGAATACCGCGCACCCCCGCCTGGTGCTCAATCCCCACGGTGGAAGTCATCAGAGCCTGTAAAGTATTCACTGTTTCTGGAACGAAATCAGCTAAGTTAAATTTGTTGACGTTCTGTTTCAAGGCCAGTAGGGCGGGGCCAATAAACGTCCAGCCGTATACGTGATACGACATGCTCTCCCCGTTCCAGCCGTTGGCAAAAATCACTTCCTCCAAATGATTTTGCAGTCGTTTGGTGGCATCCCAGCGCAAGGGGAGGGCCGGCGAGCGGTGGGCACTGGATTTTTCGTGATCCCATACGTAGGAAGCCACAACAACGCTACCGTATCGCACGCCCATCCAGTTGCTCTCGATGGCGTAGTTGGCCTCGTGCCCCATGTTGGCGTTGACGGAGAACATCACATCGAAGAGTTGGTTGTTGACACGGCTTCGCTGCACCTCAGTCCATCCTGAATAGCAGAAATCATAAGCAAGTGCCATCTTCAGAAGCAACTTTGCCCTGGTTAGGCCTCGGGAAAGAGGGGCATTGAAATAAACACTATCGTTGAGAATACGCTCGGCCGATTGCCAGGCACCCTCCGCCCAGCTTTGATCGCCGGTGATCAGGTACAAATAGGCTTGATTTCCTAAAAGGTCGCCGTCCGCATAAGGTTCATACGGACGATTGGTTTGCGCTTCCTTCTGCCGTTTTGCCACCCGCAGCAGGTTTTCGTACAGGGCTCGATAGGGTTTCCTCTTTATCTTCTCTCGCAAAATTGGTAGTTCATCTGCACTGATGATTCCTCGGGGGTGCAACGCTTTGGTTTGGGAATAGGCTGCGCCCGAAAAGAGGATGAGCACCGACAACACCCAACAAGGTACATTAGGACGCATTCTGTTGTTCATTGTTCCTGATTAAACTAAGTATACGTAGCACCTTTGAACACTGCCGGATTAGGGTAGTTATCTCTTCAAAACCGCCTCTTGGGCGGAAGTATTCACTCAAACTTTTTAAACGCTATGGAACGACACGAGAAAAACCAGAAGACCTTTTCCAACCTGTGGGAGAAGAACAAGCACAACGCCGTCACCGACGACGAAGGCACCTACGTGAACCTGGAGAACTTCAACATCGGCGACCACGGTTTGTCAATGGAAGACATGCGAACGCCGGGCAATCAAAGTTTATCCGGAACTAACAACAAACGGGAAGAAGGATACTTTATGTCAGGCAGCGGCAGCAAATTCCGATTGTTCAGACGATAGACGGTTTGGGGTTCTAGGTTGAAGGTTCTAGGTTCTGAGTTTGCTAACCTAGAACCCGGAACTCCGAACCTAGAACCTCAATAAAGTACGCGGAAGCGTATGGTGTTCTCGATACTTTTCAGGTCGCTAATCACGGTGTCGTCGTAGGCTTTGTTGATGTCAATAATCACGTAGCCAATCACCTCCGATGTTTTCAGGTACTGCCCCACCACGTTGATATTGTGCTTCGCCAGCACGTTGCTAATCTGCGCCAGCACGCCCGGCTTGTTGTGGTGGATGTGCATCAGCCGGTGGGCGTTTTTTAACAACGGCAGTTGCACGTTTGGGAAGTTGACGCTATTGAAGGTGCTGCCGGTGTTCACGTACTCGATGATCTTGCCCGGCACAAAATCCGCAATGTTTTCCTGCGCCTCCTGCGTGCTCCCTCCGATGTGCGGAGTGATAATCACATTGGGCAAGCCCCGCAGCTCCGACTGAAACTCCTCATCGTTGCTCTTCGGCTCGGCCGGAAACACATCGACCGACGCACCCCGTACCTTGCCACTTTCAATGTTCTTTTTCAGGGCGGCAATGTCTACCACCATGCCCCGGCCCAGGTTCAGCAGAATCACCCCGTCGTTCATCTGCGCAAACTCCGGCTCCCCAATCAGGTTTTCGTTCTCCTCG
This sequence comes from Cyclobacteriaceae bacterium, assembly GCA_965217295.1. Taxonomy (GTDB): domain Bacteria; phylum Bacteroidota; class Bacteroidia; order Cytophagales; family Cyclobacteriaceae; genus Tunicatimonas. Next base: position 140,029 of record CBDCHR010000008.1, read on the forward strand.
CGCCCGTCCACGTGCAGCGTGATCACTTCCACCTCCCCCAGCAGTTCTTCCATCGACGCGCACTTGGTGGCGTTGCCGAGCGCCAGCTTTTCCACCACGTCGTAATAATACACGTGCATGCCCAATGCTTCGGCCAGCACCGACAGTTGCGAACCGATGTTGCCGTAGCCAATGATGCCCAGCTTCTTGCCCCGCACCTCGTTGCTGTTGGCCGCCGATTTGCTCCACTCGCCCCGGTGCATGGCCGCCGACTTGTCGGTGATGCCGCGCATCAGCATAATGATTTCGCCGATGGCCAGCTCCACCACCGAGCGGGTGTTGCTGTAGGGCGCGTTAAACACCGCCACCCCCTTGCGGGCGCAGGCCTCCAGATCAATCTGGTTGGTGCCAATGCAAAACGCTCCCAGCGCAATGAGGCGGTTCGCATTCTCTAACACCTTGGTCGTGACGTTCGTCTTGGAGCGAATGCCCAGGATAGACACATCCTTGATGCGCTCCGAGAGCTCGGCCTCGTCCATCGCGGCAGGGTGGGTTTCCACCTGGTAGCCTTCTTCTCTGAGCTTTCGCTCGGCATCGGGATGGATGTTTTCTAAGAGTAATACTTTGATTCGGTTTTTAGGATACGAGATAGCGGTGTTCATTTTGTTTAAGTAAAGAAATTCGTCGAGAGATGGAGTGATGTGGTCAGCCATGGCCAGCACCGAGTCGCGCGCCACGTTTTCGGTATAGGCGTAAAACTTATTGGCCAGCCCGGCCGCCCTGATTTTGTAGTCGTTGTAGCCGTCGCCAATCACGTACACGTCGCCGCGCAGATCGAGCACCCGCATCACCTGGGCCTTGCCATTGTCGGTAGAGAGCACGTTGTTGTGGTCGAAGCCGGTGATGTTGCCCTGGTCATCAAACGTAAAGGAGTTGGCAAATACGTGATCGGCATTGATCCCGTAATCTTCCACGATGGGTACGATAAACTCCCGGAAACCATTTGAGACCACGTAGATCCGATCGGCGTAGGTGGTGAAGAACGCCCGGTTGTGCTGAAACGAACGAGAAACACTGTTGCGCAAGCGGTCAATGAGCACGGGCAAGTGGTCGCGATGGGCGGGCAGCAGGGCCAGTCGGCTCTGCAGCGACTCGCGGAACGAGATGTTCCCATCCATGCAGGTGTTGGTGATGCGCTGCACTTCTTCCAGAATCTCGTTGTGGTCGGGTTGGTCAGCCAAAGCAATTTCGCAGAGCACGTCCAGCGCCTCCACCTGGGTAAAGGTGCTGTCGAAGTCGAAGATGAAGTACGGCTGGTCTGCTTTCATGCCGGGGACCCGTTGGCTACCGGGGCGATAGGTTGGTCGGCGGTAAAGGTAAGGATTGTTCGGGAAAGTGGTTTGGACCCTCAGAATTTTTTGTGTCTGACTCGCCAAAAGAGTCAAACTAGCAGACCCCTTAAACCAACGGCTAGAGAAAACTTAAAAAAAGTTGCCGCTACTCGGTTACGTTCTCATCTCCGGTCTTCACTAACCGGTATCTAATCAACCAAACCAACCTTACTAAGAAGCAGTAGATAGAAGGTAGAATCACGTCTCATATTCGGATAACCGGTGTCAGCTTGACGCCGGTTATTTTGTTTTTACGCGTGCTTCTGGTACGATAATCGTTCGGAGATAGACGGTCCTTCGGCGCGCGAAGGCGACACCTCTCATCCCCGGTTGGTTATGATGAAGTATATTTCTTTTGGAGTACTGTTCTTTTTGTTTGCCTGCGGCGAAGATGATTCGGTGTGCAACAGCGGATTTACGCTAAGCCACACCGTCACGGCCGCGCGCTGCGGACAGTCCAACGGGGCGATCACGTCTACGCCCAGCGGAACCACGGGAGCGGTAACGTATCGCCTCAACGACGGCACCGGACAGTCCGCCGCTACCTTTTCAGGACTGGCACCAGGCAACTACGAAGTCAGCGCGCAGGACGAAGCGGGCTGCACCACGTCCGGGTCGGTAACCGTTCCCAACGAACCTTCCACCCTTGAGATCAATCCCGTTGCGGCGGCTTCAACCTGCGGACAAGCTTCCGGAAGCATTACGGTGGAGGTTACCGGGGGGAGTGCTCCCTACCGCTACCGCCTCGACAGCGCGGATTTTTCTACGTCGGCCCAGTTTAACCAACTCGCTCCCGGGACCTACGCCGTTGCGGTGCAGGATGCCGCCGACTGCACCACTGAAGTCGACGCTCAGGTGACGTCCGGAGTAAGTTTTACGGCGACTATCAAGGAGATAATCACCACCAACTGCGCGCTCACCGGGTGCCACGCGGGGACGCGCGTTCCGAACTTCACAACGAACGATGATATTTTCTCTTTCGCCGCCAAAATCAAGGAACGCACCGGGGAGCGCAGCATGCCGCCGCCCGGTTCGGGCCGAGAACTCACCGACGCGCAGATCGCGCAAATCGCCTGCTGGGCCGACGACGGCGCACCGGATAACTAAGGAAAGATGCCCCGGGCCATATAAGCTGCCGCAATTTTTTCGATCGAAGTCACAAACGAAGCGGTGCGCAGGTTGCCCGTATTCTTTGTCTTGTAAATCTCCCAGATGGTATGGTAGGCATTCACCATCGTCTCCTCCAGTCCCGAATTTACGATGTCGATTTCTCCGGCTCCCCGAGAGAGTTCTCGCCGTTGTTCGGCCGATAGCGGTTTTCCGCTCACGTCTTCCATCGCGCGGATCATGCCCAGATTGGTTACCTCCTCGTGGCGCTTGTCCATGCGGCCGAAAGCTACGTGCGAGAGGTTTTTCAGCCACTCGAAGTACGATACGGTGACGCCCCCGGCGTTGAGGTAGAAATCGGGCAGAATACGCACCCCTTTAGCCATCAGAATGTCGGCGGCTTCGCTGGTCACCGGTCCGTTGGCTGCTTCGCCCACGATCTTGGCTTTGATGCGGGGGGCGTTCTCGGCGGTGATCTGGTTCTCCAGCGCCGCGGGCACTAGGATGTCGCAGTCATACTCCAGCGTAGCGATGGTGTTTTTGATGCTTTCGGCGCCGGGAAACTCCAGCAGCGATCCGTGCTCGCGGTAATATTTGAAGGCTTCTTCCACGTCGATGCCACCCTTCCGGTAGATGCCACCGTTATATTCGGCGATGCCCACGATCACCGCTCCACCCTCTTGCAAGTACTTGGCCGAGTGGTAACCCACGTTGCCCAGCCCCTGCACAATCACGCGCTTGCCTTCCAGACCGGGGGTAAGGCCGAGCGACTTCATATCTTCGCTAACGTTCACCGCTTCGCGGATGCCAAAGAACACGCCCCGCCCGGTGGCCTCGGTGCGGCCCCGGATGCCGTGCAGCGAGATAGGCTTGCCCGTCACGCAGGCAAAGGCGTTGATCTCGCCCGGATTGAACGAAGCGTAGGTATCGGCAATCCAAGCCATTTCCCGGGCGCCGGTGCCGTAGTCGGGAGCGGGCACGTCGGTAGAGGGGCCGATGAAGTTCTTCTTGATTAGTTCCGAAGCGTAGCGGCGAGTGATTTTCTCCAGTTCGGCAACGCTGTAGTTGCTCACCCCGATACGGATGCCGCCCTTGGCCCCCCCGAAGGGAACGTCGACCAGCGCACACTTATACGACATCAGGGCAGCCAGTGCCTTCACCTCGTCTTCGTTCACCTCCAGGCTGTAGCGGATACCGCCCTTCACGGGCATGCGGTGGTGCGAGTGCTGCACCCGGTAGCTGGTGACGGTCTGGTACTTCCCGTTGTCGAGCTGGATGGGAAAATTAACTTGGTACACACTGTTGCACTCCTTGATCTGCTCGAGCAAGCCATCGGGCAGATCGATAAACTGAGAGGCTTGATCAACGAACTGGTTGACGTTGTCAAAGAAACTGTACTGACTCATTGGTTTTGGGTTGTTGTTGGTGACTAAGTTTGGTTCCTATCTTAAGTAACTTGTTACGAGCCGCTATGTTCCTTTTGTTGTGAATTTCGTGTGCTGTGCACGTTTGGCTACCGCTATCGTAACCAGGTACAGTCAACTGCCGACAGCAGACCAGTGCCCGGATTGACCAACATTTTCCGGAGCTTCACAAAACCACGTGGTTTTTTGCTCTAAGCCCCCGAAAACTTCAGTTTCACGGTGGCTCCCGTCTTCACGGTGAAGTTCTTCACCTCGGTGAACTTGCTGCCGAAGGCGTCCTGCGCCCGAAACACCAACTGATAAGCACCCGGCTGGATGGCCCGCGCCACCCGCGTTTCGCCGGGCACAAAGTCGTGCACCCACCGCTGCGCCCCGCTCGAATCTAGCTGATACAAACTGCCGATGCCGTTCTTCACAAAGTCTACGTTGAGCACTCCCGGTCCGGGTAGTACCAGTTCGGTGGTTTCGCGGGGGTCCACCCGCACCCCACTGAGCCGCGTCTTCGGGAAGGTGAGCACTTCCAGATCGTAGGTGCCCACCAAATAGTTCTCGGGCGCGGGCAGTTCGTGCACGTTGACGATGGCCGGTTGCCCCGCCCGACGCACCAGCGCCCGCACACCCTGGGCGTATTCGGAGTGACCGGGCTGCTTGACGTGCAACGTGCCCTGCGGGGCCTGAATAGAGATCACGTTGTGCTGCCCGCCCTCGAAGCGCACGTTGCGCCGCGCCACGGGCGGAATGGTGTTCACCACCACGTCGTACGACAGCACCGCATCCACCACCACCGAGTCGGGTTGCCCGCGGGCGTCGCGGTAGTGCACGAAGTTGTAGAGCGGGGCCTGCGTCACGTTGTTCACGAAGGTTACGTTCACGTCGGTTTCGGTGGGTTGCCGTTGCTCGTCCAGCAGCTCCACGCTCACCGTGGTGGTCTCGAGCGACTGCCGCAGGATTTTGTTAAGCACCCGCCGAAACTCGGCCACGTCCTGGGCGTCGTAGTACTGCCCCACGCAGGCAAACTCCTCAGCGAAGTTCTGATCCATGCCCAGTCCGATGACGAAGGGCTTCAGAAAGATGTTGCGCGACTGCAGCGCCTGCGACACTCCGCAGGGGTCACCGTCGCACGACTCGATGCCGTCGGTGAGGATGATGACCACGTTGCGGTAGTTGGGGTCGAGGGGGAAGTCGCTGGCGGCCTGCTCGAGCGAGTAGGCGATGGGCGTGACGCCCGAGGGTTGCAGGGTGCGCAGCTGGCCGATGATGCGGTCGTGGTTGCGGGCGGCAAAGCCCACCTCCAGTTCGGTATCCTGGCAGTTTTGGAAGCGGCGGTGGTACTGGTGCCCGTACACCCGCAGGCCCAGCTCGAGCTTAGGATCAACGCGCAGCGAGTCGACCAATTCGGTGAGCATCTGCTTGGCCACGTCCATGCGCATGCGCCCCTCCCACTCGGCGAACATGCTGCCCGACGCATCGAGCAGAAACAGCAAGCGGGTTTGTTCGGGCGGTCGCTGGATTTGGACTTGGGCGAAGGAGGAGAAGGGAATAATGAGTATCGAACAAAGAATGATGAATGATGAAAGAAGAGAAATGGCGGGTTGTGGGGTGGACTTGCGGTAATTCATGCTGGAATAACGCTGCAAAGGGGAAATGCGTGTTCTTACTGTTTTCGGCGGTGTTTTAACTTAGGTCAACGTACGCCCCTTCCTCCCCAGGCTTCGCGACGAAAATCCTCAAAACTCATATCCTGGAAGCGTTTATCGATCTTACTGTTGCAAATGATGGTAACTTTGGTGAACTACAAACTTCCCCTATACTTTATCACAAGTAGAATCACTTACGAACAGTTATAAAGGCAGTTGGTGCCCACCATAGATTAACACCAAATGCCACCGATACAATTTCGTAACCCTGATCTGCTTTTTGATTTATCAAATTCTCAACATCTCTTGTTAGCTTATCTGTTGACCACATCGTGCTTGACGTAATTACTGAATAACTTTTCATACTTGTTTGCTTTACTTAATTGAATCAATATTATTCCTCCTTCCTCAGTTCGGCAACCAATTGTTTGATAAGCTTCGACTTTTCCTGATAGCGCTGCATCCGACTAATTCGGTTTTTATAAGCGTACTTTATATAAAAGTGCGCTGCTAAGAACAAGGCAGTAGCAAATAGAATAGAATAGATTAAATTAAGCGTAACATCGCCTGAAAAAAGCAGCGGTGGTTTTCCTGGTTCGCTACTCCGAACTATCCAATGGCCAATAAATCCGCCAAAAACGATGGAGAATACAATTATCAATTGATAGATGCGCAAGTAGTGCTTCAACAGCGATAGGCCTTCCGCCAGGTACGTCTGCACGTCGTCCTGTGGTGTATGAAGCTGTATTTTTTTGTAGAATAAGTACTGCCAAACCATATAGGTGGCGAATACCAATGCCGTAAGAGACAAAATAAGCAGATTGTTGAGCGCCTCAATCGTAGTGAACCAGTATATAAAAAGAGCGGCAACTGGAATATTTGCGATCATTTCCCAAAGGATAGTTTTCTTAAACCGATCGAACTCCTGCTGTGACTTCTGCTGGGTAATTTGATTGAGTTCATTAGCCGAAATCCCGGAGTCGTCTTCTTTAGGTTGAGCATTACGCCAGAGCGTTTGTAGATTGTCCATGAATGATGCGGTTTAATTGTTTCTTAATGCGGTTTACCTTTACGCCTACGTTGCTGAGCGATATGCCCAGAATGTCAGCGATCTCTTCGTACTTCTTCCCTTCCAGATACAGCAGAATCAGCGCTCGGTCGATCTCACTCAACTGCCGAATGGCGGCGTAGAGTTGCTTTAGCTGCTCCTCTTCGGCGGTATCCGTTGCTTCGGCAGCCAAGTTGCTCCAGTGCTCGGGCTGTAGTGACACTGCGCTCACCCGCCGTTTTTCGCGCTTGAGCAGCGACAGGCACACGTTGAGCGCCACCCGGTAGACCCAAGTAGACGCCTGGGCTTCGCCCCGGAAGCTGCCGTAGGCTTTCCACAGCTGTAGTACCACCTCTTGAAAGTAATCCTGGTACTCGTCGGCATCGTTGCTGTACACCTTGCAGATGCGTCGGATGATCCCGATATGATCGTTCAGGAAGCGGTGAAACTCGGTAGAAGGGCGTTCGGCTTGGTAGGTCGTCATACGCGGCGTAGTCGGTTGATAAGTTAGTGACCGAGCCCCTTATTTTCTTACAGCAAAGGCAAGATATTTTTTCCAACCTCGCCTGAGGCTCGTTTGCAACGCATCATAAACGGTAGCCGATCATATTCCAAACTCTCGCTTGGGGCGCGTTTGTAACGCGTCACGAACGTACATTGGCAATTAGCAGATTATTTCCAAACATTTACTCTCCTCAGTAATCTACTGATGGTCAACGCTTTATACTGGATTAAAAATGTTTCTACTGAACTTTTTGACAAGTCTCGTAAGAATACGACTAACCGGACGACTAATCTAGTAATCAGTCGCACGGCTGTATCCTAAAGATTTTGTCAAATCAAAATTCAATGATATGAAATCTAACAAGATTTACTTCGCAGCAATAGCTACGATCTGGACGGCACTTACGGTTATCACCTTAGAGCGATATGCCGCTCGATCACCAAGTGATGTTCGTATTTGTTGCGCTACTGTGTATCTACGATAGCTATCAAACTTCATTTGGGCGAAGAACGGTTGCCCAACGTTGCCCTTTAACAAGAAACAAACGATAAACTCTCCCCTCAACTACCTACACCATGATTCAACTCGAAAGCGTAAGCAAAGCGTATCCCCGGCAGCGTAAGCAGAAGTCAACGGCCCTCGCCGTCGATGACATTAGCTTTAGCTGCCAACCGGGACGCGTATTCTCACTGCTCGGGCCGAACGGGGCCGGAAAAACCACCACCCTGCGCATGATCGCTACTATCTTACAACCCACCGCGGGCCGCATCCGCGTGGCGGGCTACGACACGGTGCAACAACCCACGCAGGTGCGTAGCCAGATCGGTTTTCTGACCGGCTCCACCCACCTCTACGACCGCCTCACCCCCGCCGAAACGGTGCGCTACTTTGGCCGCCTGCACGGCCTAGACCGCGCCACCATCGCCACGCGTCAGGACCAGCTGTTTGAGCAATTGGGAATCCACGAGTTTGCCCGCAAGCGCATCGGCCAGCTGTCTACCGGCATGAAGCAGAAGGTGTCCATCGCCCGCACCATGATTCACGACCCCAGCGTGGTGATCTTCGACGAACCCACTTCCGGACTGGACGTGATCACGGCGCATAACATCATTGAGCTGATTCGGGAGTGCCGACAGGCGGGCAAAACGGTGATCTTTTCGTCGCACATTATGAGCGAGGTGGATTTGCTCTGCGATGACCTGGCCATCGTGAACCGGGGCAAACTGATCTATCAGGATACCATGAGCAGCTTTCGGCAGGCCGCCGGTACGTCGCTCACCGAGGGCTTTATCCAAGCTATACAAAACGACAACCTCAAACCGCAACCCACCAACCCCCAAGCCGCATGAAAACGATCTTCACCGTTATCCGAAAAGAACTGATCGACACCCTGCGCGACCGCCGCACGTTGCTGTCTTCGGTGGTGCTGCCCGCCGTGGCCATTCCGCTGATACTGTTCGTGGTGGTCAAGGTGCAGTCGGTAATGATGGAAAAGGACGCCACCAAAACCCTGACCGTTGGCCTGTCGGCGGCTCCCGAAGCCTTTCGGCAGTTGCTGGCGCAAGACAGTTTGCTGGAGATCAGCCGCGTAGACGAAGCCGCTGGGCAGCAAGCCGTCGCTATCGACAGTCTGGACGCGCTGCTGGCGTTTCCGGCCGACTTCACCCGCCTGGTGGCGCAGATGCAACCGGCCCCGGTGCAGTTTTACTTCAAGTCTACCAACTCCCAGGTGCAAGCCAGGCTAGCGGAGAAGTTAGAAACCTATCGCCAGGCACTAATGGACGAACGGGTGGCGCAACTGGACATTGCCCCCGAAGCGCTGGTGCCGCTCAAGGTCACGGAGCAAAACCTGGCCTCCACGCGCGAACGTATCGGACAAGTGGCCGGTGGGTTTTTGCCCTACATCTTTATCATCCTCTGCTTCGTTGGTTGCATGTACCCGGCGCTGGATCTGATCTCGGGCGAGAAGGAGCGGGGCACCCTGGAGACGCTGCTTACGGTGCCGAGCAGTCGCTTGCACATTCTGTTGGGCAAGATGATCGTGATTGCCCTGATGGGACTGGCCGCGGCCCTGGTGGCGGTGGCGGGCATGGCTATCGGCATCAACTTTCTGCCCCAGATACCGGCTGAGCTACTGACCACCATCAACAGCGTGCTCAGCGCATCTTTCATCGCTACGCTGGGGCTGATGCTGGTGCCCCTCACGCTGTTTTTCTCGGGATTGCTCACGGCCATCGTGGTGCGGGCGCGCAACTTTAAGGAAGCCCAAAGCCTGGTCACCCCCATCAATTTCGTGGTTCTTGTGCCAGCGATGGTTGCCCTTTTTCCGGGCGTTGAACTCAACTGGCAAACGGTGTGGATTCCGGTGCTTAACATTGCGCTGGCCACCAAGGCGGCGGTGGCCAACACCCTGGAACCGGCGCATCTGGCCGCAATTGTCATCTCGATGACGGTGCTAGCCTTCGGGGCGGTAGCTATCAGCATCCGGCAGTTCTCGCAAGAGGCCACCGTGCTGCGCTAGTTTCTGCACTTATTAATTGATCATATGACCAACCTTTGTTTCACTTCATAACCTCAAAACTATGCGTACTTATTCGTTAACGTTTCTACTGTCTTTGTTCTTCTCTTTTGCTACTCAGGCGCAATCGTCGTTGCTCTACGAAGTGTCGGGCAACGACCTGGAGCAGCCTTCGTACCTGTTCGGCACCATCCACCTGATGTGCCCCGAGAACATCTACCTCAGCGACACCCTACGGGAGAAGCTAACCAGTAGCGAACAATTGGTGCTCGAACTAGACTTCGACGAGCCGGGAATGATGCAGGAGATGCAGCAGGCCATGATGCAGCCTGCTGAAACGCCCCTGCGCGAGCTCATGGCTGAGGAAGAGTACGCGCAGCTAAGCCAATTCTTCCAAGATTCGCTTAACATTCCCGAACAGATGCTCGCGCAGCTCAATCCGATTGCCCTTTACGGGGCCGTTGCCTCAAAGATGCTAGGATGCCAACCGGGTTCGTACGAACAAGCGCTGATGGCAGTTGCCCAGGAGAGGCAGATTGAGGTGGAGGGACTGGAATCCGTTGATGAGCAGCTAGAAGCCTTCGGCAACATTTCTGAAGAACAGCAGGCCGCTTACCTGTACGATGCACTGGAAGACTACGAGGCGTCGGCCCAGGAGTTCGGGAAGATGCTTTCGTCGTACATGAAGCAGGACGCGGAACTACTCTACGAACTCTCGCACGCCGCGATGGCCGAGTTCGGCGACATGGAGCAGTACCTGCTCATCGATCGCAACCACGCCTGGGTGCCCGAGATGGAAGAGATGATGGCGGAACCTACCTTCTTTGCGGTGGGGGCGGGCCATCTGGGAGGCGAAGAGGGCCTGTTGAATCTCCTGGAAGAAGCGGGGTATACGGTAACGGCGGTGGTGCAGTAATCACGTAGGAATTTGATTAATCAAATTCTTACTGGAACCCCGCGTCGTTCACCTCAATCCAGTGGCCGTCGGGGTCCTGGAAGTAGAGTTGCTGCACGCCGTCCACCCGGGTGGTGACCGACTGCGGCGCGCCGGGCCAGTCGAAGTAGGGCACGTCGTGCTCCTCCAGGCGGGTCACGAAGCGCGCTACCGAGGGCACGCTAAAGCACAAATGGTCGTTTTTGTCGCGCTCCACATCCTGCTTTGCGCCCTGGATGAGATGCAGTTGGCTACCCGCGCCCAACGAGTACCAGGTGTGTCGGCCATCGTGGAAGGGTTCGGGAATCTTCTTGAAGCGCAGAACCTGATCATAGAAGTTGGTGCTAGTCTCCAGGTTGTAAACGTAGACGGCAATGTGGTCGAGCCGGATGGAGTCGGCAGCGGGAGTCGCTTCGGACTGGGCCTGGACTGGCAGGGCGAGTGTCGCACTGAGGCTGATAAGAATGAGAAGGGTTCGCATAGTCAGGAATTCAAGATTTGGGCGGTGTGGTCTTTGGTGTTTACCTTGTCGATGATCTCGGTGATGATGTCTTCTTCGTCGATCACGAAGGTGGTGCGAACGGTGCCCATATAAGTGCGGCCGTACATCGACTTTTCCTTCCACACGCCGTAGGCTTCATTGATGGACTTGTCTTCGTCGGCCAGCAGCGCGAAGGGCAGCTCGTATTTGTTAGCAAACTTGTCGTGCGATTGCACCCCGTCGCCGCTGACGCCGATCACTTCGTAACCGGCTTGTTGCAGCTCAGCGTAGTTGTCGCGCAGGTTGCAGGCCTGGGCCGTGCAGCCCGGGGTGTCGTCTTTGGGATAGAAGTAGAGTACGACCTTCTTGCCCCGAAAATCAGACAGGCTTACAGATTCGCCCCGTTGGTTCAGGGCGGTGAAGTTGGGGGCGGCATCGCCGGGTTGGAGGTTCATGGTGGTAGGGTCGTGATATTCAATAGCCCAGTGTTTGAACGCGGTTATGATCAGCGTGAATGTTGAATAATAAACAAGGAACCGGAACCCCGGCGGCACCAAATGATGAAGTATAATACAAATTTCACGTTCGCTAATCAAATAACAGCGTTTGCTAGGCTATGGAAACGGGGTTAACGGGTTAGCTTTTTGTTTGTTGACAAAGAAGGTAAACCCTATACGTGCCCTTTCTGTTCAGACGAAACCTACTGGCAACGCTGCCGAGCCGCTTCCAACTGCTCATTGAACCTGGCGGCATCATCCACGTGCAACGCGAGGGTTTGGTAGGTTTTCTTGGTTCCGTACAACCCGTGAAGCGTATGCGGTCGGTTGAGCCGGATGATCACGTTGTGGGGCTCCAGTTGTCCCAAGAATGACAACCGGCGGGTTTCTTTGTCAAAAGCAACCTCTCTTGCGGATAGCTCCATCGACGCAATAGCATCCAACCGGACGGTTGTCTCGTTCATAATACCGTAGCGAAGGTTTAGTTGATCTCCGTCGATGGAGATGGGCCGTTTCGTCATGGACCTTAAGAACCCGAATAGCTGAATAGCCGAGTAAACGCTCAGCCCGGTCAGAATCCAGGCCGCCGGTTCGCTCCATCTCGATAGCAATAGATGGAAAGCAAAGGTTTCGACTCCCACAATGCCGATGATCACAATTAACAGCGCCACGGTTCCGCTACTGCGGTGGTAGGTAAATTCATTGTCTTGCAACTTCCGCTTTTTCCAGTAGACAAACCCGTAGTAGAACACCGCGACCTCGGTGGCAAAGGGCATTGCAACCGACTTGGGCAGCACTTTGAAGCACGCTTCCTTCAGAGCCGTGAAGAAATCGACGGTGGGCGCATTACGCGCTCGGGTTTCTTTGGCTACCGTTCGGAAAGTATAAACGATGTACGACAAAACCCCCAGCTCGATAACGGGCAACGCCCAGGTTCTGAACAACGCCAGGTACGTTTGGTCTTCTAGCGGTAGCAAGTAGGTTCCCAGCAGTAGCCCCAGCACCATCACCGGGACAACCGTTGTTTTGGGAATAGTCGTCTTGCGGATTAGCAGGAAGTAGACAACGGGTACGGTGATCACTAAGTCTACTGACACCGCCAGAGATAGGGTAGTGTTTTGCTCGAAGAAGGCAGAGTGAACAATAACAGCCAGCAGCGCAAACAACCCCAGTGGAATCCCGTAGGCAAGTAGGTTTCTATTGATGCTTGGTCTGGTCACTGGTCACTGGTCACTGGTCACTGGTCACTGGTCACTGGTCACTGGTCACTGGTCACTGGTCACTGGTCAAATTTACAAAGGATAAGGCAAGAGACAAAGGACCAGCATCCAGCATCTAGCCACCTAGAAGATTATCCGCGCGGCGGCCGCCAGTATCCAACATTTCCGCACCCCAGCAGTTAAGAAAGCACTTTTTATTCACCCTAACCACTTTTTAATCATGGCAGAATCAACCCAACCCCCCCAGCAACAATCTACTCCGGGCACCGAGCAGCAGATGACTCCCGAGCCCGAAACCATCCGCGACAGCTACCGCGGTAGCGACAAACTGAAAGGCAAAGTGGCCCTTATCACCGGCGGCGACTCGGGCATTGGAGCCTCCGTGGCGGTGCACTTCGCCCGCGAAGGAGCCAACGTGGCCATCGTCTACCTGAGCGAAGACCAGGACGCCGAAGAAACCCAACGCATGATCGAGCAGGAAGGCCAGCAGTGCCTGTTGCTGCGCGGCGACCTGCGCGACCGGGCGTTCTGCCAGGAGTGCGTCGACAAAACCTACGCCCAGTTTGGGCAGCTCGACATTCTGGTGAACAACGCCGCCGAGCAGCACCCGGCCGAAGACATGGACGAACTGGACCTGGATGTGGTAGAAGACACGTTCAAGACCAACATATTCTCCATGTTCTACCTCACCAAACCGGCCCTGGAGAAGATGGGCGAGGGCGGCTGCATCATCAACACCAACAGCGTGGTGGCCTACCGGGGCAGCAAGTCGCTGCTCGATTATTCAGCCACCAAAGGAGCGATCACCACCTTCACCCGTTCGTTGTGCCAGATGGTGGCCGAGCGCGGCATCCGGGTCAACGCCGTGGCTCCCGGCCCCATCTGGACGCCCCTGATTCCATCGACCTTCCCCGAAGAGAAGGTTAAGAAGTTTGGCAAGAACACCCCACTGAAGCGCCCCGGTCAACCGTCGGAAGTGGGCCCGGCCTACGTGTTTTTGGCCTCGCAAGATGCATCGTACATCACCGGGCAAACCATCCACGTGAACGGCGGCGACGTGGCGGTGAGCTAGTACAAATCCCAGTTGCCCTTCAGGTAGTAGCGGTACAGCACCGGGTCGCCCAGGGTGTTGGTGCGCACGGGGTTGGCGTCGCGGGCGAAGTAGTCTTTGCCGAACGAGGTCATCAGGAGCATGGCTTCTTGGTTGAGCCACTGCGTGGTCACGTTGGCAAAGTCCAGCCCTTGCAAGTGCTCCTTGAGGGGCAAAGTTTCATCAGACTTCACGCCGAGCACCCAGCCCCACTCGCCCATCGTCACGATCTGGTTGTGCATCGGTTGCGTCTGAAAACCGGCTTCTTGCAGGGTGAGGTCGATGCACTCAAAGGCTTGCGTGGCAAAGTACGGGCTGCCCGCCTGGGTGATGAGCACGCCCCGCGGACGCAACTGCCGACGGCACAGCCGGTAGAACTCGCGGGTGTACAAGCGGCTCAGGTCGGCCGACTTGGGGTCGGGCAGGTCGGCGATGATCACGTCGTAGTAGTCGGTGGTTTGCTCGGCGAAGGTGAAGGCGTCCTGGTTCACGATTCGCACCCGCTCGTCGCTGAGGGCTCCTTGGTTGAGGGTAGTGAGCACCGGGTGGGTGCGACCCAACTCGGTCATGGCGGGGTCTAGGTCCACCACCGTGATGGCCTGCACCGAGGGGTACTTCAGGATTTCGCGCACGGCGCAACCGTCGCCCCCGCCCAGCACCAGCACCGACTGCGGTTGAGGAGCGAGTTGCATGGCCGGGTGCACCAGGGGCTCGTGGTACATCACCTCGTCGACGGTGCTCAGTTGCTGGTTGCCGTTGATAAACAGCCAGTAGTCGTTCTTCCACTGCGTGAGCACAATCTTCTGGTAGCGGCTCTGCGTCTCGTAGATCACCTTGTCTTTGTAGCGCACCTGCTCGCCAAACCGGATAATTGGCTCCGCTGTAATGACTCCCGCCACCAGCACCACCGCCACCGTAGCGGCCACCCCCCCGACCCTTCGGCGCTGCGGTGGAGGCATCTGCTTCCACAGCAGGCCCACCAGCACCACCGCCACCGAGAAGTTGATGAAGCCCAGCAGAAAGGGCGTGTAGGTGAGCCCCAGGTAGGGCAAGCCCACAAAGGCGAAGAACAGCCCGCCCAGCAAGCTGCCGAAGTAGTCTTTTTCCATCACCGAGGCCACGTTGATGCGCAGCGACTGAAACTCGTCGTTCACCCGCACCACCAGCGGGATCTCCAGGCCGATCAGGATGCCAATGATGATGCTCAGGGAGTAGATGATCAGGCCGGTGTACACCGTGTAACCCGAGGCCACGTAGGCCAGCAGGGCGGAGAAAGCACTAAAGATCGACAGCGCAAACTCAATGAAGATGAAGGTTTGCAACAGGTTCTTCTCAAACAACAGGCTCAGCCGACTGCCCAAGCCCATCGAGAACAGCATGATCGACACGATCATTGTCCACTGAAACACCGAGTCGCCCAGGAAATAAGTCGCCAGCGTCGACAGCACGTATTCGGCCACGATGCCCGCCAGTCCGGTGGCGAACAGTGAGATCTTGAGAATCCGCGACTGCAGCGGTTTGGGCAGGGTGGGGGAAGACGTTACAGGCATAGGGTAATGAGCACCGACCCACCCACGTAGGCGAAGGCCTCGATGAGTCCGGCCCCCACGTTGGGCGTTTCCTGGTTCACCAGCTCGTCGGTGAGCTTGCGGCCGGGCAGCAGAATCTTGTCGGTGAGCCAGCGCACGATGGGCAAGAACAGCAGCCCGATGGCCACGTCGACGCCCACGTCGGTGAGCGACTCCGTCCAGGAGTAAAAGTCGGTCATCAGCCCGTAGCGGATGAGGTTGGCAATAGAAATGAGCGCCCCGGCGAAGCCCAGCCCCACCGCCACGTTGTCGCGCTCAATTTGGTCGTGCACGTCGTAGGGCACCAGCGCGCGGTACACAAAGGCGGTGAGCAGCAGCAGCAGTTGACCCACCAGCCAGAACACGATAGCGGTGAGCACGCCGCCCCCCTCGCCCGACACCGCGCCCAGGATGATGAGTCCGGTGGCGATGGAGTTGGCCCCCTCAATGGCGCCGGTGCCCACGTTGCGGTCTTCAGTGATCTCTCGGTACACACTGAAGCGCGGGAACAGCAGCTTGTCGTTGACGATCACCGACAGGTTGAGCAGCCCAATGGCCAGCAGCCCGTAGATACCAATGTCGATCAGGTCGGGAATAAGTCCTTCGGAGGGTCCGATCAGGGCTCCGGCGATGGTCAGCACCAGCCCAATGAAGTAGCCCACGTGCGCCACGGCAAAGGCGAAGTTGTCTTTCTCCACCAGTTCGTGCTTCACGTTGACTTGCCGGTGGAACGCCCCGTAGAGCAGCTTGCCGAGGTAGAACAGAACGAAGCAGGCGGCCAGGTAGACCAGTGAGGAAAGCGCCGTGTCGAGATAGATCATAGTGGATGGTGGTGGTTGGATATTGGATGACTTTCAGAGAGGTAAAGTAATTGGTCTGTAGATGATAGCTACTGGATCACTAATCTTGACAGCTAATTTATATGATCCAACATCTACTATCCATCCGCCACTATCCGCCTACTTCCCAAATCCGCCGCCGCGCGAGCGCATGCGCGATGAACTGCTGCCGCTGCCGTAGCGCGAACCGGAGCGCGAGGTGCGCTGGTTGCTGTTGCGAAAGGCCCGACTGCTGGGGTTGTTGCGCCAGGTGGTGTTGGGCTTGGTGGTGGTGGTATACTGGCTGTTGGTACCGAAGGTGCGCTGGCCATTACCCGTGGTGGGGCCGTAGTAGGGGCGGCCCGCCTGCCGAGCACCCCGGTAGCCGTCGTAGTACGAGCGGCGCGCGGGGAAGGTGCCCATGTTGAACAAGCTACTGAGCAGGGCGTACTGTCCGTAGAACGCCCAGAACGATTGCCCGTTGCTGCCCTGCTGCCACTGTCCGTACTTTTCGTTGCCCACGTAGTTGCTGTAGCCGGGCGGGGCGGCCGTCTTAGACACCGTGCCGTCGGCCGACTTGGCAGCGATCTCCATGCCCATGTTGTCGATGTTGCGATTGAAGAAGTCTTCGCTCACCGGCATCCAGTCGGTGATCTCTTCTTCGGGCGTAGCTCCTTCCTTGCTTTCTTTGATGATGCGGTACTGGTGCTGGTAGTCCTTGAAGAAACTCCCTTCCTCGTTCATGTCATAGAGGATGATGGAGTAGACCGGAGTGTCGGTCATGTCGCGAATGAGTTCGTCGACCGGGCTTTTCTCGAAGTCGTTGCTACGGCAACTGATGAGCAGCAGAGCAACTAGATAAAGTATGTGAGTAGATCGCATTAGTCAGAACGTTTAGTGTTTCTTTTACGGTACGCTTCGGTTTCTTGCAGGTGTTGTACATCGTCTTGGTCTTTCAGTCGCCCAAGCTGCTCTTTTTCCCGGATCAGATCACCAAGGTGGATGATGGTGACGGGAATACCTTCCATCTGTGTCACGCTTGCCCGCTGGTAACAATCGTCAAAGTCTTCCTTTCGGAAAGCTTTGGTATATCCCATCAGATCAACTTCGAACCCGATCGTACCAATGGATAACGAACTCCGACCCGGAATCATATCCACGTTTCGGTAGTGTTCAGCTCCGGCCACGTCGGCCTGCTTCAACGCGCTGATCAACCGCGCTTTGTTTTCGGCGGTATCCTGCACCCAGAGGTCCAGGTCCATTGTCATGCGCACGTGTCCGTAGTAGGTGGTGGCCACTCCGCCCACTAGCATATAACGCACTCCGTGCTGGTGTAGGCTACGCAAAAAGTCTTGCACTTCCTGGTTCGAGAGGTCCATCGCATTCAGCAGGGTGTGCGCGGGGTTGGCTTCGTAAATTGTCTTAGCCAGTGCGTGAAGGTTGGCGTGCTTCACGAAATTGCTTGAGCTGTTGGTCGGTATATACACGGCCTTCATGATCAGCATTAAATGTTAGGCAATCTTTCGGCTCTGTGAACTACCCCATAATACCACTTTTTGTAAACAGTTGCTAAGGCTTTTTGGGTTTAGTGGATGAAAGCGAACAGGTACAGGAACAAGACGTTGGCCATTCGGTTCCACTACGAAGCTCAACTTACCTGATTCTTTCACCTCATCGATGAGCATTAACAAAACCGGAAGGTTATAACTAATAGTCTCTTTTGTCTGAATGCTATCTATTTGCTCTTTGATGTCCCCATCTGATGCACTGGAAAGCAGAACAAATAGACCTAATTCAACAACTGGGCTATCGCCAACTAATACCACTAAGTCAAACAGGCCCCGTTCGGTGAAGGATACCCTGTGAACAGACTTTAGCAAGAAAAGCTTAGCTATTTCTTTAGCTCTCCACCGTCTTATATCTGTTAGTTCGTCTGTCATAGTCGGTAATTAAAGGTTGATTTATGAACTTCCATTCCTAAACTGTCCCAAAAGCTTTTCACCTCATTGAACAGAACCGCTAGATTTTCATCCACCAACTCAAAAGTAGTTGGAAGCTTACTGATACTATTGTAAGGCGGTTTGTTGACTCCCGCCATAAACACCCGCTCATTAACAACATCTACGCCCGCCACGTAGGTGGGCGCATGATACTGACTCAGACGTTCGACTTTATGCTTATCGACCGAAATAGGTAAGTTGCCATCTGCATCAAGTCCACGCGCCGATGATTTAACTTGCACGAAGAAGTGGTAGTGCTTGGCAAAGTTTATTAATTCTACGTAAAAGTCAGAGACCGGCCACTTTTCACCTAGCGCTTTTGGTCTGAACAAGTACCCACGGGAGATAGCAACGTTAAAGATCGTCTCTCCGAGTACCCCCTGCTCGTTGTTCACTCTTCTACGAGTTCACCAACTCCCGGTCGATATCCTTCTCTATCTTCTTCAACATGCCGTCAGCCCGGCGGTCGGCCATTTGTTGCTTCATCTCGAACCACTTTTCGCCCAGGCTCTTGCGCATCGTCCAGTCGGCGGCTTGCCGCACCGAGATGTTCATCAGGCCGCGCAGCCGCTTCGACACATGGGGGTTGAGCGAGCGCAGGCTCATGCCAAAACCGCCCTCGGCATACTCGATGTAGTGCCAGTACTCGCCAGGCATAAACAAGGTGTCGCCGCGCTCCAAGTAACACTCGAAGCCCTTCACGTATTTCAGGCCGGGGTGGCGTTCGTAGTCGGGTTGCACCACGTTTACGCCGGTGTGCACGTTGAAGGGGTAGCGATAGAGTAACTTGGAATAGGCAGGGCTAAACAGCACCACCCGGCGTTTGCCCTCGAACTGGGTCAGGAACACGTTCGACATGTCAATGTCCTGGTGCATGCGAGCCACCGAGCCCTTGCCGCCGAAAAACATGTAAGGGAAACCCTTCAAAAACTGCGTCTTGATGTCGGGGAACTCAAAGTCGTTCATCAGCTCCGGACAATCTTTGAAGATGTTCCACAGGTGGATGCGCAAGTCGGTGGGCGTGGTGGCGATCAGGTCGAGGTAGTCGGCAAACTTCATCTTGCGGTGCGGCACCTTCATGGTTTTGTCCAGGTCTTCTTCCCGGTTCTCAAACACCCCGATGGTGAGGTGACCGGCCACGCGTTTGAAGTACTCGAAGTCCCACTCCTCGTAGGCCTTGGTGCCCTTGAGCAGCCCGCGCAGGATCACCGGCTTTTGGGGTTGCAGATAGTTCTTTTCAAACTCTCGAAGATCAATGTCTTCGATGATATCAATGGGGTGGTTGAAGTCGATGGCCATATGAAGGAGTGGTTAAGCGGTATAGGATACACAAAGTTAGGATATTTTACGTAAACCGCACCGATACGGCAAGTGTTCCCAATTATTTTTACCTTTGCCCGCTGATTAAAATCCCGGATTCCCGCGCGTGCGCTCCCACCCTACTATTCCTTTGTTCCTTTTTCTGCTGTTGGGCTGGTTCGCCACCATCCACTTCGCTCACGCGCAGGCTCCGGTGCCGCTGACGGTTCTGGCCGACTCGTTGTTGACCGTCGACAAGGTGCTGATCCTGGGCAACCGGGTTACGCAGAACAAGATTATCCTGCGCGAGCTGAGCATCCGGGGCGACACTACTTTGTCCATCGCCGACTTGCAGGCGGCTATTGAGCGGGACAAGATTAAGCTCACCAACACCCGGCTGTTTCTGTCGGTGGCCATCGAGGTGCTGCCCATCCAGGATCAGTACGTGGACCTGCTGGTGCGGGTCACCGAACGCTGGTATACGGTGCCTGTGCCCTTCTTTCGGCTGGCCGACCGCAACTTCAACGTGTGGCTCACCAACCAAAACCGCGACTGGAGCCGGGTGATCTACGGGCTGCAGTTCACCCGCTATAACTTTCGAGGACTCAACCAGCGGGTTTCGCTGCTGGCGCAGTTTGGTTTTAGCCAGCAGTTTGCCGCCCGCTACTTTATCCCCTACGTGGACCGGGCGCAGAAGAACGGGCTGGAGTTCGCTTTTCGATATTTCAACCGCCCCAACGTGAACTACCTGACGGAAGACCACCGCTTGCTGTTCACCCGGAACCTGGACTTCGGAGCGCGTACGGTGACGGGGCAGGTGGGCTGGCGGCACCGCCCGACGTTTTATACTACCCATTCGGTAGACCTGCGGTTTACGCACCGGCAGGTGGCCGACACCATCTTCCGGCTCAATCCGAATTACTTTCTCAACGAGGGAAACCGGCAACGTTATTTCACGCTCGGCTACCGCGTGGTGAGCGACCGGCGCAACTACGGGGGGTTTCCGCTTAAGGGGCACTACTGGGAAGCGGAGGCCGAAAAGCTCGGACTGGGGTTGTTCAATGACGTGAACATCGTTCGCTTGAGCGGGCAATACGCTCACTACTTTGATCTGGGCCGGGGTTTCTACGCGGCCTCGTCGGTGCGGGGCTACCTAAGCACGCCCCGCCGCCAGCCCTACGCCAACTTTATCGGATTGGGCTACAACTTCGTATGGCTGCGGGGCTACGAGCTTGATGCGATTGAAGGACAAAGCTACCTGGTGCAACAGAACACGCTGCGCAAGCGAATTTTTGCCCGGCAGTTCGATATCAGCCCGGTGATGCCCCTGCCGCAGTTCAGCACGCTACCCATTAGTATTTACTTAAACACCTACCTGGACCACGGCTACCTGCGCAACGCCATTCCCTACGAGCAGAGCGACCGCCTGTCGGATCAGTACCTGATGGGTTACGGGCTGGGTCTGGATATCGTCACCTTCTATGATTTCGTGCTACGGGTGGAGCACACTTGGCGCATCGACGGCGGGCGCGGCTTCTACTTTCATATACGCTCCGCGTTTTAGGGTTTAGCATGTCGACGCGTTGCCCATTGCATCACTTTTCCTCAATTTGTGCGGGTAAAAACCACAATTTGGGATAAAACGCCTACTTTTGTATCAGCAAACCCGCAACTGACTTTTTCATGCCGTTTCTCTTTAACTAATGCCAACTCGCTACACTGTCACCGCTGCCCTGCCCTACGCCAACGGTCCCTTGCACATTGGGCACATTGCCGGAGCTTACCTGCCGGCCGATATTTACGTACGCTACCTGCGTCTGCGCAACCGCGACGTGGTGTTCGTAGGCGGAAGCGATGAACACGGCGCGGCCATCACCATCCGCGCAAAGAAAGAGGGCGTTTCTCCGCAGGAGATCGTTGACAAATACCATAAACTTAACCAAGATACCTTCGAGCGCTTCGGCATTTCGTTCGATATGTACCACCGCACCTCCGAAGCCCTGCATCACCAAACATCGCAGGAGTTCTTTACCCGTCTGTACGAGCAGGGCGAGTTAATCGAGCAAACCTCCGAGCAGTACTTCGATGAAGAATACCAGCAGTTTTTGGCCGACCGCTACATCATCGGCACCTGCCCGGTGTGCGGGCACTCCGGTGCCTACGGCGACCAGTGCGAAAATTGCGGCTCGTCGCTCAGCCCCACCGACCTGATCGAACCCAAATCTACCCTGAGTGGCAACCCGCCGGTGCTGCGGGCCACCCAGCACTGGTATTTGCCCCTGGATCAGTACCAATCCTGGCTCAAGGAGTGGTTGCTGGAAGGCAAGAAAGGGCAGTGGAAAACCAACGTGTACGGACAGTGTCGCTCGTGGCTCACCGCCGGACTGCACCCCCGGGCCATGACGCGCGACCTGGACTGGGGCGTGGATGTGCCGCTGCCGAATACGGAAGGCAAGAAGCTCTACGTGTGGCTAGACGCTCCCATCGGCTACATCTCGTCTACCAAGCAGTGGGCAGCTGACACCGGCAACAATTGGGAGCGGTACTGGAAGAAGCAGGCCAACGAAGCCGACGACGCGCAGTTGATCCACTTCATCGGCAAAGACAATATCGTGTTTCACTGCATCATCTTTCCGGTGATCTTGCACCTGATGGGCGACTACGTACTGCCTACCCACGTGCCCGCCAACGAGTTTCTGAATCTGGAGGGCAAGAAGCTGTCGACCAGCCGCAACTGGGCCGTGTGGCTGCACGAATACTTGGATGAGTTTCCGGGCAAACAAACGGGAGGCCGCCCCGATGCACTGCGCTATACGCTGAATTCTATCTTACCCGAAACCAAGGACAGTGAGTTCACCTGGAAGGACTTTCAGGCGAGAAACAACAACGAACTGGTGGCGATCCTTGGTAACTTTGTCAACCGGACGCTGGTGCTCACCCAGAAGTATTTTCAGGGCGTGGTGCCCGAAGCGGGGGCGTGGCAAGAGGTAGATAAGGAACTGATGGAGCAGATGCGGCAGATTCCTGAGCGCGTGGCGCAGGCCACCGAAGAGTTTCGGTTTCGGGATGCGCTGGCGCACATGATGGACCTGGCGCGGGCGGGCAACAAGTACCTGGCCGATACCCAACCCTGGAAAGCAATCAAGGAAGACGAGGGCCGAGTGCGGACCATTCTGCACCTCAGCTTACAGCTCACGGCTAACCTGTCGGTGCTGTGCGAACCGTTTTTGCCCTTCACTAGCCGGGAGTTGCAGCAGATGCTTAATTTTAGCAGTCGGCAGTGGGACGATACCCAGCGCCACGACCTGCTGGCAGCGGGCCACGCCATCGCCGAGCCGCACCTGCTGTTCGAGAAAATTGAAGACGACACCGTAGACGCTCAAACT
Organism: Cyclobacteriaceae bacterium; assembly: GCA_965217295.1. Classification (GTDB taxonomy): domain Bacteria; phylum Bacteroidota; class Bacteroidia; order Cytophagales; family Cyclobacteriaceae; genus Tunicatimonas. The sequence goes on from CBDCHR010000008.1 coordinate 162,931, forward strand.
CAAAAACTGATGACTAACCAACCTACTTCTGCTCCCGAAAGCGCAGCGCTAACTCCGCAGAAAGAAGAGATTACCTTTGATGACTTCGTGAAACTTGACATCCGGATCGCTACCATTAAAGCCGCTGAAGCAGTGAAGAAGTCGAAGAAGTTACTTAAGCTCACGCTCGACACCGGCCTAGACCAGCGCACCGTGCTGAGCGGTATCGCCGAGCACTACGCTCCCGAAACCATTGTGGGCAAGCAGGTGTGCGTGCTTATCAACCTAGCCCCTCGCAAGATGATGGGCGTGGAGTCGCAGGGCATGGTGCTGATGGCCGAAGACCGCGATGGTTCCCTGGCCTTTGTGCAGCCCGACAAAAAGGTGAGCAACGGCAGTGGGGTGAGTTAACTGTTAAACTGACTCATCGTTCGTGCCACACCCTGCGCAGCAAACGAAAGGATCATCTCCCCCGCCTGATCCATCAACGTCGGCAGGGCGGCAAGTTCTTCGGAAGGAAATGGACTGAGTACGTAGTCGACCTGCTGGCCGCGGGCAAAATCGCTGCCCACTCCCATACGCAGGCGGGCGTAGTCTTGTCCCCCGGTTAAGTCTTCAATATTCTTCAGGCCGTTGTGGCCCGCACTTGATCCCTTGGCTCGTAGGCGTAGCGTATCAAATGGTAGCGCAATATCGTCCACCACCACCAGCAGGTTCTCTTTGGTTATCTTCAGCGACTGCATCCAGTAGTTCACGGCTTTGCCACTCAGGTTCATGTAGGTGCTCGGCTTGATCAGGTGCAGGCTGCGGCCCTTGTGTTTGAAGTCAGCCACCTCGGCCAAACGGTCGGTGCGAAAGGCACAGCCCTGCTGCTCGGCCAGCCGGTCGAGCGTCAGGAAGCCAATGTTGTGCCGGGTGAGTTCGTACTCCGGACCCGGGTTACCTAATCCAACGATCAAATATTTCATAGCAAAAAATCCTGTTCGGGTGCTTCCGAACAGGATTGGTAACGTGATGGTACCCGCTGAGGTCCTTAAAAGACTCAGGCTCCATTCCTATCCGGAACAGAAATATAGTGAGATTGCGCCTACTCTTTGGCTTCGTCAGCATCGCCCTCGGCACCTTCGGCACCTTCAGCTCCCTCTTCCGTTGCTTCCTCATCTCCTTCCTCCAGCTCCTCATCGTCAGCGCTGGCTCCACGAAGGGCGCGCGGCACCTCAATTACGGCAATCGACAGGGCTGGATCTTCCGATACTCTAAACTCACCCGTTTGCACATCGGCCACCTTGGCCGACTTGCCAAAGTCCAGTCCCGAAACATCCAGGTCCAGGTGCTCGGGCATGTTTTTAGGTAGTGCTTCAATGCGCAGCGAGCGGCGCTTGAACATCAGCTTTCCGCCCTTCCCTACCCCTACCGGAGTGCCTACCAAGCGAATGGGAATATCCATTTTCATTTTTTTTCCTTCGTGCAGCTCCAGGAAGTCGGCGTGCATGATCATTTCATTCACGGGATGAAACTGAATGTCCTGAAGAATACACTGCTTTTCTTCGCCCTCAATGTTGAGGTGCGCAAAGTGTGCGTCGGCCGTGTAGACCAAATCGCGAAACATAATCATCGGAGCGTAGAAGTGAACCTGCTCGTCACCGCCGTATACTACGCACGGAACGTTGCCTTCGGCGCGCAATCGCTTCGCCTCTTTTTTGCCGAGATTTGCTCTTTGATACCCTATAATCTCTACTGTTTTCATAAAATAAATTAGTCTGTTAAATCAGTTGGCACCAGATTACCGAACCGACCGAATGAATACTAAAATCTGGATTTTGAGATAAACAAGGGGCTGATCGATTCTTGTTTATGAATTTTTTTAATGGCCGTGGCGAACAATTCGGCCACGCTGAGCACTTTGATCTTAGAGCAATTCTGCCGCAGCGGGATGGTGTCGGTCACCACCAGTTCTTCTAGCTCGGAGTTTTCGATGTTGTCATAGGCGTTGCCCGACAGCACCGCGTGGGTGCTGATGGCCCGCACCGACCGGGCGCCTTCTTCTTTGAGCACCTGGGCGGCTTTGCACAGGGTACCGGCCGTATCCACTAGGTCGTCGACCAGCACCACGTCGCGCCCGGCCACGTCGCCAATCACCTGCATGGTGGCCACTTCGTTGGCCCGCTTGCGCTGCTTGTCGCAGATCACCATATCGGTGTGAAAGTACTGCGCAAAATTTCGGGTACGCTTCACTCCGCCCACATCGGGCGAGGCAAAGATCAGGTTCTCCTGCGGAATAGATCGCAAGTAAGGCACGAAGATGATGCTACCGCTGAAGTGATCTACCGGAAAGTCGAAGAAGCCCTGAATCTGTCCGGCGTGCAAATCGCAGGTCATCAGGCGGTCGGCCCCGGCGGCCGAAAACAAATTAGCCACCAGCTTTGCGCCAATGGCCACGCGGGGTTTGTCCTTACGGTCTTGCCGGGCGTAGCCGAAGTAGGGTACCACGGCGGTCACGTACTTGGCACTGGCCCGCTTGGCCGCATCAATGAGCAGCAGCAGTTCCATGAGGTTGTCCGAAGAAGGGAAGGTCGATTGGATAAGGAACACGTCGTAGCCCCGAACCGATTCAGCGAAATAGGTGGAAATTTCCCCGTCGCTAAAGCGCTCGATCACCACCTCGCCCAGTTCTTTTCCGTAACCGCTCACGATTTTTTCGGCCAGGTGGCGGGTGGCGGTGCCAGAAAAAAACTTCACTGCGGCCATATTCAGTTGGTTGGTAACAACAATCCCGACCCTGGGGCAGAATCGGGATTATTACTAGTGTTGTCCGGCAAGGACTCGAACCCTGAATAAAGGCACCAAAAACCTCTGTGTTACCATTACACCACCGGACAATCAATTTCGGGATACAAAAATAGTGGGGTTTTTTGAGGAAGCAAAAACAAAATCAAGTTTTTTCGCGACCTCTCTTGGCTTATTGTTTCGTAAGTTCAATTCATTATATGTGGCACACTCATTGATTAAACCTATAAGTGATAAAAGCGATTGATTGTTAACTGTTCTAACACTATTTTGCTAATTTCGCCCATTCTATATAATCTTATCGTTTTATAATTAAACTATATGATTTTTTTATAATAAAAAAATACATACATTTACTTAAATAATTACAAACAGTATTTTTTTGCTTTTTAGCAATCATTGACAATGATCTCACTGAACAAGTTAAAAAAGAACCGGTATTCTAAGTCGCTGATCGTTCTGCTACTACTGCTGGACGTTCTTTTTGTCCTTTTTTCTTTTGAAGCAGGCTATTTCGTAGCCAACGGTCAAGGTACAGTGTGGCAGAACCACTATGTGTCATTTGCTACTATCTTCATATTGGCCTGGGTAGTTTCAGCGCTATTCTGTGAAATTTACCAAATTGAGAATTTGAGTAAAGTCAAAAGCATTTTCAGCAGTACGCTGCTGAGCTTTGTTTTTCATTTCTTTATCATTTGTTTTTATCTGTTTGGTTTCAAGGCCTACCATTACCCGTCCGACTTTCTAGTGATCACCTACGCCATCTGCGTAGTTAGCCTTATCACCCTAAAAATCATTCTTCTTAAGTCGTATCAGTACTATCGTAACCTGGATAAGAACCGGAAAAAGGTCATTGTCATTGGCTACACTTCGTCCGGGCGAAGCCTCTACGATTTTTTCATGACTAATCAAGCATTAGCCTATAAGTTCATGGGCTTTTTCACTGATAAGCCCACCCCGCTGCCCGAACACCAAGCGTTGATCCGCGGTGGCCTGTCAGAAGTAGAGGCCTACTGCCTAGGCGAAAACATTGATGAAATTTTCTACGCCCTGCCCAATAATATTGAGTACGTTCGGAATCTGGCAAAATTCGCCGACGATAATTACATTTACTTCGGACTGGTGCAGGACGCCGGGGGGCTGCTCGAAAGCAAAGTGGATACGCACTTGTTTGACAATGGCAAGATTCCTATCCTTACCCCCCGACGCGAACCGCTGCGTTTTTTCTTTAACCGGCAGGTGAAACGCGCCTTCGACATCGCTTTTTCCAGCTTAGTCATCCTTCTTTTGTTTCCTTTTATCATTCCTCCCCTTGCCCTGCTCATCAAGCTCGACTCTCCCGGACCGGTATTCTTCAAGCAGCTGCGCTCCGGAAGGAACGGTAAGCCTTTCTGGTGCTACAAGTTCCGAACCATGAGCGTGAACAGCCAATCGGACACCCGGCAAGCGCAGAAGAACGACGCCCGTGTCACCCGGGTGGGTGCTTTCTTACGCAAAACCAGTTTGGACGAACTGCCTCAGTTTTTTAACGTATTCATTGGTAATATGTCGGTGGTGGGTCCGCGTCCGCACATGCTCAAGCATACCGAAGAGTATTCTGCCATTATCGACAACTTCAAGGTGCGTCACTTCATTAACTCGGGCATTACGGGCTACGCCCAGGTGAACGGCTACCGAGGCGAAACCAAAGACAATTCTATGATGGAAAAGCGGGTACAGTATGATACCTGGTACTTGGAAAACTGGAGCCTCTCGTTAGACTTAAAAATTATCTTTATGACGGTGTGGAACGCTGTCCGTGGCGAAGAAAACGCTTATTGACGCGTAGCAATCGCCCTCCTTTAATCAATATTTATTTTTTCTCGTTAAGAATTATCAAACGCTTTGTATATGAATATTAGTGTATTTGGATTAGGGTACGTAGGAGCTGTATCATGCGCCTGCTTTGCTAAACTGGGCCATCAGGTCACCGGGGTAGACGTGAATGAACAAAAGGTTCAACTGATCCTGAGCGGAAAATCGCCCATCGTGGAGAAAGACCTGGACGACTACGTAGCCGAAGGCATTGAGAAAGGAACCATCACTGCCACTACCGATGTGACCAAAGCGGTGCTTACTTCCGACATCTCCATTGTTTGCGTGGGCACCCCTAGCCAGATCAACGGCAATATTGACCTCACCTACATATATCGGGTGTGCAGTGAGATTGCGACCGCTTTGCAGCAAAAGGACTCTTTCCATACCGTAGTGATTCGCAGTACGGTGATTCCGGGCACCATCCGACAGTGTGCGCAAATTATCGCGGACGTGTCCGGCAAGAAGCATCTCGAGGACTTCGGGGTAGCCTCTAATCCCGAGTTCCTGCGCGAGAGCACCGCGATCTATGATTTCTGGAACCCACCCTACACCGTGATTGGTACCGAAAGCGAAAAGAGCGAAAAACACCTGGAAACGTTATACCAATCCATTGAAGCCCCTATCTTTAAACTGCGTCCCGAAGAATCGGAGATGATCAAGTACGCCAATAACAATTTCCACGCGATGAAAGTGACCTTCGCCAATGAAATCGGCAACATCTGCAAAGAACTGAGGGTCGACGGGCACAAAGTGATGGAGGTGGTGTCGAGTGACACCAAATTGAATTTGTCGCCCTATTACCTGAAGCCCGGCTTTGCCTTTGGGGGCTCGTGCTTGCCCAAGGACGTGCGCGGCCTGAACTATCGCGCCAAGATGCTGGACGTGAACACCCCGCTACTGAACAGCTTACTCCCCAGCAACGAATACCAGATTCAGCGCGGACTGCAACTGATCAGCGACACCGGCAAGCATAAAATTGGCTTCCTGGGCTTTGCCTTCAAAGCGGGCACCGACGATCTGCGCGAAAGTCCGGTGGTGGAACTAATTGAAACCCTCATGGGAAAAGGCTACGATTTAGCCCTGTACGACAGTAACATTCTGTTGTCGCAGTTGATGGGTAAGAACAAAGACTACCTCACCGGCCACATTCCGCACATCACCCGCCTACTCAAAAAGTCGGTCGACGAGGTGATGCAGCACGCCGAAGTGGTGGTGATTGGCAACAAATCACCTGAATTTCGGGAAGCGGCCGCCAGCGCTTCTCCCGATCAGATCATCATTGATCTGGTGCGAATTGACAAAGAAAAAGTAACCCAAGATAATTATGTCGGCATTTGCTGGTAAGCACGTTCTCATCATCATCGAAAACCTGCCGGCCCCCTTTGACCGAAGGGTATGGCAGGAGGCCACCACGCTGCGGGAAAGCGGGGCGGAAGTATCCATTATTTGCCCCAGGATGAAGGGCTACGATCGCTCGTTCGAGCGGATCGATGGCATCGATATCTACCGCCACCCCCTTCCTATAGAAGGACACGGTGCGTTGGGATACTTGATGGAATACGGCACCGCCATCTTCTGGGAACTATGGCTGAGCGCCCAAATTTTTCTAAAAAAGCGCTTTCAGGTGATTCACGGCTGCAACCCGCCCGACCTGATCTTTATTACCGCGCTGTTCTTCAAACCGTTCGGGGTGAAGTACGTATTTGACCACCACGATATTAATCCTGAACTGTATTTGGCGAAGTTTGGTCGCAAAGATCTTTTTTACCGCTGCATGCTGTTCTTCGAGCGCCTCACCTTTCGGGTGGCCGACTACAGCATTGCCACCAACGAATCGTATAAGAAGATTGCCATCGAGCGGGGCGGCATGCCCGCCGACCGGGTGCAGGTGGTGCGCAGTGGTCCCAGTTTGAAACGCCTGAAACTTACCTCCGGTAACACTGACTACAAAAAAGGTCGGGAGTTTCTAGTTGGGTACGTGGGAGTGATTGGGGTGCAAGAAGGCTTAGATCTTCTACTAGAGTCGGTGCAGCACATTGTGCAGCAGCGCAACGACGTGCAGGTAGCTATTGTGGGCAGCGGCACCGCGTTGGAAGAGATTCAGGAGCTGACCAAGCAAATGGGTTTGTCGGACTACGTAGACTTTTACGGACGGGTGAGCGATGAAAAGCTGGTGGACGTGCTCAACACCTGCGACGTGTGCGTGAACCCCGACCGCCCCACCGAGATGAACAACCTGTCGACCATGAACAAAATTATGGAGTACATGGCTCTGAAAAAGCCCATCGTACAGTACGACCTCAAGGAAGGGCGGGCCTCAGCCCTGACAGCTTCGCTGTACGCCGAGAACGACAACACCACCGATTTTGCGAATAAAATTATTCACCTGCTCGATCATCCGCAGGAACGGGAAGAGATGAGCGCATTCGGCTACAACCGGGTGCTCAACGAACTCTCGTGGGACTACGAACGCGTTCGCCTGATTGATTTCTATAGTCGCGTACTGGAGGTTCCCCGAACTGTTGCTGTTCCTGTAGCCTCCTGATTATTGTTCCACCGTGGCCTCCTATCTAAAATACCTAGGGCTGCTAGCTCGCTGGCATACGCAGATTCTGGCAAGAATATTGAAAGAATTGCGTAGAAGCGGTACGCTCCCAACAATGAGGGAAGTACCCAATTTATTCACTACCAACATCTAGCCTTATGAAGAAGTCATCGTTATTTCTACTTATATTTACCTTTTTTTTAGCAGCCTGTTCCACCGTTCCGCTTACCGGCCGGAGGCAGTTGAGCCTCATCCCCGACGCTCAGATCAATTCCTTGAGCTTTCAAAACTATCAGCAAGTGCTCAAAGAGAGCAAAGTGGTCACTGGTACCGAAGAGTCGCGCCTGGTAAAAAGCGTGGGAGAGAATATTGCCTACGCCGTAGAGCAGTACATGCGTGAGCAGGGTATGCAGGACGAGATCGAAGGTTTTCAGTGGGAGTTTAACCTGCTGGCCGAAGATGTTGTCAACGCCTGGTGCATGCCGGGTGGCAAAGTAGCGTTTTACTCGGGCATCATGCCCATTTGCCAAGACGAACAGGGCGTTGCGGTGGTGATGTCGCACGAAATTGCCCACGCGATTGCCGAGCACGGCAGCGAACGCATGTCGCAACAACTCACCGCGCAACTGGGCGGGGCTGCTTTGTCGGTGGCCCTCAGCAAACAACCCCAGCAAACTCAGCAACTGGCCAACACCGCCTTCGGCCTAGGCACTCAGTACGGAGTCTTGCTTCCGTTCAGCCGCACGCACGAGTCGGAAGCCGACGAACTGGGTCTTTATTTCATGGCGATGGCCGGTTACAACACCGAAGCCGCGGTTCCCTTCTGGCAGCGGATGGCCGCGCAGGGGGGTGGCAGTCCGCCCGAATTCCTGTCTACGCACCCCACTCCCGAAACCCGGATTAGGAACATTGAAAAAACGATTCCTAAGACCAAGAAGTATCAGGGGAAGTACACCAAATAAGATTATTTGCTGGTTTTGGCAGCGCTGAGTTCACCCCGCAGGTACTTTTTGTAATCGCTACAGGTCATGCGTCCGCTTTCGTCGCTATACGGGCAGGTTTGGTACATCAAGGTGCCCAGCTTGCCCAGCCTGGCAATCACTCCTCGGCCGTCGCATACCGGGCAGCGCACGTAGGGAACTTCGCTACAATCTATGGCCACTGCTTTAGGCTTGGCGGGTGCTTCGGCCACCGCAGAAGGTTCCGGGGCAGTTACTTCGTCGTCGGCTTGCGCGAGTTTGAGATACTCAGTGGCTTGGTCAAAAAACCGTCCGGTGGTGCCCTTTAACTCCATATACTTGGTTAGCCAGTCTTTGCTCTGCTGGTATTTTTGAAGATGGTACGAATTCTTGCCAAAGTAAAAGCACAAGTCGGCGGGCACCACCGATACGTTGGCTAACACCCGCATAAAGTGACTGTTGGCCCGAGCGAACTCGCCCTGGTTCATCAGCTCCACCCCCCGGTCCATCTCTTGCAAATCTTCACCGTTCATTACCGAAACTTCTTCCGGCGCTTCTTGCCCCCAGACCGCAGTGGACCTTACCAATCCCAGTAAACCGAGTATAATCAGCGCTCTAAAATAGTTATTCATACGATTGTGATCCTGAATGCCGGTGTCTGCTATCGTGCTTATTCAACCAAATATAACCGTTTGTCGGTCGATAGCCGCTACAATAATATACTAAAAAAACGTAACTTGCCGGACCTTTATGATAGACAACAATCCCATAGAAGAAACCGAAGCGCTCCGCTTGCAGTTTGACAAACGAGGCGGTTTGCTACCCGTTGTGGTGCAAGACCAGCACTCTAATGATGTATTGATGGTTGGCTACGTAAATGAGTTAGCACTTCAGCAATCTTTACAGGAACGGATAGCTACTTTCTGGAGCACCTCGCGCAATACGCTGTGGACTAAAGGAGAAACCTCGGGCGACTACCTACGGCTGCACGAAGTTTGGGTAGATTGCGACCAGGATGCCCTGGTGTTTCGGGTAGAGGTGCTGGGCGAAGGCGTTTGCCACACCAAGGACCCTTCCGGTCGATCGCGAAGCTCATGTTTCTACCGGCGCATCGCCGGTGAACAACTACACCAACTGAAATCGCACTAGCACTACCCACCCTTACGCTTCCTCCGCATGCATTCTGCTTCATCCCGCTTCGATACGTTTTCGGTTACCATCTTTAACAGTCTCACGCGCCAGAAAGAGGTGTTTCAGCCATCGGCCCCTCCGTTAGTTGGACTGTACGTATGCGGCCCCACCATGTACGGCGACCCGCACCTGGGGCACGCCCGCTCGGCCGTGGTATACGATACAGTGTTTCGTTACTTGCAGACCCTGGGCTACCGGGTACGGTACGTACGCAATATCACCGACGTGGGGCACCTGGAAAACGAGGTGGACGAATCGGGAGAAGATAAAGTGAGCAAGAAAGCAAAGGCGGAGCAGTTGGAACCAATGGAGGTTGTGCAAACCTACACCTACCGCTACCGCGACGCCCTACAGCAACTCAACATTCTTCCTCCCAGCATCGAACCGCTTGCCAGCGGCCACATCCCCGAACAAATAGAAACGATCAGCAAAATTATTGACCACGGCTTCGCCTACGAAGTGAATGGGTCGGTGTACTTTGATCTGGAAAAATACGCTAAAGAAGAAACCTACGGTCAGTTGTCCGGAAAAATACTGGACGATCTGCGAACGGGAAGTAGACAGACGGAAGGATTGGATGAAAAAAGAAGTCCGCACGACTTTGCGTTGTGGAAGAAAGCGTATCCGCAGCATATCATGCGTTGGTCCTCTCCCTGGGGCGAAGGATTTCCCGGGTGGCACTTGGAGTGCACCGCCATGAGTACCAAGTATCTGGGCGAGACTTTCGATATTCACGGGGGGGGGCTTGATCTTCAGTTTCCGCACCACGAAGCCGAAATCGCCCAGAACCAGGCGGCTTTTCATACACACCCCGCCCGCTACTGGATGCACAACAATATGGTGACCGTCGACGGTCAGAAGATGAGTAAGTCGTTGAATAACTTCATCACCCTCGAAGAAACATTTAACGGCCAGCACGACCGCCTCGAGCAAGCGTATAGTCCCATGACGGTGCGCTTCTTTATGCTCCAGGCCCACTACCGCAGTCCGCTGGACTTCTCGAACGAAGCACTGCAAGCGGCCGAAAAAGGTTTGAAGCGGCTGCTAAACGCCCGGCAGTTAATTTCGGAACTTACGCATCAGTCCGGCACCGTAGACGAGGCGACCGATCAGCTTATCCGCACCCTGGGCGAAGCCTGCTACCGGCAGATGAGCGATGACTTCGGTACTCCTCAAACCATCGCTACCCTCTTCGAGTTGAGCGCCAAAATCAATGCCTTGCACCAGAAGCAATTGTTTGTCACCGCTGATACCTTTCAATACCTCAAAGAAACATTTGCGCGATTTGTGGACGACGTTCTGGGTTTAGCTTCTGAAAAAAAGGACAACTCCCAATTGACCGATTCGCTGGTTCGTTTGCTCATCAAAACCCGGCAACAGGCCCGCGAGAAGAAGGATTTTGCCACCTCTGACCAGATTCGTGATCAGCTGGCTACGATGGGCGTGCAACTTAAGGACGAGAAATCGGGCGAAACCACTTATACGCTTTCGTAATATTTTACAAATTCTTACGTAGAATAGATACGGCCGCATATTCACTTGCATGGTGGTTCGCGGACGCGTACTTTTTCGCAAAAAAGATGATATTATCCGGAATAGAGATCGGCAATCTGATCGATAAAGAAATATTTATTGACCCCTTTCGCCCCGAACAGCTCAACCCCAACAGCTACAACCTGCGCCTTCATCCTGAACTACTGGTCTATCAGGACCCGGTGCTGGATATGAAGCGTGATAATCCTACCCAACGAATGACCATTCCTTCTGAGGGCTTGGTGTTGGAACCGGGGAGGCTCTATTTGGGCCGCACGGTAGAAAGCGTTCGCACCGAACACTACGTACCTATGCTCGAGGGCCGCTCTTCCATTGGTCGGTTGGGTATCGTGGTGCACCTCACCGCCGGACTCGGCAACATTGGCTCATCGGGGTGCTGGACGCTGGAGATCACCGCCGTTCAACCGGTGCGGGTTTATCCCGACGTAGAAGTCTGCCAAATTTACTTTCAAGACATTCGGGGAAAATACGTTTCGTATCAGAGCACTAAGTATCACCTGGGCGGCGTGCAGGCGAGTGGTTTGTACCAAGAACTCACCTAGCGCATGAAGCTCATTGTTGTTCCGGTCAAGGTGCTTCTAAAGTCGCTCATCCGGGTGTATCAATACGCCCTCTCTCCGATGTTGGGTCCACACTGTCGGCACACGCCTACCTGCTCGCAGTATACGCTGCTGGCTATTGAAGAATGGGGGCCGCTCCGCGGCGTCTGGCTGGGGATGAAGCGCATTGCTCGCTGCCACCCCTGGGGCACCCATGGCTATGACCCGGTGCCCCGGAAACCTACTTCGGAAAAGGAGATCCAATAGAGCAACTCAACTTTTTGAGCCCGCTTTCGTGTTCACTAACAATGAAGTTTAGTGAGCAAGATGAGCGGTTTATGCGCCGCGCGCTGCAATTGGCCGCTCGCGGACAAGGGTCGGTTGCTCCCAACCCGATGGTAGGGTGCGTGATCGTGCAGGACGAGCAGATCATTGCCGAAGGCTGGCACCAGCGCTACGGCGAAGCCCACGCCGAACGAAACGCGGTGAATCAGCTTGAGGATACTGGTCGATTGCCGGGTAGCACGGTGTACGTTACGCTGGAGCCCTGTTCGCATTACGGAAAAACCCCACCCTGTGCTGATCTACTGGTAGAGCACCGCGTGGGTCGGGTGGTGATTAGCAACCGAGACCCCAACCCACTGGTGAACGGAAAAGGCATAGCGCATCTGCAAGCAGCAGGAATTCAGGTCGAAACCGGATTACTTGACGCCGAAGTCCGTACCCTAAACGCTGCTTTTTTCAAGGATATGGAAACTTAGCCCCGCCCGGGAGCCCTTGATAACCACTCGTTTTTTGTAAAAGAGGTCGGTTTAAACGTAACTTTGGGCCGTTATTTTGTTTTATTGTATGCCTTTACACAATCACATTGACGGGAAAATTCTGAAGCGTCGACTTCAGTCCAGCACCGAATTGCGCACCACGCTATCGTTTTATCAATACGCGCACGTCACTAATCCTTCGTTCTTCCGAGACTATTTGTACCAGCAGTGGAACGATCTGGGCGTATTGGGCCGGGCCTACGTGGCCCGCGAAGGCATCAATGCTCAGATTAGCGTTCCCAATGATTCTTTTGTAGTCTTCGAGCAAGGGCTGCGCGACGTCACCTTTTTAAAGGAAACCCGGCTGAACGTAGCGGTTGAAGACAACGGTAAATCGTTCTTCAAGCTGAAAGTGCAGGTAAAAGAGAAGATCGTGGCCGACGGACTCAATGACCAACTCTTCGACGTAACCCAGCCCGGAGTGCACCTGGATGCCGAAGCGTTTAACGCCCTTACCGACCGGCCCGAAACGGTGGTCGTGGACATGCGTAATCACTACGAAAGTGAAGTAGGTCACTTTGAGAACGCTATTTTGCCGGACGTAGACACCTTTCGTGATTCTTTGCCGGTGGTCGTAGATATTTTGAAAGATCGCCGTGAGCAACCGATTGTGATGTACTGCACCGGGGGCATTCGCTGCGAAAAGGCCAGTGCCTACCTAAAGCATCAGGGCTTCGAGAAGGTGTATCAACTCGAGGGGGGCATTATTAAATATGCGCACGAAGTGCAGGAAAAAGGGTTAAAAAATAAGTTTCGGGGCAAAAACTTCGTGTTTGATGAGCGCTTGGGCGAGCGGGTGTCGGATGAGGTGATCAGCCAGTGCCACCAGTGCGGCAAGCCCTGCGACACGCATACCAACTGCCCCAACGAAGCCTGCCATTTGCTGTTTATCCAGTGTACTGACTGTTCAGAGCGTCTTGATGGCTGCTGCTCCTCGGATTGTCAGGACTTTCTACGGTTACCCGTGGAAGAGCAGCGCCTGCGACGAAAAAACAAAAAGTCATCGGCCCGCAACGTTTTTCGTAAGGGAAGAACAGATCATCTGAAAGCTAAAGGCTTAGAATAAGTTTACAAAAATTTGTTACTTGACACGTAACTAGTTGCATTTGCATAGTAACTTTAAACTAACTACTATGCTATGAACACGACCGAAGTCAGGATGTACCAAATACTGCAAGAGACAGGCCTTAGCGATGATCGTGCGTCTGAAGCAGTTAGCGTTATGAAAGAATTACAGCAGCAGTCACTGGACCACTTGGCGACTAAGGCAGATTTGGAGCTGTTAAGCATTAGACTCTCCGAGAAGCTAAATGAGTTTCAGCGTGACATGACTGAGAAGTTGGGCAGTTACCAGCGCGATATGACTGAGCAGTTGAGTTTTCAGCAACGCGATATGACCGAGAAGTTGAGTCTGCATCAGCGCGATATGACCGAGAAGCTAAGCTTGCATCAAACCAGCGTAGCGGAAAAGATGAATCGGCACCAGAGTGACTTAGCCGAGAAAATGAGCCGGTGTCATCGCAATACAATCGTCTGGGTAGTCTCGACGGTGGCTACGGGAGTCACCCTGGCAATAGGCCTGTTTAGTCTGGCTATTCGGTATCTGCTATAAGGTTGTGCGCTAACTCGCTATATTCCTGATATTTTTACGCTATGTCCTATTCCCCACCAGCATCTCCCCCCCCCCCACCCGGGTCAACTTTTGCGTAAAAGTTATTTGGAACCTTATGAGCTGACGGTTACTCAACTGGCTCAAGCGCTCAACGTCTCCCGAAAAAACCTATCTGAAATTCTTAATGGACACACGGGCATCAGTCCCGAAATGGCATTGCGCCTCGCGCGAGCTTTTAACACCGATCCCACTTGGTGGATGAACCAGCAGATGCAGTATGACCTGTGGCAAGCTGAGCAGAAGAACGCAGTGCAGGAGGTGCAACCGTTGTATCAAACAAAAGAGAAATAGTCTACAAAACGCTGGCCGCCAATACATCCGCAATTTTCCGGTCGTTCGACAGCCTGGGCACCTTGTTTTGCCCGCCTAACTTTCCCTGGCTTTTCATATAATCACGAAAGGCCTCGGGGGGAAGCGCAATCATTTGCAACGGGCGCAAAATATTTCCGGTGATTAGGTCCTCGTAATAAGTGTTTATCTTCACCAGCTGCTCGTCTAAGGTTCGCTCGAAGGCAGCGGCATCCTGGGGCGGGCGGGCAAAGGCCACGTACCACTCGTGCCGGGGCAAGCCTTCGTCAGGCGTCACCTGCGGAGCCACCGTATATTCTATCACTTCCACTTCGGGAAACCGCTCGGTGGTCAGCCGCATGGCTTTTTCTACTTCCTCGCCGATGACGTGTTCACCAAAAGCCGAAATAAAGTGTTTGATGCGCCCGGTCACCACCACCCGATACGGATCTTTGGACACGAACTTCACCGTATCTCCAATTGAGTAACCCCACAATCCGGCGTTGCTGTTGAGAATGAGCGCGTAGTTAACGCCCAACTGCACATCGTGAATGCTCAGGCGCGTTGGGTTATCGTCGAAGTACTCATCAGCAGGGATGAACTCGAAGAAGATGCCACTGTTGAGCAACAGCAGCAAGCCCGCTTCGGATTGCGAGTCCTGATAAGCAATAAATCCCTCGGAGGCCGGGTAAGTTTCGATAGAAGCCACCGGGCGGCCGATCGACTCAAACAGTTTGCGCCGGTACGGGGCGAAGTTCACTCCGCCGTACACCAGCACCGAGAAATTAGGAAACAACTCTCCCACCGGCCGACCGGTCCGCTCGATAAGCCAGTCGAAGTACATCTGCACCCAGGGCGGAATGCCCGAAATCAGACTCATATCCTGATCCACCGTTTCGTCGACGATGCGCGCTAATTTAGTCTCCCAATCTTCAATGCAGTTGGTTTCGTACGATGGCAACTGATTGGTGCGCAGGTAGCCGGGCACGTGGTGGTTGGCAATGCCCGACAGCCGCCCGGTATGGATGCTCGCTTTTTGCGTCATGGCGGGGCTACCTGACAAAAAGATTAGCTTTCCGTCCAGAAACCGGCCGTTGCCGCGCTCGTGCACGTGGTTGAGCAACGCATCGCGGGCTGAGTTGATGTGGTTAGGCACCGAATCGGCTGTGATCGGAATGTACTTGACCCCCGAGGTTGTGCCCGACGTTTTGGCCAGGTAGGCCGGTTTGCCGGGCCACAGCACATCCGATTGACCCGCCAAAATTTGATCTACGTAGGGTTTTAATCCTTCATAATCACGGATCGGCACCAGTCGTTTAAACTGTTCGTAGTGATCAATCTGCGCAAAGGCGTGATCCTGCCCAAACTTCGTGTTCTTCGCACCGGCAATCAGTTGCCGAAATACCCGATCCTGGGTTTTCTCCGGAGCCAAACTCCACTGCTTTTGCTGTTGCACTACGTAGGCCGCCAACGGACGGCTTAGTGTAGATCGGATACCCATAAAATACGTTTAGAAAAAAAGAAAACTCGTTTTCGTTCGCTGATGATCGCTCACCTGTGTAATTAGCCCCGAGGGTTTAACCGTTTTTTGAAAGCGATGGTAAAGGTGGTCCCTTCGCCCGGAGTGCTCGTCGGATAGATTTTTCCATCGTGGCTGTTGACAATATTCTGCGTGGCGGTGAGTCCGAGCCCCATGCCGCCGGATTTGCTGGTGTGGAAGGCATCGAAGAGGTTAGCCAGCATGTCTTTCTCTATCCCTGGGCCATTGTCGGTGATTTGCACGTATTGGTTGCGGGCATCTTCCCCGGTTTTGATCACAATGTTGCCCGATCCCACTGGTACAGCCTCGATGGCATTGTTGATAATGTTGAGCAGGGCCATCTTGATTTTCTCTTGGTCAAGCAAAACGGGCGGCAGGTCTTCGGCGTAGCGTTTCTCCAGCGTCACCTCCTGAAGGCGTAGTCGGTCTTCGGCGATGCCAACGGCTGCATCAATCACCTTATTGAGCAACTGCGGCTGGAGATCCAACTGAGAGGGTTTGGAAGAGTTGAGCATCGCGGTGACCAACTCGTTGATGCGCCCCACGTTGCGTTTAATGATGTCGAAATAGATGTCCGCATCTTCGCTGCCGACGGGTTCGCTGCGTAACTGCTCAAGCGACAGTCCGATGTTGGTCAAAGGATTTCGAACCTCGTGGGCAATACTGCGGGCAATGTTGCCGGTCATCATCAGCTTCTCTAACCGAATCAGTTCTTGTTGCACCTTCTTCTTCTCCGAAACGTCCACGATCACTCCCTGGTACCCAATCACTTTTCCGTTCACATCGGTGAGCGAAGCGGCCGATAGGCTACACTCCACCATTTTGCCGTCGCTGCGCTGCAGAATAGCCTCGAAATCTCGCACCACGCGGTACTGAGACAGC
The DNA here is from genome assembly GCA_965217295.1 of Cyclobacteriaceae bacterium. Lineage (GTDB taxonomy): Bacteria > Bacteroidota > Bacteroidia > Cytophagales > Cyclobacteriaceae > Tunicatimonas. The sequence goes on from CBDCHR010000008.1 coordinate 179,545, forward strand.
TCCTGCTCGAATTCACTAAGGTCATTCTCTATGGTGAACAATTCGGGTAAGTGCCGTTGCCGCAGGCTGTCCATATCGTAAGCAAACAGCCGCAGCATAGAGACGTTGGCGTCGGTGAGCTTCAGGTGTTCATCAGTAATGTAGATGGCGTTGATCGACTGCTCGAACAAACTGCGGTACCGCTCTTCCTCTTTGTGCAGTTGGCTGATCGTCTGCGCGTTCTTGATCGCGTAGCGAATGCTGCGCTCGATCGTCGGGGCGCTCACCTGCCCTTTCACCAGGTAGTCGGCCGCGCCCATCTGCATGGCCCGCAGGTCTATCTCGGGAAGCCCCTTGCCGGTCAGCACGATGATGGGGCGGCGAATGCCCTGAGCGATAGCCGCTTGCAGTAAGTCTAAGCCGTTCTTTTTGCCCAGTCGATAATCGACCAGATAGACGTCGTGTTGGTTTTCAAGAACTTTAGCTAGCCCTTGGTCGTACTCGCTGATCCACTCAATACGAAAGGTAGTTTGCTCCATATCGGTGAGCAGGTCGCGCAGCAACACGTAGTCGTCTTCGTCATCGTCTACCAGCAGTATGTTCACCCAGTCTTTCATCAACTCACGCTTGTTTGTCCTTGGGCAGCACCACAATGCCAAACCAGTAGTCGCCAATGGCTCGAGTCACGTCGACCAGCCCCTCGAAGGTCACTGGCTTGGTGATGAAGGAGCTAACGCCCAGGTCGTAGCTTCGCACAATGTCTTCGTCGGCCTTCGAGGTGGTGAGCACAATCACCGGAATGCGGCGCAGCACCGGATCGGCCTTGATCTCGGCCAACGCTTCGCGCCCGTCTTTCTTGGGCATGTTCAGGTCCAGCAGAATGAGTCCGGGTTCGGGCGCATTTTCGGCGGTGAACTTGCCCCGTTGGTGCAAATAATCCATCAACTCCACTCCGTCTTCCACAAAGTGCAGGTCGTTGGCCAATTTGTTTTCCGATAATGCTTCTTCGGCCAGCATCCGATCATCGGGGTCGTCGTCGGCCATCAGAATGGTGATGGTTTTGGGAAGCTTGCTCATAAGGTGATAGGTTGCGTTTCCGGTAGCACTATACAGAAGGTGGCTCCTTGATCGGGCACGGCCTGCGCGTAGATGACACCGTGATAACTTTCTACAATTTTCTGGCAAATGGCCAAGCCAATACCAGTACCCTTGTACTCATTGCGCCCGTGCAGGCGCTGAAAGATAGCGAAGATACGGTCTAGGTACTTCTCGTCAAAGCCAATGCCGTTGTCGGCTACGGTGATGGCGAAATGCTGGGTTGTGGGGAGCGTTTCCTGACGCAGTCGGCCCAGTTGTTCCGGTGAGGCGACGGCGGCGCGAATGGTTATCACGGGTGGCTGATCGGCTTTTCGGAACTTGATTGCGTTGCTGAGCAGGTTCTGAAACAACTGACGCAGTTGCCATTTTTCTCCCTCAATCGTGGGCAAGCGGTCGTAGCTAATATTTGCCTGCGTTTGGACAACGCTTTCTTCCAGGGTTTCTACCACCTCGCCCATTAGTTCATTCAGGTCTATCGCTTGTAACTCCCCCCGGGCACGCCCCACCCGCGAGTACTGAAGCAGATCGTCGATCAGTTGTTGCATTCGTTCGGCCGCGTTTTGCATGCGGGCAATGTAGTCTTGTCCGCTTCCTTCCAGTTGGCTACTATATTTGGCACTAAGCCGGTCGCCAAAGGCTCTGATCTTGCGAAGCGGCTCCTGCAAATCGTGCGAGGCCACGTAGGCAAATTGTTCCAGGCTTTCTTTGGTGCTTTCCAGTTCGTAGAGTTGGTTGCGTAGTTCGGTGTCGGTGGCCCCGTAGATACTCACGTCAATGGCCACCAGCAGCGCCCCGCCCTTTTCTTGCTCAGTGGCCAGGGGCATGAGATTCAGCTGATACTGCTGCTGATCGGAGGTGATTTCTACCCGGACGGGTTTTCCTTTCCAGTGCTGCCGCCACCACTGCGAGAACCGTTCGGATACGTCGTGAGGAATATCTTGAAATAAGCGCCCCCCCGCGGGCACCTCTTGCGCGTGGCCAAAAGCCCTGAGCGGAGCGCCCTTCGCAATAACAAAGCGCTGCTCGTCGGTGATCAGCGCCACATCGATGCCCGGCAGGGCGTTCACCAGTGTGGTATATAACTTCTTGCTCCGTTCGTTCTCAAGGATAACTTCTTTATACTCGCTAATGTCGCGGAAGGTGACCAACAGATGGTCGTGGGTGGCACTGGCCACAATCTTGAACCAGTGATGAAGGCCGTCGTAGTCATAAAACTGCTCGGTGCGGTAGGCTTCTTGGTGGTTCACCACGTTGCAGTAGGCATCGAACAGACCGGCTTCTTGCACGCCCGGAAACACCTGGAGCATCGTTTTTCCTCGAAGGTCTTCTGCTTCTCGCCGAACAAAGCACAACGCTTGCTCATTGAAAAGCTTGAAGCTGAAGTCGATGATCTTTTGCTTAGGATCACGCACCGCCTGATATAAAAGCACCCCCTCTTCGGTGTTTTTCAAAAAAATACTGAGCAAGTCAGCCGAATCGGTCGGGTTGGGTTCCATGCGGGAGGCTACAGATCAATATCGTAGGACTTCATTTTGTTGTAGAGCGTCTTGCGATCAATATTCAGTACGTTGGCCGCCTTCGACTTGTTGTACCCGGTTTTCTCGAGCACGCTGATAATAGCATCCCGCTCGGCAATTTTGGAGACCGCTTTCAGGTTGGCAGGCTCGCTCAGGGGAACTTCGGCGGTGGGCTCCTCGAAGTAGCGGGGCGACTTTATTTCTTCAGGAAGGGCATCCAGCGTTACCACGTCTCCCTGGGTGAGCAGCACCGAGCGTTTCACCACGTTGTGCAGCTCCCGCAGGTTGCCGTGCCAGTAGTAGTCCTTCATTTTCTCCATCACCGCTTCCTCAAAGCCCTGCACCTGTTTGTTCAAGTCTCGGTTGGCGGTCTTCAAAAAGTGATGAGCAAACACCCGGACGTCGGTTTTTCGCTCGCGGATGGGGGCTAAGTTGATTTTGAACTCGTTGAAGCGGTGGTAGAGATCTTCGCGAAACTCGCCTTGCTTCACCGCTTCCGCCAGGTTTTCGTTGGTGGCCACAATCACCCGAACGTCGATGGGAATATCTTTGGTGCTGCCGATCTGCTTTATTTTGCGTTCTTGGATAACGCGCAGTAGCTTAACCTGGTTTTCGTACGACAGGTTACCGATCTCATCGAGAAACAAAGTGCCTCCGTCGGCCGATTCAAAGCTACCGGTTTTGTCGTTGATCGCCCCGGTGAAGGCCCCTTTCACGTGCCCGAACAGTTCGCTACCGGCCAGTTCTTTGGGTAGCGCTCCGCAGTCGATAGCGACGAAGGGCTTGTCTTTTCGGTGGCTGTGCCGATGAATCTCGTTGGCGACAAACTCTTTGCCCGTTCCGGTTTCTCCCTGAATGATCACCGACATATCGGTGGGGGCAATGAGCTCCACGTGTTTCATCACCTGCTTCGACTGCGGGCTTTCGCCGATAATAAATCCGTTTTGCTCGGTGGGTTCTTTGGGTGATTCTTTGGGCTTGGCGCCGCTCTTGATCGCCTGCTTGATGGTGAGCAAAATCTCATCCGGATACAAAGGTTTGGTCACGTAGTCGTAAGCGCCTAGTTTGATCGCTTTTACGGCTACTTTCACGTCGGAGTACCCGGTGATGACGATAATGGCCGCCTGGGGACGAAGGATTTTGATACGCTGAATCAGTTCGAGGCCGTTGAGATCGGGCAGTTTAAAGTCGCACACGACCAAATCAAAATTCTGTTCGCGCAGCAGTTGACTGGCTTCTTCACCGGTAGAGGCAGTTTTGGTAGTAAAGTTGTTCTTAGAAAGAAACCGATCCAGAAGCAATCGGATATCCTGGTCGTCGTCGACGATAAGAACTTTATTCATTGAGTAGCGAGCTGATGTGAGACAATTCGGAAGCTTTGCGCCTCCGTGCGACTAAATATAAAGAAAAATTACGTGCACGTGCATAGGTATAATGCGAAGAGAGGAAGTTTGTTTTGGCTAGTCTGTCAAATGCTCGAGGGTGGACTCAATGTGATTGCGGCTAAACGGTTTGCTAATGTAGTCGTCCACGTCGCTGACCTCATCTTTTATGCGGCGCAGCATGCCATCGTGCGCGCTGATCATCACCACTTTGGTGGTTGGATTTTGTCGTTTGATAGTAGGAATCATGCTGTACCCTAGCCCGTCTGGAAGGTTGAGGTCCAGAAAAACGATATCGATATCGTCTCTAGCCGCTAGCTTGGCTAGGCCATCGTGCATCGAGTGGGCATAATCAGCCTCGTAGCCCAGCTGCTTAAGTAGCATTGCCAGCAAGAAACATATCTCCTGTTCATCGTCAATAATCAGTACCGTCTTCTTCATCATACAACAGTTTAGCGGAAGCAGCACCCAAGCTTTCAGTAGATAATCTAACTTAACTTAAGCGGAATAAAATAAATAAAATGTGTGTCAAAAAGCAGTCCCATTTTCTCTCTTAAAAAAATCCTATGTAAACCGCACGTTTAGGGCCGTTGGCTCACTATTTAGTCTTTCCTAAAAAAAGCACCTTAGCGCAATTGTCCTAAATTTTACTCATAAAGTGTAGAGGAAACTCAGCAGTAGCTTAAAGTAAGAAGATTTAGCGCCCATCTTTGTTACGTCCTAAATGAAATCACCAGAATTTAGCTACTTTTACTTTTACGGATCCCAGGAGACGAAGCGATACCATAGGTTTTTGTATGAGAAGTCAGTTGTTAGCGTTAGCAAGATTTGTTAAATCACTATCCGGATTAAATAACCTACTGCGTTACAATCCTTTCTTTTACCCTGCTATTTCCGCCACCGTTCGCACCGTTGAACTGACATCGGTGGTCAATCGCTACTCGGCGGTGCAACCCCTACTTAATCAAACACTCAAGGCCGCCCTCAAAACAAAGTACGGCAGAGGCCGTAGCCTGGTTCTTTCTGAGTGGCCAATCCTCCACAAAGAATTAGTCCGACAAGATCCCACGCTCTTTCATACCAACCAATGGATTACCATTCCGGCGTCTACCAGCGGTTCGAGTGGGGTTCCGCTTCGCCTTAAGCGCAGTCTGAAAAACATCGCTGCCGAACAAGCACTCTTAGATGCCCTGCTCACTCCTGAGTCGTTACAATTTCGGAACGCCCGGGTGGCGGTGCTTCGGGGCGATACGGTGAAAGATCCCGCTGAGCAGTTACCCCCCTTTGGTGCCTATCGTCACAACAACCAGCTCATTCTTTCTTTTCCGCACCTAAACAAGGCCACCGCCGATTGGTATATTGATGAACTGGCTAAGTTTCGGCCGGATATCTTCTGGGTGTACCCCACGGGGGCCGATTTTCTGGCTTCTTTGTGCCTGCTGAACAACCGGAAGTTGTCAATTCCGGTGACCCTGAGTTCGTCCGAGATGCTCACCCCAACGGCGTGGAGCCGAATGAAGGAAGCTTTTGGGGGCGAGATTGTTGATTACTACGGACAAGCGGAGCGGGCATGCTTGAGCTACCAGCGCACTCCAGACGAGGCGTGGTTTCATCCCGCCTACGGCTTCGTGGAGCTCTTCCCCGATGATGAAGCGGCAGAGGAAGGTCTTAAACGGGCTAAAATTGTAGCCACCGGCTACTGGAAGGATAAAATGCCCCTGGTGCGCTACGATACGGGCGATTATATTGCCTACCCGGCGCATTATACCGACGCAGACCTGGCCCAGGTAGCCCTTGGTCTGAAACCGTTCACCCGGATTATCGGGCGGGAAAGCGAGTTTTTAATCACTCCCCAGGGCGAGCGAATTCAGGCGCTTAATAATATTCCCAAAGAAGTGAAACACCTGCGGCGGGCGCAGTTCATTCAGCACCAAGCCGATCGCGTAGAGGTGCGTTTGGACGTGGAGCCCGCGTTTAGTGACCAGGATCAGCAGGTGCTGCTGGACAGTGCCCGAACGAAAATTCCTCCCACCATTCACCTCACGATCCTCACGGACCAACCGCTCACGGTAACCGGAAGCGGAAAAACTCCCTTCGTCATCCGCACGGTATCGGCGTAACGAATCTGCTCACCCTAACCATTTTCTGCGTATGTTTCTCACCCACTCGTCGTTGCCGGGCTTTCCCCTCAGCGTTCATAAAAAACGCTACGCACTGCTGCTCGGGATACTGTTCGCCGGTTGTCAGCCTTCCTCTTCCCCCCCGCCCGAACCGCTCCCGCCCCCCAACATCCTGGTGATTATGGCCGATGACATGGGTTACTCCGACATTGGCAGCTACGGTAGCGAGATTGCCACTCCGAACCTAGACGCACTGGCCGCCAACGGACTGCGCTTTCGGCACTTCTACAACGCGGCTCGCTGCTGCCCCACCCGGGCGGCTTTGCTCACCGGAGTGTATCCCCACGAAGCGGGCATGGGCGCTATGGTGAGTGGGATGGAGAGCCAGCCCGAGCTCGGAGCCTACCAGGGTTTCCTAAACGACAGCACGCTTACCATCGCCGAGTTGCTGGGCCAGGCGGGCTACTCCACTTACATGGTAGGCAAGTGGCACGTGGGCGAAAAGCCCGAGCACTGGCCCCGGCAGCGCGGCTTTGATCGCTACTTCGGACTCATCAGCGGGGCCAGCAGCTACTATGAGATCATCAAAGACCAACCGCGCGTCCGCCGCATGGTGCTCGACGACGAAGAATGGACTCCCCCGGCGCAGGGCTTTTACATGACCGATGCCTTTTCGGACCGGGCGACCGAGTTTCTGGCCGATCACTTTGGCCAGCCGGAAGAACAGCCCTTCTTGATGTACCTGGCCTACACCGCTCCCCACTGGCCGCTGCACGCGTTGCCGGAAGACATTGCTCGCTACGAGGACAACTACCATTCGGGTTGGGACAGCCTACGGCAGCAACGCTACGCCCGGATGCGGCAGATCGGGGCAGTAGACTCCACCTACACCCTGTCCCCCTGGGACACCACCGCCGAGAATTGGTCTGACGTGACGAACCGGAATGAGTGGGCACGTCGGATGCAGGTGTACGCCGCGATGGTTGATCGCATGGACCAGGGCTTGGGCCGGGTGTTTGAGACTTTGCAGAAGAACGACGCCTGGGACAACACGCTCATTCTGTTTCTGTCGGACAACGGCGGCTGCGCCGAGGAGATCAGCGGACGCCAACTTAACGACCCCAGCGTGCCGATTGGCGAACCGGGCTCGTACGTAGCCTACCGCAAGCCCTGGGCGGTGGCGTCGAACACTCCCTTTCGGCGCTACAAGCAGTGGACCGAAGAGGGAGGCATTGCCACGCCCCTGATTGCCCACTGGCCCGCCGGTATTGAGCGACAAAACGAATGGGTGCAGCCCTACGCCCACGTGGTAGACATCATGGCCACCTGCGCCGAGGTGGCCCAGGTGCCCTACCCCACCGACTACCAAGGTCGCACGCTCAAACCCCTGCGCGGCCGAAGCCTGCTGCCCCAGCTGGCCGCCGACAGCCTAGCCGACGAAAGTCGCCCCCTATTCTGGGAACACATCGGCCACCAGGCGATGCGACAGGGCCGCTGGAAAATCGTTTCGCACGCGCCCAATTATACGTGGTCGTTGTTCGATATGAAGACCGACCCGACCGAGTTACGGGACGTAGCGGCTGAGTATCCCAAGGTGACGCAGCAAATGGCGGCGGATTACGAAGCTTGGGCCGATGAGGTGGGGGCGGTGAAGAGAGGTGGGGAGTAGTCGGTCTTGCTGGTTAGATCAGATACTTAGTGTAGTCTGACATGGGTATAAGAGAATTTGTAGTCAACGGTCATCGGCTTTGCGTTCGGCAGAGCACTTGGAAAACGTCCAGCCCCGAATTGAAGCCGCTTAGGGAATTAAAGTACAGAACTTTTTTAAAAGCCCATGTGTATTCCGTCTGCCGGAACTGCTGCTGAACAAAGAATAAAGAGCCGAGATTTTGTTCGTCACCCCCTGCTGACGCAAAATCGCTGTTAGCGGCTGTTCTAATTTTTCTTTCGGGATCTTCCGACCCTCTTTAATGCAGTTTCATAATACTGTTCCAAAGGTTCAAGTCCCATCTTTTTCCTTCGCTTGTCAACGTTTTCAGGGTCCACCAAGTCCTTAGGAATGATGATTTTGTTTGTACTGTCGAACAAATTGCCTTTACTATCAAACGAAAGTTGGGTTCCATACAACTGCTTTTTCCCAGTGTTCCTTTGCACTCTATCGTACAGATAAGCGTAATCCTTCTTTGAAATCTCACCTTTTTTTGACAGCTTTTTTAAGATAGGAAGCATGGAAGATTGAAATGTAGGGTCACTATCCGAATGTTGTATCAAAACAAAGAAATGGTGCGAGGCGTCGGTGCCTACTTTTTTCACTGTTGGGTAGCCATTTGTAGCAAATATCTTTTTTACAATCGGTATGTGTCTATCAAACATTTGCTTCTCAATTGTCTGTAGCTTCTGAATGGTATCAAATGCGACTTTGTTTTGAAGAGCCTTCTGTATATTATTTTGAACGCTTTGGTCTACAGCGTACAAACTATCAATTCTTGCTGCCAGTCTGCTATTGGTTTGACCATACGTGTCACCGAAAGAAAGACAAAGTAGAAGAAAAGTCAATATCTTTAACGTTTTCATTTCGTTTTATTTTGACTGTTCGGTTCTTAAAGAATTGCCGCTAACATATGTATAAACGCAATTACGTTTATTTGCAACGTGTAGTAACAGGAGTTGTCTGTCGCGTAACCTTCTTTATTGATTTTGTCCAAATCGCTAGTAACAGCAACTTCAGCGCCAAGTACATCAGCAATCTCTTAGTCAAAAAGCTGCCTTTTCTGATTAAATCAATAATGTACTTCGCAAGTCCCTACGCTAATCTAGCTCGCACCAACCTCTACTGCCCCTCATTCGTCAGAGCAGGCTCGCTGGTTTCTACTGCTTCTTCGGGATACAACACCACCTCAATGGCTTCATCCACGTCGAAGTACTTGTTGGCCAGCGCCTTTAGTTTAGGAACCGACAACTCCTCAATAGCCGCTTCGTAGTCCACGATCTCGTTCAGGTCATCGCCGTTGAAGTAAGCTTCCTCTAGCGTGCGCAGCCAGTAGCCGTTTTCCTTCAGGTTAGTTTCTATTTCTCGCCGCAGCGTTTCCTTTACCTTTTGCAAGTCAGCCTGAGTGGGGCCGTTGGCCTGTAGTTTCTCAATCTCATCGTAAACTGCCTCGGTTAGGGTGTCTACGTTCTCGGGGGCGCAGGGGAAGCCGATAGAGATACTGTAGTGCTCGTAAGGGTACTTAGTGGCGCTGCCCCGGGCACTAATGCCGTACACCCCACTGCGCTTCTCGCGGATTTCTTCAATCAGCTTAATGTTAAGGGCTTGGATCAATGCGTTCAGCTCGAAGGCTTCCTCGCGGTCGTAATCCATCTCGCCGGTGAAGGTCAGGCTCACCATGCTCTTGGGGTCGTTGCCCTTGAACACGTCTTCTTTCACTGCTCCGCTCGGCGGACGCACGCCCACGTCTTTCCAGGTTTCTTCGCGGTTGGTGCTCGGCAGACTTCCCAGATAAGTCGCCAACAGCGGTTTCAGGCTGTCCACCTCGAAGTTGCCCACGAAGAAGAAGGTGAAGTCGCTGGCGTCGGCGAAGCGGTCGCGGTACACGCTGTCCACTTCATCCAGTTTCACCTTGTCCCAGTCGGCCACGGTGGGGTAGCCCCCGCCCCGCGGGTTGTCTTGCGACAGGATGCGTGAGCGCCGGTCCTGGTAGTAGTACTGCGGGTTAGAGAGCAGGTCTTGGTAGATTGCCTTGTTCTTGGTGATGTACGACTGGAACGAGGCGGTGTCGATGCGGGGCTCAGTGAAATACAGGTGGGTGAGTTGCAGTAGCGTCTCCAGGTCGCGGAGCGTGGCGTTGCCCGAGAAACCTTCTTTCAACTCGCCGATGTAGGGCCGCACCCCGGCGGTTTTGTCGGCCAGAAACTTATCCAGCGCCACCAGCGACAGGTTACTCACCCCGCTCTGCCGAATCACGTTGTCGGCATTGCTGGCCGAGTAGTAGGTATCCAGGTCGTAGAGCGAGTGCCCGCCCGGACTGCTGGCTAGCATCAGAATCTCATCGGCCTTGAAATCGGTGGGCTTGAGCACGGCGCGCACCCCGTTGCCGAACGTCAGCTCGGTGACCCCCAAAGAGTCCAGGGTTTTCTCGGCGGTGATCTGCCCGGCGGCGGGCGGGATGTCCATCAGCGATTCGGCGACGGCTTCCTCGGTGTAGGCGGTGACTTCGGCCGCACCGGCTTCTTTCAGGTACTGCCGTACCTCATCGGAGGTAGGCACCGGGATGCCTTCTTTCTCGGGGGCCATCACCACCACCACGCGGTTCTCGTCGCGCATCCATTGGTCGGCCAGGGCGTTGATCTCGTCTAGCGTCACCTCGGGCAGATACTGCTGCATGAACTGGTACTCAAAGGCGATGCCCGGAATCGGTTCGCCCTCCAAGAAGTTGCGCACGTACTCGTTGGCGTAGCTCTTCGACTCGGTCTTTTCGCGCTCGTTGTAGGCCCGTTCGTAGGCGGTGAGCAACTGCCGCTTGTAACGGTCTAGCTCGGTGGGAGTGAAGCCAAACTGCCGCACCTTTTCCATCTGCTCCACCAGGGTTTTTAGCCCCCGTTCAATACCGCCCTCGGGCACGATGGCGAAGGCCTGGAAGGCGTCTTTGGCCCGCACGATGTCGCCGTAGTAGGTGCCCGCGTTGATGAAGGGCGGGTCGGCCGACTGCGTAAGCTCGCCCAGGCGGTCGTTGAGCATGCCGGTGAAGGTGTTTTCCAGCACCGACTGCCGGTAGTCGCGCAGGGTTTCTTCTTCTTCGGGCGCTTCATCGCTCTTGTAGTACAGGCTCAACTGGTTGAAGGTGGCCTCGGGGTCGGTGACCACCACCACCTTGGTGTCGTCGTGGTTGGGGATGTCGTAAGCGGTGCGCTCCCGTTGTTGGTCGGGGTTCTTGAGTTCGCCGAAGTACTGCTTGATCTGCGCTTCCATCGAATCGACGTTGATGTCGCCCACGGCTACCACGGCCATCAGATCGGGGCGATACCAGTCTTGGTAGAACTGCCGCAGGGTGGCGTAGTCAAAGTTTTCCAGCACCTCCTTGGTGCCGATGGGCAAACGTTGGGCGTAGCGGGAGTCAGACAGTAGCACCGGCAGGTATTCGTCGCGCATGCGTTGCTGGGCTCCCTGCCCGATGCGCCACTCTTCAATAACCACGCCCCGCTCTTTGTCGATCTCTTCGTCTTCAAAGGTGATGCCCTGCGCCCAGTCTTCCAGAATTTGTAGTCCGTCTTCCAGCGTGGTGTCGGCAGTGGGCAGCATCAGCATGTAGACCGTCTCGTCGAAGCTGGTGTAAGCGTTCAGGTGCGCGCCGAAGCGCACTCCGGCCGATTGCAGGGTGCTCACCAGTTCGTTCTTGGCGTAGTGCTCGGTGCCGTTGAAGGCCATGTGCTCAGTGAAGTGGGCCAGGCCCAGTTGGTTGTCGTTCTCCAGGATAGACCCGGCGTTGACGGCCAGCCGAAGCTCTACCCGGTTTTCGGGCTGCTGGTTGCGGCGGATGTAGTAGGTGAGTCCGTTATCGAGCGTGCCGGTGCGGATGGTGGAATCTACCGGAATGTCGCTGCCCAGGTCTTGAGAAACAGACTGAGCCCCAGCGGTTGAAATACCAATGAGTAAGAGCAAATATATAGTAACGGAAAGATACTTTAGGTACATAGGTTTAAGCGATGTATAGTGAAGAGAAAAGCAAACGCAAAGTACTGATTTACTCAAGAGCAACGAAGCACAGAGACAATTAGTTGATGGGCGGCGGTTAAAAACGGTTAAATTGCATTATTCTCATTTTTCGCCCTTTGCGCAGCTTCGGGTTTTCTTCGGCCGAGCTTCGGCTTAGCTTCGGAGAAGCGTCTTCGGTGCTATTTTGTACTATTCAGAGATTCGGACCAGGGTTAGGAGGGCGAAAAAGGGGTAAGTTGCGCAACCAAGGGTTGGTTTTGGCTGTCTGAAATAGAACATTGCGGCGGGTTTTGGCTTTAGATACTATGGCTGAAGAAAAGAACATTTTAGGAACAACCTTACAGGTATGCTGCACCGACCCAATGACCGGCTTCTACCGCGACGGGCACTGTGTGACGGGTCCGCAGGACGGCGGCAAGCACGTGGTCTGCGCGCAGGTAACCGAAGCATTCTTGCTGTTTTCGCAAAGTCGGGGCAACGACCTGATCAACCCGATGCCTGCCTACGGTTTTCCGGGACTCAAGCCCGGCGACCGCTGGTGCCTGTGCGCCTCGCGCTGGCAAGAGGCGCATGAAGCCGGAGTGGCCCCACCCGTGGTGCCGGAGGCGACTCACGAAGCGGTGTTGAAGTACGTATCGTTGGAGGCGTTGGAAGCCCACGCGATAAAGGAAGGTGATTAGTCTACCGAGTTGTTTATGGTTCGATTGTTCAATGGCTCGATTGTTAAGTTGTTGATGCTAACAATCGAGCCATCGAACAATTGAGCAGTCAACCCATTCTCTATGAAATTTGACCAATACCCCATTGCCGACGAGATCAAGCGGGCGCTGCAGCAGCTCGACTTCCGGCGGCCCACCGACATTCAGTACAAGGCCATTCCGCCGGTGCTGAAGGGAGAAGACGTGCTGGCCATCGCGCAGACGGGCACGGGCAAGACGGCCGCCTTCGCCATCCCGGTGATTCACCAGTTGCACATCCGCAAGCAGCGCAAGCGTCCCGACGGCATCAAGTGCGTGGTGATGGTGCCAACGCGCGAGTTGGCGTTGCAGATTGCCGAGGCCTTCGAGCAGCTGGCGCAGTATACCCGGGTGAAGACCTACGGAGTGGTGGGCGGCGTGGAGCAAGACCCGCAAATTGCGCAGTTGGAACGGGGCGTCGACGTGTTGGTGGCTACCCCTGGCCGACTCTTTGACCTGGCCAGTCAGGGGCACCTCCGCCTAAACCGGGTGGAGACGTTGATCCTGGACGAGGCCGACCACATGCTCGACCTGGGCTTTATCAACGACATTCGCGACCTGATCAAGCGCTTGCCCCAGCAACGGCAGACGTTGTTCTTCTCGGCGACCATTGATGAGCGAATCAAAAAGCTGGCCTATTCGCTGGTGACCAACCCCATTCGCATTCAGATTTCGCCTAAAAACCCGGTGGCCAAGAACGTGACCCACGCCGTGGTGCGGGTGGCGATGGACGACAAGCGGTTCTTTCTGGAGCGGCTGGTGCGCGAGAATTCCGGCGGCAAGCTGCTGGTGTTTGTGCGCACCCAAGTGCGGGCCGAGCGGGTGCAACGGGCCATGCAGCGGGTGGACATTGCCAGCCAGACCATCCACGGCGGCAAGGAGCAAGACGACCGGCTGCGGGTGCTGGAAGCGTTCAAACAGGGGACGGTGAACTTGTTGGTGGCTACCGACGTGAGCGCCCGTGGCATCGACATCCCCAACGTGGATCTGGTGGTAAACTACGACCTGCCCACGCCGCCCGAGAACTACGTGCATCGGGTGGGCCGCACCGGACGGGGCCGCCATAAGGGGCGGGCGGTGTCGTTCTGTAGCGAAGAGGAACAGGAAACGCTGGCCGCTATTGAAGCGTATTTGGGCCAGCCCATTGAGGAGCTATCGCTGGACCGCGTAGACTACGCCGAAACCCTGGACGCGTCACTGGATGCCGATACCGATTGGAAAGCCCTGATGCGGGAAGCTGAGCAAGGTGGGAAGAAGGGGAAGCGGAAAAAGTGACTACATCAGTCAGTTGGGGTAACTACAAATGGCGGTAGATAGGATTGTAGAGCGTCAGATTCTGATAGTAGGAAAAATGAGTGCGATTGAGGGTAAAAAGTTGAAAACTGTAAGTTAACGCGGTAGCAGCGATGAAGCAGTCAGTCACTTGTGGATTTTGATCACGGTATTCATACATCATCTGTACGAATCGGTCGGTGATGGCCGGGTCAATCGAGAAATGCTTAAAGCGGTTGAGTAGAATCTTAGTATTAGTAACCTCCTTTTTTTTACCCCATAGTAAAGCTCTGCCTTGGTGATAGCCGAGTAAGCAATGCGTTTGGTACCTAAAGAATCCAATTCATCCAGCATCGTTTGACTTCCGCGCAGTGCTTGAATGAATATACCGGTATCACACAAAATTGTCTGGGATGGATTCTTTGCCATCAGAGAGTTTTCATAGAGTGCTTGCGCTTTTCAATCTCATCGAGGCGGTCATGGTCAAACTTATTAGATAGTTCTTTAAATATCTCCGAAGGCAGCATATCTGCAGGGGCGTCGTCTAAGTGCGAGGCACCAATTCGGGATAGGGTGTAAAGAGGTTCCTCATCTTTTTCAATGAGTACCGTCTCATCAAGCTGCGCGATAAGGTCTAAGACAGTTAATACAGCTTTGGCTGCTTCCGCAGAAAGAGTTTCAATTTTAAGCCTTTTCATAACCTCGCTTTGTATGTTTGAAGAAAAAACCTACGAATTTTTCGGGCAAAAAACTAGTAACAAGTCCTAAAACCCACGGAATTCGTAATCGGGAAATTCTACGAATTCATCGTTTAAGATGTTTTGGTGGGTTTACGCCACTGTAGTTTCAAGATAGATATTTGCCTTCGATTCTGATACTATCAGCAGGTTACTTTGCCTCATATCGCTAGCAACCCGCTTACTCTAGCGGCCAGAACACCAGCCCCAGCGACTCGATGTGTTCGCCCACTGTTCCCCAGAAGCCCATCAGGCGCCCTTTCCACTTTCCGTCGCGCTGGGCTAGTAGCAAACTGAAGTCGGTATCGCCACCGCCCGTGCCCCCGTAGGCGGGTGAGGTGGTGCCATCGTCGAGGTGAAACACGAGGCGGTCGATCCACCAGCCCCCGGCTCCGCTGATGCCCACCAGAGTGCGCCCCGGCGGAACGACGAAGGATTCTTGCCAGTCGCCATCTTCGTCTCCTACCAAATGCGTTTGCTCGTTTCCGTCGGCATCGGTGTAGTCGAAACGAAGGCTGTGCACTACCGAACCACCCGTTGCCACTTGCACCGAACTGAGGCGACCGCCTTCCGGAACCACCCGGGCCTGAAACCGTTCTCCCTCGGTGCCGACGGTGCAGCCGACGCGGGCGCTGTAGTGCACCTCACCCAGGTTGGCCTTGCGGTCGGGCAGGGTGAATGACTGAGCTTGAAGTAGCGGAGGGATAATCTGCAAGCAGCAGGTAAGCAGAGATAAAGCCACCAAGACAGGCTTCGGCGAACGGCTCGCGGTGGAAGTTGTCATGCGGCTACTTTTTCAGATACGACAGATCGCACTCCAGGGCCGTGCGGTCCCACTGCCCGGTGTTGGCGGCTGCTTCGTAGGTGGTTTGCAGAAAATTCATCAGCATAGCATCCGGATCATCGGCCTGCTGCACCGCTGCGTAGGGCAGGATAAACTCGCTTAGTTCTTGGTGATAATAAGCCGCCTCGGGTTGTACGACTTGGTTCTTAAAAGCATCAGGCGTAGGGTAACAGTAGGAGTAAAACGCCGCTTCCGGAAAGTCGGGATTGCCGGGCCAGAAACCGGCGCTGCTCACCTCGTGCGAGTAGGCTTCCTGCATCACCTCCAGCGGAATGTTGGGGGCTCCGCCCGGGTGCTTCGGCGCCTCGCGTCCTGAGAAGCGCGTCACCGCCAGATCGAACGCTCCCCAAAACAGGTGCACCGGACTTACCTTACCGATGAAGTCGGCCCGGAAGTTCGTGAACACGTTATGAATACGGACGAGCACCTGCCACACCGCATGGGCGTGGTCGGGATTATACGAGCGGGCGTAACTGTTTAGGTGGATTTGCAAAATAGAAAAAAGCTTCGGAACTAGCCACTGATGAGTGATAAGGAGACCATAGCGCAGCAGGCCCAACAGATTAGTGAACTGCAAGCCAGTTTGCAGGCCGCTTTATCTCGGATAGCCGAGCTAGAAGCCATGCTGGGTCAAAACAGCCGTAATAGCAGCCGTCCGCCTTCTAGCGATGGACTTGCCAAGCAGCCCGCCTTTCCGCGCTCTTCGGGCAAGCGACGTGGTGGACAGCCCGGTCACCGAGGCGATACCCTTCGGATGGTAGGCCAAGCTGACCAAGTGGTTCTCCATAAGGTAGCTGATGTTTGCCAGTGCGGTAATGCACTTAGTGAAGTGAGCGGGCAGCTTACTGCTAAACGACAGGTATTTGATCTGCCACCCCAAGCATTGGTGGTCACCGAACACCGCACGGAGTGCAAAGCATGCCCTGGTTGTGGGAAAGTACACCAAGGGGTTTTTCCCGAAGATGTATCGGCTCCTGTACAATACGGTCATAAGGTGAAAGCATTGGTCAGTTTGCTCAGTGTAGGGCATAATATGCCGACAGGCGCAATTAAGAGTTTGTTTACCGATTTGTTCGGCTATGCCCTCAACGAATCTACAATTCAGTCAGCCAACGCCTGCTACTATGAACGATTAGCACTAGAAGAGGCCATCATTCGTGATCAACTAGGCAAGCAAGCCCTTATTCATGTGGATGAAACCGGGGGGCGTGTGGCAGGACAACTGCATTGGTTGCACGTAGCCTGCAGCAGTTTGTTCACCTACTTCTTTGGGCACAACAAACGAGGGGGGCAGGCACTGCAAGACCCTAAGAGCGTATTGCCGGGCTATGATGGATGGGTAGTGCATGATTGCTGGCTCAGCTACTTTACCGGGGGACAGTACAAACACGCTCTGTGCGGAGCGCATTTGTTGCGTGAACTCACCGCCTTGATTGAACGGGGAAGCCACTGGGCTATTCAAATGCACACCCTGTTGATGAGTACTTACTTAGCCACCGAGCAAGGAACCGGCACGCTGAGCAGCGTAGCACTACAAGCTACCATTGGCCAATACCAAACTATCTTGCAACAAGCCAACCGGGAAGAACCACCCCCGGAACCGCGGGGCCGAGGTCTGGCCAGACCGGGACGTCCCAAACAGAGTAAGGGACGTAATTTGATGGATCGTTTGGTCAAACATCAATCGGCCGTATTAGCCTTCGCCCAGCACGAAGTGGTCCCTTTTACCAACAACTTAGCTGAACGAGATATTCGGCCGTGGAAAACCAAGCTGAAAGTAAGCGGATGTTTCCGAGCTACTATCGGGGCGGATTACTATGCGCGTATCCGTAGCTTTATCTCTACTGCACGCAAGCAGCATAAGTCAGTCTTTACCGAACTCTGCCGAGTACTTAACGGCGAGTCTTTCCTGCGTGATCTACAAACTACCTAAACTGTTACGAGCGGGCTTTATGGTCCTGATCAAAGGGCACGGCCGGGTCCATCTCGTTGGGGCGGGGGTGGATATCCACCGTGATATCTGCTTGCTGAAGCAGGGTCAGCAACTGTTGGTAAAGTTCGGCAATGGTGCCGCCGGACAGGGGAAGTGCGGTGTGTTGCCCGGTGCTGGTCGTCAAAACAAGTTGGTGTTGCAGGAAGTCGAATTCCAGGCTGAACACGCCCTGCTCATAGGGGATGCTGCCGGTGGTGAGTCCGCGGGGCGAAACGTACAGGGAAACGTGCCACGAATGGTTGATCCAGGGCATCTGGCGCAGGCGAATCTTGCCGACCATCTGCATCCACAGGTGCAGGGGGGTCAGGGTGTCTTTCAGGTCGGGGTAGTGAAGGGCGGGCCAAGCGTTGGATGTGGTCATTGTCTTAGGTTAGGGTTAATCGTTCCATCTTATGGGTGCACTACGTACTCCGTTGCTTCTTCCACCTCCATCGTGCTGTGTTCGTTCACCGCCCGTAGTCGCACTTCTTTTAGTTCGTTCACCAGCAGCGGGTCGTAGCGGGCGCTCACGCGGACGTAGTTCTCGGTGAAGCCGTGCATGCGGTCGCCCTCGGCCTCTTCGAAGAGCACGGTGGCGGTGCGCCCCACGTTTTCTTCGTAGAACTTCCGCCGCTTCTTCTCCGACAGGGTGCGCAGCATGGTGGAGCGCTCGCGGCGCACGGACGGCGGCACGGGGTCGGGCATGGTGGCCGCCGGGGTGTTGGCCCGCTCAGAGTAGGTAAACACGTGTAAATACGAAACGGGCAGTTCGTTCAGGAAGTGATAAGTTTCTAGAAAGTCGTCGTCGCTTTCGCCGGGGAAACCCACGATCACGTCTACCCCAATGCAAGCATGCGGCATCTGCTGCTTGATGCTGCGCACCCGGTCCGCGTACAATTCACGCGCGTAGCGGCGACGCATCAGGCGCAAAATCCTGTCGCTTCCCGACTGCAACGGCAGGTGGAAGTGCGGCACAAAGCGCTGCGATTGCGCCACCATCTCGATAATATCGTTACTCAGCAGGTTAGGTTCAATAGAAGAGATGCGAAAGCGGTCGATTCCTTCTACCCTGTCCAATTCCTGCACTAGATCCAGGAAGCGGCTTTGTCGCCGTCCGTCCTCAATACCGAAATCGCCGATGTTCACTCCGGTGAGCACCACTTCGCGCACGGCGGTGGCGGCAATCTGCCGGGCCGAGGCCGTCACGCTGTCGATGCTGGCGCTGCGGCTTTTGCCCCGGGCCTGGGGGATGGTGCAGAAGGTGCAGTGGTAATTGCAGCCGTCTTGCACCTTCAGAAAGGTGCGGGTGCGATCGTTGATTGAATGAGCGGGATGGAAGTCGCGGGCCTGATCGACCTCCGAAGCCATCACCTGGGTTTGCGGTTGCTTCACGAAGCCATCGAGCAACTCGAGCAGACGGAACTTCTCGGCCGCTCCCAGCACCGCGTCTACGCCGGGAATTTCGGCAATCTCGCGCGGTTTGAGCTGGGCGTAGCAGCCCACCACGCACACGTAGGCATCCGGAGCGTAGCGAAGTGCTTCGCGCACCACCTTGCGGCACTTCTTGTCGGCGTTGTCAGTCACCGAACAGGTGTTGATAATATAAATATCAGCCCCCTGCTGAAAATCCACCGACCGGTAGCCCTTCTGCTCCATCAGGCGGCCCAGCGTAGAGGTCTCGGAGTAATTGAGCTTACAGCCTAGGGTATAAAAAGCGACTGTGCGCGTTACGTTTGCCATAGAAACTTGCTCTGATTTTTGAAAAGACTTCCCCTATCCAGTTTGGTGTTGTTCGCCGCGCCAAAGTTCTCATTAAATACATCACCATACAAACGGTTCGTTCACAGGGGCAGTCAAAAACTGTCTTAAAGCAGCAGTTTGCACCACCAACGGAGCCAAATATTATTTTGTTGTAACGGAATTTAGAATAGCAACAACCGAATGTTATTTGGAAGCAAATCAAAATTTTAGACTATCTATTTTAGCAAGTAGATAAAATATAGGCTGTCTTTTTATGAACGAACAAAAAGTGATATATTCGCGCCTCACTGGTTTTTTATTCTGGACTTCAGGGTTTACACTAGCAGATTAGCCCAGTGTTTTGCTTTCTAATCTACTTATTCTAATCTAATCTTACATCTATTAACGCAGATCAATCATGTCCAAGACAAAACTAGAGTACATCTGGCTAGACGGTTACAAACCTACCCAAAGCCTACGCAGCAAAACCAAGATTGTGAAAGATTTCGGTGGCACGCTCGAAGAATGCCCCATGTGGTCGTTCGACGGTAGCTCTACCGAGCAAGCCGAAGGGAACTCGTCCGACTGTTTGCTAAAGCCGGTGGCCTTGTTCCCTGACCCGGCCCGCAACGACGGCTGGTTGGTGATGACCGAAGTGCTAAACCCCGACGGCAGTCCTCACGTATCGAACGGCCGCGCCACCATCGACGATGACGACGATGATTTCTGGTTCGGTTTTGAGCAAGAATACTTTCTGTGGGACCCCGAGACCAACCTTCCGCTGGGCTTCCCCGCCAACGGCTATCCGCGTCCGCAGGGCCCGTACTACTGCTCGGTAGGAGCTAAAAACGCCTACGGACGAGATATTATTGAGGAACACCTGGACCTATGCCTAGAGGCGGGAGTGAACGTGGAGGGCATCAACGCCGAGGTGGCTACCGGGCAGTGGGAATTTCAGACGTTTGCTAAGGGAGCCGCCGCCGCCGGTGATCACGTGTGGGTGGCCCGCTATCTGGCCGAACGCAACGCCGAAAAGTACGGCTTGTCCATCAACTGGCATCCCAAGCCCCTCAAAGGCGACTGGAACGGCTCGGGCATGCACGCCAACTTCTCGAACTCCACCCTGCGCGAAGCGGGTTCCAAAGAGGTGTACAACACCATCTGCGAAGCCTTCGCTCCCGTGATTCAGGAACATATCGAGGTATACGGAGCCGACAACGACCAGCGCCTAACCGGGGCGCACGAAACCCAATCCATTGATAAATTTAGCTACGGCGTTTCGGACCGCGGTGCTTCCATTCGCATTCCGATTGCTACGGTAGAGAACGGTTGGAAAGGGTGGTTGGAAGATCGCCGTCCAGCGTCTAATGGCGATCCGTATAAGATTGCCGCGCGCATCGTGAAGACCGTTAAGAAAGCGGCGGTGCCTGCTTGATCCAACGTGAGACAGCCTTCAAAACAGGAAATCTACCCCGATTTCCTGTTTTTTGTTTCATGACTGATAGAAATACTTTCTTCCTGCAAAAATTTGTTGGCCAGAAAGTCCAGGTAATACAGGGTGGTTTCGATATCCTGGTGCGACGTTGCAGGATTGATGGTGCACAGTCGCAACACCACGCGCTCTTCCACGGTAGTCGAAGAAAGCACAATTCCTTGTTCGTCCATAATGTGACTGGCAATACGTCCGTTGAGTTGGTCGTGCTGGACCAGCGCCAGCGATGCCGGGGCGAAACGAAAGGTGAAAATACCAATCTGAGCCGCAGTAGCTACCTCCCAATGCGATAGCGTACCCACGATCCTCTCGGCGTGTTCAGCCAGGGTGATCGTATAGGCAATAGCCTTCCGAAACGTGTCGATTCCGTAGTATTTGATCGACATCCAGAGGGGCAACGCCCGAAACCGACGCGACAATTGCACTCCTTTATCCGAGAAGTTTCGGTACTGTTCGGTTTCTTTCAGATAAGAACCCGATGTCTTGAAGGTGACCAATAAATGGTCAGCGTTGCGTACGAGCAGCCCGCCAATGTCGTAGGGCTGGTAGAGCCACTTGTGGGGATCAATGGTTAGCGAATCGGCTTGGTTAGCTCCCTCAAGCAGGTGTTGATGCTCTTTGGAAAGCCAAACCGCCCCCCCGTAGGCCGCATCGACGTGCATCCACATTCCTTCAATATCACAAAGCGCCCGAATTTCGGGTAGCGGATCAATGCTACCGGTGTTAGTGGTGCCCGCGTTGGCAATCACACAAAATGGCCGCCCGCCCCGTTTCCGATCGCCGCGAATTTGGTCATACAGATAATGCATATCTAATCGCTGCTGCTGATCCGAGGGCAACACGCGTATCTGGTCATCAGAAAAACCGAGCAATTTTAGTCCTTTCAGGTTAGAACCGTGGGTCTGGTCGCTACAGTAGACAATGGCCTCCGCATTGGGTCCACCGAGCACCACCTCCCGAGCGGTGGCTAAGCCCATCAGGTTAGACACCGAACCACCGGACGTTAGGATGCCGTCGGCCCCCGGCTCCATCTTTAGCAACTCAATAAGCCACTGAATCACCAGCGATTCTACCTGACTAGCAGCGGCCCCGATGCGCTCCGCGCCCGAGAACACGTTGAACCCGCTGGCCAAAGCGTCGGCCATCACGCTGATGAAATTGCTCGGACCCGGCACCCAACCGAAAAAGCGGGGGTGGTTCAGAAGCATATTATTCGGGAAGATATCTTCGGCTGCCGTAGCCATCAGATCGCTGAAGGGCGTAGGTTGTTCAGGAACCGGCTCTTCAATCACCGAAGCCATCTCGGCTACGGTGCGGTGTCCTCCGGCGGGCTTTTCAGAAAGCGTAACGTGGTGTTCTACCAGTAGGTCAATCACCTGGTAGCCCACCCTCCGCATTTCCTCTTCCGAAAGCCCAAAGAAATCGTTGTTCATAGTCTACAGGTGCTTCTCGTAAAGAATGCAGCTGTCTACGCTAGTGATATCCGCAAACACGGCTTCACCCGCTAAAAGAAAGTCTTGATAGTTGATTTCGTCTACGTAGTTAAACTCTAACTGATTGGTGCATACGAACTGCGAAATGCGGCCGGTAGCCTCGCATACGGCGGTCTTGAACTTACGCTCGCGGGCCACGTCTTGAGCAAACCGGTTCAACTTTTGGGCCAAGCGCCGGTTGGCGTATTGTTGGTACACTCCGCACATAAAAATGTGGTAGTGCGTTCCGGGGATCACTCCCTGGCTAGCAACGTAGCGTTCACCCAACGATTCTAACAAAGCAAAAACGGGGGTAAATTTTTCGGAGATAGTTTCCAAACCGGCGGGGGGCTCCGTCATGTAGTCTTCGGCAATGGTAGCCCCGATCACCTGCTGCCCTTCATCCACGGCGACCACCGACAAACCTTCGTGGGCGGTTTTTTCGATAAATAAACGGGCAAACCGGATAAACTCATTCTGGGTGATGCCCAGATGTTGCGACATAGGCTCACCCGCCGCGAAGGTGCTTGCAATGCAAGCGGTGGCCCCATCGACGTGCTGGGGGCCTAGAATTTCCAAAGTAATCTTCTGGGGCAACACCGCGCCCGAGGTAGTAACGTTCATATGGTAGATGATTGGATAGTTTTTGCTGACAATGGCCTTGGTCTATGCGTCGAACCAAGCGTAGGCGTCTTTGGCACTGGTAAATTTTTCTACCTGCAACAGCGATACGGTCTTTTCTCCCAATGCAATGCGGTTGCTGAATTCGCCGAACGCACTTTCCGGAACGGTGGTGGCTACCTTTTTCACGCCGGCCGCCTTCAGTTTTTCGGCTAAGACGTCATTCACCCACTTAGCGGTTTCTACGGTTCCCCCTTTGAATTTAAATAAATCGCCTATCACGTTGGTGATGCGATGTTTTTTAATAAGATCAAGAATTTGGACGAATCCGGCCTTTGCTTCATCGTCCAGGATGTGCCCTTTCCACTGATAAAGCAATACGCTACTGGATGCATCTACTTCTACGTAGAGTTTGGGGTTATCAATAGCTACCTGAACATCATTTAAAATCGTCGTGGTCATAAGAATATTTGTTAGTTTGAACAAAACTATTCTATCTGATGACCATTAACCGCGAAAAAGAAAAGAATACAGTACAAGAGAATTAAATTGTGGAATTGTTGCTAAAAGGGAACAGAAACAATTTAATAGCGCGGGATGATGCTATAAAATCCGGCGATTATCAGTTATGGGGGGCGCGGAAAGTTCGAGGGGAAGTTAAAATCTATAATCTACAACAGATTAGGTACTTAAGAACCCAGGGGGCATAAAAGAAAAACCTTACTGTCTAGCTACTTTTAGGTACTAAACAGTAAGGATAAACTACGGTACTGCTAAAATTTTTCTTTGAGGGGACCTTATACCAACTGCGATTCTTCATCCGCAGCGTAGTAGTAAGAAACCCCTTTTCGGAAAGTAGCATACTGGCGGAGTTGCCGGGGCGGGGTGATATCATCCACGCGGATGTACTGCTTGTCTACGTAAATCCCTTCCACTAATTTCACTTTGTTCGGGTCATCTTGCCACAACTGATGTTTGAAGATTTGAATCCACGCGTTAAACCGTTCGTCGGAGGTGAAAATACGCGTTTCGTGGATGATTTCTTTAATCTGTTCGTGGGCAATACCGTTCTCGCTGCTGATGTACCGCTCCTTTAGGGTTGCTTTGATCATTTGCATGTTTGTGTGATTTAAGTTTATACTGAGCAGAGACCTCTGCACTTGTTTGTATAACGTTCTCACTTTCAGACCGTTGCTACCAAAATCTCGGTAAATAGAACGGTGGAAAACCACAGGAAGCTGTGTAGAAACTACGTAATCAGCCTAGATAAGCTTCTTTTCGTAGGCAAGGCGGATCATTTCGGCGGTGTTGGCGACGCCCAGTTTTTTCATGATACGAGAGCGATGCGTTTCTACGGTGCGCACACTCACAAAAAGCTGATCGGCAATCTCTTTGGTGATCTTGCCCTCGGCCACCAGGCGCACAATCTGAATTTCGCGTTCGCTGAGCAGGGTTTCGGGTGAGGGCTCGCCGGATAAGTTGGCCACGATCAGGTCAGATATTTTGTTCTTGAAGTACTTGTTTCCGGCGTAAACCTCCCGAATGGCGGTTTTAAGTTCTTCCTCATCGGCATCTTTCAACAAGTAACCGTCGGCCCCCTGTCGGAGGCTGCGCAGCACGTACTGCACGTCGGCGTGCATGGTGAGCATGATGCACTTCACGGCCGGGAACCGCACTTTGATGGTGGGCAGCAAATCGATGCCGGTGTCGGGGGGCATGGAGATATCCAGCAGCACGATATCGGGCGTCTGGGCGGCCAATACGGTGAGCAGCACCGCTCCGTGCGAGGCTTCTCCCACCACCTCCACTTCGCCGGTGGCTTGCAACATAGCCCTCATGCCGTCGCGAAACAGTTGGTGATCGTCGGCCAGCACAATACGAATTTTGCTCATACAATGGGGATTTCAGCTTCAATGCGGGTTCCTTCATCACGCTTGATGCGTACCGTTCCGCCCAAGATACGTACTCTCTCGTGAATATTCTTTAGTCCCTTTCCGTTGCTGTTGAGCAGATTGGCGGGATCAACCCCCACTCCGTCGTCTTTATAGTAAAAAATCACCTGATCGTCAAATTCGGTGAGCGACATCACTATTTCGGTGGCCTGAGCGTGCTTCAGGGTGTTATTAATAGCTTCCTGCGCGATTCGGTAGAGTGCAATACCGGTTTCTTTACTTAAGCAGGACGGGGAAAGTAGGTCATTGGCGTAGCGCACCGTGAGGGCGGTGTTTTTTTCCACATCGCTCGCTAGCTGCCGCAGAGCTTCGCCCGGACCGAAGTCGCTCAGCACGGCGGGCATCAAGTTGCTGGAGATTCGGCGCACTTCAGCAATCACCTCATCTAAAAGCATCTTCACCTCCTGGGTGGCATCCGAGGGCAAAGGCAAAGCCGTTAGCTTCAGTTTGGCGGTGGTGAGCAGCGGGCCGATACCGTCGTGGATGTCGCGGGCGATTCGCTCCCGTTCGGCCTCCTGGGTGCTCACCAGTATTTGCTTGGTTTCACGCTCCAGCGCCTCTTTGCGGTCGTTCAGTTGCCGTAGCTGGTCGCGCATCTGCAGCAACGCCCGTCCCAATTCATCGTGCTCGCTCAGCGGGCGATGAACGGCGTCGAAGGCCCCCTGCCCGATCTGCTGCGCAAAGTCGGCCGTTCGGCGCAGAGCCCGAATCAGTTCGTCGAGCGAAGCCGAAATCGTATTGATCTCCTGAACGCGAGAGTTACGCGGTTGCGGCAGGGGAAGCACGCCCTGCGCCAGGGTTTGAATGTCTTGCTGCAGTGCCCGAATTGGTCGGGAAAGCTGCTTGGCCAGGATAACCGAGACCAGCCAGGATACCGCCAGCAGACCAAGGACAAATGCCAGAAACCGATTTCGTAGCCGGTGCACCGGTTGCATGGCCTCCGCCACATCTATCTCGGTGAGAATAACCCAGTTGGTAGGTGCGCTAAGTCTGCGATAGGCTCCGATAATCGGCACTCCCCGATAGTCGGGATATACCCCAACGCCGGGATTTCCGGCCAGGGCTTGGCGAAACCCCAGGGTGCGCACGTTGATGCTTCCGGAAAGTGAGTCGGGCAAGAACCGCGAAGAAGTAATCATTTGCCCTTTTTTGTTCACTAAATACGACTCGCCAGTGGCGCCCATGCCCGTGCGCTCCAGCATAATCTCTTCTAAGTTACGAATAAGATAAGCCGTAGTGAGTGAATCGGTTGCTGGCGTATGCTCAGCCAAATACTGCTCTATCAGTCTTTTCTTAAGGATATTGATCGATCGCAGTTGATTTTTAGTTCGGTTCAAAACAGCGTTCTTCAGTTCAGCATAAAGACCCAGCGACCCCGCCCCGGCGAACAGGACGGTTATCCCAAAGAGAGCTACGGTGAGCCACCGTTCTAGTTTCCAGTTTCTGAACACGAATCACGGTTTATGGTCGTTGATTTTTCGCCCATGGCCCCTTCCGGGTTAATTTCTTTCGCCGAACCAGCAACTGACTACCGACTTCTAACTTCTTGCCTCCGGGCCGTTCGTTCTTGGCCGCCCCGCCCCACTGCTTATCGGCAACTTGACGGCGCGTCACCACCGGAGTTGACAGGCGTTTCCACCGGGAGGTGTTTTTAGCGCGAGGCCCCTGAAGCGGACGTTGCCGAGGAAGCGGTTTGTCTCCTAAGTCGTTCATGGTACAGGCGGTAGTGCAAATTAAAATTCCAATCAGTAACCGGTTCATTCTTCCGAAGAAGATACTGCCGGTTCCACCTCCCAGGTATGGTCAGCTAACAACGTTACCTTTGCCAAGTAGGCGGCATAGGGAGTTTTACGCCCCCACTCCCGAGGCGATACCATCGAGAGCACGTCGGTGCCATCGGCGCGTTCGTAGAGGTGGTAGGTGTGGGCGATAATAGGCTCGAAGTTCATCTGAGCGGTATAAATACGCTCCGACACCTCCACCCGATGCTGAATGGCCCGCGCTTGTCGGGCCAGCGTCTGGGCCTGCTCGTAGAGCTGCTGCATCTGCCGCTCGGTTTGCTGCCGCATGGCCGTCACCGACCGCCCCTTCATCTTGCCCTGGTCTTCGGGTTTGATCACCGCCCCGCCCACCGAGTGCGGAAACGCCACCAACCCGGGCTGGTCGGTGGTGGACTCTTTCATTTTCTCCAGATCAATCTGGTTGAGATCTACTTTGTTTTTCTTTGGCGTCACACGCTAGCGGGTTTTGGTTAGGAATCTTGTGCCTCAATGCGTTCCTTGAGGCTGGGCTTCGACCCCGGAAAGGTGGTGCGCTGCGATATATCGTAACTGATGTAGAGCATAATCAGCAAGAACAACGCGGCTAGCAACAAAAATAACTTCTTCGACCTCTTCATGGTTGGTTCGGGGTTAAAGAGTTCTGGGTTGAGGGGTTCTAGGTTGGAGAGTTTGTGGTTTGGGGTTGAGGCAAGGGTTAGAAGCTAAAACCCACGATTGGCAAAATAGTTCTTGGTTTATGGACGGGGCGCGGATTCGCAAAATTATTCATATCGATATGGACGCTTTTTACGCGTCGGTGGAGCAGCGCGACTTTCCCGAGTACCGGGGCAAGGCCATAGCGGTGGGGGGTGGTAGCGCGCGGGGCGTGGTGGCGGCGGCCAGTTACGAGGCACGTCGGTTCGGAGTGCACTCGGCCCTGGCCTCGGTGAAGGCGCGGCAGCGGTGCCCGGAGCTCATCTTTGTGAAAGCCCGTTTCGACGTGTACCGCGCGGTGTCGCAGCAGATCCGGGCTATCTTTCGGCAGTACACTGACTTAGTAGAACCTTTGTCGCTAGACGAAGCCTACCTCGACGTGACCGACAACAAACCGGGCATTCGCTCCGCCATCCGGATTGCCATGAACATCCGGGAGCAAATTCAGCGAGAGACGCAACTCACGGCTTCGGCCGGGGTGTCATATAATAAATTTTTGGCGAAGATCGCTTCCGACATCAACAAACCCAACGGGCTGAAAGCTATTTTGCCCCACGAAGCCGAGGCTTTTCTGGAAACGCTGGCCATCGAGAAGTTTCACGGGATCGGCCGGGTCACGGCCCGTAAAATGCACCGCTTGGGCATCGGCAACGGGGCCGCGCTGAAGCAGGCCTCCCTGGAAACTCTGGCGCACCACTTTGGCAAGGCAGGACGCTACTACTACCACATCGTTCGCGGTCAGGACGAACGGGTAGTCAACCCGGCGCGCATCCGAAAGTCGGTGAGTGCCGAACGCACCTTTCAGGACGATCTGCGAACCCCCGCCGAATTGCGGGATCAGGTGCACCACGTGGCTCAATTACTCACCGAACGACTCGAAAAGGCGAACGCACGAGGGTTGACGCTTACCCTCAAGGTGAAGTACGCTGATTTCTCGATAATCACCCGAAGTGTCACCCAAAAACAAGTGATTGGTGACCAAATAACTATCCTGACGCTTGCTCAAGAATTGCTCGATCACGTCGCCACGGACAAGAACGCCGTTCGGCTGCTGGGGATTGGGGTTTCAAACTTGCTCACCGATGAACAACCGGCCGAAGGTGTACAGTTGCAATTCGCGTTTTAGCCGCTCAAAATGAGGCGGATTATTTTAGGGAAACATCATTTTTGGGTGAACAGTACGCGCCTACTTTCCCGCGCAATTTGCTGATTCGACCAGTTACTTGGCTGCACAGGCAGTCTACCGCCGCAGGAGCGCGGTGCCCGGTTTGTCCATTCTTCGAACTGCGTCTCTTTTGTGCGTATTCGCTTGCCCCCTTACAATCGAGTCATTATTGGTGGACGGCTTGGGTCTGCTCTTTGCATAATTCCCATGTTGGATGTCATATCCCTGATTGGGAAAAGCTGTTCTGGAACAAAACGAGATCGTATGATGCTATCTATACCGCCTAAAGTAACTTCTTGTCGCTATTTCGCTAGTCACCCTTCTTTCTTCTGTCGTATTTTTTCTCTGCTGTTACTGTCCTGGTTGGGCAACGGAACGGATACCCTGGCACAGTGCGAAAAAGTAAGCAATCCGGGCAACAATGTGCTCAGCGAAGAATTGGTCTGCGCTCCCCGCACCTTTGAGTGGTGGGTGAAGTGGGCCATCAACGATGCCACTACTGTGGAGTTTGAAATCGACTGGGATGATGGCATCACCGAGACGGTGAGCGTTACTTCGACTACCAACGTTTACGAAGCGGTGGTCACCCATATCTACCCCACCGGCGGCGACAAGTGCGTATACTCTCCCAAGGCCCAGGTGCGGGTGAATGGGCTTTTGTGCAACGGTGAGCAAACCCAGGAATTCGTGCGGGTGTGGGACTTGGACAACGAAAACGGGGGAAATCTGCGGGCCGACCCGCGAGTATATCGCGTTTGTCTGGGTGAAAGCGCCACCGTGCAGTTCACCGACCAGAGCAACTGGAACTGTACTCCCCCTACTGAAACCGATAAGGTGAACAACTTCGACCGCTGGACGCAGTGGATCTACGGCACGGGCGGCGGCGCGAATCGCGTCCCTGGCGTAGCCGTGAACGGTAGCATTCCGGGTTATCCGTGGCGGGGCGACGTGCAGTATCTGGAGCCCGGCGTAGACTTCGACCTGCTCAACCCCCAACCCGCTCCGCCGCAGAATCAGAGCTTGGCCGTGTTCGTGCCCGCCACCACTGACCCGGCCGACGTGGGTAAACGCTTCGAGCTCACGCTGCGCAACTGGAACACCTGCAATCCTTACGACGAAGACCTTACCAATGGCCCGCTGAATCCGGCGGACATGGCCGAGGGCGACGAAGACCCGATCGCCACCACCGCCCAGATTGTTATCGTAGAAAAATCGGCTCCTGACTTTAGCACTCACCGCACCGCTACCTCAGGACCCGCCGCTACTGAGTTTTGCATCGGCGACGCGGTTTACTTCAGAAATCTCACCCCGATTATCGACGACGATGCCGACGGCACCAACGACGCTGACTTTGGGTATCAGTGGGAAATCTTTGACGACGAATTTGGTAGTAGCCCATTAGCCACGGTGAACACGGTGAATCCCAACTACGCGTTTGCCAGTGCGGGACGTAAGCTGGTCCGGCTCACCGCCACCGACAACAACTCGGTGGGCAACTGCGGGGGCATTTATCAGGGATACGTAGATATCATTTCTACGGCTGACGCCACGATCAATACCACCGCTACCGACGGCGGTGCCCTACCTGCCTTGTGCCAAGATAACAACTCGTTCACAGTGCGCTACACCGATGTGTCGCCCGATTTTGACCCCGCATCTTCGCGCTGGCGGTGGAACTTTATGGACGAATCCGGCACCACGTTTCGCACCGAAAACGGTTCGGGCGCGTCTTCTTCGTTCGACATCACTTACGCTGCGCCGGGTACCTACGCGACCGAACTGGTAGCCTCAGCCGTAGGAGTAGCGTGCGTGACGCGCGACACCGCCCTGGTGCACGTCTACGACCAGCCGGAAGCCGACTTTGTGATTAGTTCGCTTTGCCAGGCTGACAGTGCGCAGTTCAGCAGTACGGCCACGCTGCCGGTCGTAGTAAACAACGACCAGATTGTTCAGTACGAATGGGATTTGGATGACGACGGAGTATTCGAGATAGCGAGGGCAGACGACGATCCTTTCAAGCATCAATTTGCCGCTGCCGGTGACCATACGGTTCGCCACCGGGTCACCACCGCAAAGGGGCAGTGCTCGGCCACCGTTGCCAAAACCATTACCGTTGCGCCGTCGCCCGACCCGTCGTTCACCGCCAATCAAACCGCTGGCTGTGCTCCTTTGGCCGTCACTTTCCGAATGAACACGCTCCTGGCTGATCAGCCGGTGGGGGCTTCGGCCTACGTTTGGCACGTGAAAGATCTGAAAACCGGCACGGTTACCACCACCACGGTGATTCCGGCCGAAGACACCTTCAGCCCGCCGCCCTTTGCGAACAACCAAGCGGGTTTTGCCGACCACGCCTACGAAGTGTGGGTGACGGCCCAGGCGACCAACGGCTGCCACGCGAGCAGTGCCCCGGTGGCCCTGACGGTGTTTGCCCGCCCCCCGGCTGATTTTATGGTGACCAACCTATCGGGCGGTGACCTGAACTGTTCGCCCCGCCCCTACACGTTCGAGGTCACCGCGGCCACGCAGGCCTACGCTCCGGATACCTATCGGTGGACGATCACCGACGTCACGGACGGTAGCGTGGTGGATGAGCAAACGGTGGTGGGAAGTCAGCCGACGTTCAGCTACACCCTCACCAACGACGGCGTCACGGCCCGGCAGTTTCGCGTGCGCTTGCAACCCGAGAAATCTACGCTCTGCTTCGATGCCGCCGAGAAGGTAGTCACCGTCAACCCGACACCCGCTTCGAGCTTCACCGTGGAGCAAACTGCCGCCGACTGCGAATGGGTCACTTACCAAGCCACCGCCGAGCAGTCGGGAGTATTCTACCAGTGGACCCCCAATCCGCTGCCTAGCAACAACCCCGATCTCACTAAGGAGAGCATCACGCTGGTGTATCCCAAGCAGTTGGGCGGAGCCAGTGCGGTGCAGTTATCTCTGAAAACCACCAACCTGGCCAACTGTGCCAGCGCGGTGACCCAAGAAGCAATTACCGTTGATCCCCAAGAAAACATCAATGCATCATTCGTGGCGCAACCATCGGTACTGGAAATTCCGGACCGTACGGTTACGGTTGTTAACAAAACCAACCCCGGTAGTTGGGACTACCAGTGGGACTTCGGCGATGGCAGCACGTCAGACCAAGCTATTCCGGGTTCGCACGAGTACGCCACGGCGGGCGAGTACTGGATCAAGCTAACCGTCAGTGGGCAGCACTGCTCCGAACGAGATTCGGCCAAGGTGATCATCAAGCAGGCTCCTCCGGCCATCGACTTCACCTACGTGGAGCGCACCACTTGCCTGCCCCTGGTGCTGGAGTTCACCAACACTTCGCAGTACGCCGATACCGCCACCTTTTTGTGGAACTTTGGCGACGGCACCCTGTCTACCGAGCTTCATCCGAGCCATCAGTACGAGGAGTCCGGTGTGTACACCATCTCGTTGCAGGCCAGCAACGCGTTGAGCGTGACGGTGAAGAAAGAAAAGCAACTGATCGTCGATCTGGAGAGAGGACCCAAGGCCGCCTTCGAGGTGCGCCTGGCTCGGCAGTATCTACCGGATCAGGATATCAGCTTTAAAAACAACAGCGAGCGGGCGGAATTTTACCAGTGGGATTTCGGAGACGGGAGCGTATCCTCTGAAGTCGAGCCGGTGCATCAGTACTACAACTCGGGCACCTACGAGGTGATGCTCATTGCCTCCAATGCGCTGGGTTGTGCCGATACCCTGGTGCAGCCGGTGGTGATCCAACCTTTGGTGCCGGAAGTAGACTTTTCGTTTGATCCGCCGCAGGGTTGCCGCCCCCTCACGGTGCAGTTTCGTAACCGGTCGCGCTACGCCGACCCCACTTCCTACCGCTGGAGTTTCGGAGCCGGGGAAGGGGTATCGGCGGATGAGAATCCTACCTACACCTACTACGAACCCGGCATCTACACCGTCACGCTCCAGGCCAGCAACAGCGCCGGGGTCACGGTGGAAGAGCGTAAGGAATTTAGTGTCGAAGTATTTGAAACCCCCCGGGCCTACTTCAACCTGCGTCCCGACCGGGTGTTTCTGTCCGAGCCGGTGTATTTCGTGAACCTGAGCGTGGGCGCGGATACCTACCAGTGGAATTTTGGGGACGGCACCACCTCGGAAGAAATAAACCCGGAGCACGTGTATGATCAAACGGGCACCTACGACGTGATGCTCGTTGCTCTGAGCAACCAGGGCTGCGTGGACACGCTGCTGGTGGAAGCCGCCGTAACGGTGGAAGAAGGCGGCGAAGTGATGATTCCCAACGCCTTCACGCCCAATCTGTCGGGACAAGTCAACTCGGAGGCCGGGGGAGCCAACGGCAACAACGACGTGTTTCTGCCCGTGCAGGAAGGCGTCACCAAGTTCCACATGATGATTTACAATCGCTGGGGCGAGCTTTTGTTCGAAAGCTTCGACAAACGCTACGGCTGGAACGGCTACTACAAAGGGCGGCTGTGCAACAAAGACGTGTACGTGTACAAACTGGAGTTAGAGTTTAGCGACGGAGCAGCCAAAACCCTGGCGGGCGACGTGACCCTGGTACGATAGACGAAAGTCAACAGTCGACGGTCGATAGTCCACAGTCCACTGCGACAGTTTGCTGTGAACTATTGGCTGTGGACTATCAATTGAGACAAACTATGATGAAAAATATACTGATATTACTTGTTTTTATCTGCCTTGCTTCCGCGCATTCTTCCCGAGCGCAGGATCCGCAGTTCACACAGTTTTATTCAGCGCCGCTGTATCTGAACCCGGCCTTTGCGGGCACCACGCAACAGCACCGGGCAGCGGTGAACTACCGGAACCACTGGGCCAGTTTGCCGCAGGCCTTTGTGACCTACGCTTTTTCGTACGACTACAACCTAAAAGGCTCCAACAGCAACCTCGGACTGCTGGCCACCACCGACCGGGCAGGTACGGCCAATCTAAGGTCGACAAGCATTAGCGCCATCTATTCGTACGCCATCCCCCTGAGCGACGGCTTCCGGGTGGTACCGGCTTTGCAGGTAGGTTACGTGAGCCAAAGCATCGACTACTCCGAACTTGTATTTAATGATCAGTTGGCGTTTGGCAATCCGGATGCGCCTAGCACCGACCCCGCCCTGCGCAACCTGCGGGGGGTGAACCACTTCGACTACAGCACCGGATTGGTAGTGTACAGCAAACGACTGTGGTCGGGCATTGCGCTGCACCATCTCAACCGGCCAAACCAGTCTATCCTGGGAGACGAGAGTCAATTGCCGGTGCGGTTCTCACTGCACGGCGGCTATAAGATACCCATCAAGTTCGGGCCCACCCGGCGGGGGATCAAGTCCAGTCTGAACCCCATGTTTCAGTACCGGCAGCAGGGAAAGTTCAACCAACTGGACGTGGGAGCCAGCTACTTCTACCGCATGCTGATGCTCGGTGTGTGGTACAAAGGCTTACCGATTCAGCAAGATCAACCGCACACGCTCAACCACGACGCGCTGGCAATGGCCTTCGGTTTGACCCTAAACGGATTCAGCTTTGGCTACAGCTACGACCTGACAGTTTCTAAACTAGGTCCGGTATCAACCGGTGGATCGCACGAGGTGTCGCTGGCGCTGCAATTTGAGACGAAGAAAAAGCCCGGAAAAGTATCCCGCAAGATGAAGTATAATCCCTGTCCGGCCTTTATGCCGAATTATTTATACAAACCATAGGGCGACGAAGTCACCCCGGTAGCCAGCCCACCTCGATACCGTTGCGGGCAATACGATCCAGGCGCTGCCCGTTTACCAGTACGTTTTCTAGCACCACATCAATAGAGTAAAGACCCGGCACCTGGCCCGGACCAGTGATTTTAAGCCGAATGCTTCCTTCCTGGGCATCCCAAGATTCAAGGGGGTCTTCGTTGGCCTCCACCACGTCGTCGCAGAAGTAAGAGGTGAGCGGTTGGCGAAACTCGTATAAAGTAAGGCTCAATTCCGGCTGATCCAGCGCGTAGGTTTGCCAACTGGTAGACAGACCCAACTGCGCAGAATCACCCGACAGTAGCAAGCCGTAGGCGCGGTCGTCGGAATAATGATAGACCTGAAAATTGCTGCATCCCCCGCTGTTGGCCGTAACCGTGAACTTAATCGGGTCGGCAGAAGGGGTTCGCTGCACCACATTATCGTCGCGACACCCTAAAGTCAACAAAGCGATGACCAGAATAAACCAATAATGTTTCATAGCCTAAAAAGTGAGTTGTTCTCCTTATAGACGCGCCCCGGGCCCGTTTGGTTGGCGCTCAGCGCTATTCTTCTCTTTTTTCTATTCTTGCACAAAGCCTTCCTGCTCAAACGCCGGACCGGGATAGGTATAGAATCCCTCTCCGCTCTTTACTCCCAACTTGCCTTGCTCCACATACGTACGCAATAGCTGAGCGAAACGCTGGCTTTTCTCATCCTGGCGGGCTTTCACAATGTGCCAGGCGGTGTTGAGCCCCACGGTGTCCAGAATACCGAAGGGGCCACGGTCCATCTTGAAGTTGCCCATCCACGCGCGGTCCACGTCGTGGATGGAGGCTACGTCGTAGGTCACCAGCGCTCCGGCCGCGCCTAGCAGGGCCATCAGCATGGCGTTGAACACGTAGCCCGACGACTCGCGCTGCAGCACAATGGGGGTTTGATTCAGCCTTACACCCAGTTCTTTCAGGAAGTCCACGATCCACTCCTCGGTGCCGGGGTGCGGCATAATGTCTACCACGTTGGCGGTGAACACGTCGTGGAAGTGAAACGCGCAGAACCGCTCGGGCCGTCCCGATTCTTGAGCAAACATCGAGGGCAGCAGGTACGAGGTGTTGGTGGTGAGCACCGCCCGCTCGGGGCAACGCGGCCCGAAGTCGGCCCACACCCGTTTCTTCAGCTCCACGTCTTCGGTCACCGATTCGTTCACAAAGTCCGCATCCTTGGCCGCTACAGCAGGATCGGTCGTCCAGGCGATGCGGTCCCTTGCCGCCCAGACATCCTCGTCCGTGATCCGCCCGTGCTTGGTGAGTCCCTTTAAAATGCGCTGTTGCGATTGCTTCGCTTGCTCCAGCGCCGCGGCGTTCACGTCGTAAATGGTGGTATCGAAGCCGCTCAGGGCGCACTGTAACCCGACGCGCAGGCCGAGCGTACCACTGCCAACGATGGCGACGTGGTGAGTATCATCAAGGGTCAGTTTCATGGGTTGGTGCGGTGCGTTTGGGTTAAAAGCTTATTTTATCCAACGCAATGGCGCGCCGGGCGTTGTCGGCGCAGGCCTGCACCACGTGGGTCAGACCGGCGAAGCGGGGGTCCTGGGTATGTCCCTGCCGATAGCGGGCGTAGATTTGCTGCACGATCACCCCAATCTTGAAGCAGCCGAACACGTAGTAAAACAGCACCTTGCTCACGTCCCGGCCACTGCGCTCGGCGTAGCGCTGCACCACCTCCTGCCGGGTAAGGTTGCCAGGCCACCACGTCAGGTTAAACGGTTTCAGGGCCGGATGATCGTTCTCCTCGGCCCAGTAGCCCAACGTGGTGCCCAGGTCCATGAGCGGGTCGCCCACGGTGGCCATCTCCCAGTCCAGCACGGCGGTGATGCGCGTGAGGTTGGCCGGGTCTAGCACCAGGTTGTCGTACTTATAATCGTTGTGAATAAACGATGCCCGCGCTGGCTCCGTTGGCACATTCGCGGCCAGCCAGGCAGCGGCTTCGTCCATGGCGGGCACCGCGTCGGTAGCAGAACGGCGATAGCGTTCGGCCCAGCTACTCACCTGCCGCTGCACGTAGCCATCGGGTTTTCCCAAGTCCGCCAAGCCGGTTGCGGCGGTGTCCAGGGCGTGTAAGTTCGCTAGATGATCCACCGCCGCTTCGGACAAATTGCGCATTAACTGCGGAGTAAGCTCGATGCCGTCGGGCGCGGCCCGTCGCAGGATCACGCCCCGCACGCGCTCCATCACGTAGAAAGGAGCGCCAATGATGCTCAGGTCGTCGCAGTAGTGCAGCGGTTGGGGCACCGCGACGTAGACGGGCTTCAGACGCGACAGCACCTGGAACTCGCGCTGCATGTCATGGGCGCGCGGTGCGTAGGTGCCCAGCGGGGGACGCCGTAGCACGTACTCTCGCTCGGGTGTTTCCAGCAAGTAGGTCAGATTCGAGTAGCCACTCGGAAATTGCTGCACGGTGATCGGTCCCACAAAGCCGTTTATTTGTTCCGTTAGATAGGACGACAGCGCTGCCTCGTTCAGAGTTTCTTGGGGGCGCACGGCCCCGGCTTGGTCTATGGTCATAATAACTAGCGGTATTGTTTGAGAATCTGACGGGCTAGGGAGTTCTTGTGTACCTCGTCGGGACCGTCATAGATGCGGGAGCCGCGCTCGTGGCGATACCAAAACGACAGCACCAGGTCGTCGGTGATGCCCAGCGCCCCGTGCGTTTGTACGGAACGGTCGAGCACCCGCATCATCACGTTGGCCACAAAAAATTTGATGGTTGATATTTCGTTGCGGGCGGCCTTGGCTCCCTGGGCGTCCATTTTATGAGCGGCGTGCAGCACCATCAGCCGGGCGGCGTTGATCTCGGCCCGGCTCTCGGCGATCCAGTGCTGCACCACCTGCTGATCACTGAGCCGTTCGTCGTCCTTGAGCAGCCGACGCGCCGCGCGCTGGCACATCAGCTCGAAGGCGCGTTCGCTGATGCCCACCCAGCGCATGCAGTGGTGGATGCGGCCCGGTCCCAGCCGCTGTTGGGCCAGTTTGAATCCGCTGCCCGCTTCGCCGATGCGGTTGCTGACCGGCACCCGGCAGTCTTCGTAGCGAATTTCGGCGTGGCTCAGGTAGCCGTCGCCTACTTCACCCATGATGGGGATGTTGCGCACCCGGCGGAAGCCCGGCGTGTCGGTGGGGACGAGGATCATGCTGGCCCGCGCGTAAGGGTCAGCGGCGGGGTCGGTGACAGCCATCACCACGGCGAACGTGGCCCCGTCGGCGGCGGTGGTGAACCACTTGTGCCCGTTGATCACGTAGTGGTCTCCGTCGCGGCGGGCGGTAGTACCCAGTCGGGTGGGATTGGAACCGGCGAAGCCCGGCTCGGTCATTGAAAAGCAGCTGCGGATGCGGCCCCGCGTGAGCGGATGCAGGTAGCGCTCCTTTAGTTCGGACGAGGCATGCGCACTGAGCAACTCCACGTTGCCGATGTCGGGAGCCTGGCAGTTGAGGGCGTAGTGGCCGAAGGGAGTTTTGCCCAGCAGCTCACTGAGTTGCCCAAACTCCGTCATGCTGAGTCCGTGCCCGCCTTCGGCTTCGGGCAGGTAGGGTGCCCACAATCCCTGCGCCCGTGCTTTGTCGCGCACGGTTTCTAGGGTCGGCGCCGCCTGGCGAAAGGGTTGGTGGAGCAGATTCATCTCTATCGGGTAGAGTTCTTCTTCTATAAAAGCTTTTATTTTGGGGTAAAGGAGTTTGACTTTCTCGGTGGCGAATAGGTCGATCATGGGGTCATTATGTATGGTTAGCACAGTGAACTACGGCGCATTGACAGGTGATTGTGAGGCGTCTATGCCATTGATAGCAGAATTTCGTCACCATTTCCCTAGCCCACGGACGGTCGCCGCGCGATTAATCCGTGGGTTATGGAAATGGTGGGATGTGTTTTCTTCTCTTGGCGAGCCTCACTGTCCGTGTTTCAATAATGCTATCACGTTGTCTTACGTATTTTTTTCGTTCGTTCTGAGTAACTACCGGTGGCATCTGCTAGAACCCAACTGTGCGCAGGCAGTGGGTCGGAGGACGCTTCGCTACCCTCCGACCAGGGAAACGATCGGAGTTCATCTGTTCTCCCTAACGCCACTGTATCAATCCGGTTTTTTTCTTCTCTCCGGTAGCAAGGTTCCTTCTGAATGACAACTGTACTCAATAGCCATTCCTAGCAGAAACCGCTTCGCCCGAAGGGGATTCCCGTTCCACGGCGGCAGACATTTCGCTACGCTGCGTTGCACGAAATTCCGGACCGCGTCCACGGTGGATGACATTTTGAGAGCTACCCTCAGCAAGTCCCCAGCCGCTAATACCCAATCCCCCTAACCCGCCCCCGCAAGTCATCCAACATCCACTATCCAATCCCTAACCCCCAAAACCCTCACCCACCCTGCACCTCACACCGTATACCCCCCATCGGCCACGTACACTCCCCCGGTGCAAAACGAGGCCGCCTCGGAAGCTAAGAACAGGGCCAGACCCGCAATGTCGTCGGGTTCGGCGATCTGCGGTAGCGCCTGCCGGGCGAGCACTTGCTTGAGAATGTGCTCGTTGCTGATGAGCGCCTGGCTGAACTTGGTGTTTACCAGCCCGGGGCAGATCACGTTGGCCCGTACCCGGTCGACGCCCCACTCGCGGGCCAGCACCTTGGTCAGGGCAATCAGGGCCGACTTGCTCACGCTGTAGAGGCCCAGCCCCGCGCCCGGCGTGAGGCCCTCCACACTGCTAATGTTAATCACCGAGCCGCCGCCCCGTTCTTTCATCAGGGGGTAGGCCCGCTTGGCCAGGGCCAGGGGGCCGTTCACGTTCACCTGCATAATTTTGGCGAACACCGCATCGTCGGTATCCACCACGGGGCCGAATACCGGGTTGGTGGCGGCGTTGTTCACCACAATGTCCACCCCGCCGTAGCGTTCTTGGGTCTGCCGTACTAAGCGCTCTATCTGGTCGGGGTCGCCCATGTGGGCGGCCATGCCCACTGCTTCGCCCCCGGCTTCGGTGATCTGCGCGGCCACCGCATCCACGGCGGGCTGCTTTCGGCTGGCGACGACCACCGAAGCACCCTGTTGCGCCAGCGCCCGGGCGATGGCCCGCCCAATGCCCTGACTAGCGCCGGTCACGATGGCAACCTTTCCCTCTAGATTAAGTTGGTCTTGTATGTTCATCCCTCGCTGTTTTCCTCAAAAAGGGAAGGTAGCAAACCCATCTATCAAAACCTATCTACCATGAAAAGTGCTCAGTTTGCCACCACCGGCTCACCGGCCGATGTGCTGAAGATTCAAGATATACCCATGCCCGAACCCGGGCCGGGCCAGGTGCGGGTGCGCGTCACCGCCTGTAACATCAACCCCTCCGACGTGATGTTTATCCGGGGACTGTACGGCATCCGGCCCGAGTTGCCCGCCACCGGGGGCTTCGAGGCCTGCGGCACGGTCGACGCCTGCGGTGAAGGAGTGGAATTGCCCACCGGCCAGCGGGTGATCTTCACGGCCGTCGGAGTGTGGCAAGAGCACGTAGTGATCCCGGCCGACACCATCTTGCCCGCTCCCGATGCCATGCCCGACACCGTGGCCTGCCAGGCGTTCGTGAACCCCTACACCGCCTTTGGGATGCTTGAAGTGGCAGGGCTGGAAGCCGGGCAGTGGTTGATGATCACCGCCGGAGGGTCGGCCTTTGGGCAGTTTGTGATTCAGTTATGCCAGCAGCGCGGCATCCACGTGATCGCCACCGTGCGCCGCGATGAGCAGGTGACCGCGCTGAAGGAACTAGGAGCTACCGCGGTAATCAACACCGAAACGGAAGACCTGGTGAAGCGCGTGCGAGAACTCACCGACCGCAAGGGCGTGCACTACGTCTTCGATGCGGTGGCCGGAGAGCTGGGCGGCCGGGCGCTGGAGTGTTTGGCCCGACGCGGCACCCTGCTGGTCTTCGGGGCCCTGAGCTTGCAGCCCCTGGCGCTCAACAGCGGCACGCTCATCTTCAAGGAACTTAGTGTGCGCAGCTTCTGGCTCACCACCTGGTTTCCGGCCCTGTCGTCGGCCGAAAAGCAGCGCATTTCTCAGCAGGTGCTCGGCATGCTCACCCAACAGCAGCTAAAAACCAACGTAGAAGCCACCTACCCCCTGCGCGACGTGGTGCAGGCCGTCATCCACGCCGATTCGTCGGGCCGCGACGGAAAGGTGTTGTTGGTGATGGAGTGATTGGATGGTGGAGGACTTGGGGGGTGGGTTAGAGGGATTGGGTATTAGGGGTTGGAGACTTGCTGAGGGTAGCTCTCAAAATGTCATCCACCGTGGACGCGGTCCGGAATTTCGTGCAGCGCAGCGTAGCGAAATGTCTGCCGCCGTGGAACGGGAATTCCCTTCGGGCGAAGGACATTCTATTAATGAAGCTCGTCAAGCCACTGGTCATTCAATAGGAAACTTGCTACCTAAGAGGTGAAGGCAAGCAAGCGCAAGAATTAACCGATAAGAGGCTCTTTGCCTTCCGACTGTGCTCTTCATCCAAACCGCAGTAAGGTCCTTTTTGGATGACAAGAAGAGTGATTGAAAGACCTTCGGCCATTGTTCAGCCATCTACCATCCAGTAACCAGCATCCAGCCCCCCCCTACCCATCCCCAAAAATCCAAACCCCAAACCCGTCCTATAAGTCCCCTACTGCAACTGCAATAGTGCTACCTGGATGAGGCCGATCAGGAAGCCAAGCACGCCGCCCAACAGCTCGATGAAGCGAAACTCCTTGCTCATAATGGAATACAGGATGCCTTCGAGTTTATCGGTAGAAAAGTTAACCACCTTGTCGTAAACCGTCTTCTCCACGTCGACCTGCGCTTCGATGCGGGCGGCGAAGCGCTCGATGAGGGCGGGCAGCATGCGCTGGAGCTCGTCCTGCAGCGTAGCTTTGATCTTCACGCGCATCTCGTCGCTCATAAACACATAGAGCATGGGCATGCTTTCCATGATGCGGTTTTCCAGAAAGTCGTCCAGCTTTTCGTCAATGATCTGGTGCACTTCTTCTAAGTTCTGGGGGTTGATGAGCGCCCCTTTCAGGTCGTCGAACGAAAAGAGCTCGTCGGCCACGATCTTGCCCAGCTTCTCGGCCAGGTGCTTCTGGCGCTTGGGGAAGATGCCCTGCACGGTGAAAAATAGAATCTTGGTTGGGTTGCGGGGATGGAACAGCATCTTGACGGCCACGTAATTGGTGATCCACCCGGTGAGGGCGGCAATGATGGGCAGGGTGTATACGATCATTCGATGAATTGCTTTTTGGTGGGCAAAAGTAAGCAAACTAGCGGGCTGCGCAAAGGTTGGCAGAACCGGGGAAGTTTGATAGCGGGGGTGAAGCGGTGACTGAGGTTCACGGCGCTGCCCAC
This sequence comes from Cyclobacteriaceae bacterium, assembly GCA_965217295.1. Taxonomy (GTDB): domain Bacteria; phylum Bacteroidota; class Bacteroidia; order Cytophagales; family Cyclobacteriaceae; genus Tunicatimonas. The sequence goes on from CBDCHR010000008.1 coordinate 220,948, forward strand.
CCGGGGTCCCGGGTGATGAAAGAGAAAAAAAGCAGGGGCGATTCGGAAGGAAACTTATTGTTGAAGAGGAGAAGATACGCGAGTAAGTGATTTGATGCGAAGAGAAATCCGCTACCCTTCTGCCGCACTCTTGATCCGAGCTGTAGCAAACGGACACCGCGCGGGCCCTTCCTGTGAGCATAAAAGAAACTCTGACCGCGCTTTTCCGACGGCAGATTGCGCACCCATTTCCCTAGCGTGCTTCGTCGGCCTTATTGTAATACCCTACCGCCTCTCGAATGTCTTCCGCCGTGATGGGCACGTCGAAGGTGGCGGCACCGATTTTTTCAAGCAGGGTGCACTGAATGCGCGAATGGTTATTTTTCTTGTCCTGCTGGGCCAGGGCGATAATGGGATCGATTGCAGTTTCGGGCACCGGGTGATGTCCGTAGGAGGCCAAGAGAAAACTAGTGATTTCGCGCGCTTGGTCAGGCCGTAATCCGCAATGCTTTTGGGATAGGTACGTCTCGGCCACCATACCCACCGCCACCGCCTCGCCGTGCAGCAGGTGCTCGTCGGTGTCCAGGTAGTAGCTTTCTACCGCGTGACCGATGGTGTGTCCGAAGTTCAGAATCTTGCGCACGCCTCCCTCCCGAAAGTCTCGGGCCACCACCCTGGCCTTGAGCGCCACCGAGTGGGCAATCACCGCGGGCCAATCTTGCGTTGCCAAAGGAGTTTGGCTGACGGCTTGCCAGTAGTCAGCGTCGGTAATCAGGCCGTGCTTAATCACCTCCGCGAAGCCCGAACGGAGTTCGGCAGATGGCAAGGTTTCCAAAAATTTTGGGTGAATGATCACCCGCAGCGGATCCTGGAACAGTCCGATGTGGTTTTTGTAACCCTGGAAATCAATCCCTAACTTGCCGCCCACCGAAGCGTCGACCTGCGACAGCAAGGTAGTAGGCAGGTTCACGAAGCGAATGCCCCGCTTGTAGGTAGCGGCGCAGAAACCACCCATATCGCCAATCACCCCGCCACCCAGGTTGAGCAGCAGCGCCTGCCGATCGAAGCGTGCTTCGGTCATCCACTCCCAGAGTTGGGTGCAGGTCGTCAGGTTCTTGTGCCGCTCACCACTGCGGATGCGGCCTACGGTGTGCTCGGGCAGCATCGACTGCACCAACGGATAGCAAGCCCGCTCGGTGTTTTCATCCACCACCACTCCCAGTTGACTGAATGCGTGGTCTTGAAATAAGGCGGCAAGCGCTTCGGGTAAGTTGTTGGTAACGGCGACGTTATCAGGCATAAGCGGCAGTAGTGAGCGTAGCGCGTTCGCTATTTGAAGGGTTCAGAGAACCCGCTTACGTCTGGCACCGGGCCGGAGGCCCTGCGCCAGATAGGTCGAGAGAGCGGTGGTTACGACAAAATACGCAGTCCTGAATCGGTTTCGGCTTCGTCCTGCAGGTTGTCCATCACCTCGGTCTGCTTCTTGATGGACTCCACGTGCATCAAGTTAAACAGATCCACCACGAATTTTTCGCGCAGACGGGCGTCTTTACCCCACACTTTGCGGGTTTCGAACACGTTGTTCCAGCGGTCGAGTTGAAAGGCCGCCACGTTGTTCTTTTTTTTCCACACGCCAATCTGCCCTACCAGGTCCATGCGCTGCGAGAGCAGTTCCACCAGTTCGCGGTCGGCGTGATCGATCTGGGTGCGCAGGTCCTCGAGGTGCGAGACGTAGTCAATATCTTCCGAGGAGGCTCTTCTAACCTTCAGGTCCTTCAGCAACTCGCCCAGCACCGCCGGGGTTACCTGCTGCCGGGCGTCGCTCCAGGCGTTTTCCGGATCGCGGTGCGTCTCGATGATCAAACCATCGAAGTTCAAATCCATGGCCACCTGCGAGATTTCGGCAATCATCTCCCGTTTTCCGGCAATGTGGCTAGGGTCGCAAATGATCGGCAACTCCGGCAACTGGCGCTTCAGTTCAATGGGCAACTGCCAGGTGGGTATATTGCGGTAGCGGGTTTTCTGGTAGGTAGAGAAGCCGCGGTGAATGGCCCCCAGTTTGGTGACTCCCGCTTGATTGAGACGCTCCAGTGCTCCCATCCACAGGGCCAAATCAGGATTGATCGGGTTCTTGACCAGCACCGGCACGTCGCAACCCTTTAGGGCGTCAGCGATTTCTTGCACGATAAAGGGGCTCACCGTGCTCCGCGCGCCAATCCACAACACGTCTACCCCATAGTGCAGGGCCTCTTGCACGTGCATGGCGTTGGCCACCTCCACGGCAAACTGCACGTTGAGTTCTTTCTTGATGCGCTGAATCCAGCCGAGGGCTTCTTGCCCCATTCCTTCAAAGGTATTGGGACGGGTGCGGGGCTTCCACACTCCGGCGCGCATCAACGAGATGCCTTGCGCCTGAATGGCCTTCACGGTTTCGTAGAGTTGCTCTTCGGTTTCGGCACTGCAGGGACCCGCGATCACGATGGGGTGCTGCTGTCCAATATTCCAATCCTGGGTGCTCGTTAGCGTAAGTTTCATACGTTTAAACAGTAGTTAGTAGTTGAATGGTTTATTGATAAATATGGTTTACTGAGGTAAGCCGTTGTTTGTAATTTTCCGAATCGAGTGTTATCTATGAATCCGAATCCTACCCTGCCCGCCCGCGTGTCGTTCGACAATACGGAAGTGGCCTTTTCCTATAAGTCCGATCAGGACTTGCGCAAGTCGTACTGGTTATTTAGCGCCATTGGTGCGCCCTGGCTCACCGACTTGGGCACAAAGTTGGTGAAATTTGCGCTGAAAATAAAATTACCCATCCAAGGTGTACTGAAGATCACGATTTTTGAGCAGTTCTGCGGCGGAGAAACCATCCGAGACTGCGCCCCCACCATTGAGCGGCTGGCGCAGCACGGGGTGAAAACCATTCTTGATTACTCAGTGGAGGGTGAGAAAAGCGAAAAGGGTTTTGACCGAGCCACCGAAGAAATTTTGCGCACCATCGAGGCCGCCCGTTCGGCGGATCATCTTCCTTTCAGCGTGTTCAAGGTGAGCGGGGTAGCCCCCGTTCGACTGCTTGCCAAACGGCAGGCCGAGCAAACGCTGACCTCCTCCGAACAAGCTACCTACGAACGCGCTCGGCAGCGGGTGGATCGCCTGTGCCGGGCCGCCGCGGAGGCCGGTGCCCGGATTTTAATCGACGGAGAAGAAAGCTGGATTCAGGACGCTATTGATGCGCTGGCCGACGAGATGATGCAGCGCTACAACCAGGAGCGCGCGGTGGTGTATAATACCTATCAATTCTACCGGCACGAGATGCTGGCCAACCTGAAAAAGGCTTTTCAGCGAGCCGCTACCTACAACTACTTTCTGGGAGCCAAGCTGGTGCGGGGAGCCTACATGGAAAAGGAGCGGGAACGGGCCGAAGAGCGAGACTATCCCGATCCGATCCAACCCAGCAAAGAAGCTACCGATGCGGATTACAACGCGGCCCTGCTGTACTGTATCAACAATAAGCAGCGCATTTGGCTGGTGTGCGGTTCGCACAATGCTTACAGCAACCAGTATTTGACGTTGCTGATGGAAAAGCACGGTTTACCGTCCGACGATCCCCGGGTGTACTTTGCCCAGTTGTACGGCATGAGCGACCACATTTCGTTTAACCTGGCAGCCGCGGGCTACAACGTGGCCAAGTACGTGCCCTACGGTCCGGTGAAAAAGGTGATGCCCTACCTGTTTCGGCGGGCGGAAGAAAACACGTCGGTGGCTGGGCAGAGCAGCCGGGAACTGGAAATGATCGGGCAGGAGTTGCGCCGCAGAAAGGTAGAGACAACCAAATAAAGAACCGTTGCTTCGGCTCAACTAAGCCAAGTATCGCTTTAGGTGCTGATAGGTGTCTTCGGAAGAAACCCCGTTGGACCGGTTATACTGGATAGTGTTGATGATCGCGTTTACCGTATCCGGGGCGTAGCCTAAGCGCATCACGATGCTTTCGGTGATTCTCATCTCCTGCGGGTGTACCTCGTCGTCGGCTAAAATGAGGTTGATGAGCGAGAACAACATAAAAAACCGTCCTTCCTCGTGATTGGGCAAACGAAGCTCGCGGCGGGTAGTATCCGTGCTATACTGTAGCGCATCGATTTCTTCTTCCGAAAAGTTGAGCTGTTTGCCAATGGAGACAATATAGTCCAGTTCGGTTGGGTCAAGGTGACCATCGGCCGAAGCGATTGAAAAAAGCTGCTTCAGATAATCTTTTTCCGACTCGCTGGTGTTCTTACGAAGAAAGCCCCAAAAGTTCATGATCATTTCGGTTGGTGAGGCTACCAATGTACAAATAATTGACGGCGCTTATTCTTGAAAAAGTGCCAAAAAGGTACACCGAAAACCTTCTGATCTTGCACCGGTTTTACGTCTAATTAGAAGTCCTAAAAGTTAAACAAATTACGATGCATCCATCTTCTATTGTTTGGTTTAGAAACGACCTCCGGCTGCTCGACAACGTTGCGTTGCACGAGGCCATCCAGAAGTCAACGCACGTGTACCCAGTCTACTGCTTTGATCCCCGGCAGTTCACCGAAACCGAAATCGGCGAAAGCAAAACCGGGGCGCACCGGGCGCAGTTTCTACTAGAATCGGTAGCCGACCTGCGGGAGAATCTGCGTCAGCGCGGCTCTGATCTCATTGTTCGGCAGGGCATCGCCGAGAGTGTGATCGCGCAATTGGCGCAAAAGATGGGGGCCACCGCGGTATTCGCCAGCAAGGAAGCTACGTCCGAAGAAAACGCCGTGGAAATTTCATTAGAAAAATCACTCAACGCCCAGGGCATCGAACTTAACCTGGTGTGGCAATCCACGCTGCTGCACATCGACGACATTCCATGGCCAATTAAAAACGTGCCGGATATCTTTACGCAGTTTCGCAAGGAAGCCGAACGTTCGGTGGAGGTGCGGCCGGTGGTGCCCGCCCCCGAGCAACTCAACCCATTGCCCGACGTTTGCGTCGGCGATCTTCCTTCCCTGGATGATCTGGGGTTGGATCCTCCGGAGCCCGACCCGCGGGGAGTGCTTGATCACCGAGGCGGCGAAACCGAGGGCACGCGCCGCTTGCACGCCTACCTGTGGGACACGGATGCGCTGGCCACCTACAAAGAAACGCGCAACGGTTTGCTGGGCGCCGACTATTCCACCAAATTTTCGGCTTGGTTGGCTAACGGTTCATTGTCGCCGCGGGTAGTTCACCAGCAGGTGCTGGCCTACGAAGCGGAACGGACGAAGAATAAATCGACTTATTGGCTAATTTTTGAACTGCTGTGGCGTGACTACTTTCGGTTTATCGCTAAGAAGTACGGTAGCCGCATTTTTCAGATAGGCGGTATCAAGCAGGAAGATCTTTATCTGCGGGATGATTTCGGAGCCTTTGAAAAATGGAAGAATGGCTCCACCGGAGTGCCCTTCATCGATGCCAACATGCGGGAGATCAACGCCACTGGCTTTATGTCGAACCGGGGGAGACAAAACGTCGCCAGTTTCCTGGTTAAGGATTTGAAAGTGAACTGGACCTGGGGAGCATCCTATTTCGAGAGCAGACTCATCGACTACGACGTGTGCAGCAACTGGTGCAACTGGAACTACGTGGCCGGAGTGGGTAACGATCCGCGCGAAAACCGTTACTTCAACATCATGAGCCAAGCCCAGCGCTACGATCCGCAGGGAGAGTACGTGCGTCACTGGATTCCGGAACTAGCCCACGTAGAGGGCAAGCGGGTGCACTACCCCACCGAAATACCCAATGAAGAACTAGAAGCCCTGGGCGTGGTCATCGGCGAAGACTATCCCGAACCGCTGGTAGGTTTCAACAGATGGTTGTATTGAGTCGATAGTCCACAGTCAATAGCCAAGCGTAGATAGCTGTGGACTGTCGACTATTGAACTACGGATTAATTCAAAACCAATCCCGGGCCACACGGCCGTAGGGCCAAGGAATGGTGCTAATGATAAGCACAAATCCGATCAGGTAGAAAAGCGCAATGCGGGTGAATTTTGCCTTGTCGGTAGCGGCTCGCTTGGCGGTAGAATAACCAATGGTGATAAGCAGGATGCTGACAATCATGGTGGTGATGTGCTCTACGGCCCAGAAACGAAGCACGGGATCTTGCATGGCCGCACTCATATCGGACAGGGCGCCTTCCACCACCGGACTGATAAAGTAGAGGATAAGCCCGATCACCAACTGCACGTGCACCGAGATAAGCGCAAACAGAGCTATCTTTCGGTTGCTTTCGGTGAAAGATTTGTTGGCACCAAACCAGCCAACAAATGCCTGCCCAATGGCAATGAGCAACAGCGCAATGACGATATAGCGCAATCCTGAGTGCGCGTGAAGCAGTCCGGTATACATGAGGGACGAGGTTGGGTGAGCCGCGACAAAGCTAGCAAAAAACTACGTTTCGGCTACCCTCGGACTGGGTTTTTCCTCTCGCTCAACTTCTTTTTTAATCACTCGTACGGCATTCTTTTTGGGACGAATGGCGCGGCCCACCCGCTGCGAGTAGATTTTGGTGAACACCGCTCCCAACAGAAAGATCACCGACGAGTAATAAATCCAAATCAGCAACAGCACCAGTGAGCCGGCCGCTCCGTAGGCCGACGAAAGGGTGCTGCTGCGCAGGTATAAACCAATAAGTTCTTTGCCGAGCACAAACAAAATGGTGGTCACCAGCGCGCCTACCCACACGTCGCGCCAGCGCACCTTGGCATCGGGTAGCACCTTGAACACCGTCGTGAAAACGGTGGTCAGCAGCCCAATTAGCAGCACGAAGCTGGCGGTTTGTAGTAGGTACACCGTGTAGTCAGAAAAGAACCGCTCCAGGAAGCGTTCGGATACGGTAAGGATGGTATCCACCAGGAGGGAGGCCAGCAAAATCAGCCCCAAACTGCCCACCACCGCAAAGGAAAAAAGCCGGTCCACAATAAGTTTGAGCCACCCCTTTTTGGGTTTGGCACGCACGCCCCAAATCTCGTTCAGCGCCAGCTGAATGTTCACAAACACGGTGGTGGCGCTGAACAGCAGGGTGGCAATACCGATGGTCTTCGCGATGGTCCCGGCATCGCTGATCTTCACGTTCTTGAGAATATTTTCTATCTGCAACGCAATGTTGGGCCCCACGTGGATGGCGATCTGGTCATATAGTTGCCCCTGCATGGCCTTCTCGCCGTAGAAAACGCTACCCACAAATACCACCAAGATTAGCACGGCGGGCAACGAAAATATCGCGTAAAACGCGATAGAAGCGGCGTAGAGCATAACATTATCGTCGATAAAGTCGTTTGCCACGTCTTTGATAATTTTCGCGGCCAGGGTCTTCTTAAAAGCCGCCCAATAGTGTTTCAGTTGCTCCATCAAGGGGTAATATAGGTAAATTCGCCGTAGTGTTTAACCCTTCGGACTTTCTTGCGTTATTGGTTGCGTATCAATTCACCCTAGATCGTATGTTTACCGAAATTATTGTCCCCCGTTTTTCCGAAACCGATGCCCTGGGTCATATCAACAACACGGTGGTGCCCACTTGGTTAGAGCAGGCGCGCACTCCGGTGTTCCGCTGGTTTGTTCCGGACCTAAATCCTCAAAACTGGTGCCTGATCATCGCAAAAATTGAGGTTGAGTTTCGTCATGAGATTCTGTATGGCCAGAAGGTTTGCGTAGAAACGTACGTGGAAGAAGTCGGCAACAGTTCGTTTCGGGTGGGCCAGAAGATATACCAAGGAGACCAACTGTGCGCCCAAGGGAGTTCGGTGCTGGTGCACTTTGACTACGCCACCAAAAAATCAAAACCGATTCCCGCGCCGATTCGCGAAAAAATGGAGACGCACCTACAAGCGTAGTCACCGAACGCAAAGTGCGATAAGCAGGTGCTGCGTTTTTTTAGTCTGCGTTTGGTAAACAGAATTGAGAAACTGGAACTTGCTTAAAATTATCTACTATCACCTTGGGTGCCAACAACGATTTGCCAGTGCCAGTCAAGACCAGTGTCGCTCGTCCAGGCGGTTGATTCGCTCGTGCAGGCGATCCATTTGCTGTTGGGTGATCTGCAGCAGTTCGTCGAACAGTTTGTTGTGGCTATCCAATTCACGGTGCAACGCGTTCACCTTTTCCACTTGGTTCTTATAATCGCGGTACAAGTCTTTCAGGAAGAAGCCCAGCAGCAGGGAAGCCATGCTCACCACGCTGAGCAGGCAGGTATTTAGTAAAGTGACCAATTCCGGATTTTCCATATAATAAAGCTACCAATACGCAGCTTCACCTTGTCCCGTTTGTGCTGGTTTCGCAACAAATATGTCATAATAAGATATATTTGTACTACACCACCTACTCCTCCGGGGCGGCCTCGGACGAAGGCGGACCGAGCAGTTCGTAAATGATGCCTACCTGTTTGGGCGTATAGGTGTGACCCATTCTGCGGCCGATGCGCTCACGAAAGGGCAATAACCACCGGTTAAGGGTGCGGGGACTCACTCCGTAAGCGTTGGCTAATTCTTGTTTGCTCTGTGGTTTGATCTCAAAGGCGCTCATGATGCCATGATGGTTTACGGTGACAATTTAGTGGGTAGCTGGTAGCAGCTTGCGCTATGCGGCGGCAGACGCATCATTCAAAAGTCTTAATAAGACAATTATACCAATTCTTACCAAACGAACCAATCTGAAAGTAAACTAATTTGATTGTATTTTTCCTATTGCGACATATTTCGTATCTTCACCCCAGTAATTAATTGCACCCCCATGAAGCAAGCACCGATTCCTCTGCGAAAAATCCGACGCGAACGAGCGTTAAGCCAGGAGGTGGTCGCCCAGGCGCTGGGCATCCAAACCACCACCTACAGCAAACTAGAGCGCGGTATCATTCAACTTACCGTGGATCGGCTTCGCGAACTGGCCGGGGTGTTCGGAGTGTCGCCCGAAGCGCTACTGTCTTACGACCGTCCCCCTTCCCCGGATGCTGCTACTCCTTCCAACGGTCAGCGGGTAAGCGGCAACATCACCTACATTCCGGTGCACGCCCAGGCGGGGTTTCTGGACCTGCACGCCGACCAGCGAACGGTGGAGGCGGCTATCACCTTTTCCATTCCCACCTTCACCGAGCCACACCTGTTTATGATCAGTGTGGAAGGCGACAGCATGCACCCCACGGTGGCTCCGGGGGCCTTTGTGATTATCCGGGAGGTGGAAGATACCCAACTGATTAAGTGGGGCGAGCCGCACGTGGTGGTCACCACCGACGGGCGCGTCATCAAACGGGTGCTCAAGCACCGGGATGCGCAGCAGGTCACCCTCTATTCCGATAATACTGCCCTGTACCAACCCTACGACATTCCGAAAAGCAGCATTCTGTCGCTCTGGCAACTGCTCGGCTCATTGTCCAAGTCGTTTGTGCCTCAGCGCCTCTTTAGAGAAGCCTTGCCCGGTTGAGGACGGAAGGGTGATTATGCGCGACTAAGGCAACGAAACGATCACCTTCCCGTGGCTCTGCCGCGACTCTACAAAGTGGTGCGCGTGCGGTAGTTGATCGAAGGGGAAGATAGCCGAAATCACCGGGCGGATGCTATGTTCGCGGGTGTAATCAGACAGGGCCGCCCACTCGGTTTGCACCACCTCCTGGTTTTTGATAAGGTAGCCGATGTGCGTGGCCATCATCCCCGACGAACGCTGCGCCATCTGTAGCGGATTGATGAGCGGAATGTTGCGCAGCATCCGGGGCCAGGTCAGCGGATTGCGCTTGTTCCACTTGAGCCCGGCCATGCCCGCGATCACCAGCCGTCCGAAGGGATTAAGCAACGCCTGGCTCTTGCGGAAGGTTTCGCCGCCCACCAGCTCCAGCACAACGTCCACCCCCCCACCGTTCTGCGTCTCCCGAACGGCTTGTTCAAAGTCGTGTGTCTGATAATTAATGGGGTGGTCTACTCCTAACCGGTCTAGCAGCGCGAGCTTATCGGGGTGACTGGCAGTGCCGAACACCGTGCACCCTTTTGCCTTAGCCAGTTGCACAGCAGCGGTGCCCACGCCCCCCGCCGCGGCGTTCACCAGCACCACGTCGGTGGGTTGTAGGCGGGCTAGTTTCATCAGGCTTACCCAGGCGGTCATGTAGTTGACCAGAAAGGCGGCGTTCTCTTCGGGGGTGAAGTGCGACAACGGTGGCAGCGCCATATAGGCGGGCACGATCATCTGCTCGGCGTAGCTGCCGTACTGCGCCCCGGCAATCACCGCTTCGCCGATGGCGCGGTCCACTCCGGACCCCACCGCGTCGATGTGCCCGTAAGCTTCCATGCCCAGGGTGTAGGGCAGCTTGGGCGCCCAGCCGTACTGCCCCCGGCGCGATAAGATTTCGGCGAAGTTGATACCCAGGTGCTGCACCCGCACGCGCACCTCGCCGGGGCCGGGTTGGGGTTCGGGAATTTGCTGGGGCTGTAAAACGGCAGCGGAGCCGTGGCGGGATAGTACGTAGGCGTTCATAGGAAAATAGATGTGCTTCAAAAGTAGGCATCCTGACGCTGCTCTGCAACCGGGTGAGAAGATGAAACATTTCGACCTGAAAACGCTTTTTTGGTCATGGCCTCTTCTGTTCCCTTCGATATTCACGAGGCGGTGCGTCGTCTTCGTCCGGTGGTAACCGCGCTGCCCAAGGCGGCCCTGTTCGAGCTGTACGATCAGGGCTACACCAGCCTGTTCGAGCAGCTGGTCGCCTGCATCATTTCTATCCGCACCTACGACGAAGTGACGGTGCCCACCTCTTTGCGGCTATTTGATATCGCCCGCACTCCGGAAGCGCTGAAGAAACTCACTCCGGTGCAGATCGACGCCGCTATCTTCGACAGCACCTACCACGAGGCCAAGTCGTACCAGATTCACGCCATCGCCACCACGGTGGCCGATACGTACGGGGGCAACCTGCCGGGCGACTTCGAGGTGCTCACTTCGTTTAAGGGGGTGGGACCCAAGTGCGCAAGTCTGGCGCTGGGTATTGCGCTGGGGCAACCCTACATCGGAGTGGACATTCACGTGCACCGCGTGACCAACCGCTGGGGCTACGTGACGGCCAAAACACCGGAAAAAACCATGGAAGCGCTACAGCAAAAGCTTCCCAAAGAGTATTGGGTAGAGATCAATCGGTTGCTGGTACCTTACGGCAAGCACGTGTGCCGCGGCACCACGCCGCGCTGCTCCGAGTGCGTGCTGTTGGATATGTGCGAACAGCGGGGAGTGACGAGTCGTCGTTAATTTTAAGCGTACCTTTATTGACTAAGGAATGAACCCTTCCTGAATAGCAATCGCAAGCGGATCATCCGGAGACTTCAGTTTGCCCAGCATTGATTTGATGATCATCTCCCAGATCACTACTGCGGAAATGTATACAGCGTTGCTCTGATTTTCTATGAGTTGACGCGCCTTTTTGGTGATTTTGGTTGGTTCGTCATTCCACCAGATGAAGATATGCGTATCGAGGAGTATATTCACCAGCTAGCCATTGGTAAAAGCAGCCATGAACTCATCAGGCATACGATCAAACTCATCATGAATGATAAATTGCCCCTTGTGTTTTCCACCCACGCGCTTTTGGAGAGGTTCTCCGGTTTTAAAAACAAATTTTTTATCTAGCAGTTCACGTAGCTTTTCTAATTGCGCCTCATCAAAGTGAGCAATTTGCTGATAGACCCGGGTTTTCAGTTCTATGGTGGTCATGGTTACAAGTATAACGTTCTAAACTGATAGTTTCAACGAAATACAGACTGCAAACACTGTTCAGCCTAGTGCACTGCTTACGCTGAAACCCAAACCACCAGGGAACCAATTGGCTCACCACGCGTTACCCTAATGCTTCTCTAAAAATCGTATCCGTCGTCCCGGATTTTCGTACCTTTATCCCCCTATGAGTCTGACTACGCAACCCGCTATGGATACCCTTGATCCTAAGCAATTCATCATCATTAAGGGCGCCAAAGTAAACAACCTGAAGAACCTCGACGTGGCTATTCCCCGCAACCAACTGGTGGTGGTGACTGGCCTGTCGGGCTCGGGAAAATCGTCGCTGGCCTTCGACACGCTGTTTGCCGAGGGGCAGCGCATGTACGTAGAAAGTCTGAGCTCCTACGCCCGGCAGTTTCTGGGGCGCATGGAGAAGCCCGAGGTCGAGTACATCAAGGGCGTTTCTCCGGCCATTGCCATCGAGCAAAAGGTGAACACCCGCAACCCCCGCTCCACGGTGGGCACCTCCACCGAAATCTACGACTACCTCAAACTGCTCTTCGCCCGGGTGGGCACTACCTACTCGCCGGTGAGCGGTGAACCGGTGACGCGCGACACCGTGACCGGGGTGGTGGACTTTATCTTCAGCCAGGCCGAAAGCACCAAGCTCATGATCTTATGTCCGCTCAAACGCACCGAAGGGCGCTCTCTGCCCGACGAACTCAACGTGCTGCTTCAGAAAGGCTTCACGCGGATCAAGGTGGGCGACGAGGTGCTGTTCATTGAAGAACTGCTGAAGGAAGACGCTCCCGCGGTAGAGGAACAGGCCGTGCACATCATGGTAGACCGGGCGGCGGTGCGGGCGGGCGACGAAGACCTGCAGTTTCGGATGGCCGATTCGGTGCAGACCGCTTTCTTCGAGGGGGATGGTGCCTGCTACGTGGAAGTAATCACCCCGAAGGGTTCTCAAATTTATCCGTTTTCCGACAAGTTTGAGAAAGATGGCATTGTGTTCGAGGAGCCGAGTGTCAACTTGTTTAGTTTCAACAACCCCTTCGGGGCCTGCCGCACCTGCGAGGGCTTCGGCCGCGTGCTGGGCATCGACCCCGACCTGGTGATTCCCGACAAAAGCCTGTCGGTCTACGAAGGAGCGGTGGCTCCCTGGCGCAGTCACTCCATGAAGAAGTGGGTAGAACCGCTGCTGCGCCACGGCATCAAATTCGACTTTCCCATTCACCGGCCCTACGTGGAGCTCACCGAAGCCGAGCAGCAACTGCTCTGGACGGGCAACAGCTACTTCAAAGGGCTCAACGCTTTTTTCGATTACCTGTCGGCCCGTACCCACAAGATTCAGTATCGCGTGATGCTGTCGCGCTACCGCGGGCGCACCACCTGCCCCGACTGCCGGGGCACCCGCCTGCGCAAGGATGCCAGCTACGTGCGGATCAACGGTACGGCCATCACCGACCTGGTGCTGCGGCCCGTGCAGCAGGTGCTCACCTTCTTCGACGAACTGCAACTGGAGCCCCACGAGCAGCGGGTGGCCGATCGCATTGTGCAGGAAATTGACAACCGGCTACACTACCTGTTAAAGGTCGGACTGGGCTATCTGACGCTCAACCGACTTACCAACACTTTGTCGGGCGGCGAGTATCAGCGCATCAAGCTGGCCACCTCGCTGGGCAGCGCCCTGGTGGGCTCGATGTACATTCTGGACGAGCCCAGTATCGGCCTGCACCCCCGCGACACCGCCCGCCTCATCGAAGTGCTGGAGACGCTGCGCAACCTGGGCAACACCGTGGTGGTGGTGGAGCACGAAGAAGACGTGATGCGCGCCGCCGACCAGATCATCGATATCGGTCCCGACGCCGGTACGCACGGTGGGGAGCTAATGTTCCAGGGCAACATCCAGGAGCTGCAAAAGAAAAACGGACACGCCAACACCCACACCTCCCGCTACCTGAGCGGCGTCGACACCATTCCCATTCCGAAGCGGCGGCGGGAGTTTAAGCACGAGATCGTTATCAAGGGCGCGCGCGAAAACAACCTCAAGCACATCGACGCCACCATTCCGCTGGGCGTGCTCACCGTGGTGACCGGGGTGAGTGGCTCGGGCAAGTCTACGCTGGTAAAAAGCATTTTGTATCCCGCCCTGGGCAAGATCTTCGGCACCGTGAACGAGGCCACCGGCAAGTTCGACCGCCTGGAAGGCGACACGCGCAAGCTCACCCAGGTGGAATTCGTGGACCAGAATCCCATTGGCAAGTCGTCGCGCTCCAACCCCGTGACCTACGTGAAGGCCTACGACCACATCCGGCAACTGTTCTCTGAGCAGCCTTTGGCCAAGCAGCGGGGCTACAAACCGGCCTACTTCTCGTTTAACGTGGACGGCGGACGCTGCGAGAACTGCCAGGGCGAGGGCGAGGTGACCATCGAGATGCAGTTTATGGCCGACATCCGCCTCACCTGCGAGGTGTGCAAGGGCAAACGGTTCAAGAAAGAAATTCTGGAGGTGAAGTTCCAGGACCTTGATATCGCTGAGGTGCTCGACCTGACCGTAGACGACAGCGTGGAGTTCTTTAAGAGTCAGCGGGCGCTGGCGGGCAAGTTGAAGCCCTTGCAGGACGTGGGCTTGGGCTACGTGCGGCTCGGGCAGTCGTCTAACTCGCTGAGTGGCGGCGAGGCGCAACGGGTGAAGCTGGCTTCCTTCTTGGGTAAGGGCAACGGGTCGCGCAGCGACAGCGACCACATTCTGTTTATCTTCGACGAGCCCACCACCGGGCTGCACTTTCACGACATCCGCAAGCTCTTGGACGCCATCAACGCCCTGATCGAGCAGGGCAACAGCGTGGTGGTCATTGAGCACAACATGGAGGTGATCAAAACCGCCGACTGGATCATCGATCTGGGTCCCGAAGGAGGCGAGCAGGGCGGACACATCACCTTTGCGGGTCGGCCTGAGGAGATGATCAAGCTCACCGACAACTACACGGCGAAGTATTTGAAGGAAAAGTTTTAACTTGGTAAAAATTGACGACCCTATGGCACTCACCGAAACCGTTGCCCGCACCAACTACCAAGAGTTTCTTGACTTAGAAATTCCTGATGATGACCACCATATCTACGAACTACTCGACGGCGAAATTGTGAAATACTCTGCCCCTGAATCTCAGCATCAAATAGCTTCGGCCAATCTGCATCTTATGATGGGAGGCTATGTAAAACAAAAAAAGCTAGGCCGCGTGCTGTACGCACCCATCAGCGTGATGTTGGGAGAACACAGCGCTCCGCAACCGGATTTGCTGTTTGTGGCGACCAAGAACCTAAAAATTATTGAGAAGAAATGCGTGATGGGCGTTCCCGACCTGGTGGTAGAAATCATTTTTCCTGGCTCAGTGGTACGAGACAGAGTTCAGAAAAAAGAAATCTACGAAAAAGCAGGTATCCCCGAATACTGGATTGTAGATCCGAAGTACGCGCTGGTGGAAGTCTATCAGCACACGGCATCCGGCTACACGCTGTTCCACGACGTGGAGGGCGAAAGCATGGTCAAATCCAGGATTATCAAAGGGCTCAAGATTGACGTGACGGATATCTTTTCCGATTAACGGAATGAATAGAGGTTATTCCGATAAATTTTTGAGGCTCGTGTCGACACGAGCCTCCGGAAAAATTATCGGAATAAAGTTTAATGACTCCCTGTTCTATTTGAGCGTAGCGTTGATACTAATGCACGAAATGGATGCGGTGAGATGCAAAGAGTGGCGGATATTCCCGGGGCTCTCTCTATACTATCCTTTTAGCACTTTAAGAGATTCAAGAGCCACCCTTCTGAGAAATATTGCCCTCAACCGTTCGTCTGTTCGCGTATTAGTGTAATTTTGAGCACCTAACCAATTGTATCCGCGTCCATGGCTTGGTTTAAACGAAAAGATAAAGGCATTCAAACTCCCACCGAGGAGAAAAAAGAGTCACCCGATGGCTTGTGGTTTAAAACTCCCAACGGCAAGCTGATCCACACCCGCGAACTGAAGAACAACTGCTACGTGGTGCCGGAGGATAACTACCACGTGCGCATCGGCTCGGCCGAGTACTTCGAGTTGCTCTTCGACAACAACAAATTCACGGAACTGGACAAGGGTATGCAGTCGGTGGACCCGCTGGAGTTTGTGGACACCAAGCCCTATCCGGCGCGGGTGAAGGCCACGCAGCAGAAAACGAATCTCAAAGATGCTGTCCGGGTGGCCCACGGCAAGATGAACGGACGCTCACTGGTGGTGGGTTGCATGGACTTTGCCTTTATTGGCGGGTCGATGGGCTCAGTAGTGGGCGAGAAGATTGCCCGGGCCATCGATTACGCAATAAAGCAAAAGGTACCCTTTCTGATGATCTCGAAGTCGGGCGGCGCACGGATGATGGAAGCCGGGCTTTCGCTCATGCAGATGGCCAAAACCTCGGCCAAGCTGGCGTTATTAGACGAAGCGGGAATTCCCTACATCTCGTTGCTCACCGACCCCACCACCGGGGGCGTCACCGCCTCGTTTGCCATGCTGGGCGACTTTAACATTGCCGAGCCGGGCGCCCTGATTGGCTTTGCCGGTCAACGGGTGATCCGCGACACCATCGGGCAAGAGTTACCCAAGGGCTTTCAGAGCGCCGAGTTCGTGCTGGAGCACGGCTTCCTGGACTTCATTGTAGACCGCCGGGAATTAAAGGAGCGGCTAACCGCTTTGTTGAAAGCGTTGGGTTAGATAGGGATGCGTAAAATGCGGATTTTATCGTATAAATAAGCAGCCAGCTGACGTTACCGTAATAGAGGCACCTCACTTACTCGTCATCCATCCAATCAACTCATCCACCGCCACGATAGACCAGGAGTGGGGATGCCGGTCGCCGTTGGATCGGTAGCCGCGGTTCTCAGTAGGGATATACGCCACGTTATCGCCAAACTTTTGGGATAGCTCATCCGCCAGGTGCTTGATAAAGTAGGCGTTCATTTCTTCATACTCATTCTGCCGGTTCTGCTTCCACCACACCGTGTCCGGTTCGGTGTAGAACCGCAGCTTCACGTTGCGCAGGTGCGACACGTTCTTGGTGTGGTGCGTCTTCAGGGTGTACACGGAGTGTGCTTCGTAGACCGCAATGCTATCTTCGGGCTTGCCGAAGTTTGATTCCAGCATGCTGATGATCATCTGACTTTCCTGCACCGAAACCGGAGAAAAGCCTCGCTCAATGTTCCGCTGAGCGTTTTCGTACAGCCCCGACAAATCCACCGGAGAGTCTATCACAAACACGCCCCGGGGCTGCACGTCGCTGCCTGACTGCACCAGGTAATCACTGAGCAGCAGACTAACCGTGCCCCCGCTGGAGAAGCCGCCGATGTACACGTTCTCTTTTCCCAGCGTGTGCTCTTCAAACATCCGGTTGATGATTACCGCCAGTTCCTCCTTCTCGGCTTCCTCGAGCCACAGTCTCCGGTTGAATTTCATGAAAGCGACGGCGGTACTGGCATCCATCGCCGGAGCCACAATTTTAAACTCCCGCTTTACTATCTCCGGATTCTCCGGAAAGCCCGGAAACAACAGCAATACCCCCGTCTGCTCCGCTTTGGGCAGTAGCAGCTCGTAGTGCTCGGTTTTATGAATGGTGAACGAAGTTGCGGTAACTTCCCGTAGTGCCGGGCAACTTTGGGGAACTTGCACGTTGTCAAACACTTTCCATATGTTGTCTTCAAACGCTCGGGGCGAAAAAGAAAACACCATCAGGTGCTTATCTAGCTCCGGACAGTAGTTTGCTTTAACTTTTGCGTTTAGCTTGACTTGATTCCGGGTAAAGAAAACATCTAAAAACTCAACGGTGCCCCTAAAATTATCTTGATCGGGAGATGCTGGCGTCGCCGCAAATTGTGCTTTAGCCGCAACGATTTTCTCCGGCGCTATCTCGTTGTCTCGGCCAACCGATTTTGTTAGGCCACTGAAATAATCCTCTACCAGCTTCTCCAAACGCTGTTCCGTCAAGTTGGCGTCACCATCCAAATACCACGCAAACGTATAGGTCCAAAATCGGGCACCGGCGGGGTCGTCCCACCCCGGAGCAAACCGCACTTCTTCCACCCCGCTGACCGCGAAGTCCGGCGCAAAAGACGGAGGCAACACGAACGATTCACTAGTCCAACCGGCGGGTGCCTTGATGATCTCTGAGGTGGCACTTGGCTGAGCCGAGCAACCCAAGCCTATCAATAGAAACGGTAGGACAAAGCGCTTTTTCATCGACGGCGTTGGTTGGTTTCTATCAAAAGAAGGCAAGCAGGCGGTTCTTTCCCAAAAAACGCTGTTAAAAGATGTTAATCGCGAGCGAAGCGTCCTACGACCAGAACTGGTTCAGGGACACATTTAGTAAGATTGGTTGTATAGAAAAGAAAATATGGTATATTCACCTCGTTAGATATTTTCTACTTTACCAGCCAACCTCATGAACAAGTGTATCCTACTTTTCATCCTCTTGGCTGTCACCAGCCCGTTGAGCGCTGCTCCACCCGCCACTTCACCCTTCATCAAAGTCGACCAGTTCGGCTATCTGTCTGCCTCCAAAAAAGTAGCGATCATCTCAAATCCGCAGGGGGGATTCAACGCGGCCCAATCGTTCAGCCCAGGCACCGGCACCAACCAGTACCAAGTGCGCCGCTGGAGCAATAACGTGGCCGTCCTCATCGGGTCGCTGCAGCAGTGGAACAACGGACAAATCCACGCCCAATCCGGCGACCAGGGGTGGTGGTTCGACTTTTCGGATGTCACCACGCCGGGTTCTTACTATATCTACGACACCAAAAATCAGGTGGGCTCTTATCGCTTCGAGATTGGCACGAAGGTGTACGACAAAGTGCTCAAGCAAGCGGTGCGCATGTTTTACTACCAGCGCGTTAACTACGCCAAGCGGGCCACTCACGCGGGGAAATGGGCAGATGGTGCGGCCTTTGACGGCCCCAACCAAGACCGGGCGGCCCGCAGTGTGAACGACAAGGGGAATCCGAACACCGCCCGCGACCTACACGGCGGCTGGTTTGACGCCGGAGACCTTAACAAGTACACCACGCTTGCCTTTGATCCGGTACTGCAAATGTTGGAAGCGTACCGGCTGAACCCTACGGTATTCAAAGACAATTACAATATTCCTGAGTCAGGCAATGGTGTGCCTGACCTGCTTGATGAGGTTAAGTACGAAATAGACTGGCTCACGCGCATGCAGGACGCCACCGGCACCAATGGCCTGATGCTGAAAGTGGGAGTGATCGACCATAACGATGTCTCGCCTCCCAGTCAGGACGCTCGCCCCCGGTACTACGTGGGGGAATGCACTTCGGCCACCATCGCCGGAGCGGGAGCACTCGCCTTGGGCGGACTGGTTTATCGTGCGCTGCCCCAGCCCGGACTAGCTGCCTACGGCAATAACCTGGTGGCCCGGGCGGAGCTTGCCTGGGAACGGGCCCGCGTCGCCACCCAAAACTATACGGTGTTTCAGACCGAGTGTGACAGCCAGGAAATCAAAGCCGGTGATGCCGACCGAAGCGCGCAGAGGCAAAAAAACAACTTGGCTACCGCCGCCGTGTATCTCTACGAAGCCACCGGCAAGCCCACCTACCGCACCTACGTAGAAAACCATTATGCCCAGGTAAATGCCTTCATCGTCGGCCCATCCTGGCCCTATGAGGTAGCCAATTCCTTCGCCCTGCTGCACTACACCACGCTGCCGGGAGTGTCATCCACCGTGGCTCAAATCATTATCAACCGGAAAGCCAGCAAACAACCGGCGCATAACATCACCGACTACCAGGCCAAAACCGATCTTTACCGAGCCTTCATGGCCGACCGGGCCTACCACTGGGGCAGCAACTACATCCGATCCAATTCCGGTAACGTGCTGCTGGACTTTAACAGTTTTGACATTAATAAAAGCGATAAGGCCGTGTACCGAGAAGCGGCCGAGGAGTATATTCATTGGCTTCACGGGGCGAATCCGCTGGGGCTAGTGATGCTTAGTAATATGTACGGCTACGGAGCCGAGCGCAGCGCCAACGAGATTTCTCACGCCTGGTTTGACAACGGCACCAAGTATGACAACGCCCAGACCTCATCGGTGGGGCCCGCGCCCGGCTACCTCACCGGCGGACCTAACAAAGACTACCCGCTGGCCGCCTTTAGTCCCCCCTACGGACAGCCCCCCCAGAAGGCGTACCGCGACTGGAACACGAGCTGGAACGGAAGCCTCGACGAAGCCGCGTACCAGATTACCGAACCGGCTATCTACTATCAGGGAGGCTACGTGGCATTGCTTAGTCGCATCATCGCCACCGGCGGTGGTGCGCCTCCCCCCGTTGCGGACAATTCGCGCTACATTTACCAGGACGCCCTGGCCAGCGGTTGGCAAAACTGGTCGTGGTCAACCAGCATTGACTTCGCCCAGTCGGCGGTAGTGCAGCAGGGCAGTCGTGCCATGAAAGTTACTTTTCAGCAATCTTGGGGAGCTTCAGGAGTTTCGTTGCGCAGCGAAGAAGCCGTCAGCACCAGTGGCTACCAAGCCATTCGGATGCAGGTGCACGGCGGCAGCGGATCCGCTCAGAACTTAATGTTCTACGTCCAAACCGAAGACAGCGGCGCCGGAAGTGCCACCAAAGCGATCACCGTCCCGGCAAATAAATGGCAGGAAGTAACCATCCTGCTCAGCGACCTGGGGAGCCCCAGCGTGATCAAGCGAATCACCGTGCAGAACAATGCGGCTCAGGCGCCCACCACCTTCTACATCGATGATTTGCGCCTGATAGCGGGCCCCGTCGCTGCCAGAACTGCGGCTAGCCCGGCGGATATGCAGTCGATACAGGCATACCCCAACGAGTTGGGCGAGCGGGATGCCTTACAATTGCAATGGAACGAAGTGGAACCGGGCACCCGACGAGTAGAAGTGCTGGACATGCAGGGGCGGGTGGTGTATCGGACTACTCATCAGGGAGGACACCTGCAGATTGACCGCACTTACTTTCGGCCCGCCGGGGTGTACATGGTGCGGGTGCAGCCCGTGAACGAGGTGGGTGCCCAACGAACCGAAGTGTTCAGAATTTTAGCGCCTTAAGCACTCATTTATTGTTCGGAAAATAGCCCAAGCACTGACAGCTTGACTTCCTGTAGATCGTCTTGCTTGGTCAAATCCATGCCGTGCCGTAGGTGTTACGGGGCGCAAAGTGATGGCAAGATGAAAAAACGACACCAGCATTCATTGGCCGCCTCAGCTAGCCCATTGGTCCTCGCCCAACCAAACCCAACTAGCCCTCAGTCGTATTGCAACTCCCCCCGCGCAGAGTAGGTTACGCTATCGCGAAGCATCATTTTCTGCTTGCCTTGGGTCTCGAAGGCGATGACGCGCGGTTTTCCTTGTCGCTGAGCAAAGGTCATCCACATCCTCCGGCTGGTGCTGTAGAGCACGTTGTCTTCCTGAAACATGGTTTCGATGCGGTACACGTTGGCGAGCGAATCGCGGTAGAATACCCGCAGGTAGGGGATTTCGGCCGTACTGGCCCGCTTGGCGCGGTAGGTGCGCACGCGTAACGAATCTTGGGTTACACTGTCGGTCTCTTCGTATGCTCCCTGCAACACCGGTTGGTTGATATCCGCCTGCCGGAACAGGTCGAAGGCTTCGGCCCAGGCGGTGCTGTCCTTGCGCAGGGTTTGGGTCTGCGTTTCGCCGCTGATGCTGGCCCGCAGTGTCACCGGTGGGTTGAGCGAGTCGAGCCACTGCAACTGCTGCTGCACCAGCGAAGGCACGTCGAAGTAGGGTTTCTTGCCCAATTCGCTCACCGGCGACTGGGGAGTGCAGGCGATGAGGCAAAGCAGCGCCAAGGGCACTGACCACCGGGAGGGCACTCTAAGGAACGTCTTCGTCATTGTTAGCGATAATTTCCTGACCTACGTGATCGTCGGGGCGCAGGTAGGGGCGCACGATGAGCCGACTGCTGTTTTTGTACGAAAAATAGTTCAGGATCCAGTTGGCCATGGTGCCCAGTTTGTTGCGGAAGCCCACTAAGTAATAAATATGGATGACCCACCAGGTGAACCAGGCAAACCAACCGCCCGCCCGCACCTTGCCGAACAGATCAGCTACTGCTCTATTACGGCCAATGGTGGCAATGGTTCCCTTGTTGAAGTAGACAAAGGGCTTGACAGGCTGCTGCTGCTCGGTGCGCTCTAGGTTCTTGGCTACGTATCGCCCCTGCTGAATGGCAGTTTGGGCCACGCCGGGGTATCCTTGGGGGTAATCTTTGGTGGTGTGGTAGGCAATGTCGCCGATGGCAAAAATGTTAGTATAGCCTTGCACCTGATTGAACTCGTTCACCAGGAAGCTACCCTTCTCGGAGCTCTCGTTGCTGAGTCCTTCGATGAACGCGCCCTTGGTGCCCGCGCACCAGATCAGGCCCTCGGTTTCAATGGTGGTGTCGTTGCTCAGCCCGGCGGTGCGGCCGTCGTAGGACACCACCTTGGTGTTAAGAATTATCTCTACGCCCATTTCGTGTAGGTACTGTTCGGCCTTAATGCCGCCTTTATCGTCCATGTAGGGCAACAGGTGCTCGCGGCTGTGCACCAGGTAGATGTGCATCATGCCCATGTCCAGCTCCGGATAGTCGCGGGGAAACACGTTCTTACGCAACTCCGACAGGGCTCCGGCCAACTCTACTCCGGTGGGTCCGCCACCCACAATCACAAAGTTGGTGAGGCGGTCTTGTTCGGTAATATCATCGCTGATGGTGGCCTTCTCGAAGTTTTGCAAAATTTGACTCCGCATGTCCAGCGCGTCGCGCAGGGTGCGCAGGGGCAGACCGTATTTCTCGATAGACTCGTTGCCGAAGAAGTTAGACTGGGTGCCGGTGGCAATCACCAGGTAGTCATAGTGCAACGAGCCGACGATGGTCTCGACGCACTGCCGCTCGGGATCAATGCGGTTGATCTTCATCATCCGAAAGTGCAGGTCGCGGCCCCGCTCCACCAGGTTGCGCAAAGGGTCGACCACCGAGTCGGGTTCGATACCCGCGGTGGCCACTTGGTACAGTAGCGGGATGAACGTATGGAAGTTATTGCGGTCGAAGAGCACCACCTGAAATAGCTCATCGTCCAGATGCTTGATCACGTTCATGCCGCCGAAACCACCTCCGATTACCACCACCCGCTTCTTCCGGGTGTCAGGAATTCGCAGCGAGTATTTGTCTTCCATGAAACAAGTTGTTTTTAGTTCGTACTAAAAAGGCGGGTTGAGAGAAGATTGTTTGATCCAAAAGTAAGCAATTCAAAAAAAGGTGGTGTATGGTGTATCTTAATGGTAGGAAAGCAGTTAAACGAATAAACCAATAACTGTCATGAAAGCACTATTCAACGATCAGGTGATCGCCGAGAGCGACCAAACCGAGATGGTAGAAGGAAATCATTACTTCCCCCCGGCCTCGGTGCATCAAGAATATTTCAAGGAAAGCAGCACGCACACCACCTGCCCCTGGAAGGGCAAAGCTTCGTATTATTCGTTAGAAGTGGACGGAAAGAAGGTTGACGATGCCGCCTGGTATTATCCCGAACCCAAGGATGCCGCTTCGCAGCTCAAAGACCACGTAGCGTTTTATACCAATAAGGTGAAGGTGGTGGAGTAGTCGGTTTGGGTGGTTCGGGAGGACACAAATCAGGGAGATCAAGATATGTCCGGATTTGGATTCGATTGGTGAGAATTCGAGGCCAGCGAGAAAGGTTGATGTTACTGAGTGGCGATAGGCTTGGTGTCCAGTACCCGCATCTCGACGCGGCGATTGAGTTCGCGACCCTCCTTTTCGTCATCATTAGTAGCAATCGGATCATCCTCGCCGTAGCCCTTGGCGATAAGCTGGTCTACGGCCACTCCTTGCTCTACCAAGTAGTTCACGATGGCCTGGGCGCGATCCTGCGAAAGTTGCTGATTGTAGGCTCTGGCTCCGATGTTGTCGGTGTGACCGGCAATTTCCACGCTGGTTCCGCTCCCGCTTAGCACAAATTGCTTGAGTCGCTCCAGTTCGTCGAACGACTCTTCGCGCAGGTTGGCGCTATTGAAATCGAAGTACACAAAGTCCAGTACCATTCGGTAATCCGCGGTGGTGGGGCTCAGTGACACCTTCCGGCGAAACTCTTGCGATTCGCTTGTGGCACCGGGCACGCTCACCTGCACGCTTTTGTATACGTAGCCATCTTTCTGCACGGCCAACACGTATTCGGCGGGCCGCTCGTTAAAAATATCGAAGCGGTAAATACCCGTTTCCACATTTTCGGCGGCCACGGTGCGCCCGTCGCTCATGTCTTTAAGCGATACCGTAGCGTTCGTTGCCTGGCTGCTGCTGGCGTCGTCCACCTTGAGCAACAACTGCACCGGCTTCAGACTGGCCACGTCCCCAATAGTTGGCTTTTCGATAGATTCTACCGACTTGATATCCCGGCCGTTGCCAAGCGAATCGTTGCTGGCTATTGCGCTCTTTCCCTGCTTATCCACCTTTTCCATGTCGGCGGTAAGATCGGGCACTTCCACTTTGTACAAGTCCAGGTAGCCGAGTCCGTCGTTGCGCACGGTGGCGTAGTAGCCGGTGGTTTCGTCCTTGGTAGTTACAAAATACACGTCGTCGTCGGGAGTGTTGATGGGGTAGCCCAGGTTCACCGGCTCGCCCCAGGCTAGTTCTTCCTCGTTGTAGGTAGATTTAAAGATATCGTAGCCGCCCATGCCCTTGTGGCCCCGGCTACTGAAGTAGAGCGTTTTGCCGTCGTGCCCGATGAATACGCCTTCCTCGTTGTAAGGAGTGTTCACCACCTGCCCCAGGTTGGTCACTTTGCCCCACTCGCCGCGCCGGTCCTTTTCGCAGCTATAAATATCGTAGCCGCCGTAGCTGCCGGGGCGGTCGCTGGTGAAGTAGAGTGTGTTGCCGTCGGGTGAGATGGACAATGAGTTCTCAGTGTAACTAGAGTTAATGTTGTTGCTCAAGGGTTCGGGCTCCGACCAATCGCCATTGTCTTGCAGCTCTGATAAGAAAATGTTTCCGTCCCCGTTGTCGCCGTCCTTGTAGAAGTAAAGCTGCTTCCCGTCGGCCGATAGGGCCAGGTTGGAGTCGAAGTACAGATTATTAATTGATTCACCAATGTTTTTAGCCTTACTCCACTGCCCGTCTACCTTTTTGGAGATGAAGATATCTTCGTAGTAGAAGTTGTCGTCGAACACGTTTTCATTTAGATTGTCTTCGGCCCGTCGTGAGGTGAAGATCAGCACCGTTTCGTCGGCATTGAGCACCGGAGCGTAGTCTTTGCTACTGGAGTTCACCGCGCTGCCCAGGTTGGTGATCTTGAAATTGCGCGCGTTGTTGACAAATTCCAGTCCGTTTTCGCACTCGTAGATGCGCCTGCGCACCTGGCTCACCGGCACCTTATCATCGCCCCGATATTCTTTGTCCCGGTTCACCTTTTGCAGGTAGCTGTTGTAGAAGTTGATGGCTTCATTAAACTTCATATCGTACTGATAGGCCCGGCCCACCGAGTACAAGATATCAAAGCGATAGTTGGGATCGATTTCGTATACCTTTAATAAATAGGGGGTGGCTTGCCCCTTATTGATGGTTTCTAAAATAGTTTTTCCGGCCATGTAGTTGGCCTTAAGACTGCTGGGGTCGGTTTGGGCCGCCTGGATATACATTTCCTTAGCCACTTCGGGAGCCTTCTGCTCATAGTAAATCTCATCGGCGATCTCGATAAACTGCCGGGCAATTTCTTTGGGATCGTCTTGCGCCCGAGCCATCCAGGGGGCTAGCACCAGCGCGATTCCCAAGATCAAGTATTTGAGCAAGAATCTGGTCATAGTAACTTTATTGCCAAAACGCAAAGAGTAAGGTGGCTCTTCGCTTGGTGTTGTTTAGCGGTTGTGACGCTGGCGGCAAGATAGACCGGTTTTGGGTGTCATAAAATGCACGGGAAGTACATCGTAATGTTTTGAGTGATACTACCAAAATTTGTACTGAGTGTGATAAGCAAAATGTACCTTTACGGTCTGGGTACGCAAATAGTAGCTACTTTTGAACAACGGGAATGGCATACGACGCTAGTTGACCAAAGACTGGGATGATGACGTTATTCAGATCGCTCAGAGCGATTTTTCTTTAAATAGCGTGATATTCAGGAGATTGCGGAAGCACCGCGTGCGTTGGGCAGGCAATAATTCTTAGCAACCTGAACCGCGAACCAGACACCCAACTTGGTTAGTACATCCGTAAGGTTTTCAGTGAGATTTAGCTATTGTCTATTGTCAGAATAAGTAGTAAATCGTCTCTATCGCTGAAAGCAGACAACCCCTTTAGTATCAGAGCCAACTAGTAAGGTTTAATAATACAAAAAATAGTAAGTATAGTTATAAATGTGTTGAAAGTTGTGGTTCATTTATTAGGAAGCTAATTGCTGGTGGCAAAATGTATTAAGCAAGGTTCCTAATCAAAACCCATCGCACGCTTAAGAATTTCGCCTTTTTTTATAAATTAGTTTACTCGAAAAATATCGCTTTAAAAGTGGAAGAAGATTTGCGACCCTGCTTGGTAGTTTTATCTAAACTACATCCACCCCTGTTTCATGCGTAAAAGTTTTTTCTTCGTCTACCTGCTCATTTTTCTTCTTCCTACGGTTTCTGCGCAAGCCGCCGGTGATGATCCACTGTTCACCGTGGTTGAAAAGGGAAACAAAAAAGGACTTTACGATGAAAATGGCAAGCTACTGATTCCCATTCGCTACGATGATTTGGGATGGAGTGCAGGTGATCCGCGGGTTTATCACAAAGTTATTGGCTATCGTGAGGGTGCCCGCTGGGGACTCATCGACGTTCAGAACCACCGCGTATGTCAACCTATGTTTCACCAATTGGTGCCCCACCAAGACAAGCTCCTGATCGCTGGTCGGAAGAAGGGCGATCACCTCAAGTACGGATTAGTGAACGTGAAGGGCGAACAAACCCTCGCCTTTCGCTATACCAGCCTTCGTTCGCACGCTGCACAACTGATTGCCTCGGTAGCGAAAGCCCAACGGCAAACCTACGGAGTGATCAATAGTGAGGGAGAAGCGCTTATTGGATTTGAGTACGTTGCCATTCGGCCCGTGGCCGCGGATCGATACGCGGTGCGCCGTGAACCGGGGCAAGAAGCGCTGTTTAGCACCGAGGGCCAGGCGCTTACCCCATTCCAGTACGACAGCATCGCGCCATTCGAGCACGGACTCGCCATCACCTACCAGCAGGGCAAGCAGGGAGTGATCAACCAGGCAGGGGTTGAGCAATTAGCCAACCAGTATCAACGAGTGAAAATTGCTAGCCGACGTTCGGTTAGCGTACTGCCATTTGATCAGTGGCAGGCCTACACCAGTGCGAACCAGTTGATTAGAAGTTATCACTTCGACGATCTTCAGCCAGTGGGAGTGAATCTGTACCGAGTCAAAATAGGTTCAGTCCGAACGTATATCAATAGCACCGGCGAAGTGATTGTTCCGGAACGATGGCGGGTGATGCGCTTGAGCAAGGGATTTGCCGTGATCACTGACCACCAAAAATACGGCGTGCTCAGCAACCAGCCGGGACAAGAAAAACGGGTGATCGTGCCGGTAGAGTATGATTCGGTCCGCATCGACGGCCGCTTTGTGATTGCGGGCAAGCGCTCTCCGAACCAGCAGGCGTCTGAGGGCCAGACGAATTTTAACTGGCAATTGCTCGATGCTCAGGGTACGCTTCTGTCCACCTATGTATACCAGGCGATGGACGCGCTGCACGAGCGGCATTTTGTGGTGAAACGTAAGAATCTTTGGGGCTATCTAAATTCCAACGGTCAGGAAGCAATTGCTTGCCAGTACCAATCGGCCACGCCCTTTGATCAGGGGCGGGCTAGCGTAACCCTTCAGGAGGGGTCAGGAGTTATCGACACCACGGGCCAGTGGGTGGTGAAGCCCCGGCGGCGGGGCGGCGGCAAAGTGAACCTGGAGCGGATCAACGAGAACGTATATATTTTCCGCCCGGCAGAACCTCAGCCGGTGGTGCGCCATCCGGTGGGGCGCCACCCGGAGTCAGCTCAGTGGGGGATAATCAATCAGCAAGGTCAGCAAATTTACCGAACTAACCACCAGCTCATCAACAACGGTAGCAGCCTTTGGGAACGGAGTGACAACGGTCACTACGGGCTGATCAGCTATACCGGCCGTCGGCTGCTGGAAACCCGTTACGATACGGTGTCGGCCCTGCAGGAAGGAAAAATCTATACCTACCGGCGCGGGAGCGAATTCGGCATACTGTCGTGGGACGGGCGCGTGCTGCAAGATGTGAACAACAACTTTGAGGAGCTACAGCCCATGAGCGATGGTTTCTTGGGAGTGCGAATCAACGGTAAGTACGGATTCATAGACGACTGGGGGCGCCTGCGCATTGCCAACCGCTACGACTCGGTAACGCACTTTAGCAGCAACATGGCCGCGGTGAAGGTGATGGGCCGTTGGGGGTATATTGACAAATCGGAACATCTGATCGTGCAACCCCGCTTCGACTGTGCCTATCCGTTTCGGGGAGCAGCGGCCATGGTGAAAAAAGAAGGCAAATTTGGGTTGGTGAACACCGAGGGACGAACGGTGATGCCTCCGGTATACGACCGAATAGAAATGACCGAGGGGGGGCGGTACCTGCTCTACCTGAAAGATCCGAAGCGAGGGATGCTGATGGGGTTGGTCAGTGAAGCCGGCGCACCGCTGGTTCATCCGAAATACGAATCGGTAGAAGACCTGAATAATGGCTTCGTGATGGTGGGGCGAAAGGGAAAGTACGGCTTACTCACCACCGAAGGTCGCCCCACCATTCCGATGATCCACTCCCGCCTGATTCACGATCCTTACAATGAGGTATACTTTTCGGTCACCTCCCCGGCGTGGCAGACGATCAAGCTAGAGATAGAATGACGAATGAAATACAAATCCCCTGGATTCAGAAAGGTTATCAGATTTTTGCGTACGAAGGGCCCAACGGACTCAGGGTAGAGCGGCTTTCCAGAGAAATAGGCAAGAATAAATCATCATTCTATCACCACTTCGCTGATCTGGAGATATTCACCGGTATTCTACTGAGGCATCATTTAGATCAGGTCAAGGTGGTTGCCGATAAAGAGGCGCATTGCGGTTCCCTTAAAGATTTGGTCGATGTCTTAACTGAACACAAAGTTGATCTCCTGTTTAGCCGACAGTTACGCATCCACCGAGAAAACGCTGAATTTAAAGCGTGCTTTGTAAAAACAAACGAAATAACGGTGCCTGCCATCATTCGAGTGTGGTCAGACATTATTGAGTTGAAAGATAATTCGCACCTAGCCGGATTGGTTCTTCAACTTAGCATTGAGAACTTCTTTCTTCAAATAACTGATGAAACGCTGAACCGGAGTTGGCTACACAATTATTTCGACAGTATAAGAATTCTAGTGAAACAATTTAAGAAGACAAGCGCTACCGAAGCCACATTGAACGGTGGCGTCTAAAACTCTCACCCTTCCTACCGTATCATTGCGTCAGTAACAACGCAAACTTTATCACAATGGAATCAGTAGTGAAGAGAAGCAGCGGTGGGATAATGTCTCATCAGTTTCATAAATTCTGGCTAAAGATAACCGCTATTGTGGTGGGTTCTTTCGGTCCGGTCTTCTTTTTAGGAACGATGCTGGCCTCATCCGAGCCAGCGCGTTGGACGCTGGATGTGCTGAGTTGGCCAGTGGATGGTCTACAGAATTATGCCGCGTCAACCACCCAATTTCTGTCAGCGCTCACGGGTGGTTTCCTTTTGGGATGGGGAGTGATGATTTGGTGTTTATCGATTTGGGTCTACGATAGAGCGCCAGAACTCGCCAGAAAAAGTGTTCTAACTGGGTTGCTGGCTTGGTTTCTCTTGGATAGCGCTGGGTCAGTTGCCTCGGGAAACGCTCCTAACGTTTTCTTTAACGTAATCGTCCTCTTGCTGGCAGTTGGCCCTATGTGGCGATCTGCCAAAGATTGAATGAGTACGAACAAACGATCAGTCTCCGTCATTCCCTCTATTCTGCCGGGTGTTGTCTTCGCCCGAAATGGCCTGCCGCATGTCGGTGTCGGCTTGGATGTTCTGCATGCGGTAGTAGTCCATGATGCCCAGGTTGCCACTGCGGAAGGCCTCGGCCAGCGCCAGCGGTACTTCGGCTTCGGCCTCGATCACCTTGGCCCGCGCTTCCTGCGATTTGGCCCGCATCTCCTGCTCGTTGGCCACCGCCATGGCCCGCCGTTCTTCGGCCTTAGCCTCGGCCACCTTCAGGTCGGCACTGGCCTGATCAATCTGCAGTTTCGCCCCAATATTGTCACCCACGTTCACGTCGGCAATGTCGATCGAGAGAATCTCGAAGGCCGTTCCGGCGTCCAGTCCGCGTCCGAGCACTAGTTTGGAGATTTTGTCAGGATTGGCCAGCACGTTGCTGTGCGTTTGCGCCGACCCAATGGAGGTAACGATGCCCTCGCCCACGCGGGCCAGAATGGTGTCTTCTCCGGCGCCGCCCACCAGTTGCGAGATGTTCGCCCGCACCGTGACGCGCGCCTTGGCGATGAGCTGAATGCCGTCGGCCGCTACGGCGGCAACTTCAGGAGTGTTAATCACCTTCGGGTTTACCGAAATCTGCACCGCCTCAAACACGTCGCGTCCGGCCAGGTCGATGGCGGTGGCCTGCTTGAAGGTCAGGTTGATGTTGGCTTTGTCGGCCGAGATCAGCGCTTTGATCACGGTGGGTACGTTGCCCCCAGCTAGGTAGTGCGTCTCCAGGTCGGCGGTGGTGAGTTCCAAACCCGCTTTGGTGGCAGTAATCATCGACTCCACAATGATGCGGGGCGGCACCTTACGGATGCGCATAAACACCAGCTCCAGCAGCCCTACCTTTACGCCCGAAAAGCGCGCGGTGATCCATAGGTTTAGGGGAATGAAGTACAGGAAGGTAAAGAAGCCGACAACCGCGGCGATGATGATGAAAACAACCGATAGTTCCATAGGGTAGGGTGGGTGGAGAGGATTAGAGGAAGAAAAGCAAGGAAGTAACCCCGCGGGGTATTAGTTGGTTCCGAAACAGTTTGAGCCGGTTTGAAGCAAGGCAATCGACTAATTTACGGATACGCAGGGTAAACCGGTTCTAACCGACACCGCGGTCCGTATTCGTTGTTGAGCGTATCATAAATCGCTAGTGCACCGCGGAAGTAAGCTATACGGTTTACCCAGTTGGCTTCGGTTAAGCGAAAACTACGGCAATCTCTTCGCTCAAAATCAGCATCCAACAACAACGCTCCCTTCCGTTCTTCGTAAATCCTGAACCGAATCTTTTCTCCCTCCGCCGCCACGAACGTTATCCAGTGCCCACCACTGCAGTCGCCTTTCCAGACCGCCGCGGGAGGAACCGTCCGAGGTTTTCGCGGGGGCGGACAGTCGGTGGTGGTAGAAATGGCAGTGCAAGCGGGTACCAGCGTCACAATGATGATGATCAAGGCTCTGTGCGCCCATTTTTTCATAGCTCCACCGCTTCCACTAAAATCTTGTTCGGGCGCACCTCAATGACCTGTACTTTCGTTCCGGCGTCCACGTAGGCGCCCAGCGTGCTCACTTCCAGAATTATTTCACCAAACTCCACGTTTCCCGAGGGGCGCAGGGCCGATAGTGCCACTCCCACGTCGCCCTTCCACACGCTATGCTTCTCGTCTTCGTTGACGTGGCCCTGGTTCGACTGCTTCAGCGACAGCTTGTCCCACGCCCCGGTACGCAAACTGAAGAACAGCGTAGCTCCCAGCGCCCCAAACGCTCCTAGTAGCACCAGCCAGCCCGTATCGCTGCCGAACGCGGTGAAACTTACCACCACGCCAATGACCGTAAGTACCAAACCGGCAATACCGAACAGGGTGGTGCCGGGAATGAAGATCAGCTCCACCACGATCAGGATAATTCCGACGGCCAGCAGCAGGGCAACCGTGAACCAATCTAGCATGGGCGGGAAGGTTTTAGTAGGCGCGGGCGAATACCACCCGACGCGCCGAAGGTTGGCCCGAATATACACAAACTCCGGCTTCTTCCTCGGTATCCAGCGGAATGCAGCGAATGGTGGCCTTGGTTTCCTCTTTAATAGCCGCCTCGGTCTCATCGGTGCCGTCCCAGTGGGCCAGCACGAAACCACCCTCTTCCAGCGCCTGTTTTAGTTCGTCGTAGCTATCCACCCGCTGCGTATTCTCGGTCCGAAAGCGCAGCGCTTTCTCGTAGATTGCCAGTTGCATATCCTCCAGCATCGTTTTGATGCGCTTACCCAGGCTATCGTCCAGCGGCACGGTTTGCTTTTCCAGGGTGTCGCGGCGGGCCACCTCGATGGTTTCGTTTTCCAGGTCGCGCATGCCCACGGCCAGGCGGATGGGCACCCCCTTTAGTTCGTACTCGGCAAACTTCCAGCCCGGTTTGTGGGTGTCGCGGTCGTCGTACTTCACGGTGATGCCCCGCGCTTCCAGTTCGGTCTTTAGGGGAAGTACCCGCGCGCTGATCTTTTGCAAATCTGTTTCCTGCCGGAAGATGGGCACAATCACCACCTGCACGGGAGCCAGTTTGGGCGGCAGCACTAGCCCCTGATCGTCGGAGTGAGCCATAATAAGGGTGCCCATCAGGCGGGTGCTCACCCCCCACGAGGTGCCCCACACGTATTCTTGCTGCCCTTCTTTACTGGCGAATTTCACCTCGAAGGCTTTGGCAAAGTTTTGTCCCAGAAAGTGCGAGGTGCCCGCCTGCAGCGCCTTGCCGTCCTGCATCAGCGCCTCAATGCAGTAAGTTTCCTGCGCTCCGGCGAAGCGTTCGCTCGGGGTTTTGATGCCCCGGATCACCGGCACGGCCATGTATTCTTCCACGAAGGTGGCGTATACCTCCAGCATGCGTTCGGCCTCCTCCACCGCCTCGGCTTCGGTGGCGTGGGCGGTGTGCCCCTCTTGCCACAAAAACTCCGAGGTGCGCAAGAACAGGCGCGTGCGCAGCTCCCAGCGCACTACGTTGGCCCACTGGTTAATCAGCAGCGGCAGGTCGCGGTACGACTGAATCCAGTTGCGGTAAGAATTCCAGATCACCGTTTCGGAGGTGGGCCGTACGATGAGTTCTTCTTCGAGCTTGGCGTCGGGGTCCACCACCACTCCACTGCCGTCGTCGGCGTTTTTGAGGCGGTGGTGCGTTACCACGGCGCACTCCTTGGCGAAGCCTTCCACGTGGGCCGCCTCTCGGCTCAGGTACGACTTGGGGATAAACAGCGGAAAGTAAGCGTTGTTGTGGCCGGTGGCCTTAAACATGCGGTCGAGCTGGGCCTGCATGGCTTCCCAGATCGAGTAGCCGTAGGGTTTGATGATCATGCAGCCCCGCACCTCCGAGGGCTCCGCCAGTTCGGCCCGCTTCACCAGTTCGTTATACCAGGCCGAGTAGTCGTCGCTGCGCTTGGTCAATCCTTTCGCCATAGGTTGGTACAGATTTTGTTAATTTATTCGTAAAACCGTACATTTAGTACGCGTCAAAGATAGATCAGGATTGGCAGGATATTATAGGGTTAACCGGATTAAAAGTGGATGGACGCGAGAAAATTGTGATTTGTGCAAAAAGATCCCAATAGTAAATGTTATTATACGAATGGTGGTCGTTATCCTGCCCATCTTTAAGACATCCTAAAAATCTTGATCCTGAATCATTTTCGTATATTTACCGTTATAATAGTACAACAATCATTTTATAGAGGAGGAAGCTTATGAAAACGAATATAGCCACATTATTTACCGGATTAGCCGCCCTTGGCACGTTGGGCGCATGTTCCACTACCAACCAGTTGGGGCAGACCCAATTAGGAGACGTTGACCCAATGTACGCTCAGTACCGAACTCCGGTCGCTGCACCAGTAGCGCTCAATGAGACGGTTACCGCTGACTACAGCAAGGGTAATTACCAGTTTCAGGACGAGAACTTGTCGTCTAAGACGGTGAATCCTGACTTGGTGGCGCAGTACCAAAACGGTGATCAGCGCGCTGACGAAGGTCAGGCCAACGACGATTACTATGTAGAGGACTACAACCGTCCCGGTGCCTACGGCAATCAGCCGCAGGTTGTTAACAATTTTTATGGCAACCCGAACCGCTTTGGTGCTTTCGGCAACCCCGCCTTTGGTGGCGGTTTTCATGATCCCTTTTGGGGGGGCGGTATGGGCTTCTACGATCCCTTCTGGGGCCCTGGTATGGGCTTCGGCAGTCCGTGGGCACAACCCTGGGGTCGACCCGGATTTAATGTGAGCTTAGGCTTCGGATGGGGCCGCCCTGGATGGGGTGGCGGTTGGAACCGTTGGAACCGTTTTGGCGGCTTCGGCGGTATGTACGGAATGTATGACCCGTTCTTTGATCCTTGGGGACCTGGCATGGCCTACGGCGGTTGGGGTCGACCCGGATGGGGCATGGGAGGCTTTTATGGTCGGCCTAATGTGATTATCGTTAATAACGAGCCACTGGCGAACCGGCGCGGACGATCGCTGTCCCGTTCTTCTGATTACTCTACCAGTCGTGCCCGAGTAAATGGGGCAGGCGAGGCGGGGCGAAATAGCACAAGCCGGGCTTCCCGTGCCACAACCAATAGTGGCAGAAACGCTTATAGTTCACGCAACACAAGAAGTCCTTACGGTAGCCGTAACGCTACTTCCGGTATAACGC
Organism: Cyclobacteriaceae bacterium; assembly: GCA_965217295.1. Taxonomy (GTDB): domain Bacteria; phylum Bacteroidota; class Bacteroidia; order Cytophagales; family Cyclobacteriaceae; genus Tunicatimonas. The sequence continues at coordinate 255,447 of CBDCHR010000008.1, forward strand.
GTAGTCGCAATGAGGCATACAGTAATACCACCGCTGATTCAAGAGGTAATTCTTCGGCGCAGCGCTCCAGAACGCGTAGTAGCAATAACTATACTTCGCCTTCCCGTAGCGTGAGTCCTAACTACCGACGTTCCGGTAGTAGAAGTTCTACCTATAGTTCGCCATCTCGTTCTAGCAGCCGAAGTTACAGTACGCCTAGTCGCAGTTCTCGATCCTACGGAAGTAGCCGTAGCTCAGGCTATTCATCAAGCCCTAGCCGAGGTAGCAGTAGTTACGGAAGTAGCCGAAGTTCCGGATACTCGTCCGGTTCTTCTAGCCGAAGCAGCGGAGGCAGTAATTATTCTCGTTCTTCTGGCAGCAGTTCCCGCTCTTCCGGTGGCAGTCGATCCAGAAGCCCGCGATAGCAATAATCTGGCACCTTTTTAGCGTTATAAGTGTAGTAGAAAGTATCTACTGCACTTTTTTTTTACCTAGCCTCTTATTAGATATGAAAAGCATCCATAGATTAGTATGGGCCCTGATAGCCCTTCTGCTGGGCGGAACCACCGCCTTCGCTCAATTATCATTTCCATCTTTACCCGAAGACGCCCGTTTGTTTAGTCCATCGCAAACCGTGGGTACAGCCCGCGTACAGGGGTTCGGGGGGGCGGGTTTTTCCTTGGGAGGAGATATTAGCTCTAGTGCGCTGAATCCGGCCGGACTCGGATTTTACAACCGTTCTTCTGTTGCCCTCACTCCTTCATTTCGGGGGATTGAGACGAATACCAACTTCGGGAACGTGAATGAAAACAGCTACCTCGGTGACTTCGGAGTGGCTAGTTTCGGACTGGTGATTGCCAACGTGAAAGAGAGCGCGGTGCCTTCCCGGTTTAGGGGCGGAGCGTTCGCCGTGACGTTCAACCAGACGAATAACTATAGTTTCACGAATAGCTACCAGGGACCGACCTCCGAATTTTCTTTTATTGACGACGTTGCCCTTCAAGCCAACGGTATCAATGTGAATATCTTGGACTCTGAACTGGAACAAAGCCCTCCCCAGATTCCGGATTACATCACGGCCGCTTATAACAACTTTCTGATTAACCCAGTATTTGATGAGAATGGCGTTGCTACTACCTACCTTGGCTCGCTGCCAGTAGGAGTATTAGCCCAACCCACCGGCGAGTCCCAAACCTCGGGAAGAATGAACCAGTGGAATTTTTCTTACGGAGGCAATTTCGAGGATAAACTCTATTTGGGAGCGAGTATTGGTCTGATGAGCTTTCGGCAAGAGCGCCAGAACGAATATCGCGAGTCGTACGTCTATCCGCAAGAGTACAATACCTTTATCAATGAAGGCGGTTTTTTCTTTCCGGTAGAAGGGGGTCCGGTAACCGTCGACTACGTAGATGATATACGGTTGACCGAGGTACAAGAGGTGAACGGAACGGGCATCAATGCCAACCTGGGGGTGATCTACCGACCGATTGAAGCGCTGACGGTAGGGGTTTCTTTCCTTACTCCCACAATCTTTGGAGTGGAAGAAAGAAGTTACTTCGACCTGGAAACCAATATCAGAGGACTGCTGCGAGACGATAGCGCTAGTTTTGAGCCGCAGTTCAATCGCTTGTCGCGGGGCAACGAAGGAGTTTTAAACTATAACCTAAAGACACCCGCCCGCTTAGGAGTAGGAGCTAGCTATTTCTTTGAAAAGTACGGCTTTTTGACCGCCGATGTAGAATACGTGCGTTATTCCGGTTATCAGTTTTCTTCTTCGGAAAATGGAACAGCCAACATTATGTCAGGAGCTAATCAAGAAATAGATGCTGTTTACAATTCGGCGATCAACTACCGGGTGGGCGGTGAGTTTCGGTATAACGTGTTGCGTCTGCGCTTAGGATACGCCCTGTTTGGAGACCCTACTGACTTCGAAAACGATCAACTGAACCGCAATCGGCAGTCGATCAGTGGAGGAGTGGGAGTGATGACTTCCTCGTTCTTCGCTGATTTAGCAGTGACCAGCAGCCGTTTTAACACCGACGCGAGACCCTACAGTGGAGCGGACTTTTACTCACAGACCAACAACGTGACGAACGTGTTGCTCACGCTAGGCTTCAACTTCTAGCCGACAGCAACGCAACCAATTCCTCTAACGTTGTATCTTGATCAATGATAATATGCGCCTGCCGGTAAACCGGTAGGCGTTTTTCGAATTTGGCGGTGTACTCTTGCACCAGTTGGTTCTGATCCAGTTCCCGCAACAGCGGCCGGTCAGTAATTTGTTGCCCCTGCATCCGCTGCATAATGACTGGTATTAACACATCCAGAAAGATGGTGGTACCGTGCTGGTTCATGTAATCCATGTTATCAAAAAAACAGGGAGCGCCGCCGCCGGTGGCGAGCACAAACGCTTCCCGCTGCTCAACCACTTGGTGAAGGGCTTGCTGTTCCAGATTACGAAAGGCTTCCTCGCCCTGCTGGGCAAATATAGCGCGGATAGGTTGCCGTGCCCCTTCTTCAATGGCATCGTCTAAGTCCAGAAAAGGCAAGCTTAACGCTACGGCTAGCTTTCTTCCCAATGTCGATTTTCCTGAGCCAGGTAGGCCAATGAGGAATAGTTTCACAAGACAAATCTAAGTCAACAAATCCGCCAAGTCCATTCCAATTGCCTCGCAAAACGAAGGTCGATCCGTGATCTCGCCCCGATTGGGCTGGTACTTGCGCCACGTCTTGAAACCATAATCATACACGAAGGCCTCGGGCACTCCGTAGTCATCGGCTAGGGTCTTTATCTTCTCAAAATCTTTTTTCACCCCGGCGGTGCCCGACACCTCAACAATCACCACGTTCTGCCGGGTAGTATGATCAAACAGCAAAATATCCGGGGTAGGACTGGTTTGACTCTCATCAATCATCGTCTCCGAGAAAGGCTCATAGGGAATTTTCCTTTCGTGATAATACAAAGCACCCAAAGCGGTCATCAGCTTACCAATAATCCGTTGATGCTCCTTCGGGGCGTTCACTTCCATGTAAACAATGTTGTCTTGCATAATTACCGACTAATTGTACAATTAATTAAACGCTCGGCGAAGGAGATGAGTTGTTTTGTAACCGCTCGAGTAGCCAAGTGCGGTCATTCCACCGCCGCCACGCCCTGCCCCAACAAATCACTGATTTCCTCCACCGACGGAGTGTCCCGGAAGTGCCACTTGCCCCGTACAATGCCGTTTTGCAGCAGCACCAAGCCGGGATTGGCCCGGATGATGGTCTTGAGTACCGTGGCGTCGGCGTAATAGTAGGGCAATGCTAGCTGGTACGCGTGCCGGAACTCATCATAGATCGCCTCGCCCGAAGCGGTGAGCACCAGTGCTTCCGTCCCGGTCGGCAGTTGATCGGCCAGATGCTGAATCTCAGGCAGCACGTCTTTGTCGGCCTTGGTCACGTCATACATCACCACCAGCAGTTTGTTGCCCTCAAAAGTAGCGTCAGTGAAGTCGCCCTCGTCGTTCCACACGCTATAGTCGGTGATCTTAGCCTGGGCTTCCGGATTGAGCGTAACCATCTCTTTAAACGTATAGGCTTTGTCGGTTGGATACTGCAGGAACTCTTCGTCTTCTCCGTTTTTGGTCATAATGTACTTATACCGCAACGGCTCGGAAGGCTGCATCAGGCGGGGCAGATCGGCTCCCACTTGGTAGGCCCGGAAGTCGGCGAAGGGTAGATGCCGCACCGCCGTGATGCCAAGCAGCAGACAAACTATGGTCACCGACCCCACCACCGCGTGCGAGGTGCGCAGCGAAAACATTTCGGTGAAGCGGTGCCGATTGATGAACAAAATACCAATCAGCACCAGCAAGATCACATCTTTGGTAAACGATTGCCAGGGAGTGAGCACGATGGCATCGCCGAAGCAGCCGCAGTCGGTCACCTTGTTGAAGTAGGCCGAGTAAAAAGTCAGGAAAGTGAAGAAAACGATCATGCCCAGCAGCACCCAAGTAGTGACGGCCATGCGGTATTTAATGAGCACCGCCACGCCCAACGCCACCTCCAGCACGCTCAGCAACACCGCCAGCCCCAGCGCCAGCGGGATAAACGCTTCAAAAAAGGGCGCAAAATCGGTGGCGAACACGTCGAAATATTCTTCCAGTTTGATCTTGGTGCCCACCGGGTCGTTGAGCTTAATGAGCCCCGAGAAGATAAACAGCCCCCCCACCAGAAAGCGGGCAATGTGCGTGATGATATTCATGCAAAATTCATTTTGATCAAACAAAACACCGCGTAGTTGATCATGTCCTGATAATTAGCGCGCACGCCCTCCGAAACGATCGTCTGCCCCCGGTTGTCTTCAATCTGCTTCACGCGCAGCAGCTTCATCAAGATAATGTCGGTGATTGAGCTCACCCGCATCTCGCGCCAGGCTTCGCCATAGTCGTGGTTCTTGCTGCGCAGCAACTGCTGGGTTTCTTCTGCCATACGATCGTAGAGCGGTTCCAGTTCCCCGTAGGGCACCTCGAGCGGGGCATCGGCGGGTAGCTCCAGTTGAATCAGCGCAATAAGGCAGTAGTTGATGATACCCACAAACTCTCCGGCCACGCTGTCTTCCACCTGCTGCGTACCTTTTTCCTGGATAGAACGAATTCGCTGCGCTTTAATGTATATCTGGTCGGTGAGCGAAGGCAGGCGCAGAATTCGCCAGGCGGTACCGTAGTCTTCGGTCTTTTTTTCAAAAACGTCCTTACAAGCCTGGATGACGCGATTATATTCCTGGTAGGTTTGGGTTTTCAACGTTATTTGTTCTAATTTTAGAGGAAAAGGCACGAATGTTGAGCCATTGACGAAAGTAAACGCTTTTTCCGAAAGAAAAACACTCAATCTCCGAGGAAAATTAGTCGATCTCACCGAGCCAAAGGTGATGGGCATTCTGAACGTGACCCCGGACTCATTTTATGACGGTGGCCGATTTTTCCGAGACGAAGCGCAATTGCTACGGCAGGTGGAGAAGATGTTGACGGAAGGGGCTACGTTTATTGACATTGGCGGTTATTCGACGCGACCCGGGGCAGCAGAGGTGAAGGAGGAGGAAGAGAAACATCGGGTGGTGAAAACGGTGGCTACGGTGGCCGATCGTTTTCCCGAAGCACTCCTGTCGGTCGATACGTTTCGGGCATCAGTGGCCCGCGAAGCGGTAGCGGTCGGAGCGAAGATGATCAACGACGTTAGCGGGGGCGTCGGCGACGAAGCAATGATGCCCACGGTGGCCGAGCTATCGGTGCCCTACGTGCTGATGCACACGCGCGGAACGCCGCAAACCATGCAGATGCTGACTGAGTACGACGATTTGGTCGTAGAATTGATTGATTACTTTCAGCAACGGCTGAACACCTGGCAAGCGCACGGGGTTAAGGATATAGTGATTGATCCGGGATTTGGCTTTGCCAAGACGGCGGATCAGAACTTTACGCTGCTCAGTCACCTGGACGCGTTCCGGATGCTGGGCGCGCCGATGCTGGTGGGGCTGTCGCGCAAGTCGACGATTTATCGCACGCTGGGCGTCACACCGGACGAAGCGCTGAACGGCACCACGGTGCTCAACACGGTGGCCCTGTTGAAGGGAGCCAGTATTCTGCGGGTGCACGACGTGCGAGCGGCCGTAGAAGCAGTGCAGTTAGTGCAACATATAGTTTAAATTAACCCTCTTAGTCCGTAACACACCTTGAACCTACTTTTTTCAATTGGCTTTCTGGAAATAAAATGGGTAGACATCATCGATATCTTGCTGGTGAGCTTATTGATGTATCAGGTGTACAAACTCATGCGCGGCAGTGTGGCGCTAAGCATTTTCTTCGGATTCTTAGTGCTCTACCTGATCTTTTTGCTGGTGAAGGCCGCGCAAATGGAACTACTCACCGCCATTCTGGGACAGTTTATGGGGGTCGGTGTGCTGGCGGTGATCATTCTGTTTGCTCCGGAAATTCGTAAGTTTCTGCTGCTGGTCGGAAAAACCACGGCCATCAACCGAGATACCTTCTTCAAGGGCTTTTGGCGTAAGAAAGAGGATCAGGGCAAATTTAATCTTACCCCGGTGATCGATGCTTGCAAGAGTCTGAGCGGCTCCAACACCGGGGCGCTCATTGTGTTTTCAAAAAGTTCTCCCCTGAAATTCTACGCCGAGTCGGGCGACGAACTGGACGCGGTGGTTTCCAAGCGTATTCTGCTCTCTATCTTCAACAAGTACAGTCCGCTGCACGACGGAGCCGTGATTGTCCACAATAGCCGGATCAAGGCCGCGCGCTGCATCCTGCCGGTCACCGACAAGGACAATGTACCGGCCGAACTGGGCTTGCGCCACCGGGCCGCCATCGGCATGACTGAGGTAACCGATACCCTGGTGGTGGTGGTCTCGGAAGAAACGGGACAAATGTCGGCGGTAGAAAATGGTCATATTTACCGCAACCTGTCGGCCAAGGAACTTCGCCAGCGGATCAACCACTACTTATACGAGGAGAAAGAAGAGGAAGAGTTTGTGGTTGATCAGGCCAAAGCCGAGGAAGACGCTTTCATTCAGAAGAAAGAACAGGGCAAAACCAAAAAGGAGAAGCCAAAGAAGGCCCGAACCACCGCCAGTGCCGACGAAAGCGTGGGCACCGAAGCCGATTAGGCCACATTTTTGCTCTACGCTTGGCGTAGAAAATCTCTCCTAATGCAAGTTTTACAAGACGTTTCGTTACAGCCGCACAACACCTTTGGGCTAGAGGCCCGGGCCCGCCACTGGATTACCATCACCGCTACCAAGCAACTGCAAGAACTGCTGCGCGATCCGGCTTATCAGTCGGTGCCGAAACTAGTGCTCGGAGGCGGAAGCAACGTGCTGTTCACCCAAGACTTTGCGGGCTTGCTCATCAAGATAGCAATTCCGGGAATCAGCGTAGTGAAAGAAGATGACGACGAGGTGTACGTTAGGTCGGGAGCCGGAGTGGGCTGGCACGAACTGGTGATGCACTGCATCGAGCGGGGCTACGGAGGCATCGAAAACCTGTCGCTGATTCCGGGCACGGTGGGGGCCGCCCCCATGCAGAATATCGGGGCCTACGGCGTGGAAATCAAAGACGTGTTTTCTTCGCTGGAAGCAGTGGAGATAGCCACCGGTAACCGGCGTACCTTCGGACTAGACGACTGCTGCTTTGGATACCGAAGTAGCGTCTTCAAGCACGAGCGCAAGGGGCAGGACATTATCACTTCCGTTGTCCTGTGCCTTCGGAAGCAACCGGTGCTCAATACTTCCTACGGAGCAATAGCCGAGACCTTGGCCCGAAAGCACATTCACGCACCCACCATCCGCGACGTGAGTGAGGCGGTGATTGATATCCGGCGCAGCAAACTGCCCGATCCGCAGCAAATTGGCAACGCCGGAAGCTTCTTCAAGAATCCGGTAATTCCCCGCGCCCAGTACGAAGCACTACTAACCAACTATCCCACCCTACCCGGCTACCCGACCGAGCAAGCCGTGAAGGTGCCCGCCGGTTGGCTCATTGAGCAGTGCGGTTGGAAGGGCAAGCGAGTGGGTAACGTTGGGGTGCACGATCAACAGGCGCTGGTGCTGGTGCATTTCGGCGGTGGGCAGGGCAGTGCACTCATGACGCTGGCGCAGGATATTAAAGCATCGGTGCTTCAAAAATTTGGCATTGTCATCGAACCAGAGGTGAACATGATTTGATAAACAATCCTCTACTTTTTAGTATATTTGAAAGTTAAACCCACGACCGTTTAGCCATGAACAGATTTATCAATTGTCTTACCCTATCAGCATTTTTTCTTACGATCAGTCACCTTACTTTTAGCCAGGAAGCCGTTGAGCCCCGGCCTAGTCCGATGGCGGTTGCCGTTACACAACAGGGAGATACTTACGTGAAGGTTGTGTACTCTCGTCCGCACAAGCGGGGCCGTGAGATCTTCGGCTCCGAACTAGCCCCCTACGGCAAGGTATGGCGGCTAGGGGCCAACGAAGCCACCGAGATCACTACCACCAAAAATATAAAAGTGGGCGGCAAAACGCTCAAGGCCGGAACCTACTCCATGTTTGCCATCCCCGAGAAGGATGAGTGGACCGTTATCTTCAACGATGGGCTGGGCCAGTGGGGTGCCTATGATTATGACGCTAGCCAGGATGCGCTACGCTTGGAAGTGCCCGTTCAGCAGGCCGCGGAGGTTTACGAACCCTTCACCATCACGTTCAATGAAGAAGGAACCGAACTCACCATGGTCTGGGACCAAACCAAGGTGGTGTTACCAATCCGTCTGTAGGTACGCGATTAATCGTGGGTACGTGATTAATCGTGGGTACGTGATTAATCGTGGGTACGTGATTAATCACGTACCTACTCCACCGTCACCGATTTGGCCAGGTTGCGGGGTTGATCCACGTTGCAGCCGCGCATCACCGCGATGTGATACGACAGCAACTGCAACGGGATCACCGAGATCATCGGCATGAGCAACTGCGAGGTGGCGGGCACCTCCAGCACGTGATCGGCGATGTCAGCGATGAGCGAATCGCCTTCGGTAACCACCGCGATCACCTGCCCTCGCCGGGCCTTCACCTCCTGGATGTTAGAAACCACCTTTTCGTACGAGTCGTCCTGCGTGGCAATGAACACCACCGGCATCGCTTCGTCGATCAGAGCAATCGGACCGTGCTTCATTTCGGCGGCCGGATAGCCTTCGGCGTGGATGTACGAAATCTCCTTGAGCTTCAGCGCTCCTTCCAGGGCCACCGGAAAATTATAGCCCCGCCCCAGATAAATGGCATTGCTAACATCTTGGTAAGTATCCGCGATGTACTTCACCTGCGCATCCAACTTGAGCGCCTGCTCCACCTTTTGCGGAATAGTGTTCAACTCCTGAAGCAACCTACGGTAGGTTGGTTCGTCCAACGTGCCCTTCTTGCGGCCCACCAGCAGGGCCGTCATGGTGAGCACCGTAAGCTGTGCGGTGAATGCCTTGGTGCTGGCCACGCCAATTTCGGGACCGGCGTGCGTGTACGAACCGGCGTGCGACGCGCGGGCAATGGAAGAACCCACCACGTTACACACTCCCAGCACGATGGCTCCCCGGCTTTTGGCCAGTTCAATGGCCGCCAGCGTATCGGCGGTTTCACCCGACTGGGATATGGCAATCACCACGTCGCCGGTATGGATAATGGGGTTGCGGTAACGAAATTCCGATGCGTATTCTACCTCGACCGGCACCCGGCACAAGTCTTCGAAAATGTATTCGGCCACCAGGCCAGCGTGCCACGAGGTGCCGCAGGCGACCACGATGATCCGAGGGGCATCTACCAACTGGTCCACGTAGTCGCGGATGCCGCCCAGCATCAGGGTATTGGTGTTGGCATTCAGGCGACCACGCATACAGTCGGCGATGGACTTAGGCTGTTCGTTGATCTCCTTGAGCATAAACGAGTCGTAACCGCCCTTCTCGATCGCTTCCAGTTGCAGGTCCAGCGTCTGAACGTAGGGGTCGGTGGGCAAATCGCTGTGGATGTCACGAATCGTAAACTGCCCATCCTTGATGATGCATATCTCATTATCGTTAAGGTAAACCACTTCATTGGCGTACTCAATAATTGGAGTGGCATCGGAAGCCAGGAAGAACTCGTTTTTTCCCAGCCCCAGCACCAACGGGCTGCCCTTGCGTGCGGCGATCAGGGTATTAGGCTCGTCGGCCGACAAGATGGCGATGGCGTAGGCTCCTATCACCCGGGTGAGGGCCACCCGCACCGCTTCCTCCAGGGTATAATCTTCGTGTTGCTGAATGTCTTCGATAAAATGAATCAGCACCTCGGTATCGGTATCGCTCTCAAAGTGATGACCTTTGCTGGTCAGCTCCTTCTTTAGCGCATCGTAATTTTCAATAATCCCGTTGTGAATAATGGCTAGCCGTCCGTTACCCGACCGGTGGGGGTGGGCGTTCGCGTCGTTGGGTTCGCCATGGGTAGCCCAGCGCGTGTGACCAATACCAATGTGGGAGTGCAATTGGGTTTTACTGGCCGTCTTCAGGTGAGCTTCCAGGTCGGTCACTTTCCCCTTTTTCTTAAAAACATTCAGTGAGCCATTCATCAGCGCTAATCCGGCGCTGTCATAACCACGGTATTCTAATCGACGAAGTCCTTTGGTAATCACGGCGTGAGCCGGACGGTACCCCACGTAAGCAACAATTCCACACATAATGATTGAGTTAATTTAACATTAGCGCGCCAGATGCCAACCGGCACAAAAAATTAGTAATTTGGCTTAGAGTAGTATCAAATTAGGTGCTACGCTGATTCGCTAATTTGTACTTAACAAACATATAATAAAAAATAAACAACAAAGTGAAAAAAATAACCGACAGAAGGCTGATTTAGATGTCAGACGGCAGATATTCGCAGCGTGTACGTATTATAACTAATCGATCAACTCACTGTTTCGCTGCTCAAATACGTGCCTTAGTAATGAGGTATCAACCGAGGATAGCACCAACCCCCGGCGCTTCAGGATGCGATCAAACACTTCAGTAGCTTTGTCGAACGCGTATATCGCATCACCCTGTCCCGGGGTGCCTCCCCAGGTGAAGGAAGGAACGAACTTGTCCGGAAACCCTGACCCAAAAATGTTCGCAAACACGCCCACCACGGTGCCGGTGTTAAACATGGTGTTGATGCCACATTTGCTGTGGTCGCCCATCAGCAAACCGCAAAACTGCAAACCGGTGTTCTCGTAAGCACCCTTCGCGTAGCTCCACGCCCGCACCGACTGGTAATTGTTCTTAAGGTTCGAAGTATTAGTGTCGGCCCCGAAGTTGCACCATTCGCCCACCACCGAATTGCCCACAAAACCTTCGTGTCCCTTGTTGCTGTTGGCTAAAAAGACCGTGTTCTTCACCTCACCGCCCACCTTACAGTTGGGACCAATGGTGGTGGCTTCCCGAATCTTGCTGCCCATGTTCACGTGCGAATTTTCGAGCACCGCAGATGGTCCCTTGATCACCGCATTCTCGTGCACGGTGGCGTTCTTTCCGATGTACACCGGGCCGTCTTCCGCGTTAATGATCGCCGCCCGGATTATTGCACCTTCCTCGACGAATACTTGGTCGAGCTGGTAGATACGGGTGTAAGGATCGGTTATTTTCTGGGAGATACGCGACTGCGTCACCAGGGCGTAATCTTGCCGAATCTGCTCCTCGTTGTGTGTAAAGATATCCCAGGGGTGCCGAAGTACAACTACTTCCAAGTCCTGACCAGTAACGAAGGCAAACCGATCATATCGCACCGAATCGGCCACGGTTGCGTAGGGGTTCTGCTGAATAAATTCGGCGGTAAGGGGTGTCAACGATTCGCGGGAGCAACGGGCCGCCACCAGGGTGCCTTGGTTCGCAATGGCCTGACCCGACCGAAGGGTGATCACCTGCTGAACCAGGGCTTCCGTGGGGTACACCGCCGCGTTGATCAGCACATTATCCGCGGCAACTATCAGGGGAAATTTTTCGCTGAGGTAGGCCTCGGTCAGGTGAGACGACTGCTCTACCGCGCTCACTTCACTTAAACGTCGCTCCCATTTCTGCTGCAGAGTAAGGATGCCTACCCGTAGCGCGGCCACGGGGCGGGTGAGGGTAAAAGGTTTCAGGGCGGAGCGCAGCTCCGGTAGATCAAAAAATATGATATTCATAGGCTAAAAATGATAACGAACGAAGGCCTCAATGGCTTCGTATTCGGCCAGTCCGAGGCTATCGTAGGCCCAGGCGGTGTCTTGGTTGCGATCTTCGGCCCGCTGCCAGAACTCGCGGGGATCGGAGCCGGGAAACAGCGGACGATCTTTCTGCGACTGGTGCTTGAAGATCGCGCGGCGCTTGCGCATCAGTTCCAGCGGACTGATCGGCACCGCCATCTCAATCTGGTCAATGTCCCACTCCTGCCACGCTCCGCGGTAAAGCCATACGTAGCAGTCGTCGGCCCAGGCCTCGGATTTCAGGCGGTCCATGGCGGTCATCACCGCGTTGAGGCACACCCGGTGCGTGCCGTGCGGGTCGGACAGATCGCCGGCCGCGTAGATTTGCTGGGGTTGAATCTGCTGCAACAGGTCTTGGGTCAGTCGAATATCTTCTTCGCCCAGCGGTTTCTTGCGCACCTTGCCCGTTTCGTAGAACGGCAGGTCCATGAAGTGAATGTTCGTGTCGGGAATGCCGCAGTAGCGGCAAGCGGCTTTCGCCTCACCGCGGCGGATCAGCCCCTTAATCAATTGCACCGAGCGGGGGTCAGCTTCGCTGGGGTCTTTGCTCTGAGAAGCCTGGAGCACCTCACTGAAGAGCGCATCAATGCGGTCGTGGTCAATGTCAAAGGCGTTACCGAAGTCTTTCACGAAGTCGGCAAACCGCAGCGCTTCTTCGTCGAACACCGCAATGTTGCCCGACGTTTGGTAGGCCACGTGCACCTCGTGCCCCTGGTCGACCAGCCGAAGGAGGGTGCCACCCATCGATATCACATCGTCGTCGGGGTGGGGACTGAAGATGAGCACCCGCTTAGGAAAGGGCTGGGCGCGTTCGGGACGCTGGCTATCGTCGGCCTTGGGTTTGCCTCCCGGCCAGCCGGTGATGGTGTGCTGCAGTTCGTTGAACACCCGAATGTTGATATCGTAGGCCGGGCCGTGGTCGGCGATCAGGTCGCTCATGCCGTTTTCGTTATAGTCTTCGGGAGTGAGCTTGAGGATGGGCTTATCCACTTTGCGGCACAGCCAGACCACCGCCTTGCGGGTGAGGGTGTTCGTCCAGTCGCAGGGCCCCACCAGCCAGGGCGTCTTCTCGCGGGTAAGCTCGGCGGCGGCCGCCTGATCGATAACAAACTGCGCATCGGAGTGGTTCTGCAAGAAGGTGGCGGGCACCTGGTCGGTGATGGGGCCTTCCACGGCTTTCCGAATCACGCTCGCTTTGCCTTCGCCCCAGGCCATCAGGATGATCTTCTTGGCATCCAGAATGGTGCGTACGCCCATAGTGATCGCGCGGCGCGGCACCAACTCTTCTCCGAAGAAATCGCTGGCGGCCGATATGCGCGTGATTTTATCCAGCGTGATCAGGCGCGTGCGCGACACTTCGCGCGAACCCGGCTCGTTGAATCCAATGTGGCCGGTGCCCCCGATGCCGAGCAGTTGCAGATCCAGACCGCCGTGGTCGGCAATGCGTTGTTCGTAGGCCGCGCAGTAGGCTCCGATTTCTTCAATAGGAATGGTGCCGTCGGGGACGTGCGTATTGGTCGGATCGATATCAATGTGATCGAAGAGATACTCCTTCATGTAGAGCACGTAGCTCTGCAGTTGGTCGGGCTGCATGGGATAGTACTCGTCCAGGTTGAAGGTGACCACGTTGCGGAAGCTAAGTCCTTCTTCCTGATGCATGCGGACCAACTCATCGTAGACCCGGGTGGGCGAAGAGCCGGTGGCCAGTCCCAGCACCGCGGTGGTGCCTGCCTGTTGCTTCTGCTCAATCACCGCCCGCACCTGTTTGGCCACCTCCACGGCGGCGGTGCCCGCGTCTTCGTAGATGGTAGTTGGTATTCTTTCAAACTGTTGCTCTAGGGTGGCGGCGTGATCCATAGCATGGTAGGTTAGATGACTAGCAAAAGTATGACATTTTCCGAAAAAGTGAGGTTGCCCATCATAAGTTTAGCAACTAGGCATAAAAATAGCGAGTCTTATAATAGACTCGCTACTGATGAATTAAACAGGAAAATTGGATTGCGACTACATGGCACCCTTGTCCGCTTTCACCAGATTTCCTTGCTGGTCGTAGATAAGAATCATTTCCTGCTCGTCGCTTTTCACCTGCAGTTCGTACTTAGTTTGCTGTTCGGAAACGCTATTCTCTTTGGCAATTTCGGCGTAGGCATCGCTGTTGGCCTCGGTATACTGATCGTACTTGTTGTTCTCGTACAGATCCTTTTCATCGGCAGTGATTTCGCCCTCCGCGCCCTGCTCGATGGTGCCTTCGGGAAGAGGATCATCGACTACCGTCACCTGGCCGGTTTCTTCCCGTTCTTCAGGGGTCTGCATCTCAGCAGTTGCATCTTCGCGATTCGTGTTAGCTACTTTCTCTTCCGATTGATACACCGCACTATCCAGTGCACGGTCTTCTACTTCGTCGTTATCCATTGCTGCGTAGGTAGCATCACGCTCGTTCGCGGTTTTCACCTCGTACACCGTCACGATGCTCATGTTCTGGTACTCGCTTTGCTCAAAGCTGTTCATCACCTCCGGTGGCAAAGCGGATTTATCAATAGTTTTCTTGGTTTCAGCGGCCGAAGCGTCTTGCGTGGTCATCAATCTATCTTCCGATTGGGTGCGTTCGGTCTGCGGAGCTTCCTGGGCGAAGGCGGGGGCAAAAGCCGTAGCGGTGCCCAGGGTTAGGATCATTATGGATTTTTTCATGGCTATGTAGCGTAAAGTGAAATAAAACTACCTAAAGATAACGAAAAGATCGTGCCACGCCACATATACTAACTGATACGCAAAAAAAAGGCTATTCTAGCGGCCTTATTGCGAAAGTGGGTAAAAAAGTCAACACCTTGTCCCGGGTAGGTGCGGCAACGAATCCTACGTTCGTTGGTCAGTATAGATACAGATAATCGTAGTGCACCACCGGCTTGTGGCCGCGTTCTCCCAACAACTGCGTCACTTCGGTCGACGAATAGTGCACCCGACCAATGCCAAACACCGCTCCCTCGGTGGTGCACAGGCGCACGATGTCGTTCTTTTCGAACTCGCCCTGCACCTGGATGATGCCAATCGGCAACAAGCTGGTGGCCTGCTGTTCCTGGGTAAGCGCCCGGAGGGCCCCGGCGTTCACCGTCAGACTACCCTGCACGTAGCCGTCCGAGTGACTGATCCAGCGCTTCAGGCCGGTAGTTTTCTTGAGAGGCTCAATGAAGGTGCCGGGAGGTTGGGGTTGTAGCAGGGCCATGAGCACGTCGGGCTGCTGACCGTCGGCGATGTGCACGCCCACGCCCAGGGCGGCCACCTTCTGCGCCATGCGCACCTTGGTGAGCATCCCTCCCCGCCCGAAGTCCGAGCGTTCGGTAGAAATCATGCCCGCAAAGTCGGTATCCACCGTGGCCCGCGCGATAAGTTGGGCGGACGGGTCGGTGGGCGGACGGTCGTAGATGCCCGCCACGTTGGTCAGAATCACCAACCGCTCCGCGTCGATCATGGCCGCCACCAGACCGGCCAACTCGTCATTGTCGGTGAACATGAGTTCGGTGACCGACACCACGTCGTTTTCGTTCACAATGGGAATGGCGCGGTGGTGCAGGATGCTGTCCAGGCAGTGGCGCACGTTGAGGTAATGGCGGCGACTGCGGAAATCTTCCTTGGTCACCAGCACCTGAGCGCACAACAGTTGGTGGGGTTCCAGCAGCTGGGTGTAGGTATTGATGAGCTGGGTTTGCCCGATGGCCGCCAGCAGCTGCCGCTGGGTGACCGGGTCGGTCTTCTTGGGCAGCGGCAAGCGACTGCGCCCCGAAGCCACCGCCCCGGAAGAAACAACCAGCGGTTCCCAGCCCTGCCGGTGCAGCGTGGCCACCTGGGCGCACAGGTGCTGCAGCCAGGGCACGTTCACCGTACCGTCGGGGCGCGCGATCACGTTCGACCCGATCTTGATCACAATGCGCGGGGCCGACATCGCTAGGGGAGGATAAACTGTTTCCCCCCGCTGGCCGCCTGGCCGATCACCCGCAGCACGTACACCCCCGAGGGGCGTCCGCTCATGTCAATACGGTAGGTCTGGTTCAGGGTATTCGGAAACACGTACTCACCGACCCGAGCGCCCTGCGTGGAGTAGATAACCACCGTGACTTCGTCCTTGCTCGGCAGGTTAAATTCTACTTCCAACTGGTTGTTCTCTACCGGATTGGGCTCAATGCTAAAGCTGCTCTCCGGCGGACGCAGCGAATCGTACTCCGTCACGAAGAACTCGATATCGTCGAGAAACAGGTTGTTGCCGTGGTCATTCACCGCGATAAACACCACCTGCACGTTGGGTTCGCCCAGGTAGTCGTTGAGCGAAAGAATCTCTTCGCGCCAGTCGTCTTCGGTGGTCGGGGTGAAGGCGAAATCCTGCGCAGGCTGGGTGGCTAATTCACTGCCGAACTTCTCGTAGATGATGGCATCGATGGTGGCTCCGCAGTCGGTTGATACTCCCACCAACAGACCATCCTGACTCAGCGGAAAGTTCTCGTCCTCGTAGGGAGCGTGCGCCACCCGGAAGCTCAGCACCGCCGCCGGAATGTTGCGCAGGTCAAGGGTTGGACTGTACAGGAAGTCCTGCTCGCCCTCCAGATCGGCGTACTGGTAGAAGTCGATGTACAACGATTGGTTAATGGGGTCGGAAACCAGGGGAGTAGCGCGCCGCTCCCAGGTGGTCTGCTGGTCGGGATTGCGGATGATACTCTTTCCGAAGAAGGTGTCGTTCCCCGCCGATTGAAAGGTTTCTACCAAAGGCACCTCATCGCGCTGCGGAATGATAAAGGCCACTTCCCGACGGTTACCGGTGGTGTTGTCGTCGGCATTGCCGTTGACGCTGACCACCTCAAACGATACTTCGTAGGCAGTGCCCGGTTGAAAGTCTAGTTGGTCGAGCGTCGGGAAAGTCACGTTCTGAGCAGTGCCCGCGGCCAGGTCGACCGCAAAGGTGGTTTCTGCCACCAGTTCCCGTCCCACCCGAAACGCTACGGTAACCGATTCAATGGCGTTACCACCCGTATTGAGCAGGCTGATCTCGGGGGTGACTGCCGGACCGCACTCGCTGGGCTGGGGAGAGACGATCCGGCTGATGGTGGCATCGTCCAGAATGGGGCGCGGCGCCACTAGTCCGGGCGACGCCAACAGGCTGGCCCGCCGGGGGCTGTTTTCCAGCACGACTCTCATGCGAAAGGCCTGTCCTTCGGTGAAAAGGTTCATGCAGGCGTCATCGGTGAGATCCATGTAGTTATCGTACATATCGGGTGAGTCGCAACTGAAGGCTTCACTGCCGGGGCAGAAGCTGTAACTGTTGGCCTGGGGCGGGGTATCTTCCACGAAGTCGCCCACGCTGCAGTCGTTGGTGTTATCCCCCCAGATATGGCGAAGCCCCAGGTAGTGACCCACCTCGTGGGTGGCGGTGCGTCCGCCGTTGTAGCGGTCGCGCAGGCTGCCCACGCTGCCAAAGCTCAGGTAATCCACCACGATGCCGTCGGTCAGACTGTTGAACGAGGCGCTCTCCAGCCCGGGCAGCAGGTCTGAGACCGGCAATTGAGCAAAGCCTAGTTTGCCCCCGGAGATGCGGGTGACCCATATGTTGAAGTAGTTCTCGGGGTCCCACTGGCTAAGCGCGCCCAGTTCGGCCCCTTCGGAGATGCTGTAGCTATCCTGCGGACCCGCCACCCGCACCACCCCGTTGGTAGGCAGTCCGTTGGGGGCCTGTCGGGCCAGCACGAACTCTATCCCCACGTCGGCGGCCACGGGCCGGAACCGGGGCTGGGTATTCATGGTGTCAGGGTTCTGTCGCCGGAAGTCTTCGTTGAGGATACGCATCTGGTCCTCAATCTGCTCAAAGGAAATGTTCCGACCTTCGCCCACCGGTTCGCCCAGGTGCACCACGTGCACCACCACCGGAATCTGATACACCGGGCCGTCGACCAGTTGCTGCTCCGTGCGGGCCCGCTCTTGTTGCATCTTTTCCTGAACCCACTGCTCAAACCGCGCCTGCTGCGGGGTTGCCTGATACGGCATGGTGCCGCAGCGTTCCTGGGCCTGAGCCGGGAAAAGGTAGCCCACTACCAAAAGGAGAGGAAGCGCAAGGAGCCGGGTAGCAGATGTTCTCATCACTAGACCGCCGGATTGGGAAGTTTGGCGTTGGGATCATCGGCGGAAGTGATATTCAGCGCCCGCACGTCCCTGATTTCAGGCACCTGTCGCTTGATGGTTTCTTCGATGCCTGCCTTCATAGTCATCACCGACATGGGGCAACTGCCGCAGGCGCCGAGCAGCTCCAGGGTCACCACGTGGTCGTCGTTCACCTCGAGCACCCGCACATTGCCGCCGTCGGTTTCCAGGTAGGGACGCACCTCGTTGAGGGCCCGGTCTACCTTGTCCATTAGTTCTTGGTTGCTGGCATTCATACGGGTTGTTTTTTTGTTCTTTTCTCCGGCTCTTTTCCTTCCGGCGTACTGATCCCTACGCTGGAGAGAAGGCGCATATTTAGCGCGTCATGCTCACCAGTTTGGTTTTCTGCTTGTTCGCGTTGCGAATGGCAACCTGTCGGGCAAACTCCTGCGCTAAGTCCCTAAAGCTAGTGCGCGTAGTAGCCATCGCCTCCTCGTCGCGCAGCACCGCCGGGTAGCCCTGATCGCCGCTTTCGCGCACCGCTTGCACCAGCGGAATCTCGCCCAAGAACGGCACGTCGGTCTCCTGGGCCAATTGTCTTCCTCCGCCCTGTCCGAAGATATAATAGCGGTTGTCGGGCAGCTCGGCCGGGGTAAAGTACGCCATATTTTCGGCGATTCCCAAGATGGGTACGTTGATTTGTGGTTGTCGGAACATGGCGAGTCCCTTGCGGGCATCCGCCAGCGCCACCTTCTGGGGCGTGGTCACGATCACCGCGCCGGTCACGGGCACCGACTGCACCAGGGTGAGGTGGATATCGCTGGTGCCGGGGGGCAGGTCGATAAACAGGTAATCTAGTTCGCCCCAGTCTACGTCGGTGAGGAACTGTTGCAGGGCCTTGCTGGCCATGGGGCCGCGCCACACCACCGCGTCGTCGGCCGCCATCAGGAAACCCATCGAGATCAACTTCACGCCGTACTGCAGCAGGGGCTCGATCACGTTCTTGCCGTCGATCACCCGCACACCGGGCTTCTCGCGCTCGCAGTTGAACATGGTCGGAATAGAGGGGCCGAAGATATCGGCGTCTACCAGCCCTACCCTGGCACCCATCTGCGCCAGCGACACGGCCAGGTTGGTGGCCACGGTCGATTTGCCCACCCCCCCCTTGCCCGAGGCCACGGCAATGATGTTCTTCACCTGCGGCAGCACGGGAGCTTGCGCCCGCCGCGCCGTGGTCACGTTGGAGGTCATATGAATGTCTACGTCCAACTCGGGCGACACTTGTTCGGCAATGGCTTCCAGGCAGGCCTTTCGGATGATCTCTTTCAGGGGGCAGGCCGGGGTGGTGAGCACCACGGTGAATGAGACGCGCGAACCATCGATGCGGATATCCTGCACCATGTTGAGCGTGACCAAATCTTGCTTGAGGTCGGGGTCGTCGACTGTGCTCAGGGCCGCAATAATTTGTTCTTGGGTGGGAGTCATCGGTTGCGTTGTTTCTAGGGGCTAACGCAGGAAGGGGAAATAGTGTTCCGAATCTATTTCCCCTTATCCACCGTAGACGCGGTTCGGGAGTTTCTGTATCTAGACTTACATCTCCTTCAGTCGGATGTTGCGCCACATCACTTGGTAAGGTCCTTTGTCTTCGGGAATGCCGTGCACTTGTAGGGCGATGAAGCCACTGGCGGTTTCGGAGTCGGTGATGTCAGTGGCTAGCACGCCGTTCACGTAGGTGCGCAGGGTGTCGCCAATGGCTTCCACGCGAAATTTGTTCCAGTCGTCACGCTTAAACGCCTCGCGGGCCTCTTCGTTCTCTGACAAGTCGTTGAGCCAACCCCGGCGGGCCTCTTCGTAGATGCCGCCGCTGTAGGAGCGGGGCGAGGGATCAATCTCTACTTGGTAGCCAAACACCCGGTCTTTGTTCACCTCCCGTTCCACCTGCTCGCCCTCGCTGTTAGTGATGGTGATGGTGGTGTCGGCCTCGTATTGGTTGCTACGAATCTGAACGCCTGAGTTCAGGGCGGTGTCTACCATCACTTCGTATTCCAGAATGAAGTCGCTGTAGTCGCGTTCGGTAGCCAGAAAGCTGTTAGGCTCACCCGTCTTGGTGGTGCCGATCACCACGCCGTCCTTAATTTCGTAGTCGGCCTGTCCGTTAAGTTGCTTCCAGCCGTCTTTGGTGTCGTTGTTGAAGAACACCGTCCAGCCGTCTTCGACACGGGTGGGTTCGGCGGGAGTTTCTTCCGCTACCTCGGTGGTTTCAGCGGTTTCGGTGGTGCCGCCGCAGGCGCTAAGCAGGAATGCGGACAAGAAGGCGAGTGACAGGGATTGCGTGATTTTCATAAGATAGAAGGTTAGGTTTGTGAGGGTAAATTAGATAAAGCTTTACTGTTTAAAAAGGGGTGCACGATGAATCGTGCGCCCTACCGCAGCCCCCGCCGGGGCGGTGGCTAGCTGCTCATGGCCATCAAAAGATCGTGGCGGGTGATGATATGCACTTGGTCGAGCCGATCGCGCACCAGCAGGGCCTTGTTGTTTTTATCAATCATCGATGACAGTACGTCGAGGGTGTCGCGGGGCGAAATGAACTGGAAGGGTTTGTCCATGATGCCCGACACCGGATCGTTCTTCATATCCGGGTTGTCGATCAACTGGTGCAATAACTTAGAATCGGTGAGGCTGCCCACAAACTGATCGCCGTCGGTGACCGGGATTTGCGAGATGCCCTGCTTGTTCAAAATCTTGATCGCCTCCACAATGGGAGTGTTCTGCGACACGGTAACTAGCTCGCTGCTACCGTTGCGGTCTTTGAGGATGTCCTGAACGGTGGCGTACTCGCGCTTCTCGAGGTAGCCGTGGTCCTTCATCCAGCTGTCGTTGTATATCTTGCCCAGGTAACGCGTGCCGTGGTCGGGCAGCAAGATGACCATTGTATCGTCTTTCTTGAGGTGCTTGCGGGCCCACTTGAGCGCCCCGAACACCGCCGAGCCGCACGACCAGCCCACGAACAAGCCCTCTTCGCGGGCCAGGCGGCGCGTCATGATGGCCGCATCTTTGTCAGTGACCTTCACAAACTCGTTGATCAGGCTAAAGTCCACGTTCTCGGGCAGAATGTCTTCGCCAATGCCCTCGGTGAGGTAGGGAAATACTTCTTTCTCGTCGAACTCGCCGGTTTCTTTATACTTTTTGAACACCGAACCGTAGGTATCGATCCCCAGGCTGAACACGTCGTGGTGCTGTTCTTTGAGGTAGCGCGACACGCCGCTAATGGTGCCGCCGGTGCCCACGCCCGCCGCAAAGTGGGTAATTTTGCCTTCGGTTTGCTCCCAGATTTCGGGACCGGTGGTCTCGTAATGCGCTTGGGCGTTCGAAGGGTTATCGTACTGGTTGGGGTAGAAGGCGTTGGGAATGGTTTCGGTGAGTTTTTTAGCCACCGAGTAGTAGGAGCGCGGATCGTCGGGAGCCACGTTGGTGGGGCAGACGATCACCTCGGCGCCCACGGCCCGCAGCACGTCGATCTTCTCCTGCGATTGCTTGTCGGCCAGCGTGAAGATGCACTTGTAGCCCTTGGCGATGGCCGTGAGGGCTAGGCCCATACCCGTGTTGCCCGAGGTGCCCTCGATAATAGTGCCGCCCGGCCGCAGCTTGCCGTCGCGCTCGGCGTCTTCGACCATCTTGAGGGCAATGCGGTCTTTTACCGAGTTGCCAGGATTAAAGTATTCGGGTTTCACCAAAATAGTGCCCTCAATGCCTTCGTTGAGCCGATTGAGCCGCACCAACGGGGTGTTGCCGATGGTTTCGATGATGGAGTTGTAGTACATAGGTCGTTCTTTGGTGCGAAATTATTAATAAATTTGCACTTATGATTTTATTTATCTATAATTGTGTTATAAGAGTAAATTTACCATTCAAATTTACAATATCGCTCTTTATACTTCAAACTGAAACTTCTGTTTGTATAAAATCTTGTATAGAAAATGAATACTCTGAACGTCCGTTTCTATCTTAAGACGCACGCACGCAAGGGCCAGCCTGTGCCCTACATGCGCGTCACCATCAATAGTATGCCCGCTATTCTTAAGTCCCTTAAAGTAACAGTGCCCGAGCATCTGTGGGATGATTCTCGCGACAGAGTAAAGGGACATAGCGAACTAGCGGTCAAAGTTAACAAAAAGATTAAAGAATATACTCAGATAGTAGAGGATGCTTGCGAAGAACTCGACCAATGCAATCACCATATTACTGGTTCTGAATTACGGGAGAAATCTTTTCCTAAAAAACGCAAAAATGGAAATAGGCGTACGCAAGAGACTGAAGATGTAAAAAACTCTGTTCTGAATCTCTTCCGGCAATTTATAGAATATAAGCGAGAACGCGGAGTGCAGGAAGCATCTATAAAGGCAACCTATCAGCAAGTGTATAACAAGTTGGTTCTTCTACTGGAAGAGTTTTATAAAAAGAACGACATTTCTGTTGAGCAACTGGACCCCTACTTCATCAGTAACTTTGTCGATAAATTTCCGTGCGATAAGGGCACTATGAAAAATCGCATAAGCATACTTAAAGCCTTTTTCAGGTGGTTAAAGGAACGGTCACAACGACTTATTGCCAGTCGTAGCCCTGATGGATTTGCATTCGACGTCAAGATTGTTTATCCCAACTATGATGAATTGGTCTACGCACGGTTGGTAAATCAGGAACCCGCCGAGGCACATACTCAGGGGGAGTACGACAAGCTGTTGGAATGCTACCATAGCATCGGTGGCGAGACGTTGGGAATGTACCTCTTCCAAATAGAAACGGGCATGGCCTATGCCGATATTGCCGCGTTCATTTCGGAAGACCATATTCAAAAAAACATATCCGGCGAATTGTATATTTCCAAGAGAAGAGAGAAGTACCGTCACAAGACAAATCCTGAATACGTGTTTGTCGTTCCCCTATCTCCCTTTGCGAAAGAACTGCTTGATAAACATGCCCCAGAGGGCTTCTTTCCGTCGCTCAGACCAAAGGGAAAGGAAGATATAAGTCGGAAGTATGCCCGTAGACTTGATCCGATTGGGGCTAAATTGGGCCTTAAACTAAAACCCCATAAAGCCCGACACACGTTTGGTACTTTCAGGTTGGAGGCTGGCTACTCTATGACGGCGGTACAAAAAATGATGGGGCATAAGAATATCAACAGCACTATGATCTATGCCAAAATGACGAACCGGGGTGTCTGGGATGAGCACCACCGCGTACAAAGTTTTAGTAAGGGCGAGGTGGGTAACGTGCAGAAGAGGTTCAAGGCATAGGCTTTGGTGCTAACAAGAAAAGCCGCTTCGATCAACACGGTAGCGGCTTTTGGCATTCAAATCAAATCCTTATTTCCCCCTGCTTAATCTTCAGCACCAACCCGGCCACATCTTCGGCCATAAACCGGAGTTTGGCTTTCGGGCTGCTCCGGGGTAACGGTTGAATGTGGCCCCGATAGATCAGCTTGATACGAAACTCCTTTTTGCACATTGATAGGGTGGAAGATGCCTTTTGCAGATCGTAAATTTTGTTCACTGATTGACCTCCTCCCCGCGAATCATATCCCGTAATTCATCGTCGCTATACTCCTTCCTCGGCATAATTTCCAGGTCATTGTCCGCGATGTACTGGATGAGTTGACGGCGACCCATATTTTCCAGGCTATCACCATTACACCATTTTAGCTTCTCATCTTCATCGTGCACAAACCGGCAATTTAACCACCCCTCAATCATATCTAAACAAAGTTGGTAGTGGTCCTCGGTACACTCCCAGTTACCGAGCATGATGTCCCCTATAAACGCAGCGATATTAAAGGAAAAGATGAATTCGTAGCTGGTCTCCTTGATATAAGTCTTTGACGAACCAAATATGGAGTGACAGTTATAGCTGTGTGCAAATCCGATAATGCTTTCTCTGTGTGCTGAACCGAATGCTTCTTCGTGGCACCCCTCTTCCACTCCCGCAAGATTCTCAATATAAGTATACACGGCTTCCACGGGACTGAACTCTTTTTTAATATCAAAAAGTCTCTTCATAGTTAAGTGCTGCTCGTATAGCTTATTCTGAAGGTCAAGAACATTCTTTTCAAAGTCCCCCTCCAGCATCGCCTCAAAATGGTCACTAAGTTGAATGGCCGCCTCCACTTTGTGCATCAAGGAATTACCCAAACTTATTAGTTCGACAAAAGATTGACCATTGGGCTCATTGCCCGCACCCATTTCCTTCCTCAACCAAACCTTCTCCATGTCCCCAAACACCTCGCCCTCAAAGCGAGAAGCATACCCCCCATAAAACCTGTTGTACAAGTCCTGAACTGGATAGGTTGGCTCTTTGAATAGGGGGCCGTCCGTCAAATCCGCGACAAATTTTTCAATGTAATTCATGTACATAAAATTTAAGTTATAAAATTAATTTTATGCAATTAAAACACTAAACAGCCACATTTCATAATATTAGCGAGGTTAGAGGATGTAGGAAAACAGGCAACTTTTTTGGCCGAATTACGATTTCAGCCGCTTACGAGGGGCACTTGTTTAACTTATGATTTTGATAACAGTACTTAAAGGTAATTTGCGAAGGCAAATGGCACCAGATCGACCAAGAAAGATTCGACTGCTCCTGGTTTACTGCCAAAAAATTGCAATCAAAATCAATTGAGGGGCACCGTACGACAATTACGAACCCGAACTCCGGGAGGTAGAGTCAGCTTGGAACTTTCAAGGCTGGAATATTCGCGTATGGAAGGATCAGCAAGAAAATGCTTGGTTCTACGGTAAGGAGGTGGCGGATATTTTGGGGTACGTCAACCCCTCACAAGCAGTAAGAATCAATTGCGATTCCAAAGGGGTGTTACAACATAGCACCCCCACCAAAGGGTGTCACCAAGAGTTACGCCCTTTAGGGGCGGGAGGATGTCAGTGAAAAAGTTGACGAATAGCCTTCATGGGTAGAAACATTCGGCCACTATCTAATGATAAAAAACCGTATTTTGAATAAAACCTTCGTGCTTTTTCGTGTAGCGGATCAACTACAACCGCTAATGAGCCTACGCTTTCCATAGAAACATCATAACTGCGTTTTAAAGCATCAAGGAGCAAAAGTTCTCCCAAACCCTGACCCTGGTGTTGCTCATTGATCGCCAACCTTCCCAGAAGAGTAACGGGAACATCCTGATAGGGAATACGTCTCCTCATATCTTCGGGCACCTGGTCTTTAGGTATACTGCCACCGGAAAGCGTATAGCACCCTTTTACGATCTCGTCTTTTACTAGAACAAAGCAAGTTGATAATTGCCGCTTTATGTCTTGACTAGCTTGATTATGTAGGTAGCGATCCAGAGAAGGTTCTCCACACCGAAACTCTTGCTTACGGTGAGCCTTTGCTAGGAGCACTGTCCCACTATGCTTCATCTATCCAATCCTGATAGCGTTGTGCAGCCTTTTGGAGGGCGGCATTGGGAGCGGTTGCTCCTGTAATTGCTTCGAAGAACACCCTTCTGTCCTTTTCAGAAGCTAATATCTCTTCGTGTTTAGCTACCACCCGCTCGGCTCGCTCTTGGGCTGCTGAGATTACAAAATCAGACAAGCTGTCCCCTATCAGACTGGCGGCTCTTTGTAAATATTCTTTTTGATGCTCTGGAATCCGTGCATCAAAGCGAGACCTTTTTTCTATTACTGTGTTCATAACTATATTATTTAATATGCAATGTACGGATATCAACCGTACAAATATAAAAACATTTATGATAAATAAAAAGGAGCGGCCTTGCATTTTTATTACTTCATTCTTATCAATCTGGAAGAACGGTTGCCGCTTACTTAACAGCTATGCCCCCCTTTGTCTAAGAATTTGCAAGCCTAAGTCCAGACTTTGCCGCTGACCCTGGTTGATGCGCCGTAAGGCATCATGCAGAATTTGCTCTAACTTGCTTGCCATGCTCACGTCCTGGTACTTTAAATCATCAAGGGCAATTAGCACCTTAACCTTTTCCAGGAATAATTTTTGGTACTCGGCAAAATACTCCGTTGAACTGAGGTAATAGGCATAACGGCGGGAATCACCCTCCCCAGGGGTTCCACCTAGCCGCTTGTGAACGATTTTTAATGCTTCGGGTGCGGTTAGTTGATCGGTGATCGTTAGCTCAACCATACCTTCAATTAGCTGATTTCTCTTGTCGCGCTTCATATTATTTTTTGTATCGTTTTTTCTTTTGCTTTCTCCGTTCTTCCATTGTGGCACCGATGATAAAAGCTTCGTACAGTACAGGATCATTGATATTGAGTTCGGTATAGCTCTCAACAAAAGCCTCCTTCTTGCTCAACAGATAATTATCCTTCATCTTCTGATCCATCAAGGGGGCAAGTTTACTGATATTTGTCATAGCAACTATTGTCTAAACAAGTATAGGTAAAAAAAGAATTTTTGGTAAAAAGTACAAAATTTTATTGTTTTAGTGAAACTTATTTCGTATACCTTCCGTTTATATGGATTGAACGGCGGTGTGACTAATCAACAAAATGCGAAATCGTAATATGTGCAACGGGCTTTTCTACATTAATATATGACGCAACCAAAAGCCCTTGTATTTAGGTTGCACGTTGATAAGGTGCGAGACTTTTTGAATAATGTTCGCAAAGACGGCGAGCCACTGTCCAAAACGAATTACCAAAACCAACTCGATGGGCACGTATGGTTTCTGGCAAACCTATTGGAAGCAAAATCTCAGGCAAAAGTAGGTGAGAGTTCGTTGCGGCAATGGACCAATATGGACTCCAGAATTATTAGGCGGTACCTCGGAAACCACGACGTGGCAATCAGAGACAATTTGATCAAACTTGGTATTATCGGCCATAACAAGAGCTTCAAGGTGGGCCGCAATTCCATGTCCTACCGGTTCCTAGATACGCCGCCCGGCAAAGACCTGATTGTGTATGACTACCAGTCAAAGACGCTGATAAAAAAGCTCTTGAAGGCAGCTAAGGATTTGGAAAGCTCTTTAGCCGATCCGGTGCTCAATCTATACCACGAAAGACTAAGAGGGTACGGAATATCCGGCGATGCTTTTGATGGCCTGATCAGGTTTTCGCAAGGTCTGCAAGAGGGTGATGATGTGATGTACCTTGTCAAGTCTTTCCTTCCCGTCGAGCGAATCAGACGCGGCAATATTTCGCTCACCCAGGATGACTTTGGCCGCATCTACAACCCCTTTGTCGGATTAAAGAAAGCGTACCGCCGACACATCTTCGACGTAGCGACGGGGGAAATGATGAATCTGGTTGAGGTAGATATATCAGCCTGTTATGCCTTCATTTTCAGTTCACACTTACGGAAGCAGTGCAAAACAGACGATTGCCCACGGGACTTACGTCGGTTCCATGCTATGACTACGGGCGGTGCTTTCTACCGGGATTTGTTTAAGTACCTGAACGATCTGGAAGAGGTTGATTTGTCGGACGATGAATTGCGGGAAGAGGGGTTTGACCGGCCCACCTTCAAAGATTCTATTAATGCCATCTTCAACCGGAGACCAAAGGAAAATAATCGGGAGGCATTCATAGACCATCAACTGTATAAGGACCTGAAGAAGGCGTTCCCTACTGTTTATGACTACCTGGAAGGCATTAATGGCCCCGATCACCATACTGCACACTGGATGGTAACCAAACATGAATCGGATGCGATGGTAGACGACGTACTCCGGCAGATTGTTGAGCACGAGATACCGGCTATTCTTGTCCATGACGGGGTATTGGTCAAACCTAACTACGCTGACTTAGTGAAGGGTATGATTCAGGAAGCGTTCGCGGGTCGATTGGGGTACAAACCTTTTGTTAGGGTAAAGGGGGATTCAGTTAACTGTTCTACTGGTAGTACGGAGGGTAGTCTAGTGCCCTAATAGTATTGTATATCATTCCCCTTCTCACCTATGTTGCATAAAAATAAAATGCATTAGAATACCGCCCCTATCCAGTCAGAACAGCGAAAACCATTTGTGATGTATCGTCAGAAACCCCATATAAACACCGCCCGCCCCACCAATCACCCGGCCAACGGTTCCGATACCGTACGGGAGCCACCGGTAGCGCGTGCTGCACGATCTATCTTAGAATAATGCAATACACCAGAAGGGCGGGGAAACGCTTAGAGGGGCTGAAAATGGCTTGTAAGAATTACCCGCTCGGTAACTTCGCTGGTGACTGGGGTATGTTGTGCTGCCAAAGCTTCCAGTTCTTCTAACCGCTCTTTGGGGAGCATGACCATGTTTTCGTCCTGGATGCGTTGATGTAGTTCATGGGCCGCAAAGTAGGTATTGATTAACGTCTTTTGAATGTCCCACGAGTAGTCGTCCGTAAAGCTTTTTACTAGCTTCATGTAACCTGATTCGGTAAACAGTAATCCGTTAGGGGCGAATTTGCTAAAAACACCCTCTGGTAGCTCAGACAATATTTGTGTCCGTCCTACTAAAAAGAAGTCTTCATTGTCGCTAAAATGCTTTTTATTACGTGTATAGTTGTTTTTTGCAGAGCTTTCACTTCTACCATGTATCTCACAAATCTGCTCCAAAGTGAGTACGCGGTGCCCCTGATACTCGATTACCTGAACATCCACGCCATTAAAGTTCATAAATTTAGCATCAGACACAATCTCCTCCATCACTTCCGGCTCAACAGGTTCAGTTTCCTTCACCTTTTTCTCACTGACCGGCGCAATTTCCTCGATTAGAGCGGGCTTAACTGGTTCGGTTTCGCGCAGAAAATAAATGTGATTTTGGCGCAATAACACGTGACAAATAGTCGGTGAACAGCCCCCTCAGTATTCCCCTATACTTCCCCAGAAGACCTATTTCTTTCACCAAACCAAACTAGAAATGTCCTCACAGAAAACCGTCTTTGACCTGGTGGTCAACGACCTGGGTAGCAACTCCATTGCGAAGTTCTATCGCAATACCAAAAAGTACGTCGGGCAGAGCGAACGCCTCCTAAAAGGTATCGACAAAGCCGCCGACAACGTAAACCGATCCCTCAAGAACTTTGGGGCGGGCGGGGCCACTAAACTTAGCAAAACACTCAAGACTGTATCTGGTCAATTCGACTCCCTTCAGGGCAAAGCTAACCGCCTTAACCGAACCACTAACCGACCCGCAAAGGGTGGCGGAGGAGGTATGGGCATTGCCGCGATGATCGGGGGCTTCGGCGGGGCCTACCTAGCAATCGATGGTCTGAAGAACATCATGGGCATGGGTGGCGATATGGAACAGACCGAGCAGTCGTTCACCACGATGCTGGGCAGCTTAACGAAAGCCAAATCCGTGATCGGCGACCTGAATAAATTTGCAAACGTAACCCCCTTCACCAATGCCGAGGTGATCAAAGCGGGGCGGAGTTTAACGGCCTTCGGGGTACGGGGCAAAAGCCTGATGCCCACTCTAAAGAACATTGGGGACGTGGCGGCGGGTCTGAAGATTCCGTTCGGTGAGTTGTCCGACATCTACGGCAAAATCAAGGTTGGCAAGTTGGTCCAGGGTGAAGACCTAAATCAATTGGCAGGGCGCGGCTTACCTATCTATGAGGCCCTTGGAAGAGTTCTGGGGGTGAGTGCGGATAAGATACGCAAGCTAGGGGCAGAAGGGCAAATCACCGCCGACCACATGGAACAGGCTTTCGAAAATATGGCAGGTAAGGGCGGAGTTTTCTTTGACCTTATGAGTAAGCAGAGCCAAACATTTGGCGGTCGGCTGTCGACCCTAATGGGTTCCCTCCAGCAAAAATTTATGCTCTTTGGTAAGAACACGCTCAACCCATTCCTGGGTAAGTTCGTGGATATAGCCCTACGGATCGTCGACCGGTGGAAGCCCCTGGGCGAAGCAATCACTAACCTGTTCAAAGCCACCGGCCCGGCCTTCACCGCCCTGGGTAACTTTGCCAGTACTCTGTTCGGAGTGAACGAAAATACCGACGCGGTGGCCGGTGCCATGAATCGCATGGAAACGGTGGTCCGGATTATAACGGTACCCATCCAGTTTCTTTCCAACGCCTACGCCACTATCGTCAACCGCTTAACTGACTTTACAAAATATTTGCGGGCCAACGCCGACACCATCCAATTCTACGGAGGTATCCTGCTGACCGGGGCCGCTATCGTGGGCACCTATACCACGGTGATGAACGTGGCGGCCTGGGCAACCAAGTTATGGGCGGCCCGGCAGGTGGTGCTCAACGGCGTAATAACAGCCTTCAATGCAATAGCAAACCTTAACCCGGTCGGCCTATGGGTCACGGGGATACTGGCGGCAGTGGCCGCCGTTACCTACGCCTGGAATAAGTTCGAGGGCTTCCGCTCAGTGGTCTTCGGCGTGTGGGAAACCATGAAGCTGGCCGGACAAGGCATTGCCAATATTTTCGCCCCCATCGGTCAAATCATTGCCGCCGTCAAGGAAGGTGACTGGAGCAAGGCAGCGATGGCGGGCGGCAAGTTGCTACTCAATCTCACTCCAGGGGCGGCAGCAATGGAAGTGGGCAAACAGTTCTCCGGTGACGGTCTGGCCAAAGCCTGGAGCAAGGGTAAGATGCGGGCGGAAAGTGGTGAAGGAACCATTGACTTTAAGGCGCTCACTGACAAGTTCACCAAGCCGTTTGCGGCGGCCCTGGGAGGACGAAAGCAAGCGGGCAGCACTACTACCGCCACGGACGAATACGGCTCCCCAGTGGCCCCCACAACTCCCGTAACGACCGCCACCGGCGTTGCTCCCATTCGCCAACGACAAGCCCAGTCAGGGAACACGGGCGGCATTCACATCAAGTTTGATAACCTTCTCTCGCTGAGTGCCGAGAAAGTTCTTGATAATTACGGCGAGATGGGGACAAGTATTAAAAAGTCAATGGCCGAAGCCCTATTGGAAGTGGTCAGAGACGTAGAAATTAGCTACCAGGGATAGCGTAGCGAAGATTTGGTTTTAGTTTGGTGAGAACCCGTTCGGCGAAAGTCGGCGGGTTTTTTCATGTCCATTCCAGTAGCTGGTACACTTTTCAGACTGCGCTAACCTACTGGAATGGTACGGTTCTCTAACTAAATTTTTGATAATAAGCTATACTTCAGTGTCTAGTGTCTCACCATAAAGAAAACAGAAATGGCACACGAAAGAATCAATACCGCCCTGAAAATTGAAGCCGCAAGATACCGCGAATCGGACGGAAACGGCGGCTCGGTGGTACGCCGTTATCCGGAAGTGGCTCTGGAGGGCGTAACCGTCCGGGTGATTCCCGTAAAGCAGGAAGTAACCGCAACGGTAGGAGAGCGCACCGAATACGTCAGGGAAGCGGATTACGAAGTCAGCATCCGGGGGAATACTTCCGGCCAAGAACTGGAAGCCTTACGCAATTCCTTACGTGCACCGGTACTCTCAATGCAGTGCCTCCACCTACAGCAGTTTGGCATCACCATTATGTCCGTTCAGGAGTATCATCTGCCGGAAGCGAACCGCACCCAGGCGGAGCGGCCCTTTTCTATCACCGCCCTACCTTATAGGATGATGAGCTTTCAGATTGAGAGCGGATCGGGGGCCGGTGTTGAACCATCAAACCAATAAGCCGACATGCAATACAATAGACTTACCTGCGATATCACCGTAACCAAACCCACCGGCAATACGATCCGGTTCCGGGAGTGCACCTCGGTCTTGGTAGACACTAGCTTTGCCAACCTGACCGATACGGCGGAGGTGGAGATACCCTTTGAAAGCCGATGGATTCAACGGGACGACGGGGGCTACAATACCTACCAAGTGACCGGCTCGGAAGGCTTGTTCGACAAGGGCGACCGCATAGAGATTAAGTTGGGGTACGACTTTGACGACCGGACGGTATTTCAGGGGTACATAGTCGCTATCGAGCCGGGAGAGACCATCCGGTTGATCTGTGAGGACGAAGCCCACAAACTCAAGTTCAACCAACTGAATTTGAGCTACAAAGAACCCGTGAAGCTCTCCGAGGTCGTTGATAAACTCGTTGAGGGCACCGGGGTGGAAATCCACCCCAATACGCGGACCCTGGACATTGACCTGGGCAAACTTTACGTGAGAGGACTGAGCACCGCCCAATTGCTGAAAAAGTGGAAGGATGACTATCAATTACTCTCCTATATCCGTGACGGCAAACTGCTGATCGGGCTAAGCTTCTTCCAAAACAGTGATTCCATCCAGTCCAGCAACGAGGCATACCAGCCCCCCGCATTCTCAGTGCAGCGCCACATTATTGATCACGATCTGACGGTAGAGAGCCTGGGGCGGGATGAATTAGCATTGAAGGCAATCAGCACCTTTGCCAGCAACAAGAAATTAGAGCTCACCGTAGTGGCCGACCCGAACGATCCGGTGGGGGTGATCCTGATAGATAAGGTGGACGGACGACTAAGCGAGGCGGCCCGCAACAAAGAACAGGTGCGGGTACAGAAGGAAGCAGTCGATCAGGAGCTATTCATTGAGAAGTTCACCCCGCGCACGCTTAATGGCTACGGCCTGGAAGAGGAGGCACTGCTGGCCTATGCCCAAGCGCATTTTACCAGCTTCACGAATTCCGGGTTGACCGGCTCCTTTACCACCTTCGGTGATCACGATTTGAAACCGGCCACTACCGTGATTTTGCTGGATGATGACAAACCCGATCTGAACGGCGAGTACATCATTCAATCGGTTGATAAAACGTTCGGGGACGGTGGTTATCGCCACAAGGTCACCGTTCCTTTCAAGTTCAAGAAGATTGATTGATACGTCAAATTAGGGCGTATGAGGGGGCTGGTACCAGTACCGTACGAGGTTTCTGCCTCTTTGGCCTGTTAAAACAATGGCAAGTACAAAATTTCTACAAAAAATTATGCTTAATCGGTACAGTCGCTAACTATTTCTAGAATACTCACCTATACTTTATCGAACTTAATAAACACAAATTAAAATGCAAGACGACGTTAAAAAAATGCTCAATGAAGAGTTCTCCGGACTGGAGAACATCAATAAAAAAGCGGGGGCACCTGCCGCCACTAAGGTACAAGCCATCACCCCCCGGATCACTGCGAAGGCACCCACCGACAACCTAAGCAGACTTGCCCCTTTGATCCGTGAAAAGATGGGCAAGAATCCTTCCCTCACTACCAGCCGAGCTTTCATTGAAAGCTACAACGAATTGAAAATCAACGACCCTGCTTTCTTCAAGGCATCTTTGCAGGGCTTTGAGAGCGCAGATAAGACCGTTCGGCAGATCAAAAACAAGTGCAACAAAATTCACGGGCTACGATAATGAAAGAAGAAACCAAAGAACTCACCCGCACCATTATCAAGGCCCAAATTCTGGAAGACGTAACCGTTCCGGAAGCCTTTGATATGGCCCGTACCGAACTGGATTACGCCGATAAACGACCGATTGACCGCTACGCTTACAAACTCGTGAAATCGCGCTACGGTCTCGAATTTAAGAAAAATTTAATGTCCCGAATTGAGTTTTTATGGGACTCTTTGACCAAAGATTTATAACAGAAAATTATTATGGAAACAGTATACATCAACACCGATTTTACCCGCGTTCGCCTGGAAACAGGGCAGCACGTCGAGTACGCCGAGTTAGGCAACGAAGCCCTGAAACAGTTGCGCAAGAATTTCAAACTGAAGATTGACACTGATAAAGAACTGCTATGCTCTTTCTTCAACCGCAATGACGGTCGCGTAGACCTGGAAGGGTTTCATACGCACCTATCGCGATTGGACCTGATGGAAGACAAGGAAATGTTTGCTGCCGCCGAACGTTCGGGCCGTAGCGTATCCGTGGATGCGTATCTCAAGCTTTACCCCCTTCCAGAATTCACACCTGAAACGAAGCAAGCTCTTGCTGAATTTGCCCGGTACCGCCAGTTCAAGAATATCAATGTGACGGCCATTGCCCAGGATGAGAAAGGAAACTTCTTAGTGGATGCGGATGCTATTGAGCAAGCCCTGATCGCCCGCTACTCGATGGAGTTGAAGGACGAAAAGAAGATAAAGGTCTATCGCCATGCAGAAACCGTAGCGGCGGCCATTGAGAGCCTTTTGAAGTTGACAAGGGACTACCACGTAGAAGGCTTCCCGGTCCGGACCGCCGACTGGTACTTCACTATTCATAAAGATGGAAGCGTGACAGTGAGGCCGAACTTCCTCAAAAACATTTAAGACGCTTTGCCCCCTACCGTTCCGAAGCGAGGGTGGGGGCAGCAACTCCGGTTAGGGAAAATCCCTGACCGAACCCTGGTTCTCTCAGGAGAACCCATTTGTTCTTTAGGTCGGGGGTGGTTCCCCGACCATTTTACACCGGCACGATCAGACCACAAAAAGATATATGCCATTTAAGAATAGATAATCCATATCGCATTTTGCCCGACCACGTGGATGGGTACAATGTTTAAAATAAAATGGAGACCGCTATAAGGGGTTATGGCGGTTCCTTTTTCCCACAACCAACAACCTAAAGACGCTTAACAGCAACATATCTTCTAATATCGCATTTGCCAGAGGTACGTACCTCTGGTCAATGTTGAGAGTTTATCTAAACTTTGGGTAAAGGGCCTCTGGAAACGGGGGCCCTTTTGTTGGGCAAAAAATAAAGTAGACAATGATCTTTATTGTTCTCAACCCATAAGGAAAGACAGACAACCCATAGAGAGGAGACACCAACCACCACTAATGCCTGATTAATAGGAAGACCAATGAACCACTACCAGCGATCTAATCAGAAACGCCCACCTTCCTAATCAATCCACTAATTAACTGTCAACTCCCAACCCATTAGTCAAAACCGCCAATTTACCGAATCCGCCTACCAGTGAAAAGGGGCCGTACGCTACACCAAGCAACAACAGCGCCTCCCAGGGGCCAGCCAGGGGCTTTACGGTTGGATAATTAAAGAAGCTAGGGGAAATTACGGTCGGAACAGGGGAAGGACGGGGGGAAGGCAGGGAGGTGAATGGGGGGCGAAATCCCTAGCATGACATAAGCGTACAACATCTTTCCCCCCAATATGGGCCGGTTGGCGGCCCCGCTATACCACTTCCAGTACTACCCTAGGCTCAAGTACACGTTAGCGATTTCGTCGGCGGTGATATTGATGTACCGCTTTGTTACGTTGGTGTCGGCATGGTTGAAAATGTTGCAAAGCATATACAATGCTTCCCCCTTCGCGTTGGGGTGCGCAAGCTCGTAGACACGCCTCCCAAAGGTCTTTCGTAGCGTATGGGTGCTGATGCCTTCCGTAAGCCGTAAGTGCTTCCTACACGCTTTCTTTAGCTCTGTGCCGATGTATTGGATGGTTACCAGTTGGGAGCCGATACGATTAAGGAAGATTTGATCCTGAAGGTAGGGCCTACATCGGTCGATGGTGTCCCGCAAATACTTGTTGACCGTCACCCTTCGATCCTTACCGGTCTTCTTCTCCCTAATGACTACATCCGGACCTGATAGCATAGACAAAGTGAGCGGGCGTATATCGCTGTCCCGCAATCCCAGATTGATTCCTAATGCTACGTACAGGGCCAACCGGTGATTATCGTCCTCTATCAGACATTCAATAAGCTTTTGGGCCGATGACCATTCAATATGGGTTGCCGTCTGTGATCCTGCCATCTTCTTTATTAGAATAATTATGTTTTGTCATCATAATTTGTATTTAAAAAATGGGATATGCAACGTTTTTTAAACAAATTTTGGGCTTAAAATAAGTTTGTTACTGATTGTCAGTAAGTTACAAGTTTAAGAAAGTATAAAAGTTAAACAAACCATCTTTAGCCGGTCTACCGTCGATTGATTGAGATTGCTGGCCAGTTGGTTGGGGATTGTCTGGAAGGCGTGCGTACTGTTCCGTCTGAACGGAAACGTTGAAGGGGGCTTCCAAAAAAAATTAGGGGGCCCTACCCTCGTGTCCGTAGGAGCATATAAGCGTGCCGACCATTTTTCAACGATTTGACCTTACTGTGTTTATTGCTATTCAGCAACCCCCTTATTGGCCCAGGTCTGCCCCCGCATTGCCTTGCTTAAACGTTATCGGAGAACGATACATATTAAAATGTAACGTTGATTTCTACGCTTCACCTTGAGGGGAAACGTTGACTGCAACGCTTACCAACGATGGCATTCGTTGAAACCCAATTTTCAAAAACCGCAAAACCCGTTTTCCGCCCTCCGGCCCCCGGCCAATTTTCAACGATTTCAATTTGATGCCCACCACCATCCAGCTATATTTGAGGCTATGCACAAGGGCTACCGGTACCGCATTTACCCGAACAAGGAACAGCAAGCGTTCTTCCAGGTCAACTTTGATGCGTGCCGGTTGGTGTATAATTTGGCCCTGGAGACGAAGGTGTATGCCTATCGCTCCTACGGGACCAAGCTATCCGAATACGATCTCAAAAACCAGCTAGTAGAACTAAAGCAACAATGCCCCTGGTTGAAGAAGGCAATCGCTAAATCTTTACAAATCACCGTAAGGCACCTTGAAAAAGCATATTTGCATTTTTTCAAGAAGGAGCAATCGTTTCCCCGCTTCAAAAAGAAGACCGGACAGCAATCGTTCACCGTCGACCAGGGCGGCATTCGGCTTAGTGAGGATGGAAAGCTCTTGGTCCCTAAGTGTAGTCCGGTAAGAGTTCGCCTAAGTCATCCGGTAGTGGGAACTGTCAAGAAAGCTACCATCAGTCGCACCACTACCGGCAGGTACTACGTTTCATTCATAGCCGACAACGGTTTATCTGAGCCACCTAAGCAACCAGTAATCGGAACTACCGCTGTGGGAATTGATCTAGGTATCAAACATCATATTACTACCTCCAAAGGGCAAACATTTCAGCACGTAAATATCACCAGGTCCAACCCCATATACCAGCGTATCCAGATACTCAGCCGACGACTTAGGCGCAAGGAAAAGGGGTCGGGTAAACGTAAAAGATTGGTGCTACGGATTGCCAAACTTTACGAGCGGCAGCGCAATAGACGCACCGATGCGATCCACAAGATTACCAGCGAACTGGTCAATAACCACGACACAATTTGCCTGGAAACTTTGCGGATCAGCAACATGATGAAGCACCCTACCCTTGCCCGAAGTATTCACGAATCCGCCCTATCGGAGATTGTTCGGCAGGTTTCGTATAAGGCCCGCTGGCAAGGCAAGAATGTGCTCCGGGTGCCAACGCATTACCCATCGACCAAAACGTGCTCCGGGTGCGGCAAATTAGCCGACGAAGTGCCGTTGCGGGTGCGGGTCTACCGGTGCGAATGCGGGGCCGAATTGGATCGGGATTTAAATGCCGCCATCAACGTAAAGAACGAGGCGTTGCGAAGATATTCAGGGGCGGATTGCCCCGTTGTGCCCGTGGAGTTGCCGACAATAGTCGGGACTATGAAGCGGGAACTCAGGACACCACAGCCGACCTAGAAAGACTATCGTTTGTATAATTTTTGTATAAAACGAGAAAAATAGCCTTTTTTAGCCGTTATAGGGACACTGGGAAATCATTAATATTTACGTAAACTTGTAGCCAACGGACGAAATGAATGAGTGAGAGAATGATTGAATGAAAAATACTGTTCTATTTATTCAATCATTCAAACCCTCAGTCATTCAACCCTTCACGCATCCCTACTTTATAAATCTACCCTATGGATAATCGTAAATTTCTCCCCTTTATTGTGATGGGAGTGGCGCTGTTCTTTGCCGTCATTCTGTTATCATCCAGTATCTTCATGACTATCGACGCGGGCGAACGCGGTGTGCTTTTCGAGCGCTTCGGTGGTGGTTTAGACAAAGACAAAATCTATACCCCCGGCTTCGTGATTAAAGCTCCCTGGAACGAGATGTTCGTCTACGACGTGCGCGAGCGCACCATCGACGAGGCCATGGATGTGCTCGACAAGAACGGCCTGTCGGTGAAGGTGGATATGTCGGTGCGTTTCCACCCCATGTATAACAAAATCGGCTACCTGCACGAGTTCTTTGGCAAGGACTACGTCTCCCAACTCATTGTGCCCGAGGTGCGCTCCACGGTGCGCCGGGTGATGGGGCGCTACACCGCCGAAGAAATCTACTCCACCAAGCGCAGCGAGGTGGAAGACGCCATTATCCGCGAAACCGAAGAGATCCTGGAAGGTAAAGACAACAATATTATGATGAAGGCCCTGCTGATCCGCTCCATCAACCTGCCCGATGAGATTCGCAACGCCATCGAGAGCAAACTCAAGCAGGAGCAGGAAGCCCTAGCCTACCGCTTCCGGCTAGAGCGCGAAACCAGTGAGGCCGAGCGCAAGCGCATTGCCGCCGAGGGCGAGGCCGCCGCCAACAAAATCATCAACAGCAGCCTGACCGACGAACTGCTCAAAATGCGGGGCATCGAGGCCACTACGCAGTTATCACAGTCGAGCAACTCTAAGGTGGTGGTGATTGGCGGAGGGGAAGGCGGACTGCCGCTGATTCTCGGCAACAATTAGGATTGGGAGGTGTTTACCGATTAACGCCAAGCTTGGTACCGCAAAATAAACCACTTACTAAAATTCACTACCCCCATGTCAGACAACACCGCCCAATTAACCATAGAAGATAAGACCTACGAACTGCCCATTGTGGAGGGTTCGGAGCAAGAAAAAGCCGTAGACATCAGCAAACTGCGTGGCCAGAGTGGATTTATCACGCTGGACCCGGGCTTTAAAAACACCGGTTCCACCACCAGCTCCATTACTTTTCTGGATGGCGAAGAGGGGGTGTTGCGCTACCGGGGCTACCCCATTGAGGAACTCACCGCTAAATCATCGTTCTTGCGCACCGCCTATCTGCTGATTTACGGCGAGTTGCCCAAGGAAGACGAGTTCGACAGTTTTCAGCAGGAAATCACCCACCACACGCTGGTGCACGAAGACTACAAGAAGATTCTGGACGGTTTTCCGGCTAGTGCGCACCCCATGGGCGTGCTGTCGTCGCTGGTGTGCTCACTCACCGCCTTTTATCCCGATTCGCTCGATCCCAATCGCTCGATGGAAGAGGTGAACCTAAGCATTATGCGCATCCTGGCCAAGATGCCCACCTTTGCCGCCTGGGCCTACAAGCACAAAATCGGCCACCCGGTAAACTATCCTGATAACAAGCTCGACTACTGCAGCAACTTTCTGCGGATGATGTTTGCGCTGCCCGCCGAAACCTACGAACCCGATCCGGTGGTGGCCGACGCGCTGGACAAACTGCTGATTCTGCACGCCGACCACGAGCAAAACTGCTCCACCTCCACGGTACGCATTGTGGGTTCGGCCCAGGCTAGTCTGTACGCTTCTATCTCAGCCGGGATCAACGCCCTGTGGGGGCCACTGCACGGCGGGGCCAACCAGGCGGTGATCGAGATGCTGGAAGACATCAAAGCCGACGGCGGCGACGTGAAAAAGTACATCAACAAAGCTAAAGACAAAGATGATTCTTTCCGGCTGATGGGCTTCGGCCACCGGGTGTATAAAAACTTTGACCCCCGCGCCCGCATCATCAAGAAGAACGCCGACGAGGTGCTCTCGGGCCTGGGCGTCAACGACGAAGTGCTCGATATTGCTAAAGAACTGGAAGCCGAAGCGCTGAAGGATGATTACTTCGTGGAGCGCAAGCTGTATCCGAACGTAGATTTCTACTCCGGCATCATCTACCGCGCGATGGGCATCCCGACGGATATGTTCACCGTGATGTTCGCCATTGGTCGTTTACCCGGCTGGATTGCCCAGTGGAAGGAGATGCGCGAGAACAAAGAGCCGATTGGCCGCCCCCGCCAGATTTACACCGGTTACAACGAGCGCAAGATCAACTAGAACGAATTGATATGACTGCCGGATTTTTCTGAAAATCCGGCAGTTCTGTTTCCACCTAATGTCAATCCCTCACCACGTCATTATCCTCGGTTGCGGCCGCAGTGGCACCTCGATCTTTGGAGAACTGTTTGAGCATTTGACGGATTACACTTATTACAGCGAACCGCCCTTCGCTGACTTGGCTACCTATGATTACGCTTCGCCGGTGGCGATAAAAGTGCCCAAGGAAAGCACTGGTTTTCCTCCTTCACCCGGACTATCGTTTCCCTGGGAGACGTTGTTGGCGACCGTGCCCGCGCCACGCACCATCTACTGGCAGCTTCGTCACCCGTTGGATACAATTTGTTCGCTGCGCGTGGGTATTGCCAACGATTGGGGTCACCACCCGAAGCCTCCTGACTGGCAAAGCTGGCTGGGTCGACCGCTGCTGGAGCGGTGTGCGCACCACTGGGATTACATCAATTCGGTGGGTTTGGCAACGACGAAGGACCACGTGACGATAAGCCGGTTTGAGGACATGCTGGCGAACCCCCGTGCGTTTGCCGAGCGAGTGGGGCAGCAAGTGAGGTTAGATACTTCGCATCATGCGGCAGCGTTGGATACCTGGGCGCAACGGGTGCAGAATACCAACAATGTCCGATTCGTGGAGGCGAAGACTTCCCGGGAGTACTCGCGGTCCGATCACACGGTGAAAATTGACCGGTGGAAGGAGAACCTGCGTGAAGAAGATTTGGCGCAGGTAGTGCCTATCCTTCAGAAAACGGCGGAACAGATCGAATTCACTTTCTGAGGTTTGGTAGTTGTGCTACCGATCAGCATCTGTTAGTTCGTAGTCGCGGTCGATGCGGTGCTGAAGGTATATTCTCACCGTGTCCATAACCGCCCTTTCCACTGCCTAGCGGGGTTACGCGAAGTGGTATCCATAGAAGCTTCTACTCCACCCGCGAGTTACTCACGAACACGTTGGCCCAACTGTCTTTATTGTCGGCAATAAATTTCTGGTGGTCGGGATGGTTGAAGTACACTTCCATATCCGCCTCATTGGCGAAGGTGGTGTAGTGCATCACGTCGTAGTCGGCGGTGGATTCGTAGACTACTTTGAAGGTTTTGCCAGCTTCATACGAGCGCAGTTCCGGAATCTTGTCCTGCAATCCGGCAAAGTCATTCAGGTGCTGCTGCCTGGCCTCGTCCGAAGTGCCTTCCTTGAACTTAAAGGCAACCACGTGCTGCACAAATGACTCGTCGGGGGCGGCGGACACAGACATAACGGAAGCGGGTTCAGTGGTGGAAGGTTGATCGGTGGGGGCTTGGCAGGCGGTGAAAAGTAGGGCCGCAGTAAGGCTGAAGCAGAAGGTACGCATGGACTTTTGTAGTGATTGAGGAGGCAATCTACAAAAGAATTTGATGAAACAGTTCGGAGCGAGCCGACAGACCCTTTGTAGTTTTATAAACAAGTATTAAAATTCGACATCGTGCAACTTTTTCCTGTGTTGCCCTAAACCCGGCCTGAGCGCAAAGCGCCACGCTAGGTTGCACGCGATTGCGATTGAACTCATCACTGGTAAAAGGCGCTACGTGAAGGTCAAAGACTAATCTTTGACCGCTGGTAGACTTACGTTATTTGCGTTACACTGGCGGCGTAGTCTGTTTTCTTGAAGTCGGGAAAAGCCTGGATAAATTTCTTGTCGCTCACCCGGTAATCATATTCATACTGATACATCATTTCCATACTCTCGCGGATGACCGGCACAAACAGGGAAAGCCCCCTAAACAGCCACTTGGGCGTCACGGCATAGCGGGGCTTAACTCCCAAAGCGGAAGCAGCACGTTCTACGGATTCCTTCGCCGTGTAAGGTTCGGCCACCGGCAAGTGCCAGGTTTGTCCGTAGGCTGCATCGGTATTGCCCAACAGGGCTACCGCCCGGGCCACATCTTTGGTGTAGGCGTAGGTGTGCACGGTGGCATCGTTCACCATCGGCTGGGCTTTCTTACCGGCCTTGAGTTTGTCAATTACCATCATGTTGAGCACACTGTTGGGAGTACCTACCGGACCATAGAAGTCAGCACAGCGCGCAATGAGTGCGTTCACCCGTTTTTCTTCCATCGCTTTCAGCAACAGCGAAGCGATCCGGGCGCGTACTTTACCCTTCTCACTGCGGGGGTTGAACTGGGTTTTCTCAGTCATTTCTTCGATCACCAGCCCGTACATGTACACGTTGTCGAAGAAGACCAATTTGGTCTGATATTTTTCGCAGGCGCTGATCACGTTTTGCATGATCGGCCCCCACTGTTTTTGCCAAACCTTGGTATCGTAGGGCAAGCCTACGGTGAGATACACCACCTCCGAGCCTTTCACCGCCTGGTCTACCGATGAGGCGTTGAGCAAATCGGCGGTGAAGAGTTCATCCGTGTCGTTTACTTTTTTCGGGTGTCGGCTCACCAGCCGTAGTGGGTGATTGTCTTCTTTGAGCACGCTGGCTAATTCGGTGGAGATCACTCCGCCTGACCCTAGTATCGTTTGCATGTTATTGTTGATTATTGGATTTAGAATGAAAGGACAAGGTTAGCCCCTAGTTGTCCGCTGCGAAATACCTGTCCATCGCCCAAACCGGAAATCGTCCCGTTTCGTCGGCCCGCCTCAAAGACCGCCTCAATACTTAGGCTCTTGTTTTTGAGCGGGAACGTCCAGCCCACGTTTCCGGTTAACGCAGACCCAATAGCAAACTGATGCAAATACCGGTCTTCTTCATCGTTAAACTGATGTTTCGTGGTCAGCTGCCCGGTGCCTACCGTAGCTCTTACGTACAGTCCTTTGTTGAACTGCCGACTGATAGGATAGTACTTAGCGCTGATCCCAAAGTTATAGTAGTTGAAGAAGTATTCGCCGCCCTGGTCGTCGGTTGCCGCGCCGCCCCCTGAAAAACTTAGTCGGCCACCCAAGCCAAAACCTTTCCATCTAGGAGGCGCGACATAAAAGGCTAGTAGCATATTTCCGGCAATGGCCGGGTCAAAGTCGTTGGCTTGAAGGGCCACCCCCAGTTTCTGCTGAATGTCTCCAAAAAATAGGGTCTGGCCAAAGCCCAGTCCAACTTCACCGTATATCACCGGCTTCTTATCTTGCGCCCGCAAGTACGGACCGGTAACTACAATTAGTAGAGAAATGATCAATAGCTTTTTCATTCTGTAACGATTTATAAGGTGAATAATAACTTCGTTACAAAGGTGCGCGCTACGAGAGGCTAAAGCATTGACTTAAGTTAAGATTGGCGATTATCCGCCAAGCGCTTGCGAATGCGAGACAGCGACTCGGGTTTGATGTTCAGAAAAGAAGCAATGTAGTGCTGAGGTAGTCGAGCCACGACCTTGGGCCGGTTTTTCAGCAGCCGCAGGTAGCGCTGTTCAGGGCTCTCGTTGATCAGGGCGGTGTTTCGAGCTTTGAGACCTAGGACTGCTCGCTCAGCGGCGAGCCTGCCGAACCGCTCAAATGCAGGAATGTGATCAAACAGTTCGAGCAAGTTTTGGCGAGACAATACCAGCAGCGAGCATTCTTCCAACGCCTGAATACTTTCGTCCGAAGGCTTTCCTGATATAAAACTGGCAAAGTCGGTGTACCAATCACCCTCGAAGAAGAACTGCCCCGTCTTTTCTTCGCCGTCTACCAAGTAGAAGTAACGCAAGCATCCTTGGTTAATGAAGAACGCATTGTGGCATACCTGCCCGGTACTAAGCAGCATCTCTTTTTTCCGAAGCGTGCGCGTGACAAGCTTTGAGGTGACGAGGTTAAATTCTTCGTCTGTCAAATTGACAAAATGAGCCAGGTTGGTGCGTAGCTGCTCGTGCATGGGTAAAAGCGGTTCCCCCGCAAAAGTGGAGAAATCTTTCCTGATTAGCTAACCCTCGGTGCCAATGCCGTGTCAACGGTTCGCTAAAGCGTCTGCAAACGCTGAGGCTTATGCACCTGATGAGTCAGCACCTCTTCTACCACTTCTTCGGTGATGTCGGGGTAATTGATCTCTAGCGGACGCCCCCGCTGCACCCAGGCTTCAATTTCCGCAAGGCGCTTCTTCTTGAAGTTCTTCAGCACGGGGATGCCCAACGTCTTGAGCGCCGCCGCGTTGCAGTGCTGCTCGTACTGGTTCTTCATCGGAATCACCATCAGCTTTTTGTTCAGATACAGGGCTTCGGCGGGCGTCTCGAACCCCGCTCCGCACAGAATACCCTCGCCCTCGGCCAAGCTCTTGATAAAGCGTTCGTTCTCAATGGGCTGGATCGATACGTTCCTTTCGCGGTAGGTCTTGCGAGTGTGCTTTGAGAACACCTGCCACTCGATGCCATCCACCTTCGTCAGGCGCTTAATGATCTTCTCGTCGCTGAAGGCGGGCAGGTACACTGCGTAGTGCCCCCGGTGGTGCACCTCCGTCTGCCGCACCTGCTGGCGGATCACCGGGGTGAAGATACGCTCATCGAAGCAGGCGAAGTGAAATCCGTACTGCCGTTGGGTAGGGGC
The DNA here is from genome assembly GCA_965217295.1 of Cyclobacteriaceae bacterium. Taxonomy (GTDB): domain Bacteria; phylum Bacteroidota; class Bacteroidia; order Cytophagales; family Cyclobacteriaceae; genus Tunicatimonas. The sequence goes on from CBDCHR010000008.1 coordinate 299,674, forward strand.
GTAGTGTTTCAAAATTGCCCGCCCTACTTTATCCTTAGTCTCGGGTTGGGGAGCGTGGGGCGACAGAATCGCGCTCTGGTGACTTAGGCTTACGCAGGGGATGCGCTTGAGGTGGCAGGCCCAGGCCGACACGGGCTCAAAATCATTGATCACCAGATCATACTGCTCTACGGGCAACTGTCGCACGTCTTTGTACAGCTTGCGGGTGTCGGTTTTCCGGTAGGTTTCCATCAGGTCTACCCCACCCGACTTGCCGAAGATGAAACCCATACCCTTACACTGGTACCGGATCGGGTAAGGCAGCGCCACATCGGCCTGAATGCCGCTGACCAGCAAATCTAGTTCGGTGTACCGCTGCAGAATCGGGACGATGTCGCGCGCCCGGCTCAGGTGCCCGTTGCCGGTACCCTGAATGGCGTAGAGCACTTTCATACTTGCTTGATGTTAAACTCTCTTACGAGGTTGTCGTAGAGTTGGGTGGCCGTCAGATTTTCTTCTTCCGGGTCAGGGTCTTCGTGTATAAAGGTGTCATCCTGGTAGCGGTAGAGCGCCCACTGTCCGTGGTTGTACTCCAGCGCGGTGAGGTTTTCTACCCAATCACCGCTGTTGAGGTACAATACCTGCCCCTGCTCGGTGGTGATGGTGCGCATCTCTGGATTGTGAATGTGCCCGCACACCACGTAGTCGTACTGGTTGCTGATGGCAATTTCGGCGGCGGTGTTCTCAAAATCGTCGATAAACTTCACCGCACTCTTCACCCGGTTCTTGATCTTTTTGCTAAACGACACCCGCCCCCGACCGAGCTTTTCGTAAACAAAGTTCACCACCGCGTTAAGCAGGATGAGTGTATCGTAGCCGATGGCTCCGAGCTTGGCCAGCCACTTGGAGTGCTTCATGGTGATGTCGAACACGTCACCGTGGAAAATCCAGGCCTTCTTTTCGCCCAGTCGCAGCACCACTTTGTTCACAATCTGCAGCGAACCCATGGTGAAGCCCTCAAACTTGCGCAGCATCTCGTCGTGGTTGCCCGTCACGTAATAGATGGTGACTCCCTTGGCGGCCATGCCGAAAATTTGCTTCACGATGCGCATGTGGGCGGCGGGCCAGTAGCGTTTGCTAAACTGCCAAATGTCAATGATGTCGCCGTTAAGCACCAAGGTATCGGGCTTGATGCTCTTTAGGTAGTGCAACAGTTCTTTGGCATGGCATCCGTAGGTCCCCAGGTGCACATCGGAGACGACGACAACCTCAACGGAACGTTTTTTTGACATAATACAATAAGGTATAGTGGAAGAAGAATAGTACATCACTCAGGCTAAACGCGGGCAATCGGTGATGCGGGTTGGTAGGGGTGAGCGGTGACGACGATAGATCGGAAACTGAGCGTCGGAAAAAGGGGGATAGCTTGCTCAATACGGTAAGCTGCTTGGTTTAAGCGAATTACTCACAATTTATCGACATGCACGTTAACAGTATATTAAACTATTGTTATGACAATGTTAAGGTTTGATAAGCGAATTCACGGTTTGTTAACACCATTACCACCGAGTCTCCGTTGCCGGGCGCAGCACCCGAAGGCCACCGGCTTGCACCTCAAGCTGCACTTCGGCCTCGGTTGCAACGTAGTCGCCGTCCACGTGTCCCAGGGGTTCATCCAACTGTTTAATATAAAACTGTTGCACGTGCAAGCTTTTTACGTAGGGAGAATAATGAATGTTTCGGGTAAACGACAGCATAGTGAATACGGGTAAGTACGCTAGCGGAAACGGACGGACAAACACTACGTCAATATACCCGTCGTCGATGCGGGCCCGGGGCGCAATCACGGCGTTGTTGCCGTACTGCTGGGTGTTGGCAAAGGCCACCATCAACAGTTTCTCTTCTACAACCTTCCCGTTCAGTTCGTAGCGGTAGCGGCGGGGCTGGTACGTCTGAAATTCCTCCCACACGCAGCGCGCGTAGGTGGCATAACCCCGCTTGATCTGATGCATAAACCGCTTGCTCACCTGCGCATCAAACCCCATGCCCGACACATTAAAAAAGGGCCGGTCGTTCATAAAGCAGGCGTCGAGCGAGAACGGTTCGGAGCGATTGAGTTGCTGCACCGCCCGCACCGGGTCGGTAGACAAGCCCAAGTGCCGGGCAAAGCCGTTGCCCGAGCCCAGCGGAATAATGCCCAGCGCGGTGTCGGTGCCAATGAGTTGGCTGGCCGTCTCGTTCATGGTGCCGTCGCCCCCCACCGCCACCAGCACATCAAAGTCCGAACGGGCCGCCTGAGCAATCTGGCGGGCGTGCCCGGCGTACTCGGTTACCTTAATCTCAAAGTCGTAGGCGGGGCGGTCGAAGTGGCGGTCGATGATCTTCGGAATGTTCTTTTGTTTCCCTATCCCCGAGATGGGATTGACAATAAACAGAAAACGCTTTTTGGACATAAGGCAAGATCACGGTGATCAGACGGTTAGATGAAGTACAAGCAACGTAGTGAAATTGTTGAAAGTCTTCGTTGCGGTTAGATCTGCTACAGCGGAGCGGCTGATGGCATAATTTGTACTTTTTTGTGATAATGCTTGCTATGCTTTGTGAGTCTGACTGGTTTGAACTTCGGAGTGCTCTCAAATGTTGACTCAAGAAATCGTCTCTCGGTCTGGCGAACTATTGCATGCGGTCTAATTCGTTTGCCATTCAACGTATAGCAATTAAATACTTACATACAACTTTTTTATAATTTAAGTAACTGTATGTCAGTTACATACAGAAAATTTTGAAAATAACTTGCAAAAATATTGCTTCGCACTTGGGTTTTATTTTACCTTTGTGAAACACAAAACAAAAGAAGTATCGTGAATTATCTATCCATAAATATTGCCCCCTTAACCCCCCGCTTTGGAAAGGAAAGTGGTCAGGATAGGTATATACCGCTCAGGCATAAATAGTAATTATTCTATACAGAATAACGAAGCCCGAGCTACCCAGTTCGGGCTTTTTTGTTGTACAAAATGTCAAGACGATGAAGCAAAGTAAGTTAATCAAGCAGGTTCGTATAGATCAACCGTTCAATTTTACCGGAATAGCGTATTGCGGAACGGAGGAGCTATGGGTGGCTGGGATTGGGATCGGTTCAACGTAAGGTGAAGCATTCACCGCACGATTAACCACCCGGCCCCGCAAGTGACCGGGTTTTTTTGTGTCCGAATCGAGAGTGCGCTGGAGTTGGAGAGTCAGAGCTGTTTGTAAAACAGTTACCTTAGTGCTAAGTAAATTTGACCGCGGCGGACAACTCTTATCATTCCCACTTGATAATGACTCATAGCTCAATTGGTTAGAGCGCCTGCCTTATACGCAGAAGGTTCTTGGTTCAAGTCCAAGTGAGTCAACGCTGAAGGAAGAGCAAAACGAGTGCTTCCTACCAAACCGAAGAGGGGTTGAAGGCCCCAAGGGGATTTCGTTTGTTCCTGGTGTTTTGAGAAAGCTTCGGCATAATCAGCAGGTGAAGCAAACGGTTGAGCGCACAAACCATGCGTCTCCCGTTTGCTCATCTTAACCGGATAGGTAACTCAGTTTGGGAGAGTGCCAGTTTGAAGCACTGGAGGTCGCTGGTTCGAGTCCAGCCCTATCCACGCAGGTAAAAATTGTTTAACGAAAAATAGCAATGCCATGACGATGCAACTACTAGAGCAGTGTATGTAACAAAAGCGGTGCGCTGGACTCGAAGGATGGAGTCCGGCGCCCGACGCTCGTAACGGAAAAACTGACACTAAACGAACAAAACCATGCGATTCAATACAAAAATCCGGCGAACCAATAAAGTTCGCAACCACGCCGGAGCCGAGGCCTACGCCCTGACTCCAGCGCTGGAACTCTACACCAGTGTGGTGACCACCACCTTGGCCAACAAGTTCTACCAAACCGATCAGCGGCGGCTGGAGCGCCTCCGGACCCTAGTGGCACAGAACCAGCCCGAATTTGTGGCCAAACTGGCGGTTTACGCCCGCGAGCAGATGCACCTGCGTTTGGTGCCGCTGGTGCTGACCGTGGAGCTGGCCAAAGTGCACCGGGGCGATAGCCTGGTGAGCCGAACGGTGGCGCGGGTCGTGCAACGTCCCGATGAGATCGCCGAACTGCTGGCCTACTACGCTTTTGCCAACGCCCGTACCGGCACGAAGCAACTCAACTTGCTGTCGAAGCAAATCCAGAAAGGATTGGCCCAGGCGTTCAACCGCTTTGATGCCTACCAACTGGCGAAGTATAACCGGGCAGCGGACGTGAAACTACGGGATGCTCTGTTTCTGGTGCACCCCAGAGCGAAGGACGAAGCCCAGCAAGCAATCTTCGACCAACTGGTGAACGATACGCTGCCGGTGCCCTACACCTGGGAAACCGAGTTGTCGGCGCAGGGACAGCAAACCTTTGCCAGCGAAGCCGATAAGCAGGTTGCCTTCCGCACCAAGTGGGAAGAGATGATCAGCAGCGGTAAGCTGGGCTATATGGCTCTGCTGCGGAACCTGCGCAACATTGTTGAGGCCGACGTATCGCCTGAACATTTCGCGCAGGTGGGCGAACGACTAGCGGACGAGCGGGCCGTAGCCCGATCTAAGCAACTGCCGTTTCGCTTTTTGGCCGCCTACCGTGAACTGAAAGCGGTGAAGTCAAGTGCGGTTCCAATGGTGCTCAACGCGCTGGAGGCCGCCGTGCGGGCTAGTGCCGCTAACCTGCCCGGCTTCGGCCCGGAGGTACGCGTGCTGGTGGCCTGCGACGTGTCTGGTTCTATGCAGCGAGCCATTTCACCCAAAAGCAAGGTGCAGAACTACGACATCGGCTTGATGCTGGGGATGTTGCTGCAGAGTCGGAGTCAGCGGGTGACCACCGGGATCTTCGGAGACCGTTGGAAGGTGATCAACCTGCCGCAGGGCAACGTGCTGGCCAACGCCGACGAGTTGCACCGGCGCGAAGGCGAAGTGGGTTATTCTACCAACGGTTACCTGGTGGTCAAAGACCTGATCCGACGTCGGGCGGTGGTGGACAAGGTGATGATCTTCACCGACTGCCAGTTGTGGAACAGCAATGGGGCGTGGGGAACCAAAGGTACGGAGACCATTGCGCAGCTGTGGGCGAAGTACCGGATGATTGCCCCGCAGGCTAAACTGTACCTGTTTGACCTGGCCGGTTACGGCAACTCCCCGTTGGACACCCGTGGAACCGACGTGTTCTTCGTAGCGGGCTGGTCCGACAAGGTGTTTTCGGTACTACAGGCGATAGAAAACGGAAGCCACGCCGTGGCCGAAGTAGAGAACATCGCGCTTTAGGTCAAGGAGCTACTGGACGTCAAAATCCGGTAGCCTCCTAAAAAGAGCTCGTAGCTCAATTGCGCAGAGCCTCCGACTTTAATCGGAAGGTTGGGAGCCATCATGGCGTTCCACGCTGGACGCGATTCGAATCTTCCCGGGCACACAGGAATTAATCAAATGATAAAATTTGATCGTTTAAAATGAACGATAGCCAACATGAAACAGAACGAAAATATTTAGGAAAAAAGGTGTCGTAGAACAGCGTTACTTCGACTTAGGATCGAGAGGTTGCAAGTTCGAGTCTTGCTAGGTCCAGCCAGTTGTTACGTTGGGCCTGTAGCTCAATTGGTAGAGCACTAACGTTCGCTGTTCGCTTGTTACCCTTTTTATCCATAGTGGTGCCGTAGAAAAGAGGTACTTCGTTAGACTGAAAATCTAAATCCAAATCTCTCTTCGTCCGTTGCCCACTTTTTAAGAGCTCCGAAAGATGCTGTAGAAGAAAGCCTACGCGGCGCGGATACTTCGTGGTAGATTCCTTTTAGGATACATAGGTTCGAGTCCTACCCTGCATACATAAGCAGGTTCTCTTTCTTCGCCCGTTGCTCTTTCGGTTTTTGCTCCCGTCGTCTAATGGCTAAGGACATCCGGCTTTCTACCGGAAAACGCGAGTTCGACTCTCGTCGGGAGTACACAGTGCGTCTATCTATTTTGAAGACACGCTGCTGATAAAATTAGCAACCTTCATAAAACACGAATACAATGAGACAAAGAAGCAATTCATCAACGCATCAATCAATGAAAAAAATAATTCGGGGGGCACCCCCCTAAACTCACTAAATAATCATGGGAAACCGTACCAAACACCTATCCCGTCAGAAACGCTTGGCGAATATCCAGCACCGGAACGAACGGGAGCTTGCTTTTGCCAAAACATTGGCCGAGCGGAAGCCCGCGCATAAATCATGGAAGCAACGGGTAGAGGCTTTCTATCATCGATCAGTGCCAGAAGAGCAGTTGGTAGGCACCATTGATCATCAACTGTATCAGCTTTTTAACACAATGGCGGCCAAAAAGCTGGCGCAACGTATCTGTTTTCGTGCTCTACTTCTTCATCTGGACCAGCAAAAGTGTCAAAAGCTGCTGCAAGACCCTGACTACTTAACTGGCCTGTTTGTACTGTCGTCTCACGCACCGGCGATCCGGCAGCCGGTGAGCACCTGGCGACGTACTTCGCACAGCAGGGAGAAACAGTTTGTGGCGCTTGTTGATCACTGTTTCGTGCGCTACGCAGTACCACCCTTTTTTTATCGGGTCTGGTTTGATACGAAGAAGACGATTCAGCAACGATGGTTCATTGATCTGGCGCAAGGCAAGAGTATCCGTCAAGTAGGAAAGTTACCGATTGCGATGACCAAGAAAATGGGGCATTTTTTCACCCAGGCCGCCGTCATGTTGACGGTAGAAGAAGCGTTGCGGTGGGCGCAAGCCAAAGGAATGGGAGGAAGTGATCAACTCGCCCAAGCCATAGCTGGCAGTCGTTTGAGTCGCAACGCGTTCAAGGAAGAGCGGTTGTGGGAAACCGTGATCCGCTTCTTAGTGCAGCAGCCCGATGAGCACGCCCCCCGGGTGGGCGAGGTGATCGACTACATTGCCCATGCTTTCGGGCAGAACGCGACCCTTTCTATGAAAGGCAGAACCTGGACTGCGCTGTGGCGGCAAACGGAAGCTTGGCACGAGGAGCTAAACCGAGAACGAAAACTAGGAGGAAAGTACACTTGGGAAGCCTCCGGCATCGCGGAGCGCGTAGTAACCAAAGGCAGTGGAAACAAAATAAAAACCTATTGCCTCGTAGAGCTTTGCACTTCCAAAGCGTTGGCCACGGAAGGAAGGACAATGAGACATTGTGTTTCAAGCTACGCCCACGTTTGCTACAAGCAGCGGTCGGCAATTTTCTCGCTACGGGTGCGCGATCAGCGAACCGCCGAAGAAAATACGTTGGCGACCATCGAGGTAGACTTAAGGCAGCGGCGGGTGGTGCAGGCAAAAGCACGATTTAATGCGCCTGTTTCTGCACCAGCCCGCCAAATGATGGAAAAATGGGCGAAAGAGGAAAAATTGACCCTATCGCCCTGGCTTTGAATAGGATAACGGAGAAAAATAGATTAAAAACTGCTACGGTGAGGAGCGTAGGACAAAGATATTGTCTTGTATGGACGGGACTGCTTCGTCGCTTCGCTTCTCGCAGTAGCGTAAACAGACAAAATCATGGCAGTAAATAAACTTACCGGAAAAGAAATACGCGCGCTGGGCTACCCCGAGGGGCGTGCCATCGGAGCGGCGGTGCGCACGATGGAGGCGCACTACAAGGGCAAGAGCAAAAAGGTGAAGCTCGGGCTACTGAAGAAGATATTCCAGTATCCGCACAACTACGTGAAAGACGAAGTGCTGGGGATCATCGCTCGGGAGTTGATCGCCCAAACCGAGCGGCCCGAAGCGCTTACCCTAAATCCGCAGCGGAAGGAGTACCCTATCTACGGCGAGCAACACATCGAGCCGGGAGCCCGGCACCAGATGGAGGTGGCCATGAAGCTGCCGGTGACCGTGGCGGGTGCCCTGATGCCCGATGCCCACCAGGGCTACGGCCTGCCCATCGGCGGCGTGCTGGCCACCAAGAACGCGGTGATTCCCTATGGTGTGGGCGTGGACATTGGGTGCCGGATGTGCCTGACCCTGTACGACCGCCCGGCCGTGTTCGAGCGGGAGCACGTGCGCGAACTGAAACAGTTGCTGAACGAAAACACCCGCTTCGGACGCGGCGTTTTTGAGCGACCGAAGGATGATGCCGTGCTGGACTGCCCGGAGTTTCGGGAGATTAAGGTGGTGCGCGATCTGAAAGACCGGGCCTACCGGCAGATCGGTTCGTCGGGCGGGGGCAACCATTTTGTGGAGTTCGGGGTGGTGGACTTGACCGATGCCAACAACGAGTTTGGACTGCCCGTGGGCAACTATCTCGCGGTGTTGTCGCACTCCGGTTCGCGCGGACTGGGGGCCAACATTGCCCGCCACTATACCAAGGTGGCAATGGACAGCTGTCGCCTGCCGAAGGAGGCACGCCACCTGGCGTGGCTCGACCTGGACACGGAAGCGGGGCAGGAGTACTGGCTGGCCATGAACTTGGCGGGCGACTACGCTTCGGCCTGTCACCACCAGATTCACGCCCGGCTGGCGCAAGCCCTGGGAGAAACGCCGCTGGCGATGGTAGAGAACCACCACAACTTCGCCTGGAAGGAGCGGGATGCGGCGGGCAATGAGGTGATTGTGCACCGCAAGGGGGCCACTCCGGTCGGACGGGGAGTGCTGGGCATCATTCCCGGTTCCATGAGTGCCCCCGGTTTCATCGTGCGGGGCAAGGGCGAGGTAGCCTCGCTCAACTCCGCTTCGCACGGAGCCGGACGCACCATGTCGCGGAAGAAAGCGAAGGAGAACCTGTCGGCCAAGGAGGTGAAGCAGCACCTGAAGCAGGCGGGAGTGGAGCTTATCGGCTCCGGTCTGGACGAGGCTCCGATGGCCTACAAGGATATCCACACCGTGATGAGCGCCCAGCAGTCGTTGGTGGAGGTGGTAGGCTCGTTCACCCCCAAGGTGGTGCGCATGTGCGGACCGAAGGAGGGGTTTGATTAAGCAAAGAGCCGAGGGATTTCGCCTCGGCTTTTTTGTTTGGGGTGGGTGATGGTTTGGCTATGTGGAATGCGAGCAATAGTAAGATTTATAGATAATGCCGGTTACCCCTCGGTTTCTATTCTTTTCTTGAGATACTCAACTTGCTCTAAACTCAACCCGGTTAGCTCCATAATCAGTTTACTGCTTTTCCCCTGCTTGATACCGTTGATAGCTACCTGTTCGATCCCCTTTTCTATTCCTTGCTCTATTCCTTGTTCTACTCCTTCCTCGTAAGCGGTATCTAATGAATTCTTCAAATCTCGGTATGATTTTAAACTATCTTCGTAGGCCTGTACTTCTTCAGGACTAAATCGGGCAATCTCGGCCACTTCAAATAACCGTTCAAAGATTCCTTCCCGTAATTCGTCCGGTATTCTGTCCAGTTTGTTCAGATTGCGGATCACAAACATCCACTTATCAAATCTCGTGGTTAGTTCGCTAATATTCTTCTGGAACTTCGGCATCTCTAGGTACACAAAAGTCAGTTTACGGTTCGCCGCGCGATCGTAGAACACTTGACAAGTCTCTGTATCGGTTAACTTCACATCGTACCTGAATTTGTCAGGCTCGTTTTGATCTTCATCAAAAACAAAGTCCAGGATCGCAATCGTATACACCGCCTTCAGTTCAAAAGTCCAATCTGAGCCTCTTTGTGCTTGCTCACGGATAGGAAAAGTTGAATAGTATACCGTCCGGTCTTTGAAAAACTTTTGCTTTGTCTTTTGAAGCTCTACGATAAACTTCTCGCCTCGCTCGTTCTGACAATACAGATCGAATACCGCTTTCCGGTCCTCTTCGCTACTACCTAGCTTATCAGATTTCAGGTAAGTTAGTTCGGTGATTTTGCCCTGTTCGTGCTTGAGAAGTTCGTTCAGGAAATCAAGCAGAAGGTCCTTGTTCGGCTCTTCACCAAAAAGTCGCTTGAACCCGTAGTCAGTGAAGGGGTTAATATATTTCTCTCTTCGCTCTTCCATAGGTAGATTTTTGGCAAAGATACAAATTTGCCAATCAACAACGCTAAGCCGCAGCTTTCTTCTTTAGTTACATTCATGTGCACGAGTGGTACTAATGAGGGGTTTCGCCCTGGCATTTTTCTTTGAGTATGAGAGGCGGCTACCGTAGGCGCTAGCAAGGCCTTTGGCGGAAGCATAGCACTTAAGGGACATTAGCGCTAGTTTCAATCTAATTTAAAGTACTTATTATCAATTTTATCTAAACACGATGAACAAAAATCAGGAACTGACTTTTCAAAATTTGCAGCATCTACCATAAGACATTTTTTATTTTCTTCACAATGGCCTAGACCTAAGATATGCCCCATTTCATGATTGACAACTTTTCTCAATACATTCTGAAAGTCCTGATTATTTATTGTCTCAAGTTTAATCTTGTAAGTTGAAATAATTGCTGCTTTTTGTGGAGCACCACCTAATCCTCTTATTACCTAATTTTTAAGATGTACTACCTTTTCTTCAACAATCAAAGACTCATCAGTAATACCGATATAAAAATCATAGCTTTTATCTTGTTCATTCAAATTTGAAAGCATTTTCAGTACAGGTACAGCATTTAAAACTCCTGGTTTTAGTTTGCCGTGATAATTTTCATAATATGCTTGCATATCAGCTTCTATATTGATAGCATCCAAGTTCTCAATTTGTAAATTATACAATGATGATACGGCATCGTTAACAACTATTAAAACTTTAGGATTTGTCTCACCAACAGATATTGTTGCGACCCTTAACTCCTGCGCTTGTAATTGGTGTGAATGGTTTATTACAACCAAAGAAGTTGATACTAGAAGGTTCAAAAAACTAGTCATTCTTTTCTAATTTATTAGCGTTAGCAATCAAGTAAACGTACTTGGTGTGTTCATTTATCGCATGTTAATTTTCATTGCCGTACACAAATAAATTGCTGGTAGTTGTTGACATATTGTGGAAAGATTCTTAGGTGCTGCTTGATGAAGAAGCCGAAGGCGCGTAGTCCGATCTGAAAGAACGAATAGTCACTGATACGATCTTTTCGCAAGAACTTAGGCAGATACTTTTGTAGTTTATCTTGGAAAGTAGCCAGGGCAAAGACCAGCAGAAAAGCAATACAGACCACTATTAGCAGGGTATTGAGCCGTTCCGGGTCACTTATCTTGACCTTGTGGATGTTGAAGCCCCTAGATTTGATGTCCCCAAACAGAGTTTCTATACCAAATCGCCGGTTGTAGTAGTCCATGATATCTTTGGCCCAATCTAGATTACTTACTAAGTAAATCGGCTCATCGTGTTTACTGCTATGCCAAACCAAACAGTTGATCGGTCCGTAGCCTTCTTGCGTAAAACTAACCCCTTCTATAAGCCAATGGTCATGTTCTGGCATGGGATAAAGTTGTCCAATAGCAAAGGTTTCACCCCCGGCCGTGGTGATGGTATTGCTCTTGGCGGTTCTCAGGGCATACTTCCAATGATGTTCCTCACACAAAGCTTGCACTTGGTAGCCATCAAACTCTCCATCCCCTAACAGTACTACTTCACTGCCTTGGGGTAGGATAGTTGCCAACTGCTCAAGCACTTCTATATGCAAATCAACGCTCATATGCCCCTTTTTGCCTTTTCTCACTAACCAGCAAACCGGCAAGGCTCGCTTTCTCCAAACCACACTTACCATCAGTGCCATGCAGTCCCTGCCTGCTTCCGAACCATCAATGGCGATCAACAACGGCCCATGATTGGCTAGCCCTTGCAGTAGCGGTACAATATGGGGTAAAAAGAAGCTCTCATAATCGCTATACTTACTATCCAACCAGCGTTTGGCTTGCTTCACCCGGCTTTCCACATCGGTAGGCGAAAGTAGTTCCTGTCCTATCCGGCTTAAAGAGCAATGCCCGCTTTTGATAATCGCATACAATATTTTAGTCAAAGCTAACACTCGGTTTTGATTGGCTTTGCCGTCCATATGCTTATAAACGCGATTCAAACTTTTTTTATATCTTTGAAAATCATATCCTAGATCGGTAATTGAGTATGTGTAGTAACTACAAAATTGCCGATCTTTTTTCTTTTTCAAAAATCCAATCTTAACGCACTATCTTTTTGTGTACGGCAGTGAATGTTAATTTGGCTACTATTTGCTCTTTGGCTTATATACGCTTTTCATAACATGAAACTAAGTCCCGAATCAAAACTGATTACAATTTTGGCCACTATCCACCGTGGACGCGGCCGCCGCGGCGCGGTCCGGAGCAGCATAGCGCCCGGCGAGTTCCGGAATGACATTTTGTTATTTGTTTTGAATGAATACTTACTTTATACATTGACTAACGCTTACAAGAAGGCACCTTCCCCGGACACCTTCAGCCAACTTGTGCGCCCAATCCAACAACAGAGCACCCACCAAAACGAATAGCGAAATCTAGCAATAATTAATTATTATTTTACACCATTTCGATATTTCTTTGGCTTTCGGTTCTCAATCTATGATCAATAAGCACACCACCTACGATATATTTGTCTACGGCACCCTGCGCAGCGGTGGGGAGTACCATTCGTTGTACCTGCGGTACTGCCCATGCTTGCTGCACGATTACCGCTTGCCCAACCACGCGCTCTACGACTACGCGGGCTTATACCCCTTTATGGTGCCGGAAACCGGCCAGTCGGTCGTAGGAGAGGTGTATCGGGTGCCGCCCGCCACCAAAGAGGCACTCGATGATTTTGAAGACGTGGCGGAACGCCTGTACCGCTGGGTGTATCTGCCCGTGCATGGGTTTCACACCTACTTGGGAGATAACGTTGATACTACAACGATGCCCCGCGTGCCCGGCGGCGACTGGCTCACTTACTGTTCAGCCGGATAAGGTCCACTTCGTCGTTCTGCACGTTGTTCACCCGCTTCGACACTTCGTAGGCTTTGATCTTATCATCCGCCAGCGGGCGCAGCACGTCGACCAGTCCGGCGTAGTCGCTGGTATCGCCCAGCCAGAAGTCCCAGGCTTCATGGGGAAGGATCACCGGCATGCGGTCGTGGATGGCCGCGATGGACGGGCTGGCCGCGGTGGTGATGATGCAGAAATCGTGGTGCACCTCGCCCGTATCGCGGTCGGCCCGTTCGTCCCAGATACCGGCGAACACGAAGGGCTGTTCGTCGGTGCGCATCAGGCGGTGGGGCACCTTGCCCTGCGGGGTTTTCTTCCACTCGTAGTAGCCATCGGCCAGCACCAGGCAGCGCCGCTGCTGAAACGATTTCTTGAATGTGCTCTTCTCGGCCACCGTCTCGGCCCGGGCGTTGATGAGCCGTTGTCCTTTTTCTTTGGCCCAGAACGGAATAACGCCCCAGGTGTACAGGGCCGCTTGCTGTCGCTGGGTGTTGCTCACCACCGGCAACGCCTGCGCCGGAGCCGCGTTGTAGCGCGGGGTGAAGTCAGCGGGCGGAGCCACGCCTAGTTCCAGACTGAGTTGCTGAATGCCTTCGCCGATACTGTATCTGCCGCACATGTTGAATGATTGAAGGGTGGAATGATTGAAGGTATAAACGTAACTTGATGGGGAAGCAGAGGTTTAGAACATCAGACACTTTCTGTGCGGTGATTTGGACAGTCCACATCACTACCTTTTAACACCATTGTGCAAAAGTTTGCAAATGTGTATGCTAACTAGCATATTTGTGTAAAAGTACTAGACTTATGAGAACCAATATTGAAATTGACGATCAGCTAATGCAGAGAGCAATGAAGCTCAGCAAGGCCAAAACAAAGAAGGAAACCGTTGAGCAAGCATTGAAAACGTTGATCCAGGTAGAACAGCAAAAGAAAATGCTCGGATTAATTGGTACGGTGGTGTGGGAAGGCAACCTTGCTGAAATGCGCTATGACTAAATGCTAATTGATACATCTGCCTGGATTGAGGTATTTAGTCCGGAGAACAACACTTATCAAACTACTTTTCGAGCGCACGTTCTTTCTAAAGAGTTGGTATACACCTGCCCGACTATCATTCAGGAAGTGCTGCAGGGGGTACGAAAGAATGACTATAACCGCATAAAAGCAGCTTTGGAGAGTGCTGTATTGCTAGATTTTCCAGATACGTTTCGCATGGCCGTAGACGCCGCGGAGATATACCGGCACTGCCGAAGCCAGGGGCTGACTATTCGCAAAGCGAACGACTGCTTGATTGCCCACTACGCTTTGAAGTATAACCTTCCCCTGCTACATAAAGATAAAGACTTTGACAGTATTGCCAAGGTGTTCCCACTACGGATTGTGAAAGTATAACTACCCATGCGGTGATTGGGGGGCAACTAGATAAAAGGAGTGTAGGACTTATTGATAACTAGTCCTTTTCGCATGAGGATGCATTTCCGCAGCTCTTTCATTAAGGTGCAGAAGCTTTTCCTTTATCAATAATTTTGCTTACTTTTGCGCCCTCAGTAAGCAAAACAGGCTCACTGATCAATCAAATTCACTTATTCTTAACCTGGAATGGTTGCTTCATTCAATCATTCTTTCATTCAACCATTCATTTTCTCCATGAACAATTACGAGACCGTATTCATTTTAACTCCCGTTTTGTCTGATGACCAGATGAAGGATACGGCCGCTAAGTTCTTCACTTTCTTGAAAGAAAACGGCGCCGACGTCGTGAACGAAGAAAGCTGGGGGCTCAAAAAGTTGGCCTATCCCATCGGAAACAAAACCACCGGCTTCTACTTTCTGGTAGAGTTTGCCGCTGACCCGGACTTGATCGACCGCTTCGAAACCGAGTTTCGCCGCGATGAGCGCGTGATGCGCTTCCTGACCGTATCGCTCGACAAGTTCGCCCTCGAGTATGCCGAGAAACGGCGCCGGGGAGCATTTAATAAAGACAAAAAATCTAAAGAGGCCACCGCATGAGCTTACAAAACGAACCTATCAACAGCGATCGCAAAGATCTGCGCAAAAAGTACTGCCGCTTCAAAAAGTCGGGCATCAAGTACATCGATTACAAAGACCCTGATTTCTTGCTGAAGTTCGTGAACGAGCAGGGCAAACTGCTGCCCCGCCGCATCACCGGCACCAGCCTGAAGTTTCAGAAGAAAGTGGCCCAGGCCGTCAAACGCGCCCGCCACCTGGCCCTGCTGCCCTACGTAACCGATTCATTGAAGTAAAGAGGGTGTTAGGTTTTAGGGATTGGGGGTTAGAAGACACCTCAACCCCTAATCCCCAAAACCTAATCCCTAAACCCTAACAAACATGGAAATCATACTAAAAGAAGATATTAAAAACCTGGGGTATAAAGACGACATCGTCAACGTGAAGGGCGGCTACGGACGCAACTTCCTGATTCCCCAGGGCATGGCCGTGATCGCTAGTCCTTCGAACAAAAAGATGATTCAGGAGAACATCCGGCAGGCAGCCCACAAGGCTGATAAGGTGAAGAAAGACGCCGAAGACGTTGCCGCCAAACTGGAAGGCATGACGCTGCAGATTCCGGCCAAGGCGGGCGAGACCGGCAAGATTTTCGGCTCGGTCACCACCCTGCAAATCTCGGACGCCCTCAAAGAAAAAGGACTCGATATTGAGCGAAAGCGCATCAACATCAACGCCGATATTAAAACCCTGGGCGACTACACCGCCGAGATCGTACTGCACAAGGAGGTGCGTCCCGAAATCAACATCCAGGTGGTAGAGGCGTAGGGTACACTGTGATAGCTACGCCAACCGCACTGCGCTACAAAGCAATTTTATAAGCGTCTTGAGATTATCTTGAGACGTTTTTTGTTTATATTTCGTTTATGTACTAACAGTATCAACCTTCTTAGCTTATGAAAAATGAGGACAAGATTGTAGAACTTTTAGCTGAAGGCCTAAAAAAGCAAGACCAGCAAGAACAACTATTGAATGTTCTTACCCAAAGCCAAGCCCAGTTGCTACTTACTACCAAAGATTTAGTTGACAGCGTTAACGGGCTCGTTGAGAATCAAAAAGAAACCAATCGACGGCTGGCTAGCATTGAAGACAAACTGACCGAAGTGAGCGAACTGCGCAAGAGGATCGAAGAAATAGAGCGTTACGTCGGGATGAAGTAGCGCACCTCAACGCTTTATGTTCACCACTCCCGTCCATATCCCGCCTTCGCCCCAAAAAATCTCCTTATCCCACCGCCTGTTCTGCGTAGGCTCCTGCTTCGCGCAGACGATAGGAGAACGTTGGCTTGCCAACAAGTTCACCGCCCGAGTCAACCCCTTCGGCACCCTCTACAATCCCGTATCGGTTTTCCGCCTGATGCAGTACGCCCTTGATGGCCAGCGTCCCGAAGCTGCCACCTACCTGGAGCGCGATGGTTATCACTTCAACTACGACTTTCACTCCGACCTTTACGCTCCCACCCGCGAAGAACTGTTGATTCGGATTGATAACCTCCTGCAACAAACCCAGCAGTTCTTATCCACCGCCGATTGGATAATTATCACCCTAGGCTCAGCTTTCGTATACGAACTAAAAGAAACCAACCAGGTAGTAGCCAACTGCCACAAGGTGCCCGCGGCTACCTTTCGCCGTCGGTTGCTTTCGGTAGAAGAAATCGACGTCTGCTTCACCCGGTTCAAAGCGCAGCTCGAGGTGGTCAACCCAAATACGCGCTACCTGTTTACGGTGAGTCCGGTGCGGCACGCGCGCGACACGCTGGAACAAAACACAGTGAGCAAGGCCGTCCTGCGGCTCGCCATTGAGCCGTGGCGGCAGCGTGACCCCGAGCGGGTGCACTACTTCCCGGCTTACGAAATTATGCTCGACGAACTGCGCGACTACCGCTACTACGCCGCCGACATGCTGCACCCCAGCGGGGTGGCCCAAGACTACATCTGGCAACGCCTCACCGATGCTTATCTTGACGAAGAGGCGCAGGCATTCCTGATCCGCTGGACCAAGATTCGGCAGGCGCTGGCGCATCGTCCGTTCCGTGCCGACAGCCCAGCGCACCGGAAGTTTCTGGCCAATACGCTGATACAGTTGAAACAATTGGACGAACTGGTGGATGTACATACGGAGATCAACCGCTTAGAACAACAACTATTATGACTAGCCCTACCCAACCTAACCGCCTTGCTAAAGAATCGAGCCCCTACCTCAAGCAGCACGCCCACAACCCGGTCGACTGGTACCCCTGGTCGGATGAGGCGCTCGAAAAAGCCCGCCGGGAAGACAAGCCGATTATCGTGAGCGTGGGCTACTCGGCCTGCCACTGGTGCCACGTGATGGAGCGCGAATGCTTTGAAGACGAGGCCGTGGCCCAGCGCATGAACGAGCACTTCGTGAGCATCAAGGTGGACCGGGAAGAGCGGCCCGACGTGGACCAGATCTACATGGAAGCCGTGCAGATGATGGGCTTGCAGGGCGGCTGGCCCCTCAACGTCTTTCTCACGCCCGACCAGAAACCCTTCTACGGCGGCACCTACTTCCCGCCGGAGCAGTGGATGCAGTTGCTCAACAACATCGCCCAGGCGTATCAGAGCAATCGGAAGGAGCTCACCACTTCGGCCGAGCAGTTTGCCCAGGGGCTGGCCCGTCCCGACACTGAGCGCTACGATTTAGGAACCTCCGACGCCGCCTTCAATCCGGAACAGGCCCTGCGGGAGTTGCCCGCCATCTACGCGCGCTTTGCCGAGAACTTCGACACCGAGCGGGGTGGCATGGCCAAGGCCCCCAAGTTTCCGATGCCCAGCCAGTGGTTGTTCCTGATGCGCTACTGCTCTATCGCCGAACTGGAACGCACCGAGGAGGTGGTGCCCGACGAAGGGGCGCTGCAGCAACTCAAGCTCACGGTGGACCGCATGGCCAACGGCGGCATCTACGACCAGGTGGGCGGGGGCTTCGCCCGCTACTCGGTGGACGCCGACTGGTTTGCGCCGCACTTCGAGAAGATGTTGTACGACAACGGCCAACTGATGAGCGTCTACGCCGAAGCGCACGCCCTGACCCAGGGGGTGCTCTACCGGCGGGTGGTCTACGAAATGTTTCACTTCGTGAAGCGCGAACTCACCAGCGACGAAGGCGGGTTCTACAGTGCCCTGGATGCCGACAGCGAGGGCGAAGAAGGCAAGTTCTATACCTGGACCTATGACGAACTAAAAGAAGTGCTGGGTGATGAGGCCGACCTGGTAATCGACTATTTCGAGGCCACCGAAGCGGGCAACTGGGAGAACGGACGCAATATCCTGCACAAGTCGGAGTCTAACAATACCTTCGCCCAGCGCTACGACCTGAACATGGTGGCGCTCGATAGCCTGATTGCCGACGTGAAGGTGAAGCTGCGCGAGGTGAGAGACCAGCGCGTGCGCCCGGGACTGGACGACAAGATCATTGCCTCGTGGAACGGGCTCATGCTCAAGGGGCTGGCCGACGCCTACGCCATCACCCGGATTGAAGACATCCTGACGCTGGCCCTGAACAACGCCCGGTTCATTGTCGACAAACTGACGTACGCCGATGGGGAAACGACAGCGCTGTACCGCACCTATCAGCACGGCAAAGCCCGCCTTAACGGCTACCTCGACGACTACGCCTTCGTGATTGATGCCCTGCTGGGTCTGTACCAAGTCACCTTCGACGAGCAGTGGCTCGAGCCGGTGCGCCAGCTGACCGACCACGTGATGCGGCACTTCTGGGACGAAGACGAAGGCTTCTTCTTCTACACCGACGATGCCAGTCAGCTCATTGCGCGCAAGAAAGAAATTTTCGACAACGTAATCCCCGCGTCTAACTCGGCCATGGCGCGCAACCTGCACCGCCTGGGTTTGCTCTTCGACCGGGCTGACTATTCGGCCCGCGCCGAGGCCATGCTGATGAAGATGATTCCGCTGATTAAGGCCGACCCGTCGTACCTGGCCAACTGGGCGTGCTTGTATGCGGAGATGGCCACGCCGACCGCCGAAATTGCCATTGTGGGCCCCGATGCGCACGAAACGATGCTGGAACTCAACCAGCAGTATTATCCGAACAAGTTGCTAGTCGGCACCAAAACCAGTAGTGACCTGCCCCTGTTGCAAAACCGCGATGCCGAAGACGAGAACGTAACCATCTACGTGTGCTACAACAAAGCCTGCCAAATGCCGGTGCACACCACCCACGAAGCCTGGGAGCAGCTGATGATCGGATGACTTTCTGTATGGATCGATGGTTCGATTGCTCAATTGCTGCTTACTGAAACGGCCAACAATAGAGCAATGAAACAATTGATCATCCAGCTCACCGCAGCGGATTCTCAAACCACACCACGCTGAAGAACGACTCGGGGACGCCCTGTTTGTTGTGCTGATAGTGCTCCTCCACGTTGCCCACAATGTCTTGGTCTCCGTCCTGGTCTACGTCATAAAACAGGCAGTGGTCCCACTTCTCGCCCAGCCACTGGTGATACGAATTGTAGCCATCGCCCCACTTAATGGGATGCGTCGTCCAGTTCTTCCCTGACTCCGGGTCTTCGTATTCCATCCAGAACACCGAGGCTTTGTTGGCGGGTAGGTTGCCGTCGTTGTGGATCAGCATGCCCACGATGTCCAGTCGACCGTCTTGGTTCACGTCCTGAAACTTGATGGGGCGGCCGATCCACTGGATCATCTCCGGTTTCCTGATCTCCACGTGGCGCCAAGTCACCGAATCCTCGCTGGTATTTAGAAATACGTGGATGTAGTTTTGCGTCTGGGTGCACAGGTCATCGCGTCCGTCTCCGTTCAGGTCGCCTACCCCGATTTGGGGTTTGGGATAAAACTGGGGGTTCTTCCAAATGGAGTGCCGGGCCCAGGGCTGGTTCACGGCTTCGCTGTTCTTGCCCGGATGCTCGTACCAGTAGAGTTCCTCCTCGAAGGCGGGCGTGTCCCAGTCGGCATTGGCAATCACGATGTCGTCGTAGCCGTCTTGGTTGATGTCGGTGAACACGAACCCGTGCCCGCTGTAAGCGTCGGCGTCCACAAAGTGCGACGTCCACTGGGTGAGATCGCGGCGGGCGTCTTTGTTCTTCGGTGCCTCCAGCCAGCGGATGCCCGCGTACTGGTTGGTCATGGCGTTCCGGCGGCCGCCCACCAGAATGTCCAGCGCCCCGTCGCCGTTGATGTCGTGCGTTTCGGCGTACAGGTACTGTTGCCCTTTGGTCGACTCGATAAAGCCGCCGTTCTTCCAGGCGGTGCTGTCCTTCACCCGCGCGGCCTCCGGCCCCCAGTACACGCCCACCCCGGTGGTGTAGCCCTGCTCCAGGTCATCGCCGGTCACCACCACAAAGTCCACGTTGCCATCGTCGTCCAGATCGCCCAGGCACGAGTATTCGGGATTGTCGGCCTTGCCCAGGTTGACCCGCTCCCAGGTCGCATCGGCCTTTCCGGTTTTGCCCGGATGGAAAACGATGGTCTGTATGCCCAGCCGTTCATCAATCACGGCGTAGTCGGGGTAGCCGTCTTTATCCACGTCAGCCTGGTTCAGGGAGTTGGCGATGGCGTAGTCGTCGTTGATGTGATGCATTGTCCAGGGTTGCTCGACGTTGCTTTCCGACGAGGCCGACTGGGCCCAGCCCGGCGATACCCCGAGCAGCAAAATGGCTAGCAGGAAGACCAGCTCACCCAGTCGGGGGCGATGATCAAGGGATGTCAAAGCGGTGCAATGCATCTAAAAACAGGTCAGTGGATAGTGAAAAGTTTAACCGCCGGGCGTTGTAGTGGGCCAGAGGCCACGACTAAGTGGTAGCGTCCTGCAATAAACGGATAATTTAGGCCATCGCGTAGCGTAACAAAGAGCTTTTTGTTATTTTACGTCAGCACCAAGCTTAGAACGAGATGGAAACTTCACTTTTGGAAAGAACCTACACCATCGAGGAGTATCTCGAGAAAGAAACAGCATCGGTGGAGAAGCATGAATTTCACAATGGAAAAATCACCCCAGTGTCCGGAGCCTCCTTTATTCACAACGCCATTGCGGTCAACGTGCTCACTGCGCTAAAGATTGCAACCAGATTGAGTAATCGCGTTTATTACGTCAGCAACAGCAATACCAAGGTATGGATACCAGCAATCACCCGGTTTGTTTACCCCGATGCCCTGGTGGTCTCCGGCAAACCAGCCTACTACGAAGGGCGAAGGGATACCATCACCAACCCCCGGCTGGTAGTAGAGATTCTTTCTCCGGGCACGCAGAAGAAAGACCGGACATCTAAGTTTGATCTCTATCGTACCCTTCCTTCTTTGGAGGAATACGTGTTGATCGATCAGAACCAGCCGATTATCAGCACGTTTAGTGCGCCGCGAGCTTGGCAAGAAACCCTGGTTCAGGGAATGGATCAGCAAGTTGACCTTATTTCAATAGACGTGGTTCTTTCCCTGGCCGATGTTTACGAGGGAGTTGATGAACTGCGGGGGTAGGTATAGTGTGTCTGTCCATTCGTTAGGAGCTATGTAAAAAAGCGGTGCTGGTGTTCTACAACTCGGTGAAGATGGGTACCAAGATGAACGTGCCCGCCGCCTAACAGGTGTACAAGGACCTCAAGAAGCGCTTCGAGGCGCAGGGGCAGCGCCGGGACCGGGAAGGAACCCCGAAGGCGGTTTAAGCACCACCACGTATCATCAATCACCGGGCCGGGCACTCCCCGGCTTTTTTTGTGCCCTACGTTAATTGGGTGCCGCGGTAGGAAAATAGCCTACTGCGGCCCCAGAAATTGCGACGGAAGTTTGCTAGCCCAGTCGTTCTGCTGGCAGTTGGCAGGGCGGACCACGGTGGCCAAAAACAGTCAGAAAGCACCGTTTTAGCTTATATGTCGACACGCTTTAGAATACGATTCCAAAACTAAACGCATTTAGCTCCGGTCCGCGGTCTTGCACAAACAGCTCGTTTAGGTCGTAATTAGCGAACACATCCACTCCGCGGTAACCGAGTTGAAGACGCACGCCGTAGCGGTAGTTGTTAACGTAAAAGTTGGTGCGGTCTTTCTCCCGTTCGCGATCGCCGTCTTCGCGGTAAACGTACTTGGCCCGGCTCCCCAATCGGTATCCGGCGTACACTCCGGCGCCCACGCGGAATCCGGCGCCCTTATCCCGATCAAACACGAACCAATCATTCGCGCCGGGCTTGCCGAAGTAGAATAAGGGCACCAGCGACACGTTTAGGTAGGGCACCACCAGCTTGCTTTTGATCGGATCAATCGCTTCGGTGCTTTCGGAAAACGCCACTCCGTCGGAAGTTTTCGCCAAGCGCGTGCGCTCGTTCTCGAACTTAAAGTTGTACCAGCTCACGTTGGCGCCCCAGTCGAGATACAGCGGCCCGGCTACTTTGGTTCGGTTTAGCAACCCAAGGGCCACGTACCACGACACCACCGGTTTCACCGCGTACAGCGCATTGCTCTCGTTCGGAAATTTCCCGTTGCGCAGGTAGTTGTTGAACCCGAGGTCAAACGACAGCATGTTATCGGTACGTTTGTCTTTGCGGTAGGTGGTCGTGTACGTAACCGTACTGTCGGAGTCATCGTCGGTCACCACAATGCGCCTGATTGTCTTTCGGATATTGCCCAGGTCAATTTTCACTGTGATCACCGTGTCCTTTTCGGCGGTATCGGTGCGGTAGCGGGTGCCGGTGCGGTCTTCAAGGGCCACCGAGCTGACCTCATCCTGCCCGGTGCTGTCCATCGTGACCCGCAAATCCTGGATAATCTGGTTCAGATCATACTCGCTAAGCAACTCGGCTTCGTTGCCTTCTTCGGCGATGATCTGCACTTCCTGCCCGCTTTCCAACTGGATGATGATGGTATCGGGTTCGGGTAGCGCCCCAAAGGCGCTTAGGTGAAACAAAATGTAGATACTGGTTATAAAAATCGTTTTCATGGTTGTAAGAGTTGAAAATAGGGGTTTACTGTTGCTTGTCCGGATCACGTGAGAACACGTTGTCGATGAGCGCTGATTTGGCCGAACGCAGTTCGGAGTAGGTTGGCCCGTTCTTCTTCACGTCTTCCAAGAACGACAAAGTTTTACTGAGCAATCCGCCGTTTTGGTCGGACAAGGGGGTCTTAGGCAAGCGGTTGCCGGGTTTGTAGATCACCGTGATCGTGCGGCGTTGTGCCCCGGTAGTAGCGGGCAGCGAGTCTGATAAGGCAAGTGCTTGAACGGTTGGTTTATTTAATGCAGCTTCGGTAGACGACGGGATTTTATGCACCGCGGCGGGCGGCATCATCTTGCCTGCCACTTCGGGAGCCGTCGGTGGCAAGGCCGCCACGGGCGGGCGCTCCGGTTGGGGCGTTGGCAGAACGTCGGGTAACTGCGGTGGGCTATCCGGCAGTTGGCTCAATGAAGCACTTGTTGGGCTATGTTCCTCGGGTAGGGATTTATCCTTCTTAGCCACGGGTGCTGAACTGGCTACTGCGGCCGAAGCTTCCGACGCATTGCCGGATGACGTCTCGCCGTGAGAAGGATTCGGTTCTTTTGTCCGCTCAGCAAGGGCTGCGGTCGACTCTTTCGGATCTGACGCCGGAGGTTGTTTCTGCTGGCTTATTGTCTTCACCGCAGACTCGCTACGGAGCAGCATAATGAGCGTGCCAGTTCCCAGCAATAGCAGCGCCACCGCGGCCGCAATCCGCCAGTACGCCACTGCTTTTCGCTTACGTTTCTGCGCTAAATTCGCACTAAGCTGGTCCCAGACGGCGGGCGGAGGTAACACCTCGTGGTGGCGCAAAGATTCTCCGAATTTCTTTTCTACGTCGTTCATGCGTTATCCTAGTTGGTCGCGGTAGCCGCGATCATAATTCGTAATCCGTTGGCGCAGCAACTCTTTGGCCCGACTGAGTTGCGACTTAGACGTGCCCTCGCTGATGCCCAATTGCTCGGCAATTTCAGCGTGGGCGTAGCCCTCGATGGCGTGCAGGTTAAACACCGTGCGGTAGCCCTCGGGCAGCGTTTGCACCAGCCGCAGTAGATCGTCAGCTTCCAACTGCGGGTACTGCTCAACCGAAGCCGCCGCTGCTCCCTCCAGCTCGACGTTCATAGGCCGGTGTTTGTGCTTCCGTAGAAACATCAGCGCCTCATTCACCACAATTCGCCGAATCCAACCCTCCAAGCTGCCCTCGCCCTTGAACCGGGGCAAGTGTTCAAACACCTTAGTAAACGCCCGCAGCAGCACATCCTGCGCATCATCCGACTCCCGAACGTAGCGCAAGCACAGCGCGTACATCTTCGGTGAAAACCGCTCGTACAACGCCCGTTGCGCGCGAGCGTCCTGCCGAAGGCATTGCTGAACAAGGTGGTCCACGGGAGCGGTTTGGTACATGGGTATCTGCATGGGCAACGGCCTATACCTACTAGATGCGCCGCCGAGCGTCGGGGTTGCGTGAAGATGTAAATTTTTAGGACAATGATCGGATGATTTTTGAGGTATGGCGTATTTTTGCAACACGAGCGGGCCAGCGAAGCAGCAGCAACCATCATTTTCGCGACCCCTGAACTAATGAATATAAAGGAACGATGAGCCCAATTGATTTACGCAGCGACACGGTGACTAAGCCCACCCCCGCCATGCACGCCGCCATGATGGCCGCCGAAGTGGGCGACGACGTGCTCGGTGAAGACCCGACGGTAAGTACTTTGGAACAAAAAACGGCCGCGCTGTTCGGCCTGGAAGCAGGATTGTTTTGTCCGTCGGGCACCATGACCAACCAAATCGCCATTCGGGTGCAGACGCAACCGCAGCAGGAGGTGATCTGTCACCAGCAGGCGCATATCTACCTGTACGAAGGCGGCGGCATCGCCTACAATTCCTTGGCTTCGGTGCGCTTGCTCGATGGCGAACGGGGGCTGCTATCCGCCGAGGCGGTGGCCCAGGCCATCAATCCTGACGATGACCACTACCCGGAAACGGCTTTGGTAGCCCTGGAGAACACCATGAACAAGGGCGGTGGGGCCTGCTATTCAACCGAGCAGATTGCTGCTATCCACGCGGTCTGTCAGCAGCACGGCTTGCCCCTGCACCTCGATGGTGCCCGGGTGTTTAACGCGCTGGTGGCTACCGGTGAAGACCCCACCGCCTACGGACGCTACTTCAGCTCTATTTCGGTTTGTTTGTCCAAAGGACTGGGCGCTCCGGTGGGTTCGGTGCTCTTGGGCAGCAAGGAGTTGATTCGCCGGGCGCGGCGGGTGCGCAAGGCGCTCGGGGGCGGCATGCGGCAGGCGGGCTACCTGGCCGCGGCGGGCATCTACGCCCTAGACCACCACGTGCAACGACTTACTGAAGACCACCGGCGGGCCGCCATACTGGCCGAAGCATTGGTGAAACAAGACTACGTGCAGGAAGTGCTCCCCGTAGAAACCAACATCGTTATCTTCACCCTACGTGAGCAGTTGCCCGCGCAGTGGGTAGAAATCCTCAAGCAGCGGGGCGTTCTGGCCATTCCCTTCGGGAAGCAACAGGTGCGCCTGGTTACGCATCTAGGGGTGACTGATGCGCAAATTGACCGAGTGATTGAGGTGCTGAGATCATTATGAGGACTGCATTTAGAGAACAAACAGACCAAATCCTCCGGTTTTACACAATCCCGAAAACGAGTCGCAAGGCAGCGTCGATTTGGGTGAGATAGTGCCGCTCTAGCTTGCCTTGCCGGTTAGCAATACGCGATACATCTACCGCGCGAAGTTGCTTAAGATTGAGGTGCCGGTCTTTGTCCAGTCCGTTGGCCTTAGTAGGAACAACGTTGACTGCAAAAGGCCACGATTTGTGGTTGGGCAATAGGGGGGCAACAATAAGGGTACGTGAACCCCGATTAACCAAATCGGATTGGACAATCACACAGGGACGTTTCTTTTGAGTTTCTGCACCTCGAGTTGGCTCTAAATCTACCCAGCGAATCTCCAATTGCAGATACATACAGATTATGATTCCAGTCCGTCTAATAAAGTGGCATCCCACTCAAAAAGCCCCCGTTGATAGGCTTCGTCTTCGGCTTCCTCTTGGTTAGCTTTCATGATTGCTTCTTCAAGCCTGCGTTGCTTCTCTCTTTTCAAGAGAGCATTAATATAAGCACTCTTGTCATGCCCAGCTGTTTCCTCAAGAAAAGCGTATGCTTCTTCGTCCAGAGAAATAGTTGCTTGTTCTGCCATGTTATTTGTTCTTTTGCTTACCGTTAGTAAAAGCTACTACACAATAATACTGATTTACAGGATGTAGGGTTGCTAACTATCTCGGCTGAGTTCTGGTACGGCTAACACCCCAAGCAAAACCGCTGCCCTGTTTTCATTGACTATCGCAACAACCCCTGCAGTTCTCGCAACGCCCGCTGGTTGCGGGGATGGTGGATGTTGTGGATCAGGTTGTTCTTCTCGCGGCTGGTGAGTCGCCAACTCAGCGACGGACGTTCGTCGGTGAACTTGCCAAAAGCATCCGGTTCGGTCACGTACGAAGAATATTCTAAACTCACGCAGTGCAGGTCTACGTCTAACCATGCGTCGGCGTACTCCAGGCGATCGTCGTTGTTGATGTCCTGCACGTTAAACAGGTTATCGTACAAAAACCGAAACGGACCGGTCATCTTCTGAATGAGCGACGGGCTATCGGGTTCACTAATCGGTTCATCCTTTTCCGAATCGCGCACGGTGAGCAGCACCACCCCCGAGGTGTGCGTGTTGATCCAATCCTGAAACACGTAGGTGAAGCGCACCGCGTCGGATACCCCAAAGTTATCGGTGATGCCCGCGTCCATGATTTGGATGCGCGGTCGCGTGGGCAGGGTCACGTTGGGCGTCACGTAGGGAAAGGCCGCGTTCATGCGCAACGCCGTCAGAAAGGGTAGTTCCTCACTCCCTTGCTCGGCAAAGAAACGCATGAAGTCTACTCCTTTCACTTTGGACGGATATGAAACCTCTCCCTGAGAAACCGCCCCATCGGGGGCCGCCCCACCGGAGGCAGGATTCATGTACGACATATGTTGGGCCGAGATAAACATCTTGCGGCCGTCGTTCACCACCGCCGGAGAGAGCAGCAGCATCGGAATGCGGGCGGCCCGCTCATCGGCCCGGTAGTCCGTTAGCTTTTTGTTCAGAATACCCCCGGTATTTTGATTAAACTGCTGCTCGAAGGCGTAGCCTCGATCCTTCGCGTAAGCGTTTCCGGCGTACGTAAAAGACTGATGCCGAACGAACAGGTCGTTGACCAGCAGGGTGAACACCATCGGATTCAGGTTGTCCTGGGCAATCTGGTCCAGGTAGTAGCGGCTGTAGATAGATCGTTCGGACGGCTCAGCGGCGAGTACAATGGGTGACACCAATGGCTGAGCCTCGCGCCGTTTTTTCTGCAGCACCAGCTCCCGAAAGTAGGCCGCCCCGATGAGTCCGCCCGACGCCCCGGTTATCAGGCGGGCTTGGTCCATCAATCTTCCTTCGGTAAGGCTGTCGGCAGCTTGCAGGGCCGTGGCGGTCCACAGGGCCGAACGCAACCCCCCCCCGCTGGTGCAAATCAGCACCATTTTGGGCAGCGTGCCGTGGGCAGCGATTTGCTGCTGCCAGGTGTTCAAAATTGCCAGGGTATTGGCCGTATCCTGCTGGTAGTGCGCCGCGCTGTTGGCCTGCCGAAGCGATGCCAGGGTGTAAGCCGCCGGAGCGACCTTATAATTGAGGCCGAACGCTTCGTAGGGTTTATCCAGCAGTTCGGAACCCACCAGGGCATTCATCACAAAGAAGGCCGCAATGATCGTGGTGGTGGCCCAGCCGCGCAGCCAGTACGACAGCGCTCCCACCAGCATCAGCACGATGGTGAGCAACAACACCCCGCTGGCTGCCGCCGGAATCTGGAAGTAAGTGCTACTCTGAAAGATGCCCAGCGCCAGGATCAGCAGCAGGATCAACGACTCGATAATGATTGAGTTTAGGTGGTGCTGATCAAACACCTTGAGCACCAGCGCTTTGTCGTAATTCACCGCCGACGCTTTTTGCGCCCGTAGTGAAAGGTCCAAGTAGGTATCGACGCGCTTCTTGCCCCGCTTGGCGTCCTTGAGGTTCGCCATCACCCGCACCCGCGACACCTGCACCCGGCGCAACCGCTTGTCTACGTTGGCGGCCAGAAACCGAAAGATGTCCTTATTGGTGAACCGGAAGTAGCTGAACAGCAACGAAGTCATCAGCAGAAATCCCCCCAGCAGTCCCAGCAGTTTCTGCGTCACGCTCCACCAGGTTTTGTACTCATTGTCGAGCTGAAAGTTGACAATCGCCACCATGTACACGAGCACAAACAGCAAAGGCACCACCGCATTGTTGAGGGCAAACTTGGCGAAGGGGCGCGACAGGGTGCCCAGAAACCCGAAACTGGGACCGTCCAGCACGTAGCAGGTGATGTGATAGGCCATCGTGAACCCACCCAGGCTGATGCCCACCATCAAAAAGCTGAGCGCATCTACCCGCCCCAGGTATTCGGGGTCTAAGAACAAGTACGGAAGCCCCAGGTTTTTGCCGAAATTGCCCGTCACCATCGCCAGCAGCAACACCCACGCCAGCAGCAGCAACTGGTTCTTGCGGAGGTGCAAGATCAGCAGCTGCACTGGCAGGGAGTACCGCAGCGGGTCAAATACGTTTTTCAGACGGTTCATTGGCTAGATAACGCGGGGTTACCTAGTACCTGTATACAATATGTACTCCAAAAGCCGAGACTCCAGCTTCCCGTTGTATAATTCGGTGCGCGATTTGGTGCGTAACCCTACATGCTTGGCCAATGCCAGGTTTCCGGTAAAAATATAGCCGTAGTATCCGGCACCGTGCTGCTTAAAGAAATCGCCCAGCGCCGCGTAGAGTTTCTTCAGATCTTCCTCTTCGCCCAGCCGACTCCCGTAGGGCGGGTTCACGATGATTATTGGCTTCCCGGGGGCCGATTCGCTCTCCCCGGCGGGCGGAACCGGAGTTTGCTGAAAGTCTACGGTCTCGAACCGAATCAGGTGCTCCACCCCGGCCGCTTCGGCATTCTGACGCGCCGCGGTAATGGCTTCGGGATCATTGTCGGTGGCAACGATGGCGGGGAGGTTGGCGACATTACCTACCTCGGCTTGCCGAGCCTCCTCCTGCAACGCTTCCCAGCGGGCGGGCTCGAAGGTTTTCAGGTGCATAAAGGCGTAGTTGGGGCGCAGTAGTCCGGGCGGACGGTTGATGCGTTGCAGGGCCGCTTCGATAGCCAGCGTGCCACTGCCGCACATCGGGTTGACGAACGGCTGGGCCGGTTGCCAGGCCGAGGCTTGGATGAGCACCGCCGCCAGCGACTCTTGCATAGGAGCCTCCACGCTCACCTGCCGGTAACCGTGGCGGGTCAGCGACTCGCCCGAGGTGTCGAGGTAGAGTTGAGCGTGGGTTTCTTTCCAGTACAAAAATAGCACGATGCGGTCGGTGCGCGGGCCACTGTCGGGACGGCGTCCGTAGTGATCCTGTAAGCGATCCACTACGGCGTCCTTCACGCGCACGTTGGCAAAGCGGTGGTCGCGCACGCTGGGGGTGCGCACGAACGAGGTGACGCTCAGGTAACTATCGGCCGGAATGTAGTCTTCCCAGGCCACCTGCTTCACCTTGCGGTAGAGTTGGTCAGTTTGGTAGGCCCGGAAGGTGCTCAGCAGGTAGTGCACCCGGTGGGCGGTGCGCAGGTGCAAGTTAAGGCGCAGACAGTCGTCGAGCGTGCCCTCGGTTTCCACGTCGAGCGCGTGTTCGGCCCGCACCGGAAAGCCCAGTTCGCGCAGTTCATCGGCTAGAAAGGTGCTGGTGTGCGGGGCGCAGGTGACAATGATGGTGCTGTTCATAGGCTACATTTCTTCCCGTGTCTTGCGCACAAAATCTACTGACACTTGCGCTGCCGCCGCTATTTGCTCATCCGACATTCCAGCTTGCAGCAAGTTGATGACAATATCCTTCTTCACCTGCTCTTCGGTTTCTCTTTTCACCCGCTCTTCGGTTTCTCTTCTCACTCGCTCTTCGGTTTCTCTTCTCACTCTCTCTTCGGTTTCCTTTTCCACTCTCTCTATTACCTCCCTTACTTTCTCTTCAGCCTTGCGCGTGGCTTCAAACTCAATAGTGAACGCTGCACTGGCTTGATCCGATAGCACCTCCACAAATCGTTGAAATTCACGCCGTTCTTCGTCCGACATGTTGGCCCGTCTGAGCACCTCGTCGGCTTCCCGAATGCCTTTGGCCGTGAAGTCTTGTCTGATTTCACTGTTCTTTAGAAAGTAAATCCATTCATCTAGCGTGTCGCGGGCGTTGTCGTCAAATTGATTGACCTTGATCAGGTAGATTTCGGGGTATACGTCCTCTATCTTCTCTTTCTTGAACAGTTTCTTTTGGCCGAGCGTCAACTGCAGTAGCTCATTATCGTGAATGCCGCGGAAGCAAGTGGTCCCCCGGTAGACATAATCACTTCCCTGGCCAAGATCGAAGTATACAATATTGACCGAGATCACTTTTTTCACATCAGAGTACTTATCTCCCTCCTTCATGTGTTCGGTGATGGCTTTGGAGATGCCGTAGAGAATCCGTAGAAAGTAGTCAAGCGCGTAGGAATTCTGAATCTCAATAATGATCAGTTCATTCTTGTCGTTCTTCACCAGGATATCAACCCTATTAAATTTATCCGCCTCATTCTCTTTGTTGCTCTCGCTATCAAGTATCTCCAGAATATGAATATCTTCCTTGAGCAATTCACTCAGGAAGCCTTCCAGAATGCCAAAGTTAGCCTTCTGTCGTAGGAGTCGTTTGATCGCCCAGTCGAATCGGATGTGTTTTCTAGTCTGCATCGTAGTAGTATTTTACCTCCGTAAAAGATTCCCCGTTTCTTTGGGAAATACGTTGTGCGCCCGTTCGCCGAAACCCTATCTTCTCATAAAACCGATTGCTTCTTTTGTTCTTAGTCATGGTCCACAAAGTTACGCCATTATACCGGCTTTCCTTCCCCAGAAGTCCAATTGCTTCGCTCATTAACTCTTTTCCAATGCCCTGATTCCAGTATGCCGGGTGCACGTAGATTCCATAAACCTCCGCGTTGGTGGTCTCCCGCTCATCATACGGAGGCCCAAAGGATACGAAACCTACGGCTTTATCCTCAGGAAGTCGCTTTTACCAGATTAGTTCTGTCCGCCCGCTTAACAATTTGTCTCCAGCTGTCAACAAACTCACTGTCCTTGAGCGCGTTCAGCAGCGGATCACTCAAAATCCCCCGAAAAGCCTTTTGCCAAGCAGCTCGATGAGCCACTGCTACGTCGTCGATATATTTTGCCTCCAACCATTTCATCATCCCTAATATTATCACACTTTTGCTCCCCCTTACTCATTCACCCATTCAATCATTCAATCATTCAATCACCCAACCCCCATGGCCACCTGGTTTATTTGTAAAGTAAAGTACCAAAAGCAAGACGAAAAAGGAAGAGCAACCAACGTATCGGAGCAGTACTTAGTCGATGCCCTGTCGTTCACCGAAGCCGAAGCCCGCATCTACGAGAAGCTGGGCAGCGTGATCTCGGGCGAGTTCTTCATTAACAACATCTCCAAGAGCAACCTCACCGACGTGTTCTACTACGAAGATGCCGACGTGTGGTATAAATGCAAAATGACCTACGCCCTGGAAGTAGAAGGCAGTGGCAGGGAAAAGAAGGTGGTGAACTACGTGCTGCTGACGGCGGCCAACGCCAAACAAGCCTACGAGCGCGTCTACGAAAGCCTCAACAACATGCTGGTGGAGTTTCAGGTGCCCGACGTGGTAGAGAGCCCCATCGTGGAGGTATTTCCCGCCGACCGTGAAGAAGACGCTATGCAGGAAGCTCCCGACAACTGGCGCCCCCTGCAAAACGAAGACGCCGATCAATCGGTATGATGGATATTACCGCACCATCACCCGGCGAACAACCACCCGGTCGCCCCGCCGGACGTGCAGCAGATACACCCCCGCAGGCAGCGGTTCCCCCGCCAGTTGGTGCAGATTCACCGGTATTGAGAAACCTTCGTAGAACCTACTCCGGTTGCCCAGCTCCTGCCCCCGCAGTGTAAGCAACCGCAACTGAACCGTCGGCCGATCCCAGCTCGGATTCTCTAGCCGCACCTCCCCGGCGGTCGGATTCGGATACAGCCGGAGCGCTTCTGCCTCCTGGTTGGGGTTGCTGGCCCGCACCGCTACGGTGTCGCTCGGCAACACGTCGTGGTCGCCGACCAGGGGGCGCACGGCGCGTCGCACCACCGTGATGGTACGCGTGGTCTGACTCTCGCAACCGGGTTTGCTCCGGACGGTCAGCATCACAGCGTAGCGACCCGGTTCGGCGAAGTGAGCCACGGGCTGCGGTTCGGCACTGCCCGTACCGTTGCCGAAGTTCCACTGCCAGGCTACCGCGCGCGAGCTGCTGTCCTGAAAGCGAAGTGCGTAGTTATTGGTCTCATCCAGATACAGCGTATCGTTACGGAAGCCGGGGTTGTGGGCGGCGTCCACCGCAAACCGCGCCACCGGTTCGGTGATGACAACGGGTATTTGGCGCACGGAGGCCTCGTAACCGTCGCGCACCGGAGCCACGTACACCACCGTGTCCTGATCGATAACGCCGGTTTCGTAAGCATTGCCCTCGGCCAACAAGGTGGTGCCCAGAGCATCGGCGTAGAACCGTACGCTGGTTTCGCCCGGCACGCGCACCGTAGCGGGTTGCCCCGCGCACACCGGCACGGCAGGCAATCGCAGGGGATAACGGCGGTAGTGCTGGTAGTAGACCCGCGCCGCTTCCACCGCCCGCTGCAACTCCTCCCAACTGTTGCCCACCACCAGCGCCAGCGCCACCTCGGCCGCCTGCTTCGCCGGTAATGTATCGAGCGTGGCTCCTACCACCAGCGCGCCGTTGCCTCCGTCAGCGGCCGGGTGTACTCCCGACGCTAGCCAGGCGTAGGCCTCAGATTCCGGAAGCGCCTGCAATCGCGGCTCATCCGGAGCATAGTAGCTGGGCGCTTGTTCGGTAAGCAGGGCCACTCCGCCGTAGCGCTGCTGCGCCGGGTCGTAGACGTAGCCCAGTCGGAGGCTTTCGTCCCAGACGAATTGGTGGTCGGTTTCGTCACTATTCCAATCGGTGAACAGGCCGGTGCGCAGATCGGTCAAGGCCGTATCGGTGGTATTGGTGATGCGGTATTCGCCGACCAGAAACGGCGGGCTTCCGGCGCTGGTATCCGCTAGCCAGGTTTGCTGCACCGCCACGCCCACCGGCTGCGCCGCCGCAGTGTCAGCAAAGGACGAGCGCAGCAGCCTGGCCCCCGCCGGGGACCGATGAAACTTTATCGCCTCAGTGGTCGTGAAGTCCTGGTTCTTTCTTCCGGTAGCCGCGTACGCAATATCACTGTCCGATACCTGCTCCGGGACAGCGGCAATGATCAGTCCTAGTTGAGAAGTTACCGTCTGCCCCTGGTATTGCAACCCCGTCGGCGGTCCTTCTCCTAGGGTGCCATCGCCATTCACGCGCAGCGATAGATTGCCGTCGCTTATCGTAGCGTAGTCGGGCGAGGAGGTGATGCGCACGTACTGATAATCTTGATAGTTCCCTGACGAGAAACCTACCCGAAACACCAGTTCCTGGTGGGGCGGCAGGTCGTCGTGCAGCAGTATCCGAAACGGACGGTCCCGGTGCGTCGCCGTTGCCAGCGAATCCACCACGCCAAGGTGCACCACCGAATCGATCAGCGTGACGTAGGGTGAGGGCGACGACAGCCTCACGGTGACCCCGGCGGGAGTGGGCGAAAGCCAGTTGCGGTAGGTCATCGCTAAGGCCAGGGTATCGCCGTAGTAGGCGTGCGCTCCCGTATGGTTGGCGTAGGTGAGCAATGACGCCCGCAGGGCCGGAGAGTGCAGCGGTTGCAGGGCCCGCGCCGCGTTCAGCCGTCCGTGACCTAGTTTCTCGAGGTAGGCAGCGTTGCCTTCAACATCATAGATATCATCGGCGCTCAGCCGCAACTGTTGCATCACCTGCGGGGCGCTC
This sequence comes from Cyclobacteriaceae bacterium, assembly GCA_965217295.1. Lineage (GTDB taxonomy): Bacteria > Bacteroidota > Bacteroidia > Cytophagales > Cyclobacteriaceae > Tunicatimonas. Next base: position 333,620 of record CBDCHR010000008.1, read on the forward strand.
CACTGCGGAAAACGCGCCCGCACCAGCGCGGCGGCCCCGGCCACCAAGGGGGCAGCAAACGAAGAGCCCGAGCCGTACTGGTAGCCCCCGCCGTTCTGGGTGCTGTAGCTGTACTGTCCGGGGGCTACCAAATCCACCCAATAATTGTGGGTCGTCTGCCCCACGGCCCGGTCCTGGGCATCGGTCACCGCCACCGAGAGTACCCCCTCGAACGAGGCCGGGTAGTAGCGCTCGTCGCGGCCGCTGTTGCCCGCCGCGGCCACCACCACCACGTCGCGCTCCTGCACGGCGTAGGCGATCACATCCTGCCCGAACTGCGAGTAGGCGTTGGCCCCGCCCCACGATAGATTAATCACTTGGCAGCCCCGGTCGGCGGCGTAGGCAATGGCCTCGTAGCCAAAGGCAAACCGTCCGTCGCCCGAGCGAAACACCTTGATGGGCATATACGACGAACGATAGCCTAGCCCCGCGATGCCGGTGCCGTTATCGGGAGTGGCCACTGCCACGCCGGTCACCCCGGTGCCGTGTCCGTTGGTGTCGGCCGAGGGGTCGGCATCGCGGTCGGCAAAGTCCCAGCCGTGGTAGTTGTCCACGTAGCCGTCGCCGTCGTCGTCGAGGCCGTTGACGGGGTCGGCAGTATTCCGGTGCAGGTTGCCGACCAAGTCGGGATGATCGAGCTCCACGCCGGTGTCGAGCATCCCAATGATGACGTCGGCGCTGCCCGGCTCGATGGCCCAAGCTTCGTAGGCGTGCACGGTGGTGAGGTAGTCCTGTTGCCCCTGCTGCGGATGCGCGGCCGGGTCGTTGGGCGGGGCGGTGTTCAGGGGTTGTAGTAGGTAGTAAGGTTCGGCGTATAGCACGGCATCGAGCTGTTGCAAGCGGTGGATGAGCGCCGGAAGGTCAGTTTCGTTGGTTTCTATGCGGTAGATGTCGGCCAGCGGATGGGCAGCAGCAGTGCGGGCGGTTGGGGAAGCAGTGACGATCGGCACGATGCGGGAATCGCTACAGAGCTTCCGGATGTCGGTAAGCACGTTGCTGTTCGTAGCCGTACGGGCATTGGGCGAAGTGGCGGACGGCCGAAGGCGCACCACCACGGTGCCCGGAGCGTAGTCGGCGGCGGTTACTCCGGCGGGCAGCTGAAAAGCAGAGCGAAGCGATTGCCCCCGCAGGCCGTAGCCCAGCAGCAATAGTAGCAAGAGAAAGTGCAGTCCGATCGTGCGCATACCCAGAGATCAAGCCGCGCTCCGAAAGCGGGAAACGCAGTTGATATTGGCCTTGCGAAAACCGTAGCGAACGCAGTGCGGATCACGGTGAGTTGACCGGAAACCGTACACGTGGAAGGAAACAAGAGAAGTGGTAGGTATAACCGCTTCTCGTCCCGCGCTTCATGGCTTAAGCAGGGTAGCAGAGATTGTTATCGCGCAATCACTGGAAACACTACACGCAATCCTTGACCTGCGTTTTGAACGGTAGGCATAGCCACAGCTGGTTTTGTGTCACCAATTATTGGCGTTGTCATACGTTCAACACTACTCACCTCTCAATTGCTGCGCTTTCTTACCCAAACCTTACACAGCAGGACGGGGCGTGCTTGCCAGTGGGCTATTGCTCATTCCAACCTTTTTGCTCATCTTCCTGTCACTTAGATACACTGTCCTTCACCTAACCCTCACTGCTCATGAAAACCGGTACCTACGTGGGGCTTTTCGTAGCCCTGTTGTTTGCCCTGCCCACCGCTTTTGCCCAAGAAGCGAAGACTAATGCATCTGACGAATGAATCACGGTGATTGATCCGACAACCACTCGCCTGAATGCCCGCACCGCGGCGAATGCCCGAAAGCTTACTGATGACAAGCGGGTCAAGAAGCTGCACTATGTGACCATGAAAGCCATTCATAAGGCCCAGCAGAACGGAAAACTGCGGTTTCGCATTCCGGACCTCAAGGAAACCCTGGTGGCGCAAGCGAGCGATATTAAAACTGAAGACCTAGCCAACTACACCTGGCACGGGGAGTTTGAGGAAGCCGAAGGCACCATGTCGTTTGTCTCTACCAAAGGGGTGCTGCGCGGCCACATTGGCTACAACGACAAAGTCTACGAGATTCATTCGCTGGAAGGCAACGAGGTGTACGGGATTGCCGAGATGGACTTCACCGAAGATAACAGTCTCTGCCCGGCCCCCGGGATGAAGGAAGGCTACCTTGATGAAGCCGCCGTTGAAGCCGTCAACTCCAGCGCTTCTGAAAACGGGCGAATTGCGGCTTGCAATTCCAGCGTCACGCGGGTGTTGGCCCTCACTACGGCGGCAGCCAGAACGCGCGACCCCAACATCAATCAGACCATCCGGCTGGCCTTTGATCAGTTCAACTACGCCCGCACCCAGAGCTTTGTTAACTCCGCACAATCACAACTGGTACTCACGGGCATTGAGAACTTTAATCTAGTAGAAACTTCTAACAATATCGATTTTGACCTAGATGAGTTGCGACGAAATATGGGGCCCAGACGGGATGCAAACGATGCTGACTTGGTGGTGCTGTTTACCGCCGGGGACTATAGTGATGGAGGTGGTTTTATTGCTGGCGCAGCGGGTGCCCTTGGCCCCAATCCAACTTGGCCTTTGGCTATCGTCGAGATTCTGTTTGCAACCGCTGATCTAACCTTTACGCACGAGGTAGGCCACCTGTTCGGGTGTGAGCACCAGCAATGTAGCCTGTTTAACCGGGACCCCGGCAGTTTTTTCCCCTCGTGCTCGGATGAGGCGGGCTACGACCACGGCTTTTGGTATACTAAGAGGCCCAGCGGGCGGCCGCGGTTCTACTTCACCACCCTGATGCACCAGCAGCGCGGAGGGTGGACCCGTCAGCTTCGCTTCTCTAACCCCGACGTGGGACACAACGGGGCGGCCATCGGGGGGGCTCAGAACGACAACGCCCGCGAAATAGACCGTACGGCCAATGTGATTGCTACCTTTGATACCGACGGAACGTTTTTTACCAGCATTATTGGGCCCAATAGCGTGCCGAGCTTCTCTCAGCCTACCTGGGAGGCCTACATCCAGTGCGGCACCGCTCCCTACACCATACAGTGGGAGACCAGCACCGACGGCTTCAACTTTGCCACGGCTGGCAGCGGAGAGTTCTTCTCAACGGTGGTGTTTCCGGGTACATTGTACCTACGTTGTCGGATTAGAGACAATGGTAACCAAACCCGCTTTGCCAACCTAACCGTGACCACCTCGGGCAATCCCTCACGAACCCCAGAGGTGGATGGTATTGCTTCAGCCAAGGACCCCTGGATCGAACTGGTAACCACGGAAGACGGCACGCTTTCTGAACAGCGTAGTGCCCGATTGATGGACGCTTACCCGAATCCCACGCGCACCACGACCCTGATTCCGTTGGTGGTAACCCAAGACCAGGAGCTGGTGCTGGAACTCACCAACACCCTGGGGCAAACTGTGCGGATGCTACGTCAAGGGGCAACCCAAGCGGGGTATCATGAAATACCTTTACAGCGACAGGGCTTGCCGTCGGGGGTGTACTTTTATCGCCTAACCACTGACCAACTAATGGTGAGTAAGCGGTTGATTATTGCTAACTAAACAACGAAGCTTATGAGATGCATAGGAATAGGATTAATATGGCTACTGGCTCTCGCTGCCTGTAGTGAAGAGGAAGTGGCTCCGCCCCCGGAACTGATTAGTGAGGTGACCGCCTTTAAGAACGGTGAGCCCTGGACTAACATTAGTGCAGGGGCTAGCATAGTGGAAGACTGTTCGGTACCAGAATTGGGGATGAATGTGGCTCACACTAACGAGGCAGGCTCTCTGCGGGAAATGATTAGCATCATAGACATACCGCTGGCAGAAAAACGGTTTGAAGTGAGAGACGATAGCGTGGTGAGGAAGGCTGAGTGCAACGATCAGTACGCAAACATGTCGCTTTCATTTTGGATTTCTGATGGAGACGTAAGAGGCGGCAGGGCTGAACTAGACTCTACCCAGGATAACTGGGTAGACATTACTCGCTACGACACTGTTAAGCAGGAGCTATGGGGCAAGTTTCAGGGTACTTTCTTACACAATGACGACACCCTACGCTTCACCGAAGGGGAGTTTCACGTCACTGTAAAACCTGACACGCGCGGTAAGCCAGGATACAAACCAGGTTAAACCTCAACGCACTAGTCTATGAAACTAGTTTGGATAGCACTATTGACTTTGCTAGCGCTTGCCGCCTGTAGCAGGGAAGACAATGGCTTTCAGCCTGGACATCCTGACCCTAAACGGACGGTGGGTGAAGCAGGTAGCTGGCGGAACGCTGGAAGCTGGCTACCATGAGCTCACCCTTGAACGAGAGGGCTTGTCGGCCGGGGTATACTTTTATCGCTTGATAGCATCCATAAGAAAGGGCACGGCCAATAGACCGTGCCCTTTTGCTGGTTAATTCCTGACTCCCCGCCCGAGTGCGGCGGCGGTGAGTCAGGTGTAAATCAACGGTCGCGTTGCCCGCAAAGGCGTTGCGACCTCCGTCGTATAGACCATCCGACCCGGGTCGTATAGGTCATACGACCTTCGCCGAACAGACCATTTGACCTCCGTCGTATGGTCTATACGCCCCTTACTACTTCACCGTGAGCACCGGGGTGAACACTCCGATGCGGAGTATTTTACCATCGTAGCGGGTGTTGCGCACTTCCAGGCGATAGCGGCCCGCCCTTAGCTTGGGCACCATCAGCGTTAGCGTCTTGGGCTCGTTGGTACGGACCCTCTCTGCCTTCACTTCGCTGTCGTTGGCCTGGTTGACGAAGAACACGCCTTCCTCTTCCAGGTTGTCGCATATCTTCAACTGCTCTCCCTGCACCTCCAGCGTTGCTTCCGAGGTCAGCGTGGCGTTGTGCGTGTCGCTGCCCCAATCGTAGACCGACTTGATCTCCGGCTGGGTGGTGCGGGCGTCTACCTTACGCAGCGTTACGTCAGCCACTGCCGAGGTAACCGCCTCTTTCACCTTCACGGCCACCGCCAGGGTGTGCCGACTGGGGTCAAAGCGATCGTCCGGGTTCTTGAACACCCCACTGATATCGAAGCGGGTGCTGATGAACTGGTCGCTGTACACCTCACCGGCCCGTACAAACTCCGTGATCCCCTCCCAGTAGGCGTCGATCACCGCCCGCACTTCGGTGGGTTTCAGGATGGAACCTTTCCTGGTGACACGCGTCATCAGGTCTTCTTGGTCACGCGTCACCACGTTCACCGGACGGGCCAGTTGGTCGTCCGGGTCGTCGGGCGTGAACTCATTCGAGTACAAAGCAAAATCTAGCATAGTCAATTGCTTTAAGTTAAACATCGGTTATCCCCACTCCCGGCCGGGGGGCCGCTTCCCCCAAAACGTCGGTAGGTTAGTCGGGTGCCTGCCAAAACCGTGAAAAACCAGACGGGCGAAGCAACAAGTTAAGAGAAAACGGTACGTGCGCAGGAAAAAGCGGGTGGCTGGATGTTGGATACTAGATATTGGATATTGGGTATTGGATACTGGTGGCCGCCGCGCGGATGACTTTCTTTATGGCCAGTGGCAGAAGCGCTCGGCTGCATTTGCATTCATCTTGTCTCTACTGTCATCCGCGCAGCGGCCGTCAGCATCTGCCCCCGCGTGGAACGCCCCGCGTGGAACGCCCCGCGTGGAACGCCCCGCGTGGAACGCCACCCAGCAAATCCCCCACCAACATTCACCCCCTTTCGCACGTTATTGCCTCAACGACGCAAACCACTAAACAACACCGCCTTTTGTACCCTCTTAAGAGCACCATCAATCCGCAGTCCGATGCCTTCCGCAGCAACGAGCGCGACTACCGTGAATTGCTCACCGACTACCGCCGCGTGCTTCGGCAGGTGACGCAGGAGCGCAGCGAACGGTTGATCAACAAGCACCGCGAGCGCGGCAAGCTGCTGGCCCGCGAGCGCGTCAACCAGCTCATTGACCCCAACACTCCCTTCCTGGAGCTTTCGCCCCTGGCGGCCTACGGCATGTACGACGACGCCTTTCCGTCGGCGGGCATTGTGGCGGGCATCGGGGTGATCCACGGGCAAGAGACCGTCATCTCGGCCAACGACGCCACCGTGAAGGGCGGCACCTACGTGAGTGAGTCGATCAAGAAGAACATCCGCGCCCAGGAGATCGCCCTCGAAAACCGCCTGCCCTGCGTCTACCTGGTCGACTCGGGCGGAGTGTTCCTACCCGAGCAGTCGAACGTGTTTCCCGACCGCTTCGACTTCGGGCGCTTCTTCTACAACCAGGCCCGGCTGTCGGCGCAGGGCATTGCGCAGGTGGCGGTGGTGATGGGCTCGAGCACGGCCGGAGGAGCCTACGTGCCCGCCATGAGCGACGAGGTGATCATCGTGCGTAACCAGGGCACCATCTTTCTGGGCGGTCCGCCCCTGGTAAAGGCCGCCACCGGCGAGGAGGTGAGTCCCGAAGAACTGGGCGGGGCCGACGTGCACACCTCCGTGTCGGGGGTGGCCGACCACCTGGCCGAGAACGACGCGCACGCGCTACAGATCTGCCGCAACATCTTTGAGACGCTGCCCCGGGGTACTCAGCAGCCACTAAACCGCGTACCCACCGAAGAGCCCTTGTACGACCCGCAGGAGCTGTACGGCATCGCCCCGGTGAGCCTAAAGAAGCCGACTGATGCCCGCGAGATTATCGCCCGGCTGGTGGACGGCAGCCGGTTTCACGAGTTTAAGGCCCGCTACGGCACTACGCTGGTGACCGGCTTCGCTCGGCTGCACGGCTACCCAGTGGGCATCATCGCCAACAACGGCATCCTGTTCTCCGACAGTTCGCTCAAGGGCACGCACTTTATCGAGCTGTGCTGCTACCGGAAGATTCCGATCCTGTTCTTGCAGAACGTGACCGGCTTTATGGTGGGCAAGGCCTACGAGCGGGGCGGCATCGCCCGCGACGGGGCCAAGATGGTGCACGCCGTGGCCACGGCCAACGTGCCTAAGTTCACGGTGGTGTTCGGCGGCTCGTTCGGGGCGGGCAACTACGCCATGGCGGGGCGGGCCTACGATCCGCGCTTCCTGTTTATGTGGCCCAACGCTCGCATCTCGGTGATGGGCGGCGAGCAGGCCGCTAACGTGTTGCTGACGGTGAAAGAAGACCAACTCAAGACGCGGGGAAAGTCCCTGGATGCCAAGGAAGCCGAGCAAACCAAAGCTGAGATTATGGAACAGTACGAACGCGAAGGCTCGCCCTACTACAGCACCGCCCGCCTGTGGGACGACGGCATCATCGACCCCGTAGACACGCGCAAGGTGATTGCTTTAGGCATTGCGGCTTCGCTGAATAATCCCTATCCCGAGCCGAAGAATGGGGTGTATCGGATGTGATGGGTGGATGCGGCCGCCGCGCGGATGATTTGCTAGGCAGGCTAGTTACCAGTAGCCAGCATCCAGTATCTTGCCATGTAGAAATTCATCCAATATCTCGCTATCAAGAAGATCATCCAATGACCACCTACACCACCCTCGAACTCACCATCACCGACCGCATCGCCACGTTGTGGCTGAATCGCCCGGACGTGCGCAACGCCTTCAACGGAGAGATGATTGACGAACTTATCGACTGCCTGGCCACGGTGGCGCAGGGCGAAACCATTATCGCGCTGCTGCTGCGGGGCCACGGCAAGGTATTCTGCGGCGGAGCCGACATTCAATGGATGAGCAGCTTCTCGCAGCGCACTTACGAGGAAGATTACCAGGGAAACCAACGGCTGGCGCAGTGCTTCCATGCGGTGTACACCTTACCCCAGCCGACCATTGCGGTGGTGCAGGGGGCGGCCTTCGGCGGAGCCAACGGCCTGCTAGCCGCCTGCGACATGGCCTACGCCGTGGAGGACACTACCTTTGCCTTTAGTGAGGTGAAGATCGGCATTATTCCGGCCACCATTGCCCCCTACGTACTGCGGCGGGTAGGCGAGGCGGCCGCCCGCGAACTGATGCTCACCGGACGTCGTTTCGAAGGAGCAGAGGCCGCGCGGGTAGGGTTGGTGAACCAATGTTTCCGCACCAAAGAAGACACCGAAGCGCACGTGCGTAACGTAGTAGCCGAACTGAAAACTGCCGCTCCCGGAGCCGTGCGCCGCTGCAAGCAGCTTATCGCCACCGTGGCGCAGGTGAGCAGCGTAGAAGAAACCATGGACTACACCGCCCGCATGATTGCCGACGCCCGCGCCTCGCCCGAGGGACAGGAAGGCATGCGCGCCTTTTTAGAAAAACGAAAACCGGATTGGAGGAGGGGTGAGGGGGATTAGGGGTTAGGTTTTGGGGTTTAGGAATTAGAGCTTATGAATCAAACACCCAACACCTAATTCCCAACCCCCTAACCACCCTGAAAATCCCCAACATCCAATCCCTAATCCCCTAACCACTCAGAAAGTCTCCAACACCCTAGCCATCAACACCGATCCGTCTATGTTCAACAAACTACTCATTGCCAACCGGGGCGAAATTGCCGTCCGCATCATCCGCGCCGCCCAGTCGCTGAAGGTAGCCACCGCGGCCATCTACGCCGACTCCGACCGGGAAGGGCTGCCCGTGCAACTGGCCAACGAAGCCTACCCGCTGGGCGAAGGCGACCTGAACGATACCTATCTCAACATCGAGAAGATCATCGAGATTGCCCTGCACTCCGGCAGCGAAGCCATCCACCCGGGTTACGGCTTCCTGTCAGAAAACACCGCCTTCGTGGAGGCCTGCGAACGGGTAGGCATCACCTTTATCGGACCCAGCAGCGAAGCCATTCGTACCATGGGCAACAAGGTAGAGGCCCGGGCCTTTGCCCAGCGGGCCGGGGTGCCCATCACCGAAGGAGTAACCGGCCCTCCCGACGAACTTCTGAAGCAGGCGGATATGCTGCCCTACCCGGTGCTGGTGAAAGCGGCCGCGGGCGGCGGGGGCAAAGGCATGCGCATTGTGCGCAGTGCCAGTGAACTGCCCGACGCGCTCACCTCCACCAGCCGCGAAGCAAAAGCTTACTTCGGCGACGCCACGGTGTATATCGAAAAGTACCTGGAGTCGCCCCGGCACATCGAGGTGCAACTGCTGGGCGACCACTACGGTAACCTGGTGCACCTCTACGAGCGCGAGTGCTCGCTGCAACGTCGCTACCAGAAGATCATCGAGGAGGCCCCTTCCCCCACCCTCACCCCCGAGCTGCGCCGCGCGATGGGCGAAGCCGCCGTCAAGCTTGGCCAGGCCATTGCGTATACCAACGCGGGCACCATCGAGTTTCTGTTGGACCAAAACCAGCGGTTCTACTTCCTGGAGATGAACACCCGGGTGCAGGTGGAGCACCCCGTCACGGAGCTGACCACGCGCATCGATATTGTGGCCGAGCAGATCAGGATTGCCGCCGGGGAGCCGCTGTCGTTTCAGCAAGACGACGTGCCGCAGTGGGGCCACGCCATCGAGTGCCGGGTATACGCCGAAGCACCCGAGGAGAACTTCCGCCCCTCGCCCGGCACAATCACCTACCACCACCCTCCGACTTCGGGGGCCGTTCGGCTCGACACCGCCGTGGTCACCGGTTCTACCATCGACCCACGCTACGACCCGATGATCGGCAAGCTGATTGCCTACGGCACCGATCGCGAGCGGGCGCGGCAGCACGCCATCACCGCCCTGAAAAACTACGCCATCCACGGCATCGACACCAACCTGGCTTATCTTATTGCCCTGCTCAGCACCGACGACTTTCGCGACAACCGCATTTCTACTCACTACTGCGATGAGCACACGCCCCAGATCATTGCGCGCATGAAGGAGCAAAAAGCCGCCGTTGATCGGCTACCCGTGGTGCTGGCCGGACTGCTGTACAGTTTTAGTGCCCGAACGGCGGCTCCGGCGTCGGTGTGGCAGGAAGTTGGTTTTTGGCGGCTGGTGCCGGTGCTGGAAGTGATGCTTGACGAAGCTTCTCTGACGGTTGAGCTGCGGGAAACTGCGCCCGGGTCGTATCGGGCCACGCACGACGATCAGGAATACGCCGTGCAAATAGTGGCTCAGCACGCGGGGCGCATCGATTTTAGGTTGAATGATACGTTGCATACGGCCTACGTGTCAGAAACCGAGGAGGGAGCGTTTATTATCACCCAGGCGGGATTTAATTTCCGGCTACGAAGAAACGATCTACCCGATAAAACGCGTTTAGTAGGTAACACCGAAACAGAAACGGGGTCGGACGACACCGTGGTTTCGCCCATGCCGGGCAAGGTGATTGCCTTACACGTGCAAGCGGGCGATGCGGTGAAGCGAGGCGATACGCTGCTGGTGGTGGAAGCCATGAAGATGGAAAACGCCCTGATGGCTCCCCGCGACGGCGTAATACAGAAGGTGCGCGTGGCTCTCGATGATCGCATCGAGCGTAACGTGCCCCTGATACTACTAGAAAATCAGTAAAGACGCCATTCATGGCGTCTCCACCGGTATAGAATGATATGATCACCAACGAAGAACACGAACTCATCCGCCAGTCGGTGCGGGACTTTGCCGAAAAAGAGATAAAACCCGTGGCCCGGGAGCTAGACAAGCACGAACAGTTTTCGGTGCCCCTCACCAAGCGTTTGGGCGAAATGGGCCTATTCGGCATGGTAGCCTCTCCCGACTACGGCGGCCACGGCATGGACTACCTGTCGTATATTATTGCCGTGGAGGAAGTGGCCCGCGTGGATGGCTCCCAGGCCGCCACGGTGGCCGCCCACAACTCGCTGGGTATCGGCCCGTTATACCAGTTCGGTACCGAAGCGCAGAAGAAGAAGTACCTGCCCGCCCTCTGCACCGGCGAAGCGCTGTGGTCGTTCGGGCTCACCGAGGCCGAGGCCGGTTCCGACTCGCGGGGCACCAAAACCACCGCCCGTCTGGAAAACGGCGAGTGGACGATCAACGGCTCCAAGATCTTCATCACCAACGGAGCCACTGACATCACGCGGGGAGCCACCGTGCAGGCGGTTTCGGGAGAGAACAATGGCAAGAAAGAGTACTCAACCATTATTGTGGAGCAGGACACGCCCGGCTTCGAGGCCATCTCCATGCACGACAAGCTATGCTGGCGCGCCTCCAACACCTCACAACTGTTCTTCGACGGCTGCCGCGTGCCCGAAGAAAACCTGCTGGGCAAGCGCGGACAGGGTTCCAAGATTATGCTCGAGACCCTGGACGGCGGCCGCCTGTCGATTGCCGCGATGGGACTCGGCTGTGCGCAAGGCGCCTACGAGATGGCCATTCGCTACGCCAAGGAACGGCAGCAGTTCGGCAAACCGTTGACCCAGTTTCAGGCCATCTCATTCAAGCTGGCCGACATGGCTACCAAGCTGGAGCTGGGCCGCAACCTGCTCTATAAAGCCTGCTGGCTCAAGGACAACGGCAAGCCCTTTGCCAAGGAAGCGGCGATGGCCAAGTTGTACTGCTCGGAGATTGCCAAAGAGGTGGCCGACGAGTCGGTACAGGTGCACGGAGGCTACGGCCTGATGGGCGAGTACGACGTGGAACGATTCTACCGCGACCAGCGCATCCTGCAAATCGGCGAGGGCACCTCGGAAATTCAGCGGGTGGTGATTTCACGTCATATTTTAAATTCGTAGGATCACGGTTAATCGTGATCCTACGTTCAATTTATGGTCTATCTCACCGAATGTCCGCGTGACGCAATGCAGGGAATAAAATCGTTTATTCCCACGACGGATAAGGTGCGTTACATCAATGCGATCTTGCGGGTAGGGTTTGATACGGTCGACTTTGGTAGTTTTGTGTCGCCCAAGGCCATTCCCCAGTTGCGCGACACGGCGGAGGTGCTGGCGCGATTGGACTTGTCAACCACCCCATCGAAGCTGCTGGCCATTGTGGGCAACCGGCGGGGGGCCGAGGCGGCGGTGCAGCACGAGGCGATCACCTACCTGGGGTTCCCGTTTTCTATCTCGCCCACCTTCTTGCAGCGCAACATCAACTCCACCGTAGAACAGTCGTTTGCGCTGGTGCAAGAGCTATTAGCGTTGTGCCAATCGTCCGGCAAGCAGTTGCTGGTGTACGTGTCGATGGCCTTCGGCAATCCCTATGGCGACGTTTGGAGCGTAGAGGAGTTGCTGCACTGGATAGACCGGTTGCACCATGCGGGCGTGCGCCACATCACGTTGGCCGATACCACCGGCTTGGGCACGGCGCCGGTCATCGGTAGTGCCCTTGATATCGCCATTCCGGCCTACGCGGAAGTCACGTTTGGTTTGCACCTGCACACCACCGCCCCCGACGGTCCGGCGAAGGTCGACGCGGCCTACCGGCAGGGCTGCCGCTACTTTGATGGGGTGATGAGCGGTTTGGGCGGTTGCCCTATGGCGGGGACTGACTTGGTGGGCAACATTCAAACTAGGAATTTGCTGGCTTACTTTGACGAGCAGGGAGCATCTGCCGGACTGGACCGGGAGGCATTTCGACAGGCAGAGCAGGTTGCCCAGGAGATAATTCCCCAATAATTGTACATTTGTCTGGCTAGACGCTGAAATATATGAAACAGAACATCGCCGTGGTGGCCGGGGGCACTTCGCACGAATACGTGATCTCGATGCGCAGCGCCGAAACAGTACTTAACTGCCTGGATCGAGACGCCTTCACTCCCTACTTGGTGGTGGTGGAACGCGACCGCTGGTACGCCAAGGTCGACGGACAGGAACTGCCGATCAACAAGGACAACTTCTCGTTCAGCCTGAGCGGGCAGACCATTACCTTTGATGCGGTATACAACATCATCCACGGTACACCGGGCGAAGATGGTAAGATTCAGGGCTACTTCGAGCTGCTGGGCATCCCCTACACCGGCTGCAACGTGCTCTGCAGTGCGATCACTTTTAGCAAAAGCGTGGGCAAAGAACTGGTGCGGGCGCACGGCATCACCACGCCCCGGTCGGTGACGCTCACCGAACAAGACCTTTCGCGCGTGGCGCAAGTGGCTACGGAGTTCAGCTTTCCCTGCTTTGTGAAGCCCAACAACGGCGGGTCGAGCTTCGGAGCGAGCAAGGTGGACCAGCCCGAGCAACTAGAGGGAGCGGTGCGAAACGCCCTGGAGCACGACCGCGAAGCGCTGGTGGAAGAGTACATTCAGGGACAGGAACTTACGTGCGGCGTGTTTAGCCGGGCGGGAGTGGCACAAGCTTTGCCTATTACCGAGGTGGTGAGCAAGAACGCGTTCTTTGACTTTCAGGCTAAGTACGAAGGCGCTTCGGAAGAGATCACCCCGGCCCGCGTAGATGACGCGGTGCGGGAGCAGTGTCAGCGGCTGACTGAGGAGATTTATACCTTGTTCCACTGCCGCGGCTTCGTACGCATTGATTACTTTCTGAAGGAAGGAACGCTGTATTTCATCGAGGCCAATACCACGCCGGGCTTTTCCAAAGAGAGTATCTTTCCGCAGCAGGTGCGGGCGGCGGGGCTGGATCTGAATGCGCTGGTGAACGAGCAGGTTCGCGCGATTATTGATACAAAGTAAACATTTTGAGTGAACCGGACGGAGTTACAGGAACTGTCAAAAATTCGGATTAAAGAGGCCAAAGCACTGCTTGACAAAGGGCTTTATGACGGAGCGTATTATCTTTGTGGATATGCAGTAGAGTGTGCACTGAAAGCATGCATTGCTAAGAACGTGAAGCGGCATGACTTTCCTGATAAGAAAGTAGTGAACGATAGTTACACGCACGACTTAGTCAAACTGATAAGAACTGCCGGACTAGACAGCGAGTTAGACATCGAAGCTAATAAAAGTCTGAAGTTCAGAGCCAACTGGCGGGTAGTTAAGGACTGGTCTGAGGATAGTCATTATACTAAAAACTCAAAGGCGGAAGCATACAACTTATACAAAGCGGTAACCTCTCAAAAAAATGGCGTATTGTTATGGATAGAAACACACTGGTAACATTAGACCAATTGGATATTGAAAAAGGGAGAAAGCTACTGGATGCACTGGATAGCTCTGACCTGCCGGTGGTTGCCGCATTCTGGTATTATATGGATGGGCCGGAGACATATCGTTTCATACTAGCCACTCCCTATTATGATAGATACGGACCCCAGAAAACCTACGAGAAAATTGAAGAAGTGAGCCGGAAAAGCCAGATCACTATTGATCTGCGATGGGACGCAGTTTCGGCAATAGGTTTAGATGATGAGCTTTATAAGAGTCTGAACGGCATATTGGCTACAGGCACTAACGTGACAGGCAAACGGTTAACGAACAGCGTTGTCAACGGCATTTACATTGAAGACGCATATCTCTACCGCGTTGGGTAAGCAATGCACGATCATCTATCAAATATCAAACGGTAACCCAAAGTGAACCATAACGTGACGCAATTATTTAAAGTTAACTCGCCCGTCGGAGTGCTCATCCACTTGGGCATCATTCTGCTGCTTGCTACCGTGGGCGGACTGTGGTTTTTCTACTCGTACTTGCCCTCGGCCACCCACCACAACGAAACAGTGACCGTGCCTGACCTGGAAGGTATCCATCTGGATAATATCGACGAGTTTCTTACCCAGCGCAACCTCAACTACGAGGTGCTTACCGACTCGGGATTCACCGATGCCTTCGACCCAGAAACGGTGCTGGTGCAGTACCCACTGGCGGGGTCTAAGGTGAAGGAGAACCGTAAAATATTCCTCACCCTCAACGCCACCAACCCTCCCAAAGTAAAAATGCCCGCCCTGGTCGATGGCTCAGTGAAGAACGCCCAATTGGTGCTGGAGAGTTACGGATTGGAACTGGGTGCTATTGAGTACGTACCCGATCTGGCGCAGAACGCGGTGCTTGAGCAGCGCTACAATGGACAACAAATCGCCGCGGGTGACATAATTTCGAAAGGTGCCCGCATTGACCTGCTGGTAGGCGACGGCTTGGGCAACACCTCGCTGGAAGTACCCGATCTGGACGGCCTGGAGATGGAAGAAGCCGAAGTGGTGATCATCGGTTCTGGCTTAAAGGTCGGCGGCACCCTGTTTCGGGACCCTTCGCTGTCGGACCGCGACCCGAAAGACCAGGCGCAGCAGCAGCAAGACCGGCTGGTGATTGTGAAGCAAAGCCCCGCGGCGGGCAGCAACATTCGCATTGGGGAAGAGGTGGACGTGTGGCTGGATCGGTTCAGCGATGAGCAGCCGCAGGAGAGTGCCCTGGACATTGAGGAAAATGCTCCCTCAGGGGTTGACTTAAACGAAGACGACATTTTTTGATTCGGTATGCTAAACTAATCACCCTGCACTTTCTGACGGACCTCGTCGTTGTAGGGGCGAAAAGCACCAACTATTTACCTTCTTGAAGCAACCTCACCCTTCAGACGTTTCACTTCGGATTGCCTTTCTTTTGATTGCGGTCCTCGGGTTAACAACCTTTCGGCTATCCGCCCAGTCGGTTCGGCTCGTTCCTCTTTCGCCTACTTCGTCTGGGCAACCGGCCAACGCCCGGCAAGCGGCTCTCGACACGGTGCTGACGTTGCCCTTTTGGGACGATTTCTCGCAGCCTGTCACCAACGCTTTGGGTTTCACCACTCCCGACACACTGCACTGGCAGCCTACCCAGAGCCGGGGGGTGCTGATCAACACCGGGCTGGGCATTGCCCCCCCGTCGGTAGGCGTGGCTTCTTTCGATGGGGTCAACGCCCAGGGGGCGGCCTACGATACGGCGGCGACCAGTCGCAACGGACTCTCCGACGAGTTGGTGTCGCACCCTATCAATTTGTCGCTGGTGCCCGAAGCGGAGCGAGGTAGCGTGTATCTTAGCTTTTTTTGGCAACCCAAAGGCAGGGGAGAGCTTCCCGAGATGGTGGGAGACTCCATCCGCTTGCAGTTTAGCACCCTTGACACCGCGCAGCAGTGGGTCACGGTTTGGAAGCAAACCGGCAACGATTCGCTGATCACCGACGTGTTCGTTCAGGAAACCCTTTTGGTGAGCAGTGCCGCTTATTTTCACGATCGTTTTCAATTTCGCTTCCAATCATTCAACCGGCGGTCGGGCGCTTTCGACACCTGGAACATCGACTACGTGTACCTGAACCAGGGACGCAGTGCCAACGACCTGGCGTACCCTGATGCGGCCATCACTTCGTTGCCCACCTCCCCCTTCGGCGACTACACCCGGGTGCCGATGAAGCAGTTTCGGGCGGCCCCCGAGCGCTACTTGTCCGGCTCGTCGGTGCAGTACTACAATCTGCGTAACCAACCGGTAGGCACCACCTTTGAAGCGTTCGTTAACGATGCGCTGTCGGGCGAAGTGCTCTACCGGCTGAGCGATTCTACCAATGCGCTGAGCCCGTTACCCACGGCCTTCGACCGCCGTACCATTGCGGTGGGAGCGCCGGTGGCGAGTGCCTTCGACCTGACCCAAGACTCGCTCTACGTGCAGAGTGAATTCTACATCGAAACGGGCGATCTGCCGCGGATTGCGGCCATCAGTGCCGAAGGCGATACGGTGTTCAACCAGTCGGTCGACTACCGCGTCAACGATACGGTGCGTACCACCTTTGTGCTCAACGAAACCCTGGCCTATGACGACGGCACCGCCGAGTTCGGCCTGGAGCTGAACCAGACGGGCGGACGGGTGGCCTACCAATTTGTGGTTCCGGAAGAAGACCTGCTCACCGATATCGACATCCACTTCCCCAACCTGGCGCAAAACCAGGGGACGCTGTTTAAACTCTTTGTCTGGAAAACGTTGACCGATACCGCCCGCGGGGAGGTTGTGTTGCGCGAGTCGGGTATTTTGGCAGCCCGGTCTTCTCTTCAGTCCAACGGATTCACCACCTATCAGCTAGAATCGCCCGTTGCCGTGCAGGACACGTTTTACGTGGGTTATCAGCAAGAAAGCACCGATCGTTTTCTAATTGTTGGCTTCGATAAGAACACGGATACTAACGAGCGCATTTTCTTTAGTGTGTCCAGCGATTGGGAGCAAAACAAAGCGTTGCAGGGCAGCCTGATGATCCGGCCACGCTTTGATCGCGAAAGAGCGCAATTGGTCACTGACCTACCGGACGAAGAGGTTGTTCCGACCGTTGATCTGACCGTGTTTCCGAATCCGACGGACGGCTTGGTACGGGTGCAGGGAGTCTACGACCGACTGCGCGTGGTTGATCTGCTGGGGCGGATGGTTCCCGTGGCTCCTCATTCCGACGGAGTGGTTGATCTGTCCCCCTACCCCGCCGGTCTCTACGTGTTTCAGTTTGCGGTGGGCACCCAAACGATTACCCGAAAGGTGATCCGGCAACCTTAACAATTTACTGAAAAAGTTACCGCAGTTTCCCCGCTATCTAACTCAATCTAGGCCATCACCCCAGCCATCGACTCGATTAGTTCCAGTTTGTAGTTGTCCTGCGCCTGCACGTAGGCTACCCGGGCCTTCTTCACTCCGCCGAACTTCTTCTTTTCCTGGGCGGCCGTCATCCCCAAGAACACCCGTTGCTTACCCAATGCTCGTCCCCGCAGGGCAATCTGAAACAGGGCTTGCTTGTAGATTTTAAACGACTCGACGTAGGTGTAATCCATGCCGAGCACCACGGCGCAGTAACTCTCGTCGGTTTGGTAGTTGCACACCGTGGCCACCAGGGGATGGTCACCGGCAGACAAGTACTCGGGCTTAAGCCGGATCTGAATAAACTCCCAGCGGGACGATTGGCTCATCGCTTCAAAGAGCGACCGCGGAAACTCGATGTTGTTGAGCGCGTAGTTCTTGTTACTCACGTTCTGGTACAGCTGGTACGTGCGATCGATATCCGCTTCGCTTAGCGACAACTGCACCGTCACCTCAAAGTGGTGCATCATCTTTGCGGCGTCTTTGCGCACGTGGTAACGCGATTTGTACGGCAGGTGCTGCAAGTAGGTATCGACGTCGGACCAGGGCAATGCTTCAATCACGCAGGTTTCCGGCAGATCTACTTTGAAGTAGCCCTGGGTATAAAACATCTCGTTGACCTCGGGCAGGCCTGCATCAATATCGCGCAGGCTAACCGCGGTGCACTGGTAGTCTTCCTTGAGCGATTCTATCTCGACGCTGAGCAATTTCAGCGCCTCGTGGTAGTAGGGATGCTGGGCGTCGGTAAACAAATACTCACCATCGGTTACTAAGGTGCCCATGCCCAGCGTGCGCGACGTCAGATAGTAGGGATCAGTGCGGCGCTGCGCTTCCACTTGCCTAGATACCGAAGCGGGGGCCAGCATGTCGTCTTTCCAAAGCGCCACCGTGAAGCAGGTGGCCAGCACAACTTGCTGCTGCTGGTCGCGCAGGATCAGGTACACAAACTTCCAGTTGTGTTCGGGCAACGGGTTGTTCGTGAAAGCTTGCTCATAAAGGCGCATCGCTTCCCAGTCCATGGCACCGCGTTCTCCGAAACAGGCGTTCCAGTCGGTAGGATCCACCCGTTCAATACTGGTTTCGAGGTGCGACGTGAGGGGTTCGGCCGCCGGTTGGCTTTCTACCGCAACCGCTTCTTCAAGCAAAGGCATTCGGAAGGCGGAGCGCACCTGGTTCATGGTGTATCCTTCTTCTTGCAGTACCAGTGCGTAGTGATGATCCATCGTTTCGATCAGCGCTCGGATATCCTCCCGGGTATTGTGGCGGGAGATAGAAAAACGGATACCGGCGTTGCGCGCCGGTACCACCGGAAAGGTCGCCACGTTCATATAAAACCCGTTGTCCAGCAACCGACGCCCCAGGTTGTAGGCAATACCCGGAACCGCCGTGCCCACGAAGTGCACCGGGCAGGCATTCTGCTTAATGAGCGGCAGGTTGGTCTGCGCGATCAGCTGGTTGCAGTAGGCAATCTTATCGGCCAAGTCCTGTTGCAACGCGTAGATCTCATCCGACAGGTGAATTTTAGCGGAGGCCAGCGATGCCGCTACGCTGGCGGGATCGGCCTGCACCGAAAAGGTTTGAGGGCCGCCGAACACCCGGTAAGCTTCGTAGAGCTCATCGTTACTGAATACGGCTACCGCCCCGCTGGCCCCAAACGATTTGCCCAGGGTGCCAATCAATACTGAGCGTTCGGGCACCGCACCTAGTTGCTGCATCACGTAACCCGTACCGTGCTGGCCGGCCCAACTCATCCCGTGCACGTCGTCCAGATACAGGTGCAACTGAGGGTACTTTTTAGCCAGTTGCATCAGTTCAGGTAGGGGCACCGTGTCGCCGAACATAGAGTAAATGCCGTCGGCGGCGTACCAAATTCGGCGGTGGGTATCGCGCAAGCGTAGGATCATTTTCTCTAGCATCTCCATGTTGCTGTGCTTCACCATTTGCACGGTGACGCCCCGGGGTTTGAGCAGTTGGGTGGCACTCTGCACACTGGCGTGCACCTGCTGATCAAGGATCATCGCGTCCTCATCGCGCACCAGGCTGGGGATAAGCCCTACGTGGGCCAGGGTACTGTTTTTGGCAATGGCGACCGGGCGCTGGTACATGCTGCGCAGGCAGTCTTCCAGCTCTTTGCACAGTCCGAACGAAACGTAGGTTTTTGACATCGGAAACTGCGTTCCGTACTGTTGAATGGCCTGAATGGCCGCATCCTTGAGCCGTTGGTCTTGTTCTAGCCCCAGGTAACTGGTGGTGCCGAAGTGGCGAAGTTGTCGCCCTTTGATGGTTAGAAACCTTCCGTTGGTGTGCGCCCCCTCGGTGTAGAGATGGACGAGCCCCTGCTGCTGGGCGTTTAGAATCAGATCACTAATTGTGTCTAGCAGATGATTGTGTTTCGATTTGGCCATGTCAATCTTTTTTTTGACCAAAATTGACTATATTTCCCTGTCATCACTCGAGGATGTTGCTGCTAAAATCACGCGTGTATGGTATTGATACAGGCTGATTAGGCAAGAGATACTCCTGGCATTTCTACCTTATGAAATATAAATTTATGAACAACGACTTCGTGTATATGGAGTTGAAAAACGGGATTTTGTACGTCAGGTTTAAGAAAAAAGAGATCGACGCGGCCTTAGCGCAGAAGATTATTGAGCAACGGCTTTCGTTTGTCGACGGGCAAACCTATCCGATTATTGTGGACGGCTCAGCAGTGAAAGAATTGACCAAAGCGGCCCGCGAAACCCTTTCTTCAGAGAAAGCAAATCAAAACACCGTGGCCCTGGCGGTGATTGTGCGCAACCCGGTTACCCGCACTATTGCTAACTTCTTTCTCAAATTTCAGCAGCCCCGGTATCCCTTTCGGTTGTTCACCGATCTGGAGAGCGCCCAAGAATGGCTCAAGAAGTACCAACCCGATGCGTAATTGCGTCAAAACCCTCGCTTAGTTACTATTTTGCCCTAAATCATGCACCTTTTCGGTCTAAATCTAGATTTTTTTAGTCGATACAATCGTCTCGCCGAATTTTTTAGTACATAAATATGCTAGAATGCTAATGCTACCTACCAGATTATCGATATCATCACCAATGAGCCCTAAACCACCCGCATGACCAAACGAAAAGATCAAAATCACCAGTTAGAAGAGATCAATCAGGTGCTGATGAGCCTGGCAGAAGGTGATTTCTCGGCCAAAGTTTCTCTTTCTCAACAACTTGACGGTATAGATGCTATCGCGGCGGGAATCAACATGCTGGGTGAAGAACTGCGGAGCTCGGTAATTGCCAAAGACTATTTGGATAGTGTGCTGTGCGGGGTGGTGGATATGCTGATCATCTTTGACAAGGACTTTACCATCACCCGAGCGAATGATAAGACCTGCGAGTTACTCAACAAAAATGAGGCAACGCTGATAGGGCAACCTCTAGAGAGCCTTTTTGCCAAGAAGAATGCTGCCTTCAGCCAACGGTTAAAACAACTGGCGCAGCAACAAGAACCGCTGTACAATATAGAAACCTCTTTCAAGATTCAGCGCACCACTGCCTTACCCGTGACGCTATCGCTGTCGGTGCTGAAACAACGAGACACAGTAACCGGCTACCTACTGATTGCTAAAGACCTAAAGCAAATTTTGCTGACATCCAGAGCACTTGAGCAGCGAAACGAAGAGCTGAAAACGTTGATTTACAAAGTGTCCCACGATTTGCAGGGTCCGCTAGCCAGCATTTTGGGATTGTTTCAGGTGATTGAGCAAACCAGTCATGAACCCGACACCCTGTCGCATTACCTATCGTTGATTAAACGAAGTGCCAACAAGCTCGAGAAATCCGTTCAAGGGTTGGTCGAACTAGGCATGGACGACGCACATCAGCAACTTACCACTTTTGAAGTGAAACATTCGGTAGAAGAAGTGATTGGTTTGTTGGGCGATTTTCCTGACCGAGAGAAGGTTGCTATCGAAGTAAAAGCTAGCAAGCCACTGCAATTGCGGTCAGAGGAGCGCCTGTTCCGCCTGATGGTGCAACACTTGCTTGAGAATGCAATCAAGTACCGCCGTACTAACATAGACAACTGCTACGTGCACATTCGTATCCGCTCCCACCGCCGGGGAGTTAGTCTCACCCTCAAAGACAACGGGCAAGGCATGAGTCGCCACGTGCAACAGCGGGCCTTTGATATGTTCTACCGGGGCAATCCGGCTTCGCAGGGCAGTGGTTTGGGCCTCACCATCGTGAAGTCGAACGTAGAAAAGCTAGGCGGAGAGGTAGCCATTAAGAGCAAGTTGCAGGAGGGCACCGACGTTCGGCTGCTGCTTCCCTCGATTGATAAGTTTACCTTCGATCCGTATTGAAGCCGTCGTTGTTTTGGTTGACTAATACTCCGGAAGAGTTGCTGGCAATCTCAGTTCGAGAACCAAATGCGTTCGAGATGTTGGCCCCGTTAGGTGAATATTCAGAAACGATTCCTGCGTACCGGGTGCTTATCGCCCATCTGGACCAGTTGCACAATTTTGTGCAGCATATTCCGCCCCTCGCCTGGGAATTGCTGGAGTATGCCTCAGAGCCCTTAGAGATCGTATATCCGGAAAGAAAACCTGCTCTGACCCGTTTCGACCAACCGCTACCTATCTGCGTGCGGTGGGTGAAACAGCCGCAGTTGCTTCGGTTGGTGCAGAAAGAGGGACCCCTATGGGCAGTTCGCCCAGCGGCAACCGCCACAGTAGATTCGTCGCCTTGGAAAAAAATTGACTGCTTCAGCAAAAAATATCCCTACCAGCGAGTAAAAACCGTAGCACTTTCTCCGGATGATACCTTTGGCTTTCTTCGTTAGAGCACTACTTTCCCTGTTTTGTCGTTCGCAATCTCTTGAGACATTGCAAGGCTAAGTTGCCTATGCTCTCGGTTTTACGCGTACGATGCTCGGGTAGTAAGAGAAATTTGTTCTTCTTTTCCATGACTAAACGTATGTTGTATCCGAGCAATATACGAATTTATTCTTAAAATAAGAACTGTTCGTACTTTTTATAAGCACAGCAAAACAAGTCTGCCTGAATAACTGCAAAGTCACGCTTGCGGTCCCAGTCGATATTCGGTGCCTCGCTCTTTTTATGGGTGAATCAATAAGTTAACCTACGTATTGCGTAACTCAACTTTTTTTGTATAAATTCGCGCTAACGATCTAAACCCCCAACTAACGCTTCCGGTTATGGCCAAAACATCCACCAAATCAGGCACTGCCAAAGACAAAGCAACGAAAACTACTGCTGCCAAGTCAGACACTGCTAAGAAAACGTCCGCCACCAAAACAGCCGCTAAAAAGGCCTCTGCCAAAGAAAGCAGCGCCCCTAAAAAAGCAGCTACTAAGAAGTCGACCGCCGACCCAGCGGCTGAACTAGCTAAGCAGTGCCAGCAAGCTGCCGCCAAACTTGAGAAAATGGAAGACAGCAAATACGCCGAGATCCAAGGGAAGCTAGAATGGTGCATTGGTAGCTACAATTACGATAAGAATCCTGCCGGACTGGCCGAGTACGGCAAACAGGCGCTGGATCATCTGAAGCAAGCCCGGGAAGAAAAGCCCCGAAAAATTTCTCAGAAGGTTATTGACGATCTGGAAAAGGCAGTAAACAATTTCTAGGCTAATCGTTGATTTTTATTAGGAGAACAACCTACTACTTCACCATTTCTACTTCAAGTAGGCCGAAGAAACAGATTGAAATTACCCTGCAGCACCCCTTCGGTCTCAACCAACGGAATGATTCGTCCGGCATCCGCCCGGCTCGCCCAGGGGTCGGCGGCAATAAATTCATCGTCGGCAAAGTACAGTTGCGTGATTAGCTCCATGTGCTGTTCGCCCCGCACCCGAAAGTGGATATGGCGGGGGCGCAGTCGGCCACCGTTATCGTAGCGCGCCGGAAGGATACTCATAAATTCGTACTGTCCCCGTTCGTCGGTGTTCATGCGCCCCCGGAATTTGTAGTCGGAAGTGGTGTTGTCGTAGTTTCCTTCGTCATCAGCGTGCCAAACATCCACCACCACTTCGGGGATCGCAGTGATGCAATCGGTGCTGCTGAGCACTCGTCCACGAACGAGAATCGGGGTGCCCATCTGGTTGAGCACGTTCAGAGCGGTGCGGAAGGGGGCTTCGGCCCGGTAGAACGGACCCAAAATATCCTCGCCGGTGACGCAGACAATGGGCGGCTCGGTTGGCGCAGGTCGGCATTGCCATAACGTGCCGAACGGTATTCCGGCCAGGGCAACGGTGGTGGTTCGTAAAAAGTCTTTTCGGGTGGGCATAGAAGAAGGGGCTTAGGTTTATTGCTTGCGATTATACTATCATATCCTTCACTCAACCAGGGGGACTCGTATTAAGCAGTACTTTAATTCTAAAGCTACCATTGGCATTGATACTTTTATCTTCTCCACAAACTAAATCATACACAGTATCAAACGTTCCCTCTACGTCCAACGCATCATTCCCATTGCGGTCTACGTAATAGTTTTTGCTAGTGATGTTGAGCTCTTGTGTAAAGGCTGTATCTAATTGAGCGGTGCAAAAAGTATTAGTGTCTTCGTGAAAGTAAGATCTGACTGATAGGTTCTCGTGCTCAAATAAGTTGTTCGGAGGAAGGTAGTTTCTGAAGTCTGCCGGATTTTTTAAGGTATAACCGCCCTGCGAATCGGCACTAAATTCTGTCTCGGGAACTTCCGTAGCAAAAGAAAAACTTAGGTTCTGAGCGATTTCTTTATCGAGAGGGCTCTTAAAAGTACCGTTTATTGCAAATCCCACGGACACTTGGTCATTATTTTTCAATCCGTACGCATACGCAGTCACGGGCGTTTTCAACGGAACGTCAATTTCGTGGGCCAGACTATCGGAACCAATCAGTTTAAATTTAAGAAAGTAAAGGTTATCTGCGTCTTTGTTTCCTTCACAACAAGCAAAAAGTAATAGCAAAGAAATTCCAATAAGTATTCGCATCGCTTTATAGATTAATTTCCCCCTAACACGAGGCACTTCTCGAAACCGTTGCCTCCGCATTGGCAATTATTTGAACTCGTAGTAGATACGCGTGCGTAACCCGATTTGGTTGAGACGCCCCGGCGATTGTCCAGCGAGTTGGGTGTTATAAAATCCGGTAAGCTGCCACACGGTGCGGTACGTGAGGGGGCGTTCTATCCCTAACTCGGCGTCTACGATGTGCCGAAACGTCGGCAACGCTCCCGAACGCGCTTCTACGTATACCTTGTCGGTTGCTATGTCGCGCAACGAGTAGGTTAGCGTGCGGCGCAGCGGCGTTTCCACCAAATAGTGCAGCGAAACCAGCGGCGTCCACCGTCTTCCGGCAGCGAATCGGTACTGAGCACCCCCACCCCACTGCCACTGCGACTGCCGATTCTGTACCTCCAGCAACTCGTCGTTCTGATACACCGAGCTTAGCAGAATATCGGCAACCCCAAGCGATTCGTCGGCAGTGGTCAGGGTATACTCCGTACGCAGGTACTGAATCCGCGCCACCAGTCCCAACTTTCTGGTAACCAACCAACTGCCACTCAGTCCTCCTCCGCCGCCGAGGGCTTTACTGACCCCCGGACGCATCGGCAGCGCAAGTTGTGCACCCGTACCAAAGCGAAAACGATACTTCCACACCGCGCCCTCGTTTTCTCGGGGAACCACCGCGGCGGAGTCTACGGCTAGAAGGGGGACAGCCGCCAGCAACGAATCGATAGGCTGACTCTTCGTGGTATTATCAGACAGGTTGTGATTCACACCTCCCAAACGGGTGCTGTCGTCAAGAACAGAGATACTTTCTGACTGGCTATTCCTTGCGGTATCATTGGTTGTCAGAAAAGAATTTGATGATGAGCCATTGTTTGTCGTACGCAGCTTTATGCCGATTTGAACCGGCTGCGCATCCTGGATAGTGGCTGGTGATGCTTCTTGGTAGGCAACGGTGCGGTACACCGTGTCGTAGTGATGCACCACAATACGTTGATAAACAGTGTCGGAAACCTGAGTTGATGACACCGGCTGGTCTCGATCTACAACCGACCGCAAAGCATTGTACTGCTGCTGCGTACGGTGCCACTGGTAGCCGAGCCAACCGCTTAGCCCCACCGATCCTAACAACAGCAAGGCCAGCAGCCAGTAGGCTTTTCTTGAAGATTGACCCTGATTCAGGCGCTGCTGCACGGCCTGCCAACCGCCTTCCCGAACGGGATAGTCATCCAGGCTATTCAACTTGTTGGCCAATAGCTTATCAAATGCTTGATCATCCATAATTGCTTCTCTTTTCCTGGTGTAGCTGACGAATCTTGGCTTGTAAATGCTTCCGGGCCTTGGCGAGGTTCGATTTTGACGTTCCTTCGGTGATGCCAAGCATTGCGGCGATTTCGGGATGGCGGTATCCTTCTACAGCGAACAGATTGAACACCATCCGGTAGGCGGGCGGCAGCAGTTGCACCAGCCGTAGAATCTCCTGAGCAGAGAGTTGATCTAGCGCATCAACGTCATGGCTGACGTGGAGCAGCGCGACCTCGATGGCGGCCGGGGTAGGCGGTCGCTTCCGGTAATAATCAATGGTGGTTCGTACCAGTATTTTGTTGAACCACGCCTTGAACGACAACTCAAGGTCATAATGGGTACCGATCTTTTGAAATACCTTCACGAAGGCATCGTTGAGCATTTCGTGGGCCTCTTCCTCGTGCTGGGCGTAGCGCACGCATACTTTCATCCCGTAGCTGTAAAACTGCCGGTAGAGTTCCCGCTGGCTGGCGGCCTTTCCCCGTTGGCACGCCTGAATAAGAGTAACAAGTTGTTGGTCCAATGGCTTATCGTTCGCGCTCTAACACGAAGCTCCTCATAAAAGGGTTGCCTCGAGGGTGCACTAAAGTGCTGCAAAATCGTTGTATCTTTTAGTAACATCCTCACCCCAATCCGACGACAATGTTCCTTCGGTGCCTACTTTTGCTTCTTCTGTGCTCCGGACTAGCCTTCGGGCAAAGCCCGGACACGGTGGTGATCGAGGGAGTGGTGGTGGATGCCGACAGTGCCTTCATCCTGGAGTCGGTGCACCTGCGGGTGCTCAACACCAACCGGGGGGGAGTGACGCGCATTGATGGGCGCTTCAAGACCCGCATTGCCCGGCAGGATACGCTGATGTTCACCCGCGTCGGCTACCAGCCCTACGCACTGGTGGTGGCCGACAGCGCCGCCGAGCGCCTTCGCCAACTCACCATCCGGATGCAACCGCAAATCACGATGCTACAAGAGGTGCGCGTTCGGGAGTACGGCGATATCACCAAGTACATCCGGCGCGAGTACGACAGCACGGTGGATATGCGCCGCCCCCGCGGTGAACCCATGTTTGCCCGAAAGCCGCGCGCCGAACGGAAGACGGTGCAAGTGGGTGTGGGCCCCAACGGTGCTACGCTCGACGGAGCCGTGACGGCCTTTGCCAACCTGTTCAGCAGTGAGTATCAGCAAAAGAAGAAGGTGAAAGAACTAGTGGCTCAGCAAGAAGCCCAAACGCAACGGCGTGAACTTCGGCAAGCCATGACGCAACGCTATCAAACCCTGGCCCGGTTGGTGACCAACCTGAGCGCCAGCGAGTTGGAGCAGCTCACCGCCTCGCACATGCCTCCGCCCTACGTCATGCGGCAGATGAGCGACTATGAAGTGACCACCGGGATCATTGAAGGGTTGCACACCCTGGATACGCAAGAGGATTTCCTGAAAAGACTACTGAAAACCGGCACCTTTGAGGGACAGGAAAGGAACCAGTGAAGTGCATGGCTTATTGATCAGAATCAGAACGAAAAGGAAACTGACACCGAAGGAATAATCGGAAACAGCGACACCGACTTGATGGTGGATATTCCCCCCCTCGCTCCGTCGCTGTCAGCATAATAATAATAAGGATTCTGACGATTATACAGATTGAACACCCCCAGTTCCAGGATGCCGGTCACCTGTCGCCACCGTAGCCTCCGTTGCAGGGCTACATCCAGTCGGTGGAAATCTTTCATGCGGTACGAATTGCGCCTGCCTTGCGTATAGGACAGCGCCGGTCGGTCATCAACTACTGCCCGGTCGTAGTCAAAGGAAAAGCCCAGGTAGGTCGCCACGGGCAAGGTGATCGGCTGACCGGTGGCGTAAGAAAAGTTGGCGTTGAGCTTCCATTTGTCGCTGAGTGGGTAGAACATCACCAGTGACAAGTCGTGCCGACGGTCGTAGCGAGAGGGGAAGGCCTCCCCGGCGTTGAGCGCATCAAAGCGGTGGGTAGTTTTGGACAATGTGTAGGCCAGCCAGCCGGTTAGTTCTCCGGTGGTTTTTTCCAGCAATACTTCAGCACCGTAGGAAGTACCCGCACCCCGCACCACCAGGGTTTCCCAACGGGCCGGGCCGTTCTGTGCTTGGTTGGTGAAGCTGCTGGAACTGTACCCATCGCGGTAGGCCACAATGTCCTGCATCTGTTTGTAGTAGCTCTCCACGCTGAGGCTGTAGTTGTTGTTGCCTACCAAGAAACTGGTGTAGTAGCCCCCGTTGATCTGATGCGCGGTTTGCGGAGCGATTTGTTCGCTAGAAGCCACCCACAGGTTGATGGGCAAACCCAAACCGGGGTCGGTGAGCAGGTGCAACGGCTGCGCCATGCGGGTGTAGGAGAGCTTCACCGCGTCGCGTTCGTTAATGACGCGTTTGATATTAAGGCGCGGCTCGGGGTTGAAGTAGCCCCGCTGGGCCACCCAGTAGTGCGACATCCGCAGTCCGATGTCCACCGTATAGGCGCCCCATTGCAAGTGCCCCTCTCCGTAAAGGGCTCCCTGGTAGGCAATCTGACTAGGTAGGTTTCGCCCTTCGGTTACCTGCCCGGCCTCCTGCGAGCGAAGCGTGACCGGTTCGGTATCGTAGCGCTCAAACTGCACTCCCGCATCCAGCGAGAAGTAGTCGCTCAGCGCAATTCGTAGGTTATTCTTAATGCTGATATCCTGGATGGAACTGGTGTAGACCGATCGGTAGTTATTGTCGGCTTCCGGTTGTTCACGCACTTCCTTTTGCTCAAGTCCGTAGCGGGAGTTGCTCAGCGACAGGGTATGCTGCACGCGCGCACTCAGCGGATGCTCCCAGGTGAGGCCCATCACGCGGTTGCGCCACGTGAGGCGGTTCTCGCTGAGGTTGTCATTGGTTCGGTCGTCCACAATATCAAAGTACGAGTCGCGGTCCTGGTAAAAGTGCGCTGTCAGCTTGTGATCAGGGCCGAAGTAGTACACCCCTTTAGCGTTAATGTCGTAGAAACTGTAGCTCACCTGTTCACGCACCGGCTGACTTGCCGTGGCCAGGCGCTGAAACACATCCAGGTAGGTGCGCCGTCCGGCCAGCAGCAGCGATGCTTTGTTGCGAACCAGGGGCACTTCCACGCTAGCCTTGGACGAAATAATCCCGACGTTCGCGTCTACCCGTAGCGAATCTAGGTTGGCCTCCTTTACGCGGGCATCCAGAATGGCCGACAGCCGCCCGCCGTAGCGCGCCGGGAAGCCTCCCTTGTAGAGCGTCACGCTGTCGGTGGCCAGCGGGTTGAACGAAGACAAAAACCCCAGCAGGTGCCCCGAGTGGTAGAGCGTTGCTTGGTCCAGCAGGTAGAGGTTCTGATCCGCGGTGCCGCCCCGCACCAGCAATTGGGCACTACCCTCGGTGCCGGTCTGCACGCCCGGCAGCAGCGTGAGTGACTTCACCACGTCTTTCTCGCCGGCCAGCATGGGCAGTTGCTGCACCTGCTGCGGAGTGATCGTTTCTACCCCGGCTACGTTGTATTTCGCTTTCTCATTGATGCGGGACTCTACTATTTCCACTTCGTCCAGCACCCTTGATTCTATGGTAACCGAGAAAGTGAAAGTGGTGTCTCGTTGCACAATTACGGTAAAAGTCTGGTTCACAATTTCCAAACCAGTAGCACGGATGTTGTAATAAGAAACAGGTAAAAGTACCGTGACCACGCCCGCCTCGTTGGTAGTAAACGTTTTCTGAATAGCGTCAATGGTGAGCTCCACGTCCGCCACCGGTTCCTGGGTGTTCTTGTCTACCGTGAGCAAGTGCACCACGGCACGGTCTTGCGCTTGACTTACGCTGATCGTTGTCAGCAGAACTACTCCTATATACATAGTATAGTGCCGTATCTGCTTGCGGTGAGCAGCCACGGAACGACTAGCGGGGCGAAGCCACATAGCGGATTTGCAGTTGGTCGGTTGGGGCATCGGCGCTTACCGGCAGCAGGGCGTAGCGCGTTTGGCTGGGGGGGACGGTAATGGGGTAGGTAGCGTACTGCTGCATGTTTTGTCGGAACTTTCGGTTGGCCACGCGCGCTACGGCAAAGTTGCTTACCCCGTAGGCAGTGCCGATAGGAAAGTAGGTGAGACGAACATCTACGTCGCCTCCCCCACTACTCACGGTAAAATCAAATAATAGAAACAACAGGTAGGGCCAGGATACCTGCCGCACGTACCGCAATTTCTCTAGGCTGGGAGTAGCCACCGCTTCGTACTCGCCGAAGACCTGCAAATCAGACCGGTCAACCGTAAGAGTATCGCTGGTGGTGTTTTCCAAGCGCACCGGCAGGAACTTGATGTTCCGCTTGCGGGCTTTCTTCACGTAGCGGCGGTTGTTGCTGATCTCCAAAATGCCGAAAGTGTCATAAGTTACCTGCAAGCCTTCGGAAGCGGTAGAGGTTGCCGAAGCAGTTTGTTGGTAGCTACGGGTTTCCAGAGCCAGGGGCTGAAAGGGGCGGGCGCATTGGCTGAACAGAAATATTAACAGTAGCAACCATCCGCCCATCGCCCAAACCGTCATTCCGGAGCGAGCGCAGCGAGACCCGGAATCCCCTGCTACGAAGCCGGGGGCTACGGTGCTGGCTGACTTTCGTCGCTGTGGCGGGGGATTCCCGTATCCACGGCGGCAGATATTTTCATCCGCTACGCTACTGAAAATTCCGGACCGCGTCCACGGTGGATGACGGTTTGGTGGAGAGAGGGGGGCGGTGAGTTTTCTCATTCTAGGATTAGATAAACAGGTTCGGAACGTAGGTATGCTCCGAAGACCCCCAACCCGCCCCGAACGTTGGAATACTCGGGAATAATGCCGCGGTAAAGGCCAATAAAACTATCTGAATTAAGTTCGCTCTCGTTCTGAGCAAATATTTCTTGTGATGCTTGGTAGCGAGCCATATGCTCGTCGGGAGTGACTAAATAAGTAGCAAGTTGATAAGTAGTGGGTGCTTCTATTTGTTCCGAAGAAAGAATGGTGCCGTTTGGAAGGGTGTCCGTGTAGAATCTTTTACTGGAAAAGAAACTGTCATAGTAGGTGAAGATACTGTCTACCTGCTCAATACCGTGAAAGGGATCTTGTCGGTACTGATACGTTCCTTGTTCCAAGATACGTCCATCTTCGGGATTTGTAGTGGCGTATTCGCCGGAGAAATACACCCGGTGCAAGTAGGGCCCGCTGTCATACCAACTAACCTGAACGTCATAGGTAAATCTGCCGTCGTCAGGAACGCGACTCTTTCCGACGTACTTCACGGCTTTCAAGGGAGTAGCCGTTTCCGGTACGGTGCAGCTAGCCTCTGCTGCTGGCAACTCAGGGTGGGCAACTGATAAGGTATAAGTAGCCCCGACTTGGATAGAAAAGTCTTGCTGACTGATGCCGTACACCGTAGTGTAGTAGCCTTCCTGCACCAATGGCAGTTGAACAATTTGCCCCTGCTCATCGGTGATCGTCACCGAGGCATTGGTTACTTTGGTAGCTTGCAAAGAATCACCCAGTGGCCCGCTTCGGCCAACATTCACTAGGATACTGTCACCGGGGCCAATCAGACTGTGAATAACTAGTTGAGGCTGAAAATATTCGCTCTGAATGTCATCCAGCACTTCTTCCCGGGCGCAAGCCGACAAGAAGGCTATCACCAGTACACAAAGCATTCGGTAAGAAGCGCTGATCATCATTTGTTTGAATCTAACTGTTTCCTAACGATGCTTTCCTGATTACTGTAAACGTATACTTGCTCGGAACCTTGCGTGACGTTCCACTAATCTTCGTCGTTGCAGGCTGCGAGCAGACTAGCAGATAGGGCATGAGATAGCTTGATCTTTCACCTTTTTGTCCATCGTTTCAACCCCCACAAGCCCACTTATCAGAAGAAAGAACCATTCCTCAGAAGGGAGGAGCCATGCTCACTACAATGAGCGCGTATACCTCCTAGTGATGAGAGCATAGGGTTCATTACTATGAGCGTGTCCGACGCATAAAAAAGCCCAGTCGCTACGACTGGGATACCTATTTTACTGGTTCTATTCTGGCCTTTACTCTGTCCCTTCTGGTCTTTTTGTACTAGTCGTAGGGTAGCAAAGTGCGCGGCACAGGGTGCCCCGCACCCGGCCTCCTACGACCGCTGCTTGAGCCGTAGGAAACCCTCATATCTTTGAAGAATGAGATAAAAGTACAATTTTTATTGAAACAACAGGTAAGCAGACATGGCAACTTGAGGTTACCCTAGATACGCTACTGGTTAGTGATATTGCGTCGTAGGCTTATCCGGTCTGCTTTTCCTTCTTTGAGTCTGAACAGTACCTAGGGATGTGCTTTCAAATGGCACAATCCTGCATAAAACCATGAGAAAGGACTTAGAAGGAATTACCTTATTTTCTTCTACTAAACCCCCTTCCAGATGAGCCAAATCCTTAAACAGTCCGTCGGCATTGATATCTCCAAAGATAAATTTGATGCCTGTTTCTCGGTGATTGACCACCAGCAGAAGGTCACCGTTAAAGC
Source organism: Cyclobacteriaceae bacterium (assembly GCA_965217295.1). Classification (GTDB taxonomy): domain Bacteria; phylum Bacteroidota; class Bacteroidia; order Cytophagales; family Cyclobacteriaceae; genus Tunicatimonas. The sequence continues at coordinate 365,815 of CBDCHR010000008.1, forward strand.
TACCCGTAAGTTCAGTAACCGCAAAGCTGGCTTCAAAGCATTTGATGAGTGGGTCAGCAAGAAAGCCAACCAGAAACCGGAGTATGGGTCAGTAGCTTTGGTTTTTGTGCTGGAGGCTACGGGGGTCTACTATGAGCAGTTGGCTTGGCATCTCTTTGAGCAGCAAGCCCAGCTATCCGTCGTGTTGCCCAGTCAGGCCAAACACTACTTCAAGAGCATAGGTCTGAAGAGTAAAAACGATAAAATAGACGCTAAGGGCTTGGCCCGAATGGGGGCTGAACAGGCCCTGGATGGCTGGCAGCCGCTCTCTACTGACTTTTACACGCTGAGAACTTTAACCCGTGAGATAGAACGCCTTCACCAGGCCAAGACGGTGCTCAACAACCAAGCCCACGCCCTGCAACATGCTCGCATTCAGAGCAAAAGCTCTCTGAGAAGAATAGAGCAGCACATCAAGCTCATCGACAAACAGTTGGTAGTCATTGAAAAAGAGATCGTAGAGGTAGTGAGCCAAAACCCTGAACTCAAGCAGAAAACAGACCACATCATGCAGGTGAAAGGATTAGGGCTGATGAGCATCGTCACGGTGCTCTCTGAGTGCAACGGCTTTGCTTTGATCAACAATCAAAAACAACTCGTCAGCTACGCGGGCTACGACATCGTAGAGCGCCAATCCGGAACTCGTCAGGGCAAAACCCGCATCAGCAAGAAAGGCAACAGCCACATCCGGCGAATCCTACACATGCCCGCTTTCAACGTAGTCAAGTACGAGCCAGGTTTCACTGCTTTCTATAATCGACTCATTGCCAAGGGCAAAACTAAGATGCAGGCTTATGTGGCAGTACAGAAAAAGCTGCTGGTGCTCATCTACACCCTCTGGGAAAAGAATGAGCCTTTCAAGAATGAACTAGCAGCAGAAGCCCCTACAGTGACAACACCTTCCAGCAATGAGGAGCTTAAGCTGCTCCTTCCGGGGGTTTTCAGAGAAAACCGGAAACAAGCATGCACATCTAAAAAAGTAGCCCTGACGGGCAGGGCTACACAGGCGGCCGCCGCGCGGATGAACTTCCAGGCAACGAGTCACTTGAAGCTCTCCTTCCGGTAGAGCAAAGTTAGCAAAATAATTATACTTCCTCGCTTGTCTTTTAAGACAGTACCTACGACTAGAGAGAGGTTTGCTTGAAGGTTCTTTACCGGGCAACTACTTCGCGCCTGCCTCCTCATCCTCCTTCACGTCCTTCATAAATTCGCTCAGCGCATCGTTGGCATCGGGACCGTAGGCATGCACCACCGTTCCTTTAGTGCCATCCTGGGCTTCCAGCGCGTACAAAATGGACAGATCATCCGGGTTGCTTTCTCCTTCAAAACGGAAATCCTCCTTAATCGTCAGTTCGTCGGCCGAGAAGGACTGCTCGCCATCCACCACCTTGAGTTTGCCTTCTTCTAACTTGAAGTCAGCTTTATAACCCTCTTCTTCTAACTCCGCGAGTTTCTCGGTTAGGGGATCGCGGTACTCCTTCATTTCTTGTAGTTCTTTCTCGTCAATAGCCATAAGTGCAAAGGTTGGTTGTTTTGCTTGCTTAACCGCCCACCGTTCCCGAATGTTTACCCAAAAATTGGCGGAAGCGGAATGCTGGGGCTGTTCTGCCAATCTTCTAGGAATTTTGGTTTCAGGCGTTGTAGCCAGCGGGGTTCGGCCAGGCGGATACCGAAGAAAAACCGCAACTGTCCGCTGGTGGCCTGAAACTGCCAGTCACCCGCCTGGTACTGGTTGTAGTCGAGCGTTCCGTACACCCCGGCGTACCAGCGCCCGGTGTCATAGCCCAGGCCGCCCCGCAAATCATAGGCGGGCTCCACGGCGAAGGCCGCCTGCGTTTCACCCTGCACGTAGTACATTTGCTGCCAGTCTAGCCCCGTCATCGCCAGCAGATGCACAAACCACGAGCGGTAGATCAGGTTGGCGGCGTAGCCCACCTTGCTGCTCAGGGCGTAGACCCGCACCCGCTCGAGCGATAGCTCTGTTGGTAGTCCGATCGCGGGAACCACCTCGGCGGGGTCGCGCACGGTAAGGTAGGTGCCACTGCCCGATAGCAACAGCGAACCCGCCGATTTGCGCTGCCGCACCCCCTGGTTGTAGGGCGTTCGCAATGAGATACGGTTGCCGCCGGGCAAGTAGGTGATGGCGACCGACATTTTCTTGGTCACCAGTTCGGGGCGGAACTCGTCCATTTCCAGCGAGGGGGGCACCCCCGCCCGGCGCAGGGTGAAGCCACGGTAGCGCTGAAAGATACCGTCGACCAGCCAGCGGGTGGCGAACACCGAGCCCTGAAAGTCGAATCGGTTGATGCGCTGGTCCTGCGCCAGCCGGGGAAGCGGCAGCGGCAGCAGCAGGTTGAAGCCGATGTTCCACAGAAAGCCCCCCACCCCCACCCGCGGGTGGTAGCGGGGCAGGTAGAGCAGCCGCCCCTCCTGCTGAGGATGGCGCACGCGCAGGTCGCCCCCCCGAAGGGCGTAGATCACCCGAAGGTTCAGCGATTGCGGAAACTTTTGCACGTAAGAAGAATCAACTGACTGGCCCGCCGCCAAGCTCACGCGCAGCAGCAGGGCCAGTCCGAACCCCAGTCGGCCACCGGCGCAGATCATTCGGTTTGATAGTTGCCGACCCGCCCAGTGGCCCCTAGCGGAAAGCATCTCCTTACGCGCTTCATCAATCGCTGTCGGGTTAGTCATCGGCTAGTTACGGAGTAGGTCCTCGATGCTGTTCGCCCGGGCGATGAGGGTGTTAATGGCTTCGGCGTCGTTGTTTTCCAGGGCTTCTTGCAGCGCCAGTAGTTGGTCAATGAGCCGACCGTTGGCTTCCATGAGGTGATCGCGGTTCTGCACGAAGATGGGCGTCCACATCTGGGCCGAGTGCAACGCCAGGCGGACCACCGATTTAAGTCCTCCCCCGGCGCTGTCGAGCATCTCGGTGTTTTCTTCTTCGGCCAAGATGGTGTTGCTCAGCGCAAAGGCCAGCAGGTGCGGCAGGTGCGAGGTGTAGCTCAACCGGCGATCATGCTTGGCCGAGCTGGTGTAGGTAATCCGCATGCTGAGCCGCTCGAACAGGTCAACCGCCCGCTGCAGGGCGTCGGGGTCCGAGCGCTCGCGGTCGCAGATGAGCATGGGCTTGTGAAACATCAGCTCGTGGTGGGCGGCGGTGGGACCCGCTTTCTCGCGTCCCGCAATCGGGTGGGCCGCCACGTAGCGTCCTCGCCTCGGATGCTCCTGCACTACGGCGGCGATGGCGGCTTTGGTCGATCCCATGTCCATCAGCACCGCCTGCGGCGGAAGCACGTCCAGGCAGTGGTTGATGCTCGCCACGATGTGATCCACCGGAATGGCCAGCACGGTCACGTCCGCCTGCGCCAGCCCTTCTTCCCAAGAAACAATTTGGTCGATAATCCCCAACTTGAGCGCCGTAGCAGCATTTTCCTGATTATCATCCACCCCCAGCACCACCAAGTCGGCGTCGCTGCTTCGGTGTTTAAGTCCCAAAGCAAAAGAACTCCCGATCAAGCCGGTTCCCACGATACACAGTTTCATAAAACCTTCTGGTTACTTCAAAGCCTTCACGCCCGGCAGTTCTTTGCCCTCCATATACTCGAGCAGCGCGCCGCCGCCGGTGGACACGTACGACACGTCGTCGCCGTAGCCCAGGCTGTTGACCGCCGCGGCCGAGTCGCCCCCACCGATGAGCGAGAACGCTCCGTTGTGCGTAGCCTTCACCACGGCTTCGGCCACGGTTTTGGTGCCTTCGGCAAAGTTCTCCATCTCAAACACGCCCATCGGACCGTTCCACAGGATCGTTTTGGCCCGGCTGATCACGTCGGCGAACACCTCGCGGGCTTCCGGGCCGATGTCCAGCCCCATCCAACCATCCTCGATGGCGTGGTTGTTGGCAATCTTCGTCTGGGCATCGTTATCGAACTTATCGGCCACCACCGAATCGATGGGCAGGTGCAGGTTCACTTTTTTCTCCTTGGCTTTCTTAATCAGTGCGTTAGCAAGGTCCAACTTATCTTCTTCCACCAGCGAGTTGCCGACTAGGCCGCCCATTGCCTTGAAGAACGTGTAGCTCATGCCACCCCCGATGATCAGGTCGTCGACTTTGTCGAGCAGGTTCTCAATCACGCCGATCTTGTCCGAGATTTTGGCCCCGCCCATAATGGCCACAAAGGGGTGTTTGGTGTTTTTGAGCAGTTTGTCGGCGTTGGCCAGTTCGCTGCGCATCACGTAGCCACAGACTTTTTTGTCGAAGTGCTGCGCCACCACGGTGGTGGAGGAGTGCGCCCGGTGGGCCGACCCGAACGCATCGTTCACGTACACGTCGCCCAGTTTGGCCATCTGTTGGGCCAGGGCTTCGTCGCCCTTGGATTCTCCGGCGTGGAAGCGGGTGTTCTCGAGCAGTAGCACCTCGCCCATCGGCAGGTCACGGGCCAGCTGCTCGGCCTCAGGGCCCACGCAGTCGTTGGCAAAATGCACGAGCACTCCGCCCAGCAGCTCCGACAGGCGGTTGACCAGGTGTTTGAGTGAGTTTTCTTCGTCCGGACCGTCTTTGGGCCGCCCCAGGTGCGACATAAGGACAGCGGCACCGCCGTCGTTCAGGATTTTACGGATGGTAGGCACCGCCGCCCGCATGCGGGTGTCGTCGGTGATGGAGTGGTCGGCATCGAGGGGCACGTTGAAGTCGACCCGCACCAGGGCCTTCTTGCCGGAAAAATTGATGTCATCGACAGTTTTCATAGCGTTGCGTGGTTAAGCGTGGTTAAGCGTGGTTCAAAAGCCGCAAGGTAACCCATTGGCGGGATTTAGCGAAGCATTCGCCCGCAGATTGAATAAGCTTCTGCATTTATCCTGATCGCTCTTTACTATCCGCCGAAAATTGCGCAATTTGGGCGCACCTTCTCACCGTATCGCTCTATGAGGTTTTCCGTATCCTTGCTACTGAGCGTTGGGACGCTGATGCTTTCTTCGCCCGTGGTTGCTCAATCCGACGGGGAATCACGTCATTTCCTTCGTGCCCGAGCATTTTCCACTGATCAACCCGACAGTGCGGCGCACTACGCCCGCCGGGCCCTGGCCGAGTTGGAACAAGAGCGGCAGTGGAATCAGCACGCTTACGGACTCAGTTGGTTGGGTGACTTCTACCGACGGAAGCAACAAAGCGATTCGGCCTTTTATTATCTGTCCAGAGCGCTAATGGCCGTGACCAGCAGTCCGGTGCAGGATACTACGCGGGCCGATACGCACTACAACTTGGGGCAGTACTACTACGACGAGCGGCAGCCGGAGCAAGCACTGCAAACGCACCGCCGGGCCCTAACCATACGGGAAGTGCTAGGCGACTCGTTGCCCCTGGTCGACAGCTACACCGCCATCGCCAACGTGTATCGCTACATCTACCTCGATTTTATCACGGCCGAACAGTACTATCAGAAAGCGTTGAATCAACTAAACCCAGCGACTCATCCGGACGGAAAACTGTTCGACGTGCTGTATAGCCTGGCCACCACCAATCGTCTGAAAGAAGACTATGACCAAGCGCTGGCCTACGGCTACCAGGCGGCCACCTTGGCCATGGGCCTGTCGAGGAAACGCAGCGAGGTTTGTTTCACCATGCTGGGCAACATCCTGGACGACCAGGGCAACACCGACGCCGCCATTGCCAACTACGAATCGGCGTTAGCGTTAGGAATTGAGCGTTTGGGCAACCAACACCCCGACCTGATGGTGCGGTTCAACAATCTGGCCGCCGCCTACATCAAAGCTGACAAACTAATCCAGGCCAAACGCCTGCTCCGACATGCCCTCCGGGTATATCAGACCGCTCCCACCTCGAGCGCCGAGGCCCGGCTGGCCAGCACCTACGAAACCCTGGGCGACGCGTACGCTCAACAGAATTATCTTGATTCGGCCGCCACGGCCTATCAGCAGAGTTGGGACATCAACCTACGCGTCCACGGGCCCAACCATCCCAATACCGTGGATATTTTGTCTGTCATCGGCCAGTTCTACGAGCAGCAGTCGGCCCACGATTCGGCGCTGTACTACTTTCAGCGGTCGCTCATGGCCAGCGCTCCCGGTTTCAACGGCGCTGACGTTCGGCAAAACCCCACGGTGGCCATGATGATGCGCAACCCGCTCGATTTCCAGCTGTTCTACCAAAAGGCTCAGGTGTTGTTGCAGAAGCACCAATTAACTTCCGATGCCGCCTGGCTAGAACCGGCGCTGGACTGCTTTGCTCGGGCCGACTCGCTGATGGATTCGTGTCGGGTGCTGTATGATCGGGAAACCGCTAAGCTGCGTTTTTTAGAAAGCTACCGGGAAGTATACGAACAGGCGGTCGACTGTGCGTACCGCTTGCACCAGTCTTCTCCGGAAGACCGGTACCAGGCCTGGGCGTTTCACTTTATGGAGAAAAGCAAGGCGGTGGTGTTGTGGGAGGCCCTGGTGAATAGTCAGATCAAAACCAGTGCCGGGGTTCCCGACAGCTTGCTCGCGCACGAACGTACGCTCAAGGTGGAGTTGGCCTACCTGAACAATGAACGACTGGCGGCCGAACAGGCGGGCCAGCCCGATTCTGTCGTCACCGCGCTGCGCGCCCGGCAGTTTTCGCTGTCGCGCCAGCAGGAGGCGCTCACGCAGCAACTGCGGCAGGATTATCCGGCCTACTTCCGCATCAAGTACGGCCAAGACCAGCACACACTGGCGCAGGCGCAGCGGTATACGCGAAGCGCCAACACCCGGCTGGTGGAATATCTGTGGGGAAAAGACTATCTCTACGCCATCGGCATCTCGCCCCGGCAGGTAGTGCTCGAGGCGTTGCCCCTCACCGACCCGCTGCGGCAGGCCCTGACCACCGTGCTGGCAGCGCTCCAACAGCCACCCCGCACCACCCAAAGTTCGGTCGACTTCCAGGTTTACACCGCTGCGGCCTACGCGGTGTATCGGCAGTGGCTCTTTCCGCTACTGGCCATCGACCGGCCGGGCAGACGCCCCCTGGCCCCCTCGTTGTTTCGCAGTTTTCAGGAAGCGCAGCAACAAGTGCGCCCACCCACGCTGACCATTATTCCTGACGGACCGTTGGCGTATCTCCCCTTTGAAGCCCTGCTTACCCAGCGGCCCACGGCTCAGCAGCCTAATTACCGGCAGTTGCCCTACGTGCTGGACACATTGGCGGTGAGCTACGCTCCCTCGTCGCAGGTGCTTATCCAAGGGGCCAGCGGAGCACGCCACGCCATGCGCTTTCTGGCCTTTGGCTACTCCGGCTCGGACGCACTTGCTGAGACGCCCCTTTCCACTACGTGGCGAGGTCTGCCCGGCACCGCCCGGGAGATTAAGGCGCTGAACCAAATGGCCGAAGGGACATTCTACACGGGAGCGGCGGCCAGCGAAAGTCAGTTCAAGGCGGAAGCCGAACGCTACGACGTGATCCACCTGGCCGTGCACGGCCTCGCCGATACCCTACAGCCCAATAACAGTCGCCTGATGTTCCGCACCGAGCACGACAGCATCAACGATGGCAACTTGTATTCGTATGAGCTGTACGATTTGCAACTGCAGGCCGACTTGGCCGTACTGAGCGCGTGCGAAAGCGGTACCGGCAAATTGCAGCAGGGCGAGGGAGTCTACAGCCTGGCGCGGGGGTTCACCTACGCGGGGTGCCCCACCGTGGTGATGAGCCTGTGGAGAGTCGACGACCAGCAAACCGCCTCGTTGATGCCCACCTTTTACCGGGCTCTGTTTGCCGGACAGCCCGTAGACCAAGCTCTGCGCGCGGCGAAGCTACGGTACCGAGAGCAGTGCGCCGCCTTTTACGCCCATCCGGCCTTTTGGTCGGCCTTCGTGGTGGGAGGCACCGCTACGCCCATCATCAGCTACCAGTCGACGCACCACGCCGCTGCGCTGATCCTGCTACTCTCCGCAATATACATCAGCTTGGCCCTGTATGATTGGTTAAAACACCACCGAGCGAAGAGAATCGGTGACGCCGTTAGGCAATAGCTTAAAAGGTGCCCGATAAAGGCCCTCTTCTTTGGTTACTTCTTGTCCTCTTCCGGCGGTTCTTCGTCTTCTCCTTTGCCTTTGGGAAAGAAAACAGGTAACGATAGGCGAACGGATTGGGGGCTTGGTGAAAGAAACATAATGAATTGGGGTTAGGTGAATAATTGGTTTAAGGTAACAACTTCCGCACAGAAAGCATCCTTTCCGGTGCGTTATCATCAGTTAGTACAACCTGACCCGAAAAAGTCACCCACTAACGCCTAAATTTTTTAGGAAAAGCAGCCTTCAATTCAGCGTCGGTCGTAACCCATCGACGGGAGCCAACTGCCAACCATCGACCGCTTTCATATTTCACATCTCATATCTCATCTCACATTTCCCAATCAACTGTTTGGCAAACCGCTCGCCATTCGTTAACATCGCCTCCAGCCTGACCCAGTTTTTATGCGCTACCTCTTGCCCCTTCTGGTCTTCGTTTCCTACTTCGTGAAGGCGCAGCCCGTCCCCCTCTCCTACTACCTGCCCGCCACCGACTACAACCCGGCCATCCCTAATCCCGAATCGGTGCTGGGCTTTCAGGTGGGCGAGCAGCACGCCGAACCCTACCAGATGGCGGCCTATTACCGGACGCTGGCCGCCGCTTCGCCCCGGGTCACGCTCGAAGAATACGGACGCACCTACGAGCAGCGGCCGCTCTACCTGCTCACCATCACCACCGAAGCCAACCAGCAAAACATCGCCCAGTTGCAGGCGCAGCATCTGGCGGCCTCCAACCCGTCATCAACCGATACCGACGCGGCCCCGGCGGTGGTGTGGCTGGGCTACAGCGTGCACGGCAACGAACCCAGCGGCGCCAACGCTGCCCTGCTGGTGGCCTACTATCTGGCGGCCGCCCCGGCGGCCAACGTGGCCCCGCTGCTCGGCCAAACCATCGTGCTGATGGACCCCTTCATCAACCCCGACGGGCTGAACCGCTTCGCCACCTGGGTGAACACCCATAAGGGACAGGTGATTAACGCTGATCCGCAGAACATCGAGCAGAACGAGGCCTGGCCCCGCGGACGCACCAATCACTACTGGTTCGACCTGAACCGCGACTGGCTGCTGCAACAGCACCCCGAGTCGCGCGGACGGCTGGAGAAGTTCCACGCCTGGAAGCCGCACGTGCTCACCGACCACCACGAGATGGGCACTAACTCCACCTTCTTCTTTATGCCGGGCATCCCCTCGCGCAACCACCCGCTCACCCCCGACCGGGTGTTCGAACTCACCCGCGCCCTGGGCACTTACCACGCCGCCGGACTCGACTCCATCGGTTCGTTATACTTCACCGAGGAGAGCTACGACGACTTCTACTTCGGCAAGGGCTCCACCTATCCCGACGTGAACGGGGCGGTGGGCATCCTGTTCGAGCAGGCCAGCTCGCGCGGTCACGCGCAGGAAAGCGACCACGGGCTGCTCACTTTTCCGTCCACCATCCGCAACCAGGTGGTGGTGAGCTTCACGACCCTGCGGGGCGCGGCGGCCCTGCGCCCGCAACTGGTGCAGTACCAACGAGAGTTCTACCAAACCGCGGCCAACGAAGCGGCGCAGCAGTCTGAGCAGGCCTACGTGTTCGGCAGTGCCGACGACCCGGCCCGTACCTACCACATGGCCGAAGTGCTGCGGCGGCATCAGATTCAACTCTACCGTCCGCAACAAACCATCACCGTGGGCGATCAGGTTTTTTCTCCCGAAGGCAGTTACCTGGTTCCCCTGCAGCAGCCGCAATACCGACTCATCCGGGCCCTGTTCGAGCAGCGCACCACCTTCACCGACAGCCTATTCTACGACGTGTCGGCCTGGACGTTTCCACTGGCCTATAACCTGCCCTTTGCCGCGTTGTCGGCCCGGCAGTTTAGCCAGGGCGAAGCGGTGGACACGCTGACGTTTCCAAGGGGTCAGCTCGTGGGGGGCCGGAGTAACTACGCTTATTTGGTTGAGCCGGAGGGCTATTACCTGCACCGCGGCTTGTATCGCTTGCTCGATGCCGGGCTCAACGTGAAGGTGGCCACCGAACCCCTCACCGACGCTTCCGGGAAGACCTTTGCCGCGGGCACCCTGCTGGTGGCGCTGGGCACGCAGCAAAACGTGCCCGCCGACACGGTGCACGCTTTGATGCGGCGCCTTGCCGACCAGGATGCCCTCAGCGTTCACGCCGCTCCCACCGGGCTCACCGGGCAGGGGCTGGACCTGGGAAGCCGCAACTTCAGCCGGGTGCGAAAGCCGGAGGTGGCCTTGCTGGTGGGCGGGGGCGTGAGTAGCTACGACGCCGGAGAGGTGTGGCACCTGCTCGACCAGCGCTTCGCCATGCCCCTTACGCTGCTCGACGTGGACCACCTGGACCGAACCGACCTGTCGCGCTACACCACCCTGGTGATGGTGGATGGTAGCTACGGGACAATTGACAAGAGCGCTCAGGAGAAGCTGAAACGCTGGCTGGCGGCGGGCAACACGCTGGTGGCCCAGCAGGGCGCGGGAAAGTGGTTGTCGGACCACGAGCTGGGAGGAGTAGTGTATAAGAAGATAGAAACCGACTCGGTGCCGCCGCGTCCCTACGCGCAGCGCGATACCTACCGCGGCGCGCAGGTGATCGGCGGGGCCATCTTCGCTACCAAGGTCGACCTGACCCACCCGCTGGCCTACGGCCTGACCCGCGAGCGCCTGCCGGTGTTCCGCAACGAAGACGCGATGATCGAGCGCGGGCGCAACCCCTACGCCTACCCGGTGGTGTATACCGACGACCCACTGCTGGCGGGGTACATCAGCGACGAAAAAGAGGAAGCCCTAAGCAACACGGCCGCGGTGGCCGTCACCAAGAGCGGCCAGGGCACCGTTATCGTATTTGCCGACAACCCTAACTTTCGCGCCTACTGGTACGGCACCAATAAACTGTTTATGAATAGCCTATTCTACGGACAGATCGTAGAATAAATCCTTACCTTAAGATCATCAAATGATAACTATGATACCAACGACCGCCCAACGCTTTCGGGCGTTCAGCCTGTTCATCGTGGCCCTCTTGATCAGTCTGCCGAGCATCGGGCAAGAACGCCCCGGCGAAGTCAGCTCTCCGGCACCGGAGCGCCCTAACATTATCATCCTGTTTGCCGACGACATGGGCTACGGCGACCTGAGCAGCTACGGAAACCCCACCATTCGCACTCCGCACCTTGACTCGCTAGCGGCCCAGGGCATGCGGTTCACCTCCTACGAGGCGGCGCCCTGGTGCGTGCCCTCGCGCGTGGAGCTGATGACCGGCCGCTACCTGGCCCGCGTCGACCTAGGGGGCGGCACCGGAGCGGACGGCACCGGCGGGCTGCCTGATAGTGAGCTGACCCTGGCCGAAGGACTTAGGCAGGCGGGCTACGCCACCGGGATGGCCGGTAAGTGGCACCTGGGCTATAAACAAAAGAAATTCTTGCCCACCAATCAGGGTTTTGATAGCTGGCTGGGGCTGCCCTACTCCAACGACTATATGAAGCCCTACGTGCAAACCGACGAGCCGCTGGTGATGTACCGCGACACCACCGTGGTCGAGTATCCGGTGGACCAAGATTCGCTGACCGTGAAGTACACCGCCGAAGCGCTTCGGTTCATAAAGAATCAGGCGGGAAGTGATCAGCCCTTCTTCTTCTATCTGGCCTACAACATGCCGCACCTCCCCATCCACACCACCAAGGAATTCTTCGGCACCTCTCAGGCGGGACTTTACGGCGACGTGATCCAGACCATCGACTGGAGCGTGGGGCAGGTGTTGCAGGTGCTGGAAGACCAGGGAATGGCGGAGAACACCATCGTCTTCTTTGCCTCCGACAACGGCCCCTGGCAGAACGCCCCGCCCCGCATGTTTGAGATTCCCACCACTCCCGAAGGCAGCAACTGGGAGCAGCGCGGGGCGGGCAACCAACCCTGGCACGTGGGCTCGGCGGGTCCGTTGCGCGGCCACAAGGCCACCACCTACGAGGGCGGCACGCGGGTACCGGCCATGATTCGCTGGCCCGGCCACATCGCTCCCCAACAGGTGTCCGATGCGCTGCTGGCGAACCTGGATATGTACCGTACCTTTTTGGAGGCGGGCGGAGGCACCCTACCCGACCAGCCGGTGGACGGGTACAACGCTATGCCCTTCCTGACCGGTGAGGCGGAGCAGTCGCCCCGGCAGGAGTTCGGATATTTTAACAATACGCTCCAGGGGTTGCGCCGGGGGCGGTGGAAGCTGCGGGAAACGGATGGCGAGACGCAGCTGTTTGATCTGCAAATTGATCCGGGCGAGCGGTACAATCGGGCCGAAACCGAGCCGGAGATCGTGGAAAAATTACGAGCCGAGATGCACCAACTGGCCCAGGAAGTGGGCGCTCGCCTGGCCACTCCCTCAGCCCCCTGAACCTGACCTAAACAATGCGTACTTACCGAAGTCCTATACTGCTGCTGCTTCTCGTGATGTTCTGCCGGGACGTCCGGGCGCAGGCGGTGGATGGTCCGCGTAGCAGTCCGCTCGGCATCCCTGACCTCCTTACCTTCTGGGACTTTCAGCGCCGCAGCGAAGGAAACGACCTGACCAGCCAGGGTCCTCACCACTACACCCTGGAAGAAATGAACGGACCCATCAACCGGGAAAACGACGGCATATTCGGGCCTTCCGGTTTGGAGATAAAGCGGGGGCAATGGTTGCGCATCAAGCGGGCAGCGTGTCCGGCCCTGGATATTCACGGCAGAGAAGAAGTAACCATCGTAGCCTGGATCAAACGCCGGGCCGACAACCACTGGCAGTACATCGCCGGGATGTGGGACGAAGGCGACGAGCGGTTCAAGGGGAAGGTGCGGGGCGAAGGCGAAGGAGCGCCAGCCCGGCAGTACGCCCTTTTTCTCAATGGCCATAAGCAGGCAGATTATAAGGGTTTGACGCGTACCGATGCCGACAACCAAGTGCACGGCTACGCGTCGGACAGTGGGGGAGCTACTGCGGGAAAGCCGTTCAGCTTTTCCTACGCCACTGGCGGGACTTTTATCGAAAAGGATACCTGGTACATGATTGCCTACACCTATGATCAGCAGGCGCTGCGCGTCTACGTGAACGGAGAACTAGACCGCAACGGCAACCACAATCCTTTCTACTGGGACCAACCCATCCACGACGGGGGAAAAGACGGGGCGGACTTTACGGTGGCCCAACGATTCGTTCCGTCCTGGCCCGACTATCCGGAAGGGGAACCCGGCAACAAAGTCGGGTTCGGGGGAGTGCTAGGCGGATTGGCCGTTTATAAGCGAGCCCTCCGGGAAGACGAGATTCGAGCGCTGTACCAATCTACCATGAATCACAAGAAGATAGACCAAGTTGAAAAACGCTAGTGCTCAACCCTGTCGTCGTCACAAATCAAAGTAGCGTTCTTGGTAGTAGGTCACGCGGCGGCGGCACTCCTCGGCATCGAATTCTTCCACGTCCCAGCGCTCCCCTTTCTTGAGCCCCAGCCACTCGCGGGCGTCCCGGTGGTCGGGCGACTTCGGGTCGTTGATCGACTCCACGATGCTGTAGTAGCCCCAGATGCCCCCGCAGTCTTCGGGCGGACAGGCGCCCTTGCCCTTCAAGAACTGCGGGGCCAGAATCCGCTCCTCGCCGATCTTTTCGAGCAAGACGGTGTGCTGCCAGCTGTCGCCAAAGTCGTATTCGTAGTGCATTTTCTGCTTGGGCGTTTGTAAGTGGTCGCGCACCCGCAGGCGGCGGGCGTCCTGCATCTCCTCCCCCATCCAGTCATCTTCCATCGGGATGCCAATGTCGTTGCGAAACTCTCCGGGATAGCGGAAAGAAAACAGGTGCGCATTCTCCCAACCCATGGCCGCCTGGATCACGGCGTGTAGTTCAACGAAGGTAAAGCTATCGGGAATCAGCAGACGACGCCAGATGGGGGGTTTGCTGCCGTCGAGAGATACTTTGAGTTGAAGAGACATAACGCAGTTCTTTGAGAAGCTTCGGAAAACACCAAGCATCTCGGGTTGGTGGTTCCACTTAAGAAGGGATAAATATGCCAGAAATCAGCTACAAAGGGAAATCTTTTGCCGAAATTAAGTCTAAGGACCAGGTTTATTGCCGCTGGCCACTACCTGAGTTGGCCCGATGATCATCTCAGCAGCACACCCAGCAGACCCGAAGCTCACTTAATAGCGCCTGGACAATCGCTCCGCCACGCTACCGTATGGCCGGATGCCGCTCGAAGGGTCGTCACAATGCCTCTTGCCCCAACCGAATGTTGCGTAACCAATCGATTCAGTGGCATTTGCCCTGACCGAATGCCGTTAGAGCACCCCTCTCAATGGCATTTGCCCTGGGGAAACGTACCTTAGAGGCACATTTCGAGAGGTTTGCGGGGGTCAGACGTAAGGTTGAGGTACCATACAGGGCATTTGATGCAACCGCACGTAAGGAAGCGGCCGTTCACGTGGCATCCGCCCTGACCAGATGTCACAAAAACGTCCTACGGAGCGTCCTTTGGCGAAGTGGGCAGCGCGAAGGCCACGTAACTATCTCCCCTTTGTTGTGTTATTTTGCCTCCCCCGGCAGCGATCACCACGTACTGTCGACCGCCCAACTCGTAGGTGCAGGGGGTGGCCATGCCCGCCGCGGGCAGATCGTGCTTCCATAGTTCTTCGCCCGTCTGCTGGTCGAAAGCCCGTATCTGATTGTCCTGGGTAGCGCCGATGAAGATCAGCCCCCCGGCCGTCACCACTAGCCCCCCGTAGTTCTCAGTGCCGGTTTTCGGGATCCCCCGCCGGGTCAGCTCCGGAAACTCGCCCAGCGGCACCTTCCACAGTATCTCTCCGCTGTTGAGGTCGATGGCGTTCAGCGTGCCCCACGGGGGCTTCACCGCCGCGTAGCCGTCCGAATCGACGAACCGGCGGTAACCGGTGAATCCGTAGCGCAGGGGTTGCTCCGCCGGGGTGTCCAGCGTTAGTTTTTCGGCCGAACCACCCTCGGTGGTGCCCAGCAGAAAAGCCGTCACCGCCCGCATGTGGTCGTCCGACAGGTGGGCAAACGAAGGCATCTCGCCCCGGCCCTGCCGCAGCACCGCCCGCACCGCCGGGGCGTTCATACGATCCGACAGCCCGACCAGGGCCGGGGCGTTGCCGTGGAAGTTGGATCCCTTGCGCTCGGCTCCGTGGCAACTCATGCAGCTCGACTGGTAGACCGACTGCCCCATCGCCAGCCAGTCGCCCGCCGCGGCAGCTTGTTTCTCCACCATTGTCAGCGTGAAGGGCATTTCGTTGGCATTCACGTAGAGCACGTTGGTGCGGGGGTCGTAGCCCGCTCCGCTCCATCCACCGCCGCCGTCCAAGCCCGGAAACAGCACGGTGCCTTCCTCGCTGGGCGGAATAAACTGCCCGCCCGTGCGCATCTGCCGAAAAGCCGCCAGTAGCGAATCCTTTTGCCGGGAATACGGGTTAAGATCGGCTTCGGTGAACTGCTGCCGCGAGAAGGCGGGCGGCAGCGTAGGCAAGGGTTGCGTGGCGGCCGTCTGCTCACCGATCAAATCTGACGGCGGGTAGGGGCGCTCCTCGATGGGGAAGAGTGGCTCTCCCGTTTCGCGGTGGAACACGTACACGTGACCCGACTTGGTCACCTGCGCCACCGCGTCTACCGCCTGACCGTCGCGTTCCACCGTCACCAGCGTGGGCGGGGCGGGCAGGTCGCGGTCCCAGATGTCGTGGTGCACCGCCTGGAAGTGCCACAAGCGCTCGCCGGTGGCGGCATCCAGCGCCAGCAAGCAGTTGGCAAACAGGTTGTCGCCTTTGCGGTTGCCCCCGTAGAAATCAAAGGCGGCCGAGCCCAGGGGAACGAACACAATGCCGCGCTGCTCGTCGAGCGTCATGCCGCTCCAGTTGTTGGCCCCGCCGATGGTCTGGTAGGCGGTGGAGTCTTCCCAGGTGTCGTAGCCGTACTCGCCGGGCTGCGGGATGGTGTGGAATATCCAGCGCTGCTCACCGGTGCGCACGTCAAAGGCCCGGATGTGGCCGGGGGCCGAGGGCAGGTCTTCGGCGTTGAGCGAGCCCAGGATAATCAGGTCCTGATAGACAGTACCGGGCGCCAGGTAACGATACACCAGGTCCGACACGTCGCGGCCCAGTCCCTGGCTCATGTCAGCCTTTCCGGCTTCGCCAAAGGAGGGGATCGGCTGCCCGGTGCGCGCGTCCAGGGCGTAGAGGTAGCGGTCGGCCGTGAATAAGATGCGCGACTCCTGGCCGTCGGACCAGTGGGCCAGTCCGCGCAGCACGCCGCTGCGGTCGGTGCCCTCAAAGGGGTTAAACACCCACTGCTCTTGCCCGGTGGCGGCGTTGAGAGAGAACACCTTGAGGCCGGGAGCCACGGCAAACAGCGTGCTATCGACTACCAAGGGGTTACACTGGATGTAGTTGGAGCCACCGGTGCCCTGCACCCCGGCGTGGTACTCCCAGGCCACTTCGAGTTGGTTTACGTTGCTCCGGTTGATCTGGTCGAGCGAAGCGTAGTGGGTGCGGCCCGGGTCGCCCAGGTAGCTGTTCCAGGTGGCATAGGTTTCGGAGCGGTCGGTGGATGGGTTGGTTTGGCAGGCGGACAGAAATACGGCCAGCAGCCCGGCGTAGTGAGTAAGGGACGTAGAGGAGAGCATAAGAGGTCTGAGTTATCGGGCCAAGATAGACGAGAAGGTAACAAACTCAGCGGTAGAAAAAGTTACATTTAGGCTTAGAAATCCCACTTACGTTAAGCACAGGGCTAGAAGCCCTGCGCTAGTTCAGCCAGTTCAGGTTGGTGTTTTGTGTACTTCTCTACTTCAGTATGCATAACTCCTTGCGCACTACTCGGTGTTAGAGAATATCGAATCCTGAACAAGGAATGTAGAATGATGAAGTGTGATGCAAAATAGCTGCTTATCGGGCCCAGTCGGGTTGGGGAAACTCCCGCATCGGGCTATAGCGGGGGTAGGTGTCAAACAGCTCCTTATCTAGCCCCACGATCCGGGGGTCTTCCGTGCGGGTGAGTTCTTCCGTCAGCAGGGCATCCAACTGTTCTTTAATTCCTGCAAACTCAGGATCGTTGGCCAGGTTGGTGAGGCAGTCCGGGTCTCTCACCACGTCGAAGAGTTCGTGCTCCGGCCGCGGGGCCACGGCCAGTTCGAAGTATCGTTCGTACGGGGGGTCGTCGTGGTGCTCCACCATAAACGACTTGGTGGGGCAAGCATCAATGTCGGTGAAGGCCCACTCGGAGTGATGCACTCCTTCTTCGTCGATGCCGTACATCGGATACATCACCCCACTAGAGTCGGGGATCAGGCGTTGGGGGGCTCCGGCGGGCCAGCGTTCGGGCTTCATGTTCCAGATGTACAGGAAGCGTCCCTGCCGCAGAATGCGTTGCGGGTAGCCCAGGTTTTGGTAGCGCGAGGAGGAATGTCGCTCGCGCCCGGCCAGCACGTAGTCGTTGCTTTCATCTAGCGTGCCCTCTTGCGCTGACTCCAGCAGGGGCACGATGCTTTTTCCCGAGATGGGCAGCATACCCTCGGGGCTGGTTTCGGTGATTTCTAGAATAGTCGGGGCCAGATCAACGAAGCTCACCGGGTCGTCGACGGTTCTTCCGGCGGGGAACCCGTTGGGGTAGCTGATGGCCAGCGGCACGTGCACTCCGTAGTCGTAGCCGTTGGCCTTGGCGCGGGGAAAGGGCATGCCGTTGTCGGCCGTCACGATGATGATGGTGTTGTCCAGCTCGCCGATCTCTTCCAGGTAGTCGATCATGCGCATCAGGTGAAGGTCGAACCACTCGATCTCCACGGCGTAGTCGAGCAGATCGCCCCGCACGGTTTCCACGTCGGGCAAGAAAGCCGGTACCTCCACGGCCTCCAGCGATTTACCGCGGCGTTTCCACGAATCTTTCTCGTAGTCGCGGTGGGGTTCGGAGGCACCGTACCAGAAGAAAAAGGGTTGGTCCGCTTCGCGTTGCTCCATAAACTGTCGGAAGTTGGCGGCGTAGTTATTATCACGAATGCCCGCTGCCCAGCGTTCGTCCTGCGCGCTGCCTTCCTCGTACTTGATCTCATTATAAGCCGTTCCGGCCGCGTTTTCGGCCCGCAGGGGTGGTTCGCCGTACTTGAAGGGGCCCACGCCCTTGCCGGTGTAGCCGGTGTGGTAGCCGTTGGCGGCGACCAAATCTACGAAGGGTATATATTTATCGAGCCACCCGGCGGCGTGCTGCCCGGCCTGTTCGTTCTGCCAGTGGTAGCGCCCGGTGACGATGGAGCTGCGCGACGGCGCACAACCCGGCGATCCGGCGTAGCCATTGGTGAAGTAGATGCCGTTGCCCGCCACCCGGTCGAAAGCCGGAGTCTGCACCCAGCTTCGCCCGGCAAAGCTGGTGTGCGAAAACGACTGGTCGTCGCTGATGGCGAACAAGATGTTAGGCCGACGGGGCGGGGCTTCGGTTTGTTGGGTAGATTGGCAGCCGATAGAAAGAACTACTGCAAATAGGAATAGGATTAGCGGACAGCGGGTGGTTCCTTTCATAGATAAAAAGCTACAAATTATGGTTGTGTTAGTTTGCTGAGTACCCGGGGTTTTGTTCCAACGTAGCCCCGGTATTGCTTTCTATCTCACTGAAGGGAATCGGGAACAGGTTATGATACGGCTGTACATCACAACCGAAGTTCGTCGCCACCGGATTTCCGTTGCAGTAGCGACTGGTTCGGTCGTAGAGCAGACCCAATCGGTTGAGGGTAAGTCTTCGCTTTTCTTCCACGCCCAGTTCTCGCATTCTCTCGTCTAAAATATAGTCAATATCAACCTCATCGGGAGTCGTCGGCACGGCCTGCGCCCGACCGCGTACCACGTTGATATCGGCGGCAGCAAGGGTAGCATCGCCGTTCCCCAAGTGAGCTTCCGCACGTAATAAATAGGTTTCGGGCAAGCGGATAAAGTACTGGTCGGTGTAGGTGCTGCCCGCTGCGGAGGCATTTAGGGTTTGTAGCTCAGGATCAATGAATAATTCGGGAGGGTGATTGCCGGGGGTGAACACTTTGGATTGAAAGGGATAGAAGCGCCGGATGGTATCTTCGTTGGTTTGCCGAAACAGATCCATGTACTCCGAGATCATTTGGCCGTACCATTCCGATTCAGGATTGTTAAATGCCACATCTCGAACGAAATTGTATTCTGAATTGCGCATGTCTTCCGGGTCGCTCTGCCAAATGCCGTAGTTCAGATGGTCAGTGCCCCGCAATCGGCCTATGCCCCGCCCGGAAGTATACGAAACCCCCAGCGGTAAAAAAGGAGCTACTCCCGAGGGGTCGGTAACGCTGAAAGCATACGGTCGGGGGGCGTGGTCTCGCTCTAATTGAGCACCCTCTCGGCTTCCGGACTGTAATTCACCACCCAGTACATCTACTTCTTGTTGAAACACCCAAATACCTTCGGTA
Source organism: Cyclobacteriaceae bacterium (assembly GCA_965217295.1). Classification (GTDB taxonomy): domain Bacteria; phylum Bacteroidota; class Bacteroidia; order Cytophagales; family Cyclobacteriaceae; genus Tunicatimonas. The sequence goes on from CBDCHR010000008.1 coordinate 385,329, forward strand.
TTTCCTGATCCTCGGTTTTGGTTGTTTCTTCTAAACAGATCCCAGTACACATCTCCCGGCTCGCTTTGTCGGGAGCCAAACCTTTCGGTCATCAGTGCTGTAGCCGGATCGTCGATGACCACTGAGGCAGCATTGATAGCATCCGTCCATCGTTCCAGAGCCACGTAGGTTTCGGCCAGCAAGTGATAGGCCGCTAAATCTGATACTTGTCCATCTTCCACCTCAGTAATACCTGGTAGGTTCTGAGCCGCAAATAGCAAGTCATCGACGGCCTGTTCGTACACCTCCTGCCGGGAAGCCCGCTGGTAGTCCGTTTTAGGAGAACTCACGGCTTCTAACTCTATCGGCACCCCCCCGTAGAGGTAGCCCAGATTACGATAAGAAAGACCGCGAAATAGCCTGGCGTCTGCTTCTATCTTGGTTTTTTGGTCATCTGTTAATTTAGAATCCGGTAAGCGCTCCAGAATAATATTAGCGGAAGAAATTATTCCGTAGTACTGCTGCCAGTGGTAGGTTGTTTGAACAGAGTTAGGAGTAAGGGTAGCCAAATAGCTGCCAAAACGCTGATTTAGCTGCTGGGCACCGTTGTAGCCAATATCGGTTCCGTAGAGATAATCCAGCGGTCGGTGCTCGCTAGCAGAGAGCATAACCCTAAGGTTATCGTACATGGCGTATACCGTAGAGTTGAAATCATCGACAGTGACAAAAGAGTTTTCGGGACTGGCAAAGTCTAATGGTACTTCTTGTAGAATTTCAGCTTCATTGCAGCTAACAACTAGCAGCGCTAAGGATAAGAAGAAGCAACGAAAGTACGTGTTGGTTATCATAATTGTCAAATTTGAAGATTAAAAGCTCATATCTAGTCCAATCGAAAAACCTCGTAGCACCGGACGGCTATTTGCAGCAAAGCCACCTTTTGATTGTTGTTCCAATTCACCATCTGACTGGCGCTCCCGGTCTATTTCAGGATCCCAACCTTCCCAATCGGTCCAGGTAAATAAGTTCTTACCGCTAACAAAAACTTTGAGGTTTTGGATACCCAGTCGTTCCACCAGCGATGGATTTAACCGGTAAGCTACGGTTATGTCCTGAAGTCTCACAAAACTACGGTCACCGTAGTAAATGTAGTCAAACGCCGACTCCTGATCTAATCTTCGATAGCGAGCATCAGGGTTGGTGGGAGTCCAGTAATCGTAACCATTCCACATATTATTTCTCCGGATATTATCCGCACTGCCAAAGCCATCCAGCATAAGCCTGCCTCGGTAACTATCCTTTCCCCCCTGTACTGAGTTAATAAAAAAGCGGAGGGTAAAGTCTTTGTAAGTAAACTCATTCAAAATCCCAAATTGATACGCCGGTTCTTCTCGGCCAACAATCACCCGGTCGTTAGGGTCAATAAAACCATCGCCGTTTTGATCAACGATGCGGTGCGTACCGACAAAGAAGCCATCAGGGGCCTCTTCACCTAACTGAATAATACCCGCCGATTCGTAGTCAAAGATTGACCCAATAGACTCGCCGATGAATAAGCCGCTGGCTTGCAAATCATCTTCCTGCCCATCACCATCAGCGTCCAGACCTACCAATGAGACAATTTCGTTGTCATTGGAAGCTAGGTTAACATTTAGGTTCCAGGAAAAATCGCCCTGCTGAATTACTCTACTATTGATAGCTACTTCAATGCCCCGGTTGGCTACTTCCCCAACATTGGAAGTGATCTGATCAAAACCGGTAATTTCAGGAATCGCCACATCAAAGATTAAATCATTCGTAGTAGTACGGTAGTAGTCTACGCTACCGGTAATCCGGTTACTAAGCACCGAAAAGTCTAAACCAAAGTTAAAACCGGTGGTCGTCTCCCACGATAGGTTCGGGTTGGCCAGGTTTTCTACTTCCTGACCGAATAGGGTTGATCCGCCGTCGCCAAATACGTAAGCGGCGTACGTATTCAATACCGCTAAGGAGGCGTAACGGTCTACCAGGTTTCCGTTGGTGCCGTATGACCCCCTCAGCTTCAGGTTGGTTAGCCAAGGCTGATCCATAAAGCTTTCTTCGCTTAGTACCCATCCTACGCCGATAGAAGGAAAAAGAGCCGTTTTTTCGTTACGGGCAAAACCCGAGAATCCATCTCGGCGTACCGTTGCGGTGATTAGATATTTATAATCAAACTCATAGTTCAGCCGAGCCATCTGGTAGAGATAGCTTTCGTCCCAAGCATTGGATTCTATAGTTTGAATAGCGGCCAAACTCAGGTCATTGTAACTTAATCGTAAATTGTTAAAGTTAGCCCCAGTGGCCCGGGTATCTTCGTAGTTCCTTTCTCGCTGCCCGGCCACCAATGTTACATCAAACTGATGTTTTTCGGCCAGTGTTTTTTTGTACGTAACGATATGGTCTAGGGTCCAGTCGTACCACGTTCGGTTTCTTTTAGAAGCACCGCCGGAGGCCCCATTGTCAAATTCATTGCTATTGTATTGGCGATCCCAAGAGTAGTTATTCCCAAAGTTGAGGCGGTAATTTAGCCCTTCTACAAACGGGATATCAAGGTCGGCATAGAAATTACCGAACAAACTGTTCCGTTGGTCAAAATCGTCAGCCGCAGCATCTAAGAAAGGATTAGAGATATTAGATCCGTTGGGATTGAGAATAAATTCCCCGTTTTCATCAGTGGGTTGCACCAACGGGGTCATTCGGGCAATGTTGCCAAGAGCTGGTGAATTGCCGGAATAATCAGAAAATGACCCAAACGTTTGAGCTCCGATGGTGAACCACTCAAAAATATCGTTATCTAGGTTGATACGGGCCGTAATCCGTTCAAACTCATCATTAATGATGTACCCTTTTTGCTTGGTATATCCTCCCGAAAGAAAATAAGAAACTTTTCCGCTGGTCCCTCTTACGCTTAAGTTATGCGCGTTGATATAACCTGGATCAGTAGCTTCATCCCACCAGTCAAAATTGGTTCCGTTATCAAAGCCGGCCCGTAGTTCGGGATCGCCGACAATATCCGCGTAGCTCCAATCAGGTACCAGCTCCGTATATTCAGGGGCCTGAAAAGATGCTTCCCAGTCTACGTCAAAGGATTTTTGAATAAACTCCTCTCGGTTCATCAGCGTGAGCGTATTGGTGGGGCTTTGGGTAGTAAAGGAGCCAGTATAGTTAAATACGGGCTTATCCGAAGTACTTCCTCCTTTGGTAGTAATAAGGACAACCCCATTGGCCGCCTGGGCTCCGAAGATAGCCATACTACTGGGATCTTTAAGCACATCAATAGATTCAATATCGTTGGGGTTCAGATCACTCAAGCTTCCGGTATATATGATTCCATCTACTACCAAAAGCACGTCTTGGTTACCATTGATGGTAGAGCGTCCCCGTACCGAAATAGACGGATTCTCTCCGGCGGCATCCACCTGGCCAATGTTTAATCCCGGTACAGTGCCCTGGAGCGATTGAGCTATATTCACGTTAGGCGACTCTCGAAACGATTCAATATCGGCGCGCACAACAGCCCCGGTTAAGTCAGATTTTTCCTGCGTGCCGTACCCCACTACGACGACTTCCGAAAGTGAGTGCACGTCCGGCGCCAGTCCCAGATCAATCACGCTGCGTCTGTTGATGGCCACTTCCTGGGTAGTGTAACCAATGGAAGAGAATACCAACGTAGTGACCTCATCGGCTACCGTAATGCGGTATTTTCCTTCTATGTCGGTTACCGTACCGGTGCTCGTGCCCTTGGCCAGGATGTTGACCCCCGGTAATGCGTCGCCCGATTCGCCATCGGTGACGGTGCCGACGATGGTTTGCGCCGGGGTCGGACGCCTGAAATTTTCGCGGGGATGTCTACCTAGCCATGATACCGGAGCCATAGAATTGCCTGCTGTGAGTTTACTGGGATTCACTCGCTTCACCCAATCACGACCACGCTTGCTCTTCTGGACCACGTATACCTGCTCTTCAATCTTCTGGTACTTCAATCCCAGCGGGTTTAAGACGGCTGATAGGGTGGCTTCCGCGTTTTCTTCCCGCCGATCCGGCACGGCTACTTCCGGGTTTCCTATCGCGTCACTGCCGAAAATGATACTAACCTGATACTGCTGTTCCAGCGATGACAGCAACGATTTTAGGGTCGTGCGCCGTAACGGCTCTTCCTGACGCGACTGATCGGGGAAAGCGTTGCCGGGTTGGACACTGGCCAGCTGCTGACCGTAGGTGGGCAAACCCGTGAGTAACAGCAGAGTGAGGAGAAGGCTGCTTCCGGTAAATAAAAGATGTTTCATGAGAATTGGCTTTAGGTGAGGATGTTTCGTTGCGCCGGTGCCAGACTAGGGAACCACCGGGTTCCTTTCACGGATAGTTAGGGCTTCTTCATCGACTTGAATGGCGACGGGTAGAGACGCTTCCAGCACTTTAATCAATAGGGTCAGCTTATGAAGCGGCATGGTGCCGGTCACCGTGATTTTCCGAAGCTTCTCCTGCTCAAAAATGACGCGCTTGCCGAAGCGACGCTCGATCACGGTAGCAATCTCTCGTAGCGGAGTGTCGTCGCAACGCAGTCGGCTTTCGGTCCAGGCGGAATAACGGTCAGGATTAACCGCCTTTTTCCGGATGGTCTGGCTGGTTTCGGTAACCTCAGCCAGTTCGCCCGGCTCCATTGTGACGGCTTCGTGGGTGGCCGAGGTGAGCTTCACTTTGCCGCTTTTGAGCACTACCTGGGTTTTCTCGTCCCAGTCCTGCACGTTGAAGGAAGTTCCCAGCACTTCTACCCGCAATCGGTCGGTGTGCACCACGAATTTGATGGAGTTTTGGGCTTCATCCTGCACTTTCTCTACCTCAAAGAAGGCTTCGCCCTCTAGCCACACCTCCCGCCGGACATCAAAATCATCAGAGAGCATAAGGCGCGAGTGGGCATTTAGAGTAATTACCGACCCGTCGGGGAGCGTCACCACCTGGGTTTCTCCGTAGGCGGTTTGGTAGGTGGTGCCACTGCTGTTTTGCCCGAAAAACCAAGCGGTGGTTGCCAAGAGCAGCAAAGCTACGACTGCCGCGGCGGCAGAGAACGGTCTTCTGCCGAGAAACGCTCTTTTGGTTGACGATCCTCGTCTTTCTCGGACAATCCGTTTGCCTACTCGATCAAAAATTCGGTCGTAATCAGCATGAGGGGCACTGCTTGGGGAAAGACCCGTTGGTTCATCGTCCAGAAGTTTGGCCAGATGTCGTTGCCCGGCTTCGGTCTTCAGGTAAGTCAACACCTGATCGAGTTCTTGGGCATCACATCTGTTTTCCCGGTATTTTATCAGCAACCGATGCATACTTTTTCGCATTGTTTGCAGTAAGTACCCCGCTGAGCGCAGGTTCGATGCTGGGAAGCGAAAAAAATTTAGAAAGCAACCTAAATCCAGCAGATGAAGGCCATAAATAAGGAAATGGCTTTGTTCAGGTATTGACGCACGAGTTGGCTAGACCGCGAAAGCTGCGCCCGAACCGTTGGTTCGGATAGCCCCAGCATGGTTGCGATTTCTCGGTGAGAATATCCTTCCAGCACACTGAGGCAGAATATCCTTCGCTTGCTGTCCGAAAGGCGGCGAATGCCTTCCTCCATCCGTCGGTTGCACTCCTGATCGGCGACCGCTTGTTCGGTGAAGTTGGTGGCGTGCGTTTGTTCTATCTGCGCCAGGGCGGCTATCCTGACGCGGGTCTGTTCGCTTCGGATCACGTTTAGCACGTGGTGCTTCATGCACGTAAACAAAAAACCGTCGAGCGACCGGGTTTCGTCCAACTGCTGCCGGTGGTTCCACAGCTTGACAAATACTTCTTGCAAAGCATCCTCGGCCAGGGCTTGATCTTTGAGGTAGCACCGGGCCAGGTGGAACAGCGGGCGTTTGTAGAGATGGTAAGCGCGCTCGAAGGCTGCCACGTCGCCCGCTTTCAGGCGATCAACAAACAGTTTACTATCATCCTCGGATAGCATAAGCAAAGTTTACTAGGTCAGCGTTTCGTTTTTAATTTGAAAAAAACAAATGGCAATAGCAAGTATAGTTTTCTCATATTTCAAATTCAACCGTCTGCCTCAGCAAATAACGTAATAAAACCAAGCGAAGTCCAGAAAAACATCAGCGCAGCATCAGCCTACTTTCAATTTTTCACCACCTTCACTTCATCAATATCCTTGCTCAGCATTGAGGACTCGTTGTCCGTCGGCAAATAGTTCATCCCCTTTAAAATTAGTCGGTTTCCGTCTTGAGCCATCACCGCCGGGTCAGCACTGTTGGTGGTGATGGTTACGTCGTCTAGCGTTAGCACGTCGAAGGATGTGGCGTTGAAAAAGGCGGGCACCGCCGTGGTTCGGCCCTCAAAGGTCATCGAGGTGAAGTCAGTTGCTGGTCTCTCAGAAAGCGAAGAATTTTTGAGCGTGAGTTGCAGACTCCTGGCCGAATCCCCAATGATGTTGAACGATTTTTTCACATCAGTGGCCACCAGGTTCTCGAACGTGATGTCGGTGGCCGGTTGGCCGGTTTGCCACAGTCCGTCGGGATAGTTGTAGTTGAAAACGTTGTCTACGTGGTTCACCGTAACGTCCTGAATCAGCCAGTTTCCGCTTACCAGCTCCGGGTCTTCATCCTCGGGAGAAAAGTGGACAAAAGCCGACAGCGTATTGTTGCGGTTCTGTTTGATGTGCGGATATTCACCCGGTCCCCAGATAGAGCAGTTCTTCACCACCAGGTTCAAGCAGCCGAACCGGAAGGCGTTGCAGGAGGTATTGAGCTTGCAGTTCTGAATATTAAAATCACGGTTATCGTTGCCCGCAAAGCAGTCGTCGCCCGTGCGAAAATCGCAGTCGCGCACCGTGAAGTTGTTGCAAAACCGGGTGTGCAGGGCGTCATGCCCGCCGCGAACCTTCACGTTCGCTACGTAGCCCCGCGAACAGTGCCGGAAATTCATGGCCCAGTTGGCCGAACGCACAATCGTGATGTCTTTAATAGTGATGCTATCGCATTTGGTGAGGCGAATGGCGTGCGGCCCCCGAAAACCAGCCTCCCCCGCCGGGTTTTTCAGATCAATGCCGTCCAGAGTTCCTTCACCAACAATGGCTACGTTTTTCAAGTCCTCGCCCATGATCAGGGCGTTGGTCCACTTCCACGCGCCGTAGTCTTCCAAACGGTTGCTTCCTTGCAGGATAGCTCCTTTCTCGAGCTGCAGTGTCACGTTGCTCTTCAGATGAAGTCCGCCCGTCCGGTAGTTGCCCGCGGGAAAAACCACCGTTCCGCCTCCCCGGGCGGCACAGGAGTCAATGGCCCGCTGAATCTGCTCGGTGATAACCCGCTGACTGTCCGGCGAGATTTCAATCCGCAACGGTGCTTCGTTCTGGCAACCACCAATGATTGCAACCAACAGTAGAAAAACGCAAGGGACGACGTTTGACATAAGTTCAGGCTTTCAAGAATACTATACGGATAGCGCTTGCTTCTCACCCGTTTCGGCGGCCCGGTAGATAGCGTCCATGATTTTGAGGTCTTTCACTCCTTCTTCACCGTCCACGGGCACGGGGGCCTCTTTGCCTTCCAGGATGATGCCCGCCATGGCGTCCATCTGCACCGTCTGGTGGGTTTTGTGGGGCTGGGTGAGTTCGCCCTGATGCGTTCGCCCCTCGATCGGACCGTAGCCGGTGGCCGGATGCAGTTCGGCAAAGCCTTCGACCCCGTTCAGGAAGAAACGGTCCAGGTGGCTCATGGCGTAGGTGGACAAGCAAGAGGCCACCGCTCCGCCCGGAAAGCCCAACTGGAACTGGATGGTTTCGTCCACGCCTTTCGGAAATTTCTCGGGGTTGTTCTTGGTCTCCTGGGCCGTGACCCACACCGGTTCTTCGCCCACCATGTAGCGGGCTCCGTTCACCGAGTAGATGCCGATGTCCATCAGCGCCCCGCCCCCGGCCAGTTTTTTGTCTAACCGCCACTGATCCGGATCACCGATGCGGAAACCGGTCAGTCCCTGAAAAAATAAGATCTTTCCGAAGTCACCGGCTTCGCGCTTGTTGATGATGGCCAGGGTCTTGGGCTCGAAGTGCAGGCGGTAGCCCACCAGCAGTTTCACGTTGGCTCGTTTGCAGGCATCCACCATCTCCTGCCCCTCCTGGGCGTTCACGGCCATGGGTTTTTCGCAGATGGCGTGCTTACCGGCTTTCGCCACGCGGATCACCTGGTCGTGGTGCAGTCCGTTGGGAGTGATCACGTAGATAGCGTCGATGTCAGGGTTGTCCTTCACCCGGTCGAAGTTCTCGTAGTTGTAACAGTTCTTCTCCGGAATGTTGTACTGGGCCTGCCAATCTTTGATCTTGGAGGGAGTGCCACTGATCACGCCAACCAGTTCGGCCCGTTCGCAATCCTCCATAGCTTTCGCCACGCGCGTGCCGTAGCTACCGAGCCCCATAATGGCTACCCGCAGCTTGGGTCCGGCGTAGGGCGAAAAAGAAGTTTGTTTACGAGAGGCAAGCCCGGTGGGCAGCAGGGGCCAGGCCGCGGCCGAAGCGGTGAGGGTTTGCAAAAAATCACGACGAGAGCGCATAGCAGTAGGGGTTAGGGTGAAGCATTGGGGTAAAAGTAGCAACTTCCTCCAAAGTATTCAGAAAAAAAGTGATGCCCAAATCTATCTGGATTTTCAAAGCAGCGCGCAATCGATTAACTTTCAGCATGCCGTTGGCTCCTTCTTTTAACCCGAGTCTGCTCACCGAAGCAGAAGCCACTGCCCTGGACCAACGGGGCTACGTATCGCTGGGGCGTTTGCTTTCGCCCACCCAGGTAGAAGCCATCCGCGCTCGCTTGCAAGCCTTGCTAGACGAGGAAGGCGAACGGGCCGGTTCGGAGCTGCACGACTCACCGCACATCCGCCATCCGAAAGAGGAAGGAGCCGACCGCTTGGCTGATCTGGTCAACAAAGACCCACTGTTCGACGTGTTTTACACCCACCCCCGCATGCTGGCCGGGGTGGCGCACGTGCTGGGCACCGATATCAAACTATCGTCGCTCAATTACCGAGCGGCCCAACCCGGACACGGACAGCAGAAGCTTCACGCCGACTGGCACGAGGCTGTGTCTCCTGATGTCTATCAAGTATGCAACACCATTTGGTTACTGGACGATTTCACGGCGCAGAACGGAGCCACCCGTCTGGTGCCCGGCACCCACCGTTTGGGCACGCTGCCGCAGGACGAACTCGCCGATCCGTTGGCGCCGCACCCCGACGAGGTGCTGCTGGAAGCCCCGGCGAGTACGGTGGTGGTGTTCAATTCGCACACTTGGCACGGGGGCACGGTGAACCGTACCGACCGTCCCCGGCGGGCGGTGCACAGCTACTTCTGTCGCCGCCACCAGCCCCAGCAACTCGATCAGCAGCGCTACTTTCGGGCAGCGACCCAGGAGCGGTTGAGTGATGAAGCGCGGTGGTTGCTAGATGTGGAATGATTTGCGGGGTGGCTGGATAGTGAACCTAGGTATTGGATTTGAGATAATTGTACGCAGCCAGATGCTTCTTATACTTCGCTTTAATTTGCCCCTTGCTTTTCCATAATTTGATGCAACGCCGGTTCTACCGCAACGGCGTGTGCTCCACCAAATACAACGAACACTCTGTCATAAGTTTTAAAAGCTTCTTCTACCTTTCTAAGCAGATGAATATCTCTAACTACCTTTGAGCTTCTGCCTATCTCTGTGAGTTCTCCACCATCGTTAAGGAAGTAGAATTTTTCGGTTGGAATTGAGTAGATATTTAGGTCATCATCAAAATTATCTTGGTAAGCCTGCTGCATGTAGGAGTATACTTTCTCTTCCTCCCTTAGCTTTACCCCTCCACTTTGCAAATAATCTATGAACTCAGTTTGGTAGGCGTTTTCAAGTCCTGCGGTGGTATCGATCCAGTTTTTTGTATACAAATCAAAGAAACGTTCGTTGGCGAGATAAAGCAAAACGTTTTTTCTGTCGTGCTTTTCAAATAATGCGTGCACTTCGGTTGCCAAATCCAAGTCTCCATTCAACACCTCGATGCCCAAACTATCAGATAGGTATTTCAGATGCCCCGTTTCGCCGTCTTCAATGATTGCTTCATCTCTGTTGGAATAGGTTTTTCCAGCATCTACTTGTCCTCCTTCGTTGAAAGCAATCTGAGGTTTTAACCTATAGAATGCCTGTTCCATGCTGTCAGCTTGATGGGTTATATCCCGAGTGTGAGCGGTTCCAACAAAGGTGAGTTGCTTGTTTCCTTTCCTCATTTCAATGATATAGGGAAAAGTCGCTACACCGGTAGTTTGATATACTTTATCTGCTTCCTCAAAATATTCTGCTACTTCTAGGTAGTCCTTCATCTTATATTCTGAGACACCCTGTTCTTTTTTGTTTTGCGCGCAGGATAAAAAAATCAGCATAAACAAAAGAAGATACCATTTTGTAGTCTGCTTCATATTTTTATGGATGATTTATAAAAAGACGTGATTCACCAGCACCCCGTTTTGTGAAGACGCTCACCGAAAATATAGTCAATACGCTAGATGCGGGTATTCCCAGTAATCTCCTTTTCAACAGAATGAAACAAATCTTGAAAGGCACTTTCATCCTTTATGGAAGGATTTGCTTTTAGACAACTATTTACAAAATCTTTACTCTCTTGGACAACTGCATCTTTAAACTGATCAAAAGGCAAAAAGATTTTGCCTTCGGGCGTAGCCATACTGAGCATAACTTTTTCACGTGATAGCTTAACGACTGTACCGTGATCCTCTCCTACCCATCGCTTCTCACTATTTTTCTTACCCTCTAATGCGTATAGATGCTCTATTAGTGAATCTAACGTTAGAAATACCAAACAATAGCCATCGCGAAAAAACTCAACGTTAGCTCCCTTCATAGATAGTTCGAACCAACCTAAACTCAGGCTAGCATCTTCTTCCAACAAGTCTTCCTGCTGTTTCATGTGGACTTTAAATGTAATCATAGTACGCCTCCTGCTTTAAAAAAAGTAATTACTTCTTGACTCTTTTGATCTACTACTAAACGATAGTTCGCGTTCTCACCGTTGATCTTAACTTTTCTTTCAAAAATTTGTATGGTCTTCTTAGGATTTGAAACTCTAACTCCCCCGGAGTATACCTCACCAATAGCATCGAGTATTTGTTCGTTCGTCGTTCCTGTAGGAAACACGTCTCCTTTTACGGATTCAGTGAACTTATCAGCAGCATGGCGCTCAAGAATATGTTGCAAGCCTTTCTTAGAATTCCCCTCGAGCAAATATATTGTTCCGCCTAAGTCGCCTTCACGAGAGAATTGTTTAAGCGCGCTTTTGTATTTCATAACGCATAGATTCGTGAGTTTGCCCGCATATACCTTACAAATTTCTGTAAATCAGACAGTTATTATAAAATATAACTGATTATAGGATTCACGAATTTATTCATACTGCCTACCCCAACCCCGCTTCATCCAGGTAACTTCTCAGTTGATTCACATCCTTCTTCATCACCGCAATAGTTTTGTCGGTGCGTTCGGCTTCGCCCATGGTTTCCTTTTCTCCGGGCATCTCGTACTCAAAGTGCACCGACACCGGGCAGCGGACGTCGTACTCTTTCAGCAAGCGAAAGTAACGGGGGAAGTCGACCATCCCCTGGCCCAGCGGCACGTTCACCACCTTCCATTCACCTCCCACTTTCTCCCAGCGAAAATCTTTGATCACAATTGAGTTGATACGCGGATGAATCAGATCCAGTCCCAGAGGCCAGGCCTGCCCGCCTTCCACGGTGGCGTGGCGAATGTCGTACTGACTGCCCAGGTGCGGACTGTCGATCTCGTTGAGCAGCGTGGCCACGTCCCACACCGGAGCGCCCACATAATAGGTGCCCGAGTGGTTCTGGTAGCCCCCGATCATGTCGGTTTGTCGGTTGAGTTTCGCCAGGGCGGCAAGCTGCTGCCGGTAGTCCTTCAGCGAGGCGGGCAGGTTGATGTTCTTCGGGTCGTAGCGCAACCAATCGGTGCGGTAGTGGGTGATGCCCTGCGCGCGCGCGGTTTCCAGTACGGTGGTGGCCGTGGCCTCCTGCGGGTCCATGATGGCGGTGGTCATCATGGTTGCCCGCAAGCCCGCCTGCTGGATGGCCGCCACGGCGCGGGGCAGGTCGGTGGTCACGTTTTCGGGCAGCACGTGCCCTTCGGGGCGCACGGCTAGGTCCACCCCGTCGAAGCCAATCTCGGCGGCCGCCCGGGCGGTGGCATCGTAGTCCAGAAACTGTAAATGCTTGGAAAAAACGTGCAGACTCATAGCTTCGGCGGCGGGCAGCGGGTTGCGGGCAAAACCAGAACGAGGAAACGCCACTCCGCTAGCGGCCAGGGTACCCAGAAACGCGCGTCGTGACCAGGAGGAAGAAAAGATTGTCATAGCAATAAAGGGTTAGTGCGTGGTGAAGGTGGAAACAAGGTACTAATTTATGCGCTGAGTTCCTTATTGGTGCTATCTTTGCACCCTGGCGAGAAAAAGCGTACGCAATGATACAGTGCCCTGATCGGCTTTCTATGCGGCAAATTCTACGTTGCCTTTTGGGTTTCATCCTGGTCGCCAGTGCTGCGGTTCCAGGACGAGCACAGGAGTCGCTCGACTCAGCGTTATTTCTGATCGACAGCGCCACCGTAGTGCAGATCGACCGGATATTTATCATCGGCAACCGAAAGACGAAGGGTCGTATCATCCGGCGCGAGATGAGTGCCCAGCCGCAGACCGCCTACGCGTGGGGAGATTTGCAAACCATCCTGAAAAACGATCAAAAACGCATTGTCAACACCCGCTTGTTTCTTCGAGTAGACGTGCGGCCGGTGTTCGTGAGCGAACGCACCCTGGACCTAATCGTGAGCGTCGACGAGCGTTGGTACACCATTCCGTCGCCCTACGTGAAGTTTGCCGACCGCAACATCAACGACTGGCTGACCAACTTCGGGTTAGACCTGGGGCGTTTGGAGTACGGGATAAAGGTGACCCAGCAGAACTTTCGGGGGCTGAACGAACGCCTTCAGGTCGACGCCCAGTTCGGCTTCACGCGGAGGCTGGCACTCAACTATGTTCGCCCCTACCTGGACCGGGCGCAGAAAAACGGGCTGGTGCTCAATTTTGCTTTCGCCGAAACCAACAACATTATCTACCAAACCGAACAGCACCGTCCGCTCACCACCGATTCGCTGCGCCGTTCGCTCGAAACCCTCACCGCCGGGGCGGGCTGGCGCCACCGAGGGTCGTACTACAGCACCCACGCGGTGGACATTAACTATTTTCGCAACCGCATCAAGGATACTATTACGGAAATTAACCCGCATTATTTTCTGGACGGACGGCTTGAGCAGCAGTATTTACAGTTGGGATACCGGTTTTTTCACGACAAGCGCGACTTGGTGGCCTACCCCCAGCGAGGCTACGTGGTGGACGTGCGTACCCAAAAGCTTGGCCTGGGGGTATACGACGACATCAACCTGTGGCGCCTTACGGTGCTGTTCAACCACTATGTTCCCCTGAGTTCCCGCTGGTCGGCGGCTACCACCCTGAACGCGTACGCTAGCGGTCCCCGGCGGCAGCCCTACGCCAATTTTTTGGGATTGGGTTTTCAGAACCTGTGGTTGCGGGGCTACGAGACCTACACCATTCAGGGACAGCACTTCGCCCTTCAGCAGAACGACCTGCGCTGGCAAGCCTTCAGCACCGTCTTTAATCTGGACCGCATTATTCCCTTCGACCAGTTCAACAAAATTCCGATGGCGCTCTACCTCAAAGCCTTCTACGACCACGGGGGAGTGAGCAATTCGGTGTCGTACCCGCTGGAACAGCGCCTCAACAACCGCTACCTCTACAGCGCGGGCGTGGGGCTAGACGTGGTATCGTTCTACGACTTTGTATTCCGAGTTGGGTACCCGATCTTGGTTTCGTCGGGCGTGGATCGGCAGTATTTTTTCAGCTTTCGGGCGTCTTTCTGAGAACCGTTACCGTTGGGTTGATTTGGGGTAATCATACCATTGAAACTGTCCTCGGCCCGGCTCCCCTACCTCCGCCCACCGCTCGGTCGGAAAATCAATGGCGACTACCCCGGACGTCACCACGTTGTCAATAAAATGAGCAGTGAGGTGGTTGGCCAAGTCGGTCAGCTCCGGGTTGTGGCCCACCAGCATCAGCACCGCCACCCGATCGTCTACCGCCCGCAGCAGGGTGATCAAACTATCGACCGAGGCTTCGTATACCTTGGGATCGTACGCCACCGCGGACGCCGGGTAACCAACCGCCTTCGCCACCGCCCGGGCAATCTTGCGGGCGCGCTTCGCCGGACTGCTAATGATCAGGTCGGGCCGAACGCCTCGTTGTTTCAGCCGCTGGCCCATCATCGGCGCGTCGCGCTTGCCCCGGGGATTGAGCGGGCGATCGAAGTCGGCCAGTTCGGGAAATTTCCAGCTTGATTTGGCGTGACGAACCAGGTACAGCGTTTTCATAACAAATGATCGTTGGTTGGGGAACTTGTGTTTTCGGCAGCAAGTTGCGTCATTGTGAAAGAAAAGCAAACGATGGCCATTGTCGGTGATCGAAAAGATGCTCGGCTCACTTACCTGATGACTGAAATTACCCTAACCACCCCCGCGCTGTTGTTCCCGGCAATATCGCTGCTGCTGTTAGCTTACACCAACCGGTTTCTGACGTTGGCGGGACTTATCCGCCGCCTGCACGCTGAGTATTTGGACCAGCCGAGCGGCGAGGTGCTAGGGCAGATAAAAAATCTCCGTACCCGCGTTGGGCTTATCAAGCACATGCAAGAGTTAGGCATTTTGAGCTTGCTGCTCTGCGTCGTGTGTATGTTTCTGCTGTTCGGTGGGGAAGTGACGGCCGGGAAGTGGGTGTTCGGCACCAGTCTGTTGCTGCTGATTGCGTCCCTGGCGCTGTCGGTTCGCGAGATTCATATTTCGGTCAACGCCCTCAACATTCAGCTCAGCGACCTAGAAACCTTGGAGGTCCGGCGAGAGACGACCACCCCGACCGAGCGCCCGGATGTTGAACCATCGCGAAGCGCAAGTGCCGTACAATCATGAAAAGTATTGTACCCATTGAACTGCCGGAGAAATATTACCTAGACTATTTTGAGTCCCTGCTCGGCTTTGTAGAAGAAAAGTGCGGAGCATTACTCAACCGGCGGGAGAAAAACTTCTACCGGAAGTTTCGTCAACTCTCCGAACCGGCCCGCTGCCTGTTCGTGCGGCTCACCAACCGCCGGGGCGCGTACTTCCGCACCAGCAAACTTCAGTACGCCGAAGTGCCCGACCTGGAAGCCACGTTGGATGAACTGATCAGCCAAAAATTCTTTTCCGACCTGGCGCCACGGCACGCGTCCGACCTGAACGAGATTCTTTGTATTTTTCCCAAGCCTGACCTGCTGGCTTTCTTCAAACCCCTGGACGCCGACTGGACCAAAAGCGTTCGCTCGTTAAAGAAGCCCGAACTGGTGGAGCAGGCGGTGTGCCACTTTGATGGCAAGCAGCTTATCCGGGCCATCCGGGAGCACGAACGGGTGGTGCGGGTCAACTTTGAGCGGGAGCTGGAGATGCTTCGGTTTTTGTACTTCGGCGACATCCACGGTGATATGACGCAGTTCGTGGTGCGCGACCTGGGGCTGATTAAAACCGAAACCTACGACGAAGCTAAGTTGCAGGCCTACTTCAAGACGCGCCGCGAAGCCGAGGACAAACTATTGATCTCTAAAACCTACCACGCCTTCAAGGTGCTGCGCGACGAAGAACTGGCTCCGGCCGAAGCCATCTACGCCTGGTTTGCCGAACAGAACCTGTTGCGTGCCCAATTTTGCGAATTGGCCTGGCCTTTGTTCGATAAGCTTTCGCTTCGTTTGGGAAAATTGTTAGAGCAACAAAAGCACCCGAAGTTTGCCCTGCGGGTGTACCAGCAAACCCACCTGGCCCCGGCCCGCGAGCGCTGCGTGCGCCTGATGCACAAACTGGGCCTGAAGGACGACGCCCTGTGCCTGTGCAATACTATTCTGGCGGCGCCGCAAAACGCCGAAGAACGCTACTTCGCGCAGGACTTTCAGGATCGTATTCACCGGAAGAAGCGCACCAAACGTACTACCGATTTTCTGAAAGGCAGCGATACCATTGCCCTGGATGAGGCGGTTCGCTACTACGTGGAAGGCGGGGTGCTGGAGTACTTTCACGACCGGGGTTACGAGGGCGTGCACACCGAAAACTACCTGTGGCGCAGCTTCTTCGGGCTGTTGTTTTGGGACATTATCTTCGACCAGGACTGCGAAGCGCTGCACCATCCGATGCAGATCACGCCCACCGATTTTTACACTCCGGCCTTTTTGCGCAAGCGGAAAAAACAACTGCTCGCCCGCCTGGAGGTGCTGCACCACCCCGACCGGTTTCATAATCTCATCCAGCACCACTACGAAACCAAGGTAGGCATCAGCAACCCAATGGTGGGCTGGCACGACAGCATTCTGCCGCTGGTGTCCGAGTGTTACCACCGCCTCACGCCCGAACAGATCAGCAGCGTTCTGCTAGAGATGGCTAAAGACCTGCGGGAGAACACCCGGGGCTTTCCCGACCTGTTTGTGTGGAATGAAGATTCGTACCGCTTCATCGAGGTCAAGTCGCCCAACGATCAGCTGTCGGCCCAGCAGTTGCACTGGCTGCACTACTTCCAGCGGCAGGGCGTGGTGGCCGAGGTGATCCGGGTGCGGTGGAAGTAAAAAAATCGCAATCTTTGGCGCACTTGCTTAAAACGCGTATCTTCATCCGGCTGCGGTCATTATCTACTGTGCTACTGATGGAAAACACGATTGATATTCCAACGCAAATTAGCCGGGCTATTCGTCGGGTAGAGCCTACGGCGGAGGTTATTCTTTTTGGCTCGCGCGCCCGGGGCAGTGCCCGGCCCGATTCTGATTGGGACGTACTGGTTTTATTAGATGGTGAAGTAACGCCAGCTAGAGAACAAGCTATCTTCAGTTCGCTAAACGTGATTGAGTTGACGTACGGAGAAATTTTCTCGACGTTAATATACGAGAACGTCTATTGGCAGCAGACGCTAAAGGGTTCACCACTATATCAAAACGTGAACGAGGAGGGCCTACTATTGTCATGAATGACGAACACGTTAATTATCGCTTACAAAAGGCAAAAGAAAGTCTCCAGGCTGCGCAAATTATGCGTGAGAATAAGCAGTGGAACTTTTGCGTTAATCGCCTGTATTACAGCTGTTTTTACGCAGCGATTGGCCTGTTACTAAAGCATGACATCACCCCCAAGACGCACGAAGGTGCGCGGAATCAACTCGGTCAGCATTTCGTAAAGACTGGGAAGATTGAGAAGGAGCAAAACGATTTATACGCGCAGCTATCCAACTGGCGGCAAAAAGGCGATTACGGCGATATGTTTGACTTCAAGGAAGAAGATGTCGTTCCCCTGTTTGATCCGGTGCATCGTTTTGTTGCTACGGTTGAACAAATTATCCAACTTGAAGAAGAAGAAATTTAATCAGTTTTTTAGTCCGCATTGACTTAATTTCTCTAAACTTTGGCGCACCTGCCGAGAAACGCTTATCTTCGGCGCTTCATTAGTTACGCACCCTCTAGACACCCACCCTATGAAAACTTTCGAACCCGGCGTCCTCTACGGCGATACGCTGCTTGACTTTTTTGAGTACGCTAAAGAAAAAGAATTTGCCCTGCCCGCCGTCAACGTCACCGGCACCAACACCATCAACGCCGTGCTCGAAACCGCCCGCGAGGTGAAGTCGGCCGTGATGATTCAGCTGTCTAACTCCGGCGCGGCCTTCTACGCGGGCAAGGGCCTGGGCAACGACGATCAGCAAGCTTCCGTGGCCGGAGCCATTTCGGGAGCCCTGCACGTGCACGAGATGGCGCAGCACTACGGCGTACCGGTCATCTTGCACACCGACCACGCCGCCAAAAAACTGCTGCCTTGGATCGACGGCCTGCTCGATGCCGGTGAGAAATATTATGAGCAGCACGGCTACCCGCTGTTCAGTTCGCACATGCTCGACCTGTCGGAAGAACACCTGGAAGAAAACCTGGAAACCAGCAAACGCTACTTCGAGCGCATGACCAAGCTGGACATGGCCCTGGAGATTGAACTGGGCGTGACCGGCGGCGAAGAAGACGGGGTAGACAATTCGGACGTGGACGTTTCGAAACTATATACCCAACCCGAAGAGGTAGATCAGGCCTACGAAACCCTCAAGGCGGTAAGCGACCGCTTCACTATCGCGGCGGCCTTCGGCAATGTACACGGGGTCTACAAGCCTGGCAACGTGAAACTCACTCCCACTATCCTGCGCGACTCGCAAGAATATATCAAGCAGAAGCACGGCACCGATGCCAAACCGGTGAATTTCGTGTTCCACGGCGGTTCGGGCTCCACTCCCGAAGAGATCAGAGAGGCCATTGGCTACGGCGTGGTGAAAATGAACATCGACACCGATATGCAGTGGGCCTTCTGGGACGGTATCCGGCAGTATTACCAAGCCAACGAAGGCTACCTACAAAGTCAGATCGGCAATCCCGACGGCGACGATCAGCCCAACAAAAAGAAGTACGATCCCCGCGTGTGGCTGCGCGAGGGCGAGAAAAGCATGATCAAGCGCCTGAAGCAAGCCTTCGATAATTTAAACGCGGTAGGCAGCAACGAATAGCCCCGCCGCGGTGGGTACTGGATACTGAAGCCCAGGCACTAGCATCCAGTAAACGAAAACTTCCGGTTAAGAGCAGCACTTAATTTTTCGGAGTAAAGGATTTATTCTCAGAATGATGTACTTTGATCCCTCGATGGATCAGCTCAACATCGTTTTTGATACCGAGATTGCCCCGCCCCACGAACGTTTCGGTCTGGTGTGGGAGCAGGATGCCCAGCCCGAGCCGGTCATCACCATGGCCGGACGCTTGTTTCCCTCGCTAAAACCCCTTAGCGAGCTAGACATACCCGGAAAACCGGGCTTCCCCACCCACTATATTATCGAGGGCGATAACTACCACGCGCTCACCACGCTCAACATGACGCATCCGGGGCGCATCGATGCGATCTACATCGATCCACCGTACAACACTGAGCAAACCGGGCTGCGCTATACCGACCGCACCGGGGGCAAAACCCCCACCCAAAAGCACAGCCGCTGGCTGAGTTTTATGTACCATCGTCTGCGGCTAGCCAAAAATTTACTCACCGACGACGGGGTACTCTTCATTTCGATCGACGACCGGGAGATGGCCCACCTCAAACTGTTATGCGACGGAATCTTTAGCGCCAAAAATTTCATCGGCAATTTTGTGTGGGTGAACCGCACCACGCCCAATGATGCGGCCAATCGTTTCGCCACCGACCACGAATACGTTCTGGTGTACGCGCGCCACCGAGAACACTTTCGTATGAAGGGAGTGCCCAAGGACTTGGTGAAATACGTGAACCGCGACGACGACCCCCGGGGGCCCTGGATGCCGGACAACCCGTCGGCGGCTTCGGGAACGGAAAAGGACCGGTTTCCGATCAAAAATCCGCATACCGGGGAAGTGTACTACCCTCCGGCGGGACGCTACTGGGCTTTCGCGCAGCGACGGGTGAAAGAGTGGGCGGCTTCGGGCAAGCTGGTGTTTCCCCGAGAGCCGGGTAAGAAGTTTTTGCTGAAGAAGTACCGCGCCGAACTGAAGAGCGATACCAAACCCGCTTCGTCACTTATTCAGGGAATCCTCACTGCCCAGGGCACCAAAGAACTGAAGCAACTTTTCGGAACGGGAAGTCCGATTAAGTACCCCAAGCCGGTTGCCTTGGTAAAGTATCTGCTGGGGCTGCTGGAGAAAAAGGAAGGAATCTTTCTCGATTTTTTTGCCGGTTCGGGCACGCTGGGTCAGGCGGTTCTTGAGCTAAACCGCGAAGATGGTGGCCAGCGAAACTTTATCCTGTGTAACAACAACGAAAACGACATCTGCCGCAAGGTGCTCTACCCCCGTATTCAAAAACTGCTGGAAGGATACACCATTACCGCGACCAAAAAGGATATCCTCTACGAGAAAAAGATATCTTTGAATGACTTAACCCAAGGTTCTGACATTCTAACGCAGTTGTCAGATTTGTCAGAACAACATCGGCAGGATTATGACGAAATTCGTAGATCCTTGAAGAACAATACGGTGATTTTGGAAGGCCTGAAAAAGGGACCAGTGAAGGTAAAGGGGTGTTCGGACGCGTTGCGTTATTATCAAACCTTGTTTCTACCGCCTCAGGACTTGAGGATTCGGCAAGCATGTGCGGATTTGGTGGCTTTTATGGAAGGCGCTTTTGTACCCTTACAAGTACATCTGAACTATCAGACGTACCGTAGCGATGCCACGCTAGTGATTATCTGCTTTGAGGGAAGATACGGCTTTGAGGCCATTGGGCGGCACATTGAGCAAACTATGTTGCCCGTGAAAATCTACGTTTTTCGTGCAGAAGATTATCACACGGCCCGAGAAAAGTTCGGTCGCGCATTGGTAAACTACGTGCCTTCCAAAATGAAGCAGCTATTCACAGCATAGCTGCGAGATACACGTTACCAGCTACTGTCTAGGCACCTAGCAATTCGGCGCGGTCGTCGGTTTTCTTCAGGTCAGCCAGCGTTAGCTTGATGTTTTCTCGCTGTCCGATCAGCAGGTTGCGCGTAGAAACCTCAAAGTCATTGCCATCAAGCGTTTTCTCATAGAGCGCCAACCGGTCTATTTCTAGCCTTAAGCAACCCTCTAAGGTTTGCTCAATGGTGTTAAGGATCAGCAAAAGATCGGGACTGGAGAACGCCTCCTGAATAGATTGGGCCGAAGTGGACTGCGTCGGCTCACCACCCAGAAAGCGCGTTTCTTCCCGAATAGATTTCTTAAAGTTATCGCGTTGGCTGCTTAGACTCATGAAGAGTCCCTTCAGCGCAGGGTCGTCCACCTGTTCGGCGGCCCGTTGGTAGCCACGCTTGGCATCACAACTCTCTTCTAATAAGGTGTTTAACAGCTCGATTACATCTTCTTGAGTATCCATTGTGTTGTTGCTTAGTAATATTTTTAAGTAAGCGCTTGTCAATTGCACAAAGTGCATGAAAATATGGTGCTAGTTTTTATGATATTTCTAATTACACAAAAATATATTTCAATAGTTTGAGCTTTCCTTTGCTTAACGGGCTATTTGTGGGTTTAATGTCATTATTGAGCAATAAAGCGGATATGGTCTCGCAAAAAAGTAATCCGCTACTATATTTTGTTATCAATACAAAAGTACAAATTATAATTTGTTATAAATCATAAAAATGATTTATAATTTTAAATAAATAAAAATTAACAGAATAAAATTACTGATATCTCAATAGATTGAACAATCGGCTTTAGGACGAACTCCTTCAAAATTTCCCTAACTGTGGAATTGTTTCCTCTATCCAACTGCTTTTGTGGTCTTTGCGCCTCATTGTTTAGTGCGGCAACAACCTAAAATTGTCACCTTCTTGCTAATTACATTCATGTTCTTTACCCCTCAAGAATCAAATTCTTCCTCAGAAGCATCCATGTGCTTAAGCTGGTTGTTTAAAAGGACTAGCAAAACGTTTTTAGGAAGCATAGTTCGTCATCACACAATTTTTATTACATTAGATGGTTCGTATTCCATAAACACATGACCAAAAACAAGTAGAAATGAAGAACACTTCAAACAGTAAGAAGGGAGCGTTTCTGCCCCGACGTGACTTTTTAAAGGGAGCTAGCCTATCAGCGGCCTCCTTTATGATTGTGCCCCGCCACGTGCTGGGCGGCGTGGGCTTTCAGGCTCCCAGTGACACGGTAAACGTGGCCGCTATCGGGGCCGGGGGGATGGGTTCCGCCAATATGAGCCACCTCACCAGCCAGAATATTGTTGCCCTGGCCGACGTAGACTACGGTCGAGTTAAGGAGTCGGTGAGCCGAGACGATCGGGCAGATTTGCGGGCCGCCTACGAAAAAGCCAAGTGGTATAAAGATTTCCGCAAGATGCTCGACGAGCAAAAGGATATTGATGCGGTGGTGATCGCCACTCCTGATCACGTTCACGCGGCCGCGGCCACCGCCGCCATGCGGATGGGCAAGCACGTGTATGTGCAAAAACCGCTTACCTACACCGTGAACGAAGCGCGCGTGCTGCGCAAAACCGCCCAAGAAACCGGCGTGGTGACCCAAATGGGCAACCAAGGCCACTCCAGCGACGATGCCCGCCGCATCAACGAATGGATTCGGGCCGGGGCAATCGGACCGGTGAAAGAAGTATACGTGTGGACCAACCGGCCCATCTGGCCGCAGGGCATTCCCCGCCCACAAGACACCACCACTGCCTCGGTAGAACAAGAACAGTGGAATGGCGGCGGAGTGCGCGACCGACTGCAGAGTGCCCTGAGCGGTAGCTTCTCAGCGCCCGAAGACCTGGATTGGGATTTATTCTTAGGACCCGCTCCGCAACGCGATTACCATCCGATCTATCATCCCTTCAACTGGCGGGGCTGGGTCGACTGGGGTGTGGGTGCCCTGGGCGATATGGGAGCGCATCTTATTGATCACCCCTACTGGGCACTCGAGCTCGAGTACCCGGAAACCGTGCAAGCTGCCTCCACCCCGTGGGGCGGCAACGAAGAAGACCTAGCCACCTATCCGCTTTCTACCACCGTGCACTACGGCTTTGCTGCGCGAGGCGAAAAACCGCCCGTGATGATGCACTGGTACGACGGCGGCCTGATGCCCGCCCGCCCCGACGTGATGCCCGACGAGGTGGAACTCGACCGCACCGGCGGGGTGATCTTTGTCGGAGAAAAAGGCATCCTGACCCACAAAACCTACGGAGCCGATCCGCAGATGTATCCTCAGAACCTGATGGAAGAATACAAGGACACTCCCGAAACCTTCAAGCGCATTGAGGGTGGACGCGACGCGCACGAAATGAACTGGATTCGCGCCATCAAGGGCGAAGAGGAAATTTCTTGTCCGTTCGAGTACGCCGCCCCGCTCAACGAAACCATGCTACTGGGAGTGGTAGCCTTGCACGCCCCCGGCGAAACCCTACGCTACGACAGCAAGAACATGAAGTTCACCAACAACGACGAGGTGAACCGGCACCTGAAGCGCGAGTATCGGCAGGGCTGGAACTTGGCTTAACAAAAGGCAATTATAACGATACGACGATGAGTAATTTTGAAGTATGGGCGTGGATCGGTGTCTTCTTTAGCCTTCTGGCCGGTTTTGTTGGACCAGTTGAGTATCAAAAATATCGTCGCCGTAAAAAAGCAGTTCAGAAGAAACCGGTTCATTAGGTTTCTTCTTGAATATTAATTGTATGATCAATTTAAACATCAAAGTCGCCCAGCAAAATACCTACGACGCCATTGTGGTTGGCTCCGGCATCAGCGGCGGTTGGGCTGCCAAAGAACTGTGCGACAAAGGTCTCAAAACGCTCGTGCTGGAGCGGGGCCGGGCCGTGGTGCACGGAAAGGATTATCCCACCGCCACTAAAGCGCCCTGGGAGATGCCCCACCACGGCAAAATTGCTGCCTCAGTGCGGGAAGAAAACCCGGTGGTGGCCAAGTGCTACGCCTTCGACGAGTTCACCGAGCATTTCTTTGTTAAAGATAAAGAGCATCCCTACACCCAAGCGAAGCCCTTCGACTGGATCCGTGGCTACCAAGTGGGCGGCAAGTCATTGCTGTGGGCCCGGCAAACCCAACGCTGGAGCGACTTCGACTTTGCGGGTCCGGCCCGCGACGGCTACGCCACCGACTGGCCCATTCGGTACCAAGACTTAGCTCTCTGGTATAGCCACGTAGAGAAATTTGCGGGCATCAGTGGCAACCGCGACGGACTCGACAACCTGCCCGACGGCGAGTTTCTGCCTCCCATGCAGCTCAACTGCGTGGAAGAGGCGTTTCAGCAGAGCATCGCCCAGCACTACCAAGACCGGCAGATGATCATCGGACGCTGCGCGCACCTGACCGAGCCGCAGGAGATTCACCGGCAGCAGGGCCGCGCCCAGTGCCAGTACCGCCACTTGTGCTACCGAGGTTGCCCCTACGGAGCTTATTTCAGCTCCAATGCCTCCACCCTGCCCTGGGCCGCCAAAACCGGCAACCTGACCCTGCAACCCGACTCGGTGGTGCGATCTATTATCTACGATGACACGAAAGAAAAAGTAACCGGCGTGCGCGTGGTCGACGCCAACACCCAAGAAGAAACCGAGTATTACGCCGACCTGATCTTTGTCAACGCCGCCACCCTCAACACCAACCTGCTGCTGTTGAACTCTACCTCGCGCCGCTTCCCTAATGGATTGGGCAACGACAGCGGCACGCTGGGCAAGTACGTGGCCTTCCACAACTACCGCGGCCGCGTTACCGCCACCGCCGAGGGCTACGACGATAAGTACTACTACGGCCGCCGCCCCAACGCCGGGTACCTGCCCCGGTTCCGTAACCTGCGACAGCAAGATCCCGACGTGGACTTCAAGCGCGGCTACGCCATGTACATCAACGCCTCCCGCGATCAGTTTGACCCGGCACAAGCGCGCAACGGTTTCGGGGCCGAGTGGAAAGACGGGCTTCGCGAACTGGGGTCGTGGCGGATGTTCGTGCTGGGCATGGGCGAAACGCTGCCCAAAGAAGAAAGCACCGTCACGCTGAGCACCACCGAAACCGATGCCTGGGGTATGCCGCAGTTAGTGACCAACATCAACTACGACGAGAACGACGAACGCATGCTGGCCGATTTCCACGTACAAGCCTCCGAAATGCTGGAGAAAGCCGGTTTCAAAGACATTACCCAGGTGGATACCGGCCAGAATCCCGGACTGGACATCCACGAGATGGGCGGCTGCCGCATGGGCAAAGACCCCAAGACGTCGATGCTTAACGGCTGGAACCAAATGCACGCTTGCCCAAACGTGTTCGTCACCGACGGGGCCTGCATGACTTCAGTATCCACTCAAAACCCGTCGCTCACCTTTATGGCCATGGCCGCTCGCGCGGTGGATTACGCCGTGAAGGAGCGGAAGAAGGCATAAAAACAACCTGGTTTCGGTTTCGTATGACTTGGTATGAAAAACAGGCTGAAACAATTGGTAAAAAAGCTAGTAGACCTTTCGCCCAGCGAGTATTCTTTGTTTGAAGAAAGGCTCATCAGGCAGCGATTTAAAAAGAAAGAACACTTTATTGAGGAAGGCAAAGTTGCTCACCACATTGCGTTTGTGGCATCAGGACTCATGTATTACTACCTGTCCGATGAGGGCGAAACTAAGGTAGGTCAGTTCTTTTTTGAAGGCCACTGGGCGGCCGACTTTTATAGCTTCATCACCAATGAACCCTCTAAGATTAATATTCGCGCCCTAGAGGATACCGAACTGCTGCTCATTTCGTACGAAGACTTGCAGAATCTCTACCAGCGTCTGCCAAAATTTGAGCGCCTGGGAAGACTGTTTATTGAGCGCGTGTACATATCGGCCCACCAGCGCAATAATTCGTTCTTGTCCGAGTCGCCCGAAACGCGCTATCTCAACCTCATCAATGAACGGCCTAAAGTGGTCGAAAGAGTGCCCCAGTACCTGATCGCCAGCTACTTGGGCATCAAACCCGAGTCGCTGAGTCGTATCCGCAAGAAAATCTACACCCGAGATACGGATCTTTAAATCAGTTTGCAAAAGACAACAGTCCTCTAGAATCGTATTCCTAAAGCAATATTACCAAAGTACAAAAGATCATCTCCCTCATTTCCTTCAGCGTCTTTTGCCCAGTTGTCGCTATGAAAAACACTCAATGCCACCCCAACTGGTTGGACATTAATAAAGAAAGAGAAATTATCACGGTTGACGGCCTCGATTTGGTATCCCGCCATGGTATAGGTAAAAAGTCCGTAGCCTTCGTGCGTTCGGTCTGAGTAGGTAGCCTCTTCCATTCGGTAGTAGAGTTTGGGCTCTACGCCTGCTTCTATATGGAGGCCTTTCCACAAGAATTGCCGGTAAGCAAGAACGACTTGATAGTCATCGTATATCCCGCCGTCTCGTTCCGTTTGAATGTGAAAGTGTATTCCGGTTACCAATTCCCCCCGCGTTTTCGGTTGCTTCCAAATGGTGCGGGTATACTTGAGTAGCAACTCGTTTCCTGGAAAAAAGGGAAGTAAAACGCTTCCTTCGACCGAATTCTTAAAGTCGTTTGACAGTTTGATAGCGCTATTGTCTACGCTTTGAGCCGTTGCCCGCCCACAAAGAATACCGTTAAAAAGCAAGAACAAGAAGGATAGAAGTATCAATTGAGGGTGAAGGCTAGCCTTGAGAGTCTGCATCGTTAATTTTTTTGTTGTTTGAGATACCACAAAGATACGCCACCCCGCCCCTTTGTTTCATTGACTTCAGTTAAGAAAGGAAGAAGAACCAAGACGGGGAATTCCACACCGGACACCAGGTGCCAAGCGCTGCGTGGTACCGGGATGGCGTTGTATAATCTTTCTGATTGACCACTTACCAGAAGACCGAACCAGGGTTGTTGCGGTGTACTCGCCAAGAAATTCATACCCAGAGTCGTATTTCTTAACCAAGATCAACGAAAAGCAAGAGACTACCCCCCCATCTTTGTAGCGAACCAAACAGCTACAAAGATGACTATTCGCATAATTACCTTCTTCATCCTGACGATTCTGGTGGCACCGTTCGCTCTGGCCCAGGAGTTCGACGCAACTCCTTCTCGCCCCTATCACCCCAAAGTATCAGCAGAAGTAGATGCCCTCTGGCCATTCTTTCCGGGGGCCTTTCGCGGACACGTTTTGTTTAACCTGTGGCAGAAGGGCCATTTGCGCGGCGATGTTTACGTGGGAGTGAACTACGACTTTCCGCAAGATCGCACCACCGAGGGGCGCTTCTCTGACCTTAGCCTAGCCTCAGGATACCGACAGTATCTGTGGGAAGGGTTGCACGTGGAATTTAGCCAAACCACCGGGATAGGCACCCTGGAAAACCACGTGAGTACCGGGGAAGACTACCGCAGCTTCGACTGGCTAGTGACCGGATACGTCGGCTACAAATTTAATTTCGCCAACCACAAGTGGTACATCCTGCCCCAGTTCGGAGTGGCGGGGGTTGTCTACAAATCCAACCCCTGGCCGGTCTTTGAAAGTGAATCTTTAGAAAACGAGGTGGGTGAGACTCCCTTCCCGTTAGGATCGCTTCGCCTTGGATACAACTTTTAATATACCCTCACTGATGCACTTTTGTGCTCAAAATTCAACCCTTATGAAACATTTAAAAGATACCCTAGTCATTGCCCTGCTTCTTTTCGCCGTTAACCAAAGCGTGGCTCAGCAAATTGAGGAGAAAAGACCACTGCACCAGCCAAAGTGGGGACTAGAAACGAACATTCTCTGGCCCATCTTTCCGGGAAATCTGATTCGGGTCCAGGCCACGCGCACCCTGTGGCAGCGAAACGATCTGAAGGGCGACCTTCTGGTAGGTTTCAACGTCAATTTCCCGCAAGACCGAGATACCGAAGGCCGCTTTTCCGACTATAGTTTGGTCACCGGCTACCGGCAGTATCTGTTCCGGGGCTTTCACGTGGAGGTGAATCAACAGATTGGTTACGGCAATTTGCGCAACCATGTAACCACCGGGCAAGAATATCAAAGTCTGGATTGGGGCGCGCAGTTATTAGGAGGCTACAAATACGACATTCCGAACTCGCGCTGGTACACCGCCATCCAACTTGGCATTGGGGGCACCGTCTACCAGTCTGATCCCTGGCCCATCTATACCGACGATACGCTTGAGAAAGAGGTGGGCAACGAGATCATTTTTATTGGGGGCATCCAACTAGGTATTCGGTTTTGAGCTTTATTAATCGCTTTCTTGCCCTCTTTCTTGTGCTCTTTTCAACCGCGAGCCTTGCCCAAGAACCGCGCTTCTTTGTTGAATTGAGCGGGGGGTACGCCCGGGCTGAGGACGGAATCCCGACGGTCGCGCTCACTGACCTGCAGCAGATGAGTCCTTCGCTGAAGGTAGCGGCCGGGTACTGCTTTAGCAAGCACTTTTCGGTCGCTGCTCAGTACCTAGCCATTGCCCAAATGAAGGCGACCGGGGTCGTGCGGTCCACTAACCAGGCAGTAGAGCTGCGTCCCTCCTTCTCAGCTTTGGCTTTTGATTTGATAGTAACAATGCCGATTGAGAGGTTTTCGGTGGAGGTCTTTGCCGGACCGGCTTACCTACGGCAACGCTTGGTGCGTAGAGCGCAGAATCAGTCCGAACGAACGGTGAACACGGGTAACGTAGGCTTTCACGCGGCCACCGGAGTACGTTACCAGTTCACGGAGCGCGTTAGCACCGCTCTTCGCTTCGATTTCATAAATCCTTTTGGTGACGCCGAGCATTGGGAAGGCGATGCTGGGGTGCTAAACGCAGCCTTGCGCTACTCACTGGCAACAAGTAATACTCGTTGAGGTATAGATTATTCTGGATTTCTGGTTGATGGGTGGCGATAGCGTTATCCGATCCAACGGTATGAACGCTTTAGTGAATACAGTTGCAATGAAGGATACTGGTTACTGAAAGCAACTTCACCGGGACCCAATCTGCTCGGGTAGGGTTTAGAAAAGTCCCTTGAGCTAGTTACAGCGCCAGAAGCTCTGCTCCAGGTCAGTACTTAACTACCGCCCCATTCTGCCCATTTTTGTATATCATCCCGTAAATCCTGATCCTAGTTCCCCCCGAAGATATCCCGCAGCACGTCCTTGAGCTTTTTCCGCTCACGAGGGGGCCGCCGCGGGGCCCGCTCCGACCGGTCACGACCCGTGTATTCGGGCCGTTGCTGGTCAGCTACGCGGCGTTCGCCGTTGGGATCGCGTTCGTTTTTCTCATCCTTGTCGGCGAAGATGCGCTCGAACAGGCCGGGACGGTCTTCCTCATACATCGGGCAATTCAGTTGGGCCAGCACGCTGCGCGATGGCTCGGGGAAACGGGCATACCGGATGTTCTTGAACGTTTCGTCCCGATTGAACTTGTCCAGAAAGAGCGCCGCAATGGGCAAGGCCGTATTGGCCCCCTGCCCCTCCCGAATGGTACGGAAGCGTACCAAACGATTGTCCGCTCCCACCCACGAACCGAACACCAGTTTGGGCGTGGCCCCAATGAACCAGCCGTCAGCGTGCGACTGCGTGGTGCCGGTTTTGCCGATCAGATCGTTGCGTAACTTATAGGTATAGCGCAGGCGACGGGCCGTGCCCCCGGTATCGGTCACGTTCTTGAGCATGTTCACCATCAGGTCGGCCGTTTCGCTTGACAAGGCGCGCTCCGGCTCTACCTCGTTCTTGAAGTTAGCGATCACGTTGCCATCCTTGTCCTCAATACCCAGCAGGTATGACGGAGCTACCCGCACGCCCCGATTCACCAGCGTGCCGTAGACGGTCAGCATCTCGTAGAGCGACAGGTCAGCGGTGCCCAACGCAATGGCGGGCCGGTCGGGCAGCGGACTTTCGATGCCCATACGGTGGGCCAGGTCCACCACGTTCTCTACCCCGGTGCGCATCATCAGCTCCACGGTCACGGTGTTCACCGACTTGGCCAGTGCCCCGGCCATCGAGTAACTGCCCTCGTAATCACCATCCGAGTTGCCGGGCGACCAGTCGTCGTAGTCTTCGTACACCCGCTGCTCGTTCTTGATAAAGTCGCAGGGCTGGGCCCCGTCTTCCAGCGCGGCGGCGTACACGATGGGCTTGAAGGTGGACCCCACCTGCCGCCGGGCCGTCACGTGGTCGTACTGAAAGTACTTATGGTCGATGCCGCCCACCCAGGCCTTCACCTCGCCGGTTTCGGGACGCACGGCCAGAAACCCGGCGTTCAGGAACATCTGGTAGTAGGCAATGGAGTCCATCGGCGACATCGTTTTCTCCTGTTCGCCCTCCCAGGTAAACACCGTCATAGGAATGGGCGTACTGAAAATCGTGTCAATCTCTCCGTCGGACTTGCCCAGCGATTTGAGCAGACGGTAGCGCTCCGAGCGGCGTTTGGCCTGCTGCAGCGATTGGTCTTCCTTGCCCCAGGGTTTTTTATCCTTCCAGTGCGCGAAGAAGTCCTTCTGTAGCTTTTTCAGATGCTCGGCTACCGCTTGCTCGGCGTAGCGCTGCAGGCGAGCGTCCAGGGTGGTGTATATCTTAAGCCCGTCGGTATAGAGATTATAGGGGGATCCGTCTTCTTTGGGGTGCTCGTTAAGCCACTGCTGTATTTCTCCGCGCAGCTTCTCCCGAAAGTAAGGTGCCAGTCCGGTATTATGGGTTACGTTGCGGTAGTTGAGCTCCAGGGGCAGGGCCCGCAGCGAATCGCGCTGCGCAGCCGTGAGGTAGTCGTACTTGGCCATCTGCCCCAGCACCACGTTGCGCCGCTGCTGCGAGCGGTCGGGATACAGGCGCGGGCTGTAGTAGGTGGTGGCCTTGAGCATTCCGATGAGCGTAGCGGCTTCTTGGGTGCCTAGTTCCTTGGCCGACTTATTGAAGAACCGCTTCGAGGCGGCCTCAATGCCAAACACGTTGCCCCCGAAGGGTACGGTGTTCAGATACAGCATCAGGATTTCGTCTTTACTGTACATCCCCTCCAGGCGGGTGGCCACCGTGATTTCTTTGATCTTGTTCACCGGGAGCGTCAGAACGCTGTAATGTTGCCGCGGGAACAGGTTTTTGGCCAGCTGCTGGCTGATGGTGCTGCCGCCGCCGGAGTTTTCTTGCCGCAGCAGGATGCTCTTCACCAGCACCCGCGCCAGGCTGCGCCGGTCCACCCCGTTATGCTCGTAGAAGCGGGCGTCTTCGGTAGCCACCAGCGCTTCGGCGATGGCCGGGTTGATGTTGTCGAGCGTGGTGTTGGTGCGGTTCTCTACGTAGTAGCGCCCCAGCAGAATACGGTCGTAGGTATACACCTCCGAGGCAGTGAAGTTCTGAATGGTGCGTAGCTGTTCGTCGGTGGGTAATTTCCCAAATACCTCGGCCCGCACGGCAAAATACAGGGCCAGCACCGATACCAGCCCCAGCACGACCAAGCCGCCCAGCCGAACGGAGAGGTAGCGTAGCGGCTTTCGGCGGAGCTTCCGTCCTTCCTGCTTAAAAAAGCGTTGAATCAAATTCATTAACGATGGTTAGTTCGGTATGAGTACGAAATAACGGGCCGTTCATTGCCCAAAACAGAGCTTTGTGTAGGGTTAAGCGACAAAACTATAAAAACCTAACCACATACCCCACGGATTAATAAGCATATGCAATTAGCGCTAAAAAACGCTAACCAGAGCCGTCATTCCGGGATTTACTGTAGCATAGCGGAAGGAAATGCCCGGAATCTCCTCCATTGTAGCCGGAGATTCCGGCTCTGGGCTTTGCTACGGCCGGAATGGCGACTAAAAAGACACTATCACATACTAATTTGTGGGCTATGGAAATAGTGGAACGTCAGGCCCCATTATCCAAACAACATTACAACCAAACTAATCGGATTAGGGTCTCAATAAACATGAGACTACCCAAATCAATCCACGCCCCGCTTTTTCTAATCATTCTGCTGGCAAGCTGCTCATCAGACGAGGAATACGACTTACCCAATCGTATTGATGCGCGCGCGTTCACCCTCAACACGCCCGCGGGGTGGGCCTTGCGGCAAGATCAGGGCATCGACACGTACGTGGGGCGCATTGGCGGACCCAAAGGCGACACGATCTACTTTGACCAAGGCTACCTGAGTTTTGGCAGCTTGGACAACATCAAGCAGGATGATCAAACGCTGTATTTCCGGCGGCTCACCGTTAACGGTATTCCTGCTATCGTCGAAAAAGAAACGAGAACGAATGATACTGGTGCGGTACGTATGTCCATTTACCTGGATGCCGGTGATCAGCAACAATTGAACGTGTTGTCCATGCTTTCCCCTAGAAACGAACCCCTTATCCTACAAATTTTCCGCACCCACCGTTTCCAATAACCGCTATGAAGAACTATCGCTTGCCCATCGCCCGGTTAGCCGCCTTGCTACCCGCCGGTCTGTTGGCCCTCTCCGCTCCCGCCCAGTCCACCGAATACTCCCTTCAGCTGAACTCGGGACTGTTCCGGTTCGCGGGCGAATCAGCTAACAATTACTCGCAGATCAACCAGAGCCGCTTCCCCGGCAACAGCTACACCAACAGTCCCTACGGTGCCCGGCCCGCGTTGTCGGCCGGGGTATCCGCGCAGTGGCAACGCATCAGTGCCCAAGGCCTGGTCGGGGGGCTGAACCTGGGGGCCGAATGGCTGCGCAGCAAGGTGCTAATTGATCGAATTAACGGACTGGAAGGTAATTCCGTAGCCGCCACCGGGAAAACGATCTACCGCCACCGCTTCATCACCGCGCATCCGCACCTGGGGTGGCGCGTGCCGGTAGGCAAGGTGTCGATTGACGTGACGGCTGGGCCCGAACTGGGATACAACCTAAGCAGTCACGAACGGGGCGAAGCAACCGGGGGCACTACAAC
Source organism: Cyclobacteriaceae bacterium (assembly GCA_965217295.1). Classification (GTDB taxonomy): domain Bacteria; phylum Bacteroidota; class Bacteroidia; order Cytophagales; family Cyclobacteriaceae; genus Tunicatimonas. The sequence continues at coordinate 417,891 of CBDCHR010000008.1, forward strand.
CGTCACCACCAATAAAAACCGGGGGTCGTCGCTGGATGTTGACTTCCGACTGAGGGGCGGGGTAGCGGTAAGTTATCGCCGCTACGGAGGCTACGCGGGCTACTCGCACGGACTATCCAATTATATGGGAGGATATATCGGAGGAAGTTTTGAAGCCAGCGCCCGCCTGGTGCGGTTTGGCCTCACCTATCGGCTGAATTAGCACGGCCCGTTTCACGATGCGGGGGGCGCCAGGTTGCAACTTGTTGGGCAAATACGTAGCTTCCCTACCCAACCCCTCTAACGTTTGCAGTCAAATGAAGCGTCATTTTCTAACCTTACTTATCTTTTTACTTACCAACTTTGCGGTAGCTCAAAGCAGTAGCCCAGTTCACATCAGTCATGGCCACCAAGCTTATCAGCGAGGGGTCTACGAGATTGCGTTGAATGCGTCTCCCGTTGAGCAGAACCCTTACTACGATATAACTTTGAAAGTTACCTTCACCCGACCGGATGGTTCGGAGGTAACCGTTGACGGATTTTATGATGGCGGCATCAGCTACCGGGCCCGGGCTTACTGCGATACGGAAGGCGAGTGGCAGTGGAGATCAACATCTAATAACCAAGGGCTGAACAACCGGCAAGGGACATTTACGGTACGGTCATCTGACTTTAGGGGGAAACTGCGGATTCATCCCGACGATCCTTATCAGTTTGCCTACGATAATGGTGCGTGGTTTTTACACATTGGCGATACCGGTTACCGCTACGTAGTACCGACCGAACCGCACTGGAAGGCCTACATTGACCAGGCAGCAGAAATGGGGGCAACGAAAGTGCGAACGTGGTTTGCTATGTCCCGGGGTGAGATCAATGAGCTGTTAATGCCCAACGGCCGTGACCTTTCGCTGTTTGTTTGGAAAGAGATAGAAAGCCGCCTGCGCTACGCGCTGGAAAACCATCCGCAGATTATCTTTCAACTGATGCCCCACGCGGAAGATACTGAGATGATCCGCCGTTACGGGGAAGGTGACGAAGCCTCCCGGATGATTGCCCGCTACGCTCAGGCTCGCTGGTCGGCGCTTCCTAACGTTCAGTGGGCCATGACCAACGACCGTAAGATTATGGCCGATACGGTAGCCACTATTTCGGGGCGTGAGGTATACCACCGGACGATCCGCCGGATGGGCCAGGATTATCACGACCGGGAACCCTGGGGTACGCTTATCACCAACCACCAAGCCCGGTTCACCGGTTATGATTTTGCCTCGGAACCCTGGTCGGATATAGTCACGCTGGAAAGCCTGGACGAAGTAGCTGGGTCACTTATTCTGGAGTACCGCCCGAAAGCTAAGCAACCGGCGGTGATTGATGAAGACCGCTACGAGCTGTACCGCCCACCGGCCCACCCGCGCTATTTCTTTCGGCGATTGATGTGGGCATCGTTGTTTTCAGGAGGGCACGCTACTTACGGTGGGTTGAAAACGTATGACCCTTACCTAGGAGCAGAGTTTCAGGGCCCGGAAAAGAACGTGCTGCTGCGCTATCAACCGCACCAGGGGCGCGATAAAGGCGTGACCGGCTATTTTGACGCCAACCGCGCCGGAATTCTGTTTCAGGGCGGGCACGACTTTCGGCATATTCATCAGTTCTTTCAAGAGTCGGGCCTAACGTTGGTAGGTATGCAGCCGGACGATGCGTTGGTAAACGGCGACTCCTTGCGGTATAAATGCATCCGTGATGATGCTAACTACCTCGTATATTTGGCTAATCCCAGCGGCAATACTCCCCAGAATGACTACCCGAAAAATGAAGCACCGACTGTGGCTATGAAGCTTCCTTCCGGCAGACTATCCGTGCAATGGTTCGACCCTGACACGGGTACCTGGGTTTACGCTTCGGACGTAAACGGAAATGATGAATTATCCCTCACCGCCCCCGCCGAAGGCGACTGGATACTTTGGCTGAAAGCAGAAAATTAAATACCAATCATTACGAAGCCAAAAGCTGGCAATTCGTCATAAGAATTATGTCTTCGTATCAGGGGGATTCCTGATCTACGCCGGGCCACGATGGCTATCGCTTCGTCAGAAATGACGATAAAGAGTCACGAATTACCCGCCAGTCCGCGGGTGACGGAAGCAATGGCACATTTGGATGCGTTTAAATTTCTACGGCACCTTACCTTTTTTCACCTTTATTCACTGACATTTGCTCAGTTTATAGATTTATTCTCATATCTTACTCGCATTTACTTCTAGCCTATGCCACGAATTTACCTGATTCGCTTGTTGTTTATTGGTCTATTGGGGCTAATCTTATCTCCTGCCCACGCCCAGCTTGACACCCGGCACTGGATGCCCCCGGTGTGGGAGCCGCGCGACAACGGACCCCAGGGCTTCGGGGGGCAGGCTCAGCCTACCGAGCTGGTCATTAGCACCCCCTACACCGAGGCCGAGGTAACCGTCGCGCTTACCAATGGCACGGTGGTGGCCACCGGTACGGCAATAGCCGGTACTCCACTGATTGTGCCGCTTACCACCGTGCAGGGTATGACCTACACGGCCTTTACCGCCGAGGGCGACAAAGGACTGATCATCACCGCCGACGAAGCCGTATCGGTGGTCTACCGCAACCTATCGCAGCGTAACCAGGCGCTGGCATCGCTCAAGGGCCGCTTCGCGCTGGGCGAAGAATTCTGGGCGGGCACCCAAACCCAGGTTACCAACGAGAAGTACGGAGCCGACGACGTGCACTTCATCTCGGTGCTGGCCACCGAAGACGGTACCGAGGTCATTTTTGAGGCCCCCACCGGCGTTAATTTCACCACCGGCACCGGCCCGGTGAACACCATCACGGTTACCCTGAACCGGAACCAAACCTACCTGGTACGTAATAACAATAACACTTCGGCCACTACTTCAGATGCGGCGGGCTTCTCTTTGTATACCGGAGATAACGACCTCAACAACTTGGCCGGTACCCACGTAACGGCCACCCAACCCATCGCGGTGATGTCGGGCGGACAGCACCTGCGCTTTCCCCAGTCGTCGATTATAGACCTGAACGACCCTACCACCCCCGACGCCGATGCGGGCATCGACCAAACCGTACCCATTACCTCCGATATCTTCCCCATGATCGGCACCGAATACATTATTGCCCGGGGTGGCACCCAGCGCAACGAGAATGTTGCTAACGACCCAGACGACCCCACCGACTACGCCATCATTATCGGAACCGCCCCCAATACCGAAATCACCATCGACGGCACGGTAGTACCTACTACTATTAGCGAAGGAGAAATTTACGAGTATACTTTATTCGGCGGTCGCGACTCAATCGACGTGCCCCATCACATTCAAACCAGCGCTCCGGCTTACGTGTACCACTTCTCGGGCCTATCGAACCACGAACTGGGTATGTCGGTAGTGCCCTCTATCGACTGCGCGGGCAGTCAGTACCTGTCCTTTAACCGCTTCGGCGATGCCGACGACGATAACCGCATCCACATCTTCGCTCCCACCACGGCTTTTGATGGTCTGCTCATCAACAATCAACCCTACACCGCTTTTATAGGAGGAGCTTTTGACGGAGAATTACTCGACGTACCGGTGATCGACTGGCAGACCTTTTCGTTTGCCTACCCTGGCGACCAGCCGCCGAACGTGATCGTACAGTCGGCCGAATTCTTCCACCTGGCGGTGGTGGTGGGCGGTCCGCTACCGACGCCTACCTCGGTGGGTGATCCAGGGGGTACCTACGCCTTTCTGTCCAACTTCGCCCGCAAAGTAGACGTGCTCAATCCCGTAAATGGCTTCCCTACCTTGCGTTACTTCGTGGATACGCTGATGCAGGGCGATAGCACCGTGCATTGCCTGCAGTTAGCCAGTTGTAGCGACATCCACCAGATTGATAGCATCCAGGTGTCACCTAACACCGGACGGGCCTACCGGCAGGGCGCCATCGGAGAGCTCAACGACACTTGTTTGGTCTACGTGGCCAGCGCCGACTACCTGGGCAACGACACCATCACCGTGTTCGTGAGCAACGAGCTGGGTATTCCGGGTGAAGTAGAACTGATCTTCACTGTGGACAACGGTTTCGCGGAGGCGGTGGCCGACACCTTTGCTATCGACGCGGGCGAAGAGGCGACGGGCAACGTGCTGGATAACGACCGCAACCCCGATACCGGCGCGCCCCCTACCCTGGTGGCCGACCAGAACGTGAGCAACGGCACGCTGGTGTTCAATCCCGACGGCACCTTCACCTACACTCCCAACGACGGATTCTCGGGCGAAGACCAGTTCACCTACCAGATCTGCGACGACGTGGTGACCGACTCTTGCAGCAGCGCGGTGGTGTTGATTCAGGTGAATCCGGTGGTGAGCGAAGATAACTTTAGCGTGAGCGATACCACCTTCACCGTAGAGCGCAACGTGGCGCTCACCGCCGACCTGAACGGTAGCGTCACCGCTCCCGCTGGGGTAGGCTATACCTTTACGGCTACTCCCGTCACTCCCCCGCAGAACGGCACCGTGACGCTGACCGACAACGGCACGCTCACCTATACTTCCACCGGTAGCTTTCTGGGCACCGACTCTATCGTCTATGAAGTGTGCACCGACACCGATCCGCCCGTCTGCGACCAAGCCACGGTCACCTTTATCGTGACGGTGCCCGACGGTGACGATACCGACACCGACGGCGACGGCATTCCCGACGTGGACGAGGTGGGCCCCGACCCGGAAAATCCGCAAGACTCGGACGGTGACGGCATCCCCGACTACCTGGACCCGGAAGAACCGGAACTGTTTATCTACGACGGCTTTGCCCCCGGCCGGGGCGACGACGTTTGGGTGATCGAGGGCATTCGCAATCCCGACTACGCCAACAACGTGGTGAAAGTCTACAACCGCTGGGGCAACCTGGTGTACGAAGTCACCGGCTACAACAACACTGACCGCGCCTGGACGGGCGAAGCCAACGTGAGCACGCTGGGCAACAGCACCGTGCCCGACGGCACCTACTTTTACGTGATTGACCTAGGCGACGGAACCCCGCCCCGCACCGGCTACGTGGTGCTCGTCCGCTAAACCACCGCAACCTATGAAAAAACCCTTACTCACCATTGCTATTTGCTGCGGAGCGCTCCTGGCGCACGCCCAGCAGCAACCGCTTTACACGCAGTACATGTTCAACGGCCTGGCCCTGAACCCCGCCTACGCCGGTAGTCAGGACGCGCTCGACCTCACGGTGCTCACCCGCTGGCAGTGGGCGGGCATCGACGGCGCCCCCGACACCCGTACCTTTGCGGCCCACTCGCCCGTGACCGATAGAGCAGCGTTGGGCCTGCTGGTGATGAACGACGAGATCGGCGTATCGAACCGCTGGTCGGCCTACGCCTCGTACGCCTACCGCATTCCGGTGGGCAAGGGGCGGCTGGCGCTGGGCTTGCAGGCCGGTTTTGACAGTTACAGTTCCGATCTGGCGCAGCTCACCTTCCGCGGAGCCGATCCGGGGGTAGCGGGCAACGTGACGAGCGGGGCCTTGTTCAACGCCGGGGCGGGCTTGTTCTACCATACCGAGCGCTTCTACCTGGGCGCTTCGGTGCCACAGATTCTGAACAACGATTATTATGAGAACCTGGACGGCTCGGTGGCCCGGCAGTACCGGCACTACTTCGTGACGGCGGGCTACGTAATTGATCTGGGGCCTTCGCTTAAGCTGAAGCCCAACGTGCTGGTGCGGGCGGTGCCGGGAGCCCCGGTGGGCTACGACCTCAACCTGAATCTGCTGATTCGCGAAGTGCTGTGGATCGGCGGCTCGTACCGCAGCCAGGATGCGGTGAGCGGGCTACTGGAGATCTTGCTCACCGACCAACTGCGGTTGGGCTACGCCTACGACTACACCATCAGCGACCTGCAGGACTTCAACAATGGTTCGCACGAGCTGATGCTCAACTACCGCTTCGCCTTCGGCAAGTCTAAAGTACTTTCACCCCGTTACTTCTGATTTAGTATGAGGTATATCTTCGTTAGTTTTTTATTACTCGTCACCACCCTAGGCTTCGGGCAGAACATCTTCACTGGCCTGGGCAGCAACGAAAAGCGGGCCGACCGCCTCTACGATCAATTTGCTTTTGCCCCGGCCGCCGAACTCTACCAGCAGGCGCTGGGCCGATCCAAGCGGAACGAAGACGAAATCAAGCTCAAGCTGGCCCGTTGCTATTACCGCATGAATGATCTGACGCAATCGGCCTACTGGTTCGGTCAGGTCACTGCGCCCGACAGTCTGCTCACCACCGACGATCAACTGGCCTACGCCCAATCGCTGGGAGCCACCCAAGACTACGATGCTGCCCGGCAGCAGTACGAAAGCCTGACGCAGGAAGCGCTGGCCGAAGAAAAGATTGAGGGCTTCCGCGCGCTGGGGCAGTTCTACGAGGACTCGGCTTACTACGAGGTGAAGCCGTTGTCCATCAACACCGAGTTGACCGAGTACGGCGCAGCCTACTACCAAGACGGCATCGTCTACGCCGCTTGTGAGCGGGGGCAGGGCCTCACCGAACGAACGTTTCGCTGGAACAACACCCCCTTTCTGGACTTGTACTACGTGCCGGTGGACACCAACGGCGTGGCGGGAGATCCCCGACCCCTCGACCGGGGTATCAACACCAAGTTTCACGAAGGTTCGGCCACCTTCTTCAACAACGGGCAGCGCATGATATTCACCCGCAACAGCTACGTGGACGGTGAGGTGCAAGAAAGCGAAGCGGGCATCAACAAGCTCAAACTGTTTATTGCCGACCGCGAGGGCGACGGCTGGACCAACGTGCAACCCCTGCCCTTCAACAACGACGAGCACGCCACCGGCCAACCCGCCATGAGTGCCGATGGGCAAACCCTGTACTTCGCTTCCGACGCTCCCGGGGGCTTCGGCGGCACCGACCTGTACGCCTGCGACTACCAGCAAGGGCAGTGGGGCACGCCGCGCAACCTGGGCGAACCCATCAACACCGCCGGTGACGAGATGTTCCCCTTCGTGCACACCGACGGCTCGCTCTACTTCGCCTCCCGCGGGCACGCGGGCCTGGGCGGCCTGGACATTTTTCGGGTCGCTACTCCCGATGCCCAGCCGGAAAACCTGGGCTACCCGGTCAACTCCAGCCTCGATGACTTCGCCTTGGTGCTGGACTCGGCCGGGAGGCACGGTTTCTTTTCTTCCAATCGGGGAGGGGGCGGAGCCGACGATAACCTGTACGCCGTGGTGATCAGCAAACCGGCCGTGCTGCTGGTGCAGGGGCAGGTGACGGACGAAGAAACCGGCGAGCCGCTCGCCGATGTGACCGTGACTATCCGCGACGAGGAGGGCAACGTGGTGAAAGACACGATCACCGACGAAGCTGGGCGTTACGAATTTGAAGTAGCGCCGGATAGCGGTTACACCGTGCAGACGGAAGAAGGCGACGAGTACGAAGAGCAGCTGGAGCGCATCAGCGCCGCGCAAGCCCGGGCGGGCACCTATACGGTAGAAAACCGTCTGCGCAAGCGTCCGGACTACATCGTGCAGGGGCAGGTCACTGACCAGAACACCGGGCAAGCTTTGTCCGGAGCCACCGTCACGCTGATCGATCCGGAGACTGATCAAACCATCGCCCGAGCCACCGCCGACGAACAGGGCCGCTATCAGCTTAAGGTGGACCCTGATCAAGCTTACGAGGTGCGGGCGCGGCAGAAAAACTACTTCAGCGGCGTAGACTCGGTGCAGGTCACCCGCAATGGCGGGGCCACCACCACCAAGAACCTAAGCCTGCTCAGCAGTGAAAAACTGAATCCAGACAACATCTACTACGACTTCGACGCATCGGCTATTCGCCCCAGCGCGGCGCGGGAGCTCGATCAGTTGGTGGAAATAATGAAGAACAACCCCACGCTGAACATCGAGCTATCCTCGCACACCGACGCGCGGGGCGACAATCCCTACAACCAGGCGCTATCGCAGCGACGGGCCGAGTCGGCCGTGGAGTACATTAAGCAGCGCGGCATCGCGGCGGATCGGGTTACCGCTCGCGGCTACGGAGAAACCCGCCTGGTGAACGATTGCACCGACGGGGTGGAGTGCACCGAAGCGCAGCACCAGGCCAACCGCCGCACGGCGTTCACGGTGGTTCAGTAGCCAATTGACAGAGGCCTTGCTCAGTGCTATCGCAGTTTCTTACCGATTGAAGAGGGTTTGCTATCTTCTATCCGAAGAGCAGTATCGTAGCGGTTTGGTTCATGTGGCCAATATAGCTTTCCCCGTAGGTGCTCAGCCCCACAGTAGGAACGTTAGCAAATAAGTCGGCATATTCTTGCGTGCGGTTCTGTCCTTTCAGATCCAATGTGCGGAGAATGCAATTAAAATTAATAATACCGGACACCTGCTTCATTTCTTGCATCTTCTCTTCCAGTTCCCGCTTGGTGTCTGCTATAATATCGGTGGAATTTAATAAACTTAAGTCCATCCCTTTCTTCACGTTGCAGTGAAGCAGAACTCGATTGCCATCGATGACCCTAGGGCTACGCACGAAGGGCTCGTTTTCAGCCAATACCAGTCCTAACGGATTCTTGAAAACGTGATCCGAAAGCGCTTCCTCGGTCACGCCCAAAGCTTCGGCGTAGGCAACAGAGGCAGGCTTCTCATCGAAAGAAATTACTTCCCGAGCGGCTTCGTTGACTTCGGTGACGGTGAGCGTTTGCCCACTTTCGCGAAAGCTTTGGGTCTTCAGGATACTGAACGGGACGGTGGGCTTCATCAGCAACAGCAGCGCGGCTTCCTCGTAAGATTTTCCGTTGGCGAACACGTGCGTGGATTCAAATCGCATATCGTCTCCGGCCGAACCGCCTACGAACGTTACGTTGGTAGCATCGCCTATCTTTTCGTTGATGATCTCTTCGCAACCGCTCATCCCATCAATAAGCACGATACCAACGTGCTCCCGAGGATTTAGTCTGTTCATTGGGGCTTCGAAGTGCTGCTCAAAAGAAGCCAATGCTTTGGTCACGGCGTGCTCATCGCTACGAATGTCGGTGATTACCTCTGCCTTGAAATCACTGGTCACGGTGCTACTGAAGGCCATCGCCACCACCGATTGATCGAGCATCCGGCCGGTAACTATTTCTCCGGAAGTGGTGCAACCGGCGGTGGTAACCTCTTCAAAAGCGCGATGCATCTCAGCACTAATGGTTTTCGGATCATACATCGATGAAGCAAAGAAGAGAACTAAGTTGGTGTCGAAGCCAAGCAGTTGGCTCTTCAAGTCTTGAACAGCCTCTTGAACATCAGTACAGGTAGAATAAGCAGTTTTGAAATTCATGTCAAGATCAATTGATGGTTTGGAGTTGGATGTTAAAATCTCGGGCGGCGCTGTGAATCTTGTCTAAGATTTCTTGATCCGCCGGAGTGGCTTCGTCAATTTGCTTTACCGGGATTCCTTTCAGCATCAGTTTGAACTGAACGTTGAGTTCCTGAAATGAATCGCCCTGGGCCTTTTCATAGACGATTTGGTCTATGAGTTCTTTCATGCTACTCATGATAAGTCTAATTTTAGTGATAGGGGTTGGCAAGGTAGAAGAGCGTTCCACAATTTTTTTGTGAAAATGATCTGCTTCCTTACAGAGGTGACTTGTTAGAATCTAATCCTAAACTACTAGAATAGCGCCAGCCATGATTTTTGACAGGTAAGCGCAAAAGTTTAGGAATATAGAAATTTAAGCTGGTAGGCTGATGTAGTGAGAGCTGGATTTACTGATAACGTTAATGGCTATAATGCATTCAGTCTGTTTAGAGCTCTGGATAGTGATGTAGATAGTCCACAAGATTTTATGAACCGTTTGCTACAGGAAAACAGTAACCGTGATCAAGCAGATGTAGAAAACCTTTTTGAAGCTTACTACTTTAATTAATACCATGAAAAACTCACTGCTCTTAGTCCTCTAATAGCACAACCGCACAAACGGACAGTAGTCGCACTTCTTCAGATCCTCGGTTTGGGTGAAGGGCACGGTGGGGTCGTAAAGTTCGGACAGCAGCCCGGTGAGCGCTTGCGTGAACTCGGCGGCGTAGGGCCGGTAGTCGTCGATGGGGTGCTTGCCCAGGATCAGGCGCGGGTCGAACTGGTCGCCGAACAGTTCTTTGGCGTTCACCAGGCCGGGGGTGATCTTTTCGTCGGGGATGGCTCGGGGTTCGTACAGGAAGGCGTAGAACATCGCCTGCATGGCCGCTTTGTTGCGCCGCTTGTCGTCCCGATCAAAGAGCGAAGCAATGCTGTTGATCCGCTTCTCGTCACGACCGGTTTTGTAGTCCAGCACCCGCACCGTGTCGCCCTTGCGGTCTACCCGGTCGATGATTCCCTTCAAACGCACCGTCACTGAAGCGCCGCCCACGGGCAGCAAACGCGCGTAGCCCGCGTCGGTCTCTCGCTCCAGGCTCACGATCTCAAAGGGAGCGTAGTGCGCATCCGTATCCAGAATGCGGTCAGCCATCTTGCGCACCATGTCGTAGGCAATCAGGTTGCGCCCCTCCAGCGTTAGCTCCTCATCGGCCCGGCCCCGAAAGTGCTCCTGAAACCCCTCCTGCACCGCCTGGTCCAGCGCTTTACCTTTAAACCCTCTTATATCCTCAGCGGTTACCGCCGTCTGCCCGGTTTGCTCCACGTGGCGTTGGTATACTCGCTCCATGGCCTTGTGCAGCACGTTGCCGAACACGGCGGGGTCCACGTCGTCTTGCACCCCTTCGCTCTCCTGCAATCCGGCCACGTACTTATAGTAGAACTTGAGCCGGCAGTCCAGGTAGGTGTTCAGCGCCGAGGGCGTAAGTCCTGACGGGCCGGATTCGGTGTACACTGCCAGGCGCTCCAGTACCGACGGTTCTTTCTCAATGGCAATGGGTTGGGGCGGAAGGGTGCGCACCGGCGCGCTGAGCGTACGGCGCTGAACACGAAACGCTCCGTGCGCGTCGGGGTAGCAGTAGGTGTCGTCGCCCTGCGGCTCCGATTCATAAAGCAATTGGTACAAGAACCGGCTCATCTCGCCGCTCAGCGCGGGCGTGTCTTCGGTGTTGTGGATCAGGTACACCTGCCGCGCCCGGTGCAGCAAACGATAAAAGGTGTAGGCGTAGACGGCGTCCTGCTGGTCGGGTGTGGGCAGGCCAAAGCCCCGCCGCAGGTTGCCCGGCACAAAGGAATGGCCCACCTCCCGTGCCGGGTACGTGCCCTCGTTGGCCGATAGAATGAACACGTGGTCGAAATCCAGATTGCGGGTTTCCAGCACGCCCATGATCTGCAGGCCCCGCAGCGGCTCTCCGGTAAACGGCAGGCGCAGCGACTGCATCAACTGCCGGAACAACTTCAGGAAGGTGCCTTGCTCAAACTGAAACTGATTCTCTTCGGACAGGGCCTTCAGGCGGTTCACGTGGATGTAGAGGTGGTAGATGAGCTCTTTCTCCAGTACGGGTAGGACGAGGTCGGGGTGATCTTCTGGGGCGGCAGGATGTTGGATGTTGGGGGTTGGGGGTTGGGGACCTTCTGGGTGGTTAGATGTTGGATGCTGGATATTGGGTGTCAGATGATCTTCTGAGTCGATAGGATATTGGATGGTGGATGTTGGATGATCTTCTGGGTGGATAGGTTGGGTGGAACTGGGGGTAACGTCAGTGGTGATGTGGTCGTGGAGGTTTTTGAGGAGGCGCAGCAGGTAGGTGAAGGTTTCGGGCACGGCATTCACAGGCTGGAAGAGCCGCTTCAGGAAGGGCGTGCGGTGCAGTTCTTCGGGCCGCAGGTAGATGCGGTTCTCGTCCTCAATGCGGCGGATGAGCAACTGCATGGCGGCATGGTCGATGGGGTTCACGTAGGGGTGGCGCAGCATGGCCAGCACGGCCGTATGGTGAAACTCGTAGGCCGGTTGCTCCGAACCGGCACTGTTCCGCAACCGCTTTCCTTCCTGCAGGCGCAACAGTTGCTCCACCAAACTGTAGAGCGAAGTGTTGCGCAGCGGGTAGCCCATCGTCACGTTCACGCGGCGGATGGCAGCGGGCAGAGCGTGCAGCACCGGGAAGAGCAGGTTCTGGTCGGGCAGCACGATGGCCGTGCGCTCGGGCACGAAGTCACCCCGGTCGATGAGCTCTTGCAACACGTTGCCCACCAGTTTGGCCTGCCCCACCTCCAACGGCACCCCCACCATTTGAATATTGCGGGGGCCGTTCGCGTAGAAGTGCTGCGGTAGCGGGTCAGGAAAGGTGGCAGCCAGGTCGAGGCGCTTGCGGTAGCGGCGGAAAAACTGCCCGGCTTCCTGCACCGGGTCATCGAGGTAGTGCGCGTCTACGTCCCAGAACGCATCGGCCCCGGTCTGCCGCACGAACCAGCGCACGATCTGCTCTTCGGCGGCGTAGAAGGCGTTGAAGCCCACGAACGCCACCCGCGGAAACGGATTGTCGGTGGCCAGTTGCCCCAGCGACTCGACCACCGCCCGCGTCATCATTCCCTCGTAGCCTAGTCCCCGCTCCTGAAGGTGCGCACGAAACCCTTCGTACACGCGGTTGAGCACGTTCCAGAAGGTGAGAAACGCCTGCTTGGGTGGCGACAGCGGCTGGTCGGCCGGGCCATTAAAACCCTGCCAGAAGCGAGCAACCAGGGTGCGCTGTTCCTGAGTGAGGTAGTCGTAGCCCGCGTCTAGTACTTTAAGATCGCGCAGGTTGGCAAACAGGTCGTCGGCCCGCACTAAGCTCTTGTCGATCTCGTTGAAGTCTTCCAGCAACAGCTCGCCCCAGAAGTAGAACCGGTCGAAGGATTCATCGGTGCCGCTCTCCCGTTGATAGATCTGGTAGAGCACGAAGATGAGCGTGAGTTGGTCGGGAGGGCGTAGGTCGGACAGTTCGGTGATGAACTCGGGGAAGGTGAGCAAGCGCGGCGACCAGCCCGGTTGGTGGATGTTGCGGCTCAGGATTTCGCGAAAGAACAGCCCGGCCCGCCGGTTGGGAAACACCACCGTGAGTTCAGCCAGGTGCCCCTGGTGCTTGTCCAGAAGCTGACGGCTCACTTCTTCTAAAAACGACGGCATAAACGACGTAGGCTGCGATTGTAGATTGGGGAGCAAGGTAAGTTTTCTTTCCAAAAGCTCCTAGTTGGGGGACTTTCAGGGTGGAGAGGGGATTAGGGGTTAGGTTTTAGAAAAATTCCAAAACCTAATCCCCAACACCCTAACCCGACCAGAAGATCACCTAATCTCTATTTTTCGTACTTTAGCGCGGTGGAAAAACGCTCGCTTTCGTATTGGGTGCAGAAGTACTGGCCACTCCCCCAGATCGTGCGCTACGCGGTGACGGGCCTGGCCACCTTTGCCCTGGAGTACTCGGTGTTGCTCATGCTGGTAGAAGTGGCTCAACTGAACTATCAGCTGGGCAACGCGCTGGCTTTCGTCTTAGCGAACCTCTTCAACTACGTGCTGAGTCGCTACTGGGTGTTCACGCGGGGCAAACACGCTACCCACGTAGAGATGATTGCTTACTTCCTGGGCGCGGGCGTGGGGCTGCTGATCAACGTGCTGGTGATGGGCGCGCTGGTGGAGTACGCTTCGCTGGACTACCGCATTGCCAAAATCTTCGCCATCGGCGCCATCGTGGTGTGGAACTTCTGGTCGCGCAAGAAGCTGATCTTTAAAGGATGAGGCTGGATGCTGGATGACTTGCTGAGGTGGCAAGATGCTGGATACTGGATGATTGGCTGGGGTGAAGAGGTGTTGGATGCTGGCGGCCGCCACGCGGATGCTAGCCCCCTACACTGGTTGTAGCATCTGCTACGACCTTGACAATCCACGCTGGTCAGAGGAGCCTCCGCGGCAGGCCAATTGGTAGAGCTAGAGAATGTGCTACACGTTCTGGGCGTAGGATATCCTACGCCCAGTGAACGGAAGCGTCCCGTTTGTCCCTTCCCCCCAGTTTCAATCCTAACTACGCCGTCTTCAGCAAGCCCATCAGCTCCAGGGCTTCGGGGTCGTTGGCGAAGGCCACTTTGGCGATGCCGACGAACGCGCGTGTCCAGTCGTTGAGTGCTTCCAGGGCCTGGTCTCGGTTCTGCGTAGCCTGCTTGGCCTCGCTAAACTCTTTGCGGCGGGCGGAATGCGCCTGGTACACGGCCTCAATCATGGCCTGCCCTTGCTTGAGCTCGTCCTCGGTGAGGCTAAACTTCGCCAGCGTTTCTTGCACGCCCGCCACGTTGGCGTAAAACGTGCGCGCTTGCGCTAACCAACCGAACATACCTCTTTTACGTGCTCCCGATAGCTGTAGGGTTTTGCTGGCCCCCCGGTTGTCCTTCAGGGCCACCCGAGCTACTTCCAAGTGGCGCAGATATAGTTGCCGCGCCTCGCTTCTGGCTAGTTCCAGCGAATCGGTGGCCTCGTAGCTTTCCCCGTACTCCTTTTTCTGGAGATGGTTAAGCATTTCCACCTTCTCCCAGCGGGCTTTGCCCTCCAGCATATTCTTTTTGTCGTACCCGTAGGCCGCCAGCGCTTTTTGCAGTCGGGCGTAGGCTAACACCGCCTCTACGGCGGTTTTGGTGCGGCGAACTTGTTCTTCGTTGGTCATAATGGTTTTCTTTTTTCTTCAAAAGTAGGTGGCGGGTTCGTCGATAAAAAACCACTCATTACCGGATGGGTACAGTGCAAGCCGCTTCGCCGACTTTCAATTTTCTCGGATGAAATCTGTCTTACGCCCCGGTTTCCAACTCCTAACTAACCTCGTACGGGGGATGACGAGGGATAATTGACCGATGTTTTTGATACTTTCTGGCGATGCAGATAAATTATTACGTTAGCAGCGTACCCGATTGGGTGCTACGCAGTCGCTCCGATGGCCGTCTGAAGGGGGGGGAGGCTGCTACGCAGTCGTTCAGAAGGTCGCCGGAGCCATTAGGGAGCTGCTACGCGGTCGTTCCGCGCACCACTTGGGTCACCAGGGAGCAGCTCCCCGGTCGTTCGGAAGGTCGTTGAAGCCACCAGGGAGCTGCTTCCCGGTGGCAGATTTGGACAATGTAAGCATACCGCGTCCACGGCATGGTCCCGCATTTCCAATACCATCTATTTATTCTTCCGCCAACTCCTTTTCTCCATTGCCTCGGACTTGGCAGGTTAGTCGCTTCGGGATGCGGCGCTGATTACTGAGTGACTGTGTACTGCTTCGTATATACATCTGGTAGCCATAGAACTACGGAATGCTTCTTTCTATTCTAAACAAAAGCTTACCTCCTAATTCATGTGGCATGAACTTAGATACCCACCTGCTCGGGAATAGTTATCCCATATATTCATGCTACGAAGCAAAACGAGAAGAATGATACATATTGGTGACATGATCAGTGATTTCATCGCCTATTCGGTTAGCAAAGTTGGAAAACACTGGGTGTTTTACGCTACCGTATTGATGTACAAAGCAATAACTATCATTCTTGCAGTATGCTTATCCGGAGCTGCTGCGAAGGCTGTTCCTCCTGGCAGGTCACTAAGTATTCTTGAAACTAAAAGAAGTCTTAATCTCCAAGGTTATATCGGTGCTGGCTTTGGTATTCCCTACGGTGTAGTTGGAATCAACACTGAAGTTGCGCTCAACGCAGAGACGCGCGAGAATTTATACCTGACAGGTGGGATAGGTATCTTGTTTACTCAGGGACTAGCGTATAGCGGGGGACTTAATTTTTATCTACTGGATTATGATCGTTGGTGGCGTCCTAGGATGTCTGTACTATACGGAACAAACAGCTATTACCAAAGTAGATATGAGAACTATGTTTACCAAGGATTAAACGTAGGAGTGGGTCAGCTCATACAGATCGGAACAGATCGGAACGTTGCTATTAGCTTAGACGCAATAGTAATTGTCAACTCTGGACTATACGACAAGTTAGAAGAGTTGAACATTGAAAATGAGCCTTTTACTATGCTCGGGTTTTCACGCGTGAAGTTTGCGGTGGGGGTTAAGTGGGCTTTTTAATGAACGCATTCAAGAAGGCATAAAGAATAGTATCTTCAAAATCACGTAAGCCTCAGGCTTACATCCCCTCTTCGGCTAGCACCTTCCCTTCTTCTCCCCTGATCTGAAACGTGAGTTGCACCGGAGTGCTGCTCCAATCGATGGTGATCAGGCCGAAGTTGAGCACTTTGATCAGGTCGCTCACGCGATGGCGGTTGGGCTCGTCGGCTTCCTCGTACACGTGGGTGAGCCCACTGGAGGTGAGGTCATAGAGAGGATAGGCCACGCCGGGGGCGTCGTAACGCGAGATTTCTCCGATGTGGCGGTCGCCGCTGAGCAGCACCACTCCGGGGGCCTGGGTGTCGGCAATCAGATCAAACAGGCGCTGGCGCGATTGGGGAAAGTTGGCCCACTTCTCGAAGCCGTGGTCTTCGGCCAGCACCTGGATGCTGCTGCCGATAATGTGCACCTGCGCGTCGCTGTTGCTGAGTTCGGCTTCCAGCCACCGCCACTGGGCCTCGCCCAGTAGGTCGCCCGCTTCGTTGGGTCCGTAGCGCCGGTCTTCGTCAGCCGAAGCCAGCAGTGCGTCGCGGAAGTAACGGGTATCGAGCAGTAATACCTTCACCCGCTGCCCGGCCGGGCCCAAGGTATAAGCCTGGTACGCCCCTTCCCGGTCCCACACGGGCCGGTTCTTGGGCACGGCCAGAAACTCCAGCAGCAGGTCGCGGCTGGCTGCCTTCGGCGCGAACTCTTTGCCGCCGTCGTTCACGCCGTAGTCGTGGTCGTCCCAGGTGCCCACCACCGGCACGGAGGCCCGGAGTTGCTGGTAGTCGGGCTGGGCTAGTTGCTTCTCGTACATGCTCCGCATCTTCTTCATATCGTCGGTGTCGCCGTAGATGTTGTCGCCCAGCCAGATCCACAGGTCGGGCCGCTGGGCCAGGATATCGTCCCACAGCGGCTGGGGTTCGTCTTGCCGGTTGCATGAGCCGAAGGCGATGGTGGTGAGCGTTTGGGTGGTGTCGAGCGCGGCGGACAGCGGGGTGGTTGCGGACTGTCCGGAAGGAGCGGACGACTGGCAGTTGAGTAAGAGGCTGCCGGTGACGAGGAGGACAAGGAAGGTTCGCATGGGGGGGCAGTTGGGTGACGAACGCATTGTAAATGCGCCCGATTGAAGAGTTACGAAAGGTTGGTGAAGACACCAACCCTGGAAAAAAGTGAAAGACAGACGCGTTGCCAGCGCGCCCGATCTTAGTTCGGATTCACTAGCGCCCTTGGACTAGTTGCCGAAGATGTAGCGCAAGCCAAGTTGCATCTGCCAGATAGAACTGCGGAAACCATCCACGTCGATGTTGTCCTCCCACGGTTCCTCACCGTCCAGCACGTTGCTGTCCACCGTGTAAGTGGGAACGGTAGTGCCCTCCTGAAAGCCTTCAAAGTCCAGCAGACTGTAGTTGCCGAAGCTAACAAAGTACTTGCGTCCCCACTGGTTGTTGATCAAGTTACTAAAGTTGAATACGTCGAGCGAGAATTGCAGGGTGTTGCGCCCGAGGTTCACATTCTGCAAGAAGCGTAGGTCGATGGTGCCCTCCCAGGGGGTACGGGCCACGTTGCGCTCGGCGTACTCACCCCGGTTATTACTCAGGTAGCGATCGTCCTCAATAAAGTTGTTTAGTGCCGTCCACTGTTGCTCCGGCGTGGCGGTCACATTGCCGTCGCGGTTGGTGACGGGCACCAGCACGATCTCGTTGCGGCTGGCGGGCACGTAGATAAGCTCAGAATCATTGAAGCCCCCGTCGTTGATGAAGTCCCGGTTGCTGGCTCCGTACACGTACGAGAATGGCGCACCCGACTGTCCGTTGTAAATCAGCGACAGTTGCGAGGAGAGCCTTCCCTCCAGATAGTTTACCCGGTAAGAAGCCTGCGCCAGCACCCGGTGCCCCATCGAGAAATTAGACCGTTGCGGCTCGCGCTCCACGTTGCGCCCCTCCACGCTCTGATAGCCGCGCCACTGGGAGTTGTTCTGCGACGAGGTGCCGTCCAGCACCGAAAAGGCATCGCCGTAGGTGTAGCTCACGTCGGCCGAAAAGCCGTTGGTGAGTGGCTTCGACAACTGCGCCACGAAGTTGTAGGCGTAGCCTTTCCTGGTATTACTGGCCAGGTAGACCCCGGTGTAGGTGCCGGAAGTATCCACCGGGTTGCGCTGGTTGAAGATGGGGCGGTTGTCGGGCGTGCCCTGTAGGGTGGTCGTAGACGGACGCAGGTTGAGGTCCTGGTAGAACACATTGTTGATGTTGCTGGTGAACAGCCCCTCCAGCGTACCGATAAGTCCGCCCGGCAAGCGTTGATCCACCGCCAGGCTGGCCTTGAACACCTGCGGCAGCCGGAAGTCTTCGGCAAACAAGTCGATCTGCCCCGATGGGGTGGGGTCGTTCAGGTTCACCTCGCCGGGCGGCTGGCTGTTGATGTCGGGGTTGAAGACAACGCTGTCGCGGCGAATCTCACCGATGTTGAAGCCGTAGTTGTTATACGCTCCACCCGGCCACACCAGCGGCAAACGACTGGTGAAAACGCCCACCCCGCCGCGCAGTTGCGTGGACTGGTCGCCCTTGAGGTCCCAGTTGAAACCGAAGCGGGGCGAGAACAGCAGTTGCGGCTCGATGAAACTGCCGGTGGTGGCCCCCCGCAGATCGTAACCGGCCTGCTCGATGAGCGGCACCACGTTGTTGATGAAGTCCTGGTTCGCGGGCTGGTCGGTAGGGAAGAAGGGCACATCGAGGCGCAGCCCACCCGTGAGGCGCAGGTTGTTCGTAACCTGATATTCATCCTGCACGTAGAAACCCAGTTGGAACGAGGTGAAGGCCGCTATCGCATTTGATTCGTCACCGGTGAGGTTGTCGACCTGCGAGAAGCTACGCTCGTACTGGCGAAATACCGGGTTGCCTTCTACTAGAAACTGCGACAGGCTGTCGGCGCGGTAGCGGCCGTAGTTGTTGCGGATGAACAGGTTGCCCACGTTGTAGTACTCGTTGTGCGTGCCGATGGTAACCGTGTGGTTGCCCTTGTACCACTCAAAATCATTGGTTAGGGTGATGATGTCCTGGTTGAGCAGGTTGGCGGTGGAGAAGCGTTCGGCCCCCAGGGTGATGTTGCCATCGCTGCCGTCGCGAATCTCTACGGTAGGGAAAGGCTGGCCGAAGGGATCGCGGTCGTCGCGCACGATGGTGGAACCTAGCACCAACTTGTTGGCGAAGTTGTTGCCGAAGTTGCTCGTCACTTCCAGCGCCGTGGAGTTGGTGGATGAGACAAAGTACTCCGAGCCGTTGATGAAATTGATGTTGCGGGTGCTGGAGTTGCGGGCTTCCAGGTTATTGGCCCGCACGTACGAATGGCGTAGCGATACTTTATGGTTCTGATTGAGGTTCCAGTCGATCTTTGCCAGAATCTTGTCGCTATCCAGGAAGGCAGTGTTGTTGTCGAAAGACCCCACGTCGTAGCCGTAGTCCTGCTGCACCTTATTGATCAGCTGGTTCAACTCAGCCCGGCTGGCGTCACCGCGGTAGGTGCCAAAATCGAACGGCTGCGGGGTTTCGTCGCGCTGCAACTCCACGTTGGCAAAGAAAAACACCTTGTTGCGAATGATCGGGCCACCTAGACGCGCTCCGAGGGTACGGGCGGTGAACGCAGGCAACGGGTTGTTACTGTCAGCCGGGTTGGTGCCCGCCAGTTGCTCATTGCGCCACAGGTAGTAGGCCGAGCCCTCGAACTCGTTGGTGCCGCTACGGGTCACGGCGTTGATGGCTCCTCCCGCAAAGCCCGACTGCCGCACGTCGAAGGGGGCCACGTTGATCTGAAATTGCTCAATAGCATCGATGCTCACCGGCTGCACGCCCGTTTGCCCGCCGTTGGTGCCGCTTCCGGCCAAGCCGAACACGTCGTTGTTCACCGCTCCGTCGATGTAGATGGCGTTGTAGCGGTTGTTCTGTCCGGCCATCGACACCACGAAGCCGTCGGTTTCTTCCGAGATATTGGCCAGAGGATTAAAACGCGCGTAGTCGCCGATGGATCGACTGATGGTCGGAATTTCTTCGATCTTCTGTTGGTCGAGCGCCGTTTGCTGCCCGGTGCGGGTGCCGTCGAACACGTCGTTTTGTGAAGCAATCACCTCTACTCCTTCCAGTTGGGTGGTTTGTTCGACCAACCGGAACGTGAGGTTGAGCGTTTGGCCAAGGGTTAGGGCAATATTGTCTTTGGTGTTGGCTTGGTAACCGATGAAGGTCACCACCACGGTGTAGGGACCACCCACCTGCATGTTGGCCAGGCGAAACCGCCCCTCGGTGTTGGTGGTGTTGCCGTAGCGCGTTCCGGTGGGTTCGTGCACGGCGACCACCGTGGCTCCGGGCAGCGGTTGGTCGTTTTCATCGTAAACGGTGCCGGAGACTGCCGCCGTGGTAGCTCCTTGTCCAAAAGCATAAGCTGAAAAAAGTACGCTAAAAAGAACTCCCAGCAGGGAGTGCGCGAGTACACATCGTTTCATAAATCGTGTAAATTTTTAGTTAGGTTCAACGAAAGCACAAAAGTAGTAAGGAGCGGTGGTGCCGCGACAAAATGAATGTTGTGTAATTGTTAAGTTAACCGGAGGAGAATTAATATTAAGGTAACATACGACGGGTCGGTTGAGATGGTTGGCTTAGGGAGAATTTAGCGCTCCTAGCACTTTATTGTTTCACGTCGCGACAAGGTCATTTTAGACGACAGGGGCGAACAGATAATTTTTGAGAGGCGGTGCGCCGCCGGTTGCCTGGCAACATCTCGCTTAGTTCGCGCTAACGGTGCAGGTATAGGAAGAAAGTGCAACAAACGGTCCGCAACGTCAAAACAAGCGCTGCGGACGATTTTTGAAGCTTCGGCGGAGCGTTTTCGAAGTGCTACGGGGCGCTCGAGCAACTTCTGCGGAGAAAAAAATAAGTTCTCCGCTGCGTTTTTCGGACTTCTGCGAAGAATTTTGGAAGAAATTCAGCAAAAAACCCGACGGGAAAACCGGCCGGGTCGGGGAGAACTGCGGGGCAACAAACAGGAAAGTGGGCGGGATTAACGGAAACGGGACGTGACAGGGAGCGAATCGGCGGGCTTGAAGCAAGCGGGCGATGGGGGCCTACCGGGAGGACGAAGGGGAATGCGGGATAATTTGTGACGCATGGTGCTTGCTGGGGGGGCAGACCGTCCGCCGATTGTTTGCTAACCATGAGCAAAGATGTTACCCATCGATGCCACCAATGCCAACCAAAACGCTGCCGAAGGTACCCAGGTACCGATTGGATAGCTTCTGGCCAAATCTCAAGGAAAACCGGCAATCTCTCCCCGGCCGACGCGGTATTTTACGGGCTTTTTCGTACATTTTGGCCACGTACTCAATTTTTAATCCCCTACCCTACCCATGAATTATAACGCAAACTCCCTTAATCGACGTAAATTTATCAAATCATCCGGGGCGGCGGGCCTCGGCCTGGGCCTGTGGAGCAGCGCGACGCCCCTGTTCGGACGGGGCGCTCCCAACAACAAAATTGTGGTGGCCGTGATGGGCCTCAACGGACGGGGCGGTAACCTCACCGACGAAATCCTCAAGATCGACGGCATGGAGATCGCCTACATCTGCGACGTGGACGATGCGGCCATCCGCAAGGGCACGGAGAAGGTTACGGCGGCGGGCACCCAGCAGCGCCAGGCGAAGGGCGTGAAGGACTTCCGCACCGCCCTGGAAGATAAGGACGTGGACGCCCTGGTGATCGCGGCGCCTGACCACTGGCACACCCCGGCCACCCTGATGGCCCTGGACGCGGGCAAGCACGTGTACGTAGAGAAGCCCTGCGGCCACAACGCCAAAGAGGGAGAGATGCTGTTGGAAGCTCTCAAGAAATACGACAAGGTGGTGCAGATGGGCAATCAACAACGCTCGGCGCCCGACTCGATCCAGATCGTTCAAGAGATACGCGACGGGCTCATCGGAACTCCGTACTTCGGCAAGGCCTGGTACGCTAACACCCGCGACAGCATCGGTACCGGGAAGCAGACCGCCGTGCCCGCCGGACTGGATTACGAACTCTGGCAGGGTCCGGCGCCCCGCCGCCCCTATCAGGACAATCTGATTCACTACAACTGGCACTGGTTTGAAAACTGGGGAACGGGCGAAATTTGTAATAATGGCACGCACGAGATCGACGTGTGCCGTTGGGCGCTGGGCGTGGACTACCCGACCCTGGTGAGTTCTCAGGGCGGCCGCTACCATTATGACGACGACTGGGAGTTTTACGACACGCAGGTGACCAGCTTCGACTTTGACGATGCCAAGACCATCACCTGGGAAGGCCGCAGTTGCAACGGCCGACCGGTGGAGGGTCGAGGGCGCGGTTCGGCCATCTACGGCACGGAAGGCACCGTGATTCTGGATAGAAACGGCTACGAAGTCTACGACCGGCAGAACCAGTTGGTGAAAGAAAAGCGGGCCGACGAACAAGCAGCCACCATGGATACCCGGGGCGGCGACAGCATGACGCGCGCGCACATCGACAACTTCCGGGCGGGCATTGTGGACAACGCTACGCTGCACTCACCCATCGACGAGGGCCACAAGAGCGTGCTGCTGTGTCACCTGGGTAACATTGCCCAGAAGACCAAGCGGGCCCTCACCACCGACCCCACCAACGGCCATATCAAAGACGATAAGGAAGCGGAGAAACTGTGGGGGCGCGAGTACGCCTCGGGCTGGGCTCCCGACACGAAGGCGCTGGGCATGAAGGGGTAGTTTCTTCAATCAACGCCTTCGCGGGTTGGGTTGGAAACCCGGCTTACTTAAGCCACCGGGCTAGGCGCCCCCGACCGGAAGCCCGGCGCTAGTGGTGGGTAGTTACTTCCATCCTAATCGTCGTTCCGGAAATTTGCGCAGTGAAAGAAGCAAATTATCCGGAATCCCCTTCACGGAGGTACGGCCCCCCCGCTTTAACTGTTCGCTCCGCCCGTCTTCGGGTGCAAGGGATTTCGGGTTTCACTACGCTCGCTCCGGAATGACGGTTGAGTGAGGGCGCTAAAATTCATAAATCCGCAAAAATCAAAACACCTTTGCCCCATCGAAGTTACCCTAGTAAAACGTGTACTATGGATGCTATCGATGAAAAGACGATCCCAGCCAACCACGGCAAAGTGTTTACGGTGAACATCGAAGACGAGTTCGCCTTCTCCGACGTGCAAGAGAGCGTGATGGAGATTGCAGGGATCAAAGACGTATTGTTTGACGATGGGGTGGTACCCCACGAGATTATTGTGCACACCGACGGAGCGGTACCAACCGAGGAGGTGCTGGCGGCGGTGGAGAAACACGGGTTCAGGGCGACGCCGGACAGTGCGTTTCCTCTGTATTGATTTAGAAATCAATTATGAAAGATAAGCAGTTTCTGGGCCGGGTGGTGGTCGTAACGGGGGCGTCGGCCGGTTTGGGCCGTTCTATCGCCCGGGAGTTCGGGCGCTACGGAGCCAAGGTGGCACTACTGGCCCGCGGCCAAGACGGACTGGAAGCGGCCCGGCAGGAAATAGAAGCCTTGGGCGGTGAAGCGCTGGCCATTCCGACCGACGTGGGGCAGGCCGAACAGGTGGAGCAGGCAGCGCAGCAGGTGGAAGACACCTGGGGGCCGATCGATATTTGGGTGAACAACGCCATGAACAGCGTGTTCTCGCCCCTTAAGGAAGTGACGCCCGAAGAATTTAAGCGCGTGACCGAGGTTACTTATCTGGGACAGGTATACGGCACGATGGCGGCAATGAAGCGGATGCTGCCCCGCGACCACGGCACTATTATTCTGGTTGGTTCGGCCCTGGCCTACCGGGGCATTCCGTTGCAGTCGGCTTATTGTGGGGCGAAGCACGGCATTCAGGGCTTTTTTGAGTCGGCCCGCACCGAGTTGCTGCACGATAAGAGCAACGTGCACCTGGGTATGGTGCAGCTTCCGGCGATGAACACCCCGCAGTTTGGCTGGGTGAAGAGCCGGTTGCCCTACAAGCCGCGTCCGATGGGCACCATCTATCAGCCCGAAATAGCGGCGCGGGCGGTGACCTACGCCGCACTGCACCGCCAGCGCGAGGTGTACGTAGGCTACCCCACCTGGCAGACCATCGTGGGCAACAAGGTAATTCCCGGTTTCCTGGATCACTACTTAGCCAGAATCGGCTACAAGGGCCAGCAAACCGACCAGCCGGAAGATCCGAATCGCACCAATAATTTATGGGAACCGGTGCCCGGCGATCACGGGGCGCACGGCACCTTCGAGGCGCAGTCGTGGGACTTTAGTCCGCAGTTCTGGGGGGTAACGCATAAGTGGTTGACGCTGGCCGGGATGGTGGCCGTGGCTGCCGGGGCGGGAGCTGCCCTGGCAAAATATGGCTCAAAGTAAGGATTCTATTTGGATGTTTCGGATAAAGGAGAAGATTGTTACCTTTGTAGTCGGTTTCGATTGGTATTTTATCGGGATCGGTTCACCTTGTATCACGCGATCATACGACGCCTCCGCATGAAAACCATTATTCTACGTTTATTAATCATCAGCATATTGGGTATAGGTCTTCCGGGGCTTTCATTTAATGATGCCTTTGCGCAAAGCCCGTCCACCCAAACTCCTTCTACGCTTCGCGAGCAGTTTGTTTTCCTGAAGGAGGAATCGAACACCTATAAAGACAAGAAGATCATTCGTGAAACCGAGCTAAATCGCTTCTGGACCAATGTGCGGGACTCGCTATCGCAGGTGCACCAACAGCTGGCCCTCACCAAGAGTAATATCAACGCGCGAAAAGCAGAGATCGACACGCTCAATGCCAAGCTGGAATCGCAGCGGGAGATGGTGGAAGAAAGTGAGCACGCCAGCACCCACATCAGCGTGATGGGCATTGATGTGCTGAAGAACAACTTTTTGAGTTTCTTCTGGATTACGGCTTCGGTGTTGACGCTATTGTTGCTGGGGGCGCTATACCAGTACCGCAACAGCAAGATGGTTACTTCCAAGACGCAGTATAATCTGCGGGCTATTCAGCGGGAGTTGGAAGACTTTCGTAAGAAGTCTTTAGAAAAGGAGCGCAAGCTACGCCGTGAGTTGCAGACCGAGCGCAACCGGGTGGAAGAGTTGAAGCTGGTGGCCTCGCAGAAGCGGTAGGCGGGGTTCTTTTGTCCTACTTGGATAGCCTCACCTGCCGTTATCGTCGTCTAAGTCAAAATATAACGTCATTCCGGAAATTTGTGTAGCGCCCGGCGTAGCGAAGCAAATTATTCGAAATCCCCTGATTCAGCGATGAATTCCTATCTTCGAATGCAGGAGATTTCGGGTCTACGCCGGGCCACGGTGGCTGCCGCTTTGCCCGGAATGACGTTCGGTATCAGGAACGGCCAAGCTCCCGGTACGTTTGAAGCGTTTCGACCGCTTCTACCCACCGTTGTTGCCCTTTCTTGAAAGCAAACTACTAAAACCCCAAGAAATACACTCTTAGTAATTTCGTCTACCACCTGAGTTAGGGAATTACAATATTTTTAGTATTTACGGCTTTTTGACAAGCTTTATTTATTGATTTTTGCGTTTAGCAACCAGAAAAATAACCAAAGGGGGGGGCGGCTGCAAATTTCATTTGCAAGTGTCTTAAAATCACATTTAATTCACGGTTTAGCCGAAAGGTAAAATAATGTTAGGCAAGGCGTTTTTATTGCCCAATGTTATGGCTGTCCGTCGGCTACACTCACTATACTATTCTAACCAAACCCCCTTACGTACATGAGAAAATTACTCTACTCCCTCTTTGCTATCGCGCTGAGCATTACCGGTTTGCACGCGCAAGACGTTGACGTGCTGATTATTGAAGAAGAAACCACTCCGGTTACCCTATCGGGCTCGGTGGACACGTATTTCCGGTATAACCTAAACGGACCTAATCGCACTACCGACGGTGACATTAGGGCCCCCGGAACGTCATTTGCCAACCTACCGGGCTTCTCCCTAGGGATGGTTAACTTGATTGCGGGTTACGAAGGCGAAAAGGTTGGTTTTGTAGCCGACTTGGTCTTTGGACCCCGGGGATCAGATGCAGTATTCCTATCCCCCTATTACAATGAGGGCGTGGGCACCGCTAACATCATCAATCAGTTGTATACCTACTGGAAGGTGAGCGATGCGGTTACGCTAACATTAGGGAACTTCAATACCTTTCTGGGCTACGAAGTGATTTCACCTACGGCTAATTTTAATTATTCTACGTCTTACATGTTCTCCTACGGTCCCTTCTCGCACACGGGCCTGAAAGCTGACTTTGCGCTATCCGACGAGCTTTCACTGATGTTGGCGGTGATGAATCCTACGGACTTTACCGAATTTAATCCGTCGGGATCGTATTCGTTGGGTGGGCAACTGGGCTACTCATCGGATGCCGCAAGCGTGTATCTTAACTTGTTGTATGGCGATCAAGACGGCAATTTCGATCCTAACTCCAATAGATCAGTTTTTGGCGGGGCCAGGGGAACCACGTTTCAGGCCGACTTTACTGCGGGCTTTGATCTGAGCGAAACATTTTACTTGGGTTTGAATACCACAATCAACACCACCAATCCAGGAGATCTAGTAGATGACAACAATCTAGCTTTAGAAGATAACATCGGGTTCTACGGAGCAGCTCTTTATCTACAAGTGACCCCCTCCGAAGCCTTCGGGTTGGGCTTGCGGGGAGAGTACTTTAGCGAATTTGGCGGCGGCACCGATAATAGTGTGGGAGCGATTAATGTAGGCGATGATGGCACCGGAAGCATTATAGACTTAACCCTTTCAGCCAACATCAACGTAGGAGGCGGTCTAACGCTTATTCCGGAGTTTAGAATAGATGCGGCGTCGGAAGATTCATTTGAAAGCCGCGATCTTGACGCAGCTCTACAGAGTTCGTTGGCCTCGTTTTTACTAGCTGCGGTATACTCTTTCTAAGTTGATAAGTATTCGGTTAGCAGAAGCCGCTGGTAGTCTTTATCGGGGGCTTTTGCATTTGCTTCAACCTTCTAATTATGCTTCGTTCTCTACTATTGTTTGGGATAGTGGGTGTTCTCACCAGCGCCAGCGTTTTTGTTTCGCCCCTTTACCAGGAAGTGGTCACGGCGGGGCAGTCGGTAGACCAGCTTCGAAGAGGAACGGTGCACTACCTAAAAGCGCTCGATGACGAGAAACCCAAGAAGCAACGGGGGCAGTGGCAAGCCAACGCTGACTCGACGCAATTCACTTTCACGGACAATTTCTTGCTCTACAATCGCAAAGCGGTGAAGCATCCATTGGGACAACTCACTTACCGCACCATCGTCGACCTCAAAGAAGGCAAGTACCGCTATACGGCCGACAGCGCTTTTTTTCGGGAGTACCGGCGCAACCGCTACAGCCGTTACGTGCCCAGTCGCCATTCGGCGGTGGCCTGGGAGCAGGCGAACGTAAACTTATCTGACAAAGAACAACAGCGCGTTCACCAGACCCTCGAGGCCCGGTTTGAAGCCTTTCGGGAGTTTATGCAGTCATACGGTTCGCTGAGCACGGCATCGCCCGACAAAAGCGATTGGTAACCCTTCGGTTGGCAAAAAACCGTATATTGAGTCGCGATAATCCTTCTTAACTACTTCGCGATGAACGTAACCATTCAATTTTTAGGAGCCGCCCAAACGGTGACCGGCTCCAAGTATCTACTTGACTTCGATAACTTTCAGGTGCTCGTGGACTGCGGCCTGTTTCAGGGCCCCAAGAAGCTTCGGCAACGCAACTGGGATAACTTTACCATTGCCCCGGCCAAGCTGGATGCCCTTATCCTTACGCACGCGCACATCGACCACGTGGGCTACCTGCCCCGCCTGGTGCAACAGGGCTTTAGCAAACCCATCTACTGTACGGCTGCCACCGCCGACCTGGTGCGCATTATGCTGCTGGACTCAGCCAAAATTCAGGAGGAAGAAGCCAAGTACGCCAACCGGAAGGGCTTCTCGAAGCACAAGCCCGCGCGACCACTCTACACTACTGCGGATGCGGAGAAAGCATTTCCGCTTCTTAAGGAGTTTGAATACGACGAAGACATTCCGCTGCGGTCGGGGGTAACGATCAAGTTTCACGACGCGGGCCATATCCTGGGCTCGGCTTGGGTAGAAATGAATGTGCGGCGCGAAAAACAACGCAAGACCATCGTGTTTTCGGGCGACGTGGGTCGCTACGACCAACCGGTGCTGCGTTCACCCACCGCGATGCTCTACACCGACGTGCTGCTGATCGAGTCGACCTACGGTGACCGCGAGAACGACGCCCGCGACCCGGCCGGTGAGTTTGCCGCCGCGGTGAATGCCGGACTAGAACGCGGCGGTTGCGTGCTGATTCCTTCCTTCGCCGTGGGGCGCACCCAAACGGTGATGTACTACCTGAAAACCCAGATGGAAAGTGGTGAGATCCCTAAGGTGCCGGTGTACCTGGACAGTCCGATGGCCATTAATGTGACGCAACTGTACAAGCGCCGGTTTTCGTACCACAAACTGCGCGACCAAGACTTGCAGTACACCGAATCGCTGTTTGACTACGAATTCTTTAACTACTACCGCAGCGTAGAAGCTTCCAAGAGTATCAACGACCTTCGGAAAAACGCCATTATTATTTCGTCGAGCGGCATGTGCACCGGGGGACGCATTGTGCACCACCTGGCGCAGCGCCTGGGGCGAGAACAAGACACGGTACTGTTTGTAGGCTATCAAGCGAAAGGAACGCGCGGCCGCTCTATTCTGGAAAAAGAAGAAACCATTCGGATGTTCGGTAAAGACTTCTCGGTGCGCTGCCAGGTGGCCCAGGTGTCGGGCTTATCGGCCCACGCCGACCGCTCGGAGTTGCGCAACTGGGCGGATACGCTCAACCGCCCGCCGCAGCAAACTTTTATCGTGCACGGCGAACTAGACAGCGCCACCGCCATGCAAGAGATGCTGGAGAATGAGCTGGGGTGGAACAACGTGCGGGTGCCGGATTATCAGGATAAGTTTAATTTGTTTGAAGATGATTGATGGTCGGGGTTTGGCTTGCTGCTTCATGCAATCCAATTTGGTAGTCAGTGAGCGACTTGAGTGCCTGTCGGTACGCTAAATAAACGGCATGCTTGATATCAACTACCAAACTGGTGAAGCGGGCAAAACCTTCTTCGTCGAACGATGCTACCTTTAAGAAATAAGCTTGGTCAACATTTAAGTACGGGATCAAGGTTTCTCGAGCTGTTTCATTGAGTAGCGTCACATAGTAATCGGTTGTTTCACTGGCGCGTAAGCGACTTTTGAGTTTCACTTCTACGTTAGAAAGCTCCCGGGTAAGTTCTTTGGCGTCTTCCTCACTCCAGTGGGTCTTCTTGCCCAGTTGGTTTTGCCAGTAATCGATCTGTTGCTGGCTTTGGATCAAATAGTGATGCATTTCTTGTAGCTCAATCAGCTTCCGGTAGCGCGCCAAATACTCCGGCGCTACGCCAGCGTGTTGAGCTTCCCGGTAGTGCAGTTGAAACGCCTGTTGGTCTAATTCCGTAAGCCACCGTTGCTGATGGGCCAGTTCACTGTTGAGTAGCCGCAGTAGCTTGCCGACGTCCTTTTCGCGATACTTTTTGCCATCAAAATCGAAGTGGCTGACGGTAATGGTTCCGGCCTGGATATGCTTGAGGGTGTCGAAGTCATCTTGATTGGCAAAAAAGCGAATGATCTTCTGACGGTGCTCTTCGTGATACACCATCGCAGCGGTGAGTTCAACCGGATCGTTGGTAGCAATCAGGGCCGATGGGTCGGTAACCAGCAGCATTCTTCCGTCATAAAAACCTTCGTAGCTCGCATTGATACGATACTTTTCTTCTTCATAGGCTACGTGCTGGGCAAAGTCTTTAGCAGATAGAGGCTCGAGCAATTGGTTGGGCAGCGCAACCGCATAGAGCCTTCCGGTAACCTCCCGGCGTAAAGCGGCTGAGTTTTTGAATAACTTCCACGCCGATTGCGGCTGAGAATCTACCGTTGTTGGATGTAAAAGGATCATGCGTTCGCGTTCCTCCCGAGCGAGGTGCGAAGCCCACTGATCCTTCAGCGAGATACGCGATTTGGCTAACTTTTTGGTCAGCGCCCCTTCGGGAATGAGCGGCAGTCCTTGTTCTAGTTTCAGCTCGAAACGCTCAGCCAACCCGGCAAGCACCGTGCGATGGTTGGCGTAGAGGTCTTCCGATTTCTTATTTTGTTCGGCTAAATGATTGAGGTAGTGCGTGCATTCTTCGTAGGCGTGCGCACTGAGTTCTATCCGCCGCAGTGCCGAGATCAGGGGCTCATGGCCCGCAACGCTGGTGGCTACCCAGTCAGCGTGGTGTTCCATCTGACGCGACAAAGTAGCGTATTTCCAATTGATACGTTCATAGGCAATTCGCAGCAGGTAGCGCACCCCGTTTACTAAAGTACGCGTGATTGCCGCAAAGAAGCCAAGCCCGCTTCCTGCGGCAGCCCACTCATCTAGCCACTGGTCCCAGCGGTCGTACTCGTAGACCAAATTGTAGAGCGCGCGGTTGACCGTGTAGACGTAGCTACCCAGTTTCATACTGCGCTGCGAAAAGTGACCAAACTCGTGGGCTAATACTGCTTTAAACTCTCCTACGGATAAACAATTCACCAGGCCCATTCCTATTTCCAGGTTCTTCCGCACCGGTAAAAATATACTCCAGAAACGGGAGTGGTAGAATACGGCAGCGTTCACGTTGGGCACCAGAAAGATTTTTCGGGGAAACGGGGCCTGAGTTTCCTCAGAAAGCTGTTTAATAAATTCGTAGAGGCGGGGCTGATCCTCGGCAGTAACCTCGAGGCGATGTGGGCTATCGTCCTGGTTGGCCGCGAAAACAAATTTCACAAAAAAGGCAAAAAACATTACTCCCAAACCGACCAACCCTACGGCAATCACGATAGTATAGAAGTTCACGGAGAAGGTAAGCAGGGCAATGGCGCCGTATACCGCTGCCACGAGCAGTACAATTGATAGCCCCAGGAGCGTAAAATACAGCAGGCAGAACAGAAAAATGGCAGTGATTGCCACGTAAACACTACGTCGGAATTCCCCAGACGGATGTGAGGAAGGTTGCTTACGCTGCGGATTGGTCGTTGGACGAAAAGGTTGTCTCATAGATATCTTAATCTATAATTTTAATATTCTAAGAGACTAATATAGATATTTTCTCGCTTAATGCATAAAATATTACAAGTATTTATTTATAAAGTTTAACTAGTTGCGCGTTTCTAATTTTGTCTTAAGCATTTCTTTGTAGAGAACCTCGCAAAGTTCTCGGGTGGCATCGCGGAACACTTCAGATCTTCGTTTCTGATCATTGGTCGTTCTTGGGCTGGTTACCTCATCATCCAAAATAGTTTTCCTTTGGCCCTGCCGGTAGATAGCGTCATCGCACTGAAAGCTAGCTTTCGATTATACCGCCACAATTAAAGTGGAATGTTCCCATGCTTCTTTCGCGGTAGCACGTCGGCTTTGTTCTCCAGCATACCGAACGCTCGGATCAGGGTAGCCCGGGTCTGCTCCGGTAGAATAACGGCATCTACGTAGCCCCGGCTTGCCGCCCGGTAGGGATTAGCAAAAGTCGCGGTGTACTCGTCTACTTTCTCCTGAAGCTTCGCCTCCGGATCGTCGGCCTCAGCGATTTCCCGCCGGAAAATTATTTCAGCGGCTCCCTTGGGTCCCATCACCGCAATCTCGGCCGAGGGCCAGGCGTAGTTCATGTCGGCCCCGATGTGCTTGGAGTTCATCACGTCGTAGGCGCCGCCGTAGGCCTTGCGGGTGATCACGGTGATGCGAGGCACGGTGGCTTCGCTGAAAGCGTAAAGCAATTTAGCGCCGTTGGTGATAATGGCGTTCCACTCCTGATCGGTGCCGGGCAAAAAACCGGGCACATCTTCCAGCACCAGCAACGGAATGTTAAACGCATCGCAAAAGCGCACAAAACGCGCTCCCTTCACGCTGGCATCAATATCGAGCACTCCGGCTAGGGCGGCCGGTTGGTTGCCGACGATGCCCACGCTGCGTCCGGCCAAACGCGCAAAACCAACAATAATATTCTCGGCGAAAGCCCGGTGGACTTCCATAAACGAATCGGTATCTACAATACCGATGACCACCTCCCGCATGTCGTAGGGCTGATTGGGATTGTCGGGCACGATATTGTTCAGCACCGGGCGCTCTTCTGAGGCCGGGGCGGCGTACGCCAACGCAGGCACCTCATCCTCGCAGTTCTGCGGCAGGTAGCTAAGCAGGCGCTGCACCGACTGGATACAGTGCAGTTCGTTGGGAGAGGTGAAGTGAGTGATGCCACTTTTGGTGCTGTGCGCGGTGGCCCCGCCCAGTTCCTCGGCGGTCACGTCTTCCTGGGTCACCGTTTTCACCACATTGGGGCCGGTAACGAACATGTAGGAGGTGTTTTCTACCATAAAGATAAAATCGGTGATGGCGGGTGAGTAGACCGCCCCTCCCGCGCAGGGACCCATCACCAGCGAGAGCTGGGGCACCACGCCCGAGGCCAGGGTGTTGCGGTAGAAAATGTCGGCGTAGCCGCCCAACGACACCACTCCTTCCTGGATACGCGCTCCGCCCGAATCGTTGAGTCCGATGATGGGTGCGCCGTTTTTCATGGCTAGGTCCATGATGCGCACGATCTTTTCGGCGTGGGCTTCGGATAAGGAACCCCCGAACACCGTAAAGTCTTGGGCGTAGACGTAGACCAGGCGACCGGCCATGGTTCCGTAGCCCGTCACCACGCCGTCGCCCAGAAACCGCTGTTTCTCTAATCCAAACTCATGGCTGCGGTGCTGCACCAGCTTACCAAGCTCCTCAAAACTGCCCGCGTCCAGCAACAGCGCCAATCGCTCGCGCGCGGTGAGTTTTCCTTTGTCGTGCTGCGCCTGGATGCGGGCTTCACCGCCGCCCTGCTCGGCCGCGGCGTTCATTTCTTGCCACTCTTTTTTCTTTTCCGATACGGGGCGGGGGGTGGGGGTTTTGCTCATCGTGCGAAGAAGTTGGGTTGACCAAATATAGTAGGAATTTCGGGGGAATTCTTTCTTCTTTGCGATCAGGTTGTTCGGGAAGTGAGCAA
The DNA here is from genome assembly GCA_965217295.1 of Cyclobacteriaceae bacterium. Taxonomy (GTDB): domain Bacteria; phylum Bacteroidota; class Bacteroidia; order Cytophagales; family Cyclobacteriaceae; genus Tunicatimonas. The sequence goes on from CBDCHR010000008.1 coordinate 451,041, forward strand.
ATGCCCCGGCTACCACTATCAAATCAGTCCATCGTCGCATGCAGCCAGAAACCGTAGCGGTCATTGACCTAGGAACCAATACCTTTCATATTCTAATCGCCGACGTGGAGTCCGACGGATCTTATAAGATCGTCGAGCGCCTTCGGATTCCGGTGATGATCGGCAGGGGGGGCATCAATCAGGGATTGATTACCGAAGAAGGGCAACAGCGGGCGCTAGCGGCGCTTCATCAATTTGCGGAGATCATCGAACTACGGAAAATCAAGCACGTGCGCGCCACCGCTACGAGTGCGTTTCGTAACGCCCGCAACGGAGCCGCCTTGGTGCAACGCATCCAAGAAGAAACGGGCATCGTCGTAGACATCATTGATGGCAACCAAGAAGCCGCCTACATTTTCAGGGGAGTGCAAGAAGCGCTATCGCTGGATAAAGAGCCAATCTTGATTATGGACATTGGCGGGGGCAGCGTAGAGTTTATCCTAAGCAGCGATCGGCAAATTCGCTGGAAGCAGAGTTTTGAGATGGGTGCCCAGCGTCTGCTGGATCGCTTTGATATTCAGGACCCTATTTCCGGCGAGAATCGAGAAGAACTCACGGCCTACTTTCACGAAACGCTCGCTGACTTGCTGACAGCAAGCAAGCAGTGGAAGCCTACTACGCTGGTGGGGGCTTCTGGCACCTTCGAGACCCTGTGCGATATCCACGTCCACCAGCAGCAGCTTACGGTGGCGGCTGATGCCTGCGAGCTACCGATTTCGGCGGATAGCTTTTCCGATATCTTGCAGGAGCTGCTACGTAAGAACCGCGCCGAGCGGTTGGCCATTTCCGGCATGGTCGAAATGCGCGTCGATATGATTGTGGTGGCGGCCTGGTTGATTCGGTTCGTGCTGGATGAGCTAAATATCAAAGCGCTTCGGGTTTCGGCTTACGCCCTAAAGGAAGGAGTGCTTCAAGACCTTATTGCGGCCCTACGATGAGCGGTGCTCAAGGCTCCTTCCCGGCATCATTTGTTTAAACTAACTACCCCGCTGATTAATGGCAACCTTTGCTTATCAATCACTACAAGACTTCAGCACGGCAGTTTTTCGAAAAATTGGCGGCTCGGCTACCCACGCCACGCTAGCCGCCGAGGTGCTAGCGTCGGCCGACTTGCGGGGCGTCGATTCGCACGGCATTGCGCGCCTGGTGGGCTACGTGCGCCTGTGGGAAAAGCAGCGTATCAACGCCCGTCCGACCATCCGGGTGGTGCACGAAACACCCAGCACCGCGGTGATCGATGGCGATGCCGGACTGGGCCTGGTGGTGGCTCCTCGCGCGATGGAGGTGGCGATCAATAAAGCGCGTACGGCGGGCACCGGCTGGGTGGCGGTGCGTAATTCCAATCACTTTGGCATCGCGGGCTACCACGCGATGCAGGCCCTGCCCCACGATATGATCGGCGTGGCCCTCACCAACGCCAGCCCGTTGGTGGCCCCCACCTTTGCCGTGGACCGCTTGCTGGGCACCAACCCCATTGCGGTGGCTATTCCGGCCGGGGAGCAGCCGCCCCTGGTGGTGGATATGGCCACAACTACGGTAGCCAACGGCAAGCTGGAGATTCTACAACGCAAGGCCCAACCTGCGCCCACCGGATGGATTCAGGATAAGGAAGGCTATCCTTCTACTGATCCAACAGAGGTGTCTCAAGGAGGGGCGCTGTTACCGCTCGGTGGCGATTACCCACACGGAAGTCACAAGGGTTATTGTTTGGGCGCGGTGGTAGATATCTTCTCGGCCGTGTTTTCGGGAGCGAACTACGGTCCGTGGGTGCCGCCCTTCGTCAGCTTTCTGGATCCGCCAACTGATCCGGTGGGGCAAGGCATCGGGCACTTCCTGGGAGCGATTCGGATTGATGCTTTCCGACCCGCCGATGAGTTCAAGCGACACATGGATAATTGGATTGCTACCTTTCGGCAGGCGCGAACCGCCGAAGGGCACGAACGCGTGCTGATTCCCGGCGACCCCGAACGGGCGACGGAAGCAAGGCGGCGAAAAGAAGGCGTGCCGTTGCTGGAACCGGTGGTGGCTGATTTGGTGGCGTTGGGAGAGAAATTGGGGGTGGATACGGATTTTCTCCGTGCGACGAGCGTGAATTAAAGCAACAGCGTGATCTAACGTAGCTGCTGATCGGCTACCGAGTATTTCTTGAGTTTGCTCAAGTATTTGAAAGGAAGGCCTTCTGTGGTTGATGATCAAGAACTATTGAAACTGTAAGCCGGAGGCTTACTTGAGTAAGACACACGAGCATTCCACACTCGTACGATGGGGTTTTCTAAAGAATTTAAGCACTACAGCGTAAACCCTACGTTGAAATTCCAGGGACTGCGGTAGGGAGAGCGGTTGACGTCGTAGATGAGGTTGTACATCGCCGAGATGATGACGCCTGCCCGACGGCCTACCGGTTGAAACAAGCCTCCACCCAGAAAAAAACCTGGCACCCAGGTGCGCAAAATCGGTTCGCTCAAATTGCCAGTGCGGTACTGAGTATTCAGACTTTCTAGTTCGGTTTGCACGAAAAACTGTTGACCAAACCGCTGACGGGCAAAGACCCGCGCTCCGTACAAACTGGACGCCTGAAAACCACGAAACTTCATGTAACGATAGGTAACACCCGGCCCGGCGGTGAAGCGATCGGTAAAGCGGTAGCCAACTGTCGGAGAGACCTCCACAAAAGTAAGGTTGCCAAACAACAGATTGAAGTTGCCCCCCACGGTCACTTTTTCCCAAAAATTAGCAATAGATGGCTCTTCGTAGTAGGTTTGGGTAGAGTCCGTTTGAGCGTAGCTGCTCAGCGAAAATGCCACAACCATGATCCATGCGATGGTTAGCCTCTTCATTCGCTTACGATTACGTAGACGTCTTCCTCCGGCTTTTTCATCAGGTATTTCTCTCGCGCCACCTTCTCCAGCTGCTGGTCGTCGGTGAGCAGTTCTTCCCGATCTTGGTTCACCTGCTTAATTTGCTGCTCGTAGAATTCTTTTTCAGCCTCTAGCGCGCGCAATTTCCTTCCCAAGCGGTACTGCGATCGCAGGTCGTTTACATCTATAAAAAGCATCCATACCGCGAAGGCCACCGTGAACAGGAAGAAGAAGCTTTTTACAAATTTAGGAACCTTGGCCATTCAATCAATGAATAAAAAGACTTAGTAACGTCTTAAAAACGCGGTGGCGACGCTTCCCATTGTGCGCCGTTGCTCACAAGATAATCAATTTATCGAATAGGCAAGATTATTCCCGTTGCGCCCGCCCGTCGCCTACCGTAGCCCGTTAGGGTAAACCGCCGTTTTGCCTAGTGTTTCCTCAATACGCAGCAGCTGGTTGTACTTCGCCATACGGTCGGAGCGGGAGGCTGAGCCAGTTTTGATTTGTCCGGTGTTGAGTGCCACCGCTAAATCGGCAATGGTGTTATCCTCAGTTTCTCCCGAACGGTGCGACATCACGCTCCGGTAGCCGTTGCGCCGGGCCAGGTTGATGGCGTCGATGGTCTCGGTGAGGGTACCAATTTGGTTTACTTTGATGAGAATGGCGTTGCCAATGCCTTGATCAATGCCTTGCTGCAGGCGCTCCACATTGGTCACAAATAAATCGTCGCCCACCAGTTGTATTTTATCTCCCACTAGTTCGGTGTGGCGTTTCCAACCCTCCCAGTCATCTTCCTGCATCCCGTCTTCAATAGAAATGATCGGGTACTTATCCACCCATCCTTTCCAGTAGTCGGCCATTTCGGAGGAGGTGAGTTCGTCGCCAGTGGAAGCAAAACGATACCGCTTCTTTTCTTCGTCATAGAATTCTGAGGCCGCCGCGTCCATGGCAATAGAAATTTCCTCACCGGGCCGGTAACCGGCCTTCTCAATAGCTTGCAGCACCACCTCAATGGCTTCTACGTTGGAGGTGATATTGGGGGCGAAGCCACCCTCGTCGCCCACGTTGGTCGACAGATTTTTGTCCTTGAGTACTTTTTTGAGGTGGTGGAATACTTCGGTGCCCATCCGCAGGGCTTCGGAAAAGCTCTCGGCATTTATCGGCATCACCATAAACTCTTGAAAATCGATGGCGTTGTCGGCGTGGCTTCCCCCGTTTAGGATGTTCATCATGGGCACCGGCAGGGTGTTGGCGCTCACGCCGCCGATGTAACGGAACAGCGGTTGGTGCACCGTTTGCGCCGCAGCCTTTGCCACCGCTAACGAAACCCCCAGGATAGCGTTCGCTCCGAGGTTGGCTTTGTTGGGCGTGCCGTCGAGCTCGATCATGGTGTGGTCGATCAGATTTTGCTCGAACACTGAAGTGCCTACCAATTCCTGTGCAATCGCTTGGTTCACATTCTCTACGGCCTGCCTCACTCCCTTTCCCATAAAGCGGTCGGGATTGTTGTCGCGCAGTTCTACCGCCTCGTGCTTGCCGGTTGAAGCCCCTGAGGGCACCGCCGCGCGGCCGAGCACTCCCTCTTCCGTGAGTACGTCTACTTCTACGGTAGGATTACCGCGTGAATCTAAAATCTGACGGGCGTGAATCTTCTTGATGGTGCTCATGAGAGAGTATTGAATGAGTGAATGAGTGAATGAGTGAATGAGTGAGTGAGTGAATGAGTGAGTGGGGGAATGATTGATTAAAATGAATTGGATTTTAGCGCTTGGTCTGGTTAAGCGATATGCTATGAATGGGTAGTGGTGCGGAGGTTGACATCGGAAGAAGCATCTTGACTGTCCCGCATTAGGTCTACGAACTGGTCAAAAAGGTAACGAGAATCGTGGGGGCCGGGCGATGACTCGGGGTGGTACTGGACTGAAAACGCTTTCTTGTCGCGAAGACGAATGCCCGCCACCGTATCATCGTTCAAGTTGATATGGGTTACTTCCACCTCGGGCGACCGCTGGGCCGTGGCTAAGTCTACCGAAAATCCGTGGTTTTGGGAAGTGATCTCGCTCAGTCCGGTTAGCAGGTTTTTTACCGGATGATTCAGTCCGCGGTGCCCGTGGTGCATCTTGTACGTCTCGATGCCCTTGGCCCGGGCCAGCACCTGATGCCCCAGGCAAATCCCGAACAGGGGTCGGTCCACGCCCACAATTGCCCGAACGGTGTCGGCGGCGTAGTCCATCGCGCCGGGGTCGCCCGGACCGTTAGACACAAAGTAGCCGTCGGGGTTCCAGGCTTCCATTTCTTTAAACGTGGTTTTGGCCGGGAATACCCGGCACTGGCAACCTCGTTTGATCAGGTTATCCAGAATACTGGTTTTGATGCCCAGGTCCAGCACCGCCACCCGGAAGTCGGCATCGTCGGGGCCAAGGGTGAACGTCTCAGTAGCGCACACTTCACTGGATAGCTCCAGTCCTTCCATCGAGGGCACCTTCGCCAGGTGTTCTTTTAATTGTTCGGGGGTGAGTTCTTCGGACGATACCACCGCGTTCATGGCTCCTTTGGCGCGAATGTGACGCACCAGTTTCCGGGTGTCGATACCGGTGATCCCTACGATGCCCGCCTCCTCCAGATATTTTTGCAGGTCATGATCGGCCTGGGTCCGGCTGTAGTGATCGGAAAACGCATTAACCACCAGCGCACTGATTTTAGGCGTTGCTGATTCCTGTTCGGCGGCCAGCACCCCGTAGTTTCCGATGTGCGAGGTGGTGTTAACGATGATTTGGCCGTAGTACGAGGGGTCCGTATAGATCTCCTGATAGCCCGTCATGCCGGTATTGAAGCAAATTTCGCCCCCTCGGGTACCAATCTTACCAATGGCCCAGCCTTGAAACGTGGTACCATCTTGAAGGTGAAGAACTGCCGGCGGGGGAGGAGTGTGCGTCATGGGGCGGTTAGTGCGTTCGAGTGATGGTTGCAAGTTTGAAAATTAAACGATAAAAAAAAAGGGATTTTCCAGCCTATGGAAAATCCCTCGTTTTTGTTTTCTCAAACAGTATCAGTCCTTGTCCTTGGTCTTCTGATCGTCGGCGTCATCATCGCTGCTAGCTTGCGGATCGGTTTGGTCATCTTCGTCGGTGGTTGTTTCCACTACAATAGGCTCGTCTACTACCGCCTCACCGCTTAGTTCAATCACGTCACCGTGTTCCTTCACTTCCACTTCTACCACTGGCTCCTCAGGCACATCGTCTACGACCGGCACGTCTTCTTCGGTCGCCGCAACCGGGGCGGAAGTTGCCTCGGCAGGGTTGTCCTCATCGGCCGCGGGGGGAGCGTCGAGAATAGTCTCTGAAGCGATCTCATCGGCAGATGCCTCAGTGGCACCTTCGTTGGCATCGGCCGGAGCGGAAGTAACAATCGGAGATGTTTTAGCAGACTGAGCATCGCTTTCTCCTCCCTTGTTTTTGCCACCACGTCGGCTACGGCGCGTACGGGTCTTGGTTTTCTCTTCTCCCTGAGTATATAAGTCGTTAAAGTCTACCAGTTCAATCAACGCCATTTCGGCATTGTCGCCCAAGCGTCCGCCCAGTTTGATAATGCGGGTGTAGCCACCGGGTCGGTCCGCCACTTTTTCGGCTACCTCACTAAAAAGCACTTGCGACGAGACCTTATCCTGCAAGTATGAGAAAACCACCCGTCGCGATTGCGTGGAATCGGTTTTCGACCTGGTGATCAGGGGTTCTACGTACTGACGCAACGCCTTAGCCTTGGCCACCGTGGTGGTGATCCGCTTATTGATAATCAGCGAAGCGGCCATGTTTGACAACATTGCTTTGCGATGCGTATACGTACGCCCCAGATGATTAAATTTCTTTCCGTGTCTCATGATCTTCTAGTTATTCGCTAGCGCGCAGCTTGCTTAATCTTCTTCTAACTTATATCGCGTAAGATCCATTCCGAAGGTTAGGTTCTTATCTTGTACCAACTGTTCTAATTCAGCCAATGATTTCTTACCGAAATTGCGGAATTTCATCATATCGGATATTTCCAGCGTCACCAAGTCACCCAGGGTACGCACGTCGGCCGCCTTTAGGCAGTTATAGGCCCGTACTGACAAATCGAGATCGTTCAGTGGAGTCTTAAGCAACTTCCGCATGTGTAACAATTCTTCATCCACCGTATCAGGCTCACCTTGCTGGGGCGTCTCCAGTATCATGTTCTGGTCTGAGAAGAGCATAAAGTGGTTGATCAGAATGTTGGCGGCTCCCTTCAGCGCATCTTCAGGATGCACCGAACCGTCGGTCTGAATGTCTAACTGCAGTTGTTCGTAGTCCGTCTTCTGCTCCACCCGCGTGTTCTCGATGCGGTACATCACGTTTTTGATGGGAGTGAAGATCGCATCAATGGCGATATAACCCAAGGCTTGGTCGCTCTGCTTATTCTCTTCAGCAGGCACGTAACCGCGTCCCTTCTCAACGTATATTTCCACTTCGGTGTCCACCGAAGCGTCCAGATTAGCAATCACGTGATCGCCGTTCAGTACTTCAAAGGAAGAGGTATGTTTCTGGATATCAGCCCCGGTAAAGGTAGACTGCCCCTTGAGCGTTACCACGATTTTGTTATCAACAAAGTCCTCGGAAGTCTTTCGAAAGCGAACCATTTTGAGGTTCAGGATGATCTCTGAGACGTCTTCTACTACTCCTTCTACCGAAGAAAATTCGTGTAACACACCAGGAATTTTCACTCCGGTGACGGCGTAACCTTCCAGAGAGGATAACAGTATTCTTCGCAGTGCATTGCCGATGGTGACCCCGTAGCCCCGCTCCAGTGGCTTAAAAGTGAAAACGCCGTGAAAATTGTCGGCCTTTTCCATTACCACCTTCTCAGGCATTTGAAACGCTAATATTGACATTGGTATGTTGTGTTGGGTGATTACTTACTTAGAGTAAAGCTCGATGATTAGTTGCTCCTGCAGATTTTCAGGAATCTCGTCACGCTGCGGATGCGTGGTGTAACGTCCGGAAAGTTCGCTTTGGTCCCACTCTAGCCAGCTGTGGCGCTTGGCTTTGGCGCTGTTGGAGGAAACACTGTCCACAATCGCTTCCAGTGACTTTGATTTTTCGCGCACCGCAATGATATCGCCAGGCTTTACACTAAACGAAGGTATGTTTACCAGGCTACCGTTTACGGTGATGTGCTTGTGGCCCACCAGCTGTCGAGCCCCTCGGCGGGTCGGGGAAATACCCAGGCGGTACACAACGTTATCAAGACGTGCTTCTAGCAGTTGTAGCAGCACTTCGCCGGTAATTCCCTGGCTACGGCTAGCTTTATCGAAGAGGTTAGCAAACTGCTTTTCTAATACGCCATAGGTGTACTTTGCTTTTTGCTTGGCCATCAACTGAACGGCATATTCCGACTGCTTGCGGCGTCGGCTGCGTCCGTGCTGTCCCGGAGGGTAGCTCTTCTTCTGTAGAGCCTTACTGGGCCCAAAAATAGGATCATTAAACTTGCGGGCGATTTTCGCCTTCGGACCTCGATATCGAGCCATAATTTATTTTATTGGTTGAGACGCCACGCACGGCGTCTTTACATTGAGACGCGTCGTTCCACGAGGGATGTATCGCGTCTGTACGATTGTGATTTTATTATACTCTTCTTCGTTTCGGAGGGCGGCAACCGTTGTGGGGCAGCGGCGTTACATCCTGGATAGAGGTGACCTCGAGGCCGGTGTTCTGTAGAGAACGAATAGCGGCGTCGCGTCCTGAGCCGGGGCCCTTGATAAATACCTCCACCTTACGCATGCCAGCATCGTGCGCTTTCTGAGCACAGTTGGCTGCTGCCATCTGCGCAGCGTAAGGAGTGTTCTTCTTAGAACCACGAAATCCCATCTTACCCGCTGAAGCCCAGGAGATCACTTGTCCCGAGGTGTTGGTGATGGAGATAATGATGTTGTTGAAAGAAGCTTTAATGTGTGCTTGTCCCAGGGTTTCAACCCCTACGACCCGCTTCTTTCCTTTGTCTTTTCTTTTTTGTGCCATATCAATAAAATGGAGACGCCATGAATGGCGTCTTTACATGGAGACGCGCCGCGTCCACGGTGGATGAATCGCGTCTGTACGATCTTTAGCGAGTAGCTTTTTTCTTGTTAGCAACCGTCTTACGCTTGCCCTTGCGCGTACGTGAGTTATTCTTAGTGTGTTGCCCTCGTACCGGAAGTCCCCGGCGGTGGCGCAATCCACGATAACACCCAATATCAAGCAGTCGCTTGATGCTCAGTTGTACTTCAGACTTCAGCACTCCTTCTACCTTGTAACTATCCGATATGATCGATCGGATAGCATTGGATTCCTCATCGGTCCACTCTCCCGCTTTCTTGTCACGGTCTACTTGGGCTCGTTTCAGAATGTCGTTAGCCAAACTACGGCCAATGCCAAAGATATAGGTTAGGCCTACTTCTCCTCGTTTGTTGTCGGGAATATCAACTCCTGCTATCCGCATAATTATCCTTGTCGTTGTTTAAATCTCGGGTTCTTCTTGTTGATCACGTAGAGCTTTCCTTTTCGGCGCACGATCACGCAATTGGCACTACGCTTTTTAACTGATGCTTTAACTTTCATGACTATTTGTATCTATAAACGATTCTTCCTTTGGACAGATCGTAGGGAGACATTTCCAGTTTCACCCGATCGCCCGGCAGAATTTTAATGTAATTCATTCGCATTTTTCCGGAAATGTGGGCCACCACTTCGTGACCGTTTTCCAGTTCTACCCGAAACATTGCGTTAGACAGCGCTTCGGAGATTGTTCCATCCTGCTCAATAGATGATTGTTTGGCCATAGGGTACTATATACTCAATTTAAATTAGGCAACTGCTGCCCCTTGGGAACGTCCCCTTACTTTACCAGATTTCATCATCCCTTCGTAGTGTCGCATCAGCAGATAACTTTCAATCTGTTGCAAGGTGTCCAAGATAACTCCTACCATAATGAGCAAGGACGTTCCCCCGTAGAAATAAGAGAACTCCATGATCACCCCGGCTAAGTTTGCCAATGCCGGTAGGATCGCAATCACCGCCAGAAAAATTGATCCGGGCAAAGTAATGCGTGACAGCACGGCATCAATATAATCCGCAGTGGGCCGACCGGGTTTTACTCCGGGCACGAAGCCACCGTTGCGCTTTAGGTCATCAGAAATCTGACTGGAATTAATGGTAATCGCGGTATAAAAGAACGTAAATAAGATGATCATCACGGCAAAGACCAAGTTATACTGCCAGGACGTGATGTCACCGAACGTACGAACAACCATCGCGGCCGTATCGTTCGTGTCGGCAAAAAATCCTGATAACAAACCCGGCAAAAACATCAGTGATTGCGCGAAGATGATGGGCATTACTCCCGAAGCATTCACTTTCAGCGGAATGTACTGACGCTGTCCACCGTATACTTTGTTGCCCACCACTTGCTTGGCGTACTGCACCGGAATGCGGCGCACCGCTTGGACCAACAGCACGGTGGCCATCACCACGAAGAACAGGGCAATGATCTCTAGTACAAACAACAGCGCCCCGCTCATGCCTTTGGCCAACGCTTCCTTCACGATAGAATCGGGAAACTGCGCAATGATACCAATCATGATCAGCATAGATATTCCGTTGCCAATCCCCTTCTCAGTAATTTTCTCACCTAGCCACATACAGAAGATTGTACCCGCGGTGAGCAGAATCATGGACGATGCCGTGAAGAAAGCATTATCAATAACTACAGCTTCCGGGGCCACGGCGGTTGATAAGTAAGCAATGGATTGTCCGAGGGTGATAGCAATGGTGAGCACCCGCGTAATTTGAGTTATCTTCTTACGGCCCGAATCGCCCTCTTTCTGTAGTTTCTGGAAGTACGGAACCGCTACGGTGAGCAACTGAATCACAATAGACGCCGAAATGTAGGGCATAATCCCTAGCCCGAAAATCGATGCTCGGCTAAATGCTCCTCCCAGAAAGTTATCTAGTAGGCCTAGCATACCACCCCCACCTTCACCCAGCAGGTTGGGATCAACCCCGGGCAAAACCACAAATGAACCCAATCGGAAGATAATCAGAAACCCGATCGTGTTCAGGATACGGGTGCGAAGCTCTTCGATAGAGAAGATATTGCGAATGGTGGTGATAAACTTCTTCATACGCGGGTAGAGAGTTTGTTGGTCGTTCCTCCGGCTTGTTCAATGGCGGCAATGGCTGATTTAGAGAACCCATGAGCCTCTACGGTGATTGCCTTGGTAATTTCGCCGTCGCCAAGAATCTTGAGTAAGTCCTTCTTCCCAACCCGGCCAGCGTTCACAAAATCCTCAATGGTAAGCTGGTCGCCACCCTTAGTTTCAGCGATTGCTTGCACTTGGTCGAGATTCAATACGCTATAGGCAACCCGATTCGGAGAATTGAATCCAAACTTAGGCACCCGACGTTGCAACGGCATCTGTCCGCCCTCAAAACCCATCTTCCTTTTATATCCTGATCGCGACTTGGCCCCCTTGTGACCACGCCCGGCAGTTTTTCCTTGTCCCGACCCTACGCCTCGTCCAAGACGTTTGTTTTTCCGGGTAGACCCCGGAGCGGGTTGTAGTGTACTAAGATCCATATTATGCTTCGGTTACTTCTACCAGATGGTGTACTTTATTAATCATTCCTTTGATCTGGGGAGTCGCTTCAACTTCTACCGTTCGATTAATCTTTCCGAGTCCGAGCGCCTGGATAGTTCGCTTCTGGCGTACCGGACGGTTGATTAAGCTTTTTCGTTGCGTAATTTTTACTTTGGCCATCGTTGTTATCCGTTGAAAACTGTGCTCAATTCTACTCCGCGCTGCTCAGCAACGGTATACGCATCGCGCATCGACATCAGCGCGTCAAAGGTTGCCTTCACCACATTGTGCGGATTAGATGAACCCTTAGACTTGGCCAGTACATCGTGCAGTCCGGCACTTTCTAGTACGGCTCGCATGGCGCCTCCGGCGATTACGCCCGTTCCGGGCGCCGCTGGTTTGATCAAGACTAATCCTCCCCCGAACTTGCCGAGTGCTTCGTGGGGCACGGTGCCCTTTAGCACAGGAACCCGAAGTAAGTTTTTCTTCGCATCGTCTACCCCCTTGGTGATTGCATCGGTTACCTCATTAGCTTTGCCTAATCCGTATCCTACCACTCCGTCGCCGTTCCCAACCACCACGATGGCCGAGAAGCTAAATCGTCGCCCCCCCTTCACCACTTTGGCTACCCGGTTGATAGAGACAACCCGCTCTTTAAGGTCTATTTCGCTTGCTTTGATCGACTTTACGTTCTTTGCCATTTTCTTAAAATTTAAGACCTCCTTCGCGGGCTCCGTCGGCCAAGGCCTTTACCTTGCCGTGATAAATGTATCCATTTCGGTCGAACACCACCGAAGAAACACCGTTGGCACTGGCTCGTTCGGCGAGTTTCTTGCCAACATTGTTGGCCACTTCGATGGTAGCGTTCGTATAATCGCCCAGTTCACGGGAAGATGCTTGCGCCAGGGTATTTCCGGCGGCATCGTCGATCAACTGCGCGTAAATTCCTTTGTTACTTTTGTATACTGAGAGTCGAGGACGCTCGGTAGTACCGCTAATTTTGTTACGAACCCCCATTTTTATGCGGTTTCGGCGGCTTGTTTTCTTATTCGTTGGCATATCAGTTTATTATTTGGCGGCGGCTTTACCAGCTTTTCTGCGAACCACCTCACCGACAAAACGAATTCCTTTGCCCTTGTAGGGTTCAACGGGTCGCAATGATCGAATTTTAGCAGCCACTTGACCCACTAATTGTTTATCGTATCCCTCAATAGTCACGATAGGGTTCTTCCCCTTGGCCGTTTCGGCGGATACTTTCACGCCTTCCGGCATCTGTAGAAAAATTCCGTGCGAGTAACCCAGACTCAGCTCCAGAATATCTCCTTGCACCGATGCTTTATAACCAACTCCTACCAGTTCCATCTCCTTCTTAATGCCGTTGTTCACGCCTTCCACCATGTTGTTGATGAGCGAGCGGTACAAGCCGTGCATCATTTTATGTCGCTTCTGGTCCGTAGGACGCTCCACCGTGATGGTTCCGTCTTTCACCGTCACCTTTAGGTCACGATCCACCTTTTGGATTAGCGTACCCTTCGGTCCCTTCACCGATACCACGTTGTGGTCGTTGGTGGTCAGCGTGACCTCCTTAGGCAATTCTATGGGTTGATTTCCTATTCTTGACATTTGCGTTACTTAGTATACGTGGCAAATCACTTCTCCGCCGACGCGAAGGTTGCGCGCTTCTTTATCGGTGATCAACCCCTTAGAGGTCGAGATAATGGCAATCCCCAGCCCATTGAGTACCCTAGGCAAGTTTTCAGCGGTAGCGTACTTTCGCAATCCGGGCTTACTAATGCGGGTGAGCTGAGTGATGGCGGGAGTTTTTTTCGCCGGATTGTACTTCAGGGCAATTTTGATCACACCCTGGTAGTTGACTCCATCCTCAAACTTGTAGTTCTGGATATAGCCCTTAGCGTGAAGCACCTTGGTAATTTCTTTCTTAATGTTAGACGCCGGAATCTCAACGATACGGTGGTTAGCGCGGATGGCGTTCCGAATGCGGGTGAGATAATCGGCTATTGGATCAGTAACCATATTTTTGTAGTTGAGACGCGGTGCGTAGTGTCTTTACGGTTGATATAAGTGGTGCGCGCCAGTGCACAGCGCGCGTTTGCTGATTGCGACCTCTGAAAACGGAGGGCAAAAGTACGTTAATTCTGCTTGTTTTGAAAATTTTTTACCAACTAGCTTTCGTGATTCCAGGAATCTTTCCCATCGACGCCATTTCTCGGAAAGTGACGCGCGAAATTCCAAACTTCCGCATATAACCACGGGGGCGTCCGGTGAGTTTGCAACGGTTGTGCAAACGCACCGGCGATGCGTTACGAGGAAGCTTGTCGAGTCCTTCGTAGTCGCCGTCGGCCTTGAGTTGCGCGCGCTTTTCGGCGTATCGCTCCACCGTACGTTGTCGTTTTCTTTCTCGGGCAATAATTGATTGCTTAGCCATAGTGCTTAATTATTTTTGTTTGCGAAAGGCATTCCGAACGCTTTTAGCAGTTCGTAACACTCCTCATCCGTTTCAGCATTGGTTACAAAAGTGATGTCCATACCGGAAATATGGTTTACCTTATCAATACTAATTTCGGGAAATATAATTTGTTCTTTAACTCCCAGCGTATAGTTGCCCCGTCCGTCAAATCCCTTGTCATTGATGCCACGAAAGTCACGCACCCGGGGCAGGGCAATATTCATCAAACGATCCATGAATTCGTACATACGGTTGCCCCGCAGGGTTACCTTAGCTCCAATGGGCATTCCTTCCCGCAGTTTGAAGTTAGATACCGACTTTTTGGCAATGGTAGCTACCGCTTTTTGACCGGTAATAGTAGATAGTTCTTCCACTCCTACGTCGACGAGTTTTTTGTCGGCCACGGCCGCGCCGATGCCCTTATTGATGGCGATCTTGACCACCTTTGGTACCTGCATTACCGATTTGTAACCGAACTTTTCCTGCAGCTTAGGAATAATTTCCTGTTGATACTTCTCTTTAAGCTGAGGGGTATATGTTTCTGTCGTTGCCATCACTAAATAAATTCGCTGGTTTTCTTACTAAATCGTTGCAGTTTGCCGTCATCGTTGCGGCGGCGGCCCACTTTGGTAGGATCACCCGTCGCCGGGTCAATGAGCATGAGGTTGCTGATGTGAATCAACGCTTCTTGCTGATCTCTTCCTCCTTCGGGATGATCTGCTGAGGGTTTGTTATGCTTGGTGACCATGCGGATTCCTTCTACCTTGGCTTTGTTCAGAAACGGGAAAACTTGCAGCACTTTGCCGGTTCGACCCTTATCGTTTCCGGAAATCACCTTCACAGTATCTTCCTTCTTGATGCGAAGTTTAATCTTCTTGGTTTGTTGCGTCTTCATAATATTTAAAGTACTTCGGGAGCCAGTGAAACAATTTTCATAAACTGCCTTTCGCGCAACTCGCGGGCCACGGGTCCAAAAATACGGGTACCTCGGGGCTCATCGTTGGGATTAAGCAGTACAGCGGCGTTCTCCTCGAAACGAATGTAGGAGCCGTCTTTTCGCCGGATTTCTTTCTTCACCCGCACGACCACCGCGCGAGAAACGGTCCCTTTTTTAAGGCTACTGGAGGATAGTGCGGACTTTACCGTCACAATAATTTTGTCGCCCACGGAAGCGTAGCGCTTTCCGGTGCCGCCCAATACGCGGATGCAAAGCACCTCTCGGGCCCCACTGTTGTCCGCTACGTTCAATCTGGATTCTTGCTGTATCATAGTTTATTGGGCTCTCTCAATGATTTCTACCAAACGCCATCGCTTGTTTTTGCTGATGGGTCGGGTTTCCATGATGCGCACGGTATCACCAATCCCACAGTCATTGTTCTCGTCGTGCGCGGTAAACTTGGTGGTCTTGCCAATGTATTTGCCGTAAATAGGGTGCATGATGCGGCGTTGTACCGATACGGTGATCGACTTGTTCATTTTGTTGCTCGTCACCTCACCAATCCGCTCTTTGCGCAGGTTTCGTCCGTGGTGTAAGTCCAGGGCGTGCTGCGCGGTATCTTCCGGTTGAGTTTCCGACTCCGGGGTGGTACTGTCCGAATCGGTTTCACCGCTTGTCTCAGTCGGCGCTTCCGCTACCGCCGTTTCGTTACTTTCGTCCGTTGTTGCAACCGTTGTAGCCGCGGTTTCCTCAGCCGGTGATTCGTTGGTTCTATTCTCTTCCATAATATTATGATTTAGCCAATTCTTTGGCCCGCAGTTCAGTCTTCAGACGGGCCACTGTTTTGCGCATCGCCCGAATTCGCGAAGGATTCTCAATTGGAGTAACCGCGTGAGAAAAGCGAAGCTTGGTCAGACTTTCTTGTTCAGTCTGAATCCGCTCACGTAGCTCGCCATCCGACATGGACTTTATTTCAGAATTTTTCATATTAATCTCCTACGTAGTCGCGTCGTACGACAAATTTAGTTTTTACCGGTAATTTCTGAGCAGCCAGTCGCAGCGCTTCCTGGGCTACCGCGCTCGACACTCCTGACATCTCAAACATAATGCGCCCGGGACGAATGGTGGCCACCCAGTATTCGGGGGCTCCTTTACCCTTACCCATTCGAACTTCAGCGGGCTTCTTGGTGATAGGCTTGTCTGGAAAAATACGAATCCACACCTGTCCTTCACGCTTCATGAAGCGGGTCATGGCAATACGGGCGGATTCTATCTGCCGACTGGTGATCCAACCAGGCTCCAGGGTTTTCAGGCCAAAGCTGCCGAAGGCAATTCGGTGGCCTCGCTGGGCGATCCCTTTGATCCGCCCCTTCTGCATTTTCCTAAACTTCGTCCTTTTCGGCTGTAACATGCTTGCTTAATTTATCTGTTTCTACGTCGTCTTCCTCCGGCTGCTCCGGCATCTCCTCGTCGGCGATCGCGATCGCCTCGTCCACCACCTCGGCCCGAGCGTTGTCCATTGCCACCTGTGCTATCTTGGCTGCTAGCCCCTACGTTGGGAGACAGATCGCGCTTGCCAAATACTTCACCCTTGAATACCCACACCCGTACGCCAATTTTACCGTACACGGTGTTGGCTTCCGACAGCGCGTAATCTATATCAGCCCGCAAAGTATGCAGCGGAATGCGTCCTTCTTTGTACTGCTCGGTGCGGGCAATCTCAGCTCCGCCCAGGCGGCCCGACACCTTTATTTTGATACCTTGCGCTCCTACCCGCAGGGCGGAGGCCAGTGCCTGCTTCATCGCCCGTCGATACGAGATTCGGGCCTCCAACTGCTGGGCAATGGAGTCACCAATCAATTGGGCATCCAATTCGGGACGCTTAATTTCATAGATATTAATTTGTACTTCCTTACCGGTTAGTTTCTTCAACTCTTCTTTGAGGCGATCTACCTCCGCGCCGCCCTTACCAATTACCACTCCCGGTCGGGCGGTGTGAATGGTTAGCGTAATACGCTTGAGCGTCCGTTCAATGACTACTTTGGATACTCCGCCCCGTTGGAGACGGGCATTGACGTACTTTCTTATTTCGTAATCCTCTACCAGTTTTTCGGAAAAGTCTTTACCACCGTACCAACTGGAGTCCCAGCCCTTAATGATTCCTAGCCGAAAGGCAATTGGGTTAATTTTCTGTCCCATAGTTTATTCGTTAGCTGCTTCGTTATCGGTGGTCACTTCCGTTGCCTCATCCAGTCTGCTGTCGATAATCACCGTGACATGATTAGACCGCTTGCGAATGCGGTGGGCCCGTCCTTGGGGAGCGGGACGCAAGCGTTTCAGCATTCGTCCGGCATCCACGCGAATTTCTTTTACGTACAGGTCGGCCTCTTCCGGGCGCTCTCCTTCGTTCTTCACTTCCCAGTTAGAGATGGCTGAGAACAAAAGCTTCTCGAGCTTCTCCGCACCGTACTTGGGCTCGAATTTCAGGATGTTGAGGGCGGTGAACACATCACGACCGCGTACCATATCGGCCACCAAACGCATCTTGCGCGGCGAGGTGGGCACGTTGTTTAGTTTAGCTACTGCTTCCATTATCTTCGTCCTTTATCTTTTTTGGCGATGTGTCCGCGGAAGTTGCGGGTGGGCGCGAATTCACCCAGTTTGTGACCCACCATGTTCTCGGTGACGTAAACCGGGATAAATTTATTGCCGTTATGCACGGCGAAGGTGTGCCCCACGAAATCGGGCGAGATCATCGACCGCCGCGACCACGTTTTGATGACCGATTTCTTGCTAGAATCGTTCATCACATCCACCTTGTGCATCAGGCGGTAGTCAATGTAGGGTCCCTTTTTTAGCGAACGAGCCATAATTATTTATTCTTTCTGCTGATAATCAATTTATTAGAGTACTTCTTAGGCCGTCGCGTTTTGTAACCTTTGGCGATCACTCCGTTGCGAGAGCGGGGGTGTCCACCGGACGCCTTTCCTTCACCACCACCCATCGGGTGATCTACCGGGTTCATAGCCACTCCGCGAACGCGGGGACGGCGACCCAGCCAGCGCTTGCGACCGGCTTTCCCGTAGGTCACGTTCATGTGGTCTACGTTTGATACGGATCCCACGGTGGCCATGCAGGTGCTCAACACCATGCGCATTTCGCCGGAGGGCAGTTTCAGCGTCACGTACTTTCCTTCGCGGGCCAGCAACTGCGCGTAGGTTCCGGCACTGCGGGCCATTTGCCCCCCCCGGCCGGGCGTTAGCTCGATGTTGTGCACTACCGTGCCCAGCGGAATGGCGGACAACGGAAGGGTATTTCCCACTTCGGGGGGTACTGACTGTCCGGAAATCACCTGCTGCCCGACTTTCAGCCCCACCGGGGCTAAGATGTAAGTCTTGGCGCCATCGGCGTAGAACAGCAGCGCAATCCGAGCCGAGCGGTTAGGATCATACTCGATTGTTTTTACCGTTGCCGGAATGTCAAACTTCTGCCGTTTGAAGTCGATAATACGCATTTTGCGTTTGTGACCACCGCCCACGTTTCGCACGGTCATCCTTCCCTGGTTGTTCCTTCCTCCTTTGCTGCGTTGCGGAGCGATCAGCGACTTTTCGGGAGTGCTCGTGGTCACGTCTGAAAAGACGGGTGCCAAGCGATGCCGTTGCCCGGGAGTCATTGGTCTTAACTTCTTAACTGCCATACCTCAGTTCTTATACGTTGCTGTAAAAATCAATAATATCGCCATCGGCCACCTGGATGATTGCTTTCTTAAATCCGGTGCTTCGCCCGGTGACCACCCGTGATTTGGTGTAGCGGCTCTTTTTCTTACCCTGGTAGTTCATGGTGCGCACCTGGTCTACCGTGACGCCGTAGGTTTGTTCAACCGCGTCGCGGATTTGAAGCTTGTTGGCGCGTTTATCTACCACAAAGCCATACACTCCCCGCTCGTTTTGCGTGGATATCTTTTCGGTTACAATTGGCCGTTTAAGGATTTGCATAGTTATTCTGCTTTCGCTAGTGACTTTTGAATTGCTTCTACGGCATCTTCATTGATGATAAGATGGTTGGCGTGTAGAATATCGTAGGTATTTAACTGCTCAGCGGTGATAACACGCGCTTGGGGCAAGTTGCGGGCCGACAGCAGTACGTTTTGATTCACCTCTTTGGTAATAAGTAATGATTTATGATCGCTCAGCGACAATCCACTGAGCAAATCCAAATACTGCTTGGTTTTAGGAGCGTCCAGCGTCAGGTTGTCCAGCACCGTAATTTGTTGCCCCTGCGCTTTATAAGATAATGCCGAACGACGGGCCAACAGTTTTAGCTTACGGTTGAGCTTGAATCCGTAATCGCGGGGACGAGGACCGAAAACCCGGCCTCCGCCCCGAAAGATGGGCGATTTGATACTTCCCGCTCGGGCAGTACCCGTTCCTTTCTGCTTCTTGATCTTTCTGGTTGAACCGGCAATTTCCGCCCGCTCCTTGGCTTTATGCGTACCCTGTCGCTGATTGGCCAGGTATTGTTTCACGTCTAGATAGATAGCGTGATCGTTAGGTTTGATCCCAAAAATGGTGTCATCGAGGGTCACTGAACGACCAATTTCTTCGCCCTGGGGGCTTTTTACTGCTATTTCCATGTCTGCTTACTTCTCAAGTACTACGTAAGAGTTTTTGGCTCCGGGTACTGAGCCACTCACCAGCACCATATTGTTATCGGGATAGATTTTCATAATCCGCAGGTTGAGGAGCTTCACCCGGTCGCCACCCATGCGGCCCGCCATGCGCATTCCTTTAAACACACGCGAGGGAAACGAGCATGCGCCGATAGAGCCGGGAGCCCGCTGCCGGTTGTGCTGCCCGTGGGTGGCCTGCCCCACTCCGCCGAAACCGTGACGTTTCACTACGCCCTGGAATCCTTTGCCCTTGGACTTGCCGATAGCATCCACAAAGTCACCTTCGGCGAACACCTCGCCCACCGTCACGCTGTTGCCAATCGCTACCTGATCCTCAAACTCGGCGCGAAAATCGCGAAACTCTACCAGCTTTGCTTTGGGAGTGGTGTTGGCACGTTTGCAGTGCCCCACGGATGCTTTGGAGGCGTGCTTCTCCTTTCGTTCGCCAAACCCTAGCTGCACGGCGGTGTAACCGTCTGACGCTTCATTCTTAACGTGCGTGATCACACAAGGACCCGCCTCAATCAAAGTGCAAGGGATACTTTTCCCCTCCTCGTTGTAGATGCTGGTCATGCCAATCTTTTTTCCGATAATGCCCGACATGGTAACTATGTAATTTACTGTGCGAAAAGCTATTTTCCCGTAAAGGACTGCAAATTTAGTAATTTTCGCTGCGTCCTCAAAATTTAATTCGACTTTAAAATATAGGCGGGTTCTTCGCGGTGAGACGCTTAGTATCCGCACAAAAAAGAACCAATTCCTAGCAAGAAATTGGTTCTTTTCTCTAATTGTGCCTAGCCTTGGTCAGACCTTAATTTCTACGTCAACTCCACTGGGAAGTTCTAGCTTCATCAGCGCATCCACCGTTTTGGTGCTGCTGGAGTAGATATCCACCAAGCGCTTATAAGTACACAGCTGAAACTGCTCACGCGCTTTTTTATTAACGTGCGGCGAACGCAGCACCGTAAATATTTCCTTACGCGTGGGTAGCGGAATAGGACCACTCACTATGGCTCCGGTTGTTTTTACCGCCCGAACAATCTTCTCCGACGATTTATCCACCAGGTTGTGGTCGTAGGATTTCAGCTTTATTCTTATTTTCTGGTTCATAATAGGGAAATTAAACTTTTTCGCCCTTCACCTTGGCAATCACCTCTTGGGCAATGCCCGAAGGAACGGGGTCGTAGTGAGAAAATGTGAGCGATGCCGAAGCGCGTCCGGATGAAATGGTGCGCAGGTCGGTAATGTAACCAAACAGCTCGGATAAAGGAACGTCGGCCTTGAGGATTTGAGCACCGCCCTTGGTATCCATTCCTTTAATAATTCCGCGACGCTTGTTAAGGTCACCGTTCACCGGTCCGGTATACTCATCGGGGCACACCACCTCTACGGCCATAATGGGCTCCAGTAGCACCGGTTTGGCTTTTTTAGCCGCGGCCCGGAAACCGATTCTAGCCGCCATCTCAAAAGACAGAGCGTCTGAATCCACATCGTGGTACGAACCGTCGTATAGTCTTACGTACATCGTATCCAGCGGATAGCCAGCTAACGGACCATTAGACATTGACTGCTCAAAGCCCTTCTGCACTGCGGGGATGAATTCCTTCGGAATTTTACCCCCCACGATAGCATTATTGAATTCCAATCCTTGCTTAACCTCACTGTCCGGGCTCACCGGTCCGAGCTCAAACAAAATGTCGGCAAATTTACCGCGACCCCCCGTTTGCTTCTTGTAGACTTCTTTGTGCTCTACCATTTCGGTGATCGCTTCCTTATACGCTACCTGCGGGGCTCCTTGGTTTACTTCTACCTTAAACTCCCGCTTCATGCGGTCCATGATGATATCCAGGTGAAGCTCACCCATTCCACGCAAAACAGTCTGGCCGGTTTCCTCGTCGGTGTACACTTGCAAGGTAGGATCTTCTTCCACCAGTTTGGCAATTGCCATGCCTAGTTTGTCCACGTCTTCCTGCGACTTAGGCTCAATGGCGTAGCCAATAACCGGCTCGGGGAAAGACATAGATTCCAGTATGACCTTATGCTTTTCGTCGGTAAGCGTATCGCCGGTCTTGATATCCTTAAACCCTACTCCGGCAGCAATATCGCCCGCTTCCACTTTATCAATCTGATTCTGCTTGTTGGCGTGCATCTGCATCAGGCGCGAGATACGTTCCTTCTTGTCGGTACGCATATTGTGCACGTACGAACCGGAAGACAGCTGTCCGGAATAGACGCGGAAGAACGCCAGTCGCCCTACGTAGGGGTCGGTAGCAATCTTAAAAGCTAGTGCCGCGAAAGGCTCGTCCGGATCAGGCTTGCGGGTAATTTTACCCTCCCCATCTTCGTCGGTACCTACGATAGGAGGCATGTCTAACGGAGAAGGCAGGTACGCAACTACCGCATCCAGCAGGGCCTGCACTCCTTTGTTCTTGAAGGCAGATCCACACAGCACCGGCGAGAACGACATATCAATCACCGCCTTGCGGACGGCGGTCATAATCTCTTCTACACTGATCGAGTCCGGGTCTTCAAAGAATTTCTCTAGCAGCGCATCGTCGTATTCAGCGACGCTTTCAATCAACTGCTGCCGCCACTCGTTCACGGTTTCCACCAGATCGGCCGGAATATCAACAACCTTGTAGGTCATTCCTAGGTTATCGTCGTCCCAAACGATGGCTTTGTTCACGACCAAGTCAACCACTCCTTTGAAAGTATCCTCGGATCCGATGGGCACCTGCAACGGGATAGGTTTGGCATTTAGTTTCTCTTCAATTTCTTTCACCACGTTGAAGAAATCGGCACCGGCGCGGTCCATTTTATTGACAAAACAGATGCGGGGCACCTTGTACTTATCCGCCTGTCGCCACACGGTTTCAGACTGCGGCTCCACTCCCGAAACAGCGTCGAACAAGGCTACCGCTCCGTCGAGTACGCGCAGCGAGCGCTCCACTTCCACGGTAAAGTCTACGTGACCGGGAGTGTCAATAATATTGATCTGAAAATCCCTGGTTTCGTCGTTGGGCTGCCCTTGCTCGGTAGGATACTTCCAGGTGGTGGTGGTGGCGGCCGAGGTGATGGTGATGCCTCGCTCCTGCTCCTGCGCCATCCAGTCCATGGTGGCTCCTCCCTCGTGTACCTCACCAATCTTGTGCGTCAGCCCAGTGTAGTACAGGATTCGCTCGGTGGTGGTGGTTTTGCCAGCATCGATGTGGGCCATGATGCCAATATTTCTTAAGAACTTAAGGTCTTTCTTTGCCATGAGTTGTTTTAGAATCTGAAGTGTGAGAATGCTTTGTTAGCATCAGCCATCCGGTGGGTATCGTCCTTTTTCTTAACCGCAGCGCCTTCGCCCTTGGCCCCGGCCACGATCTCCCCGGCCAAGCGTTCTTTCATGGTTTTCTCACCGCGCAAGCGCGCGTAGCGGATCATCCACTTGATGCCGAGCGAGGTGCGACGCGACGGGCGCACTTCGATGGGCACCTGAAAGGTGGCTCCTCCTACGCGTCGGCTCTTCACCTCTACCGCCGGAGAAATGTTGGTCAGGGCTTTCTTCCACAGATCCAGACCGTTCTCACCGGTTTTTTCTTCGGCAATGGCCACCGCATCGTAGAAAATGCTGTAGGCAGTGCTTTTCTTGCCATCCACCATCAGGTAATTAACAAACTTGGTTACTAGCGTATCGCTGAACTTAGGATCGGGCAGGATATACCGCTTTTTGGGTTTTGACTTCCTCATCTACTTATTTTTTAGGTCTTTTAGCTCCGTACTTTGATCGGCGTTGCGTTCGCCCACTCACTCCGGCCGTATCGAGCGCGCCGCGAATGATGTGATAGCGCACACCGGGCAAATCCTTTACCCGTCCGCCGCGAATGAGCACGATAGAGTGTTCTTGCAGGTTGTGGCCTTCGCCCGGAATGTAGGCGTTCACCTCGCGTCCGTTGGTCAAGCGCACCCGCGCCACCTTCCGCATGGCCGAGTTCGGCTTTTTAGGAGTGGTGGTATATACCCGGGTGCAAACCCCCCGTCGCTGGGGACACGCCTCCAGGGCCGGTGACTTGGACTTTGACGTTAATTTCTTTCGTCCTTTTCGGACTAACTGCTGAATAGTAGGCATTAAATATCGCTAGTTGATGGTCCTCTTTTCCAAAATTGAGGGGCAAAGATAAGAAAACGCTGATTTATTACAAAGGCTTACCGAGGTAAGTTAAAGTTGCTTCCTTCAACGATCACGCCTCGCCAATGGCTCCCCCGAAATTAATCGGAAACTTGGGGGCTTCGTCGGTTTGCTTGATGGGCCCGAAGGCGTTCTCAAACTTATCGATGTTGTCCTTCAGTGCGTAGAGCAAGCGTTTGGCGTGTTCGGGCGTCACGATAATACGTGACTTCACCTTGGCCTTCGGCGTGCCGGGCATCAGTCGGATGAAATCGATCACAAACTCGCTGTTCGAGTGCGCGATAGTAGCCAGATTAGCGTATTCGCCCTCGGCAATTTCTTCCGAGAGCTCAATGCTAATCTGGTTTTTGTTTTCTTCTTCCTGCGCCATTAGCTGTTCGTTTCAAGGGCGATCTCTTCCTGCGCCGCCTGACGTCGCTCGCGCGAGGCCTTTAGCGCTTCGTACTCCTCCTTCGAACCCACGATCATATTGTCGTAGGCGCGCGTTCCGGTACCCGCCGGGATCAAATGACCAACGATCACGTTTTCCTTGAGTCCGTTGAGGTGATCGGCCTTGCCTCGGATCGAGGCTTCGCTGAGCACCTTAGTGGTTTCTTGGAACGAGGCCGCCGAGATAAAGCTCTCGGTGCCCAACGATGCCTGGGTGATTCCCTGCAAGGTGGGTTTTGCCACCGCCGATTGTGCATCGCGCACCTGCACGATCTTCTTGTCCTGTCGCTTCAACGAGGAGTTTTCGTCGCGCAACTCGCGGGTCGTCACCGGCTGGCCGGGCTTAAACTTCTCAGAATCGCCCGGATCTTCCACCATTTTAATATCCATGATACGGTCGTTCTCCTCGCGGAAGGTGAAACGGTCCACAATCTGCCGCTTTAGGAAGTCGGTGTCACCGGCATCGTCGATTTCTAGCTTCTGCATCATCTGGCCAACAATCACCTCAATGTGCTTGTCACTGATCTTCACCCCTTGCAGTCGGTACACTTCCTGGATTTCATCCACCAGGTATTCCTGCACCGCCGTGGGTCCTTTGATCGCCAGAATATCGGCGGGCGTGATGGCTCCGTCGGACAAGGGCATACCAGCCTTCACAAAGTCGTTGTCCTGCACCAAAATATGCTTCGACAAGGGCACCAAGTAGCGCTTCTTCACGCCATCTTTCGACTCGATAAAGATTTCGCGATTACCGCGCTTGATCGCTCCGTAGGTCACTGCGCCATTGATTTCGCTTACTACCGCCGGATTGGACGGGTTACGCGCTTCAAATAGTTCAGTAACGCGGGGCAGACCTCCCGTAATGTCGCGCGACTTACTCATCATCCGGGGAATCTTTGCAATCACCTGTCCGGCTTTTACCTTATCGTCCGTTTCCACCGCCAGGTGCGCTCCTACCGGGATGTTGTACTCTTTGGTGTCTTCGTCGCCCGATTTCTTCCCTTTTGGAATTACCAAGATAGCCGGGTTTTTCGTCTTGTCCTTCGTTTCGGTGATCACCTTCTCGCGGTGACCGGTTTGCTCATCAAACTCCTCCTTATAGGTAATTCCCTGCTCGATGGCCTCAAAATCGATGGTTCCTTCAAACTCCGACATGATGACGGCGTTGTACGGATCCCAGTAGGCTAATTCTTGGTTCTTGCCCACTTTATCACCCTCTTTTACCCGCAGGAATGAGCCATAGGGTGCGTTGTAGGTAGACAACACTTTACCGCTCTTCTCGTCAATCACCTTAATTTCTCCGGAACGACCCATCACTACTTGACGGTCGTTTCCCTCGTCATCAGAGGTGGTGATGTGGCGCAGTTCTTCAAACTCGATGATTCCTTCAAACTTCGCCCGGAGGGTGGCTTCTACCGCAATGTTAGAAGCGGTACCGCCCACGTGGAACGTACGTAGGGTCAGCTGCGTGCCCGGCTCGCCGATAGACTGCGCCGCGATCACGCCAACTGCTTCTCCCATCTGCACCATGCGGCCTGAGGCCAGGTTTCGTCCGTAGCACTTGGCACAGATACCGGTGCGGGTTTCGCAGGTCAGCGGCGAACGAATTTCCATCTCCTCGATGCTGCTCTCGTCGATACGCAGCGCCAACTCTTCGTCGATCTCTTGTCCTGATTCCGCAATCAGCTCCTCGCTGATGGGATCAAACACATCGTGGACCGGCACCCGACCGAGCACGCGTTCGGACAGCGGCTCCACAATCTCTTCATTATCTTTGAGAGCCGAGACCATCAGTCCCCTCACTGTACCACAGTCGTACTCTCGCACCACCACGTCCTGCGCCACATCGACCAAACGACGGGTTAGATAACCCGCATCCGCTGTTTTCAGGGCGGTGTCGGCTAGTCCCTTCCGGGCTCCGTGGGTGGAGATAAAGTACTCAATTACGTCTAGTCCTTCCTTGAAGTTAGACAGAATCGGGTTCTCGATGATCTCGCCCACCGAACCCTGCAGGTTCTTCTGGGGCTTGGCCATCAGTCCCCGCATACCACCCAGCTGGCGAATCTGCTCCCGCGAGCCGCGAGCACCGGAGTGCATCATCATGTAGATAGAGTTGAAGCCTTGTTTGGCGTTCTCCATCTTGCTCATCAGCGCGTTGGTGATCTGCGAGTTCACCCGTGTCCAGATATCAATCACCTGGTTGTAGCGTTCGTTATCCGTGATGAGTCCCATGAAGTAGTTATTGCGTACGGCTTCCACTTCTTCTTTGGCCTGCTCAATCAGCTTGGTCTTCTCTTCCGGGATCACGATATCACCTAGCCCGATAGACAGTCCGCCGCGGTAGGCCGACTGGAACCCGAGTTCCTTAATGTCATCCAGGAACTGGGCGGTACGCGCCATACCGGTGATCTTGAACACCCGGGCAATAATTTTCTGCAACTTCTTCTTGGTCAACAACTCATCCACGAACCCTACTTCTTCGGGCACGTGCTGGTTGAAGAGCACCCGACCGGCCACGGTTTCTACCATTTGGGTCACCAGTTCGTCGTTTTCGTTGCGCACCTTGGCCCGCACCTTGATGTGGGCATGCTTAGACACGCGCTCTTCGTTGACGGCAATGATAACCTCTTCAGGACTGTGAAAAGTAAGCCCTTCGCCCGGCACCGGCTCTTCTTCGGTGCTCTTACGCCCCTTAGTCACGTAGTATAATCCCAGTACCATGTCTTGCGAAGGCACCGTGATGGGGGCTCCGTTGGCGGGGTTCAGAATATTGTGCGACGACAGCATCAGCACCGATGCCTCCAGGATGGCTTCGTGTCCTAGGGGAACGTGCACCGCCATCTGGTCGCCGTCGAAATCCGCGTTGAAGGCTGTACACACCAAGGGGTGCAACTGAATGGCTTTGCCCTCGATCAGCTTGGGCTGAAACGCCTGAATGCCCAAACGGTGCAGCGTAGGAGCACGGTTTAATAGCACCGGGTGGCCTTTCAGCACGTTCTCCAAAATATCCCACACCACGGGATCCTTGCGATCAACAATCTTCTTAGCGGACTTCACCGTTTTCACAATGCCCCGCTCGATCAACTTGCGAATGATGAACGGTTTGAAGAGTTCGGCAGCCATGTCTTTGGGCAGTCCGCACTCGTGCATTTTGAGTTCGGGTCCAACGACGATCACCGAACGACCGGAGTAGTCGACGCGCTTCCCGAGCAGGTTCTGGCGGAAGCGGCCCTGCTTTCCTTTGAGCATATCACTAAGCGACTTGAGAGCGCGGTTGCCGTCCGAACGCACGGCGTTCACCTTGCGTGAGTTATCAAAGAGCGAATCTACCGCTTCCTGTAGCATGCGCTTCTCGTTGCGCAGAATCACCTCGGGAGCTTTGATATCGATCAGGCGCTTGAGCCGGTTGTTTCGGATAATCACCCGACGGTACAGGTCGTTCAAATCCGACGTCGCGAAGCGTCCGCCGTCCAGCGGCACCAGCGGGCGCAACTCGGGCGGAATTACTGGCACCATCTTGATGATCATCCACTCGGGACGGTTCTCAATACGGGTACGGGCATCGCGGAACGACTCTACCACCTTGAGGCGCTTGAGCGCCTCGGCCTTGCGTTGCTGCGAAGTGTCAGTGGCCGCTTGGTGACGCAGGCTGTACGAAAGTTCGTCTAGTTGAGTACGGGCCAGCAGCATTTCCAGAGCGTCAGCGCCCATCTTGGCGATAAACTTATTAGGATCGTTATCGTCGAGCTTCTGGTTGTCGGCCGGGAGCTTATCGATAATGTCCAGGTACTCATCTTCGGTGAGAAAGTCGAGGTAGCTGATGCCATCGTCGGCTTTGATCCCGGGGTTGATCACCGCGTAGCGCTCGTAGTAGATAATCTGGTCTAGCTTCTTGGTGGATAGCCCCAGCAGGTAACCGATTTTGTTCGGCAACGAGCGGAAGTACCAGATATGCGCTACGGGCACCACCAGTTCGATGTGGCCCATGCGCTCGCGACGCACCTTTTTTTCAGTAACTTCCACTCCGCAACGGTCGCAGATAATGCCTTTGTAGCGAATGCGCTTGTACTTTCCGCAGTGGCACTCCCAGTCCTTTACCGGACCGAAGATGCGCTCGCAGAACAGGCCGCCCATCTCCGGCTTGTAGGTCCGGTAGTTGATGGTTTCGGGCTGCGTCACTTCTCCGTGCGAACTTTCAAGAATTGACTCCGGGGAGGCCAGACTGATGGTAACTTTGGAAAAGTCGTTATTCAGTTTTCTATTTTTCTTAAATGCCATAGGTGATGGGTTTATGAATATCGAACACCGAACAAGGAATGTTGAATTATGAAGGGGTTATTCACTTCATCATTCGGAGTTCCTCGTTCAATATTCATTATTTGTTTTATGACGATGCGGATCAAATTAACTACGCTGCTTCGGTGAGCGATATGATGAATCACGCTCCTGCGAACGTGATAAATCACGCTTTTGTGAACGTGATGAATCACGCTTTTGTGAACGTGATGAATCACGTTCCTACTCGAGGGTGATTTCCAGGGCTAGTCCGCGAAGCTCGTGGACGAGTACGTTGAACGACTCGGGAATGTTCGGCTTGGGCAAATTTTCTCCCTTCACGATGGCCTCGTAGGCTTTAGCCCGTCCGATCACATCGTCCGATTTGACGGTCAGGATTTCTTGCAGCACGTGTGAAGCACCGAAGGCTTCCAGCGCCCACACCTCCATCTCTCCGAAACGCTGCCCACCGAACTGCGCTTTTCCGCCCAGCGGCTGCTGGGTGATGAGCGAGTAGGGTCCGATGGAACGGGCGTGCATCTTATCGTCTACCAAGTGGCCTAGCTTCAGCATATAGATAATTCCGCAGGTCACTTTCTGGTCGAACTTGGTGCCGGTGAGTCCATCGTGGAGCACCGTTCGCCCAAATTCGGGCAGTTCGGCTTCGTTGAGCTCCTTGATTACGTCGTCGAGCGTGGCTCCGTCAAAGATGGGAGTGCCGTACTTTCTACCCAGTTTATAACCGGCCCAGCCGAGCACCGTCTCGTAAATCTGCCCGATGTTCATCCGCGAAGGCACCCCCAGCGGGTTGAGCACGATATCTACCGGGGTGCCGTCTTCCATAAAGGGCATATCTTCCTCCCGCACAATTCGGGCTACCACTCCTTTGTTTCCGTGGCGGCCGGCCATCTTGTCTCCAACCTTCAGTTTGCGCTTCTTAGCCACGTATACCTTAGCCAGTTGCACAATACCCGCCGGTAGCTCATCGCCCACCTCAAGGGTAAAGCGCTCACGCTTGAAGTGCGCGGTGATCTCATTACGCTTCTGGGTGTAGCTTCGCACCAGGTCGGGCACCAATTTATTAAGCTTCTCGTCGTTGGTCCAGTTGTCAATAACCAGATCGGCAATGAGGTTAGCCTCTTCGGGCACACTGTACGAGCTTTCGTCGCGGTAGGGGTTTTTGTCGGGGAATATGTTATTCTCAATGTTCGCCCGGTTGAACTTCGCCCCCTTAGACAAAATCTCGTCTCCAAACTTATGCTGCACTCCTTCGGTGGTTTTTCCTTCCAGCAGGATCACCATCTTGTCGATCACCCGCTTGCGCAGCGCCAGCAAATCGTTGCTATAGCGCTTCTTCAGGGTTTCTACCTCCTTACGTGACTTGGCCCGCAGGTCTTTGTCTTTTTTAGGACGCGAGAACAGCTTGGTATCGATCACGGTGCCGCGCAGCGAGGGAGACGCTTTCAGGGAAGCATCTTTCACGTCACCGGCTTTATCGCCAAAGATTGCGCGCAGCAGTTTTTCTTCCGGGGTAGGATCGGTCTCGCCCTTGGGAGTGATCTTTCCGATCAGAATGTCACCTTCGCGTACCTCAGCGCCCACCCGGATGATGCCGTTTTCGTCGATGTTCTTGACGGCCTCTTCGCTCACGTTCGGGATTTCTGAGGTCAGCTCTTCTTCCCCCCTCTTGGTATCGCGCACTTCCAGCTCAAACTCCTCAACGTGCACCGACGTGAAGATATCCTCACGTACCACTTTTTCGGAAATCACGATGGCGTCCTCAAAGTTGTATCCTTGCCAGGGCATGAAGGCCACCATCAGGTTACGTCCCAGGGCCAACTCACCGTTCTCGGTAGCGTATCCTTCGCACAGCGGTTGCCCCTTCTTCACCCGCTGTCCGTGCAGCACGATTGGCTTCAGGTTCACGCAGGTATCCTGGTTGGTGCGTCGGAACTTCACCAGGTGGTACTCCTGGGTCTCGGCATCGAAGGTGGTTTTTAGTTGGTCTTCGGTGAGGTCGTACTTCATGACGATGCGCGTGGCATCCACGAAATCGACCACTCCGTCTTCTTCGGCCAAGATCAGCGAACGAGAGTCCAGAGCAACGCGGCCTTCCAAACCGGTGCCCACAATCGGAGCCTGGGGCTTGAGCAAAGGCACGGCCTGACGCTGCATGTTCGATCCCATTAGGGCGCGGTTGGCGTCATCATGTTCCAAGAAAGGAATCAGCGAAGCGGCCACCGACACAATCTGGTTGGGCGCAATATCCATGTAGGTCACATCATCCGGACCCACCACCGGGAAGTCGCCTTCGTAGCGGGCTTTGATGGTATCGTTGATAAACTTGCCCCGGTCGGTGAGCGGAGCGTTGGCCTGCGCAATGTTATGGGTATCCTCCTCTTCGGCGGTTAGATAGATCACATCTTCCGACACGTTGCCTTTGTCCACCTTGCGGTAGGGAGTTTCGATGAAGCCCATGTTGTTCACCTTGGCGTGCACGCAGAGCGAAGAAATCAGCCCGATGTTGGGTCCTTCCGGCGTCTCAATCGTGCACAAGCGTCCGTAGTGGGTGTAGTGCACGTCGCGCACCTCAAAGCCTGCGCGCTCGCGGGATAGTCCACCCGGTCCCAGCGCCGACATGCGTCGCTTGTGCGTGACCTCGGCCAGCGGGTTGGTCTGGTCCATGAACTGCGACAACTGGTTGGTGCCGAAGAACGAGTTGATCACCGACGACAATGTGCGGGCGTTGATCAGGTCAACGGGTTTGAAGTCTTCGTTATCACGCACGTTCATGCGTTCTTTGATGGTGCGGGCCATCCGGGCCAGGCCAACGCCGAACTGACTGTAAAGTTGCTCGCCCACGGTGCGCACGCGCCGGTTGCTCAGGTGGTCGATATCATCCACCACCGCCCGAGAGTTGATCAGCCCGATCAAATACTTCACGATCTTGATGATGTCTTCGGTGGTGAGCACCCGAACGTCGGACTCAATGTCTGAATTCAGCTTCTTGTTGATTCGGTAGCGTCCCACTTCGCCCAGATCGTAGCGTTTATCACTAAAGAACAGGCTCTGGATGATATCACGGGCTGTTTGTTCGTCGGGAGCTTCGGTGTTACGCAGTTGCCGGTAGATCTGCTCCACGGCTTCCTTCTCTGAGTTTGAGTTATCCTTCTGAAGCGTGTTATAAATAATGGAGTAGTCCGTTACGTTCACGTCGTCTTTGTGCACGATAATGGAACTCGTCCCGGAGTCCAGCACAATCTGGATATCTTCTTTTTCCAGGATAGAATCGCGCTCCAGCAGCACTTCGTTGCGGTCGATAGACACCACCTCACCGGTATCCTCGTCCACAAAATCCTCCGTCCAGGTGCGCAGCACCCGTGCGGCTAGTTTGCGTCCTATGAATTTCTTGAGCGTCTTCGCATCCGCCTTCACCTCTTCTGATAAACCGAACAGGTCGAGGATATCCTTGTCTGCTCCGTAGCCGATGGCGCGCAGCAGAGTGGTGACCGGAAACTTCTTCTTGCGGTCGATGTAGGCATACATGACGTTGTTCACGTCGGTAGCAAACTCAATCCACGAGCCCTTGAAAGGGATAATTCGAGCGGAGTACAGCTTGGTGCCGTTGGTGTGCTTGCTCTGGGCAAAGAACACTCCGGGCGAGCGGTGCAGCTGCGACACGATCACGCGCTCGGCTCCATTGATGATAAAAGACCCCTTGAGCGTCATGTAGGGAATGTTTCCTAAAAAAACCTCCTGCTCGATGGTCTCAAAATCCTCGTTGTCCTCATCGTTGCACGACAGGCGCAATTTGGCCTTGAGCGGCACCGAGTAGGTCAGTCCCCGGTCGATAGATTCGTCGATAGAGTACTTGGGGGGATCGATCACGTAATCGATAAACTCCAGCACGAAGTTCTCGCGCGAATCAGTGATCGGAAAGTTTTCGGAGAACACTTTAAAGAGTCCTTCGTCTTTCCGCTGCTCAGCGGGAGTATCGATCTGAAGAAAATCCTGAAACGACTGCAATTGCACGTTCAGGAAATCCGGGTAATCGATAACTCTTTTAATGGATGAAAAACTAATCCGGTCGGGGAAAGGGGACGCTTTTCCCAAGCTGACTCGGTTATCTGAGTTGTGTGCGTTAGCCAAAGCTATAGTGGTTTTGATGATGGGAAATTTGGTTCAGCAAAAGGCGGAACTCGTCGATGTTGGCACAAACGGGAAAAGACCTGACAAAAAAAGCCAGGCCTACCTAGGAATAACTATGGTGGTGCGGGTTGTCTATTTAATTTCGACTTCGGCGCCAGCTTCTTCCAATTGTTTTTTCATGCCTTCGGCTTCGTCTTTAGGCACTCCCTGCTTCACTTCTTTCGGCGAGCTATCAACTAGTTCTTTTGCTTCTTTGAGTCCTAAACCCGTAAGCTCTTTAACTAGTTTCACTACGGCCAACTTCGATCCACCGGGGGCTTTGAGCACCACGTCAAACGAGGTCTTCTCTTCAGCGGCTTCGGCATCTCCCCCTCCTGCTCCGGGAGCGGCGGCTACGGCAGCAGCGGCGGCGGGTTCAATACCGTATTCATCCTTCAGGATAGTCGCTAGTTCACTTACTTCTTTCACTGATAAGTTCACTAACTGTTCTGCGAATTCTTTCAAATCTGCCATCGTTCTTAGACTTGTATTATTTGGTTAACTAAAAATTTTCTTTGCTATACTGCTTCTTCTCGTTCGGAAAGGGTTTTCACCAATCCGGCAATGATGTGCTGTCCACTCTGTAGCGCGCTGATCACGTTCTTGGCCGGAGACTGCAACAACGCAATCACGTCGCCGATAAGTTCGTTCTTTGATTTGAGTGAACTTAGCGTGTCCAGGTGCTGCGCCCCTATAAACAAATCGCTGTCGATAGAAGCGCCCTTAAATTCCGGCTTGGTTAGCGCTTTATACTTCTTACGGTACTCTTTGATCACCTTGGCCGGAGCGTTGCTCACTTCGGGCGAAAACATGATGCCGGAGGTTCCCTTGAGCACTTCGTCAAAGGGAGCGTAGTTGGTATCCAACCGCTCCAGCGCTTTCTTGATAAATGTGTTTTTAACAACACGATACTCGATGCCTTGCTTGTAGCACATCTCTCGAAACTCATTGATCTGCTTCACGGATAAGCCCCCGGTATCGGCCACGTAAAAATGCGTGGTCTCCCGTAGCTTTTCGGTGAGTTTGTCGATCAGCGTACTTTTATCTTCTTTGGTCATAACTTACAAACCTTGAATCGTAGTTTTATCAATGTGCACGCCTTTGCTCATGGTGCTAGACATACATATGCTCTTAAAGTAGGTTCCTTTGGCGGACGAAGGCTTTAAACGATTTACCGTGAGGATGAGTTCGTTGGCGTTGTCGATGAGCTTATCCGTATCAAAAGAAGCTTTGCCCACGCTGGCGTGGATGATACCAAACTTGTCTACTTTGAAATCGATCTTACCGGCCTTTACTTCCTGAACCGCTTTGCCAACGTCCATGGTCACCGTGCCTGCCTTGGGGTTGGGCATCAAACCGCGGGGACCCAACACACGCCCGAGGCGACCCACTTTGGCCATCACGGTGGGCATGGTGATGATCACGTCCACGTCGGTCCATCCTCCTTCAATTTTCTTAATATAGTCATCTAGCCCAACGTAATCAGCTCCGGCTTCCTTAGCCTCCTCTTCTTTATCGGGAGTGCAGAGCACCAGTACTTTAATCTCTTTGCCGGTGCCATGGGGCAGGGCCACTACGCCGCGCACCATCTGGTCGGCTTTGCGAGGATCAACGCCCAGGTTGATGTCCAGATCTACCGAGGCATCAAACTTGGTGCTGGTGATGTCTTTTACAATATCGGTTGCCTCGGTTAACGAGTGCAACTTGCTGAAGTCGTACTTCTTAAGGACGTCTTGCTGTTTTTTGGATAACTTTCCCATGTCGCTGCTAATTATTCCAGGGGGCTTTGCCGCTCACCCGGATTCCCATACTACGCGCCGTACCGGCCACCATTTTCATGGCTGATTCCATCTTGAAAGCGTTCAGGTCCTGCATTTTTATCTCGGCAATTTCTTCAACCTGCTTCCAGGTCACGCTACCCACCTTGCTACGGTTGGGTTCGGCCGATCCTTTTTTCACCTTGGAAGCCTGCGTGAGCAGCACCGCCGCGGGCGGAGTTTTAATGACGAAGTCAAATGACTTATCTTTATATATGGTTATCACCACCGGCAGTACCTGTCCTGGCTTGTCTTGGGTACGTCCGTTAAACTGTTTACAGAACTCCATAATGTTGAGTCCCTTACTACCTAGCGCTGGCCCTACGGGCGGTGAAGGATTTGCCTGCCCTCCGCGGATTTGCAGCTTTAGATAGCCTTGTATTTCTTTAGCCATTGGTTGTATCTTGTTTTTCTACTTGCATGTAATTGAGTTCTACCGGGGTGTTGCGGCCAAAAATCTTGACCATCACCTTCAGCTTCTTTCGCTCGTCAAAAATCTCTTCTACGTTACCGACGAAGCCGCTGAAAGGACCGTCCATTACCTTCACTTCTTCGCCGATGATGTAGGGAGTATCCAACTGGATATCGTCCTCGTCGGTTTCTTCAACCCGTCCTAAAATTCGGTTAATCTCATTTTCACGCAGCGGCACCGGTTCTTTGTCGGGTCCCGAACCGTTGGCTCCTAAGAAGCCGATTACGCCCGGGATGCTTTGGATCATGTGGTAGGTTTCGCCGTTGCTCAGGTCGGCCGATATCATGATGTAGCCCGGAAAGAAGTTGCGCTCGCGCACCCGCTTTTTTCCGTTCCGCATTTCCATCACCTTTTCAGCGGGAATAAGAATTTGGGGGACAAAGTCCTCGAGCTTCTGGCGGTTGATCTCATTCTCCAGATAGGTCTTCACCTTTTTCTCTTGTCCGCTTACGGCGCGCACTACGTACCATTTATGATCAGCCATACTTTCTAGAATGCGTTATAAAACCACGTCATCGCGTTTTCAAACGCCAAATCCATCACTCCGATCAGCAGCGCAAAAATAAGCGAAGCCACCAGTACCAACACCGAACTGCGTTGCAGTTCACTGTACTTTGACCAAGTGACCTTGTTTGCCATCTCATCGTACGAGGCCTTAATAAATTCGATCAGCTTATTCATGATGCGTTGCTACTTAGCACGGGTGGTAAGATTCGAACTCACGACCTACGGTTTTGGAGACCGCCGCTCTACCAGCTGAGCTACACCCGTGTAGGAAATGTGAGATAGGAAATGAGAAACATGAAACGCGACCGTTTCACATCTCTCATTTCACATTTCATATTTATTTATTCGATGATTTCGGTTACCTGTCCGGCACCTACGGTGCGGCCGCCTTCACGAATTGCGAAGCGCAGTCCTTTTTCCATGGCTACGGAGTTAATCAGATCTACGGTGATAGACACGTTGTCACCGGGCATCACCATTTCCACGTTGTCGGGCAACGAAATTTCGCCGGTTACGTCGGTGGTGCGGAAGTAGAACTGGGGACGGTACTTTTTAAAGAACGGGGTATGACGCCCGCCTTCTTCTTTAGAGAGTACGTATACCTCGGCCTTGAACTTCAGGTGAGGCTTCACCGAGCCGGGCTTAGCGATCACCATGCCACGACGAATATCGGTTTTTTCAATACCACGTAGTAAGAGTCCCACGTTGTCTCCGGCTTCGCCGCGGTCCAGAATCTTACGGAACATTTCAACTCCCGTCACAGTGGACTTTAAGTTCTGGGCTCCCATGCCCATGATGTCTACGGATTCGCCGCTGTTGATCACGCCGCGCTCGATACGTCCGGTGGCCACGGTGCCTCGGCCGGTGATCGAGAACACGTCTTCTACCGGCATCAGGAAGGGCAGATCGATCAAACGCTCGGGCATCGGGATGTACTCATCTACCGCGGCCATCAGTTCGTCTACCTTTTCTACCCACTGGGCTTCGCCGTTGAGGGCACCCAGGGCAGAACCTTGAATGATTGGAATATCGTCACCGGGGAATTCGTAGAACGATAGTAGTTCACGGATTTCCATCTCTACCAATTCGAGCAATTCGGGATCGTCCACCAGATCTACCTTGTTCATGAACACCACCAGTGAAGGCACGCCTACCTGACGCGCCAGCAGGATGTGCTCGCGGGTTTGGGGCATCGGTCCGTCGGTAGCGGCTACCACCAGAATCGCGCCGTCCATTTGAGCAGCACCCGTCACCATGTTTTTCACGTAATCGGCGTGACCGGGGCAGTCAACGTGGGCGTAGTGCCGATTTTCGGTCTGATATTCTACGTGCGAGGTATTAATGGTAATACCGCGCTCTTTCTCTTCGGGAGCGTTGTCGATAGACGCAAAGTCTTTCATGGTTGCCAGTCCTTTGTCGGCCAGCACTTTCGTGATGGCAGCCGTCAGGGTAGTCTTACCGTGGTCAACGTGACCGATCGTGCCAATGTTCAGGTGGGGTTTGGACCGGTCAAAGGTTTCTTTAGCCATTTTATCAATCAGTTACAGTTAAAAAGAAGGTGATCTGTTTACGTATAGTTAACACTTCGCTCGTTTGAGGAAGCCAATTGGTGAACAAAAACTAGAGCCAACGATGGGATTTGAACCCATGACCTCTTCCTTACCAAGGAAGCACTCTACCCCTGAGCTACGTCGGCCGGTGTTAAATAACGAATGCCAAACAGGGAACCGCAGAATGATAAAGTAAACGCTTCGGTATTCGTTATCCCTTATTTGGTGTTCATAGAGCGGGAGACGGGCCTCGAACCCGCGACCTGCAGCTTGGAAGGCTGCCGCTCTACCAATTGAGCTACTCCCGCCAATATTCGCTTCAAAATTACAGTGGGGAGAGCAGGATTCGAACCTGCGAAGTCATAAGACAACAGATTTACAGTCTGCCCCAGTTGGCCGCTTTGGTATCTCCCCGGCTCGTCCCAAAAACTCTTCTTACAAGGTAAGAAAAAACGTACTTCTCCTCATAAAGTTTTATGGAAGTGCAAAAGTAAGTTCTTTTCTGATATATTCAAATTGCAGGCAATAAATTTAGTCAGATTCTTTGGTCCGAAGCCGGAGGCAGTTGAACGGCGCAAGGAGCTTGCTAGAACTCTTGAGCCGAGAGTTTCTCATCGATCTACGACGAGCTGTTCAGCGAATATCAGCTTTCCTGCTTGGTAGACTTTTAGCGGATAATGACCGGCAGGCAAGGTACGAGTATCCAGACGTAGTTGGTCTTTGCCCCACAGTTGGTCCAGCAGCAATTTCTTCTGCGGACTGAAGAGTCGTAGGCGATAGATTGCCGATGAGGTATTTTGCCAGGGGGTGCTTTGATTTGAGGCCTCAGATAGCGGGGCACTAATTATTACTTGAGCGTAGTCCTGCGCAGGATTGGGAGCCAGTATGAGTTTGGCCGGGGCCGTAGACTTAGCAGTTTGACCAGTCGCTTCGGCTTGCACGGTGAGCGAAACGTTTCGCTGGCTGCTTTGCCCGGCCTGGGCAGCCGTGATTACGACATTATCGTAGGTGCCAACGTCGGCCGCTGACGGAGTACCCATCAGGATACCCATCCCTGAACCTTCCGGACTAAAGCTCAGGAAGGCAGGCAGCCCGCTTACCGTAAGGCTTATGGGATCTTGTTGAGACGAGGCGGTATCAAATAGCGTCCGCACTTCAGTGAAGATAAACTGATGCCCGGCATTGTTGAGGTGGATCCCGTCACCGCTACCGTACGGTGGCTTGATACGGTGGTTACTATCTGCCAGTTCGCTATAAATGCTGATCACGTAAGGAGAAAACAAAGCTTCTATTTGGTCTGCCTGCGTCGCTAAACGTTGCCGCGTATCCACTGAGCTAAAGTTTCGGGGTTGGGTGGTGGTAAAGTAAATGGGTACTCCCTCAGCATCGGCCTCCTCTTTGAGCGCAGCAAAATTACGCATGCTTTCCTCATCGCTAATGCTCCTGGCTACGTCGTTAGACGGCAGATTGACCAAAATCACCGATGGATTCAGGGATAATGCTTGGGTGATGTTGTGGTTGGCATTGCCCGTAGGGAGCACATCGCGGGTGGTGTAGCCGCCCACCGCCAGGTTGAAGAGTTGGTGGTTGGGAAGCTGCGTGAGCAGATGATTGTGCAACAGGTCTACCCAACCCCGATTGGAACTGGCTCCGGTGCCGACCGCCGTAGAGGAGCCTAGCACCACCACCCGCAGCCCTAACGCATCACCCCTGGCCGCCCGCACCATTTGCTGATAAAGCTGGCCTACCGTGAGCAAAGTATCGCTGAGTGTTACAATGACGGGGGCTTGGCGGACCGGATTTATGATGCAACTGCTGTCAGCTTCACCCAAGCCGCTGGGTGGGGCAGTGCTGGCCCGCAGCGAGAGCTTATCTAATTGGGTACCCCCTTCGCGATAGGCCACCGTGATGGTGTGGAGACCAGTAGTAAGGTTGAGTGGCCCGCCGGGCAGAATGTTCCACCTAAAGCCTCTGCCCGTGTCAATATCCTCCCACCACTTGAACCAGGGCCGATCGTCTACGCGCACCCAGATGGAATTGCTACTCAGCGAAGGAGCGTTCATTCGTGCCCACAGGTAGTAGGACTGCGCTTGGGTGATTTCTACGGCAAAAACCAATTGGTCGGCAGCGGCGGTAGGAGGAGCATTGAGACTTTTTCCGGAGGGATAGACTACGTACTTTTCATCCGACTCTGCTGCACTTTCCGGAATTGTCCAGTTAGCTCCCACCCGCGCACATTCGGCTTCCCGCCACACGGCAACCGGAGGCTCAGATTCATCCCCCTGGCAAGAAGATGCCTCGTCCCCAAGCCCGCTGGGTAGCTCAGAAAAAGGGTTCAGCGCAATCCTGTCCAGTTGCGTACCACTTTCGCGGTAGGCCACCGTGATAATATGGTCTCCGGCATCGAGCACAAACGGCTCGCCCGGAGCTTGGTTCCAGTTGAATTGGCTTCCTCGTCTGATGTTTTTCCACCACTTCACCCAGTTGCCATTATCTATCTTGATCCAAAACGAGTCTTGGGCGCCCGATGGAGCTCGGATACGCGCCTGCAAGTAGTAGCTACCCGCTATAACGGTCTTAATTGTAAACACCAATTGGCTAGCGGGATCGCTGGGTGGATTGTTCAGGTTGATGCCAACGGAATGCACCAAGTATTTTCCGCCAGCCGCCTCGATATCTTCCACCGTTTGCCAGCCACTGCCGATAATGGCACACTCTGCCTCAGCCCAACGGGGTTGGGGGTCAGTGGAATAAGAATGCCCGTAGGATAACTGAACAAAAACCAACAGGAAGAGCAAGAAGAAGCGAGGCGTTTTCATAAGCAGAGAGCGATGTACCTTTGGCTGTATGATCCATGCGGATTGCATTATACAGAAAATGCTGCCAACTCACCACAAAACCGCGGGGTTGATACATTCCGGGCTAACGACAGAAGGTCTTATCAAATCGCAATGTCGTCCTCGATAATCACCGCATCGCTTCGCATCTTGTGGGCTAACAAGGCCAACCCAAAGGTGATTACCCCCAGTCGTCCGACGAACATCGTTACAATAAGCACTACTTTCCCGAACGCTGACAAGTCCCCGGTGATGCCCGCGCTCAGCCCGACGGTGCCCAGGGCGGAAGCCACCTCAAAGAAGATGTTCTGAAAAGATGCTTCTTCGGAAAAGGTGAGCAAAAAGGTGAAAACGCTGATCAGGGATACGTAAAAAATAAAGGTGGCGGTGGCCACGTAGATGCGTTCGGCCGGGATGGAACGCCCTAAAAACGTAATGTTTTCCTCGCCCCGCAACCGACTTTTCACCAGCGATACCACCGCCGTGAGGGTGGTGATCTTCATGCCCCCGGCCGTTCCGGAAGGAGACGCTCCGATGTACATCAAAAAGATGACAAATAACAAAATTGGCAGGGCCAACGCGCCCGTATCGGAGGTGTTGAAGCCTACGGTGGTGGTGGCCGTCATGGCCTGAAAGAACGACGCCAACCACTTCTCTACCCCCCCCAGTCCCTGCATTTCAGGTTCGTAGCCGTACACCAGCAAGGTGCCCGCTCCCAAAAGGATCAGAAATCCGTACAGAACGATCTTGGTCGTGAACGTCAGCGTTTCTGACTTGCCCTTCAATCGGTACCACAGGTCGGTAACCACAATGAACCCTAGCGAGCCGGTGATGGCCAGTACCGAGATGATGACGTTGATCAAAACGTTGTCGCGAAACCCCATGAAGCTGTCGTTGTATAGCCCAAACCCCGCGGTGCAGAAGGCCGACACACTGTGGAAAACACTACTCCACAGGGCAAACCCGGTGTCAATGCCCTCGAGTTTAAAGGCAATAAAAAAACCAATGGCTCCCAGCGCTTCCATCACTACGGTGAACACAATCACCGATCTGAGAAAATCCTGTATCTGAATCTCTCGCGGCATCGCAAAGGCGGTCTTCAGCAGGCGCTCGTGCCAGTGGGTAATGGTTTTGGTGGTTGTCAGCAAGTAGTAGGTGGTGAAGGTGAGGTAGCCGACACCGCCAATCTGAAACAGAAGCATCACCACCAACTGCCCCAGCCACTCGTACGAATCGAACACGCTCACCGTCACCAGCCCGGTGGTAGATATCGCCGAGGTAGCGATAAACAGGTTGTCGAGCAAAGTAGTAGGCTGCTTCTGTAGCCAGGGCAGCGACAACAACACAAAGCCCACGAAAGTGTAGAGCAGAAAGCCGTACACCAGGTTTCGTTGGGGCGAGTTGCGTACCCGGAACCGGCGGTAGCGAGCCGCCATTCTTTTGCGACGTCCTGTACGTTTGTCTTTTAAAATTACTTGATCAGGAACTTCATCCGTACTTTCTTTCATCAATTTTTGTTTAACAGTATTGGGTTAAATCAAACTGAGGTAACCCTAGGGAATTTGTTCGTACAGTTGGATGAGTTGCTCGTTGGTTTCGGCCGCTTTGATGCGCTGCCGCCGTTCGGCCACTTCTGGTAGTTCGTCGAAGAAGCTGAGCGAGCGGTAGGCCGACATGCGGACGAAGTACTGCGGATGGTGTTCCGCGTAGTAGGCCAGCCGATCAATGCCCTTGGTAATCTGTTGTTGATCGTCCAGTTGGGTGAGGTAGCGGGCAAAGTAGTTCAGAAAGTAGTACAGCGTCTGATCATCCACCTTCGGGACTTTCGCGCTGAACCAATCGTAGTGCGCGGTTTTGTTGTTCGCAATGTAGTAGTCGGCCAGCGTCATCACCACGTTGAAGTTATTATACGACTGGTACTTGTCGAACAATGCGTCTTTATCCGTCGCTGAGGTTTGGGCGTAGGCCGCTAGCGACGTGCCCATCACGGCGTAGGAAGAGTCTTCCAGCGTTTGTCGAAACAGGCTTTGATACTGTTCGGCATCCACCGCGGCGAGCAAACTAATCGCATCGGCTTGTACCAACGACCGGGGGTCTTGCCGGGCCATCTGCTCCACTTTCTCCAGCAAAGCGGTATCGGCTTCCGTGAGTTGTTCTTCCAGGGCTCCCAGGGCCGTTTGCCGGATCACCCAAAAGTCGTTACCCAGCGCTTCGGCAAGGATTTGCTTGGTATCGGTGGCTAGGGTATCTTCCAGCAATTGCGTCAGGGCTTGAAACTGGTGCACAAACCCATCGGTGTTCTTGAACTGATAACGCAGCGCCTCCCGACTTTTCTCGAAGTCTACCTGCGCCAGCAAAGCGGCTTCGGCATCAAATACCACCAAATCGGGCTGCTGCGCCGCCGGAAACTCCAGCACCTGGCTGGCCTGGTCCACTTCCACCGCAAACCGCTCCTTCTGCCCGTTTACCCACACATCCACGTAGGTGGGCAGCCGGAAAATAGGCGTGGTGGTGCTGTCCTGCACCTGGTCTACCTGCAAAAAAACCGTATCGTTGGCGTAGCGCTGCTGAATCTTCAGTTGCGGATGCCCGGACGACAGGTACCACTGGT
This sequence comes from Cyclobacteriaceae bacterium, assembly GCA_965217295.1. Classification (GTDB taxonomy): domain Bacteria; phylum Bacteroidota; class Bacteroidia; order Cytophagales; family Cyclobacteriaceae; genus Tunicatimonas. The sequence goes on from CBDCHR010000008.1 coordinate 493,500, forward strand.
CGAAAAACCAGTTCAAATCCTCGCCCGTTACCGCTTCGAAGGCCTGTCGCAGGTCATCCACCTCTACCGAGTTGTAGGAGTGCCGGGTCAGGTAGCTCTGCAGCGCGGCAAAAAACGCGGCATCGCCCACGTAGCTGCGCAGCATGTGCAGCACCCGACTGCCTTTGTCATACGAGTGGCGGTCGAACATATCTTCCTGATCCGCGTAGCGGTAGCGAATGAGGTTCACCTGCTTGGTTTCGGCTTCCGTCAGGTAGTTTTGCCCCTGCTCCCACAGTTTGTAGGCCGCCTCATCCTTTCCGTAGCGGTGCTCGTTCCACAGATATTCGGAGTAGGAAGCGAAGCCTTCGTTCAGCGTCAGGTTAGCCCACGACTCGGTGGTCACCAAATCACCGAACCAGTGGTGAAACAACTCGTGGGCGATGATATCGTCCCAGTGCGTGTCGATCAGGGCGCGGTCGTCGACCAGCAGCGCGTCGTAGAACACCGAGGCGGTGGTGTTTTCCATGGCACCCGACACGAACTCGTCTACCACAATCTGAGCGTACTTCGGCCAGGGGTACTTAACGCCCAGTTTGTCCGAAAAGAAGGTTAGCATGTCCGGAGTGTGCCCGAAGATGTCCTTGGCGTAGGGAGCGTAGTCCGGGTGCAGATAATAGTTGACCGGCATGCCCCGCCACGAGTCTTCTACCTTGGCAAACTCGCCCACCGCCATCATAAACAGGTAGGGCGCGTGCGCCTGGTCCATGCGCCAGTAGTCGGTGCGGGTGCTGTCGTTTACCATCTCGGACGACACCAGCACTCCGTTCGACAACGTGGTGTAGCGGTCTTGCACGGTGATGTACATCTCCTGGGTGGTGCGCTCGTTGGGAGCGTCGATGGTGGGGAACCAGCGGGAGTTGGCCTCGGTTTCGCCCTGCGTCCAAATCTGCCGCATCGTATCGCTCAGGCTATCGTTTTCGGTGCCCACGAAGTAGAGTCCTTTGTCGGAGGTGATGGCGGCGCTACCTCCGGCCGGGGCTTCATCGGGTTTGGCGGTGTACTCAATCTGCAGCAGGTAGCGGTCGTTGCGGGTGTAGGTGCCGCCCAGATCGATATCGAGTTGCTCGCCGTCGTAGTCGTAGGTGAGGGATCGCACCGTATTGTTCTCCAGCAAGCCTACGGAGTGAATGTCAAACCCTTTGGCGTCGAGCACCACGCGGCTTTGCGGATAAAAGTAGGGACGCAGCTCCAGGATAGCCGTGCCCAGCAGGTGATGCTTTTCCCAGTCGAAGCGCACCGCCAGGCGGGTGTGGATCAAATCGTGCTGCCGATTGCGTGCGGGGCGGTACGGATAGACCGGCGGAACATCCGCCATTTGTTCGCTGGAGTCGGAGGCTACCGTGCTGGTGTCGGCTAACACGGGCGGGGAACTCCGTTGGGGAGCTCGGCGGGAAGTTTGGCATCCGCCTAATCCAAGAATAACAATAAGTAAAAGCAGCGCTACTGGCGAAAAAAACGTAGTACTACGGACGAAAAAAAACCGAATATTTCTCAAATCGAGGGGGGTTCGTATCTTTAAAGCGACAAAAGTAGAACGCCCGAAGCATTTACGGTAACAAAACCACTAATTTGTTTTTATGAATCAAGCAACAGTTAACAGCGAAGACCAGTATTCGATAGCAGTGACTTCCGACAAGATCACCATCGACGGGCAGCCGCATTCGCCTGACATCCGGCAGATCGGTGAACGTCGGTTTCACTGCATCAACGGTACCGGTAGCTATCAAATAGAGCTGCTGGAAGCCGATTACGCGCGCAAACAATTTGTGTTCGGGCTGCGGGGCCAGCGGGTGACGGTGCAACTGAAAGACGATCTGGACTTGCTAGTAGAAAAATTAGGCATGGTGCAATTCGCCGAAACGGTGGTGCGGGAGATAACCGCTCCCATGCCGGGGCTGATTGTGGGGCTCAGTGTGGAAGCCGGACAAACCGTTCAGGAAGGCAACAGTGTGCTGACCCTGGAGGCCATGAAGATGGAGAACGTGATCAAATCACCGGTGGGCGGCACGGTGGAAGCCGTTCACGTGCGGGTGGGCGACAGCGTGGAGAAAAAGCAGGTGCTGGTTTCTTTTAAAAATGCCTGACCGTATGCTTCGACCAGTTTTGCTGAGCAATTTTGTAAATTTTCGCTTACTTGCGGCAGCGTTCTACCTTTCCAAACCGGCTCTTCCATGAAATACCAGCGAATTCTACTCAAACTCAGCGGTGAAGCCCTGATGGGTGACCAGCAGTACGGCATCGATACCAGTCGCCTGCAGCAGTATGCCCAGGAGATCAAACGCGTGAAAGAACTGGGAGTGGAAGTGGCTATCGTGATCGGCGGGGGAAATATCTTTCGGGGAGTGCAGGCCGAGAAATCAGGCATGGACCGGGTGCAGGGCGACTACATGGGCATGCTGGCCACCGTGATCAACGGCATGGCGCTGCAGAGTGCGCTGGAACAGGTTGGGCTGTATACCCGCCTGATGTCAGGCATCAAAATGGAGCAGGTGTGCGAGCCGTTCATCCGCCGCCGGGCCATGCGTCATCTGGAGAAGAACCGAATCGTGATCTTCGGCGCGGGCATCGGTAACCCCTACTTCACCACCGACTCCACCGCCAGCCTGCGCGCCATTGAGATTGAAGCCGACGTGGTGCTTAAGGGAACCCGGGTAGACGGAGTGTATACCGCTGACCCCGAAAAAGACCCGTCGGCCACGCGTTTTTCCAACATCACCTTCTCCGAAGTGTATCAGAAGGGGCTCAATGTGATGGACATGACTGCTTTTACCCTCTGCCAAGAAAATAATTTGCCCATTATCGTATTTGATATGAACAAACCGGGCAACCTGTGCGATTTAGTAAACGGACTGGAAGTGGGAACATTGATTAACTAGATGCTGGCAACTTTCTTTTTGGCCAGATGTTGGATAGTGGATGTTGGATGAATCATACGATGGCTAACATTCAGCACGAAATACTATTTATCCACTACTATCCAAAATCTAATATCCAATAACCAACAACTTTTACCATGACTGAAGAGATCAAATTCTACCTGGACGAGACCAAGGAGTTGATGGACAAAGCGGTGCAGCACGTGTCGTACGAGTTCAACAAGATTCGGGCGGGCAAGGCCATGCCGACCATGCTAGACGGACTGATGGTTATGTACTACGGCAACCCCACCCCCATCAACCAAGTGGCCACCATCAACACGCCCGACGCCCGCACCATTGTGGTGAAGCCGTGGGAAAAGAAAACGCTGGCCGACATTGAGCGGGCCATTGTCAACTCTGATTTGGGTCTGAACCCGCAGAACGATGGCGAAATTGTGCGGCTTAATATTCCGCCCCTCACCGAAGAGCGTCGCAAAAATCTGGCGAAACAGGCCAAGAACGAAGCCGAGAACGGCAAGATCGCGCTACGCAACATTCGCAAAGACACCAACAACGCCATCCGCAAACTGCTGGACGAAAGCGTGTCGGAAGACAACGTGAAGGAGGGTGAATTAGGGGTGCAGGAGTTGACCGATGCCCACTCGAAAAGAATCGACGAGCTGCTAGAGGTGAAGGAGAAAGAGATTATGACGGTTTGAGTCGATAGTAGATAGTCCATAGTCGACAGTTTGCTATGGACTATCGTCTGTCGACTATCGACCGTGGACTAAAGATATAACTTCTTGTCCCGAATGTAATCGGCCACTCCGTCGGCGACCAAATACTTGACCGACCGACCTTGCTGCACCAGATTCCGAATGAAGGTAGCGGAGATGTTAAGCAGGGGAGCCTCCACGTAATGCAGACTCGGGTGGTTACTAATCTCATCGTTGATCCTCGAAGCAGAAGCCTCTGGTCGAGGATACACATAGAGCGTATGATGATCAATGATCGCCCGATGGTTTTTCCAGCGATGAAAGTACGTAAGGTTATCACTGCCTAAGATCAGGTGAAACTGATGAGTAGAATGTCGTTCGCTCAGGTAAGCCAGCGTGTCGGCGGTGTAGCTCGGCTTGGGCATACTAAACTCAATGTTACACGCGCGCAAATCGTAGTTGTCCTCTACGGCCAGTTCTACCATGCGTAGCCGGTCGTACTCATTAAGTAGATTCTTAGCTTTTTTGAACGGATTTTGGGGTGATACCACAAACCACACTTGCTGCAAGTTGGTTTGCTCGCGCACCACGTTGGCGATGATCAAATGCCCAAGGTGGATCGGATTGAAGGAACCAAAAAAAAGGCCGATGTTCACGGCCTAAATTTAATTAAATTATCCACACTGTCTAGCGCAGACGGATTATCATAGGCTATCCGCCCAACTCAAATTAGCTGCCCACCAGCACGCTGTCAATCAAGTGCACGTAGCCGTTGTCAGCCTCTTGGTTGGATAGAATTACGTCGGCTCCGTTCACCATCACCCGGTCGTTGGCGGTGCTTATTTTCAGCGGCACTCCGCCCAATGTCGGCAGTTCGTCCATTCCTACCAAGTCGGCCGCCGTGTATTTTCCTTCCACCACGTGCTGCAGTAGTATTTGCTTAAGCTCATCCTGGCTCATGTCATCGGGTAGGTTGTTGATTGCCAGGGGGGCTAGTTTCTCAAAAGCATCGTTGGTGGGGGCAAACACGGTGTAAGGTCCACCCTCGGCCAGTTCGTCGCTTAACTGGGTAGCCCGCAACGCATCGTTGAGCATCCCTAAGTTTTCCCGTTCTTCCAACACCTGATATACGTTGCCGTGCCCCAGATGAATTTCCTCCCGTTTCTGCCCCATCACCACATCGGCGGCCGTTTGATCGCCCGTTTCGGTGCCCTGGGGGGCGCATCCGATACTCACTGCGACTACTAAAGTTATACTCAAAAAGTTACGCATGCTCACTTATCAGTTACGTTAAAAATGGATTCCATCAGAGAAACCGATGAAAGCGCAAAAGGTTACCAGGATAAAGTGGATGGGATGGGATAGCCAGGATGATTTTCTGACGCCACTGCCTTGGAGCGGGTCAACGTTCAGATTGAAAAGAACTCTCGATAGGGTTTTTCATCTTGACTGACGCAACAATCAAGAGGTATTCTTAGGTTTGGTTTGCTTCTAATTTGCCGTTGTGTCTTCTAAAATAAGCGCATCATCCGTTTCCGCCGCGGCACTGTCGGTTGGCGGCGCGTCCAGTTGCCGCTCGCGTTCTGTATCGTTGAGGGTTTGCAGGCGGCGTTTGGCTTCCTCGACCACTTCTTTCACCGGCGAGTTCTCAATTACCGAGTTGAGCGTGGCTTCCGCTTGAAAATCCTCACCTAACGCCACGTAGTTATCAGCTACTAGTAGAAAGGACTGCCCTAGCCAGTCTTCGTAGATAGAAAAGCTTTTATTGAGTTCGTATAAGGCCTCAATCGATTCACTGTGCTTACCCTCATCGTGCAGGATGCGGGCCAGCAAATACTGTGCTTCGGCTCCGTTTTCGTCTTTGGCGGCCTCCACCGTGCGGGCGAACAACCGGCGGGCTTCTTCGGTACTGCCCTGCTCGTAGGCGGCCTTGCCCTGGTAGAGCAGCGCTTGGTTCACCGCATTGGCCGACACGTTGCCCCGCTCAATGATCAACGCTGCGTATTTATCTACCGAATCGAGCACGGTGCGGTTATTTTGCGCCAGGGTGTAGTAGGAGGTCATTAATCCCGACCAAGCGGCATACTGCTCCTTTTTGTTGCCCGCTAAGTTGGCCAGTTTCTGAAAATAAATGATAGCATTTGCCAGGTTCCCGGCCGATTGCTCTAACTCGGCAATGCGCTCTACCACCCGGCTCATGCGCGGGTACTTGCCGTTGGCTTCCACCTGGTAGAATACCTGTAGCGCTTGCTCGTTGCGCTCGGCCCGATAATACGATTCGCCAATGTAATAGCGCGCATCGTCCGCATTGGGATGTTGGGGATAATTATTGATAAAGTTATTGAGTTGCTCAATCGCCGCGTCGTAATCCTGGCTGAAGTACAGATTTTTGGCCGTTTCGTACTCGATGCTGGCCACGTTCTCGTTCTCCGGGTTGGCCGCCTTGTACTTCGCCAAGTAGCGAGAAAACTCCGCTTCGCCTCCCGACTTGGCCGATACTTCTTGCAGTCCCAGCAGGGCCGAATTGGCGGTTCGGTGGGTGCTGTAGTTATCCAGAATCTGTTTATAATCATTGCCCGCCGCGGCGTACTGCTGCTGGTTGGAGTAGGCCAGGGCCCGACGCACCAGCGCGTAGGGCACCAGGTTGCTCTGCGGAGCGGACTTGATGAGCTGGGTGAAGCCCGCAATCGCGGCGTTGTAGTTGCCTTGCTCAAAGCTTAGTTGAGCTTTTTGCAGCATGGCATCGTCGCGGTAGGGCGAGTCGGGATAACCGCGCACCACCCTTTCCAAGTTGTCAATACCTTCGGCGTAACGGCCCTGGATGCCCTGAATCACCCCTTTTTGGTAGTAGGCGTAGGCAATGTCCGGATTGCGCTCCCGGATGGCCCGGTCGTAGGTGTTTACTGCTTTGCCGTAGGCCTTGGTCACGTAGTAGGTATCAGCCAGACGAATGAGCGCATCATCGTAGAAGTAGTCGCTCTTGTCGCGTCCGCGGAGCGTGAGCTGTCGCAGGTACTCTTCAAAATTGCTCAGTGCTTTGGTATATTCCTTGGTGTTGAAGTAAACGTAGCCCAGGCCGTACTTGGCCTTGGTTTGATACATGGCCTTGTCACCCTCCAGTCGCTCGCCCCGCAGCGCATTCAGCACCCCCTGGTAGGCCTCGATCGCCTGCGCGTAGCGCTTTCCGATGGAAAAGGCTTCGCCCGCCCAGAAATTGGCCGCCGCCACGTAGGTCGGATCAATCGGGTACTCGGTAGATTTCTTAAACAACTGCACCGCTTGCGGGTAGCGCGACTGGTTGAACGCTTGCGTGCCTGCCAAGAAGGTTACCTGCTGGTAAGCTTTGCGCACCTGCTGGGTTTTGTTGGGCAGGCTCTCGATAAACTGCATGGCCGCCGCGTAGTCTTGCGAGTTCAAGTAGGCCTCGCTGACCATGTCGTTGACCTCAACCTGATACTGACTGTTGGGATAGGTTTCCCGGAACTTGGTAAGCGTTTGCAGGGTGCGCGCGTAGTCGCCCGACGCCAGATAGACTTTGCCCAGTTGGTAGGCCGCCTGCTCCTGAATTTCCGGACTGAACGGACGGTTAGCGGCGGTCTCGAAAGCGGTGGCGGCGTACTCCGGATTGTCTTGTTTCACGTAGAGCACGCCCAGGTAGTACGAAGCATGCTGTCCCAAACTGTCTTTGTTAGAAGCCACACGCTTAAAATTATCCAGCGCTTCTTGCTGCTTACCGGTTTGGTACTGAGTGTACCCCAAGCGGTAGAGCACGTCCGGGGTGGGGTTTTGCGTAGCGACGTAGTCGGCCAGATAGGGTTCGGCCTGCTCAAATTTGCCCTGCTCGTAGTAGGCGTCGCCCACCAACAGCCCGATTTCGGCGGCGTTGCTCACCGCATCTTCGCCCCCGCTCTGGCTACGGGCAATCATCTTTTCGCCGTAGTCGATCACCCGGTCATATTGACCCTGCTTGCTGAAGATGCTGGCAATGAGGTAAGGGGTGACGCGGGCGTAGGATTCCTCCTGTTCAGCCCGGCGCAGGTCTTCCAGGGCTTGCTCGTAGTCGCCCTGCTGCGAAGCAATGTAGCCCGCGTAGTAGCTGGCGGCACTCTGGTAGACGTTATCCGACCGCTTGATGTTGTCGAACAGCGGCTGGGCTTCTTCAAATTTCTGGCGGGTGAAGTAGGCGTAGGCCAACTTGAAGTCGCGCGTGGCCTCATCCTCGCGCGTCAGGTTTTGGGCGTCGGTGGCTTCGAAGGCCTCGATGGCTTTGCCGTAGTCTTCGTCGCGAAAGTAGAAGTTGCCCAGTTCGTAGTTGGCCCGCAGCGCTTTGGGGTCGCTGGGATAGTTGCGTACAAAGTCATCTAGTTTAGCCTCGCCATCCGGGTTGTAGAGCCGCACGGCGGAGTAGGCGGCGTAGTATTCGGCTTCCGAAGCATAGGCCCCGGCCGGTTGCTGCTGCAAGTAGGTTTCGAACTCCTCGCGCGCCGCGCCGAACTTTTTCTTGTCCAGCAACTCCATACCCTGCTGAAAGTGGTTTACCGGAGAGACTTCGGAGACGTAGCGTTGGGCCAGGGCCGGAGCAAAGCTGGTGCCCGCTAGTATTGTTATAAGTAAGGTGCGAACGGTGGTATTCAATGAGGTAGGGTTGTTGAAGTGTTTTCTGTGAGTGATTTTTATGCTATACTACGGTATTTTAACCGAAAAGCGTTCATAAGGTTCTTTGTGCTTATCATGCTAACGGTGGCGGAGCGAAATTATTCAGTGCATCAGCTTATACACTAATTCCTTTAGAATCTGCCCGTCGCTGCCGCCGGTGTTGTCTACGTGCCCTAGAAGTAGGTATCCAACTTATACTGGAGCTGACGCAATAGTCATCGTAAGTGAGAATGTGAATTCGTTTAGAGTCAACCAACACCTTATCCTGCCTCCAGTCTAGTCGCTGTTGCGCTCGGATGTCCAGAAAGTGATCGCGCCCAACAATCAACATTCCTTCGTATTTTATATAACCCGCTCCGAATCGGAGCACAAACTCCTGAGTAGAAGACATATCCTGCAACTTCCAAAACCAATCAACCACTTGGTTATATCCTTGCTCAAAACGCGGAGACCAGTATGGTGCAGACCGTTTTCTGTTGACAAATACACTGTTCTGAAAGAAATTGAGAATATCGTTACGCTCTGACAGAGCACTTTTGCTTTCTAAGAGGGTGGCAAAACTAGTTAACTGGGAGCGACATGCTGCCCTATCAATAGAAAAGGCCAAATAATCTTTCATGTGGCGGTAGCTCTCTTCTCTACCGCTCTAAACCGGCGGGGTGTTGTCACGTCTTGAATGTAAATTAACCCCCCCTGAAGTTCAATTAGTAGCACCAGCTCCGTTGAAATAGGCAACACCCGGGTTTGACGAGATGATTGATAGAGATCAGCATCTTCGGCCAGCTTCGGCCTTTTTTGCAAACGCAAAACTAGATTCTCTACCCTCTCCTTGTCAAGCGGGTGAAGAGCACTTATAGCAATCTCAGAAGTTTTAGTATATTTAATCATAGCCTACTCATAACAAATATAACTTTACAATAAGCAACGTAAAAAGTCATGAAAGGATTATTCAGTGCATCAGCTTATACACCAATTCCTTCAGAATCTGCCCGTCGCTACCGCCCGTGTTGTCCACCCCCTTGGCGTGCTGGTCGGCCACCCGCAAAAAGTGAACGTTGCGAATCACCTGCGCCAGCGGGTAATTCACCGCCGCCACCCGGTATTCCTTGGCAAAGAAGGGGTTGATCTTCAGCAAAGTTGCCAAGCCGCGCTCAGTTTTGTCGGTAGCCTGGTGCACCAGCAACAGCTTGCTGTAGAACGCAAACAGCAGCGCAATGGTCGGAATAACCGGGTTGGCCTTGGGGTTGGCTTCAAAGTACTGCACGATTTGCATCGTCTTGAGCGCATCTTTAGTGGCTACCGCTTTTTGCAACTCGAAAGCGTTGAATTCCTTGCTGATGCCAACGTATTTCTGCACCATCTCGGCATCGATCACCACTTCCTGCTGCCCCGCCCCAAAGTTAATCAGCACCTTCTCGATCTCGTTGGTGAGTCGCTCCAGGTTGTTGCCAATGGAGTCGGCCAGCATCTGCACCGCCTTGTCGTCGGCCCGGAAGCCGCGCTGCCGCACGTAGCCCGCAATCCAGGCGGGCAGTTGGTTGTCGTAGAGCTTCTTCGAATCCACCCACACGGCGAACTTATCCAGCGCCTTGCCCAGCGCTTTGCGACTGTCCACCTTCTTGTACTTGTAGCACAGCACCAGCAAGGTAGACGGCATTGGGTTCTTCACGTAGGCTTCCAGCAATTGCTGTCCGGTGGTGGTATTGAAGTCGGTTATGTCCTGCGCTTCTTTCACGATCACCACTTGTCGTTCGGCCATCATGGGGTAGCGCTTGGCCTGGCTGAGCACGGTGGCCACGTCGGCGTCTTTGCCGTAGAGCACCATCTGATTAAAACCCTTTTCACTGTCGCTCAGCACTTTATCTTCGACGTGACGCGCAATGCGATCGATATAATACGGTTCTTCTCCCTGCAAGAAATACACCGGCGAGTACTCCTTCTGCTTTAGATTTTTTAAAACTTCGTCAGGACTTTGCTTCACAATTGGTTCGCAGTTCTAGGTTCGTAGTTCTAGGTTTGGTTGTTTCAACCTAGAACTTTTTAACCCCGAACCTTTAACTCTGTTCGCTTTTCTTTTCTTCTTCCACGTGCTGCACCAGGCGGTCGCACAGTTTATTCACTTCTTCCGACATGTAGGTGTCGCCGGTGGCTGTCAGCAGCGATTGCGCCAGTCCGCCCAGGGTGTCGATGGCGAAGCGCTTCATCTCGTCGACGGGCATTTCTTTGGTCCACAGGTCGATGCGCAGGGTGTTGCGCTGCTCGTGGTCCCACACCGACAGGCTGATCGACCGGCTCTCGGACAGCTCGCCGGGTTGGTCGGTAGCGTTCCACTGAATCCGCTCGGGGATGTTCTGCTCGTCGAGGGTAACCGTAAAATTTATCTCAGACTTTTTCATTAGTTTCGGGCTTCGTTGCTGCGAAAGTAGAAAAGAACCGACGTTCCTCCTTATGAAACCATCGAAAATATTGCTACTAGCCCTACTGCCGACATTGGCCGGGTGCCTCAATCAGTGGCAAACCGAAACCGGAACGACCGATCAGGCCGAGGTGCGGGTGGCGTTCTACAACGTGGAAAACCTGTTCGATACCGAGGACGATCCTAACCGACAGGACGAAGAATTTCTGCCCGATAGCAAAAAGCAGTGGACGGCCGAGCGCTATCAGGACAAACTCAGCAAGTTGACGCAGGTGGTTGCGGCGCTGAACTACCCGGTGCTGCTGGGCCTGGCCGAGGTAGAAAACGAAGCGGTGCTGCGCGCTCTGGCCGAGCATCCCGACCTGGCCGAAGCGGGCTACGACGTGGTGCACTACGATTCGCCCGATGCGCGCGGTATCGACGTGGCCCTACTCTACCGCACTGCCTTCTTCACCCCCGTATCGTCGCAGGCCATTCCGGTTACTTTTGAGGAAGGCAACTATAAAAGTCGCGATATCTTGCTGGTGTCGGGCACCTTGGGCCAAGACGCCAAGCACAACACCCTGCACGTGCTGGTGAACCACTGGCCCTCGCGCCGGGGCGGAGTGGCCCAGAGCGAAGCCCGCCGACTGGCCGCCGCCACCCTGGCCCGGCAGGCGGTGGACGAACTGCTGCAAGTCGACGCCACGGCCAACGTAATTCTGATGGGCGACTTCAACGACGAGCCCACCGACCGCAGCATCACCGAGGGGCTACGGGCCACGAGCACCACGCAGCAAACCGACCCGTTCCGGTTGTTCAACACCGTGGCGGCGCTCGACGCGCAGGGCCGGGGCACCTACCAGTTTCGGGGCAACTGGAACATGCTGGACCAGATCATCCTGTCCAACGGCTTGGTAGAAAATGCCCGGAAAGTAGACGATTACTACTACCTACCCGAGTCAGCCACCGTGTTTACGCCCGATTGGTTGCTACAGGCCGACGGTAAATACGCGGGCTACCCTGACCGCACCTACGCCGGGAACCAGTACCTGGGAGGCTACAGCGACCACCTGCCGGTGTACATTGATTTGACGAATGAGGATTGATGAGTTTGGTTACTATCGTTGCAAGAGAAGGTAATGTGCTTATATTTTCTGCCAAAAGTGGTGAAGAAACGATAGAAGGTATCAGTCACTATCATATTGACGACGAAACGCTGTATTTAGATCAATTGCACTTAGAGGGTTCAAGCGCGGGGAGCACTGGAAGGAGGATTTTGTGGAAAATGGGTAAAGATTTAGGACGGCAACACGATGTTCAAAAAGTCGTTATTCAAGGAGGACGTAGAACTACTGGTAAATATTCAGGACAGATACCGTCACCTGTTACGATTGAAATAGAATAAATATGGCTAAAGTTATTATGACAGGCTGGAAAAAGAACATGCAGAAGGTCTCTCTTACCAAACTGCAGGTAGTACTATTGGGCTTGTCTTTAAGAGAAAGCAAAGAAAACGTAGATCGTTTGTTGAACGGCGAGAAAGTAGCAATAGATGTTGCTACTTTAGATCAAGCTCAAAAATTTTCCGCAGAAGCACAACGCATCGGAGTGCAGTGCAAAGCAAGCGTTACTACGAATTCACAGGTTGTCTAAGGCAACATCCGCTTGAAGTCGGCGTAGCTCGCCGGATTCAACGGCTGCGTGCTGCACCCGATACCCTCGGCAGTTTGGGTGATATTCTCTACCCGGTTACCCGGATTGGGGTGCGTGCTCAGAAATTGTGGCGTGCGCGGGCCATCCCCGGCTTCATCAAGTTTCTGAAAAAACGAACGCGCTCCGGCACAGTTGTACCTGGTGTCGGCCAAATACTCCACCGACTTTTCGTCCGCTTCGGTTTCCAGTCCGCGGCCGTAGCTCAGCGATAGCAAGCCGGTGGCACTGTTGGTTACGATGCGAGTCAACTCGCCAGCGTTGTCGCCGACTAAAATACTCAATAAAACATCAGCTCCGTAGGCGCGCTCCATATTGCGGGCCGAGTGCTCTTCGGCGGCATGGGCGATTTCGTGGCCCAGTACCCCGGCCAGGTCGTCTTCCTGATCCAAATACTTGATCAGTCCGGTGTACACGTAGGCGTAGCCGCCCGGCGTGGCAAAGGCGTTCAGTACCGTATCGTTCTCGATGATGCGGATTTGCCAGTTGAACTCATCGCGGTGGTCGATAGCGTCAGACTTCAAAATCTCGTTGAAGATGCCCTGAATGTAGGCGTTGGCCTCGGGATACTCGGTTTCTGACAGAATCGGATACTCGTTCGGACTAGCCACAATGGTAGAGTCGAACTGCCGCCCTAGCTCTTTCTGTTGCTGAATGCCAATAAACAACGGATCGTTGCTGTCGCCGCAAGCGCTTAGCCCAGCCAGGGCAATGACTACCGTGAGCCCAAATAATGCTTTCATACCTGTTTTTTTTAGAATTCCACTTGATCGTCGGGATAGTCCTTAGCAAGTTTCATGCTCTTTAGTTCGTTCCGGTACTCCACGTGCACAATATTTGTCTGATCGTCGAAGGTATCAGTCAGAATGGTGCTGCGCACGCTCAGGCTTTGGATATCGGCCACTCCGCTCACCTCCAGGTAGCACCACAATGCCATCTCTTCCCGCTCGTGCCCCAGGTAGATAGCCTCTGTCACCTGCCCATTCACCGTGATCTGCAGGTGGTTGCGCAGATAGTCATCGATGAGCGCATCCAATGTGTTGGGATCGGGCGGGTTGAGCACGTCGATGGGTCCCGAGGTTGAGGCCGCCGTAAGGGCTTCCTCCAGATCGTCGGCAAAGATTTTCTGCGTAATTTGTAGGGTTTGCTCTTCGGCAGCGTGGCGAATGCTGCATACGCTCACGTGGAAGGGGTGCAGCAGAAAGAACAGGGCAACAGCGAGGGGCATAGTTTAAGGATTGGTCTCTTTAGTACGTAGCGCGGCTCGAAATAGTGCAAGCTATCGATTCGACCCGCAAAAATTGCCAGAAAGAAAACTGTTCTTTATTTTACGAAACTACTCACCGCTACTTTTGCTACGTCACCAACCTACCCTCAACGATGCGCCCTCACCAGTTACTTACGTTCTTCTTCTCTGCCGGTCTCCTACTGGTCGGATGCACCTCGGCTCCTACGGCCTCCGAAAACGATCAGTTAACGGCTACCCCGGCGGTCAGTGCGCCATCCGAACCGCCCAATATTATTCTGATCGTGGCCGACGACCTGGGCTACGGCGACTTAGGTTCTTACGGGCAGCAACGGATTCAAACCCCCGCCCTCGACCGGATGGCCCGCGAGGGCATGCGCTTCACGCAGTTCTACGCCGGGTCCACCGTATGTGCCCCCTCGCGCAGCGTGCTCATGACCGGCCAGGACACCGGCCACACCCGCGTGCGGGGCAACGCCAGCGGCGAAACCCTGAAGCAGTCGCTGCGCCCCGAAGACGTAACCCTGGCCGAAGTGGCCCAGCGGGCCGACTACCAAACGGCCCTGATCGGCAAGTGGGGACTGGGCGAGATCAACGACCCCGGCTTCCCCCTGGAGCAGGGGTTTGATTATTTTTTCGGCTACCTCAACCAGGTGCACGCCCACAACTACTATCCTGAGTTTCTGTGGCGCAACCGCGACACCGTGCGGCTCGGCAACGAGGTGCAGCGTTCGGACAAGGTCTACTCTACGTTCGTAGGCGGTTACGCGACCAAAAAGGTAGACTACAGTCATGATCTGTTTATGAAGGAGGCCCTGGCGTTTGTCGAAGAAAACCAACAGGACCGGTTTTTCCTGTGCCTGACCCTCACGATCCCCCACGCCAACAACGAAGCCGGGCGGCAGGGGATGGAGGTGTCTCAGAAGAATACTTCCAGCTACGAGCAGTACGCCAGCGAGGATTGGCCCGAGGTGCAGAAGCAGGGAGCCGCCATGATCAGCCACCTGGACAGCGACGTAGGGCGTTTGCTGAGCGCTTTGGAGGAATACGGCATCGACGAGAACACGCTGGTGCTGTTCACCTCCGACAATGGCCCCCACCAGGAAGGCGGCTACGATCCGGACTTCTTCGACGCCAATGGTCCGCTGCGCGGCATCAAGCGTGACTTGTACGAAGGCGGTATCCGGGTGCCGCTCATTGCCCACTGGCCGGGCCACGTTCCGGCCGGCACCACCTCCGACCACATCAGCTACTTCGGCGATATGATGGCCACCTTCGCCGACCTGATGAACGTCCCGGCTCCCGACAGTCTGCAGAGTATCAGCATGGTGCCTACCCTGCTGGGGGATCCTGACGAGCAACGACCGCATAACTATTTGTACTGGGAGTTTTACGAGCAAGGGTCGCGGCAGGCGGTGCGGATGGGCAACTGGAAAGCCATTCGGCAGCCCATGTTCACCGGTCCGGTGGAGCTCTACAACCTGGAAACCGATCTAGGCGAACAAAACAACGTGGCGGCGGAAAACCCCGAAGTGGTGGCGGAGATGGAACGGATGATGGAGCGTGCCCACCAGTCCTCCCCCCAGTGGACCGTAGCGCAGCAAACCGGCGATTAATCGCGGGCCGGGTGTCGGGTTGTTTGCGTTTTGTTTCTACCTTTGGGAAAATACTGGATACTAGTATCTGAATACTGGATGCTAGCCACTATGAAAGTCGCTTGGCTGTGCCGGGTGACGGCTATTGAACGTACATTTACGTTTGATAGCCGTCACTCGCTTGAAGCGAGCGACTTGTAATTATATAATGATTTAGTGCCTGCGGCACTAGTAACTAGCAACTAGAAACCAGTGTCCAGCATCCACTACAGTTGAACCACTAAATAAACTCGCAGCATGGCCTATAACCTACTGGCAGGAAAGAAAGGAATTATCTTTGGGGCGCTCGACGAAAACTCGATTGCCTGGAAAGTGGCGCTCAAAGCTAAGGAAGAAGGTGCGCGCTTTACGCTCACCAACGCTCCCATTGCCCTGCGCATGGGCAAGATCAATGAACTGGCCGAGCAGTGCGACGCTCGGGTGATTCCGGCCGATATCACCGTGCTGGAAGATATCGAGAAGCTCTACCAGGGCACCCAAGAAGCCCTGGAAACCGAGCAGATCGATTTCATCTTGCACTCGGTGGGCATGAGTCCCAACGTGCGCAAGGGCCGCGACTACGGCAACCTGAACTACGACTGGTTTATGAAAACCCTCGACATCTCAGGCGTGTCGTTTCACAAGGTGCTGCAAACCGCCGAGAAGATGGAGATCATGAGCGAGTGGGGCTCTATTGTGGCGCTCACCTACATTGCCGCCCAGCGCAACTTCCCCGACTACGGTGACATGGCCCAGGCCAAGGCGGTGCTCGAGTCCATCGCCCGCAGCTACGGCTACCGCTTCGGTCGCCTCAACAAGGTGCGCGTCAACACCGTGTCGCAGTCGCCCACCCGCACCACGGCGGGCACCGGCATCACCGGCTTCGACGTGTTCTTCGACTACGCCGATAAGATGTCGGCCCTGGGCAACGCCGACGCCGAAGCCTGCGCCGACTTCGTGGTGGCCCTGTTCTCCGACCTCACGCGCATGGTGACCATGCAGAACCTGATGCACGACGGCGGCTTCTCCTCATCCGGCATTTCGGAAGACATCATCGACGAGCTGAGTCGGTAGGCGGGATACTGGATACTGGATACTGGATACTGGATACTGGATACTGGAATTTACTAAGGACAAGTGTCAGAGACAGATATCCAGCATCTCCGCTCGTCTAGAAAGTTATCAAATATCCAGCACAAAGCCTGGTCGTAGGGTAGCGAAGCGTCCTACGACCCAATAAATACACGATTAGTGTATGTATGTATAATACTTTCGTCTTCGGTTCCTCTGGGGCGCGTTCGCAATGCGTCACCATTATGCACATTTCGATTGTATGATCCTTTTCCCCCCCGCCAAGATCAACCTGGGACTGCGCATCGTGCGGAAGCGGGCCGACGGCTACCACGACCTGGAAACCGCCCTGCTGCCCGTGCCCTGGCGCGACGCGCTGGAGGTGATCCGGAGCGACACCTTTTCGTTTCAAACCTCCGGCTTGCCCATCCCGGGAGCGCCGGAGAACAACCTGTGCGTACGCGCGTACCATTTGCTACAGCAAGATTTTGATCTGCCCCCCGTAGCGGTGCATCTGCACAAGATCATTCCGATGGGGGCCGGGCTGGGCGGCGGCTCGTCCGATGCGGCCAGTATGCTGGTGCTGCTTAACGACTTGTTTAAACTATCCTTATCGACTTTGGCCCTGGAAGCTTACGCCGCCCGCTTGGGTAGCGATTGCCCTTTCTTCATTGATCCCCGCCCCCGCCTGGCCTCCGGCACCGGCACCACACTGGAAGATTTGCCCCTCGACCTATCGGGCAGGCACCTGCTGATCATGTATCCCAAGGTGTCGGTGAGCACCGCCGATGCCTACGCGCGGGTGGTTCCCCGGCAACCCGATAGCAATCTGCGTAACCTGCTCACGCAGCCTGTTGAAGCCTGGAAAGACCAGGTGGTGAATGACTTTGAGGCCAGCGTGTTTCAGCAGCACCCGGTGCTAGCCAATATCAAAGAGCAGTTGTATGACGCGGGGGCAACGTACGCCAGCCTCAGCGGATCGGGCTCGGCGTTGTACGGCTTGTTTGATGAACCGGTAGAGTTGCCAGCGGGGTGGGAGGAGTATACGGTGTGGCAGGGGAAGTTGTAGCTTAACACGGTTTTGGTCTTCGATTTCGGTCGTAGGACACTTTGTTACCCTACGACCAGAGGGTAGCGGTCATTGGAAAGACGAATCAGCAAAATGGATACGAGAATCTGAGATTTGGTTGTTTCTTATCTTATTGTGTCAATTTAGTTTTGTGTAAAACAAAGAAATTGCTATGAAGAATTTTGTTTATACCGTAGAAACGATTCGTCAGTTACACGAAATAATTGGAATCGAAAAACCAAAACATCCATTAGTTTCTGTGATTGATTATTCCCAAGTCGATACTAGAAATGCACCCGAAGAGGGTAGTTTTAGTTCTAACTTTTATTCCGTAAACTTCAAAAAGTACTGTAGCTTCCTGTATGGCAGGCAACACTTTGACCACGAAGAAGGAACTTTACACTGCACTGCACCAGGTCAGGTTATAACTTACGACAAGCAAAAAGAAAAAGATAGTAGTGAAGGTTTGGGTCTGTATTTTCATCCGGAACTGATAAGGAAAACAAACTTAGGAAATAAGATAAATGAGTATTCCTTTTTTTCTTATAACGCGAATGAAGCCTTGCATCTCTCAGAGCAAGAAAAAGAAAGTCTCCTCACCCTATTTGAATTAATTAGGGTAGAATGCAATACTGCTATTGATGATTTCACACAAGATCTTATTGTCTCAAACATTGAACTGCTGCTAAATTATTGCAAAAGGTTTTATAAGCGGCAATTCACAACAAGAATCAATCAGAACAGAGATGCGATTGTTGAGTTTGAAAGAATTTTATTGAATTATTACAAGCTTGGAAGCTCAAGCAAAAACCATATTCTAACGGTTAAAATTTGCGCAGATTCGTTGAATTTATCACCTAACTATTTAAGTGATTTGTTAAAAAAAGAAACAGGCAAATCAGCGCAAGAACATATTCATGTTTTCTTGTTAGAGAAATCAAAAATTCAATTACTAAATTCTAATAGAAGCATCAAAGAAATAGCCTATTCGCTTGGATTCGGACATCCTCAAAGTTTTAGTAAGCTATTCAAAAGGAAAACAGGTATCTCCCCATCAGAATTCAGAATTACAAATAATTAAAGATTTGAAACCGTAGACATAAAGACAGAAATGAGACCTAAAAATGTTATAATAAGCGGATTGTTCGCCGGTTTTCTGATACTCATCATTGGAGCTTGTCTGTTCCCACTACTCGGAGATCAAATGGACGAGATACTAGCGAGTCGTGGTGTTCCGCCAATGGGAACTGCTTCGATGATTTATTTTGCGACAGTTTCACTTATATTAGGAACTGCAATTTTAATGACATATGCACTAATTGAGAACAGGATAAAATCAAGACGAAAGGCAATAATAGCCGTAAGTTTGACCTTTTGGTTTTTTACATACTTTTGGTCTAACTCAGCCTTAGTAGCCTATGGGTTTATGCCTATTTCCTTTGTCGTTATTGGAACACTCTGGGGACTGTTAGAAGTATACGTTGCAACTCTACTTGGGACAAAGTTATACGACAAGTTGAGTAGAGAAAAGAAACTATGAACTACTAACCCCTGCTGCTCTCTTAATCCACTCTCTCCTTGGGGCGCGCTTAGCGATAACGTAACGCGTCACCCGAACGTAGCTCATTCCATCTAGTGCTAGTCGCAGCCCCCCCTCTGCTTAGCAGGCTAAACGTCGTACTGGGATATCCTCCAAACAGAGGAGGCGTGGTCGGCCAGGCGCTCTTGCCGTCGGTCGAGCGTATTTGGAGTCCAGCGGTCCGAAGCGATCTGCCTGGATAGCTCGTACTGACTAGTCTGGTAGATTGCTTTCTTCTCTGCAAAGGGCAATGCCTCGCACGCGCTGTTCTTGCTGCCCTCCAAGAGGGTATAGTTACCAAGCCGGTACACCATTGAATCATAAATGGCCGGTGGGAAATCTTCTGCGTAGTTTTCGTTCCCATTCTCCGGCAGTATGTGCTTGATCGTTCCGGGATTCTCTTCAAAATCGTAACTAGCGTGACCCAGATGATTTTCAATAGCGTAGAGAACGTAGCGTATCAGTCTTTTCTGCCGTTTGGTGCTTATTGATTTGGTGGAGAAGCTGTTTTTGAAATCAATGTCGGCGGGGTAGAGCGGTCTTAGTAGCCCCGCTATTTGCTTGATCGTAACCCCTTCTTCCCGACTAATCGCGATTGCTGCTTTATTATAAATATCTTCCTTTAGGTTAGTCTGCAGCTTCCCAATCACGGTGTACCGAAAGGTGATGATACTCACCAACCGGAGCACGCTAGCGAAGCCTTCCCGATCCAGGTTGTTGTAGGCAGCAATGAGCAGGGGAAATGCCTGCTTTTCCTTGAACAAGGTAAGCTCATTCACGCGCTTTTTTATCTCCTTATGCCCTTCCCAAAAACTATCAGCGTAACTAGACAACGCATTGTAGAGCAGCGCGTTGTCCTCTAATGAATCTAACAGGCGGATGACCTCCGGGGAGCTGGTTACCGATTCTTTCACCGCCCTAAACAGATACTCTTGCCGGATAAGTTTATACTTCGATATCCAGTAATGACGAAGAAAGACCGGAAAACTATCCAGGCCAATCACATCAATGATCTTTCGCCACTTGTTTTTGATGTGCGGCCGGTCTACCTGCGTAGCGATTGAGAACAGGTAGTTCTTTAGCAGATCGGTGGCGGTTAGCCCTACCCCTCTCGAGTTCAGGGTTTCAAAAACGGTGTAAGCGCTCAGTTCGTCCTCTACCACAATCTGAATGAACATGAGCTTCTCTGAAACCAGCTTATTCAAAAAGTTAGCGATTGTCTCGCCCTGGTCAATCTTCTTAAAATGATCAGAAACCTGCGCGACGAAAAAGCGGTACGCCTGCCAGATCAGTTTGTCAGAATCCTGAAGGGTGTTGGGATGGGTAGGCGCTCGGAATACCAGCAGATTAGACTGAAAGAAGCTATCGTTGTTTTCGTTGAGTTTCAGTTTTGATGAGTAGGTTAACGAACCGGGATCTTTGTCACCGATAAACTTCTTTTGCAGCAGGGATACCCTTTCTCTATTATTCTCAACGTCAACCCCGTTGTCAATCAGCGAGTTTAGTTGATTGATGATGGCCAAGACGATGAGGGTGAGGGTTGAGAATCGTTGCTGCCCGTCGATAACGTGGTATCGTTTATCGCCCATGTTCTGCAGAACGATCGATCCCATATAGTGAACCCCACCCGATTCTTCAATGGCCAGAATGTCGTTCCATAAATCTTCCCACTGGTCTTGCTTCCAAGAGTAGTCACGCTGGTACGGAGGAACCGTATAAGTCTTCCCGTTTCCGATGATATCACTCAGGCTTACCGTGCTGGTTGCTAATAGATTGTCTACTGCCATCTCCTAAAGGTAGTGGATTCCTCACTAATTTCGTAGCTGTTCGGTACCCAAACCGACGATTCAACCAGTGCCTGTCAGAACACTTCGTTACCCTGGCAATCATGCATCAATACAGAGAATATTCATCAGCATCTGGCTGAAGGCGCTGCTTCTCCTGCTGGAAAAAACCTTGAGCAAGCTTGATTACCCAAACACTTTGGTGATCAAGCAATGCTTGTCGCTCAGCACCTCAACTACTACGTCCAGTACAATACCTCCGCCTGCGGAAACCGCTGGGCAATCTCCCGGGTGAAGTAAGCCCGCATCGTCTTCATGGTATCCTTCGGCAACACGTACTTGGTGCCGCCGAACTTGTTGCGTTTCACGTCGCGCTGCGCCTCGTCCATTTCCAGGGCGGTGTTGGGGTACCACTGCAGCAGCACGTCCTTTGATCCCGGCGTAAACCGGTGGGTAATCAACTCGAAGGTGAGATCGCAGCCGAAGTCCAGGGTATCTTCCAGGCGGTCGAGCAACGCTCCGTAGTGCGTTTCCCAGTCGGGAATGGGCATAATGGGCGCCAGCACCACCCCCACCGGGTAGCCTCCGCCCCCCTGAGCAACGGGCAACGCCAGTTTACGCAACGCTTGCAGGCGCACGTGCACCGAGGCGGTCCCTCCCTCCAGACGGCGACTCACCGACTCGGCGTTTAGGCTGATGCGGCAGCGGGTGTGGCCGTGGTGCGGCAGGTCGAGTAAGGGTTCCACCTGGTCGTACTTCGTTACCCAGCGCAAACGGGCGTCGGGGCGGGTGCCAAAGTAGCGGATGCACTCAGCCAGACTGCCCGTGAGGTGCTCAATGCCCAGCGGGTCGGTGTAACAACTGGCCTCGAAGGAAGTAAGCTGGCCCGGACGCTCGAAGCGGCGGGTGTTCTCCAGGATATCGGGCAAGTTGGCGAACACCCGCACGATGGGCGGTCCCGACAGGCTACCGGCCAGGTAGCAGTACTGACAGTGCGCCGGGCAGCCCTCCGCCAGGTGAAACTGCCAGTCGGCCGAGGGCGGAATGGGACGCAGCTTAAACGCACTGGGCGGGGCATTGACCACCGCCAGGGTGCGCTTGGCGGCGGCGTAGGTCTTCCGGGTATCCTCCTGGCGCACCCCGGCGATGCGGTTGCTCTTTAGTACCTCTATGTCCAGTCCCTGGCTGGCAAAGCGTTCGTAGAGGCGTTGCCCGTAGGATTCGTCTAGAGCGGCGGGAGTGAACATGACCCGCTGGGGCGTCCAGACGCGGGCCGAACGGGTATCTATTTTGGGTTCTAGGGTGGTTAGTGACATGCTGAAAAAGAGTAACTAATGGTATTGATTCGTTCCCTTCTGCAACGCACCGTTGGCGGGGACCGTTCCCCACGGACCTATTTTAAGAACCTGATTGACAGTGAGTTACAAATTATTTTAATCAGCGTCACTCGGCAAAAAATCACCCTTCAAGAGTGAACGCCCGCGCCGGATTACCAACCATCAATTGTTGGATGTCAGGCTCACTAAACCCCGCTTGTCTCAGTTGGGGTAGCAGCGCCGTGAAAATAGCCTCGAGGGGACGAATCGCACCCCCGCTAGGAAACGAGTTGCCGTCGTGCGACAGCAACACTTGGGATAGTAGGTTCTGGGTTTTCAACTCTTTGAGATAGCGCACGTGGCGCGCGAAGGCTTCTTCACTAGGAGCACGCACTCCGTCGAGCGATATCCAGGCTCCGGCCCGGGCGGCGGGAAGCAAATCTTCCAAGCTGGCTACCTTATTGGCGTGCGTCCAGATCAAGGCATTGGGAGACACGTCTTCCTCTTTTAAAATCGCCAGCGCCGTTTGTGCTCCGGCCGGATTATCACCGGTGTGGCAGGCGATGGTGAGTCCGGTGGCGGCGTGCGTCAGGGCAGCAGCGCGCACCAGTTTGGCGTCGATGGCCGATACCGGTCCGCCATCCAGGGCAATCTTGATAAATCCCGGTCGGATGTCCGTGCCATCGATGCCCTGCTCAAACTCGGTGATCCATCGCTGGGCAATGGTTTCGGCACTTTCTTGGTACGCGTGCTCGGGCACGTAGCGGTCGTTGGCGGCGCCGTAGTAGCCGGTGTTGGTGATGATCTGCACCCCACTGCGCTGCGCCAGTTGTTGCAGCAGGCGCACGTCGCGTCCGAAGTAGGCTCCGGTACACTCGACGATGCTCTTCGCCCCCAACTGCTTCACGTGTTTCAGGTAGGGCACCACCTGGGCGAGCAGCGCCGCCTCGTCGTAGTCCGGATCGTAGCGCGGCTCATCGCCAAAAATAGACATCAGGTGCTCGTGGGTAAGACAGGTGCCCAATTGGTTGGGTGAGATGGGCCCGCCAACGGTCATGATTTTTCCGGTGGCAAATTTGGGGAAGCGTGCTGCGGCAGGAAGGGAGGCACTTATCGAAAGCAGCGCACTGGTCTTAATAAAGAAGCGTCGGGTCATTATCATTATGCACAGTGAACGAGCCCGGGGGGAAGGATGTTTATTCCCCAGCAGCGCCCCATTCCAATCTTTCTCCGGGCTACGCGTCTACCTACCAAAAGACCCAGGAAGTCTTCGGCCCCGGCCGACCCCCATCCGCATGGCTAAGAAAAGCACCGCAAAGAAAAAGAACGTATCCGTAAAAGAACGGTTTCGCGCGCTGCGCACCCTACCCCCGTTCTTCAAACTTATTTGGCAGACCAACCCCCGGCTGTTCGCCGCCAGCGTGGTGCTGCGCGTGGTGCGGGCCGCCATTCCGGTGACGATGCTCTACCTGGGCAAACTCATCATCGACGAAGTGGTGCGACTGTCCGAAAGCGGGGGAGACGACGACCTCACCCTGATTTTTACCTACCTGGCGCTGGAATTCGGGCTGGCCATCGTGTCGGACGCGATCAACCGCAGCACGGTGCTGCTCGACAGTCTGCTGGGCGATAAGTTCGCCAACGAAACCTCGGCCCGCCTGATGGCGCACGCCGGTACGCTCGACCTGGCGCAGTTTGAAGACGCGACGTTCTACGACAAGCTGGAGCAGGCGCGTCGACAGACGACCCGGCGCACCGCCCTGATGTCGCAGGTGCTGGGACAATTCCAGAGCCTGATCACCATCGGGTTCCTGGCCATCGGACTCATTGCGTTTAGTCCCTGGCTGATCTTACTCATCGGCGTGGCGGTGGTGCCCGCTTTCCTGGGCGAGTCGCACTTCAACGAGCGCAGCTACTCGCTCAACAACCAGTGGACGCCCGAGCGACGCGAGCTGGATTACTACCGCTACATCGGGGCCAGCGACGAGACCGCCAAAGAGATCAAGATCTTTGGGCTGTCGGATTTTTTGGTCAACAATTTTGCGACGGTGTCGGAACGCTACTACCAGGCCAACAAGAAGGTGGCGGTGTCGCGGGCCCGCTGGGGCAGCCTGTTTGCCGCCGTGGGCAGCGCGGGCTACTACGGGGCCTACGTAATTATCATCCTGCAAGCCGTGAACGGACAGATCAGCCTGGGCGATCTGACCTTCCTGGCCGGGTCGTTCTCACGCCTGCGCTCGCTGCTGGAGGGCGTGCTCAACCAGTTCTCCAGCATGGCTGAAGGGGCGCTGTACCTACAGGACTTCTTCGACTTCTTCCGCATGAAGCCTTTGGTGCCCACGCTCCCCGACGCGCGTCCGTTTCCGCACCCACTGCGGCAGGGCTTCGAGTTTCGCGACGTGGGATTCAAGTATCCCAACACCGATATCTGGGCGGTGCGCCACCTGAGTTTCACGCTGCACGCCGGAGAAAAGCTGGCGCTGGTGGGCGAAAACGGGGCCGGAAAAACCACGTTGATTAAGCTGCTGTCTCGCCTGTACGATCCCAGTGAGGGGCAAATTCTGCTCGACGGCCACGACCTGCGCGCGTACTCACCCGACGAACTACGGGCCGAAATCGGGGTGATCTTCCAGGACTTCGTGCGCTACCAGATGACGGCCGCCACCAACATTGCGGTGGGCAAAATTGCCGAGCAGCGTAATCGTGAGAAAATTGATGACGCCGCTTACCGCGGGATGGCCGACCAGGTGATTGAGAAGCTGCCGCAGGGCTACGAGCAGATGATCGGACGGCGCTTCGCCGATGGGGTGGACCTGTCGGGGGGCGAGTGGCAGAAGATCGCCATCAGCCGGGCCTACATGCGCGAGGCGCAGATTCTGGTGCTCGACGAGCCCACTGCTGCTCTGGACGCCCGCGCCGAGTACGAAGTCTTTCACCGCTTCTCGGAGCTGACGGCGGGCAAGACCGCCGTATTGATCTCGCACCGCTTCTCTACCGTGCGCATGGCCGACCGCATCCTGGTGCTGGAAAAGGGGCAACTGCTGGAAATCGGTACCCATGAAGCCCTACTGGAGCAGGATGGTAAGTACGCCGAACTGTTCGGTTTGCAGGCGCAGGGGTATTTGTAGAAGACTTGCTAGGTGGGCTAGATACTGGATGACTTTCTACATGGATAGATACTGGATGCTGGCAACTAAAGGATAGTGACCAGTGAATTGGGCATATTATCTTTCTGTTAATTCTGGCGTGGTGGTGGCAACCGACCCGCAAAAGCCCTAAGTTCGCCCGCCACCAACCTACCCTTTCTGATGAAGCTTCTTTTTCCAACGTTCGTGCTCGTAGGCAGCCTATCTCTGTTTTCTCGCTGCCAAACCACCTACGAAATCGAAAACACTGGCTCGCTGGCGGTGATGAACCAAGCGCTGCTCGACAGCCTGAACGACCGGCGCATCACCCTGCCCAACGGCTGGTCGCTCACGCCCGTCGGACAGTCCGTGCCGCTGGGCGATTTCCCCCTGAACATGGCGGTGTCGCACGACCAAAGTCGGCTAGCCATCACCAACAACGGACAGAGCACCCAGCAAATCATACTCTACGACCTGGTGAACCAGCGGCTGCTCGACAGTATCCCAATCAACAAAGCCTGGCTGGGCATTCACTTCTCGCCCGATGACCGCTCGCTCTACGTGTCGGGCGGCAACGACAACGCGGTGAAACAGTACGCCCTGGAGGGCGATCAGTTGAGCTTGCTGGATTCTATCGTGCTGGGCGAACCCTGGCCAAACCGAATTTCGGTAGCCGGACTGGACATCAACGCCTCAGATCAGATGCTGTACGCCGTCACCAAAGACGATAGCGCGCTCTACGTGGCCAGTCTGACCGACAACACGGTGCAGCACCGCTACGCACTGCCGCACGAGGCCTACACCTGCTTGTACGACAGCACCCGGCAGCGCCTGTACATTTCGCTGTGGGGCGGGGCGCAGGTCGCCGTGTTTGATACCCAGCAGCAGACCTTCTTATCGCCCATCGACGTAGAGACGCACCCCAACGACCTGGTGATGACGCAGGATGCCCGCTACCTGTTCGTGGCCAACGCCAACGCCAACTCGGTGTCGGTGATTGACCTGGATCAGCCGAAGGTGATCGAAACCATCTCGGCCGCGCTCTACCCCGACGCGCCCACCGGCAGCACCAGCAACAGCGTGGCCCTGTCGCCCGACGAGCAGTATCTCTACATCGCCAACGCCGACAACAACTGCCTCAGCGTGTTCGACGTGTCGGAGCCGGGGCGCAGTAAGTCGGAAGGCTTTATTCCCACCGGCTGGTATCCCACCAGCGTACGCGCGGTAGGCGGCCGCCTCTACGTGGCCAACGGCAAGGGTTTTTCCTCGCACGCCAACCCCAACGGTCCGAATCCTTACGAACCGCGCACCGAAGAGACCCAGTACATTGCCCGCCTGCTGCGGGGCACGCTATCGATCATCGACGTGCCGGAAGCGGACCGACTTGCGGCCTACTCCGAAGCAGTGTACGGCAACACTCCCTACACCAAGGAGGGTGAGCTACAGGCGGAAGGCGAAGTCGGCAACCCCATTCCGCAGCAAGTAGGAGATGCCTCACCCATCAAGCACGTGTTCTATATCGTGAAAGAAAACCGCACCTATGACCAGGTGCTGGGCGATCTGCCCGAGGGCAACGGCGATTCGTCGCTGTGCTTGTTCCCGGAGCGTGTCTCTCCCAATCACCACCGACTGGCGCGGGAGTTTGTGCTGCTCGACAACTTCTACGTGGACGCCGAGGTGAGCGCCGACGGGCACAACTGGTCGATGGGGGCCTACGCCACCGACTTCGTGGAGAAGACCTGGCCCACCAGCTACGGCGGGCGAGGTGGCACCTACGACTACGAAGGGACGCGGGAGATTGCCTACCCGGACCAGGGCTACATCTGGGACTACTGCCAGCGGGCAGGCGTGACCTATCGCAGCTACGGCGAGTTTGCCTCAGACGGCGAAGCCGACGAACCGGCCCTGGTGGGCCACATCGACGCCAGCTACCCCGGCTACGACCTGACCATCAAGGACGTGACCCGCTTTGCGGAGTGGCAGCACGACTTCGATTCGCTGCTGGCGCAGGACGCGGTGCCGCAGTTTCAGACCATTCGGTTTGGCAACGACCACACGGCCGGAGCCCGGCTGGGCATGCCCACGCCCCGCGCAATGGTGGCTGACAACGACCTGGCCATCGGCAAGTTCGTGGAGCACCTGTCGAAGAGCAAGCTGTGGGCCGAGTCGGCGGTGTTTATTCTGGAAGACGATGCCCAGAACGGTCCCGACCACGTGGACGCGCACCGCTCGGTGCTGCTGGTGGCGAGTCCGTACACCAAGCGCAACGCGGTGGTGAGCAGCATGTACTCCACCGCCTCGGTGCTGCGCACCATCGAGCTGATCCTGGGCTTGCCGCCCATGAGCCAGTACGACGCGGCCGCGCCTTCGTTGTGGGAGTGCTTCACGGCCACGCCCGATGCGCAACCCTACGCCGCCCTGCCCAACAACATCGATCTGGACGAGCTGAACACGGAAAAGAACCGGCTCTCGGAGCGCTCGGCCCACTATCCTCTGGACCAGGAAGACGCCATTCCGGATAACGAATTTAGCGAGGTGATCTGGAAAACGGTGCGCGGCCTGGACAGCGAGATGCCCGCCCCGCGCCGGAGTGCGTTCGTGCGACTGGCCGAGGGAGGTGAGGAAGCGGGCGAGTAGCAGTTGAATACTTGGAATGCATTTCTCTAGTGGGCGTTTTTTGTGTTGCCTTCAAGAGAATGCGGTACCACTTAAGCCCTGAGCGGATTATTGTTCGGATTGATTTACACCCGCACCGTTTTCCACCGCCCCCGCCGGAACAGCAGCACACTCGTCACGGCGGCCGCCGCAAAAGTGGTGGCAATGGCTACGTACACTCCCGTAGGACCCCAGCCTAAGGGCACCGCCAGCCAGTAGGCCAACGGAATCTGCAACGCCCAGTAGCACCCCAAATTGATGAGCAATGGCGTGCGGGTGTCTCCGGCACCGTTGAACGACTGCCCCACCACCATGCCGTACGACACGAAGGCGTAGCCCACGCAGATAATCCGCAGCGCCTCCGCCCCCTGCTCGATCACTACGGGGTCGTCGCTAAACAGCCGAACCATTGGATACGCCGCTACGTAGAACACCACCGAAAGCACCAGCAAGAAAAGCAGGTTGTAGAAAGCCGTTAACCACACTGATTTCTCGGCGCGTAGCGGGTGGCCCGCCCCCAGGTTCTGCCCCACCAGGGTGGCCGCGGCGTTCGAGAGTCCCCAGGAGGGAAGAATTGAGAAGATAATGATGCGCACCGCAATGGTGTATCCGGCCAGGGCTTCGCTGCCGAACACGGCAATGATGCGCACCAGAAAAATCCAACTGGCCGACTCCACCAAAAACTGCCCCATGCTGCCCGAGGCAATTTTAAGCAAACGCAGCAGCGTATTCATCCGCAGCACCAGGTTGGCGTAGCCCACCCGCACCAGCGCCCGCCCGCCGAACAGATGATACAGCTGGTAGCCGACGCCCACGCTGCGCCCGATGGTAGTGGCGATGGCCGCCCCGGTGACCCCGAAAGCAGGCACCGGCCCCCAGCCGAAGATGAAGAGTGGGTCGAGCACAATGTTGAGTCCGTTGGCGATCCATAGTGAACGCATGGCGAGGGAGGCATTGCCCGCCCCCCGGAAGATACCATTGATCAGAAACAGCAGTACGATACTGATGTTGCTGGCGAACATCAGGCGGGTGTAACCCACTCCCGCTTCCACCAGGGCAGGTTCGCCGCCCATCAGGCGGAGAATGTCACGGGCGAAAAAGCCTCCGGCCAGAGCGATCACTAGCGAAAAGGCAACCGCGATGGCTATCGCCTGGAAGGCGGCGTCGGCCGCTAGTTCGGGACGCTTCTCGCCCACGCGCCGGGCCACGGTGGCGGTGGCGGCCATGCTCAGGCCGATGGCAATGGAATAAATGATGGTGAGCACCGACTCGGTGAGGCCCACGGTGGCCACCGCGTGCACCCCTACCCGACCCACGAAGAAGATATCCACCACCGCAAAGAGCGATTCCATCACCATCTCCAGCACCATCGGCACCGACAGCAAAAAGATGGCGCGGCGAATGCTGCCCGTGGTGAAGTTGGTTTCGGAACCCCGCAGAGCCGTACGGGAGTCTCGACGGAGTTTTGCAAAGCTATACTGTGCCATGATAGTAGTGATGATCCAAGAAGGAAGTGAAAAAAGCCGAAAGGCCGAAAGAGAGTCAGCGGAAGCTGATTAGCCGAGGGTGGCTGAGAAAGAGAAGAACCCAGATAACTTCATGTTGACAAAGGTAGCGTTTCGTGGGGCTGGAACAAGCAGTGGCGCGTGAATTTTTTGGAAGAGATAGATCAACCCCCGCTTTTTTGCGTTATTGAGGCATGGAAAAAACCGAAATTCGTTGGTTGCTGATCGTTCTCGGTTGGCTATTAGTAGTCAATGTAGTCCCCGCGCACGCGCAAGAAAATAAGTGGAGCGTGGGAGTGAAAGGAGGCGCTACACTGCCCTCGGTGATTAGCTCTAACCGGCAGCTACTGAACAACGGTTTCCGTTCGCAATCCATACTACGTTACACGGGCGGAGTGTCAGTACAGTATCTCACCGAAAAAAATTTCGGACTGCAAGTGGAATTCAACTACACCCAGCGGGGGTGGGAAGAACGACCTATCATCGGCGGGGTGCGTACGTCTACCCGCTTCTACCGGGTCAATCTGGACTATGCCGAAGTTCCGGTGCTGGCCCACGGCTATTTTGGCAAGCGCAATCTGCGCTTGTTTCTCAATGCCGGAGTGTATCTGGCCTACCTGTTATCTGCCGAGGCCGAACGGGCGGACATCCCAAACGATGAAGAGATTACTATCTTCTACGAAACACAATTTCAGAACCGAATGGACTTCGGGGTGCGTGGCGGCGGCGGGGTGGAGGTGGTCACCAAGGTGGGCATGTTTCAGGCCGAAGGCAGCTACAGCTTTGGCCTCAACAGCGTGATGGACAAGAACGTGCAGCAGATTCCCCACATCGTCCAAAACAACGCGCTCGCGATCACGCTGGGGTACTACGTGCAGTTCTAGATTATTCCGGCACGTAGGCCAGGGTGCTCAGCTCTTCCTCCCGAAACATCTCCTGGGCAATGTCTTGAAGGTCGCTGGCTTCTACCGCATTGATCTTTGCGTAGATCGTATCCAGGCTTTCCAGTTCTCGCTCCTCGAGCAGACTGCGTCCGATGGCCAGCATCAGGCTCTGGTTGTTTTCGCTACTCATGGCTAGTTGCCCCATCAGCTGCTCCTTGAGACGATGCAATTGCAACTTGCCCAGCGGCTTTTGGCGCAGCGTTCGCAGCTCCTTCATCACGTAGCCTATTGCTCGAGGCAGTTGTGCCGGTTCGGTGCCGAAGTAAATGGCAAAGAAACCCGTGTCAGTATACGACTGGTACTCCGCATCGGCCGAGTAGACCAGCCCGTGCTTTTCGCGCAGCGCCAGGTTGAGCCGGGAGTTCATGCCGGGACCGCCCAGCAGGTTGGTGAGCATGAAGAAGGGCAGACTGCGCTGGTCCTGCACCGGGAAGGCCGTGCGGCCGATCGCGCACTGCGCCTGGGTAAGCGGACGCTGCACCGTTTTCTGCTGCGGCACGTAATTTTTAAAGGGCACCCGGTGGCCCGGCCCGTGCAGTGCCGGAATATTTAGTAGATACTTTTCCGATAGCTTCACCACTTGCTTCATAGGTAGGTTGCCCACGCAGCAGAACACTAGCCTTTCAGTATTCATGTGTTCGGCCAGAAACCGCTGGAAGTCGGCCCGGTGAAAGGTGGGGATGCTGTCGCGGCTTCCCAGAATGTTTTTTCCCAACGGATGCTCCCCAAAGATCACCTGGTCGAAGTCGTCCTGAATGGCATCCTCGGGCGAGTCGTAGTACATGGCCATCTCCTCTAGAATCACGTTGCGCTCGCGCTCGATCTGCTTTTCGGGAAATATAGAATCGAAGGTGATGTCGGTGAGCAGTTCCAGGGCGGTTTCGAAGTGGCGGTCGAGCAGTGAGGCGTAGAAGCAGATTTTCTCCTTGGTGGTGTAGGCGTTCAGTTCGCCTCCTACCGCCTCCAGACGATTGATGATGTGGTAGGCCCGTCGTTTTTTGGTGCCCTTGAAGGCCATGTGCTCCCAGAAGTGCGCCAAGCCGTGCTGTTCGGGCCGCTCGTCGCGGCTGCCAATGTCTAAGATAAAGCCGCAGTGCACCACCTTGGTGTGCGTGATCTGCTGGTGGGCTACCCGGATTCCGTTGGGCAGGGTGTGTAGTTCGTATTCAGGCATAAATATTCATCCGCTTTCTAGCTAAACAAGCAAGGGGGCGAAATTAGTTTTTCCGCAAGGAGATTCCTCCGTAAGCTGACGCTTTAAGTCAAATCGCGGAGTTCCGTCATTTGCGCGCCGCCGATCCTTGCTCCATCTGCACCAACTGGCTATCTTTCGTAGTCACTAAAACCTACCGTCATGATCACCAAAGACTTTCGCGACTGGAAATTTGAAGAAGTAGAGTTAACGTTTGGTATCCAGCGGGTTTTCGAGCACCCCTTGCTGGCTGACTGGCTATCTGCGAAAAGAAATCCCAACGAAGAAGACCGCCGGATGATAGAAAAACTGCGTCGTCAGCTGTTTCGTGAGGTCGATACGTATAACGAGGAAGAACTTAAAATGCGGTTCATCGCTCCCCTGTTCTACTTAATCCCGTTCGACGAAACCGGGATGCGTTCGTTTGCTGACCGTCCATTTAGCTTTGAGTACGGTCAGGACGAAACCGGCAATCCATTGATAGCAGCCGGACGCGTTGACTGGCTGTTAGCTCAGGGACGACAAGAACCGCGCGAACCGCGCGTGTTTTTGCATAAGTACAAACGTGAGGTGGAAGCGACGGGCGATCCTTTGGGTCAGTTACTCATTGCGATGGTAGGGGCGCGACGGCAGAACACCGAAGCCCTTCCGCTCTACGGTTGCTACGTGCTCGGGCGCAACTGGTTCTTTGTGATTCTGGAAGATCAGCAGTACGCCGTAAGTCGGGCGTATGACGCTACCCAGGAAGACGTTTACCAAATCTACAGCGCCATGTACGAGGTGCAGCGCCGGGTGGAAGTGATGATGGCTTAAGCATCGCTATTTCCGCTACGCATTTTTGTTCACCGGATACCGCCACTTCTTCGGTGTGACAATGGCTCGCCGGGTAGAAATAAGGTAAACTCCCGCCAGCAGCAATACCGCCGCCACGCCGGAAGTTGCGGTGAGCACCTCGCCGCGAAACAGCCAGCCGAGCAGCACCGCAATCACCGGATTGACGTAGGCAAACGTGGCGACCCGGTCGGGCGACTCAACCCGCAGCAGGTAGGTGAAGGCCGAAAAGCCTAGCACCGATCCGAAGATCACCAGAAATCCCCACGATACCCAAGCGGCGGGCTCAATCGCTGACCAGGATAATGTAGCCCAGTCTTCGGTCAATCCGCTAAAGCCCAGTAGCACCACTCCACTGATCAGCATTTGCAGGGCAATACTTTGGGTGGGCGAAGCCGGTAGTTTCTCGTGCGCGGGATACACCGAACCGAACGACCAGGCCAAGGCAGCCAGGAAGATCACGATCACCGCTTCGGCTCGACTTTCGCCGACGGCTCCCAGCGAAGGCCCCACCAGCACCAACATACCGATGACTCCCAGTACCAAACCGGCCAGCCGCTGCGGACCCGGTGGTCGTTGCTTAAACATCCAGAGCAGCAACACAATAAGCACCGGCTCGGAAGTGATAATCAGGGCGGCTAAGCTGGAGTCAACGTACTGCTCGGCCCAGGCTACGCTGCTCATGCTGCCCATAAAGAGCATTCCCATCAGTAGGGCGTACTTCCACTGCGTAAGCGTAGGGCGAGGCCAATTTTGGAATACTCCCACTCCGTAAAGTATCGTTCCGGCCGCAACGAAGCGGGCCGCGGACATTAAAAACGGCGGAAAACTCTCAACGGCATACTTGACCGCCAGATACGTTGAACCCCAGACCAAGTAAAGCGTGGCAAAGGCGGCGATTATTAACCAGGAGCGATGAGAGTCTATATCCATACGTAGTAGAAATTGAGGTGAAAGTCAAATTTCCGTATTCACCTATTACTGTAACTTAAGAGAGTGACAAGCTCATTTTACCGCTTTTCATAGCTTAGAAAAGACTTCTTGATGCTGTACTTTCTCCTCGAACTCTACCAGGAAGCTTGCATCCTCAGGATAGTATTTAGCTTTTTCGTAGTCGTTACCGGCAAAGCATTTGATGGCTTCCATGTTTTCCCAGTAAGTAATCAACGTAAAGTGCCCCTCGTCGCCTTTAATAACTCTTAAGAAAGTCAATCCCTCGAAACCGGTAGTTTTTTTGTAATCAGGAATAGCTACCCGTTCTAGAAAATTGGTATACGCTTGATAGTCGGCTACTTTGGTCTTGCCATGCCAGATTCTTGCAATCATGGTTTAGTGTTCGTTTCCTGAGTATATCCACATTGGTTCAGTTCTCCCCGCTCTGACGAAATTCACACTTTCATAGAACTTGACGGCTTTTTCATCAGCAGTTAGCACTTGCATATGAAAATGTTCGTATTTTTTCTGCATTCTCTTCATAATCATTTTGCCGATGCCTTTTCCTTGGCACGGCCTTTTCATAAAAAGAGAACTCAGCAAAAAGCGGTTATTTTGGTGATCCACCATCAAAATAAGTTGCTATGCTAAGCTCTCTAAAAAAACGAATGTAAGACTTACTATCACTATCTACAAGCAAACGTGATTGACCCACGCGATAACCGAGGTAAACGCCATGATTTCCACTTTGTGCTCTTTGGGGTATTGTTAGCGGCAATGGCCGGTAAGGTACTTATCGCTGAGATGCAACGGTTTTTAGCACGTCATCACCATTGCTTATGTGCTTTAGTAGAAGTAGACGCCCTGTATTGTGTTTCTGATACCCAGTTGCGCCGATTGCTAGCTTTAGTGGATGATCAGACGTATCAATTGTTCCATAACCGCTATTTTGGTTGGCAAGTCAGCCTGTTGCCATCAGATGAATGGATCAGTTTTGACGGCAAGGAATTGAGAGGAACTATTGATGGGGTGAGTGGACAGAAGCGAGGACTTTGTCTAGTGCGCCCTTTACTGCATATGAATAGTGTTAGTTTGCCGGGTCTGTTCTATCATGGGGCTAAAGAGAGCGCCCGGCGCCCGGCGAAATCACATGTGTGCGTATGCTATTGAAGGACAAAAAGTTAGCTAGCAAACACCTCACTTTTGATGCCTTGCATACCCAACATGAAACCTTAGAAATGGTACAGGACGCCAAGGGCACCTACGTAGCCCAACTGAAAGCTAATCAAGCCATATTGCTGGAAGA
Organism: Cyclobacteriaceae bacterium; assembly: GCA_965217295.1. Classification (GTDB taxonomy): domain Bacteria; phylum Bacteroidota; class Bacteroidia; order Cytophagales; family Cyclobacteriaceae; genus Tunicatimonas. The sequence goes on from CBDCHR010000008.1 coordinate 528,070, forward strand.
CTTACAAGACCACATGAGCCTGACTGCCCCTTTTGATCAAAGTCAGACTTGGAACAAAGGCCACGGACGGGTTGAGCATCGCCAAACGGCTTGCTATGAGATCACCCCAGTATGCTTTGAGCAAAAATGGAAGGATTGTGGATTGGCTACCTTGATAGTAGTAGAACGCACCAGTACCCAAAGTAAAACGGGCAAAACAAGTCAGGAAACCAGCTTTTATGTGTCTAATCAAAGCCCCACTACCGTAGAGTCCGAAGCATTGGGTCGGGCTATCCGAGAGCATTGGGCCATTGAAGCAGACCATTGGGTAAGGGACGCCACCTTCCGCGAAGATCGTATCCGATGCAAAGAACCTGCCCGTAGTAAAGCAGTAGCCAGTATCATCTCGATAGCGGGTAACTTACTTAGAAAGCAGAAAAAGGGCTATCTTAAAGCCATGCAGGAAGATATCGCTTGTAATCCTGCATCGGCTATAGCACTCTTTAGGCATCGTGATGTTTTATGAAAAGGCCGTGTTTTCCTTGGTAGATAGGGTGTATCAGTAGATGAGGATAGTATACTACCAAGTACCCGTCCGATATAGCATTTCCTAATCCAATCATTTTATTGCCGTCCCAAGCGGTGACCAACGAATGAGAATGTGTGAGCGCTTGGTAAAGTTCAGTTGGCTTGTTCACTGCATCCCACTGATTTGCTTGATACAATGCAAATACTTCTTCAGGTTGTAAGTCGCGACGATCTGATAGAATAAGTGCCATAGAATATTTTTTAAACCATTTTCTTTCTTTTACTGTCTATATGCTTATTAGCAGTAAAACTAATGTTTTTACTCTTAAAACAAAAATGATTAGTAAGATAATATGAGAGAGATCAGATTTGATGGAGGGGCCTTATGTTTAGATTACGTAAATACTATACATAACCGCTTTTCTTATCCACCGGATGACTACCTGCACAATGTGAACAACTTGGCAGAATGGGCACTTCTAAGAGAGGTTATTACTCTTGATGATGAACGAATACTAAAGAGGACAATAGAACAAAAACCATATGAAGCCCAGGCTTTCTTTGAGCAGGCTATTAATCAGAGAGAACTGTTGTATAGTCTGTTTCATAGTGTCAGTCTCAAGAAAGAAAGTTTACAGAGCGAGATTAATTCACTGAACAAACTTTTTTCAAAATATTTCTCTCATCTCGCTATTAAGCAAAAGGACAAGCAATTTGAAGAAATCTGGAATTTTACCGTCGGCAACTTGGACCTTCTGATGGCACCTATTATAAAAGATGCTTATGAATTACTACTAACTGAGAAGAGAGAAAGAATTAAAGAATGCTCTAACTGTGGTTGGCTCTTCTTTGACACTTCCAAAAATGGCAGACGCCGCTGGTGTAGTATGAAAACTTGTGGTAGCCAAGTCAAAGCTCTTGAGTGGTATTATCGCAATAAGAGTAATTAGCAGAGAATTGCACTCCCCAAACGATGTTACTATTCCCTTTATGGGACACTAAAAATTGTAGAAAGAGCTTTTCCAGGCCGTCAGGGCAATCGGCCACGCGCTTGCAAAGTGGGAGATATAACCCTAAACTAGATATCCCATGCAACTCGAGCAATTCTTTCAGCAGTCTTTTGCCTCTCAAATGAAAACCTTTAACAAGCACGCCCGCTTCCTGGTGTCGCGCGAGCAGCGCTGGTGCGTGATCGGATTGTATGAACTCGACAAGGCGCTGGTGGAGCTGTGGGTCGACCGGCGACAGCACGAAATTGTGGGCTTTCGGGCGGTGAGTGAGTTAGACCAACTGCACCGCTACGTAGAGCACCTTCCGTTGGAACTTTATAGCCGTTAGTTTGGGTGGTTAGAAAACCCTCCCGTGGGTGCGGCGCATTAACTGCGCGGCCACCCCGGGCAGGGTTTTCATTAGTTGAACTCCCGCCTCCGACATCCACCGGCTTCCGAACAGTCGCTGCACCTGCCGCCCCACCCACAAACGCGTAGCGAAGTGCTGTCGCCACTCCTGCGCGTAAGCCCTTTCTAACTTCACCCGATCAAAGCCTCCCGGACGGTAGTGCCGCACAATCAGTTCAGCCAGAATTTTGGCCGAATGAATGGCCAGCGCCATGCCGTTGCCGCACAGGGGCGTGATTAGGCCGACCGTGTCGCCCACCATCAGCACGTGTTGCACCACCGGTTGCTTCGGCGCAAACGACACCTCGTTGATCACCTCGGGCCGGTCGAACAAAAATTCTCCTTGCTGGAAAAGCTTCCTTAAATACGGGTTGCGTCCCAGCACCCGCTCTTCCATCGCCTCGATGCTGCCGTGCTCCCGCAGCGAAGCGCGACTCCCCAGATAGCACAGATTGCACCGATCTCCTTCCACCCGAGAGATACCGCAGTAGCCTCCCTCAAAATTGTGCAGAGCAATTAAATCATCGGGAAAATCGATTTTTAGATGGTACTTCACCCCAATGTAGGACGAGCGTTGCTGCATAAACGGACGGTTCAGGGTTTTATCCAACCGCGAGCGCTTGCCGTAGGCCCCCACCACAAGCCGGGCGTTGTGTTGCCGGTTCTGAGACAGGGTCACCGTAAACCAATCCTCCTGAAAATCTACCCCCTGCACCGGAGTTTCCAGCAGAAATTCCGCCCCAGCCCGTTTGGCCCGTCGGTACAGAAAATCGTCCAGCGCGTAGCGACTCACCCCAAAACCTCCCAAATCAAGGGGCATCGTTTGACTGCGTCCGCTGGCCGACGTGAGCAGCAGTTGCCGGATGGAGGTCGGCTGAAGCGACGCAGGATAGGCGTCAATGGATCGCAGGAAGGGCACCACTTCGTTCGAAATATACTCTCCGCACACCCGGTGAAAGGGGTAGACCTTTTTCTCAATCACCAGCACCGACAGCCCGGCCTCGGCCAGTTGAATGGCGCTGACCAGCCCGGCAAGTCCGCCGCCGATGATGATGATGTCTCTCACAGTAACTTTCTGATTGGTACGGATGCTGGTCACTGGATGCTGGATACTAGTAGCTAGCATCCAGCATCCAGTTAAGCATTCACCGCTTCTTTGCGTCGTTCTTTTTCGTCAAGTCTTGCCCGCTTTTCTTCGAAGCAGATGATACGTTTGGCCATGCCGGGAAAGATAAACCCATGAAACGGCCACACCGCCCACCAGTAGAGCCGCCCGACCAGCCCGTGCGGACGATAGGTAGCGGTTTGCAGCAGGTAGTTCACGCCGTCCTCATTGATCACCCGAAACTCGAGCCAAGCTTCGCCGGGCAGCTTCATTTCAGCAAACAACAGCAGCCGCCCCTCTTCTTTGTCGGCCACCAGCACCCGCCAGAAGTCGAGCGCATCACCGGCCAGCAGTTCGTGCGGACTGCGTCGCCCGCGCCGCAGGCCCACTCCGCCCACCAGCCGGTCCATCCAGCCCCGAATCTCCCACAGGAAGCCCAGGTAGTACCAGCCCCGGTCGCCGCCGATGCTCCAGACGTTCTCGACCACTTGCTCGCGTGGTTTGGTGAAAGGCACCTTTCGAATATCATTATATACCCCGTTCTCAGGCACTTTAATGCTTTCGGGTGAGCTTAGGCTGATTCGGCTGCTGTTAAACGCATCTTTCCAACTAGAAATAACTTCGTTCTGTTCGATACGCTGGAAGGCCCGATCCACTGCTTCCTCGTAAGGAATCAGCGTATCAATCGGCACAATTTCTCCGATGCCCTTTTTCTGAATAATCACCTCGTTTTTCATACTGTCGACCAAGCTGCGGGCCAAGCCAAAGGAGGTGCTGGTCACGAAGTAGAGCCACAGCGACGACAGGCGGGGCGACAGAAAGGGCACCGTGAAAATCCGCCGCGGCAGGTTGCGCACCTTAGCAAATTTAAGCAGCATCTGCTTGTAGGTGAGCACCTCGGGGCCACCGATGTCGAACACGCGGTTATAAGCCGCTTCTTTCAGTATCACACCGTCCAGATACTGCAGCACGTTGCGCAGGGCAATGGGTTGCGACTTGGTATTGAGCCAGCGCGGAGCGATCATCATCGGCAGCTTCTCTACTAGATCACGGATGATCTCGAACGAAGCTCCGCCCGAGCCGATGATGATCCCGGCGCGCAGCACGGTGACCGGCACGCTGCCGGAAAACAGCACGTCTTCTACCTTCTTGCGCGACCGCAGGTGCTTAGAAAGGTGGTCGTCGTTGACGATGCCGCTCAGGTAGATCACCTGCTGGCAATCGGTTTGCCCAATGCGCTTCGTGAAGTTGCGGGCCACCTGCTGCTCGGCTTCCTCGAAGTTGCCCGATTTTCCCATCGAGTGCACCAGGTAAAACGCCACGTCGATGTCGGTGGGTAAGTCTTGCAGGGTGTCGGCGTGCAGCAGGTCGGCTTCGTAGAAGGAGACCCGTTCGGCCACCGCTTCGTCGATGCGCATGCGCCGTTGGTCGCGTACCAGGCACACCACCTCGTGGCCTTCTTGCACTAGAATGGGCAGCAGGCGCACGCCGATGTAGCCGTTGGCACCGGTTAGTAGAATCTTCATAACCTTTTGGGGGTAACTGGTGGAGATGCGCCATCGGAACGGAGCATCATCTTTGGTATTAAACCCGAAAACACGCTGGTCTGTTCGCCCGGGCTGAGGGTGCGGAGTGATTCTTAATGCGCGAAACCATTGGCAGATTCCAAATTCGGCGTAAATTCGCTCCCCATCACCCACGTCAATTTATGAAACGTCTATTTTTTCTGCTGCTGTCTGCTGCCTCTGCTTGCTCTCCTTCAAAGAACGAAACCACCGAGGCTCCTCCTTATCCCATGCTGGGTAGCATCGAGCGACTTGATCCGACCCTTGACGAACTGATCAGTCCGGATGCGCGGATGGAAATCCTCGCCGACGGTTTTGAGTGGACCGAAGGGCCGGTGTGGGTGGAACAAGGCAACTATCTGTTATTTTCGGACATTCCGCAGAACAGCGTTTTTCAGTGGAGTGAAGAAGACAGTATTGTGTTGTACCTGAAACCAGCGGGTTCGGACGACGGGCAGGAAGCGGGCGAAGAACCCGGCTCAAACGGGTTGATGCTGGATGCCAACCAGAATCTGATTCTTTGTCAGCACGGTGCCCGGCAGGTGGCCCGGATGAACGCTCCGCTGAACAACCCGAAGTCGGAGTATATTCCGCTGGTGACGCACTACGAAGGCCAGCGGCTGAATAGTCCGAACGACCTGGTGTTTCATAGTAGCGGGGCGCTGTACTTCACCGACCCGCCCTACGGCCTGCCGGGCGGAGCGGACAGTCCGAACAAGGAACTCAACTTCCAGGGGGTGTACCGCTTCTCGATAGAGGACAGCGTGTTAACGCTCCTCACCGATACGCTGACCCGGCCCAACGGTATTGCCTTCTCGCCCGACGAGCGAACGCTCTACGTGGCCAATTCGGATCCGGAACGCGCCCACTGGACGGCCTACGACATGCAGGACGACGGCACCATTGCCAACGGACGGGTGCTGCACGATGCTACGCAGCGGGTGGCTACCGAGAAAGGTTTACCCGACGGCATGGTGGTGCACCGCAGCGGCCATCTGTTTGCCACCGGCCCCGGCGGAGTGTGGATTTTTCAGCCCGACGGCACGCACCTGGGTACGCTAAAAACCGGACAGGCCACCGCCAATTGCACCTTCAACGACGATGAGTCGGTGCTCTACATCACCGCCGACCGTTATTTGGCCCGGCTGCGGCTGATGCCGGAGGGGGCGGAAATGTGATTTCTGATAGTGTGGCAGCGCGACGCGGCGCGCTGCCACGGGGATTTATTGATAACATTTGCTGTTGAACCGACATGGTTTTGTTTCTTGGATTATTAAACACATCCGGCGCAACGCCACGTTCCCCTTCGGGGGGCGCGTCCGGCTGAATGCAGGGGCGAAGGCGCTGAGGTTAGTGGAGGGGACAGTATCTTAATCTATTATCTTTCAGTCGCTTATACACAGCCGAAGTCCTGGGACACTGCCTTCATGAAACTAATTGCTGGCATCCCGAGCATGGGCTGCTATTGGTTTGACTGCCTTCTAGAACCAAGGATAAGTTAGCATAGTCTTATAACCTTCTAATCCGCATATTTCGAAACCACACTTGGTCGTCATGATCTTGCAATGCAATATGACCACTCTTCGCTTGTCCGTAACCTGGCATCTCATTGAACTTGGTTTGAGCTACTTTCGCTTTCCACGCATCAGTCCACAACTCGTAGTCTACTACCTTCTTACCGTTAAGCCAGTGCTCGACGTGACCGTTGTTGACAATGATCTTGCCGCGATTAAATTTATCAAGGGGTTTCATCATCGCTCCCTGGGCGGCTTGCAGCGCGTAATTGGCACCCGTTTTCTGTGAATCGCTCAGTGGGTAGTCGCTCTTCTTAACAAAATTATTAGCGTCAATGATTTGGTACTCCGGTCCGGTTTCAAAACTATGGTTGTATTGTTGATCGTCCTGAACCAAGTAGATCACTCCGCTGTTGCCAGCTTCAGAAATTTTCCATTCAAACTCTAACTCGAAGTTCTGGTAGGTGTCATTCGTAATAATATCTCCCTTTCCTCCTTCGGTGGTTAGGCTACCGTCTTCAATCTTCCAACTGATGCCGTCTCTTTGATAATCATGCCAGTGGTCAAGGTTTGTGCCGTCGAAGAGAACAATCCATTCGTTTGCAGCATCTTGCGGCACTTGAGCAGGAGTCAGGGACGCTTCCTCGGTGGTACGAGGAGTATCACAGCTTGCCAAGAATAAGATGCTGCTGGTTACCAAGAAAATGAAGGCAGTTATTACAAATTTTTTCATATAATTATTCAGTTAGAAACATATTGGACCATATAACTATGAACGTGCATTCCCTCATTCAGCAAAGCCAGATACCGAGCGCTACTCGAGTTTTACTACTGGAATGATATCGCAGGTAAATCAATATCCTGGGTTTTGCTCTAAATTAGGATTAGAATCCAGGGCTTGTTGGGGGATGGGAAACAGTACGCGGAATGGATCGGTCACCGTCTTTTCGCTCCACGTGGTAGTGAAGGTGCCAAAACGAACTTGGTCCATTCTGCGAACGCCTTCCCAGTATAACTCGCGCCCTCTCTCATCCAATAGTGCGGTTTCGTCTAAAGTTGCTAAAGACGATGCGCTACGAAATGTCCTAAGCTCGTTTACCATTGCTAAGGCAGCAGTTGCGTCACCACTTCGCAACATGGCTTCGGCTTTCATCAGATACACATCAGCGTACCGGAGCAGTATGTAGTTTCCTTTATCGGCTGGATGATACTTGATAGCCCGGATACCGTCGTCCGTATCAGCCCCGATAAGTGGCGCATTTGGTTCAAACGCTAGAGGCTGGTTGTTTCTGCTATTGATGATCACCTCACCATCGTCGTCAAGTTGCGTTCCCGCTAAAAAACCCCGACCGATACCGGAAAAAGGGGTTCCATCAGGAGTAGCAGTAATGCCTTTGCGAACATCCTCGTCCTCAAATTTTGAGTAGAAGTCGGCCAAGGTAGTAAAGCCATTCCACCCGCTCGGATTTTGGTCATAATGCAAAGTCATGAAGTAACGGGTTTCAGGAGTTCCTTGGGGACTAGCAAATATGATTTCGTACTGGGCGGTAGCCGTAAAATTGTCGAAGTACTCGGGACTCAATGAATAACCATCAGCAGCGACTGCCTCAGCGTACTGAATTACGTTGGTCATATCGCTTTGTTCAAAGGTGATGTTAGGCAACCCTTCCTCATTAGCAATCGATGTATACACACCGCGGTTTAGGTATAATCTTGCCAGTAAGGCGTTGGCGGAGGCTTTGGAAGCGGTAGTGTTATTGGCCGATGGGCCTACTACCGGTAGATCTGGCAGAGCTTCTTCTAAATCTTTTACAATAAAGTCAAACGCTTCACTGCGTGATAGTACCCGGGGATCAATGTCTCCTCCTTCGTTTACTTCCCGAAAAGGCACCTGCCCGAATAGGTCCATTACGTGCCACATATAAAATGCTCTCAGAAATTTAGCTTCTGCAGCCTGCTGTGGTGTAGGAGCAGGACTGGTTGAGGCCAGCACTTCATTGGTAGAAAAGACCCGACTGTTCATTTCGTTCCAAGCATCCAACACATTCTGGTGCGTGGCATCCCAGTTGTGTGAGTGCAGCAGTCTCCATACACCATTATCACCCCAGTCGGTGCCACGAGTTGGGGGGATCATTTCGTCGCTGGTATGCTCATACAGTGAATAGGTACTGCCTGGTTCTCTAAACCCACTCAGTTGGTTATAAGATGTTCTTAGCAGTGCGGATGCATCTCCCGTGAACTGTCCGCTGGCATCTTCGGCTACAATTGAATCTAACTCCTCTACTTCAAGGGTACATCCTATCAAAAAAGCACTCATTCCAACTAATACCAGAATATTCTTTAAATAAATCATAATTAATTTATGTTAAAATGAAACATTAACTCCAAAAAGGAGGGTTCGAGCAGCAGGATAGGGAGTGTAGTCTATACCAAAGGAAGGAACGTCATCAATAGCCTTATTTACATTTACCTCAGGGTCTTGACCGCTGTAGTTAGTCAGAATCAGCAAATTTTGGCCAGTAATGTACAGTCTTAGATTTGATAAGAAACTTACGTTTTGGGTGTCAAAGTTATAACCCAGCGTAAGGTTTTGAAGCCTCACAAAGGAGGCATCTTCCAAGAAGCGGGTAGAAACTTCCGGCGCATTAGCCCTGCTTTCACCATTGCCTACTACGTCTTGTGTTACGTTGCTACCACCAGCTAAGGCACCGGCGGTAAAAAAGGCGTTTCTGGTGTTATTATAAACATACTGTCCGAGTTGACCAGTAAAGAAAATGCTTAGATCAAATCCACGGTATGAAAAATTATTAGTTAATCCTAGGTTGGTCGTAGGTAACGGACTTCGTCCGACAAATTGTTGCACGTCTCCTTCCGGATAAATAGTTTGCCCAGCATCATCAAAACCACCGAACGGGCGGAGATAATAGGCAAATAAGGGTTGATTGTTTGAAATACGTTGGGCGAAAGCACCCGATAACCCCTGGCCACTGATTTCTCCGGTATTGACGTTACCCGCAAAGTTTCTAACCACATTGTTATTGAAGGCTGCATTGGCGGCTACCGACCAGGTAAAGTTGTTATTATCAACCGCGTCTGCCTCAATAGAGATTTCTATACCCTCATTAATTACGTCAGCATCAAGATTTTCCCACCGAAATTCGGCGCGGGCCGGTTGGGCGCTGATCACTTGAAACAAAAGATCATTGGTATTTTTTCGGTAGACATCAAGAGACCCTCGCAGACGGTTGTTAAAGAACCCGTAATCCAATCCTAAGTTAATCTGCGTGCTGGTTTCCCATTTCAAGTCCGGATTCTCGAAGGCTACGGCGGTCTGGTTGCCCGTAATGAATTCAATACCCGTCAATACGCCTAGAGACTCGCCACTGAATCGTTGCCGCGTAGTATAGCGGTTACTGGGAAATTCCTGGTTTCCAGTCACACCGTAACCCACCCGCAGCTTTAAATCATCAAACACATCGGGCACAAATGCCTCATCTGAGAGGCGCCATGCCGCCGCGAACGACGGAAAGTATCCATATCGGTTGTTATCACCAAAACGAGTGGAGCCATCGGTACGTAGGGTAGCCGTCAGCAAGTATCTATCCCTGATGTTTAACTTCAGCCGTCCGAAGACCGACTGAAGAGCATCTACCCTTAGTGAAGTGTTGCCCACAATACCGCCGTTGTTAACGCGACTTCCATCATCATTAACCGTTTGCGTTAAATCCACCGCAGCCAAATTGTTAAGTATAATATTTAGATCAGAGCTTAAAAATCCCGCCGCTTGAATCACCTCCGTTGATCGCTGAAAGCGTTGGTAGGAATATCCTAAGACAGCTTCTAATTCTATGTTGTTGGATAGCTCTTTGTTGTAGTCAAAGTAGTTCTCAATGAGCGTATTAGTTATTGAAATATCCTGAGAAGCATACCGGCCCTGTCCTTGAATGCTTTGCGCGAATAGATCACCAGAGTAAGCAGTTTTGCGTAAGGAAGAAGATCGGTCAGCTCCTAAGACAGTACGAAAATTAAGATCCTCCAGAATTTTCAGTTCAAGAAACACGTTGGCCAGCGTTCTCTGAGTGTTCGTAAAATCTTCCCCTAGTTCCAGTATTGCCACCGGATTCACTTCCGTGATTCCTCGTTGAAACAACGTGCCATCAGGGTTTCTCACCGAGAAAGTAGGGTTTAATTTGAGAGTACCCCCTAGCAATTCTCCGGCGTTGTCTGAGATAGGTACGCTTTCGTCACGGACGTCAGAGACCGTTATCTGGGTACCAATCTTGAGTCGGTTGTCAATAAAGTTACGCGAGGCGTTGAACCTACCGGATATTCTTCTCAAACCGCTCTCCTGAATGATTCCTTCTTGCTCGGTATATCCCAGAGACAACCGGTAGTTGCCTTTTTCGTCACTGGTACCAAAAGACAAGTTGTGGTTTTGTGATATTCCGGTTCTAAGAATTTCATCCTGCCAGTCGGTATCAGCGCCCAAATCAACATCTAACACCGCTTGATCCGTAGGTGAGAGTCCATTTGCAGCTGCGTAAGCATCAATGAATTCGTCGGCATTGAGCAGATCATACTTCTTAGTGATGTTGCTCACTCCAATATTATAAGAGTAATTAAGGGTTCCTTGCGCACCATCTCCCCCTTTGGTGGTAATGAGTACGACACCGTTTGCACCTCTAGAACCGTAAATGGCGGTTGCCGATGCATCCTTTAGGATGTCGATGCTGGCAATGTCGTTCGGATTCAAAAAGTTAAGCGGATTTCTAGGTGATGATGTACCAAAGCCGGTATCTACGCCCCCCCCGCTCACATCGTCACCTGCTAACGGAACACCATCCACTACAAAAAGTGGGTTATTGCCACTTCGTACCGACGAGGTGCCACGGATTCGGATGTTCATTCCCCCACCGGGCTCACCACTGGAGTTAGTAATCTGTACCCCGGCCGACCGTCCCTGAATCAGTTGCTCGGGCGAAACAATGACCCCCTGGTTAAAATCTTCTGATTTGACCGAAGATATGGCTCCGGTAGCGTCGCGCTTTTCTTGCGTTCCGTATCCTACAACCACTATTTCACTCAGTGATTGGATATCCGGAGCCATTTGTAGATTGACGATCGATTTATTTTCAATAGCCACTTCCTCAGTGGTATAGCCCACCGAGGAAAATACCAGCGTCTGCGCGTCATCAGGAGCAATGAGTTTATAGTTGCCTTCGATGTCACTGACTGTACCTACGGTAGTGCCTTTCACTACGATGTTAACTCCGGGTAGACCTTCACCGGTAGATAGGTCAGTGACTTGACCGGTAATAGTTTGTTCTAGTAAGTGTTGCTGAGAAGCAAGGGAGCTAGCGTAGTTAGGAATTGCTTTTGAGGGAATAACCGATTTGGCAGAAGTGTCAATGGGATTAGTTTTAATTTTCTGAAGTTGCCTTTCTATTCGTGGTATTATCACATAATGGACTTCATCTAATTGCTTATAATCCAGCCCGTGCGGAGATAACACCTGCCGCAAAGTTTCTTCTAGACTTTTTCCCTGCCAGTTATCGGAAGCAACTGTTTTATTGTTGATTACGCTCTCGCGGTACCCAAACGTAACCTGATACTGTTGCTTGATCTGCTCAAGCGCTTTCTCTAGGCTTAGTATTTCATTTTGATGAGGGACAATGATGAGTTGTTGAGCCGATGCCAGTGGTTGGGATTGGGCCAGCAGATCGCCGGGAGACATCCACGTTAATGCAAGCAATAGCAGTACTCGCTCACCCCGATGTAGATAGTTACGCATAAGGATTATGTTAAGATTAGGGATTTAGATTTAGCCCAATACAGCATTGTGCTGAATGGCTTTTTCAAGTGAGGGTTCTACAGAATCTATTTTTGGGGAGCTAAGGTGATCGTATTGCCATTTTGAGTAACAGTTAGGTTGAACACTTCCGATAAATACTGTAAAATAATGTTCACATCCGTAGAGCGCAGTTCGGCGGTAAAGACCAACTCGTCGATGGCCAACCGCTGGGTAGTTACTGAGTAGCCGTACTGATCCTCAATCACCTGAATAACCTCCCGCAGGGTTGCTTGATTAAAGATTAGAACGTCCTGTGTCCAGGACACGTAAGGAACCGGACTAACCGCTCTCTTAATGATGCTTTGGTCATCTATTTCAACCACTTCGCCAGGCTTCATAAGAATGCTAGAAACTTCCGGTGGTTTTGAGGCTACTTTAGAAACATCAAGTCGAATGCTTCCCTCTTCTAAAAGCACTTGGTTTTCTCCGCGGCGATTGTTGACGTTGAACTTTGTACCTAGTACCTCAATGGCTAAATTCTCAGACTCAACAATAAATTTTTGGTCGTTCTCCTGGTGTGTCACCGAGAAATACGCCTCTCCTACCAAAGTCACCCGGCGTGGTACTTTTTCGTCCCAAATTCGAGAATAGGATAGTTGAGAATTTGCCCCTAGAATTACCGAAGAGCCATCGGATAGTTTCACTTCTTGCTTTTCGCCGTACTCAGTGGTATGGACGACCACAAAGGGACTTTGCGCTGGATCTAGAGTCCACCATAAACCCACCAGTGCTAACAGTAGCAACGATGCGGCGACGTACCAGCGGTACTTAGGATTTGCTGGTTGTTTTACTTTATAGTGACCACCCGATCTGTTCGTTACAATATCCTGCCATACTTGATGAAACTCTTGCCCGGTAGGATACTGCGTTTTAAACTTCATCGCCTGAAGCAATTGCACCGCTTTCTCAACATCCGGACGTTTATCCGGATGTTTTTCTAGCCAGTTTTCCCAAAAAGTCTGGGTCATCTTATCGGGGGCAAGCACCCACTGCTGAAAATAAGGGTCAGCAATAAAATCAGCAGTGGAAAAGTCGGTGTACTTCATCAAGCAGATTGGTTGTGGCTAGTTCTTTAAAATTTCAAGCTTAGGCTACAAAATCAATTACCACCCGGTGCGGTACTTCCGGGTGACGAAGGCGTTGGCGGGCTTGAAGTTGGTGATCTTCATGTTCTTGCCGTCCCACAGCAGCTTTTTTCGTCCGGGGAAGGCCTGCCCCTTGCCGTCGGCTTTGGCCTCGCGGTAGCTGTGGCTGCGCACGGCCAGATTGCCCATGATCACCGTCTCAGTGAGTGGACCGGCCACTGAGAAGGGAGAACTGGTGGTAGCGCCGTACCCCGCTTTGCAGGCCCGCACCCACTGCGCCTGGTGGCCGTCGGGTCCGTTCTTCACCGGGGTGATCTCCACGGCCGGGGCGTCCATTTCTTTTCCCTGAGGGGTAAGCAGGTAGGGTTCTCTTCCCCACATGCCCGCGATCAACTCGCCCTGGGTGCCCACCAAACGCATGCCGCCGTCGTTGTCGCCCATCGCCCGGTTTGGGTCCAGCCCTTCGGGACGGGGGGGCTGGATGCCGCCGTCGGACCAGGAAAAGTCCACGGCGGGCATGGTGCCCCGCGCCGGAAACTTCAGATGCACCATCGAGGAGGGCGGGCAGCTCTCGGGATAATAGGCCTGCTCGAAGAAGTTGGCGTAGACCGAGCCCACGCTGCAGTAGACCGATTCGGGGTAGCCTAGTTGCAAGGCGCGGTAGGGAACGTCCATGATGTGGCAACCCATATCGCCTAGTGCTCCGGTGCCGTAGTCCCACCACCCCCGCCAGCGGAAGGGCATAAAGGCTTCGTGGTAGGCCCGTGGCGGGGCCACGCCCAGCCACCGGTTCCAGTCAACTCCGTCGGGCACGGGCTGCGCTTCGGTAGGTAGCGGCACGCCCTGCGGCCACACGGGCCGGTTGGTCCAGGTGTAGACGGTGTGCACGTCGCCCAGCACCCCCTGCTGCACCCAGGCTTCGATGCGGCGGGTGTCGTCGCCGCTGCTGCCCTGGTTGCCCATTTGGGTGACCACCCGGTAGCGCTCGGCCGCTTCGGTGAGCTGGCGCGCCTCGGCGATGCTGTGGGTCAAGGGTTTCTCCACATACACGTGCTTGTTCAACTGCATGGCGGAGAGGGCAATGATGGCGTGCATGTGGTCGGGGGTGCTCACGATGACGGCGTCGATGTTGTCCTTTTCTTGGTCCAGCAGGGTGCGGTAGTCGGTGTAGTAGGTAGCCTTCGGGTGCTCGCTGCGGGCTTTCTGGGCCTGTCGGTTATCCACGTCGCACAGGAAAGCGATGCGGGCTTCCCCACTTTTATGGGTACGATTAAGATTCTCCCAACCCTTCCCGCCCGCCCCTACGGCGGCCACGTTGAGCTGGTCACTAGGAGCAATGAAGCCCACTCCGCCCAGCACGTGGCGGGGCACAATGAATACTCCGGAGGCGAGGGCCGATTGTTTGAGAAAGTTGCGGCGGGTATTGGTAGGTAATGCGTTCATGAATAGGGACGTGTATAGGGATAGAAGATACTTACCTTCTGGTTTCTATACTTAGGTTCCCAACTTCTGAGATTTTACCCCACGTTAAACCAACAAATTTTACGTTTTTACAATATTTTCATTAAGCTAGGGCGAATGAGAAGCATATCCTTATTTAAAGCCCATCGAAATACAAATTTGTCAATTGAGTTTAGAAGCGGGGCAGGGACGAGAATATCATACCCCACCAAGCCAAAGGAATCATTTTTTGGCGTAGCACATCGATGGCACGGGCCATAAGTTTGTAGGTAGCTTTGGTAGAGATGCCTAGTACGGAAGCGGCCTCCTCATAGGTGAGCTGACTGTAGAATTTTAAAAAAACTATTTCTCGTTGCTGCTGCGTCAGTGTATTTATTGCTTCATACAATTGCTGCTGCTGTGCTTGATCGGCTTGCTCATTGATGATAGCCATCTCGGGCGAAGCTTCGGTATCAAAACTATACGTTAGGTTTACCGATTGGAAACGGGGACGGCGATTTTGTGCTTTTAAAATGATATTACGAAGCGCTCTGAAAAGATAGGCCTTTGTTGAAGTAACGGGCAAACGTTTTTTTCGCTTCTTCCATAGGTCTATAAACAAGTCGTGGATACAGTCCTTAGTAAAATCCGGGTCACTGCACAGCTTTACTCCGTAATTGTATAATTCAGGAAAAAATTGTTCATAAAGTTTTGTGTAAGTTGCTTCGTCTAATAGCAAAAATGCGTAACCAGCATCTTCCCGAACTGACTGCTCTGGCAGATCAGTTGACAAAACCATATTGGGTGTAGTAGACTTAGCAAGTTTCTTCCGGTAGGCAGTTTTCATTCAACATGTTTTGAATTGCTCTAATTATTATGATGGATACAGGGGGCACGTTGACAATGTCTCAAAAATATTTGTTAACGACAAATAGTTAATTAGACCTAGTTTGAGATAATGAGCTCCTTCTCAGCAATCACCTCACCGTTTTCGTCCACGAAACTAATTAAAAACGTTCCCGCCGCTTCGGGGCCAAACTCGTGGAAGGGCAAGGTTTGAGTAAATGATCGCTGATCGGGTTCTAGCGTAATGTTGCGAGCGCCTAGCGACACGGTGTCTTTGTCAGTAACTCGGAGAATCTTGCCGGTTACTTGCTGCGCTTCGAACGGTTCGCTAGAGACTACCTGTACGTACAACTGCTGCCCTACCGAAAATTCGGTTTGGTTGTCAGTACACGGCATCGGTTCGCCGGGGGCATCGCAAAAGGTAATGGTGGGTTCGGAAGCCGAGCCGCATCCGAACAAGCCAGTGAATAGCAGCCCAAAAAGAAAGCCACCAACGAAAAAACGTTTTAGACAGGCGAGCGGCATTTCTCGAGCCGCCTGCCTTCGAGAACCGGCAGAAACACAGCTTGGGCTATGGGTTCCCGGCGGAAGCGGTGATGGAAGCGTCATGATGTTCTTTGATAAATGATAGAGTGTCGTTGTTACGGGCAACGATGATAAACTTATTACCCTGAAAGTCAATTGTCTCCAGATCACGTACTTGTCCCTCCAGATAAATTCCTGACTTAGGATTGGGGACGGGGGTGAACTGTCCATTGCCCTTGTTACTGAGCAGCGTACCGTAGTCGGCATCGTAGCGGCCCCGCTCGATGGTGACCTCGTAAAAGTTTCCGGCCGTGAGCAGATCCGGTACTTCTTTGCCCTTGAGCACCTGAATTGCGTTGATCGGAGCGAACTGGGCCTCAGTAGGAAAGGGAGCAAACCGAAACTTCATTTCCCCTTCGTTAATAAACACTCCCGAACGAGCTTCACGCACCGTGAGCTCTTTGGCGTCGGCCAATTGGTTGCCCGGGAACACTTCTTCTACCGAAGCCCGCGCAAAAGCATCGTAGCTCACGAAGCGGTTTTTGATATCCACCAGTTGCGAGCTAATCTCGTCTTTGGTGGCAAACAACTGCTTCTGCCCCTGCACGTAGTGAAACAACAGTTGCTCGGTGGTTCCGTTACGGTCTACGTCTGTGGCCACCAAACTAACCGGTTCGTCGGGCGATGCTTTGAGTTTGGAGTTAAGTCCTAGATTTCCCGCCAGCAGGTCTAGATCGCCGTCGTTGTCAACATCTGCCACCTCCAGGGTGTTCCACCAACCCGACGCATCGTCTAGCGAAGGAATCTTAGCCCGCGCCAAGCGTCCCTGCCGGTTGGCGAATACCGAGATCGGCATCCATTCACCGGCTACGATAAGTTCGGGCCAGCTGTCGCCGTTTAGATCGGCCCAATGGGCATCTTTGACCATCCCTACCCGCGTTAGTCCTTCGGCCTGCTGCTTGGTGACGTCGGTGAAATTTCCCCGACCGTCGTTTTGCAGCAAGTAGCTTCTCGGTATCTTTCCGTAGTTTCGCGAAACCACGCGCCCGCCCACAAACAGATCCGCGTCTCCGTCCTGGTCGAAGTCTGCGGCGGTCACGCAGGAGCCGTTTACGAAAACATCGGGAAGGGCCGATCGGTCGCGCGCAAAATGACCCTGCCCATCGTTTTTGTACAAGCGCACCCGCAACGCCTCTTCCTCACCCCGAAACTCATTGCCGCCGCTTACCACCACTAAATCCAGATCATTGTCCTGGTCCACATCAACCAGCGTAGCGCCCACGTCTTCCGCCAAGCTATCGGCTTGCAGGGCGGGTTGGCGCGAGGCCTCAAATCCAGTGGGTTTCTGCAAATACACCGCTCCGGGCTGGTGCTTGGCTCCGCCCACAAAAAAGTCTTCCTGCCCATCGCCATCCACGTCGCCCACCGCCAGTCGGGGTCCCTCGGTAGAAGACATGTGGGGCACCAGCACTTCGCGGTTGAACTCTATGAACGGGTTTTCTTGGTGCTGGTAAGTAACGTTCATCTCGTCTGTCACCTCAAACAAAGGCACCGTAGAAGCAGAGAAGTCGTAGCTCCCCGAGGCGTTTTTTTGATTAAGTGTGAGGTGCCGGTTGGCCGGAACATCGGTAAGCACCTCGAAACGGTGATCGGGCCACACCACCACCAGGGTGTCTACCCGATCTCGCTGGCCCAAACCGACGATGAGTTCGGCAGGCACGGCCGACTGGTAGCCGCGGGTAGTGTACACTTCGTGGACGATCATCTGGCTGTCTAGCGGGATGATGATCCGGGCTCCGAGGCCCTGGGTGTTAGCGCCTTCGCCTCGGAACGTGAGTTTTAAAAAGTTGTTATCCCGTTGGTCACCGTCAATCGTTCGATTTTCATAGACGAAAGCTTCCTGATCCACGTTGTTGGTCACCAAATCCAGATCCCCGTCGTTGTCCAGGTCCGCGTAGGCCGCCCCGTTAGAAAACGATTCCTGATCCAACCCCCAGGCGCGCGACACATTGGTGAACGCTAGCTTCCCTGCGTTTCGGAAAGCGGCGTTCGAAATCTTGACAACCGGCATTTTTTCTACTAAGGCCAGATCCTCGCTGCTCAGATCGCCCTCCAGCCGGTGCTGCACCGCGTCGTTGGATACGTACTTGATGTAGTCCAGGTCGTTCGACCGTCGTTTGATGCCGTTGCCGATGTAAATGTCTTGGTTTCCGTCTAAATCTAAATCAGCAATTAAACCCGACCAACTCCAGTCGGTAGCGAAGACGCCGGTGAGCAACCCAATATCGCTGAAGCGACCACCGCCCCGGTTCAGTTGCAGGGTGTTGCGGGCAAACTGGTGGTTGTAGCCAAAGTTGAGTTTGTAGTTATAGACGTTGTAACTATCTTCTCCTGCCGAGTTTTTGAGCATCACCGGGTCCGAGGGCAACATATCCAGCGAAAGAATGTCCGGTAGACCGTCGTTGTTGATGTCACTAATATCGTTGCCCATCGAAAAGCGGCTGGTGTGAGGAATGCTCTTTTCCAGTTGTTCGCTAAAGGTGCCGTCCTGCTGGTTGATGTACAGGTAATCGTTTTCGTGAAAGTCGTTGCCCACGTACACGTCTGGGTAGCCGTCGGCGTTCACGTCGCCCATGCTAATACCGAGTCCGTAGCCCAGCGCACTGCGGTAGATGCCACTGCTATCGGTCACGTCGGTGAATTTCCCCCCGTCGTTGCGCATCAGTCGGTCGCCCGCCAGCGGGTGCTTTTTCTGTCGCAGGGTGGCGCGCGCAAAGGTGCCGCTGGCGTGCGTAGAGTGATTCAGCATGTACATATCCAGATCGCCATCCAGGTCGTAATCAAAGAAGGCTGCCTGCGTGCCGAAGCCCACCAAATCCAGCCCGTAGTCAGCGGCTTGGTTTTCAAAGGTCGGAATACCCTGATCGTTGTTTCCCTGGTTGATGTATAATTGGTTTTTGCCCCGGATATTTTGGTAGTCGCCCAGTTGACTTACGTAGATGTCCAGTCGCCCGTCGGCATTCACGTCAGCCATCGTCACCCCGGTCGTCCACCCTGTTAGTCCGCCAACCGCCGACGTTTCGGTGATGTCTTTGAACTTGAAGTCTCCCTGGTTGAGGTAAAGCTTGTTGCTCTCCAGGTTGGCCGTGAAGTACAAGTCGGGTAAGCTATCGCCGTTCAGATCGCCAGCGGCCACTCCGCCGCCGTTGTAGAAGTAGAGGTAGCTAAAGATATTCATCTGGGGAGTTTCTTCCAAGCGGTTTTGGAAATCTACCCCGGTATAGGAAGCGGGCATAAGCTCGAAGCGGGGCGGGGGGTCGGAGGAGCAAGAAAGCAAAAATAGCAAGCACAGAACAACACACACTCTCCCCGTCTTCGCATCGGGGAGATTCCAGACACTTCTCTTCGCTTCGCTACGAGAAGTTCCGGAATGACGGTTTAGGTAGGGCTCATTCATACGTATAGAATTCCGGAGCTTCGTTGTTCTTTGCCACAATAAGCAATTTCTTTCCGTTCACCGAGCGGGCGGTGGCTAGTTGGCGCACCTCTCCCCGGATGTCAAGACCGGTGGTTTGCCGATTGTCGGTTACCCATTGGCCGTTATCCATTCGCAACGCTAATCCATGATTGGCATCGTAGCGCCCTTCTTCGGGTTTGACTCCCGAAAAATTACCGGCTAGCACCATTTCGATGGTATCCGCATCATTCGGGATAAAATCATCCGCCGCAATGGCGAAGATGGGCGAAAACTGGGCTTCTTCGGGCAAGGGTGCTAACGTATACGAGCCGTCGCCGTTGTTCATGACTACCGAAGATTCCAGGCAATACACTTTGTGAACTATTGCTTCTTCCAACTTATTGGCACCGAACACTTCGCGCATAGTTTTCCCGGCGTAGTCTTGGTAGTGAACGAACTGTTTTTTCAGGCTGGGGAGTTGCTTGAGCAAGTCGTGCCGCAGCGCCATTGGATACAAGCTGTCGCCCTGATAATAAGCAAAAACCTGGTCAATGGCCTGGTTGTCGTCGAAGTCGCTGAGGTACAGCTCCAGTGGTTGCGTTGCCGACGCCTGAAACCGGCTGTTGCGGCCCCAGTTACCCACCAGCAGATCAGTTTCACCATCCCCGTTGATATCTTGGGCCACGATGCTACGCCACCAGCCTTCCGACTGTTCCAGTCCGGGCACGTTGCTGAGGCGCTCCAGGTTGGCCCCGTTGTTTTTGAACAAGGTGATCGGCATCCAGTCGCCCACCACCACCAAATCGAGGTCGTCATCGGCATCCATATCCGCCCACACCGCGTCGGTGACCATGCCAATGTCGTTCAGGCGGGGCGATACCTGGGTGGTGACGTCCGTGAAGTTTCCCTGTCCGTCGTTTTCCAGTAAGTAGCTGGTGGCGGGCATCCCGTACTGCAATGGCACGGCCCGGCTTCCTACGAACAGGTCCTGGTCGCCATCCTGGTCATAATCAGCGGGGGCGACGCAGGCACCCATGGCAGCCAGACGGGGAAGGGCACGCGGCTGCTTTGTGTAAGTCGACTCGCCATTTTTCACTGACGTTAGCAAATACAGCCGGTCTTGATATTCGGCGGCCCCTCCTCGGAAGGCATTGCCGCCGCTCACCACGTACAAATCCAAATCACCGTCCTGGTCGGCATCAAAAAACACGGCATCCACGTCTTCGTGAGCGCTATCCGCGGCAAAAGTTGGGACGCTCACTGCCTCAAAGTCGCCGGTGGTGGTTTGCTGGTAGAGCCTGCCGGATTTTCCAGCGGCCCCGCCGATGTAAAAGTCGTCTAGCCCGTCCTGGTTCACGTCGGCTACGGCCAGGGCGGGCCCTTCGCGCGAGAGCATGTGGTAGGTGAGTCGTTCGTAGTTGAAATCCACGAAGTGATCCTCTTGGTGCTCAAAAGCGGGAGTTAAAGTAACCGATTTCTGCTGAAAAGTAGTGGGTGAGGCGTCCGGGTTGGTAGCTTTAGGCGTCGCATCCGCAATGTTGAGCGTGAGGTGCTGGTTGGTGGGCACTTGATACAAGGTCTGGGTGCGCTGTTCGTAGCCCCAGTGCACCGTCAGGCTGTCTACCGTCGTGATACTATCCAATCCTAAAATCATTGAGTAATCTACTGACGACTGAAATCCTTTGGTAGGCACGTTCTCCACCATCACTTCTTCGCCCCGGGTGTAGGCATTCACGCGCGCTCCCACTCCAAAGTGGTTTTGCGAAGGCCCCCGAAACGAAAGCTTGAGGTAGTGGTTGCTGGTGCGCTCTTCGGTATTGTTGCGGTACACAAAGGCCTGCTGGTTCACGTTGTTCACGACCAGATCCAGGTCGCCGTCGTTGTCTAAGTCTCCGTAGGCCGCCCCGTTGCTAAACGAGGGTTCGTCTAGCCCCCAATCGGCCGCCATGTTTTGGTAAGTGAGTCCGCTGTCTTTTTTGAACAAATAGTTGCTCAGGCGGGTAGAGGGCATCCGGTCTACCAATTCCTGGAAGTCAATTGACTCTTTCCGCATGGCCGTCAGAATTGCCTTATCGCTACCGATGTAGGCGATAAAATCCTGGTCGGTGACGTCTTTATAGACCCCGTTGCTCACGAAGATCTCTTTGTTGCCATCGTTGTCAAAATCGGCAATCAGCGCCCCCCAGCTCCAGTCGGTGGCTTCCACCCCGGCCAGTTGCCCTATCTCCTGAAAGGTGCCCCCGGGGCTGTTGAGTTGCAGGGTGTTGCGCATGTATTGCTCGTAGTAATCGTTAGACAGCTTGCGCTGGTGCACGTCGTAGGACTCAAAGTTGGTGGTGGTTTTCAGGCGCCGGTCGGTGGCGGGCATCATGTCGGTGACGAAGATTTCCGGATAGCCATCGTTGTTGAGGTCGGCCGCGTCGGCGCCCATCGAGAAATGGCTGATGTGTCCCATGCGTTGCGGCAGTTCGTCGACAAAGCTGCCATCCTGCTGATTAATATACAGATAATCGCGCTCAAAGAAGTCGTTGGATACGTAGATATCGGGCCAGCCGTCTTGGTTCACGTCGGTGACGGTGACGCCCAAGCCAAAGCCGATTACGCTGCCGTGAATACCGGCAGCGTCACTGATGTCGACGAACTCCCCCCCGCTCGCTTCCTCTCCCGCTCCCGGGGGGGACGTGTCGTTGCGGTAGAGCTTATCGCCGCCGGTGCTATCGCGTTCGTGACGGATGTTTTCGTAGCCTAGGGTGGATACCGGGCGGAAGGAATTGTTCAGTACGTAGGCGTCCAGATCGCCGTCGAGGTCGTAGTCGAAAAACACGGCGTGGGTGCTGAATCCCTTATCGTCTAATCCGTAGGCTGCGGCCTGCTCGGTGAAGGTGAGATCGCCGTTGTTGATAAACAGTTCGTTTTCGCGTCGTCCGCCCTCCACGTCGCCCGAGTTACAGACGTAGATATCGAGCAGACCGTCGCCGTTCACGTCGGCCATATTGACCCCGGTAGACCAGATTTTGCTCCCGGCCACTCCGGCGGACTCGGTGATGTCTTCAAACTCGAAGTTGCCTCGGTTGAGGAACAGCTTATTGGGTTGCATGTTGGCCGTCAGATACACATCGGGCAGACTGTCGCCGTTGACGTCACCGATGGCCACGCCGCCGCCGTTGTAGTAATTGCGGTAGCGGAACACGTCAAAGTCTTCGCTCAGTATTAGTTCGTTAGTAAAATCAATCCCGGTCTTGTCGGCGGAAAGTTGGGTGAATAGGTGGCTGTCTTTTTTTCCGCAGCTACCCAGTAAGCAAATCGCTCCCAGCCAGATAATCTTTCTCATAGTTTGCTAACGAAGGCATACTCCTAATAATTCTATCAAAATGAGCCGGATAAATGTAGGATGCTCAGGATTAGAAACTGATTTGTCCTGACTATCCTATAACATCCTGTTTATCCTGATAAAAAAAGAGCAAGCATCCCGAAGAATGCTTGCACTGATAATTGGGTTACTGTTGTTCTTGCGATTTAATATCCCGGATTTTGCACCAAGTTGGGGTTAGAATCCAGGGCTTGCTGAGGAATGGGGAAGAGTACCCGATAAGGATCGGTATTCTCTTTAAATTCCCAAGTGCCACTCGTAAAGGTGCCAAAGCGGACTTGGTCAACCCGGCGAATGCCTTCCCAGTAAAGTTCACGACCTCGCTCGTCGAGCATGGTTGCTTCATCCAGCGAAGCTAAAGGAGTGGCACCCCGAGAAGCCCGTAGTTCATTCACCATAGCCAGTGCTCCAGCCGCATCGCCACTGCGTAACATAGCCTCAGCCTTCATCAGAAATACGTCAGCGTAGCGTAGTAAGATGTAGTTGCCATCATCTTCAGGGTGGTACTTGATAGCACGTATACCCGCTTCGGTATCTGCTCCGTTAAGCGGAACAGGAGGTGTAAATTCCAGCGTTGTGTTGTTACGACTGTTGATGATTACTTCACCATTATCGTTTAACTGCGGGCCAATAAGAAATCCACGAGCCAGACCAGAAAATTCCGAACCATTGGGATTAGCGGGCACACCCTTCCTGACGTCGCTATCCTCAAACTTGGCATAGAAATCGGCTAAAGTTGCAAATCCGTTCCATCCACTCGGATTCTGGTCGTAGTGAAGGGTCATATAATAGCGGTTCTGCGGCGTACCTTCCTTACTGGTAAAGATGATCTCGTTTTGGGCGTTAATTGAAAATACATCAAAGTAATTCTCTTCCAGAGCGTACCCGTTAGCCGCAACTGCATCAGCGTACTCAATAACGCGGGCCATGTCAGCCTGATCAAAAGTAGGGTTCAAGTTACCCTGCTCGTTCACATCGGCCAAGTACACACCTTTGTTTAAATACAGGCGCGCCAACATAGCGTTCGCTGCTGCTTTCGAAGCTGTTATATTAGTAGGTGAAGGTCCTATCTCTGGTAATCCGGGTAGCGCTTCCTCCAAGTCTCTAACGATAAAGTCAAACGCTTCAGCACGACTCAGTACACGGGGATCTACATCTATGCCCTCGTTTACTTCACGAAAGGGTACCTGACCGTAGAGGTCCATAACGTGCCACGTGTAGAAGGCCCGAAGAAACTTTGCTTCGGCAGTTTGCTGAGCGTCCGGGGCGGGAGCGTCTGCGGCTAATACTTGGTTGCACAAGAAAGCCCGTTCGTTCATGATGTTCCACGTGTTCACTACGTACTGATGGGTGGGGTCCCAGTCATGAGAGTGCAACAAACGCCAAACGCCATTGTCCCCCCAGTCTACTCCACGGGTGGGCGGAATCATCTCGTCTGAAGTATGTTGAAATAGTGAGTAAGTATTTGCTTGATCGGTGAGCGTACCTAACCGATTGTACACAGTAGCCAGCAATTCATTAGCATCACCGGTAAACTCACCAGTAGCTGTTTCGGTGATGATGGACTCTTGCTCATCTACTTCCAGGTCGGTACATCCAACGAACGCGACTCCAGTAGCAAAGAGGGCCGCCCATATAGTTTTCTTATTCATAACAGTAAGATTTAAAAGCTAACATTGATACCAAACAAAATAGTTCGGGCTCGAGGGTAAGGCGTGTAATCAATTCCTAACGAAGGCACCCCGTTGATAGCCTTGTTTACGTTAACCTCGGGGTCTTGACCGGAATAGTTAGTAATAACAAACAAATTTTGGCCGGTGACAAACACTCTAAGGTTAGAGAGAAACTCTACGGGAGACACATCAAAATTGTATCCCAATGTGGCATTCTGTAGACGTAAGAAAGAGGCATCTTCTAAGAAGCGGGTAGACACGTCGGGGGCATTCTCTCGAGCCTCGCCGTTTCCTACTACGTCGCTCGTAACATTTCTTCCCCCGGCCAAAGTACCCGCCGTGAAGAAGGCATTGGCGGTATTATTATAGACATCATAGTCGAACTGCCCATTGAAGAAGAATGTTAGGTCGAAGTTACCTAGGTAGAAGTTATTGGTTATGCCCAAGTTATACACTGGGATAGGACTAGCTCCGACAAACTGCTGAAGGTTTCCTTGAGGATAAATACTTTGGCCTTCGGAATCAAATCCGCCAAAAGGGCGCAAAAAGTAGGCATATAAAGGTTGCCCCTCAATAATGCGCTGCGCGAATGCTCCACTCAGCCCTTGTCCGTTAATAGCTCCCGTGTTCACAATGGTGCTGAAATTCTCTACCCGGTTATCATTATAGCTACCGTTGGCTGATATAGTCCACCCAAAATTTTCGTTGGTTACTACATCGGCCTCAATGGTGATCTCAACCCCTTCGTTAATCACATCAGCATCAATATTTTCAAAGCTGAATGGGTTAGGAGCTGGTTGAGCACTCTCTACCTGGAAAAGCAAGTCTTCTGTACTTCTTCTGTAATAATCTAACGAACCTCGCAATCGGTTGTCAACAAATCCGTAATCAATACCCACGTTGATCTGCGTAGTGGATTCCCACTTCAGATTTGGATTCTGGAAGGCTACAGGCAATAGCGTGCTGTTGTTCAGACGAACACGATCAGGACTTACCTCCAGACCTTCGCCTGAGTAGCGCTGTCGGCTGGTATATCGATTACTTTGAAATTCTTGATTCCCGGTAACTCCGTAACCCGCACGTAGCTTTAGGTCATCAAATAAATCAGGAACGAAACTTTCGTCTGACAAACGCCAGCCAAATGAGAAGGAGGGGAAGTACCCATAGCGATTGTTTTCGCCAAAGCGCGTAGAACCATCGGTACGTAGGGTGGCAGTTACCAAGTACTTATCACTGATATTGAAGTTTACTCGTCCAAAAACTGATTGTAACTCATCTACCCGAAAGCCGCTATTGCCAACAATTCCACCGTTTACATTACCTGCTTCTTCCTGAGCCGAAAAATTAACGGCCCCTAGGTTATTGATAATTAGATCCAGATCGTTTGTTCTGAATCCAGCTGCCTGAATAACTTTATTCTCATTCTGGAACCGCTGGTAAGAATATCCTAGTACTGCATCAAGCTGAATGTTGTCCGACAGCGCACCGTTGTAGTTGAAATAGTTTTCCATCAACGTATTGGTAGCATTAACGTCAACGAAGGTAGCTCTTCCCTGTCGCTCAATACCTTGTGCCACTAACTCACCCGAGTAAGCTGCTTTGCGGCTCGAAGCGGAGCGATCGGCACCTAACACGGTACGGAATGATAATCCTTCGGTGATCTCAAAGCTTAATGTAACATTACCGAGTGCCCGAAACGTGTTGGTGAAGTCTTCGCTAAGTGTGAGTAACGCCGCCGGATTAAGTTGGGTAGGCCCTATTTGGTTAAGTGAGTCACCCGCAAAGACCGGTTGGGTAGGGTTAGCGGTTAGAGTAGCACCCAACAGATCACCGGCGAAACCCGCATTGTCGGTAATGGGAATATTATCGTCGCGCACGCTGGAAACGGTTACCTGCGTGGCGATGTTGAAGCGATCGTTGATGAAGTCACGATTGCCATTGAAGCGACCTGTGATACGTCTTAGAGCACTTTCCTTGACAATTCCCTCCTGATCAGTATAACTAGCTGAA
This sequence comes from Cyclobacteriaceae bacterium, assembly GCA_965217295.1. Lineage (GTDB taxonomy): Bacteria > Bacteroidota > Bacteroidia > Cytophagales > Cyclobacteriaceae > Tunicatimonas. The sequence goes on from CBDCHR010000008.1 coordinate 554,415, forward strand.
AAGCGATAGCTTCCTTTCTCATCACCTCCACCGTACGAAAGGCTGTGATTGTGCGTGTAAGCGGTACGTAAAATTTGATCCTGCCAGTCGGTTCTAGCCCCACCATCTAGTTCTGATAAGGTAGAGTCAGCGGCGTTAATAGGGTTACCTATCACGCTTAGCGGGTCACCTGATAACTCAAGGTTATTCACGTTAGCGTACGCCCGTAAGAATTCATCACCGTTTAATAAATCATACTTCTTAGAGACATTATTCACCCCAAAAGAGTAAGAGTAGTTAAGTGATCCCTGCCCTGATTTTCCACTTTTGGTTGTGATTAGAACAACGCCGTTGGCTCCTCGTGATCCGTAGATTGCGGTAGCTGAAGCATCCTTGAGAATGTCGATACTAGCAATATCATCGGGGTTCAAAAAGTTGAGCGGGTTTCGGGCTGCTGATGATCCGAAGCTCACATTCTGCCCTTCACCACTCACATTATCTCCAGCCAAAGGTACTCCATCTACCACGAACAGCGGGTTGTTGCCCCCCCGTACCGACGCGGTTCCTCGAATACGGATGTTAATACCCGCACCAGGTTCTCCACTGGCTTGGGTGATCTGCACTCCGGCGGCCTTTCCTTGAATAAGTTGTTCAGGAGAAGCGATCACTCCACCGTTAAAGTCTTCTGAGCTTACGGATGCTACAGCCCCGGTAGCGTCTCGTTTCTCCTGCGTACCGTAGCCAATCACCACAATCTCCTCCAGGGCCTTGATATCCTCGCCCAGCGTTACATCAATGGTAGAACGTCCGCTAATCGCGATTTCCTGATTCGCGTAGCCAATGGAAGAAAAAACCAAGGTATCTCCTCCTTCCGGCACATTCAATCGGTAGTTACCTTCCAAATCGGTAACGGTACCGGTGGTAGTACCCTTTAGTAATACGTTAACCCCCGGTAGCGGCCCTTCCGCATCGGAAGCAACGGTGCCCGATACCGTTTGGTCCTGGGCGTAGAGTATGCCCGAGAGCAGCATCAGACTGGCCACTAGCCAGAATCCTTTCATGCGTGTAAAATAGTTCATAAGCAATAGGTTAAGTGTGATGATGATTTAACTTGGTTTAAACCAAGCAATATCTAATTGGTTTAATTTGCCGTTGCATATTTACGAAATTTGGCGCGAAAATAGGTCTACTCCGTGACAAATCATTAGATTGACCGGGATAAATTGCGATGCATGTAATAAATACATTTATAAAAAGTGGGCATGCATACTATTTGTTTGCTAACAAAAGCAGACTTATACGGGGTTATTCACAAGCAAATCGAACTTTATTATGAATAGTGTAATTGTGAGCGATAGAATGAGAAGCTTAATGATTGCGCAATTTGATACCTCCAAACACTTAGCACTGCCTACGCTCTATGAAAAAAGTATTAGCCCTATTCGTACTGCTCACGCTGGGAGGCATTGTCGCCTACACGCTGTTGGGGGGCGAAACCGAAACTGACTACCGCGAGCGCATCGCCGAGGAGCGGCAGCGCACCGAGCGCTTCATGAAGGCCTCGCCCGAATCGCCCTTCGCCCCCGATAGCATTGATTTTCAAAAGCTATCATATTTTCCTCCCGACCCCACCTACCGGGTGCAGGCGCGCCTGGAGCGGGTCGCCGATCAGAAACTGCTGGTGCTGCCCACCACCACCGGGGAAGAGGAAAAGTACATTCGCTACGGCTACGCCGTGTTCAAGCTGAAGGGACAGCTGCAGCGCCTGCTGGTGCTGGAGCCCTTCGAGCAGCCCGCCCCCCTGTTCGTGGCCTTCGCCGACGACACCAGCGGCGACACTACCTACGGCGGCGGACGCTACCTGAACGTAGAGAAACCCAGCCGGGCCGGGGCCAAATCGCTGGAACTGGACTTCAACCAGGCCTACAATCCCTACTGCGCCTACAACGGGACGTTTAGCTGCCCGCTACCCCCCAAAGAAAACGTGCTCACGGTGGCCGTGGAGGCAGGGGAGAAGGCATATCCGTAAAGACGCGATGCCTAGTGACATTACGGAAAGTACTGATAAATATCTTTTCGATGCAGTACTCTCTCAAATACCAGCTCATCATTTTCGAACCGAATGCCTACTCGGTAATCGCCGAACCTAACGCGGTAGTACGTTTGGTACCCCTGAAGCTTTTTAAGTCCTTTAATCTCCTCGATAGATGTAATATGCTCAATTTCCTCAAAAACAAGGCGCTCAATCTTTTGCCGTCGATCAGCGGGAAGCTTTGCTAAGTCTTTGAGAAACTTTCGGTTGACCGTTATATTCACTATTCTGCCTTATTTATTTGATCATAGTAAGTCTTGGCTGCCGCTAATGTTAAGTTATCAGCAGGATCATTTTCTTCCATGATCTTCCCCAATGCGTAGTCTTCCAGCAACTGCTCTATTTTTTCAAAATCTGCAATGTCAATTTGTACGGCAACCTTTTGCTCATGCTCATTGACAATGTACTTCTTCTTGATTGCTTCCATAGATGTACGTTTATTAGCGGCGCGCCGTTACCGGTTGCCCACCGACCGTTCCTGCTTTTTCTTCTTGCCCGAAACCTGCTGCATGGGATTGGCCCCGGAGGTGCCCCGGCCTTCCTGCTTCTCCTTAAAGACCTCGAAGCGGGTGGGCACGTTGCGCTTGGGATAATAGTTGTTGCTCTCGTCGGTATCGGCCGTCTCTCGGTAGGGGTCCACCACCAACTGCGCTACTTTTTTGTCCTTCACGAACACCTTGGTGGCTTCCTCGGCGTTCATGCGCCAGATTTCGGCCGGAATGCGCTCAATCTCCGTACTGCCGTCCTCGTAGGTCCAGCCCAGAATAATCGGCATCACCAGCCCGCCCACGTTGGCAAACGTCACCTCATAAAAGTGCTTCCCCGATTGCACCAGCTGTCGTTCTTCCTCATCCAATCCGGCCACAAACTCCTCGTAGGCCCGCACGTCTTCCTGACGCACCGCAAACGGATCGTACTCGTTATAGAAGTCGCGCAGACTCGGGTCGGCCTCGATGGCGGTGGTGGCCACGTCCTGTTCATTATACACCTGGCTGATGTGCTTTTCTTCTTCTTCGTACCGCTGCCGGGCAATGGGATTCTCCACCTCCGGATTCTTGGTGTCAATCTGGTAGTACTTCACCTGGTCGATGGCGATGTCGACGTGGTCTACGGAGTAGAACCAGCCACGCCAGAACCAGTCCAGGTCGGTGCCCGAGGCGTCTTCCATGGTGCGAAACAGGTCGCCCGGCTCGGGATGCTTAAAGGCCCAGCGCTCGGCGTAGGTCTTGAAGGCATAGTCGAACAACTCGCGGCCCATCACCGTTTCGCGCAGAATGTTGAGCGCCGTGGCGGGCTTACCGTAGGCATTGGGTCCCAGCTGCTGAATCTGCTCCGAATTAGTCATAATCGGGCTGATCTGCGACTTGTCGCCCCGCATGTAGGGCACAATCTTGAAGGCCGGTCCGCGCCGCGAGGGGTAGTTGCGGTCCCACTCCTGCTCGGTGAGGTACTGCACAAAGGTGTTCAGGCCCTCATCCATCCACGTCCACTGCCGCTCGTCGGAGTTCACGATCATGGGGAAGAAGTTGTGGCCCACCTCGTGGATGATCACTCCGATCATGCCGTACTTCACCCGGTCCGAGTAGGTGCCGTCGGGAGCCGGACGCCCGTAGTTGAAGCAGATCATGGGATACTCCATGCCGTTGGAGGCTTCTACGGAGATCGCCTTGGGATACGGATAGGGGATGGTGTACTTAGAGTAGGTGCGCAGGGTGTGGGCCACCACCTCGGTAGAGTACTGTTCATATAAGGGGTTGGCCTCCTTGGGATAATACGACATGGCCATCACGGTGCGCCCGTCGATGTCCACGCCCATCGCGTCCCAAATGTACTTGCGCGAACTGCCGAAGGCAAAGTCGCGCACGCTGTCGGCGTGATAAATCCAGGTTTTGGTGCCGCTGGCCCGCTGCTTTTCCTTGCGCTCGGCCTCGGCCTGGCTCACGATGATCACCGGCTTGTCGGCCGTTTTGGATTGCTTGAGCAGATCGCGCTGCGCAGCGGTGAGCACGGCTTCCGGATTTTGGAGGGTGCCGGTTGAGGCCACGATGTGGTCGGCGGGCACGGTGATCTCCACCTCATAGTTGCCGAAGGGCAGGGCAAACTCGCCCCGGCCCAGAAACTGCTTGTGCTGCCAGCCTTCGTGGTCGTCGTACACCGCCATGCGCGGAAACCACTGGGTGATGGTGTAAAGGATATTGCCGTCGTCGGGAAACAACTCGTAGCCGCCGCGGCCGCCCATCAGGTTGCGGTCGTTGATGTTGTAGTACCAGTCGATGGAAAAGCTGATGGTTTCGCCCGGTTGCAGGGGCTGGGGAATGTCGACCCGCATCATGGTGCGGTTGATGGTGTAGGAAATCGAGTCGCCGTTGGCATCGGTGACGGACTGAATCTTGTGCCCACCGTCGAAGTCGTAGCCCGTGAGTGCCTCCACGTTGTCCACGTTCATTTTGTCCGAAATGCTGTTGGTCTGGGTCTTGTAGGTGTCCGAATCCTTGGCCCGCATGTTCTGGTCGAGCTGCACCCACAGGTAGTCGAGCACGTCGGGCGACTGATTGTAGTAGGTGATGGTTTCGGAGCCGGTGAGACGCTGGTTATCGTCATTGATCTCGCACTTGATCTTATAGTCAGCGCGTTGCTGCCAGTACTGATGACCGGGAGCTCCCGAACCGGCGCGGTATACATTAGGAGTGGGCAGCAAAGCCGGGCCAAGCTGTTCGAACTTGTCAGTAGCTTTGTTAAGTTGATCATCCTGCGCGAACAGGGTAGTGAAGGGAGCCAACAGGACCAAGAAAGCAAAAAGTGATTTCATAGGGTAGGATATTCTAATCGTAGTGTAAGAATGAAGTGCAATATACGGTATTACGGGAAATAGCGGAATTGTTCGATTGCTCAATTGTTAAATTGCTTAATTGTTCTGCGCTTCCGCAGTCAACAATCGAACAATTAAACAATCGAGCCTAACCCAACCCGGCGAATCTCTCCATCACTAACATCAGAGAAATTCCCGCAATAGCCGAAGAGATCACTAATTTCCAATCGCGGCGCGACACTCCTAGCAACCCCACCACCGAGGCACTCAGCAGAAAGATCAGCACAATCACCAACTGCCCCAGTTCTAGCCCCAGGTTAAACGACAGCAACGGGCCGACCAGCGATTGACTTTTACTGAGCAGACTGCGCAGGTAGTTCGAAAAGCCGAGTCCGTGAATAAGTCCAAAGATGAGCGCTAGCGCGTAGTTGAGCGGAGCCACCCGCGGCAGGGCCGCCCCGCGCTTGCGCACGATATTGCTCACCGCCGTGATAAAAATAGTGACCGGAATCAGAAACTCAACCAAGTCAGGATCCAAGCGCACCAGCCGCAGCGTAGCCAGGGCCAGCGTGATGGAGTGCCCCACCGTGAAGGCGGTCACCAGCAGCAGGATCTTGCGCCAGTCGCGCAGCAGATACATCGCGCACAGCGCCACCACGAACAAAATGTGATCGTAGCCCCGAATGTCTAGTATGTGGGTGAGCCCTAACTGGAAATATAGCGAAAAAGTAGTCATTCGGTCGGAGCCGTGAGGGTGGGAAGGAGAACATAAGGAACAAAACTAAGAAAAAAACGCGTTGCAAGGCAAAGGGGATGATTATGCCGTAAATTACCTATATTCATCACGGAACTTGGTTGGTTTGCGTGAAGCGTATCTACGGCGGACACTTGCTAATCAACCGGTTTTTTGTTTCAGATGTGGATTCTATGCGCGTTACTCTCTCTGTCTGCTTACTGCTCACCGGATGGCTATTATTCGCTCCACCCACCCGCGCGCAGTCGCACCACCGGGGGTTTCACCTCACCAACCGGCGGGCCAAGCGCGTCACCATTCCCTTCGAGCTGCACAGCAACCTGGTGATCATCCCCGTGCGGGTGAACGACGGCGAAGACCTCAAGTTCATTCTCGACACCGGGGTACGCACCGCCATCCTGACCGATCAGGGCTTCGTCGATGGCATTCCCGAAGCGGGCGACCGCATCATCACCCTGATGGGCGTGGGCGACCAGGGCGAGATCAGCGCCTACGTGAGTAGCGGCAACTCTTTTAACCTGCCCGAAGGGGTGGTGGCCAACGGCAATTCTATCCTTATTCTCAAAGACGACTACCTACAACTGGATAGCTTCCTGGGCACCCGCATCCACGGCATCCTGGGCTACGAACTGTTTAGTCGGTTTGTGGTGGAGATCGACTACATGCGGCAACAGATCGTGCTACACCGTCCCGACCGCTTCCGGCCCCGGCGGTCGTTTCAAAAGATTCCGATCACCATCGAAGATACCAAGCCCTACCTGCCGGGAGCCGTGCTGCGCCTGAACGACAGCACCACCCTCACCACCAAACTGATGATCGACACCGGGGCCAGCCACTCCCTGATGCTCAACCGGCAGAGCGACGCGCGCATCACGGTGCCCGAGCGCCACATCTCCGGCTACCTGGGCCGCGGACTCAGCGGCGAAATCTACGGACAGATGGCCCGGGTGCCGCAGCTACGCATTGGCGACTACACTCTGAAGGACGTAACCTCCTCATTTCCCGAGGCCAATGCCTTTATGGAAGCGGTGACCGAGCGCACGGGCAACCAGGGCAACATCGGCGGGTCGGTGCTCAAGCGCTTCCGGGTGATTTTTGACTACGCCAACGGGGCAATGTACGTGAAGAAAAACCGGCTGTTTCGCACCCACTTCGAGTACAACATGAGCGGCATGGAGCTGATGGCCACCGGGCCTTTCTTCACTACGCTAACCGTAAACACTACCGTTAAGGGCGCTCCGGCCCATCGGGCGGGTATTCAGAAGGGCGATGTCATTCTTTCGATCAACGGCAAGTACCCGCCCGAACTCACGCTGGCCATGTTCAACCAGATGGTGAGCCTGAAACCCGGCAAGAAAATTCGGCTCAAAATCTACCGCGGCGGTATGATCTTCAAGAAGAGTTTCCGGCTAGAGCGGATTTTGTGAATTCTGGCATCACAGATGAAAAACGCAACGGTAGCATTTGCGTAAAACGAGCCTCAGGTATTTTGCCGTCTGGCAATGAAATATTCTCAAATAAGTGAAACAAAAGAGTAAGTGGCACGTATATGAAAGTAAGTGCTTGCATTAACTTAATGATATGGCTCAATATAATCAAACGGCGGTGCAGATCTTGGAAGCCGCTAAAAAGCTATTTTCAGAAAACGGATTTTCCGCCGTTAGCACCCGGAAGATTGCCAAAACGGCCGAGGTGAACGAGGTAACCCTCTTCCGACTGTTTGAAACAAAAGAAAAACTGTTCGAGGCAACTATAAACTACTTTTTGTTTCGCCCCAACTTCAATGAAATTATCCAACTAAAAGAAGCAGATCTGGAGACTTTTCTTAGAGAGTTGGGTCAGTTCCTGCATCGGTTCTTCACCAAAAATCTGACGATGATTAAGATTGAGATTCGTAATCAGGATAAACTGCTCAAGGAAAAAAGTATTAATAAATTTCCAAATGAGGTTAGAAAATTGCTAGCGGGCCAGTTCCACGCACACAAAGGACTGAGTGAGGAACAGGCGGATATTGAAGCAATATGTTTTATGACCGCTCTGCACGGAATATGCCTTCATCTCTATGTGTTTGAGACGTTTGCTCATCCGGTGACGTTTGAGGACTGCCTTGCCTCTATTGTTTCAAAATTTACATAAAAAATTTCTTACAACAGCAAGTAAGTGCTTGCTTTAAATCAGATTATTATGGATACTCAAGTTTTAATCGTAGGGGCGGGCCCTACCGGACTCATGCTAGCCAATCAACTGAATCGATTCGGAGTCGAGTTTCAACTCATCGACACGAAGGCAGGGCCGACGGATCAATCAAGAGCACTTGCCGTAAGTGCCCGAAGTATGGAACTGTATCAACAGTTGGGAGTGTCTCAAACGGTGTCGGAGCAATCGGTCGATTTGCTGGGCTTCAAAATTTTTGCGGACGGAAAGGCGAAAGCCGATGTCGACTTACAGAACCTGGGCAGTGGCCTATCGGACTTTCCAAATTTTATGAACGCCTTCGAGCAGAGCAAAAATGAACAACTATTGTATGAAAACTTGCTCAAGCACCAGCAGGAAGTGCGTTGGCAGCACCAGTTTGTGCGTCAAACCCCAGTCGGTAAAAAGGTACAAGTAGACATAAAAGACCTGTCTACCAACGAAACCAGACCGATCACGGCCGATTACGTAGTAGGATGCGATGGTGCCAGTAGTGCGGTAAGAAAATCTTTGAACTTAACCTTTGAAGGGGGGACGTACGAAAATAAATTCTTCGTCGCCGACACTACCATTGATTGGGATTTCGAGTACGATAAGGTCATGCTCGTACCCACCGACCAAGTGTTTATTACGTTTTTTCCTTTAAAAGGACCTTGTAGGATGAGAATCATCGGTACGCTACCGGCCCGTTTTTCTAACCAGGAGACTATTAATTTTGAAGAACTGGAAGCTGTTGTACGGCAGCATACCCGTCTGGAATTTGATATCACCGAAGTGGGATGGTATTCAGTGTACAAACTGCATCATCGGTGCGTAAATTCATTCCGGGAAGGAAACATTTTTTTGGCCGGTGACAGTGCCCACGTTCATAGCCCAGCCGGGGGACAAGGCATGAATACCGGGCTACAGGATGCCCACAACGTAGCCTGGAAGTTGGCCGGGGTGTTGAACGGGTGGGCCGACGGAGCACTGTTAGACACCTACAACGAGGAGCGGCTGCCCTTTGCCAAAGCCCTGCTGGACTCCACCGACAAAGGATTCGTTTTTTTGGCGGGTGACGGGTTTTGGACCAGGAACATCAGAAAATTCCTCCTGATTCCAACCATGTCGATGCTGCTGAAAATACCGCGTTTCAGAAAGTTTGCCTTTAAGAAAATTTCGCAGATAGCCTATCATTACCGGAGAAAGTCGTTGAGTGACACGAGCAGTCGGCAGACGTTGAAGTTCAAAGCGGGCGACCGCCTTCCTTACGTAAGAAAAAAGTACTACGAACAGTTTAGAGAACCCTCATTCTATTTGCTCTGCTTGTCTACCGAAGAACCCGCTAAAGAGCACAAGTTAACTAATTCGTCGTTTCCTATCCCGGTAAAAGTAGTGACCGAAACCATCAGCGAACCGTGGAGAGAACTCGGGGTGAAACGCGACCTGTTCATCCTGGTCAGACCCGACCACTATCTGGCAATTGTGGCTGACGATATAGATAGCGTTCACCAGTATGTAAACGCTCACTTTAACCCTAAAAAACAGTAATCAAGCTCGACTTTAGCCCTATGCGGCACGTGCCATCATAGCACATAAGTGCTGCATGAGGGGTTCATTTAAATACTTAATCTCTGCTTCTGGCGGGGAGGTTAAAAATTGTTGTTTGGCCCAAAGCTGCTCTCTGACCAAAGCCAGAGCATCCGAGAAGGTTGGATTCACTTTTTGATACCAGGCACTCTGCTGTGCTTCGATGCCTCGTTGTTGTTGTAGCTTGTCTGCCCAAAGGGTAACTATGCTGAACAGGCCCATCAACACCGGGGTAGTTCGGGCAATAGCCAGATCGCTCCATTGTCTCTGTGACTCTACCCCTATGTGTCTTCTCACTTCCTCAAAGGTAACTTCTACTGTCCAGCGACGGATAAAGTAGTTGATGATGGTTTGCGCAGATAGTTGCTCGTCAGTGGAAAGCAGTGCCACCGGAGCGATGCGTCCGCTAGGGTCTTTGACCAGTACCCAACGTAGCGGCACTAATGGGTCATTGCTTTTGTACCATAATGCGGTACCAGTGGCTATTTGCATGACTTGATTGTTTTTGCCGTACCATTGTGGGATCACGATGGTCTGCCATTGGGTAGTTGAGTCACTGAGGCGTTGCTGCAAAGTAGGCTGCCGGGGACCGATTTTGGGTTTAGGACCTCTTTTACCAGCAGGCTGAGGGGGCGGCTCATCAAACAGGCGGGCATCCAAACGCAAGGGGACAATCATTGCTACAGAACTGCGTACCGCGTCTAGCAGTGCATAACAGGCATAGGAGCTATCGGCTACTACGATGACCTGACGGTCAGGCAACCACCGTTTGAGTTGCAGGATCATTTGTCTGGCCCAGTCCGTGAGTTTTTTGTGTCTCTTGCTTTGTTGTTGGTTGTAACGTTCGGAAGGGGCCAACACTGTTAGAAAAGGCAGGGCCCAGACACGCTTGGCCCAACTCATTGGAGTGAGCAATGTCATGCACATCCAACGCAACCCGCTACACTTGACAAAATAACTATGGCTAGAGCGTACGGCATCTCTGTAGATACCGCGGGCTCTTATCTGCTTGCCCCACCGTCGTTCCAGGGTCTCATCCAAACCAAACACTAACGGCTGATCACTAGACACTAACTGATCTACCAGTAGTCCCAGTAAAATACGAGCCCCTTGATAGGCAGACCATTTGGCTTTACTAAGCACTCGGTGATACTTATGGAACTGCTTCTCTTGAGCGAGTCCCATGACTCGTAGGGCACTACACACCGTACGACGACCTACTACTAACAAAGAGCCCATGAGTAAAACTTTGACATGGATGAAAACTTTTCTGGCAAACAAGGGGGCAAATGCGGATATTTGATCACAGAACTCTTTGGGAACAACAAGCATAGTTTTGAATCGTAAGATAATCCAAAGCTATATATTCCTTTAGAGTTCTTCTCCTCTTTTTATCTGCAAAAGGCTAAAGTCGAGTCAAGGAAACGTTTCAAGAAATAGGAATGCCCGCATTGCAAGAGAAAAATGTCTCAGTGCGCCTCCAGCCAGTTCTCCCCTACCCCGGTGTCCACCTCCATCGGCACGTCCAGCGGCAGGGCATCGGTCATCAGTTTGCGCACCTTCTCCCGGAGCCGATCCACCTCGTCGCGGTGGGCGTCGAACACCAACTCATCGTGCACCTGCAGAATCATCCTGGATCGTAGCTTTTCCTGCCGCATCCAGTCGGCCACGCGCACCATCGCGATCTTAATCATGTCGGCCGCCGTGCCCTGGATAGGCGCGTTGATGGCGTTGCGCTCGCTGTAGCCGCGCACGGTGGGGTTGCGCGAGTTGATGTCGCGCAGCCACCGCTTGCGGCCCAACACCGTTTCCACGAAGCCCTGCTCGCGCGCCTGCTGAATCACCCGGTCCATGTAGGCGCGGATGCTCGGAAACTGCTCGAAGTAGGCTTTGATAATGTCCGAGGCTTCGCCCCGCGGAATGCTCAGTCGCTGCGCCAGTCCGAACGACGACACCCCGTAGATGATGCCGAAGTTGGCCGTCTTAGCCTTGCGCCGCATCTCGGGCGTCACATCGCCCAGTCCCATCTGAAACATCTTGCTGGCGGTGGTGGCGTGGATGTCCTGCCCCTGCCGGAAGGCCTCGATCATCACCTCGTCCTGCGCGAACGAAGCGATGATGCGCAGCTCCACCTGCGAGTAGTCGGCCGCCATCAGCACAAATTCTTCGTTACGCGGCACAAAGGCCTTCCGGATCAACTGCCCCTTCTCGGTGCGAATCGGGATGTTCTGCAGGTTGGGGTTGGTGGAGCTCAGCCGCCCCGTGGAGGTTACGGCCTGATTATACGAGGTATGAATGCGGCCGTCGTAGTTACTCACCAGCTTGGGCAGCGCGTCCACGTAGGTGTTCTTGAGCTTCACCAGTTCGCGGTAGTCCAGGATGCGGCGGGCGATGTCGTGCTCGGTGGCCAGGTCCGACAGGATCACCTCGCCGGTGGCGTACTGTCCCGACTTGGTGCGCTTGGGTTTTTCCACCAGCTTCATCTGGTCGAAGAGCACTTCGCCGAGCTGCTTGGGCGAGCCGATGTTGAACTCGGTGTTGGCTATGCGGTAAATATCGCGTTCGATCTCCTGGATGCTGATCAGTAATTCGTCCGACAGTTCGTGCAGGGTTTTGGAGTTGATGCTCACACCCTCGTACTCCATGTCGGCCAGCACCGGCACCAGCGGCATCTCCATGGTGTGGAACAAGCGGCTCATGGTTTCGTCTTGCTCCAGCTCTTTCTCAAAAACTTCCTTGAGTTGCAGCGTGATGTCGGCGTCCTCTCCGGCGTACTCGGCCACATCTTCCGGGGGCACGTCGCGCATGGTGCCCTGCCCCTTGCCCTTCTTGCCGATCAAATCCTCGATGGGCACGGTTTGGTACTCCAAGTACTTCTCGGCCATCGCGTCCATGCCGTGCCCGGTTTCGGGATCAATCAGGTAGTGGGCGATCATGGTGTCGAAGGCCACCCCGGCCACCCGCAGGCCGTACTTGCGCAGCACCAGCAGGTCGTACTTCAAATTCTGCCCGATCTTGCCGATAGACTCGTTTTCCAGCAGCGGTTTGAATTCGTCTACCACCGCTTGCGCTTCTTTAGGGTCGGCGGGAACGGGCACGTAGTAAGCCGTACCGGGTTCGTAGGCGAAGGCCAGCCCCACCAGTTGGGCCTCCAGGGCGTCGATGCGGTCGGTTTCGGTGTCGAAGCAGAAGGTAGGTTGCTGGCCCAGCGTGCGGATCAGCGTAGCGCGCGCTTCGGCGGTATCCACCAAATGATAGTCGTGTGCGGTGGTGCTGATATCGGTGGTATTGCTGAAAGGCAGATCGTTGTGATCGGGCGCCAGCACCTCTTGGGGAGCAAACAGGCCAAATTGGGGGGCGGCGGCAGGTGCGTCTGTCTCCAGCACCCGGCGAATAAGAGTTTTAAATTCCAGATCCTCAAAGAGTGGCCGCAGCTTGGCATCATTGGGCGGACCGTAGCGCAGCGCTTCCTCGTCGAAGGCAATGGGCACGGTGGTGCAGATGGTGGCCAGTTCTTTGGATAAGATGCCCTGCTCGCTGAACTCGATCACCTTTTCGCGCTGCTTGCCCTTGAGCTGGTCGGCGTTGGCAATGATGGCCTCCACCGAGCCGAACTGTCGCAGCAGTTTCGAGGCGGTTTTGGCCCCGATGCCGGGGATGCCCGGGATGTTGTCCACCGCGTCGCCCTGCAAGCCCAGTACGTCGCGCACCTGATCCACCCGCTCGATGTCGAACTTCTCACACACTTCCTTTTCGCCCAGGATGTCTACACTGTTGCCCATAAAAGCGGGTTTGTACAATAGGATGCAGTCTTCTACCAGTTGCCCGAAGTCTTTGTCGGGTGTCATCATGTAGGTGGTGAAGCCCTTCCGGGCCGCTTGCTTGGCAATGGTGCCGATAATATCGTCGGCCTCGTAGCCGTCGAGCTCCAGCACCGGCACGTTGAAGGCGCGCACGATGTCTTTAATGATCGGCACGGCGATGCGGATGTCCTCGGGCTGCGCTTCGCGGTTAGCCTTGTAGGGCTCGTAGCGCTCGTGCCGGAAGGTGGGCACACTGGTGTCGAAGGCCACCGCGATGTGGGTGGGTTTCTCCTTTGTGATCACCTCGAACAGGGCGTTGGTGAAGCCCAGGGCCGCGCCGGTGTTTTCGCCCTTGGAATTGATGCGGGGGTTCTTGCTAAAGGCAAAGTGCGCCCGGTAGATCAGCGCCATCGCGTCGAGCAGAAACAGTTTTTTCTCAGGTTGACTCATAGCCACCAAAGGTAACGCAATTGCGGGAGGGAAGCAACGGGACGGGACTTGCTTGGTGGTCAGATACTGGATGATATGCGGGGCGGGCTAGGATATTGGATGTTGGCGGCCGCTGCGCGGATGATTTGCTGGGCGCGAACGATGAAGCGCGCACTATTCCAAGTGATAATATAAACCCCCAACGCACTAGTCCGCAATAATCGGTCGTTAGGTAGGTTGTTCACTGACTTCACAGTTCGGGTGGTTATAATATTTTATGCCGTTATCTTGCTATCAGGAAAGCCATCCGCGCCCCAACTTCCAATATCCAAACTTCGGGCATGTAGCAAGTATCCACGCCGACGGCCGCCAGTATCCAATATCTCGCCCTGCATGGAATGCCACCCAGAAAATCATCAAACATCCAATATCCAATATCTCACCACCCAGAAAGTCAGCCAGCATCCATCATCCATCATCCAGCTTGTCCCCTACCGATAGAATGCCTAGTTTTGCGCCACGAAAACCAGATAGCCCGCCGTTGATGCCTTTGCGTAAGCTCACCCTTCTTTTACTCCTTATCATTATCGCCTTCGCTCCCGGAGCCGTGGCCCAGCAGATGAATCTGGCGCAGCAGGACCTGAGCAAAGTTCGGGTCGATCAGCTCAGCGATGCCCAGATCGGGCAGTACCTGGAGCGGGCCGAGGCGCAGGGCATCACCGATCAGCAGATCGAGTCGCAGGCCATCATCCGGGGCATGCCCAGTTCTGAAGTGAGCAAACTCATGTCGCGCATCCGGCGCGTGCGGCAGACGGGCGGACGTGCTCAGGGAGCCGCTGACAACCGCCGGGGGGGGCTAATGGCTGGGCAGGATACCAGCCAGTACTCGCAGCGCGACGCCGAGCTGGACCTTATCTCGGAAGAGGAAAGGAAGATCTTTGGCTTCGAACTGTTTAATACCGAAGAGCTCAGCTTCGAGCCTAGCCTGAACCTGGCCACGCCCCAGAACTACCAGGTGGGGCCGGGCGACCAGTTGTCGGTGAACATCTGGGGAGCTTCACGCCAGAGTTACGCCCTGGAGGTGAACCGCGACGGCACCGTGACGCTCGACAACCTGGGGCCGGTCTACGTGAACGGCTTCACCATCGACGAGGCCGAACAAACCATCATCAACCGCCTCACCGAGATGTACGCTGGCTTACGGGGCAGTCGCGAACGACCGGCCAACACCTTTGCCGAGGTGTCGTTGGGGCAGGTGCGCAGCATCAAGGTCAACGTGGTGGGCGAGGTGCGTCGCCCCGGCACCTACACGGTGTCGTCGCTGGCCAGTGCCTTCAACCTGCTCTACCTGTCGGGTGGCCCCTCGCGCATCGGCTCGTTCCGTAACATTGAAATCGAGCGCAACGGTGAGGTGATCGCCACCCTCGACGTGTACGATTACCTGGTGGGGCAGCGCAAGAATGAGTTTGTGTCGCTGCAGGACCAGGACATTCTGCGGGTGGTGCCCTACGACACCCGCATCGAGCTGGTGGGCGAGGTGAAGCGCCCGGGTTACTACGAGATGAAGGAGCAGGAGACCCTGGGCGAGGCCATTCGCTTCGGCGGGGGCTTTAGCGATCAGGCCTACACGCACCGCCTGAAGGTGGCCCGCAAAACCTCGCGCGCCCGGCGCATCCTCGACGTGGCCGAAGACGAACTTAGTTCGGTGATGCCCCAGAACGGAGACGTGGTGACGATCGATTCGATCCTGGATCGCTTCGAAAACCGGGTGGAGGTGCTCGGCGCGGTGTTTCGACCCGGCGAGTACGCCCTGACGGAAGGCTTGACCGTGGGCGAACTGGTGAAGAAGGCCGAGGGACTGCGCGAAGACGCCTTCACCAGCCGGGCGCTGGTCTACCGCAAGGGCGATGACCTATCGACCGCCGTGCAATCAGTCGATCTGCAGGGGGTGCTCACCGGACGCGCGGAAGATGTGCCGCTGCAGCGCGAAGACGTGCTGCGGGTGTACTCTATTTTTGATCTGGAAGAAGAATACAGCATAAACATCGACGGAGAGGTGCAGTCGCCCGGCGAGTTTCCCTACATGCGGGGCATGACGCTGGAGGATCTGGTGGCGATGGCCGGTGGAGTGAGGGAATCGGCCTCGCGGGCGCGGGTGGAGGTGGCCCGCCGCATGAACACCAGCGGGGCGTCCGAAGAAACGGAGGGCGATAATTTTCAGCAGGCCGAAACCTTCCAGTTTCGGGTAGACAAAGACCTGGCGCTGGGCGAGGCCGATGCCACCTTCACGCTCATGCCCTACGACCAAGTGTTTGTGCGGCGTTCGCCGGGCTACGAAGAGCAGCAGATGGTGTACGTGCGCGGCGAAGTGCAGTATCCCGGCACCTACGTGCTCAAGAACAAGAACGAACGCATCTCGGACGTGGTGGCCCGGGCCGGGGGACTCACCCCCTACGCCTACGAGCCCGGCGCCCAGCTCATTCGCCTGAACCCCGCCTTCTACGAAGAGTTGGTGATCAAAGAAGAGATCGTGCGTGATTCGTTACAGGCGCTGCGCTACCAGCAGCGCATCAACCGCCTGAACGATGCGGATAATCAACGCTCATCGTCGGGACGCAATCAAAACAATGCCAATAACAGCAACCAGCGCTACGGCGACCCTTACGCCTACGAGGATGACCTGCTATCGGAAGAAGCGGTGGTGGTGCCGAAGTACAAAATGAAGGAGTCGGAGACTCAGCGCATCGGCATTGAGTTGGAGACGATCCTCAAAGACCCTCGATCGCGCTACGACCTGCGCCTCATCGATGGCGACACCCTGGAGGTGCCGCGGGAGCTGGAAACGGTGAAGATGACCGGGCAGTTGCTGTATCCGATCTCGTCGCGTTACGACCGGAGGAAAGACTTCAAGAGCTACATTGCCGACGCCGGAGGGTTTACCAAGGAAGCTGACCGCCGAAAGGCCTACATTGTGTACGCCAACGGAACCGCTGACCGCACCCGAAGTTTTTTATTCTTCAAGAACTATCCGGAGGTGCGACCCGGTGCCGAGATCATTGTGCCCCAGCAGGCAGAACGGGTACGGATGACTCCGCAGGCGTGGGTAGGGATTGGCACAGGATTGGCTTCGATGGCTTTCACGGTGGCCCTGATTATCAATCAATTTGAGCAGAACAACCGAACCCCGTGAGACTAGCCCGTATTTGAAAACCGAAGAAAACGATATCGAACAAATTGAAGCGACCAGTCGGCTGGAGGCCCAAGAGAAGCCTGAAATAGAACCTCAGCCAGCTATACCGCTTCGCACCGCGTCTGCTGCCTCGTTTGACGAAGACGAGATTGATCTGGCCGAGTTGGCCCGGCAACTGTGGGCGCGGCGGCGGGTGGTGTGGATCACCACGGCGGTGGTGTTTCTGATCGGTTTGCTGGTGGCCCTGGTGAGTCCCGAAGAATACGAAGCCAGCGTGGTGCTCATGCCACAGTCGAGCGACGCGAGCGGCGGCATTGGGTCGGGTCTGCTGCGGCAGTTCAGCGGTCTGGCCAGCCTAGGACTGGGCGGGGCTTCCGGAGGGAGCGGCGGAACGTTAAGTCCCGACTTGTATCCGGAGATCACCCAGAGCACGCCCTTCTTTCTGGACATCATGGACGAAGAACTGTACTTCGCCACCCTGGATACCACGGTGAGTTTCAACCAGTACTTCGGGGAGATAGAACGTCCGGGGCCGCTAGACTATCTGAAAGACTATACCATCGGTTTGCCCCGGCTACTGATTAATCTGCCAATCCGATTCGTTAATCTGTTTCGCGATTCGCCAACGGCCCCGGTGCTGGTGCAGTCTTCGCGGGTAGACAGCACCGCCTCCGATTCGGTGGTTCAGCAGGCTCCGCTCCGACTCACGGGCCAGCAGCGCGGGGTGATGAGCAAGTTGAAGGGCCGCATCACCACCACTATTGAGGAGAACAGCACGGTAAAAATTGCGGTTCAGATGCCCGACCCGCTGGTGGCGGCTGAGGCCACCGAGATGGCCACGGGTTATCTGACTAACTACATTCTGGAATATCGCACCGAGAAGGCCCAGCAGGACTTGCAATTTATTCAGGCGCAACACGACGACAAGAAAGCCCGCTACAACGCTATCCAACGGCGACTGGCCCGCTTCCGCGACCGCAACATGAACATCATCTCCGAAACGGCCCTCATTGAGCAAGAACAGCTAGAGGCTGAGAACCAACTCGCTCTGGGCTTGTACGAGAGTTTAGCCCAACAATTGGAACAAGCCAAAATCAAGGTGCAGGAAGAAACTCCGGTATTCAAGGTACTGGAACCAATTCAGGTGCCCTTGAGTCCAAGCAGTCCCAACCGCGAACTGATTTTGATTTTATCGCTGTTCGTGGGGGTATTCTTGGGACTGGGCATTGTGTTTATCCTTATTCTGTACGGCAACCTGAAGCAAACCTTTTCTTCGCAGTGAAAGAGCAAGATAAAATAGCGATCATCGGACTGGGCTACGTGGGCTTGCCCCTGGCGGTAGCCTTCGGCAAGCAGTACTCCGTGGTGGGCTTCGACATCAACCGGCAGCGGATCGATCAACTACGGGAAGGTGTCGACCTTACCCACGAGGTGACTACCGACGAGATGCGGGCCAGCACGGGATTATCGTACACCCATGATCCGCAGGCCATTCGCGAAGCGAACATCTACATTGTCACGGTGCCCACACCCATTGATCGTTACAAAAAGCCCGACTTGCGCCCGCTGTTCAGTGCCAGCCAAACCGTGGGAGAAGTGCTCACCGCCGGAGATATTGTTATCTACGAGTCTACCGTCTACCCGGGCTGCACCGAAGAAGACTGCGTGCCCATTCTGGAACAGCACAGCGGACTCACCTTTAATAAAGACTTTTACTGCGGCTATTCGCCCGAGCGCATCAACCCCGGCGACAAAGAACACCGGGTGGAAACGATAAAGAAAGTGACCAGCGGCAGCACGCCCGCGGTGGCCGAACGGGTAGATGCGCTCTACCGCCGCGTGATCACGGCCGGAACGCACCGGGCCTCGTCGATCCGGGTGGCCGAAGCCGCAAAAGTGATCGAGAATGCCCAGCGCGACATCAACATTGCTTTTGCCAACGAGTTGGCGCTGATCTTTGACCGCATGAACATCGACACCCAGGAGGTGCTGGCCGCAGCGGGCACCAAGTGGAACTTCCTGCCCTTCCGGCCCGGACTGGTGGGCGGCCACTGCATCAGCGTAGACCCGTTCTACCTGACCTACAAGGCCGAGAGCGTGGGCTACCACCCGGAGGTAATCTTGTCGGGCCGTCGCATTAACGATAATATGGGTATCTTTGTGGCCACCAAGCTGGTGAAACTGCTGTCGCACAAGGGGTGCAGCATTCACGGAGCGCGGGTGCTGGTGTTGGGCATCACTTTCAAGGAGAACTGTCCCGATATCCGCAACAGCCGGGTCATTGATATTATTCGGGAGTTAGAAAGCTTTGGCATCCGGGTAGAAGTCTACGATCCGTTGGCCGACCGCGACGAGGTGCAGCAGGAGTACGGACTTACGTTGGTAGAAGCTCCGCAGTCGGACTACGACGGGGTGGTGCTGGCGGTGGGCCACGCGGAGTTTCAGTCGCTGGATTGGTCGCAGTTGAAGAAAGAGAACACGGCGGTGTACGACGTGAAAGGTTTTTTAGACAAATCGCTGACCGACGCTCGTTTATAAATGAAGCAGATGAAAGAAAAAGTATTGATTACCGGGGCGGCCGGTTTTATTGGGTTTCATCTGGCGCAGAAGCTAGACGCGCTAGGCTACGCCGTGGTGGGGTTAGACAATCTGAACGACTACTACGACGTGAGCCTGAAGGAAGCTCGGTTGGCTGAGTTAAGGTCGCTGGAGAACTTTTCGTTTCACAAGATTGATCTGGAAGAAAAAGACCGCATTGATGCGCTGTTTGCGGCAGAAAAGTTTGATTACGTGGTGAACCTGGCCGCGCAAGCCGGGGTGCGCTACTCGCTGGAGAACCCCTACGCCTACATCAACGCCAACGTGACGGGCTTTTTGAACATCCTGGAGGCCTGTCGGCACTACCCGGTGAAGCACCTGGTGTACGCCTCGTCAAGCTCGGTCTACGGAGCCAACACCCGAATGCCTTTCTCTACCCATCATACCGTAGACCACCCGGTATCGCTGTACGCTGCTACCAAGAAGTCGAACGAGTTGATGGCCCACACGTATTCTCACTTATACGGCATTGCCACTACGGGCCTGCGCTTTTTCACGGTGTACGGCCCCTACGGGCGGCCCGACATGGCGCTGTTCCTGTTCACGAAGGCCATTCTGGACGGGCAATCGATTAAGGTGTTTAACAACGGCGAGATGCGGCGCGACTTCACCTACGTGGATGATATTGTGGAGGGCGTGGCCCGTCTGCTGCCCCACGTGGCGCAGCCCAACCCGCAGTGGAGTGGCGACGCCCCCGATCCGGCCAGCAGCTACGCGCCGTATCGCATCTATAACATTGGCAACAACAGTCCGGTGAAGCTGCTGGACTTTGTGGAAGCCATTGAAGATAGCCTGGGCAAGCAAGCCGAGAAGCACTTTATGCCCCTGCAAGATGGTGATGTGGTGGCTACGTACGCCGACGTAGAAGATCTGATGCGAGCGGTGGATTTCAAGCCGAGTACGGATTTGCGGGTGGGAGTGCAACGGTTTGTGGATTGGTATCGGGAGTATTATAAAGTGGACGCCTAATTAATATTTTATCGTTTTAGCTCAGTGACCGGAAAACTAACTACCTATACACCTGACAAGCGACATAAAGATTCGCTGTTTAAAACTTGGTCGGTAATGCTAAACAACGTGGTTGCCTACCGGGAGTTGATTTTTCAACTGTTCAAGCGTGATTTCTTGATGCTGTACAAGAAATCTTTTTTTGGACTAGGCTGGCACGTAGTGGCTCCCCTGATTGCAATTGTATCCTGGTTATTTTTGAACGCCACCGGGGTGTTGGAACCCGGAGATTTGGGAGTGCCATATCCGGTCTACGTGCTGGTGGGCATCACCCTGTGGCGCTTTTTCATGAATCTGTTTTTAGCAGCGGTAGATACGCTAAAGATCGGCTCTAGCATCATTACGCAGGTCAACTTTCCCCACGAAATTTTATTATTCAAGCAGTTGCTGGAGCAGTTGGCCATCCTGGTGATCAGTTTATCGATTGCCATCGCGGCTATATTGATCATGGGCACGGTGCCGCAGTGGCAGATTGTGTTCTTGCCGCTGATGATTGTTCCGCTATTGTGCTTTGGCGCGGCGGGGGGGATTGTTTTGTCCGTGATCAGCGGGGCTACTGATGACATTAAAAAGCTATTTGAACTCACGCTCAACTTGCTCATGTTTGTGACACCCATTGTGTATTCGCTGGATAAAATCCAGGGAACGTTACGAACGGTCGTGCTTCTGAACCCGCTCACTTATCTGGTGGGGGAGATTAGAAACGTGGTGCTATTTGGCTATATCGCTGAACCGGAAGCGTACCTAATCGTGGCAGTGACTTCGGTTGGGCTTTTTTTAGTAGCTTTGCGGTTCTTCTACGTGTCGGAAGAAAAGGTGATTGAAAAGATGATGTAGCATTAATGAGCGACTCGGTAATTAAAGTAAGTGGTCTGTACAAAAAGTTCTGTCGCAACCTAAAGCGCGGCATGATTTATAGCGCCTATGACGTGGGGCGGAGCATGTTAGGCATTTCGTACGACACATCGACGTTAAGAAAGGACGAGTTCTGGGCGCTGCAAGAGATCAGCTTTGAGTTAAAGAAAGGCGACACCTTAGGAATCATTGGCATCAACGGATCAGGTAAATCAACGCTGCTGCGCCTGTTGACGGGGATTTTTCCGCCCGATAGGGGAGAGATTGCGGTGCGGGGCAATATCGGGGCTTTGATTGCCGTAGGGGCAGGATTTCATCCGCACATGACCGGCCGCGAGAATATCTACCTCAACGGCACCATTCTGGGGATGAACCGGCAGCAAATTGATGAACGCTTCGAGGAGATCATAGACTTTGCTGACATTGGTGATTTTATTGATGCGCCCGTGGCTACTTATTCTTCCGGCATGAAGGTAAGGCTTGGCTTTTCGGTGGCCGTGCACGTGAAGCCGGACATTCTGCTGGTCGATGAAATACTTTCGGTGGGCGATTTGAGCTTTCGTAACAAAAGCTTGCGCAAAATGCAGGAGTACCGCGAACAGGCCAACGCCTTGATTTTCATCAGCCACAACCTAGAGCAGGTGCGGGTGCTATGCAATCGGCTGATTATTTTAAATAAAGGCAAGGTAACGTATGATGGGAATACGCACGAGGGGATTGTTCACTACCAAGAATTGGCGCGCAGCTCTAGAGTTAGTAGTTATACTAAGAATGCTTTTCCTCAGCAACCACTTACTTTGAGGCAACGAAGTAGTAGCGGAACTGAGGTGCAAACAGTAAGAATAGATATTCTGGATGAAGACGGCCAAAGGACAAATGTAATTGGTCTGCATGAACCACTAGTGTTATTATGTAGGTTCAGATGTAGTATTTTTGCTAAATCGTTGTACTTTTCGTGCGGTATCCTTAGTGAGGATTTGAAGCCATGTATTTGGTTAATGAGCAACGATAACAACGAGACCAGCTTCAAGAATATAGAGCCAGGAACATACGAAATGACTTTACAGATACATCGCCATAATTTAGTACCTAATGTATATGTTCCTAATGTAGCGATCCGCAATGGGGATAATGGCGAAACATACGAGCGACTTCTTCCAGATCTAACATTTAGGGTCAGATCAGATGGCGTACTCTTAGAAAGAGGCATTGTAGCAGCAAAGGGGGATTGGCAGCTCAAAAAAATTGCTCATAACGAAGGCAGAATAGTAACCTCTACCTAATGATAGCATCAACCCAAGGTAATCTATATGATAACCTACAAATAGATATTGAAGAAGCACATCGCAAAATAGACGAGGGAAACACGAAATTTAGCCATATTGAAA
Source organism: Cyclobacteriaceae bacterium (assembly GCA_965217295.1). Taxonomy (GTDB): domain Bacteria; phylum Bacteroidota; class Bacteroidia; order Cytophagales; family Cyclobacteriaceae; genus Tunicatimonas. The sequence continues at coordinate 577,082 of CBDCHR010000008.1, forward strand.
ACTATTTAAACCGTATAGATAAGTTTCTCTACCAACGAGGACATTATGCGAAACTTATTGATGCGGGGTTGAAGAGGGCTTGGTTTGAAGAATTCTCAGAATACTGGAGTCAAGCTTTAAACGGACGTTTGTTAAAATTTCACGATTTTTTCTTTCTTTATGCTAACTACAGGCTCAACTTTCAGAAAGTAGAAGTGGAAGGAAGCGCCAGCCAGAAAAAGTTTTTGTATGCTTGGCAGCAGTACCAAAATATTTATTTATTGTTCGGCTCTGTGTATCGGTACGCGCTAGATCCTTACTGGCACACTCCTTATTTGCCTTATTTGAATAAGACTAAGGGCGGGCATATTTTAGAATATGGATGCGGTGCAGCTCCGCTTGTAACCAGTATGATTAAGTCTAAACTAGGGCAATATTATCAGTTCACAGTGGCAGACATCAAGGGTTTTACCTATCATTTTGCTAAGTTTCGCCTCAAGCAGCATACTAATATTAAGTTTCTAAACTTAGAACCTTATCAGCTCCCATGCTTAGAGCAAAAATATGATGCTGTATTTTTACAAACGGTATTAGAACATCTGCCAAATCCTTTAGAGGTAGTAAAGGAGTTAACTGCCTCCCTCAACAAAAGAGGGTATTTTATCTTTGATTACATCTTAAGCGAGGGCCACGGGTTAGATACAGTAGAAGCAGTTGATCAAAGAGAGGAAGTATTAAGGTTCATTGAAGATCGCTATGTGATAGTTGAAGGCAAGATTTCTTATAATACGTCTACGAACAGGACTATTGCAATTAAAAAGTGATTATTACAAATAATACTTATACCATGTTCAGTTTTTTAAAAAAAGATAAATTTCGGCAGCTCAAAAAGAAAGCAAGTGCTTCCTATGCAGAATACTTAGACGTTCAGTTACAAAGATCGGTTAGTAAAGGTAAGAATCGCACATCTCTTGAAGAAGAGAGAAAGACTTATTTAGTCAATCTGTTATCTTCAAAGCTAAATCTAAAAAGTTTAAAAAACGCTTTAGTTATCGGGTGTAGAGACAGTAAAGAGTTAGACTTACTTGAGGCAGCAGGAGTAACGCAAGTACTTGGAATAGATCTTTTTAGCCGAGACAGTCGAGTAGCAGTAATGGACATGCACGATATTCAATACCCGGACCATCACTTTGATCTAATATACGCCTCGCACTCTTTAGAACATGCCTTTGATAGTAATAAAGTGATATCCGAAATTGTAAGAGTTGCTAAAGGAGCAGGAGCGGTACTTATAGAGGTGCCGATTAATTACAAAACTACGAACGCTGATATTCAGGACTTTCAGAATGGTAACCATCTAATATCCTTATTCAGAGAATATGTTCCAAATCTCCATGTATTGCATGCGGAAGATATTTCAAAGGATAGTAACCATAATTTCTGTGGTACTGATGCAACGAGAATTATCATAAAGTTCAGTAAGCAGTAATATGTCAAAGAAACAGCACGACGAGGCATCTGCTAGTCATCGAAAAGAAGATTACGAAAAAGCATGGTATCAACAGGGTTTCAAAGTACTTAAATCGCTCAGCATACGTAACTTTAATATGCTAGATTTAGGGTGTGGCAACGGTGAGTTTTCTGAGATAGCAAGAGAGCAATTCAATGCTAAGGTATTTTGTACAGACTATTCGGAAAATCATTTAGGTGTAGTCCGTGACAAGGGGTTTGAAGCAATAAAATGCGACTTTGATCATCAAGAAGACGTAGAGCGTCTTAACAATACTTTTACTAATCAATTTGATGTTATTGTTTCATTCGAGGTAATAGAGCATATTTTTGATGTTGATGCTTTTTTAGCAACTGCTCATAACTTGCTAAAGACAAACGGTTGCTTAATTATTAGTACGCCTAATTACTCTTATATTACTTATCGTTTGTACTCTATCTTAAGAGGTAACATTCCAGTGTCAGAAGGACATCATATTCGTTTCTTTAATCAAAGAAGGTTAAAGCAAACACTGGTGCTGAATGGCTTCACATTAATTGAAGACTACTCGTTCGGTAAAGGCGATTACTACCTGGATAGAGCTATTGGTTATTCCCATAATAGACGCAGAGAAAGGCTAATAAATAGTTTATATAGAATTTGGAAGCTACTCACTCCGAAAGAAGCCCCCTCGGCACAATCTAACTTGCTGTTTCTTGCTCGAAAGGATGAAGTTCCACCTATTGGACTAAACCCCCATTCGCGAAGTATAGCATACGGTCATCTCTCGCATGGGGATAAGAAAAAGGTGCTTGCTAAATTGGCTCCTTACAGGAAAGATAATTTTTTTGACGAACACATTGGTTTATCAAAATTTATAGACGATGAACAAACGCTGATCAATGGGTAATAATTGCACAGAATGCATGCACAGAGTAGTTAATGATATAGACTATTCGTTCAGGCGCTATTACGTTGATACATTTTATTTAAAGTATATAAATTTATTCGAAGACAATGCGAAGATCGTTGATCTAGGTGGTCTTAAAGGAGCGAAAAGGGGCATATTTAACATAGAGCACTATAAGCTCAACGTAGAATACGCTAACATTGCTGAGAGCGCGCAGCCTGATTATCTGTGCGATATTACGGCAGTTCCCGTAGATGATCATAGATACGAAGGGGCTATTCTTTCTGAGGTTCTGGAACATGTTCCCGACCCGCTACCTGTGCTCAGAGAAGCATACAGAATCTTAAAACCAGGGGGAAGAGTATTAATCACTACCCCCTTTATCTTTCATGTACACGCTGACCCTCATGATTATGGAAGATACACTAGTACTTATTTCTTAGAAACGTTAGGAGGTATTGGATTTAGAAATATTGACATTAGGAAACAAGGGTTGTTTTTTTCAGTAGTAGCTAACATGACTAAGCTTTGGGTTCGCGCTATCTTGATTGATAGGAGGGTGACAGGCTGGCAATCAAAGCTACTAATAAAAATAGTTCGCCGGTTCTGTAAGAAAGCGTTAAAATGGGATAATATAAACTATTATAAGAATCACTCAATACTTTCGGGCTACACCACTGGATTTTCAGTAGTATGCGAAAAATAGCTCATTACAAAATTCTACTAATGATACTAGTTAGCGTACATCAACTATTAACTGCCTTACGAGCGCGATGAGAACTAAGGTCTATCTAACTGGTGCTGAAAAAATTAACTGGGCTGTTAATGATGATCTTAAATTGACTAAAGAGGCGTTGGCCGATTTTGTAGATTTAGTTGATCAAATTGAAGAAGCTGACGTAATCCATGCGGTGAATTGGTACGGCTTAAGTGATCAGAGCGAAGCCTTACTACAGAAAAAGTACATTATTTGCCACCTCCCTCATGATGTAAGGTATATGCTAGCTCAGCCTAGCTATCTTCACATTATGCCTTTCATTGACAAATGGATTGTCCCTTCTAGGAAAGCCGAGCAGTACGTAAAACTATTGTCGCTTCCCTATGCTTACATTCCCTATGCTATAAACCTGCAAAAATTTTACCCGTATGCGAAAGCTGATATGCATTCTCTTACGGAACTTAAAGGGAAACATAATATCCCCAATGGTAAATACCTTATTGGTAGCTTTCAAAGGGATACTGAAGGAAAAGATCTAAGAACTCCCAAGTATGTCAAGGGGCCTGATGTGTTCTTTCAGATAGTTAAAGCTATTTATCAAGAAACCAGAGATATCCACGTCTTGCTCGGTGGTCCAAGAAGATTTTGGCTTAAGAGAAAGCTGAACGAAGCAAATATACCGTTTACTTTTATAGGCGAAGACGTAGATGAATCTAAAGATGACATCGAGGTCAACATATTAGATCACAGTGTTGTAAATGCCCTTTACAACATTATTGATGTGTACGTGGTGGCTAGTAGATTGGAAGGCGGTCCAAAAGCGATATTAGAATGTGCTGCTTCTAAAACAAAGATTGTATCAACCGATGTAGGGCATGCTCCAGATATCTTAGACGAACAGCAGTTGTTCAAAAATATAGCTGAAGCAAAAGATATGATCCTTAATGACATTCACCAAAATACGCTAAGTAGATTTACCAATCGTAGTTACCAAATTTCTCAAGAGCATCAGGTAAATAAGATAGTTAGTCTTTTCTCTAGTCTTTACCAAACTTTCTCATTGCCAGAGTCTATGCCCGCTCAAAGTTACAAGCGCTTTAGAGCAGTCTCCAAAAGAAAGTTTATCTTTCCTAATCATCATAAAGCATCCATATACTTTAAATTTCATAAACCTCCCTGGGGGGGAGGAAATCAAATGCTCTTGGCTCTTTCAAAAGCGTTGACAAGTAAAGGTTGGAAGATATCGAACAAACTTAGAGGAACATTTAGTGCGTTGTTATTTAATTCCTTTCACATTAATATCGATGAAGCAAAAAAAATAAGGACTCGTGACAAGCGTATCATCCATAGGATTGACGGTCCCACCTCACTTATCCGAGGTAAAGATGAAGAACTGGATCAAAATATATTTATTGTTAATAAAAAAGTCGCTGATATTTCGGTTTTTCAATCAGCATGGAGTCTTTTCAAAACTCTTGAACTGAAATACAAGCCCGTAAATCCTATTCTTATTCAAAACGGAGCAGACTCAGAGATATTTAATACTAACGGTAGAATTGCCTTTTCTAACCGTAGGAAGACTAAGCTCATCTCAAGTAGTTGGTCAGACAATCCACGAAAAGGCGAATCTATTTATCAATGGTTGGATGAACACCTCGATTTTGACTTGTACGAATATACTTTTGTGGGAAGAGTAAATGGTCAGTTTAATAATATCAACGTTATTCCACCCGTCGACTCCGGTGAATTGGCTAACATACTAAGGCAACACGATATCTACATTACGGCAAGCGACAATGATCCCTGCTCTAATGCTCTTATTGAAGCATTATCCTGCGGATTGCCTAGCATATATTATAACCGAGGTGGTCATCCCGAGATTGTCGGTCATGGCGGCCTAGGTTTTAACGATAAAGAAGATATCCCTACTTTACTGAAAATGCTCATAAAGCATTACACCAGTATTCAGGAGCTGATAGTCGTACCACCTATTGAGAGTATAGCTAATAAGTATGCTGAGTGCTTTGAACTGTGATAAAAATAACACACACAGAACTTGACTAATAATGACATATTCATTCCCTTTCATCAGCACAGCGGTTACGTGGGCGGCATTGTCACCTTCATGCAGAATCTACAGGCCTATTTGGATATGCGTGATTATCCCTATACCAAAACATTGCAGACTTCCAATACCCTTTTCTTTCCTGTGAAGTACGACCTGCACGCGGTGGCTATGCTCAAAAAGTCAGGGGGGCGGGTCATTCAGCGATTAGACGGTATCTACTATCCACAAAAGCATGCCGACCATTATCAGGCTCTAAACTGGGATATCAAAGAAATATACCAGCACTACGTAGACTACGTCATTTTTCAGAGCGATTATAGTCAGGCGCAGTGCGTTGCTATGTTCGGAGAAAAGTCTGCCTCAGCGTATGAAACCATCTACAACGGGGTAGACAAAGCAGTATTTTTTCCAGAACCCACAGTCTTCCGGGTTTCACCTACCACAATTAAGTTCATTACTACCGGTGGGTTTCGTAACATTGATATGATAGAGCCGGTGGTATCAGCGTTAGACGAACTCTCTTCAATAATGCCCCTGGAACTCACCGTGGTTGGTCCTGTCCAAAACGACCGTCTTAAGCCACTACTGGAAAGAAGCTATGTCGTCTGGATAGGTGAACAGAAAACAGAAACTATTGCCGCGCTACTACGAGAACACCATATTTTTTTGTACAGTCACCTGAATCCTCCTTGTCCCAACTCCGTCCTGGAAGCTATCAGTACGGGCCTGCCCGTCGTGGGCTTCGACAGCGGTGCCATGCGTGAACTGTGCTACTTTTCCGAAGAACTGCTCGCCTACGTATCAAAGGATGTCTTTCAGGACTATGGCGACTTCGACCCGCGGAAGCTGCGGGAGAAAATAGAACTAGCGGTAACTAACTATCCAACCTATCGAGAAAGGGCGTTGGCCCATAGCCACCTTTACTCCTTCGAAGAAACCGGAGCCGCCTACGTGCAGATATTTGATCGCGTGCAACAAGAAGCAGAAAAAACGTTTAACCCGCGTCGCTACCAACGCCTGAAAAGACAATACGAACTAGAAAGCCGCGCTCGTCGCTGGTATGGCACCATAAAAAATAAACTCTTCAGCAAGCCATGAAGGAGCCGCTGGTCACCGTACTGATGTCCGTCTTTAATGCCGAGGCGTATTTAACCGAAGCTGTGGAAAGTATTCTGGCACAAACCTACCAAAACTTCGAGTTCCTCATCGTCGACGATGCCTCTACCGACCGCAGCACCTCTATCATCAACGATTACCAAGACCACCGCATTCGCATCATCCGCAACCCGACCAACCTCGGACTCACCAAGTCGCTCAACAAAGGACTAGCCCAAGTGAAGGGAAAATACATCGCTCGTATGGACGCTGATGACGTAAGCTATCCGCTGCGACTGGAGCAACAAGTCAATTTTATGGAAGCGCACCCTGCCGTAGGGTTGTGCGGTACCTGGGGCCGGTTACTGGGGCTCCCCGATGATCACGACCGAACGTTCCCTACCCAGAACAATGACCTACAGGTAGCGCTGCTGTGTTATAATCCGTTTATTCACCCCTCCGTTATTCTACGCGCCAGCGCACTATGGGAGCTGGATACGCCGTTTGACGATCGCTTTCGATACGCCCAGGATTACGAGCTATGGTCAAGGTTATCCGAGCAATGGGAGATCGCTAACCTTCCAGACGTGTTGATCGGCTACCGGATTCACGACCAACAAATTTCTTCGCACCGTCCCAAAGCCCAAGACCGATGCTTGGCTCGGGTGGTGCAAACCCAATTGAGTAAGGTAGGCATTGAAGCCTCTCAAGAAGAAGTTCGCTTCATTCGTCACGTGCTTAGTCGATCTTTTACCTACCAGAACGAAGACTCCGTTCGGCGAGCTCATGCCGTGCTTCTGCAACTTGAAGCTGCTAATCAGCGGGCAAGGAGATACGACTCAGTGGCGTTTCGTAGATACCTAGATGAAAGTTGGGCCCGGCTGATTGCTGATTTGCCCCAATTGACTAAAGAGACCAAGAAGCTGGTGCAAATTTCTCCCTTTCGGGTATATCGTTCGTTATCCAACCGGGAGCGCATCCGCCTATACGCCAAACTAGCTCTCGCATGAAAGTATTACACGTGAGCACGTTTGACAAAGGGGGAGCCGCCACCGCTGCCGTTCGGCTTCATCGGGGGTTGCTGGCCCAGGGGGTGGACTCGGCCATGCTTTTTCTGGAGCAGTTCAGGCCCGAGATACCCAACAGCGTTTCGTTCGGTGGGGTAAGCAAGAAAGATCGATTACTCTACAGAACCGGGCTAAAGAAGAACGTTTTCTACGAGAATCAGAAGAAATTGACCGGGCGGTCGTCTACCGAAGACTTTTCTTTTCCTCGCACCGAGTTTGATATCACCCGGCACCCCCACTACCACCGCGCCGACGTTGTTCACTTCCACTGGATTTCGCGCTTCCTTGATTACGAAAGCTTTTTCCGTAAAAACCGCAAGCCACTAATCTGGACACTGCACGACATGAACCCTTTCACCGGTGGGTGTCACTACGCCGGAGAGTGTCCCGGCTTTCTTGACCGCTGCGAACGTTGCCCGCTGTTGCCAGGAGCGGCCGATGAGCAAGCGGCTGAGGAAAACCTGCGAATCAAAGCGAAGTCACTTGATGCTCACCGAGCCCCAATCACCATTGCATCGCCTTCGCAGTGGCTGATGCGAGCGTCGCAACAAAGCACCCTGTTCAACCGGTTTCCCCATCGCTGCATCCCGTACGGACTAGACACCAGCGTGTTCACGCCCCGCGATAGGCCAGCGGCCCGAGATGCCCTTGGATTGCCCCACGACAAAAAAGTGCTACTGTTTGTAAGCGACGCTCTCGGCTCGCACCGCAAAGGGTTCGACCTACTTGCCGGAGCGCTAAAGCATCTGTCCAGCCGGAGTAACGTGGTGCTGTGCGCGGTAGGAGAAAAAATGCCGGGCCAGTTGTTGCCAGAGGTGGTCTACACTGGCACTATCCGCGATGAGGCAGGCATGAGTCGTGCTTACTCGGCAGCCAATTTGTTCGTTATTCCGTCGCGGGAAGACAATTTCCCGAACACCGTGCTGGAAGCAATGGCCTGCGGCACCCCCGTGCTGTCGTTCGAGCGGGGCGGAATGACCGACGTTGTTCGGCCGGGCTTCAACGGTATCCTCGTAGAAGATTTGAGTGAGGAAGCACTCGCCGATGCACTGGAACAGTTTTTATCCGGTGACAATGGGTTTTCTAAGGAAAAAATTCGTCAATTTGCCGTCGAAAGATACGATCAGGCGATACAAGCCAAGCACTATCAACAACTGTATCGTGAAACACTAGCCAGTTAATGGAATTCACCGCGCACAATATTCTGCTGAATGACGGCAGCCGTACTCTAGGAGCCAATGAACCGCTGCTCAGCGACGGCGAACAATGTAAGGCCATTTTGCGAACAATCAACCAACACTTTCCGGAGAAAGACCGGAGCGCAATCCGCGTGGTCGACTTAGGTTGTCTGGAAGGTGGGTATACGGTAGCCTTCGCCCGAGCCGGTTATCAAGCCCTAGGCATAGAAGCCCGGGAAACGAACGTGGCTAAGTGCCGACAGGTGGCCGACCAACTCAACCTGCCCAACCTCAAATTTGTGCAAGATGACGTGAAGAACCTGGCCGACCACGGTTCGTTCGATGTGGTGTTCTGCTGCGGTCTGCTGTATCACTTGGATAACCCCCAGGAGTTTCTTGACTTGGTGGGCACGCTCACCGAGCGGATGCTGATCGTGCACACCCACTACGCCCGCGAGCACGACCCGCTGTACGACAACAAACTGTACCAACTGAAGAACAAAATCCAGGGTAAAATAGCGGATGCCTCGTCCAATCGGGTAGACTACGGCCTGTCGAAGCTAGCCACGCACGAAGGCAACCAAGGTCGGTGGTTCTATGAATATTCGGAAGAAGACGAACGAGCGTTCGTTGAGAAAGAATTATGGCGATCCTACAGCAATACGCGCTCGTTTTGGCCCTGCAAGAAAGACTTACTGCAAATAATGCGAACGAGCGGATTTGAACTGGTCTACGAGCAGTACGACTTTTTGGACAACATCAAGCACAGCGACTACATCGACCGCCATGACCGAAGCCTGTTCGTAGGCATCAAACAGTATCAGTAAATCAGCAAGTTTTTGTTCCCGTGGTGAAGCTTCCTAAGGTGTCGGTAGTCATCGGTTCCTATAATCGGTATCGTTTTCTGAAACTAACCATCGACAGTGTACGAAAAGAGCTGCGCGACTATGCGCACGAAATCATCGTCGTCGATGGCGGATCTACCGACCGAACGTTGCGCTGGCTCATCAAGCAAAAAGACGTGATCAGTATTGTGCAACACAACCGGGGTGGGTGGCAGGGCAAGCCCATCGAGCGGCGGTCGTGGGGCTACTTCATGAACCTGGGGTTCAAGTGCGCCGAAGGAAAATACGTTTGCATGCTCAGCGACGACTGCCTGGTGGTGCCTGGGGCTATTGTGAACGGGGTGCGGGAGTTTGAGGAGCAGTTGCAGCAGGGCCAGAAAATAGGCGCAATGGCTTTCTACTGGCGCAACTGGCCGGAAGAAGAGAAGTACAAAGTAGGCTACACACTAGGCGATAAGATGTTTGTGAACCACGGATTGTATCTGAAGCAAGCACTAGCGGAGGTAGCGTACGCGGATGAAAACCAGTATACCTTCTACCACGCCGACGGCGACCTTTGCCTCAAGATGTGGCAAGCTGGTTATGTTTGCCTCGATTCGCCGGACTCATACATTGAGCACTTTTCTCACGCCAACGAACAAGTAAAAGCCACTAACTTGGTTAAACAGCAAGAAGACCAGGCGCGATATCTGGCTAATTGGCAAGGAATTTTTTACGAACCTGATCAGGACAATCAGGGATATTGGCAGTATCAAGCATCTACTGATCCGCACCATACGGCTGAGCAGTTCCGTCGTTTGTTATTCCGTAGCAAGTTCTCTCGAGTCATTCGCAAAATTATAAATAAATTAAAGCGGTAGATTTTTATCCCTTGAGGTATCTAAAAAAAGTTTTTTCGCTGTATAAGAAAAAGGAACGTTTTCGCACGCAGTTTCGAACATTTGAGCAGTTGTCTCAGCAAAGCTCACCAAGGTTTGAATTACGCTGGGAAGAGCGGTTTCCGATTTACAATGAAGCCACCTCTGTTACTGAGTTCGACCGGCACTACGTCTACCATCCGGCCTGGGCCATGCGCGTACTTCAGCAAACCCAGCCCCAGGAGCATACGGATATTTCTTCTATTCTGAGCTTTGCCAGCAATTTGTCAGCATTTGTTCCGGTTAGATTTTATGATTATCGCCCGGCAAAACTATCATTAAGCAACCTAACGTGCGAACATGCTGACCTGAAACACCTTCCCTTTCCAGATAACGCGCTGCAATCTTTATCCTGCATGCACACCGTAGAGCACGTAGGACTAGGAAGATACGGCGACGCACTCGATTATAATGGCGATTTAGTCGCTATGAACGAACTGCAACGCGTGCTTGCGCCGGGAGGAGATTTGCTATTTGTAGTGCCGGTTGGAAAGCCCCAGATTCTATTCAATGCCCATAGAATATATTCACGCCAACAAGTAGTAGAAACCTTTGACCAGCTACAATTAGTTGAATTTTCGTTGATTCCCGACCGCGACCAAGCCGACAAAGTAGGTATTATAAAGGATGCAACCGAAGAACTCGCCAACCAGCAACGCTACGGCTGCGGATGTTTCTGGTTTAAAAAATAAGCACTTACTTTGCCCACATGGAAAAATTTGGTTTGAATAACGAGAGCAACCGAATAACTTGGATCAGCAAGCAGCTACAAAAACTGCCCGCGGGTTCTATGTTGTTAGACGCAGGAGCTGGTGAGCAACAGTACAAAAAGTTTTGTCGTCACCTGGAGTACGTGGCCCAAGATTTCGCAGAGTACGATCCCAAAGAACTAGCTGTCGGCTTACAGGTTCCGCAATTCGATTATGGCAAACTGGATATTGTTTCAGACATCACGGCCATTCCTCGCGAAGACCAATCATTTGACGCGCTGCTCTGCGCTGAGGTGTTAGAACATATTCCCAATCCAGTGCTAGCGCTCCAGGAGTTTGCCCGACTACTGAAACCCCAGGGCAACCTAATTTTAACGGCCCCCTTTTGCAGTATGACGCACTTTGCCCCGTACCATTTCTGTACTGGCTTTAGCAAATATTTTTACGAACACCATTTGGAGGCCAATGGATTTACTATTTTAGAATGCACGCCCAACGGAAACTACTTCAGTTACCTCGCTCAAGAGCTATACCGCCTGTCCACGATTGCTAACGAATACGCATCGTCCTCGCTGTCCGCCATCACAAAACTAGCAATACGATCCCTAATCAAAACTCTGCAGTCTCTGTCGAAACGCGATACCGGCTCAGCCGAACTGCTCAATTTTGGATATCATATCCTAGCCAAGAAGAAATGATCACAATCAAACTGGCGGGCGGCCTGGGCAACCAGATGTTTCAGTACGCTTTCGGACGCAGTTTGGCCCTACGGAAGAACACCTCGCTGCAACTGGACACCACCTCGCTGCAGCAAGGTGAAGGCACGACTTCGCGCGCCTATGCGCTGGATACTTTCCAAATAGGCGTTCCGCTCGTCGCGGCTTCATCCGCGCAAAAATCGCTGGTTAATAAAATTCGCGGTCGGCTTGAGCGACAATTTCTTCCGTATTACCGACGAAGCGTGGTGGTTCAGCAGGGCCATCGTTTCGATCCTCGCCTGTTTTCCTGTCACCCGGATGCTGTGCTAGAAGGATACTGGCAATCGGAAAGGTATTTTGCGGACCATGTGGATACCATTCGCCAGGATTTTACCTTTAAGGATGCACCCACTGGAAAAAATGCTGAGCACGCGGCGCTGATACAGCGCACCCCCGCGGTATCTGTCCACGTGAGAAGGGGCGACTACGTGAGCCACCCCCTGGCCAGCGCGGTGTACGTAGCCCTCGACGCCCGCTACTACCACCGAGCGATAGCGCATTTGGCTACTTTGACCGGTAAAACGTTTACCTACTTTGTGTTTTCAGACGACCCGGCGTGGGTAGAAAAGCATCTATCCATCCCGAGTCCTTACCATCTAATAGATAATAACGGCCCAGACCAGGCGGCCGAAGATTTGCGCCTGATGAGTCTGTGCCAACACCACATCATCGCCAACAGCAGTTTTAGTTGGTGGGGCGCCTGGTTGAATGCCAGCCCCAACAAAGCAGTGATTGCCCCCCAGCAATGGTTTAAAGCGGGGCAAGGAAGCGGCGACGACCTGGTATCTAAAACTTGGAAGTTGGTTTAACGTATCCCCTACAGAATGCCCGATGCTGCTGCCATAGAGGTCTCCGTCGTTATGCCTGTATATAACGCGCAGCCCTACGTAGGTAGGGCGATTGACAGTATCCTTTCTCAGTCGTTCACCGCGTTTGAGTTTATTATCATTGATGACTGCTCTATCGACGATAGTTTAGCCGTGATAACTTCGTTTGAGGACGAAAGGATACGAGTGCTAAAAAACGATAGAAATCAGGGTTTAGAACATTCTTTAAATAGAGGCATTGCTGCTGCTCGAGGTGACTTAGTAGCCCGTATGGACGCCGACGATATTGGTCTGCCCGAAAGAATAGCCGCTCAAGTATCCTTTATGCGTGAGCACCCCGCCGTGGGCATGTGCGGAACGTACATCAAGTTGATCGGAGAGAAAACCGAAACTATTAAGTACTACACCGAAGATGCCCATATCAAAGCAAATCTGATTTTTGAAACCGGCATGGCCCATCCTGCGGTAATGATGAGAAAGTCGGTTATAGACCAACACCAGCTTTACTACCAAACTACCTACCAGGCTGCTGAAGATTATGAACTTTGGGTACGCGCTGCTTCGGTAACTAAATTTGCCAACCTGCCCCAGATACTGCTTCATTACACCATTCATAAGCAGAGCATCTCGCAACAGCAGTTCGCGCAGCAGCTTGAGGGCACTCATTCTATTAGGTCCCATCAGCTTCAAAAGATGGGCTTCTCAATGTCAATCGAGCAGTTACTATTGCATCAACAAGTCTGCTCATTCAGTTTTCCTCGACGACTACAAACTGTAAGACAGGTGGAAGAGTGGTTTATCTTAATTGTTCAACAGAACAGTAAACAACCTACCTACGATCCGCAAGCACTTCACACTGTACTAAGCGATTGGTGGTATAAAGTCTGCCGGGCTACCACAAGCCAAGGCTTGTCAGTTTGGTGGCTCTACCATTGGTCGCCGCTGCGCGTATCAAAAAGAATATCCTTTAGGAGTCTTAAAATTTTAGCGAAGTGTTTGTTGCGAAGAAGATAGCTGAAATTTCCGTATATTTAGGGTTGCTAAACCAACTACGTATGCTTATCAGAAAAGGGGGTGTCTTGCTACTTATGCTATTCGCATCCCTGACCTTTTGTTACGCTCAGTTTCAGCAACAGGAGTTTATCATCGGCACCTACAATGATCCGCGCCTTTCGGAAGATAAAAACTACGCAGAGGATTTCATCCGCTTTCAGCGAGCAAAAGATGCTTACTTTAACCTGCTAACCGGCACGCAAGACAAGCTTCACATTGACCGAACCGAAGCTGGCATTACCTATTCGTTGGATTTAGCTTCACAGCTCGGGCTAAAGTACCTAGTGACCGATGATCGTTTCTGGGTTGCCAGTCCCTTTGTCGATACCACTGCCGCCCGTATGATGGAGTTTTACCAGAGCCTGAGCTCAAATCAGCGAGAGGCACTCTACGGGTACAACATTGTGGATGAACCCAAAGCGCACCACGCTACCACCGTAAAACAATGGGTCAACTTCCTTAAGTCAGAGGATAGCACCAAACTGGCGTTCGTAAACCTGCTGCCTAGCTACGGTTTCATAAAACGCGAGCAATTTGAGCGATATTTAGACCTCTACCTTGCGGATAGTGTATCAAATGGTCGGCTCGATGTGCTCTCCTATGATCACTATCCGGTACTAAAAGACCGGGTGCGGGGCGACTATTTTTACAACATGCAATCGATGCTCAACCGAACCGACGACCGACCGATTTGGGCCTACGTCAATACCTCGGCGCACCTCGACTATCCCGAACCTACCAGCAGCCAGCTTCGCTTTATGGCGTTCTGCCCCATTGCCTACGGAGCCAAAGGACTCATCTACTTCAAATACGATCCGGGGTCCAACGTGGGTCCGGTAGCTTTGGGTAGCTTTGCCTTCACTTCTTCACCCCTGGTCGACGAAAATGGCGAGCCGGATCAAAAGTACTACACCGCCCAGCAGATAAACCATTTCATTCACAACCTGCTGGGCCCCATTGTGATGCAGTCGAAGCTACTGGATGTGAACCACGCCAGCAACCAGCCCACCCGCGAACCGGTGCCCAATAAGATTCATGCCGGAACCCCCGTTATTCAGCAAACGTCTGATCCAAATTTACTGCTTAGCATGTTCGAGCACCAGCAAAGAGAAGGAGAATATAACGTGCTGCTGGTCAACAAATTTTTTTCCGACATCACCAACGTCACCGTGGTGCTCAAGGGCGACCATATCGGCAACATGAGCCTGAGCCCTTCGGTGATAGACTATGCCGGAGACACGGTGTTTACCGCGGTAACCGGCAGCTACAATGAGCAGCGAAACGAAACCACACTCACCCTCGACCAACTGCAGGGCGGAGAAGGCCGCATCCTGAAGCTAAAAAATGTGAACGAGATTTTCACCCTCTATACGCACCTACCGGTGTTTGACACTTGGTTTTACCCTAACCCGGTGGAAGATAAAGCAGAACTTTTCATCAAATTGCCTTATGATGCTAAGTTGTCCTTCTCGGTGTATGACCATTTAGGACGTAGGGTAATGCAAGTGCTTCAGGAGGGTTTTCAAACCAAAGGGGTCTACAACTTTGAAGTGGACCTGTCGTCGCTTAGCCAAGGGGTATACTACGTGAGCTTATTGCACGGGAACCAAATAGCGGCCCGAAAACTGATTAAAAACTAAGACCTTCCGTCTTCGCCTAGCCCAAGAACCTTGAACACTTCCCTGGTCACGGTGATCGTCCCTACCTTCAACTATGGTCATCTTATACCCCACACGCTGGATAGTCTGCTTGCGCAGTCACACCAAGACTGGGAGTGTCTAGTGGTAGACGATGGCTCTACGGACGATACTTCCAGCGTGGTGCGGTCATACGCCGCGCGCGACCAGCGATTTATCTATCTGCGCCAGCCCAACCAAGGTCCCAACAGCGCCCGCAACCGAGGCATTGAGCATAGCAAGGGAAGCTTTATTCAGTTTTTAGATTCGGATGATCTGCTGGAAATTGACAAGCTATGCCTTCAAACGGAGACGCTGAGTAGTCAGTCAACCGTAGACATTCTTTACAGCGATGTGCGCTTTTTTCGGTCTGATAACTCCCAACAGCAGTTCAAGAACATCGCAGGTACCAACCAGCGGTGGATGCCCGAAATTTCAGGCCAAGGAGAACCCTTAACCAAACAACTCTTGGTTAAAAACATTATGGTGATGAACGCTCCACTCATCCGCAAGAGCGTTTTTGATCGGGTTGGGCATTTTAACGAACGGCTACAGGAAGTGGAAGATTGGGAGTACTGGTTTCGGTGTGCGGTAGCGGGCTGCTCTTTCCGGTACGATGCCCGCCCGGGAACGCGGGCGTTGGTGCGTATTCACGCAAGCAGTCGAAGCAAGAACTACCAAAAGATGTTTAATGCCTACTTCGAGCTGGTAACCATTCAGCAGAAAGCGTTAGCGAAAAATGATCACCATCAGCTACGACCATACTTACGATCCCACGCAGAGAAAAACTTATTGGGTTACGTAGTAGCTGATCTGTATAACCTCTCTGGGCCAGAAATCAAACGACGGCTCGGTCAGGTAGCGCAGCGGTTTCCCTCGATCTTCTTGAGGCTTATCATACGGTGCGTTCCGTTTCTTCCGTTATCCGTGCTGCGCTTCCTGATAAAACTACGGGCGCTGAATGGGGTTGACTATCTTAAGAGAAAACTACGATAACCGTTTCCAAAAGTGTTCAGTACCTACGTCATTATTGTAAACTACAACGGGTGGGAAGATACCATCGCGTGCTTGGAAAGCGTCTTCAAACTGGCTTACCCCGATGTGCATGTGGTGGTGGTAGACAATGGATCTAAAAACCAATCTGCGGACTATCTGAGAGCCTGGGCCGAGGGCAATCTATCTCCTTATCCGGGAGCGCACCGCGAGCTAATGCTCCCTCTGGCATCAAAACCAATCGACTACAATTACCTCGCCGCCGAAGCGTTAGAGAACAGCGAAAACAACGGAGCAATCCCTCTCACGATCATTGACAGTAAAAAGAACGGAGGGTTTTCCTACGGCAACAACCTGGGGATCAAGTATGCCCTGCGCGATAAAAACCTAGCCTACCTGTGGTTGCTCAACAACGATACCGTGGTTGGTCCCGACGTGCTCACCCACTATATCAACCGCCACCACCAACTCGTTCAAGACAAGCAAAAAGTGGGCATGCTGGGGGCCACCCTGCTTCACTTCAGCAACCCAAAAAGCATTCAGTGCCGGGGAGGGTATCACTACAATCCGTGGTTTGCCTACGTGACCCCCGTGCTCAAACCAGCCGAGGTAAACAAGATATCGTACTTGGCTGGGGCCTCTCTGTTTGTGCCTAAAGAATTCGTAGAAGACGTGGGCTTGCTAGAGGAAGATTATTTTCTCTACTTTGAGGAGCTAGACTGGATAAAGCGGGGGAAGAAACGCGGCTGGTCATTGGCCTACGCCCCCCAGGCTGTTGTGTATCACAAAGAAGGAGCCACCATCGGGGGGTCGAGCCAGCTAAAAAAAACCGAAAAAAGCATACTAAGCGACTTTTATTCGCTCAGAAACCGACTGTTGATCACGCGCAAGTACTTTCCCTGGTGCACCCCCGTAGTTTATCTCACCTTTCTTTTAACCCTGGTCAATCGGGTCAGAAGAAAGCAGCCAGACCGGGTTGGAATGGTGATCAAGATATTGATCAATCCCAAATCTCACGGAGGATTCAATGAAAGAACATAGAAAACTACGCGTGCTCTTTGTATCCAACATGAAAGGCTTTTCCGGGGGAGAGATTGTTCTGGAAAGATTAATCCAGCACAATCAAGCAATAGAAAGCCTGGTCATCCTTCCGGAAGGGGCGTTTGCCCGCCGCCTTTCGCAACGTGGCATTCGCGTTCACCCCACCCAACACATTCAAAAACTCTCCCGCGGGTCCAAAAAAGTAGCTCTGCTTACCTTGCTTCGCAACGTGGTGCTGGGCAACCGGGAAGTTCTTCGGTTAGCAAAACACCAAAGGATAGATGTGGTGGTCGCCAATGGGTTCGGCCTGTTCGTCTACTGCGCGTTGGCCAAGCTATTCCGGACCCAGGTAGTGCTCATTCATCATCACCCCGTTCTCACTCCGGGCACCTCAGACTTCAAACTGTCGAAATACGTAGCCATGATGCTCAATGCCATTGTGTGCGTATCGGATGCCGTGAAAACCTCCTACCGGCGGGCCGGTGCGCCGGATGCCAAACTCATCACCATCCGAAACGGACTGGATCATCAAACCCTGCCCGACACCGAAGCGGCTGCCCCGGCCGTGCGGCGCACCTACGGACTGGAGAAAGAAACGGTTTGTTTCGGTCTGGTGGCCACCATCACCCCCTGGAAGGGACACGAAACGTTCGTACAAGCCGTGAAGTTCGTCAAAGATCAGAGCACCACGCGTCCGTTCCGGTGCTTTATCGTGGGAGGTGTTCTCGACGAAAACGAAGCAGACCGCCGCTTTGCTGAGTCGTTGAAACAAACCATCAAACGGGAAAACCTGGAAGAAGTGATTACCTTTACCGGCCAACTGGATTTTCAAACGATCTACGCGCTGCTCGACGTAGTGCTCAACTGCTCGGTGCTTGCCGAACCGCTGGGAACTACCCTCTACGAAGGAATGGCCATGAAGAAGATCGTAGTAGCCACCGCAATTGGAGGTTCTCCCGAGATACTGGAAGACAACGTGTCGGGCTACCTGCTGCCCCCCGGCAACGTTGAGGCGCTGGGCAAGAAGATGATCCATATCATCGACAATTACCCGCAACTGTCAGGTATCCGAGAAAGTGCCTACCAACAATCCAGAGAACGTTTTTCCGTTGAAAACATGATTGAGAACTACAATCAACTGTTTCGCCGCCTTGCCCGTGAGAAGTCTTAAAGTAAAAATCAACAAGTTCAGCGCCATCGACTTCCTAGTGGTGCTCACGCTGCTGATCGCGTTCTACTACAACGCGTACCGCTATCCGCTGCAGATCAACAACACCGGCACCAGCCCCACCTACAGCGAAACCCCGTTGATCCTGAAGGTGGGCAAGTACCTGGTTACGCTGGCCGTGTTGCTGGTGGTGCTGGCTTCCAAAAGGGTGTTCACCACCCGCATCAGCAAGCAACACTTCTGGTACGGCGGAGCGTGGTTGCTCCTCATCGCCATTCCGGTGGCCTGGGGGCTGGTGACCCGAAACTTCCAGTTTATCGAAACCGGCTTCTTCCTGGCCCCGGGCTTCTTCTTCTTTCTGCTTTCTTACCGTACCTACAACTTCTCCTCGCTGGCCCGCGTCCTAAAGTACACCGTGCTCATCGGCATTTTCTTTAATCTGCTTCAGATCTTCTTGTTCGTCACCATCAAGCGGCTGCCCGGCCTGGCCTACCCCGACTCGTTTGCGGTGCGTTTCGGAAGCTTTCTGGACGATCCCAATGCCTTCGGCATCCTGCTGGCCCTCCTGCTGGGGTTCACGATGATCTACTTTCGGGGTTGGAAGAAAAAGCTGATGCTGGCTACCCTCTGGTTGTTCCTGCTGCTCACCCAATCGCTCACCGCCTTACTGGCCGTGCCGTTCGCATTTGTCGGGTACCAGGCCATGCACCTGCTGCACTTTCAACGGGTGCGGGCCCGGAGTCTGGTTACGGTAGGGCTGATTGTCGGAACTACCGTTTTCGTGATCGTGGCCTTCTTGAACCAAATTATTGAGGTGGGCACCGTGGTCTACCTGATGAAAAAGGGCAGCATCGAAGACCACTACGAAAGTTTTCTGCGGCTGTTCCAAATCTCCTGGGTGCAACTGGCCGGACTGCGCCCCGCCAACATCTTTTCCGAAACCGGCTACGTGAACCTGATTGCCAACTTCGGATTGCCCTACACCCTGCTCTACGTGACAATGGTCGGGCTGGCCATTCGCAAGCTCTTTGTCGCTTACCTCAGCACCACCCAACGAGACGAAAAGAGTGTCATCTTCGCCTCGCTGATCTATCTGCTGGCCTTTAGCATCGGCATGCTCAACCTGCCCCTGGAGCAGGTGTTCCCGGTCAACGTGCTCACCGGGCTGCTGGTAGCAATGGTGCTCTCCGGCACCTTAAACCACCAGCCGCTGCCTGCCCCCCGCCCCCGCCAACCCACCGCGCATGCCTGACGTGATCGACATCACCGCCCCGCCCTACCGCGCCCATCCCGACCGGGCCGACAACCGCGCGGCCATCCAGGAAGCGCTCGACCAGCGGGGCGGCGTCTACGTGCCGCCCGGCACCTTTCGCGTCTCCGATGCGCTGCGCCTGAAGTCCGACACCCGCCTGTTTGGCGAGGGCACCCTGCTGCTTACCGCTTCTGAGGCGCTGGCCCTGCTCCTGACCACCGGCCAGCGCGTTGCCGTGCACGGACTCACCCTCGACGGCAACTTTGCCCGCAAAACCGACGAGGCCGCGGGAGCCATCCTGCTCTACGGCGGAGCGGCGCACGTCGGCATCGACCGGGTAACCATCCGGCGGGCCGGGCACTTTGGCATCTCCGGGGCCAATGTCGAGCACCTGACGGTGAAGAACTGCCGAATCGTCGACTTCGTGGGGCGGGGCATCAACTGGTCGTTTTGCCACCACACCCTCATTGAGGCCAACCACATCGACGGGCAGACCACCGACGGCCAACTGGCCGAGCACGGCGTAGAAATCTGGGGGAAAGACGGTGACCGGCGGGCTTCCGGCCACCACGTGGTGTCGAACAACACGGTGCAGCACGTGGCGGGCGGGGGCATCTGGACCGCCTGGACTGAGGACGTTACCATTATTGGCAACTACGTGGAGCACTGCCTCGACGTGGGCCTGGACGTGGAAGGCACCCACCGGGCGGTGATCACCGGAAACACGGTTAAAAACGGACGCAACGCGGCCATCGCCACCTTTTTCGCTTCCGAAGGAGTCCTCATTCACGCCAACGACATCACGCAGCAGGCGGGCTACGGGCCGGGGGTGCGGATCTTTGGTGAGGGCATCTCCCGTGACGTGACTATCAGGCAAAACACAATAAGAACCTTCGATAGCGCGGGTATCTTCACCAACCAACGGGTGCTGGCCGACTCCCGCATCACCGCCAACCATATCAACGGGCAGCAGGGGGTGGGCATTGCTTTGCTGGAAGCCGACCGCGTGGAGGTGACCGACAACGTGCTGCTGCTGGGAGCCACCCCCCGGGGTCTGTCGCTGGAGGGCGGCAGCTACGGCCGGGTGCAGGGCAACCGGATAATTAAAGACGCGGCCGAAAACCGGCCCGACAATCCGGCGAACGAGGGGGGGATTTACCTCTACTGGCGCAGCCCGGAGTTTCCGGGCCAGGGCAACCGGGTGACCGGCAATAGTGTGCGGGGGTTTGCCGTGCCCATCAACGACAACTGCTGGGGGCAACCCAGCACCAACGTGATCACCAACAACCAAGTGCGGGCGGTGTACTACAACCGGGCCGCCGGACCCTACCGAGGCAAGGCTTTGCGTAACCGCACCGACGGCCAGGATGCCCCGCTGATTGCTTACTAGCAGTTAATCCACCTTCTCCCACACCAGCACCACCGAGCGCATCCAGTGTTTAAGAAAAGTTTTAGCCAGTCGGCGGTCGATGGCATTGGCCGTGCGCAACCACCAATTGTTGGGGTTTTTGAGAAACAGGCTGGTAAGCATCGCCACAGGCACCGAGACCAGATTACCGTACTGGTGGTGCGCATTGCCCAGTATACGGTTTGCGAATTTGATTTACGACTTGGACAAAGGCTTTTCGTCCAGTGTGCGGGCTTTGGGCGTGAGTAGCCGAAATAGCTTAGCGGCCGGGTTGTCGCCCAGTGGCTCGTAGAAAACCGCAACTCCCCCCGGCTTTAGAATTCGGCGGAGTTCTCGTAGGGCGGTTTCCCAGTCTAAATGATGCAAAATAGACCGCCCCACCACCAGGTCAAAAGTGTTGTCGGCGAAGGTGGTCTGGTGGGCGTCCATCACGTGAAACTCTACCTGTTTGCCGTAGTGCTGCTTCGCGTGGGCAATGCCCATTTCTGATATATCAATACCGACCATCCGTTGCGGCCCGTGTTGGTATAGTTGGTAGGAAGACTCCCCAACGAGGCACCCGTAATCCAGCACGACCGAGCCGGGGACACGCGTCAGGCTGGCTTGGTCAAAGTAACGGTCTAAGAAAACCGTATTGGGGCACTTGAACACGTGCCAGAAGCGCCCCTGAAGTTCAATAGAGCGCTGAAATACCTCTCCTTCGTCGTAGGCTTCGGCTTCTCGTTGCACGCGCTGGTCCGTGTTAGTATTCATCGTAGGTGATTATTGTTTTCAAATGTGGCTACAGGTTGCCAGGACGGTGAAGAGAAGTTTAGGGCACCCCCTCGGCTGGTTCTGAGCAAAAATACGTACATTTCGGCAAATTAGCAGTTATCCGAACCATGATCGACCGCACCCTTAACTACGGACGCCACCACATTAAAAACTTTCTGCAAACCGCCGCTCCTTACCAAACCGTGCTCGACCTGGGCGCGGGCCACGGCGACGACCTGCGGCTGGCCAAAGAGTTTGATCCCAATGCCAGTCTGCACGCCCTGGAAAGCTACCCGCCCTACGTAGAAGAGTTGCAGGGCAAGGGCATCGAGGTGTTCTCGGCCAACATCGAGCGCGAGCTGCTGCCCTTCGCCGATGGGTCGGTCGACGTGATCATTATGAACCAGATTATGGAGCACGTGAAAGAGGTGTTCTGGATCTTGCACGAGGTGACGCGCGTGCTCAAGCCGGGGGGCAGTTTCATCGTGGGCGTGCCCAACCTGGCCGCGCTGCACAACCGCCTGTTGCTGCTGGCGGGCAGGCAACCCAGTCAACTGAAGAACCACTCGGCCCACGTGCGGGGCTACACCAAGGGCGACTTTGCCCAACTGCTCGACAGCGGCTTTCCGCAGGGCTACGCCCTGAAGCAGTTCGGCGGCAGCAACTTCTATCCTTTTCCGCCCGCGTTGGCCAAACCCTTAGCGGCAGCCTTCCCCACTTTGGCCTGGGGCATCTTCATGCACTGGCAGAAAGCTCAACCCTACGCCGACGGCTACCTGCGCTACCCCACCGAACAACGCCTGGAAACCCACTTCTTCCTGGGGTAATCCCTCCCATCGTTCTCTCCCCCTCCCTTAACCATCACCCCGCCTCCAAACCGTCATTCCCTCCTTTTCGAACGTCATCCCCGCGCGCGCCTTTGACGTCATTCCCGCGCAGGCGGGAATCCCCCTGTTACGAATTCGCCCCCGAACACGACTACGAAAAACCTTTCCTCCCCTTCGCCCGAAGAGGATTCCCGTCCCACGGCGGCAGATATCTCTCTTCGCTATGCTACGAGAGATTCCGGAATGACGATTCTTATCTAGAGGAGCGCTGCAACTGCTGTTGCAACTTGGCTTTGGCCCGGTGCAGGCGCATCTTGATAACGCTCTCCGACAAACCCGTGGCCTGCTGCATCTGCCACGTCGAGTAGCCTTCCTGGTACTTGAGCAGCAGCAACCACTTGGCCTCCCCGCTAATCTCCTCCATCATCACCAGCAACTTCTCCATCGTGAGCTTCTCTGACTCATCCTCTAACTCCTCGGCCAGCGTAGCGATGATGCGCTCGGAAATGTCTTGGTGCAACGCCTGCTTGTCTTTTCGCAGATGATCAATGCAGCGGTTGTCGACGATGGTGTGCAGCCAGGTAGAAAAGGCCGCTTTTCCGTCGAAGCTATGGATCTTGATGAGCACCCGCAAAAACACCTCCTGCGACAAGTCTTGCGCGGTGTCGTGGTCTTTCACGTAGTGGTAGCAGGCTTGCACCACCGTAGTTTGGTAGCGTTGCACCAGCACTCCCAACAGGGCCGGGTCGGCGGTGGTCTTGATTTGCTGCACCAGCGCTTCGTCGCTCAGGGGGGAGGTAGGCATGAGAAAAAATAGTTTAGTCGGGTCGGTTACTTTTAAGAGTCGCTGCGTCTAATAGATAGTACCGCAGCACTATTATCACTAAGGTGTCACAAAAGTTTAACAATACCAACTTTGTTTGCCCTAAACCAATTTTACTTATCCTAACTCTTTAATTTCTAACCTTTTAAACTTTACTCATCATGAAAACCAAAAATGTTTATCTCAAAATATTACCGACTTTGCTAGGCTTAATTTTCATTGCAAATAGTGGTATTGCACAAAACAAGTTTCCCTCTACCGGCAATGTGGGCATTGGTATAAGTAGTCCTACTGCTAGTTTACACGTAGGTGGATCTACTACCGATACGGGTATAAGGACAATCATCAACGGACGCATACAGTCAAACTCAACTTATGGTGGCCTTTGGTTGAGTAGTGCCGGAGATGGATTTGTGGGTGATACTGGGGGGGGGGTGATTGGTTTTTGGACAAAAACAAAAAGCTGGAGTTTAGTACTTAATAAGGTTTCAGGCAACGTAGGTATTGGCACCACAAACCCTACTGCCAAACTCACCGTAGCTGGTAACATTAGTGCCCGTGAGGTAAAAGTGACCGCTAACGCCGGTGCTGACTTTGTTTTTGAAAAAGATTATGCCCTGCGCCCTCTATCTGAACTAGACCAGTTTGTGCAAGCAAACAAGCATCTACCTGAGATTGCCCCTGCTGCCCAGATGGTAAAAGAAGGAGTGAACACCGGGGAGTTTCAGATTCAACTGCTGCAAAAGATCGAGGAGCTCACCCTCTATGTGATTGCGCAGGAGAAGCGCATTGAGGCGCTGGAGGCGGAAAATCAGTCTTTGAAAGAATAATCGGTAGCCATCCACTTCCCCATCTTTACGCCTAACGGTACACGAACGTGAATACAAGTATAGACCAACCTGCCGCCCGCTTGGCTTTGGTTAGTAGCCAACGCCTCATCCTGTTGCTCATTCTGCTTTTTGCTCAGAGAAGTGGATTCGGACAAAGCGAACCTGCCAGTGTGCTGACCAAGAATGCGTACCTGAGCAACCCCGCCCAGTATCTTTCTAAAGTAAACCCCAACCTGATTCCTTCCGGCACCCTCATCGATCGGGTTGTTTACGACGACCTCATCCTGAACGTGAACGGAAAAGACAAGGTAACGACCATCGCCGTCAACGACTGGGTGCGTATCTTCAATGAGCTTAAGTATGCGAATGCTGATACCAGCTATTTGGGGAGTATCAGCCGCGTAGAGCGTATCACTGACCTGTACTACGAACAGGACATGACCTACCCGATCGGTATCCTGGACTTCAATTTTAACCGAATAGAACAGGGGTCCCTTGATCGGGGCGAACTCGTTGAGGGTGATGAATTCTTAGACGCCCGACGGGCCAAAGCGAGTTCTTTCTCCAAACGCCGGGTTGTGGTAGCCAGTTGCCTGAGCCACAGCATCTACGGAGATGACGTTAACTTTGTGGTGAGTAACCTTTTGTATAGAAACAACATCAAGGATCAGGTGCTCCAATCGGTGGAAGTTGACTTTGGCAACGGGGAAGGGTTTAGAAGAGTAAATCTTAGTGAAATGGTGAGGGTGAGCTACTCATCCGTGAGTGAGTACGTAGAGATCAAAACCAAACTAACCTACAAAAACGTAGCAACCGGCAAAACAGAAACTTACTACGCCCACTCGTCGGTGTTCAGAACGGGCACCTCTACTGTTCCAATTCCCAACATTGTTCCCACGGCAGAAAACGGCAGGACGTATAGTACTCCTGCCAAGCTTCCGGAACCCATCTATTACCCTGAGAAGATTACTACAAAAGAGACGATTTGCGGATCGCCCGTCGGCGACCCCGTGCCTTATAATCCGAACGATCCCAATCAATGCTGTTGTGAAACGTTTACTACGGTGACCAATAACAGCAAAATAGTAGCGCATATATTATTTTCCGATAAAAACACCAGCGGTGGCAAGCTTCGGCGTCCTTTTATCGTTACTGACGGATTTGATCCCAACGATAAAAGAGACTACTACCGCACTGACATAAACATTGCCGAGCAATTGCCCAGAGACAGGGATCAACGAGGCTTGTACCAACTGGTGAACGGTGACCCCTCTCCGTGGTACTCTGACAAGGAGACCACCAGCCCTAACCTAATAGCCGCGCTGCGCGCCGATGGCTATGATTTGGTGTTTATTAACTTTCGGGATGGGGCCGGATATATTCAGACCAATGCTGACTATTTGAGAAGGTTTCTATCTGAAATACTTAACGGCAGCAAATACCGTGATAATAAGACCGAAGAAGCTATTTTGGTCGGTCCGAGTATGGGAGGCATTATTACCCGGATTGTGCTGAAGACGATGGAGGATGTTAATCAAGACCCCTTCGTGAAAACCTGGATATCCTTTGATTCGCCCCAGCAAGGTGCCAACATACCCATTTCTCTGCAACAGACTGTCAAAAGCCTTAAGGATGCTGTGCTTCTGCCAGCAGGCAAGAAAGGACCACTCGAAGAGTCTTTAGATAAACTTAACTCTCCGGCTGCCCGAGAGTTACTTCTTGCTCATTATACAGCAGGCGGCGCAGGGACGGCAGAACACAATAGACTTTATACTTATTTAGCGAATTTGAAGTACCCCGTATATTCTAAAAACTACGCTATTACCAACGGTGGCACCAGCAAACTATACCCCACTGATGGTAGTCAGACAATAGACTTTGCGGTGAAGGGTAAGGATCAAATTAGCGCTACGTGGGGCATGGTTGTTTATGCAGTTTTCAAATTCCCTGGTCTTATAGCGCTCAATGCTTCGCTTTTTAAAAGAACCGGTTACGGTAGTAAAAACGTAGGTAACCAGATTGCCCTTGACAATGCTCCGGGGGGTTGGAATTCGGCTCTTTATACGTTCAATCTAGATCCTGGTAACTCAAGAGACATCAAGGAAACCAATATACCCTATACCAAAGCCACTTTCATTCCCACCACCTCCGCTTTCGGTATTAAAGTAACCCAGGGAAACGTTGCTAGAATTTGGACAAGTTATAAAGCCAGCGATACCCCATTTGATGAAATACGCGGTATGGGTGGAATTAGCGAAGAGCATGTTAGAATCAGCGCAGCTACCAGAGATTATTTGATGGGTGAATTACACGGTGATTTTGATAATACTGCCCGACCCCGTATAAGAAGTGGGCAAGTGCTTAACCAAAAGGTGAAGGGTAAAGAGGCTATTACTGCCAAGCTTACTATAAAATTAGGAGGAAATAGCAATAGCTTTACTTTAGAAAGCGGGGCGGATGTGATCGCCAGTGCGGGTCAATCTATTACGCTGCTGCCCGGCTTCACCGCGCAAGCAGGAGCTAACTTTGTGGCCAAAATTGCTACTATCAACTATAACACCGTGTTGCGCTCAGCAGTGGCTAACTTGGAAACCGCTTCGGTAGACTATACCCAAGTCTCACCCTACACCGGGGCCGTGTATGCCTATCAGCAGGATGAAGTCGTATCTGCCATAGGGCCCGACCGCATGGAAGTGGTGGCCTACCCCAACCCCCTGGAAGACGTAGTAATTCTTCAGGTAACCGAACTGGAAGAGCCTTACGCCAAAGTAGAAATCAGTAACGCATTAGGACAAATAGTTTACCAAAGCAACCACTTGGTTAATGGACTTAACCCGATAGACCTTACTAAAATGGGTTCGGGACTCTACTACGGGAAAGTAACCTACCGTGATTCAAAGACCAAATCGTTTAAACTCATCAAGTTATGACAATCAATAAAGTAGTATTCATAGTAACTCTGCCTTTGCTGCTCGGCTTATCTTCCTGCGGGGACGATGAATTCACCACTACCGTATCGGGCAAGGTGGTCAACTTCGGCTCGCGGGAGCCTGTCGAAGGAGCGTACGTCTACCTCAAGGACGGGGTGGGTTCCTCGGGAGTAGTGATCTACGACGGTAATACTTCTTCAGACAAGCGTAGCGAAGTGCTTACCGATGCCAATGGGGAGTTCACCGTGAGCTTAACCGGAGAACACGCAGCTTACCTAAGTGTAGGCAAGGAGGGATACCAGGAGTTCATTGTTGCCGAAGAGGGGGCCGCCGTGGGCGTGAAAAGCTACGGTCGCAACGGAGGTAACTACGAAAACCAAGTACTGGAACTAAAAGCTGAGGCTGGATTTAACCCCCTGTTTGTAAACACCGTTCCCGGGCAGCTCACTGATAGTTTGATTATATTCACTGATTATACCAAACCTGACGTTCCAGCTAACCAGCTAAAAGACTGGCTCAATACAGGATGGAACACGCTATGTGTTGGAGAGCAAAATTGTCGTGTTGTATCCACTGCTTCACTTGATGAGCATGTAATTTTAACTACGGGTGACACCTATAGAGTATATCAAATCGCCTACACCCGCAACGGGCAGTGGGAAACCAAGATCGATAGCGTCTACATCAAGTCCTTTGAGACCTTTACTGATACAATTTATTACTGAGAAGCATGAAAAAGCCTCCCGCCCCGTGCAGGGCATTACCCCATCGCTGTGGCCGGAAGTAACTTCGTAGCCAAAATCACCACTATCAGTTACGGTACCGTGCTGCGCTCAGCAGTAGCTAGCCTGGAAACCACTTCGGTAGACTATACCCAAGTCTCACCCTACACCGGGGCCGTGTATGCCTATCAGCAGGATGAAGTCGTATCTGCCATAGGGCCCGACCGCATGGAAGTGGTGGCCTACCCCAACCCCCTGGAAGACGTAGTAATTCTTCAGGTAACCGAACTGGAAGAGCCTTACGCCAAAGTAGAAATCAGTAACGCATTAGGACAAATAGTTTACCAAAGCAATCAGTTAGTCAACGGACTAAACACCGTAGACTTAACCAAGGTGGGTTCGGGCCTTTACTACGTGAAGGTTACCTACCGTGACTCAAAAACTAAGACTTCTAAACTTATCAAACTATGAAAAAGAACCAATTGCTGTACCTGCTAGTACTACCGATAATGCTTGGGCTAGCAGGCTGCCAAGATGAAGAGTTCACCACCCGGGTCTCCGGCGAGGTAGTAAACCGCTATACTCAGGAACCCATCGATGGAGCCTATATCTACCTTAAGGACGGAGTAGGCTCCTCGGGGGTGGTTATCTACGATGGTAATACTTCTTCGGACAAGCGTAGTGAAGGCCATACTGATGCCAATGGCGAATTCAGTTTAGTACTTACTGGTGAATATCCAGCTTATTTGGGCGTATCCAAAGAAGGCTACCATGAATTTGAAGCTGACGGAGTGGGGATCAAAAGCTATGGCAGCAACGGGGGAACCTTTGAGAATCAAATCATCGAGCTAGAAGCTGAAGCTTATTTCAACGGTACTTTTGCGAACTCTGGTGCCTCTTCGGACAATGATACGTTAATTGTCACACTATTGTCTTATGAGAGTCTAGCGTCAATGATGGCTTTGGTCTCTGATGCTAACCCCTATATCGGTGCAGGTCCTTTCCTATTTTGTCCCCATTGCAGTGATGGAAAACTAGTGGTAGGAGATAGGCATTTAAGATTCAAACTGGAGTTTGACCGAGATGGGCAGAAGCAGACCAAGATCGACAGCGTTTACATTAAGTCTTTTGAGAACTTTACTGACACGATCTATTACTAGTTCATCAGCCATGAACTCAACCAGGATAATTTCTGCCATTACTCTCCCCCTGCTGCTTTGCCTAGCAAGCTGTGGAGATGATGAGTTCACCACCACCGTATCGGGCAAGGTGGTCAACTTCGGCTCGCGGGAGCCTGTCGAAGGAGCGTACGTCTACCTCAAAGACGGGGTGGGCTCTTCAGGCGTAGTGATCTACGATGGCAACACTTCTTCAGACAAACGCAGTGAAGTGCTCACCGACGCCAACGGAGAGTTCACCGTGAGCCTAACCGGGGAGTATGAAGCCTTTCTAAGCGTGGGTAAGGAAGGCTACCAAGAGTTCATCGTTGCCGAAGAGGGAGCCGCCGTGGGCATCAAAAGCTATGGCTTCGGGGGTAACTACGAAAACCAAGTACTGGAACTGAAAGCCGAAGCTGGATTTAACCCCCTATTCGTTAACACCGTCCCCGGGCAGCCTACTGATAGCTTGATTATCTTATACCAAGACATAAGACGCGATCTGCCCGCTAATCAAATAAAACGGCGACTCAATAGTGGGTGGAACACGTTGTACGTAGGTCAGCAAGCTAGCCGTTTTATCTCTGCTGACACTCCTGAGGAGCTAAACAAACCAGTTGCACCCACCACCGGCGATACCTACACTCCCTATCAAATCGCCTATACCCGCAATGGGCAGTGGGAAACCAAGATCGATAGCGTCTACATCAAATCCTTCGAGACCTTCACCGATACGATCTATTACTGAGAAATATGAGATGACGACCCGTTTTAGGCTCATGGGTCAATCCGCGTGAGGAGAGGATGGTAGTGATCAGGAAAAGCAGGGTAACAACCGCCCGTAGTTTCCAACCTTTTTCGCTCCGAAAGTGTCAGATTAGTGGGTAAGAACCTATTGACTCAAAACAAACAGAACCATGAGACACCTAATAATACTATTCTGCATAAGCCTCAGCCTGCTAAGCTGCCGAGAAGATTCAGCTCAGCCATCGCCTTCCTTAGTAGGTGAATGGCAATTGGTAGGCTTTGCTAATGATCAAGGACAATTGGTAGATCCTGAACCAGATCGTCAGACTGAACCGCTGTCTATCCGGTTTACAACCGATTCTATTCAAAGTAGTCTCGATCAAAATGATCTGTACGGTCGCTATAATTTGCTCGACGACGCTAGGCTGCTTCTTGTCAACCTTATCGTTACTGAAATGGCGGGCACGCCTCGGGAACGTAAGCTCTTAGATAATTTTCCTTATGACACCACACGCTACATGATTGAAACAGATACGCTGGTGCTATTTCCAGCCACTCGTAAGGGCCAACCAGAGAAGACACCCACTGTCTATAAGCGTGCAAATTGAAACAGCAATTCCAGTAAGCAAGGGTCGGATCAATTATGATCTGACCTTTTGTTAACGATGCCCCCAGGCTGTGTTAAATTACTATTAATTCTTATGGCCTCTCTTGGAAATAATCTACCAAAACCATACATTGAATTACCATTGACGCACCGATCCTACCAAACGGTGCTCTTCGTTTTGCTACCTAAACTACACCTCATGACCCTCTACAAGTACGTCTGCCGTCTGGAGCACATGGATCAACTCATCCGCTTCGGCTGCACCGGCTCCGCCGCCGAGTTTGCTCAGAAAATGAGCCTCAGTCCCAGCCAACTCAAAGACTACCTGCGCGACTTGGGCGCCCCCATCACCTACTGCCGCCACCGCCGTAGCTACTGCTATAACCAGACCGGGCGCTTCCAGGTGCGGTTTGGCTCGCAGTAGCGTAGCAGGAGCTAAACAACGGTCTACTCTGACGAAAACCAATTTGTTGTTCCGCAGAGCGGAGTATCGGCGATAGCCACCACGACCGATTACGCTGGGTTAGGCAAAGTTGTCTATTATCTCTTTCACCCTTTCCACCAAAAGCTTAGTTAGCTTTGCAATTTCCTCTATTTGATATCCGTTTTCGTGCAGGTTCAGAACAAATTCAATCTCCTTCTTCTCTATTCCTTTCTCTTCTCCTTCTTTTAAAGCGGTCTCTATCTCACTTCGCTCTATCCTTCGGTTTTCCTGAAACCGTTTGTAGGCCAGCAGTTCCTCTTTGGTCAGTGTATCTTCATTCAACTTTTCCCGAGCCTCTTTCAAACCTTTCGCTCGGAAGCTATCCTTCACTTCGCTGTTTTTCAGGAAGTACACCCACTCATCCAAGGTGTCTTTGGCTACGTCGTCAAAGTTATTGACCTTCAACACATAATACTTCGGGAATATGTCCTTAATCTCACTGATCTGAAAAGCACTTTTCTGGGTCAGGGTCGGCTGCAAAACATCACCATGATGGATGCCAACGAACTTTCCATCGTATTCGTAGACATAATCCTTGCCCTGTCCCAGTCCGAAGTAAACAATGTTGATTGAGTATACTTTTTTAATGGCACTGTAGGGTTCACCTTCCTTGATATACTCGGTGATCAGTTTGGAAGCCCCGTAGACCATTCGTTGAAAGTAATCTACCTGTGATTCATTCTGCACTTCTACTAACATCAATTCACCGTCTGAGGATTTGACCAAGACATCCACCCGGTTGTATTTATCGTTCGCCTCTTCCTTGTTGCTTTCGCTTTCCAGGATGCTTTCTATCGTTACATCAAACTTTAACAGTTCAGTCAAAAAGCCTTCCAGGATAGTGAAGTTGGCTTTGTGCCGTAGCAGTTTCTTGATTGCCCAGTCGAACCTTACCAGTCTCTTTGCCATAGCCCTTTGTTACCACTTTTCAGCAAAGGTAACCATTTATCACATTAGCGCGGTATTCATCTTCGCTTAAAAGCTTGGTTTAAGCCCCAGCCAACTCAAAGACTACCTGCGCGATATGCGCGACCTGGGCGCCCCCATCACCTACTGCCGCCACCGCCGTAGCTACTGCTACGACCAAACCGGGCGCTTTCAGGTGCGGTTCGTACACTAAACAACGTTGCGGTTTAAAAGCGCAAACCGTACTTTCCCGTAGGGATGATCCTTCTTTTTTGCCCCACCTGTTCTGGAATGCGGCAGCACTCTCCTGGCCTGCTGTCTCCGGAAGGCCGTCGCCTGGCCGAGGTCGTGCTCAACACCTTGTAGCGCTATGGAACCCTTGCCCGAACTACACCGGGAGATAGTGTCTCCCAACGTCTGGAAGCAACTCAACCCGCTGATGCAGTTGCCTGCGCTCAGCAATTTTCGCCTGGCTATAAAGAAGCAAATGTTCTCTATTGTGAACCAAGGCCACCCTTAAGTTCCAACTGATGATTATCGCTAGCAGGGAACACTAGGATGAAGTTTAATCTGGAATAGTTGCCCAATTCTTGCAGAACATAGGGCAGGCCGCCAGCGCGAAAACGCGCAAGTCTCGTTGCTCAAAAAGCGCAAGAAAAAGTGACGGTTACGCACTTCACCGGGCGTATTTTTTTCCGCTTATCTGTCATTTTCCGGGTCAATTGCATCACCCTCCGTCTTTTTCCTACACCACCGCCCGCCTGCTCCCTGCCGCCGCCGGTCAAGCACCAACGAGCTGCCGCCACCCCATTTCAGGGCGTTGCTTTTTGAGCTACCTCGGTCCGCGGACAGTAACAACGCGAGTAGTACCCCGGAGTCACCGATCACCCAATGTACTTCGTCAACTTCCCCGGCAAGGGTTCTCCTTGCCGCAAGCAATCTCCTTGCTTGCTACAAGCGCGCACCCTATCCTTGCCGCAAGCGCAGTGTCTCCCGGCAGCAAGCACACGCTTTCCCTGCTAGCAAGGAGGCTCCTTCCTTGCTGGCAAGCCCCCCCCTCCCTCGGGCAAGTAGCCCTGGCAACTGCTCGGGGGAGGTTCTCTCCTTGCAGCAAGTGCAACTTGCCTCCCCCCTTGAAACGTCATCCCTGCGCTTCTTAACGTCATCCCCGCGCAGGCGGGGGCCTCCTCTTTACGAAGCCGCGACCGAACACGACCACGAAAACCCTTTCCTCCTCTTCGCCCGGAGGGGATTCCCGTTCCACGACGGCAGACATTTTCTTCCGCTATGCTACAGAAAATCCCGGAATGACGTTTTATTGGGAGGTATTGTTTAAAGGAAGTTGTGTATAGGTTGATTTCTCAATATATTGAACTATGGTTCGAGGAGGATGCGTATACATTATGTCCAATCGACACCGAACGGTGTACTACATTGGGGTAACGGCTGATCTGCCCACCCGGACCTACCAGCACCGCCACGGAACGGGGTTAGCGTTCACCAAGCAGTACCAGTGCACCGATTTGATCTATTACGAAGCCTTCGGCCGGATAGAAGAGGCCATTGCCCGAGAGAAACAGCTCAAAAAATGGAACCGCGCCTGGAAGGAGCGGCTGGTCAAAGAGCAAAATCCCACCCAGCGCGATCTGTTCGATGAGGTGAGGTGATAGATTTTTGAGGGAATACGCGGGCATTCGTTCTTCCACCTCCCTTAAACCGTCACACCCACCCCTCTAACGTCATCCCCGCGAAGGCGGGGATCCCCCCCCTCTCGAAGCCGCAAACGAACACGTTTACAAAAGCCCCGATCCCCCACTTCGCATGAGGGGGATTCCAGACATTTTCCTACGCTACGCTTCGTAAAATTCCGGAATGACGGTTTTTGGTTTGGCGGGGGATAGAGGAGACTGAGAAATGGAATAGACGGTTTGTTTAGAGAAAATGGGGCTATGAGGCAAGACGATCAGCACTAAAAAAGCCTCGCTTCTGAAGAAACGAGGCTTTCGCTGTTCAACCTAACCAATGATCCTATACGACCGCCAGCGGGTCCTGATACTGGCCGGTGCGCAGGGTTTTGCCCTTCATGGTGGAGCGCACCTCCGCGGTGTAGGTGCCCTTGGGCAGCTTGTCGGGCACCTGGAAGGTGAGCGTGCCGCCCGTATTGTCCAGAATGTCGCCTACCGGCACCTGGGTTTCTTTCTTGGTGTCGCGCTGGATCAGGAAGATGCCCTGCTGCGGATCAGTTTCGTCGAACTTCAGGTTCAGGCCGCTTATGCGGGCCATTTTGCCGGGCGTGAGCCGCTCGTCAGTGGTCTGGCTGCCCTTATCAAAGAAGCTGTCGATGAGAGGCGCGGGTTTGTTGCCGGTGATCTTCTCGGGCACAATCAGGTCGGCCACTCGCTGGATTTCCACCCCGGCCTTCGCCTTCAGGTTGATGCCGTGGCGGTTGCGGTCGAAGCGGTCGTGCCGGTCGGTGAACACCCCGGCCACGGTGGGCGTGATGTTGAACAGGGGCGTCAGTATTTTGTCGCCCTGCGTGAGGATGAACGCCAGCGCCGCCCCGTATTCCCGAAGCACCGCCTCAATCTGCGAGCGGCTCAGGCCCACCTTGCGGTAGTCGATCATCTCCAGGATGTCGTCCATGGTGTAGGTCTTGTCGTGCACCGTCACGGCGCGCATGTCGTTGGGGTCGGGGGTGATGGGGTTGTCGATCAGATAGTATTTCATGACTTACTCGGGTTTGGATGATACTTTGTTACTCAGCGGATGATGCAAAGTTGAGCGACCGGACTTTGCGATTCAATAACAAGGGGCGCGTTTTACCGTCCAGGTAAGAAAAAGCAAAAAAAGCCATCTTTTTTGGTGATGCTAAGGACGCGCTTTGAGGTTTGGCGATCCCAACTTTAAGCACGACTTTTGCGCGGCAACCAGAGCAATCCTTACCTAACAATTGATCTATGCTGAACTGGAATAGCCCGTTGGCGAGAAGCGTTATCCTGGTCAGTGCTAGCCTGCTGCTGCTTGCCGGAACGCTCCGCGCCCAGGATACGGTGCGTTACGAACTGGGCACCCAGGCCGCCCTAGCCAGCCAGCCGTACCTGCCCCACTGGCTCACCGCCAACCGCTTCGGCGTGCTCGACGATGCCGAGTACGCTGTCGGCCTGCTGCGCGGCACCGCCACCTACCAGCGTTCGTTCACCAAACGCTTTCGCCTGAAGGCGGGGCTCGACGCGATCGCCAAAGCCCCCTTCGCGGGTGAACTGTCGCCCCGACTGCTGCTGCAACAGGGCTACGTGAGCCTGCACTACGGTATCTTCGAGCTCAGCGGCGGACGTCAGCAGCGCATCCTGGGCACCCAGGCCGACGATTTGACCACCGGTTCGCTATCGGTGAGCGGCAACGCCCGGCCCGTTCCGCAGATTCTGGCCGCCGTGCCCAAGTACAGCGCGGTGCCCTTCACCCGGGGCTACGTGGAGTTCAAGGGCACCTTCGCCCACGGCTGGCTGGGCGACGACCGTTTCGTGAAAGGGGCCTGGCTGCACCAGAAATCACTGTTTGTGCGGTTGGGCGGCTCGTTTTGGCTCAACGGCAGTGCCGGGCTGGTGCACAGTGTGGTGTGGGGGGGTACGTATCCCGGAGTAGGACAGTTACCCGACGGATTGAGCGACTTCTGGCAGGTGATCCGGGGGGGGGGAGCTAAGAACGTAGACGTGAACATCCCGGTGCTTTTAGGCGAAAAGTCGGCGTTAGGCGATAACCTGGGGGTATACGACTTTAGTCTGCTCTTTAAAGCCAAAAACTATCACCTACTGATTTATCACCAAACCCCCTTTGAAGACTGGACGGGCAGTCGCCTGGCACGCAACCGCGACCGCTTGCTGGGCGTCAATCTGACGGTGCCGAAGGGAAACCGGTGGGTTGAGAGTGTGGTGTACGAATACCTGTATACTAAACACCAAAGCGGGCCCACCATACCCGGAGCCCCCGGTGGGCCACCCACCGATAAGTTTGGCAATGACTTCGGCGGAAGGGACAACTACTACAACAATGCCGTATACAAAACCGGGTGGGCCTATCAGGATCGTATTATTGGCACTCCCTTGTTCTTCACCGAAAGACGTATGCAGCACTACGTGCCGGGCTTTGTGGAGCCGGATAATTCGGGGTTTAACTTCAACGTGGTTAACAACCGGGTGGTGGCCCACCACGTGGGGGTAAAAGGAGCTATCAAAGGGCTTGGCTACCGCCTGCTGTCGACCTTCTCTATCAACTACGGTACCTACGGGGGCATCAACGGAGGCATTGGCGAGTGGGGCAGCATAGAGAACCCCGACGCTCCCTACGCGTTTCGGCCGCCCCAACGGCAGGCCTACTTCCTGCTGGAAGTGGAGTCGCACCCCTTCTCAAAGCACTGGTCATTGCTCACCAGCGTGGCCGTGGATGCCGGGCAGCTCACTGACAATGTGGGAGTGCTGCTGGGGCTCCGCCGCGAGGGAGTATGGACAAGGAAGCAGTAGCCTCAA
Source organism: Cyclobacteriaceae bacterium (assembly GCA_965217295.1). Taxonomy (GTDB): domain Bacteria; phylum Bacteroidota; class Bacteroidia; order Cytophagales; family Cyclobacteriaceae; genus Tunicatimonas. The sequence continues at coordinate 613,543 of CBDCHR010000008.1, forward strand.
CCATAATCCTCTACCAGACGCTTACCTATCAAGCCAGGACGTGTTATTGTGCACTTGCTACCCGTCCCGCGAAGCCGTTCGCCTCTTAAAACCACGCCCTCAATTCCGTTCTGACCGGAAAAAGATCAGGCTTCGCTGATGATCTCTGCCACGTCTCTACCCCGGGAGACCCCCGCATTTGCGAGGATGACGTGTTAGAAGAAATGCATGAGGAGGTCGCTATTTTACTTCCCGCGCTTCCGGTCCTTTCCTACCGATAGCAGGTTGGTTAGCAGCCGGTAGGCTCCGGGCACCCCGGCGGGCAGTTCTCTAAAGAACGATAGGCCGGTGTAGATGTAGTGGCCTTCGCCGTAGGGGGCCACCAGCAGGCTGCCCTCCAGAGGGTCTTCGCCGGGGTCGTTGAGCGACAGCACCGGCTCATAGTGCTCGTCCCACTTTTCGGGGAAGTACAAGCCTCGCTCCTGTACCCAACCGGCAAAATCCTCCTCGGTGATCCGGTTCGGGTAGGTGAGCACCGGGCTATCCGGATCGAGGAAGCGCACCGTAGCGGTTTCGTCGGTTACCCGTTCGCGCGACAGGGTAAGCGGGTAGGGCGCAAAAGAATCGATCACCAGGCGGGAGTTGGTGTTGTACTGCACCAGCAGCGTGCCCCCGCCCTTGGCGTACGCCAGCAGTTCGTCATTGCGGTAGCGCAACCAGTCGTTGGTGTTGTAGGCCCGGATGCCCACCATAATGGCATCGAACCGCTTGAGGTAGTCGGCGCGTATATCATCGGCTTCCAGCAGCGTCACCCGGTAGCCAATCTGCTCCAGCGCCTGCGGGATCTCGTCGCCCGCGCCCATGATGTAGCCGATGGCCTCCCCCGCCTTCTGCAAATCCACCTTCACCAGTTTGGCGGTGCTGGGTGCCAGCAGCGTCTGGGTGGGGATGTGCTCGTAGTCAATGATGATCTTGTGCTGGTCGTAGACCTGCCCGTTCACGGTGGCCACCGCTCGGGCTTCACCCACGCTGGGTTCGGCTGGGGGCGTTACCCGAAAGGTAAATTCGGCCGCTTGCTCCTTAAGCGCTAGCGAGAAGTCATAAGAGGCCGGGTCGGCCCGCCAGCCGTCGGGTAGTTGCAGCGCCAGCTTCCCTTTGATATCTGATTTTCCGGCCCGCACCGTCACGTGCACCTCCTGGGGGTCGTTGCTGGCGAACACCCGCACCGACTCGGCAATCTCGGTGTCCACCGGCGGAATGATCACGAACGGCCGGTAGGTTTCGCCCTGCCGCGGGTCGTTGTACTTATACACCACCGGCCTGCTCAGGGTAAGGGGATGCCCCGCTACCGTGAGCCCGAAGCGGGCTACCAGCGCTTCGGCCGACTCGTCTTTACCAATCAGCAACTGATCTTCCACCGTGAAGGTGAAGCCGTCGTTGGGCAAGCGCAACCAGTAGGGTTCGGTGTAGGGCAATTCGTTGGGCAGGCGCACCGGCAGGGTCAGCGCGGTGTCCACGTTATTGGGCAACGCCCAGCCCAGCGTGGTGTCGCGCGCCAGCGTGGGAAACGACAGCCCGTTTAGGGTCACCGACACGTCGGAGCGGTTGATGGCCTCCACGTTGAGAGTCACCGAGTCACCCGGCGTGGCCGAGTACTCGGCGATGCCCGGGCGGGGGCCATCGCCCCGGCGAAAGCGGCGCACCACTTCATTGGTGCCCGCCCGCACCTCCAGGTACAGCCCCAGACAGGCCGAAATGACCCGATCCAGTTCGGCCCGTTTCACGCGCTTCCAGTAGCTGTCGGGCAGGGCGTCCAGCGCTTCGGAGGCGTCCATGAGCACGGGTACCACCGCGGCCGGACGGGCCGGATCGAAAGATTGAGCCGCTTCGGCCAGCAGTTGACCCACGCGCGCTCCGCCCGCCACCCGGCTCCAGGTGGTGTCGACGCCCTCGAAGAGGTTGTCTCTAGCCAGACTGCCCCGCACGTGGCGCAGGTACTCAGTACGTTTGCCCCGCGCCCCGGTGGAGCCGAAACCCTGCGACTGGTGGCGACTGCGGCTACGGGCGGCAATCTCCGGCACCGACTGGCCCAGCAACGGGTTGTACCCGCCCATGCTAACCGCCAAAATAGAATCATTGACCTGGCTGGCCGAATCCAGGCCGGGACTAAACCAGGCAAAGTCGTTGAAGTACAGGCGGGTGGGTTGCCAGGGGGCTACGTACTGCAGTTGCTCGGGAAACTTAGTGGAGTCGTTGGCCAGATCAAAGGCTTCGGCGGCCAGCAGGGCCGAGGTGGTATGGTGGCCGTGTCCGGCGCGCTCGTCGGCCGGAAAGCGGGTGATGATCACATCGGGCCGAAACCGCCGGATCACCCACACCACGTCGGCCATAATCTGGTCTTTATCCCACAGTTCCAGGGTTTCGTCGGCGGTTTTAGAGTAGCCAAAGTCGATGGCTCGGGTAAAGAACTGCTGGCTGCCGTCGACGCGGCGGGCCTGGATGAGCTCCTGGGTGCGCACCACGCCGAGCAGTTCCCGAATTTCGGGACCGATCAGGTTTTGTCCGCCGTCGCCGCGGGTGAGCGACAGGTAGCCGGTGTTCATCAGGCGGCTTTGCGACAGGTAGCCGATCACCACCTGGTTTTCGTCGTCGGGGTGGGCGGCCACGTAGAGGGCACTGCCCAGCACGTTGAGTTTGTTCAGGGCCAGTTGAATCTCGCTGGCCGACAGTTTGGCGGGCGACTGGCACCAAGCGGAAAAGCTAAGCAGCAAGAAAGAAAACAGGAATCCGGTAACTCTAATCATAGAGCGTTGATCTCATCCAGGCTAAGGCCGGTAGATTGGGCAATAACATCGGGAGCGACGCCTGCTTGCTTGAAGTTCTTAGCAATTTCTAACTGCTTTCTTCGGCTTGTTTCTTCCTTAGTTTCCTCTACGGCTTCCTTCACGGCAAAATCCATCGCGTTCTTCCAGTCTCTTCGATACTTTAAGTCGGCTTCATACGCATTCATTTCTTCTTTATTTAGGTTAGATACTTCGGCAATTTGGAATGCCTTCCTGAAAATACGTTCCTGTAAAACAGCCGGTATATCGCGAAACTTATGAAGGTTCTTGAGCAAATATAGCCATTTGTCAAAATGCGTAGCCAGTTCCGCTTCGGCTTTATTAAATTTAGCCATCTCCAGGTATCAATGTAACGTTCCTTGATTTCCATCTATTCTTGCAGCAAAGTGGTAAGTCGTTCCTTAGTATGATCGGCTCCGGGGCGGTCGGCATCTTCCTCAATGAGCACCCCCGCCCGGTTCACTATTACGTACCGAGGCACTCCTGATACGCGCAGAACACTTTGTAGTTCGGCTTGTTGCTGATGAATTTCACTGAAAACGGTTCCTATTTTCTTGTTATTAGCCAACTGCTGCAGGGTTAATTGGTTTTGGGCCCGGCGTTTCGCCTCTCGTAAAGCCAATGCCAATTGGCTCTTAAGTAAAGTTGAGTTAGGCTAGAGGTTGGTTATCCATCCCGCCTGGCCCCCGCCGCGACTGCTCCCGCACCCGCTCAATCTCATCCACAAAGGGAAGGGTTTGGTTAGCGGGCTTTGACGCCTTATCGTTCGTGAACTGAACGCGCAACCGCTCGACTACTTCGCAAACTACGGTTAGATATTCTTCGGGCAGCTGCTGCAAATGCTCGTTGATGCGACGAATGGTTTCTTCTCGGGTCATAGCGGTGTAGTTAAGCGGTGGTGCGGGCTTCTCGGACCGGGGCGGGCGCATCCGCGGTGGGCTGCACCGGCAACACAATCCGAAAGGTGGTGCCCACGTCCAGCTCCGATTGCTTCACGAAGAGCTTGCCCCGGTGGTAGTTCTCAATGATGCGTTGCGAAAGCGACAGGCCCAAGCCCCACCCGCGTTTCTTGGTGGTGTAGCCCGGAACGAAAACCTGCGATAGCTTAGAACTGGAAATTCCCTTACCGGTATCGGTAATATCAACCACCGCCCGGTCCTTATCGCTCTGCATCCGGATAGTCAGATCGCCAATGCCGCTCATGGCATCCACCGCGTTCTTGCAAATGTTCTCGATCACCCACTCGAACAAAGGAGCGTTAATGAGCACCGTGAGAGGTTCGCCCCCGGTTTCCACCCGCATGTTCACCTTGGAGGAGATGCGCGTGCGCAGGTAGTTGACCGTGTTTTCTACCACCTGCTGCAAATCTTCGGCCTGCAACGTGGGCGTCGAGCCGATGTTAGAAAAGCGGGAGGTAATCATCTCCAGGCGGTGAATGTCCTTATCGATCTCCTGCACGATGTCGGGATCGTAGGTGTCGGGATCGGCGCGAAAGTATTCTACCCAGGCCATCAGCGACGACAAAGGCGTGCCCAGTTGGTGGGCGGTTTCTTTGGCCATACCGATCCACACTCGGTTTTGCTCGGCGGTGCGCGAGTAGCTAAACACCAGGTAGGTGACTAGCGCAAATATCGCAATCACCGACAGCTGAAAATAGGGATAGTACTGCAGTTGGGTGAGCAGAAACGAGTTGCGGTAGTAGACAAACTGGTAGGCGAACACCTCGCCGGTGCGGGGGTCGCGCAGGGCAATCTCGATGGGATTATACAGCTCCCGCATCTTGGCCAGCTCCCTTTCCAAGATGCGTTCCTTCTTTTCTTCGCTGTCCGAGTCTTCAATATCTACATTACGATAGGCCACGTAATCACCGAAACTGTTGGTGAGGATGGTGGGAATTGATTGGTTAGGAGCCACAATTTCGTTGAACAAAAAGGTGATCTCCTCATCTTCGTTGGCGGTGCGCTCGATGGCTTCGGCGTATAATTTCACGAAGCTTTTTTCTCGCTCCTTGAGTTTACCCACCAACACGTTGGTATATACGATTGACAAAGCAGCAATGGCGACCGAAACCAGCAGCACAATCACCTTTACCGTGTTCTTCTTCTGGTAGATGTTGGTCAGGCCGTCCTTCTTGAACCAGCGGTTTAGCATAGCGCGAGGGTTGATTCGCTAAAGTAACGACTTTTTGTCCCAAAAGTATTCACCCCTTGCCAGCGAATGATTTATTTTGATTGGATGTTGGATAGTGGATATTAGATGCTGGCTGCTGGCCGTCGTGGAACGATCACTGGTCACTATCGTTTAGTATCCAGCATCCAATATCTAGCCATCCAGAAAGTCATCCAACATCCAATGACCACCACCACCCTGTCGCAACGTCAACTGTTTTTGGACCACCTGGCGCAGACCACCCACTTTCCGATGATGATCGAGGTGGAGCGGGCTGAGGGCGTGTACCTGTACGGCCCTGAGGGCCAACGCTACCTGGACCTAATCTCGGGCATCGGGGTGAGCAACGTGGGGCACCGGCACCCGCGGGTGGTGCAGGCTATTAAAGACCAACTCGACCGCTACCTGCACGTGATGGTGTACGGCGAGTTTGTGCAAACCCCGCAGGTGCACCTGGCCGAGGCCCTGGCCCGCACCCTGCCTACTCCGCTCGACTGCACCTACCTGGTGAACTCGGGCAGCGAAGCCGTCGAGGGAGCCATCAAGCTGGCCAAGCGCTTCACCGGCCGACCCAACCTGGTGTCGTGCCACCACGCCTACCACGGCTCCTCGCACGGGGCGCTGTCGGTGTGCGGCAGCGAATCGTTCAAGCAGGCCTACCGGCCGCTGCTGCCGGGCATCACGCACATTCGCTTCGACGAACCTGATGATCTGTCGCTGATTGATGAGCAGACTGCGGCGGTGGTGCTGGAAACCGTGCAGGGCGAAGCGGGCGTGCGAGTAGCGCATCCTGATTATTTTAAGCGCGTGCGCCAACGCTGCGACGACACCGGGGCGCTGCTTATTCTGGATGAAATTCAGGCGGGCTTCGGGCGCACCGGCACCTTCTGGGCCTTTGAGCCCTACGGCATCGTGCCCGACGTGGTGGTGGCGGCCAAGGGGATGGGCGGGGGTATGCCCATTGGAGCATTTATCGCGTCGCACGCGCTGATGATGAGCTTTCGTGACAATCCCATCCTGGGCCACATCAGCACCTTCGGCGGGCACCCGGTGAGTGCGGCGGCCTCCCTGGCCACGCTGCGCGTGCTGCACGACGAGCACTTGATTGATGACGTGGCGCGCAAAGCCGAACTGTTCAAGGCACGGTTGCGTCACCCCGCCATTCGGGAGATTCGCCACCGGGGCCTGATGATGGCCGTGGCCTTTGATAGCTTCGAGGTGCTCAAACCCATCATCGACCGGGCCGTGGAGCTCGGCGTGATTACCGACTGGTTTTTGTACTGTAACGACGCCATGCGCATTGCCCCGCCCCTCACCATCACCGACGAAGAAATTGAAGAAGCCTGCGCCCTGATCCGGCAAGCTATTGAAGAGAGGGGAACTGGTTACTAGCTGCTAGCATCTAGCATCCAATAACCAGCATCTGGTCACGTAGAAAGTCATCCAGCATCTAGCTTCCTTTTCTCATCTTGCTTTGATGCATGAAATTTCCTACCTTAAACGGCGTTCATGTAATAAAAAAGCGCGTTTCGTAGCGGGAAACCTTTTTTAGTTTCTCCTAAAGTAACGTACTTCGGCCCGAAGGTCTGGGACGGTCGTCCCAACTATTATGCTCAACTCCACATCGTCTGATCTATGGAAAGTCCCTTATCTTTTCTTCCACCCATTCTCTACTACGCTGCCCTGGCCGCGGCCGCCGTTGGAGTATTGATATTCCTGTATCTCTTCTTCCGGCTGCTCACGCTACGCGACTATAAAGCCCGCTACGATTTTGTCAACCAGCGCGAGAAAAACCTGATCCTCTACGGGAGCATCGCCTTCATCGTGGCCGGGGGACTTTACGGTATCTCTACGCTGGCCACCGAGTGGATGTTCCTGTTGGTGGGAGTGCTGGTGGCCTTTATGTTCGGCACGTTGATCGGGGTCATTATTTATAACTTCCTGGAGTACTACTATCCTACCCTGCAAGAAAAGCGGCTGCAACGGCTGCGCTACAAGCCGCGCACCTCGCCCAAGTCGGGCAAGCCGATGAAGCTGCTCAGCGAGAACGAAGAAGACGTGCACCTTGATGAAGGCCAGCAGGCCGAAGAGAACATTTTCTCGGTCGACTACGACGTGTGGGTGGACGAAGAATCGGATTATGTAAAAATAGAGAAGTACCGCGGGCACCTGCACGCCGAGAAGTCGCCCACCTGCGGCTACTACACCCTGCGCGTGGTGCGCGAGGAGATTATTGAGTCGCCCACCACCGAGCGGCAGGGCACCCTGGTGAAGCACTACGAGTGCAGCTATACCAAGTATAAAACCGAGCGCGTGTTCAACATTGCTCCCCTCAAGAAAGCCGCCCCCGATGCGGGGAAGACGCTGGTGAAGAGTTAGGTTGGGATTTACGATTAATCACGCTATTTGCAGCCGCCAGGCTGTCCTAGGCAATGTAGCTATGAATGCTTCTTAAATCCTGTCTGGAAAAAGGCGTGTATTCAATATTCAAGACCGAATTCTTTACGTATCTTTTGGTGAGATATCATCTCATCAGGATGCTTATCCGCTTGATCTCAAACCTTTTTGAATCTCCTGATCTACCCAAGCGAGATAGTCAGCGCTTGGCTTTTCGCCAGTATCTTCTACAAAAGGATTTCTTGCTTGGTCTATCTTTTTCATATCTCCTCGTTTCTCATTTCCTAAAAGCACCCCATCTTCCCCCCGTCCACCGTTAAATTCACCCCGTTGATGTAAGCCGCCGCCGGAGAGGCCAGGAACGCCACGGCGTAGGCAATCTCCTCGGGCCGGGCAAACCGCCGCAATGGGATTGCGGCCTTCATGGCTTGTTCTACCTCTGCTTCGCTTTTGTTCTGGCCCGCCGCCCGCTTGCGCACCAGGTCCCAGATGCGGTCGGTATCGGTGGAGCCGGGCAGCACGTTGTTCACCGTGATGCCGTGGGGGCCCAGTTCGCCCGACAGCGTTTTGGCCCAGTTGGCCACCGCCCCCCGCGTGGTGTTCGACACTCCCAGACCCGGAATAGGCTCCTTCACTGAGGTGGAAATGATGTTGATGATGCGTCCGTACCCACCCTGTTGCATGAGCGGCACCACCGCCTGCACCAGAATCTGGTTGCAGAACACGTGCATCTCGAAGGCCCGCCGAAACGCGTCCACCTCGGCTTCGTAGGCCGGTCCGGCAGCAGGTCCGCCGGTATTGTTCACCAGGATATGCACCGCCGACTGGTTGCTCACGTACTCGCTGATCTTGGCCTTCAGGAAGTCGGGCTGCTGGAAGTCGGCCGCCAAATAGTGGTGCTCTTGCTGCTGGGGTGTGGGAAGTGCGTCGCGCACCGCCTTGAGCTTGTCTTCGTTGCGAGCCACCAGCGTGATGCTCGCTCCTAGTTCGGCCAGTTCTTGCGCGCAGGCGCGGCCAATGCCCTGGGTGCTGCCGCAGACAATCGCCCGGCGGCCGCTTAAATCCGTGTTCATCATGTGTCAACTATTAGTATCTTTGGCGCCAAGGTAAAGATTATGGACGACTTGTACCAACGCGCACTAGCCCTGGATGAAGCAGACCCGCTGCGCGACTTCCGGCAGCAGTTTCACCTACCGACGGATGCCTTGGGCGACCCACTGATCTACTTCTGCGGTCATTCGCTGGGGTTGCCGCCCCGCTCGGTCAGCTCCGCGGTGCAGCAGGAGCTAAGCAAGTGGCAAACCCAGGGGGTGGAGGGGCACTTTGCGGAACCCCGGCCCTGGGTGGCCTATCATAAACTGCTGAAACCGGCACTGGCTGCCATTGTGGGAGCGCAGGAACAAGAGGTGGTGGCGATGAACAATCTGACCACCAACCTGCACCTGATGCTGGTGTCGTTCTACCGACCTACCGTCCAACGTTACAAGATTCTGCTGGAGGCCGAAGCCTTCCCCTCCGACCACTACGTGGTGGAGAGCCAACTACGCTACCACGGCTACGACCCCGAAGAAGCCACGGTAAAGCTCCGTCCGCGCGCCGGAGAAACCACGTTGCGCACCGAAGACATCATTGAGGCCGTGCAAGACCCGGCGGTGGCGCTGCTGCTGTGGCCCGGAGTGCAGTACTACACCGGGCAGTGGTTCGACGTTCCCGCCATTGTGGCAGCCGCACAGCAGAGCGGGGCCGTGGTTGGCTTCGACCTGGCCCATGCCGTGGGCAACGTGCCGCTGCGGCTGCACGACTGGAACGTGGACTTTGCCGTGTGGTGCAGTTATAAGTACCTCAACTCCGGTCCGGGCAACACCGGCGGCGTCTTTGTGCACGAGCGCTACGCCCACGATACTTCCCTACCGCGCTTCGCGGGCTGGTGGGGCCACAACGAAGGCGAGCGTTTCCGGATGCAGCCCGGCTTCCAACCCATGCCGGGGGCCGACGGCTGGCAACTAAGCAATGTCAATATTTTGTCGCTGGCTGCGCAGCGGGCGGCCTTGACCATTACCGAGCGGGCCGGAATGGCCGCGCTGCGCCGCAAGAGTGTGCGGCTCACCGGCTTTTTGGAAGAATGCTTGCAGCAACGCGGCTTGCTCGACGGGCCGGTGCAACTCGTTACGCCCCACGACCCCGACGCGCGGGGGTGCCAGTTGTCGCTCACGGTGGCCGGAGGCAAACGCGTGTTCGACGCCCTTACCCAAGCGGGAGTGGTGGCCGACTGGCGCGAACCCGACGTGATCCGCGTGGCGCCGGTGCCCTTGTATAATACCTTTACGGAAGTAGATCGGTTTGGTGCATTACTGGCGCAGGCGTTGAAGATCGATGTCGAATAATGAACAAGAATCACGTAGGAACATGATTAATCATGTTCGAACGAATTAACATGAAAGATATAGTTATCCTAGGGAGCGGGCTGGCGGGCTCGTTGCTCAGCATTTTGCTGGCAAAACAGGGCTACGCGGTGCAGGTATACGAGAAGCGGGGTGATCCCCGGGGTCAGGAGGCCGCCGGAGGGCGCTCGATCAACCTGGCGCTGAGTCGGCGCGGGTGGCGGGCGCTGGAGGCGGCGGGCGTAGATGGGGCAGTGCGGCAACAGGCCATCGCCATGCGGGGCCGCATGATTCACGATCCCGAAGGCAACCCCGCCCTGCAACCCTACGGCACCGACGGGCAGGCAATCTACTCCGTGTCGCGGGGCAACCTCAACCAACTGCTGCTCACCGAAGCCGAACAACACGGCGTGCAGTTGTTCTTCGAACACCCGTGTCAGTCGGTTGATCTGGAGCGGGGTCGGCCAAGCATCCACGACGCGCGACAGGACAAGCAGATTGTGCCGGAAGCTGACCTGCTGATCGGAGCCGACGGGGCCTACTCTACCCTGCGCGGAGCGATGCAGTTCATGCCCCGCTTCAACTACAGTCAGCACTACATCGAGCACGGCTACAAGGAGCTGCACATCCCCCCGGTGGCGGGTGACTTTGCGATGGAACCGCATGCACTACACATCTGGCCCCGGGGCGGCTACATGCTGATCGCCCTACCCAATGCCGACTGCAGCTTCACCGCTACGCTGTTTTTGCCCTACGAAGGCAAGAACTCGTTTGCTCAATTGAAACAGGAAGACCAAGTGCGGGCGTTCTTTGCGGCGCAATTTCCCGACGCAGTTCCGCTCATGCCCACTCTTACCGAAGACTTTTTTGATAATCCCACGGCCGACTTGGTCACCATTCGTTGTTATCCGTGGTCGCGCTACGGCCGCAACTTGCTCATTGGCGATGCGGCGCACGCCATTGTGCCCTTCTACGGGCAGGGCATGAACGCTGCCTTCGAGGACTGTCGCCTGCTGGCCGAACGCTTTGCCGAGCAACCTATCGATTTGGCGGCGGAATTGGATCAGTTTCAGCAGCAGCGCAAGCCCGACGCCGACGCCATCGCCGAGTTGGCCCTGCAAAACTTCGTGGAGATGCGCGACCGGGTGGCCGACCCGCAGTTTGTGGCGCAAAAGCAGATAGAAGCCGAACTGCACCGCCGCTATCCCGACCGTTGGATACCGCTCTACACCCGGGTCACCTTCAGCGATGACCGGTATTCGGAAGCCTTGCGTATGGGAAAGCGACAGGATGCTATTATGCAGCGGGTGATGCAAGCGCAGCCTGACCCCAGCGGGTGGACCGATCAGGACTACGCGCGCGTTGTGGAGGAGTTGTAGGTCGAACACCCATCGCGGCCCTAGCTACATAGTCTCTGCCGCGCCGTAATAAAGGCATTACCACGCCGTGGTAACAGCATTGACACGCCGTGGTAACGACAATAACACGCCGTGGTAACAATAACGACACGCCGTGTTGTCGACCCGGTAGCGAAGCTAGCCGCTTCTCTGCCGCGCTGTTCGGAAAGATAGCAATCCACACTGCTTCCCTCCGGTCCGGGACCAGAGCGAACATCCGTTGCCAAATAAGCGTTTATTAGCTGTTGCCCTATTCACCCCAAAAACCCGTTGCATGCGTCACCCTATTCGCCTCATCCTCTTTGTATTTTTACTACTTCCTTACCTCTTTGCTTGTGAGAACACTTCGCAGAGCACCCTGCCCCTGGCCCGGGGAACAGACGACGAGGTGCTGTTGGTGATGGACTCCACCGCCTGGCAGGGCGAACTGGGCGATGAGTTGCGCCTCACTTTCCGGGAGGCTATACCCGGATTGCCGCAGCCCGAACCCTATTTTGACATTCGCTACGTTGACCCGTTCAAACTCAATAGCGTGCTGCGCAGCGCGAAGAACATCCTGTTCGTCACCACCCTGGACAATCAGACGGCGGCCGGTCGCAGGATGCAGAGCTACTTTACCGAAGAATCCATCGAGCGCATTCGGGAGAATCCTGACTTGTATATGTTTGAGAAGCAGGACGAGTTTGCCCGCGGTCAGGAGATTTACCACCTGTTTGGCAACACTGAAAACGAGTTGATCAATAACATCCGAGAGAACCGCGTGAAAATCAGACAACGCCTGGAGAATGTGTTGATGGACCGGATCACCGAAGGTCTATACAAGGGCAACGAACAGAAGTCGGTGAGCAAGTATCTGCTGGAAAACTACGGCTTCTCGCTACGGGTGCCCTTCGGCTACGACCTGGTGCCGATGGCCGATGACGTGGAAGATTTTGTGTGGCTACGGCAGTTGGGCGACATTGATAAGAACATTGTGGTGACCTATAAAGATTATACTTCCGAAGAGGCGTTTAACCCGGAGAATATCCTGGCCTTTCGTGAAAAGCAGTTGGGCCGCTACATCGCCGACGACCCTTCCGCGTATATGACCGTTCAGCGGGTTGTGCCGAAGGGGGAAGGCGTGGAACCCGATACGATTACCCTGGTAGAATACGATACCGTCACTTTTCAGGGAAAGTACGCAGTGGAAGCCCGCGGACTCTGGCGACTGAGCAACGACTCAATGGGTGGTGGCTTCTTAGGCTACACCTTTGTGGACGAAGCGCAGGACCGGCTCTACTATATAGAGGGATACGTATACAGTCCGGGAGAGAAGAAGCGCCCCTCTATACGGGAACTGGAAGCTATTCTGCGTACCTTCCGTACTCCGGAAGAGACGGCAACCACCGCCGCCCGATAGCTGCTCCCGGTTTGCCGGTTTCGGTTCGTTAACTCTGCAATATGTCGTATATTGGCTGGGTAAACTACTGCTATTCGTCATGTCCAAAACCGTTGCCCCCGCGCCCACCGGTACCCACCTTAAAGCATCCAAAACTCCTTCCCAGCGCCTCTTGTCGCTCGACGTGCTGCGGGGCATCACCATTGTGGGGATGATCGTGGTGAACACGCCTGGTTCGTGGGGCAACGTGTACGCGCCCCTGCTGCACGCCGAGTGGAACGGCCTCACCCCCACCGACCTGGTGTTTCCCTTCTTCCTGTTTATGGTGGGCATCTCGATCACCCTGGCGCTGGGCAAACGGAAAGAACGGGGCGTTCCCCAAAGCGGACTCGTCGCCAAGATCGTGAAACGCGCCCTGATCATCTACGCCCTGGGCATCTTCCTGACGCTGTTTCCTAAGTTCGACTTTGCCAACCTACGCTACGTGGGCGTGCTGCCGCGCATTGCCATTGTCTACCTGGTGTGCAGCCTGCTGTTTCTGCAGCTATCCTGGCGGTTGATTGCCTGGCTGAGTGCGTTTATTCTGGTGGGCTACTGGCTGGCGATGGTGCTGATTCCGGTGCCGGGCGTGGGCACGGCCAACCTGGAACCGGGCACCAACCTGGCCGCTTGGCTCGACGAACTGCTGGTGCCGGGGCGGATGTACCGCGGCACCTGGGACCCGGAAGGTTTTCTGAGCACCCTACCGGCCATCGTGACCGGCTTCACCGGGGTGCTCACCGGCTACTGGTTACGGACATCGCGTAGTAGCCAAGAGAAAATCATTGGGATGATGGTGGCCGGAGTGCTGGCCTGCTTGGTGGGCTACTTATGGCACCAGGCCTTTCCGGTGAACAAGAATCTGTGGAGCAGTTCGTACGTGCTGGTGTCGTCGGGCATGGCGTTTTTGCTGCTGGGCACGCTCTACTGGTTTGTGGACGTGAAAAATTACCAGAGCTGGACGCCCTTCTTTGTGGCCTTCGGCATGAACGCCATCACCGCCTTTGTGCTGCACGGGGTGATTATTGATGCCTTTATGGTGCCGGTAAATGCCTCGGGCGAGGTGTTAAAGACGGTGAGCTACCAGGGATTGGTACAACTGGGACTCACCGCCAAGTTTGCTTCGCTGTTGTGGGCGCTGGGCTATTTGCTGCTGTGCTTTATTCCGATCTGGATTATGTACCGGCGGAATGTGATTGTGAAGATTTGAGAGATCATAGCGCGTTAGACGCGTCAATCAACGTCTGCGTTTTGCAAGTCCCGGGTGTTTTTCTGTACCGCAATGGCAGAAAACATGCTGAGCAGAAAGCTCATGCTGTAGAACCCTTTCTCGCTTAGATCCAGATCGGCGTTCCACAGGCCGATAACCAACAAGGTGACCGATAAGATCGCCGCGAACCAGCTTATTCCGTAGTATATATCGGTTACGGGAATTCCTTCTAAGCGATCGCGCACGCTTTTCTGCACCGAAACCACCGAGAACAGACCGAACATAATCACGGTGAAGTAGTACCCTTTTTCGTTGAGCGGCATGTTTGCATTATACAAACCAATAAAATAGGCGGTCATTCCGACGAGCAAAACGAGCCAGGATACGGCGACGAAGGCGTTAGAAGGACGACTCGCCGTTCGGCTTGGTTTATTTGCTTGATGCTTACCGGTAAATTCTGTTGTTTCTTCAGTAATTTGATTCATAGCTTTTTATATTTGATGATGAATCAAAGGTCAGCACTTTGGAGTGCAGAAGCATGTACATATGTTAATAAACGCCTCAGGGTGTGTTGACATTCAAACTGAAACGGTGATTTTGGGCTACTTCCGGCCTGTTCTGCGTTACTTTCGGCGGCCAATGCTCCCGCATTGCCCTTCTCAAGTGCCTTGGACAGACCAAAATCAACCTCAAAATCCCTCGTTAGTCTGTATGTCAACACGCCCTAGCTCTTCTTTGCCCGGATTCTACTCAGCTGCGTGGGGGTGATGCCCAGGTAGGAAGCCACGTGGTACTGGGCAACCTGATTTTCTATGTCTGGGTACTCCTGCTGAAAGAGGGCGTAACGTTCTGAGGCATCATTCATCACCAGCGACATCTCGCGACGTTCCTTTTTAACAAAGAAATCTTCGGCGATCACTCGGTTGAGTCGTTCTACCAGGGGGTGTTCTTCGTACAGCGCCAGAATACGCTCAAAGTTGGTTTGTAACAGGCAGCAGTCGGTAAGGCACTGGATGTTAATCATATTTTGCTGCCCCGTGATTAGGGAAGAATACGCTCCCACAATGGCTGGATTCACGAAGAAAAGTTTGTTGTGTTCTTCCCCTTTGGGGCTGCGGTAGTAGGCTCGCAGCACGCCTGATTCTACAAACGCCAGCTTCTTGGCGAATTCGCCTTCTACCGCCAAGTGTTCGCCTTTCTGCAAAGAAACGGGCGAAAACAAGTCTAGCAAGGCTTGCATCGAAGCCATTGGCAACGCCGTGAAATCAGTTAAGTACGTTTTGAAATCGCGCATAGCAAGATCTGCGCTACTCGCTATACGCCTCGTTATACTTCACCCCGCCAAAGCCGTGCAGGTAGAGCGTGCGGGAGTAACGAAACACCACGGGGGTGAGCACAATGACGGTGCCTACTACCGCGATGATGTAGACTTGCAAGGAGGGATCGCCGAAGAAAAAGTACAGGATGAAGGTAAACCCCAGAAAGATCGCCATGGTGATGGCGTAACTCACGTACATGGCTCCGAAGAAGAAACCAGGTTCTCGTTCGTAGACCAAATTACAGTGCGGACACTCCTTGTTGGTCGCGATAAACTTGGTAGGCTTCTCTAACAGCGAATACGTAAAAATGTCACCTTCCCGGCAACGGGGGCACTTATGATTGAGAATGGCGGACCAAGCGGATTTTTTTGCCATATTGCTTTCTACTGTTACGATACCAAAAAAATGCAATCACCCCCACAATCACGTAGGGGGCAAAGAACAGGTACATAATACCCACATTAAGTCCTGACGCTAGGGAAGTGTCACCGGCACTCACGTTATTTTCTACGGTGGTGCGGCACATAGCACACTGGGCCATGCTCTGACTCACCGTCAGGATAGCCAGTACTAAGATAAACCCAATAGATCGCATCATGTTTTTCATACCGTGTCTATTTAACGTCGTACAGTAATATCCGAGCTTCCGCTACCAATCGGTCTATCTCTTTCTCTTCCATTCCGTTGTAGTAGCCGCTCACCCGCTGCGCTTGATTTATCAACACCAACGTAGCCGCATTCGTGCCCTTGGGTATCAATGGTGCAGAAAGTTTACTTTGCGTAAGGTCGGCGACAAAATTCCATACTCCGGGCTGCCCGCGGTATCGCTGGGCCAGTTGTGATAAGCTATCAAGTCGCGGAGTGGGTACGATGGTTAACAAACGTACCAAAGAATCCTGCTCAAAAACGTTTTGTATCCGCGTAAGCTTCTCCAGAACTAGTTCAGCGGTGTCAGTGCTCGCCGATGGCAGGTAATGTAGTATTAGGATTTTGTCGGTAAAGTTCTCTGCTGAAACCGCTTCTCCCCTAGCGTCGAACAACGGCTCGGGCCAACGAAAAGCCTGACCCAGGGAGCCCGCCGGAACTTTAGCACTCAATCCTTCCGCTTCGGCGGGGTCGGTGGGGATAGTGTAGTGCTGCTTACCGAATTGTTCTAAGAAAATCAAGATGAGCAGCGGCACTGCAAGAATAAGCAGCAGCCCTCCTACTTTCTTTAGGTTGGTCATGGTTGGTTGTCAGAATGAATGACAAGAAGTATTTATCTAACCAACCAGTCCCGGGCTTTCGTTCCACTACTAGAAGCGCAATTCCATCACTGAATTACCTTCAAAGATCATCGCAATGATAAACCAAATTACAAATACGGTCGGAATGAGAATGGACCAGATCATCGTTTTCACTTCGCCCTTCAGGTGCATAAATTCGCCAACGATATAAAACGCTTTGACGATCGTCATGATCACAAACGTACCGTAAAGCAGGGGGCCACGGGGCAAGAATAGGGCGAACACAAACTCAACGATCGTCAGGACCGCCATGATACCGGCGATACGCCACAGCTTATTGGTCTTTTTTCTATCTACCGGTTCGTAGTGAACCGACGTATTTTCATCTAATTCTGCCATGATTGTCTTGGTCAAATAAGGTAAAAGAACGTGAACACAAATACCCACACCAGATCCACGAAGTGCCAGTAAAGGCCTACTTTCTCCACCATTTCGTAGTGTCCTCTTCGCTCGAATACGCCGGTGGCCGCTTGGTAGAAAATCAAGAAGTTGAGCATCACCCCGCTAAATACGTGGAAACCGTGAAATCCGGTTATAAAGAAGAACAGATCGGCGAACAAGGGCGGACCGTACTGATTCTGCACCAAGTTGGCTCCAAAGAAGACCGAGCCGTCGTCGAGCAGGCCACCCTGATCGGTGCCGTGAATAAAGTGGCCCCATTCCCAGGCTTGACAACTCAAGAAGGTGATACCTCCAATGATCGTCCACAGCATCCACTTCACCACCGCTTTCTTTTCCATCCGGTGCCCCGCCTCCACGGCTAGCACCATAGTTACGCTACTCAGGATGAGGATGAACGTCATAAGCCCCACAAACACCAGCGGGAGCTCCCAGCCGTGAAGGAAGGGAACCGCCTCAAAAACTTTTTCGGGGATTGGCCAGTAATCTTGAGAAAACACAAATTCATCCACTTCTCCCCCGAAAGCCGGGTACGAAAAGCGGATCATGGCGTAAGAAATCAGCAGGGCTGAAAAAGTAAAGGCGTCCGAGAGCAGGAAGAACCACATCATCAGCTTGCCGTAGCTTACGCGAAACGGAGAAGTACCTCCTCCCCACACGCCGCGGGGTTCTTCAGATTCGGTTTCGTGCGCCGAGGTTTCTTTTACAATTGTTGCCATAGCCGGGTGTGGATGCTACTGTGTCGGACGATTGGGTACAGAACCGCTTTGCGACACAGTTCATTTTCGTTTAATTGAGCAGCAAAAATACGAATAAATAGAGCCAAAGTCCATCTAAAAAATGCCAATATGTGGCGCACATTTCCATCTGGTCCATGCTTTTGGCATGCACCCGGTATCGAAACACGCTTACCAGGGTGATCAACAAGAAGACTACTCCCCCAATCAGGTGCGCGGCGTGCAAACCGCTGAGCACGTACACAAACGAACCGCCGGGGTTACCCACAAAGTATACATCCATTGCCACCAAATCGCCCCAGGCCAAATACTGACCGATCAGGAAGGCAACACCGAGCACCGTAGTGATCACCATCGCGATGCGCAAGTTCTTCAGATTATCGCGCTTGGCCGACAAATAGGCCCAGTGCATGGTGATGCTGCTGAGCAAAATGATGCCGGACGTAAGCCAAAATGTCTGCGGCAGGTCAAACTCCAACCAGTTGCCCTCCGACTGCCGCACGATGTAGGCGCTGGTCATGGCGGCAAAAATCATCACCACGGTGACAATGAACAGCCACATAGCAAACTTCTTGGGGTGCATAGAGAGCGTTGCTCGGGAGTCTCTTACCACCTCTACGGTTTCGGTTCCGGTATTTATGATCGATGCCATTATCTTCTAAATTTTGTCTAACAAATACGCTATCTGCACCACCGGCAGATAGATAAACGAACTAAACATGATACGCAGCGCTGCTCGTCGCGATCCCTGAATCATTAGGCTGAAGGTCTGTCCCAAGAACAACACTCCGCACACGGTGGCCACAATGGCCGAATCTACTCCCGTAATCCCTAGCTTCAGGGGCAGTAACCCCAGTGGAACCAAGAACAGCGTGTAGGTCATAATTTGCACGGCGGTGCGCATGTCTTTTCCGCCACCCGAGGGCAGCAGCTTGAACCCAGCGCGCTTGTAGTCATCGTCCGCTACCCAGGCAATGGCCCAGAAGTGCGGAAACTGCCAGATAAACTGAATGCCAAAAATTACCAGCGCTTCCTGACTAATCGCTCCGGTGGCGGCAACCCAACCCAGCAATGGGGGCATAGCCCCGGGAAACGCTCCGACCAACACCGCAATCGGGCTCACTTTCTTGAGCGGAGTATACACAAAGCTATAGAGCACCAGCGATAACAAGGCCAAGGCAGTGGTGAGCACGTTGGTAAAAACTAGTAGCAGTCCCAGGGCGACCACGGCGCTAATGCCAGCCAGCCAACTTGCCTCCTGAGGCGTCACCCGTTCGGTGGGCAGCGGACGGTTCTGCGTGCGCTTCATCAGGCCATCCACGTCGCGTTCCTGAATTTGGTTGACGGTGGTGGAAGCGCCGGACAACAAAAAGCCGCTCACGCAAAGAATGGTTAGCACAACCGTATCTACCGGACCCGGCACCGCCAGCACGTAACCGAAAGCGGCCGAAAAAGCTACTAATAACGACAGGCGTAGCTTCATCAATTCGGCGTAAGCGCGCACTCGATCTCCTAAGGTGGGACGAACGACGGTTTTAGTAGCTAGCATACTGATCCGAGTAAGGTTGACGCTGCCGCACGGCCAGCGGATAAATTTTTAGCAAAAGTAACACCTGTACTCCAAACGCTCCGGTTGCCAAAATAAGGTGCAAAGGCTGCGCAAAGCGCGGAATGGCAAAGTAGGCCATAACTACTCCACTCAATACTTCAGTGACGATCACTACTAGTAATACCCCCGCCCAGCGGGTTAAGTTTCCGGTTTGACCGAAATTTTGATAAGCAAGGTACAACAGATACCCATGACCCAGCAGCACGATAATAGAGTAGGATCGGTGCACGTAGAATACCCAATCCAACCCGGCAACCCACTGCTCCCGCTGCGATTCGCCCAAGGCTTGGGACACCTCATTGACTGACTCGCGTACCTGCGTGCCCATCACAATTTGCACCAGTGTGAGCACCAGCAAAACGCTCAGTATCGCTCCAAGGTGTGATCGTATCGGACCAGCGGATATAGATTGCACCCCACCGGCCCGTAGAGCTACTAAGGTGAGCAGAGCAACGATTACCAAAGCCAACAGCATGTGCACGGTGATCATCCAGGGCAAAAGGTTGGTAGACACCACCACCGAGCCAATCCAGCCTTGTAAACCCACCGCAATCACCGTAGCTGCCGAGGCAATTACTAAGATACGATCGTGTTTCCAGTGGGGAACCGAAGCGGCAAAGGTGGCGAGGATCAAGAGACCGACCACCGCCCCAATAAGGCGATTGACGTACTCGACCCAAGTTTTGGTGGCGTTAAATTCTTCATGTTTGCGGAGGGCCGGATCGTGTCTGAGTTGGTCGGCCAATTGGGCGAAGCCAAGGGCACCCAGGTAGTTGGCCAGGCGCTCGTTCTTAGCAAGGCGCTGCTGCGCGTAGACCTCCCTGTAATCGAACGGAAGCTGACTTGCCTCCGTAGGAGGAACCCAGCTTCCGAAACATTTAGGCCAATCGGGGCAGCCCATCCCCGAACCCGTGCTGCGAACGATCCCTCCTACCAGAATGAGGA
Source organism: Cyclobacteriaceae bacterium (assembly GCA_965217295.1). Classification (GTDB taxonomy): domain Bacteria; phylum Bacteroidota; class Bacteroidia; order Cytophagales; family Cyclobacteriaceae; genus Tunicatimonas. Next base: position 633,631 of record CBDCHR010000008.1, read on the forward strand.
AGTAGACCGACCAGAGGGTGAAAACGCTCAGCCGCTGCAGACTACTTGGCGTTGGCTTCATCCATCTTTTCGATGCGTTCGCCCTCTCGTTCAATCGCTATTTTATCGCTCTCGTGCGGTAAGTTAGACTCGGGAGTTTCGGAGAACGGCACGGTCTGCGGAATGTAGTCATCCTTAGCGTGCGGCTTGCTGTAGTCATAGGGCCAGCGGTGCACCTCGGGGATTTCACCTACCCAGTTACCATGCTCGGGGATGCGGGGCGTAGTCCACTCCAGGGTATTCGACTTCCAGGGGTTGGGCGGGGCCAATCGTCCGCGGAACATGCTATAGAAGAAGTTGTAAGCAAAGATCAGCTGCGCGCTAAAGGTAAGAATAGCGGCAATACTGATGAACATATTCAGATCACTGAACGCCCCGAACGAATCGAAGGTGGTGAACGAATAGTAGCGACGAGGGAAACCAGCGATGCCAATGTAGTGCATGGGGAAGAACACCAAATACACTCCGAAGAAAGTCATCCAGAAGTGCACGTAGCCCAGCGTCTTGTCCATCATTCGGCCGTACATCTTCGGGAACCAGTGATACACTCCGGCCATCAGTCCGAAGAACGAAGCGCTACCCATCACCAGGTGAAAGTGCGCCACCACGAAATACGTGTCATGCAATTGAATATCGATGGCGGAGTTCCCCAGGAAAATCCCGGTGAGTCCGCCCGAGATAAATACCGATACCAGTCCGATGGAGAACATCATGGCGGTGGTGAAGCGCAGATTTCCTTTCCACAGCGTGGTGAGGTAGTTAAACACCTTCACCGCGGAGGGCACCGCGATAATTAGCGTCAGAAACATGAAGATAGATCCCAGGAAGGGGTTCAGTCCCGACACAAACATGTGGTGCGCCCATACCACGAAGGATAGAATGGTGATGGCGAGCATAGAGCCAATCATAGCGCGGTATCCGAAGATCGGCTTGCGGGCATTGGTAGCAATCACCTCTGAGGTAATTCCCAGCGCGGGCAGCAATACGATGTATACTTCCGGGTGACCCAGGAACCAGAACAGGTGTTGGTACAAGATCGGACTACCGCCGACGTTGGGTAGGGCCTCGCCGTTGATAAATATCTCGGACAGATAAAAGCTGGTTCCGAAGCTACGGTCAAATATCAGAAGCAGGGCCGCTGAGAACAATACTGGGAAAGAGAGCAAACCAATAACCGCGGTCAAGAAGAACGCCCAGATAGTCAGAGGCAAACGCGCAAAGGACATGCCCTTGGTGCGCAGATTGATGACCGTAGTGATGTAGTTGATACCGCCCAGTAGCGAAGAAGCAATAAAGAAGGTCATAGAGACCAACCAGAGCGTCATTCCCAGTTGCGAACCCTGGATAGCCTGAGGTAAAGCGCTCAGCGGTGGATATACTACCCAACCACCGGCCGCGGGGCCGGTTTCAATAAAGAGCGAGTAGAACATGATCACGCTGGCAATAAAGAAGAACCAGTACGATAGCATGTTCATGAAGCCCGACGCCATGTCGCGCGCGCCAATCTGCAACGGAATGAGGTAGTTACTGAACGTTCCGCTCAGTCCGGCGGTGAGTACAAAGAACACCATGATGGTACCGTGCATGGTGACCAGCGCCAGATAAAATTCAGCATCCAGCGTGCCGGTCTCGGTGATCCATCCGCCCAACAGGGGACGTAAAAAGCCCAGGTTCATGTCGGGAAAACCTAGTTGTAACCGGAAGATAACTGACAACAGCCCGCCAACGAACGCCCATAGGATACCGGTGAGCAGGTACTGCTTGGCGATCATCTTATGATCCTGACTAAAAATATACTTAGTGATGAAATTATCTTCGTGGTGATGATCGTCGTGCGCTGCGTGCGCGTGTGCGTCTTCTACGTGTGCTGTCGCCATAACTTATCTACAAATGAGTGACTACTAATTAATCCCTGCTTTTTCTGATTGTGTTACTTCTTCCTGATTTAAACCGGCGCTGATCGCCGCCAGCTCTCTCAGCTCCTGCGGCACCTTGGCCAAATAGTCCTGGTTTTGTTGCAACCAGGTCTGCTGCTCGGCCTTCCAGGCTAGATAATCATCGGGCTCGTCTACTACCAAGCGCAAGCGCATGGAGAAGTGACCACGGCCGCACACTTCGGTGCAGTAAATATTGTAGTTATAATCCGGATTTTCGGTTTCGGCGCGCATCTCGGCGGTCGTTTTGGTGGGAACGAACCAGAAGCGGGTTGGCATACCGGGTACGGCGTCTTGCTTGAGTCGGAATTCGGGTACGTACACGCTGTGCAGCACGTCGCGCGCCCTGATCATAAACAGCACTGGTTTGCCCTTGGGCACATGCACTTCCATCGGGGTGATATCATCGAAGGCCGAGCGGTCGGTAAAATCCAATCCACGGGAATTTACCGCATCGATCAATCGGTAATCGTATTCGCCCAGTTGGTTGTCGTTGCCCGGATAACGGGGGAGCCAGCCAAACTGGTAGCCCAGTAGTTCAATCTCCTCAGCATCGTCAGGTGCTTTCTCCGTAATGTCGGTCCATACCTTCCATCCGGAAAATACCAGCACCGCCATCACCACGGCCGGAACGATTGTCCAAACCACCTCAAGCTTAGTGTTGTCGGGATAAAACAATGCTTTCTTGTCCTCAACGTACTGATAACGATACGAAAAGTAGAAGAGTAGAATGTGGGTCAACAGAAAAATGAACCCGGTACAGCCCATCGTGATCCAGAAGATATTGTCTACCTGTATTCCGTGCAGCGAGGCTACTGGTGGGTCATATTTGTCGAACTCACTGATAGAATACCAGGTCATGAGACCGCCCATTACCACCAAGAACACCATAAACAGTATGGCGTTGATCTTATTTCCGGTAGATGCGGTTTTTTTATCGCTGCCCCGGGCCACGCTCACCAGCCGCAGGACGCGGAAAATTGTGAACAGGATAATGAGCAAAAGAACCGCGCCAACGGCAATTACAACAGTAAGCATAGCAGAGGATCAAGTGTGATGGTGAATACTTTCTTGCAACATCGGATGGTTTTTCGCCACCAGGGGAGCTTTGGCCAAACTACCAAAAACGACCCAGAGAAAAGCGGCCAAATAAACCATGGCGCATCCGATTTCTAGTACTCCAAACCCCCCGTTTTCCCACAAAGTTCCGGGGGTTATCATTAAGTAAAAGTCGAACCAGTGCCCGATCAGAACGATGGTACAAACCAGTTTTAAGAAGATGGTGAGACGCTTAGAATCGCGCGTCATGAGCAGCAAAAAGGGCAATAAAAAGTTCAGTCCCAGGATCATATAGAAGATGGGAGCGTAGTAGCTACTGCTCATGCGTTCCACGAAGTAAACCGACTCTTCCGGGATATTGGCGTAGTAGATTAGCAGGAATTGTCCTAGCCAGATGTAGGCCCAGAAGATGCTGAAAGCAAACACAAATTTGCCCAGGTCGTGCAGGTGTTCCGAACCAACGTTGAGCAAATGTCCCGTTTCGCGCAAGCGCACCACCATCAGCGTGATTGCCGCCAGTCCGGCCACGAACCAACTGGCAAAAACGTACCAGCCAAACATGGTGCTGAACCAGTGGGTGTCGATGGATAGCACCCAGTCCCAGGCTGAGGTGGAGGAGGTAACGGCGAAGATAATAATAAAGATGGTGGAGTACTTCACCATCTTGTAGTAATGCTTGGTGCCGCCGAGCCGGTCTTCGGCCAGCGACTCGCGCCGAATAAGCCGCCACATCCAGAACCACAGGGCAAAGTAGGCCACCATCCGGATGAGGTAGAACGGAGTATTCAGGTAAGCATGCTTGCCATCGATAATGGCATCGTAGCGTGGGTCGGCTTCGTCATACAGATAGTCGTGCGTCCAGTGGAAGATGCTGTGGCTACCAAACAGAAACACCACTAACATCAATACTCCCGCAATGGGCAACCACGCTCCGAAGGCCTCGGGCACCCGCTTGATTCCGGCCGACCAGCCCGCTTGCGCGGCATAATTAAAGGCCACAAAGAACACTCCGATGATCGACAGTCCGGTGAAGTACACATTATTGATCCATAAGTTGGCGAACAAGCGTTGGTACCAGTGGAATTCAGCATGACCCGCTTCGCCCAGTTCGGCCGAGGCATGTCCAGCTTCGGCTTCGTGTCCGCCCCCAATCAAGGCCATCACAATACCGGCAATCAGCAGCAGGAACCCCACCCCACCGATGATGAATAACGTTTTTTTGGTTGCCGAAAAGTTGAAGTGTTCTTTTCCGACATCAACTTCGGTGGTGTGCTGTGCAGTGCTGCTCATAATTTTATTCTCCTTGTTGTTGCAGGGTTTGAACGTAGCGGACGATCTTCCAACGATCAGCAATTTCCATTTGCGAACCGTGGGCGTTCATGCGCCCTTTTCCCCAGGTGATCACGTGAAAGATATGCCCTTCGGTCATGTCGCGGTAGGTGCCTTTGTTGTAGGCGGGCACGCCCTTGTAGACCACTCCTACCGGACCGTTACCCTGCCCGGCTCCGCCGTGGCAGGGGTAGCAAAACTGCGCGTACAGCCGCTGCCCCTCAGCCACCACCGACGCGGTAGAATCCAGCGGATTTGTTAAGGTACGCGAGGCCAACTCCAGGCTATCGTAGGGAAGCTCATAGGGTAGATACAATGCTAACTCCTTTTGGGTGGCTTCGTCGGTATTGGGCGCGGTTTGTCGAGCCCCGTAGGCATCATAACTGGCGGAGTTACGCCGCACCGTGTTGGCCGGAGGCGTGCGCGAGTTCATACCGTAGGGATTGTACGGATTGGAATTGTAATATTCGCCCAAGTCATCCTCCCGTGAGGACAGCCACGTTCCCGCTTCTTCTTGAGTAATTTGCTGCAGAGGTTCGTACGGAATGGTGTGGTACATCTGCGGGGCGTATTCCAAGCCGGGATACTCTCCCTTGGCTTCACACCCGGCCAGTGCGATACCTCCCGCCAAGCAACCGTAAAGTACGTAATTACGCATATTCTTAGTACTGTTTTTCGTTCACTTCTACCGCTCCGGCGTCGCGCAGGATAGTTTTCATCTCGTCTAGTTTGATCGAGTTTTTGGATAAATCAATCGCCATGATGTGCTTGTCGTCGGTGGCGCGCAGATCAAATATCTTCGCTTTGCCGTACGGACGCAAATCGCTCACCAGCATAAACACGGCAACCATTCCCAGCGCCGACAGCAGCACGGTTAGCTCGAAGGATACCGGCACGAAGGTGATGGAGGCAAAGTTCTTCCCTCCGACGATCATCGGCCAGTCGATCTTCATCATATAGAACTGCATCAACAGCGCTAAGCCCAGCCCGAGGGCCCCGAACATGAAAGCGGCAATGGGCAATTTAGAGCGTTTGTAACCCAGCGCGTGCCCCAAGCCGTGCACGGGAAACGGGGTGTAACAATCATGGATGCGAATGCCTTGGCTACGGGCCGTCTCCACGGCGTCCACCAGCACGTCCTCATCGTCAAACACTCCTAACAAATACTTACTTCCTGGCTTCATCATTACTTATCCATATTGCGTTGGGGGGCTGCTTCAGCGGCCTGCGTGGTAGTGCCAGCCGCGCGCATGGCCGGGGCTTCTTCCGACGTGGCCTTAATGATACTCTTCACTTCCGCCATGTTGATCACCGGGAAAAATTTGGCGAACAAGAAGAAAGCCGTAAAAAACAATCCAAAAGTGAATAGGTAGATGCCTACATCGTACAAAGTGGGTTGGAACATCGCCCAGCTTGAGGGCAGATAATCGCGGTGTAGTGAGGTAACAATAATCACGAAGCGCTCGAACCACATACCGATGTTCACCACAATAGACAGAATAAAAGTAGCCACGATGCTGGTACGGATTTTCTTGAACCAAAATAGTTGCGGCGACACCACATTACAGGTCATCATCGTCCAGTAAGCCCACCAGTAGGGACCGGTTGCTCGGTTGAAAAAGGCGTACTGCTCGTACTCTACCCCAGAGTACCAAGCCATGAACAACTCGGTAATGTAGGCCACTCCCACAATAGAACCGGTAACGATGATAATGATATTCATCAACTCAATATGGCCGATCGTGATGTAATCCTCTAACTTATATACCTTTCGAGTAATCAGCATGAGCGTGAGCACCATCGCGAAGCCCGAGAAGATGGCTCCGGCCACGAAGTAGGGCGGAAAGATCGTGGTATGCCAGCCGGGGATCACCGAAGTGGCAAAATCGAACGATACGATGGTGTGTACCGAAAGTACCAGCGGCGTGGCCAGACCGGCCAGAATCAGGGCCACTGATTCATAACGCTCCCAGGTGCGGGCCGAACCGTTCCAGTTGAAGCTAAGGGCTCCGTACACCGCCCGGGATATTTTATTCTGCGCGCGGTCGCGGATGGTGGCGAAGTCGGGAATCAGGCCGATGTACCAGAACACCAGCGAAACGGTGAAGTAGGTGCTAATCGCGAACACGTCCCACAGCAAGGGCGAGTTGAAGTTTACCCACAGCGAACCGAAGGTGTTGGGGAGGGGCAGTGCCCAGTAAGCTCCCAACCAGGGTCGCCCCATGTGAATGACCGGGAACAGCAGCGCGCAAATCACCGCGAAAATCGTCATTGCTTCCGCGGCCCGGTTGATCGACATGCGCCATCGCTGACGAAACAGCAACAGCACCGCTGAAATCAACGTACCGGCGTGGCCAATGCCTACCCACCACACGAAGTTGGTGATATCCCAGGCCCAGCCGACGGTTTTGTTGAGACCCCACATGCCAATGCCGTCCCATAGGGTACGAAACATGGCGTAGGCACCAATGGTCAGGGCTCCCAGCGAGGTAGCCAGCGCCAGCAACCACAGCACGTTGGGTTTGGCTTCCACCGGTCGGCAGATATCTACCGTCACATCGTGCACGGTTTTACCGTTCGTGATTAGCGGGGTTCTTACGGAGGCAACGTGATTCATAATCCAGTCATTTATATTACGCAGTAACTTCTTCGTCTTTGTTTCTAATCTTGGTCAGGTACCAAATGTTTGGACTCACTCCAATTTCATTAAGCACTCGGTAACCGCGCTCTTCGTACTCGCGACTCACAATGCGTGTGATGGCGCTGCTGGGGTCGTTGGCATCGCCAAAGGTGATAGCGCGGGTCGGGCACGCCTCGGCGCAGGCCGATACGATTTCTCCGTCCATCGGGCGGCGTTTTTGCTTTTTGGCTTCCAGTTTGCCGAGCTGGATACGCTGGATACAGAAGGTGCACTTCTCCATCACTCCGCGGGCCCGTACCGTCACGTCAGGGTTCAGCACCATCTTGGCCAGATCGTCGTTCATGGCGATATTCACTCCGGCAAACTGCTCGTTGTCGTGGTACTTGAACCAGTTAAAGCGACGCACTTTGTAAGGGCAGTTGTTAGCACAGTAACGCGTGCCGATGCAGCGGTTGTACGTCATCTGATTCAACCCCTCGGTGCTGTGGGTGGTGGCCAGTACGGGGCACACCGTTTCGCAGGGCGCGTTGTTGCACTGCTGACACAGCATGGGCTGGAAGGTAACTTCCGGATTGGCCGAGGCCACTTCCATGTCTTTGTAGCCTTCTACCGCGTCGCTGCTGTAGTAGCGGTCGATGCGAATCCAGTGCATCTCGCGGCGGTTGATCACCTCCTGCCGACCTACCACGGGCACGTTGTTTTCTACCTGGCAGGCCACCGTGCAGGCACCGCAACCGATGCAGCTGTTCATGTCGATGGCCATCATCCAGTGGTGGTTCGGGTAGGTATGTCCTTTCCACAGTGAGATGCTGTTCGGTTCCTTAGGGCCGTCGTAGGTTTCGATTTCCACTTTGTAGCGGCCCGCCGCCGGATCTTCTTGGTACTCGCTGAGCAGCGCGTCCTGAATCACGGTTTCGCGCCCCATGTAGGTCTCGTGGGTTTGGGTTTGGGCAATGCGGTATTTATCCCCCAGAATCTCAATCTGCACGTCCGGGTTAAAATACGACACAAAACCGTTGGTCATGCTCACCATCGGGTAGGCGTTGGCCCCCACGCCGTTGGCCACTTTGCCCGCTTTGGTGCGTCCGTATCCCAGGGCTAACCCCACGGTGCCCTCGGCCTGTCCGGGTTGCACCAGCACGGGCACGGTCACGGTCATTCCGTTGGCCGTCACCTTGGCCATGCGGGTTTTCATCTCTTCCATCTCCACGCCCAGGTCATTGGCCATCTTCTGCGACATGGTTAGGTAGTTATCCCAACAAGCTTTAGAAACGGGGTCGGGCATCTCTTGCAACCAGGGGTTATTGGCCTGTCGCCCGTTGCCGATCCCTACTTTTTGGTACAGCACTAACTCCACTCCCTCACGCTGCGCCGGATAGTTATCGTTGATGGCGGATGCCAGCCGACCCAAATCCGCCGGAACCGCGGTGCCATTAGCTGCGCCGGTTGCCGGGCTACCGGTTTCAATCACGCCGTTGTAGAGGGCGGTGTTCCAGAAGTTTTCAAAGTTTCCTTCCGCGTTTTGTGCAGCGAAAGCGGTGCTGCGCCAGCGATCGCGCAAAAACTGGTAGTAATCGGTTTGCCGACTGCCCGACCACGTCAAAAAGGTGCTCTGCGCCTGCCGGGTGTCGAAGATGGGCGTGATAGTCGGCTGCGCCAGGCTGAGGTGCCCGCCCTGCGGCTGCGCGTCGTTCCACGATTCCAGGTAGTGGTTATCGGGCGCGATATAGTCGGACAGCACCGTAGTTTCGTCCAGACGGTCGCTCGTTGATACCTTGAGCTTGACCTTGCTCAGTCCTTCGGCCAGGGCGGCTCCGTTGTGATAATCGTACACCGGGTTGCAGTTGTAAAAAATCACCCCATCGAGTGAGCCCTGACCAGCCTGCTGGGCCAATTGATCCATGGCGCGGGTGCTTCCCTTTCGGAAGTAAGCCGGATTCTGCAAATCAATGGTCGTGCCGTAGTTGCGCAGCAGTCCGTTGATGGCGTTCACCATGCTTTGCACCGCCGGGTCATTGGAGCCCGACACCACCAGCGATTTGCCCCGGCTGGCCCACAAATCGTTCGCGGCTTTGGCCAGCAAAGGAACTTCGGCAGTCTTGTTGATCTTCGCCGTGGGCGATCCGGCCCGCGCGGCCAGCAGGTTGTACAAATGTCCTACCAGCAGTCCTTCCTGCGAGGCGCGAATCTGCGCGCGGTAGTCGGCGTTGGCGCCGGTCATCGACAGGTTGCTCTCGAACTGGTAGTGACGCGACATATTCTTTTTGTCCCGACCCAGTTTACGGGTGTCGCCGTACTGCCGCGCGTACACGATGGGCGCAATCCAGGTACCCAGGAAGTCCGCTCCGAAGCTCACGATGGTGTCGGCCTGGCTGAAATCGTAGGCTGGAATCACCGCCTGGCCGAAGCTCTGCCGGTTGGCTTCCAGGATGCCTTCGGACGAGATGGGATCGTACACCACGTGACGCATATTTGGATAGGCAGCGAGCAGGCGATCAATGGTGGCTTGGGTAGAAGGACTCAGGATGGTATAGCTCACCAGCGCCACGTTTGACGCGCTGCGTAACTGGCTGGTCACGGCTTGGTCCAGATCGCTCCAGGTGGCGGGTTCGCGGTTGATCACCGGGCCCTGCAATCGCTGGCTATCGTACAACGACAGTACCGAAGCTTCTACCTGCGCATTGACGCGCCCCTGCGTGATGGGCGAGCGGTCGTTGCCCTTGATCTTGATCGGACGGCCCTCGCGGGTTTTCACCACCACGCTACAGTAGTCGCCGCCGTCGATAAAGGTGGAGGCGTAGTAGTTAGGAATGGACGGGTCCACGTCGACCGGTTTCACCACGTAGGGAATGGCCTTGCGGATGGGAGCCTCACAGGCCGCCAGGGTGGCGGCGCTGATGGTGAAACCCATCGTTTTCAGGAAGTCACGGCGCGTATCACCCTTCTTGGGGGGCGTGGGAAACTCCCGGTCGGCGTGCTTAACAAATTCCGGATTGTTATTTAACTCCTCAAGTCCCTTCCAGTATCGCTTCTCTTTTTTCATGTTGTGGGGATAGCCTCTTGCTTTAGTAATGGCACTTAGAACACTCCAGCCCGCCAATGTCTTCCACCTTCATAGGTTCGCCGGAGGCTGATTCGTCGTGCAATTCGAGTAGTTTGTCGTAGTAGGCGTTGTCTTTGGCGTTCACTTCGGTTTCGCGGTGGCAGTTGATGCACCAGCCCATGGTCAGCTTAGAGTACTGATACACCACCGGCATCTCCTGGATGGGTCCGTGGCAGGTCTGGCACTCCAGTCCGCCCACGTTCACGTGCTGCGAATGGTTGAAGTACGCCAAATCGGGTAGGTTGTGGATGCGAATCCACTCGATAGGCTGCTTATTATTGCCGTAGGTCTGCGAGTCCGGATCAAAGTCGATGGCCGCGTAGATTTTCTGAATCTCCTCTGACTCCACCGCGATCTGCTGGTGGCAGTTCATGCAAATGTTGGCCGAGGGGATGTTGGCCGACTTGCCCTTCATCACGCCGGTGTGGCAGTACTGGCACTGGATTTCGTACTGCCCGGCGTGCAGGGCGTGCGAGAAGGCGATGGGCTGCTCGGGCTGATACCCCTGTTGCACCCCGATGGAGTAGAGTCCGTCGAGCACCAGTTTCACCACCAGGGCCAGAAAGATGAAGGTCATCACCCCAATGAAGGGCCTGCTCTGCACCAGCTTTCTGACGTCCGTCTTCTGGTTGATAATCTCCCGGTCGGCCTCGTCTAAGTCCGTCTTCTGATTCAAGAATTTAGTGAGCACGGTCACAATCAGGATCAGCACCAGCAGAATGAGCCCAAGAATAACCACCAGGCCAATGAGGATAGCCAGCAGATAACCGGAAGGAATAGCCGAACCGCCCGTACCCGCGGTTTGTCCGTCAACCGGGACCGCGCCGTCACCTTCGTCGACGACTTGGGCCACGGCCGAAGACTCGGCTTTGATATAGGAAATAATGGACGTAATCTCCTCGTCCGAGTAGGCGAAGGAGGGCATCACCGTTTTGTTGTACTCATTGTAGAGGTTCACGGCGTAGTCGTCGCCGCTCTGGATTACCTTCTGCGAGTTTTTAATGAAGCTGATAAGCCAGGGTAGTTCGCGCCGCTCGTGCACGTTCTTCAGCGCGGGGCCCACCACCACCTGATTGATGGCGTGGCACACCGTACAGTTGTTGTTGAACAGTGACTCTCCCTGACTAACGATGGCATCGTCGGTGGGGATGCCATCGGCGGAGGCTTCGGCGGCCGGGGCAGAGGCCGCGGCGTCGGGAGCGGCCGCGCTGTCGGTAGCCGCATCCTGGGCATTTGTGGCAAGAGATAGGATGAGAAATCCGGATAGCAGCAGAAGCCATCGGCGACCCTGACCCGGGTTGATAATTTTATTTGATGATAGCAACATGAGCGCTTCCTCGGTTTTTGAATTCGCACAAAAGTAACACGCGGGGGCTGGATTTCAAACACATTTGCCGCAATTCGGTACGCGCTGAGCTGGGCACCTCCGCTATACCGCTAATAAGCTGGTTTTCAATTTCTTAGTTCTATCAAAGTGCTGCCTCGTACCAATTTAGAAATGTTCTAAATTGATTGAAACAGGAACCTATCGACTATCGCTTTTCGGTGCGGAAGAATACCATTCGATCCGCTCCGTTTTTTTGTTAAATTGACGGTTGGTTGCTTCCGTTGATCGCCATTTTAAGGGCAGACATGCCCTAGAATTTAAGATAACCTACGCGCTGCTGGCCTACGTGACCGGAAGAATGCGAATTCCCAAGGACTGGCCCCCGGAAGTGGCGCAGGCTCTGCTTCAGGACGCGGAATCCCTTCCACTAGGGGCTATCTTAAAGTCCGGTGACGTGCTCGCTATCAACCGTTTTACAGAATTAACCTTCCAAACCAACTATAATTTTATACTGTTAAGAAGATCCACCCTTGGTTTATCGTACCGGTTCAGATATTATCAGTATCCCAAATATCAGAAAAAAGTAGTTTACGGCGAAAGCCAATTTTTCACCCGATTGGCTTATACCTTCTGACGTATGAAAAAATTTAGCCTCTTGTTGTTCATGCTTCTAGGCATTGCCAGTTGCGAAAATCTGCTGGTCGACAATGTGCCCAGTTCCAGCCATCTCAATAGCTTCAATATTTTCTGGAACGATTTTGATCAACACTACGCTGGGTTCACGCAGCGAGACATTGACTGGGACTCGACCTACCAGGTGACTATTCAAAAGATACAGTCAGGAATAACGGATCGAGAATTCTTTAATGCGTTGTCTGATGTTATTCTTTCTCTCGAAGATGGCCACGTAGAACTGCGCGCTCCACTTGGTGATATCCGTTACGTGCATCAAAACACGCAGACAGCCGCCCGAATTGCCTCTTTAAGTAGCTACCTCGACCCCGTTGTTTCGGCCAGCCAGACCCTAAGTTATAGCACCGTAAAGAGCGAAAATATCGGGTACATTTCCATACCATCATACACCAATCGATACGGTAAGGTAAGGCTGCTTTTGAGCGCATTGATGAGGCTCTAACCAACCTGGAAACTACGGGTGGGATCATTCTTGATTTAAGAAATAACGAAGGAGGAGAGTACATGAACACTAAGATACTAGCGAGTCGACTGATTGCTCAGCCGCGCGTGTACATTCAGGGTCGGGGAAGAAACGGTCCGCAGCACGATGATTTTGGTAACCCAATCGAGGACAGAATCGTGCCCGAAGGATCGTATCAGTACGTGAACCCTATCGTGATCCTCACCAACCGGCAGAGTGCCAGTGCCGCCGAGGTATTCGTCCAGGGACTGAAGGGTTTGCCGTACGTTCATGTTGTCGGCGATACCACCGCCGGAGACATTGGTCTGACCGTATGGCGAGAACTTCCCAACGGCTGGAACTACCGAATGACCGTCACCTTGACTTCCAATGCCGAAGGGATTAGTTACGAAGGAACCGGCATTCCACCCGATTACCCGGTGTCACTCTCCAAACAGGATTCTATCGATGGCCGGGATACGCAGCTAGAAAAAGCAATAGAGTTGCTGCGGTGAATAAAAAACGGTCAGTGGAGACACTGACCGGGGAGGTATATAAAATTGTGATCAACCAAAATAAGTTAATTAACTACTGTACCAACCATCACAATTTTAAAGAGGTCGCGAGCGGATTCGAACCGCTGTAAGAGGTTTTGCAGACCTCCGCCTAGCCACTCGGCCACGCGACCATTCGTAATAACGCGTAAAGTAGCGGGAAGATACACCTTCCCGCCATTTTACTCATCTATTTCAGGACTACGCCTTTTCTTCGTCATCCGAAGAAGCTTTGTCGTCTGCTTTTGCATCGGTAGCCTCAGTCTCAGCAGTATCTGTTTTCGCGCTGTTAGGCTCTTCAACCGCCTCCGATTTTACCTCATCCTTGGCTTCCGTCTCCGATTTCGCTTTTTCCTGCTCTTCCGCAACTGGGGTAGCATCTTCTTGCTTAGCTACTTGTTCCGCTTTTTCTGGTTTAGCATCGGTTGTGGTTTCGTCCGTCGCCACGGCGTCTTTCTTAGCTGAGGCACCGGCTTTCTTCTGATTTTCCTGCATTTGCTCCTTCAGGTCCGACAACGCTGACAAGTCGCCCAGGGTTGAACGCTCTTCGTTGCTGGATGAACGGGTGCGTCCGCCACCCCCACCGCTGCTGGAACCAGACGAAGCTGCGCGGGCCGCTTTTTTCTTCAGTTGCTTCGCTTCTTCCTCTTTGTAAGAGGCCAAGTGCGAAAGCACAATGCGTCGGTCGTCCTTCGAGAATTCTACCACGCGGAAGTCCAGTGCTTCGCCCTGTTCCGGGTTCGATCCGTCTTCCTTCACCAACTGCTTGTTGTTGGCAAAGCCCTCGATGCCGTAGGGCAGTTCGATCGTAGCTCCCTTGTCGGTTTTGTTAGTAATTGTCCCTTTGTGCACTGAGCCGATTGGAAACAGATCCTCGAAGGTATCCCAGGGATTTTCCTCCATCTGCTTGTGGCCCAGGGCCAGTCGGCGACTGTCTACGTCGAGTTCCAGCACTTTCACCTCCAGCTCTTCGCCCACCTTCACAAACTCCGACGGGTGCTTCACCTTTTTGGTCCAGCTCAGGTCCGATACGTGCACCAAACCGTCGATGCCTTCTTCCAGCTCCAGAAACAGGCCAAAGTTGGTCAGATTGCGAATGATGCCCTTGTGCACCGTGCCGATGGCGTATTTGGTGAGCACATCTTCCTTGTTCCAAGGATCTTCACTGAGTTGCTTAATGCCGAGTGACATCTTGCGCGCGTCGCGATCCAGGGTAAGTACCTGAGCGTCGAGCTCGTCGCCAATCTTGATGAAGTCTTGCGGGTTGCGCAGGTGTTGCGACCACGACATTTCGGACACGTGCACCAGCCCTTCCACCCCCGGCATAATCTCCAGGAAGGCACCGTAGTCGGCCACGTTCACAATGCGGCCGTGAATTTTAGAACCCACCTGAATTTCTTCGGTAAGCGAATCCCACGGGTGAGGGGTGAGTTGCTTCATGCCGAGCGAAATACGCTTCTTGGCTTCGTCGAAGTCCAGCACCACCACGTTGAGCTTCTGATCGAGCTCCAGCACTTCTTCGGGGTGGTTGATGCGTCCCCACGAAATATCAGTAATGTGCAGTAGTCCGTCTACGCCACCCAGATCAATGAACACTCCAAAGTTGGTCATGTTCTTGATAATGCCTTCCAGCACCTGACCTTTCTCCAGGTTATCCAGAATCTTGGCCTTCTGTTCTTCCAGATCCTTCTCAATAAGGATTTTATGCGACACCACCACGTTATCGTTGGCGTAGTTGATCTTCACCACCTTTACTTCCATCTTCTTGCCCACGTAGGCGTCGAAGTCGCGGATGGGCTTCACGTCGATCTGCGAGCCGGGCAAGAATGCCTCCACGCCGTACACGTCGCAGATGAGCCCGCCCTTGGTGCGGCGTTTCACCGTCGCTTCCAGAATGTTGTCATCGTCCAGCCCGCTCTGGATGCGTTCCCAGGCGCGGACGATCTTCGCTTTTTTGCGCGACAGCACCAGCTGCCCGTTTTTGTCTTCCTGTTCCTCAATGTAAACCTCCACTTCGTCGCCGATCTTGAGGTCTTCCAGATCGCGAAACTCGGAGATAGAAATCAATCCGTCGGATTTGAAGCCAATGTTGAGAATCACGTCGCGGTCGTTGATGCCCACCACGGAGCCCTTCACCACTTCTTTCTCGTTGATTTCGTTGAGGGTATCCTCGTACATTTGGGCCATCTCTGCCTTCTGCGCTTCGGTGTAATCTTCTCCGAAGCCTTTGGTGTCGGCTTGGTCCCAATCAAATTCTACTTCTTGTGTTGCTTCTGCCATGTTCTAGTTGGGTTGCTCTTGTTCCGCGCCGATCCTAGAGCATCAGACCGGCGGTTTAGTGAATAAATTAAGATAAGGGTAACCAGTAACGAGCGCGAAGCGTTCGCAACGGGCTGCAAAAATACAAAATTTACGCGTAGCGGCAACTGTTGAACGGGATTGTTTGGGTTGACTTTCTGAGATAGGGCGCGCTTGCAGATTTAGTCGCTACCTTGTATCTTTCAAAATTAGAAAAAGAGCAGTAATATCTTATACCGATGGCTCGCTTTGTCAAAGTTTAAACGTAGAAAAATAATGGACAAATTTCAAGATTTCGAACAACGGGTTAACCGTGCTCTAGTCAATATGGACGCAAAAATTACCAGTTTGCATGAGTCAACAGGCGCACTTAAAAGTTCGTTTAACGACTTCAAAGAAGAGATGGGTGACTTTATGCAATTTATGGCCGAACACGTAAGTGACCATGAGCAGCGACTAAAGAGCGTAGAGAAGAGGCTAGATGCGTTGGATCAGTAACCCATGTAACCCATTAGGTATTCCGTTCCATACCGGGTACTTCTACTGACTGAGGGCTTTCACCGAGGGTTCCCAACCGGATAGGGAAAATACTAGTCACTACCAACTTTTCTGCTCCCGCCCGTGTTATGCCGACAAGATGTGAGAAACGGGAATTTTGTCGCGCTTGTTTCTCACGATAATCGCTATATTTGCCCGCGCATTTCTGAACTAAATTTCTAGCTAAATGACCCAGGTTATCATTACGGCCGTTGTCGCCTTCACCCTGATCATTCTCCTGTTGGTGGCATTGCTGCTATTCGCTCAGTCGAAGCTGGTGCAGCAAGGTGACGTAAGAATTATTGTCAACGGAGACGAAAAGAATCCCATTGTCACTCCGGCCGGGAGCACGCTGCTCAGCACCCTGTCGAGTGAGAAAATTTTCTTACCCTCGGCTTGCGGTGGCGGCGGTACCTGCGCCATGTGCAAGTGCGCCATCGACGAGGGCGGGGGCGACGTGTTGCCTACCGAAGTGGGTCACTTGAGCCGCAAAGAGCAGCAAGAAAATGTGCGCCTGTCGTGTCAAGTAAAGGTGAAGAACGATATGCACATTCGCATTCCGGAAGAAATCTTCGGCATTAAGAAGTGGGACTGCGAGGTAGTATCAAACTACAATGTATCTACTTTCATCAAAGAATTTGTGGTGCGTTTGCCCGAGGGTGAGACCCTGGACTTCCAATCGGGAGGCTACGTGCAGGTGGACGTGCCCGCGTGCGAAGTGGAGTATAAAGGGATGGATATTAAGCCTAACCCCGAAACCGGCGATCCGGAAGACAAATTCCGCCCCGACTGGGACAAATTCAACCTTTGGGATTTGAAGATGAAGAACCCCGAGCCCATCTTCCGCGCTTACTCCATGGCCAACCACCCGGCCGAAGGAAACATCGTGATGCTCAACATTCGCGTGGCCACCCCGCCGTGGGACCGTGCCAATAACAAGTGGATGGATGTGAACCCAGGAATATGTTCGTCCTACGTATTTTCGCGCGTGCTGGGCGACAAGGTGACTATCTCGGGCCCTTACGGCGAATTCTTTATCAATCCCACCGAGCGGGAGATGATTTACATCGGGGGGGGAGCGGGCATGGCGCCGTTGCGGTCGCATATCTTTCACCTGTTCCACACCGAAAAAACCGATCGAAAGGTATCCTACTGGTACGGCGGCCGCTCAAAACGCGAACTGTTCTACACCGACCAGTTTGAAAAGATTGAGGAAGAGTTTCCTAATTTTAAGTACAACATTGCCCTGTCGGAGCCGCTGCCCGAAGACAATTGGAACGGTTACACCGGCTTTATCCACCAGGTGCTGTTAGATAATTATCTAAACGATCACGAAGACCCGGAAGAGGTAGAGTACTACTTGTGCGGACCGCCGCTGATGAACGCGGCGGTGCTCAAGATGCTCGACGATATGGGCATTCCGCCGGAGAATATTCGTTTTGATGACTTCGGAGGATAACCCGAGCATCCGTAAAATTTAGGAAAAGGAAGCCATTCGTGCTTCCTTTTTTTATTTTTGGCAAAACCATCCCCCTGTCTCATGAACCTGAGCATCTTCTTCCAGCCGGTCAATCCCGACGTTTGTCCGTCATCGACTCCGGCAAACAGTTTTTATCGGTCTGTTGCGGTGCACCGCGACACCTTTCCTGATTATCAGGAGGCAGACATTGCCCTGCTCGGCATCACCGAAAACCGGGGTGCCGCCGATAACACCGGGGTAAACGAAGCGGCCGACGCAGTGCGCCAAGCACTCTATCAGTTAAAGAAGGGCAACGGAGCCTACCGCGTGGCCGACCTGGGCAACTTGGCGGTAGGCCACAGCCTCGAGGAAACCTACACCCGCGTGCGCGAGGTCTGCGGTATGCTGATGGCCTCCGACACGCTTCCGGTGCTCATCGGTGGGTCGCACGATATCGACTACGGACAGTACCTGGCCTACGAAAACCTGGACCAGTTGGTGAACTTGGTCAGCGTGGATGCCTACGTTGACATTCAGCCCCAGCACGAGCAGCGTGATGGCGAACAGTGCCACAACCACTTGCATTACATCCTTACCCACGAGAAGAATTACCTGCTCAACTACAGCCACGTGGCCTACCAGAGCTATCTGGTGGACCGGCAGGCCCCGGCCCTGCTCGAGCGGTTTTGTTTCGACACCCACCGGCTGGGGCAGGTCACGCAGCAACTCGCCGCGGTGGAACCGGTGATGCGGCAGGCCAATATGCTAAGCTTCGACATTTCGGCCATCAAAGCGGCGGATGCACCCGGTAACGCGCGGGCTCAGCCCTTCGGCCTTACGGGACAGGAGGCCTGCCAACTGTGCTGGTACGCCGGACACAGCGAGCGCCTCACCTCGGCCGGGTTCTTTGAGTATAATCCCCAGCAAGACGATGCGCGGCGCACCACGGCTTCGGTAGTGGCCACCATGGTATGGTATCTCATCGAGGGCTACTACCACCGCACCCACGAAGAAGACTTTGCCGGACACGATTTCGTGAAGTACCTGGTGCCGATGCCTTCTACTCCCGAACACATCACCTTTTACAAAGCCAAACGAAGCGAAAAATGGTGGATGGAGGTACCAAGGGACGCGATGCCTTCCGGAGCTAACGAACCAAGCCTGGGTGGCGAACTGCTTGAGGAACGACGACGCATTGTGCCCTGCGATCCGTCGGACTACCACCGGGCCGTAGAAGGAGACCTGCCCGATCGGTGGATTCAGGCCCACGCTAAATATTTATGACATCGGATAGATTGTGATGAATCACGATCCTACGAAATTTGTACTAAACCTTAAATGTTTTGCATCATGAAAAACGATATTTTGGCAACGTGGCTATTGGTTGGATTGGCGGCGGCTTGCACGGGTAACCCGTCTGCCGATACGGAAGAAAATACTGACGCAACTATTCAAACTGCCGAACCAACCGTATATAACGACTTCAAACCGCTCTTTAATGGCGAAGACTTGAGCGGCTGGCAAGTGCACGGCACCGAACAGTGGTACGTGGAAGACGGACTGCTGGTCTGCGAAAGCGGCCCGGATGCCGAGTATGGTTACTTGGCTACTGATAAGTCGTATAAAAACTTTGTGCTGGAGCTGGAATTTAAGCAGGCAGCTGACGGCAATAGCGGGGTATTTTTCCGCTCGTCGCTAGATGGCACCAAGATCAGTGGCTGGCAAGTAGAAGTTGCTCCGCCCGACCATGATACCGGGGGCATCTACGAGTCGTACGGACGCGGTTGGCTGGAGCAAATTCCGGAAGAAAAAGAAGACATTCTGAAGATGGGCGAGTGGAACCAGTTGCGTATTGAGGTAAATGGCGATCGGGTGCAAACCTTCCTGAACGACGAGCCAATGGTGGATCTAACCGATGACAAGATTGGGGCCTCCGATGGGGCAATTGCCCTGCAAATCCACGACGGTGGGGGTATCAAGGTGTTCTGGCGCGATATAAGAATAAAAACCATGTAGGGGCGCAGTGGGGACGTGCCGCGACACGTCCCCCACTATCCACTATCTAGCAGCTTTTAGGTCTTCATGTTCTGGTCGAATCCTTGTCCGTCGTCGAGTTTGAGAATGTCGTTGGGGTTCTCGCAGACCACTGCGCGATTGCCCAGAATGCCAATAGGCGTTTTCATCAGTTCCGGGTTGCGCTTCAGCACGCCCAACCAATCCTGCTCTTCCATCTCCACCCCTTTGTACTGATCTTGGTACACTGTGGAGGTGCGGTCAATGATATCTTCAGCCTTTAGGTTTAGCTTCATCAGTAGTTCGGCCATCTGCCGCTCGGTGAGGGGATCTTTGGAGATATCTACCTCGCGCACGTGCTCGGCCACCTGTTTACCGTAGGCGACGGCTTCGCGCCCCTGCCGCTGTTCGAAATTATAAATAATTGTTACTTCTTCGGGATTCCATTCCATGATTGAAAGAGGATAAGATTTAACGTATGCTCCCTAAACCTCCGGTAGAAGCAAAAGTTAGGCGCACTGCCGAAATGTTTTGCGGGGCTACTTAATTTCCGTTTCGGTTTCTTCCTGCGGCGGAGGCAAGTCGGGCAGGTGTGCCGTATCGTTGGTGCTCTCCAGGGCAAATTGCTTGGTGCCATAATCGTAGGTCAACAGGTACAGTCCCAGGTTGTGGTGCGGGTACTTGTCCATGTGGCGCAGGTCGCGGTTTAGCATCAGGCACAAAAAAATGCGGATGGCCCGTCCGTGCATGCAAATAAGGATCGGGCTCTCGTCTTCCGGGGCCAGAATGCGATCCAGCGCGCCGCGTTGCCGGTCTTGCACCATTCGAGGGCTTTCGCCACCCTCGATGGCGAGGTCTACCTGTCCTTCTTGCCAAGCGTTAATCATTTCCGTGAAGTAGGTATGCTCGTTAGAAGTGGGCACCTTGCCTTCTTTCACTCCCCAGTTGATCTCGTTGAGTCCGGCCAGTTTGGTGTGCGGCAGTCCGTCGTCCAGAAAGCCCTGTACCGACTGAATGCTGCGCTGCAACACCGAGGTGTAGACGTGCTCGAAGGGAACGGTGTGGTAGGCTTCGTAAAAGGCCCGGGCCTGCGCCCAGCCCACCTCGTTGAGCGGGGCATCAATGCCGCTGCCCTGCACCACTCCGCGGCGGTTGTACTCAGTCTGTCCGTGTCGGATGAGGTAGATTGTTTTTTGCATATTGAAAAATAAGGTTTAAAAAGTAGCAAGGAAGTCGCTTGTTTTGCAGTCGTTGCCTTTTGATGCTACCGTTGTTTTTGTTCTGTCACTACTTCTTTCCATTTGTCTGATTCCGCAAAATCTTTGATGATCTTGTTCCGGGTGGTAAGCAGTTTGGTCATGTACTCTTTCAGGATTATCCTATCAGCTAGCTTGCCTAGAAGTCCGAAGGGCGATGTATAGTCGAAAAGATCAATCATCAACGTCCCGCCGTTTAACTCGCCGAAGCGGTGTTCGTGTATAAACCTCTTAAACGCTCCGCTACAGGCTAACCTCAAACCTACGACTGCGTATACGGTTAAGGCTAACCTACCGCACTATGTTCCGCAAAGATGTAACCATTGAGGCGCTTAACCAAATGAACCGGGGAAACCTGCTCGAGCACTTGGGCATTGAGTTCGTTGAAGCCACTCCCGACTCGCTCACCGCCCGCATGCCGGTCGACCACCGCACGCGGCAACCCATGGGCTTACTGCACGGCGGGGCGTCGGTGGCCCTGGCCGAATCGCTGGGCAGCGTGGCTTCTTACCTGTGCGTCGATCCGCAGAAATACGCCTGCGTCGGACTGGAGATCAATGCTAACCACGTGCGGGGGGTGCGAGAGGGATTCGTTTACGGAAAAGTGACGCCCCTGCACGTGGGGAAACGAACCCACGTGTGGGAAATTCGTGTTACTAACGAAGATCAGCAACTGGTTTGCATCAGCAGATTAACGGTCGCGGTAATTGATCAGCGGTAGTCATATGAAAAACGAGTTGGGGGATGAAATTAACTGGGGAAAAGATTTGCCGGTGGTCGAGATAGCTGCTTCTCGCAACCTTCCCTCCTTCCCAGCTGTACAGCGCGCTTTCTTCTCCTACGCGCACGCGCATAAGTGTCCGGTAGCCGCCTGGCGACTACCTCAGCAGACGCAGCAGCACGTGATCACCGATCTCAGCGGTTCAGGGCAATTGCCTCCCTTGCCGTTGGAACTGTTACCGGCCGGGTTCATTGCCCACCCGTTTCAGGAGCAGAGAGCCGCGGCCTTCATTCGGGCCGATGTGCATTACCGCTCCGAGCCCAAACCCACCGACAACGCTACCCAAGCAGCACTTCGGCCGGTGGAAGAGCATTTGGTGACTACTGACCGACCGTCAACTCCCTACGCGATCTCCCCCACTCCAACTACTCCTGACACCGAACACCGGTCGTTCCTTGATACGGTGGCCGAAGCGGTTCGGGCTATCGAAATCGGGCGGTTGCACAAGGTGGTGCCCTCGCGGCAGAAGACCATCTCGCTTCCGGCAGATTTCGACGTAACCGAAGCCTTTCAGCGCTTGTGCACCGCCTACCCGGCAGCGTTCGTATCGGTTTTCTCAATTCCGGGCGTGGGCACTTGGTTAGGCGCATCTCCCGAGACACTGGTAAGCACCTACCAACAGCGCGGTCGACCGATCTTCCGCACGATGGCGCTGGCCGGTACCCAAGTGGCGTCGGGGCACGATGCGCTAAAGCATGCTTCGTGGCGACAAAAGGAAATTGAGGAACAGGCGATGGTGAGCCGCTACATCATCAACTGTTTCAAGAAGATTCGCCTGCGCGAGTTCGAGGAAAACGGCCCGAAAACGGTCGCCGCGGGCAATTTGCTTCACCTGCGCACCGACTTCATGGTGGATACGGAGAAAACTAACTTCTCAGACCTGGGATCGACCATGCTCCGGCTGTTGCACCCCACTTCGGCGGTCTGCGGTATGCCCAAGGAACCGGCCCTGGACTTCTTGCTCGAGCACGAACACTATGACCGCTCGTTTTTTAGCGGGTACCTTGGCCCAGTGAACGTGGCTGAAGAAACGCACGTCTTCGTGAACCTGCGCTGCGCCCAACTGCTTGGGCAACGAGCCCTGCTCTACGCCGGGGCGGGGGTTACGATTGATTCGGAACCTGACCAAGAGTGGAAAGAAACCGAAATGAAGATGGATACCCTGTTGCGGGTGATCACTTAAAAGTTAAAAACTATGGACCAACCTTCCACCCAATCATACCCGAGTTTGCTCACCAACCGCTTGGCGATCAACGTTTTATCCGTGGTTATTCCGGTAGCGGTAGCGTTGCTGATTGGTATTCGGCAGAAACTGCCGTTGGGCGACTGGACTACTGCCTTGCCGCACGTGATCGGTGCGCTCAATGGTGCTACGGCTTTGCTAATGATCGCCGCTATAGTGGCCATAAAGCAGCAAAAAGTTGAGTGGCACCGCCGCCTGATGACCACCGCTTTTGTGCTGGGGGCCATCTTTCTGGTGACGTACATTGTCTACCACATTTCCAACCCCTCCACTTCCTACGGCGGCGAGGGTGCCATCCGATATCTTTACTACTTCCTGCTCATCTCGCACGTACTGCTTTCCATTGTGGTGGTGCGCTTCGTGCTGCTGGCCATGTATTACGCGCTCAGCCGACAGTTCGCCGATCACAAGCGGATTGTAAAAATCGCTTATCCGGTTTGGCTCTACGTGTCGGTGACCGGAGTGATTGTGTACCTGATGATTAGCCCTTATTATTAGCAAAGTTTGTCTACCTAAAAGGCTATTCGGTTTTGAGTCCAACCAACCGAATTGCTCCGGCCGGAGCGTGCGTGAAGATGCCGATCACCTCGTTTTCGGTAGTTAGTTGCTGATTCAGTTCGTCGCAGCGGGTGTCGCAGTCGATAGGCAGAGTAGAAAGCAGTTCGAAACCGGATGCCAAACTGCCCGTCACAAAGCTGGGCGGATTGCTTCTTGTTACCGATTTTAGGCGCACCTCAAACGAAACCGTATCGTCGACTGCTTTCTTAGCGATCAACTTTTTCAGGGTGTAACGGATAGAAGAGGCATCTGCCGGTGGATTGTTGACCGGTGTTTTTTCAACCGAAAGATCATACACGTATCCCGGTTCGTAGGTGAATCCATCGATATCACCGTAGAAATAGCTCCAGTCTTCTTGACCAACGTTTTCTTCCTCCTGCACTAAATAGACCAATACCTGACCCTCCCCAGTAGCCGTCTGCTGAAAGTGGTTCACCCGCATAGTAACGGTTTCAACGTTCTCTTCGGCGCAGGCTAATAGTGTGGTCACGATTAAGGCGGCAAACAAGATTTTCATACTTTAAAAGTTGGTTTATCACGCCCTAGACCCAATTTAGACAAAGAAGGTTGGATTAAGGATTTTGATTTACTTGTAACTGGCTTTGTTACCCCCTACTCATACTCGAGTATGCTTTTTCAGTAATTTACTAACTGCCATAATTTTCGTACTTTCCGAGTTGTAAATCTCCACTAACTTAACCGCACCAATGAGTAAACAGCGCAAGTTTCTTCTGGAAGAAAAAGATATGCCTACGGCCTGGTACAACATTGCGGCCGACATGCCCAACCAGCCACTGCCGCCCCTGCATCCGGGCACCCACCAACCCATCGGTCCGGAAGCACTAGCCCCCTTGTTTCCGATGGAACTGATCAAACAAGAGGTGAGCACCGAGAAGTGGATTGACATTCCCGACGAGGTGCGACACTTGTACACGCTCTGGCGACCCACTCCGCTGTACCGGGCGTACGGACTGGAGAAAGCACTGGATTCTCCCGCCAAAATCTACTACAAGTACGAGGGCGTGAGTCCCTCAGGATCGCACAAGCCAAATACCGCCATTGCGCAGGCCTATTACAATAAACAAGAGGGCATTAAACGCATCACCACCGAAACCGGGGCCGGACAGTGGGGCAGCGCCCTGAGCTTTGCCTGCAAGCACTTCGATATGGAGTGCGAGGTCTACATGGTAAAGATCAGCTACGAACAGAAGCCCTACCGCAAGCTGATGATGAACACCTGGGGGGCCACCGTCATTCCCTCACCTAGCGACAAAACCGAGGCGGGGCGTCAGATTCTAGCCGGTGATCCTGATTCGCCGGGCAGTTTGGGCATTGCCATTTCCGAAGCGGTAGAGCGCGCTGCCACCGAGGAGCACACCAAATACTCGCTGGGGAGCGTACTGAACCACGTGTTGATGCACCAAACCGTGATTGGTCAAGAATGCATTCGGCAGCTGGAGATGGCGGGCGATTTCCCCGATATTGTGGTGGCTCCCTTCGGCGGTGGCTCTAACTTTGCCGGTATTGCGTTTCCCTTCCTGCGTCACAACCTGGAAGAAGGCAAGTCTATCCGTTGCATTGCCAGCGAACCGGCTTCTTGCCCCAAACTTACCAAGGGAGTGTTTCGCTACGACTTCGGCGATACGGTGGGCACAACTCCCCTATTTCCAATGTATACGCTAGGCCACAATTTCGTGCCTCCGCCCATCCACGCGGGCGGGCTTCGGTACCACGGCGCGGGCGTGATTGTGAGTCAGTTGCTGAAGGATAAACTCATCGAGGCGCGTTCGCACCACCAGCTGGAGTGCTTTGAGGCGGGCATTCTGTTTGCGCAGGCTGAAGGCATTATCCCGGCTCCCGAAGCGAACCACGCCATCGCGACGGTAATCGCCGAGGCAAAACGGGCCAAGGAAGAAGGAACCAGCAAAACGATTTTGTTCAACCTGTGCGGTCATGGCAACTTTGATATGTCGGCCTACGAAGCCTACCTGTCGGGCAACCTGGTGGAGCACGAACTCACGCAAGATGAGATTCAGTCGTCGCTGGCTGAGCTGAATACTCCCGAAATCGCTTAAACTGCTTAACAGAAAAAGGGGCACTCACCTAGCGCCCCTTTTACTTTGATGCTTCTCGAAGAGGTCCTGATCAAAGGACGCTGATAAATTGCAACACGTAGGATAACTGATCGGATAGTTTGGCCAGACTTAGTCTGCCCAGTCCGTAGGTGAGGATTTCGTGCTGCACGGCAAACGTAACCGCCCCGGCAAGGTAGCCCATAAAGGCTAGCAGACTCATTTTGCGCACGTACCACATGAAGTCAATTTTTTCGATCCCCATTGCCGCTACTCCGGCAGCCGAGCCAATGATCAGGATGCTGCCGCCCGTACCCGCGCAGTAGGCCAAAAACTCCCAGAACACGTGGTCTACCGGATAATCCAGGCCATACATCCGCATCATCGCGGCCACCAGGGGCACGTTGTCAACCACCGAAGAGAGCACTCCCACCAGCAGATTGATCGCGTAGAAGTTGCCCACTTTATCGTTCAGAAAGTTTGCCATGACGGCCAGTTGTCCGGCCGACTGCAACGCTCCGATGCACAACAGTATCCCCAGGAAAAAGAGAACGGTAGATGTATCCACCTTCCGCAGGGCGGTGAGCACCGAAAATTGGCTTTTCTTTTCTTCTTCTTTTCCGTGATGAATCACTTCGGTGACCACCCATAAAATTCCTAGTCCCAACAAAATACCCATGTAGGGAGGCAGATGCGTTAGCAATTTAAACACCGGAACCATCACCAGTACCAGTATTCCCACCCCCAGCACTAGTTTTCTCTCGAGCGGGGTGGAGGTGGGCCCGTGCACCTGAACCGATGTGCTGGCGGGGGTTATTTTCTTCCCTCCCGTGCGAGAAAGGTACAAAAGAGGAAATAGCATACATACCAGGCTGGGCAGAAAAAGCTTCTGGATGATGTTCGCCGGGGTGACCTGCCCCCCAATCCACAGCATGGTGGTGGTCACATCGCCGATGGGTGTGAAAGCTCCCCCGGCATTCGCTGCGATCACCACCACCCCCGCGTAGAGCATTCGCTCCTGCTTGTCGGAGACCAGTTTCCGTAACAGCGAAACCAGCACGATGGTGGTGGCTAGGTTATCCAGCACCCCGGACAAGGCAAAGGCGAGCAGGGCCATAATCCACAGCAGCTTGCGCGAACTCTGCGTTTTGATGCGACTCACAATCACCTCAAAACCATCGTGGATATCAATAATCTCTACGATGGTCATGGCTCCCAGCAAGAAGAACAAGATCCCGGCAATGTCGCTCATGTGGTGCGCGAGCTGCTCAGAAACCAGTTCGACGTCGGGCACCTGCAGCACGTAGACCGTCCAGCAGAGCACGCCGATGAGCAGTGCGGTAGCGGCCTTGTTGACATGAACCGTATGTTCCAGGGTAATTATCAGGTACCCAACCAAAAATATAACTATCATCCAGATCATGAGCGAAAATATTTGTTCTTAGAATTAATACTTGTATTATTCTAAGTCAAATATAAACAGCTAGCCGTCAGAAAGAATACGATAGTCGGGGCGGACATTACCTGAGGCGGAAAGCGAGCAATGCGCAGGTTTTGATCGACCGGCAGCAAAAAAGGCTACCGGATTAGGGTAGCCTAGTAATATTTAGTAACTCAAACGAACGCGTTGCAAACGCTAGCGATACTTAAGGGTATACGATTGGCGCAATTATGTTTTAAAGCTCTCTTACTTCAACATTCATAATTCCTTGCGCCCGGCGCCCGGTTCAGCATTTGATATTCTTTAATGGCGAATGATGAAGTACAATACAAATTTTACGTTCGCTAATCGTACACCGGTGAGGGCACCGACCGTGGGTAAGTTATTGTTTCAAAGCTCCCCTAGTACTCAGCCACTACCTCCCCAGAAGTTACTGTTTCGGCCTTCTTGGAGTTTTTTTGCCAGAAGAAGAAGATGGCGAACAGCACGATGAGTATCGCCGGGAAAGCGATCATCTTTTCCAACGTATCCTGACCGGTGGCCAGTTCCAAAGCGCTTCCGGAAAGTCCTTCGGCCATATTTTCGGCACGAGAACCATCGATCCATCCTCCAATAATGGGTTGGAAAATAGAGGTAGAGAACATACCTACTGCTCCAATGATGGACATCCCCAGCGCGCTGCTCAGTGGCACGCGTTGCGCTACGGCACCAACCATCACCGGCCAGAAGTAACAGTATCCAAGGGCAAAAACAATAGCAGCAACGTAGATCATTGGCCCCGTGATGGTGCTAAACATATAAATTCCGATGGTAGCCAGAATCGCTCCCCCCAATAACACACCGGTTTGACCCAGCGCGGCCACTACCGGACCGGCGAAGAATCGGCCGATGGCTACCAAGCCCGCCGTTAACGCCAAGATCAGCATGGGATCTGCCCCAGCACTACCTAAAACCAATCCTACCCACTGTCCCGGACCAAATTCGGTGATTGCCGTGAGGGCCATGCAGATGATTAGAAACAAGTATACCGGGGTAAGCATCGCTTTAAAGTTTTCGCCCAAAGACGTGGCACCTTCCACCTTGGCCTTGGGGAAGGTTTTTCCAAAGAATAGCACCGCGTACGTGATGGTAGGAATCATGATCACCCACATTTGGGCTTCCCACGTGAAACCGAAATCGGTCATGAACTTAGAGATCAGCGAACCGACCAAAATTCCTCCGGGAAACCACATATGGAAGCGGTTGAGCATCTTGTTCATGGTGACCCCCGAATACATATCGGCAATCATTGGGTTACAGGCCGCTTCCGTACATCCGGTGCCTAGACCAATAAGTAGGGTCGAGACCAATAAGCTGACGTATCCCCCTGCGTAAATTGTTAAAATGATTCCTAACGTGTGCGCCAAAAAGGCCACATTCATAATAATTTTAGGTCCTACCGAGTGATATACTAACCCACCAATCACCATAGAAATCGGGAAGCCTAAAAACCACATGAGGTTGATGAAGCCGAGTTGCTCAGCGGTGAGGCCGAACTCTTCACCCAATTGGGGCAAAATACCGGCCCGAATGGAATAGGTGAAGCCGGTAGTGATCAGGGCAAAGCAGCTGCCGTAGAATAAGGCGTTCTTGTTGATGTTCTCGTTCATGGGGGTAGGTTTAGAAGATTAGCGGCGTAAATAGTACTATATTGCAAGTAATTAGAGAGAAATAAGTGCTAAGCGTAAGTTTTGTCTCAATTGTGCAAAAACAATCCTAAAATTGGAATAAAAAACGTGAAAAACCAGCTAAGTACGCTAATTTTTTGTAAGGCCGTAAATAAAAAAAGCCGAACCAAACGGCCCGGCTTTATGCGCTGGATTTTGCCTCCTACTCGTTAGGCGTGTCTTGGTTGGCGGCCGGAGTGGGCGTGATGCCCATTTCTTTGAGCACCCGGTCCGAAAGATTGGCTTCCTCTTCGTTTTCTACGTAGAGCACCACTTCGGGACTTAGCACGTGGGTGTAGCCGTTGGCTTTGGCTACCGCGTCGATGGCCTTCTGAATTTTGTCGTAGGCCGGTTGCACCAGTTCGCCCTGCTTTCTTTGTAAATTAGCCTGCGCTTCCTGCTGATCTTGCTGAATCTGGGTTTGCAACTCGGTAAGCTCCTTTTCCTTGGCTTTGCGGGCGTCTTCGGTCATGGTAGCTGCCCCTTGCTGGTAGGCCTGCAACTGCTGCTGGTAACCCTGAATGGTTGCCTGAATTTTGTTGGACAACTGTTTTTCGTAGGCCTGCAGCTCAGACTGAATTTGCTTGGCTTCGGGCATCTGGGCCAGCACGTAGTCGGTGCTTACGAAGCCAATTTTTTGCGCCTGGGCGGCTAGTGATGCGAACGAAATTAAAATACCTATGAGAATACCTTTAGTTTTCATCTTACTAATTAATTGATTGATGTAATATTACGTAAATAAATAGACAATTATCGGGCCGTATCTTCTTTTTCCCCCAATCCTAACTCATCTAATACGTAATCGGTGTAGTCGTGAATGGGATTGGTATAGATCATAACGAGGTCTCCGGCTTTGTCGAAGACAAACTGTAGCTTGTTTTGTTTGGCCACCTTTTCTACGGCATCAAATACTTCGTCTTGCAGGGGCTTCATTAGTTCTTGCTTCTTGAGGTAATACAACCCCTCGAAACCGAATACCTTTTGTTGGTATTCCTTTAGCGTTTTTTCTTGTTCACTGATTTCGGCAACGCGCTCCTTGCGCATAGCTTCGGTAAGCAGCACCTCCTCCACCTTGAGCTCACTGTATTTTTCGTCGATGGACTGCTGCATGCCTGAAATCTCTTCCTGCCACTTGGCGGCCAACGCATCCACCTCCGACTGCGCTTTCTGGTGCTCCGGCATCTTACTCAGCACAAAATCGGTATTGACGTAGCCCAGTTTCTGCCCGTAGGCCGCCGAATTTCCGCTTACGGCCCACAAAGCTACAAAAACCAGGGATAAAATTACCTGAGGTTTCCTGAAAATTGATTTTTTCATTGTCATCTTAACTAAGATTAACGCAACTGTTGTCCCAAGGAGAAGTGAAACTGGGGACCGGGGGGCTGAAACTGAACTCCGGGAATGTCAACGCTATCAAAACCGTAACCCCAATCAACTCCCAGCAAACCAAAAGCGGGCATGAAGATACGAGCCCCTACTCCAGCCGATTTGTAGAGATCAAACGGGTTATATTTGTTGAAATCAGCGACGTTGTTGCCGCCTTCGGCGAAGCCCAGCACGTAGATAGTAGCGGCCGGATTGGGCGAAACCAGGTAGCGAAGCTCCATCGAGTACTTGTTGTAAGCAATTCCTCCGCTCAGGGAAGAACCTTCTTCTACGGGAGTAATCGTCTGGTTGTCGTATCCACGGAGCGAAATCAGCTCTCGGGCCACCTGGAAGTTTCCTTGGTTCCCTAGGGTGCCACCCAACGAGAAACGCTCGAAGGGAGCGGCGATTTCATCGTTCTTATACGAGCCGAAGAAACCAAAGTGCATGCTCGTGGCCAGCACTAAGTTTTTGGCCAACTGCGTATAGTGCTTAGCGTCAAACATCCACCGGTGATACTCCAACCAGCGGTAGCGGTCGTTGATATTCAGATCAGAATATTTCTCATCCTTGGAGAGCAAAGAGAAGGGAGGAGTTAAGCTTACCTCCAGCGAAAGCTGCGAGCCCCCCCGGGGAAACATGGGATTGTCAATACTATTACGCGCCAGCGTATTGTTCAGAGCAATGTTGTTGGATGTTCCCGTACCGTCTTGAAACTGAAGCCCCTGAAAGCCTCGGTAATTAAACAAATTATAGTTTCGGTAGATCAGCGAGGTGCTGAGGGTAAAATAATCATCCGGCCAGCGCAAACGGCGCCCTAATCCAACGCTCAAATTAGTGATGCTAAGGGTGCCTTCCTCTTGAGGAAATCTACTAAACTGGCCAAAACGACTAAACTGCCGCCCGCCCGTTCGAAGAATAGTTCGCGATAAACCAACCGTTAGGTTATTCGGTTTCCGGCCGCCCAACCAGGGCTCGGAGAAAGTGGCCGAATAAGTTTGAAAGAAACGGCCGTTGGCCTGCACCCGTAGCGATAGCTTTTGCCCGTCGCCCACCGGTAGCGGACGCCATTTATCAAAGTGCGGGATGTTGCGCAGCGAGAAGTTGTTGAATACCAGCCCCAGCGTGCCCACAAAACCGGCAAAACCACCCCAGCCGCCCGATAGTTCAATCTGGTCGCTGGGCTTCTCCACCAGTGAGTACTCAATGTCGACTGTGCCCTCGGCGGGGTTGGGAATGGGATTGATGCCGATCTGCTCCGGGTCAAAGTAGCCCAACTGCGACAGCTCGCGCTGGGTGCGGATCAGATCGCTGCGGCTAAACTTCTGCCCGGGCATGGTACGAATCTCCCGGCGGATCACGTGGTCGTTGGTGCGGTCATTGCCGGTGATCAGAATCTTGCTGATGGTGGCCTGCTCGCCCTCAAAGAGGCGCATCTCCACATCAATGGAGTCTTCTTCGATCTGCACCTCCACCGGCTGCACGTTGAAGAACAGGTAGCCGTTATCCATGTAGAGCGCGCTCACGTCGTTGCCCGTGGGGTTGAATTGCAGGCGCTTGTTGAGGTTCTCCAGATCGTAAACGTCGCCCTTCTCGATGCCCAACACCCGGGCCAGGGTTTCGTCGTCATACACGTAGTTGCCGCTCCAGATAATGTCGCGGAAGTAGTAGCGCTGCCCTTCGTCCACCGTGATGTTCAGGTTGATGGTATTGTCACCGGAAGAGTAAACGCTGTCTTCCACCACGGTGGCGTCGCGGTAGCCCTTGGAGTTGTAGAAGGTAATCAGGTTCTTTTTATCAGCTTCGTAGTCGTCGCGAATAAATTTAGAGCCATTGAAGAAATTGAGCTTCACGTGCCGGTTGATGTACGACTTCAGTCCGCCGAAGCTTACGTCCTCCCGGTCGGTCACGAAGTTCTTCACTTTGCGGGGTTTTAGTCGAAACAGGCGGCTGATCAGGTCTTCTACCAGGGTAAAGCGCACCTTCTCGTGGGTTTCCTTGAGTCGACCCTTGAGTCGCTTGTCTGAGAACACCTCGTTCCCCTCAAAGTTGATCCGTTTGATGGCAACTTTGCTGCCCTTATCGACGTCTAGTTTGAGCACGATACTGTTGTTGAGCACCGTGTCGGGCTGCTGCTGCACGTCGATAGCTACGTTCAAAAAGCCCTTGTCCACGAAGAAGTCTTTCACCGTCAGGCGCGCCCGGTTGATCAGGGTTTCGTCCACGATCTGTCCCTTAATCAGGGTGAGGTCGTCGTTGATTTCGCCCTGCTGGGTTTTGTTAATACCGCTGATCTCAATGCGGCTCAGCCGGGGTTTCTCGGCCAAGTTGATGACCAAAGAGATTTTGTCGCCCTCAATCTTATTCGCGCTCACCGACACGTCGCCGAAGATGCGCTGCTTCCATAGTTTTTTGATGGCGTCGCTCACCGCGGGGCCGGGCACGGCAATTTTATCGCCCACCGACAGACCGGATAGTGAGATCACGGCGTCGCTGTTGAGCCCCTTGGTGCCCGACACGGTGATTTCCGCGATCTCGTACTCCTGGGGTTCGGCGTAGTTGATGTCCGTCTCCTGGGCCAGCGCCGAAAGAGATAGCAGAAGCATTAGGCTAAATAGTATTATTTTATTCATGAGGGCGAGTTCACTTGCTCACTAATTTTTCCAAATCGTCGTTCGCGCTGCTGGTAGGTCAGAATGGCCTCGTAGAGGTGCTCCCGCCGAAAATCAGGCCAGAGCACCGGGGTGATGTAGAGTTCGGTGTAGGCCAGTTGCCACAGCAGAAAATTGCTGATCCGCATCTCGCCGCTCGTCCGGATGAGCAACTCCGGGTCGGGCATGGTGCGCGTGGCTAATTGGTCGGCAATCATGGTTTGGTTAATATCTTCGGCACGAAGGTGTTGTTGCTCCACCTGTTGAGCGATTTTTTTCATCGCTTCGGTAATCTCCCAGCGACCGCTGTAGTTTAGGGCTAATACCAACGTCAAACCGGTATTGGGCTGGGTAAGTTCGATAGCGCGTTGTAAGGTATTAGCACAGTTGTCCGGCAGTTGGTGCGTGTCGCCGATGGTTTGCAAGCGCACGTTGTTTTTCATCAGAGTTTCCTGCTCGCTACCGATGGTGCTAACCAGCAGTTGCATCAGGGCGTTCACTTCGGCCCGGGGTCGCCCCCAGTTTTCGGTCGAAAAAGCGTACAGCGTCAGATACCCTATCCCTAATTCAGCGCAACCTTCGGTAACGTCGCGCACGGCCTGGATGGCACTTCGGTGCCCGAAGATCCGCGCCGCGCCCTGTCCCTTGGCCCACCGTCCGTTTCCATCCATAATAACGGCGATGTGCTGGGGCAAATTGTTAGGGTTGATGCTTTCTTTCATGCGGTTGCCGGGCGAATCAGGCCGCAAGGTACGAAATTGTGCGGTAAGCTTGAGAGGCACCCGTTAAAAATGATACGGACACGGAATCGTATAGAAGGTATAGCTAAGCGAAACGCCAACGTAGTAGTACCAATCGTCGCTGTAGCTATTGCCGTAGGCGAAGTTGCGCACCGCTGGGTCGCCTCCCGAAATGTTATCGATATAGTCCGTAAAGGTTTTGCGTACCCCGCCCTCTAGCGACAGCACCCACACCGGGTTCACCATGTACTTGAACCCCAGTCCGAAGGGAATAACGGGCTGGGTGCGGCTGTACGACTCCGTTTGCTCCTGGTGCGGCCCCAAAAAAGCCACTCCCACTCCCGCAAAAAAGTAGGGCGTCCAGCGCAGCAGTCGGATGTTGTTCTTCCAGTCCAGAAAGTGGTACTCTGCAACCGCGCTAAGCTCGGTAATTCCGGTGCTAAAAGAGGTGTCACGCTGGCTAGCCAGGGCATCATAGGGCGGGGTATCGCTGCCCGCAATCCAGCCACCGTGCAGGGCACCACGCAGACTCAGGTGGTTGTTCACGTTGTAGCGGTAGAGCAGCCCCAGGCCGGGGCGGGTGTGGCGGACGGCAAAGTCGCGCGCCAGATCGCCGGTGTAGTTGAAACCTCCTAGTCCAAATCCCACCTCGTGCTTCTGGGCAGAGGCATCGTAGGGAAGGCAGGTGCCAACCAATAAAATTGCGGAAAGTAGAAAGCGATAAGAAAGCAAGATCGTCAGTTTGATGGAGATACGCGCCCGCTGTAATCAGCAGCAAAACTCATCTCCTATAACTGAAAGCGCCGGGGGTTTGGTATGCCAAGGCGAGAAAAGTTACCGCCGCCCCCGCAGATCAAGGGGTGCCAGCATCATCACCAGGCGAACGGTGGTTACGATAAAGATATCGTTGTCATCGGCGTTGCCGCGATTGGCGCTGGCGTGCGGTTGCCCGTAGCCGGGCAGGTGCACATACTCCACTCCATCGGCACCCACGTAGGTGTTCGTGCTGCGGTTGAGGACTCCTTCGGGAGAAAAAATAGCCCGGGGGTCGCCTGAAACCACGTCGACCGGCTCTAGCGAACGGTCGGACATCACACGGGCCAGGTCGCTCTGCAGCAAGCCTTTGTCGGCATAATTGCCACTCACGTCGTCCAGGTAATCGGTGAACAGGTAGCGATAGCTCACCTCGCCTTCCACGTCGAAGCGTTCGTTAATGCGGAACCGAAAGCCCGCTCCGAAGGGAATGCTAATCTGAAAATTGCTGTAAGAATTCTCCGGGCCTTCGGTCTGCAAATCTTTCAGGCCTACCCACTCCCCGGCTTGTTCGGGAACGAAAGGGTTAGCCAAATCTCCGGGGCGAAGCACCGCTTGCTGGGGCACCAGGCCCTGGGGGTTGTGGTGAAACACCGACACTCCGGCAAACAGGTAGGGCGTCCAGCGCATGCGCAGCGAGAGCGAATAGGGGTTCGGAAACAGATCAAATACCCCGACGATGGATAAATCCTTGATGTTGTTGCGAAACTGCAGGTTGCGCACGTAACGGTATCCCGCTTCTTCATCCTGCGGGTCAGCCGTACCAAAATCGCTACTGGAGATGCGTCCGTACATAAAGGAGGCCTGCACCGAAAAAGCACGACCCAGACGGGCCGAAGAAGAAATGCCTAAGCCCGGACGCGTGTAGGCGATATCGGTGCTCAGGATGTTGTCGCGCGGCACAATGTCGCCGAAATAGTTTAGGGCGTTGGCCGAGACTCCAATGGTCAGGTACTGCTTGGCGTTGCCGAAGGGCAAGCGTGCTCCCGAAAAGGTGGCCTGCCGGTTGCCATTGTTAATCATCCGCTTCCGGCTCTGCTTGATTCTCCGCTTAGACTGGGTTTGAGCCAAGGTGTCGTTCGCAACAAACAGACCTAGCAGCAATAGAGCGATAACACAGAGTGGGTTGGGAAAGGTGCGCATACGGGCTGGAGTTCAGGTTGGCGTAATTTTAGCGCAATTTTATCCTGCAAACAAGCGTTTGCGGGTCAATTTCTTACATCCAATCCCCAGTTCAGCTTCTGGCGGAGGGTGTTGAAGAAGTGATATCCCTCGAACTTCACCAAGCGAACGCGGAAACCGGCCTTGCGAATAAATATCTTCTGATGCGTCTCTACCGGGTACGAGCGCGAATCTAGGGACAGTAGTCGATTTTCGTACCGATCTTCAATTTCAATGGTGATCACACTATCGTCGGGCACCACCAGGGGGCGCACAGTAAGGTTGTGCGGACTGATGGGAGTAATAATGAGGTTGCTAGACTGGGGGGCCAGCACGGGGCCGCCGCAACTTAACGAATAGCCGGTAGACCCGGTAGGAGTGGCTACAATCAATCCGTCGGCCCAGTAGGCGTTTAGGTAAGCCCCGTCGACCGATGCGTGCACTCCGATCATCGAGGAGGTGTCTTTCTTGATGATCGTTAGATCGTTGAGGGCGAAGTTGAGGCCGTCTTCTACCGGAAACGACGGATCTACCGATACCAGGGTGCGAAAATCATAACTAAAGCGTTGGTGATAGAGCGCGTCTAATGCTTCTTTGATCTTGTCCTGCGATACGGTGGCTAAAAAACCCAAGCGGCCAATGTTGATCCCCAAAATAGGATACTCCCGGTCCTGCACGTGCGTCACGGTATCGAGCAGGGTGCCGTCGCCGCCCACGCTAATGACGAAGTCCACCTCCGGAATGGTGTCGTAGACCGGAAACTGTTCGCAACGAACCGGCGAATTCTTCAACAAGCTCCTTAGCATCCGAGAGAGGTACACTTCGGCCCGACGGTGCTCCAATTCATCCAGCAGCAACTGCAGATAAGGGAAGCGGTCTTCGTTGATCCTTCGCGCGTGGATAGCAATTCTCATACTATACTCTTTAAGTCCACGGTCGATAGTCAACAGTTTGCTGCTGATTATTGACCGTGTACTATGGTCTGTGTGAACTATCGACTACCTAACTATCGACTAAATATCTAAATACTTCAGCAGGGCATCCAGGCGCTCCTTTTCGTAGGTATCAATAAGTTCTTCCTGAAACAGGGCTTGTACGTGGTAGTTAAATCGCTCGAGCGTGGCCACCGTTCGGGCAATATCCTTCTTATCCAGCTTCATGGTCACCCTGACTTTGGTAGGGTCGGGTTCGTTACGGATAAAACATCCCAAAATCCTCACTCCGTCGGCCTCGATGAGCCGGGTGATCTCAGCCAGCGAATAATCAATCTGCTTCACCGACAGCTCGATGATACCACCGGGCGACTGAACGGCCGAGTTTTTTGAAAAAGCGGCCATCAGGGTAGCTACATCGATAACCCCCATGAACTCTCCTTGGTCATCGATCACCGCCACCATCGTTTGGTCGCAGTCTGACAATGCCTTAGCTATTTCGTAGAAATGCTGGTCTTGCCGCACAAAGCAGTCCTGGGCCTTGGGTTGATATTCACCTACGGTGGCGTGGCCGAACAGATCATCGAACAGCATATCGCTGGTAACGAAGCCTCGGAAGTCGGTGTCTTCCACTACCGGAAGCTGCGCCACCGTCAGGTCGTCCATCAGGGAAGTAGCTTTGGCGATATCGTCGCGCCCCCGTAGGGCAGGAATAAGCGGATTAATTAGTTCTCGAGCGATCATGCAATAGTGGCTTCTTGTAAAAATTCTTCTAACAACGAGTTAAACCGGTCAGGATTCTCCATCATGGGTGCGTGGCAACAGTGGTCAATGAACCGCAGGCGGGCGTGGGGAATGAGTCGGTTGAACTCGTGCCCCACCAGAGGCGGGGTGATCGTATCGTTCAAACCCCACACCAACAAAGTAGGCACCTGGATCTTATGCAATTCTTCGGCCATATTGTTGCGCTGCGCCGACTTGGCAATGGCTACGATGGACATACACTTCGGAATGCTGGTTGTGATCTCAAATACCTCATCGATATATTCCTTGGTGATGGTGAACGGATCGTAGAAGGTATACTCTACCCGTTCTTTGATGTACTTATAGCTGCCGCGCTTCGGGAAAGAACCGCCCATGCTATTCTCGAACAAGCCCGAACTACCCGTGAGCACCAGTCGTTTCACCTTTTCCTGGTTACCCAGGGTGTAGATCAGCCCGATATGTCCTCCTAAAGAGTTGCCCATCACCACCATGTTGTCGAGCTCCATGGTATCCACGAAATTTTCTAAAAAAGCGTTGAGACCTTCCAGACCGGCCTTGCGCACCGGCATTTCGTAGACCGGCAACATAGGAATGAGTATCCGATATTTGCTGGAGAACTGACGAATCACGTCGTCCCAGTTGCTGATGGCTCCAAAGAGTCCGTGCAACAGCAGCAGCACATCTCCCTGCCCTTCGTCGATGTAGCGGTAGTCGTTTGTTTCGTAGGTTTTCCAGCTCATGAATCCACGATGGTTATATTAACTAATGAGTCTCCCCTTATACACACAATAGCGCCGTTACGTTCCTGGAAGTTGCCGAACGGAAAAGACGGCGGATAGCGTCAACGATGTTTTCGAGCGCGGGAAACCACGCTCTAAATTTTTCAACCACTTGATAAGCGAAGGGATGCACGTATCCGTATAGTTCGCTGTCGCCAGTGTTGGGGAGCGCCACTTCCGCATAATCAAGTACAATGAATACTACGCTGATGCCAAACGCCCACTTAATCACTCCCACTGCCGCTCCCAGTAGTCCGTCTAAGTATCCAATCGGGGTCAGGTGCACCACTGATTTAAGCATTTTGCCCGCAACAGAAACTCCGGTTAGGATTCCCACAAACAACAACACAAAGGCTAATAATGATAACCACGCGCCGTCGGTTTGCAAGGTGTCCGACAAAAAGCCCACGCCCCAAGACATCAGTTGCAGTGCTCCCACGATGGCTATCACAAACGCGGCCAAGGCTACCAGCTCCATCAGAATTCCTTTGGTGTAGCCACGGTAAGCTCCCAGCAGCAGAATAATCAGCAAGCCAAGGTCCCAGGTATTCACTAATTACCGCTTAGTACCTGCTTCACTACGGTGGAGATCGCCTTTCCGTCGGCTTTCCCGGCTAGGGTGGTGGTGGCCTGGCCCATCACTTTGCCCATGTCTTGCATGCCGGTGGCACCGGTTTCCTGCACAATTTTTTCTACGGCCGCCTGGAGTTCTTCTTCTGACAAGGGCTGCGGCAAGTACCGGTTGATCACTTCCCACTCGGCTTGTTCTTTCGCGGCTAAATCGTCCCGCCCTTGCTCATTGAACACTTCAAGCGACTCTTTTCGCTGCTTGGCGGCCTTGGTGAGCAAGCGCATTTCGGCTTCTTCTGAAAGTTCTCCATCGGCCCCTTTTTCGGTTTTGGCCAGCAAAATCATGGATTTGAGGCTACGCAATGCCCGCAGGCTGTCCTGATCCTTGGCGCGCATGGCTTGCTTTATATCTTGCTCTACTTGTTGTTTGAGACTCATGTGTTGTTTTTGGGTGACGGTTGTTGGATATTGGATGCCGGATGATTTGGGCTAACGGCTGAATGCCGAATGCCTATTGCTGGCATCTGACCTACCCAGAAGATCATCCGCGCGGCGGCCGCCAGTATCCAGCAACTAGTGGTAAGCAAGTATACGGAAAAACGGGAGAATGACGAAACTAAGCGTAAATATTAACAAGATC
The DNA here is from genome assembly GCA_965217295.1 of Cyclobacteriaceae bacterium. Lineage (GTDB taxonomy): Bacteria > Bacteroidota > Bacteroidia > Cytophagales > Cyclobacteriaceae > Tunicatimonas. The sequence goes on from CBDCHR010000008.1 coordinate 672,532, forward strand.
GCCACGTTGCGCAATGCCCGGGGCGGCAACAATCCCGACGTGCTACAGGTTGCCCGCGACGCCGAGCGCTTTGGTGCTCAGGGAATCACGGTGCACCCGCGGCCCGACGAGCGGCACATCCGTCGCGATGATGTGATCCGGCTCGCCGAGGTGGTTACTACCGAGTTTAACATTGAGGGCTACCCCGACGAGCGGTTTCTACAACTGGTTAACGAAGTGAAACCGGCCCAGGCCACGCTGGTGCCCGACCCTCCGGAGGTGCTCACCTCGAACGCAGGCTGGGACACGGTGGGTCAGCAGGATTTTTTAAAGGACGTGATCCAGCAGTTGAAGGCGATGGGAGTGCGGGTTTCTATCTTCGTGGACCCGGATGAGAAAATGGTGGAAGGAGCCGCCGCCGTAGGAACCAACCGTATTGAGTTGTATACCGAAGGTTACGCCCGCGGCTACGTTGACGACCGGGAGATGGCGGTGGCCCCTTACGCAAAAGGCGCCGAGCGGGCGCAGGCACTCGGACTGGGAATCAATGCCGGGCACGATCTGGACTTGCAGAACCTAAAATTCTTCAAAGAACGAGTGCCGTATCTGCTGGAAGTTTCCATCGGCCACGCGTTGATCTGTGATGCGCTGTACTATGGATTAGAAAATACCATTCAGATGTATTTGAGAAAGTTAGTATAGCTGTAGTAGAGTTATCAGGTTAAATAGCAAGTACAGCATGAGCAAGGAACAGAACATTCGCTGGGAACAGCGACTAGCAAACTACGATAAGGCATTGACCAAGCTCGATCAAGCGGTCCAACGTATTAAGGCGGAGTACTATTCAGCCGGTGAATTTGATGCTGAACGGCCAGTGACATATTTTTAAAAATTTTAGAGAGCTACCATTCTGCTTTCTTAGAATTTCAACGAACCATGCAAGCCAAAAGAAAAAATGAATAAGTCAGTAACAAACCTACCAGAAACCTCTATGTACGGACTTAGGAAGACTATTTTATCAAAAGGGGGAGAACTAACGAGTGCTTAGAGAAAACTGCGTGTTTTTCGGCGAGCAAGTGCCGGGAAATACTGCCCAAAAGAAAGGGTTCAACGAATCCCACTAATCTAGGGCGGGCTTACTCACTATCAATCTGTTTCTTAAAGTACTCGTAGGTAATTTTTAGCCCTTCGCTGCGCGATACGGTGGGCTCCCAGTCTAGTATTTCGCGCGCCCGGGTGATATCGGGCTTGCGCTGCATCGGATCATCCTTGGGCAACGGCTTGTAGATAATTTTCTGGTCGGTGCCGGTGAGCTTGATGATCTCTTCAGCAAAATCCTTGATGGATATTTCGTCGGGATTGCCAATGTTCACCGGCTGGGCGTAGTCGCTAAGGAGAAGCCGGTAAATTCCCTCTACCAAGTCATCTACGTAGCAGAATGACCGGGTCTGCGAGCCATCGCCGAACACGGTGAGGTCTTCGCCCCGTAGTGCCTGCCCCAGAAACGCGGGTAGCGCCCGGCCATCGTCCAGCCGCATTCTCGGGCCATACGTATTGAAGATGCGAATGATACGCGTCTCTAGCCCATGAAAGGTATGATAGGCCATCGTCATGGCTTCCTGAAAGCGTTTGGCCTCGTCGTAGACACCCCGCGGACCGATCGGGTTCACGTTGCCCCAGTAACTTTCGGGCTGCGGGTGCACATTGGGGTCGCCGTAGACCTCGGAGGTGGAAGCCACCAAGATGCGGGCGTTCTTGGCGCGGGCCAGCCCCAGGCAGTTGTGCGTGCCCAGTGAACCTACCTTCAGGGTTTGGATCGGCATCTTGAGGTAGTCGATCGGACTGGCCGGAGAAGCAAAGTGCAGGATGTAGTCGAGTTCACCGGGAATGTGCACGTAGTTCGACACGTCGCCATGAAAGAACTGGAAGTCATCGCGGTGCATTAGGTGCTCGATGTTGCTCAGACTACCGGTGATCAGGTTGTCCATCACGATCACGTAGTAGCCCTCTTTGAGAAAGCGGTCGGATAAATGGGAGCCCAGAAATCCGGCTCCCCCTGTAATTAGAATTCTTTTTTTAGGCATGAACGTCTTTTCTTCCGATACTATAATAACTATATCCCAGTTCCTTCATTGCTTCCGGTTCGTAGAGGTTCCGACCGTCGAAGATCACTTTGTCCTTCAGCACCGACGATAATTTCTCGAAGTCGGGAGTTCGGAAAATGGGCCACTCGGTCATGATAAAGATTGCGTCAGCCTGTTCGGCCGCATGGTATTCATCTACGCAAAACTCAATGCGGTCGCCCACCTGGGCGCGCACGTTTTTCATAGCCTCCGGGTCGTAGGCTTTTATTTTTGCCCCGGCTTCCAGCAGCGCATCGATGTTATACAGGGCGGGCGCCTCTCGAATATCGTCGGTGTAGGGTTTGAAGGCCAAGCCCCACATAGCAAAGGTTTTGCCGGACAAATCGCCCCCGTAATGTTCTTTGGCTTTGGCAATTAAGCGGGTTTTCTGACTTTCGTTGATTTCCATCACCGATTTGAGAATCTGGAAGTCATAATTAGCGGCTACCGCTGATTTGGCCAGAGCCTGCACATCCTTGGGGAAGCAGCTACCGCCGTAACCGATCCCCGCAAACAGAAAGCGCTTGCCAATCCGCGTGTCGGTGCCAATGCCCCGGCGGACGGCATCGACGTCGGCTCCCAAGCGTTCGCAAAGGTTAGCCACTTCGTTCATGAAGGTGATTTTAGTGGCCAGAAACGAATTAGCGGCGTATTTAGTAAGTTCGGCCGAAGATTCGTCCATAAATAAGATGGGGTTTCCCTGCCGCACCAGCGGTGCGTAAAGTTTTTCCATCTTTTCTTTTGCTTGGGGGGAGCGCGTACCGATCACCACCCGATCGGGCTTCATAAAATCTTCTACGGCCACTCCTTCGCGCAAAAACTCTGGGTTCGACACCACGTCAAAGTCTACTTTGGCGGAAGCGGCAATTCTTTTTTGTACTTTCTCGGCGGTTCCCACCGGCACGGTGCTCTTATCTACTATCACCGTATACTCTTCTAGCAAAGGCCCCAGATCGTCGGCTACCTTTAGAATATACTGCAGGTCGGCTGATCCGTCTTCGCCGGGAGGCGTTGGCAGGGCCAGAAAGATCACGCTGGCTCCGGCAATACCCTCCTTGAGATCAGTGGTGAAGTGGAGGCGTCCTTGCTTCACGTTTCGCTCGAAGAGCGCATCCAGACCGGGCTCATAGATCGGGATTTCTCCGTTTCTGAGCTTCTCTACCTTTTTTTCATCGATATCCACGCAGGTCACACTGTTTCCTGTCTCAGAAAAACAGGTTCCGGTCACTAAGCCTACGTATCCAGTACCTACCACCGCTAGTTTCATAAAACAAAGATTTTCGTTAACAATATTTTAAAAAACCAAAGGTACGATTTCTATACGTACAAAAGTATACTTTATCAACAATAGACTAAACTAAATCAAGCAGAATGTTAACTACGCGATTTGGCGAACGCACAAATGTTATTATTTGCGGTTAACTATAAAAGATTATGCTGTTTTATCTTTAGTGGCTTGACAGTACGCGCGGCATTTGCTAAATTTGCGGACTTGTTCAAGATATATCCTACGTAAATAAAACCCACGATTTATGATTGTTGTAAGCGTTAAAGAGAACGAATCGATCGATAAGGCGCTAAAGCGCTTTAAAAAGAAGTTTGAAAAAACCGGCGTCCTGAAAGAGTTACGTTCTCGCACGCACTACCAAAAGAAGTCAGTAACGCTTCGGCATCAGCGTCTGAAAGCCGCCTACAAGCAACGCATGCAGTCGCAAGACGAAGCTTAGGGGCGTTAATCCTTGGCTATTTTGAGGGTTTGTTTGTACATTAGAGCGGTTTCGGTCAAGCCATCCTGATTGGGTTACGCTGGCCGGGTCACACTGATCACGTCAAAGCAACCGCCTTTTCCATGATTGACTCCTTTATAAAGTATCTCACTTACGAGAAGCGGGCCAGTCCGCACACCATTACCTCCTATCAGAACGACCTGTTTCAGTTTCACGCTTTTTTGAAGCACCATGCCCCGGGGCTTCCCGTTGCCTCGGCTGATCACCAGGAAATTCGCGCTTGGGTCGTGGATCTGGCCAGCAAGCAGAATAAAGCCCGCTCGATCAACCGAAAGGTGAGCACCCTACGCTCCTTTTATAAGTTTCTGCATAAGCGCGAGCACATCAAACGGAATCCCACCCATAAGGTAAAAGCGCTAAAGGCCGAGTATCCGCTGCCCCACTTTGTGCAGGAAAACGATCTGTTTAAACTTCTGGATACCTGTGCGTTTACCGAAGACTTTGCGGGCTACCGCGACCGGGTGTTGCTGGAGTTGCTGTACGGAACGGGCATTCGTCTGTCAGAAATGATCAATCTACAGCACAATCAAGTGGATTTAATGCGCGAAACCATCAAGGTAGACGGAAAAGGCAGCAAGGAACGCCTGGTGCCCGTGCACCAGAGTTTGCTGACCTTAGCAGCAAAATATACCACAGAAAAAAAGAACCAATTCGGTGAGCAGGTAACGCCGTTTTTTTTAGTTACCGATAAGGGAAATCCCTGTTACCCAATGATGGTGTACCGCACTGTTCGCAAGTACCTGGATCAGTATACCACGATTGATAAGCGTAGTCCCCACGTGATGCGCCACACCTTTGCCACCCATCTGCTGGATAACGGGGCCGACCTGAATGCGATTAAAGATCTGCTGGGCCACGCGAGTTTGGCCGCTACGCAGGTGTATACGCACAATACTACCGAGAAACTCAAACAGGCTTTCGAGCGGGCCCATCCTAAGGCCTAGCGTCGCGGTTTCACAAATTCGCCGGTTTGCTCAAACTGTTGCTTCGTTCTGTGGTTAAGTAATAAATTGATCTACAACATAAATCCCAAGCAGATGAAACTTCAGACGCAGACCGTTCACGTGGACCCCGCTCCCGAATTGATTGCCTTTATTCAGCGAAAGGTAGATAAATTAGAAACTTTTTACGACCGCATTATCGACGGCGAAGTTTTTCTCAAACAAGAGAATGGCGAATCTATTGAAGACAAAATCGTAGAGATTAAGATCAATATTCCGGGCAACCAACTTTTTGCCAAGGAGCAAGCAGAATCCTTTGAGGCGGCGGCCGATACGGCGGTGAATGCCCTACGGCGGCAGCTGAAGAAGCACAAGGAGAAACTTGCTTCGCACTAGTTTTCTAAGCAAATGCTCCCTTGACCTATCCGGTAGCGGGGGGCATTTTTAATTTTTAGACGATTAACACCCTCACATCACCGATAAATAGCGGTACGAGCTGCGCTGCCAAACGCAATTACAAACCAAAAGCCTCCTTCACTTTAGCGACGTAATCAAGCTTCTCCCAGCCGAAAAAAGTAACTTCCTTGGGTTCCCGCTCGGTTACCGTCTTGCGTGAGTCGCCATTTTCTTCTACCACTACCCTATCCACTTTTACTTGATCAGTGTAAGGCTCTCGCCCCATGTGTCCGTAGGCCGCGGTGGGCGAGAAGATAGGGTTTTTCAGTCCAAATCGCTCTACAATGGCCCGGGGACGCATATCGAAGAGTTCTTGCAATACGTCGGCAATTTCAGCGTCAGACTGCGACACTTTAGAAGTGTCGTAGGTATTTACGGTTAAGGAAACCGGCTCGGCCACGCCAATGGCGTAGGCTACCTGTACCAGCACCTCGTCGGCAACTCCCGCGGCTACCAGATTTTTGGCGATGTGGCGCGCCGCGTAGGCCGCACTTCGGTCTACCTTGCTAGAATCTTTGCCCGAAAAAGCGCCGCCACCGTGCGCTCCCTTACCGCCGTAGGTATCGACGATAATCTTGCGTCCCGTGAGACCCGCATCGCCGTGCGGACCGCCGATCACAAAGTTACCCGTGGGGTTGATGTGGAAGGTGGTGTCCTTAAGCATTTCGGCCGGAATCACCTTACGGACAACGTGCTCAAGCACATCTTCCTTGATCTTTTTTTGCATCTGCTGCTGCGCCTGTGCTTTGGCCTTAGCATCATTGCCTGATGGTTTGACAAACTCATCGTGCTGCGTAGAAACCACGACGGTGTGCACCCGAAGCGGCTGACGGTTGTCATCATACTCGATGGTTACCTGCGCCTTGGCATCCGGACGTAGGTAGTCGATGAGGGTGGGTTCTTCCTTGCGGATGCGCGCTAGTTCCTGTACCAAGCGGTGCGAATAGGCCAAGCCCATTGGCATAAATTCTTCGGTTTCTCGGGTAGCGTAGCCGAACATCATTCCTTGATCACCCGCACCCTGCTCCTTTTCTTCCGAAGCATCTACCCCCTGCGCAATGTCGGGTGACTGACTGTGCAGGGTCACCATCACTCCGCAGGAGTTAGATTCGAACATGTAGTTGTCTTTGTTGTAGCCAATGCGCCGGATCGTTTCGCGCACCACGTCCGGGATTTCGACGTAGGCGTTGGTGGTCACTTCTCCGCCCACCACCACCAAGCCGGTGGTAACGAACGTTTCACACGCCACGCGTGAGTTAGGATCTTGGGTGAGCATGGCATCTAAAATAGCGTCTGAGATTTGATCCGCTACCTTATCGGGATGTCCTTCCGATACCGACTCTGATGTGAATAAGTGAGGCATAAAAATAAATGGTTTTTTGTAGATCGCCCAAAGGTAATTAATTACCGGAAATTAACCCATCGGTTAGTGATCATGAGGCTGAAAGTAAAAAAACGGTGGGCACTTTGTGCAGCGCGGGCACGTGCTGCCGCCACCACTTCACCGTTTGGGTCTTAATAAATTCGTTGGGCCCGGTGATATCCTTCGCCACGCACACCAGGGTATTGGGCGAACACTGACTTAGCACGTCACGCAGCAGGGCATCGTTGCGAAAGGGGGTTTCCATAAATATTTGCGTCTGCCGATACTGACGTGCCTCTTTTTCCAGTTGCCGAACAGCCTTTTGCCGGGCTACCTTGTCAATGGGCAAATACCCTCGGAAAGTAAACGACTGTCCGCTAAATCCGGAAGCCATCAGGGCCAGCAGAAAGGAAGATGGACCCACCAGTGGCACCACCATGATATTGTGCTGATGCGCATAAGCGACTGCCAGGGCCCCGGGGTCAGCCACTCCCGGACAGCCCGCTTCCGATAAAATGCCTACGTCGTTACCCTGCCGAAGCGGAGCCATCAGGGTGGTGAGCGCTTGCGGGGTGGTGCGTTTGTCTAGCACCTCAAAGTGCAACTGATCAATGGGTCGGCCTAGTTTGAGGGAGCTGATGAAGCGTCGGCTGGTGCGTAGGTTTTCGGCTAAGAAGTAGTTAAGTCGGCCCAGCACTTCTAGCACCTGCGGGGGCAACACCCGCCCGGCGCTAGCAGGAGAAATCACCGAGGGGATTAAGAACAATTGGCCAGGAGCGGCCGTTTCGGCAGTAATGGTCTTCATAAACCGGTCACGAAAATGCCATAAAGTACAGAGAAACTAATTATTAGTGCGATTTTGTATTTAGTGCGGCGATTTGGATGAGTAGTTGCGTTTTCTTTCAGCTTATTTATCTAAAAAGTTAGCTACCACCTTTAGCAGCGCTTCCGGTTGCTCGGCGTGCACCCAGTGCCCGGCCTTCTTGACGGTCACTATCTGGGCCTTCGGAAAATGTTGCTTGACTAGGGTTTCGTCTTCGTCTTGCACGTAGTCAGATTTTGCGCCACGCACAAAAAGCGTAGGCTTCTCAAAGCTTTTGCCTTCCGGTACGGCTTTACCAATTGTCTCAATATTATCCCGGATCGCCGGTAGGTTCAGCTTCCAGACGAAGCCATCGTCGGTGCGTCGCAGGTTTTTTAATAAAAACTGTCGTACGCCTCGTTCCGGTACCAATGGCATCATTTGCTCTTCCGCCTCCGATCGACCCTGAATTTTATCTATGTCTACCGCGGCAAAAGCGTCTAGTATCGTTTGATGATGCACCGGATACGCCCGCGGAGCAATATCTACCACAATGAGCTTGCTGAGCAACTCCGGGTATCGAACCGCGAAGAACATAGCGGTTTTTCCGCCCATCGAGTGCCCAAGCACGACCGGACGCGGCAGTTGTTGCTCTTCTACGAGAGTTTTGAGATCATCCGCCATCGTCGGATAGTTAAACTCATCGCTGTGCGGCGACTGCCCGTGGTTTCGCTGATCTACCAATACCACGCGATGCCGCTCGGCCAGTGCTTTGCCAAAAGTTTGCCAGTTGTCGGACGTTCCGAAGACTCCGTGCAAAATCACAACGGCTGACTCAGGGGGGTGTTCGTGGCCTAAAACTCGATGGTGAAGAATCATGTTGAGCGAATTACTGACGGATTTTCCGGGGAACTGGTCTGCACCAGCGGCTGCTTCCGCAGCACCCGAATGCGTTTGATACGTTTACTGTCTACCGCCACCACCGTGAACACATATTTATCAAAGTAGACCTTCTCCCCGGCCCGGGGCAGCTTAGAATGAATCTCGAGTAACAATCCGCCGAGCGACTCGCTTTCTCCTTTCACCTGCTCAAACAAAATGCTGTCTTCACCGATGATCTTGCAAAAATCGTTGAGCGAGGTCTTTCCTTCAAACACGTAGGTGTTGTCATCTAGCTTATTGTAGCGGACGTCGCTTTCGTCGAATTCATCGTTAATTTCGCCCACAATCTCCTCGATAATATCCTCCAGGGTAATGAGTCCGGCCGTGCCTCCGTACTCATCAACCACGATGGCCATGTGCACCCGCTTTTCCTGAAAATCGCGCAGCAGGGCGTCGATCTTTTTACTTTCCGGCACAAAAAAGCCCTTGTGCAGCAGCGTTTGCCAGGCGAAGGTATCTTCTTTATCCAAGTAAGGCAGCAGGTCTTTGACGTACAGAAAGCCCTCAATATTATCGATGGTTTCTTTATAAATCGGAATGCGCGAGTACCCGGTTTTGTTGATCGTGTCCATCAGATCATGGAAATCGGTTTCGCTGTCGATGGCTGTGATGTCCAGGCGTGAGCGCATCACCTGCTTCACCGACAGCGTTCCAAAGTTGACAATGCCCTTCAGAATTCCTTTTTCTTCTTCGGTTGCCGTTTTGTCGTGCTGGGTGGTGATTTCCAGCGCGTGATTGAGTTCGTCTACCGACACATTGTAGCCTTTCTTCTCGAGCCGCTTTTCTACCAGCCGACTGATCGACATCAGGGCAATTGATACTGGTTTTAGCACCTGGGTAAACACTTTGAGTATTCCCGCCATGCGACGGGCAAAGTGCAACGAATAATGGATGGCGTACTGCTTGGGCAAAATCTCTCCGAAAAAAAGAATGGCAATGGTAATTACGGTGGTGAGTACCCCAATCACCCATCCTTCGGTGGTCTTGCCTACGTACTGCCAGGTAGCGTAGGTAGAAAGGGTTACAATAGCCACGTTAACCAAGTTATTGAGAATCAGAATGGTGGCCAGCAGTATTTTGGGTTGCTCCAGGAGCGAAGCAATCTGTAATTCGGACCCTATTGTGCTGGTTCGGCACTCGGTTACGTCTTTAGAAGAAAGAGAGAAAAACGCTACTTCCGATCCCGAGATCATGGCGGAGCAGAACAGAAGAAGAATCAGCGCCACCCCGACGGTGGCGAAGTACGTGACCGAGGGCACCGCCGCCAGCCCGTCGGCCGAGGGCACCAAAGAGACTAGAAAAACCAACGAAGAATAAGGGTCATCGGGAGGAACTTCCAACACGGTATGATTTAGTTAGTATTAAAGGGGAAGGTTATCGGCTTTGGAAGTTGTTGAGGCTGCTGGGCCACCGGTCGCTGAGTTAGTAAGCGATGCGGGCTTACTTTGGTCTTGAACGGAAGCCTGCGTATTGTCTTCGTTGCGTCCCCCCATAAAGGTCATGTTGGTGGCACGAATTCGTTTATCATAGCGGGTAATCCCTTCTTTATCCTGGTAAGTGCTCGTTCTAATCTTACCCTCAATGTACACCGTTCGCCCCTTACCCAGGTATTGTTCGCACAACTCAGCCAACCGATCCCATAGTTCTACGCGGTGCCATTCGGTTTGTTCTACCCGTTCGCCACGCTTGTTCGTGTAGCTTTCCGAGGTGGCGATGTTAATGGTAGCAACCTTCAATCCGCTCTCCAGATAGCGCATTTCCGGATCGGCGCCCAAATTTCCGACTAAGATCACCTTGTTAACTCCTGCCATAATGTACTAAAAAATTTCTTCCTGTAAAAAATTGTTAATCAGAATCGGTTTGGGCAATTGCTCTAGTTCATCAACGGAATACGCTTGCAGACAGTTTGATTCATTGGCCAGATTTTCGGGATATTGGCTCAGGGTGATCGTATAGAAGGTAACGTGCAGCCGCTGGTGCGTGAGCAGGTGCTGGTAAGAGGAAGATATCGCTACACTGACACCTTCCTGCTGCAGTAGGCTAAGCAGCGGATCGTTTAACTGGTCAAGCGCAGTTGGCTGATCTGTTTCCACAAGATAAAAATCGTAAAGCCCCGCCCATATTCCCGATTCGTCTCGCCGTTTCATCCATACCATATTACCCTGGCGAATGACCAGGTAGTGCAGAAAACGCGCGCGCACCTTGGTTTTTTTGGTTTTCACAGGCAGGGCGTGCTGCTGTCCGTGCTGATAAGCGTAACACATTATGTTAAGGGGACACAGCAAACAAGCCGGTTGAGCGGGCGTGCACTGTAGTGCACCAAACTCCATAATTGCCTGATTATAGACATTGGCTTTTCCGTTGGGCACCAACTGCTCGGCCTGTTGGCGAAACTTCTTTTGCCCCCCGGTAGACTGAATATCGTCTTTGATGCCGAACACCCGACTCAGGACGCGATACACATTGCCATCGACCACCGGCACGGTTTCGTTGAAGGCAAACGAGGCAATGGCCGCCGCGGTGTAGGCGCCTACTCCGGGCAATTTCAGAAGCGCTTGGTAGGTTTGGGGGAACTCTCCATTGTGCTTGTTCACAATTTCTTGAGCGCAGCGGTGCAAGTTGCGCGCGCGTGAGTAGTAGCCCAGTCCCTGCCACAAGCGAAGGACTTGCTCCTGCTCAGCAGCTGCTAAACCGTGCACGGTCGGAAAAGCCTCTCTAAAGTGCGCGTAGTAGGGCATCCCCTGGGCCACCCTGGTCTGTTGCAGGATCACCTCGGATAGCCAAATCAGGTAAGGGTCTTGGGTGTGTCGCCAGGGCAAATCACGCTGATTCTTTACGTACCAGCGCATAATTTCCTTAGCGAAAAGGCCATTCTGCAACAGAAAACAAGTTTAGTTGAAAAGTTGACAATGCGTCTGGTCAAGTGCTCAATCAGAAAGAGGTTTTTATACCTTTTGTTTCCTAATTTAGCATTAAGGGTTAAATTTACGCCTCCCAACTAACGAGCATTAACTAAACCGATAAGCAACGTGACCAAAGCAGAAGTAGTTCAGCAAATTGCTGATAAGACTGGCATCGATAAAGCAGACGTTTATACGACTGTAGAAGCTTTTTTTAGCGTTGTGAAAAACTCGATGGCAGAAGGGGAAAACATTTACGTAAGGGGATTCGGCAGCTTCGTCAATAAGAAACGAGCCAAAAAAATTGGCCGAAACATTTCTAAGAATACGGCAATGGTTATCGAAGAACATTTCGTGCCCAGCTTTAAACCCGCTAAGGTGTTCGTTGAAAAAATCAAGAAAAGCAGTAATGTCAAGGCTACCGAAGCCCAATAAACTTTCTCTGCTTGATTCACGTTGCTGACATGAACGAGATGGATCATTCGTATGCTGAGAAAGAAGCTTTTGGTGGGAGGAATTGCCCTGATGGTCGTAGTGCTCTTGTGGCTTCTTCCCCGGGTGGTGGTTGACAACGAAGGGCGGGACAATAACCTGGATGTACGACAAGACAGTGCCCCGATGGCGGAAGCAGAGTTGTCGGCGGGAGCACCGCATCTGCCCGAAATTTCGGAAGATGCTCAGTCTGAAATCGCCCGTCTGCGAGAAAATTACCAAAATTATCGAAATACCGAAAAAAGTAGTACTTTTGCGGACTCTTTGATTTCGGCCTACGAACAAAACCGTTGGTACGACAGTGCGGCTTACTACGCCGACCAATTGGCCCAGACTGAACCCCAAGAGGAACGACAGGAGACTGCGCTCAACATGTATTACGAGGCGTTTACCCTGGCGTTAGACGAAAACAAGGCCCGTGTGTTGGGCGAAAAAGTGCGCTACTACGGAGACGCCGTGTTAGCCCACCGACCGACTGACCTGGACGCGAAGACAAAGATGGCAATGACGTTTCTGACAACCTCCGAACCGATGAAGGGCATTTTGATGCTACGGGAGGTGGTAGAAGAAGCACCGGATAATGAGTTGGCTCAGTACAATTTAGGACTGCTTTCTATTCAGTCGCAGCAGTACGATAAAGCCGTTGACCGTTTCAAAAAAGTGGTAAGCTTGAACCCAACGCACTTGCAAGCGCAGTTCTTTCTTGGCGTTAGCTACTTTGAGTCAGGCGCCAGAAAGAAGGCTCGAGAGCAATTTGAGCGGGTGAAAACGCTTAGTGATGATTCCGAAGTGCTGGCCAATGCCGATGAGTACCTTAGTAAACTTTAGATAGCAACCACGGTCGATAGCCGCCGTTGCATATAATTATTCACCTAAAACACTTTAATTATGCCCTGTGGAAAAAAACGAAAGCGACATAAGATCGCTACCCACAAACGAAAGAAGCGCCTAAGAAAGAACCGTCACAAGAAGAAATAGTACCAGTTTTTAGTACTACGTAAAATAGGGGTCAGCAGTTTATCACTTAGGCTAGGCTAATCCCTTTGCAAAATTTTAGTATATCACACTAAACGTATAATCCCTTGAGTAATGAATTAGTAATCAATTCAACTCAGGATGGTTGTCGTATTGCCCTATTAAGAGATAAGGGTCTTGTTGAATTCCACCACGAGGTGGAAGCGAATAAATTTACCGTTGGTGACATTTATTTGGGTACCGTACGAAAAGTAGTGCCAGGGCTTAACGCCGCATTCATTGACATTGGCTACGAAAAAGATGCTTTTCTGCACTACCTGGATCTGGGTCCTCAGATCAAATCCTTAAATAAGTTCACCCAAGGAATTCGCAACAAAAAAATTGATACGCACTTGCTCGGCAAGGTTAAGCGTGAACCTGATATTGATAAACTAGGAAAGATCAATCAGGTGCTTAGCCGTAATCAGCAACTGCTGGTGCAAGTAGTTAAAGAACCTATCTCAACCAAAGGGCCGCGACTATCCTGTGAGTTGTCTGTGGCAGGAAGGTACCTCATTCTGGTGCCTTTTTCTGACGTTATTAACATCTCCAAGAAAATTTCTGACAAGAACGAGCGTAAGCGTTTGTCGCGTCTGGTATCTTCTATTAAGCCCGAAAACTTCGGGGTCATCATTCGCACCGTAGCCGAAGGCAAAGAGGTGGCCGAACTAGATCGTGACCTGCGCAATTCTGTTAAATTGTGGCAAGACGGCGTTGAGAAACTCCGCGACGCTAAGCCCCGCGATAAAATTATCGGTGAAATGAGTCGCGCTTCTTCCCTGCTGCGCGACGTGCTCAACGAGTCGTTCGACAGCATCGTTACCGACGATAAGGATATTTACGAAGAGGTGAAGGCCTACATCAAAACCATTGCCCCGGAAAAGGAAAAGATTGTGCGCCACCACAACGGCAAGGGCAAAATCTTCGAAAGTCTGGGCATTGAAAAGCAGCTAAAGTCGCTGTTTGGTCAGTCGGTCAGTGTGCCAGGAGGAGGATACCTGGTAATCGAACACACCGAAGCGCTCCACGTGGTTGACGTGAACAGCGGTAACAAGTCTAATTCCGAGTCTGATCAGGAGGCTACTGCCCTCAGCGTGAACATGAAAGCCGCCGAGGAGGTAGCCCGACAATTGCGTCTGCGCGACATGGGCGGCATTATCGTGGTCGACTTCATCGACATGCGTAAGGCTGAAAACAAAAAGGCGCTCTACCAGAAGATGAAGGATGTGATGCGAAGCGACCGGGCCAAGCATACCATTTTGCCGTTGACCAAGTTTGGTTTGCTCCAGATCACGCGCCAACGCGTTCGACCTGAACTGAATATTGCTACCACCGAGATTTGCCCTACCTGCGGCGGTACCGGGAAAATTGCTCCCTCATTGCTGGTTACCGACCAAATTGAGCACCATATCGAGTATCTACTGGTGAAGCAGAACGAAAAAGAGTTGACGGTGTCATTGCATCCGTTCGTACACGCTTTCTTCACCAAAGGAATTTACTCGAGGCAGATGCAGTGGTATATGAAATATCATAAGTGGGTAAAGTTAGAAGTCGATTCGTCTTTGGGACTGGTAGATTACCACTTTCACGGTGCAACGGGTGAGGAGATAGAACTCACCAACGGTGAAAAAGAAAAAGAAAAGGTAGAAGCGTAGGCTTTTTATCGCTTTAGGTTGTAGGTATGCAGCAGAACCATTGGTGTCTCTTTTACCTACTCACCTTTGCGCTTAGTGCAGCAGCTAGTCCGCAAGAAGCAGCAGCCCAGGCTACAAACATCACGCAGACTATTCGTGGCACCGTTCGGGATAAAGTTACGCATCAGCCCCTCGGGGGGGCCACGGTCTACCTGCGCGGCACCACTCCCATTATTGGTTCTGTGACCAATCAGGCGGGTGCGTTCACGCTTGAGAAAGTGCCGGTGGGACGTTACCAACTCGTGGCCAGGTCAGTTGGTTTCGAAACATATACTAATCAGGATTTGCTGCTTGGTTCCGGTAAAGAAACGGTGCTTGATATTTTGCTGGAGCAAACGGCAAAAAACCTCGACGAGGTGGTGATCACCGACCGCCCCCCGCCCGCCCAAACCGCTGCGCCAATTAGTAGCCGGGCCTTTTCGGTAGAGGAAACCCGACGCTATGCGGCCACCTTTTTTGATCCCGCCCGACTGATCACTTCGTTTCCCGGGGTGGTTGGCGTGAATGATCAGGCTAACCATATCTCGGTGCGGGGCAACTCGCCCAACAGTTTACTGTGGCGCCTAGAAGGGGTAGATATTGTGAACCTTAATCACTTGTCTAACGCCGGAACGTTTGGCGACCGCCGGGTGCAAAGTGGCGGTAGCCAGAGCATTCTTAGCGCGCAGGTATTAGACGATTCCCGCTTCTACAGCGGCACTTTCCCCGCTACATTCGGCAACGCCGTGGGGGGGATACTGGATATGCACCTTCGAAAGGGAAATAACCAGCAGCGAGAGTATACGGCGCAGGCCGGGCTCATCGGACTAGAGTTTGCCGCCGAAGGACCTTTTCGGGACGATTATGACGGATCATATTTGGTTAATTATCGCTACTCTACCGTTGGGATTCTCACCAATGGGTTGGGACTTGACTTTGGGGGCGAACGGATTTCTTTTCAGGATCTATCTTTCAATCTTTCCTTTCCAATGGATAAAGCCGGTGAATTTACGGTGTTCGGCGTGGGCGGCACCGGCAGCAACATGTTCAAAGCGGTGCGTGATTCTGCCGCGTGGGAAGCTCAGGAAGACCGCTTCGATGTCACTTTCACTAATGACATGGCAGCGGTTGGCATGACCCATACGCTCCCGTTAGGTGAAAAATCGCTGCTGAAATCAGTGATAGCCGCCTCTTCACTGGCCAGCAACCAGCGTAGTGATCGGATGAGCGATACTTACGAAACCGTTCGGGTGCTGGACGACCGCTATCAAGAAAACCGAATTTCGGTCACTTCATCGATCACCCGAAAGATCCGAGGCAACAGCACAATCCAGGGTGGCTTTTATTTCGATAACCTGTATTATCAGCTAAACAGTACAGAAGGCGGTAGCGATGCCGGGTTGCAATCTTTGGTGCAGGGGCAGGGAAGCAGCCAATTGGTTCGCCCGTACGTAGATTCAAAACTTGTTTTATCCCCGCAATGGGTCGCCAACGTTGGACTTCACCTAGCGTACTTTACCCTAAACGGAAGTCACTCGGTAGAGCCCCGTTTATCGCTAAGGTGGAACAACCGGGCGGAGGCAGCGCGTCCTCAGTACATCACCTTGGCCTACGGAAGGCACAGTCAACTTCAACTACCGGGAGTTTACTTCAGCACCGGAACCTTACCCGACGGGAGTAGTCTAGCGGCCAATCGAGAATTGGGCTTTACGAAATCCGATCAGTATACCGCCGCCTACGATTACCAGTGGACCGGAAATTTACGATTGCATACTGAGGTATATTACCAGTATCTGTTCAACGCACCAATTAGCCTGCTTGACCCTAGTTTCTCCGTGCTCAACGTGTTAGAGGGATTCGTGCGCGAACCGTTAGTTAACCAAGGCACCGGACGCAACTACGGATGGGAAGCTTCGGTAGAGAAAAAACTATCCGACAGTTACTACTTTTTACTCAGTGGTTCGCTGTATGAATCAAAGTACACGGGAGCCGACGGCATTGAACGCGATACGCGGTTTAACGGCAACTACGCGCTGAGCGTCACCGGGGGAAAAGAATTTATCTGGAGCAAAGGGGGAAAACGGAGGGTGTTTAGTATCAATCTGCGCAGTGCCTACATCGGCGGGCTCCGGATTACTCCAATTGATGAAACGGCTTCGGTAGCTGCCCAGAGTACCCTATTTTTGGATGACCAAGCGTTCTCCGAAAAACTACCGGACTACTTCAAAGTGGATGCGCGGTTGAGTCTGCGAAAAGATACCCCGCGCTACAGCAGCGTATGGTCGTTGGATGTACAGAATGCGACCAACCGGCAGAACGTGGCCTATCAATACTATGACACCGTGCAGGGCCAAGTGCTCACGCAGTACCAATTAGGGCTCATTCCAATTCTCACCTACCGCATTGAGTTTTAGCTTAGCGGCCGATGATCAGTTTTTGACCGGGCTTGATACTGTTGCTCCTTAGGTTATTCCACTGCTTGATCTTGGCAACGCTGGCTCCTTCGTAGCGGCGTGATATTTCCCACAGCGAGTCGCCAGGTCGCACCAAGTGCGTTTTGCTAGCCGGTACCGCCCGGCTCGTGCTCGTAGCCGATGCCAACTTGGGCGCCGACCCTTTTGTCCAGATAGTCAGTTTTTGTCCTATGTAAATACGACTTCCTCGAATGTTGTTCCACCGTCGCAGATCAGACACTCCTACTCGATGGCGCTGGGCGATCACTCCCAGGACGTCACCATTGCGAACGCGATAAGTAGTTTTGTCTCGCCCGTAGGTACTGCCACTGGTTTTCTGTACTTGAGCGAGAAACGACTTTTGAATGGCTTCGGTACCGGATGAATCCAAAATTGCTGAGCGGTTGGCCGCCAAAAAATCTGACTTGTCGGCGGGGATAATTAGCGGATACGCTTTGGTTTCATCGGACACGGCCAAGCGTTTGAGTTCGGGATTGAGCAGCGTCAACTCATCCTCGCACAAATTGAGTTGATGGGCCAGCTCTTTCAAGCTTACAAACTGGCTGATCAAAACCGTATCGGTTTCCCAAGCGTGAGCGGGACTGTCAGTGAACAAATTGTGTTCCGGGGCATACTCGAGGGTATACAGTACGGCGACGAACTGCGGCACGTACGAGCGGGTTTCACGAGGCAAGTAATTGTAGATATCCCAGAAACTTTTCTTGTAGCCCGAGCGGCGGATGGCCTTGCGTACGTTCCCAGGCCCGGTGTTATAAGCAGCTAACGCCAGCTCCCAATCATCGAACATGTTGTAGAGTTGCTTCAGATATTTGCAGGCCGCCTCGGTAGCTTTTTCGGGATCGCGGCGTTCGTCCACGTACCAGCTTTGGCTGAGACCGTACATTCGGCCGGTGCTGGGCATAAACTGCCACAGTCCTTCGGCCCCCACGCGGGACCGTGCCTCGGGACGAAGACCTGACTCTACAATAGAAAGATATTTTAGCTCATCCGGAATGCCGTATTTTTTTAAGTACCTCTCAAAGGTGGGAAAGTAAAGATTCTTGCGGCGAATCACCTCCCGGGTGTAGTTTCGGTCTCGAACGGCGAAGTAGTCAATGAACGACTGCACCCGCTCGTTGAAAGTGAGCGGCATCTCGGAATCAATGCAAGACAAACGATCTTCGATCAGTTCGTAGGAGGCATCGGGGATGTAATCGTAGGAATAGGAAGACTCAAATAGTTCGACCGAGTCGCCAGGAAGCGTATTGGTTGCGAAAGATAATGTTGGGAGAGTGACGAGAAGAATAAAGAAAAAAGTACGAGAGCGCTTTAAGATCATGGTATAAAATAAATAGTTCAGGACCGTTCTACTAAATAGATACAATTACTATACAATTTACGCAATTAATTAGACATATTAAAGAGAAAAATTGCATCTACGTATTACGCGCCAAAATGTAGCGAGAAAAGGCGAGCAGTTGCGCTTCTTGAAACGCATCACCAATAATCTGCAGTCCGATGGGTAGCCCCTGCTCATCGGTGCCGTTAGGAACAGAAATAGCGGGCACTCCAGCGATGGAAGCCTGAACGGTGAACAAATCGGCTAAGTACATTTCCAGCGGGTCGGCGTGGGTACCCAGCGCAAAGGCGGGAGTGGGTGTGGTAGGCAGCACAATAAAGTCGTATTCGGCCAGAATCTTGCGGGTGGCCTCCTGAAGCATGCGGCGTACCTTCTGGGCCTTGGTGTAGTAAGCGTCGTAGTAGTCGGCACTCAGCACAAAGGTGCCCAGCATAATGCGCCGTTTCACCTCTTCGCCAAACGCTTCGGTGCGGGTCTTTTTGTACATTTCTTCCAGACTACTGCGCTGCGCGCTGCGGTAGCCAAATTTCACCCCATCGTAGCGCGAGAGGTTGGAACTCGCTTCGGCCATTGTCAGAATATAATAGGTCGGAAGCACGTACTTAAGCAGGGGGAACCGCACCGCTTCTACGGTGTGTCCCTCGGCGCGCAGAAAGTCAAGCGCTCGTTCGGTGGCCTGCTTCACGGCCGGATGCAAGCCCTCATTGTCTAGCGTTTCGGGCAGGTACGCTACCTTGCGAGGCTGAGCAGCGTCAAAGCTGAGTTGCTGCGCGTACGGAGGAACCGGCTCGTGCGATACGGTACTATCGTAGTCGTCGGCTCCGGCCATCACTTCTAGCAGCAAAGCGGCATCGGCTACGGTGTGCGTGAAGGGGCCGATGATATCAAAAGAAGAGCCATAGGCCACCAAGCCGTGACGTGAAATGCGGGAATAGGTAGGTTTTAGGCCGACAACTCCGCAAAAGGCCGCCGGTTGGCGCACCGAACCGCCGGTATCAGACCCCAGCGAGGCGGTGCACAAATTGGCCTGAACCGCTACGGCCGAGCCACCGGATGAACCACCGGGCACGAATCCGGGGTTAGCCCCGTTGAGCGTGGGGCCGAAGGCCGAGTTTTCGGTGGAAGAACCCATTGCGAACTCGTCACAGTTCTGATGGCCAATAATGATAGCGTCCTCATTAATGACGCGCTGAACGGCCGTGGCGGTGAACTGAGACTGAAAACCATCTAGGATACGACTGCCGGCCTGCACCCGATGATTCTGGTAGCAGAGCACGTCTTTCAGGCCAATCACCATCCCAGCCAAGCGCCCGGCGGTGCCATCGGAGAGTTTTTGGTCAATACAATCAGCTTGCTCGAGGGCTTCCTGGTCGTAGACGGCTAAGAAAACGTTGAGGTGTTGGTGACGACGGATATTCTCAAGGTAGTGGAGCACTACCTGTCGACAACTGGCCGTGCCAGCTCGAAAATGGGCCTGGATATCCTGAAAGGAACAAAAAGGGGGGGGGGAAGGACTACTTGCTGGTGGTGGTTCGGTTGCCTTCTTCAATTTCGTCCTTGATTTCTTTGGTAGCGTCTTTAAATTCACGGATGCCTTTGCCTAGGCCGCGGGCAAGTTCGGGAATTCTTTTGGCTCCGAAAAATATGACGAGGACTAAAACGATCACCAGGACTTCCCAGCCACCTAATCCACCAATGAATGCTAATGTCATGTGCATAATCGTGCGTTGTTATGGATAATTAACTTGCGTACTAAGTAAATATACGAAGATAAGCGGTAGGATGGATTAAAAGTTCAGCTATTTTCGCTGAAGCCAAGTCTCGGGGTTCAGTTTTTCCTGGTTGTGCCATATCTGAAACTGCAGCGCCGACACCCCGTTGCCGTCGGTATACACCAAACCTACTGCGTCGTTGAGGCGCAAAGCTTGCCCTTGCTTCACGGCCACCTCTTTAAGGCGAGAATACACCGTGAAATACTCCCCGTGCTGCACAATCACTGCTTTGTTGTTGCCCGGCCCGGGCAACGAGGCAATCATTTTCACTACGCCATCGAACACCGCCTTCACTTCGGCGTCGCGGTTGGTTTGGATATCCACCCCATCATTGGGCACCATGATATTTTTCATGACGGGATGGGGATTGGGCCCAAACTTCTGAGACACAAATCCGGTGGATACGGGCCAGCCTAACCGTTTTTTATTCTCAGCAAACGAAGTAGACAGCGATTCGGCCGAAGCGGCCAGCACCGCCTCCGAACTGGTGGACGGGATACTGCGCTCTTTTGTCAGTTCATTTTTTATCAGTTTGGCGATCACCGATTCTAGCTTATTGATCTCGCGTCGCCGCACTTCCACCTCTCGCTTAAGTTCGGTAGCGCGCTCACCCAACTCCCGAACCACCGCCCGCTGCTTCGTCTTGAGCGCCAGCAGATCCTGACTGGCAATAGTTTGCTGATCCAGCAGCACCTTCTGCTCCATTTGTTTGCCCTCAATCACCTCTTTCTGGTTCACCAGCGTTTCTTTCACCTTCTGGATTTGCTCGATTTGATTCTTACGCGCCTGCGAATACTGCTGCATGTACTTGACGCGCGCAAAGAGCTGGTTGAAGGTGCCGGACGAAAAAATAAACATAAGTCGGTCGTAACTGCTCGTGTTTTTGCTGGCGGCGTACACCATATAAGCGTATTCATTTTTGAGGTTGACCAAGTCTTCTTCCAGCGCATTGATGACACTGCTCACCTCACCGATCTGGGTACTAAGGATTTCAATCTCCTGAGAAATTGATTTGATGAGTGACTCGCGCGCCTCTATTTGCTGGTTAATGGCGTTGAGTTGACCCAGGGTACTTTCCCGCTGCGATGAGGTCTCACCCAGAATACGTTGCGCCTCCTTAATCTTTTGTAAGTTCTCCTTTTTCTCACGTTCCAGCCGCTTGCGGTCGTCGTTGGTTTGCTGACCCGTGCACAGCAGGGGCAACCACCACAGCATACAGACGCCTAACCAAACCACTGTCGGGAGTCTATTTGCGCGCATAACTGTTAGGAATAGAGAAGGGAAATCGCAGGACTTCATCAACAATATCCGCTTTTTTGTGCTGTATATCAATTTGGGTACGCCGCTTCTTACCTTGGCTCCGGTAGTCTAGAGAGACCGCATTTTTGAAGGGAAGCAGTTGGTCATTGATCCGCTTGAAGTCTTCGTACTCTAGGTTGAGCGTGTTCTTCCCTCTTCTTTGGTTGTCGCGCTTGGTTTCATCGACCACCGCCACCCGGTTTACCTTCATCAGGCGGGCATCCACAAAGTTATCGATGGTGAGCGAGCCTTCCTGCTGGCGCACCAAAAAGTGGTTAGTTTGTTTTTTTACCTGATCGTCGGCCGTCAGGGGGCGGGGCATATCGCCGAGCAGCACCGCCTGTAACAAATCAAAATTAAGATCAAAATTGAACTTGTTGCTCAGCTCCTTGAAGCTATACGTACTATATTCTTTGTCGAGCCGGTTGATAAACGACACCGAATCGCGGGTGATTAGGCCGCGGGCGGCCTCAATGCCAAAACCGGGAGTGACCGAAATCCAGATGACGCTATCTTTCTTGACACGGATGTTAGCGGTAGCGCTTACGTTGTCGCCATCATTACGATAGCGTATTTTGCTGCTGGACGTAAAATAATTGAAGTCAGTGTCCTGAATGGCAAGTTCGTCGGCTACCGGAATTCCGCTGGTGCTCACCGTCTTTCTTCCGCAGGATGCCAATACAAACAAACCTGCCCAAAAAATCAACCAGAAACATTTACTCATACCAGGTGCGATCCGTAATTTTCTTGTCTAAAACCTCCGAAGTATCGTCCATTCCCTTAGCTTTTTGCCACTGCTGCACCGCCTCGTCTACTTCTCCCAGTTTAAACAACACATCGCCATAATGTTCTACCACTTCGCCGCTTTTGGCCCCCGCTTCGATGGCCTTTTCGATATACTTACGCGCTTGTTTATATTCGCCCGACTCGAAAAGTACCCATCCGTGGGTGTCTAGGTAGTTAGCGTTATCGGGGTCAAGCTCCAGCAAGCGGGTGGAAAGTTGCTGCGCATACTCGAGTCGCTCCTGGCGCAGGGCCAAAAAATAACTGTAGTTGTTGAGCACGTAGTCGTTGGTAGGGTCACTCTGGAGCACCGCTTCGTAAGCTTTTGACGATTTGTCGTACTCCTCCATGCCGTTGTATACGTCGCCCAGGTAGATGTTGCAGTACCGGGTGAGTTCAGGATTGTTAGAAAGTCCCCGAGCTTGTTCCAGGGCGTAGGCCGCTTCCTGGTAGTTTTTCTCGGCGGCGTGGGCGGCGCCGTTATAAAAGTAGAGAATTCCTTGGTTGGGGAACAGCTCCAGCGCGGCGTCGGAGTGCTCGATCACGCTGTCGGTCTGCTGCAAGGTCTGAAACTCAATGGTGATCAGGTTCTGCCAAACCTCAAAGTTACTGTCGTCATAGCGCGTGGCGGTGCGGTAATAGTCGCGGGCGGCTTCGGCCTGGCCGGTGGCGTTGAGCAGGTCGGCCTTGATCACGTAGGCATCGGCTTCGTCGGGATGGGCCTCAATAATTTTGTCGGTGAGCGAAACGCACAATTGTTCGATGGTTTTGTTGGGCAGTTCCTGAATGTACTTAGCTACCAAGTCTAGTTTGAGTTGCAGGCTTAGTTCCGGATTGGCAAATGCTTCTTGCATGTTCTCCTCAGCCTGAATGGTGTCGCCGCTGTTTTGGTAAATTTTGGCAAGCATCAACTGCGCCTCAGGATTGTTAGGTGCCATTTCCAGCAGCGATTGCAGGTAGGGAATGGCCTCTTTATCGCGATTGTTGGAGACCAGCACTTCGGCCAGGGCCATCACGTGCGATACTTCACCCGGATAGGCGTCTACCAACCGGGCCCCTTCTTCAATGGCTCGGTCGAGTTGATTTTGCTGAAGGTAGATCTTCTGTCGGGCGTGCACCACCTCCGGAATGATACCGTAGCGGCGTTCTACGCGTTGGTAGGTATCCAGCGCTTGCTCGAAGTCTTTTTGGTAAACGTAGAGCGCCGCCAGATCGAACAGGTAGTCGTTGGTGTCGTCGACGGTTTCGATCATCTGCTCGTAGACCTGCGCGGCTTCCCGAAAATTAGACTGTTTGGTCAGGATTTGCGCTTTGGTCAGGTAGTAATACTTGTTGTCGGGAGCCATACGCACGGCGGTGCCCGCGTGACCCAGCGCGTCGGCGAGTTGCCCCTGTTCGGCCAGGATGCTGGCGATTTTGAAGTGGGCGGCAGCGTTCTCGGCATCGCTCTCCAAGGCTTTCTCGAAGAGCGCCAGCGCCTTTTCCATATCGTCTAGAATGTAATACTTCACCCCTTCGGTAAAGTAGAAAGCGGCCTCTCGCTCTTTGCGCTCGGCCTTGGTAGATTTTTCTTGCGCTACGGCTACCGTAGTGAACAGCAGCAGGGTGATTCCAAAAATTGCGTAAATAATTCGTTTCATATACACTATATGCCTTATCAAGGGAGCGTTCTTAAACGTCTAGAGTTGTTCTTTGAACAAAGTTATTCCCAAAAACGCTTCGTAAGATAGCAACAAAAGACCCAAAGGGGGCGAACTGTGGTGCGAAAAAGGTATACCCATAGGTAAAACGAGACAACAATCGGATTGATTGTGTAATACGTCAGCTGGCCTTTTTTCTTCCGTATTACGCTACTGATGTTAACTATCTATCGCTTCCTTTCTTCTCATCGCGGGCGCCGGTGCTGCCGTAGCCGCCGGTGCCACGGGCGGTTTCGCTGAGTGTTTCTACGGCTTGCCAGGCAACTTGTTCGTGGGCGGCCACCACCAGCTGGGCAATGCGGTCGCCGGGTTGAATAGCAAATTCTTGGTTCGATAGGTTGACGAGCAGCACCTTGATTTCGCCCCGGTAGTCGGCGTCGATGGTGCCGGGGCTGTTGAGCACCGTGATGCCGTGTTGGTAGGCCAAACCACTACGCGGACGAATCTGCGCTTCGTAGCCGGGCGGAAGCTCGATGTGAATTCCGGTAGGAATTAGCCGTCGCTCCAGCGATTGCAGGGTTACGGTTTCGGGCAAATGGGCGGGCAGATCCATACCGGCGGCGTGTTCGGTCTGGTAGTGCGGCAGGGGGTTTTCGGATTGGTTGATGATTTTTACGGGCAGCATTAGTTCGGTACGTTTTTTCGTTGTTGCTGAAGTTGGTTCTTTTCGAGGATAAAGACAACGGTAGCGAAAACCAGTGCAATGCCCACGTTAAGCACATCTTCTACTAAATCATTTTCTAGCTCAATTTGGTAAGAAGCATAGATGACCAGCAAGGCAGTGAGCAGGTACCAAAAGGTAGGAACGAAGTTATACGGAATTGGGTAGTACTTCTTACCGTAGTGATAACATACCAGGCACATCACCAGAAAACAGGCAATACTCGCCACCGCCGATCCCAAGTAACCTAGTACTGGAATCAGCAGGAAATTTCCCCCCAGCGTTACTCCCGCTCCGATAGCACTGGTAATCGTACCAAAGTACGTTTTGTCGGTTAGTTTGAACCAGATAGACAGATTGATATAAACCCCGTACAGCAATTTAGCCAGCAAGAGGAACGGAACTACGTACAGCGCGTCCCAGTAAGCAGGATTACGCAGAAAAATCTGCCCTAACAAATCTAGATTCACGCTCACCCCCACCAAAATGAGAATACTGAACACGGTGAAGTAGTGCATCACTTGGGCAAACAGGCGGGGGGCGGTTTTGTCTTCGGCACTGGAAAAGAAGAAGGGTTCACCCGCGTAGCGGAACGCCTGAATGGCCAGCATCATAAAGATACTCAGTTTGTAGCACGCTCCGTACACCCCTAATGCCTCCTGCGGAGTTTTGTTGGGATAAAAGTCCGGGGGTAGCAGGTCATTGAGCAGAATCTTTTCTATGTTCTCATTAATCATTCCCCCAATACCCATCAGAAAGATTGGGAAAGCGTACCCTAGCATCGGGCGGAGAATGGTAAAATCCAGCCGAAACCTCGCTTCCCATAGATATTGCCACAGCATCAGAGGAATGATAGCATTACCAATGAGGTTGGCTAAAAATACGTACCCAACTCCTAAGTCGAGGTTATATAACGAGTCTAGCCACGTATTGACCGAGTGAATTTTCGGAAGCAACAGTAAGAAAAAGAGGTTGAGCGCTACTTGAAAAACAATCGCCGCGAGCTTGGTCATCGTGAACTGCAGTGCCTTGTTTTCGTTGCGCATCCGGGCGTAGGGCACGGCCACGATGGCATCGATCCACAGGATGATCGCCAACCAGCGGACGATATAGCCCAAATCAGCGTAGCCAAGCGATTCGGCGATAGCATTGGCATTTGACAGCAGCAAAGCTGAAGTAGCTGTGCTGATCAAGAATACTGCGGTCCAAACCGCGTAGTACACCTGCCGTTCGGCCGCTTCGTCACCCTGCACCCGCGCGGTGAACCGGAAGTAGGCGGTTTCCATGCCGAAGGTGTACAGAATATTAAAGAATGCCACGTAGGCGTACAGTTCGGTCACCACGCCGTAGGCTGCTTCCTCAAATACCAGCGTATACAGGGGCACCATAGCGTAGGTAAGGATACGACCCAGAATCGTACTCACCCCATACAATGCGGTTTGCCCCGCCAGCTTTTTAAGAGGATTGGCCATACAATGAGTCCATATTCGCCAGTCGGTGGTCCATAGTACATAGCGCAGACAACTATGAACTGTCGACTATGGATTTGTTTCAGCTACTCCCCAGTGAACTGGGCCGCTCGTTTTTCCAGAAAGGCTTGCGTGCCCTCGGCGAAGTCTTGCGACTTGCAGCAAGAGGCGAAGCTGTTGGCCTCGGTTTGGTAGCCGTTTTCTTCCGGGTCCAGGGCCGCGTTCACACTTTCGACGACCATGCCAATGGCCAACGGAGCTTTGGAGATAATTTTCTTAATCAGGCGCTGGCTAGCTTCTATCAGGGCGGCCTTGTCTTCTACCACCTGATTCACCAGTCCGATTTCGTAGGCCCGCTGGGCGGAGATGGTGTCGGCGGTCATTATAAGTTCCAGGGCGCGGCCCTTCCCTACTAATTGGGTGAGCCGCTGAGTGCCTCCGAAGCCTGGGATTAATCCCAGATTTACTTCGGGTTGCCCGAAAACGGCGTTCTTGGCAGCCACGCGCACGTGGCAGGCCATCGCCAGTTCGCAGCCGCCGCCCAGCGCGAAGCCGTGCACGGCCGCGACGACCGGCTTATCACACTTTTCGATGGAAGCGAACACTTCCTGACCAATTTCGGCAAATTTACGCCCATTCACTTCGTTGAGGTCCGCAATTTCGGCGATGTCGGCACCAGCCGCAAACGCCCGGTCGCCCTCACCGGTGATGATCACCCCCTTCACATCGGCCTCGTCGTATACTTCCTGCATTACTTTACCGATCTCCTCGATGGTCGCCATGTTGAGGGCGTTCATCTTGTCTACCCGGTTGAGCGACACGGTGAGTACCCCCTCTTCCAAAACGGCACTAATCTGCTTAAACTTGGTCATTTCCATGCGTGGAGCTGGTTCGTTGAAAATAGCAACCGGATGAGCGCGCTAAAAATCCGGCAAATGCTGAGAAAGTAAGGGTCAAATATAGCAGGTGACCGAGTCATCTCAAAAGTTATGTCGAGCCAAACGGATAAAGTGACGGGCGGGTTATGTCTCATCCGATTCGTCCGTCGGTTGGTTGGCTACTTCGCTAGTCTCTTCCGCGGCTGCGCTTGTTTCGGCTGGTGGTTCTTCGGTAGCTCCGGCGGCCGCAGCATCGGCTGGCTTATCTTCCGAGGTGAGCACCTCGGGGGCGTTCGCCACCAGCAGTTTGTACCAGTTAACTAGCTTCTTCATGTCCGATACGTACACCCGCGTGGTGTCGTAGTTGGGCACCACGTGCTTCAAAAAGGCCTTGAGTTCTTCCCCGTCGGAGGTGTCTACTCCCGGATCTCCGTCGAACTCCGCGTGAATCTTCCGCATCACCTCTTCTAGGGGCACCGACTCTTCAGAACCGGTGGTGTAAATAGATACTTCCTGGAGGATAGAGACCCGATGGTTGGCACCAACCACCAGCTTTTTCTGCTGATCATCAAGGGTTTCCACAATCACCCCGCTACGGGTGGGCTTGAGCACGTGAAAGAGTCCGCCACGACCGGCAATAGAAGCGATCTCGCTAAACTTCATACTGGTTGAATGAATTGAAAGAATAATTGAAGGGCGCGAATATAAAGAAAAAGACAGAAACGTGCGTGGCTTCCCTAAAAGATCGGGGTCAGTTTGAGGATGATTGCAGCACTTGCTCAATGTATTCCAAAATGTTTTCCTTGCCGGTTTGGTCCACTGCCGAACTCATAAACAGGGGCGGCAGTTCGGCCCAGGTCTGCTGCATATCTTGCTTAAAAATCGCAATAGAGCGCTGCGTTTTGTTGATCGATTGTTTGTCTACCTTGGTGAAAATGATGGCAAACGGAATCTGGCTCACTCCTAGCCAGTCGATAAACTCCATATCGATTTTCTGCGGAGGCAAGCGCGAATCGATCAGCACGAACAGGTTCACCAGTTGGCGACGTTGTAGCAAATAGCCCTCAATCATCTGGCTCCAGCCGTGGCGTTTGGTCTTGCTCACCTGCGCCCAGCCGTAACCGGGCAAATCTACCAGGTGCCACTGCTGATTCACCAAAAAGTGGTTGATTAATTGCGTTTTACCGGGTTTTCCCGAAGTTTTCGCTAGATTTTTCCGGCCAACCAGCATATTGATCAGCGACGACTTGCCCACGTTCGATCGCCCGATAAACGCAAACTCCGGCAGTGAGGTGTCGGGGCACTGCTGCTGCTGCGGGCTGCTCTGCACAAATTCAGAAGTCTTGATTTTCATAAAGAATCGCGGTCAGGACGGTCGTCGACGAGTCGGAACAGAAACGGTCGCTGCCGTAGGGCACTGCTGTCTAGGGTAGCAATAAAATCGTGATTGGCGTCTAAAAAGGCGTTGAACGGCCGACTCCATCGGTCGTAGTGCAACCGGTAGAGCGTCATGCTGCGGTTGGCCGCCAGAATTTTGTCGGTGAGATAGACTAAGGTTGGGTTATCCAAATAGTTCTCGTTGCGCTCGGCATACTGCACCACCGCCTCGCTGGTGCGCATCGTAGCGCTGTCGTAGCGTTGCACCTCCCGTTGGTTGTTGGCGGACACCGCGTCGTAGTTTAGGTCTTGGAGTTGCCGAATGCGTTGGCCTAGCGTATCCAGCGTATCAGAAGCGTACTGCTTGCTGCGACGCATCGCCAGCAGCAACTGTTGCAGGTGCACGTTTTTCTGGACATCATCCTGCCGGAGCAACCGCCAGGCCTGGTTCACGCTGTCGGTGAGGGCGTAGTAGGTAGTTCGGAGCGAATCCAGTTGCTCTACCGAGCGGGATTCGTTCGGTGGATTCAGGTTGACGCTGCACGCGGCAAGCCAACTGATGATCAGACCAATACTAAGGCGTTTTATCACCCCGCGAAGAAAAAAGCTTATCCGCTAGGATACAAACCTGCGCCCGAAAATATTCCAGCACTTGGCGATCTTCGGGCAAGTGGTTACCTTGAGGGCACATCGATTCTTTCGCTTACTAACCTTCCTCACTTATGTACGTTCGACGCGACCTTCGCTGGAGTATCATTATGCGCTTCGCCTGGCGCAACCTCCTCAAGTTCACCCTATGGGCCTTGGCGGTCACCGGAGCCTACGTGGCTCTCAAAGCCCACGCCATCAACATCAGCATCCCCTTCGCCCCTTTAAGCACCATCGGCATCGCGGTGGCCTTTTACGTAGGCTTCAAAAATAGCCAGTCGTACGACCGCTTCTGGGAAGGGCGCAAAATCTGGGGCGGCGTGGTGAACTATAGTCGCACGTGGGCCAACCAGGTGCTCACCTACGTAAACAACCGCTACGCCACCGACCCGGTGCCCTCCGAAGCATTGCACCAGTTGCACCACGAACTCATCTACCGCCACATTGCCTGGATCAACGCCCTACGCATTCAGTTGCGCAAAACCACCATGCTCGACCGCAACAATCTGAGCTACGTTCCGGATTTTCAGTTGGCGCAAGATCGGGAGTGCACCAGCCAGATTGGAGCCTTTTTGAGCGACGACGAGTTTGACACGGTGATGGCCAAGGCCAATACGGCCACCCACTTGGTCAAAAACCAGGGTCAGCAATTACGCACGCTGGAGCAAGTGGGGTTGGTGGAGAACTTTCGGATGATTGATATGATGCAAACCCTGGAGGAGTTATACAACCTGCAGGGCAAGTGCGAACGGATCAAGAACACGCCTTTCCCCCGGCAGTACGCCTACTTTAGTGCGGTGTTCGTCTGGATCTTTGTGCTGCTGCTGCCCTTCGGACTGGTGAGTGAATTCGACAAGCTAGGCTCCGGGGGTTACGTATGGCTTACGGTGCCTTTCTCCATTCTCATCTCGTGGATTTTCACCACCATTGAAATTGTGGGCGACAACAGCGAAGACCCATTCGAGAATTACGTAAACGACGTGCCCATGACCGCCCTGTGCCGCACCATTGAAATTGACTTGCGCGAGATGCTCGACGAAACTGATTTGCCCGAGAAGATAAAGCCGGTAGAGGATGTTTTGATGTGATGACTTTCTTGTTGGTCAGATGTTGGACACTGGATGTTGGCGGCCGCCGCGCGGTGATTTTCTGAGTAGAGAGGATGTTGGTTGTTGGATATTTGTGACTCTCTATACGATGAGGACGCTGGCGGCCGCGCGCGGTGACTTTCTGCGGGGCGTCCCACGCGGGGCAAGATACTGGATACTGGCAGATTGAGTAAATAAAATTATGTCGAAAGTTATCCTCATTGGTGGCACTTCACACGTCGGTAAATCTACGCTGGCGCAGCACTTGAGCGAATCTCGGGGATGGCCGATGATCGCTACCGACCAGCTGGCCCGCCACCCGGGTCGCCCGTGGAAAACTCCGCCCGAGACGGTACCTCAGCCCGTTGCTGAACATTATCTGTCGTTGTCGGCAGACGAACTACTGGCCGATGTGCTTCGTCACTACCGAAGCCTGGGGCCTGCCATCAACCGTTTGATTGAGCACCGCGAAACTAATCTGATTGTAGAAGGATCGGCTTTGTGGCCGGAATTGGTGGCGCCCGTGCTTTCAGACAACGTAGCTGCCCTCTGGCTCATCGCCAGCGATGACTTTCTTCGGCAACGAATTTATGCAACCAGCCGTTTTGAGGAGGCTAGCGATGTCCAAAAAGAAATGATTGAAAAGTTTGTCGGGCGTACGCTCGTATACAATCAGCAAATGATAGAAGTCGTGCGTCGCCGAGACCTCCCTAGCATGAGTGTGGAAGACTACCCTTCGGAAAAATTAAGTGAGCGGTGTCTCGCCCTGCTTGAAATGCGGTGAGAAGACGAGCGACGGTCAACTGTCATCCCTTTCCTGACAGATCCTTAGCCTGGGCGATCCACTGGCCACGGACGATGCGGCCCGGGGGCAACTCAATGACCGCATTCACCCTCCGTTCGTCCTCGGGCCGAAGTTTAGCAATCTGATCGATGGTGTAGATGCCCAGCGCGTTCAGCTTCTTCTCGGTGAAGATGCCAATGCCCTCAATCTGCTTGAGGTCGTCGCGCTGACCGGCCTCGGCGGTGCCCAAATGGCTCAGATCGAGCTTGGCCGCGCGGGCGCGGACGCGGGCCAGGGCTTCTTCTTGCTTCGAGGTGGGTTTGGCCGCAGGACGTGCTGGGCGCGTCGGCGGAACCGAGTTACGGGACGTTACCGAACGGGGGTTGCGGGTGCCTGTCCGGCGCCCGGAAGCAGTTGATGCGTTAGCCTCCGCTCCCACTTTTTCGGGGGCGGCGGTAGCGTGGGCCGGGCGGGGGGCGTCGATAGCCGAGGCCGACAGATGGTTGCGCACCTCAGAAAGTTCGCGTTGCAGGGCCGTGCGCCGGTCTTTACTGCGCTTTAACTGGGCCAGCGCTTCGGCAAGCGCGTGTTCTTGCTTCTGCTCCTGGGTTTGCACCCGCGCGAAACGCCGTCGCAACGACCTTCGCCCCAAAATGAAGCCCAGAAAGGCCGCCCCCAGTAGGGCCACCACAATAAAAATCAAATCCGCCAGTAAGTACATATTCGTCGGTAATGGTTAGGTCAGCGACCGGCAGAGACATCTACGCAACTACCGTCTGTTATTTATTCAAGAGTGATCTCTACCCGTCGGTTCTTGCTTCTTCCCTCCGACGTTTGGTTGCTGGCAATGGGGCGCAGCTCGCCCTCCGAACGGGTTCTGATTTGCTCGGGGCGAATTCCTAGTTCGCTGAGTTTGGTTTTGGTGAAGTCGGCCCGTTCCTGTCCGTAGGTCATGTTTTTGGCCGCCCGGCCCACGTTATCGGTGTGGCCGGTGAGCACAATCGAGCGCTGGGGATAGGCCTTCAGATACTGCCCGACATCTTCCAGGTAGCGCGTCAGCGAATCAGTCATGGTCAGGGTGGTGGCCCCGGTTTCGAAGTAGACCCGCTGCGAGGTGCCTCGCAAGCGGGCTTCCAACATTTTCAGGGTATCGGGCCGGGCCGCCAGGCTCTCGGGAGGAAGGTTGTTTACCACCCGCAGCGTGAGTCCGTTGAACAGCGTATCGCCGCCGAACAGCAGGTCGATGCTTGAGCTCTCGCCGGTGCCCACGCGGTCTTCGGACACGCCCAGGTCTACCAGCCGCTGCTTTACGGCTTCGGCCCGGGCCCGCCCCAGGCTCGCCAGCAGGCTGTTGTTCTTTTCGGAGTCGTCGTACCAGCCGGTGATGTGCAACAGTTGCTCCGGACGCGCGTGCAGATAGTCGGTGAGCTGGTGCAACGCTGAGTCGGCCAGGGGGGCCACCACCGGAAAGCTTTCGTTGCGGGCGAAGCGAACCCCCTGGTCGCTGGCGATGGGCACCTCCGCTCCCTGCACCCGTAGCGCGGCCGATGGGGTGGCGGTGAGTTCGGCCATCGACATATCGCTCACGGCTTCGCACCCGCCGCAGCAGTGCTTTCGGATGTGGCAGACGTAGTAGTAGGTAGCCCCTGCCATCCAGCTGAGCAGTAGTAGCGTCCACAGCGCATCGTTTCTCATAAAAAAATTCTTCGTTTGGAGGTAAGGAACGCCACCGAGATTTGTTTGTCCCCTAAAGTTAAGAAAAAATCGTAGAATCTTACCACTATCTTACAAGCGGCGACCGGACGGTGTCCGCAGTGGTCGAACCCGGACAAGTTCGGTGGACGAAGTGGGCGGGGCCGAACATTCAGGAGGCTTGACCAATATTTTGGTGAAAAAATGAAGCTAAGTTACTGACAATCACGTATATTTTAGTCACTGAAATCATGCATTTACCCCTAAATTTATCCGTATGGGCTCCATTGCTATCCCTCTTCCTTCGGCCAGCGGCCACCAAGACATTGAAGTAGACATCCGCGTTAACGGAATCTTGCAGCAGCAAAACTACCGCGTGGAGGTGTTCTACTGGCGCGACTGCCAGGCTCGTCACAACCGCGCCGAGTGCATCCGCGAAATTCTGGCCAGCTACGACCCGCAGTGGCAACTCTATTACATCGGCGCGCCCACCGATACTTTTGTACCGATCACCTTTATGAAAACCGTTTCTGCTAAGTGCAGCGCTTAGTAAATACTATTTTTCGTAGTAAACTAACTGTAATTCGTTAACTTTTTGGAAATCTTTATCAGCAGTAATCACCGGAATATCCAGATACAAAGCACTCGCCATGATAATACTGTCTGGTAATTTTATACGATGGTTTTTTCTGAGGCGAATGACATCGGTCTTAATTGAGGGATTGATATCTACCACAACGCATTGGGTGAGAAAATCTTTGATCCGAGCTTCTTCTTCGTTTGTAAGGCTACCGTAGCTTAGCAGTTCAAGTTCTGTTACAAAAGAAACGTGCACCGTCTTTTCATCTAGCAACCCAGCTATTGTTTCATCGCCAGACAATAGATAGATGACAATGTTCGTATCTATCAGAACCCTACTCCCATTCATTGCGCCAACGTTTTTGCAGGGTTAGTCCGTCTTCTTCAAATTTAACTATTCCACAGTACTTGTGAGCATCTAATTTCTTACGAGCAGGTTCTTCTTGGAGTTGTTTCCACACTGATTTAATAGCTTTTTCATCACTCCCAGGCTTAATTACGGTTACCATAATTTTCTTTTCTGGTAAAGATAACGATTTTCATTTTAATAGGAACGAAACCAACACCAGGTTCAACATCAATAAATTCTTACCTTTCATCAAATTGTTTGCTTTTTAGTTAAAAAAATTCTTCTCTTACTGCTACTATACCAACCCCTGCTTCTTCAGCACGTTGCGAAGCTCGCCCATCCCTGGATTCTTCAACCAAATATCACCAATCTCTAGCACCGGAAACTTGAGCTTGCTGTCGTACTGATCGCGCACCCGCTGGGCCGCCACTTCGTCTTCTTCCACGTTGCGGTAGGTGAAGTCGACCCACTCGCGTTGCAGGTAATTTTTGAAGCCGGTTGTTTTTAAGCACCAATCGGCTCCGTATAGGGTAGGCTTATTCATTGAGCGACGCGTTTAAGGGGAAGCATTTCCGACAAGCGGGCCGCATTAGCAATCATAAAGGGAGCCGCCGCCATTGTCAGAATGGATACCGCCAGGAAAACCTGATAGCTGTTCTGATCGATAAGCTCATAACTCAACCCACTCTGGGCCAGGATGAACGAGAACTCGCCGATCTGGGCCAGGCTAAGCCCAACCATCAGGGCGGTTCGCGGCGGCAGGGGCAGCACCCGAGCGGCCAAGAAGCCACCGGCAATTTTTACCAGCACGATAAACGCAAACCAAAAGACAATAGCTCCCGGCTCGCTGATAAAAATGCGAAAGTCAAGCAGCATACCCATTGAGATAAAGAAAAAACTGATGAATACGTAGCGAAACGGCAGAATGCAGGAGATGGCCAGGTGGTTGTAATCGGTTTCGGCGATAATGATGCCCGCGATGAAGGCTCCCAAGGCCAGCGACAAACCCATCTGCTGGGTGAGCAGCGTCACGCACAACACCACCAGAATGGTAGCGATCAGGAAGACCTCCTGGTTGCGGGCGCGCATCACCTCCTTGAAAAAACGGGGAATAATGTACTTGGCCAACACCACCGCCACCAGGGCAATGGCGGCCAGCTTGCCGATCAGCATCAGTATCTCCAGGAAACCACCGTCGCTCTTGCCCGCGATGATGGGGGTGAACAGGATAAGCGGCACCACGGCAATGTCCTGAAAGAGTAGCATGGCCAGCACGGCTTTGCCCTGCGGCGTGTTGATCTCCATGCGGTCTTGCATCAGTTTGATCACGATGGCGGTGCTGCTTAGGGCCGTCACGAACCCCCAGAAAGCGGCTTCGGGAGCTCCGCGTCCCATCACCACCATCAAAAACGCGGTGATGCCGATGGTGAACAATACCTGAAGTAAGCCCCCCAGCAGCACGTAGCGCTTGATCTTCATTAGGTTGCTGAACGAAAACTCCAGCCCCACGGTGAACAACAGCAAAATCACGCCGATCTCGGCAAATACCTCCACGTCGTGGGTATTGCTCAGCAAATCCAGGGTGCTGGGCCCGACCAGAATGCCGGTGAGCAAGTAGCCGATGATGTAGGGGATTTTGAGCAGGTTGCACAGCATCACTACAACGACCGCTACGGCAAATAAGATAGCAATGTCGGTGAGCACGGGAATTTCGGTAACGGCAGCGAGGGTCATAGTTCGGTAGGTTTCAAATTGTTGTACGAAGTTTATAGTTTTAAGTGACAAAAATTACGAAGTTACTCGCCAAACCCCGTATCTAATGAAATTAGCTACCCTCTGTCTTACGTTTTTCGTCATGCAACAAGCCGCTACTGCTCAGTCGGCACTTACCTTTGAGGTATCGCTACCCCCTATCGTGGGCGATACCACCTACGACGGGCGATTGATCCTGTTGATCTCAAACAACGACGAAAAAGAACCGCGCTTCCAACTGAGCGACGGACCCGATACGCAGTTGGGCTTTGGCATCGACGTGGAGGATTGGTCGGCCGGGCAGGCGGCGGTGTTCACCGACACGGTGTTCGGCTACCCGTTGCGCAGCATCGCCGACATTCCGCCGGGCGACTACCACGTGCAAGCACTGTTGCACAAGTACGAAACCTTTAACCTGGCCAACGGCCACACCGTGCAACTGCCGATGGATCAGGGTGAAGGGCAGCAGTGGAACCGCTCGCCGGGCAACTTGTACAGCACTTCGAAGAAAGTCACCATTGATCCATCCCAGGCGAAAACCATCTCGCTGACGCTCGACCAGGAAATTCCGCCCATTGAGGAGCCGGAGGACACGAAGTACGTCAAGCACGTCCGCATTCAGAGCAAGTTGTTGTCCGAGTTCTGGGGTCGGCCGATGTATTTGGGCGCGCACGTGCTGCTGCCCGAGGGTTTCGATGAGCACCCAGAGGCGCGCTATCCGCTCAACATCTTCCACGGGCACTACCCCAGCGACTTCGATGGCTTTCGCACCACTCCGCCCGATCCTGATTTGAAACCGGAGTACAGCGAGCGCTTCGATCTGGAGGGCTACAACATTATTGAGCAGCAGGAAGCCTACGACTTTTACCAAACCTGGACGGGCCCCGACTTCCCCCGGATGCTGATCATTGAGATTCAGCACCCCACGCCCTACTACGACGATTCGTACGCCGTGAACTCGGCCAACCAAGGGCCCTACGGCGACGCCATCACCCACGAGTTGATTCCCTACATTGAGGAGCAGTTTCGCGGGATTGGCGAAGGCTGGGCGCGCTTCCTCTACGGCGGCTCCACCGGCGGCTGGGAAGCCCTGGCCGTGCAGGTGATGTATCCCGACGAGTACAACGCCTGCTTCGCGGCCTGTCCCGACCCGATCGACTTCCGGGCCTACACCACGGTGAACATCTACGAAGACCGCAACGCCTACTACTTGGCGAGTCCGTTCAAGCAAACGTTGCGTCCGGGTCACCGCGATTACCTGGGGCACGTAAGTGCTACGCTGCAGGACATGAACTACCGCGAACGGGTGCTGGGCAGCCGGGGCCGCTCGGGGCAGCAGTGGGACATCTGGCAGGCCACCTACTCACCCACCGGCGACGACGGCTATCCCAAACCCATCTGGGACAAACTCACCGGCACGATTGATCGGGATGTGGCCGCCTACTGGCAAGAAAACTACGACCTGCGCCACATTCTGGAGCGCAACTGGGATGAACTTGGCCCCAAGTTGCAGGGCAAGATTCACATTTACTGCGGCGACATGGACAACTACTACCTGAACAACGCGGTGATGCTGATGGAAGACTTCTTGGAGAAAACCGAGAACCCCCATTACGACGGCGAGGTGGCCTACGGCGACGGCGACGAGCACTGCTGGAACGGCGACCCTACGCTACCCAACGCGATCTCACGCCTGCGCTACAACACCATGTACGTGCCGAAGATTTTGGAACGCATCAGAGAGTCGGCTCCTGCCGGGGCTGATTTGACGAGTTGGAGGTATTAAATTGAAGGATTGGATGAGGGAAGGATTGAATAAAGGGGTTTGAGGCTGGCGGGAGCGGTCGGGTGGTTTAAATCATTTTGCCGGGCGGTACGTTCTTTCGGGTAAACACAGTTGTTAATGCTATGAAAATACGTATTCAGGATTTCGGGCCGATTCGAGATTTTACTTTTGATTTGGATAAGGACTTGCACTTGTTATACGGGAAGAATGGAACGGGGAAGTCGTATGCGGTGTGTTGTATTTATCTTTTTATAAAAATCTTGTTTGTGAACGAAAAAGATTATCCGTTAACTCAGATATTCCTTAGGGAAGAATCAAAAAGTATAGATGAATATGGAAATAGAGCTATTGAAGAGCTTAGAAGCAAGAACAACATTAACTTCAGTAAGGTTGTAGAGCATATTATAACATTTTCGCTTTCAAAAACTATAGTGAGTTTAGAAAATACTCTTCTCAATACTTATGGATTGATAACCAATTTAAATAATCAGCTCTCTGCTAAACCTTATAGGTTTTTCCTTTATACGGAAGACTTTTCTGTTTGTTTAACGAACGACGGTAAGCATAATAAAGCACCTAAGTTTAAATTGCAAAAGCAGATCGAGCTTACTAAGGATAATAACGGTATTCTTAGGTGTTCATTCGGCGATGAGGAAATACTGGTTGGTCCTATTGATGGAGGAATATCTACGCAAGAAATATGTACCAAGGTTCTTAAGAAGATTATAATTGAAGCGAGCTTATCGTCTATTAACTTACATTTTCTGCCCGCTTCCCGCT
This sequence comes from Cyclobacteriaceae bacterium, assembly GCA_965217295.1. Classification (GTDB taxonomy): domain Bacteria; phylum Bacteroidota; class Bacteroidia; order Cytophagales; family Cyclobacteriaceae; genus Tunicatimonas. Next base: position 710,214 of record CBDCHR010000008.1, read on the forward strand.
CAGGATTGTATCAAGGTCTAAATTCGTTTGGCCCTATTATCGCACAACTATCTAAGCAACGCAATCTTATAGGAAGAAAGTTAGAACTACCTACACTATCTGAAACTGTATCAGACTATTATCTTGCTTTAGCATCTATTGAAACTTTAGAAGATAATCAATCATTGAAGAAGGTTATAGACAGTTTAGAAAAGAATGTTCTGGATGGGGAAGTTACTTATAATACCAGTGATCAAAAAATCGCTTTTAAGCCTAATGGTACCAATCTTACTTTAGATTTAGCAACAGTGTCTTCTATGGTAGCTGAACTTTCACCAGTGGTTACTTTTCTAAAATATATAATTAGAGATCGCTCTGACAGAGAAGTTCTAGTTGAAGGCAACAATGATATTTATGACATCCTTTTCATCGAAGAACCTGAAGCCCATCTTCATCCCGAGGCGCAGGTTAAGCTCATGAAAATTCTGGCTGAGCTACCTAAGCACAATATTAAGGTGGTGATGACTTCGCACAGCAATTATATGTTTAACAAGCTCACCAATCTCATTTTGGAAAAGAAAGTAGACCCCGACAAGGTAGCTACCTACCATATGGTGATGACCGACAAAGGTAGCGTAGTAAAAGACGATATGCCCGTTACTGATGAAGGAATTGAAGATAGCAACTTTGTGACGGTGGCTGAACAACTATACGAAGAACGCATGCAATTGCTTGATGAAATAGAAGAGTAGTCATAAGTATGCTGTTAGAAAAAATCCGCAATGATGCTGTGTTGTCAAAGTACTTGAGTGACGACTGTGAGGAAGCAGGTATGTGTGTCGTCCTCGACGACAGAATCGCCGAGAATGCCTACGTTATTATCAAAGTGGATAATTATTATAACAACGAAGTGGTAAAACCACCCCCTTCTCCCGACTGCTTGATCATCCAGGAATGTGCCCAATTAGAAACCTACTCAATCGCAATCGTCGAGCTAAAATCCATAAGAAGCAGCCGGAGATTTGCTGTAGCCAATATGACCAAAAAGTTTGTGACTTGTTTGGAAGATTTTATAGACAGAAGGTTCAGCGATTACTTTAACCGAGACTTCGTAAAAGTTGATTTGCTCTTTGTCAGCCACGTCAAAAATTACCGCAGGGATGCTGGTTCGGCTATTGAAGTTCTTCTTGAGAAGAAATTCCCTTTTCGCGACAAGCGACTGATGATGAAACTACGTGCTTCTGGTTTCACTATCAAGCCTTGCTGATAATAATCAGTAGCTTACTTTTCTGGAAGGCATTTACGAACTACGCAGCAAACAGTTCATCAACGCATAAAATGCTTTCCGTTTCAGTCAATTCGCCACCTCAAACCTCCTCCCGCTCCCGATCCGGCAACTCAAGTTTATCCACGTCGATTTCTTCGTCCTCATCTTCCTGGTAAAACTCATCGTAGTGCTCGATGAGCGGTGGCACCGCAGCCGCCCCGGCCTTCTGCTGGCGGGCGGCCATCTTCTTACCATCGTCAAAAATCATCAGTAATGAGGGCAACACAGTAAGATTAGTGAGCATGGCCACAAACAGCGTGAGCGAAGTGAGGATGCCCAAGTTCTGGGTGCCGCCGAAGCCGGAACCGGCGAAAATGATGAATCCAAAGAACAAAATCACCGAGGTGTAGACCATGCTAGTGCCCGTTTCGCGCAAGCTCTTGCTGATGGCCAGCGGCACAAAAAACCGGTTTAACTTCATTTCCTGCCGGTACTTGGCCAGAAAGTGAATAGAATCATCCACCGAAATACCGAACACAATGCTGAAAATGATGGCCGTGCTTGGCTTCAGCGGAATGCCCACCAGCCCCATAATGCCCGCGGTAACGATCAGGGGAATGAGGTTAGGAATCAGGGAGATCAAAATCATGCGTACGCTACCGAACAGTACTGCCATGATGGCAGCAATCAGGCAGAAGGCGATGAACAGACTCGTCAGCAGGTTTCTAATCAAGAAAGCGTTGCTCTTGGCAAACAGTAGGCTGGTTCCCGTCACCGTCACCTCAGTATCGGAATCGCCAAATAGCTCGGCGGCTTTCGGCTCAATGACCTCTTCAATGAGGTGCTGGATTTCGTGCGAACCCACGTCGGCAATCTTGAGCGAGATGCGCAGTTGCTGTCCGCTGCTGTCGGCAAAACTACGCAGCAAGCGGGTGGGCGACGGACCGGAAGTAGCCTTATCATTGCCCTCAGTTTCAGGGTCATTCATCCCCGAGTTCTTTAGGTATCGTGCGATGAACCCCTGGTCGCGGCGGGTGGGCAGGGCGTAAAAGTCCGGATTATTGTTGTAGTACGCTTGCCGGGCGGCCTTCACCAGCCCCACCGCCGAAACGGGTTGCGAGATGGCCGGTTGCTCTTCCAGAAATTGCTCCAACGAATCCACCTTTTGCAAGGTCGACAGTCGGGTCACCGAACGCTTCTTGTGCGTATCAATCACAATTTCCAGTGGCATAATGCCCGCAAAATTATCTTCAAAAAAGGCTAAATCCTGCTTTAACTGGCTGTCGTCCGGCACATCGTCTACCAAATACGATATCGATTCCAGGCGGAGAAATCCCGCCAAAAACAGCAAGGTGATCAGCCCGGCCGCCATGAGCACCCGGTAGCGGTGGCGGTGCACCAGCAAATCCAAGCCGGTAATCACCCGGTCCACCCCCTTGAAGCGCAGATGTCGCAACTGCCGGTCACCGGGAGCGGGCAAGTAGGAAAATACCGAGGGAATCAAAATGATGCTCACCACGAAGGTGGCCAGGATGTTGATGCCCGCCACCAAACCAAACTCCTCAAGCATGGGCACGTTGGTGAACATCAGCACCAAAAAACCGATGGCCGTAGTCACATTGGTGATCAGGGTGGCGGTGCCCATCTTCTCGATCACCGCCCGCAACGCCTGGTTCTTGTCGCGGTAGCGCTTGTATTCCTGATGGTACTTATTGAGCAGATACACCGAATTGGGAATACCGATCACCACGATAATGGGCGGCAACAAGCCCGACAGCAGCGTGATTTCGTAGCCCAGCAGCACCAACGAGCCCATCGTCCATACCACAATGATCGCAATGATCAGCAGAGGAAAAACCACCGCATCCCACGAACGGAAAAACAGCAGCAGAATCAGGGCAGTGACCACCACCGACAGAATCAGGAAAAGTTGAAGTTCGGCCCGAACTTGTTCGTTGAGCACCGTGCGCACAAACGGGATGCCCGCGTAGTGCAGTTCTACGCCCGTGACCTCCGAAAATTGCTTGCCCAGCATCTGAATATCGGGCACCAGTTGCTCGCGCTTGTCAGAATTAAGCGTTTTGTTCTCAATGGCAATCAGCAGAAACGTGGCTCCATTATCGGGGTTGATGAGTTGCTGACTGTAAAACCGAAGGTCATTGGCCACCTGTAACAAACTGTCGAGTTCGGCCTGCTCGGTAGGTATCTCGGGAAACACCGGGGCCACGTCGAAGCGTTGGGTTTCAGTGTTTTTCACCAATTGCTGTAGCTCCGGCAGCGACACCACGTACTTCACCCCGTTTAACTCCTTGATCGCGTCGCTTAAATAGGAAAATCGGCGAAAGGTTGATGCTTCGTACAAAGCACTGTCTTGCACTCCCACCACCAGCAGGTTGGCATCCTCGCCAAATTGCTGTTTAAAATCTTCGTAATACTGCATGCTGGAGTCCGACGGAGGCACCGCCGCCACGTAGTCGTAGCTGAGCGTGAGCCTTGGAATCTGCAAGGCCATAAACGCGGTGATAGCGGCCAGCAGCAGCATCAAGGGCAAACGAAACTTGATAATAAATCGGGCGAGGCTACTCCACATGCGTTGGCGGAAAATTCGGGGTAGGTAGATTTGAATACCGAAATAACGAACTAGCGCCCAACTGGTTCATTATTCTGCTTATTATCGTATCGAAGCCATTATCTTTAGAACAAAAGTTGATAAATAGCAGCATGAAAGCAACGATTAAAAGCGCAGCAAAGCACCGAGAAAGTCGCCGAGGATTAGGAATGCTCGCGCTGACGGTATTCTTCCTGGGCATCACCACCCGCGCGTTGGCCGATCCTATCCACTGCGATCTGTCGGCCTACCAAGCCCAGCCGGGACTCACCGCCACCGTAGCCGATGAAACCCTAACGATCACCTGGGAGGGCGACCGAAACAACGAACTGCGTATCCGTTTCACCATTGAACAAGGCACCCCCACCCTGCGCGAACTGGCCGTCCGGCGGGCGGGTAGTGCGTGGCGCGTGCTGGCCAACGGAGTGACGCCGGAGTTCCGCATCGTGTCCGGGCAGCGGCGCGTCACCCAGCAGCAAACCGAGCCGCTCGAGCGCTTAGGAGTGCCACTGACGGCCGAGAAGCTGGACGAGATTAAATGGGAAGCGTTTTGGGATGCGCCGCTGTACCTGGAAGACGAACCACCCCTCTCGCACGGATCGTCTATTCCGGCCACCGAACCATTCGCCAACCATCCGGGCATGCCGCGCCAGCCCGACGAGGTGGTTCGGGCCACCGCCCGCTACCAAGCCTCCGGCTGCGCGGTGCGCACCAACGGCGCCCGTCTGGAGATCACCTTTCCGGGTGCGGAGGCGGGCCTCTTCTCGGGTTATTTGCAGTACGACGTTTTCAAAGGATCAAACCTGGTGCGCCAGATGCTGGTCGCTCAGACGGATGAGCCGTCGGTCGCGTTTAAATACGACGCCGGATTTCAGGGTTTGGCCATTCAGCCTTCGTCGCGCATGGTGTGGCGCGATCTGGTTCATCAGTGGCAAGACTACCGCTTTGGCGGCCCGGCCAACGAAAACCCGGTGACCGTACGCAGTAGCAACCGCCTGATTGCGGCCGAACTGCCGGGCGGCGCGGTGGCGGCCTTTCCCCCACCCCACCGCTTCTACTGGGCGCGCGAATCGGAGCAAAACCTGGGCTACGGTTGGTACCGCCGAGACAGCCTCGGCACGTTTTCCTTCGGCATCCGGCAGGCCGAGCACGAAGAGGACCCGGAGTTCTACCACAACTTTGCCCTCTACAACGCCCGGCCCGGCACCCAGCAGCGCCTGTCGGTATTTCTGTACGTCAGCCCGGAATCCGGTCAGAATGCTATTGAAAAAGCCCTTGCATTTACTAACGGCGACCGCTTCCGGCCGCTGCCGGGTCACAAAATAATGGGGCACCACTACCACGTGGGGCTGGTGGAGCGCCTGCGCGAAGCGGGCAGTTTTGACCACCGGATCAACGACATTGCCACCATGAAGGGCGTCGGCGTGGATATCTACAGTATCATCGACGGTGCCCGCGGCCCGGGACGCAAAGACACCGCAGAATTATACCTGGCTGACCTGGCAAACTACTACGAGGCGGCGCGGCGACAGTCGGACAAAAACTTTCTGGTGATGCCCAACGACGAGAACAGCACCGGCGGACGGCGTCCCTTTTTGGGCGGGCACTACGATTTGCTGCTTTCGAAGCCGGTTTTTTGGCGGCCCGCCCGCCAGCCCGACCAGCCGCTCTCGGAACCGCATCCGAAGTACGGCACCGTATATAACCTGGGCACTCCGGCCGACATGATGCGGATGGCGGAGCGCGAGAATGTGATCATTTCCATGCCGCACCCCCGGGCCAAGCGTTCTACCGGCTATCCCGACGCCATCTGGGACGCGCCCCACTTCCGGCACCCCAACTACTTCGGCCTGGGCTACCGCTGGGGCATGGGCATCGACGCCTCCGAAACCCGGCTGGGAGAATACCGCTTCCTAACGCTGTGGGACGAAACCAACAACCAACTGGCCGCCCACGACCATCCACCCAAGTTTGCCCTGGCCATTTCCGAAGCTCGCTCCGACATCGGAGAGCGGGGCAAGCCGCCCTACGACGATACCTACGGGATGTCACCGGTCAATTACCTGAAACTCGATAGCGTGCCGGGCATCGATGACATGAGTCCGGTCATTGATGCCCTTCGACAGGGAGCCTACTTTGTCACTTCGGGCGAAGTGCTGATTCCTTCCTACAAAGTCCGGGGAATGGGAAACGAACGAACCATTGTAGCCGAGGTGGAGTGGACCTTTCCGCTCGATTTTGTGGAAGTGGTGTGGGGCGACGGAGAAAAGACCGACCGGCAGATCATCTCAACCGCCGGCCTACTGCCCTTTGGCAAGAAGCGGTTCGAGATTCCGTTTGATGCCACCGGGAAGAAGTGGGTGCGGTTCGCTGCCTGGGATGTCGCGACCAATGGCGCTTTGGTGCAACCGATTGGCCTAACTGCTTCAGAATGATTCAGACCAACTTCATCGGGTCCTGCCGAAGCAACAGACACAGCGTGTCGTACAGCTCCGGGGCGTAGGATTTGAATTCCGCCGGTCGCTCGAAAAAGTTCTCGACGGCAATGGCAAAAAACTCCTGGTCGTTGGTAGCCGCGTAGGCCCGAAAGAAGTCCGATCCGTGCTGACTCATTTGGTTTCGGTAGGTCGCCGCCTGCTCTTGCCACTGTTCCCACACGGCGGGAGGCAAGAAGTCGTACTCGTCGTTCTCTACCATGTTTTCTATCTCCAGAGCGTGCGCCATCTCGTGCAGTCCCAAATTGAGCGAATCCTGCGCCTGGGCGTAGCCTTCCACAAAGTTTTTCCAGGATAACACAATGGCCCGCGCCGCCGGGTTCACCTCGCCCTTATGATACTGCTGGGTGATGGTGGAGTAATAGTTATCTGGATAGATCAGGATGCGTTTGAAGTGCTGCAGTACCAGTTCGGGCAGGCCAAAGGTTAACTGCACCGCGGCCGCCGCCACCAGCACCTGCATCGGTAAGGTAACCTCCATTCCCCGCCCGATAAACTGCTTCCTGCGCACGAAACGGATCACCCGCCGCTCAAACTCCCGCTGCCGGTCGGGTGCCAAATCTTGGTAGTAGCCGAAGTGCTTGCTCAACACCGCCCGCACGGCCCGGGGATCGATAAATCCGTGCCAGTGCCAGCCCCATCGTTGGTAGCCAAACAACAGTACCAACCCGATCACCACTAACAGCACCGCTATCGATTCCATCACTTTACTAAGCTATCGTTCGTATCTCGCAAGCGATTAGCACAATAGGAATTTGTAAAGGAATCATGAATTTCGAAGTACAAGAACCTGTAAAACATCTCCTCGCGCTGGTTTTCTAAACCAGTGCGAACCATAAACACGGTCTCCGACCGACCTGCTCACGTAGTCGGTCGAAGACCTGCCCTCTATTTCTTCACCACCATCCGCCGTAGTACGCGTTTGCTGTCCGCAGAGGCTTCCAGAAAATATATCCCGTCGGGTAGGCTCGATAGGTCGGTTTCTACCGAGGTGGTGAACGAGTTGCTGCTGATGGTCCAGCGACGGCGCTCTTGCCCGGTAATATCCAGAATACGCAAACGCAGTTCGGTAGGTAACTGGGTTTCCCACGCAATGGTCACGCGCCCGTCGGTTGGATTCGGATACACCTGGATAGTCGCTAGAATTCGTCTAATCAAGTCTTCCAGCCGATCCGACAGCCGTACCCGTACCCCTGCTTCTTCACTGTAGTCCGAATCTTCGGCCTCCCCGGTAGCCTTCACCCGGTAGTAGTAGATAAAGCCAGGAATCACCTGGGTATCAGTATACGAGGTGGTGTTTGCGGGTAGCGTCACGCGTTCGTAGTAGCGTTTGGGCCACCAGAGGTTGTACCACGCCCGCTCCACCACGTAGCCGGTTTCGCCCTTCGAAGCGTCGCTCCAGGTCAAGTCCACTTGCCCACGCTTGGACGAAACGGCTTTTAGATCGGTCGGAGGGAGTATTTCTGCCCTTGGCTCGTCGACCGGCTGGTCGAAGTAGATGCGGAACGCGCCGGGAGCTAACTGAATGCTTTGCTCGGAACTTGTCACTTCGTAAGTTGCCCCGGTAAGGGCATCGTACCAGGTGCCAACTTGCTCAAACCGCGGGGTCATCGTCTGCTCAGTCACCCCAAAATTACCAATAATCGTGACGTTCACGCGCTCGTGGCGCAGGTTGATCTCGCGCGTCGGCCCACTCAGTTGCGCCGAAAGCTCTCCTTCTTCAAAAACTTCCGAGTAGTCATCAACCAGGTTGATGATCGCCGCGGTGGTTTCGTACAGTTCCTGTCGGGCCGAATCCTCGTAGTAATTAAGATCGTACGCATCGCCCCAGGGAATGGGCTTGTTGCCCACCCGTCCGTTGAAGTTGATAGAAATGTCGTAGCCCAGTTCGCCGAACTGCCAGAGCATCTTGGGGCCGGGCAGCGTATAGTAGAAGGCCGAGGCGAGCTTAACGCGATCCAGCGCCGTTTCCAGGTCTTGAATGTTGTAGTCGCCAGCCGATTCGCCTTCCTCCAGCGCGTAGACCATCAGGCGTTCCTCATCGTGGCTTTCCATGTAGGCAATTAGGCTACCGTCGGCCAGGCCGCGCTCGCTGGCCAGTGCTCCGCGCAGGTCACCGGTTGTGTCGCCCGCCACCGACTGCCCGTAGGCCTCGTTCATGTTGCCCCACAGCAGCATGCCGTAATCGGCCAGCACCCGCTCCTCTTCGTTCACCGCCAGGTGCTCCAGAATGACGTAGGTGCTGGAGTCTACGCTCCAAATCTGGTCGGCCATGCGCGTGAGCAGGTCAATGCGCGACTGGTCGTAGTCGCTCCACGCGCCCACGTCGCTGGGGTCCTTGCCCTCGTTTTGTGTGAAGCCCTTGGATAGGTCAAAGCGGAAGCCGTCGAACTCGTATTCGGTCAGCCAGTAACGGTTCACATCATCGACGTAGCGCTGGGTATAGGGGCTTTCGTGGTTGAAGTCGTAGCCCACGTTGAAGGGGTGCGTTGCCACGGGATTGAACCACGGACTATTTTCGGCCGGACGCTGGTTGGCTTCGTCCCAGTACATGCGAACCATCGGACTCTGCCCGAAGTGGTGGTTGAGCACCATATCCAGCAGCACCACAAAGCCTTCGGCGTGCGCTTCGTCGATGAATTCCTTGAGGTCTTCCTGCGTGCCGTAGTATTTATCGGCCGCCAGCGCGTACGACGGGTTATAGCCCCAGCTTTCGTTGCCCTCGAACTCCATGATGGGCATCAACTCAATGGCGTTCACGCCTAAGCGTTTGAGATAGCTCAGCGTATCAGCCAGGTCGTCGTAGCTGTGCGAATCCAGGAAATCCCGTACCAGCAGCTCGTAAATCACCAGATCTTCGTTGTCGGGGCGGCCGCCCACCACTTCGGGATACTTCCAGGCGTAAGCTTCCTGGCCGGTTTGCAAAACGGTGGCGATGCCGTCGGCAGTGCGGTTGTAGTCGGGCAAATTAGGATACAATTCGTTGGGAATCGCGTCGTCGTTGTAGGGATCGGCTACCTGATGCGCGTAGGGATCGCCTATTTTGATGGTGCCGTCGACCCAGTACTGGAACACGTACTGCGCTTCGGGAGTGAGGTCGCTGAGCGTCAGCCAGAAGTATTCGCCGTCGGGTGTCTGATTCATCAGGTAGGCCGGATCCAGCTGCCAATCGTTGAAGTCGCCCACCAGGTAGACGAACTCTTTTTGCGGAGCCAGCAGCACCAGCGTCGCGATAGTTTGGTCGGTGGAGTCGTAATTGATTCCCGGGCTTACGCCCTCGGGCAGTTCGGCCACGTTGGTATCGGGGCGAACGGCGATTTGCAGTTCGCGGATGTTTTCTATGGTTTCGCCCTCGATCATGGCCACCACCTTCACCGAGATGTCGGCGGTCTGGCGCACCGGATAATCGTAGCTGATACTCGTCGTATCGGTGACGATCGCCACCGAGGCATAACCCGCTCCCTGATCGATCAGCAGCTCCAGCGAGCTGGCAACTGCCGAAGCTTCGGCCCGCAGGAGCAGCGTTTCGTCGCGCCGGGCGAACTGCAGGTCGTCGGCGGGGTCGGTCCAGCGCACGTAGTTGCCCGGGTCCACCGCCACGTAGATATCACCATCATCGGCCGACTTGCCGGTTTGGGTGCCGTTGGCGTTGCGAAATACCATACCCAGCCGAAATACGGGCTGTCCGGCGGGCACGCCGTAGTACTCCCGAATGCTCGGCAACGTGATTTGCCACTGGTCTGGCTCGCCCACCACCGGCGTCATTTCACCCACGCCGTCGTCTTGCCCCCAGTTGCCCACCACGCGGGTCCATCCGGTACCGCTGCTGTCGGTCACGATGACGCCGGAGTGGAAGTACACCTTTTCGGCTCCCGCCAAGCCCGAAACACCCCGGGTGGCGTCGTAGGTGATCGTCACTTCTTCGTCCAGCCCCGGAAACTCCGGGTTCAGGGTAATGATGCTGCTTTCGCCACCGTTGCCGGTTCCTTCGAACGAATACGCGCCGGTGATGTCGTTGAAGCTAATATCGTACACTCCGGCGGGAATCGGAATGTTGGGGCCATCCTGGGTAGCCGTGCCATTGGGAAAGGAAGTGCTGCCCCAGTTAACGTCCCAGGCGTTGTTGGCCCGGAACTTCACTTCGCCCCCTACCAGTGAAAAATCGGTGAGCGTCCAGCGGTGTTCGTCGTCGGAGTCTTGGTTCATCGGAGTAGAGGCGTCCCAACCGCTGGGAGTGGCCGTGCCGATGATGCCGACGGTTTCGTAGGTCGTTTGCGCCAGCGTCAGGAGCGGAAACAGCAGTGAGACGAGTAATGGTAAGTGTCGTATCATTAGGAAAGGTGGTTGGTAGGTGATAATTTCACCCGGCGAAAGTAGTGACAATTACGGTGAGAAAGTAATGGTTTGCTTGGTTACATCCATTTTTCTTAGAAACATGAAAAATTTAGTGCATTTTTGCAATTGCTTTTTGCAAATTTTTTTGATATCATCACTCCTTTCCGCTTGTCAGGGAAAAAGGTCGGAACAACCGGCAACCGCCGTTGCCACGGAAAAAGATTCGCTTCGGTTCTTGTCTGATCCCCTGGTCACCGATTTGTACACCGCCGACCCTTCGGCCCACGTGTTCAACAATACAATTTACGTTTACCCCTCGCACGACATAGCAGCGGGCATTCCGGAAGATGATCGGGGTAGCCACTTCGCGATGCGGGATTATCACGTATTCTCGATGGTTTCGGCAGGAGGGTCGGTGACCAACCACGGCGTGGCCCTTAGCGTGGAAGACGTGCCCTGGGCCGAGCGGCAAATGTGGGCTCCGGATGCGGCGTACCGCGACGGCACCTACTACCTGTATTTTCCGGCCAAAGATGCCGACAGCGTCTTCCGCATTGGCGTAGCGAGCAGTGCTTCGCCCACCGGACCCTTTCAGGCCGAAACAAATCCCATCGAGGGCAGCTACAGCATCGATCCGGCGGTGTTTGCCGATACCGACAGTGCGTATTATATGTACTTCGGCGGCATCTGGGGCGGGCAGTTGCAGCGCTGGCAAACCGGCATGTATCAGGCCGAAGATACGTATCCGGCCGATGACCAACCGGCGTTATCGCCCAAGGTGGCTCGCCTAAGCGACGATATGCTCGGCTTCGCCGAAGAACCGCAAGACGTACCGCTGCTCGACGAAAACGGTGAACCGTTACTAAGTGGGGACAATGACCGGCGGTTCTTCGAGGCCGCCTGGGTGCACCGCTACGACGACACCTACTACTTCTCGTACTCCACCGGCGACACGCACTACATCGCCTACGCCACCGGCGACAACCCCTACGGTCCGTTCACCTACCGCGGCATCGTGCTCAACCCGGTGCAGGGCTGGACCAACCATCATTCCATTGTTGAGTTTGAGAGCCAGTGGTACCTGTTCTACCACGACACCGAACTATCGGAGCAGACGCACCTGAGAAACATCAAGATGACCAAGCTAACCCACCGCGCCGATGGAACCATCGAAACCATTAATCCCTATGGCAGCAAATAACAAACCCCTCACCATCACCAACAATAAAGACCGGCACCGCTTCGAGGCGCACATCGGTGAGCAAACGGCCGTGCTGGAGTATACTTTAGCAACCGGCCTGATTGTCTACAACCATACGGAGGTTCCTAAGAACCTGGAGGGGCAGGGCATTGCCAATCAGCTGGCCCACACGGCCCTGGAATACGCCAAAAGTAACGACCTCAAAATCATGCCGCTGTGTCCCTACGTGGCCACTTACATCCGGCGGCATCCAGAATACAAGGCGCTGCTCCGCGCCGGATTCAATGTATAATCGGTGAAGCAAAAGGTATATTTTTTGGGAATTGCTTTTCTAGGCGTCATTGGCCTCTTCACGCTGCTAGGCTTCGGGGCTGATTATGGTTTTGTCCCGGATATCGCTTCACACTTTCGCTTTCAGTACGCGCTGGGAGCCATCGCTAGTGGACTTGTCTTTATCCTGCTAAAAAGAAGAACGCTGGTGCTGCCCTCGCTCATTGTGCTCATTATCAACCTGAGTTTTGTGGTTCCTTTCTACTTTGCTACGGATACTTCGCTTCTCACTATTAATCCGACTCCCGTGCGTCTGCTGTTGATGAACGTGCTATCTTCTAACGAAGACACCGAAGCAGTGGTCGCCGAAATTCATCGCTACCAGCCGGACATTTTGGTGCTCGAAGAGATCACTCCTCGCTGGTTTGCCGCGCTGTCGGGCCAACTTACCGACTATCCCTACCAGCTGCACGCGGTGCGAGAGGATAATTTTGGTATTTGGCTACTGAGCAGGTTTCCGATCCATGATGAGGAGATTATACCTTGGGGTCCTATCCAGCTGCCCAGTGCCACGGTTCGTTTTCGGGTGGGCAACCGGTTGGCGCGGGTGGTCGCTATGCACCCTATGTCGCCAGCTGCCCCGCAGGGAGTGCGCTGGCGCAACGAGCAGTTGCGGCAGATTGCGGCGCGCTTTCGGGGAACCGAAGAGCCGCTGCTGGTGGTCGGAGATCTCAACACCACCTCTTTTGCCCCGATTTTTCAGGAATTTAAGCAGCGTCTCCGGCTCACCGATAGCCGACGCGGATTTGGTTTGCAGTGCAGTTGGCCCAGTTTTTCGTTCAATCCCCTGATGATCACGCTGGATCACTGCTTGGTGAGCGACGGTTGGAAAGTGATACGACGCGAGGTGGGTGATGATACGGGGTCGGATCATCTTCCGGTGTACGTTGAACTCAATTTTTCGGACGCGGATCGTTAACAAAATCTGTTACCTCGAGTTTCCTTATCTTATACTTTTTAAACTTCTCTATCATGGCCAAAGACCACGGACCTTCCATCAAAGACGACGAGGCGTACGAAGCCTTGCGCAACAAGGGCTACAGCCAGGAAAAAGCCGCCCGCATTGCCAATTCGGATCGCCACGAAACGGGGGTGAAGGGCGGACACGCCTCAAACTACGAAGATCGATCCAAAAAAGAATTGTACCAGCAGGCGAAGGAACTAGGCATCGCGGGCCGCTCGAGCATGAGCAAAGCACAGTTGATTGACGCTTTACGGAACCACTGATTGTTTATGTTTATACGGTTCGTGTTGTTCAGAAAGTTAGAAATTAGCTCCTAGCCCAATGAATACGCCCTCAGGATAGCCGAGCCCGGTACGAAACAGGATGCCACCATCAGGTTGCTGGAACCGATACCCCAGCGAGCCCACTGGGCTTAGGCGAACGTATTTGCTCTTTTCCGGCGCAGGCTCCATATGAAAGTCACTCATGTCCTTAGAATGCTCGAATCCACTTTTATCAAACATTCTGGCACCACCAAGACCTAGTTCAAAGTGACTTCTGTTTTTGCCAGTTATAACACCAATAGAAACGTGTTGGTAAGGGCCACCAGGGCCAAAAAGTATAGCACTTTGCCCTAAGCCTACTTTTCCCCAAAGTCCTACTGACGAGTTGTCTTCAAGTAGAATAAGTAATCTTTCGTAATTTGCGTTATAGGCTCCGATAACCCCACCAAATCCCGCGGATGCTTGCACGACGTTCTTCCGTACCCTTTCAAAACTAGCCTGCTCTGACTGTCCGTAAATAGTGTGGCTGAAGATAGTAATTGTAACAAGGAAAATAGCGGATTTTTGCATGGGTTTTAGTTTAAGACAACACCAAACCTGCAGTGCCAAGATTTCCAGCAATATAATGGGTTTACCCAAAAATTTCTTACAATTACAACAAAATAATTTTACTGCACAATCAAGCGCTGTACGGCCGTACTGCCCTGATTGCCAACAGCTTTCGTAATATAAACGCCATCAGACAACCCCGTCTTGTCAAGGGTATGAACCAGGCCCGGATTGAGCCGGTCGGTTTGATGAACCAACTGCCCCAGCACGGTGTAGATCAGCAGTTGGGCCGGTTGGTTCACCCGCACGCGCAACGCATCGTCCCGGGTATTCGGATTGGGAAAAACCGTGAGCGTGAGTTTGCCTTCCCCGGGGGCGGGAGGGCTTCCGTCACCGAAGGTCTTGAGCAGATACAATCCTCCCTGCGCGTTTCCTAAAGCAATCACCGGCTGTCCGGTGCCGTATAGGTCGGCCCCCGCTAGCCAGTTGCGCGCGCCCAGCCGGGACTCCTGCGCCTCGCCTTCGCCGAATCGGATCAACGTGGTGGTAACGGTCGGGGGCTGGGTGTCGTCCGTAAAATTTTCGTACAGCCGTAGCACGCCCGATCCGTCGGTGGTGAGCAATTCGGGCTGACCGTCTCCATTTAGGTCGCCCACCCAGGGGGCCAGCGTGCGCTTGAACGGGTCATTGCTGATGCCCGCCAGTGAGTCGGTGATCCGGGTGAATGCGATGGGATCACCGCCCTCGTTGCGGTGGTACTCCAGCCGACCCGTTACCCGCCCGATCAACAGATCAGCCCGCCCGTCTTGGTTCAGGTCATAAAAGAAAGGAGTGTCGAACTTAACGGGAGACACGCCCAGCGGCTGCAAGCCCGACACAAAATCCCAGCCCTGGGCCGATTGGTTCAGTTGGTAATAGAGGCGGGCGGTAACTCCGTTGCCCCCCGCCTGCAGCAGCAGATCAACCGCGCCGTCGCCGTTGATATCGGCCAGCGAAGGCTTCAGCAGCGTGAAACCCTCGGCCGATAAGCCTAAGTAGTCGGTATCAATCAATTGAAAGGCCGGATTGGTGCGGGTGCCTACGTTCTCGTACAGTCGCAGACGGGCCTGCCCCACCTGGGTTTCGGCACCGAGCAGCAGATCGTAGTCGCCGTCGCCGTCGTAGTCGCCCAGGGCGGGGGCGGCGTTGGCTCCCAGGTCAATCATCTCCTTCTGCAAAAAGTCTTTCTGCACCAGTTCA
This sequence comes from Cyclobacteriaceae bacterium, assembly GCA_965217295.1. GTDB lineage: Bacteria > Bacteroidota > Bacteroidia > Cytophagales > Cyclobacteriaceae > Tunicatimonas. The sequence continues at coordinate 725,444 of CBDCHR010000008.1, forward strand.
AAACGCGGTTGCGTTTCGGTGCCTCGGTTGCGGTATAGCCAGCTAGACTGACTGAAGTCAATGCTGTTCTGTACGTTGGAGAACACGTTGGGAGCAACAATGAGATCAGGCAATGCATCAGAGGTTACGTCGGCGCGGTAGCCTGCCGGAAAGAAAAACTTGTCGGCCGGGGCCGTCGCGGTAGGAAAGGTGTCGGACGCCGCGAGAAACAGCGCCTGATCCGAAGTGCCTTCGTTCTCTAGAAACGCCAGACTCGTACAGGTTTCGTCGCCAAAGACCAGGTCCTGGTCGCCGTCGCCGTCGGTGTCCCAGGTTAAAATTGACTTGCCGCCCACGTGCTCGGTGCGGGCGGTGCGCCCCCCGGTAGCGGAGCAGGGCTCGCCAAAGGCGTAGGCACCGCAGAAGCATTCTTCAAAATCGCCCCAGGCCCGCGTTACCCGCCGAAAAAGTAGTTCTTGGCAGGTGCCGGTGGTTTCCTGACTCAGGTTTTGGTGGTACTCGATCGTGCCTCCGGCCGCAAAGTCGAACGTCAGCACGTCCAGGTCGCCGTCGCCGTCTACGTCCGCAATACCCGGCAGGTCGGTGCTGTTCACCGGCAGGTTGAAGGTGCCGGAAGAGCCCTCGGTCATCACCGGGTCGGCCACCAGGGTGAAGGCCAGTTGGGAGTCAGAAGTGTTTTCAAACACGCGGATACCGCTGTTAGAGTGGGTGAAGATATCCTGCTTCCCGTCGCAGTTATAGTCGGCCAGCAGCACCCAGTAGCGCAGGTCGTTCGGGAACAGCGCCTCGTAGGTCGGATCGTAACGATACTGCCCGTCCTGACGGACAAAGGTGTTCAATTTGCCGGAGGTGCGGTCGAACACCACCAGGTCCGGTTCTCCGTTCTGGTCAAGGTCGATAGTACTATATTGCCCGGCGTTGAGTCCGCCCGCCCAGGGATTACGTAGGCTATCTTCCGCTACCAGTACGGGCACGTCGGTGACGAACTCAAAGGAGATTTGGGCGTGCGTCGTCGCCGGAAAAACACCCAGTGTGCTTATCACCACAAGAACCATCCGCCGTGCCCACTGATATCGTCCTTTATGTGCTACCACCCCCTACTGGTCCGAAGGCGAAGTGCACACCGCAATATCATCGGCCAGGGCGGCAGCGTTCTGCCCAATGTTGGCTCCGGCCAGCACCACATCCTTGTTCGCGCCGCCATCGAGGTGCACCTTGAGGCTGCCGTCAAAGTCCATCAAATCATCAAAGGTAAACGAGGTGCCGTTGGCTAGTTGGTTGAAAGTGGTAACGCTGGTGCCGGTGGCTTCCTCCACGGGCGTAAGCATCAGCGCCATTTCGCTACCGGGCACGTCGACGGTGCCGTAGTGCAGGTGCCCCGGATGCTGTCCGCCCGCCACCGTGTTTTTCAGCTGCACGGTGAGTTGCAAGTTGCCGCCCCTCATTTCGCGAAAAGTGGCCGTGCCTTGGATATTATACTCAGAAGCCGAAGCCAGGGTGTAGGCGGTCTGCCTTCCGGTGAAGACGTCGCTGGCATCGTCGGAGCGATCACACGCGCTGAACAAACAGGCAATCACGAGGATTTTGCTGAGTAAAAGAGAGGTATATTTCATGATTTTAGTGCTATGGGATATTGATTTAACGCGCTGCGGTGGCTATTATTCTGCGAAAAACGTTCGATAGCTTTTGTCTCGCGCTCAACCGGTTCCATTGAAATAGGCAAAACGTACTACGCGGATCATCAGGTGACCAACCGAACCAAACAATGACCGTTTTCCGTTTCCGAATTCATAAAAAGGACGTACTTTTGAACCCACGCAAACCTAACTAGCATCATTATGAATGTTCCGGCTGATTTAAAGTACACCAACGATCACGAATGGGTTCGGGTTGAGGGTAACGAAGTTTACGTGGGAGTGACCGACTTTGCGCAGAACGAGCTGGGTGATATTGTGTACGTGGAAATTGAAACCGTGGGCGACGAGATTGCGCAGGGCGAGGTATTCGGCACCATTGAAGCGGTGAAGACGGTATCGGATCTGTTTATGCCGGTGAGTGGCACCGTGCTGGAGTTGAATCCCGAGTTGGAGGCGGCGCCCGAACTGGTGAACGAAGACCCGTACGATAAAGGTTGGATGGTGAAGTTGTCGATCAAAGATACGAACGAGTTGGACGAACTGCTGGATGCCGAAGGGTACCAATCGGTAATCGGTTCGTAGGCAGTGGACCAGCGCACCGGATTCATTCGCTACAATGCGTACACCTTTTTCTGGGCGTTGCTGATCGCGGTGCTGGTGCTGTTGCCCGGGCAGAACCTACCGAAGCTGGCGGATTCTATTTTCAGCATCGACAAGTTGGTGCATGCCTTTCTGTTTCTGGGATTCGCTTTTTTGATGGTAGTAGGGTTTATCAAACAGTCGGCCTATCCCGCCCTGCGCAACAAAGCCCTACCGTACGCGTTTATACTGTCGATAAGTTACGCCATCGCGGTGGAGGTGATGCAGTTGCTTTCGCCCGAGAGAATGTTTGAAATTCTGGATATGATGGCTAATATCAGCGGTGTTTTTGGCGGATTTATATTATTTTTTGTACTTTACAAATTATAGATGCGTTACATTTCTTCGAAAGAATTTGATGAATTGGAAAAAAATTCGTTAATTGCACTATATTGTTACACTGTAATAATTCATAATTAATTCATATGGAAGCTAAAAAAACCCCTAACGCTGATCTTACGAGCAAAACCGGATTGCACCTTGCGATTGGTTTGGTAGTCAGTTTGGCGCTAATCACGCTTGCTTTTGAGTGGAAATCATACGATGCCAGTGCGCTAGTTGATCTCGGTTCGGTGGACGACACCTTTGAGGACGTGATGGAAATTCCGCCTACGGAGCAACCCCCGCCCCCGCCCCCGAAGATTCAGACTCCCGAAATCATTGAAGTCCCCGATGAAGAAGAAATTGAAGAAGAAATTGAGATCGATCTGGACATTGAAGTAACCGAGGATACCGAGATCGAAGAGATGGTTTTCGAGGAAGCTCCCGAAGAGGAAGTCTCTGACGAGATCTTTATGGTGGTAGAAGATCAGCCCGAACCCGAAGGTGGTCTATCGGCCTTCTATACCTTTGTAAGTAAAAATATGAAGTACCCTTCCCAGGCCCGCCGAATGGGCATTGAAGGAAAAGTATTTGTTCAATTCGTGGTTGACAAGGATGGCACACTCACTGATGTGAAAGCCGTGAAAGGAATCGGAGCAGGCTGCGACGATGAAGCCGTCCGGGTGGTGAAGAGTTCACCCAAATGGAAACCCGGTAAGCAACGTGGCAAAGCGGTGAGGGTTCGCATGATCATCCCGATCACGTTCAAGCTGGGATAGATAAGAGTTTGTTTGATTTAGAGTTGTTAATATTTTGATTATTGGAAGCCGGTTACACGTTTGTGTTTCCGGCTTTTTGTTTCTTCCGGACGCTGAGCAACCTATCTCTTGAAAAGAATCATCCGTATTCTGTACTCCGCCTGGCTCCTGTTTATCTTCATTGGCTCCATGCTGTTGCTGCTGCCCCTTATACTACTTCCGGCGGTGGGTGGAGAAACCACCCGTCCGGTGAGCTTTTTCGGTCTCAAAGTGTGGGCTACGATCTTTCGCACGTTCACCGGGGTGCGCTACCGCGTGTCAGGAAAGAATAAACCCGATCGTCGTGCCGCGTATATCTACGTAAGCAACCACACGTCTTTTCTGGACGTGCCCGCCTTACCCTTGTTTATTCCCGGTCAGTTTCGTCCGCTCGGGAAGAAGGAACTGCTGAAGATACCCGTGCTCGGTTGGATCGTGGGCACGGTTTGCGTGATTGTTGATCGTTTGGACGCCAGTAGTCGCAACCGCAGCATCATGGCGCTCAAGCAGCTTATCCAACGGGGCGTGTCAGTCTTCATTTTTCCCGAAGGGAGCATGAACCGAACCCAACAACCCTTGCGCCCTTTCTACGATGGCGCTTTTAGGATCGCCATCGAGACGCAAACCCCGGTGCTACCGATGGTGGTAATCAACGCGGGCAAGCTATTCCGTCCGGGCACCGCCTACGTGCGACCCGGAATAATCACGGTAAAATTCGGGAAACCCATTGCGATTGATAACCTTACTATCAAAGACGTTCCTGTCCTCAAGCAGCAGGCTTATCAAGCGATGGAAGCAATGCTGTTGGAAGCTTAAATTATTCTTTTGTGCTTAGTACCAACGAGTTAATTCTCATCAATCTCAGCCTATCGGCCCTGCTTACCGGGCTTATCTGGACCATTCAGGTGGTGCATTATCCGGGATTTTTGGGAGTGGGAACTGAGGGCTTTCCGGCGTATCAGCAGCAGCACATGCGCACCATCTCCTACGTGGTTATTCCACTGATGCTTAGCGAACTGGCCGCGACGTTTTTCCTTATAGTGCGCCAGCCGCCACCGCCCACTGAAATTTACGTAGCCACCGCAATGGTAGTGATTATCTGGGCAACCACCATGTTCGTTTCTTCGCCGCTGCATGGCAAGTTGGTTTCTCAGGGCTATGACCCAGAAATTATTGAACGATTGGTAACCACCAATTGGATAAGAACGGCCGCTTGGAGTATCAGAACGGTGGTATTGTTTCTCCTGACTTGGCAAGTGCTAAAATCTTGAAGGCATTAAATGAAGAATCTTCTTAAAAAAATGTAATTCGTTTCGGTATATTCTTCAAATGATAAGTTTTGTTACGTTTTTGTCAAACAAAAGCGTAGAAAAGTTCGTAAATTATAATTGTCAAGTGTTATTTTTAGCCGTTAATCAATGTCATCAACTAATTCTTCAGTGTTGGAAACGCATAACGACGTGCAGCGCGTAGTGGATCAATTGCGGTCTGACTTTAACCACTTAGCGCAAGAGACGAAGTATCTTAAAAACGGCGAACGTTTCTCCAAGCTCCGCAAGATGAACGATCTGCGCCAGATCATTTCTTCTTTGGAAGATATTGACCACTCGCTGGATAGCTTGCTTCAGGAACAATCAGGCAAGACGAGTGCCCGTTAGGCATTTCTCGATTCTCCGCGTATATTGTAAGCGTCCGCCATCTGACGACCTTACAATATGACTACTCCAGCCTCTCTCCCAAGGATTTCTTCAAGCACGCGCCGAACCTTTATTCGTAACTCGTTCGCTGCACTGGCGGGCATCACGATTGTGCCCCGGCGCGTGCTGGGCGGACCGGGTTTTATTGCCCCGAGCGACCGCATCACGCTGGGCTACATTGGCACCGGCAAACAGGCCCGAGGAACACTTTTTCAACGGTTTGTAGCTATCCCTGAAACACAAATTGTGGCCGGGTGCGATGTGGATAGCCAGAAACTGCAAGCCTTTCGGCAAGACGTGGCAAGCTACTACGCCAGCCAAACCGATCAGAGCACCTACCAGGGCCTGGCCACCTACGCCGATTATCGCGAGCTGCTGGCCGACCCGACAATTGACGCTGTGATTGTGGCTACTCCCGACCATTGGCACGCTCTACCGGCTATTGAGGCCTGTGAAGCGGGCAAGGATGTGTACTGCGAAAAGCCTTTGTCACTCACCATTGCCGAGGGGCGGGCAATGGTAGACGCCGCCGAAAAACATCAGCGCGTGTTCCAGACCGGCAGCATGCAACGGTCTATGGAGAACTTCCACCGGGCGGCCGAACTGGTCATTAACGGTTACATCGGCAATATCCAGCGGGTGGTGGTGAGCGTGGGCGGCCCTCCCGATGCGTGCGATCAGCCTCCGGAGCCCACTCCGGCGTATCTGGACTGGAACTTTTGGCTGGGTCCGGCTCCCGCCCGCGGTTACAGTTCCTACTTTGCACCACCGCTCGAGTGGGACGGATGGGCCCGGTGGCGCTACTGCGGAGACTACGGCGGCGGGGGGATGACCGACTGGGGAGCACACATGTTCGATATCGCCCAATGGGCGCTTGGCATGGACAACAGCGGCCCGGTGAAAGTTACGCCACCCGACGGAAAAGACTATCCGGTGCTCACCTACGAGTACGCCGGTGGCATTCCGATGACGCGTGAGGATTTTGGGCGGGGCAACGCTATCCGCTTCGTGGGTTCGGAGGGTACTATCGAGGCCAGTCGGTCCTTCCTGGACGTACCTGATCGACTTACTGACCAAAAGATTGGCGAGAACGAGATTCATTTGTACCACAGCCGCGACCACTACCGCGACTGGCTCAACGCCATCAAGGACCGGACGAAGACCATTTGCCCGGCTGAGGTGGGGCACCGCACCGCCACGGTGTGCAGCATCGGTAACATCGCCTACGAACTGGGCCGTCCGTTGCGTTGGAACCCTGAAAAAGAAAAATTTAAAGGAGATCGAGAAGCCAACGCGATGCTATCGCGCGAATCGCGCGACTTTCGGAAGGCCGCGGCGGTGGGGCAGTGAATGTTTGAGAATAAGTTCGCAAAGCTTTCTCGACCCTCAGGATTGACGAGAAACCCTCCCTTCACCCATCAGTATCGACCAATACCGGACACTGCCTGTCCGTTTCCGAACAGTTAGGGATTTGGCTAGAGGGCCATATGCGCTTCAAAGGCACATTCTTGGTTTGGCATTTTCCTTGTACACTTCAAATCGTCATTTACGAAACAACCCATGAAAGGAACCAATTTGGGCGAATTCCAGGAGCTGGTACTGCTGGCGGTAGGTATCTTATACGACGATGCCTACGGGGTGAGCATTAAGGACGCCATTGAAGAGCAGACCGGTCGGAGCGTGACGCTCAGCACGGTGCACGCTGCGCTCAACCGTCTGGAAGACAAGGGTTTCCTGTCGTCGCGCCGGGGGGGAGATACGGAAGCCCGGGGCGGTCGGCCCAAACGCCTGTTCCAGGTCACCGCCTACGGCAAGCAGGCGCTGGAAGTGAGCCGAACCATGCGCAACCGCCTGTGGGACTTGATTCCGCGCGTGGCGTGGAAGGGGGTCTAGGCGACCCCGTCTGAATCAGGATTCGCAGAATGCACCGGACAGACAGGATGAACAGAGGAAGCAGGATGATCAGGATGGAAAAAAGATGACTGGTGCCGGGGGGCACCGGGGTGAATGAAACAGATGGTATATCGTATTGACTCAATATGAAGAAAGAACAACCACCTTGCTGGGCTACTCGGTTTCTCCGTCGGTTTTGTGATCCTGACTTGCTGCCAGAGATTGAAGGAGACTTGCACGAACTGCATCAGCGGTGGGTGGAAGAACACGGATCGAAGCAAGCCCGGTGGCTATATGCCCTCAACGTAATCACCTTTCTGCGGCCGTTTGCCGTTCGGAAAAGGGAAAATAAATTTCACTACGCAACCAATCAGACCGCTATGTTTCGCAACTATCTCAAGATTGCCTACCGTAATTTGCAGAAAAACAAGGTTTTCAGCTCTATCAACATCCTCGGACTCGCCATTGGCATGGCCGCCTGCTTGCTCATCGTGCAGTACGTGCGTTTTGAATTGAGTTATGATCAGTTTCATGAAAAGGCGGATCGGGTTTATCGGGCGGCCTTGTATCAGTATAAGAACGGTGTCCTGGAAGTTAAATCAGCAACCACCTTTCCGGTAGTAGGAAGGGCATTGCAAGAAAATTTCCCTGATGCGGTAGAGGCTTTTGTAAGGCTGCATGAGCAGCCGGGGGTTTTCTCTTACCTTGATGACGAGGCTTCGACGGTTTTCAGTGAGGAAAACGTGTTCTACACCGATGCTGCTTTCTTCGATGTTTTCTCGTTTCCGCTGCTGGCAGGAAAGGCCGCCCACGCCCTAACGGATCCTAATACCGTCGTGATTACTGCTTCGGTGGCCGAAAAGTATTTTGGCAGTGATTGGCAAGCCGTGAACCCGGTGGGCAAAAGCATTCAGTCTCGATCTTTCTTTAATAAAACAGATTTGTTGATTACCGGAGTGCTCGCCGATCCGCCGAAGAATTCTCATCTGAAATTTGATTTCCTGATATCCTATCCTACCATCTACGGTTGGAAAGATGATGCGGGCACGAATTACCGCGAGGAATCAGAAAATCTTTGGGGGTGGGAGGCTTTCTATACCTATCTTCTGTTGAAACCGGACAGCGACCCTCACCGGTTGGAGAAGGCCTTCATGCCGATCGTAGAGCAGCACGCCCCATTTCGGAAAGAACAGGGCTTTGTATTTGATATGGTATTACAATCCATTGAAAAAATTCATTTAGCGTCTGACCTAACGAATGAGTTAGAGGCTCCCGGAGATGCCCAAACGGTGTACATACTATTAATCATCGCTTGCTGCATCCTCATCATTGCCTGGGTTAACTTCGTGAATTTATCCACGGTCAAAGCCATTGAGCGGGCCAAAGAAGTGGGCTTGCGGAAAGTAGTAGGGGCTAGCCGGAAGCAACTCATCGCACAGCATCTGCTGGAAGCCTCTTTGCTGAACGGCGTAAGCATCCTGCTAGCGTTTATCCTCTTTCAGGGAAGCCTCCCCTACTTCATGCAGTTCACCGGAATGGAGGTGGATACCACGTTGCTAATGCAACCAGTAAGCATCGTACTGATCATATCGTTGCTCATTGGGGGAACGATAATGAGCGGGCTTTACCCGGCCTTTGTCCTCTCGTCTTATCAGCCCGTGAGCGCACTGAAGGGCAAGGTTATTTCGTCGAGATCGGGCGGCTGGCTGAAAAAAGGACTGGTGGTTTTTCAATTCACGATGGCTGCTATTCTTATCATGGTGGTGTTCACCGTCGGGCAGCAGCTGTCCTTCATGAAGAACCACGAACTGGGAGTAAACATCCAGCAGAAGCTGGTCGTTGAGGGCCCTCAGTTTGCGAATAGTAGAGCGGAGAACACGGCTAACATCCAGGCCTACAAAACCTCTCTGAAAAGGCACAACCTCATAAAGCACGCTACGCTTTCGCGCAACGTACCGGCTACCGAGATCAGGGGCAACAGCTACGTGCGACGACGAGACCGACCGGAAGAGGCCAAGTTCTACCACGTGATGGGCGTAGATTACGACTACATGGCTACGTTCGGCCAGCAACTACTGGCCGGAAGATTTTTCTCGGAAGCTCAACCCATCAGCAATACGGAAATTACCTCGGCTAACAAAAACGCTCCTGATTTCGGCACCAACGATCATTCGGTAATCGTCAACGAAACGGCGGCCCGGCGTTTGGGCTTCGCCCGGGTAGAAGATGCTATTGACCAGCAGATTGCGGTATTTGGCGGGGTAAAGCAAATTGTGGGAGTCGTGAAAGACTACCACCATAAATCGCTGAAGAGCAACTTTGAACCTATCATCTTTTATCTGCAACCCGACGGATGGGAGTATATGACCCTGGATGTAGGATCAACATCAAGCGAAAAGCTAGCGGATGTGGTGGAGTACGCTGAAAAAGCGTGGAAAGAAATTTATCCTGATGAATCCTTTAACTACTTTTTTCTGGACGATTATTTCAACCAACAATACCGGGCTGATCAGCAGTTTTATGCACTCTTTAACTTTTTTTCCGGACTCGCCATCTTTATCGCCTGCCTGGGTTTGTTCGGACTATCGTCGTACACCGCCCTGCAACGCACCAAGGAAATTGGCGTCCGCAAAGTGCTCGGTGCTTCGGTATCCAGCATTGTCAGGTTGCTCTCTAAAGATTTTGTTCAACTGGTGCTGGTAGCCAGTTTTTTGGCTTTGCCGGTTGCTTACTGGGCCCTGCAGCAGTGGTTGGCCGACTACGCTTTTCGTATCACAATCCGCTGGTGGCTTTTGGCGCTGCCGGTCGTGCTGGTTCTGCTAATTACTTTGTTCACCGTGAGTTTCCAGACCCTGAAAGCCGCCTTGGCTAACCCCGTAGATAGTTTGAGAAATGAGTAATCGTCAACATAACTCACCACCCCACTGGGCCACCCACCTCCTGCACCGGTTCGGCGACCCGGATGCGTTGCCGGAGGTCGAAGGCGATTTGCACGAACTGTATCAGCGGTGGGCGGAGGAATACGGCGTGAGAAAGGCCCGCGTATGGTACGCAATCAATGTAGTCACCTTCCTGCGGCCGTTTGCTGTGAGAAGAAAGGAAAAAAATAACCATCACTCAACCAACCAAACCGCTATGTTCAGCAGCTATCTCAAAATCACCTACCGCCGCCTCGTTCGCAAGAAGGCCTTCGCCCTGATTAACATCGTCGGACTCGCCGTGAGTCTGGCCGCCGCGCTGATGATCTTTCTGTACGTGCAGCACCAACTAAGCTACGACCAGTTTAACGAGCGGGCCGACCGCATCTACCGCGTGCTTCAGGTGGGCCAGGACGGTGAAGACAACGGCACGCCCGAACCGCTGGCCCCCACCATGAAGCAGCAACTGCCGGGCATCGAAGAAGCCGTGCGCCTCTATACGCAGTTTGGCGAATACCCGATCCTGCGCACCGAGCAAGCCGCCTTCAACGAAGAACAGGTCTACATCACCGATTCCGGATTTTTCCGGCTCTTCACCACCGAAGTGCTGGCCGGTAATCCGGCCACGGCCCTGACCCAGCCCCGCTCGGTGGTGCTGTCGGAAGCGACGGCCGAAAAGTACTTTGGCCGGGCTACCGACGCCCTGGGCGAATCGCTGTACGTGACGGTCTTCGGAGAAGAAGCGCTGTACCAAGTGACGGCGGTGGCCAAAGATTTTCCCACCAACGCTCACTTCCACTTCAACGCGCTGCTCTCTATTGACTACACCAAAGAGGAGTATCAGTTGTGGAATTGGCTGGCGAACTGGCCAACGACCTACTTTTTGCTGGAAGAAGAGACCGATCCGCAGTATCTGCAAGAACAGATGGTGGCCCTTACCGATACCTTGTTGAACCCGGTCTACGAGCAGCGCTTTGGCAAAAGTTACCAGTCTTTCAAGGCTGCGGGTGACATTATGGAGTATCATCTGCAGCCGCTGCTGGATATTCATCTACACTCCGCGCACATCGACGACGTTATTCCGCAGGGCGACATTCGCACGGTCTATATGTTCGCGACCATCGGTTTGCTGCTGTTGTTCATCGCGGTCTTCAACTACGTGAACCTGACCACCGCCCAGTCGGCGCAGCACGCCAAGTCCACCGGCATCCGCAAGGTGCTGGGCGCGGTGCGCGCGCAACTCTACAGCCTGTTCCTGACCGAATCGGTGGCCCTGTGCCTGGTGGCGGCGCTGTTCGCCCTCGCGCTGGTGCAGATTCTGTTGTCACTTGGGAGTCCGCTGATCGAGTCGTTTGTGCCCTCGGGCCTCACGTGGACCGCCGCCGCGCAACTTCTGGGACTGGCGGTGGTGCTGGGGCTGCTGGCCGGTTGGGTACCGGCGCTCATGCTCAGTGGGTTCAAGCCGACTCAGGTGCTGAAGGGCCAACTTAGCCGAGGCACTAAGGGTGCGCGGCTGCGCAGTAGCCTGGTGGTGGCCCAGTTCACCATTTCGTCAGGACTGATCATTAGCGTGCTGCTCATTGGCCAGCAGTTGGCTTACGTGCAAAACAAAGCCCTGGGCTTCGACAAAGAACAGCTGCTGGTGATAAAGAACGTGGACAAGCTCGGCGAGAAGCGGCACACCTTGAAACAACTGGTCAGCACCTCACCCTCAGTGGTGCGGGCCTCGCTGGCCTACAACAATTTGGGAGAGCCGCATAATGGCGATGCCTTCACTCCGGTGGAATTTATTGAACAAGGGCAAACCGAAGCGGTTGGCATTCCGCGCTACGCGGCCGATGCGGACTACTTGGCTACGGTGGGGATCAAGCTGCTCAAGGGACACAACTTCTCGCCCAACCTCACGCCGGAAAATCAGCAGATTCTGCTCAACGAAGAAGCGCTGCGCGCCTTCGGCTGGCAAGACCGCCCCGAGGACGAACTCATTGGCAAGATGATTGACGTGAACACTCGGCGCTACGAGTTGGCCGGAATCATTCAGGATGTTCACTTCCGCTCGTTGCGAGAAAAAATCGGGCCGATGGCCATCATGTCGCACGTGTCTAACGAGTACGAAAATCTGCTGGTGCGCATCAAACCGGGGACCACGGCCCAGGCAATAGAACAGCTACGGACGCAGTGGCAGCAAGTGGCTCCGCAACTGCCGTTTACCTACGCGTTTCTGGACGAAAACCTGGACGCGCTCTACGCCTCCGAACGCCGCATGGCCTCGTTGTTTCAGTTGCTGGCCGGACTCACGATCGGGGTGGACTGCCTGGGACTGCTCGGGCTGGCGATGTTCACGGCCGAGCGGCGCATCAAGGAAATCGGGGTGCGCAAGGTGCTGGGAGCCAGCGTGACCAGCATCGTGGCGCTGCTCTCCAAGAACACCGTGAAGCTGGTTATCCTCTCGCTGCTGCTGGCTACGCCTATCACCTGGTATTTGATGCAGCGGTGGCTGGAGAATTTTGAGTACCGCATCAACATCAGCGGGTGGGTGTTCGGCCTGGCCGGAGCCGGAGTGCTGCTGATGGCCCTGCTCATCATCAGCCTCCAAACCATCAAAGCCGCCCTGGCCAATCCCGCCGATTCTTTACGTAACGAGTAATTTTCTATGTCTGAACTAAACAAAAACGCCCCTCACCGGCAGCAATCCCCGAAGCGGGACGAGTCATTGCCCCGCCCGAGTGCCGCGCCTTCGGTAGATGAAAAATTAAATCGGACCAACGATTACCTTGCCCAACTGCTTCGCCACAGTGAGAAACTAACGGACAACACGCTAGCGCATCAGCAAGACGCGAGGCGGCGACAGCGCGGCTGGCCCATGTTTTTGCGCAAAATGGCCATCGAGGTGCCGCCGGTGGTGTTGGCGGTACTGCTGGCGTTCGGCATCAATTCGTGGTGGCAACAGCGCCGGGCCGAGCAGGTAGCGAAGCAGTCAATGGACAATATCATCGCCGAAACTCAGGCCAATTTAGTACTGTACAAACGGGTAATCCGACTGGATCAGCGGAATCTGAGGCGGCTAAATCGACAAATCAGCGATGTGAAGGCTGGGATCATTTACCAAGATACCCTTCTCGGGGCGGGGCGCGGCTACGGCCAGGGTATCAACACCTTTATTATGCAGGAAGGCGCGTGGCAAGCCGCCACTCTTACCGGTGGGATTGGACGTTTTAGCGCTGACTTTATCCAGGATGCTTCGGAGATGTACAGCAAAATACACTTTCGCAACATCGAGCACGCCGAGTTCAGAAGCAGCGGCTACGAGCGCTATCAGGAAGAAACGTTGCTGGCTTCTTTGCTGGAAAACCAGGATATCCTGTTGGACCATATCAGCAATTGCTCCTATGATATGAAAATTATCCGTTCCTTTTTGGAAAAGCATGCTCCTACTTTTGAACCGCAGGAATAGAGATTAGCGCACTAAGATTGATGCTCAAAATGCTATTGGAAGTGGCACATAGATGTGTCACAACAAAATCTAATAAGTAGTTTACGCTATGAATAGACTAATGATCTTTCGAACGTACCCGAACACGATTTCTGTCCGCAGTGATCAACGCACTTTGGCGCAGTTCCTCAGTGTACTTTTGCAAAAGTTGCACGCAAACCGGACCCTGGTCCTGGGCTGGGAAGTCCACTATTCGGATGATGCCTCGATGAGGCACATTTTTCATTACTGCCAACTCACCAAAATCTTTATCCAGGGTGACCAACACCCGGTTTTCTTGATACGCGAGCGCTATGATAGCTTCGTCGCCCGGGTCGTTCAAAAAATCTCTTACCCAGACGGTATCATAGCCAGCATCTTGCAGTACCGGTTTGGCACCGCCCCAGACGCAAGAGTCCAACAGTACATCCGTACCGAGAACTTTCATACCGCAATAGGCAAATCAATCCGCTCGTGGGCCACCAACTTGTGGGCGTACACCAAACACGCTTGCACATCGTCAGCTTCCAACCAGTCGTACCCTTGCAAAATAATCTCGGGAGTATTGCCTGCCGCCAACATGCCTAATACATGCTCCACAGCCAGCCGTTTTCCTCGAATAATGGGCTTGCCCCCGAAGATCGCGGGGTTTACCGTGATGCGTTCTAATAATTGTTGCTCATTCATAACGATAAAGATAGAAATTTAAAGTTTAAAACTTATCGGCAAACAGCACCGAAGTAACTAAGATGGGCAAGAAGCTACCACCCCGCTGGGCTAACCGTATTTTACATCGATTCTGTCACGCTGATCTGCTTCCGGAAATTGAGGGCGATTTGCATGAATTGTACCAGCGATGGGTGAAAGAACACGGATTAATGAAAGCCCGGTGGTTATACGCTATCAACGCCATTAGCTTCCTGCGGCCCTTCGCCATCAGAAAGAGGCAAAACAAATTTTCCCACCCAACCAATCATAGCGCTATGCTCCGCAACTACCTTACCATCGCCGTCCGCAGTCTACAAAAGAACAAGGCATTCAGCTTTATCAACATCCTGGGCCTCGCGGTTGGCATGGCGGCTTGTCTGCTCATTGTGCAGTACGTGCGCTTCGAGTTGAGTTATGATGATTTTCACCAGAATGCCGATACTATCTACCGGATAAGCACTACGCACGATCAAACCGGAGACGAAAGCCTTTTGGTGCCCCCACCGCTAGGTCCGGAGCTGCAAAAGGATTTCCCCGAAGTGACCAAATCCACCCGGCTTATTCTGCCGTGGAGCGGACCGGCCGCCAGCAGTACCCTCAGTTGGCAGGATCAGCAGGACAAGCCGACGAAACAAACTTTTCGTTGGGGATTTTATACTGACCCGGAGTTTCTGGAGATGTTTTCTTTTCCCTGGATCAGGGGCGATCAAAAGCAGGCGCTAACGGGGACGCATCGAGTGGTATTATCCGAAAGTGCCGCCCGTAAAATTTTCGGCAACGACTGGGCAGAAAATGACCGCATCATCGGTCAGACAGTAGAATACCTCAATGAGTTTGATCGCTTCCAACTGGTGGTCACCGGAATCATGGGTGACGCTCCGGCCAATTCTCATCTTCAGTACGATTTTTTGGTATCTTTTGCCACGCTGTCTACCGGCTGGGGTAAGGAAATGGTTAGCTCGTGGGACGGCAACGGGGTGTACACCTACGTGCAAATGAACCCAGCGACCGATGTCCGCAATTTTCAGCAAAAGATTAGTAGTTTCGTCGCCAAACGCGCCCCTGAGCGGGCTCAAGGGGAGGCCGACCTCAATGTGCAGCCTCTGCGGGATATTTATCTGTATTCTCATTTGCAAGACGAGCTGAAAGTGAATGGCAACGCCAATTACGTGTCTTTTCTTTCGCTTATTGCCGGGCTGATCCTGCTTATTGCGCTGCTGAACTATATCAACCTGACAACCGCCCAGGCAATTGTCCGAAGCAAGGAAGTGGGACTACGAAAAGTGATGGGAGCACTACGTCCGCAACTCATCAAGCAGTTTCTGCTCGAATCGCTGTTACTAAATGCCGCTGCCTTTGTCTTAGCCATCATGCTTGTTCAGGCGGCCATGTCTTCTTTCTCCCAACTGCTCGGAAAGGCAGTAGACAGTAGTGTCGGAGATTTTTGGTGGGTTTTGCTATTGTTTCCGGTAAGCACGTTCATCTCCGGCTTTTATCCGGCCTTTGTGCTATCTGGCTTTCGTCCTATAAAAACCCTCGGTGGCAAGTTGACGCATGCTGCGCACGGAAAAGGATTACGCCAGGGGATGGTTGTGTTTCAATTTTGCGTGTCTATCATCCTCATCATTTTCACCTTCGCGGTTGTCCGGCAATTGCAGCACATGCGGTCCAGCGATCCGGGCTTTGAGCGGGAAGGCGTGATGGTGGTGAGAGGACCGGTCAATCGTACTGAAACCTGGATTGAACACGACCAGCGGAAGGATAAGCAAGCCACCGAGGATGCGTTCAAAGTAGCGCTATCGCAAAACGCCGGAATTGAAGCTTCGTCTCTTTCCTGGTCAATTCCCGGCGAGAAAAACAGTATCCATTCGATAGCCTTGGGAGAGGCCCACCAGAATAGCCAGATTGACGTGTTGGTTACCGACAGCGACTACGCCGACGTCTACGATTTGGAACTGCTGGCCGGTCGCTTTGATACGGAAAACGGCTTTGTCATCAACGAACGGGCTGCTGAAATTTTGGGATACCCGGAACCGGCGGCGGCGGTGGGACAAGTATTCAGAGATAGCCGGAATGTAGAACGCAAAATCCGGGGAGTGACCAAGGATTATCACCACCACAGTCTCCATCATGAGATTCGTCCGCTCATCTTCGCCGAGAACGACCCAACCTACAAACTGGACTCTTACTACAGCATCAAGGTAAGTGCTAACCGTCTGGAGGCTAGCATTGCGAACATTGGCACCGCTTACAAGCAAGTGTATCCTTACGATCCTTTTGAGTACTATTTTATAAGCACCTATTTCGACGCCCAGTACCAAGAGGACCAGCGGTTTGGGGTGCTCTTCGGGCTTTTTTCCGGGCTCGCCATATTTATCGCCTGCCTGGGATTGTTTGGCCTCTCTTCCTATAGTGTAGTGCAACGCACCCAAGAAATTGGCATCCGCAAAGTGCTGGGTGCCTCGGTGAGCAATGTGGTGGCACTGCTCTCGCAAGATCTTGTCAAATTAGTGCTGGTAGCCAGCTTTCTGGCCCTGCCGGTTGCTTACCTAGCCACAGAGCGGTGGTTGGCTGATTACGCTTTCCGCATCGCAATCCACTGGTGGCTGCTGGTTCTGCCCATTGCCGTCGTTTTGCTGGTCACTCTGCTAACCGTTAGTTTTCAGACAATTAAAGCAGCCCTGGCCAACCCGGTAGATTCGCTCAGGACGGAGTAAGGAACGGTGCGTCAGTACAACATGCCGAAGAGCCACAGCGGGATGCGTCGATTGCTACCTATCTCCAGGTTGTCAATGGCCAGATACGCATCAGCTAATCCTGCAAATAGAGATCATCTAGCGTTGCGTATAGCACACTGTGACCTTGCGCTCTCAACTTACGAAGCTGCTGCAGAAGCAACGTTGTTTTACCCGTTCCTCGAGCTCCTATAATGCCGTTGAGTGGCCACCGCCAGTTGATGGGCCGTAGGGGTTCACGCTGGTAGGTTTCCTGTGTCCTAGCTAGCAACCTTTGCGGCTTTTCTATCGACTGCTTCATATTGCTTGCGAACAAAAATAAGCAAATTGTGCTTATCGGTTTAAGCAAAATGTCTTAGCTTTTTGATCAAAGCGATGGAGAAGTAGGAATCTAGCATTTAAAAGATCGGCAGTTCTCTCTCCCGAGCACGCATATGCAGTATAGTGAGTGTATTAACCAAACTTAGTCTCCGCCAAAAATGTCAGAGAACCATAAAATTTTAGTTATTTTTTCGGCAATAGATTTTCCGTACCTAGCTAAGTTATTGGCAATAAAGAATCAGCATAGCATGCTAATAATTCATTTACAGTCCGGCTACTATTTTTCTTACAGTATTATTTGTTATCAATGGAAGTAGCAGATGAGAGGAATCTGGATACGATGACCTAACTGCTAGTATACCTCTTAGGTGATGGAGTGATATTTCATACAGTTCAATTAACAAGTCGCTGGGAATGTTGTAAACATTCCCAGACATTAGTTTTTTTAAGTCCTGAACTTGAAATTTATTTTGGACTGTAATATTAGCAATAATCTTTTCAGAGGCTATTTTATAAGTTACCTCAGGAGTTACAACAATAAATTTATCGTCTTCAATATTTATTGAAGTAGAAAACTCAATTCTTAAATCTTCCTTATTGTAAGAATTAGCTTCTTGTTGATGATTGAATTGAACTAACTTTATATCATCAATGGCGATGCCGTATACATTATCTTTAGTATCTGACATTTGAATTAAGCTGGCAAAGACTCTTTTCCTTCTTCTCTTTTTAGTTGTTCATATTTATAGGCTGTTTTGTTCTCTAGGCCCGCATTTTTATCAATTTTAACATACTTCTTTCTACGTTTTTTTAATAGCTGTATACGAAGTCTGTAATATAGCTTTCGATTGTAATTGATGGAAACGATAGGCAAAGGAAGGTCTTCTTTAATGTTTTCCTTTTCAGTACGTGTCTCCTTTATTAGTCGTGATATTGACAAAAGTAAGGCTGTAATTGCTATGAGTATTGCAGCTAAAAGCAGAATAGTTACGGTGCTTTGCGTTTCCATGTTATTTTCTGAAGTTAAAATTGAAAAAAATCTCACCTCTGTGAATATGCCTTCTATACCGTTCTATAGCATGAATAGCGAATATCAGCACGCTTAGTATGACACAACCTTCTATCACAAGTGGTGTCTGCTCTATTTTGTTTACAACCACACCATGCACTCCGCCAACCAAAAGAGCCATAATTATTCCAAACAATAAGAATAACGGCCATTCAGAGGAAACAGATATAGTGAAGGCGTACATAGCTACTGTTATAGATATTCCTGACTGCATCCTTGAGAGCTCCCATTGTACAGCGAAGCCTTCAATTATTAAAGGTAAAAAAGGTGCAATTAGATGGACAAGTATGCAAATGAGATACTGCTCAACCTTCTCTTTGTTACCAAGCTGTTCCTCTCTAGCAACTTTTGCCATAATGATACCAAACTGAAGTATAAAGACTATATAAATATGTACTTTTCAATACTATACTGATATTAACAGGCGATAAAATCACAAATACTAGCTCGTTGTATATTCCACAAAAGAAGTAGAATAGCATTTTATCACAGCTAAATAGCAATAAAAAACTAATAAACTCAAGTTTTCATGAACAAAAGCATCAATAAGCAAAACATGTGATAGGGTGAAGATACTGGATTTCTGATAAAAGTGGCGGAATAGTGTAAATTTGCACTATGAGTGAACATGTATTTTTTGAGCAATTGCTAGCGATAGCTGATTTAAAGGAAGATAGAATATGTCACGAGCACACTCGGATCTTGTTCCACTGCCGTAGCGAACAAAGCGTTTTGGTTTGTATGGTCTAGACTCCTCAAGACACTCACTAACTGAAGAAACCCCATTCTTAAATTTGTAGAATCAGACCTTTCAAATGCTGTGATAATTTTGTCAGATATGTCTGACGAAGCTTCTTCGGCATCACTAACTTCGATCATATGAGATTACGTGTTTCAGGTAATTCAATCTAACGCGCCATAATTGTTAGAGAACCAATCTTTTTTCATGGGTATCATTTATCCGCAATTTTAAAACATTATGAAATTCCGCGGGAACGCAACGCAATGTTAGTCCAACGGCGCGAGCTGAGGGACCTGATCCAGGGGCAGCGGAAGCACTCGCTCAGCATTCACCAGATGGTCGGCCGAACGGTCACGGTTCCAGTGCCGATGCAGCACCAACGCCGCTCCCAGGGCCGAGGCTTCTTCCAGCTGGGCGGTGCAAACCCGCGTTTCCGGAAGGAAGCTCGCCAGCAGCCTTAGAAACAACGAATTGCGGCAAAACCCTCCCGATACAAATACCTGACGGATGGGCGTGGCTCCCTGCGCTAGGCGCAATGACATCATTTGCCACTTCACCAGATGAATCAGCAACTGATGATAGGCCTCCTCGTAGCTGCTAAAGCGAGAAAGGTTCGCTTCGGGTCCGGTGAAATCAGGTAGCGGCCCCGTCTGGTGCATGGTCTGCGGGTAAAACTGAGGCAGAGACGTTGAAGCACCAAGGAGCGTATTAATAAGGTCTGCATCGGGTTGGATGTCATGATGGTAGTGGACTGACTTATCAAAATGCGCTGCCATTCGGGCCTTCTGATGGTCGTGCTCGCGGCCAAGCAGCAGGCGGGCTGCCCGCACCGGAGTGCCCCGGAAACTCATGTACTGCAGACAGTCCTGGCGCAACTCGGCAGCGGTGAGCTTATCATTGTTGAAGGGATTGAGGGTGATGCTCCAGGTGCCTGTCGATAGCAGCATGAAGGATTCTTCGTAGCCCATTAGATAAGGAACCAGCGCAGCTGAACTGTCGTGAATTCCTACTCCGCACAGCATCGTGCGGTTTTTGTTGGTGATTTCTTCGTACGACGCGGTGGGCACCACTGGCGGAAGCAACGACGTGAGCTTCTCCTGATACACCCAATCATGACTCCGGTCGCGCTCAAAATCCCACAGGCCCGTGTGGCACCCCAAACTGGTCATCTCACTGTACATCTTGCCGTGCAAAAGGTAGGTAAAGTACTGCGGCAGGTGCAGGGTGCGGCTGGTTTGTTTCAGGGCCGGGGGGCGGTGATGCTTGAGCCGGTAGAGTTGCAGCCCGGTGTTGAGCATGCCCATGGCCGGTGACGAAGTTTGGATGCTAAAGGCTTCGCGTCCCCCGTAGGCAGCGTAGAACTGCTCAGCCAGCGGTTCGGGGTAGGATTTTAAGTAATTATAAACCGGAGTGGTTAGGCGACCGCGTTGGTTGAGATTGGCTACGGTGGCCCCGTAGGCGGAAACGTTTACCGCGCGGATGCTGTAGTCCTTATTTCTCTTAACTTCTTTGAACGACTGCTTGAACCATTGCCTGACCGCTTTCAGATCTTCGCACGCATCGCCGTCGTCGTCTTTAGTCTCCGCAAATTGCTCGCTGGTTTCCCAAACCACTTCGTAGTCTCGGTTTAGCAACAACAGTTTTTTGTTGGTTTTGCCTATATCGAAGACAGCAATAACGGGTTCCATGAGCGCGCGGTTAGTTTGTGTCGCTCAATATAGCCAATAAAAGCTGATAAAATGGCGTCGGAATTGCAATTTCAGCAACAAAATTCTATTGTTTGTGCTAGAAATCCGTTTCAATGCAGGAGCCAGCCACCAGAAGCAGCTGCTGCTAATAATACGCTACGGAGAAAAGATCGTGGTCGGGCCATTCGTCAAGTCGAGCCAGCTCATTCTGAAGCACGTAGCTAAAGCCTCCGTTAAAGTAATTGCTGCGCCGGTTGCTGGTGTTGGTGAGCACTACCCACGAAACGCCGTTATCAAAACGCTTCATCAGGGCGGTGGTGCCCGCCAGGGTTCCGGTGCGCCACCAGGTGCCGCCCACGCTCGCTCCGCGCCAACCGTAGGGTCGGCCGCTCGCCGGTTCAACCATCGCCAGCAGCGACTCATTAGACAAAATATCCGGTACGCTGCTCATGCCATCCACGGCCACTAAGAAGCGCAGCAGGTCGGTGGGAGTGGCCACCCAGCCTCCGGCCGCGCTCAGTGCTTCCACGTTGAAGCTATAGGTGGTGGGCACCACCTCGCCGGTTCCGTAAATAGACGGCCGGATGTTGTTGGGCGAAAGATCATAATAGCGCACTTCGTTCTCGAAGCGGTCTTCAGGGCGGGTCTTGGCTAGGCGCATTTCGTAAATTCCTAAGGGGGCCAGCAGGTGGTTCTGCACGTAGCGCTCGTAGGTTTCGCCCGAAGCGGCCTCAATCACTTTGCCTAGCAAACAGAACCCAAAATTAGAGTAATCGTAGCGCGTGCCGGGCGCGTAGGGGATGCGCTTTGACAGCACGAAACGAATAATATCATCAAGGTTGGCCGGGGCCGGAACCTGCATCTCTTCGGCAATTTTGAGCGGAATGAACATCGGATCGCCGTAGGTGCGTTTGCTCCACCCCGCGGTGTGCGAAAGCAGATGCTCCACAGTGATTCGCTCTGCCCGGCGCGGATCCTTGATGTTTTGATACAGCGGAGCGTTCAAGATGCCCTTTTCGCCAAACACCGCATCGTCGAGCGAGAGCTTTCCTTCTTCCCGCAGCTTCATGATGGCCACCGTGGTGATCAGCTTCGACAGGCTACCGATGCGAAACAGGTGGTGCGGATCCACCGTTTGCTGCGCGTCTAGGTCGGCGTGGCCGAACCCCTTGGCGTACACCAATTGTCCGTCCTTCACGATGCCCACCGAGGCACCCACCACGCCCTGCTTCCGGATAAACTGTTGCAGCGCCTGGTCCAGACCGCTTAGCTCCTCAGTGTCAGAAGCCTCGTTGGTGATATTGGAGACACTGCTAAGGATTCGGGAAAGATTGGTATCGTCGAAAGCCAAGTTTTCGGCGTCGGATACCGAAAAGGGCACTCCGCCGTAGATAAGGACGAAGAACAAACTGGTAACCAGCGTGCGGAGAGTGAAAAAGCGTTTGAGCTGCGTAAGGATGGTGTGGTGGATGCGTTCGGACATGGTTCGCCGGGTCGTAGTGTTAAATTTAGCCTCGGTGTACTATCAATATAAGATGTGCTTTAGTTCATTAGTTTGATCAAATGCTTAGTAAGTAACTCAAATCTGACCAATTTTCCATCACGACGCAAGAGGGTTATTAGTAACGTATAACAGAACGGTCGGATAGTACCAAATAAGACAGTGCTAAATACTGAAAAATCTTACTTGAGGTGAGAAGTTTGCTTTTTACTGGATACTGGTCACTGGATGACTTTCTAGGCGGCCGGATGTTGGATAGTAGATGTCGGATGCTGATTAAGTAAATTCCAACATCCAACATCCAACATCCAACACCGCCCCGATTAAACACTTTCAGCTTGAGTTGATTAACTAACCGAAACACACTAACATTAGATCTCCCTCCAATGAAGCATCGAAAATTTGGCAAAACCTCCTGGTCGGTAAGCGAAGTAGGCTACGGCATGTGGGGCATGGCGGGCTGGACCGGCTCCGACGATCAGCAGAGTGAAAACTCGCTCGACCTGGCGGTAGAACTGGGGTGCAACTTCTTCGACACCGCCTGGGCCTACGGCGAAGGTAAGAGCGAAGCCCTGTTGGGTGAGCTCCTCCGGCGGCACCCCGATCAAAGGCTGTACGTGGCCACCAAAGTACCACCCAAAAACCGCATCTGGCCTTCGCAGCGAAGTTTTGCGCTGGATGAAGTGTTTCCGTACGATTATATCCTCGAGTACGCCGAAAAGAGCCTGAAAAATTTGGGAGTAGAAACCATCGACCTGTTGCAGTTTCACGTGTGGGAAGACCACTGGGCTGAGCGTGAGGAGTGGAAGCGGGCTGCCGAGAAGCTTAAAACCTCCGGCAAAGTGCAGGCGCTGGGCATCAGCATCAACCGCTGGGAGCCCAATAACAGCTTGGAGACGCTGCGAACGGGACTTATCGATGGGGTGCAGGTGATCTATAATATCTTTGATCAGGCCCCGGAGGATCAACTCTTTCCGCTGTGCGAAGAACTGGGCATCGGAGTGATCGCCCGCGTGCCCTTCGACGAAGGCACCCTCACCGGCAACATCACCAAGGATACTACTTTCCCAAAAGACGACTGGCGGGCTACCTATTTCGTGCCCGAAAACCTAAAGTCTAGTGTTGAGCACGCCGAGGCCGTGCAGGCCGTGCTACCCAACGATACGTCGCTTCCCGAAGCGGCGCTAAAGTTTATCCTGCACCATCCGGCGGTGAGCACGGTGATTCCGGGCATGCGGAAGGCCAATCACGTTCGCGCCAATCTAGGGTGCAGCGAAAGCACCCCGCTTCCTGAGTCGCTGCTCGGTGAGCTGAAAAACCATCGTTGGGATCGAGAGCCTACGGAGTGGTCACAGTAACTAGCTCCCCCAGTTGGCGAGTCGGCCTTCGAGTTAAGAAAACATTGGTTGCAAAAAAGATGAGAGCTACCCTAACGACTCTGGCTTAAAAAAAATTAACGACATTGGTTTGTCCAACAAACGACTTTCCGGATTCAAGAAATACTTCTGTTTTAAAAATTGCACTTTTCGGAACTGAGTTATAGTTTACTAACTCGATTTGAAACCCATCGTGCCATCTTTCTCGCTGAGCAAAAAAATCATCCAGAGTCATTAGCTCGCCCGTATACCCGTAGATCTGGAAATGATCAGATACGTCTATTGCTTGTCCGTCCGTTTGGTTGGTCACAAAAATTTCCATGAAGTCAATCGGATCGGGGTAGATGTATTCGTCTCCTTCGCAATCGCAAGAAAGTGCCATAGCTGAATTAAATCCAAACCCTAACGTCTGATCTGAATACAGTCTGGACTCAAAATTCACCTGAATGCCAAGTCCGAACGCATTTCTGTAAACCGTATCGGTAGCAATAGCAATCTGCGGATAGAATCCGGAGTTATTGTAGGGGGTTACGGTAACACCGGAATAGTAGTTCTCGTAGGTTGAAGAGTCCCCGCAATTGCAGCAAGAGATAATGGTCTGCGATAGAAAACCAATTGACAATACTATTAACGTTTTGTTTCTCATACGTTATTTCGTACGCATTCAAACCAATGAATAACCACAGTCCTAATCGTGAATAACAGTGGTGGTTTCAGGAGCAGTTTCGATACTGCTTTCCTGAGCATGTAGATAAGCGTATAGCGTGTCGTTGTTAGCCATAAACATATCCAGTAGATCATAAGCACCGTTAAGCGCATCTTGCACGGTTTCTCCGCTATTCGCGGCCTCGAAAATCACCTCCGAATGGCGCGCACGCAGCAAATCTTCAGGAGCATCATACTGACCCCAAAATCCCATATGCACGCGGCGGAACGGGCGGTCTTCGGTTCCCCGCACGTTCATCAGTTCGTTGAGGTTGGGGCCGTTGGGCAGCGACTCGATGCGCAGATTGCCACCGTTATCAGCGATTGGCAGGCGAAAGGTGTTACCACCGGTTCCGGCAGCGCGCTGGGCCGCGTCGATCTCCCGGGCTAGGTCTTCGTAAAAACTGAGCGTCAGGCAAGTAAACAACACGTTTGCTTTAGCGGGATCGTCCACAATGTCAAAGCGAAGAATAGCGTTTCCTTCTCCGTTACCCCGGTAGCGATCGCCCACCAGGGTGATACTGCGGCGCACGTCGGCGGTGCTGATGAAGGCTTGGTTGAGCGAGATGTCGTGCTGGTAGCTGGTTTGATCCGCTTGGTAGGTAGGCTCCTCGTCGCACGCCGACAGCAGACAAAAAGCGGCAACAAAAGAGAAAGATTGGGCAATTGCAAAAAAGGAAAGCCGGGGACGGAGTGGGTTGGTAGGCATAGCGAAAAAGGATTAGGTGTAAGGGTTAAACGTAAAAAGGTGCGCTACGGTTGAGGTACCTCCTTTAATGTTAAGAAGATGACAAAATCTACACCAAATTAGTAGATACCCCTTCAGTTTTGGTAACCAACCGAAATTTTAGGACGCTGCCTAAACCAGTAGTGGATTCTGCGGTTATTGAGAAACAACCTCCTACTATGCCGACCTTACTCATTTCGTATACCCTGCCCGAGCCGAGTCTTCGCTCGCTGTCCAACCACTTCGAACTTATCCATCCAACCGACGCGGACGCGTTCAGCGAGGAAGAAATCTTGCAACACATCGTCAAGGCCGACGCCTATCTGGCGGTGAACACCGCGGTAGGTCAGTCGGTCATCGACCGGGCCGAGCGTCTGAAAATCATTGCTAACTACGGCGCCGGGTACGACGACATCGACACCGATTACGCTGCCGCTAGAAACATTCCGGTCACCAACACTCCCACCGCGGTGACGGAAGCCACCGCCGAAATTGCGTTCGGTCTGATGCTATCGCTACTGCGCAACATCACCTTCTGCGACCGGCAACTGCGCCATAATCAGGATTTTGTGTGGGGGATGCTCAAGGCCCACACCGGCCGTTCGCTTTACGGCAAGACCCTCGGCCTGGTGGGATTGGGACGCATCGGAAAGGCCGTGGCCCGGCGGGCCGTGGTGTCGGGCATGCGCGTGATCTACCACCAGCGCCACGCTTTGTTCTCGGCGCTGGAAAGAGAAATAGGGGCTCAATACCGATCTATGGATGACTTGCTTTCGGAAGCCGACGTGGTTTCGCTGCACGTGCCTCTTACCGAGAGCACCCGCCACCTGCTGGGCGAGGCGGAGCTGAGCCAGATGAAACCGTCGGCTTTCCTGATCAACACCGCCCGGGGTGGGGTGATAGACCAGGAGGCGCTGATTCATCATTTGCGGGAGGGCAAGCTAGCCGGGGCCGGCCTCGACGTGTTTGCCGACGAACCTGAGGTGCCCGACGCACTGTTGGCGCTGGACAACGTGGTGCTCACCCCGCACATTGGCACCGAAACCATTGAGGCCCGCATCGCAATGGCTGCCGAAGCCGAGCGCAATTTGGTTGCTTTCTTCAACGGCGAGGTTCTGCCCAACCGAGTAAACTAAAGACAAGCGCATGAAGCGAGGAATCCTGTTGGTATGTTTGATGCTCAGCGCCTGTGGCGACCGCAATACCTCGGTGATCGACCGGCAGGTGCTCAACGAGATGGAGCAGCGTGAACCCAAGCGGGTGATGCCCAACCAACTAGTGGAAGAAGCCTACCGGCAGGGAAGGACGCTAGCGAATCATCTGCTTGCTTCGTCGCTCAACCGCCGCTCGGCGGTCGATTCGCTTTCGTTGGCGGTTTGGCTGGCGCAGCAGACGTATGATACCGCTTCGGCACGAGTAGCGTGGATTGATGACGGTAGCGACACCGCCCGATTCACTACTTACGAACAACAACTCTGGGACGCCTACCGCTACAGTGCCGCGCAGGGCGACCCGCTGGCCGACAACGTGCAGCGCCTAGCGGGCGATTCGCTGCTCTACACCCAGCCGGTAGTGCTGGCCGACTCGCTGGCCCGTCGGTTTCCCGCCTCGTCCGACACGGTAGGTCAGTTGGTCGGGATGTGGAGCATTACGCTGCCGAAGCGGGAGGTGGTGCTGGGGGTGGAATAATGCCTATGGTTTGGCCGCTTTCAGCCACTTGAGCGCTGCTTGAATTTTGGCATCAAGGTACGGATCATCGAAGTTATCGCCCTTCTCTACCAATATATCAGGCTCAATACGGGTCATTTTTATCTTATGGCGATCAGTTTCGTACGCCTCGGCTAGGGTCAAATGAGCGTCGAAGGGAAGGCGGTAGAACTCGTTGCCCGTCATGTAACCGGCACTGGGCTCACCAATAACCGTAACGTTTTTCTTACCAAGAAACGCTAAGGCAGTTATCTCACCCGAACTGGCAGTCAGCGGGCCGACCAGTACAGCTACTTTGAAAAAAGAATCAGGCAGAGTGCAAGGTTGTGGCAAAGCTACTTGCCCGTTTTCACCTTCGTGAACGCTCGTTGAGTCTATTCCCCAATACGAATAAACGCTATCGCTTTTGTTCAACAAGTAAGAGAAAGTGCCTTTGCCCGCCAATTGATGAATGCCACCGAGCATAGCGTACATATTGCCTCCCAGGTTACGCCGCAGATCGACAATCCATCCGTCTACTTTCGACTGCGCAACGCGGCAGACAGAATCCTGAAGCGCGTCGGCGGCTCGCTGAGTAGCAAGCGAATCGTCCTGGGTGTTGATCGTAGGGACAACAACATATCCGTATTTATCAGATAAGATTGCCGTTTGAACCGCCCACGTATCGCTTTTCTTCAAAGCACGAACTAAGTTCTTGCTCATACTTGTCGTGTCTAGTCCGCCCGGAGCACTGTACCATTCATCCGCGTATCCAATACCGGAATGATGATCACCTAGCGTATCCCAGAGGCTAACGAAATGAGGCAGAATATCTGAAAAACGAGTTTCGTTCAGTACCTTCTTGGTGAATGCTGGTCGGTACGCTGCCCAATCAAGCTGATCAGTATACAACGACCGTTCCTCCACCAAGGTCAATACCGAATCAGTAAATAAGCGAATGCTATCCTGGGTGGCAAACTCGGTGGAAGCTCTTTGACCGTAAGCGAATGATAAACAAGCACAGAGGGTAAAAACCGATGCGCTAAATTTTCTGTAAATCATAGTCACCTCGCAAAAATCTGCCCCTGATCCTGGAAAGACTTAAACTCCAGCGCGTTGCCGCTCGGATCGAGGAAGAACATGGTGGCCTGTTCACCCACTTCGCCCCGGAAGCGCACGTGGGGTTCGATAATGAACTTTATTCCTTCTGCTTTTAAGCGGTCGGCCAGGGCTTCCCAGTCGGCCCACTCCAGAATGGCCCCGAAGTGGCGCACCGGCACCTGGTCGCCGTCGACCTCGTTCTGTTGCGCCCGGTGCACTTCTTCGGGTTTTAGGTGGGCGGTGATCTGGTGACCGTAAAAATTGAAATCGATCCAGCGTTCGGAGGTACGACCCACGGGGCAGCCCAACAGCGTTTCGTAAAACTGCCGCGTATCAATCAGGCTCGATACGGGAAAAGCAAGGTGGAAGGGAGTGGGCATAATATAATAATTGGTGAACGACGATTCATACGCCGTGATTTGCTATATTGTGTCAACTGTGGAGCTAAGGTAGCAAGAAAATGAGTAACGAAAACGAAAAATCAAGCAGTAAAGCAGCGCGGGCCCAGCGGCGTTTCGCGCGGTTGGAGCGCTACCGCCAAAAGCAGTATGAGGAACTGGATAAGCGCATAACGCGGCTCGAGAAGCGCCTGAAAATTTAGCCATTGCTCTATCGCGAACTTAACAAACTCCTCGGCAGCCCCGACCTGCACCTGCTGGATCAAATTTTAAAAGGCCGCTACGAACCCCGCATGCGCGTGCTCGACGCAGGCTGCGGTGAGGGGCGTAATCTGCCCTACTTCGTCCGCAATGGCTTCGACCTGTGGGGCGTAGACACCAATCTGACCGCCCTTCGGCTGCTGCGCCTGCAAGGAAAATCGTGGAACCCCACCTTTGACCCCGAAAAGTTTATTGAGAGCGACATTGCCGATCTTCCCTTTCCCCCCGCCGCCTTCGACGCTATTATCTGCTGTGCCGTTCTGCACTTTGCCCCTGACAGAGCTCACTTCTTCCGAATAACCGACCAACTGCTGCGCGTACTGAAACCATCCGGCAGCTTGTTCATCCGCATGAACACGCGCGCAGAAGAGAAACCATTGCTTCCGAAAGCAATCGGTAGCCGACCTTCGATGCCGAACGCTGCAACCCGTTTCTTGCTCACGCCCAATCTAGTTGATCAACTCACCGCGCGTTATCCGCTCACCTGGATCGAGCCCATGCGCACCGAACTGGTTACCGGTGAGCGAGCACAAGCCACCCTTGTGCTCCGGAAAAACTAGGGCGCGGCCTCATCAGCCACCGCCGATGCGTAGGCCCGCTGCAAAGCCGCTTGGTGCGCTTGGGCCACCCGTTCGGTCATCACCGGAAAAGCCGTGCCGTCGTCTTGCCACAGCGTGCGCTTCATGCGCCCCTCCGGAAACCAGCGGTCGTTGCCGTGGATGCCGATAAACTGACACTTAAACACCCCGATGACGTAGGGTCGCTCCAGCGCCGCGGTTACCCAGTTTGCCACATCTTCCGCGGCGTCGGCTTCTCTTTTGATCGTGCCGCGGTCGTTCACGTAGGTAGAATCCAAACTGAAGGGCGTGGCCCAGTCGATGATAACTATTGGCTTCTGCACGATGGCGAAGGTGCTGTCGAAACCGGCTTGCTGAAACACCTGCCACTCGGGCGGGCGTTGCGGACTCAAGATTAGGGCCTGGGTGCAAAAGACGTCGACGTGCTGGCCTGCCACCTGCAGCACCGGCTCGGGCACCATGCGCAGCACATAGCGCTCTCCCATAAACAGATGATGCGGCGCTCCCTGGCGCACAATGCCTTTTAGCAGCGGATACAGCACGGCGGCAACACGACCCAAAAACAGTTCGTCATCTTCTTTCACCGTCGGTCGATTTGTGTCTAGCGTCCAATCGGTGGCCGACCGAAGATCGGCGAAGGTTGGAAACTGCGTGCCGTAGGCTTCGTTAAACCGTTGCACGTCGCCCGCGTACCGATCTTCCAAAAAGCGGACGTACTCGGTTTTTCCGGGAGCGGCGGCAGGCAGCGAACGAAAGAAGTCGACCCGGCGAGCGTCCCAGATGGGCAAATCCACGAAGGCCACTCCCAGCACCAGCGAATCGTTGGCCAGGCGGCGGCAGGCGGGGAGTAGCGACTGCCGAAAGGCGGTCTGCACCGAGTCGTCAAAAACGTCGAAGGCGTGTTTGCTGCCGGGGTAGTCGAGGTGAGCGATGTAGGGCAAGCGCGCTTTGAGGTACGGGTCGTGGGGCAGGTAGGCCTCGCCCGCGTTGAGACCCGCCGCGCGATACGCCTGGTACATCGCTTCTTGCGCCCGCAGCGAATCACTCGCCAAACGTTCGTAGAGCGGTGTTGACTGATGCGCTTCTTGGAGGTAACGACCGGTATGGTTGGCTCCCAGCGCTAAGTAGCCGTGCCCCGCCGGGGTGATGAACATCCAGCGACCGTTGACCTTCTCTACCCGAAACCAGCCGGTGGCCTCTCGCTGAATAGTCGAGTACCCACCGAAGGCGTCCAGCGACTCATCGGGTGCATCACTACACGCCCCTAGTCCTAACAATAGAACAAGCAGGGCCCCGCGGGCAAGAAAAGATAGGTTGGTCATTTGCTCAGGATAAAGAAACCATTGCTTTGGTTTGGTGGTTGGAATGGTGCCATGAAAATACTGCTTTTTCTCGTGATATTGGGTAGTCTGGTTGCCTGCAATCTTGATAAAGATACGCAGGTAGACGACAAAAAAGCCAAGTTTACCACCTCCGATCCCTCGGAGCTGTTTTTTAAGAACGTCCGGCAAATCTACTACGATCAGGAGGAAATGGCGGCGGCCAAGTTAAATATTTTCCGTTTAGGTGATCGCAGCCAGGCCGAGGACTACCCGGTGATCAACCTGGCCATCGCTAGCAACTGGCGCTACGACGAAGCCTACCTGCTGGTGGAGCCCAATGTTTACCTGGAAGAATTGGACTCTATCCGGGTGACATGGAAAGCCCCTGAGAGCCAGCAAACCGGGAGCTACCGCTGGGCGCGGGGAAACAAGGAAGCGCAGTTCACGTTCGCCAGTCAGCTGTACC
The DNA here is from genome assembly GCA_965217295.1 of Cyclobacteriaceae bacterium. Classification (GTDB taxonomy): domain Bacteria; phylum Bacteroidota; class Bacteroidia; order Cytophagales; family Cyclobacteriaceae; genus Tunicatimonas. The sequence continues at coordinate 756,202 of CBDCHR010000008.1, forward strand.
GCAGCATTCAGCTAGGGCACCAACTCTACGTAACCAACCGGCAGGGTCAGCCAGAAAAGCTGCTCGACCGCTACGACGACCGCGAAGCATTTCGTAAGACGATGTTTGACTACTACCGCCTGGTTGATTTGCTGTAGCCGAATGTCTGATAATTTCGTACTTTGTCCGGCCGATAAAACACCTGGTGTCCAATGTGGTTATTAGACCACTAGCTTATGAACGAATGCTCTACTACAAAGAATACGTACTAGAAGAAGGTAAAGACTGGGTCGTATTCGTTCACGGCGCAGGCGGAAGCTCCTCGGTGTGGTACCGACAGATTAAAGATTTCAAGCAGCACTTCAACGTGTTGCTGGTGGATTTGCGGGGACACGGGCGCTCGCGCGAACTGTTGAAAGAGTACGTCGAAAGTGACTTCTCGTTTCGCGACGTGGCCGCCGATATCCTGGAGGTGCTGGACCATTTAAAAATACCCCAGGCCCACTTTGTGGGAGTGTCGATGGGGTCGATCATCATTCGTAGCATTGGTGAGTTAGCTCCCGAGCGCCTAAAGTCAATGGTATTGTGCGGAGCGATCACCCGGCTGAACGTACGATCGCGCTTTCTGGTGTTTTTTGGTCACTGCATGAAGCGGTTTGTGCCCTACATGTGGTTGTACCGCTTCTTCGCTTGGGTGATCATGCCCAGCAAGCGCGATGCCTTCTCCCGCAACCTGTTTGTGCGTGAGGCCCGCCGCCTGTACAAAAAAGAGTTTCTGCGGTGGTATCACCTCACCTACGAAGTAAATCCCCTGCTGAAATACTTTAAGGAAAAAGAAATCCCGGTGCCCGCACTCTACGTGATGGGCGAACACGATTACATGTTTTTGCCCCCGGTGCGGCAGACGGTAGACCTGCACCAGCACGCCTCGCTGCAAGTGGTGGCTAACTGCGGCCACGTGGTCAATGTGGAAGAACCCCAGATATTTAACAATCTAGCCGTGGCCTTCATTCACCAACATCCGATGTCGGGTTAGCCGAAACTGCTGGGTAACTTTCTGATAGTTAGATACTGGTCATTTGTCCTTTGTCCCTCAACTTTCGTAAACTCAATCAGCAACCAGCAACCAACCCAATCCATGCCTACCACCAAAATACTCAACGCTGTTCTGGTCAACGAGCACGTGGTGCAACCCACCGACCTTTTGATCGAAGACGCTTTTATTACCCGATTAGACGGCGACCTCTCGGGTGTAACCACCGACCATACCATTGACGCGCAGGGTAACTACTTACTGCCGGGCCTCATCGACGATCAGGTGCACTTCCGCGAACCGGGACTTACCCACAAAGCGACCATCCACAGCGAGTCTCGGGCCGCGGTGGCCGGGGGCATCACCTCGTTTATGGAGATGCCCAACACGGTGCCCAACGTCCTGACCCAAGAATTACTAGCCGAAAAATACGCCATTGCCGCCCGCCATTCGCTGGCCAATTATTCGTTCTACATGGGCGTTTCCAACGACAACCTGGACGAAGTGCTGCACACCGACCCCCGCAGCGTATGTGGACTCAAGATATTTATGGGTTCCTCCACCGGAAACATGCTGGTGGACAATGAACAAACGCTGCGCAACGTGTTTTCTAAGGCCGAACTGCTGGTGGCCACGCACTGCGAAGACGAGGCAACCATCCGTCACAATATGCAACACTATCGGGAGCGGTACGGCGAAGACGTGCCTATCGAGTTACATCCGATGATCCGTAGTGCCGAAGCCTGCTACCGCTCTTCATCCCTGGCGGTGTCGCTGGCCCACGAATACGGCACCCGCCTGCACGTGCTGCACATTTCTACCGCCCGCGAACTGGACCTCTTTGATGCGACGACTCCGCTGCCCGACAAACGCATTACCGCCGAAGCCTGCCTGCACCACCTGTGGTTCACCGATCAGGATTACGAAGCCAAAGGAACGCTCATCAAGTGGAACCCTGCGGTGAAGACCGCCCAAGACCGCGAAGCGCTGCGGCAAGCCATTATCGACGGACCCATCGACGTGCTGGCCACCGACCATGCTCCGCACACGTTAGAAGAAAAGCAAAGCACGTACTTCAAAGCACCCTCCGGGGGACCGCTGGTGCAGCATCAGTTGGTAGCTCTGCTCGAGCTGTTTCACCGCGGAGTTTTTTCACTGGAAATCATCGTGCAAAAGGCCTGTCACAACCCGGCGACGTTATTTCAGATCGATCGGCGGGGCTTCGTGCGCGAGGGCCACTACGCCGACCTGGTGCTGGTGAACCCTGACGCTCCCTGGACGGTCAGCCGCGAGAACGTGCGGGCCCAGTGCGGCTGGTCGCCCTTTGAGGGGCAAACGTTTCAATCGCGGGTCACGCACACCTGGGTGTCGGGGCAGCTAGTCTACGAAAACCGCGCGTTGCACGAATCACAGATGGGCCACCGCCTGCGGTTTCTGCGGTAATTGTCCTACGTGGGGGACGGTAGGTACGCAAATATCGACAAGTGAGTTTTTCTTTCTGGCAAAAATTGCGTTGTTCGCGTAGTGACAATGGCGACGTGCCGGTGGTTGCTTGAACCCCGGTCGTATAATCGGTCTACTTTTGACGAAAGCGCTTCCTTTTATTCTACTGGCCGCTACGCTCGTGGCCTACCTGAGCGTCTACGTGTCGCCCGCCACCTTTTGGCTGGCGGGCTTTTTCTCGCTGGCAATCCCATTCTTGCTGGTTGCCAACCTGCTGCTGCTGATTTTTTTTGCGGTGCGGCGGCGCTGGCAAGCCGTGTTTCCCCTGGCCGCGCTGCTGGTTGGGTATCCTTATATTGCGGCTAGTATGGTCTGGCGCAATCCGCCGGAAAGCACCTCGCCTACGTTCTCGGTGCTTAGTTACAACGTGCGGGTGTTCAACATCTACGCGCACCGGAAACGCGACACTCCCCGGCCCAGCGTGGCTTGGCTCACCCAGGAAAATGCCGACGTGAAGTGCCTACAGGAGTTCTACAACGACGACTCGTCGGCGGTGTTCAACGCTACCCAGCAGTTGCAGGAGCGGGGCACTTACCACAGCTACGTGAATCCCTCGCTCACCAACCGCACCGGAGCTCAATTTGGGTTGGCCGTCTTTAGTCGCTTCCCTATTTTGGATCAAGGAGAAGTTGGCACTCCGGAAGATTCGTTGCAGTACGCTATTTTTGCCGACCTGCGCACTCCGGCCGGTCCGGTGAGGGTCTACAACGTTCACCTGCGCTCCATGAGTATTGACGAAAACGCGCTGAGCGACCAGGGAGAGTACCCTTCTATCGCGCGCAAACTCAAGAATGGCTTCACCACCCGGGCCCATCAGGTAGACGCGCTGCTAAACCATATTCAGACGAGTCCCCACCCCGTGGTGGTGTGCGGCGACCTCAACGACCTGCCGTATAGCTACACCTATTTTTCGCTGCGCGACCAACTGCTGAGCACCTTCGAGGAGGCCGGACGCGGCTTTGGGTTCAGCTATAACGGAAAGCTGTTTTTCTTGCGCATCGACAATCAGTTCTTCAGCGAAGCGCTGCAAGCCCACCGCTTCACTACCTATCAGGAAGTGAACTTCTCCGATCATTTTCCGGTGCGGGCGGAGTACTCGCTCCGGTAGCGCGGCGCACGATCATTCGGGAAGTATTGCCGGTGCTAAGGATAAAAAAAGTGATAACCCCTTGGCAAAACGCCCCCGGATACCTAATTTTGTCTTCCATTTCATACGGTGGATGTAGCTCAGTTGGTTAGAGCGCTGGTTTGTGGTACCAGAGGTCGCGGGTTCGAATCCCGTCTTTCACCCATTTATGATAAGTTAGCCGCTTCTTAATTAAAAGAAGCGGCTTTTTTTGTACCTTCGTTCTACCTGAAACACCCTTGGTGCTTACTGCCAGAGGGGATTGTGTTTGAAGCGTTTATCCGTTTGTTGTATGCCTGCTGCTGAGTTTCTTCTGTTGCCCTTACCCGACCAGATTCATACGCTATATCGAGAAGGCACGTTCGTGGTAGCCATTCGCTACTACGGCTATAAAATCAACCTGTACCTGCTGCAAAACTACTACGTAGAGGTGTTTTACAACCACAAACTGGATAAGATCGAAAAAACAGAACTGCTAAAGACCAACCACAGCCGCGTCAAGTTCTACATCGATCAGATTTCTCTTCCCCTCGACTTGCTGCAGTAGGTCTAACCCTTCAAATAGAAACCTTGCCCCAGTTCTCGCCCGAACGAATGCGGTTGAGCTGGGTGTGGGTGATGTTGAAGCGCTTGGCGATGATACTCAGCCGCGTTTTATTGCTCTTCAGCAGCCGCTTAATCACCCGCACGTCCGATTCGGTAAGTTTGTAACCGGTGCTACGACTTCGCAAAATCGCCGGATTTCGGTTATTGTGGCACCGCGATTCCTCATCGCTCATCCACTGCAGGTTGAAGCGGTGATTGTTCTGCTTGTCGTAGTCGAGGTGCACCACAAACCGCTGGTCGGCGGTGGGGCTGGGCAAAAACATCTGAGCGACCAAGCGATGCACATAGTAGGTTTGTGACACTTTTTTGTCGAATCGAACCATTACCGATAGGTACCCATTCACGTTGGAGCCCTTCATGATTTTGCCGTTCACTTTATCAACGGCGTAGCTTTTCACCCTTCCCACGCTAGAAACCTCGTAGCTGGCGTGCGGCAGGTCCGTCTCGAAGTCGATCTGTTTCCAGACTTCGTTTCTGTACTTGTTTAAATTCATTTGTGGTTTGTTGAGCGACCTAATAATAAACTAAATGATGATGAAGGGTGAGCACCTGCGGCAGCACTAGAGTTTCTCCGCTGTTGTCAATGGAGTAGTCAGCGCGTCGACTGCGTTCGGTGTCATCCAACTGCTGGGCGATAATTTGTTTAACCTGTTGCGGCGACCGCTGCGGATCGCGTTTTAGTACCCGGCCAATTCTGATGGCTTCGGGCGCGTTTACATTGATAATTAGCGTGAGCTTTTGGTGTGCGTTAGTTTCAAAAAGTAAGGCGGCCTCCTTTAGGGTATAAGGAAGATGCCCGCGTTGTTGGACCCAGTGCTGATAGTCTTCGGCTACCCGCGGGTGTACCACGTCATTAATAATTTTCCGCTTCGCATCGGAAGAGAAAATCTCGTTCGCCAAAAAAGTACGATTCAAGTGCCCCGTCGCGTCGTAGGCTCGGGGGCCAAACACCTGTTGGATTTGCTGCACGAGTACCGAATCGTTTTCCTGTAACCATTTGGCCCGCGCGTCTGCGTAATATACGGGGATTCCTAAAAATTCAAAAATTTTGCTTACGAAAGTCTTTCCGGAGCCAATGCCTCCGGTGATGCCCACCTGCCGTGGTTCAGGAGCCATACCGGACTCTTAATTTGGCGGGGCGGATGCTGATGCGGCGGGCGTACGCGGGGTGTTCCTGCACCACGGGAACCAGCGTGCTGTCTCGGGCGTTGGCATCCGATAGGTCAGCCACCACCGTAAAAAATGTGCTATCGAGCAGGTTTTCGTTCGCCAGTGATTCTCTCACCCAAAAGTTGACCGTCACCTGATCTAAACCCAGGTAAGTCGACGAATCGCGGGGGAAGTTGACCGTGGTGAGGGGAACCCTTTTTTTGAAGTTAACAAATGGCGACACGTCAAAGGATATCTGCGCTTCGGGCGGAACCACCTGCACCATGGTGTTGATATAGCGGAGGGGCACCGTGGCTGCGTAGCGCTCGTCAATTTCTCGATCAGGAAGATTGATAGTCAGGGTATCGCTCGCCTGACCCACCACCGAAGCGGGGCCGTGCAGCGTGACAAAGTTGGGTTGCAGAGCGATCGGCGAGGTAATCCAGTGGTTTTCTTCCAGATCAACGTTGTTGCTATCTACCACCACCCGCACTTGCTTCTCAAGCACCCCGTCGATGTTGATGCGCAAGGTGTCGGTGACGATGTAATTGAGGCGAACGTCGCCCAGCACGGCTTCTACCTCCTCGGTGAGCGCCTGACCGGGAATCGCTTTCACCCGGGTGGGTTCGTCCAGCGTAATTTGCACGGGGCGCGTGTTGACCAGCAAGGTCTTGCGGAGCAGGTGCCATCCGCCGCCACTTACCTGCACACTGATATTCTCGGGCAACTGACTCAGCAGGTAGGTGCTGTCGGTGGGGTACGAGAAAATAATGGGATACTCGAGCCGGGTGGTATAGTCCGTTTTGTTGAGGGCGCTAAAGAACCAAAAGGTAGTAGCGGCTAAAATGCAGAGCAGGATAATGGTCCAGTTCCCCTCCTTCGCCGAAAAACGCTGACTGAACCGTTGCCAAAGAGAGAGGTTACTTTTCCTGCGTTTGTTCAAGGGATTTTAGGACTTGATAACGTACTGTTTGCTGGCTTCCTGAGAAATAGATGATTTATCGAACTTGATCTTGGCACCGCGATCCACGTCCAGCACCACGCTGTGGTCTTCGATGGCGACCACCTTGCCGTGCATCCCGCCGATGGTAACCACCATATCGCCCTTCTTGATGGTGTCAATGAAGCTACGCTGGGCTTTTTGCTTCTGCTGCTGGGGGCGAATCATGAAGAAGTAAAAAATGAGGGCAATTCCACCGATGAGGATGAAATTGCCAATCATGCCACTCTGGCCGGCGTCGGCCTGTAATAGAATAAACGCTGACATAGGATATTTCTTATTTTCTTACCGGACCGGCAATCGGTTCGCTCTTAGGGGTGACGTTGGCTTTGATGAACAAACGGGTAGTGCTGGGTTCGGTGTTGGCCGTGATGGTGACCGCCTTGTTCTGCACTCCGGCCTTACCCTGGCTGTTAAAGCGCACCTGAATCTCACCGGTTTCGCCGGGGGGCACGGGTGCCTCGGGCTTCTTGGGCACGGTGCATCCGCAGGTAGTCTTTGCGTCCTGGATAATCAAAGGGGTGTTGCCCGTGTTGGTGAACGTGAAGGTGTGCTCCACCACGTCGCCCTCGGCGATGGTGCCGAACTCGTGGGTGGTTTCGGCAAAGGCCACCGTGGTGGCCGCTCCGGCCGGAGCCGCTATTTCAGCTTCAGTCGCTTCGGTGGGCTCGGCCAGCGATACCGCCTGGGTTTGCAGGGTGGTGCCGTTTTCTAGCTGCGCCGTGCGGTCTTCCAGATCGGCCACGCGCTCTTCCAGGGCGGCGTTGTTGTTACACCCGCTGAGCCCCAGGCAGGTGAGCCCCAGGCAGGTTGCGGTCATCAATCCAACGGAAAGTGATTTGAGATTCTTCATGGTATTCAGGGTAAAGTGGCCAATGCCACGGTAAGTTACTTTTTTATTTGGTCTAACAAATTTTCTACGTCGTCTAACAATTGCTTGGCCTTCTCCTTGGCATCGTTGATCACCTTCTCACCGTCGGACTTCGCCACGCTTTCGGGCAAGGTGTTTTTGGTTCGAACCAGATCGTTGATCAGATCTTCTAGCTTGAACCGGTACTTTTCCAGGCGAAAAGTGACCCGATCGCGGGTGTTGATGCCCGAATCGGGAGCGTAAAGAAAACCGACCGTCATGCCCGCGAGCGTTCCGGTGAAAAAGAGCAAAAAGCCGCCTAGTTTGTTCATGTATCTAAGGGGTATAATTTCGGGTAAATTTACAAAGGCTAACGAGTCCTTACTAATGAAAAAGAAAAATTATCCTACATGCTTCGGTCAGTTATCCATCAGCCCTCGTCCACTCTTGCGAATGAGCCCTTTTTTCTGCAATTCTTGCGACACCACGTCCAGAATACCGTTGATAAACTGCCGACTCTTCTGGGTGCTATATAATTTTGATACGTCTACGTACTCGTTGATGGTTACCTTCACCGGGATGCTGCTGAAGTGAATCATCTCGGTGATGGCCATTTTCATAATCACGTTGTCAACGCTGGCGATCCGATCGGCCGCCCAGTTCTTGGATTTTTCACTAATCAGCTGCTCGTATTCTTCGTCGTGGCGCAACGTTTGTTCATAGAGCTCCTCAAAAAAAGCGCGATCATCTTCCCAGTTAGGGGTGAGCGAAGCCACCTCAATGCCTTCGTCTCCCTTCTTTAACGATTTGAAGGTGCGATTCGTCAGGTTCTTGATAATTTTTTTGTCCTCCTCCCAATTCACACCGTCTTCCTCAAAAATATTGACAATCGACGCGTGGTTCAGGGCCAGGCCATTCACGATATGTTGCACAATGGCCACGTCTTCGTCCGTGCTTGGTTCGGCCAGCGCCTGGTAGGTCTGATAGTCGGGATCGTTTCGCACCGCCTTGAGCAACTGCCGTACCTCGCTTCGGTGTCCCTCCCAGGATAGCTGTTGCTGGCGAACCGTCTCCTGCAATGCGTCGCTGTTGCGCACTGCCGCCAGCAGGCGATTGCTAATCAGGTTGGTAAGCGACTGGGGGCTGCTGGATGGATCAGCGGTAATTGGATTAGCCGATCTCTTCTGGGCATTCCGCCCCGCTTCCTGCAGCAGCGCATCGGGCAACACCAGAAACCGCCGGTAGTAGTCGCCAATTTTTTCGGTGCGGGCCACCATTTGCTGGCGCAAAAACCGCTGATCCTTGCGGCATTGCTCATGATAGTTTCGCAGCGCTTGGTTCACGGTCTGCTCAATGCGGCGGTTAGCATCCGCGGCCGGGGCTCGCCCTTCCAGGCGGGCGGTGAGCAACGCGCTGGCTTGTTCTCGCTGCTGGGCCAGCGCTTCACGGTCTTGCACTTCCATGCTGTTGAGGTCCGGGGCAAACGACTCCTGAATAAACTCGAAGGCTAGCTCGTAGTTTGCTTGTCGGCAACGCTGGTAAGCGTACAGGTGCTGCATGGCCCTGATCCTAAGAAGTCGGCGGTTTAGCATAGGTGCGGGTGCGTGGCTTTAAACAAAGCAAACCTCAAAAAGATTTTGAAACGCAAAGGTAATTTTTTCTCCTGTAAATCACCGGCGAAGAACCATTTAGACAAGATGCCGTTTTAACAAAACGTGAAGGAACTCAGCTATCTCAACAAGTACCTCTTCAAGTACAAGCGCCGCTTATCCCTCGGCCTCCTGTTTATCATCGTATCCAACGTGCTGGCAATCATTCCGGCCCAGATTGTGCGACGTGCCATCAACCTGGTCGAAGAGAACATTGCGTTATATCGCATCTTCGAGGAGTTTACCTTGCAAGAAACCATTTACGCCGTTTTTGGCGGTAGTATTCTCATCTACGGGGTGGCCATTCTGGTGCTGGCCCTGCTGCGGGGGTTTTTCACCTTTTTAACCCGCCAAACCATCATCGTGGTGTCGCGCCTCATTGAGTATGATCTCAAAAACGAGGTGTACGCGCACTACCAGTCGCTGCCGATGAGCTTCTACCGCCGCCAGAACACCGGCGACCTGATGGCGCGCATTTCGGAGGATGTCTCCAAGGTGCGTATGTACCTGGGCCCGGCCATCATGTACGGTTTGAACCTGCTCACCCTGTTTCTGATCCTAATTCCGTACATGCTGTCGGTAAACGCCCGCCTCACGCTCTACACGCTTATTCCGCTACCGCTGCTGTCGTTCAGTATCTACTACGTCAACAACATCATTAACCGTAAGTCCGAAGAAATTCAGCGCAGCCTGTCGACGCTTTCTACCTTCGTGCAGGAAGCTTTTTCGGGCATTCGGGTGCTCAAGGCTTTTGTGCGCGAATCGGACTCGGACCGCACCTTTAAGCGAGAAAGCGACGACTACAAGGACAAGTCGATCAGCCTGGCGCGCGTCAACGCGTTATTCATCCCGCTCATCATGGCGCTGGTGGGCCTCAGTTCGGTGATCACCGTATTTATCGGGGGTGGGGAAGTGATTAGCGGAGCCATTTCGGCGGGCGTGATCGCCGAGTTTATTATTTACGTGAACATGCTCACCTGGCCGGTGGCTTCGTTGGGCTGGATCACCAGCATCGTGCAGCGGGCGGCCGCTTCCCAAAAACGTATCAACGAGTTTCTAAAAACCAACACCGATATCGTGTCCGAAGCCGGGCTACAGCGAGAGATTCAGGGCGATATCGAACTCAAGAACGTGACTTTCATGTATCCCGACTCGGGCATTAAGGCCCTGCGCGACGTTTCGTTTAGCGTGCGGGCGGGGCAGTCGATCGCTATTGTGGGCACCACCGGCTCGGGCAAAAGCACCATTGCTAATATCATCCCCCGTATGTACGACGTGGCCGAGGGTGAGGTGCTTATCGACGGTATCGACATTCGGCAGTATGACTTAGCCAGTTTGCGCAGCCAGATCGGCTACGTGCCGCAGGACGTGTTCTTGTTTTCCGATACCATCTTCAACAACGTGGCTTTCGGCTTCGCCGAGGACCCAGACCCGCAGCAGGTAGAGCGGGCCGCCGACATTGCCGATCTCACCGCAACGATCAAAGATTTTCCCGACGGTTTTGCCACCCGGGTGGGCGAGCGGGGCGTCACCTTGTCGGGCGGACAGAAACAGCGGGTATCGATTGCCCGCGCCATTGCGCGCGACCCCCGGATTCTGATCCTGGACGATTCGCTGTCGGCGGTAGACACCAAGACCGAGAACACCATCCTGAACAGCCTCAAGGAGATCATGCGGGATCGCACCACGGTGATTATTTCGCACCGCGTGTCGTCGGCCAAGCTCGCCGATAAAATCCTGGTGCTCGACGATGGGGTGATCGTGGAGCAGGGCACCAACGAATCGCTGCTGGCGCAGAGCGGAGTGTACAAAGAGCTGTACGACAAGCAGTTGCAGACCGAAGAGGCAGAGACTGCTCCGTCCACCACAATATAGCGAGGGGCCATTCGTGGGCGTACCCAAATTCGGCGTTTTTCGTTATATTGAAGTCTAAACGACGGAAACTATGAAGAATGAACGATCTATTGAAGTACTAGCTGATATGCTGCGCAAGCAAGACCGGCAGGAAGCTCTGTTGGGGGCGTTGGTAGAGGGCCAGTCCAAAATAGTAGACGTGCAATCTAAGATGCTAGATACGCAAGAGCGAATGATGGATATGCAGGAGAAGATGATGGACACGCAGGTCAAAATGGCGGAGTCAATTGTGCAAACCAACGAACGACTGGGCAGCCTTAACAACCGCTTCGAGCGGCTCATTGAGGTGCTCTCCAACAACTGGTTTCAGCGCATCATTGCCCTGGAAGATGATATGGAAGCAGTGAAGCGCAAGGTGGGCTAATTTCTCCTAAAAAGAATCTCGCCACACCCGGCGGCGTTGCAGCTTCAGGTCGCGCAGAATAGACGATTTCACGTTGATCTGCACGTAGAACGAGGTGAACGCCCCAAACGGAATCCAGTCAAAGCGAAAATCAAAGCAATCCAAATCCCGGAATACGTTGATGCTGGACATTGTAACATCTTTCTCTACAAAATCGTAGCCCGACGTAAATCCAATTTTCCACTTTGGGGTAAGATTGAGATCGCCATTAAAAGAAAGTGATTGCGTAAACGGACTAGTTCGGTTTCTACGACGTTGGGACTGAAACAATTCTTCCCGCCGGAGGCGCCCTGCCTCTCTCAGTACTCGCGAAGGATTAACGCGGTAGGTAAAACTGTAGCGTACGTTTAGGCTCCAAGGAATATCGAAGTCAACGTAGTCCTGTCGATTCGCATTGATGTAGTCCATATCATCCTGCGTGATACTGGCCGCTTCGGCCCGTTCTTCTTTCTTTTTGTTCGCCTCAGGGTTTAAGTTGGTGCTCAGCGCAATATTAGCATTGGTGAGCGTGCCAAACCGACTAGTTTCCGAATCTAATTCAGTAGGGGTGCCGTTGATATCTACCACGACGGGGCGGCGGTCCCAAGCGTATTGATCATATCGAATGAAGTTGTCGAATATTGCCCCATTAGTCTCCTCTATATCCGGAACGCTCGGGTCACGGACGTACCGGTAGGGATCTACCGTGGCCGAAGCGTTGATACTGATTTTGTTTTTAAACAACCGGGTCCGCGCAGAAATACTGATATTGGACAGATTAAATGAATCGGCGATGATGTTGTAACCAGTGCTAAGCGACAAGCTCTCAAAAATGGGTATCTTCTTGGTAGCTTCGGCATTTTCAGTCGTATCTTTATCATTGCGCACCTTTAGTTCTAGATTGTTGGTAAGCGAAAAACTGATGGAACCGCTTTGGGCCGAGGTAGGAGCCGAAAACACCGAGCCGTCGTAAATAGGCACCCGCTTCACATTGTTGTCGATGCCGTCGCGCACAATCACCCGCTCGTTAGCTACCCGTACCGTATCGGTATAGCGCTCGGCGAAGTTGGGGCTATAGCTAAAGCTAAGCGATGGGATAAGCGTATGGCGCATTGCCTGAATTTTTCCCTTTCCCTCCCCGAAGTAGTAGGTACCATACACTCGGGTGCTAAAGCCCATGCTGGTGTTCCACGACGAGGCCCGGTTGAAGCCCGCAATGGTATCAATGTCTACCAACTCAGTAGCCGGGTCATAGTTGTAGTTGAACCGCCGAAACGACCATACCTCTCGGTACTGAAACGAGGGCGAAGCCGTGATAAATTTCAGCACGTTAAAAGAGGTGGAAAGCGAACTAGAGTGCTGAACCCCAGTTCGAGTACGGCTCAAAATCTCATCTAGATTGTTCGAGTTTATTCCTAACACGCTATCGGCTAGGGGATTGGGATCGGCTAGCTTATTAAAGGGAATAACCCCAGAGGTGATACGTGCATTAGTGAATTCACTCTTTCCCTGGCCCTGATAATTGAAATTGATTTTAGCGATCCAACTGCTGCGCGATTGTACTAAATTTTTGAACGGGTAGATTCGGTTCATACCAATTGAGACATCCGGTAGAACCACGGTGGTCAGGCCGGAAATAAGGTTCTGGCTGTGCCGTGCGCTGGCCGTGAGGTTGAAGGGGGTGTTGCGAAACGCAGTAGAGTAAGAAATGTTCGAATTGAATGTGGTTGTCAAGTTCCGCATCACGTCGGGCGAGGGGTTGTTCTGGATAAAGGTGCTGGTGGCCGCGTTCACGTTGGCATTGAACCGACTTACGCCTTTCGTTTGCGGCGCGTGCCGGAAATTAAGCTTAAAGTCCCGAGCCGTCCGCACGTTCTCACTGTCCGGGTCTTCCACTTGCCGGTTAAACTGGAAGTTGAGCCCGCCCCGATAAGCGTAGCGCTTGTAATAATCCGAGGCGACCTGAAATCCCCAGCTGCCCTTCGAGAAGACGCTGGCCGTCAGCGTCAGGTTCACGCGGTCGCTGATGTCAAAGTAGTAGCCAAAATTTTGCAAAAAGAAGCCCCGGCGGCGCTCCTCCCCGTACTGCGGCGGGATGATGCCCGAGTTTTGCTTGCTGGGCATGGGGAAAATGCCGAAGGGCAGGCCCAGGGGCGTGGGCACGTCGGCAATCACCAGGTTAAAGGGGCCGGTGGCCACCAGGTTGTTGGGCACCACCTTCATCTGCCGCGAGCGGATGTACAGATCAGGCACCTCGCCCGGTTCGCAGTCGCAGGGCGTGTACCAGCCACGGTTGATAAATACTTCGTTCTTTTCGTTCTTCTTCACCACCTCGCCGTACACGAAGCCTTCGGTGGCCTCGGGCTTGGTGAGCACCCCGGTGATAAAGGCCTTGCGGGTTTTGAAGTTGTAGCGAATCTCCTGGGTTTGGTACTCGGTGGCGCCCTCCTTGAATATAGGTAAGCCCACCACCGTGCCGGTCGAGTCTTCGCGCCCCCGGGCGGTGAGCATATTGCTGGTCCAGTCGAGCTCGATATAGTCGGCCTTGAGCGAAATCTCTCCGTAATCCACCTGGGCGTTGCCGTAGAGCAGCACCCGTTTGCCGCGGGCGTCCATCAGGGTAGAGTCGTCGGCGGTATACGCAATGGTGGTTTCAATATCGCCTTGTTGCTGAGGGCGAAGCGTGTTGGCGACCACCGCTAACGAATCGCTCGATAGCGAATCAAGCGCCACTTCCGGAGGAATGGTATCGTTATCATTTAAAATACCCAGCGAGTCGGCCGACGGCAGGGTGCCCTCAATATCCTGGGCCTGCACATTCGACGCAAGGATGCATACTATAAAAAGAGTACGCACGTATGGTAAATAGTGCAAGGCTTTTTTCTGTTTTGCGGAAAAAATGTCAATTTTGGGCGAAGTTATCGTTTGTTACTCTAACAACCGAAGCAGTATGAAGAATATTATCGCGATCATTGGTTTTTCCTTTTTTTTGCTGAGCGCCACGGTCAATCCCACCGGCGTGAAGCAGTATCAGGTGAAGCGCGTGGTGATTGATGCCGGGCACGGCGGGCACGACCCAGGCACCCACGGCAAAGTCTCCCGTGAGAAAGACGTGGCGCTAAGCATCGCCCTGGAGCTGGGCAGCATCATCGAAGAGTACCTGAGCGACGTGGAAGTGATTTACACCCGTTCGGACGATACTTTTATTCCGCTGGACAAACGGGCGGACATTGCCAACAAGAGCGGGGCCGACCTTTTCATTTCCATCCACGCGAATGCGTTGGCCAACAAAAAAGTGAGCGGCACCGAAACCTACGTGATGGGTACCCACAAGATAGCCAGCAACCTGGGGGTGGCCAAGCGCGAAAACTCGGTCATCTTAATGGAAGAAGATTATCACGAAAACTACGCGGGCTATGATCCCAATTCGCCCGAGTCACACATTATCTTTTCGCTGTACCAGAACGCGTACCTGGCCAACAGCCTGTACCTGGCCGAAAAGATAGAAACCCAGTTCAAAACGCGCGTGGGCCGCCATAGTTTGGGCGTGAAGCAGCAGGGTTTCTTGGTGCTATGGCGCACCTCGATGCCCAGCGTGCTGGTGGAAACCGGTTTCTTGACCAACGAAAAAGAGGAGCGCTTCCTCAACGACAAGCTGGGTCAGACCTACCTGGCTTCCGCCATTTTCCGGGCCATTCGCGACTATAAAAATGAAATAGAGGATAATATTAATTAGTGGACTTAGTTTTATTTTCTCTATTTACTGACGAATAGCAAACCAATTGGCAAAGAAGGCAGTATACCTACTGATGATTGCCCAAGAACTTCTCATCGTGTATTAACCCGTTTTTTTGTGAGACTATCTAAAGAAATTAAAGTAGCGTTGCTCGCCGTTGTAGCGCTGGTTATTTTGTTTTTTGGCGTACGTTTTCTGAGGGGTTCCGAACTGCTCTCCAGCTCCAACGTATATCATGTCATTTATGACAACATCGATGGTCTCACCACCTCTAACCCGGTAATTATCAGTGGTCTCAAGGTGGGGCAGGTAGAGAAGATCCGGCTGATGCAAGAACAAAACAACCACCTGCTGGTCACCATTCGGGTTGATCAGTCGGTGCGCGTGGGCAAGTCAGCTCGGGCCGTTTTAGCCTCCAGTAGTATTCTGGGCGGCGAAACCATCATTCTTGATCCCGGTGATGTGACGCAACCCCTCGCGGGCGGCGATACGCTTCAGGGCTCGAAAGAACAGACCATTGGCCAGTTGGTGCAAGCTAAGGCGCTGCCCATCGCCGAAAAATTCGACTCTACCCTGGCGCGCCTCAACCAACTCATCGGCGTGAACGGCAAAGACACCATGGCCAACATCATCGGGATGCTGGTGGGTGACACCGCCACCGTGTCGCGCACCGTAGACGAGATCGCGATTGCCACCCAGCGGGCCAGCGCTATGCTGCGCTACAACGAACAGCGGCTTAATACCACCATCGCTAACCTCACGTTGCTCACCAATTCGCTGAGCGACCAGGAACAAGGCCTGCCCCCGTTGCTGGCCAAGCTGAACCAAACCGTAGACAGCCTCAACAATCTACAGCTGAGCCAGACGCTGGCCAAGCTCGACCGCATTGCGCAGAACCTGGACGAAGTCACCGCCAAAATTAACCAGGGAGAAGGCACGATGGGTAAGTTTGTAAACGACGACGAACTGTATACCAACCTTAACCGCTCAGCCCAAAACCTGGACAAGCTGCTGGTAGATTTGCGGGACCGGCCGGGGCGCTACGTCCGCTTCTCGGTGTTTGGCCGAAGAGACAAGAACAAAGACATCACCGACGACGAGGCTGACGAAGCGGTGATCATTGAGAACAATCCTGAAAACTGACGCGGAGCTAACCTACCGTTATGAACGAAAAAGAACTGAAGGCGCTGGTGGCACTGCTCGACGACGAAGATACCGAGGTGCTCACCCACGTAGAGGAGAAAATTATTTCGTACGGCAATACCATTATTCCTTATTTGGAGCACGAGTGGGAGAACAGCTTTAACCCGGGGGTGCAACGCCGCATCGAAGAGCTTATTCATACTCTGCAAACCGATGCGCTCAAGAACCGCTTGTGCGCCTGGTACCAGCAGGAAAACCCTGATTTACTGGAAGGAATGTGGCTGGTGGCCACCTATCAGTATCCTGATATCAACCTGGCCACCATTCGGGAGCAGTTGGAGCAGATCTACTACGAAGCCTGGCTGGAACACAAGGCCGAGGGCCATCCCTTCGATCAGATAAAGATTCTGAACAGCGTTATTTTTAGTAAACTAAAGTTTAGCGCCAACACCAAAAATTTCCACGCCCCGGCCAACTCCATGATCAACCGGGTGCTGGAAACGCACAAGGGCAACCCCATTTCGCTGTGCGTGGTGTATATGCTGGTGGCCGAACGCCTGAAGTTGCCCGTATACGGCGTGAACCTGCCGCAGTTGTTTATCCTGACCTACAAAACCGAGCAGTTGCAGTTTTACATCAACGCCTTCAATCGCGGACTGATTTTTACCGAGCAGGACATCGACAACTACCTCAAGCAACTCAAACTGTCGCCCGATGATATTTTCTACCAGCCCTGTAGCCACGTAGACATCGTGCGGCGGGTGCTGCGCAACCTGATCAACTCGTTCGAGAAGTTGGATGAGTACGAAAAGGCCTACGAAGTGCAAGAACTGCTCAGCCTGATCTCCGATGAAACATCAAGCGTGTAGCACAGCCTCTTGGTCTAGCGCCTCGACATACTGAAAATTCTCGTCGGTGATGCTTTCGGGCAGAAACACAAATTTCTTGTCGAACACCTTGTCGCCGCGGTAGTAGCTCACCCAAAACTGGTTGACTAGCGCGAACAAATCCGTCTCGATCAACTCTATCGGGGCAACGCTGCGGGGTTCCAGGGTTTCCAGAAAGTGACGGAGGGTAGAAGTTTTCCGGGTATCATCGTAACCGGTAGAATTGATAATCACGTTGGACAGCGGGAAGTCGTTCTCGTTGATGATGTACACCCGGTACTCATACGCGTCGGCCCCTTCGATGGGCTGCCGCCCGATGGCCAGCGACACTCCCTCAACTTTCGGAAATTTAATGTCTTTTTTCATACGTCTGCTATTCGTATTCTAACCGGGTGTTACCAATTCGGAAACTAAGTTCATGTCAAACAGCGCCGCCAGATGACGGAGAAGGTTGGCTTCCACCTCCTTCATATCCGGCGTCTGCCCCAGCTCCTGCGTCATGGAAGTAACCGCCTTATCGGCGATGCCGCAGGGCACAATGTGGTTGAAGTAGCGCAGATCGGTGTTCACGTTCAGGGCGAAGCCGTGCATGGTTACCCAGCGGCTGGCTTTAACTCCCAGGGCGCAAATTTTTCGCGGATGCGTCTGCCGCTCGTGGTCCAGCCACACCCCGGTGAGCCCATCAATGCGCCCCGCCCGCAAACCGTAGTCGGCCAACGTGCGAATCACCGCTTCCTCCAGCAACCGCAGGTAGCGGTGAATATCGGTGAAAAAGTGATCCAGGTCAAGAATTGGGTACCCTACCAACTGCCCCGGACCGTGATAGGTGATGTCACCGCCGCGGTTGATTCGGTAAAACTGCGCGCCCAGCGCCCGCAGCTCGGGTTCGCTGAGCAACAGATGCTCTTCGCGGCCGCTCTTGCCCAGTGTATATACCGGCGGATGCTGGCAAAACAACAGGTAGTTGGTGGTGGGCGGTTGTCGATCATGCTTTCGGTTGTCGACCTTCTGCTGCACCGTTTCGGCAAATAGCGCCTGCTGATAATCCCACGCGTGCTGGTAATCGATTACCCCAAGATGGCGATAACGAACGGTGCGGTCGGGCTGGGCGTACATGCAATCATAAATTTACTGTACGACCATGATTCATCATGGTCTTGTTAGGCAGGCACGTACGATTCCAGCAAATTAACGCCGGTGGTAGTGATCATCACCTTCGGCACGCTGGCGGGGATCAGGTACGTATCGCCTTTCTTCAAATCATAACGCTGATCGCTACAGTGCAGTTCGGCCTGCCCCGCGGTGCACACGTAAACGGTGAACGAATCGCGGTCCGTGTAGTCTCGCTCGAAGTCCTGCTGGTAATCCAGCCGGGAGGTTTCAAAATAAGGACAGCTGACCAGTGGCACCGGTTGGTTGGTGCGCGGCTCGTACCGGGTTTTGTAGTGATCGTAGTGCTGATAGTCAATGGCATCGAGGGCTTGCTCCACGTGCAGTTCGCGGGGGTTGCCGTCGGCATCACGGCGGTCGAAGTCGTAGATGCGGTAGGTGATGTCGGAGGTTTGCTGGATTTCGGCCAGCAGTAGCCCCTTGCCAATGGTGTGCACCCGCCCGGCGGGCAAGAAAAACACGTCATCGTCTTGCACTGGTTCCCGATTAAGGACGTCCAGCAGTTTACCATTTTCGAAGGCCTGCAAATATTTTTCGCGATCCATCGGTTGATCAAAGCCCGCAATGAGCGAGGCCCCGGGATCGGCCTGCAAAATATACCACATCTCGGTTTTTCCCGACGAGTTATGCCGTTTCTGGGCCAGCGCATCGTCGGGATGCACTTGAATGGACAAATCCTGGTGCGCATCGATAAACTTCACCAGCAGCGGAAACTCATTGCCGTGCTGCTCGTAGACGTGCTCTCCGACTAGCTTTCCCTGGTATTGCCGAATGAGCGACCGCAAATCTTGTCCGGCCAGCGGACCGGTGGCCACTTCGGAAAGGTCGCCCTCCACGCCCGAGATTTCCCAGGTCTCTCCGCAGTTGGGCGTGTCGCCCACCGCTTTGCCGAGCACTTCTTTGATCTTCTGCCCGCCCCAAAGCTTCTCTTTGAAAATAGGAGTGAACGTTAGGGGATACAACTCAGTCATAGGTAGCAATTAAACTTTATTAGGTTCGTGTCGACACCAACCTCTGAAAAGATTGGTTATTCGGCTTTCCACACCACTTCTTCGTTCTTCTGACCCACCTGCAGCACCAGGCGCGTGGGGGCAGGCACCAGCACCAGCCGGGTGAGTTGCTTGGGATATTCGTCTACGTCCACAATCACTCCACCGCTGGTGGCGCGGTAGGTGGTGGCGCCGTTCTGCTCCACCTTCTCGTAGCCATTGGCGATGTAGGCAATCGGTAGCAACACGTCGTTGTCGGGGCACAACTCATCGTGCACATCGGCCAGCATGTCTTCCAGGTGATCGCCGTAGGTTTCCACCAGGTCGTCTTCCAGGTTGTGAAGCTCCTCCTCGATCAGGTCATACTGATCGTCATTGTAGGTGAGGTGGCTGAGGGCTATTTTTTTCTCTACCAGATTGGATAGCGCTTTATCTAGTGCATCAACGTTCATAAAACAGAGGGTTTATTCGGGCCCTAAATTCTTAACAATTCGCCGGAGTTGCAACTATAAACGGCGTTGTATTTTGTAAATTATCCCGTACTTTTACCAACCTCGCATTTTTTATATTAACCTAACCCACTATGGATACAACGAGTAAAGAACGGGCAAACCAGTGGCTCAACAGCCGCGCCGTCGACGACGAAAGTAAGGCTGAAATTCGGCAGTTGCTCACCCCCGAGCGAGAAAGCGACCTCACCGAAGCTTTTTACAAAAGCCTGGAGTTTGGTACCGGAGGGCTACGGGGCATCATGGGCGTCGGCTCTAACCGGGTCAACAAGTACACCATTGGCATGGCCACCCAGGGGCTAAGTAACTACTTGCTGGATACTTATCCTGACCAAGAGATTAAGGTAGCCATCGCCCACGACAGCCGCAACAACAGCCGTTACTTCGCCGAGGTGACGGCGGCGGTGTTCTCGGCCAATGGCATTCAGGTCTACTTTTTTGACGATCTGCGGCCCACGCCCGAGCTTTCTTTTGCCATTCGCACGCTGGACTGCCAGAGCGGCGTGGTGCTCACGGCCTCGCACAACCCCAAGGAATACAACGGTTACAAAGCCTATTGGGCCGACGGTGCCCAACTAGTGCCGCCGCACGACAAGAACGTGATCGACGAAGTGATGGCCATCGAGAGCCTCGACGACATCAAGTTTGAAAAAGACGATTCCAAAATCCAGGAGATTGGAGCCGACATCGACGAACAGTATCTGGAGGCGCTGCAGGGACTTAGCCTGTCGCCCGATGCTATCAAAGCGCAACACGACCTGAAAATTGTGTTCACCCCCATCCATGGCTCTTCTATTACGCTGGTGCCCAAGGCGCTGGAGAAACTCGGCTTCACCAACGTGCACGTGGTGGCCTCCCAGGCCGAACCCGACGGCAACTTCCCTACGGTGGTATATCCCAATCCCGAAGAAAGCGACGCGCTGAGCATCGCCCTGCAAGAAGCCAAGGAGATTGATGCCGACCTGGTGATGGGCACCGACCCCGACGCCGACCGCGTGGGCATCGCGGTGAAGAACTTGCAGGGAGAATTCGAAATCCTCAACGGCAACCAAACCGGTAGTATGTTGGTCTACTATCTGCTACTGAAATGGCAGGAAGCGGGCAAACTCGATGGGGAACAGTTTGTGGCCAAGACCATCGTAACCACCGAACTCATTCGAAAAATTGCCGAGCACTTTCAGGTAGACTGCTACGACACCCTTACCGGGTTTAAGTACATCGCCGCGTTGATCAAAGACAAGGAAGGCGAGCAGACCTTTATCGGGGGCGGAGAAGAAAGCTACGGCTACCTGATCGGCGACTTCGTGCGCGACAAAGACGCGGTGTCGGCCTGTGCCATGATCGCCGAGATGGCGGCTTTTGTAAAGAACCAAGATCTGCAAATGATCGATTTTCTGCTGGATATGTACGACAAGTTCGGACTGTACCGCGAGAAGCTGGTGTCTATCACCAAAAAAGGGAAAAGCGGCGTAGAAGAAATTAAGCAGATGATGCGCGAGCTGCGGAAAAATCCCCCGAAAACCATTGTGGGAGAGCCGGTTACCCGGGTGATCGACTACCTGGAAGGGATGGAAACCGATACCGCCACCGGAAAGCAAAAGCCTATCGAGTTTCCAGAGTCGAACGTGCTGCAATTCATCACCGAGCAGGGCACCAAAGTGTCGGCACGCCCCTCGGGCACCGAACCCAAGATTAAGTTCTACTTCAGCGTGAACACCGCCATGGACAGTATCGAGGATTTTATCATCGAGTGGGAGAAACTCGACCAAAAGGTAGACGCCATTGTGCAGGATATGGGTTTGTAGGAATTTCTGGCCCGCCAAGGCTACTTGCTAAGCGGTGGGTAGCCTTTTCTGTAGGCACTGCTTTCTGGTAATTCAACCATCTTCCGCAACGAACTTCTTAGGTTCAATACTTTACGTTTTTAAATTTTTTGTATAATTAATGTAATATTTTGTGTATTTTAGCAGGATAGCGCTGCTCAACCGATGCTTATGACGTACCAAGAAAAAGAAATTGAAAAAAAGTACTTTTCCATTGGCGAAGTAGCCGATCAACTAGGAATCGCTGCTTCGCAGATTCGATTCTGGGAGGGCGAGTTCTCAATCATCAAACCTCAGAAAAATCGCAACGGAAAGCGGCAATTTACCAAAGATGACATCGACAAGGTAAAAGTGGTTCATCACCTGGTCAAGAACCAGGGCTATACCCTGCAAGGAGCTAAAAACATGCTCAAAAACGGCGCTAAGGGAGCTAAGGACAAGATGGAAGTGATCGAATCGCTCCAGGAAGTTCGCGCTTTTCTGGTCGGAATGCGCCAGGAACTAGACAAATAACGCACACTATGTCGGGAATCGCCAAGCACCAGAAAACCATCCCCGTTGACGCTTCTGCTTACTACGTAGCGCTCAGCATGATCCCGCTGGTGGGGGGAGTGATTGCCCGGCAACTCATCAACCACTGCGGCTCAGCCGAAGCAGTTTTCTCCGATTCTTTTCGGCACCTGGAGCGAATTCCGGGCATTGGTCCCAAAATTAAGCACCATCTGAGCCAGCGCCACCGCTTGCTAGACGAAGCACAACGCGAGGTGGAACGCTGTGCTCACCAGGGCATTCAGGTGATCACCCTAGCCAATTCTCAGTATCCTGAGCGCCTGCGGCACATCTACGATGCGCCCATCGTGCTCTTTTACCGGGGCAACGCCTCGCTGGACCAGGCTAAAGTTATCGGCGTGGTGGGCACCCGGCAGGCCACCGACTACGGACGGCGGGTCACCGAAGACCTGATCGCTTCATTTGCCCCGCACGAAGTGCTCATCGTGAGCGGACTGGCCTACGGCATCGACATCGCGGCGCACCGGGCGGCCCTCCGGGCGGGGCTACCCACCGTGGGTGTGATGGCGAGCGGACTAGATATTGTTTACCCGGCCGTGCACCGCCCCGACGCCCAGCAAATGCTGGAGCAGGGCGGACTGCTCACCGAAAGTCCGTTGGGCACCAAACCCGACGGCCCCCGCTTCCCGGCGCGGAACCGCATTATCGCGGGCCTTTCCGACGCCGTGGTGGTGGTGGAAGCCGCCGAGAAAGGGGGAGCTCTGATCACCGCCCGCCTGGCCAACGACTACGACCGCGAGGTGTTTGCGGTTCCCGGTAGCCTGCACCAAAAATACTCACGCGGGTGCCACCGTTTAATCAAAGAGCACCAAGCACGACTGCTCACCAATAGCGAAGACATTATCAAAATTCTTAACTGGGACTTACCGACCAGTGAAGCCGCCCAAGCACTCCGCCGCCATCCGAGCGAGGAAGCGTTGATGGACCTAAACGACGAAGAGAAAACGGTGGTGGGTATGCTGGCCGAACAGCCCAGCGGAATGATCACCGACGATATCAGCCGACAGTCGCGCATCACGGTGAATCAATTGGCATCGGTGCTCTTGGGCCTAGAGTTTAAGCAAATTGTGCGGGCGCTTCCGGGGCGCAAGTACCGGCTGAGGTAGCTTCCTGGTCTTTGAAAACAGTGTTTGCGATGAAGAACTACTACCATATTCTGTCCCTTGATTACAGCGCTACCGCGGCGGATATTAAAGTGGCGTACCGCACCCTGGCCAAAGCGTATCATCCTGACGTGAACGGGGGCGACCGGGCCAAAGAAGATATGTTTAAGCTGGTGGGAGAAGCCTACGAAGTGCTTTCTAACGAAGACAAAAAAACCACCTACGACCTGTCGCTGCTGCTGCACCTGAACGGACAAACCGCCGCCCAGCAGCATACCGCTTGGGATATTCGCCGCCACGCGCAGCGCCGTCGCCGGTACTATTATCCTCGCTACTACCACCCGGTGGTATACTCCCGGCAAACGCAGTGGGCGATGGCCGCGCTGCTGTTACTCATCGCCTCGGCGGTGCTGTTCGTGCCGCTGTCGCTCACCCGTTATTCTTCTGAATACCACTACGATAAAGGCCTGGCGTATTTTCAGGACGGGCAGTACTACGCGGCCCTCAATAGCCTGGACCGGTCGGTGATTGACTTTGGCACCAAGGACGTGGAAGCTTGTCTGCTGGCCGGAAATATTCTCATGAACGAATACGGACAATACGGTTACGCTATCGAGTATGCCGACAAAGGGCTGGAGCGCGCCTCTTCCCGCGGTGAGCGGGTGCAGTTGCTGCATTTGAAGGGAAAGTGCTTGGAGAAAAGTGCCGACTACTACCCGGCCATTGCGGCCTTTGAGCAGGCGCTGGAGCAGTGGCCCGAGTACGATAGTTTGCACTATGCTATCGGAGAAATTTACGCGTTTCGTCTGGATGAATACGCGCGGGGGTTGCAGCAGTTCGAGCGATTGCTGGCGGTCAATCAAGACTTCCGACAGGGGTTTTACGGGCAGGCCTACTGCCACTACAAGCTGAAAGAGTACCCGGAGGCGCTGGGAGAGGTTAACAAATTTCTGGAAACCGGCCCTTCGGCCGGAGGAGCGTACTTGCTGAAAGGAAAGATTTTAAATCAGCTAGGGCAGTTGGACGAAGCCTGTGATTGGTGGACGAAAGCCCAGCGGATGAACTACGGCGAAGCCGAAAACTTGCTAAAAAAATATTGCACTGGCACCGAAGAAAATAAGTCAGAATAAGTGATCGTTGTGGATAGTGACGACGGTTGACGGCTATTTCATGGCGGTTTTTCGGTTGCACACCTCACGAATCACTTCGTAAGCCTTCAGGTCACCGAGTTCGCCCGCCTTACTCAGATCCAAGCATCCTTCTTGTAGTAAACCGCGCTCTATCTTGATTACGCCGCGCAGATAAAAAGCATCCTTTCCTTTGGGATTGAGCTCGATAATCTTAGTGAAATCGTTGATCGCGTCTTTATAAGCCTCCAACTCCCGACGGGCCTGCCCCCGGTGGTAGTAGGCCTCTACCAGGTTGGGATTAAATGAAATAGCGGCTCCGTAGTCTTCAATGGCTCCGTAGTAATCCTGCAAGCCTGACTTCACGTTGCCCCGTTCGTAGTAGGCGTCGGCGTACTCAGGATTGATCTCCAGCACCGTATTATAGTCTTTCATGGCCCCGTGCATGTCCTCAAAGATCATTTTGGTCTTGCCACGAAAGTAGTGCGCCTGCAAGTTGAGCGAATCTTCCTCAATTGCTCTATTGAACTTCATGATGGCTTCCTTGTACATTCCTTCCTCAAAAAGTTCTCTTCCCGTTTTAACGGGTGATTGGGCAAATAAGGTGGATGAACCTAGCGTGACTAACAAGAATATAAGTGTAGTAAAACGGATCATGGGCATTTATCTTTATTATATAAAATAACTGATAAATACAAATAACAACAACAATCGGCGATCTTGCTAATGGGTGGGCAGCAGGAAGGGGTACCAAATAAAGCTAAATGACAACCCGCAAAGAAAAATGCACTCGTGGGTAGTTTATCCTACGTCTGGTTGGTCCAATTTATTCCCTTTTTAAGCAAGGCGAGCGTGTGGGCTTCGGCACTACCCGGGGAAGGAATGTGCGCGTACTCCCAGGCGGCCAAGGGAGGAAGGCTCATCAGGATAGACTCAATACGACCGTCGGTATCCAAACCGAACTTGGTGCCCTTATCGTGGACCAAGTTAAATTCAACGTACCTACCTCGTCGGATGAGCTGCCACGATTTTTCGGCTTCTCCGTACGGTAGATCGCGATTTTTGTGCACCAGGTGCGTGTAAATAGGTACAAATGCTTTACCCACATCTTGCACAAAAGCAAACAGGTTTTCCGGACTGATGGCTTCGGTGGCGGACAAACGATCAAAGAAAATGCCGCCAATGCCACGCGTTTCCTGGCGGTGTTTAACGTAGAAATAATCATCAGCCCAAGTCTTAAAGCGGGGATAATACTCCGCAGAATGACGATCACATACGCGCTTTAGTGATGCATGAAAGAAACGGGCGTCTTCTTCATCAACGTAGTGAGGGGTAAGGTCGATTCCGCCCCCAAACCAAGACACCCCGTTGCTCATCTCGAAGTAGCGCACGTTCATGTGAATGATTGGCACCCGAGGACTGCGCGGATGCATCACAATGGACACTCCGGTGGCGTAGAATTCGGCTTCTTCCAATTGCAGTGCCGTTAGGATGGAAGTAGGAGTAGGGCCGTGTACTGCCGAAAAGTTAACCCCACCCTTCTCAATGACTGCCCCGTCGGTGATCACCCGGGCTCGTCCGCCGCCGCCGCCAGGACGTTTCCAGACGTCTTCGCGAAAAGTGCCACTTCCGTCGGCTTCCTCTATGGAAGCACAAATGCGATTTTGCAATCCACCAAACCAGGTGACAACAGTTTCCTTAAACATGATGCGATTGCGTGTAATTAGTTGGTACGGGCGGTAGAGTCGTTTGCTTGAGACACTGGCTCCGCCACCAGCGGACTGCCTATTGTGATATCGTCAAGCACAATTCCGTGACGGTGGGTTCCCAAACCTCCTACTTGCCGGTCGCCCATCTGCTGAAAGCGGATCACGAAGCGTTCGGAGTAGCGCTGCTTGGTTTCTGCTAACAATGAGTCGAGGTTAAGTTGAACTGCTACGTATTCACCAGGATGGTGGTGATCAAAACTATATGCTTTCTTAAACGACTGCCCCCCGTTGTCACTCAGCCAGACACCATCTTCCGGGTTGGTTTGGTCATGGTTGCTGTATAGCCAAAAACCAAGCTCCAGCGCTGATTGACGCGCCAGGTTCAGGCACATATCCAGGGCACTCACCGTGGGATACCCGTCGGTTAGTTTGCCCAGCAACAGGGCGCGCTGGCCAGTGTGGCTCAACGAATCTATCAAACTGGCCGTGGCATCGGGCAGCACCGTAGTAGCAGGAGCTGTCGTGGTCAGATCACCGTGCTGCCAGTAAGCTTCCAACGAATCTGACTCAAAGGTTTCGGTGAAGGGCAAAGCGCGGTAGTAAACCACCTCGGGCTCACGCACCTGAATATCGTCGAGATAGAAACCGTCGCTGTTGGTCCGCGTTCCATCAAAATCATCGTCGTCGTGCTGCTGAAACCGAATCACGAAGCGGTCGGTGAGTTTGCGTTGGTGGGCAGAGGCCAACCGTCGAATATCAAGGGCGTAGCGTCCGAAAACGTGGTCGCCCCAACGGTCGCCATCAAAAGTGCTCACCTTGGCAAAACTAGCCCCCCCGTCGTCACTAAAGTAAATACCGTCTTGCGAATGGGTTTCGTCGTAATGGTCGCGTAACCAGAACGTCAGCTGCGGATTCTGCGCGTGTTGCAGGTGCAGGTGCAGGTCTAAAGCATTGGTGGCGTAGCATTTGTCGGCCCGGCTTCCCAGTCGGATAGCTTTTCCTCGGAGGCTATCTACAAAGACAATCTCTACCACTCCGTTGGGTTTCACCTCCGTGACGACGTCGGCGTACCGGGGGAAGGCCCAGCGCCAGCAGGGACACAGCGTAGTTTCCTCAAAGTCTTCGGCGAACGGGAGTGATGTGTACGTCTGGTCCTGAGAAACAACCCGGACGTCGTCTAGGTAGTAACCGTCGCTGGTGAAGCGGCTTCCCGAAAAATCGTCGTCGTCGTGCTGCTGAAACCGAATCACAAAACGGTCGGTGAGCGACAAACCACTTTCGCGCGCGAGTTTGTCGACCGACAGCGGAGGCAGTTGGCCGAACTGACCGGCTTTCCAGTGGTCGAAATCGAAGTCGAGTACTTTTACGAATCGCTGGCCCCCGTTGTCGCTAAAGAAAAGGCCATCGAGTTCGTGGGTTTCGTCGTGGTTGTTCAGTATTTTGAAGCTCAGAAAGATATTTTGCTGTCCCAGCAGATTCAAGCGAAGGTCCAGCGCGTTGGTGGTCCACTGCTTATCTACCTTACTGCCCAGCCGCACCAGGTGTTGCTGCACCGAGTCATCGGATAAAAATACGTCTACCAAACCGTTGGGGCTGATGGCTACAGAATCCGTAGAACTGCTGCCGGTGGGATTGCCTACCGACCAGTAGGACGAGAACACTCCCTCCTCAAAATCGTCCGAAAAGGGCAACTGTGCGTAATCGGCGGGCACAGTTTGCACAGTGACCTCATCCAGGTAGAGCCCGTCGCTGAAATCTGCCCCGCCGGTGAAATCGTGGTCGTCATACTGCTGAAAGCGAATCACAAACTGATCAGACAGCTTCATGCCGTGCCGGGCGGCCAGTGTTTTTAGGTTGAGGGGGGGAAGTTGGCCTCCGGCAGCGTCCCACGCACCGAACGCGAAGCCGAAGACCTTGACAAAATCACGTCCGTTGTCGCTAAGGTAGATGCCATCCTGCGCGTGGGGGTCATCGTGCTGGTGCGCCAGTGACACCCGTAGTTCAGCATCGTCGTAGGCAGAAAGATCCAAGGACAGGTCTAGTTTATTGAGAACATAGTCTCCGTCGGTGCTTTTGCCCATGCGAGCAGCGTACTGACCCTGCAGCATAGAACCGGAGAATATCTCCACCACCCCGTTCTGTCGGGCCGGAATCAAAAGCCATTCCGACCGAAAGGCGCCCGTTTCAAAATCATCGTGGAAGATGACGTTTGGTTGACCGAGAGCCGGTTTGCTTATTGCCAAGAGGCACAGTATTGCAGCAGTAAAAAATAGTTGCATACGGTCAGGTTTGGTAGTGATAATGCGATCAAAAAATAGGAAGTCCGAAACGGTAGCCATGTGCACCTTTTGCTAAAGCAGCCATCCGAGCCCAATTACGTTGTTAAAGATGTAACTTTTGCGTCCTTTATCAAAAAAATATAACTATTTTAATCAAGAAAAGCGAATAAAAACGGATTTAGCGCTAAAAAGGGTACCCAATGCCAATGTAAGGTCGACCGTTGAGAATCTCTTGCCAGGCCGTAAATTTTTGCCCAATCCACCGGTTACCTTCTTCTCTAGCCGGGTCATACATTTTCACCCCGTAATCGAGGCGGAAAATCAGAAAGGAGAAATCAAAACGCAGTCCGACTCCCGATCCGATCGCAATCTGATCCCAAAAAGTGCTAAAACGAAAGGCCGCACCGGGACGCAATTCACCGGTATCGGAGTCGGGCGGAAAGTCCTGTAAGCGCCACACGTTGCCCGCGTCCACAAAAAGAGCTCCGTTTACAAAGCCAAACAGCTTGCTGCGCAGCTCGACGCTGGTTTCGAGCAGCACTTCACCCGGCTGCTCAAGATCATACTCGAAGTAGCCGTCGCTATCGGTTTTGCGGGGAGGGGCACCGCCGGGACCCAGTCGGCGAGGAAACCAGCCCCGGATACTATTGCTTCCCGCTGCAAATAAGTATTTTTCGTAGGGCAATGCCAGCGTATCACTTCCGTAGGGGATCGCCACCGCCGCGTTAAAGCGGTAGGCCAGCGTGTTGTCGCGGGCCAAACTGATATACTGCCTGAAGTCGGTGTTGAGCTTGACGTATTTAAAATATTCTAAGTTAGCCCGCTCTAGCAGATCAGTTCCGAAGAAATTGAGAATGGTGCCCCCCGCTTCGGCGTATAGCTTTAGGTAGGTGGGCGTCCCTACGGTGCCTTCAATCAACTGGCTACTGCCGTAATCGTTAAAGTTGAAAATGGTAGTGAAACTCATGCTCGACACAAATGAGGGCTCGAAGGCACGACTCAGGGGAAAGCCGTAAATTTCCATGTCGTTGGCGAGCGTGTCGCGGAAGGCCTCTGACTGTATCACTGAGTTGATAAAGTTAACGTCGACGGGGGTGAGATTATAGAGGACTTTTTGCCCTTTTTGCCAGTTGTAAGAAAGCGTGGTTTTAAAGTTCTCGCGAATAAACTCCGGACGGTTGGTGAAACTGTACCCGGTTTGCACCCGGGTCTTGGGGTTTAGCCGTCCCAGTCGAGATTTCAGCCGGGTAGGCAGTGGAAAGACAAACTGCGGAAAGGTGAGGGCCAGGTTGCCGCCCATTTCTACACTTCGGTACGCTCCCACCCCTCCGACTTCGGTAACGGGAGGCACGCCCTCAATGCCCGCCCGCCCGCTAATTTCTAGTATTTCTAATCCGCCAAAAACGTTTTTCACCTGCAGTGAAGCATTGACGAACGGACCGGGTATTCCCTGGCTCACGTTGAGTCCGATCTCATTGGCCGTCTGGAATTTCTTGAGCGGACTGGCGTAGATGTTGGCGATAAATTGCCCGCCGGAGGTGTCGTAGTTGATGTTGATAAATTTGAAGGTGTTCAGGTTAGAGAGCTGGCGCTGAGTCTCTAAGGTAGCATCGCGGGAGTACAGGCTATCAGGATACAGAAAGATGCGTCGATCAAGAATTTTCTTGTAGTACTGATAGTCGTAGTAGCGATAGGTGATATTGTTGTAAACGCCGGTTTGCCGTTCGCCCACCCCGGGCATATCCGCATCGGTGGTGAAGATAACCGAATCTATCCGAAACGCTTGGTGGTAGCCCCGCTTGGCGGGCTCCTTGATATTGGTGTATACCTTCACCTCACGGCTGCCCACGGTGGAATCTACGCTAAAGTCTACGTACTGCCGACTGAAATCGTAGTACCCCCGGTTCTTAAGCAGGTTCTCGATGCGCTCGCGCTCCTGGCCAAATTTGTCCTGATCGTATACCTGCCCTTGCCGGATCACCCGTTCATCCGAATTTTCCTCAATAAGCGAAAGAAGGTCTTTGTCGTCGCTTCGGTAAACCACCGTATCAATGCGATAGGGCATCTCCTCCTGCACGGTATAGACCGAGGTCACTTTTTTTCCGTCTACCACCGCCTCATGCTCCACGTCGCCGTCGAAGTAGCCCTTGGTGTGTAAGTAGCTCTCCATTTGCGCCCGGGTAGTTTCGGCCAGGCTACTGTCGTAGATGGCCAGCGGCTCGCCCCAGCGCATGAGTAGGTTACCCTCCTTGAGGCTGCGCTCGACCTTAGAAACCTTATTTTCTTTTTTGCGAGCTAGCCGCCTTACCTTATTTTTCTTTTCTTCGGCCCGGGCGGCCTCAATTTTTTGATCGTACTTTTGCGTAATTTCTATTTTTTCCTGCTGAAGGGCTTCTTTGTCGTAGCGCTTCAGGCCCATTTGGTAGAGCTGCACGAACGGGTACACCGGCAGTAGCGGCAAACTGCTGTTGGGTTCCTGCCGATAGAAATCGTCAAGGGCTCCTTCATCAATCTTGTTAGCGCCCTTAATTTCTTGTTCGTGCAATAAATACTCACCCTCGTCCAGGTAACGCGTACCCACGCACCCCACGGTGCTAATAATAATAGATAAAACCGAAAATTGGCGTATAATCGCTCTAGTACTCACGCTGTAGTGTATTAATTAGGTCGTTTATGATCAATCGGAAGCTGACAAAACTCATCAAATCGCTTCATCAGAAGAAGTACCGGCATCGGCACGGATTGTTTTTGGTAGAAGGGGCAAAAAGCGTACTGGAATTGCTCGCGTCGTCCTTTAAAGTAGAAACGTTGGCGGCCACCGAACTGTTTTTGCAAACGCACCGCGAATTGCTCACTCCGCGGGCAAAAGATTTTTCGGTGCTAGAATTGAGCGAACCCGCTTTGTCGTCGCTGAGTTCCTTTAAGAACAACCAAAGCGCCCTGGCGGTGGTGGCTATCCCGGCGGTGAACGCGCAGTTACCTCCGGATGGATCGTACGCTTTGGCGCTAGACGACGTGAGCGACCCGGGCAACCTGGGCACTATTTTGCGCATCGCCGACTGGTACGGCATCCGCCAAATTGTAGGTTCGACCGCTACCACCGACGCCTACGCGCCCAAGGTGATCAGCGCCAGCATGGGCTCTTTTTTGCGGGTAGCGGTCGCCTATACCCATTTGGAAGATTATCTGCAACAAGCCACCGGGCCGGTCTACGGGGCCGCGCTCGACCGGGGGGCCAACGTGCACGATTTCGCTCCGCCCCGCCCGGGGGGAATTATCGTACTAGGCAACGAGTCGGTGGGCATCCGGGCGGCGCTAGAATCTAGTATCAGCCAGTATTTGCACATTCCGCGCTACGGACGGGCCGAGTCGCTGAACGTGGGTGTGGCTACGGCGATTATTTGCGATAACTTAGTCAGAACGACCAAACTTTAAATGTTTGCACTTGTCCTAAATCTTTTGATGTAAGGAATACGGCAACAGACGGATATCCAAACCAGCAGCTTCCGCTATATTGTATTTACTGTATAAAATGTAAAACAAAACCAGCAAAACTGATGAAACTGCTTAGTACAGCAACGTTAGCAACATACTTTCTGATATGCACGAGTTGTGCATCCATCTTGAATGGCAAATATCAGAAAGTGACCGTAGACACCAAATCTGCTGATGCGCGAGTTTACGTGAATAATGAGCCCTCTGGAAAAGGGAAGCACGTGACAGCTCCTATGAGAAGAAACATGACAGTAAAAGAAGTTAGGGTAGAAGAAAAGGGGTATAAGCCAGAGCACCGAGTTCACTTTCAAAACAAAAAGTCCGCTTTATATATACTGTCGTGGGTCCCGTTTGGGATTATGATATTTCCTCCTCTTGGTGACTCCGGACCAAAGAGCTTCAACTACGAAAAGACGATGACCGTCCCATCCCGAACCAAGATAGCCTATCGTCAGGAGAACCAGAAGTACTTATATCTGCAGACTACTTCGTTTGACTTAGGTGAAGATGATTTGGCTATTAATATTTACAGTCACAAGCGGTACGTCAAAAATAAGAAATCAAAAAAGACCGAATACAACAAAGAAGGTATTCAACTGGACAATTCGATTTTCACAGTACAACTCAACGATCTTCTAAAGGAGTACGGCTACATGGACACGGTGCGGAGCGTTCTCAAGGACAAAACCAACACCATGTACATCAGCGCGGAAGTAAAAAAGATCACATTCAATGGGGTAAAGCCCTTTAGAGGCTACAGTTACTCTCATTATCTGGTTGCCGAAACAACAATAGATTGGCAAATTTCAGATGTGTATAACGTTCCGAAGTATAGCAGTACCAAAACGGCAACGTCTGGCGAGTTTAGCTCTAGCGCGTACGAGGACAATAGTTACACAAGAGCGGCTATGAAAGATGCCCTCACTCAGTCGCTTATTGATTTCTTGAACGAGAAAGAGGTGCAAAAACTATTGGGTAAAGAGACCGTCACGGATGTTTCGTTGCCTGAACTCGCATTAGTCAATCCGATACGCGACACAAAGAATCTAGGAGAAGCTCAGCAGGCGACGGTAACCATCAACCACGTTGACGGACACGGTAGCGGTTTTTTTATCAACAATGAAGGGTACATCATCACTAACTACCATGTTGTTGCTAGCAAAAAAGATGATCTAGAAGTGATCACCAACGACGGTGATCACTTCTCAGCTAGTTTTGTAAGAGCAAATGAATACACTGATCTGGCCCTGTTGAAAGTAGATGCCAAACCCAAGCATGCCTTCGCGCTGAGTGCGGAGGAAAACTACCGTAGTGGAGATGAAGTATTTGCCATAGGTACTCCTACCTCTCTGGAACTTGGACAAACAATAAGTAAAGGAATTATTTCTGGAATTCGTAAACAAGACCGTTACGAAGCAATACAAACCGACGTTAGCGTGAACCCTGGCAACAGCGGCGGTGCCCTAGTGAATAAAAACGGAGAACTAATCGGAGTAGTTAATTCCAAGCTAATAGGAAACGGTATAGAAGGTATTTCGTTCTGCATACCAGCCAAGGATATCATAGAGATGCTTTCTATCTCGCCGACAAAAAAGGTAAGCATGAAATAAACAGGCCAAAAGATGAAGTATCTATGATCAACAAGTGCCACTGACAAGAAAAGTCAGTGGCTTTTTTGTGCTGTAGAATACGGGGGGATCACTAACTAAGCGTCGTCAGTAGGGGTTCAGAAAAATTGAACTCAGTGTCGTTCATAAAAGCTAGATTTCCCGGCTAGCCTCTTCCATCAGCTGTTCGGCGGTTTCTTTGCCCAAGTAGCGGTCGATGAGGTAGTGGGCTACGTAGAGCAGGGGCGTAACGGCCAGCGCCACCACGAACTTGTAGGTATAGTTGACGATACCCACCGCGGCCACTTGCTCGATGGGCCAGTTGCCGAATACGTAGAAGGCGATAAAAAGCACCACGTAGCTATCAATCAGTTGCGAAACTAGGGTAGAACCGGTGGCGCGCAACCAGATTTTGTCTTTGCCGGTAAGGCGCCGCAGCCGATGAAACACCACCACGTCTAACAACTGCCCCACCATAAAGGCCACCAGTGAGCCGATGATGATCCCCAACCCCTGCAGATATACTCTGTCAAACGCAAAGTCGATATCAAAGGGCTGGCCGTCGGCATCCTGGCTGTTTACCTGTAGCCAGAAGTCGGCGGGCGATAGCTCAGTCACCACGTAGATCACCACGAACACGTAGCTGATGCAGGCCACCGTGAAAAAGCTGATCAGCCGCACCCCGCGCTTGCCGTAGTACTCATTGATGATGTCGGTGGTGATGAACACCACCGGCCAGATCACCACTCCCGCCGCCAGGTTAAAGTCCAGCACAAAGTCACCCAACAGCGGAATCTGGGCGGGCGGCAGCCCCAGGGTGCCCTCAAGAGAAAATATTTTAACCCCAATGAGTTCGGCGACAATCGCGTTAGTTAGGAAGATACCACTCAAAATAATGAAGAGCGTATTTTTGCGATGCGCTAGCGGGGAAGCCATTGAGGATCAGATTGTTAGTCGGCGATGGAGTAATCGTGCCCCTCGAGGGCTAGTTGGGTGCGGGGGAACACCGCTTGCGCTTCGGCCAGCAGCGGGTTCAAATCCCGGTACCGGCTCGAGTAGTGGCCGATGAGCAGTTGCCCCACCCGGGCCTCTTTTGCCAGCGTGGCGGCCTGCACGGTGGTGCTGTGATAGCGCGCCGCCGCCAGTTCGGCCTCCGCGTGCATAAAAGTGGCCTCGTGATACAGCAGATCCACTTCCTGAACCGCATCGGCCAGCGAAGCTTGGTAGCGCGTATCGGCGCAGTAGGCGTACGAGCGGCTTTGGCGCGGTGGCAACGTCAAGTCCTCGTTGCGGTGACGCAGGGTGCCGTCGGTATGGTACAAGTCTTTTCCTTCCTTCAGGGCCAAAAAATCAGCCACCGAAAGGTTGTCCGAAAGCTTTTCTTTGTCGATGCGGCGGGGTTTGGGCGACTCTCGAAACAGAAAGCCCGAGCAAGGGATTCGGTGATCCATGGGTAAGGTAGTCACTCGGAGCAATGGACTTTCGTAGATACATGCTGACACGTCTGCCTCCAGGGCGGTGAAGTGCGTGGGATACTTAAGCACCGTGTGTGACTGCCGCAGTTGCACCCGAATGACGTCGGCCAGGCCGGGCGGGCCGAAAATCGACAGGGCATCGGTGCGGCCGCTCAGGCTAAAGGTGTTGAGCAGGCCAATGAGCCCGTAGAAGTGGTCGCCGTGCAGGTGGCTGATAAAGATGTGCGTGATTTTGCTCGGTTTGGTTCGGTAGCGAATCAACTGCATCTGGCAGCCTTCGCCGCAGTCGATCAGGCAGTGAAAGTTTTCTACGGTGAGCAGTTGGCTGGTGGGGTGCCGCCCGAAGGCCGGAGTAGCCGAATTTGCGCCTAGTATTTTTAGTTGAAAAGCCAACGATCAATTCGTGCCCTCTTCCTGATTGTCGTCTTCGCCCAGGTCTTGCTCAATCTGGTTGAGAAATACCGTGTCGACCGCCTCTTCGGTGGTGGGCACGATAGAAAGTACGCTGTCTAGCTGAGAAATCTTAAGCAGCTTCATCACGTGATCGTTCAGGGCGGCCATCACGAAGGTGCCGCCGTCTTCACGAAAAATGCGGTTGCCTACCAGCAGGGCGCTTAGTCCGGAAGAGTCGGTGTACTTCACCTGCCCCATGTTTAGGATCAGGTTGCGGGTGCCCTCGGCGTGCATGGTGATTAGTTCTGACTTGAGCTCCGGGGCTACGGAAGCGTCGAGCTTGTCTTCTTCGAGACTCACTAGGCTGTACTGTTCTTTTTTGTCTATGGAATACTTCATGCGCGAAGTGCGATTAAGAATGATTGATACTTAAAAACTATAAGGCGTTTAATATGTTTCGCTCGATGCGTTTCCCCAGGTTGTCGGTTTCTTCTCGGGCGAAAGGCATGGCCAGCAGCTTTTCGTAGAGTTCCACGTAGCGGTCAGAGATGCTATTCACTACCTCGTCGGTCATTTCGGGCACGGTTTGTCCATCCAACCCCTGAAAGCCCGAACTAATGAGCCACTGCCGCAGAAACTCCTTGGATAGTTGCTTCTGTGGTTCGCCCCGCTCCTGCCGTTCCTCGAAGCCGTCGGCGTAGAAATAACGCGAGGAGTCGGGAGTATGAATTTCGTCGATGAGGTGGATCTTATCCTCTAGCTTACCGAATTCGTACTTGGTGTCTGCCAGAATCAGTCCGCGATCTCGCGCCAGTTGGGTGCCGCGTTCGTAGAGCTGGCGCGTGAGTTGTTCCAACCGTTGGTAGTCTTCTTCAGTGGCCAGGCCCTGCGCCAAGATTTGCTCCCGCGAAATATCTTCGTCGTGCCCTTCGTGGGCTTTGATGGTGGGCGTGATGATTGGTTCGGGCAGCGGATCGTTTTCTCGCAATCCTTCGGGCAGGGGCACTCCGCAGAGGGTTCGTCCTCCGGCCTGATACACCCGCCAACTGTGCCCCGCCAGGTAGCCACGAATCACCATCTCGATGGGGAAGGGGTCGCAGGCCAGCCCGATCATCACGTTGGGGTCGGGCACGGTGATAACCCAGTTGGGCACAATGTCGGAGGTTGAAATGAGGAAGTGACTGGCAATCTGATTGAGCACCTGCCCCTTGAACGGAATCGCCCGCGGCAGAATAACATCGAAGGCGGATATCCGATCGGTGGTCACCATCACCACCTGGCGGTCCAGAAAATACACGTCCCGCACCTTGCCTCGGTAGAAGCGGATCTGGTTAGGAAGGGTAAAGTCAGTTTCTAGGACGGTGTTCATGGAGGCGCAAATTTAGTGATACCAAAGACAAATAACTAATGCGTATTTGCGCATCGCTCAGATACGCTCCGGTTACGTACGATTGATAGACAAGATCGACCGGGCAACCGTGGAATAGAAAAAGTCCGCAACGTTTCCGCGGCGGACCTTCTACGATACTACACTGCGTAGCGACTGTCTACTCAGCGCCGCCCCAGCCGGGGTTTTGGGTGACAGCCGGGTTTTGTGCGATGGTGTTGAGCGGGATGGGCCACAGATAGTGCTTGCTCTCGTCGAACACCGGGTCAGCAAAGTCGGTACCGGCGTATACGTTGATATAGGTATTACCGGTTTCCGGGTCTACACTTGTGGCTACGTTGGCTCCTTCGTAGCGCGCTTCAGCGTCAGCGTCCCACTGAATACCCAGATCGGGCTGCTCGAGCTTTTTACCCTGCCGCCAGCGCCGCAGGTCGTTGTAACGGTGTCCTTCCATAAAGAGCTCCACGCGGCGCTCGCGGCGGATTTCAGCGATCAGAGGCGACACTCCGTCGGCGGCGTAGCGGGGGTCGGCGGGCAGGGTGCCCAGGTCCATGCGCGGCATGGCCACCCGGTCGCGCAGCAGGTTGATGCTGATGTCAAGATCGGCCTGGGTGAGTTGCCCCAGTTCGGCCATTGCCTCGGCATAGTTAAGCAGCACCTCGCCAAAGCGCAAAATAATAGCCGGATGCTCGCCCGTATTAAACGCCTTGCCAATCATATCGTCGGCGTTGTACACCTTGATGATGTGGTAGCCAGTAGTGCTTTGGCGCCCCCCGGGCATGCCAACCAAGCGGGGATAGTCGCGGCCGTCGGCATTGTGGTACTTGTACTTTTCCGAGTCGTCGGGGTGCAGCACGGTTTGCCGCAGGCGCGGGTCGCGGTTCACGAACACATCCTCAATGGTGGCATCGCCCTGGTATAGCGGCGACAACGATATCGGTAACCCATCGGTGCACAGGTAATCGTCCACCATGCTTTTGGTGGCTCCGCCCGAGTAATCGCTCCAATAGCTTTGCACGTGATTGGTGACCACGCCTAGTTGGTACTTGCGCCAGTACATCACCTCGGGATTACCCGTGAGGTCGAGCACCCGATGGTAGGCGTTGTAGTCGTTTTCGGGGTCGCCGGTGTTATAAAGGGTATACGGACCGTTGTCCATCACTTCCTTGGCAGCGGAGGCGGCTTCCTGCAGCCACATTTCGGCATCGGCGCCGCCGTGATACTTGCGCCAAGTGCCCTCAAACAGGCACACGCGCGATTTCACCAGCAGGGCGCACCAGCGGTTCAGGCGCCCCGGAGCGTTGCCGTCGCCCCAGTCGTCGGGCAGCGCCGTGGTGGCAAAGTTCAGGTCTTCCAGCACGTTGGCCATCACCTCCTCGCGGGGGGTGCGTGCAGCAAACAGCTCTTCTGAGTCGATGTTAAGCGTACGGTCGATCCAAGGGGCATCACCGAAGTGCTGCACCTTGTCGGCATAAAACCACCCTCGAAACAAACGCGCCTCTCCGGCGTATTTGTCAATAATTTCCTGATCAGCTTCTACCCGATCGTAATTTTCCAAACCGAAGTTAACCGCGCGCACTAGGTTCCACCCCCGGTAACCAAACCACTCGGGATTAGAGGGTATCAAGTGCTTTCCAGCCCGCACTTCCTGGTAGCGCGTATGCCGCTGATTAATTGGAGCCATGTTGTCAGTAAACTCATCTAGGTACCAGATGCTGTAGCGGTGGCTGTTAAAGCCGTCATCGTGCCCCATTAGGATAGGGATATTATCATCAGCCCGGGCAATATTGTATATGCTGTTGTTGTACACCCGTAGGTCGTTCTCGTTGTTCCAGAACACCTCGTTGTTGATCTCGTCGAGCGGCTGCCGCTCGAGAAACTCGTCGTTGCAAGCCTGCACGAACCAGGCGGCAACAACTAAAAAGCTGAATTTTATGTAGCGTTTCATAGGATACTGATTTAAGTAGCAGAATTAAAAGGAGACACCGGCTCCGACCGTGAAGATGCGCTGGATAGGGTACTGAATGGCTCCGTAAGCCGTTTCTGGGTCCAGCGGCGGACGAATCGGGCTGTACTCCCACAGGTTGGCCCCGGTGAAAAACAATCGGGCCGAGGACATTCCGGCACGGCTGAGTAGTCCCTCAGGAAGGTTATAACTGAGTGTGATATTCTTCAGGCGCACGTAGCCTCCGTTCTGAATAAAGCGCGACTGCACTTGTTTGTTCTTGTCGTCTCGGGTTGAGATATGGGGGGCGGGAAAGTAGGCATCGCGGTTGGTCTCGCTCCAGGTGTCAGTGAGGTAGTAGTTCTCTACGTGCCCCGCGTTGAAGGGGAAGAACCACGTCCAGTTGCCCGAGCTGGGCCAGATGTCGCGTTGCAAAATGCCCTGAAAGAAGGCGGTGAGCCGGAAGTTCTTATAGCTCACCCCACCGGTGAAGCCAAACGAACCCCGGGGCGTGGTGTTGCCGA
The DNA here is from genome assembly GCA_965217295.1 of Cyclobacteriaceae bacterium. Lineage (GTDB taxonomy): Bacteria > Bacteroidota > Bacteroidia > Cytophagales > Cyclobacteriaceae > Tunicatimonas. The sequence continues at coordinate 795,264 of CBDCHR010000008.1, forward strand.
TCACCCGGCGGTCGCCTGAATTACTTAGGGTGTTGCTACCGACATCAACTACGCCATCACCGTTCAGGTCGGCGTATTGAATATCACCCGCCCGCCAGTTTCTACCTACTGCCCCTTGATCCGGAGCGTTATCTACATCATCCTGACTCTGAAAAATTCCTACCGTCTCGAAGCCCCAGATTTCACCCAGTTGCTGTCCCACGTAGTAGTTATTCAGTTCCCCGTCTCCGCCAATGCTAAGCTCCCCGTTCGGGTTGTTGTAGCGGGTAATCTCGGCCATATAATCCGATAAGGCAATGACAATGTTGTAGCCCCAGTCGGTGCCCACCCGGTCTTGCCAGGCAATGGAAGCTTCCCAGCCCCGGGTGCGCAGGTCGGCCCCGTTGCTCCGGGGAGGTTGGGTGCCCAACACGTCGGGCAACTCTACGCGCAGCAACATATCCTTAGTTTCGCGGGTGTATACGTCGAACGACGCGTCGAAGCGGTTGCCAAACATGGTAAGATCTAAGCCAAGGTTACGGGTGGCCACCGTTTCCCAGGTAAGGGTCGGACTCACCAAGCCGGGAGCCGATACGAACGGAATCTGCCCATTACTCATAATATAGTTCGCTTGGCCAATACCCAGCGTGGGAATGTAAGGATAGTTGATTTGCTCCCGCTCCGGAGCGTAGGCCTGGAAGCCAAGCTGGTTTTGATTCTGCAGCACCTGGTTACCCAACTCGCCGTAGGAAGCCCGAACTTTTAGGTTATCGAGCCAACTGTCGGAGCCGCTCATAAAGGCTTCCTCGGAGATACGCCAGCCCACCGAAAACGACGGGAAGAAGCCGTAGCGGTCGTCGGTTGGAAAGCGGGAGGTGCCATCGTAACGCCCGCTCGATTCAAACAGATAGCGGTCGTCGTAAATGTACTTGACGCGGTAAAAGGCTCCCCGCAGCGCGTTGTCGGAACTGGAGCCAAAGGTTTGCTGCGTGCCTACCGTGGCGTTGATATCGGTGATGGCCGGAGTGATCAACGAACGGTTCTGAACGCCTATCGCCTTCTCCCTCCGGTATTCCTGGTTGAAGCCCACCAGCGCAGTAAGGTCGTGGCGGGGAAACTGTTTCATCTCGTACTCGGCAAAGGTGTTCAGCACGTAGTAGCGGCGATCGTAGGTGCGGTTCTCAATCCAATCGTCGCCGCTAAAGCCGTTACTGATGGGGTTTGCTTCTCTTAGGTCGGTCGACACAATCTCTATCTTGCTCTGCACGTCCTGGTAGTCCACGTCGAAGAGGTTGTACGAGAAGGTGCCGTACAGTTTCAGCCCCTCAATGGGGGTTAGCTCTATGCCCTGCGTAAGCCAGGTGTCGTTGTTGGTGAAGGTGGTGCGGCCGCCGTCTTCCAGGTAAGGGAAGAAATTGGTACCCCCGAAGTACATGCCAATGTACTGCTCGTATTCAGCCCGGTCACCCTGCTCTTGGTAGAAGGGCAGATCAGGAAACTGAATCGGCATGATGGGGCTCACCCGCGCCAGGGAGTTGATGTTCACGTCCCAGTTGTAAAAGTGCGGCTCGTCATTGCGCTGCGAGTTAAACATTACGCGCTCCTCAAGCTTAAGCCAGTCGTTTATTTGAAAGTCGGCCTTTAGCAGCACGTTGTAGCGCTTGAAATTTTCGTTCTTCTCGCTGTTTCGTAGGTAACCATCCTTGTTCAGGTAGCCGATGGAAGCGAAGAAAGAAGCGTTCTCATCCCCTCCCACAATCGACACATCGTGCTGGTCGGTGGGGGCAAAGTCGGTCAAGATGCGGTTCTGATAATCGTTGAAGCCATAGTAGCGTAACTCACCGTCCACCACGCCCCAGGCATTTTCGGGGGTAGGGTTTTCGCTGTAGCGTCGGGTGCCGTCAATTATATCCTGCTCAATGAGTGGCAATCCGCTACGCTCGTTGGCCAGGTTACGGGCCAGCACAAACTGGTGGGGGTCGGTGATGGGGTCCATGTTGAAGATGGGCCGGGCCAGCGACCACTGGGTATTCAGGTTCACGTGTACTTCGCCGTCGCGCCCGCTCTTGGTGGTAACCAAGATCACCCCGTAGGCCGCGCGGGCCCCGTAGATAGCCGAGGCTGAGGCATCCTTGAGCACACTGATGCTTTCAATATTGTTGGGGTTGATGCGGTTCAGATCCATCGGAATGTTGTCGACCAGCACCAGCGGCTCGCCGCCGTTGATGGAGGTGTAGCCGCGCACGTTGAAGCGAATGGGCTGGGCCGGATCGCCGCTGGAAGGGGCAATATTCAGGTTGGGAATCACGCCTTGCAAACCCTCGGCGGTGTTGGCAATGGGGCGGTTTTCAAGCACTTCGCCGTCGGCCGTGCCCACCGCCCCGGTGAGGTTCACTTTTTCTTCAGTACCGAAGCCGACGACGACGACTTCTTCCAGTGCTTGAATGTCTTCGGCCATTTGAAGGCTAATTTCTGAGCGTCCGTTCACCGGAATCTCCTGCGTCACGTAGCCAATGGAGGTGAACAGCAGAACGTCGTTGTCGTTGGGCACGTCCAGGGCGTAGTTGCCCTCTACATCGGTAACCGTACCGATGGTGGTGCCCTTCACCAGCACGTTAACGCCCGGTAGCGCTCCGGCGGTTTCGGAGTCGGTGACGGTGCCGCGCACGGTGAACACCGTTTGGTCGGTTTTCATGGGTGGGTCTGCTTTCTCGCCGGGAGAAGCAAACAGGAAACTGGTGGTCAGGCACGACACTAGGGCAATGGCCAGATAGTGACGCCACCGCAGAAAGTGGAGTAAGGGTGTGAACATAGGATAGGGATAGGGATTGTGAGGGTGAGAGATAGGTATTGGAAGCAGGCGGGAAGGATTAACCACTATCGTAGATGAAAATCATGAGCGCGCCGGGTTGTGGACAGGAAATATAATCTTGCTAAGAGAAGCTACTGCGAACAATATATAAACAAATTTATCTGATTACGTCTTTTTAGGAAAAAATTAGTTTTTGTTGAATAAATTGACAAAATCATTAATCAAAGAAGATGGTTGCGTATTCAACTTTTTTTGTAAACTTCTATTTCGAAATTTATGATCTTCGCTGGGTGCCATCGCTACGCTACGCTCCGAAATGACGTTTTGCTTTCGTAACTGCTTGTAGCTAAGTACTTTAAACACACTATGAAACTTTTCATTAGAATTTGTATCGCGCTAGCACTGCTTATCCAGTCGTCAACCACCGCTCAAAATCTACTGCCTGGAAATGCGGTGCCAAGCGCAGTAGGACTTCACGCATCAAGCGGGCCGAAACACCCCGGACTAACGCTCTACGATAAGGAGCGACTGAATCTGGCTCGAGCCAAGGTTAGGGCAGGTGCCGCCCCCTATGCCGAAGCGGTAGACTCGCTCCGGCAGCAAGCGAATCGTTTGCTATCGATGGAGCCGCCCTCGGTGATGCAGAAGAAAATGATGCCGCCCAGCGGTGACAAGCACGATTACTACAGCCTGGGCATCTACTGGTGGCCTAACCCCGATACCGAAGACGGCCTGCCCTACGTGCGAAACGACGGCGTAAAGAATCCGGAATACGAAAACTTCGACGGGCCCGCCATTCGTCGGATGGCCGATGCGGTGTTTCCGTTGTCGCTGGCTTGGTTCTACACGGCAGACGAAACCTACGCGCAGAAAGCAATGGAACTGCTGACTACCTGGTTTTTAGATCCCAAAACCCGGATGAATCCTCACTTAGAATACGGACAGGCCATTCCCGGCAAAACCGAGGGGCGGGGCATTGGCATTATCGAGACAGGTGATCTGGTGGACGTGGTCAACGGCATCGAACTGCTCCGAGAATCCGACGCGATGAGCGAAGCGGATTACCAACAACTGCGGGAGTGGTTTGGTGCGTATACCGACTGGCTTATCACCAGCAAAAACGGATGGGACGAGCGCATGTGGCACAACAACCACGGCTCGTCCTACGACAGCCAGGTGGCCACCTTCACCCTGTTTGCCGGGCAGGACTCAGTGGCCGAGATGATCCTGGACTCAGTGAAGGTGAAGCGCATCGATCGGCAGATCAAGGCCGACGGTAGCCAGCCGTGGGAACTGAGCCGCACCAAGGGAATGAGCTACAGCATCAAGAACCTGCAGCACCTGGTTGAAAACGCTATCATCGCCGAAGAGCAGGGCATTGATTTGTGGCACTATCAATCACCGGAGGGAAGCAGCATTTACCGGGGCCTGGCCTACCTGGTTCCTTTCTACACCAAGGGCCAGGAGTTTCCCTACCAGCAGTTAGGAGGGCTGGATGCGCTGGCCGATAGGTTGCTGGAGCTACTGTGGATCAGCGCTCCGAAGTATGAGAACCAGGACATTGACGCTTGGATTAGCAATTTCCCGGTGCAGGTAGCTGACCACAGCCTGCTTCACCTGACGTATCCGCGGGTTGCCGCTGAGGGTAATTAGTCAATCAGACGAACTACTCATTCGCTCGTTCCGGCAGCAGAAAAGTGTCAAAGTTAATTGGGGTGATCAGTTGGGTCTCGGCATTGGGGTAGTGGTTGGTAAATGATTTAGGAAACTTGGCCTTACTCTTGGTCGACCATTTGAATTCGTACGCAAAAAGAGCCCGCTTCTGCTCTTCCAGATAATCGATTTCCTGCTGCTGGGTGGTTCGCCAAAAGTAGCGTTCGGCATCTATTTCCTGGTAGGTCAGCGCTTTCCAACGTTCGCTGATCAGATAATTCTCCCACAAAGCCCCCCGGTCGGCCCGATGCTCGGGTAGGCTAAAATCTCCGACGATGGCGTTGCGGATGCCGTTGTCATAAAAGTATACTTTCTTTCCTTTTTTGATCTCATTGCGCACGTTGCGGCTGTAGGCCGGTAAGCGAAATACGACAAACGTTTTTTCCAGCAAATCTACGTAACGCTCTACTGTCTGGTTATCGGCTCCCACCAGTTGCCCTACTTCGTGAAAAGACACTTCGCTGCCTAACTGCAGCGCTAATGCCTTCACAATTTTCTCTAGTAAAAGTGGCTTATTGACCTTACCCAGCGCGAGCAAATCTTTGTAGAGATAGCTGTTGGCGAGCAGTTTGAGAAGCTTTTTCTCTTGGCCGGGGGAGGTCACAATTTCGGGATAGCAACCAAATGCCAAGCGATGGGGCATCAATCGTTTTTCTTCCAGCAGGCCGTGGTGCTGCACCATTTCACCAAACGAAAGAGGAAAGAGCATAAACTCGTACTTGCGCCCCGTCAGTGATTCTTGGGTTCTAGCGGCTAGTTCCAGGGCCGACGAGCCGGTGGCGATCACTTGCACTTGCTCAATCTGGTCGGTGAAAAGCTTAAGGGTGATACCGATGTCCGGTACCCGTTGGGCTTCGTCCACAATAATAATTTGGTGGTTGCCAACCACCGCCTTTAAGCGGGTCGATGTGGTGTTGGTCAACAGTTCTCTGACGTCGGCCTCATCGCAGTTTAGCAGCAGAACTTCTTCGGGTCTGGCTTTAAGTAACTGCCGAAGAATGGTTGTCTTCCCCACTTGGCGGGGGCCAAACAAAATAATTGCTTTCCCCTGAAACAGGTACCGCTCAATTTCTACGGCGATAATTCTTGAAACAAACATATTCTGCGTTTTGAATCGCAAAATATACGTATATTCTGCGTTTTGAATCGCAGAAAATTAGTTTTTCGTCCTGAGTTTCTTAAAAATTGCAGATCAAGCGTCGGCAAATGTCAATAACGTATTCTTAAAGCAAACACGCTACCATAGAATCAACCGCTCTGTGGGTAAATTTGTACCACTGTATGGGTAAGTTTGTGCCACTAAGTTATTTAAACCGTCTTTTTGTACGGAAAACGATTACAATACCTACGAAGCATCAACTCACCCCTCTGCCGACAAACGCACCCGCAAAGTACTTTCTCCTTCGGAAAGCACGTAGGCCGGTACTCGGATTTCAAGGCGCTTCAGGTTCTCGATGCGGCGGTCTAGCTTGAGCGGGGGCGGGTCAAGCGAGATCACCGACACTTTAAGCTCAGGATGCGATAGGTTTGCTAGTTTCAACTGCTGGCCATCCTGGGTTAGCGTAGCGCCGTCTTCGGTGATTTCCACCTCGGCCGTGGTCATCAGTTGCCAGGTGATGCTTTGCGTAGAATCGCTACGCGTAAACCGGTCTTCGATCAGCAGCGCACGGTCGCTTTCCTTCACGAACCGCCGCGTCGCATTCGCTAGTTTGCCCCCGAACGCTGCGCTCAGATCAACGGTTGCCTCCGGCTGGCTACCGTCCTTAAATTCGCTGATCGGGGCAAAGCCATCGACCACGTGCCGCGCATCGTTCACGGTAAGCGTGCTGTGCCCGTAGTTGTTCTTGGTGAGCAACGTCCAGCGCTCACAGTGCTGACAACTGCCCCACAGATTAAAACCGATTTGCTCCAGATCGTTGTAGTTTTGGTTACCGGGATCAACGACCCAGCGCACTCCGTCCAGCTCAAAGACGAACGAACCGGCGTCCATGTTGCCGTGGTTCACCGTGCCACGTCCGCCCTTGCCCCCGAAGTAGTACTGGCGGGTACTGTCTCCTCGAAAGATCACCACCGGATTGGCCCCGTCTCCCTTCCAGGCCAGCGGCAGTTGATTTTCTTTCTTTGTCTCAAACTGTGATAGCCAGACTAACCCGGCTCCGGCGTGGCGGTCGAGTTGACCCATCGCTTCGGGAGGTTGCAGAAACCGTTCTTTCTCAAAATAGGCAGCGTTGCCGGTTTGGTTGGCGAACCACGCCAGGGTGAAGTCGCCGTTTTGGCTGCGCTGGTCACCACAGTCGGCGAAGTTGTAGTACCAGCCCGAAGGGGCAATGCTGAGCTTACGAAAGGTGGCACTTTCTAAAAACGCCGGGTACTCAGCCAGTCCGAAGTCAGTGCCGAAGGCACTCTCCAGCATCGACGAGGTGACCGCCGAGAAGCTGGTGCCGTAGCCCCAGTAGGTAGAGCCCTCGGGATACACTCCATCGGGACCGTACTCCTGCAGGGCGTGGGGCATGCCGTCGAGGGCCCGGCTGATGGTGCGGGCGGCCAGTTCCGGGTCTTGCTCGGCCACGGCAATGGCGGCCGCGACCATGCCACCGTGGCACACCTGGTTCCAGTTGTTGGTGCCTTTTATCCAGCGAACGCGACTTCCTTCCGGGGTGTAGCTAGGCATAATTCCTTTTTCGATAAGCGCGTTTTTAGCCGCTGCCACGGTTGCTCTCGGCAGATCATCTCCTGCCCAGTCCACGGCCAGGGCTACGGCCATTGCCATTTCGGCCACGTCGAGGTAGTGTGATGGATTCCAGTCGGAGAAAGCGCAGACTGCCAGCAATTCATCGTTCAGACGGTTTAGCACTTCTGTATTGCGCTCTAGTCGGTACACCACCCCCAGCACGTTCACCCGGTAAAGCATCTCGCGGGACGTGCTCAGCAACCGGCGTCCCTCCATGATTCGCTCAAGCAGCGGTTCGTTCTCAATCTGCCGAGCATTTAGCCGGATAGCGGCGTACACGTTTTGCACCACCGGATCGGTTTTCAGCTTTTTCTTGAGTTGTTTCTCAGCGGCGGGGGTAAGGATCAGGCGCGGACTGCTTTTCCGCAGGTTCTTTTTGAGGTAGGCCACGTCCATTGGGTTTTCCAGCTTCGGCGGATCGTCGTTGCCCGGGAGAGCGGCCGTGGTTGCTTCACCCACGTTGGGAGAGAAAGCAAGCGCGCAGAAAAAAAAGCAAAATAAGGTAGCGGAGCGAATGAGTTTCATGCCGGGATAGGTTATGAAGGAGCCAATCGCCTAGTTTAACGATACTTTGTCGGATCTCCTAACTCCCGCTTATCTACCGTTCTAAAACCACAATTTTTCGGGCAGATACTTGGCAATCAGCCGTTCGTAGTAGGGGCGCAGTTGCTTTACCGAGGGAGGGACGTCGCTCTTGGAATACAGATCGTAGGGGTTAAACTTCTTCACCCAGGCGAACATAGCGCGATCATGTTCGTCCATCAGGTAGGCGTAGGCTCCTTCGCGGTGGGCCGCGTAGAACGAGTGGTAACGGATCATATACCGGGCGGGTTCGGGTAAATAATCCTTCACGATGTGATACAGATACTCATCGTGGCCCCACGACAGGTGCACGTTGCGCAGGCCACACCCTTCGGCATACACGCCTAGCGGTTGCTGGTAGGTGCTATTTTGGTAGTCAGGATTAAACCGAAAAAACTCGGGATACACTACCGCATTGGAATACCGGCACCCTACCGGGAAGGTATCGCCCACCACGGCCCACTGCGGTTCGCCGAACAGACAAAGAATTTTACCGAGATCATGAAGCAGTCCGGCCAGCACAAACCAGTCGGGATGCCCGTCGGCGCGGATGGCTTCGGCGGTCTGCAGCAGATGCTGTAGTTGCGAGAGCTCGGTGTCGGGGTCTGAGTCATCGACCAGTTGGTTGAGAAATTCCATCGCCTCCCAGATTGACATTTGTCGGCGGTTGCGCGCTAAATAGTCATCCTCTTTGCCCCGCACGAAGTCATAGGTTTGTCCGGTATGATTTAATCGATAAAACTCCTTGATAGCTTCGTTCTGCGGGCTTTCGTAGTTGCGGTACTCGGTGCTTTTCTTGGTAGAAGTTGCCTCTTGTTCGGGATACCGGGCGGCTAAAAAATCTTCCCAACTGTCTAATGAATCAAGCGGACGATAGTAGGGTAATGAGTGGCTCATACGTGGTTAGTTTGAAGCAGTTTGCCGCTCAACCTACAAAAAATTATAATCAAAAGGTAATAACAACCTTCTTTCGACACACTTCCTTCAAAACGCACAAAATTAGAAAAGCACGGTGCAACACACGATTGCCTACGCAGCTTTCCAATCTCAAAAACCCCGGTCGATACGCATCACGCTACTTTGCATCAACGCTCCGGCACCTTTCACCGCACCCAACGCCGATTCTGATACTTCTTTCATAGATCCGGCTTGGACCTTACGTACTTTAAGGATTTCCAGGTCAAGCTTGTCTAGGTAAAGCCTAAGCTTGTCAATGTCACCCTGCACCACGGTGTTGTCAGAGGCATCGCCGGGCATGCGTTCCAACTCATTGACGCGCTCCTCCATATCGTTTTTCTGCCGTATCAACAGGGCTAGCAACTTACGCTTCTCAATAAGCGAGGTCGCCTCACCGAGTTCCATTGGTAAGTAGTCATCTTCTTCTAGATTAGTTTCGTCCAGTACCTCATCGCGGGGGTAGGCGTTGGGGTTGTCGGTTGTCGCCTGATCGTCGGTTGTTGTCTGATCATCAGTCATCGCCTGATCGTCGGCGATAGCTTCGTCACTTTGGTCAGCATTGTCGTTCATATAGTCTTGGTTGGGTTCGCCACAGCCAATCAGCAGCCCGCCGACCAACCAAAGAGCCACTAAAGAAAAGCGATTGAAAAGAGTATTCATGGGGAATTGATGTAAAATGGTACAGTTATTTCACTCAATAAACCGCAACTTTGTCCGTAGTGTTTCTAGTTGCGCTAACTTAGTTAATTGCCCCATGAAAAAGACGGTATTGGCACTGGCCCTCACGGCGACTCTTGGCTCCTGGACCTTTTTTGCGCGTGACTTTGTGCGCACGGAGATCTACGAAGGCATCAGCGTGGATCTGCCCAAATCGTTCCGGCCGATGACCGAGGCGCAGCTGCAGGAAAACTACCTGGCGGCGCGTCGCCCGTTGGCCGCCTACACCGACCCCAACCGGCCGGTGGCTTTCGGTCTCAACGTGTCGAACACCCGCTGGCAGCCCGGTGACCTGCCCATGCTCAAGGACTTCTACCGGGCTAGCCTGCTGGAGCTCTACGACGAGGTGAAGTTCGTTACCGAAGCGGTGCAGGAGGTGAACGGACAGCCGTTCGCCGTTTTCGAATTTGTATCGGTGGTGCGTCCCGATGAGGACGAGACCTCTTTTATCGACCAGAAGCCCATTCGTCGCTACACCTACGTACAGTACACCGTTCATCAGCAAAAAACCTGGGTGTTTGATTTTAGCGTACCCGCGCAAGACCAAAGCACCTGGCAACCCGTGGCCCGGCACCTGATGGAAAGCGTACGGATGTCGTCAAACTGATTTTAGACGGTGGCTCAGAAGTTTGTTTGCTGACTCTTTTTACCTTATTATAGTTGTTTAATTCATCGCGATGAACACTGTCACCATTTACGAAGCGTTGCGTCCTTCTCTCGGCGAAGAAAACGCTAAAACCGTAGCGAACGAAATAGCTAGTATCCGAGAGCTAGACGTACAAAAGATGAAAGAAGTCTTTGCTACTAAAGCAGAGATGAAAGAAGATTTAGCAGCGGTAGAGCGTCGCTTGTCCGATAAAATAGATAATAAAATCAACAAAATCTACTGGTTCCTGCTGGGGCAGACGGCCATCCTGGTCGGGTTGATCCTGGCGATCCTGCGGCTGGTGGACGTTGTCTAGCAAATTTACCGCAACCACGAATTGCGATTGCAATCAATGGCGGCGTTCGTATCTTTGCCGCTATGGCAAACAACAAAAAGAACAATCCCGTCCCGTCGGCCACTGAACCCGAAAATTCTCTCAAGCAGATCATCGCCCACGCCAAAGAGTACGGTTTCGTGTATCCTTCCAGCGAAATCTACGACGGCCTGCAGGCGGTCTACGACTACGGTCCCTACGGCGTTGCCCTCAAGAACAACCTCAAGCAACTGTGGTGGGAGTGCATGACGCGCCTCAACGATAATATCGTAGGCATCGACGCGGCCATCTTCATGCAACCCCAAACCTGGAAGGCCTCGGGCCACATCGACAGCTTCAACGACCCGATGATCGACAACCGCGACTCGAACAAGCGCTACCGCGCCGACACCCTGATCGAGAACCACGCCCAGGCACTGGAAGAAGCCGGAGAGATCAAACAGGCGCACCTGTTGCTGCAGAAAATGAACGCGCTGCTCGGAAAAGAGGACCTGGTCGGACTGCGGGAGTTGATTGTAGAATATAATATTGTGTGTCCCGAATCGGGCACCGCCAACTGGACCGAGGTACGGCAGTTCAACCTGATGTTTGCCACCCAGGTGGGGTCGGTGGCCGAAGACTCCACCAAAATCTACCTGCGTCCCGAGACCGCCCAGGGCATTTTTGTTAACTTCTTGAACGTGCAGAAAACCGCCCGGCAGAAGGTGCCCTTCGGCATTGCCCAGATCGGCAAGGCGTTTCGCAACGAGATTGTAGCCCGGCAGTTTATCTTCCGCATGCGCGAGTTCGAGCAGATGGAGATGCAGTACTTCGTGCGCCCCGGGCAGGAGCTCGACTGGTTCGAGCGCTGGAAAAAGGTGCGGATGCAGTGGCACGAAGCCATTGGCATTCTGCCGGAAAAACTACGTATTCACGAGCACGAAAAACTGGCCCACTACGCCAACGCCGCCGTGGACGTGGAGTATAAATTTCCGTTTGGGTTCAAGGAGGTGGAGGGCATCCACTCGCGCACCGATTTTGATCTGCGCAGCCACCAGGAGTTGTCGGGCAAGAAAATGCAGTACTTCGATCCGGAAATTAGTGAAAACTACGTGCCCTACGTCATCGAGACCTCCATCGGGGCCGACCGGCTGTTTCTGATGACGTTGTGCGAAGCCTACACCGAAGACACCGGCACCGATGCCAAGGGCAACGAGAAAGTGCGGGTGTACCTCAAACTACACCCGGCCCTGGCTCCGGTAAAGGCGGCTATTTTGCCGTTAGTCAAAAAGGACGGTCTGCCGGAAAAAGCCCGCGAAATTTACGAATCGCTGAAGCTCGACATGAACGTGGTGTACGAAGACAGTGCCGCTATCGGCAAGCGCTACACGCGGCAGGACCTGATCGGCACGCCCTTCTGCGTCGCCGTCGACCACCAGACGCTGGAGGATGACACAGTAACTATTCGGCATCGGGATAGCACGGAACAGGAGCGGGTTCCGGTGGGTGAGCTGCGCGAGCGGCTGATGCGAGACGTCTCGTTGCGAACGATCTTCGAGACTTTGAGCGCAGTGTAACCTCACACAGATTTCGCAGATGGGGTTGCGGAATTGGTAGGCGAATGTCGTTATGCACTAGGGCAAACGCATCAAAAGCTTACGGCTGCGAGCAGCGATCATAAAAGCGATACTTTGTTTGGTTTAAGCCCTACTTCTTGCAAGCCGGTCAGAGGCCTGCGGCAAGCATTGTTTAAACAGTGCGAACACGGGGCCTATCAAGCCAGAAGGTCATCCCGCCCATCCTAATTTATCCTCCCCATCCTGATCAAAAATCAAGAGGATCATACTTTCGGAAGTGACCGTTCATGCGGATGCGCTCTTTGGTTTCTTCCATTTCGCGCAACACCGGGATGGTGCTCCGCAGGTGCTGGATGATCACCATCTGTCGCTCACTCTCCCGCTCCAGTTGCAGCAGGGCGTACTTTTGATCCAGCGATAGCCCGATCTTGTGCGCCACGTCGAACGATATGATATCATCGGCCACCTCCACCCGGTCTACCATGCTGATTACCGAAAAAAGTTCTTGGATGAGCTCGATCATTTCGGGACGCGAGTGGCTGTCGGCATCGTACTCGTTTTCTAAGAACACCACTTCGCCCCCGGCATAGAGTTTGCCCGCCGTTGGGTTGTCGAACGAAATCACCCGGAATGCGCGGGTCGCTTGCGTACTGATGTCCAGGCGCCCGTCGTCGTAGCGCTCCACCACTTTCGTCACGGTCACTTCGGTGCCATACTCAATTTGGTTCTCTACGTAGGCCGGTAAGCCAAAAGGCGCGTTCTGCTCCAGGCAGTCGCCAATCAGCTCCTTGTAACGATCTTCAAAGATGTGCAGGTTCAGGGTTTCACCCGGGAAAGCAACTAAGTTTAGCGGAAACAGGGGAAGATAAGATTCCATAATGGCAAGCTAGGCACTGAGAAATGAAAAAATAGTGACAAACCGCAAATGTACAACAAGTTGGGGGGTAATGCAGACGATAAGCGAAGACGAAGGCGCAATAAGGCCTCGCAAACGTAATCATTCAAAGAATTAATAAAATTTTAGGCATAGTTGTTGTGATTATCTACGTGCGTGAGGATTCGTCTGAGCGTTTGTTTAAGGTTGATAGTTGGCCCCGGTTGCTTAGTTGCTTCCGGGGTTATTTTTTGTCTCCTTTCCAGCAATTTAGCGCGACCATCATTTTCTCTCGCACTATGCCATAATCCAATTACGGGACATTTGTTATAAACAAAGAGTTTTCGCAAGCAACCGCCCTAACCTTAATCGGAAAGACGCTCCCGGGTGCTCACCGCCGCAATTGTAATCGATAACTGATCCCTAGCTGAGCACCGAAGCCGTAGGGCTTTAGCACAAAATGATCGCTGCGAATACCCGGTCCGCTAAAGTTCCACAGGAAGCTCGGCCCGCCGTATACCACCCACCGGTCGCTTAGTTTTCGTTCTGCTACGTAGCTGAGATGCGCGTACCAATCCGGCTCTCCTGCCAACGATTGCGCTTGCAACTCGGCACCCAAGATGTTGCTAAACCAGCGGTTTCTTAATCGGTACTCAACTCCCGCCAGTGCACCAACGCGATGGCTGGTTTCGCTTATCGTCCCCCGCTGCTCTTCGTAAACGGGAATAGCTTCTACGGTATTTTCGTCTATTCGCAAGATGTCAAACGAATCGGTAACGTTATTATGATAATCGTACGTCCACTGATCGCGCGTATAGCGGTAGTAAACGCCAAACTTCAGGGCCAGTCGCGGGTTGAGTCGGTAAAGTCCCCCGGCGCTTACCTGCATACCTAGCCGATCCTGAGAAAAGGTGGCGCGATTAAGTGAAGTGACTTGAATTTCATCCGACCCGTCGGGGGCCACGCGCTGGTAGAGCAGCATCGGGTTGGCCGACGCCCACAGCTCCCACCGGCTGGCGGTTAGCGTTGGTTGCACAGAAGGCATCGGTTGCGAAGCGAAATTGCTCGGACGAAAGATGCTAGACACTTTCGGTAGATCGGCCACCACGGCTGGTTGGTTGGGAGCCACCCGAGGCACTGAAGGTTGCTCGTTGCTATCTTTTCGCCTGCTGTTTTGCCAGCGAGCTGCTAACGCGGAGGTAGCCGGACCGGACGACAAAGGAGACCAAGTGGCCTCTTGGCGGTTTTGCGAAGGATTGAGTTCCGGCGGGTGATCAGCGCTTCCGGAAGGGCGCGCGCTGTTTTGATCAAGACTGACCGACGCTTCAGGCTTTGGCTGAGTAGCCGACCGGTTCTCGGATTCCGACGGTTTCGTCAGACCGTACGGCCTGACCGACTCAGCGGAAAGTCTCTCGTCGGAAGCAGCAGGCAAATCAGCGCGCGAGTTATCAACGGTAGGTTTCAAAGCCCCTTGCTCCCGGCCATCGGGCCGATCCGCGAGTAGCCACCAGACCGCTCCGCCAATCATCATCGCGAGCAGCAGCAGGGCCGCCCAACGGCGATAGCCAACCGGAGAGGCCGCGGGCAAGTCGCCCGTCAAGCGATCCCAGGCTCCGGCGGGCGGGTCAGATTCCAGCGACTGCAAACGCTCGCGGATGCGCTGCTCAAACTTATCTTCCGGCTGATCTTTCATAACTGACAATACCTAAAGGTTTCAAATTCTCACGTAGCATTTTCTTGGCCGCGTGCAATTGCGATTTGGACGTGCCCACGCTGATGTTCAGCAGTTCGGCAATTTGCGGATGAGTGTAGCCATCGATCACGTACAGGTTGAAGACGAGGCGGTAGCCTTCGGGCAGTTGGCTGATTTGCGCTAGCAATTCGTCGTTGCTCAGCTTATCTAGAATGGGCACGTAATCCTCGCTGCTCTCTTCCAGTGCTGCATAATCATCGTGGTGCTTCAGTTTGAGATTGGCCCGGTACTGGTTGAGCGCGGTGCGAACAACCACCTGCCGCACCCAGGCCGGTAATGTTTGTGGGTCGTTCAGTGAGCCTATGTTCTTAAACACTTTCACCAGCGACTCGTGGAAAATGTCTTCGGCCTCGGCCGTCTCGCGGGCGTAGCGGAGACAAATGCCCATCAATCGCCTCTTGAACAGTTCGTACAACTGCCGTTGGGCCGTTCGTTCGCCTCGCTGACATTGTTTCACCAAGCGGCGGTAGTTCATAGAATGGTGTTACAGCCCAAAAACCAACCGCCTTCTGACGATTGGTTTCTGAGGGTTAGTGAGCGATATTGTTTATTCCTCAACCTTTATGTATACGGTGGCCTGGCGACCGTCGGCATTGTCGGATGCGGGCAGCGGAGTACCAAATCCGTAGATCAGCGACGTGCTAAATGCTTTTGGAATGTCCGGATACTGGTAGATGATCAAATCATTTTCTACCCAGGCTTCTCCCGTAGTGGGTTGCTGGTAGATACGAACCGAATCGTCGCCACACACCTGATCGTTCCATCGCACGTTGATACGAACCGTATCAGAGATCATACCATTGCGCTTCACCGTCACGGAATCGGGCAGTAAGTAGGAAGTACACGCCTGAAAAGTTACGCTAACATCAGCATCAAAACACTGGTTGAGCGAATCGGAACAGACTTGATAGCGGAAATTAATCACTTGTCGATCCGGTGAGTAGTAGGCAATTCTACGACCGCTCACGGTTAGGTTCGGCTCCGCGTCCGGCAACGTCAGTTGGTAGGATGAGCCACACAGGCGGTCATTCGCCAGCACATCTAGGTAAAGTGTGTCTGAGGTTATCACCGCGAGTGTATCCGGCGAAAAATTCAGACTATCAGAATTGATGTAAGACGTACAGATACTATCGTACTTCACCGTATCAACGATCACCGTGTCCACCACAGCCGTATCCATAGGCTCTAGGGGTGGATTCATCACTACCTCGATCGTATCTTTTCGCGACGACGTTCCGCTGCTCAGTGCTACCACCAGCCAGTCTTTTCCGGTCGTGAACTCAGGAAACGGCACGTAGCGCAGCGTTCCGGCGTCCAACAGTTCGGCGGTGCCCTTGGTGGGAGCTTTCTCCAAAGCAATCTGTACGTTCTGGCTCGTTTTTATCCCCCGCAGCAAGTCGATCAGCACCGTATCGCCGGTCAAGCTGTAGGTGTTGTTCAAGGCATCCGACGATTCATTGATCGCTGCCAGATCATTGGCCGGAGCCACATCGTCTTCTAAGGTGTCACAGGCAAAGGGAAGAAGGGCCAGCCCGATCATTCCCCAAAATAGTTTCATCTTTCTCATCATCGTAATAGTTTATTGGATTACTGGTACAGTGAGAGGACAGGACGAACCGAAAAAGGGTTGGTTGAAGCGTAAAAAAATTTAGGAAGAGATGAAACGCTAGAAAATCAGCACGCCCAGCGCCGCTCCCACCCGATAGGTGACTCCATTGAAGCCGTGATCAAACGGCGCATCGTGGTCGCGCACCACGCCCGAGTTGGAGTTGAGCCAGCTGTTCTTGAGCACCGGCCCGGCAAACAGGTCAAAGAAGAGCGGACTACTGTAGAAGAACCCCTTCACCCCCAGCAGACCGATCACGTCCAGGCGGTGTACGCGCTCCTGTTGATCGGCAAATCCAAACCGAAACAGCGACACCCCGTCCTCGGTGAAGGGCACCGGTTCGTAGGCGGTGTAGTCGAGTCCGATGCGGTGGTAGCTCAGTCCGTAGGCCAGGTACAGTTTGGACGGCCGACGGTTGATGAGCCGCACCGTATACTTATCGAGCACTTCCAGGCCAAAGCCGCTCACCCGCGTTTCGCCGTAATCGTCGGGTTGCTGCACCACCGTGGGCACGCCCGTGTACTCGTAGCGGCGCGTGCGACCGGAGTACAGATAGGGCGACACCGTGAGGCGGTGCATCTGCTTCCCCCGCACCAACGGCATTTCCAGATCGATCCGGATGGCCTGCTGAACCAGGTACTGCGGCACTAGCGCCACCGAGAAGGTTGTACGGTGCAGGCTATCCTGAAGCTGAGCTTGAGCAGGGAAACTCAGCAGCAAACTGAAAAAACCAATGATTAGAGGTCTTGTCATGGCTTGGGCACAAAGGGGAGCTCACTGGCCAGCCGGATGGTATCACCTGAGTAGCGGTACTGGTACAATCCATCGTCGCCAATCACCATCAGGTGGTCGCGGTAGGGAGCCGGTCCAGGCGGGATCACATCGTTGGCCTCGATGCGAAAGTGATACTTCTGCACCAAACTGTCCACGTTACTGATATCGAACACCTTCAGCCCGTCGTCGCACACAAAGAGTTCGCTGCCGTCCACGCCCAGCCCTTTGGGTTGCGTCATGGGGTAGCTTCGGTGCAAAAACGGGTTGCTTAGGTCGTTGATATCGACAATATCGAGCTGGTTGGTGAAGTTGCCGCACACGTTGTTGATGGAGCGCAAGGTAACGTAGGCGTAGCGCTCGTCGGCCACCACCGGGTCGCAGGCCACCACGTGAATGTAGTTGGAGACAAAGCGGGGCTGGGTCGGCTGCGCGATGTTGTAGATAAACATGCCCCGCTGCGAACCGATGAACAGATTATCCTGCCGGGGAAAGATGGTTTCAATCTGCACTCCCACGCTCACCTGGTTCACCTTACGGGGTTGGGTCGCGTCGGCAATGTCATACACGTGCAGGTCGTTGCGATCAACGGTGTAGAGGTGGTCGCCCCGGATGGCGAAGCGGGCCAGCGAGCCGCCCTGTCCGGTGCTGCTAGGATCGACCGCCAAATCGTTGCTGCTGAAGTCTTCACTGCACGCTGCCAGGCCAACGAGGGTGAATAGCAATAAATAGATATGGTTTTTCATGGTTCGGTTATTTTCTCCACTCGATAATGATCATGTCTTCGGCGCGGTTCTCATACACTTCGGGGATTTGACCCAGATCGGGCGGCAGTAGCACCGGGAAAGCATTGCGCACCCGCGAGATTTCGCGCACGTTGGTAGGGTCCGACACATCGATGCCCACCAGGTCGGTGGCGTTGTCGGCAAACAGGGTAGTGCCCTTCACCGCCATGTCCACGCAGCCTGGAATCCGAATAAATCCGAGGTTGACGGGGCGGGCGGGGTTGGCGTTGTCGATCACGTGCACCCCCTGAAACTTTTCGCTGATCAGCAAGTAGTTGCCGTAGGCGTAAATTTTGGCCGGGTCCTGAATATCGCGCGGCGCTTGTTGGGCAACGGCTTGTTCCATGGCGCTGCGCTCCATCATCACGGGGGCGTAGGCGGTGTAGGGGGGCGGAGGGGCTTCATCCACCCAGTCGATGCAGCCGCCGAGGGTACCGACGAGCAGTAGGCAACATCCGGAGAGCAGAAGTTTGTTCATGGTAGCAAGGGTTAGGATTCAATACTCTAGACCCGACAAAATCCCGGAGGGTTGGAATCGACCGCCAACTTTTTTCCGTACCTTTAGTCTCCCTAAAATTTGTGACACTTTTCTTCACTCATCCGGGTTGTCATTGCCGTATGCCTATCACAAAAGAACCAACCGCCGCCCCCCGCCCCGCGTCCAAACACGCTTCCTCCGCCGCCTACGACCAGGAGGTGATCGAAATCTTTGGCGCCCGCGAGCACAACCTCAAAAACATCGACCTTACTCTGCCGCGCAACCAACTGATTGTGATCACGGGCATCAGCGGCAGCGGCAAGTCGTCGCTGGCCTTCGACACCCTCTACGCCGAGGGGCAGCGCCGCTACATGGAGAGCTTCTCGGCCTACGCCCGCTCCTTCATGGGCAACCTACAGCGCCCCGAGGTCGACAAGATCAACGGCCTGAGTCCGGTCATCTCCATCGAGCAGAAAACCACCTCGCGCAACCCCCGCTCCACGGTGGGCACCGTCACCGAAATCTACGATTTCATGCGCTTGCTGTTCGCCCGAGCAGGCGAGGCGTATTCGTACCTGACCGGTAAAAAGATGGAGCGGCAGTCGGAAGACCAAATCATTGAGTACATCCTGGAAAACTTCGCCGACCAGAAACTGGTGTTACTGGCCCCGGTGGTGAAGGGCCGCAAGGGACACTACCGCGAACTGTTCCAACAAATCCGCAAGATGGGCTTCGCCAAGGTGCGCGTCGACGGCGAGGTGCTCGACTTGGCTCCCAAGATGCAGGTCGACCGCTATAAGGTGCACGACATCGAGATCGTGGTCGACCGCATCATCGTGCGGGCTGAGGATCAGTACCGCATCACCGAATCGATCAAAACGGCCCTGCAGCACGGCAAGGGCATCATGATGCTCAGCGACCAGGACGGCAACGTGCAGCACTTCTCCAAGTACCTGATGGACCCCGAAACCGGGCTGGCCTACGACGAACCGGCGCCCAACACCTTTTCGTTCAACTCGCCCTACGGCATGTGTCCCGACTGCCACGGGCTGGGCGTGATCGAGGAGTTCTCGCGCGAAGCGATCATTCCTGACCCCAAACTGAGCATCAGCCGCGGCGGCATCCAGCCGCTGGGCGAGTACCGCGATATTTGGGTATTTAAAAAGCTGGAGGCAGTGCTCAAGAAGCACAAGGTGAAACTGAGCACTCCTATAAAAGACATTCCCGACGACAAGCTGGAGATTATCCTGCACGGCGAACCCGGCAAGGTGGCGGTGCGGTCTACCAAGTACCCGGGCACCGACTACCACACCGAGTTCGAGGGCGTGGTGGGCTACCTGCAAAAGCAACTGGATACCGGCAGCGACAAGACGCAGAAGTTTGTGAAGCAGTTTCTGTCGAGCAAAACCTGTCCCACCTGCCAGGGCTTGCGCCTGAAGCGAGAGTCGTTGCACTTCAAGATTGCCGACCGCAACATTGCCGAACTGGCCATGCTGAACATCGACGAACTGCAAGTTTGGTTTGCCGACGTGGAGGAACGGCTTACCGCCCGGCAGAAGCTGATCGGCACCGAAGTGCTCAAGGAGATCCGTAAGCGCATTGGCTTCTTAGTGGACGTAGGCCTGACCTACCTGACGCTGAACCGTCCACTGCGCACGCTGTCGGGCGGCGAGGCCCAGCGCATCCGGCTGGCCACGCAAATTGGCACCCAGCTGGTGGGCGTACTCTATATATTAGACGAACCCAGCATCGGGCTGCACCAGCGCGACAACGTGAAGCTCATCCAGGCGTTGCAGGATTTGCGTGACCTAGGCAACACCGTGATCGTGGTGGAGCACGACAAAGACATGATGGTGAACGCCGACTACATCGTGGACATCGGGCCGGGCGCGGGCCGCCACGGGGGTCGGGTGATCGCGGCCGACCCACCCGAGCAGTTCCTCAAAAACGGCGGCACCACCGCCCGCTACCTGAACGGGGCGCTCAAAATTGCCGTACCCACCGAGCGCCGCCGGGGCACCGGCAAGAAGATCACGCTGCGGGGCGCTACCGGCAACAACCTGAAAAAAGTGACGCTCAAGCTGCCGCTGGGCAAGATGACCTGCGTGACGGGCGTGTCGGGCAGTGGCAAGTCGACGTTAATTCACCGCACGCTGTACCCGCTGCTGAGTCAGCACCTGTACCGCTCGCAGACCCAGCCCGATCCCTACACCTCCATCAAGGGCATGGAGCACCTCGATAAGGTAATCGAGGTGGATCAGTCGCCGATCGGGCGCACGCCGCGCTCGAACCCGGCCACCTACACCGGGGCGTTCACCGACATCCGGGCGTTGTTCACGCAACTGCCCGAAGCCAAAATTCGGGGTTATAAACCGGGCCGCTTTTCTTTCAACGTGCGGGGCGGACGCTGCGAAACCTGCGAGGGCGCGGGGCTACAGCTCATCGAGATGGACTTCTTGCCCGACGTGTACGTGCCCTGCCCCACCTGCAAGGGCAAACGCTACAACCGCGAGACGCTCGAGATTCGCTTCAAGGGCAAGTCGATTTCCGACGTGCTGGACATGACCGTGGAGCAGGCGGTGGAGTTTTTTGAGAACCAGCCCCGCATTCTGCGGCGCATCCAGACGCTGAGCGAGGTGGGGCTGGGCTACATCACGCTGGGGCAGCACGCCACCACGCTGTCGGGGGGCGAGGCGCAACGGGTGAAGCTGGCCACCGAACTGTCGAAGCGCGATACCGGCCAAACGTTGTACATTTTAGATGAACCCACCACCGGGCTGCACTTCCAGGACATCCAGCACCTGCTCGACGTGCTCAACAAGCTCACCGACCGCGGCAACACCGTGCTCATCATTGAGCACAACATGGACGTGATCAAGGTGGCCGACCACGTGATCGACCTGGGCCCGGAGGGCGGGCAGGGCGGCGGCACCATCGTGGCCGAGGGCACTCCCGAGGCTGTGGCCGCCAGTGATCAGGGTTACACCGCGAAGTTCCTGCGTGAGGAGTTGGCGGCGGGGTAAGTCCAATGACGTCATCCCGGAAATTTGCGTAGAGAAACGAAGCAAATTATCCAGGATCTCCCCAATCCAGCGACAAAAGCCATTTTTCCAAGTTCGGTGCCCTCACCGAACTCCAAAGGCATCGTACGGATCGGAACAACAACTACGAACCGTTCGGGACGCGCAGTCCGGGACGCGTAGTCCGGGACGCGCAGTCCAATTCAGCGATAAAAACCAATTGTTTTTCCTAACGATTTGCCTTTGTATTCAGGGATTCCGGCCCGCCGCCGGGCCACAGTGATTATCGCTTTAACCGGGATGACGGCAGCAGGAGTGACATTTTTTGCTAAAAAGTGGCTTTCTAACCCTAGAAAGCACTTCCTACAGCAATCCTCCTCATTGACTTTCGCCTTTTTTCTTACATCCCATCATTTTTTTGGCCGCCCCTTTTCCCTGAGAAACACCTAGTGAATTCTGCCCAAAGTACTATCAGTTTGGGGAGTTATTTCCCATTTTGCCGATGCGGGGGGTGCGCGGCCCGCTTTATCTTTCTTCCGGTTTCTCGTCGCTTTTTGGCGAACCCTACGCGGGTGCCTCAGCCCGCTCAACCTCAAAAAAAATTTTAAATAAGCCCCTTAGCTTGCAACCGCAATGAAGCACCAATCTCGGCGCTCATTGCGCAAACGCTCAAGTTTATGTTTTCTCAAACCATTAACGTAATGCCTATGAAAAATTCCCCGCGCAGCGCGCAGGGTGCCTTTGGCGCTTTGTTGTCGCTGCTCATTCTGATGTTTAACCCCCTAGCGCAGGCGCAGGACCAAAGCGATGCTAGCAGCGATGCCAGTGGTACGATAAGTACCGACGGTGGCAACAGCGGCGGTGGCTTGCTATCGGAGATCACCTACGGCGGCAAAGTAGGACTGACCTCGAGCGGCTTCTACGAAGGCTTCTTCGAGGGACGCCCGCACACCGGCAGCCTAAGCGGTCTGGTAGTCGGCGGCTTCGCCAGCTACTCCGTACTGGACTTTCTCGACGTATCGGCCGAGTTGCTTTATATGCAGCAGGGCGGCACCCGGGTGGAGCTCAAGGAGTCGATTGTGAACCGCACGCCGGTGGCCATCACCGGCAACGTACGGCTGCACAACGTGGAGTTTCCGGTGCTGTTGCGCGCCACGCTGCCCAACTTGGACCTTGGTTTCAAGCCGCAGTTGGTGGTGGGCCCTTCGGTTGGTTACAACGTGGCGGCCGTGCAGTCGCAGGACGTGACCTACTTTCTGACTCCGTACGACGATGGGCAGTCCGGGATTGAGGCCGGAGCGTTTACTACCACCAACCGTGGTTCGGAAAATGTGCGCTCGGAGTACCAGTCGATGCAGTACGGCTTGAACATCGGACTAGGAGTTGAAATTCCTCTGGAAGCATTCACCCTGGTCTTTGACACCCGCTATCGGTACGGGATCAACCCCGTGAACAACGGCTTCGACGCCAACGATTTGTTGCGCGACGCCTCGGACTTGCGGTCTAACTCCTTCGTCTTTTCGTTGGGAGTCGGCTTCTAGTAATCAAACAGTTAACTACTCTTATTAAATCAAACAAATCCCAATTAAACAAACAGTAACAATGCAAAACACACGAGTTAGAAACTTATTCTCAACGATTCTGGGTGCCGGTGTAGTGGCCGGAGGCCTGGTACTGTCTTCGTGCGAAGACGAATTCACCGAGCAAGACGCCATCCGAGCGCAGCAGGAAACCCTAGCTGCCCTGGAAAACCAGGAAGACTCTCTGAACCGCGTTGGTGCGAAGATTAACTATACCGTAACTGTGGCTGCCGCCGGACAAGGCAACACCACCAACGGACGTACCGAAGCTGCTAATTCGGCCGAAGGAGCCACCGTAACGCTGGTGCAGGCCGGTAAAACCTACACCGAAACGGCAGGAAAAGGCGGAGTAGCTACGTTCATTGGTTTGATGCGCGGACAAGCTACGGTTACCGTAGAAGCAGCCGATCATACCACCGTGACCTATACCACTACCTTAGGTTCTAACGGATCTCAGGAAAACAACGTAGGCACCCTGATTCCGGTGTTCCCGATGACGGTAGAAGCGGGTGCAACGATGGTAAGCGGCAAAGCTTGGGCTGAATTGGATGCGACCAATGATATGCCAGAAGCGGCTGCCGGAGCGAAAGTTCGCGCTACGGTTAGTGCAACAACGGCACTTGGAAAGTACTTGCCCGAAAATAGCAATAATTTCGGAGGAACTGTTTATGGTGCAGTTGAAACTGCTACCTATCAAGGATTTATGCAGGAAGCGACCGTAGGAGAGGACGGAACTTACTCGATGATCATTCCTAACGGAAACGGTGCTGATGGACAAGGATTTTCTCCTACGGTTCAATTCTTACCCTACGTAGCGAAGCAGAAGTACGTTGAGCTACAGGATGGCAAACTGGTGACCGTTGAGAAAGATGTGCAGTTTGGTGAAGGAATCACTTCTACCGGTCACATCAAATCAGTGTCTGACGTATACGCCGAGATTGAGGCTCCGACGGGCGAAGCTAAAGACTTTATGGTGAAGGCCGAATTAGCTGCTCAGGATGTTGAGAACATGCTCGCAAGAACAGATGACGGTACCGGTTATAAGCAAGGAGATGTATTTGAACTGTCAGCGGACAAGGACGGAAAGAAGGGTACGATCACTGTTACTTTAGTGGATGCTAATGGAGCGATCGCTGGCTCTGATTATGTGTCTAACGGTGCTATGTATACCGAGAAGCCTACAATCACCGCTAAGAGCGATGTGACGGGAACCGGTGGAAAATTTGATATTACCTTCAAAACCAGGTATAACGTCATTATTGACAACGTTGGGACTGGTTACTGGATTAAACCTGAGGTAAACATGGTTTACACTGATGATTTCACCGGCCAAACGAATGTCAGGAACGCGTTCAGTAGCAACCTCTCGGGAGAGATTGAAGGCGGGAAGGTAGGAGAAAAAGGTGAGGTTATTTACAGTAATCTTCCCTCTACTACAGTACCGACGTTCACCGTGATAAATCCCAAAGCGAAGCAGGCAATCGTAGAGAGCGTTTCTATTGATGCTGATGGAACCATATCCGGTGTAGTACTTGATGAAATTGGAGATGGTTACCTGACTTCACCGAAAGTTACTTTCAAAGATGCCAGTGGTGAAGAGGTAAATGCATTTGGTGTGGCTGTTCTTGATGGAATCAACAGAATTAGTAATATTTCCATTACTAACCCTGGCTCAGGATTCACCGAAAACATTAATAAAACTTCGCACGATATGTTAGATAACGTGCCTACGACAAGTAGTTCGCCAGCCTTGAAGCCCGGCACTACCAATGTAGGCGTGAACTTCAACTACGGCACTGGACAGGTTCAGTAACCCCTTCCCTGCTTTAGCAGAAGTTAGTTAATTAAAAAGGCTTCCCCTTAAGCGCTCTGCGCGGGGAAGCCTTTTTTTTAAAGTGTCTTTTTCATTCCCTCCTGTCATTCAGCAGCAAACTTTTTTCAAAGAGGAGCAGAAGCGTCAAGCTGAGCTGATTGGAGTAGAGGATGCTTTCCTCCCCATGCCGCTGTATCTTTTCAAGCCGCGATAAGTTCTCTACGAGATGACATGAAGGGAGAAAGGGGCGAAAAAAATGTCATTCAGCATTCCATGCCGGACATTCCATGCCTGGCGTTCTATGCGGAGAGGCCTTTTTTGGTTTATGGAGGGCTTAAACTGCTATCTCTTGATAATCCCCGGGCCCCATATCATTCACCTTTCTCACAACGTGATCGACCTTCGCTTTTATGCGGGGCCATGAAGTTGTCATAATTCATGGTCCAGCACCATTTCTACTTGGGTGCGACTGACCCCCGGAAACCATAGCAAAAATTCATCAATGGAGGCTCCATCGCGTAGATTTTCGAAGAGTGCGGCCACCGGTACCCGGGTCCCCCGAAACACCCACACTCCGCTCACTTTGTTCGGATCACGCTCAATAGCCGCAAGGTCTTCCCACTTTTCCATAAAACTAAAATCTTAGCTGTCTAAAAACCAAAGATACTAAATCCTTATCTTCGCTGGCATGAAACCCTTCCTGATCTCTGTTCTATTCTTGTTGGGATTGCTCATTACGGGTAGTTTGCTACCCGGCTGCAACCCCCGGCCCGCCGAGCAGTCGGTCCTGATAATCCCCACCGACTCGGCCACCGTAGCGCACGGCAAAGAACTGTTCGTAAACAACTGCTCGGCCTGCCACAACTTTCGGCAGCAGGCCATCGGTCCGGCGCTGGCGGGCGTAACCACCGAAGTAGAGGCCCCCTGGCTGTACCACTTCATCCGCAATGCTCCGGCCATGATCGACAGCGGTGACGCACGGTCGGTGAAACTGTACGAAGCGTATCAGCAGTACATGCCGCCCTTCACCCGCCTCGACAGCGGCGCGGTGCTGGCCATCATGGGCTACCTGCACACCCAGCAGGAAACCGCTCCGGCGGTCACCGCGGCCACCCTGGAGAACGTGCTCACCGATCCCATCCCCACCAAGATCAAACGCTCGGGAGTGGCCCTGGTGCTGGAACCGGTGGCGCAGGCTCCCGCCACGCGCCCCGAACCGCCGGTGGCCCGCATCAACAAAATGCTGATGCTGCCGGGCGAAGCGTCGTCCCGGTCGGGCATGACCGGCGAATCGTCGCCCGGCCAGGCAAACCAACCCGAGCGGATGTTTATTCACGACTTGCAGGGCATCCTCTACGAGGTGCGGGACGGCCAGTTCCGACCCTACCTCAACCTGCGGGAGCAGCAATCGAACTTCATCGACAAGCCCGGACTGGGCACGGGCTTCGGTAGCTTTGTCTTTCACCCGGAGTTCTACGACAACGGCCTGCTCTACACCACCCACACCGAACCGGCGGGCACGGCACCCGCTGATTACGCTTTTGACGACAGCATCGAGTAACCCTGCAATGGGTGGTCACTGCTTGGAAAACCGACGATCCCACGGCAGCGACCTTCCGCGGTGAGCCGCGGGAGCTCCTGCGCATCAACATGGTGACGGGCATCCACGGGATGCAGGAGCTCACCTTCAATCCTACGGCCACACCCGGCGACGAAGACTACGGCTTGCTGTACCTGGGCATTGGCGACGGGGGTGCTACGCTGCACGGTCATCCGGAGTTGTGTCAGGACCTAAGCCGCCCCTGGGGCACCATCCTGCGCGTTGATCCGCGGGGCAGCAATAGCTCTAATGGACAATACGGCATTCCGCCGAATAATCCGTACGCACGGGACGGTGATGAGCAGACGCTGGGTGAAATCTTTGCCTACGGCTTCCGCAATCCACACCGCATCAGCTGGGATATGAGTGGGGAGCACGCCATGCTGATTTCGGGCATCGGCGAGAAGAACGTAGAGGAACTGAACTGGGGAGTGGCCGGAGCCAACTACGGCTGGCCGAAGCGCGAGGGCACCTTTCTGATCGACGAGCGGGGCGACATCTCGCTGCCCTACCCGCTGCCGCCCAATGACGACGAACTGGGCTTCACCTACCCGGTGGCGCAGTACGATCACGACGAGGGCAACGCTATCTCGGGAGGTTTTTTGTATCGTGGTTCGACCGTGCCCGAGTTGCAGGGAAAGTACGTGTTCGGCGACATTGTGACGGGCCGCTTGTTTTCGGTGGATGCCAATCAACTGAAACTGGGGCAACAGGCCGAAATTCAGGAGCTGGGCTTGCGGGTAAACGGGCAACCCACCACCCTGCGCGAGGTGACGGGTATCAACCGGGTGGATTTGCGCTTCGGACTGGGCTTTGACGACGAACTGTACCTGTTCACCAAGTCCGACGGACGGGTGTGGCGGGTGACGGGCGTGGTGGAAGATGACCGGGCGCAGGCGGGCATTTGAACCGGCGGTGGTTTTCGCCGCGCGATCAGTCACGTTCCTGCGTTACTCTTCCGAGCACCCCGGCGGTCACCTAAAGGGACCTCCGGGCAGGCAGCGTCGAGAATGGCTTCGCTCGCCACCGGGTCCTCTTCGAGTGACACGGTGGGTGCCCGGTAGAGACACTAGCGGTTTTCGTAGGAACGCGATTGTAGGAACGTGACGGTCGCCGCGCGGCGATCGCGCCACGATGGCCGTCACGTTCCTTCGGGGGTACCCTCTCCTTCGTCTGGTTCCTCCTTTCGTTTCCTTCCGGCCTTCTGCAGGGCCTGATCAATGATCCACTCCAGTTGTCCGTTGGTGCTGCGAAACTCATCGGCCGCCCACTTCTCCACCGCTTTCATCATCTCGGGACTCACCCGCAGCACAAAGGGTTTTTTTTTAGCCATTACTGATGCAGGGTGCCGGTGTTCACCACGGGAGTGGCGTCTTTGTCGGAGCAGAGCACCACCATCAGGTTACTCACCATCGCCGCTCGCTTCTCCTCATCCATCTCGATGATTCGCTTGCGCGAGAGCTCGTCCAGGGCCATCTCTACCATGCTCACCGCTCCTTCTACGATCTTTTCGCGGGCCGCCACGATGGCGGTGGCCTGCTGCCGACGCAGCATGGCGCTGGCAATCTCCGAAGAATAGGCCAAATACCCGATGCGCGCCTCGATAACTTTGATGCCCGCCATTCTCAGGCGATCACTCAGGCGGTCTTCCAGCGCGTCGTTCACCTCATCCACGCCCGACACCAGCGTGATTTCGGGGGTATCGTTGAAGTTGTCGTAGGGATACGAGTTGGCCAGTTTGCGCACCGCGGCATCCGACTGCACCCGCACGAAGTTCTGGTAGTCATCGACCTCGAAGGCCGCTTGATACGTGTTTTCTACGCGCCACACCAAAATCACGCTGATCATGATGGGGTTGCCCAGCTGGTCGTTCACCTTTACGCGTTCGCTGTCGAAGTTGCGGGCGCGGAGCGAGATTTTCTGCCGGGTGTAGAAGGGGTTCGTCCAGAAGAAGCCGTTACGCTTCACGGTGCCCCGGTACTCGCCGAACAGCGTCATCACGCAGGATCCGTTGGGGTCTACCATAAAGAACCCTCGAAGCAGCAGCAGTAGCGCCAGCACCGACAGGATAAGTAAAAACGGCATCTGGAGCACGGCTACGGATAGCAGACCGACGACGATAGTGAGCACGACGGCGCCGACCATCACGTAGCCCGACATAGCCTTGATTTCTCTTTCTTGTTTCATAACCAATGAAGTTTGATATCAAAATGATATCATAAAGATACTATATTAAATTGAACCTCCAAATTCGATGTACTTTATGAGTCGTTTACCAACATTTGTGATCAACTTTTGCTGCTCAAGCGACTTTGTCCCAGTGTTTTTCGTAACCTATGCCTGTTTCATTATAAAAAATAGAGTTTTACTTAGATGTTTTGACAATAAAACTTATTTTTGTTACACCAATGTACCATGTATCATTTTAACCTAAATTGTAATGAAAAATTCTACTTACCTTACCCTGTCTGGGTACGTGCGCACCTATCAACACCTTAAGGCCACGGTGCTCCTTGCCTTTTTCTCACTCAGCATTCTTCCCGCATTCGCGCAAGAAAGCCCTCCCGTTGAGGTGCGACTACAACCCGGCGAAACTGCCGTGCGGCAAATTACCGTAGCTAACGCTGGGGATGCCTCGGTAAACTTTCAAACCGTTATAAAGGAAACCAGCGCTTCCCTGGCGCGACGTACCATTGCCCCTACTTCGTTTGATGGGTTGAACGTGGCGTTTTCTACTGGATTTGAAGACTACACGCTGGGCGACTTAGGCAGTCAGCAAGGATGGATCGACCGAAAAACAGAGCCCTACGAAAATTTTTCCGTTGGAAACAACATTCCGGTAGAAGCCTCTATCAGCACAACCGCCCCCCTAAGCGGTGAGAAGCACCTGATTTTTGAGTGGGTGGATACGACGGAAGTTTATTTCAGTATAAGCCCCCAGGTGGAGCCCGAGCAAACCAGCCCCGTTCGAAGCGTTGTGTACTACATTAGTCTAACGGGAAACGAAACGGAATACAGACTCTTTACTTTTGAAAGGAATCTCACTGATCGGGATTTACCACCGACCGTTGCTTCTGCTGTTGTTATCGAGCCCCGCGGTTTCGTTCGGTACTTTGAGTATGATCCTACTGCGCCTGGTAACGCCGTTAGAGTGGCCACACCGTTTATCGTTTCGTCAGATGATGGATACGTTGAGGTGAAGTACGTCATGAACCGGATCACCAATACGTTTGATTTATACCTGGATGGACAACGGGTAGCCGAAAAGGTTAATACCAGAACCGGAGTGGTTGATGGTATTGCCGTACAGGCCGCCAATCGGTTTTATCGACCTTTTATTACCTCACCCGGTTCTTCGCTCTATTTAGACGATCTTACCATTGCCGACGGTGACGCATCTGCCCCCGATTGGATTAGCACTTCCACCGCCACCGGGACGTTACCGGCTCAGGGGGAAGGCTCCCTAGACGTAGCCATCAACGCCCAGAATCTGGCTCCCGGTACCTACGAAGCGGAAGTGCAGGTACTAGACGAGGCCTTCGGTACTGTTTCTACCGTGCCCGTTACCCTAATCGTGGAGGAGCCTCCGGTGAACCCGGTAGTAGAAGAGCTCAACCTCACCTCAATATGCTCGGACGACCCCAAAACCGAACTGCGCTGGCGCATTCGCAACCCCAACGATTTCGACGTGAAAGTGACGTGGCAGGTATACGGCAGCACCCAAGTCAACACTGTGGTGGCCACGCCCGGCGATTCATTTTTCTTCACCCAAACCGAGCCGGGTGCTAACACCACTACCATCCAGTGGGAGAACGAAAACGGGCAGACAAGGCAAAGGACCAAAGCGTCCGGAAAGGCTCCTTGTCAGCCGGTGGTCGCCGAGCCCAAATTGCTGGCGTTTCCTACGGTCATTGAAAATGAGTTGAATCTGGAGATTGACGGAGCGGGTGAGGGCCGACTGTTCATATTCAGCGAGCGATACGCGCTGGTTTACCGCGCCAAGGTAGCTCCGGGCACCAACTTAGTGCTTAGTGCCGACGAACTAAGACTACAGTCGGGTGTGACTTACTACATTCTTCTAGCGATACCCGGGCCCAATGGATGGGCCATCCGCAAGCAGACCGTACTTAAGCAGTAATTCGCTGCTATCCTCTTTCAGCAAGCCCGTTAGGATTAGCCTAGCGGGCTTTTTTTGCTTCACTCATTCCTAATCAAACCCGACGGAAACACCACCACACTCTCGTTACCATCCTGGCCCACCGCCGACACGCCGAAGTAGTAGTTATCAATCACCACCCCTTCCAGCGTATGCTCGGTCACGTCGCCCACGAAGCGCGAATAGGTCCACTGGGGTGCGGTGGTTTCGCGCCAGTACACTTTATAACCGGCCAGGTTGGGGACGTTCACCTTTTCCCAGGCCAGCGTGGTCGACGGCTGCACCGCTCCGCCGATCCGCACGCTGTCGGGCGCGGGAGGCGCTGCGGCAAGTCCGGCCAGGGTGATGGCGTTGACGGCGGTAAGCTTCTTGGCGTAATCGAAGTTCACGCCTTCCACCACGTCGCCGTAGGCAATGCCGTTCTCGGTGCGGATGTCCTGGTGCTGCCGGTTGTAGTTCTCGTGGGCTTCCATGATGCGCACCCCGGCGAAGCCCAGGTCGTTGAACGGACGGTGGTGCCCGCCCCGCCCGAAGCGGTCCAACCGGTAGATCATCATCGGGTTCATCTGCGGCATATACTGCTCGGTCATTTTGTGCACGTAGCGCGCCAGTTGGCGCGAAATACCGTCGACCTCGCCCCCCGTGAAGCGGCGGAAGCGACGCTCCTGCTCCGTCTCGGTGGGAGGCACCGGTTCTGAAAAAATACGAAAGCTTCGATTATCGATCACCCCGTCTACGCCCTCAATGTTACCAATCATATCATTGTTGAGCACCCCGATCAGTTGCCAACCGTTTTCCTGGGCATAGTCAGCCAAACCTTGTCCGCCGTAGAGCCCTTGTTCTTCGCCCGACAGCCCCACGTAGGCAATGCTACTAGGAAACTCGTACTGCGTGAGCACCCGCGCCGCTTCTATGGCTCCGGCCATGCCCGAGGCGTTGTCGTTGGCTCCCGGAGCATCAATTTCGTAGTCAGTGGCGCTCGAAGCGCGCGAATCAATGTCGCCCGACATCATCACCAGGCGGTTGGGTGACTGCGTGCCCCGCTGAATGGCCACCACGTTCACGATGTCTACGTCTTTGATGATGCGTTCGCCGGTGCCCTTCGGCACAAAGTTTCGCTGGTAAAATACCTCCAGACAGCCGCCGCAGTCTTCGGAAATTTTATCGAACTCGGCCTTGATCCACCGGCGGGCCGCGCCGATGCCGCGGGTGTCTGAAACGGTGTCGGACAAGGTGTTGCGGGTGCCGAAGCCCGCCAGTGTGCGGATGTCCTGCTCAATGCGGTCGGCCGACACGCTGTCGATAATGCGGTACATCCGTAAGTCGGCTTGGGGCGGGGCCGGGGTCGGCGGCTCAGTGGATTCTTGGCCGTAGGCGGTGAACGTGAGTAGAGCGAAGAGGAGGAAGTAGATGCGCATAACGGAAAGGTTTTGACGCTTTTAACCACCGGGGAGAAAGAAAGTTACTACTCTATTTTAATTACCGTTAAATAAAATATATATTTGCTTATGCCCAAGCACAAAACCGACCGGGATACCATCCTCCAAAAATCGCTCGCCGTATTCTTGCAGAAAGGATACTACCACACCAAGTTCTCGGACTTGGGAGAGGCCTGCGGTCTGGAGAAATCGCACTTCTATTACTACTTCAAGAACAAAGAAGACCTGATGTTGGCGGTGCTAGATTTCACGTATCGCAACGCCAAGCAGCACATCTTCAACAAGGCCTACGATGAGCGCTACACTCCGCAGCAACGCCTGGAAAAGATGATGCAGAACGCAGTGCGCCTGTACGCTTCCGCCCCCCGTGGTTGCCTGATGGGCAACACGGTGCTGGGTACGGCAGGAAATGAACCTGGGTTTCAACCGGTGTTGCGGCAGTACTTCGACGGCTGGGTGAGGTCGCTCACGCATCTTTTCAGGACGCAGCATGCTGCAGCGAAAGCGCAGCGCTTGGCTCAAGAGTCGGTTCAGGAAATTCAGGGAAGCGTGATGTTCGTGCGTTTGTACAATGATCCTAGCTATCTGGAAGATGCCACGCAGCGCGTAATAGACCGATTAACGGCAGAAAAAAACTGACCTGCAAAACCCATGAAACAACTAACCTACCTGAAGAAGAATACCCTGCAGTGGTGGGACGTGCCGGAGCCGGAGCTACAGCTGCCGACCGACGTCATCGTGAGGCCCCTGGCCGCCGCCCGTTGCGATGCGGATAAGATTTTTCTGTTCAACAACATTACCCGGCCGATGCAAGCCGGATTGGCCCTGCACTACCTCGACCCGGTGACCGTCGACCTATTAGGAAAGAATCCGTTTCAGGGACCCATCCCGGTGGGGCACGAGTGCGTAGCGGAAGTGGTTTCGTGCGGAGATGCCGTGTCTGCCCTCCAGCCCGGCAACAAGGTCATTGTTCCCTGGGCTGTCTCCTGCGGCGCGTGTTCACACTGCCTGTCGAGCCTCACCTCAAAGTGCCTGGAAGCAGGGGATACGTTTATTTCCGGCTACGGTTTCGGAGAACCGATGGGTTCGTGGGGCGGCATGGTAAGCGACTTGCTGCGGGTTCCCTACGCCGACCATATGCTGGTCCGACTGCCCGCGGGCATTGATCCGGTGTCGGTGGCCAGTGCCAGCGACAACATTCCGGATGCCTGGCGAACGGTGGCGCCGCTACTGAAACAAAAGCCCGGGGCCCCAGTGCTGGTGGTGGGCGGAGCGGCACCCAGCATCGGTTTGTATGCGGTTGGGATCGCCATAGCGTTGGGGTCCGAACAAGTGACGTACGTAGACTATGACCTCCGTCGATTGGAGATTGCTGCGGACTTGGGTGCGCATCCGGTGCAGATACCGCAGCAAGAAAGGCGCCGCCGCAAATGGTATCGACAACAGGCACCCCGCCGGGGCGGGGGGTATCCCATTTCAGTAGACGCGGGCGCGCGTCCGAATGGGTTGCGCTACGCGATTCGTTCACTGGCACCCGGCGGCACGTGCACCAGTGTTGGTTTCTACTTTCAGAAGAAGACGTCTCTTCCGTTGATGCAGATGTACACCAATGATGTTACCTTTCGCACCGGAATCTCTCACCCCCGCGCTGATCTGCCCGAGGTGCTGGGCCTAATTGCGAGTCGGAAATTTCAGCCCGAAAAAGTGACCACGGTGCTGGCCAACTGGGAAGATGCCTCAGAAGCGTATCTGGAACGAACTACCAAAGTGGTGGTGCATCGGTCCGCACTGTTTCCGGCTTAGTTCACTGGCCTCGGTCAGGCTCTTGAGTTAGTTCTGAGTGCCCAGCACGGCCATTTTATTTAGAGATGACACAAGCTTGAGTTCAGTTTTTATAGGTTTTTGTGTAGCGTAGTTACAATTTCACTTCAGTCACCACCATATAGGGGCCTTTTTGGGTATTGTGGCCCATAAAACACGTATCTCCGGCAGCGGTGTCTACACTGGCTAAAAACGTATTCAGCACCGCTTGGTCGTCCGCCGAGAAGTTCAGGCCAAAGCCGAATTCTTCGTTGGTCATCTTGAGCATCTTTTGCGATGATTTCATGCCGGGGGCGTAGTTACCTTCCATAAACTTTTTGGCGTACAGGTCGCACACCAGCGTACTGCCCGGCCCCGTATGGGCTTTGACCTCCTGAATGGTCTTTCTTACGTCTTTTTCAGCTAGATACAGGGTCACCCCTTCCCACAGAAAGATAGATTTTTTGGTAGGGTCGTAGCCCACTGCTTTTAGGGCCTCGTACCAGTGCTCGGTGGCAAAATCTACTTCGGCAAAACGAACGGGCGAGGCATCAATGCCTGCTTTGGCTAAGTACTTTCGCTTAAGCCGTTGGGTTTTGGGCTGATCCAGTTCAAACAAGGCAAGGTCACTGTCTTTCAATAGTCCGTAGCAGCGCGTATCAAAACCCGCGCCCATCACCACAAACTGTTCGGCTCGTCCTTTAAGCTTATTGATGATTTCATCAAAGTAGATGGTCCGGTTGAAGATCAGGTGGCTCACCCCTTCTTTACCCCGTTCGGCCAGGGTGGGATAGCCCCAGTGCTCGCCGCTGATTTTATAGCGCAGGTAGAGCGGATACAAGAACAACCACAGTCCGGTGGTTGAGGTGTTAGGCAGTGCTTCGTTGAGTTTGACCGTAGCGGGGTCGTTCCGCAAACCGAAGATGTCCATCGTCCACCGCCCGTTGATCACTTCCACGGCGGTAGAGGAGACGCCCAGCCGTCGGCTGACGAACATTTGTTTGTAAAAAACGAGTACGAAGCCAATCACCGCCAGGGGAAGCATATAGAGTTGGGCGATGACGTATACGAGGGAAGCAACAAGCTTTTTCATAGTAATTTTAAAGACAGACCAGCGTAATTTTGTCAACCCTGGCCTGTCTAATAATAAAATCAGGCGGTCAGCCAGTCCAAGGCTTCTTGCTTGCGTCCTAACTCAAAAAATTTCATATCAATGCCCGGCGTCACAAAGTCTCCGGCTTCGGTCAGGTTCTCTACCCAGTCTTTGCTGCCCAATAGGGCTACTTTGTCAATGTCGCCTGCGTGCTTCAGACCGCTTTTGGTATCTTCCCACAACGCCGCCGGAGTGATGCCTTCCAGGTGTGAAAACTCCAAGTAAAACTTCACTTTTCCCGACTGCCGAACGGCTTGCTCTAGCTGCCGGTTGATAATTTGGTAGTCTTCGCTTTTGATCTTGCCGTTGATGGCGTATCCTACTACCTCCGGGTACTCCGATAAGGCAATGGGGCGGATACCCGTACTGTAGGCATCATCGGTCGACTCGTTGAGCCAGTCAATCGCCTGCTGTTTCTCAGACTCGGCGAATACCCGAATCGGCAAGCCCGGAGTGAGAAAATCAGACACCGGAACCACGGTACTCATCCAGTCCAGGTCGGTGACGATGGCGTATCGCTCAATGTCACCAACCAGGCTCAGTTTGTCACGCATGGTGCTCAAAAAGCCTTTCATCCCGTCAAGGTCCAGGCCTTCTACCCGTTTTACCTCGCTGAGTAGCCGAACTTTGCCATCCTTAGCTTTTGCTTTGATCTGGTTGAATACCTGGTCAATGTCTGACTGCTCTATTTCGCCGTCTATGACAAAAGTAAGAATTTGTGAATCGTCGTTTTTCTTCGTGGTCATCATAATTAATCAATGTTAGGGTTAAGAATTAGGGTTTTTTACGTTAAAGAGACAGTTCTTCGTGAGTCTCTTGCCTTGAGACAGAAACCGTCAGGGGGCGCCCAGTCGGACGCTGGTGGGGGGCCGGAATGATGATACGGGCCAGCAGACGAGTTCGTTGCTTGGCGAAGAGGTAGAACTCCACCGCTCCGATGAACAAGATACTGTAGCCTAGCAGCTCAATGCTTTCTTCCGAAGCCCGCACTACGGCATGCATATAGCTGTCGCCCATCAGATTCCGCCAGATAAAGTGCAGTCCGTACAGCCGGGAGAACACGTGCAGCACTAGTGTACCGATCAGTAGCGTGGAGAAGAAATAACGATCAGCGGTTAAAGTAATTTCGTGCACCAAGTCGCGAGAATTCCGATACAAGAACACCGAAAAGGGAAGCAGTACCAGCAGTACCCCCACTTGCCAGGCGTAGGGAAACAGATACTCGTAGGCGTAATTGTTGAACTCTCGAATCAGTGACACCAACGCCATCACTCCCAGCGAGATGGCCAGGGCCCGGTACGCGGCATACTGTCGGGCACTATAAAAACTAATGAGTGCGATCAGTACTAACAATGCTTCCTGCGCATATTCGGTCAATGAAGACTCGCCAAAGTTAGCGGATAGGGCATCATAGGCCATTGCTGCGTAGATGCCGATGAATAAGGCAGTGTATAATAATAGTCGGGTAAGAATTGTGGTAAATGACATAGCAAAAAGGTTAAAGTAGATTTGATAATGAGGGTGAAAAGCTGGGCTACGACTCGGGTCAGTTGGTCAACCGGATCGTAGCCCAGTTGCGTTAGTGAGCCACCGCCACCTCTTGGGGAGCCGTTTTTTGCGCCTTCTCTTCACGAGACTGCTCAAAGGATTCCTTTTTCTTACTGCCCCAGCGGTCTTTCAGGGTATCCACCACCACAAACATCACCGGCACGAGCACGATGGTGAAGATCAGCGAACTGGTCAACCCGCCCATCAGCACGATGGCCAGTCCGTTCTTCCACTCCGCCCCGGCTCCGGTGGCAAAGGCAATCGGGATCATGGCAATCACCATCGCGATGGTGGTCATCAGGATCGGACGGAAACGAGCAATTCCGGCTTCCACCACTGCCTCCCGGCTGTTCTTGCCCTCCTGCTTCAACTGGTTGGCAAAGTCCACAATCAGGATAGCGTTCTTAATCACCAGCCCAATCAGCATCAAGAGTCCCAAAATCGTAAAGATGCTCAGGCTTTCCATCGTTAGGGCCAGGGCTAAAAAGGCTCCGATCAACGCGACCGGCACGGCCATCATCACCACCAGTGGGTAGATGTAGGAGTCGTACAGGGCCACCATGATCAGATACACTAGGATGATGGACATCAGCAGGGCGATGCCCAGCGAGGTGAAGGCTTCCTGCTGGCTTTCCAGGTTACCGCCCATGCTATATTCTACGCCGTCGGGCAAGTCCATCTGGGCAATCGCCGCTTGCACTTCCTGACCCACCGTACCCTCGGGACGACCCGCTACCTGGGCGGTCACGTTGACCGAAGAACGCTTGTTGTCTCGCTCCAGCCGGGAAGGACCAGTGGAAGGCGTTACCTGAGCAAACTGTTGCAGCTCGATCAACTGACCCTTACTGTTAAGAAACGACAGGTTGCGGATATCACCGGTATTCTGCCGGTCAAACTGGTCTAACTGCACGTTGATGTCGTACTCGTCCTGCCCGTCGCGGTACTTGTAGTCGGTGTTACCGGCAAAGGCGTTCTGCATGGTGCCGCCCACGTCCTGCATCGTGAGGTGCAAGAGGGCCATCTTCTCGCGGTCTACCGTCACGGCAATCTCGGGGTTTCCCCCCTCTACCGATACGTCCAGCCCTTGCGTGCCCGGCACCTGGGCCACCACCGCCTTCACCCGCTCGGATACTCGCAGCAAGGTGTCTACGTTGTCACCGGTGAGCGTGACCATGATGGGAGCGGCCGTACCGCCCCCGACCATGCTCACCGCCGCGGTGGTAAATTTAGCGCCCACTACTTCCTCGGAGAGTTCCCGCTTGATCTGCTGGGCGTACTCGGCCGAGCTGACGGTCCGTTCGTCGGGACTCACCATCTTGGCGTTGATCTGGGCTAGGTAACCGGCTGTACCACTCACCCCGCTGGCCTGTCCGACGGTAGCGAAAGCCGAGGTAATAACCGGGTCATTGAGCAAGCGTTGTTCTACCTGCCGGGAGATGCGGTTGGTCTCCTCAATGGTGCTTTCCTTGGGCAGTTCAATATTGACCACAAACTCTCCGTTGTCGCCGTTCTTGACAAACTCGCTGCCGATAAAGCCTTCGGTCACCAGGAAGAAGGAAGCAATGACCAGGGCAAAGATGCCCGCCACGGTGACCCGCTTGTGATCAAGCGACCAGTCTAAAACTGATTTATAGAAGTTGTTCAGCCCGGTTAGTCCTTTCTCAAACCAGATCAGCGGACGGTGCCACAGCGTAGCCGAAGTAAGCTCGATGGTTTTGGAGAAGCGAGAGGCCAGCAGCGGAGTGAGGGTAAACGATACGAGCAAGCTAATCGCCGTGGCAAAGGCCACCACCAGCGAAAACTGGCGCAGTAAATCCGCGATGATACCCGTCACAAAGGTGATCGGCACGAACACCGCGATCAGCACTAGGGTGATCGACATAACCGACAGGCCAATCTCCTTCCAACTGGCCATCGCCGCATCCCAAGGGCTCTTGCCCTTTTCTAGGTGCGCGTGAATGTTCTCCAGCACCACAATGCTATCATCCACCAGGATACCCACCACCAGCGACAAACCTAAGAGCGTCATCAGGTTCATCGTAAAACCCAGCAGGTACATCACCACGAAGGTGGCTACAATCGAAACCGGAATAGAAACCATCACGATAATCGCATCGCGAAAGCTGTGCAAAAAGAACAGCATAATCACGGCCACCAGCAGTACCGCCAGCCCTAAGTCGAAGATCACGGCGTTGGCCGCTTCCAGGGTAAAGACCGAACTGTCCTGGGCTACGGAGAACTCCAGGTTGCTATCAGCGTATTCTGTTTCTAAAGAGGCCACTCGCTTTCTGACGTCTTCGGCCACCTGCACGGTGTTACCATCGGATTGCTTGGAGATCAACAGGCCAATACTGTTCTTGCCGTTGATGCGCGAGATGGTTTGGGTTTCTTTTTGGGTATCGTACACTTCGGCTACGTCTTCTACCAGGATCGGGGCGCCGTCGGGAGCGTTGCCAATGGCCAGCTTGTTGATATCGTCGATGCTCTGGAACTTGCCGGACAAACGCACCAGCACCTGCTGAGAGTCGTCCTTGATCTTACCGGTGGGGAAATCCAGGTTGGCCCCGCCGATGGCCTGGGTGAGTTGCAGGATGCTCAGGTTATAGGATTGCAAGCGGTCGCGGTCGGCGTTGATCTTGATCTCGCGTTCGCTGCCGCCCACCATCTCTACTTGGGCCACCCCGTCGATGCGCGACAACGTTTCCTTAATGTTATCTTCCACGAAGTTGTAGGACGCTACCTCCGGCATAGAAGAAGAAGCGCCCAGGCGCATGATGGGCAGTTCGTCAATGGAGAACTTCTGCACACTGGGCTGCACGATTTGCTCGGGCAGGTCGCCGATGATATTGTTGACCTTGCGCTGGGCATCCTGAAGGACGAGGTCTACGTCGGTGCCGTAGGCCAGTTCCACCTGCACGATGGACAAACCCTCTTGGGAGATGGAGGTGAGGTTTTCTACCCCTTCTAGGGCCGAAACGGCATCTTCCACGCGGGTGGTCACCGAGTTTTCTACTTCGCCGGGTGAGGCCCCGGGATACACGGTGCTGATGGATAACACCGGAGAGGTGATCTTGGGTAACAGCTCATAGCTCAAGCTAGTATAGCTGATGATGCCCAGCAGGGTAACGATGGTAAAGAGCACCACCACCAGGGTCGGGCGTTTAACGGATAATTCGGTGATTGTCATGATTTCTTTATTTTAATGTTTTTGATATAGTCGATAGTCCATAGTTAATAGTCCACAGTCGATAGTCGACAGCCCACTGTGGACTATGGACTATCGATTAATCGATTATCGACTATTCCACTACCTTAATTTCGTCGCCGTCCTCCAGGTTGATCTGTCCGGAGGTGATGACTTGTTGGCCTTCCGCCAAACCCGCCAGCACGCTCACGTTGTTACCCACCCGGCTACCGGCGGTGATACTTTTTCTCACAGCATGGTTATCTTCTACCAGGTAGACTGAGGCATCCAGCATACTGCCCACCAGGGCCTGGCGGGGAATGGCTAACACCGGGTCGGCGTCTTCTTGGGTAGCAAACTTCACTTCACCGAACATCCCGGCCCGCAGGGGGCGCGCTCGGTTGTTGTCTACTTCCACAGTGACTTTGAACTTCTTGGAAGGATCGGCTTTGTAGGACACATTGATGACTTCTCCCGCAAAGCTTTCGGTCGGATACACGTCGGTAGCCACGCTTACTGTCTGACCAACGGAGATCATAGAGAGTTCGTCTTCGGAAACCTTGATGATCATCTTGAGGCGGTCTACCTGAATGATGCTGGCAATCTGGTTGCCGGGCATTACAAAGCTGCCGTCTTCAACACTCACCTGATCCACGAAGCCGCTGATGGGAGCGTAAACGGTGGTGAAGCTTAGCTGCTGCTTCACCGAGGCCAGGTTGGCTTTGGCGTTGTCTACGGCCAACTGCGCTTCTTCCTTTTGCAGTTCGCTTACCGCCCCGGCTTTCTCCAGGCGTTGGTAGCGTTCCAGATCTTTCTGCGCTTTTTTCAGGCTCGCTTTGGAGGTCGCTAGTTGCGAATTGACCGAGGTAGCATCCACTTTGGCGATGATGTCGCCCTTCTTGACCGCATCCCCTTCTTCTACCTTGATATAGCGGATGGTTCCCTGCGCCTCGGCGATCAGGGAGGTTTCTTCCCAGCCCTCAAACTCCCCGGTGTGCAGGGCGGTTTGGTTCAGAGTCACCGGCTTCACTTCCGCCACGCGGACCGGTACGATAAGTTCAATTTTCTGGCTGGCCTCTTCGGCCCGCTGGTTAATCTCCTGCTTGTTGGCCACCAGGCGGAAGGTGACAAAGCCGGTCAGGGCAACCACTAGCACGATGGCGATAATTTTACTGGTCTTATTCATGATTTCTATTGGTTTACGGTGCTGATAATTTATTAAAGTTCGGTTTCTAAAATGGTCGCCAGTTGTCCGCTGGTTTTCAGCAGGTCCAGCTCAGATACTTTGAGTTGCAGCAGGGCGGATAGGTAATTGGACTGGGCTTGCTGCAGGGAAGTCTCGGCGTCCAGCAGTTCGGTTAGCGGGGCCACACCCTCTTGGTAAGAGAGCGAGGTGGCTTGGTAGAGTTGCTCGGCCAGTTGGGTGTTTTGCTTCTGGTTGTCTACCTGCCGCTGGCTCAGGGTGAGTTGGTTGCGGGCGTTACGGTAGTCTACCTGAATGTTGTTGGTGAGTTGCTGCTGCTGGAGTTGCAGTTGCTCGCCCTCTAACCGGCGCTGCTGGATGCGGTGATGCCGCTGCAGTCCATCGAAGATGGGCACATTCAGGCTTAGGCCCCAGGTGCCGGTGCGAAAGTCGTTGTAGCCCGGCCCGGAGAACTGAAACTCGTTGGTTTGTCCCTGGTAGCCGTAGTTGAAAAAGGCGTTCAGGGTGGGGAAGTACTCCGCCTGCGCCGCTTTGCGCTCGAGGGCTTTCAGATCCTGTTGCTGCTGCAGCTGTCGGTACTGAATGTTGGCGGGCATGGTCAGGGTGTTTTGCACCGGGTAGCTGGGGCTTTCAATGAGGTTCTCGGTGAGCACCAGCATTTCATCCACCGGCAGGTTCAGTAGTGTTTTCAACTGGTTGGACTGCTGCTGAATGGCAAAGTCGGCGTCTTCCAGTTGGGTTTGCAGGTTGGCCCGGTTCACTTCCAGTTGGGTCACGTCGGTGCGTTTGATCAGCCCGTCGTCGTACTGCAGCTGCGCGATGGTGACCAGCTGGTCGATGCGGTCGTAGTTGCTTTGAGAAAGCGTACGCTGTACGGTGCTCACCTGCACCTGCAAGTAAAGCTTGGCAATGTTTTCTACCAGGTCCTGGGTGGTTTTCAGGGTGTTGAGCTGGTATAAGTCCTTGAGAGCCGCAGTGCTCTTGATGGCCGTGAAGAGTTGCTGACTAAACAGGGTTTGGGTCACCTCGCCGGTGGCCGCCAGCCCGTAGCGTACCCCGAAGGTCACCGGGATGGTGGTGCCGGGCTCGCCGCCGAACACCTCGCCGGGCAGCAGTTGCTGGGGCAGCAGGTAGCTATCGCTAAACTGCCCGTTGACGTTGACCTGGGGCAGGGCCCCTCCCCGCACTTCTTTGATTTGAGCCTGCACGATCTGCTCGTCGAGGCGCGAGCTTTCCAGAACGGGGTTGTGCTGAATACCATAGCGGATGGCTTCTTCTAGGGTGAACTTCCTGGCGCCAACGGGAGCTTCTTGTGCGGAAGCAAGCAGCGGCAGGAGCAAATACCCCAGCAGGGTGAGCAGCGGAAGGTGGCGAACAGTGGATAATATTTTCATTGTTTTGTTTTTATTAAATATTCAGTTATAATTGTTTAGTTCGGTTATAATAGAACTAACGAGACAAATAAAAAAGGGTTTTATTTTTTGCTCTTTTTATTTTCCCAGTCTTCAATGGTCCGCATCATTTTCTCTTCCAGCTCCCGGTACAGGTCAACCACTTCGGTCAGGGTGTGATTAAATTCCGGGTACTGGCTGGAGCGTAGCTCAAGGGTTTCTTTGATAATTTGCCGCAGTGAAGTGAAGGCCGTCAGGCGATCTTTCATAATTTCTACCCAGGTGCTTGAGTACAACTGAAAATAGCGCTTGCGATCGCCGGAGAAGGTAATATAATCCACCAACCCCTCGGTTTGCAGGGTTTTAAGCGCATTACTCACGGAGCTTTTGCTGGCCTGGGTGTATTCTACCAAGTCATCAAAAGATAGATAAGGAGGTTCGGCCATCATCAACAGGCCAATGATGCGGGCTCCCACCGGGGGAATGCCCGCTTTCTCAAAGCCAACACCGATACGTTCTACCTGTCGCTGTTTATCTGCTGATGTGGTTTTAGTAGCCATAATAAAGTTGATTTAATTTAAAAACGTTAAATTTAACATTTAGTTCTGTTATAAGTGAACTAAATGTTAAAAATGTTTGTGCACAATCAGATAATTGAAGCAAGTTATGCTGATTACTGCTCTGAGCCGACCTAGTACTTAACGTTTGCTCAAGCTACTTGATAATGCTTCTAATTCACGTTGTCGTGCAAGAAGCGGTTGTTGCCTGCGATATTATTCTCGTCGTCCAGGCTGTAGCGCGACACGTTTTGATTAAAAGAATACTCCGTCAGAGTTAATACCTACGTTTGCTTCAAAGCCCTCGCAAAAAGTTT
Source organism: Cyclobacteriaceae bacterium (assembly GCA_965217295.1). GTDB lineage: Bacteria > Bacteroidota > Bacteroidia > Cytophagales > Cyclobacteriaceae > Tunicatimonas. The sequence goes on from CBDCHR010000008.1 coordinate 838,320, forward strand.
TCAAACAATACGACTTTCTTAAACTTTTTCTTTTGCAGGCCTTTGTACAGCGGCAAGAAGGTCATTTGTGAGAACACATAATACGTCCACTGTACAAATTCATCTTCTTGCATTCTGGTCTTTCTGCTTAAGACCTCTTGATACTTTGCAACCTCTACCAAAGCAAAGTCAGGAAGGATGAATCTGTGAAAGGCTAAGACAGGACGATAGCTCGCCTTACCGCTGATCAGGATACTCATCAAAACGTTCGCATCAACCACAAAGTCAGTCATTACGACCCATGATATCTATGCTTTTCCTGCTGCCAAGCCAGATTTCTGGATAACTGCCACTCGTGATCGTTCTCAAGATTTATATGTTGTAAATCCTCTAAAATATCTTGGGCTGCAAGCTTCAAAATTGCTTTTTGAGCAAGATCCTGCAGTTGATCTCCTATTTCTTTATACCCTAGTGTTTGAACAAAACTTTCTTCCAGCCTTACTTTAAACTCTATCATCATATCTAGTATTTGAGACCCATCAACGTTCATTCTGTCATTTCGAGCTATGAATCATCTTACTACGTTCTCTTCCTAATCTACGTTGTCGTGCAAGAAACGGTTATTACCCACAATGTTGTTCTCATCGTCCAGGCTGTAGCGCGACACGTTCTGGTCGTTCGACGGCGGCGTGCTGTACAGGTGCACGTTCTTACGCAGATAGGCCGGTTGCGTGAAGTTTTCCTTCTGAAACTGCTCCTGGCTGCTGTAGGGCGAACTGATGCTCTTGCGGCCACGTAATTTCATCTTTCGCTGGTAGGCCTCTTCCATCAGGGTCTTCTTTCGGGGACTTAGCTCCCGCTGAAACAGGTACTCCTCTTCTTCGGACGGGTCGGATGATTCCTGGTTAGACCGGCGCCGGTTAGACTCGGAAGCAAACCGCTCGTCTTCATCCTGATCATCCAGGCGAGAACGGTTGGATGGAACGGAGGACTCATCGTGATTTTTCGTCGGACCAATTTCCCACGAGCGGTCGTAGCGATCAGCCGAAGGCGCGGGAGTATCGATCTTGTCGTAGTCGTCCGGGGTTTCTTCGGAAGAAGCATCATCCAGCGGCTCACGGCTGTCCCAGCGGTAGGCGGGGTTGGGTGACTCCGGGTGCGTCGAGTCAGACGACGGGGTGTTGCTCGAAGCCTCACCGTTGGACGGCACTCCGTTGGACGGCACCCCGTTGGACGACGAACGCGCGGCTGACTCACTGGTCCGGTCGGTCTCGCGGCGGGGTGACGGAGGGGGCAATGCGGCGTCAGGCTCATCGGCGTTTCCGTTGTCATACGGATTCGGTATGCGCTCGGCCGGACCCATGGTGTGCTTTGGTGGCTCTTTTTCCGGACGAACCCGACGGTTAGACTCCAGATCAATGACCCGTTTCACTTCCACCTCATCTTCATCAGAAAAATTGCCTTCGTTGGCTCCCTTAAAACCGGTAGCGATCACCGTGACCATCACACTTTCCTGCAAGTCTTCGTCGATGCCGTGGCCGAAGATCATCTCCGCGTCTTGCCCGCACTCGTCGTGGATAAACGAGGTGATCTCATCGAGTTCTTCCATCTGGATTTCCTTCTTGGTGCCCGATTTGATCGACAGCAGGATTTTCTGCGCGCCGCGGATGTTCACGTTGTCGAGCAGCGGCGAAGACAGCGCCATCTCGGCCGCCCGGCGCGAGCGCTGGTCGCCCTCGGCGCGGGCCGACCCCATCACGGCCGCCCCGGAGTTGGCCATCACGGTTTTCACGTCCTCAAAATCCACGTTGATGTAGCCCGGCAGCGTGATGATTTCGGCGATGCTCTTGGCGGCGGTGGTGAGCACGTTGTCGGCCTGCGCAAAGGCGTTCGACAAGGTCAGGTTGCTGTATACCTCGCGCAGTTTGTCGTTGAGGATCACCAGCACCGTATCGCAGTTCTGCCGAAGGTCGGCCAAGCCCTGCTCGGCCAGCTTGATCTTCTTGCGCCCCTCGAAGCCGAAGGGCTGGGTAACGATCCCGACCGTAAGGATGCCGAGCTCTTTGGCCACCTTGGCAATCTCGGGAGCGGCGCCGGTGCCGGTGCCGCCGCCCATGCCCGCGGTGATGAACAGCATGCGGGTGTCTTCGCTCAGCACGTCGCGGATGTTTTCTTTGCTCTCGATGGCCGCATTCTTGCCCTTTTCGGGGTTGGCCCCCGCCCCCAGTCCCTGGGTGAGGTTGCTGCCAATCTGGATTTTGTTGGGAACCGGGCTGCTGTGCAGCGCTTGCAAGTCGGTGTTGCACACAAAGAACTCGACGTCTTTGATGCCCTGGCTATACATGTGGTTCACGGCGTTGCTGCCGCCGCCGCCCACGCCAATCACCTTGATGATGGACTTATTCTGGGGCGGTAATTCGAAGGAATACGTTTTATCTGACATAGTGATCAACGTTTGGTAAGTTAGGCTTCTGATTCACGCCAGGATAAAAAGTTGGCGCGCTCGGAGATAAACTTACGTTAATATTCTTTTTCGTTAAAGTCGTCAATTAAGATTCTCTTGGTTTTTTCTAGAATTGATCGGAACGAGAACCCTCCCGGGCGCTCGGTTCGGTTCACTTTTCCGCTAGGCACTTTACGCTTCACGTAGTCGAGGTTGCGCTCATCGAGAGCCTTAAACCCGGCCAGCACCAACCCCACGCCCGTGGCGAAGGTGGGTGATTTGATCGCCTCGGGCTTGCCCCGCCCCAGGTATTCGTTCGGGTAGCCCACGCGGGCGTCCAAAGCGCACATCAGTTCGCACAGTTCTTTCACCTGCTTGAGTTGCGCCCCGCCCCCGGTCACCACAATGCCTCCCGCCAGCCGGTCTTCGTAGCCCGAGGCAATAATTTCGGCGTGTACCAGCTCAAAGATTTCCTGCATTCGGGCCTCGATGATGTAGGCCAGGTTCTTTACGGATATTTCGCGGGGCGGCCGGTCGCGCAGCCCCCGAATGGAGACAATCTCATTGAAGCTGGCCTCTTCGGCAATGGCCCGACCGAACTTCACCTTCAGCAGTTCGGCCTGCTCATCCAGCACGGAGCACCCCTGTTTGATGTCGGCCGAAATGATATCACCGCCGAAGGGAATCACCGCCGTGTGCCGAATAATTCCTTCGTGAAAGACGGCCATATCGGTGGTGCCACCCCCGATGTCGATGAGGCACACCCCGGCTTTTTTCTCTTCCTCACTGAGCACCGACAAGCTGGAGGCCAGGGGCTCCAGAATCAGGTTGTCCACCGACAGACCGGCCTTCTGCACGCACTTGTTCAGGTTGTTGATGGCGTTGGTCTGGGCGGTGATGATGTGGAAGTCAGCCTCCAGTTTCACGCCCGACATGCCGATGGGGTCCATGATGCCCTCTTCGTAGTCGACGATGTAGTGCTGGGGCATCACGTGAATAATTTCGCAGCCGGGGGGCGTTACGATGCGATACATATCGTTGGTGAGTCGCTCCACGTCGGCCACGGTGATCTCGTCGTCCTTAGAGTTGCGGGTGATTCCGCCGTGGTGGATGGAGCTGCGGATGTGCTGTCCGGCGATGCCCACGTTCACCACGTTAATTTCCACGCCGGATTGTTCTTCCGCTTCGCGGACGGCCTTCTGGATGGCAAACACCGTCTTGTCGATGTTGCTCACGATGCCCCGGATCACTCCGTCGGAGACGGCTTTCCCCATACCGAGCACCTCGAGGGTGCCGTAGGCATTCTTTTGCCCCACAATAGCGCAGATTTTGGTGGTCCCAATGTCTAGTCCGACGACTGGTTGATCTTCTTGCGTTGTCTTCATCATTATTGACAGACGATTTGGTTTTGGTACTTTAGGCTAACTTGTTCGTAGTGGTTCCACCCCTGTCGGGGCAGGACTTGATCGTAAAAAATCGCTAACTTATTAAATTTTTCGGGTACTCGGTCGGCCCGTCCGAAGGCGATGCGCTGCTTGCCCACCTGGGGGTACAGGGTCACTTCTCCCCGTTTGTCGATATCTATTTGCGCGATTTGGACGCGCCAGAATTCGTCTTGCTCCACGTAGCGCACCAGTTCCAGCACCTGCACCCGCGCCGAATCCTCTTCCTCGCTGGTGTCCAACAACGTAGTCACGTAATCGCCACTGAGCAGCGCCACGCGGGCCGTCAGTCGATCCGACAGGGGCAGCAGACGGCCGTCGGCTCCCAGGTAGGCATCCGGCACTCCGCCGCCCTGGGCCAGAATTCGGGCGATGGGGCGGTTCTGTTGCGCTTGCACCACCACGGTACCCGACAGGTCGTGGTAGGCGTTTACCTGCTGCACGTAGCTATTGCTGGCCACGTTTCTTTCGAGCATTTTCAGATTAATGTCCCGGAGGCGCGCTCCTTCTAGCGGAGTGGTTTGCTGCTGCGTCACTAACAGGCGAATATCATCCGGGGTGATGAAGGGGTTCCCGTCGGTTTGCACCTCAACCACCAGTCGCTGGCAGACGCGCTGCTGCCGCCGCAGCTCCACGAACGCCACCGTTCCCAGCAGCAGCAGGGCGGTTAACAAAGTTCTCGCTATTTTCTTGAAACGGTTCATTCGGCGGTTCTCAGTTTTTTGATTTCGACGAGCGACAGCACTTCTTCGGCGATTTGCTGCGCGGCTTCGGGGCGGGCCAGTTGCCCAATGTTTTGCTGAAGCATTTGCTGTCGCGACGAATCGTTCAGGAGCGCAATAGCCTGGTCGATAAGGTGCTTCGGCGCGTCGGCGTCCAGCACCATTAGGGCAGCGTCTTCTTTGACCAGGGCCTCGGCGTTTTTGCGCTGGTGGTCTTCGGCCACGTTGGGCGAAGGTACGAAAATGACCGGCTTTCTTACCAGCGCCAGTTCGGAAATCGCCAGCGCTCCGGCCCGCGAAATCACCACGTCGGCCACGGCGTAGGCCAGGTCCATGCGGGTGAGAAACTCCCGCAATTGAATGCCGGGATGGTGATCGATGGCGGCCAGTTGTCTCTCCATAGCTTGGTAGGCCGTTTTGCCGCTCTGCCAGATCACCTGCACTCCCTGCGCGGTGAGTTTTTCTACGCCCGCCAGCACACTTTCGTTGAGGGTGCGCGCTCCCAGGCTTCCGCCCACCACCAGCAGCGTAGGCTTGTCGGCCGAAAGCCCGAAGTATTCCAGCCCCTCGGCGCGTCGGCGGTCTACTCCTTCGGCGGCCAGGGTCACGATATCGTGCCGGATAGGGTTGCCGGTGAACACCAGCTTTTCTTTCGGAAAGAAGCGTTCCATGCCGTGGTGCGCCACGCAGATTTTTTGTACTTGATTGGCCAGCATCTTGTTAGTAAGTCCGGCGTAGGAATTTTGTTCCTGCAACAGCGCCGGAATCTTCTTCAGGCTGGCCGCGTACAGCAGCGGACCGCTGGCGAAGCCTCCCACTCCCACCGCCACATCGGGCCGGAACTTGGCCAGAATGCGGAACGACTTGATGACGCTAGAAGCGACTTTCAGCGGAAAGGCCAGGTTGTCGGTGGTGAGTTGGCGCTGCAAACCGCTGATCCACAGCCCCTCGATGCGGTAGCCCGCTTCGGGCACCTTCAGCATTTCCATCCGCCCCCGGGCTCCCACGAACAGCACCTTGGTGTCCGGGCGGATCGAACGCAGGGCGTTGGCAATGGCAATGGCCGGATAGATATGTCCGCCGGTGCCGCCGCCGCTGATGATGATTCGATATGGTGAAGTCGTCGTTTTCATGGTTCTCGTAGGGACATGATTAATCATGTCCCTACTACGTTGTCGTTTCGTTTTTTGTGGTACTAATAATAATTCCTAGCGCTACGCCGGTGAATAGCAACGACGTTCCTCCCATACTCACCAGCGGCAGGGGCAGTCCGGTGACCGGGGCCAGGCCCACCGCCACCGACATGTTGGCCATCGCCTGAATTACGATGGCGAAGCTCAGTCCCGCCGATAGCAAACCCCCGAACGCCTGCTCACTCAGCGATACGGACCGCATGCCCCGGTAGAGCAGCACCAGGTAGAGCAGAATCACCGCCACCCCGCCCAGCAATCCGTATTCTTCCACGATGATGGCGTAGATAAAGTCCGAGTACGAAAGGGGCAGGATGTTACGCTGCTCACTTTTGCCCCAACCCTTGCCGGCGATGCCCCCGGTGGCGATGGCTACGTACGATTGCTGCGTCTGAAAAGACACTTGCTCGTCGTTGACGTAGGTGGTTATTCGACTTAAAGCGGTTTTGCCTCGCTGCCCGAACGTCACCGCCGCCATGCCGACCAATCCTCCTGCCACCACCAGCGCCAACAGGTAGCGAGCGGGCACCCGGCCGATAAACATCAGCAGCAGACAGGTGGCGAACAGCATTGCCGCCGACGAAAGGTCGGTCAGGGCGATGAGTCCGCAGATGGCTCCGCACCACAATAGCAGGGGCAGCATGGTGCTTTTGAAGTTGTGGATCACCTGCTGTCGCCGCGAGAGCATTCCCGCCAGGTGGGTGATCAGCGCCAGCTTGGCCAGGTCAGACGGTTGGAAGGCCTGATCGAGTACCGGCAGCACCAGCCAGCGCGACGCCTCGTTGATGGTTTCGCCAAACTTCCAGGTGTAGAGCAACAGCGGCACCGATAAGATGAGCGCCAGGGTGGAGATACGCGCAAAGTAGCGGTGGTCGACCCGGTGGGTGAACCACATGGCGAGTAGACTCAACAGCAGCAGCGAGACATGCTTAAAGAGGTAATACTCGGTGTTGCCCCCCCGCACGCGGTAGGCCAGTGAACTGGCGGCACTGTAGACCACCAGAATTCCCAGGGCTGACAAGGCCAGCACCACGAACCAGATCACCGGATCGCCCTTCAAGTATTTATTGGACCACGCTCGTACCATTATCGGATTTTTAGGGTGACCAGGGTGAAAATTGCTAACATGATGCCTACCAACCAAAAGCGCGTGACGATCTTCGCCTCGGGCATATTCATCTTTTGGTAATGGTGGTGCAGCGGAGCCATTTTCAGCAAACGCCGCCCCGCCCCGTATTTTTTCTTGGTGTACTTGAAGTACGACACCTGCATCACCACCGATAGGTTTTCGACCACAAAAATGCCGCATAGCATCGGAATCAAGATTTCTTTGCGCACTGCGAACGCCAGCACCGCAATGATGCTGCCGATGGCCAGGCTACCGGTGTCGCCCATAAACACCTGCGCCGGGTAGGCATTATACCACAAAAAGCCGATGCAGGCTCCCACAAAGGCGGTGGTGTAGACCACCAGTTCGCCCAGGTCGGGGATGTACATAATGTTGAGGTACTGCGAAAAGAGCAGGTTGCCCGACACGTAGGCGAAGATCGCCAGGGTGAGGCCGATAATCGCCGACGTACCCGCCGCCAGGCCGTCGAGTCCGTCGGTGATGTTGGCCCCGTTGGAGACGGCGGTGATGATAAAGATCACAATGGCGATGTACACGATCCAGGTAAATTCTTCCGGCAGATCAATCAGGCCGAAGGTGATGAACGAGACAAAGTTTTTGTAGTCGGCTTCGTTGTTTTTGACGAAGGGAATGGTGGTTTTGGTGTCGTGCACGTCTTCGTAGGCCCCGGGGGGCAGGTCGTTCACCACGTCGCCCACGTCGGTGATGGTACCCACAAAGTCCTGATCGAACTCCCGCACCACCACGTCTTCGTGAAAGTAAAGCATGGCACCCACAATGATGCCCAGCCCGATCTGTCCGGCCACCTTAAACCACCCGGCCAGTCCTTCCTTGTTCTTCCGGAAGGTTTTGATGTAATCGTCCAGAAAACCTACCGTGCCCATCCACAGCGTGGCGATGAGCACCAGGATTACGTAGATATTTTCGAGCCGAGCGAACAGCAGCGTGGGGATCACGGTGGCGGCGATGATGATGATGCCGCCCATGGTGGGGGTGCCTTTTTTCTGCAGTTGTCCCTCTAAGCCCAGGTCGCGCACCTCTTCACCCACCTGCTTGCGTCGCAGGATGTTGATGAGTCGCTTGCCGAAGGTGATGGTGATCAGCAGCGACAGAAGCGTAGCCATCCCCGCCCGAAACGAGATAAACTGAAACAGGCTCGCCCCCGGTAGTTCAAACGTACGTTCTAAATAAGCAAAGAGGTAATATAGCATAGTTGGATGTTGGATATTAGGGGTTGGATATTAGATATTGAATGTTATTGGCTACTGCCTACACCCAACATCCACTATCCAACATCAAGCTCGGCCTTGCGCGCCGCTAAATAGTTCTTCAATCACTTTTTTATCGTCAAAATCATGTTTCACTCCGTTAATTTCCTGGTAGGTTTCGTGTCCTTTGCCCGCCACCAGCACAATGTCGCCCGCTTGGGCCATCGCGCAGGCGGTTTTGATGGCTTCGGCGCGGTTGGTGATCGATAATACTTTCTTGTAAGCCGAGGCCGGTACTCCCTGCTGCATGTCGCGGATGATTTGCTCCGGGTCTTCGCTGCGCGGATTGTCGGAAGTTAAAATCACCCGGTCGCTCAGTCGGGCGGCGATGGCGGCCATCTCGGGGCGCTTGGTTTTGTCGCGGTCGCCGCCGCAGCCCACCACGCAGATCACCGTTTCGTTTTTGGTGCGCACGTTCTGAATCGTCTTCAGCACGTTCTTGAGCGCGTCGGGGGTGTGGGCGTAGTCCACGATGGCGGTGATGCCCTTCGGGGAGATGATCTGCTCGAAGCGGCCCCGGGCCGGACGCACGGCCGACAGTTGGGTAAGCGCGTCGGCAGTATCTTCGTCGAGCAGCACCGCCACTCCGTAGGCGGCCACCAGGTTGGAGGCGTTGAAGCCGCCGATCAGATTAAACCACACCGGCTGGGCGATGGTATCGCGACTGCCTACCTCCAGTTCCAGTCCCTCGAGCGTATTGGAAATTACTTTGCCCTTGAAGTCGCTGGCGCTTTTGAGCGAATATGTCATCCGCCGGGCTTTGGTATTCTGTAGCATCACCCGGCCCCGCTTGTCGTCCACGTTCACCAGCGCGAAAGCTTCACGGGGCAGACCGTCGAACAACATTTTTTTGGCGGCGATGTAGTTCTCGAATGTTTCGTGATAGTCCAGGTGGTCGTGGGTAATATTGGTGAACACCGCCCCGGCCAGTTGCAGTCCGCTGGTGCGGTGCTGGGCGATGGCGTGCGAGCTGGCTTCCATGAAGGCGTGGGTGCAGCCGCGGCGCACCATCTGCGCCAGCAGGACGTTGAGTTGCACCGCGTCGGGAGTGGTGTGCGTGGCCGGAATCACCTCGTCGTTGATCTTGTTGTTCACCGTCGACAGCAGGCCGGTAGGATAACCGAGCCGGATAAACAGTTGGTGCAGCAGCGTGACCACCGTAGTTTTGCCGTTGGTGCCCGTCACCGCCACGAGTTGCAGCTTGGCCGAAGGGTTGTCGTAGAAGTTGGCTGCCATCACGCCCAGGGCTTCGGCGCTGTTGCCCACCTGCACGTAGGTAACCCCGGCGGTGCGCACCTCCGGAAGCCGTTCGGCCACCACGGCGGTAGCGCCCTGCTCGGTGGCTTGCGCGATGAACCGGTGCCCATCCACCTGCGTGCCGGATACCGCCACAAAGACACAGCCCTTCTCCACCCGCCGCGAGTCGAACACGACGGAGCTAATCTCGATTCCGGTATTACCTTCGGTAGCGAGTAGCGAGACTTTGTACAGTATGTCTTTCAGTACTTTCATGGTTGTTAGTCCATAGTTAACAGTCGATAGTCCACAGTCGACGGTTAACAGTCGATAGTCCACAGTCGACGGTTAACAGCCGAACAGCAGGTGACTATGGACTGTCGACTATGGACTATTTTACAGAGTTTCGCAGTGCTTGTAGCATTTTTACGATTTCTTCCAATTGCTCATAATGCGTATTAAAATCTTCTTGAGAGACAATATTTCTCATCTTACCTATGTGTAAACAGGCAACCACCTCAATAGCAGAGCGAATAGCATATCCTAGAAACCTTCTAAACTCCGGATTACTCTGTCCGGTAGAACCTTCGGCTATGTTCAGTGCTACTGAGTCTGCTGCCCGTTTCATTTGGCTTGTCAGCACGTAAAGCTCTTCCTTCGGAAAAGTGGTCGTCAAATCATGCGTGTCTTTGGTCAACACCAATGCTTTTTGCCAAACGTTAAGTTGTTCAAATTTGAAAGCCATATATTTAATTTTAGTTGATAGTTGATAGTCCACAGTCAATAGTCTACAGTCCATAGTCGATAGTCCACAGTCGATAGTTGGCCGTCGTCCGTCGACCGTGGACTATCGGCTATCTAGCCCAGTTCCAATTTCACTCGCTCGCCCCGCACTGCTTTGCTTCCGGCTTCCTTCGATTGCTTCGCTACCCGCCCGGCGCCTGAGTGCTCTACCCGCAGGCCCTGATTTTCCAGCAAGTACAGCGCGTCGCGCAGGGTCATCCCTTCCACGTTCGGTACCGTTCCTTTTTCTTGATGGTTGTCGGTCCAGATCACCTCATTGCCGCCGTGTTCGGTGCGGGTCCACTCGGTTTCGTCGCGGGTGCGCTGCGGGATATCCAGCGTATTGCAAATCAGCTGCAAATCGCTGCGCAGTCCGGCCTGAATCACGGGCAGCACGCCTTCTTGCCGGGCAAACTGCCGGGGCAGAGGTTCGTGCAGCTCCAGGTCGGTGGCGTAAATTTTGTCGGCAATTTCTTTGAACACCGGGGCGGCCACGTCGCTGCCGTACTGCGGCACGCCCTTCGGATGGTCGATCACCACGATACAACTATACTTAGGAGCGTCGGCCGGAAAGTAGCCCGCAAAAGAAGTGTAGTACTGCTTGGTGTAGGCGCCATTGACAATCTTCTGGGCCGTGCCCGTTTTGCCGGCAATAGCGTAGTAGCCTTCCCGGATGCTGCTGGCCGTGCCTTCTTCCACCACGCGCTTCAGCAGGGTCTTCACCTTCTCCAGCGTGGCCGGTGAGCAAATCGGATCGCGCAGCACCTGGGCGCGGAATGTTTCCACCGTCTGGTTCACCCGCTTAATACGTTTCACCAGCAGGGGTTGCACCATCACCCCGTCGTTGGCCACCGCATTGTAGAAGGCTAGCGTTTGCAACGGAGTGAGCTTCAGGCCGTAGCCGATCGACATCCACGGCAGGGTCACTCCGCTCCAGCGGGGGTCGGTGGGAGTGGGCACGTCGGGCAAACCCTCGCCCGCCAGTTGAAGCTGCAACGGCTCAGTGATTCCCATGTCTTTGAGGTGCTCGATGTAGCGATCAGGCTTCAGACCTAAGTAGCGGTTTACCAGTTGGGAAATGCCGATGTTCGACGAGCGGGCAAAGGCGTCGGCCAGGGTGATGGTGCCAAAGCCGCCGGTTTTGTAGTCACGCATCGTCTGGTCGTAGAACTTATAGGTTCCCGAGCCGGTGGCGATGCTGTCGCTCAGATTCAACGGCGTCTCTTCCAGCAGGGCAATCACCGAGGCCAGCTTGAAGGTGGACCCGGGTTCGGTGAGTCCGCCCACGGCGTGGTTATACACTTCGGCGTAGCGCCCGTTCTTTCGCTTGCTGAGGTTGGCCATCGCCTTGATCTCGCCGGTGCGCACCTCCATCACCACCGCACAACCGTAGGCCGCCTGGTGCTCCTCCAGCGCGGCCAGCAGCGACGACTGCGCCACGTCCTGCACGTTCACGTCCAGGGTGGTTTCAATATCCAATCCCTCCTGCGGTCGCACCTCGGTGCCGTCGTACACCGGCTTCCAGTGGTTGCCCGACATTTTCTGAAACAGGCCCTGCCCGTCGGTGCCCGCCAGGTAGCGGTCGAAGCTATACTCCAGCCCCGCGCCCCGGCCGTTCTCATTCACGAAGCCAATGGTGCGGGTGCCCAAGAAGGCGAAGGGCTTGTAGCGCACGTTCACGCGCTCGAACACCACTCCGCCCCGGTAGCGCCCGGCCCGAAACAGCGGCCAAGCTTCCATCTCCTTCTTTTGCAGGTGGTCAATCTTTTGGGAGTTGAGCAGCAGGTAGCGCTTCCCTTTCTGCCGGGCCTGGTCGATCTTATGTCGGTAGGCGGCCGCTCCCTGGTTCTTGAAGTGTTGGGACAGCAGCAGGCACAGGGAGTCGATATGTTCATTGTAAAAATCTTCCGAAGCTACCCGCGGGTCGAAGGCCACCCGGTAGTGGGGCAGCGAAGTGGCCAGCAGGCTGCCGTTGTCCGAGTAGATGTTACCCCGCACGGCGGGCACGCTGCGGTACTGCACGCTCACGTCTTTGGCCAATGCCAGCCACTTCGGCCCATCGATCAGTTGCAACTGCACCATACGAAACACCAGCAGCCCCGTGAAGAGCAGGGCTAACAAGAAGGCGACGCGCACCCGGAGCAGTATGGAGTTTTTGATATTCATTCGTTGGGCGGCACCAGTAGTTTGTAGGGAGGGGTAGGACTTTCTTCTAAGCCCAGGGCGCGCGCCCGTTTGGCCACCTGCGACTGCTTGCTTTCGTACATGTAGCTTGCCTTGAGGGTGGTGTAATTAGCGCGCATATCTTCTACCTCGCGCTCCAGTTGGTCCATCCGGCGAATCATCCGGTCAGCGTAGTGGCTGTTGCCGATGTAGAACATGCCGACGATGGTGAAGTACAGAATATAAGGAACGAAGCGCGTGGGCAGGCCCCGCTCGAAGGAGGTGTCGATGCGAAAGACGCGCTCCACCCGTCCGAACAAACTTCCGGTAACCGAAGGCTTAGCCGATGGCACGGGACGCCGCCGCTTGATCCGATTAGGTTTCTTGGTTAGTGTCTTCATAGTTTTGTAGTCGTTAGTCCACAGTCCATAGCCCACAGTCGATAGTGCGTTTCAACTGTCGACTGTGGACTGTCGTCTGTCGACTATCGACTGTGGACTCTTTTCTGCGATTCTTAATTTAGCACTTCGCGCTCTTGGGTTTCGTTCCAGTTCTTCGGGCGACGGGGTAATTGGTTTTCGGTTGATGGCCACCAGCGGTTTGATCACGTTGCCGTAGAAATCTTGCTGCACCTCGCCGACCAGGTTGCCGGTCTGGATCAGGTTTTTCACCAGTCGGTCCTCCAGCGAGTGGTACGAGATCACCGCCAGCCGTCCGCCCGGCTTCAGCAGCGCGGGCACCGCTTGCAGCATCTCGCGCAGCGCTTCCAGTTCTTCGTTCACCTCGATGCGCAGGGCCTGAAACACCTGGGCGTAGTACTTCGACTCGCGTCCCCGGGGAGCCAGGCGACTCAGCACTTTCTTCAGATCTTCTACCGTGCGCAGGGGTTGGGCCACGCGGGCGGCCACCAGCGCTTGCGCCAGGGTACGGGCGTTGCGCACCTCACCGTACATGCCCAGGATGCGGTGCAGTTCGGCCTCACTGTAGGTGTTGAGAATTTGCTGCGCGGTGCGCGGTACCGAAGGGTCCATGCGCATGTCGAGCTCCGCCTCGAAGCGGGTAGAAAAGCCCCGGTCGGGCACGTCGAACTGGTGGGACGAAACGCCCAGATCGGCCAGGATGCCGTCGACGGTTTTGATGCCGTGCAGCCGCAGGTACTTCGTGAGGTGACGGAAGTTGGCGGCAATGAAGGTAACGTCCAGGGCGAGAGCGTTGGCGGCGGCGTCAGGGTCCTGGTCGAAGGCAATTAGCTGGCCGCCGGAGAGCAGATCCAGAATGGCGCGGCTGTGCCCGCCGCCCCCGAAGGTGAGGTCGAGGTAGGTGCCCGCCGGGTTGTGCACCAGGGCGGTTACGCTCTCATCCCGCAGTACCGGTTGGTGATAGATCATTGTTGCTAGCGCTTCCATACAAATGCTTTTGTGCCATGTCTGAGTAGTCGTCCGGATCGTCCAGGATATACTGATCGTATAATTCCGGGTTCCATATTTCCAGTACCTTGCCCGCCCCCACGATCAGCATTTCTTTTCGTAGGTGCGCGTACTGGGCCATGCGCTGAGGAATTCTAAACCTCCCCTGATTGTCTAGTTCTATGTCTTCGCTTCCTCTAAAAAAATTCCGCTGCAGTTTGCGGTGCTCTTGGTTGAAGCGATCGAGCGCGTTGATTCGTTGAAACTCTTCGTTGTAGCTTTCTTGGGTATAGATAATCAAACAGGGATCCATCCCGCGCCCCAGCACAATCTCCTGCTGCGACGATTCGGGCATGCGCGCTTTGATGCGAGCGGGGAGCAGCACGCGCCCCTTTGCATCCATATTGCACAAGCATTCTCCGTTGAAGATGGCCATCTATTTGACATCACTATTTCCATATACTGAAACAAACGTACTGATATTTACCACTTCTTCCCACCCTTTACCACTTTTTTTTACAATTTTTTGCCATAAAAAAGGGCTTAAGCGCAGTTTTAAGCGGGTATTCTTATAAAAAGTACAAATTAACCTCTTCTCACTGTCACTTAGATATTATTGCTTGTTAGTGATGTTATTGTATTTCTGTTTTTGGCTAATCGTAGTTACCAATCCGTTTTGCTAACTGTCCTTTTGTCAGGATATTTCCTCCTTCCTAACGCCGTATCCGGCGGTTGCGTATGTCTGGTGGTGATCGTTAAGCGTAAGCACCACGCATCAGATACCACTGCTTCCCCCTTCGCTATTGTGCGCCCCGTTGCGTACCTTTGGCTTCCACTCCACCGCCAACCTATGCTGCACTTCCCCGTTCGTTTCTCCTATCTGATCCCCGCCCTAGGGATACTGTTTTCCTGCTCAACTTCACCGCAATCTCCTCCCGAACAGGCGCCGCTGCCAGTGGGGACGTGGCGCGCCACCCTGACTATGCAGGAGCAGGAGCTTCCCTTTTTGCTGGAGCTGGAAGGCAACAATGTGACCGGCTACGAGGCCTACCTGCGCAACGGCGAAGAAGGCATTCTTATCGACAGTGTGGTGTGGTCGGGCGACTCGCTGCGCCTGACGATGCCCATCTTCGACACCGAAATGACGGGGCGCATCAGCGACGGAACGTGGCGGGGCGCGTGGCAAAAAAACTACGCGGCTGACTACACGCTTCCCCTCACCGCGACGCACGGCGAGAACTATCGTTTCGTGGAAACCTCAACCCAACCACCGGCTGATTTTGGCGGGCGATGGTTGGTCAAATTTGCCGACGACACGCTGCAAGCGGTGGGAGAATTTACCCAGAATGGTTCGCGGCTGACGGGGTCTTTCCTGACCAGCCTGGGCGACTATCGTTACCTGGCGGGCAACGCCGAGGGCAATCGTTTGATGCTTAGCGCCTTCGACGGCGAGCACGCTTTTCTGTTCCACGCCACGCTTCAGGAAGACGGCACCCTGCGGGGCGACTTCTGGTCGGGACGCAGTTACCACACCACCTGGACGGCCGAGCGAGACGAAGACGCGGCCCTGGCGGATGCTGACCAACTGACCTACCTCAAAGACGGCTACGACCGCCTGGCGTTTACCTTTCCCAACCTAAACGGAGAACCGGTATCGCTCGATGATGCGCAGTACCAAGATAAGGTGGTACTGGTGCAAATCTTCGGCACCTGGTGCCCCAACTGCCTGGACGAAACGCGCTTCTTAACCCAGTGGTACGACACGCACCAGGATCAAGACGTGGCGGTGATCGGACTGGCCTACGAACAAAAAGATGACTTCGACTACGCCGCCGGGCGGGTGCGAAAATTAGTTGACAAGCTCGATGTGAACTACGATTTTCTGATCGCGGGCACCGCCGACAAGGCCGCCGCCTCGCGCACCCTACCCATGCTAAATAGAATCATGTCGTTCCCCACTCTCATCGTGCTCGACCGCAATCACCGGGTGCACCGCATCCACACCGGCTTCAGCGGCCCCGGCACCGGCGCGCACTACGAGAAGTTTGTGGAAGATTTTGAGACAATGACGGAGGAGTTACTGGGAGGCCCGAAGGCTGGTAGCTGAACCGCCCTGACAGCACTCAGCGCGTCAACGTTTTCGTAGGCCGCCCTAGCAAAGTCCTTCCGATCCAAACCATAACTACCCCGGGCGGGAGGGGTCGGACGGTTGGAAAAGGAAAGGAAGTTCGCGATATTACCAGAACTCCAGACGCACCAACGCATCCCACCAACTACCCAACCGTGATTTCAACCCTTCCGCTCATCGCTTTGTCTCTGCTTCGCGCTTTGTTTCTAGCGGAAGCTCCCGTTGCCCCGCAAGCCGCACCCAACGTGCTGTTTATTGCCGTCGATGACCTTCGTCCCGAGCTTAACGTCTACGGGGCCTCGCACATTCACTCTCCGGCCATCGACAAATTAGCTTCCGAAAGCCTGGTCTTCACGCGGGCCTTCTGCAACGTGCCGGTGTGCGGAGCCTCGCGGGCCAGCCTGCTGTCGGGAGTGCGGCCCGGCCTGCACCGTTTTGTGGGCTACGATACCTACCTGGAGCAAGACTATCCCGGCGTGACCTCGCTGCCGCAGCACTTTAAGAATAACAACTATACCACCATTTCGAACGGTAAAATCTATCACCACGCCGACGACGACCGGGCGGCCTGGCACGAGGTATGGCGTCCTGCCCAAGCATCGGGCTCCTCCTGGCGGAATTACCTGACCGAAGAAAATATTACGCTGAACCAGGGAAAGGGCCGGGGTTACCCCTACGAAAACGTTGACGTGCCCGATACGGCCTACTTTGACGGGCAGATTGCCCGAAAATCTATCGAGGACCTCAAAAAGCTGAAGCAGGCCGGAGGACCGTTCTTCTTGGCGGTCGGCTTTCTGAAACCCCATTTGCCCTTCAACGCCCCCCGCAAGTACTGGGATTTGTACGATCCCGCCACCATTTCGCTGCCGGAGAATTACCAGCAACCGGCTAGCACGCCCCCGGAGGCTTTTCATAATTTCGGAGAGTTGCGCCACTACGCGGGCATCCCCGAGGAGGGACCGGTGAGTAACGAGATGGCCCACGAGCTGATTCGCGGGTACTACGCCTGCGTGAGCTACACCGACGCGCAGATTGGCAAACTGCTTACTGCGCTTGAAGAGCTAGAACTTGATGACAATACCATCGTGGTGCTGTGGGGCGACCACGGCTGGAATTTGGGCGACCATCAATTGTGGTGCAAGCACTGCAATTTCGCCTCTTCCCTGAAAGTACCGCTGATGATCAAGGTGCCCGGAAAATCAGGAAAACGCACCGATGCCATCACCGAATACATTGATATCTACCCCAGCCTGAGCGAACTGGCGGGATTGTCGCTACCGGCGCACCTGGACGGAGAGAGCTTTGTACCTCTCATTGAGGGGCGGGCCGCCCCCGACGATTTCGCCATCGCGAAGTACCACGACGGAGTCACGGTGGTGCGGGGCGATTTGTTTTACACCGAATACATCAACAAACAAGGAGCGGCGCAGGCCCGGATGCTGTTTGACCACGCCACGGATCCCTTGGAGTTACGTAATCTGGCCGAGGAAGCAGCGTATCAATCCACCTGCCAGGAGCTGAGTCAACTGCTGCGCGACCGCTGGGGGGATGATTTTTTTACCAACCGAAGCGTGAAGAAATGAAACTTACCACTAATGTATTTTTAGAGCGCGCGCGCCACTGGCCGGTGCTCGACGTGCGTTCGCCCGGTGAGTATACCGCCGGTCACCTGCCGGGAGCCCACTGCTTTCCCCTCTTCGATGATCGCGAGCGGGCGCAGGTGGGCACCACCTACCGGCAGATCGGTTCGCACGAGGCGCTGCTGGTCGGGCTGGAGCTGGTCGGCCCCAAGATGCGCCGCCTGGTGGAGCGGGCGCGTCACCTGGCCCCCGCCCAGGAGGTGCTGGTGCACTGCTGGCGGGGCGGTATGCGCAGCGAGAGCGTGGCGTGGTTGCTTACCACCGCCGGATTTACCGCGCATACCCTGGAAGGTGGTTACAAGGCCTACCGTAACCATGCGTTGGAAAGCTTCCGGAATATCCCGCAGCTGATGGTGCTAGGCGGAGCCACCGGTAGCGGCAAAACGGCCGTCCTGCGGGCTTTGCAAGCGCGGGGCGAGCAGGTGATTGACCTGGAAGCCCTGGCCCACCACCGGGGGTCGGCCTTCGGAGGCATCGAACAGGGAGAACAACCCACCACCGAGCAGTTTCAGAACGACCTACACCACGTTTGGCAACAGTTTGACCCCGCTAAGCGGGTGTGGATCGAGGACGAGTCGTTCAGCATCGGGCAGGTGAAGCTTCCGCTGGAGCTTTGGAACGTGATGAAAGCACGCCCGCTGGTTTTGCTGGAGGTGCCCCGCGCCGCGCGCGTTCAGCGGCTGGTGCAGGAGTACGGTTCGCTCGACTTGCTGGAGCTGGAGCGGGCGGTGGTGACCATCCAGAAGCGGCTGGGTGGACTGCGCACTCAACAAACGCTGGAAGCCCTCACCGGCGGACAGTTGGCTGAGGCCGCGGGTCACCTGCTATCTTATTACGACAAAAGCTACGACCGCTGTCTGAAGAAATCGCAACACGGTCCGCTTGTCCGCGTCTCCACCCCGACAGGTGATGCCGACCACAATGCAGGTCTGATTTTAGAAATAGTCGATGATTTTTCGACCATTGAAACCAAAGGTACTTCCCCCATTTATGAATAACGTTCGTCTCACGCAGTACAGTCACGGAGCTGGTTGCGGCTGTAAAATCTCTCCGAAAGTGCTGGAAGAAATTCTGGCCAACGACACCACCACCTTCCGGGATGAGCGGCTGCTGGTGGGCAACCACACCAAAGACGACGCGGCGGTCTATGATCTGGGCAACGGCGAGGCGGTGATCAGCACCACCGACTTCTTCATGCCCATTGTGGACGATCCCTACGACTTCGGGCAGATTGCCTCGGTGAACGCCATCAGCGACGTGTACGCGATGGGCGGCGAACCGCTGATGGCCATTGCCATTTTAGGATGGCCCATCAACCAGCTTCCGGCGGCGGTGGCGCAGCGGGTGCTGCAGGGGAGCCGGGCCGCCTGCGCCCGCGCCAACATCATGCTGGGCGGCGGACACAGCATCGACGCGCCCGAACCGATTTTCGGACTGGCCGTAACGGGCCGGGTGCCCGTCAAGCACCTGAAGCGCAACGACCGGGCCACGGTGGGCTGCCAGTTGTTTCTGACCAAGCCACTGGGAGTGGGCATCCTGACCACCGCCCAGAAGAAAGGGTTGGTAAGCGAAGAAGACCTGGAGCTGGCCCGGCAGAGCATGCTGCAACTCAACGACGCGGGAGCCAAGTTTGGCGCACTAGCGTACGTTACCGCCATGACCGACGTAACCGGTTTCGGGCTGCTCGGCCACCTGAGTGAGGTGTGCGCGGGCAGCGGGGTGAGCGCAATTATCCACGCTGACCGGGTGCCGCGCCTGCCGGTGGTGAATAAATACGTTGCGCAGAACAGTATTCCGGGCGGCACGCAGCGCAACTGGGACAGCTACGGACACCAGATCAGCGACCTTACCGAAGCGCAGAAAGCCCTGCTGTGCGACCCGCAGACCAGCGGCGGCCTGCTGGTGGCAGTAGAGACGGAGTGGGCCGAGGCGTTCGTGAAGTATGCCCAAGAATTAGGACTGGAATTAGCGTCGTTTGGCGAAACCGTAACCCAGCAGAAGAAGTTAGTGGTGGTAAAATAGAGAGTATTCTGATAGATCGGCCCGGGCCGGTGAGGGCACAAGCTCGGGATAAGAAATTATCAGAATAGTGACTAATGAACGCCAGCTGATTTATGATTAATCTCCCACCAGTCCCGCCCACCAGAATTGGTATCATCAACGTATCGGACCGCGCCAGCCGGGGCGAGTACGCCGATCTGCCGGGACAGGCCATTGGGGAGACGCTGAATGCTTACCTTACTTCCCTCTGGGAGAAAGTGTACGCGGTGGTTCCCGATGAGCAAGACCAACTGGAAGCCACCATGAAGCGCATGGCGGATGAAGACGGCTGCTGCCTGATTATCACTTCGGGCGGCACCGGCCCGGCGCGACGCGACGTGACGCCCGAAGCCACCGCGGCGGTGTGTGAGAAGATGCTGCCGGGTTTCGGCGAACGCATGCGGCAGGTAAGCTTGCAGTACGTGCCCACCGCCATCCTGTCACGGCAAACCGCGGGCATTCGCCACCGCACGCTGATCATCAACCTGCCCGGCAAGCCCCGCGCCATTCGGCAGTGCCTTGACGCGGTTTTTCCGGCCGTACCCTACTGCATCGATCTGCTCGGGGGGCCCTTTTTAGTCTGCGACGAAGCGGTGATTCGGCCCTTTCGTCCGAAAGAAAAGTAGTCGTCACGTACGTTACTGTGGTATGCTGGACTTCTTGACAGCATCAAGTTAACATACTCATAAGTCACGAAACAGGTACAGTGGAAAAGTCTCTCCGACCGCAAACTGCGCACGCTCGGCGAGGAGCTCCACAAAGCCCTGGCAGTCCACCAGATTGGCAAAGTCGCCCGAGCCGTTTCCGGGTTGCGGAGTGGCCATCAGTTTTCCATCGTCGGCTACGTGGACGCGTACCGCAAGAAAGTAGGTGAGTTCAGGAAGAAATTCTACCGGTTCGCTGAGCGAGGCCCGCCAGGGGGAGGCAGTGGTTTGGCCCAGGCTTGCCAGCAGCCAGGGCTTCACGTAGCGATAAAAGCCCACCAGGGTAGATACCGGATTGCCGGGCAGGCCAAATATCACTTTGCCCGGCGGGCGCTGTCCGAACCACAAGGGTTTGCCGGGCCGCTGCCGCACCCGATGGAAGCGCTCGATGACTCCCGCGGCGCTTAGTGCGTCGGGCACGTAGTCACGTTTTCCGCGCGACACTCCGCCACTAATCAGCAGCAGGTCGTGTTGTTCCAGCGCTTGGGCGATGCCTGCGTAGACCATTGTTTGCTCGTCAGGAAAATGATAGCGGGTGGCGGGTACCCCGAGCGCGATCAGCGCCGCTTGCAGGGCGTGGCCGTTCGACTGTCGAATCTGGTGCGGTAGCGGAATTTCGTGGATAGCGACCAGTTCGTCACCGGTGGACACAATGCCCACGCTAGGTAGTTGGCTCACGAGCAGGTGCGTCTTTCCGACAGAAGCGGCCACCGCAATGTCTGCGGCCCGCAGCAGCGTGCCCGCTTTCAGCAGAACGTCACCTTGTCGTTGGTCGGCTCCCTGTCGGTGCACACTTTGTCCGGGTTGGGGGGGCACCACGCGGAGCGTAGCGGTTTTTTTTCCGTTTGCCTCAGCGAATTCCACGTCTTCGTAGCGCACCACGGTGTCGGCATCCAGGGGAAGCACCGCGCCGGTCATCACTTCCAGGCACTGCTGCGGGGGGCACCGATGCGGTGGTTCACCGGCGTGCTGCACGCCCGCCACCGCCAGGGTGCTACGCTCGGGCAGCGTGTTCCAGGCAAGAGCAATTCCGTCCATGGTGATTCGGTGAAACGGAGGAAAATCGCGGTCGGCACGTACTGGCTCGCGCAGCACCCGACCGCTGGCTTGGTTAAGTGGTGCGTACTCATCACCCAGAGACAGTGAGCAGTCGTGGATAATAGAGGTCGCCTGTTGAGAAGAGATCATGCGCAAATAGACACAAAAAAAGGCGCTCGTTGGAGCGCCCTGTCAAAAAAATTTGCCGTAGAAGTTTACGCTAATATGCTGATGGGCACCGCCAGGGCACTCAACGCTAATGCTACCAGACCGATCAAAACCTTTATATATTCTATTTTCATTGCTGTAAATATTGGTTAAACTATCAATAATTATATAAAATCTATGCCAACTCAAGATGCGCGCATCTTTGGGGCACTTGCGGGGGTGAGGTGGGTATTTTTTTTCCTATTTTTGGGGAAATATCCCAGAGGTAGGCCGCTTTCTACCTGAACAAACGCATCGACCCATCAAGCCTCACCTTATGGAAGAATTTTTCTCCGGTAGCAAACCGCTTTCCCACCTGGGTCCGCAGGGGCAACCGACCATGGTCGACGTATCTGAGAAGGAAGTGACGTCTCGCCGCGCCCGCGCCCGCAGTTCGGTAGTTCTGAACGAAGCGATCGTAGCGGCCTTGCGCACTCCATCCGGCAGTTCGTCGGAGCTGCATAGTGCCAAGGGCCCCGTGTTTCAAACCGCGATCATTGCCGGCACAATGGCCGTGAAGAAAACCAGCGAATTGATTCCCTTCTGCCACCCGCTTCCGATAGAGCGTTGCCGCATTGACATTTCGCTGCTCGATGGCTATGAAGTGCGCATCGACTGCACCGTGGCGGTGAGCGGACGAACCGGCGTAGAAATGGAAGCCCTGGTGGGAGCCAGTGTGGCGGCCCTCACCGTGTACGACATGTGCAAGGCACTGTCGCCCGACCTGGTTATTCGCGAGACGCAGTTAATGGAAAAAAGCGGGGGGCAGCACGATTTCACGCGCCCTTCTTACTGACCTGAATTACAACCGCTGCAATCGGCGAACGAGATTCGCCGCGGCAGTTAGCTAGTAACTTTCTGGGGAAACCAGTATACTTGCAACCGGATTTTCCTAATAAGTGAAGCACGAATGATTGTCAAGACTCGAAAGTATACACTAGACAACGGCACCTACATCAAACTGGCCCTGGCCAACATCCTGCGCGAGCAGTGGTGGGTATTTTTGATTACGCTGGCGCTGATGAGCGGAGCGTTCTTCGTTTTCTCCTGGTGGTGGATCATCGGCCCCCTCATCGCCCTGGCCCTGTACGTGCTGTTCTGGGTGATTCAGTTCGCCGGAGTGACCCAGTTGGAGCAGAACAAGGTGCTCTTCGAGCGGCTCAGCTACGAGATCAACAGCCAGCAGGTGCTTATCAAGGTGAGTGCCAAGCAGGGCATGCCCCTCAAGTGGAACATGATTAAGAAGGCCCGAATCGGCAAGGACTACTTTCTGTTGATCGTCTCCAAAGCCCAGCTCATCTACCTGCCCTTCCGCATCTTTAACACTGACAACGAGCGGAAGTTCGTGGAGTCTATCCTGAAGCGCAAGGGCTACGTGAAGGAGGAGAAAGCGGAGAATGCGCGCGTTGGCAACTAAGAAAAAGCGTGATTTGAGGCCGTAAGCAATCCAATTACGCATTGCTTTATCGGCACGTCCGGTGCCAGTCTGTACTACTTTTCTGCTTTAGTAGTTTTACAAAAAGGCCGTACAGTACTACCTTACCCCCCCAAAGATCCTTCATTTACTGCCTTTACCTTCCTTCCACCAACCGCGCCTTCGGTGAAGCTCCTCCGTTTCTTCTTGTACGTTTTGCTTGCTCTGGCCGTCCTGTTCCTTCTCCTCTTCAAACCCACCTCCGCCCCTACTCCCTTCGCCCGGTCAGACTACTACCAAACCACCGTGCCGCGCCTGGACAGCACGTTGGCCACCGTGGATACGGCCCCCGTGGATACGGCCCCCGTGGACACGGCAGCCACGCCTCCCGACACCTTCTACGTCGGATGGGCCCGGCAGAACATCACTCCCCGGCAACCGACCAAGCTGATGGGCTACGGCTGGAAGGGCAACTTCGAGCGGGTGCGCGACTCGCTGTGGGTCCGTAGCATTGTGTTCCAACAGGGTGCCCTTCGGGTGGCCCTGATCAGCTACGACCTTATGCTCACGCCCCCCGCCGTGGCCCGGGCGGTGCGGAAGAAATTAGCTACTATCGGCCTGCCGAACTGCTACTTCACCGCCGTGCACACCCACCACGGGTTCGGCGGGTGGCAAACCGGCCCGGCGGGCACCTTTATCACCGGGGGCTACAGCCAGGCACTGGTCGATACGCTGGTGAACCAAACCGTGGCCAGTGTGCTTCGGGCCCAGGCCCAACTCCGCCCCACCCGCCTACGCTACGCCCGGTATGACCGTTCCGATCTGGTGAGCAACCGACTGGTTGAGAACGGTCCGGTAGACCCCTACCTGCGGGTACTGTACCTCGAGCAGGATTCGGCCGCCGCAATGGCGGCCGAATCCACGGTGGCCACCGCGGTACTCACTAGCTTCGCCGCCCACGCCACCTTCCTCTCTTCCCGCACCAAAGACCTGTCGGCTGATTACCCCGGCGCGGTGGTTCGGGCCCTGGAAGCGCGTCCCGACGTTGACTTTGCCCAGTGGGCAGCCGGGGCCGTGGGCAGTCACCGCCCGCACCGCGCGGTGGATGAGACGATGGAAGCCTATGCCCAGCGGTTGCTACGTCCCCTGACCGAAGATACCACCCAGGAAGAAGGAATAGCCACCCGGCCCATGCGCTTCGCGGAGGTGCCTATCGAGCTGCCCGAGCCCCAACTGCGTTTGTTTGCCGGATGGCAGGTGCGCCCCTGGCTGTTCCGCTGGTTCTTTGGTGACATCACCCCAACGCTCACCCTGTTTCAACTAGGTCCCGTGGTGCTGATAGGCATTCCGGCCGACTTCTCGGGTATGCTGTATCCGGCCATCCGCGCCAACGGACACGAGGTGATGATCACCAGCTTCAACGGGGACTACATCGGCTACGTGATTCCGGATGCGTACTACCAGCTGCCCCACCGCGAAGCGTACGAAACCAACTGGTACGGTCCCCATACCGGAAGCTACCTAGTCGATCTCATCAACCGAATGCTCCTGCACCTATCGCCTGCTGAAGGGACATCGCCTACCGAGCCAGCAGGTAGCGGCGGCACCGCGCCCGGTACTCCGACAAATCGGTGACGGGTCGGCCCGTTTCTTTGGCGGCCTCGTCCCAGTGCCGCATCCGCAGGCTCAGCGCAAACAGTTCGTCCCGCTCAAAGCCTTGCGCCTCGGTGGCGTCCATGGGTCCGCCCTGCAGCCTGAGCGTCTGCCGACTGGCCTCCGACAGTTCGTCGTAGTAGCCGGGTTGGGTAAAGGTCAGGTAGCGCTTGGCTCGCACGTGGTTCTCGATCAGGCGGGTGAGCCGGTTGGAGAAGCCGCGTTGCCGCAGGTAATAGCTGCCCAGTTGGGCGTGCTCCGTGGCCCCGTATTCTCCTACTTTAGAATCCGCTACGGCCGAGGCGTCGGTCGCCGAGGCGTACAGGTGGCCGACATCGTGCAGAAAGGCGGCCAGCACCACCTCGTTGTCGTAGCCCTCGCGCTCGGCCAGTTGGGCCGACTGCACCATGTGCTCGGTTTGGGTCACCGCTTCGCCGTAGGCTTCGGAGCCGTAGCGTTCGTAGAGCGCGAAGAGTTCGTTGAGGATGGTGTCTACCTGACTTTCTTGCATGATGAACTTGAGTAGGGGAGATATCGCTAGGATTAGCCGCTAGCCATAGGGGTCTGGCATCCGGTGTATCATCGCCAATTTTCCCAAAAGTAACCACTACGCATGGTTCCTCCTCAGAAACTACGTTATGCTTTTTTAAGTATTAGACATTGCCGGGTTTATTTGCTCGGTGGTGTTGTGGAAGGTCAGCGTCTGCCGATAGGATCGTAGCACCGCGGTGCTTATGCTACGGCCAAGGGGGGAACGTCAGCCTTCCTAGGAAGTAGACCCCAGCCCGGCCGTCGGCTGAATGACTTCTTCCTGCCACTGGTCCAGGGCTTTCTGCTCGGCGTTGAAATTCAGCCCAACCGCTTTGACTACTTTGCCCTGGTTGAGGTACGGGGTGGCGTAGCCCTGTTGTCTAATCTGTTCCAACGCCGCTTCCGCGGAATGCCGCCCAGCACTGGCATTCAGCTTAAACTCCAGCACGTAGATCGTTTCGGAGGTATGCACTACGGCATCCGGCCTTCCTTTGGCCTGGCTTACCTCTACCTGCACGAACGACCCTACCAGACTCAAGGCCAGGAAGGTAACCGCGTGATAAAACGCTTCCCGATCAGCAATGAAGATTTGATAGGGAATGCTGGCAAACAAACCGTTCAGGGCGGCCACAAAGGCCGGTAAATCGTCCTGCTCCAAGGCTTGCTTCATCTGAAAAGCCAGCAGCGAGGTATCGGAAGGATACTGGTGGCTATACTCGGCCAACAGGTACTGTAAGAGCGAGTCTTTTACTTCGTAGTTGGGGTACGAAAGGGTGTAGATTTGATCATCGTCTACGGCTTTGATCGTCACGTAGCCGGTTTGGAAGAGCAGGGCCAGCGGCTGGATGCGCTCTAACTCAAAGCTACTGAACACCAGGGGGCGGGCCTGAGCGTTTTCCAAGTCGTACTTTCGTTCGCAGTTGAGGAGCTTGACTAAGAACGTAGGCGTACCGGTTTCAAACCAGAAGTTCTGAAAGCGACCCTGATCAAAGAAGTTGAGCACCGAAAACGGATTGTAGACGTAGTGGGTGGCGTCCCACGAGTAGCCATTGTACCACTGCCTGATCTGGGCCAGTAAGGTTTCCCGTCCGCCAAACTGCGGGGCCAGTTGATCCAGGCGATCAGTGAAGTAGCGCTCTAGTTCAGTCTGGGTGTAGCCCAGCAGGGTGGTGTAGCGAGGGTGCAGCGTGAGGTCTGGCAGGTTGTTCAACTCCGAAAAGATGGATACCCTGCTGAACTTGCTCACTCCGGTGAGCAGTACGAAGCGCAGGTGGGGGTCAGCGTCCTTCAACACCGAAAAAAAAGACTTCAACTGCTCGCGGTGAGCTTGGGCCCGCGGCAGGTCATCCAGGTAGTCCAGAATCGGCTTATCGTACTCGTCGATCAGCACCACCACTCGGCCAAGGGAATGGTGAAGCTGCTCAATCAACTCCTGCAAGCGCAAAGAGTTGGCCTCGGACTGTAACGTCAGGCCGTAGTGGGTAGCGATCTTGTTGAGTCGCAAGGCGAGGGCTTTTTCCAAGCCCAGTTCTTTGTAACCCAAACTGTTCAGGCTCAGGTGGATGACCGGATAGGTCTGCTGCCAATCCCAGCGGTCGTGAATCCAAAGGCCTTCGAACAGCTCTTGGCGTCCCTGAAACAGTTCGACCAGCGTAGAGACTAACAAACTTTTGCCGAAGCGACGCGGGCGCGACAAAAAATAGTAGACGCCCTCGGTCACCAGTTGATACAGCAGTTCGGTTTTGTCAACGTACAGGAAGTCTTCCTGGCGAAGTCGGGCGAAGTCTTGCAGGCCGATGGGAAGCTTTTTCATGCCTAAAGATACGGTTTTCTGCAGTAGAACACCGGGAGCACTACGGTGTTTTTGCCCGGAAGCGGGAAACAGAACCGAAGAAAAGTTGTCTTCCCGATAGGATCGTAGCACCGCGGTGCTTGTGCTACGTATCCCTCCGGTGAACTAGACGGCGATGGTGATTAGCTCAGCTTTTTGATCAGGTTGCCGAGGCTTCCACCGGTGGGGCAGCAGTTGGTCTATCCGACTGATGGGGTGATCGGGCAGTCGTTCCAGGATATCTTTCAGGTAGCTGTAGGGTTCGATGTTGTGTAGCTTACAACTGCCCAGCAGGCTGTAGAAGACAGCAATACGTTGAGCGGCGGTGTGGCTTCCGGCGAACAGATAGTTTTTCCGGCCCAAAGCAATGGGGCGGATTGTATTTTCAATCAGGTTATTGTCAATCTCTAGCCGACCATCAGTAGTATACAAGGACAAAGTTTTGATACGCCGTAGTGAGTAGGCTACCGCTTTACCAATCAGGCTTTTGGGTAGCACGGCGGCGGCTTGTTCCAACAGCCAACTATGCAATTCTTCCAAGATGGGTACGGCCTGTTCTTGCCGCAGCACGTAGCGTTGCTCATCTGACAAGTCAGCTTGCCGGGCGTGACGTTCAATGGCATACAACTTCTGTATCTCGGACAGAGCGTAGCCTGCCCGGTCAGCATCGCTGTCCAAGGCTTTTTCAAAGTATCGGCGGGCATGAGCCATGCAGTGCAGCAGAGTGATATCATCGCGCTGGGCGTTGATCCATTCGTAAGCTTCGTATCCGTCGGTCTGTAAGTGACCGGCAAAGTCTTTCAGGCATTCTTTGGGCCCTTCTCTACCTCTTCCGGGCTGATAGTCAAAGAAGACCAGATGCACTTCCGGGCTATGGTAGGCCCATTGGTAACCCCGGTGTGTTTTTCCTTTCTTTTTCTTATCCAATACAGGTATCGGTGTCTCGTCCGCTTGTAAGTAAGTCTGACCAAGCACACACCTGCGCAAGGCGTCGTAGAGGGGATTGATTAACTCACAAGTGCTACTCAGCCAACCACCTAGCGTACTTTCGGAGAGTTTGATACCCAATCGCTCGTAGCGTTGTACTTGTCGGTAGACGGGCAAATGATCACAGAACTTGTCCATTAGGATTTGCGCCAGCAGCCCAGGGCCCGGTATGCCCTTATCAATCGGGCGGTTGGGCAAAGGAGCCATATGAAAGTACTCTTCCTCACTCACATAGCGCGGTCGGACGTAGCGACGTACAAACAGTTTAGCAGGCTGGTAATCTAGCTCTTCACTTATCTGCTCGCCAATCTTTTTCATCGTAGAAGTATCCTCTTCGGGTTCCAGCACGACCTCTACGCGAGGTAGGTGCGCCGGTAGCAGCTTGCGCGACGGGGGAATGGATGTGGCGGGTTTGGGTAGTGTTCGCTGATAAGTTTGCTTTTCAACGCCAGCCTTGGCTACAATCTCTTCTTGCGGGAGCAAGCTGAGTTGCCCTGAGGCGGCCACCCCAACAAAACGCTCTCGTTTGCTGCCATAGATGAGTCGTTTCAGTTCAGCTAACTCCTGACGCAACCCTTCATTCTGTTCGCGCAAGGCTTGGTTCTCGGCTTGTAGGGCTACGTAGTCCATAGGGGCAAACATAAGTAGGCGCACTGAAAATCCAAACACCTAGGCCGAGAGCGGGATGCCGCCCCGGTCGGGCATGACCAGTTTGTAGCGTTTTCGCCGTTGCTTCACCTCTACGTCCAGTCCTTCCAATAAAGCCCATAGCTCGGCCGAAGATAAGGCTACCACTGACTGCTTACCATCCGGCAAACGAAACGTCCCGGCCTCTAAGCGTTTGTAATACAATACAAAGCCCGACGGTTCCCATACGAGCAACTTTAAACGATCTCTACGCCGTCCAACAAATACAAACGCATCGCCCGATAGCACATCGGCCCCGATCTGCTGGGTAACGATACCCGACAGCCCATCAAACCCTTTGCGCATATCTACGCTCTGTGAATACAAGAATATCCGCTTGGGTAAACTGACCAGCATCTACAGCAAGGATTTTAGATACCCCACCGCTACTAGCTGCCCAAAACGCAGCACCGCCCCCGAAGGTAACACTACTTCCAGGGCCACCGAGCCGGATACATTCATACGGACTGGAACAAAACCGCCTGACTCATCGCTCAGACCAGTGTGGTGATCGCGGTAACGCCGCAGCCAGTAGGCCAACACCGAAACCGAAAGGTCGTGCTCAGCACAAAATACTTTTTGCGTTTGTCCACTGCCCTGCCATTGCTCGACTAAAGGAAACATCTCGGCTTCCGTACGAAAATTTGTCATGCCTTTTTTCTGGCAAGGTAGTAGAAAGGCTAATCATAAATCAAGGCCGCTTCACCGTAGGGATACTGTGCTACGGCTATAGGGGGAACTTTGCATTGGGGTGGTAGCACCTTGCTGGCAGCGTAGTTTTTTAGTTATATTGATTATATGAGAAGCTTATATTCTTATTCTTCTTTTGTTTTCTATAGCTTTATTTTTAAACTATAATACCTTTGAAGTGGTGTAACAGAATATATCTGCATTATGAATTCGAATCTGGAAATCATTTGTCATGAACTTTACGAAACTCCTAAAGATAGAGGGGAGGAAGACTTCATTAAGTTCGTAGAAAGGAACCTTAATCAGTTCAAAGATAAGTTGGATGATTTTGAAGGTAAAGTTGCTCAAAAAGTTAACGACTGCAAAGATCCAATAACTCAACTTTGTGATAAAATCGTTCGCTGCCTGAAGTATTATTACGAAGGTCGTACATACGAGGCTTATCGAGTATTTAGCGAGGGGTTGAATTTCGTATTAAATAATAACTCTAGTGTTTTCAGCCCGGCTGACTACCACAATTATAATAGTCAACTGAATAGGCTATACAGAGCGCGCGTATCAAAGAATATTCTATCAAAGAGAACAGAAATGTTTCATCCACCAGCATATTTGCGGCATATGCTAAGTGATCAACGATACAGTATCCGAGGTCTACCTTGTATATACTTAGCTAACTCTTCATATGTATGCTGGGAAGAATTAGGTAGGCCTGATATTAGAGAGTTTTGGGTATCAAGATTTGAGTTGAATAGAAAAGTGCTACCTATACTCTATCTTAATCCAACCAGCAGGTACCTTACAGGGGCATATAAATTTGCTCAAAGATCAAATGTGATACCTGCAAATATGTTTGAAAATTTGATTCCACAATTTCTATTAAAATGGCCTTTACAAATGGTTACTTCGGTGAAAGTTGCTAAGCAATACACTAATGCTAACTTTAAACCGGAATACATAATCCCACAGTTTTTGATGGAGTGGGTAAGAAATAACAAAAAGTTTAGGGGGATATGCTACCCTACAACTAAAGATACCATAGCAGACAATTTTGTTGCTGGGGATATGGTAAACTATGCAATTCCAGCGGGTGAGATACGCAGTGAAGGTTTCTGCAAGTATATGTCTGAGCACCTTAGGATGACTAGCCCTATTTCTGTGAAGCTGATGGAAATGCTACAAATAAAAACCGATATTAGCAATCTTGAAAAGGCAATGAAGCCTAACGAGGGTGAAGATTTTGATGATTTTCCTGGCGACTTCGATTTAACAACTTCCTCAGATATTAGACAACCATATGCTAAGACATCATTTGGAACGTTAGAAGCCTATCTAAATTCATTACCATCCAAATTACTGATAGAGTAATTGAGGTTGTATCAAGGTCTAACAAAATTTAAATTTTTTGCCACTCCAGCGCGATGCAAATTGGGTAGCCGACAGGGTTTGGGGCCGCGGTGCTTAGGCTACGACCAAGGGGGTATGGACAGATGACATAGAAAGCTTACTTGCGGTAGATGTCTTTGCGGTGGGCTACCAGTAAGACATCCACAATCAAAGCTTTGGCAGCAGACTTCTTGACGGTTACTTTATACATCCTGGCTAAGCTTTCCAAATGCTTTAAACTCTTCGATGACCTCTTCTAACGGAATACTTTCCTCTTGTCGGCGGGCTTGCGCTACCAGCACATCGTAAAAGTCTTCCCAAAGTTCACCATACTTTTCCAAGTCTATCTGGACGGCCACCGGCTGTTGCTCTTCGTTTACTAGGTATCTGATGCCTTCCATACTACTGTTGGTTTGACGCTTACCCAAAGCTAACAATTTTTCTTTTTAATAGATTTACCCTAACGGATAACGTTGCCACGCTCTCCCTGGCTTGTGCCCTCACAAGTCAGCCCCCTCCGGTTCGGCAGGAAGTGGAGCCGGAAACGACAATGTTACCACCGTCGGCCCGCCCGGCTCCGAGTGCAGGTGGATGCTGCCCCGGTGCAGGGTCATGATGTGGCGCGACAGGCTTAGCCCGATGCCCGAACCTTGCGCCTTGGTCGAGAAGAAGGGCACGAAGATCTGACCCAGCTTGTCGGGGGGCACACCCGCGCCGTTGTCGGCCACCTCCACCACCGTACGCTCGTCCTGCGCAAAGGCCCGCAGCGTGATTTGTGGGTTGGCCGTGGCCTCTAGCGCCTGCCCGCTGTTGGTCACCAGGTTGATGAGCACCTGCTCAATAAGGCGCGCATCGCCCCACAGCGTCAGGTCGTCGGGGTCTACCCGTTGCTGCCAAACAATGCTCTGAACTTGCAACTCAGCGCGCATCAGGTGGCCCACGGCCGTGAGCATCTCCGCCACCGGCACCCACGCGGGGCGCAGCGCCGGTAGTTTCGTCAACCGGCGGTAGTCTTCCACGAAGTGGAGCAGTCCGTCGCTGCGCCGACCAATGGTGCGCAGCGCGGGGGCCAGTTCTTTTCGGTAGCCTTCACCCAGGCTCTCCCAAGGCCGCAGTTGCCCATCCTCATCGTGCAGCATGCCCAGCAGCGTCTCCGACAGCGAAGCAATCGGAGTGATGGAGTTCATGATCTCGTGGGTGAGAATGCGGATCAGCTTATGATACGCTTCCACCTCGCTCTGGTTGATCTCTTGCTCAATGTCCTGCAGGGTGATGATGCGGTAGGGTTCTTTCAGTAGCACCGCCGAGCGCACTTGCACCGACAGTCGCTTGGTGGCATCCCCTACCCGCAGCTCCAGCAACTGCCGCTCGCCGTCGCGCAGCGCGTCGATGGCCTGCACCAGCCGGGGGTGCTGCCGGGCCAGGTTGTGCCAGTGGTGGTAGGTGTCAATTTGCAGCAGCTCCAGGGCCGGGGGATTGATCAGCACGATGTCGTCGTCGCCCCGTAGCGAAATGATCCCCACGTTCAGGTGGCTCACCAGCAGTTTCAGGTACTGGTACTGCGCTTCGCGCTCGGCGTTCATTTGCCGGTAGGTGGTCTGAATCTCGCGGAAGGCGTGGTGCAGCTCCCCGAACGAATCATCCTTCTCCTGCCCGAAGTGAATGGTGTAGTCGGCGTGCTTGATAGCCAGCAGAAACTTCGCCAGATCGAAGTTGGTGCGGCGCACGTAGCGGATCAGCCCCACCGTCTGTAGCAGGATCAGGATGCCCAGAATAAGCTGGTTGAAGAACAAGTCGGCCCGCCCCAGGATGAGGCCCCAGCCCACCGTGGTAGCCAACAGGAGTAGCACCCGCGTGGTGACCACCAGCGAGAATCTTTTCAGCGGACCCGAGCGCGTAACCACGGTGCCCTACGCTTGGTCGGCCGAATCAGCGGGCAACGGAGGAGCCGCAATCAAATGTTGGGGCAGGTCTTCGATGCGGGCGCAGCCCAGTTGGTCCATCACCTGGGTGAGTTGCATCAGCAGCAAGTTCATGGTGTGGTTGCCGCCCCGCTCGCCCAGCGCCCCCACGCCGTACATAAACGCCCGCCCCAGAAAGGTGAACTTCGCTCCACTGGCCACGCAGCGCGCGATGTCGGGACCCGAGCGCACGCCGCCGTCCATCATCACCGTGATTTGGTCGCCGTACTTTTTAGCCAGCTTACGCATGGGAGCAATGCTCGACTCGCCCGCGTCGAGCTGCCGCCCCCCGTGGTTGGAGGCGATGATGCCGTCGGCCCCCAGGCGGATGGCCCGCTCGGCGTCGCGCTCGTTCACGATGCCCTTCACCACCAGCTTGCCCGGCCACTGCTCCCGCAACGCCGCCAGCTTTTGCTCGTTGAGTCGCCCATCAAAGGTTTGGTTCATAAACTGCCCCAGTTGCTGCAGGTCGAGCCCCTCGGGCATGTAGGGCTTCAGCGTGGCAAACTCCGGTTGCCCGTGGCGCAGGGTGTTCAAAGCCCAGCGCGGCTTGCCGGTGATCTGCGCGAAGTTGCGCAGCGACATCTTGGGCGGCATGGCCAGTCCGTTGCGGATGTCCTTGTAACGGATGCCGAAGCTGGGCGTGTCGGCCAGCGCGATGAGCACCTGGCACCCGGCGGCCGAGGCCCGCTTCAACAGGTCGTCGCGCAGCGAGGCTTCGGCGGGGTAGTAGAGTTGAAACCAGAACTGCCCCTCGGTGAGTTCGCCGATGCGCTCGATGGTGCTGGTGGACACGGTGCTGAGCACGAAGGGCACGTTGTGCTGGTGGGCCGCGCGGGCCAGCACCTCGGGAGCGTTGGGCCAGATGAGCCCCTGCAAGCCCAGCGGGGCCACCCCGAAGGGAGCGCCGTAGCGATGGCCGAACAGTTCGGTCTCCAGCGAGGGAGCGTCGTAGTCCTTGAGGTACTCGGGCATCAGTTGCACCGCCTGAATGTCGGACTTGTTGCGGGCCAGGTTCACCTCCTCATTGGCCCCGCCCGACAGGTACTCAAAGGCGAAGCGCGGCATGCGCTGCTTGGCCTTGGACTTCAGGTCGGCAATGGAGGGGTACTGAGGATTGAAGTAGGTGGCGTCGGTGGACTGGCTCATGGTGGTTGCGGAAGGGTGGTGCGTGATGCTGCGTTAGCACAGGGGAACAAACTTCGTTCTTTTGACAAGTATACGAATTTGCGGGCAAACTACGCTGCTTGGCGTGCCATGAGGTGTACGACAAACGGTAGGTTCTTTACTCTGTGAGGAGATTAATCCCCTATATAATTAGCGCAAGCACGTTTTATAAGTTCTTTTATTTCGACATTCATAACAAATGCTAACGCTCTACTACCTGCAGCATATTTCCTTCGGGATCGGCAAAGCTGCGCAGTTGCCCTCCGCCAATGGCGGGAACGATTTCGCTTAGCCAGTGAACTCCTTGCTGGTCCAAGTGCCGAATAGCTTCCCCAAGATTGTCTACCCGCAGGGCCAGGTGCGACCAGCCGGGCGTAAGCACCTGCCGTTCGGGACGGGCGCTAGCGTCTTTTTGCATCATTTCGAACAGG
The DNA here is from genome assembly GCA_965217295.1 of Cyclobacteriaceae bacterium. Taxonomy (GTDB): domain Bacteria; phylum Bacteroidota; class Bacteroidia; order Cytophagales; family Cyclobacteriaceae; genus Tunicatimonas. The sequence goes on from CBDCHR010000008.1 coordinate 872,573, forward strand.
GTGCCGTCGGGAGCTTGCAGGATGTGCACCGGCTTTTCGGGGTGCTTGAAAAACAGCGTGTATCCCAACGTATCGCGGTACCACCGAGAAAGGCGTTCCAGATCGTCGGCCGCCAGGGCGGGGTGGTCTATTCCGAGGAGATTTTGCATACCGTGAGGAAAGTAATGAAATTTAGCGGGTGATATCGCTAAGGTAAGCGTATCCTACGCGATAGTAGCGGCAAAGCTTTGCTTTTTTGCTAAAAATCTACGGGTACGGTTGAGTTTGGTTAGCTTCTACTTTTGCTCACTTTTCAGGGCTGGTACTGCCAGGTGACGCTATCGCTCAAGGCTTGCTTTCCGGTGGTCTTGACGCTCACCTGGTTTTCCCCTTCAGTAAACGTCAGCGCGTGCCGAAACACCCCCGGCTGACTTTCTTGCATCTTACCCACTTTCTGGCCATTGTGGTAGAGCATCACCGTGGGCTGATTGCTGTATACTTTTATCTCGGTCTTGGCCTGCTTTCTCTGGGTAAACCTTCGGTCAGCGATATAGACCATCGGCTCCTCTGTCCACTGCGCCTGGTAGTAATAGTAGGCATCCTTTTTTGTCTTGCGATCAAAGCTGACCAGCCCCTTGTCATTGATGCCGATGCGGTCGCCCTCCCGACGGTGCGCCGCCCCGTTGTCAAACATCAGCCAGATGAACTTGCCCCAGATAAAGGGTCTCTCCTGCAACTGCGGCCAGTGCTGCTCGTGGAAGTAGGCTTGCCAGCCTTCGGGATGCCAGTCCCCACCGGGGTCAGGAGCTTGTAGCGAGTCTTCGTGGTGGTGGATACTGGCCCCTGCCCCGTACTCACCCAGGGCCAGGGGAAGGTCGGGCTGCCGTTTATGCATCGCATCCGCCCAAGTCCCTATCTCGCTAGGCTCTCCGCCGTACCAGCCGAAGTATTTGTTCCAGCCAATGGCATCGGTGAGCGCATTGGTGGGGTTGTCCTGAAAAGTGGCCGCTACCGTCAGGCGGTCGGGGTCCAGGGCGTGGGCCAAGCTGTCCAGCGTCTGTAAGTAATCATAAGGATCGTCCCAGTCGGGCTTCACTTCGTTGTACAAGCCCCAGAAAACAATGCTAGGATGGTTGTAGCGCTGGCGGATCATCTCGCGCAGTTGCTGCTTCCCGTTCTGCTCAAAAGCATCCGAGGCAATGTAGCTCTGCGCTAGGTAGCCCCCCGGCCCCAACCAGGGGATTTCCGTCCAAACGATGATGCCTGCCGAGTCGCATAAACTGTAGAAGTAGTCGGCGTGGGGGTAGTGGGCCAGGCGCACCGCGTTCACCCCCATCGCTAGCATGATCTCTACATCTTCCCGCATGTCAGCTTTGCTGATGGCTGAACCTTTCCCGGCTCGATCCTGGTGGCGGTTCACCGCCTGCAGGTCCAGGTACTGCCCGTTGAGGAAAAAGCCGCTATCGGCATCCAGGCGAAAGTAGCGCAGGCCCAGGGACTGTACTGTTTCTTCTAATACTTCTCCGGCTGCGTTTTGCAGGCTTACGACCGTCTGATACAGGTACGGGTCACGGCGGCCCTGCCAGAGGTGGGGTTGCTCAACGGTGAGCCCCGTGGCAAACGAAGCGGTGGTGCCAGTCTTGATGGTTTGTTCTTGCTCGGCTTGGGCCACGGTGTGTCCGGCAGTATCCTGTACTTGCACTTGCACGGTATAGGTGCCCGGGGGGGCAGTGTTGGATACCAGCGTGGTGACGGTGATCTGGGCCTGGGCTTCACTGACGGTATCTTGCCGGATGTACACCCCGGAAGAAGCGTAGTCCAGCGGGCTGATGCAGGTGGGGGGCTTAACGAGCAGGTGTACCGGACGGTATAAGCCGCCGTAGTGGTTGAAGTCGCCGGTGAGGGGCATCAGCGTAGCGTCGTAGGCGTTGTTGACTTTGACCGAGAGGGTATTGAGCGTGTCTAGCTTGACTAGATCGGTGACCTCCAAACAGAAGGCAGTGTAGCCCCCTTCATGGCGACCGGCGAACCGGTGGTTGACAAACACGTTGGTGACGGCGTTGCTGCCCGCAAAGTAGAGGAACAGGCGCTGGTCTTGGTAACTATTGGACAGCGTGAGTTCTTTCTCGTACCAGGCCGGTCCCCGGTAGTAGTCCAGTTCACCGGCCAGCGCATCCTCAGCGTTCCAGGTGTGGGGTAAGGTGACTTGCTGCCAGGGCGGCTGCTTTTGCATGTTGTACTCATAGCCTTTGACGAAGCGCCAGTCCTGGGTAATGAGGCTGTCGGTGGTTTGAGCAATCAGAAAAGTAGGCAGCAGCCCGAGGAGCAGTAGCAGGAAGAACTTTAGCATGATTGGGTTTAGGCGTTTATAATCTCTTGAATATCTACGGCATACATCTGTCGCTTACCGCCCTCGTGGGTAGAGTCAAAGAAGACGGTGGTGCCCTGCGGATTGCAACGGGGGTGCAGGTCGCAACGCCACTCGCCGCTAAACTTCTCCGGCTCATGAAACTTGCCCAGAATCACTTTGCGCTGGCTGGGCACGTGGTAGAGATAGAGCTCCTGCATCCGTTCTTCGCCCTGCGGATAGGTGTCGTTCAGTATCCACTCATAGTCCGTGTTCGGCACGTAAGTGTTGTGCCCGTTCACCGTCATGGCTTCCTCGCCTACGATACGGTACTGCTTAGTTTTGTCTTGGAACAGGTAGAAAGCTTTCTCTTGCTTGTCCTCTGGCTCGGCCCAGGCGCACAGGGCATCATCTCCTTTCCAGATGAAGTGCGAGAACTGTCCTGAATCGTTTAAGGCGTACAAATCACTGCCGTCGGTGTTGACCGTGATGGCGCGGGTGACGTACAGATCATCACCCTGCAAGTCCTTGCCCGTGCCCTTACGGTACTCTTCCGGGGTGGGATAGGGCCGCGAGCGGTTCAGAAAGATCATTCGCTGGCCCGAAGGGTTGACCAGCAGGTGGTTAATCCAGTGGTAGTTATCCGCCATTGAGCCTAGCGGACGCTCTAGCTTGGTGAGGTCGGCGTAGGACAAGATGAGCTGATGCTCTCCCGTGGTCAGGTTCATGCGGTAGATGCCCGTGTCTTTGGGGGCTTTGGCAGGTACTGAGGAGTCTTCGGTAGCGTAACCGTAGCCGGGACGGAAGAACTGCAAGCGGGCAAAGTCGATGCCAAAGCCAGTCTGCCCGTCCGGACTCAAAGTATAGATCGGCTTAGGCAGGATGCGCTGCTGCCCGGTTTTGATGTTGTGGATGATGCTGACAAACTGGTCTTCCAGTCGGGCATTCCAGATGACTTCTTCCGAAGAGCCCGGAAGCCACTGTAGCATACAGCCCTGCTGCCAGCCCCAGGCGCTGCTCTGACCCAACTTGGTCCACTGATTGTTGTTCTCTAGGTCAATGAGTCCTACCTGCAAACTGTCTTGGGGGGTGGGAGAGCGGAAGAATAAGTCTACCTGGTTGCCTAGTGCGTATCGACCGTTCGCACTGATCTGCTGCTTGTCGTAGTAGCCAAACCAGTGCTGCTGGGGGCCGTTGGTGAGTGGCTGGACCGGTAGCTTGCCGCTCAGGTCTAGCACCTCACTGATGGGTAGTTTGCGGTCTCCTAAAGACAACGGGGGCAGTAGAGAAACTCCTGCGCTAGTAAATCCCGCTTGTTGTAAGAATCTTCTTCGGTCCACGTATTATTATAGTGTAGGTAAAACAAAAGCTCAATATAAGCTTTTGTGACAACATACGGGCGTGTCTCATCAGGAAACAGGCCTGAATAACCTTCATAATATCATTCTGTCTCTTTCAGTTATTTCTCATCATTGCTCAAGCCCTTCCACGTGAATGTTTCGGCTGTGTTGAATGTCATATAGCTTGCCTTCGGTCGGCTGTAACTGTTGCCCTTGCACGTGCAATCCTTGGACGTAGTCCACGGTGACCCCTTCCTGCCCTTCAGCCACCACATCGTTCAGGTACACCCCCCGCACCGGGCTTTCCTTCAGCCCTTCTACCTTCATGATCTTCTGGGCATTCCTGATCGTCACATTGCTGATGAAGATGTCTTTGAGCACGGGAGTACGCTCACTGACCGGCTCTTCCTCGGTGGCGTGGTAGTTCATGTTGAGCATGATGGCTTCCAATCTAGTGTTTTCAATGATGAGGTTGTCATACCTGATGTTCTCTACCACCCCGCCCCTACCGCGCATGGTCTTAATCCGGATGCCCCTATCGGTGTTCTGAAAGATGCAGTTGCTCACCGTCACGTTCCGCACTCCCCCCGACATCTCACTGCCAATCACCACCCCGCCGTGCCCGTTGATCATCGTGCAGTTGCTCACGATCAGGTTCTCGGTGGGCCTAGCCGCTCTTCTTCCCGCTTCGTCTCTTCCCGACTTGATGGCAATGCAGTCATCCCCCACGTTGATGTGGCACCCCAGGATGCGCACGTTGGTGCTGGACTCCGGGTCGATGCCGTCGGTGTTGGGCGAGTCACCCCCCGCCTGTGTCACGTTGTCAATGGTGATGTTTTGGATCACCACGTTATCGCTGTAGAGCGGATGCACCGTCCAAAACGGGGAGTTGACCAGCGTCACTTCTTCCATCAGCACGTTTTGGCAGTGCCTGAACTGCACCAACGGGGGGCGCAGAAACTGGGTCTGGGCCATCCAGCCGTAAGCATCGGCCGGGTCACGACCGGTGCTGGCGTTGAGCTTGGCTAGGGTATCGCCCAGCGGGCCTTCGGGCACAATGGCGCTCAAGTCGGTGAGTTCATTGCCTTGCGTGTTGTACTTCTGCTGCAAGGCGTAGTGGAAGTCCCACCAGGCTTGTCCGTTGCCATCCAGGGTGCCCCGCCCGGTCAGGGTGAAGTGCCTTACGCTATCGGCAAAGATGATGGGGCAGTAGGCGTAGCCGTCGATGCCTTCCCAGCGGGTGTAGACGGCCGGGTAGTCCGAGAAGTCATCACTGGCTAACAGGGTAGCGCCGTTGCTTAGCTCCAGGGTGATATGGTCGTCTTGGATGCGGAGGGGGCCGGTCAGGTAGGTACCGGCCGGGAAGTAAACCGTGCCGCCCCCGGCCTGGGCGCAGGCGGCTAAGGCGGCGTAGATCGCTTCGGTGTCTTTGGTTTGCCCGTCACCCGTAGCCCCGTAGTCTTGCACACTGAACGTGTCACCAGATTGGGCCAGTAGCCCAGTGGCTGATAAGCATAAGAGAAAGCATAGAAAGCTGCGCATAGTCATCATTTTGTAGGATTGGACGGCTGATTAGGGGCAGAGAAAAACCCTACCGCTTCCAATTCTTGGCGCATAGCCTTTTGCTGCGAATCAGAGAGTTCTACCAGCGGCAAGCGCACCGGGCCGCAGTCCAGACCGATCATCTTCATCATCACCTTTTGGGGTGGTAACCCGCCGTAGCGGTGGATGATGCGCACCAGTTGACCCACCTGCGCCTGAATGCGGCGGGCCGTCGCCTGCTCGTTGGCTTCATAAGCTTGCCAAATCTGCTGATACCAGGGGGCCACAAAGTTGTAGGTGCTGCCAATGAATCCTTGGGTGCCAATGGCTAGCGCACTCAACAGCAACTCATCCCTACCGAAGAGCAACGCGTACTGCTCCTGCTGCATACAGGTCTGAAAAGCATCCAGGGTATGAGACGTATACTTGATCCCGACTAAGGTCGGCAGTCGTCCGGCTTGTTCTAGGAAAGCTACCATGTCTAAGTCTACCCCGGTTAGGGCCGGGATGTGGTAGTAGTAGAGGGGCAACGACGGGGCTCCTTGGGCAATAAAGGACAGCGTCTCTATAAGCGTATTCAGGGTCTGAATCTTGAAGTAGCTGGGCACGGTGGCCGAGATGGCATCAGCCCCGATCTGCTCGGCGTGCTGGGCCAGGGCTTGGGCTTCGGCCAAACTGTTGTGGCCTACGTGCACGAAGGTGAAGAGCTTCCCTTGGGCGGCTTCTACGTAAGCCTGGGCTACCTGCTTACGCTCTTCGATGGTCAGCGAAGGGCCTTCCCCGGTGCTGCCGCACACGAAGATGCCCCGGATGTTCTGCTGCACCAGGCGCTCTACCACGAGCGGCACCTGCTCCAGGTGCAGCGAGCCATCGGCATGAAAGGGCGTGAAAGTGGCGGCTACTAAGCCGGTAACGGACGGTTTATGCATGGTTTTATTGGTTTATGTTTTCGAGACGAACCAGCCCCAGCGAAGCGACCACTTTGGGCCAGAAGGGGGAAGGTGATACCAGCAGCCGTAGACGCGGCGGCCTGTTCTTAAAGATTGGGCTAGTGTTTGTCCGTTCATGGGATTATTGTTTATCTCCGTTAGATTTGTTCCAAAGGATGCGCGCTACTATTACTTCATTATCAGTATTATTTGGTTCGCCCCGCCAGTATTCAGTGGTGGTGACCCACGTTTCGGATGGGCTCACTTCGGTCACCCCAAAGTTGCCCAGGGCTACGCCGTCTTCCGGAATCAAGACCTTTTCAGTAGCCTGTATCACTTCTAGCGTACTCGGGTTTACCTGCGCCATGAACAGCGGGGCTCGGTGCCGAAAGACGTGGTCGTTGTGCGCTCCCCGGCGGGTGTACACTAGAAAGAGCTTGTCGCCGTGGGCAATCCAGTGTTGTTGGGTATTGTAGCTACCCAGTGCGCTTCCGTCGTCAAACGTCCATTCCCGCACCTTCTCGAAGTGCAAGCCATCCTGACTTTTAGTCACGTAAGCCGTTTGGTCAGCGCGCAGCGTCAGAAAATACGCTCCTTGAAAGAAGACAACGGAAGGCTCGTACAAACCACGCCCCTTCTTCAGAGTCAGTTCATCACCATGCTCCAAGTAGGTGAGCTTTTCTCCGTCAAACCGGCAACGGACTACCGTGGTGACGTGTCCTAGCTCATCGCTGTTCATGAAGTTTTCTACGCCAAAGGTTTCCCGACTGGCAACGGCGGCTTGCTCGGGCGTCATTTTATAGTAAAAAATAGGCAGCAACACTTCTCCATCAGGCATCTCTAACCATTGCACACAACCCGCCACCGGCGCACCCATCACCGAAGAATCGTGGTCTGTCGCAGGCAGCGCCAGCACCTGAGAGGCGCCCCACTTCCGGGTTGCGGGGTCGTAGACGGCGTAGGCTACCTCCCGGCGCGAGCGGTCGGGTTCCAGATCATCGGTATAGAAGAAAAACTTGCCGATGTTGAGCACTTTTTGGGTTGCCTGGTGCCACTGCGGTGTCATATCGCTCATCGAACGGCGGTAGCCCTCTACTTTACGGATTTTCAGGGAAGGGATTGCCTGTGGCTCCGTCCAGGTTTGACCAGTGTCGTAGCTCAGGGTCTGGTAAAGGTTGTCGTAGACGTCCGATCCGCTCTTTCGCTTGGGCGACATGGTCATAATCGCGTAAGCAGTATCTTGGGGCACGAAAGCAGCGCGGGCCTGCGCCCATATAAAGTCCGTGCGGGCGGGGTCGTCTGTCCGAAAGGCGGTAACGATGTCCACCGTGTAGTCCGATACCTTCTCCGGCTGCGCATGGCTGGGCTGCATAAACAGTACCCCGTGCAAACATAATATGATGGATATACTTTTCATCTTATTTATCATTTGGTAACCTACCCGGAAGCCGTCGTAGCGGTAGCTGATTGGTTGATCGTATGGATGGTCAGGCGACGAAGGTCTTGGGGAGGCTGCTTGACCACCAGGCTGACCAGGTAGCCCACCAGTATACAAGAAACGATGCCCGTAAAAGTATATAACAAAAACGAAATCGGCGTGTAGAAGCTTACCAGCATCTGCACCAACGCACTGGCCACCAGCCCACTCACCGCTCCCACTCCGTGGGTGGTGCGGGTAAACATGCCCAACAGGAATACCCCCCCTAGCCCCCCGGCAAACAAGCCGACAAACGTATTGATCTGGTCCCAGAGCGACTTGATCTCCCAGGTAGCCATGACCAGGGCAAACCCGGTGCCGCTTACCCCCACGATGGCCGTGGCCCACTTGGCCAAGCGCAGGCTGCTCGTCGGGGTGGCACGGGAGCTAAACCGCTGATAGAAGTCGGTGGTAATGACCGTGGCAATAGAGTTCATGCTGCTGTCCAGGCTCGACATGGCGGCGGCAAAGATACCGGCGATCAACAAGCCCGCCACCCCCTGGGGCAGTTGGGTAACAATATAGTAGGGAAGAATAGCGTCGGCGTTGTCCAGCGCCACCGCGTTCATCATGTCCGGATGCAGCCGGTAGAAAGCGTACAGGGCCGTGCCCACGCTAAAGAACAGGATCGAGCCGGGCAAGGTAAGCCCGGCGCTGGCCCAGATACTGCTGGCCGCACTCCGCTCATCTTTGGTGGTCAGAAAGCGTTGCACCACCGTCTGGTCGCTGCCGTAGCTGATGATGTTGGCTCCTATCCCCCCCAGCAGCACCACCCACAAGGTGAGAGAAGTCCAATCCAAGTGTAAGTCAAAGAGATGAAACTTATCACGCGCTAGGGCAAGGTCGGTGATGGCCGAAAAACCTCCTTCCACCTCCGAGGCAATGATCAGCAAGCACAACAGCGCCCCGCCCAGCAGAATAACCACTTGTATCACATCCGTCCAGATCACCGCCTCAATGCCTCCCAGCACCGTGTAAATAATGCTCAGCCCCCCCATGAGCAAAATACAAACGCTGATATCGATGCCCGTGACCACCGATAGCGCGATGGAGGGCAAAAACAACACCACGCCGATGCGTCCGAACTGCAAGACGATGAACATCGTGCTGCCGATGAGCCGGGTAGTCAGGTTGAACCGCTTTTCCAGGTATTCGTAGGCCGTCGTAATATTGAGACGGCGGTAGAAGGGCAAAAATACGAACACGATGAGCGGAGCTACCATGATGATGGTCATATTGAACATGAACATGCCCCAGTCGGTAGCGTAGGTCTTGGCCGGAATGGCCATAAAGGTAATCGCGCTGAGTTGGGTACCAAAAATACTAAGTCCGGCAGCCCACCAGGGCACGCGCCCCCCGGCCTTGAAGTAGTCGTCGGTGCTCTCTTCGCGGCTCGAGAAGTACACGCCTACGCCCACCAGCAGCAGCAGATAGCCCCCCACAATGCTGTAGTTGACCCACCCGAAGGCGCTGCTGGTGATCATCTGGGCTTGCCACACCTGCGCGGTGCGCACCCCGGGCCGCACCTCTCCGCTGGGAATCACGATAGCTCCATCCCAGAAGAGGGCGTTGGTGGTCACCTGGCTGCCCTGCGGCAACTCAGCGATGTTGTTCCAGGTGTCGGTCACCGTGTTGTAGGAGAGAATAGCGCGGCTAAATCCGGCGTGGGTGGTAAGCAGTTGGGTCTTTTGCTCAGTCAAGGAAGCGGCGGTGGCCGAATCGGTCGCCTGCGCGATTTGCTGCTCCAAAGCTTCCAGCCGGAGGAAAACCTCTCCCCTATCTCCTCCCAGCACCAGGATATGATTGGTTCCGGTAGCCACCGCGGGGGCGGCCATCACCGCGACGGGCGGGCTGCCGGTGGGAGTGATGTCACTCAGCCGGACCCACTGCCCCTGCCCAGGATGATAGCGGTAAGCATCAGACAAGGGTTGGGTTGGCTGACCAGGAGACACACTTCGACCACCAAACAGATAAAAGCAATCGTCTAGCCCATCGCTCTGCGCAGTCGCCACGGGTACTACGCGGGGCGGGCCGGGAAAAGCAGGTAAGGTCTGCCACTGCTGGGTAGCCAGGTCCAGTGAGAGGAACGTGCTCGTTGCTGGCCCCTGGTTGGTCGGCTGTCCGCCCGCTACGTATACCTGGTTGTCTACCTTTGCTCCGGCAGCGAAGGCTAAGGGCACGGGCATCGCTGGCTTTTCTTCTACGGAAACTTGCTGGCTGTCAGGATTCCAGCGGATCAAAAACACTTGATCGGAAACCTGCGCTTCGTTGTTGCCCCCGATGCAAAGCAGTCCGTCGGGAGTGCTGACCGCTACCCCGTAGGCCAGCGCCACGGGTAGCTTCCAGGCAGGGTCGGTGAGCCAGCGCGGTTCACCTTCGGGGCTTTTCTCCAGCACGTAGATATCATCCCACCATACCTTCTTTCCCCCTTCCCAGGGAGCGCCCTCCGGAAAGTTAGCCCCCCCGGCCAGGATCAGCACTTCGCCCTGCACTCCGGAAAAGGCTCCGGCCAGGCCCGCTTGCTCACTCTGTCCGGGGGCGGGAGGCAGCTCGGGCAGTTGGCTCCACTCTAGCTTTTCCTGAGTGAAGCTCTGGGCCAGTACGCAGTAGGGAACTAAGCAGAGGAGCAATAGTAGCTCGGCAAGTGGTAGTTTGCCGCTCACTGTCCTGGTGTTTGTTTTGGTTCAACTGCCGCGGCCGACAACAGCCAAGCTTTGTCAAAAACCGAAAGGGTAATGGTTTCCCGAAAGCTGTCTTCTCCTCGCTCGTACAGGCAGCCAATCAGGCCGTTGGGCAATACGGCTAGGCAAGAATACGCCGCAGGTCCTTTATACAGCGTCCTTTGCACCGGCCAGTGCAACCCTTCGTCGTAGCTTAGCTTGATGGTCATGTTTTGCCGCTGGAGTGAGTCGGCCGGGTTGGAAAACAGCAGCGTACTTCTTTGCCCCAGACCCGGCCAGGCGTAGCGCACCACGCTGGCCTGGCACACTGGCTCTACCAAGTCATCGAGCGCTTGCGGAGTTGACCAGCTTGCGCCCCCGTCCTGGCTGACCGCGTAGGCCCGGCGGTGGAGCCCCGCGTAGGAGCGCATGTTCATCAGTAAGGTGCCCCGCCCGTCGGCTACTTCGCTCACCTGCGACTCGTTCATCTCGGGGCGGATCACCCCGCCGAGCTGCCAGCTTTTTCCGTGGTCGTCGCTGTAGAATACGTGGGCGCCGTAAGAGAAAGGACCTTCTCGTACCTTGCCTTCAGGATCGTCGTAGCTATGGTTGGCCGGTATGAGCAGGCGCCCCTGATGGAGACCGTGCTTGATTTGCAGTCCTACGCCCGGCCCGGTGGCGTACCAGCCCCAGCCGGGCTTTTTCACCTGCTCGGTAATCTCTTCGGGGGTGCTCCAGGTTTGTCCTTCGTCCTGGCTTTGCGTGAGGTAGACCCGGCGCGTGTCCTGGCTTTCCTTTCGTACGATAGCCGCTTCGGGATCATCGCCCCGGTTCCAGGTCATCAGCAAGAAGATGGTGCCGGAAGTGGTGTCTACCACCGCGCAGGGATTGCCGCATACGTTCTGCCCATCGTCCCAGACCATTTGCGTCTCACTCCAAGTTTGCCCCCCGTCGGTAGAGCGGCGCAGCAGCAGGTCAATATCGCCGGTGTCGGACTGTCCCTGCTTGCGCCCTTCGCAGAAGGCCAGCACCGTGCCCCGGGGGGTGGTGAGCAGTGAGGGAATTCGGTAGGTATGGTAGCCCCCGGTGCCTGCTTCGAACAGTACCTGCTCCTGCACTGCTTGAGCGTAGCCCCAAGCCGGGCAGCATAGTAAGATCAATAAGTACCTAATCATGTTGAACGCGGTTACTGATACCCCTCCGTCTGCTCGATCTCCTCATTCAGCGCAATTACATTTTGGCTCACCGGCCAGTAAAGCGGGGTATTTTTTCCCACCAAGTTAGGCACAAATTCATAGATATTAATCGTGCCGTCAGCATGGAATCTTCGTAAATCCCACCAACGTTTTTGCTCCAAGAATAGCTCCCGCCCCCGTTCATTCAAAATAGCCTGATTGACCGAAGTTTGATCCGTAACGCCCGCGTAGTCGCCTATACCGGCCCGGTTGCGCACTTGGTTTAGGGCCTGTAGTGCCTGTGCTGTTTCGTTCTTAGCAGCATAGGCTTCGGCTCGAAGCAGTAGCATATCAGCCCAACGGTAAACGATGATATCGTCGGTGTATAGCCGTATTCCGTCGATGACTTCTCCCCGGAATTTATTCTGAGAGAAAGAAGAAGTATCCGGTTCGGCATTGGCATCATCCCCGTCGGCTTGCAGCATGGGTAGAAAAGTGGCATCCCGGCGGATATCGTCAGGATTGTCAAACAAGTTGCGAATCTGCTCACTAGGAGCATAGTCGTGTCGAGCGCCAATGCTGCCTCCTTCAATAGAAGACGGTACATCCGGACTCAACTCACTATTGTAATCTATGTCGGTGCGCGGGGTGAGGAACCTGGCAAAATGCGCATTGTACTCGTCACGATTATTATACAGCGCAAAGATAATTTCTACATTATTTCTGTTATCAGTGCTAAATACGGAAGCAAAGTCGTCTTCGATCAAACTAACCCCGGCACTCTCAATCATGTCGATGGCAACCAGCGCAGCGTCGAAGTCAGCAGTACCTCCTTCCAGCACTTTGCCACTCCACATCTTTACGTCGGCTTTCAGGGCATAGGCAGCGGGTTTGGAAGCTTGTCCCTTGTTTATGAAACCATCTTCCGGAAAAAGTGCAATAGCATTGTCTATATCTGTGTTAATCTGCGCGATCACCTGGGAGAGAGGAGTTCTACCTACCACTTCTTCATCAGCTGAGCTAATAGGCTCTAGGATCAAAGGTACATCGCCCCATATCTTAGTCATGTAGAAGTAGTAGAACGCTCGCAGGAACAATGCTTCTGCCTTCACTTGGTTCTTTCTTGCCTCCGTACTAAATGAAAGCTCGTCAACGCGGGAGAGTAGAGCATTGATATTATACAACGCGCTGTAATAGCTCAACCAACTAGGGCCATTTCCCGCGTTTAGGTTTTGCGCCCACGAGTTGGATACCGAACCGATTTTGCCTACGTCAAGAGCATCGCTACGGTCTATAGCGTACTCGGTGGTATTGATATCTTCTTTCAGATCACGGTAAATTCCTAGCAGAAGTGCTTGAGCCGCTTCGCCATTAGCAGGAAAGTCCTCTGCTACAATTTCTGACCTGATGTCTACTTCCAATGCATCATCACAGCGCATAAAGCAAGTGAATACAAAGGCTAAGCTTATTCCTAAATACAATATTTTTTTCATCACGAATTAAATTTAAAATGATTAAAATTCAGCAGTAAGCCTAACCCGAACTTGTAAAGGACGAGGATAAATACCTTCATCGTACCCGTTATAATGTTCCGGAGTTAATCCATCATATCTGGTAATATATCCCAGGTTATAGGCAGCTAGGGTTAGGCGAGTATTGGCTACGCCGATTCTTTCTACCCAATTAGTAGGCAAGTTGTAAGCTAGCGATACTTCTCTGAAAGCCAGCCAGTCGCCATCTTGGTAGTAAAGGGTATTATCGGCGGCACTACCCGTTCCCAGTCCTATATTACTGTTGGAGGTGCCGTTTAGAAACCTGACGTGGTTTCTGGCTCCATTATCAAAATCAGAAGCATTGTCGTAGCGAGGTAGTGAGGCCTGGTCGCCTTCTTCTTGCCAAATATCGTCGCTTATCACGTCGGTTAGCGTCATTACATTATTTCGGGCGTTACCGTTGGCGCGGGCCCTCCATCCATTGCTGATCACGTGTCCGGCCGCCCAATCCATGTTTACGCGCAAGGAAAAATTTTTGTAGGTAAAGGTGTTGAGCCAGCCTCCCCGCTTGTCGGGGTCACGGTATCCTACAAACACTACATCCCGTTCGTCGATGATATTGTCGCCGTTGACATCGCGCCAGATAGCATCGCCTCCGTTCTTAGCTCCGCCGTACAAGGTGCGATATGCTCCTGATATCAACTGATCATCGGGAGCTTCGGCTGCCTCGGCAGTAGTGGCGTACACTCCTTGAAAGTCAAAGGCCCAGAGTCCGAAGGGCCGTTCGCCTTCGGCCAGGCCACCCACCATCATTTCGTTACCGTTTTCATCCCAGACAAGACCGCCTCCGATACGGTTTTTCTCATTTTCATTATCTGGTAACTCAGTAATCATTTGTTGGTTGTAAGCAAAGTTAAGCCTTACATTCCAAGTAAAATCACCTGCTTTTATGGCGTCTCCACTCACTTCTATCTCTATTCCGCGGTTGCGCAACTCACCAAAGTTGCTGCGTATAAAGTCAAACCCGGTTTGCGCCGGAAGGGGCCGGTCAATTAAGCGATCCGAGGTGAGCTTGTTATAATAATCTACAAACAGGTTGACCCGGTTGTTGAGCAGCCCAATGTCTAGCCCAATATCAGTGGTAGAGGTGGTTTCCCATCGCAAATTGCTGTTGGGTAGTCGGTCGGCTCTCACTGCTCCGGCTAGTTGATACGAAGTGGTAGCGAAGGCTCCTCGTGTATCAGACAGCAACAGGTTGTCGTTGCCAGCCTGCCCCCAGCTAGCGCGCAGTTTCAGACGGCTCACTTGGCCAATATTCCAGAATGGCTCTTGATGAATGTTCCATCCGGCGGACACGGCGGGAAACAGGCCCCACTGATTTTCGCTGGCAAAACGTGATGAACCATCGTAGCGAAGACTAAATCCGAGTAAATAGCGGGCATCAAAGTTGTAATTGACGCGCCCGAAGAAACTAAGCAGTTTGCCTTCTTCATACGAACTAAAAGCCCGCTCTCGCTCGGTCTCCGACGCATTCAGGGTGGTGATGATGTCGGTGGGTGCGTTGGCCCCATCTCCACGAAAGTACTCGTTCACGTCGGTTACATACTGCGTTCCTAATAGCGCATTGATATTATGACCGGTTCCGATGGTATTGTCGTAGGTCAGTAAGCCATCTATCATAAATTGGTTAAACGTAGTTTGGTCACGGCGTGTGTCCCGGCTGGTAATCTCCGGAGAGGCACGTTCAAACTGGTTCAAAATAAATTCAGTGCGGTAGTTAGAAGCGCTGGATTTAAGCGAAAATCCTTCGAAGATTTCATAATCAAGCCCTACGCGAAACTGCGTTCGGTAGTTTTGGTAAGAATCATCTTGGTAGAAGAGCTCGTGCTCAATGTTGCGGGGCGAACTGGTTCTTTCTCCCAGTGCGGGGGTGCCATCGTCGTTGAATATGCGGTAGGTATGCGGCAAGCGGGACGAGCGGTTGATTGTATTAAATCCTCTTCTGGGCTGCTCAATATCATCGTATTGATAATTGAATCCGGTTTCTATTGCAAGATTATCCTTAAGGTTGTAGATACCGTTGGCCAGTACGGTGAAGCGGTCGGCACTAGTGCCGCGCACGGTACCTTCTTGAGTAAGGTAGCCTAGTCCGACGTAATAACTACCATTTTCTCCTGAGCCCGAAGCACCTGCGTGAACATCATGAGAAATGCCCGTCTGAAACAGATGCCGCTCGTCGTAGTTATTGTCTTTGAACAAGATCGTTCGACCTGTCACAGGGTCGGTCATGGTCTGGAATCCTTGTTCATTGATTAATCCGTCTACGTATTCTCGTCCCTCTACTGCCACTACATCGTCTAAGAAAGTGGTAGTCACCCGTGAAAATCCGTATTCGCCTTCCTCATCAATTACCTGAGTAGAATATCCAAACTTGGTATCGTTTAAGCGTTCGCCCGGGTTGCCCAGGTTGATACCCCGTTGCGCTGCTTCCCGCGACACGCGAATATAATCTTCGGCACTGGTCCAGGGATACTGCCGAATTTGCTCGTCTACCCCGTAAGAGTACTGCACCCGAACGTTGCTCCCAGTAGTTTGCTTTCCAGTCTTAGTATTGACAATAATAACGCCGTTAGCGGCTCGAGCTCCGTAGATAGCTGCCGAAGCCGCGTCTTTGAGCACCTCTACTGAGGCAATATCATTAGGATTGATACCCGTCATACTTTCTCTAAAAACTCCATCTATGACGTAGAGTGGCTCGTTCACCGCATCTCTTGGGTTGGGAGTAGTTCCTCCCCGAATAAACACCTGGGCTCCGTCGCCAGGCTGTCCGGAGGTAACATTAACACTTAATCCGGCGGCTTTGCCCTGTAGGGCTTGTATTGGATCTACCGATGGGTTATCCTGAATATCAGCACTCTCAATTTTTGAAATAGAGGTTGTTACTACTTCGCGCGACTGCTCACCGTAACCAATGACTACCACCTCACTGAGCGACTGAATATCCGGAGCCATCTCCAGGTTGATCGTCGTTTGGTTGCCAATGGCTACTTCCTCACTAGTGTAGCCCACCGAAGAAAACACCAGCGTCTCAGCATCATCCGGGGCCGTGAGGCGGTAATTACCTTCCACGTCGGTGATGGTACCGATGGTGGTGCCCTTCACCAGGATGTTTACCCCCGGTAATTCTTCGCCGGTGGATAAGTCGGTGACTTTGCCGGTAATGGTTTTTTCCAGGGCATCCGATAGTTGAGGAACCTGAGGAGCGACCGGCTGGGGCGAGGGAAAGTTGTTGAGCAATCTTCCTATGGGCTGGGTAGCCTTTTCCACAATCACAAAGTTGTTTTTGCCCCGCTTTTTGAAGCGAAGATTGCTTTTTTCCAGTAGCTTTTTCAGGCTGCTGTTCACGTCTTTGGCCTGCCGATACTCGGTGCTCACTTGATAAGTCTTCAAGCGAGCCGTGTTGTAAGTAAAAAACACCTCGTAGGTTTGGCTCAACTCATTGAGCGCTTCGATCATAGAAACCTGGTTGTCTTGCTCATTCTCCGCCTGCGATGATGAGGTTTTGCTCATCGCCCACGTTTGCGCATTCGAATCCGATACGCTCCAGCAGCAGTAGAAGAGCAGGGTAAAGAGTAGGTAGAATTTCAGTTTGCTCATAAGTGTAGGAATTAGGGGATTAAAAGTAGTACATAGTTCTTTTGTTTCGAGGATGACTTCTTCGAGCGTCACTTGTTAAAATGTTGCTTCATACCTATTCTCGGGCAGTAACGATCAGTTGCTTATCTTTTTTGGAGAATGAAATAGTCGGCATAATATCTTCCAGCACCAGCAGCAGCGCATCCAAATCGCGCGCCGACAAGGCCCCGGTAATGGTCTCGTTGAGCAGTAGCGAATCCTGCACGACAATGGTGTAGCCAAAGGTGTAGTGCACGTCGTCCAGCACTTTTGCTAGCCGGGCCCCCTCGTAGGTCAGGTAGCCATCTTTCCAGCTACTATACTCTCGCGTATCCGTGCGCTGTATGTTGATTTCTTGGGTAATACTAGAAAAAAGCGCTATCTCACCGGGCACCATCGTCACCGCTCCGGTAGCCTTGTTATCATCAGTAGCCGATAGTTTGATCTTTCCTTCATCCAAGGTTACCTGCGTTGCTTCTTCTTTGGTATTGACATTGAATTGCGTGCCCAGCACTTCTACGGTCAGCTGCTCGGCGTGCACCACAAACTTGGCTTGCGTAGCGGGCTTCTTTTCTACGGAAAAATACGCTTCGCCTTCCAGCCACACCTCACGCCGGGTATCAGCGTCCCAGTCCTCGTCCAGGATGAGCTTGGAGTCAGCGTTGAGTTGTACGGTAGAGCCATCGGGCAGCAGAATGGTCTGTTGCTGCCCATAATCGGTGCGGTATTCAGTCAGCGTAGGGCCAGTATTTTGCCTAAAGGTCAGGTAGCCAAATACGGCCGCAGTGGCCACGAGCAACGCTACCGTAGCGGCCACTTGCCACTGCCTACGGCCACGTAGTCGGACGACGGGTCGTTGTTGCCGGACAGTCTGCAAAGTCTTCCGGTAGGCCGTTTCAATCTCCTGCTGACTCGCCTTCCGCTTACCGAAATGTTGGTTGGTTTCCAATACTATCTGACGGGCTAGCGCTACGGCTTCGGCTTTATCAGGATGCTGATGCAGAAAAACCTGCCAAAACGCCTCACTGTCGGCCTCATTAGACAAACACCATCTCCGGAATGGGGGGTCGACGGCAAATTCGTCGGCAGTGAAGTGGACATAATGGCTAGGCATACGCTGTTGGTTAAGCCACCGCGTCACATGACCCGGTTTATAGAAAGAGGCCGTAACGCAGAGAGTGTAACCTTCCCGAAGCGAATTTTTTTAATTTTATTTTGCCGAGCAACCAGAAAGTGGTGAGGAATCGCTTATCCGGCTACTACTAGCGCCAGGACAACAGAGAGCAAGCGCTGTAGTTGCGGCAAGGATTGGCGCATTTTCTTCAGGGCACGCGCCGCAAAGTTGCGGGCCACCTGCGGGGTAACCGACATGATGCTGGCAATTTCTTCGTAACCCAGACACCGATAATACCGCAGGTAGATGACCTCCTGCATACGCGCAGGAAGTTGATCCATCTGCTCGGTGAGCCAGCGTTGGTGCTGCTCCTCGGTGTGGGTCCGGATTAATTGGTCTTCTATACCGGAGATACTTTGCTCCAAACAGTCGCTGTATTGATCCTGTTGGGTTTGTTGGCGCATCTCCTTTTGTAAAGCAGAACGAATGTTTTTCTTCAAAGCCAGGTACAGGTAAGACTCTATATTCCGGATCGATTGGCACGCTTGGGGGTGCGTATATACCCAGGTGAACAGTTCCTGAACTTGATCTTCTACCGTATGTCGCTGGTCGGTGATAGTGCTACCGTACAGCAGCAGCCGGTTGTAAAACCGGAAGTAAAGCACTTTGAACGCTTGCTCGTCGCCCCTGGCAAACTGTTGTAGCAACTGCGTATTTTCCTTCAACCACTGTCCATCTTTTCTAAAAGCATTAGTCAGGAAGCACCCGTGTAAATGTATTGGTGACCATAAACCAAAACGATACAGAAAATACAGTTTAAAGCCAATTAATTCACAATGTGTTAAAAAGAATCGCTAAACCCAAATTCTCATTAAAATTTTATTAGTGCTTGACGCATGGATAGGTGGATTAGCAAAAGAAAAGGGAGAATGGAAAGTGATTGGCAAGCCTAATCTGGCTATTGCACTTGGTTGGATGAATTTTCTTCGCTACGTAGCGGTGCGAAGCTATTATTTCTACCAGGACGTTTACTCACCGCGCCATGATTTTTCCCCAGGTCCAATCCAGGCGCTCTTTCGGATTGTATCCCACCAGAAAGCTCAATCCGTAGCCCAACCCATAGGTAACTAGAAATGATAGAATTAGGGGCCATAGCTTGCCCACCATAAACATTTCCAGCCCAAACGGCTTGGCAAACACCGTCAGTATACCCACCAGCGCTCCGGCTAGTCCGGCGATCAGTACGGAAACGGCGTTGGCTCTTTTGGTAAACATACCCAAGATGAACACGCCGAAGAGCGGACCGGCAAACATGTTGATGAGCTTGGCGGTGATGGTAAAGATATCTTCCAATCGACCGATGTAGCAGGCCATGATCGTCACGCTGATGCCCAGCACCACACTGCTGATGCGCGAAATAAGGAGCTTCGTTCGGTCGGTCGCTTCCGACTGCTCTCCGGCGTCTAGGTTGTAGCTTTTCAAGTAAAGCCTGCCGTAAAAGTCGTTCATCACCGCACTCACGCAGGCGTTGGTGCCGGAGTCCATGCTGGACATGGAGGCCGCGTAGATCGCCGCGACCAGCAGTCCGGACAAGCCTACCGGAATCAGGTTGGCAATGAAGAAAGGGAATACCTGGTCGCTGGCCAGCGTATCGGGAAAAGCGTGATGTTGTGCCACCACAAACAGGCCCACGCCTACCAGCGTAATGGCCACAATATAGAAAGTGTACGAAAAACAGTTGAGCAAAAACCCTTGCTTGCTCACTTTTAAAGACCTGGCCGTGAGGTAGCGCTGCACCAGCGCCTGGTCTACGCAGTAATTGCCCATCTTCTGCAAAGAATAGGAAACCACCAGTGAGATGACGGTAATTTCCTCCAGTACGTAAAGCCGTCCTTTTTCCCACACATTGGCTTCCGACCAACCGGCAATTTGGTCGAACATTTGCGTTTTACCTCCTTCCACCAGGCTCTGTCCTATTTCCGGCAGGCCGCCGGGCACCGCGTACACAATTACCGTTAGGGCGATGATCATCCCGGCAAACATAACCAGCGAATGCACCACGTCGGCCCACATCACGGCCTTTACTCCTCCCAGGGTGGTGTTGATGGTAGACAAGATGCCCAGCGCAATCACCGAGGGCACCAGGGGCAACTGCCCGCCCGTCACGGTGTTGAGCATCAGCGAAGGCACGTAAATCACCGCCCCCATCCAGGTGACGCGCCATAAGATGAAAATGGCACTGGCCAGCAGCCTGACCTTTAGGCTAAAGCGCTTTTCCAGGTATTCGTACGCGGTGTATACGTTTAGCTTGTGATAGAAGGGCATAAAAATGCGGGTGACCACGGGGTAACTGATCGGGATGGCGACCCACATCCAGAGCATGATAAGCCCAAACTTCAGGGCCGCTGCCGGAAACGACATGTAGCCGACCGCACTGGTGAGAGTGGCCAGCAGGGACAAGCCAATCGGAAACCAGCCCATGCTCCTGCCGCCGAGCAGGAAGTCTTTGGCCGACTTTTGCTGCCGCGAGAAGTACACCCCGATGCTAAGGATACCCAGCACGTACACCACGGCAACGACGATATCGAGGGTAGCGAGTCCTTTCAACGGTGCGGTGTAAATTGATTTTCCAATCCTTGTTCTTCCAGCAGATACTCGTAGTCCGCGTGCACCCTAGCCTGGGAGAGGCGCTTAGGACCGGCCATGCAGGTGAGGTGGTACAGGTAGGAGCCGGGAGCGGCCACCACCGGATGATACCCTCCGCCCACGTGAGCCACGTCGTTGGTTTTGAGGCTAAAAGCCTGGTCCATCTGATCGTCAAACTGGTAGATTAAGCCAAAACCCTTCGGGTGGGAGAACTTGAATAAGTACCCTTCTTCGTAGGGCATTTCTTTTCCTTCTTCGTAGAACTGGTGGCGGTGCGGAGGCATGGTGCTCCAGTTGCCCGGGTAGGTCACCGTCTCACCGGTGAGCAGCACGTTGCCCTCGGAGTTGTCGTTCCAGAAAATCTTGCGCACCGTGCGTCGCCAGTTATCCGCGCCCCGCTCGTTCACCCGAATATCCTCCTTCTTCATCAGGTAGTTTCGGTACTTCCGGGGGGCCGGGGCGTAGTGAATGCCCACCTGGCAATCGCTGATGGCGGTGAGGGTTACTTCTTCCTCCCGCGTGAGCAGCAGCCCTTCGGGCAAGTCTTCGAACACATTGCGGCGGGGGCCCAGGGTACCTTCCAATCCTGACTGAACAGCAAATGACAAAGCACCTTCCAGAATCACCAGGGAATACTCATCGTTCTGGGTACTCAGGGCGTACCGCTCGCCCTTTTTTAGGTTCAGAAGAGCTACCTTTTGGTTTTGGAGTTCGTGGTCGGTGAGTTGGTTCCAACCCTCGGCAATTGGTTTTCTGATTCTTCCGCAATTCATGAATTTGTCTTTTTGGTTAGTACGTCGATGATTATCTGGGCGGCCATCAGGCCGGTGCGCACGTTGGCATCCGAGGTTTGCGCCCCTAGGTGAGGAGTAGCCAAGAAGTTGGGCAAATCCAGCAGCGGACTCTTACCCGGAGGCTCGGTTTCAAACACATCGGTAGCCGCCGCGGCAATGGTGTTGTTCTTCAATGCTTCGTACAGCGCCGCTTCGTCCACGAGTCCGCCCCGGCTGGTGTTGATCAGGGTGGCCGTGGGCTTCATCGCCGCCAGGGCGGCGGCATCTATTAGGTTTTGAGTGTTTTCGTTAAGAGGCACGTGGAGCGAAACCACATCTGACTGAGCTAACAGCTCCGGCAGCGTCACTTGGGTGATGTTGAGTTCGCCGACCGGCTCTAGGGTCGATACAAAGGGATCATACACCAGGATATCGTTTTCAAACCCCTGGGCTCTTCGTATCACGGCCTTACCGATCTGCCCGTAGCCCACGATGCCCAAGGTTTTGCGCAGCGCTTCGGTGCCCACAAAACTGGTCGGCGACCACTGCCCGTCTTGGACACTTTGCACCGCCGGAAGCAGGTGGCGGGCCGTAGCCAGGATAAACAGCCAAGCCAGGTCAGCGACTGATTCGTAGTTGCCCGGGCAGGTTTTGACCACGATGCCTCTTGCCTTCGCCTCTTCCATATCGATGCGGTCGAAGCCCACGGCATGGTCGGCCACCACGCGCAGATTAGTACATCGGTCGAACACCAGGGAGCCTACTCGGTCTTGAGCGGCCACGATGGCTCCGTCGCAGTCGCCGATGAGTTCGGCTACCCGCGCTTCGTTGGCCGGGTCGTCGTTGGGACGTCGCAGCACCTCGATCCCAGCTCGGGTGAGCATTTCTACCGGTTGGTCGGAGGCTTTGGCGAACGATTTGGATAGTACGGCTACTTTCATAGGGCTTAATTTAACTTGACTCCGGTGAGTTGGGCAATTTTTTCCAGGTCGCGTACGACGGCCTCCAGCACCGGAATGCCGTGTTGCGACCGTTCTTCGTAAGCTACTCTTTCGGGGTCGCCCGGAATCAGCGGGCCGGACGTTCCGGGTTGGGGCTTGGCTCCTCGAATGGTTGCTATCCATTGGTCCATCTGCTGTTTGAACTCGCCTTTATCTCGGAAAGCTTCAATATCCATTACCCCAAAGAAATGGCCAATGCCTTTGCCTACCTGCTTGTCCAGCGGCGTCTGCCACAGCAGGCTAGGCGGACCAAACGGCCCCCAGTTGGCTCCGCTCAGTACGCAGCACAGGATATCCACCATCGACAACAAACACTGGCCTTTGTGCCCCCCGGTGACTTTTTCCGAGCCTAAAGGCAGCAAACTTCCTCCGTCGATGAGTGCTTGCGGGTCCTGGGTCGGTTCTCCGTGCGGGTCGATGCCCCAGCCGGGGGGTAGCATCTGCCCCTGCCGCATCGCCAGTTCTACCTTGCCAAAGGGTACGGCGCTGGTGGCCATGTCTACGATGACCGGGGGTTGCTGGTCGGCGGGTACGCCAAAGGCGATAGGATTGGTGCCAAACATGGGTTCGGCTCCCCAGAGTGGAGCCACCAGCTTGGAAGAATTGGTCATGGCCCAGCCGATCATGTCGTGTTGTCGCACGGTTCGGGCTACGTAAAAACCGGCCGCCCCAAAGTGGTTGCTGTTGCACACACTTACCCAGCCGGTGCCAAAGTCCTGCGCCATCTCGAAGGCCATTCGATTGGCTTTGGGCCCTACCACCAGGCCTAGTCCGTTGTCGCCATCCACGGTGGCGGCACTTTTTCGCTCTCGGACTACCCTTACCTGGGGGCGGGTGTTGACTTTACCAGCACGCAGCAATTCTACGTAGGTGAGCAAGCGCCCTACGCCGTGGGAATCGATGCCGTGCAGGTCGGCGTACAGTAGCACCTCGGCGGCTTTTACTGCGTCTTCTTCCGGCACCCGTAAGGAAACAAACACCTCGGTAACGAACGAGCGAAGGGCATTAGGAGAAAATGTTTGGGTAGTTGCTTCGGAAGTCATACTTGGGCCAGCGATTCGGTGAAAAATTCTCGACAATGTTGCAGATGCGTTCGGCTGTCTGTTGGGAGAGGCTTGATGACTTCAAACAGCAGATAGGGCTTGTCCTGGGGGTTAAGAAAGCCGGTTTCTTTCATTTGAGCAATCATCTGCGCCATCGTAGCGTGCGTCATTCGTCCCGGTTCGCCCAGGGGCATGTGTTTGTCGCCGTACTTTTCGCTGTCGGGGTCGGTCACGCAGTTGCAAAAATGAAACTCTTTTACCTGGGGCCGTAGGGCTTGCAGCATCTCGAGGGGGTCCTCTTCGTTGAGCCAGCAGTGGGCCGTGTCTACGTTGATATAAAGAGTCAACCCCTGTTCTTTGAGTATATGGGTTAGCTGTTGGGCCTCTGGTAGGTAGCCAAAGGTGTGCTTCTTATCGGCATCTACGTCCAGGGGCTCCAGCAAAATGCTGATGTCGGGGTAGTGCTCTTTGGCGTGGGCAACAACTTCTTCCATCGAGTGCTGAAGCGCCTCCAGCGCCTTGGTTCTCAACGACCATTCGGCGGGTCGTCTGCCCGGCACCAGCGACAAGGCTGAAGCCCCAATCTCGCGGGCATCAGCGAGTTGTTGGATGACGATCTGTACTGATCGACTGCGCTGCTCTTCGTCCAGGGAAGAAAGGTTGCCCTGCTGATCGTTCAGCACGCGGGCCACACAGTAGTCTAAGTAAAGATTATCAGGAGCCAGTAATTCGGCAATGGCTTTTCGTTCGGCGGCGTAGGGCACCTCTACCGTTTGAAACGCCCGAAAGAATTGGTCTTCCAATACCCATTGCAGGGCCGCCAGGGTATCGCCCTCGCGTTCGCGGGAGGTAGGCCAGTACTGCGATATCATGCAGGTGGGAGTGGCTAGTTCGTAAAGTTCAGTAATATTCATTTATCGTAGGGTTGGTGGTTCTATCTTAAATTCTTCGGCCAGGCCCCGCAGCATCGTTCGGGTATACTCATCTAGCGGAATACCGGATTGGGTTCGTTCTTTTCGGGTCAAGCCTTCTTGCTGACCGGGGTAGTATAATTGCTCTACTCCGGCCCGGCGGGGCGATTGGGTAAGGGTAGTTACCCATTCGGCGGCTTTTTGCGCGAAGGCATCCGGCTCCGTAAAGGCGCTGATGTCTAGAGCGATGGCCGTAAAGCTGGCGTTCATCGGCTGAGCCGTCTGGGCGATCCAGCTGAGCACGTCTACCGATAGGTTTCCGCCGGGCAGCAGGGCGGTGATCGCCTCAATGGCCATCGCCAAGCCGTAGCCTTTGTGTCCGCCGATGGGCAGTAGCGACCCCTGCCGGGCCTGCTCCGGGTCGGTGGTAGGTTGCCCCTGATCGTCCAGCGCCCAACCTTCCGGAATTGGCTGGCCTTCGTCGGCGGCGCGGGTGATTTTGCCCATGGCGGTGACGGTGGTGGACATATCGAGCAGAAACGGGGGCTTACCGGCAACGGGAAAGCCTACAGCCAGGGGGTTGAGACCCAGCAGGGGCTGGGTGCCTCCCCAGGGGGCAATGCCGGGGCGGCTCACCGCCGTGCAAATGCCCACGCAGGAAGCTTGCGCCGCCCGAGCGACGTAGAGCGCACAAGCTCCCACATGGTTGGTATGAATGACGGAAACCAGGCCGATTCCGGCTTTCCGGGCCTTGCGGATGGCCTCGTCCATTGCGTAGGAAGCCGCCAGGTGACCGGAGCTTCCTTGCGCATCGATCACCGCCACGGCCAGGTGGTCTTTGAGCGTCTGGGGGGCAAAGTGGGTGGCAATCCCCCCGCCCTGCACGTGCCGGACGTAGCGGTCCAGCATCCGGATACCGTGGGAGTCGATGCCTAGCAGGGAAGTTTCTACCAGCAGATCAGCCCACTGTGCAGACAGTTCTTCGGACAATCCGCAGTGGACGAACACTCGACTTACAAACATTCGGCAGTCCTGACAACTTATACGCTTATCCATCTATCAATAGTCTTAGCACGAGGTCTTTGTTGGTAGTTACTGATGACACATTATTCGTTTTCCGTACCTGAAAGCAGCCAATCCCGGTCAGTAATGATGAGAGATATCTTGGCTCGGTAGTTCTCTTTCCCGTTCTCGAATAAACATAAAATCTCGCCATTGCTGGTCACTGCTAAATCCGAATAGGCGGAGGGGCCCTCGGTGATGGTGCGAGCGTGCGTCCAGTGCTTCCCACCGTCGGCACTTAACCGCAGCGTGAGGTTTCGACGACTGGCCCCGTCGAAGTCTTTACTGGAGTGCACCGCCGGATTACTAAAGAGTATTTCTTTCTCATTGAGCCGTATCAGGCTACCCTGAACGGTTGGATCGGGCAGTTGTCGGTCCAGCACCGGAGTAGTCCAACTTAAGCCCTCATCGGTGCTGGTGGCCACGGCGCGATAGCCCGCTGCCCGAGCCCGCATATTGATGAGCAGAGAACCGTCTTTTCTTTCCACGATGGTAGCCTCGTGCAGCATGGCGATTTCAGCAGGCACCAGCCCTCCCGTTTGCCAGGTTTGTCCATTATCATTCGAGTAGATCATTCCCGAACGGATGCGATCTTTTGTGGTATTTTCGTAGCGGTCTTCTCTTTCCCGGTCGCATATCCAAACCGGGGCCACCAAGCGCCCGCTGCTCAACTGGATGCCGTGTCCGGGACCAGTGGCAATGAGCACCAATGGATAATCCCACGCATCCAGAATGGCGGTATGCTCTCGGGGAGCAGACCAGGTCAAGCCATCGTCATCGCTGTAGGTAGAGAAGAGTTGGTGGTAGTCCTGCACAAAAAGCAAGTGAATTCGTCCGGTCTGGCGATCGACGATAGGGCAAGGGTTGCCGATGGTGATCTCGGCATCTCCTCCTACTTCGTGTACGATGGTGGCTTCTGACCAGCTACGTCCGTTGTCTTCACTGCGTTTGAGCAGCAGATCAATATCACCGGTGTCTTCCTTACTGTTTTTTCGTCCCTCGCAAAAAGCCAGCACCGTTCCTTTGGTGGTAATTTCCAGGGCCGGAATACGGTAGGTATGGTAGCCATCGGTACCGGAAACAAACAGGTCTTGGCGAATTGCATCCTCTGGTTGAGTCGTATCATCCTGACGGCTTGCCTCCTCTTGACCGCAGGCGAGGCTGAAGGATAAAAATAAGATAAGTAAGGTTCGGTAATACATGGTCATTGGTGGTTGGTGGTGGGTGAATAGTGAACAATACCGTCATTCCGGCGGGGCCGCCCCGGCCACCGTGCGGTTCCCCGCCGGGACGCGGCTCATTTGCGCCGCCGGGCGCCGGTGCGCTACGCTAAGCAAATGTCCGGAATGACGGAGTCGCCCAGACGGTGGGGCGCCACGCGGTGGGCTCCACCCGGCAAAGTGATAGCTACTGGTTAAAAACCCAAAGTATTGTCTTTCAACACGTGAATTGCCCCGTTGGTTGGCTCCAGGTTGGAGGTTTGCACCACGGTGCCATTGGCGCGCACCAGGAAGAATAAGCCATCGGGACGAAAATCAATCAGATCGATGCTTACGGGCTCTCCCATCAGCGGTTGAAAGTCTTGCGGCTCATCGGTGAAGTCGCGGGGGCTCATCAGCTTGCCCGGAAAGACGTGGTGCAACACCAGCATCTCCAAAGAGTCGCTGGGAATATTGTCCAGCGAGCTTAAGTTTTGGTTAGCCAGAAAGGCACTAAACGCCGTATCGGTAGGCAGAAACAAAGTAAACTCTCCCCCTTCCAACTGCTGGTCTACTCCCGTGCGGCGCAGGGCATCGGCAAAGGCAGAAAACTGCGGGTCGTTTTGTACGAAGGTGTTGATGGTGACATCCAGTACGCCATTGGCGATACCCGTGGGTTGGTAACCGGTGATATCGCTTTCGTCGCATCCCAGCAGCGAGCATACCGTGAGCAAGCTTACCATTAGGCCAATAGAATAAGAAGTGCGCTTTTTCATAATGTTAGTAGCTAGGGTTATTAGAGTCAATATTTTCATTCAGAATGATTTCTCGTTGCGCAATAGGCAACAATAGTCGATCAGGGTTGGTCAGCGTCTCGATTTCGTTGAGCGCTTCCCCATTGCGTACCAGATCAAACCAGCGATGACCCTCGAAGGCCAACTCATACCCTCTTTCTTTCAGAATTGCCGCTTTAAGCTCCTCTTGGGTGGTGGCGGTGGTAGCGGGCAGCCCCGCCCGTTCTCTGATTTGATTTAACAGGGCGGCGGCCTCTTCGGTACGATCCAGGTAATTCAGTGCTTCGGCACGCAACAGGATGATTCCGGCCAGCCGATAAATGATGATATTGTTATCCGCTTCGGCGGTTCTATTCGGCACGGAGGTACCGAGCTCGGCTCGGCTAAAGGGGCGAATATACTTAACAATCTGGGGGCGAAATAGGCCATCGCCGTCAAAGACTAAAGTGCTCCTACGCAAATCCCCTTCTTCCAGACCATCCAGAAACTTCTCAGACGGCAAAAAGACGCCCAGTTCACCGGTCACCCCCCCGTTTTGTTCGTCGGTGCCAAAGGCAAGAAATAAGTCAGATGTTCCTTCTCCGGCACTAAGAGGGTCAATTTGTAGTTCAAAAATGCTCTCCTGGGTGTTTTCTGCATCGAAGATATCCGCATACCGTTCGCCGGGTAGCAGTTCGTACTGGGGATTCTCGATGACCTGCTGCGCACTAGCGGCGGCGGCTTCCCAGTTACCCTGCCAGGCGTATACGTGGGCTTGCAAGGCGTAAGCGGCGCCTAGAGTAGCGCGGCCCCGCGTGTCGCTGTTGCTACCGTAGGCTGCCGGTAGCCGGGCCAGTGCGTACGTGATGTCTGCTTCTACCGTATCCAGCACCACCTCCCGGTCCACCCGGGGCAAGTCTACCGGATCGCTCGCCGAGTTGACGGGCTCCAGCGAAAGCGGAACATCTCCCCACAGCCTCACCAAGTAAAAGTAGGATAAAGCTCGGAGGAACCGAGCCTCGGCCAGTATTTCACTTTTGCTTTCTGCGGTGAGATCGATGTCCTCGATACCCGGGACGTTGGCAATCACGTCGTTGGCCCGGGCAATCGTTTGGTAAAGGTTCGACCAATCGGCCACGGGGTCGGTAGGGTTTTGTTCGTTGTCGTCCAGACGATCATAGCCATCATTTTTGCCTTCATCAGTGGCCAGCAAATCAGCCCGAAGGTCTCCCCAAGTCGTGTATCTTACGTTGCCGTTAAAAGTATTTCTAAGGGCCGCATAGGTGCTGGTGAGCGCAGCGTTGGCGTGTTCGGCGGTTTCAAAGAAGTTCTCCGAAGAAAGACTGCTGATCGGATCCTGTTCCAATACTTCGCAGGCTCCTAAAGTCAGCACAAAAGCCCACACTAAATTATAGTTTATTAAACGTTTCATATCAGTTAGTAAGAGTTAAAATCAGTTAAAAGCCTACATTAATACCAAAGATGACCGAGCGGGACAGCGGAAACAGCCGGGCATTATCGACCCCGAATGAGATGCCCCGGTCCGGGCGGTTGTTGGTAGTAACTACCTCAGGGTCCCAGCCGCGATACGGAGTGAAGGTGAGCAGATTTTGCCCCGTTACGTAAAAGCGCACGTTGCTCAGGCTAATTTTCTCCACCAATGTACTGGGTAGCCGGTAGGCAAAAGTGAGAGTTTTGAGCCGTAAAAAATCACCCGACTCTAGCCACAGGGTAGAATTAGGACGATCGTTGTCGGTAGGGCTACTTCTCTCGCGCCTCGGATATTCGGTCTGGTCGCCCGGTTGTTGCCAGCGGTCCAGGGCATACTTGGTGATATTGGTCCAGTTACCGTTGGCCCGGTCAGCCGCAAACCTGGTGAGATTCAGGATTTCGCTTCCCTGGGAAAAGTTGATATACGCCGATAGCTCAAAGCCTCGGTAGGTAAAAGTATTGTTAATGCCCCCGGTGAAGTCCGGTATGGGACTACCTACCACTTTCAGGTCGTTGTTATCAATGATGCCGTCGTTGTTGACGTCTTCAAAAATAGCATCCCCGGCTCGGAAGGCAGTCCCATTAGCACTTAACTTTTCGCCGTCAATTACCGGCACATCTTCATCGGTAGCGTATACTCCCAGGTAGTTGTAGAGATTGAAGGCTCCCAGAGGTTCGCCCTCCCGCAGGATATTGAAAAAGGTAGTGATGTCGTTGCCGCCCGGTAGAGCTACCACTTCGTTTTGCAGAAAAGCAATATTAAAGCCTAGGTTCCAGCCAAAGGCTTGCTGAGGCTGAAACACATTGGCATTTATTCCCAGCTCCACGCCTCGGTTCTCCACTTGCCCCACGTTTTTCAAAATGCTATTAAACCCGGTGACCTGCGGGATTTCTACATTGAACAGCAAGTTATTGGTTTGCTTGTTATAGACATCAGCGGTGAGATTCACCCGTCCACCCCACAGGCCTAGGTCCATGCCCAGGTTCGCTTGCAGTTGCGTCTCCCAGCCCAACTGCCGGTTGGGTATAATGCCCGCGCCAATTCCCGGTGCCCCGTTGTAGTTTTGCCCCGTGAAGTAAGCCCCCTGCCAGGCATAGTCGGCTATACCACTTTCGTTGCCTATCTGTCCGTAGCTAAAGCGGAATTTTAGGTTGTCAATCGCCTGGATACCGCTCAAGAACGGCTCATCGGATACCCGCCAGCCGATGGCGGCCGAAGGAAATACGGCGGTTCGGTTTTCTCTACCAAAGCGCGAGGAAGCATCCGAGCGAACCGTGACCGTGAGCAGATAGCGGTCGTTGAACTTGTAGTTGACCCGGCCGTATACCGAGCGCAATCCGTTGGCGGTCTTGTTGGAGTTGGTGCTTTCCAACACCGATCCGGCCCCCAGGGTGATGATATCATCCGTAGCGGCTCCGCTCACGTTGGCATTGATAAACTCTGATCGGGTTTCCTGCACACTGTATCCGGCCAGTGCTTCCAGGCTGTGGTTTTGAAAATCTCGCTGGTAGGTTACGATGTTTTCGTTGATCCAGGTAAGCGAGGTGCTCCACACTTCAGTAGCCGAGCGCTCCGGTATACCCCGTATCCGAAGATTGGAGGGGTAAAACTCTTCTTCCCGCACTCCCGCGTAGTCGATGGCCAAGCTCGTACGGAATCTCAGTCCTTCCAAGATTTTAATTTCCAAATACTCATTGGCCACCAGGCGGTTACCGTAAGCATTGTTGGTAGAAGACAGCAGAAAGTTTAGCGGATGAGAACTCAACTCGGGTATCCTCCCGTCGATGTAGGGAGAAATAAACGGAGAGAAGTTATTAATGGCGTAGGCGATGTTTTGGTCGTCGTCGTCTTGTCCTCCCAGCTTGGTACGGGAGCGGGTAAAAGACAAATTACTGCCGAGCGTGATCCGGTCGCTAGCGTTGTAGTCTACGTTGATCCGGGTAGAATAGCGCCGGTATCCCGCGTTAGGGATGATCCCTTCCTGATCGAAATAACCCGCGGTCAATGCATACTTGATGTTTTCGGACCCGCCGCGCACCGAAGCATCGAAGTTGGTGATGGGGGCTGATCGAAACACCAGCGCAATATGATCTACGTCGTTGTTTCCGGAAATATTCAGCGAGTCCAGGTAGCGCTCGGTACGTCCTAGCGTGCCAGCGTTTCGAAGGGCTTCCAGCCTCAGCGCCCGGTTGTCCCGCGCTCCGATATAGTCCAGGCCGTTGTTAAGTTGCTGCACGCCCCGGTAGAAGTTGAGGTTGAATTTAGCTTTTCCGGCCTGTCCTCGTTTGGTGGTAATAATCACTACTCCGTTTCCTCCCCGCACTCCGTAGATGGAAGCGGCCGAAGCGTCTTTCAGCACCTCAATAGATTCAATGTCGTTGGGATTGATATCGGCCAGGGCGTTGGTGGTGCCTTCACTACTGGTTTGCGACAAGTTGCCCGTGTTGGTGAGCGGCACTCCGTCTACCACGTAGAGCGGGCTGTTGCCGCGGCTCACCGAAGAGTTGCCCCTGATTCTTACGCTCACTCCGCCACCGGGTGCTCCGGTGCCTTGCACCACCTGCACTCCGGCTGCCTTGCCTTGTAGGATATTGTCAAAACTGGAGGTAGGTACATTTTCTATATCAGCCGATTCTACCGAAGCTACTGACCCCGTCAGGTCGCGTTTTTCCTGCGTACCGTAGCCTACTACCACCACCTCGCTGAGCGACTGAATGTCCGGGGCCATCTCCAGGTTGATAGTGGTTCGGTTATCAATCGCCACTTCTTCGCTAGTATAGCCCACTGAAGAGAAGACCAGCGTTTCAGCATCATCCGGGGCGGTGAGGCGGTAGTTACCCTCTACGTCGGTAATGGTGCCGATGGTGGTACCCTTCACCAGGATATTGACGCCCGGTAATTCTTCGCCGGTAGACAAATCGGTGATTTTGCCGGTGATGGTTTTTTCTACCGCCGTTGGCGTAGCGACTGGGAGGCGGCTGGGCAGGGGGCGCTGGCCATCGGGAAGCACCAGGGAAGTCGATGCCGAACCTTGCTTGAGTCTGTCAACCTCCTTGGGGCGCTTCGCCGGGGCTTTGATCACGTATACTCCTTTCTCAATCTCACGGGACTCCAGCCCGAAGGGGCGCAGTAGCTGGCGCAATGAGGCCTCCAGGTCGTCGGTGACCAATAAATCGGCTTCTACTTGCTTGTTTTCAACAATGGCGTGATCAAATACGATACTTACCCGGTAGGTAGCTTCAAGATCAATCAGCACGGACTCTAGCGAGCGACGCGTCTGTTCGGGGCTCGAAGGGAGCGACACCAAAGCCGTTTCGCCACTGGCGAGTAGTTGCGGCAACGAAGGATTGCCCCATAGCATCAGTCCGCCGATGAGCAAACCGGACATCCACCCGTGCCGTTGGCGAACAAAATAGGAAAAGTTTTGCATCATGGTTACATTTAGGGTTTAACAATTCATTATTATTCAGATTCGGTCGGCCTGTGTCCCTCCAAGAATGCAGGCGACCGGGTTTGTTTTTTCTTTCACTGAGCGGGCTCACTGCTTTTCTGCAACGTCACCCGGTTTCCGTCGCGGATGGCCCGCACCCCCATCGACTCGGTTAGTATTTCCAGAAAGATATCTTCATCGTAGGTAGGGATAGAACCCGTGATTCGCTGGTCCGCCCAATCGTCATCGGATAAGATTACCTCCCAACCGTAGTAGTCTTCCATAAGGGTGGCCACTTCGGTGATCGGCGTTCGCTTGAACACTAGCTTCTTTTCTTGCCAGACCGTATAATCTTTTGGGTCCACCACCTGCGTGGTTAGTGGGGCCGAAGCAGACGCCAACGCAACCAGCTCTCCCGGCTTCATCACCAATTGTTCGTTGTTTTTGGTAGCCAGCCGCACTTTGCCGTGCTCCAGCACCACCTGGGTGGCCCCCCGCCGCTCGCTCACGTTGAAGGCGGTGCCCAACACCTCCACGTCCAGATTTTCGGTATGAACAATAAACTTTACCGGCTGGCTTGTCTCCTCTACTTGACCTATCTTCTTCACCTCAAAAAAGGCTTCGCCCACCAGCCACGCTTCGCGGGTGCGTTGTTCGCTAGCGCTAAACGTTAGAGAGGAGTTGGCATTTAGTACCACCTTGGTGCTGTCGGGCAGCCAGACAGTTTTGGTTTCACCGTAATCGGTGGTGTAAGATAGAGTAGCCCGCTCGTTGCGCGTCATAAAATAGAAAAGGTTGGCGAGCACCATCAGGCCGCCCAGCACCGCGGCCACGCGATACCGGTAGGGGGCAATTTGGCGTTTTTTAGGCGAGCGAAACACGCGTTGCAGCAGTTCAGCCGCTTTTGTGTCGGGCAGATGCTTTTCTTCGGGCCGTTCGGCCCACAGCTGATCCATCACATCGCGGTACACGTCTTCATCGCCCGACGCGCGCAGGTACTCGAACAGCTTTGCCCGCTCTTCCAAACTGGCGGTTCCCTGGAGGTATTTTTTAAGTAGGTGTTGCGCGTGCTCTTTCAAAGTTGTGCCTTTTATAGTACTACAACCCTGGCCGGGGGAGAGGACTACTCGGCGGGCAACTTTTTTTTTAGAACAAGGCGCTTGCGATCAGGTAGCTCACGAAAAGGCTGATATCGGCATGCACCCGAAGGTGCGATTTGATGGCCC
The DNA here is from genome assembly GCA_965217295.1 of Cyclobacteriaceae bacterium. GTDB lineage: Bacteria > Bacteroidota > Bacteroidia > Cytophagales > Cyclobacteriaceae > Tunicatimonas. The sequence goes on from CBDCHR010000008.1 coordinate 905,860, forward strand.
GAAGGGCTTTGATCACGTGGTTCTTCACCGTGTTGGGAGATATCCCCAGGCGCTGCCCGATCTCCTCGTGCGTCATGTGCTGATCCCGGCTCATGCGATACACCCGTTGCTGCTGCTGGGGCAACTGACAAATAGCCACCTTGGCAAGCTGCTTTAGGTTGGCGTAGTCGATGGCCGCCTCGGTGTCGTTATGAAACTGCGGGGTTCGGTAGCGCACGCGTTGCTTCAGCGCCTCTTCAGCGGCCAGCTTTTTCAGGAAGTTGAGCGATAAATTACGGGTGATGGTGTAGAGGTAGCCGATTAACGATTGGTCCGGATCGAGCCGGTGACGATCTTCCCAAACCTTTAGCAGGGCGTCGTGAATAATTTCCTCGGCCAACTCCTCCGACTTGGTGAAACGGCAGCAATACGAAAATAGCTGGTCTTTGTAAGCATAAAACATCTCCTGAAAGGCGCGTTCATCGCCTCGGGATATACGCTCTACGAGTGCGGCATTGGAATTGTCTCTTTTCAATTGCATAACGCTAAACCATCTTCATCTCACAATATTCTAAAAAATTCCGACACAACAAAAATATTTTAAAACATGACGGATTTTCTTACGCTGCAATTACAAATTACTAATACCGCAGTTATTCGCAAAAAAAAGAAGCCCCTCGCGAAAGGGACTTCTTGGTTATAGCGTCAGCGTGCGATTCAGTAGGCCTCCGCTGCCTATCCGGAATGCCAAGAGGCACCGGGCCTTACTTTCGTAAGAGCACGCGGTGCGTGGTGCTGCGGTTGTTATCCAGCACCTGAATGGTGTACAATCCGTCGGCGAAGGGCGACAGATCGAGTTCAGCTGTTGCTACTTCGCTGGTCCGGTCAAGGTGCAGCACCACCCGGCCGCTGGCGTTGATCACCCGAATGGTGACCGGCCGATCCGACAACCTGGCTCCCTGCAGATTCACTATGCCCGTCGTAGGGTTCGGGTAGGCAGACACTGCTTCGAGCAGTTGGTCATCGGCCCGTTTGCCGTCGATCGAAGCGGTTCGGGCGTTCTCGTCGTCTTCGCAGCGCACCACGAAGTAGTGAAACCCTTTTCTTTCTGCCACCACACTGTCACACGACACGCTTCCCCGCACCCAGAAGATACGCCCAAACAGCGAACTATTGAGCCGAAACCGCACGTCGACGACCGTTCCGGGGGCCACTTGCCAACCCCAGGGATGGGTGTATCCGTCGTCGTTGATCGCTACCGCGTCGATAAACTTACCGTCTTCGCTGATCCCGGTGGGTTCATACCGCCACCCGTAGCGGCGTTCTACCCCGCGCACATTGGGCAGCAACGAAGTGTTTTTCTCGAAGCCGCTGCGGTGCAGGGGCCGGATGCTACAGTCGTCGTGGATTTCCCAGGCTCCTGCCCGGCCGTCGGTACGAACACCGGTGGCCAAGCCGATCATATAACTACCCCGGCGGCGGAAGGTGAAGTGGGGCACTTCCGTCACGGCGACAAGCTCAGCCATATCCGAAGGAAAGTCTTCGGCGGTGAACACGCACACGCCCACCGGATAGGTAACGGCTTGCTCAACGTTGAAACGCACGTTATCGAGATAGTAGGTGGCTGCCGCCCCGTTGGTCGGATTGGGAAAAATCAGAAGATCCTTGACGCTACCGGTTGTCCCTTCGGGAATTTCTACCGTCACGGTGCCCCACGTGCCGCTGTCGATGGCTACGGTTTGAATCCCGCCCAGCACCTCGGTGCCGGTGGGGTCGTTCAGCACCACAAGCACTTCACTGATACTAACGGAGCCGTACACCTGGAAGGAGAACGTTTCGTAGCGGTTCAGACTTCGGCCCACCTGCAGGTTGAATCCGACGAGCTTGTACGTGCCCTCGTCTTTGTCAAAGCGTAGCACTTGCTCACTGGCGTTGGCGGGTTGCTTTTCCAGATTGGCCACCGTCCTAATGTCGCCTCCCGCTCCAAAGGCCTGGGTGCGGCCCGGCTCAACAATCCCCAGGGTCGGAATCACCTCGTCAAAATCCGCCACGATCAAGTCGCCTTGCAACACATTGGGCACCACTATGACCGTCGCACTGTCGGTGGCGGTGCCGTCGGCCGTGCTGGCCACGATGGTGGCACTTCCGGCGGTTAAGGCGGTAACCTGTCCGTTGTTGTCCACCCTGACCACCAAGGTGTCGGCGGTGCTCCAGCGCAGCAACGAGTCCGCCTCAGCCGGAGTCACTTCGGCGGTGAGGGTGGCACTGGCTCCGGCTTCCAGGGTAATGGTTTCGGGAGTGACGCTGATGGTCACCGCAGGAATTTCCGGGGCGGTGCCGTCCATCCGCACGTTGTCCAGATAGAAAGTGGCGGCGGCCTCGTTGTTGGGATCAGGGAAGATCAGGATGGTTTTCACCGTCGCATCGGTCTCCGGCAAGTCCACCGTCACCGTGCCCCAGGTGCCGTCAATACGCACACTCTGGAAGCTTTCGGCTACCCGATTGCCATCGGCATCGTCCAGCGCCACGTACACCTGCGTGATGTTGCTGCCGTAGAGTTGAAAGCTAAACGTCTGGTAGTCATCTATCGGAGTTGCTTCCGGCAGGCTGAACCCGATCAGTTGGAAGGTGCCCTCCGGTTTGTCAAACTGCGCCACCTGCCCGCTGGGGTTATCAGCCGTAGCGTCTGGGTTGTCTACGATGGCTAGCGTGCCGCCCGAGCTAAACATCTGCGTTCGGCCCGGTTCCACCACCCCGTTGGTCGGTATCACTTCATCAAAATCGGCAATAATGAGGCTTCGGGTGGGGCTGCCCGGTGCAACGGTCACGTAGGCGCTGTCGGCAAACAATCCTTCCACGGTGGTCACGGTGACCAGCGCCACTCCTTCGCTGATGCCGCTCACTCGTCCGGAGGCGTTCACCTGAGCGATGCCTTCGTCGCTGCTCTGCCAGACGACACTGCGTTCGGTAGCTTCTTCGGGCAACACCGTGGCGGTCAACACCACGGTTTCTCCCACGCGCACGTTTATGCTATCTTCCGACAGCTCTACTCCCGTCACCGGGGCGGCGGGAGTGTCGCCGATGAGCTTGACGTTGTCTACGTAGAAGGTTGCCGCGGCCCCGTCGGTCGGGTTGGGGAAGATCAGCACGTCCTTGATAGTCCCCTCCGCGGCGTCGGGAATGGTAATCTCCACGGTGCCCCACGTGCTGTCGGCGATGGCCACCGATTGCTGCGTTTCCACCAGGTTCACGCCCTCACCGTTGCTCATCACCACGAACACCTGGTTGATATTGGTGCCGTACAACTGAAAGCTCAGCGTGCTGAAGGGGCGGGCGGGCAGCGGCTCGGATAGATTGAAACCAATCAGTTTGTAAGTACCTTCTGCCTTGTCGAAGCGAACCACCTGCGCACTTTCGTTGTTGCTGTCCGGGTCGGGATTCTCAGCAAACGTCGTAGTGCCTCCGGCCGCGAACATCTGGGTTTTGCCCGGTTCTACCACCCCGTTGGTGGGAATCACCTCGTCGAAATCAGCCACCACGAAGGTGATGCCCGCCTGGGTAGCGGTCACTTGCACGAAGACGCTGTCTGATACGCTACCGTCGGCGCTGGCGACCGACACCACGGTGGCGCCTACCCCCACGCCCGTCACAATGCCGTTTCGGTCAAGGGTAGCGACGGCCGGATCTTGGCTGCTCCACACAAGTCCGCCGCCCGCGTTGGTCGGGGTGGTGGTCAGGGTAAGTTGAGTAGCTTCTCCGAGCCCAAGCGCTAAAGAATCAGGGCTCAAGTCCAGCGCCGTTACGGCTTCAGAACCGGTGCCGAAGTCACCAAACATGCCATCAATGAGGAAGCCGTAGGTGACGGCGGCCGGAGCCGTGTTCTGGTGCACCGTGAACTCGGCGGTGAGCGGGGCGGTGCGCTGGTCGTACCAGCGTTCGTGACCCGGCCACGTTTCGTAGGCCGGAAACGTCGTTTTCCCGGCCCAGTCGTTGTCCCAGGGACCGAACGCCTTACCGTCGTTGATCCAAGGACCGTAGGGAACGATGCCCGGATAAAACTCGGTCTGCACCTCGTCGGCCTCCGTATCCAGGCCGTTGTACCACGAGTCCAGGTGGAATACTTCGTTGGGATGGCGTTCGCCCAGGCCGGTGGCCCACACGATGTTGAGCGGGTTAGTGCCCAAGAAGTAGTCGGAAGTGGTGTAGATGTTCGTCAGGTAGTTGTTGGCGCGGCCGGGGTTACTGTCTTTGGTGAGCATAAAACCCATCAGTCCGTCGAAGATCATCGGAGTGGTGGGTTGGCCCACCAGCATGGGGAAAAAGAAGTTGCCTCCGTAGCGCGTGGCGCGTCGCTCTACCACATCGGTGAGCACAGCGTCGGCAGAATTGAGGGTGGCGTCACGCAGGGCAGCGTACAGCGCGGGGTCCACCGGGCGGTTGGGGCCCATCGTCAGGTAGGTGTACACGCCCCAGCGCTGGTCTTCGCCCAAGGCAGTACCGCTGTTGATGCCCGCCGCGTCGGCTTTCACCTGATCGTGGTACGTTTCTTCTCCGGTGAGTTTGTAGAGGGCGGCGGCGGCGTAGAGGCGCTGGTCGCTGAGCCGTAGGTTAAATACTTCCTCTTCGTCTCCGTCGCGGGTATTGGCCTTCGCCCAAGCGTAGGCTTCGGTCGCTTCTTGTTGCCAGTTCACTCCTTCGGGGTCGGTCGCTCCGGCTTTTTGCAGGGCGATGGCCAGGTGGGCGGCGGTGGCGGCGTACTTATACGTGCTGAAAGGGTCTTCGCCCGAGACGATCCAAGTGCGGTTCACGTCTTCGTACGAGGGAACTCCTTCGCCGTCGCCCCCAAACCAGTCGCCCGCCACACGAGAACCCACGCCGCCGGTGCCGTATCCCTTGGCGATCAGTTCCTGCCGCGTGCGGTGAAAGAAGCGGGGCAGCCAGGCGGCTTCGTCCACCAGGTCGGGCACCCCGTTGCCGCTTTCTGGAATATTGAGTTGGTTATCGGGAAATTTGGCCGGAGCAAACTCGTACAGAAAAAGCAGCCAACTCGGGATGCGCAGGTGCGAGAAGTAACCGTCCCAGTCACCCGCATCCTGGTACCACCCGTAGGTATCCAGAGGCCCCAGAATTCCGGCTTCTATGGCGGGTTTATCGTTATCCGAGTGGTCTTGTTTTTCCCAGTCTACGAAGCGGGAGGTGGTGTACTGCAACTTTCCTTCAAATCCGGGCGTCACGTTCGGATTGTGCGGGGCGGGGCGGACGTACTGCGTGTAGGGCTGCGTTAGCGCAATGCCGCTGCGCTGGTGGTACAAGCCCCGGATGATATTATAGTACGGCTCAAAGTAGGCATTGTCATCAATCACGAAGGGAAACGAACTGCCGATGCCTTCCACGGCCAACCGGTATTCACCCGGAGTGGCGAAGGACGAAAAGTCGGCTTCGTAGACTTCGGCACCCAGGAAGTTATCGTCCGGAGTGTCGTTGGGCTGACCGGTTTCCACATTGTTGGCCGCCTTGCGGAAAGCGATAGTGCCTGAATAAGCCACACTATTGTCCGAGGTGTTCACCAGCCAGAAGGTCGCTCCGGCGTAGGGCGAAAGGTCCAGTCCGCCTTTCTCACCGGTCCAGTGGTACACGTAACCGTACTTTTTGGGGGCGGTGGGGGCGTACCCAATGATGTTGACGTGCACCGCTTCCGAGCGAGAACTGGCTAGCTTAGGGTCGTACCACAGTTCGTAGCTGTTGCCGTTGGCCGCCAGTGCTCCGGTGCTGATGGTATAGGTGTTGCCCGCCTGCATCGGATTGTCTAGGTAAAGGTAGATCCAGTGTTCCTTAGCGTGGTCGGCCTCGCTGTTGGTACATCCCACGATGGTGTCGTAACTCTGGCACAACCAGGTGAAGTCGGTGCCCTTGCTCTTGCGGCCAATGTCTACCGGAAGCACGCCGCCGCTAAAGTTGGGGTCGTCGCTGCTGATGATGGTGTAGGAGCCGAGTTGGGTAGCTAGGGCAATGTTGAGCGGATCCTGAATAACCCACTCGTTGCTGCGGGCTTCGCCCTTTTGGTGGTGACGCACGTAGCCGTCGTCGAAGTGCACCATGATGATGCGGTTGGTGAGCGGGATCACCTCGACAATGTCGGAGGCGCGTCCCGAGAGGCTTAGCCCAAGCAGGGCGACAACAGCGAGGAGTAAGTTGAGGTGCTTCATAGAGAGGTTGGTTGTTAATGAAAATAAAAAAGTTGCCCTTTTTGATAATAAGGCAACAATTTTAATTAAACAGACACCACCGCAAAATAAATATACCCTCGCTACTAAGGTTATTTTTTACATTTTTTTAATTGAATTAGAATTATGTACTCAATCCGTAAAATTTTAGCACTCAGCAGAGGGCTCACCCACAATCACTGATTGACCATCTGCGGCTTCTTGCGGAACAACTGCACCACCACCGGAACCAGGGCCACCACCGCGAAGACCGCTCCGATACCCAGCACGCTGACGGGGGCGGCGAAGAAGTCGCCCGTGGTGCAAATGCCGAGGATCAGCACCGTAGAAAAGGGCAGCGAGCAGGCCAGCACGTTCATGGCAAACTCAATATCAAAGGTAGACGAACCGGAGTGGGTGTTTACTTCTTCCAGCGCGCTCACCACCGAAATATGGGCGTAGGGCCAGAAACTACAGGCGCTCTGCGGGAAAATAACGATCAGCAACGCAATGCCCACGTCTTGCGTCGGCAAGAGCAGCAACAGCACGGCGCTGATCAGAAAAGCAATGCTGGAGCGCACGAACAACAGCGAAAAAATGGTTTTGATCTGCTGCCAGTTGAGTTTCACCGAGATGCCAATGAAGAGCAATACCAGCGGGGTCATCATCAGGCTCAGCCGGTCGGTGCTCATCTGCAAAAACTCGGGCAGCGACGCAAAGTTGAGTCCCAGGGCCAGCATGCCCAGCGCAATGAGCAGCACCATATTGATCGGCTCGCGCACCAGCGAAACCAGCAACCCCTTCACTTTGTCGGAAGTGTTTTGGTTATCAATTTCGTTGCGACTATAGTACCAGCGCATGGCCACTAGGTACAAAATGACCAGAACAAACACTTTGTTGCCCACGTCGGCCAGGGCGGCCATCGCCAGGGGGTGTTCGCCCAGGTACTCGAGCAAAAATGGGAAGCACGACAGGCCGGGGGCCAGCGAGGGCAGCAGCATCTTGATGGTGCGGTGCTGCGATGAGCCAGACGAAATACCGGGCAAGATAGCGGGCATCTTATCGACCAGCCCCAGCATAATAAAGTTGAAGGCTAACGCCAACACCGGAACCATCGCCATTTCCCAGCTAAACTCGATCTTAAGTAGGGCAATGAAAATGGTGGCAGGCAACGCAATGCTGAGGATAATCGTTTTGATCCCGTTTTTCTGTTCTTTGGTTTTGATTTTCGACTGGAGGGTATAACCGAGCAGAATCAGCACCACCAGCGATATTGTCTTTATGATTGCAGGATTCATAAATGGGCATAGTAAGTTTAGGCAACAACCATCAGGTTGTCAAAAAATGTTAGAAAAATAAGTCTACCGAGCAGTAAGTGATGAATGAATATCAAATAAAAAACAAGGGATTTTGAATAGAGGTTATTCTGATAATTTTCTTAGAGGCTCGTGTCGACACGAGCCTCAAGAATTTATCGGAATAAAGTTCAATGTCGAAGTGAACGGCTATTTCTTAGTAGCGCACTTCAGCTTTCCTTCGTCATTCATCATTCTTTAATCGACATTCGATATTCAACTCCGTTGAATGGTTGCGCAAGCAAAGCTCTTATCAGTTTTGCCGCTCGACTATTCGCCGCCCGCCGACACCGAAGCTTCGTCCATCACTTCGGCCAGACTCTTGGTGAAACGTTTCATCTCGTCCATGGTGCCCATGCTCACGCGGCAGTAGGGCTGCTCGTCCAGGTTGTAGGTCCGAATCCCGATGCCTTTGTCGAGCATGGCGGTCATAAACGGATCGGTCGCCATATCAATCGGGAACAAAATAAAGCTAGTGTACGAAGGAAGTGGTTTGAAGCCCTGCTTCTTGATTTCGCCCATCGTGTACTCCCGCGCCGCCTGGTTCAGCGTCTGCGTTTTCTCCTGAAAGTCCAGGTCCTTGAGGCTGGCCATGGCGCCTTCCATGGAGGTCACGCTGATGCCCATTTCGGTGCGCACTAGGTCCTTAATCATCTTCACGCGCTCGGGCTGGGCCACCATGTAGCCGATGCGCAGTCCGGCCATGCCGTGCAGCTTCGAAAACGTGCGCGCAATGATCACGTCGTGTCCTTCTTGCACCAAACCAACGGCGGTGGTCACCTTGGGGTCCATCGCCAGTTCGATGTAGGCTTCGTCGATGAACACTGGGGCTTTTTTGGCCACCTTGCGGCTAAAAGCCATGATGTCGGCGGTGGGCGTGATGGTGCCGGTGGGGTTGTTGGGGTTGCAGATGTAGACCAGTTTGGTGTCGCTGTCAATGGCGCTGGCCATCGCGTCCAGGTCGTGGGCGTAGTCTTTCTTGAGCGGAATATTCTTCCAGGTGGCACCCACGCCGCGCGAGGTGTTCACCAGCGACATGTAGGCGGGGTCGGCCGAGATCACGTTGCCCCCGTTCATACAGGCCACGATCGCGGTTTTTTCCAGGATGTCGGTGGAGCCGGGGGCTAGCAGAATGTGCTCGGGTGACACCCCTTCTTTTTCGGCGATCATCTCTTCCATGATCTTCGAGCTGCTGTAGACGTAGCGGTTGCCCTTGCTGGCGCTCTCGGCGATGGCTTTGATCGCTTTGGGCGAAGGTCCGTAGGGATTCTCGTTGGCCAGCAGCCGCACTTCTACCTTTGAGAAGTCGGGCGGAGCGATGTGATAGTTTTCGGTCAGGTGGTAACGACCCTGGTAGGGAGTCATACCAAAAGCCCCTTGGTGGGTGTGGGGACGCGCCGTGGCGCGCTCCCACAGGGCGGGGGCACTCATGAGGCCTCCGGTCAGCAAAGCACCTTGCTTCAGCCAATTTCTGCGATTTGTAGTGACGTTTGTCATGTTCTGGGGTATAAGTTAATGTATCGCTAAAGTACGAATTAGCAATGCTTTTTAAAATATTATTTTACTTATAAGTAAAAATTCAGCTTTTTGTTCTATAAAATTAGCCTTTTGCAATCGATATGCGGATTATTTTATGATTCGGAAGGCTACGTTATTGTAGGTTCCTGCCCATTCCAGTTTATCGGTAATCACGCTGGGATTGTAAGCCACCACAAAGCTCCCGGCATTGTCTGTAGTGAATGTTCCGAGAGAACCGCCACCCGCAAACACCTGTATTGATAAGTTGGCAATCGGAATAGAATCTATTCCTACCGCGTTGTCCATGATGCCGGTTTTATCCAGTTCAAAGAAGGTGGCTCTCACTTCACTGTTCAGTGAATCAGCGACAATTTGGGCAGTTTCCAGCAACACCGGCGAAGCAATGTGCGGAATGGCATTGTCGGCCACGTCCTCACAAGAGGACAGCGCGAAGGCAACTAAGGCGACGGCGAAAGTATACTTGATATATTTTTTCATGTTCGTGCGTTGATTTTAGTGAAGAAAGTAGCCGACGATCAAGCTATGCTGCCGTCGGTCTACTCGATACATATTTTACTGGGCCCACCAGAGTTTGGTGCGCATGTTGTCATCTCCGCCCAGCAGACCCAAGCCCTCCTGAATTTTCTCACGGTTTAGCGAGTATTCGGTTTGGGGATAAGTCAAGCGGGTGGGCAACACTCCTTCGTTGAGCAGCGCCGCGTTGGGGTCGGTGCGCATGATGTCGGGCAAGCCGGTGCGGCGGTACTCGGTCCAGGCCTCGATGCCTTGTCCGTAGAGCGCGATCCACTTTTGGAACATGATGTTCTCCAGCGTGGCGGCTTGTCCGGCCAGATAGCCGTCGGGAGTTTCCAAACCGAATTGCCCGAAAGAAGCATCAATAGCTTCGTCCAGGTAGGCCTTTGGGTCGCCCGCCACGTCGCCGCGCAGGGCCGCTTCGGCCAGCACAAACTGCAACTCGGCGTACGACATGATCACCGAGGGTGTGGTGGGCTCCCACATCTGGTTACCAATGAACGAGGCTTGGGCCGTATACTCCAGCGCCAGCGCATCGGGCAGTCCGTTGGGCATACCGACGTACTCACCGGCCGACGTTGGGTTAAAGAACACCTCGACCCGCGGGTCGTTGAGTTCGTTCAGGGCATCCACCAGCGTGGCACTGGCCCGCCAGTCGTCGCGACCGCCGTTCACAATTACCTCGTTCCACTCGTTGTTGCTGGGGCGGGTGGCCGAGTGCGCTAGGAAGGCAAAATCCTCATTGCTGGTGAAGATCGGTCGCCCGGCCACTTCGGTCATCTTGGCAGCAATATCGATGGAAAAGCTGGGGGCCGACGAAGCGCGGTTGAGTAGCTTGAGCTGTAGCGAATTGGCAAACTTGATCCAGCGAGAAATTTGTTCAGCCTGATCAGGACTGTTTGCTACTGGGGTGCTACCGTCTCTGAACAAAATATCCCCTCCAATTGGAGGCGCATCCTGCGCCAGCAGGGCCACCGCCTGATCCAGATCATTGATCACCCCTTCGTACACCACCGGCATGGCATCGTAGGCCGGTTTCAAGATTTCTTCGCCCTTGGTTGACAGCGCTTGGGTGTAAGGCACCGGTCCAAAAATATCGGTCAGCAGCGAAAACACCCACGAGCGCATCACCAGGGCCACGCCTTCGTAATGCGCGTTCTCTTGCCCTTCGGCGGTGGCGAGCAGACGAATTCGCTCGGCGTTGAGCAGGGCTTCGGTATACAGCTTCTCCCAGGTGTTCTGAGCCAGGTCGCCCGAAGGACTGTAGGTATCGCCTTCGTAGGTGTACACCCGCCGGGCGAAGTGCTGAATCCAAAGCATGCCGCCGTCCAGGTTCAGCCGTTCGTTCCGAACGTTGGAGCCGCGGACTAAATCCACCGGCTTCTCAATAATGTACGGCAGCAACAGATCGGGCGTCACCGACACCTCGGTGGCCTGGTTGGGACTGGTGTTCATCTCCTCAAAGTCTCCGGTGCACGAGGCCACGAACAGCAGGGTAAGTGCGGTACTCAGGTAAGTTATCTTTTTCATCATAGTGCGTTTAATAGTGAATGATTGAAGGAAAGAATGATTGAATAGCTAAAGGGTGATTCCATCATTCAATCCTTCAGTCATTCAGTTAAAAGGTAATGTTCAGGTTAAATCCTACGCTGCGCGTTAGGGGCAGCTGTCCGTACACAAAGCCCTGCAGGTTGCCACCGTAGCGGTCACCTTCCGGATCGATGTGCGGGGTGTTTCGGTGCAGAATAGCCAGATTGCGTCCGACGATAGAGATCTTGGCTGACTCGATGAAGTTGGTGCGCTCCAGCAGTCCGGTGGGCAAGTTATAGCCCAGCGTCACTTCGCGCAGTTTCACGAAACTAGCGTCGAAGATGGCCACTTCGTTGATGTTGCGCGGATGGTGATTGCCCATAAACGACTGCGCGCCTACCACCACGTCGTTGGTGACGTACTGCGGGGCTTCGGCGGTGCCGACGTTCTTCACGCCTACGCCAATTACGCCTTCCTCACGGCCGATGGCGGTTTCGGCCAACTGTCCGGTGCGGCGGGCCACCGAGCTGCCCCGGTCGAAGATATCACCTCCGTGCCGGATATCGATCAGCGCGCTGAGCGTGATACCCTTGTAGCGGAAGGTGTTGGAGATACCGGCCGTCCAGTCGGCCTGGATGTTGCCCAGCGTTTTCACGGTGCTGCCGTCTTCGTTGGCTCCGGCCACGGGCTGTCCGTTGCGATAGATCACGTTGCCGTCGGGATCGCGAGCGAAGAAGGTGCCCCGCAGTTCGCCGAAGGGCCGACCCACGCGCGCCTCGGAAGTTACGTGGTAGGTGTTGAGCACGTAGGTGTCCAGGCCGTCGGCCAGTTCAATCACCTGGCTGCGGTTGCGCGCCCAGTTGGCCATCACGTCCCAGGTGAACCCGCTGTTGAGTTGCAGGGGCGTGGCCGTCAGCATCAGTTCCACCCCGCGGTTTTGCACCTCTCCGGCGTTGAGCAGCTTGTAGATATAACCCGTCGCCCGCGAAATCTCTACGGCCAGAATCTGGTCGGTGGTGGTCTGATCGTAGTAGGTGAAGTCCAGCCCCACGCGGTTGTTGAACAGGCGGATATCGGTGCCCAGCTCAATACCGGTGGTGGTTTCGGGTCGCAGTTCCGAATTGGCAATCTCGGTATCTTCCGATACCACGGGAGTGCTACCGGCCCACAGGCCCTGGCTGTTAAACAGCTGCTGCAAGCGATACGGATCGGTATCGTTGCCCACCTGCGCCCAGCTGCCGCGCAACTTCATGAAGGATAAAACGCCGCTCTGAACGTCAAACATATCAGTCAGCACCATGCTAAGTGAGGCCGAAGGATAGAAGAACGAATTGTTCTCGGCAGGCAGGGTCGATGACCAGTCGTTGCGCCCGGTCACGTCTAGGAACAGGTAATTTTTGAAGCCAAACTGAGCCGAGCCGAATAAGCTGTTCACCTGATACTCCTCAATGCGGCTTTCGGTGATGGGAGGCGAGGCGTAGTTGCTCAGGTTATACACCTTGTTGATGGCCAAATCCTGAATGCGGGTGTAGTTACGCTTGAAGTTGTTCACCCGGCTGTTACCGCCCGCGTTCACGGTGAGCGAGAAGTCGGTCGTCAACTGATTATCATAGGTCAGCAAAAAGTCGGAGTTGGTTTCCTGGCGACTCAGCACTTCCTCAGAGTACGATCCGTTGGGATAGTAGCGCGCGTTTTTCTCGGCAATGATGTTCTCGCGGCTATCCATCCAGAAGTCGGTGCCCGAACGTACCATCAGATTCAGGTGGTCGGTAAGCTCGTAGTTGAGTGCAATATTACCGAGTAAGCGGTTCTTGTCGTTTGAGAACGTCCAGTTTTCCTGGGTGTAGTAGTGGTTCCAGAAGTACTCGTACTGCCAGTTGGCGTAGGGATAGCTCTGCCCAATGGGCTGGATCACCGTTTCGGGATTGTAACTTTCAAAGTCACGAATCTGGTCCCAGTTGGTGTTGCGGTGCGTCCAGATAAACTCCGACCCGCTCTGGTAGCGTCGGTTATCCGAATACGACTTAATGTACTCGCTGGATACGTTGATCTTGAACTTGTCGGTAAAATTATATCCCGCATTCAGGCGGAAGTTGTTGCGATGAAAATCGTTGTTGGTGATGATTCCGTTCTGATCCATGCGTCCGATGGAGAGCCGGAAGTTTCCCTTATCGTTCGATCCGGCCAGCGCGATGTTGTTGGTCACGGTGGTGCCAGTTTCGAAGAACTGCTGGAAGTTGTCGGGCTGGGGCAGCAAGGGCGCGGTATTGTTAAAAATCTGGCCATCGATGATCTCACCGCCGGTCCACCACTGCGGGCGCAGTCGGCCGTCCATGGGCTCACCCCAGCTTTCGTCCACTCCGTAGGTGCCGCCGTTGCCGTTGCCGTCCACCCCGTTGCGGCCGTCCACGTAGAAGGTGCGGTAGCCGGTGCCGCCGCCGTAGATGTTCTGAAGGTTGGGCTCCACTAGGGGGCGCTCGAACATGGCGGTGGAGTTAAAGGTCACTCCCATGCCGCGCGAGCCGGAACCATCCTTGGTGGTGATCAGGATCACCCCGTTGGCCGCGCGGGCCCCGTAAAGAGCGGCCGCATTGGGCCCCTTCAGCACGCTGATCTCCTTGATGTTGTCGGGACTAATCTCCGAAGGACCGCCGCCGTACACGTTTTCGTCGTTGGCCGAGGCGTTGATGGGCTGCTGGTAGTTTTCCATGGGCACCCCGTCGATGATGTACAAGGGCTGGTTGTTACCAGAAATGGATGATTGCCCGCGGATGACCACGTTAGAGCCGCTGCCGGGTCCGCCGTTGCTGGTCACCTGCACGCCCGCGATGCGGCCCGACAGGTTGTTGACCACGTTGGCCTGCTTGGCTTCGGCCAGCTTTTCGCCGCCCACTTCCTGCACGGTGTAGCCTAGGGCCTTCTTCTCCCGTTCCAAGCCAAAGGCGGTGACAACCACTTCGGAGAGTTCGGCTACGTCGTCGCTCATCTTGAGGTCGATGGTAGAGCGGTTATTGATGGCTACTTCCTCGGTTTTCAGCCCGATAAAGGAGAAGACTAGGGTTTCGGCTGCCTCACCGGCCGAGAGTTGGTAGTTGCCCTCAATGTCGGTGATGGTGCCGATGGTGGTGCCTTTCACCACCACGTTCACCCCGGGCAGGGCACCGCCGTCTTCAACGGAGGTGACTTGCCCGCTGATGGACTGGGCCAGGAGCGGAGCACCAAGGCAGGAAAACAGCAAGAGAAGAAGAGGTACGCGGCAACTGCGCCCCGTGGGGACTTTGTTGCGGGTAAAGGTCATGCTCATAAGTTCAGCAGTTTTGTAAGTAAAAATTAAGTACACCTACAAACCTAACTGATTATACACTAAATATCAAAACTATATTTTGCTTACTCGGGTTATGAAAAAATTAAATTTTACTTAGGATTATAAATCAGCGAATACTAATTCTGTAAAAACTCAGCCATTACCATAATAACAAATTATGTAGCATCTCATTAAAAATATTCTAACTACTGAGTTTAGACAAATTTTTTAAATTGGCTAAACATTGTTCTAACTTATTTTATATGGTAATTTCATACTTGAGCAAATTATAATTTTTTGTAACTGGAAGACAAACTTTCTAAGATTCAGCCCCTGATTTGCGATTTTAGGCGGGCACGTATTGCACAAACCAGTAAGCGAGCAGCACTCCAACCAGCAGGGCGGGCAGCAGGTTGGTGATGCGCAGCGTTTTTATCTCCAGTAAATTAAACCCTAGCCCAATAATGATCACCCCGCCGGTGGCTGATAGCTGGTGAATCACGGTTTCAGACAGGTACGGCTCCAGCAATCCGGCCGATAGGGTAATGGTCGACTGAAACAGCAGCAGGGGCACGGCCGAAAACAGCACCCCCCAGCCGTAGGTGGCGGCCAGCACGATAGAGGCAAAGCCATCTAGCACCGATTTAGTGTAGATCAGCGAGGGGTCATTGTTGAGCCCCTCTTCCAGCGCGCCCACCAGGGTGAGCGAACCCACGCAGAACAACAAGAAGGCGGTGACCAGTCCCTCGGTGAAGCGCTCGCTGCCAATGCGCACCGTTCGCTGCACCCAATCACCCAGCCGTAGCAGCCGATCGTGCAAGCGCAAGCCTTCTCCGGCAATGCCCCCGATCAGGATGCTAAAGATCAGAATCAGAATATTTTCTACCTGCAGCGCCATCTGCATTCCGATCAGCAGCGTGCACAGTCCCAACCCCTGAAAGCAGATGGTGCGGATGTTGTCGGGAAACTTGCGCTGAAGTAGCAATCCTAACAGACTGCCCGCAACGACGGCTAGGGTATTAACTAAGGTTCCAAGGGGCATATCGCGCGTTTTGCTTTCTTCATAAAGCAATATTATGCTATTTTTGCTTTATAGAGAAAGCATTATGGAAAGGGCAAACAGCAGTTGGCAGGCACGAAGGATGGCTTTGTGGCGGCGGCCGACCTGGAAATCGGCTATCAGCGCAAGATTCCGCTGTGGCTGTTCGGATTTTTATACTGAGGTAGCATGCAGGCGATGAACCCCTTTATTCTTTCTCTCTGCGGTTTTTTTTTTCAAACAACGCAGATGAAGGTAGGGTAGCGGCGCTTTCGGCGGTACTAGCCCTAGCCAGCAGGCAGATCGAGTTAAATCTTCCTTCATCCAATTGTTTTTCTCATGACAACTTCATTTCGAAAACCCCTCCCCCACTTGCTCATCACTGCCCTTTCCGTTCTAAACCTGGCCTGCGAAAATAATGGTCCCACCGTACGCGGCAGCGGCCCGGTGGTGACCCGCACCCTGGATTTGGACGACATTCGGGGATTCGTCGTTTCGGGCAGCCAGAACGTAGTAGTTACCCAAGGATCTCCGCAGGAAATCGTCGTAGAAGGACAGGCCAACCTGATCGACATTCTCTCTACCCGGGTGAGAGATGGTATCTGGGAGGTTCGCTTCACCGAGAACACCCGCGGCACCGAAGACTTCACGGTGTTCGTCACCGTACCCGACATAGATCAGATCAACGTAAGCGGTTCGGGCAACATAAGCGGCGACGGCGACCTGAATCTGGACGTACTCAGCATCGCGGTATCGGGTTCGGGTAACGTGAGTTTGGCAGGGAGCGTAGACGAGCAGACCATCGTCGTTTCCGGATCAGGGGAAGTGAGCAACTACAGCCTGAGCAGTCGGCAGACCACGGCAACCGTGAGCGGGTCGGGTGAGGTGCGGGTCACGGCCACGGAGGTGCTCAATGCCACGGTGAGTGGCAGCGGCGACATCAGGTACCGCGGCAATCCGGCAACGGTGAACCAGAGCGTGAGCGGCTCGGGGCAAGTAACAGAAGGCTAACCGCCCACATTCTCTGAAGCACCAAGTTCACTGGTTAGTCGTGTGCCACCGTGCCGAGGCGAGTGGCGGTATACTGATCACGGTAGATCAGAGCCGCTTCGTCCGCTAGCGTAATATCTACCTGATCCGGCTTGAGCAAAACCCCCTTCACTTCCACCGTACTGCGGTCGGCGGCGTTTACAACGAGTTTTTGGGTTAGATTCTCCCCGTTGGAATCCATCAGATAGTCGAGCTTAGCGTAGTCAGACGCGGCGACGGTCATGGTGGGTACTTCGGCTCCGTACCAAAGGAGGGAAGCAGTACCGCTAAGCCGAACGTGCGCTTCGGCTACCGGAAGTTCGTCGGGCGCTTCGGAGAAGGTATGTACCATCACTTGTCCCTGGTTGATGATCGTCAGCGAATTGCCGGGGGGAAGATTGAGCCGAACGCGGAGCGGACAAAAGGTATCTAGCTTTTTGAGGAACAGGGTATCGCCCCGCTGCGCAACGTACCGCTCGAACAAGCCACCGGTGCCGGTGGGGCAGTAGATCTCTACGCTGCGGCTGGTAAGTGTGTCCAAGAAGACCTCTCTCCTATCGCGACCAACCTGGTACCGTTGGCTTTCGTGACCGACGACCATAGTTACGTCCCAATCTGAGGCAACTACCACGGTACGGATGGGCTGATCGAGGTTATGCAGGCCCAGGCTTCCCGACGTGGGGTGCTCAATACGGTGGTGGAGCACCGCGGCACTCACGAAGGTAAAGATGACGAGTATGCTAAGGGCGATAACAACCGTCCACTGACTACGGGTTAGGGGCATGTTCGTACTGTTGGTAAAGGGTTTGTAATTCTTCTAGCGTGATACCGAGCAAATCCATGGTGCGAAACAGGGCGGGCAACGACTCCGCCAGAAACTCCTGCTTCTTAAGCCGAACGGCCCGGGCGGGAGCGTCCGCACGCACGAAGTAACCGATGCCCCGCTGCTGATAGATGATCCCAAGTTCCTGAAGGTGGACGTAGGAGCGAATCACCGTATTGGGATTCACGGCTACCTCCACCGCGGTGTCGCGCACCGAGGGAATCCGGTCGTTGGGTTGCCAGGTGCGGCGCAGCACCCGCTCAATCATACGGTCGGCGATCTGAAGGTAGATGGCCTGGTCGTTCTTGAATTCCATATCAGGCTTCTTTTCCGGCGAGGGTTCCGTACGTCAGCCCCACCAGCAGCAGGGCTAAGCCCGCGAGCCAGTAGGGGGCCAGGTAAAGGGTGTAGCGGAAGAAAGTGGCTCCGGTATTCATTCCGTACACTAGGTTGACACCCAGCACCACCCCGATGGTTAGGCCACTGGCGTACAGGAACGTTTTGATTAGCGGCACCTTTCGAAACAATGCTGCGCCCAGCACAAAAACCGACTGCGTAAGCGACAGCACCAGCAAGCTCCGCCAAACCCCCGGTTCCAGCGCAAAGGATCGGTAAAAGGCAGGATAGAACGCCCCCGCCACCGCGTTAACAACTAGCGAGAACCCCCAGTACGCGGCCAGGTACACCAGGGGATAAAGCAACGTACTCAACAACCAGTAGGCCAGCAGTTTCTCTAGCGCGCTGGCCGGAAGCATCAGGAAGCGGTAGGTAGCCACTGGCTGGCGCAGCGCGGGGAACGTCGATCCGGCAAACAAGTAACCGCCGATGAAGAGGGTGACTATAAAGAAGTCCGAATGTAAAGCAAACAGCCTATCATTCGTTATTACACTCTCGCTGCTGTGCACCAGTAGAACCAATAGCAAGGCAACTCCCAGGCTTGCCAGGATGATCAGTGCGGCACGCCGTTGCTCCTGAAAAAGCGCTAGCCGAAGCAGATAAGTAAAACGAGCTAGACTAAAGTGGTTGTTCATCGGACGTCGGGTTAGTAAAGTTTTCGGGATGGGCCATCACCGCGTTAAACAGTAGTTCCAGGTTTACCCGCGAGGGCGTTCGGGAAGGGTTCACCGTCAGGGTCTGGTAGCGCCCCAGGGCTTCTTCCTGGTACAAGGTGGTTTCGGGTAAGGTGGTCCGGTCGGGCTCGAAACGGTAGTTCGTTGCAATTTCGTCGGTGGTTTGGTTAAAGATAATCCGGCCCCGGTCGAGCATCACCACCCGGTCGATGAGCGTTTCCAGGTCGGGCACCTGGTGGGTAGAGATGATCAACGTTCGGCCTTCGGTCAGGGCGGCAGCCACCATGCGGCGAAACTGTCGTTTAGACGGAATATCCAGTCCGTTGGTTGGTTCATCCATCAGCAGGAGGGGACAGTTCGTTGCCAGGGCGAAGGCGATGAAGAACTTCTTCCGCTGTCCGTACGACAAATCGCTCAGTCGCTCGCCGATGTCCAATTGGAAATCGCGCAGCAACTGGCGCAGGTAGTCCGTGTCGAAGCGGGGGTAGAAGGGGGCGTAGTGGCGAACGTAGGCTTGCATCCGGGCGCGATTCTCACCGGGCTCTTCGGACACAAAGTAGACCTGCTGCAAAAAGGCGGGCGTTCGTTGGGCCGGTTGGTGGTTCAGCACCCGGCACTGTCCAAAAGCACAGTCCGCCCAGGATCTTGAGCAGCGTCGTTTTTCCCGAACCGTTTTTACCGAACAGACCAACCACGCAACCGGACGGAAGCTGCCAGTCTAACCGATCAAACAGGGGCGGGCGGCGGCCGTAGCGAAAGCAAAGGTGGCGGATAGTAATCACAATAGTAACTTAGTGTTATAGTTAACTAGTACACTACAATAGTAACTGAATTTTGGTTGTAAACCAATTTAACACTATAGTTTTTTTGGTAGGTACAGAGACATCTTCATGCAACATGATCAGTATTGTAAGAGTGCTTTCTGGATAAAGCACTTTTCACGCGTTTTTGCTCTATGGGGAAAGCACTACGGAGGAATTAATCGAAGGAGTTCGCAGGAAGATTGCGATCGCTTTGTTCACCAGCTTTTCACTAACTGGGTTGTTTGACGACCGCATCGTAACCAGTATTGAATGAGAGTGGTTACCAAAACAAAATTCCGTAGCTCTTCGGATTTCTGCACTAATGGTAATAGTCGACGGTCGATAGTCCACAGTAGGTTATCGACTGTCGACTATGGACTATAAAACGGTGGACTATCAACTATTCACGATAATACACCCGCTTCACGCGTTCGCCCACCTTGGTCAACAGTTCGTAGGGGATGCTCTCCAGCGGTTTGGCCAACTGCCACAACGATGCTTGGTCCTCAAAAACCACGACTTCGTCGCCTTCTTCCACGCCCCGTCCGGTCACATCGACCATCGTCATATCCATGCATACCCGCCCCACGGTGGGCACCCAGTGACCGCGAATTTTCACGCGGGCCCGGCCGTTGCCGAAGCGGCGGTCGAAGCCGTCGGCGTAGCCAATGGCGATGGTGGCCGTTTCGGTAGGCCGCTCAATCACGCCCTGCCGACTGTAGCCCACCGTGTCGCCCGCCCGCAACTGCTTCACCTGCGAGACCACCGTTCGGAGCCGCGCCACCGGACGCAGCGCGTGCGGATCTTCGCCCCAGGTATCCACGCCGTACAATCCGCCGCCCAGGCGCACCATATCGTACTGATAGTCCGGAAACCGCAGCATGCCCACCGTGTTGGCCACGTGCCGGATGGGCGTGTAGCCCAGCGCCTCCACCAACCGGCGGCAACCCCGGTCGAACGCCGCCACCTGCTGGTGCGTGAAGGCGTCGTGCTCGGCGTGGTCGGAGGCCACCATGTGGCTAAAGATACTGGCCACGCGCAGCGTTGGGTGTTGCTGTAAAACCGTCACCAGTTGATTCCATTCACCCTCGACGAAGCCTAGGCGGTGCATGCCGGTGTCGAGCTTCAGGTGCACGGGCGGCACGTGGGGCAGGTAGGGCATTTCGTCGATGAAGCTTTGCAGCAGGCAAAAACTGTACAGTTCGGGCTCCAACCGGTAGTCGGCCATCTTGCCGAAGCTGTCGGGCGAGGGGTTGAGCACGATGATCGGCAAACGGATGCCCCGTTCGCGCAACATGATGCCCTCGTCCACGTAGGCCACCATCAGGTAGTCAATCTGGTGATACTGCAGCAGGTTGGCCACCTCGAAGGCTGATCCGCCGTACGAAAAGGCTTTCACCACGCCCAGCACCCGCACGCCAGGAAGAAGCTTGCTTCGATAATAGTTCAGGTTATCCATCACCGCGTCCAGGTTGATCTCCAGCACCGTGCCGTGAATTTTCTGCTGCAAGCGCTGCACAATCTTTTCAAAGGCAAACGCCCGTGCGCCCTTCACCAGAATGCTCTCGTGGCTGAACGAAGCCAAGCTCACCTCCCGAAGAAACTGCTCGGTGGAGGAGTAAGCCTTGTAGGTGAAAGGAGCTTCCGCGAAAATAGGGGTGGCCTCACTCATCTGCGGGCCAATGCCCACGAGCCGGTCGATCTGATGCGCCTCCAACTGCTCCCGCACTTCGCGGTACAGTTCGTCTTCCGGCTGACCGGTTTGCAGCATATCCGACGCAATCACGGTTTTTCGGTGGTGCTGCACCTGCTGATCCAGGAAGTCGAGGGCCATCCCGAAGCTGGCCATATCGTGGCTGTAACTGTCGTCGACCAGGTGGCAGTAGTTGATGCCCTGCTTCAGCTCCAGCCGCATGGCCACCCGTTGCAGGTGCCGTAGTCCGTCTTGGATGATATCCACTTCGTAGCCCGCGTCCAGCATAAACACGATGCCGTGCAGCACGTTCTCCAGGGAGGCTTCGTCGTGAAAGGGCAGCTCGAACGAATAATCCCGGTTCGCGCGGGTGTGGATTCGTAGCTGCGTACTTTTTCCCCGAGTTTGAGCAACCACCCGGTAAGCGGCCGCCGGTGCATTGCCAAGCGACCAGGAAAGGTGCTCTCGGTCGGGATACGTTTCCGTGAGCACCTCACGCACCGGAGCGGCATCGTGACGGTAAATGATCTTTTCGGCCTCCGCGAAGAGCAGAGCCTTCTCCTGGATTTTTTGGGTGCGACTGGCAAAGCCTTCGTCGTGGGCGGGGCCGATGTTGGTGAAGATGCCCACGGTAGGGCGGATCACCCGGGCAATCCGAGCCATCTCGCCGGGGCGGGAGATGCCTGCCTCAAAAATACCCAAGCGGTGCCGCTCATTGAGGCCCCACACCGACAGCGGCACGCCGATTTGTGAGTTGTAGCTCTTCGGACTCATCGCCACCGCCTGCTGCGGGCTGAGCAGCTGGTAGAGCCACTCTTTCACAATCGTTTTCCCGTTGCTGCCGGTGAGTCCGATCACCGGTACGTTAAACTGTTGCCGGTGCGCGGCGACCAGGTCCTGGAGCGCCATGATGCCGTGCTCCACTTGCAGGACGTTGGCTTCGGGCAAGGGGTGATCTACCGGTTTTTCGACCACAAACTGCCGCACCCCGCGAACGTAGAGTTCGGGGATGAAACGATGGCCGTCGTGGTGCAGCCCGTCGATAGCAAAAAATAGGGTTTCTGCTCCCCCGCCCCCGCGCCGACTGTCGGTGAGCAGGTGGCGGATGGCACGCTCGGGATGAGGCAGTTGGAGTGGAGTGCCCCGCAGCAGGTCGGGCAGGTCAGAGAAGCGCATGAAGATTAGCAGTGTGAACCGACGGGCAAGGTACCAAAATCAGGATACCTCCTCCAGTTCCACTTCCAAATAATAGGATAGCACCTGGATGAGCTTATCAAACTCGATGGGCTTAGTGGTGTAGTCGTTCATGCCCGCCGCCCGGGCTTCGGCCTGCTGCTCTTCGAAAGCGTCGGCCGACATAGCAATGATGGGCAAGTCGCGGTAGGCCGGAATCTGCCGCAGCAGGCGGGTAGCTTCCAGACCATCCATTACGGGCATGTGAATGTCCATCAGCACCAGGTTTGGCTTCAGCTCCTCCACCCGCGCAACGCCTTCCTCACCGTTGTTGGCCAGGTGAAGCGTGATTCCCAGACGTTTGAACAAGGCAACCACGACCAGTTGGTTCACCTTGTTGTCTTCTACCAACAACACGCTATTGCTGGCCGCGAATTGATGCCGACCCGGGGTTATCGTACGCACCTCAAAGTCGGTGTCGGGACAAGCGGTTTCCACGTAAGGGAGGGTTACCGAAAACGTGCTGCCCTGGCCCACCGTGCTCTCCAGCGCGAGCGTTCCGCTCAGAATAGCCACCAGCTTCTGGGTGATGGACAAGCCTAGCCCCGTGCCGCCGTACTTCCGGGTGATGGTATTGTCAGCCTGCTCGAAGGGCTCAAAGATGCTGGCCTGTCGCTCGGGCGGAATGCCTATGCCCTGATCGGTCACCTTCAATTGAAGCACCTTAGCAGTAGGGTCAGCCTCCAGGGTAAGCGAAACGCTTTTTCCTTCGTCGGTAAACTTGATGGCGTTTGATACCAGGTTCATCAAAATCTGGTTGAGCATGGTGCGATCGGTTTCGATGCACCCAGGAAGGTCGGTGCTGCCTCGGTAAGTGAACTTCACCCCTTTTTCCAGCGCTTTGATCCGGTTGATCTGATACACTCCCTTGCAGACGGCTTCTACGGCCACCGCGCCCGTAGAAAGGTTAAACTTGCCCGCCTCGATTTTTGACAGATCGAGGATGTTATTAATAAGTTCGGCGAGATTCTTTCCGCTCATCCGAACGTTTTCCAGATACTGTAGAAAGCTAGGCGGTACGTTAACTGCCTCAATCTCGTTGAGCATGATTTCGCTAAAGCCCACGATGGCATTGAGCGGGGTGCGGATCTCGTGGCTCATGTTGGCCAGAAAGTTCGACTTCGCCTGGTTGGCTGCTTCAGCCAAGGCGCGGGCGGCTTCCACGTCGGCCAGCGATTGCTTCAGCCGGTCTTTGCTGTCTCGCAAATCCTGGGTCTGAGCGTTCACCTCTTTCTCCAGGTTGAGCCGGTGTTGTTCCAATTGTTCGTTGAGCACCATGAGTTCTTCCTGGTGCTGCAGCAACTGTTCTTTATTGACCGACAGTTCGTAATACTGATCAAACATTTTAGAGGAGAGGTGACTGTGCTGTTTGGTGAACACCCAGTATATTAGTCCGTTGAATCCTATGCCGGCCAGAAAGATGCCCCAGCGGATGTACTGACTCATTGGGCTTCCTTCGGAATGTACCCGGGGGAAAAGCTGATAGTCTGACCAGATCATGACAAAAAATATCAAGAAGGGCAGGGCTACGCCTACACGTACCAATAGTTTCTGTTTCTTATCAGCAATGATGAAGGGATACCCTACCAAGGTGACCACAATCACTTCCACCAGCCCATCTTTTCCCAGCGCTGATGCGTAGAGCAGGGTGAGTAGGTTGAATACCACCAGGAAAACAAATTTGGCCGCGGTGTAGCATTTTAGGCGATTTAGAAGAAGAGGTGCTAGTAGCAGCAGTGCACAACTGCCTGAGACCACAATCATAACGGGATCGGTATCTAACGTTAGGTATACGACTGCGTAGAAAGCAGCGACGGAAGCCCCAATGGCGCTGAAGAGCGAAACGAGTTGGACTCGACTTCTTGCTTCATCCTCGAAGAGAAACGTATCCAGCGACGTGCGCACGGCCGCGAATGCGCTCGCCAACTTTGATCTACCCAATGATACTAATTGCATACTTTGATAAGAAGATAGTGAGCCCAAGATGGTGGTTTGACTACCAATGAGGAAGTCGCTTGTGGGGCGAATACTACTAGTGACAGTTTTTAATCTTTATTACTTATTTCTGTTGGGTGTACGAAACCGAACACTAGTGTGCGAATACGAACAGTAGTTGACTACCTATGCTTACACAACTATCTGACTATCAAAATCTTACAGAACTGGCACTGTGCTTGAGCTGGCATGGTCACTGTGTTATAAACCTAAACCTTACTGTTATGAAGACTTCTGGTTATTTTCTGTTCGCGGTGCTGCTGCCAATCTTGGGCCACGCCAGCAATGATCCGTATCTCACCAAAACCTTCACGCTTAATGGCCCGGGCAAGTTGGAGGTAGAAACCTCGGGCGGGGGCATCGACGTGGTCGGCACCTCGGGCAACCAGGTCACCGTTGAAGTGTACGTAAAGCCCAACGGCGGCTGGAGCCTGTTCGGTAGCGACGACGATGACATCGAAGAGGCCCTGGAAGACTACACCATCGACGTTCGCCAGGATGGTGCTAAGGTGATCGCCACCGCCGAACGCCAGGGAAGCAATTGGGGCAATAGCAAGGTGAGTATCTCCTTTAAAGTGATGGTGCCTACCAGCATGTCGTGCAATTTGTCTACCAGCGGCGGCTCCATCAGCGTGGCCGACGTGGAGGGCCAGCACGACATTCACACCAGCGGCGGCAGTCTCAACTTTGACCATCTCAGCGGCACCACGAAAGCCCACACCTCGGGCGGCAGCATCAACGTGAACGACTACCAGGGCAAACTAGACGCCAACACCAGCGGCGGATCCATTCGGGTAGACGGCTCCGAAGGCGAAGCGATGCTGGAGACCTCGGGCGGCAGCATTAACCTGGAAAACATTCGGGGCAGTCTGGAAGCGCATACCAGCGGCGGCAGCATCCGCGCCGACGTGGAGGAGCTGGGCAAGTTCTTAACCCTGAAAACCAGCGGCGGCGGCATCACGGCCACCATTCCCGGCGGACAAGGACTCGACCTGGATTTATCAGGCAACCGGGTGAACACCAAACTGGTGAACTTCACCGGCGAATCGGACAAAAACAGCATTAATGGCAGCGTGAACGGCGGCGGCGTGCCGGTAAACCTGCACACCTCGGGCGGCTCGGTCACGCTGGAGTACGAGGGGATGTAAAAATTAGAGGAGGGGGTGTGGATTGCCCTTACGTTCACTGCCCCTCAGTTGCCTCCTTTGGCGGTTGTCACGTCGGGCTGAAAAGCCGGGTGGCTCGCCTGCCAGAGGGCAAAGGCAAACATATTAGCAAAATTACGGAAGGTGACCTGCTTATCCTCAGTAAAGTGACCGTTGTCGTAGTTGACCTGCATGAGCACCGGTTGGTTAGAGGTAGAAGCTTGCTGCAAAGCGGCGGCAAATTTGCCCGGCTGCCAAGCAATCACGCGCGGGTCGTTCATGCCGCCCACGCAGATCACGGCCGGGTATTCGGTACCCTTTTCTACGTGATGAAGGGCATCCATCTCGTATAACGCCATCGCCTCCACTGAGTCTTTAACGGTGCCAAACTCCGGTACGTTCACCGGCCCATTGGGTGATTCTTCCATCCGCAGTGCGTTAGAACAGCTTACGTTGCTGATGGCAGCGGCAAACAGGTCGGGCCGCTCGGTGATGGCCCGGCCAATGAGGATGCCGCCTGCGCTGGTCCCCATACCGATAAGGTGTTCAGGGCTGGTGTAGCCGTTTTCAACCAGGTACTCACCACTGGCAATGAAGTCACGCCAAGTGTTGGGTTTGGTGGACTTAAACCCGGCCCGGTACCAATCCTGACCTTTTTCTGAACCGCCGCGCGGGTGCGTGATGGCCACAACCACCCCCTGGTTGAGCATTGCCAGGTAACGCGTGCTGAAGTAGGGGATCGCCGAGTAGCCGTAGGCTCCGTAACCGTTCATAAAGCATACGGCGTTGCCGTCTTTCTTCAATCCTTGGCGATAAATCAGCGAGAGCGGCACCATAGTGCCATCCAGGCCAGGAATTTCCAGTTCTTCCACCACCAGTTCGTCGGTACCGGGGTAGTCTACTGATACGTCAAAGGCGCTGCGGACCAACTCCTGGTCCTCTAGCTGATAGTTGTATAAGGCGAGGGGTTGTTTCCAGGAGGTGAGATACACAATTGCTTCATTACTGTGGGCGGCATCGAGCGGGTAGAGCCAGGCAGTGCCGCTCATCGGCAACGGCACGTCGGTCCACTGGTCTTGGCCAGGAGCGTACTGCCGGATTTGGTCGTTGACACCATCATTGAGGGTGACGAACAGATAATCTTTGCTAGAAGTGATACCAGTGATATTTAGCTTGCCTTCGGGAAGCAATACGGTAGCATTGGCGGGGTTCGGATGATCAGCATCGGTGACCAAGATCTGACCATTGGGTGCATCTTTTACGCTGTGAAAGTATAGGTAGTCGCCTAGTTTCACAAAATCGTATACGCTGTCGGCCGGAGCGGCCAATCGTTTCCAGGCAATGGTTTCTTTGGTTAGTTCGGCCGGATCGGCTACCCACGCACTGACGCGGTTGTCGACCGATATCAACGACCCGTAGAGTTGGGTGTCGTCGTTGGAAAAAAACAAGACCGGATACTGGTCGGGGCGGATGCCCAAATCGGGATACTTGGCGCGGGAGAATACCTCCCGATCGGCGGCGACATCGGTACCTAAGCGGTGCAGCCGGGCCCTGGTATTCAGGTTACCTTTGGGGTCGTTCGGATCACTGGAATTCTGCGGAGTGTACAAAAAGCCTTCACCGTCAGGCATCCACTCCACATCACCCACGTGCATGTTTAGTACGCTGTCAGGTTCAAACGTCCGGTCAGCCACCCGTATGATGCGTACGGTCGCGAGTTCCCCGCCGCCTTCCTGTAATCCGATGGCTATTCGTTGCCCATCAGGACTAAGGATGAAGTCTTTCATGGCGTACTCCTTGTCTGGATCATAGGCGCGAGGGTCAAATAACAACGTTTCCTTGTCCGATTCGCCTTTGCGGGTGTAGAGTTTGCCTACTGCTTCGCCGGGTAACGTCTTTCGGTAAAAATACTGATCGCCCCGCTTTACCGCCCGGCCGTAGCTTACCGCTTCCAATTGGTCGTAACGTTCAAAGGTGGCAATCAGGCTGTCGCGGCCCGGGAGTTGATCAAGAATGCTGTCGGTATATTCGCCCTGAGTCCGGAACCAGTTCTGGGTTTCAGCGCTTTTCATGTCTTCCATCCAGCGGTAGTTGTCGGTCACTTCCTTACCAAAATAGGTATCGGTGACCGGACGCACCGGTGTCTCCGGATAGTCAAAAGACCCGTCCGACGAGGCGGATTGAGCCTGTACTTGATCGTTATTGCCAAATAGAACAAGCAGAAGAAAAGCGAAGAAATATTGTTTCATGATCAACTAGGTTAGTAGTGAAAGCGAAATGTACGAAATGATCGTTGGAAGGAAAAGGCCCTACAGCAATCGTCTATAGTCGCTGAGCGCTTTTGTTGCTTTCATAAGCCTACCGCTCAGGCTTCTTCATCCTGCTCTTTCTCACGGTGAATCTCCGGCAGGCGGTCCGGCGATAGCAGGCGCTTCTCAATGGCGTGGCGGGCGGCGTCTTCGGTATGCTCGCAGTAGACCAGATCGATCTGGTGCTCCCGCAGCGCGTCGCCGATCTTCACAATCTCTACGTCGCGGTGGTCGGGCGTCACGTCGCGGATATAAATCGCCAGAATGCGGCCGGGGTACTCTTCCACCACCTGCCGGTAGATTTCCGGGTCGTGCTGGCTGCTGTCGCCCACCAGCACAAAGTTAAGCGAGGGATAGGTTTCCAGAATTCGCCGAATGTTGCGCAGCTTGTGCACTCCGTGCCCTTCTTTAATAAACATGGTATCGCTGATGCCAATGTCGCGCAGCAGCACCGGTGCTTTGGGTATATCCTGCCGATCAAAGAACTCAACCAGCAAATCATACAGGTTCCAGGGACTGCTGGAAACGAAAAAGAACGGGTTGTGCGATTTTTCCAGGCTACCCACTTGCAAGGCCCGGTAAAAGGCCGCTACTCCCGGAAAGGGCAAGCGGGCGATGGCATTTTCTAAAAAGGCCCGTCGAAACATCCGCAACAGTCGGCCCACGTCCGACACCAGCACCGTGTCGTCAATGTCAGAGATTACGCCAAAGTCTGATTGGAGATCGGGAATGAGCACTTCTCCGGTGGCGGTCACCTCTCTTTGATCCTCTACCACCGCATCCAGCAGGCGCAACTGCACCGGATACCAGGCGGTGTCAGGGTCTAGTTGGGCTTCGTCCACCGCAAAGGTGAGGCTAAAGTAGCCCTCTTCGTCGGTTTCTACCGTGCGTGCCTGCCCCTGAAACACCCCCTGCACCCGCACGAACGGAATCTCGCGGCTGGCCACCCGTTTGTAGGAAGCCACCAGGTTCTTCCAAATCGTGTCCTCTTCCGAGGGTTTGATCATCCCGGTATCCTCCAGCACGCGCCCGGTCAGGGTCACCGACTGCTCGTTGCCGTAGCCGCGGTAGGGCACAATCATCACGGGTTTAATCCAATCCAGCTTCTTCCGAATGGCAAACTTGGTACGGTCGAAAGAGTCTTCGATGCGGTCGAGCAGCGTAAGCAGAGAGTTGGTGGGGGGCATAGTAGAAAAACTGGCTAAGTCATTGGGCGGGGAAGGTACAAAAAGCCTTCGGGTAGCGCAACTGAGCTTGACTAATGCTGCCGCATCCAGCGTTCTAGTTCGCCCACCTTCTTTTCTAGCAACGCAATGCGTTCTTCCTGCATTGAAGGGGGATCGAGAATGGTGCTGTAAAAACCGTCTACCTTCCAGAGCTCTTGCCAATTGTGCTTCGACCAGTCCAGCCGGATAAAGTTCGGGTTGTCGGGACGGAATTCCAGGGTTGGGGTAGTGCGCACGAGCCGACGAACGTAAATGTTTTGGTCGGTTACCAGCACGTAGACTTCGTCTTCGCGCAGGTCTTTTTTCTCCACCGGCGAACACGATAGGATATCGCCGTGCAGCAGGCCATGGCCGTTAAATTCCATTGCGTTATCCTGCACCTCAAAGGCCCGGGTTTTTTCGTACTGCGTGTTGGGAAGCCGGATAAACGGCAGGTTGTTGATGTAATCCTTGTGATCGTAGTTAACGATGTATTCCAGGTAGTTCTCCTTGACCACCAGCGGGGTGTCTTCCTTCCGATGGTCTTTGTCGGTCAGCGCCAGCCGCTCGGCATCCGCTACGGAGGTATCGTGCTCAATGATATTAAGCTGATACAATTCATCAAAGGTTAGCTCTTTGGTGAGTAGGGTATCAATAGAAAGACTAAAATGGTTAGCAATACTAATAACAGTGTCAATCCGTGGTTCGGCTCTTCCCTCCTCGTAAGACCCAACGCTTGCTCGAGACACGTTAAATAGCTCAGAAAATTCGTTTTGACTAATTTTTTGCGCAGTCCTAATCTTTTTTATGTTCTTTCCGATGACTGACATATCCTATTTTTTAGCTAATTTTATTAGTAATGATAACTTTGTTAGCAAATCTACGTATTAATTATCATACTGCAAGTAGAATCATAACTATTAGTCACTATGTATCCAATATAACTTATTACCAGATTGGTCACTGCGGCCGCCGCGCGGGTCACTGGCCGTCGTGGAACGATCACTGGTCACTATCACTGGTCACTATCATTTAGTAGCCAACAGCTAGTATCTAGCCATCCAGCATCTTGCCATGTAGAAAATCATCCAGTATCCACTTAAACCCATACAACCATGAGCATTTTCAATCGATTATTCAAAGTAGGACAAGCCGAAGCGCACAACGCGATCAACAAGCTCGAAGATCCTATCAAACTCACGCAGCAGGGCATCCGCGACCTGCGGGCCGAACTAGACAAAGCCCTGCAGGCAATGGCCGAGGTGAAGGCCCTGAAAATCCGGGCGCAACGTGACGTAAGAAATGCCGAAGAACGGTCGCAAGACTATGAAGAAAAGGCCGTGTTGTTGCTGAAAAAAGCCGAAACCGGCGACCTGGCCGCTAACGAGGCGGACCGACTGGCCACCGAAGCCCTAAATCGCAAGGAGCAGGCCGACCAGGAAGTGGCTCGCTTAAACGGCGAGCAGCAACGCTACGAAGCATCGGTGCAAAAGCTGGAAAGCAACGTCGACGTACTAAAATCCAACATTAGCACCTGGGAAAACGAACTAAAAAATTTGGAAGCCCGCCTGAAAGTGAGCACCGCCACCAAATCGATCAATAAGCAAATGACCAGCATCGATACCTCAAGTACGACAGCAATGTTGGAGCGTATGAAATCCAAAGTAGAAGCCGAAGAAGCGCTGGCCGAATCGTACGGTGAGATCGCGGACGGGCCGAAAAGCCTGGATGCAGAAATCGAAGAAGCCCTGGGCGACGGCGAAAATCCGGCCGCTTCGGAAAAACTGCTGGAGCTGAAAAAACGACTACAACAAAACAACAAGAACGATGACTGAGCTACTCGATGCCGCCGTTTCGGCCCCGAATATCATTCCCACCGCCGGGCTGGTGTTCGTACTGGTGTACTGGCTGGTGGTGATCCTGGGAGCCATCGACCTAGATTTCTTCGACGTGGACGTGGACCTGGAGGCCGAGGCAGACGTCGACGGAGAGCTGTCGGTTTCCTGGCTCAACCACGTGTTGGTCTTCTTCAACCTGGGTCAGGTGCCGTTTATGCTGTTTCTCACTTTCCTGGTGGTGCCCTGGTGGGCTATCACGGTGCTGGGCAACCATTACCTTGGCAACGACTCATTGGTGCTCTCGCTGGCGGTGCTGCTTCCCGCCCTGCTGGTCAGTTTGTTCATCGCCAAGTTTCTGACCACGCCCTTTGTGCGGGTGTACCAGGCGCTAGACCAGGAAGACAACACCACCCCGGTCGGCAAAATCTGCCAGATAACCTCTGCCGCCAGTCCTACAAAGGTGGGACAAGCCCAGGTGCCAACCGGCGGGGCGCCCCTCGTGCTCAACGTACGGGCTTACGAGGGCAGTTCGCTGCTGGCGGGCGAGTCGGCAATGGTCATCGAGTACGACGCCGGGCACAACGTCTACCTAGTAGAACCCTACATCACTTAATAATTCGATAATCCTCTCATTCAATCATTCTATTCATCACCTAAACAATCAAATCATGGGAACATCAATAACACTATTTCTGCTGGTTCTGGCGGTGGTCGTCGTGCTGGGCATGCTGGTTTTCTTCATCAAAATGTACCAAAAAGCGGTACAAGGCGAAGCCCTGGTGCGCACCGGTTCGGGCGACGTGAAGGTTTCTTTCTCCGGGATCATGGTCGTGCCCGTCCTCCACAAACTGGAGGTCATGGATATCACGCTAAAGGCGATGGAAATCTCGCGAGTGGGCAAAGACGGGCTCGTTTGCCGCGACAACCTACGGGCCGACATTAAAGTGTCGTTCTTCATTCGGGTCAACAAAACCCGCGAAGACGTGGTGCACGTGGCCCAGTCGATCGGTTGCAACCGGGCGTCTGATCCTCAGGAACTGCAGATGCTCTTCGATGCCAAGTTCTCGGAAGCCCTAAAGACCGTCGGTAAACACTTTGAGTTTGTGGAGCTGTATAACTCGCGCGCCCAGTTTAAGGATAAAATCCTGGAAGAAATTGGTACGGACCTCAACGGTTACATTCTCGACGATTGCGCCATTGACTACCTCGAGCAAACTCCGCTGGAAAGCCTGAACGAAAACAACATTCTGGATGCGGAGGGAATCAAGAAGATCATCGACCTGACGGCCCAGCAAAAGGTGCAGGCCAACCTGATCGAGAACGAGAAGCGCAAAATGCTTAAGAAGCAGGACGTGGAAGCCGAAGAAACCATCCTGGAGCTGGACAAGCAACTCACCGAGCAGCAAGAAAAGCAAGCCCGCGAGGTGTCTAACATCCGGGCGCGGGAAGCGGCCGAGCGCGAGAAGGTGCGTCAGGAAGAGCACAAGCGCTCGGAGCAAGCCCGCATTGCCACCGAAGAAGAGGTCGGCACGCTGGAGCAGAACAAAGAGCGGCAAATTCTGGTCGCGCAGCGCAACAAAGAACGCACCGACGCCATCGAGCAGGAGCGCGTAGACCAGGCCCGCTTGCTGGAATCTACCGACAAGGAGCGGGTGGTGGAGCTGGCCCGCATCGAAAAAGAAAAGGCGCTGGAAGAAGAGCGCAAGAATATTCAGGAGGTGATTCGCGAGCGGGTGATGGTGGAAAAAGCCACGGTGATTGAAGAAGAAAAGATCAAGGACACGCAGGCAATGGCCGAGGCCGACCGAAGCAAACAAGTCGCCATTGTGAACGCCGAGCGCGACGCGCAGGAATCGCTGGTGAAGGAGATCAAAGCGGCCGAAGCCGCCCAGCAGGCCGCCGAGCACCGCGCCAAGCAACTGATGATCGACGCCCAGGCCGAACAGGATTCGGCCGCGCACCGGGCCGTGGCCATGAAGACGATGGCCGATGCCGAAGCAGCCCAAAAAGCCGCCATCGGACTCTCCGAAGCCCAGGTGATGGAAGCCAAGGCCGCCGCCCGCGAGAAAGAGGGCGAAGCCGAAGCCGGGGTGATCGAGGCCCAGGCCGAAGCCGACGCCAAGGGCATCAGCCTACGGGCCGAAGCCCAATCGGAAGCTGACCAAAAACTGGGCATGGTGGCCGCGCAGATCAGTTTGGAGCAGGGCAAATCTGACGCCCAGGTGATCGAGATCAAGGCCGCCGCCGACGAGCAGCAGGGACTCGCCGAAGCCCGCGTGATGCAGCAGAAGTACAAATCGGAAGCCGAAGGAATTCGCGAAAAAGCCAACGCCATGCAGGTGCTCGACGGCGCGGGCCGTGAGCATGAAGAATTTAAACTGCGTCTGGAGACTGAGAAAGCGCTGGAACTGGCCCGTATCGATATCCAACGCGAGATTGCTGAGTCGCAAGCCAAAGTGATTAGCGAAGCGCTGAAAGCGGCCAACATCGAGATCATCGGCGGCGAAACCATGCTCTTCGACCAGATCATGGGTTCTATCGCCAAAGGTAAGGCCATCGACGGCATGATCAGCAAAAACGGCTCGCTGCAGGAGGTGAAGACTGCCCTGCTGCACTCCAACGGCGGCGGCGGACTCAAAGAAAACTTGCGCAAGCTGGTAGACCAGTTCGGGGTCTCGTCTGACGATTTAAAGAACCTCACCGTGTCGGCCCTGCTGCTCAAGATGATGAACCAGACCGACGGCAAGGAAAAAGACGGGCTAAACAAACTGCTCGACATGGCCCGCACCGCCGGATTGGCGGACGAGCCGATGCGGAATTTGCAGTTATAGCAGTGAGGCAGTCGGGTAGACTCTGATCATCTAACTGTTTCCAACTATTTGCCGAAAAAATCGTAAATTGTATCCAAAAAATCGTAAATACAATGGATCAAGAAGTTAGCGAACGCGTCAGCACCCTGGAAGCCGTACTTGGCGAATTTATCGTTCAATCTACCAGGTCAATTAAGAAACTTGAGGAGAGTGATCAAGTACTAAAAGAAGAGATGCTTAATTTTAAGCAGGAAATGGCTGAGTTCAAAGAGGAAATGGCTGAGTTCAAAGATGAAATGGCTGAGTTCAAAGATGAAACGCGCCAAGACAGAAAGGAAATGAACAAGAAGTGGGGTGAACTGGCTAACCGATTGGGTACGCTTGCCGAAGACATTGCCGCCCCCAATGTACGCTCAGTGGCAACTACCCTGTTTGGATGCGCTAGCATTGATATCTACATGACCCGCACCATGCGGCGAAGTCGAAAAGACCGGAAGAAACTTACTGAATTTGATGCCCTCGTTATCTGCGATGACTATCTGTTCATCAACGAAACCAAATCGACTCCTCGGCAAGAATACGTGCTTGATTTTGCCAGTAAATTAAAAGACATTTTCGACTTTCTTCCAGAGTACGAAGGCAAAACGGTAGTCCCTATATTCTCCAGCCTGCACCTACCCGAACCCATCGTCCAACTGCTTACGAAGCATAAGATTTACGCTATGGCACTGGGCGGCGATACGATGGAGCTGCTGAATTACGAAGCGGTGAGACAGCAGTAGCGCTACATTGGGTACGCGCACCGTTTAATCACCAAAGAATGTAGTATTGAAGTTAGAAAAGCGAAATATTTGAGTAGACTGGTAACGTTTCAAAACCAGCAGATCTTTGTCGCCGGTGATAAGATAGTTAGCGGCTACCTGTTCTGACAATGCCAAGAGATAATTGTCTTTATGATCGCGGGAGGTAGATGATAATGCAGTCGGATTGATGGTGACATAACTGCTCACCACCTCAAACTTTTCTATGAAAAGAACTGCTTTTTCAGGATCAATTAGCTTGCGTAACTTCGGCTTCCGACTTGCGTAACTTCGGCTTCCGAGTAGAGGCGTAAAATTCAGCGATGAGGCGATCAGTATGATACAATTGAATATTACCCAAAGCTCCCGCAATTAGAAGTCTATCAAAGTATTGGCCAGTTATTTTACCAATAAGAGCACTCAGCAAAATGTTGGCGTCTACTACTACCTTAACCGGCATTATTGAGAATCTTCTTTTCGTATATCATTAATTTCTTGTTGAATCATAGCTTGCAGTTCTTCCTCTTCCATATCAACTTTCGGATGTTCGCGGATAATCGCTTGCATGCCAAGGATCGCTTGTTGTATCTCGTCGCTGATATTCTCTATAGTAACCGACGGAATATTTTCTAGTGCGGTTAAGACTTCGTCAGCGTATTGATCTTCACGAATAGTAACTTTTAGTGTTTTCATGATAAAACGATTTGAAAGCAATATAAGAAAATTAGACTTAATGATGTTTTAAATATCAACTTGTATGCCCGAAGCAGCAACTACCGAACCCACCCCGACCCTCACCGGCTCCACCTACGAAATCCTGCAAAACCGGCTGCAGCAGCAAACTCAGCAGTTGCGCGAACGTTTGCAGCAACTCAACCAGGCCCGGCAGGAGGTGTTCGGAGCGATCAAAACTAAACTCATTGCGACCGAGCGAATTCACACTGAGCACAACTGCATTCCCTACGATATGGTGCCGCTGGGCACTAAGTTTCTATTCGGCTACAACGTGCACCTGGGACTCAAAACTTCCGTGGAGCTCTCCGATGTGTTTAGTCTGTACGCCTACCAGGAGCACAGCTTTCGTTCGCTGGGCTACGAACTGCTCGATGATGCTACCTTTGCGGCTGACTTTCAGAAGCTGTACAAATACTACAAAGACACCAAATTTATTCGCTTCGTGCGCCGCGGACCGTACCTGTACATGGTCTTCCGGATCAGCAAGAGCGCCAGTGATCTGAAGGCCTTTAAGTGGGAGATTGACGGCGAGGCCTTGGTCTACCGCGACAACCGCAGCGAACACGAGATCGAGTTGCCCCAACAGCACGATTTCGTCTGGCAGCGCACTACCCGCGACGACCAACGCGAAGGAAAGTACCCGCACATCTCGGTGGCCGACCGGGTGTTCGTCGAAACCGTGGGCGGTGACCTGACCATCAAGGTGGAAGACAACACCGAACAGGGCCAGGGCATCTACCGCGAAGAAGTCGAGAATCCCGACCAAACGCTCGACGATGCCGAAGTATACTACGCACTGCTGGGCAACATCGTACTGCTCAAAATCCGTCCGTACCAAGAGAAAGACTATCGCTACATTGCTTACAAC
Organism: Cyclobacteriaceae bacterium; assembly: GCA_965217295.1. Taxonomy (GTDB): domain Bacteria; phylum Bacteroidota; class Bacteroidia; order Cytophagales; family Cyclobacteriaceae; genus Tunicatimonas. Next base: position 941,678 of record CBDCHR010000008.1, read on the forward strand.
GCCAAGTTGCAGGAAGTCCGCCGCATCGACGCGGTGGCGCAGGCCGGTATTCTGCTACCTGATGACCAGGGAATTCTCTTCCCGAACGGCTACTACCTACAAACCGGTGCCTTTAAACAGTTTGATAGCGAGCTAGACGACTTGCGCTTCGAGCAAAAGTTGATGTCGCCCAACGGCGAAGATTATCTGTACGTTTTTTACCACCAGGAACAGGGGGTATACCAACTGCTGCCCTACAACATCATTGAGCAGACGGTGCGGACGCCCATCATCGGCCACGGCTACGCCATCTTCGAAAACGGTGAACTGTGCTACTTCAACGCCGACGCCGAACCCAAGAAGCACCACGCCATCCGCATCTGGCAAACCCCCTACGTGGGTCCCAACTTTCCGCTCACCGAGCAAAGCGATTCGTATTTGTTCAAGATTGGCAACCAGGACATCGTGCGGGCAATGGCCGAGTGCCAGGCCCTGATCAGCTTGGTGGAGAAGGGCGAAAGCTACCAAGACTTGTACGTCGACCTGCAAAAGCAAGCCACCACGGTGCTGGACGCCTACTACTGGCTGGACAGTCCCGAAGCGGCCACCATCAGCGAACCATTGCGGGCCATCCGCGAAACCGCCGTTGCCGCCACCGACGAGTTCGAGAAGGTGCGCAACCTCCGGCAGAATACCCAACGTCGCACCGATGAAGTGCTGCAATCGGCCGATCACCTGCAGCGCGACCTGACCAAGAAGTCGTACGAGCACATCAATGATTTTGTGGCGGCACTGTCGCAACTGCGGGAGCGGCGCGGCGAAGTGATCTCGCTCAAAGAACTGCGTTTTGTTGACGAGGCGCGCGTGGCGGAGTACGAAACCCAACTGGCCGAATCGGCCGAGCGAACGGCCCAGCAGTGCGTGCGCTTTCTGCTGCGCGACGATGCCCTGCAACCCTACCACCAGCGCGTCCAATCGCTGGAAACCAGCATCGCGGGCGTAAAGAAGGCGGTAGAAGCCCAGGAGCTAACCGAGCAAATCAAGCAATTGTCGGGCGAACTGGAGATGCTCATCGAGATCGTAAGCAACCTGACGATTAAGGATGCGACCCAAACTACCCAAATTGTCGACAACATCTCGGCCATCTTCTCTGAACTCAACAAAGCCAAGGCAAAGCTACAGCGCCAACGCAAGGAGCTGATGAGCGCCGAAGGCAAAGCTGAATTTTTTGCGCAGACCAAACTTATCAACCAGGCGATGGTGAACTACCTCGACGTGTCGGACACGCCCGACAAGTGCGACGAGTACGCCAACAAGCTGATGGTGCAACTGGAAGAACTGGAAGGCAAATTTGTTGAGTTCGACGACTTTATCGAGCAGATCACCCAGCTGCGCGATGAGGTCTACAATGCTTTTGAGTCGCGCAAGGTGCAGTTGGTGGAGGCGCGTAACAAGCGTGCTACCAACCTGGTGCAGTCGGCCGACCGCATCCTAAAGGCGGTGCAAAACCGGGTGAGTAGCATTAAGTCGGTGACCGAGCTGAACGGCTACTTCGCCGCCGACCTGATGATCGAGAAAACGCGCCGCATCATTGCCGAATTGCAGCAACTCGGCGACAGCGTTCGGGCCGACGAAGTGCAGAGTCGCCTGAAGTCGGCGCAGGAAGACGCGGTGCGTCAACTGAAAGATCGTACCGAGCTGTTCGTCGACGGACAGGACGTAATCCGCTTCGGGGAGCACGCCTTCTCGGTGAACACCGCCGACCTGGCCCTGACCACGGTGGCCAAAGACGATCAGTTGTTTTATCACCTCACCGGCACCAATTTCTACGAGCCAATGGCTCCCGAGCAAGTGGAACCCTACCGGCCGTACTGGAACCAGTCACTGGTGTCGGAAACTTCAGAAGTGTATCGGGCCGAGTTTCTCGCTTACCAGCTCTATCGGGAAGCTGCGTCCGGTGCCTCACTTGAAGAGCTGGCCGATAAAGATTCGGATGCGCTGATCGCCTACGTGCAGCAGCGGATGACCACGCGCTACGACGAAGGTTACGTGAAGGGCGTGCACGACCACGACGCGGCGCGTATCCTGGGAGCGTTGGTGACGATGCGCCGCTCGGCCGGACTGCTGCGCTATCCCGCCGAAGCGCGGACCTGCGCCGCCTTGTGCTGGCTGCACTTTCTGGAAGCTCCGGTGCGCAAGCAGCTCAACCACCAGCTCAAGGGAGCCGGAGCCATCCTGCACGTCTTCCCGCACAGCCACGAGTTTGACCAGGTGCAGCAGACCATTGCCGCGGTGGTGGAGGCGTTCGTTCGGGAAACTAAACTCTTCAATGAAAAAACCGTGGCTCCGGCGGCTGAGTATCTCTTCTACGAACTGATCAGCGACGACGATTTTGCCATCGACCAGGCGTCGGTGACGCTGCGCGACCAGTTCAGGAAGTACCTGAAGAAGAGCCAGGCCACCGAAACCTACCGACAGTCGGTAGACAACCTGCAGGATGATCGGTGGCTTCAGTACGGCCTCATCCGCCGGTGGGTGCGTTCGTTTGCCAAGCAGACCGAGCAGGACGCTCGTTTTGCCGATGAAGCCGCCCTGCTGCTGTTCTCTGACCAACTGGACACCGACCAGGTTGCCGAGGCCACTCTGCACCAAACCCTCACCGGTTTGCAGGGCAACCATCCGCTGCTCCCGGAAGGAAACTACGGGCTGGACTACAATCAGTTTATGGATCGGCTGTCGGTTTTCGCCGAAGAAACGGTACCTACGTTCCGAGCGTTTCAAGCCCTCAAGCGGCAACTAACGGCAGACTTCACGCACGAGCTGCGGTTGGAAGAATTTAAGCCCCGGGTCATGTCGTCCTTCGTGCGCAATCAGTTGATCGATCAGGTCTACCTGCCGCTCATCGGAGCTAATCTGGCCAAGCAAATCGGTACGGCCGGAGCCAACAAGCGCACCGACCTGATGGGCATGCTGCTGCTTATTTCGCCGCCCGGCTACGGCAAGACGACCCTGATGGAGTACTTGGCCAACCGCCTGGGCATTATCTTTATGAAGATCAACGGTCCGGCCATCGGGCACGCCGTAACGGCCGTAGACCCGGCCCAGGCACCCAACGCCGGGGCGCGCGAGGAGCTGGAAAAGCTCAACCTCGCCTTCGAGATGGGCGACAACGTGATGATTTACCTGGACGACATCCAGCATTGCCACCCGGAGTTTCTGCAGAAGTTCATTTCCCTCTGCGATGCCCAGCGCAAGATCGAGGGCGTGTACAAGGGACGCAGCAAGACCTACGATTTTCGGGGCAAAAAAGTGTGCGTGGTGATGGCGGGCAACCCCTACACCGAAAGTGGCGACAAGTTCCGGATTCCCGACATGCTGACCAACCGCGCCGACATCTACAACCTGGGCGACATCATTGGCGACTCGGCCGACGCTTTCAAGCTGAGCTACATCGAGAACTGTCTGACGTCTAACCCGGTGCTCAACCAACTGGCCAGCCGGAGTCAGCGCGACGTGCAAACGCTGGTGGGGATGGCCGAAACCGGCGAGCGGGCCGGGGCCGAGTTTGAGACCAACCACACGGCCGAAGAAGTGCGGGAGTACGTGACCGTGCTGGAAAAGCTACTCACCGTGCGCGACGTGGTGCTGCAGGTGAACACCGAGTACATTCACTCGGCCGGGCAGGCGGACGCGTACCGCACCGAGCCGCCCTTTAAACTGCAGGGTTCGTACCGCGACATGAACAAGCTGGCCGAGCGGGTGGTGCCGGTGATGAACGAGCCCGAATTGCAAACGCTGATCCGCTCGCACTACGAGAACGAAGCGCAAACCCTCACCACCGGGGCCGAAGCTAATTTGCTCAAGCTCAAGGAGATGCGTGACCTGCTCACCGAAGCCGACCGGCAACGCTGGGAGGATATCAAAGCGATCTTTGTCAAGCAGCAACGCGCGAAAGAGCTTAACGGCATGGCGCAGGCGGTGGAGACGATGGAGGACATTTCGGGCAGCCTGCGGGGGATTGCGGAAGCGTTGCGGGGGAGGTAGGATTTGAGTTGAGCGTGAAACTAACTTAATCAGTTCTAGTTACCAGCCCGCCAGAAAAGTAATTCAGAAAACCACTTCCCCACTGCCCTCAACCTAGCGAAATTGAGCTGGATATTTTACCGCCCAAAGCACAGAAACTGATACTTAGGCATAAATAGCCAACATGTTGATCATCAGCTCGCAATGGCCGTTGTCGCTGATGTGGAGAGAGTGGTGCGGAGAAAAGCGATCCTATTCCCATTAAATATGCGGATATTAGTCTGTATATTTACCGCAAAACGATGATAGTTCATGGCAAGGTATATATACGAATACGAGAGTTGGCCTGAATTCACCTGGGATGATAAGCAAATCAGTTTGATTTTAGGTAAGGTTCGTCATCTGCAAGGAAAAGTTTTCGGACACATGGGAGCGCTTGGTTTTTCAACAAAGGAAGACACCATGTTGTCAACTTTGACTTTAGATGTTTTGAAATCGTCTGAGATTGAAGGAGAAATGCTTAATTATGAACAGGTTCGTTCCTCGATAGCGAGAAGATTAGGATTGGAATATGCAGGTGTCGTTCATGTTGATAAAAATGTGGAAGGTGTCGTAGAAATGATGCTTGATGCAACACAAAGGTTTGATAGCCCCCTTGATCATGAACGGATTTTTGGGTGGCATGCAGCACTGTTTCCAACCGGTTGGAGCGGAATGCATAGAATAGATACGGGGTGTTATCGTGACGGCGAAATGCAGGTAGTTTCAGGTCCGATGGGAAAAGAAAAAATACATTTTCAAGCACCATCACCCAATGTTGTAAAAAAAGAAATAGATGAGTTTCTCCATTGGTTTAACCAAGAAACTGAAATTGACCAGGTGCTAAAGGCCGCAATTGCTCATTTCTGGTTCATCATAATTCATCCCTCTGATGATGGGAACGGGCGAATTGCCAGGGCATTATCAGACATGCTACTTGCTCGTTCCGAAGAAAGTTCTCAAAGATTTTATAGTTTGTCAAACCAGATTCTTTCTGAGAAAAAAAAGTATTATGCGGTCTTACAGAAAGTACAACATAGTTCTGGTGGGCTAAGATTGCTAAGTGTTCAGCTGATACTGCATTAAGAGATATAAAAGATTTGATTGAAAAAGGAATTTTACAGCAAGAAGAATCAGGAGGTCGGAGTACAAACTATGAACTTACACAAGAATGGAGAATGCACTAGCTACAACAATGCTCATAAATAATAGCCAGTTCTAAAATTGCGACACTACTGTTGTCCTCACCGGTCACCGAACCAATAAGAGCCAAGAGTAACTATAAAACTAGTCAACAACGTTAACGCCAACAACTATAATACTTTATGATTGCGTTCAAAGAATATTATAACTATTTGTGAATGCAACGGCAAGTGAGTAAATTTGAGGTATGATACCCAGAACGCTCGCGGCACGGATACAACCGAAAATCGGTCGCGGTAAGGCCATTATGGTTATCGGACCACGTCAGGTAGGCAAGACTACCCTCATTTTGAAATATCTGGAAGGACTCGACTACAAGTTCTTTGACGGCGATGATCCGGTAACCCGGACTTCCCTGGATACCCCTAACACCGAGCAGATTCGGGTGTTGCTGGAAAATAAGAAAGTGGTGTTCATCGATGAGGCCCAGCGAATCAATAGTATAGGACTAACCATGAAGATCATCGTTGATCAGTTCAAGGACGTACAGCTATGGATTAGTGGTTCTTCTTTCTCGCTATTCAACGAGCTGAATGAACCGTTAACGGGAAGGAAATGGGAATATGAGATGTTTCCAATCAGTTGGGAAGAACTGGAGCAGCACACCGGGCATTTAACAGCGGAAAGACAACTTCGGAACGTATCAAACAAAACAGGTATAAGTTGACCTTAGCAAAACCGTATTTCTGGAGAACCACCCAGCAACAGGAAATAGACTACGTAGAGGAGAACGGAACGGAGCTGAAGGCTTACGAATTTAAGTGGAGCCCCAGGAAGAAGGTGAGATTATCCAAGACTTTTACCGATACTTACCAAGTGGAAGGCGAGGTGATCACGAGGGAAAACTTTCGGGATTTTGTGATGCTCTAGGGATGCATCCAGCACCGCTACGACACCACGATGCCCAGCTGCTCAGCGATCTCCATTTGGGTTTTTTTGAGCAACTGGTGGTTCTGCAAGATTTTTAACTGAGCGGCTTCGTCTGTTGCTTCGAGTAAGCCCTGCCGGGTTTCTTGCAGCAACTGGTTCAGGTACACGTATTTAAGCTCCAGAATGCCCCGCTCGATCACTTGGTGCAACACGTCTTTCTCCTGGGGCACGTAGATGTTGTAGCGCAGCTCCCAGTTTTCGCTCAGCACGTAGTGCTCCACCACCATGTCGATCACTTCCTGAGCAATAAATTCATCTCCTTCTCCAATGAGGCGCTCTTCGGTCACCGCCACCCCCTGCTCGGTCAGCGCGCGGTAGCGGGCGAAGATTTGCGCGTATATCTCCGTTTGCAAGGTGATATCTTCCAGCTCCGAGAAGATGTAGTGACACACCTTGGTTTCTTCATCCACCGGGTAGTCGCCGTAGAGCACCAGCAACCGGGTCACGCCCTTTTCCTTGTAGTACACCGGGGGATGACCCACCTCGGCGGCGGGTTCAGGTAGCGCCGACTGCGTATCTTCGGCGGGGCCTATTCCGGGAAACACTTCGGACGGCGAATTTTGGGAGGCCCGTCGCGCTTCGCTGCGTTGCTGCTGAAGGTGAATTTTGTTGAGCTCGGCAAACAGCACTGCCTCGTCTATGTCCAGCCGCTGCCCGGTGGTCTTCACGTACACCTGCCGCTGGATGGGGTCGGGCACCTTGGCGATGCTGCCCACCACCTCGCGGATCAGTTCGGCCTGTCGAATGGGATCGGACTGCGCTTCCCGCTGAAAGATCGCCGTCTTGAAGGCAATGAAGTCTTCCTGGTGCTCGGTCAGATAGTCGCGCAGTTCGCCGGTGCGCAGCTGGCGGGCCAGGGTGTCGGGGTCTTCGCCCTCGGGCAGCACCACCGCCCGCACGTTGAGTCCGCCCTCCAGCAGCATGTCGATACCCCGAAACGAGGCCTTGAGTCCGGCCGCGTCGCCGTCGAAGAGCACCGTCACGTTTTTGGTGTAGCGGGCGATGAGGCGAATCTGCTCGTGGGTGAGCGAGGTGCCCGACGAGGCCACCACGTTCTTGATGCCCGCCTGGTGGAGCGAGATCACGTCGGTATAGCCTTCCACCAGGTAGCAGGTGTCCTCCTGGCGGATAAACTGCTTGGCCTGGTAGAGCCCGTAGAGCACGTCGCTCTTGTGGTAGATCGGTGTCTCGGGCGAGTTGATGTACTTCGCCGTTCTTTCTGTCTTATTACCAAGGATTCGAGCTCCGAAGGCCAGCACCCGCCCCGAGATGTTATGCACCGGAAACATCACCCGCCCCCGGAAGCGGTCGTAGCTTCGCTCTGACTTATTGTCTTCTGCTTCCTTTTTCACCACCAAGCCCGCTTTCTCCAGCAACGCCGGGTTGTGCCCCTGGGCGGTGGCTTCCTTGAGCAGCCCGTCCCACTGATCGAGACTGTAGCCTAAGCCAAACTCCCGGATGGTTTCTTCGCTGAAACCGCGCTCTTTGAAATAAGAAAGTCCGATGGATTGCCCCTCCTCGTTTTCCCACAGCATTTGCTGAAAGTAGGCGTTGGCAAACTTCATCACGATGAACAGGCTCTCGCGCTCGTTTTGTGCCAGCAGCTGCTCGTCGGTGGGAGCTTCTTCGGCGATCTCGATGCCGTACTTTTTGGCCAGGTGCTTGATGGCTTCCAGGTAGTTCATCCCTTCCACCTCCATCAAAAAAGTAATGGAATCACCCGCTTTGCCCGAGCTAAAATCTTTGAAAAACCCCTTGGAGGGCACCACGTAGAACGAGGGCGTGCGCTCCTGGTTGAAGGGGCTGAGTCCGCGGTAGTTGCTGCCCGACTTTTTCAGGTTCACGTAGTCGCCCACCACCTCCAGCAGGTCGGCGCGGGCCTTAATTTCGTCGATGGTTTCGCGGGGGATCATAAGATCGGTTGGATTTCCTGAATGTGCGAATCGATGGGAATGATATGAATTTTAGCGCTACCATCCAGCAGGAAAAAGTAGCTTCCGTTCTTGCCAATTTTCTTTCCCCGAAAAATGGGGTCGGCAGGGGAAACGTACTTAATTAGCGTATCGGCGCGAATTTTTGCTCTCATATCCTTGCTGGTATCCTCTCCGATCAACCAAGCGGTGAATCCAATCAGAAATACTGCGCCGCCAATGTAGGTCAACAGGCGGTACCGTTTAAACCACGAAAAACGGGTAAGCCCAAAATTAAGGTACCGGTGAAACCGAGGGTACTTTCGCTCTAGAAAAAGATCGAAACGATAGCCACCGTATCCGAAACCGAAGATCACCAGCAGCATCCACAGCGTAATAGGTCTTCGGAAGGGTACCAATAGAAAGTCCAGCACCTCGGCGTATTCGAAGATATTAATGCCAAACGCCCGGTAATACAATGCCTCGTATACCATACCGATCACAATTAGGCTCAGGTAACCGGTGGCTAGTACTGACTGAAGCCATTCTGTTATTCCAGCGTACGAGTTTGTACTCGGGATATCTTGTTTTTGGGGCACGCGATAAGGTAAATGACTGGGCTAAAGATAAGTATTTCCTTTCTCATTCATTATTCCCTGCTCGATATTCGATATTTTTGCGCTTCACGATTGAGTTATGCGAAAATCATCCGGGGCAATCACCGCTCCCGCCCCAAAAGAAGCAGGGCAAAAAACCGTGCTGCCCATCTTGTTCGCCATCAGCGGGGCGCACCTGCTCAACGACACCATGCAGTCGGTGATTCCGGCCATCTACCCGCTTCTCAAAGAGAACTACACGCTGTCTTTCACCCAGATCGGATTGATCACCTTAGCGTTTCAGCTCACGGCTTCACTGCTGCAACCGGTGGTGGGCTACGTCACTGACAAAACGCCCCGCCCCTACTCACTGGTGGTGGGGATGGTGTTCTCGCTGGCCGGACTGCTGCTACTGGCGCAAGCGGCGCACTACGCCTTTATTCTGCTGGCGGTGGGCCTGGTGGGCATGGGTTCGGCGGTGTTTCATCCCGAATCGTCGCGGGTGGCCTACCTGGCCTCGGGCGGCAAGCGGGGACTGGCCCAGTCGATCTTCCAAATCGGCGGCAACGCGGGCGGCGCCATTGGCCCGCTGCTGGCAGCGATCATCATCATTCCCTACGGACAGGGCCACGTGGCCTGGTTCGGGCTGGCCGCGCTGCTGGCAATGATCGTGCTCACGCGCGTGGCCGGTTGGTACCGGGACAACCTTCAGCAAAGAAAAAGCCGCCCCCCGTCGGCCGAAGCGGGTCATTCGCGATTGCCGCGCCGCACGGTGAATATCACCATCGGGTTGCTGCTGGTGCTTATCTTCTCCAAATACTTCTACTTGGCTAGCCTCACCAGTTACTTCACCTTCTTCTTGATCGATAAGTTTGCCGTGTCGGTACAACAGTCGCAGGTGTATTTGTTCATCTTCCTGGCCGCAGTGGCGGTGGGCACCCTGATCGGCGGACCGCTCGGCGACCGCTTCGGGCGCAAGTACGTGATCTGGTTTTCTATCTTGGGTATTGCTCCGTTCACCCTGCTGCTGCCCTACGCCAACCTGTTCTGGACGACCACTTTATCGATTTTTATTGGGATGGCGCTGGCGTCGGCCTTTCCGGCGATCTTGGTCTACGCCCAAGAGTTGATGCCCGGCAAAGTGGGTATGATCTCCGGCTTGTTCTTCGGCTTCGCCTTCGGCATGGGCGGATTAGGCTCCGCGCTGCTGGGCAAACTCGCCGACGTTACCAGCATTGTCTACGTGTTTGAGCTGTGCGCTTTTCTTCCGCTATTGGGAATAATAGCCGCCTGGTTGCCCCGCGTGGCGCCGCAGGAGGAGTGAGAAAAACCAGAATTTCACGGGCAACGCACTTCGCTTATTTAATTCTTTGCTACATTTAGGGTTCTTTAGCCTCACCAATCGTCTACTCAACACCCTAATCGTATGGTTCTTACCCAAGCTTTTTATCCGGCCAAATTGGAGCCGGTGTCGGTCTGGAACAAAGTCACCGGGCAAAAGCACCGGCAGAACGCCCTCACTGAGATCAATAATTTGTTGGCCGAGCGGCCGCTGCTCGACATTCAGGGAGCCGACGTGCAGACAATTCTAGATCGCTACGACCTTAATCTGTTCCGAGATTTTACCGATGGCTCGCTGCGCGATCTGTACAAAAAGTATCTCCGTTACTGCTTCGACGACAACCATCTGGATGCCGAAGAGACAAAGCGTTTGCTGCATCTGAAACGCATTCTGGGACTAAGTGATAAGGCGGTCGCCCTAGCGAACCACCAGGTTTGTCAAGAAGTGTACGCCCGCAGTCTCGATGAGGCCCGGGAAGACCAACGACTGCACTTCAAGGAACTGGCCTTCTTGCATCAGCTGCGGCACTGTTTGCAGTTGCCCCCCACCCTAGAAAATCAGGTGCAGCAGAGCAAGGCCGCCGACCTGATCATTCGCTTTATCAAGGGAGCGGTGACCGAGCAACCCCTCACCGCTGCCGAGGAGGAAGAGTTAACGGTGCTGATCGAGCACCTGAACGCTGCGCCGCAGTGGGACGAGCGCACTTACGCCGAACTGATCAAATACCGCCTACACTGGCAGATCGAGAATGAAGCGTTGCCGTATATCTTCGTCCCTCTCACGCTGCGTCCGAAGGAGACCTGTCATTTTCTGTGCGACGCCGTTCGCCACGAAGCCATTCATCACGGGGCCCTTGGTACGGAAACTACGCTTCGTCCCTCTTCCGATGCGATGCGCCGCAAACTAGCCAACCGGGCCTACTGGCGCAACGCGAGCGTAGGCACCCTTCATCTGGCGGACGATGCCTGGCGGGCCAGCGAACCGGGCAAAATCTACCTGACCAACCAGCGCCTGATCTTCCGCAATCCGGAGATCGAGATGGTAGTGTACCTCGACAGCATTGCCGATTTCGACCACTACCGAAATGGAATTTTTCTGCACCCCACCAAGGCGAAGCCGCTTTTCTTCGCCGCCCCCGCCGGAGCCGACATTGCGTCCATGATGCTGGGGCGCATCCTGCGCGAACGATAGTTTCCCCGCCCTCTATCCAGTCCCGATCCCAATGATTAATGTATCCGGTGTCACCTTTCGCTACGCTGCGGCGGCCTTCCCGCTGGTGTTTCCCGATTGGAGGGTGGCCTCGGGAGCGCACTGCCTGCTGTTGGGCAATTCGGGAAGCGGCAAAACCACCCTGCTGCATCTGCTGGCCGGATTCCTGAAGCCGACCACCGGATGCGTCGTGGTGGGTGACCAGGACCTCACTACCCTATCCGAAGCCCAGCTCGACCGCTACCGGGGCCGCTCGATCGGACTGGTGTTTCAGCGGCCGCACCTGATCGCTTCGTTGTCGGTGACGCAAAATTTGCAACTGGCGCAGTACCTAGCCGGACTACCGGCCCAGCCCGACCTAATCGCCGAAACGCTGGCTACGCTGCAACTTACCCACCGGAGCCACGCCCGGCCTGCCGCCCTGAGTCAGGGAGAAGCCCAGCGCGCTGCCCTGGCCCGCGCCCTGCTCAACCGCCCCCGCGTGATCCTGGCCGACGAGCCCACCTCCAGTCTGGACGACGACAACTGCGCCCGGGTGCTCAACTTGCTGCGGCAGCAGGCCGAACGCCACGAAGCCACGCTCATCATCGCCACCCACGACCAGCGCCTAAAACAGTTGATGCCCCAGCAACAAACCCTGCTTACGCCATGAACTTATGGACCCTTAGCGTCAACTACGCCCGCCATCGGCCGCTCAACACCGCTCTCAACGTGCTGCTGCTCGCCCTGGGCATCGCCACCATCGCCGTGCTGCTGCTGCTGAGCCGACAGGTGGAGGACACCCTCACCCGCAACAGCCGCGGCGTTGACTTAGTGGTTGGGGCGAAGGGCAGTCCGCTGCAGATCATTCTGTCCAGCGTGTTTCACGCCGATTTTCCGACGGGCAACATTTCGCTGGTCGACGTGCGGTCGCTGCAGCGCAACCGCTTGATTAAAAACATGATCCCGCTGGCGCTGGGCGATAGTTACCAGGGCTTCCGCATTGTGGGCACCAACTACGATTATCCTGAGTTGTACGAGGCTGAGTTGCAAATTGGTAACTGGTGGGAGAAACCGCTGGAAGTCACCCTGGGCGCCAATGTGGCGCAGCAACTGCAACTCGCTTTGGGCGACCAGTTCAACAGCAGCCACGGCCTGGCCGACGACCGAATCAACGTTCACGATGGACGGGCGTTTCGGGTGAGCGGGATGTTCAAACCCACCGGCAGCGTGCTGGACAACCTTATTCTGACCGCGGTGGAAAGTGTTTGGGCGGTGCACGACACCCACGCCGACTCCGTAGCGCACTCGGAACCCATTACTCAGGATAGTGTTACCCGACGGGGGCTGCCCCCGACTGGACAGTCCCAGACTGGACAGTCCCCGGCTGGGGGCGAAACCGGACAGGATATCACCGCGCTGCTGTTACAGTATCGCTCACCGATGGCCGCCGTGCAGTTGCCCCGCTTCATCAACCAGCGCACCAATCTGCAGGCTGCTTCTCCTCCCTTCGAGGTGGCCCGCCTGTTTTCGTTGGTGGGAGTGGGGGTGGATGGGCTGCGGGCCTTCGCCTACGTGATTATTTTGATTGCGGCGTTAAGCACCTTCATTGCGCTGTATAACGCGCTGCGGGAGCGGCAGTACGACCTGGCGGTGATGCGCTCGCTGGGCGCTTCCCGAGCTACGTTGTTTCTGCTCATGGTGCTGGAAGGGGTGATGATATCCGTGGTGGGAGGGGTACTGGGACTGCTGCTGGCTCACGGATTTGTTGGGCTGCTAGCGCAGTGGGTACCGCAGTCCGGACTAGGGTTCAGGGCGCTTCGCATCATTCCGGAAGAAGGCTGGCTGCTGCTGGGTAGCGTGCTGGTGGGAGTTGGGGCCGCGTTGCTTCCGGCGGTCGCCGCTTACCGCACCAATGTCGCGCAGGTGTTGGCGCAGAAATAACGCACTAAATCTTCTGATCAGGGCATCACAAATGCTTTAGTATTGATACAATTTGTTCAAGATAAATCCTAGACCATTTAAAATATCGTGACACAATCGCTGTTTCATTGTGTCAAAAGCGATAAAAGTCAATATTTTTTCAAAATCCTTTGGTGTCGATTCATTTTTTGCTTTAATTGGATGTTTATATTTGTTTCCGGTGGGGAATCACCAAATTAAGTTAGGCTGATTTCTACGTTCGTCTAGTGATTTTATCTTCAAGCTAACCAAACCCCATACACTATGAAAAAAGTAGAAGCCATTATTCGCACCTCCAAGTTTGAGCAGGTAATGGAAGCACTCACGGAAGCCGGAGTCATCTTTCTGTCGTTTTACGACGTAAAGGGACACGGACTGGAAAAGGAGTACCAAACTTACCGCGGCACCACCTACGATACGGGCTACATTCCCCGCACCAAACTAGAGATCGTAATTTCCGACGATTTCCTGCAAAAAACGATCGCCGCAATCCTTCAAACCGCTAAAACCGGCAAGGTGGGCGATGGTAAAATCTTCGTTTCCACCCTGGATGAAGTGTTCCGCATTCGGAACGGTGAACAGGGCACCGACGCGATCAACTAAAAGAGGCCAGCCACCCTCGTCCTTCTTATCTTAATCTTACTAATTTAACCGTAACCATTTTAAACGTCTGATTCATGGAACAACTGTTTACTACCAACAATTTGTGGATGATGGTCGCCACCATTCTGGTATTCATCATGCACCTGGGGTTTGCCACTCTAGAGACCGGGCTCACCCAGTCTAAGAACACCGTCAACATCCTCTTTAAAAATGCGACTATCCTGCCCATCGGGCTGCTCACCTACTGCCTGTGGGGGTTCAACCTGATGTATCCGGGCGAGGATTTTGCCGGAGGATTATTCGGATTTGCGGGCTTCGGCATTGACTCTCCTGAGGGAGGCAACACTGGGGTCTATAACGAAGGCTATACCTACTGGACGGACTTCATCTTCCAGGCTATGTTTGCCGCCACCGCCGCCACCATCGTTTCCGGTGCGGTAGCCGAGCGCGTTAAATTAAATGCCTTTTTGGTCTTCACCGTCCTGTACGTCGGCATCGTCTACCCCATCACCGGTATGTGGGACTGGGGCGGAGGCTTCCTGGAAGCGGGCTTCATTGCGGGCGCCGACGGGGCCAATGTCGCTTTCTACGACTTCGCTGGTTCCACCCTGGTGCACTCCGTCGGAGGTTGGGCTGCCCTGTCGGGCATCATTCTGCTGGGCGCACGTCACGGCAAATACGTCGACGGAAAAATCCGTCCGATTCCGGGTCACAACATGCCGCTAGCCACCATCGGGGTGTTTTTGCTGTGGTTCGGCTGGTACGGCTTCAACGGCGGGTCGGTGCTGAGTGCTGATCCGGGACTGGTGTCCCTGGTGTTCGTTACCACCTCAATGGCCGCGGCCGCCGGAGCCATCGGGGCGCTGATCACCGCGCTCATCGTGGTGCGCTCTAATGATCTAACGATGGTGCTCAACGGTATTCTCGGCGGACTCGTCGGCATCACCGCCGGGGCCGACGTGATGGGCGTCACCGATGCTATTATTATCGGCCTGGTTGCCGGAGCCTTCGTTGTGTTGGCCGTGGTAGCCTTTGACCGGGCCAAACTAGACGACCCAGTGGGAGCCACATCGGTGCACCTGGTGTGCGGTATCTGGGGAACCCTGGCCGTGGGCATCTTCGGAGCTAACGCGGGCATATCTCAGTTTCTGACTCAACTGATCGGGGTGGTGGCCGTCGGTATTTTCTGCTTTGCCGCCTCTCTGCTGATTTTCTACGTACTGAAGGCCACCATCGGAATCCGGGTCTCCGAAGAAGAGGAGATCGAAGGACTGGATCTTGGGGAGCACAAAATGCGCGCTTACCCCGAAACGGCGCAAAAGGCCCGGGACGAAGTATTTCACTAGCGAACGTTTCAGCCTATTAACAAAAAGACCGTCTCGGCTATAGCTAAGACGGTCTTTTTATGAAAGTGATGCCTAGTAGAACTACTCTATCAGAACGCTGCAAAAAGCGGTTTGGCAACTACGCCAGCACCGGCTCGTCTTTCTTTGGAGTCGGGCCGTCGATGGGCAAGGTGACGCCGGGCGGCAGATCCAGGTCGGGCAACTCTAGCTCGAAGGGCAGTCCGCCGTCGTTGTTCGAGTTGCTGGATCGTTCGTCTTTGATGATTTTCAGCAGCACCAGCGTGAGTGCCAGCAGAAAGAGGAAGAATAAAATGATGTAGTCGATAGTCATAACACAATTACTTAGTCGTAGAAAAAACCGCCCCGCGGCACCCAGGAATGCAACCTGCATTCTTATCTAGGCTTAAATCAAAAACTGAACCTAACTTCTTCAGCCGCCGGTCATTACCGGATGCCAAGAAAATTCCAAAGCGAACTAGTTTCTACTAAACGTGCCTTTTTTGGGTTTTATGTTAATGATCCGCCTAAAACTTACCCCCCGCCTTATCTTTTTTTGCATCGGCCTAAGACAAGTCTTCTCAGGAAATCCTTAGGGGATGCTTGGTTTAATTAAAAGGAAAGGGCATTTTTGTAACTGCTCAGTCCTAACCTATAAATCATCACCATGGAAATTCAAGGAAAACTGCTGGAAATATCCGATACCGTTCAAATAAAGGAAACCTTTCGAAAAAGAGATTTTGTCGTAGAATATTCCGACAATCCCCAGTATCCCGAATACGTGAAATTCGAGTGCATCCAGGATAAGTGCGACATGCTGGATAACTACTCGGTCGGACAAGACGTGACGGTGAGCTTCAATCTGAAGGGTCGCAAGTGGGTTGACCCCCAGGGGGAAACCAAGTACTTCAACTCCCTGCAGGCTTGGCGCATGCAGCCCGCGGGTGGCGCTCCTTCGGCCTCTGATAATGCAGCGGCTAGCTCTGGTGCTCCTTCTCCCGCATCGCCTCCCGCAGCTTCTTCGGGAGGGTCAGACCCCGTCATCTCGGCCGGTGAGGGCGAAGAGGATGATCTTCCCTTTTAGTTAGCCGCTACTAGGGCACCCGCTTCACGACGGATAACCGTATGGAACTTCTGAAACAATTGTGCGAAGTACCGGCTCCGTCGGGCAACGAAGGGGCCCTTAAAGACTTTATCGTATCCTACGTACGGGAGCACCAAGCTCGGTGGCGCGTCTCTCCTACCCTGATTGCCAACGATGATCTGCGCGATTCGCTGATCCTGGCCTTCGGCAAACCGCGCACCGCTGTGCTGGCGCACATGGATACGGTCGGCTTCACGGTGCGCTACCACGACCAGTTAATTCCCATCGGCAGCCCCAAAACCGAGGACGGCTATCGTTTGGTAGGAGCCGACCATCTGGGACCGGTGGTGTGCGAACTGGCCGTCTACGAATCAAAAAAAGTGCAGCAACTGCGCTACCAGTTTGGTCGGGCCCTGGCCCGTGGCACCGAGCTAACGTTCGAATGTGACTTTCGCGAGACTTCGGACTTCGTGCAGACCTGCTACCTAGACAACCGCTTGGGAGTGTACAACGCGCTGCGCCTAGCCGAAACTTTAGAAGACGGCCTGCTGGTGTTCACCTGCGGCGAAGAGCAGGGCGGCGGCTCGGTGCCCTACCTAGCCCGCTTCATTTACGAAGAGTTTAAAGTAGCGCAGTACCTGATCTCCGACGTGACCTGGACCACCGACGGAGTGGTGGCCGGAAAGGGAGCGGTGGTGTCGATGCGCGATCGTATCATTCCCCGCCGTTCTTTCCTCAATAAAGTCATTAGCTTGGCCGAAACGGCGGAGGTTCCTTTTCAACTGGAAGTGGAGGCCACGGGGGCGAGCGATGCGCGCGAATTGCTCCAGGCCCCCTACCCCATCGACTGGTGCTTTGTGGGCACCCCGGTGGCCTACGCGCACTCGCCCAACGAAAAGGTGCACCGTGCCGACGTGGACAGTATGCTGGCCCTGTACCGACACCTTCTCCAGAAGCTATAAGATGCGCATCAAAGACCGTGAGTTTAATGAGTTTATCTCAAGAGAAGCCATTACCAATCGGGTGCAGGAACTGGCGCAGCAGATTGATCGCGACCATGCCGATGAGCCGCCGGTGCTGGTGGCCGTGCTCAACGGAGCCTTTGTCTTTATGGCCGATCTGGTTCGGAGCCTTAGCGTGCCCGCGGAGGTTACTTTCGTTAAAGTGAAATCGTACCAGAACATGCAGTCTACCGGACAGCACAAGGAGTTTATCGGACTGGAGGTGCCCATCCGCGGCCGGGACGTGATCATTGTGGAAGACATTGTGGATTCGGGCAACACCATCCGGTATTTGACACAGCAGTTTAGCGAACAATCTCCGAGTAGCATCGCGGTGGCCACTCTGCTGTTTAAACCCCAGGCGCTGGTGCACGACGTCAAACTTGATTACGTAGGTTTTGAAATCCCCAACGACTTTGTGGTAGGCTACGGACTCGATTACGACGGGCTGGGCCGCAACCTTCGGGCTATTCACAAGTTGTCAGCCAACCCGTAGCGGCTTCTCTTACCCCATTCGCTTAATAATCGTCAGGAACAGCCTGTCCATCCAGCGGTCGGGCAGCACCTTTTGCAGAAAGAGAATGATCTTGGCTCCTTTGCCCGTGGCGTAGCGCGTTTTAGGACGGCGCGCATTCACCGCCTTTCGAATCGTTTTGGCCACTACTATCGGATCGGAAGCTTGTTCGTCGCCCTTCTCCAAGAAATTAGCGTGCTTCTTTACCAGGTCCTGATACGCCGTGTCGCCCGATACGTCGCGCAGGTTTTGGCGGGCAATGGTGTTCCACTCAGTTTTGATGGCGCCCGGCTCAATCACCACCACATCGACGCCAAACTGATACAATTCCAGGCGCAGGCAGTCGCTCAAGCCTTCCACGGCAAACTTGGTGGCGTGGTACCAGCCTCCGTGCGGCTCGGCAATCTTACCGCCAATGGATGATATATTGATGATGGTGCCCGACCGCCGGGTGCGCATCGTCGGAAGCACCAGTTGGCAAAGCCGCGCCAGTCCGAAAACGTTGACCTCGAACTGGTAGCGGGCCTCGTCCATCGGGGTGTCTTCCAGCGCGCCGTAGGAGCCGTAGCCCGCGTTGTTGATCAGCACGTCAATACGGCCCTCCGCGTCCATAATCCGGGTAACTCCCGCTTGCATAGAATTGTCCTCCGAGACATCCATCGCCATTGTCTTGACGCCCAGTTTTTGGATGTCATTCATTTTTTCTGTGTTCCGGGAAGCTCCGTAAACCGTGTGCCCGTCCTGCAACAGCAGACGCGCGGTGGCTTTTCCAATGCCGGAAGAGGCTCCGGTAATCAGGATTACTTTTTTCATGGATAGGTGGTTAGGAGGCAAAAATGCTTAGACTATTTTTTCCAAATCTAGGGGTCAGCCGTAGCCGTAAGCTATTTGCCTATTGATAAGTTGCGAAATGTCAGCAAGTTTTATCTCTTTAATTTCATAATCCGTGCGAAGCGACGTAAACTTGTGGTACTGCAAAATCAATCTACTATGCTTAACCTCGTTTTGTTTGGCCCGCCCGGTGCGGGAAAAGGTACCCAAAGCCAAAAACTGATCGATCACTATCAGCTCACCCACATTTCTACTGGTGATTTGTTCCGGAAACATCTGGGGGAAGGCACGCCGCTGGGCATCCGCGCCCGCACCTTTATGGACGTGGGGAAACTGGTGCCCGATGACCTGGTGATTGATATGGTGGACGATAAGTTGAGAGAGGGGAAGGACACACAAGGAATCATCTTCGACGGTTTTCCCCGCACCATTCCGCAGGCCGAGGCCCTGGATCAGTTTCTGAGCACTTACAACAGCCACATCGCCGGTATGATCGCCCTATCGGTGCCCACCGAAGAGCTCGTTAGCCGTCTGCTGCACCGGGGGAAGACCTCGGGACGGGCCGATGATCAAAATGAAGAAAAGATCGCCACCCGCCTGGAAGTGTACCGAAAAGAGACGCTGCCCGTTGCCCATTACTACGAAGACCAGGACAAGTACGTCGAAATCGATGGGGTAGGCGAGATTGATACGATCTTTCAGAAGATTACAGAAGCAGTAGAGGGGTTTAAAACCGATAGTCGAACATAGTGCCCGAGAGCTAACGGATTATGATAAAGCACGTTGCTCTTCTCGTTATTGAGCTTCTCGTTGTAGCACCTATTGTCTTCCTGTCAGTAAAGAACTCAAAAGAGCATTGGCAACCAGTGCTACTTTTTATGGATTGGATATATTTCAGCTATACTTTTCTGCTAGGATGCTTATGGGGATGGATGGTTATCAGAAGCCGAAGCATACTGATGCCCATTATTTCTCATAACTCAACCAACTTTTTCGGAAGTCTAATGACCATGATCAAGTAAAACAACCCCCTTTTTCTCGTTCCATATTTTGCCTTTCTCATTTTGTATCTCATATTTCCAAATGGCCGTCAACTTTATTGATTACGTGAAATTTGAGGCCCGTTCGGGACGGGGCGGAGCGGGCTCGGCGCACCTGCGGCGCGAGAAGTTTGTGCCCAAGGGCGGGCCCGACGGCGGCGACGGCGGGCGGGGCGGACACATTATTTTGCGCGGCAACGCCCAGCTCTGGACGCTACTGCACCTCAAGTACCAAAAGCACGTGATCGCCGAACGCGGCGAGAACGGCGCCAAGCAGCGCAAAAGCGGCTCACAGGGCGCCGACGTGACGTTGGAAGTGCCGCTGGGCACCTTGGTCAAAAACGCTGACACCGGCGAGGTGGTGGCCGAGATCACCGAAGACGAACAAGAGGCGATTATCCTGGAGGGCGGGCGCGGCGGCTTGGGCAACGATCATTTCAAGTCGCCCACCCAGCAGACGCCGCGCTTCGCGCAGCCCGGCGAAGACGGCAAAGAGCAGTGGTTTATCCTGGAACTCAAGGTGCTGGCCGACGTGGGACTGATCGGCTTCCCCAACGCGGGCAAGTCTACTCTGCTCTCGGTGCTGTCGGCGGCCCGCCCCGAGATTGCCGACTATCCCTTCACCACCCTTACGCCTAACCTGGGCGTGGTGGCCTACCGCGACTATCAGTCGTTCGTGGTGGCCGACATTCCGGGTATCATCGAGGGGGCTGCCGAAGGCAAGGGCTTGGGCACCCGCTTTCTGCGCCACGCCGAACGAAACGCCATTCTGCTGTTTGTGATCGCCGCCGACACCCCAAATATCAATGATACCTTCAATACGCTGCTTAGCGAACTGGAGGCGTACAATCCCGAAATGCTGGACAAACAACGTCTGCTGGCCATCTCTAAAGCCGATCTGTTGGACGAAGAACTGATGGAAGCGCTGGAGCAGGAAATTACTATTGACATCCCGCACTTATTTATTTCATCGGTGACGCAATACCATATCTCGGAGCTGAAGGACCTGCTGTGGCAAACCCTGCACGCTAAACTGTCATAATGTCACGTATTGTCGCTTGGCAAAGTAGTTGCGCCCTGCCAAAGTAATTTGTTTAAGAACCAACGTTGAACAACCGTGAATAAAGAACCGCAAAATTATACTGATTCGTCGGACGAAGTCCACGAAGAAGAGCCAAAGACAACCGAGCAGCCAATCACCGACGACGCTTTTGAGGACGGGCATGCGGAAGAGGACAGCAGTGAACCACTCATTGAAGAGGAGGAACTGGACGAAGTTACGCACCTCAAAAACGAATTGGGAGCCGCCAAGGACAAGTACCTCCGCCTGTTTGCTGAGTTTGAAAACTTCCGACGGCGCACCGCTAAGGAACGCCTCGACCTGATCAAAACTGCCGGGGAGGGTGTCATCTCCGAACTGATTCCGGTGGTGGATGACTTCGAGCGTTCGCTACAGATCTTCAAAGATAACGAAGCGGTGGCGCCGATGTACGAGGGCATCCAGCTCGTCCACGGCAAGCTCACCAAAGCTTTGGCCCAGAAGGGATTGAAACCAATGGAGGTAGAAGTAGGCAACGACTTTGACCCTGAGTACCACGAAGCGGTTGTGCAAACCCCCGCTCCGAGTGAAGAACTCAAGGGAAAAGTAGTGGACGTGATCGACAGGGGATATTTTTTGGGTGACAAGGTGTTACGATACGCAAAAGTAGTTATTGGATCATAGGCGCATGGCAAAGAGAGACTATTACGAAATTTTAGGATTATCGCGCAACGCGACTCCCGAGGAACTTAAAAAGGCGTATCGGAAGACGGCTATCAAGTACCATCCGGATAAAAATCCGGATAATCCGGAGGCGGAAGACCTCTTTAAGGAAGCAGCGGAGGCCTACGAAGTGCTCAGCAACCCGCAGAAGCGCGAGCGCTACGACCGCTTCGGGCATCAGGGAGTGGGCGGTTCCGGGGGCTTCGGGGGCGGCAATATGAACATGGACGATATCTTCTCGCAGTTCGGTGATATTTTCGGGGGCGGCAGCGCCTTCGAAAGTTTCTTCGGCGGCGGGGGCGGCCGGGGCACGCGCCAGCGGCGGGGTTCTAACCTGCGCATCAAGCTCAAGCTGACCCTGGATGAGGTGAGTCACGGAGTGGAAAAGAAAATCAAGGTGAAGCGCTACGTGTCGTGCGACGTGTGCGGCGGCAACGGGGCCAAAAACGGCACCGCCCTGCAAACTTGCTCTACCTGCAATGGCTCAGGACAGACGCGCAAGGTGGTGAACACCATGCTGGGGCAGATGGTATCGACCAACACCTGCTCCACCTGCAACGGCGAAGGAAAAATCGTGAGCCAGCGTTGCGACAACTGCCACGGCGAGGGTCGCCTGATGGAAGAAGAGGTGATTCCGGTGCAGATTCCCGAAGGAGTGGGCGAAGGTATCCAGCTATCCATGTCGGGCAAGGGCAACGTGCCCAAGCGGGGCGGAGTGCCGGGCGATCTGCTTATTGTGATCGAGGAAGCCGAAGACGAAGACCTGAAGCGCGATGGTAGCAACATCGTGTACGACCTGCACCTCAGCTTCATGGATGCGGTGCTGGGCACCGACGTGGAGGTGCCTACTGTAGATGGGAAGGTAAAAATTAAGATTGAGCCCGGCACGCAGAGCGGCAAGATTCTGCGCCTGCGCGGCAAGGGGATCAAAGACATCAACGGCTACGGCAAGGGCGACCAGCTCATCCACGTGAACGTGTGGACGCCCCAGAAGGTCAGTAACGAAGAAAAGCAACTGCTGGAGGAACTGCGGCAGTCGCCCAACTTTAAGCCGCAGCCGGGCAAGGGTGACAAAGGCTTCTTTGAGCGCATGAAAGAGTACTTCTAACCGATATGATCAATACCCTTTTTTCTTTGGAAGGCAAGACGGCGGTGGTGACCGGCGGCACCGGGGTGCTGGGTACCGAAATGGTGCTGGCCCTGGCCGCGGCCGGAGCTCGGGTGGGGGTGCTAGGCCGCCGTCAGGAACAGGCCGAAGCAGTGGTGCAGCAGGTGATGAATCAGGGCGGACAAGCCGTAGCACTGCCCGCTGACGTGCTTCAGGTTGAGTCGCTGGAAAAAGCCAAGGAAACGATTTTAGACGCCTTCGGCACCGTTGACATTTTGGTGAACGCCGCCGGGGGTAACCAACCCGGAGCCACCATCGGGCCAGAGCAAACTATCTTCGACCTACAAATTCCCGATCTGCAAAAAGTAGTCGACCTTAACCTGATGGGCACCATCTACCCTACGCAGGTTTTCGGACGGGTGATGGCCGACCAGCAGCGGGGCGTGGTGGTCAACATCTCATCAATGGCGGCCTATCAGGCTATCACGCGGGTGATGGGTTATTCGGTAGCCAAAACGGCGGTGGAGGGCTACACCCGCTGGCTGGCCGTGGAGATGGCCCAGAAGTTTGGCGAGGGCATTCGGGTAAATGCCATTGCCCCCGGCTTTTTCCTGGCCGACCAAAACCGCCGTCTGCTCACCAACGAAGACGGCAGCCTGACCGAACGCGGACAGCAAATTATCAACAAGACTCCCTTCGGGCGGTTTGGTGAACCCGACGAGTTGTCAGGCACGCTGATCTGGTTGTGCTCCGATGCCTCGCGCTTCGTCACGGGCATTTCGGTGCCGGTGGACGGCGGGTTTAATTGTTACAGCGGGGTGTAGGTTTGCGCCAGCCGGTGCGGCTTTTTCTACAGAACGAGTTGAATCTCGGCTAACTCTTGTCCAATCTGCTGAAGACCGGTAAGAATTTTACGCGTTTGAGCCGTCAAAGGCTTTTCGCTTCTGTCACTGGTCTGAACTAGGCTTTTAACGCAACAAAAACTCTAGAATCTGTGTAGTATAGGCACAACCCTAATCCGCTTATATGAACATTCACAAAGAAGGCCGTATTCTACTGCTAGTACTCTTGTTGGTGCTGGCCGCCATCTACCTAGCTGTCGTCTACTTTTTCCCGGACAACAGCCTACTTCAGAACGGAGTGCTTGTCGGAAGCATTATCTTTTACTTCATCATTCTGCAATTCTTTCGCAACCCCAAGATCATCATTGACCACAACGAGCAGCAGGTGCTGGCCCCGGCCGACGGCAAGGTGGTGGTAATTGAAGAGGCTGAAGAAAAGGAGTACTTCAACGAGCGGCGCTTGCAGATTTCTATCTTTATGTCGCCAATCAACGTGCACGTGAACCGCAGCCCGGTGGCCGGAGTGGTGAAGTACTTCAAGTACCACGCGGGCAAATACCTGGTGGCCTGGCACCCCAAGTCGAGCTCCGACAACGAGCGCACCACGGTGGTGGTGGAGATCCCTGACGGCCCCGAGGTGCTGTTTCGGCAGATTGCCGGGGCGATGGCCCGCCGCATCAAGTGGTACATCAACGAGGGCGACCGGGTGCAGCAGGGCGCGGAGTTTGGGTTCATCAAATTCGGCTCGCGCGTCGACGTATTTCTGCCCCTCGGCGCCGAGGTGAAGGTGAGCGTGGGCGACAAAACCAAGGGCGGCCGCACCGTGCTGGCCGAGTTGAAGTAGTATCCATAACGTATTTATCCATCATCATGAGGATAAAGCCGTTGGTAATCCGCAAATTCTTCCTCCAGATGAGCAGTTTGAGATACACTCATTGCGGTGGTTTCTGCTGCATTATTGTCATCAAGTTGATTTTGAGCGCGAGTGATAAAATCCGGGGCGGCCTCGGTAATTACTATTTCTTCTATTAGCTCCGAGAGCCTGCTTTCTCTTTTTTGAGCATTATTGATGTCGCATTGCCAAACAGTAATTACGTTCCAGCCTTCTTCTTCCAGGGCTATCTTATTTCTCTCGTCTCTCGCTTTGTTGTTGCCAATTTTGTTTTCCCAGAATTCTTTTCTGGTGGTAGGAAGCTTTGCGTACTTGCAGTTTTTGTGGTTGTGCCAGAAGCAGCCATGTACAAAAATGGCTGCTTTATATTTGGGTAGTACAATGTCCGGTTTCCCCGGTAATTTTTTATCGTTCTTCCGGTAGCGAAATCCGTTGGCGAAGAGAAATTTTCGGACTATGATTTCGGGCTTGGTTTCACGACCTGAGATTTTGGACATAATCTCGGAACGTTTGGAAGGAGAGTAGATGTCAGCCATTTTTAAGAATAGCCTCTATTATGTTTCTTATTTTGAGAAAGCTACCGTCTTCACGGATAGACCACGATTGAATAAAGAGCTTATGAATACTAGCAATATCATTGGCATCACAGCTACCTAAGATAATTTCTGTTAAGTACGAGAACTTACCTTTTGTAACAGGCTGCTCCTTTATCCTTCGCATTATATCTGCCGCGTCATCTTGACTGTAATCATTAGATAAGATGCTCTTCGCCTTTTCTTCATCCCAGATAATATCCTCGGGAATCTGCTTAGGAAGATAAAACACGTTAGTTTTATAATATTGTAAATACCGTTTTAAAAGATTCAATTGCTGATCTTTATTACTGCTACCGTCTTCTCCATCGACAGAAAAGCTGATGTCAGTGTTTGTCTGCTCCTTTATCTTCCTACGAAGGACATCAATAGTAACTTGATCATTCGGAAGCTCCTGCCAGTTATAATGAGAATCCACTATTTTCTGATCGCCATCGAGCAATATGTACTCCTTTGAGTTATCTTCTCTACAATAGACTGTTGCAAATTCATTCTTGATGACTGACGATCCACCGGGATTATACTTTACGTTGAACAAAGCCTCTGTTTCTGCACCCATTTTGTCTAACACCTTTTGAATAATATCCTTTGCTAGACTGTCTTCTACGGTGATTATTTTTTTGTCTGAAACGGGAAACTCTATGTGAAAAAATGCCTGTGTAGGAAGCATGTTTTCCTTCACTAAAAACCTTCCATCTTTTGGGTTTTGATAGAAGACTTTTATTGCCTCTTTCGGCAAGTCCCTGGCCAGAGATGGAGAGTGGCTGGTCAAGACTACTTGGTGCTTTTTACGCTTGATCTGATCTAACAAAAACAGTCTCAACCTTCTTTGGGCACCCGGATGGAGAGAAACTTCCGGCTCGTCCAACAGTATTAAAGATTCATCCGGTGCTTTAAGAACCTCGTTCACGAGTCTGAAAACAGCCATCTCTCCGCTACCGGCAAACGCCTCCGAATACGTTGCATAATCAGTCTGAAACAGGATGGAGTAGCCAGAGTTTCTGAATAGCAAATGTTCTACATAGTTTCCTGAAACATATTTTCTCCCTAAAATAAACGAAATGTAATCTAATTCCGGCTGAGTTAGCTTTTGCAGTGGCTTGTTTAACTCCCTCGCTGAAGAATTGATGTGTTCTACTTCTTCTTGTATTATCTTTCTTAGTGAAGAAGACTTTCGTCTTATAAATTCCTGTTTGTTTTTCGCTTTGATACCTTCTACGTTTCCAAAATAAAAGAACTTGTCAAAAGCACTTAGCTCACTTCTGAAGTCCAGATATACTACATTTTTCTTAATAGGCGAATCTCGTCTACCATCATTTCTTGCACTCATTCCTGCCCAATCCAGAGGCCTACTTGTCTCCCAATAGTTAGGGTTATTTTCTCTTTTGATTCGGGCTTTAACTACCTCCTTAGCGTTACCGCTATTATCTTTATAGCTGTACCAAAATGAGTGTCGCCTTTTCTCATCATCATAGTATTGGATTGGATCAACTTGGGTATCAAACCAGAAGTCGTAGGGGGTCTTTCCCCGGACTGTTCCGTATAAAGCATGAAGGACAGAGCTTTTTCCGCAACCGTTCTGGCCTACAAATATAGTTAGAGGATAAGTGAAATTGATGCGAGTATTAATTGCTAGGTTCCGGTAGTAAGGAAATTGAACAAAATCTATGTACTTCCCTATTCGTCCGGCACTCTTAACTTTGGCAATTGTATCTACCATTTTTTCTACGTCATCATCCAACATCGCTCTCGAGACGGTCGTATCTATCTATAAACTCCTGATGGTAGTTTCTTGCACTATTTAGCAACTCCGAATAAGTCTTTAGATATATTCCTTGAGTTCTCAAGCCATTTGCAAGTATTTCCACTTCTTCCTTTTTAATAAATCTTTCTCCTATGACAAAGCAGTACATATTGCGGCTAAACTCATTACCTAGCTTGCTTTTAAGAAATGATACGTACTCTGTAGCTTGTAATAGCTGATCTTTTCCTATCGGTGTTTTCGGACGTTTCAATTCAATAATAAAGGTAGTCTCGGAAAAATCGAGGCAAAGGAAATCTATCCTCTTGTTTTCAGGGGGCACATCGCTCTCTTTGAAGTGTTCTCTCAACAAATTAGAATATGTTACTTCATCCTTGAAATTCATAATTCTTGGATCAAGTAACCAAGGAAACTGTTTTAAAAAGTTGTGAAGAGTGGGCACCTCCTTTGCATTGGTTTGAATATAGTGATCGAACTTCTTTATAGTCTCGACTCGAATTTTAGCTAGTTTATAGAACTCTCTGGCTTCAATAAGTTTCCATTCTTTGAAGAGCTTAATCAGTTGATCTGACTCTATATCTTGGACTGAATCCAGATCTGAAGCGAATTCTTTAAAAGACTCAAACTCAAAAGAATCTTGTACATACTTTACCAGTTCTCCTGCTTTCTCTGTGCTGATACTCTCGCTTTTTAGTATGGTGCTAATGATATTATTGGCTAGCTTTCTCTCGTGCGAGGGCAATTCCAGTACCCAGTCCTCTATATTAACTCCGGTGATTGTCTGTATTTCTTCCTTCTTTTTTTCCTCCTTTCTCTTTCTCTGCTCGTTGTAAATTTTGTATATGACAGCGTTTAGATACTCTTTTAATTCCACCGTATCCTCGTCTTCCCAGTTTAGCGATCTCCGATTCGTGGAAATGACTTCCTTGCTCCAGTCATCGATAAAGCTGACATCCAACCATCCGGTAAGGTACTTGTAGCCATGACTAGAAGCTTTTACATCAAAGAAGCTATGTTCGTTGACTAATTTTCCTCTCGAAAAAAGTGCAATGCCTTCCATAGAAGAGGGTACGGTATCCTTCGCCGAGATAATCTCTCCTCCGATTTCTGAAGCGTACTTGTATCTTCTGGGATGATCGTTCAAAGGAAATTTCCAGTCAAACTCTTTATCTACTGCTTGGAATCTCAATTGGTTTGCTACGCTTACCTCAACATCCTGATTGTGCACAATTGAAACGTTAAAATCAGGCTCATCAAATACCATGAAGTATCTTGCCAGCGAGAGAGCTGTACTGTCAGGATCAAATGAGGTTTTTCTTTTGATATTCTTCAAGATGATCTTCGTGCCTTGTTTTTGCTCGGAAGTTTCGTCAAGGCTGATAACTTTGGGCTTGTAGTTTTCCTTTCTATTTCCCGCCGCCTTCAGTTCTTTTAAATCCATTGAGAAAACATTCTTCTTGTGTTCTCTGCACGTCTCGACCATTATCTGTGAAGCAATACCGAAGAATGATAGCTTGCCAATTCCTTTTTTGCCTATCACTAGCCGCTTTCCCGATTCACTTTTTTGTGAATCCTGTTCTGCGCGCCTATTTCTACCAATCCTCAGGAACCTATCATTTATCTGGTCAAACGACATCCCATGACCATCGTCGGAAACTGTAATTTCCTTATCTCCAACATCTTTAAGAGAGATAACCACATCCTCTGCTTCGGCATCGTATGAATTAGACACCAACTCAGCTATTACAGGGGGTAAAGTGGAATATTGGTTAATTCCTAAATGTTCTATAGTGTTTGGGTCGAACTCCATGATGAGTTCATTTGCTTTCTCGGCTGCTCCTTCAATTTTCGCCATTTCTCAGTTGTTGCTAACAATGCTTAATGCGACCCTTTTTGCCATCTCCGGGGGCACAGCATTGCCAATTTGCTTAGCTATCGCTCCCATACTTCCTATAAACTTATAATTCTTCGGAAAAGTCTGCAACGTAGCCCCTTCGCGAAGCGAAAGTCCTCGATTTTCTTCGGGGTGGGCAAATCGTCCGCATGAAATAGCGATAAACCGGGTTGTTATGGTTGCAGCCGGTTTATCCCAAAACATACGACCGTATACGCTTTTGAAAGAGTTGTCTTTACCTTCGTAAGCCGGTATCTGAAGTTCAGGATCATCCTTCCAGGCGTGCCGGGTTCCTCCGTTATGAGGCGTTAGCGCAATCCTCCTTCTGTTTTTATCACTAAGGGAAGCAGTGGTATTCATGGGGTCACCTTCGTCATAATGTCCATCAGTAAGGACCGGAAAACCGTTAGCTTGGCCAATGAAATCTTCAACTTTTAGTTTATCATTTATCTCTTCTTTGGGAAACGGAACTTCTTTTTCCAGTCGCGTAGCAACAAGCAGGAATCTCTTACGGCGTTGAGGAACACCGAAACGATCGGTATGTATCAAGTCATGCTGATATTTGTATCCGTGAAATGTTAGGAAATCCAGAAAATTTAAAAGGGTATGGTTGTTCTGCTTTTTAAGAATGCCTGGGACATTCTCTACTACCACATAGCCTGGGCGCAAGTATTTGATAAACCGTTGAAAGTCATAGATCAAATTGTTGGAGTAAGCCGACTGATGCCGATTGGTGTTGATTTTACTCCAATATTGACAAGGACTACAACCAATGAATATCAAGTTATCATCAAACCTATCCAGCCTCAATTCTTCTTGTAATTCTTCAGGCTGGTATTGTGTAATATTCCGATTAATAAATTTCGCACCTTCGTGATTCTCCTCATAAGTCTCCTTGAATTGCTTTTCTATATCAATGCCACCCAAAATATTAATATCAGCCATAGAGAAACCACAAGACATACCTCCGGCTCCGCAGAAAAAATCCACCGCCTTTAATGGGGATGAACTGAAATCAAATGACTGTTGCCGGTCTATGGTTTTGTGACTCATGATTTTCTAAGAACGTCTAATAGTCTCAGAGCACATAGTTCGGACATTTCGTCGAAATTGCAAAAAATACGCAACTATTTTATTTACAGTATAATACGGAACCGGTTTATACAAGGTTCGATGTAAAGGATAGAAAAACTGTATGCCTAGTTTCTCCTTCTCTCCACCACCTCTAGATACTCTGCCAGAAACCGCTCATCGTTCTCGTCGCTGTCGCCATACTCCGCCCGTAGCTCCGTGAGGCGCTGGTGCATTTGCTCCTGCACTTCGGCGTACGCGGGGTCGTCATAGACGCTGTTCATCTCGTTAGGGTCTTTCTCCAAGTCGTACAGCTCCCACTCGTCGATGTCATAGTAGAAGTGGATTAGTTTGTAGCGGTCGGTGGCCACGCCGTAGTGCCGCTTCACCATGTGCACCGAAGGATACTCGTAGTAGGTGTAATACACCGCGTCGCGCCACTGGTCGGTTTCGCCGCTCACCAGTTGCCGGAACGATTCGCCCTGCATGGCCGAGGGCACCTCAACGTCCGCGTAGTCCAACAGGGTAGGAGCTAGATCGAGGTTTTGCACCAGCTTGCTGATTTCCGTGCCTGCGGCAATCTCCGGCGGGAAGCGCACCAGTAGGGGAGTACGAAACGATTGCTCGTACATAAAGCGCTTGTCGAACCAGCCGTGCTCGCCCAAATAAAAGCCCTGGTCGGAGGTGTAGACCACAATGGTGTTGTCGGCCAGCCCGTTTTCTTCCAGGTAGTCCAGCACTTCGCCCACGCCATCATCGACGGATTTGATTGTGCGCAGGTAATCTTTGATGTAGCGGTTGTACTTCCACAGCGCCACTTCCCGCGCATTGTCTCCAGCGAAGTCCAGCTCCCCGTTCTGAGCGTAGGCTTTCTTAAAAGCCTCGTTCTTCGGATCGTAGGCCGCATTCCACTGCGCGCGCTGCTCCGGGGTGAAGCGGGCTAGCTCCCGGTCAAAACCGGTGCTGTCGCCGTTGGGGTCTACCACCATCTTGAAGTCGTGGCCCCAGCGCGCATCTCCGTCAATCTCCATCTCCTGCTCTTTGGCCGCCGTGCCGCGTCCGGCGTAGTTGGTCGCATCGTCGAAGTAGTTGCCGGGCGGATCGAAGGTTTGGTCGTCGTAGAGCGTCAGGTACTCAGGAGCGGGTTGCCAGTTGCGGTGGGGAGCTTTCTGGTGATACATCAGGCAGAAGGGCTGGTCCGGGTTGCGCGTTTCTCGCAGCCACTTCACGGCCTCGTCGGTGGTGATGTCAGTCACGTAGCCCTCGAAGCGCTTCTTTTCGCCGTTCACCAGGAAGTCGGGATTGTAGTAGTGGCCTTGTCCCGGTAGCACCATCGAGTAGTCGAAGCCCTGGGGTAGCCCGTCGAGGTGGATTTTGCCAATCAGGGCGGTTTGGTAACCGTTGGCCTGGAGCAACTTGGGGAAGTTGTCCTGGTCCCAGTCGAAGGGCTGCACGTTGTCTACCTTGCCGTTGATAAAGCTGTGCTTGCCGGTAAGCAACACGGCCCGACTCGGGGCGCAAATAGAGTTGGTGACCGTCGAGCGCGTAAAAATGGCTCCTTCCTGCGCAATGCGGTCGATGTTGGGCGTTTCGTTCAAGCCGTGTCCGTAGGCGCTGATGGCTTGGTAAGCGTGGTCGTCGCTCATGATAAAAACGATATTGGGCGGACGATCAGCAGCTTGGTCGGCGGCGGGCTGCGGACTACAACCGGCGGCAACGAGCAAGCAAGTGATAAAAACTGGGGGTAGGTTCTTTAGGTTCATCATGAGTGATAGTTAGTGTGACTATTCGTCTATGCTTCCGGCTTCCCGGACGTTCTTTCCGGTGATGCCCAGCAGTTTATCTCCCAGGTCTTCTCGAGCTTCGCTGGCCAGTTGCTGCAGCGTTTGCACCACCTTGGGGTAGCTCTCCTGCACGTCGTAGCGCTCGCTGGGGTCGCGCCGCAGGTCGTAGAGGGCCAACCCGGTCTTCGCCTGACGGGTTTCGCCGTCTATCCCCCCGTTGCCGGGCCGCACGCCCCGATAAGTGCGGTGCTCGTGCGGAAACACCAGCTTCCACTGGTCTTTTCTCACAGCCTCCAGCGCATTGCCCTGGTAATAGTAGTAGAACGTTTCGCGCGGTTTGGCCCCGGCTTCGCCTCGCGTCAGGGGCAACAGGCTCACGCCGTCGATTTTCTTCTCCGGCAGGGCCACGTTGAGCATATCGGCAAAGGTAGGCAAAAAATCAATGGTGGCGGCCAGTTGGTTGCAGACCGTACCGGCCGGAATCCGGGCAGGCCACTTCATGAGGCAGGGCACGCGTTGCCCGCCCTCAAAGCTGGTGCCCTTGCCCTCGCGTAGCCCTCCGGCCGAACCGGCGTGGTCGCCGAAGTTAAGCCACGGTCCGTTGTCCGAAGTAAAGATCACCAGGGTATTGTCAGTCAGGCCGTTCTCTTCCAGAGCCCGCACGATTTCCCCCACCGACCAGTCGATCTCCATAATCACGTCGCCGTACAAGCCCTGCTCGCTTTTCCCCCGAAACTTATCGGATACGGCCAGGGGCACGTGGGGCATGGAGTGCGGCACGCACAGTAGAAAGGGCTGGTCTTTATGGTCATCAATAAAGTTCACCGCCCGTTCGGTGTAGATTGTGGTCAGCTCCGCCTGATCGTCTAGGGTTTCGATGGTTTTAAATACGGTATCCTGAGCCATCAGCGGCAGTTCGGGATAGCTGGCCTTGCGGGCGTGGGTCTCCGGCGTGGCCAGTTGCATGTCGTAGGTCCACTTCCACATATCGTTCGAGTAGGGCACGCCCAGGTAATGGTCGAAGCCCTGCCGGGTGGGCAGGAAGGGAGCGCGGTGCCCCAGGTGCCACTTGCCGTACATTGCGGTTTGGTAGTCACCGGCCCGCTTCACCAGTTCGGCGATGGTCTCCTCGGCGGGGTTAAGTCCGGTGGTGGTGTGAGGGTTCAGGGCACCGCCGATGCTCACCCGGTTGGGGTAGCACCCGGTGAGCATGGCCGCCCGGGAGGCGCTGCACACGGCTTGCGCCACCTCAAAGTTAGTGAACCGCATCCCATCGGCGGCCAGTTGATCAAGATTAGGCGTCTGAAACTGCGTGGCCCCGTAGGTGCCCAGGTCGCCGTAGCCCAGGTCGTCAGCGTAGATCAGCACGATGTTGGGACGGTCAGGTTTCTGGGCTTGGCACCAGGCGGGCGGCAGGAAGCAGAAGAAGCTGAGCGAGCTTAAAAGATACGCAAAACGGTAGGGAAGGAGCATGCAGGGGGTTGGGTTAGGTCATTGGCTTCTCAGGGATCAATGAATGTCCCCCGCAGTTCGCACCGGCTCGTGGTGGTGGTGCCCTGCGGACCGGGCCCCTGCACGATTAGTTGGATGAACAGCTCGCCGTCGCGCATGGTGCCGGTACGCCAGACGCCGGTGCCCGACAACTCCACCTGCCCCATGAGCCCCACGTTCACCTGGGTAGGAATAATAGTGAGGCTATCGCCCTGCACGGTGGCCGGCACCCGCTGCCCGTAACCGCCCAAATTAACCAGCGTTCGCTGATCCGGCGCGTTGGCGACCGACCTTACCTCCAGGGTGTAGCCCGGGTTGGTGGCCCCGTCGCAGGTTTGCACCATGGCGTATTTGCCTAGCCAGGGATTATCCGGCCTGTTGTTCTGGCACCCCGCCGCGGTAGACAGCAGCACGGTAATCACAAAGAGTAGGTTCATTGGCAGGTGAAAGGGCATTAGGTAAATTTGGACAATATAAACGAGTTTAAGGAAAGAACGTAGCGCTACTCGTTAAATTCTCAAAAAAGTTCCCGACCCGTGGTAAACCTACCAAAATAGTGTAGTTTTAGTGCGAACATACTTTTTACCTAACCTTAATTACTAATGAAACACTTTACTAACCGAGCCTACTGCCAACGCGGCTGGTGGGCTTTCCTCCTCGCGGCAGCTATGCTGCTCACGGTAGGACTCACGGCCAGCCAGGCCCAAATGCGGGTACGCCCCGGCGTGATGGACACCTGCTACGCTTCGCCCGAGATCATGAACACCCGGGTGCACGCCGAGCACATACTGGCCGAATCGCCCCAGTTGCAGCAGGCCCGCACGGCCGCCGATGCCGAGGTGCCGCCCGTCAAAACCGCCGAGTTCATCGTGAACTACACCGGCTTCACCCCCGAAGCCGAGGCCGCCTTTCAGTACGCCGTAGACATTTGGTCGACGATCATCGTATCAGATCAACCCATACGAGTAGACGCCAGCTTTCAGCCACTACCCCCTAATGTACTGGGTGCGGCTGGGCCTACCTTTATTTTTGAGAACTTCTCTGAAGAGGTGGTTCCTGATCGATGGTACGTATCTGCTCTGGCTGACGCTATCGCAAACGAAGATCTGGCTGAGACCGTTGATAGTGTGCCTAACGCTCCTGACTTACGGGCATTCTTTAGCAGTACTTTTGATTGGTACTACGGCACCGATCTAAATACTCCTGCTGATAAATATGACTTCGTTACCGTGGTGTTGCACGAGTTAGGTCACGGACTAGGATTTACGGGCGGAGCATCCTACAATGATTCTACTGAGATCGGGGATATTCGTTTTACAGACCTTGAGTTTCCTTACATCTATAGCGAATTTGTAGAGAACAGCGGCGACACGGCCATCCTGTCGTTGCCTGATTCATCTAAGATTCTGGGCGACTTCCTCACGAGCAACGACTTGTTTATGACTGGTGAGAACACCGTAGAAGCCTACGGAGGTAATGAACCTAAACTCTTTGCTCCTACCGTCTGGAATCCGGGTTCCAGCTACTCGCACTGGGATGAGGATAGCTTTCCCCCCGGAGACTCTAACTCTTTGATGTCTCCCCGAATAGGTTTTGCCGAATCTATTCACCAGGTGGGAGCAATCACCAAGGGATTATTCGAAGACATGGGCTGGACGATCAACGAGGAGCCGGTTACCCTGATCAGTCTGCGCCATACCGTGCGGGCCGGAGTAAACGGTGCCTGCCTAGGGGCTACGCCCAATACCGACGAGGTGGGCGTACTGCCCGGGGGCACCGCGTGCCTGTACTACACGGTGACCAACGTGGGCGACATTCCGCTCACCTTACACAACCTGCGCGACACCGAGTCGGGGGTGATCCTGTTCAACGTGCGGCAGGAGCTGGCCCCCGGCGAGTCGCTCACCGTGACCCGGCAGATCAAGGTGCGCGAGCGCGACCTGCCGCTTACGAACATCGCCACCTGGACGGCCTCCCAGCCGGGCGTCACCGGACAAGTAACCGCCACCGCGGTAGCGAAACTGTTCTACGCCCCGGTGGCCAGCATCCGCCCCACCCGCGAGGTATCGGTGCGCCTGGAGCCCGACGCCCGCAAGACGCGCAACCTCAGCATCGCCAACCGGGGCGGCTCGCCGCTCGTCTACCGCACGGTGATTCGCGAAACCGATCGCACGCTGGAAGAACGCGTGACCGAGAGCCAGGCGGCCGTAGGTCAACTAAGCACTACGCCCAGCGTTGCCGTAGGAGCTTCGTCGGTAGCCGAATCGCCCCTGGCCGAAGCCTACGGAGGCGACCTTACCACTTACCAAGGTGAAGCCCTGCGGGTGGTGGAGTTTGCTACCGACTTCGAGGAGTTCGACGTGGGGCCGCTGGGCACCCAGAACGGCTGGTTAGGCACCGACAGCCTGGCGCAAATTTCGAACGAGAATCCTTTTAGTGGTGACAAGCACCTGCGCATGCTCTCGGACAGTACCAAACCGGCCGGCTTCAGGTACAGCGTGTACTCACCGCTGATCAAGGGCGGGGCGGAGCCCTACTCCAGCTTCACCATGAAGTTGGCGCTGAATGGCGCGGCCCAGTACCGTATCTTCCCTTCGCAAGAAGTGGGCGGTCAACTGTCGATTGGGGGAGCTATACGGATTGAGCCTAATGGGAGAGTGTTTGTTTTTGTGGCGGGTCGCGGATACGCTTTCACCGGCTACGTGCTGCCCCAGGGCTACGTGGAGCTTAAGTACGTATCTAGTCGATTAGACGATATCTATGATCTGTACATCAACGATCAACTCATTGCCGAAGGCATCACTTCTTTTAGTACCGATGTAGACATTGTGGAGGTGCGCTACTACGGAGGAAGCAGCGAAGCCAGCCTCGACATTGATGATATCGAGCTCATCGACGGTGACGCGGCCGCTCCTGAGTGGGTATTTGTAGAACCGGCGGCCGACACCGTGGAGGCGCGTAGCCGCTTACGGGCCGACATTGTCTTTGATTCGGAGGGACTGGAGCCCGGGGTATACCAGGCTGAGATCACCGTGCTCACCAACGACCCGTTCAATCCTTCGGCCGTAATACCGGTGAAGATGACCGTGCGGGGTGATCGCCGTCCGCCCGCGGCACCGGTCTACCTGCGTGAGCTGCTGCTGGTGAACGCCGAGACGGACGAAACCATTGCGCCCCTGAACGACGGCGACGTGTTGGACCTGAGCGTGCTGCCGGAGATCACCGTGGAGGCAATTCCGATTCGTGGTAATTTCCGGGGAGCTATAGAGTTCTACGTCAACGGCCAGTTTGAGGAGCGCCAGCGCTACGCTCCCTACGCCCTGGCGGGTGATGTTCCGCTGGGCGACTTTGTGGCCTACGACTTCCAGCCCGGCACTTACGATATCACCGTGGTGGCCACCGCCGACGGAGAAGAACTGGGCGATACCTTGTCGGTGAGCGTTCGGGTGATTGATGGCGATCAGAATAGCCTGTTGGCCCGTACTATTCCGGGGCTGGACGGCGCGACCATCAACCCGGACGGGTTAAGCTTCCAAGCTTATCCTAACCCGGTGGCGCGCACCTTCTCGGTGCAGAGTCCGGACACCGCCGACCCCATTGCACACTATACGCTGATCGATAACCTGGGCCGCATCCTGGTTTCAAAGGCGGTGGATAACCAGAACGCCCTGCGCGTGGACATGACTCCGCACCTAAGCAAGATCAGAAGCGCGGGTATCTTCTACCTGCGCCTGATGACTGTAGAGGGCCGCTCAGAAACCATGCGTTTGCAATTGGAATAGCCCTCATAGTATTGTATTATTATACCTAAAAAGCGTGTCCGGCTCCCAAGCCCGGCACGCTTTTTTCATCGATTATCTTCATACATGAATCTTTCTGCGTCATCCGGCTTCTGTGGAGGATTCACAATAGCAAACACTTACAGTGTGAGTTGATAAAGGCTGTTAGTGGTACAGGGCCATGTTCTAGCTTTTTTTTATCCCCCCAACTTTTCTATTAAGTATTCACGCAATTTTTCTCTAAATTTAATACGCTAGAAATGAGACTTTTACAACGTATAAATCACCGCATTACTTTTGACTAGCTACTTGAAGCGGTAGAAGTAAAACTGTAAATATCTAGTAGTTTATTCAACTATCAATCGCTGAGAAGATTTGCTTCTACCACTACTGACGATAAGATAGTATTCACCCTGACCGAACTTTGTCAAATTTACTGTTACGCCTAACGGGCAGCGACCTTGGTAAGTGAATACAGGTTTCATGCTACCACGTTTCATAATTTTCAGGTAAACAGGTAGTGGTCTTCTGGTTGCGGCATTTGAAGGGTCACCTAAATCGTTATCTACTGAAAGTTTAAATGTTCCTTTTGATGGGTTAGGATATGAGAAGACATGCATTGCTAAAGACTCTGGATCAATGATAGGCGGTGGTGCCTTAGGTACATCAATATCGCCTAGTTTTTTCTTCAAATGTTCAACTTCCGTTACAGGCAGCCCTCTGGAGGATTGGCTGTACGAAAAGAAGGAAAGAGAAATGGCAATTGTGGAGAGAAAGATAGTTTTATGCATCACGGTATAGTTAGGGTTGGGTAAGTAAGTATGTATAGGTTTTAATAGATGGCTTATATAGCCACCTGCCGTCAAATATCATTTCTATCGCTGCAATACATTTGCAGTGATACACCACAATTCAAATAGTTTTGTCAAGAAGATGTATCTTATCCTCTTTTCAAATAACGAATTGCCCCCACTGCTAAAGCAGCCGTTACCAAGCCGAAGCAAAGATATCCTATCGCCTCTCGGTAACCAGAAGCATCTTTCAGAGGCCTCGTATCACCTACCACCGAAAAGCTGGCCCAGTAAAAAGGGTTAGCTGGAAGATCACTAGAAGCAAGTAATGATAGTTTGGCTTGCCGCAACGCTTCCGCTTTATCTGCCCCATCGGATAGATACTGATAGAAGAACTTCATTAACTGAGCAGTGGCCCGATCATCAACCGCCCAGTAGCTCATCACTATACTAGGGCAACCAGCGTAGGCAAACGCCCGCGCCAGACTCATCACCCCCTCTCCCTCTTGCAGCTTTCCTCCACCGGTATTGCAGGCGCTGAGCACCGCCAACTGCGCAGGCAATTCCATGGCGTAGAGTTCGTGCATTTGCAGCAATCCGTCTTCATCGCTACTTTCCGGGGGGGCAAAAACTAAGCCTGATTGGTCAGGGTGCTCATCACTCACCAGTGCGTGCGTTGCCAAATGCAGCACCACATACTGGGATGCTTCCTGCTTAAATCGCTGCTCGGTAGCCGCGGTGCCAACGAAAGAATTTCCGCTCAGGTACGCGTCCAGGTCAGCTACTTCTTCTTGATTCCACCGCAACGGGGTTACTTCGTTACGGAGAGTACCGTAGGCCAAGGTATTGGCGTTTCCGTAGGTAGGAGCCATTGCCAAGTAGGATGGCGCTTTGCTAGCGGCGCTAACCGTTCGTTTGTGAAACTGCCACGTAGCCGAGTAGCTATAGCTCACGCGATAGTCCTTGATAAGGTACGGAAGCGAACGATAGTCTCCTATCTCCGGCGAAGACACTTCGGTAAGCAACAACTCAAACGGTAGCAAACTGAGTTTCCCGTCGGGAATAATCATTAGCCGGTGCGAAGTATTTTGGGAAGTAATGTCGTTAATCATCGGTTGTAGAAGTTTCTGATAGAGAGCTGTGGCCGATGCGATAAACTCCTCATACGCCAACTGACTGACTCGAGGTTGAATAGATGCTCTTAGCTGGTCGATTTGACTACTTAGTAAAGAATCACAAGTGAAAGTCCTTACGCTGAGGCGATCAGAAGTAATTGCGAAAATGTACCCGGTACGCTCTCCTAGAAAGTACGTTAAAGTGGTAGTATTTCTGTCAAGTTTCCCCTGAAGCTCAGTAACGGTAATCGCCTTGGATTCGTACTTTAGTTGATAATAATGAGGATATCGTTTCTCCAGTGCGAGCGTAAGAGAATCGTAGCGTTGGTCAAGACCAAGCAGGATAGTGCGGCAGCGTTGCACCTGCGCGGTGTCATTAGTTTCCTGAGACTTTTGTAATAAAGTTTGGTACTGTGCACGCTTGAGTTTAATATTTCGTTCTTGCGCTAGCACTGTTGCCGGAATACCGCTGAACTTCTTAGCCTCATGGGCGGTCAGTACGCTGCGTAGTGCTATTGTGCGACTCTGTTCGGCCAACTGGAACATACGCTGCCAGTAGGTTGGGTCTTGGGTAAGCTGGTACAACCGCATTCCAGCACCCAGTGCTTCTTCGTAAACTTTTTTGGCGTTTCGTTGAGCAAAAAGTTTGTCTTCCTGATGGTACCGATGGGTTTGTATTTGAGTTAGCAAAGAGTCATAACGCAAATAGGTAGTAAAAGACTCTTCCAATTGCGCTACATTCCTGGTTTGCTCGTAGCCTTTTTGTAATGCCTGAGCTTGTCCACGCACGGCGGAGAGTAAAACTTCGTTTCTGATGTACTGTTTAAAGTCCGAACTTGCCTGATCACTTAGATCAATAGTGTTGGCTTTTAGGCTGCTCTGGTAATTAACTAGCGCCTGCTCGCAGTCATCCAGCGCAAAATACACACTCCCTAGTTTTTCGTGAAGCAGAGCAAGATCAGAATGCCTAACAATTTGATGGTCTTCCCAAACAGTCAGTGAACGCTTGTAGTACCATAAGGCACTATCGTATTTTGACTGCTTTTGAAAGATATCTCCTAGTGTGTGATACAAAGCCGCTATGGAAAGGTCATTTATGCCATGTACTTGTTTTCCTATCATTAACGCTCGCCGGGCATACCACAGCGCAGAATCATACTGCATCTCGTCCGCCTGCAAATCGCTCAAGTTGTTATACAGATACTGGATATTTCCATCGCTAATGGCATGGCTAATCGCTAATGCAGTGTGATAATTCTTTGCTGCCTGAATGTTGTTCTTTAACTTGCTTTGTATGTTACCTAAGTGGTTGTAAAGCTCGACTGCCAGCTTATTTTCTTGTCCGAACAAGGAGATGGTTACTTTAAGTGCTTGTTGGCAGTAAGAGAGTGCTGCGTGATAATCTCCTTGATCATAATATATATCGCCCAAATTGGTTTGCACCAACGCTGTGTAGTAGTGTTCTTCCCCCAAATGCTTTTTGTGCCCCGCTAATGCCTGTCGGTAATAGTGAATGGCTGAATCATAAATATTCAGCACATGATAACTGCTTCCTACGTAGGACTGATAATTAGCTATATGAGGATGATCTTTACCGGTGTGGGCTAACTGAACCGCCAATGCCCGCTGCTTATACCACAAGGACGAATCTTGGTTGTTTAGGTCGCTATGAATAATTCCCAACTGCGCGTATGATTTGGCGATTTCAGCCCGGACTGCTTCGCCCTGTTGTATCCTAATTGTTAACCCCCGCCGACAGTAGCTGATGGCCGAGTCGTATTCATCGTTTCTCTCGTAGCTAATACTGGCCCCGTGGTACAGATCGTCATACAGCAAGGGGTAGCTGGCCGGATAGCGTTCGGCAATTGCCAAAGCCGTACGGTAGTTGGCTAGCGCTTCTTCGTAGCGTCCGTAAATATGGTGCAAAAAGGCAACGTTAAAGTACGTATAGATGCCTGAGGGGTGCCCTTCCCCCAAGTGTTCGGTGCTTTCTTTTTGTACCCGTTGAACAACTTGCTGGGCCGTATCGTACTGACCCAGGCGCCAAAGGTTTTCACAAATCTTGTTTTCAGTGTAGAAGTAATCGCGCCAGCGTTGGTTGCTTCGGTAGTCACGGGCGGCTTGTGCAAGGTGATCGATAGCGTCTTGGTAGTGCCCGGCTTGCTGAAGCGAGTCACCTTTCAAGAAGGATGAGTAGGTTAATAGGCTATCGAGGTGGGTTTGGGCATGACTGACCGGGACATACAAAAACAAAAGCACCACGAGGCTCGAGATAGTATAGCGCATGGTCTGAATTAGGTAAAGGTTGCATACGGGCTGTGGTGTAGATTGATAGGTGCGCTAAAAGACGCAGAACTAGCCGACAGTTGCCCTTCTTGGCAAGTATCAGTTCACTAAAGGTAATGACAAAATCTTACGGAGCAACCTAGTAGAAGGATTTATTGCCCCCCGGAATGCCCGGATAGGTTCTGATACGGGGGCTCTCTTTCTTGTTTCTTTTCCAGCACAGGGATTAGTCCCTGGCATGTGATTAGCACTCAAAAACATCGATTAAGATCGTCATTCCGGGATTTTATGTAGCGCAGCGAAAGAAAATGCCCAAAATCTCCCTCTACGCTACGGCCGGAATGACGACAAAAAGACGCTAATCACTGTGCTGAAAAAACAATTGTTGAGTACTGAAAGCTAACAAAAATAGTGCTCTTGTAATTACAACTCTTCAAGCATAATCTGTGCTTTGCGCTGAAACATGCCGGGCTGTTCGCTTAGCGACCGTAGCTGCTCTTCGGAAGCTGATAAGTCGCCGTTTCTCAAGTAACTAAGGGCCAGATACCACTGCCCGTAACGACGAACGATAGCATCGTCAGCCTCAGCCACCTGTCCGAAATAGCGGATAGCGGCTTCGGTTTCACCAGTGTTGAGGTAACTATTCCCTAAGAAAAGGGCAATCCATGGGTCCGTGCTGTCGTTGGCTTGCAGTTCTTCAAACAGGGGGATGGCTTCCTGGTAGCGCTCTTCCCGGTACAACCGCATGGCTTGGTTATAGTCCACGGTGGGTTCGCCCCGCAGCACGGGGTCGGCGGGATACACGGTGTAGTACGTCTCGTA
This sequence comes from Cyclobacteriaceae bacterium, assembly GCA_965217295.1. GTDB lineage: Bacteria > Bacteroidota > Bacteroidia > Cytophagales > Cyclobacteriaceae > Tunicatimonas. Next base: position 983,258 of record CBDCHR010000008.1, read on the forward strand.
CAGCGCCTGCGGCGTCGGTTGCAGGGAACTGACGTACCACACTCCGGCGGCGGTTGTTAACAAAAAAGCGGCAGCAGCAGCGATTCCGTACTGTCGGCGGCGACGCTTCCGTTGCCGGGCCACTTCTTTACTCCAGCCTTGCATCTCTTGTTTTAGGTGGTGGTCGCGTAGGGTGGCAATCATCATCTGCCCCAGCGCATACTGCTCGGCAAATTCATCATCCTGAGACAAACGTTGCGAAAAGGTGGTTTCCTCAGGAGGGCTAAGTTCACCGGCGAGCTTTCGCTCAATAAGTTGTAGATCATCTTCCATCATAGCGGATGGTTATCGTTGCGGCAAAATAAGTATAACTTCGGAACGTCATTTGTCTCTTTCTTCCCAATAATGCATCCACTGGGCGAAGCAACGGTAGCGAGCCGTCTTGACGGCACCAGCGCTGCTGAACTTCATGCGTTGGGCAATGGTTTGCATGCTATCATTTTCTACGTAGAAATAGTGCAACAGTTGGCGGCAACGGTCACCTAGCTGTTGAAAAGCATCCCAAACCTGCTGCTGGGTTGCTTGCCGAAGCGCCTCTTCCTCCTGTTGTTCTTGAGCGGGAACCTCTATCTGCGTATCGTACCAAGCCCGCTCTATCTCAGCTTGTTGAGCATTTTGCCGCTGCTGTTGCTGCCGTTGGGCCCGGTAAAGGTAGTAACAAATGGTGTATAAGTAAGTTTTCGGATGATTCACGACGGTTACCCGCCGTTCGAGCGCGTTTCGGCGAAAAACTAACAAAGCGTCCATCAGCACGTCGTGAGCCTCGTCGGCGCTACAGCCGGTACGGCGGCGCAACAAACGCTGACAGTAGGCTCCGTACTGTTCAAAAAGGAACTTAAGGGGCTGGGTGTCTCCCGCCTGAAGTTGCCTAAGCAGTTGCTGCGTGTCCATTTCGTAGGCTTACAAAACCGCTATGATACAACAACCCCCGATAGCACGCAACATTTTGCACTTCTTTAAGAATAGCCTTTGTCTTTCACGCCTTTTAACCTACACAAAGGAGGTTATTCTGGAAATTTTAACAAGTACGCTCGCGCAGATTCTCCAAATCCGTGCGGACCATACTATCGGACTCTGTCCGCTCATTTGGGGTTAGAAACCCTATCTTACACTGAGCACAGGGCTGGGCGCCCCCGGCTGGGCGCCCCCGGCTGGGCGCCCCCGGCTGGGCGCCCCCGGCTGGGCGCCCCCGGCCAGAGACCCTGCGCTAGAAGGACGGAGTAGTAGTATGGAAGGAGACGGAGTAGTACTGTAGGCAAAGACGGAGTAGTAGTAGGGAGAGCGGCTGGATACTACTATGGCAAAGGTCGGAGTAGTAGTATAGGGAGAGACGGAGTAGGGAGAGACAAGGTAATGAGAGAGTATGCGGCAGAGAAATCAAAGAAAAAGGACAGTGAAGATACAGGAATAAAAGGACAGTGGAGACACTGTCCTGGGGGAGAGAAAAAAAGCCGGTAGGATGATCCTACCGGCTTTTTGGCAATTAAATACCGACCAATGCTTACTTCACCGTCAGGGGGTGCTTGAGCCGCCCGGTGGTCAATTCTTGGTAACTGCGGTTGCGTACCTCGATCCAGTAGGTTCCTTTGGCCAGTTTGGCAGGCACCAGAAACACCAACTCGCTGGGCATGTTGCGGGCGATGTGCTCCACCTTGGTTTCTTTGTTTTGCTCGTTGAGCAAGAAAAGCCCCTCATCCGCCTGTTCGGCGTCGAACTTAATGCTTTCTCCCTTCAGACAAGCCATGTTGCCGGGGGTGAGCAGTTCGTTGAGCGACTGGCTAGCCACGTCTTCCACTTTGATGGGCTCAGGACTGTACTCGCTAGCCTTAACGCGCTTTAGCCGGTTGCGCCGGGCGGCTTTCACTAGGCTGTCGCCCGGATACATCTTCAGATTAAGCTTGTGCTTGCCTTCGGTAAACGACTCCTCGTCGCTATCGAACACTCCTTTAATGCTAAAGGCCGTACTGAGGATAGACAACTGCACGCTTCCTCCGCTGCTGATGATGTCGATCATGGCTTTCTCCATCGACGAGTAAGCGCTGCGCATTTCTTCTTCGGTCATCGTCTTGCCTTCCTGGGTAGCTCGCTGGATAATGTCTTCCAGGGTGTAGACCGGCACGTTCACCACGCGGGCGGCGTAGTCGTAAAGGGCTTTGGTCAACTTGTTCAGATACAAAAAGTACGAGATCATGATAGTAGGGGGTTTATTAAACATTTATTGGCAAAAATAAGCGGGGCCACGAATGACTTCCACTGCGTATCTGCCTAAACCTTACGGAGTAAGAATTGCGCGTATGATTTCGGTAAGTAACTGCATCTTCTTTCCAAAGCACAAGATGTTCTTCCTTTCTTCTGGTCACCTTTTCAATATGAGCGTACTATCTCCGTGAAAAGCAAGCGCTCTGAGGCAAAGGACAGCCGATCGAACGCTAAGACCGAAAGCAACCATGACCAGACAGCGACCTTCTTTATTGTACGGACTGCTCGCCGCCCTGGGCCTCATTGTGACCACCTTGGCGGTGGCCCGGGCGGCGGGCTGGCTAGGAGTGACGGAGCGGCTCACGGTGACCCTGGCTACTGCGGAACGGCGCGACATAGAGGCGGTAGTGTCGGCCCGCGGATCCGTGCAGGTGGCCCAAATAGTGACCATTCGTTCGGAGTTATCGGGCCAGGTGCAGTCGTTGCCCATCGCCGAAGGCGACACGGTGGAAGCGGGGCAACTGCTGGCGGTGATTCGCTCCAGTGGTGTGGCGGCTCAACTGGACAACGCCCAAGCCCAGGTGGATCAGCAACGGTCGTTGTGGGCTGAAACCCAGGCCCAGGTTGGTCGGGCTCGTACGCTCCGGCAGCAGGCAGAAGCTGTTTACCGGCGTAATAAGTTTTTTCACCAGCAGGGGGTGGTTGCCGACGCCGCCTGGGAAAAGGCGCAGGCGCGGTACCGCACCGTACGGCAGGAAGAGCAAATAGCCGTTCGGCAGGCGCAGGCGGCCTATCATGCCCTGCAAGCGGCGCAGGCCGACCGGCAGCAAGCGCAGCAGCGCCGCGACCTGAGTCGGATATACGCGCCTCAACGAGGCACGGTGCTATGGCTTAACGTGACCGAAGGCGAGCGGGTGGCAGGCACAGGAGTGCAGGCGGGCACCCCCCTGCTCCAACTGGCCAACCTGAATCAGTGGGAAGTGCACTTCTCTATTGGCGAAGAAGAACTGTTGCGGGTGAAAACCGGACAACCTGCCCGGGTGCGGCTGGAGGCGTTGCCTGGCCAACCGTTACCCGGCGTCGTGTCGCACGTGGCCTACGGAGCGGTGGGAGGCGGCGCTCCCGGAGAAAGCACCTACGCGGTGCGCGTGGCCCTGGATTCGGTACCATTGTCGCTACGCATCGGGATGACGGCTACCGTGGACGTGGTGACGCAGACCAAAGCGCAAACCCTGGTGGTGCCCCTGCTGGCGGCCAGTCCGCGCCCCAACCCGGAGGCAGTAGCCGAGGCTGACTCGCTACAGGACGTGCTCTTTGTGCACCGGCGGGGGCAGGTGGAGCAGCGAACGGTGGAACTGGGGATACATAATCGGGAGTACATTGAGGTGCTCAGTGGTCTGGAAGCCGGAGAAACGGTGGTGAGCGGACCCTACCAAGCGGTGTTTCATCAACTACACAACGGTACGCTGGTACAAGTAGAATCTAACCAGAATGGCTCTAGCCAAACCTTCGCTGGCGGGCCTTAGCCCTTATACCTAAAACTACTACGCACTAAGCAACAACCTAATGCTACCAATTCACTAATTCACTCATTCTATCATTCACTTACTCAACCCTCTCTCCTATGCCACTGCTCAAATACGTGAATCGGGCCCGTCAGGCCGACCAACTTATCCGGATGAAAGCCACCGGTGCTCCGCGCGACTTTGCCGAAAAGCTCAGCATCTCCGAACGCTCATTGTACGACCTGCTGGATGAACTTAAGTACGATTTCGACTGCCCCATTGCCTACTGCTACCTACAGCGAAGCTACTACTACACCTGCGAGGGGCGAATGAGCTTTGGGTTTGCTTCGTAAAAGTTTTTTTGGCACTGCAAGTAGGGTGCAGTGAGACTGGCGATCTTTGGATTACAAGCGTTTGTAGCACATGTTCTCAACTCAATAGGACTGATTATAAAAAGGTATTCTTCCCGCAAAGGATTAAATGTAGTCTATTAGTCAACTTTAAATTTGTTACTTATGAAATATGTATTACTTAATAGAGTTAGTCTTCTTCTTATATTTGGTCTTTTGACGATTGCCTGTCAAGATGAAGTTACTTTTGACGACCCACATGCCTCCTTATTGTATACCAATATAGCTCACTATACACCTGAGCAAATTACTATTGCATCCTACGAAGAGCAGAAGATTTATACGAAATATCACTTAGGAACTTTAAGTCAGGCTTTACTTAGCGTAGCCAACGATAGAGATTTCCGAGAAATTTTGTATAGTGAAGTAGATAAGGGCGAACTAGACGAATCTGCGGTGTTACTCAGTAATCTTTTCAAGAGAATTAATACAGAAAAACCGGTCCTGTTTGAAAAGATGAGACAAAATGTTTCGTTAGCCGATTTTGATGCCTCTCAAAGCGCTTTCTGGGGAATAGAAGAAAACATACTTTTCCCTCAGTTGTACATACCTTTCTACGAAAAAGTACACCCATCGGACAAAATGATGATTAAGGGTAGCAATATGTCACCTGTTGTAGCAATTGATCCGCTTGAGAATCAAGAAACAATATCTGGGCATTCAGTTGATAGATACGAACAAGTAATAGAACTAAAAGGAATAGATGAAGATTTTGCCAGTGAATCGGAGGTGTGGATTATTTCTTTGAACGAAAGTATTAAGATAAAAACAAAAGATTTTGTTAGCGATTGTAATACATTATCTTTTTTATGCTACCCGGAATATAGAAGCATAAATTTGTTAAAAAACAAATCTTCAATGAATGCTAAGACGAATGGGACTTGTACGCATGACGGTAACACGGGAAATGCCAAGCAGAATACAAGTGGCAAGGGTATAGATGTGTACATAGACCGATTAACTATCAAATCTCACAAAGAGCCCTGGTATGCTGGAAGTTCAGACGTGTGGTTAGGATTTACTTCTGTTTGGGGGGGGGGATTTAACGAATTTGACTTCAAGGAAGATAGAGATCACTATTGGGATCCGTTACAGACAGTTGGATTAAGTCGTAATGAGCAAATCTATTCTAGTGGTACGATATCAAGCGATATAATTAAAGTGTCTCGCAAAAAGGTAAAAAACAAAAAAGAACTTGATTTGTACGACAAACAGATTGAAAAGTGGGGCGAACAGAGGCGAAAAAGTACTATTGCTTGGGTGGCATTTGAAATGGACTCGTGGCCTTCGCCAAGGATCGCACACACAGTATACACTTATCCTCACAAGTTTCCTTTCCCTTTTAGATCAGAATATCAAAGTAATAGTTTCTCATTTAGTATAAGTACTAGAGAATCAACTCCCTATGGTAGCGGATACTTCAATTGGTATCAAGGCCACAGCAAGTATGCCTGCGGTGCCAGGGAAAGTAACAGTGAGATAGATATAAACTTTATTACTGAAAAACCTCTATAAGAAATATGCTTCACCGAGCCTTAGCTACTTTAATTCTCTCCTTGCTTCTGATTAATCAAAGTAATGCACAGCAGAAGGATACGACGGATCACTATTGTAATCAAATCGACATTTTGTATAGCTTGTCTCATCTTGGACACCAAGTTCTGATTAACTATAACCAGCATTGGGGGCGGCATGCATTGGTCATAGGACTAACGTACTTTCTTGATTCAAAAGTTGCCCAGCCTTACAGTAGATTCAACGATTGGCAATTTAGCAAACCTGAAAGTTATGGTTTTCTCAGTCGAGTTGGTCTAAGTTTGGGGTACGAAATGCATCTGTTCAAACGCTTCAGTTCTCATATTGATTCTTACATTTTCGGACAATTACAGCATGAAAATTATATTGTCGCGGCACATCCTGATATAGCGTCAGTCTCGGAAGGTCCTTTCACGATTGTAGGTGCAGTAGCTGGTATAGGAGTACAGCGAGATATTTATACAAATCTTAGTTTTAATGCGAGTACTGGGATAGGATCGGCTCTTTTTATAGATGATGGGGTCCGTTCGGCTAATCCTCCTGTCGGTACTTTCGAAAAAGATTTCTCAGAGAGGGTTGTTATTCTACGACTAGGTTTGTCGTATCATCTGCGTTAGTCTCAAGTCTATAGAGTACTGATTTTTACATGAGTAGCTGTCTGCACGTGATCTCATAATTGAAGCATACGAACAGTATAAGGCTCAGCGGAAACATTTAACTAAAAACAAAAATTAACTATCATGAAAGAATACTATATAGTCTGCGTTTTGATTCTCTTGTTCAATTTTCTTTTTGTTGCTTGTCAAGAAGATAGTACGTTACCTCTTAATAAAGTGGTTCAGTACACCCCGCAACAAATTACCGATGCTCCCTACAAAGATCAAATATTCTATGCCAAACATCATCTGGGAATTCTAAGTCAGAGTCTGTTGGGTGTGGTGAATGATAAGAAGTTTCATGATATTTTGTACGCTGAGATAAGGAAGGAGAGCACTGGCGAATCTTCAACGCTGTTTAGTGACATTTTCAAAGTAGTCAGCGCAAAAGAACCTTCATTGATAGACAAAATGGAGCACAGAGCTTCTTCAGGAGCTTTTATAAATTCCCAGAAAGCTTTCTGGGGAATAGAAGAGATGATATTCTTTCCTCAGATATACATCCCATTCTTCAACGAAAGAGAACAGAAAATAAGTGAAAAAGGCAAAAGGGTCAATGAGTATCCCACAGTTGTCACCGATCCAATAAGCAATATAGAAGTTGTAACGGGATATACAGTTGACGAATATGGCGAAATTGTAGAGGTAGAAAGGGTAGACGAAGAATACGCTCAATACAACGAAGTGTGGGTGGTATCATTGAACGAGCGCGCTGAAGTTTCTGTAGTAGGATTCGCAAATGATTGCGACACTTATGCTTTTCTTTGTTATCCAGACTATAAGGGAAAGCACACAGTTGACCAACCATCGCTAAGAACAAATAATACTAACAACTTGAGAAATACCTGCACTTCTGATGGTAATCCAGGGGTACCAAAAGACAGTGAAAGAGGAATAGACATTTTTATCAACAATATGACCATTAAAGAGCATAAAGAGCCCTGGCACGCAGGGGCTTCAGAAGTGAATATCAGTATGACTACTATCTGGGGGAGAGGTGTTAACGAGTTTACAGGGCAAAGTGATAAGACAGCTTACTGGGATGAAGTATCCTCTAGATTGTTTAGAAAGGGGTATACCAGAGAATACATTGACGAAGAGATAGAGAAGGTAAATCGACCTGACATAAACTTTGAAAGATCAAAGGAGATTGACATGAGAATTGCGACAAAGTGGGGAGGGCCGGGTGATAAACGCAGAGACTCAATGCCGTTTGTTGTTTATGAACATGACGCTTGGCCTTCAAAAGCTACTATTACAACAACGACGTATACCGCCGGAAGGTACATTGTGGTAAAACCAGAATTTAACATTAATCAATACACGTTCACTGTCCGTACCCGCGAGTCGACCCCGTATTGTAATAGCTTTTTCAACTGGTATCAAGGGAATCGTTTCTACGCTTGCGGTTCTAATAGGAACAACAATGAAATCAACATAGATTTTTATACAAGAAAACCCTTTTAATCATTAATGGTAACTCCCCGGAGCTCTGCTCTAAGGTTTGATACTATTTATTTGAAATTTTAAACCAACTGACATATAAATGATATAAAAACTAACTCAGAGGAAGGCTTACTTTTAGAAAGAATAGTCATCCAAGTATTGACCGGCTTAACAGGTCAAAAAAATAAAAGGCTGTGCCCTTCCCGCAAAAGAATAGACACAGCCTCAAGTCAAGTTTAAAATAAACTCACACTATGAAACGTAAATTTCTTCAAAAAGTTAGATTCAGCTACAGAATTCAGACTGTACTTGTCATTGCTTCACTCACCTTTTATGCATGTAAGGAAGACGAAAACCTGTACTTGGAGCAGCCACCTGTGCAGAATGCATTCAGTAATCTACAAGTAGAAAATGGACGTATTGTCTTCGATGCATCTACATCCTTACAACATTTTGTGGAAAATGCCCGTGATCAAGATTTTGCAAACGAGTACGCCCCTTCACTGAGAAAGTATGAAGCTCAGGGGTTTTCTTCTCTAACCCCACTGCTCAAAGAGCATGAAGTAGACCGAATAGCGAAGTACAAAGAATCTAAGTTGGCGCGGTTGAAGGTTGAGTCCTCAATGAACGGACGCACTTTCTATGAAGAAGAACTAGACGATGAAGATGAGTTCATCGCCGATTCTTATTTTGCCTCTCTTCTAAACGAAAAAAGAGAAATTCAGATAGAAGGTATGATTTACAAGTATACTGAATATGGGGCATTTTTCACTAAGAAAGAGGGTATAGATAAGCTATATCAGTATCTTGACAAAGCAAGTAGTAAAGAGTTGGTCAATCTTCCTGCCGGACAGAACACAGAAGTAGTACCAGGTATATATTTTTTCAAACAAGATTATCGTTCGGGTGTCCAGGATTCTTACCAGTATGAAAGTGATGAATTTGGCGAAGATGCTGGTCTTATTACTGCAAATTCTTATCCAAAGGATGATTCAGGTGGCCCAGGTGGTAGTAGCGGAGGTGCCTCACGGCCGCCAAGTGCCCCAGACCCGCTGTCGTTATCTACTTGCGGTAATATGAATAGCAATTTAATTACCAAGATATTTGGACCAGCTCTTACCTGTCACAGTAATTTCGATAGCAAAAACCGAATTAGAGTACGGGCTTGGAACCAGAATTTTCTTATATATTCGTCGCTCGGTATTAAAGTGAAAAGTCAGAAGAAAAACATTTTCGGAATATGGCTTGAATCTAATATAGATGAGCTAATCCTTGGTATCGATGCGGCTTCATTCAAAGTGCCTGCAAGAGGAAGTTTACCACCATACAATAATGCATGGTACTCCTATAGTTATAATGGCTATCTAGTAGACCAATATGGTAACATCTCGAAAAAGAACTATTTTCCACAGAAGCCATTTAAAAACTTTCCGGTTAGTGATAGAAATCAAAAATTTATTTCTATTTATGCTTTCGGTGGCCTCGTGGACTACGATCTGACTGGTGGAAAAATTAATGGATATGCGAAAAAAGGAGTTAAGTCTGCTGTTAAAGCATTAGGTAAAGTATTCAAAACGAGCGAACTAAATGGAAAACCTGCTGTGATTACTCAACAATCTACTGATAGGAATTTTTACGTAACTATCGCCAACTATAAGAAAAGCGCGACAAATAAGAGTAGAATCGAGGAGGTGTTTGATTTCAACATACTAATGAAATTTACCTTTAATCCGAGTACGATTTCAAGTGTAGGAGATATTAAACCTGAACCTATCTCATATGATTACAAAGAACTCAAAATTTCTGCTTTTGGCATGGGGAGAAGATATAATAGGTGGCAGGGTAAGCGTATAAACTACAACGAGAAGAGATAAGCGTATATATATTTGTAGTCGTTGGTACTTTTCATTGCGCTTTAGTAGCAAGAAAAATACCAACACTATACGATGACCCACCACATATGAAATGTAGTTTCTTTCTCATAGTGTTAATATCAATTGCTCTTTGTAGCTGTTCTCGCACTAGTTATTCCATATTACCCTATTATGGGTACGATCTACAGGACAGCACCCGACTTATTATCGCTAAATTTCAAAACGCCCCTGACGACCTGCAGTCGGAAGAAGCAACTCAACAACTTAGAAACCTATATCAGGCATGCGCCAGTGTTGAGGTGGTTCCATATGATACTGTTCAGGATTTATTCTACAGAAACGTGTCATATATCAACCCCATCTGGGACATTAATTCAGATTTCCTATTTGACCTTTACAGAACTACCACAGCGCGTTATCTTTTGGTAGGAAAGGTGTTGGAAAGGGCAAGTGATCGGCCTCCGGTCAGTATAGCTAGTAGTTACAACACTGGGCAAGTTGAAGATATCCATGAAAACTTTATTGTCCTTCAGTTCACTCTATTCGACCTTGCTAACGGTAAAACAGTTCTCGAGCTTCATACTCGAACAAAGGCTAGTCAGGTTAACTATCCAAGTGGCGATGGGGATGTAACTAGCTTCCACGCACCAGTCCGATTATTAAATAAAGCGCTTGAAAAAAGCATAGATAAGCTAGACGAGATATGCCAATGTAGAATTTGACATTGCGCTATTTCTTCTAATCATGTGCTTTCTTAGTGCAAAAAAACATATTATTTACAGTTAAGTGTACAATCCATATACAAATTTTGAGACCGATATTTGAAACGACATGAAGAAACTATTACCACTAATTATTTGTGTGCTTAGCGTGTTTGGTGCGATAGGACAAGACTCATCTACGATGCCTATCTCTATTCCTACAGTAGAGCCTGTTTTATTGAAAGCAAACTTCATACTGCCTGGTATTGAGTACGAGCGAGCATTAGGAAGATTTACTACAGTCAACGTGAACCCCTATTTGGACTTAGGATATTCATCTAATTTTGTGCTCGGAAGCGCTTGGTTAGTCCAACCTTCTCTAAACATTCAGCTTAGAAGATACTACAACCTCTTAAAAAGAACTGCCAGAAATAAAAAAACAGAAGGCAACTCAGCAAGCTTTGTAGCATTAGACTTATTAGGTGTAGGGCGCTCTATTATTGATGCTGAAGACTTTCGTAACTATTACTATTACGGATTAGGTGCTGTTTGGGGTATTCAAAGAACTTACCGTAGTAACTTTAACTTTTCTTTTCAAACCGGTGTTGCTTACATAAGCGATGGATTCGGGCGAGAAAGTTACCTCCTTCGTCTTAATCTAAGAGTAGGAATACTACTAAAAAGGTTGTCTAAAAATGACCAATAAGTATACAGTCATTTTACCTAAACTTAAATTGTAACAGTTTAGGTAGTTTGTAGATCACGCAGGAAAGACTCGCCGTTAAGTACTCGGCAGAGTTCGGTAAAGACTGACTTATGCTGCTTGCGTGCAGTAGAGATAAAGCTACGGATACGCGCATAGTAATCCGCCCCGATAGTAGCTCGGAAACATCCGCTTACTTTCAGCTTGGTTTTCCACGGCCGAATATCTCGTTCAGCTAAGTTGTTGGTAAAAGGGACCACTTCGTGCTGGGCGAAGGCTAATACGGCCGATTGATGTTTGACCAAACGATCCATCAAATTACGTCCCTTACTCTGTTTGGGACGTCCCGGTCTGGCCAGACCTCGGCCCCGCGGTTCCGGGGGTGGTTCTTCCCGGTTGGCTTGTTGCAAGATAGTTTGGTATTGGCCAATGGTAGCTTGTAGTGCTACGCTGCTCAGCGTGCCGGTTCCTTGCTCGGTGGCTAAGTAAGTACTCATCAACAGGGTGTGCATTTGAATAGCCCAGTGGCTTCCCCGTTCAATCAAGGCGGTGAGTTCACGCAACAAATGCGCTCCGCACAGAGCGTGTTTGTACTGTCCCCCGGTAAAGTAGCTGAGCCAGCAATCATGCACTACCCATCCATCATAGCCCGGCAATACGCTCTTAGGGTCTTGCAGTGCCTGCCCCCCTCGTTTGTTGTGCCCAAAGAAGTAGGTGAACAAACTGCTGCAGGCTACGTGCAACCAATGCAGTTGTCCTGCCACACGCCCCCCGGTTTCATCCACATGAATAAGGGCTTGCTTGCCTAGTTGATCACGAATGATGGCCTCTTCTAGTGCTAATCGTTCATAGTAGCAGGCGTTGGCTGACTGAATTGTAGATTCGTTGAGGGCATAGCCGAACAAATCGGTAAACAAACTCTTAATTGCGCCTGTCGGCATATTATGCCCTACACTGAGCAAACTGACCAATGCTTTCACCTTATGACCGTATTGTACAGGAGCCGATACATCTTCGGGAAAAACCCCTTGGTGTACTTTCCCACAACCAGGGCATGCTTTGCACTCCGTGCGGTGTTCGGTGACCACCAATGCTTGGGGTGGCAGATCAAATACCTGTCGTTTAGCAGTAAGCTGCCCGCTCACTTCACTAAGTGCATTACCGCACTGGCAAACATCAGCTACCTTATGGAGAACCACTTGGTCAGCTTGGCCTACCATCCGAAGGGTATCGCCTCGGTGACCGGGCTGTCCACCACGTCGCTTGCCCGAAGAGCGCGGAAAGGCGGGCTGCTTGGCAAGTCCATCGCTAGAAGGCGGACGGCTGCTATTACGGCTGTTTTGACCCAGCATGGCTTCTAGCTCGGCTATCCGAGATAAAGCGGCCTGCAAACTGGCTTGCAGTTCACTAATCTGTTGGGCCTGCTGCGCTATGGTCTCCTTATCACTCATCAGTGGCTAGTTCCGAAGCTTTTTTCTATTTTGCAAATCCACCTAAACAGTTACCTTAAATTTTATCTTAAAGAGAGAAAGCTTCATTTGTGCCTTTTTATGGTTACTAGTAAGGCTGATTGATAGGTTAACGGTTACCTCTTCAATCCTCCAGCAACCAAGTCACCATCTCCGGGAAGGCAATCACCAGTACCAAGAAGACGATCTGAATGATGATGTAGGGCACGATGCCCCGGTACAGGTGGCGCGTCGTCACTTCGGGCGGGGCCACGCCCTTGAGGTAGAACAGCGCAAAGCCAAACGGGGGCGACAAGAACGAGGTCTGTAGGTTTAGGGCCAGCAAGATGCCCACCCAGATCAGGTCGATGCCCATCGCACTAAAGATCGGGGCCACCACGGGCACGATGATGAAGATGATCTCAATAAAATCAATAAAGAATCCGGCCACGAACACCACCACCATCACGATGGCCAGAAACGCCATGGGCGACAGATCGGCCTTCTCGATCAAATCCACCAAGTAGTGATCGCCTTCCAGGCCCCGGAACACCAGCGCGAAGGCAGTGGCTCCCACCAGGATGATAAACACCATGCAGGTGAGATGCGTGGTCTCGCGCATCACGTCGTTGAGCACCGTCAGCGTGAACTTGCCCTGGAAGATGGTGAGCAGCCCGGCCCCCAGCGCGCCCACCGCGGCGGCCTCGGTGGGAGAAGCAATGCCCGCGAAGATGGAACCCAGCACCGCCACGATGAGCAGAAACGGCAGCACAAACGCTCCGATCACCTGCTTCATGACGCCGCCCCGCCGGAAGGCCGCCACCTCTTCGGCGGGCATGGCCGGAGCCCGATGGGGAGTCACCACGGCCACGCCCACGATGTAAAGCAAATACGCGCCCACCAGGGCCAGGCCCGGAATGAGCGCGGCGGTGAACAGGTCGCCCACCGACACGTTGAGCACGCTGCCCAGCAGCACCAGCACCACCGAGGGCGGAATGATCTGCCCCAGCGTGCCCGCCGACGCGATGGTGCCGGTGGCCAGTTCGGCGCTGTAGCCCCGCTTGAGCATGGTGGGCAAACTAATCAGCCCCATGGTGATCACCGTGGCTCCTACGATGCCGGTCGACGCGGCCAGCATCGCGCCCACCACCACCACCGAGATGGCCAAGCCGCCCCGCAACTTACCGAATAGCAGGGCCATCGTCTCCAGCAAGCTTTCGGCCAGCCCGGATTTTTCGAGCATAATACCCATGTAGATGAACAGGGGCACGGCCAGCAGCACGTAGTTGTTCATGGTGCCGTAGATGCGTAGCGCCAGCAGGTAGAAGAAGTCGGGACCGAACACGGCTAGCCCAAACAGCACTGACACCCCGCCCAGGGTGAAGGCCACCGGAAAGCCGAACAGAATCAGCAGGAAGATCGATAGAAACAAGATGAGCGCCAGGGCTTCAAGCATCGTCGGTAAGGGTGAGCAGCGAAGTAAATAACAACGACAGCGCTTGCAGTAGCAATAATAAGAAACCCACCGGAATGGCGGCTTTCACAATATAGCGGGCGGGCAGTCCGCCGGGGTCGGGCGAGCCCTCTTGCATGCTCCAGGCGTTGAGGGTGAACTGCCAGGATTCTACTACAATCACGTAGCAGAAGGGCAGCAGGAACAGCCCGGTGCCCACCAGGTTGACCCAGGCTTGCTGCTTCTTGGTAAACTTCTGATAAAACACGTCGACGCGCACGTGGCGGTCGTGCTTCAGGGCATAGGCCGCGCCCAGCAGGAAGATGAACGAGAACAGGTGCCACTCCAGCTCCACCACGCCCGCCGACGAGGTGTTGAACAGGTAGCGGGCCGCCACGTCGAAGCCAATTACCAGCACCAGAACGGTGGTGAGCCAGGCCACGCCGCGCCCCACGGTTTCGTTGAGCTGATCGATGAGGCGGATGAGTCGTTGTAGTATTCTTCTCAAGGTAGTAGCTATATCTCTTCGATCACTGATTCTCCGGCAGACTGGTCTCCGCACGTCCACTGCCAGGTTTCACGGAGCCGGATTTTGTTGTTATCCATCCGTTCGGGCCGGGAGTGGCACAGTCCGGTGAGCAGCTCTCCCCGTTGGTTAACGTGGTGGTAACGCATCTCGATGTTTCCCCCTTCATCCACCAGGCCCATGAGGTGGCCCCGCACGATGGCCCCACCGGCGTAGTGCGCGGTCACGATATTGCCCTGCTGCTGGTACGCGAAGACTGTATCACCCGAGGTCTCTCCGTTCGGACTGTTGCTCACCGCGCTGAACCTCTTGCCGTGGTAGTTCATGGGCACAAGGTACTCACTGCCCGGCTATTTGCAAATATGCTTTCCTTTATACGCGTATTACCGCTCAACGTAGCCTTCGAAGCACACAATTCTGATGGAAGCAGTTCAAGCCTCACACTTTGATCCTAGCCAATGAACTTCGTTAGGGCAACTGATTGTTATGCCAAATCAAGATAAACGCTATGGTTGATCAAGAAAATGAACGTTCCCACGATACCCAACCCGTGGATCCTATGCAGCTAGAACTGCTGGAAACGTTTCGTGCTCGACAGTTCAGCAAGCAGGAGTTGGTCGATATCAAAAAGATGATCTCGGAGTACTTTTTTGAAAAGGCTGACGATGCCGTAGACAAAGCTTTTGAAGAAAAAGGATGGGATGTAAACGAGAAAGTAGCTGAATGGGGAAAAGGACATTATAGAGTGCCCTCCGGTGAAAAGGAACGAATCAGCCGATGATTACTGCGTGGTGGACATTTTGACCAAGGCTTTTGCCTATACGGCTTAAGAATGAAGTATAATAAGATAAATCGAGTAAATCGCCCCAACGCGGTCTCATTCAATGAAAAGGAGTACTACGTAGTGCTGACTGCTATGCATGCCGATCACTTCGGTGACAACTTCGGTAGCGACCCTCTGCACGATGTGAAAGCCGTGGATGCACTCAGAATTTTGTCAAAGTCAATCGCTGCTTTAATACTTGGAAAAAGAAATAAATACTTGGCTTTAGGTCGCCACAACCGAATGGTGTACAATACGTTTTTTAGGTTAGAGCAGAATAGGTTATATTTATTATCATGCTACCGGTGCGGTCGTAGAAATTGGATAAAAGATTATGAAGACTACGAACAAGAATACAGAAAAGGAATACGTTGACCCTATTCTAATTGAGGAAGGCTTTTTCAAGGATGAAGAAGACTATGTTCGAACAATGGACAAAATGTTTGAGGGTTTGCGACGAGCAACTAAGGAGGCGATGGCAAAGCAAAGCGAACCATCGCACCGCACGCTTTCTAAGAAAGAATGAATGGAGAACCGAAAATTTGTGTCAGAAGTAACCGACATCTTAGAAGATACTAAGCAGGACATCCGCCAGACCACCCCGACGCAACTGAAAGAATTTCTTCTGGAAATCGGCGAGAAGCCTTTTCGGGCCAAGCAAATCCAGGAGTGGCTATGGCAGAAGTCCGCGACCAGCTTTGCGGAGATGACCAACCTGTCGAAGCCGCTGCGCGAGCGCCTGGAAACCCACTTTGTGATTCGTCCGGTGACGGTGCAGGAGCAGCAACTGAGCAGCGACGGCACGGTGAAGTTCATGTTTCGCCTGCACGACGGCCACCTGGTGGAAGGCGTGCTGATTCCGACCAAGAAGCGCATGACGGCCTGCATCTCCTCGCAGGTGGGCTGCTCGCTGAGTTGCAAGTTCTGCGCCACCGGCTACATGGAGCGCAAGCGCAACCTCGACGCGGCCGAGATTTACGACCAGGTGGTGCTCATCCGCCAGCAGGCCGAGCAGCGCTACGACCGTCCGCTGACCAACGTGGTGTATATGGGCATGGGCGAGCCGCTGCTCAACTACGCCAATGTGTTGCAATCAGTGGAGCACCTCACCACACCGCAGGGGCTGGACATGGCCTCGTGGCGCATCACGGTGTCCACGGCGG
Source organism: Cyclobacteriaceae bacterium (assembly GCA_965217295.1). Taxonomy (GTDB): domain Bacteria; phylum Bacteroidota; class Bacteroidia; order Cytophagales; family Cyclobacteriaceae; genus Tunicatimonas. The sequence continues at coordinate 999,740 of CBDCHR010000008.1, forward strand.
GCATTGCCAAGATGATCAAGCGGCTGGGCGATGATGCGGTGAAGTTTAACTTGGCCCTGTCGCTGCACGCGGCCAACGATGCCAAGCGTAGCCAGATCATGCCGATCAACGAGAGCAACACGTTGGAAGCATTGCGCGAGGCGCTGAGCTACTTTTACGAGAAGACCGGCACCACCATCACGCTGGAGTACATTGTGTTTCACAACGTGAACGACACGCTGGAGGATGCCCGCGAGTTGTGGGAGTTTACCAAGCGCGTGCCCAGCAAAGTAAACATCATCGAGTATAATCCGATCAGTGAGGCGGACTTCACCAACACCGAAGCCGACCGGCTGGATCAGTTTGCCGCGTTTCTGGAAGGCAAGGGCGTGACGGTGAACGTGCGCCGTAGTCGGGGCAAAGACATTGATGCGGCTTGCGGGCAGTTGGCGATCAAGCACTAAGATACCCGTACTTTTCAAGATCAGCACTGTTTCCTACCAACTTCAGCGCACCGTCGGTGATCACGTAGCGTCGGTCGCTGACGGTCATCACATTCCGGTACTGGTGATCGGTGAGGATAATGCCCTTCGTTTGCGACTGGTACCGGATGTGCGGGATAATTTTCTCCACCAGCACCGGCGACAAGTACGAAAACGGCTCGTCGAGCAGCACGAAAGCACCCGGCGTATACAACACGATGATGATTTCCATCAACTTTCTCACCCCGCCGGAAAGCTGGCCTATTTTCCGGTTGGCGTTTGTGTTGATCTCCTCCAGGTCTCGGATGCGATCAAGCGTTTCTTCCAGACGAAAGATTTTGATCAGATCGTTGAAGGTCAGGTAGTTCATCGCAAACCCATCTTGCGGCAGGTAGTGGACGGTGTTGGGGGACCTGAAAAGCTGCTTCACATACTGGCCGTCCAAGCGCACCGACTGGCTTTCGCCGTGCAGGGTACCGAAGATGATCTTCATCAGGCTCGACTTGCCGGAACCGTTGCGTCCCAGTAGCCCCACCACGTCGCCGGTTTCACACTTCAGGTACACGTCCGTCAGAATTTTCCGCCCACCAAAGGCAAGGCTTACGCTATCAACTTCCAGGGTGTTCAATAGGCGATAAGGTTGGCAGTGCCCAGGATGATCAACGACAAGGCCGTGTCTATGATAAACGATGCAATGAGCAGACTTCGCGTGGTGAGCCCGAGGTTGTGGAAGAAGTACCGGTGTTTCTTGCGGCTCCAGTAGTAGGCTAGCGTAATCCCCGCAAAGCCAACCACCTTCACCCAGAAAATAAATACGTGGCTGACGGCTCCGTAGCGCAGCAGCAGGTCGGCACTCACGGCGGTGAACAGTAGATTGTAGACGGTATGCTCGCGGTAGAGATACCCAAGTACGCTGATTTTCTGTCTCATAAACCAATGTTACAACTTTTTCTTCTTTTATTCTGACTCACTTCGTACTTTGCTTCGCACTAACCACTACCTAATCTTATATGCTATCAAAAAACAAATGGTCACTGTTGGGCCTTCTAGTCCTGGGGCTGGCGGCGGTTACGCTGCAAACCTGGCACCACGTCCTACTCCTTTCGTGCCAACTATACCGAGGCCAACCAACTGCTGCACGAGACCAATAGTCTCCAGACCAAACCCTTTCTCAAGGCGCATCTCAAAAACGGAGACGTTTGCATTTTGCAAGACACCTGGTCCATTGATACGATCCAAAACACGGTATCCGGCACCGGCACCCGCTACGATTTTAACCGAAACGTCGCTTCCGAAGGGGCGCTGGCCGTGGCCATCGATAGCGTAGCGATTTTCGAGACCAACCAGAAGCTGGAAGGCACCGAAGCCGACCGCATCATTCCGCTCAGCATCATGGCGGGCTTAGACGTGGTGTTGGGGATTTTATGCATCACTAATCCCAAGGCGTGCTTCGGTTCTTGTCCCACCTTTTACCTCGACGAACAGGACAATTTCCACTACGCCAACGCCGAAGGGTTCTCCAACGCCATTGCGCCCTCGATAGAGTATGGCGACATCGACGCCCTGGGCAGTGTCACCGTGGTAGGCGACACCTTCTCAATGGCCATGAAGAACGAAGCCTTAGAGACGCACTGCGTCAACGAGGTGAAGTTGTTGGCCTTTCCCAAAACGGAGGGTCAGCCGGTGTATCAGTCAGCCCACGACGAGTTTTTTGTAGGAACCGCGCCTTACCCGGTGCGCCGCGCCCGCGGACCGGAAGGAGACATCACCGACTTGGTGCGCCACGATGACCGGCAAGAGCGCTTTAGTACGGCCGACGAAAACAACTTGAGCAGCAAAGAGGTGCTCTACGTGGATTTTGACCCCATAAATACTCCCGGCGACCTGGGCCTAATTGTTAACTTTCGGCAGACGCTGATGACGACCTACTTTATTTACAGTGCCATCGGCTACATGGGCGACGAGGTGGGGGATATTTTTGCTAAGATAGAAACGGACCCCTCGCTCAACGGAAAGCTGGAAGACGGCATCAAGAAAGAGTTGGGCGATATTGAGGTGTACGCGTTCAACGACCAAACGCAGGAGTGGGTACTGCAGGGCGGACTGTACGAAACTGGTCCCATTGCCATCAATGAGCAAATCTTACCGCTCACTACCCCTTCGGCGGATACCATTCGGCTAAAAATTGTGATGAACCGGGGGCTGTGGCGGATAGACTACCTGGCGCTCACCAGCATTCAGCAGAAAGTTGATCCGGTGGTACTGTTGCCCCGAACGGTGCTTAATCACGGCCAGCCCGATGAACGGGCCCTGACGCAGATTAATGATCCCGAGCAGCACCTGATATCCATGCCCGGCAGTGCCTATCGCTTCGATTTTGTGCTTCCTGAGCAAGACCGGGAGTACGATTTGTTTCTCTACTCGAAAGGCTATTATTTAGAGTGGATGCGCGCGCACTGGCTGAAGGATAAGGATTTGCTAAGTCTGTGGCAGATGGTGGAGCATCCGGCCAGCTACCTCAGGACCGAAGCGGCAGCTTACAAGCAGTACGAAATCACCATGGAGCACAAATTCTGGGACTCAAAGATCGATACCGAAGCCTTCTCCTACCATGAAAACTAACTTATTTGCCCTGGGCTTGCTTACTGCGGCGGCGCTGAACGGCTGCATGACTCCGCGGTTCGTGCCCAAGCCGCAGGCCATTGATACCAATCACTATGGGTCATATATCACCATCAAAGGCATCAGCGACGGAATAATTCGGGGAGAACTCATCGCTGCCGACACCAACCAACTGGTGGTGCTTGCCAGTAAGGGGAAAGCGCAGTGGGTGGCCGATGTCTCGGTGGCCTCGGTCGAGAGTTTCAAACTACAGTATGCGTACGCCAACTACGGCTGGACCGTCCCGCTCTACGCGCTGTCTACCATCAGCCACGGCTGGTACCTGCTCCTGACCCTCCCAACCAACCTGATCGTGACCAGCGTGGCAACCACCAACGGAAAGAAGCACTTTCAGTACACCGAAAAAACCATTCCCTATAAAGATTTAGCCATGTTCGCCCGGTTTCCGCAGGGCCTGCCCCCGTACATTGAGCGGTCGAGCATCCAAGGATACGCTAAAAGTGAATAATCCTTTCGATCAATTGTAATGAATTCGTTTTTTCCATCTAACCCCTTATCTTGGTCTTTTTCAACCTCCCAGCGTCCATGAAAACCAGCCTCACTAGCCTATTCTTACTTTTTAGCTTTCCGCTTCTCGCCCAAAACGCCGATTCGCTCTACGTGCGCGCGCACTACCAGAAGCAGGAGATGACCTTCACCATGCGCGACGGAATCAAGCTGTTTGCCAACGTATATCTGCCCAAAGATACTACCCAGCAATATCCCGTTTTGCTCCTGCGCACGCCCTACAGCGTAGCCCCCTACGGAGCTGACCAGTTTCCAAGCCGCCTGGGTCCGTCGCCCTACCTGATGCGCGACGGCTACATCTTCGTGTATGAAGACGTGCGCGGGCGCTACCGCTCCGAAGGGCAGTATGACAACATGCGGCCCAACCGCCGCCGCGAAGACCAAATCGACGAAAGCTCCGATACTTACGACACCATCGAAGAACTGCTCAAGCGGCTCGGCAACCGCACCAACGGACGGGTGGGGCAGTGGGGCATCAGCTACCCGGGCTTCTACACCATCGCCGGGGCGGTGAACGCGCATCCGGCGCTGAAGGCTTCCTCTCCCCAGGCTCCCGTCTCTGACTTTTATTTCGACGACTTCCACCACCAAGGGGCGTTTTTGCAAAGCTACTGGATGACCTTTCCGGTGTTCGGGGTGCAGCATGAGGCTCCTACCGACACGGCCTGGTACACGATGGTGGATGCGGGTACGCCCGATGCCTATCAGTTTTACCAGGACCTAGGCCCGCTGAAGAACTCCGAAAAGTACTACGCCGACAACTTCTTCTGGCAGCAAGTGGCGGAGCATCCCAACTATGACGCTTTTTGGCAAGAACGCAGCATTTTGCCACATCTCAACAATATTAAGCCCGCCGTGATGACCGTAGGCGGCTGGTTCGATGCCGAAGATTTATACGGCCCGCTTAACATTTACAAAACCGTGGAGCGCAATAACCCCGGCACTTTCAACATGCTGGTGATGGGCCCCTGGAGCCACGGCGACTGGGCCCGTGAAAAAGGCTCACAGGCGGTAGGCAACATCTACTTCGGCGACAGCATCTCCACGTTTTATCAGAAAGAAATTGAGTATCCGTTCTTCACCCACTTTCTGAAGGGTAGCTCTCCGTCGGATAAGTCCGCTCTTTTGCTGCCGGATGCCTATCTGTATGACACGGGACTAAAAGAGTGGCAGAAGTTTGACACCTGGCCTCCGGTTGATGCGCCGCGCTATACCTTTGCGTTCCGTACCGGTGAAGCCCTGCAACCCGACGTGCTGCTCATCAACGAAGAACCCGACGACCGCCTCACCTTCGAGTACGTGAGCGACCCGGCCCACCCGGTGCCCTTCACCGAAGACGTGAAGATCACCTTCACGCCCCGCAAGTTTATGACCGACGACCAGCGCTTCGCCGCGCGCCGTCCCGACGTGCTCACCCTCGTGACACCACCGCTGGACGAAGACCTCACGCTGATGGGCGAGATTATGGCCAAACTAAAAGTGTCTACCTCGGGCACCGACGCCGATTGGGTGGTGAAACTCATCGACGTGATGCCTCCCGACGCCGAAGACAGTCCCACCATGCAAGACCACCTGCGCATGAGCAATTACCAGATGCTGGTGCGCAGCGAGGTGTTTCGGGGGCGCTTCCGCAATAGCTTTGAGCGGCCCGAACCCTTCGAGCCCAACCGCATCACCGACGTTGCTTTTCCGCTGCAAGACGTGTTGCATACTTTCAAGAAAGGACACAAGATTATGATCCAGATTCACAGCACCTGGTTTCCGTACATTGATCGCAACCCGCAAAAGTACGTAGATAATATATTTAAGGCGAATGCCGAAGACTTTCAGGTAGCCACGATGCGGGTGCACGGCGGCTCGGTGATTGAAGTGGGCAAGTTGGATACGGAACCCGCCTCGGTGCAGGTGCCTAACAAATAAGAAGGCCATTTGGGCCGCTTGCGGGCAAAGGACCTTCCAAACTTATTGAGGACAACCGGGTTTACCAGCATACACTTATTCGATAGCTAGTGCGCATTACTTTTTCTACCCCAGTCAAGCAGGGCCGCCGGGCGGTGGCTCAGGGGTTTGACCAAAGTTTGTTTAAAAAATTAAGTCCTCCGTTCCCCCCCGTGAAACTGATTCGCTTCGACGGATCAGAAAAGGGTGACGTGGTGACTTTAGAGCTAAATTTCATCGTCTTCAAGCAACTTTGGGAGAGTCACATTCTGGAAAGTGGCGAAACCAACCAAGAATGGTATTTTGTGGACGGCGGGAAGAAACTACCGTTTTTTCTACAGTACTGGGAACATCGGCACCGGGTGGTGCAAACGGGGACTCATGCTACCATTATCGACGATATAACGTTTGAGTCGCCGTTTTTTCTCACCGACTTTCTGCTGTACCCAGCAATGTGTTTGCAGTTTTTGTACCGCAAACCTATTTATAAGCGGGTGTTTGGATAGCCCGCTACCAGCTAGTTTTTCGTCACTTTGTACGCCACCACGCGGTTGTCGTTGAAGGTGGGCACCAGCAGTAGGTCTTCCGACGGAATGTAGCCGATGTCGGCCGAATTGATCTCTTGGGCTTTGGTATCCAGCAGTTTCTGACTGCTATTGTTCTCCGGGTCCACGTAGTGCACCTCTCCCTGCCAGGTAGAGACGATGTAGTTGCCGTCTTCGGTTTTGATAATGCCGTCGGCCGAGGGGATGTTGTCGATCCAGTGGTCTTCCACCGTTTTGTCGCTCATGCTGATGGGGGCCAGAAAACCTCCTCCGGCCGAAGCTAGCAGGATGCGGTCATTCTCAGCTAGCAGTCCGTTGGGGCGCTGTAGGGACGAGTCGCTCATCCAGGTGGTTACCTGCCCATCTTGCAGCTGATGAATTTTGTCGGTATCCGAGTCGGTGGCGAATACGGTGCCGCTGCTGCTGACCGTGATATCGTTCAGAAAGCTAGCTCCTTCTACTGGGTACTTCTCTTTCACTTCTCCGGTGGCTAGATCGATAGCCGCAATTTGAGTAATATCAGTCACGTACAAGGTGTTGTCGTATACTCCCATCCCCTTCGGGTCGTTCAGGCCCGTAGCCCACTTCAGGGTGGTCACCGAACCGTCAGGCGACAGTTTTGAAATGAAGCCATCGCCGTCTTGGCCCTCCTTATCTATCCCCCCAATATTGGCTACGTAGATCGCGTCATTGTCGGCATCATACAGCACCGATTCGGGGGTTTGCATCACAGTGTCGGTGGCCCAAGCCTCTTCAATAGAGACATTCATAGTGGGCATTTGCTCAGGGATGGTCTCCTCGGCGGTGGTTTCGGTGTTTTCCGAGGTGCCTCCACAGGCAGTTATCAGCGCTAAAAGAACAGGTGCTGCGTAAGCGATAGCATTTTTCATGAAGGGAAATTGATTAGGGTTAGTTAGATAGAGGAGCGAGGGTCGGATCGTTCTTCGTGCGCCCTGGCACGAAGGCTTCTTAGCCGCCGTAGTGCATGTCGGTTTCCCACTCGGTGAGGGGCAGGGCTTCGGCGTCGCGCACTCCCCCGGCCACCACCTCGCTCACAAAAATGCTGTGATCACCGATGGTGATATCTTCGCGCACCTTACACTCAAAATAAGCGGGCACATCTTTCAGGATAGGGGCTCCGGTTTGACCGTCCTCAAAAGGAAAGCCGTTGATGGTATCATCCTTCACGGTGGTGTCTTTGGCAAAAGGGGCGGGCATGTCTTTGTTATACTTTCCCACAATATTCACGGCGAAGATGCGGCTCTTCTCGATGGTCTCGTGCAGGTCGGACTGCTTCTTAACCGCGATAGTGACTAGCTTAGGCTCAAATGAGGCTTGACTCACCCAACTCACGGTTCCGGCTGCCACGTAATCTTTGTCGCGCGTCGACATCTCTTCGCTCGACTTGCGGGTGGTAATAATATAGAAACCGTAGGTTATTTTTCTAAGGGCTTTGGATATTTCAGAATTATCAGCGGTGCTCATGGATAGATGGTTATTGGTTCAAGGTACATAAGACCAACCACCTAAAGGCTTTCTTGTTCACTTAAGTGGCCGGGATAATCAGCGGGTGACCATAAAAGGACAAAAAATATTTTAGAGACAGCTATTCACCAGCGAACCCCCGGAGCACTACCCGAGATCTCCGGCGGCTCGAAGCACATATTCGGCCAGCTCCCAGGTGCCGTAGAGCACCAGTCCGATGAGTCCAACGAAAATAACCACGACGCTCACCAGCACTCCTTTACCGCTCCCACGGTACTTGCCCTCTTCGTGGTAGCGCTTGAGCATGCGCACGTTGCGCTGGTTGGCCTTGTAGGTGAAGTCAAAAATGTTGCCCAGAATAGGAATGCTTCCTACGGTAGCGTCCAGAATCACGTTGCCAATCATCATTAGCACCAGCTTGCGGCTAGCACCGAACTTGGCCATGTAGTAAATTAGCGAACCCGATATCGCTAAAGACGTTGCATCACCCAATCCGGGCACCAAACCCAGAATCGGGTCTAGTCCGAATCTGAACTGCGTGCCCGGAAGCCTGAACTTAGAGTCCATGAGATGCGTAATTTTATCTACCCACTTGAGTTCGGGGGCGCCCTCGGCGGGCTTTCGTCGCTTGGTAGCTGAAAGTTTCATCGCTTAAAAGTTGGTTTAAGTAGCTATAAAAGCGAAAAAGAAGGACATTTGTTTATTGCTGAGCACAAGTCACCGTATCAGAGGTGCCCCTGCCAATCAGTACGCCCGCACCGCGCGCCCTTCCATGAAATTAGCGAACGCTTTGTTCACCACCCGGTTGCCTCCCTCGGTAGGATAGTCGCCCGTAAAATACCAGTCGCCGCGGTGGTCGGGGCAGGCCTGGTGCAGATTTTCTACCGTTTGGTACACCACCTCATAGTCTGAAACCAGGTTAGCCGGACGGGTGATCAACGAAATCATTTCCGAGACCTGTTCGTAGCTAAATGGTTCGTAGAGCCGTTTCACAAAGTTGGGTGCCCCCTTCAGTGAGCCTTCACTGGCGCACAAGTCATATACGTCGTCCACCAAGTTGTCCAAACCGCTCTCTTTCAGCAGTCGGAGCACCGCCCGAAAGGCCACAAAGTCGTTCATCTTCGACATATCAATGCCATAGCAGTCGGGAAAGCGAATTTGCGGAGCCGAAGAAACAATCACAATCTTTTTGGGCGACAGCCGATCAAGCAGGTGCAGAATGCTCTTTTCCAGGGTGGTGCCCCGCACAATAGAATCGTCGATGACCACAATGTTGTCAACGCCCTTGCGCACCACCTCGTAGGTGGTATCGTACACGTGCGCCACCAGGTCGTCGCGGTGGATGTCGTCGGTGATAAAGGTGCGCAGCTTGGCGTCTTTCACCACCAGCTTCTCTACCCGGGGGCGAAACGACAGCAGTTTGGTCAGATAGGCTTCGTCTACTTCGCCGCCCTTGGCCTTCTCGTGAATGGCCGCAATGCGCTCGTTGCTCAGATGATCCTCCAACCCAGCCAGAATGCCCAAGAAAGAAGTTTCGGCACTGTTAGGAATGTACGAGAATATGGTGTTCTGCAGGTCATAGTCGATCGACTTTAGAATTTGCGGAATCAGCAGCTTGCCCAGTTTTTTGCGCTCGTTGTAGATGTCGGGGTCCGAGGCTCGGGAGAAGTAAATGCGCTCGAAGCTACAAGAGCGTTTCTCAAGTTTCTCGATAAACTGCTGCTGCGAAAAGTTGCCTTGCTTGTCAATGATTAGGGCGTGGCCGGGTTCAATCTCCTTAATTTCATCGTAGGGCACGTTGAAGGCCGTTTTGATGGGCGGCTTTTCGGAAGCGACCACCACCACTTCGTCGTCGGCGTAGTAATAGGCGGGCCGGATACCGGCGGGGTCGCGCGCCACAAACGAAGCGCCGCTGCCGATCAGCCCGGCCATGGTGTAACCGCCGTCGAAGTCCTTGCACGAGCGTTGCAGCACCCGTTGCAAGTTGAGGTTTTCTTCAATAATCTCGGTGATCTGCTGGTTGGTGTGGGTAAACTTATACTGATCGAACAGCTCCTGGTTTTCTTGGTCCAGAAAGTGACCGATTTTTTCCATCACCGTCACCGTGTCGGCCTTCTCTTTGGGATGCTGCCCCAGGCTCACCAGGATATCGAACAGGTCGTCGACGTTGGTCATGTTGAAGTTACCGGCCATCACCAGGCTGCGGCTTCGCCAGTTGTTCTGGCGCAGCATGGGGTGACAGTACTCAATGGAGTTTTTGCCGTGGGTGCCGTAGCGCAGGTGGCCGAGCCACACCTCCCCGGTGAAGGCTACGTTCTTCTGCAGAAATAGCCCATCCTGCAGGGCATCGCTGCCCCATTCCTTGCGGGCCTTCTTAAACTTGCGATTGATTTTTTTGAACACGTCGGAAATCGGTCGATCCGACACCGATCGGTAGCGGCTGATGTAGCGCGAGCCGGGCTCCACATCGATCTTGATGTTGGCCACTCCCACCCCGTCTTGCCCCCGGTTGTGCTGCTTTTCCATGAGCAAGTACAACTTTCGCACGGCGTAGAGGGGAGTGCCGTACTTGTCGATATAATACTGGAGGGGTTTGCGCAGGCGAATCATAGCGATGCCGCACTCGTGTTTGATTTGATCAGTCATAAGGAGGTCCGGTTGGCGATGAGGTGAAGGTACGAAACCAAAATTGATAAAGAAACAAAAATAACCGCAAGCTACTCACCAGGTGAACACCAGCTAGCCAAGAAAAATTTAGCGTTCCGGCTAAATATTTTGTGCAAATAATTTAGTCGCTGTAAGGGGCCAAGCGCCGGATTTTTACCTCGTCTTTTGCCAAAGAGTCACGCTACGGTCTCTAAAAAGTCACGTTTCTATAACATCAACGGGTCAGTAGCCGAAATGTAAGCCAGCTTACATTTCATCGGTGGTGCATCAACTATGATTGCGGGGTAGACTAAATTTTCTAATCCTCAAAACAACTAAACAATGAAAAGACTACCGCTATTTTTCGCCTGTTTCGCCCTGCTCTTCGCCGGTTGCGACGAAGACCAAGACGGCACCATTGATGTGCTGGAACCAACCATTCTCACCGTGTCTCCCGCAGCGGGACCGGCGGGTTCGCACGTGACCATCTCCGGACTCAATTTCACTGCCTCCTCTACGGTGAGCTTCAACGGAGAGCACGCTGACGTGACCACCGTGGGTCGCACCGCCATCGCCGTGAAGGTACCCAAAGGGCTCGAGGCCGGTAAATCCGAGATTGTGGTCACCACCAACGGCAGCCATTCCGATCCTTTCCCGTTCACCGTCACCGAAGATGATGCTAAAGAACCGGAAGCTACCACCTTCCGCGTCACCATCGAGAACGTGAACATGCCGCAACCCCTTTTCCAAAGCGGCATCTTCAACACTCCGGTAGGGGCAGACATGCCTGGCCCGGCCCTTCCCGGCGACGACAGCGCCTACGAATTTTCGTTCTACGCGGGTCCCAGCACCGTGCCGGGTACCACTACCAGACTGTCGTTCGCGACCATGTACGTAGCCTCTAACGATCTGTTTTTAGCCCCGTTGGGCAGTGGCATCGTCCTCTACGACGAGCAAGGCCAACCAGTTAATGGTGATATTACCGATCAAGTGTTCTTGTGGGATGCCGGTACCGAAGTGAACGAAGAACCCGGCAGCGAAAGCCAGCCCCCCACCAATACGGGCGGTGAAGATGAGAACGGAGTGGTGCAGTTACTGGATGAAGTAAATGAAAGCAAGAACGGCCTGATTGTACCGAACATCGAGACGTGCTATCCGCTCATCAACGAAGCTGTCAAGGTGATGATCGAGAACGAAGGAACCCTGTTTACCGTACGCATCTACAATCTTACCGGTGCTACTGACGTACCCAGTCCACTGTCGCCCGGCGTCTACGCGGTGCATACCGCGCCCGACCTGCTGTTTGAGGTAGGTGAACCGGACTTTGGCGTAGGCCTGGAAGCGATCGCCGAAGATGGCAACGCGGGTCCACTCGGAGAATACGCCGCCGAACGAACCGGGCTGATCGTACCATTATCTCCCGGAGTGTGGGCGGTGCACAAGGAAGACGTGATGCCCCTGTTCACCTCGGGCGAGCCCGACCGCGGACTGGGACTGGAAGGTATTGCCGAAGATGGCAGCGCGGCGGAGCTGGGCGAAAATCTGCCCGGCGTGGCGGGCGTGGGAGCCAGCGCGGTGTTTAATACTCCGACAGGCGCAGACATGCCCGGCCCCGTTGGACCCGGCGGAAGCTACGCCTTCACGGTAATGGCCAAACCCGGCTACAACCTATCACTGGCGACCATGTTCGTGCAGAGCAACGATTTAATTTACACCTTTGAGGATAACGGCCTGCCGCTGTTCAAAGATGGTTCGCCCATGAATGGAGACGTCACCGACTACGTGCTGCTCTACGACGTGGCTACGGAAGTAGACCAGTTTCCCGGAGCGGGACTCGACCAGGTGATTCGTCAGAGCGCCCCTGACACGGGAGCCGAAGATGATGACAACCGGGTCGGGCGAGTTACGGCGGATGGCAAAACCCCGGCAACGGATGGCTTCGTGTATCCGGCTACCAAGTCAATCATTAAGGTGACCGTGACGCCAGAACCCTAGAAAAGACGCTGTGTTTATTTTGAGAAGCCCATCAGCCAACTGATGGGTTTTTTTATTTTGATAAATTCTCTTACGTTTGGCAGGTTTCTAGGTAGGGCTTCATTTTTACAGAGGTACCGCGCTTGGCAGCGTTTAAAGCAACCCCCCACTGAATGCTACCAATATGGCAGGGCTTGGTACCTTTATTGCTGCGTAAAAATGTCACACAAGTCTATCTTGTGCCTTTGTAACGAACTTCTAATAAATAACCCAAATTTTTACTATGAACAGATTATCGATGAGACTGGTGCTAGCGTTAGGAATGCTGGTTCCCATTTTTTATGCCTGCAACAACGACGATGACAACGGCACCCCGGCGGGTCCGACGATCACCGCCCCAGATGATGCTTCGGTAGTGACCGGTGCGTCCCGTGATTTAACCTTTGTCGTCACCGTGCCCGGAGGCTACGCTTCGGCTACCCCCAGCGTAGAACCTACTTCAGTCGGTACGGTCAACGTGACCCAGCAGCCAGCTGATGGTGCTACCAGTGGCAACGTGGTCGTTAGTTTTACCGGCGGGGCAGAAGGAGAGGCCACCGTAACACTGGCTGTGGTCGACCAACTTAATCAACCCGCTGAGGCGACAGTAAAGGTAACTGTGACTCCCGAAGAGACCACACCCACCGAGCCACCTACCCTTCTATCGCCGGGCGACACCATCGCCAAGCTTAGCGAACTGGATCAGTTTCTACAAGCACTCACGGCGGCGGAGTTGGTAGCTGCGCTGAACCAAGGTGAAAAGATTACCATCTTCGCCCCCAACAACACGGCTTTTGCTGACTTGCTCACCGACCAGGGAGCGGCCGATCTGCCCGCTTTATTGGCCCAGTTGAGCAAGGCCGGTCTTTCCAACGTGCTGCAAGCGCACGTCATCGCTGATTCGTTGCCCTCTGATTTGTTGGAGTCTAAAGAATATCCCACCCTCAATGCTAACGCAACGGTTAACGTTGTCAAAACGGGCGATAACGTAACGGTAAACGGGGCCGCGGTAGTCACCCCGAATATTTTCACCGCCAACGGTGTGATTCACATCATCGACTCGGTGATTAACCGACCGCCCCCGCCGGTAGCCGAAGGAGTGTTTACGGTGGTAGATACCATTGCTTCGCGTGATGATCTCAGTAGCCTGGAAGCCGCTCTGCAGGCCGTAAACATCATTGAGACGCTGCGCACCGAAGGGCCCTTCACCGTATTTGCGCCCAACAACGCCGCCTTCAATGCCCTGATTGCCGCGCAAGAGGTAAGCGATCTCAACGGACTAGTCACCAAGCTGGGAGCTGATGCCGTAGCGTCAATTTTGCAGGCCCACGTGGTGCCGCAGACCATAACGGCCGCTGACATCAGGGACAAGGACGTGTACAATACCGTTAGCGGGGCCACCCTTACCGCCACGGTAGACGTGAACACCGGCGTGGTGCGCATCAACGGTGCCGACGTGCTGGAGACGGGCCTTATCGCCGAAAACGGCGTGGTTCACGTAATTGATTCAGTGGTGAACCTGAGTGCTTCCAGCGACGGATCGGGTGGTTTCACGGTGACCATCGAGAATGTGTCGGACGCTCGGCGTTTTTACCAGCACGGAGTGTTTAGTACTCCGGTGGGAGCTACTGCCGCCGGACCGGCTACTCCCGGAACGGATGCTACGAACGGCGGAGTCTACGAATTCACTTTCAACGCGGGACCCGAGCTCACTGCGGGGCAACGCACCCGGCTTTCGTTTGTCACCATGCTAGCCGCTTCAAATGATTTGTTTATTGCCCCGGGGCAGGATGGTATCGAACTCTATAATGCCAATAACGTTCCTATCACCGGAAACATATCGAATCAAGTCTTTTTGTGGGACGCCGGTACCAAGAATAACGATACCGACGAGGATGATACCGCCCCGGTTGCCTTGTATAACGGAACCGCGTACCCAGCCGCGGCTAGCCTGGTGGACGTGACCATCAGCAACGTGGGCACGCTGTTCACGGTGCGCATTGCCAACAAAACCGGCGACCCGAATGTACCTGATAGCAATCTCTCTCCCGGAGTATGGGGCGTGCACACCGTTACTTCGCCCATCTTCGGTACTGATCGTGGTGCTGGTACCGACGGTCTGAAACTTTTGGCTGAAGACGGTGACCCTTCTGGATTGAACACTACTTTCGATAACAACGAAGGCTTTGCTGTGCCCCTATCGCCCGGTGTGTTTGCGGTACACGGCAGTCAGGTGCGTCCGGTGCTCGTGACCGGCGCAGTGGATCGCGGCGTAGGTTTGGAAGCACTAGCTGAGGATGGAAACCCCGATCCATTGGCGACCGCTCTGGCGCAGAATACGGAGTTAGACACGAGCGGCACGTTTGGCACCCCGCCTGCCATTGGGCCGGGGGGAAGCTATTCGTTTACCGTGGATGCCGAACCCGGCGACCACTTGACCATCGTGACCATGAACGTGCAGAGCAATGATATCATTTATTCTACACCCGAAAATGGTATTCCGCTCTACCGTACCAACGGACGGCCGTTTAACGGAAATGCCAGTCGGCTGATGGTGGCCTACGACGTAGGTACTGAGGCCAACGAGTATCCGGGAGCGGGGCTGAATCAACCCATTCGTCAAGCGGCCCCCAATACCGGACCGGCTGATCCGGACAACACCGTGCGCCGCGTGGTGGCTGATGACATCAACCCCTCGGGCGACGGATTTATCTATCGTCCCGTGGGAGAAAGAATTCGGGTGACGATTACCCCTAACTAGACCCCGAAAAACTTCTTTAGAATTAAGCACCGGCTACCATTAGCCGGTGCTTTTTTATTTCATTTCCGCCTCATTTGCCGTATGTTTAAAGGAATTTTATCCTGAAAAAAGCGGTAACTATAAACAGATTGTTCAGGACTTGCCTTGCAAGCCGCTCAACCGTAAGCACTTAAGTCAACCTTCCTGCATGTATTTAATCTTTGATACCGAAACGACCGGCCTCCCCCGCGACTATAACGCCCCCGTTACTGACTTAGACAACTGGCCCCGGGTGGTGCAGCTCTCCTGGCAACTGCACGCCGCCAATGGCAAACTGCTCAGTCAGCAGGATTATATCATCCAGCCCGACGGTTTCACTATTCCCTTCAATGCCGAAAAGGTGCACGGCATCTCTACGCAGCGCGCCCAGGAAGAAGGCCTTCCGCTGGCCGAAGTGCTCACTAAATTCAACCAAGACCTCGACCGCACTAGTGTTGTGGTGGGCCACAACGTCGACTTCGATATCAATATCACCGCTGCCGAGTTTATCCGGGCCGGTTTGTCGCAGTCTGGCGACGACAATCCGGTGCTGCAATCCCCTAAGATTGATACCAAAGATGCATCTACCGATTTTTGCCAGATTCCCGGCGGACGGGGTGGTAAGTACAAGTGGCCCACCCTGTCCGAGCTGCACGAGAAGCTCTTTGGTGTGCGCTTCGACGGAGCGCACAACTCGGCCTACGACGTGGATGCCACCGCGCGCTGCTTCTTCGGGCTGATCGAGCACCGGGTTATTCCGCCCCACACTCCCGAGGTGGCTCCGGAAGACATCCGCTACGAGCGTCCCAACCTGGAAGACGCCACCGCTATCACTGACCCGTCGGCCATTGAGCAAGCGTCGGCTGTGCCGGTGCCTACCGTGCCGGTGCAGGACATTAAAACCGCTCCCTTCAGTCACCTACACGTGCATTCGCAGTTTTCTATTCTGCAAAGCACCATCGGCCTGAAAGAACTGATCGCCACCGCCAAAGCACAAAATATGCCCGCCGTGGCGGTGACCGACTTCGGCAGCCTGTTCGGAGCCTTTAAGGCAGTGGCCGAGGGACGGCGACAGGGGGTGAAAGTCATCATCGGCTGCGACGTGTACATGGTGGCCGACCGCCATCAGAAGAAATTCACCAAAGACTTCCGCGATCACCGTACCATTCAGTTGCTGCTGGCGAAGAACCAGGCGGGTTACCATAACTTGGCTAAGCTCTGCTCGCGGGGCTACATCGAGGGAGCTTACGGTGGCTACCCCCGGGTCGACAAAGAACTCATCAAGCAGTACGCCACCAACCTGATTGCCACCACCGGCAGTCTGTCCGGCGAAATTCCCGACCTGATCCTCAACGTGGGCGAACACCAGGCCGAAGAAGCCTTTCAGTGGTGGGTCGATACCTTTGGCGACGATTTTTACGTGGAGCTGCAACGGCACGGTCTACCGGAAGAAAACCGCGTCAACGAAATCATGCTGGGCTTTGCCCAAAAGTACGGTGTGAAAGTGATTGCCACCAATAACGCCTATTACTTAAATAAAGAAGACGCCAGCGCCCACGATACCCTGCTGTGTGTTAAGAACGGCGACTGCTTGTCGGTGCCGAAGGGCCGCGGCCGGGGTTACCGCTTTGGCTTCGCCAACGACGAATACTATTTCAAGTCAGAAACGGAGATGAAGGCTCTATTTCACGACCTGCCCGAAGCGATCACCAACACCTTCGAGATCGTGGAAAAAACCGAAGAACTCACCCTGGAGCGCGACATTCTGCTGCCCCGCTTTGAGATTCCCGCAGGCTTCGCCGATCAGGACGATTACCTACGGCATTTATCGTTCGAAGGAGCCAAGCATCGGTATTCCGAAATCACTCCCGAACTGGAAGATCGCCTCAATCTGGAGTTGAAGGTCATTAAGGACATGGGCTTTCCGGGCTACTTCCTTATCGTGCAGGACTTCATCAACGCGGCACGACGCATGGGTGTGTCCGTGGGGCCGGGTCGGGGTTCGGCCGCGGGTTCGGTAGTAGCCTACTGCACCGGGATTACCAACATCGATCCTATTCTATACGATTTGCTCTTCGAGCGCTTCCTCAACCCGGAGCGCATCAGCATGCCCGATATCGACATCGACTTCGACGACGAAGGGCGACAAGCGGTGATCGACTACGTGGTGCAGAAGTACGGTCAGAACCAGGTGGCACAAATTGTTACCTTCGGCACCATGGCTCCGCGCATGGCCATCCGCGACGTGGCGCGGGTGAGCGAACTGCCTCTAGCCGATGCCAACCGCCTGGCCAAACTGGTTCCCGAGAAACCCGGCACCACCTTCGAGCAGGCCCTGGCCGAGGTGCCCGAACTCAAGCAGATCAAGCACGGCAACGACAAGCAGGCTGAGGTGGTCACCCTGGCGCACAAACTGGTGGGTTCGGTGCGCGGGGCGGGCATCCACGCCGCGGGCGTGATCATCGCTCCCGACGACCTGCTGGAGTATATTCCGGTGAAGACGGATAAGGACTCGGAGCTGTTCATCACCCAGTTCGATGGATCGGTGGTGGAATCGGCCGGGATGCTGAAGATGGACTTTCTGGGACTGAAGACGCTTACCATCATCAAGACTGCCCTGGATAACATCAAGCGCAACCACGGCACCGACATCGACATCGATAAGATTCCGCTCAACGATGAGAAGACGTTTCGGCTTTACCAGCGGGCCGACACCGTGGGCACCTTTCAGTTTGAGTCGGAAGGCATGCGGCAGTGGTTGCAGAAGCTCAAACCCACCGACATTGAGGATCTGATCGCCATGAACGCCCTGTACCGGCCGGGTCCCATGCAGTTTATTCCGAATTTTATTGATCGGAAGCACGGCACCGAGCGGGTAGAATATCCCCACGAATTGCTTCAACCTATTTTAAAAAATACCTACGGAATTCTCGTCTATCAGGAGCAGATCATGCAAACTGCTCAAATCTTAGGGGGCTATTCCCTCGGCGGGGCCGATTTGCTGCGGCGGGCGATGGGCAAGAAGAAGATCGAGGAGATGAACAAGCAGCGCGTGGTATTTGTGCAGGGAGCCAAAGAGAAGCATGGCATTGATAAAGCCAAGGCTGAAGAGGTGTTCTCGATCATGGAGAAGTTCGCCCAGTACGGCTTCAACCGTTCGCACTCGGCGGCCTACTCGGTGGTGGCCTACCAAACCGGTTACCTGAAAGCAAACTATCCGGCCGAATACATGGCGGCCGTGCTCACCCACAACATGAGCAACTCCGACAAAGTGACCCTGTTTATGGACGAGTGCAAGCAGCAGCGCATCAAAGTGTTGGGTCCCGACGCGAACGAGAGCAGCTTCTTCTTTGGAGTGAACCCTGAGGGGCAAATCCGCTTCGGACTGGGGGCCATCAAGGGCGCGGGCGAAAGTGCCATCACTTCCATTATTGAGGAGCGCGAGAGTGGCGGGGCCTACCTCAACATCTTCGACTTCGTGAAGCGCTCGAACCTGCGGGCGGTGAACAAAAAAACGCTGGAAAGCATGGCTATGGCCGGGGCCTTCGACTGCTTCAGCGACCTGCACCGGCGACAGTATTTATACACCGCCCCGGGTGAGATGAACCTGCTCGAGAAAGCCGCCCGCTACGCCGCTACCCTACAGCACGAAGAACAAGCAGCCCAGGTGTCGCTCTTCGGCGGACCGCAGGGTCTGCAAATCCCGCTACCCCGGGCCGAGGAATGCGAACCCTACAGCGAAATTGAAAAGCTTAGAATCGAGAAAGAGGTAACTGGTTTCTATATCTCCGGTCACCCGCTCGACCAATACAAACTAGAAATTGATAATTTCTGCACCTGCACGGTGGACAAAGTCAACAACTACCGCAACCAAGAGATTGCCGTAGCGGGCATCGTGACCAAGAGCCTGGAGCGCCAGATGCGCAACGGCAAACCCTTCGGGCTCATCACCATTGAGGATTTCCAGACCTCGCTGGACATGGCCCTGTTCGGAGAAGACTACCTAAGTAATCGTCACCGCCTGTCGATCGGAGAGTTTGTCTACGTAAAGGGGCGGGTAGAGGAACGCTATAACCGCCCCGATGTGTGGGAGCTACAGCCCAGCCAGGTGCAACTGCTCAGCGAACTGCGCGAGAAAATGACGCGCGGTATCCGGATTACCCTTCCCGTCGCCCGTCTGGATGCGGCACTGGTTCATCGGCTGGAAGAACTTACCCACGCCTACCCCGGCACCTGCACCCTGAAGGTGTGTTTGCAAGACGAGCGGGAGAACATTGCCGTAGAACTGCTCTCGCGTCGCTACAAAATTAATCCCAACAACCAACTGTTTGATGCGTTGGACCAGCTCAAGGACGCTAGTTACTGCTTGGCAACGGGGTAGCGTAGCGAGATTAGCGTAGCGGTAGTTGCTCCGGAGCTTCTGGCTACAATGGCCTTGTCTATTATACACTCTCCCTTTTGCTTCTTTCTTCCAACAATCCGTAGCTGGTGCCCTCACCGGCTATTGTTTTCTCCCTCCTTTTGTCTTCCCAATATGGGACCGCTATCCCTATGAGGACTGTCTTCTGGTAGCCGACTAAGTTAAAATCGTCGAATTCCTTCCGTTCATTACCTAGCTAGGCTTTTTGCCCTCTCTGCTATTTTTTCCCAAAAGACTAAGTCTACTTTTAATCAGCTACCCTAGCGAGGGGAGCAAAGCGGATAGTTGTTCAGAATTAATAACAATAATTATACGTATTTGCAAAATAATTATAACGTGGGGGCAACCTACGATTTGGGGGGTACGGTTTTTCCGCAATCAAATCCACCAACCACTTCTCCAGCAGAGAGCACAGCAGGTAATGATATGGCAAACAATTATACGAACATGTTTCGAAGCGTTAACAAAATGACGGACGGTATTTTATTCTGGATTTTTTTGTCGCTGGTTGCCAGCACGGCAGCGCAAGCGCAGATTGGCCCGGGCGGAGTGGGGAACCCGGATGGAAGCGGGGGGCAACCCAAGAACGTGATCTGGCTGGATGCCAGTACGTTGACCGGACTGAGCGATGGTGACAACGTACCGAGCTGGATAGATCGATCAGGCAACGCCTTTGTCTTTTCCGCTTCCAGTCCTGGGACAAACTCGGATAACACGGACCCTAATCTGCCTTCATTCGTTTTGTCAGAGCCTACGCTCAACAACCTTCCGGTGGTACGCTTTGACGGTGGTAACTCCGAACGATTGGTTCTGAATGCCTTTACGGCCATGCCTACGAACGAGATAACGACAATCATCGTAACACGTGAGAGTGAGACGGGGACGGGAATAGAGAGTGCGGGTTCCGCGCTTGTCTCCTACGCGGTAGCGGGAAGCAGTAACGAGTATTTGATATTGAACAGAAGCAATGGGGTTCTGAAAACATTTGTCAACGGAAACGAAAAAGGTTCGGGTGATTTAACGGGCGGATTCAAAATCTTCAGTTCACGATGGAGAAGAAGCAGTAGACAGTTAGTTCATCGACTCAATGGCAATATTGAAAGCACCGCGACCAACAGCAGCAACTCATCAATGACTGCCGGAGGAACCTTGGCACTGGGTGGTGAGCAAGATGCTGTAGACGGTGACTATGCAATAGATCAAGATTTGGACGGTGATATTGCTGAGATTATTTTATTCAATGGCTACATCAATGATGCTCAAGCTGTAATCATAGAAAACTACCTGAGCGCCAAGTACGGCGTTGCTATTAGTAGCCTTGATGCTTATACGAGTGTTACCTATATCTACGACGTGAGCGGGATAGGCAAAACAGGAGCCGATGCTCATGCTACTGCAGGCTCCGTTGGTCTTTACTTGCAAGCTGCTTCAACTCCGTCACTCAACGACGGCGATTTTGTGATGATGGGGCACGGCAATGGGGGGCGGGAAGTTTCTGCGTCAGACTTAAGCGGCACTTCACCTACTGTCACCGATCGCTGGGAACGTGACTGGTACGTAGAAAAAACGTCGGCCACCACCGTAGGAAGCAATATCTACCTTGAGTTTGACTTCCCCGAAGGGGTCGTTAACGGTGGGCTGCCGCAAGACATCAGCGGTTATAAATTATTGTATCGAAGTGGCAGCTCAGGAAATTACTCGGTAGCTGCTACAACCAACGTATCGAAGGTAGGTGGCGACCGCATCCGGTTCGAGCTTACCGAGGGGCAGTTGACCAACGGTTACTACACAATTGGCACCTCCGACAACGCAAATAGTCCTATTGTTGGTGCACCAGCCAAAACGTGGTACAGCTACCAAGACGGAAATTGGGACGATTTTAACACGTGGACCTTAGACGGAGCGGCGCTTCCTAGCTTTGAGAATCCAACTAGCCAAGTGCCCGCCCCGGAAGATAACGTGATCATCACCTCCGGCAACACCGTTAGCGTCACAACCGACGGGAAAGTGGTACGAAACATTGAAATTACGGGCGACCTGGACGTAACCACTTCGGTCAACCACCAGTTGGGCACCATCACTGGCAATGGGTTCCTTTTGATGCAGGGTAGTTCAGCCGGAGTAGATAACTTCCCGGATGGCGACGCCAGCGGTTTTGCCGATGCAACCAACGGGGGCACGGTGAAGATATACGGCAACGGCCTTACCCTGAACCAGACTCGCACTTTTAACAATCTGCAAATAGCACTAAGCGGCAGTGCTAACGAAGTGGTTCTTCTTAAGAACTATACCCTTAACGGCAACTTCACGATAGAAAGAGGCACCTTCAGAATCAACGATGGCACCCAAACTACCAATCTCACGGCTACCGTACGGGGTAACACCATCATCGACAACGCCGGACTGATTCGGGTGAGCAGCAGCAACGCCCGCCACCAACTGAATCTTTACGGTAATCTAACTAACAACGGTGATATTGCTTTCACCAACCGCACCGTGCCCAACTACGGATCAGAATCTGGCAATGGAATTGTGGACGTCAACTTTCTGAGTAGCACCAAAAATCAAAACGTCGAGTGCAATGGCCCTTCTCGGTTTTACCGCATTAAGATTGATAAAGGGGTTAATGAAACCTACGTGCTTTCGCTAGAGGCTAACAATTCTGATAACTTTAAACTATTAGGAGCCGCCCGCGATAATCACCCCCAATCGGCCCAGCTCAGCGACAACCGAAATGCCCTGGGACTTGTGCGCGGAACCGTGCGGATAGGGAATAACATTAATATTCCGGTTCTGAATGATCGGAACAATTACAACGTCTCAGAGGCCGCCCAACTGTGGGTAGATGGAGGTACTGCTTCTAAAACGGATGGGGAAGCCATAGTACTCTACGGAAAAGCCCGCGTAAGTGCCGGTACGCTTAACGCTTTGGTGCGAAGTGGCTTCACGCTGCGCGACAACGGAACGGTTACCGTAGAGGGCGGTGAGCTAAACGCGAACCAGATCAGAACTTCGGTAGTCGGCGTGAGCAGTTTGGGGGGGTACGTACAAAGCGGGGGCATCACCAATGTGTTGGGCACTTCGATCAACGGCGATTATTATGTATTTAATCTAACTTACCCTGGCAACGTATTCACCATGTCCGGTGGAGAACTCAATATTAAGCAGGCAAACGGCAAAGGGGGAGTATTTATTAATTCTGCCCCCGAAAACATCAACGTCACCGAGGGCATAGTGAATCTAGAGCTAGGCAGCAACAATGATATGGTTGTCACCTCACGTGCGCCCTTCTACAACATTAACGTGCGCAATCCGAATGGTTATAATAAAGCCGTCATTCTGAACGGGGGCACCGACGTTTCTTCAACGGACGAGAACTTGGCCGCTCAACCCCTGGTCGTACTGAATAATCTTACGCTAGAAGAAAACGCCCGCCTCACCACCAACAATCAAAACGTAACCATCGGCCGAAACTTCACCATCGGCAACGGAGCCTTATACGATTTTGGAACCAATACTACCATCTTCAACTCTGATAAAAATGGGACGCTGTTCATCGGTGACATCACCGGGGTAACCAACAGCAATTATACCGATCCCGAAGGAGAAGACGCGTACGCTCGTTGGGAACAGCCCTTCTACAACTTCACGGTCAATAAACCGGGTGCTACGTTAACCTTGGCTACTAGCTCCACCTACACTACCACCGATGCAGTATTTCATGATGGTAGCGGACGCAAAAACATCAGAGGATGGAGAAACAATCTAATGAAAGTGGCTAACAACCTCATATTAGAGAAAGGAACGATTGATCTGGATTTGTTCAGCGTTCGCTTGTACGGAGATGTGACTAACCGCGGGGTGTTCGGAGTGGACTTCGACCCGTTGAATGCCCAAGTAAAATTGAGAAGAGAGAGTACGCCCACCAACCGGACAATAACCACTGCTAAGGGGGCCGAGTTTGGTAACCTTCGGTTCAATAGTGACCAAGCTACTATCTCTATCACCAGCGATCTCTATATCAAACGTTTCGAGTACAAGCACGGACGCTTCAATATAGGAACGTATAACCTTCGTATTGATCAACTAGATATTGGTCTGGAGAACAATGCTCAGTTCGACTTCGACGGCGATGGCGATACGAACGATGGTGGCGAGAGAAGCGTGTTCAGTCCGGCAGATATGTTCGTAACCGCGGGCAATGCTTCTGACGGTGGAGTTTCCATGCTTATCAATGGTGACGGCACCTATCGCTTTCCTTTTGGGATTGGCACCGGAGCCACTGAGCTACTAGCCAACGGTGCCAAGTACACTCCCGCCACCGTGACGGTGGCTAACTTCTCTGATGATGGATACCTCACAATCAATCCGGTAGACAAAACGCTACTCACCACGGACCCCACCGGGGGTGAGGTATTGTCGTACTACTGGAGAGTGAACCACAGCAACTTCTCGACCTTGCCTGCCGTGAACTATAATTTTGTCTACGATCAAGACGATGTAGACGGCGCGAACGCAACCGTTGAGGGCAGCTTTGTGCCGGGTAGCGTGGCCGACGCAAACCCATTTACTCGGTCATACGAAGATGATAACGTGCCTGAGCAGGAAACGATTGATGCCGCCAGCAATACAATCGTTTTTAATGGCCCTACTGATAATGGTCTTGCTCTGACGTCGGCCAACTACACGGCGGGTCGGCATAGCCGGTTCATTGGGGCACCCCGCATCTTCTATAGCAGAATGAGCAGCGTTGATGACCCTACCAAGAACAACGATGGCGACACTTGGAATGCCTCTAACCGAGATATATGGACCTTTAACGAAACCGGTCCGACTCCACGAATAGCGGCTAGCGATCTTCCTATTACTTCCGGTGATATTGTGACTATCAGAAACGGGCACGTTATCTACCTTAACAGCAGTAAAGCAGAAGCTGCCGAACTCATTCTTGACGCCACCAATGGGTCTTCCGGTTTGGTATTTGAAGACGCTTCTACCAGTGGAAATATTCAGGATATTTCTTATACCAGTGAGTTCGGGAGGGTAGTAGCGACCACCACCGGTGTTACCACCCACACACCCTTCATTCAGTTCTACGTCGATCAGGTGTGGACCAAAGCACGAATAGATAATAACTCATTCGTACTGCCTCAAAGCGACTACGGGGATTTTTTAGACTTTACCAACAGCGACGGCGGACTAGCCGATGTTATCTTCACCTACGATGAGTCTGGTCAAAATGGTAACCCTGCCTATCTGCCGGATGGCATTACTGAGTTTCCGAACATGCGATTTGGGCTGGAAGCACCAAAGGGCTCACCCAATGCAAACTATACCATTGTTCTTCCCGAAGCAGATATCAACGTTCGCGGCGAACTTAGTTTGGAAGATGGGGTCGTGGTGCACATCAATAGCGGTAGCACCGGTGATGTTACCGCAGATGTCATTCAATTCCTAGAGCCCAGTCAACTACAATTTCCGGGCAACAGTGCTGTCCCCCGGACGGTGACGGTAGACAGCCTACTGGAGTTTGTGACCAATAGCGACAATCAGCGATTTGATATTTTCCAACCTAACACGGGTACCCTAACGCACACGCTACAGATAAACGGTGACATTGCGATGAACCGAGGGCGTTTTGATCTGCACGGGGGCGACCCGGCAACGCATACCAACGTAACGCTGCGCTTTGGTGGTGACAAAAGCAATACGTTTGATCGCGTTGCCGGTCCGTTACCCGACTTGTACCGTCTAGAAGTGGATAAGGCACATGCCGACAGCAGCATCAGCGTCAATACCAACTTTAATCTGAACGGATCGACCAACACATCGCCCAAAGCACTCGGTTTGCATGAGGGCACACTCATCCTAAACGATGGAAACATTGACGTCAATCTTTCTACCGGGGGTGGCAATTTTTCAATTCCTAGCACCGCAACCTTGGATGTAAGAGACGGACAGGTGAGGGTAAGTGGCGACGACACCGGTATCCTACTAGCCGGAACCCTGCGCATCAGTGGTGCCAACGCTAAAGTTGACATGAACGATAACGTTGGTAATGGCAACAACTATATCGAGTATTCGGTGGGCAATCCTACCCTTGAAATCTCGGCAGGTATCCTTACCGTAGGTGCGCAAATTCGGAGGGTGCTTAACGATGGCACGGGCGCGCTTAACTACGTGCAAACCGGCGGAAGCGTTACCATTGGGCGTCAAGCCATTGCCACTCCCCGACCTGCTTCCGAAAATGACCGAGGGATGCTCGAGGTAATCAACGGGGGGCAGTTCGTTCACACCGGTGGCGAACTAAAGATCGTCCGAAGCAACAACAGCCCATCGGTTGCTACGCTATTCCTAGACCCAGGCACCTTCGACGTGACCGGTTCTGAGATAATTTTGGGGGATGGCAACTCACCTACTAACGATCTGTACCGCATCAACTCCAGTATTCCACTGCACCAACTCACCATCAACAACGCGAGCAGTAAAAACCCCCGCGCCGAACTCTTCGTGCGCCCCCTGACCGTTAACGACCGGCTAACGATTACCAGCGGAGCTACGCTGGATGCCGGAAGCGGTAGCCTAACACTGACGCTCAACGGCGAATTGGTGAACGATGGCCTCTACGTTCCTAACGGAAACCTCACCGTACTGGGAAGCAGCGGTGCCCAGCAAATTACCGGCTCTACCGCCACCGAGTTCTACGATTTGGATAAAACCGGTAGCGGCACCACCACCCTTCAGCAGCCCATTTTGGTAACCCGCCACCTACGCATGCTGAACGGCACCATGGCCGATAACGGAAACACCATCGAGGTGCGCGGCAACGTGACCCACGATGCGATCCATACCAGTGCCGGGGGCGAAGGGATTGTGTTTGCGGGCACCGCGCAGCAGCAACTAACCCGTAGCTTGGCAGGGGCTAGCGTCTTCGGAGTATTAAGCGTGCGAAACGCCAATGGCATAATTATCCCCGAGAGCAACGGATTTGATTTTCAGGTAAGCGATCGACTGCGGCTGGAACAGGGAGTTTTTAATATTGGTAGTAGTTCTCTTACCCTGCTAGAGAACGCCCCCATTGAAGCCGTAAACGCTTTTGGCATCAACAATATGGTGCGCACCAACAGCTCATTTGCCGATTCGGGACTTAAAAAAGTGTTTTTGCCCAATACTTCTACTAATTTCACCTTCCCGGTGGGCGAAGATGTATATTCACCTGCCACGGTCGACTTCACCAGTGTGGGCGGCAGCGTAGGCGCTAGCGGCGGAAGCATTGCCATTGTTCCCAACCGTAGATTTCATCCGGTAGTTGACAATGGTTCGGAAGCAACCCTTCCTAGCGATCCGGATAACATTCTGCAGTACTACTGGGCCGTGCGCACCGAAAACCTAAGCAACTTCACGGGTGACATTGTGTTTAACTACGACCAAAGCGACGTAGCGCTCGGGACGGACACCGGGGGTGATCCCTACACCGAAAGCGAGTACGTCTCCGCCCGGATTCTAACGCTAGGTGGTAACACGAGCGTCGATAAGTTCACCCCTACTTCGGTGGATGAAGCCAATAATTTGATTACGTTTGGATTTTCGGGTCAGGGCAATGATGGCATATACGGTGACTATTTCGCAGGTATTGACCTAGCTATTCCTGATGATATACCGGTATTTACCTCTACCGGAGTGAGCAGTGCCTACGATGATCCTGCGGCCTGGACGATCAGTCCGTCGTCTACCCCCTTCCCCGCCGGAGGCCCCCGCGGCAGCAGCATTATCGTCATTCAGAATGCGCATACGATTAATTTCAATCGGAATCGTATCAACGTATACAAAACCGTAATTGACTTGGGAGGCACCATTACCTTAGGCACCACCACCCAGCATGATTTAGGAATTGTAAGCGGACAGGGGACCATCAGCACCCAAACCGGCACCTTGCCCGCTGGTTTGTATAAAGACTTCTTTACTTGTACCGGAGGGGAACTTGCCTACGGAGGAACCGGTGACTATAGCGTATTCAAGGGCGGGATCTCCTCGCTCCGCCGCGTCACCTTCGCGGGTAGCGGACAACGTACCTTCCCCAATCAAGCGAGTGTCAATATTTGCCAAGACGTGATCGTGGATGGCCCCAGCGTGATTAATCCCAATGGCGGGGGCATCAGCAACATCGCGGTAGGTGACGACCTCTACGTCCAGACCGGAGTGTTCCAAACAGGTAGTAGCATAATATCCGTAGGCAATGACTTGCTGGTGGAAGGAACCTACAGCGGACAGAACAACCACCAGAATACCATTGGTGGAGACGTCAGAATTAGTGGTGGCAGCTTTAGCGTCGGCAACGGTGGCACCATACGAATTGGCGGCGATTTGGATTATGCCAGCGGAACGTTCAACAGCGGATCATCGTCGTCGCGCATCGTAATGCAGGGAACCAGTCCGCAAACGATCACCGGCACCTTCACCGGAACCGCCGACATAAACCATCTGGAGATTAAAAACGGAACTGGGGTGGCAATGGGATCGGGCAGTAGCATTACCATTGATAACAAACTTACGCTGACCAATGGCATCTTGACACCCGGAGCCAACAAATTGTTATTAGATGCCGATGCCGTTGTGGGACCTGTTAAAGGTGGTAGTGCCACCTCCTATGTGAACGGAACATTGTGTAAAATCATCGTCGACGGCAACGAGTTTGTCTTTCCCATCGGCGACGGGACCCGCTGGGGGCATACCTCAGTGAAACCGACCACTACTGCCGCTCACGAGTGGTGCGCGCAATACTATGACGACAAAGCTACCAACAATGCCAGTATCAACAATCTAGATCCTTCTATTGCTGCTACGCTTCCCCCGCACGACATTAAAACCATTAGCAATAATGAATACTGGCGAATTACTAGCGACATCCCCACCGCCCCCGGACTTGCTGCTAAAGTGGGGCTACGCTGGGACACGAAGAGCAGTGTATCGCCCGATCCTAACGACTGGTACACTTTGAAAGTAATGGAATGGAACGGAAGCGCCTGGGATTCTTACGGAGGCACTGGACATGAAAGTAATCCTACACCAGCTCAAAGCAAGGGCTTCTTCAATGCTACCTCGAATGTTGGCTTCCTCGAAAAGTTTGTCACCATTGGCTCAGCTAGTGAGGCAAACCAACTGCCCGTAGAACTGATCAGTTTCACGGCTGACGCCCAGGAGCAAACCGTGCAACTGGTCTGGGAAACGGCTACGGAGATCAACAACGACTACTTTGAGGTGCAGCGCTCGGTGGATGGGATCAACTTCAAGAAGATCGGCGAGGTAGCCGGTAATGGCAACACCGTTGAGGTGATTCGTTACGAGTTCGTGGACCAAATGCCGGTGTCAGGAATTTCTTACTACCAACTCAAGCAGGTGGACTTTGACGGGGCCCACGAGTATTCGGATAAGATCAGCGCTGAATGGATCAGCACCGGCTTTGTGGCCGGGTTCGTAGAAGTGAACCTGTATCCGAATCCCGCTCCGCAGGGACAGGCCAAGCTAAAGGTAACCGGTCTGCGACCCAACAGTACGGTGACATTTAAACTGCTGGATATGTTCGGCAAGCCCTTTATGCAGCAGGTGCTGGAAACGGATATGCTGAGCCAGCAGGGATTTATGATTCAGCCCCGAACGCGACTGGCCACCGGAGTATACGTGGTGAGCGTGCAGCAGGGCAGCGAGGTGCACCAGAAAACGATGATCGTGCGGTAAGGGTCCTCTTCTAAATCTTTCCGAAGGGTCGGACGAAACACAATCGTTCGGCCCTTTTGCTTAGAACAGAGCGATGGATAAGCCCACCCGCCAGTTGTTGCCCTGGGGCCCCTCTCCTTGAAACAGATCAGAAAATATGTACTGTCCGTGCAGGTGGATGCCTCGGAAACCCAGGCGGGCAGTGGCTCCGTAGCGCAAGCGATTCAGATTAAAGTCTTGCCGCAGCTTTTCGGTGCGCCGTTCGCCCTGCGCTTCGTACTTGATTTTTGTATAAGAGCTAAACAGGTAGCCCACCTTGCCGCCCAGGGCCACCATCAGACCGCGCTGGTTTTCTTTGGTGTAGAACCTAAATTCTAGCGGCACGTCCACGTAGTGCGTAATCAGCTTTGACTTGAGCACGTTTTGGTACTCATTGGCATCTAGCGCCACTATCGAGGCCGTATCAGCTCCTAGGGGATACTGCACCGTTACGTTTCGATCAAAAGCGTAGCTCTCAAAACTGACCCCCACCCCCGGATGAAACGAAAACTTTGATTCACCGATGGGCATATCATACAAGTATGAAAGTGCTACCCCTTTTGATTTAAAGAACCGCAGATTCATATTATCGGGAGCACCCGTTAAAAAGTTGAAGCCGAAGTCCATCACCAGCGTGCCGGGCAGATTGGGCTCCGCTCCGGGCACCGCCGAACGAACGGTGGACGACGGGGAGGGGGTAGCTGCGCTGGAAGAGGTATCTTGAGCGTGCCCCAGTGTGGAGGCAACGAGGGCAATCAGAACAAAAACGAATGATTTCATAAGACTGTTAAGCGTGCGTTAGCAAAAATAAGGCTGAGCGGTCTGCTCAGTGGTTTGAGAGGACGGTACTATGATGACTGCATTGCGGTACGTAAGGTAGAGTAACTTTAGACATAACCTTTTCACTTCAAATTTCATTATTCCTTGTTCAGCGTTCAACACTCAGAAATACCGAATGGTGAAATGTGATGCAACCCTTGAGAGTGATACCTTCGTACGGTGGTCAGTGATACTACGGCAATCCGGGCGCAATATTATGAATAAAATTCCTTTTGTACATACGCCGCCAGTTCCATCAGCCACGCCACCCCCACGTGAATGAGCACTCCGCCGAACACCGAGCGGCTCTGGTAGGCAATCACTCCCAGAATATAACCACCAAAGATAGAACTGATCGTTTCCCCCGCCGGTTTGCCGAAGTGCAAAAAAGCGTAGGTCACCACCATCGGCACCACCGCAGCCCGCCCCAGCACCACGGCCATGCCCAGCACCAGGTAGCCCCGAAACAGCAGCTCGATCGACACAAAATCCCAGCCGTAGGCTAGCTCGTAGGCCAGCGCCGGAAACCAGTCGGGCAGGTTGAAAAGCGAGGCAATGTCGTTTTCCACGTAGCGAGGATACGTTCGTAAGAACCCCGCATCGAACGAGGCAAGCGCAATAAGGGGTACCATCAGAAGCAGCATCAAGGCGTAGGGCTTGGCATCGAAACCCCGAAGGGTCAATCCGTAAAAACTTCCCACCCGATGGTCTACCCAGCGATAGAACAGATACAGGGGCAGCAGCGCGGTGAACAGTCCCATCAACTGCTTGGCAAAGCTGATGCTGTAACGCCACGTTTCGGGCGGCAAATAGGTTTGGATAAAGTAATTGTGGTAGTGAAACGATTTGTCGAAGCTCAGCACGGCCAGTCCGAACAAACTGCGCAGCCAGAAGCCCGGCGTGGTCCACCAGTGCCAACTGCCCCGGAAGCAGTTATGGATCAGTATAGTACCATAGTAGGCAAAGGCGTAGAGCAAAAAGTAGTAGAACGCCCGGATGCTTCGCCCGTAGTAGGCATCAATCACGCTATCCTCAAAATCGTAGTGGTAATTGAGCGCGATGGTCACGGTCAGAAACCCAACTACGGCGGTGTAGTAGCCCGGGTGAAAATCCTTCCGCAGGTGCTCTCTTAGGTAGCCAATAATTTTTTTCAAGCGCGACGCGGATCAATGAGGCGGCAATATAGTAGACCGGCGCTACTTCCGGAAACTGACCGTCGACTAGGATTTCTGGGCGCGTACCATCTCGGCCTTGCCGGGCGGACCTTCTAGGGTTTCTACCAGCAGACCGAGCGTTTTTAGATCGCGCTTAAGCTGCCCCTTGGCCGAGTAGGTCACGAAGATTGCCCCGGGAGCCATTAGCCTAGCCACCCCTTGCAGCACCGGCAGCGTCCACAGTTCGGGCTGCTTGTTGGGGGCAAACGCATCGAAGTAGATCAAATCATAGGCATCTGGCCTGGCCGGAAAATCCTGCAGCGTGCTTTTGGTCTTGTGCAGCACAAAATTATCCAGCAGCGATTGGTCTTCTTCCCACGGAGCCCGATGCAGGGCGGCGAAGTGAGGTTCCAGCGTAGGGTCGTTGAGCAGCGCCAGATGATTAAGGCCATTAATTGTTTCTTCATCCAGCGGATGCGGCTCGAGGGTGGTGTAGTGGAAGGATAAACCAGTCGGCACGCGGGCTTCGCGCACGGTGAGGATGGCGTTGAGACCGGTGCCGAAACCGACTTCCAGCATGCGCACCGCCGCGACCGTAGGATGCTGGTCTATCCAGGCGTGCAACCCGTGCCGAATAAACACGTGTTCCGACTCCCGCAGCGCGCCGTGCCGCGAATGGTAGGTTTCATTCATCGCCACGTTGAGCAGACTGTGCGAGCCGTCGCCGGTTTTAATGAGTTGTACGGGTTGATCCATGGTATTACAATGGTTTTTGCATCCGGTAATTAATCAGCAGCTCTTCCCCGATCTCATTCTGCTGCTCCGTTAGGACTCGATAACCGTGGCGAGAGAAGAAAGGGCGCGCGGTGATACTGGCATCAGTAATGAAGTGGGTGACACACTGCTTTGCCCCCCAGGTTTCCAGTGCGTTGAGTAGTTGAGTAGCGATACCTTTGCCCTGGTAAGCGTGGTGCACGTAAAGCACGTCTAGGTAACCTTCGGACGTGATAGATCCGAATCCGATCAACTGATTCGGCTGTTCGGCCACCAGAAAGTGCTGCGTGGCAATCCGTTGATTCCAGCGATCCGGATTATTACCGCGGGCTGCCCAGACTTCTCGTTGCCGTTGGCTGTAATCACGAACCGTTGCTCGGAGTACCGTCTGTTGAAACAGGATAATGATAGAGGGCACATCGCTAATGGTAGCTCTCCGAACCAGCATACTAACTCATCCCCTTCCGCTGCACCAGCACCACCGCGTGCGCTGCAATGCCTTCTTTTCTTCCGACAAAACCCATTTTCTCCGAGGTGGTCGCCTTCAGCGAAATATCCGCTTCCGCTACGCCCATCACCTCGGCCAGGCACGTTTGCATGGCCGGAATGTGCGGGTTTACTTTGGGTACCTCCAGGCACACCGTAGCGTCCACATTTCCTAATTCGTAGCCGTGCTGCCGCAGTAGTTGCATCACTTCGCGCAGCAGTAGCTTGCTGTCAATGCCGTGGTACTGCGGATCAGTATCGGGAAAGTGATGGCCGATGTCGCGCAGGTTGGCCGCGCCCAGCAGCGCGTCGCAGATGGCGTGAATGAGCACGTCGGCGTCGGAGTGCCCCCGGGCACCGTGCGTATGTTCCAGGCGCACTCCGCCCAGCCAAAATTCCCGGTTTTCTTTCAGTTGGTGCACGTCGTATCCGTAGCCAATGCGTATATTCATGGTTTTGAGGGATTAATTACTGATCTTAGGGCAACAAGTGGTGTCGTGTTTTCTGAGCCAAACGTGGCATAATCTGCTTTGGTTGCCGCTAACCTACTTAAAAGTCCATACCTGATCGCATGTCACCACCGCATCCAACGGAATATCTAGCGGACCTACGTCGTCAATGTTTTCTTCCGGGGGAAACAGTGATAGGCCAATTTTTCGAGCTTCAGGACGACAAGCCGCTAGAAAGCGGTCGTAGAAACCTTTTCCGTAGCCCACCCGGTGACCCCGTCGATCAAAGGCCAGCAATGGAACCAGCACCCAATCAATACTCGACGCTGGATAAACCGAACTAACAACCGGTTCGGGAATGCCCCAGCGATTACTCTCCAAGAGCGTGGCCGGAGTCAGCGCGTGGTGCGTGAGTTCGTTGTCCGACGGACGACAGCGGGGAGCCAGCACCCGCACCGTAGGCATCGCCCACAAGCGCCGGATGATGGCCCATGTATCTACTTCGCGTTGCCGTTTGGCCGACAGAAAGCAGTGTACGGTGCCTGCGAATGAATAAGCCGCAAAGAGTTGATCGAAAAGTTGTTGGCTTCCTTGTTGGTAGTCATCTTCCGGAAGAGCAGCGCGACGAGCCCGGTACGTTTGACGCAATTGAAATTTGTCCAATTGGATAAGAAGATTAAGGGCAAGTGTCTTAGCTTCTGGTTTATCTATTCCTCTATCAGCGCGTTAAAGCGCAAATCAAAGGGATCAAACTTTTCCAGTAGTTCGTCAATGAACTGCGGATTATTGATGTGGTAGGTGAGCAGGTTTTCGTGCCGCTCCTGCAAGCCCCCATCAGGGAAAAGCTTTTCCTTGAGCGACTCGAGTTGCCCCACCGCCGTTTCCTGCTTTTGCTCTTCGGCCTTTTTAAGCCGCTTCTCTATGTTGTCTAAACTCTTGAACGCTTTGCTCGATTCGGCTCCGATAAATCCCTTCAGGCTACCGTCCACGGCAAGCACTTTTTCTTCTACCTGCTCGTATACCTTGGCCAACGCCGCCTTTTGCTCACCCAGCGACAGGGAAGCATTGGCGTTTTGTTCTACAAAACTTTTCACGAGCGTATCGGTATCCTGAAACAGCTCGGATGTTTCCAAGCTCACTTTTTGCAACTTCTTGGCGTTGGATTTGCTCACCACCAGCGCGAAATTGCGCGGCAGCAGCACCGGAAACGGCACCTGATAGTGATCAAACATGGGCTTCAGTTGCAGCCAGTAAGCCAACTCGCCCGGTCCACCCACGTACCCCAAGTTGGGCAGAATCATTTCCTGATACAGGGGGCGCAGCACCACATTAGGGCTAAACCGCTCGGGGTGGCTTTCTAGTGCTTGCCGCAGTTCTTCTTCCGTGAAATGCTGATCGGTATTGTTCACCGCGAAACCTTTTTCCTCCCGCACCAGTCGTTCGCGTTGCCGGTCGGTCAGATAGAACAGATTAATGGGTCGGGGGTGCACCTGCGTGCGGTAGCCCCGTTCATCCAGGTGTTGTGAGGCTTCTTCCACTAGTTTCTGCGCGGAGTGCTCGAAGGCATCGTCCTGCATCACGGGCGCAAAGTGCCGTTTGAGCGTGGCATCGTCGGCGTCGAGCACCACCAATCCCTGCGCACCAAACAGTTCGTTCACGTAGTAGCGGGTAGCCGCCGCCAGGGTATCATGCTCCCGGTAGGCCCGTTCAAACAACGGCACCGCTTCGGGTAGGGCGGATAGCACCTCGTCTATTCCCTCCAAGCCAAAGCGCCCCACCGCTCCCTGCTGCTCGGTTTCCCAAGCATAACGCTGTCCGAACAGATGAAAATGATTGATCTCGGCAAAATCATGGTCCTCTGAGGCCATCCAGTACACGGGCACGAACCGATAATCCGGATGCTTTTCGCTAAGCTGCCGACACGCATTGATGGTGGTGACCAACTTGTAGATAAAGAACAACGGACCCGAAAAGATATTGAGCTGGTGGCCGGTGGTAATGGTATAAGTTTGGTCATGCTCCAGAGCGTCGATGTTTTCCCGCACGGCTTGGGTAGTTTCCAGTTGATCATACTGCTGTTTGAGCACCTTTACCAAATCGGTACGCACCTGGCTATCGAGCTTTTTCTCAGCGAGTTGATCAGCGAAACTCTCTACCCGGGGCGGGCGGTGGTAAAAATCGCTAAGCGCTTCTTTTTGAGCGACATAATCTAGAAATACTGGGGTGAAAGCGTGCGTTTGCGAGAAGTCTAGTTTTTCTACATTCATGGAAAGGCGCGGTAACAAGTAGGGATTGGTGCGTCAAAGTTGTAGTAACACTGCAACTTTTAGAACGGGGGGAGCAACCTAAGGTTTTGAACCGCTTGAACCGGATCTGCGCGATTCGTTTATCCTCTTTTAAAAGAGATACCCTAAGCCGTTTATTTGCCAACAATCAGTACATCCCCGCGCGTTCAGCGCATTTTCCACCTTTTTGATGCGCTTGTGGCGGTATGTTTGACGGTCGAAGAATCACCACCAAACGTACTCCATCGTGAAACGAATTTTTTGCAAAAGCCTACTCGCCACCGCGGTTATAGCCAGTGCCTCCGCCGCTTCGTTTGCCCAGTCGGATGTCAACGCTTTCATGCGGGCCGGAGCTGCCGACGCCACCACCCTGCTGGGTTCCTACACTGCCCCCCTGGGCAAGTCGACCGGTGCCAATCTAAACGCGGGCTGGGTGAACGCTGCCGCCCCACTGAAGCCCAAACGCTTCGAGCTCAAACTGGTGGGCAACGCCGCCTATGTTCCGAAGGCCAAACGTGCCTTCAGCTTAGATGCCATCGGATTCAACGCCCCCACCACCCGCGAGATAGACGGGCGGACGGTCACCGAAGTATGGCAGTATAAATTCAGCCAGGCACCCACCGTGTTTGGCTCCACTGACGAGCGCGAACCAGA
Organism: Cyclobacteriaceae bacterium; assembly: GCA_965217295.1. Taxonomy (GTDB): domain Bacteria; phylum Bacteroidota; class Bacteroidia; order Cytophagales; family Cyclobacteriaceae; genus Tunicatimonas. Next base: position 1,035,590 of record CBDCHR010000008.1, read on the forward strand.
AACCATTCGCAAGGTGGTGACCTACGAGAACCCGGTCTCGGGCTTTGAGGAAAAGGCCACGGTGGCGGAGTTGGTGCTGCCCGATGGCCTCGATCTGGCGCTCAATCCCCTCACTCCCGCTATGCAATTAAACGTGGGCGTGCCGATGGGTACGGAGGTGATGATCCGGTTTTTGCCCACCACCGAGATTTTGCGCGACGAGGTAACGGTCGACTACGGCGGTCTGCTGGGCGTAGGACTCAAGCACGACATCAAGCAGTGGGTGCCCTACCTGCGCCAACTGCCGGTGAGCTTTTCGTTGGCCGCCGCCTACAGCAGCACCAGCGCGTCTCTTGAATTGCCCACCGTCCTTCCGGAAGCTCCGGTCGGCACTACCTTCGCCGACTCTACCCAGGGCAACACCGCCTACCAGGGTCCGTCGGTCACCGATGCCGACTACAGTGGGCAAGGGGCTAATTTTCGGGTGCAGGCGTGGAACGTGAATGCCCTGGTTTCGCGAGAATTTACCCTGGTCAGCGTGTACGGGGGGCTGCGTTACGCGCGCTCCGTTACCACCCTTAACCTGACGGGCACCTACGGAGTGGCTACGGTTCCTTACTACAATCCTGAAAACGCCACCGATTCGAACAACCGGCGCCTTACGTTGGTCAATCTCACCGATCCTATTGAGATCAGAACCGCCCACGGACAGGCCAGCCTGGTGGGGGGATTTCGTTTCAAGCTGGGCTTTCTGGCGCTGTCGGGTGAGGCCACTTTGTCGCGCTTCTCTACCGCTTCGCTGGGCATCAGTGCCGGGTGGATGGACTTGGTACCTGCCCTCACCGGGGTGAAGAGAAATTTGAACAAATGGTAGCATCTGTTCTTGTCAAATCCCGCTCACTCTGCTTCCGTTACGCGTCTTCAGAAATAATCCGTAGTTTTACTACCCGGAACCGAACCTTGTTATGGAGTTTTTAGTGATCGCTTACGATGGCACCGACGAAGGAGCTTTAGAACGTCGTATGAAAGTGCGGGAAGCGCATCTGGCCCAGGCCCGCCGCCTCAAGAAAGACGGGCACCTGATTGAAGGAGGAGCCCTGCTGAGTTCGGAAGGAAAGATGATTGGCTCTACGCTGTACGTACGCTTCGACACCGCTGAGGACCTGCATCGCTACCTGGGCAACGACCCCTATACCACCGGCCACGTCTGGCTACGCACCGAAGTGTATCCAATCAAACTGGCGAAATTGAGTGGTTGAATGAGCGAAGGATTGAATGTATTATATTCAATCCTTCGCTCATTCAATCCTTCGCTCATTCAATCCTTCGTTTTCAGAAACTAATCTTTCCTAACTTGCGTACTTCACCCGATATCGTTCTACCATCCAACCATGAGCAACATCACCGAAGAAATCGCCAAACGACGTACCTTTGGCATCATCAGCCACCCCGATGCGGGCAAAACCACCCTTACCGAGAAATTGCTACTGTTTGGCGGTGCCATCCAGACGGCCGGAGCCGTTAAATCAAACAAAATCACCCAGCACGCCACCTCTGACTTTATGGAGATTGAGAAGCAGCGCGGCATCTCGGTGGCCACCTCGGTGATGGGATTTATGTACAAAAACGGCGGCGACCCCGTGAAGATCAACCTACTCGACACGCCTGGTCACCAGGATTTTGCTGAAGATACCTACCGTACCCTCACGGCGGTCGACAGCGTGGTGATGGTGATCGACTGCGTGAAGGGCGTGGAGATCCAGACCGAAAAGCTGATGGAAGTGTGCCGCATGCGCAACACTCCGGTGATCGCCTTTATCAACAAGCTCGACCGCGAAGGAAGAGACCCCTACGACCTGCTGGAAGAAATTGAAGCGAAGCTCGATATCAAGGTACGGCCGCTGAGTTGGCCCATCGGAATGGGCAAAAGTTTTAAGGGAGTTTACAGCCTCTACAATCAAAGTCTGCTGCTGTTCCAGCCCAGCAAGCAAAAGCTACACGACGAAAGCATCCGGGTGGATGATATCCAAAGCAAAGAACTGGACCGGCTGGTGGGAGAAAGCTACGCCAACCAACTGCGCGAAGACGAAGAACTGATCACCGGCGTGTATCCTACCTTCGATATGCAAGCCTACCTCAACGGCGACATCGCACCGGTATTCTTCGGCAGCGCGGTGAATAACTTTGGCGTGCAGGAGATGCTCGATACCTTTGTGAAGATTGCTCCGGCGCCTAAAAGCCGCCGCACCGACGAGCGGGAGGTGAAACCCGACGAAGAAGCGTTTTCGGGTTTTGTGTTCAAGATCCACGCCAACATTGACCCGCGCCACCGCAACCGCATTGCCTTTGTCCGCATTTGCTCGGGCAAATTCGAGCGCAACAAGAACTACCACCACGTGCGCCTGAACAAGAACTTCAAGTTCTCGAGCGCCACCGCCTTTATGGCCCAGGACAAAGAGATCATCGACGAGGCTTTTCCCGGCGACATTGTCGGCCTGTATGACACCGGCAACCTCAAGATCGGCGACACGCTCACCGAAGGTGAAACCGGCCACTTTGTGGGTATCCCCAGCTTTTCACCAGAGTTATTCAAAGAAGTGGTAAATAAGGACGCCATGAAGACCAAGCAGCTCGATAAGGGACTGCGGCAGCTCATGGACGAGGGCGTGGCCCAGTTGTTTACCTACGAATTGGGCTCGCGCAAGGTGGTAGGCACCGTGGGGGCACTACAGTTCGAGGTGATTCAGCACCGCCTGAAGAACGAATACAATGCCAGTTGCTCCTTTCACGGCGTGAATCTCTACAAAGCCTGCTGGATTCACAGCGACAACCCCAAGAAGCTCAAGGAGTTTATTGCTTCCAAGGAGCGCTACATCGCCCGAGACAAAGACGGCAAGTACGTGTTTATGTCCGAAACCAAGGCGTGGCTGCAGATGGTGCAGGATAACTTTCCGGATATCCAGTTTCATTTCACTTCGGAGTTTTGATCAGGATGGGTGGGATTTCTCAGGATAGCCAGGATAATTTGCTTGGTGGATAAAACGAAGGTTGGGATGAGCAAGATTAGGCTGTGTCTGATAAATCAAACGAAGGGGGTAGCAGGTTAGTTGACTACTCATGAGACGCTATGAACTAACAGATGAACAATGGGAAAAGATAGAAGATTTGTTTCCCAGCAACGAAGGTAGCCGGGGTGCCCCTTGGAATGATCATCGGCAAACCCTAAATGGAATGTTTTGGATATTGTGCAGTGGTGCGCCGTGGCGAGATCTACCAGAACGTTACGGGAAGTGGAAAAGCGTGTATGACCGCTTCAGACGCTATCGCATAGAAGGGATGTTTGACCGGTTACTGGCTCGCTTGCAACTGGAACTTAACGAAGAAGGGTTAATAGATTATGAGCTATGGGAAGTAGATTCCACTACGGTGAGAGCTCATAAATCAGCCGCTGGCGCAACCGAGCTAGGGGCAAAAAAAGGGCTGCTTACCGAAAGGGTGAGCCTGCCGATCATGCATTAGGACGCTCTAGAGGCGGATTTAGCAGTAAAATACACTGCTTATGTGACCGCAACGCAGTACCGCTGGCTGCTACTTTAAGTAGTGGGGCGGCTCACGACAGCAAACATTTTGTAGCCGTGATGCAGCAGGTCAATATTCCTACTAAGCGAGGACGGCCACGCAACCGCCCCGAAGAAGTAGTAGCCGACAAAGGATATGATGCCAGTTATCTGCGCAGATACTTAAGCAAACGAGGCATCAAAGCCATGATACCAGAGAAAAAACAACGTGAGGGAACCAAGCGACGTAAAAAAGGGCCCCGCCCCCGGTTCAACAAAGATACCTATAAAGAACGGGCTAGTGTAGAACAGGCTATCGGTTGGATTAAAGAGTATCGGCGCACCGCTACGCGTTACGAAAAACTAGCGGTCAACTTCCTAGCAATGGTCAAACTCGCTTTCATCCGACGATACTTCAAAACACATTTATCAGACACAGCCTAGTAAACGATCAAGAGTACAAGTGAACAACAAACGCGGTCTGCGCGCCTTGCACGAATATTAATCTAGTTAAAATACGCATTGAACGAGCATCACGGTCTGCTTCAGAACATTCGCCGCTACGTGTCGCTGGGAGCGACGGAAGAAAGCAAACTACTAGCTATTGCCCGTACCACCCGAATTCGAAGACGACAGTTTATAGACCAGCCGGGCTATGTTTGTCTGTATCGTAACTACGTGGTAGGGGGAGCCTTTCGGTCGTTTTTTGTTGATGCCGAAGGCAAAGAACACACGGTGCAAATTGCTGTAGAAGATTGGTTTGTGAGCGATTTCTATAGTTACATTACTCAAACTCCCGCCACGCTCTTCGTCGAGGCCCTGGAAGATTCCGTCATTCTGCAGATGCGGTACGAGGATATCGAAGGGCTTTGTACCGAAATTCATTCTTTGAGCGAGTACTTTCGCGTCACCACCGAACGCGCCTTCGCTTTTTCTCGCCAAAGAGCTTTGTCTAACCTTAGCATGACGGCGGAAGAGCGTTACCTAGAATTGCTGGAGCGCTATCCCAACATTGTTCAGCGGGTGCCCCAAAAGATCGTTGCTTCGTATCTGGGAATGACTCCCGAATTTTTGAGCAAAATCCGCAAGAAGCTGGCGTCTAAATCTTAAACCAGTTCAAGTCTCTTTCCTAATCCAGTTCATTCTTAATCGTCTGCTGCTACTGCACCTTTGTAAGGTCAATAGTGACGTCACCTAAAGCAGTAACTAACGATGAATGCTAAAATCAAAATTCCTTCTTATCAACAAGGGTTAGAAGAACTGCAAAGTAACTTGCTAACCATGTTGCCTGAAGAAGCTCTAGGCGTGTTTGATCAAGATGCCCAGGCGCTAGCAGCCAATCACCCTTCGGTGCTCAAACTACAATCAGGAGATCAGGCCCCCGACTTTTCTCTTTCCAACGCCGTAGGCGAGACCGTCACGCTTTCAAAGTTGTTGGAACAAGGTAGCGTGGTGCTCACCTTCTACCGAGGAACGTGGTGTCCGTACTGTAACCTACAATTGAATCAATACCAGCAGATTCTTTCAAAGATCACCTCGCTCGGCGCACAATTGGTAGCCATTTCACCCCAAACTCCGGATGAGTCGCTCAACATGCAGGAGAAGAATCAGCTTCGCTTCGAGGTGCTTAGCGACAATGGCAACATCGTAGCGCGCCAGTACACCACCGTCTTCAGAAACGCTGATGCACCGGTGGCGACGATGGACCAACTAGGCATTGACTTCAATGCGCATTACGCTGACGATTCACAGGAGCTTCCTGTTCCGGCCGTCTTCGTCATCGACCCCAATAGTCAAGTAGTTTGGGCCAAGGCGACGGGCGGTGATTATCGCCAACGGGTAGAAGCATCTGAAATTATTAACGCACTCCAAAAAAACTAATTCATGAAAAAGAAAACATGGTTAATTACCGGAATCTCCAGCGGACTGGGTCAGGCACTGGCCCAAGCCGTGATAGCAACAGGCGATTACGTGGTCGGGACGTTCCGCCAGCCTGAGCAAGTAGAACAATTCAACCGACAGTATGCTGGTCGGGGAACCGCTGTGCTCCTAGACATCACCGACCGGGATGCGACTCGGGTGGTGGTTGAGCGAATAATCTCTGAGCACTTGCGGATTGATGTGCTAGTGAACAACGCCGGGGTAGGTTTCGTAGGAGCCGTCGAGGAAACTTCTCCTGAAGAAGTAAGAAGCGTCTTTGAAACAAACTTTTTCGGGGCGCTGTGGCTCACCCAGGCCGTGCTGCCGCACCTGCGTCGGCAACGACGGGGCCATATCGTGCAGATTTCGTCGCACGGCGGCATCAAGGCGTTTGCCGGCTTCGGAATATACAACGCCAGCAAGTTTGCCCTGGAAGGCTTCAGTGAGGCGTTAGCGCAAGAAGTGGCCCCGCTCGGCATTGCGGTATCGATTGTTGAACCCGGACCGTTCAGAACTAACTTCGCCGGTAGCCGTTTAGGAGAAGCCGAGCGGGTGATCAATGATTACGAAGCGACCGCCGGAGTCTTTAGGAAGAAGCTGAGGGGAGTAGACGGACAGCAGGAAGGTGATCCCAACAAAGCAGCCGATGCGATCATTGATCTGGTTAACTCTGTTGACCCGCCGCTTCGTCTGCCGCTGGGCAAGACCGCGCTGAAGACCATTCAAATGAAGTTGGATAGTGTATCTTCTGACCTGCAAACCAACCGACAGATAGCCGAACGCGCCGTGTTTGAAGAGTAAATTGTATCTTTGTCGTGCCGAGTTTGCCTAAGAGAGCCGGTCTCACTACCCGATTAATCCATATCACCCGTGTCCTTAACCCCCGCGCAAATCCTTTACGAAGACAACCACCTGCTGATCGTCAACAAACCGGCGGGCCTGCTGGTGCAGAGCGACCAGACGGGTGACGTACCGCTGGTGGAACTGGGGAAAGCGTATATCAAAGAGAAGTATGACAAACCGGGCGACGTGTTTTTAGGGGTGGTACATCGGCTCGACCGGCCGGTGAGCGGGGTGGTGGTGCTGGCCCGCACCTCGAAGGCGCTGGCCCGGATGAACGCTCTGTTTCAGACGCGCGACGTAGAGAAAACCTACTGGGCCCTGGTCGGTCAGGCGCCTCCCACCGATGCCGACACGCTCACGCACTGGCTCACCAAAGATTCGAAGAAGAACAAGGCCAAGGCGCGTACCCAGGCGGGGGGCAATGGCAAACAGGCCGATCTGTCGTACCGGCTACTGCTGCAATCGAAAGACTCGTTTTTGTTGGAAGTGAAACCAAGCACCGGTCGGCCGCATCAAATTCGGGTGCAACTGGCCGCCATCGGGTGCCCGATTCGGGGTGATCTGAAGTACGGTTTTACCCGACCCAATCCCGACGCCAGCATCAGCCTGCACGCCCGCACCTTGTCGTTTATCCACCCGGTGAAAAAGACGCCCCTGCGGCTATCGGCCCCGCTACCGGACGAAGCCGGGTGGCAAGCATTTTCATCACTCACCTAACGGCCCATGCTGGAGAAACTAAAACAACGCTGGGGAGTGACGAGCATCGGACAAGTAATTTTGATTCTGATCGTGTTTGCCTGCACCGGGTTTTCGGTGCTGTTTATCAAGCAGCCGTTATACGACCTGGCGGGCATCACGGCGCAGACTTCGCCCTGGATCAAAGTGCCGTTCTACCTACTTGCTGTTTTACCGGCCTACCAGGTGTTGCTGCTGGCCTACGGTTTTGTGTTCGGGCAGTTTCGGTTCTTTTGGAACTTCGAGAAGCGGATGTTCAGTCGGATCAAGGGGTTGTTTTCTTCGCGATAGCGAGGACGGCCTGGATCAATGACCCGTTGTTGCGCCAAATGGTTGGAATACGCACTTAAGCGGCTACTAGTTAAGAGAAGTGATCTCACCGTCTTTCTTCACCACGTATGCTTGCTTCGCTTTGTCCAAAATGGCTTCCTCATCGTCCGAGTAGGCCTCCACAATTTCGTAGGGTTGCCCGTCCAGATGCTCCTCTAGCCGTCGGATTTTCACTTCGTCTTTGCAGGCTTCGCCCACAATTTTGTATGTGTCCTTTTTGTACTGGACGCGGGTGCTGAGGTGCGCGTCCACCGGAAACAGTTCGTACAGCGGCTCCATATACACGTCGAGTCCGCCACTGATGCAAAAAATCTTCACGCCTTCCTGGCGCAACTCCTCCACCCGCTTCAGCAATTCCTGGTTGAAGTAGTGCGGGTACTCAATCGACCAGTACTCAGCGGCATACTGTCGCACTTGCTCGGGTGGCAGGCGATCTAGGTAGTTGAAAAAGTTCTCTTTGAACTGGGTTTGGTTCACCAGGCGCAGGGCACCCAGCAGTTTGAAGAGCAACAGGTGGTAGATATCTACCAGTTTGTAGCTGTTACGAAAGCAGATAAACCGGAAAAACTCTTCCTTCGACTTCTTACGATACAGCGTGCCGTTGATATCAAATACGGCAATTTTAAGGGGTTCAGGCATGCCGTAATCAACGCGACACTTGGTGAATTGTTTGCCGCATTAAATAACTAGGGCGCGCTTCATGAAGCCACCGTTTGGAAACCTTCCAGGATGCATTGCGGGAAGGTGTCTTAGCTTCGGCAACTGCTTTTTTCGCAGTTTGCGTTGTGCTCATTGGAAGATTTACAGCAGCAACTAACAAAATATCATCCGATGAAATGAAAAAACCGTTATCTTGGTAGACCAACTTATAAAAGACATGAAACAAGGAACCCTAGACCGACAAGTACTCCGCTACTTTCATGAGCTGGCCAAAGCCGAGCAACTCGATGCGCTCAACTATCTGAAAACATTAGTGGCCAAACGAAACGGCCAGAATGAAGCTCTGCTTCAGTTAGCCGGTAGCATTCCGGAAGACGGCTTACAGCTTATGAAACAAGCCATCATCGTTTGATTCAGGTACAGAAACGGCCAATCGTTGCGAAAAACGAAACAAAAACCGCGTAAAGACTAAAGAGAGCTACGTTACCATCAATCCTAGCATTCGGTTTGGCAAGCCTTGCATTGCCGGAGCGCGTATTGCGGTGATTGACATACTGCAATGGCTTGCTTCTGGAATGAGCCACGAAGAAATTCTGTCTGACTTTCCTACCCTTAAATCTGAGCACATTCAAGCCGCTTTAGCGTTTGCGGCGCATCGTGAGCAGGTGATTAGAACCATCATGGTTCAGTCATGAAGATGCTACTTGATGCCAACCTTTCGTGGCGTTTGGAGAAAAAGCTAACTCTTTTAGGCTGGTGACGGCTTCTTCCTACTCCCCATACACCACGTGCAGCACGGTTTCGCCCACCGCCTCTAAGGTTTCGCGGCTGATGATGTCCAGATCGTCGGCATGGGTGTGGTGGTAGTCGGCGAAGTACGATTGGTTGGTGGGTTCGTACTCCACAATGTCGATCATCGGGATTTTGGCGTCGTAGTTCACGTACACGTGGTCGTCTATAATCTCGGGACTCTCTTTATTCACGAAGTAGCTGCCGTAGCCCAGTTGCTGGGCGGTGTTCCATACCTTCTTCACGATGCTGGGCGCTACCCGCTCCGAAACTCCCTCCTGATAAAATGTAGCTTCTTCGGCGCCCACCATGTCGAGCAAAATACCGTAGTAGGCCGAGTAGTTGGGCTGGTGCTTGTTGTCGGACCAATACTGAGAACCCAAACACCACCACACCCGGTTGGCGCTTTCAGCGTCGCTTTTCTCTCTTTCCGGCTCGCCGTAGTCTTCCCCGTCGAAGAAGATGATGTCGATACCAACGCGCGGCACGGTGTCGGCTTGTTGCAGGGCGCGGGCCACCTCCAGCAGCACGCCCACGCCGCTGGCCCCGTCGTTGGCCCCGTCGATGGGCTGGTTGGTGCGGGTGCTGTCCTTGTCGGCGTAGGGGCGGGTGTCCCAGTGGGCGGCCAGCAGCAGGCGCTTTTGCCGCTCGGGATACAGGCTGGCGATGATGTTGCTTAGTTGCAACGGGGTGCCGTTATAGGCTTCCGCATCAAACTCCTGCACCTGCACGGTGGCTCCGTAGGCGGTGAGTTTGTCCACCAGCCAGCGCTTGGTGGCGGTGTGCGCGGCGGTGTTAGGCACCCGCGGACCGAAGTCCACCTGCCGGGCCACGAAGGCATAGGCCGAGTCGGGGTTGAAATTGGGGGCGGGCAGGGGCGCGGGCCGTTGTTCCGTCGCCGAAGATTCGTCTGAGGTCGTCGTGAGTCCGCACCCTTCCAACAGAAGAATCCCGCCAAAGATAACGAAGCGTAATAGTATGAGCGGCTTGGGCATATAAAGGCAATAGAGTACACTCCACCAACAACGCCCGGTTGAAAAAATTGCTTCAATCGCGTGGCTGGCTCAATAATTTTTCAGTTTTGTTTCCACGCGCCCAACGCTATTTCTTGGTACCCAACGATACAAACGTTAATATTAAGGCGTACTATCCCTCAGAAACAGAATGACAAACACTCTGGTACGCCTACAATCTGCCTGCTTGTGGCTCGTCGGGGGGCTATTGTTCGGTCTTTCGTGCACCCCCGAAGAAAACTGGCAACCTCTCTGGAACGGACGAGACTTCACTGGTTGGGTGAAGTTTTTGGGAGTGCCCCATGCTGACTTCGACGTGCCCGGGCAGGTTCGAGATACTTCCGGCCGATACGTTCAACCGCTGGGCCGGGATAATGATCCGCTAAACGTGTTTTCGGTGGTGGAGCATGACGGCAAACCGGTCATCCGAGTGTCAGGACAAGTCTTTGGCACCCTGCATACCGAACAAGACTACGGCAACTATCACCTTCGGCTTCAGTATAAATGGGGAGAAAAAAAGTGGCCCCCGCGAGAAGACCTTCGCCGAGACAGCGGCCTGCTTTATGCTGGACTTGGCGAACCGGGAGCGGTCAGCGGCAGATGGATGCAGAGCCACGAATGCCAGATTCAGGAGCATGATACGGGAGATTACTGGGCGGTCGGAGCGGTAGAAATCCGGATTCCCTCCGTTCCCGTACAAATCGACGACGATCCGCTGGGCAGCGCCTGGTTTCAGTACGATCCGAGCGGCGAGCGCCGAACGTTTGGTACTTTTGTGACGAACAGCAGCCACAGGCAAAAAAACCGCCGATGCGTTAGAGCGTCCGACGAAGAGCTTCCCCCCGGACGATGGAATACGGTAGATCTTGTTTTTTACGAGGGCAATAGCATTCACGTAGTGAACGGAAAGACGGTCCTTCAGTTGTATGGTTCGGAACGAGTCGCTGAAACCGGCACTGCGCCCCTGACGAGCGGAAAGATTCTGTTGCAATCCGAGGGAGCAGAAGTGTATTATCGTGATATCGAGATCCGTACGATTGAGGCAATTCCTGAGCAGTTTAGATGACCAGCTGAGTGGGGGCACCGGCGCTGGCCTAACCCCCGGACGCCTTACGCACCGAAACGAACGCGATTTTCCAGCGAATTGCTGCACAATCTGAATTTTGGTCGGCGGTTTATTTGTTGTAACGCTTCGCTAATTAGTGGATCGGATAGGCCATGAGAAGGTTGAAAGCGATTATAAATCAACCATTTGATTTAGACAAGATATTCACTACCTTTGCGACAGCAAGCGTTTAGCAGCATTCAGAGGGGGCATTGTCCCCTCTTTTTTGTTCGCACTCATGACCTTAGAACATACCATCACCGATTGGACCAATGAACTCCTGGCTGAACAAGATCCAGCCTTATTTCTGGTCTCCGTCGAGGTTTCGTCCGGAACTGGCACCCGTAAGGTGCGCGTATATCTGGACGGCGACCAGGGGGTCTCGATCGATACCTGTGCCGAGGTAAGTCGCGCGCTGGCGCACCGCATGGACGAAGAAGAACTGATCGCCGATCCGTATACGCTGGAAGTATCGTCGGCCGGGTTGAGCCAGCCACTGACGCTGCGGCGGCAGTACGTCAAAAACGTGGGGCGCCACGTGAAGGTCACGCTGCAAGATGACAAAACCGTGCGGGGCAAGCTGCTGGCGGTGGCCGACGAGCAAATCACCGTGGCAGCCGAACCGGCGGGGCGCTCGAAGAAAAAGTCGGTGGAAACCACCGAGACAACCATTGCTTTTAGTAACATCAAGAAAACCAACGTATTAGCCTTATTCAACTAGCTATGATGGACACGGCAACCCTGATTGAATCGTTTGCGGAATTTGCCCGAGGCAAAAACATCGACCGCCCCACCATGATCCGCATCCTGGAGGATGTGTTTCGCACCATGATCCGCAAGAAATACGACGTGGACGACAACTTCGACGTGATCATCAACGCCGACAAGGGGGACTTGGAAATCTGGCGCTTCCGCGAAATTGTCGACGATAACTCCGAAGACATCTGGGAGCCGGACAAGATTAGCCTCACCGAAGCCCAAAAAATTGAGCCTGACTTTGAGATTGGCGAGGAAGTGGCCGAAGAGATTAAGCTGGAAGACTTCGGCCGCCGCGCCGTGATGACCGCCCGGCAGACGCTAATTCAGAAGGTGAAAGATCTGGAAAAAGATATTCTCTTTGATAAGTACAAGGATTTGGTCGGTGAGATCATCGCGGGCGAGGTGTACCAAACGCTAAGCCGCGAAACCTTGCTTATCGACGGCGAAGGCAACGAAATTATTTTGCCCAAATCGGAGCAGATTCCTAAAGACCGCTTCCGCAAGGGTGAGTCGGTGCGCGCCATTGTGCACCGCGTGGAGATGGTAAACGGCACGCCCCGCATCATCCTGTCGCGCACCTCACCCAAGTTTTTGGAGCGTCTGTTTGAGATGGAAGTGCCCGAGGTATACGACGGCGTGATCACCATCCGCAAAACCGTGCGCGAGCCCGGCGAGCGCGCCAAGGTGGCCGTAGAATCGTACGACGACCGCATCGACCCGGTGGGCGCCTGCGTGGGCATGAAGGGATCGCGCATCCACAGCATCGTGCGCGAACTGCAGAACGAGAACATCGACGTGATCAACTATACCGACAACCTCGACCTGTACGTGACCCGCGCCCTGAGCCCGGCCAAGATCACCACCATCAAGACCGAGCCCGACCGCATTTCGGTGTTTCTGAAACCCGACCAGGTGTCGCTGGCCATCGGTCGCGGCGGTCAGAATATCAAGCTGGCCAGCCGACTGGTGAACTACGAAATCGATGTGTTTCGCGATACGGTGGGCAACGAAGATGACGAAGACGTGGACTTGGATGAATTTTCAGACGAACTTGATGGTTGGGTAATAGACGAGCTTAAAAAGATCGGACTCGACACCGCCAAGAGCGTGCTCACCCTGTCGAAGGCTGACATCATCCGAAGAACGGATTTGGAAGAAGAGACAGTGGATGATCTGGTGAAAGTGTTGAGTCAGGAGTTCGAGTAATTTTATAATCAAGAAAAATAACGGATATTTGAGTATGGTAGAGGAAAAAACGATGAGGCTTAGTCAGATCGCGCGAAAGTTCAACATTGGTCGGAACACCATTGTGGATTTTTTAGCCGAGAAAGGCTTCGAAACTGATCGAAGCCCGAACGCTAAAATTCCATCGGATCAGTACGAACTGGTGGCGCGTGAATTTGCTTCGTCGGCCCTGGATAAAGAGGAAGCCTCGGGCCTCACCATTGGTGTCAAGCAAGAGAATTTAGTCATCGACAACGCGGGGGCGCAGACCAGTCGGGCGTCCGACCCGGCGGATGACGATGAGTTGTTCATCCGAGGGTTAACCCAGGATAAGCGCCGCGAACCTACTCCGGCCCCGAAGAAAGAGGAGCCCGTTGCTGCCCCGGAAAAGCCCGCTGAAATTAGTTCGGAGCCAGATCAGGCCGCCGAGTCATCAGCCCCTGAATCTTCAACCGCTGAGGCGAAGCCCGCCGAAGTGTCGGCCGCTGAAGCTAAGGTTGAGCCCACCACCCCGGAAGAGGACAGCACTCCCAAGCTAGGTCTCACCGTGAAGGGAAAGATTGATTTGGACGCGATCAATGATCGCAAGAAGCCCGCTAAAAAGAAAGAACCGGCGCCTGAAGCAACTAAAGAAGTGCCGAAAAAATCGGTAGAAACCAAGGAAGCCGAGGCAAAAGAAAAAGCGGCCGAGACCGCCCCCCCGGCCATTGTCCCTGAAACTCCGGCAACGACCGAGGCGGTAGCAGCCAACAAAAAGGAAACCCCTCCCGCTGCTCCTAAAAAAGAAGAAGAAAAGGTAATCAACGCAAAGGCCGACCAGTTGAAGGGACTGACGGTGCTAGGAAAAATTGAGTTGCCCGCCGATAAGAAGAGGGAGCCTAAGCCGGTGGCCTCTTCCGACGCGCAGAAGAAGAAGCGTAAACGACGACGCATCCGCACCGAGGGAGGCGCCACCACCGACAGCCGAGCGCGTACGGGCACCAGTGGCAAACCGGGAGTGGCCGCTAAGAAAAAGGGCAAGAAGGAAGAAATTTCTGACAAGGAGGTGCAAGAGCAGATCAAAGAAACGCTTGCTAAACTGAGCGGAGGCAACAAACGCGGTTCGCGCGGTGCCCGCGCCCGCCAGGAACGTCGTCGTGCCGACCGCAAAGAACGAGAAGACCAAGCCCTGCAAGAACAGCAGGAGGCTACCATTCTTAAGGTGACCGAATTTGTTTCGGCCCACGACTTGGCTTCGCTTATGGACGTAAGCGTGAATGAGGTGATTTCCACCTGCATGTCGCTGGGCATGTTCGTCTCCATCAACCAGCGCCTCGACGCGGAATCCATCACGGTGATTGCTGATGAGTTCAACTACGACGTGGAGTTTGTCGACGCCAAAGAAGAAATCGTTATCGATGAAGGAGTAGACGAACAGGAAGACCTGCAACCGCGCGCTCCGATTGTGACAATCATGGGCCACGTGGATCACGGTAAAACCTCACTGCTCGATTATATTCGAAGTGCCAAGGTGACCGAGGGCGAGGCCGGAGGTATTACCCAGCACATCGGGGCTTACGATGTGATGACTGACAGCGGCAAGCATATTGCCTTCCTCGATACGCCGGGACACGAAGCATTTACTGCTATGCGGGCCCGCGGAGCCAAGGTGACCGACGTGGTTATCATCGTGGTGGCCGCTGACGACGGGGTGATGCCCCAGACTAAGGAAGCCCTCAACCACGCCCAAGTGGCCGGAGTACCGATCGTGATTGCTATCAACAAGATTGATAAGCCCGGCGCTAGTCCTGAGAAGATCAAAGAAGACCTGGCTAATAACAACGTACTGGTAGAAGACTGGGGCGGCAAGTACCAGAGTCAGGAGATATCCGCTAAAACCGGGCAGGGCATCGACGAACTGCTGGAGAAAGTGCTGCTAGAGGCCGAATTGCTTGATCTAAAGGCTAATCCCAACCGACCCGCTTCGGGCGCCGTGGTTGAGGCCACGCTCGACAAAGGCCGCGGCTACGTAACTACCCTGCTGGTGCAAAATGGCACGCTGAGGGTGGGCGATATCATTCTGGCAGGTTCGCAGTACGGCAAGGTGAAGGCCATGACGGACCACCGGGGCAAACGCACCGACAACATTCCGCCCGGCACCCCGGTGCAGGTGCTTGGCTTGGCCGGAGCGCCGCAGTCGGGCGACCGCTTCAACGTGATGGAGTCCGACCGGGAGGCGCGCGACATTGCCAACAAGCGTGAGCAGATTCAGCGCGAGCAGTCGTTGCGCACCAAAAAGCACATCACCCTCGACGAAATCGGCCGACGCTTGGCCATCGGTTCGTTCCGCGAACTCAACATTATCGTGAAGGGCGATGTGGACGGCTCGGTGGAAGCACTCTCCGACTCGCTACTGAAACTCTCTACCGACGAGGTGCAGGTGAGTATCATCCATAAGGGCGTAGGACAGATTTCCGAGTCCGACGTGCTGCTGGCCTCGGCCTCCGACGCCATCATCGTTGGTTTCCAGGTGCGCCCCTCGAATGGTGCCCGAGGCATTGCCGAGAAAGAAGAAATAGAAATTCGACTTTACTCCATCATCTACGACGCGATCAACGAGATCAAAGATGCAATGGAGGGCATGCTGGCTCCTTCGGTAGAAGAAGTGATCACTGGCAACATTGAGGTGCGTCAGATCTTCAAGATCTCCCGCATCGGTACGGTGGCCGGTTGTTACGTGACTGACGGAGTGGTGAAGCGCAACAACCAGATTCGTCTGGTGCGCGATGGCATTGTGGCCTACACCGGCGAGATCAACCAATTGAAGCGCGAGAAAGATGACGTGAGCGAGGTGAAAGCAGGCTACGAGTGCGGTATCAGCATCAAGAACTTCAACGATATCAAAGTGGGTGATGTGATCGAGGGCTTCGAGCAGAAAGAAGTGAAGCGATCACTGTAGTACCTTTCATGGCCTATGATTGAAACCGTGGGCAAACAAAATGAGCGCGAGCGTAACTGCCGCGCTTTTTCTTTTAGTATGAACGACGTAGTGCGTATCAATTACGTATTGGTTTGGGTATTCACCACCCTGACGCTGTTCGGGTTGTACCGTCCGTGGCTGGCCCTGTGGTGGTTGCCGGTGAGTAATCGGAAAATGGTGTTGCAGCGCTACGGATTGATCACGATGGGGCTACTAGCGAGCTACGCAGCCATTTCTGCGGCGCGCCAGGATACATCTCTCCCTGCTTCACGGCCGTCGGCCGACGAGCGTTACCTCTTCTATTTGCACGGACGTATTGTAGAAGAGCAAGGAGCCGAGGCGGTGAGTGAGCGGTTCGGACCGTACGCGTACGACGAAATTCTCCGAGCCTTCTCCGACCGTGGATTTACCGTGCGCAGTGAAGTTAGGGAAAAGGATACGGACGTTCATGAATACGCTGACCGCTTGGCCGGGCAGATCAGAGAACTGCTGGATGCCGGAGTAGCACCCCAGCGTGTCACGGTGGTGGGAGCGTCGAAGGGAGCGGTGATCGCAATGCTCACCTCCACCCAGTTACAAGATCCGGAAGTTAACTTCGTGTTCATCGCCGGGTGCAACGACTGGGCGGAGGAAAACCTGGCAATCAATCTCTGCGGGAGAATACTTTCTATCTTTGAGCAGTCAGACGAACTGGGCCACAGTTGCCAGTCAATTTTCAGCGCTTCAACGTGCGAACCCGTTGTCCGAGAGATAAAACTGACCACGGGTAAAGCGCACGGAGTGCTGTATCAGCCCCGGCCCGAATGGGTGGAGCCTACCGTACGTTGGGCGAAACAAAGCCGGACAGGCCGATAACGTTGTCTCTCTTAATCATTGAGCTTATCGAGTTCTTTCTGCTTAATTTCTCGGTCTAATCGATTGTTGTGCATTTGCTGCCACAGCGTGATACACTTCATGACCCCCGCTAGTAATGCAATCAGTCCTACCAATAGAGCAACTATCAAATTGACATCGGCCAACCCGATGTAGGCCAACAGCAACACAATGATAGCGATGTCAGTATCAAAAAAGCGTTCCATAGAGTTAACCTTACTTTTTGTAGTGAAAGCGAAGAGAGATGACAACGATCTTTTCATCTTCTACCCGATTCCAGAGAGATCGTGCTTTAGTGGCTCAGGTTTTTCTATGCCTGAGTGAGGGGTCTGTCGAATGTTCTGTAGCAGCGCTGTTATCTTGTTCTGAATATTTGCATTGCCCGATTCATTCCAAAAGCCCAAGTCTTCTAATGCAGTGTCAGTAAAGACTATTTCCACAGCCGATCTACATTTACCGGTTTGTGATCTCCCTTTACAGCTTGCTCCACACCCCGTTGCAAATGTTCAATGTTCGCCTCATCTGATAGCAAATAGTCCGTTTCTTGACTGCTATTCTGCTTAAGCAGAACCTTTACCTGATCAAGTATACTTTGATCGTCAGTGTCCAACAACAATCTAACTAGTTCTAATTTCTTCGTTGGCAAACTCATTTTTCATTAAGGTTAAATCATTCAAAAAGCCCAAACAAGTAGTTCCTAAACTCCCTCTGCCTCAACCTCTCTCACCTCAGGCAGCATCGTCTTCAGCAAGTTCTCAATCCCCGCCTTCAGCGTGACGGTCGACGAGGGGCAGCCGCTGCACGAACCCTGCAACAGCACTTTCACCACGCCGTCGTCAAACGAGTGGAAACTGATCGCGCCGCCGTCTTGCTCCACAGCCGGGCGGATGTACTCGTCCAGAATGCCCTTAATTTTCTTCACGGTTTCGCTGTCGTTCTCATCAATGGCGTTGCCCTGCTCCCAGTGTTCGGGAGAGATCAACGGCTTCTCCGCTTCCAGATAGTCCTGGATGAACTGTTTGAGGTCACCCTGAATCTCCATCCAGTCCACCGACTCGCTTTTGGTCACGGTGATGAAGTTGCTCATGTAGAACACGCGCTCCACGTGCGGAAACTGAAACAACTCCTGCGCCAGCGGAGCGTGCTGCGCGCTTTCGGCATCCGGAAAGTCATAGCTCTCACCCTCTGGAACGAGGATCATATTAGTGACAAACTTCAGCGAATTGGGGTTGGGATTGGCCTCTAAATAGAGATGAACGCGCCGTTGCCCGGCAGCTACCTGACTCATAAGTAAAAAGATTATGTCTGCCTACGGGCAAACCGGTGAGAAAATGCGTTAAGCTACCAGTTAAACGTAACAAACGGCGGCAAGTTCCGGCCCAGCGCGGATTGCTCACTGACCGCCAAACACTTCTGACGCTCAGCGAACTAAACGCACGCACTAATTGTATGAGTTAGCGCGCCCGCAAACCGCGTCCTGAGAACCAGTAATCGTCCCGTTTGGGCTACTTGTCCGGGGGCATGGAGCGCGAGAGCAGCCCCCGGGCTTGATTTGTTTTTCCCGGATTTATTTTCACCTTTGTGGTTCAATTGAGGGGCAACGCCCCGGGGCGGGGGTGCAGTGGAACGCTGAATAGTTGTAATGCAGAAAATAGATGCTTTTCATAGTTTGCTGGCCATTCCGCGCCGGGTCGTCATCACCATGCACCAGAACCCCGACGCCGATGCCTTAGGGTCAGCGCTGGGTCTGGCGACCTACCTAAGCAAGAAAGACCATACAGTGCAGGTGATTTCTCCCACCGATTATCCGCAGTTTCTTCACTGGATGGAAGGACACCAGAACGTTATGGTGTTCAACAACGGACAGCAGGAGCAATCAATCCGACTCATCCGTGATGCCGATGTGATCTTCTGCCTGGACTTCTCGTGCCTCAACCGCATCGATGCGATGGGAGAGTTGGTGCGCGAGTCAGACGCGGTGAAGGTGCTCATCGACCACCACCACGGCAAGGAAGATTTTGCCGACTTCGAACTCTGGGACACCACCGCCGCCGCCACCTGCGAACTGCTGTACCAACTAATCGTGGACCTGGGCGAGCGCGATCTGATCGACGCCGATATTGCCGAGTGCCTGTACGCCGGAGTGATGACCGACACCGGTTCTTTCAAGCACCCCAACACCACCCAGCACGTGCACGAAGTGGTGGCCGACCTCATCAAGTTGGGGGCCGACGTGTCGAAGGTGAGTAAACTGATCTACGACAATAACTCTTTGGACCGCCTGCGCTTCATTGGCTTTGCGCTGAGCGAACGCTTGGTGGTGCTCAAAGAATACAACACCGCCTACTTCGCCATCACCGCCGAAGACCTGAAGAAGTTCAAGTCGCGCACCGGCGACACCGAAGGGCTGGTCAACTACGCGTTGTCCATCAGCGGCATCACCATGGCGGCGATCATCATCGACCGCAGCGACGTGGTGAAGCTGTCGTTTCGCTCCATTGGCGATTTTGAGGTGAATGGCTTAGCGGCCGAGCACTTCGAGGGCGGAGGACACAAAAACGCGGCCGGAGGCATTTCTCACTTGCCCTTGTCCGACACGGTGGATAAGTTCTTGCGACTACTACCCGTTTATAAGAAGCAACTACACGAAAATCAAAAGAAACAAAAAGAGTTACACCTAACATGAAACAAGTGCAATATTCAGTTTATTTTATAGCCCTGGCCCTTCTGGGGCTGGCCGCTTGCCAAGGAAGCAGCGAAGACGGCTACACCACCACCGACTCGGGCCTGAAGTTCAGGTACATTAACGAAACGGACAACCCCCGGCCCGACAGCGCTAACACCCTGCTCATGCACATGGTGTATCGCACCGAAGACACGGTATTGTTTCCGGCTCCCGGGCAAGAAGGGCCGGTGCCGGTGCCGCTCATGGGTGCTCCGCCCACCAGCTTAGTATACGAAGCCTTCGGGATGATGAAAGAAGGCGATAGCGCGCACTTCCAGGTCACTCCCCAGGAGTTGTTCACTAACACTTTTGGGGGTCCCATCCCTCCTTTTGTCGACTCTACTGATATGATCACCTTCGAGGTGGGAGTGTCGGAGGTGATGTCGGAAGAAGAGTTTCAGGCCTACCGTATGGAGATGATGCGTAAGCAGCAGGAGGACATGATCGCCGCCATGGCCGAGCAAAACCGACTCGACAGTACCACCATCGCCCAGTACCTGGAAGAAAATGATATCGACGCCGAGGCTACCGAATCAGGTCTGCGCTACCAGATCACCCAGAAGGGCCGGGGCGTGCAACCGGCCGCGGGCGACTCGGTATTCGTGAACTACCGGGGCACCCTGCTCGATGGCACCGAGTTTGACTCGTCGGCCGAGCGAGGTCCGTTTGGTTTTGTGCTGGGGCAGCAGCAGGTGATTCCCGGTTGGGATGAGGGCATTGCGCTGCTCAACGAGGGTGGCAAAGCCATGCTCTATATTCCCTCCCCCCTGGCCTACGGTCCGCAGGCCCGCAGCGAGGTGATCGGTGAAAACGCTATTCTCGTCTTTGACGTGGAGTTGGTAGACGTAAAGAGCAACTAGCCTGTCCTCCAATTGGCTAGTCCGCCCACCGTCTGGTAGGATAAAGAAAGATCGCCTAGGGGTTTTCCAACCTTTAGGCGTTTTACTTTGTCTTATCGTAAACTATCTCCTACCCATTATGAGACACAGTATACTACATCTGGTTTGGATTGCCCTGTTGGGCGCAACGCTGGGGGGCTGCCAGGGTGATGATGCCGACCTGGCCGACCCTAGCGGCGACTTGTTTGAGGAGCAGCAGCAGACCATTGAGCAGTTTCTGCAAGATCAGAACATTGCTACGCAGCAGACTTCCGAAGGTATTTACTACCGGGTGCTCACCGAAAATGCGGACGGCACCGCTCCGGTGTCAGGCAACACGGTGCATCTGTACTACCACATTGAGCAATTGGACGGCTCGTTGGTTGCTGAGTTAGATTCTTCTTCACAGGAGTCCGTTGCCTACACTTTTGGTTACGTGAGTCCGAACCCACGTCTGTTTCACCTTACCCTACCCAGAGGACTCGACGGGATGATTAGCCTGATGAGAGAAGGCGAGGAGTACGAGTTCTTCCTTCCCTCTAGCGCGGCTTACCTCGATTATTCGCGCCCCAACTTGATTCCGGCCAACACGATTGTCCGAGCACGCCTTTTAGTAGACAAAGTGCTCACTGCCGCCGAGCAGAGAGAAGAGGAAGATCGCAAGATTAAAAAGTATCTTACCGCCGAATCTTTAGTGGGATTTGATAGTCTAACATCAGGGGTATATTACGCGACTACTGAGGTAGGCGATACGAGCTTACAGGTATCTCTCTCTGACTCAGTGGGAGTTCGCTACACCGGATCATTGCTCGACGGGACAGTGTTTGACAGCAATACCGGAACAGGTGATGAACTACGAACCTTTCAGGCTGATGAGCAAAATCTAATCGAAGGCTTCTTAACGGGTCTTCTTCAAATGAGTTTGGGCGAGAAAGGCACGATACTCATTCCTTCGCACGCCGCATACGGGCAAGGGGTGTTTGCGATTCCTCAGACTGTTGTGAAAGATTTACTTGAGGATGGAGCACGCTTTAGCACCATTCCTCCCTACGCTATTCTGCGCTTCGACGTGGAAGTCGTTGAGATCAAATAGCGCTATGGATATCTGCTTTGCCACCAATAATGCCCATAAGGTGCAGGAAATCAACCAACTGCTGGGCCCTCCGTTCCGGGTGCTGAGCCTGGCCGACATTGGTTGCGCCGAAGAACTGCCCGAAACCCAGGAAACGCTGGCGGGCAACTCCGAAGAGAAAGCCACCTACGTGCACCAGCGCTACGGCGTTAACTGCTTCGCCGACGACACCGGCCTGGAGGTAGATGCCCTGGGCGGGCGGCCTGGAGTGCACTCGGCCCACTACGCCGGTCCGCAGCGCGACAGTGCAGACAACGTGCAGTTGCTGCTGCGCGAGCTGGCGGATCAGGAAGGTCGGTCGGCGCAGTTCCGCACGGTGATCACGCTGTGGCTGAACGACAAAATGCACCAGTTTGAGGGAACCGTGCGGGGCCGTATTGCTACCGAACGCTCGGGCGAGCAGGGCTTCGGCTACGATCCGATCTTTATTCCCGAGGGCCACTCCCGCAGCTTCGCCCGCATGACGGCCGACGAGAAGAACCGGATCAGCCACCGGGGCCGGGCCGTGCGGCAGTTGGTGCAGTTTTTAACCAACCACCGCGAGCATGGATAGCCCCTACGTGGTGGGCGTGACGGGCGGCAGCGCCTCCGGCAAAACGCAGTTGCTGCGCTGGTTGCAGAAGCTGCTGCCCGCTGAGCACGTGTGCCTGTTCTCGCAGGATAACTATTACCAAGACCGGGAGCGGCACGACCCGGAAGTGAACCGATCCACCAACTTCGACGACCCGGCGATCATCGAGCAGGAGGCATTTGCCCATGACCTGCAACAGCTAAAAATTGGTCAGCCGGTGACGCGTCGCGAGTATACCTTCAACAATCCGGCGCTCACGCCGCGGATGCTTACCTTTGCGCCTGCGCCCATTATCTTAGTGGAGGGCATCTTTGTGTTTCACTTTCCGGAGATCAGCCGCCTGCTGGACCTCAAGGTGTTCGTTGATGCCAAGGAGCACCTCAAACTGCACCGCCGCATCCTGCGCGACCTGGACGAGCGCGGCTATCCGCTGGAGGATATTTTGTATAAGTATACCCACCACGTGGTGCCCGCCTACGAAAAGTACATTGCCCCCTACCAGTACGACGCCGACCTGATTATCCCCAACAACCAAGAACTACGGGCCGACGAGTGCCCCCTAGGTGCCGAGTTGCTGGCAACGTATTTGATAAATAAAACCCGGTAGCAGCGCGCCGCGTCCACGCCGGGCCGCCGGGCGGTGGTCATGCCCGACCGGGATTCATCGTGCTGCTACCCGTACGTACAGACGCGATTTATCGTGTCTCAACGCTATCATTCCGCCCCCTACGAATCCAAATCTCGCACCTCACGTCACGGAATTACGCAGCCTGCGTATCCCTCATTCGCCCACCACGGAACAATCATGCGACCTAGGTCACCCTCACTCTGCCACCCATTAGGCAGGGACTCCCCCTAGTAGTACGTCCTCCCTCCGCCACCTACTAGGGGATGGGTGTCCCTAGAAGGTGGATGTCGCTGGCCCACCGTAGGGGCAGCGCTTCCTCGCTGTCGTCATCACCGCATCCCTGCTGACCGGTTTCGGACACGGAGTGTCCGCTGGTGAACACCTGATCGAAGGGCAACCGGCGAATGACGCCATTCCAGGCCGGTTTTAGGGCTGGCACAGCGATTGAGCTTAGGTTAGTCAACCTTCTCCGCTCGCGTGCGGTACCTTCACGTAATTAGCACATTGGGGTTCTGTTGATTATTCTACTTCGAAATTCATCATTCATCATTCCTTGTTCGATATTAGAGAATATCGAACCGGGCCCCGGCAGCGCCGAGCCGAGCACAAGGAATACCGAATGATAAAGTGCAGCAACTAATTATTCAACCAACCTCTTTATGCTCCGCCACACCTTTTTACTCATCTACCGTAACTTCCGGCGCTTCCGCAGCACCTTCTACATCAACCTAGTTGGGCTGTCGTCGGGCCTGGCCTGCGCGCTGCTTATCTTTCTGTGGGTCAACGACGAGCTGAGCGTGGACAAGTTTCACGATCGAGACGCGCAACTGTACCAGGTGATGGAGAATCAGAACCAAGCTGATGGCATCACTACGCAGACAAATACTCCGGGCCTGCTGGCCGAATCACTGGCCGAAGATATGCCGGAGGTGGAGTACGCTGCCGCCGTGGCCCCGGCCGAGTGGTTTGGCAGCTTTACGTTGTCGGTAGTCGAGAAAAACGTGAAGGCGCCGGGACAATTCGCCGGAAAAGATTTCTTCACCATGTTCTCATACCACCTGGTGCAAGGCGAAGAAAGCCAAGTGCTGGCCGCTAAGAACGCGATAGTGATCTCCGAAGCTCTGGCCCAACGCCTGTTCGGAACCACTGAGAACGTGGTCGGTAGAACGTTGGATTGGCACATCTTACAGTTTACCCAACCCGCCATCATCTCCGGTGTTTTTGCCAACATTCCTGCCAACTCGACGGTGCAACCGGACTTTGTACTATCGTTTGAAGCATTTAAAGAGCTCAATCCCGACGTGCTCAGTTGGGGGAACAATGGCCCTCATACGTTCGTGGTGCTTCGGGAAGATACGGATATTGCTGCGTTTGACGAGAAGATTGAGCATTACCTCAACGGTAAATACCAAGAAGACGACTACCGCACCTTGTTTGCTCGACCCTACTCGGACGGCTACCTGTACGGCACCTACGAGAACGGGGTGCAGGCCGGAGGGCGCATCGAGTACGTCCGCCTGTTTTCTATCATTGCGCTCTTCATCCTGGTGATCGCCTGCATCAACTTCATGAACTTGTCCACCGCCAAGGCCTCGCGCCGGGTCAAAGAGGTGGGCATCAAAAAGGCCGTCGGGGCCAGCCGCAGCACGCTGATCACGCAGTATCTGAGCGAATCGTTTCTGATGGCCTTCTTGTCCCTACTGACTGCCATTGTGCTAGTCGGACTGCTACTCCCCCAGTTTAACGTGATCATCAACAAACAACTGTCGCTGGAGTTCACCGTCCCGCTGACCTTGTCTTTTCTGGGTATCACGCTGCTCACCGGGCTGCTGGCGGGGAGCTACCCGGCCCTGTACCTGTCGGGCTTCAACCCGGTGGCCGTGCTTAAAGGAAAGCTGAACAGTTCGGTCGGAGAACTATGGGCCCGCAAAGGATTAGTGGTGTTTCAGTTTGCGCTGTCGGTTATCCTGATTGTTTCGGTGTGGGTGGTGTACCGGCAGATCGAGTTTGTGCAGAACCGGAGCTTGGGGTTTGAGAAGGAACATCTTATTTCTGTTCCTCTGGAAGGAAGAGCCGCGGTGAACGTTACTACCTTTTTGGAGGAACTGGAGCGCGTGCCGGGAGTGGTGAGCGCGGCCAGTATGCAACAGAGCGTTATCGGTAATCTATCCTCTACCGTGGGGTTGGACTGGGAAGGCAAGGACCCGGACAAAGTAGTACAGTTTCAGAACTTTAGCGTGAGTCACGACCTGATCGAGACCATCGGGTTGGAAATGACCGACGGACGAAGCTTTTCGCGGGACTTTAGTACGGACACTTCGGCGATTATTCTCAACGAAACCGCTATTCAGTTGATGGGAATAGACCAACCCATCGGCGTCACCGTGAACCTGTGGGGCGAGGACCGCCAGATTATCGGGGTGGTCAAGGACTTTCATTACGAGTCGCTGCACAAACCCGTGAAGCCCGTATTCTTCAAACTAAACAACAGCGGGATGATGACCACCATCGCTCGCCTGAAAGCCGGAAAGGAACGGGAGACGCTGGCGCAACTGCAGGATTTCTACGGCACCTTCAACCCTGGTTACTCCTTTGACTACCAGTTCGTGGATGCCGACTACCAAGCGCTCTACGCGGCTGAGCAACGCGTGTCTACGCTGTCGAAGTACTTCGCCGGGCTGGCGATTCTCATTTCCTGCTTAGGGTTGTTCGGACTAGCAGCCTTCACCGCCGAACGTCGGCTGAAAGAAATCGGTATTCGCAAAATACTGGGGGCCAGTAACTTTGGCATCGTGCGCCTGTTGTCGGGCGACTTCACCAAGATGGTGCTGGTAGCCATTGCCCTGGCGTTGCCGATCAGTTACCTGGTGGCGCGGTGGTGGCTGGAAGGTTTCGCGTTCAGTATCGCGCTACAGTGGTGGTACTTCGTCGGGGCCGGGGGGGTGGCGCTGCTGGTGGCCTGGTTCACCGTAGGGCTGCAAACCGTGAAAGCCGCGCGCGTGAACCCGGCGGATTGTCTGCGGGATGAGTGATTAATCCTCAGAGCGACGCTGAATTCAAGTGCGTTGATTGGTAGAGTGTTACATATGATGTAACTTTGCGCTTTCTATGAGAATAGTAAGCAAAAAAAAGTTGGTTGACTACTACGCGAAGCATGCAGGGAGCAAAACTGCGCTGGAAGAGTGGTACAAAAAAGTATCTAAGGCAGAATGGGAGAACCTCAATGATCTGAAGCAGCACTATTTAAGTGCTGATTATATCGGAAATTATCGAGTAGTGTTCAATATTAAAGGAAACGACTACCGGCTGGTCGCCATAGTGATATATGTGTCTCAAAAAGTATACGTCCGCTGGATCGGCACGCATGCCGAATACGACAAACTAGACGCTAAAAACAGTTAAACTCATGAAAACAATTGAGACGGAAGCTCAGTATCAGGCAGTACTAAAGAAAATTGACGAGCTGCTGGTTAGCATTGGTAACAACCATAGTTATGACAATCCCGAGTTTGTCGAGATGGATCGCCTGTCTAATTCGGTAGCAGATTATGAGGACAAACACTACCCTATAAAATTACCTCTTCTGATTGATGTGATCAAACTGAGGATGTACGAGATGGGGTTGAAGCAAGACGATCTCGCTCAGCTGCTGGAGATACCCAAAAGTAGAATAAGCGAATATCTAAGGGGAAAGCGAGACATCACGCTAGAAGTGGCCAGAAAGCTGCACCACAAACTACAAATAGACGGTGACATCATTCTTCAGTAGCCATGATCGCTGTACCACTACGCTAATTCCCCATACAGCAGTGCTTAAACTTGTCGCCTGAGCCACAAGGACAGGGAGCATTGCGCCCCACGCGGCGGCGCTTCTTGAAGGGGTTGCGCAAACGCTTCGTCATATTCTGATGATATACCCGGCGCAGCATGCGGTATAACTCCGGGTGCTTCTGCGCAAAGAGCTTGGGCCGCTCGAAGAAATACTCACTGGCCACCGCCAGAAACTCTTGCTCGTTGGTGGCGGCGTAGGCATCAATGTCACTTTTCTTTTTGCGGATGCGGCCCATTTCCCGGTGCATCAGTTGCAGCCAGGGGTCAACGTCTTTTTCGTTGTTCAGTACGGCGGGTACTCCATCAATGCTGCCGTCTTGCTTGTCCAAAATGTGCACAAACTCGTGGATGCCCACGTTGTGCTTGCTGCTCGCGTTGTCAAAGCCCCGGTGCAAACTCTGCTTGCTCAGAATCATCACGCCCTCCATGTTGCGCCCGCTGCCTACCATGCCGGTGATCACCTCCTTTGGGTTTTCGGTCGAGAAGTCGCGGTCGAAGGCCGCCGGATACAGCAGCACCTCGTGCAGGTAATTGTAGCCCCAGGTGGGGAAGGCAAACAGCGGAATCACCGCGCTACTGGCCACCAGCAACCGGTCCAGATCTTCTACCTTGATGCGCACCCCCGTGATGCGAACCGACTGCAGAAAGTTCCGTACTTTCTTCTCGAAGCGGCGGCGCTCCGCCTCCTCCAGATTCTGATAGAAGTGCACGTGTTGCTTCAGCAAGGTACGCCACTCGGCCGGAAATGGTTTCGGCACCTTATAAACGGGCCGACGCGAGTACCAGGCCCAAAACCCCAGGAAGCCGATCAGCGCAAACCCGAGTACGGTAAAAAATGATTTCATGCGAAAAGAAGAAGAGATAAAAGAATAGGGTGCTAACCGGCGGTTCCTGTAAAGGTTCACGGTGGCCGCCGGTTTCGTTGGGGGGGCGGGGTGCGCCACCGTTTCCATACCCAGCTGTTGTTGGCAGAAATCAATAATTTCCTGCTGGGCGGTTAGATAATCCTTCGACTTGATGGCGCTCCCAATAAAATGGGTGCCGGGTTCGCTGAGGGCCACCAGCGCCTGTAGCGAATCGGGAGTGCCCAGCGTTTCGTGCATCC
This sequence comes from Cyclobacteriaceae bacterium, assembly GCA_965217295.1. Taxonomy (GTDB): domain Bacteria; phylum Bacteroidota; class Bacteroidia; order Cytophagales; family Cyclobacteriaceae; genus Tunicatimonas. The sequence goes on from CBDCHR010000008.1 coordinate 1,063,206, forward strand.
AGGGATACTCATCAATCTCGACGCGCTCGTCTTCTTCCCAAAAGCTTTTGTGGTAGTACACGGTAAGCACCGGGCAAGTGATGCTGGCAAACGTCTCCTCGGTCATGGTCGTTTCCACCAGCACCTGTAGGTTCACCAAATCTTCGGCCGGATAGATGGTGTCCCAGTACTGAGCGGCCATTGTTTCGGGATGGGTGATGCGGCGGTGCTTTCCCAGCGACACCACGTGGGCAATCTCGTGTCCCCAGGGCGTGTTCAGCAGCGAGGCCCCAAACTGCTCGTCGCGCACGTTGGGCGAGATGTTGATGAGTGCGAACACCGAATCGGGATAGGTGGCGGCGAGTTTCATCGCCAGGGTGCCGCCCGTGGAAGTGCTCAGGATGATCACCTTGCGCCCAATGCGGCGACCAATGGCCAGGGCCTCTTTGGCCGACCGCCAGGCCGCCTCGGCGTAGAAGCCCCGCAGCGCGTCCGACGGCAGCAGCCCGTGACCCGCCCACCGGGCCAGAAACAGGTTGGCTCCGAAGGCATCGGCCACGTTTACGTTGAGTGGGTAGCCGTCGCGGTAGCTCCCGGCGAATCCGTGCAGGTACACGAAGCTGTACTCCGTCACTTGCGGAGAGGAACCCTGCCACCGGATGCGCGCTTGGTTGTCAGCGCGCACCGGAAACTGCGCTTCGGTTTGCACAATGTAAGTTTCCAAATCAACCAAGGAGGTGGGAAGCGACGGCCAGTGTAGCGAATAGTCGGCGTCGCTAGGGACGGGCCCGGCAAAGTAGGTGATAACGAGCAGGCCCAGGACGAGCAGAGGAATCCATACCCTTTTTTTCACGACAAAGTGCTAGGTTAACGACCCGGGAAGATACGAGAATTTCAGCAAACCCTCCGCACTTTTCGCCTATATCAGGAAAAAGTTACACTAATTCAATAAACAGCGATCATCAGAACGAAGTTAGTCTTCCTCGGTCACCCGAATCAGGGAGCCGTGGTACCGCGATTCTTGCCACGCCTCGCCCACTCGTTTCCAGATAATCGTAGCGATAACGCTGAACCGCATCCGCTTTTCGCCCACCACGAATAATTGGTCGAAATCAACCACGCTGTAGCCCATGTCCTGTTTTTCCAAGGCTTCGTAGCCCGTGATTTCGGACCAAGTGATGGCCTTCATCCCTTCGAGTTGCTGAAACAGGCCGGTAAACCACTCGGCCCACTCGGTTTGGTTTCTGATGATACGTGAGCCGCCTTCAGTGTCGATGTCTACAATGCCGTAGTCGTCGTCGCAGATTTGCTCAAGGCGATCAAAGTTATGGTCGCGCACGCAGTTGAGCATCTCTAGGGTGAGATCAAAAAAGGGCTGCGCGCGCAGGGCATCGGAGTATTCAACGGAAGAGAAGGAGGGGGTGGAGTTCATGATTGCAGAAAGTTTTGGTTATTACCTGTCTACCTTTCATCTATCAGATTGTTTGATGGTGGTGCTTTAGAAAGTATGATAGATTAAACGAAGCCAAAGTTGATGTAAAAGAAGGCAAGTTCAAAAGCAATAATGTGGTTTTTCAGCTTCTTGGAAAAATTACATGACCGACGAAAAGCTCTTCTAATTCGGTGTCTTAAACGGCAATTATTGCCTTCAATGCCTTTCGTGAACTCTTTACCTATCCGGCATACATCGGCACGAAAAGCTTTTTTAAAGCTTTTCCAATCATCTATTGCGATGAAATTGTAAGTAATACCAAGAACCCGAAGCCTTTTTCGTAAGGCTTTGGCTGTCTTATAGTTACGCTTACCAAACGTCCAGGCTACGATCTCTCCACTCTCACGATGATATGCATAAATAAGCCAAACTTTGTTAGACTTTTCACCCACATAGCTCCAAAACTCATCTATTTCCAATTCATCGTAGTGGATCTGCTTGGGCTGGGGAGTAAGCTTGAGCTTGGCTAAAAAGTATAGCACTTTACCAATACTGATTTGCTCCACTTCGGCAATGTCACGAATGCCCATACCTCGCACAAACATTCGTTTGAGACGTTGAGCAAGCGCAGAATGGCAGCCTGGGTAGGTCAAATTGTGATCGCCAATAAACTGGCGTTGACAATCTCTGCAAAGGTAGTTTTGCTTCTTTAAATAGCTTTTATGGCCGTTTTTGACAATATTAGAGCTTTGACAGCCGGGGCAGTACAGGGTAATTTGTATTTTCATAACATACAAAAATACCTCTAATGTCTCTGGCTGTCAATTACTTACAACATCATACTTTTTGAAGCACCACCTGTTTGATTTTTCGATCAGCTCTGAAATTAATCCGATGAGATTTATCCCGACTTATCCCATTAACTTTCTGACCGTCTCCTCCTGTTCGGCATTAAAGTTCCTGAAGATCGCTTCCTCCATCGTTGCAAATTCAGCTTGCTCAAAGGTTTGCCGAATCTGTCCCCCTTCCAGGTAGCTGATGCGATTGCATAAATTAGTGAGCGATTCTAGAATATGAGAAGTGAGCACGATCGTCTTGCCCCGTTCGCGTAACATTTTAAGAATGATTTTCAGCTTTTGGGTGGTTTCCAGGTCAATGCCGTTGAAGGGCTCGTCCAGGATGAAGACGTCCCGATCAAGGGCCAAGGTGCCCATGAAAGCAAGCTTTTTCTTCATGCCGGTAGAATAGTGCTCCGTGTAGCGATTCAGGGGCAGCTCAAACAGCTGGTTCCATCCATCAATATCAAAAGCCGGGTGCCGGAGCTGGAATAATGCCAGGTATTCTCTGCCGGTGGTGGTAGAGTAAAAGAAATTATTGGTTTCCAAGTACGCAACGTCCGCCGGGGTGAACGGACGGTCATCAAAACGAATCGTGCCTCCACTAATGGGCTTTAGTCCGCAGATTCCGTTGATCAACGTGGTTTTGCCAGACCCATTGAGCCCTACCAAGCCGTGGATCGTCCCCGTATCAATCACCAGATTCAGATCATGGATTACCGCTTGCTGGCCGTAGCAAAGGCTGACGTTTTCAAGGCGAATCATGCAGGTAGGCTTTTAGGTTGTGGCGGGCCTTGCGGTGGTAGTAGATCAGCATCACCAGTGGCACCGGAACGAAGTAAGGCACAAACAAGCTCAAAAAATAGATGAACATAAAAACGTACGTGTTCAGGGTAGTACCCGGTTCGTAGAGCGCATACTTCAGGTTGATGCTGAGCAGTTGAATGATTGAACTCACGATCATCCAGACGAGTAGCACGTACCAATAATCAGCGTTCGTCAGCAAAAACGTCAAGACCAGGGGCATACAACCCACCCAAAAAATCGTGAGTTGGACTCGGGCTTTGGCCCACAAGAAGGCTGCCGGAGAGGTCGCAAAGGCTTCCACCATTGGGCGGGATTCGGTTTCGTTGTAGAAAGTGGACACGATAAAGGTGAAGGCTACAATGGCTACCACGGCCGCAAAAGGGTACGAATAAAGTGCCAAGGCTAACAGATAGATCAATCCTAGCCATCCGCCTTGCTTGCGTAGGCCGCTCCGCCACTCAAAGGCTTCTGCCGGAAGCATCCGAAAACCAACGAGTACCCCGGTCCGGGAGCGAAAGCGGGTGCTAACCAGAGGAACAAGAAAAACCCCGGCCAGCGTCCCGATTAATTCGGCCCACCGCTGCTCCAACAGAAACTTTAGATAGACGGGGCTGGCCAATAAATGATATTCCGCGGCGTACAGACGGTAATGCTGAACATCCAGTAATCGCAGAAATGCTTTGTCGGGACGAATTACGTGCAGCGAGGCGATTAGAAAGACCACGAAAGCCGCTAGCGCGTAGGTGAAGGGAGTTTCTAGGGTGAAGGCCCGGGCTAATGTAAACGCCGCGAGAAGGAGAAGAACGAGGCTTCTTGCGATGCCTATTTCTTGAAAAAACCTACCCAATTGTTTGAGGTGCAGACCCAGGAAGTGGACAATCATCGTCGGTATCTCATACTGAACGTGCCTTTGCAAAAGCTGAGCGTCAAATAAAACCTTTTTCCTACGCCGCTACCCGTTCTCTTCGCTGATTTCGCACCAGCGTCACTGCGCTGAGCACCGCCAGGGCGGCGGCGAGTCCGAGGGCCACCGGGTAGATAAGATCGTTGTCCGACTGCTTCACCGCGATGGCGACGTAGGCCCAGACAAACACCAGCGGATAAATCCAGTCGCGGGTGGCACGGGCTACCAAGAACGCCAGCAGGGCTCCGACCACCGCCATGATGACCACCCAGGTCGATTCGCTGGCATTGGGAATTTCCCAGCCGCTGTACTTCACGAACACGGCCAGGTTGGTGATGGTGGCCACCGAAATCCAGCCCAGGTACAAGCTGAAGGGCACCCGCACCCACGCGCGTTCGCGCGTTGCCAGGGTGGTGTCTTGGGTCAGGATGATTTGCAGTTGAACCAGGGTGCCCAGAATAACCAGCATGAACACCACACTCAAGGCAATCAGTTCGTACTGAAAGGTGGGCAACCACAGGCTGTTGAACAGCAGGTTTACCATCAGCCAGGGAGCCAGCCGGTCGTAAAGATTTTGATCCGGCCGCGCCCAAAAAGCCTGGTAAAAGGCGTAACCCCCCAAGGCCAGGTAAATAAGCCCCCAAATTGAAAAGGCGTAGCCCGCCGGAGTGAATAAGGTGCTGTATTTGTCTGAGACGTCGCCCGTGTCGCTATCGCCAAACAAGAAAACGGTAGAGGCGTAGTTGACAAAGACGGTGACCAAGTACAGCGCCACCACGCCCCAGCGGCGGCCATTGATGCGATTGAATGCGTTCATAGGAAAAGATGGTTAGGCACCAATCTTGATCGAGGTGCTTAGCAGTGCAAGAATAACCGACAACAACCCTCGTTTGTTAGTGCAGAATAGTGACGTTGCCGGAACTTCTCGCTCTGCTTCTTTCTTACTACCCCGTATGCAAGCTTTGGAACGACAATCTCTACTAGATTTATCCGCCGATCATCTCCCCGCCCGCTATCCCATTGCCCCCGGCAGTTGGTTGCAGCTCGACCGATCACTGCCCTTTCTGCTGGTGTTTCATCAGCCTGCCGACGGTCCCGACCTGAGCGAACTGGTGCGGGGCGAAGCGGCCTACCTGGTGCTCCCCCACCAGCAAACCCTCTCCGCGGAGGCGCGTCAACTTATTCGCTCGTTGATCGAGCAACGCGCGGGCGACTACGGCTCTTTCCTGATTGTGGATATCCGCGTGGGCGAACCGGCCGACCACGAACTGAGCATCGGCTACGACCAGGAGGCGGTGGCCCCGCTGGCGCGGCAGTTAGAAACCGTTTTGACCAACCTACCGGCCCTGCAGCAAGCCCCGCCCATCCGCCACTATCCCCGCGTTGCCGACCCCGTGGTCGACCGGCAATGGCTAGAAAGAACCGGAAGTCTGTGTCTGCACCTCACGCTTCCATCGGTCTACTTCCACTCGGCGCAGAAGAAAAAGGTGCCGGTGCTGTTCCGAAAGTTCCGGCGCACTTTCTCCGAGGCCCTGCGGCAGATGGTGTACGACTTCATTCGGGTGCAAACCACCTTTGCCGTGAGCAGTCCGGGCATGCTGGGGCGCAGTTCGGTCGATGAGGCGTTTCGGCGCGCCGACCAGCAGTTGGCCGCCCTGGAGCAGGAGTTTGACTTTCTGCTGCTGGTGTCGGCGATCAACAGCGAGCAGGCCTGGGATGAATTTCAGCGGGGTGGCTACCGCCAGGCTCCCACCTTCTACTACCGCATTCTGCCCGTAGACCCTGAGCAACTCAAGAAACGGCTCTACCGCATTGATATCGACGAGGTGCACGACCCGGCCCTGTCGTTTCTGCTGCGCGACAAGCGCAATGAACTCGGCAAGCAGCTTGACATGCTTCAGGAACGCGGCACCGACGATTTCTTCTACAGTAGTATCCGGCTGTATCAAACCGTTGATGCCGATCTGTTGCAACTGGCGCGTACCATCCTGACTGAGGTGCAGGTGAAAGACCAGGAGGAAGCCACAGTGTCGCCGCAGGCCTTCGCGGAGCGCGTGCGCGCCGAATACAACTACTTCCGGACGCTTGATTCTTCCTTTTCCTCCGATATTTTCATCCAAGACGATGTGCCGGGCGTGATGGTGTCGCGGGGGCGGCTATTTCTCACTCCCCATACTTTTGTGCGCCCCAGTCGGGTAGAAGCACTGCTGCAGCACGAGATCGGCACGCACGTGCTCACTTTCCACAACGGCAGTCAGCAGCCCATGACGCTGATGCGCTACGGCCTGGCCGACTACGACGAACTGCAGGAGGGACTGGCCGTGCTGGCCGAGTATCTGGTGGGCGGGTTGGATGCCGAGCGACTGCGGTTGCTGGCCGAGCGGGTGATCACCGGGGCCAACCGGCTCGAGGGCGTTCCGTTTGCCCAGGCGTATAGCACGCTGGTGGAGGAGCATCACTGTGCCCCGGCGGTGGCCTTTGAGACTGTGACCCGCATCTACCAGAGCGGCGGGTTCATCAAAGACATTATCTACTTGAGGGGCTTTGTGCGACTGCTCGAGTATTTGCAGCAGGGCCACGCGCTTACCCCCTTGCTGTCGGGCAAAATTGCCGTGAAGCACATCCCGGTGATTCAGGAGCTGATTGAGCGGGAGATTCTGCGTCCGCCCGCGCTGCTGCCCCGGTATCTAAAAAGGGCTGAGGCGCAGCAAAAGCTGGAGGCGCTGAAAAATGGGTACAACGTGCTGACACTAGTGAAAGGATGAGAAGCGTACCTATGGCCCCAAATTTGGATTGGCTTCATCGTATCGATTTGACACCTAACCCTACCCACGATGAAAACGCTTTTACCATTATTTTTGCTTACTATTGCTAGCAGTTGCACACCCCGCGTATTCTATTCCGGCGAAACGTTTCCTCCCTATCAGGCTCAGACCGTAGACGTGTTTTACGACGAAGACCAGATTGGGCAACCTTATCAAGTGATTGGCACCCTAGCCAACCGCGGTACGGCAGTTAACCAAGGGAAGGTGAAGCGAGCAATCATTGAAAAAGCCCAGGCGGTGGGGGCCGATGCTATCGTGTTTCACGATTTAGACATGACTGGCGAGTCTGCTCAGTTGGTAGTACTAAAAGCCAAAGCAGTTCGCTACGGATCGCTGCAGTAGCAAAGAACATTATAGCCTCAAATTGATTTATAGAAGAATATATCCCTCACAATCTTCTATGAAACTTGCCTTTATCGTTAACGACGTGGCCACCGAAACCGCCATCTACACCACCGTGCACCTGGCCTTTCGGGCGCAGCAACTGGGCCATACGGTTTACCTGGCCGGGGTGGGCGACCTGATCTACTTTCCGGAAGGGCACATGGGAGTCCTCGCCCGTACGGTGAAAAATGAAGTGTCCTCGGCAGAAGCGTATTTGGCGGCGCTGCAAAACGAAGAAAACGAAGCCGTGGTAATCACCGGGCACGACCTGGACGTGCTCTGGATTCGCAACGACCCTTCGGTCGACATTGAGGCGCGCCCCTGGGCCCAGTTGGCGGGCGTGGCGTTCGGGCAGGTGGCTCGGCAGCAGGGCGCGATCGTGCTCAACCATCCCGATACGCTGTTCAACTGCCAGAACAAGCTCTACTTTCAGCACTTCCCGGAGGTGGTGCGTCCGCGTACGCTGATCACCCGTCGGGCCGAGGACGTGCAGCGATTCTACGAGGAGCAAGATCACCGCATCGTGATCAAACCGTTGCAGGGCTCGGGCGGCAAAGACGTATTTTTGCTCAAAGAAAAGGCCACCAATCTGCACTCCATCGTGGATGCGGTGGCGCGCCACGGCTACGTGATCGCTCAGGAGTATCTACCGGAGGCCGCTAATGGCGACGTACGCCTGTTGGTGATGAACGGACAGGCGATGCAGCATCAGGGTAAGTACGTGGCGGTGCGGCGGCAGAATGAAGATGATTTCCGAAGCAACGTGAGCGCCGGAGGAGAAGCCGTGCGCGTGGAGGTAACCGACACCATGCTGCGCCTGGTGGACCAAGTGCGTCCTAAACTGCTGCACGACGGAGTGTTTATGGTGGGGCTGGACATTGTGGGCGACAAGCTCATGGAGGTGAACGTGTTTAGTCCGGGAGGTATCTACGAAGCCGCCCAGGTGGAAGGAGTGGACTTCTACGAACCGGTGATTGCGGCGCTGGAGCGCAAGGTGTACTATAAGAAACTGTACGGCGACCGCATCAGCAACCGGGAGCTGGCGGTGATGGATTGATGCTCTGTTTCCGTAATTTTTTTATTATCTTTATAGCGTACTCGTACTAAGTCTAAAGTAGATGAACAGCACCAACGGTCAGCACGAGGGCAATGAGTTGCTTAAGCAACTTATCGATATTTCTCAGAATACGTTGGAAGCACAAAACATGCAGCTAGAAGTGCTCCTGCGTTTCGACCGCAACATGAGTGTACTGGCCGACCGTATCGAGCGGACCAATGAGGTATTAGGCGAAAGAATTCTTCAAACCAATCAGGTACTGGGAGATAGAATTGACCAAGTTGCCTCGACGCTAGGCGGAAGGATCGATCAAACCAACCAAGCAGTTCAAACATTAGGTGATAAGCTAGATCAAACCAATCAGACAGTTCATGTGCTAAGTGATAATATGAATCGACTGGTGGATATCTCAGAAAGGAACTTCAAACAGTCGGACGAAAACTTTAGTCAGATTGCCCATCAATTCGGGGTGATGAACGACAAACTGGATCAAGTTATTGATCTGAAAGATCGGGTGCGCAGCATCGAGGCCGACCTGAAAGAGATCAAGCGGAAAGTAGGGTAAGATACGCTATTTCTCTTCCGACACCGGCGAACCTATGGCGTTGAAGAAAGGATTTCTCCGGCCAACTATTGTTGCCAGCACCGCTACGGTTCAATTAGGCGTTGCGCTAGGTACCGTCTTCTCCTTTCTTCTCTACTACTTTCTTTACCACTTCAGAGAAGCCATCCGGATCCTTACCGGATACTTCACGCATACCCTACTCGTAGAACTTACTCCCCAAGAGAATTTTTACTACAACTTGTTCTATGGATCCATCGCGGCGGTGCTGGGCTTCTATGTCTTCGCGTACTTCGTGCTTTCCAACCCGGTAGAGCGAGAAAACGCCCGCCGCCGGATTCGGCAACGGCAGATACTCAACGATCTGGCTTTTGTGGGGTGGACGTTTCTGAGTGGTGCTATCCGTCGATGCATCCCGGGCGTACCTCAACGGCACGTCACTACCTCCGGATAGCATATTCACCGTCCTGTATAGCCTTACTAAGCGATACGCGCCTAATTTTGTGATTAACTACGCTCCTGAAGAGAATATCTCTTACGGAAGATACATCAAGTACCTTGGCCTTACGTATCGGGTAACCGACCGCCTGCGAAACGAAGCAGCGTACGCACGGTACAGCCGCTCTATTGATTGCTGGCAGCAGCCAGATGACTGTGCAGCTATAGAAGAAAAGTACCCACGAAACGTTCTAGAATGGACACCTGAAGAAAAACGACTGGTCAAACTGCTTGATCACGGACCTAGCTAGGCTAAGTAGCGAGGCTCTTTTGCCTATTAAGGCCGGTCAGGATAAAATAACGCAACAAAATCCGCTACAGCGCACTACTTGTAAACATTTTTCATTACTTTTGCCCCCTCTTTTCGCCAAAAAACTCAGTTATTTATATAGGTCATGAGTGAATTACTAAAGATTGTTCAGCAAGAATACCAGGAAACCCGCACCAAACACCCCAAATTCCGGGCGGGCGATACCGTCAACGTGCACGTGAGGATTAGCGAAGGAAATAAAGAACGCATCCAGCAGTTTCAGGGCACGGTAATTCAACGCAAGAACGCCAGTACCAACGGTGAAACCTTCACCGTGCGTAAAGTATCGAACGGAGTAGGCGTAGAGCGGATATTCCCCCTATTGTCGCCCAGCATCGAGAAAATCGAAGTGATCCGTCACGGAAAAGTGCGCCGCGCGCGTATCTACTACCTGCGCGGACGACAGGGCAAAGCAGCGCGCATCAAAGAGCGCATGAAGCACACCCGCAAATAAAGTGCTCTGCGGCGGGTTTACCCCCGTCCGCCTTTCATCTTTTCGTAATTGACATTGTCAGCGGGGTTATCGTCGGTGCTCTTTGGTGCCTCGTCGGTGATTTTGGCCGAACCTTCGTACGCCTCGTGCTCATGGTCCGTGGGTTCTTCGGCCTTATAGTTCTCCTGGTCCACCCCACCCTGGTTAGCAAAATCCTGTTTGCCATAGTAGCCTACCAACTTGTCTAGTTCGTCCCGGTCAGAGTTCTTTAGCTTATCTAGGTCTAGTTCCGGGGCATCCTGAATCTTCTTGATGTTCTCCGCCAACAGCACGCTGCCCGAGTTGGTATTGAACTCTAGCATGTGCCAGGGCAAAGCCACGTGGTCACTGCCGATTCCTAAAAAACCCCCTTCGGCCAGCACCACAAACACCGGCTGGTTCGTTTCCGGATCGATAAAAACATCCTTGATCACGCCTACATTTTCTTGCCTAGGGTCATGCACCGTTTTGCCAATAATGCCCTCGGTTGCGGATAAAAATCGCTTCACCATCATGCTATTTTCGTTTGTCGTTAACAATAGATTGTGCTGGGTAAACTCCGCAGAAAAGCAAAAGTTTTAGCCGGTGATGGGATGAGGGCAGATCAAAACCAGCAGAAATTGCTACCGAGTCATTTTCTCCAGCTTGCCGCGTAGGCGGAGATAGTGTTGGTGAGGGGGCCGGTTTGGCCGGTGGCCACCTCTAGCCACCAGATTTGTGCCCCGCCGCCGTTGTCAAGGTTTAGCGAGTAGATGATAAACGCTCCGTCGGGCGACCACGAGAGGTTCGCTATCATGCTTCCGTGGTCTACCCGAAGCAAATTTTCAGCCTGGCCGGTGGCCACGTCCAGCAGTTTGATGGTGTAAATGCTTTCAATCTCGCCGTTGATCACCGCGCTACCCGAACCCATTTCGGCGATCACCAGTTGGGTTTCGTCGGGCGACCAGTCCAGGGCTTGCAGCAGGGCAGGGCCTTCGTACACCACCGTGGGGTTCGGTTGCCCGCCTCCTGATACCGTGGCCGTGTAGATTTTATCAGCGTAGTAATACGCTAACTTTCCCGAAGTGGACCACTCGGGCGCGAAGCCGTTGACCTCGTCGTTGATAATTTCGTTGGTGGTGGCGTCGATGATAAACAGCTTGCAGAGATCATCGGAGTTGAGTTCGAACTGCGGCGAGCGGTTCCGACCGCAGGCGCACAGTACCCCCCGGTTGCGCTCCGCATCCCAGGCCATGCGGCGCACCTCGAAGTCGAAAGCGGCCTGGTTTTCCAGAGCATCCACGAAGAGAAATTTACCGGGCTCTCCGATGGTCCGGTAGACCAGTTCTTCGTCGCCGTTGATAAGGTTATATTTGATCACGTTGGTGCCGCCTCCGGGCTGAATGCTGGGGTCGCTGGGCAACTTGGGGTTAAACTCTTTCTGCGCCAAGGTGATCTGGTTCTCGCTGAACCAGCGCGGGGTGCCCTCCACCGTTGCGGCGGGAATCTGGTCATGTACCACCATATCGTTGCCGCTGGGCTGCATGGAAGCCACGGTCTGGTCTTCCGTAGTCAATTTATAAAATAGAATCCGGCGGTCGCCCGCGTAATTGCGCAGCGCATCGGGCATGGGCGCCGCCTGGGTGGTGCCCTGAAAGCCATTGGTCACGCGCACGTCGTCCAGGTAGACGGTGGTGGTTGCAATCTCATCTGAGCCTTTAAGCTGAAACGTCAGAAACAACGGCGAAGCTTCTATCCGTGTTTCTATCTGAGAACGTGTGACCAGCAGGGTAATCAGGTTCCAACCGGAAGCTTCGTCGGCCTCCTGGGTGATAGAGGTGATGCGGTAACCCCCAAATATTTGTAACGACTCTTCGGCGGCGTTGCTCAGGTAGAGATCAAATGCTAGCGAAGGAATCGGCCCGTCGGCCCGCACCTGAAAGGAGATAGTGAGCACGTCGGAAATGCCTCCGGGAAGGTCAATCTCCTGGGTAGCCGTGGCCACGATGTCACGGCTTGCCCCAGCTTCGCAAACACTGCGGCTATCTATCACCAGCACCCGGTCACCACTGGTGGCAAAGTCGCGCTGCTCGTAACGAACTCCGCCGCAGTTGATCCACGCATCGTCCGATTCAAAGTTGCCATTGCTAATCAGGTTGGGCAGCGGAGGGTCGCTTTCGGGAACCAGGGTTTCGTCGTAGACCGGCACGCCCGATCCGATAGTGCCCGGACCATCGGGGCCGTCGTTGTCAGAAGAACAGCTCAGTAGAAAGCAAAGCAACAGCAGAGGTAAGGGTAGGTTTTTCATTGTTCTAGGGTTAAAAATTAGATAATGGTTTTCTCTAGTGCCAGCTTGATGAGCGAAGCGGCGTTGGATACTTTCAGCTTTTTCATCACGTTTTTGCGGTGCGTCTCTACCGTGAGCGGACTGATAAACAGTGCCTCGGCAATCTGGTTAGTGGTGCGCCCGTCGGCAATCAGGCGTACAATCTCTTTCTCCCGCCGGGTGAGGCGGGGCGTTTCGTGATTGAAGGTCGCGTCGGCCAGAATTTTCTGAATTTCCGCTCCGAAGTAATATTGCCCGCCGTGGATCTGCCGGATGGCGCGCGTCAACTCGTCGGCCACCACGTTCTTGAGCAGGTAACCACTCACGCCGTGTTTAATCATCTGGTTGATGATACTGGGTTCGCAGTAGGTGCTCAGCCCCAGTATTTTGACTTCCGGATACCGTTCGTGAATGAGGCGGCACATCTCCACCCCGTGGATGTCGGGCAGGTTCACATCGAGCAGCACCACCTCCACCGGCTGGGTTTCCAGAAACGTGAGCGCGGCTTGCCCGGTGGTGAAGGAGCCTGTAATCTCAACCTGCGCGTCACTACCCAGCAATGCCTTCAGCCCCTCGATGACCAGGCGATGATCATCTACCACCACTACCCGAATTAGTGGCTGCTCAGACATCGATATGAATGGTAACGGTGGTGCCCTCGGTGGGCGAAGAATACAAATCCATCTGGCCGTTCAGATACGCCACCCGGGTGCGGATGTTAACGAGCCCCATGCCGGAGTTTCTATCTAACTGATTAGTACGGAAGCCTACGCCGTCGTCTTCCACGGTGATATCTACCGTAACGTCTTCGCGCATGTACTGCACCAGAATTTCTGAGGCCTGGGCGTACTTCACCGCGTTGTTGATAAGTTCCTGGATGATGCGGTAGATGGTTAGGCTGGTTCCTTCTTCCAGGTCATCGTCTGTTCCGTAGCACTGCAGAATGATCTGGTTATCTTGTCGGTTCAGGCTGCTGCAGTAATCTTCCAGCGCGGCTTTCAGGCCGTATCGCGATAGCGTTTCGGGAGTGAGGTTGCGGGCGATGCCGCGCAGCTCGACCAGCGAGCCGTCCAGGTTCTCCATGATTTCCTCAATCTGGGGGTCGGCCAACCCGTTGCGCCGGTCTTGGTTGAGTTTAGAAAGCTTTAGGCTGATGCCAGAGAGGCGTCCGCCCAGTCCGTCGTGCAGGTCGGTAGCCAGCCGCTTCCGTTCCTTCTCCTGCCCCTCCATCAGGGCCGACACCACCTGGGCCTGCTGCTCGTGCTTGAGTTGCTTCACCTCGTCGGCCCGCTGTTGCTCTGCCGCCCGGGCCCGCCGCTGCTGGTGCCGATACGCTCCGTAGCCAAGGGCTAACAAGAAGGCCAGCGAACCGGCAACGAGCAGCGTCAGGTACTGCTGCGAGCGTTTTTTTTCCAGGGCGAGTGCCACTTCGCCATTGCGGCGCTCGAGTTTGGCAATCTCCTTTTCCTTCCTTTCGGATTGGTAGCGAAGCTCCAACGCGGCGTACTGCGCCTGGGTGGTGGTGAGGTCAACACTGTCCTGTAGGCGAACGTAGCGGTCCAGGTAGGCGTAGGCCTGCGCGTAGTTCTTTTCCCGCGCTTCGTACTTCACCAGTTCCTCCAGGGCCGACAGTTCGTTTTCGGGATGCTGATCCTGCCGGGCCAGTTCCAGATACCGTAGGGTGTACTGTTTGGCCTGCTGATCGTCTCCCATCGCCTCGTAGGCTTCGGCGTAGTGCCGAAAGATGGCATCGAGGTAGCCCACCATTTTGCTTTCTTCCACCAGGGCGCGTGACCGGTCGTAGTAGTGAAGAGCGGCCTGGTATTCCTTCTTTCCCAGCAGATACTTGCCCCGGGCCAGATAGTAGAGGTGCCACTCCACCGCCTCGAAAGTGCGGTTCAGGGTGTGCTCAATGCGGTCCAGAATCTCACCCATTCGAGCTATAGAATCTAACTCGTACAGGCAAAAGGAAAATATTAGGCGATCCTGGATAAACTGGCCACTAGTGGTGTCCTCGTATAGTCTCCCGCTCTTGAAAAAGTAGGCGTACGCTTTGAGGTAGTCCTCCCGGTTAGTGAGGGTGATGCCCAGGTTCGAGTTGATCAGGGCCAGGATGTAGGTGTCGCCCGCTCGCTCGGCCACTGGTTCGGCTTCCATCATGTAGCGCAGTTCTTCTTCATTCCGGCCCTGCCGCCCCAGCGTGGCACTCAGGTTGAAGGTGCTCTTCGTCCAGGCTTTCATGTTTCTCACCGAAGAATCTTGCGCCAGCAGCGTGGCAAACTGTTCTTTAGCCAGCAGGTAGTGCGTTTTTGCTTGCTCCAGGTCATTGTAGTCGAAGTAGCCTCCGCCCAGGGCTAGGTAGGCCTGTCCCACTCCGTAGGCGTTGCCGCTGCGCTGGAAGGTGGTGAGCGCTTGTTTGGCGTAGGCAAAGGTTTTGACCGAATCTATCCCGCTGTAGGCCAGAGAAAGATCGCACTGAGCGAAGCCTCGTTCATCGTTGGTGGTGGCCTCTTGCAGCTTTTCGTTCAGTTGCTCTAACGCCCGCCCCTGGCCCGCCGCCAGCAGAGGGAGTAGAACAAGAGCAAAGAAGAAGGACAAACATCGCATGGGCAGAAATTTCCTGATCGGCATCCCGAATGTACCAAGAAAGAACGGCCCGGTGAAACTAGCCACGGAATATACCCGGAAACCGGTAGAGGCCAGTGGCTTTTAGGGGGTAGGAATTGACGAATAATAGCCTAAACTTGGCCTAGCGCAAAATACTCCGCAGGTGCTCCACCCCTTCTTCGCTCACCTTATACTGCCCCTGCCGCATCTTGAACACCTTCTTGTAGTCCTGGTTCAGCTTGTTGAAGTGCGCCGTGTTGGTCATGTCGATGCCGTGGTCGCGCAGCAGTTTGTTCACCTCGCGGGTGGTGAAGGTGCCCTCGCCGTTGTGCGACTGCACAAAAAAACTGGCCAGCAGCACCACGTCCGATTTGCTGGTGCTCTTGGGAGCTTTGTAGTAGAGTTCGCCGAAGGAGTCGGGCGAGGCCAGGGGCGTGGTATCCGCCGGGGGCGCGGCCTCTGAGTCGAAGATAGCAAATTGCTTTCCTGGATTAAGATTGCTTTCTTTGCCCTCGGTAGCGCTGGAGGGCGACGGGGTGTTTTTCAGGATGTCCGACAGGCTGGCGATGGTGTCGGCGTAGGAGTTAACAAACTCCTCCGAACCTTCAATTTCAAATTCCCCTCCGTGGAGGACAATCTTTACGCGGGCGGTGTGCTCCATGTGCGTAGTTGGTGGTTAGTGTAGCCAGCAATATAAAGTTTTTTAGTCGATACCATCAACCCTACTGCCTTCTCATAATGCCAAAAGTATCCATCGCTTCGATCAACGACATTGCCCGGGCGGCCGGACGAGCCATTCTGGAGGTGTACCATCACGCCGACTTCTCGCAGGTGGTCGACTTTAAGGCCGATCAGTCTCCCCTCACCCTAGCCGACCAAGCAGCACATCAGGTGATTGCCCCCACGCTGCAGGAGCACTACCCCACCATTCCATTGATTTCAGAAGAAGGAGCCGATGTAGACTACGCCACCCGTCGGGACTGGGAGTACTTCTGGCTGGTGGACCCGCTCGATGGCACCAAGGAGTTCATCAAGCGCAACGGGCAGTTCACCGTGAACATCGCGCTCATCCACCATCACCAACCGGTGCTGGGAGTGATCTATGCTCCCGTGACCGGAGAACTTTATTTCGCTGTCCAAACAGGATACGCCAGCGACCTTGAAGCAGGGGGATATAAGCAGACCGCGGGCGAGGCCTTGGAAACCTTACGCGTACGTCAGTCTACCAAAAAACGGGTAGCGGTGCGCAGCAGTAGCCATGCCTCGGAAGAAGAAGAACAGGTGCTCCGACAGTACGGCGTCACCGAAAGTATTGCGCGCGGCAGTTCGCTCAAGTTTTGCATGATCGCCGAAGGAAAGGCCGATATCTACTACCGCCACGGCCCGACCATGGAGTGGGACACCGCCGCCGGACAAGCAATCGTGGAAGCGGCGGGGGGAAAGATGTTTCAAGAAACCTCAGATCGACTATTTACTTATAATAAAGAATCGCTTCGTAACAGTAGTTTTTTGGTAGTAACTTAGCCGTCATTATTCTTAGTGAGGGAAGGAGAATTTGATTACAATCCGGGTAATGCTTTTGTTTCGAGCACGATGTCCGTATATTTGCTTCGCCTTTTAGTCATTTTTATTATTTGATAAATACAAATGAAAGCAAATAGTTTTGCCCTCATTATGGCGGGTGGCGTTGGCACGCGGTTGTGGCCCATCAGTCGACAGCAGTTTCCCAAGCAGTTTCACGACGTGCTGGGTACCGGCGAATCGCTGCTCCAACTTACTTTTAACCGGTTGCAGGCAGTATGTCCCACTGAGAATATCTACGTTATCTCTAATCGGGCGTACTACGATCTGATCAAAGAGCAACTGCCGCTGCTCACCGACGACCAGATTTTGCTGGAACCGGAGTTGCGCAACACCGCCCCCTGTGTGGCCTACGCCCTTCACAAAATTGCCCGGAAAAATCCGGAAGCCAACATTATCGTTTCGCCCGCCGACCACATGATTGTGAAGCAAGACGAGTTCACGCGCCTGGCACAAAAAGCCTTTGCGCTCGCTTCGCAAGAAGATTACCTGATCACCTTCGGGATCAAGCCGCTACGGCCCGACACTGGATATGGCTACATCGAGTTCAATGCTTCCGAACGCGCATCCGATGCTTACAAAGTAGAAGCCTTTAAGGAAAAGCCCGATCAGGCCACCGCCGAAGCATTTCTGCAGGCCGGTAACTTTGTTTGGAACTCCGGCATCTTCGTTTGGAGCCTGGCGGCCATCCGAAAGAGCTACGAACAACATCTGCCCGAGGTGAACACCCTGTTTGCCGAAGGTGAATCAAAGTACTACAGCGACCAGGAAGAAGAGTTTATTAAGAAAGTGTATTCCAACTGCATCAATATCTCTATTGACTACGGCATTCTGGAAAAAGCCGATAACGTGTACGTGATGCCCGCCGACATCGGCTGGACGGATCTGGGCACCTGGAAATCCATCGATAGCGAGCACCCTAAAGATACCACCGCCAACAGCATCCAGGGTTCGGTGATGACCTACGACACCACCAACTGCTTTATCAAGGTGCCGAAGGACAAAATTGGCGTGGTGCAGGGACTCGATAATTATATTGTGGTAATGACCGACGATGCCCTGATGATCTGCAACAAAGACCAGGAGCAAATGGTAAAGAAATTTTTGAACGATATCAAAGAAAAAGGATTAACCGAATACGTATAAACTATGAAAAAAGCATTGATTACCGGGGTAACCGGTCAAGACGGGGCCTATCTGGCCGAACTGCTGCTCAAAAAAGGCTACGAAGTGCACGGCATCAAGCGGCGCACCTCGCTGTTCAACACCGACCGCATCGATCACCTCTACCAAGACCCGCACGAAAAAGACCTGAAGTTCGTGCTGCACTACGGCGACTTGTCGGATTCTACCAACATCATCCGCATTGTGCAGGAGGTGCAGCCCGACGAAATTTATAACCTGGGCGCCATGTCGCACGTGAAGGTGAGCTTCGACGCGCCTGAGTACACCGCCAACGTGGATGGCATCGGCACGCTGCGCATCCTGGAAGCTGTGCGCATTCTGGGTCTGGAGAAGAAAACCAAGATTTACCAGGCCTCTACTTCCGAACTCTACGGACTGGTGCAGGAGGTGCCGCAGAGCGAAAAAACACCCTTCTATCCCCGTTCGCCCTACGCGGTGGCTAAACTATACGGCTACTGGATCACGGTGAACTACCGCGAGGCCTACGATATGTTTGCCGTCAACGGCATCTTGTTCAACCATGAGTCACCCATTCGGGGCGAAACCTTCGTGACGCGCAAGATCACCCGGGCGGCCGCGCGCATTGCCCTCAGATTGCAAGACACTGTCTACCTGGGCAACATGGACGCCAAGCGCGACTGGGGCCACGCTAAGGATTACGTGCGGGCCATGTGGCTGATTTTGCAGCAGGAGGTAGCCGAAGACTTTGTGATCGCTACCGGCATCACCACCACCGTGCGCGACTTCGTGCGAATGTCGTTCCAGGAGCTAGGCATTGAAGTGGCCTTCGAGGGCAAAGAACAAGACGAAGTGGGCCGAGTAGTAAGCTGTTCGCATCCCGACTACCAACTGCCCGAGGGCAAGGAAGTGGTGAAGGTCGATCCGGCCTACTACCGCCCTACCGAGGTGGAACTGCTCATTGGCGACCCGACCAAATCGAAGGAGAAACTTGGCTGGGAACTGGAGTACGATCTGCCCGCGCTGGTGAAAGACATGGTGCAGTCGGATTTAGAACTCTTCAAGCGCGACAAGTTTCTGCTCAAGGGCGGTCATAAGGTATTTAACTACCACGAATGATTTGCCCTCGCGCAGCGTTCTTTGCGTAGACTTTTCTAAATATGGAAGAACTAACGGCTTTACGTACCCACCTTGAGCAGCAGAATTACGCGGCGGCGCTTTTGCTGGTAGATGAATTGGAAGAGATGAGCAAGGAAGACAAGCTCAACAAGGTTTACAGCTACTCGGTTATCCTGTTGGTTCATCTGATCAAGCAACAGGCTGAGTCGCGCACGACCACTTCTTGGGATTTATCTATTCGCAATTCAGTGCGGGCAGTCAAACGGGTTAACAAACGCCGGAAGTCAGGAGGCTACTACGCTTCTCACGATGAGCTATCTGAGATTATAGAAGAAGCTTTCGACGAAGCGCTTGACAACGCTTGTGTAGAGATTTTCGAGGGTAAATACGATAGAAGTTACTTGCTGAATACGATTAATCCGGAAGCCATCAAAGTTGAAGCGATCTCTTACATCACACAACCGTAGTGCGGGACGCCTGTCGGGGACGCCTAGTCGGGGACGCTTAGTCTTGTGCTTATCATTCATAGGGCTTTTAGCCCGATATACAGATAACCTAATCTATCATGGATAAAAACGCTAAAATATACATCGCCGGGCACCGCGGCATGGTCGGTTCGGCTATCCTACGCAACCTGCAAGACAAAGGCTACGACAATTTCGTAACCCGCCGATCCAGCGAGCTGGACTTGCGCAACCAGCAGCAGGTGGCCCAATTCTTCGCCGAAGAGAAACCCGATTACGTGTTCTTGGCGGCCGCAAAAGTGGGCGGCATCCACGCCAACAACGTGTACCGAGGCGAGTTTCTGTACGACAACCTGATGATCCAGAACAACGTGATCCACCAGAGCTACGTGAATGGGGTGAAGAAGCTCCAGTTTCTGGGCTCATCGTGCATCTACCCAAAACTGGCCGATCAGCCGCTCAAAGAAGAGTATCTGCTCACCGGTCCGCTGGAGTCTACCAATGAGCCCTACGCCATTGCCAAGATTGCGGGCATCAAGTTATGCGAGAACTACCGCGCGCAGTACGGCTGCGACTTTATTTCGGCTATGCCTACCAACTTGTACGGCCCCAACGACAACTACGACCTGAACAATTCGCACGTGCTTCCGGCACTGATTCGTAAGTTCCATGAGGCCAAGGAGAACGGCGACGCCACGGTAGAGATCTGGGGATCGGGCCGCCCGAAGCGGGAGTTTCTGCACGTGGACGACCTAGCCGAAGCCTGCGTGTTTCTGATAGAAAATTACAGTGAGCCGGAGCTGGTCAACGTGGGCACCGGGGAAGACATCAGCATAAAGGATTTGGCACTATTGATTAAGGATGTGGTCGGCTTTACGGGTGAATTGACGTTTAATACATCCAAACCCGACGGCACGCCCCGCAAGCTGATGGACGTAGGAAAGCTACGTCGCTACGGTTGGAAGCACCGGATTGGCCTTCGGGAAGGAATCACTTCGGTCTATGAGCAGTACCGGCAAGAAGTGGTGGGTTGATACCTTGAAACAATTAAAGCGTAAGATGATGACCTTGCAGATTGAGATAATAGACCCTAAAGCGGAGCGCCTTCTGGAAGACTTAGCCGATCTAGGAGTTATTAGTATTAAAAAGAATTCTTCGAAGGAAAGGTTTGCGACATTGCTGGATCAATTTAGGAATCAGGAGGGCGCGACACCTGCCATAGAAGATATTGCCACCGAAGTTGAAAAAGTTAGGGCAGAACGCTATCGACTAAAGAGTGAAAAGGATTAGAGTAGTTCTTGATACTAATCTTTGGCTTAGCTAATTAATTTCGAAGCGGCTCAAGAGGGTGGAACAGTTGCTTGCCAATGAGAAAATTGTGTTGCTATTTAGTGAAGAACTACTCAGCGAATTCCTAGAAGTTGCTCACCGCCCGAAGTTCCGCAAATATTTTCCAGAAACTAGAATTACAGAACTGTTGAACCTCTTCGACCACTTCGGCGAGATGGTAGAAGTGACATCGACGGCAGGGGAGTGTAGGGATGCAAAAGATAATTTTCTACTATCCTTGGCCAAGGATGGGCAAGCAGACTATTTGGTGACTGGTGACGGCGACCTGCTGGACATGAAGACGTTTGGTAATACCCAAATTGTGAATTATCATCAGCTCGAGCAGAAGACTAATCTATGAAAAAACTCAAATCTTCCCCCTCCGACAAAATTGTACTAGGTGTATGCGGCGGTCTGGCTACTTACTTCGGCTGGGACGCCACACTGCTTCGGGTGCTTTTTGCTATCGCTATTGTGCTGGGCATCGGCTCGCCCCTCGTTGTTTATCTGGTGCTCTGGTTGGTGATGCGTTATCAGTAGGCGCATGACGGTCGCCGCGCGATTAATCATATGCCTACTGCACCCCCTGCACCCGCATCTCCAGCGTATACAACGACTTCATAGCCGTGATAAACAACGTCTTTCGCTCCTTGCCACCGAAGCAGACGTTGGCTGTCCAGCCCTCATCCACCTCAATGTGCTCGATCTGCTTGCCCTGCTTATCAAATACGGTCACCCCCTGCCCCGTAAGGTACACGTTGCCTTCGCTATCCAGCGTCAAACCGTCAGAACCCATATCGGTAAACAGTTGCTTGTCCGACAGTCTGCCATCGTCGTTAATCCGGTAGACATACGTCTTATCGTCGCCAATATCAGCTACGTACAGCTGCTTTCCGTCCGCCGTGCCCACGATGCCGTTGGGTTTCACCAGGTCGGTGGCGACGGGCGTAAGCGTCTTTTTGTCGGGCGATAGATAGTACACTTGCTCCTTGTCGATTTCCGGTTCGGTGTGTGACCAATAATCACGCTGGTAATAGGGGTCGGTGAAATAAATGCCTCCTTTCAAATCCACCCATAGGTCGTTGGGGCCGTTGAGCCGCTTTCCCTGAAAGTCGTTCACCAGCACCGTTACCTTTTTGTCAGGACTGATCTGCCACAGTTGGTTCTGAGCGTCGGCACAGGCAATTAGGTTACCCTGCCGGTCGAAGAACAGTCCGTTGGCCCGTCCGGCACTATCCATGAAGACCGACATCGTGCCGTCGGTAGACCATTTCATGATGCGGTTGTTGGGCTGGTCGGTGAAGAACACGTTGCCCTGCGCATCCGCTGCGGGGCCTTCGGTAAATTTGTAGTCGGCCGCCACTTGGTGCAGTTCAGCACCCGGGGCAATGATGGCGCTTGTGTCCTGTTTTTCTTGGGCGTTCGTAACTGTACTGACCAAGAGAAGTAGGCATAGGAAATTGGCTGATAACAGATTATTCGTTTTCATAGAGTTGGTCAACTGCTTAGCCGCTACTGGGTTTCAAATCTAAAGAGCCGGTACCCAAAGTAGAGCTGCAGAACCCGGTTTTGTAGCTTTCCCTCGACCGGCCGACCGGTTTCGTCCGTTAGCTGGGAATCTCCAATCACGTTTTCAAAGCCGTAAACGTATCTTGCTCCCACCTGCACCTTCTCACTAAGAGCGTACTCTAACCCGCCGATAAATCCACAGTCACTATCATGGTCATAAAATGAGGATGCATTAGATGCGCTATCTCCTACTCTAGAAGTGGCAGCTAGCAAGAATCCCGACTCAAATCCTACTCCTATTCTGAGGTTATTCAGCAACGCCAAAGTCGTTCTGAGCTAAACCAGCAGAAACAACGGCAAAGATGAGGGCCAGCGTCAGACAGGAAGTTTTCATAAGGCTTGCGGTTAGAGGATGGCTGGTTAATTTAGTCGAAAAGGAGTAGAATACCAAGCATACGCTACGCCCCCGGATGCTGCCAGGGGTCGCGGTAGGGGCGGCGCAGCAACTTGGTCGCTTCGGGGTCGCCCACCACAATGTGTTGCTGCGGATCGTAGACCAACGGACGACCAGCCTGCATGGATAGGTTAGCCAGAATGCAAGCGGCGGTAGAAATGTGCCCCTGTTCTACCGAGGCTACGGGCTGCTTTTTCTCTTTGATAGCCGCCAGAAGGTCAAGCATATGGCGGCGGGTAGCGGGGGCCGCGTGCAGCTCGATGTCCTCTTCGGTGAGGTCTTCCGGATACTGCTCCCGCTCATACAGCGCCTCCCTGTTCAGAGGCTTGCCCCCTTTGCCCTGCGGAATAAAATCGTATCGATAAACACTGCCCTTCAGGGTACCCTTGTCGCCGTAGAGGATAAACGCCCAGGGGTAATCGGGGTCGGCCGGGGTGCCCCAACTGCGGTGTTGCCACACACAATTGAGCTCGTCGTACTCGAACACGGCGGTCTGGGTATCGCTGATCGTAGACTTGCTGTCTTTTTGCACGTAGATGCCTCCTTCGGAGCTGATGCGCTTTGGCCAGCCCAGGTCGAGCATCCAGCGCACGGTGTCGAGCATATGCACGCACATATCGCCCACGATGCCGTTGCCGTAGGCCGTGAAGGAGCGCCACCGCCGGTGCGGCAATCCGTCGTAGGGGCGCATCGGCGCGGGGCCCGTCCAGCGGTCGTAGTCGAAGAAGTCGGGCACCGGCTGCACGGGCGGGTGGTCGGTGGCGCGCATGTGGTAGTAGCAGCACATCTCCACGTGCGATACCTTGCCCAGCAGCCCGGCATCCACAATGTTCTTCTTGGCCTCCATCAGGTGGGGAGTGCTGCGCCGCTGCGTGCCAATCTGCACCGTCCGATCCGACTGCCGGGCCTTGGCCAGGATAGCTTCCCCTTCCAGCACGTCGACGCTGATGGGCTTTTGTAGATATAGGTGCGCTCCGGCATCCAGCACGTCGATGGCCTGCAAGGCGTGCCAGTGGTCGGGGGTGCCAATGATCACCAGGTCCAGGTCGCGCTCGGCCAGCAGGGCGCGGTGGTCGGTGTAGGTGCGCGGCTTCTTACCCGACTTTTGCCGCTGGCTAATCAACGTAGCCGCTTCGGCCAGCATATTTTTATCCACATCGCAGACGGAGACCACCTCCACCGGAGCCACCTGGATCAGCCGAAAGATATCGTTCTTGCCGTACCATCCGGTGCCAATTACGCCTACGCGCAGGGGCTGGTCTTGATAGATAATGTCCAACCCTGAGGGGCCCAGGGTGGAAAGCGCCAGCGAAGCCGAAGCGGTTTTCAGGAAGTGGCGGCGGTTGATGTTAAAGTTGTGCATGAGAAAAGGAAATGATTGGTTGGGGGGTGGAGATGGCCCGACGAGTTAATATATTGGGTTAGCCGGTCTTAAACAAACAGCAGGCAGGTTTCCGCCGGAAATATTGAAGAAAGGCAGAGGTATCAACTGACGTAACCCGAACCCTCTTCGCTCGTTTATACTGCGATGCTCAACCTTAATCATTTCCTCATACTCTCCGTAATGATTCTATTCGACTTTTCTGACAAAGAAAGCGTGCAGCAGTGGCACACCGAAAACGACGTAGTGATGGGCGGGGTGTCCAACAGTCAAGTGACTTACGTCTCAGAAAAAGACGGGCAGCAGGGTCTGGCTCGCTTCAGCGGTCACGTGTCGCTGGAGAACGACGGTGGCTTTGCGCAAATTCTCTACGATGAAAAAACCCTGAACCTAAGCGGTTCTGAGGGCATAGAACTGTACGTGCGGGGCGACAATCAGACCTACCAATTGCGGCTGGAAACGGATGCCAACCGGGTGGCCTACGCGCAGTCTTTCAGAACAAAAGACGAGTGGCAGCGCGTTCGGTTATCCTTTGCCGACTTTAAAGCCACCTTTCGTGGGGAATATGTGCCTGACGCTCCCGAACTAAACCTCGCCTCCATCCGCACCGTGGGCTTTTTGATTGGCAACGGGGAGGAAGCGGATTTTGAGCTGCTGATTGATACGGTGGAGGCTTACTGAGGTTGGGTTGGGGGGGGTGGATATGATAAGTAGTGGGAACGCGCCGTTCCACGGTGGCCATGGCGCGTTCCCACTACTTAAATGATTAATTACGTTATGCGAATCAAGGGTACAGGGATAAAAGAAACAGATGTGGTAGTTGAGCCATTAATTGAGTATGGAAACTCTACAACTAATTGCCCTGTACTATCACATCTGTGACTGCTATGATAATCAATTGGCTCATCAGTGTCAACGCTTTAGCAACAATTCCACTGAGCCTGCTTTCACTGACCAAGAACTGCTCACCGTTTATCTGTTCGTTATGTTAGAAGAGGAAAAATACAAGGTCAAATCCATTTGGCGCTACGCTAAGAAGCATTTGCTTTCATGGTTCCCCGATCTTCCTAGCTATCAAGGCTTTAACGCACGGCTTAATCGCCTAGGGGAAGTGTTTCCTAGTCTGTCAGAATACTTTCTAGGCATGGTAGACCAAGAAGTTAGCGCTCAGATTAGACTGGTGGACTCCCTGCCTATCAAACTCTGTAGCCATAAACGAAAGGCAAGAGTAGCTGGTGAACTCTCTAACAAAGGCTACTGCGCTACTAAGAAAATGCACTACTACGGTGTAAAAATGCACCTAGTTGCCAATCGAGTGCCCGGTTCACTACCCATTCCTGAACTCATCGGTATCACCCGCGCGGCGGCCGCCCAGCTTCTACCCACGATCTAACAGCTCTCAAACCAATATTGCCTCAGTTAGCTGGTCAGGCCATCTTCGCCGATAAAGCGTATGCTGATGGTCCGCTCAATGAAGAGTTGCTAGAAGAGCAAGACACCTTCATTTATACCCCCGTGAAGCTTATCAAAGGACAATCTCCTCAAGAAAGACAGCGCAATAAAGCTGCTGATGAGCTCTTCTCTTGCGCTGTCTCTACGGTTCGGCAACCCATAGAATCCTTCTTTAATTGGATTAATGAGAAAACACAGATACAAAATGCTTCTAAAGTCCGATCCTATCAAGGATTGCTTGTGCATGTGTTTGGTAAGATAGCTGCTGCCTGTTTTGCACTAACTCTTTACCCTTGATTCGCATACGTTACTAAGCTATATGAAAACAAAGCGGGATTACAATGTCGTTATTGAGCGCGATAGTGATGGTTATTATGTTGCCTCGGTGCCTAGTCTTCCGGGCTGCCACACGCAGGCGAAATCTTTTGATACGCTGATGAAACGTATTCAGGAGGCCATCGAATTGTGTTTAGAAGTGTCTTCGCGATAAATATGTATGACTTTACTTGATGAGATAAGGAAAAAAGTAGAGACCGACCAGTTTGAGTTCTCAAAGCATGCGGTTGATCAGAGCATTATACGTCGGATTAGCCTCCGAGAACTTCGTGAAGCGATATCTTCCGGCGAAGTTATTGAAGACTATCCGGATGATAGATATGGCCCAAGCTGTCTAATATATGGCGAATCATTAGATAGTCGGCCTCTGCATGTGCAATGCAGCTATCCTTCACGCCCCCTGGTCAAGATTATAACCTTATATGAACCAAATCCGAACCGATGGGTTGATTTCAAGAAAAGACGATCACTATGAACGAAAGAGAAACGCATTTGGTGGAACAGCGGGTAACCTACACACTAGAGCATAAGGGGCAGTTCTACGTTGTAGAAAACGTTCCGGCGCGGGTAGACGAGGAAACGGGTGAGCAGTTCTTCTCTCCCTCAACAGTAGAATGGTTACAGAAAACTGTTTTGAGTAAGCAGAAGCCAGATCGGGTTATTGAAACGCCGGTGTACGAATACGCGAGAGTTGATCGCACATCTGAGGAGTAACATATGAAGTTTCAAGAAGTACTTTCGCGGCTAACGGGTATTAGTACTCCTATCTTTGGGGTTTCTTGGAATCCTCCCGAAGCGGAGAGGGCTGTCGCGAGGCGTATCATAGTTTTTCTTGAAGATAAACGCGTTCTGTATGTACCATCTGAAATGGAGGTGCCTAGACACTGCGTTGGTTCTGTTTTTCGTATCCGAGACTTTCTGACCTCTGAGCTTGGACAGTCTAACTCGAGACAATTAGCTGAGAGTCTTAGAGCAATGCGAGCTGCGTGCAGAAAGTTCTTACAAACTGTCGACGCTAACTCCAATCGCATCGTGCTACCGGCCAGCCAGCTTGGTCATCATGCCAGTTGGGTGTTTAATGGCGCACTTGGTGAGATGCGAGGAGTTTTCGGTATCCATATTGCGAAGATCGCAGCACAGTATGGACTTGAAATTGAGGATGATCTGGCTTCGACACTACCTGTAAGCGAGCCTGATTGAAAAGTAATTCTACATTACCCCCACCCCCAGCAACTCCCGCACTGCCTGCGCGATGCCGTTGGGATCGTAGCCGCACTCGCGGTGTAGTTCGAGTTGCTCGCCGTGCTCCACCACCCGGTCGGGGATGCCCAGGCGCTTCACGGTAGCCGAGTAGCCGTGGTCTACCATGAACTCCAGCACGGCACTGCCCATGCCGCCCATCAGGCAGCCGTCTTCCACCGTGACCACGTGCTTGAACTGACCAAACACCTCGTGCAGCAAGTCTTCATCCAGCG
This sequence comes from Cyclobacteriaceae bacterium, assembly GCA_965217295.1. Lineage (GTDB taxonomy): Bacteria > Bacteroidota > Bacteroidia > Cytophagales > Cyclobacteriaceae > Tunicatimonas. The sequence goes on from CBDCHR010000008.1 coordinate 1,090,427, forward strand.
GTTTCACAAAGCGCAGGTCGTAGTGCGCCGGGTGCACGTCTTCGTCGGCCAGGGTTTGACAGGCCGAAACGGCGTAGTTTCCAATGTGGCCAATAGTCAGGATCGCTACTTCTTCACCTTCCTGAACCAACCGCCCCCGGCCCACCGGAATTTCTTCTAACGGTGTGCGCCAGTTAGGCATCACCCCCTGCCCGCGGGGGTAGCGGATAGAGAAAGCGCCGTCGTTGTGCTGCGTGGCGGTGTACATCAGGTTGCGCAACTCGGCCTCGTTCATGGGGGCCGACACCACGATATTGGGCAGGCAACGCAGGTAGGCCAGGTCGTAGGCGCCGTGGTGGGTGGGCCCGTCGGCTCCGGCCACCCCGGCCCGGTCGAGGCAGAAGATCACCGGCAGCTTCTGGATGCACACGTCGTGCACCACCTGGTCGTAGCCCCGTTGCATAAAGGTGCTGTAAATGTTGCAAAAGGGAATCAGCCCCTGTGTGGCCAGGCCGGCCGAGAAGGTGACGGCGTGCTGCTCGGCAATGCCCACGTCGAAGGCGCGGTCGGGCATGGCCTTCATCATAATATTCAGCGAAGAACCCGACGGCATGGCGGGCGTGATGCCCACGATCTTATCGTTCTGCTGGGCCAGCTCCACAATGGTGTGGCCGAACACGTCCTGGTACTTCGGGGCCTGCGGCGTGTCGTATACCTTTTTGCGAATCTCGCCGGTGAGCTTGTCGAACTTACCGGGGGCGTGCCACTGGGTTTGGTTCTTCTCGGCGGGCAAGTAGCCCTTCCCCTTCACGGTGAGACAATGCAGAATCTTGGGCCCGGGAATCTTCTTCAGGTCTTCCATCACGCTCACCAAATGGTTCACGTCGTGCCCATCGACGGGACCGAAGTAGCGCAGGTTGAGCGACTCGAACAGGTTACTATTGCGCAGCAGAAAGGTTTTGATGCTGGTATCCAGCTTGGAGGCAATCTCCTGGGCGCTCTTGCCAAATTTGCTCACCTTGCCCAGCAGTTTCCACACGTCGTCTTTCACCTTATTGTAGGTCTGCGAGGTGGTGATGTCGGTCAGGTAATCGCGCAGCGCTCCCACGTTGGGGTCGATCGACATGCAGTTATCGTTCAGGATGATGAGCAGATTGGAGTTGGCTACCCCTGCGTGGTTCATGGCTTCAAAGGCGATGCCCCCGGTGAGCGCTCCGTCGCCGATCACCGCGATGTGCTGTTTGTCAGCAATGTTCTGGTACTGCGAGGCCACCGCCATGCCCAGGGCGGCCGAGATAGAGGTGGACGAGTGGCCCACGCCAAAAGTATCGTACTCGCTTTCGCTACGCTTGGGGAAACCCGACAGCCCTCCGTAGAGGCGGTTCGTGGAGAAGTTATCGCGTCGGCCGGTGAGAATTTTGTGTCCGTAGGCCTGGTGGCCTACGTCCCACACCAGTTGGTCATAGGGCGTGTTGAAGACGTGGTGCAGGGCCACGGTGAGTTCGACTACCCCCAGACTAGCTCCGAAGTGGCCGCCGTAAACCGAGACGTTGTCCACAATAAACTGTCGAAGTTCTTCGGACAAACGAACCAGTTGTTCGGGACTTAACCTCTTAAGATCAGCGGGCTCGTCGACTTGGGCCAGCAGGGGGCCGGGTTTAATAATCATAATACACCTGTTCAGAATGACGTATAAAAAACCGCGCTGGTAGGCGAATGTTTCTGGCATTACCCCTTCGCTCAATAGTTGCCAGTGTTTTCCCTGGTTTTTGGGCGGATTGCCTGCAATATATGATAAATTTGCTGCGCTTCTGCGATCCGCCTGCCCGTCGATCAACCAACCCAGCAGCAATTTCGTTCAACCCCGGAAGCAGTGCTCATACCATAAACGTAAGGTAGGGCATTGCTATCCACCAACCACCGCACCGTGAGTTTTGAGATTAAACTTCCCCTGTTTGAAGGCCCCTTCGATTTGTTGCTCTTTTTTATTGAACGCGACGAATTAGACATTCACGACATTCCTATTTCCACAATTACTAACGATTTTTTAGGCTACCTGCACGAACTGGAACAAATGAACATCGAGGTGGCTAGTGAGTTTATCCTGGTGGCTGCCACGCTGATGCGGATCAAGGCCAAAATGCTGCTGCCCCGGCCGGTGATGAACGAGGTAGGTGAAGAAATCGACCCGCGCGAAGAACTGGTAAAGCATTTGCTCGAGTATAAAAAATACAAATCGGTGGTGCAGGAACTGGCAACCCTAGAAGAGGAGCGGCTGTTGCGCCATACCCGCGGCAACGTGGTGAGCGAACTGGCCATGCTGTCGGAAGAGGCTAACGGAGAGGCGGAGTTGCAGGATTTGACGCTGTATAAACTGCTCAAAGTGTTGCAGCGGGTCACGCAGCGCTACGAACTCAAGCAGCAGGAGCAGCCGCACCGGGTGGTACAGTATCCGTATACCATCGAGGGCCAGCGTATATTTATCTTAGCGAACGTGCGCGGGGCTACTGAACCGGTGTCTTTTGTAAGCATTATTGAGAAAGACCGCACCAAGATGGCCGTGATTTTTAACTTTCTGGCCATTTTGGAGTTGCTGCAAGTAGGAGATATCACCCTTCGCGTTGGCGAAGGCTACAACAATTTTTGGATTAGTTTAGCAGAAGCCGCGCGCGTCGTTGATGGAGATTAACTCGAAGGAAATCGTTAAAACCCTTAACCCGAATAAGATCTGGATTCCGGTGCTTATTGGGTTGGCAATTGTGGTATACCTGTTCCTGAGCGATCCTGACGTGTCGGCTGACAAGCTAAAGCTGATCCTAGACGCCCGGTGGCTTCCCCTGCTACTGGCCTTTTTGGTAATCTTGGCGCGCGACACCGGCTATCTGTACCGAATTAAGGTGCTCACCAACCACGAACTCAACTGGGAAAGTAGCCTCTACGTGATCATTTTGTGGGAGTTTGCTTCGGCGATCACTCCGTCGGTGGTGGGCGGCACTACCATTGTGGTGCTGGTGCTCATGAAGGAGGGCATCAAGTTTGGTAAAGCCCTGGCCTACGTGATGCTTACCTCTATCCTGGACAACACCTTCTTTCTGCTCATGTCGCCGGTAGCGTTGATCTACTCTAAAGACGAGCTGTTTCCTCCCGCGAGTGAGATGCAGTTGCCGTGGGGCGATAGTCTTCAAGTATTGTTTTTGATCAGTTACATACTAATCGCCACCTACACCGCCGTGATGATCTACGCTTTACTGATCCGCCCCCGGGGGTTCAAGTGGTTTTTGATGAAGTTAGGTTCTATTCGCTTTCTGCGCCGGTGGCGTTACACCCTGAGCAACCACGGCGACGAGGTGATTCTGGCCTCTCACCAACTGCGGGGCAAGGGCGCAAAGTACTGGACGATCATTATATCGATGACGTTCTTTGTGTGGTGCGCCCGCTACGCGATGCTCAACTGCCTGGTGGCCTCTTTTGTGGAGCTGAACTGGAGCACCCATTTGCTCATCTTCTGCCGCCATCTGATGATGTGGATTGTGATGCTGGTGTCGCCCACTCCCGGAGCCAGTGGGGCGGCCGAGTACTTCTTTGCTCAGTTCTTCACTGAATTCCTGGGCGACTACATGGTAGTAACCAACATTCTGTGGCGGCTCCTTTCGTATTACCCTTATTTGCTGCTCGGAGCGATCTTCTTGCCCAAGTGGATTCGTCGGGTGTTCTTCCAGAAAGAGAACCAAAAACAGTCTGAACCGGCACCTAAGCCCAAGATGGAGACGTAACAAACAGTGCGTTAGGAGCTAGATTGTTATTAGCCGCGGCTTAGAAACATTTCCTCATCCTCAAAGAAGAACTCAGCTTCTTTCTCGGCGGTATCATCGGCATCCGAGCCGTGCACGGCGTTGGCTTCGATTGAGGTAGCGTATAATTTGCGGATGGTTCCTTCTTCGGCTTCGGCGGGGTTGGTCGCACCAATCAGCTTACGGAAGTCTTCCACGGCGTTGTCTTTCTCCAGCACCAGTGCCACAATCGGGCCCGACGACATATAGGTGGTCAGGTCATCGTAGAACGGACGTTCCTTGTGCACTTCGTAGAACTTGCCCGCGCTGCGCTTGGTCAGTTCGGTTTTCTTCATCGCCACGATGCGAAATCCGGCTTCTTCTATCATTTTAAGAATCGCGCCGGTATTGCCCGCGGATACCGCGTCCGGTTTAATCATCGAGAAAGTGATCTTTCCTGCCATAGGGTTGATGCGTTACTGTACGAATTTGTTAAAAGAAAAATGAGTGAAGGACAACTGCGAGATTTAAAGTGCAATCACGCACGCACCGACTCACTCATGGGTTTTTGTGGCACAAAACTACGAGTTTAATCGGTATCTACGAGCGATTTTTGCAATTTGTCCGCCAAATCGTTTTGTGTAGTTTTTCTCCTTGATGCACCGAAGAAAATTCATGAGCGGACTAGCGGCCGCCACCACCCTGGCGGCGTTGCCCGCCTCGGCCCGCCCCTGGGACGACCTCCCAACCAAACCCCCTCGACTCAAAGCGGGCGACACCATCGGTTTAGTTACTCCCGCTACCTATTTGACCGAAGCGCAGTTGCGCGACGCTATTGAAGCGTGGGCGACGTTTGGCTTTAAGGTGCGCTACACTCCCAATATGCTGGTGCGCAAGGGCTACCTGGGGGGCACCGACCAGCAGCGGGCCGACGATATCAACCAATTCTTTGCCGACGACACCGTTGATGGTATCATTTGCGGCCGCGGGGGCTACGGCAGCGCCCGCATTCTGCCCTACCTCGACTACGAACTAATCAAAAGCCACCCGAAGGTGTTTATGGGCTACAGCGACATCACCGCCGTGCTCTACGCGCTGTACGGAAAGGCCAATCTGGTAGGCTTCCACGGCCCAATGGGCACCTCCAACTACAACGACTTCACCACCCGTTATTTCCGGGAGGTGCTGATGAACCCCAGTAAGTCGCTTACCTACGAAAATCCGGTAGCTGATTTGGTGGAGCCTCTCACCGCCAACGGGCAGGAGCCCGCTACCTCGGTGGCGATTGCTGACCCCTTAATTACCCTGGCCCCGGGCACCGCCGAAGGAGTGCTGGTGGGCGGCAACCTGTCGCTGGTCACTTCGCTGTGCGGCACGACCTACGATGTTGATTTGCGCGATAAGCTGGTTTTTTTAGAGGAAGTGGGCGAAGCTCCCTATCGCATCGACCGCATGCTGACCCAACTGTTGCTCGACCCCAACAAGCTACCGGCCGCGGCGGGGGTGGTGCTGGGCGTGTTCAGCGACTGCGAAGCCGAAGACGAAAGCACCTCGCTCTCGCTAGCGCAGGTGCTGCACGACCGGCTGGCCGGGCTGGGTATTCCGGTGTTATACGGACTGTCGTTCGGGCACATCAAGCAAAACGCTACCCTGCCGGTGGGAGTGCGGGCCCGCTTGGATGCGGATCAAAAAACGCTAACTCTGTTAGAACCAGCGGTGCGGTAGTAGCCGCAACGACCAAATGAGTGGGGATTAGAAAGCACTAACCATTCGTCTCGCACATAGCCACGCCTTGATTTAAATTAAAACTTATGGCGGACTTTCCGAGCGCCACCAAACTTTCCTGACCGATAAAATCCATTCATTCATAGTTATACGTTAGCGAGCAAATCTTTTTCGTTGTTTGTTGCTAAAAATCACAGGAAAGGTATATCCTTCATTCAAGGGTTCACCTCTTGAATAGAATTTCCTTAGTTCGGGAAATTCATCTAAGACTCTCTGAACTTCACGAACATAAAGTTCAGGAGCTTTGCTGTGGATAATGGTTAAGCTGTCAGCTCTACCCATTTTAATACTTACAAAGATCTTATAATCTTTTGATAATTTTGGTAAATCCTTCCAGTTGACTCTGTTGTGAACCTCTGCCATTATAGAGTCAGGATTGCTTGGAAAGTTCACGTCGTTAGCTCGATAACCGTTCACAAAATGTAGCTGACTGATTTGGATTCCTTGAACGATTTCAACTTTTGTTTCTTCTTCAAAAGAACGTTCAAATCCTGAATGATGATATCTAATCATCTTACCATGTTGGATAAATAAATCTCCTGTAAACCAGCTCGCCTTAATTGGAGATTCGGAATCAAAGAGTTCGGTAAATATGCTTCTTTCTTTACTCGCGCAGAGGTAGACGTCAACAAGTAAAAGTTCATTATTCTCCAACTTCCAAAGGCCTTGGTAGCTTCTCCATAAAGCAGTTGAGCAGGTTAATTTTAAGAATGGATATTTCTTTTCTCGCTCTTCAGACTCTCCCAGGTAGTCTTCCAATGGCAAAGAAAGGAGTTGAAGTGTATCACCATCATGAATTATCAATTCAGCCTGTTGACCAGTTGCCAATGAAAGTTCCGTTGAAAGGACTAAGATGAATAATATGAGAAACTGTTTCTTCATGTTGCAGAAGTGCTAGCTGACAATTGGATAAAGTGCATGCACTTTCTTATGTCTAGTGTCTGTTGTCGCGCTGCTATCGGCTTATAAAGTGCAGCGCTGAACTTTAGCTAATAACGCGTCCATAAACTTACCTCCTAATGAGCTACGTTTACCCAGGGAGACTGTTATATTGCCTAGCGTGGTAGCCGATACATGAGTTTACGGTCTGGTAAAACTCAGGTTACCGCATCAGACAAGCATTAAGTAATTTATAAACAAATAAAGGATGAGTTTGCCCGCGTTCGATGAAGAAGCCCAGCGGCGCTGGGAAGTGACGCGGCAGCGCAAGGGGCGCTACGTGCTTACCCACGGAGTGCTAATGTGGACACTGGTGGGCGCGGTGTTCTACGTGATCGAGTTGGATTTTGATTGGGACCGCTTCCGTTGGTTAGACTTCGGCGTTCGCCTGTTGGTGGCAGCGGTGGTAGGCTTGGTGGCCGGGCACTTCTCGTACCGGCGGCGCGAGCGTATCTACCAGCGGCACAAGGGCAATTTATGAAACCCGCCCGAAATGCTAACCTATCGCTCCGAGGATCGTTTAGCTTCTGGGAAACACGTATTCACTTTTTAACCTACATGATATGTTAACCACTAAGAAAATAGCCGCCCACGTAATTCGCCTGGTAATCGATGGCGAAGTGAAGCAAAGCGACATTGATCAGGCCGCCAAAACGATGGAAGATAGCCTCAAGGAGGAGGGCAAACTGCGCTTGCTGATGGAAGTGAAAAACCTGCAAGGCTACGATTCTATCGCAGCGTTTATGGAAGATACGCAGAAAACCTTTCAGCACTACACCGACTTTGAAAGGATCGCGGTGGTGACCGAAGAAAAGTGGCTAAAGGGCGTAGCCAGTCTCGGCGACCTGATCAACCCGGCCAACATCAAGCAATTTTCTTTGTCCGAGCGGGAGCTTGCGGAAGAGTGGGTGGAGGCTTAGAAATTGATTTAGAATTCTGAACGGGAAGTTTGGAAAGCACTCGGCTCTGAATCACATACTGAAACAACGCTACCTCTAACCTACTCTCCCTCCTCCGGCCGCCGCACCCGCACCGGGTCGGGCGGTTGTGCCATCAACTGAACCGGGTTTTTCTCCAGTAGTTCCAGCGCCACCTCCACGGCTTTCTCCAGCTGCGGGTCGCGGCCGGTGGCCACCAGGCGCGGCGTCTGCTCCACCAGCGTGTCAGGAGCGGTTCCGACGTTTTCTACGTCCCACGCGCCCTCGGTATTAAAAAATCCGCCCCGGGGCGCGGTGATGGTGCCGCCGTCCACCAGCGGGGGCACGTCCCAGATGCCCACCAGTCCGCCCCAGGTGCGGGTGCCCACCAGCGGACCAATGCCCTTCTTCTTGAACATGTACGGCAAATAATCGCCGCCCGAGCCCGACATCTCGTTGATGAGCATCACCTTCGGACCCCAAATCCCGGCTCCCGGACTGGTAAACGGCGTTTTGTCGCCGATCGGGTTGCTGAAGTAGCCCATCAACTCGCGCGACAGCAGATCGACGATGTAGTCGGCGGCGAACCCGCCGGTGTTGAAGCGCTCGTCGATAATGGCTCCCTGCTTGTCTTGCTGGGCGAAGTAGTAGCGGTTAAAATTGCGGTAGCCGCCGCCCGCCGTGTTGGGCAGCCACACGTAGGCCAACTTGCCATCCGATAGCTCGTTGACGCGGCGGCGGTTGCCTTCTACCCAGTCGAGGCGACGCAAAGCGGCTTCGTCCTCTACCGGTACCACCGTCAGCTCGCGAGCGCCTTTTAGCGTCGGTTCGCTGTTTATCGTGATGCGGGTGGGCTGGTCAGCGGTGTAGGCCAGCCGACTGTACACATTTGTATTGGCATCCAGCGGACGGCCGTTGATCGCCAGCAAATATTCTCCGGCCTGCACATTAACGCCGGGGGCACTTAGCGGAGCCCGCAGCTCGGGATTCCAGTTTTCGCCATTATATACCTTATCAATCCGGTAGTAACCGTTGGTTACGGTGAAATCAGCTCCTAACATCCCAATCGGCACTTGGTCTATTTCAGGATAGCTGCCGCCCCGCACAAAGGAGTGGCCCACGGCCGTTTCGCCGCCTAGAATGTCCAACACGTAGGTGAGGTCGGAGCGGTGGCGCACGTGATCGATCCAGGGGGCGTAGGTAGCGTAGGCCCAGTCCATATCCAGCCCGTGCACGTTGCGCACGTAGAAGTAATCGCGCTGGTAACGCCAGGCTTCGCGGAAAATCTGCTTCCACTCCGCCACGGGGTCCACGTAAGCGCGCATTCCCTTCACGTCGATCGTTCCCGGTTCGCTCTTCAACGCTTCGGGGTCGGCACCTGCCTCCACGATGCCCCACTGCGGCTCGTTGGTTTCGTAGAGCAGCTTCTGCCCGTCGGCCGTCATGTAGAACGACTGCACGTTGCTCATCAACTTCTTTGTTTCCTGGTCTTCCAGCGCGTGGCGGTGCAGGGTAAGCCCTTCTTCGTTGGCGATGCTTTCGGTGAAGAACAGGGTGCCCGCTTCGCCGCTCTGCAATGAAGTGTAGCTACGCACCGGAATATCCAGCGCCACAATCCGCTGTCTGATGTTCGGCAGATCAATGAAGACGCGGGGCGTTTTTTTGTTGTCGTCCCGTTTTTCCTCCTCCGCTTCCTCATCACTCTTCGGGCGCACGGGCGAAGGATCATCGGCCGACAACACCACGGCGTAGACGGCCCGGTCGAGCGGACGCTCGATACTGCTCATGTCGAGCCAACCCACGTTGAGGCCGTAGTTGGTGCTGGCCAGAAAGTACAGGTATTTACCACCGGCGTCCCAGGCGGGGGCCCGACTGTCCGACATGCCGTCGGTGAGCTGGTAGCTCCTTTCGTCGCGCAGCGAGTAGACGAAGATGGCGTTGTACTCATTGTCAAGCTGCCGGGTGTAGGCCAGCCAACGAGAATCGGGCGACCACGTGGGATAGAGCGTCCGTTCTGGGTTGGCGAAGCCCTCGTTGTCTATCTGCGTGACGGTGCCCTTGTTCACCTCCACAACCCACAGGGTGCGGTTGGCATCGCTAAAGCTCAGATGCTTGCTGTCGGGCGACCACACGGGAGTGTAATAAAAGGTCGGACTGTCCAGCGCGATGGTCTTACGGTTTTCACCGTACTGGTCGGCGATTACCAGTTGGTACTCGCCGCCCGCGTCTGAAAACCAACTGATGTGCTCTCCGTCGGGCGACCAGGCCGGACTGCGCTCGGCCACGCCCGACGTCTGGGTGAGGTTACGGATGGCTTCCTCCTTGGCTGGAACGGTGAAGATATCGCCCCGGGCTTCAAAGACGGCCCGCTGCCCGGTGGGCGATACGCCCGCTTCCCGGATATCGTCTTGCACCTCTGCCCAGTGGGGGCGGGCCCAGGCGAAGTCGCCGTCGATGCGCACGTCGATGCGCTGGGGTTCCCCCTTCGTAGAGGTAAGTAGATACAGATACCCGCCGCACTCAAAGACCAGTTTGCCGCCGCCGCTGGCCAGATGCTTACAGTCGAACTCCTTGAAAAACGTCTGTTGTTCTACCTGCTTGTTCACCGGATTAAATGACCACACGTTCATGGTGTAGTTGCGGTCTGACAAGAAGTAGACGATGTTGCCGATCCACACCGGATTTTTGTCGTTGCTTCCGTCCCAGGGCACCTTTTCTTCCTCCAACGTTTCCAGCTCGATGATGCGGATCGGGCCGTTTTGCCCACCCCGGTAGTTGCGCCACTCCGACTCCCAGGCGCTCACCGGCTGGTAGGCAAACCGCTCGCCATCAGGAGAATGCTGTCCGAGCGTGACGCGCGGCACCCGGAAGGGTTGCGGCAGCGCTCCGGCCCGGTCGAGCGTCCAGAACTGGTCGTTGGTGGCCAGCGGAGCACGGGCCCGGTCGGAGGCCAACAAAATACGGCCGGTGCTGTCGGGCGTCCAGCCGCGGGCCAGGTCTTCGCCGGGATGCCAGGTCATCCGCTCCGGCGCGCCGCCCTGCACCGAAACGGTGTAGACATCGATGTTGCCGTCGTACTGCCCGGTGAAGGCCAGCGTTTGCCCGTCGGGCGAGAAGTAGGGATCGGTTTCCAGACCCGGGTGGGTGGTGAGTCGGCGGGCTTCGGAGCCGTCGTGGCGGGCCACCCACAGGTCGTTAGCGTAGACGAAAGCGATGTGATCCTGGCTGATGGCCGGATTGCGAAGCAGGCGGGTGGCGGTGGTATCCTGGCCGTGGGCGGCAGGTGAGTTTAGTATTGTTATGATGAATAAAATAGCGAGAGCGGGTCTTCGTAGAAGCATGATAAGGTTGAGATTGTATTGGGCAAGGTAAAAAAAATGCGGCAAACGGCAGTGGTGATGCGATTATGGTCGCGCAGATTTCAACGCATAAAGCGCGGGAGTTGCCCCTCCTTGGTGATGTGATCGCGCAGCTTTTTCAGATCTTCTCGGGGAGCGATACCCGCCTGTTCGGCCGCATTGATCTCTCGGACGATTAAATCGGGTTGGTGCGCATTAAAGAGCAACCGAATCAGTATATACAGCTTCACCTCCGGCTGGCGTTCGTAGTGGTGTTGCTGATAAAAACGTATTCCTTGGTCAAACTCGAAGAGCTTGGCGTGGGTGCGAAAGATCATCTCTACCAGATTGTTGTGCTTGGCCTGTCTACGGTAAGCGCTGTGGTCGGTTATGAACGAAATTCTAACGCGACGCTCAGGTTCCGGAGGCGGTGCCTGGAAGGCATTCTCGGCAATTAAATTCTTGGTTTTCTCGATCGCCAAATACCGAAGGTCGGCAATGGTCAGAAACTGTAACAGCACCTCCATTAAATCTCCTTCCAGCGTGTAGCGGTTCAAGAAATTGTCGACAATCAGCGTGATGGCGGTTTTGACGAAGGCCGGTTTATCGTCTACTTCCCACTTGAGGCGCAGCACTGTTTCGTAAAATTCGGTTTGCGCCACCCCTACCGACTCGAAAGGGTCGTAGGCCGTGAAATACTGGTAGCCGCAGGCTTTACAAAGCAGGTTGTATAGTTGCTTGAGCAGCTCCGCTTGTTTGGCCAAGTCGCCGTCGGGCAGCTTTTCCTGCTGTAAGTCTTTGTACCATCGCTTGACGCGGAATCGCCACTTGCTGCGCTCGCCCTTGGGCACCACCCGGTTGGGAGCCAGGTAATACTGCGCTTCGGCATGCTCAATAAATTGCGGCACCTCTTCACATAGGGTAGCCAAAGAGACGGCCTTGCCGGTTGGCTTTTTCTTCTTAGACGAAGGGTTGGCAATGAGTTCATCCACCGCCATATCCTCTTTCTTCGCTTTGGGGATAGCCTTGTAAAGTTCTACGGTGATCCGTTCCAGGTCAGCCCGTGCATACTTTTTGATCTTTTCGCGCAGTTCGTTTACTTTCATGATCTTTTTAGTACTTTTCGAGATTACTGTTCGCCCACAAAAATGCACCTTTCTCTTCATCCGTTCACCCTAAAACTGCGAGAATCCTTTCGCATCTCCTACGAGTCGCGCGAGCAGCAAGAAATTTTGGTCGTGCAACTGTCCGACGAAGATGTTCGGGGCAACCCGGTAACCGGGCTGGGCGAAAGCACCGAAAACAACTACTACGGGGTATCTATTGCCCGAATGCAAACCGAATTGACGACGCTGCGCGGATTAGTAGAAAGCTACGCCCTGGCCAACGAACCCCGCCCCGCCGGGAAGGTGGGCACGCCCGAGCACCTGTGGCAAACGCTTCAACCGCACCTGCCCAACAGTCCGTTTGCCCTCTGTGCGCTCGACATTGCGGCGCACGACCTGTACGGCAAAAAGGTCGGTCAACCGCTGTACCAACTGTGGGGACTGGACCCGGCGCAGGCTCCCGTATCCAACTACACCATCGGCATCGACCGCATCGAGGTGATGGTGCGCAAGCTGCGCGACACCCGCTGGCCGATCTACAAAATTAAGCTGGGCACCTCCGAAGACCTGGGCATTATCCGGGAGCTGCGTAAGCACACCGATGCCGTGTTTCGGGTAGACGCCAACTGCGCCTGGGGCCCGGAAGAAACCATTACCAACGCCCGCGCGCTCAAAAAACTGGGCGTAGAGTTCATCGAGCAGCCCCTGCCCGCCGACAACGTAGAAGGAATGAAAGAAGTAATACAGCACTCCGCCCTGCCGCTGATGGCCGATGAAAGTTGCATTTCCGAAGCCGACGTGGCCCAGTGCGTTGGCTTGTTTCACGGGGTCAACGTCAAACTTACCAAGTGCGGCGGCATCACACCCGCCCGCCGGATGATTGCCGAGGCGCGGCAGCGGGGACTCAAGGTGATGGTAGGCTGCATGACCGAATCTACCGTGGGCATTTCAGCCATTGCCCACTTGGCCCCCCTGCTCGATTACGTGGATATGGACGGCGCGCTGCTGCTGGCCGAGGACGTGGCCACGGGGGTCACGGTAACCGAGGCGGGCGTAGAGTTCCCGGCGGTGAACGGCACCGGGGCGCAGTTGCTCCCATCAGCAACCTGATATGCTAATTACTCATTACCTTCCCGGCCGCACCATCGTTGCCGACGGACGCGAACGCTTGTACTTTAGCGGCACGTCTTACCTGGGTATGGGTCACAACGAGGCGTTTCGCGCGCAGTTGCAAGAAGGAATGGCGCGCTACGGTACGGTTTACTCAAGCTCGCGCTCCTCGAACGTGCAACTGGCGGTATACGAAGAAGCCGAGCACTTGCTGGCCGAACTGACCGGGGCTCCTGCTGCCCTCACCTTCTCGTCGGGCTACCAAGCCGGACAGGCCGCTATTCAACGGTTGCATAGCCAACTAAACTTTTTTTATGCCCCCGGTACCCATCCGGCGGTGTGGCGTAGTGATGCGGACGTCGCTTACGGAGACTTCGCGGCGTGGTCAGCTAGTTTGGTAGAGAAAGTGAAGGCCACCAGCGGAGAAACCGTAATCGTTGCCAACGCTCTGGATCCGCTGTTTGCCCTAGCGCACGACTTTGGGTGGGTGGCCCAACTCCCCGAAGACCGAGCTATCACCCTGTTGGTAGACGATTCGCACGGCTTGGGCGTGACTGGCCGCAGCGGGGGAGGAGTCTACGCCACGCTGCGGTCGTTGGCCCGACCCAACGTGACGGTGGTGGTGGTGAGTTCGCTCGGTAAAGCTTTTGGAGTTCCGGGCGGTGTGGTGCTCGGCCCAGCAAATTTTATCAGTGATCTAAAAAGAAATTCGTTCTTCACCGCCGGGTCAGCGGTGCCCCCCGCGTATCTGTATGCTTTTGTCCGGGCGCAGTCGCTTTATCAGCAAGCGCGGCAGCAGCTTTTTATCAATGCTGCCTACTTTCAGAAGCAAACCGAGGCGCTTGCCTTGTTCCGCAGCCTGGATCGGTACCCGGTATTTTATACGGCCGACAACGCACTCGCGGAGGCGGTGGCTCCGCAGTGTGTATTATCGAGCTTTCCGTACCCTCATCCCGACAGTGAACCGATCACCCGGGTAGTGGTAAGTAGTTTACATACGCGGGCGGATTTGGAGGTGTTGGGAGGAATGGTTAAAAAATACCGAAGGGATAAATAAAAAGGCCTTACTGCGAGAAAGAACGAAAGTTTTTGGGTCACTCATTCGGAAAACGATGACTGATCCAACAGTACCTTCATCAAGTCATACAAAGCAATTGCTCGCACGTCTTGCCCCATAGAGAAGGTGTCTTCTCCCGAATAAACCACGTATTTCCTGGCTGCTTTGATATCTTCGCAAGCAATATGGAATCCTTTGGACAACGAGGGCGACGAACTGCGCTTGATCTCAATAGCCCAGCGTTCGCTTACGCCGAACTCCAGTACCAAGTCTATTTCTGCCCCGCCGGAAGTGCGATAGTAATAAGGTTGTACTCCGGAAGGGAGCACCGACAGAATGTTTTCAATGACAAAACCCTCCCAACTTCCTCCGACCACCGGATGCCCCAGCAGGTCATTGATAGCCGCAATGTTGAGCAAGGCATGGGTGATACCACTGTCGCGCACGTATACTTTCGGAGAACGTACGAGGCGCTTGCCTACATTGTACGTCCAAGGTTGGAGGCGTCTCACCAGTAAAAGGTCTACCATTAAGTCCAGATAACGTCCTACTGTCACTCCTGACACCTCCAGGTTCTTAGCCATCTGAGCGGCGTTCAGGGTAGTACCTTGGTTATGGGCCAGCATGGTCCAAAATCGGGCGAGGGTCTCGGCGGGTATGCGCGCCCCTAGTTGAGGAATATCTCGTTCCAAATAGGTCTTGATAAAATCCTTTCGCCAGTCGAAGCTATCCGTTTCCGAAGCGGCTAACAGGCTTTCCGGAAATCCACCTCGTAACCAAAGCTGATTAGTCCGTGTCTTGTCCGGCACACTTGCCGACGAGAACTCTAAGAGATCGATAGCATAAAGCTCTAAGTAAACAATTCGCCCCGCCAGCGACTCACTGGATTGCTGTAATAGGTCTATCGAAGCTGATCCTAAGAATAAAAACTGGTACGTCCTATTTCCTCGCCGACGTTCGCGGTCAATGATCCCCCGTACGGAAGAAAAAATTTCCGGTAGCTGTTGAATTTCATCTAGAATAATGAGCTTGTCTCTGTTTTCTGCGTGGAAAGTAGCAAAATCACTCACCTTTTGCAGATCAAGCTGATTTTCTAAATCCAGATAGACAGAAGGGATCATTTCTGACACGTTCAGCGCCAGGGTTGTCTTGCCTATTTGTCTAGGGCCTACCAACGCTACCGAGGGGCTGCGTTGTAGCGTTCTCAATACTTTATCTTCTAACCTACGCTTAATCATAACCATGCAAATGTAACATTAAATGTAAGATTTGCATGGTTGAGAAGAAACTACTGCAACGTCTCAGAGAAAACGCTTCAATTGAATAAAGTAACTGGGCGTAGGATTTCCTACGACCCGAATGTGTCCTTAGAGGGGCGTAGGACCGCCGGGCGCCGGGCGCTTCGCTTAACCCGGGGCGCGTAGCCTACGACCAGTTAAAAAAATAAAAGATTACTCTCCTACCGTCTCGCTTCTCAACGAACCGGCAATTTGGTACAACCGGGCTTCGGCTTGCTTGGCTTGGTAGTAAAGGTTGTTGAGCCGCTGGCGGGCCCGAATCAGGTTCAGTTGCGCGGTACGCAGCGCCGTGGCGTTGATCTGCCCGAGGCGGAAGGCCGTTTCGGAGCGCTCAAAGTTGAGTTGGGCCGTTTCCAGGCTTTGTCGCTCTTGTTTTAACAGGTACAAGCTATTTTCGTAAGTGGCGTAGGCGTTGAGCAGGTCGCGCCGCACCTCCAGGCGGATTTGCTCCAGACTTTGCTCCTGGCTTTCCCGAGCAATCGTAGCGTTCTGCGCCTGGGTAGAGCGTACGCTGGCATCAAATAGGGTGTAGTTGAGCGATACTCCGCCGGTGAAGCCTAGTTGCTCTTGCAATCGCAGGAAACTAGCGTCGTTTTCCTGCCGAAGGTAGTTATAAGAACTATTGAGGTTGAGCGAAGGAAAGTAGCGGGCATTAGCTATTTTTTCATCCAAGCGGGCGGTGCTCACGTTGTAGTCGGCCAGTTGCAGGGCAGCGTTGTTCTGTTGGGTTTGCTCCAGAAGCTGATCCAGACTGAGTTGACGATTCACGTCAAAGTTGTCAATGGGGCGGAAGGTATCCGAGGGTGAACGCCCTAGCAGCACGTTGAGGTTGCGCTGCGCGTTGGCGTAGTCGAGCTTGGTTTGAGACAGCGTGACACTATCGGTGTTGAGATCTACCTGAGCGTTGAGCACGTCCAGTTTGGTGCTGCCGCCGTATAGGTACTGGCTCTCGGCTCGTTGCGTACGTTCTACGGACAAAGCCACCGCTTCCCGGTTGATGTTTATCTCCTGCTGCAAACGCGCTACGTCCAGAAACGTGCTAACCACCTGAAACAGCGTGTTCTCTACGGTTTGCTGCGTTTGCGCATCCGCTACGCGTTGCAACTCCTGCAAGCGGCTGTAGTTGTAGAAGCGCGACAGCCCGTCGAACAGCGTGTAGGACAGTTCTACCGCGCCGTTGAGTTGGGTGGACTGGGCGTTTTCCCGGTCAATAGGGGCCATCGGCTCGGGGCCTCCCTGGATAAACTCAATATAAACGTCATTGACGCTACGTTGATAGTTACCCGTCAGGTTGAGGCGCGGTAAGAATCCGGCATTACCGATAAACACGTTCTTCCCAGCCACTTCTTCATCATTGCGAGCGATGATAATATTATAGTTGTTTTCCAGCGCTTGCCGAATGGCTTCGTCTAGGGTGAGCGGCTGTAGGGTGTCATTTTCTACGGCAGGAGTTGAGTAAAAATAATTTATACTATCGCCGATGGTGGGTTCTTGCGCTAAAACATGGGAAAACGAAAGTATTGAGCACTGAACAAGAAATATCAAACATCGAAGGATATTGAATTGATTAAAACAGGATTGATTGCTGCCTGCGCCGTTATGAAATAAAAAAATACTACGATTCATACTGATGCTGTTTTTCGCCTTCTTTGACGGCGTGCTCTACTTCGTTGCGCCGGGGCTTTTCGCCTTCCCACAGCCACAGCGCGTACACTTTGAGCTTATTAGAGATTAGTAACAATACCGGCAGCAGCCCCAGGATCAGAAAGGCTCCCACTAACAAGCCGTAGGCTACCGTAACGGCCATCGGGATCAGAAACTGGGCTTGCAAACCGCTTTCAAAAATAAGGGGTCCCAGTCCGGCAATGGTGGTGACGGTGGTGAGCACGATGGGACGAAAGCGCGATACCCCAGTCTCTTGTATCGCTTCGGTAAAGTCCATGCCTTCCCGCAGCCGGTCGTTCAGCGTGTTGATAAACACCAGCCCATCGTTGAGCAGTATACCGATCAGGGCTACCACTCCCAAGCCGGACAAGATGCTGAAGGGTAGGCCGTGAATGAAGTGACCGGCAATCACTCCGATCAGGGAGAAAGGAACAATAAGCAGCAACACGATGGCCTGCGACACCGACCGGAAACTGACCACCAGCACCACCAGCATGGCAATCAGCACCACCGGGGCGGCCTGCTGGGTAGAACTGCTCGTCTTGCGGGTCTGCCGTACTTGCCCCTCAAAAGTAGCGTCTATCGTAGGGTACTTAGCCAGAATGTCGGGCAAAATGTTATTGCGAATGTTTTCAATCACGTCGGGGGCGGATATCTCCAGGCTAGATACGTCGGCCTCTACGCTGATCTCGCGCTGCCCGTCGCGGTGGCTGATGGCGATGAGTCCGCGCTCGCGGTTGAGTTCGGCTACTTCTTCCAGGGGGTAAGCCCCGCCGTCGGGAGTACGGATGCGCAGTTTCTCTAACTCACTGATGTCGGTACGGTCCAGCGAATCGTAGCGCACCCATACTTTTATCTCATCAGTACCCCGCTGGAGGCGCTGAGCTTCTATGCCAAAGAAACCGGCCCGCACTTGGTTCATCACCTGTTGCAAGTTGAGTCCCAGCAGTTTGGCTTTCTCCTTGAGCGTAACGTTGATCTCCGGACGGTTGGCCTGGGCGTTGTCAATCACGTCCTTGAGCGTTTCCAATTCTTCCAGGGCCGACCGTAGTTCTTGCTTGGCGCTTTGCAAATCTTCAAAGTTCTCGCCCGACAGCGATACCACCACGGGTTTGCCAAAGGGCGATTGGGTGCCGAACGAGAGCGTTTTAGCATCCGGTACCGGCCCGGTTTGCTGCCGAATCTTGTCGGTGATATCAAAACTGCGGACGGTGCGCCCTTCGGCCGGAGTCAGGTAGATATTGACGCTCCCCTCACTGCTACGGGGCCCCACAATCATCTCAATTTTATCAACCACACTGCCTTTTTCTTCGTCCTCGCGCTCCTGATACTGTTGATCGACTTGCCGGGCCGCCTGCTGAATGCGGGTGAGCACCTGCTGGGTGACGCTGTCGCTGGTACCGGCGGGCATCTCCAGAGAAACGTTGATGGTGTTGAGCTCCACATTCGGGAAGAAGGTGACGTTAACGACACGCGCCCGGAGCAAGCCCAGCGTCACGATCAATAGCGCGACCAGCGCCAGCACGGAAAAGGCCTGGTTGGCCATCATAAACTGAGCGGTAGGTTTGTATACCCGGTCGCGCAGGTAGGCCAGAAACTGAATGGTGTACTTATTAACCTTGGTTTCTCCGGCTCCTTCTTTGCCTAACGCTTTGGAATGGGCCAAGTGAGCAGGAAGAAAGATAGAAACCTCAATTAGAGAGACAAACAGGGAAGCAATCACCACAAAAGCTACGTCGGAGAAGAACTCGCCCAGTTGGCCGTCTATAAAAAAGAACAGGCCAAAGGCGATGCTGGTGGTGATAACGGCCGCTAGTACGGAAGGCATTACTTCCAGCGTGCCGTTGATGGCCGCCTTCATCCGCTTCTCCCCGTTTTCATGGCGCTGGTAGATATTCTCTCCGACCACCACGCCGTCGTCTACCAAAATCCCCAGTACCAGGATCATCCCAAACAGCGACAGCACGTTGATGGTGAGTCCGTAAAAGGAAGCCAGCACAAACATGCCCAAAAAGGAAACGGGGATACCCAGCGCCACCCAGAACGCGACGCGCAGGTTGAGAAACAGTCCCAGTACTACCAGTACCAGCACAAACCCCATAATACCGTTCTTCTGCAACAGATCAATCCGCTCCTGTAGGTTTTCCGTGCCGTCTTCGACGATGGTCGCCTGAACCGCTCCATTATTCTGATTAAATTCTTCCAGGTAGCTGCGCACCGTGGCGGCGGCGGTGAGGATGTCTTCTTCGTTGGTCGTATTCACTACCACCACCACCGCCCGCTTACCGTTGAGGTAGGCCCGGTCGGTATCTTCCGACCAGGTGTCGCGTATGTTCGCTACGTCGCGCAGCCGCACCACCGAACCGTCGGGGTCGGCCTTCACCACAATGTCTTGCAGTTCGTACGCCTGGTAGCCTTTGTTATCGGCCCGGATGGTGATCTCGGTAGCCGGAGCCCGCACCTTGCCCCCGGATATTTCCAGATTGTTGTTTCGGACGGCCTCGGCCAGCTCCTGAAAGGAGATACCGTAGCTACGCAGCGCGTTTTCTCGCACGCTGACTTCTATTTGCTCTTCGGTGTAGCCACTGAGTGTAATCCGAGAGATGTTGGGCTTGCGCCGCAGGTCGTCTTCAATGTCCTGGGCCGTTTCTTTGAGGGCTTTGAGGGAAACATCACCACTCACGGCAAAGCGAACGGTCAGGTTGAGCGGCTCCTGCTTAAACACCACAATGCGCTCCAGGTTGGGCGGAAAAGAACTAATCCGGTCAACGGCATTCTTCACGTCTTGGAGCACCACGTTGACGTCGGCGTCTTCGGTAAGTTCTACCTGGATATTGGCGCTGGCTTCGGTAGAGGTAGACGTCACCCGGTCGACGCCGGTGATGCCTTCCAGGTTGTCTTCCACCTTGAGGGTAATCCCTTCCTCCACCTCCTCGGGCGAAGCGCCGGGCAGTACGGCCTCCACGATGATAAACTGCACGTCCTGTTCGGGAAAAAACGAGGAAGTCAGACCCGTCAGCGCAATCACCCCGAAGATGGCAATCACCACAATGGCCAGGTTGACCAAGATTTCGTAGCGAATAAAGTAGTTGATCAGACCTTTCATAAACTGCTACTGGTTGGCGTTGACGATGATGACTGAGATGATTGCTCGGGAGCGACCTTGGTGCCGGAAAAAGCCTCGGTGTTGTCTTCGGTAATCAGGGTCATGCCGTCTTCGAGTCCGCGCACGATGGCTATTTCGTCGGAAGTTTTCAGGGTTTCTACGGTGAGCAGTTCCGCGGTAGAATCCTGCACAATGAATACCTTGTTTTCGTTGACCAGCACGTCGCGCGGAATTTCAAATGCATCTTCGTACAGGCGTCCTCTCACCCGCCCCTCCAGGTACATGCCTGCTTTCAAGGCGTCGCCGTCTACCCGCACAAACACTTTGACGGTTTGCGAGTTGGGCTCCACCCGTTCGTTGATGCGCACGACGGTGCCTTGCCACGAATCGGAAGAAACGGACGACAACTCCACTTCGTCGCCTATGGCAATAAAGGCCAGTTCTTCGGGACGTACGGCGGCTTCCATCTCGTACACATCATCTTTGATAAACTCTCCCAGCTTCTGTCCCTGGCGTATCAGGGTTCCCTGGTTGATACTGGCTTCGGTGAGCGTGCCGGTGAAGGGAGCGTAGATGCGGTACTTGTCCAGCTGCTCTTCCAGTTGGCGCAGGGTGTAGTATTGGGTATACACGTTACGGGCCCCCAGGAATAGCCGTAGCTGTTCCGAGGCGGGCTCCGGCAGGGGCGGAACCGGCTCGTCCACGCTGAAGGACAGCAGGTAGTTTTCCCAGGTTTGGAAGGCATCGGGAAAGTCGATCTTCAGGTCGGCTACTACGGAAGCCAGGGTGGTGATAAAGTTACTTTTCTGGGCCCTCAGGTTTTGCCGGGCCTCGCTGTCGTTAATCCTGACCAGCGGCGTGCCTTTTCTGAAGCGATTGCCCACTTTGAAGGCAGGATTGGTGGGCAACAACACGCCACCCACTTCAGCGTAGATGTCAATCTTATCTTCCGGCTCCAGTCGCCCGGTAATGTCTACGTACGACTGCACGTCTTGTACGTTCACTTGCCGGGTGCTCACCACCGTTGCCGACGTTGGGGAAGTGGATTCTTGCTGGGAGGAATCTTCCTGGTCGCGACCCGTCAACCACTGAGTTAAAAAAATTGCGGCCGCTACCAGTAGCACTCCCACCACAATAATAATCTTTCGCTTTTTCATGGATACTCACTAGACAAAAAAGTAGAAGCATTCTTATCAACACTTCTTAGTATCTTGGCTAACTTGGCATAAAAGCGAATGTTTCAACGATTTTTTGGCTTTAAAAGCAGTATAGATTTCCTGCTACAAATTCAACCAGTAGTTTAGCTTCACCACCAGCGCCCGGTTTTTCACGTTGAAGGGTTCGGGGAAGTAATTATCCGTATACACCACAAACAAATCAGAAACCGGCTGGAAGCGCCACTGCAGGCGGCTGTTGATGTTCACGTTGTCGGTTTGGTTGTTATACTGCACAAAGGTGGTGAAGAACAAGCTGCGCGTGAAGGTGAGATCGAGTCGCGGGCCGATGAGCCACAGGTTGGCCGTGGCGTAGGGTTCCGCCAGCCGAATGCGGTTGTAGTTCAGGTTGAGCGTGATCAGCCCGTAGGGTTGCCAGCGATAATTAAATTCGCCCTGAAACGAGTGCAAGTAGCCTCCGTAGTACTCACCGTGGTAGGTTTCAAACTCGTAGGCCAGCAACCGTCGGGTGTCCGAGCGGTAGGCGGCCGACACGCCCCGGGCCGAAAAATCCTGGCCTACCCCAAAGCTTTCGCCCCGCCCGGACGGGTTAAACCGCCGGAGCAACTGCACGTAGGCGTGCTCCAGCGAAACCAGTAGGGTACTGGTGTTCAAGAACCGCACGTCGTAGAACAGCGCCGTGCTGTGGTCGGTGACGCCCGCGGGATTCCACTGCACTTCTTGCCGCACTCCCGGCCCGTGTCGGTTCACGGTGGCCGAGTTCGGATAGAACATGCGTTGCCCCGCGAGCGAAGCGCTCCGGATGCCCGTGCGGGGCACAAACCCCACCTCGGCGTTAAAGTTGCGCCCGGTGAGCTGATGCTCCCAGTTCACCTCCCAGTTTGGCGTGCTATAGAGCAGGTTTAGCCCGTGCGAATAAGTGTCGTCAGAATGCTGGGGGTCGAACGAACGATGGTAGTAGGCCTTGCCCGTCCAGGTGCTGCTGGCCGACGCCAGGTTGTAATCCACCCCCGCCAGCCGGTTGAATTGGTCGGGAGCAATGCCAAACTCGCCGGTGCTCATGGCTTGCTTATTCACGAAGATCGCCGCGATGTTGGAGCGGGCGAACACCTGCCGCTGCACCGCCGCCACCGAGTAGTTCACCGACGGCTGGTTAATGCGCTCATCGCGGCCCGTCTGCATGTTCATCAGCCCCAGGCGCCACTGCTTATTCACCCGTCCGCTCAGGCGCGCTCCGCCCAGGATCTGATTCTGTACATTCACGCCCGTGGTCGAATCAATGGCCACGCCGATGCGCCGGGAAAAGAACGGGCGCGCCCGCGGGGAGCCAAAGCTGCCGAACAGGTCGGCGTTCTCCAGAAAAAATTGCCGCCGCTCGGGGAAAAAGATTTCAAACCGGTCAATATTGGTCACCTGCTGGTCCACCTCCACCTGCGAAAAGTCGGGGTTGATGGTCAGATCCAGGTTCAGCGCCGGAGTCACGGCGATCTTGGCGTCGCCTCCGGCGTTGAAGCCCGTTTGGGCGGCGGTGCCCTCCAGATAATTACGGCTCGCGTTGCCCGCCACGTAGGGAATCAGGGAAACGTTGGCTCCCGGTTTGCCCAGCGGCGCATCCCACTGCATTTTGCCGGGAAAGGCCAGCGAGAACGGCATAAAATTACGCGGCACGCGCGACCAGATCGAGCGCTCGTTGATGTGGCTGTCCTGCCGAAAGGTGTTGAGGTTCCAGGTGGTGCTGCCCTCCTTGAAGCGCAGCGTGGTGAACGGAATGGCCAGTTCGGCCAGCCAGTAGTCATCGTAGACCTTCACCGCCGAATACCACTTGTTGTCCCACGACAGGTCGAAGTCCTCAGAATTGGCCCCGCCGTTGGCAATCAGCCCCTCGCGTTGCACTCCGAAGGGATTGATGCCGAACAAAAAAGCGGTGGTTTGGTCCTGAAAGGGATCAATGAGAAAGGTGAGCAAGTCGATGCCCGACCCCCGGAAATCGCGCCGCAACGAGGGGGTGACGAAATAATCTTCCTCGGCGGTTTTGTAGCAAACGGCGACGATGTAGATAAACTTATCGTCGTAGGTCATCCGAAACTCCGTTTTGGCGGTAGCCAGCGAGGTATCCATCGGAAAAGTCTGCCAGTAGTCACCGGCCACGTCAGCCTCGAGCCAAGCGGGTTCGTCGGCCACGCCGTCGAGGGTGATGGGAGAACTGGCGCGTTGGATGCGGACCTCGGGAGGAGATGCGTTCTGCGCCAGTAGCGGAGAGAAAGCAAGGAAACAACTGAAGAAAAAGGTGTAGCGCGATAAAAGTAGCTTCATTGGGGGAGCGAAAGCAGCGGAAGGTCGGTGGTGACAGAGCAAAACAACGGATGCGGTGAACATACGAAGTATTTTGCTTTTTTTCTATTTGGCGGAATAAAATACTGCTTTAGCGACAAAGTATTAGGATTGCTAGTAGCTAAAGTATCAGATGAACACGTACTTGTCAGTGGTGAACAGATCGACCCTTACACTTGGATACTCATTGAGGGTGATAAGATATACGAAGCCAACCAGATAGATAGCGATGAAGATACCATGCTGATTGAAAAAAACCTTCAAGTAGCTTCGTTCTCTTCATAGCAGTAAAATAGAGGTTATTCCGATAAATTTTTGAGGCTCGTGTCGACACCTAGAGTATATACACATCTCAGGTGGTGTTGTGTTTGGCGAGTTGGTAGCCCTGGAATCTTTCGTTGAACCTTTGCAGGCCGGTGAGTAAGTCGATGGGGCCAGGGGGCCTTTGGCTTTGGTAGCCACTCCAGCCCGCTAATCGGGCGATGACCCAAGCGGCAAAAGCCAAGCTGGTTGGCCCGTAGGGATTCTGCAGTTTTTGGCTCTTTCCAGCTAGTTGCTCGTTGAGCAGCATCAAGCATTCTTGCTCTTGCTCATTGAAGGCACAGGCCATGGTCTGCTCAGTTTGACCGTCTCGGGCTCTCAAGAGTTGCAGCACCCGCACGGCAGCCATCAGGGCCAATACGCTGAGTTTCTGTAGCTTTTCATAGCTTTCCACCTGGCTGCTCTCTATGTCAAGGCCGTTGCTTTTCAAGATTCTGAATACCTGCTCTACGTTCCAGCGTTGCTTATACCATTCTATAACTTGTAGGGCCAGGGCAGCGGTGTCCACCACGTGCGAGGTCAACAGTATCCAGTGAATAGGTTCTTGCCCATTCACTACACTCTCAGGGAGTTCTTTGACTTCCACTACGTAGGTGGGGTGATAGTTGGGTTGGGCATGGATGCTTCTGCTGGCTGACTTTTTCAAAGCAAGCTTGCCGTATTTGATGGCTAGTTTGGCCCGATGGGCACTACGACCATCACTGGCCGGTACGGCTAGCTCATAACAGTGCTGTTGCGTCCAATTTTCTGCCTCCGCTGAGATGGTCTGCCCCCCGTGGGTGAAACGATCAAAGCGGGCACGAATCACATAATCTACCCCCAGGGCAGTAAGCCCGGTGAGCAGGGGGTAGATATCAGCTTCCCGGTCGGCCACTACTGTTTTAACCGCCACCTGCTCACACTGAGCAAGGGCTTTTTGAATGCTACTCAGCCAGCGATACCCTTCTTTTTGTTCGTAAACAGTTTTGTCCCGAGCAGTACGCTTGGCCTGACGACTCACAAGTTGCTCAGGCCAAGCACGCTTGACAAACTCCAAAGCCGCAATGCCATGACAGCCATAGTGCTGGGCATCTATACAGAGTACCGGGTGAAGGTAAAACCCTTGTATCTGACCCTTATCTACTTTGCCCAGTCCTTGGATGGCTCTTTCCAGACTAAAGCCAATCTTTGTGGTGTCTTCTATAAGCAAACAATGGCAAGATGAACAGTGATTCCTCATCTGGGCATAGAGTTGCTCTTCCAACATGGGCACACTTACTTTATGGTTGCCTATAAATCTACCAAACTGAACCTCCTCTTTGCGCGCATTGGACAGTGCCCGCAGGCAAAGCGTCTGCTTTTCGCTGATACGTCCGGTTAGCTTGTCTAGCACACGATCCAAGCGCTTGTCGTGCAACTTCAGAACATCTTGTTTTTCCATTCAACAAAGCTATCATATTTGTGTATATACTCTAGGTGTCGACACGAGCCTTCGGAAAAATTATCGGAATAAAGTTTAATTCGTATAACTTATCACAACAGTATCCAACGCCTTGTCAGGCGTGAGTTTGCGGTCATTCGCCTTATTTTGCCCCCTCCTATTCGCATCCCAACCAAATATCCCCTAAATTCGCCCGATTTGCTTTTGTTGGATGTTGGATGACTTTCTATGCGAAGAGATATTGGATGTTGGTTCTTGAATGGTTACTCATTGACACTGTTCGCCCATAGACCAATACCTAGCCATTTTGAAAGAACCCAATATCCACTAACCAACATCTAGCCACCCAGAAAGTCATCCACCAACTAACCTCCTCCTGTTCATGCCCAAAGACGCTAGTATCAAGTCCATTCTCATCATTGGTAGCGGTCCGATCATCATTGGTCAGGCCTGCGAGTTTGATTATTCCGGTACCCAGGCCGCCCGTTCGCTGCGCGAAGAGGGCATTGAGGTCACGCTGATCAACTCCAACCCGGCCACCATCATGACCGACCCGCTCACGGCCGATCATATCTACCTCAAGCCGCTGGAGAAAAAATACATCGTTCAGATTCTTAAGGATCATCCCCAGATCGATACGGTGCTGCCCACCATGGGCGGACAAACCGCATTAAACCTGGCCATCGACTGCCAAACCGCCGGAATCTGGGAAAAATATGATGTGCGCATGATTGGCGTCGACGTGGGCGCTATCGAAACCACCGAAGACCGCGAGAAATTTCGGTTGAAGATGAAAGAACTCGACGTAGACGTGTGCGAGGGGCGCATTGCCACCTCGTTTTTGCAGGGCAAAGAAATCGCCCAGGAGATCGGCTTTCCGCTGGTGATTCGCCCTTCCTACACCCTAGGCGGCTACGGCGGCGGTTTTGTGAACAAGGCTGAAAACTTCGACCGGGCGCTCAACGCCGGACTGCACGCCTCGCCGGTGCACGAGGTGCTGGTGGAGCAGAGCATCATGGGTTGGAAGGAGTACGAACTGGAGCTGCTGCGCGACCGGCTCGGCAATATGATCATCATCTGCTCGGTAGAGAACTTTGATCCGATGGGCGTGCACACCGGCGACTCCATCACGGTGGCCCCGGCCATGACGTTGCCCGACACCGTGTACCAGCACATGCGCGACCTGGCCAAGCGGATGATCAACGGCATCGGTACCTTCGCCGGGGGCTGCAACATCCAGTTTGCCGTGAACCCGGCCGACGACCAAATTATCGGCATCGAGATCAACCCGCGGGTGTCGCGCTCCTCGGCCCTGGCCTCGAAGGCCACCGGCTACCCGATTGCCAAAGTGGCGGCCAAGCTGGCCATCGGCTACACCCTGGACGAGCTTAAGAACCAGATCACCGGCACCACTTCGGCCTTCTTCGAACCGGCGCTCGACTACGTGATCGTGAAGATTCCCCGGTGGAACTTCGCCAAGTTTCCGGGGGCCGACGTGAACCTAGGTCTGCAGATGAAAGCCGTGGGCGAAGCGATGGGCATCGGCCGCAACTTCCAGGAAGCGTTGCAGAAGGCTTGCCAGTCGCTCGAGATCAAGCGCAACGGACTGGGGGCCGACGGCAAGGAAGAAACCAACCAGCAGGTGATTCTGCACAAGCTGGAGCACCCCAGCGACGACCGCCTGTTCCGCATCTACGACGCCTTCAAGCTCGGCATTTCGTTCTCGACCATTCAGAAGCTCACCAAGATTGATCAGTGGTTTCTGCGGCAGATTGAGGAGCTGATCGAGCTGGAAAAACAAATCGAGAAGCACACGCTCGACACTTTGCCGAAGCCGCTCATGCGCACGGCTAAGGAAAAGGGCTACGCCGACCGCCAAATTGCCCACCTGCTGGGTTGCCTGGAGAGCGAAGTATACCAGAAACGCAATGAGTTGGGCGTCAAGCGGGTATACAAACTGGTGGACACCTGCGCGGCTGAGTTCGAAGCGCAAACGCCCTACTATTACTCTACTTTCCAGGAAGAAAACGAGTCGGAGCCCTCGGACCGCAAGAAGGTGGTGGTGCTGGGTTCCGGGCCCAACCGCATCGGGCAGGGCATTGAGTTCGACTACTGCTGCGTGCACGGGGTGCTGGCCGCCAAGGAGTGCGGCTACGAAACCATTATGATTAACTGCAATCCCGAAACCGTCTCCACTGACTTCGACATTGCCGACAAGCTCTACTTCGAGCCGGTGTTCTGGGAGCACATTTACGACATCATCCAGCACGAGCAGCCCGAGGGTGTGATTGTGCAGTTGGGCGGGCAAACCGCCCTGAAGCTGGCCGAAAAGCTGAACCGCTACGGCATCAAAATCATTGGCACCGACTACGCCTCGCTCGACCTGGCCGAAGACCGCGGCAGTTTCTCAACGTTACTAAAGGAGAACAACATTCCCTACCCCGAGTTCGGCACCATTACCGATGCCGAATCGGCGCTGGAGTTGTCCAAGACTATCGGTTTTCCGTTGCTGGTGCGTCCGTCGTACGTGCTGGGCGGGCAAAGCATGAAGATCGTGATCAACGAGCACGAGCTGGAAGAGCACGTAGTCAACATCCTGCACGAGATGCCGGGCAACCAAATTCTGCTCGATCACTTTCTGGAAGGAGCCATTGAGGCCGAGGCCGACGCCATCTGCGACGGGGAAGACGTGTACATCATTGGTATCATGCAGCACATCGAACCGGCGGGCATCCACTCGGGCGATTCGTACGCGGTGCTGCCGCCCTACAACCTGGGCGACTTTGTGATGCAGCAGATTGAGGCGCACACCAAGAAAATTGCGCTGGCGCTGAACACGGTGGGCCTGATCAACATTCAGTTTGTGATCAAGCACGACAAGGTATACGTGATTGAGGCCAACCCCCGCGCGTCGCGCACGGTGCCCTTTATCTGCAAGGCCTACCGCGAGCCCTACGTAAACTACGCCACCAAGGTGATGCTGGGCGAGAAGAAGGTGCGCGACTTTAATTTTGAACCCCATAAGCAGGGCTACGCCATCAAGGTGCCGGTGTTCTCGTTCAACAAATTCCCTAACGTGAATAAGGAGCTCGGCCCCGAAATGAAGTCCACCGGAGAGGCTATTTACTTCATTGATGATTTGATGGACGATTACTTCCTGGATATTTACAGTGAGCGGAATTTGTATTTGAGTCGGTAGAGGAGTATGGATTTAATCTTTCAATCGGGGGAGTTTTATAACCAGGATAGCACATTTGCTTCCGTAGTTAAGCTAACTCTTCCGTTAGTAGGTGCTTTAGTTTCAGGAGGTGTTGCTATTTGGATATTCAATAGAGGCATCAGAAAACGAAGGGAAGAAGAAGAAGCGAAAGAAAGCAAAAGGCTTGATGAACTTAAGGATTATGTTCTTACCCTGCTTAAATTGTTAGAGATCCCTATTGACAAACAGATAGCAAACTATTTAAAATTTTCAAATAATCTTAAAACTATTGATGAGATCAACTATACTCCAGCATTTGAGGTTAGCCTGAATACAAAGAATTTCAGAAGTGTTAACCGTCAAGATTTATACAAGATTTTCGTCACACGAAGTGAAGGAGATACCTCTTCCAAGGCGAAATTTTATCAAGAGTTAAACGCTCAGATTGATTATATTAAAGTTGCAAAGCAGTCATTCGAAGAATCATTCAAGTACTTTGCTACCGAACATAAGCTGTTCGTAGAAACATGGCAGGATAATATTAATAAGATAGGCCAAGGAAAAAATCATATGGCCACTGACGCAAATGCGCGTGGAATGCAGCCAGGCGATGATCCTTTTCTTGACGAGTTTACCAATCTTTTCAGTGAGTGGGTACAAGCAAACGACTATAAGCAGAGGCATGTAGCAGTAGATAAGTTTATAGTACCCCTGGAAAGCATTTGTGAAAAATACCATAGCGACCTAAGGGCTACAATTATTCTTACTTATTGTGTCAATTGTCTACTTGCTTTCAAAAATATTGAACACCTGAAGAGGTTTACTAGAAAAGATACTGTCGAAAGTGCGTGTAGATTAAGAAACACAAAAAAAGTAATACTTGATTTTTTAGACCGCACGGCGAGGAATGAAGAGGGCGTAGAAATTTAAATGTAACCCGAACGTCCCATCATTTCCATAGCCCACGAATTAATTCGTGGGCTATGGAAATGATAACGAAAGTCGCGTATAAGCTTACTGCTACGTCTAAGATTTCGGCGTAGCATTTCAGTCGATGCTGATTACTCAAAAATATGAATCCGCAGAAAGAGGACGTATTAGCTTACTTGCACACCAAAAAAGCCGACTTCAGCCATAATCTCAGCGTCACCAAACTTGGTCTATTTGGCTCCTACGCGCTTAACCAACAAACCGAAAACAGCGACATTGATCTACTCATCGAGTTCGCCCCTAATACGGATGCTTTGACCGAAAAAAAGGCAGAAATTGTAAAAGCAGTTCAGGCAGAGTTTGGAAAGGAAGTAGATCTGGACTGAGAGAAGTACATTAAATCGTATTTCAGGCAGCAAATTTTGGACTCCGTAACCTATGTCTGAAAAAGACCAAGCCAACTTGTTAGCGGTCATTGATTCTGCCCAGAAGATACTGGATTTCACCGCAAACGTATCAAGCGTCGACGAGTTCTACGCTGATGTTAAAACGTCCGACGCGGTTGCTGATGAACTTTGTTGTGATTGGTGAAAGCGTAGCCAAACTGAGCCAGGAAACTAGGAATTTGCATCCTCACATTCCCTGGGCCAAGATTAAGAACTTTAGAAATATCGTGGCCCACAACTACTTCGGCGTAGATGCAGAAGAAGTGTGGTAGATTGTGCAAACCCATATCGCTGTTCTGAAGAAGGATATTAAAGCGATTGCCGAAGGTTCCTGAATTATGGCACACCATGTTAATAAACCCACCGCACCACCGTCAAGGCAAGCACCACCAGCACCAGAATAGAGATGATATTGAGCAACAAGCCCGCTCTGGCCATTTGCCCGATGCGGATGTAGCCGCTGGAGAACACCACGGCGTTGGGCGGGGTGGAGATGGGCATCATGAAGGCGCAGCTCGAGGCTAGGGTGACAGGTATCGCCAGGTACAGCGGCTCGATGCCCAGTCCGTCGGCAATGCCAAACACCACCGGCACAAAGATTACCACCAGCGCCACGTTGCTCATGATCTCGGTCATAAACAGCATAAAAGCCGTAAGCAACAGCACCAGCCAAACCAGACGAATGCCCGACTGCTCGGCAATCCGGTCGCCTACCCACTGCACTAAACCGGTGGTTTCCATGCCCTTGGCCAGACACAACCCGCCGCCGAACAGCAGCAAAATGCCCCAGGGCAGGCGGGTGGTGCTTTCCCAGTCCAGCAGGTATTCGGCCCGTTGCACGCTCACCGGCACGATGAACATCAGGATGCCTCCCCCCATCGCGATCAGGGTGTTGTTGAGGTAATCATGGCCCAGCCAGGCATTTAAATTGCTCTGAAATACCCACCCAAAGGCCGTAAGGGCGAACACTAATGTCACTCCCCGTTCGGCCCGAGACATCACGCCCAGCGCCCGTAGCTTGTCAGCGATCAACGCGCGAGAGTTCGGCAGGGTGCCCAGTCGGTGCGGGAACAGCACGCGGGTCACCAACCAGTAGGTACTGCTGAGCAAAATGGCGCAAAAGGGAATGCCGATGAGCAGCCAGCGACCGAAGGTAATCTCCTGTCCGTAAAACTGCTGCAGGTAGCCCACCAGCACCACATTGGGCGGCGTGCCGATGATGGTGGTGGTGCCCCCGATATTAGCCGCGTAGGCAATGCATAGCATCAACCCTAGGGCAAACCGACGGTAGGCCGCTTCTTTCTCCGCAGGTAACGATTCTTTCAGCAGGTCGATCACCGAGATGGCGATGGGCAGCATCATCACGGTGGTAGCAGTGTTGGATATCCACATGCTCAGAAAAGCGGTGGCCAGCATAAAGCCCAGGATGATGCCGTTGGCGTCGGTGCCCGTGAGGCGAATTAGGTTGAGGGCGATGCGGCGGTGGAGGTTTCGTTTCTCCATCGCCAGGGCAATCAGGAACCCGCCCATAAACAAGAAGACAATCGGGCTGGCGTAGGGGGCGGTGGCTTCGCCGATGGTGAAGATGCCGAGCAGTGGAAACAGCAGCAGGGGCAGCAGGGCCGTCACCGGCAGGGGCACCGCCTCGGTCATCCACCACACCACCAGCCAGGCGGCCACCGCAATCACGCGCACCGCATTAGCATCTAGCCCCTTCACCGACAAGAAGGCCGTAACCAACCAGAAGAGCAGCGGGCCCACGAGTAATCCGATAATTTTAGGGGGAAGCATAGCAGGCAGTAAGTGTGAAAGCAGTAAAATAAAGCAATATCTACGAATGGCCAGACACTTTTGTGCGCCGACCCCAACAGCGTACTTCCTGATCTGCGTTCAGTGGTTTCACATTTCATGATTCACATTTTTCCTTTCCCCTCATTTGTCTATTTTTGTGAAAAAACTAACCCCCGATTCCATGAGCGTTTTAGTTAATAAAGATTCCCGCGTGATCGTCCAGGGCTTCACCGGCTCGGAGGGCACCTTCCATGCCGAACAGATGATCGAGTACGGCACCCAGGTGGTGGGCGGCGTCACTC
Organism: Cyclobacteriaceae bacterium; assembly: GCA_965217295.1. Lineage (GTDB taxonomy): Bacteria > Bacteroidota > Bacteroidia > Cytophagales > Cyclobacteriaceae > Tunicatimonas. The sequence continues at coordinate 1,122,412 of CBDCHR010000008.1, forward strand.
CCGGCAAGGGTGGGCAAACGCACCTCGAGCGGCCGGTATTCAACACCGTGCAGAAGGCGGTGGAAGAAGCGGGTGCTGACGTGTCGATCATCTTTGTGCCTCCGGCTTTTGCCGCCGACGCCATCATGGAAGCCGCCGACGCGGGTATCAAGGTGATCATCGCCATCACCGAGGGCATTCCCACCAAAGACATGATGATCGCCAAGGATTTTCTGAAGTCAAAGCGCGACGTCACGCTCATCGGGCCCAACTGCCCCGGGGTAATCACTCCCGAAGAAGCGAAGGTGGGCATCATGCCCGGTTTCGTGTTTAAGAAGGGCAAAGTAGGGCTGGTTTCCAAGTCGGGAACGCTGACCTACGAAGCGGCCGACCAACTGGTGAAGGCCGGGTTGGGCATTTCTACCGCCATCGGCATCGGCGGTGACCCGATCATCGGCACCTCTACCAAAGAAGCGGTGCAGTTACTCATCGAAGACCCTGACACCGAAGCAGTGGTGATGATCGGCGAGATTGGCGGACAGTACGAACCCGAGGCCGCCCGCTGGATCAAGGAGCAGGGCAATCCCAAGCCAGTGGTGGGCTTCATTGCCGGGCAAACCGCCCCTCCCGGCCGCCGCATGGGCCACGCCGGAGCCATTATCGGTGGTGAAGAAGACACCGCCGAGGCCAAAATGCGGGTGATGGAAGAATGCGGCCTGCTGGTGGTAAACTCACCGGCCGACATCGGCGAAACCATGGCCAAGGCGCTGCGGTAAGATACTTACTTCGCAAGAATAGAACTAGCTGGTTTCTCCGTTAGCCCCCTTGTAGCGCTCCTTTTTAATCTCCGTTACCTCGTCCGGATCACCATTAGCATTCACGAATTGCACCTGCTGCCGCGGGTACACCGATTTGATATTGCCTTTGTGCTCCATGCGGTTGAGTTCTTCCATAATCTTGAGCGACAATTGACTCTTCCAGCCGCGGCGTTCGCGCGCCCCCACCAGGTAGCGCACAATCACGTCGGTCCACGACTCGTTAAGCGAAATGTAGATCTGTGGCTTGGTATTGATGTCATACTCCAGGTCGGCATCCCGCAGGATACGCTCGTAACGCTCGGCGGGTTCTTTCATATAGTCGCCCAGCAGGTCGTTGGCCACCCGCTCGATCACCTGCATCGACACCGACAGGTTCGACTCATTGGCCACGGCAATGGCAAGTTCGTCCCATACGTAGGGGAAGTCGCCGGTGAGGTTCACCACCGTTCCGGTGAGCACCTCATTGTTAGGGAAAGTCACCAGCCGACCGGTGGGCTGCTCGGCCTGCACAAAGCCGTCGCGGTAGGGAGCGCCGATCTCCCACACGGTGGTGGTCAGAAAGTCGATCTTATACACATCGCCAAACACCTCGCCCACGCTAATACGGTCTCCCACCCGGTAGTAGCCCTGAAACGAGTTAAGTAGCCAGCCCGTGAAGCTCTCGATAGGAGTTTGCAGCGACCACGACAGGGCCAAACCCACTAAACCTAACGAACCAAGTAGCGCCCGGATGTCGCCCGCCACCACGCTGATGGCCAACCCAATTGCCAGTAGCCACAGCGAAATGGTGGTCAGCGTGATGATGGCTCCGGAGTTCTTCCATCCGCCAATGGTGCGTCGCAGCAGGGCTTGCACCAGTTTCACCAGTCCCCAGGCCAGCAGCAAGGCAACCAAGGCAACTAGTAATTTGGGAAGGTTAGCATAAAAGCCGTCCCAAAGGTTGTGTAAGGTGCCGACAGCTTCGTCTTTGGCGGCGCGGCCTACGTCTTCGGGCCGCAGGGCGGTGCTATCTTCCTCCGCCGTTTCTTCCGAAGAAATGAGCTCTTCGGTCGCCACCTGGTCAACAATGGCCACTGAATCAGGAATTTGTTCTTCGGTGGTGGTCGTGTCTTGGGAGTAACCGGCTTCGCTGGGAGCTAGCAGTAGCAGCAAGAATCCGGTGATCGCCACGGTGAGAATCGACGCTTGCGCGAATCGCTTGAGGCGGTTCTGCGCGCCCCGCACCACAGCACCCTTGCGTCGGCGGGCCGAAGGGTTGCGTTTTTGGCGACGGCGTCGGCGCGTGGCAGGGCGGTCGGCGGTGGAGCGGCGTCGGGAAGAAGGATGGTTAGGGACGGAAGGTGACTGTTTTCGGCGTCGGCGTCGGCGGTAGGGCATGGGTATGGCGATAAGTTTGTGTACCTACTGTAATCGGTTTCACGGGCCGCTTGTTTGCGGGCTAGACGAAGCTGAGCACCTGCCGGGCTTTGCGCTGCGCTTCACGCGGGAAAATCAGCAACGACTCACGTACGATCAGCGACAGCTTTTTGATGGCCGTGCGGTTGGCCCTGACCCGCAGTTCGCGGCGCGACAAACCCTGGTTGGCCAGCGCGTAGTAGTTCTTGGTGATGTAGCCCACGCGCAGCGTCAGAAAGGCGTTACCCGTGCCCTGCAGCAGCGAGGAAGAAAGCGTGCTAAGTCCCGGAATCACGCCCAAAAACCCCTTGCTCAGCATGGGAAAGATCTCGGCAAACTGGGTGTCCTCGATGCCGTCGGCAATTAGGGCGGCCGAAAGCACCTTGGTGTAGGTTTTCACCAGCTGTGGATAGGTGGGCCGGTAGCCGTAGTGGCTGATCAGCTCCTTGAGCATCCGGAAGTTGATGGCCAGCACCAGAAAAGCATCCAGACGGCCGTTTTGCGACAGGGCGGTGGAGACAAATACCTGCTTGGCGTGGCGGTGCACGATGTCATCCATCTGATCGAGCCGCGTATCAAAAATTCTTTCCAGCGTATCCGAAGGGTCCTGGTTCTTTTTGATTAGGTCGCGCAGCGCCGTTTTCTCTTCTTCTTCCAACTGGCCCTGACTGAGCAGCTGCTTGGCCACCTTGGTGGCTACTTTGGCTCCGGGATCGTTCCTGTTTTCATCCATAAAGGCGCTGGCCTGAATCTCGGGCAGCGAGAATACGGCTAGCAGCGGGCGAACAATCAGGAGAAATAGCAGCAGCACTGTCACGCCGTAAAATGCGTAGCTGGCAATCGGGTGAATCTCAGCGAGATTGTCGCCGATGGTGAGGATGTTGCCGACGATGATCAGCGTGAGGACAAACAGTACTCCACTGCCGATTAGTCCCCAGAAAACAAATGACTTGTTTTTCATACTTAAGTGGTTGTGCCCACTTTGTAAGACATTGTTAGGGGGGATTAAGTTGCACTACCTTGAATGATGACGCGTTACTTCAAAGCAAAATCCCTTACCAGATACTGACCTGGTAAGGGATTGAATAGTAGCGGGGGCAGGACTCGAACCTGCGGCCTCCGGGTTATGAGCCCGACGAGCTACCAACTGCTCTACCCCGCGGTGTATCGTTAAAAACGAATTACAAAAGTAAAGGTTACGTTGGTATAAACAAATATCTTTGCGGGATATTTAAAACGTTATGAGCACTACGCACCAAAAAGACAAATCGCTGCCCGACAACGCCGAGCAGGCTGGCGTACAACCAAGTGTGGCCCAACCAAGTGTGGCCCAACCGGATGAAAACCAATCCGGTGAAGACGCCCCTAGCCCAACCCAACAGGTCGATCCACACCAGGCGGGCTTCGTGAGCATTGTGGGCAAACCCAACGTGGGCAAGTCAACCCTGATGAACGCCCTGGTGGGCGAACGGCTGTCGATCATCACCTCCAAGGCGCAAACCACCCGCCACCGCATCATGGGCATCGTGAACGGCGACGACTTCCAGATCGTCTACTCCGACACGCCCGGACTGGTGAAACCGCAGTACGAACTGCACCAGGCGATGATGCGCTTCGTCGACATCGCCCTGGAAGATGCCGACGTGATTCTGTTCGTGACCGACCTGTACGAAAAGTACGAGGCGGAACCTGGCGGAGACGATGCCTACATGCAGAAGCTAATTAATTCGGAAGTGCCCGTGGTGCTGGTGATGAACAAGATCGATCTGGCCAAGGGCAGCCAGGCGCTGGACAAGATGAACTACTGGCAGGAAATTGTGAAGCCCGCCGAGTCGATTATGGTTTCGGCACTGGAAGGGCTCAACGTGGCCGCCGTGCTGGAAGCCATTCTGCAGCGTCTGCCCCAGCATCCGCCCTACTTCGACAAAGACCAGATCACTGACAAGCCGGAGCGTTTCTTTGCCGCTGAAATTGTGCGCGAGAAGATATTCATGAACTACAAACAAGAAGTGCCCTACAGCAGCGAGGTGTTGGTGACAGAATTCAAGGAAGACGAGCAGATTATCCGGATGCGCTGCGAAATTTACGTGGAGCGCGCCACGCAAAAGGGAATTCTGATTGGCAAAGGTGGGGCGGGCCTCAAAAAGGTGGGCATACAGGCCCGAGCCGACCTAGAGAAGTTTTTTGGCAAGCAGGTGCACCTGGAACAACACGTGAAGGTGGTGCCGAATTGGCGACGCGAACACCGCAAACTGCAGAACTTCGGCTACCGTTCGTAGCAAAAATTTCCTATTTTTACCGAACAGACCGCGCTTATTTTTTACAATCGATCAACCCAATCCCAATCACCATGTCAAATATTGTAGCCATTGTCGGACGTCCCAACGTAGGGAAATCCACCTTTTTTAATCGCATGGTGGAGCGGCGGCAGGCCATCATGGATGATGTGAGCGGCGTGACGCGCGACCGCCATTACGGCTACGCCGAGTGGACCGGCAAGCACTTCACCGTGATCGACACCGGCGGTTACGTGACCAACTCCGACGACATCTTTGAAGAGGCCATCCGCAACCAGGTGCAACTGGCCATCGATGAGGCTACGGTAATTCTGTTTATGGTGGACGTGGAAACCGGCATCACCGACCTGGACGAAAGCTTTGCCGCCCAACTGCGGGGCACCGAGAAGCCGATCTATATCATCGCCAATAAAGCGGACAACTCCGAGCGCAACTACTTGGCCGCCGAGTTCTACGGCCTGGGCCTGGGCGAGGTGTTTCCGGTGTCGTCGGCCAGCGGGGCGGGCACTGGCGACCTGCTCGATCAGGTGGTGTCGCACTTCGACGTAGACGATGCCGAAGACCCCGAAGCGGGCATCCCGAAGCTGGCCATTCTGGGGCGGCCCAACGTGGGCAAATCCTCGCTGCTCAACGTGCTGCTGGGCGAGGAGCGCAGCATCGTCACCGACGTGGCGGGCACCACCCGCGATGCGCTCAACGCCCGCTATAATTTGTACGGCAAGGAGTTTATCCTGGTAGATACGGCCGGACTGCGCAAGAAGGCCAAGATTTCGGACAACATCGAGTTTTACTCCACGCTGCGCAGCGTGCAGGCCCTGCAGGACGCCGACATCTGCATTGTGATGCTCGACGCCCAGCGGGGCATGGAAGCGCAGGACATGAACATCGTGCAACTGGCCCACAAGAATAACAAAGGCATCCTGATTCTGGTGAACAAGTGGGATTTGATTGACAAAGACACCCACACTGCTAAGCAGTTTCGAGAGCACATCTACGAGCGCCTGGGCGAGTACAACTACGTTCCCATTCTGTTCACCTCCATGACCACCAAGCAGCGGGTGTACCAGACCATTGAGAAGGCCGCCGAGATTCACGAGAACCGGCAGCGCCGCATCAGCACCTCCAAGCTCAACGACACGCTGCTGCCCGAGATAGAACAGAAGCCCCCGCCCTCAGTGAAGGGCAAGTACATCAAGATCAAATACGTGACACAACTGCCGGTGTACACGCCCACGTTCGCGTTTTTCTGCAACCACCCGCAGTACGTGAAGCAGGCCTATACCCGCTTTCTGGAAAACCGCATCCGCGAGCACTTCAACTTCGAGGGCGTGCCGATTCGGGTGTTCTTCAGAAAGAAGTAGGAATTGCACGAGAAGCACTCGGAAGGTTGCTCCAAAACCATCGCCGGTACGCTAACTTGTTTTTACGCGACGGCATCGTTAGGGCGCACCCGTTTTGATAGCCACTCCGCCGCTTCCCATAAGCTGCTCACGGTCGTTTGGGCGGTGGTTTCCGGATGGGATTCATCAATCAAAATGCCCGGAACACCCAATTTCTGCGCCGGAAGCAAGTCGCGCTCCTTGTCGCCTACCATCCACGAACGGGCGGGGTCAATGTTGAATTTGACCATCGCCCGCTCGAGCATCAGACTGTCGGGTTTGCGGGTAAGCGATTCACTGACCGACGGATGGTAGGGTGCGTAGTAAATTTTATCCACCAAATGGCCGGTCACCATGTTCATGAAGTCGTGGCAGGTCTGCATCTGCTCTCGGGTGTAAATGCCCTTGGCAATTCCCGATTGATTGGTGACGATCACCAACCGGTAGCCTACCGCTTTGAGCCTTCGCAGGGCTTCGGGCACCCGGGGCAAAATCAGGAAGTCGGGCAGGCGGTAGGCGTAGTTCACCCGGTCACGGTTGATCACTCCGTCGCGGTCCAAAAAAATGCAGGGATTTCTCTTATCAGTAGCGTTCATTGGTGGCCGGTACACGTTTTTTTTATCGGCGAAAGCTGGCTATTTTTGGCCTTTTATCCTAATTGCTAATTAGTGAGCTCCAACCGCAGCCTGGTCATCGTTCCAACCTACAACGAAAAAGAGAATATTCAGCTATTGCTAGATGCCATCTTTTCGCTGCCCGTAGTCTTCGAGGTGTTGGTCGTCGACGACAACTCACCCGACGGCACCGCCGACATTGTGCGCGGATTGCAAAGCACTTATCCTGACCAAATTCACTTGCTCGAGCGACCCGGCAAGCAGGGGCTGGGCACCGCCTATATTGCGGGCTTTCGCTACGCCATCCGGCAGGGCTACGAGTATATTTTCGAGATGGACGCCGACTTCTCCCACAATCCTGAAGACTTGGTGCGCCTGCACAAAGCCTGCGCCGAGCAGAACTACGATCTGGCCATCGGGTCGCGCTACGTCACGGGAGTTAACGTGGTGAACTGGCCCATCCGGCGGGTGCTTATTTCTTATTTTGCCAGCCAGTACGTGCGCTTGGTCACGGGCATGCCCATCAACGACGCCACCGCGGGTTTCAAGTGCTACCGACGCCGGGTGCTGGAGGCCATCGACCCCGACCGGGTGCAGTTCGTCGGCTACGCCTTCCAGATATCAATGAAATTCAACGCTTGGAAGCACGGATTTCAAATCACTGAGGTACCCATCATCTTCACTGACCGTACGCGGGGATTATCAAAAATGTCGAGCAAAATCTTCTGGGAGGCCTTCGGCGGAGTGATCCTGATGAAGGTGCGCAGCATGTTTCGGAAGTACGAGTATACGGGTTGAAGGTTCTAGGTTCTGAGTTTATCAAGCCCAGAACCCTAAACCCCGAACATTTAATCAAACCGAATGGCCTTAATCGGATCGATCCGCAGGATCACCACCGTCGGGATGCCCAGCACCAGTGCCACCACCGCAAAAGTGAGCAGGTTGAGCAACACAATCGTTAGAAAATCCCACTGAATGGGTACGAAGCTCATGTAGTAATTTTCCGGATCAAGGGGAATAATCTTAAAATGCGACTGCAGCAGCCCGAAGCCAATACCAATCACGTTGCCGATGAGCATGCCCTTCAGCACCAGTATCAGACCGTTGTAGGTAAAAATCCGGCGAATCTGCCGGTTTTTAGCACCCAAAGCCTTTAAAATACCGATCATCTGCGTGCGCTCCATAATCAGAATAAGCAAAATGCTGATGATATTGAAACAGGCCACAAACAGAATGAGCGCCAGAAAAACCACCACATTGTTGTTGATTAGGTCTAACCACTCAAAAATCTGTACGTACTTATCGCTCACCTTTTCTACGAACAAGCTATATTCCAGCTCGTCTTGCAGCGCCACTTCAGCCTGATCTACCTGGTCACTGCTCTTTAGAAATACCTCAAAACCTCCTACCAGCGAATCGGGCCAGTCGTTGAGGCGCTGAATCATACGAATGTCGCCCAGGATAACCTGATCGTCGAACTCTTCGATACCGGTGTCGTAAATGCCCCGCACGTGCAGCTTGCGAATCCGGTTGTTGGGTGGATCAATAAAGTGCATCCGCACGTTGTCGCCGGTGTCGAGCAACAGGGTGTTGGCAATCTTCTGGCTGATGAGCACGTCGGTGGAGTAGCCACTGCTGTCGTACCGGATAAAATGCCCCCGGCTGATATTGCGCTTGAAACGGGTGCTGTCAAAGTCGGTGCTCACTCCTTTGATGACAGCACCTAATACTTCGTCCGGCGTTTTGAGCAGACCCGCCTTGTGACTAAATACCTGCACGTGGTCTACCGCTCCAAAGCGCTCGGGCTGCTGATACAAGAGGTTGTTGGTCGAGATCGGCTCCTCCTGCATGGAGTTGTCGAGCGAGTATTTGGTGACCTGAATGTGTCCGCTAAACGAGTAGATTTTGTCCTTTACCTCCTGGCGAAACCCATCCAGGATCAAAAAAGAGATCATCATCACGGCCAGGCCCACCGCAATGCTGGCGATGGCGATCTTGTTGATGGTCGACGAAAAAGACTTGCTTTCGGCCTGGCTGATCTTTTTGGATATAAAGTAAGAAAGGTTCAAGGGGGCGGAAGCGGGTTAATTGGAAGGAATGAAACGAACGGCTCGAAGGTTGCGGGTAAAGTACACGAACATTTCGCTGATTTGCAATACATTTGGTGACCAGAACAACCCGCAGTGAAAAAAGCAATGAGCAAACCTATGAGCCGAAGCACCATTCTAGGCACGCTACTGATTATAGCCTACGCCTGCCAGTCGCAAACCACTCCACAAGAAAATCTGCCGGAAGAGCCGGTGGCCGACCAACCCATTCGCCCGGGAGCTTACCAGACCAGTGCCTATCTGCCGCTGTTAGCAGGAAAAACCGTGGCGCTGGTGGTGAACCACACTTCCCTGATCAATGAAACTCACCTGGTAGATTCGCTCGTGGCGCTGGGCGTGAACGTGAAACAGATATTTGCCCCCGAGCACGGTTTCCGGGGTGAAGCGGGCGCGGGCGACCTGATCAACGACAGCACCGACCCCACTACCGGCCTACCCATCGTGTCGCTCTACGGCAAAAACAAAAAACCCACTCCCAAACAGTTAAACGGTATTGATCTGGTGATTTTTGACATTCAGGACGTAGGAGCGCGCTTCTATACCTATATCAGCACCATGCACTACGTGATGGAAGCCTGCGCCGAACAAAACAAGGCCATGCTGGTGCTGGACCGGCCTAACCCCAACGGTTTTTACGTAGGCGGACCCGTATTGCAGCCGGGCGTGGAGTCTTTCGTGGGGATGCATCCCATTCCGGTGGTGCACGGCCTCACGGTGGGCGAACTGGCGGGTATGATCAATGGCGAGGGCTGGCTCACCGACAGTGCGCGGACTGATCTTACGGTAATTCCGGTAGAAAATTACTCCCACCGCGACCGCTATAGTTTGCCGGTGCGCCCGTCGCCCAACCTGCCCAACGATCAGGCGGTCAATCTGTATCCGGCGCTGTGCTTGCTCGAGGGCACGGTGGCCACGCTGGGGCGGGGCACCGATTTTCCGTTCCAAGTGTACGGCCATCCGAACCGCGCCTTCGCCGAGGTAAACGCCGCCGATACCTTCACTTTTGTGCCCCGGGCTATTCCGGGCGTGGTAAGCAGCCCCAAGCACGAGAACCAGCGCTGCTACGGAGCCAATTTACGCCAAGTTGAACCCTTGGATCAGTTCACGCTCAAGTACGTGCTGCAAGCGCACGAGCAGGCCCGGGCAGGCGGTATTTCGGACGAGGATTTTTTCCTGACCGCTACCTTTCGGATTCTGGCGGGCAACGAAACGCTGCAGCAACAGATCGCGGCGGGGCAAACCGAGGAGGATATTCAACAAAGCTGGGAGGCTGACTTAGCCGCTTACCGGGCAATGCGCGAGCAGTATTTACTGTACGAAGATTTTGAGTGACAACGGCTTAAGCAAACCATCGGCAATGAAACAACGTTAATCTAGTGGTGCTAACATTCAATTTGGCCCACTACTGCCGGTTGGCGATCTAGCCATATTTGCGTATTTTGGGGTTTACCAACCCCCGTAACTTATCATCCGTTATGCTGAAGTTTTTGCTAATCACCATTATATTCATCTATATCGTCTACAAAGCGAGCAATTTTATGCTCAAGTTATTCTTTCCTATCGAACATGCCCGCCGCATGCAGCAGGAATACGCCCGAAAGAATAAATTCGGTCCCAAGTATCGCCGCGAACAACAGCAGCACCGCCCCGACGGCCACATCCACGTCGATCACATCCCCCCGGAAGAAAAGAAAACGCGCAACACCCAGGATTTTAAGGGTGGCGAGTATGTTGATTACGAAGAAGTGAAGTAAGATGATCGAGACTGCCCCCCAACTTGCATCCGAGGAAGTACCCGACGTGCTGGTGTACGAAGAAATGGACGGAAAACCGATCTACTACCGGGGCTACCGCGACGTGCTGACCAACCAAAAAAAACCGGAAGATATTATGGGATGCAGTGATGTGCAAGGCATTATCGTCTCGACAGTGCTCAGATTCTTATTCAGAGAGCTGCCGGAAGAACAGTACAAGATTATCACTAACGAAATTGGTTTGCACCTTGAACGGGGAAATAACCTGTCGTCTGACATTGCCATCTACCAAAAATCTACGCTCCAGCGCACCCCGCTTAAGAACAAATATTTTGATATTCCTCCTTTGGTAGCCATAGAGATAGACACCAAAGCCGATACCACCAATTTCAATACTCCGGCGGACTATTATCATACCAAAACCGAGAAGCTGTTTGCTTTCGGGGTGAAGCAGATAGTCTGGCTTTTTAGTGCCAACCGGAAAGTGACGGTGGCCTATCCCCAGCAGGATTGGATTACCAAAGACTGGGACAAGCCGATCACTATCCTCAACCAATACCGCTTTTCGGTAGCCGAGTTGATTAAGAAGGGCGGCATCGAATTACCTTCTTAATATTCTTTCCCCCGGTACCAATACCGCTGAATCAGTTTCAAGAACTCCGGGTGGATCGTCCCGCCGGACACTAATTCGCCCCCAAAAATATAATTATCCGTGCCGCTAAAGGTGGTGACCGTGCCCCCGGCTTGCTGCACCAGAAAGACTCCCGCCGCCACGTCCCAGGGTTTCAGATTATACTCAAAGAACCCCTCAAACCGACCGCAGGCCACGTAGGCCAGGTCCACGGCCGCGCTGCCCATCCGGCGCAAGCCGTGGGTGCACTGCATTAGGTCCTGCACAATCTCTACGTACACGGGCAGGTTCTTAAATTTCGAGTACGGAAACCCCGTCGCTAGCAAGCTGTTGGCCAATTCGTCTATCGGCGACACCCGGATCTCGGTGTCATTCAAATAAGCCGGGCCGCCCTTCACGGTGTGGAAGCATTCCCCGCGGTTGGGTTCGTTGATCACCCCCAGCACCACCTCGTCGCCGTCCATCAGCGCAATGCTGCTCGAGTACAGCGGCAGGCCGTGCACGTAGTTGGTGGTGCCGTCCACCGGGTCGATCACCCAGTTGTAACGTTCGGCCCGCCCCACGTCGGTGGTGCCCTCCTCAGTGATAAAACCAGCCTCGGGCAGCAGGTCGCGCAGCCCCGCCACCAGAATTTTCTCGGTTTCCTTATCTACGTACGACACCAGGTCGTTTTTGCCCTTATACTCGATAGCCGAAAGCTGAAACTTGCGGGCTTCCTCCTGCATAAAGTCTCCGGCCTGTTTGGTGATGGCAACGGTTTGTTGAAGAATGTGGTCTAGATTCATGTCGGTAAATATCGGTGTGAATGATATATCGTAGCGACAGATTGCAATCTGTCGCTACGTAATTTTCCCCTTCACCAGGGCGGCCAGCAGCACGAACACCGACAGCCAGGCGGCCGTGCGGGCCAGGTAATCGCCGTGGCGGGCGTAGAAGGTGAGTTGGTCGTTGGCCAAGATAGTGCCCCGGATCACATCCTGGGTCCAGTAGTCGGTGGCCTGATGAATGTCGCCCCGCTGGTCGATGAAGGCCGAGATGCCGGTGTTAGCCGAGCGGGCCACGCTGCGTCGGGTTTCAATGGCCCGCAGCGAGGCGTAGTGCAGGTGCTGTTGGTGTCCGGCCGTGTTGCCCCACCAGCCGTCGTTGGTGATGATGAAGATCATCCGGGCCCCGTTGCGCACGAAGCGGGTGAGGTAGTCGCCGTAGATCGATTCGTAGCAAATGGCCGGTGCCCCACCCAGCGAATCAGCGTTATACAGCACGGTGCGCTCGGCCTGCCGTCCGAAGCCGCCCGAGGTGCCGCCCAGGTCAAAGATGAGGGTAGACAAAAAGCCCAGCACCTTCGGGTACGGCATAATCTCTACGCCGGGCACCAGCCGCGACTTGTGATAGAACACAGGATTGCCTTGGTCGGGCACGAAGAAAGCAGTGTTGAACACGTCGTACGAACCGATGTCTTCGCTGTAACGCGCGGTGGGCGTAACCTCACTCGGCAGGTCGTAGCGGATCAGTGAAGTCATGCCCGTAACCAGCGACACGTCGGGATTTCTTTCCTTAAAAGCCATGATGCGCTCGTACACGTCGGTATCCGCAAACGTGGGCTCCCAGTAAGCTCCGTCGAAAGCTGATTCAGGCCAGAGCACAAACCGGGTTTGGGAAGTAATCTGTTGCTCGGCCAGGGCCGCAAAACGATCTACCTGCTCGGCGTAGGGAATGAACGCATCACCGTCGGCAAACTTCTCAGTGTAGGGATTGATGTTGGGCTGCACTACCACCACTTCTACCTCCTTGCCCTTTTCTTCGTAGCGCAGGTAGATCACGTAGGAATATACAATCGGCAGCACAATCCACAGCGCGGTGTAAATAAGGCTACGCCAGCGAATGAGGCCTTGCCAGAGTGCCTCGTCGCGCAGAAAGACGTAGTAGAAGGCAATGTTGCCCAGCAGAATCCACAGCGTGCCGCCGAACACGCCGGTATATTCGTACCACTGCACCCACTCCGGAAACGAGGCGAAGCCGTTGCCCAGCGTGAGCCAGGGCCACGACACGTCCCAGTTGAGGTGCACGTACTCGAAGGTGACCCAGTAGAGCACGAAGCCGAAGAAGCCCCAGGCCTCGCCCGCCGCCCGCTTGGTAAGGCGAAACAGCACGAAGGGCACGCTCATCAGCAGGGCGTTGGCCAGCAGCATAAACACCGCCCCCACGGCTGTGGAGTAGTAGACCCACCAGGTGGTGAGCAGGTTCCAGAGCAGCAGCGTGAGGTAAGTATAGCCGAAGAACACGCGTCCCGGATGGCGGTAGTGCTCATACGATGCGCGCTTCTCAATAGCGAACAACGGCGCCATCGCCACGAACAGCAGAAACGGAAAGGGCTTCACCGGCCAGCCGAGCCAGAACAGCAAAGCGCTGCCGACGGCAAGGATGAGGAGGTAGTATTTACTCTGGGTAAACGGAAGCTTATCTGCCTTCAACAACGATCACAATTTCGCCCCGGGGGGGAGTGGTGGTATAGTGTTCTGCTAACGCGCTTAGGGTGTCGTTTCGCGTCTCTTCGTGCAATTTAGTTAATTCTCGCGACACCGACGCGCGGCGCTCCCCGAAATACTCGGCCAACTGCCCCAGTGTCTTCACCAGCCGATGCGGCGACTCATAAAAAATGAGCGTGCGGTTTTCCTCAGCCAATTGTTGCAAACGCGTCTGTCGCCCTTTCTTGGGGGGCAGAAAGCCTTCGAACACGAAGCGGTCGCTAGGCAGTCCCGACTTCACCAGCGCGGGCACGAAGGCCGTAGCTCCCGGCAGGCACTCCACCTCCACTTCCGCTTCCAGACAGGCCCGCACCAGCAAAAAGCCCGGATCGGAGATGGCCGGAGTGCCCGCGTCGCTGATCAGGGCCAGGCGCTCGCCCCCTTGCAAGCGCGCCACCAGGGCGGCCACCGAACGGTGCTCGTTGAAGGCGTGGTAGGGCTGCATCTTGGTGGCCACGCCGTGGTGCTTAAGCAACTTGCCCGACGTACGCGTATCTTCGGCCAGGATCACGTCGACCGACCGCAGGATGCGCAACGCCCGCAGCGTGATATCCTCCAGGTTGCCAATGGGAGTGGGCACCAGAAACAAAGCGGCCGTTTCGGGAAAATCTAGCATAGGATTAGAGACTTTCTACGGGATCAGATACCGGATGCTAGAAACTGGTCACTGGCTCCTGGTTGCTAGCATCCAGTGTCCAGCAGCTAGTATCCAGCATCCATTTTCACACTAGCTTGTCAATCGCTTCGGCCAACCTCTGGTCTTTGTCAGTAACCGTGTTGCCCGCGTCGTGGGTGCTCAGGGTGAGGCTTACTTGATTATATACGTTGGTGATATGCGGATGGTGGTTCATTTTTTCGGCCACCAGCGCCACGCGCGTCAGGAAGCCGAACGCTTCTACGAAGTCCGCGAACTCAAATTCTTTTCTCAGGGCGTTGTCTTCTTCTTTCCACATAGGAGTTGAGGGTTGGTGCAGGGATAACCCGTGTGGGTCTTTAAAAGTTATTGCGGTGAATGACGATCCGGACGGCAATGCGCTACAACTTTGGTTAGCGCATTTCGGCAATTAAGATAAGAAGCGTGTTTAACCTTATAATACGCCAAATTAGGCGGAGAATCAAATAAAATGCGAATAACTTGCGGATAATTCGTATCATTGGTCCAAATGGTTGCTATCGAAACAAAGCTGAATTTTGACTTCAAGACTAGTCAAGCGATCATAAGAAAGGTAGGGTTCGTCGATTCTTTCAAAGGGAAATGGAAAGAACGGGCTGTATCGGAGTCTTTTTATCTGAAGGAACTTAAACAAATAGCCACCATCGAGTCAATTGGATCGAGTGCCCGGATAGAAGGTGCTACAATGACGAATGAAGAGGTGGAAGAATTCATCCAATCAATTAAGATTACATCGTTTAAGTCCAGAGATGAGCAGGAGGTATATGGTTACTACCAAGTTCTGAATTTGGTTTTAGAAGGTTATCTTGACGTAGATTTTACAGAAAATAACATTCACCATTTACACAAACTGCTGCTCAAGGAAAGTAGTAGGGACAGCCACCACCGGGGGAATTATAAGAAGCTATCAAACAGGGTGGTGGCCAACTACCCCGGTGGACACCAAAAAGTAATCTTTGCCACCACTAGCCCTCATTTGGTGGCGACGGAGATGTCGGCCTTAGTTAGCTGGGGCAGCGCAAATCTGCAAAACCGCGAATTACACCCACTCATAGTAATCGCTACCATCGTTTATGAGTTTCTGTCCATTCACCCCTATCAAGACGGTAACGGCCGAATGTCCCGACTACTGACCACGCTATTGCTACTGAGGGAGGGTTACGATTTTATGGGATTCTCCTCCATGGAATACGAGATTGAAAGAAGGAAGGCGGAGTATTACCGGGTGCTCATGGACACCCAAAAGCACCGCGGTACAGCAGATGAATTGTTAGGTAATTGGTTACTGTTCTTCCTTGATTGTCTGGAGAAATGTATCCTGAAGTTAGAAGATCAATACGCAAAGATCAAGAACAAAAAAGCGTACCTCAACCAACGGCAAAAGGAAGTAATAGCATTCATTCGGAAGAACCAGCCGATAAAAATGAAAGATTTAATCAATCATCTAACAATTTATACGCCCTACACCTTGAGAAAAGACATAAGTTATCTGGTCAAGGAGAAATACGTAGCCAAAGCCGGGCGGGGGAAGGCAACGATTTATACGATGAAACAGTGATTTCGAATACGACAGTTCAATCTCCCCGGCTTGTGCCCCCACCAGCCGTTCTGACCATCAACCTTCACGAAGTGCCTCACCCCTTCTTCACTCCCCCCGGATGCTCGCCCAGCGCATCAAGCAGGCTAGCCGTCACGTTCAGAAAACTTCCTTCGGAGATAATACCCACCAGTTTGCCCTTCTTCACCACCGGCAGGCAGGCGGCGTGGTTTTTCTTCATCACCCGCATGGCCTCCATCACCGTCTTGTCCGGCGCAATGGTGATCGGGTCGGCGATCATTAGGTCAGCCACCGTGCAAGCGCGGTCTTCGGTGCCGTCGGCGCGGCCAATTAGGTAACGCACCAGCTTGCGTACTGATACCAGTCCCACCAACCGTCCTTTTTTGTCTTCCACCGGCACAAAGCGCACCTTTTGCCAGTCCATGATGTTGGCCGCCAGCTCCGGGATATCGTCCTGCTCTACCGTAAAAACATCGCGGGTCATAAACTCTTCGATCAGCAGCGAGGTGGGCGACCAGGCCACCGAATCATCCTTGGTTGCTAGCTCCCACTGGTGCACCGGTCGGCCCGAGCGCTGGTGTTTGATCATGGCCGAGGTAAGCGTGGCCGTTCGCTCGTCGTGCATCACTTCCTTGCCGATCTTGTGATACGACTTCAGCAACCAACCCGAGCCGGTTTGGCGGGTGCGGTTGCGCTCGGCAATCACGCCCAGGTAGTGATCAATGTCCGACGTAGCTACCTTTCGCTTCTTGAGGCCCGCCTCGGCCAGCGGTAGCAGCTCCTTCTCAATCAGTTCGGCCACCGGCAGCTTCTGCCCCTTCATCCAGGTGATTTCGGTTTCGTGTCCCGAAAAAGCGGCCGCCACGAAGTTGGCTTGCACATCGTTGAACTCCAGCCAGCGGGTGATATCCTCGTACTCTTCACCGAAGCCTTCCATCAGGCCCACCCAGAAGGCCGCGTTGGCCACCTCGTCGGGCACGCTGGGCCCGGCGGGCAAAATGCGGTTCTCAATGCGCAGGTGGGGCTTGCCGTTGGGACTCACTCCGTAGCAGGGGCGGTTCCAGCGGTACACGGTAGAGTTGTGCGTCATCAGGGCCCGCAGTTCCGGGGTCTTCCCCTCGTCTAACTGCTCCAGCACGTTTTGCTCACAGTCCGACATCAGCATGGGGCGGAAGCGCACGATGTCTTCGCGGTAAAGATCAATGACCGAGCGGGTAAGCCAGCTGTTGCCGAACGTGACCCGCGGGCTGCGGTCGCGCAGGTGCTCCGACACGCTGCGCGTATCGATCGACTGCTGGAACAAGGCAATGCGGGTTTCGTTCCACAAGCGTTTGTTAAACAGCAGGGGCGAGTTGGCCGCAATGGCCAGCACCGGGGCCGTGATCGCCAGCGCGATGTTGTACTTGGCCACAAACTCGGCGGGGGCAATCTGAAGGTGCACCTGAAAGCTAGTGTTGCAGGCCTCGAGCAGGGCCGAATCGTGCTTCACGTTGAGCTCGTCTACCCCCCGAATGTGCAGTTCGTGCTTGCTGCCGCGCATCTTGCCGATGGCTTTCACCAGCGCGTGGTAACGGTCGAGCGGCGTAAGATTGCTCATCTCCAGGTCCGATTTGCGCAGGGTGGGCAAGATGCCGGTCATCACCGCCCGGAAGTTCATGTCCTCACCCAGCGCCGCCAACTCGCTGAGTTTTTCCTCGGTGGCGGTGGCCATCTGACTGAAGCAGCTACCGGTGAACTCCAGCGGATCCAGGTTAAACTCCAGGTTGAACTTAGCCAGCTCGGTGGTGTAGCCATCGGAGGTGAGCCGCTCCAGCACGGCCATCGAGATCGGCGCGGGCTTGCAGTGCTCATCCACCAGGCACAGCTCCTGTTCGGCCCCGATGTGAATCGGTTCTTCATTGAACCACGCACCATCGAGCATGGCCTCAAAAGCCTTGAGGTCGCGCAGGATGCAACGGGTGTTCTCGTTCTGGTCTTTTTGGCTCTCTACCAGCTTCACGTTGAGGTTTCCCATAATGGACGATTTAGGAGGAAGGATAGCATACTAAGCTGAAAACCAGTGATTTTGTTGTTGAGAACAGAATAGCTCAGTAACCGGATCGATCGTTTCGGTGATCAGAAAGCAAAGCGTGAGGAAGCATTTAGAAATCCAGACTGTCTTGATAGAGTTGGTTCATAGGCAGCGCTACTCCAAAAGAGCGAAGAAGAACTGCGGTATTTTCCCCCGAAAAGTAAGCCATCTCCCAGTTCTTATCAGCCGAATCACGGTACCTGATTTCTACCTTCCAGCTTTCCTGTTCTACCAAAACGTATTCTCTCAAGGAGGGCAGTTGACTGAAGAACCAGAACTTCTCGCCTCCCGCCGTGGATACGGGGTCGTAGTTAGCGGTGCTTTTGGATAGTACTTCCACCAGCAAAACCGGATTAGTAATAGCGTTAATCTCTCGCATTCTGTCCACCGGACGGCAAGCCACCGATACATCCGGGTAAAGCCCTTTTTTCGCAGCAGAAACATAGACTTTTAAATTGCTCTCAAAAGCCCGGCAATGGTCAGGAAGAAGGCTACTCAACAGGCTTATAACATTGGCAGTAATCGCACTGTGCTCTAGTGTTCCCCCGGCCATAGCAAACACTTCGCCGTCGTGATACTCATAGCGCGTACCAGTGCTTTCTTCGAGTTGATGGTACTCAAGAAGCGTCAGTCCTTTCTTAGCCAGAGGATTCATAAGATACTCAGTGGAAGTTCTTTCGTATAATACGATTTGCTGCTGGGTTAAGTTATCCGCCATTACTCTCCTCATCGCTGCTGTTCGCAAAGAAGGCTTCCAGTTCGGGCAGCGTAGTTTCGTCGGTGCGCAGGTCACGGATGATCCGGCCCTGGTGCAGCACCACAATCCGGTTGCACACCTCGGTGACGTGGCTCAGGTCGTGGCTAGAGATCAGCAGGGTGGTTTGCTGTTCGCTGGCCGTTGCCGTGAGCAGGTGCTTGAGCCGAATCTGGGTAGTAGGGTCCAGGTTCGAGAACGGTTCGTCGAGCACCACCACCGCGGGGTGGGTGAGCAGCACCGCCGCCACGCCGACTTTCTTGCGGTTGCCCTGCGACAGGTCGCGGATGTACTTGTTGTTGTTCAGGATTTCATCGTTAAACAGACCGCGCAAGGGTTGCAGGCGGGCGGTCACTTCGGCGGCCGACAGCCGGTGCAGTTGCCCCAGAAACGAGAAATACTCTTCGGGGGTGAGGTAGTCGAGCAGGAAGCCTTCGTCGAGGTATGATCCGGTGTAGGCTTTCCAGTGGTCCGACTGGTACACCGGCTGCCCCTGGCTGCGCACCTCGCCCGCGGTGGGCCGCACCAAGTCGAGCAGCAACCTAAACAGAGTGGTTTTGCCCGCACCGTTGTTGCCCACCAGCCCCAGGCGCTCGCCCGGGGCCACGTGCAGGTGATCGACCGACAGCACTTCTTGTTCGCCGTAGCGTTTGCTCAGTTGGTTTACTTCAATCATAAGTTAGGTTGGTTTTTGCCGAAATCCGGCAGCCATGACATACTTTTTCTGCCGAAAGCGCCGGACGGTCTGGGCAAGCCAGATGCGGTGGGTGAACCAGCCCAGCAAACCCAATCCCCCGATCAGGGCTACGCCCGCCCCCGGAATCCACCAATTGCCCAGCGACCCCAGGAGCGCCGGAACCAGCAAGATCAGCGCCGATAGCCACAACTGGGGCGTGGAAACCCCTTGCCAATTGAAAACATCGCCCGACGCCAAGTTGACGCGCTCCCGGTTATAGGTGGCGAAGTAAATAACAATCCAACTACTTACCCTCCAGTTGAACAGGAAGCAAGCGGTGTTCACCACCAGAATCGGCCACCCCAGCAACCCTAGCGGCAACGTAATCAGGTAGTTAACCAAGCAAAAGGCCGATAGCAAACGATACTTGCTCCTGATATAGGTGCGAGACGGAACATTGGCGACCAGCAAACCATCAAAATACGCTCCCTCCCAGGCCAGCAGAAACTGCCCATAGGTGAGGGCAACACTTCCCGTGATTGCCACGCCGGGCAAAAGAAGTGCGCCGTTGCCAAGCTGCATATCGTTCTCGTCGGTGTAAAACAACAAACCGTAGGCAATAATAATGAACAGGCTACTAACGATGACCGTGCGGGGTCGGCGGTGGCGCGTGATGATCTTGAGTTCGTTAAGCATTAGCGACCCTTCTACCCCGTAGCGCTGCCGCAGTCGGGAAGTGTCTAGGCGTCGTAATCCGGTGGAAACCGGACGGGCGGGAAGGTCTTCGGCGTAGAACCCGCCCTGCATCCATTGATAGATGCCCATCACCAGTGCCCCCGCCAGCAGCACCGGCACCCCCGCCCAGCCTGGTGTCACCACCACCGCCCCGAAGGCGGCGGCCGACAGCGCTGACAAAGGAATCACTTCAACCCGGTCGAGCACCAGCAACATGATCACCAGGGTCAGCGCTGCCAGCACCCGGACGGGCCGAACGGATACCTGCAAGCGGGCGAAGAAAATGAGGTAGGAGCTGATGAGTAACAGCGCCGCAAAGGTCGCTACCCAACCCACCGCCGCCCCAAAACCAAACTGGGGATACACCAAACTGGCCACAAACGGACCCGCCACCAACCACGGCAGCGCGTTGAAGAGCGTGAGTGGCACCTGCGCCAGCACAAAACGAAGCAGGGCAGCGTGGCGAATTGGCAGGTGCCGGTAGGGAGCCAGACTAGCCGTGGGCATCCCCTGCACGAAGTAGCGCCCAATCAGGTCGAACAATAAATAGTAGAGTAACCATCGGTGAACCACCTCCACCGGATCGCGGCCGGGAAGGAGTTCGCCAAGTACTTGGTTTAGATTTTGTCCCAGGGCGAACAGAGAGACTCCCATGAGCAGAACCACCAACCCCATCAAGAAAGCACCCGCCAGACGCTGCCCCAGAGCGGGTGAGCGGACGAAGGCTTTCCAACGGTGCAGCAGTAGCGTGCGGGTTAGGTTCATGCGGTCTGGTTGAGGTCTTGTCCGCCGTAGTACTGCAAGTCCACGTTCTTACGCGTCTTCACAAAGTAGGTGATCTGCCCAGTGTGGTAGGAGAAGTGCTCGGTGACGTGCATCAGGATGGCCACCCCGGTTTCTTGGTAGCCCTGCACCCGGTAGGTGGCCAGCAGGTCGGCCGGGGTGAGTTGGTCAAGCACCGCCGCTACCTCGGTCATCAGGACGTCGAGCTGTTGAGTAAGTATGTCCGCCGAAAGCGGGTCGGTGTGGTCAAACTCGCGGTTACGTTGCCGGTGGTCGGGCTGCTGGCCCAGTCCGCTGAGCACCCACTGCCGCAGGTTGCCCATCAGATGCAGCACCAGGTTGCCCACGCTCACCACGTTTTCGTTGGGGCGGTGCCAGATTTCGTCCGTGCTCAGCGTAGCCAGGCACTGCTTGATGCGGGGCACCGATTCGCCGATGATGCGGCGCTTCGCCTCGTCGACGAGGGCGCGGTGGAGGGCTTGGGTAAGGTCGCTGGTCATGGCGGGGGTTGGTTGCCCCCAAGTAGCAGAATTGCGCGGAGAAATGCACGTGGGCGGATACATTTTCCTTCCCGGTTAGGGTGGGTTCAGAGAACCCGTTTACTTTGGACACCGTACCGGAGGTACGGCGCCAGAGGGAGGAAAGTAAGTTGGTGGTGTGGATTTGTTTTCCTTTCATCATTCGGCATTCCTTGTTCGATATTTTTTGAATATCGAACAAGGAATGCCGAATGATGAATTTTGAAGGGTCATAAACCAGCAAGATCAACAGAAAACATACTCCGGAAGTAGCGGTTTTTCCACCTCAAAGCCGCTCCCGGAAGGCCGTGCACCACCTCCGCGGTGGCTCAAACGCTTCTCGGAAGGGCTGGGGAGCACCTCCGCGATCGCAGATTGGGTCGTCGGAAGGGGAGGGAGGCTGCTCCCCGGTGGTTCAATCGCTCGTCGGAGAGGCGGCGGAGCTGCTCCCTAATCGTTCAGAAGGTCGTCGGAAGGGCTGGGGAGCAGCCTCCCGGTCGTAGATTTACCCATTGGAACGGGTGAAAAGCAAAAATTATCGGGCCAAACCGGTCGTCCAGGCTCAATCGGTGGAGCTACCCACTGGCAACAAGCCTCACCAACGATGTATGGTTCGGGCAACTTTCGCCGGTTTGGCCCGCATTTCTGTCGGGCAATCTCGGCCCGGAACCGCGAAACGGTCGACGGTGAAGCGATTGTCTAAGAATGGTTACGTAGGTTCTTGAAATAGTTTTGGGAAAGCGGCTACCCCGGGCCAGTAGCTATCCTCTGAGCGAAAACCAACATCCCCCAGAAAATTCGATAACTTTGCCCGCGGTTTTAGTATCATTGCGCAACTTTGCGCCCAACAACTTTTCCCTTCGTTCATGTACGCTTACTTACGCGGCAAACTCGCTCACAAAGAACCTACTTTTGTCATCATCGACGTGCAGGGAGTAGGGTACGAAGTGAGGATTTCGCTCAACACCTTCAACGCCCTGGGGCCCGACGAGGCCTGCATGTTGCACACCTACTTGTACGTGAAGGAAGACGCCCAACTGCTGTTCGGCTTCGCCGAGGCCAACGAGAAGAAACTCTTTCTCGACCTGCTCAGCATCTCGGGAGTGGGACCCAGCCTGGGGCTTACCATTCTGTCGTCGATGGATCCCGAAGAGATCAAGGCCGCCATTGTGCAAAACGATATCAAAACCATCCAGCGCATCAAGGGCATCGGGGCCAAAACGGCGCAGCGCATCGTGCTGGAGCTGCAGGATCGTATCAAGAAAGATATGATCAGCAGCGGGGCCTCGCCCGAGCGGGTGCGGGGATTAGGAGCGGGGGCGTACAATACCCTTCGCAACGAGGCGTTGTCTGCTTTGGTTACGCTCGGCATCAGCCGGAACATGGCCGAAAAAAGCATCGAGAAAGCCATCAGCGAATGGCAAAAGAAGAACGAGTCTACCGAACTGCGCCTGGAAGACCTGATCAAGCTGGCGCTAAAAACCACATAATCATCACATATTTGCTTCGTGCTTTCTACCTACTGGTTTCGTTTGCATACGACTAAAGCAGCCTATGGGTTGTCTCCGTTGTTAAAAGTAGTACTGCTGCTGCTCTTGGCGGCTGTTGCCCGGCCGGGTATGACCCAGGAGGTTGTGCCTTCCGATGATGACACCCCCAATGCCACCTCCACCCCGGTAAACACGCCGGACGTAGATCAGACCTTGCCGAACACTGATCCGGCAGGTGACCTTACCGCTACGCCTTCCGTAAACGATCCGATCAATGCCACCGGAGTGCCGGCCACCGGAACGCCGGCCGCCGGAGTGCCGGCCGCCGAAGCGTTGGCGGATACCATTCCCAATACGCCCTACGAACCCTCGGCCCAGCCCAATTACCGGCAGCCCGATCGCTACGGCGATCCATTCTCTAACCCGGCCCCGCGCACGCCCCTGTACCCGCGCGACCCCACCCAGGTGGAAACCGATATCACCGTCGACGACTCCACGGTGAACTACTCGATCTACGAGCGCATCAACGGGCTCGACTACCGGGCCCCGTCTTACCTGGACTTTGATCAGTACCAGCAGTACCAGGATCGAAAGGCCCTGCAAGATTACTGGCGCAACCGCTCGTCGGCCCTGGACGGCGAAAGCGCGGTGAGCGGCAAGCGGCTCATCCCGCCCATCTACACCACGCCCATCTTCGACCGCCTGTTCGGGGGCTCGTTCGTCGATATTCGGCCCAACGGCTTCGTGACGCTCGACTTCGGGGGGCGCTTCCAGCGCGTGGAGAACCCGGCCATCCCGGTGCGGCAGCAGCGCAACGGTAACTTTGAGTTCGACCAGCAGATCAGCCTCAACGTGATCGGCAAAATCGGCGACAAGCTGGCCGTGACGGCCAACTTCGATAACAATAACTCTTTCGACTTCCAGAACAACATCAAGGTGGAATATACCGGCTACGACCACGAGATCATCAAGAAGATTGAGCTGGGCAACGTGAACCTGCCGGTGAACAACAGCCTGATCACCGGTTCGCAGAGCCTGTTCGGTCTCAAGACGCAGTTGCAGTTCGGGCGGTTGTTCGTCACCAGCGTGGCCTCCGTGCAGCGCGGCAGCAGCGACGCGGTCACCATCGAGAACGGCTCGCAGAGCCGGGAGTTCGAGGTGCGCTCCTCGGAGTACGACGAGAACCGCCACTTCTTTCTGGGCCACTTCTTCCGCGACGGCTACGAGCGCTGGTTGGCCGCCCCGCCCCAGGTGCAGTCGCGCCTCAACGTGACGCGGGTGGAGGTGTACGTGCTCAACCGCACGGGCAACACCGAAACGCTACGCACCGCGGGCGCCTTCATGGACCTGGGCGAGGGGTATGAGCAAGCTGTGTTTCGAGACGAACTCTTTGCCGACGGGACCAGTGTTGAACCCACCGCCAACAATGCCAACGACCTGTTTGCCACGCTCAAGAACTTTAGCCGCACCCCCGACGGCCTGGAGGCCGACTTGCAACAGCGCTACCCCGACTTCGTGAGCGCCACCGACTACGAGATCAAAACCTCGGTGCGCAAGCTGAGTCCGCAGGAGTATACCTTCAACAGCCAGTTGGGCTACGTGACGCTGAACCGCCAGCTGCAAAACGACGAGATGCTGGCCGTGGCCTACGAGTATACCATCAACGGGCAACGCTACCAGGTGGGCGAACTCACCGAAGACTACCAGAGCCTGGACGACGACCAGGCGATCTTCCTGAAGCTGCTGCGGCCCACCAAGATCAACACTGACGTGCCCACCTGGGACCTGATGATGAAGAACGTGTACTCGCTCAACGCCAACCAGGTGACCCGCGAGGGCTTTCAACTGCGCATCATCTACCGCGACGACCGGGCGGGCATCGACAACCCCAGCCTAAACGAAGGTCCCGACAACGTGCGCGACCGCCAACTGGTGGGCTTGCTGGGGCTCGACCGGCTCAACCCCAACAACGACCCGGTGGGCAACGGCGACGGCAACTTCGACTTCGTGGAGGGCGTCACCATCGACCCCAACCAGGGGGTGGTCTACTTCCCCGTGCTGGAACCTTTCGGAAGCCACCTGGCCCGGCAGTTTGGGGATAATAATGAACTGATCGAGCGGTACGTCTACGACGAACTATACAACAGCACCCAGAACGACGCTTCGCTGGAGACCAACAAGGACAAGTTTTTCCTGGTGGGGAGCTTTCTGGCAGGCTCGTCGAACGAGATTATGCTGCCGGGCATCAACATCAGCGAAGGCTCGGTGCAGGTGATCGCGGGCAACACGCCCCTCACCGAGGGCACCGACTTCACGGTGGACTACCAGCTGGGGCGGGTCACTATTCTGAACAGCGGGGTGCTCAGCTCGGGCAAGGAGATCCGCGTCACCTTCGAGAAGGCCGACCTGTTCAGCTTTCAGCAGCGCACCCTGCTGGGCACCCGCTTCGACTATAAGGTGAACGACGACATCAACCTGGGAGCCACCATTCTGCACCTCAACGAGCGGCCCACCATCACGCGCCCCAGCATCGGCGACGAGCCCACGCGCAACACCAAGTACGGCTTCGACCTGAACTACCGCAAAGAGTCGCGCTTCCTGACCAAACTGGTGGATGCCCTGCCGCTCATCCAGACCAAAGAGCCCTCGTCGATCGGGGTGAGCGCTGAGTTCGCGCAGCTCATTCCCGGCACCTCGAACGTGGTGAACGGCGACGGGACTTCCTACATCGATGACTTCGAGAACTTCGCCACGCCCTACAACCTGAGCGGCTGGCAGAACTGGCAACTGGCGGCCACGCCCCGCGTGGGCGGTCGGCCGATTGGTGAGGAAGCCGGGCTGCCCGGACGGTTGGGCGAAGGAGCGCAGCGCGCCAAGCTGGCCTGGTACGTGGTGGACAACCTGTTCTACATCAACCGCGGAGGGCTAAAACCGGATAACATCCCGGCCCGGATCGCCAACCACTACGAGCGGGGCATCATCCCCCAGGAGGTGTTTCCCCAGCAGGCTGAGCAACAGCAGAACATCAACCTGCCGGTGTTCGACCTGGCCTACTTCCCCGAAGAACGCGGCCCCTTCAACTATACCCGCGATCTGAACCCCGACGGCACCCTGGCGGGCGACCCCACCGAGCACTGGGGCGGCATCACCCGAGCCATCACCGCCGACGTGGACTTCGACAAGATCAACATCGAGTACATTGAGTTCTGGATGATGGACCCCTTTCTGGAGGGCGAGAACGGAGTGGTGCGCGACGGACGCGTGAACCGCAACAACACCACCGGTGGCCAACTGCGCTTCAACCTGGGCAGCGTGTCGGAAGACGTGATCCCCGACAGTCGGCACTTCTTTGAGCAGGGCCTGCCTGACGAGTACACCTCGGACGACGTGCTGGTGAACGAAGAAGGCCGCGCCCCCCGTGACCAGTTGCTGATAGAGTCATTCTCGAACATCTCGGCCGAGGTACGCCAGAGCCAGGACGTGGGCTTCGACGGGGTGCGGAACGGTGAGGGCGAACAAGATGAGCTGAACTTCTACTACGCGGGCGAAACGGTGCCCGATGCCGTGCGCGCCGACCCCTCGGCCGACAACTTCCGCTACTACCTGGGCGACGAGTACGACAGTCGGCAAGCGCAGATCGTGGAGCGCTACCGGGATTTTAACGGCACCGAGAACAACACCCCCTTCGGGCGAGGCGATAATTCTACTTTCATCCCCTCGAACGGCAATGAGCCCGACAACGAAGACCTGAACCGTGATAATACGCTGTCGACCCTGGAAGAATACTACGAATACGAAATAGACCTGCGCCCCAACGAACTGCGGGTGGGCAACGGCTACATTGTGGACAAGATTGTGCCCCAAGACCAGCCCAACGTCACCTGGTACCTCTTCCGGATTCCCATCCGGCAGCCCGACCGCGTGGAGGGCAACATTCAGGGTTTCAAGACCATCCGCTACCTGCGCACCTACCTGACCGGCTTTCGCGAGCCGGTGGTGCTGCGCTTCGCCAAGTTCCAGTTCGTGGGCAGCCAGTGGCGGCGTTTCACCCGCGACCTGAACGAGAAAACCCTGACCGAGTACGGCGAGGACTACGACCCCGGTTTCACCATCTCGACGGTGAACATTGAGGAGAACAGCACGCTGGACGCCGGTAGCACCAACGCATCACCCTACGTGGTGCCGCCCGGCTTCGTGCGCGATCTGGACAACACCTCGCCCATCCAACGCCGCCTCAACGAGCAGTCGATTCAACTGTGTGTGGACGACCTGCGCGACGGCGATGCCCGGGCGGTGTTCAAGAATTTGCAGCTCGATCTGATCAACTACGGCAACCTGCGGCTCTTCCTGCACGCCGAACCGCCCGAGGGCGGCACCCTGACCGACGGGGCCACCAGCGCGTTTTTGCGCATCGGCAACGACATGACGCGCAACTACTACGAGGTGGAAATTCCCCTGGTGGGTTCACCACCGGGTAGCGCCACGCCCCGCGACGTGTGGCCCGAGGCCAACGAGATGGACATTGAGCTTCCCTGGCTACACGAACTCAAGGCCGAGCGCAATAGAACGGGTTTCTCTAAAGATTTGGAGTTTAGTCAACCGCGAGGAGAAGGCGATAAATATAAGGTGAGCGTGCTGGGCAGCCCCGACCTGAACAATATTCAGGTGATGATGATCGGGGTGCGCAACCCCCGCTCGCCCGACCGCGCTCCGCAGTCGGTGTGCCTGTGGGCCAACGAACTGCGGGTGGGCGACTTCGACCGGCAGGGCGGTTGGGCGGTGAACGCCCGGGTGAACACCCAACTGGCCGACTTTGCCAACGTGACAGCCTCGGTGCAGCACTCTACCTTCGGCTTCGGAGGGTTGCAGTCGCGCATCTCGGAGCGCACCCGCGAGGAGCGCACCGCCTACGACGTGTCGGCCAACGTGAACCTGGATAAGTTCTTTCCCGAAAAATTCGGCTTACAGATTCCGATGTTCGTGAGCCTGGAGCGCGAGCGCATCACCCCGCAGTTCGATCCGCGCAACGAAGACATTCCGCTGGAGGCCACCCTCAACGCCATCGAGACCACCGAAGGCACCGACGAGCGCGCCGCGTACCTGGACATTGTGACCGGGCAGCGCCGCGAGCGCAGCCTCAACTTCACCAACGTGCGCAAGGTGAAAACCAACGAGGAGGCCAAGAACTACTTCTTCGACCTGTCGAACTTCGCCTTTTCGTACCAGTACAGCGAAGAGGTGGCCAGCAGCTTCGAGATTGCCGATTTCCAGCGGCGGCTGGTGCGGGGCGGCATCGGCTACACCTACGCCTTCCCCGACCTTACCATTGAGCCCTTCGCCAACGTAGGCTTTTTGAATTCGCCCTGGCTGGCGCTAATCAAAGACTTTAACTTTTCGCCCGCCCCGAGCAGCATCAACGTGCGGGCCGACGTGTCGCGCAGCTTCGTGAAGTCGCAGTACCGCAACAATGCGCTAACCACCTTCAACTCCGAGCCGCAGTTTCAGAAGATTTTCACCTTCGACCGGGTATACGCCCTGCAGTGGAACCTGACGCGCAACCTGGCGCTCGACTATAACGCCCGCGCCCTGTCGCTGATTGACGAGCCGGAGGACGAGGTAGAGGGAGCCATTGACACCGAGGTGGAACGCACCTTTGTGCTGGATCAGCTCAAGAAGATGGGCCGCATCAAGAACTTCGACCAGTCGCTGACGGCTACCTACACCGTGCCGTTGGATAAAATCCCGCTTACCGACTGGCTCAGTGCCGACGTGCGCTACGGAGCCAACTACACCTGGCAAGCCGGTCCCTACGATCCCAATCCGCAGCCGAATCCGTTTCGGCCCGACGAACCGGTCGTTAACCCCATCGACACCATTGGTAACACTATCCAGAACAACCGCGACCGCGCCCTGAACGGCAAGGTGGACATGGTAGGCTTCTACAACAAGATTAAGTTCTTGCGCGAGATCAACGGGGCCGGGGGCGGACGCGGTCGCGCGGCGCGCGGCCGTCCGGCCCGCACGGTGGGCGCCCCGAGCGACAGCACCCAGGAGGAGAAGCCCAAGCGCGAACTGAAGGCGCTGAAGGGATTCTTTCGGGCGCTGATGTCGCTGCGGACCATCAACCTTACCTACACGCTAAGCGAAGGTACGCTGCTGCCGGGTTTCCGTCCGACTCCGTATGTGTTCGGGCTCGACGACGGCTTCAACGCGCCCGGTTTGGGCTTCTTACTGGGTAGTCAGGACCCGGGCATCCGTAGCACGGCGGTGGAGAACAACTGGCTGGTGGGCGGCGCCCTGACGATGCCCTTTCAGCAGAACCAGTTAGAGAACATCGGGGTGCAGGCCATCGTCGAGCCCTTCCGCGACTTCCGGCTGACGGTGGACTTCAAGAAGACGGTGACGTCAACGTATCAGGAGATCTTTCAGGTGCAGGGAGGGGACTACACGGCGCTGAACCCGGTGCGGTCGGGCAACTACAACGTGTCGTACCTCACCATTCGCACGGCCTTCAGCCGCGACGATGGCAACGACAACTCGGAAACCTTTACGAACTTCGAGGCGAACCGCGGGATTATCCTGAACCGCTTGGAGCGAGAGAACTCCATCGACACGGCGCAGTACCAGTTAAGCTCGCAGGACGTGCTCATTCCGGCTTTCCTGGCCGCCTACTCAGGACAGGATGCCAACACCATTGACCTGAGTCCCTTCCCCAATCTGCCGTTGCCGAACTGGCGGGTTGATTACGCCGGTCTGCCCCGTTTGTTCCCCAGCCTGAGCGACGTATTTCCGACACTCACCCTGTCACACGCCTACACCTCGAACTACAGCGTAAGCAACTACACCAACGCTCAGGAGTATACCGACGGCTTCAACCTGTCGAATCGCCCCACTGACTATCCCATTGCCTACGAGGTGAACGACTCCTCGTTCTTCGTGCCGCTATACGTGGTGCAGCAGGTGACCATTACCGAGCGCTTCGCCCCGCTCATCGGATTGAACATCCGCACCAAGGGACAGCTGTCGGGCCGGGTGTCGTACGACCGGGAGCGCAGCCTGGCGCTGAATATGTCGAACGCCCAGGTGACGGAGCTTCAGAGCCAGGCCGTCACGCTGAACGTAGGCTTCACCAAGAAGGGGCTCAAGCTGCCCTTCCGGGTGCAGGGTCGCACCATTGCGCTGGATAATGATATTACGTTTAACATGGCGGTGGCCTTCAAGGATACCAAGACGGTGCAGCGGCAGCTAACCAAGAACAACGAGGAGGGCGACAACACCATCACCAATGGCAACGTGAACTTCCAGGCGCGCCCCACGGTCGACTACCGCATCAACGACCGGCTGAACCTGCAACTCTACTTTGCCCGTACGATCAACACCCCGCGCATCACCAACTCGTTTCGCCGCACGACGACGGAGTTCGGCACGCAGTTGCGGTTTAACCTGGCGCAGTAGGCAGCTTCGGGTGTTTTTTAGGAAGAAGTAGGAAAGCGGGTGAGCAACCGTTTACCAGTGTTTTTTGTATATTCGTAGTAGTAAAAAACTTTCTAGCAGATGAAGCAACTAGTCCTGAACGTAGCCGATCATAAGTTACAGACCTTCCTAAGTTTCATAGAAGATTTGAACTACGTAGAAGTAGTAGAGAAGCCTTTGGACGAACCTACCGCGCTAACTCCTAACGAAGAAGCATCTTCTACTGATGATTTTATGGCGCTAGCCGGAATGTGGGAAGACCGGGATATTAGCGCTGAAGAATTACGAGCAAAAGCATGGCCCAAGCGCAGGTAGTACTTTGTGATACTAATATTCTGATTGATTTCTCGAAGCGCAAGCCAGATGTCGTTCAGGCGTTGGCGGTCATTGGTACGGCTAATGTTGTGGTTAGCGCCATTTCTGCTGGTGAGTTCATGTTCGGAGCGTTGAATAAAGCGGATTTAGCTAAGATTATAAAAGGCTTGAACGCGATCAAGATCATTCACGTAGACGAAACGATCTCTGATAAAGGGTTACAACTGGTACAGCGTTACGGATTGAGTCATACACTCGCCGTACCGGACGCTTTTATCGCCGCTACCGCGCTGGTACATGACCTGCCTTTGTATACGCTCAATCGGAAAGACTTTCGCTTTATTGCCGGGTTGCGGTTGTATGATGTACAATGACAAGTTTTTATCTTTTGCACGGATGAGCTTATACTCGCTTCTTGGAAAATTGCATCCGTAAGTATTTTAACTTTAAGGTGCTGATTAGGGTGTTTTTCAGGAAGAAGTAGCGGCTAGCCTTGGAGTTGGGTGAACTACTAAGGCGAGGAAAGCTCGTAGAACTCCCCTTCAGAGAACACTATATACCCCTTGTTATCCAGCGTGAGGCCTATGATAGCTTCTGACATATCGTAGTCGTCAACAATTGCCCAGCGATCTTCTAAAAAGCTATACTGTAGCAAAGAACCATACAGGCCACCAACGTACCCATAACTACCTATGACAAAAGAAACATCTTTATATTCAGGTGCTTGTGGTGCATCGGTCTTCCTTTCCCAATTGTCGTGCGTGGGATTATACATCCAAATGTCCTTAAGAGGCAGACTGCCAGCATAACCAGCAACTATAAAAACTTGATCATTAAACAAAAACGTTTTAGCTACATTTCTTCCTTGTCCAGGAAAGTCTGCTTTCTTCGTCCATTTATATGATGTAGGGTCGAACTCCCATATATCTCGTTCCCCAGGCTCGATATTGACCCCTATGTTTCCCAAACCGATATATGCTTTTTCATTTATGACGAAGGTAGTTCGGGTAATTCTAGGGACAGATGGAAAATCGGTTGCGTACTCCCATAAGTCTGATTTGGGGCTGTATTTCCAGAAGTCGGACTGAGCGCCTTCATCTAAAGCATATCCCATACCAACGTATCCTTCACCGTTTAAAACAAAGCTGGACAAACCGCTTCTACCTTTGCCTGGAAAGTTAGCTCTATCTTTCCATATATCTAACCTAGGATTATATTCGTAAAAGTTCCCTTCAGTAGTGATGACATACAACATGCTGTCAATTACAAAACCTGCGTCCGGATTTGAAGCAGGAAAATCTTCTTTACGTTGGAAGGGGTTAGCATCTGAAGAAGAGATGTTATCAATATGCGCTTGAAAACTAGGAATAGCAACATTCTCACCCATTTCTTCGTACCGTTGTTCCAAGTTTTCTTAACCATAACTGGGCTAACTAAGGTTACGAGAATTAGAAAGAATTGAACTCTTAACACTCTCGCTATCCAGCACACCATCTTCGCGGATGTCAGTGATAATATTGGCTAGTAATTCCGAAAGTTCAGCCACGCTATTATTGCCCTGCAAAACGGCCGAAACTGCTAGCAGAATGGCATTGTCTTCACCGTCTTGCGAAATGTCTAGTAGTTCAGAAGATGCCATATCGTTCTTTTCAATGCCAAAAACGGCTAGAATCTCTCGTTGCGCTTGCTGCTTGGCCGTCGCGAAGCTTTTTTCTTCTTCCTGCATCAGGTAAATCACCCGGTCTTTTTCCAAGTGCGAGAGCAAATTGATGTTCACACTGCTGGCGTCTGAGACATCCGCCAAAGCAAACAACGTGAGTTGCGCGGCTGACTTCTCGCCACGTACTTCGTCGAAGTAGAAGCCTTCGGCAATCAACTGCACAAAATCGGATTGCAGCTTGACGTCTTTCAGGCTGAATGATCCTTTGTTGTCGATAATTTGTGTGGTAAAGTTCTTACCGGTAGCCACCAGCTTTTGGTCCAGCTCGGACACCGTGATGGCGGTACCATTGATGAAAGGCCCTTTTTGCACGTAGCCTGTGATAGAGACAGACTGTGCCGATTGGGTAACTTGTTCATCTTCTTGGCAGCCCGTAGCAATAAACAGTGGTAATAATAGTGCTGAAATAAAGTGTCGCATTAGATAAAGTTTTAGTAAGCGTCAATATTTTTTACTCGGGTTGGCGTAGTAGCATCCTGCTCGTAGATTTCAATTTTGATGTCATTGCTTAAATCAAACCACATATTAACCTCACCGTACTTAGTAGAGGTGAATATTCTGGACTGGTCAGATTCGTTGAAGTCAGTGAATGTCCATCCTTCGTGGTCTGCAAAACCCCAGGCTAATTTTTGTGGAAATTCTAGGTGAGATGATATTCTGACTTTTATTTTTGTACCTACTGGCAGTACTGCATGCATATCATATCGGTTGTTTATACCTGCTGTGGTTTTAGGATACTTTGACTTTATCCCAGATAAAATATTCTCTCCGTAAAATCCCTGAGCGGGATACTCTATCCGGCGGGTAATCGCGAAAGTTGAACTATCAATAAATTGCTTGATATACTTTTCAAAGTCGCCCACTGCGACCGTATCGCCTAATTCTTGGTACCTACTGGTGATATTTTCACGGATAGTAGTCAAGTCCAGGTAGAAGGCATTGTCGATAAGGGCAGAGCCTAGGGTGCTGTCGTTCAGTATTCCGTCAGGTTTTAAGTCACCGCTGATATTGGCTAATAACTCAGAAAGATCGGCCACGCTACCGTATCCTTGTAGTATGACAGAAACTGCCAGTAGAATGGCGTTGTCTTCACCCTCTTGTGAGATATCCAGTTGTTCAGAAGGAACTATGTCATCCTTTTTGATGCCAAAGGCAGCTAAGACTTCTTGCTGCGCCTGTTTTTTAGCGGTGGCAAAGCTCTTTTCTTCCTGCATTAGGTAGATCACTCGATCTTTTTCTAAGTGCGAAAGTAGATTTATGTTAACGCTACCTGCGTCTGAGATATCGGCCAGGGCGAACAGGGTGAGCGGAGCAACGGAATTTTTACCAGTTACTTCGTTAAAATAAAAGCCATTGGCCATAAGTTGTACGAAGTCTGATTGAAGTTCAATGTTTTTCAAGCCAAACGCCCCTTTATTATCAGTGGTCTGTGTAGTGAAATTTCTACCGGTGGCGACTAGCTTTTGGTTCAGTTCGGAGGCTGTAATGGTTGTCCCGTTAACAAAAGGGCCCTTTTGGACATAGCCCTGCAAATCATGGGTATTTCCACGGGTAGATACTTCATCATCAGGCTGACAGCTAAGCAGAAAAACGAAACCAACCGCGAGCAGAAATTTAGTAATAGGAGAAATCATAGGCTTATCGTCTGGGTGAGTCAGTAAAAGTACTGACCGACGATAAGATTATTCATGCGGTTTTTACGGAAGCTTGCGGATGCAAGAATCTCGGGAAAGGTGGTGTTTCGGCCGGGGGCGCAGCGGCAGCGGTCGGATGGCTATTCGATGCAGAAGATAGCCGTCCGACCGCTGCGTACCCTCAACGCTGATGCGCCTCCTCGTAGTGCGCCTTCAGCACATCTTCGCCCCAGTCATTTTGCAGGTCGCGAATGACCGTATGGATGTGGTTAGCGTTGTTCTGGGTGTTGTCATACTCAATCACGAAGGTGGGGCCGTGCAGGCGGTAGTAGTGCGGGTCGCCCACCTCCAGTCCCCCGGCCCAGGCGAAATAGACATCGGCCAAGTCTTCCTTGACAGAAGTAAGCGCTGCTTCGGCCACTTCAGCGCGGTGCACGTTGTAGTACAAATCCAGCAGTTGCAACAGCTTGTCTTGTTGGGCTGATGTCATGTCCGCGTAGCGCAGGCCCTCTTGCTGCCCAATCTTTGCGTAGCGCTCAGTACCGGTCACGATTTCAGGGTAGGCTTCTTCGGCAATCAGGGCGGTGCTAAGTTGCTCTTCGTTGAGTAGTTTCACCAGTTCGCGGCCTAGGTCTTCTTCGGGTTGCAGCACCCGCCAGCCTTTTCTAGGTCCAACCGGCACCTTGCCGGGGTTCGCCCCGAGAAAGGTGGGCGTTGCCGACACGATTTGGTTGTCGATGGCGGTGTAGTTGAGCGATAGGTGGTGCCCCTCTACCCGCCAGCCCCAAGCTTGTTTCGCCTGGGGCTCACCAGCCTGGGACTTACCAGCCTGGGGCTCACCAAAAATTGTAAATGAATAGTTCATTGGGTCGCGGCGGGTGTCGTTGGGCGGACGATTCTCTACGGTGCGCAGCACGTTTTCCAGTTCGCGGATGTCCATCGCCTTCTCGTAACCGGCTTCGCTCAGGCAAATTTTCATTAGCTGTAGCGCGGCCGCTTGCTGGGCGGCGGTCATGTTCTTGAGCGGCACACCCTGTCGTTCGCGCGGCGTGAAGTGCCAGTTGTAGCGCTCGTCGTCGTCAAAGGGGTAGGTAGCCGCCTGCTGCTGAGGATCTTCCAACAGATCCAAAAAGTGCTGGGCGGCGGTGGTCAGTTTTTCTTCGGCGGGGGGAGTGCTCAGACCGGTGGTGCAGGCAGTGAAAGCCAAAAGGGCAAGGATATAAACTATTGATTTCATCATACTGGTGTATTGTACGTAGCGTTAATATACAGGAAATAGAGGAATGTAATTAGTGTTGGCAAAGCTTCGGACAGCAACTTGTATAGCTTGAAGCTACTTGAACAGCGCATAATTAACATTTCTTTCCCATTCTTTGAGTCCTTTAAACAACGTCGTTTTCTGAAATTCTTCTTTAGTATATGAGAGCCGTAAAGCTTTTCCTACCTCCTTTTCACTTACGCCCAGGCTAGATTGACTGGTAATAAGTAGTGCTAAAGCTCTTTCAAAATCATGGCCATTACATAGTTGCAATAAGTCAATTTCATCGGTTTGGAAGCTTCGTATCATATCTACCTCTATGTCAATACTTCTATGGGGCGACTTGCTATGAATTTCTTCTATGCAAACTTCAACTTGACAGGAAAGGGTGATTGGGTCAAAGAAATTACTAAAAGCCAATCCTCTAAAGGTTAGCTGACCATCTCTTTGGTGATTGTACCAACGAATGTAACCAAGCGGTGCGAGGGATTGTAAGACCCGTTCTCGTAGAACCGCTGGTTGGTACGTGTTAACGTTAAGATATTCCGCAACCAGCGATGCTAAAGTTCTGTTGGAGGCGACCATCATCATTTCAGCATTGTGGTAGTCTGTCAAGTAGAGTGATGGAACGCTTTCTCGCTTTTCTTCAAGACGAAGAAAATCAGCGTCCCGAATGCCAATAACTTGCTTGGTTTCTTTTGCTAAAGTTTCTACGGCTTTGCGCAAACTGGTGAGTCCACCGTGAACGCGTTCTACACGAGCGTTTTGACCGTCAATTAATCCACCAAATAGCTTTTGATCACTTTCGCCTTCTACTAGTATCCAAACCTTATCACTTCCCGAAGGGTGTCTCAACTGAAGACGGATTGTGTTGATCTTATCCGTTTCGTTAAGATATTGTCTCATGAATTAGTTCTTCCAGGTCAACCGTTAGGTCCCAGCGATCATTAATAATTTGAGGAGAGTGAGTGGCAATGATTGTATTGATTTTTTGTAATTCAGTAATCTTAGTTAAATCATTCAGAAACTCTTTCTGCCAAGCTACATGAAGTGATATTTCCGGCTCATCGATTAGTACTAGTGTTCCTGGTTTGACCTTAAACAACAGTTCAAAGAGCAGAACTACTTCTTGTTGTTCCCCCGATGACAGTTCTGTTAATGGCAAATGCTGATTACTTTTCGTTAAAAAGCGAAATCCCTCCTCCTTACTAACATGAATTTCCTTAAATATAAATCTTCGCTCATTTAGAATACTTGTGAATAACTCTAATTTCCTAAGCAGATCTTTAAAGACATTGAGCTTCTTCTCTGTATCCGCTAAATATACGGCCAGAGCTTTAGCGTTCTCTTGTTTGTAGGTAGGATGATTATCTTCTTGTGTCACTGACAATCCATAGCGATAAAGTGCTTTTTGAAGATTTTTGATCTTTTCAAAACGAATATTGAAAGTGTTTTCCGGGATTTCATCTTGCTCATCAAAAAGCCTCTTAGGAAAACTGCTATCCAGCTGTTGAGTAATCTGAGAGTATGATGATAGCGTATCCGCAATGTATTCCTTTAATTCCTTTGCGTATTCTTTTATCGTTTCATCAAAATAGTTAACAGCATCCTCTTCAAAAAGGCCTTTAGTTGTTTTCTCAGCTTGTTTCAATAGCCTCTGCTCTCTGATAAGATATACTTCTGGTACTGTTGGAAGCTGAAAGTTTTCGTCAAAGAGTGAAAGCTGATCTATTGGCTCTGATAATTCGTTATAATCATAAATGCGCTTGTTTCTGTCTAAACGAAGCTCAAAGCCTTCACTAATATATCCGCTGTATATCTTTTTTAAACGCGGCTTATACTTTTTCAGCAGTTCGTTTTTGCTAGCATTACCAAGCTTTATCCCCCCCTGCTTTATGGTCAAAAATTCATCATTGTCATCTTTCCTCCTCTTTTTTATAGAAGTGTTAAATGATCTGTCATCGTAAATTAAGCTAATTTGTGTGAACGAAAGTTCTAAAAGAAAGAGAATATTCTTTCTCGCTATTGCATGGATAATCTTCAAAATGGTTGTCTTTCCATAGCCATTCGGTCCAGTCAAAATAGTGATACCTTCCTTATTCAATCGAATAGAATAATCAAAGATGCCAAAAAGTTCTTTAATATGTATCTCGCGTAACATACGTGCCTTGGTGTTATACTTTTAATTACGTAAAATAACAATATTAGGTGTTTCCTCAAACAAATGAAACGAATGGCATCACCCCCACACCTTCGTGCCCTCGGTGCAGTTCTGGCAAATGTCAATTTTACCGCGTGAGCGCAAAAGCGTCTGCCGGAAGCATTGGTAGGGCGCACTGCGCCAGATATCGGCGAAAGAACGCTCGCTAAGGTCGCCCAGCGTATGGTGCGCGTCCTTGTCGAAGCAGCAGGGCACCACCTGCCCGTCCCAGGTAATCACCGCCGAGTGCCACATCTTCCAGCAGTGGTTAAGCAGGGGGTTCTTGATGGCATAGGTGCCATCCGGCTTCCGGCGGTAGCGGGAGTACTGCGCTAGCGTAGGAATCAGGTCGGAACCTTGTTCATAGTCGTAGATCTGGGCGGTCTTTAGGCCAACCGCATCCACGCCCAGCTGCTTGGCCAGGGCCTGCACCTCGGCGACCTGGTGCTCGTTGGGGCGCACCACCAAGAACTGAAACACCACGTGGGGCGTGCGCGAGCGCAGCGCTTTCTTCCAGCGGATGACGTTCTTCGTGCCCGCCAGCACCTTTTCCAACGTCCCGCCCACCCGGTAGGCCTGGTAGGTTTCCTGCGTGGTGCCGTCGATAGAAATCACGAGTCGGTCCAGACCCGACTCCACCGTTCGGCGGGCCACGTCGTCGGTTAGAAAGTGGGCGTTGGTCGAAGTAGCGGTGTAGATGCCGCGACTCGTAGCGTAGCG
This sequence comes from Cyclobacteriaceae bacterium, assembly GCA_965217295.1. GTDB lineage: Bacteria > Bacteroidota > Bacteroidia > Cytophagales > Cyclobacteriaceae > Tunicatimonas. Next base: position 1,160,490 of record CBDCHR010000008.1, read on the forward strand.
CACCCAGTCGAGCAGTTGCGGATGCAGGAAGGGTTCGCCCTGGAAGTAGAATAGCAGGTAGGCCAGCGTATTCTGCACCTCATCGATGATTTTCTCAAACAGCGCGTCGCTGAGCTTGCCGGTGGGGCGGGTGAACGAGCGCAAACCGCTGGGGCACTCGGGGCAACGCAGGTTGCAGGCGGTGGTGGGCTCAATGGACAAACTGATAGGCATCCCCCGGTGATGAGGACGGCCAATCAGACGAGAGGCGTAGTAGCTGCCGAGTACCCGGGCGGCGTTGTGGGCGCGGCGCGGGGTCAGTTTAGACAGAAGGTTGTAACCGTCGTGCCAAACGCTCATCTTATGCGGAAACTGTTGAGCACTTTCTCACCAATAGGTTGAAACGCATCAAACCGGTCTGCTTCGGCCGTGAAGGTTAGCACGTAGGCTTTCTGGCCCTCAACCCAGTAGTATTGTTCAAACTTTAGGTTAAAGGTGCCCTGCTGGCCCGTGTAAATCAATTTTTGGAAGGCTAAGTCGTTTTGCTTCTCCCTTTCGCTAAGTAGAATGTTCGCGTTCGTAATCATTGTCTTAACCTGATCTTCAGAAATTGCTACGTACTCATCTAGATCCAAATCGTAGGCCGATAAATCTTGCACAATGAGATTGACGTTTTCCCTAAACTTATCTTCTGCCGAAGAGAGCGGACTCAACAGTATAAAGCGCGTTCCCATCTGTCCCGACTGGTCCAGCGTCCATCCCTCGGGATAACGAATGGTGTAGTTGTCTTCGGTCAACGATTGCCCTTCCTGGCCCGTCACTTGCTCAGCATCTTGTCCGTAGCTAGCATAATACAGCATGAGAATCAGGAGTCCGGTCAAATTTGTTTTTTTCATCAGTTTGGTGTTGGTTACGCGGACATTGGTAAGTTGGGACTCTTTCCATTTCTAATAGCTACCCAAGGGGCGGCAAGGTACGTAAAACTTTAGCAGTACGATGATTCTAGTTGCCGACAGTGGCTCCACCAAAACCGATTGGCGCATCATTGATGCGCAGGGAAAAATTCACCAAGCCAAGACGGCCGGACTCAACCCCTATCATCAGTCAAGTGATGATATAGTCCAAGTGTTGGATCAGGAACTACTGCCCCAACTCACCGTGTCCGTGGAGCAAGTGTTTTTCTACGGGGCCGGGTGCGCGAATCCGACGGCCAACGAAACGACCGGGCAGGCGCTGAGGAGCACTTTTCCGGACGCGCAGGTGCAGGTGGAAAGCGACTTGCTGGCGGCGGCGCGGTCGCTGTGCGGACACGAACCGGGCATTGCCTGCATTCTGGGCACCGGGGCCAACTCCTGCTTATACGACGGCCAACGAATCATCGACAATGTGCCGCCGCTGGGCTACGTGCTGGGCGACGAGGGTAGCGGGTCGTACATCGGCAAAGAGCTGCTCAACCGCTACCTCAAACGCGATATGCCCGAACCGCTGGGCCGTCAGTTTGCCAAGCGTTATGCTGTTACCACCGAGGTAGTGTTGGATAATGTATATCGGCAGCCGCAGGCCAGTACCTATCTAGCCAGCTTTGCTAAGTTTGCCTTTCATCATCTCAAGCACCCCTACATCATGCGCATGGTGTACGAAGGCTTCCGGCAATTTTTTGAAAAAAACGTGCGCCCGTACGAAAACCATCAAGCGTATAAAGTCCACTTTACTGGCTCCGTTGCCTTTTACTACAGCAACGTGCTGCGGCAGGTGGCCAACGACCTGGGGTTTAGCGTACAAAACATTGTGGAAAGTCCCATTGCCGGGTTAACTTTGTTTCATCAATCCGTTGAACAGTAAAACTTCTGTATCATCATGAAGAACCTACGCTACGCGGTTATCCTATCCTTGACGTATAACCTGAGTTTGGCCGACGGAAAAACGCTGCGCGGCTCCTTCAGTGACGAATTTGCGGTAGATGAGTAACCTTACAAATAGTTGAACCGATGTCTACTACTGAATCCACCTCTCACTACGACCACCTCGAGCAAATGTCCGTGCGGACGCTACTGGAAGCCATCAACCAAGAGGATCAAATCGTGCCCCAAGCGGTTGCCAAGGTCATACCGCAGATCGAAAAGCTAGTGGCGGGCACTGTGGCCCGCATGAAGCAGGGCGGACGGTTGTTCTACATCGGGGCGGGCACCAGCGGTCGGCTGGGCATTGTGGACGCCTCAGAGTGCCCGCCCACCTACGGGGTGCCGCACGACTGGGTGGTGGGCATCATGGCGGGGGGCGACGCCGCCATTCGCAAAGCCGTAGAGTTTGCCGAAGACGATCCGGCGCAGGCCTGGAAAGATTTGCAGGAGTATGATATCAACGACAAAGACGTGCTGGTGGGCATTGCCGCCTCGGGCCGCACACCCTACGTGATCGGGGGCGTCACCGAAGCGCGGAAACGGGGCATCCTTACCGGCTGCATCACCTGCAACGCCGGTAGTGCCCTGGCCGCCGCCGTGGAGGTGCCCATCGAGGTGGTGGTGGGTCCCGAATTTGTGACGGGCAGCACCCGCATGAAAGCCGGCACCGCGCAGAAACTGGTGCTCAATATGCTTTCTACCGCCACCATGATTGGCCTGGGCCGGGTGCAGGGCAACCGCATGGTCGATATGCAACTGAGCAACCACAAACTGGTGGAACGCGGCACCCACATGGTGATGGAAGCGCTAAACATTGACCAGGCCGAAGCCGAGCGATTGCTGCGCGCGCACGGTTCGGTGCGGCGGGCGGTGGAAGAGTATCATCGGTGAGCGACTGCGTAAAAATATCGTTGTTAGATTGAACCAGATCGAAAGATACCATCTATATAAAGATAACTACTCCAAACTGCACTTTGAGGTACACGATGCTAAGCAGTATTTGGACAAGCATCAAGCATTGGCTGCCAAACCTCATCGGCACAGCTTTTACCAGCTTGTCTGGTTTAAAACAATAGGGCAGCATTACGTGGACTATCAAGTAATAGAGCATCCCTGCCAAACCCTTTTCTTCATCAACAAAGAACAAATTCACTACTTCTGTCTTGACGCTCGCAACGAAGGTTATCTATTTCATTTTGATGAATTCTTCCTAAACAGGTTTAGTAACGAAGCAAATAATCGTCTGTCGTTGACTCTTTTCAGCGAAATTAACGCGCCTTGCGTCTCATTAGCTGATAGCGACTCTTCGGTACTGGAGGCCACTACCGCACTCATACAAGCTGAGCTAACCAACCGTAATTTTCTCTATCAAGAGCAGGTCTTCTACTACTTCCAAACAATCCTTGTCCAGGTTGAGCGGCTTCGCAAACGCCAGAACTTGCCGAGCGTAGACGCTGATAAAGAATACTTACTTGCCGTTGCGTTCAAAAACTTGGTTTACAACCATCTGAATACATTTCATAGTATTGACTACTACGCAACTGCACTGCACACCAATAGCAAGAAGCTGACTCGTGTGTGCAAACAGTACCTGTCGGCTACGCCGGGCGTTATTGTCAGGCAGCTCAAGGTGCTAGAGGCCCAACGTCTGTTGGCCAACCAGAACATTACAATTCAGGAAGTGGCTTACGCGGTGGGGTTTGAGCAGCCTACTTACTTCACCAAGTATTTTAAACAGACGGTAGGTATGACCCCCCGAGATTTCCAGCAATCTATCCGCTAATTTGCCATACGAAGAAGCTGGATTACCATTTTCACTGGGCAACATACCCGACATTTGTGGTATTACTCACCAAACGCAAAATGTTATGACTCATCAGGCACTAATCGTCGGGGGCACTACTGGAATAGGATACGCCACTGCTAAATTATTGTTGGAACACGGCACTGAGGTAACCATAGTGGGTAGAAACCCTCAGCGCTTGCAATCCGCACAAAGTGAGCTTTCGGCTATCGGCACGGCTAAAAGCATTAATCTGGATTTGCACGACTTCGCTGCCGTAAAGCAATTTAGCGAAACCCTTCGTGAGCAACTGCCCCGACTGAAATACTTGGTAAATGCGGCGGGTTATTTTAATCCGACTGCCTTTCTGAACCATATGGAGCAGGACTACGACGTCTACCATCACTTCAACAAAGCCTTCTTCTTTATCACCCAAGCTGCATCACGCATTATGCGTGATAACAGTGGCGGGGCTATCGTCAACGTTGGCTCTATGTGGGCCAAGCAGGCCATCAAAGCAACGCCTTCGTCTGCCTACTCTATGGCTAAGGCCGGTTTGCACGCACTAACGCAACACTTGGCGATGGAACTTGCTGAGTACAATATAAGAGCTAATGCGGTTGCACCAGCGGTAGTGCTTACTCCCATTTATAGGGCATTTATGGAAGAAGATAAGATTGCGGAAAATCTACAAGGATTCAACGCTTTCCACCCTATCGGTAGAATAGGCCAGCCTATGGATATAGCGAAGACCATACAATTTCTGCTGCTGAGCGATAGTGACTGGGTAACGGGTGCAGTATGGGACATTGACGGAGGGGTGATGGCAGGAAGAAACTGATACTTCTCTGCTGCTACGGTAGCAAATCCCTCGCTCGCTCAGTGTCGAACAGCTCGTCCAGGTACGCTTCGCGCGTCAGGCGGCGGTAGTTGTCGCGGCAGGCACCAGTACCGCTGCGCATAATACTCGCGCAGGTGCCGTCCAGAAAGGTATCCTCCCGGTGGTCGCGCAGCAAGAAGCAGTGCCCCAACTCGTGAAACACCACAAACTCCCGTCCGCGGTCGCTGGTGGTGTTCCAGAAGCTTTCGTCCACCGTCACCCGGTTATGGTTGTTGCGTTGGTAGTTACACTGCCCCAGCACCCGATCTTGTTCAATTTCGTCGAGCAAACCGGTGATGCGGGCCGCCCGTAAGTCAATCGTCACTCCCCGGTTCCGACCTTCTTCTTCGAAGCGTTCAAAGTAGGTCCACAGGCTTTCGTCCACTCCGGCGTATCCTACCGGGGCGGGCGGGGCCACTTCCTCCAGCACTTCTTCGTCCTGCGTGCAGGCACCCAGCACCAGCAGGGCCAGTCCTAGCATCCAGGGAGCCGTGGTTGCGTATCGCTTATGATTTTTCATGTGCGTTGATCTATCGTGAATCCTTGGGTAGAAAGAGAACTTATCGCTTTGCTGATTATTGTTGAGGCACAAAACCACGGCGCATGGAAACAATTTTCCGCCGCTTTTTGTCGTGTACTAGACACCTCAACCCGGCATATGCACCAGATAGAACCTTTTCACCGCTGGAACAAGTACTACGACGTGGCGGCCGACGAACGTTCGCCCTACTTCGGCAAGGATTACAACTACGAATTGTATACCAACACCATCTACGGTTACTATATCGACCCCGCCTGGGACTACATCGGCTCCGAAACCCTGTATATCAAAATCTTGTACGCCGACTACCAACGTGGCTTCGGGGTGATTGAACTGATTGGGGAGTGGAATGACGCGCTCAACAACGACATCATGCACCTGAAGCGCAACATTATCGACCATATGACACAACAGGGCATCCGGCAGTTTGTGCTGGTGGGCGAAAACATCCTCAACTTTCACGGCTCCGACGACTGCTACTACGAAGAGTGGTTTGAGGACGTGGAAGACGGCTGGATTGCCCTGGTGGGCTTTCGCGACTTCGTACTGGATGAGATGACGCAGTACAACATCGATTCGTACGTGAACTACGGGGGCAGCTTGCAGATTGCCAACTGGCGCACCCTACAGCCCCTGCACTTCTTTGAGCTGGTGAACTCGCTGATCGTCCGGCGGTTGTCGTTGCCTTAGCGGCAGCGCGCAGCGAACAGCCGATCGGCGAAGTCGTCGAAGTGTAGGGCATCCTGGTACAACCGGTCCGAATAGATGCTAGCCTGCACCTTGATGTAACTGGGCCGGTCGTTGATGAGCACGTATTCTACGGCCACGTTGCCGTATAGCTGATCAATGCTGCCCGCCTTAATGTCGCCCCGGTGCAGCGGGGGTTTCAGGTAATACTTTTCGATGGTTTCCACGTAGGTTGCCTTGTCCTTGATGCGGCGGTCGGCGTTCACTACCCGGTAGCCCATATGGATCACCTGATCTTTAAAGAACTCGAACAAGTGCTGAAACTCTTTGACGGACACGCGTGGAGCGTACGACACGGCGAAGCCATTGGCGTAGGCGGTGTTGAGCAGGTGTACCTCCAGTTCGCTGTTGATGTTGGTTTTCTTATAATAATAGGCCTGCGCCACCTCCCGCAACAGCGCTTCGCTCTCGGGTTGGTTGCGCCAAACTTCATAGGCCAACTGATCGCGCTCGGGCCGCTTGAGCACCTCGTGCACCTCGACGGTTGGTTTGGGTTGGTCGCCAGGAAACAGCTTGCGCGAGATTTTGTCGAAGAAGGTCATGCCGATAAAGAAGGTATTCTATAAAAGCCTTTTTCGGAGAGAATAGTTTGATGAGAAACCGCATTTGCCAACCGCAGGCCGTATCTTTACACCCACGAAACGCGCATGAAGGAATTTCTAAACCAGATTCACCCGGTGGATGATGCCACGCTGGAAGCCTACCTCGCTCACTGGAAGCCCTGCGAGGCACCTAAGAAAACCGTTATGACCGCCGCAGGGCAGACCGAGCGTTACATGTACTACGTGCAAGAAGGAATTCAGAAGGCGTTCTATCTCGACGGGCACAAAGAACACATTGTCGCTTTCACGTACCCACCCTCGTTCACGGGCGTTCCCGAGTCGTTTCTCACGCAGTTGCCCTCGGCATACTATTTAGAAACCATTACCGATAGCCGGTTTTTGCGGCTTTCGTACGACCAGCACCAGCAACTGATGGAGCAGCACCGCCCCATTGAGACGCTGTTTCGTAAAGCAACCGAAGCGTTTTTGGTGGGCATGATGCAGCGCTATCACGAACTGATGGCCTTTGATATTGAGACGCGGTTCCGCACGTTCGCCGCCCGAAGCCCCCACCTATTAAATGCGGTCTCGCAAAAAGACCTGGCGTCGTACCTACGGATTGACGCCACCAACCTCAGTAAGTTGCTCGGGAGCGTGCGGATATAGCATCTTGGTACAGACCAAGAAAGTTTTTGGCTCGTTGGGTGACCTTTGTTTCATACCGAATCAATTGTTCACTTCATCAGCGTAATCATGAAATCTGTTCAAACTCAAAAGTGGTTAGATACCAGTCTGCACCCCTTTAAAAGCAACTACGTGCAATTGCCTACCGGCCGCATGCACTACGTGGACGAAGGCAAGGGTGAGGTTATTCTCTTTGTGCACGGCACCCCCACCTGGTCGTTCTTGTTTCGCGACTTTATCAAAAAGCTGGCGCAAAATCATCGCTGCATTGCCGTAGACCACCTGGGATTTGGACTATCCGACAAACCTGAAAATTCGGAAGGCACTCCGCAAACTCACGCTCAAAACCTATCAGCGTTTATTAAACACCTCAACCTAGAAACCATTACGCTGGTGGTGCACGACTTCGGTGGGCCGATTGGCCTTGGTTGGGCCGTTGAGAATCCGGATCGAGTAAAGCAAATCGTGCTATTTAATACCTGGCTATGGGAAACAAAGCACGAACCAGCCGCCCAGAAGGTGGATCGAGTTATCAACAGCCCCCTGGGCAAGTTTTTGTACCTGCGCATGAACTTTTCGCCGAAGGTGCTTTTGAAAAAGGGCTTTGCAGATAGGAAACACCTTACCAAACAGATTCATAAATACTACACCCGTCCGTTTCCTAACAAAACGTCGCGGCAATCTTTGCTCAAACTTGCCCAGTCACTGGTCGGTTCGTCAGACTGGTACCAACAGCAGGGAAGCAAGCTAGATACATTGCGCGACAAACCGCAACTGATTCTTTGGGGGATGAAAGATACGTTTATCACCCCTAAATACTTAGATCAATGGAAAGCCCAGTGGCCCAACGCCACAGTACGAGAGTTTGACTGCGGGCACTTTGTGCCGGAAGAGAAAACTCAGGAGGCGATAAGTGCCATTAGCCATTTTGTGACGGAAGCAGAAACCGCCGGGAGTGTACCAGAAACGGTGGAGTAAGCACGTTGACGGCTTGATTGTTCGGTCTGAATTTGCTACGTTAAACCGCTATAAGCTGATTCAATGAAACTCAACAAAACTGAAGTCTCTCAGCAGGTACTGCACGAAATTACTGAAGCCAATGAGCAGGTTCGGCGATTGCAGCAACAACCCATTGAGGCGCTGCGTTACCGTCCGCGCCCTGACGCGTGGAGCGCGCTCGACTGCGTGGAGCATATGAACCTGTTCTACGACGATTACCTGCCGCGGGTGGAAACGGCGGTGCAAGGTGGGGGGCTAAGCACGCGAAAAACTTATTCACCGGGCTTTTTCGGGAAGATGATGATCAACAGTCTGCGCCCGCAGCAAGGAAAGCGCCGAATGAAGATCAAAACCTTCAAAAAAATGACGCCCACTACCGACGACAAACCAGCCGAACCGATGTTTGCCGCCTTTTTTAAGCACCACGCCCAGCTGGAAGAACTGCTTGCCCAAGCCGCTCCGCTCAACTGGAACCGGGTGAAGGTGGCCTCGGCCATTGGCCCGATCCTGCGGTTCAAACTCGGCGACTGCTTTCGAATAATGTTGGCTCACACCGAGCGGCACCTGTTGCAGGCGCAGGAGGCAATAGAGGGGAAAAGGACTAATGCGTGAAAGTGGTTGGTGAAGACACCAACCAAAGGGGTAGTATGAGGCTAGCTTACCGCCACGTTGAGGTAGTGCACGAAGGGGATCATCGTTCTGAAGATCGCGAGCGCCTGATCGGGAAACTGCGCGTCGGTCACTTCCTGGTCAGTGAGTTTGCGCAGCACGATGTAGTCTTTGAGTTTGAGCAGGGCAATGTTGGGGTGGTCGGGGTCGTATCCTTTCGGAGCGCGCTTGAGGGAGTCGCCCTGAATTTCACCGAAAGTTTCTTTAAAGTCCGGGGCCGAGGCGATAGCGCGTAGCTCCGACGCGTTGTAGTCGATTTCCTGGCGTATCTTGGCCAGCGCCTTCTTGGGCGGTTGGTAAATGCCGCCGCCGATAAACGACTCGTCGTGGGGCTGTAGGTGCAGGTAGTAGGCCGCGTTTCCTGATTTGCGTCCGCCCTCGGACAGTGCCGCCCCGAAGTTGGTTTTGTAGGGCGATTTGTCCTTCGAGAAGCGAATGTCGCGGTTGAGACGGAAGATACACTTTTTGGGATCAAGACCCCGTATCCCTTCGTCTTCGGTCTCCAAACCGTGCAGCAGGTACGTGATGAGTTCAACAAATGATGCGCGGGCGACTTGGTAGTCGTCGCGGTGCGCGTCCATCCACTCTTTGTGGTTGTTGGCCTGAAGTTGTTGCAGGAAGGTGAGGATTGACGAAGTATTCATAGAGTAACAAAAGAGCGGTTATAAGTCTACCGCGCCTCTTACTTTTTCTACGTAGGCAACCAACACGTCCGCGAACGCAGCAATCTGCTGGTCGGTTAGTTGTCCGGAACGGAGCATGTTAACAATAAGCCGCCGCTTTTCTGCCTTTTAACCTTCTTCTCTTCCCTCTTTTAGCCCTTCTGCTACGCCTTTCTTAATTCCCACTTCCTTGCCACGTAGGAATACGTAATCGGTTTCAATATCAAATTCTACTGGCATCTGCTTTATTTGTTGGTAAGTTTCGTACTGTAAGTTACGCAATCTGGACAACACCCCCAACTGCCGAATGTACCTTTGGAGTTTAATGCTATCGGCAGTGAATTCCGTAAGCCTTTGTAAGATAGTACGAAGAACCTTAACAGGAGGTTGATCATCAAGGTCGCCTAGTATTGCTAGAATGATTTCCTCGGGGATATCGGATGTCAGCAGGGTTCGGTGATCGTAATCCTGCAAGCTTTTGAGAACAAAGCGGTAATCTAAGTTTTCTTGCTTGATTCTCGTATTCATCTTAGGAGCACTGTCACCGATGTAAACGACGAACTGTACCACCGGGGTCATGTGCTTGCGGATAAGCAGCGCCCGGTACTCCAACATTCGGTACACCATGTCTGTCTCGTCAGTTGATTGAAACTCTAGGTGAAGAATGTAGGGGCTTTGATTTTGATTGATTACCCTTTTGATGAAATCCGGTTTACGTTCTATGGTGACCTGCATATCGTAGGGAATATCCTCAAACGAATCCGCTTGGATATTAAGCAACTTGTCCATAACCGGTAGAAAAACCGATTCGATATTCTCTTTGATGATTTTATCGTAATCGCTTGCCATATCCTACAGTAATTCCACCACCGTTTCCATCGCCATGCCCCGCGAACCCTTGATCAGCACGGTACTGTCCTTAATTGGGTGCTGCCGCAGGTGGGCTTCTAAGTCTGCTTTTTTCGGAAAATAATCGCTACGCGGGCACGCCTCATGCGCGGCTCGCATCAGTTCGCCGCAAAATAGCACCCGCTGAATGCTTCCCGGAGCCAACAACTTGCCCAGGGCGCGGTGCTCCACTTCTGCTGTATCGCCCAACTCGTACATATCGCCCAAAATTACCGCCTTTTGCGTCGCTTGCATCGTTTCCAGGTTGCGAATGGCTGCCTGCATCGAATCGGGGTTGGCGTTGTAGGCATCCAGGATGATAGTGTTGCTGCCCTGCCGCACCACCTGCGAGCGTTTATTGGCTGGTTGATAAGAACGGATCGCCTCATCGGCCGCCGCCGCGGGCACATCAAAGTATTTGCCCAGGCATAGAGCCGCCGCGATGTTCTCAAAGTTATATGCACCCACCAACTGCGTTTCCACCGGTGCACGGCCTTCCGCTTGGTACACCACGAACGGGTCGGCCGATAGCAGGGTGCAGGCAAAGTAATCGCCCGGCGCGGGATAGTAGTACGGTTGGGCGAAGCGTTTACCCATGTTGCTGAGCAACGGGTCTTGCGAGTTGATAAACACGGTGCCGCCGGTCTTGCGCAGGTAGTCGTACTGTTCACTTTCGCCCCGGATCGCGCCCTCCAGTCCGCCGAAGCCCTCCAGGTGGGCCTTGCCGATGTTGGTGGTGAGTCCGTGCGTTGGGTGCGCAATCCGACAAAGCGCCGCAATTTCTCCCACGTGGTTGGCCCCTAGCTCGATGATCGCCAGTTCGGTTTCGGCCATGAGTTGCAGCAAGGTAAGCGGCACGCCGATGTGATTGTTAAGGTTGCCGCGCGTGGCCAGGGTTTGGTACTTCTGACTCAGCACCGCGTGCAGCAGTTCCTTGGTGGTGGTTTTGCCGTTGGTGCCGTTGATGCCAATGACCGGAATGTTGAGCTCCCGGCGGTGGTGGTGAGCCAGATTTTGCAGGGCGGTGAGCGCGTCGTCTACCAGCAGGCAGCGGTCGTCGTGCCGGTGCTCCGGCTCGTCAATCACGGTGTAGGCCGCTCCTTTCTTCAGTGCTTGCCGGGCAAACTGGTTGCCGTTGAAGCGCTCGCCCTTCAGAGCAAAGAACAGACTTCCTTCGGCAATGCTACGGGTGTCGGTGGACACACTGCCGCAGGCTAGGAATTTTTGGTACAGGTTTTCGATAGTGGGCATGAAGAAATCGGATGGCGAATAGCCCAAAGTTTAACAGGATTTCTTTGATTTGCAACTTGCTGGTTGCTGGTTGCTGGTTGCTGGTTGCTGGTTGCTGGTTGCTGGTTGCTGGTTGCTGGTTGCTGGTTGCTGGTTGCTGGTTGCTGGTTGCTGGTTGCTGGTTGCTGGTTGCTGGTTGCTGGTTGCTGGTTGCTGGTTGCTGGTTGCTGGTTGCTGAAATTTGCGCAACTTGTTTCTAATATCCAGCATCTTGCCACTCAGAAAATCATCCAGTATCCAGTATCCTTACCATACAGAAAGTCATCCAGCATCTTGCCACCCAGAAAATATTCCAGCATCCCGAAATATGCCCATCATCCTCAGCGTAGAAACCGCCACTACCACCTGTTCGGTAGCCCTGCACCGCGACGGAGCGCTACTGGGGTTGCAGGAGGTGCACCTCGAGAAGTCGCATTCGTCGCTGCTGCACCTGCTGGTAGACCACCTGCTAGACTACGCCGACGTGACCCGTGAGGAGCTGTCGGCCGTGGCGGTGTCGATGGGGCCGGGCTCCTACACCGGGCTGCGCATCGGGGCGGCCGCCGCCAAGGGCTGGTGCTACGCACTGGATGTTCCGTTGATTGGCATCGATACCCTGCGGGCGATGGCCTACGGAGTGAACCGGGGCAATCCGCCCGGTGCGTGGCTGTGCCCTATGGTCGATGCCCGCCGCATGGAGGTATTTTGTCGAATGGAAGATGCCGAGGGCAACGAACTGCTGCCAACTCAGGCGTTGGTGGTAGATCAGCAATCGTTTCAGGAGCAACTGGCCCAGCACGAGGTATGGTTCTTCGGCGACGGCAGTGACAAGTGCGCTCCGGTGCTGAGTGCTTCGCCGCCCGCTCACTTTCTGCCGGGAGTGCAACCTTCGGCCCGCTGGGTGGGCGAACTGGCCCAGGTCAAATTTGAGCGGCAAGAATTTGAAGACCTGGCCTATTCGGTGCCGCACTACGGCAAGGCGTTCTACACCACCCAACCTCGGAAGAAGCCCTAGGTCATGATAGTTGGAAAGAATGAACCGATGGCGGGTGCGACGCGTATCATAGAGTAGAATGAGCATCGGAATGGTGGACCGCCGGTTAGTTGTTGGTCTGCTTATCTAGTAAAACAACCGTTATGAATAACTTATCGGAACCTATTGTCAACCGCGTAGCGCAGAGCACCCTGGTTACCTTCGACCTGGAAGAATACTACCCGGAAGGAGAGCGGGTGGTCTACGACCTTAAAGATAACCTGTTCCAGGAAATGATTCTGCGGGAGCGCGAGTTTCGGGCCTTTGTGAAAGAGCACCATTGGGCACAGTACCAAGGAAAGTTTGTGGCGCTCACCTGTTCGGCGGATGCGATTGTGCCTACGTGGGCCTACATGCTGCTGGTCACCAAGTTAGAACCCTACGCCCACCGCGTGATCTTCGGTACGCTAGACACCCTGGAGGCGGTGCTGTTTCAAGAAGCTTTGCAGCGGGTGGATATGACCCGGTTTCAAGACGCTAAAGTGGTGGTGAAAGGATGCGGTAACCGGCCTATCTCGCCCTTTGCTTATACTGAAATCACCCGATTGCTTCGTCCGGTGGCGGCTAGCATCATGTACGGCGAGCCGTGCAGCACCGTGCCCCTCTACAAAAAGCCGAGGGGCTGACGTACGCATTTTTGTCGTAAATTACACGTGTTTCCCGCACTATATTTTTTTTGCTAAAGCGATAATTTATTACATCTGCACTAATCAATTGATTGCCTAGTACTTGCGTTTGTTGGGGGGGCGCTGTCTCCTGTCGTTCAACCTAAAATCTTGAGAAGTCAGTTTAAAAGTTTAAAGAAGCTTGGCTATATTCGTAGCCTCTGACGCTACCGACGCTGGCCCCCGGTTGCCGCCATTAGTGAACTAAACTTTATACCAAGCGCTTCAATGACCGCCACGTCCATTCTAGGCAACCACATCGTTCAGTCAAAACACATTGGTTTTGCTATCCTTAACTACCACAACAAATTTGTAGAAGTCAACGACGCATTTTGCCAGCTGTACGGCTACGCGCCCGACGAACTGCTGGGGCAACCGGCGTCGGTGCTGTTGCCCGAACAATACCTGGATCAGGCCCGGCTGTCGTACCAGAAATTCGTGAAGGGCGATACCAACCAAGCCTTCCGCTACATCCAGCGCAGAGACGGCACCGTGCGCTACGTGCACCAAACCCTCGAAGAACTGCCTGGTGAAGAACAACCCCTTCGTCTGCTCAGTCTTATTGCCATCGACAAAGAAGACCAACCAGCCACCAAACCTCCGCAGGAAGTTTCGGAAGTGAAAGCCTGCGGCGAGGTGGGTATGTTGCAGTGCACCCTAGAAGGTGAGCTGATCACCGTCGACAGCAACGCCAAAAAGCTACTGGGCTTGACATCTACCTCGGTGCTCGACCGTGAAGTGGTGGTGCTAAACCGCGGCACTACCCAGCGCATGTCTTTCATCCGCCTGCTGCAAAAGAATGCCCTGCTTACCAACCAGGAAGTGCTGGTCGAGCACCCGCAGTACCAATCGGTGTGGCTGCTGGCCAACGCCCAGATGCATCAGGATCCTTGGGGAGAGCGCTACTTTTTGGTATGTTTGGTCAATATTAGTACTCAGAAAGAACTAGAAGAATCGCTGCTGGAGCAGACCGAAGACCTGGAGCGCGAAAACCACCGGTTGGAGCTGTTCACCTACCGGGCCACGCACGACTTGAAGGCCCCGCTGGCTTCGGTGCTAGGTCTGATTGACATTCTGCGGATGGAGCAGGAGGAAGAACAGCGCGAAGCGTACTTGCAAATGATGGAAAAGAGCATCCACCGGCTCAACGACCTGATTCGGGACATCGTGGACTACGCCAAGAACGTTAGCGAAGCCATCCGGCACGAGAAGATAGACTTTCAGGAACTGGTGGCCGATGTATTGGAAAGCTTGGATCACATGGAGCACGCTGAGGCCATCGAGAAAACCATCACCATTCACCAGACCCACGAGTTTTACTCGGACAAACACCGGCTAAACCGGGTGCTGGAGAATCTGATTAGTAACGCGTATAAATACAGCAGTACCCACCGCCGCGATGGTTTTGTGCAGGTGGAGGTGAAGGTGACCCCCAGCAAAGCCCACATCCAAGTGCGCGACAACGGACAGGGAATCGATTCGGCCCACCACGATAAAATTTTCACCATGTTCTACCGGGCCTCAGAGCAAGGCACCGGTTCAGGTTTAGGGCTATACCTGGTGAAAGACACCGTGGAGCAGATGGGCGGCACCATCACCGTCTCGTCGGCCGTGGGGCAGGGCACCTGTTTCACCCTCGATATTCCGCATACCCAACCCGAGGCCTCGGGCCAAATGAAAATCGGTTTTGCATCGTAGGGTCCGGTCGCGACCGGACCCTACGATGCAATCCGTCACCATACCACAACCAACGTACGTTCAACTAATCTTTCATCCTATGAAGGTATTGTTATTTTTCTGCCTGTCGTTGTTGTCTGCCAGTCTGACCCCAATGCCTGCTACGGCACAAATACTCACCCCCGAACAGGTAATCGGCTTTCGGATGGGCGAAGACTACAAAATTGCCGATTATACGCAAGTTGTTGACTACCTGACAAAATTAGACTTGGCCAGCGAGCGGGTGCAGATGCAGCACATCGGCACCTCGGTGCTAGGCAAACCCCTCTACGTGCTCTTTATATCGAGCGAAGAAAATATCCGGCAAATCGACCGTTGGAAAACCATCAGCAGCCAACTGGCCCGGGCGCGGGTCACCGACGAAGAGGCGCAGCAATTAGCGCAGGAAGGTAAAGCCATTGTGTGGATCGACGGTGGCATCCACTCCACCGAAAAGGCCGCCACCCAGTTTCCTCCCGAACTAGCCTACCGGGTGGCGACCGAAGAATCCACCGAGATGCAGAAGATTCGCGACAACGTGATCTTCATGCTGATGCCCAACATCAACCCCGACGGACTCGACATTGTGGCCGATTGGTACCGACAGCAGCGCGGCACCCCCTTCGAGACGACGAACCCGCCGGTGTTGTACCACCACTACGTGGGGCACGACGACAACCGCGACTGGTTCATGAACACCCAGCCCGAAACCCGAGCGGTTACCAATTTGCTTTTCAACGAGTGGTACCCGCAAATTGTGCACAACCAGCACCAGACCGCCCCCCGCTGGGCCCGCATTTTCATCCCGCCCTTCTCGGCACCCGTCAACCCCCACATTCATTCGGGGGTAGTAAATGGTGTGAACTTAGTAGGCAGCGAGATGGCGGCGCGCTTCGCCATAGAGGGCATGCCCGGCGTGGTGTCGGACGTCACCTTCACCATGTGGTGGAACGGCGGACTGCGCACCGCGCCCTACTTCCATAACCAGGTGGGTATCCTCACCGAGACGGCCCACGCCACGCCCACGCCCCGCTTCTACGAGCCCGATTCGCTGCCCAAAACCATCGGCAACGGCATTGCCACCGACGGCACCGCGATCAACTACCCCGACCCCTGGCGCGGGGGCGAGTCGCACTTTCGCGACGCGGTAGACTACATGCTCACCGCCGCGCTGGCCACGCTCAGCATTGGGGCCGACCGGCGCGAAAAATGGCTCTACGGCATGTACCGCATGGGTCGCGATGCCATCGAAGAAAAAGATGAGGTGGCGGCTTACTTGGTGCCGCCCGACCAGCATGACCGGGGCGAGGCTTATAATTTGGTTAACATTCTGCGGCAGGGCGGCGTGGAGGTGCACCGGGCCGAGCAGTCATTTAAAGCAAACGGCCAGTCGTACGAAGCGGGTACGTTCGTGCTCTACGGGGCGCAGGCGTTTCGTCCCTACCTGAAAGATTTACTGGAGAAGCAGGAGTATCCTGACTTAAAACAATATCCGGGTGGCCCGCCGAAGACGCCCTACGACCTGGCGGGGTGGACATTGCCCCTGCAGATGGACGTGCGCGTGGATACTGTGCACGGAGAGTTTCAAGCAGATACCTCTCCCGTTACCGCCCCCGTAAAGCTTTCTGCCGGAACGGTGGCCAAGCAAGCCGACTATGGTTACGTGCTTTCGCCGAACGACAACGCTTCCGCCCGGGCCGTCAATGCCCTGCTGGCGGAAGGAGCAAGCGTGCACTGGCTGGGGGCGGACGAAGAAAAGTATCCGGCCGGTTCTATCGTTATTGAGCGCGAGGGCGTGCGTCCGGAGCAACTGCAAACGCTGGCCGATTCGCTTGGACTGACCTTTGCCGGACTGCGTCGGGCACCCCGGGGCGCTTTGCATACCCTGCAGCGCCCCCGCATCGGATTGTATAAATCGTGGGTAGCCAACATGGACGAAGGCTGGACGCGCTGGCTGCTCGACGAGTACAATTTTGACTACGATACCCTGCACGATGCTGACATTCGCGCCCGTGACCTGTCGGCGTACCACGCCATTATCCTGCCCGACCAATCGCCGCACCGGATGTTACACGGGCACCCTCTATCGGCCATGCCCGAACCCTACACCGGCGGGCTGGGATTGGAAGGGGCACTGGCGCTGGCAACCTATGTGAAAGGAGGCGGCACCCTGATTGCCTTTGATGAGGCCAGCGACTTTGCCATTGAGCAGTTTGGGCTGCCGGTGCGAAACGTGGTGCAGGACGTGCCAAGCAAATCGTTCTTCATCCCCGGATCGCTCATTCGCACCGTGGTGGATACGCAGCACCCGCTGGCCTATGGCATGGCCGACACGGTGGCCGCGTCGTTCTCGCACAGCCGGGCCTTTGAAGCGGTGAAGCAGGAGCGGAAGGGAGAAGGAGGAACCGAGGAGATTGAAAGAATCCCGCCCCCAGCCGTGACGATGGTGGCGCGTTACGCAAAAGAAGACTTGTTGATGAGCGGCTGGGAGCTGGGGGCTAAGAAGCACATCGGAGGCAAGGGAGCGGTGGCGCAGGTGCAACTGGACAACGGGCAGGTGGTGCTGTTCGGCTTCCGTCCGCAGTTTCGGGGCCAACCGCGGGGCACGTACCAGCTGATCTTCAACGCGCTTTACGCCAGTACGGTGGAGGGATTGTCGGAAATGCAGGTGCGGGGGGCCGTGGCGGAGTAGACATTACCAAATCAAAACCATGAAAAAGTTACTGGTTGTACTCTCTGTGCTTTTTCTGATCAGCCTCGCGTCGTTCGCTCAAGAACGATCAGCCAACGCGCTGTTCGGTTCGGCAGGGCTGAGTATCTCTGATGGAACAACCATTGGTGCTACGCTAGCCGTTGGTTTGGGCTACCAGCGCACGCTGGGCAAACCCTGGCTTCGGCTGGTCCCAAGCCTAAATTTCGCCACCTACACCAACCGCCTTACTCAGGATGTGCCGGATGCTTTCCAGAACTCTATCAGCCTAAAGGTGAACCTGAACGCTGATGTATTCACCGTTGGCTCTTTCTCGGTGTTAGCTGGAGTAGGCCTTAGCGGTAACCGGACATCGGGTTTGATTGGCACTGGCGGAGATCCCGGACGACAACGTTCTGACTACTTCCGGCGGGGGCACCTGGCGGCAAACGGGTTGGTTGGCTTTCGGCTGATACCTCCGGCTTCCCGCTTCGGTTACGAACTGCTGGTAGTAAACGCGAGCGTCGGCGGGGAGGGCTACGGGACGGAGGTAGGAGTGCTTCAGTTCCGGCTACTGTATGATCTGAGATGATTAGCCTATGACGCGAACCGCTTGCCTGATCTACTGCAACCATCGAAGGTCAAAGCTGAACCCCGGCAGAACATCTTCCCCCGATATTGTTTGCTGATACCCTTGCCAGCGCACTACGGGCTCCGCTGCTCGGTAAACGAATACCACTTCGGTAGTCGGTTGAAACAACCAGCCTAAACGCACTCCGCTCTCTACCCACTCCTCCATCTTCTGCTGAGCGGCAGCTAGGCTATCGGATTCTGAAATCAATTCCACCACAAAATCAGGGCACAGCGGCGGAAACTTCTTCTGCTGTTCAGCACTCAAACTGTCCCAGCGCGATTGTTCCACCCAACAAGCGTCCGGCGAGCGCGTGGCACCGTTAGGCAGCTTAAAGCCGGTGGATGAATCAAATGTTTCTCCTAGCTGATGCTGGCGATTCCAGGTTTCCAGTTCGT
Source organism: Cyclobacteriaceae bacterium (assembly GCA_965217295.1). Taxonomy (GTDB): domain Bacteria; phylum Bacteroidota; class Bacteroidia; order Cytophagales; family Cyclobacteriaceae; genus Tunicatimonas. Next base: position 1,179,166 of record CBDCHR010000008.1, read on the forward strand.
ACAGAACGTTTTTGTTGCGCTTGCCGGTGATTCCGCCGGTGGGTGACATAATGAGTACTTCTCCGTGAGCGTTTCTTTCCAGTTGTACCGCGTCGTTCTCTTGACAGAAGTCGTAGAACTCATCGTCAGTGAGCGACCACTGCTTTGGCAATTTGAGCGTAAACGTTTCCATCATTCAATATAGCAAATGGTTACTGGTTCTTCAACCTAATCCTCGGGTTTCTTCTTCGCTATGACAGCTCACCCAACCACCGGTCTATGGCTGCAACAACTCCCGCAGCGCCGTTTGCCGCAGTGCGGTGTTCTGCTGGTCCACTGCCCGGCGCAGCGCCCACCGACTGCCCACCAGCACCGCCACTTTGCGGGCCCGCGTTAAGCCGGTGTAGATCAGGTTGCGGTATAGCATGGTGAAGTGCTGCGGCAGCAGCGGCAGAATCACCGCCCCAAACTCGCTGCCCTGCGACTTGTGGATGGTGATCGCGTAGGCCAGCTCCAGCTCGGGCAGGTGCTCGCGCTCGTAGGCCACCTCCTTATCGTCGGCGAAGGCCACCACGCCGCTCATGCTTTCGTTGTCCAGCCGGATAATCTTACCAATGTCGCCGTTAAATACGTTGAGCGTGTAGTTGTTGCGCCGCTGAATCACCCGGTCGCCCTCGCGAAACAGGCGGCCGCCAATTTGCAACTGGGCTTTGCCCGCCTGCGCCGGGTTCACCGCCTGCTGGATGGTGTCGTTGAGGTGGTGCGTGCCCAGGCTGCCCTTGGTCATCGGACTCAAAATTTGCACCTCCGTATCGGTGCCGTAGTACTTGGGGATGATCTCGCGGTAGAGCTTCTCCACCATCGCTACGGCCGAGTAGCCCCAGTGCAGCGACGAAAACGGATGCACCCGCTGTAGCACCGCCTTCAGTTCTTCGCTGTGCTGCTCGGCCACCGCCAGTTCGTTGATATCCACGTGTTTGAACTTCTCGGGAATGGCCAGCGGTTGTCGGGCCAAATAAGCCTCGGCGGTTTCATTGGGTTCTTCCAGCAGGCTGGCTTCCAGATCGGGCAGGTGGTCGGCCATCCGCTTGATGCGGCGGATGAAGCGCAACTGCTCCTGGGTGGCTTCTTCGGAGTCCACAAACAGACAGTCGTGCTGCTGCCACAGGGCGGGGGTGCGGAAGGGCGAGCCTACCTCGGGCACCCGCCCGGCGTTGATCTGGTGGGCGTAGCGGATGATCTGCGACTGCTGGGCCTGCCGGAACACCTGGGTGAGCCGCGCCACGGGCACGATGTCCGAAGCGATCAAGTCCTGCAGCACGTTGCCCGCTCCCACCGAGGGCAGTTGGTCGGCGTCGCCGATGAGCAGCACCTGCGCCCCGTCGGGGATGGCCCGAAACAGCGAAGCCGCCAGGTGAATATCGAGCATCGAGGTTTCGTCGATGATCAGGAAGTCGCCCGCCAGGGGTACCTCTTCGTTGTGGCGGAAGCCCCCGTAGGCGGGGTTCCAGTCGAGCAGCCGGTGCAGCGTTTTGGCTTCCTGGCCGATCACCTCGCCCATGCGCTGGGCGGCGCGCCCGGTGGGAGCGGCCAGCAGCACCTCTTTCTTCATGGCGCGCAGCAAGGCCACAATCACCCGGGTGGTGGTGGTTTTGCCGCAGCCCGGTCCGCCGGTCAGGATGCTCAGTGGCTCGCTCACCACGCGCCGCACGGCGTCCTGCTGCTCGTCGCTCAGTTGCAGTTCGTGCTTGGTGCAGTAGCGACTTACCCACGCTCGAATGCGTTGCTCCGACGGCGGCGCCGACAGACCGGTGCGCAGCAGCTGCTGCGCCCGCTGGGCCACGTAGGTTTCGTCGTGGTACAACGAGGGGGCGTAGTAGGCGGTGATCTTTTCGTCGTTCTGCCGCAGGCGGCGGGTTTTGAGCTCGTCGGCCTGGGTCAGCGCGGCTAGTTCGTTTAGGATGCGCTCTTCGCTGCCGATCGACAGCAGGCTTTTGGTTTGTTCTACAATCTGCGCCTGCGTCAGGTAGCAGTGGCCCTCCTCGCGGGCGCCCTGCAGCACGTGGCTGATGCCCGCCTGGATGCGCTCGGTAGCATCCTGGGCCAAGCCCATACTCAGCGCCACCCGGTCGGCCGACAGGAAGCCGATGCCGTAGATATCCTGCGCCAGCCGGTACGGATTGGCCTCCACAATGCGAATGGCCTCCTGCCCATAGGTCTTGAAAATCTTGACGGCAAACAGGGTGCTGATGCCGTGCGACTGCAAGAACATCATCACCGCGCGGATGTGCTGGTGCTCCTTCCAGGCGCGGGCGATAGACACCAGCTTGCGCTCGGCGATGCCCTCCACCTCGGTCAGTTGATCGATGTCGTGCTCGAACACCGCCATCGTCTCTTTGCCAAAGTGCTTCACGATCTTGCGGGCGGTTTTGGGTCCCACCCCCTTGATGAGTCCTGAGCCCAGGTACTTCTCCAGCGCGTGCGCCGAGGCAGGCTTTTGCTCTTCCACCCGTTGCGCCTTAAACTGCCGTCCGTAGGTAGGGTGGTTCACCCACTGCCCGTAGAAGTCCATGGTGGCCCCGGCGAACACCTTAGATTGGTGCACCGTGACGGCAATTTCTTCTTGGGGCCGGTCGAAGGGAGTGATCTTGAGCACCGACCAGCCGGTCTCCACGCTGTGAAAGGTGACCCGCTTCACAATGCCCGAAACAGATTCGGTAGGAGTGGATGGAGAGGTGAGGGGTTGCATGGGCGAATACGATTATCGCAATATTAACAAATCCGGGGCGAGTCAGCGTTCGTCCCGCACAAATCCTTCTGTTTTTCTCCGGGCGACGTAATGGGACGAACTACTTCCTACAAATATGGAATCCTATTCCATATTTGTAAGAAAGCAGGTAAGGGGTTTATCATCCGTTCGCTCGCCGTGCTTTATCCAGGAAACTTTGCGCCTGCACTGACTGAAGAACAACCGGGCAAATATGGCTAGTCTCAGCCAACATCTTTTTTAACTTATTGATAACCAAGTCATTACAGCATAATCAAAAAAAATTACCAAAACTTTCAATAATTATTGAAAGTTTGAAAATATTTGCTTAGCTTTGTTATATGAAACTAGAAGACGCCAAAACCGAATTTATTCAAACCTGGGGCTCATTGGGAAGTGCCTGGGGAATATCTCGGTCGATGGCACAAATTCACGCACTACTGCTAACAAGCGCTACCGAGTTGAGCACCGAAGAGGTGATGAAGGCCACCCAACTATCGCGGGGCAACGTGAACATCAACCTACGAGAGTTGATTAACTGGAGGTTGGTTGCTAAACAAAACAAACTAGGCGAGCGCAAAGAATTTTTTTCGGCTAACTACGACATCTGGAGCGTGGCCCAGAACATCGCGCGCGAGCGCAAAGAACGAGAACTTCAGCCGGTACAAGCGCTGATCCTTCAGTTGAAGCAGGCCCCGCTGGAAGGCAAAGCGGAAGAGATAGCGCACTTTAAAAAAGTCATCAACGATTTGCACGACTTCGTTAGCCAGATGGACCAGCTTTCTGAGCTGCTACTCAAACTTAACGATAACACCTTCTTCAAAAAGATGATCAAAATGATGCGCTAAAATTTTTACTCCCAACTTTCATTAATTTCTAAAACTTTAGTCATGTTAAAAAACAATAAATTACTGATCGACCAAGACTGCCCGATGTGTGCTGCCTACGGCGCTGGCTTTATCAAGTTTGGAATGGTTGACGCGCAAACCGTAAGCCCCTATCAGCAGGCCGACGAAGCACTAGCGCGCCAGGTGAATATGGAACGGGCCCGCAGTGAAATTGCGCTGTTCGACGAAAGTACAGCGCAAACGGTCTATGGCATCGACGCGATGATTGCCATCGTAGCGGACGGGCTACCCTGGCTCAAGAAGTTACTCCACCGGCCTTGGATTTATACTCCGCTGCGGATGCTCTACTCCTTCATTTCCTATAACCGAAAAGTGATTTATCCGGCCGCCCCCCGGCCCGAGCAACGTGACTGCACCCCGCCTCTTCACCGAGCCTATCGCTGGCTGTATATCTTGCTGGTGGCCCTGTTCACCGGACTGGTACTCAACCGCTACGCTGCACTAATGGCCGCCGAATGGGGTTTGATGCCTAGCCCCTGGCGAGAATACGCAGTCTGCTTCGGACAAGTTCTGTGGCAAGGTGCGGTCATCCTATCAGTTGATTCTAGAAAATCGCTGGCCTATCTGGGAAACATGTCGACGGTTTCACTGGGCGGAGCCATCCTATTATTGCCCCCGCTGTTGCTCACCGCTTGGGTAAGCGTATCGCCCTTGGTGTTGCTCGGATATTTTGCGCTGGTGGTAGGTTTTATGCTCTTGGAACACTTACGACGGTGCCGTTTGCTAGGACTACCACTGGCTATGACAACCTTATGGGTAGCGTTCCGCACGGTGGTTTTGGGGCTGATTTTAATTTCACTCGTATGAAAAGGCTACTTATTGCCGGAGGAACCGGTTTTTTGGGGCAGTCGCTGGAGGCTTATTTTCAGCAACGCGGTGATCAGGTCACTATTCTTACCCGACATCCGCAGGCCAACAACCACCGATACTGGAATGGCCAGGGATTAGGAGAATGGACGGCCGAAATAGAAAAAGCCGATGTGGTGATTAACTTGACCGGAAAATCAGTTGACTGCCGATACACCGGAGCGAACCGAGCCGAAATTCTTCGCTCGCGGGTGGCAAGCACCCAAGTGCTGGGCCAAGCCATCGTAATCGCCGATAGTCCTCCGGCCCTGTGGTTCAACGCCAGCAGTGCCACCATCTACGTACACGCCGACCACCAACGCATGACCGAAGCAACCGGAATCATTGGCGACGACTTTTCAATGTCGGTGTGCAAAGCCTGGGAAGAAACTTTTTTTGAATTCGATTTGCCGGAAACCCGGCAGGTAGCTCTGCGCACCTCCATTGCCCTGGGCAATGGCGGAGGAGCGTTTCCGAAGATGAAGACGATCACGCGCTTGGGTTTGGGCGGACGACAGGGAAGCGGTAAGCAGTGGATGAGCTGGATCCATATCACCGACTTCTGCCGAGCGGTAGCGCATATCATCCGCCACGAGGAAATTAAAGGACCGATCAACGTGACGGCTCCTTGTCCCATGCGCAACCGGAATTTTATGCGTCACCTGCGGTCGGCGCTCGGTGTGCCGATAGGTATCCCGCAACCCGTTACCCTGCTGGAAGTGGGAGCGTGGCTGCTGGGCACCGAAACCGAACTGCTGCTCAAAAGCCGAAACGTGTATCCGGAGTGCTTGTTGGAGTCAGGATTTAAGTTTCAGTTTACTAATGCGGAAGAAGCCATCCGAGATCTAGTGTGAGCATGCACCTTAATTCACCATCCCTTCCAATTTCAGCAGAAAAGCATACTCCAGCGCGGTCTCCTTGTACTGCTGAAAGCGGCCCGAGGCCCCGCCATGGCCCGCCTCCATATTGGTTTCTAGCAGCAGCAAATTGCTATCCGTTTTCTTATCGCGCAGCTTGGCTACCCACTTGGCCGGTTCCCAATACTGCACCTGCGAGTCGAACAAGCCGGTTGTTACCAGCATATTAGGATACGTTTGCTCGCGCACGTTGTCGTAGGGCGAATACGACAGCATGTACTCGTACGAGTCCTTGTTCTTCGGATTTCCCCACTCGTCGAACTCGCCGGTGGTGAGCGGAATCGATTCGTCGAGCATGGTCGACACCACGTCGACGAACGGCACACCCGCTACGATGCCGTTAAACTGCTCCGGAGCCGTATTGGCCACCGCCCCCATTAGCAAGCCTCCGGCACTGCCGCCCTGTGCGTATAAATGCTCCGGTGAGGTATAGCCCTGCTCGCTTAGGTACTCGGCGCAGTCGATAAAGTCGTTAAAGGTGTTTTTCTTCTTAAACATCTTGCCGTCTTCGTACCAAGCCCGTCCTAGATCCTGCCCGCCCCGCACGTGGGCGATGGCCCAGGTAAAGCCCCGGTCGAGCAAGCTCAGGCGAGCACTACTGAAGTACGGATCGCTAGCGATCCCGTACGAGCCGTAGGCGTACAGCAACAGGGGCGTATCAGCTCCCCGGCGCGCGCCTTTCTTGTAGACCAGCGAGATAGGAATCTGCTTTCCGTCGCGGGCGGGGGCCGTCAGCCGTTCGGTCACGTACTCGTCGGGATTGTGTCCGCCCACCACCTCCTGCCGCTTCACCAGGGTCTGCTCGCGGGTGCGCATGTTGTAGTTGTAAATAGAAAGCGGCGTAGTCAAAGACATGTAACCGTAGCGCAGCGTTTCGGTGGCTAACTCAGGGTTAGTGCCTGACGCCAGCAAGTAGGCCGGTTCGTCGAACTTGATGTAGTGCTCGTCGTCAGACTGCCGATCAATGACGCGCAGCTTGGGTAGCGCGTTGGCTTTCTCGGTAAGCACCAGGTAGCGATCAAATACCGTCATATCTTCCAGGAATACATCCTCCCGGTGCGCGATTACCTCTTTCCACTGAGTTTTGTCCGTAGTAGCCTCCGGGGTAACCATCAGCCGGTAATTAGGGGCCTCCCAGTCGGTAAGCACGTAAAATTGATCTCCTACGTGCTCCATCTGGTAGCGAAGCTTCTCTTCACGCGGGGTAAACCGCTCAAACTCGCCCTCGGGCTGGTCGGCCCGCAGCAGGTGGTAATCGTTGGCCAGGGTGCTCTGTTGGTAGATCATAATGTACGCACCAGACCGCGATTTACCCACCCCCATGTAGAACGAAGGGTCGGTTTCCTCGTACTTCAGCACGTCGCTGCTGGTATCCTCACCCAAGCGATGCCGCCACACTCGGTTAGATAGCAAGGTGACGGTATCTTTGCTGGTGTAAAAGTACGATTGGTTATCGTTGGCCCAGGCGCCGCCGCCCTCGGTGTTGGCTATCTGGTCGGGCAGCAGTTCGCCGGTTTGCAGGTTTTTAAACCGAATCGTGTACTGCCGACGGCTTAGGGTATCCTCAGCAAAGGCCATCAGTTGGTTGTCCGGACTCACCTCGAAGCCCCCCATATCGTAGTAGTCGTATCTTTCGGCGCGTTGGTTGGCGTCGAGCAATACTTCTTCGGGGGCGTCCAGAGTCTCTTTCTTACGGGCGTAGATAGGATACTCTTGCCCCTCGGCGAAGCGCTCGTAGTACCAGTAGCCGTTCTTAAAGTACGGGGCCGACTCATCGGTAGGATCGATACGGGCAACCATCTCGTCGTAGAGTTGCTGCTGCAGCACTTTGGTGTCTTGCAACTTCGCTTCGGTATACTGGTTTTCAGCTTCCAGATACTGAACCACCCGCTGCGTCTGCGCATCGGGTTCAGCAGCTAGCTTCTGCTGATCGGTCAGCCGCATCCAGAAGTAGGGGTCTACCCGGGTGTCGCCGTGCACGGTGATTGCCGAATCTTGCTTTGAGGCGACCGGGGGAGCGAGGCCTTCTGAGGAGTCGGCATCAGAACTACTACCGCAAGCCAGCAGGCTACCGAGCGCCACCAGGCCGATAATTTTTGTAAAGGTATGCATAGCAACAAAAATTGAGAAAATACCGACAAATATACGGCAAGAAGGCAGAATGTAAAGCCGTCGGTTTGGTTTCTGTTGGCTATGACGCTTTGTTTGTCTGAAACAAGATCACCCTGCGCTGGCGCTGGACATGCGATCCAATAGCCGCCTTGTTGCGTCTCATTTTCCGCTACTAGTTGAAGTCCATGGTTTTTTCAAAAAATCAAAGCGCCAGCACTCCCTCAATCTTGTGGGCGGCACGGTATTTCTCCATCACGTCTTCGCTGGAGCGCATCATCACCTTGGCCGTCACGCTCACGTAGTTGCCGTTCCGGGAAGCCTTGGTGGTTAACTGGTTCTTGGGGAACAGCGCAAACACTTTTTTCTCCTTGCCACTGGGCACAATGAACTTGAACATATAGAGCGTGGGCCAGCCGTGCTGACTATCCAGCTTCTCCTTGAACGAAGCAATATCAACTTTGGGTAACATACGATTCGGTTTGAAAAGTAACACAACAACCGACGAATGAATTCCCGCTAGACCAGCGACAACCACAGGCTGGTACGCACAATCTCGCCCATCGAGCCGCAGCGCAGAAAGTCTTCGTTTCGGTGGTGCCGGGCCAGCGCCTGCTTCAACTGCGCCACGTGGGCCGGGGGGGCCAACGTGTCCTTGGTCATTGCATCCAGCAATTCTTTGAGCTGGTGGCGCGACGAGCGCAGGCGGTTGGCAATGAGTGCGTGTTCTTCTTTCTGGTACTGCCGCACGCTTTCGGACGTCATCACGCGCAGCCCCACCTCGATGAGCGGGTTGTTCTGCTTGTAGTACTGCGGCAGGTAAATGGTTTTGCTGCCCTCGTACGACTGCTGATCAAAATCAATGGCGCGAATGCGGTAGTGCAACTCATCAAAATCGGGGGTCACGTCCACCACAAAGTTGGCCGAGTGCATGTCGCCCAGCAGCCGCACGAAGCAGCGCTCGTTGAACTTGACGAACTCTTTGGCCAGCCGGGTGAGGTTCTGCCGCTCGCTGTGCAAAAACTCCTTGAAAAACTGCTCGCCCGGAATGCCCGCAATGTGCTCTTCAATCAGGGTTTGGTCAGCCACCGCGTAGGTCAGGCGGTTGGGCGAAGAGATGTGCTCCAGCTCCAGGCCGTAAATGCGCGAGGCGTCGGCGTACTTGATGTAAAAGTAGTCGAAATTATCGTTGATCTGGTTCACAATCCGCACCCGAAAGGGCCGGGTGTTGCCGTAGACGCATAAATCTACCCGATCTACCGACAGGTGCTGCATCACCGAAATATCGCCGTCGGCCTTCAGAATTGAGTAGATCATCTTCAGAGCGTAGTAGATGCCGTCCATGTCCTGCTGCGGGTAGAAAACCGTGACCCACAACGTATCGGTGCCCCGGTTGTCGTACAACGGCACGGTGTTGTCGTAGCGCAGCAGATCGTGGTAGGTGATCGGTACCGGGGTGACCCGTCCGTGCTCGTGCAAGTACTGTTGCAGAGCAGGGCTGATGCGGTAAGCAGTTTTCTTTCGTTTGATCTGGGGCATACGCTTGAATGTTGACACGCCCTAAAATCCGATGGCGTTGCCCAAGTTAGTAGAAATTCCGATGCGAACGCCAAAGTCCCGGTACTGCCCGTTATCGAAGCCCGCCACGGCCTCCACCCGGAAGAAACGAAAGATATTATCCAGGCTGTAGCCCACCTCGGTATAGTGCGGCGAGGCGCTGGTTTTCAGGTAATTAACGAACACGTTTTCTTGCAGCCCCAGCAGACGCACCTCGAAGATGCGGGTGAGCAGCAGTTTGCGAAACTGGTAGTGCAGGTGCGCCACCCCATAACGCTCCTGCGTACTGAAAGTATAATAATCCAACAGGCGAAAGCTGCCCACGGGATCAGACTCCTGCACCACCACCCGGTTGCCCGCAAAGTGGTGGAAATCCATAAAGTACAGCTGCCGGTTGTTCAGAAAAGCCCCGGCGTAAAGCAGGTAATCCAGGCGACCCCGCGCCCCGGGTCGCCACCGGTGGCGTACGCCCACCTCCAGCAAGTCGTAGTCCACGTCGCTGCCCAGCACTTCCGGCAGGCCGGTGCGGTAGGTTAGATGAAAGTGGGGCGACGAGTGCTCGATGCGTCGTTTTTTGCCGTTGCGCACGTAGTACTTTTGCCAGGGTTCAGCGCCTAGCGTCACCGCTCCCCACAGCGCCTGATGCGTAGCAAAGCGGGTGTTGGGCCGCTCGATGTTGGCCGGGGCGTTGGGCGCAAACTCCGCCGTTTCTCTCCGGCGCAGCGAGTAGTCGGTTTGGTTCACCAGTGCCCGCCGTTCGGCCCACTCGGCCGTGGCGGTGAGTGTGAGCCGCGGACTCAGCGGCTGATCGAGGGTAAGGCGTCCGTAGTCTTTCTCGTAGAGCCGCACGTAGTTGCGCTTTTGCACCAGCGAGGTAAACGTGTTAACCAGCGAACTGATGGGTTCTTGTTCGTTAAACTGACTTACGAACCGGCCGCCTTCTACCGATACCCGCCCGCGCTGTCCGGCGCTTGGATAATGAAGGCTCACCGCGCCTTTGCCGATCAGCTTGTTTCGAGCGAACGCGTAGCGGGGCACCGCCGATATTTCTAAACGATGTATGCTATCCAGCTCGGTGCGGTAGGTGAGTGGCACGTTGAAGTGCGCTCCCTCCACCGGGTTGAATCGTAGTTCGCCCAGCGGCGACACGTACTGGAACGAACTTTTCTCTCCCAGATCAACGGTGGTGCCCAGCAGCAGACTACCTACGGAGCCACGCTTCTTATTGATTCCATCGCTTTCAGGATTCTCGTTCTCCTCGGCCACAGCCAGGCTATCGAGCTTGCGGTAACTCTGCCGTTCGCGGGTGTTGAGGGGCACCGGCCGCACCGTGGCCCAGTAGGCCGAGTCTTTTTCGTAGGCCAAGGAGTCCACCTTAAAGTTAAAATCAGAAACCACCTCGGGAGCTTCTTCCTGCTTGTCCAGTTCTTTCTCGTAGTTGCGCAGCGCCTGTTTCAGTTGCTTTCGGGTGTAACGTTGCTGCTGCTTAAAGGCTTTTGGGTTCGGCGAAACCTCCGCCGTGTCGGTCGCCGACTTTTCTTCCTTGGCCAATGCCTTGGCCAGTTCTTGATCCACCTTTTCGTCTACCACCTCAAAATCGTTTTCCAGGTCAGTATTCAACTTGATGACGTAATCGCCCACGGTGGCCAGATATTTATACTCGAGGTCGAAACCCAACACCTTGCCGGTAACCTCGATGCGGTGGGTCACCGGCAACCACACCGTTTCGGCAATCGGATTATAAATCTGGTTGGCTTCAATGCGAAACCCCTGCCGGTAGGTGAACAGGTTCAAGCTATGGATGCTCCATAAGTCTTCCAGGAGGAAGATGTAGCCGTCGAACACGTTGTCGCCCCGCGAGCGAGGAATCACCCGGATCTTGTTCACCGTGTGCCCCCGATCCTCGAAGCTGCCTTCGTAACGAAAACGGTAGTAGGCAAAGGCGCGGGGCGAGAGGGGCGAAATGGCCTGCGCCACGGTGGGCTTATAGAAACTTCCGTTGATAAAGGGCGTGGGGCTGGTGTTGTTGCCTTCGCCGATGCTGCGAATGGAGATCACGCGCTCGGTGACCGTGTTGGGCTGGTCGAAGGTGACCTCGCTCACCGACTCCGACAGGAAAACGGTAGAAGAATCGACGCCCTCTTTTTTCATCCGGCGCTCCAGCAGAAAGGGCACGTCTTTCACGCGTCCGGCCCCCTTCACGTAGACCCGGGCGGTGTAGTGCTGCACCTGCAGTCGGTGAAATTTGCTCTTGGCAATGGCCTTGCGGATGATGGTGTAGGCCGGATCTTCTTTGCCCGCCCGCACCTCCACTTCCTGCAATTGCACCACCTGTTCGGGCAGGGTCACGTCTAGTTCTTGCCAGCCGTCGGCCACGGTGACCGTCCGAACCGCCGTTTGATAGCCCAGGTACTGAAACACCAGATCGTACTGTCCGGGAGCTAGCTTGATCTCGTAGCGGCCTTCCTGGTTAGTAGTGGTGCCGGTTTCGAGTTGCCGGATGTAGATGGTGGTAAACGATAGGGGTTCTGACTCGCTTGTGTAGACGTAGCCGCGCACTCCTTGCGCGTTAAGAGAAAAATTGGCCAGCAACGTCAGCAGCAAAAATCCAAATCTTGGCATAGCAACGGGGACTTCTTAAATTAGGTTAGGTAATCAGCATAGGTTGAAAAGCAGTTGTAACAAATCTTGCACCACAAGAACACCGGCCGCCGCTTCCTCTACAGGTTCTATAACGCCAGTGAGACAGATTATTGATCTAATCGGCTTCAACTCAGAAAAAAATCAAAGTCTATCGGTTAAGTCGATTAGTTGGACATCGTCTAGCAAAACACTAGTTTTGGTACCAAATAAATTAGCTACTAAACCTTGCCGCCATGACCAGGACCATCTACTTCCTAGCTTTATTTGCCTTTTCTTTCTTTGTCTTCTCGCGTTCGGAAGCGCAAAGCATTTCATCGTTCACCCTACTGAATGCCGCTACTGATTCGGAGATTGGCCCACTGGCAGACGGCGACGTTATCAACCTGGCAGCGTTAAACGGTGATCCGGTCAATGTGCGAGCCAATACTAGTCCCGCAATAGTCGGCAGCGTGGTGTTTACATTGCAGGGAGCCAAGTTTCGCACTGAAAATGCGGCACCCTACGCCCTGACGGGCAACAGTGGCAATGACTACTACCCATGGATTCCTACTCCCGGCAACTACGAACTTCGGGCCACTCCCTTCTCCGCTTCCAAGGGGCAGGGAACGGCGGGAAGTTCTCTGACGGTCAACTTTGTGGTGATTGACGAGCCGGTAACCTCCGCTCCTGCCGCCCCTTCGTCGCTGGAAGCCACCGTGACCACCCCCGGCACCGCCCTACTGAGTTGGACCGATAATTCCTCTACCGAAACCACTTTTGACATCGAAATCTCCGCGCCCTATTCATCCGCAGGCTGGGAACCGTTAGCCACGGTTGCAGCCAACACCACAAGCTATTTGGACAATACCTTGGGTTTGGAAGGCTATCGTGACTATCGTGTCCGGGCGGTCAACGCGGCGGGCACATCGGCTTTCACCGATCCCGTGGAAGTGGCCAACCTGCCCTACCCGCCCACCGACTTCGTGATCACCAACGTGACCGAAAGCTCCTTCGACCTCAGTTGGACGCCCTCTCCCTTCGGCAACGACTATCTTATTGAGTATGCTTTCCAAGAAGACGGACCCTTCGATGGTTTTGATGCCCTTTACTATGGCTACGACGAATTTAGCTACTCGGGGCTGCTTTCGGATACCACCTACTTCTTCCGCATGCGCGTTAATTTTGAAGCCCAATCCTCGGCGTGGAATACCTTTAGTGTGACCACTTTACCTTCGTCCGATGCCCCTTCGGGTCCGACAGTATCCGCACTGGTGCTGGTCAATGCGGCAATCGATCAGGACATTAAAACGATTGAGGAAGGCGATATTTTTGACTTAGCTGAGATTGGTACCAATCAGCTGAACATTCGCGCAGAAGTGTCTGATGATACCGAAAGCGTTGTGTTCGGCTACCAGGACAACCCCAACTTCCAGACAGAAAGCGTGCCGGTCTACGCCATCGGAGGAGATAACGGCGGCAACGATTACAAGCCGTGGGTGCCCGAGTTGGGAGCCAACCAGGTGACCGCCACCGCCTACTCCGCCGACCGGGGGGGCGGAACCGCTGGACCGACGTATACCGTCAACTTCACCGTCGTAGAAGAAGTGACGCCGCCCCCCGCCGAACTGCCCGTGGTGATCCGCATCAACGCCGGGGGCAATCAGGTGACCTTCGGCGACTCGGTCTTCACAGCAGATGGCTACTTTACGGGTGACGGCAAGTCTTACGCCAACAGCAACATTGCCGACGTTGCTAACACCACGCAGGACGAACTGTACCGCACCGAGCGCAGCACCAACCAAAACCTCCAGTCCTTCGGCTACGACGTTCCGCTCACTAACGGCGAGTACGTCGTAAAGCTTCACTTTGCCGAAATTTACTTCGGAGCCACCGGCGGGGGAACCGGCGGCAGCAACAAACGCGTGTTCAGCGCTACGCTGGAAGAAGAACCAATTATCACTAATCTCGACCTCAATGCGGAGGTAGGACCAATGACCGCCACCGTAAAGACATTCACCACCCAGGTGGACGACCAGGTGCTCAACCTGAACTTTTCGGCCAGCGTTGACCAGCCCAAGGTGTCGGCCATTGAGATTTACGGCGAGGGAAGCTTGATTACCGAACCGGCGGCCTGCGCCTGGAACAGCCTGGCCAATTCGTCGCTGAGCAAGGTGGAAGCCCAGAGTGCCAAAGTGAACGGCAGACTCTACGTGCTAGCCGGGTTCATGGCCGGGCTAAAGATCACCGGAGCTACCGAGATTTACGATCCGGCGGCCGATCAGTGGTCCACCGGCGCGCCCATGCCCATCCCGGTGACGCACATGGGGGCCGCCGTGGCGGGTGACGATATATGGATCGTGGCGGGCTTCGTGGGCAACCACCCCGGCGTGGCTACGGATGCGGTGCAGATCTACAATACCGTGACCGACACCTGGCGCGAAGGACCGCCGCTGCCCAACCCCCGCGGTTCGGGGGCCGCGGTGTACAGCAACGGCCAGCTTCACTTCTTCGGCGGGTTGTTGCCCGACCGGCGAACCGACGTTGGTGAGCACTACATTCTGGACCTGGCCAACCAGGCGGCCGGTTGGCAAGCGGCCGCCCCAATGCCCAATCCCCGAAATCACCTGAGCGGGGCGGCGGTCAACGGACTTATTTACGCCATTGGCGGACAATACGGGCACGACGCCGGGGTGCAAGACCAGAAGTTTCTGGACGTCTACGATCCGCAAACAGATAGTTGGACGCAAAGGGCCGATTTACCCTCGGCGCGCTCGCACTTTGAGCCGGGTACGATGGTGCACAACGATAAAATTATTATCGCAGGTGGCCGACGCGGCGGTTTCTTCTTTGACGACGTGACTGAATACAACCCCGCCACCGACGAGTGGACCGAGCGCTGCGAACTGCCGGAAAACCTGCTGGCTCCGGCGGCCAAAGTCTTCGGCGACCGCCTGATCGTGGCCAACGGTGGCGAAAACGGTACCTGCTGCCCGCTCAACAGAACTCGCTGGATATCTATCGAACCGGAAAAAGAAGAGGATATCAACGTGCTGGTGTACCACGAGACCAACGGTTTCCGGCACGGCTCTATCAACGCCGGAATCGCGATGGTCGAAGAACTGGGCACCAACGAGGGCTGGACCACGACCGCTACGGCGGACAGCGAGGTGTTTGCCCCCGCTACTCTTTCACAGTACGACGTGGTGGTGTGGCTGAACACCTCGGGTGATGGCTTGTTGACTGCCGCTCAGCAGACTGCCTTTGAGGCCTACGTTCAGGGTGGGGGTGGCTTTGTGGGAGTGCACGCCGCCACCGATACGTACCGAGATGGCAGTTGGCCGTGGTACAACGAACTGGTGGGTGGCATTGTGCAAACCGGCCCCAACCACACGGCCAATAATACCAACGCCACGATGGATGTCGTCGGTAGCCATCCGGCCGTAGCCCACCTGGGCGACACCTGGAACAAAAGCGAAGAGTACTACTACTGGGAGCGCAACGGCGGGTTTCTCTTCGCGGGCAACGTCAACCTACTTCAAGTACGGTCAACGGGCAGCAACACCTACGATGCCCCCCGCCCGGTAACGTGGTACAAAGAATACGACGGGGGCCGCTCGTTCTACACGGCCCTGGGCCACAACGCGTCGGATTACCAGAGCAACAGCAACTTCCGAACCATGATGCAGGAAGCGATTTTATGGGCAGCGGGGGCGTCCGATGCTTCTTTCGTCCGAACGGCGAACGCTGTTAGCAAGCCCGGGCCACTTGAAATTGAGCACAAAGTGGAGGCTTATCCCAATCCCGCCCGGAATCAGCTAACGGTTTCGCTGCCGGATGCAGCTACCGATCATTCGTACGCCGTAGAACTGGTTAGCCTGGATGGCAACCGCCGTACCGTGCACACCGTCACGCAGCCACAGGCGACAATCATGGTAGACGAACTGCCGCGGGGAGTTTACGTGCTCATGATCCGAGGGCCTCACAGCACGCACAAGCAATTGGTGGTTGTAGCAAATTAGTGAAAAAGGCTCCGGGAGCGCTGTTCCGGATTTAATCTATCAACGAATCCGGAACTAATAAACACTGGACCCGGAACTTCTAGTTGGTCTGGGTGAAGCGCTCAATGGTTTCTCTTTGTTCCTGAATGACCGCTTCGTACTCCTGGGCTTTGCGCTGCATTTCTTCCTGGGTGGCCTGCAACTCTTCCATGTTCTGGCGCATCTCTTCTTCTTGGGCCCGCAACGCCTCGGTACCCTCCTGCGACTGGGAGAGCAACTGCTTGGTTTGGGCGTTCATCCGCACGGTGGCCACCGCCGAGGCAATCACCTCGCCCACTGTTTCTAGGAACGTGATCTGATGGGCGGCAAACGGCTGGAAAGAAGCCATCTCCAGGATGCCCAGCACCTGCCCGTTGAAGGTCAACGGCACCACCAGCAGGGCCGTGGGGGTGGCCTCGCCTAGTCCCGAGGTGATCTGCACGTATTCGGATGGCACCCGCTTGAGGTGCAGGGTTTTCTTCTCCAGAAACGTTTGCCCCACCAGTCCCTGTCCGGGTTTGACGGTCTTTTCTGCGTGTTTCTTCTTATCGTAGGCATAACAGGCCGCTAAGCTGAGCGATACCTCCCCGAGTATATCCTCTTGCAAGAAGAACAACGAACCCTGGTTGGCTTTTGTGTAGTTGACCAGGTAGGAGAGCAGGCGGTCAGCAAGCTCTTGCACTTCCTGCTGGTGGGTGCGGGTGATCTCGGCTACTTTGGAGAGGCCTTCGGTGGTCCACAAGCGCTGCTGATCCTCTTGCTTGACGGTTTTCATCTGCTCGCGCATCCGGATGAGGGCTCCGGCCAGGTTATTTTGGTTGTTGGCCTGGTTGTCTTCGTCAAGTCCTTCCCAGTGCACGGTGTAGTTGCCCTGGGCAATCTGCTTGATGAAGGCAGCAGCTTTTTGCAGATTTTCAATCAAGCTGCTGATCACCCCCTGTTCGTCCTGGCGGGTCTGTTGGTTGTCATTGGCAAAGAGATAGGCGCGCTGGTTCTCAGCGAGGTCGTGGAAAAGTTGTTGACGAAGCTTTCCCGATTTTTTGATTTGGTAAATAACGTAGATCAAAGTAGGGATACCAACCAGCATTAGGAGGATTTGCAGGGCGGAGGCAAACCCTAGCAAGCTTTCGTAGCGGGCTTTGGCCTTATCGTAGCGGGCTTGCTCGAAGGCCAGGGCTTCGGTGGCGAAGTCGTTCCAGACTTGCCAGACCGGGTAGCCCGGATCCTCGTTGTATATCGCCAGCGCTGCTTCCGTATTCCCCTGCCTTTTTAGATTTATCACGTTTTGCAACAGATCGTGGTACTCGCTAAGTGCCCGGTCTGCTTTCACAAAACTGTCCATGCTGGGGAACTGATGCTTCTTGAGAAGAGCTCTCACCGTATCCGCGTTAGCCGGAGACCGGTCGCCCGCATTAATGAACGGCATCAAGAATTTTTCGTCGGGGGTAACCATAAATCCTCTCGCCCCTTTGTCCATATCGCCCATATACACGAACATGTTATTGATCCTTTCGTTGGTTCTCTCTATTTGTTCTTTAGTCTCATTGAAGGAAAGCGCCTCGTACTTTCCTAGAAAAGTAAGCAGCGAACTGACGCTGATCAGACAGATCGTGAGGCCAATCGCTACGAAAATGCTGTTCTTCCGAATAAAAAGATGAATCTTCATGGAGAAGGGTGATTCATGGGAAATAGCCCTAAAAGTGTCGGATTTTGTAGGTAACAAAAAATGAGAGGTAGGGCGAAGCCTACGAAGTGCTTTTTGTTACCTTGCTGCTCTGAATTAGACAGCCAGCATTTGCTTTTTAAGATTTTATGATAACAATTTTAGGATAATTTTATTTTTGGGCTAGCCGTACTGCGGTCGCACTATTCCTCTCTGATAAAAATATCGCCGGTTTGTTTTTATACTACATCATCACGTTCTTTCTCAAAGCAGGAGTGCAATTCTCCGCCCTGTTTTCTTCCCGAACCAGGCATCTGCTGGCCGGGCAGCGGGGAGTCTTTGAACGGCTTCAGCAATTTGCTACGCACCGAAACTCCGCAGCTCCCTGCTTCTGGTTTCACTGCGCTTCGCTGGGTGAGTTTGAGCAGGGGCGTCCGCTCATTGAAGCACTGCGCACCCACTACCCAGAGGCGCAGATTGCGCTCACGTTCTTCTCTCCCTCGGGCTACGAAGTGCGCCGCAACTACTCCGAAGCCGATGTAGTAAGCTACCTCCCCTTCGACGGTTGGCGCAATCCCCGTCGGTTCGTGCGGCTCGTGCAGCCTACCGTAGCCTTCTTTGTAAAGTATGAATACTGGTACGGCTATTTGAAGGAGCTCAACCGGCAGGAGGTGCCGACCCTCTCCATATCCACGCTTCTTTCGCCGGAGAACGTTGCTTTTCGGTGGTACGGAGGTTTTTATCGCCGTACCATGCGCTTGTTCACGCACTACTTCGTGCAGAACGCGGCCACCGCCCGGTTGCTTAGCGGTATTGGGGTGGAGCCGATCACCGTGGCGGGCGATACGCGCTTCGACCGGGTGGCCACGTTGGCAGACCAAGCCCCCGAGGTGGAGCTAGCCATAATCTTTACAGGCCAAGGACCGACCTTTGTGGTCGGTAGCAGTTGGCCCCCTGATCATGACACCCTGCTTCCGTTGGTGCAGGAGTTCGCCGATGAAGTGAAGTTTATCATCGCTCCGCACCAAATAGCGGAAGCGGAACTGCTCCGCATCGAAGGCGCTATCCCCGACAAAACGGTTCGTTATTCACGAGCAAAGATAGAGACCGTGGCTAATTATCGGGTGCTGCTCGTGGACAACGTGGGGCTGCTCACTTCCCTGTATCGATACGGGGAGTTCGCCTACGTGGGCGGGGCCTTTGGCAAAAATTTGCACAACATCCTGGAACCGGCTACCTTCGGCATGCCGATCTTCTTTGGCAACCAGAGCTACCGCTCCGTGAACGAGGCCAATGCGTTACTGAAACTGGGCGGGGCCTTCACCGTGGCCAACAGTCAGGAATTACGTCGTAAATTTCTGCTCTTCCACCGTGATGAGGAACGGCGGGAGCAGGTGGCGGCAATTGCCCGGCAGTTTGTGGCCGACAACACCGGAGCCACCGAAGAAATAGTGAAGTACGTAACCACTCATCTACTCCCCTAGCCCTATGGAAGGATTGGTCATGAAATCAACCGGCTCATGGTACCAGGTGCTGGTCGACGAGCACACCTATGCCTGCCGTCTGCGGGGCAAATTTAAGATCAAGGGCCTGAAGGTGACCAACCCCATTGCCGTGGGCGATCGCGTGACGGTAGAGGTTGAGGATCTGCAGGAGAACACCGGAATAATCACTGACATTCTGCCCCGCGAGAATTACATCATTCGTAAGTCGACCCGCAAAGCGTACCACGGTCATCTGTTGGCGGCCAATCTTGATCAGGCGGTTCTAGTTGCCACTTTGATGTTTCCCCGCACCTCACTGGGGTTTATTGATCGGTTTCTGGTGTCGGCCGAGTCGTTCCGCATTCCGGGGGTGATCATTTTCAACAAGGCCGATTTACTGAGCGAGGAGCAACACAGCCTGCAAAACGAACTGATGGAACTCTATGCCTCCCTTGGCTACCAATGCCTGGCGGTTTCGGCACTCTCTGAAGATTCGGTGCCCCCGGTGCAAGAAATTATCGACGGAAAGGTGAGCCTGTTCTCGGGCCACTCAGGAGTGGGGAAGTCTACGCTGCTCAACCAAATTGCTCCCGACACGGCCCAGCAGCGCACCGCTGAGGTGTCTAGCTTTGCCAACAAGGGGGTGCACACCACCACCTACGCCGAGATGTTTCAGGTGAGCCCCGCCACCTTCGTGATTGATACTCCGGGTATCAAAGAGCTCGGACTCATGGATATTCAGGATGGGGAACTGGGCCACTACTTTCCGGAGATGCGCAATCTGTTGGGAGAGTGCCGGTTCTATAATTGCATTCACGCGCAGGAGCCTGGTTGTGCGGTGCGCGAGGCAGTAGAGCAGGGGGTAATCGATGCCAGTCGGTACAACAGCTACCTGAGCATGTTGGAAAACGAAGACAACCGTCGTTAGTTGGGGGGTACGTTCAGGAAAGTGCCGTATCGCAGGTAGGTTGACCTTGGCTTAACAAGCGGTTAACGATAAGTTTATACTTTCCGGATTGGGCTTTGATGATTTGGTCTTCTGTTACGTACGACAATGTGTAGTGCGCTTCTGGTCCCACAAACTCGGCTAGTTTTTGGCGTAAAAAAGCTTCGTGCTGCCTATCAAACGCGGGGCAAACCACCAGGTTGAGATGAAAACCGTCCAGTTCCTCTTGAATGATTTGAGCACGCTTGAGGTGAGGCACCCGGTCAAAAGCTCCCCAGATCATGCTCACCCGGCTTCCGTCGGGCAGCAGCAGCACGTCGTCGTTGCGCCCCTGGATGGATTTGATCCGGCGGTAGCCAAGCGGTTGATCGCGATTCGGTTGGTCTAGTCGGATCATATCATCGACGCGGTAGCGAATCAGGGGTAAGCTGAAGTTAATCAGGCTGGTGCCCACGACGTACTGGTCGTGGTATTCGTTGATTGAATACAGAGGCAATTCATCATACCAGCCGTCGGCACTTTGCTCAAGAGCCACGTTGCGTTCGGCATTGCCGTACCAGTCGACTACTTGGCCCGAGAAGGTTTGCTCAATCTTGGTGCGCTGGTGATCATACAAGGTTTCGGAAGAGGTAAAGACTCTGGGAACCACGACCGTTTTACCTATGGACTGGAACAGGTTAGCCAGCGATTCGGCCGAACTGGGATAGGCGTAGATGGCCTGGGGAGCAAAAGTTCGGATCTTGTCATAATACCAGCGGGCCCGTTCTTCCCGCAGGTGATAGCTAGACAGATAGAGCGACCGGGTGAAGGGATCGTAACGCTCAAACTGATCTCTACGCAAATCTCCCCGCAACACCACCGTCTTCATGCCGGGCTGATGGCCGAAGCTGATGCGTTGCCGCCACTGATAGGCCCACTCTTCTACCATGGACCGGTAATCGCGGTATACCTGCAATGGCGAGCCCGAGGTGCCGCTGGTATACGCCTTCACCTGGTTGAACCGCTGGCCAATGAATATATCGTTCACATGGTCGCGCAGGTCGGTTTTGGTGATGATCGGGAGCCGGTTGATGTCCTCTACCGTCTGTACCTGGCGGAGGTTCACCCCGGCTTGGTCGTAGAGGGTGCGGTAGAACGAGGACTTTTGGTAAGCGCTATTAACCAATTTTTGAAACCGTTCGTTTCGCCGACGAGCTATCTCGGCGGGATTCAAATCCTCTTCCTGCTGCACCGTACGCAGCTTCCGACGAAAATAAGCGTTGTAGCGTAACTGTCGTTGGGCCCATTGCTTAAGAACAACTTTCATACATTGGCAATTAGAGCGGCTAAATCAGGGTGGCGTAAGTAGCGGTTATGCATGATAAAATCAGATTAATCTTAGCCGTTTGTCTGAAATAAACAAAAATCTAGCGGTTGAACAAAAAAATACTCGATAAAAATAGGAAAATGCTTCCGCATATGTCTGCCTTTTGACAAAAAATCAGAATTAACTTATTCCGGATTCCGTAGTTAGGGAGATTTTTTACCTACGAAATTAGGGTAGAAACCGGATGTAGTCGCCCGATAGAAATTAGCTAGGGTTACCGACGCCGACAATATGGGCGGGTAATGTTACCCTTTCAGCAGATCAACGTCCTTAACTC
Organism: Cyclobacteriaceae bacterium; assembly: GCA_965217295.1. Taxonomy (GTDB): domain Bacteria; phylum Bacteroidota; class Bacteroidia; order Cytophagales; family Cyclobacteriaceae; genus Tunicatimonas. Next base: position 1,200,644 of record CBDCHR010000008.1, read on the forward strand.
CCTTCAGCAAATTAGGATCGAGACGTTCGTTGTCGTTATCGGCATGAAGGACAGATATATCGCCGGTGGTTTCGAACACGACCGCTCTCACCTGCTGGTAGTTGAGCACGTTGGCTTCCCGCAGTTTGGCCTGCAGATCGGTTTCACTCAGGTGGGCTTTGCGGAGGTTATCGTGCAAGATGCGCTCGCCGTGCATCAACAGTATTGGTTGGTTATCCACTGCCTCACTAAACCAACTAAGCTTTCGGCGCAAGAAGGCAATAGCAGTTTGCAAAAAATACAGGCTAAACAAGGCAACTCCTCCCTGCATCACGGTAGTGCTCTTGGTAACGATGGTGGAGGCCAGCAGACTACCCACCGCGATGGTCATGGCAAAGTCGAAGCTCGACATCTTAGAGAAGCTGCGCAGCCCGAAAATTCGGGTGTAGATAATAATTAGGGTATAAATTAGAATGGCTGATACAATGGTGGGAATAACGATGTCGAAGGAGGTAATTATCCAGTCTTTCATAAGGCATAGGTTGGTTGGTGCGCTCAAGGTAAGCAACATAGAGATTAAAACAATCCCTACCGGGCGAACCAGTTTTCTAACGAACTGTCGGGCCTCGGGCCACTACGCACCAACTGTGCAGGCTAATTAAGGCTCAAAATGCGCCTGATCATCTAATTTCGAGGGCTTTAAAATAAAATTTTCTAAAAAGCGGACGAAGAAACAACCTTGCAGTAAATTATTCGTACTTAATAGTAATACTATCAAAATTGAATATATTGCTTGCGCAGACTTTCTGTTAATTATGAATTAGGTTGTTTCCCTCATAGATTGATAATTATGCGCCCATCCATGCTAGATTACTGCAAAGTTATTTTAGAGAAGGTTCACTTTGATCAGCATTTATTTCAGAAGGAGTACTATAAGGCGCTGCGCTGGCTTTCGCACGAAGAAGCAAAATGCCTGCAAGAGTGGTCGGCCAACCGGTTTGAGCACCGGCACAGTTCGCTTACGCTCGTCAACAAATAACTCTAGTTTCATCCTTACTAAAACTTTCATGAAAAACCTCGGATACACCCTGCTACTAATGGTGGGTTTAGGAGGAATTCCTTCCTTCGGCTCATCAGCTTCATTGCCCACCTGGCACATTGCGGCGCCACACCGGTGCGCCATGATTGTGGTGCCACCGAGCGAACACCCGGTCATCATTCGCGTAACCGATGCCCAGCAGCGGGTTTTTCTTTCGCTAACGCTTGATGCGCAAAACGGTCTTGAGGAAAAGATTGACTTTTCGGCCATGCCGATTGGCCGCTACTCATTGGAGGTTCATTATAACCAGCAGCCCTTCTACAAACTTGTTCACGTGCATTCGAACCAGGTTACCGATCAGGATGCCTCAGTAGCGTTTCGCGTGGCCCAGCACTACCAGTTCTAACAACCGACTGCTCAAGGCGGTAGCTAATGCATTTATTATCGTCCGTTTAGTAAAGGGGATCGTATGCGTTGCGGTTCCTTTTCTTTTCGAGCAAATTCGCCCTGTTCAATAGTCATACTATCAAAAAAACGGTAGCTTCGCCCCTTTAAGCAACCGTTATGATTCAACTCGTACTTAACGACAAGTACTTTCTGCGCGATCCGCAGCACACCGAATTGGGCATCAAGATCGTCCGCCACAGCATTCTGATGATTGATGAACTGGGCTTTGAGCAGTTCACTTTCAAGAAATTGGCGCAGGCCATCGGCTCCACCGAAGCTTCGGTGTATCGCTACTACGACAACAAGCACAAGCTGCTGATTTATCTGATCGCCTGGTACTGGAAGTGGATGGAGTACCAGATAGACTATCGGACCAACAACGTGGCCGATGCCCGGGAGCGCCTCAAGCTAGCGTTGCAAACGGTGTGCCGTCCGGTGGAAGAAGATCCTAGCTTCGCACACATCAACGAAGCCATTTTGCACCGCATTGTGGTGGCTGAATCGAACAAAACCTACCTCACCAAACGGGTAGACGAAGACAACAAGGAGGGACTGTTTCGGGGGTACAAGGACTTATGCAAACGGGTGGCTGACATTGTGCTCGAGCTCAATCCTAACTACCAGTATCCCCACGCGCTGGTGAGCACGATGCTGGAAGCCGCGCATCTGCAACCCTTCTTTGCCGAACACTTGCCATCGTTGACCGAGATTAAGAAGGGAAGTAACGTGCATCAGCAAACCTACGAGTACTTGGAAAGTTTGGTGTTCACCGCCATTGGGGTAACGCTTTAGTAGAAAATTTACCACTAAGCCGAATAGAGGATATTCTGATAAATCCTCAAGGCTCGTGTCGACACGAGCCTCCGGGTAAACAATTATCAGAATAAAGTTTAATGAGAAGTAGTATACCGCTGGAAGCCTACGAAGAGGACAAGTTTAAGTTCGACGCAGCGGAATTAAAGCTATACTTTATCGCGGCGGATGGGATTACGAGGCTGAAACAGGGAGCGCAGACGTTTGATCTGAAGCAAGAATAACGCAGCATTTAGGGTGAATTGGACGAAGTCTTGATTAGAATATGCCGGGGATTGAACTGGTCTTCGGTCCGATCCACGAGTTGGATGAGGTGATACCCAAACGGAGTACGTACCGGCTCAGAAAGTTCGCCCGGTTTCAGTTGGGCAACAGCCTCTTCAAATTCCGAAACGAACTCTCCCCAACGTACCCAACCAAACTCTCCGCCCGTTGGTCGTGAACCCGGGTCATCAGAATACCTTCTGGCCAACGAAGCGAAATCCGCACCGCGAACCAGCTTTTTACGAAGCTTTTTAGCTTTTTTCAACGCCACTCTTTCCTGTTTAGGAGTTGCCTCATCCTGCGCGGAAACCAGCGCGTTGTGTCCGATTAGCAACCACCCGAACAGCAGTACCATTGGTAACTTCATGCTTTTAATCCCGGTTTTCCTATTTCTCATCTCACATTTCATATTTACCTGACTCCTCGCTTGGCCAGCAACTCCGCCAAATTGCAATCCACCCCGGGCACCAGCGTGATAGGTTTATCCCAATCACTGATAATCCAGTCCTGACCGGCGGTGGCAACCATCACTTTTCGACTGGCGGTGGTAATCCAGATCACCTGTTCTACTCCGAACTCCAAAAGCTTGTTGGTCTTTTTGTTGAAATAATCCTGCGGCTCGGCAAACCCGCTTAGATCAGCTTTGGTGTCTATCTCAACAGCAATGAAGGGGGCGATTTCAAGATACTTGTTCGTTATTGACCCCGGCGGCAATGCCTCTATGTTATAGATGCCAATGTCGGTGGCTAGGTTGTTTCTTTTACTTAGATGCAGCCCGGCTTCATTGCTCAATACTTCGTACTGGTCTTCCGGAAAGTGTTTAAATATAAAGCGCAATATATCGGTAACAATGATCGCTTGTAATCCGCTGCTTCCCATAATATCTTCCAGGGTTTTTTCCTTGCTGAGCACTTCTTGAAAGCCCCGGTAGGGAATGGGCTGGCCATCCAGCACCTCGTATACCAGATATTCGGGGATCGTAATGGTTTCGGGCTTTTTTTCTACAATCACTTCCATGCTTCTTTTTCTTTCAAGCTACTAAAAGTCCGCCAAAACAGCAACTACCGCGCAAATGTCCACGGCTGACTGATCACCTCGGCCTGGTCCAGGGCTTCATACAATTCCTGATCGTCTTTAAACGAGAGTTGCCGGAGCCGGAACACGTCTACCTCCACCGTAAAGGTATCCGCCTCGAACGGCCAGGGGTTTATTGAAAGAGCATCGTCATCACGCTGAAAAATGTAGGCGGTTTGTCGGCCGGGGATGGGAGCAAGTTCCAGCCGGTTGCCGTTGCCGGGCACCTCGTTCTTACACAGCACCAGCGAGCAGGCATCGCAGAAAAATACCAGACGGTACATTTCCTCGGCTTCTTCTTTTCGGATACCCACGTTGCGACGCAACTTCTGCTGGTAGTGTTGCTGCTCGTCCAGAAATTCGTCCAGCGCTGAGCTGGTTCCCCGCAACCGTTCGTAGAGCGCCGTAGCGTGCATCGAGGTGAGCAGCGCGATCCAGCGCGAGCGGTAGCGGGCGTTGCTTACCGTTCGTTTCGCCTGAGGCAGGTCGAGCTCCTGATAGGTAAAGTCGAGCGGTGCGCCCGCTTCGGTAAGGTGCTGACGCGTTTGCCAGTCACGCTGCCCGTCATCATGGTCCACAATGGCCGATAGCACGTCGGTCCAGGGTTGGGGACGCTCGCTGATTTTCCACTGCATCGCAATTTTGCCCGCCAGCAGGGCGTGCGCCCGCTGGAAAATAATCTCCCAGCCCGCCTCCGTGGAGTTCACAATCATAGGTCAGAGAACAAATTGCTTACTGATTCCAACAACGTAGGATGGGCAATCATCGCATCGCGCAGTTGCTGGTAGGTCACCCCACCAATCATCGCAAACAGAAACGCACCGGCCAACTCGCCGCCTTCCATGCCCAGCACCGAGGCTCCGAGCAGGCGGTCGTCGTCGCCCACCAGCACCTTCATCAGTCCCCGGGTGTCGCCCATTTCCTGGGCGCGGGCCACCTTACTCATTGGCATCGTGGCCACCCGATACGAAATACCTTGCTTCTTGGCCTGCTGCTCGTTGAGTCCTACTCGTCCTAATTGCGGATCAGTGAACACGGTGTAGGTGAGCGGTCGCTCGTCGGTGGTGGCGTGGCCGCCTTCAAACAGGTTTTGCTTCAGGATGATGTAGTCGTTGTAGCTCACGTGGGTGAACTGCGGACCGCCCTTCACGTCGCCCATCACGTACACGCCCGGCGCGTCGGTTTCCAGCTTATTGTTCGCCTGAATGTGCCCTTTGTCATCGGTATTGATGCGGGTGTTCTCCAGTCCTAGTCCTTCGGTATTGGGCTTTCGGCCGGTGGCAAAGAGAATGTGACTGCAACGGTGGTCTTCCTGGATACCGTCGCCCCGCTTATCCGACAAAACTACATTTTTCCCTTCGCGCCTGATTTTAGTAATCTTGCAACCGGTGTAAATGTCAATGCCCTCGTCGGTCAGGATTTTAGTCATCTCGGCGCAGATGTCTTCGTCCTCGATGTCTAGAATACGATCGGGAGCGTGGAAGATGCTCACCTTGCTGCCGAAGCGGCGAAACATCTGCCCGAACTCTAGTCCAATGTAACCGCCGCCCACAATAATGAGGTGCTCGGGCAGTTCATTCAGCTCCATAATCGTGCGGTTGTCGTAGATTTTTACCTGATCTAAACCATCCACCGGGGGAATGAGATTATCGGCCCCGGTATTGATGAAAATGCGCTCGGCGGTGATTGTTTGGTTACCGCCCTCTTTCAGCGCGATGGTTAGCGTCTTATCGTCGTCAAAGCGCGCATCGCCGTAAATAATCTCCAGGTTTTCGGTGCTGCCCAGACTTTCTTGCTGGTTTTCGCGTGAGTGGATGACCATATCATCCTTGCGTTTCATCACCTTCGGAAAGTCTACCTGAACGTCAGAAACGTGCACGCCGAAGCGGTCGGTGTCGCGGGCGTCATGAGCGGCTTTGGCCGAACCAACGAGCATTTTGGTAGGAGTGCAGCCGGTGTTTACGCAGGTTCCTCCCAGGTAGCGCCGCTCGATCAGCGCGGTCTGTATACCTTGTTTAGAAAGATATTTGGCCATCGGGCTGGCCGCCTGGCCGGAGCCGATAATGATTGCGTCGTAGTGTTTTGTGTCGCTCATAACAGTAGTCGGTAGAAATGATGGAAAGGATTAGGGTTATAACCGGCTCCGGGAAGATATGTTGGTTGACCGGGAGGAGGTTTGGTAGTCTGGCCGACATCCCGCCCCACAATTGGACGCGGCGGTCTCAACCGTAAACAATTGCCCCTTATTAGGAGGTTATACTGAAGATCGCTGGCGTTATTTGCCGCCCGCATTTTCACTTTTTCTATCAACAAAATTTTTTCAACCATGAGCAAGTCCAACGATGAAGTTTACCAGGAGTTCCAAGACAATGTGAACATGTCTCCTTCCGAAATAGAAGACTGGCTAGAGACCGACGATTCTAAGTCCGTAGGCCAGGATAGTGGCGACGGCGAATCGAAAGGAAGGAAGTCGGCCAAGAAAATTATTGATATCAAGCGAAAAAAGAAAGACGATCTCACCGACGCCGACTATGACCATATGCAGAAGGTGAATTCGTACGTGAGTCGCCATAAAGCACAGAAGCCATCGGGAGATACGGAAGACACTAACTGGGCGTATAGCCTGAAAAACTGGGGGCACGATCCTTCTAAGTAGTTCTGGGTTCGTAGAATTTCAGAACCTAGAACAGTGAACCCCGAACCCTAACTCCTACGAAGGGATTTGATGTTTTCGCGCGCACGTTCGTGTACCCGGCTGCTTCGCTTGGCCTCTTTTTTCACGAGTTTGTAGTAATCGCGGGCCTTCTTATTTTCTCCCTGCTTTTCGGCGATCTCGCCCAGATTTAGTAGCGAGTAGTGATAGTAGCCCGACTCGTCGGCATCCACTTCCCGGGCGAAGGCAACGGCCCGGTGGTAGTAAATTTTTGCCTCATCAAGTTCGCCGCGCATCTTGTAGATTTCGCCCAGGAAAAACCCCGCGTAGCGTCCGCTGGTGGCTTCGTAGCCAATCATGCCGCTGTCAATCCGGTTGATGATGGTCAAGGCTTGGGCTTCGGCCTCGCGGTGGCGCCCACGGGAGTAGAGCTGTCGCGCGTAATAGCGGTGAAAGTAGGAGTTGTCCGGAAAGGTCTGGTATAAATACTCGGAAATGCGAAAAGCTTCGCGGGGGTCTTCTTGCTCTTCGGTGAGGATGCGCATCAGGAAATACTGTGCCTCGGTGCGGGTATAGAACGCGTTGTTGGCCACGGTTTTGAGCTGCTTGATGCCCAACTCTTTGTTCCCATCGGGGAAGAACATCAACACCGGACGCAAGATAGCGTAGTTCTCGCTAATCCACTCGGCGTAGTAGTTGTACAGGCCGTCGCCAAACAGCAGTTCGGGGCTGAAGTCCTCCTTACCTTTGCAGATCTCAAGGTATTTGAGCGACGTTTTGCCCGCTCCGGCGGCCTTGCGCCAGTCGCGCCGCTCAGCGTATAAACGCCCCTTAAAAGCGTAGGCCGCCGACAGAAAAAAGGCCGACTCGGGGTCTTGTTCGTTTCGGTCAAGCATGCGTTCGGCGTAGTAGGTGGCCGTGTCCATGTAGGCCAGCAGATTTTCGTCGTACTGGGTTTCGTAAATATTGGGAACTATCTTCCACCACTGGCTTAGCCCGAGCAGAAAGTAGGGTAGCGGATGGGTAGGATGGGCTTGCTTGATCCAGCGAAACTGCCGTTCGGCGCGATCAAACTTGAAATTATACATATCGTTGACCGCCTCGGTGGCCTCAATCTGCATATTCATGTCAAGCAACAGCGGCTTCGGTTCTTCCGCTGGGGTCGGCGCTGACGTTTGGGCCCAGATGACCTGACCTCCCAAAAGGTACAGCGCAACCATAAGACTGGCGTATCGTATCATAATCACAACTTCTCAATCCAGTAACCAACCAGCGGACTATTTATTTTGTGAGCCGGACGAAATAACCGCTTCATGTAAGATTATCAGGCATCAAAAGGTTCCCTGGGCACGTGGCCAACGTATTCGCTTATTCGGCGCAAACCTTTCGTTTATTAGAATTATATCCTTAACTTTGCCGACTCTAAAGAAAAGCGGGGGTAGACGTGACAAATTTACAAGATTTCGCGATTGATATTTATAAGCTTACCAACAAAGTTTATACGTATCAATACGCTATTGACGAATCATTCTTCGCGCATTTTGAGGGGAGCCAGCTAGACAAGGGGCAGCTGACCGCCAGCGTCACCTTAGATAAGCAAGAGTCCCTGATTGTGGCCCGGTTTGTTATCGACGGCACGCTTACGCTGGTGTGTGACCGAAGCTTGGAAGAATTTGATCATCCCCTGCATACGGAACAGACGTTGGTGTATCAATACGGAGAAGAGGAAGAGGAGCTGACGGATGAGATTGTGGTGATCACCCGGCACACGCAGCAGATCAACGTGGCCCAGCCAATTTATGAATTTGTGGTGCTGGCGGTTCCGATGAAACGCTTGCATCCTAAGTACGCTCAGGATGATCGTCCGTTTGTTGAGGGAGAGATCGTTTTTTCTTCTCAACCCGAAGCGGCAACCGACGTAGCCCCTGAAACAATCGCCGACCCGCGTTGGGAGGCACTTAGAAAATTGAAAAAAGACTAACGTAATTATTACAGAAGCTCATGGCACATCCCAAACGGAAAATATCCAAGTCGCGCCGCGACAAACGCCGAACGCACCTTAAGTCCACTCCCAAGCAAATTACGGTTTGCCCCACCACCGGTGAGCCGCATATCTACCACCGCGCGCACTGGTACGACGGCAAGCTCTACTACCGGGGCAAAGTGGTGATGGAGAAAGAAGAGGTCGCCTAGCGTATGCGAGTAGCCCTAGACGTGATGGGCGGTGACTTCGCCCCCCAGGCAACGGTGGGCGGAGCCGCGCTGGCCGTCGAAGCATTTTCTAAGCACGATCAACTGGTGCTGGTGGGCGACGAAGCCCTTATCGAACCGGCTCTCCGGCAACGGGGCGTAACTTCTTCGCGCATCCAAATCGTTCATGCCTCCCAAACCATCGGCATGGACGAGCATCCTACCAAAGCGTTCAGCCAGAAGCCCGATTCCAGCATCAGCGTAGGCTTCAAAATGCTGGCTGAGGGAGCTGTCGACGCATTTTGCGGTGCAGGGAACACCGGGGCTATGCACGTGGGGGCCATGTTTTCGGTGAAAGCCTGTCCCGGAGTGCTTCGCCCGGCCATTGCGGGTTTTGCGCCGCGCGAAGACGGTAGCTACGGGGTGATCCTGGACGTGGGCGCCAACGCCGACGTGAAACCTGAAATGCTAGTGCAGTTCGGCGAGATCGGTTCCCTCTACGCCCAGCACGTGTTCGGTATCGCTCAGCCCAAAGTAGCCCTTATCAATCTCGGAGAAGAAGAAACCAAGGGAACGGTGGTGACCCAAGCCGCCTACCAGTTGTTTAAAGATACGCCGCGGGTCAACTTTGTGGGCAATATTGAAGGTCGTGATATATTTTCTTCGAAGTCCGACGTGATGGTCTGCAACGGCTACGTGGGCAACGTGATCCTGAAAATGGCCGAATCCGTCTACGATTTGCTGCACAAGCGGGGCTTGTCGGATGATTTCTTCACCAAGCTCAATTACGAAGCCATCGGGGGCAGTCCCATCCTGGGGATCAATGGCAACGTCACCATTGGGCACGGCGTTTCTAGCGAAACGGCCATTAAAAATATGCTACGGCAAGCGATGCAGATGGCAGAATCCAACGTACATTTGAAAATTCGCGACGCTTTCGGTAAATAGCATCTGATAATATTCTGCGGGCATGACCAAACTAAGAGCTGTGATCACCGGAGTAGGCGGATACGTGCCGGACTACGTGCTAACCAACCAAGAGCTAGAAACCATCGTTGACACCTCGGATGAGTGGATTACCAGCCGAACCGGGATCAAAGAGCGACACATTCTGAAAGGAAAAGACCAGGGCACCTCGGTGCTGGCGACCGGAGCAGCGCGCGAACTGCTCGCCAAAACCAACACCGCGGCAGCGGACATCGACCTGATCATCTGCGCCACCACCACTCCCGATATGTCGTTTCCAGCCACCGCCAACCTGGTGGCCGACCGAATTGGCGCGGTAAACTCGTTCGGCTTCGATTTGCAGGCGGCCTGTTCCGGATTTTTGTACGGACTCGTCACCGGAGCGCAGTACATCGAGGCGGGCACCTACCAAAAAGTAATGGTGATCGGCGCCGATAAGATGTCGTCCATCATCAACTACGAAGACCGGAGCACCTGCATCATCTTCGGCGACGGCGGCGGAGCGGTGCTGCTCGAGCCAACCGAAGAGCCGCTGGGAGTGATAAACGCGATCCTTCGCTCGGACGGCAGCGGAGCCAAGCACCTGCACATGAAGGGCGGAGGCAGCATGCGCCCCGCTTCGTTGGAAACCGTGCTGGCCAAAGAACACTACGTGTACCAAGAAGGCGCGGCGGTGTTCAAGCACGCCGTGAAGCACATGAGCGAAGTCACCGCGCAAATTATGAAAAAAAACAAGCTGACCTCAGACGACGTTGCGTGGTTGGTGCCGCATCAGGCGAACATGCGCATCATCAACGCCACGGCCGAGCGCATGGGCGTAGGAAAAGACCGGGTGATGTATACTATTCAGAAATACGGCAACACCACCAGCGGCACCATTCCCCTCTGCCTGTGGGACTACGAATCAAAACTCAAGAAGGGCGACAACCTAATCCTGGCGGCTTTCGGGGGCGGCTTCACCTGGGGCTCGCTCTACATGAAATGGGGATATGATGGAAAGTAGATATTAGATAGTGGATGTTGGATAGTAGTATCTGGGTCAATCTTTTGCAATCTATTATCCAATATCCAACAACCAACAAACCACAATGGCAACCACCGCAGACTTTAGAAATGGCCTTTGCATGGAGTATAATAATGACTTATACACCATCGTAGAATTTCAGCACGTGAAGCCCGGCAAGGGTGGGGCTTTCGTGCGCACCAAGCTCAAGAGCCTCACCTCGGGCAAAGTGATCGAGAATACCTTCAACGCCGGAGTGAAAATTACCACCGCCCGCATCGAGCGGCGACCCTATCAATACTTATACAAGGATGATCTGGGCTACCACTTTATGGATAGCAATACTTTTGAGCAAACCGTCATTCAGGAAGACCAGATCAACGCCCCGGAGTTTTTAACCGACGGGCAAGCGGTGGAAGTAATTGTGCACGACGAAACCGAAACGATCCTAGGCTGCGAGCTTCCCGCCTTTGTAGAAATGACCGTTACTTATACTGAACCCGGCCTGAAGGGCGACACGGCCACCAATGCCACCAAACCGGCCACCGTGGACACCGGCGCCGAGATTCAGGTGCCGTTGTTTATCAACCAAGACGAAAAAATTCGAGTAGACACCCGCACCAAGTCCTACTCCGAACGCGTAAAATAATAACCTGCCCCTATGGATTACCAAGAAATTCAATCGCTACTGGACTTCATTGCCAAATCAGGTCTCGAGGAGGTGAAAATTGAAACTGAGGAGCTCACCCTCAAGGTGAAGAAGAGCATGCCTGCCAAGGTTCATCAGAGTATCATTCAAACTCCCGGTGCAAGCATGCCCCACGATTCTACCGGCCTAGTTGCCGCGGTTCCGGCCAGTGCCCCCCCGTTAGCAGCTCCCGAGAAGGCACCTGAGTCGGCCGATGCCGGTTCGTCTGCGTCCGGGAAAAACGGATATATTCCTATCACCTCTCCGATGATTGGCACTTTCTACCACGCGTCGAGCCCCGAGGCCGATCCGTTCGTGAAGGTGGGCGACCGGGTGAGCGCCGGAAAAACCGTTTGTGTGATCGAGGCAATGAAACTCTTCAACGAAATAGAATCAGAAGTTTCCGGCACCGTGGTAGAAATCCTGGTCGACGATGCTTCCCCGGTGCAGTACGACCAAGCGCTCTTCTTGGTAGATCCGGCATAGATTAGTACTCGATGCGTCCTTTGGAAGTCATTCCGTTGCGGGACACTGTCTGGTAGCTGAATTGCCAGTTCGCTACTCAACCCATTACGTCCATGTTCAAAAAAATACTTATTGCCAACCGCGGAGAAATTGCCTTGCGCGTCATTCGCACCTGCCGCGAGATGGGTATTCGCACCGTAGCGATCTACTCCACCGCCGACCAGGACAGCCTCCACGTGCGCTTTGCCGACGAAGCCGTGTGCATCGGCCCTGCTCCCAGCAAAGCTTCTTACCTCAACATTCCCAGCATTATTGCGGCGGCCGAAATCACCAATGCCGACGCCATCCACCCCGGCTACGGCTTCTTGTCTGAAAACGCCGAGTTCTCGCGCATCTGCGACGAGTACCAAATCAAGTTTATCGGTCCTTCGCCTGAGATGATCAACAAAATGGGCGACAAAGCTACCGCCAAGGCCACCATGCAGGCGGCGGGTGTGCCCACGGTGCCCGGCTCCGATGGGCTGGTGGGCACCATTGACGAGGGATTAGGCATTGCTAAAAATATTGGTTATCCGATTATTCTGAAGGCCACGGCGGGCGGCGGCGGCAAGGGGATGCGCATCGTGCACGACGCGTCCGGGTTCAAAAAAGCCTGGGACGATGCAAAGCGCGAATCGGGCTCGGCCTTCGGCAACGATGCCTTATACTTAGAGAAATTTGTGGAGGAGCCGCGCCACATCGAGATTCAGATCGTGGGCGACCATACCGGCCGGGCTTGCCACCTGTCGGAGCGCGACTGCTCTATCCAGCGGCGGCACCAGAAACTGGTGGAAGAAACGCCTTCGCCCTTCATGACTCCCGAATTGCGCGACAAGATGGGCAACGCCGCCATTGCGGGGGCCGAGGCCATTGGCTACGAGGGAGCGGGCACCATCGAGTTTTTGGTGGACAAGCACCGCAACTTCTACTTTATGGAGATGAACACCCGCATCCAGGTGGAGCACCCCATCACCGAAGAAGTAACCAGCTACGATCTGATTAAGGAGCAGATCAAAGTGGCAGCGGGCATGACGCTGTCGGGCAATAACTATTACCCGCAGATGCACGCCATTGAGTGCCGCATCAACGCCGAAGACCCCGCGCAGGGCTTCCGCCCGTCGCCCGGACTGATCACCAACCTACACATGCCCGGTGGCCACGGGGTGCGCATCGACAGCCACATCTACGCCGGGTACACCATTCCGCCCAACTACGACTCGATGATTGCCAAGCTGATTGTGAGCGGGCAGTCGCGCGAGGAAGCCATTACCCGCATGAGTCGGGCGCTGCAGGAGTTTATCATCGAAGGCATCAAAACCACCATTCCCTTCCACATCAAGCTGATGAACGATCCGAAGTTCAGGAAGGGAGACTTCACTACGGCGTTCATGAACGACTTCGATTTGTCGGATATCAAAGAGTACGAGCAGGTGTGAAGTTCGTCGGGATAACGACGACAACCGCCCGGTGTCCTTGGTTGGATTTTACTCCGATGATTTTTCAGAAGCTCGTGTCGACACAAGCCTATCGTTAACTTCTTGAATTAGCCGATCTTTCTGAATTTCGCCTCGCCACTGGTAACTGACCGCCTGGCCTTGGTAAACGACAATCGTCTGCGGGCTTTGGTGTTCTACGTTTAGTTTCCGGGCAATTTCTGCCTTTAGCTCCCCGGTATACTGTAGCACAATGCCGTAGATGTCGATATCGTGTTTGGCATTGGCCACCTCAATCTGCGCCGCGGCGCTAAAGGGGCAGGTCGCGGAGTGCTTAAATAGTACGATTGGCTTTTCGTGGCTAGCCGCTAGGGCCGCCTCAAAGTCCTGAGCGGTGTGCATCACGTTGAACATAGTAGCGGGGGGTAGTTTTGTATTCAATACAGCGTAACAGCCGGGCTGGTTCTGAATTAATGGTATTTTTCAGTTGAAGGCAATCGGACTGTACTATATATTTATCCAATGAAACTCACTCTGGGCGGTATTCCCCATCTAGAAATTTGAGTTACCATATTCACCAGCTTTGTTCACTAATTCCTGATATCTACGAATAAAGAAACCTTCGTTCATTCTTTGCTTATCAAATAAGCTCCTATAATCAACAAAATGACTCCAGCCATCTTGTTAAAATTGATATGGGAAGTCTGCAGGCCAAACAGACCAAAATGGTCATAATTCATTGCTGCGATGAGTTGTCCCGCGATTACAAGAGAAAACATAACACCTGCCCCAATCCTGCTAACCGACATAATGATTAACGAGACAAAAGTTGCCCCTAGCAATCCCCCAGCAAATTTATAAAGCGAAGTTGTTCCCAAGGTTGTAAAAGATGGGAAGGGTATTTGAAACAACAATACCAATACACCCAAAGTAATCGTACCGATGAAAAACGAAATGAATGCTGCCACAAAGGATGTTCTACTACAACTTTCAATTGCGCATTTACGACAGCCTGGGTAGCGATGGCTACTCCAGCTAGTAGCGGTAAAACATAGAGACCGTACTTCATGGTTTTAACCGGCTTATTAGAAATAAGTCAATCTTTTCAGCGATATCCTCGTGGAATTCTTCCAGAGCAAAATGACCTGAGGGATAGAAATTGAATTCTATGTTGTTTAAATCATTCTGAAATTCTAAAGCACCCTCTTTCGTAAAAAACTGGTCATTTTCACCCCAGACTACCAAAGTCGGAGGTTGCTTTTCACGAAACATTTCATGCCACTGTAAATAAAGTGGTGGGTTGTTACGATAGTCGTACTGAAGCTGATACTGAACTTCCTTGTTTCCGGGTCGATCCATGAAAAACTGATCTAGATAATAGGTATCTGGCGAAATATTAAGTGCATCAGAAGCTCCATCCGTGTATTGAAACTTGGTTACTGACAATTCAAATAAATCCATCACTTTTTGCCTCTTTTCCGGGTTGTTGGGATCAGTCCAAATAGCCACAATTGGATCGAAGATGGGACCTATGCCTTTAGGATATGCATTGGCGTTTTGAACGATTAGGCATTCTAATAATTCAGGTCTCCTGGTAACCACTCTGAGGCCTATCGGAGAACCATAGTCCTGGATGTAGAGTGAAAACTTATCTAATCCGACTGCATCTATAAACTTCTCTATAACCTCCGAGAGGTGATCAAAGGTATAATCAAACTCCTCGATAGCTGGAAAGCTACTGTACCCAAAACCAGGATAATCCGGAGCAATCAAATGATAGCGGTCTTTTAGGTTTTCTATCAGATATCTAAACATGAAGGAAGAAGTTGGAAATCCGTGAAGCAACAGAATGGTTGGGGCATCCTCGGAACCAGCTTCCCGATAGAAAATATCGAGATTGTTTATCTGTATGGTTTGGTACTTGACATTTTTTGAGCCCATATTATTTGAATTTAAAGTGTAAGCGTTTCAATTGATTTGGGGCTGATCTACAGCGATAACCCTATAAAGCCGACAGGATAATCGTATTTGTCTGTTCATACAGACAGGTCTGTTTTGTTACTTAATAAAAAAATCAGCTCAAGAATTCTCTGACGGCTTGTTGAGCTGCTTCAATAGGCCAAATGTCTTTTTGAACTTGGCTCTCTATGACAGCCCCTTCAAACAAAATATAAATTAAATTCGATCTGTACCGTTTATCGACAGGAGTGCTGTCCGCCAAAAGCTTTTGTAAAGCAGCTTTATTTCTTCTGACTTCTGCCAAAATCTTTTCGTTGTTGGATGGTACTTCTGAGAGTATGTTTAAAAAACTGCAGCCCCTAAACTGTTCCTGGGGAGCGCTCTTCTTTAAGAATTCAAACGCCTGGACAATCTGTTCATCTGCTGAAACTCCCTTATTCATGGCTTCTTTCAACGCACTTAGCCACTTCTCGCTTTTAGATGCCAAGTAAGATACACACAGATCCTCTTTAGTAGGGAAGTGTTGGAATAAACTAGCTTTCGCAATACCTGCCTCAGCAATGATTTGATTCACACCAGTGAGATTGTATCCTTGTCGGTAAAATAGATCGGATGCGGTAAGTAGTGCCCGGTCTCTAACTGATACCTTGCTCTTCATATCTGCTAAAGTATCAATTTAATTTAAAACAGACAAGTCTGTATAAAAAGTTTTTGGATTGATAAGAAGTTGTTTGTGATAACTACTAGGTCTAATCGGCTTACGTAGCTACTTATGAAGGATATTGCGATAATATATCATCAAGTTGATTGAAGGTTGAGCTGACAGGTTTAGTTAAACAATATCAGCACTACAGGCTGGTGTAAGCAGCATCTATTGGTTATCAGCCAACGTCAGCCGCTGCCCATCCGCCAACAGCCGTTGCTTGAGCACTTCGTAGTCTACCTCCTGCACCGCCACCTCGTTGTTGATGGCCTGCACGGCGGCAGTAGCGGCACTCTGCCCCAGGATCATAAATACCGGCTCCATTCGAATGGAACCGAAGGCGATGTGCGAACTGGAGGCGCAAACCGGCACCAATAGATTCGTGCACTCTTCCTGCTGAGGCACCAGCGCTCCGTACGAAATTTCGTAGGGTTCGGGCACCTTGGCCCCAATGTCGCCCTCGTTCTGCACGTAGCCATCGGGCTTCACGTAGCGCTGCACGTTGTGCGAGTCCATGGTGTAGGAGCCCATCCCCACCGAGCGGGGCGTTTCTCGCTTGTCCAGTATGTCATTCTCAGTCATCACGTAGTCGCCAATCATGCGGCGCGCTTCGCGCACGTAGATCTGGTGCGGCCAGTAGCCGTTGTCGGTGAACTCATCCTTGGCCAGTCCCCACTGGCTCATCTCTTCCCGCACCTCGGCGGGCACCCGCGGGTCGTTGGCGATAAAGTACATCAGCCCCTTCTGGTAGGTTTCGTGCTGCGCGATGATTTCCTTTCTCCATTCGTATGAAGCTTCCGGGTAGTCGTAGTTCATGCCGATGTTGTCGGTGCTCACCGGGCCGTGGTTGTTGGTGTCGGTTTTCCGGTTCGGAATCATATCGAACTTACGGAAAGTTTCGCGCCAGCCGCTATCGAACACCCGGGCCAGCAGTTCGTACTGGGTAGAATCGTAGCCGTCGGGACGCGGAAACGCCACGCGGTTGTCGGGGTGGTTGCTCAGGCACATCCGAAAGCAGTAGGCCTGAATCTTGTCGTCGCCCGCCCCGTAGTCACCCGGATCATCGGCCGAAACCAGGGGCAGCACACCACTGGTGGAGTCGCCGGGAATGACGTAGGGGCTGATATCACTTTTGAAGTGGTGCTGATGGTGAAGCACCCCGGTTTGTACGCCATTCCACGCTTCATCGTACACGCTGGTGGCTTCCCGGCCCACGTGATAGCTTACCCCGGCCGCCATCAGGTCGCCCTCGTAGGTGGCGTCGATAAATACTTTTCCCCGAAACGTTTTCCCACTCAGCGTAGCGAAAGAAATAATTCGCCCGTCTTCCATTATCACCCCGCCGTCCCGGTTCAGCCACTCGCCGCGGTAGAGTTCGATCTCGTTTTCAGCCACGAAGTCTTCAAAGACTTGTTCGGCCACGTGGGGCTCAAAAATCCACATGGTGCGGTTCGCTCCGTCAATGGCGGGGGTGCCCTGCCCGGTGTTGCCGTAGTCTTCTTGGTCTTCCCACCGCCACGCGTCGGGTTGCTGGTAGGCCCGGTAGATGCGCTGGTAGAACTCGCGCGACAGGCCGCCGATCACTTCCTTGTTGCCCGTGTCGGTCCAGCCCAACCCTCCGGACGAAAGTCCACCGAGGTGCTTGTCGGGCGACACGATGATCACGGATTTGCCCATCCGGACCGTTTGCACCGCGGCGGTTACGGCGGCCGAAGTGCCTCCGTAAACAATTACGTCGGCCGTGTAGCCCGGTTCGTGGCCGGTAGAGGCCGTCGGCTGACTGCCACACCGCACGAACAGCGTGAGGATAAGGATTAACGGCACAGGAGATAGCGTGGCTTTGCAAAGGTTAGTCACAGGGAGTGAGGTGTTAGATTGGTTTATAAAAAGAAGGCTAAGGGTTGGTCGAAGCCCGGTGCTTCAGAATCTGCCGGTCGGCTTCCAACTGCATCTCCAGGTTGGAGTAATCTACCTGCTGCACGGTTTGTGCGCTATCGATAGCTAGTGACGCTGCCGTGGCGGCGCTTTGGCCCAATACCATAAACACCGGCTCCATACGAATAGAGCCGAAGGCAATATGACTGGCCGACAGGCACACCGGCACCAGTAGGTTGGTGGCCTCCTCTGCTTTCGGAACAATAGCACGATACGCAATAGGATAAGGGGGGAAGCCCCCCACCTCGATGTTGCCCTCGTTCTTCACCATTGCGGTGCCATCTTTGTCAACCACAATGCGCTGGCAGTTGTGCGAGTCCATGGTGTAGGCGGCCAGCCCCACTGGGTCGGATACGGTTTCTTCACCCACGCAGTTGGCCTGCGTCATCACGTAGGCACCCACCATGCGCCGCGCCTCGCGCACGTACAGTTGGGGCGACCAGTGGTTGGTGTCCAGGTATTCGTCTTGGGGGTAGCCCCAGCGCTGTACTTCCTGCTGTAGTTCGGTAGGCACCCGCGGGTCGCTGGTGTAGAAGTAGAGCAGCCCTTTGGTGTATTCTTCGTGGGCCCTGATAAGTGCCTCGCGCTCGGCGTAGCTAGCCTCAGGATAGGCGTGGCTCCCGTTGATCATATCGGTAGAGAAGCCACCGCGGTTGTTGATATCGGTTTTGTCGTTGGGCATGCGGCTCCAGATAAAGTACTGGTTGATCTTTCGCTGGTCGGGCTGAGCGGCAAATAGGCGGGCCAGCAGTTCGTAACGCGTAGCGTCGTAGCTGGCCGGTTGGGTGATCGGTACCTGGTTATCTTTCTCGTCGGTGAGGCAGATGCGAAAGTTGTAGGCCTGCACCAGCGTGTCGCCGCTGCCTTGCGGGGCTAGTTTGTTGGGACTGATGCCCCACAGCAAACCGCTACTGGAGTCGCCGGGCATAACGTAAGGATCGACGCCGTCAGGAAACTGGTGGCCATCGAGCAACTGCACCCCGTTGTAGGTTTCGCCGTACACGCGATTGGCCTCGCGGCCCACAAAGTAACTTACCCCAGCGGCGGCCATCAGGTCGCCTTCGTAGGTGGCGTCGATGAACACTTTGCCCGCGTAGGTGTCGCCGTCTTCGGTCGTGATTTGGGTGATCCTGGTCCCCTCTTTCTTGACTCCGTTTTTGCGATTAAGCCGCGTGCCATACACCAGTTCGATGTCCTCGGAGGCGATCATCTGCTCATAAACCGCTAGTGCCGCCGAAGGCTCGAAGGTCCACATAGCGTCTTCGTCTTCGGCGGTGCGGGTTTGTCCACCATCGATATACGCGGTGCGCTCCTCCCACTTCCAACTGGCTGGGTCGGCGTAGTAGCGGCGGATGCCCTGGTAAAACTCCCGTGAGATGCCGCCGATGGCCTGTTTGTTGCCGATGTCGGTCTGGCCCAGTCCGCCGGTGGTGAGTCCGCCAATACGCTGGGTGGGCTCTAGCAATACCACCGACTTGCCCATCCGCGACGCTTGAATCGCCGCGGCGATGCCGCCCGAGGTGGCTCCGTAGATGACGATATCGTGCTGGATGGGTTGGGTTGATTGGCTAAGGGCGGGGAAGAATGTCCACGCGCTTAACAGTAAGAATACGTACTTTTTCATGCTGATCTCTGAGTTTGTAGAAGATTTGTTTCCCTCCTAACGTTTGCTTCCCCCTTAATTTTGATCATTTACAAATCAAAGAAACAGGCAATGCTAATTGTGCTTTGAGCGAATTAAAGGGATTATCAGCGAACATTCCAAATCCTGACCTGCTCACCATCCTTCTTCTTAATTTTGTGCACCATCAAACAGTGGAGGTGCGAACGATTAGCTCTCCGGTAAAAGTAGCCGTCTGAACGCTGGCCTTATCCTGCTGGCTGATCTCCTGCAATAGCAGACGGGCGGCCTGCTGCCCCATCGCAAATGAGGGCTGGGAAACGGTGGTAAGTCCGATAAACTGGCTTAGATCATCATCGCCGAAACCGGCGATGGCTACCGTATTTGGTACGTTAAGGTGCATTTCTTGAGCCGCCAGCAGGGCCCCGGTAGCCATGATATCAGCAAAACAAAAGACGGCATCCGGGGGATCGGACAATGTCATTAACTGCCGAAACGCTTCTCCGGCGCTCTCTCGGCTAAATTCGCTCTCCATCACCCACTGGGAACGAGAGGCAAGTTGGCGCTGACCAAGGGCAGTATGGTATCCTCGCTGACGCTCTCGGCATATCTGTAGCTGCGCTGGGCCCGTGAGGTGCGCAATGCGCTGATAACCCGCTTGGATTAAGTGATTGACCAGCATAAAAGCACCCCCAAAATCATCGGTTACCACCTGGGTAACGGGCAGATGACTGTTTGCCCGCTCAATGATGAGCAACGGCACCCCCTGGCTTAAAATGCTTTGTATATGCTGAAAGTCTTGGGTCTCTTTGGCGGGTGCCATGATCAAGCCATCGACCATGCTGTTCACCAGTGCCCCAACGGTTTCCACTTCCCGCTTATACTGTTCATCCGACTGGCAGATCATCACTCGGTAACCCGCTTGGTAGGCAATTGACTCAATACCCGAAATGGCGTTTGCCCAGAAGGGGCGGTGAATCGTAGGTACTACTACGCCAATCATGTGACTCTCCCGTTGGCTGAGTCCGCGCGCTAGCAGGTTAGCGTGATAACCCATGCTTTGCGCTGCTTCAGAGATTTTTTGCTTGGTTGCCTCGCTAATATCCGGATGATCACTAAGGGCTCGGGATACGGTAGCGCGAGAAACCCCGGTAGCGAGGGCAATGTCTCTCAAAGTAATGGGCTTGGCGCGCATGGTAGTACGGTTTATTTAGAATAAGAAAGTTTTTTGCGGCAGTCGACTTGATAATTTCATAAATATAAGCGCACCCGCCTACTAATTCATTACCTGCAACCGGTTGCGGTATCGGTTGCGCCGTAAATATTCTGATAGAATTAATGTGTATCTAGCATTTTATTGCGAATTACATAAATTTGTAGACATAAATAAAGTAATTATTAAAAATAAATAACAATTGTCAATTGGGTTCCTATATGACCTTCCCTGACTATATCGTCATTGTATTCTTTTCTCTGCTCATTCTAATGGCAGGATTGTCGTTTAGTCGGCGGGGTGGCAGCGACATGAAGTCGTTCTTTGCCGCCGGAGGAGAGATGCCGTGGCAGATCAGCGGATTGTCATTGTTCATGAGCTTTTTCTCGGCGGGTACCTTTGTGGTGTGGGGGGCTATCGCCTACCAACACGGTTGGGTAGCCGTCACCATCCAGTGGATGATGGGACTGGGAGGCTTGGTCATCGGTTACTTTATTGCCCCGGCCTGGCGAAAGACCCGCGCCCTCACCGCGGCTGAATTTATTCGAGAGCGATTGGGCACCCGGGTACAGCGATTTTATACCTACATCTTTCTGCTGCTGTCTTTCTTTTATACCGGCGCTTTTCTCTATCCGGTGGCCAAGCTGGTCAACGTATCCACCGGGTTTTCTATCGAGTGGTCTATTATATTATTAGGCATCACCATTATGCTCTACACCTCGGTAGGCGGGCTGTGGGCGGTGGTGGTCACCGACGTGCTTCAGTTTGTGATCTTGACCGCCGCCGTGCTGATCGTGGTGCCCCTGGCCCTGGACCGCGTCAATGGTTTGTCCGGCTTGGTAGAACAAGCTCCGTCCGACTTTCTCCAACTGATCAACGGCGAGTACACCCTGGGCTTCCTGATCGCGTTTGCCCTGTACAACACCTGCTTTATCGGGGGAAACTGGGCCTACGTGCAGCGCTATACCAGCGTGAAAGATGCCCCCTCGGCCCGCAAGGTGGGCTATCTGTTTGCCGGACTCTACCTGGTCAGCCCGGTGCTTTGGATGTTACCCCCGATGATTTACCGCGTGCTGAATGGCAACCTGAGCGGACTGGAAAGCGAAGGGGCGTACCTGCTGATGTGCCAGGAGGTGTTGCCGACCGGGATGTTGGGATTGATGCTGGGGGGGATGATCTTTGCCACGGCCAGTTCGGTGAACACCACGCTCAACTTATCGGCCGCGGTGTTTACCAATGATATTTTCAAAGAATTGCGCCCCCAGACAAGCGAACCAAAATTGATGCGAATCGCTCGACTCTCCACGGTGGCCTTTGGCATCGTGACGGTGGGAGTGGCCATGCTCGTGCCGCTGGCCGGGGGCATCGTCGAGGTAGTGCTCACCATTGGGGCGCTCACCGGGGTGCCGCTCTACGGTCCGCCCATCTGGGCGCTGTTTTCTCGACGGCAGACGGGCGCCTCGGTGCTTACTGTCACACTACTGAGTCTCGGAGTCAATGCCTTCTTCAAGTTTGTTAGCCCGGAGCTACTTGGTATTTCGCTGAACCGTGCTGAAGAAATGGTTTTAGGAGTGACCGGTCCCATCGTATTGCTGGCAACCTATGAGCTTTGGGCCTTCTTCCGGCATCGCTTGAGTTCCCAATACCAACGGTACGTTCAACAACAGACCGTCCGACCAGCCGAAATAGCGGATGACGCTGCCTCACTGCAAAATCGATACGCTCTTAAAGTAATGGCTTTCTCATTATTAGCGGTAGGAATGCTGGTGGTGGTGTTGGGAGTACGAGAAGAAACCGGACGAATGATCACCCTGGCCGTAGGCATAGGCATCTGGGCAGTAGCCGGATGGCTCTGGCGCATCAAAAGAAAAATGATAATAACCGTAAACGCATCATGATAAAATCATCTTTTGAACCGCAGCGCCACTTGCGCACCGAAACGCTTTCTGCCGAGTTGGTAATTGTCGGCGGGGGGATCGCGGGTACCTGTTGCGCCATCACCGCGGCTCGGGAGGGCACTCGGGTGGTGCTGGTGCAGGACCGCCCCGTGCTGGGCGGCAACTCCTCGAGCGAAGTACGGCTCTGGATCCTGGGAGCCACCTCACACCTGGGAAACAACAACCGCTGGGCCCGCGAGGGCGGAGTGATCGACGAGATTCTGGTGGAAAACACCTACCGCAACCCCGAGGGCAATCCCCTGATCCTGGACACGATCCTGCTGGAAAAGGTGGTAGAAGAAAGCAACATCACGCTGCTGCTCAATACCGCCGTGTACGAGGTAGAGAAAGAAGACAACGACACCATCCGTCAAGTGACCGCCTTTTGCTCTCAAAATTCTACCCGCTACCAACTCAGCGCCCCGCTGTTCTGCGATGCGTCGGGCGACGGCATCGTCGGCTTTCTGGCCGGGGCGGCTTTCCGCATGGGAGCCGAGGCGCGGGAAGAGTTTGGCGAAAAGTTTGCCCCCACCGAAGCCTACGGCGAACTGCTGGGCCACACGCTCTACTTCTACAGCAAGGATACCGGCAAACCGGTGCGCTACGTCGCTCCTTCTTACGCGATAGACATCCAAGAGAAAGTGCCTCGCTATAAGAGCATCGGGCTAGACGACTACGGCTGCCGCCTGTGGTGGATCGAGTGGGGCGGAAGGCTCGATACAGTGCACGAAACCGAAACAATCAAGTGGGAGCTCTGGAAGGTGGTGTACGGCATTTGGGATCACATCAAAAACTCGGGCGAGTTTCCCGAGGCCGAAAACCTCACCCTGGAGTGGGTAGGCACTATCCCGGGTAAGCGTGAGAGCCGTCGCTTCGAAGGAGACCATATGCTTACCCAGCACGACGTGGTGGAGCAGCGGCAGCACGATGATGCGGTCGCTTTCGGAGGCTGGGCGATTGATCTGCACCCGGCCGATGGCGTATTTAGTGAGAAGCCGGGCTGCAACCAGTGGCATACCAAGGGCGTGTACCAGATTCCGTACCGCTGTCTGTATAGCAAGAACATCAAGAACCTGTTTCTGGCGGGTCGGATTATCAGTGCTTCGCACGTGGCCTTTGGTTCGTCGCGGGTGATGGCCACCTGCGGTCACGCCGCCCAGGCCGTAGGCATAGCCGCCGCCCTGTGCGCTCAGCAAGGACGTCGGCCCGCCGACCTGCAGAAGGGCACGCTGTTGCGAACGCTCCAGCAACGCCTGCTCGCGCGGGGCCAACACATTCCGCAGCTGCACCTGGAAGATCAGGATGACCTGGTATGGTCGGCCCAACTCACCCCCTCCAGTGAGCTGGTCCTGACCGACCTGCCACCCGATGGAACCTGGGTGTCGCTGGAGTATCCCGCGGCCCAGATGCTACCGGTGCCGGGGGAGCAGCCATTAACCGTAACCGTTTGGTTGCAGGCGCAAGAAGCCACTACATTAACGGTGGAACTGCGCCAGAGCAGCAAACTGGGCAACCATACCCCTGATGTCACTCTAGAAACGCAGACCTTGTCGCTCCGGCCCGGGGAACAGGAGGTGACGATTGCCTTCTCGAGTGCAGTCGCCCAGTCTCAGTACGTATTCGTCTGCTTTATGCGCAACGAGCGCGTGCAAATTAGGGGCAGCGAAGAGCGCCTGACCGGAGTGCTGAGTGTGTTCAATAAGTTTAACAAAGCAGTGTCTAACCACGGCAAGCAGGAGCCGGAGCAGGATATCGGCATGGAAGCTTTTGAGTTCTGGTGCCCCGCCCGGCGTCCCGGGGGTCATAACTTGGCGATGCGCATTGATCCTGGTCTGCCCGTTTTCGGGACGGAAAATCTGCGCAACGGAGTGATGCGCCCCACGCACCTGCCCAATGCCTGGGTAGCCGATCCAGAGGATACAAAACCTCAACTCACGCTTCGCTGGGATGAGCCGCAGTCGCTGCGCCGCGTGGTGCTGCACTGGGACACCGACTTTGACCACCCAATGGAGTCCGCCTTGATGGGACACCCCGAGAGCGTGATGCCCTTCTGCGTGCAGCACTATCAACTGCTGGACGATCAGAAGAATGTCGTTTACGAGCAGCACGACAACCACCAAAGCCAGAATGAGATCGTCTGGGATACGCCGGTGGTGACCCGAGCGTTGATTATCAAGTTAGAACCTCCCAACACCTACACCCCGGCAGCGCTACTAGGGGTACGGGTATATTAGTGAAGTGGGTGTAAGCCATAGTTCGCCTGACCCTTGTATATTTAAATACTGTAACAGTTTAGGTAGTTTGTAGATCACGCAGGAAAGACTCGCCGTTAAGTACTCGGCAGAGTTCGGTAAAGACTGACTTATGCTGCTTGCGTGCAGTAGAGATAAAGCTACGGATACGCGCATAGTAATCCGCCCCGATAGTAGCTCGGAAACATCCGCTTACTTTCAGCTTGGTTTTCCACGGCCGAATATCTCGTTCAGCTAAGTTGTTGGTAAAAGGGACCACTTCGTGCTGGGCGAAGGCTAATACGGCCGATTGATGTTTGACCAAACGATCCATCAAATTACGTCCCTTACTCTGTTTGGGACGTCCCGGTCTGGCCAGACCTCGGCCCCGCGGTTCCGGGGGTGGTTCTTCCCGGTTGGCTTGTTGCAAGATAGTTTGGTATTGGCCAATGGTAGCTTGTAGTGCTACGCTGCTCAGCGTGCCGGTTCCTTGCTCGGTGGCTAAGTAAGTACTCATCAACAGGGTGTGCATTTGAATAGCCCAGTGGCTTCCCCGTTCAATCAAGGCGGTGAGTTCACGCAACAAATGCGCTCCGCACAGAGCGTGTTTGTACTGTCCCCCGGTAAAGTAGCTGAGCCAGCAATCATGCACTACCCATCCATCATAGCCCGGCAATACGCTCTTAGGGTCTTGCAGTGCCTGCCCCCCTCGTTTGTTGTGCCCAAAGAAGTAGGTGAACAAACTGCTGCAGGCTACGTGCAACCAATGCAGTTGTCCTGCCACACGCCCCCCGGTTTCATCCACATGAATAAGGGCTTGCTTGCCTAGTTGATCACGAATGATGGCCTCTTCTAGTGCTAATCGTTCATAGTAGCAGGCGTTGGCTGACTGAATTGTAGATTCGTTGAGGGCATAGCCGAACAAATCGGTAAACAAACTCTTAATTGCGCCTGTCGGCATATTATGCCCTACACTGAGCAAACTGACCAATGCTTTCACCTTATGACCGTATTGTACAGGAGCCGATACATCTTCGGGAAAAACCCCTTGGTGTACTTTCCCACAACCAGGGCATGCTTTGCACTCCGTGCGGTGTTCGGTGACCACCAATGCTTGGGGTGGCAGATCAAATACCTGTCGTTTAGCAGTAAGCTGCCCGCTCACTTCACTAAGTGCATTACCGCACTGGCAAACATCAGCTACCTTATGGAGAACCACTTGGTCAGCTTGGCCTACCATCCGAAGGGTATCGCCTCGGTGACCGGGCTGTCCACCACGTCGCTTGCCCGAAGAGCGCGGAAAGGCGGGCTGCTTGGCAAGTCCATCGCTAGAAGGCGGACGGCTGCTATTACGGCTGTTTTGACCCAGCATGGCTTCTAGCTCGGCTATCCGAGATAAAGCGGCCTGCAAACTGGCTTGCAGTTCACTAATCTGTTGGGCCTGCTGCGCTATGGTCTCCTTATCACTCATCAGTGGCTAGTTCCGAAGCTTTTTTCTATTTTGCAAATCCACCTAAACAGTTACTATTAAACAAGGTTTTTATCCTAAGCGTCCTAGCAGTCTTTAGCTTGGGATGTGAAGAAGTGCTGGAGACAGAGCCTACCGGATTCGCTAGTGCCGAGGTATTCTACCAGACCGAAGACGATTTGGTGATTGCTATCAATGGCATATACAACACCTTCCAGGGCGACCAGTGGGGTGGTGCTTTCGTGCACCTGCAACCGCACTTCGATGGGGCGACCGAAAACGCGGTGGTGGCCGAGAGTTTCGAGTACGGGTTTCCTCAGGTAGCCAACGGTACCATGAGTGCCGCCAATACATTCGTTATCACCGAGTGGAAGTGGAACTACGGATACGAAGCAATATCCAGGATCAACGCAATTTTGGATATCCTGGATGCCGGAACCATTCCTATCGCCGCTGAAAACGAAGCAAAACTGCGAGGAGAAGCTCGGTTCTTGAGAGCTTTTGTGTATACCGAACTCATAACGCTCTACGGGGATGTGCCGCTGATTTTGGAACCCATCTCTCCCGAAGACGCGGAAAACGTAACTCGAACTGATAAGAACACGGTGCTAGCGGCCATCGTGGAAGACCTCGACTTCGCCGCTGCCAACCTGGAAACCACCCCCAACCGCGGGGAGGTAGGCCGTCCCACGCTTCAGACAGCCTTAGCTTATAAAGGAAGAGCCCTGCTGTATAACGAGCGGTACGCTGAGGCCGCCGCGGCTCTCCAGCCAGTGATCGCGCTGGAGGGGGATGCCGTAAATCTGGATCCCGACTACGAGAGTTTGTTCAACGCCTCCAACGAAGCCAGTAACGAAATTCTGTTTAGCATTCAGTATAGCGAGGGTAGCACGGGCGAGGGGAGCTTTGTGGCCGTTCACTATGCCCCCAACATTCCCGGAAACGCTGCCGACGGCTTTCAGTCCGTGTGGTACACCCAGAAGTTGCTAGACGCCTACTACATGACGGACGGCCTGCCCTTCGACGAGTCACCGCTGTATGATCCCGCCATGCCGTTCGAAAACCGAGACCCCCGGTTGAAGATGACCTTCTATCTACCTGGCGATCAGTACCGAAACGTGGTGTTAGACTCGATCAACATAGGCCGTACCGGCTTTACCGAGGGCACTCCGGAGGGCTTTGTGCCCCTATCGCTCAGGAAGTGGATCAACGATTCGGACGAAGCCTTAGGAACCGTGAATAGCCAGGCCGACTTGGTGCTGATGCGCTACGCTGATGTGCTGCTCATGTATGCCGAAGCACAGAACGAGGCTAGTGGCCCCGACGCCTCGGTATACTCAGCGATCAACAAAGTGAGAGCCCGGGCGGGCATGCCGGAGGTTCCGGCGGGTCTTTCTCAGGAGCAGATGCGCGAGACCATCCGGCACGAACGCAACGTGGAGTTTATTGGCGAAGGACTGCGCTACTACGACCTGCTGCGCTGGAGAATTGCCGAAACCGTTATTCCGTCCATCCCGGAACTGGACTCACGAATATTTGACCCGGCGGTGAACTACCTATGGCCCATCCCGCAGAGCGCCATCGACCAGAGCCCAAATATCACCCAAAATCCGGGATACTAGTTTAAGGATGAGTGGAACAACCGGAAAGGTTGCGCCCCGAAGCAGAGAGATTATGTTGATCCTAAATGATGATGTTATTTGAAAAATCAGGTAAAATAGGAAGGTGGCTGGGTTGTTTGGTAGCTCTCGGGATGGCTATCGGAACCCAGGCCCAACCGCGCTTCACCGATGTTACGCAACAAGCAGACATCAGCCATTCCTTTCGGGTGTACGAAGGCACGTTCGGCGGCGGAGCTGTGGTGATCGACTACGACGCAGACGGGTTCGAGGATCTGTTTGTTGCCGGGGGAGCCAGGGCGAGTCGCTTGTACCGTAACCAGGGAGACGGCACGTTTGCTGACGTGTCCGAAGCGGCAGGGCTAGACTTGGGCGAGTTTGTCACCCAGGGAGGCGCTACGGCTGATGTCAATAAAGACGGCTACCCCGACCTGTTCGTGACCACCATCGCATTCTTGAGCAACCCTGGGCCAGCCAAGCAAGCCGCTAACCAACTGTTTATCAACAATGGCGACGGCACTTTCTCAGAAGCTTCCGCAGCCTACGGGCTGACCGAGCTGACCTTCTCTACCGGCGCTTCGTTCGGAGACGTTAATAAAGACGGCTACCCCGATCTGTACGTGAGCAACTACTTCCGTAATTTTACCGGCCGACTGGACCGCTACGGGGGCAATCTGACCCCTGACGAAGGTGCTCCGGGGAGCGGACTGCTTTACATTAATGATGGGGGGGAGAGTTTCACGTCGTCCGCTGAGCAGTACGGGATCGGCCATACGGGTTTCGAATTTAGTGGGGTGTGGAGCGACTACGACAATGACCATGACCTGGACCTACTGATCGTGAACGACTTCGGCAGCCGGGCTACGCCCAATCTACTTTATCGCAATGACTATCCTGCGGAAACCTTTACGGAAATAGGCGCACAGCAGGGATTCAATCTGGCGATGAACGGCATGGGTATCAGCGTGGGCGACCACAACGGAGACGGTTGGCTGGATTATTTTATCACCAATATCCAGAAGTCGCCGTTTCTGATCAACCAGGCAGGGGTGTCGTTTATCAACAAAACCGATGAACTTGGTACCGGATTTTCTACCGTGACCACCGAATCAGGCGGGGGAGTGGCTCCGGTTAGCTGGGGAACGAATCTTTTTGATTGCGACAACGATGCCGACCTGGATTTGTACGTCACCAACGGTTCTCTCAATCCGGGACTGATGCCCAACCCGAACCTGATGCTGGAAAACGTGGAGGGAACGTACTTGGAATCAGGGTTCATCTCGAACACCAACGATCATTCCATTGGCCGAGGATCAGTCACCTTCGACTACGACAACGACGGGGATTTGGACCTGTTTGTCGTGAACCAGGCCCCCTTTTCAGATCAAGACGTAGGAGTAACGTTCGAGTCTTCTCGTCTCTACCGGAACGACACCGAAGGGGGACACTGGTTAAAGGTGAAGCTGGAGGGTAGTTCTTCCGAAACCAACGGAATAGGTTCACGGCTCACGGTTTACGCTGGTTCAAAAGTACTGATCAGAGAGATAGACGGAGGATCGAGCCACCAGTCTCAGAACAGTCAGATCGCCCACGTTGGGTTGGGAGAGTCTGCCACGATAGACTCGTTAATTGTGCAGTGGAGTGGCGGTAGTACTCAAAAATTCTACGACGTACCAGCCGACCAGTTGCTCACCGTAAAAGAAGAGCGCATCGTCCTGGCGGTTCCCGAAATCGTATCCGGCCCGTGGCGGTTGTATCCCAACCCCTTTGAGAATCAGATTAACTTCACGGCACCTCCTGGCTCGGGGGCCATCACCTTAAAGGTGCTGAGTCTTGCTGGCGAAACGGTGTATCACCGTCAGTTCAAGGCGCAGGAAGCTAACGGTGCGATCATCGATTTGGATTATCTCTCAGCAGGACTTTACCTGGTGATGGTAACTGGCAGGAACCAGACACATCAGCAACGAATAATAAAAGGCTTGCCATGAAGAATGTCCTTTGGTCTATACTGCTCACCGCATTTGTTGCTTTCGCTCCGGCTGAAGTCATGGCTCAAGACCGCTCCGTGGCCAGATTATGGAACGAGATTTTGCTAGAGGCCATACGAAACGATTATGCCCGACCCACCGTACATGCCCGGAATTTGTTTCACCTATCCGCCGCTAGCTACGATGCCTGGGCCGCCTACGATGACGTGGCCTCTCCTTACTTTCTGGGCAAAACCCACCACGGAACCTACGTAGCACTGGATGACTTCGAGCGGCCCACCGACATCTCTGCCGCCCGGCAAGAAGCGATCAGTTACGCCAACTTTCGGCTACTGAGCCATCGGTTCTCCCGGTCGCCGGGCTGGCCTCGCGTGCAAGCGCTGATGACCAATCTCATGGATTCTCTGGGCTACGATCCGGCCAACATTGATCGACGGTATCAAGACGGGAGTCCCGCCGCCCTGGGTAACTATCTGGCCGCCCAGATTATTGCTTACGGTATGCAGGACGGGGCCAACGAACGACAGAATTATACCAACCGCAGTTATGAGTCTGTCAACTCTCCGTTGCTGCTTACTTCTCCCGGCGTGGGAACGATCAATGACCCGAATCGCTGGCAACCATTGCAGTTCGTATCTTTTGTGGATCAGTCCGGAAACGAAATTCCCAGTGGTACGCCGCTCTTCCTGGGGGCAGAATGGGGTAATGTAAGCCCGTTTTCGTTACAAGAAGAAGATCGGCACACCGTACAACGAGACGGGAATACTTTTCAGGTTTACCATGATCCGGGCCGCCCGTGTTTTATTGATCAAAACGACTCCGCTAGTTCGTGGCATTATCAGTGGGGCTTTGCGCTCGTCAGCAAGTGGTCTTCCCACCTTGACCCCAGTGACCAGGTGATGTGGGATATCTCTCCCCGGAGCATGGGCAACCTGTCGCTGGAAGACTTTCCGAAAGATATTGAATCGCTGCCGGAGTTTTACCGCACCGAAGGGGGGCAACCCGAAGCAGGATACGCCATCAACCCCACTACCAACCAGCCGTATCCGGAGCAAATGGTCTACCGGGGCGATTACACCCGGGTGCTGGCTGAGTTTTGGGCCGACGGGCCGGATTCGGAAACCCCGCCCGGCCACTGGTTTACCCTTTTGAACTACATTAATGACCATCCTTTGCACGAAAATAAGTTTAGGGGTGAAGGGCCGCCTCTAACACAACTGGAATGGGACGTGAAGTCGTATTTTATGCTGGGCGGAGCCATGCACGATGCAGCGATTACCGCCTGGAGCATCAAAGGATACTACGATTATATCCGCCCTATCTCGGCCATTCGCTACCTGGCTGCTCAGGGGCAATCGAGCGATCCTGACCTTCCTCATTATTCTCCCCTGGGGATTCAACTGGACAGTGGTTACGTGGCGTTGGTGGGTGCCGACGACCCACTAGCGGGCGAGCAAAATGAGCACGTCGGTAAGATCAAACTTTTTGCCTGGAAAGGGCACCGAGAAATTCAAGATGCTTCGGAAGATCAGGCCGGGGTAGGCTGGATACTCGCCGAAGAATGGTGGCCCTACCAGCGGCCAAATTTTGTTACCCCGCCCTTTGCCGGATATGTCTCCGGCCATTCTACCTTTTCCCGAGCGGCGGCCGAGGTGCTCACGCTGCTCACCGGAGACGAATATTTTCCGGGAGGAATGGGAGAATTTGTGGCAAAAAAAGACGACTTTCTGGTCTTCGAGAGAGGGCCTAGCACCGACGTGGTGCTACAGTGGGCCAAATACTACGATGCTTCTGACCAGTGCAGCCTTTCCCGGATTTGGGGCGGCATTCACCCCCCGGTAGATGATATTCCGGGTCGTTTAATCGGTGCCAAGGTTGGAAAGCAGGCGTTTGAATACGCCCGGCAGTATTTTGATAGTGAAGTGGTACTATCAACCCGTTCCGAAAGAGAAAAGAGCGTGCTAACGGTATATCCCAATCCGGCTACTGCTGGTCAGACCATGACCATAGAGGCTCCACCGGGCGAATACCGGGGCATGATCGTCGGGGCAGACGGAAAAATCTTGCTTCAGACCAACCTGATAATAACTCTGGAGGGGCGTGCTCGGCTAACCTTACCGTTAGCTCCTGCGGGAGTGTACCTGCTCAGGCTTCAGAAAGATCAGTTCAATAGATCAGCCCGCTTATTTTTATCGCAGTAATGACCAATTGACACCTATGAATAAAACAATCAATCGTTCAGAACTCAGTAAGCTCAGCGGATGGATTATTCTGCTGTTCCTGTCAGTTTACCACCCAAGGTTATTGGTCCAAACGCCGCCTGATTCGGTACGCAGCATCAGCGGCATCTACCCGCACTTGGCGTATTACAACGATGAAGGAGAGTGCGGTACGGGTGCGGTAGTGCCTTGGGCTGACCGCCTGTGGGTGATCACCTACGGCCCCCACTTGCCTAATGGCTCGTCGGATAAACTATACGAGATTACGCCTGATCTTCGGATGGCGGTGCGACTGGAAAGCGTGGGCGGCACCCCGGCTAATCGTTTGGTGCATACCGAGAGTCAGCAACTCTTCATTGGCCCCTACGTGATCGATACCACCCGGCGGGTGCGCGTGATTCCCTACGCCGAAGCCCCCGGACGCCTTACCGGCACCGCCCGCCACCTGACCCAGCCCACTGAAAAAGTCTATACCGCCACGATGGAAGAAGGGTTCTACGAAGTAACGGTGGATGACCTAGCGGTGAAGACATTGTACGTAGATGGCAATACCTTGAAAAAAGAGGGCGACATGGATCAGTATGGCCCCCTGCTGCCTGGCTCCCACGGCAAGGGACTCTACTCCGGGCAAGGCGTGCTGGTGTACTCCAACAACGGCGAAGCCTCGCCCGAGGCCCTCGAGCAGTTTGACATCGAGTCCGGGGTGCTGGCTGAGTGGGACGGTGAGGACTGGAAAGTGATACGCCGCAACCAGTTTGTGGAAGTGACCGGCCCAGGCGGCATCTACGGGAACCCTAACCCAACTACCGACCCCCTGTGGGCCACCGGCTGGGATCACAAATCGGTGCTGGTAGGGGTGCGGGATGCTGAGGCTAACCGTTGGAGTTTCTATCGTTTGCCCAAGGCCAGCCACAGCTACGACGGAGCCCACGGCTGGAACACCGAGTGGCCGCGCATCCGCGACTTGGGCACGCCCGAGCAGCCCGACTACCTGATGACCATGCACGGCATGTTCTGGAGCTTCCCCGCTTCCTTTACTGCCGCAAAGTCCGTAGGCATCCGCCCCCGCTCGGCTTACCTCAACGTGATCGGCGACTTTGCGCGCTGGAACGACCAGCTGGTGTTTGGCTGTGACAACTCGGCCCAGAAAGAATTTTTGAACAAACGCGCGGTAAAAGGTGAGATGGAAGGCCCGGGTCAGTCCAACTCTAATCTATGGTTTACTGATCCGGCCCTGCCTGATCAATTAGGTCCCACCACGGCTGAGGGAGCGGTTTGGCTGCAAGAGCCGGTAGCGGCCAACGTTGCTTCCGAGCCCTTTCTCTTCGCCGGATGGCCCAAGCGTTCCTGCTGGATTCAAAATGCCGGGGCGCAACCGGTCACGTTCACGCTGGAAGTGGATCAGGAGGGCACCGGTTCCTGGACGCCACAACAAAGTATCGCGGTAGCTCCCGGCACGGCGGTCCAACTGTCATTTGCAGCAGATGAAGTCGGAGAGTGGATTCGCGTGAAGAGCGATGCGCCCACTACGGCAACCGTTCACTTTTACTACGCCGATCAGGACGACCGGCCCGCACGGGCGGATGCTATCTTTGATGGCTTAGCCCAGGTGAGCGATCAAAAAGCCACCGCCGGACTGCTCTACGGGCTGGGAGACAACCGTAGAGCGCTGGGCATGGCGGCCTGGACGTACGAAGGTACCGAAAAGAAAGCTACAGGTTACTATGAACTCAATGCTGAGATGCAACTAGTCCCCAAAGATGATTCGCAGATTCAGGCTTTGATCAATGAGCAAATGGCCATTCCCGCGTCAGTGGTCACCGTAGAGGAATCTTCGGTGCTGGTGGTTGATGACCAGGGAAGAAGGTGGCGCTTGCCGCTTGGCGAGGATGCTTTTACCCGCTTGACCGATGCCGGGGCGCTTCGCATTGCCCGGGAGGTGGCCACCGAGCGGGACTTGCTCAACTGCCACGGCACCTTCTACGAGCTACCCGCCGAAAACGCCGACGGTTTTGCCAAGATTCGTCCTATCAGCTCGCACCGTCTGCGCGTGCACGACTACGCTAGCTACCGGGGAATGCTAGTCATGAGCGGCATCAACCCCAACCAGGGCAAAGACAATCCCCATGTCGTCGTTTCTGAAGACGGTCGGGCGGCCGTGTGGGCGGGGGTGATTGACGACTTATGGAAGCTAGGCAAGCCTACCGGGCGGGGTGGTCCCTGGAAGGACAGCAGGGTGGAAGCGGGACAACCCTCGGATGCTTACTTAATTGGAAGATACGATCGGCGCAGCGTGTCCTTATCGCACCAGTCCAAAGGGGCCGTGACCTTTACCATTGAGGTGGAGCCCGTGGGGCACGGCCCCTGGATGACCTATCAGGAGGTAAGTGTAGCACCCGGCGAGACCTATGAGTACGAATTTCCCGAGAGCTTTCAGTCGCGCTGGATTCGCTTTACTACAGACAAATCTACCAAGGCCACCGCTTGGTTGGTTTATGATTAGCATTTTATTTCATCTTTAATTCATCTCCATTATGAACAACACGACCCTCCCCCCATCTGCTCCGGCTTATCTATCAAAAGCTGGCTTTGCCAATACTAGTGCTACCGATTAGGTCCCGCACATGATTCAGCGCAACGGTCAGTACTTCTTTTACTACCCGGCAGGCAAGTGCAAGCGTGACCTGAGGTTTCAGACAACCATATTGAAGCTATCTTCAGGCCAGTTATAGCTTGCCAAAAACCACGCGTTACACTACCAGAGTTGAGTCAATAAACATACTACGATGAATTGTATAGTAAACAAATTTACAACCCAAAAACCCACTTTTTATGTTTATCCAACCCAACCCCCTGTTGTTTGCCAAGCCCCTTATTGCTGGGTTTGTGCTACTATTTTTGATCAGCGTAGAAGCTTTCTCGCAGGACTACTACGTTTCCCCCGCAGGGTCGGATGTATCCAATACGGGTACGTCTGTTTCCAGTCCATTTCGCACAATTCAAAAGGCTGCCGACGTGGCAGGTCCCGGGGCCACCGTTTACATACGCCAAGGTACGTACCGCGAAACCGTTGTTCCCACTAACGACGGGGTTACTTTCACTTCCTACAACGGGGAAACTGCTACCATCTCCGGTTTGGATGTGGTTAACGCAACTTGGTCAATCTACTCAGCCAACATTTATCAGGCTCCTTATACGCTCTTGCTGGAAGATAAGAACCAATTGTTTGTGAACGGCACCAAGGGTAACCTTGCTCGCTGGCCTAACGATACGGACAATGATCCTTTTACCTTGCAAGCAGAGAACATTGACGCAGGTTCGGTTTCTTCAATCACCGATGCCTCTCTACCATTAGGTGATTACGTGGGTGCTAATCTTTACTGCCTTTCTCACTGGAAGTGGACCGCTTGGGGCACCAGGATCACTGGTTCCAACGGTAATACGATTAACTTTACTATCCCTGGTGATTCGTGGGTCAGCGAGTTTCATAATCCAGGGAATAGGGCATCTGGCGATAATAGTAAGTTCTACATCAGTGGAAAGTTGAGCCTTCTTGATTATGATCGTGAGTGGTTTTATGAAAATGGTACGCTGTATCTGAAAGCGCCGGGGGGTGGCAATCCGGCTTCTCAAGTTATCGAAGCGAAAGCTCGAGAATTGGCCTTCGATCTTACGGGCAGATCAGGAGTACGTCTTGAGAATCTAAACGTCAAAGGGGCCGGTATTTTGATTACCGGAGACAACAACGTGTTAGATAACCTGACCGCTACGTATCTCAATGAGCATAACGGAGTGAATATGTCGTGGGACTTTCCGGTTCCGGTTTATGGTATTGACATTCTAGGAAACAACAATGTGGTAAGCAACAGTAATATTAGCTACGCGGCTGGTAACCTGATTCTGTTGAGGGGAAGCGCTAACAAAATTGATAACAACTATATCCATCATGCTAACTATATCAACAACTACTCAGCAGGCATACAGTTGAAAGGCGGCAATCAAACTATCACCAGAAACACCATGTACAATTCCGGTCGGGCGTTGATAAACATTAGTAGGCAAACGGCCGGATCTATAGTCCGCTGGAACGACTTGTCATACCCAATGCTTAACACCGATGACGGTAGTTTTATCTATAGTGGCGGTGGGGATGTGAATTTGAGAGGCACTGAGATAGGATTTAATTATCTGCATGACTTAAGTGGAGGTATCGCGCACAACCTTACTTCAGGTGTCTATATTGATGATGGCACCATAAATGTTACCTACCATCACAATGTTGTGGTCAATGTTAATGGCGAGGCAGTTACCAAAGGGGGAAGAGGTCCTGTAGGCCGATTAGTGACTAATACCACCTCTTACAACTGTGTTCCGCTGTTTGTGCACTATCACAACGGGGGTTCGGCCACGGTGCAAAACACATTTCATAATCAGCCAGCATCAAACTTTGAAAACGCAGCCAGCGGTGATTTTAGACTGAAGAGCACATCTTCGGCAGTCAATGAAGGAGTGATCAGCGCCCCCTACACCAACGGCTTTAGTGGAACAGCCCCCGATTTGGGTGCCTACGAGTACGGAGCTGATCCGGTGTATGCTAGCTGGACGGCGGGGGTAGGCAGTACACTGTATGACATTAATTATACATTGCCCCCCGGTGACGATAATCTGATAAGCAATCCCAGTTTCGAAAGCAACCTAACCGGCTGGACTACCTGGACCAACGTAGGCGGCTCGGTGTACGCAGAGCCCACCGGAGGCTACGAGGGCGCTAAGAAGCTAACCCACTGGAACTCCACCGCCTATCAGGCTTCTACCAACCAAGTGGTCACCGGACTGACCAACGGCACCTATACGCTGAAGGCCTGGGTGAAAGCCAGCGCGGGCCACACGCTCAAAACGATGGGAGTGAAGAACTACGGCGGCAATGAGCGATCAGTGAGTCTGCCGAGCACTTCCACCTGGACCCAAATCACGCTGACCAACGTGAATGTCACCAACGGGCAGTGCGAAGTGTACTTTTGGAGCGATGCCAACGCGGGCGGACAGTGGATCAATGCTGATTTGGTAGAGTTTGTGCCTGCGGGTGGTAACCTGGTCAGCAATCCTAGCTTTGAGGTAGACAATACTTTTACGCAAACCCCTACGGGGTGGAGCACTGCGGGGACTGATTCGGACGCTGACTATGCCGAGGGCAGCAGCAACAGCCGCACGGGCAACTACCGGGGTACCCACTGGAAGGGTTCGGCCTACCGAGTGTATACCTACCAAACGGTAACCGGACTCAGTAATGGTAGCTACACGGCCAAGGCTTGGGTGCGCAGTGGCGGGGGGCAAAGCACGGCGATCTTTGTGGCGCAGAACTACGGGGGCAACCAGCGGACGGTGAACATTCCGGCCACCAGCACCTGGACGCAGGTAAGCATTCCCAACATTCAGGTTACTAACGGCAAGTGCGAGTTGGCCTTCTACTCGGTGGCCGGGGCCGGGCAGTGGATCAACTTCGACGACGTGCAACTGGTGCCGTCAGGGGCAGGAGCAAGAACGATAGCCCAGGAAGGAAAGATAACAAAAATTACAGAAGGGCAGGAAGTAGCAGCTACCACCCTACTGGTTTATCCGAATCCAGTTACCGCCGAGCTGCGAGTGGTCTTGCCCGCGGGGGAAGGCGTAGCGCAGGTACGAATAGAAGACTTACAGGGGCGTTTGTTGATGGACAAGAAGCTAACCAACCGCCAATCATTGGATGTTAGCAGTTTGTCTCCGGGGACCTACTTGGTGCGCACGTGGCACGGCGAACAGTGGCATTTCCAGAAGATGATAAAGAAGTAGTGATAAAACTATCGCTAATAAATCAGGCATCGCCCTAATAAAATGCTTATGAACGCATTCGTTTCAAGTAAGAAATATAGTCTCCTAGTCCTCGTACTGCTTTTAGAAGCTCTGAGCCTCTCTGCCCAAGACGCAGGAACCTTTGCGCAGATCGGTACCGAAGAGCTTTCCCTGAATGGCTCCTGGCAGTTTACGGTCGATTCTTTGCTCTCCGAGTCTCAGGAGTGGATTCAGTCTAACTACAACAGTGAGTCGTGGGATCAGCTGCCGGTGCCTGGCAACTGGGATGCCGAAAATGCCTACGCCAACTTTAGGGGCACCGGTTACTACCGCAAGCAGTTTATAGTTCCCGCCAACTGGAAGGGTAGTAGACTAAGAATGTGTTTTGGAGCGGTGTATCAGACCGCTGATGTCTGGGTGAACGGGAAGTATCTGGGCAAGCATGTGGGGGGATATACTCCCTTTGAATTTGATGTCACCAACATCATTCAACCCGGCAGAGATAATATCATAGCCCTTTCGGCCAACAATGAATACGGTCACGGGGCCTGGTGGCACTGGGGAGGTATTAGCCGGGAAGTCAAGCTGATCCGCAACAACAATCAGCGCATCGTCTGGCAACATATTGTAACTGAACCTGACCTTGCCAGCGGGCAGGCTTTGGTTAATGCCTCAATCAAAGTAGCGAACCACTCCGGCAGCACATTTTCGGGCACGCTCACCGGCACCATTCCGAAGTGCCGAACGTGCGAAGCAATTGAAGTGGAAGTGCTTATTCCGGCCAACGATGAGACGACCACGCGTTTGTCATTCGACCTTCCCCCGGAGGAAGTGAAGTTGTGGGATTTTGAGCGTCCAAACCTATATCAGCTTACTTCCACCCTAAAGAACAAGACCGCGGGCACTTCGGTGCATACCGCTTCCGACCGGTTCGGCATCCGAAAGATTGAAGCGCAGGGTGATCAATTGCTGCTGAATGGCGAAGCGATCCATCTGAACGGGTTCAACCGGGTGGCCGACCATCGGGCGTACGGCCAGACCGAGCCGGATCATATCGTTAAATTTGATATTGATGCCATGAAAGCAATGGGCGGCAACTTCACGCGTATCATGCATTATCCCCAGGCGACCAATTTACTGGATTATTGTGACGAAGTGGGCATGCTGCTCATAGAGGAGATTCCCGTTTGGGGCAAGGGCAATCCGGAGCTAATCCCCAACAACTCGCTTACCAAACAGTGGCTTCGGGAGATGATCGAGCGGGATTATAATCATCCCAGCATCGTCGGCTGGTCGGTGGCCAATGAAATCGCCGATGGTGATCTGGAGGGTCGCAAGATGAGCCCAGAAGTGTATGATTATGTGAAGACGATGATTGAATACGTTGGAGCTCTTGATTCATCCCGCCTCAAAACCTACGTCAGCTTCACGGTAGGCAACGCTGAAAAGCGGGGCGACGATCCGGCCGACCTTTGTGACGTTATTTGCTTCAACAGTTACGGCGAAGCGGCTGACGTAGCCAAAAAGTGCCATGCGCTCTGGCCCGACAAACCTATATTTGTTACCGAAATTGGCGCGGGTCAGATTGGACTCAATCCTGATGAGGCCGTACTCGCCGAATCGCTCGAGACCGCCATTAAAGATTTGAAGAAGCTTGATTACGTGGTGGGTTCCTCGCTGTGGACTTACAATGATTACCGGAGCAGGTACGAAGGTACACCGGCCAGCCAGAACCGGGCCTGGGGAGTGTACAACGTGTGGCGACAACCCAAGCAGGGGGCTGAACAAATACAAAGTCTGTATACTTCGAAAAACAATATGGTTGCATTGCCCACAATGAATCCATTGCCGAGCTCGGTGAGCGAGAAGGCTCCCACTATTTGGACCGTCGTCCCCCTGGATAGCAGTTGTATGGTCGGGTTCTCCGTCGTCGACGAAGCGGATAGCTATGAAATCGAGTACAAAAGCAGCCAGGGCGAAACAAAACAGCTAACGGTTGAAGCCCTGCAAGGTGCCGCAAAAATCTATAATTTGACACCCGATACCTATACCATTCGCATCCGCAAGGTAACCAGTGCCGGTCCTGGACGATGGTCGCTTCCCCACAAGGCCGCCATAAAATGAAAGCCCAAGGCAAAGGAATAAAACGCCGTCCCCCCAACCTATGAAGAACAAAGTCCTAAGCTTCTTGGTAAACTTCCTGTGGATGGGAGCCACTTGCTCGTTTGGACAAAAACAACCCGATATCATCGTGATTCTGGCCGATGGCCTGTTTGTTGCCGATGTCGGTCTGGCCCAGTCCGCCGGTGGTGAGTCCGCCAATACGCTGGTTCGGTTCAATCAAAAGCACTGACTTGCCCAGGCGCGAAGCCTGAATCGCCGCGGCGATCCCGCCCGAGGTGGCTCCTCCGTAGACGATGATGTCGTACTCAAAAGATTGCGCCTTACTGCGATTAGTCAGACAAATTGCGATTAGGCCGACCAACCACCAACGAAAAAAAGTCTTCATGTGACCTTTTTATGAGAA
The DNA here is from genome assembly GCA_965217295.1 of Cyclobacteriaceae bacterium. Lineage (GTDB taxonomy): Bacteria > Bacteroidota > Bacteroidia > Cytophagales > Cyclobacteriaceae > Tunicatimonas. Next base: position 1,240,946 of record CBDCHR010000008.1, read on the forward strand.
ACGACAATGCAAGCTATAAATGTACTCAAGATTTGGAAAGAAGTATTATCATCAGGCTCGAACCTCATGCGCATTTACCGCTTTCAATCTTGTTAATAAAGCGGGTTTTGTATCAGTTTATCGTTTCTGTTCATCTCGTCCAGCATAATAGGTAAGAAATACGATCGATCATTCCAGGTCCGGTCTTGCACTTCTATCGTTGAGTAAGTTGGTTTTTCGGCGGTGGTTTGGTCTTCCAGAAGTTCATACCGGACATCTACCCCTTTTGCGTTGGTGTAAACCTGAGAGGCAATCATCCAGCGACGCACATCGAAATAGCGATGATCCTCATACGCCAGTTCTACCCGCCGCTCATTGCGGTAACGGTCTACCAAGTCCTGTCCACTGTCATCAATGGGGGGCATGCCCGCTCTTCGCCTCACCATGTTGATATACTGCCGGGCTTCTTCTTCTTGGCCAAGTTCCAGGCAAGCTTCTGCATAGTTTAGCAAGACTTCGGTGTAGCGCATCAGACGCCAGGGAAGATCTTGTTTGGTGAACTGAGCATCCACCGTCTGATCCATAAATTTACGTAGATAATACCCGGTATACGTGCCACTCCAATCCTCAATAGGCCCTTTTCTGGTATCAAGGCCAGCAATAACATCAATCTCGTTGGCTTGCGGGTCCCACACTTCCCAGAAGCCTACCTGAATTATTCCCTGAGGGTCTAGCTCGTATACATCGGCAGGTCGTTTCCTCCAAGCAGCTCCTTCGTACAAAACCGTGGCATAAAAGCGAGGATCACGGTTTTGGTAAGGGGCCGCGGCGTGCTCAGGATTGCTCCAGTCGAATCGGCTGCCATCAGCCATCTCATAATCATCCACCAACTGCCCCAACGGCGTGTTCCCCCCCCAGTTATGATACCCGTTGGGGCCATTGTACAGTCCGGGGTTATACCCATCCCAATCCTCATTGGTTTTGGGCAGAAAGTAACGAACAAAGATATCTTCAGAGGTTTCTTTCAGCGTGAAGATTTCTGCGTAGTTGGCCGCCGCAGAATCACCGGGAGCCGGATCTGCCTTAAATAGATCGTACACACCCAGGTCCATCACTGCCTTGGCCGCCGCTTGGGCAGCCCGCCAACGGCTGGCTCGATCACCGCCTACGTTGCCAACAAGTTCGGGATATTCGTAACCTCCTGCCCAAGCAGCATCGATGTTATACAAATCGCTGGCGGCATACAACAAAGCCCGCGCTTTCAACGCCAAAGCCGATCCTTTGGTGCCGCGTCCTTTGTTGTTATCGGTGTTGGTGAGAGGAAGCAGTTCAGCCGCTTTGTCCGCTTCTTCCGCGATGAAACCGATACTTTCTTCGTAGGTATTTCGCGGAACGGCGTATTCATCGTTTAGCTCGTAGGCGTTGGTAATGATGGGCACCCCTCCGTACAACGACACCAGGTTGTGGTATAGATACGCTCTTAAGAAGTGTACCTCGCCTTTTAGGCGGTTTTTTAGTTCATCATCGAGGGGCGCGTCTTCGATTTTTTCGAAGAAAAGGTTACACGACCGGATATTTTTGTAACTGTTGGTCCAGTTCATCTTTTCGTAACGGTTACCTCCCCACCAGTCGGTAGCCCAAGGCCCATAATAGCTGGGAGTCACCAGGCTTTTCGTCACATTACTGGTTTCCCAATCCCAAACGGCCATAGATTCGTCCGTGAGCGTCGATAGCATTAGCACGTTATACCCGTGCGGAATGCCAAAGTAGATATTGTTAACAAAAGTTTCGACGAGAGCCGGGTCATTCCAGACCGACGCCTCAGCGAACTGATCCAGCGGCTCTTTCTCCAGAAAGTCTTCCTGGCAAGCTGTCGCGTTGGCCAAAACGAACAGAACGGTTACTACGTATGCTAGTCTCATGATAATGGATGTTAGAAAGTGAGGGATACACCGGCGTTTACTACTCTTTGCACCGGATAGCTTTGTCCGCTGGCGTTATCTGATTCGGGATCAAAATCTTTCAGACCCGGGCTGTAGGTGAGCAGGTTAAAACCGCTTACGTACAGCCGTAGGTTTTGTATACCCAATCTTTCGTTTAGAGAAGAGGGCACACTGTAGCCAAACTCAAGGTTTTTTAGCCTTACATAATCAGTATCACGTAACCAAAACGTGCTTCGCTGATTTCGCCAGTATTCTTCATCCCGGTTGAACGTTCGGGGATAGCTGGCCTCTGGATTTTCGGGGGTCCATCGGTTTTCGTAGAAGTCCAGCAGAAAGTTACCAATGTCGCCTGACTCGGTTTGGATGTAGCGCACCGCTCCGGTAGCACCCTGAAAGAGCACTGACAGATCAAACTGTTTATAGCGCAGGTTGACCGATACGCCTCCACTAAACCGAGGAATATTGGTTTTGTCATTTCTCACCCGGTCGTTGGCATCAATAACTCCATCCGCATTGACGTCCTCAAAGATAATATCTCCGGGGCGGGCCCCGTCCCAGTGCGGATACGCCTCAACAGCGGCTGAATCTTGAAATATACCAATTGCCTGGAAGTACAAGTCGTTGTTAGGGTTGAACGGGTCGGTGGGAATAGGATTGCCGGTCGAGCGTTGGTACTCGGGCGCACCAGGAGCTTCGTCCCAGAACGTGATTTCGTTTCTTGAGTAGCCGCCATTCGCTGAAATCTGATAGCTGAAACTTCCTACCTGATTTCTGTAGCCTATCGTAAATTCATACCCTCGGTTGGTCACTTTTCCAATGTTCTCTCGGGGCAATGATAAACCGGTGGAGGTGGGAATGGAAGCATTGCGCCACCAGAGGATTTGCGAGCGACGGTTGTCAAAATACTCGGCCTCAACGGTGAACCGGCTGTCGAACAAACCGGCTTCAAGGCCAACGTTAAACTGACTGGCTATCTCCCAGGTCACGTCCCGGTTAGGTATCCGAGCTTCAAAGAGCGTCTTGTTTTCCTGATCGATTCCAAAAATGTAAGGTTCATTTCTCATTGCACTTTCGCTCGGAGCATCCCATCTGCCGAAGGAGTAAGAAGAAAGGTACTGCCATTCGTCTATGCGATCATTGCCAGTTTGTCCCCACGAGGCTCGGAGCTTCAGGTTATCGACAAAAGGCACCCCGTTCTTCCAAAAGTTTTCCTCTGATACCCGCCAACCAACGGATACACCGGGGAAGAAGCCAAACCGTTTTCCTTCCGGGAAAATGTACGATCCGTCGTATCTCCAGACAAACTCAGCCAAGTATTTCTCGCTGAAACTATAGTTTATCCGGCCGAAATAATTCAACCGGGCGTTTTGATAGGCCGATCCTCCGTTATCTTTCTCGGCATCCCCTCCGGCAAACATCTGATCTACTGAGGTAGAAACAAAGTACCGACGGTAGGCACTCAGCCGATCGCCTTTACCCGTTCTGGTCTCCGTACCTGCCATGAATTTGACAGTGTGGTTATCTGCTATCGTTTTTTCGTAGTTGACCAAGGCGTTGAGGAGCACATTCTGGTGAACCTCCATTTCTTCGGTCAGACGGGGGTCGTCGAATCCTTTTTTGCCCTGAATGAGCACCGGATTTTCGTTTTCATCATAGGACTGACCATCCCAAGAGTACAAGTACCAGGGGGTCTCAAAACGTTTCCGAAAACGGAAACTTTTATCAAGAGCTGCATTGCTCCGGATAGAAAGGCCCTCTACCCAGGGTAGGTCAATGTTGAGTCTAAGGTTGCTATTTAACACATACCAGGTGTCGCGGTCATAGCCGGTGGCATCGGTACTAACGACCGCCGGATTATCGCCGTACTCAATGTCAGGGCCAGGGGTGCCGTCCGGCCAATAGGCAGGCATATGCGGCTTTCCCCGCATGAGCATCCTGAAAATGGAACCAGCGGAGCGAACGGGAAAATTTCGGTTCTCTTGGCGTCCGGCTATATCAAAAGAGATATTCACGTGGTCACTCAGTTTGCCATCCAGGTTGCTGCGAAAATCGTACTGGGTATACTTGGTAGCACTATTGTAGTAGTAAGCGTTTTGCCCTTTGGCCCCGAGTAAGAGGAAATACTTTAAATTTTCGCTTCCTCCCGAAACAGATATATTGCCATAGTTTTGACCGGACCAGGGCTTCAGCACCTCGCTAAACCAATCGGTATCAGGATAACTCCAGGGGTCAGTACCATCGCGAAATGTCTGAATATCCTGAGGGGTATAGCGTGGTGCGCGGTTTCTGTAGCCATCAATCTCGTTTAGTAAGGTAGCGTATTGGGCAGCATCAGCCATTTGGGGAATGCGGGTGGGCTGATTGAATCCCTGGTTCAAATTAAGCGTTATCTCAGGCTTACCTGTTTTTCCTCGCTTTGTGGTGATTAGAATAACCCCATTGGCTGCTTGTGCGCCGTAGATCGCGGCTGACGCATCCTTGAGCACCGTAATGGTTTCTATACTGTTAGGGTCGATTCGGTCCAACGAGCGCCCTGGCACACCGTCGACCACCACCAAGGCATTGTTGTTGCCCAGCGTGTTCACCCCCCGAATCCGTATAGTAGATGCATCGTTTCCCGGTTCCCCGCTTCGCGTAACCGCCGACAAACCGGGTAAACGCCCAACTAAACTGTTGCTTACGTTGGTAACCGGAGCCTGGGCAATTTCTTTTCCTTCCACTGAACTTACCGATCCGGTAACCGTCGCTCTCTTCTGTTCCCCGTACCCAACAACCACAATTTCCGACAGCGACTGGATATCCGGCATCAGCACCAGATCGATCGTACTACGTCCGTTGATCGCTATTTCTTCAGAGGTATATCCTATGGATGAAAAAACCAGGGTAGTGACGTCATCATTTATTGACAGGCGGTAGCTCCCGTCTATATCGGTGACCGTACCCGTCGTGGTGCCTTTGGCTAATACATTAACCCCGGGCAAAGGTTCTCCGTTTTCTCCGTCGGTTACTTTGCCACTGATTGTCTGGTCGATCAGTTTGATTTTTGGTTCCAATCGCACGGCAATCTTTTGAGCGCTTTGCTCGGCATCTTCCAGGTGACCTACGTCCATGGCTGATTTTTCGATGCGCTTGAGCACTCCTTTGCGAGTATTATTCTCTCCTTTTTTCCGAATCACATAGTAATTATCATACACCTTCTCATAGGTGAGGGCATACGGCTTCAGTGCCCCGGTAAGCGCGTCTTCTAGAAAAATTCGTTTGTTGCTGCCACTAGGGCGTCTGGCAGCGACCGGTTTGATCACTTTGCCATCCATCAGATCACTCTCGTAAACAAACTCGATTCGATATTGATCGCCCAAATCGTTTAAAAAGGCGGAGAGAGGCTGCTCTTTTTGCTCACCGGAAGAGGTCACCTCCACGGTACGTAGAGCCAATGGCTGAGCTATCCCTATCGGACCGCTAAATAGCGGAATCCCAAAAATCAGGGTCAGCAGTAGCCACCCTCTGAGACGTGGCTCGTCGCAATAGATACGTGTTTGTTGCATAAATTTTAGTGTTAGGGGTGGGGTAAATAGCAGTATCCTGTTTTATTTGTTAGTTACTTAATAAGCAGAATTCGTTAATCCTCTTTAGTTAGATAAATATGATTCCCTTGTCGAGCTACGCGCAGACCAAAACTTTTCTCAAGCAGGGTCAATAGTACGTTTTGGTTCTGCACCACTTCTCCTGTGAATTCCTTGCTGAGTATTGCCTGGTCTGTCACTTCAACCTTAACTCCGTAAGTATCTTCCATCCACTGAAAAACTTCACGCAAGGGAGTATGATCAAAGATAAGGGTTCCGCTTGTCCAGGAGGTATAAGCTTCTGCATCAACCACTTCCTTCTGAAACTCATTATCCTGATGCGCATAACTCAATTTGTCGCCCGGCTTCATCATCAGATCTGCCTTACTTGTGCTTTGCAGCGCTAATTGAACTTTTCCGTTGCGCAACACCACTTCGGTTTTTTGGTGCCGGGTGTTTACGTTAAATTCGGTGCCCAGCACGTTGACCGTCAGGTCGGTGGTATGCACCCGGAAGGGCGAATCATCGTGGGTATGAGCAACATCAAAGAACGCTTCGCCTTCCAGCCATATCTCACGGGGCTGCCCGGCTTGATACCGTACGGTTGAATTGGCATTCAGCACCACCGTGGTGCCATCATCCAACAATAGTCGGTGAGTTTCTCCGTAGGCAGTTTCGACGATTTGTTGCCCTGACCAGACACTGTGCAGCATGATCCAGGTACTGACCACCAGCAATCCAACGGTGGCGGCAACCCAACGCCACCGATAAAGCCAAACAGGCGGTTTACCTTCTCTCTCTTTAATCTTTTTGTAGACTCCCGCCAGTAGCCTCTCCGGGTTGCCGGTCGTTTGATTATCAGCAAGGGTATGCTGCCGGGCAATACGGTCACGAAGGTATTGGTCGTAAAAAACTTGTCCCTCACGGGTGGCTAGCCACGCCAGCACCATTTCGACTTCTTCGGGTCGGCAGCGATTGGCAAAGTAGCGTTCGATAAGATCCGAATCGGGAGTAGGCATAAGTCATTTGCTGCTTCTTATCGTATACTACCCCACTCAAAGGAAATCGTATACGGGAAAAGGAGAAAAAAACCAGGAAACCTTAGGGCAAGGTGTTCAGAAGAGAGAGGACAACGAATTTGACCCCGTGCAGACTGATTAGCTGGCGAAGCTGGCGCGACGATTGGCTAAGGTATATTTTCACCGTGGTGGTAGACACGTCTAGCTTTTCAGCAATTTGTTCGTTGGAAAGTCCTTTGTAAATACTGAACGTAAGGATGTTTCGCTTTAACTCAGGAAGGTGGTTGATAAGCTGGAGAACCTCTCGGTCGATCTCGTTACCCGCTATTTGCAGTTCGGTGATGTTGGTAGTTTTTGGTTGATCGTAGGCAAACTGATAGTTCTTGGCGATCTCGTTTTTGCGCGTTCTAACTACATTTAGGATACGGTTTTTCAGGCAGACAAACAGGAACCCTTTCAAGGGCAAGGATACGTCTAATTTGGCACGGCTGAGCCATAACTTGCAAAAGACTTCCTGTACGGCATCTTCGGCTAGCGCTTCACTTTTGAGTTCCCGACGCGCAAAAGATAGCATAGAAGACTGGTACCGATGAAATAGCCCCTCGAAAGCTGAAGAATCGCCTTTCTGGAGGCGAGAGACCAACTGCTGATCATCTAATGATTCCGATCCTGCTGCTGCCATTGTTGCAATAATTTTGCCCTGAATGTCTTTCATGCTTCAACCCTAAAGAACCAAGTAATTATATTCGGTTTAGTTTATCAAATTTCCAAATTTTTAGTAGAGATTAAGTCCGGAAAGCATTAAAATAAATTGCGCAATTATCTCCAGGAGCAAGTTTCTCCCCAGGCGTTTCCAGAAAATGATGAGATTTGACTATAGATATCCCAACTCCTCCAGCCGCTGATAGATCTCCAGGCACACCCAGGCGTCGGTCGCGGCGTAGCGCTGTTGCTTTTCGGTGAGTCGGGGGTTCTCCCAGTTGGAGGTTTGCTGCCCCTTCGACACCCGAAAGCCCAGAAAGATGCCGGTGAGCTTTTTCACGCCCATGTGCGGCACCTTGAGTTGCTTGGCCGTATCGTTCAGGTCGAGCGTGTTGGCCGGTTTGAAATGAACGTGGTGCTTCTCGGCCAGTTGGGCCAGGTGGCGCAGGTCGTCCTTGATGCTAATACCCACCTTTTTGATGCGTTCGTCCGCGAAAAAGACATTTAACTCATCCGTAAACCCAGTGTGATTAAGCCGAATCAGGAATGCTCGGCCCGGAATGGCCAGCTGCACCAACGATACGTCGTGGTGCACGCCTCGCTTGAATACGGGTTTGGTTTCGGTGTCAAAGCCCACCACCGCGTGCGTGGCCAGTTCTTCTAGCACCGCTCGCTGCCGTTCTTCATTGGTGACCACCTCGATGGGGCCCTCGTACTTGCGCAGCGGCAGCTCGTTGATTTCTTCTTTGGTGATGTCTTTTCGAAACATAAGGAGGGATTAATCACGCCGCCGTTCTAACAAATTTTTTACCTTGCACTACGCATTTTCTAGTTGGTGTTCCGCTACTTCTTCATCCGAGTAGCGCGCAATTTTGATGTTCAAATAGCCAAACAAAACCGTCATCACGGGGCTGATGTAGCAGAAAAAAGCGTAGGGACCGTACACCAGCGTTTCCACTCCCAGCACCACCGACTGCGTGGCCCCGCAGGTGTTCCATGGAATGAGTACCGAGGTGACCGTACCCGAATCTTCCAGCGTGCGGCTAAGGTTCTCGGGCTTGAGGCCCCGCTCGCGGTACACGTCGGCGTACATGCGGCCCGGTACCACAATCGCTAAATACTGATCCGACGCGGTGAGGTTGAAGAAGATCGACGTGCCAGCAGTGGAGGCAATCAGCGAACCGGTGGAGTGGGCAAACTGCACAATCGACTGCGTGATGCGGGCCAGCATCCCGGCCGATTCCATCACTCCGCCGAACACCATGGCGCAGATGATGAGCCACACCGTGTTGAGCATGCCCGCCATGCCTCCGGTAGCCAGCAGATCGTTCACCATTGGGTCGTCGGTCACGATGCTAATATCAGCAAACATAGCCTGCATTACGGCCGTGTAGCCTCCCGCCAAGCCCGGCACGCCCCCGGAGATCTCGCGCAGCGCCTGCGGCTGAAACACCAACGCGCACAGCGCTCCCAGTAGCGTACCCGCCAGCAGGGCCGGAATGGCCGGTACCTTGCGCACAATCATGCCAATGACCACCACCGGCACCAAAAACAGCCAGCCGTTAATCGTGAACGCACTGTCGAGCGCCGCGAGCACCCCCTCCACGCCCGCCGAAGAGGTTACCTCGTCGGCCGTGAGGCCCATCACCAAAAAAATGATCAGGGTGATGGTGATGGAAGGAACCGTGGTGAGGGTCATGTAGCGAATGTGGGTGAACAGGTCGGTGCCCGCCATGGCCGGAGCCAGGTTGGTGGTATCGGACAGGGGCGACATCTTATCGCCGAAGTAGGACCCGGAAATAATCGCTCCGCCGATCACCCCTTCGGACAAACCCAGCGCCTTGCCGATGCCCAGTAGGGCGATGCCCACCGTGGCCACCGTGGACCAGCTGCTACCCGTGGCCACCGCCACCACCGCGCAGATAACCACCGCCGCAACCAGAAAGATGGTGGGATTCAGAATCTGCAAACCGTAGTAAATCATGGCGGGCACGATGCCGCTGAGCAGCCAGGTACCCGCCAGTGAGCCGATAAGCAGCAGGATCAGGATCGCCGACATGGCTGAGCTGATGCTTTTCACCATTCCGTCTTGCATGGTTTCCCAACGGGTGCCCGTACGCAATGCGACCAGTGCCGCCACGGCAGCGGCCAAAATTAAGGCAATTTGGTTGGGCCCGTAGGTAGCGTCGCCCTTGAAGATCACTACGTTGGCGAACAGCAGGGGCACCAGAAATAGAATCGGGATCATAGATTCCAGCAGCGTGGGCTGGCGGGCGGTGTCAGGCATAGGAGGTAGTTGCGTAGTACCGTTCAGATCGGGATGCACCCGAACCGGTAAGTTACAAAAAATCATTTCAATCGTAGGCATTATTTGGTAACTTGCCCGGCATGGAACAGGACACCTTTGTGGTTTCGGCGCGCAAGTACCGCCCAATGGGCTTCGAGCAAGTGGTGGGGCAAGAACACATCACTACGACGCTGCAAAACGCCATCGATAGCAACCAACTGGCCCAGGCGCTGCTGTTTTGCGGTCCGCGGGGAGTGGGCAAAACCACCTGCGCCCGCATTCTGGCCCGGCAGATCAACGGCTTTGGTGAGGAGCAGACCAACGCCATGAACATCTACGAGTTGGACGCCGCCTCTAACAACTCGGTGGATGACATCCGCAACCTGATCGACCAGGTGCGCTACCCGCCGCAGCAGGGCACCCACAAGGTGTATATTATCGACGAGGTGCACATGCTCTCGAACGCGGCTTTCAACGCTTTCCTGAAAACCCTGGAAGAACCGCCGCCCTACGCGGTGTTTATTCTGGCCACCACCGAGAAGCACAAGGTGATCCCCACCATCCTGTCGCGCTGCCAGATTTTTGACTTCAACCGCATCCAGATCAGCGACATGGTGCGGCACCTGCGCAAAATCGCTCAGCAAGAAGGCGTTGCCGCCGAAGAAGAAGCACTGAACCTGATCGCTCAGAAGGCCGACGGGGCGCTGCGCGACGCGCTGTCGATCTTCGACCTGATCGTGACCTTCTCCACCGAGCGGACGATCACCTACCAAACCACCATCGAGAACCTGCACATTCTCGACTACGATTATTACTTCCGCGTCACCGACGCGCTGCTCACCCAGAACCTGCCGCAGGTGATGCTTACTTTTGACGACATTCTCCGCCAGGGCTTCGACGGGCACAATTTTGTGGTGGGACTGAGCGAGCATTTCCGCAACCTGCTGGTCTGCAAGGATGCGGCAACTATCCGCCTGTTGCCCGTGTCCGACACCGTGCAGCAGCGCTACCGGCAGCAGGCCGAGGAAGCTCCATTGTCATTCTTGCTCACCGCCCTGAGCCTGTCGGGCGACTGTGATTTGCAGTACAAGAACAGTAAGAACCAGCGGCTGCACGTGGAGCTGGCGCTGATGAAGATGGCCTACATCCAGGCCGCCGTGAACCTGGCGCGGGTGGCGCAAGCTTCTCCGCCCCCCGCCGAAGTAGAGAAAAAAAAAGCTGAGCCAGTAGCTTCTTCAGATTCTACCCCGGCAACGGCAACGGCTGCCGGGGGCGCCATAGCCAACGGGGGGGTGAAGCCTACTCCCGCCCTAAGTGCGCTCAAGAATAAGAGCACGGTAAAAATCCCCAAGCTCACGGACGATGCGGCTCCTTCGGTGGAGGTGGTTCCGACTGAAACATCCATCACCGTTGCTCCGCCACCCGAAGCTTCTTCCCTGGCAACCTCCGCACCCGCCACTCCAGTTTCCCTTCCTAAGCTGCAAGAAGCCTGGAAAGCCTTTGCCGATGAGCGCCGCGCGGCGGGCAAGGACAGCGCGTACCACGTGCTCAACCAACCCATCACCCTGGCCGACGACGGTGTCACCATTCCGCTCACGCTGACGAATCTTCTGGAAGAAGACTCACTGAACGCCATTAAATCCGACCTATTACAGCGGTTGCGGGCGCAACTGGGCAATCCGAATATAACGTTGTCGGCCACCGTGACGCGCGAGGAGCACCAGCGCCGTCCGTACACTCCCGCCGAAAAGCTGAACTACCTCGCTGACAAGTACCCGCAGGTGCGCGAGCTGACCAAACGCCTGGAGCTTGATCCGGATTTCTAGGGCGTGTTGACATATAGATTGACGAGGGCTTTCGAGGCTGTTTTTGTCCTAATCAAGGCCACCATGGAATGGAGCTTGAGGCGGGCGATGCGGTGCCATCGGCCAACGAAAGGGACGCAGAGTAGGGTAAAAACGGTCGGAAAGCACCGTCTAAGCTTATATGTCAACACGCCCTAGTTTTGCTGGTATTGGTCTAAAAGCTTCCGCAACTTCTGGCGAGCACGAGATATGCGCTTTTTTACGTTGTCTTCGCTGATTCCGAGGCTTTGGGCAATAGCTTTGCTCGTCCATCCTTGCTCGTGCTTTAGCGATAAAAGAAGTTTCTCTTCTCCGCTAATTTTCTCCATCAACCCCACCAGTATTTCCGACAGCGGTTGGTCTAATCCTTCCGTATTCAAATCTTCTGCCAGGCTATCCGCAATTTTTCGAGAGATTTCCTGATCAAGCAACCGCTTGTCCTGCCGAATATGGTCTCGGCAGCGGTTGTGGACAATACCAAAAAGCCAGGGGGTGAAGTCCGCTCCCGTATGAAATTGGTGCAGGTTAGCGAGTATGCGTATCCACACTTCCTGCGAAACGTCTTGTGCGGCTTCCCAATCCCTTAGATAGTAGTAACACTTGCGTACTACGCTTTGCTGATGGCGTTGATACAATACCGCTAACAATTTATGCGTGCTATCGCTGGGATCCGTCTGCCGAAACTGGATGATCAGAGCAGCATCGCTAAGCTGGAAATGGTCCATAGAAAATATTTTGGTTTCAGTTAGGTCACTTCTTGCAACATACGAAGTATAGATAGTAGACAATAAATTAATTCACCTCTATAGCAACTGTTATGGGGCCACCGGCAACCCTAATGCGCCGGGGTGCCAGAACTGCTGGCAGACCGAATGCCGCACCTACACCGAGTATTACAACGAGCCGAGCGACGGATTGCTAAACCGAAGCACCCAGATGGGCCAGAGAACTACTGGCTTCGCCAGTAACTGGAACCCTAATGTGACTTATGAAATACTAGGAGCCAATCATAGCGAATATAATGAGCACCCAAACTCGCGAACTCGGTTAAATAGAGTATTTGATGGGCTAGATAACACGCCCGCGTTCTTCATAACTGCAAGAAGATGAGAAGCACTTTTGCTATTGCTTTAGTAATTTTATTAGGAAGCTCTTCCTGCGAAAAAGAAGAAGAGCTTCCTATTGGAAAAGACGCAGACGGAGTGGTTACCAGTCTACCTTATCAGTGGAAGACCCCTTTAAGTGACGACGGCAGGCTAATATACGGAACATTGAGTGCTACTGTTCAGTACGATGGCAATGTGCTATTTGCTAGTCAAGGAAAAGGAGAAAGTGGAAATACCCTGTCCATGCTTTCTGCTACCACCGGAGAGATCCGCTGGCAATGGGATGATTTTTTTGACCTACAAAAAAGCTTCTTTGACATTCGGCACTTACACCAGTATAATAGTCACTTGGTTTTCCAAGAAGGTCGACAGTTCTATCATCTGGATTTATCGGATGGCAATATGCTGCAAAAAGAGCAAAGAGATTATCAAGCGAGCAGAATGGGTGGACTTGATGAACGCTATTTTGTGGCAGGCAATTTCATTCTAAACGAAAAAAGCTTCTACGAAGGAGCTATCCTTACTGGCAATATTGTAGAGCAGACCAGTCAACTATTGATAAGTCCTGAGTTCACGAGAGACCATGCTGGCGCCAGCCAGGAGGTAGGGATTGTAGGTTCAGTAGTTCCTATTAGGGATGACAACAATGATGTTTTGTTAGCGTATGACTATTCTGACCCACAGGAACAGGGAGCTAATACCTACATCGGCTTGTACAATTACAGCAAAAAAGAGTCTATCTACGATAAAGCGCCCTTGGCTCTAGGTATAGATTCGTACGGAAGTGGTGTTCCCATTGTTTATAACAATAAAATATACCGTGCGCCTGGGAGAAGCATCGTTTGTCTTGATCTGTATACAGGAGAAAAGATATGGGAAAAAGAGTTCAACGAAGGCTTTACTTTCTCTGGCTTTATTATCGAAGAAGGCAAGGTGATTGCTAACAATGAAGACACTTATTTATATGCTTTGGACCCCGAAACTGGGCAGCAGTTATGGAAGGAAAAGTCATCTGGTACTAGCAGTCCAATGTCTTACCTAGATGGAATAATATATTTTGTCGGCGGCGGAGATGGCTTGTTGCATGCCGTAGAGGCAGAAAGTGGCAAGCACTTGTGGCGTCTGCACTCACCAGATTTGGAAGAAAACAAAGGGGCCTGGTTCAAATCGGATGTGAGGGTGATACCCTCTAAAAAAGAAGATGAAAAAGGGAAGGTACTTGTTAGCAGTTACCTAAGCGCATTTAGTTACGAAGCTGCTCAGTGACGTATCTATACTAAGATGAAAAGTATTACTAGTGTTGTTCTGACTATTTTATTAGGATGCTCTTCTTGTGAAAAAGAGGAAGAGCTTCCTTTTAAAAAAGCCTCAGACGGAGTGGTTACTAGTATGCCATATCAATGGAGAACGTCTCTTAGTCAAGATGGCAGTTTAGTAAAAAATTTCTTTGAGCCTTCGGTGATTTATGACAATCAAATACTGTTTGCTGGCAGAGAGAAAGGGAGTAGCACCTTAAAGATGTTATCAGCCACCACCGGTAGAGTGTTATGGAGCTGGGATGATCTCTTTGAGATAGATAAGGATTCGTTCGATCCCACAAGGGTGTATCAATACGAGAATTATTTAGCTATTCAATATGGTCCCCGCTTTTATCTTATCGACCTAACCGATGGGATCACGCTACAGAAAGAAAAACGAGAATATCAAGACGCCAGTCTAGAAGGTATAAAGGATTTGTATATAGCAGCAGGAAGTTACGTCCTGAACGAAAGAGGGGAGTATGAGGGTAAGGTTTATGGTGGTGACATCACCTCTGCAAAAAATGAGTTGCTGTTCACTCCTAATTACCGTAAAGAACTCACAGACGTTAACAACTCAATCGGTATCATAAACTCTGCGGTGCCCTTTGTGGATGAAAAGAGTGGTGATATTTTGATCACCTACAACTATAGCGACCCCGAGCCTAACCATCATGGAAGTACCTACGCTGGGTTATACAACTATAGTAAGAAAGAAATGGTATACGACGGAAAGCCACTCACGATCAATGTTCCCTTCTACGGAAGTGGCCCGGCCGTTATCTACCAGGGAAAGGCATATTACTCTCCGGCTAAAAGCCTGATTTGCATTGATGTGTATACCGGGAAGCAACTATGGAAGCGTGATTTCTCAGAAGGGTTCACCTTTTCGCGTTACATCATCGCCGAGGGCAAAGTGTTAGCTAACAACGAAGATACCTACCTGTATGCTCTAGACCCTGAGACCGGCCAGCAGTTATGGAAAGAGAAGTCATCGGGTACCAGTAGTCCAATGGCCTCTTTAAACGGCGTGGTATACTTCGTAGGGGGAGGTGATGGCCTGTTGCATGCCGTGGATATAGAGACTGGTAAGCACTTATGGCGATTGCAATCGCCTGACTTAGATATCAATAGCCGTGCTTGGTTTAAACGCTATGTATCCGTACTCTCTGCTGAAAAGGAGGGCGAAAAAGGAAAAATACTGGTCAACAGTTACCTGAGTGCATTTTGTTACGAAGCTGCTCGGTGAGGTAACAGTGCCAAGATGAAAAGCGTCACTTTTCACTTTGCTAGAAAGATCGTTCAGCACGACTGAACCTGATCATCTATGATACAGAGGATTGACAAACTCAGAGAGTTTCGCTATCCTTCTTCTCTGGAAAAGATTTGAAAGACGGTTGCTAATCCTTTTGGGTTATCTGAAGATTTTGTAACTATAGGGTTTGTTATTCTTGACATCCTTACCTACCCTTATGCCTACGAACCAACCTTCTTTCCGCTACGTCGACTACCTCTGGGACGATGCGCAAGCGCAAAAACTGCAAGACGATCAAATCGCCCTACTGCTCTACCGGTCCAACCTGCTGGGCGCTGACCTGCGCATCACTAACTACGGCGGTGGCAACACCAGTTGCAAAACCATCGAAAAAGACCCCCTCAGCGGCAAAGACACCGAGGTGATGTGGATCAAGGGCTCGGGGGGCGACATTGGTTCGCTCAAGCGCAACGGCCTGGCGGGCCTGTACGTAGACCGACTGCACGCCCTCAAGAACCGCTACCGCGGCCTGGAGAACGAAGACGAGATGGTGGGCTTGTTCTACCACTGCTTGTACGATCTGGATTCCCGCGCTCCCAGCATTGATACCCCCCTGCACGCGTTTCTGCCCTTCAAGCACATCGACCACCTACATCCCGATGCGGCCATTGCCATTGCGGCCGCCAAGGATGGTCAGCGCATCACCGAAGAACTCTTCGAGGGACAGATCGGCTGGGTCGACTGGCAACGGCCGGGCTTCGACCTGGGTTTGCAACTGGAAAAATGCCTGAATGATAATCCGGGCATTCGCGGTATCATGCTGGGCAGCCACGGACTGTTCACTTGGGCCGACAATGCCTACGACTGCTATATTAACAGCCTGGAGGTGATCGAAAAAGCCTCGGCCTACATTGAGGAACGCGCCGGAAAAGAACGCCCGGTGTTCGGCGGCACCAAGGTGCAGGCCCTAGACGAAGAGCAGCGGCAGAGACAGGCCGCGGCCCTGGCTCCCGTGCTGCGGGGCTTGTGCTCGAGCCACCAGGCCATGATCGGCCACTTTGCCGACAGCGAACGGGTGCTAGAGTTTGTGAACAGCGAAGACCTTGCCCGACTGGCTCCGATGGGCACCAGTTGCCCCGACCATTTCCTGCGCACCAAAATCCGTCCGCTGGTGCTGGACCTGCCCGCCGACCATGACCTCACCGACTCAATGGCGCTGAAAGAAGAACTTGACGGCGCTTTTGCGGAATACCGGAAGATGTACGCCGAGTATTACGAAAATCACAAGCACGACAACAGTCCCGCCATGCGCGACCCCAACCCGGTGGTGATTCTGTGGCCGGGAGTGGGCATGTTCACCTTTGCCAAGAATAAGCAGACGGCCCGGGTGGCCAGCGAGTTCTACACCAACGCCATCAACGTGATGCGCGGGTCCGAAGCCGTGTCCGAATACACTGCCCTGCCCACCCAGGAAGCGTTTGATATCGAGTACTGGCTGCTGGAAGAAGCTAAATTGCAACGCATGCCGCCTGAAAAGCCGCTGTCGCGTCGCGTGGCCCTGATCACCGGCAGCGGCGGCGGCATCGGACGGGCTATCGCCGAGCGCTTTGTGCAGGAAGGCGCCTGCGTGGTGCTGGCCGACATGAATGCCGAGCGCCTGGAAACTACCTTGCAAGAATTCGAAAAAGCCTACGGAAAAGACGCTGCCATTGCCACCACGATGGACGTGACGAAGCCCGACGCCATTGCCAAGTCGTTCCGGGAAGCCTGCCTGGCCTTCGGCGGAGTAGATATTTTGGTGAACAACGCCGGATTGTCTATTTCCAAATCCCTGGAAGACACCAGCGAAGCCGACTGGGACGTGCTTAACAACGTGATGGTGAAGGGGCAGTTTCTGATGACCCAAACGGCGGTGAAGATCATGCGGCAACAAGGACTGGGCGGTGATGTGGTTAACATCGTAAGTAAGAACGCCCTGGTATCGGGTCCCAACAACGCGGCCTACGGCACGGCCAAAGCGGCGCAACTGCACATGACCCGCCTGCTGGCCGCCGAACTGGGCAAAGACAAAGTTCGGGTCAACGTGGTGAACCCCGACGCGGTGATCCAGGGCAGCAACATCTGGGCCGGGGGCTGGGCCGAGGGGCGGGCCAAAGCTTACGGAGTGAGCGTGGAGGACCTTCCCGCGCACTACGCCCAGCGCACCCTGCTCAACGAGGCCATCACACCCGAAGATATTGCCAACGGCGTGTTTGCCTTGGTGGGAGGATTGCTCAACAAAAGCACCGGCAATGTGATCAACGTAGACGGAGGCTTACCCGCAGCCTTCGTACGATAGGTTAAAGGTTCGGGGTTCTAGGTTTGCCTTACGCACAAGCCACACGTTGTTCTAAGTTCTGGGTTCAAGATATTAGAACTCAGAACCTAGAACTTTCAACCCCGAACCTAGAACATCTCAATTCACTCGCTCGAAGCTGTCTGCTGGGCACAGATCGTAGAACGACAGATTATCCTGCTCGAACAAACCGGTGAGCAAACGGGGGTAATGGAGCAGTTGACGCGCTTGTAGGATATTGGTCAGTAACCGCTGCTCTGATTCGGCGCAACGGTCTTGCACAATTGATCGGCAGGCCAGGGTAAAAGAGTCTGATTGATCCATAACAAACGGTTTTTAGCCTGTGGTTAGGCGGTTTCTATTACTATATCAGACGAACAATGCTCCGAAAAATTGTCCTTTTCACGTTTTTTACGCTCTTGCGTATCCAATTGTTCGCGCAGCCGGTTTCGATTCCCAACGCGCTGCTTGAGCAAGAGTGGTCGGCGCGCTGGATTGCCTACCCCACCGCTTCGCTCACCGACTACGGGGTGTATCATTTCCGCCACGCGTTCACCCTGCCCACCGCGCCCGACTCGTTTGTGGTGCACGTGTCGGCCGACAACCGCTACCGCCTGTTCGTGAACGGCACGCCGGTGGGCTTTGGCCCCGCTCGGGGCGACCTGCTGCACTGGCGCTACGAAACCTACGACATCGCCGAGCTACTCACCACCGGCGAGAACACCCTGGCGGCGGTGGTGTGGAACTTTGGTGAGCACCGGCCCGTGGCGCAGCATTCGTACCGCACCGGCTTCATCCTGCAGAGCAATCCCGGCCAACAACCGGTGGTAGACACCCACCCTGACACCTGGCGAGTGCTGCACAACGAAGCCTACCGGCCGCTCACCCAGCAAGATTTTACCGTGAAGGGCTACTACGCCACGGGGGCCACCGACCACCTGCGCGGTGACCAATACCCCTGGGGGTGGGAGACGGCTACGTTTCAGGAAGGGAAAGCCTGGCAACCCCCCCGCGGTTTGGGCACGGGCAAGCCCTACGGACTGGTCTACGGATACGGTGATGGTAACTATAACCTGGTGCCCCGCAACATCCCGATGATGGCGGAGCATCCCGAGCGATTCAAACGGGTGGTCCGTTCTGAGGGCGTGGCGGTGGATGCGGGCTTTCTGTCCGGCGAGCAGCCGGTGACGGTGCCTGCCAACACCACCGCCACCCTGCTGCTGGATCAAAACTACCTGGTGGCGGGGTACCCCGAACTGCGCGTGAGCGGCGGGCGGGGCAGCAGGATCAAGATTACCTACGCCGAAGCGCTGTATAATGAGCAAGGGTACAAGGGCAACCGTAACGAAACCTAGGGGAAGCACATCCTGGGCTACTTCGATATCTTCGAGCCCGACGGGGGAGCCGACCGGGTGTTTCAACCGCTGTGGACCCGCACCTACCGCTACGCGCAACTGAACATTGAAACGGGCGACGACCCGCTCACCCTGCACGACTTCTTCGGCACCTACAGCAACTACCCCTTTGAAGAGGTGGCCTTCTTCGAGAGCAACGATACGACCACCGGCACGATCTGGGACGTGGGCTGGCGGACGGCCCGGCTGTGCGCCACTGAAACCTACATGGACTGCCCCTACTACGAGCAGTTGCAGTACATCGGCGATACCCGCATTCAGGCGCTCATCTCACTTTACGTGTCGGGCGACGACCGGCTGGTGCGCAACGCGCTGCGGCAGTTCGACCACTCGCGCGCGCCGGAGGGCATCACCATGAGCCGCTACCCGTCGGCCCAGCCTCAGTACATTCCGCCCTATTCCCTGTTCTGGGTGGCAATGGTGCACGACTACCACCAGCATCGTTCCGACATCACCTTTGTGAAGCAATTTCTGCCGGGCATTCAGGCCGTGCTGCAGTGGTTCGCGGCGCGGCAAGCCGACAACGGCATCCTCACCGATTTACAATGGTGGAACTACGTGGACGTGGCCCAGGGCTTTCCGCGGGGCGTGCCGCCCGGAGCCGAAGGAGGACATTCTACCCTGATCACCCTCCAGTGGGTCTACGCGCTAGATTATGCTGCCGACCTGTTCGAGTACTACGGTCAGACCGACCAGGCCCGGCACTACCGAAATCTGTCGGCGGCCACCAAACAGGCCGTGGTGAAGACCAGCTACGACGCCGGGCGGCAGTTGCTGGCCGATGATCCCGAAAAAACCTCGTTCAGCCAGCACGCCAACATCATGGCAATCCTGACCGACGCGGTGCCCAAGGCCCAACAAGCGGCGCTCCTTGAAAAATTACTGGACGATTCGTCGCTGGTGCAGTGCAACATTTACTACCGGTTCTACCTGACCCGGGCGGTGCAGAAGCTGGGACAGGCCGACTACTTCGTGAACCACCTCGACACCTGGAAGGACATGCTGGCCCAGGGACTCACCACCTTTGCCGAGCACGAAGAAAACACCCGCTCCGATTGCCACGCTTGGAGTGCGAGTCCGAACTACGAATTTCTGGCCACCGTGTGCGGCATTCGGCCCGCCGCCCCGCACTTTGCGGCGGTGAAGATCGCTCCGGCCCTGGGTTATCTAAAAACTGTTTCGGGCAGCATGCCCCATCCGCAGGGCGAGATTACGGTTAAGTTTACGCGGCAGGGAAAAGACGGTCTGGTGGGAGAGGTGACGTTGCCCGAAGGGCTTAGCGGGGAGTTGGTCTGGG
Organism: Cyclobacteriaceae bacterium; assembly: GCA_965217295.1. Taxonomy (GTDB): domain Bacteria; phylum Bacteroidota; class Bacteroidia; order Cytophagales; family Cyclobacteriaceae; genus Tunicatimonas. The sequence continues at coordinate 1,260,989 of CBDCHR010000008.1, forward strand.
GAGGAAAGACGATAAAAATAAAAGAGGGGCAGCAGCGTGTTAATTTACGCTGAAAATGATTATTCTGAATCCTATCTGACCAACGCATATTGACCGCTTTCTCTATGGATACTCTTCGAACAACGGTTTTCTTGATTAGTATCGGCTTTTTCGTTACTGGGTGTGGTGATCGTAACGAACTTGACCCTGTCGGAGACAAAAACTTTTATTATCACGGCGAAGTGCAGGTACTGTTCGAGAATGACGCTAGCGGAATCAATGTTGTTTTTATGGGAGACGGCTTCACCCGGCAGGATTTAGTGAAGTGGGGAGAATACGAGGTGGCAGGAAGAGGTATCATTGAGCGTCTATTTAACGTATCACCTTTTTCTACCTACCAGCATTACTTTAACGCTTACATCATTTATGCTGAGTCAGAAGAGCAAGGTATTGGTACATCCCACACTTCCAAGAAAACAGCGTTTAGCGTTAAAACTCAAAGAAATAGTCGAGTTTTGAACGTTAACCCCTCAACGTGCTACCGGTTTGCTAGTGAGGCTCTAAAAATTAGTATGGATCAAGTTCATCTGGTCGTTTTATTAGCTAATGCAAACAGTAGCAAAGGAAGCGCTAGTGACCGAGTAGCAGTGACAGCTCATAACCACCGGAGTAAAGTTGCTATACATGAGGTCGGACACGCATTTGCTCAATTAGCTGATGAGTATGAAGACTCGACTGTCGCTGCTTCTTACGATTGGTCTTGGGGGCTTGAGAATGGGGCTAACGTCGACAATCACGAAGAACTTACTAAGATTAAATGGGCCCACTTTGTGGGTAAAAAGGGTTACGAGGCAGTAGGAGCTTTTGAAGGCGGGAACTACGTGCGTCGTGGAGTGTGGCGGCCGGAAAAGAACAGCTTAATGCGAGATCTTTCGGTTAACTACTTCAACGCCCCCAGCCGAGAAGCTATTGTCAAACGCATTTTTGCCATCAAAGGCCTTCCCTACGATTTTGAGACTTTCTTGGTCAGCGATGTCATTGTTGATTCAAACTTTGGTGGTCGAACCGCCGCGACAAGCGAGAAGTTCGTCCCGCTACACTGTGGCTATATCCCCAGGTAAGCGTACGTTCGGTTGGTTTTTTGCCCGGAACCTGCTAGTATTGAAGCCCCAACGTAATCCAACTAACCTAATCCTATGGAAAAGATAAAAGTAGCGGTGGCCGGACTCGGCTTCATCGGACCGGCCCACATTGAAGCCCTGCGCCGTTTGCCCAACACCGACGTGGTAGCCATCGCCGACGTCGGTGAAGAACACACGCGCCAAAAAGCCGATCAACTGGGCATTGGTGCCTCCTACGGTGATTTCAACGAACTGCTCAAGCACGACGGAGTGCAGTGCGTGCACATTTGTACGCCCAACTTTTTGCACTTCGACATGGCCAAAGCGGCCCTGGAAGCCGGAAAGCACGTGGTAGTAGAAAAACCCCTGGCCACCACCTCGCAGCAGGGTGAAGAGTTGGTGGCGCTGGCCGAAAAAACCGGCCTGATCAACGCTATCCACTTCAATTTGCGCTACTACCCGCTGGTGCGGCAGATGCGGGCCATGCGTGAGAAAGACGAGCTAGGAAATATTTACTCCGTAATCGGTACCTACCTGCAGGACTGGCTCTACTACGACACCGATTACAACTGGCGGTTGGAACCGGAGCAGTCGGGCGACTCGCGGGCCATTGCCGACATCGGTTCGCACCTGCTCGATTTGGTGGAGTACATTTCGGGACTAAAAATTACCGAAGTGCTGGCCGACTTCTCGACCGTGCATAAGCAGCGAAAAAAGCCCCTTAAACCGGTAGAAACCTACGGGGGCATGACGCTGAAGCCCGAAGACTATGAGGACGTGCCCATCACCACCGAAGACCACGCCAACGTGCTGCTGCGCTTCGATAATGGCAACAAAGGAGTGGCCACGGTGAGCCAAGTGTCGGCCGGTCGCAAAAATCAGCTGAAGCTAGAAATCTCCGGCTCGAAAGAGACGGTGGCCTGGAATTCGGAATCGCCCAATGAGGTGTGGATCGGCAAGCGCGACACAGCCAATGGTCTGCTAATGCGTGACCCCGGACTGGTGCACGATGCAGCCAAATCGGCTATTTCTTTTCCGGGCGGGCACAACGAAGGCTTTCCCGATACGTCGAAGCAGATGTTCAAGGAAGTATACGCCGCCGTGGAAGCCGGAAAGCAAAGTGCGAATACCTACCCAACCTTCGCCGACGGGCTGCGCGAACTGGTGCTGTGTGAGAAGATCATCGCGAGCGACAAACAGCAGAGTTGGGTAAAAGTATGAATTGGACACTGGATTTCAGATGAATTGCAGCATGGTCAATGGGAAGGGCTACCTATAAATGGCCCCGTTACGAGCATCCAACAATACCAGGGGTTGCTTAGAACTGACTAAACCAAAACTCCCTTCCCCCGTAACACCTTCTCTAAATCCTCCGGCCGCGGCAAGTGCACGGCATTGATGCCACACTGCTGAGCCGCCTCCGCATTCTCCTTCCGGTCGTCAATAAACAAACATTCGTCCCCGCTCTTTTGCAAAATGTGCAGCGCTTTCTGGAAAATCGCGCAGTCGGGCTTGGTGACGCCCAAGAAGCAGGAGCTAAAAAACGCGCTAAAGTAGCGCGTTAGCTCAAAGCTGCGAATCCGATACAGATTGAGATGCGTCGATTCGTTGTTCACGGTAGCCAGTTGATACTTGCCCTGATCAACTAGCTTTTGTAGCACCGCCAGGGAAGTGGCGTACGGTTGCGATTGCTCTTCCACAAACCGAACAAAATCAGCCCTATTGAACAAGCGAGACTCAGCAAATACCGTTTGACTCAGGTAATCGTCTAGGTTCAGTTTACCGCACTCAAACGGGGTAGCGAGGCGCTGATGCTGTTCTTCTACGGTATCATAGTCGTAGCCAAAGTGCTGCGCCGCTTTTTCGCGCAGTTCGTGGCTCCAGCCATTGGTCAGAATCACCCCGCCAACATCGAATAATAAAGTTGTGATATTGCTCATGACGAATGTTTTGGCCTAAGGTAAGCAACCTCGCCAAAACATCCGTCTGTCAGAAGAATTAATCCACCCTAGTGCCCGCCGCCGTAGCCGGGTGGGTCGGTCTGCGTTTTGTCGGTGTTGCGGTTGGGGTTTCGCAGGGGCGCTTTGCTAGAATCCACGTTGCCGTCCTCGTCTAAAAACTGTTCGCGTAGTTCCTCTTCACGTTCCAAATCTTGGTCTTCCTTGAAATCTTTGATCTGAGCTTTGCTCTTGCCCGGACTGGCCGGCGGGTTGCCTTTTTCTTGTTTGCCGGTGGTGTTGGTGTCGCGTTGTGGCATAATGTTGTAGAAATTAAGTTAAAAGATTTACCAGAATGTACGGGATTGCTGAGGATAACCAGGATGAAAGGATTTGCCCTTCTCAACCAAAAAGTAGTTACCTTCGCGTGATCATTCAACCCACAACCACGCAAATAGTTATGAAACGCATCTATCTTCTTCCCTGCTTTGCCCTGCTGGCGGCTTGCTCTTCACCCATTTCTAACGAAACCGTTGCGGCCGACACCACCGGGGCGGCTACCCGTCCGATTGTTCAGGAGAACTGGGAACCCTTATTCAACCACCAAGACCTAGCGGGCTGGGATATTCTGCCCGGCGGTGAGTGGCACGTAGAAGACGGAGTGCTGGTGGGCACGAGTCCGGCTAGTGAAGAAAAACACGGCATTTTGGTAACCCAGCGGGAGTACGACGACTTCAAACTGCGGGTGGTGTACAAGGCCAACCAGGGCAACAGCGGACTCTACTTCCGGGTAGAAAAGGTGGGCGAGCCTTACAACGTGGCGGGATTTCAGGCCGAAATCGATCCCGAAAAAGACGCGGGGGGGCTCTACGAAACCAGCGGCCGCGCCTGGGTGGTGCAGCCCGACCCGGCCGACGTGCAGCGCTGGTACAAACCCAACGCCTGGAATGAAATGGTGGTGGTGGCCATAGGAAAAGACGTGACAGTGTACGTGAACGGCGAAAAAACCGCCGAACTCAAGGATGATCCCGGCCGGGAGAAGGGCTACATCGGAGTGCAATTGCACGGCGGCATGGACATGGACGTACGCTTCAAAGACATCGAAATCATCGAAAACCCCCAGAATGAAACCGTCTGAGCCCACCCCCCGCATCGTATGCTTCGGTGAGATGCTCTATGATCACCTGCCGAGCGGACGTTTCCCCGGGGGCGCTCCCATGAACGTGGCGCTGCACCTGCTGCAGCAAGCGGTTGACGTGCAATTTATTTCAAGGGTAGGGCAAGACGAAGCGGGTAAATCGCTCCGACAATATCTGACGGAGCGGGGGCTGTCCATCGATTTGATTCAGACCGATGCTAACCATGCCACCGGAAAAGTGCTAGCCGATGTGACCGAGTCGGACAACGTGAAGTATGATATTTTGTATCCGGTAGCCTGGGACTTTATTGAAGCTGAACCGGCGGCGGTTCGGGCGGTTGAAGCGGCGGATCTGTTGTTGTACGGCAGTCTGGCAGCCCGAAACGCCACTTCGCGGCGTACGCTGGAAAAGTTGCTGGCGCTGGCTCCGCACACCGCCTTTGACGTGAACCTGAGGGCTCCCCACTACGACCAGGAGACGATTGCGACGCTACTGGAGCAGGCAAATTTAGTGAAGTTGAACGAAGAAGAATTTGGGCTGCTCACGCAGTGGTTCTTCGGAGGTGGACCGACCGAAAACACCATTCGTCAATTGGCCGAGCGTTTTCAGTTAGATACGGTGTGTATCACCCGGGGTGCAACGGGAGCCGAACTGTGGCACGAAGGAGAACGCTGGGAGCAGGCCGGTTTCCCAGTCACCGTGGCCGACACGATAGGAAGCGGTGACGCCTTTTTAGGAACGTTGCTCAGCAAACTGCTGCGAGGCGATCCGCCCCCTGAGTGCCTGCGTTATGCCTGCGCCGTGGGAGCCTACGTGGCCGCTCAACCCGGCGCCACGCCAATATTGGACCAGGAAGCGATTGAAAAAATGGCTCAATCCTAGCCAGCGCTTTATAACCGGGCCGCCATCAGCAAATCCAGGTCACGGTGGGCAAGCTTAAACTTGCGGGCGATGGCGGCGTTGGTCAAGCTTCCCCGGTAGGTATACACTCCCCGCATAAACCACTTGTGGTGGTAGATCATCTCATCCACTCCGCCCATGTCGCTCACCTGTAGCAAAATTGGCGTGAAAATATTACTAAAGGCGGTCGTCGCGGTGCGGGCTACTCGCGAAGCAATATTGGGCACGCAGTAGTGGATCACGTTGAACTTGCGAAACACCGGCTTGCTGGTGGTGGTGATCTCCGAGGTTTCAATACAGCCACCCTGGTCGATGCTCACGTCCACAATCACCGACTCGGCCTTCATGTTGGCCACCATCTCTTCGGTGACCACCAAGCGGTTAGCCCCTTTCTCGGGACGAACCGCGCCGATCACCACGTCGGCCATCTCCAGCGCATCGCTCAGCGTAGAAATATCCATTGTGGAAGTATATACCTGTTGACCCAGCGCGTGCTTCAGGCGGCGCAGCTTATACAATTGGTTGTCGAACACCTGTACCTGGGCTCCCATCCCCAAAGCGGCCCGGGCGGCGTATTCGCCCACCGTACCGGCTCCCAGAATAACCACCCGCGTGGGCGGCACTCCGCTGATGCCTCCTAAGATGGTGCCCCGGCCATCGGAAACGCTGCTCAGGTAGTGCGCGGCAATGTTGATAACGGTGCTTCCGGCGATTTCGCTCATGGCTCGCACCACCGGCATGCCGCCCACCTTGTCTTCGATGAACTCGAAGGCCAGGGCGGTGATTTTTTTCTTGTTGATGGCCTGAAAATAATCGGCAGTGCGGTTGCCTAGCTGCAGCGCCGAAATGAGCGTGGATCCCGGTTTCAGATACTCTATTTCCTTCAGAGTGGGCGGTTCCACCTTGAGCACGATGTTGGCATCATAAGCTTCCTGCGCCGAATACACAATTTTAGCCCCCGCCTCGCTGTACTCATTGTCCGAAAACTTAGACGACACCCCCGCCCCGGCCTCTATCAATACCCGGTGGCCGTTGGCCGCCAGCACCGACACGGAGGCCGGGGTGAGCAGCAGGCGGGTTTCTTGCATTGAAATCTCGTTGGGAATACCCAGCAACAACGAAGCGTCTTCTTCCTTTATCTTAGCAAGTTGCTCCTGGGGGTACAGGGCCTGCTCTTGGGCTAATTCCTTTACTTCAGACGTAACCGGGTTGCTCATGGCGGGACAATGATATGGTTCTGCTTTGGTCTTCGTTCACCCAAAGATCGAGGCGAAGATACGTTTCGGGAAGTAAATTACGAATTTTTGCAGGCCATTCCACCAAACAATACCGCTGCGAGTAAAAGTATTCGTCTACGCCAATGTCTACGGCCTCTTCTTCGTCATCAATTCGATAAAAATCGAAGTGATACAGTAGCTCACCGTTGGCTCTTCGATATTCGTTCACCAGCGCAAAAGTAGGGCTGCTCACGGTGTCTTCTACTTCCCACACGCGGCACAGCGCCTTGATCAGCGTGGTTTTACCCGCTCCCATTTCTCCGTAGAATAACCAGACTGACGTATCTTGAGCAAAACCAATAATTTGTTGAGCTACGGTGGGAAGATGAGTCAGGTTTGGGCAAGATAGGGTTTGTTCAGGTTCCATCGGGGAATCGCCATTTGTGTTTCAAACAAAGGACCAGTGACTAAGGACCAACTACCCATTCTTAGGGTTCAGCGTCACCACCGGCACAATCATTTCTTCGAGCGAAATGCCGCCGTGTTGGAAGGTATCGCGGTAGTAGTTCACGTAGTAGTTATAGTTGTTTGGATAGGCAAAAAAGTAGTCTTGCGTAGCGAAAGCATAGGTGGTCGACACGTTCACCTTGGGCAAAAAGTATTCTTCGGGATGCTTCACCGCCAGGATTTTGTTGTTGTCGTAGTTAAGGTTTTTCCCTTGTTTGTAGCGCAAATTCGTATTGGTATTGCGGTCGCCAACGATTTTGGCCGGGTGCTTCACCCGAATGGTGCCGTGGTCGGTGGCGATAATCACCTTGGAGTTTTCGCGCGAAATGCGCTTGAACAACTCCAGTAGGGGCGAGTGCAGCAGCCACGACTTGGTGATCGAGCGGTAGGCCGACTCGTGGGGGGCCAACTCCCGAATCATTTGCAGGTCGGTGCGAGCGTGTGACAACATATCCACAAAGTTATATACCACCACGTTCAGGGAGTTATTAAGCAGATTGTTGAAGTTGTCGACCAGTTGCCGCCCCTGGTGCGTCTGCGTGATTTTGTGGTATGAAGATTTTATGTCCAGTTTCTTCTTTTTTAGCTGCCGCTTCAAAAATTCAAACTCATGCAGGTTTTTTCCTTCGTCGTCACTCTCACCCGACCAAATGTCGGAGTGATATTTTTCCATGTCGGAGGGCAGCATGCCCGAAAAAATGGCGTTGCGCGAGTAGGCGGTGGTGGTGGGCAAAATAGAGTAGGCCGCGGTTTCTTCTTCCACCGTAAAATAATCCAGCACAATCGGTTCAATCACCTTCCACTGGTCGTAACGCAGGTTGTCGATCACGATAAAAAACAGCGGACGCGCTTCATCCAGGTGCGGAAACACCTTTTTGGCCATCAATTCGTGCGACAACACCGGCTTGTCGACCCCCACTTGGTTGAGCCACAGGTCGTAGTTTTCGCTAATAAAGCGGGTGAAGTTAGCGTTGGCCTCATCTTTTTGGGTATCCAGCACCTCGGCCATGCTCTTTTCTTCGGTATTATCAATTTCCAGATCCCAGAAAATTAGCTTTTTGTAGATATCGACCCATTCTTCGTGGTTAATGTCTTCCGTGTAGGCCATGCTCAGGTTGCGGAAGTCCTGCTGGTAACTCAGGTTCGTTTTTTCGCTCACTAAACGCTTGTTATCCAGGAGCTTCTTTACCGCAATAAGAATCTGGTTGGGATTGAGCGGCTTGATAAGATAATCGCTGATCTTGGCCCCGATGGCCTGCTCCATAATCATCTCTTCCTCACTCTTGGTGATCATGATCACCGGCACGTTGGGCTTAGCAGCTTTAATGTAATCGAGCGTTTCCAGCCCGGTCATGCCCGGCATGTTTTCGTCCAAAAATACCACGTCGTAGTGGTTGTTCTCGAACTTGTCAATCGCATCAGCCCCGCTGTTGACAGTAGTCACGGTGTAGCCTTTCTTTTCTAGAAAAAGCGTGTGCGGCTTGAGCAAGTCAATTTCATCATCGGCCCACAGAATTGAATAGTTTTGCATGTGAATTTGGTTAGCAGGGAATACAAAATGAATAGTAATAGCGAAAAATGGCTTGATGGCTCAATTGTTAAGCGTAGCAATTGAGCCATCGAACTACTTAATAATTGTCCGGTCAATCAATTATTAAACACATAGAACTTCCGGCTCGTTAAGTTACCAAATTCTCCCTTTGTTTTGAACAAGAGAAAAGTCTTCAATGACCCGGTCTACGGTTTTATCAACGTATCGAGCGACCTGATATTTGATATTATTGAGCATCCGTACTTGCAGAGGTTACGCAGAATCAGGCAACTGGGTTTAACCGATTTGGTCTACCCCGGAGCCTTGCACACCCGCTTCCACCACGCGCTGGGAGCCATGCACCTGATGCAGAACACCATAGACAGCCTCCGCAACAAAAAACAAGATATCTCCGATGAAGAATGCGAGGCAGTGCTCATCGCCATTTTGCTGCACGACATCGGGCACGGTCCGTTCTCGCACGCGCTCGAGTACGTGCTGCTGCCCGGCGTGGGCCATGAGTATCTGTCGCGGCTCATCATGCAGCGCGTGAGTAACGAACTGGGTGGAGCCGTTCCCTTGGCCTACCAAATCTTTACCGATAACTACGAGCGCCACTTTTTTCATCAATTGGTATCCAGCCAGTTGGATATTGATCGACTCGACTACCTGAAACGCGACTGTTTTTATACCGGGGTGTCGGAGGGAGAAATCGGGGCAGATCGCATCATCAAGATGCTCGACGTGCGCGACGACCGGGTGGTAGTGGAAGAAAAGGGCATCTACAGCATCGAGAACTTTCTGAACGCGCGTCGGCTGATGTACTGGCAGGTGTACCTGCACAAAACCAGCGTGAGCGCCGAGAAAATGCTGGTGTCGATAGTGTTGCGGGCCAAGTGGTTGCTAACGCAAGGTCACTCCCTGCTTGCTTCACCCGCCCTGTTGCTGTTTTTGACCCGCGACATCACGCGTAACGAACTCGTTCAGCACCCTGACTACCTGAACGACTACCTGTCTCTAGATGATTACGACGTGTGGGGAGCGCTCAAGCAGTGGCAACACCACCCCGACCGCGTGCTCTCCACGCTCAGCCACCAGCTGTTGCAACGGAAACTGTTTCGTATCCAACTATCCAACGAAGATTTTACAGCAGACACCGTTAAGCAGCTGAAAGAAGTAGTCGAGCAGTCACTCTCACTGTCTCCGGAAGAAGTCCTGCACTTCGTGATGCACGGCACCATTAGCAACGCGGCCTACCTTTCGGGCGAGCAGAAAATCCAGATCCTGACCAAGCGGGGCAAGATTTTTGATATAGCTCAGGCTTCCGATTTGCCCAATATTAAAGCGATGAGCCGGTTGGTCAAAAAGCACTACTTGTGCTGGCCCAAATCAATTGCCCTGCCGCAGCCTACGCCCTAAACCTAACCTTTCATGATTGAATTTAGCGTCGACTACATTGCCCAGCTTCTTGACGGAGAAGTGCAGGGCGATGGCTCTGCCAAAATCAGCGCCTTAGGAAAAATAGAAGACGCTCCGGTGGGCGCGGTATCCTTTCTTTCTAACCCTAAGTACGAACCCTCAATCTACACTACCCGCGCCAGTGCCGTGCTGGTAGATAAGAAATTTGAACCCCGCCGCACCCTCGATACCACGCTGATTCGCGTCACCGATCCCTATCTGGGCTTCACCGCCCTGCTGGAAGAATACCACAAGCTGACCAACCACACCAAGTCCGGCACCGAGTCTCCGGCCCACATTGCCGAGTCGGCTACCCTAGGCGATGGAGGGTACCAGGGCGCTTTTTCGTACGTAGGTGAACACTGCCGCACTGGTAAGCAGGTGAAGATCTATCCGCACGCCTACTTAGGCGACGGAGTGACGGTGGGCGACTACTCGGTGATCCACAGCGGGGTAAAGATTTATCCCGGCACGGTCATCGGCGCGCACTGTGTGATCCACTCCGGCACCGTCATCGGCAGCGATGGCTTCGGCTTTGCGCCGCAACCTGACGGCAGTTACCGAACCATTCCGCAGATTGGAAACGTGGTAATCGGGCACCACGTCGACATTGGGGCCAACACCGTGATCGACTGCGCTACCCTGGGCTCCACCCAAATTGGCGACGGGGTGAAGCTCGACAACCTCATTCAAATTGCGCACAACGTGACGGTGGGCGAACACACGGTGATTGCCGCCCAGACGGGTATCTCCGGCTCCGCACACATCGGTAAACACTGCGTGCTGGCGGGGCAGGTGGGAGTAGTGGGCCACCTGAACATCGCCGACCGCACCACCATCGGGGCGCAGGCCGGGGTGGGCAAGTCGACCCGGAGCGGCAGCGTGGAGCTGGGAAGCCCCAGCTTCGACCGCAAAACCTACCTGCGCGCTTACGCCGCCTTTAAGCAGCTTCCCGATTTAATGGGACGCATCAAAGAACTTGAACAAAAAGTTGCTAAATTTGGCGCGACGTGAGCCACTCCTGATGATGAACCTGAAGCAACATACTATCACTAAATCGGTCACCGTATCCGGAGTGGGTTTGCACACCGGGGTGTCGGCCAACATGACTTTTTTGCCCGCGCCCCCCCACCACGGCATCAAGTTTCAGCGCACCGACATCGACGGAGAGCCGACGGTAGATGCGGATGTCGATAACGTAGTCGACTTGTCACGGGGCACCACCATTGAGCAGAGCGGCGCCCGCATCAACACCGTAGAACATACCCTGGCCGCTCTGGTGGGCACCGAGATCGATAACGTGCTCGTTCAGCTCGATGGGCCCGAGCCCCCGATCTTGGACGGCAGCTCAAAACAATTCGTGGATGCTTTGCTCGAAGCCGGTTCGGAAGAACAAAGTGCCCTTCGTAATTTTTTTGAGGTGCAAGAAGGCATCTTCTACCGTGAGCCCGCCCGCAACGTAGAAATTGCCGCCCTTCCCCTGGATGATTACCGGATCACGGTGATGGTCGACTATAACTCGCCGGTGCTCGGGAGCCAACACGCTTCCCTGAACGATATTAAAGAGTTTAATAAAGAAATCGCCGCCTGTCGCACCTTCTGCTTCCTGCACGAACTGGAAATGCTCCATAAAAACAACCTCATCAAGGGTGGTGACCTAAACAATGCCATAGTGGTGGTGGACAAGCAAGTGGAGAAAGGTGAGCTAGACTACCTGGCCGACTTGTTCAACAAGCCCCATATTGAGGTAAAGGAAGAGGGCATCCTGAACAACGTGGAGCTGCGCTACAAAAACGAACCCGCCCGCCACAAACTGCTCGACATTGTGGGCGACTTAGCGCTGGTAGGTCGGCCGCTAAAAGCACAAATTCTGGCCGCCCGTCCCGGACACGCCGCCAATGTGGCGTTCGCCAAGCGCATAAAAAAGGCCATTCGAGAATCCGATAGTGCAACTGTTCCTCAGTACGATCCGCAGCAACCTCCGGTCTTAGACGTGAACCAGGTGAGCCAGATGCTGCCCCACCGGTTTCCTTTTTTAATGGTGGATAAAATATTTTATCTGGACGACACCACCGTATGCGGCGTGAAAAATGTAACCATTAACGAACCCTTCTTTCAGGGTCACTTTCCGGGCAACCCCGTGATGCCCGGCGTGCTTCAGGTAGAGGCCATGGTGCAAACCGGAGGCATCCTGGTGCTCAACACCGTGCCCGACCCCGAAAACTACTGGACCTATTTCTTGGCCATCGAAAACTGCCGCTTCCGGAAGATGGTGCTTCCGGGAGATACGCTCATCATCCGCTGCGAGCTGTTGGCTCCCATCAAGCGGGGCATTGCCAAAATGAGCAGCAAAGCCTATGTCGGAAACGCGCTCGTATCGGAAGCTACTATGACCGCCAGCATTGTACGTAAAGACGCATGAACCAACCACTCGCCTACATCCATCCCGAAGCTAAAATTGCCAACAACGTGGTGATCGAACCGTTCAGCACCATCCACAAAAACGTGGTGATTGGCGAAGGAACGTGGGTCGGTTCCAACGTCACCATCATGGAGGGTGCCCGCATCGGTAAGAACTGCAAGATATTTCCGGGCGCGGTGATCTCGGCTATTCCGCAAGACCTGAAGTTCGATGGGGAAGACACCACCGTAGAAATCGGCGATTTCACGGTAATCCGAGAGTGTGTCACCATCAACCGGGGCACCGTAGATCGCTACAAAACAGTGATTGGCAGCCACGTGTTGCTAATGGCCTACGTGCACGTGGCCCACGACTGCGTGATCGGCGACCACTGCATTCTGGCCAACGTGGCGCAGGTGGCGGGGCACGTGATGATTGAAGAATACGTGCAGGTGGGTGGGATGAGTGCCGTGCAGCAGTTCGTTAAAATCGGGGCGCACGCCTTTGTGGGGGGCGGGTCGCTGGTGCGCAAAGACGTGCCGCCCTTCATCCGGGCGGCCCGCGAACCGCTGGGCTACAGTGGCATCAACTCCATTGGCCTGCGCCGCCGTGGTTTTTCTAACGAAAAAATCAACGAGATTCAGGAAATCTACCGGCTGGTCTACCTAAAAGGAATGAACAACTCGGCCTCGCTCGATCATATTGAGGTAACCATGCCCCCCTCTAAAGAGCGGGATGAGATCGTGCGATTTATTCGAGGTTCGGAACGGGGCATCACCCGGGGGTTTGATCAGTAATGCGAATTGTCCTCGAGGGAGTTGGTAAGAAATTTCAGCGCGAGTGGATTTTCCGGGACGTTAACTTTACTTTTGAGAAGAACCGGACGTATGCCCTCACGGGCCCCAACGGCAGCGGAAAGTCGACCTTGCTGATGTTGCTTTCGGCCCTGGTTCTTCCTTCTCGGGGCACGCTTTTGTACCAGCAGGAGCAACGAGCCGTTAGCCACGAAATGGTGTACCGACACCTAACGCTGGCGGCTCCCTATCAAGAACTTATCGAGGAGTTTACCCTGCGCGAGTTGCTGGAGTTTCATTTTGCGCTAAAAAAACCGGTCGATTCGCTATCAGTGGGTGTCATAGCACAAAAGCTGCGCCTGGAGAAGGCGTACGACAAGTACATTCACCAGTTTTCGTCGGGCATGAAACAGCGCCTTAAGCTCGGACTGGCCCTGTATTCGGAGAGTCAATTGGTACTGTTGGACGAGCCCTGCACCAACCTGGATGCTGAAAACACTCAATGGTACCGTCAGGAAATCCAGGAGGTGCTAGGGCAGCGGTTGATTATCATTGCCTCGAACCAACGACACGAGTATGATTTTTGCGACGAAGCCGTTGACGTTGTTCGGTTTAAATGAACTGATGTACCATTTATCTAAACTTTTCCGTTCTGTTATTAGCAAAATATCCCACTTTGCGGTCATAAGCTCGGATATTCTATATTTGCAACGATAAACCAAAAATCCCATGAAGTACGCCAACAAACTGGTAGCCACCGTAGCTATTTTCTCAATGATACTAACGCTCGGCTGTGGCGGCGGCGAGGACCCCACCCCCGAAGAAGTGCCCGGTGAAGTCCTCGCCGCCACGTGGGTTCAGGATGAAGCGGGCGATGTGACCGGTGGCCCGGCAGCCGAAGATTTTACGGCTTTCGAGATCACCATCAGCACGACTACTACTCCCGGAGTATTAGATTACACCACCCAAAATACCAACACACTAATATTTCCGAATAGTGGCACGTTTACCTTACCCGAAAATCCTAACTTTAGCACGGGGGCGCAGGTAACCCGAGATAATGAAGTGCAAGTGGATATCTCTTTGACAGCTAGTGGTCAGCTTCGGATGGTGTTTCTAGTGGATTCTAATTCAAGCATTCCGCACAACAACGGCCGCACCGCTGAAATCGGGGGCACGTACACGTTTCTGCTAGACAAACAAGAGTAGTTCGACTTAGAAACTTTGGTAGCCACGGATGATTGTCCGTGGCTATTTCATTCGAACAATGGTGACCCCGGCCCCACCCCGCTCCACGTGCTCGTCGTAGGTGGCTGCTACCCGCTCGTGCGAGCGCAGGTAATTGCGCACCGCCTCGCGCAGTGCCCCCGTGCCCTTGCCGTGCACGATGCGCAGTTCGTCCGAACCCACCATGGCCGCTTCGTCCACAAAGCCCATCAGGCGCGGAATTACCTCCTCGGCCCGTTGACCCCGCACGTCAAGGCGCGGACTGAAATTCGTAAATTTCTCGTGCAGGTCATATCGTTGGGTAGCCGGGCGCTCGGTGGCATTTTGCAGTCGCTTCAGCGTCCGGGCCGCTACCTTATCCAGTCGGTTGTGTTTGATCATCGACTTCAGGGCCCCGATCCGCACCTCCACCTGCTGCCCCCGCAGCGACAGCACCTCCCCGATGGCTCCGTTGTCCTTCACCCGCACCGCATCTCCCACCTGAATCTCGCCCCCCACCACTTCGTCGGAAGGAATCGTCGGTGGCTTGCGGACGGGTTGGTCGGGTTTGAGATGCACTTTTGTCTCCTCCAGGGCGCGCCGGGCCTGCCGGGTGGCTTCCTTCTCGGCATTTTGTTCCTTGATGGTGCGGATGGTGTTCTCAATGGTCTGGTTGGCTTCCTGGAGAATCTGCTTGGCTTCGTGCTTGGCGCGGTTCAGGATGTCCTTCTTCTCTCCCCGCACGTGGTCGCGTAGTTCTTCGTACTCCTGCGCCGTTTGGGAGATTCGTTTTTCCTTAGCCGCCAGGCTCTGCGTGAGTTCCTGGTAGCGGGTGCGTTCGGCTTCCAGATCGACCAGCATTTTTTCGTACTCTACCTGCGCTACGCCGACCTTCTCCTTGGCCCGCTCTAGCACGTCGACGTGCAAGCCTATTTTGCGGGCAATCTCCAGGGCAAACGAACTGCCGGGCTTGCCGATTTCCAGTTCAAACAAGGGTTCCAGGCGAAGGGCATCGTAGCGCATTGCCCCGTTCACCACCCCTTCGGCCCGGTCGGCAAACTCCTTGAGGTTAGAATAGTGCGTGGTGATGACCCCAAACACCCGCTTGGCATTTAAATTCTCCAGAATGGCCTCGGCAATGGCTCCGCCAAACTGGGGTTCGGTGCCCGTGCCAAACTCATCAATGAGTACCAGGGTCTTTTTGTCGGCGAACTTCACGAAGTAGTTCATGCTGGTGAGGTGCGAACTGTAGGTACTCAAATCATTTTCCAGCGACTGCTCGTCGCCGATGTCAATAAAAATGCTCTGGAACAAACCCACCTGCGAGTGCTCGGCCAGGGGAATGAGCAGGCCACACTGCGCCATGTACTGCAGCAGGGCCACGGTTTTTAGGCAAACAGACTTGCCCCCCGCGTTGGGTCCCGAGATCACCAAAATTCGTTGCTCACTGTCGAGAGCGATGTTGAGCGGCACCACCGAGCGGTGGGTTTCGGAAAGCTGAAGCAGGGGGTGGCGAGCCTTGGTCCAATTTATCACGCGCCCTTTCACTAATTTGGGGCAGTGAGCATCCAGGCGCAAGGCCAGCCGGGCCTTGGCGCGGATGAAGTCGATCATTCCTAAGAAATGATAGGCGACGCGGAGGTGGGGCAGGTGGGGACGTAGTGTGTCAGTGAGGGCCATGAGGATGCGCACCACCTCGCGCTTCTCGCGGTAGGTGAGGTCGCGGATTTCGTTGTTGATCTCCAGCACCTCGGCGGGTTCCAGAAACACGGTTTGCCCGGTGGCCGATTCGTCGTGGATAAAGCCCTTCACGCGGCGCTTGTACTCGGCTAGCACCGGAATCACCATGCGCCCGCTGCGGATGGTCACGCTGGCGTCGTCGGGAGTGAAGCCCTGCGACTGGGCGTGGCGCAAGATTTGGTCGAGCACCTTGCGCAAGCGCGATTGCTCGCTGAGCAGCGCGCGGCGAATCTGCTTCAGTTCGGCGCTGGCGTTGTTGCGCACCTGCCCCTGCTCGTCGATCACCTGCTTGATGCCGTTGAGCAGGCTGACGGGCAAAGTAACCGCGCCGCTCAGTTCTTTCAGGTGTGGGTAGAAGTCGTCGGCGTCTTGCTGAAAAAACCGAAGGCACTGAAACAGCGTGGTGAGCGACAACTGAAGGTTGTGAAACTCTTCTTCAGACAGGAAGGCCCCGGGTGTTTTGGCAGTATTGAGCGCGGCGGTGACGTCGATAAAGTGCGCCGACGGAAAACTGCTTTCGCTAGTGAGGATACGGCGAAACTCTTCGGTTTGGTACAGCAGCTTGCCAACCAGTTCAAAGTCCGCCGAGAACTCGAGGCGATCCACGTAGGCGGTGCCTAGTGAACTGCTGCACTCGTCCTTCAGGTAACGCTTGATGGTGTCGAAGCCAATCTTCGACTCGATGTTTTTAGGGTATAACAATGTGGTTGTTAGTGATTTGTTGATTATAGTCTATAACCAATGGTGCCGGGGAAGGTTCCCGGGTTGGCGTTGCAATAGCGTTCAGACGTAGCGGCTATTCGTCAAACTTTATAACACTACTTACGTTACTACATAAGTACTTAAATAATAACTTATTATGATTGCGGCTAATTATACAGAATTCAGAACCAAACTGAAGTCTTACCTGGATGAGGTAGAAGACAATCAGGAGACGCTTATTGTCAAGCGAGGGAGCGGCAGAGGAACGGTAGTTATTTCTCTGGCGGAATACAATGCAATGGTGGAAACGATGCATCTACTAAGTTCCAGAAAGAACGCTGATCGCTTATATGAATCCATAAGCCAAATGAAGTCGGGTGATACCGTGAGCAGTAAGCTGCTAGAAGAATGAAAATCACCTTCACCAAAATTGCCTGGGAAGATTATTTGTCGTGGCAAAATGAGGATAAGAAAATACTAAAGAAAATCAATGTGTTGATCAAAGAGATCATGCGGACGCCATTTGAGGGAAGAGGGAAATCAGAACCTTTGAAGTACGATCTGACTGGCTATTGGTCGCGGCGCATCGACCAGGAACACCGTCTGGTTTACCAATTTAGGAAGGGGGAAGTGCTTATCTATAGCTGTCGGTTCCACTACGACGACTGAGATACCAAATAAGCATCCCCCCGATCACAAAAGGCAAGCTGAGCAGCTGGCCCATATTGAGCCACAGCGTTTGCTCAAAGGCTTCTTGGTTTTCTTTGAAAAACTCTACCAGGAAGCGCCATCCGAAAATAAGCACCAACAGCACTCCAAACAGCCGACCTCGCTGCTGAAACCGGGGCTGCCGTTGCCAAGAAAAGAGCAGCGCAAAGATTGCAAAATAGCCCAGCGCTTCGTAGAGTTGCGCCGGGTGGCGGGGTAACTGATCCACCGAAGCAAAAACAAATGCCCAGGGCGCCGTGGTGGGCCGTCCGATAATCTCGGAGTTCATTAAATTGCCCAGTCGGATGAACCCGCTCACCACAGGAGCCACCACCGCCAATTGGTTGAGCACAAACGTCCCCGAAACCGTGCGATGTTTTCGAACGAACCAACCCACGGCTATTAATATACCGATAGCCCCGCCGTGGCTGGCCAACCCCTGATAACCGGTGAAGTGAAATTCGGGCCTGAAACTAATAGGGAGAAACACTTCAATAGGCCGCTCTACGAAAGCCATTGGTTCGTAGAACAAAAAATGCCCCAGACGCATGCCGACGAACATTCCGATAACAACAGCGAAGGCAAACCTATCAAACAGTTGATCGGCTAAATCAGCCCTTCGGAAGCCACTACGCACCAGCCCGTAGCTCAGGATAATCCCGGTCGCAAACAGCACCCCGTACCACCGCAGGGCGTAAAATCCGAAGTCGATAAGTACCGGATTCGGATTCCAGAAGATGTATCCCAACGTGAAGTTAGCCGCTAGCATCCGCTGCAACAGACAAACAGGAACCCATAAACCGCCACGTAGCGCGATGCTTTCAGTAAGATACGCTGAAAAAGCGGTCGGCGGTCGGGCAACAGGGCGCTCAGTTCTTCTTCCGATAACGAAAACTCGCTATTTGCCGACCGAAAGGCGTGCCAGTGGGTACGTAGTTCTTCTAGTTCCATGAGGCTTCTTGGGTAATGATCACTTTTAGTTTTTGCTTAATTCGGTTGAGGCGAGTACTCACGTTGGTGGCAGAAAGGTTGAGCATCTCAGCGATCTCTTGGTATCGATACCCCTCGAGATACAGCAGCACCAGCGCTTTGTCGGAGGGAGACAGTCGGTTTAGGGCGAAGTGAATGATTTCCGCACTTTCTTGTTCCGAAGGGTTGATCACTTCGTACTCCGGACGGTAGGGGCAGGTGGGCATCCGGGACTGGCGGCGGGCTTTGTGCATCAGGGTGCGCAATGCTATTTTGTATACCCAGGTTACCAGCGAAGATTCGCCCCGGAACGTACCGTACGACTTCCAGAGCTGAAGTAGCACGTCCTGAAATGCATCCTTTTGGTCTTCTTGGTCGGAGAGATAAACCGCGCACAGACTACGGATAAGGCCCTGGTGCGGGAAGATTTGTCGGACGAAGGCTCGCTTGGCGGTGGACATTCCGGAAAGGTTGGCTATTGATTGGTTAGTGCGCGTTTTGCGTAATTTGTCACAGTTGCAACGAAAAAAAACCTGCTATCCCAATCTTTTGATTCGCCTGCTGTAATCAGATTGTCTTTTCGTAGAACCTATCCTCCTGCCATTGTAAAGGATTGTTCCTAATATATTGCGAAATGTTGTGAAACGACGGGTCGTTCCGAATGATGTGATCGTGGTACCGCGATTGCCACGCGAAATTGGGTTGAATGTATCTGGCGTTTTTGGTCACCGCCGATTTGAACCCCCGAACAATGGATGCCAGATTGTTGGATTGGGGACCGAATTGATTGGCGGTTTTTTGATGATCCGGGATGGTCTCGGTAGGTGGTGGCGTAGAGACGCGATGCATCGCGTCTCTACGTGGTGGCGTATTGTACGTATTTTCACCAATGATAACAATCGCATGAAAATGGTTGGGCCCGGCATGGAATGCATCACCACAAATTCGCCCAATTCCAAATTCATATCGGGTCGTATATCCGGGGTTTTCACCCATTCCTGTTCGGCAATTTTTCCTATTTCTGACAAATGCATTTTTCCGTTACGAATCGCACCAAACCAATGCTGTCGTTTCTGGGTACAAATGGTAATAAAATAGGCAGCCTGACGACCATAATCCCAATGGGGCAATCGGGCCGAGGCAATGCGATATTTGTTCTGAAATTTGTCGGACATTTCTCTTTACCGCTATCCTGTTCAAAGACCCGGCCAACGAAGGCTGATAATTACAGAACCTAACCTGGCATCTGTCACATAACCTTCACCAACTTGTGATACTTCCGTGATGACTTCTTGGGGGGCACTGCTTTATCTTTATCACATCATCCAAACCTGCCCCGCCATGTCACTGCAAAACGATCTAAACGTCCTTTCTCGTCTGGTCCGCGATGAAACGTCACCCCGCCTCGTCGAGGTGCTCGACCGCTTCACCGAGGCACTGCGCGAGCAAAACGTCCGGAGCCGTAGCCTAAAAATGGGGGATGCCGCAGAAAACGTGATCCTAGACATACCGGGGCGGGGCCGGGTCGAACTTTACACTCTGCTCAACCAGGGGCCGGTGGTGCTGAATTTCTACCGCGGCGGGTGGTGTCCCTACTGCAAACTCGAGCTCAAAGCGCTGCACCACGCCCGGCCCGAAATAGAACGACAGGGCGCGCAACTCCTCGCCATCACTCCTGAGCGTCCGGAAAGCATTGCCCAAACCGTCCGCAAAAACGAGCTTGATTATCCTGTGGTGCATGACCGCAACAGCGAGGTGGCCCGCCACTTTGGCCTTGTCGTTTTTTTATCAGAACCACTAAAAGCCCTCTACCGCAGTTTAGGGCTCAACCTGGCAGCGCGCAACGCTGATGTGATGGTGCGCCTGCCGCTGCCCGCCACCTACGTGATTGGGGTAGACCATATCGTTCAGTACGCTTTTGTGGATGAAGACCATACCCAGCGCGCTGAACCAACAGAGATGCTAGAAACGCTGCGGAATACGATGCCCCAACTGGTGCATTCGTACGGATAAATTGATATATTTGATATGATTACTTCCTTCACGGAGTTAGATGTTGAGCAAACCGCCGTCACCACCATGCAGCGAAAGGTATTAGTCATTGAAGACGATCAGGATATCGCCACGCTGATTAAAATCAACCTGCGCGACATCAACTGCGAAACCGACATTGCTGCCAATGGCATCGATGGGCTGTATCATGCGGTGAACCACCGCTACGACGTGATTATCCTGGACATTATGCTGCCCAGCATGGACGGACTGGAGGTGTGCAAACGCATCCGCGAAGAACGGGTGACCACCCCCATCATCATGCTCACCTCCAAATCAGAAGAAATTGACAAGGTGCTGGGCCTCAACCTAGGAGCCGACGACTACATGACCAAGCCGTTTAGTGTGCGCGAACTCACCGCCCGGGTCAAAGCCCGCCTTCGCCGCACCACACTTAACCAAGAAGCGGAGGCCGTGCCGGAGATCTACACTTATCAAGGGCTCGTCCTCGACCCGGTGAAGCACAAGGTGCTGCTCAATGACAAAGTGGTGGAGCTAACGGCCAAGGAGTTTGACCTGCTCAAACTCTTTATGCAGCAAGTTGGCAAGACGTTTACCCGCGAAGAACTGCTCAGCAAGGTGTGGGGCTACTCCTACAGTGGCTACGAACACACGGTGAACTCGCACATTAACCGACTGCGCATTAAAATAGAAAACGATCCGGCCCATCCAACCTACATCCTGACGGTGTGGGGCGTGGGCTATAAATTTAACGATGAACTGGTTGCGTAACATCTTTCGTATCAACAGCTTACCGCTCAAGCTGTCCCTGCTTTTCGTCGCTTTGCTGCTTACCGTGAGCGCCATCTACTTTTACATGATCCTAGGGTCGACCGGCGAATACGTGGCCGAGGTGACCCAGCAACGTAATCGGGCCCTGGCGATTTCAATTGCCCAGGAGATGAAGATCGACTCGGCAACCAATCAAATCCCGGAAGCCAAACTGAAGGAACTCTTCCACGCGGCCATGATCATTAACCCCAGCATCAAGCTTTACATCGTGGGACACGGGGGGGAAATTCTGACGGCCTCGGCTGAGCCGGGCGAAGTGAAACTCGACTCGGTGAACGTGAAACACATTGAGGATTTCATCAATAACCGGGCTCCGCTGCCCATTTATAACGACGATCCGCGGGAACCTACGCGTCCCAAGATATTTTCGGCGGCCGCCCTGGCCAGTAGCGACGGATCGCTGCACTGCTACTTGTACATCACCCTAAACAACGACAGCCTGTATGGCGATGAGGCGTCGGTGCGGCAGAGTTATATCTTTAAGATTGTGGGCCGGGCCTTGCTCATGGCCCTGGGCGTGGTGATGGTGATCGGGCTGCTGCTCATCTTTCTGGTGACCCGCGATTTGAAGCGAATCGTTACGGCGGTGCGCCGCATGGAGCAGGGCGACTACTCAGCTCGGGTAAACGTGCGCTCTTCCGACGAACTGAGCGAACTGGGGGCGGCCTTCAACACTATGGCCGATGAGATCGGCGCGGCGATGCAGCAACTCAAGCAAAATGACGAGCTGCGGCGCGAACTGATCGCCAATATTTCGCACGACCTGCGCACCCCCCTGGCCTCGGTCGAAGGATACGTAGAAACCATTCTGCTCAAAGACCATCTGCTCACCGAAAGCGAAAAAAAGAGTTACCTGGAAACCATCCTTAAGAACACCCGAAGTCTGGGCAACCTGGTGTCCGAACTGTTTCAACTGTCGAAGCTCGAGGCCAAGCAGATTCAGGCGAAACCCGAGACTTTTTCGGTGAGCGAACTGGTGCACGACATCGTGCTGCAGTTCGGTCCGAAAGCCGAGGCGCATCAGATTGCGCTTCGTTACGACCGCTCCGATAACGTTCCGTTGGTCTATGCCGACGTAAGTCTCATCGAGCGCGTACTGCAAAACCTGATCTCCAACGCCCTGCAGTACACTCCCGCCGAGGGACAGGTGGTGGTTGAGGTCGCATCCGATGCCCAGCAGGGCGTGTGCCTGAAGGTGACCGATACCGGCACGGGAATTTCGGAACAAGACTTACACCATATTTTCAACCGGTTCTACCGCAGCGGACAGGTGCGGAGCCAAAGCAAGGGCGGGTTGGGACTCGGGCTAGCGATCGCTCAGAAAATTGTAGAACTACACCAAAGCGAACTGCACGTGCGCAGCGCGGTGGGGCAGGGCACCACTTTTTGGTTTAGCTTGCCCGCCACCACCGAATTAGTAGAGGCGAAAGCCTGACCCGTCAGTGAAGCGACCGTTATTCATGCAGCAAAACATCAAGGTCATTATTCCGGCCTATAACGAACAGAATTCCATCGGTAAAGTAATTCGAGACATTCCCCAAGGGTGGGTGCAGGAAATTGTGGTGGTGAACAACAACTCGAACGACAATACCGTGAAACACGCGCAGGGGGCGGGGGCCACCGTGCTGCAAGAGCCGCGACAGGGCTACGGTTTCGCTTGTTTGCGTGGTATTGCCTACTTAGGTCAACAGACACCGCCGCCCGACGTTGTAGTGTTTATGGACGCCGACTATTCAGACCACCCAGAAGAACTTCCGCAGGTGGTGGCTCCTATTATAAGTAATGGAGCGGACCTGGTGATCGGTTCGCGGGCGTTGGGCGTCCGCGAGCGGGGATCGATGACCGTGCCGCAGATATTTGGCAACTGGTTGGCCACCCGTTTGATGAAGTGGCTGTACGGAGCAACCTTCACCGATTTGGGTCCTTTTCGGGCCATTCGCTATTCTTCGCTCTTGTCGCTCAATATGCAGGACCAAACCTACGGCTGGACGGTAGAAATGCAACTAAAAGCGGCTAAGTACGGTTTGCGGTGCGCCGAAGTGCCCGTCAGCTACCGACAGCGCATTGGCGTATCTAAGGTGTCGGGCACGGTGAAAGGAACGATCATGGCGGGCTACAAAATCATTTGGACGATTATAAAGTATTGGAAATGAACTAGCGATAGTCGACAGTCGATGGTCCATAGTTAATAGCTTTCTACGCTAAGTCTGTGGACCGTCGACCGTTGACTATCGACTATCGACTATGGAAATTATTGTTATTGTCGGCTACGTAGTAAGTTTGCTGTTCATCTTCGTGTTCAGCCTGGGACAGCTTCACCTCACCTGGCACTACCTGCGCAGTCTGAAGGAAAAACCGCTTTCGGTCTCCGATCCAAAGAACTGGCCGACGGTCACCGTGCAACTGCCGATTTATAACGAGCGCTACGTGGTGGAACGGCTCATCGACGCCGTTGCTGCCTTCGACTATCCGGCTGATCGCCTGGAAATTCAGGTGCTCGACGATTCTACCGACGAAACCGTGGATCTCATCGCTCAAAGGGTGGCGCACTATCGGGAGCGGGGCATTGACATCCACCACGTTTGCCGTCCGCAGCGCACCGGCTTCAAGGCGGGGGCGCTGGCCTACGGACTAGAGGCCGCCCGGGGCGAGTTTATTGCTATCTTCGACGCCGACTTCTTGCCCGCCCCCGACTTTTTGCGAAAAACAGTCCCGCATTTTGCCAACCCGACGGTGGGAGTGGTGCAGACGCGCTGGGGGCACATCAACCAAGACTACTCGCTACTCACCCGCCTGCAAGCGTTCGGACTCGACGGACACTTCACCATTGAGCAGGGCGGACGGCGGCACGCCGGGAGCCTCATTAACTTCAACGGCACGGGCGGCGTTTGGCGGCGAACGTGCATCAAGGAAGCCGGAGGCTGGTCCGCCGATACACTCACCGAAGATTTGGACCTAAGTTATCGTGCCCAATTGAAGGGTTGGGAGTTTTTGTATCTGGAAGACGTGGAGGCCCCCGCCGAGCTTCCGGTGCTGATGCCCGCCATCAAGTCGCAGCAATTTCGTTGGAACAAAGGGGCGGCCGAATGCGCCCGCAAGCACGCTTCCCGGGTGACGAGCCAGCGAAACGCGCGCCCGCTACGCTGGTGGAACCGGGTGCACGCCGTTTTTCACTTGTTCAACTCGTCGGTGTTTCTGTTCCTGCTGCTGGCCGCCCTGCTGAGCGTGCCGATGTTGTTTATCAAGCAGGCCAATGCTCAGTACGAATGGATTTTTAACCTAGGCGGCGTTTTTATTCTGGGATTCTTCTCGATTGGGTTCTTCTACTGGGTGGCCACGCGGCGGGTGCGGCCGGGGCAATCCTGGCGGTACTATCTGGTGCACTACCCGCTGTTTCTGATCATCAGCATGGGCTTGTCGTTGCACAATGCGGTGGCGGTGATCGAGGGACTGATCGGAGTAAGGTCTCCCTTTCTGCGCACGCCCAAGTTTAACGTGACCAACGCCCGCGAGAAACTGAAGCGCAACATATACGCCCGCACCAAACTGAGCCCGTTGGTTTTGTTGGAGGCGTTGTTTGCGCTCTATTTTGCCTACGGCATTTATACCGGCGTCCGCCTGGGGGATTTTGGTTTGCTCCTCTTTCACACCATGCTGTTTCTGGGCTTTGCGGCCGTTGCCTTCTACTCGGTTTGGCAGGCGCAGCAGGCATGATTTGGTAGAAGCTAATACGTTGAGTTTTGTGCTGCGTATCTTCAGAAACCGGCGTTCAGCAATCCAACCACCGGTGGTGATACATCGAACAAAAAAAGGCTTCCTCTGCGGGAAGCCCTTTTCGCTTTGCTTACAAACTAACCTTTTTTGATTTTTGCTTTAGGTTAATGAAATGATTTCGTAGCAGCCCTTCCTAATGCTGTGCCACAAATTTAAGTCTTTGATAATCAGGCAGGTAAAAGAATAGCTCCACCCGCCAAGTGTCCGGTTACGGTACACCTGCTGTTCACCAGCGGACACTATGGCGCGCTAATTTTTATTTTGCGCAAATATGCTAACTTTGTAGGCCGTCGACTTTTTCAACTATGCAGATCGAATCCCTAGCTATCAATCAGTACGAAATCAAGGAGCTTGAGCTCAATGCCCTGCTGGAGGTCACCCAAGCGATCAACAATAACCTCCCCGAAGAATCGCTCTACAAAATTTTTAACTTCACGCTGCGCGCTAACCTCAACATCAAGCGACTAGCACTTTATGTGCTCACTGAACAAGAAGGACGCGCCAGCTTGTGGGAGTGCAAAACCAACTTTGGCACTGAAGTTAATTTTGCCCGGGTGATGCTCAACGAGCACTTCCTGCCCATCCGTGACATTACCTACGTGCGCGATTTGCCCGATCCGGGCTTGTTCGAAGAGTTCGACATTGCCCTGCCGGTGTCGCACAAGGAGCGCATGCTGGCCCTGGTGTTCACCAGCGGTTTGCGTAAGGAAGACGACGTTGCTCCCGACCAAAGCGGCACCACCTTTGTGCAGGCGCTGAGCAACATCATTATTGTGGCCATCGAGAACAAAAAGCTTGCCCGTCAGCAACTGGCCCAGGAGGCGGTGCGCAAA
Organism: Cyclobacteriaceae bacterium; assembly: GCA_965217295.1. Lineage (GTDB taxonomy): Bacteria > Bacteroidota > Bacteroidia > Cytophagales > Cyclobacteriaceae > Tunicatimonas. The sequence goes on from CBDCHR010000008.1 coordinate 1,286,749, forward strand.
GAAATGGAAATCGCCCAGCAGGTGCAGCAGTTTCTGTTTCCCAAAAACCTGCCCCACGAACCGGGTTTGCAGGTGGAAGCCAGCTACCAACCGCACCACTCGGTGGGGGGCGACTACTACGACTTCTTGCGACTTTCGTCCGGCCAGTTTCTAGTGTGCATCGCCGACGTGTCGGGCAAAGGAGTGCCTGCGGCCCTGCTAATGTCCAACTTTCAGGCCGCGCTGCGCACCATCGTCCGCCAAACCACCAACCTACAGGAGATCATCTACGAACTCAACTACCAGGTGATGCAGAGCGCCAACGGCGAAAACTTTATTACCTTCTTTGTGGCGATCTACGATCAGAATGCCCGCAACCTGCGCTACGTGAACGCCGGACACATTCCGCCCGTGCTGATCAGTCGGCAACACCCCACCCGGTTGCTGGAGCAAGGCAGTGTGATGCTGGGCAGTTTTCAGCCGCTTCCCTTCCTCAATGAAGGCAAGGTGGAAGACCTGGAGGATTTTCTGCTGTTTGCCTACACCGATGGACTGACGGAAATATTCAACGAGCGGGGCGAAGAATTTGGCACCGAGCACCTGCAAGAGTACCTGGAGCAACACGCCAACCAGGAACTCCCCACGCTGCATCACCGTTTGTTTCGCACCCTGGTTGATTTTCGCGCGGGAGAAGCCTACGACGACGACATCACTTTTGTGTCGATGAAGGTGAACGCTGCTTTGCTATCTGAATGAATTTTTTTAAGACCCCGTTCCTACTCAAACGCTTCTACGCCAATCTGCTTTGGGATAAACAAGACGAGTCTCCTAACCCGCCCCGCCTTTATTTGACCTTCGATGACGGACCAGTGCCCGAGGTGACTCCCTGGGTGTGGGACACTTTGGATCAGTTTGACGCGCGCGCTACCTTCTTCTGCGTAGGAGAAAACGTGGACCGCTATCCGGAGTTGTATCAAGAAACCCTACGACGTCACCATGCGGTGGGAAACCATACGTACCATCATCTGAACGCCTGGCGAACCGATTCCGTAACCTATCAGCAGGATATTGACCGTTGCGCCCACGCCCTTCACCAGCATCACCCCTTGGCAAAGAAACCATCCACGCTCTTTCGCCCTCCCTACGGAAGGGTTCGTTTCCGTCAAATAAAGCAGCTAACGGCGCACTACACGCTGGTGATGTGGGATATTTTATCGGGTGATTTTGACGTTAACTTTTCCGCCGAAACCTGTTTGCGCAAGTGCGTCCGGCACACCCAACCAGGAACCATCATCATCTTTCACGACAGCCTGAAGGCCCGGCGAAATCTAACCTACGTGCTACCCCGGTACCTAGAGCACTTCGCCCGAGCCGGTTACACCTTCGCCACCCTCTAGTGCTGCTAGTGACCGTGATTCTGGCAAGCACGGTGGTGGCCGTCAACGGGCTGTTGATTCTCTTCTGGCTACTCAACTATCGCACTTGGGAAGCTTCGGCGACCTCATATCCCTACATTGCCGTATTGCTGGCGGTTCGCAACGAGGCTACGTATTTGCCCGGGTGCCTGGATCACCTGCTGGCGATGGATTATCCCGCCGACCGCTGGTGCGTTTGGGTGGGCAACGACCAGTCAGAAGACACTACCCTAGAAATTGCCCGGCAGTATGCTAAGCGCGACCCTCGGGTTCGGGTCATTGACGTGACCGGCCAACTAGGAGAAGCTCGGGCAAAGGCCAACGTGATCGCCCACTTGGTTCAAGCCAGTGCCCAATCGGAACATCCGGCCGACGTGCTGCTGGTCACTGATGCCGACGTGCGCGTCACACCGGGTTGGGCCCGGGCAATGGTGCGGCGCGGGCAGGCCGGTTTGTTGCCTCGCCCGGTGGGGATTGTTACTGGCGTCACGGTGGTGGCGGGCCGGGGGGCGGGGGCGGCGTGGCAACGCATCGACTGGTTGTGGGCACTGGGCATGGTGAAGGTGGCCAGCGACCTAGGCATTCCGGTGGCTACCCTGGGCAACAACATGCTACTGCGTCGGTCGGCCTACGAAGCTACGGGCGGCTACGAAACCCTGCCGTTCTCTATCACCGAAGACTTTCAGATCTTGCACCGGACGGTAGCCCGTGGCTATGATTTTCGCAACTGCATCGACGCCGACACGCTGGTGATGACGCAGCCGATGGACAGCCTCGCCGACTTGCTGCAGCAGCGCAAGCGCTGGACGCGCGGGGCCTTGCAGCTTCCGGTCTATCTGGTAAGTGTTTTATTGTTGCAAGCCCTGTTTCTGCCTTTTATATTCGTGATTGCCGGACAAAATTTGGCTTTAGCCGGTGGATTATGGGTGGCTAAGGCGGTTTCGCAGGGCGGATTTATCCTTCTGGTCATCCGAAAGCTTCGATTGCCGCCTCCACTGCGTAAGCAAACCTTGTGGTACCTGCTCGGGTTTGAGCTATACGTGTCAGCACTTTCGCTGGTATCTCTGCTCTACTATCTGCTTCCTACCGGATTGCGGTGGAAAGGGCGACGCTTTTAGAAAATTTGATTCACGTACAGACGCAATGCTTTGTGTCTCAATCAATCACCTACCATGACCTTTATAGACTCCCACGCCCACGTTTACGATCAGCAGTTCGACGAAGACATTCAGGACGTGATGGAACGCTGCCAGGAAGCAGCAGTATCCACGATTTACATGCCCAACATCGACCACGCTTCGGTAGACGCCATGCTGGAGCGCGAACTGCGTTATCCGGCGCAGTGCGTAGCGATGATGGGGCTCCACCCCGGCAGCGTGAAGCGTGATTTCGAGCGCGAACTGTATCAGGTGGAAGCGTGGCTGGACCGGCGCCCCTTTGCAGCGGTGGGTGAAATTGGGCTGGATTATCACTGGGACGTCACCTTCAAAACGCAGCAGCAAGAAGCACTGCGCGTTCAACTGGCTTTTGCGAAAAAGTACAAGCTGCCCATTGTGCTACACACCCGCGATTCGTTCGCCGATGTTGTTGCGTTGGTAGAGGAACAGTCCGAAGGACTGCGGGGCGTATTTCACTGCTTCACCGGCACCGCTGAAGAGGCCAAACGCATCACCGATCTGGGCTTTTACCTGGGGTTAGGCGGAGTCGCCACGTTCAAAAACGGTGGAATGGGCGAGGTGATTCCGCACCTCGACCGGGAGCGGGTGGTGCTGGAAACGGATAGTCCGTATCTGGCCCCCGTGCCGCACCGCGGTCGGCGCAACGAACCTTCGCACGTACCCCTCATTGGAAGACGGGTTGCTGAACTTTGGGACGTTGACCTTGAAACGGTGGCTCAGCAAACGACCGAGAACGCCCGCCGGTTATTCAGTACCGAAAGCGAAGAGTCAGCGCAATAGTGAGCAACGCGCTGAAGGCAACCCATCAGACAGCGAGGAGACTTTTGGCCCCTCATTGCTGCGAACCGCCAATCACCCTTTTCAGATTCTGCCAAAACGTTTACCTTTGGAGACTGCTTTCTCCATGAAGACCAACTACAAAATCGTCAACGTCAACACCGGCTTCTCGGGAGCGCCCCGGGCAACGGTGCTCATCATTTATACGGGGGGTACCCTGGGCATGACCTACGACCAAGCGGGAGTGTTAGAACCCTTCAACTTCTCTCGCATCGTAGAAAAAGTGCCTTCGCTCAAGGAGTTTAGCATCCGCATCACGGTGATTTCGTTTCCGCAACTCATCGATTCTTCCAACGTGCGCCCCGAGCACTGGGTAGACATGGCCTACATCGTGTACGAAAACTACCGCCGTTTCGACGGCTTTGTGATCGTGCACGGCACCGATACGATGGCCTACAGCGCCTCGGCGCTTAGCTTTATGCTGGAGAACCTGACCAAACCGGTGATTTTCACGGGCTCCCAGCTGCCCATCGGCTCGACCCGCTCCGATGCGCACGAGAACCTGGTGACTGCCCTGGAGATCGCCAGCGAAAAGAGCAACGGTGTGGCGATCGTTCCTGAAGTGTGCATCTACTTCGGCAATCTACTGTTGCGCGGCAACCGTAGCAGCAAGCGGCAAAGCATCCACTTCGATGCGTTTGAGTCAGGAAACTATCCGGTGCTTGCCGAAGCGGGAGTAGTCATCGACTATAATCTATCCGCCATTCGTCCCGCCGCGCCCGACCAACAACTCGTTTATCACCGGCAACTCAACACCAACGTGGCCGTGCTCAAGCTCTTCCCGGGCATCAGTCGGCGGGTAGTAGAAAGCATTTTGCAGATTTCTGATCTGCGGGGGCTGGTATTAGAAACCTTTGGCTCGGGTAATGCTCCTACCGATGCCTTTTTGCTCGACAGCCTGGCCGACGCCACCGAACGGGGCCTGGTGGTACTCAACATTTCCCAGTGCAGCGGGGGGCGCGTCATTCAGGGGCGCTACCAAACCAGTAAGCGGTTGGAGGGTATCGGGGTGGTTAGTGGAAAGGACATGACCACCGAAGCGGCCGTAACCAAGATGATGTTTCTGCTAGGGAACGAGACGGATACGGAGCGAATCAAGGAGCTGCTGCCCACCTCACTGCGAGGAGAAACCTACTGATAATGGAAGCGCTTTTTGATCACTACCCAAGGTAAGGATTTTGGAAAGTGAGCATGATAGAACCGGGAAGTTGTTGAAAACACGATGATACCTTACGTAGTAGTTTGTCAAAGGTTTACCGGAAGATTTGGTACTCAAACGCGCTAATTTTCGAGTTTAGCAACAATATTTCTACTTCGCTCGATATTTATCGAATTGAATCGATTATATTAGTTGAATGAATTGCCAAAACTTGCAAATGGTAGGGATTATTAATTTATTTGTTATCCGGGTGAAACTCAAAAAACAGTGAAAGCCTCGGGAGAGGTGGCCGAGTGGCTGAAGGTGCTCGCCTGGAAAGTGAGTGTACCCCACAAGGGTACCGCGGGTTCGAATCCCGCCCTCTCCGCTGTACTAACAAACGCGTAACCACTAACCTTTTATTCATAAACTCTTTTTTACTACACTGACGACTGTATTCCTATGAAAAAGTTATTTGCTTTGCTGCTACTAGCCAGTTGCCTAACCCTAGGCCAGAACAACGTATTGTTCGCGCAGGATGCCGACCCTGACGCTGATACCACCATGATGGAGGAGGCCGCTACCGACATGGAACAAGAAACAACCACCGCTGCCTCCAATGTAGAAGATGCGGCCGACATGGACTTGGTCGACGAGGCGGAAGAACAGTCATTTCACCAAAATGTGAAGTCTAAGTTCATTGAAGGAGACTGGAAGTTTATGTCGCCGGTACTTATTTGCTTGATTCTTGGACTGGCGATTGCCATTGAGCGAATCATCACCCTGAATCTGGCCTCAACCAACACCAAAAAGTTGCTAGCCAACGTAGAAGATGCCTTAAACACGGGCGGAGTAGAAGCCGCCAAGGACGTGACGCGCAATACCCGCGGACCGGTAGCCTCTATCTTTACCCAGGGTTTGCTGCGCTGGTCCGAAGGGGTAGACATGGTAGAAAAGTCGATTATCTCCTACGGTTCCGTGGAAATGGGCCGTCTGGAACGTGGATTGGTTTGGATCTCGCTCTTTATCGCTATTGCCCCCATGCTGGGCTTCATGGGTACGGTAATCGGGATGATCGGTGCCTTTGACGCCATTGAAGCCGCCGGTGATATCTCTCCCTCGCTCGTAGCGGGTGGTATCAAGGTGGCACTGCTCACCACCGTAGCCGGTTTGATCGTGGCGATTATTTTACAGTTGTTCTACAACTACTGCGTATCTAAGATCGATAGTTTGGTTAACAATATGGAAGATGCTTCTATCTCACTAGTAGATATGCTGGTGAAGCACAAAGTGACCGGCGGTAGCACTACCACCGCCACCCGCATCGACTAACGATTATTACTCTACACAACCCACTTCGGGGAGGGTACTGCAAAAGACCCTCCCTTCTTTCACTCACTTGATTGCAAAACTATGGATCAGTTTGTTTCTACCTACGGATTGTATGCGGCCTACATTTTACTGGGCATTGCTATTTTAGCGGCCATTCTGATGCCGCTTATTCAATCATTTAGCAACCCCCGGGCCTTGCTGGGAGCCCTCGTTGGAGTGGTAGCCATTGCGATACTGTTTTTTATCGGATATTCTATTGCTGGAAATGAAGTAGTGCCGCTCTACATCAAGAATAACGTTACCTCAGCGGTCACCTCTAAGATGATCGGTGGAGCACTAATCACCATGTACACCCTTATTCTGCTAGCGCTGGCTAGCATCGTCGTTACTGAAATCACCAAAATTTTTAACTGATATGGCACGTAAAAAAAGAGGAGCGGCCGAAGTGAATGCCGGCTCAATGGCCGACATTGCCTTCTTGTTGCTCATATTCTTCCTGGTTACCACCACCATCGCGTCAGACAAGGGGTTGGCTATCCAGCTTCCTTCTAAGCCTGACCCGAACGAGCCGCCCCCGGACGTAAAGCTTAACGAGCGGAACCTGTTCAAGATTCTGCTCAACTCCGAAGACCGCATGTTGGTGGAAGGAGAGCCAATGGATAATATTGCCCCGTTGCAAGACATGATCAAGACTTTTGTATTGAACAATGGGCGCGACCCGGAGTCATCTGAAAGTCCGCAAAAAGCAATCGTGTCGTTCAAAACCGACCGCGGAACCAGCTACGAGAAGTACATCCAGGTATACGACGAAGTGAAGGGCGCCTATTATGAAATATACGCCGAAGAGCTCAATATGACTCCTAAGGAAATTCGCGATGGCGACCTCGAGCCTAGTATGAAAGACCGCTACGATGACCTGCGCAAGGAGATCCCAATGGCGATTTCAATTGCTAAGCCTTCCAAGGCCACCGAAGCTAGTCAGTAAACTTTATATTGATGTCCTATGTCAAAGTTTAAGAAAAAGTCATCCGCCAGTCAGGATATTCCAACCTCAGCCCTGCCTGATATTATCTTTATGCTGCTGTTTTTCTTCATGGTAACCACCGTGTTGCGTGAGCAGGATATTCTGGTGAAGCAACAAATTCCAAAAGCCGAGCAACTTACCAAGATGCAGAAGAAATCGCTGGTGAGCTACATCTACATCGGTAAGCCGAAGGATACCAACCGCTTCGGTTCCGAACCGCGTATCCAGACCAACGACGTGCTGGTGGAGCCTTCGGCCATCGTGCAATTTGTGAACCAGGAGCGCGATAAGCTGGACGAAGCCGAGCGCAACCAAATCACCATGGCTATGAAGGTCGACAGCGAAGCCAAGATGGGAATCGTATCCGACGTGCAGGAAGAACTACAAGAAGCCAACGCACTGAAGGTATTATATTCTACGCTACCGGAAAGTGATGCCGTCCAATAGGGCGCTAGTTAGTATCAAAAAACGATAACTACACCGCACAATCTGCTTTAGAGCCCTTCCTGCATCTGTGGGAGGGCTTTTTTTATGGACCCACTCGTCTCTATCGTTATGGCCGTGAAGGATACCGAGCCCTACCTGCCCGAGTGCCTGGACTCTGTGCGGGTGCAGACCTACGAAAACTGGGAGCTGTTGGCAGTAAACGACCACTCAACTGATCGCTCTCCTGAGATTCTTCGCGCCTACGCCGCTAAAGACGCTCGAATTCGAGTGTACGATAGTAACCGCCCCTCATTAATACCCACGCTACAGGTTGCTTACCATCATAGCCAGGGCCCCCTGATCAATCGCATGGACTCTGACGACCGCATGCCTTTCGATAAGTTGGAAGTGCTGGTGAATGCTTGGCAACAGCACGGCCCCGGCACCGTAATCGCCGGAGGCACCGAACACTTTGTGGATGAAGGGGAAGTAGGCGACGGCTTTCGGCGCTACGAACGTTGGCTTAATGATGTGGCCCGTCGCAGCGCGCACTACGAAGAAATTTATCAGGAATGCGTGATCCCTTCGCACTCCTGGCTCATCCACCGCGCCGACCTGGATGCCGTAGGCGCATTCGACCCCGAAGCGTATCCGGAGGATTACGACCTGTGCTTCCGCTTCTATCGTAAGAAATTGCGCGTGGTTGGCCTGGACAAAGTGCTGCACTACTGGCGCGACCGTTCCGACCGCATCTCCCGCACCTGGGAGTGTTACCAAGACAATCGATACTTTGACCTAAAGCTGCGGTATTTCTACGAACTTGATCGCGACCAAAGCCGCCCGTTGGTACTGTGGGGTGCGGGGCGTAATGGCAAAGATTTGGCGAAACGGATGTTCGCCTACGGAGATAATTTTCACTGGGTGTGCGACAATCCGCGCAAGATTGGCAAAGATGTGTATGGCATTCGAATGAATCACTTTGAAATAATTTCGCAACTCGATAACCCCCAGGTGATCGTAGTGGTAGCCTCGCCAAATGATAAGGAAACAATTCGGCAACAGTTGACAGCGTGGGGAAAGCGACCCGGTAGGGATTTCTGGTTTTTTGCGTAGATTATTGCTGATAGCGTAAAAATCTATGGTCAACATTGTCCCCGCCGCTGCGCAGCATAGTGCAATATTAGCTTCTTTAAGCCAACAAACCTTCGTAGACGCTTTTGGTGAGGACAACAATCCCGCCGACCTGAATGCCTACGTGAGTCAAGCTTTTAGCGAAGCTACAATTCGGCAGGAATTACTGGATGTAAGCTCAGCTTTCTATCTGGCTTATTTGCATGAAGAGCCCATCGGATATCTCAAACTGCGCCGGGGAGGCACCCCCCGTGTCCTACAGGACTATAAAGCCCTGGAATTACAACGCATATACGTGCAACAGCGAGCCGTAGGCCGGGGCATCGGTGCCCGCCTGATGCAGACCGCCGTTGATTATGCTCACCAAGCAGGATGTCATGTTCTTTGGCTGGGAGTGTGGGAGCACAACCCGTTGGCCATCGCTTTTTACCAAAAGTGGGGGTTTACTAAGTTCGACACGCATTCCTTTATGATTGGAAGAGATGCACAAACTGACTGGCTAATGCAAAAGTCACTGACCAACAAGAGCCTTAATCTTTGCAGAGAGGGCTACGCAAGCTCGTAGCTGATACGCTCGCCTACTGCCTCTACTTCATTCAACAACTCGCTAAGCACCGCTTCGGTAGTGAAAACGTTCATCAGGGTGGTGCGAAGAAAAACCCGCCCCCGTAACTGAGTTTTTACCAGATAAAACTTTCCATCTTCTAGCATATCCTGACGAAGGGCGGCGTTCAACCGGTCAAGGGCGTTGGCATCATCCGATAGAGAGGCACTTGAACCGCTGCCCACGTAGCGAAAACAAATGATGTTTGCTTCGGGAGCCAGCGCAAGTTCTAGCGCGGGGCGCTCCGTAATCATCCGGGCAAAGGTGCGGGCTAAGCCGTATAGGTGCTCCACATTGTCGGTGAAGATGGCCGGGCCGTAGGTGCGCAGGATAGAATACACCTGCAGGCTCATCATCCGCTTGGTGCACTCAAAGGCGCGCTTGCCGGAATTAAACCACTCGCCTTCCGCATCATTAAGCAGATAGCTGGCCCGCTGAGCAAACGTCTGGTATGAATGTGCTTCATTTTTAAACAGCAGGGCTGTGGTGATGGCCGGGGTGAGCATCATCTTATGAAAGTCGATGGTGATAGAGTCGGCCCGCTCCAGGCCCCGCACCAGCGGTCGGTACTTCGGCGAGAAGGCGGCCGGAGCGCCGTGCGCCCCGTCTACGTGAAACCAAAGATCGTGCAACGCGCAGAAGTCAGCAATGGCATTTAGGGGATCATACGAGCCGGTGGAGGTGGTGCAAGCCGAGCCCACCACCGCAATCACCCGGCGACCGTTGCGTTGCGCTTGCTGGTAGCAAATTTCCAGTTGCTCAGTCCGCAATTTATAATGCTCGTCGGTGGGCACCTTGATAATACCTTCCTCACCCCAGCCCATCACCTTCACCGCCCGGTCGATGCAGTAGTGCGCCTCTTCCGACACCAGCAAAGCCAAGGGTTCGGCGGTTCCGTTCTGCCAGGCCTCCTCTACCTGATGCTGCCGGGCGGCCAGCAGCGCGGTCAGGTTAGAAAGTGTTCCGCCCGAGGTCATTAGCCCTCCCGCCTCCGATCCGTAGCCAATCATAGTAGCCACCTGTTGAATCACCACCCGTTCCAGCGCCGTGGATACCGGCCCCATTTCGTATACCGCCATGCCGTTGTTCAGGAAAGCACTCACCAGTCCCGCCAGGGCGGCTACCGGGGCGGGCGGAGCCACCTGGTGCCCCACGTAGTGCGGGTGGTGCAGGTGCATCGACTGCTGCACCACCACATCCCAAAATTTATTCACCTGCGCATCGGGAGCTTTTTGGTAATCAGCTTGCCAGTTCTCCAGCCGTTCGTCGGGCAACTGCCAGGGCAGCACCGCCGTGCGGGGGTCGTGCTGCATATTGGTCAGGTAGTCGGTCAAACTATCGATCAGTTGGTGCCCCTGCGCTCGGAAGCGTTCGGGATCGTAAGCATCGCGTAGGCGGTCGGTCATGGGGGTTTAATAGTCTGGGTCAGAAAGAATTTGTTGAACGAGCCCTGCTTCTTTGCCTGAAAAAGTTGACAACACGGCCGCCGTGTGCCCAGCATCCGACATTTTCTTCCAGGTCTTTGCTACGATTGCCCCCACTTTCTCTATCGGATGCTGCTTTTGGAAGTCGGCGAAGTAATGCTGTAAAAACACCAGGCAGATCACGTCTTCCAGCGTCTGCATCTCCGGGTCGCGCTTCAGGTTCTTCTTGTTGAGCAGGTCCACCACCTGGTTGATTGTTTCAGGGTCGTAACCTTCGGTCTGCATAATAGCCGCGGCCTGCTCACCGTGAAACTTCTTCAAGTGGGTGCGCCACCGCAGATAACCCTTCCGGTCCATTGGGTACGAATCGCGGGGCACCGTCCACCGGCGGATATGCTGGCAGCGGGCCGCCAATTGCAACGCTTCCGAAGCGTTGGGCGCAAACTTGGCGAGCACAGAACTCATTCGCCGGGCGTAGAGCAGTTCTTTAGGCACCTCGTTTCCGTCCTCATCAACTTCTGAATGAGGGTCTTGCCGGTTGGCCGCGTCGAAGGCGGCCAGGGTGCGCTCGAAGCGCAGTGGGTTAGTGACGTTCATCGGCAGGATTGTTAAGCCAGTCGGCGGTGACTTCGTTGAGTTTCTTCACTTTATACTCAAAGTCGCCCTTGAGCTGGTCGCGCACTTCCTTGAGGTTGTCCAGTAGCGTTTGCACATCGTCGGGAATGGCCACCTCCAGATACTCGCGAATGCGTTTGGTGAGCGTGGGCGACTTGCCATTGCTGGAGATGGCGATCTTGAGGTCGCCCTTCTTTACCACCGAACTCAGGTAGAAGTCGCACAGGTCGGGCGTGTCGGCCACGTTGGTCATGATGCGCCGTTGCCGCGTGATCTTCTTGATGCGCTCGTGCAGGGCCCGGTCGTTAGTGGCCAGAAACACCAGGTCGCGGTCGCGCAGGTCGCGCCGCCGGAAGGTCCGCTTTACCACCCGCACGTGGGGGTGCGCCTCGGCCAGCCGATAGATATCCGGTTGTAGCACCTCAGCCGCCACCAGGGTAACCCGCGCGGCGGGGCTGTTCTTTAGAATGGCCTCCAGTTTCTCTAAGCCCACGTAGCCGCCGCCCACAACAAGCACATCGAGCTGGTGCAGTTTGAAGAAAACCGGGAACAAGGTATTGCCAGCGGTTTCAGGAAGGTTGTTCATAAGGAAGGTAAACGTTCCGGAGGGGCATAGGTTGGCGGTATTGCGATGATTTGTCTTCATTGCCCGGTGAGCCGGAGGGACGTAGGGTTGAACCCTGCAAAGAGCGCTATCCGGAATCTCCTGCTTCAAAGCCGCAGACAGGCAACTTTACGGACGCAACGTACGGCGCAATTGCCAACCCCCGAACTAGCTACGGAAACTCAGGCCCTCCTGGCACCCTCACTTCTGACGCAGCCGTTCGGAGGCCCCTCCCCCGCCCCCGCCCCGCGAAGCGCGACGGCTTGTCGCGGTCGCCTACCTCCCCCGCTAGGTGGCGGCATTAGCGGTTGAGGCTTCCCCACCGATCCGCCGCGGGGCGGTTGCGCCAGGAGCGGTCGCCCGGTGGCCCCGCGCGCTTTTTCTTACGTGGGAGAAAGAAATCTTTTTCCGGGGCTGGCCCGCGACGGAAGCGTTTCGGGCCGAGATGGTGGTGCAAAAAGTTAGTTTCCCGCACCTACGTACCCTTCGCCGAGCATCGAGCTACGCTTTGCGAAGGAGGACGCTTATTTTTACGCTCACATCATCACTACTGCCCTTATGAAAAAGAACCAAGATCAATTCCTTCAGCGCACCCTTATCGCGCTCACCAACGCGCTGAATACGCCCGAACTGCTGGCCGCTCTGGAGCGATTCACCTACGACGCGAAGGCCATCCAAGAGGCTCTAACCATTTACGAGCGGATAGAGAATCTGACCCGGCAACGCGAGCAGGCGCAGGAAGCTCAGTACCAAACCACGCAGTTGCTTCAACAGGCCAAAGGGGAGTTGCTGTACCTCTTCAAAATACACGCCGACACCGCCCGCCTGGCCTATCGCCGCGAAGCGCAGTACCAGGACACGCTGAACCTGAGTGCCGCCGCACCGCGCGAAACGGCGGCCTGTCTGCGCCACATCAAACGCTTCTACGCCCACGTGCCCGCCGCTATGATGACCAAGTACCACGTGCCGCCGAAAGAACTGGCCCAAGCCGCAAAACTGCAACAGCGCGTGCAGGAGGCGCTGGCCCTGCAAAAGAAAGCCATGAGTCAGCCGCAGCAACTCACCGACGCCCGACAGAAGGCTCTCACCGAACTGCAAACCTGGATGCGCCGCTTCGACAAAACCGCCAAACTGGCCTTTGAGGAGCAACCCCAGCAGTTGGAGGTTTTGGGGATGGTAGTATAATAACATTCATCTGATTCTACCGCCTTAACGCACAGAATATCCACTATGAGACAGATGATTAGTCAGATAGCAACTGCTTGCCTAGCGTTGCTAATTGTAGCCTGTGATTATGAACCGGAAGGTGTCAATCCGGTGGAGGTAGCGGAGTTCAACGTAGAGGATTTAGGTCTTACCCTTACGGTTGACAATGTCGACGATACTATTTATGTGTACGATAAGCAGCACGCCTTATCCTATTCCTTCAAAATTACTAATTCACAGGTAGAAGAGATACGGTTCTTTTTTGATGGCCAAGAGGTTCATAACGACTTACACTACGGATACGAAAGAGCCGGAAGATTTTGGCTGAAGACAGACGAGCTAACGGATGGAGTGTACCATCTAGAAGCAAAGTTAGAAGTTGTCAATACTGCGAATACTGTAGTTGGCGTCTACGGGGATGAAGCCCTAACGCTGTTGTACCGATGGGCGGTGGTGGTCAAGAAGGACGAACCGGTTGAAATTACGTCTATCGAACCATACAAAGGTGCTCTAAAGGTTAGCTGGAAGCCCTATTTATGGAAAAACTTCAACGCGTACGTAGTTTACAGATATGACCCCAATGAATACAGAGGTACTGACTCTGAACCAATCGCTATAATCACTGACCGCGAAACACCGGAGTACGTAGACCGATCTTATTCCGGAGGATTAGTCAGATACCAAGTATTTGTTAAGTACCAATCTGACCGTTGGCTAAGGAGTGAGGAGGTTCATTACGCCGATTCATCCGTTATCTTCTATCCAACAAAGGTTTCTGGTGATACGCCCGCGGTGTCTTGGTCGAAGAGTAAGTATCATGCTAACTTTGAGTATTACGCTCTTTACAAAGCCGGGAAAGATGAGTGGGGAGACGTTACGTACAGAGACCTGGTTGCTAAGATATATGAGGTAGAGGATACCGTTTATCTTGATGAAGACACCCTGCCTTTCGGCCGAACGGTTTTTTACCAGATGTTTGTCAATAAAGAAGTTGAGAGGTATACCGATGATCCTGATGCTGAAACAAAAGAAGTGTTTTTGGGGAAAGTGATGGGACCCTTCTACAAAATCTCTCACCGCCCGGCAGTGCAATCGCTGTACTTAGTTAATGACTCATCTACTTATCGCATGGATAACAATACCTACGAAGTAGTTAATACGTCAGATTTTGAGTATAGAAACCACTTAACAATATCTGAGAATGCTACCATAGCGTACTGTTTTCAAGGGTTGGATTTATTAAGCATTGATCCTCTTGATTTGTCAGCTGCTAACACAACTTCTCTGAAGGGTTTCATTCGAGAGGACTTCTCGGCCTGGGGTGCTGGTTTAAGCAGCGTATGGATAGGAAATAATAACTATCTGTTTTTGGAGGCAACCGTTCGCGGCCACTATAATTATCCGTATCGTAGTCCCAGAAAAACAATAGAAATCTTGGATGTAGAGAAACGCAAATCCCACTACGTCTTTGAAGATCCCTTCAGTTCATTTACGATGTCTTCCGACGGCGCTTTCTTCGCGATAGACCATACAGTGTACCGCTTAACGAGGGATAGCGTTCAGATGATTGGCAGCTTTTCTGTTAGTGGCAACTACGTTATGCTGAACGATTCTAATAAGCCTGATCAGTTCGTCGTGGTTGATGATGAGCAGATAAGAATATTTTCATGGTCAGAAGCGGCTTCACTGGGATCTACCAACTTAGTATATCCGCTACAGCGTCCGATAGTGGATGCTGCAACTGGATACTTAGGGGGGCTCTCGAGGGGTGATCCTAGTAAATACCTAATATACAATCCCCAGAACGGGAAGCTGTTACGTCAGGTAGAGGTTGCCGTTGCTGATAATTATAGTGATGCCCCCTCCTACTATTTTTTTAACAGTGCAATCTTCAGTAGCGATGGCTTCTCACTACCTCTTGAATTTTAGATGTATGACTCGAACCAGTTGCCTCTTTGTTCTTAGTTGTTTGATAAGCATCGCTTCGTTTGGTCAGCATACTTCTATGCGCATTAAAATAGGCTACGGGTGGTACAACATGACCTCTCTTAGAAGTCTACACCAGGATGCCATGAGTAGCAACCCCCTGCCACTGCGATCAACCAGTACTTTTCCTGCTTTTCTGAACACGCAACTTCAATTTGTGAACCACTCGCCCGATGGACGTACTACTATTGGCTTTGTGTGGGATCACGTCTCCACCGGAGGGCGACTCGCTTACAGCGATTATACGGGCGAATTGCGCTCTGACCAGCGGCTCCGTGCCGAAAGTGTTGGAGCTACGTTTGAGCGGATTATACCAGTCAAATCGCACCTATCTATTGTGCCAAATACTCAGTTGCTATTTTCTTTCACGTCAATGCAAAACGAAGAATATCAACGTATATACAACCAAGCGTCGTCGGCTACTGCCAACTTCAACGCGCTAGGAGTTGGTATCACACCCGGGGTTGATCTGCATTTTCAGTCAGGACCTTGGCTACTTAATGCCAATGTAGGCTACCACTTGGCCACTGCACAAGCTTTTCACTTGGTGAATAACAAAGACATAAAACTTACGCGGTTAGCAGATCAATCGGCCGTCAAACCACAATGGAGCGGAGTACGAATTGGTTTCACAGTGGGGCGTTCATTTGGTACAGCGTCTGCTGACCATGTTATGATCACCGAAGCCAGTCGCGATCAACTTATGAGCTATCGGGGCGGGCTGTCGCCTCGCTTCGTTGTGGGTTCGCAAACGTATCGAAAAATAAAGCACATTAATCATTTATTGCAACAACAGAATAATGCACAAATACATGCTTACATTGAGCAGTATAAATCTAATGCAGCAGGGGCATTTGTATTGGGAATCGTAGGCGGGGCAATGGTAGGATGGCCAGTGGGTACGATGCTGGGAGGCGGAAAATTTAACCATTCAGTGTTCGCGGTTGGTATGTCAGTGAGCACGATAAGTCTTATTTTACAGGAGGTGGCGGGTTACAAAGCCAGAAAAATAGTTCGTCGCTATAATGAACTGCTTCAGTAGGCATATAGCAAGCGTAAGTCAGTCATAATGCTTGCTGCCCGGCCAGATTTCAGCGGCCGGAGCGCGCAACCCCCGGCAGACGAAGAAACGAACCGCACAAAGTTGATTAGGATTCGTATATTGGGGTACTGACAATAAACGATACTTTCATGCAAACTTCCGAATTGAAAGACCTCCTGATTCAGCGCATTCAAGATATAGAGGATGAGGAGTTTTTAAATGCGTTAAAAACAATCATTGAGCGGCCCTCCCCCCCCTACGAACTTAGTGCGTTTGAGCAGCAGAAAATTGCTAGGGCCAGAAAACAAATAGACAACGGCGAAAGCCTCACCCACGAAGAAGTCTTTGATCAAGTGAACGCATGGCTCAAAGAATAACCTGGTCTAAGGAAGCACAAGAAGATTTTCTGGCTACCCTCGCGTTTTACGCCGAGCGAAACGGGAGCAAAGAATATAGCGAAAAGCTCGCAGGCGAAATTCAGGAAGCTGTTGAGAGACTGAAAGACTATCCAGAGCTAGGAAGACCAGTTCGGCACGAGTCGGTTCGGGTAATAAGAAAAGGTAACTATCAGATATACTACGAGCTACGGCAAGATGAATTAGTTATCTTGGTGGTATGGAACGTAAGAAGGAATCCGGAAGAGTTGCAAAAATACTTGCCGTAACTGATTTTACTGAGGGATCAAAATCATCAGTCATAATGCTTGCTGCCCGGCCAGACTTCGGCGGCGGGGGTGCGCAACCCCCGGCAGACGAAGATCGGTAAATTGTTTTCGTAGGGCATCACGTAGGCCGCCCGGTGCACCGCCACCGAATCTACCTGCTCGAACGATTCCAGGTGGTCCTCCCGCTCGCCCCCTACAATGATTGTCACTTCCGGATCGGAGTCGCCGTAGCCCCACAACCAGTAGTTGTTATGACCGCTAGTTACTGGCGGTAGCGGATATTGCCTTCCGTAGTGCTCCAGGGCAGCCGCCTCGCCGTAGTTTTGGGCGTGGATTGAGATTCGCTTCCGCTCGATCTCCGGTAACGCATGGTATACCTGCGAAACGTTCGCCGCCAGTTCTTCCCAACCATGCATGTCGGCGAAAAACTGCGGCAGTTCGGCTACCTCTTTGCCCTCGCTGTTGGGGGCACTCACGCCCACTGCCGCGGCGTAATTCACGTAGTCGGCCGGGGGCAAGAGCGGGACCACCAGCGGAGCCAGAGCGATGGTCGGCACCAACAGCCCAGTGATGGCGATAGGCACCCATCGCCACCGGTGGCGCTGGGCCAGGCGTCCTAGCGCTACTCCGCCCCCGGCCAGCAGTATCGGAAAGGCCGGAGCCAGATACTCCGATTTGCTGTGCCCATTAACGAGCAGGATCAGGAAAGTAACCAGAAAGACGATGCCAAGTACCCGATACGTTCGTCTTTCCGCCGAGGCGAAATAATAATATAGTCCGGCTACCCACACTGGCACTGCCACGGGGTTCATCATCAGCACCGCGCCGGATAGGAAGTCGCTGCGACTAATGCCGCCGTACTTGTTGAGCACCGCGTTGCGCATAAATTCCAGGTGGGCAAAATCGTGCTGGATGTTCCAGATAATGAAGGGAAGGAAAAAGACGAAAGCGATGCCGCCCGCCACGTAGGGCCAGGAAGTAGTAAGCTGCTTCCGCAACGGAGTGAGCAGCATCCCCGCTAGCAAGCCCATCCCGAACCACAGAAACCCCACCTTGTTCAGTAGTCCCAATCCCATCAGCACACCGAGCACTATCCACCGGCGCGGCGTAGGATCATCCACCATCCGCAGCACGGCGTAGGCGGCGGCCGACCACAGCAGTATGTCCAGGCTGTTCATAGAATAAAACGTGCCCATGCCCAGAAAGATAGGGGCCAGTATCACTGACAAGCCCGCCAGGATGATGGCCCAAGTACTGCCTCTCATCTGCCGCACCATTAGGCCGGTGATCACCACGGTGCCCGACAGGGCTAGCGCCGGAACCAGGCGAATGGCAAACAGCGAATCGCCTAATAAAGTACGAACCAGGGCAAGCAACCACACCGACAGCGGCGGATGATCCACGTAGCCCGCGGCCAAGCGGTGGCTACACGCCAGATAATACAACTCGTCGCGAAAGTAACCATAGGGCGTGAACGCATTGGCGAGCAGATGAAACACGAGTAGGAAAGCCGCCAGACAGCCAATAACCAATGCTCCGGATGAAAACAAGGTGGTGCGGGCGGTGGAGGAAGAAGCCATTGAAGTTTTTTATGTAGAAGATGCAGTTGAGCACAACAGGGTTGCTTCCACTACCACCTTAGCTATCATTTCCGCAACTAATTTCGGTAAGTGCTGAAAGATACGCAACAAAATGCGGGGTTTGGTAGTATCGTATAGATATTGCCTTTCCCCTTTATGTACGGCATTCCGCGTTGTGGAATAAGTTGGTCGCTTTCCTTCATACTTATTCCGGTTCTTTCTTTTGGCCAATCTGAAGCCTTCACCCGCGAAGCCTGCGTGCGCTATGCCCTGGAGCACAGCCCGCTACTGCAACAGCGCATTATTGACCAGCAGATTGTGCGCAAGGAGGTGGCGGGCAGTCTGTCGGGCTGGCTACCGCAGGTGAGCATCGACGGAGCGCTGATCGACAACGTAGACAAGCCCAACATTGTGTTTCCCGACGAATCGGGCAACCCGGTGGTGCGCGAGATTGGGGTGGAGTACCAATCGAACGCCACCTTGAACGCTAGTCAGACTTTGTTTAGCAACGACGTGCTGGCGGCTGCTCGAGCCGCACCCTTGGCCCGGCAGCAGGCGGAGCAAAATACCTACGCGGCCCGCGTAGACCTGTACGTGGCCGTGAGCAAGGCCTTCTACGACCTGATTACCACGCAGGATCAGGTTCAGATTTTGTCCGAAGACCGGCAACGACTCGAAAAAAACGTGCGCGACGCCCGCCTCCGCTACGAGAACGGCCTTAACGATCCGGTCGACTACAAGCAGGCCACCATTCAGCTCAACAACACGCTGGCCCAACTCACCATTGCGCAAGCGGCGCTGCCCTACCGGCGGGCGGTCCTCAAACAACGGATGGGCTACCCACCGGAGCAAACCCTAGAAGTTGCTTTTGATCCCGATGAGCTTCTGTCCGAAGTGACGGCTGACACCCTTCGGTCGCCTTCCTATCGCAACCGCATCGAGTACAGTCAGCTAGAGACGCAAGCGGGACTGCTAGCCGCCTCCGTGAACCGCTACCGCTGGGGATTCTTGCCGACGCTGAGCGCCTTCTTCAACTACCAGTTCAGCTACTTCAACGATGACTTTGCGCCGCTCTACGACCGCTCGTTCACCAGTTCGCAGGTGGGCCTTCGGGCGTCGATTCCGCTACTGCGGGGCGCGTCGCGAATCTACAACCTACAGGCGGCTAAGCTGGAAGGCGAACGACTGACCTACGCCCGCACCGAGCTGCAAAACCAGATTGAAACTGAGTACGCCCAGGCAGCGGCCGACTACCGGGGGGCGCTGGCCAACTGGCGCTTGCAGCAGCAAAACGAGCAACTGGCCCGCGAGGTGTATGAGGTGATTCAACTACAGTATGACGAAGGCATTATTCCTTACCTGGAAGTGATTCAGGCCGAAACCGATTTGCGCAGTGCCCAGTTAAACACCAGCAATGCGCTGCTGCGGGTGCTGTCGAGCAAGGTCGACCTGCAACGCGCCACCGGCACCGTGCCGCTGGACGAACTAAATGCATCGAACTAACAATGCCCATGAAGCAATACTTACTATTAGTGACGATGGTTGGGCTGCTGGCAGGCTGCGGCGGAGAATCGGCCCCGCCCGCCCCGCCGCCCGCGCCCGTGACGGTGCAAACCGTGGGGAAAACCACCATCACCTCGTATCAAACCTATCCGGGCACGGTGGTGCCGCTCGAAGAGGTGCAACTGCGCGCCGAGGTAACCGGACAGGTGACCAAAATCTTGTTTGATGAGGGACAAACGGTGACCAAGGGACAGCAGCTCTACGAGATCGATCCGAGCGTCTACCAATCGCAGTACGGTGAAGCACAGGCTAACGTGGCGCGGGTCCGCGCGAACTACCAGCAGGCCCAGCGCGACGCCGAACGCTATACCCGCCTGCACGAGCAGGACGCTATCGCCAAGCAAGCCTACGAAAACGCCCTTACCGAGCTAGAAAGCGCTAAAACACAATTAGAGGCCGCTCAGGCCACCGCCAACGTGGCGCAAACCAATTTGCGGTTCTCTAAAATCACCGCGCCCTTCACCGGCACCATCGGCATCACCGAAGTGGAGTTGGGCGACTTGGTGAGCGCCGGACAAACCACCCTGAACACGCTCTCCACCACCGACCCGATGGCGGTAGATTTTGAGGTAAACGAAAAACAATTGCCCCGCCTGCTGCAACTGCTCGAGCAACGCGCCGACTCGGTGTTCAGCATTCGGCTGCCCGATGGCACGAACTATCCTAATTACGGCGAGCTGATGCTTATCGACCGGGCGGTGGATCGGCAGACGGGCACCATCCGGGCGCGGCTGAAAATTCCGAATGACAAAGGCTATTTGCGGGCGGGCATGAACTGCACCGTGCGGGTGCGGCAACGCAGCGACGAACCCCAGCTCACCGTTCCCTACCGGGCCGTGAACCAGCAGATGGGCGAATACTTTGTGTTTGTGCTGGGCGACAGTAGCCAAGTGGAAGAGCGGCGCATCAACCTGGGGCGGCAGGTGGACGAACTAGCGGTGGTGCAAGACGGACTGGAAGAAGGAGAACGCATTGCGGTAAGTGGCATCCAAAAGCTTAAAGATGGGGCAAAGGTGATAGTGAAGGAGAAAAAGTCCACAGTTAATAGTCCACAGACGACAGCACGGAGCGAGTAGCAACCACCTAATTGAAGGGGCTGTCGACTATGGTCGGCGGACTGGTCAACTTGCTCTAAAAACGCATATTTGCCAACCAAGGACTGTACAGTATATCAAGTGACCGTCTATGATCTCGAAGTTTTTCATCAACCGGCCTATATTTTCAATGGTGATCGCGGTGGTACTCACCCTGGTGGGCCTGATCTCGCTCTATACCCTGCCGGTGAGTCAGTACCCCAACATCACTCCACCCGTGGTGTCGGTGTCGGCTAACTTCACCGGGGCGGATGCCAAAACGGTAGAGGAAACGGTGACCACCCCCGTAGAAGTAGAAGTGAACGGCACGCCGGGTATGGATTATATCACTACCTACAGCACCAGCAGCGGCAACATGTCGATGAATATCACCTTCGACATTGACACAGATATTGACATTGCGGCACTGGACGTGCAGAACCGGGTGTCGACCGCCGAGCCGCAACTGCCCCAGGAGGTGGCCCGCCTGGGGGTGGTCACGCGCAAGCGCAGTTCCAGCCTATTTATGGTGGTTGGCGTATACTCGCCCGATGGCACCCACAACACCTCGTTTCTAGACAACTACGCCAAGATTTTCGTGCGCGACCGCCTGCTGCGCGTGGAGGGAGTGGGCGACCTGTTTGCCCGGGCCGAAGACTTTAGCATGCGGGTGTGGATCAACCCCGATCGCCTGGCGCAGTACGGCCTAACGACCACCGACGTGATCAGCGCCCTGCAGGAGCAAAACGTGCAGGTGTCGGCAGGCACGGTGGGCGTGCCGCCGCAACCCACCGGGCAACCCTTCGAGTACACCATTTCGGTGCAGGGGCGGCTGGTAGAAACCAGCGAATTTGAAGACATCATCGTGCGGGCCAACCCCGAAACCGGAGCGCTGGTGTATTTGAAAGATGTAGCCCGAATAGAGTTAGGAAAATTTAATTACAGCCGGCAAGCGGCCTTCCTGAACGGTGAACCGGCGGCCTTCCTGATTCTGCGGCAAGAACCTAACAGCAACGCCCTGGAAACCGCCGAGGGAGTGTTTGCCGCCCTGGAAGAACTGAAAGCCGATTTTCCGCCCGACGTGGACTACGAAGTGGCGTTTGAGGCTATTTCGGTGGTGCAGGTATCCATTGCCGAAGTGGTCGAGACCCTGCTGATTGCCCTATCGTTGGTGGTGCTGGTGATCTTTTTGTTTTTGCAAGACTGGCGGGCCACGCTCATCCCGGTGCTGGCCATCCCGGTGTCGATCATTGCCACCTTTTCGTTCTTTGTGCTATTTGGCTTCTCAGTGAACACCCTGACGCTGTTCGGCTTTGTGCTGGCCATTGGTATTGTGGTGGATGATGCCATCGTGGTGGTGGAAGCCGTGAAGCAGTTGATGGATAACGAGGGAAAATCACCGAAAGAGGCTACGCTGTCGGCCATGAAAGATATCACCGCCCCCATTATTGCCACCTCGCTGATTCTGGCGGCAGTTTTTTTGCCGGTAGGCTTCATTCCGGGCATCACCGGGCGCTTGTACCAGCAGTTTGCCATCACCATTGCCGTGTCGGTGCTCATCTCCACCTTTTTGGCGCTGTCGTTCACTCCCGCGCTGTGCGCCATTCTGCTCAAACCGACGCCGGATGAGTTGGAGCGTAAGAACATTTTGCAACGTTTCTTCGCGTGGTTCAACCGGGGGTTTGGTTCTATCGTGGACCGCTACCGCTCGGGAGTGCAAACCGGCATTGCCCACACCCCGGTGGTGCTGATGGTGCTGCTGCTGTTCTTCGGAGCCACGGTGTGGCTGTTTGTGGAGAAACCAACCGGCTTTGTGCCCACCGAAGATGAGGGGCGCTTGTTTGTTACCTACCAACTGCCCGACGCCGCCTCTACCGACCGCACGCTGGAGGTGACCCAAGAAGCGATGGAGGTGCTGTTGAGCACCAAAGGGGTGAAAAGCTTTGCGGCCCTGCCCGGCCTCAACGTGATCGATTTCACCCAGCGCTCGAACACGGGCACGATCTTCTGCAACCTGGAGCCCTGGGCCGATCGGGAAGCCGACTCGCTGCTGGCCGAGAACTTGGCCACGAAACTACAACAACGGTTCGGGGGGATTGAAGAGGCGACCTTTCGAGTGATTGCGCCACCGCCCATTCCGGGCTTAGGCACCTCAGCGGGATTCTCGCTGGTGCTACAGCAACGAGCCAATGCGGCGGTGGACGAACTGGCCCAGGTGATGAACGACTTTCTGGAAGCGCTGAACCAGCGGCCCGAAGTAGCGTCGGCTTTCTCATTTTTCACAGCCAGCACGCCGGGTTACCAGGTGCAGGTAGACCGGGAGAAAGCCAAAAAACTGGGAGTGCCCCTGACCGAGATTTTCACCACCATGCAAACGCTGATGGGCAGTCGCTACGTGAACGACTTCACCCGCTATGGCCGCAACTTCCGCGTGGTGGCCCAGGCCGACACCGCTTACCGAACCGAGATCAGCGATTTAGAAGACTACTACGTGCGTAACGGGAAAGGAGACATGATTCCGCTGAGTACCTTTATCAGTTACGAAATCACCGAAAGCTCTCCAGCCATCCCCCACTTCAATCTGTTTCGGTCGGCGGAGATCAACGGACAATTGGCTCCGGGATACAGCAGTGGGCAGGCGATTGCCGCTATTGAGGAGGTGGCGGCGCAGTCGTTGCCCTCGGGCTACGGCTTTGAGTTTTCGGGGCTGACGCGCGAGGAAGTGAAGAGCGGCAACACGGCGGCCTATATTTTTGCGATTTCCATCATCTTTTCGTTTCTGTTTCTGGCCGCGCTGTACGAAAGCTGGTCGATCCCCTTTTCTATTTTGCTGTCGGTGCCGGTGGCGGCCTTCGGAGCCATCCTCACCCTCACGCTCATCCCCTCCTTGTCAAACAACGTCTACGCCCAGATCGGCCTCATCACGCTGATTGCGCTGTCGGCCAAGAACGCCATTCTGATCGTGGAGTACGCCAAAGACCGGCTGCACGAGGGGCAGGAGCTGGTAGAAGCCACCATCAACGCCATCAAGCTACGCTTGCGTCCGGTGGTGATGACCTCGATGGCCTTTATTCTGGGAGTGTTGCCGCTGGCCTTCGCCTCGGGAGCCGGAGCGGTGGCGCGGCGGACGCTGGGCTGGACGGTGTTCGGGGGCATGGTGGCGGCCACATTGCTGGCGGTGTTCTTCGTTCCGGTGCTCTACGTGGCCATCACGCGGGTGGCCTATGGCAAGAAGCGGCTGGAGGAGATGCGGGAGCAGAAGCAGGAGGTGGCTTAGGGATGCTCTTTGTGTCACTACTATCTTGACCGTTGCGTGGCCCGCTATTCTTTCCTACATTTCCAAAATCTCATTTACAACGGCCATGCTTAGGCTCATCCTCTAATTCGACCAACATGTCTACCTCTGCCATCCGAGGGCCCGGACTGTTCTTGGCGCAATTCTTAGCCGATCAGCCCCCCTACGACTCGCTGAAAGCAATTGGAGCATGGGCGGCCTCGCTGGGCTACCGGGGCGTGCAAATCCCCACCTGGGACACCCGCGTGCTAGATTTGCCGCTGGCTAGTGAGTCGCAAGACTACTGTGATGCGCAACGGGAGGCGTTGGCCGAACATGATTTGGAAGTGATCGAACTCGCCTCTTACCTTCAGGGGCAAGTGATGGCGATGCATCCGGCCTACGAGAAACTTTTCCAGCCCTTTTACCCGGCCGGACTTAGCGATACGGAACGCGTTGACTGGGCTACGCAGCAGCTCCGGATGACCGTCGACGCGTCGGTGCGCCTGGGCACGACGAATATCTCGGTGCTATCGGGCGGACTGGCTTGGCCGTATTTGTATCCCTGGCCCCAACGCTCGGCCGGACTGATCGAAGAAGCCTTTGATGAGCTGGTGCGGCGGTGGCTGCCGGTGCTCGACTACGCCCAGGAGCGCGGAGTGACCTTCGGCTACGAACTCCATCCCGGATCCGACCTGTTCGACGGGGCCACCTACCAGCGGTTTTTGGCTCTTACCCACGAGCATCCGGCGGCCTGTCTGACCTACGACCCGAGCCACTTGCTGCTGCAGCAGTCGGATTATGCGGCGTTTATTGAAATTTTTCACGAGCGTATCCGCTGTTTTCACGTCAAAGATGCCGAATTTCACCCGACCGGTTTAGGGGGAGTATACGGCAGCTACCACAACTGGAAGGACCGGGCCGGTCGCTTCCGCTCGTTGGGCGACGGACAGGTAGACTTCAGCCGTATCTTTAGTCTGCTCACGGAGAAGGGCTATCACGGTTGGGCGGTGCTGGAGTGGGAATGTTGCGTGAAAAGCCCCGAACAGGGCGCCCGCGAGGGTGCGAAGTTTATCAAGCGTCACCTGATTGAGCGGACCGAAAAGGCCTTTGACGATTTTGCTGCCGGAGCAGCCGACCTAACGCTAAACAGAGTATTATTGGGGTTGGATGTCGCCGCACCACCGTCTTAGATTTGATTTATGATTTGTTTGAAAAAGAATGCTTGAATGAATGATTGAATAGATTGTTTATTCAATCCTTCTACCTATGGACGATAACATGATCGGTATTGGTTTGGTGGGTACGCGTTTTATGGGGCGGGCGCACAGCAATGCGTATCGCAACGTAGCGCAATTTTTCGATCTTCCGGCGGTGCCCGCGTTGCAAGCCGCCTGCGGTCGGAACGAAGCGCGACTCGCCGCATTCGCGCAGCAGTTCGGTTGGCAAAGCACCACCACCGATTACGAGCAACTGGTAGCCCGCGACGACGTCGATTTGGTCGATATCAGCACCTCCAATGATACGCACCTGGAGATTGCGTTGGCCGCCGCGAAAGCAGGCAAGCACATCCTGTGTGAAAAACCTCTGGCCCGCAACGTGACCGAAGCGCAGCAGATGTACGACGCGGCTCAAGCGGCCGGGGTCACCACCATGATGGTGTTCAACTACCGCTTTTTGCCCGCCCTAGCCCTGGCCAAACGCATGATCGACGAAGGCAAGCTAGGCACCATCCGCCACTTCAACGCGGTGTATTACCAAGACTGGCTGGTGGATGAGAACTTTCCGATTAACTGGCGGCACCGCGTAGAACAATCAGGATCGGGGGCGCACGGCGATATGAATGCTCATATCATCGATTTGGCCCGTCACCTGGTTGGTGAATTTACCGCGGTGGTCGGCGAGCAAAACGTTTTTGTTAAAGAACGTCCGATTGAGGGAAGTGATGAGATGGGGACAGTCACCGCCGACGATGCCACCACCTTTCTGGCCCGCTTTGATAACGGGGCGGTGGGCTCGTTCTGCGCCACTCGCATGGCATCGGGCCGCAAGAACTTTCTGCGCCTGGAGATATTCGGCAGCAAAGGCTCTATTAACTTCAACCTGGAGCGGCTCAACGAATTGGAATATTATAACGTAGATGAACCGGAGGCTTACCGGGGCTTTAAAAACATCCTCGTCACCGAGGCTACCCATCCGTATATTGACGCCTGGTGGCCTCCCGGCCATATCATCGGCTGGGAACATACCTTTGTGCACCTCGTTGCCCGATTGCTGACTGCTATCCACCGGGGTGAGGCGGTGCACCCAAATTTTTACGATGGCCTCCAGTGCCAGCGGGTGCTGGACGCCGTGACCACCGCTGCCCAAACGGGGCACTGGCAATTGATTGCTGCTGATACATAATTATTGAATTTTAATGCATTAATTTTCATACCGTACAGACGCGATTAATGGGGCGGCCCCCCGCCGCGTCTCTAGCCCGATGCACAATGATAAACGAACAACAATTGCACGACCTCACCACCAAATGCCGCGCTATCCGCCGCGAAATCCTCAATATGGTGCATCGCGCCAACTCCGGCCACGTGGGGGGCAGCCTTAGCTCTACCGAAATGGTGGTTGCTTTGTACTACCACTTGATGGGCCACGATCCTGCGCGTCCCGACTGGCCCGACCGCGACCGCTTTATTCTCTCGAAAGGCCACTGCACGCCCGTTATCTACGCGGTGCTGGCCGACTGTGGCTACTTCCCAAAGGAAGACCTAGAAACCTTCCGCCAGCCGGGTTCGCACCTGCAGGGCCATCCCTACCAGCCGAAAACCCCCGGCATTGAGGCCACCACCGGTTCGCTGGCCATCGGTTTTTCCACCGGGCTAGGCATGGCGGTGGCGGCTAAACACAAGAGCGAATCACAGCACTACTACATCGTTCTGGGCGACGGTGAGGTTCAGGAAGGCGAGGTGTGGGAAGCGGCTATGTTCGCCAATAAATACAAACTGGACAACGTCATTGCCTTTGTGGATCGCAACTACCTGCAAACCGATGGCAACTCAGAAGATATCATGCCGCTCGACCCGCTGGCTCCCAAGTGGGAGAGCTTCGGTTGGCAGACCTACGAAATTGATGGGCACGATCTGGAGGCTATTGTGGACACCGTCGAAGAAGCCCAGCAGGCGGAAAAACCCGTGATGATTATCGCTTACACCAAGAAAGGCCGGGGTGTATCGTTTATGGAAGACATGGTCGACTGGCACGGAACGCCCCCCCAAGATGAAGATTTGCAACGCGCCCTGACCGAACTTATTGACTGATGGAATATAAACAAACCCGCCAGGGCTACGTGGACGGACTGCTGGCCCTGGCTGAAGAACACCCGAACCTGGTGGTGCTGGACGCCGACGTGGCCAAAGCCACTAAAACGCTGGACTTCCAGGCCAAGTACCCCGACCGCTTCTTCAATTGTGGCGTGCAAGAGCAGAACATGTTGGCCGTGGCTGCCGGGATGTCGTTGGAAGGCTTGCTGCCCTTCGCCAGCACCTTTGGGGTGTTCGCCACCTGCCGGGCGGGCGACCAGCTGCGCAACGCCATCGCCTATCCCAGAGCAAACGTGAAGGTGGGCGTTTCTCACTGTGGCCTCAGCGTGGGTGGCGACGGCGCCTCGCACCAGGCCAACGAAGATATCGCCATCGTGCGCTCCTTTCCCCATATGACGCTGCTGGTGCCGGGTGACTACGAGGAAGCCAAACTCGCTACCATCGCCGCCGCCAAGATGCAGGGGCCGGTTTATTTGCGCTTCGGCCGCGACAAGTACCCGGTGGTGCCGGAAATTCACGGCTCCTTTAAAATAGGAAAGTCCAAACAACTCACCAAAGGAAACGACATCGCCATCATTTCTACCGGTATCATGATTTCCGAGGCTTTGTCGGCGCAGCGGCAGTTGCAGGATAAGGGCATCTCGGCCCGCGTCATTCACATGCCCACCGTGAAACCCCTGGACGACGAAGCCGTACTGGCCGCGGCCCGCGAAACGAAGGGGATTGTGACGGTGGAAGAGCACTCCATCATCGGTGGACTGGGCGAAGCGGTGGCCGGGGTGGTCTGCGCGTCGCACCCGTGCCCCGTCCGGCGCGTGGGCATGCAGGACGTGTTCGGCGAATCCGGCCAGGCTCCGGAGTTGTTCGATAAGTACGGGTTACGGGCGCGGAATATTATTGAAGCGGTAAAACGTATCTCAACGTCGTAGTCAAAATCAAAGGTTATACGCTCGTCTTTAATGGACTTAGACTATTTCCTTCTGGGAATCACCTTTATCCTAATGCACGAAATGGATGCAATTAGGTGCAGAGAATGGCAAATATTTCCGGGACTTTCCTTATTTGATGATAAGATCGGATTGATTGCCTTTGTCTTTCTACACGTTCCACTTTTCTACTGGATTCTGTTTGAAATTCAAATGAGCCACGGAAATTTTAGGAATGGATTTGATATTTTTTTGATCGTTCACTTTTTTCTGCACTTGCTGTTCCTTCTACATAAGAAAAACGAATTTAAGGACTGGATATCTTGGTCCATCATCTCGGGGGCAGGCCTATGTGGCTTAACTGACCTAATTATTGAATAATGGAAGCACTCGTTAAGTACGACAAAGGTCCGGGTCACGTGGAGTTACGCGACACTGAAGAACCTTCCGTAGCGTCCAACCAGGTGCTGCTGGAGATCGCCCACTGCGGCATCTGCGGCACCGACCTGCACGTCTATCATGACACCTTTCGTAACTACCCGCCCGTGATCCTGGGACACGAGTTTTCGGGACGCGTGGTGGAGGTAGGGCCCGAGGTGAAGGACGTACACCTAGGCGAGGCGTTCAGCGTGCTGGGAGCCATCGCCATCCAGTGCGGACGCTGCGAATACTGTGAGCGGGGCGAGTTTATGTTTTGTCAGAACCGCCGCGGCATGGGCCACGGCGTCAACGGAGCCTTCGCCAAGTACGCCGCCGTGCGGCCCGACCAACTGTTTGCTATTCCTGATGGCGTTTCGATGGAGTACGGTGCGCTGGTGGAGCCGTTGGCCGTGGCGGTGCACGTGGTGGAAGAGGTAGCGTCCTTCCGACTCGGCGACGTCGTGCTATTATCCGGGCCGGGCCCAATCGGACTGTTGTGCCTAAAGATGCTGCTGGCCCACGGCCTGAAGGTAATTGTGGCCGGTACGAGCGACGACGGACTGCGCCTGAAGATGGCCCAACAGTACGGCGCGGCGGTGACGGTGGTGGTCGATCAGGAAAATTTGGCCGAAGTAGTCGCTAATGAAACTGATGGGCAGGGCGTGGCCTTGGCCGTCGAAACGGCCGGGGCAGAAGGATCCGTACGCAACTGCATGCAGTCGCTGCGCCCACTGGGCCACTACGTGCAGGTGGGGCACTTCGGCCGCGACCTCACCCTGCCGTGGGACCTCGTCGCTTTCCGGCAACTGCAGATGCACGGCTCGGTGGGCTACACCAAAGAAACCTGGCGGCGCACCATGCAAATTCTGGGGCAGCAGACACTAGACCTCAGCGACGTAATCACGCACCGCTTCCCGCTGGCCCAGTGGCGCCAGGGATTTGACCTGATGGAAGAGAAACAGGCGGTGAAAGTGCTGTTAAACCCTCAATAACCCAGCGCCTATGCGATTTACCAACAAAGTGGCCATCGTTACCGGGGCCGGATCGGGCATTGGCTATACGATTGCCGAGCGCTTGGCGCGTGAAGGGGCCACCGTGGTCATCAATGATATTGACGAAACGCTCGCGCAGTCAGCCGCCCAGCGCATTGGCTCGTCTACTTTCTGCATTGCTCAGCCCGGCGACATGGCATCGCTCACCGACATCCGGGCGTTGGTAGATCGTGCGTTGGCCCAATTTGGGCAGATTGATTTGCTGGTTGCCAATGCGGGCGTCACCCACTTCGGCGATTTTTTTGACATTACTCCTGAAGAGTTTCAACGAGTGGTTGATCTCAATATACGAGGCACTTTCTTCTTGGTGCAAGCGGTGGCCCGCCACCTGCGCGACCGCGGGGAAGGCGGTAGAATAGTGCTAATGTCGTCCATCATCGGGCTGCGCTCCTACCCGAATTTAGCGGTCTACTCCATGACCAAAGCGGCCCTCAACGCCCTGTCGCGCAGTTTGGTGCTGGACTTGGCTCCGCACGGCATCACGCTCAATACCTTGATTCCGGGAGCCACGCTCACCGAACGCACCCAGCACGAGGGGGAAGACTACGAACGCACCTGGAGCGACCTGAACCCTAACGGACGGGTGGGTATGACCCAAGATATGGCCAATGCCACGCTATTTCTGTTGTCGGACGAGGCTCAGCACATCACGGGGCAAACGTTGGTGGTGGATGGCGGTTGGACAGCGGTTGGGCGAAATCCCCGGGATGCTTAGCGCTGGCGGTCAACCTAATCTGCCCTCGTGCGTTTCTATTGGCATGATCACAATCATCGTAGGCACCAACCGCACCGAGGCGGTATCGCAGCAGGTCGCCGAATACTATCAGAAGTTGCTCACGCAGCGAGACGTTCCTAGCCAACTGCTGGATTTGCATGAGATTCCGGCTGACTTTCTCACCACTGCCCTGTACGAAAACAACGGCCAGAACGAGGCCTTCAACGCGATGAGCGCAATGATTGCCGAAAGCGAGAAGTTGGTGTTTATCGTGCCCGAATACAACGGCTCTTTTCCGGGCATCTTGAAAACCTTCATCGACGGATTGGCCTACCCCAGTCCGATGCGGGACAAGAAATGTGCTTTGGTGGGCGTGTCATCGGGTACGCAAGGCGGAAGCATCGCGCTGAGTCACCTCACCGACGTGCTCAACTACCTGGGCACCCACGTGCTGGCGCTGAAACCCAAGCTAGCGGTCATCGAAAAATACTTCGACGGACGAGCGTTCTCGCACCGTATCTACCGTGAAGTGCTAGACACCCAGGCCGACCAACTGATTGCCTTCTAGACACAGCAGACCGGCCCCGTGAACCAGGGCTACCGAATAATGGTGACCCCACCCCGACTTTCGCGGATGGTGCTCCCCGTTTCCGCACTATCCGTGTCGCCTTTGAACTTCACCACGTAGGGATAAGTGCCGAGCGGCGCTTGGCGACCGTTGTAGGTGCCGTCCCACCGGAAATCGCGGTCGTTCGACTGGTACACGATCTCGCCCCAGCGGTTATAGATTCTCACGTCGAAGTCGTCGGTTGATACGTACTTGTGGTAGACGAAAAACTCAGCGTTCACCCCGCCCGGTCGGAAGGCGTTGGGAGCGGTGATGCGGGGCGCACAATCCTCGATCACTTCCACTGAATCTATAATAGTACAACCAAATTCATTCGTGATTTCCACAATGTAGGTGCCGCCCCGGTCGGCCACAATGTCCGGAGCATTGCTGCCCGGACCTAGTGGCGTAGTCCAACGAATGGTAGAGAGCGGATTGCTGTCTACCCGCAGTGTCACCGAATTGACACTATCGTCGGGATCGCGCGGACAAATTACGAACGGACCCAAACCAAGGTTAGAGGTAGGCACCGGATTGCGCGAGAAGTCGGAGGTGGCGGTGGCCTGGCAGCTTTCGCGTCCCTCAATAAGCGACGTTACTTCCACTTGGTACTGCCCTTCGGGATAATCAGGGCGGATTAAGAGGGTATCACCGCGTCCGGTTCCCTGCGGAAGGGCCTGCCCGTTGGGGCCAAACCAGCGGTAGACCAAGCTATCGCTGCCGGTGGCCTGCACTCCGGCGTAGAGCGGCACTGATGAGCCATCGGCGCAGGAGTTGCCGTAGAACAAAGCCACGGATAAAGGTTGTTTCACGAACACCGGGAGCGGCTCAATAGCTGCATCGCAGGCGGAGTTGCGGTCGCGCACAATTACTTCGTATACCCCGCTCTGGGTGGCAGTGATGGTTCGAGTTACCAGCGGAAGTTGGACGCCATCGAGTACCCAGCGGTAGATTAGGTCACGGTCGGCCGCTTCTTCGGGAACAAAGTTAACGGTCAGTTGCTTTTCGCCGGTTTCGCAACTGTTGTCTGGCTCCACTTCTTCCAGGCTGATCAAGAACGACTGATCCACGAACACCGGAATGTCTTTGGTAGCGGGGCACACCGCGTTACCAGCCGCATCAACTCTGTCCACATCGGTTACCCGCACTTCATAGGTGCCCGATACCGAAGTAGTAAGTGATGATTGGTTGGGGGGCT
This sequence comes from Cyclobacteriaceae bacterium, assembly GCA_965217295.1. Classification (GTDB taxonomy): domain Bacteria; phylum Bacteroidota; class Bacteroidia; order Cytophagales; family Cyclobacteriaceae; genus Tunicatimonas. The sequence continues at coordinate 1,319,079 of CBDCHR010000008.1, forward strand.
GTTGTAACTTATTGCCATTGGGGTCAAACCACTCAAAAGTCCATTCGTCGCCGGAAGTGGGAGAATAGTTAACAGTTATGGTAGCATCGCCGCAACCGGTGACCACGTCCTGCGCAAAGTCAAAGTCCAGTTCTTCGGGTTCGTCAATCACCGCGCTGGCGGTAACGACGCAACCGTCGCTACTAGTCATCGAGAAGGTATAAGTATCCGGAGCAAGATTGTCTATTAGAAAAGAACTAGCATTAAAGACTTGCAAAGTAGCTTGATAGCCTTCGTTGCCTACCACGCGAACATCAAGGGGCAATAGCGGTGAAGTTGGTGTTAAACCCGCAAGTGCTACGGTAATCTCACCGGTATCGTCACAACCGGGTTGCGGAGTGACGCTGGCCACGCTGAAGGTAGCCGGGTCGTCCAAGCCAATGCTTTCCGTCACCGGACAGTTGTTCAAGCCGGTCACTGTTACCGAGTACACTCCCGATCCTATGTCCGTGAGATTTTGCTGCGTACTGGTGAAGCCATTGGGACCGCTCCAGCGGTACGAATACTGCGTAGGGTCTTCGCCGTTCGGGAAGGTAAGGGTGATAGAACCGTCGTCGGTGGCGCAGGCAAGAGGATCAACTTTAGCCAGGGCGACCTCTACCGTCGGACTGATGGTGATGGCGACGGTGTCGCGGATAAAGCAATCAAATTCGTCGGTGACGGTCACGGTATACTGATAGGTGCCCGGGTCAGGTGTGGTTTCGTCCACTTCCAGCACCGGTTCGTTGCTGGTCTGCAACGTCGCTCCGTTTTCGTCCAGAATCACCCACTCGTAGCCCGGCGGGGTTTCGCGGATGCTGGGCGCACGCACGTCTAACCGAAGCTCGTCGCCGACGCAGAGCGTGGTGTCTTCCGGAAGTTCGATGCGGGGGCGCTCGTCCACGATAAAAATAGAATCCTCACTGGTACAACCCTCGGCGTTGGTCACGGTCACGAAGTAGTAGCCTTCTTCATCCACGCGGATGGTGTTCTCGGCGGGCAGGTTGCCTCCTCCCGGAGCGCCGCGTAGCGTCCAGGCGAAGCTTAGGTCGCTCACGTCTACGCCTTCTACGGCGGTGATGTCGATGCCGCCCTGGCACAACTGGGCGCTCTCGGGTAGGGTGGTTTCCACTCCGTCCGTCACCTCAAAGGTTTGAGTCAGCGTGGTGTCGGGCTCGCAGTCGTTGCTCAGCAACACTCTGGCTACGTACGAACCGGCCGAGTCGATCATCATCGTAAAGTTCTGAGCGTCGGCCGAGTCGATGCCGACGTTATACAGGAAATTGCCGCTGGCATCCACTCGCTCGATGGTCCAGGCGTAGGTCTCGATCACATCGTCGCGCCCCTGGGCCGAGAAGCTGATGTCGTTGCCCACGCAGGCTTCGTCCACGCTAATGCTGGGATCAGGAAACGAATTGCCACCGAAGCTCACGTAGGTGGGCAGGCCGAAGCCGCTCACCGCCCCGCTGGGCAGGCCGTCGGGCAGCGCCGCGGCGTTGAAGCCGGAGTTGGCCGGATCGTCGGGGTTGGGCGACAGCGTACCCACGTTGGTTTCGCCGGGCTGCGCCACGTAAATTTGCCCGTCGGGTCCGCGCTGAATGGCCCCGTAGGTGCTGCCCGCCGTGCCGTCTACCAGCACCACCGGAATGGTCTGTCCCTCGTTGAGGGGCCGCTGCACCGTGGCTCCGTAGATGCCATTGTCGGTAGCTACGTACAGCACCGTGTTGCCCGATGAATCGGTTACCATCTCAACACCATAGGGGTTCCCCAGACCAGTGAAATCAATGGTCACCGGCTCGCTAAGCTCCAGGGTCTCAGTGTCGAAGTTGAACAGCTCCACCCGATCGTCTAGGGCCACCGCCACCAGCGAACTGGTGGAGTCACCGCCAAATTTGATGTAGCCCTTGCCATCGTTGGGATTGGTGATATCGTGCACCGAACCCGTTGATGAGATTACCGGATTGCCGATGCCCTGCGCGGTGATGGGGTAGGCGCGGAAGTTGTTGGTACCGTACTCGTGCGCTACCAGCGTGGCGGGTCCGCCGTTGCCGCCCTGAATGGCAATGCGTTCGGTGCTCTTTACGAACAGCAGGTTGTTGCTCGACACCACCGAGGGGCCGGGCGAGGCCTGCGAGCCGCGCAGATCAACGACCGAGTAGCGCAGGGCGTAAGAACCGTCTTCCACCGCCGTAGTGGTGAAAATATAGTACATCGCTTCGGTGCCCGGCACCGGAATGGAAACCACCTGGGTTGCCTGCGGACTACCGCCAATACCCGCGGGAGGATTGCCTTCGATGGGCATAATAGTGTGCACCTTCTCGCCGGTGGCGGGGTCGCGCCCCACGAACCACACGGTTTGGCCGTCGGTGTAGAACAGAATGTCCCCATTAGGATCCGAAACGGCTTCTACTCCCTCGGGGGCGCTCTGCGAACCATCGCCCACCGGAGTTATTTGCCCGTCGTCCGGATCGTCAGGATCGTCGTACAGCGTATTGAAGTTGATGCCGCCGCCGGTGCCGAAGTACCACTCGTTGTAGGTTTGGTTTTCCACCCGGTACTCCTTTACGTTCGACTCGGCGTAGGCCGCGCACCCCGTGCTAGGGTCGGTGACCAGCACCCAGTACACAGCGGCTTCATCCACCGTAATTTCAGGAGTGGTTTCGCCGGTGCTCCACTGGTAGGTGTAGTTACCGCCGCCACTCTGCCCTCCGGTTTGACCGCCTTGGCCTCCGCCGCTTTCGGGTTCAGCCTTCAGAATGGCCTCGTCGCCGGGGCAGATGGTGGTGTCTTGCACCAGGGGCACTTGCAGATCGAACTCCTGTAGCGGAACGTTGAAAGGCCCTACCGATACCGAATCGTCCCCCCCCCAGTAGGCCGTTACCTGCACCGATGGGGCCTGTTCGGGAATGAACGTAGGACTGAAACCGACGTAGCGTTGTCCGTCGATGATCCACACCAGGCTATCCGGATTGGGAATGCCGTTTTGTGGTTGAGGAACATTGTCCACCACAAAGTTGGGGGTTAGATGCACCGGGTTATTCAGACATTGTCCCGCGGGCGCAAACTGAATGGTGACTTCAGAGAAGTCGATGTCAGCGTTTGCGGTAGAAGAAAATTGCCGTCCGCCCAGGTTAGCGCCACCCAGTAGGTTTGAATCTACCGTGAGACCCGTAGTGCTCGAAGCATTGGGATTGTTGATGCGAGCCAATCGATATTCACCCGCGGCGGTCTCGTACAAATGATACACATTGCCATCAGGACCAAGCTGGAGTCCGTAGTTCCCTACGCCCGGCACCAGGTTATTGATGGGCAGATTAACTCCGGTGGCCACGTCATGCTGGTACACGTTGCCGGTGGCCCCGGTGCTCACGAACAGTTTGGTGCCGTCGGGCGACCACTCGGTGTCGTAGACTGCCTCGTTGCCGGGCACCGCAAAATCGTTCGTTTCGGTGAGTGCGCCGCTGCTGCGATCAATAGTAAGCAACCGCACCCCCTGGCCCGCGGTGGCCACCGCCAGTTGACCGGAAGCCGCACTAAAGGAAATATTGGTGGCACTAAGTGCCTGCGGAGATACGCCTGGATACGGAGTAGCGATTTGTCCGGCTACATCGTAGACCGAAAAATCGCCGGTCCCGTCGATTTGAGTCACCACCCAATAGTTGCTGTTGTCGGCATTAGGCACCACCACCAGCGCATCGGCGGCTCCTGCGATGCCGGTGTCAACCGCTGCAGGATTAACGGTAGCCACGGGAGCGTTTTGCACGTTAACCGACACGGTGTAACGGCGGATTGCCCCCCCCTCATTCACGAATACGTAGTACTGCCGGATGCCATCGGTAAGGTCGTCGCCCGGGAAGGGCACTACGGCAACCGGTTGGTTGGCGTCGGCGTCGCCGTTGAGGGTCTGCAGCAAATTTCCCTGCGCATCATAGATGCCCGCTCCGCTGGCGTAAAACAATAGTTCGCCCGTTACGGGGTCGTTGGCCACGGCGCTGCCGCCCAGCCCGACCGGATTGGGCAGCGGGGTTCCGGTGTCGGATAGAGATTTGGTGCCGGGGTTAAAGGGCAGTTGGGTGCCGCCCACAGTCCAGTTACCATTGCCCCGGTCGCCCTGGGCCCGTCCGTGCGGTAGGCCGACGAAGCACAGAAACACGATGGCACAGGCGCCAATTCTTCCAGAAAATAGGGTGCTTAACATAGAGACACGCTTATTAGTAACGTACGCGAAGATATGCGTATCAGGGTAACGAAAAAACTATTGGTTTGATGCCCAATGTAAGCAATTGGCGCGCCGGTTGGGTTTGCCTCCTGATTGCTCGGGAACTGATAACGTTACGAAGCGGGTTTATAGTACGAATTTTAGAGAAGAGACCACAATAATTAGAAATGCCGAACAATGATAGAAAGGCGGTAAATTCATGTCGTTGTAACTTATTATATCGATACCTTGTCATTATTCGTTAGCGAACTACCTATCTTTGAATCGATTAGTGGCGTCCTCCGACAATAAAACGTTGTCTTGGTCGCTTTTTTATACAACAGGTGATTGGTTATATTCATGCAAAAGGCTTTACTACTTATACTCATCGTTGGTGCGGGATTGGTTTGGTCGCCCGCGCACGCACAAGATCCCCAGTTTTCGCAGTTCTACGCGGCCCCGCTCTACTTGAACCCAGCGTTTGCCGGGTCGGCTGAGTTGAGCCGGGCGGGTTTGAACTTTCGCACCCAGTGGCCTTCCCTAGACGCTAACTTTACCACCGTATCGGTGTACTTCGACCACTTCTTCGAGGAGTATAATAGCGGAGTAGGCGTCATCGTGAACGGCGACCGGGAAGGGTTGAGTGGGCTGCAGTCGGTGAGTGCCGGACTACAGTACTCATATCGTTTGCAGATTGCCGAGTGGCTTACCTTTCGCCCCGGAGCGGAAGTTGCGTTCTACAACCGCGATCTTAACTTCGATAACCTGATTTTTGGCGACCAGCTCGATGAAAACGGACTGATCACCGACATCTCAGGCGAACCCCTTAACACCGGCCTGAGCCGTTCGTTTGTTGACCTGTCGCTGGGCGGACTGCTGTACAACGAAAACTTTTTTATCGGCTACGCCGCGCACCACATCACCACCCCCAACCAGTCGCTGGTGCAGGGAGAGAGCCGCCTGGCGATGAAATCATCTATCCACGGCGGTTACCGCTTCTTGTTGCCCACGGGCTTCCGGCAGGCGGGCTACAATAAAGACGGCAAAGAACGCAGCGTAACTCCCACCTTCCAGTACAAGCGGCAGGGCAACTTCGATCAGCTAGATGTGGGAGCCTACCTCAACTATGAGCCGCTAGTGTTTGGCTTGTGGTACCGCGGCTTGCCGGTGAGCCAGTTGCGCGACCTTCCCAACCATGAGTCGGTGATCGCCCTGGTCGGATTTATTATCAACGACCTCAACATTGGCTACAGCTTCGACTACACCGTTTCGGGTTTGGGCATCCGCAGCGGCGGAGCGCACGAAATCTCCGTAGCCTATCACTTCTCGCTGCGCGACCCTCGCAAGCCGCCCCGTAGCATCATGCGCTTGCCCTGTCCAAAATTCTAGCGCAGCAGTTACTCCGGTTGCTATCTAGCTCAGAATAGTACACCCCACCTCCGCTGGGCCAATTTGAATTCGCCTATTTCTTCCAAATAAGTAGCTTTCCGTAGGGTTTGAGCGGCAGGATAGCCCTGCTCTCACCCCTAAATAGTTATCAGCGTATTCTAAGGAAAGCTAATCAAGGAAAATTATGGCCGTTAATGTCCCAGTGTCCCCTACGCAACAGTGTTTGAATTGTGAGCGTTGCGTATTTTTACCCGCTATTTTGTTGGTATTTTTTTGTTTCATTACCTGCACCAGTGCCTGGGCCCAAGGGAAAACCGATGCCTTGGTAGACCGAGCGGATAAGTTTTTTACCCTGGCCAAGAACTACGAAGCGGCGCTACCCCTTTATCAGCAAGCCGTGGACAAGGGAGTGTCCGATCCGATGGTGCACTACCGACTGGGAGTCTGCTATACCCAGGCCCCTTCGCTGAGCGAGCAATACCGGGCTATTCCTTATTTAGAAAGCGCTCTTAAGCAGAAGGCGCAAGCCAACATTCCTGACCGGATTCACTATTATCTGGGGCAGATGTATCACAAAGATATCAAAGTGGATGAGGCCACCCGGCAACTGGAGACCTATCGTAAGACACTAGCCAATGGCGATAAGGAGCGAAAGGAAGTCGATCGCTTGCTAGAAGTGTGCAAGAACGCGCAGTTTCTGATCGCCGAAAATAAGGGGATCGTCATTCATAGTTTTAAGGCAATCAACTCGAAGTATACGGAATACAATCCGCTAATTACGGCCGACGAAAGCATGCTGGCGTATACGGCGGTGCGCGAAGAGAAGGGTAAGATCACCGAAAAAATTTATACCGCCCAGCGCGACAGTCGCGGCGTGTGGGGCCAAGCTACCCCGATCGCTATCAAGTCTAAGTCCCACATTGGCACCGCCGGTATTTCGCCCGATGGACAAGATATGCTGGTATTCATTGCCGGGGCCAACAACACCGGAAGCTTATACACTATCCACAAGGAGGCCAACGGATGGTCTAGTCCGGTCACGCTGGGCAGTCCGATTAATTCGCAGTATTTAGAGACAACGGCCAGCATCACTCCTGACGGAAAGACGATCTACTTTGCCAGCAACCGAAAAGATAACTACGGCGGGCTAGACCTTTATAAATCGGAAAAGCAGTCGAATGGCAAATGGGGCACTCCCGAAAACTTAGGCCCTACCATCAATACAAAGTACGATGAGGACGCGCCTTTTATTCATCCCGATAGCCGTACGCTGTTCTTCAACTCAGACGGTCACAACACCATGGGCGGGTCTGATATATTCAAAACCTACTTTGCGGGAGGGCAGTGGCAAGAGCCTGCCAATCTGGGTTATCCAATCAATACCCCTACCAACGATAGTTATTTTACCCTGACGGCCAATGCCAAAATCGGGTACTTTTCTTCCGAACGCAAGGGCGGCCAAGGAGGGCAAGACATCTACTACTTTGAAATGCCGGCCCACGAAGCCAACATTCCGATCACGCTCATCAAGGGAAAAATTCTGGTGGGAGAGGACGAGCTCAAACCAGTGCCCACCAAAATAAAAGTGGTGGACGTGGATGCCAATCGCGAGGTGCAGTACGTATACCACCCGGACCCCGCTACCGGCAAGTATCTTATTATTCTACCTCCGGGTAAAAACTATGACCTAATTATAGAGTCGGAAGGCTACTTGCCCTACACGGTGAACATCAACCTACCCAACCAGCAGTATTTCTACGAACTGTACCAGGAAATCACCCTTCGCCCCATCAAGCAGTTCGACGTGACGGTGGGGCAAGAGGTAAGCGTGAAGAACGCATTTTACGATACCAAGAACGAAGAAAAGTCGACCGCGCGCATTGCCAACGAAACCATGCTGGTGAAGAACGACAGCGTGGATACCTACGCACTGATGGAATCGATTATCGCGGCGGGCGACGAGCAAGCGTACGAGTATCTGCTGGGGTTGATGCACGAAACCAACCCGATAGAGGACGTTAACTTCGACGAAACGGTGAACGATAAAATTGAGGCGGCCCGCATCGCGTATTATTATGACGAAACCGGGAAAGATAACTTAATCGCTAAAAAAGTAGGCAATGAAACGATCTACACGCTGCCCACCTTCTACGTGACCATGGCGGCAATTAACGGGCGCGACGAACAAGTGGCACCCACCAACTTCAATCGCGGGGTGCTGGAAGAGGTCCGTAAGGTGTATTTCGAGGCTGGAAAAAGTGCTGTTGACAGCAAATATACCACGACGCTTACCGAGGTGCTCAAGACGCTCAAGAACCATTCTGATCTGGGTATTCAGATTTCGGGTTATGCCTCGCCCGAAGGGGATGCCGAAGCCAACCGCAAGCTATCTAATCAACGGGCCACCGAGGTGCTTAATTTCTTCAACCAGCGCGGGGTGGTGCGGCGGCGCATTGTTGCTTTGGGATACGGAGAAACCTCGAACGAAACCACCAGTGCCGAAGAGGCCCGTCGGGTTGAGATCAAACTAGTGGATTTGAACCAGGTGGGGCGGTAACGGTATCAGGTATGAAACGTAGGGCATTTCGGAGCTGCGAACCTGTCCACCAAGACAAAGTTTGCTAAGAACCCGAAACTTGCGAAAACCACTGTCCGCCCTGTGTTTTATACCCATTGTTGCCCTTAGTGCTTTCGGCTATGTTGCTCAATAGTCTTGGATTAAAACCTCCGTTGGGATATGCAATTTAGCGTTCAGTTTTCTAATCATATCTAAAGTCAGTTTGCGCTTTTTGTTCATTACTTCGCTCACTCGACTTTTGAAACCAATCATATCAACTAAATCTTTTTGTTTTAATCCCATTTGCTCCATTCGGAAATTGATTGCGGATATTGGATCAGGCATTCCGATTGGAAAATTTTCATTTTCATAGTTATCAATTAAAATTGACAAAATTTCCAGTTCGTCACCTTCTTCTGTTCCTCTTTTGGCATCAAAAATTTCTTCCAAACGTTCAAGAGCCTCTTGGTAGTCTGTTTTGTTTCTTATTGGTTTGATTTTCATATCAGATTTCGTTTGCGTTAATCTTATCATATTCTGCGTGCGTTCCGATAAACCTTATCCATGCAAGCTGATACTCAAAATTAAATTTAACGATCAGCCGGTAATCGTTTCTTTTGATATTGAAAACAATCCGATTGTCCTTTAAAATACTTGCGCTTGGATATCCATTTTTGAGTTCGTTTATCGATGACCAATTAGATTTTTCGGTTTCGCGATACCACGTTTTTAACTGAAGTTCGCAATCGCCATGTTTTTCCCAAAAATCTCGTAATGTTCCTCTCGAGAATATTTTCACGTCATATAGTTTGTCGCAAAGATAAGAAAAAAGTTACCAAAAAGGTAACTTTTTTGTTTTTTTAGCATCAAGGGCAACGGTCAAGTATAAGAGCAGTAGCAGATTTCAAGGCGACTACCTATCCGCCACCACAAAAGTTTATTTAATGCACTGACCTTGATTTTATCACTTCACCCGCTATTGCTCTTATGCAATGTTGGCATTAGTTGCTATTTTACCTTCAGCTACCTTAACAACATCCCCTTCTACATGGATATTTTCAAATACTGAACCGTTTCCTCTAACCAAAACCCGCAATTCACTTGCACGATTAAGAAATTCGCCCTGACTTAATTTTATTTGTGAGTTGAATCTTGCGTGGCCGTTTTTTACTAAGTAAGCCCCTACAGGACCTGCAGAGCTTCCTGTCGCAATATCCTCGACCCAACCAGAATTATCCCAAGTTCTACCTCTTTTGTTCTGGACATCAAGAACGTAAAAGAATTTGGCTCCAATTTCTGCGAGTTTGCTTTCCAAATCAGGAATAGAAACCCTGACCTTTAAAAGTGATGATGATTTGACTGGCACTATCAAATAAGGTAATCCTGTTGTTATTACCTCAAGAGATAAATTGGCCATTTTATCCTCAAAATTGAGACCTAGGTAATTCAAATAGTTTAATTGCTCTTCATTATTTAATGAGTGTAGAAAGCTAGGGGTGCCTTGATTCATAGAAGCTGTATAAAACCCATCTTTTTTGGATGTGACAACATCAACAGATTTAGTATTTAGTTCAATCGTAATTTCATTCTTTGCTTGCCCCGTATAGTAAACACCATGTATTATGGATGCAAGCCCAAGTAAAGGATGACCTGCAAAATCCAATTCTTCTTCCATAGTAAAAATGAAAGCCCGATACCTATTTGATTCAAGCGCGTAAAAAAATATACTTTCAAATTGTCTCATTTCCTGAGTCAATAATTTCATAATCTCTTTATCAAGCTTTTCAACATCAGGAAAAATAGTCAGACCATTACCTGAAAACGGGTTTTTTGAAAAGACATCTACGTGATAATATTTACTTTTCATGTATTCAATTAATGCCAACATTAGTATAAACAAACCCACGTAATTTCTTACCGAAGAATAAGCGTCTTTTGGTTGTATATCCAAACCTTTGCCTCCCTTTTCAGATAACTCTCTTTGGGTTGGTTATATAAATCTCTGCTGCTTTTTCGCCCCCGCTAATAATAAACCACCTTGCAGTCGGGATGCCAGCTTCTGAACTTGTCCACGCGCCGTTTCGAAACCCGAGTGTTGTAGCAGTGCAGTTCTTCTAGCTGATACAAACCCTTGAGTGGTTTTAGCTTTTTCACGTCGGTGTTGAAGCACTCCAATCTTTTCAGGTTGATCAACGCCGACAGGGGCCTCAGGTCATCCACCTGCGTACCCGAGCACTTGATGGTTTCCAGCTCAATAGAATTTTCTAGGGGATCGAGCTCCTCCACCGGCGTATTCTGGAAATCGAGGTAGGTAAGCGACGATAGGTTGCGCAAGGGATCTAGGTTGCGAATCGGACTTCGGGAGCAGATCAGGGCCCGCAGTGTTCTCAGGGGGCGGAGGGGCTCCAAACTACTAATCGAAGTGTTGGAAAAGGCCAACTCGGTGAGTCGCACAAACTCCGACAGGGGTTCTAACGAGTTGATGCTGCTGTTTTCGGGAATGGTCAGTGATTTGATAAAAGCGATCTCGTGCAGTTGCTCCCGGTTAGGAATGTCGTCCATCGTCACCTGCTCCTTAAGTAAACTTTTCCAGGCGGGCGGAAGGGCATTCCACCACAGGCTAAGTTTGCTGCTTTTGTAGATAACAACTGTTTCAGGATGCTCCTCGATAAACCTACGGATGGCAATGTCCGGCAGGGGAGTTTGTTCGCAGCTCAGGCGCTGGATTCCCGAAAGTTCGCGCAAAGCCGACAAAGATTTCACCCTGGTGTGGTCTATATTGAGAATACGTAGATTCCGGGCGTTACTAAGGGCGCCCAGGCTATCTATTGCCGTGTTGCTGCAATCCAGCTGCTCCAGGTTGAGCAAATTCCGAAGGGGATCCAGGCTACGAATGTTGGTTTGGGCAACCTTTAGCGTCTGCAGGATGGCCAGTTTAGTAAGAGGAGCCAGGGTGGTGATGCTTTTATTTCCGGTGACGTCGATTTCGGTCAGATTGGCCACCTGGGCTAGCTTCTCCTTGGTCACTTCCCCCTCGACCTGAATATACGAGGCAAAAATACGTTTCCACTCGGGGTCCAGAGCGTTCCACCAGGTTTGCAGTTGGCCCGACTCAAAAATGACCAGGGTTTCGGGGTTGGCGGCCATAAAGCGACTGGCTTCGGCCGGGGTGATGGCGGTGTTGTCGCAGTATACCTTCTCCAGGGCAGGCAAACCACTTAGCGGACTGAGTTCTTCGATGGGAGTGTTGTTGCAGAGCAGCACCTGTAGGCTGGCTAACTGCTGTAGTGGTGCCAAATTTCTCACGGCGGTGCCCTCGATGTTGATGACCCGAAGCTGCGTGGCGGTGGCTAGGGGCTGAAGATCGCTCACGCTGGTTTGAGAACAGTCTAGAGAAACCAGGGCGGTCATGCCTGCCAGAGGCGACAGATTGGCAATCGGCGTACTGGCGCAACGGAGGTCTTTCAGGCCCGCAATGGTTACCAATGTCCGCACGGGTGAGCCGCTGCAGTACAGCTTTTCCAGTTTTGGAAAGCCAGGTAACAAGCCAAGATCAGCCACTTTGGTTTCTTCACATATCAATTCGCGCAAGCTGGTAGCATAGCGCAACGGGGCTAGGTCTACCACGTTGGTCTGACTACAGTTGAGGACCTCTAGCTTAGTGAGGTTGCGTAGCGGAACCAGGTCGGTTGCCCGGGTGCCCGATATGTCGATGTACTTGAGGTCTACGAGTTTGCTCAACGGCGACAAGTCCCAGATAGACGAGCGGCCGGACACGTTCACCTCGGTGAAGCGCACAATCTCGCGCAGCATGCGGTAGTCGGCCGAGTCGTAAGCAGAAGCTCCCAGACGTTCCTTAAAGTAGTCACGCCAAGCGTCCGGTACTTCAGACCACCAGCTGGCCAACTCCTCGCGCTCGCTGAGTTTAGTGGTGTAGATGCTGGCAATTTTCAGCCCCTTGGCCGAAGGATCAAGGTTCACCTCGATGTAGCGAATCTGGCTAGCGTTCACCGTGTCGCCGGTGATGGTGACTCCCTGCAGGTTTCGGTTGGCGGTGACGCGGAAGAACACCCGTCCACCCTCGGCCACGTAGTAACTAATATCATCTACCAGAAACTCAAACTTAGCTTCTCGGAAGAAGAAATCGATATCCTTCAGGTAGGCCTGTACGTTTTTGTTGGTGACCACGTTACGGTTCTCATCCAGGTCGTCTTCAATCTGCACTTCGGCATCCCGGAAAGCTTTCAGGTAACTTTGGCGGATAACGGTTTCTTTGTCCTGTGTGGTGGCCGATTTATCGCCCAGCACGTTCATCATGTACTGCAGAAACGAAACGAGTTGACCCGCCTGAGATTTGTATTCTTCAATCTGAGCCGGACTTAGCTCGGCGGCGGGTTGGTCTTGGGCAGATAATCCCGACGACCAACCGACCAGGCACAGCAGGTAGCTCAAGCGGAGTAGCCATCGATGATTCATCGTTCGTAGTAGATATAGTTTGTCAGTAAAGCTTTTTCTGCCGGAGTCACTTTCGTCAAGTCGGCAATTAGCCAGCCCCGATTGTAGCCCGAGCGGTTAAACCGGGCCAGTTGAAAGTACCAACCGTCTACCTGAAAGAAGTGAAATTTGACCGTGGAAACCGTTTTAAAGCTTAGGTTCGAGTTCTTGAGTTCGTAAAGCAAGATAGACAGATAATCGGGTTGGTATCCTCGTTCGGTAAACTGGTCGATTTTCTGCTTATTGTTTTGAAACGCCTTGCGTAGGTTCATAAAGTCGAGCTCATGACTCAGGGGATGAAGAAACTCCTTGCCCCCGGTGGTATCGCTGACGAACAGCCGGGCAAAGGGCGCAAAGTAGCACTTGGTAAGAATCCACTTCGAGCCCACTTTCTCCTCCTGTAGCTTTAGGAACAGTGTGGCTTCTTGTTCTTTTCCTTTGTATTCAAAACGGGCCTTCACTTCGGCAAACCAATTGCCCCCGTGAAAATCAAGATAAATCGGTTTTGAAGAGCTATTAACGTCACCAATAAACTCCTTTTTCAGCGCTCCTGACAGATTTCGGTTTTGCTCGTCGAAAAGCAGCTCCAGGTACTTTTCGCGCAACCGAGGGTCGCGGTAGTACTCGTCTCCGGGATAGTAGCGATTGCCCTCGCCGTCTTCTTCCCCGTTGAAGCGCCGGAAGAACTGGTTCACCTGTTTGGTTTCGGCATAAAGCACGTCTTCGCCCCCTAGGTATTCGCCAATCCCCTGCGCCCGAACCGATTGCGCTGCCGCTAAAACCAGCGTTAATGCCGCCCCGCCGAGCAGTAGACAAGCAAACCACTGATTTATCTTACTGCTCAGGTCGGTGCCGGTTTTTTCCCTTCCCATGAATTGAATTACGTGGTGGTTTCTACAACGCGAATATCGCCCAATAGCACATCCCAAAAGTCGATGGTTCGTCCACCGATCTGGGTTTCCTTCTTTTGCACAAATACGGTGATATCTTTCTTAGTGGTATCTTTATACTCCAGGCCATCGTCCGAACGCCCCTCGAAGCGCTGGTAGATGGTGATCACGCCCACGTAGCTGCCGTCAGGTTGCTGCTCCAGGTCGCTAATGTACTGAATGTCGTACCACTTGATGGTTACCTGATCGTAGTTGAGCGCCATCAGGTGCTCGAAGTAGCGGCGAATGTCGTAATAGGTCACGTCGTCGGTAGTGAGCGAAGAAACGCCGATCTCGGCGCCGGTGGCAAACAGCTCTTCGGCACGGTCGATCACGCGATTGGCCTCGGAGAAGGGAGTATCTTTATCGCCCACGATGCTGATATACTTGCTCAGGTCGCGCACCTTTTCCAGGGCGAGTGAGTCGATAGCAATCTTGCGTTCGCGGCTAATTTCGCTCTGCGCCAGCACAGGAGTGGCAAGAGCCAGACTAAGGATGAGTAGTAGGGAGCGCTGGATCATCGGGTATAGTTTTTAGTGAGTTCTACTTCTTTAATTTTGCCATTGGCGTCGAACTCCAGGTTCTTCACGGCCGCCGGTTCGTTGCGGGTATCCTTAAGATATTCCAGATACTTCTTAATGGTAGTTGGTTCGTCGTAGTCTACCTGATCACCGCTCTGGCTGATGATGATGAGCACCGGGGTATCGGGAGAGGCAAACATGCTCATCGCCTCGCGAATTTTGAAGTTGGCTTCGCTACCGGAGGCCCGCGCGATGTCGCGCAGAGTATTATTCATGCTGGAGGCATTTACCTCACCGCTACCGGTTGATGGACTCTCATTCACGGCATTTGAGCTAGCCGCCGCGCGCTCTTCGGCAATGGAAGCTTCGGCGCGGTCGATCAGGTTCTGAATTTCAGCGTCCTGCAGGTTCATGTCCTTGATGCGGGCTACCACTTCTTCTTTTTCTTCCAGCGTCATGCTGCCTTGGTCGTTGATCACCGACAATAGATCGGCGCGCGCTTTGGCGATGGTTTCGGCCTTAGCGGCGGCCGCGGCCCGGGCTTCTTTTTTGGCTTTACATCCTCCGGCACCGAGTGCCAGAGACCCCAGCAGAACGAGCATGAGTAGCTGGCCGAGGGTGGCAGTGAAGCGACGCTGGGCCGACGCGGTTGCGTGGTGGTTGTGTTGCATTGTGTTCACAAATAAGCGAGTAGAGGTTGAACAAAATAGATAGTGACAAAGTAAGGCATTCCTTTGATCTTAAGAAAATTTTGTACCAAAGTGTTTTGCTCGAGCAATATGCCTGACGTTTTTGGGCGGATCGACACCAATTGGGCGCTAGAACGCATCGGAGGCAAACTGATCAACTGATTGAAACGAAAAACCTAATAATCAATTCGTGGTAATATAAAGGCATAAATTCAGACTTTTTAAACACAAAGTTACTTTGGTCACGCATTGCGGACGCAGATCGAATTATTTTGATTAAATTATTAGCCGCTTACCCCAAATTCTGCATGCTAGCCACCCCCCTCAGTCATACTCCCGGTTCCGGATGGAAAGGGTTGCGCCATTTCTGGAAGAACGATCTGATGGCGGCTTTCAGTGTGTTGTTGGTGGCGTTGCCCCTCGCCCTGGGCATTGCCATTGCTTCGGGCGCGCCGCCCATGGCCGGACTCATCAGCGTGGTGGTGGGCGGGTTGATAACCACCTTTGTTCGGGGAAGCCACGTGGGCATCAACGGACCGGCCAAGGCACTGATTGTGGTGGCGTTAGTGGCATCAGAAAGCCTAAGCGATGGCCCTGCTTCCGGATTCCCTTACGTGATGGCGGCCTTTGCCATCTCCGGAGTCATTCACGTGATGTTGGGCGTGCTGCGCCTGGGTAAGTTGGGGCACGTCGTGCCCTCGGCCGTGATTTACGGCGTGTTGGCGGCTATCGGCTTGATCATCATCGGCACCCAAGTACACGTAGCGCTGGGGGTGGCTTCGGATGCGCATCAGCCTCTGGCTATTCTGATGGATATTCCGCGCAGCATCCTCGCGCTCAATCCCCTGGTGACCATCACCAGCGCGCTGGCCCTGGTGATTCTGATTGGGTACCCTAAAGTTCAGAACCAATTTGTTCGGTACCTGCCCGCCCCCATGTGGGTGCTACTCATTACAGTTCCCGTGTTTTTCCTGTTGCAGTGGGGCGCGCCGCAGGCTGGGTTAGAAAGACTGGTTGACCCTAGTTACCTCATTCAGATACCCAGAAATTTCACCGAGGGGCTGGTTTTTCCTGATTTCTCGAAGGTGGATCAACCCCTATTCTGGGTGATGGTGGTGCTGATTACCCTATTGCTGTCGCTAGAATCACTGGTGAGTGCCAAAGCGATCGACAAGCTGGACCCCTACCGGCGAAAGACCAACTTGAACGATGATCTGATTGGCATCGGTTTGGGCACGGTGGTTTCGGCCATGCTGGGAGGCATTCCGGTGTCCACGTCCATCGTCTGCAGCTCAGTAAACATCAACAACGCCGCTAAAACGCGCTGGTCTAACTTCTTCCTGGGCGTGGTGGTGCTAATTTTTGTGCTCGGGTTTCGTCCGCTGCTGCAAATGATTCCGATGGCGGCCCTGGCCGTCATCCTGATCTTCACCGGCTACAAACTCGTCTCGCCCAGCGTATTCAAGAGTGCCTACCACCAGGGCTGGGAGCAGGTAACCATCCTAGCGGTAACGCTGGTTGCCGCCCTGGCCGTCGGACTCGTGCCGGGCCTGTTGATTGGTATTGGGTTCACGCTGGCGGTGCATTACCTGCGCTCCGGATTATCGATGCCCCTCTTTGTGCAGTACCTGAAGCGCTTGTCGGTGAAGGTTGTTCAGGAGCAACGGAAAACCTACCTGTTCAAACTAAAGGGGGTAGTTAATTTCTTCAATATACTGCAATTGCAGAGTAGAATCTGGAATTTGGGCAAGGACAAGCACATCATCTTAGATTTTTCGCACGCCCGCATTGTGGACCTCACGGTGCTGGAGTACATCCACGAGTACGCCGAAAAATACAGTCAGCAGGGCGGAGAATTTCACTTCACGGGATTGGATACGCACGAAACCTCGTCGCACCATCCGCACGCGTTGCACGTGTTGCGGGTGCCCGAGCCGCTCAAGGTGCGCCTCACCCGTCGGCAAATAGCACTCAAGCAACTCGCCCGCGCTCAGCAGTGGCACTACGACCCGAACATTCACTGGGACGTGAGCAAACTAGACCGGTTTCTTTTCTTCAAAACTCATCCGGTAGATTTCACGAAGAACCAGCTAGCCGGTAGCTACTCAGATTCCGCCGTCAGCTGGGAGATTTGCGACATTACGCTCAAAAATGCTTTTATCACCTTCGAGACGCACCGTCTTACCGTAGAGGTGCTTTCGTTGCCCTTCGAGGTGCCGGTTTTTTCATTAGAAGAAGAATCTTTCCTAAACCGTATGTCGTTGCTGGCTGCTCAGCAGGACATTGATTTTAAGGAGCACGAGCAGTTCTCTCGCAAATTTTTGCTGCAAGGTCCGGACGAAACGAGCATCCGCAAGTTTTTCTCACCCTCCCTGGTTCACTTCTTCGAGCAAGGCGATATTTATCATCTGGAGAGCAACGGGCGACAGATTCTTATCTTTCGGAACTTGCGCCTAATCAGTGCCCAGGAAGTGGAAACGATGGTGGGATATAGCGAGAAACTGGTTCAGAAACTTCACGTGGCGCGCACGCAATTGGCCGAGTGAGCATTAGCGACCGCCGCCTATTCGCTGCGAAGGGATTTTGCCGGGTTAGCACGGGCTGCCCGGAACGATTGGTAGCTCACCGTGAGCCAGGCGACTAACAACGCGGTTAAACCGGATACGACAAAGGCACCGGCCCCAATGGTGATGTGATAAGCAAAATTGCTATTCAGCCATTGGCTTACAAAGATGTAAGCGAGTCCCGCGGCTATCACAAAAGAAATTAGTACCAAATAAGTGAATTTTCGAGAAAGCAACAACACGACACTCCAGGAAGAGGCTCCCATCACTTTACGTACTCCGATTTCTTTGGTGCGTCGTTCTGCCGAAAACGCTGCTAGTCCCAGCAGTCCCAGGCAGGCAATGATCATGGCTAGCGCCGTGAACACCGTGAACACCCTGCCCAAACGCTGTTCGGCGCGGAACAGCTTATCGTAATCTTCATCCAAAAAGCTATAGTCGAACGGAGCACTGGGAGCCGCCGCTTTCCAGGCTTTTTCCACCGTTTGCACTGCTGCCGGGGCGTTGCCCGGAGCCAGGCGCATAGACACGTAGGACTTTACCTTATCGCCAAAGAAGAAAGCCATCGGCTCTACGGGATGGTGAAGCGACTCGTAGTTGAAATCCTTTACCACCCCCACCACTTCGTAGGGAATGTACTCTCCTTCGTCATAGTAGGCAATAGAGCTGCCGATAGGCTCTTCCAGATTGAATACGCGTAGGGCGGTCTCGTTCAGGATAACCCGGGCCGTGTCGGCGGGGTAGTCGAGCGAGAAGTTTCGCCCCTCCAGCAGGGCCATCCCGTAGGTAGCAATAAAGTTTTCGTCTATTCCCATGAAGTTCAGCGTATAGTCTTGATCACCCCCCTGTTTACGGAAGAAGTTCACGCCACTAGTTCCCGGCAGAACAGAAAGCGATGCGGATGCTTGCTCCACGGCGGCCGTCGAGGTTATTTGTTGCAAAAAGGCGTTTATGTTTTGCCCCAGGTAATCAGCATTCGAAACAATGAGCACATTCTCTTTATCAAAACCCAGTTGCTTCGAGCGGACGTAGGTGAGTTGCTGGTGCATAAGCAACGTAGCAATGGCCAGAGCAATCGACATCGTGAACTGGAAGACCACCAGCGCATTGCGAATGGTCTGCCCCTTTAGAAGAGACCGTTGCCCACCCCTGAGCACCTCAGCGGGGCGGAACGAGGACAAGTAGAAAGCCGGGTAACTGCCCGCCAGCCCACCCACCACCAGCGTGCAACTTAGGGTGGTCGCGATCAGCCAAGGTTGAAGTAGCACTGAGAAAGACAACTCCTTGCCCGATAAGGCACTAAAAGGATACAGCGCTAGCCCCACCCATAGCAGGGCCAGCGCGGTGGCAATCACACTCATCAGCACGGATTCGGCCAAAAACTGCGTCATCAGGGCACCCCGCTGCGAACCCAACGTTTTCCGAACTCCCACTTCCTTAGCTCGACTTACCGAACGGGCCGTGGATAAATTCATAAAATTGATGCACGCCAACAGCAAAATAAACAGCGCCACGGCCAGAAGAATATACAAATTATCGATGCTTGCCCTCGACGAGCTGTCGTATATCCAATCGGAGCGCAGGTAGATGTCAGTAACCGGCTGCAGCATAAACCGAAACACTTCTTCGGTTTTCTGATCGGCTTCCAGCAGAATGCCATCATCCTGAATCAGGCTAGGGCGCACATACTTATCGGCCAGCACTTTTAGTTTTTCCTCGAAAGCTTCTGGCTTCACCTTTTCATTTAATCGCACGTAGGTGTAGAGCGAATAGTAGTTCCAGTATTCACCCAAACTGTCTTCGGTAGAAAGAATGGACCCCAATATAGTGAAATCAAGGTGGGTATGCACGGGCGGATCATCCATCACTCCCGTCACCTGAAAGGGGGTTTGCGCTTTGCCGACCAACAATGTTTTGCCCAGGGCTGAGTCGTTGCCAAAATACTTCCAGGCGGCACTTTTGGTCACCACCACGGTATGGGGCGCTCGCAGGGCAGTGATGGGATTACCCTCCAGCAGTTCGTAGCCGAACACCGAGAAGAAGCTGCTATCAACGTATTGCCAGCCGTATTCTACGAAAGTTTTGTCCTGGAAATGTACGGTTTCCCACGCGCGGTACAGTCGGGCGGTGGCCTCCACCTCAGGAAATTCGCGTTGTATGCCGCCCGCCACCGCATCAGCGGTAAGGGCCATCCGGTCGTTTTCTCCCAGCGTATTGTCTAGCGAACCGATTCGAAAAATATTTTCCGCTTGCGGATAAAAACGGTCGTAGCGCAGCTCGTCAACTACATAGAGCAAGATAAGCAGAAAGCTGGCGATACCCAGACTAAGGCCTAGCACGTTGATCCCCGCATAGAAGCGTTGCTTACGCAGGTTGCGTAGGGCAATGGTCAGGTAGTTGCGTAACATGGTCGCTGTATCGAGTATACCAAATACCCAAGATACAGAACCTTAAACGAAATTTCCAAGCGCTTTTTGGTAAACTACTCGCTGCGCAGCGAGTCCACCGGGTTGGCCACGGCGGCCCGCACCGACTGAAAACCAACGGTGAGCCAGGCAATGAGTAGGGCAATACCTCCGCCAATCAGGAAGGTGCTCACTCCCAACGTAACGCGATAGGCAAAATCATCGAGCCAACGGTCCATCATCCAGTAGGAGATGGGTATTGCGATCAACAGCGCCACCAGCACTAGTTTGGTGAAGTCTTTTGAGAATAAAAGAACTAAACTGCCTACCGACGCGCCTAGCACCTTGCGGATACCGATCTCCTTCATGCGTTGCTCGGCGGTGAACGATGCCAAACCGAACAAACCCAGGCAGGCGATAAAAATGGCCAGCGAGCAGAACACGGTGAAGATGGTGCCTAATTTCGTCTCCGACTTATACATATCATTGAAGCGCTCGTCTAGAAACGAATACTCGAAGGGCAAGTCGGGCGCGAACTGCTTCCACTGGGCCTCCAGCGCGGCTAAGGCCGACGACATCTGGTTAGGCTGCACCCGCAGCGACAGCGCCGATATATTGCCGTGTAAAGCAATCACCATCGGCATGATCTTCTGCCGCATGGTGCTGTAGTGAAAGTCTTGCACCACCCCAATCACCGTGAACGTTTCAAAGCTGCCGGGAACCTCGCCAAAGGTACTCAATTCTTGCCCTGCCGGGTCGGCATCATCGAAAAAGTACCGGGCCGCCGCCTCGTTGATAATCAAGGCGCTGCTGTCAGTAGCAAAATCGCGCGAGAAGTTGCGCCCGGTGGCCAATTGCATGCCCATCGTCGGTAGGTAGTCGTAGTCGACGTAGAACCAGGGCACGCTGGTGGTGCGATCGCTGTCGGGGTTTTTGCCCGGAAAAATAGCACTGTTGTTGTTGCTAAACGCATTGGCGGGCAGGTAGCCGGTCAACGTAGCCGCCACCACGCCGGGTTCGCGCAGCGCTTCGTTCTTAAAGGTTTCGGCCTGGTCGCCCAGGTAGTAGGTGTTGTGCACCACCAGCACGTGCTCTTTATCGAAGCCTAGTTTTTTGTTATGAATATGGTTGAGTTGCTGATAAATCACCACCGTGCCGGTGATGAGCACGATGGAAATACCAAACTGAAGCACGACCAAACCGCTACGCAACCAACTGCGGTTGATGCCCCCGGCCAGCTTGCCCTTGAGCACCGCCGCCGGACGAAAGGCCGACAGGAAAAAAGCCGGGTAGCTGCCCGCCAATAGCCCAATCAGCACCACCGCCCCCAGCAGCAGGGGCAAGAAGTACCAGGGATGCAGGTAGCGAACGATGAGTTGCTTATTAGCCAGATCGTTGAAAAAAGGCAGCGCCGCCTCGGCCAGCAAGATCGCCAGCAACAGGGCCAAAAAGCTGATCAGCATCGCTTCTACCAGAAACTGACCAATGAGCTGCTGCCGCACCGAACCCAAGGTCTTGCGAATACCCACCTCCTTGGCCCGCCCGGCCGAGCGGGCGGTAGACAAGTTCATGAAGTTAACGCAGGCAATAAGCAGCACGAACAAAGCAATGGCCGAAAAAATATACACGTAGCGAATGTCACCGTTGGCTTCTATCTCACCATCCAAATCAGAGTACAGGTGGATGTCGGTGAGGGGTTGTAGCAGAAACTT
Organism: Cyclobacteriaceae bacterium; assembly: GCA_965217295.1. Lineage (GTDB taxonomy): Bacteria > Bacteroidota > Bacteroidia > Cytophagales > Cyclobacteriaceae > Tunicatimonas. The sequence goes on from CBDCHR010000008.1 coordinate 1,340,555, forward strand.
AAAGTAGTTGCCCGTCCCCAGAAACTCTTCGTAGCTCGTGTTGGCGTACTGCTCAATTTGCGGGGCGGCGTAGGTTTCAAAGGTTTCGTTCAACTTAGTTTGTAACGCGTCAACGTTGGTGCCCTCGCGCAGCAGTAGATACGTATAAAAGTTGTTGTTTAACCAGATCTCTTCCTTGCTTTCTTCTAGCGAAGGCATCGAGAGAAACATACCGAAGTGAAAGTGAGCGTTGGAGGGTATGTCCGCAAAAACGCCGGTCACCTGGTACGGTTCTTTATCGCGCCCCACCAGCAGCGTTTCGCCCAGGGGAGGCGACTGCTCCCAATTGGTGCCGAAGTACTTCTTGGCTGAGGTAGCACTGATCACCAGCGCGTTGGGTTGCGCCAGGGCGGTGCGCGGATTGCCGTGCAACAATGGGATTGTGAACACTGAGAACACCGACGAATCGGCAAAAGTGACCTCCTCCTCGCGGTAGGCACGCTCGCCACGATACACCGTGTAGCCGCCCTGCGTACGGAACCGAACCGCGTTTTCCACGTCCGGGTAGGTCTCTATCGCCGTTTGGGCTAAAGGCGCCGGGGCAACCGCACCATTTCCCTCCTTGCCGCCCAATTGATAAGCTATCTGCACCCGCTGAATGCGATCAGCTTTTTCATTAAAGCGGTCGTAGCTGAGTTCGTCCAACACAAACAGGGTGATGAGCAGACAGGTGGCCAGGCCGATGGCGAGTCCGAGGATGTTGATCACTGAGTAGAAGCGCTGCTTCACCAGGTTGCGGAGGGCGATTTTGAAGTAGTTCTTGATCATGGGGCGAGATGTTAGAGAACAAAACGAAGTAGATGTTATACGGCTTTGGTGAAAAAGTGTGCCAATTCAAAAAACCGCCTACCCGGCTTCCGGAGCGGGTAAGCGGACGACGATGGTGTTCAGTACCGGACAGTTGGTGTTCGCAAGTGGACAGTAACGTTGGTTGCCCCGGCATTTCATAAGTCATCGCTTTTTCTTACGCGTGTACCAACGCCAAACACTCAGCTGATGATCGCGGCGCTACTCGGAAAAAAGTTAGCCAGTCACAGTTCCACTCTACTTATTCGGCAAATTATTTAATTGCCAACGAAGCGTACTAGCCAAAAGTCTTCTCAGTGACGCGCGGAGGGCACCAACCCTACACGACCAGCGGAGGCACTGCCACCTCCTGATTTGTACAAGTTGCTGCTCCTGGGTAGGTTGCTACTAAATGGCCTCTCCCATGCGCATTTTTTGGTTGATTGCTGTGCTGCTAATAGCAGGCACATTCCGAATGGCTACCGCCCAGTCGTTCGGCAACGAGTGGATTAAACCCAACCAGCAGTATTACAAAGTAACGGTGGGCGAAACCGGTATTTACCGCCTGACCTACGCCGACCTGCAAGCCGCGGGCTTCCCGGTAGCGGGCGTAGATCCCCGACGGGTGCAACTCTTCTTTCGGGGGCAAGAGCAAGCCATCGTGGTGGAGGGGCAACAAGACGCCCGCTTCGACCCTGCCGACGCGATCCTGTTCTACGGACGGCAAAACGACGGCACGCTCGACGCCGAACTCTACGTGGCCCCGGAAGCGCAGCCCCACCCCTACCACAATTTGTACTCAGATACCACGGCCTACTTTCTCACCTGGCGTTTAGATGCTGGAATCGGACGGCGGATGGTTACGTTCTCCGAAAACAACGTGAGCAATTTGCCCGCCGAGCCGTTTCATCTCAAGGAAGAAGAGCAACGGTTTGCTACCGAGTTTTCGGCCGGTCGGCAGTATCCGGTAGGAGTAGCCACCAAAATCACGGCGCACCTCAGTGACTTTGATTACGGAGAAGGCTGGACCGGTACGCGCTTGAAGCAGGGCGAAACGGCTGACTATCCGATTCGGGTGGTTGACCCCCTACCTTCGGGACCCCGCCCCCAGCTTACGCTGGTGCTGGCGGGCCGCAACAACTTGCCACATAACGTAACCGTGCGGGTGGGCCCCAACGCAGGTTCACTACGCACCCTGACCGACGTTACCTTTAACTACTACGACAGCTACCAATTCACCGAGTCGCTGGAATGGTCTGATGTGGGAGCGGAGCAACTCGTCGTTCGCCTCACCGTGAACGGAGTGAGCGGAAAGGCCGACAACGTATCGCTATCGTACGCGAACTTAACCTACGCGCAGTCTCTGAACGCTGAAGAGGAGAATTTGATAATAAATCTGCCCGCCAACGCCGTTGGTAAGTCTTTCGTAGCGGTAAACAATCCGCCCGCCAATGCATCATTGCTAGACATCACCAACCCCAACGCGCCCGAACAAATTGTAGCTACTAAGAGCGGACAGCTAAGCGCGGTAGTACCCAATACAATCTCTCCCCGCCGCTTGCTGTTGGGTGAGGCGAGAAAACCTGCTGTTCCGAAGAAGGTAGAATTCGCCGCCATTGATCCGACCAACACCTTCTGGATCATTAGCCACGCGGCCCTGCACCGGCCCGGCGGACGGTACAGCGATCCGGTGGCCGCCTATCAGGCCTACCGCAACTCGCCCGAAGGAGGCAGTCACCGTGCTCAGTTCGTAGACATTGACCAACTCTACGACCAGTTTAGCTACGGCGAGGCTTCATCCGTTGCTATTCGACGCTTTTGCCGCTACTTGTTTGCCACGGGGAAACCGGAGTACCTGCTGCTGATCGGCAAAGGCCTGACCGTTAACTATGATTACCATCGGCGTGACCCCACCACCATAGAACCGGTGCATTACGTGCCCACCGGCGGATTTCCGGGTTCGGATGCAGTGTTCACAGCTGGACTAGGTGACAGTGACGGCTTCACCCCGGGTATTGCCACCGGGCGGATCAACGCACTTACCGCGGCCGACGTGGCCAGTTATCTGGATAAAGTGAAGGAAAAGGAAATGGGCACGTTGACGGAAGATTATGAGGCGGCTGACGTTCGGGAAGCCCTGTGGAAGAAACGCTTGCTCCATATTAGCGGCGGGATAAGTGCCAGGGAGTTTGCCACCTTCGGCCGCTACGTGAACGATTTTAAGCAGGTGGCCACCGGCGACTTTTTAGGCGGGCAGGTGTCTACACTTTCCAAAAAAACCGACAATGCCACCGAACTGATCAACGTCTCGGAAGAAGTGAACCAAGGCGTAGCGCTGATCACCTTCTTTGGTCACTCATCGGCCGTGCGCATCGATATTGACATCGGCTGGGCTTCTAACGATGAATTGGGTTACCGCAACAAGGGAAAGTACCCGGCGATCTTGCTCAACGGCTGCAACGCGGGCAACATATTTAGCAGCGCGTATACGTTCGGCGAAAACTGGATCAGCACTCCCAACCGAGGAGCACTGCACGTGATCGCCAACAGCGCCACCGGAATATCCAGCGTTTTGAAGCGCTATTCCGACAGTTTTTACCAAACTGCCCTGGGTGACAGTGGCTGGATCGACCAATCGATCGGGTGGGCTAAAATAGAAGCCGGACGACGTCTGCTAGCCACCAGCAACTCATGGGAGACGTACCCCGCCCACGTGCAGCAAATGGTGCTACAGGGCGATCCGTCCATCCCGCTGTTTGGACGAGGCTTACCTGATTATGAGATCAGTGACCAACGCCTATTGGTTGAGCCGCTTGAACCGGGACCGGTCACCGCCTCTTCCGATTCGTTTGCGGTTGAGGTGGTGGTTCGGAACTTCGGCCGCACCAGTCGCGATTCGCTGGCGGTGCAGATTGATCGTACTCTGGGCGACGGCACCACCGTGACCTACGGGCCGCGGTATTTTCCACCCGTGGCGTTTCAGGATACCTTACGCTTTGTGGTTTCTTCGGCAGAAATAACCACTTCAACCGACCAAAACGCGGGCAACAACCAGTTTGAGGTGATCCTAGACGAGGACAACCGCGTTTCAGAGCTCAACGAGGATAATAACCGCGCCACGCTAGAATATTTCGTCCCGGTAAGCGGCACGGTAAACTTGCTTCCTCATAATTATGCCTTGGTGAGCCAATCGACGGTCGGCCTGCAGGTGCAGCCCGGCAACTTGCCCCAAATGCTGGCCACCGACCAATCACGCGAGTTTTTAGTAGAATTAGATACCTCAGCCCGGTTTGATAGTCCGCTGAAGCAACAGACCAATCTATCGGCCACCGCCCTGGGGCAGTGGTTAGTTAGTTTGCCGGTGACGGTCGACAGCACCGTATATTACTGGCGATCCAGGTATGCCACTCCGCAGGTGGGCGAGGTGGACGCATGGACGCCCAGTTCGTTCACCTACGTAGTTAGCAGCCCCAGCGGATGGATTCAGCGGCAAACCGCGCAATATTTGGAAGATGAAATAACGGGCCTCACCTACGACGGGCAGTGGCGGTTCACCGAAACCCAACTGAGCGTGGAGGTGAATGCTTACGGCAGCGAGCACGAGGAAGAATTACCCTCGGTGATGGTGAACGGCAAGAATTTTATTATTGACAACGATGGGGAGCGATGCCGCGACGATTCCTTCAACGGTATGGCCTTTGACCGCAACAGCTTACTGCCTTATCTACCTTTGGCGCGACCGGGCTACGACCGCCGAGATCCCAACAGTTGCGGACCATTGCCGCAGGTGGTTAGTACGTTTAGCAATAAGCAGGTTGCCACCGATGGTTTTCTTGATCAATTCATTGACCAACTAAAGGAAGGTGATCCGGTGTTTCTGTTTTCTATTGGTCAGCTGGATTATGCTGACTGGAGTGCGAACACGTTGGCCAAACTACGAGACATTGGGGTGGACACGGCCGAGATGAGGAACCTGAAGAGCGGTGAACCGTTGATCATTTTAGGAAGGAAAAACGCGGCTCCCGGCAGCGCTACGGTAGTTCGTGCTAACACCACCGATGGCCAGTCGGTAGTTGACCAAGCCGTGGCGCTCAATGAACAGATCACGGGACAGTACCAGCAAGGAAGCATTCTATCGGCCCGCATCGGTCCGGCCTCAGCCTGGACGAAGTTGCAAACCCGGGTGATCCGCGACGAAGTTGATAGCCTAAAGATTTCGTTGATCGGCGAAAGTGCTTCCGGACAAACTACCGCGTTGTTGGAAGACGTCACCGAATCAGTCGTTGACCTTTCAACCATCAGCGCAGCGCAGTATCCCTACCTTCGGCTTCGGTTTGAGACTGAAGATGCAGTGGATCAAACTCCGGCCCAACTCAAGCAATGGTTGGTTCACTACGTCGGAGTGCCCGAAGGCACGTTGCTGCGCACTGTAGCAGCCGAAACTACCCTGGCGGAGGGTGAATCTTTCGCCGCTACCTTCGACTTTTATAACGCGTCGGCCTACGATTTTACCGATTCGCTAGCGGTGGTTTACACGCTCACCAACCAAGCAACGCAGACGGCAGCAACTGATACGCTACGCATTGCTCCGCTACTCGCTAATGATACCGCGACCTTTAGCATCGCCCTTGCGACAGTGGGTCGGGCGGGGGCTAATAACCTATCGGTCAACGTGAATCCGCGCTTGTTGGCTGAGCAGTCGTATCACAACAACCGGGCAAATTTACCCAACTTCTTTACTGTCATTCCCGACCGTACCCATCCGGTGCTAGACGTGGCCTTCGACGGCGAATACATCAACAACGGCGACGTAGTGTCGCCCCGTCCGCTTATTTCGGTAATAATGCGCGACGAAAACCCTACTCTGCGCAAGCAAGATACCACGGGTATCAATTTGTATTTACGAAGAAGCGGAAGGGCTGATACAGTGATGGCTGACTTTGAGCGGGTGCGCCTGTCGGCGGACAACGTAACGTTCACTGCGGCAACCGATGAGAATCCGTTTGCGCTTACTTTCCAGCCCGAACTGGAAGACGGGACGTACACCCTGCGCGTGCAAGCCGAAGACGCTTCGGGAAACGCTTCGGGAGCGCAACCCTACGAAATTAGCTTCGAGGTAGTCAACGCGTCTACCATCACCTGCTTTTATCCGTATCCAAATCCGCTATCAACCAGCACCAATTTCACCTTCACCCTGACGGGCTCCACATTGCCCGAGCAGTTGGCGGTGCAGATTATGAACGTGACTGGGCAAGTGGTTCGAGAGATCACTACCCAAGACTGGGGAGAGTTGCGGGCGGGCAGCGAAAACGTGCGCTACCAGTGGGACGGCCGCGATCGCTTCGGCAATATCTTGCCGAACGGAATGTACCTGTACCGCACGGTCGTTGAGGGGCCAACTAACTTTAAGCTGCTGACTGCTACCGAAGGTCGTCCGGTGAGCACCGGGATGGGGAAGCTGTTTATTTTACGATAATAGTAAATCTAGACTAAAAACCTTTAGAGCATGTTTAAAAATTTTCACTCACAGCTGAGCACGAGCATAAAATATTATTCTGCTATGTGACTTTCTACCTTGTTCATTTTTGTCTTGACCGGGCCACGGCGGCACAAAAACGAACCAAAAAAGTCAAGAAATTCCAATGCTTCTCCGCGCAAAACCTCCGCACGCCCGCCTGGAATTTCAGGCCAACGCGCTCAAATACAATAATTTACAAAAACTTAAACATGCTCTCAATATAAGTTAACTATTAAACATCATTCTGATAATTTCTTACCGGAGGTTCGTGTCGATATGAGCCTTAGAAATTTATCAGAATAATCTCTATTTAATGTGCTTACGCTAAATGAATGATTAAAGCCACTAAACTTATTATTATGAAAAATCTATTGCTAATCACCTTACTTGTTGTCCCGCTACTTGGTTGTGAAGTGGAAGACGCTAGCACCGTTAACCAAGATCGCATCTACACTGGCTACGAGCTATTGTATATTGCAGATGAGGATAAAACTATTGCAAAGGCAATCTTCAGATTCGGTAACGCTGCGGGAACTCAATTGCAACTATCAGAAGACGCATCAATAACGTTCAATGATCAAGCTATTCCGTTCAATAGCTTTCTAGGTAATTACGAACTAGAATTGTCGGGCTTGGTGAGCTCAGGAACCTTTGTTTACGAAGATGTGGACGGCAACACGTTCACTAATACATTTAGCATCAACCCAATAGCGCTGACCTCAAAGGCACCTGCGCTGATTGATAAAACTCAATCTTACGATATTGACTGGACCGGCGAACCGGTAGGTAGTGGTGAGTCGGCGGTAGTAGTCACTATAGTTCCTAACAATCTGGGTCAGACCAAGATATTTATAGAAGGTGATGAGGGAGCTACTTCAGTGGTGCTAACCCCAAATGTACTGAAGGAAATTGATGCACAGCCAGCAACACTTATCATTGAGCGCAGAGACGTACTAACCGATATAGAGACGCCTTCAGCGGGTGGGGTCTTCAACGGAAACTACCGCGCCGCTTCGTTGAAAGTGACGTTAGAGTAGAGCGAAGCGTCTGCAAGCAGTATTTGGCTTGACCGATTGGAACAACGACGACAACGTAGCCGCCCGGAACGTTATTCAATTTGCTTCTGGTAGGCAAAAAGTAATTAGGAAGTAGTCATCGTTGAGAAATGGCTACTACTTGAGTTATTCAACAGCTACTAGAACCACTCTCGATTGCGCATGTACACGTACATCACCAACCCAGTGACCAGCATCGAGCCCAGCGCGATGGGGTAGCCCCACTTATAGTGCAACTCGGGCATGTTCTCGAAGTTCATGCCGTAAATGCCTGCCACAAACGTTAAGGGGATAAAGATGGTCGCAATGATGGTCAGCGTCTTCATCACGTTGTTCATCTTGTTGCTCAGGTTGGTCATGTACAAGTCCATGAAGCTGGTCAGCGTTTCGCGCTGGTGCTCCATGGTATTGATCACGTGATCGATGTGGCTGGACACGTCTCCCAGAAAGCGAATTGTTTGTTGGTTCACCAGCGTCTCCTGACTGGTTAGAGTCATAAGGGCCTCGCGCAGCGGATAAATATTTTTGCGCAACTCGATCAACTGCCGCTTGTAGTGCGTGATTTGCTCGATAGCACTTTCTTGTGGATGGTAGATCAAATCGTTTTCCAACTCGGCCAATTGATCGCCGTATTCTTCGGTGATGGTGTAGTAGTTATCTACAATCACGTCGATGAGGGCGTAAAGTAGATAGTCAATGCCGCGCTTACGAATTCTTCCCTTGTACGCTTCCAGCCGCTGCCGCACCGGCTCAAACACGTCTTTTCTGCGCTCCTGAAACGAGATCAGGTAGGTTTTCCCCAGAATAAAACTCACGTGCTCCTGCTCAATCGACTGGTGCTTGGGATCAACGCTCATCATCTTGAGGGTGATAAACAGGTAGTCGTCATAGTCTTCGTACTGTGGAGAGAGCACGGTATTTAGAATGTCTTCCATCACCAGGGGGTGCAGGTCAAAATGATCGCCTACTTCCTGAATCAAGTCGGTATTATGCAGAGCACTGATGTTGATCCAATTGGCCTTTTCCGGGTCCATTTTGGTTAAGATATCCCCTAGCGTCTCGCTCTGAAACTCTTCCAACTGCTCTTCATCGTAGCGGTAAAGAGTGATCTCGGGTTTCTCATCGGTATTTTTACCGGTATAAACCAAGGTGCCCGGAGCCGTGCCCGCCGTCCGACTGAGTTTATAGGTATCCGGCTTTTTGCGTAGCAGCGGTAAGTAGTCGATTAGGTTGCGGGGATCAAGCTGCTTGATCCGGGAAAGATTCCGGCGCACTTGATAACTGGTTTTTGACTTGAGCTTCGTCATAGCAATTGTGGTTTAGATGAGGCCGCGCGCTTTTAGGGCCAGATACTTATTGATGGTATCTACGGATAATTGCTGCGGGGTGGTGAGCACGGCGTGGATGCCGAACTGCTGCAAGCGCTCGACGATCACTTTCTTCTCAAAAATAAACTTTTCGGCGATGGTTTTTTGATAGACATCCGCTACCGTGTGCACTGGCTCCTGCAACAGATCATAAAGCTCGGTATTCTTAAAGAACAGCACCACTAACACGTGATCGCGCGCCAGTTGGCGCAGATAGAGCAGTTGCCGCTCCAGCGCCGACAATGACGCAAAGTTAGTGAACAGCAACAATAAGCTGCGCTGCGTGATGCGGCGACGCACGGCGGTGTACAAGGCAGCGTAATTAGCTTCCTTGTAGGCGGTTTTCTGGTGATACAATGCTTCCATCAGCAGGTACATCTGCTTGCTGCGCCGACTGGCGGGCACCACCGTCTGTACTTGGTGCTGAAAGGTGACCAAACCCGCCTGATCGTCCTTCTTGATGGCAATGTTGGCAATCACCAAACTAGCGTTGATGGCGTAGTCGAGCAGGCTCATCCCCTCGAAGGGCATTTGCATGGTGCGGCCCTTGTCAATCAGGGCGTAGACCTGCTGCGAGCGTTCGTCCTGGTAGTTGTTCACCATCAGTCCGCCGCGCCGGGCGGTGGCCTTCCAGTTGATGGTACGGTAGTCGTCGCCGGGCACGTACTCCTTGATCTGCTCAAACTCCTGGTTGTGCCCCAGACGCCGAATTTTTTTGATGCCGAACTCGGTGAGTTGGTTCGAGATGGCCAGCAGTTCGTAGCGGCGCATCTGAATGAACGACGGATACACCGGTACGGTCTTGTGCTCGGAGAATCGAAACCGACGCTGCACCAACCGCAGCGGAGAACTAACCAGCGCATTCACCGCCCCAAAGTCATATTCGCCCCGTTTCACCGGGCGCACGGTGTAGGCATGGGTGCTACTCTCGCCTGGCTTGACAGAAAGCTCAGCGTGGAAGTCACGCTCCTGAAACTGCACCGGCAGTTCATCGAGCAAGCGCACGGAAACTGAGAAGCGGTAATGATTTTCTACAACAATCCGAAGCAGGTTTTCGTCGCCGTTAGAGAGTTTATCGGGAATGATACGTTGGCCAGAAAGTCCCCGCGTCTGGTAAAGTAAAAACAGGTCGACCACCAGCAGCGCCACCAGCACCCCGAACAGCACGCGCGCTAGTCCTAGTAGCGGAAGGCTGTAACTCATGCCAAACACAAGCACCAGCGCGCCCAGCGCGATGAAGAAGTATTGGGTCAGAAAAAGCGAACGGAAGAATGAGCGCATAACCTAGCCAAGCAAGCGGCGTAGGCGGCAATCTACAAAAAACCGGCTACAACAAGCAACCCGTTGGCGGGGGATAATTTGCTACCGCATCAGCACCACGTACCCGCTTTGCGGACCTTCTTCCGGACCCAGATCAACCACGTAGAAGTAGGTGCCCTCGGGCAGCTGTCCTCCTCCGACGATGAGCCCCTGGTTGGCGGTGCCATCCCATACCGCCTGCTGGTTGTCGTAGCCCTGGGTGCGGTAGACCGCGTTACCCCAGCGGTTAAAGATAGCCACTGAATTGTTCGGATAGGCGCTGATGCCCTTAATCTCCCAGCGGTCGTTGTTGTTATCGTTGTTGGGAGAGAACCCTTTAGGAATCTCGATCAGTCCGGCTCGCACTTGGATAATGACTTCGGCTTTCGCACAGAGCTCTGGGTCCTGAGCGTCGCATACCCAGTAGCTGAACTGGTCGGGGCCGATGTAGTACTCGTCCGGGGTGTACGTATAGCTTCCATCGGCGAGCAGGGTTACGGTGCCGTGGGCGGGGGAGCCCACCGAAGTAACCTCTCCCAACGGACCGCCATCAGGATCGTAGTCGTTGGCCAGCACGTTGCCGGTGGCCGTCTCGTCGTAGGTGATGATGATCGCGTCGTTCACGGCAACGGGCGCGTCGTTTACCGGAGTTACCGTGATGATTACCCGGGCGGTGTCGCACATGGTGGGGGCGGTTTGGTCGCACACCCGGTAGATGAGAGTGTCGTAGCCATTGAAGTTTTCGACCGGGGCGTAAGTCAATTCGCCGTCCGGCGACAGCGTAGCCGTACCGTTGGTGGGTGGGTTTAGTAGCAGAGCGGTTAGTTCACCACCGTTCACGCCGCTATCGTTGACCAACACGTTGGCGGTGATGGTGCTATCTTCGTCTACGGTGATCCGGTCGGGAGTAGCCACGACGCTGAAGCAAGTTGGATCAAGCGTGACCTGAACCGTCGACGAGTCGGCGAAGCAGATGGTTGTAGCATCCACCACGTAGGTAAATACGAAGGGCCCGCTGCCTAGCTGGTCGAAGATAACCTGCTCAGGATTGCTAAGGTCAATAGCTACCGAACTGTTGTTCTTCCAGCGGCCGGTGGTATTGTGGATACCTACAATGCCATCGAACAGGTTAATAGGCAGTGAGGCGTCGCAGATTGCTAAGGTGCCATCCCCCCCGGCGTTAGGCGATTCGCGAATTTCTATTGTAGTAACGTCCGACGTGGTATTACCGCAAGCGAAGCTGGGATTCGTAATAACTATCCGGTATTGATTGCCGTTCAGTGCTGCGTTGCTGCTTACGTGCAGCGTATCGGACTGGGCACCTTGGTGCAACGCATCGTTAGCAACATCTGCGTAGCTCACTCCGTCTTCACTAACTTCCCACTGGTAGATGAAGTCTTGGTTGGTAATGATAGGGTACAGCAGAATATCAGTGGTATTGGGACATACCGGCATGGCAGTGGTAGAAACGCTGGCGGAGGGAGCGGTACCGGCCTCCTGGAAGTCAGGGGTAGCATTGTTGTTGTTATCCATTGGGGCGGCATAGCTGATCCCCGTGACCCGCCCCTGGGCGTCTATGGTGGGCGTACCGCTACCAACCACTCCGTCGTTGTCAGCGTCCGCTAGCCCCGTTTCTATCACGTCGTTGCAGTTGTCGCCGTCGGCATCCAAACTAATGAAATCAAAGGCCGCATCGGTGTCGCTATCGGTCAGACCATAATTGATATCACCGTTGTCCGCAGTCGTTTCCAAGGCGTCGAGTAGGCCATTCGTCCCTACTTCCCCAGTGAGGCGTCCGTCCACCGGAAGGGTGTTGTGACCTGCTTCGTAAGCATCATAGAGGCCGTCGTTGTCGCTGTCCAGGTCAACTTGATTCGGCAGCCCATCACTATCAAAGTCACATAAGGCTTGTTTCACCGTGATGTCATCAAGCGCTACGTCATTCCCTAAACCATGGTTAGCATTGTTCTCAATTACCAGTTTAAGGTTGTCGTCCTCATCGGGCGTAAATTCATAGACATAATTTTTCCATGCATTGGCTGCGCCGTCTGGTTCTCGGGCGACCGGTCCAGTTCCCACTGAAAACAACGTTGCTCCGTTGCGAACGATTGAAACCTTAATGTTTGGCTCTAATCTGCCGTTGCTAGATGGAATGTCAGTATCCAGATTCATAGCCCAAAATGAGATGCGCAAGGGTATGTTTGCCTTCACATTGATTAAACTTCTCCTATAAAAATGAAGGGTGTTATCTTGTTTGGCGTTGATAATCATCATCCGGTCCGAGCCGGTCGTATGGTCGCCCTGGGTTTGCCAGAAAGAAGAAGCCCAGTTTGCTGTAGCCGTGATGTTTTCAAAAACAGTATACTTCCCATCACCAAGCTGGCCTCCACTGGTTCCGTCTTCAAAGGTGTAGTTGGTGTAAGGTGAAGTTTCCCTGGTTCCGGTTGCCGTTCCAAAATCTTCTGACAGAATGATCTCATCTACCAGAGACCCTGCCGAAGCACAGGCTTGGTTTTCTTCTTCATCGGGGATACCGTCGTTATCATCGTCTATATCAAACAGGTCAACAACAGTGTCCCCATCGGTATCCGGTGAAATACTTACTGAAGCCTCTGCAGAAAGCGTTCTCTCGCAGAGGAAGGCGGGCGAGGTAAGCGTTGCTCTATAAAAAATTCCTTCGTCAGGGGTAGCTACGTTGGCTACCGAATAGGTAAAATCAGTGGCTCCGGCAATATCGGTGAACGTACTTCCGCCGTCGGTGCTCCGTTGCCACTGTATTCCACTGTCCGTTGCTGCTACTACCACAAACGTGGCGGTTCCACCCTCTGCCACAAATTGATTAGTAGGTTGCGTGGTAATTGGTACGAGTGTGCCCGCTTCGATGTAGTCGTAATCTCCGCTAGCATCCCCGTCGGTTGGCTCACCGTAGCCACCTTGTCCCTGAACGACACCGGAAGCCGTAACCGTTACCGGAGCACTTCCTAGCATTCCGTCGTTGTCGCTATCAGAAAAACCGGCCTCGATCACGTCGTTGCAACCATCGCCGTCAGCATCCAGCACCAGAAAGTCGTACAGGTCGGCCGCATCGCTATCACTGTTAGCCAGGGTGTAATCAATCACCCCATCGTTGTTTTCGTCGACCGATTCCGGGATACCGAAGGCGTTGATGAGGCCGTTGGGCAGGCCATCGGTGTGCGCTACCCCCGAGCCGGACTCTACCACGTCGTAGATACCATCGTTATCACTGTCCAGATCGTACATATTAGGCACTCCGTCGGCGTCGGTATCGCCACAGGCGTAGATGCTGGCAGTAGCAGTAACTCTTCTCAGTTTGGTGTTAGTGAGTTGGTTGGCGTTATACAAATCAAGCGCTACTCCGCCTGGGTCGGCACAATCGAACTCAACCGGTGCATAAACAAATGCGTCAGTTCCGCTACCTAAGTTTTTAGTCAGGTAAGGAATGATATCTTCTCTTACGTCGGGGACGTTAGTATCCAGAAAAAGTTGAACAGAACCACTGTTTACAATTAGCTTAGCATCTCCCTCGCCCAACCAGGGGGTCCAGCCTGATCCGCTACTCCCGTCGGAGTCAAAGCGCTCTTCAACCCCAAACTCACACAAGTCACGCCAGTGAAGGCCGTTGAAGTTAAGCACGGTGGTTCCGTTGATATCTAGTCGTAGCCCATCATCAAACTCTTTAATATCGAAAGCCATAGTGCAAGCGCTAAGGTAGCTTTGGTCGGGGTTGGTGATTTGTGCTTGATAAGAGATTTGAACGTCGTGGGTGCTCCCGGAGGCTCCATGTCCACCGTCAACAGATTTGGTAGTAGCTTCCAATAATCCGCCACCACTCGCGGTAACCGAACTTTGATCATTGTTTTTAGTGTCGTTGACGCTGAAACTTAGTTCTACCTGTGAGCTAGCGCATTCATCGGCGTCTAGGATGCCGTCGTTATCGTTATCCAAGTCTACCGTATTGCTCTTCGCGTCGCGGTCAGTATCGGAGAATTCATCGCGGAAGTCTACGTCGCCGCCGGTGTTTGCGTCGTTGTCTTCGTCCGTGAAGTCATTGACCGGAAAGTCGCTGTAGGTGCCGTTCACGTCGGTGTAGTCGTCGGCCGTTTCGCGGTTGGCCGACAAGCCGTTCTTTCCGACCGACTGGCCAAATCCGCCGCCGGTTTCAAAGTAATCGGGAGCATCGTCGTTATCACTATCAGCATCTAAATAATCAGGAATGCCGTCGCTGTCAGTATCTACCGGGGTGAGGCCCAGCGTGGCCCCGAACTCGTAGTTGTCGGCTAGTCCGTTACTGTTGTTATCGGACGAGGGGGCAGCGTAGCCTAGCGTGGTTTGGGCCTCAATGTTATCGGGAATGCCGTCGTTATCGCTGTCCAGGTCGAGGCGGTTGGGCACGCCGTCGTTGTCGTGATCGGGATTGCACGAATAGACGTAGCAGGCCTCGTTGCTTACCGAGGTGGCCGTGGTGGTGAAGCCAATATCACTTAGCCAAGTATAGGGGTCGCCTGAATCCTGACTTTGCAGCGCAGGAATGATAAGAATACGGGCTATGTCACCGGAGGTATTAAGAGTTAAATTATAGTTTTTAGAAATAGGAGTGTTTTTGGGAGTATCCGTAATATCTTTGGTAAAAGGCATTAGTATCTCACCGCTTTCGGCATCCATCACAATCAACCCGCCGTCCATAGCCGAAGCATTGCGACCACTTTTCTTTTCTACTGTCCAGGCTATGTCTACCGCTACCGACTGCACACATCCCGGCACACTAAGTTCGTAACCCCGCACGATATACTCAGCAACGGTAGCATTGCTCACGTCACCGCGGGTGGGGCATTCTGTTGGGCTGAAGGAGGTGCCAGCGCTGAAGAATATATCTGCACCAACGGCTTGCGACTGAAGCTTAGTGAGTTCAAAGTCAGTGAGATTACGGTCTATGAAGTCTGGAGTGATAACATCACTGGCATTGATGGTCTGCTCAACCGGGAGACAACCTTCCACGGTATCCAGAATCCCGTCGTTATCCGAATCCAGATCGGCGGTGTTGTTGGTTGCATCACCGTCGGGGTTGCAGTCTTCACGCAGGATAAAGTCGTCGAAAACAATCTTATTTCCCCCTCCAAAAAAGACAGCCATGTTGGTCGGATCAAAGCCATTGGTACTACCGTCAAACACCCGGTGCTCATCTGCTACGAACGTACCCGTGTACTCGTAATCAGCTTCCAGTAAGGCTTGCTGGGTATCGGCATTCCACGTGATACGGAAACGAAACACCTTATCCATCACTTCCGCAAACTTCTTTTGGCCAGCACTGATAGTGCTTCCATCGGCTCTTTTGTTGCGGAAGTACAGGTTTTTTAAATGGGTATCTAGTCTAACCTGCATCGTAATACTAGGATTTTCTGGCTCTGAATAACCTCCCGTATGGTTACCCGAACCAAGACCCACAAATGGAGTTGTAACCGCTTCAAAGCTGCTAGTACTTGGGGTGCGTGCTGTCACTTCAAACACCAAATTTTTGGTAAACAGCGTGGCATCTTTGGTGCGGATATACTTTCGCCGCCCGTTGTCGCCTCCGGTGTTTTCCCACTCGGCGTAGCCGTTGATGTAGGTGATAGTGGTCGGCCTACTTGGATCAAAGCTACCCTCTTCTAAGAAGTCTGGTAACTGTCCGTTATTAAAGTTTGCCCGGTACTCACAAAACTCTTTTGTGTCTAGTAGAGAACCATCCAATGGGGTAACGGTAGCGTTGGTAGTACCCAGCGTATATTCACCGTCGATAAGTTGGGCGTTATTTATCTCAAACGAGATACGGCTATTTTCTAAATCATAGGCTTTGCTAGTTACAGCAACCTCCTGGTATGTGCCACCAACTTTTCGCAGCAACACGTAATTACTCTTATCATTCGAAAAAATTCTACCAGGATGTGCTTTGTACAAGTCAAACCTTAGCGAAGCATCCAGCGCACCAGTTTTGTCTACATACCAGCTACGCGCCCAGCGTTCTGCTACCCCAGCAGGCAGGTTGGTGGTGGCGGTGCCGTGCGGGGTGTTGTTGTGGCCCGCCATTAGGTAGTCGCCATTGTCTAGCGTAGTGGTGTTCGCTGTCAGTCTAAGAACATCGCCCTGTGCCTGGGTATGCTGAGCATCGTTTTCTTTCCCAATCCCGATCACATCATAGTCGAAGTTGCCGTTAGCGGGAGTGTCTCCGGCGTAGTGATCGTTAGCTATTGAAATGCCGTATTTAGCGCTTAGGTAGTTCTCGACGATAACGCGCTGCGCGGTATTGATTCCACCGTACATGATTATCTCGGCCACGTCTCCGTCTAGGTCTTGATTTGCATCGTACCCATTGTCTACCGCACTTTGTTCGCCTCCAATCACCATAGTGCCTCCAGCGTCGATAGGGTTAGGGTCATACGAAGTATTACTAACTATACTTCCATCTAGGTAGTGCAGTACTTGCCCGAAGCTGGCTTTCCACTGGGCGCTAAAAATCTTAAAACCTCCACTTAAGTCTCCGCTCCCCGTTCCCGTACCGTTGCTGTTGATGAACGTTCTCAACTGTCCGCTGCTGTTGTTATGCAGCAGATACTCGTTCTCACTGCTAGTAGTTGCATAAGAGACCAATGGTGAGCCATCGGATTCTACCGTACCTTCATTGATTACCACAAAAGTGCTTACCGCCGTAGTGGGCATCCCACCAAACGAAGAGAGGACCAACCGTTCTGAGTTGTTTCCATCGAAACGTACCACTGGTTGGCTATTTAAAGCAGCGGAAACAAACTGGGGTGCGTTGGGGCTGTTGGCAGTAGTGGTGAAAACCAGGTTGTTGCCTGACCGGTCTATCCAAGAAGCGATGGTTGTACCATTGGCAATATTCAACGAGGCAGCGTCTAGCCATAGAGCGTTTCTAGGTTGACCCGTACCACCAGTTCTACTACCCACCCCCCCCGGGCCGGTTTGGGCCTGAACAACGCCGGAGGGAAGCAACGCAAGTTGGCCGAAGAAGGTGATTAGCCAGAAGAGGTTACGGAGCGAGATAGGACGGTAAAGAGAATACATAGCGTACTGGTTTTTTGGCACTAGACGCTTACTACTTTAAGAATAGTGCCCTGAATGAAAGCCAGCCGCACCTTACATGGCTTGAGCAGGAATCGGCGGCGCTTTTTTCCCCTCAATGATTGCGAAGCAGTCGCTTGGATAGGGGAATAATGCGAACGAGCGAAAATAGAACGATCCGCGAAGAAGGAAACCGTGAAATTCGGGCAGACCTTAGACACGTAAGGTTGCCTGATAACTAGTGGTTTTCGCCTACGCTCCTTGGCGAGAGAGAGTCTTTCCTTAGAAAATAATTCCCAAATTGAGACAGGGGCGAACGCGTTAGAAACGCGCCCGAGTCTGGTGATGGGGTAATAGGGCAGTAGGTCAGCGGATTTTATTGGCCCTGCAACGAAGGGGGCGCGCCGAAAAATCCGTACTTTTGGCCGCTATAGCCTAACCCACCTTTCCTATGATCCGAAATTTTTTTCTGTTACCCCTGTTTCTGTTGGTCACGGCAGCCGTGGCCCAGCAGCGCGAACAGGGCAACCTGGTGATTGAAAACATTCCCGAAATTCCTGATACCCTGGCCCAGCGCCAGCAGCAGTACCAGAACGTGCGCTCCGCTTCGGTGGCCGACTGGCACCCCGACGGGGAGCAACTGCTCATCAGCACCCGCTTCGGCGAAACCACCCAACTGCACCTGGTGAGTCAGCCCGGGGGCATGCGACAGCAGATTACCTTCTTCGACGAACCGGTGGGCGATGGTTCGTACTCGCCCAGCGCCGATTACTCCGGCTTTCTGTTTACCAAAGACGAGGGCGGTAACGAGTTCGCGCAGTTGTTTTGGTACGATACCCAAACGAGCGACTATCGCATGCTGTCCGACGGAGAGTCGCGCAATAGCAACGGCACCTGGTCGAACCGGGGTGATCAGTTTGCCTTCACCAGCACCCGCCGCACGGGTAAGGACTTCGACATCTACCGAACTTCGATGACCAACCCGGAAGAAGCTACCCTGCTGGTTAGCAAGGGCAACGGGGCCTGGTCGACTGCCGACTGGTCGCCCGACGACCAGCAACTTTTGGTGACGCAGTACCTTTCGGCCGCGCAAGCCAACGTATACGTGCTCAACCTGGCGGACGGGGCACTGACGCCCGTTAATGACACCACGGAGGTGGCCTTCTACGCCGGAGGGGTTTGGAACGCCGACGGGTCGAAGGTGTTTACCATCAGCAACCAAGATGGTGAGTTTCGCACCTTGATGCGGTACGACCTCACTACCAAGGAGTTTACCCCGGTGACCAGCGATATTCCGTGGGACGTGGCGAACTTGGCCATCAACGCCGACCGCACCCAAATTGCCTTCGTGACCAACGAAAACGGAATTGACCAGCTATATCTGCTTGATCCTGAGGAGCTTACGTACCAAAAGGTGAGTAACCTGCCGATGGGCCAGATCTACGGCCTGGTGTTTCACCCGAAGGACAATCGGCTGGCCCTGAGCATCGGAACGGCGCAGAGCCCCGGTGATGCCTACGTACTCGATTTGGCCGATGGCAACCGCCTAACGCGCTGGACCAACAGCGAGGTGGGCGGGCTGAACACGGAAACCTTTGTGCAACCGGAGCTTATCTCTTTTCCTAGCTACGATTCTACGATTCAGAAAAACCGTCAGATTCCGGCCTTCTACTTTCAGCCTACGAACGCCGACGGGCCCACGCCGGTGGTGCTCTACATCCACGGCGGACCCGAGGGGCAGTACGTACCGTACTTTTCGTCGTTCATCAACTACCTAGTCAATGAGATGGGCATTGCGGTGGTAGCGCCCAACGTGCGGGGGTCGGCGGGCTACGGCAAGTCGTATTTGCAACTGGACAACGGTTTTCAGCGCAAAAAGTCGGTGAAAGACATTGGCGCGCTGCTCGATTGGGTGGAGCAGCAGCCGGAGCTGGACAATGATCGGGTGGCGGTGTACGGCGGCTCGTACGGCGGGTACATGGTGTTGGCCTCAATGGTAGACTACAACGACCGCCTGCGGTGCGGCGTGGACGTGGTGGGCATCAGCAATTTCGTGACCTTTTTGGAGAATACGGAAGAGTACCGTCGCGACCTACGGCGGGCCGAGTACGGCGACGAGCGCGATCCGAAGATGCGGGCGTTTCTGGAAAAGATATCGCCCAACAACCAGGCAGAAAAGATCAAAAAGCCGCTGTTTGTGATTCAGGGAGCCAACGACCCCCGGGTGCCCGCCAGCGAGTCGGAGCAGATGGTGGAAGAGATCCGCGGCACCGGCAGCGAGGTGTGGTACTTGCTGGCCAAAGACGAAGGGCACGGCTTTCGAAAGAAAGGCAACCGCGACTATCAGTACAATGCCATTGCGTTGTTTTTTCAGGAATATTTGCTGGAGAATTAGAAAGGTACGGTTGTTCAATCAATCAAGAATCGTCGGGTATTATGAGTGATGCGCATACGTTTCACCAATCGATGGTTATGAATAATGCTCTACTGGAAGCCTACGTGGCGGCCCATAGCACGCCCGAAACCGCCCTTCTCAAGAAAATTCGGCGCGAGACGCACCTGCAGGTACTGATGCCGCAGATGCTGTCGGGACCAACGCAGGGGGCCCTGCTGGCTATGCTGGTGCGGCTCACGCGGGCCCGGCGGGTGCTGGAAGTGGGCACCTTCACCGGCTACGCCTCATTGTGGATGGCGCAAGCGCTGCCCGACGACAGTCTGCTGCACACCATCGATCGCAACGAAGAACTGGAAGACCGGGTGCGGGCCTACTTCGACGAATCGGAGGTAGGGCACCGCATCATTTACCATTGCGGAGACGCTCGGGAGGTGATCCCTACGCTCGATGAAACCTTTGATTTGGTATTCATAGACGCCAATAAGGATAATTATCAGTACTACTACGAGTTAATCATTGACAAAGTACGCGAGAATGGACTTATTGTCGTTGATAACGTACTGTGGGGCGGCAAGGTGATCAACGAAAATCCGGATCGCAAGACGAAGGCCATCCGGGACTTTAACGACTACGTGCACCACAACGCCCGGGTGGCCAACGTGCTGCTTCCCCTTCGCGACGGGCTACTATTGTTGATTAAGCAAGAACCTACCAACGTATGACTCTTTATTTGCCCCGCCGGACCAGTGCTCCCTTATCTGTTCGTCGCGTTGCCGCCGCCGTGCTTTTGCTGCTGCTACTCGCTCGAGCCGCCCCGGCGCAGCAGCGGGTGGTGGTGCCCGAAGTGGTAGACTTTGCCAATATGCGGCTGGAGCTGTCGAACGACGCTCGCAAGAAAATCCAGACCGACGTGGATGCGCTCACGCGCTACGAAAAGTACTATAACGCCAAGGTGGAGCGCATCAACGCCTACTTTCCCCTCATTGAGCAAGTGCTGCGCGAAGAGGGTGTGCCCGACGACATCAAGTATCTGGTGATTCAGGAGAGTGCTTTGGTGGGCGACGCCGTGTCATCTTCGCAGGCCGTGGGCTACTGGCAGTTCAAAGAAGGCACCGCCCAGGAAGTGGGGCTGCTGGTGAACGGGGCGGTCGACGAGCGCATGAACATTATCACCGCTACGCGGGGCGCGGCGCGCTACTTCAAGAGCAACAATGCCTACTTCGACAACTGGCTTTACGCCCTGATGGCCTACTACGAAGGGCCGGGCGGAGCCCTCAAAAAGGCGGACAAATCAGAATACGGCGCACGGAAGATGCGCCTGCGGGGCAACACCCACTGGTACGTGCTCAAATACTTGTCGCACAAACTGGCCTTCGAGCCCGCCGTGGGTCAGCCCATGGACACTCCCGTAGAACTGGTCGCCTACACCGAAGGGGCGGGCAAAACCCTGGCCGATGTAGCGCGCGAGTTTAACTTAGAGGAAGCGTATCTGGAGCCCTACAACCTATGGCTCCGCCAACGGCGCATTCCGGCCACCAAACCCTTTCCGGTGATTGTTCCGCGCTACAACGCTATTCCGGCCGACGATCTGCTGGCCCAGCGCGATTCGCCCGAGCAGCAAAACGCCGACGGCGACCGGGGCAAGGCGAGTCCGGAAGCGAAGCGTTCGAAGGCTCAGGTGGTCGGGCTGAGCAATCCTACCTACTTCGACGAGCAGCGGAATACGGAAAAGTTTCCGGTGATCCGGGAGGGGGCTACCTTCAGGGGTGAGAAAAGGCTGCTCATCAACGGCATTCCGGGCATTGTCGCTCAGGCGGGAGAAGACGTGAGCGCGCTAGCCGAGCGCGCGGGCGTTTCGTCCAGTCAGTTGGTGCGCTTCAACGACCTGACCAGCAAACGAGCGCGGGTGGAGGAAGGGATGGGGTATTACTTGCGTCCGAAGAAGAACCGGGCCCCGGCCCACTACCACACCGTGGCGCCGGGCGAAAACCTGTGGAGCATTTCTCAGCGCTTGGGGGTGAAACTCAAAAAGCTCACGCGTAACAACCGCATGAAACGAGAAGACGCGCTGAAGCCCGGACTGGTACTGTGGCTGCGCTTCATCCGTCCGCAGCAGGTGCCGGTTACTTATCGGGCGGTGCCCGGTGCGGTGGCGCAACCTTCGCTGGCGCAGCGAAGGCCCTCGTCTAGCGAAGGCGGAGCCACCGAAAGCAACCCGGACGATAGCTTGATTGTAAGCAAACCCGCGTTCGATGGGCCGGTGCTGATGGCCAACGAGAAGGCGGATGCATCCCCCCGCCCGCTGGATCGCCCGACCTACGGTAACCCCACCGAAGACGACGGGTGGCGGGGCAATAAAGTAACCAGTCGCCGCACGCACACGGTGGCCCCTCGCGAAACGCTCTACGGAATTGCCCGTCGCTATCAACTCAGCGCCACGCAACTGGCGAAGTATAACGCACTGGAAGTGAGCGAACCGCTTCGGGTGGGCCAAACGCTCTACCTCACTCCTCCCGAAGAGCAGGCCAAACGGGTGGCGCAACAGGCATTGGTAATGCACGAGGTGCAGACGGGCGAAACCATGTTTCAGATTGCCCGGCAGCACGGGGTCACCATTCAGAACCTGATGGAGTGGAACAACAAAAATGGTTTCGACCTGGTAGCGGGCGAACAACTAAAGGTCTATAAGTAGCGAATTGGTTGCCCCGTCTTAGTAACACGCCTGCAACTTTCGGGTAAATATTACCTGTTCTTTAATCTTTTGCGTTCCCGGTTTTTTTTTACTGGATTAAGTATAACCTTCACGGCTAAGAAAATCAATTTTTTCCGACAATTAGCGTCGAGTAAACGCTGAGCTGTTGCCGAAGGAGCGATGATAGATTTAGTAATGTTGATTGATGACAACGAGACTGATAATTTTATCAGCAAACGGATCATCGAGATCACCCGGTTTGCCAAACAGGTCGAGGTAAGAAACTCGGGGCAGGATGCCCTAGAGTACCTCGTGGCGCACGCTAATGATGCGAATCGGTTGCCCCGCCTCATCTTTTTAGACATCAACATGCCGGTAATGGATGGTTTTATGTTTCTCTACGAGTTTGAGAACTTATCGGCCACCGTTCAGGAGCGCTGCCAGGTGGTGATTTTGTCTAGTTCTGACAACCAGCGCGACATTGATAAGATTGTGAACAACCAATCGGTGATTCAGTACATCACCAAACCCCTTACCCAGCACGCTTTGGAAGGCATTGATATTAAGGCGTAGTTGCCTTGGGCAACTCATCTTGGGTTTGTTTTCTCTTGGAATTGCCGCTTGCTTAGCAATACCTTGCGCGTTCGTTATCTACACCTCTCTATTTATATGAAACAATGCATTCTCACGGCATTGGGTTGGCTGCTTTACCTAGCTGCTTGGGCCCAGGGAAGTGTCACCGATTCGGTGCCGCAGTACTGGAACGCGGGTGGCTCCTTTAATTCTACTTTTCAGCAGGTGTCATCGGCCAACTGGGCGGGCGGGGGGCAGAACACCCTGTCGCTCGGGGCGGTGGCCAGTTTGTTCGCGGTATACGACGATACCGTGCGGCGGCGCTGGGAGAACAACCTGGAGCTGGGTTACGGTCTGGGAAGAATTGGCGGGCGCGAGAGTTCTTTCATAAAAACCAATGACAATCTGCTACTGGTGTCGCGTTACGGCCGCAAACTGTCCAAGCGTTTCTACCTGTCGGCGCTGCTGGACTTTCGCAGTCAGCTAACGCAAGGGTTTCGCTACGAGCAGGTGAACGACTCGGTGCAAAACATTACCCAGACATCGGAATTTCTTTCGCCCGGCTTCCTGATCACCTCGTTGGGCATCACTTATTCGCCCACCCGCAAGAAGGTGCTGCTCAAGCGGCGGGCCGATGGGAAGGAAGACGATGATGATGACGCCAAAGACCGCAAGGACAAAGCCCGCGATTATTTTTCGGTGACCCTGTCGCCCTTTTCGGGCAAGTTCACTTTTGTGCTCAATGATGAACTGGTGGCGCTGAACCTGTACGGTACCGATGGGGAAAACGTGCGGGCCGAGATCGGCAGTAGCCTCACGCTGGTGGTGCGCAAGCGTTTGTTGGAGAACGTGACCGTGAGTTCTAATCTGAATCTGTTCTCGGCCTACCAGCAGCCCGAAAACATTGACGTAAATTCTCAGACCGTGGTGGTGCTGCGCGTGAACAAGTTTTTGGCGGCTAACGTGGCCCTGCAACTCATTTACGACGACGACATCAACGTGGAGCGGGAAGACGGGAGCATGGGTCCGGCCTTACAGGTGCAAAACGCCGTGAACGTGGGGCTGTCGTACGGGTTCTGAGCGATGGTTAACGTAGATCAACACGTGACCAGTGCCTCGAAAGGACAATTTGCTCGAGTTATAACCAGTCTGCGGTTGTTCACTGCAAAATACGGTCGCTTCACTGCAAAAGGCTAGGGTTTGGAACCGGATGATCATACTTTGATTAGAAGATTTTCAACTCCCTTACCGAAAAGCAATGCTCAGAAACTACTGGAAAACCGCCGTCCGCCGATTGCGTCGGAACAAAAGCCTGGCGTTCATCAAAGTGCTCGGACTCAGCCTCGGAATCACCTGCTGCCTGGTTATTTACACATTCGTGGCCTACGAACGGAGCTTCGACCGGCACCACGAAAAGGCCGACCAAATCTACCGCGTGGTGCAACACACACAGTATACCGACGCCACCTATCACTGGAGTTCCACCGCCTATCCGCTGGCCGAAGCGCTGCGCAACGACTTCCCCGAGGATCTGTCGCTGGTTACCCAGACAGCCGGACCCTTTACGCGCAACTTCGGCCTGGCCGACTCAGAAGCCGAACTCAACAAGTTTGAGGAAGACCAGGTGCTGTTCGTTGATCCGTTTTTCGGGCAGGTGTTCGATGTGTACTGGCTACAGGGTGATCCCGAAACTGCGCTTTTGAACCCAAGTTCGGCTGTGCTCACCAAGCGGCTGGCCATCGAAGTGTTCGGTCAAGAAAAAGTGGACGCGAACGGGGTGCTGGGAGAAGTGCTTCAGCTAAACCACAAAGATGCGCTGCAAATCACCGGAATTGTGGATGATCCTCCCGTCACTTCCTCAATTGTGTTTCGCATGCTGGTGCCCTACGCGTTTTACAAGATGTACAATCCCTACTTTGCGGGCAACTGGTCGGGAAATTATCAGGGCACCACCTACGTGATTCCGCAACCCGGCACGTCGCTCGCGGGGCTGGAGCAGCAGATTGATACCTGGAAAGCGAAGTACCTAAACGAGCAGGACCGGCAGCGAATCAGCTACGCCCTCCAGCCGCTCACCGGCATCCATACCGAAACCTTATACAGCACCAGCATCAACAGCTACACCATGCCGATGAGCGTTATCCGGTCGGCCATCTGGATTGGTATTTTTATTCTGCTGGTTGCCTGCATCAACTTTGTTAACCTGGCCACGGCCCAGGCTTCGCAGCAGGCCAAGGAGGTGGGGGTCAGAAAGGTGCTGGGCGGAAGTCGGGTTCAACTTTTTGCGCAGTACCTCAGCGAAAATAGCCTGATCGTGGCCGGGGCCGTCGTTGGGTCACTCTTGCTGACGAGCCTGTGCCTTCGTCAACTCAACAACCTGTTCTCAGTCATTCGCCTAGACCTATCGCTGAGCAGCAGTATCATCGGCATCGGCGCATTGCTCGGGTTGGTGGTGAGCGGAGTAGCGGCCGTGTACCCGGCCCTGGTAGTCTCGGCCTTCGAGCCGGTGAAAGCCCTCAAGGGCAACGTTATTTCTTTTCGAGACCGGAGTTTCGGGTTGCACAAGTCGCTCATGGTGCTCCAGTTTTCTATCGTCCTGGTGCTAGGCATCGGTGCCCTGGTGGTGTATCAGCAACTGCGGTATATGCAGGATGCCGACCTGGGGTTTGCCACCGAAGCAATCGTGACCACGCCGGTGCCGGACGAGCAACGGGCCGAAGCACTGCGCACCCGCTTGCTGAATCAGCCTACGATTACCGAAGTAACGCTGGCGACCGGTGCTCCTACCGCTGCTGAAGTTCGAATGGGCACCACCGCCCGGCTGCCTCACCAAACGGAAGTAGAGGGCCTGGAAGCGGAGATGAAAAGTATTGATCTTGCCTACCTGGATTTCTATCAACTCAAGCTGGTGGCCGGAAGAAACTTCACCCGCATCAGCGATGAGTTCGATGAGTTTATCGTCAACGAAAAACTAGTCGAGGCTTTGGGTATGTCGCCTCAGGCAGCACTAGGTCAGAAACTAACGATCAACGAAGGGCAAGCCACGGTTGTGGGGGTGGTAGAAGATTATCATAACAACGCCTTGCAGGAAGATATTAGTCCCGGTGTGCTGATCAACTGGGACTACGGCATCTTTGAGGCGGCGGTGAAGTTGGCGGGGCAACCGGGTTTGGAAGCGTTGAAAGAAGGGTGGGAAGCGGTGTTTCCCCAGAATATCTATGAATACGCTTTTCTGGATGATCAGTTAGCGCTTGGATACCTAATGGAGCAAATGATACTGAAAGGCTTCACCACCTTTGCCGCCTTAGCCATCCTGATTGCCTGCCTCGGCCTAATCGGACTCACGGCGTTCAGTCTGACCCGAAGAACCAAGGAAATCGGCATCCGCAAGGTGCTGGGAGCCACCGTGCCGCATGTGTTCGTGCTTCTTTCTCAGCAGTACCTCAAGCTAATCATCATCTCATCGGCCATTGCCATCCCGGTGGCCAACTACTTTCTGGCCGACTGGCTGGCGGACTTTGCCTACCGGGTCGCCGTATCCTGGTGGTTTTTCGTGCTGCCCACCGTCGTGGTCGTGCTCATTGCGCTCATTACCATTAGCCAACAAACCCTACGCGCCGCCACGCGCAACCCGGTGGATAGTTTGCGGGATGAGTGAGGGCTTAACATTCCGTGATGAAAAGCCTTACTTGGCGGGGGGGCAGGTGCAATTTCGCATAACCTAAAAAACTTCTCATTTTTCATCCGTTCTGCGCGGGTCGATTGTCATAGCAGTATACACCAAAAAAATTCGTATCATGACAATTAACAAAACAACGCATCAAATTCGCCTCACTGACTACGGCACTGCTGAGGTATTGCAAGTTGCTGAAACCAAAATTCCTTCTCCCCAAGCGGGCGAATTGCTCATTCAGGTGGAGGTGGCGGGAGTCAATTATTCTGACGTGCTTCGCCGAAGAAACACCTATTTTATGCCGACCCCTTTGCCCTACGTGCTAGGATCGGAGGCCGTTGGCGAAGTGGTTGCAGTAGGAGAGGAAATAGATTCTTCTTCTTACCCCATCGGAAGCCGGGTGTTGGCTATTTTGCCCTCGGGGGGTGGTTATTCGCAGCACGTCATTGCCTTGGCACAATACTGCGTGCCTTTGCCACCGTCTATTGCATCGAAGGCCGCCGCCGCTATCTTCGTACAGGGCACCACTGCCCATTTGATACTACACCAGGTAGCCCAAAACATCGCCGGAAAAATGATTCTAATTCACGCCGCAGCGGGAGGAGTAGGTTCTTTACTGGTACAATTGGCAAAACTAGCTGGTGCTAAGGTGATCGCTACCGGCAGCTCGGATCAGAAGCTGGGCGTTGCCCAAAAGTTGGGGGCCGATATTGTCATCAACTACCGCGATGCTGGCTGGCCCGAAGAACTGTTGCGAGAGAACGGCGGAGAAAAGGTAGACTACGTACTGGAAATGGTGGGCGGAGACGTTTATCGTCAAAGTTTTGCTTGCCTCAGAGCCGGAGGAACGATGATCGTCTACGGTGCGGCCAGCGGTGAGCCAGGCTTGGTCCACTCCGAACACTTCGTGGACGAAAGCCACAATCTGCTGAGTTTCAATTTGGCTCACTTTGTCCAGCACAAACCCCAACAGTGGCAGTCCTCCCTGGAAGCGATGATTGGCCTGATCGCCGAAGGTAAGATTACGGTTGAAGTCACTCACGCGTATCCACTGGAAGAGGCGGCCCGGGCCCACCAGGATATAGAAGCCCGGCAAACCACCGGAAAAGTGGTACTGATCTCTTAACCGATGGAAACCACCGAAGATCAGCTACTCAAAGAAGCGTTGGAAGGCGACATCAACGCCTTTCAGCAGCTTTTTGCTGAGTTTCAGGAGACCCTCAGATCCTACCTCTACCGTCTACTAGCCAATCGAAACGATGCTGAGGACCTCACCCACGATACTTTCATTCGCGCCTACGACAAGCTGTATCAGTACCGGGGCGAAGCATCGTTGAAAACCTGGGTGTTTCAAATCGCCACCAACTTGGCTACCAATCTTCTGAAAACCAGAAGGCGGTGGGTCTCGGATGTACTAGCGCAAGCGAAAGAGCAGGCGCGGAACGATACGACGCTTACTCGTTCTATAGAAAGGGTCGCGGCCACTTCTACTGCGGGAAGCTACGATATTCAGGAACATATCAGCACCTGCTTCACCTGTATTTCCAAAACCCTTCCCGTAGAAAATCAGGTCGCACTGATGCTAAAGGACGTATATGATTTCTCGGTTAAGGAGATTACGTTGATTCTTGGTAGAACCGAAGGAGCGGTAAAGTATCTACTCCAGTCAGCTCGTAGAACGATGACCGGTATTTTTGACCGTCGCTGTGCGCTGGTAAACAAGAACGGAGTTTGTCATCAGTGCTCCGAACTGAACGGATGGTTCAATCCTGAGCAAAACCAACAAGAGGCGCTGATGAAAATTCAACTAAAGAAAGACGCGCAAAAGGATAACCAAGCGAAGCTGTACGAGATGCGAACTGCCCTGATCAAAGGCATTGATCCGCTAAGATCAGCGGGAAACGAATTACAAG
This sequence comes from Cyclobacteriaceae bacterium, assembly GCA_965217295.1. GTDB lineage: Bacteria > Bacteroidota > Bacteroidia > Cytophagales > Cyclobacteriaceae > Tunicatimonas. Next base: position 1,368,942 of record CBDCHR010000008.1, read on the forward strand.
AGATACTAATGAAGTGCAACCGTTTGGTGATGGGAGAAGATAGTTCAAGCGATTAGCGTTGGGTATTGCACTGATTGCGAAGCAAGCAGCTTAGGTAATTCAAACTCTGTTTTGAGCCCCCGCCCGGCGGGCAGTTGGCGGAATGAGTAGTTATCCAACAAAAATTCTGTTTTTACTCGAAAATTTCTTTATTGCCGGTTATTCACCACCTACCACCAAGGCACCCACCGATGCGCGCATTGCTGTTTTTCCTCATTGTTATCGTAGCGTGCCAATCCGCGCCGTCGGACTTTGAAACGTTTCTGAGTATCCAAGATTCTTCAACGTATTCACTGCTAATCCAAAACGGCATCCTGGTCGATGGCACCGGGCAACCCGGCTACCGCGCCGACGTGCTGCTTCGAGCCGATACCATTGCCTTTGTCGGCTCGGTCGACCCCAGTTTAGTTGCGGTGAAGCGCACTATTGATGCCACCGGAAAAGTGGTTACCCCCGGTTTCATCGATATGCACAGCCACGGCGACCCGCTCACCACGCCTAGCTTCCCGAACTTCCTGGCGATGGGCGTCACCACCATCGCGCTGGGCAAAGACGGATCCAGTCCGGCCGTTCCTGATCTGGGCACCTGGATGCAGCAGGTGGCCGACACCGTGCCGGGCGTCAACGTGGCCATGTTCGTGGGGCACGGCACCCTGCGGATGCTGTCGGGCATCAACTATAACCCCCGCCCCACCGAGGCCCAACTACAAGCAATGGGCAAACTGCTCACCGACAACCTGGACGCCGGATGCTTTGGCATGACTACCGGTCTGGAGTATGTACCTGGCTGGTACGCTCCCGACTACGAGTTAGAGTACCTGGCGCGCCTCGTGGGCGAACGCCACAAGCTGATCACCAGCCACGTGCGCAACGAAGACGACGCGGCGGTAGAAGCCTCGCTGCGCGAACTGCTGCGGCAGGGCAAACACTGCGCGGTGCACGCTTCGCACCTCAAGGTGGTTTACGGAAAGGGCCGCAACCGGGCCAAAGAAGTTTTGCAGTTGCTCGATAGCGCCCGGCAGCGGGGCATCGTAGTGAGCGCCGACGTGTATCCGTACACCGCCAGCTACACTGGCATCGGCATTCTGTTCCCCGACTGGGCCAAGCCCCCTAATGATTTTGCGCGGGTGGTGGCCTCGCGACGTGACGAACTGGCTACGTTTCTGCGTGACAAGGTGAACCAGCGCAACGGCCCGGCAGCCACACTGCTGGGCACTGCTCCCTACGCCGGAAAGACGCTGGCCCGACTCGCCACCGAACAAGGCAAGCCCTTTGAAGATATTCTAATCGATGAAATCAAGCCGGGCGGGGCTTCGGGAGCCTACTTTGTGATGGACGATTCGTTGCAGGCGCGAATCATTGTGGACTCGACGGTGATGATCTGCTCCGACGGCAGTCCGACGGCACGTCATCCGCGGGGGCACGGCACCTTTGCCAAGATCATCGAGACCTTTGTGATACAAGATAGTCTGCTCACGCTGCCCGGAGCGGTGCGCAAGATGACTTTACTGCCCGCCCAAACCATGAAGATCACCGACCGGGGGCACATCGCTCCCGGTATGAAAGCCGATATGCTGGTATTTGATCCGACGCAGGTGCGCGCCACCGCTACCTACGAAAACCCCTTGCAGTTGGCCGAGGGCTTCGAGTTTGTCATTGTGAATGGGCAGATAGCGAAAGAGCAGAAAGAGTTTATGCCCGAGAGAAACGGACGCATGTTGCGTTTCGTTAGTAGATAGTCCGCATAGACAACCTTTTCGTAGAAACTGCTGAGGTGGAAAAGTGGTACGAACTGATCCCCTAAATCACTCAAGCGCAAGCAACTAATTATTCTGAACGAACACCGCTTCGCCGGGAGGGGAAAAGTCGCGCGCCGCGTCATCCACCACCAGCACCCAGTCTTTCTCGGCGTTGGGAGTGTTGAAGGTGCGGCTGCCGTTGCTTTTCACCTCTCCCAAGTTAACGCTGTCTCCCGTGCGCGGGTCGAACCACCACACGTGCGCCCGTCGGCCCGATAGCTTTTTCAGATCCACGTTCACGCTGGCGTGCTGGGGCAGATACACCATCAGGAAGCCGTCGCCCCGCGCCGCCCGCACCGGCAGGTCGCCTTCGGCGTTTACCACCAAGGTGGTGTCGGGCACCAGCGTGGTGAAGGGGCGCGACTCGAACAACTGTCGCATAAAGCCCATCTGTTCGGAGCCGGGGTGCTTCAGCGCCTCTTTCCAGGGGGTGCGGGCCGAGGAGATGGGTTCTCGTCCCGGTTGCCACATCTGCCAAATGTTGTGGTCGCCGTAGGTATGGCCGAACGCTCCCGATAGCATCGACCAGTAGGCCAGTTTGCGCACGTCGTACTCGTCGAACCAGCCGTTGGCGGGCTTCCAGTCGATGGGATGGTCTTCGTAGTTGGGTTCACCGTCAAGGTTGGGTTTGGTCGGGACGCGCTCGTAGTTAGCCAGCGTCCAGCGGTAGTTCTTTTTGTTGCGACTGCCGTGCCCCGACTGAAACATATTGAAGTCCAGCCAGTCGTCATCATGGAAAAACTGCGCCGAGTTAAAGTCGCCCTGCGGGTGGTAGGTCATCAGGTGCGTGTTTTCGTCGCCCGTCGCCAGTCCTTCGGCCATAGCTCGAACGATAGCAAAGTCGTCTTCCTCTTCGGGATTGCGGTCGCCGCCCAGAATCCAGATGATCGGTTCGTCGCGGTAGCGCTCGCCCAGAAACTCGCCAAAGGCGCGGGCGTTGGCCGGGGTGAATACTTCGGGACCCACGCCCCACTTTTTGTTGAACTTATCGCCCCAGGTGGGCAGCATCCCGATGTACAACCCGAGTTCTTCGGCCTGGTTCACGATAAAGTCCACGTGTTCGAAGTAGGCTTCGTTGGGCTGTGTAGGATCGTTGTCCGTTAGCGGCGTATCGCCGTAGGGGTTGGGAATATTAAGTCCGTCCAACTCGGCCAGCACCACCGCCTGAATCACGGTGAAGCCCTTGTTGGCCCGGTCTTGCAGATACTGCGTGGCCTCTTCCCGGTCTAGCCGATGAAACAATTCCCAGGCGGTGTCGCCCAGCCAGAAGAAGGGCGTGCCGTCGTCGTGCACCAGGTGGCGCTGATCGGCCGAGACTTTCAGCGATTGGCTGAGGGTGGGGAAAGAGACAGTAAGTAGAAGCAGGAACGGAAGGGCGCGTAGCATAGGACATAGGTTGTGAATGGTGCCACCGAAGGTAGTAATTTTCTGGGTTCTGTAAAACGCGCGCTCGTGCATAAAATCGCCTAGCTAAGTGCTAAATCTGACGAATTGCTGGTTCAAAACAGCAATTTATCCGTATTTTTGCTGTTCCAAACCAGCATATGAACGAATTACTTACCAAATCACAACGTCTGCTCGCCCGTACCGACCTGAGGTACCAACGCAGTTTGCTCCGGCCGATCAACTGGCAGTGGCGGCTTAATGGTGTGGTGGGAGCGCGCGGAACCGGCAAAACCACCCTACTGCTTCAGCAACTGCGGCGACTACAAGAACAGGGTCATCGGGTGCTGTACGCCACCCTCGACGATGCCTACTTTACCGAAAACCGGCTCTACGACGTAGCCGAAGCGTTCTACCAGCAAGGCGGGCAGTACTTATTCCTCGACGAAGTGCACAAATATGCCGCTTGGTCGCGGGAGCTAAAGAACACCTACGATACCTTCCCGGAGCTTAAGATTACTTTTTCCGGGTCGTCGATTATCGAGATTGCCCGGCAGGACGCAGACCTAAGTCGCCGGGCGCTCCTCTACGAACTTCCTGGGTTATCGCTTCGAGAGTACCTGGTACTAAGCGAAGGACATGCGCTATCACCGGTTTCGCTTGCTGACCTGATGGCCCGGCACGTGGAGCTAGCCGCCGACTTATCGGCCATGTTTCGTCCGTTGGAGGCATTTGCTAACTATCTCCGGCACGGCTACTACCCCTACTTTTTGGAGAAGGACCGTGACTACCTGCTCACCCTCGAGCAAACCCTGCAATTGGTGCTGGAGGTAGACCTGAAGTACCTGCCGGGCTTCGACCCGAGCAAGAGTCGTAAGTTGCTTCAGTTGCTCAAGGTGGTGGCGGCCAGTGCCCCCTTTAAACCAAATATTAGCAAACTGAGCGAACGTATTGGCATCCACCGCAACACCCTAACGCAGTACCTACACTACTTGGCCCAGGCCCGGCTGCTGCGCCTGCTGCACGTACCCGACCGCGATATCAGTGTATTGCAAAAGCCGGACAAGGTGTACCTAGACAACCCCAATCTGGCCCACGCACTGCAACCCGGCCAGGTAGACCGGGGCAGTTTACGAGAAACCTTCTTCGCCAGTCAGTTAGCCCCCCGCCACACCCTGCACCTCCACCGCCGCGCCGACTTTCTCATTGATCACCACTACGTGATCGAGGTGGGAGGCAAAGGCAAATCGGCCCGCCAGACAGTCGATACTCCCCACGCCTACCGCGCCCTGGACGATTTAGAGATTGGCAGCGGCGATCGCATTCCATTGTGGCTGTTTGGGATGGTTTATTGATCGTCCTGCATAATTATAGGTAAGCTAAGTAGTTGATCTATTGCTTTGATTGATTGACTTTTTTCACATACATTACAGGCACATACTTACAATCTATGCACGATACTGCCGTAGTTCTCTTGTCTGGCGGCCAAGATTCCACCACTTGTTTATTTTGGGCTATTCAACGGTTTGATCGCGTGGAAGCGTTAGGGTTTCACTATGGGCAAAAGCACTCAGTAGAGCTGAAGCAAGCTGAATTGATTGCTACTAAAGCTGATGTTCCCTTCTCTACGCTTAACATCTGCGGTGCCCTTAGCGGGTCATCCCTCACAGAACACGATAAAGACATCGGCATGAAGCACGAACGTAACAAGGCCTTACCTTCATCGTTTGTCCCGGGACGCAATGCGGTTTTTTTGACATTAGCCGCGAGCCATGCTTATAATAAGGGAATTACCCATTTGGTAGGCGGTATGTGCCAAACTGACTACTCCGGGTATCCTGACTGTCGGCGCGATTTTATTGATTCTATGGAACAAACGCTGTCACTTGCTCTCGAAACGCCAATCACCATTCATACGCCGCTAATGGACTTGACCAAAGCCGAAACCTGGAAGTTGGCGAATGAACTAAGTGTTTTGGATATTGTACGTAACGATTCGCACACCGACTACAACGGTAATCGGCAAGATTACCATGAGTGGGGATACGGGGCACTAGATAACCCCGCCTCAGTGATTAGAGCCCGAGGGTACACTGAGGCTAAAGAAAAGGGGTGGGTTTAAGCTTGTATGCAATAATTAGTCAGTCAATTTGTTTTAGAACACTCATCACGTATGCCGGAAATAAGCCGATTTTATGGGATCATTATTCGGATGTTTTACAACGACCATAACCCACCGCACTTTCACGTAATTTATCAGGAAAATGAAGCTTTATTGGATATTAGAACGTTAGAGATACTAGAAGGTAGCCTTCCCAAACGAGCTCGAGTGCTGGCGGTTGAATGGGCAATGGAGCACCGCGAGGAGCTATTAGCTAATTGGCAGAAAGCCCGAAGCCAGGAAATACTAGATAAAATCGATCCATTAGATTAAAGAACTATGATACGTATTACCAACCTGGAAGTGCTGAATGATAAACGAATACGTTTTCAGTTTAGCGATCATCAGGAAAAAACGATTGACTTTACTCCCTTTATCGGAGAGGATGCATTAAGTGGTCCCTTAGCGAATGCTGACTACTTTCGAAAGGTGAAGATATACGAAGATAGACGAGGAATCTATTGGCCCAATGAATACGACTTTTGTCCCGACTTTTTATATCAGTACCAGCCCGATGAAGTTGCTGCTCATCAATAGAAGTTATCGTGGGTTATCAACCGATCTTCGTACTCAATGAAACCCTTAGGGATGATAGGCAAAATAGCTATTATTATAATTTTGTAGCTATCATTATAGCAATGTTTCGATAAAAAGAATAAATTACCAAAGCCTTTAAAATATGAGTGATCTTCCTTCAAATATCGCATGGTTGGCTGATGCGCCGCTTTTTATAGATGCTGACCATATCAGCCGCTTTTACGATGCGATAGTTAGTCCAGAAACTGAAACCGGTGAAACAGTTATTGAAATTACCGAGGATAAAATTAATGCTTTAAAAGGTAAATTAGCCCTTGAAGCTAGTGTTACTGTTGGTGATCTTATTGGAAAATTCGCAAATCTATTACCAGGCTTAGACATAAAAGCAGCGGGTGAAGGGAATGTTGAAAGACAAACAAGTAGCATCGAGAAAAATCGAGTCACTTTACATCCAATTAAAACGCCACAACGCCAACTTGTACAATTGAGCATGCATTATCTGTTAAATCATCCGAGTCGGATTTACTTAGTAAACAATGCTTCTGAGCGGGAGTGGCGTAGTCCTGTCTCCGTGGCCGAAGTGCCTCGTCAACTTACATTTCTGAACTTGCCAAGCCAAGCTCAGGCTCAGGAAAAGAATTTGCCCGAAACTAAACTTGTTCCTACCGCAGCCGAGTTTGAGGATGGTAAAATAGAACTCATCTACAATACACTAAAGGGAAGAGATGGTAGTGAACCACCCAGTTACCCTGACAAGGGGAGACCAGATGAGCTAAGGAACGCAAGGAGGGAATACTGGAACTGGTTTAATACTAACTTTAGTGCTACCCAGGCGATGATAGCCGTAGAGCAAGCAGCTTTGGAGCATAAACGCATCCGCTGGATTGACTATCGCGTACCGCTTACTGATGAAGGAGATACGCTACACTTACATATTAGCCCGGCGGGTCAATATGATACGGGAGTATTTGCTTACAATTTTATCAAGCGTGGCTTTAAACATGGCTTACGGTTAGTCGGAACGCTTAAATCTGAACCCGACATGAACGTTTTAGCGATCTATGACAAGTAAATCAAGATTGTTGGTGCTAGCTTGTTCACAAAGAAAGAAGCAGAATCCAGAACTACTACCTGCTATTGAGCGCTACAATGGACCCGCTTATCAGATTACCAGAAAATATTTGAATAGCGTCGCTGCGTATCCCCAACAGAATAACTATCCTTCTATCTTTATTCTTTCGGCGCAATATGGTTTAATTACCTCAGATACTGCTATTCCTTACTATGATCGGAAGATGACAATTAGTCGGGCACAAGAACTAAAATCCTTAACGGAAACCCGACTCCGGAAAATTACTGAAGGCAGTTCGTTTAGTGAAATGCTATTCTGTATGGGAAAAATGTATCAAGCTACGCTGAATGATACGCTTTCTAATTTACAAATACACGCTCAGGGCAAAATAGCCATTGCCGAAGGTTCAATTGGCAAACAAGGTGCGGCGCTTTACGACTGGCTTTTCAAAGCTCCTCCTCCTATTGAGCAAACTCGAAGCGAAGCAATCGCTTTTAGAGGTACGGAGATTAATACCACTAAAGAAGAGTTGCTAGAAAAGGCTATTTTCGCTTTAGCAGATAATCCTCCGGCGGCGGCTAGATTTGAATCTTGGTATGTTCTCATTGGGCATCAAAGAGTAGCTCCGAAATGGCTATTTAGCTTACTTACTGGCCTGCCGGTTAGCCAGTTTAGAACGGCAGATGCAAGAAGAGTTTTGACGGCTTTAGGTATTGATGTTAAACGAGCTATGTTATGAATAATTTAGAAGAAGACCACTACTCTAAAGAAGGAATAGCAAGGGAAATGCAGAGTCGACCCCATATTTTTGTAAGGCTACAAGAGAATGCGTTAGTTGTCGCTAAGAGTCTTAGGAACAACTATTTCAGTAACACGACCGAATTTGTAAAGAAACTAAGAGAAGTTGCACAGAGAGCTTCTGCTGGTAAGAGGAAGCCTATCATAGATATTAAATCTGTTCGCCATGTGACTTGGAACGACTGTCAGCAAGAGGTTGTGTCCTTTATAGACGGAGGAGTTGGGAAAGTAGAATTTTCAGGACAAAACCCTATTCTAGTTCGAGTTGGTTCGTATTGTGTTAAAACTGGAGAGTCTGATTTGGCTCAAAGGGAACAGTTTGGTCATTATCCGATTATAATGGGAGATTTAGAGGGCGGTAGTAGAGATAGAAATGATTTTACTGATATAGTTCGTATCACATCCGAAATACTTGGTGGTTTATCGACTCTTAAAAGAAACAAAGATTTAAGAGTATTACTATTTCATGGGCCCTTAGTATATACGGTCTGGCATTATCAAGGGCATGCCCCTTTTACTGAAAAAGATATAGACCTATTTCTTGACAATTACGCTGCTGACTTGAAAGGCTCAGAAGATTTGAAGGAAGAGTTTCTTGAAAGGGCTGGTAGAGAAATATATCCTAAGATAACTAAGCGATACAAAGAGCTAATTGAACGTCGTCTGTTTGAACCTCTAGCATGGATGTCATTTCTTTACAGCAAAATTATAGAAGAAGCCAAATCTCGTAATCCTGTCCCAATCATAGCAGGGATAGTTGAACGTGGTAGATTGAATGAATTTAACAGGACGGTTTTATTAGCACGTGTATTTGATAAGCTGCACGAAAACGGAAAAGGAGATTGGTTTAATGACACTTTCGGTAGAACAGATCTGAATGATGCTGAATCTTTAGTGAACAGGTTAGGATATTCAGACGACATTTTACTGTCAATGATACTAGAGCCAGGAGACTATTCTGAACCCTGGATGATTAGTAAATATAAAGGTTTTTCTAAAGGTGAAATTTTTTTGCCGGGCGAGTCTCATGAAACGATTATTGATTGGAAACCTCTGTCACCACACAGTTCAATAGGATTCCCATCAATTAAAGGCTTCTATTTGTCTGTATCTAATACCAACTACCCGATACGTATAGAAGTATTTAATGAGTTGGAAAACCAAGTTTACGAAGCCGCATCCAGAATATTTTTATACTCCAAACTTTTACCTGGGTATGGATTCCCGGTAGGACTCGATATAGCGGATAAACACGCAAAAATTCCTAAATGGATGACAGATGCTTACGACAAAATTATTCGTCATTCCCTTGGAGTAAGCCTTCAGACTGGCGAAATCGGCGATGAGGAGATGAGGAGGATATTAATACAATCTATGTACATGAACCAGCGAGATTGGCTGTTCAGACCAGAAGCAAACTAATTACCATACCTATGAACAAAACGCATGACACTGTCGGATTCATTGTAGGCCCAAGCACAAGCGGGATGTTTCGCATTGCAGTTTCGCCTGAAGCTATAAGGGAACAAGATATCGTTGCGGTAGACGCAAACTTGCAATCTATACGTCCTGATGAGCCGAATGAAGAAATTCGTATATGGGCTAAAATACAAAGTATAGAGAGAATGAACCCGTTGTTTCCTTCCGAAGCAGGACACGAACTATCGGAAACCAAGACTAATCCTATAGATACAGTACTCTCATTAAGTAGAGAAATGGTTACTGCTGAATGCCAGATATTAGGTTATGAACCTGCAGATGGTTCAGGCCAAGGCAGGCTTAGCTTTTTAAGGTATCCTCCTAAACCAGCTACTCGAGCTTACAGACCCCATACGAATGATTTGAGGAGAATACTAGTTGGAGACATAGATCAAAATAACAGTGCTTTAGACATAGCCCATCTACCTAGGCAAGAAGGTGTTTCGGTGGTAATTAACGGGAATTCTATTGTAAAGAGACACCTAGCAATTTTAGCAACAACCGGTGCTGGCAAGAGCTGGGCCGCGAAGCGTATTATTGAAGAACTCACTGAAAAAAACTGGCCTATCGTTATTTTTGATCCAAAAGGTGACTATGTTGAATTTGATATTGAGGGTAAAAGCGATAAAGTAAAGAAATATCATGCAACATTTCCCCTTTTTGAAGAGGAAGCGGACACAGTGGCTCATATTATTGACGGATTAGCCTATAAGTTAACTGACACTATGAAAGGGTTATTCGATGATCTGTTTGAAGCTGCTAAGAGCTTCTATGTAGATGATACTTCAGAAAACCAGCAGAGAGTAGAGTGGTTGGCCAATATTACAAATAGAGAAAATATAAGGCAATATGGAATAAAGCAGAACATGTGGCTCATTGCTTATCTAGCTGAAGCAGCAGAATACATACTAGATTTGGACAAAGATGATCCCGATAGACTGACAAATATTTCTGTATTGAAAGACTGGGGTTGGAACAGAATGGATAGATACACTGGCACAGATAAGAAAACATTTGAGGGCATCAAGAAAAGAACTTTGAGAGCAGCTAAAAACCTGCATGAAATGGAAAAGCTCAACAAAGTACGCGCAAAAACATCTATTGAAATTCCGAAAAAGAGAACTGATATGGTCAAATACGGACAGATCAGTGTTGTATCGTTAGCTGGTTATACGAATGATTTCCAAGCTACTATCTACGCAGTAATTGTTGATGAAATATTCAAGGCAAGGGTACGTGGGGAACCTATATTACCGGTTCTCTTTCTTTTGGAAGAAGCTCACCATTTTGCACCAGGGAAAGCAGTGACGAATGCGGAAAATCGGGCCGTGATGTTAACAAAGCAGATTGCACAAGAGGGAAGAGAGTTTGGCGTTGGACTTTTAATGGTTAGTCAGCGTCCTTCTCGGATTGATGAAACTGCACTAGCTATGTGTAATTCGTTTATGATCATGCGTATAACGAGTCCAACTGACCAGAACTACATAAGAAGAGTTATTGAGTCCTTGAGCGAGAACGAGCTAAAAATGCTATCAAGTTTAGAAGATGGTGAAGCTATTCTATCCGGACAAATGGTTAACTTTCCAGTTATGGTTAAAAATAAGCCTCCAAAATCAAAGTCCAAGAAAACTGAACGAAACGCTTTTGATGATTTAGATAAAGAGTATAAAAAGATACAAGAAAAGCAAAAGCCGCCCTCTCAATGGAAATAGTCGTAGGTCTTAGCCTAACGAGTCGTAAACCCTATGTATGGCAGCCTACTTCGCCTTACTATATTCCTAGTATTCGCTCTATCATGGTGTCCTATGCGGAGATCGGAACGAAGAAAGGAAGCCGAAATAAAATTATGCAACAGGGGCTTCGCGCTTACTTGGAAGTCCCTGAAAACATTGCTATCTATCTTGACAACGGATCGTTCAGTTTCTGGCGCAAATCGCTACAGGTATCTCAGTTAGAATACCTCGAGTTTGTAGACAAAGCGCAGCCCGACTGGTACGCCATTCCGCAAGATTACATCCCCGCTCCCGCCATGTCGGATAGAGAACAGTACGTTTGCTTGACGCAAACCATGAAAATGAACAAGGCGTATAGCTACGATGGCTTTGTTCCCGTGATGCACGTATGCCGGTCTATCCAAACTTACATCGATTTATTTCAGGCAGAAGCTAATCTAAAGAAGAAGTCTCATATAGCATTGGGGGGTATAGTTCCAAATCTGCTTCGAGCCCCTAAAGCAATGGCTTATCAGGATGTGTTGAAAAGCTTACAAAGTGTACGACAAGCATTTCATGATAAGAGCATTCACGTGTTCGGAGTAGGCGGCACTGCTACGATTCATCTTACTGCGCTGTTGGGGATGGATTCTGTTGATTCTACCGGTTGGCGAAACCGAGCGGCTCGGGGAATTATTCAATTACCTGGCACTGGTGATCGCTTGGTAACGCAGTTAGGAAGCTGGCGAGGAAGACAAGTGAGTAGAGCCGAAGAAGAGAAATTAGTGAATTGTCCGTGTCCTGCTTGTCAAGCGTATGGATTAGACGGCCTAAAAGCTAATAAGGTATTTGGCTTTGCTAATCGGGCTACCCATAATTTGTGGGTACTTTTAGAAGAGGCAAAGCTAGTTAATCATCATATTAAGCAAGGAACTTATTCACAATGGTATACTCAACATTTGAACAACACCATTTATAAGCCTCTCATCGATTTTTTAATAGTTAAAGGAGGCCAAGCAAACCCATAACGCAATGCTGCCTTCTTGTACTGTAAGATTATACCCAAACAGTAAGCTACTTCCTTCCCCCCCTTTGGCGCTACCGCGGCGGAAACAGCTTCTTCAACTTTTCCTTGGCCTCCTCCTTCACTTCTTTCTTAGCCTCATTAGCTTTTTTCTCAGCCTCTTGTTTCAAGCGGTCGGCTTCGGCCTTGGCCTTGCGTTCGGCCTCTTCTTTTTCGGCCTGGAGCTTCTGCTTGGCTTCTTCGGCGCGGCGGCGGGCTTCGGCTTCGGCCTCCGCTTTCTTTTGGTCTACCTCATCCTTTAGCTTTTCCTTCTGCTCGGCCACTTTCTCTTTTACGGCGGCTTTGGCGACTTGCTTCACTCCGCCTTCGCCCGCTTCGGCTCCTCCCAGCCCCACCTTGGGGTTATCGTAGGTGCCCCCCAGACTCAGGTTCAGCAGGATGTCGGACGATACGTTGCCACCGTCGCCCGTAAGCTTGGCAATAGCGCTGTTCACGGCTGTCCCCACACTACCCGCGGGCACGGTCATCTTCAGGTCATAGTCCAGCGAACCGTCGATGCCGTTGCTACCGGCAATCACCGTCTTGAAGTTGCCAACGTTCACGTCGAAGGGCTGCACGAACACGCGCCCGTTCTTGATCTCGAACTGGATTCGGGTGTCGCGCAGGGCAATGGTTTTGGTATTGCTCAGCTTGGTCACCGCCGTGATCGCGCCCACCACCTTGGAGTCTTCCACCGCCGCGTTCGCAATGTCCAGCAAACCCTTGCCACTGATGCTATTGAGCAGCGGTGACATATCGGGTTGCAGCAGCCCAGCGATCGAGAAGCGCGTCGACAGGTCGCCGTTCATGTTTTGGGCAATCGGGGCCAGGGCCTGCACGGTGTTGAACGTCTGGTAGGACTCTCGAATACCCAAATCCTTGATGTCCAGGTTGAAATCGAAGGCGGGTCGTTCAAGGTTGCGGGTGTCGTAGGTGCCGTTCATGGCAAACTGCCCGCCCAGCGAGGCAAAGTCCAGGTCGTTCATGCGCACCACGCCGTCGCGCACCACAACCTGCCCGTCCATATTGTTCAGCGTCATGTCGTCGTAGAGCACCTCGGCAATGTTGGCGTTCATCACAAAGTCGATGTTCTTGGGCACCTCCACCACCGCCAGCGTTGCCGTATCTTCTTCGGCGGGAGCCGCTGCTTCCTCCTCGGTCATCCACTCGTTCAAATCAAACTTGCCCGACTTCATGTCCAGCTGTCCGCGTAGGGTTTCATTGTCGGCCAGGGCGTAGCCCAGGTAATTTGATAGGTAGCCCGACAAACGCAGGTCACTCTTGCCGACCGTGCCCTGGTAGTTCTCGAGCGCGATACGCTCCGGATTAAACTCCGCCTGCGCCTGGTTGATCTGCAGGCCCTGCGGCAGGTCTTCGCTCACGTAGCTCAGATTGCTGACCTGCATCGTACCGCTGGTGGGCAACTGGGCGTATCGCTCGGCTTCCACGTCCGACATCTTACCCTTCGTCCGGATGTCAGTCTGAATAATTCCGGCCAGTTCGGTGCCTTCCAGCGGATAAATCTGGGTAAGCTTTTGCAGGTCCAGCGTGCCGTTGGCCGCCAGGTCCCAGGTGTAGTCGTCCAGATTGGACACCACCAGATCGGCGTGAAAGGGCTCGTCGGCCAAAGTCATATCGAAGTCATCGACCCGCGCGGTAGTTTCGGCCAAGCGGCCGGTTTGGTTCTTCACCGTGGAGGTAAAGCGCATGTCCTCCAGCGGCGGGTAGTCGCCCGATTTCACGTAGCCGTTCTGCAGGGCCATGTCCATATCGATGGTCGGAATCCGGTTCGTGGCACTGTCGTACACGCCTTGGGCCACCAGGTCGAGCGTATACATCCCCTTGAGCTCCAGGCTATCCATCGGGTAGAGTTTCATCATGTCGGCTAGGTTGAGCTTGGCGCGCACCTCGGTGTCTATCTTGTAGGTAGACAAGCCCTCGAGCAAGAACCGCCCGTCGATGGGGTTGTTGCCCAGGTCGGCGTGGAACGTTTTCACGTTTACCACCGTGTTGTCGATCACCCCGCTGGGGTTGTCCACCAGCAGGTCGACCGCAATGTTGGTGACGGGCGTGGGCAGGTCGGGATACTGAAAGCGCGCGTTTTCGGTAAGCAGCTTCAGTTGGAAGGCGGGCATGCTTTCTTCGTTGTAGGTGCCCCGGGCAAATCCGCTGAAGTCGAAAGTGCCCTCGGTTTGCACCTCTTCAAACCCTTCCAGATACATGCCGGGCACCAATGATAGCAAGCCCTTGAAGCTGTTGTCCTTGGCGGCAAAGGTGAGATCCATCTCAATATCTTCGTCGGGCATGGTCACCGATCCATCGAGGCCCATCGCAAAGTCGTTGACCCGGAAGGTGTTTTCTAAGAACGTGTACTGTGCCGCAGGAAGGTTGATGTTGAGCGCCGCGTCGGCAGCAACTTGTTTATTGGTGAGATATTCTACGCCGTCGTAGTTCACGCTCATGGCCTCGATCTCGGTGTTGGTTTGCATGTCGAACACGTCGAGCGTGAAGTCGCCGCTGCCGGTGTGGTTCATATCACGGATAGCCATCACCATCGGTAGGGTCAGGTCTTCGTAGACCACGTTGGCGTGGTTCACCTCCCAGTGGTCGATGCTAAAGGCCACTTCCGAGGCGGTGGTGTCGGCGACCACGGTGGTGTCTTCGGCGCTGGCAATGGCAATGTCGTAGTTGGCCCGGCCGTCTTCCAGCACCTGCACGTACACGTTGGGCTCGTCGAGCGTGATGCCGCTGATGCGCGGCTGGTCGCCAAACACAATGCTGGCCAGGTCGACCGAGACGTTGAACTCATCTACCGCCAGCAGGGTATCACCCGCAAAGGGTTCGCGGTTTACTACCCCGAAATCGCCCAGCGTCACGGTGGCATCCGGGAAGTTTTTGATGAGCGACAGGCTAAAGCGGTCGATGTCGTAGTAGACATCGGCGTTCACATTTTCGGCAATGGCCTGATCAATGGCTTTCTGAATATCGTCCTTAAACAGGATGGGCAGAACAATCAGGGCAACAACAACGATTGCCAGAATGGCTCCGAGGATGATGAATAATTTCTTCATAAAGTGGTTTGAGGTAAAGTCCGAAATATAGCAAACTTGACTAAGGTAGCAAGACCGTATACCTGACGAGGTGCGTCATGTAAGGAAGACGATCATTAAACGAAAACGACTCAAAAAAGGTATGGAAAGAAGACTAATAATTGTTTCAGGAGGGGCGTTCTTCCGCGAAGACAGTAAATTTGCGCCGGGCGATCTAGTATCGGCTCCCGGAAAGGATTTCTTCGTAACTTTGTGCGCATTATGCAGATTAAAACCTCTCTTCCGGACAAGAAACGCATTCGGCAGCATGAGCTGAAAAGGAGGACGCTTTTCGGTTTGAAGCTGGCCTTGCTGCTGGCGGTGGTCTACGTATACGTGGAGTATCACCCTTGGTTGCGCGCGCAAGAAACCCTGGTGCTGCGTCTGGCCAAGATGCTGCTGTTTTATCTATCGGCTAATCTGCTGATTTCACTCGGCCGAACGCTGCTCGTCTACTTCTATCTCAAGGGCCAGAATCCCCAACCCAAGCAGAGCAGCGTGGTACTGGCCATCAACCGCATTGCCACCCTGCTCAAGCGCGGTGCGCTGGTGGTGGCGGCGTTTCTGCTGTTCGATCTCAAATGGAACGACTTTTTTTCTACCTTCAGCCTGGTGGCGGTGGCCACGGTGCTGGTCACCAAAGACTACATCGCCAACACCATCAACGGGCTGGTGAACATGATGTCGGATCGGCTGTCGCTGGGCGACCACGTGCGGATCAACGGGCACGAGGGGAAGATCGTGAACATCACGCTGAGCAACGTGTATCTGGTCGATAATGAAGATCACCTGATCACCATTCCGAATAATACAGTATTTGCCGCCGACGTGATTAACTACGGCAAGCAGCGGGCGGGGCGCGTAGCGGTGCCCTTTGAGCTAAAGCGAGAGGACGGACTCGGCGATTGGGAAGATCGGTTGCGCGAAGCGATGCGTCCCTACGACCAATGGATCAAGGCCGATAGCTACGAATTGGTGGTACGAGAGATTACGACCGACAAAATTGTTTGCGCCTTTACCTTTACCCTGAAGCGGCCCAACTACGAGCGCGCCGAAGAACTAAGTGGGCATTTGCGGCGCACCATCGCTCAGATAGGAATAGCCAATGAGGTATGAGCGGAGTAGCGGTAGCCTTATTGAAAAATTACCTTCATTACAGAAATTTGATAGAATAAAATTTCACGATATCAACGTATTGCAGAATATAATATCTGCAAAAACAAATATGATTGTGATTCTGTGGTAATTACACGGTGTAATCAAATTTTTGACTACTTTTAGCAGCTACACTCAATAGAGGTTATTCCGATAAATTTTTGAGGCTCGTGTCGACCGGGCCACGGCGGCACGAGCCTCTGGAAAAATTATCGGAATAAAGTTTAATAGATAAGCTTTTTTTATAGCTGCTGTGCCTAGTTCAGCGCAGCCACCGAAACACTGCCTACGCTTTTCGCCCCGCAAGGCTGGCCATTAAGTCATCGGTTTCCCTGTTGATCTACTGTCCACCAAGAACATTATTGTTTACCTAACCCTAGTTAAAATGAGAGTAAAATTTACCAACCGCTCCACTACGAGCTACATTGGGCACCTCATACGTACCGTAAGCGCGTGCCTGATCATTACGTTGTTCGGCGTTTCTGCGGCCTATGCCCAGGACATGACCATTACCGGTCAGGTGACTTCCCAGGAAACCGGAGAGTCTCTCCCCGGGGTCAACGTCATCCTGAAGGGAACCACCACGGGTACGGTTACTAACATTGACGGCGAGTACCGACTAAGCGTACCTTCGGATGCCGAGGCACTGACCTTCAGCTTTATTGGTACGAAGGACCAGACCGAGGCAATTGGCGGCAGGTCAACAATCAACGTGAGTATGGTTCCGGATAACGTGCAGCTAGACGAAGTTTTGGTGGTGGCCTACGGAAACACGACCAAAGAAGCGTTTACCGGTTCGGCCAGTGTCGTTGATTCTGAGCAGCTTGCCCGCCGAAACGTTACCTCGCCCATTGCGGCTATTGAAGGAAACGCCACCGGGGTTCAGTTTACTTCACCGGCCGGTCCCGGAGACTCACCCGGTATTATTATACGGGGGGTGGGCACCCTGAATGGTTCTACCGAGCCGCTCTACATTGTTGACGGGGTCCAGTTCAACGCTCCCCTAAACACCCTGAATCAGGAAGACATAGCCTCGTTTACCATACTGAAAGACGCGGCCTCCACGTCCATCTACGGCTCACGGGCCGCCAACGGAGTGGTTATCATTACTACCAAGAAAGGTAGTGCGGGCGGAGTGCGGGTCGATGTCTCGGCCCAAACCGGGTTAGTAACCCGAGGGGTTCCGTTCTACGATCAAATCACTCCCGGTCAGTATTACGAGACCATGTGGGAAGCACTTAAAAATTCTTCCGCCGCCGATGGCGACCCGGCCTTTGCTTCTCAAAACATTTACAACCAGTTGGGTGGATACAATCCCTTTGACGTACCCAATGATCAAATTGTGGGCACTGACGGTCGCTTGAATCCTGAGGCAGACGTAATTTATCAGAGCCTGGATTGGTTCGACCAACTGCAGCGAACCGGGATTAGAAGCAACTACAACGTGAATGTCTCCGCAGGGGGTGAAGATCATTCCGTATATCTATCAGCCTCCTACCTGGACGATGAAAGTTACGTGATCCGCTCAGAATTCGAGCGCTTTACGGCCCGGCTTAACGCCGAGTTTAGCGTAAACGACCGAATCAAGTTTGGGGGTAACGCTAACGTAGCCCTCACCGAGGCCCGGGGGCCTAGTTCCGCGGGTACCGGCTCTATCGTGAACCCATTTGGCTTTTCCCAAAACATGGGTTCTATTTACCCCGTGTTTGTCAACGACCGAGACGGAAACATTGTCCGGGATGCGGAGGGCAACCCGGTATGGGACAGCGGCGAAGGGTTTCCGGACTTTGGCATTGGCTCCCGACCTACCAACCAGGGACGGCACGCCATCCAGGAGCTGACGCTAAACAATGAGCTTGACCAAGACAACACCTACGGCTTCCGGGTCTTCGGCGACGTAAACATTATCGATGGCCTAAGTTTACGGGTCAACTACGGGGGGGATTTCATTGATTACTTTGAAAGTGAGTACGAGAACCCGGTGATCGGTGATGCTCAACCCGACGGAAGATTGAGTCAAACCCGGGCGCGTCAGCGGGCCATTACCTTTAACCAGATACTGACCTACACCAGGAGTTTTGGAGAGCACGGTATAGATATCACCGCCGGTCACGAAAGTTTTGAAAGAATCTATTCAAATTTGGATGGATTGGCGACCATCCAGGCCGCGAGCGGTATATACGAGTTCGCCAACTTCTCTAATATTGTTGATCTTGATGGGGCTACCTTTGACCGATCACTGGAAGGTTATTTCCTACGGGCGAACTATGACTACGCCGGTAAGTACTACTTAAGCGGATCGGTACGAAGGGACGGTTCTTCAGCCTTTGATGCCGAAAACCGATGGGGTACTTTCTATTCGGTAGGAGCATCCTGGCGGTTGGATCAGGAAGCATTTATTCAGGACATCCCCTGGATCACCCAACTAAAGCTTAGAGGCTCGTACGGAGAAATCGGTAACGATAATTTGGATGATAACAGTTTAGCCCGGCCCGATAATTTTAATTGGTATTTGTCGCAACCTTTGTTCAACATCACTTCCAATGCCGCTAGTCCGGCGCTGCTGATCAGCTCTTTAGGTAATCCGGGCTTGCAGTGGGAAACCACCGAAAGCTTCGACGTGGCCCTAGAGTTTGGCTTGTTCAATAACTTCTTGGAAGGTTCGGTAGAGTACTACCAAAGAAACTCCACCGATCTGTTGTACCAACTTCCCATAGCCCCGAGTAACGGAATCAATGAAGTCCCCGTTAATGCCGGAACCTTGGTTAACTCTGGTTTTGAGATAGGACTTACCGGTCATCTAATCAACAATGACAACTTCAAGTGGGATTTAACCTTGTTGGGAACTACCCTAAGAAACGAAATTACCAGCTTACCCGATCCCTTCGTTTTCGGTAGTAAAAGATGGGCGGAAGGTCGTTCCCGTTATGACTTCTTTCTATGGAGAACGGCGGGGGTTGACCCGGCTACCGGAGACCAACTGTACTTCCAGTACGAATTTGATGAAAACAACGAAAGCGTACCCGTGCTTGACGGCGAGGGTAACCACCTGACGACCAACGACTGGACAGAAACAGAAAGAGCCTACACCGATGATACTACTATCCCGGACTTCTTAGGCTCGGTATCCAATAGCATCAGCTTTAAAGGGTTTGATTTCAACGTGTTGGTCACCTACGGTATCGGCGGTACGGTGCTAGATAACGCCTACGCTGATTTAATGCACGCCGGAACTTACGGCCGGGCGTTTCACCCGGATATCTTGAACGCCTGGAGGCAGGCCGGTGACGTAACCGACGTGCCAAGACTAGAAAATGGAAACGTTACTCTGGTGCAATCTCAGTCCGACCGATTCTTGACCGACGCGTCCTTTGTGGCCATTCGAAACGCTAGTTTGGGCTACACGTTTAGTGCGAATGCGCTGGAAAGATTAGGGCTCACTAGCTTGCGGGTGTCGGTTACCGGAGAGAATTTATTTCTACAAAGCAGAAGAGATGGGCTAGATCCGCAGTATAGCCTGGCCGGAACCGCACCGGGCGACGACTTTGTTCCCGGTAGAATTGTATCATTAGGCCTGAACCTATCATTTTAAAAACACTTAAAAATATCCGAATATGTCACGCACTATAAAAACCCTTTGCTTAGCCATTGTGGCTCTTTTGGCTACATCGTGTGAGGAGGAGTTTCTCGAGAGAACCCCCACCGATGCTATTTCTGCAGCAGACGCCCTCGCTAACGTCGAAAATATGCAGCTGGTGCTCAACGGTGTGCACCGGGGGTTATACTCCCAATCCCAAACGGTGTTTCCGGGTGGTAACACCGGCCGGGCGAATAACCACTACTGGGTACCGATGGGCGATAACCTGGCCGGGAACCTCATCCATACCGCCAACGCTGATAACTTAGGTTGGCGAACCAATATGCAATGGAACGATCACACCATTCCTACATCCACAACTAATGAGCTGTTTTGGTACCATCGCTACAACATTATTTTGCACGCCAACCTGTTGATCAACAACATTGCCGAATCGGATTTCACCGAAACACCTGAGCTCTTCGAGATCCTGGGCCAAGCGCATACGTACCGAGCCTACGCCTATTTGTCGTTAATCCAGCACTTCGCGAGAGGTTATCTGATTGGTAATCCGTCTTCCGATCCGGGGGTTCCGCTCTTGTCCTCGACCGAAGACCCTTACACCAGTGAGCCCCGGTCGACCGTACAGCAGGTGTATGACCAAATTGAAGCGGATTTGGATGCGGCTCTAGTGGCGTTTGAATCCGGAACGGGAAGGACCGGTTCAGGCGCGGCCGCCAAGTCTCAGTTAAACACCAACGTAGCCCACGGCCTGAAAGCTCGTTGGGCATTATCGAAGGGAGACTGGGCGCAAGCGGCTGAGTCAGCGGTTGCGGCCCGAGAAGGATTTCCGCTCATGAGTGAAGCCGACTGGCTTTCCGGATTCAACAGCAATAATTTGCCCGAGGTAATCTGGGGAAGTAACGTGATAGAGCCGGAAACGACGTTCTTTCGATCCTATTTCTACCTAGCTAGCAACACCTTTAACGGTAGCCAGATACGGAATAACCCGAAAATTGCGGATCGGCGATTGGTAGATGCCATTCCCGAAACCGATTACCGAAGGAAGGTATTTATCGTTGACGCTCCCAACACCAATAGCTCGGCAGCGAATAGCCAGGGCGGAAGTGCTGAGAATGATCCGAACTACGATAGCCAAGAAGCTTTTGACGCAAGGAGAGCTGAAATTAACGCCGAGTACGGTATTACCGACCGATTCAATCAGCACCCGTACATGCACTTTAAGCTAAAGAATGCTAACCCCGGTAGCATCGATCCGGATGACGTTATCTACATGCGTAGTTCAGAGATGTACCTGATCGAGGCCGAGGCCTTGGCCATGCTGGGCGATATTGCGGGAGCCCAGGCGGCTTTGGCTACACTAGCTCAAGAGCGCGATAGTGCCTACGATGTAAGTATTTATGACACGCAGGAATCGCTCATGGATCAAATCAAGTTTCAAAGACGTTTGGAGCTTTGGGGCGAAGGGTTTGGATACACCGATAAAATTCGTTGGGATGAAGGCATCGATCACGCCGCCGACGGAGGTTCAGGAGCTTCTGAAGTATTGTATCAGCAAGCTTACCAGATAGAAAGACCTTCGGTTAACGATGACTGGATTTTCAAGATCCCCCAGGCCGAGTTCAATGCGAATCCTAACCTGCAATCTTCGGATCAAAATTAGGCAGGTAATCACAAAGGAAGGGGGCTCGTTTAGCAGCCCCTTTCTTCTGTCGTTTTGCAAATACAGCGGTTCGCACAATCGGGACGATGGGGTAGGCGAGTTCGAAGGGCTAAATGGGTTGATTTTACGCTTCGCGAAAAGACCGGGAAAGATGTTGTGTTTTCGCCGTTAAACCGAACCTATTTTCGTACCTTTGCGCTTTCATTGAGAACTACCCCCTCGTTTATGCAGAATATCCGAAATGTGGCGATCATCGCGCACGTAGACCACGGCAAAACCACGCTGGTCGATAAAATCATCTACGCCTCCAAAATCTTTCGCGACGACCAGGATATGGGCGAACTGCTGCTCGACAGCAACGACCTGGAGCGCGAACGCGGCATCACCATTGTGTCGAAGAACGTGTCGGTGCGCTACAAGGACGTGAAGATCAACATCATCGACACGCCCGGTCACTCCGACTTCGGCGGCGAGGTGGAGCGGGTGCTCAAGATGGCCGACGGCGTCATCTTACTGGTCGATGCCTTTGAGGGGCCCATGCCGCAAACCCGCTTCGTGCTGGGCAAGGCCCTGGCGCTGGGCCTCACGCCCATCGTGGTGGTCAACAAGGTGGACAAGCCCAACTGCCGTCCCGATGAGGTGCACGAGCAGGTTTTCGACCTCATGTTTAACCTCGACGCCACCGAAGAGCAGCTGAACTTTACTACGATGTACGGTTCCTCCAAGCAAGGGTGGATGTCGGACGACTGGAAGAAACCCACCGACAGCATCTTCCCGCTGCTCGACGCCATTATCGAGCACATTCCGGCGGCCAAGCGCCGCGAAGGGGTACTGCAAATGCAAATCACCTCGCTCGATTTCTCTTCGTTCGTGGGTCGCATCGCCATCGGACGGGTGTACCAGGGCAAGATCAAGGAAGGTGACATGGTGGCACTAAGCAAGCGCGACGAAAGCGTGAAGCGCACCCGCGTGAAGGAGCTGTACGTATTCGAGGGCCTAGGCCGCACGCGCGTGGAGGAAGTGGAGAGCGGCGACATCTGCGCCGTGGTCGGACTGGACGACTTTGAGATTGGCGACACCATCACCGACGCTGAGGATCCGCAACCCCTGCCCCGCATTTCTATCGACGAGCCCACGATGAACATGTTGTTCACCATCAACAACTCGCCCTTCTTCGGCAAAGAGGGTAAGTTTGTGACCTCGCGCCACCTGCGCGAGCGCTTGTTTAAGGAGATGGAGAAAAACCTGGCCCTGCGGGTGGAGGCCACCGATAGCGAAGACAAGTTCCTGGTCTACGGGCGGGGCATTCTGCACCTATCGGTGCTGGTGGAAACCATGCGCCGCGAGGGCTACGAGTTCCAGGTGGGTCAGCCCCAGGTGCTCTTCAAGGAGATCGACGGGGTGCGCCACGAACCCATCGAGACGATGGTGGTCGACGTGCCCGAAGACGTGGCGGGCAAAGTGATTGAGCTGGTGACCCAGCGCAAGGGTGAGCTGCTGATCATGGAGCCTAAGGGCGATCTGCAGCACCTGGAATTTGATATTCCGGCGCGGGGCTTGATCGGACTGCGCAACAACATGCTCACGGCCACCGCCGGGGAAGCCGTGATGTCGCACCGCTTCAAGGAATACGCTCCGCACAAGGGGCCGATTCCGGGCCGCATCAACGGCTCACTGATCTCAATGGACACCGGAGTGGGCACTCCCTACTCTATTGACAAGTTGCAGGACCGGGGTATCTTCTTCGTAGATCCGAACGAAAACGTGTACGCCGGGCAGGTGATTGGCGAACACACCCGCGGCAGCGACTTGGTGGTGAACATCCTGAAGGGCAAGAAGCTCACTAACATGCGCGCGTCGGGCTCCGACAACAACGTGCGGGTGGTGCCCAAGAAAGAGTTCTCGCTGGAAGAAGGGCTAGAATATATCCAGAAGGACGAGTACCTGGAAGTGACGCCCGGATCGATGCGTATGCGCAAGATTTACCTGGACGAAAACGAGCGCAAGCGCTACGCGAACAAAGTGGAACAGGGGTAAACTGATCGTTGCTAAAACGAATTCATTCGGCATACCGAAACGACTTTAGTTCGCGCGGTGTATACGCTTGGAAGGGAGCCTAAGCGGTCGTTGGTGATCCTAGCGTAGGGTACATTTCGACGGGGATTGGTGATGATGTAGGCAAGGTAGTTGCCGAGTGGTTAAGAAGGGGATAACCGAGACATATCTGAACGATGGTGGCGCATATCCTTTGTCACCCCGTAGAGGTCTTGTCGCCTCGGAGCGGTACCGTTGCCAGTAGTAATAAGGTTTTTGCAGGATGATTTAAATGCCAACTATCTTTATCACTGTGATACGCCACTGATTTTATTGAGTAAGCACCGCAAGAATTTTACTTCCTCTTCCAGATATTGGATACGTTGTCCGCAATGTCGACACGTATGATAGGTTTCTTCCAAAGGCTCTCTGGCAATGTGATAATCT
Organism: Cyclobacteriaceae bacterium; assembly: GCA_965217295.1. Lineage (GTDB taxonomy): Bacteria > Bacteroidota > Bacteroidia > Cytophagales > Cyclobacteriaceae > Tunicatimonas. The sequence goes on from CBDCHR010000008.1 coordinate 1,392,971, forward strand.
AAAAAAGAAAAGCGGCCCGAAAGCCGCTTTTTTCCTTTCTCAAAAAGCTAAGCTCTACTGAATACCATATCCCACTGACAATGTAAAAGACCTTCCCGGACTAAACTGCTCTTGAATAAAGTATTCGCCACTATCTGCCGGAAATTCTATATTCCGTTGCACTTGATAGTCTAAAATGTTCTCTGCTTTGAAGCCCACCGTAAAATCCTGAAAAACGCGCTTACTAACGGTAAATCGTAAGTCAGGAGTAGGAGTGTTGCCATTTCCGTTGATCTCATAAGCATCAGGTACTCCGGCAAAACCATTAAAAAACAAGCGACGTCCAAAAGCGTTGGCATAAATCGTTGCCTCAAACTCACTTTCAGGATTATAGTAGGTCAAACTCACGTTGACGATATAAGGAGATTGTGCCTGAAACGGACGAGTTTCTTCCGCGTCAGCATTAAAATCTCTCCGCCTTTCCAACTCTTCACTTGTTAAGTCTACTTGCGATCGAGTGTAGGTAAAATTAGTGCTGAACTGTAGGTTTTCAGCAAACCTTCCCCCTATAAACCCTAGGTTCTTCCGAAATTCCAACTCGATTCCGTATAGCCTTGCTTCGTCTACGTTCACGTAGTTGACTCGTGCATCGGAAGCCTGTTGATTAAGGCGTACTTGAATAGGATCATTGAAGAACTTGTAAAAAGCGCTAACGGCTAGCAACTCTCCGGCTTTAGGGAAAATTTCATAGCGTATATCAGCATTCCATATAAGTGAACGCTTCAGGTTAGGATTACCTTCACGAATGAACCCTCCAATGAAATCAAACGATGAAAAAGGAGCAATTTCCCGCATATTAGGTCTTGCCAGTGTTCGGCTACCTGCTAGCCGCAAGTTAGATTTTTCCGTAAGAGCATATACTGCATTGAGAGAAGGCAAAAAATCCAGTTCGTTTATCTTTCCCGGTGCAATGGTAGAGTCTTGTGAAACTACTTCAATAAAGGTAGATTCAGCCCGTACACCTCCAATAAACTTTAGCGCGCTGGTTGCTTGGTAAACACCCATCACGTATCCAGCGACCACTCGTTCGGTACCTTCGTAAATGTTAGTAGACTGAGTCACGTTGGTATAGAATGGGCCGATCTGATAAAATCCGTTATCGCCGGGGCCTCCCAACACACCGAAGTTGTTAGGTGCAAAAAAAGATCCGATGTCGCCATTAGCCGCCGCTGCGGTGAAGCTCAAAAACTGGTTGCCGGGGTAGGTTAATCCGGGAGTTACCTGAAATCTAAGTTCCTCAAACTCCCTTGATTTCTCTCGGGCTAGCGCCCCAAACTTAATCCGGTGCTTAGACTCTTCACCGAGTGGAATCTCCATATCTACCTTCCCGCTTATCTGATTGTCGTCTAGTGTTCTAAAGAAGTGAAAGGGATTACTGTATTCACCCCGGCTGATAGTAGCTACGTTATCTGTGTTCTGAATATCGTACGCAAGTACTCGAGTGTCGGGTTCGTACTGACTGGATGAGGTGTAACCCACCAACCAGTTGACCCGGTAATTCTTGGCACCAAAAGAGTGCTTCCCTTCCAGTTGAGTGTTGCTGACGGTACGCTGCAAATAAGAGATGTTGTTGGTGAACAATGTACGGTCACCTGACAGAGCAGCGGGCCACAATCCATTAAGTGCCCCCCCTTGTATTTCGGTGTCGTTGCTATAGGTGTAAACTGCTTTAATCTCGTTTCGATTATCTAGCTGGTACGCCAAGTTAACGATACCGCCCAACTTTGAATTTTCGCTACTTATTTGACCATCCGTGTTCAGGTTTACTTCTAAACCATCTTGGCCGGGAAGAGGGAAATCCCATCGATTAAGAATTCGGTTGGGATAGTTGGTGTAGTCTCTACGATAGTTGATACCTATCGCGTAGCCTAGGTCCTTGCCAAACAGCGTTTTTCTATCACCTACCGAGAACTGTAGGCGAGAGCCTAAGCCTGCTTGCTTGGTGTCCGGTAAGAAGCTTCGGGTTGACAGGTTTTTTGCCCCGGCGTCAATAACGTTTCTTGCTTGTTGACTAACTTCATCTTCGCCGCTTCTTCCCCGGATAATAGCCGTCGCCGTTCCAGCTAGTGCATCTCTGTTTTCTCGCACAATATCCGGTAGTTCTCTAGCACCACGCCCGTAGCCTAGCCAATCTAGATCGGCAGAAATAGGGTCGGTAAGTATGTCATTAAAAGATGCCTGATCATTGTACTGAACCGATAAGCGGGCAGACACAAAAAACTGTTCAGGAATAGAACGAGTGGTTACGTCTACGTTTCCTCCGGCAAAGCTACCGGGTTGGTCAGGAGTAAATGTTTTGCGGGTAACAATATTCTCGACGATGCTTGTAGGAATTAGGTCGAGGCTAGCGGTATTCCGGTAAGGATCAGTACTAGGTAGCGTCACACCATTCAATTGTGTGTTAGAGTACCGGTCACCCAATCCACGGATAACGACGTACTTTCCGTCTTCTACCGAAGCTCCCGTTACGTTCTTCATTGATTCGGCAGAATTGGTAGCCCCAATACGGCGAATCTGACCAATGGATATACCATCTTGTACTGCGAAAGATTTTTGCTGTAGTTTAAGTAAGGCCGACTCGTTATTATTTATCTGAGCGGCCTGAATCACTACTTCCTGAAGTTGCACGTCGTCTGACTGTAGCGATATATCGATACGATTAGATTCTCCGGCTACTACTTCAACGTTTTCGACTGTTTTGGGTGAGTAAGAGACATAGCTATACTGAAGCGTATACGTACCTGGTTCTACTGATAATTGATAGTTTCCTGAAATATCGGTGACCGTTCCTTTTGAGGTTTCTTGTACCAGCACCGTTGCTCCGATCAGTTCTTCTCCGGTTCCAGCATCTATAATATTACCTGCAAGCGTTCCCGTGTCCTGCGCTTGACTAGCAACACTAATGAGTAAAACCATACTGGTTCCCATAAGAAACTGAGCCAATTGTTTGAATAAGTATGTCTGTTGCATTATAAAATAGCGATTATAAGTGGATCTCCACAAATTGGCGATAACAATAGAAAGCGGGAACAGTCACCCTGCACCCGCTTTCTTTAACTTTAATTAAGAATGGTTATTCTCCCACTATAATACCCGTGTCCCCCGAAGAGAAATCGGTATAGCTAGGGTTGACATTATAAATGTTTCCTAACAGGTCAATTTCACCGGCTTGGAATTTAGCGAAACTATCCCCAGTATCGGTATCCGGTGCGTCCTGTATATCAATAGCTTTTCCATTAAAGTTAGTGATAATGGAGTTTGCTATAACCACCTCAGCGTTTTCTCTTACCAAGATAGCAGGCTTCGCAGCGCTGCGAGACGAACTTTGACCCGCTCCCACGAAAGTAGCATTGTATATCTCAAAGTCTGAGGTTAATGCTGTGGACGCATCTCCTTCGTCGAAACCGTCCCATTCGCCTGCGTGGTCACTTACGAAATCTCCTGCTTCTTCACCCGGTGCTTCAATATCACCCGGAATAGCATACGAGAACAAGAACTGTCCTTTCCCTGACCAACCTTGGTCAAAGTCGAAGGCATCATCCGTTTGGTAAGCCACGGCGAAGTACTTGATATTGACCGTGCCGCCAAAGATCTCTACCCCATCATCATTGCTACCAATACACTCTATGTATTCAACAGTTGTTCCGCTACCAACTCCACCTAAAGTCAAGCCCTGTACCTCATCACCGCTACCTAGTATATCACCGGTATGGCGGATAGAGAGGTAACGTAGTGTTCCTGAGTTATCAGCGGCATCTTCTCCACCATAAGTAGAATTACCTTCTTCACTTTCAATGCCCTCGATCTGGATATTAGACGTAGCTCCTCCTGCTTCGGCGGGAGCGGTACCCAAGACTACCAGACCACCCCATTGTCCAACGTCCGTAGGCAGCAAGCTACCATCGTCCAATTCGGAAGTGAATATAATAGGATTCTCAGCGGTACCATCAGCTTCTATGGTAGCAGTAGTGGTAACGATTAGTGCCGATGCTTCGGCATCTTCATCGGCCTTGGCGGCCGCAATTACTACGGTGCCAGGAGCAATCGTCAGTGTACCGTTTTCTACGAAAGTGTATCCAGTAATTCGGTATACGTTGTCCGCTGTCCAGTTTACGTCACCTGTAATAGGAGAAGTAACCTCTACAATTGTAGCAGCATTAGGATCGTAAGCGGCTTCGGTACCTTGAGCAGTTCCGGTTGCTAAGTAACCAGCTTTAGACAGCAACGACCATCCGTCTAGCCAAGTAGTGGTTGCACTAGGATCAAAAGCACCTTTGTAGTTCACCGGTGTATAGAAAGCATCGCTAGGGTAAGGAGCAATATTAGTAGTTACCTCAGCTGCCGAAGGAATAGGATTTAATCCGTCTGCTGTAGAGGCCACTCCACCTAACATTGGGTCAACAATAGCGTTGCCGGTAAAATCAGACTCTAAGTACGCTTGAATGCTCTCGCGAGGAGCTTGAGAAGCATCAATAGTGCTTTCTTCACCCCCAATATCCGTATTAATCACCGAATCAATCACGTGGATCACCCCGTTGGCAATTCTGATGTTAGTAGATAGAATACCAGCACCGTTCACAAACAGGCTATCGCCTTCGCTAGTGACCGTGATGGTGGCACCGTCGTTGAGCGTTTCCAGGGCTTCGCCTCCGGCCGCCGCAGTGACAGCCGCCGCATCAAGCGATTGTGCTACGACGTGGGCCCGTAGCACACCAGCTACTCCGTCTTCCGTTAGGGCAGCCACCAGCGCGGGAAGGTCGGCTGCGCCCTGTGCGGTTAGCAGGTCAGCGAAGGCGTCGTTGTTGGGGGCAAAAATGGTGATCGCGTCTGCGTCGGCTAAGTCATCAAACAGACCAATGGCCTCCAACGCGTCACTCAACGTAGTTAGGCTTCCATCAGCCGCCGTATCCAGCACGGCCGCGCTGATCTCGGGGGCATCGCCGCCGGTGGTATCGTCTTCCGGGTCCACCGTCACGCGCACTTCGTCGCTAGACGCCTGGTCCTGTTGATCGGTCACCGTCAGGGTGATGTTAGAACTTCCTTCGGCTACCCCGGTCACGGTCACCACTACTGTTCCTGAATTGGTGGTGTTGTTCAACGGATTGGTAGAGATGGTTGCGGTAGCAATATCGGTAGCACTGCTGGTTACCGCCGCCGACTTATAACCGCCGTTAGCGGTTACTGAGAAGCTTATCGTGCCGTCTTCCCCCGCCTCAATGGTGATGTCGTCGGGGCTGCTGATGGTGGGCGGAATGACATCTACTCCGTTCTCATCATCATCGCAGGCGAAAAAGAGCGAGGCCATCAGGCCCAGCATGAACAAAAAGTTTAATGATAATTTTTTCATAGCTTGTTTTGAATTGTTAATAATGGCAATTTTTCTTACGTGAATGGTACATCCATCACACCCTGCAAAATTGAGCATTGATTGTTAACTCATCGCGTATTCGATGTTAACAAATTGTTAAGAAAGTTACGGCAGTGTTACGGCAATGTTAAGAATTGACATTGATGAGCAATCGGCAAACTATTCTGATAAACAAGCAGTTGCTGTCTATTTTTGGGGTTTTCCGGCAGAATGGAGCTTGCCTCAACTTTGGTGCATCAGCCGCTACTTTTGGTTGAAGCATAAGCGTGGAACTACCCGAAAATTTTGTTGAATGGCTTAGCAGGATTAAGGGGAGCAGCCTCACAGTAGTTTGACAAGCGTAACGATCACGGCGGCCTGCGCCACCAGAAACCCAGCCACTTTCCAAGCTAGGTTGCCAATCGCTTTTTCTAGCTGGGCTTCGGTAACGGATACTTTGGCTAAGTGCTCAATTTCTCTGCTAAGCGCCTCCATATCTTTTCTAAGTAACGCAATGTCATGCTGGGTTGCTAAGTCTGGTCGGTACTCAATAAAGCGAACCAGCTCCGTGGCTTCGGTACGACCGATTTTATCAGCGAGCAAATCCTGTAATTCTTGGGCGTTCATACTTACGATGCAAAAGTTACGCTATCTTTTACATTTTCCTTCCAAACCTGCTCAAATGACTGTTGAGTAATTTTGTGGGGCTTGAACTGTCGGTCGGACGCAATGCTATACAGTGGGGGAAGTGGCGTTTCCGACAGAAGCGTTCCGCCTTGAGCGACCTTGCCGACGGCGTATCCGACCCGACCGTTCCGGAACACTTCTATTTTTCTGATTTCACGGCGACGACCATCTATTTCTGAATAGATGACGATAGGTTCATCATCCCACCCGTGAATCCATTCTACCTTTAAGTATTCCATAGCAGCTAAGTTAGCAAACTTCCCGAGCGTATCATTCGGTCTTCTAGCGATAACGGCTCAGTGTTTCTCACAATATAAACGTTCTGTCGACCTTTTGCAACCAGCAGGTCATCTACCATGATTTCAACGAAGTGCGTATATTTCGCGCCTTGAAAAGGGTTGTTGACAAACAGGCGAGAAAGCTGAGCGGGAGATTTGCTGCCGGGAACTACATCGGAAAGGTACTGCCCTTCACCATACCTCACGTCGTTGGGGTTGTTTTTGGTCAATGAAGGATTCAAGACTTGAGAACTAAGAATTCCATCTAGTCCTTGCTCATCCGTATAATGATAGAGGGTCACTGATTAATCGGCACCTTGCGCAGGATCTTCTCAATGATATCACCCGTGCGCACGCCGTCGGCCTCGGCCTCGTAGTTGAGCAAGATGCGGTGGTTGAACACGTCGTGGGCCACCTCCTTGATGTCTTCGGGCAGCACGTAGTCGCGCTGGTCGAAAAAGGCCACCGCCTTGGCGGCGATGTTGAGATTGATGCTGGCCCGAGGCGACACCCCAAACTGAATGTAGGGATCGATATCGGCCAGGCCGTAGTTCTTGGGGTCGCGGGTGGCAAATACCAGCTCAATGATGTACTTCTCGAGTGAGTCGGAAATGGCCACCGCGTTGATCTCGTCGCGGATGGCGAAAATATCCTCCTTGGTGAGCACCGACTCCACCTCGCTGCTAAACGACATATTGGCCATCCGGCGCATCACCTCCAGTTCGTTTTCCTTGCTGGGGTAGTCCACGTGCACCTTCAGCATGAACCGGTCCACCTGGGCTTCGGGCAGCGGGTAGGTACCTTCCTGGTCTACCGGGTTCTGGGTGGCCAGTACCAAAAAGGGGCGGTCGAGCGGGTAGGTGGTTTCCCCGATGGTGACCTGCTTCTCCTGCATCGACTCCAGCAGGGCCGACTGCACCTTGGCGGGTGAGCGGTTCACCTCGTCGGCCAGAATGAGGTTGGCAAAGATGGGGCCCTTCTTCACCTCAAAGTCGCTGCGCTGCTGGTTGTAGATCATCGTGCCGATCAGGTCGGCAGGCAGCAGGTCGGGCGTGAACTGGATGCGCTTGAAGTCGAGGTGCAACACCTTGGCCAGGGTGTTCACGGTGAGGGTCTTGGCTAGGCCGGGCACGCCCTCGAGCAGAATGTGCCCGTTGGTGAATAGCCCAATGAGCAGTCGGTTCACCATATACTGCTGGCCCACCACCACCTTGCCTACCTCGTGAAACACTTGCTGAATCTTCTCCTGGTGCGCTCTTTTAGTGGTATCGTCGGTTGTGATTTCCATAAAAAGTGAAGGATTGAATGCGTGAAGGATTGAGTAGATGAATGACTGAACGATAGAATGATTTGCTATCCATTCAGTCCTTCTATCATTCAATCCTTCTATCTAACTAACAAGTCTGCAAAGATAAACGTATATTTAGAAAGAAAAATAGATCAGGATTAATAGGGATGCGAAGGATAATCAGGATTGAGGGGCTGGAGACGAACTGCAGGTTGATTATTTCGTTGATAGTAGCAATCATCCCTTTGAAACTATGGCTTATACTAACTTTACCCTATACGACCTACGCCGCCAGTTTGGTATCCGCGACCGGGTGCAACGTTTGTTCACGGATGTCACTCCGCTACCAATGAGCAACTGGCTGCGCGATACGCTGACGATGACGCAGCAAATGCCACTCGGCAGCGAAAAAGCCAAATCTGAACTGATCGTCACGCCGATCCTCGTAGAGCTTCGGAATCGGAATAATAACTTTTTTACCGTGTATTCAGGAGAAGTGCTGAACGTGGATGCTACCCAGGGGTTAACCGGAGAATGTGATTTCATCCTCACCAAGGATACCAGTGCGTTTGCTATATCAGCTCCTATCATCACGGTGGTAGAAGCTAAAAAAGATGACCTGGAATTGGGCGTGGTGCAGTGTGCGGCGCAGATGGTGGGCATTCAGCGATTCAACGAAAAGTATGGCGAGTCGGTCGAGACAATCTACGGTTGCGCTACGACGGCTGACACCTGGCAGTTTCTGCGTTTGACGGGTCAGGAATTGTTAATTGACCACGATAAATACTTTATCAGTGAGTTGGAGGTTATATTAGGGGTGTTTCAGCAGATTATTGACTATTACAAAGAGGTGTTGGTAGAGGAGAGTTAAGCTCAACAGCTAAACCGAGGCCGAGCGCTCGCCCTTCTTCTGCTGGTAATTAGCAAAACGCTCGATGCCCAACACCAGCAAAAACCCCACGAGCATAAACAGAATGGCCTGCCCCAGCAGGGCGTCTTGCCCGGTAAGCTGCTCAAACTGGGCGGGCAGCACGTTGCGCGTCACGAAGGGCACCTCCACGCCGTGGCTGTCCAGGCGGGTGAGCACCGCCTCTTTCCAGGGCCATATTTTACCCAGCGAACCGATCATGAAGCCCGCCAGCAGGGCCACCGCCACATCATGATACCGATCGAGCAGCCAGGAGATGACCCGCGAAAAGGTGAGAAGGCCCACCACGCAGCCCAACCCAAAAACCGCGATCACCGCAAAATTGCGCTCGTTCACTGCTTCCAGAATAAACGCGTACTTGCCCAGGATCAGCAGAATAAAGCTGCCCGAAATACCCGGCAGAATCATGGCACAAATGGCCAGCGAACCCGACAAAAACACGAACCACAGGCTGGTGGGCGTCTCCGCCGGGGTGGCCAACGTGATGTAGTAGGCAACGGCGATGCCCACCGCCGCGGCCACCACCACGCCGACCGACCAATGGTTAATTTCTTTCGCCACCAGGTAGGCGGCAATGATAATCAGGCCAAAGAAGAACGACCACAACTGAATAGGGTAGGCCTCCAGCAAGAAGCCCAGCAGCCTGGCCAGCGTGAGGATACTCAGGAAGATACCTCCGAATAGCGTAACCAGAAAGCTGCCGTTGATGTGCTGCCAGAAGTCGCGCACCCGCCCCTTGATGAGCAATTGCAATGCTTCGGCGTTGACCGAAGCAATGGAGTCGAGCAGGGTTTCGTAGATGCCGGTGATAAAGGCGATGGTGCCGCCCGACACGCCGGGCACCACATCGGCCCCGCCCATGGCCATGCCTTTTAAAAACAGGGTGATGTATTCGCGAGGGGTCATTTAATATCGGATAGAGACGCGATTAATCGCGTCTGTACGATGATGGGCGATTAATCGCGCCCTTATAAAGCGGCACCATTGGTGCCCAGAAAATGATTGAAGGTGTCGCCCCGCAGGCCAATGCGGATGGTCTCTAGCGGGATGACCTCGTTGGGAGCAATGTTGCCCAGGTTCACGTTGGCGCCCAGCAGTTTGATGAACCACACCTGCTGCTCCTTTTGCGGGGCCTCCCAGATAATTTTTTCGCTGGGAATTTTGGTTAGTATTTCCTGCACCAGTCCAGAGCGCACCTCGCCGGTAGAGCGAAACAGTCCCACCGTGCCGCCCTCGCGGGCTTCGCCGATCACCTTCCAGGCCCCGGCTTCCAGTTCGGCCTGCATCAGTTCAATCCACCGGTAGGGCGGCATAATCTTGGTTTCGTCCTTCGAACCCACTTCCGAGAGCACTGTTACCTGTTCAGAAAGCTGGCGAATGTACTGACACTTGCGGTCGTGGGGCAGTTCAATGGACCCGTCGGACACTTCGGCAAACGACATACCGAACTGGTCCAGCGTGCGGCGGTAGTCGTCGAATTGGTGGCGGACGATGAAGGCCTCGAACAGCGTACCGCCAAAGTAGACCGGAATATCGGCGGCGTGGTACAGCGCCACTTTCTCTTTTAGATAAGGAGTGACAAACGAGGTAGCCCAGCCTAGCTTCACCACATCGACGTAGCCACCGGCCACGCTGATAAAATCTTCCACTTCGCGCAGGCTCAGCCCCTTATCCATCGCCATGGTGTATCCGGAAACGCGCGGTTTGGCAGTGCGCTCCGGGATATTGTTGAGCGAGTAATTCATTTACTTTCGGTATTGATCAATGATTTTGAAGAGCGCCTTCTGGGTCTCTAGCTTCGGGAAAAATTCGTACAGAATCTCGTGCTTATCAAAGTCCAAAGTTAACGCATTTTCCAGATAATGGAAGGCCTCCTTATATTTACCGGCCGAAATGAGGTACGCCGTCGCGTAGTAGAACAGGTCCGGATCGTCGGGCAGTTCGTCCAATCCGCTCATGGCAATGGCAATGGCTCGGTCATAGTCGCCCTGCTCATAGAACACGTACGACCAATCCATCCACACCTCGGGGTCGTCGGGAGCCAGCAGGCTGGCCTCGTGGTAGGCTTCCATGCACGAAACCATATTGCCCGTATAGTATTCGGCTTCGGCCAGCGTGAACCAGTAGCGAAAGTTGCCCTTGTTGAGCTTGATAGCTTTTTTCAGGAAGTGAATCGACTCGTAGAAGCGGGTTTGCTTGATCATGCTCGACCCGATTCCGTACCAGGCTTCGTCGTACAGGTAGTCAAGCTTGGAGGCGCTGCGGTACCAGCGAATGGCTTTTTCGTACTCCTCCATCTTCTCATAAGCCGCCCCGATGCAGCAGTAGGTTTCGGGGTTGGGTCCCTCGAGCTTGTAGGTTTTGTTATACGCCTTCACCGCTTTGGCGTACTTCTTCAGGTTCATGTAGGTGTTGCCCAGGTTGAAGTGGGCCGAAGCGAAGCTTTCGTCGATCAGGATGGCGTAGTCGTAGGCCTCCACGGCCTTTTCAAACTGCTCGAGTTTGTTATAGACGATGCCCAGGTTATACCAGGCGTACTGCGAGTAGGGGTCTTCGTCTATAAACCGCTGGTAGTAGGCGATGCTACTTTCCAATTCTCCGATAATGTCCAGGCAGTAGGCCATTTCGTACATGGCCTCTTCGTGGTGGATGTTTTCTTCGATAGCCAGCTTGTAGTGCTCGATGGCCTCGCGGTACTTGTCCACGTTCTGGTAGGCCATGCCCATGCTGTAGTAGGCTTCGTCGCGGTCTTCGGTAAATTCTAGCAAGTGCTCAAAAGCGGCGATGGCCTCGCGAAACCGGCCCGTGGCCAGCAGGATGTTGCCCTGCAGGGTAACAATCTCAGTGTCGTTGGGCTGCAAGCTGCCCGCCTGTTCCAGCACCGACAGGGCCTCATCGTAGCGTTCCAGGTTGGTTAGGATTTGCCCCTTGTCAACGAGCAACTCGGCCGAGTAAGGATACTGTTCCCGGGCCACTTCGCAGGTTTTTAGCGCCTTCTGGTTCATCCCTTCGTCCAGGTAATGGTCGATGATATCCAGGTAGACGGGCAGGTCTAAAAACTGCAGAGTATTATTCCGCAGCTGATCTTCGAACCACTTCGCCCGCTCTTTGCCTTCTTCGTGCTGTTTAAATCGTTCGTCCATGCCGATAAATATAGAAAATACTGGAAGGATGCCCAATTGTTTGTGATCCTACGGCTATGATTGTACCATTTGATTTTTTTTCGCCAGTTCGTGGCAGCACCAGCGCACCGTGTTCTCCAGCGGATTGAACGTGATGCCGGTGGCCTGTTGCACCTTGGTGCTGTCAAACACGTGCTGACTGTTGGCCAGTTGCTGTAAATCGTTCGTGACTAATTGCGGGCGACCGGTAAGCCGCGCCCGTAGCGAATCGGCCACGCTGGCCAGCGGAATCAAACCCGGACGCACGCGGGTGGTGGGCGGTTTTTTGTTAAACGACTGAGCAATCATAGCAAACAACTTGGCGTACGGAATACTTCCGGCGCTGGTGATGTAGCGTTCGCCCGTGGTGCGCGACTTTAACAGGCGCAGCGCCACGGTGGCCACGTCGCGCACGTCCACGTAGTTGGCCAGTCCGTCGATGTAGAAACGGTTTTCGTCCCAGATATATTTAAAAATCTTCGTGCTGCTTTGACTCCACTGCCCCGGCCCCAGCACCAGCGAAGGGTTGATGATCGCCACCGGAAGCCCTTCTGACGAGGCCCGCCACACTTCAAGCTCGGCCAGGTGCTTGCTGCGGGCGTAGGCGGTACTGAATTCTTCGGCGTTGGCCTGGTGGGTTTCATCAATTCGTCTTGCGTCTTTTCCCCGGCCGATGGCGGCCACCGAACTCACGTGCAGAAAGTAGTCTATTCCGGTGCGCAGACTGGCATTCACCAGGTTGGCCGTGCCCTCCACGTTGACCTTGTGCATGGGAGCTTCGTCGCGACCGTCGTACGACACCAGCGCGGCGCAGTGGATCACCCCGCCTGCCCCTGCCAGGTGGTCGACCAGGGCTACCGTGTCCAGGATATCGCCTTCCACCCAGGTGATTTGGTCGCTGACGTCATCGACCAACGACAAATCGCTGGTGGTCCGCCGCAGGGCGCGCACCGCGTAGCCGTTCTCCAGGAGGCGGCGGCAAATAAAACTTCCAATTAAACCGGTGGCCCCGGTGACGAAGATGGTCATAGCGTTGTTAGGTAGCGGGATAAATGACTCGAGGCAAGTACGCTTGAAACGAATGCGCTGGCAAGTTAATTCATTCGGGCATTCAAACCCCATTTGTTGAACCCCAAAACCTGATTTTCGTTATTTCTGTTGTTATGTCACAAACTACCTCCCCCGATTCGGCGGATCAGTCCGAAAAAAAGGTGAAACCGCGCGAAGGATTTAAGCGGCTGGCCGGCATCTACGCCTTTATCATTCCTTACAAGGGGATTTTTTCTATCGGTATTGCGGCGCTGCTGCTGTCAAGCGTTATGCTGCTGGCCTTTCCCTACTTGTCCGGACAATTGCTGGACGTGGCGGCGGGCAACGAATCGGCCTTGTCCGACAATATCAACATCATTGCCCTGGCCCTGCTCGGCATCTTTGTGGTGCAGAGCATCTTCTCATTCATTCGCGTCTACTTCTTCGCCCAGGTCAACGAACGCTCTACGGCCGATATCCGGCTGGCGCTGTACACCAAGTTGATGTCGCTACCGATGGTTTTCTTCGACCGCCACCGCACCGGCGAGCTTATCAGCCGCATCACCTCCGACGTGTCGCTGTTGCAGAACACCTTTTCCGTCACGCTGGCTGAGTTTCTTCGGCAGACGCTGACACTGCTGGTCGGAGTGGGCATTATCGCTTTCATGGCACCCAAACTCACTGGCTTCATGCTGGCCACTTTTCCTTTTCTGATTGTGGCCGCCCTCTTTTTCGGACGCTACATCCGTAAGTTATCCAAGCTTACCCAGGATCAGTTAGCCACCAGTAATGTGATTGTGGAAGAAACGTTGCAGGCCGTGCAGGCGGTGAAGTCATTTACCAGCGAGTGGTTCGAGATTCGCAAGTACAACAAAAGTTTGAACGACGTGGTGAAAACGGCCTTGCGGACAGCCGTGTTTCGCGGACTGTTCATCTCGTTCGTGGTATTCGTGCTGTTTGGCGGCATTGTGGCGGTAATTTGGTACGGAGCCTCATTGGTGCAAGAGGGAGTAATTTCTATCGGTGATTTGGTCTCATTTATTTTGTATACAACTTTCATTGGGGGATCAATTGCCGGGCTAGGAGATATGTACGGGCAACTGCAGCGCGCCTTTGGAGCTTCGGAACGTATTCTGTCAATATTGGAGGAAGAGAACGAGCTTGACCCGGCGGCTCATTACCAGCGCCTGCCGGAGTTGCCCATCCGCGGCAGCATCGACATTGAGGACGTTTTCTTCTCGTACCCGAGCCGTTCAGACGTTACCGTGCTCAAGGGAATTAGTTTCTCCATCGGGCAGGGCGAGAAGGTCGCCTTGGTGGGGCACAGTGGGGCGGGCAAATCGACCATCACCCAATTGCTGCTGCGCTTCTACGAAACGGACCGGGGGCGTATTCTGGTTGATGGTGAAGATATTCGACAGCATGATCTTACCGCCTACCGCCAGCATGTCGGCATTGTGCCCCAGGAGGTGCTCCTCTTCGGCGGCACCATTAGCGAAAACATCGCCTACGGTCGGCAGGGGGCCTCCGCTGCTGAGATTCGCGAAGCCGCCCGCCTGGCCAACGCCCTGGACTTTATCGAGTCGTTTCCCGAAGGAATGGAAACCCTGGTGGGCGAGCGCGGCGTGAAACTGTCGGGCGGACAGCGCCAGCGCATCGCCATTGCTCGGGCTATCCTAAAAAACCCGAAGATTCTGATCTTGGACGAGGCCACCAGCTCGCTCGATGCCGAATCGGAAAGTTTGGTGCAGCAGGCACTGGATACGCTGATGGAGAACCGCACAACGATTATCATCGCGCACCGCCTGGCTACCATCCGCAAGGTCGACACCATCTACGTGCTACGTGGCGGCCAGATTGTGGAGTCGGGCAGCCACGACGAACTTTACCAACTGGACCAGGACTATAGTAATTTAGTGAAGTTGCAAATGCAGGAGAATTAGGTTCGGGGCTGTAGGTTCTGCGTTTAAATGATCCAGAACCCTGAACACAAACCTATTTTCCTTCTGCCAGGGCGTACCAATCTATTTTTCGGGAGAAGTACATCACCAGGGCCAACACTCCGAACAGACCGATGCTGCCGATCAGTAGCGCGTAATCCTGAAGCTGTAGCAAGGTGAACACAAAACCATACAGCAGCACCAGTAACAGACCAACCAGGGCGGTGAGCCGTTGCTGTTTGAAGATACTGTAGCAGTAAAGTGTAATCAGCGCAGTGACCGCCACACTGGACAGCAAAAAGGCCACATTGAAGCTCAGCTGTTCCGAAATAGCCACCAGCAGCGCGTAGAAAATGCACAGAGCCAGGCCCACCAGCAGGTACTGCACCGGATGAATGCGCTTCCGGTTGAGGGTTTCCACAAAGAAGAACACCAGAAAGGTGAGCGCAATAAACAAGATAGCGTACTTGGCCGAGCGCATGGCCTTCTGGTACTCATCTACCGGCCGCAGCAGGTTCACCCCGAATCCGTAGCCCGAGGCTTCGGTAGACACTGCCGCCGCTACTTCTATCGGACGATCATAATAATAGTCTCCGGCCGCAGAAGAAACATTGGTTGAGGTAAAACGATACTGGCTGCCCTTCCAGGCCTGCGGGAAGTTGCGGTTGAGGTGCAGCACCTGCCAGTGGGCGGTGAAGCCATTTTCGTTCACGGTGCGCTCGTCGGGCAAAAAGGCCCCGTCGAAGCTGGGGTTGGGCCAATCAGACTGCACGGTGACCTCAGTGGTGCGGCCCAGCGGCATAAATTGCAGCGACTGGCTGCCCTTCAGGGTGGCGTCGAAGCCGTAGGCCAGGGTGCGTCGGGCCGAGTCGAGGCGCACCGGCGTGCTGATGCCCGTGGTGAACAGATCGGTAGACCCCACGCCCGGATCGAACGGATAGTCTTGCTGCTGCCAACGAAGCGTGACCGCCTCTTCAATGCCGCGCAGGTCGCTGATGCCGATGGACACGTAGGCATCGTCCCACTGCACGTTGTCGGCGTCGAGGTTGAGCAGGGCAATGTCGGGATAGGCAAACTGACCCGCACACTGAAGGCGTGTGGTGTAGACCACCACGTCGTAGATGCCCCGGTAGCGGGTTTCAGGCAACAACTGGGCCTGCACGTTGAGCGATTCGGGCAAGAAGTGGGCGTATTCGGTGGCGGTGGTCACGCGGCCTTCGTTGTCCTTGAAGTAGGTGGTGTAGGGCAGGGTGAGCACCGGCCCGGTGACGGTCTGAGCCTCGCCCCACTTGCTGCTCACCTCGCGGATGGCCGCATCGCGGTACGAACTGCGTTCGCGGATCAGGTCCTCAATCATATAGGCCGGGATCAGCAGTAGCAGCACCAGGATGGCGATAGAAAAGATGCGCAGCATGATCGAGTGGCGCGTCCATTCGCTAAAGCGTTCGTAAAAGGTTTTGGTGGTCATGGGTAGTTTGATCTATAGCTTTTTATACCCTAACTAATTTCAGTAAAGGTTCAAATGCATAAAGAGCCGATCTCCTTCCCGACGCTTCCTCTACTGTTTTAATAAGGTCTCTTTCTAATAAAACCCTAGTAAATCTTGCTGCGGTGGGTGCAGGAATTCCGCTCTTGGAAGTAAATTTGTTGTTCTTGAAGATTGGATTAGTAAATATGTAATCTAAAGCATTAACGCTCCACTTTGATGAAAGAGCATCTGAAAATACCTGTTTCATCTCTTCGTAAAGATTTCTGATATTCTCTGCGATTTGTAAGTTTTTCACCGCTTGCTGCTCTATAGCGTTAAAGAAAAAAACACACCAACTCTCCCAATCACTATCTTTGGAAACATTCCTCATCATGTTAATATATAACTCCTTGTTTTCTTCCAGATATCCACTGATGTAAAAGTGTGGCGCGGATATAGTGCCAGATGACCATAAAAAGAGGGTTACTAACATTCGACCTATTCTACCGTTACCATCTTGAAAGGGATGCAAGGCTTCGAACTCTAAGTGCATCAATGCTGTCTTCACTAAGATTGGATCAGCGCTTCTCTCAAGGTAATCAAAGAGTGATTCTAAGCCATCGTTTAGCTTTTCAGGACTTATTGGGATAAAAAGTATTCTCTGCTTTACCTTATCTGCAAGGTAGTTTTGTTCGACTTTGTATTGCCCAGGTGACTTCCTCGCTCCTCGTCCAAAAGAAAGTAACTGCTGATGCATTGTTTTTATCAGATGCTGAGATAAGGGATAACCATCCATCATTCCTTTTTGAGCATTCGTTAGCGCTCTTTGATAAAGAACTGTTTCAAATATATCTGATCTAACTTTTTTTGCTTCCTCCGAATCGTTTTCGCTATTTGCTTCAAACTTAAGTATCTCATCCATAGTACTTAATGTTCCTTCCATTCTTGACGAAATTACCGCTTCTTGATTTCGCAAGGGAGCCAATAATATTTCACTGTTATGCATGTTTTTAAGCATCTGATCGTAACGAGCCAATGAGTCAGTCGCTTTCACTAGGGAATCTACAAGTTTCCCATAATTGAGGTTCTCAGGAGGAAACTTATCGTAGTGGTAATTAACAGCATCATCAAACTTCATATTTCGCTTTTTTGACGTCAAAAAAGTTAAAAAAAGTCATATCAACGTTGTTTGCTAGTTTATTTTTCCGATTTATGATAGTCAAGCTCATTAGACATCAATAGATTTATACCAAAACTATTTGACGCTCATTTTTCGTATCTTTTGACAGTCAAAAGAGTTTAAGCTCATAGATATCCATGATGTAAATCCATGAACCAAATCTCCCTCGCCCTCATCCGAGAAGATAAAATACCCATCGACCGCCGCGTGCCCATCACTCCGGCCCAGGCGGCTGACATCCAGCAGCGCTTTCCGCACGTCACCGTGTTTTGCCAGAGCAGCGAAAGGCGCTGCTTTCCCGACCAGGATTACCGCGATGCGGGCATTGCCGTAGTGGACGACGTGAGTCACTGCGATATTCTGATGGGCGTCAAAGAAGTGCCTATTCCTAATCTGGTTGCCGACAAAACGTACCTGTTTTTCTCGCACACCATCAAGGAGCAACCCTACAACCGGGAGCTGCTGCGCACCATCCTGCAGAAAAATATCCGTCTCATCGACTACGAACGACTCACCGATGCGCAGGGCAACCGGGTGGTGGCCTTCGGGCGCTTCGCGGGTATCGTGGGTGCCTACAACGGACTCTACACCTACGGCAAGAAGCTAGGCTTGTACGACATTCGCCGGGCCAAAGACTGCTTTGACATGGATGATATGCGCCGCGAATTTAGCAAAATCACGCTGCCCCCGATCAAGATTGCCCTCACCGGGGGCGGGCGGGTAGCCAACGGTGCTGTTGAAGTGCTCGAGGGCGTGGGCATCCGCCGGGTGCCGCCCGAAGAATATTTAACGCAAACGTTTGCCGAACCGGTGTATACCCAACTGGAGGTCACCGACTACAATCGCAAGGCCGACGGAGGCTCGTTTGCCGCCGAAGAATTCTACCAGCATCCCGACCGCTTCGTGCCGGGCTTTCAGCCGTTCGCTCGCGTCACCGATTTGTTTATTGCCGGAGCTTTCTGGGACCACCGGGCTCCGGTGCTCTTCCATCGCGAAGATATGTTGCAGAATGACTTTAACATCCGGGTGATTGCGGACATCACCTGCGACATTGAGGGCTCGATTCCTTCTACCAAACGGCCCTCTACCATCGCCGACCCGGTGTACGATTATGATCCTCAACAAGACCAGGTAGCCAACACCCTGTTTCAGAATCCGGCGCACGTTTCGGTGATGGCGGTAGACAATCTGCCGTCGGAACTGCCTCGCGATGCTTCCGAATCGTTCGGCGAAAGCCTGATGCAGCACGTGATGCCCAGCCTGTTGGGCGACGGCGACGCCGGAATCATCGAGCGGGCTACGATCACGAAGGGAGGGCACCTCACCGAAGCGTACCGATATTTGAACAACTACGTGGCCGACTCGGCGGGGTAGAAGCTTATTTCTCGTACCGCAACCACCGCGCTCCGTAAGCGGGCAACGCAACGCGATCGCCCAACGGAAGGGTTTCGCCGCTCACCGCATCGCTGACCCCTTGGTACTGATAATCACGGAAGGTGAGGTTTACCGATTTTGCTTCCCCTTCGCTCAGCAAGAAGTAGTGATCGGCCTCGGAGCTGGCCAACCGATACACAATTGCTTCTTCGGAGTGATAGGGGGGCTCTAGTTCTCCTAGGGTATATTCTTTCAATAGGCTTTCCATTGCGACGTTGCCCGGTTTGAAGCACGAGCGGGCCGCTTCGTAGCCCAAAATCACCGCCGAACCCTGACCCAACCGATGCTCCGTGATGGCCGGTTGACCGTTGCCGAAGGCTACCAGTTGCTTCGCTTCGGTAAGTCGCAACGAACCGATTAATCCCATCAACTTTTCGTCGCCTAAGTACCAGTCGCGGTTGAGACCCGAAAATTGGTACTCGCGCAGCACCGCCCCAAACAATGCCTCGAAAGGTGAGCCCTCTCCCCGGGGCAGCAGGGCCGAATAGGTATCCATCCACGCGCCGGGCATGTCGAGCACCAATCGCCCGCCCTGCTTCACGTAGTCGGTCAGGATAGGAATCAGGTCTTGGTTGAGCGCGATGACGCCGGGCAGGTAGATCACGGGGTAACGTGGGGCCAGTCCGGCCCGCAGGTCGTCGGGATTCAAGTACTCAAAGGGAATGTCTCCGTTGATCAGGGCGCGCGACACCCCCACCCGGGCCTGCATGGGGCGGTAGCGCAGGCTGTCCTGCCCCTTAAATGACATGGCGGTCCACATCGCTTCGTTGTCCCAGTCGAAGAACACGCCCACCAAAGGTTCTTTGTGCGCAGCCCATAGCTCCTCGCGGTAGCGCTGCATGCCCTGCGCGATCTGGCCGACCGCCACGGCCCGGTCGGTTACCTGATTTTGATGATCCAGCAGCGCGTATTCGCCCACCTCGGCTCCGGCGGTGCGGATGCTCCAGCTCCACAAGCCCCAGCCCTTGAAGCCCGCCGCCAGCATGCTCAGCGTGAACTGCTGCATGGTGCCCGCATCCACGGTGAACCCCTTCTTGCTCTGTCCGAAGCGCTCGCCGCCGAACTGTTGCGGCCCCCCGGAGGTTTCCCAGCCGCCGCTCCAGCCGCCTTTGAACATATCGTTGATGTAGCTGGCCTGCATGTACAGCGTAGGCCCCAGTTCATCCTGCACCTGGTCGAAGTGCCAGGTGAAATGAATAGAGGGGTAGAAGGAGCCTCCCCGCCGCATCACGTCGGCGATGCCCGGAAAATCCACTCCGAAGTAGGCGTGCGGACGAAACAGGCCCAACTCGCCCCCGGCGCGAAAGGGCGCATTGGCGTCGAACGCGTGAAATTTCCCTACCTTCTTTTGCAGTTCTTCCAACCCGTGGTCGGCCTTGAAACGCAGAATGTCGCGGCGAATGCGGTACTCGCGATGGTTGTACTGCTCCCAGCGCTGGGCAAAATCCTCCCACGAAGTAAAGGCTCCGCCCGCGGCTTGCAGGCCGTGGTGGTACTGGTTGTAGGCGTGGTTCAGGGTATCAATGGAGCCGTAGGTTTGCTGTGCCCACTGCACAAAAAGTTCTTTGCCCTTGTCGCTCAGCTCCAGTCCGCGGGGGCCTACGGTGGGGTCGTAGGCGGTACTGCCCCCCTTGGGAGCCTGCGCGTCGCCGGTTTCTTTTTTGTAAGCGATAATTCGTTCGATGCGTCGCTTAAGTACTTTGTTCTGATGCGCAATCATTTTAGGATGCCGCCGCACCTCCTTCATGCTCAGGTTTTTCGGTAGTTTCAACTGCTCGATGAGTTCGTCGGTAATCGGCTCCCAACCGCCCTTGCCGTACCACCAGGGAATGATTCCCTCTTCCAGGGCAATTAACTGAATTTGCTCCTCCGTCCAATCGGGCAGGGTCATAATTTGCTTGAGGTTGGTGAACCCCAGGGTTTTCATCTGGCGGAAATGGTCGCGTATTTCCGCTTCGCCTTCGCCCGGACGCTGGATATAGACCACTCCGGCGGGCACCGGGGCAATCGTTCTAAACTTTTGCTGCTGGGGCGAATCGTGCAGTTGATCGTAAAGGTCGTGCCGGAAGTCGTGCCCCGATTGGGCCAGAATTGGTGAGAAGGTGGAGAGTGAGAGGAGAGCGAAAAGCAGCGGTCTAATGTACATAATGGCGCAGGTTTGAGGCAAACTATAAAAAATGCTTCGAAGCATTGCCCGACAAAGCACTTATTTCAGCTCTTGATACACCGGAGTGAGGTCGGAGTAGTCAACCGTGTAACCTTGTTGCCCATCGGTCACGGTCATTTTGCCTTTGCCGGTGGTGACGTACGGACTCTGATAAGCCCCGCCGTCGGCCCAATTAGAAAAATCCAGCGCCTGACCGTTGATGCTGCCGGTGCAGCGAAGGCTTTCGGATTGGTACTGCATCCGGAGTGCCTCCTCGGCAGCAGTTTGATACTGGAGTTGCTGCGCCTTGGCATCTACCGAAAGACTGCTCCCTACACCGACGGCATTCGCAAAATCTTCCAGGCTGCCAAATGCTTCTTGCTCGTGCACTTCCAGCGCGTAGCCCGAAAACGCACCGGGAACCACCAGCACGTGATTATGAAGCAGTTTGGCCGCTCGCTTATCTACCAGAGACGCCGCTTCTATCGCTTTGGCTCCGGCATCCAGCCAGTAGTAGTTAATGTTACTGGGAGTCACGGCCACGTAGGCCGAGTCGGCGTCAATAAAAATTTTACCGTCCTGTTCCAGGATGTTGTTCACCG
This sequence comes from Cyclobacteriaceae bacterium, assembly GCA_965217295.1. Classification (GTDB taxonomy): domain Bacteria; phylum Bacteroidota; class Bacteroidia; order Cytophagales; family Cyclobacteriaceae; genus Tunicatimonas. The sequence continues at coordinate 1,414,498 of CBDCHR010000008.1, forward strand.
CGCGGGGCACAAACAACCAGGTGGCAGCTTGATATTTTGCTTGCTGAAAGAAGTAGCCCAGCGAATCCGGATCGGGCTTGTTCATCAACCGCAGGGGCTGGTTGGCTATCGAGCCTTGCCGACTAGCCTGTTCGTCCGTTCTTTTACCCTGGGTAGCCTTAGTGGGGGCCGAAGCGACCAGCATCACGTTTTTGTGCTGCAGCGTCTGGGTGTAAGGGCTGTAGCCGCCCGGCGCACGGTGGTAGGGCTGTAGTCCGCCGAAACTCAGGGGACCGGCCTTTCCTTTCACCACCAGCGACCAACTGATTTGCTGATTGGGATTATCAACCTGGGTGAGATACACGCTGCCCAGACCAAAATTTTTACTGCCGTAGAAGTATTCCTGGAAGGCGTTAGGAACGTCCATGTGGTAGAACGGCCGCGCGACCCAGGCCTCGAAGGGTGTGTCCAGATTTTTGTGCAGGATATTGTAGATAACCCGGTTCGGACGATACGACGAAGTGATCTGGTGCAGCGAAGTGTGAAATTTTCCGGCTTGATCACCCCGTGAACTGCCGAACCAATGGTAGAGCAGTTCGCGCATCTCTCCGGCATAGTTCAGGTCATACGAGCCGCGCTTCTGCGCCCCGGCAATGGCTCCGTCGTAGACCTTGAGCGCGTAGGTCGCCAAATAATAGTCTAACGCCAGTTTGGCCAGCGCCTTGGTTTCGGGATCGGGCGAGAAGTCGTATAGGTTCAAAAAAGCCTCAATGGAGTGCGGATAATAAATTTGCGAATCGTACTCTCCGTTGCCGGTGGTCAGCATTTTGCGCACGTAATCTTTCAGCATAAAGCTGATCTTCTCTTCGGCTTCGGCGATTGGATAGCCGGAGATTTCGCTGCCGGGCGGAAAAAGCTGGGCGTAGAGCAGCCCCGAGGTGCGCCACATGGTTTTGTGGTTCTCCGTGCCGCCGTCTTTTTTGTTGCCGCCTAGCAACTTGCCGGTTTCTCCTACCAAATCGTGCGGCCGGGATAGGTCGTTATACTGCCGCGCGGGGCCATCCGAGGGGCGGCGCACCTCGCGGTAGTTGGCCACGGCATCCTGGAAATTACGCTGCCAAGCGGCCCCCATCTGCTGACCGAACAGCGGGAAGAACCGCGCCCAGTTTTTGGCCGCAAAATGATACTGCTGGTTCAAGTTGCCCGGAATGCTCAGGTAGGCGCGCGCCGCGGTGTCTGCCGGGTGCAGCAGCAGGTGCGCCGTGGCGGGGGGCAAGTCGTATTTTAGCGGATCGCCGCCGAAGCGGATAATTTGTCCGTCCGAACCGCGCTCTTTGGGACCGAAGTAGCCGGTTTCACCCTGCACGTAGGCCCTTCCGGTGTAGGGTGACGTGATGGTTTCGCCTTCTAGCGCCCAACGGAGCACCGGCAAGCCAGTGTCGGGACATTGTGAGACGGCTTGGCTCCGTATGCCGAAGGATTGCGCGGCAACTCGAGACAGCTTACCCGCGATTCTCCGTTGGTATTCAGCCTCGTCCGGATAGCTGTCCGAAGTCCAGGATTGTTGCGCCACCGCGGTTGCTCCCATGCCTCCTAGCAGGAAGACACAGAAGGGCAAAACGATGCGCATAATAAATAAGATCAATTAGAGGTTATTCCGATAAATTTTTGAGGCTCGTGTCGACACGAGCCTCTGGAAAAATTATCGGAATAAAGTTTATTGATTACCCGTTCATCGAGATCAAAAACTCGTCGTTGTCTTGGGTGCCCTTCATGCGCTGCAGCAAGAACTCGATGGCCTCGCTGGAGTTCATGTCTGACATCAGCTTGCGCAAAATCCAGATCCGCGACAGCTCCTCTTTTTCCATCAGCAGGTCTTCGCGACGGGTGCCGGAAGCGGGCACGTCGATGGCCGGGTAGATGCGCTTGTTGGCCAGCTTGCGATCAAGCTGCAGTTCCATGTTGCCCGTGCCCTTGAACTCCTCAAAGATCACCTCGTCCATTTTGGAGCCGGTTTCAATCAGGGCGGTGGCGATAATGGTGAGCGAGCCGCCGTTTTCCACGTTACGGGCCGCGCCGAAGAAGCGCTTGGGCTTGTGCAGGGCGTTGGCATCCACCCCACCCGACAGAATCTTACCTGATGAAGGAACGGTGGTGTTGTAGGCCCGCGCCAGTCGGGTGATAGAGTCGAGCAGAATCACCACGTCGTGGCCCGATTCCACCATGCGTTTGGCTTTCTGCAGCACGATGCTTGCCACCTTCACGTGCTTTTCGGCCTGTTCGTCGAAGGTAGAGGCAATCACCTCGGCGTTCACGCTGCGAGCCATGTCGGTGACCTCTTCGGGGCGCTCGTCGATGAGCAGCACGATCAGGTATACCTCGGGATGGTTTTCGGCAATGGCGTTGGCCATTTCTTTGAGCAGCACCGTCTTTCCCGATTTAGGCTGCGACACGATCATGCCACGCTGCCCCTTGCCAATGGGCGAAAACAAATCCAGGATCCGGGTAGAGTAATGTCCGGCTTTGGTCGATAGGTTCAGGCGTTCGTTCGGAAACAAGGGAGTGAGGTACTCGAAGGGAACGCGGTCGCGGGTTTCTTCGGTGGTTTTGCCGTTTACCGACTCCACGCGCAGCAGGGCAAAGTATTTTTCTCCTTCTTTGGGAGGACGAATCTGACCCCGCACCGTATCGCCGGTTTTGAGGCTAAACAGCTTGATCTGCGAGGGCGACACGTAGATATCGTCCGGACTGGCCAGGTAGTGGTAATCAGACGAACGCAAGAAGCCGTAGCCGTCCTGCATCATCTCCAGCACCCCTTCGTTCACGATCAGGCCGTCAAACTCCTTGACGGGCACGGTCATGCTATCGTCTTTGTTCTTGTTTTTCCGCTGGTTGTTGGTGTTGCCGGGGTTGTCGTTGCGGCGGTCGTCGCTACGATTGCTATCGCGGCGATCTTCGTTCCGATTCTTGTCGCGGCGATCATCGTTGCGGCGGTCGTCACTACGATTGCCATCGTTTCGGTTGTTGTCGCGACGGTTCGGTTTGTTGTTACTATCAGCATCGGAAGAACGTCGATCGTTTGTGGCGCGATCATTCTTCTGATTTTGCGGCCGGTCGCCTCCGCTCTTCTTGTCGTCGGCCCCTCGGTCATCCTTTCGTGACTCCGTCTTCTTGCCACCTTCTACTTCCACATTGAACGATTCCATCAACTCATTGGCCGAGGTTTTGGCCGCGCCGTTGGTATCTTTTCCCTGGTCATCGCTCTTATCTTGGCCATCGTCGTCCTCGGTTTCGGTAACGTTGACGCGTTTGCGGGCGGGAGAAGGGGATTTGTCTCGTCGGTTATCATTCGACGACCTTTTGTTGTCTCTCGGTCTGGATTCGTCGGCCGGTTTGGATTCTTCCGTTTCTGCGACGGCGGCGGGGACCTTTTTCTGCGGAAGCTTGTCTTCGGGAAGCACCGCTTGCTGGTCTAAAATTTTGTAGATCAGATCAGCCTTATTTAGTTTTTTGTAATTCTTCAAGTCTAACTGCTCCGCAATTTCGCGCAGCTCAGAGAGCAGTCTCACTTGTAATTCATCAATGGTGTACATAAGAAAAATGGTAAATGATCGATCCAGCAAGAACGCCGGATTAGGGGTGAGGATAAAATTTCAAAAGGGAAATGCGTTGAAAACGTAGCAACAGGGAATGGACTCCCACCTACCTTCAAGGAATGCTGACGCAATAATAGACCAAGAAATCCTAATTATCAAGAAAAAAAATTATTTTGCGCCCGCTTAATGCTGTATGTCCCAAACAGGCTGCGGTAGTTATTTGTCTTCTGCCTTAGTCCTAACGATACACCCATCAGAATGTTACAAACCGTTCATATTGCTGAGAACCGGGATTTAGTGGAGAAGGGACTCACCCGGCGGGGGTTTCCGCAGGCCGGTGAGGCCCTCGACCAGCTTTTGCAAACCGACGCCCAACGGCGGCACACCCAAACCGAACTCGACCAGTTGCTGGCACAATCGAACCAGGTGTCGAAGCAAATTGGCGAGCTGATGCGGCAGGGAAAAAAAGAAGAAGCCGAGTCGGCTAAGCAACAGACATCAGCGCTTAAAGCGCGAAGCAAGCAGCTGGCAGAACAGCTACGGGAGCACGAACAATCGCTTCAGCAGCAGCTTTACCAAATCCCCAACGTGCCGCATCCCAGCGTGCCCGATGGCCGATCGGCCGACGACAACGAGGTGATTTATGAGTACGGCGCGCGGCCCGAACTAGGCGAACACGCGTTGCCGCACTGGGATCTGATTGAGAAGTATGATATCATTGACTTTGAACTGGGAAACAAGATTACGGGAGCGGGTTTTCCGGTATATAAGGGGCAGGGCGCCCGTTTGCAGCGGGGGCTGATCAACTTCTTTCTGGATGAGGCGCGCGCGGCCGGGTACACCGAGATCCAGCCCCCCCTGCTGGTGAACGAAACCTCGGGCTACGGCACGGGAAATTTGCCCGACAAAGAAGGGCAGATGTACGAACTTAAGGAGGGCCTGTTCCTGATCCCGACCGCCGAGATACCCATCACTAATCTGTATCGCGATGTGTTGCTGAGGCACGACGATTTGCCGATCATGAACGCCGGTTACACCGCCTGCTTTCGGCGCGAAGCGGGTTCTTGGGGAGCCGACGTGCGCGGCCTGAATCGCCTGCATCAGTTCGACAAAGTGGAGATTGTGCAGATCCGCCCGCCCGAGCAGTCGTATACCGCCCTGGAGGAAATGGCGCTGCACGTGCGGCAACTGCTTGAAAAACTGGAACTGCCCCACCGGGTGCTGAAACTCTGCGCCGGCGACCTGGGCTTTACCGCGTCGCTTACCTACGATATGGAAGTGTACTCGGCGGCCCAGCAGCGGTGGCTGGAGGTGAGTTCGGTGAGCAACTTTGAGACCTACCAGGCCAACCGGCTCAAGCTGCGTTACAAAGACGATAACAACCAAAACCAGCTACTCCATACGCTGAACGGCAGTGCGCTGGCGCTACCCCGCATTGTGGCCGCACTGCTCGAAAACAATCAAGAGCCAGACTGCGTTAAAATACCGGCAATACTTGTTCCCTACACGGGTTTCGATCGCATCACCTAGCTGAGGCTAGCTTTCTACTAAACAACTCTATTAAATTATTCTATGGAAATAGCCTATGCAGAAATAGCCCTCTACATGCTAGGCAGCTTCTTCATGATTGCCACCCTGCTTCCCCTTATCCGGAGCGACCACTGGCTTATTCGTGATTTTGATTTCCCGCACGTACAAATCACTTTTTTTAATGTAGTTATCTTTGTTGCCTTCCTGATCCTGGTTCCGATTGAGGGACTCTGGCCTACTGCCTTTTTGGTGATGCTGGCGGGCTGCATCATCTACCAATGCTACATCATCTATCCCTACACCTACGTGGCCCCCGAGCCGGTGAAAAATAGCCGACAGTCCGTAGGCGAAGACAGCCTCAGCCTGATGGTGACCAACGTGCTGATGACCAACCGAAACGCGGAGAAATGTTTGGCAATTGTACACGACGTTGATCCCGATCTGTTACTAATGGTAGAAACCGACGATTGGTGGTGCCAGCAGATGCAGCATCTGAAGGAAACTCACCCCCATTCGGTCGAGTATCCTTTGGATAACACCTACGGAATGTTGCTTTACTCAAAACTGCCCATCACCAATTGCGACATCAAGTTTTTGGTGAAACCCGACATTCCTTCTTTTCACGCGCAGGTGGAACTACGCTCGGGTCAGATCGTCAATCTGCACTGCGTGCACCCCGAACCACCGAGCCCTACCGAGAGCGAGACCTCTACCGAACGCGATGCCGAGTTGCTGATTGTAGGAAAAGACCTCACCGACGCCAAGCAACCTACTTTAGTGGCGGGCGACCTCAACGACGTGGCATGGTCGTATACGACGCGCTTGTTCATCAAAATTAGCGAACTGCTCGACCCGCGCATGGGCCGGGGGTTTTTCAATACTTTCAATGCGAAGTATCGCCTATTGCGCTGGCCGTTGGATCACGTGTTTTTATCGCCGCACTTTCGGTTATTAGACATCAAACGTTTGCCGTTCTACGGATCAGATCACTTTCCCATTTACTTATCCGTAAATTATGAGCCCCGGCCCGACAACAATGAGTTACAGGAAACTGCTAATGAGGAAGAACGCGAACTGGCTAGTGCTAAGATCAGGGCTGTTTTGTAGCCTAAAGGACCGCGGAGAAGGTGACTACTTCCTGATTAATGATCAACCGAAGCACGTACAAAGCTGGTTTAGCGGAGCGGTTCAGTAAGGTCAGTTCGTGAAAACCGCCCGAAAGATCAGCCCTGGTGGTGGCCTGTACCACCCGGCCCGTAGCGCTCATCACTTGCAAAGTCACGTAGTTGCGCTCGTCTTTCAGGTGCAATAGCACGGCATCCGCCTGATGATGCAATACAAAGGAAGCATTGGCCGACTGGCGCACGGGCGGAAGCGAAGGCCTCGCTGATGAGATGGGATCGTCTAGCGGCGGTTCTTCCATTGCTAACCAGGCTATTTTGGGTGCTTCTCTGCTTGACTGCCCAGCGTTGGTTTGGGCATACACCGACCAGGCCGAGCAAAAGATGGCGAGAAATAGCGGGATTGGTCGGAAAATACGCATATAACAAAATTACTTTTGTTATATGCGTCATAAAAATTGTTTAACATCGCTTCTCGCTGGTGTAAGTAATTCTAAAAAAGAGTAGGGGACTAAAATTACTGCTGTCTATGCATGTTATTGGAGAAATACCGCACCCCGCGTGCAAAATCACGCTCTTTGCGTGGAATGCGAAGTATTTAATTAAGCTAGAACGGGGGTTGGTCGAGCAAACCTTCAAGGTGCCGGAGCTTGAGGTGACCGGTGACGAAGATATCAAGGAAATGCTAAAGGGCGATTTTTTGCAGGAAGCACTGCTACGCTTCGACGAGATGGACGCTTCGCTGGGCCGCGCCCTGACCAAGGTCAACGGTTATTGATCCGCACCCCAACAAATGGTCAGCCGCGTTCAGGCACGCTCCAACACCACAAAGGCGAAGGGGTGGGGGTTCTTTTCGTCGGCGGGGTGCTCTTCCCGCTTCACTTCTTTCCATTGAGCATAGTCTATCGCAGGAAAAAAGGTGTCGCCCTCAAATTCGGCCTTGATTTCGGTGAGGTAAATGCGGTCTACCAGCGGCAGGGTAAGTTCGTAGATCTGCGCCCCGCCCAGCACGAACAGTTCTTCTTGTCCGTTTTTTTCGCCCCGCTGAAACGCCTCTTCCACGTCGTGCACCACCAGGCACCCTTCGCGGTAGTAGTCAGGCTGGCGCGTCACGATGATGTTCAGTCGACCGGGCAGGGGTTTGTTCACCGATTCGTAGGTCTTGCGGCCCATCACCACAAAATGACCGGTGGTAGTTTCCTTAAAATACTTGAGGTCGGCAGGCATGTGCCACACCAAGTCGTTGTCTCGGCCAATCACCCCATTGTCGGACCGGGCCACCATAATGGATTTAATCATAAAGAATTTCCGCGTAAGAATTCGTCAATCGGTAAGCGCCGCTTTCCTTCCAGCTGCAAATCGTGCACGACCACCAGCGTGTCGCGCGCTTTGATGTGTAGGTAGCTTTTGTTGTCGGTTGTGTACTGGCCGGGAATGAGCGTATCGTCGGCGATGCCGGTATCTGCCACCTCAAATAGTTTACAGCGTAGCCCGTTCAGCGTGGTCCAGGCCGCGGGGTAGGGCGCCAAGCCGCGCACGAAGTTGCGAACGGTTTCGGCGGGTTGCTGCCAGTCGACGCGGCAGGTTTCCGGTTGCAGTTTGGGAGCTTCTTTCAACGTGCCTTCCTCGGGTTGGGGCGACAGTGTATAATCGCCCGATGCGATGGTCCGCACGCTGCGCACCAGCAGGGCGGCCCCGCGGTGCATCAGACGTTCGTAGAGCGTTCCGGCGGTGTCGTCGGGCTGGATAGGCTCGCGCTCCTGAAAGAGAATATTGCCGGTGTCGATGGCGTGCTGAATCTTGAAAGTGGTGATGCCGGTTTCGGTTTCGCCGTTGATGATGGCCCAGTTAATGGGCGCAGCCCCGCGGTACTGCGGCAGCAGCGAGGCGTGCAGGTTAAAAGTGCCGAGCGGCGGCATGTCCCACACCGCTTCGGGAAGCATCCGAAAAGCCACTACCACCTGCAGGTCGGCCCGGTAGCTTTGCAGTTCTTTCAGAAAATCCGCAGACTTTAAATTAGGGGGCTGCAAAATGGGTAAACCTTGCGACAAGGCATATTCTTTAATGGGCGAATGACCCAGTTTGCGGCCTCGTCCCTGCGGCTTATCGGGAGCGGTAATCACGGCAACCACGGAGATGTCGTGCTCGACTAGCGCTTGCAGCGAGGCCACCGCAAACTCGGGGGTTCCCATAAAAATAACGCGCAGTGGGTTGTCGTTCATAGGTAGATAAAAGAACTGAGGCGTGAATTGTTTGTTGGAAGTGCTCGGATCACTAACTGCTCGGATTAGCACGCTATTTGTGCCTTGATCACGTATAAATACCCGGCCCCATGAAGTTTCTCAAACCAATACTGCTGATACCGCTCTTGTTGCCTGTCGGATGTGACGACGATGACTGCGGTGGTTCAGGTTTCTCGTACATTGACATCACCGGAATTACGGGGCAGAATGTTCGCTTGCTAGACGATAATTACCGCAATGAGGAGACTTTGCCGGATCAAGCGTCTGTCTCTTTTGAAACCTACGCCCTGCGGATCATTCCGACTGCTGAATACACCAACCAACGGGCTGAAATCACCGGAAGCTGGGGAGGTAGGGCTTACGCCTGCTCGCCCGCACTACCTGAACCTACTGAGAAGATCGCGGACATTGCCGTTTTCAGCAATACTGCTTATGAGCAGTTTAGTAGCGATAGAGTAATTGCAGTGGGCGAACGCCTGAACAATATTATCAAGGTATATGATCGGTGGAGTGGTCGCATTGTGGGGTTACCTGATTTTTTGCTGGATGCCCCGTCTGCTTCGGACTTTGGATTTCTCTTGCAGTTGACCACGGCCCCCGCTCAGGAGGCGACCCATACGTTTATGGTGCGCTACGAACTGGACAATGGCGAAGCCTATGAATTTACTGCTCCGCCGGTCACGCTCATTCCCTAGTTTGCCGCCCCCTGGCACGTAAGAATCGACTAAGGTTCAGGGGCAATTAGCGGAAATAAAGCACCAGTCAGGCCTATTTCTTGCGAGGGCTTTACGGTAGCGGTCGATAGAATCGCCTTGTTAAACCTTGACACTTATGGAAAAGATCGTAAAGATGCTCAGTCACCAGGACCGAATCCTCGGAAGAGTTTTCTCCGGCGGCAGCCAGGTTTCTCCGAAAGACAAAGTAGGAAAAGTGCTGGTGCACGAAATTAAAAATGGATTCTTTGAAAAGAAACTTATCAACGACGCTTTGGTTTCTTGCCAATTGCACCTCCCCTTCAACGTGTTTCATGCGTTCAGAAAAACTCCCTTCAACTAAATTCCTTTCCGGTACGCCTTACGCGCATTGCAATTTTTTTAAAAATCTTCTTACGCTTTAACGGTACGTTTAGCTAACAATCGGTAATCAATTGGGTTGATCTGATACTTTTTTTTAACCCTAAACTTTTTAACCGATGAAAGCCCTTGTGTATCACAAACCCAAGCACGTGAGCGTCGACACCGTTCCCGACCCCACGATAAAAGACCAACGCGACGCCATTATCCGCGTCACCGCCACCGCCATCTGCGGCTCAGATTTACACATTTACAACGGACTTATTCCCGACACCCAGAATTTCGTGATCGGCCACGAGTTTATGGGCGTGGTGGAGGAAGTGGGCAGCGAAGTGAAGAACCTGAAGGTTGGCGACCGGGTGGTGGTGCCCTTTCCGGTGAGTTGCGGACAGTGCTACTTCTGCCAGCAACAGCATTTGCCCACCCAGTGCGAAAATTCTAATCCGGAGTTCTACGGCCCCGAGGGCGACATCACCAAGGGCAAGGGCGGCGGCCTGTTCGGCTACACCCAGCTCTACGGCGGTTACGACGGCGGTCAAGCCGAGTTCGTGCGCGTGCCCTACGCCGACGAGGGGCCCCGCAAGGTGCCCGACAACCTCACCGACGAGCAGGTGCTGTTCCTGACCGACATTTTCCCCACGGGCTACACCGGGGTGGACTGGGCCAACGTGCAGGGCGGCGAAACGGTGGTGGTGTTTGGTTGCGGTCCGGTGGGTATTATGGCGCAGAAATCAGCCTGGTTGCGCGGTGCCGGACGCGTGATTGCCGTAGACATTGAGCAGTACCGCTTGGAAAAAGCGCACCAAACCGCCAACGTAGAATTTATCAACGGAGCCGAAAACGACGTGGCTGAGGTGGTGCGCAGCATGACCGACGGACGCGGCGCCGACGTGTGCATCGATGCCGTGGGGATGGAAGCCCACCGCACCGTGGTGGACAAAACCCTGCAAACCCTAGGCGGACAGGCCGGTACGACCGATGTGATCGTGAACGCGCTGGACAGCGTGCGCCGCGGCGGAGTGGTATCGGTGGTGGGCGTGTATGCTTCTAACTACAACCAGTTTCCGCTGGGCAAAATCTTCGACAAGGCAATCACCCTGCGGGGCGGGCAAGCCCCGGTGCAGCGCTACATTGATCAGTTGATGCAGCACGTGCAGCAGGGCGACATCGTGCTGGACGACATTATCACCCACCGCCTACCGCTGTCGGAAGCCGAACATGGGTACAAAATCTTCAATGAGAAGAAAGACGACTGCGTGAAGGTGGTGCTACAGCCCTGAACATCTTCTAGCCAACATGGTTTATCAAGCGGACGCGTTGCAAACGCGCCCGAGTACTAGCGAATATTGAACGCCCAACAAGGAATATCGAATGATGAAGTATATAGGGAACTAGGCTCGCTGCTCACCTATAAGTCTCGATACGAGTTTCAGGATTTGTCAAATCAATTTAATCATCAATTTCAAACACTATAACACATTACAAGATTATGGCCGATACCACGATTAAAAAAGTAGACGGAACCCATTCGCCCACCCAAGGAGCTGAGAAGTTTTTAGCTTCCGGCAAAAACGTTTCTATGCGGATGTGGGAAGACGAACAACCCGGGGCCGATAAACCCGAGCACAGCAGTCCCTACGAAACGGTGGGCTACGTGATCAAGGGCAAGGCAGAGTTGCACGCCGAAGGGCAAAAGGTCGTTCTGAAAGCGGGCGACTCGTACTTGGTGCCCAAGGATGCCAAGCACACGTATAAAATCCTGGAAGCCTTCACGGCAGTAGAAGCCACCTCGCCCCCGGCGCAGGTGCAGTAGCGTTTTTCCCTCCTTAGTTTCAGTATCCGGCGGAATAATTCGTCGGATATTTTTTATGCAAGCGGTGTTTTTTTACTTAACAGTTGCATTATCTTAATATATTGACTTACTTTGTGATTCAAAGTACTTTCTGTTATGCAGCAAACTGATTATCTGAAAGACATCACCGAGATTCGCTCTATCATGGAGCGCTCGTCGCGGTTTATCTCGCTGAGCGGGCTCTCGGGCGTGATGGCGGGAGTGTACGCGCTGGCCGGAGCGTACGTGGCCCACCTGATTGTGCAGGATTACCGGGCGAATCCGCACGACGACGTGGTAGCCTACCTGATGGCCGATGCAGCGGCGGTGCTGTTGCTGGCGGTGGGTACCGGGGTATTCTTAACCACCCGACGCGCCCGGGCGCAAGGAGCCACCATCTGGGATGCTACCGCCCGAAGACTGCTCATCAATTTGCTCATTCCGCTGGTGGTGGGCGGTTTGTTCAGTTTGATTCTAATTGCTCGGGGGATGGTCGGCATCATCGCGCCGAGCATGCTGATTTTCTACGGTCTGGCGCTGGTGAACGCCAGCAAGTACACCCTAACCGACATTCGCTACCTGGGCTTCGCCGAAATTGGCCTTGGATTATTGGCCGCCCTGATTTCCGGTTACAGTTTGCTTTTTTGGGCGTTGGGCTTTGGAGTACTTCATATTATTTACGGCACCCTCATGTACTACACGCACGAACGGTGAATTACTTACTTAACGATTTTGACAAAGCTTTTGAGAGCAAGGTTCGCCTGGGAGTGATGTCGGCCCTGATGGTAAACGACTCGCTGGACTTCAACCGGCTCAAGGAGCTGCTGGGAGTGACGGACGGCAACTTGGCTAGTCACCTAAAGGCATTGGAAAAAGTAGAATATATCAATGTGGAAAAGCAATTTGTCGGTCGGAAACCTAATACCCGCTACTCGGCTACCAAAGTAGGCAAAAAAGCCTTCAATGATCACCTAAACGCGCTAGAGGCGTTGCTCAAGGCGCAGAAGCAACAAGCGTAAAAAAATTTGAACATTGACTTTGTAATTCAAAGTACTTTCAATTAACTAAACTACTACGTATGCGTATCACAAGATTCAAATGCTGGCTAGGAGCCACCTTACTGTATAGTTATCTGTTCTACGATCAATCGGCCGGAATCAACTTCCTGCTGTTTAACGTTGCCCTTTTAACAACCCTGTTCGCCCTGGATCCGACGCTGCGTCAGCGGCGTACCGTGATGACGATGGCCACCGGATGTTTGCTAACGGCGCTCAACGTGGTGTGGCACCCCACCTGGCCCGCCATTTTGATGAACCTTATTTCCTTACTGGGCTTGGCGGGACTCAGTGCCCATCCGGAAAGCTCGCTGTTGGTGGCCTGGATCAACAGCGGGTACTCACTGGTGGCTTCGTTTTGGAAGCACACCTTGGGTCGGATGATTTCGCGGTCTGAACCGGTGCCCGGCGATTCTAAAGGGGAACCTACTCCTCCGGCAGTGGCGGGCCTCACGGCAGGCAAAATAGTTTCTCAACTTGTTCCCGTGTTGGTGGTTGCGCTGTTTTTTCTCCTCTACACGCAGGCGAGTCCGGCCTTCTCTGCCTTGTTCGATCAACTTTCGCTAGACTTCATCTCGGGGTGGTGGGTGATCTTTACCTTGTTCGGGGGCTACTTACTGCTTACGTTTTTCTACCCGGTGGCTATTCACCCACTGGTACGAATTGATCTGGCAACCGCCGACGGACTAAGGCGACAGCGGCGTACGCATCCGTACGGGTTCAGCCCGGTGGGGTTGCGTTATGAATACCGCTCGGCCTGGTGGCTGTTCGTGATGCTCAACGGGCTTCTTTTTGTTTTCAATGCGGTGGATATCTACTACCTCATCACGGCCCGCCTTCCCGAAGGAGTCACGCACGCCGAGTTTGTGCACCAAGGAGTGAATACGCTGATTGCTTCGGTAATATTGGCCATCGCCGTGGTGATGTATTTCTTTCGGGGCAACCTCAACTTCCTCCGAAAGGGCGCTCATCTCCGGACCGCCGCGTACTTATGGATTGTTCAGAATGCGGTACTCATTGGCGCTACGGCCAGCAAAAACGCTAGTTACATTGGCGAGTATGGCCTAACGCACAAGCGCATTGGGGTGTATCTGTACCTGTTGCTGACGTTGATCGGGCTGGTCACTACTTATATCAAGGTGCGCGAAGTGAAAACTAACTGGTTCTTGTTGCGCCGAAATGCCTGGTTGTTCTACGCAGTGCTGGTTTTGTTCAGTTCGGTAAATTGGAGTCGAGCGATCACGCGCTATAATCTGGCGCACCTTTCCTCAGCTGAGCTCGACGTGGAGTATCTCATTTACCTATCCGATACCAACCTAGACCTGCTGGAGCGGGTGCAACGCGAGCGAACGCTGCCGGATCGCCAAACCAGGAATATACAGGAACAGATCACCTATTTTGTTAAACAAGAAAACCGAGAAGGCTGGCTTTCGTGGAACTATGCGGAGCACCTGGTCTACCGGCGATTGCACCATCGTGATCGGCCTTCGGATGCTTATTAGATCGGTTAACCACTTCGTGGCAAACCTTATCATTCATCAACTACTTTCTATCGCTTTATGCTCCCCAGCTTCATCAAAATGCTACGCAGTTTTCGGTACGCCGGTCGGGGAATTGCCTCGGCGGTGCGGCGCGAGAACAACTTTCGCTATCATCTGCTGGCCACCGTAGGCACGCTGCTCACCGGCTGGCTCACTGGGTTCACCCTTACCGAGTGGTGCATTGTGCTGATGCTCATCGGCATGGTGTATGCTTCGGAAATTTTCAATACCGCCATCGAGAAGCTGATGGACAAGCTGCATCCCGGGCCGGATTCGGACGTAGGCGTCATTAAAGACTTGGCTGCCGGGGCGGTGCTGGTAAGCAGTGTCACCGCCGCGGTAGTGGGCAGCATCATTTTACTCGGAAAACTAGGATACTTATGAAAAAAATACTGTTTTGGGGGAAGCGATTGCTCGCGCTAGCCCTGTTGATATCATCGTTGGTGTTCGTGCTGCCGACTCGGTTCTACGAACTCGATCTGTTGCAGTCGTTTGCCGTACACGCGCTGGTGGGCTACGTACTGCTGCTGGGCCTGTTCGTCTTGATTCGGGCGAAGCACCTGGCCATGGGGGCCGGAGGGGCAGCAACGGTACTGCTGCTGGGCCTGCACTCCTATATTATGCCGCCCACTCTACCACCCGCTACCGATGGTCACGCTTTCACGGTAGCGCACTTCAACGTGCTAGCCAGCAACCGGCAGTACGACCCAGTGATCCGGCAAGCCCTGGAGTCTAGAGCTGATTTGTTATCGTTCCAGGAAGTGGCTCCCCACTGGGCGGACCAGCTCACCCAACGCTTGCGCGATGCGTATCCCTACCACCACGTGGTGACCGACCCCTGGGACACGCGGGGCATTGCGATCTTTTCGCGTTACCCGCTCAAGAACGTGCAGACGCACTACTGGGTCAAATCGCCCAACATCACCGGCGACATTGATCTGAGCGATCAAGTAGCCTCCAACGAAAAATCCGGGGATACGCTGATACACTTTGTGGCTTCGCACGCCTTATCGCCCCGCAGCGAGAGCCGTTACCGCCGCCGCAACGAGCAAATTCAGCACATTGCTGACTATCTGAAATCGGTAGAAGGTCCCGTACTGGCCATTGGCGACTACAACGCGGTGCCCTGGAATTGGGCGATTGTGGCGATGAAACAGAAAGCTCAGTTGTACGATAGTCGGCAAAATTTCACCTCGACCTACCCAGCGCGTTTGCAGGGGGTCGGCTTGCCTATTGATTATGTGTTTCACTCCGAAGATTTTACCTGTCTGGATTTCTACGCCGTATCGGCCGAAGGCTCGGACCACCGGGGGGTGGTTGGTCGGTACCGATTGCGGCCGTCGGTTTTGTAATTAGGAGAATCATTCACGGACGCGCGAAACCTTCGCAAAAAATTGGTAACTTCGTCATATGCCTACCGTCTTACGTTTTGATGGCTACCGCTTCTACTTCTTTGCTGGTGATGGAGGGGAGCCGATTCATATCCACGTGAGCAAAGGGGATGGATACGGAAAGATCTGGCTGGAACCGCAGATAAAAGTTCAAGAGCTCGTAGGGTTTAAGAATCAAGAAGAAAAAAAGATTCTGGATATCATCGAAAATCATTTTGAAACACTAAAAAACAGCTGGCATGAGTACTTCTCTGGTTCTTGAAGATACTAGTATAGAGAACATTAGGCAGATATTAGCTGGATTTAAGGAAGATGAAGTAGTTAATGTCTACTCCATTGGCATGGACGAACTGGAACAGCGGATTCATGCCGGAGGGTTACGAATCAAGACACTGCACTTTCATGGTGACATGGACCTTATGCTTATTGTACTTAATAACAAAAAGGTGCTTTCTTATCCCATATCCTTGTCTCATCGTTTATCACAAGCAACTGAAGAGCAACAGAACAATTATCAACTTATTGGTAATGGTATCGGTATTCATTGGCCCGACGTGGATGAAGACTTAAGTTTAAAAGGATTTTTACGCCGTGAAGTCAGTCTTTCGATTGATATGGTTTTAGGAACCAGCTAATAACTTCCATCCGCTAATCCCGCGCGTATAATACCTTCCCACCCACGATGGTGTAATCTACCTTGGCCGATAGGATTTCATCTTCCGGCACCGTCATAATGTCTTTGGAGAACACCGTGAAGTCGGCCAGTTTGCCCACCTCAATTGAACCCTTTATATTTTCTTCAAAGGCGGCGTAGGCCGGGGAAAGGGTATACGACCTCAGCGCTTCTTCTCGGGTCATTTTCTGGTTAGGCTCGTAACCCCCTTTCGGTTCGCCCTTGAGCGTCTTGCGGGCTATTGAGGCGTAGAAGCTGGGCAGCGGGTTAAGCGGCTCCACCGGGGCGTCGGTGCCGTTCGCAATGATCGCTCCCGAATCCAGCAGCTTGCGCCACACGTAGGCTCCCTCCTCAATGCGGCCTCTTCCCAGCCGGTCGATGGCCCAGGGGCGGTCGGAGGCCATGTGGATGGCCTGCATGGCGGGAATCACTCCCAGTTGCCCGAAGCGAGGTATATCTTCGGCACTGAGGTGCTGGGCGTGTTCAATCCGGAAGCGGGCATCTTTGGCTTCGGCAGGATACTCGGCAAAAGCAGCAGCATACTGATCGAGCACCTCCCGATTGGCCCGGTCGCCAATGGCATGGGTACCCACCTGAAAACCGGCTTGCAAGGCTTTCACCGACACCTCGTAGACCCGCGACATAGGAGTGGTTTCGTGGCCGTACGCGCCCGGCATATCTTCGTATTGATTGAGCAGCCAAGCCCCGCGCGAACCCAGGGCGCCGTCGCCGTAGAGCTTCACGCAGCGCAGCGTCAGGAAGTGATTGCCCAGCCCCACCTCCGGTCCCGACTGCCAGTACTGCTCCAGCAGGCTGGTATCGCGTCCGCTGAGCATCACGTACAAGCGGGTTTTGAGCGCGCCTTCCTCGGCCAACTGTTTATAGAGCGCAACCTCTTCCTGTGGGGCCCCGGCGTCGTGAAAGCTGGTGATCCCGTTCTCCAGACAGGCCTGCATAGCCAGTTCGGCCACGCGCCGCCGTCGCTCGGGACTATCTTCGGGAATATGCTGCGCGACTAGTCCCATGGCGGTTTCGTTGAACAGTCCGGTGGGGTTGCCCAGCGCATCGCGAAACACCTCACCCCCTTGCACGTCGCGCACCTGCATTCCTTCCTGGTCGATGTTCATCACCCCGGCCACTTCCATGGCCTTGGCGTTAGCCAGCGCCGCGTGTCCGCTGGCGTGCTTCAGAAAGACCGGATTATCCGGCGAGGCCGCACTGAGGGCCTCGTGCGTCGGAAAGCCCTGCACCATGGTGATAGGCAGCGAGTCCCACTTGTCCTGGTGCCAGCCGCGCCCCACGATCCACTCGCCGGGCGGAGTGTCGCGGGCCGCGCGTTTCACCTGTCGGATAATCTCGTCGTAGCTTCGGGTGGCCATCAGGTCAAGGTTCATCAGGTTGGCCCCAACGCCCGAGAAGTGGGCGTGTCCCTCGATGAAGCCAGGAGTCACGGTCTTGCCGCGCATGTCGAGCACTTCGGTGGCCTCGCCCACCCAGGCCTGCACGTCGGCATCGCTGCCCACAAAGGCGATGGTGTCACCCACCACGGCAACGGCTTGCGCCCGGGGGTTTCCTTCATCAACCGTGTAGACGGTGGCGTTGCGGAGGATCAGATCGGCGGTGGGATGAGAGGGCTGGCAACCAACAACAAGCAGGGTGAGCAGCAGTCCGGGAAGTAGCTTTAGCATAAGTTAGGTAAAGAAAAAGATTTGAAGTGCTAAAAATACGGGTTGAAACGTTCCGGGCAAAATGCAGTGGTATTCTGTGGACTGGGGAAGATTGGGATAAGCTATTTGAAAGTTTATGTTCAAGATGCCGGAGTAGGATGAAAATTACGTAAGCAATTTATCAGTCTGCGCAAGCTTTCGCTGTGCTGTTGAGCGGCTTGCCAGCTCCAGGAGTTAGCAACAAACCGGGCGAGTTGAAGATTATAAGCAGGCCCAATTTTAGCCGTACCGATTGGGACAATATCTTCACGGATTTCTCTTTTCCGTGACTTACGAGCCAAACCAACTAGATACTGCTTCGGATCATCTATAGTTTCGGGGTGAAACGGCATCTTAGATACTGCTACGCTGAGAAACTTAGCCAGATTCTCGCGGTCGGCAAGCAACCAAGCCTCAGCCTCTCGCACTGCTATCCGGAATAAGAGATTGGGATGCTTCTCAAAAGTGATCCATTTTTCGATCAAAGCCAGGGGACAGGCATTGCGGTCTAAATCGGTAAGCACTAAGAACGGCTGATGCGGCGCAGCCCTATTATAACTCTGTAGACTTTGCCTGATGTGATCATTTCCCCGTTTGCCAATAGGTTCCCCGAATTGTAAGTCTGGACGTATCTCATTTAGGACTCTTCTAAGCAAGCTAGTGTGCAACTCATCTTCTACTACAAGATGTATAAATGACATAGATGCAGTACATCAAAAATCGAAGATAAGCTGATCTACATTTCTGGGTGCAGTTCTCGTCATTGCGGCATCGGCTACCGATAGCCCAGCGCTGAGAAGGGTATTGATATCTGGTCGGAACATAGCTGACTTTACACTTGTACCCTCTCGATCAGGAATAAGAACTAACACTTCTTCCCCGTCAATCCCTTTGTTGCTAAGCAGTTCATAGCTATGTGTCGTTAAGATAACCTGCCGCCGACCCACCTTCTTCTTTTGTAACTTGTAAATAACTTCAGATAGCCTAGTTACAATAGCCGTATGAAGCGATAACTCCGGCTCTTCCAGCAAAATAGGCTTGTTTCCGTCTTGTAATGCCCAGAAAAGTCCGATGAACCGTAAGGTGCCATCCGAAAATTGGCTTTCTTGTTGACGTGCTCCTTTGTGCCGCCAATGTTTAAAGACAGCTTCAAGATGAGGCACTCCCATATCATCTTTTTTAAACTCCAGATGCTCTAATTCCGGTAAAGCTGCTTTCAAGGCAGACCCTATTTTTCGTAGATATGCATTTCGTGTATTAGCATTTGTCTTGTTTACTCTTTCCAAAAAATCACGCCCAAAATAATCTTCCCTATCAGTAGTAGTATTAACGAAGGATTTTGGATCTCTCACTAATTGAGGTAGAATATGCAGATACTGAATACCTTCCAGAAAGTCAGCTATGTCGCGGAACTCCTGGTTAGAGGATGGTTGCTCTAGATTGGTGTATTCTAATAACTTTTCGTCCTTCTCATCCTTCTTTTCAGGTCGATTTACCAGAATCTTGTCTTTGACCAGATCGACTACTCGTTCGTACTTTAATTTAGCCCGAAAATCCATAACGCCGGCTACCGTTTGCGTAAATCCAATAGCGTACCGCCATACAGGCTTCCCTAAATCATCAGCAATATCAACCGCGATTTCAATATCAGATTTTGCTCGAGCGGCCAAGCAACGTATCTTAGAAACTCCTCCTCGAAGCTTAACGGCCTCTTGCAGACCGCCCCCCAAACGAACAATATCTCGTAAGAACCGAAAAACATCCAGTAAATTAGACTTTCCCGAAGCGTTCGGACCAATAATGAAAACCCGGGTTTGCAGATCAACATCTATCTCCTTAAAGTTACGCCAATTCTTTAACTTAATGTTTGATATATACATAATCCAAGACTTAGGGTAAACAGCGAATGTAGAAAATAATCTGGGCTTAGCACAGAGTAAAGATCGGAACTTCCTCACCACTTGCTGACAAGCTACTCGTAAAGTCTGTTCAGAATAGACCAGTTCAAAAATTATCCCTATTTTGGGGGATAAAATCATCAGCAACCTAACCCCCTATGAAAAGAAGAGACTTTATCCGAACGTCAGCAGCCGCCGGTTTGAGCCTGCCGCTGATCTCATCAGCCTTTGGCAAGGTAAGCCACCCTTACGTCGACCAGATCGGCCTGCAACTCTATACCGTGCGCAACCAGATGGCCGAAAATCCACTGGCAACCCTCAAGGCCATCAAAAAAGCGGGCTACGCCCAAATAGAAGGTGGCAATCCGGTCAGCGAGCAGGCGATGCTCGCCATGGCCCAGGACGTGGGCCTCTCCTCCCAAAGCTCCTTTTTCCCCTGGCCCTACCTCACCGGACGGTGGGACCTGGTGGAAGCCGAGGGTATGAAACCTGCGGCGAAAGACTTCGCAGGAGTGGTAGAAAGCGCCCAGAAGCTCGGTATGAACTACCTGGTGTTCGGCTACATGCGCAAGGAAGAGCGGCAAACGCTAGACGACTACCACCGCATCGCCGAGCGGCTGAACCAGGCGGGTGAGCAGTGCAACGCGGCGGGCATCAAGCTGTGCTACCACAACCACGCCTTCGAGTTTGAACCCATCGACGGCACGGTGCCCTACGATATTTTGATTGACGAAACCGACGCCGACAAACTGCACTTCGAGCTCGACGTGTTCTGGTCGAGCCTGGCCGGGCACGAACCCCTTCCACTCATGAAAAAATTGGGCGACCGCATCACGCTGCTGCACCTGAAGAACAAAAAGCGGGGCACGCCACTGATCTACGACGAAAGCACCGTGCCCGCCGATGCGTTTCAGGAACTGAACGACGGGGTGATCGATATCGAGAAAATCTTACTGCTCGCCGAAAAGAACGGCGTAGAGCAGTGCTTCGTGGAGCAAGACCAGTCGCCCGATCCCATTCAAAGTATTGCCCAGAGTGCCGATTATCTGCATTCGGTAGAAAATAAATTATAGCCCATGAACGATACCAATCACCGCCGAAAATTCTTAGCCACCACCGGAGCTGCCGTGGCGGGCACTCTGGTCGCACCCCGCCCGGTTTTCTCAGCCCGTCCACGCGCTAAAATGCGCGTCGCGATGGTCGGCACCGGCACCCGGGGCATCACCATGTGGGGCAAAAGTGTGCTGGAAGAATACGGCGACAATGTAGAGTTTGTAGGGCTTTGCGATATCAATCCCGGCCGCCTGGCCTTTGGCAAGCAGTTTATCGGAGCTACGTGCCCTACGTACACCGATTTTGCCGAGATGATGCGCACCGCTAAGCCCGACACCCTGATCGTGACCACCGTGGACGCCACGCACCACGAATATATCGTGAAGGGCATGGAGATGGGTGCCGACATCATCACCGAAAAACCCATGACCACCGACGAGGAAAAGTGCCAGGCCATCCTAAACGCGGAGGAGAAAACGGGTAAGAACGTCACCGTCACCTTCAACTACCGCTACTCGCCCCACCGCCAGAAAATCTACGAACTGCTGCGCGACGGCGCCATCGGCACCATCACTTCGGCCGACTTCCACTGGTATCTGGACGTGTATCATGGGGCCGACTACTTCCGGCGCTGGCACCGCTTGTGGGACAAGGGCGGCACGCTGTTCGTGCACAAGGCCACCCACCACTACGACCTGCTCAACTGGTGGCTCGACTCCGAACCCGCCGAGGTATACGCCTTCGGCAAACTGGAGCACTACGGCGAGAATGGCCCGTTCCGCCACTCGAACTGCCGCCCGTGCCCGCACAAAAAAGACTGCTCGTTTTACTGGGACATGACCCAAAGCGAGTACCTGATGAACCTATATGCGAAGAACGAGGAGTACGACGGCTACCTGCGCGACGGCTGCGTATTCCGCGAAGACGTGAACATTTATGACAAGATGGCGGCTACCATTAAGTACGCCAACGACGTGCCGGTGAGCTACTCCCTCACCACCTACTCGCCCTACGAGGGCTACCGCATTGCCTTCAACGGCACCGAAGGGCGGCTGGAAGCCTGGATCAAGGAGCGACAGCCCTGGGAAGCGGAAGACTACGACGAGTTGCGCCTCACCAAGAACTTCGGCGAGACCGAGCTGATCAAGGTGCCCCACGGCGGGAGCGGTCACGGTGGCGGCGACGCCCGCCTGAAGGACAAGATTTTCAAAAACCCCGATATGGCTGATCCTTACAAGCAGTCGGCGGGCACCCGCGACGGAGCCATGTCTATTTTGGTGGGCATTGCCGCCCGCAAAAGTGTGGAGAGCGGCAAGGCGGTGAAGATTGCCGACCTCACTTCCCTAACGCCAAAAGCGAAGCGCGCCTAGATGAGGACTGATCGGAAAGGGGCGGAGTTGATGGTGGTGCTACTGCTCGGGCTGCCCTTCGGCGCTCAAGCAGGACAGGTAGATACCGTACGCATCTACAGTGCGGCGATGCAGCAAGACATTCCCGCGGTGGTCATTACGCCCGATAGTTACGCCACTTCCGATACCAGCCGCTACCCCACGGTGTATCTGCTGCACGGCTACAGCGGCGACTACCAGACTTGGTACCGTAAGGCTCCGGAACTGCTCGCCCTGGTCGATCAGCACCAGGCGATTATTGTGTGTCCCGACGGCGGCTACAATAGTTGGTATTTAGATAGCCCACTGCAAGACAGTAGTCAGTACGAAACGCACGTGGCGCAGGAGATAATAGCATTCGTGGATACAACCTACCGCACCATCGCTGAACGAACCGGGCGAGCCATCACGGGACTAAGCATGGGCGGACACGGGGCTCTGTTCTTGGCCCTGCGCCATCCGGATACGTTCGGGGCGGCAGGCAGCATGAGCGGTGGGGTGGACCTTACCTACGACACCGACGCCTGGGAGATCAGCGAAAAGCTGGGGCGCTACGAAGAATACCCGCTGCGCTGGGATTCGCTGTCGGTGGTTAACCTGGTGGCACTGCAGCCACCCGACGGCTTGGCGATGATTATTGACTGCGGCACCGACGACTTTTTCTTTGCCATTAACCAGCAGTTGCACCGAACTTTGGCAGAGCAAAACATTCCCCACGACTACATTGTCCGCCCGGGCGGACACACCTGGCCCTATTGGCGTAATGCGGTGCGGTATCAGTTGCTGTTTTTTACAGATTTCTTTAAAGCAGATAGTTGATATATCAACTATCGGTTGCGCTGAGAACAAAAGAGGATAAACTCATTACTTTTCTGTAGTGCGTCAGTAAAAGAGTGTCAGTTAACAAATTGCCAATTTGTAGGAAGCAAAGTGCTAAAAGAAAAAAGCAACGCACTTGGACTAATGAAATATGAACACGTCTAAACTCGCTAATTTTCATCTTCTGCTGTACATTTCGCTGACTGTGTGGGGTTGTATTTCAGAAAAGGATAGAGTTCAACAAGAGAGCAGGGTAAAAAGAACCTATTATGAAGACGGAGGGGTAAGGGCAGAGGCTACCTATAATAGCGATTCTCTTAAAGACGGTTATGGTAAACTTTTCTACCCGAATGGCGAACTAGAATTGGAAGTAACATACCAAGATGGGAAGAAAGAAGGCTACGAAAGAGGTTACTATCGGGATGGCAGCATAAAATACATTGGCTCTAGCAAAAACGGTTATTCAGTAGGTCAAGGGTTGAATTTTTATCAGGATAGTGTTCTGAAAAGTTATGTCCTTTTCGATCCAATTGGAAGAATAGTTTACAAAAGAGAGTATAATTTAAGCGGCGAATTGGTAGCAGAGGGGGGATCAAAAAACACACAGATTATCAGTGTAACAAATAAAGATAATCACTTCACTACTAATGATACTTTAGAAGCCCGTATTTACGCTCCTACTCCACTAGATTCTGAGGTTGAGTTGCTGGTTGAGATTACTAGCGATGTAGGTGAAGTAGTAGAGGAAAGAAAAATAGAAATTAATCAAGGACTCGCGATATTCAACACTGTACTGATGGATACTGGAGTTTACTATTTTACTACACGGCTAATATTTAAAGACCTATATTTGACAACTTCAGAAGAATACGAGAATAATTTTCAGTATCGGGTAGAAAACGAATAATCTTTGGCACTTGAATAGATTGTCGGAATTATTTAACTAGCTTAGAAAAATAAATGTACCTTAGGCTTGTGTCCTCACAAGCCGCTGGAGGTCGGTTATTACTTCAATGCCCCCTTAATACAGCCAAGAAAGCAGGATCGCCAACTAACCTAATCTGACCAACCAAGCCGCTAAAACTTATACCTCACCGTCACCAGCACCATGCGCGAGTCGCGCTTGTAGACAAAGTACTGACGAAACTGCTCAGTCTCAGCACTGCTGCCGAACTGGTAGGTATTGAACAGGTCGCGCACGCTTACGCTCACGCTGCCCTTCTTGCCCAAAAAATTGCGCCGCACACTGGCATCCAGGTAGTAACGCGCGTCGTCGAAGCCCTGCGCCTCCGCTTCGGGAGATTCGTAGTTGCCCGTAAACTGCAGATCTACGCCACCCGGCAGCACAAAGTTAGAAACTAATTTAGCATTCCAGGCCAGCGCGTCGTTGGTGAAGTCGGCGTCCAGGTTGGTGCCGTCGATCAGGGCCCGAAACAGCGAGTAGCTTACGTTCACGTTCCACCAGGGGGTGAACTCGGTGGTGTTGATGAGCTCGATGCCGTAGGTGGTGCCGCTGGTCAGGTTCTCGGGGCGGCGCTCCGACACCCCGTTGTCGGTCACGTTCACTACCCAGTCGACCAAGCCGTTGGTGCGGCGGTAGAACAGCGTGGAGGTGAGATCAAATTTTTCAAGGCCGATTTTGTGCCCGAACTCGAGCGACTGAATATACTCCGGTTGCAGGTTGGGGTTACCGAAGCGAACGTTGAGCGTATCGGCAATGTCGCGGAAGGGGTTCAACTGCCAGGAGCCGGGCCGGTCGATGCGGCGACTATACGTCAACTTGAGCGACTGCCGCTCGTCCAGGTGATACTGGGCACTAAAGCTGGGAAAGGGGTTCAGGTAGCGTTGCTGGTTTTTTTCTCCGGTGTTGTAAAGCTCGGTATCCACCACGGTTTGCTCCAGACGCACTCCGGCCGATAGGTCAATCTTTTCAAATTTATGACTGTAGATGGCATAAGCAGCGTACACCTGCTCCTGATACCGAAATTGATTACTCACCGCCGCATTATCTTGCCACTGCTGGGTGCCGTTGTCGTAATTGTCAAAGTCAAAATCGGTGTTCAGGCTGCGCAGGATGGTCTTCGCTCCTACTTCCAATTTGTTGTCGTCAGCGAAGGGATGGGTGTAGTCCACCTGGGCTACCCCAATGCGGCGGAGCTCGTCGGTGCTGGCTCGCTGCCGGTCGGCGGGCGCTTCGCTGCGGGTGCCGTTGTCGTTCAGCGACTGCGTAGCGGCGTCTTGGGCCTCTATTTCATCACGGTACGAATAGCTGACCAGGGCCCGGAACTCCCGTCCTTCTTCATCGAACACCCGCTCGTAGATCAGCGAGTTGTCCAGAGTGTAGTTTTCTTCGGTTTCCACGTTGTCGCGCACGTTGTAGAGCGTTCGGTTGTTCGTATCCGTATCAAACTGCTGGCTGCGGGTGATCTCCGAATCTTCTTCGCCCTCGGTTTCAAACACCCCCTCGTAGGTGAGTTTGCTCTTGTTGAAGTAGTAATCGATGCCGTAGTTGGCCGTGTGGCTAAAGTCGTCGCGCTCCACATCACGTTCTTGCTGCAATCGGGTCGGATTTTCGCCGAACGTTTCTCGCTCCACCCGTACGTCGGCAATACTAGGCCAGCGGCGGTAGCTGTAACCACCGTAGGCATTCACCCGCCCCTTTTGGTGACTGATCCGGGCCGACGCGTTGGTGCGCATCCGGCTGCCCACGGTAAGTTCCACATTGCCGTGGGTGCCTTCGTCTCCGCCCTTTTTCAGTTTGATGTTGATCACTCCGCCGGTGCCTTCGGCATCGTACTTGGCATTGGGGTTGTTGATGATGTCGATATTCTTGATGGCGCTGGCCGGAATCTGCGACAGATCGCCACTGAGGGCCGAGTTGCGCCCGTTGATGAG
Source organism: Cyclobacteriaceae bacterium (assembly GCA_965217295.1). Classification (GTDB taxonomy): domain Bacteria; phylum Bacteroidota; class Bacteroidia; order Cytophagales; family Cyclobacteriaceae; genus Tunicatimonas. Next base: position 1,440,290 of record CBDCHR010000008.1, read on the forward strand.
CACGTTGGTGGAGCTGCTGCCCCGCAGCGTAAGTCCACCGTCTTGCCCCACGCTCACCGAAGGGGTGTTGCGCAGCACGTCTAACACGCTGCCGCCCACGTTAGAGATGTTTTGCTCGGGCCGGATGGTCATGCCTTCCAGCGTGGTTTCGATGGGCTTCACCACCTTGGCGCCTTCCACCACCACCGCGTCCAATTCGGTAGCTCGCTTGGCCATTTCTACCGTGCCCAGGTTCAGGTCCTGGTCAAGCTGAATTTTGGGAACCTGGTAGGGAGCGTAACCAACAAAACGAATCGCCAGGCGGTAGGTGCCCGCGGGCACGTCGCTGAGCGTGAAGTCGCCCTGGGCGTTAGAGGTGCCTCCCTGGGCAACGGCTTTCTCACCCTTGACGTACAGGGCCACGTTGGCGAAGGGCACCGCGTCGCCCGTCTTATTCACCACCGTCCCACTAATCTGATACTGACCTTGGGCCCAGGCCACGCTCGAAATAATCGTCCATAAAATTATTAGTAGTCGTCTCATCATACCCGTTGAACCGGCAACCGGAGGGATTGTTAGGCGACTTGCCGGGCGCTCTTTCTTTTCTGCGGATTTATTCGCTGCTTTGGGGCATCAGAAACCTACTATGAAGCTAACCGCCCCCACCATCGGCCTGATCGCCGGACCGCTCAGTTTTATACTTATCCTTACCCTGGTGCATCCGGCCGACATGAGCGAGGAGGCCCGCCGCGTGCTGGCCTGTACCAGCTGGATCGCCCTGTGGTGGATCACCGAGGCCATTCCGATTGCCGCCACCTCGCTGCTGCCCATCGTACTGTTTCCGCTCACCGGCGCGCTAGACGTAAAAAGTACTGCCGCCTCGTTCGGGCATCCCTACATCTTCTTGTACGCCGGGGGGTTCATCATCGCCATTGCCATCGAGCGGTGGAACCTGCACCGCCGCATCGCCCTGAACATCATCAACCTCATCGGGGTCGATATCAAGAGCATTATTCTGGGATTTATGGTGGCCACCGCCTTTTTGTCGATGTGGATTTCTAATACCGCCACCTCCGTGATGATGCTGCCCATCGGGGCGGCTATCGTGACGCAACTCAAGGATAATCCGCAAACCGAAGAGAACGAAACCACCACCTTCGGCAAGGCGCTGATGCTGGCGATTGCCTACAGCGCGTCGATTGGCGGCATGGCTACGCTGATCGGCACGCCGCCCAACCTGGTGCTGGCCGGGGTGGTGCAGGAAACCTACGGCATCGAGATCACCTTCGCCCGATGGATTACGTTCGGCTTGCCCCTGTCGGTGCTGCTGCTGGTTATTTGTTGGCAGTACTTGGTGCGCTTTGCTTTCTCCTTTCGGCAGAAGGAATTCGCGGGCGGCCGCGCCGAGATCAGAAAGCACCTGCAACGGTTGGGCACCATGTCGTTCGAGGAGAAAGCGGTGCTGGTGGTCTTCACCCTTACCGCGCTGGCCTGGATCACCCGTTCTTTTCTGCTGCAAGCGCTGATTCCCAACCTCGATGATACGATTATTGCCGTGGCCGGGGCATTGATGCTGTTTGTGCTGCCCGCCCGTGCCGAAAAGCGGGCGTTGATCAACTGGGAAGAAGCGGTGCAACTGCCCTGGGGCGTGTTGTTTCTGTTCGGGGGCGGACTGGCCATTGCCGAGGGCTTTCAGAGCACGGGTTTGGCCACCTGGATCGGCAGCCAGATGTCGCTGGTGCAGGGTATCAACATTGTGCTGCTGATGCTGGTGCTGGTGACGGCAGTCAACTTTCTCACCGAGATCACCTCGAACCTGGCCACCACGGCGATGATCTTGCCCATCTTAACTTCAATGGCAGTGGTGCTCAACGTGCATCCCTACCTGCTGCTGGTAGGGGCAACTACGGCGGCCTCCTGCGCCTTTATGCTGCCGGTGGCCACTCCGCCCAACGCCGTGGTGTTCGGCTCGGGCTACCTCACCATTCCCGACATGGTGCGGGCGGGCATCTGGATGAACCTGCTGTCGATTATTTTACTGACGATTCTGTCGTATTTCTTCTTGCCCGCGGTGTGGAGCTTCGTACCGGAAGGATTTCCCGCGGGGTTTGGGAGGTAGATGCTGGCAGCGTGAAGAGATACCACACAGCGAAGCAGAACGTGTTCATGGGTGAAATGAAGCAGGGTTTCTTGAACTACCCGTTTAAAGCGTTTTTGTTGCGCAAAGGTTCGTTTGATGCAGAATTGATGCCTTTTCCTGGTCATTTAGTGCTTCTGCTATCATCTACAGCCTTTGCTACGCTTTCAAAGGATGCTCGCCCGCTTCGTACAGAACCTTGCGAAAGTTGATTAAACTTTCTCGGTTCAGGTTCAAGGCCTCTATGGTTGCCCGGCCTACCCTGCTCGTTCCTAATTTGTGTTGCGCTGACCCTCTTTCTAGCCATACGTCGGCGGCAGTATCTCTAACGCATTCATAAGGTTGGTCAAAGAGACACCGCGCAGCTTAGCCAATTGAACCAGGTATTTCGCTCGTTTAGCATCCAGTTGCTCATGTTTTTCATTCAACCTGATTAATTCTTGATGCTCCACGTCTGATAGTGTTCCTTTTTGTCGTTCGGTTAAGAGCGCTTGGTATTCTGTATTGGCCTTGAAAGACGGAAGTTGGTTAATTTTAAGAAGCAGATTTGCTTCTTGCTTGGGAAGTGATGCCCCCGGTTGTTTAGCGCTTAGTTGCGCGAGTTGTTTCTGGAAGTCATTCAACTCCGCCGGGCTCAGTTGGCTGACGGCTTCCAGCAATTGGTCGTAGGAGAGTTGGGTTTGTATGGTGATCATTTTTTAGTTCAATTCTATTGTTCGTTTAGACTCTTTTAATCTGTATTCGCCAATTTTTTGTGTGAGAAGATGGACCAAATTGTCTACCTGCAAATCTATATCTTCGTTTTCCTTTAAGGGGAAGTATCCAATCTTGTTGGTGATGTCAAAAGCAGATAGTTCAACGGAAGATAGAACAACTGGAACCACAGCGCCAGCTTTGAAGCGATGTTTAAAGTTTTCAGACTCAAATTGTGTCCATACTCTCTTCGGATAATCTTGGCCTATAATCACAACAACAAATGATGCTTCTGATCTATATGGCACTTGAGTTGATAGTTTGCTCTAAATATCCCTTCGTGACAATCTGCGATATGCTACCTTTCAGTTGGCTGAATTCAACAACTAGTTGATTGATATTCAAGAGCCAGTCCCTACTTTTAGAAAGATGATACAAAAGCTGAAGATAAGGTGCTCTACCCTCTTTTCTTAGTTTGCTTCCCCTTGCAAAAGAAATTGTTCTATCGTGAAACTTCCTTTTGAGAATCTCGAAGACCTTGCCATTCACTAATTCAAAACTTGTGTTTACCTTTGTTTGATTTAACTGCTCGTCAGTTATTTTTGACCCTATACATGAATAATATGCCAGCATCTGTGCTAAATAAAAGCTTCCGCTTGATGCCTGAATGATGTCTTTGGTTATATTGAGTATTATGTTCAGCTCTTGCTCGCCCTTTCTTAGTAGTTCCTTTATTTTCTCGTCGTCATTTTTGCCAAACACTATAATTTCGATCCTAGTATTGAGATCAGAACCGAACGAAATTAGATTCTCTCCAGCCTTATTTATTCCAAGAATTATCAGTTTACTCTGAGTATCGCTTTCATCAGCCAAAACTTTTAGTAAATCTGCAATATCAGACTTAGCTGTTTTGCTCAGACGATGAAAGTCATCTACTACGATAGTCCCAAAAGGGCGGGATTCGGGAAGTTTTGTGATGTAGTCGCGATCTTCTTTTTTCCTCGGGGTTAAGATTAATACATCTTCCTCACCAATGGTTTTTTGAATGGCTTTTACTGCAGCAGTTGTCTTACCAATTCCAGAAGGGCCTTCAATTACAACTCCTCTCCCTGGGGTTCTCAGAGCAACAACTAAATCAGTATATTCCTTTGGCTCCACAAATGTGTACTCAGGAATACCATTTATTGTAAATACTTGTTGAAGTTGTTTCATTTTGACTGACCTATTGATTCTATCTTCCGCCTGCTTTTTTCTGAATTTCTCTAATTCCGCAACGGCTTCCCGCCCTGCAAAATCGACTGAATCCGCTCCAGCGTTTTCTTCTCTCCCGATAGTGACAGGAAAGCTTCGCGCTCCAAGTCCAGCAGATACTGCTCAGACACCATCTGCGGGTACGACAGCGGGCCGCCGCACATCACGTAGGCGATTTTCTCGGCAATCTTTTTATCGTGATCCGAGATGAAGCGCCCCTGGTGCATGCCGTAGATACCGGCCAGGAACAGGGCCATGCCGGTTTTGCCCTGCACCTTGATATCCTGCCGCATCACGGGTTGCGAGTAGCCCTGCTCAGCCAAATTCAGCACCGCCTCCTTGGCATCGGCCAGCAGCCGGTCTTTATTCATCGTGATGCGGTCCGAGGGACGCAGGTAGTGCAGGTCGTAAGCTTCGTGGGCCGAGGTCGATACTTTCGCCGTGGCGATGTTCATAAAGGCATTCTGCAGGGCGTTTAGCTCCACGTCGCCTTCCTCCAGGCTGTCGGATACGCGCAGCGCCATTTCCTTGGTGCCTCCTCCGGCCGGAATCAGGCCCACGCCCACTTCTACCAGACCGGTGTAGGTTTCGGCGGCGGCTTGCACCCGGTCGGCGTGCATGGTCATTTCGCAACCGCCGCCCAGGGCCATGCCGTGCGGAGCCACCACCACCGGCACGGCCGAGTAGCGTACCCGCATAATGGTGTTCTGAAACTGCCGAATCATCATGTCCACTTCGTCGAACTCCTGGTCCACCGCATACATGAACAACATCGCCAGGTTGGCTCCGGCCGAGAAGTTTTGGCCCTCGTTGCCGATCACCACCCCCACGTAGTCTTTTTCGGCCATATCGATGGCGCGGTTGATGGCCTCCACGGGACCGGCTCCCAGGGTGTTCATCTTGGTGCGGAACTCCACGCCCAGCACGCCGTCGCCCAAATCAAAGATGTTAGCCCCGTCGTTGCTCCACAGTATCTTGTTTTCGCGCAGCGTATCCAATAGTACCAAACTATCGGTGCCCGGAATAACCTTGTATGACTTGCTTTCAATATCGTAGTACTGTCGCTTACCGTTTTCGGCGCGGTAGAACCTTTCGGCCCCGGAGTCTAGCATCTCCTGCACCCACGGCTTGGGCTGGTAACCCGCTTCCTTCATTTTCTCAAGCGTCTCTTTCACGCCCAGCATGTCCCAGGTTTCGAAGGGGCCGTAGTCCCAGCCAAACCCGGCGCACACCGCCTGATCAATCCGGTAGAGTTCGTCGGCGATCTCCGGAATGCGGTGGGTGCAATAGGTGAACACTTGGTAGAAGTGCGCCCGGTAAAACTCCCCGGCTTTGTCCGAAGCGTTTAGCAAAATACGGAAGCGTTCTTTGATGTTATCCTTGGCCTTCGCTGCTTCTAGCGAGGGAAACTTGGCTTTGCTGCGCTCGCCGTATTCGTAGGTCTCAAAACTAAGTTCCTGAATATCGGAGTTGCCCTGGGCATCCTTCACCTTTTTGTAGTAGCCCTGCCCGGTTTTGTCGCCCAGCCACTTGCGGTCGTAGAGTTCTTTAACGATCGTGGGCAGCTTAAACGCCTCGCGGGCCTCGTCGTTTTCCAGCGCCCCAAACAGGTTGTTGGCTACGTTGACGGTGGTGTCGAGCCCCACCACGTCCATGGTGCGGAAAGTGGCGGACTTCGGACGGCCGATGAGCGGCCCGGTCAGACTGTCCACTTCGCCCACGCGCAAGCCCATCTCCTCAATGGTGTGCATGGCCGACAGAATGCTATAGATTCCGATGCGGTTGGCAATGAAGGCGGGCGTATCTTTGCAGAGCACGGTTTCTTTGCCCAGGTACAAGTCGCCGTAGTGCATAAAAAAGTCCACCACCGCCGGGTCGGTTTGGGAAGAGGGGATAATCTCCAGCAGGCGCAGGTAGCGGGGCGGGTTGAAGAAGTGGGTGCCGCAGAAGTGCTTCCGGAAGTCGTCGCTGCGCCCCTCCAGCATGAGGTTAATAGGAATGCCCGAAGTGTTGGAGGTGATCAACGTGCCGGGGGTGCGGTGCTGCTCGACGCGCTCGAACAGCTGCTTTTTGATGTCCAGGCGCTCGACCACCACCTCGATCACCCAGTCGTAGTCCGCAATTTTGGGCAGGTCGTCGTCGAAGTTGCCCAGCGTGATGCGGTTGGCAAAGGAAGCGTCGTAGAGCGGAGCGGGTTTAGACTTGATGGCCGTCTGAAACGACTCGTTCACGATGCGGTTGCGCACCGCCAGGCTTTCCAGAGAAAGGCCGCGCTGCTGTTCGGCTTCGTTGAGTTCGTGGGGTGGAATGTCGAGCAGGAGCACTTCCAGGCCAATGTTAGCAAAGTGACAGGCAATGCGGGAGCCCATAATGCCGGACCCGAGCACAACGGCGCGTTTGATGTTAAATCGATTGTTCATGGGGTGGTTAATGTGGTGGGATAAAATGCTTCGTCGATGATTTTGTTGATGTTGTTGATCACTTCAAAAAATACGTCCAGCTTGTCGGACGGGATGAGTTCGCTCACGGTTTGGTTGAAGGCCAGCACGGCCCGGCGGGAGATTTCGCGCTTTTCCTTGCCCAACGGCGTGAGCCGGATGCGCACCGACCGGCCGTCGTGGGGATCGGGTTCTTTCACAATCAAACCCTTCTCAACCATGCTCTTCAGCATCCGCGTCAGGCTGCGCGACTCCAGTCCGATGGCGGGCGCTATTTTGGTAGCGGGCGTTCCTTCCTTGGCGTCGATGTTCAGTAGAACAAACCCAATGGAAGTGGTGAAATCGTTCTTCATCGCGGTTTGGTTATACATGCGGTTGATCGCGTGCCACGAAGCCTTTATATTATAATCGACAGTTTCTTCCTTTTTCATCGTGGGCCCAATATACGCAAAATATAGTGCGCATGCCTAACAAATTCATACTTCCGCTGGTCACCAATTGGTTGCGGGGCGCTACGGCCGGTATTTCATAAACTGCTCGTCTTCGTAGCACCACGCCCAGTATTCGTCCGGTTCGGCAGAGATCACCACCGGATGGGTCGTCTGCTGAAAGTGCTGGGTGGCGTGCTTGTTCTTAGAGCTGTCGCAGCAGTGCACTCCGCCGCAGGTTTGGCAGGTGCGCAAGTGAACCCAGGTGTCGCCCTTCGCCACGCACGCCTGGCACACGTACCGCTCGGAGGTGCGCACCTCAGTAGGATTGAAATGAGAACAGGTTTGGTTTGGATTACTCATGGACAGGTTAGCGTTGATTGATTTAACAAGCGTTACGGTGAATATCCCTTCGTGTTTTGCTACATTTTTTGTATACTTTGCGGTCTAATCTACTATCCATTCCTCTCCTATGCAATATAACCGAAACGAATTCCTGAAACTCATGGGGCTGAGCGCGGTCGGGGTCGCCACGATTTCTCCTACCCTAACTACCGACCCGCTGATGAACCGCCCCGCTGCCGAAGGGTTGACCCTTGGGTTGGCCTCCTATACCTTTCATAAGTTTGGCTTGGACGAAGCCATTGCAATGGCCCAGCGCGTCGGACTCAAAAACATTGCGCTCAAGAGTATGCACCTGCCGCTGGAAAGTTCAGCGCCGGAAATCAAAGCAGCCACTGATAAAATCAAGAAAGCGGGACTAAAGCTCTACGGAGCCGGGGTGATCTACATGAAAACATCCGAGGAGGTAGATCGAGCGTTCGAGTATGCCAAACAGGCTGACATGGGCGTGATTATTGGCGTGCCCGCCTACGAGCTGCTCGAACGGGTGAACAAAAAGGTGCAGGAGTACGACATCAAACTGGCTATTCATAACCACGGACCGGGCGACGATGTGTACGCCAGCCCAACCACCGCCTACGAAAAGGTGAAGAACCTGGACCCCCGCATGGGTTTATGCATGGATATCGGCCACACCCAGCGCATTGGTGAAGACCCGGCAGCGCTGGCCGAGAAGTACCAGGACCGCCTCTTTGACGTGCACCTCAAGGACGTTACCACCTCTACCGGTGATGGGGTTCCGTTGGAAGTGGGCCGGGGCGTGATCGACATTCCGGGCTTTTTGCGCACGCTGAAGAAGATCAACTACGATGGCGTGGTGGCCTTTGAGTACGAAAAGGATGGCGACGATCCGCTAGCGGGTTTGGCCGAATCGGTTGGTTACGTGCGGGGAATTCTAAAAATGGTTTAGGGATCAGTAGCAACCGATTCGGCTTCTTTGCCGTCCAGTCGTTGCCACCAGCGTTGCAGCCGACGATAGAAGAAAAATAGGCCAATCAACAGCAAAACCACGATCACCGCGGCCACGGGCCACAGAAAAATGGACAAGGCCGACAGTCCGGTAGCCGCCATAGTTTCGGTGGCCGACACGATCGGGTTGCCGATGCCCGCCGTGGTGGCGGTAGAAGCCAGGCGCGTCTGGGCGTTCACCCCTTTGACAAGTCCGGCCGTGCCGCCCCCGGCGATGATGGCCAGCGCCCAGCGCCACAGCGGTTCCATATCCATCACGGTGGAAGCCATCACGGCGGTGCCGGCAATGGTGGCCCCGGGCAGGGCAATAGCATCCAGCAGGTTATCAAACCAGGGGATAAAGTACGCCAGTGTTTCCAGCACGGTGGCCACGGCAAACACCGTCATGGCCGGGTAACCTCCTACCCACGTCCAGTTGTCGTTGAGCGGCACCAGCCCGAAGTGATGTGCCAGACTAAGCACAAACAACGGCAAAAAGACCCGGAAGCCCACCGAAGCGGCCAATCCGAGCCCAATAAATACACTAGCGACGATCTCGATCATAACAGACAGTACAGACGCGATTTATCCACCGTGGATGCGGCGCGTCTCCCTACCCAACAACCACCCAACCGACCTTTTGGTTAGATGCGTATCACCGCCGCCGGTGCCTTGCCCGCCTCTAGCTAGTGCCAGAGGCGCGGCCATAGCCTTCCGTAATTCAAACTCACAGCGTGCTCATCCCCCCGTCGGCCACCAGTTCGGCCCCGATCATAAACGAAGAATCGTCGGAAGCCAAAAACAGCGCGGCTTTGGCGATTTCTTCGGGACGACCGAAGCGGCCCATCGGCACCTGCTGCTGAATGCTAGTTGCCGTAGCCTCCAACTGCTCAGGCGACATGCCCATTTTGCCGAAGATTGGCGTATTGATGGGGCCGGGACTGATGGCATTCACCCGGATGCCTCTTCCTACCAGTTCGCCCGACAGGGTGCGGGCCATACTGATCACCGCCGCTTTGGAAGCCGCGTATACGCTGGAATTGGGCATGCCGATGTAGGCGTTGATGGATGCATTGATGACAATTGAGGTGCCCTCGCCCATGAGCGGTAGCAAGTGCTTAATGGTGAAGTACAGCCCCTTCACGTTGATGTTGAAGGTTTCGTCGTAGAGGGCCTCGCTGGTTTGCTCGATGGGAGCCAGCTGGGCGATGCCTGCGTTGAGGAACAGCACGTCGATGCGTTTGCCCTGCGACTGTAGCTGGGCAGCGAGTTTCTCAATGTCGGCCAGTTGGGCGGTGTCGGAAATCATTCCGGTAACCTGATGATCCAATTCACCCACGGCCTTGTCTAGAGATTCTTGGTTGCGCCCGGTAATGATCACCTCGGCGCCCTCTTCGGCGAAGACTTTTGCGGTGGCCAATCCAATGCCGCTGCTTCCGCCCGTGATCAGGGCCACTTTGTTAAGTAACTTTTTCATAGTGCTGATGATTTATTATTTGGAATAAACGTTCTAAAATAAGCTTACGCCAATCCGGAACGATTGTTCCAAATAAACTAAACTACCTATGGACTGGAAGTCCATAGGTTTGTTGTCCCACTGAAAGTGGGAAAGTGTTGATTCAAATCAATTAAAAGCTACTCCAGAATGAAATTCTCATCTCCGTTCTCTCTATCGCGATGATGTTCCAAATATTCCTGTACCATCTCCTCAGTGATGTTGCCCGTGCTCCAGGCACCATATCCGATACCCCACAAGTGACGCCCCCAGTAACGCTTGTGCAACTCAGGGTACTCCTGCATCAGCATACGCGCGCTTCGCCCCTTCAAACGCTTCACTATATCGCTCACCGACAACTTCGGCGGGTAGCTCAAGTGCATGTGGATATGATCCTTACTCACTACACCCTTCAAAATACGTATATCCAAGCTATTACAGACCTGCTTGAGAATCTCGCGACACCTCAATTGCACGTCGCCTTTGAGAACATGATAGCGGTACTTAGTTATCCAAACAATATGCACATTCATGTTATGGACACTATGAGAGCTGTAACGATTACGCTTCATCCGGCTTTTTCAGCCAAAAGTAATTAAAAGTGGGTAGCAACTGAAAGTCTTGCACTGAAAGTGCATAGTTTCAACTAGCGTACGGTGACAATGAAATACTTTTACTTTTTTCGAAAAACGTATTCAGACAACGGACAAGCCCGCTCCGTTCCCGCCCTTTGTCAAGGTAAATTCAGCAAGTTTTGGATTTTTGTGGTCTAGCTAAACCATTATCTTTACTGCGTATAAAAGCTAATAACTGTGGAAAACAACCTCAACTACCAGCGCGTAGCGCAAGCCATCGCTTATCTTCACCAAAACTTTAAAGCACAACCCACCCTCGATGAAGTCGCCGAGCAGGTGTGCCTGAGTCCGTTCCACTTTCAGCGCTTATTCACCGAGTGGGCGGGCGTGAGTCCGAAGAAGTTCTTGCAGTACATTAGCCTGAAGCACGCCCAGCGGATGCTAAACAACCACCAAACGGTAACCCTCTTCGATGCCGCTTACGAAACCGGACTCTCGGGCCCCAGCCGCTTGCACGACTTGTTCGTTGGCATTGAGGGCATGACGCCGGGCGAGTACCAAAAGGGAGGCGAGAACCTTGCCATCCGGTACAGTTTCGCGGACACTCCGTTCGGCGCTATTCTGGTCGCGTCAACCACCAAAGGCATTTGTTACCTGGGATTCGCCGATGACCAATCGCATACCTTGGGTGAACTACAGCAGCTTTTTCCTAACGCGGATTATCAGCAGCAGGCCGACGACCTTCAGCGAAGCGCCCTATCGATATTTACGAACGACTGGAGTCAGCTTTCGCGGATCAAACTGCACTTGCGCGGAACGGATTTTCAGCTCAAGGTGTGGGAAGCGCTGCTCAAAACTCCCCGGGGGAAGTTGACTTCGTACGGAAGCATCGCGGGTCAGATCAATCAACCGCGCGCGTCGCGGGCGGTTGGTTCGGCGGTGGGTAGCAATCCGGTTGCTTTTTTGATTCCCTGCCACCGGGTAATTCAGTCGAGCGGCGCTATCGGACAGTATCACTGGGGCAGCGTGCGCAAAACCGCGATGATCGGTTGGGAAGGAGCGCAGGTGAGCTTAGTTGGATAGGTTAGCAAGATTCGGGTGTTTGCGGAGCTTCTCATCCTCTATTTTTGCTGAAAATAAGTGCCAACAAATTTCCCGTTGAGATAGCAACCGACCGTGCTCATTTTCCGCTATCGCTAATTGGGTACAACACCCAACAAGAGATGGTATTCGCTCAGTTGGTGAAAGATGAGGACATTGATAATCTGGTTGCACAAATTTTTGAAGGACACAAAGAGGTCGATTATTTACACGCCAGAAACGCAGAAGCAGGATGCTTTATCTGTAAAATTGAGCGAGCATAGATAGTGATTTTCGCTCTATAGGTGAAAGAAAGTTTTTCCAATGGGCTGCCCTTTGGGCAGTTAGGGCAGCCCAGTTGTCTGTTTGAAGTTGGGGCCGACAAAGATTGCCGATAGAATAGTATCCTTCACCCGGCGCAGCAGACCTGGGTCCGAATTAGTCACCGCCAACACCCGCAGCCCCTGAAGAGCGGCAAACAGGTAAGATGACAGCGTTCGCGCGTCGCGGTCGGCCTCAATCTCTCCCCTTTCTTGTCCTTTTTTTATCAGGTCTGCGAAGGTTTCGGCCACCTGCTGCTCATTGTCGCATACCAACCGGTTAACCTCTTGATAGCGATTGGCCAGCCCGGTGGTGGCGTTCACCACGAAGCATCCTTTCTTTTCAGGATCGTTCAGACTGTCCTGAATCATCGTCTCCAGCAAATCGTTTAGTGCCCCCCGCACCGATGCGTGACGCTCGAGAAGTTGCTTCACCTGCGCTCGGTTTTGCTGCTGATAACGTTGCAACGCGGCCATGTACAAAGCTTCTTTGTTGCCGAACGTATCGTACAAACTCGCCCGGTTGATCTGCATGCCGTTGACCAAATCTTGCATAGAAGTGCCTTCGTAACCATTGCGCCAGAAGATGCGCAGTGCCCGATCCAGGGCTTCGTTGGTGTCGAATGCTTTGGTGCGTGCCATGCTTTAACTAACGGCGGCGGCAAAATGAAGGTTGGAAGCGACCCAAATCATCTGACTGAGCAGATTGCATAGGCTGTAAACTAAGGCGAACCATATTGGTGTCACCGGCTCCTCTGAACACGATGTCTCGAGATATAAGCAGTTACTCTGACCGCAAGCTCTTCACCGGGTTCATCAGCGCCGCCCGCACGGTTTGGTAGCTCACGGTGAGCAGGGTGATGGTTATTGCTCCCAAACCGGCCAGTGCAAACACCCACCAGTGTAGTTCGGTACGGTACTCATAATTTTGCAACCAGTCGTGGGCGAAGTAGTAGGCTACCGGAATGGCCAGCAAGCACGAAATACCCACCAGCACCACAAAATTGCGGGAGAGCAACTGCCAAAGCTACGCGACCGAAGCTCCTAGCACCTTCCGGATACCGATTTCTTTGGTGCGCTGCTCGGCCATGAAGGAGGCAAGGCCAAACAGGCCAAGGCAACTAATCAGAACGGCAAGAGCCGCAAAGAAGCCCGCTAGTTTACCGATGCGGGCTTCGTCTCCAAACTTCTGAGCATACTGCTCATCAGCAAAGTTGTACTCGAAGGGGTTGACTGGGTCATGCTTCTTGTAAACCGTTTCAATTTTCGCTAGGGCCTCTGGGATACCGACACTTGGCTTCAGCTTGATATTAGCCAATTCGGAACGATTGTAGTCAATGAAGAAGATCATCTGCTTAACGGAATTGTAGGGAGACTGGGTGATCATATCGTCTACTACTCCAATGATTGTGTAAACTGCGTCTTCCCCCCACTTCACCTGCTCTCCGACCGGATTATCCAAACCCATATAGGCCGCCGCAGCTTCGTTGATTACGAACCCCGCGGAGTCGGTGGTAAAGTCCCGAGAAAAATCCCGTCCTTCGACGATTTTCCAACCTACTGTCTCTCCAAATTCGTGGGAAACGCGCATTGTCACAAATCCGTCCTGCATTTCCGGATCCTTACCTTGCCAATCAAAGCCGCTATTCCCAATGAGCGTATTTGTAATCGGGGATTCGGATTTGGCGACCTCTTCTACCGCACCGGTTTGTATCAATTCATCACGAAAGTTTTCAAATCGCTGGTTGATTTCATCACTTTTAAGTGGCACTGTTAGCAAGCGATTAAGATCATAACCAATCGGACGATTTTTAACGAATTGGATTTGTTTGAAGACTACAAGGGTTCCAATAGTTAAGCTCACCGATACGGTAAATTGCATAACAACTAGTATCCGCCGAGGCAAGCTAGCCATTCGTCCCGCGCGAAACGTTCCCTTGAGTACACTCACCGCTCGTAGCGAAGATAGGTACAGTGCCGGATAGCTTCCCGCCAGTGCAACGGTCACTAAAACAAAGCTAACTCCGAACAACCAAAATTCAAAACTTGACCACAGCACGCTAATTTCTTTATCCGCTACTTCGTTGAACGTGGGTAAGATCAACTGAACCAAGATTAGGGATCCGACAAAAGCCAGCATAGCAATTAGCATCGATTCCGTATAAAACTGATGGATTAACTGACTACGCAGCGAACCAACGGCTTTGCGAACTCCGATTTCCTTGGCTCGCTTCTCGGAACGGGCCGTGCTTAGGTTCATGAAATTAATACACGCCAACAGCAGGATGAACGCTCCAATAATGCCGAATAGCCATACGTACTGAATGCGTCCACCGATATTTATGCCTTGCTTAAACTCCGAATACAGGTATATTTTTGACATCGGCTGCAGAAAAAGTTCAGGTTTGAATTTTATGTCTCCTTCATCTCCGTGCTTTACTTTCACCTCTTTGATTGCGGCCGAAACTTGCTCCACATCGGCGTGATCCGTAATTTGTACAATGGTTTGAAACCAGCTATTGCCCCAGCCAAGCCAGTCGGGTAAAGTCTTGGCATAAAGCTCCCAGGGTGCTATATACGCTACGTCGGCGAAGCTAGAGTTATTGGGCAGGTCTTTGTACACTCCCGTGACCTTCACTTCTTGTTCTCCTAGCTTCAGTACTTGATCAATGGGATCTTGCTTACTAAAGATTGCTAGGGCAGTTGACTCAGTAAGCAGTACGGAGTTCGGTTCAACTAAACCTTCCAGCGTACCGCTGAGCATGCGCAGACTGAGCATTTCGGGGGCAGCAGGTTCCATAAAAATGCCCGTTCGGGTCAGTGCTTTCTCTCCTGTCTGTAGGGTACGATCTTGTGGGAAACTTGCTGTAATAACGTGATTGAAGTGCGCTCCGTAGTTGTTGCGCAGTTCAGGAGCTAGCTGCATAGCCTGCGACCCCCAAGTCTGAATTCCATCATCAAACGTTTGGTTCTGCATTACCCAGGCCAGCCGGTCGTAGTTCTCGTGATACTTATTAAACGATAGCTCGTCGTAAATCCACAAACTAATCAGGATAGCCACGGCCATGCCTACAGCCAGTCCGCCGATGTTGATGAGGGAATAGCCCTTGTGCTTGAACAGGTTTCTCCAGCCGATTTTGAAATAACTTCGGTACATCGCGTAGTGGTTAGGGTGAGCATACAGGGAATTGAGATTGCGAATAGCAAACGGACGCAGGTAGTGCAGCACCTGGTACCAGTAGTTAAGTTTAGCTCGATGTAGCGACCTCTCTTTTGCGGTAGCGGAAAATTTTTCTTCCAGATCGCCTTCAACTTCCTCGGCTAGATCATCCCGGAGAAACCAGCGTAAGAAACGTTGGGCGAGTCGGGGTGGGGTGTTGTCTGAATCGCGCGGCGAACCGTCAGTATTCATAGATAAGAGGGATGGTCAGGATGTTATGCTATACCTTGGGGGAAGGGGGCATTGGTTCGTCGTTTTGATCTGTCTTCTATCCTGTTCATCCTGTTCTATTTTATCCTGAAAATCCTGATGCCGACAATTTACCCCAACCCCAACGCCGGATACTGCTGCCAGAGCGACAGTTTGAAATCGCGCGAGGCCACCAGCGCTTGCTGCCCGTAGGCGGTGATGGTATAGATGCGCTTACGCCGTCCGCCCCGCACCGCCGTGGCCGCCCCCATCGCGGAGGTCACAAAGCCCTTGTCTTCCAGACGGCTCAGCGTGGAGTGTACCGCCCCGATGGACACCGAGCGGCCCGTTTGTGCGGCAAATTCGTCGGCGGTTCGCAGGGCGTAGGCCTCGTTGCCCAGGATGCCGACCAGCAGCAGAATGGTCTCTTCAAAGTCGCCTAAACGGATTTCTTTCATAAGCTACTATATTGTAGAGCTAATGTATGAAACATTTTTTGGATATGCTATACATTTTAGTAAGAAATTTTGAAGAGATATTGTTAGTGAGCGACTTGCTGTCTAACCAATTAACTCGCGCACCTGCACGTTGAGCGGCAATTGAATAGCGGCCACGGTGTCGTCGCGCGTTAGGGTTTCCATAAACTGGTAGCGCTCTTCGTTGGGCTGGCGGTATACTTCCAATTGTTGCTTGTTCACGTCCACGATCCATACTTCAGGGATACCCGCCGTGGCGTAAAGCGGAAGCTTAGTGTTCCGGTCGTAACGTAATGTGCTATCTGACACTTCAACTAACAATAGCACATCTTCGGGGGTGACCCCGGATTCAGCATAGTAATCCTCGCGGAAGGGTAAAATCATGATATCCGGCTCAGGTTCAGAGTGGTCGCCAATCTTTACCGGATTTTGTACACTTACAATGAAACTTGGTACCAAACGAGGGGCTAATAAGTTTGTTAGGCGACTCACAATGGCCGCGTGATAGTTTCCAATAGGGCTCATATAGATAATTTCTCCGTGAATCAGTTCGGTGCGGTCGTCCTCGTGCAGAATGCCCGCTTCGGCCATCTGATGATACTCCTCTACGGTGAATAAGCGTCGGGTTACGTCGGTCGTCATAGTGCGATGAATTAAGTTTAGTCAACCCAAGATAGCCAAAAAATGAATTTATGTCGCCTGCGTCGCTTCAAATTTTCACCCCCCACCGTTAGGCAAACTCCCCAAAGTTGCGGTCGCCGTAGTAGATGCGCTCGTTGTAGGTGGCGTAGCGCCCCACGCTTTGCTGAAACGCCCGGTAGTTGTCATAAATGCGCTGGCTCACCGCATCACCGGCTACCATACCATCGAGAATCTCATCGGTATACTGCTTGAACGCACTTAGCACCGGCTCAGGAAAGCGGCGGTAGAGCACCCCTTCCTCATCGGCCAGCTTCTTAGCATAGATGCTATTCAACTTCTCTGACTCAGCAAACGACCAACTATTGAGCCGGGCGGCGGCGGTCTGCACAATAGCCTGCAGGTCGGTGGGTAGTGCTTCGTAGCGCGAGCGGTTGGCGAACAGCTCCAGCGCCGTGCCCGGCTCGTGCCAGCCGGGATAGTAATAGTACTTGGCTACTTGGTAAAAACCCATCTGGTAATCGTGGTAGGGACCGATCCACTCAGTGGCATCAATTACGCCGCGCTCCAGATTCGTATAAATTTCCCCGCCAGCCGACAACACCGCCGTGCCGCCCGCCTGAGCAAACACCTTGCCCCCGATGCCCGGAATCCGCATCTTGAGTCCGTTGATATCCTCGTTAGACTTGATCTCGCGGTTGAACCAGCCGCCCATCTGCATGCCGGTGTTGCCGCCCGGGAAGGGCAGTAGGTCGAAGGGAGCGTAGGTGTCGCGCCACAGGGCCCCACCGTCGCCGCTGATGAGCCAGGCGTTCATCTGCTGGGCATTCATACCAAAGGGCACCGTGGAGAAGAACTGCGCCGCCGGAATTTTCCCGGCCCAGTAGTAGGCTGCTCCGTGCCCCAGCTCCACCGCCCCGTTGCTCACCGCATCGAACACCTCGAGCGAAGGCACCAGTTCGCCCCCGCCGTACACGGTGATCTCCAGGCGTCCGCCCGACATCTCGTTGACCCACTGGGCAAATTTATTGCAGCCCTCGCCCAGAATAGGGAAGTTGGGCGGCCAGGTGGTGATCATCTTCCAGCGGTAGGTCTCGTTGAAATTGAGGTAGGGAGCTTCGGCTTTTGCCGCTGGTTGCTCTTCGGTGCACCCACTGGCCAGCAGCGCGGGGGCGGCCAGGGCAGCGGGAGTCTGAGTAAGAAAACGGCGGCGGGGGATCGACTTCTTCATGGCGCGAGTTGATGAAGGAAGCAATATAAAAGAAATATCACTGCTTCACGTACACCTGGTCTTGCTCGAGTCGGTAGGCGTTTCTAATCATCGGAATCCGCTCGCTGATAGCGGGCATCAAATTCGCCTGGTCGATAATCAGATCGGGCATGTCGGAAGTAAGGTTGATGTAGACGCCCGATAGGCTCTCAAAGTAGTTCAGGTGGTTCAGTTGTTCCGAAGCAAATTGCCAGTTCAGGTAGGGGGTGGCCGGTTTGGCGTTTTGGTAGATGCTCAGGTTATCGCCCAGCACTAGCACCCGTTTGTTCGCCACCAGGGCATCGTAGGCGGTGGGCCGCACCAGCAGGGCCTCGGTATGCGCCAGGCGGTTAATCGAAAAATAATCGAACAGCAGGGCGTAGCCGTTGAGGGGCAACAAAATCACCAGCAGGGCGGTGAGCAACTCCGCCCACCACCGGCGCTGAATGATGAGCAGATAGTGGGTGATAAAAAACGCGAACGGGGGCACAAAAAAGAGCAGATGAAACGGCGCCAGCTCCCGAACCCACAGGATAGCCAGCAAAGCCACCACCACGTTTACAAACATCACCTGCTGCAAATGATTCTGCTGGATGGTGAAGCGCCGGTACTTGGTTATTTTGTATACCGAAAGCACAAAAAGCCCCAGGGCCACGGCCAGAATCACCAGCAGCGATACCCCCTTCACGTAATGATGATTGGATAAGTGACCGAAAGCCAGCACGTACTGATACACAAATCCGGTAGCAGTTTCCATCACGTAGAAGTAGGTAAGGGCCACCACCAACGGAAGCAACGTGCCGTATAGCAACAACAACGCCCGGCGAGGCGACAAACTGGCGAAGAGCATGTAGGTGTAAAAAATGGGCACGATGAACAGCAGGGTAGGTAGATGAAACAGGACGGCTACGCCTATCAATAGACCCGATCGCAAAATCTGTCCGTCGCGCAGCGTGCCCTCAATCCGGTCGAGCGTGTTTCGAAAGGCTAACAGCACCCCGGTGAGGCTCATTAGCACCGGCGACAGCGTATAAAAGTCGAACGAAAAGCTCATGAGCAGTCCGTAGACCAGGGCGGGCACGTAGGTGCTTTCGCGGTAGGCTTTGCGGGCCAGCAGAAAGTCGTTGAACACCAGGCTTTGGTAAGCGGTAAGTAACGCCGCGAGCACCGTATACGCCCACCGTTGCCGGTTGAGCAGCGCCTCCAGCATCCCGTAGACCGCCGCCGACAGCGGACCCACGTCGTCCCACACCCCGGCGTACAGCTGGTGCCCCTCGGACAGTCGCTCGCCCAGCAGCATCCAGCTGAGTTCGGGCAGCGTCAGCGGCGCGTTCGATAGCCAGAAGGGCAGCCGGATGAGCAGCAGCAGGGCGCAAACGCCTAGCATCCGGTACGGATCGTTGACTCGGAAAAAGGTTAGCATACGAAGCGCAAAAGAACTACTCTGCGCGCCCGGAAACAATACGGTGTACTTTTTTATCTCGATTAGTGTGATTTGTGCAGTGGCAGTGGTAAGTTTGTTACGCTATGAAAGAAAGTAAGCGACAAAAACAGGCCGCCGGACTCATTCAACGAGACCTGAGCGAGCTATTCCAACGCAATGCCGCCACCTGGCTGGGCAAACCCACCTTCGTGACGGTGACCAACGTGACCATGAGCCCGGACCTGAGCGTGGCCAAGGTGTACCTAAGCTTTGTGCTCGACGACAACCGACCGGCGATGATGGAGACCCTGAACCAACGCAAGAGCGACGTGCGGCGCGTGCTCGGCAACCGCATCGGCAAAGCCGTGCGCGTGGTGCCCGAACTAATTTTTTACCTCGACGAAAGTGCCGACTACGCCAGCCACATCGACCAATTGCTGTCCGAACTGAACATCCCCCCGGCCGAAGATGAAGAAGCGTAGGCCAGTCCACGGTCGATAGTCCACAGTCCATAGTAGATATCGGCTGTCGACTGTGGACTATCGACTATCGACTAAAATATGAACTTCCCCCTCCTCGTTGCGCGCCGCTACTTTCGCTCTAAGAACACCAAGAACTTTATCCAGGTGATCTCGAACATTTCTATGGTCGGCGTAGCCGTGGGATCGATGGCGCTGGTGGTGGTGTTGTCGGTGTTCAACGGCCTGGAAGAACTCATCCGTGCTTCATACAACACCTTCGATCCCGAACTAAAGGTGGTGCCCGCGCGGGGAAAAACATTCTTGCTCACCGACTCGCTCGCCGCGCAACTGCGGGCCTTGCCGGGGGTGGCTATTGTCACCGAGGTGATCGAAGACAACGCGCTGGCGCGCTACCAAGACGCCTCGAAGGTGGTAACCATCAAGGGGGTGAGCGACAACTTTGTGGAGCAAAACCGCCTGGACCGGGCCATGATCTACGGCGACGTGATACTGAAAGACGAGCAGCGCAGCTACGCCATCCTGGGGCAGGGCGTGCAGTACGACCTGTCGATTGCCCCCTCCAACGATTTCTACGCCCTGCAAGTGTTTAGCCCGCGCCGCGGTTCTTCGGGCGGCACGGGCTTCAACCCCAACCCGATGGCCAGCTACGTGCGGCGCAAGAACATCATGCCCGGCGGGGTATTTGCCATCGAGAAACAGTTCGACGCCAACTACGTAATCGTACCCCTGAGCTTTGCGCAAGACCTCTTCGAATACGACGACGAGCGCACCGCCCTGGAGATAAAGAGCCAACCCGACGCCAATCCGCGCACCGTACAGCAGGAGATTCAGGCGGTGCTGGGCGATGACTTCTCGGTGCTCAATAGCGACGAGCAGCACGCCAGCCTGCTACGGGCCATCCGGTTCGAGAAATTGTTTGCCTACATTACCTTCTGCTTCATTCTGGCCGTAGCCTCCTTCAACATCTTCTTCTCGCTATCAATGCTGGCCATCGACAAGCGCAAAGATGTGGCCATGCTCTACGCCCTGGGC
This sequence comes from Cyclobacteriaceae bacterium, assembly GCA_965217295.1. Taxonomy (GTDB): domain Bacteria; phylum Bacteroidota; class Bacteroidia; order Cytophagales; family Cyclobacteriaceae; genus Tunicatimonas. The sequence goes on from CBDCHR010000008.1 coordinate 1,460,746, forward strand.
GCCACCCGCCAAACTGTGCGGCAGGTGTTCTGGTGGGAAGGAATCATCATCGCCCTCATCGGCACGGTAACCGGCCTCACCGTGGGCTTCCTGATCTGTTGGGTGCAGCAAACCTTCGGGGTGGTGTCGATGGGCATGCAAACGGCCATCATCGACGCGTACCCCGTGAAGATGGAGCTGAGCGACTTCCTCTACACCGCCCTGAGCATCAGCGTGATCGCCCTGCTGGCCACCTACCGCCCGGCGGTGATCGCCGCCCGTACCCAGGTGAAAGACTTTTTGTAATATCGGTTTTTTGGCTACATTGTACCCTGCCAAAACCCAACTGATACCACAATCAACCTACCTGGCGCATGAAAGTGTCTACCGACCAACCCTTCAAGGTAATCTACTCCCTGTTCGCGCACGAGTATTTGGGCTACCTTTTTGAGTCGTTTGCGGTGCAGCTCGACGAGCAACAACGCTTCACCTTTGGGCACCAGAACATTTCGCACCTCAACGCCCACGAGTTTGCCCAAGACCTGGACGAAGACGACTACCGCCTGATCGAGCTCATGGACAGTATGCAGCAGGAGGTGGTGATTCAGAAGTTTCATAAGAAGAAGATCAAGCCGCACGATTTTTTCCTGAAAGTGTTCGATAGTGATAGCGAACGGCAGCAGCAGATTCGTGATCAGATTGACCACTACCTGGAAAACATCCGCACGCTGGTGCTCCCGCTGCTTCATAACAAACTGCTCTTCGAGATGAGCAACGACGGCGAGCCGGTGGGCAACCCCATCGAGATTATGGAAGAAAAAGCAACGGTGCTGTTTCACTTCCGTCGCAACGAAGAAAACACCCACTACTTCCCCACCATCAAACACCGGGGCGAGAAGTTGGACTTCCAGTACAAAAATGCCTACATCGTGGGCAAAGAACCCGCCTGGATGGTGCTGGAAGGCAAACTGTATACCTTTGAGAAAGACGTGGATGGCAACAAACTGGCGCCCTTCCTGAAACGTAAGTTCATCGTGATTCCCCGCAAGGTAGAAGATTCGTACTACCGCAAGTTCGTGGCTCCCCTAGTGGCCTCGTTCGACGTGTACGCCAAGGGCTTTGACATTCGGTCGGAGAGCTATCGTCCCGAACCGCACCTCACCTTCTACGAGGTGCAGCCCGAAGCGGCCGGTGCGGCGGAAGCTCCCAATGGCAACGCCTCAACCTCCGCCCGCCCGCTGGTCGAGGACATTGCCTTTGAGCTCACCTTCGAGTACGGAAAGCACCGGCTCATCCCCAACCAAGAGGAAGCGGTGAGCGTGGTGGTGGAGAAAAAAGATGACCAGTATACCTTTCGCCGGATTGTGCGCGACATGGCCCGCGAAATCGGGGTGATGCACCTACTGAAGGACCAAAGCCTGGATTTCCACCGGTGGCCCGCCGTGCTGGACAAGAACAAGGCCATCGACTGGATCAATCGTCACAAGCTACAACTGGAGCAAGCGGGTGTGGTGGTGCACCAGCAGAGCAACGGCAGCAAAAAGTACTTCCTGGGCCCCTCGTCGATTGATGTTCAGGTGCGCGAGAACATCGACTGGTTCGATATCCATGCGGTGGTGCGCTTTGGTGAGCACGAAATCCCCTTCAAGAAGCTGCGCTCCTTCATTCTGACCAAGAAGCGCGAACTGCTGCTGCCCAGCGGCGAGATCGCCATCATCCCCGAGGCTTGGTTCACTGAGTATTCGGAGCTGTTTGCCCTGGCCGAAAAGTCAGGAGCCGACGCGGCCGACACCGTGCGCCTCAAAAAGCACCACCTGGCCCTGGTGCAGGACTTGCAAAGCGGCGAGCGGGCTAAGGTGACCATGGACCGGAAACTAGAGCGCCTGCGCAACTTCAGCCAGATTGAGGACTTTCCGATGCCCCAGCACTTCCGGGGCGAACTGCGGCCCTACCAAAAGGCGGGCTACAACTGGATGCACTTCTTGAACCAATACCGCTTCGGGGGCTGTTTGGCCGACGATATGGGTTTGGGAAAAACCGTGCAGACGCTGGCCCTGCTGCAACGGCAAAAAGAACAGCGCGCTCTCACGGACGAAGGACCCCGCACCTCGCTACTGGTGATGCCCACCTCCCTGATCTATAACTGGGAGATGGAGGCCCGAAAGTTTACGCCCCAGTTGAAGGTGTTCATCTACACCGGTACCCACCGCGAGAAAAACGTGGAGCAGTTTGCCGACTACGACCTGGTGCTCACCTCCTACGGCATCGCCCGCCTTGATATCGATATCCTGCGCACCTACTACTTCAACTACGTGATTCTGGACGAGTCGCAGGCCATTAAAAACCCCAACTCAGCCATCGCCAAAACGGTGCGCGAATTCAACACCCGCCACCGTTTGATCCTCACGGGCACTCCGCTGGAGAACAGCACCCTGGACCTGTGGTCGCAGATGACGTTTATCAATCCGGGGTTGCTGGGCACCAAGGCCTTCTTCAAAAATGAGTTTGTCACTCCCATCGAAAAGAAAGGCGATACAAACAAGTCAGAAAAGCTTTACTCCATCATTAAGCCGTTCATACTGCGGCGGCAGAAGTGGCAGGTGGCCACCGAGCTTCCTGAAAAAATAGAAAACGTGACCTACTGCTCGATGACCGAGGCGCAGGAAGCCCGTTACGAGGAAGTGAAGGCGTTCTACCGCAACGAAATTCTGGATTTAATCGAAAACAAGGGCATCCAGAAATCGCAGATGCTGTTGCTGCAGGGCCTCACCCAACTGCGGCAGATTGCCAACCATCCCCGGATGGTGGATGCGGAATATCCCGATGGGTCGGGCAAGCTCAAAGACATGATGCACATGCTCACCAGTGCCATCAGCGAAGGGCACAATATTCTGATATTCAGCCAGTTTGTGAAGCACTTGACCCTGGTAAGCGAACAACTGAAGGAACGCGATATTGCGTACGCTTACCTGGACGGCAGCACCAAAAACCGGCAAGCGCAGGTAGAAAGTTTTCAGGAAGACGACCGCCTACGGGTGTTCCTGATCTCGCTGCGGGCCGGGGGCGTCGGGCTCAATCTCACCAAGGCCGACTACGTGTTCATCCTGGACCCTTGGTGGAACCCCGCCGTGGAAAAACAAGCCGTGGACCGGGCGCACCGCATCGGGCAAGAGAACCGGGTGTTCACCTACAAATTCATCACCCGCGACACGGTGGAAGAGAAAATCCTGCGCCTGCAGGAGAGCAAGCTCAAACTGGCCACCGACCTGATCTCTACCGAAGAAAGCTTCGTGAAGAAACTGACCAGGGATGACATCAGTGCGATTTTGAGTTAACGTGTCCGTTGTCGGCAACCATTGGGTTTGTTTGTTGTGCCTGGGGCGGTATGGCAGACAAATACCAAAACAAGTACCGCATTGCCTCGGCCCGCGCGCCCTGGTGGAATTACGGCTGGAACGGGGCTTATTTTATTACGATTTGTACGCACAATCGCAATCATTTTTTCGGGAAAATTGTGAATGGCGCCCTGCAATTGTCACCGGTTGGGGCGTTGGCCGATCAATGTTGGCGCGAAATACCGAACCGTTTCCCGTACGCCCAATTGGACGCCTGGGTGGTGATGCCGAACCACGTGCACGGAATAATCATGATTGACAAATCCAATCCCAATTTTGCCTGGCAAACCCGTTTTTACGATCATATCATCCGCAACAATACCGCGTGGAACAGAATCCGCACGTACATAGAAAACAACCCGGCGAACTGGAAGGAAGACCGATTCTATTTATGCCAATAAATCAACGATGACCAACCATGCGTTTCCGGGCAAACCTTTAGCATCCGAATCCCCCGCATCCCGACAAAATTTAGTAGTTTTGGGCCGTTTTGCTACAAGAACCTACGACGTATATGGAAGCACTATCCAACCGAATTAAGAACCTCGAAGAATCGGCCACCCTCGCCATGGCCGCCAAAGCCCGCGAACTGAAGGGGCAGGGCCACGATGTCATCAGCCTCAGCCTGGGTGAGCCCGACTTCCCCACGCCGAAGCACATTCAGGAAGCGGCCAAAGCCGCCATCGACGCGGGCAAGTACTTCGGCTACCCCCCCGTGCCGGGCTACTTAGACCTGCGGCAAGCCATCGCTGACAAATTCAAGCGCGATAATCAGTTAGAGTACACTCCGAACCAGATTGTAGTCTCCACCGGGGCCAAGCAGTCGCTCGCCAACGTGATTCAGTGTCTGGTGAACCCAGGCGACGAGGTGATCATCTTCGCTCCCTACTGGGTGAGCTACGCCGACATCGTGAAGCTGGCCGGGGGCGTGCCCGTTCCCATCACTGGCACCATCGAGAACAACTTCAAGGCCACCGCCGAACAACTGAGCAGCGCGATCACTCCCCGTACCAAGGCCATTATGTACTCTTCGCCCTGCAACCCCACCGGCGGAGTGTTTAGTGAGCAAGAGCTACGCGCCATTGCCGAGGTGGTTGCCCAGCACGACGACCTCTATGTGCTGGCCGACGAAATCTACGAGTACATTAACTTCGCGGGCGACCACGTGAGTATTGCCAACCTACCGGGCATGTACGAACGCACCATCACCGTGAACGGCCTGTCGAAGGGCTTCGCCATGACGGGCTGGCGCCTGGGCTACATTGGTGCACCGGAGTGGCTGGCCAAAGCGTGTAGCAAGTACCAGGGGCAGGTCACCTCCGGGGCCAACAGCATCGCGCAGCGCGCCGCCATTGCCGCCCTCACCGGCGATATGAAGCCCACCCACGACATGGCCAATGCTTACTTACGTCGTCGCGACTTGGTGATCGAGCTGCTCCGCGACATCCCGGGAGTGAAAACCTACGTGCCCAACGGCGCTTTCTACATCTTCCCCGACGTAAGTCACTACTTTGGCAAGTCCGACGGAGAATCAACCGTTAAGGATGCCGATGATCTGTGTATGTACTTGCTGGAAAAAACCCAGGTGTCGCTGGTGACCGGCGCGGCCTTTGGGGCACCCCACTGCGTCCGTTTGTCCTACGCCGCCTCCGACGATCAACTGCGCGAAGCCATTCGCCGCGTCAAAGAGGCGTTGGCGCAATTGCAGTAGGGGAACAACCTTTGACATTGCTCGACAAACTGGGCACTAACCGGGTTTCTGCTGATGAATTCATCGTTCGACCGCCTGTTTGCCACATTTGCCCAGCATAAGGTGCTGATTGTGGGCGACGTGATGGTAGATGCCTACGTGTGGGGGCGGGTGGAGCGCGTTTCGCCCGAGGCGCCGGTGCCCGTGGTGCGCGTGAGCCGCCGTGAGAACCGCCTGGGCGGAGCCGCCAACGTAGCGTTGAACGTGCAAGCGCTGGGAGCAACTCCCCTGCTGTGCGCGGTGGTGGGAGCAGATGCGGCGGGCGACACCTTTCGGCAGCTGCTTCGCGACCAAGGCATTGCCACGGACCATATCGTGCGCAGCGTCGAACGAACCACCACGGTGAAGGAGCGGGTAATTGCCGGGTCGCAGCAGGTGGTGCGCATCGACGATGAACACGACCATCTGCTGAGCGCCGCTGAGCAGCAGTTGCTACTCGCCGCGGCCGACCAAGCCCTGGAGCAGGCTGATGTGGTTATCTTTCAGGATTACGACAAGGGGGTGCTCTGCGAACCGGTGATCCGGCACGTGATGCAGCGCGCCCAGGAAAAAGGCATTCCCGTGGCGGCAGACCCGAAGAAGCGAAATTTCTTGTACTACCAGGGTGCATCACTTTTCAAACCTAACTTGAAAGAATTGCGCCAAGGCCTACAGCAAGAGCGCTTGGCGCTGCACCACGAGAACTATGCTCCACTGCGTAACGAGCAGGCCGCCATTCAAGAAGCCGCGGTGACCCTGCGTACGTTGCTGCACCACGAAATCACCCTGATTACCCTGTCTGAGAAAGGCATCTTTGCGGATGCCAATACTGGCGAGACGCGTTTTATCCCGGCGCACCTGCGGCAGATCGCCGATGTGTCGGGCGCCGGTGATACGGTGATCAGTATTGCGGCCCTGTGCCTGGCGTCGGCCACTCCGCTGCCTACGCTAGCCGCCCTGGCCAATTTGGGGGGCGGCATCGTGTGCGAGTACACCGGCGTGGTACCCATTGATCGCGTCCGGCTGCTGGTTGAGGCCAACGAACACCTGGCCGAATGACTAACCGTTTCGTGCGCCTGCGGTGGTTTTTGCCGGGATACGCACTTCTCATTGCCGTCGGCACCGTACTGCTTAGTTCATCCTGGGCTGCTACTGTCGATCCACTTACGCTGCGGCAGGCCTTGTTCACGGCGGTGAGCGCTATTTGTCTGGTTGGGCTCACGGTGGTTGACACGGCGACGGACCTTTCGCTAGGCGGACAAATGACGGTGCTGCTGCTTGTTCAGGTAGGAGCGGTTTTTTACTTGTTTTTCGCGGTGCCGGTGGTCCGACAGATGAACCCGCGGGCCGACTACTCAGCAGACAAATCTGATTCAGCCCGCGCGGTGATTTACCGGGTGCTGAAGATCACCGCGCTGGTGGAAGGTGGAGCTTTTGTGCTGATCTACTACACCGCAGGCGGCCAGATGACCGAAGAAGTAGGGCGCAAAGCGTTCGTAGCGGTCTTTCACGCGGTGTCGGCCTTTGGTAACGCGGGCTTTAGCGTGCTGCCCGACAACCTGCTCGCGGTGCCGCGGGCGTTCGTGTTGCATCTGGCAATTTTAGTTACTTTCGGCCTGGGCGGACTTGGAATCGACGTGCTCTATGATCTGTTCTCGCCCCGTCGACTGCGGCAGCGCCTGGCGAACCCTTCCATCGATTGGCGGTGGGGAACCCGGGTATCGGTCAACACTTCCATCGGGCTGGTGGGAGGGGGAGCGCTGTTGTTCTACGTACTGGAACAGCACAACGTGCTTACCGGCCTCAACCTCACCGAAAAACTAATCGGTAGCCTATTTCAATCGTCCACCACGCGCACCGCCGGTTTCTACACCGTGGACATCACGCAGCTCACTACTCCCGCTTTGGTGCTGATGATTGGGCTGATGGTTATCGGGGGAGGGGCCGGTTCCACCGCCGGGGGCATTCATACGGCAACGCTTCATCACGTGTTTTCTCAGAAACCAGCGCAGGCCAGGGGGCGAAGGGTGGCGGGGTGGAGTATTGGCTACGCACTGGCGGTAAATACCTTCGGCGCAGTTGCCCTTCACTTGGTTGAGCCACCGCTAAATCTGGTATCGCTGCTCTTTATGCAGGTGTCGGCCTTCAGTTCTGTTGGTTTGAGTCCGGTAGGGATCGCTACGCTGAGTTCGGCGGGGCAGACCGTGCTTTTGCTTTCCATGCTACTGGGGCGGATAGGCATTTTGGCCTTGATGATGCGGTTAACCACCGATATGTCGCTGACGTCCCCGCCAATGACGACTATTGTTTAGGCCTCCGGCCGATGCGTAAGCGCTGACTGCGGTATGGCAACCCGCTTCCGACGAACCACTTCCCACACCAGCATTCCCAGCACTGCCCCGTACTCGATCATTGTGATCCACATATTCTCCGAAAAACCCGTAGCCGTGTATCCGGCGTACGAGAAAAAGATCAATCCTGACCAGAGCAGCGCGTAGCGGTAGGGCGTGAACCCGGCGAACGCCAGCAGCGGAGTAACGTACCAGGGGTGCACCGTGGTCGACAGCAGCAGAAAGATGAGCCATACCCAGCCAAAAGAGGCGAGCAAAAGACGTTCGCGTTCCAGTAGCGCGTAAAGCACGATGATCAAAAATGCACTGATTGCTAACCAGCGTCCGGCCGACTGGATGATATTATACCCTTTCTGATAAAAACCAATCTCCCGGATTAGATAATAAACGCTGGCGTTGAACTCGAATTTATGAAAGTACAATCCCACGCTGTCGCGCATCCCGGCGAGCAGTTCGGGCGTGACCAGGGGGAGAAACAGCGCCACTGTTGTGATGCCTACCACCGCGTAGAACAATAAGGCCCGTTGCCAGCCCAATCGCCGCAGGTAGAGCGGCAGAAAGATCAGGGGAACCAGCTTGGTGCACACCGCCAGGGCCATGGTTATTCCCGCCCCTACAATCCTGCGCTGCCGAAGCAGGTACACGCTGCCGAGCACGAACGTGATCATCAGCGCCTCGAAGTGCAGGTTGCCGGTGAGTTCAATGATCACCAGGGGGTTGAGGGCGTAGAGCAAAATGGCGCGGGGCGGCGGCTGGTAAGGAGTGCTGGTTGTAGGATGACTGCTGTGTTTAAAAAGAATATCGAACAAGGAATGCTGAATGATGAATGATGAAGTAGTTACTGTTCTACTTCGAAATTCATCATTTCTTATTCCTTGCTCGATATTTAGTAGCCGCATCAATAACCACAGCGTTAGCAACTCAGCGGAGAAGATTATCAACCGAATAACAATGGCGCTGCCCCGCACCGAGGTGGGCGACAACCAAGCCGCCAGGGCAAATACCGCCTGATTCACCGGGGGATAAATGGTGTAGTAACCCGGTGAATTGAGTTGATCATAAAGGTTTTGATCGACTCCTAGGGCATCAACCATCGCTCCCTGTCCTTTCATGATCTCGGAGGGCAGGTACGCAAAGGGGTCGTAGCCCTGGTAGAGCAGTCGGCCGTCCCACACGAAGCGGTAGATATCGTCCGACAAGTTGGGCATCATCGGCATCAGCGCCAGTCGGGCCAGCACCGCCGTCACCAGCAATTGCTTCACCTGCGGCGGCGTTTGCGCTAAACGATAAGCCAGTAGGTACGCCCCAAAAGCGAGCAGGTAGATCAGCAGCAGTACGATGGTGTCGCTCCGTTCCGCCAAATACCCCAGACTAGCAATGCTTGATAGAAAGACGGAAGCGACAATAATAACCAAAAACTTACGTGCGGGGCCACTTGGGTAGAGGGAGATCAAATCTATAGTTTTAGGGGGCTGTAGCCGCTTTTTACGCTGCGAAATGATTAATTATTGAGGGATCCTTCTACAAATGGGCCGGGCGCCCGTAGCATATTTTGCATCAACTTGCCTCGAATGGTACATTTGTCCCCGCTTTATTGTATGTTTGTTGTCAATTTATCATTTATTTTCTAAATCCAACGTATGAGATCATTTCTACTGAGTCTTGTTTTGCTACTAGGAACAAGCGGGGTCCTCTAGGCCCAAGACCTCACTGTGTCCGGCACGGTGACCGGCGGAGACGGCGATCCGATTCCGGGTGCCAACGTGTTGCTCAAAGGCACCACCATCGGCACCGTCACCGACATTGACGGCAATTATCGTCTGCCGGTGCCCGAAGATGCTGAAGTAATATCTTACTCCTTTATCGGTTATGCTACCATTGAAGAAGAAGTCAACGGCCGTTCTACCATCAACGTGAGCCTGGCCGACGACGTGTCGCAGCTCTCCGAAGTGGTGGTCACCGGTTACGGTTCGCAACTCAAGCGCGAACTGACCGGCAACATTGCCAGTGTATCGGGGGAGGAACTCGAGAATATCCCCGTGCCTTCCCTAGAACAGGCCATGCAGGGCCGCGCCGCGGGCGTTTTCATCGAGTCGAACAGCGGTAAGCTGGGGCAGGGCATTAAGGTGCGGGTGCGCGGTTCCTCATCCGTAACGGCCAGCAACCAGCCGCTCTACGTAATTGACGGCATTCCCATCACCTCGCAGAGCCAGTCGGACCCCACCGCGAACTCCGATACCAACCCATTGGCCGACATCAACTTCAACGACGTAGAGTCGGTTGAAGTGCTCAAAGATGCATCGGCCGCCGCCATCTACGGGGCCCGCGCTTCTAACGGCGTGGTGCTCATCACTACCAAGAAGGGGAAAAGCGGCAAAACTACCTTTAACCTGGATGCCTTCACGGGTTTCAACGAGCCCACCAACCGGCGGGAGTTTTTGAACACCCAAGAATACGTGGAATTGTTCACCGAGGCAGCCCTTAACTCCGAAATTGACCGAGAGTTTGTAGAAAACCGCTTCACCCGCTACGGCGCGGGCAGTGAAGCCGCCTGGCAGATTCCGGGCGAACCGGGCTACATCGACACCGACTGGCAGGACGAAATATTTCAGCGGGGCGCTAACAGTCAGATCAACCTGAGCGCCAACGGTGGCAGCGAAAAGACGCAGTTTTACGTATCAGGATCGTATAGCGACCAGGAAGGGATCATTAAAACCAACCGGTTTCGGCGCTACAGTCGTACTTCGCCCGGGTGAACTACGCCTTTCAGGATCGCTACCTGTTGGGGTGTTCTTTGCCCCGGAATACGCGGGCGTGGACCCGAACAACGGTGACGCGCTCTACTACGTGAACGCCACCGATGCCGAGGGCAACATCGTTGACCGCTCCACCACCAACAACTATAACGAAGCCAACCGGGTGGTGATCGGCGATCCCAATCCTGATTACACCGCCGGAGTCACCAACAACTTCTCGTACAAAGGTATCGAACTCAACGTGTTCTTCCAGGGGGTGTTCGGCAACCAGGTCTACAACGGCGGCGGTAAGTTTCAGTCAGCCAACGGCGACTTCTTTGATAACCAGAGCCGCGACCAGTTGGCGCGCTGGCAGAATCCGGGTGATATCACCGATATACCCCAGGCGCGTCTGTTCGGAGCCAACGGCACCGGCGAGTCGTCGCGCTACCTCTCTGATGGTTCATACGTGCGCTTAAAAACGGTTACGCTGGGCTACAGTCTGCCCGTTGCGCTCATCGAGCGGGCTAACCTTACGCGGCTGCGCGTATACGTGTCGGGCCAGAACCTGCTCACCTTCACCGACTACGAAGGCTGGGACCCCGAGGTGAACACCGACTACTTGTCGGAAGGAGGCACGGCCGGTGATAACATCAGCCAGGGCAACGATTTCTATTCGGCTCCGCAAGCCCGCACCGTCACACTGGGAGTAAATATTGGATTTTAATCACTGACAATCAACTAGTTATGAAAAACATAAAATTACAATCATTGGCAACCGTGGCCGGACTTGGCCTGTTGCTGATGAGCTGCGGCGATCGCCTGAACATTGAGCCGGATAACACCATAAGCGCTAATCAGGCGGTAGAAACGTACGACGACGTGCAGGCACTGTTGGTAGGAGCCTACGACATTTTGGGTGACGACGACCTGTACGGCGGCATCGTGCTGCGCGACGGTGAATTGTTGGGTGGCGACGACGAAGTGTTCTGGGACGGCACCTTCGTAGACCCCGGTGAAATTTACAACAAGCGTATCTTGGTGAATAACCTGCAAGTTGAGCAAACTTGGTACGAAGCTTATCAGGCCATCAACATTACCAACAACGTGCTGGCTAATCTAGACGTGGTGAGAGAAGACGAACAGCCACGCGTGGAGGGCGAGGCCCGCTTTATCCGAGACACGTTATGCTTTGAACTGGTACGCTTCTACGGCCGGGCCTGAAACGACGGCGACCCTGCCGCCAACCTGGGAGTGCCTATTGTGCTGGAACCTACTACCATCATTGACGACAGTAGCTTTGTGACCCGGGCCACCGTAGCGCAGGTCTACGAGCAGGTGCTCACCGACCTGCAAACCGCTGCCGACCTGCTGCCCGAGTCTAATGGGTTCTTTGCTACCCAGTACGCCGCCCAAGGCATGCTGTCGCGGGTATACCTGATGCAGGGACGCTACCCGGAAGCCGCCGAGGTCGCCAACGCGGTGATTGCTTCCGGCAAATATGCGCTCAACGATAACTATGCCGATGCCTTTGCCAACGAAACGAACACAGCTGAGGATATCTTCGCGATGCAAGTTACCTCGCAGGACGGAGTCAACGAGATGAACCGCTTCTTTGCGCCACCTTCCAACCTGGGTCGCGGCGATATCTACATGCTGGAGCCCCATCTGGAGTTGTATGAAGAAGGGGACGAACGTTTGGATCTGTTCTACTTTGATGAAGACCAGGAGCAAACCTATACGGGCAAGTGGACCGAGCAGTTCGGCAACGTGAACGTCATCCGGCTGGCCGAAATGTATCTGACCCGAGCCGAGGCCAACTTCCGGGCGGGCACGGCCATCGGAGCCACTCCCTTGCAAGACACTAACACCATCCGCACCCGGGCGGGCCTGGAGCCGCTCACCGAGGTTACGCTGGATATTATTTTGCGGGAGCGACACCTGGAGTTGGCCTTTGAGGGGCACCGCATCCATGACCTGAAGCGTACCGAGCGCCCGGTGGGCGAGTTTGCTTTTGATTCTCCTAAGTTGGTGTATCCCATTCCCCAGCGGGAGATTGATGCCAATCCTGAGTTAGAAAATCAGCAAAACCCAGGCTACGAAGCGGAATAATTGATAGGCAGAAAAATTAATTTAGGCGTAGGAGCATCGGTAACGGTGCTCCTACGTTGTTTTACGGTGATAGGTCCGCTCTTTGCTTTACGCGCTTCTTCCTACCCAGCATCACGTAATATACCGGTCCAACCAGCGGAACAAATACCATAAAGAACCAAATTAACTTATCAATCGGAGACTGGTAGTCGCTCCTTAATACGTCATACAAGAAAAACAAATGCACTAAAATAAGGGCAATATTCGCTAAAAGTATATAGTCAAGAATCCCATTACCGCTAGTCATGTATCTTGTGTATGGATAATACACACTGTTGACGACCCGGTTATAGTCGTTTTCGTTTTCAAAATAGATCTGGTAATTGGGTGAACTACCAGGACCATTCAGATACACTTCCATATATTCCTCATTGTGAACTTTGAGAAGTATATCATGGTCAGTAGGATTAGCTTCGTACGCATGACGAACGGAATCAGTAAGAACTGTCTTTTCCAACTCTTCCAGACTAATTGTTTCGTAAGACGGTTGACAACCGGAAAGCAAAAAACACCACAGACCGACAGTGAAGACGAGACTTTTCATATTGATTCATCAGGAGGCGTCGGCAAAGCGTGGTATCATCCTCGCAAATTCGGAATTGCGTGCCGGTGCAGAAAGTTGAGTGTCACCGCCACGCAAAACCATCCAGCGCCCAGTGGCCCACGTCCGAGATGGTGAGTCCGGCGAAGAGCACCAGCCCGTGCTGCCAGTACTGCTGCGGCCAGGTGAGCAAGTCTACCTGATAAAATTCTCGCGCCACGCAGTGCAGCAGCACGTAGCACACCGCCAGATAGCCCACCCGCGTCAGGGTGCCAATCAGCGGCACGTGGCTGATGCCCCGGTGCTTGTGCAGGCAGGCGTAGGGCTTCCACAGCACCATCCACAGGTAACCCAGCACGCCCAACCAGCGAATCACCACCGTTTCGGAAATCGTGCGGTTGGCCATGTCCAGGTCGGGACTAATAATCACGCCGCTGAGGCAACCGGCGCTGGCCAGCACCGTGGTGGGCGCATCCCCTCCCGTCAGGTGCCAGGCCAAGCCTGCCGTCAGGGGAGTGAGCAACAAGGTGCCCGTGATATGGATTTTGCCCGATGCCATCGTGAGATACCAACAAAAATTGCCGCACACTGTTGGCGCGGGGGGTTAATGTAACGTTTTAGCGGCGATTTTGGTATTTGAACGATTGAGTAAAGCATTCCAACCAATCGTCTCCCTTCAGTGTCTTCACTGCAACCTTTAACAACGAATATGAAAAACTGGTCGATAATAGCATTAAGCGTAATTGGGCTGATGCTGCTTTCTTGCCAAGACAGTGAAGAACCTGACTTCAGCTTAGCCAACGGAACTTATTCAGGAGTCTTCTACCGGTCAAGTCCCACCACCAAATGGGCTGGGTCATCTGTAGTGATCACGTTTGACGACCGCACCTTCAACGGAGGAAGCGACTCTACTAGGTATCCTGCCATCTGTGAAGGCACCTACAAGAAAGTTGGATTAAGTTCAGTCGAGTTTACCAACACGTGCGTTTGGACCGCCGATTTTGACTGGTCATTTATTCTGGGCGGAAGATACGAGATCGATTACGTAGAGGATGAATTAGTTATGACTCAGTCCGTTGGTGCTCAAGCCTACAACACGTATCGTCTCAGAAGAGAGTAGATGCAAGGTCACTAAAACCACTTCGCCTAATCTCCTCAAATTCAACGGTCACCGATTCGCCACGTACACCCCACCCAGGATCGCGCCCATGCCTACCAAGTGCCACACCGACAAGCTCTCGCCATCCAACACCCCCCAGGCAATGGCGACCATCGGCACCAGATACGTCACCGAACTGGCGAACACCGCCGTGCGAATCTGCACCAGCTTGTTGAACATGATCAGGGCCAGCGCCGTGCCCACCACCCCCAGTATCACAATCGCCACCAACGGCCACCCCACCGTACCGCTACCCACCTTTTCGGTGAAGTCTGAGGCACCGAACAGGTAGACCACCGCCGGAGGACCCGCCAGCAGCAGCGAAACGGCGGTGATCACCGTGGGCTTCAGGTCGCCCAAATAGTTTTTGATAATGTTGGTATTGAAGCCGTAGCAGATGGTGGCCGCGATGATGAGCAGCGCGTAGTAGTTGATGCCACCTAGACTGCCCGAACTACCGGCCAGCATCAGAATAACCGTTCCGACCAGGCCCGCTCCCAGTCCAACCAGCTCCGGGCGCGTGATGCTTCGGCCGAAAAAAGCGGCTCCTAGCAGCAGCACATTGAGCGGCGTAACCGCGTTCAGAATGCCCGCGACCGAACTGCTCAGCTGCGTTTGGGCAAAGGCGAACAAGAAGGCCGGACCCAAGCTGCCAAACAAGCCAATAAAAGCCAACAATTTCAGGTGGCGGCGCGATAACCGACGCAGGGCGGGTAAGGCTACCGGCAGCAAAAACACCGAAGCCGAAGCGATGCGCAATGCCCCTACTTCGGCCGCCGAGAAGGCGGTGAGCCCCTGTTTGATCAAAATAAACGAGCTGCCCCATACCAAGCCAAGCAAAATCAACAGCATCCACGAAAAAACGGTGGAATTGTGGCGTACGCGCGCCAGGGCAGTCGGCATCAGGCTAGTGCCATCGGTTCGTCGGCAAAGCACTCGGCCACCTCGTCTAGAATCTCCCGCACCGCAGCGGGGGTAGGAGCTTCTACCAGGCGGGCACGGTAGGGCTTGATGCCGGGCAAGCCGCGGAAGTAGTTGGTGTAGTGACGGCGCATCTCGTAGATGCCCTTGCGGTCGCCCTTCCAGCGCACCGAAAAGTCAAGGTGCTGCTTGGCGGTGGCAATGCGCTCGTCCATCGTGGGCGGCGGCAGGTGCTCACCGGTGGCAAAGTAGTGCTTGATCTCGCGGAAGATCCAGGGATAGCCAATGGCCGCCCGCCCGATCATAATGCCGTCTACGCCGTAGCGGTGGCGGTAGTCAAGCGCCTTCTCGGGCGAGTCGATGTCGCCGTTGCCGAAAACAGGAATGTGAATGTCGGGATGGTTTTTCACCGCGGCAATGGGGTTCCAGTCGGCCTCGCCCTTGTACATCTGCTTGCGGGTGCGTCCGTGAATGGTGAGGGCCTTGATGCCCACGTCTTGCAGGCGCTGGGCCACCTCCACAATTTTGATGGAGTGCTCATCCCAGCCCAGGCGGGTTTTCACCGTCACGGGCAGGTTCACGCGCTTCACAATCTCGGCGGTCATGCGCTGCATCTTGGGCAGGTCTTGCAAGATGCCCGCCCCGGCTCCTTTGCAGGCCACCTTCTTCACCGGGCAGCCGTAGTTGATGTCGACCAGCTCGGGCCCGGCAGCTTCGGCCAGGGCGGCCGCTTCGCGCATCGAGTCTATTTTATCGCCAAAAATCTGTATCCCGATCGGCCGTTCGTAGTCGTAGATATCGAGTTTCTCGACACTCTTGGTCGCGTCGCGAATCAGACCCTCCGACGAGATAAACTCGGTGTACATAATGTCGGCCCCGTGCTGCTTGCACACCGCGCGGAAGGGAGGGTCGCTCACGTCTTCCATCGGTGCGAGCAGCAGCGGAAACTCGCCTAAAGAAATACTGTCAATGTGTACCACAGAAGCAAAAATACGGTTTCTTGCGCATAGTCACCAGCTACCGGCCAAATCTTGCCCGGCCAAAATCCATGCGGTTGTCGTCTTCTACCTATGTCTTTTTTCACTCGAAAAGTTTCCTTTTCAACCAAAAAGCAAAAGTTCAAGAACGTCCCTTCGGTAGCTGCGCTAAATTTTGCTAAAAATGTACTACACCCTTCTGTTTTTGCTTTATTTTTGCTAAATTTTGATAGAACATCCCTACATTGCCTACCACATTTTTATGGAAGTGAAACCGATTTTTCCACTGCCTTCAAGTGCGCTGGCCGCCAGTAACAAAACCACACTGCCTGCGGATACCGCCGTTCGCCTGTGGGAACACTTCAGAGGGGGAAATGACGAAGCGTTCACTTCCCTCTACTACCAGCACATCGACGCGCTGTATCACTACGGCGAACGACTCACCTCCGACCGGGCGCTGATTGAAGACTGTTTACAAGACCTGTTTGCCGAACTGTGGAACCGACAAACCGAACTACCGGAAGTGCGCACCGTGAAGTTCTACCTGTTTAAAGCTCTGAAGCGCAAAATTATAAAAAAACAGCGCCGGGGGGCGGTGCGTGATTTTAACTTTGAAATTCTACTTGCTTCCGATTCGGAAGAGGTTCCTGCCCCCCCACCGCCCGATTCGCTGCGACGGGCCATCAACCGGCTGAGTCCCCGCCAGAAGGAGGTAATTATGCTGCGCTTCTATGACAACTTCAGCTACGAAGAGATGGCCGATATTATGTCGCTAAGCAGTCGCTCGGTGTATAACCTCACCTACCGGGCCCTGGCCGGATTGCGGCGGGCGCTAGAAACTCGGATCGGACAAGGCACGCTACTGCTGTTTTTGATTCAAACGCTCGTCTGGTTGAATAACTTTTAGTCATACGCTTTACGTGGTTGCCAATTTTTTAACGCCACCGGCATTTTTTTGCGTCTCATCTAGAAAAAAGTCGCAAGGGTTAGCGGAAGTGTAAATTTCTGATTTTTCTATCCAAATGTGGTGTAATTCGTCCCGAATGCGACACTTACCGGAAAGGAACCGAGGCCCACGGCCTCTTTACCGCTTACCTAACCTTATCCGACGATGGATGACGAGCGTTCATCACTGCTTCGTTTGCTGGCCGACGACCGTTTTCAGGCGTGGGTTACCCGGCCCACCCCCGATCTGGACCGTTATTGGGAACAACGCCTGCGAGACCAACCCGAAGAGCGAGTTGCGGTGCAGCAGGCCCGACGGCTGCTACAGCAACTGGATTTCAAGAAAAGCCCGCGCATCGACCGGGAAGGTATCTTGATTGGAGTCCACGATCGGGCGGCCCGCGATCGGGCGGCCCACGAATGGGCGGCCCGCGATCGGGCGCGTCGTCCGCTTCAACGCAATTGGCACTGGGCCGCGGCCGTAGTAGTAGGCTTGCTGGCCGCGGCGGCCTACGGGTATTTCCTGCCGAGCACCCAAACGCACACCACCGCCTACGGGGAGTCGGAGCGCATCGTGCTGCCCGACGGCTCCACGGTGGTGCTCAACGCTAACTCTCAACTCAGCTACCCCGACGACTGGAGCCGTGAAGCACCCCGCCAGGTGATCCTTACCGGCGAAGCCTTTTTCTCAGTTACCCACCAGGCCAACCGGCAAAAGTTCATCGTTCGCACCAACGACCTGGCTATTGAAGTGCTCGGCACTGAGTTTAACGTGAACCACCGCCGGGGCGAAACCGAGGTGGTATTGCAGACGGGTAGCATTCGGCTCGACTGGTCAGCAGGTGGTGAAGTCTCCTGGCAAGCTCCGAGCGACCTGGTAATTGCGCCGGGCGAGATGGTGGTCTTTTCGCAAGACCAGAGAGACGTGCGCCGAGCGGTAGTCAACCCCACTCTTTATTCTTCCTGGACCCAAGACCGCTGGCTGTTTGATAAGACTCCGCTGGCTGAGGTGTTCACCATGATAGAAGATAACTACGGCCTCCGTGTGAAGGCTGCCCCCAATATTGCCAGAAAAGTGTTTACGGCCGAAGTAGACCACGCTGACCTCGACCTGCTGCTGGATTTTCTGTCCGAATCCTTTGACTTGGCTATCACTAAGAACCAACAGACCATAATTATAGAACAAAAATGACCATTTATTTAAATCCAACCTTCAACCCCCTTCATCCAAAAAACTTGATATGATAATGAAAAACTACGCACATCACTGGGGTGCCGCCCTGCTGGCACTCATGCTTCTCGGAAGCCAGGCGGGTATTGGGCAAACGCTCTCGCTCGTCACACCAACGGTTCGCTCTGCGGTGGCACCAAACCCACCGCAACAAGGCCAGTTGCTAGAAACAGCGCTGGAAAGCCTCAAGCAAGAACATCAGGTCAAATTTGGCTACGACGAAGCGCTCGTCCAGGGCAAACGTATCACTGTTGCGGTGTCTTCCGAGCTGCCCTTGGCGCGTCAACTGAAAACGCTGCTTAGTCCGTTAGGCCTTCAGTACAAAAAGCTGGATGAAACCCACTACGTGATACAACCCAAAGAAAAGTCAACTACTAAACTGCAAAAGGTGCGCCGACAGTCGCTGGGCACTTCCCCTGCCGGTGCCAGCGCTAGCGCTGCGTCTATGGTGTCGGCACTAGCTTCGCGCCGCCTATCTCTCATGCAAGCGCCAGTAGAAAAACCCATCACGGGCACGGTGACCGATGACGAAACCGGTGATGCCCTACCCGGAGTCAACGTGCTGGTAAAAAATACCACGGTAGGAACGGTTACCGACGTTGACGGCAACTACCGCCTCACGGTAGCCGATGATGCGGAGACGCTGGTCTTCTCATCGGTAGGATATGTTTCGCAGGAAGTGGCTATCGGTAACCAAACGACCATCAATTTAACAATGGCCCCTGACGTACAATCACTCAGCGAAGTAGTGGTAGTGGGATACGGTACGGTTCGGAAGAAAGACCTGACGGGCTCCGTCTCGCAAATAAAGCCCGAAGAACTCACGGCCTATCCCGCTCCGGATGTCTCGCAGGCGCTGCAAGGGCGCGCCGCGGGAGTGCAGGTGCAATCGGCCAACGGGGCACCCGGCACTTCGCCGCGCATACGGGTTAGAGGCTCCACGTCGATCAACGCTAGTAGCGATCCTATCTACGTGGTGGACGGTTTTGTGAACGGCGCGGTGCCGCCGCCCGAAGACGTGGCCTCGGTAGAGGTGCTCAAAGACGCGGCCGCTACGGCTATCTACGGATCGCGCGGAGCTAACGGGGTTATCGTTATCACCACCAAGCGAGGCAAGATAGGGAAACCGGTGATCAACCTTAACACCTCTTATTCATTTCAGGAAGATATCAACCGCTTGGATCTGCTCAACGCCGATCAGTACGTAGATTACGTACAGGAAGTGGTGCCCGACTATGAGTCTTCGGGCTTTGACACCGACTGGCAGGATGAAATTTATCGCCCGGGGGCTATTCAGAACTACCAGTTGTCGATTTCGGGCGGTAGCGAAAACGTAGGATACTATATCTCAGGAACCTTCTTTGACCAGAAGGGAGTGATCGTTAATTCAGACTTTCAGCGATACTCCATTACCAGCAATATTGATGTACAGGCCAGCGAACGCCTAAAGGTTGGCCTCAATTTGTTCGCGCGACGGCAGAACACAGACGGAGTAGTGACCCAAGAAGGATCGGGCGGTTCGGGAAACCAAGGGGTCGTCTCCAGTGCCTACTTGTTTGATCCTGATCAGGGTATCTTCAATCCTAACGGCACCTACACCACCTCCAAAATAGGCGACCAGTTTAACAATCCCTACGCCACCGCCACCCAGCGTACCGACCAGAACCAAACTGACCGGGTACAGGCTAACCTGCTCGCTGAGTATAGTATCTTTGATAACCTCACCTTTACGTTAACGGCCGGAGCCAGTTCTGACAACGGGCGGCGCGGTCGCTACACTCCTTCTACCCTGGTTGCCGGGCAAAATATCGGAGGTTTGGGTCTGGTTAACGGACGAAAGTTTACCTCTTTACTGAATGAAAACTACTTCACGTATTCCAATGAGTTTGGAATGCACAGCTTGCAAACCGTAGTAGGCTACTCTTTTCAACAAGAGCGTACGGAATCTTGGGAATCGGGTAATAGAGGATTCGTGACCGATAACGCACTGTACTGGAATGTAGACGGAGGCACCAATCCTACCATTCCCCAGTCTGATTTAAACGTTTCTGAAATTGTGAGTTGGTACGGTCGGATTAACTATCGTTTGCTGGATCGTTACCTGCTAACGCTCAACGCTCGGGTAGACGGTTCTTCTACCTTCAGCAAGAACAACAAGTATGCGTTCTTCCCTTCGGGAGCTATTGGATGGAACGTGAACGAAGAGGCCTTCTTAGCGGATGTGGCTTGGCTAGAAGGCTGGAAGTTGCGGGCTAGCTACGGGCTAACCGGTAACCGAGCCATAGGGCCTTATCAAACCCTGGCCAGGTTCGAGCCCCTTATTTCGGTGCAAAACGGAGCGTTGGTCAACGCCGTTCGCCCTACCGAGCTAAGCAACGACAACCTGACGTGGGAAACCACCCGGCAGTTAAACGTTGGCACCGACGTGTCGTTGTTCGCGGGGCGCGCCAATCTAACGGTAGATTATTACACGATGGAGACCCGGGACCTGTTATTTCAGGTCGAACTGGACGAGTTTTCCGGCTACCCGGAGCAACTTCAGAATCTGGGACGCACCCAGAATAGGGGGCTTGAAGTGGCGCTGGACCTGCGCAATCGGTTCAGTGCCTTTGATTGGGACATTAATCTCAACTTTTCTACCAACGAAAACATCGTACTGGCACTGCCCGACGGACTGGATATTCTCTACGGCACGGGCCCCGGTCACTTCGCGGGACTAGACAACACGCAGATTCTGCGCGAGGGCCAAACGCCTGGCTCCTTCTTTGGTTTTATCTACGATGGGGTGTACCAAGAAGGAGACGAATTTTTAGAAGGAGGGGGATTTGAGCAAGAACCCGGCGGCGAGAAGTTTCGGGATATCAACGGTCGCGACGAGGCAGGAAACCTCACCGGGATGCCCGACGGACAGTTGAACAATGATGATCAAACCATCATCGGTGATCCTAATCCTGACTTTATCTGGGGAGTGACCAACACCTTCCGCTATAAAGGGTTTGACCTCAATATTTTCTTCCAGGCTGCGCAGGGCAATGATATTCTGAACTATACCTTGCTGGAGTTGAATCGGCTTGCCGGATCAGTGAACGCGACCACCGAGGCACTAGACCGCTGGACTCCCACCAATACGAACACCGATGTTCCCCGTGCCACCGCCGGGCGCACCCAGCGGGTGTCCAGTCGTTTCGTCTACGACGGTAGCTACGTGCGGTTGAAAAATTTAGCACTAGGTTATAATTTTGCTGGGGACCTACTGGAACGTATCAACATCAGCAGCTTGCGGTTGTACGTAAGCGCTCAGAACCTGCTTACCTTCACCAACTATCCGGGAGTGGATCCGGAAGTGAGCTACAACACCGATAATAGTCGGGAAGAGAACAGAAACCGAGGACTAGACTACGGTAGCTATCCCAACGTGAAATCCTACACCGTAGGTTTAAATATTCAATTTTAACGCACTCCGAGAAAAGACACAGTTATGAAATCACTTAAAAACATATTCCTTCTAGCCGTCGGCACGATGGTTCTTCCGCTGGCTTGTTCTGATTTGGAAGAAGATCCCATTGCTATTCTGGCTCCCGAGAGCGTCTTCCGCACTCCCACCGACGTGGAAACGGCCGTGAATGGCATCTACGGGCGGCTGGCTTCCGAAGACTCCTGGGGGCGCAAGCTCTCCCTGGCCATTATGCTGCGCAGCGATATGCTGGACATCGGCGACCGGGGCACTCCGTCGCGTCGCCAGCAGGTAAACGACTTTGAGATGGACTCCAACAACGGCATGGTTACCGCCTTCTGGCCGTCTACCTACCAAGCCATCAGTGCTGCCAACGCCGCAATTGCGGGAGGAGAAGCGGTGGCTGAGCCTGTCGAGGACATCAATCCGCTGATCGCGGAGGCGCGTTTTATGCGGGCCTACTGCTACTTTCACTTGGTCCAGCTATTTGGCGACGTCCCTTATCTGGATGCTGTCATAGACGATATATCTGAGATAGAAAATACTGGAAAAACTCCGGCAGCAGACGTATGGCAGAACATCATCGCTGATTTGAACTATGCCAAGGAAGAACTACCTGATGTACCCGAGAACGGGGTGCGTTCGCGTCCTTCTAAGGGAAGCGCCGCCGCTTATCTGGCCAGCGTCTACCTTACCCTAGGAGATTACCAGAACGCTTACAACGAGGCAAAATACGTGATTGACAACAGCGGAACGTTTAATTATGCCCTCGAAAGTGACTTTCAGTATCTTTTTGATGCTAACCGGGCTGACGGACTGGTGGAACCGATTTTTACGTTTGACTTTCTAGGTTTGGTTGGCCAGTACCCTATCAACGTCGATTACCTTACCGCCCTTACCGGGATGCGCGGCCGCGATGAGGTGGAAGGGTGGAGCGTAGCCGTCCCTTCGTTTGCCGTATACGAAGACTGGGACAACCGCGACTACCGTAAGTGGGTCAGCTTTGATACGGCGGCCGTGATCAACGATACGCTGCGCTCTTACGAGAGCTTTGGCAACCCGGATGCTCGTCGGCCGCACTGCGCCAAGTACTTTCGGTACCCCGGTACCGCCGGTGGCAACAACGTAGATTCCGATCACAATTACATTCAGATGCGCTACGCCGAGGTGTTGCTAACTGCCGCCGAGGCCCTCAACGAAATCAGCGGCCCCAATGCCGAAGCCCTAGGCTACGTGAACCAAGTACGCGCCCGCGCCCGAATGGCCGACGGAGAAGGAAGTGATTTTCCAGAAGACGTGGCTCCCGGACAAAGTCAGGCAGAATTCCTCAACACCGTGTTGGAAGAGCGCCGACTGGAGTTGGCTTTTGAGGCCAAGCGCTGGTACGATATCCGGCGACGACAACTCGGAGAAGCGGTGTTTACCGGGCCAGATTCGTTTGAGCCCCATCCAAACTTTACTCCTAGTCGTGATTACTTGTTTCCTTTACCGGCCGATGAATTAACCCGTAACGAAAACCTAGGCCCTCAGAATCCGGGGTATTAATCTTATTATTTTATCGGATTGGCCTTTCCTTGAGCCAATCCGACCTTTTTCTTCAGTGTTAGGTAACCCAGGCTAACTCCTCTGAGCGTTCGGTCGGCAAAGTAGGTTGTTTCGCAAAATGATGCTACTTTCGTAGTTCTAAGCGCTAGCGTATGAACTTTGCCGAAGTGCAACAGCATCCCGACCATCCAACCAAAAGCAACGCCTTCACCTCGCTGCTGCTGCTGGTCGCCTTTGTCTTTTTGGGGCTATTCGTCGGGCAATTTTTGGGCTTCGCCCTCCTGCTTCCACTGTTCGATTTTGATCTGCCGCAGGTAATGCAAGCCATCGCTGATCCGGCCTCCTCGCCCCACGCCCGCCTGTCCATGCTGGTGCTGCAGGCCGGAGGGGCCCTGTTCGGTTTCGTGCTCACTCCGTTGTTGCACCAGTACTTTATTGATCGCACCGACCTGCCCGAGTTGTTTGACGCGCAGCACACCGCCGGGTTACCGCTCGCCTTGGTCGGAGTTTTGGTGTTGGCTTTTATGCCGGTGAACGCCCTGGTGATGGAGTGGAACCTGGGGCTGGACTTTGGTCCGATCTCTCCGGCCTTCCAGGAGTGGGCCTACGGCAAAGAGGAAGAACTGCGCCAACTCACCGAACGCCTCACCCGCTTCGAGAGCATCGGTGGTTTACTGGCGGGTGTGTTCGTGATTGCCGTGCTGCCCGCCGTGGGCGAAGAGTTGGTGTTTCGGGGCATCGTGCAGCGCCGCCTCTTTACCCTGGTCAGCAACCCGCACGCCGCCATTTGGCTGGCCGCCCTGCTGTTTAGTGCCATTCACGTGCAATTTTTTGGCTTCTTCCCCCGGCTGCTGCTCGGAGCGCTGTTCGGCTACCTGTACCACTGGTCGGGGAACTTATGGTACCCGATCTTTGCTCACTTTGTGAACAACGGGTTCACCCTGCTGATGTTGTACCTATATCAGCAAGGCAGCGTCGGGATGGACATTGAGTCGATCGAAACGGTATCCTGGAGCGTAGCGCTGGTTTCTTTGATCGGTTCTGCCGCCCTATTGTATCTTTTTAAGCAGCAAATTAACCAACCGGCCGCGTATGAATAGCAAATGGCAACGGGTATACAGCACTGACCAGAAGCACCGCGCCGAAATTGTGCGGGCGGTGCTCGAGGACCAAGAAATGCACCCGGTGATCGTCGATAAGCAGGATCAGATGTACCAGGTGAACCACTGGGGAACCGTAGAAATCTACGTGGCCCCCGAAAATGTATTGCGCGCCATGAAAATTATTCGGGATGATATCCGCTTTAAATAGATACAACAACGTTACCCAACGCATCATCACTGGCTTTTTCGGCATCGTGCTGATTGTATTTGCGGTGTACAACGGCGAGTGGTCCTACTTCGGACTCTTTCTGATCATCTGCATCCTTACCCAGCTTGAGTTCTACAAACTCACCGGCCTCGACGGTATGCTGCCCCTCAAGTCGGCGGGTTGCTTCGCCGGAGCGCTGCTCTACTGCATCAGTTTTTTGGTGGAAAGGGGCACGCTGGCTCCTAAATACTACTTGGTGATTTTTCCGGTGGCGGCCAGTATCTTCTTCATTAAACTTTACAAAAAATCGGACAAAAAGCCGTTCACCAACATTGCCTATACCCTGTGCGGCATTTTTTACGTAGCCGTGCCCTTCGCCCTGCTCAACATCATTGCCTTTAGCCGGGGCACTTATAGTTTTCAGATCGTGCTGGGGGTGCTCTCGTTATTCTGGGCCAGCGACACCGGAGCCTACTTTGCCGGAGTGCGCTTTGGCAAGACGCAGCTCTTTGCCCGGGTGTCTCCCAAAAAGTCGTGGGAGGGAAGCATCGGCGGGGCGGTGACGGCGCTGGCGGCCGCGCTTATTTTCTCGTTTTTCTATGACGATCTACTCTCGTGGCAGTGGATTGTGGTGGGCGGCATCATCGTGATCACCGGCACCTACGGCGACCTGGTGGAGTCGCTTTTCAAGCGCAGTATCGCCATTAAGGACTCGGGACGCGGTTTGCCCGGCCACGGCGGCTTTCTGGACCGCTTCGACGGACTGCTTCTTTCGTCGCACTTCATTCTCATCTTTTTGAAGATTTTTTAAAAAACATACGTGAGTTAGGGCGAACGATCCAATATTGGTAGTTTTGTCCTGCCTTTATACATCTTTTTTAAACGGTCTTGCTGTAAAAGAATTGAAGGCAGTAATGATTGAATGACTGAACAGAAAATGTTGCCGGTCATTCAATAAACCTTATTCCGACAATTTTTCCGGAGGCTCGTGTCGACACGAGCCTCAAAAATTTATCGGAATAACCTCTAATCCTTTGATCATTCAATCCTTCAATATGACTTACGTAGAACCCGCCCCCATCACCGACAAAGAAAATCCGTTTGAGTCTATGATGTCGCGCTTCCACATTGCGGCCCAGGCCTACGGACTCAACGACGAAATCTATAACGTGCTCAAAAATCCCGTGAAGCAGGTCATTGTTTCCCTGCCCATCACCATGGACGACGGCTCGATCCGGGTGTTTGAGGGCTATCGCGTGATTCATTCCAACATTCTGGGGCCGTCTAAGGGCGGCTTACGCTACGATATGGGCGTAAACATCGATGAGGTGAAGGCCCTGGCGGCCTGGATGACCTGGAAGTGCGCCGTGGTCGACATTCCCTACGGCGGCGCCAAGGGTGGCATCCGCTGCAACCCGCGGCAGATGTCGGCCGGAGAGATTGAGCGACTCACCCGGGCCTACACCCAGGAGATGATCAATATCTTCGGCCCGGATCGCGATATTCCCGCTCCCGACGTGGGCACCGGCCCCCGGGAGATGGCTTGGCTGATGGACGAGTTTTCGCGCGCCCACGGCATGACGGTCAACGCGGTGGTCACCGGCAAGCCGGTGGTGCTGGGCGGCTCGTCGGGACGCACCGAAGCCACCGGCCGGGGCGTGATGGTGTCGGCGTTAGCCGCGATGGAGAAACGCAAGATCAACCCTTACCACGCCACCGTGGCGGTGCAGGGCTTCGGCAACGTGGGCTCCTACGCCGCGCTGCTGATCGCTGAACGGGGCAGCAAGGTGGTGGCGATTAGCGACGTGTCGGGCGGCTACTACAACGCGCAAGGCATCGACATCGTGGCGGCAATCAAGTACCGCGACCAGAACGAGGGCACGCTGATGGGCTTCCCCGGCGGAGAAGCCATCAGTGGCGACGAACTGCTTACGCTGCCGGTAGACCTGTTGGTTCCGGCGGCGCTGGAAGACGTGATCACGATGCGCAACGCCGAGCAGGTTCAGGCCCGCCTGATCGTGGAAGGAGCCAACGGCCCCACCTCGGCCCGGGCCGACGACATCATTCACAACAAGGGAACGCTAGTGGTGCCCGACATTCTGGCCAACGCCGGGGGCGTCACGGTATCGTACTTCGAGTGGGTGCAGAATCGCCTGGGCTACAAGTGGACCCGCGACCGTGTGAACCGCCGCTCGGACCGTATCATGAAAGACGCTTTTGAGCGGGTGTACCAAGTGGCGCTGCGCTACGGAGTGTCGATGCGCATCGCGGCCTACATCGTGGCGATTGATAAAGTGGCCAATACCTATAAGTACCGCGGCGGATTCTGATGCGATCGGTCTTGGTGGCAAACAGCTTTTCCTCCCGCCCGAAAAGGAGTTTTTCTAGCCAATTGGGCCGAACAACGCATTCACTTTTAATTTCATGTCGGGTAGGGCCGGGGCGGCCGTGCATTCGTCTTCTTCCCAATAAATCTGGGTGCTGTGCAGCGAGGTGCGCACCTGCACCATGCGCAGATCAGGATAAACTTGCCATAGCACTTGCACTCCGGCCTTCTGGTACTCCAGGGCCTTGCGCTCGATCTTAAAGCCTGATTCATTGGGAGAGATGAGCTCGATTGCCCAGGCGGGCACCGGCAATGCTCCTTGTTCGGACGCGGCAATCTGTTCTGCATCGAAGAAAGAAAGATCAGGAATACGGATGCGGGTTTCCGACACCGGCACGTGGGTTTCGGCAAACAACTCGCCACCCTGGTTAAAGGCCTTTGTTTTATGAAAAGCCCGCTGAGTCCTCTGTACGATCCCCCGCTCGGTGTTTTTCATCATGTAGTCGGTTTTTTCCAGTTCACCATCTACCCACTCGTACTTATACTTCCCAGCGGGCTGCTCCCACTCAAGAAAGGCCTCCTTCGTGCTTGGCTTGCGTACTCGTTCTGATTTCCTGGCTGTAGTAAAGGTTTCCATGACCATACAATTTGGGTTTGCTGCTGCTTTGTCATAACGCAAGAAGCGGCGCTTTCGTTAGTGCGACCCCCGGCATGCGCTATCGGATTATAAATTCACCAACTGCTCTAAACTCAAATATATAAGAGAGTCGCCGTCATTTACCAAATAAAACGGGCAATCTGGAAGAGGAAGAACGGAGCGAAAATTCTAAGACCGCTATTTTCCGTAGCAGGTGGCGGCCAGCGGGTAGAATTACCTACAATGACTTAGTATTAGGTCTCGTCCCTTTGGTAGGAGCTGAAGTAAGAGCTAGAAAGTTTACCATCTTTCATAAAAGCATAACAGATGCAAATGGAAACTACTCTTGTGACGGACGATTCAGAGATAGAGCTAACTATAGCATTGAATGGGAAAGATATCAATTTGCTATCATGACCAGAGGGGGAATTCTTGGAGTTATTGCACTTCTTAATGGGCCGAAGATAAGAGGGGACTGGAACCATCAGATTAACTTTGGCGGTAGAGACTACTATCGTGCAACTATATTCAGAGCGGCTTTTCATTACTACTACCAAGACAACAGGGGATTGAGAAGACCACCAGCTAACGGAACTTTCAAAGCAAAAATGAAGATTGCTGCCAACTTCGAAAGAAACGATGATGAATTAGGTCTTCACAGTTCATGGAGGAGATTTTATGATATGCCTGTAATTAACATTTGGAACCCTCTCACCAGGACTACAGATCAAATATACTCTACCACTATTCATGAACTTGGCCATGCTTCTCACTGGGGTATGGACAGAAGCGATTACAACGATACCGAAAGAAGAGTAAAAGAGTCTTGGGCAAGGGGCATACAATGGAGCTTAACTAGTATGACATACCCCAATTATCCTGGCGGTGGTGAGAACAGACCAAATTATACAGAGGTAGTTCTAGATATGATTGATGCTAGAGCGCCGCTAGATGGCTCTGGTAACCCAATCAACATCAATGAGGGGTCTGAGATACTAACACAAGATGACGTCCAGGGGTACACTATCCGTCAGATAGAGGACGCTGTTAATGGGCAGGGAACTTGGAATGGTTGGAGAGATAACATTATAAACAGATATACAAATGCAACAGAGACAAACTTGCCAGCACTATTTGCTCATTGGAATTAGCTTGCTTCTGAGTTTCTCGTCTTGTGAGGAACAAGTAGACTACCGGGTACGCGCTGACTGGATATATGTAAACGAGACACCTAATATCGTAGAGATTTCAGGAATAGATAGATTGGATCGACAATCCTTTACTACCATAGCCCCGGGTGATAGTGTTACCGCTTCTCAAGACACTGAAGGGCCAGAAACAGTAACTGAAAAGTCTTATGTGCCTTCTTTTTTAGGATATACTATACGATATGCTGGTAATTTATGCCGAAGTTATAGTCCCGGAGCTACGGTTGAAGAGGGTGAAGGTCCCTTTGCTACTGTCAATTACGAAAGTGAAAAATTAGCTGAACGGTATTATAGATTTACTTATAGATTCACCGAAGAGGAGTTTCCTGAGGCAGAAGACTGTCAGTAAGTGATATCTACTTAAAGTCGGGAGTCCAATTTTTAGACTCCCGACTTTAGTTCTAAATCTTGTTTCGTTCGTTTGTCTTCTATCCACTCCTGAAAGCGTTCTTGTTGTTCAGTGTCTTCTGAAGACTATTATAGTATACTGGGTACTCTAATTTTCAAGATTTTCACTTAGTTGGCTGACTCATTTGCTTCCTTGCTATCAGAAGTGGGTACACGTATACTATGGCGAGCACCTCACCGTGCTAATCCTCATCGTTTAGCTCCCGCAGTTTCAGAATCAGGTCGGTCTTAGTGGCGAACAGTTTCTCTTCCAGCCCTACCGGATAGCTGTGGGGATTCACGAAGCGTTTCACCCCGGCGGGTAATTGCGCCAAACTTCGGATGGTCTGCTCCCGAATGGCGTGCAGGTCGGGCGAATCGTATACCTGCTTTCCTTGTCGAAAAACTGGAATGAGCAAATCTTCGGAAGCCACCTCACTGGCTTTGATGAGCTTGCGCCGCGTGAGGTCCATGGGGTCGATGATTTTGTGCTTCTTCCCGAGTGCTTGCTGGGTGTCGTAGAGCATGTCGGCCACCAGGTCTTTTCGGTCGTCGGAAGCGTAGAACCGGCGCACCTGCTGAATGCCCGGGGTGTTCACCTTCACTGCCTGTTCCGAAAGCTTAATCTTATACTCCCACGCCCCGTCGTTTTCAATGGCCGATAGTTTATATACCGCGCCCAACGCAGGCTGGTCGTAGGCCGTCACTAGTTTGGTGCCGATGCCCCACACGTCTATCTTCGCATCCTGACTGCGCAGGCTGCTGATGATGTTTTCGTCCAAGTCGTTGCTGGCCACAATTTTTGTGTCGGTCAGTCCCGCCGCGTCGAGCAGCCGCCGCGCCTCGATGCTAAAGTAAGCCAAGTCGCCCGAATCAATCCGCACTCCCAATAGTTGCTTTCCCTTCTTTCGCAGCATCAGCCCCACCTCCACCGCTTTCTTAATTCCTTCCAGGGTATTGTAAGTATCCACCAGCAGCACGCAGTTGTTGGGCATGGCGTTGGCGTAGGCTTTAAAAGCCGATAGTTCGTCGTCAAAAGCCATGATCCAGCTGTGGGCGTGGGTGCCGCTGAGCGGAATGCCGAATAGTTTGCCGGCCAGCACGTTCGAGGTGGAGGCACTGCCGCCCACGTAGGCCGCCCGACTGGCCGCAATGGCCCCGTCAATGCCCTGGGCCCGCCGCAGCCCAAACTCCAGCACCGGTTCGCCCCGCGCTGCGATGTGAATACGCGCGGCCTTGGTGGCAACCAACGTCTGAAAGTTAACAAAATTAAGCAGCGGCGACTCGATCAGTTGGCACTGCAGGATAGGCCCCTGCACGCGCAGCAGCGGTTCGTGCGGAAACACCGCCGTTCCTTCGGGGATGGCGTCTACGTCGCAAGTGAACTCCAGCGTGCGCAGGTAGTCCAGGAAGGCCGGTTCGAACAGGGGTTGGTTGCTCTCGCCCGTTGCCTCCGCCAAGTAGTCAATAGCCTCTTCGTCAAAGCGAAAGTTGTTGATATAGTCGATCACGTAGGCGAGTCCGCAGTTGATGGCAAAGCCCCCGTTAAACGGATTTTCGCGAAAAAACAGGTGAAACACGCTCTTCTTTTCGGCAATGCCCTGCTTCCAATAGCCGTAGGCCATCGTAAGCTGGTAAAAGTCCGTGAGCAGCGTGAGCGAACTGGCGTAAATATCTCGGGTGATGTTCATATGTGTCCGTAGGGCGGCGTCGCAACGCCGCCCTACGATTTTACAACCTGTACCTTCAACATATTCGTTCTATCCTCCCAGTGCAGGGGCATGCTGGCGGTGCTTACGTACACGTCGCCCGCTTGCAGGTGCCCTTTTTCTACCAGAACTTTCTCCAGATCGTCGAAGGTTTCGTCGGTCGACTGGGTGCCGTCGTAGTAGTAGCCGCGTAGTCCCCAGTAGAGGTTGATGATATTAAGTAACTCTTTATCAGCGGTGAAAATGAAGATATTGGCCTTGGGCCGGTGGCACGACAACCGAAACCCAGTGTAGCCCGACTTGGTCATGCCCACAATAGCCCGGGCGTTAATTTCACGGCTCAACTGGCAGGCGGCCCGCACCAAACTATCGTTGTTGAAGGTGGGCGAGTCAGGCGAGATTTGCGCCAAC
This sequence comes from Cyclobacteriaceae bacterium, assembly GCA_965217295.1. GTDB lineage: Bacteria > Bacteroidota > Bacteroidia > Cytophagales > Cyclobacteriaceae > Tunicatimonas. Next base: position 1,491,848 of record CBDCHR010000008.1, read on the forward strand.
TTATCGTATACCACGTCTGATTTTTCTTCGATGGTTAGGATGGTCTTTACCATGCTCTTCACCGTCTGGATCGGAAATTTGCCCGAGGCGGTTTCGGCCGATAGCATAATGGCATCGGCTCCGTCCATCACAGCGTTGGCCACGTCGTTGGTCTCGGCACGAGTAGGGCGGGGGTTCTCAATCATGCTTTCCATCATCTGGGTGGCAATGATCACCGGTTTGGCCGCCGCGTTGCACTTCTCCACCAGCATTTTCTGCGCCAGCGGCACCTCTTCCATTGGAATCTCCACCCCCAGGTCGCCTCGGGCCACCATCAGGCCGTCGGTGGCTTTGATAATCTCGTCAATGTTCTTAAGTGCTTCCGGCTTCTCGATCTTGGCGATAATTCGAATGTTTTTGCCCTTCGACTCGATAATTTTTCGCAGTCCGTAAATATCTTCCGCCTTGCGCACGAACGAGAGCGCGATCCAGTCTACGTCGTGCTCCAGGCCAAAGTGCAGATCCTCTTCGTCTTTTTCGGTCAGCGAAGGGGCTGACACGTTAGAATCGGGCAGGTTGATGCCCTTGCGCGACTTGATCGGTCCGCCGTGGACCACCCGGGTGCGCACTTCTTGACCCGCGCTGCCCTCCACCCGAAGCTCTATCTTGCCATCGTCGATCAGGATGGTATCGTCCGCGACCACATCGGAGGGTAACGATTGATACGAGGTGCTGATGCGTTCGCTGGTGCCGAGCACGTCTTCGGAGGTGATAATAAGTTGCTGACCGGGCTCCACGAAGATTTCGTCGTCCGCTACTTTGTTGGTTCGGATTTTAGGTCCCTGCAAGTCTTGCAGAATGCATATGTTGGTATCCATTTCCCGGTTGATCTCGCGGATGGCCTGGATCACTTTCTTGTGCCCCTCGTGGGTGCCGTGCGAGAAGTTGAGGCGAAACACGTCGACCCCGGCCTTCACCAGCTCGATTAGCATATCTTTGCTGTTGCTGGCCGGGCCCACGGTGGCCACAATCTTGGTTTTATTAAATGCGTACGTACTTTCCATAGGGTTGCGTTAGAATAATAGGTTCTCTTTGTGTTCTACGGTGGTAAGATCAATGTGCGCTATCTGTTTCACCTCGGCTAGTGCCCCGACGGATGCAATCATGACGTCGGGCTGCCAACTGGCGCTCGGATCGTGCACTTGCAGGAAGAAATCCCACTGGGGAAATCCGGGTAGTAGAAGCCCTGCCGACCCACGGGTGACAAAGGTTTGGTTTTTCAGAAGCCTAAAAGTACGATGTGTGGTCGTAAATACGAAATTAGATACTCCGTGAGGAGCATCGGTGGGATCTCCCAGTGCCAAATCGGCCGACTTTTTTAGCTGCCAACGCAGGCGGCGGTTGAGTTGCCAGGCTAGTTTATACTCGGGCACACTGGTCTGCAAACCGTACAAATCGTAGTCGTGCTGGTAGTCAACGTATAAATCTCGCTGTATTTTATTCATACGAACGTGGCAGACTAAGAAAAATTATTACCTTTAAAAGCTACAAAAACCCCGTTTGTTTCACTGGAAGGCCGCTAAGTTTTGCTGAAAAGATAAAAATGATTCGTTTGACATTCAGCGTTTAAATCTTTTTCTTTGCGCCGTTCACTATAACCACCAAGAAAATGTCTGAAATAGCACAAAAAGTAAAAGAAATTATTATTGACAAGTTAGGCGTCGAGGAATCCGAGGTGACTCCGGAGGCAAGCTTTACGAACGACTTGGGTGCCGACTCGCTCGACACCGTTGAATTGATCATGGAGTTCGAAAAAGAATTTAACATCTCTATTCCCGACGACCAGGCAGAAAACATTGCTACGGTAGGACAGGCCATTTCGTATTTGGAAGAGAACGTTGAATCATAATCACTAACTGGCTGTATTTTCTTTCATGAGTAGAAGAGTTGTAGTTACAGGCTTAGGGGCGCTCACTCCGCTGGGCAACGACGTTGCTTCCTACTGGGAAGGGCTTCGACAGGGAGTGAGTGGCTCCGCCCTGATCACCAAGTTCGATACCGAACATTTCAAAACCAAGTTCGCCTGCGAACTCAAGGATTTTGATGCGCAGAACTACCTGGACCGCAAGGAAGCGCGCAAGATGGACCCTTGCACCCAGTACGGCGTGATTGCCGCCGCCGAAGCCATCCGCGACGCGGGCTTGGAAGAAGGAGGTATCGATCCGGACCGGGCGGGCGTGATCTGGGGGTCGGGCATTGGCGGACTGAAAACCTTTCAGGAAGAAGTGTCAGACTTTGCCACGGGCAACGGGGTGCCGCGCTACAATCCCTTCTTTATTCCGAAGATGATCGTAGACATCACTCCCGGTCATATCTCGATTCGCCACGGCTTTCGGGGGCCCAATTTTGCCACCGTATCGGCCTGTGCTTCGGCCACCCACGCCATTATCGACGCCTATACCTACATCAAGCTCGACAAAGCGGACGTGATGGTGACGGGCGGTTCGGAGGCTGCGGTAGTCGAAGCCGGAGTTGGGGGCTTTGGAGCCATGAAGGCCCTGTCCGAACGCAACGATTCTCCTCAGACGGCTTCGCGCCCCTTTGATAAAGACCGCGACGGCTTTGTGCTGGGCGAAGGCGCCGGGGCATTGGTGCTGGAAGAACTGTCTCACGCGCAGGCCCGAGGAGCCACCATCTACGCGGAAATCATCGGCAACGGCATGACCGCCGACGCCTACCACATCACCGCTCCCCATCCCGACGGAGTGGGCGTGAAGCAGGTGATGCTGCTGGCCCTCAAAGATGCGGGCGTGGCGCCTGAAACGGTGGACTATATCAACGTGCACGGCACCTCTACCCCGCTGGGCGATATCAGCGAAGTGAACGCCATCATCGACGTGTTCGGCGACCACGCGTTCAAGCTCAACATCAGTTCTACCAAATCGATGACCGGTCACCTGCTGGGTGCCGCCGGGGGCATTGAGTCCATTGCCTGCATCCTGGCCATTAACGACAACCTGATACCGCCCACGATCAACCATTTCACCGACGACCCGCAGATTGATAACCGCCTCAACCTGACCTTCAACAAGGCGCAGCAACGGGAGGTTACTACTGCCGTTAGCAACACTTTCGGATTCGGAGGGCACAACACCTCGGTGATTTTCAAAAAGTTCGCCGACTGATCAACCGTCTACTTATTTGGCTGCCTATCTTGTTCACTTTCCTCTCCGGCTCTTCACAAGATAAACAACTGGCCAAGGCGGTTCGCCACATCGTAGGACGTTCTCCCTCTAATCTAGCCCTATACCGCCTGGCCACTCAGCACGTGTCGGTTGCCAAAAAAAACCGACAGGGAGTGCGCGAATCAAACGAACGGCTCGAGTACCTGGGCGATGCGGTGCTCAGCATGGTGGTGGCCGAGTATCTGTTCAAAAAATTTCCTTTCAAAGACGAAGGCTTTCTCACCGACATCCGTTCGCGGATTGTTAACCGGGAGTCGCTCAACCAAGTGGCGCGTAAGATCGGGGTAAGCGAAATTGTACAGTTCAGCGAAGGCGGCAAAAAAACCGGTCGCAGCCGATTATCGCACAAGTCGATCGGAGGAAACACGCTGGAAGCGCTGGTGGGAGCGGTGTACCTGGACAAGGGCTACCGGGCCGCCCGTCGTTTCATCCTCCGAAAAATGCTCATCCCCCACTTCGATTTGCTCTCGATTGTTGAAAACGACACCAACTACAAGAGCAAGGTGATCGAGTGGGCGCAGAAGCACAACCGCGACGTTCGCTACGAAGTGGTTGAAACCCGGGGCGGCAATCAGTACAAAGAATTTGTAACCCAATTGTTGGTCGATAATCAGCCCGTGAGCACCGGCAGCGGTTACAGCAAGAAAAAAGCGGAACAAAGAGCCTCCGAGAACGCATTATCATTGTTGGGTTCTATGTTGTAAGGTACCAGGTTCTGGGTTCTTAGCTTACAAAAGTAAACTTAGAAACTGGAATTTTTCAATCCCGAACCTTTAACTCCGAACCAATTATGCGTGAATTAACCGTCGCGGGGGCTACCCTCAATCAAACTCCCATTGACTGGGCTAACAACGTAGCGCACATTTATGAAGCCATTCGGCAGGCCCGGGATCAGCAGGTGAATATCCTTTGCTTGCCCGAACTGTGCGTGACCGGCTACGGCTGCGAAGATATGTTCCTCAGCGACTGGATCTACGAAAGGGTGGAGGAGCTGCTGCCTGAATTAGTGGATGCCTGTCAGAATATCACGGTGGCCATCGGCGTGCCCGTCCGGTACTGCCACAAGAACTATAACACCGCTTGCCTCATCCACAATCAACAGATTCTGGGGTTCACCGCCAAGCAATATTTGGCCAACAACGGGGTGCACTACGAACCGCGCTGGTTCACCCCCTGGCCCGCCCACGAAACCGCCATGCTGGAGATGAACGGCGAAGCCTATCCGCTGGGCGATGTCACCTACGACGTGCACGGCGTCAAAGTGGGTTTCGAGATTTGCGAGGATGCCTGGCGGGCCGAGTTGCGCCCTGGTTGGACGCACAAGGAGCGGGGCGTAGACCTGATTCTGAACCCCAGCGCTAGTCATTTTGCCTTTGAGAAAAGCCGGTTTCGCGAGGGCTTGGTGGTGCCCGGCTCGCGCGATTTCAACTGCGTCTACGTGTTTGCCAATCTGCTGGGCAACGAAGCGGGCCGCATGATCTACGACGGCGAAATCCTGATCGCCCAGCGCGGAACGCTGCTCAAGAAAAACGAACGCTTCTCGTTTGAAGACGTCAATCTGCTCACCGCCCGCGTAGATTTCGCTCATCCCGAACGCTCGGAATCTCGACCAAACACCGAGCAGTACGACAAAGAAATTGAATTTGCCAAGGCCGAAGCGCTGGCCCTGTTTGATTATCAGCGCAAGAGCCGGTCGCGGGGATTCGTGCTGTCGCTCAGTGGCGGGGCCGATTCGGCAACCTGCGCTGTGCTAGTGGCCGAGATGGTGCGCCGGGGCTGCGCCGCATTGGGCGTGACGCCATTTTTGCAAAAGCTGGGTCGGGCCGATCTGATCGAAGCGGCTAATCAGGTACCTAACGAGGCTGATGCCCGCGCGGTAATCATGCCGCACCTGCTGTACACCGCCTACCAGGGCACTATCAACTCATCAGAGGCCACGCTGTACGCGGCCCGTACGCTGGCCGAGTCGTTGGGAGCTACTTTTTATCAGTGGAACATCGACGACGAGGTGGCGCACTACACCGAAACCGTGGAGCGGGTGCTGGGACGAAAACTCACCTGGGAAGACGACGACATTGCGCTGCAAAACGTGCAGTCGCGGGCCCGTAACCCAGCCATCTGGATGCTAGCTAACATCGAGAATGCCCTGTTACTCACCACCTCGAACCGCAGCGAGGGCGACGTGGGCTACGCCACCATGGACGGCGACACCAGCGGCAGTATCGCTCCCATTGCGGCGGTCGACAAGCAATTCGTGCTGCAGTGGCTTCGCTGGGCCGAAGTTGAACTGGGCTACGCCGGTTTGGGTCCCGTCAATCGCCTCAACCCCACCGCCGAGTTGCGCCCGCAGCAGCAAGAGCAGTCGGATGAGGCCGATCTGATGCCTTATAACCTAATGGTGGTGATCGAGCGCTTGGCCATTCGCGACCGTAAACCGCCGGTAGAGATTTTCCGGATCATGGAAGAGCAGCAGTTGGTAGAGCGGGAAGTGCTGAAAGGCTACATCGTTAAGTTCTTCCGGCTGTGGGCCCGCAACCAGTGGAAGCGCGAGCGCCTGGCCCCGTCGTTTCATCTGGACGACTTCAACGTGGACCCGCGCACCTGGTGTCGCTTCCCGATTTTGTCGGGTGGGTTTCGGGAAGAACTGGCGGAGTTGGAAGGGATGTAGTCGGGTGACGCGTTACGCTATCGCTAAACGCGTCCCAGTGAAAGCAAACTTTTTGAATCAGTCTACTTTTTCTTCTTCCTCCTTTTGGGCGGCTTGCAATCTTTGCAATAACCCGATAGCGACTCAATTTGCAACAACACCTTTTGATGTTCCTCCCGAAGGAGCACCTCATCTTTTCCAAGATCAGTTTGCTTAAGCATCCTGGCATTTATCGCATTCATCTCCGTTTGTAGCTTGTCGTAGATTGGCTGAAAAAAGCTGATACTGGAAAATGTGCCTTTTTGCTCGTGCAACTCTTGGCGGAACCTTCTGGCAAATAGCTCCGTCAGATCAAAGCTGAACTGACCGAAGCTTACCAGTTGCTGCGCGATGGCGCTATCCGGGGCGGTTATAATGGCTGCTTCTTTGTTGAACGTGCAGCTTACTTTACTATTGAAATTTTTGGTAAACATGAATTCATACGTACTCATATGGAACGAGAAACCTAGATCGGCCCCGGAGAAAAGAGAGTAGCTTGACAGCTGATCGCTTATTTCTGTTTGGGGAGACTGAAAATCCGATAGCGTGAGATGGTACTTAGGTGTCCAATCAACAATTGACTGGCTAAAACTGAGCATTGGCAGGTCCATTAGCAACACTACAAAGAGGAGTAATTTCATCTGGTTTAGCTTAAGTGGTTATTCTAAGGGGTTCAACATTGATCCCCACGGCTTATTTATTTTCACCGCCGTAAACTCAATGTCGTAGGTTTTAGTCCGGTCTGGGTTTGACCAGAAGCCGGATAGATAGATGCTTTCTGTTCCTGGACCATAAACCGGAAACGCGTCTCGTGCATACTTGGCTGACCTGTTTAAAACGAAATAGCCAGTGATTTTTTCTCCTACCGATTCCTCAAGCTCCGTACTCACCTCGTCTAGCTGTAGTCCTGTTAAAGTTAGCTTTTCCCACTTGTTGTCGTAGTAGTAGCATCCGTCAACCGTTCTAAAGCTATTGTCTATGGTTAGTGCCATGCTGAAAGGGTACTTGCCATTAATTTTCCCAAAGAGGAATACGTTTTTAGGAATATCATTTGCAATAGCCCGGTTGTATAAGAGCTTATCAACCCCGATTTTAGCTGTGTATGTGTCCTCGAAGAGTATTTTCCTCCCTTGATCGCTTAAGTATTCTGTCAAAGAATCTACGGAAAGAGTCAAGCTAGCTGAGGGTGCACACGCTCTAATAACCCGGGGGTAGCAATCGTTAGTGAGAGACATTGAAAACTTGTTTCCGTCTACGGAATAACCCGACACATCGTAGTAACTACAGTATGGTTCGGAATCTGCGCACTCGATAGCCTCTTTGAACTCGTTCTTCACTACCGGAAGCCAAAACCGTTGCATGAACGTTAAGTATCCATCTAAACTGAAAAGCGCTTGGAAAGGAATGTCGAGGTAAGTTAGTTTCTCTCCGGTACTCGCACTGAAAAATAATTCTTCCTCTACGTAACTTGGATACGCTCCGTAATACTCACCCGCAAAGGCGATAAATACAATACCCTCTTTCACCTCCGAATGAAACTCAACGTCGTACCAGCGAAACTCTTCTAATTCAGACTGATAGTAGCTGTTAATCATAAACAGATCCAAAATAGCTGCATTAATCTTGGCTACCGCTTGGTTGACGCCACCGGAAGCGTCTCTTACCCTTGGTAATTGCGAAACGTATCGTTTATCAACAGTTTCAGTGAGCTGAACCGTATCAACGGTTATCTGTCCGAAAGCAAAACTGACAACGCCCAAGAACAGCAGGGTAAGCGCAAAATTTCTGTTCATATCAAGAAGAAACGCGAATTCCAGAATAACTGACGTTAAGATACAAGAGTAGACCGTATCAGACTGCCTTGTCTGGAAGTGATTCTTACATCGCAAGGGATTTGTATCAAATTTAGCATTGAAGCGTGAAACGCAAGGAACATTAATGAAAGATGCCAGGCGCGTTTAGCTAACCAAACTACTCACTCCGCAAAGCCTTCACCGGGTCGCTTTGAGCAGCCCGGAGGGCTTGTCCCACCACGAACACCAGGGCAAACACCAGGGCAATTATTCCAGTGAGGGGGAAAATCCACCAGTAGATGTCGGTGCGGATAGGGTAGCGTTCCAAGTAGGTACGCAAGGCCCACCAGGCCAGCGGAGTGGCAATCACAAAGGCAATGATCACCAGCTTTGAAAAGTCTTTCGACATCAACGTGACGATGCTCAGCACCGAGGCGCCCAGCACCTTGCGGATGCCGATCTCCTTGTTGCGCTGCTCGGCAGTGTAAGAGGCCAAGCCGAACAGCCCCAGCCCGGTGATGAACAGCGCCAGGGCCGCAAACAGGTTGGCCAGTTGCACGGTGAGATTGATAGTGGTGTACTTCTTCTGAAATTCCACGTCGGCAAACCGGTACTCGAAGGGATACGCGGGGTTGTATTTATTGAAGATGCTTTCTACCCGAGCCAAAGCGGCCGGTAGGTCACGAGTTTCAGCCAGCCGCAAGCTGATCGATCCTCCCCAGTCGTCAAGAATGACAAACATGGGCTTCACCGGGTCATAGGGCGAACCCATCAGCACGTTATCCAGTACCCCGATCAGCGTGTACTTTTTGTCCTTGTCCCATAGATCGAGCTCGGTGCCCAGGGGATCGTCCAGTTGCATCACGTCTAGCGCGGCTTGGTTAACCAGGATAGCCGTGCTGTCGCTGGCAAAATCGGGAGAGAAATCGCGCCCTTGTTGCACTTTGATGCCCATCGTCTTGGCATAATCGTAGCTGGCCACCACCGTGGTGAAAAGCACCCGCTGTTCTTCGGGCTTGCCGGGCCATCCCAAAAAGTTGTTAGAGTTGATGCTGGTGATGGTGCTGTTGGATTGGGTGACCGAAGTCACCAGTCCCGACTGAATCAGTTCATTCTTTAGAACTTCGTAATTCTTATTCATGTCGTCTGTACGGTCTACGCTGATCAGGTTTTCCTGCGAATATCCCAACTCGCGCGCCTGCACCAGTTGAATCTGCTGGTAGATGACAATGGTGCCGATAATGAGCAGGATAGCGAACCCGAACTGGAGCACCACCAGCACCTGGCGGGGCACCCCGGCCTGCTTGCCCACCTTCACTTTTCCCTTGAGCACCTTCACCGGTTGGAACGACGAAAGATACAGGGCCGGGTAGCTGCCCGCCACCACTCCCGTAAACAGAATCGCTCCTAAACTTGCCAGCCAAAACCACCAGGCGGAGTAAGGAACCGATAGATCTTTGTCCACCAACTCGTTATAAAACGGCAGGGCCAGTTCGGCCAGTAGTAAAGCCACAAGGTAGGCTAAGAAAGCAATAAAAACAGACTCCCCCATAAATTGCCCAATCAGTTCGCGCCGACTCGAGCCCACACTTTTGCGAATGCCTACTTCCCGCGCCCGGCGCTCAGAGCGGGCGGTGGCCAGGTTCATGAAGTTGATGCAGGCGATAATTAGAATCAGAATGGCAATGATGGTAAACAACTGAACGTAGTCGCTCATTCCCCCTTGTTCTACCCCGTCTTCGAAGTTGGAGTGCAAATGCCAGCGAAGCAGGGGGTACAGAAAGAATTCTTGCGACATATTGTCTTCACCGTGTTCGGCCAGCATATTTTTGATGCCACGGTTCACGTTGGGTAACGAGGCCGGATCGTTCAGCAGCACATACGCTTGGTACGAATAATTGCCCCAGTTGTCTTTATCGCGACGGATGTACTCCTGCGCTTGCTCATTGAGCGACCAGGGAACCAGAAAGTCAAACTGAAAGGAAGAGTTGGTTGGCACGTTTTCCAGCACCCCGCTCACCTTTACGTCGTAGGCATCGTCGAGCCGAACCACCTGCCCTATCGGGTCTTCGTTGGCGAACAGCGCTTTGGCAGCAGATTCGGTGATCACGATGGAGTTAGGCTCGGCCAACACGGCGGCGGCCTCCCCCTGAAGCAGCGGAAACTCGAACATTTCCAGGAATTCTGCCCCTACGTAGTATCCTCTTTGGGTGATAGGTCGTTGGCCCACCGTCAGCAGATGGCTGCCGCCCCAGTCGGACACCGTGGCGTTCTGGATATGACTATCGGCGGTTTTCATGGCCTCGGCGGTGGGCAGGGGCACCGAGTTCCACGAATTTATCTTGTCATTGTACTTCGCGTTGATCCACACCTGATACAGCCGGTTGGCTTTGGGATGAAATATATCAAACGACAGCTCATCTTGTACCCACAAAAAGATGAGTAGACTGCAGGTGAGACCGATGGAGAGCCCAGCGATGTTGATAAACGAATAGACCTTGTTGCGCAACAAACCGCGCAGGGTGATCAGCGCATAATTCTTAAACATAGGAATTGAATGAGTGAGTGATTGAATGATAGAATGGATAAAGTACATTCTATCATTCGTTCATTTTATCATTCATTTCAAGCGGTGTGCCAAAGGCAAAAAGGGGTGCTGCGCTGCGCAAAGCCCGCCGCGGACTTTTGGCGGTGTTCGTTATCGGACAGACAGTGGTCGTTAATGAACAGTGAGCAGGCGAACGCGCGCCCGAAAGTAGGGTCGGAAAGCAAATAGCTACAGGCCTTCGGTTTTGAGATAAAGCTCTCGCAAAGTGGTTTCGATCTCTAATGACTGCAACGTAAGCGTTTCGTCCAGCCCCGCTACCCAAGTAATCTGCCATAGGTTAGTATCGGTGGTGCGGTAATGAATTTGTATGGCGGGTTCGTGTTGCTCAATAAGCACGTACTCCCGTAGACTAGGCAACCGGCTAAAATATTCAAATTTTCGCCCGCGGTCGTAAGCCTCAGTGCTGTCGGACAGCACCTCTACCAACAGCACCGGATTGGTGATGGCTTTGGAGTCGCTTTCGGCCCGATCCACCGGCCCGCATGTAACGGAAGCATCGGGATACAATGAGCGGTTGATAAAATCAATGCGCACCTTCTGATCACTAGTGAACACGTTACACGATTTCTCCCGTAGCGCGTTTCCTAAAAAAACGTGAAGGTTATGGCAAATAGCGTTGTGGACAGGATCACCCCCGGCCATAGCAAACACTTCACCGTCGTGATACTCATATCGCTGCTGATTCTCTTCCTCCAACAAGTTGTATTCTTCCAGCGTTAATTGGTAATTGACTTGGGGTGCTTCCATAAATACAAGGTTGAGCTCGTTTTACTAATGCTAACGGCAGTCGGCTGTCCTGGTTTCGCCAAGAGAAAAAGCTTCCCCAATCATTGCATTCCGTCTTATCTTTTTTTACTATTACTAGCAATTGCTGCGTTTATTTAGCAAACGTGCAATCCGCTTAGATAAGTTAATTTATTTATTGACAAATTAGTAACCACTTAACCTAATCCCCACCATGAGTGATGTGCAAACCACGGCCCGCAGTGCCGTAGAGAAACCGCAATTCAAGAACCAGTACGACAACTACATCGGCGGCAAATGGACGCCCCCGATCAAGGGACAGTACTTTGAAAATATCTCACCGGTCGACGGTAATAACTTCACCAAAATTCCCCGCTCGACGGCCGAAGACATCGACGCGGCCATCGACGCGGCCTGGAAAGCGGCTCCGCAGTGGAACAACTCATCGGCCACCGAGCGCAGCAATATGCTGCTCAAAATCGCCGACGTGATGGAGCAGAACCTGGAAGCGTTGGCCCGGGCCGAAACCTGGGATAACGGCAAGGCCATCCGCGAAACCCGGGCCGCCGACCTGCCGCTGGCCGTAGACCACTTCCGCTACTTTGCCGGGGTGATTCGCGCCGAAGAAGGTTCGGTGAGCGAGCTCGATGCCAACACCGTGTGCCTCAACGTGCCCGAGCCGCTGGGCGTGGTGGGCCAAATTATTCCTTGGAACTTCCCCATCCTGATGGCCACCTGGAAACTGGCTCCGGCCCTGGCAGCAGGCAACTGCGTGGTGCTCAAACCCGCCGAGCAAACTCCGGTGGGCATCCTGCTGCTCATGGAGCTTATCGAGGGCATTTTGCCCGACGGAGTGCTCAACATCGTGAACGGCTTCGGGGCCGAAGCGGGCAAGCCCTTAGCTTCTAGTCCGCGCATCAACAAGGTGGCCTTCACCGGCGAAACCACCACCGGGCAGCTGATCATGCAGTACGCTTCTAAAAACATCACTCCCGTCACCCTGGAACTGGGGGGCAAGTCGCCCAACGTATTCTTTGAGAGCGTGATGGATGCCGACGATGAGTTCTTTGATAAGTGCTTGGAGGGTGCCGTGATGTTCGCCCTCAACCAGGGCGAGGTGTGCACCTGTCCGTCGCGCTTGCTGGTACAAGAAAGCATCTACGATAAGTTTATGGAACGCGTGGTAGAGCGCACCAAGGCCATCAAAATGGGTCATCCGCTGGAGGCCGATACGATGATGGGGGCGCAGGCTTCCAATGATCAGTACGAAAAAATTCTGAACTACCTGAGCATCGGCAAGGAAGAGGGCTGCAAGGTGCTTACCGGTGGTGAGGCGGCCTACGTAGAAGGACTCGAGGGCGGCTACTACATCAAGCCTACCATCTTGGAGGGTAACAACAAGATGCGGGTGTTCCAGGAAGAAATCTTCGGACCGGTGGTATGTGTCACCAGCTTCAAGGATGAGGCCGAGGCCATTGAGATTGCCAACGACACCCTGTACGGTTTGGGAGCCGGAGTGTGGACGCGCGACATGCACCAGGCTTACCAGATTTCGCGGGCCATCAAGGCCGGTCGCGTGTGGGTGAACAACTACCACAACTACCCGGCGCACGCGCCCTTCGGTGGCTACAAGAAGTCGGGTATCGGCCGCGAAAACCACAAGATGATGCTGGACCACTACCGACAGACCAAAAACATGCTGATTTCATACGACAAAAAGCCGATGGGATTCTTTTAGGGATTAGGTGTTGGGGATTAGGGATTGGAAAGCCCAAAACCCAATCCCTAAGACCCAAATATTTCTATGACAAAACGAGTAACCATTACCGAAGCGGCCGCCGAAGTGATTGACCAACTGCGGACCGAGCACGGCGAACTGATGTTTCACCAGAGCGGAGGCTGCTGCGACGGCTCGTCGCCCATGTGCTTTCCGAAGGGAGAGTTAATGTTGAACGAAACCGATGCGTGGCTGGGCGAAATCAACGGCTGCGACTTCTACATGTCAAAGGATCAGTTTGACTACTGGAAGCACACGGCGCTGAGCGTCGACGTGACCAAAGGACGAGGTTCCAGCTTTTCGCTGGAGATTCCACTGGGCTTGCGGTTTGTGATTAAATCGCGCTTGTTTAGCGAAGAAGAACAGCAGCAACTGAGTCCGGTACGCTGGGGGGAAGCGTAAATTCTTCTTCAAGCATAAGAAAGCATACTTCGCGGTATGCTTTTTTATGCACAATCACTGAATAACCGTTCCCCGAAAGGGTTGACCGGTCAGATAGGCCTCCATATTTTCAATGTTTCTACCGTTCAGAATGGCTACCGACAGTTTTAATGCTTCCGCCTTCTGGCTGGCAATGGGATCAAAGGGAGCCGACAGGCCGGGGGTCCACTCGTCACCAACAATCTTGCGGAAGTCAGTCCAGCTTATTCGCTCAAAGCGCTGGGCATCGGGATTTTTCCGAGGGTCTTCAGCGTATACGTAATCAATATTAGATAGGTTGAGTACCCGTTGCGCCCGGTAGCGTTCCGCTAGTAGCACGGCAATGTAGTCGGTGCTCCAACCGGGCTTCCAACCCGCCCCCACCAGAATGGGTTCCGAGAACTCAGGTAGCGATGCGTCAAAATCTTTGGCAATCAGTGGGTGGGCTTGCCCTTTGAAAATGGTGCGAAGCAAATGCGCGTTCAATCGGGTCGCGTGGATCCCCAACCAGTCACGTTCTTCATCGTCTACTCCACTCACCGCTTCGGCGGCGGCCTGATAGTTCCGGGCGGTTTTCCCTCCGCCAACCGTCAGAATGAAACGATCACCCTGAGCAATTCGCCGGTCAATAAACTCCTTGAAATTAGTCAAATATTGGGTATCGATGGGACCGGGAACGACGATGGAGCCGCCCAGAGAAAGTACGTACAGTGCCATAGATGGTCAGTTTGACTGGGAATGGAGTTCAGTGGCTTCTAACGGCTTAAGCCTGCCGTTGTTCAAAATGAAGCTTACTAAAATTGCTACGAATTGACAGAGAACGGCCGCTGCTAGTGGTCAACATTCCCCTCGAACACCAGCTCCATGGTGTCCAGCTCCAGGGCGCACAGGTGGTGCATCCCGTTTCGTTGATACACGCAACCATTATCAATGCCAATGATCGGATGCTTAGCAAATTCCTCAACTTGCTTTTGAATTTTCCGCCGGGCCCGGGGCGTGTGTCCGTGCACAATAATCCGGTCGCCCAACCAATCGCGGTTCACCCGGCGGTCGCCGTAGCGAATCCATAGCATTGCTTCTCGATCCAGCAGTGGGTTGGAGGCCCGCAGGTTGAGTCCGGCGTGCACCAGAATCAGGTCCTTATATTCTCGATAATAGTCCATCGACTCTAGCAGAGCGATATACTTCGCAGGAATATCTTGCTCCGTAGCGGCTCCGAAGCTTCGCAGGGTAGCCTTCCCCCCAAAGCGGCTCTTCCAGTTATACGCCTCTTCGGTGTCAGGTTCGTCCAGGGCGTGCAGCAGCACCCAGTCGTGGTTGCCCAGCAGGCACTCCACGTGGTGGCCAGCCTCCCGCAGTTCAAAGATCAGGTCGAGCACCTGCTTGCTGTGCGGTCCGCGGTCAATGTAGTCGCCCAGCAGAAAGAGAGTGTCTTCGCGCGCAAAATTGATGCGTCGCAGCAGGGCCGCAAAGGTGTTGGCGCAGCCGTGGATATCGGTGATGGCCCAGGTGCTCATTTCGATTCGGCCATTTGAATAATGTACGTCGGAGTGGGCGGGTCGGACTTAAAAAAGTCGGTCACCCCTCGGCTCAAGGCCCAGCGGTCTAGCCACGAGATGCCCCAGTCGCCATAGGCGGTAATCTCTTGCTGATACACCGGATCGTTAAGGGCGTCTTTCAGAGAGATGAATGCATACTGGCGACGCTGGTACACCTCCGCTAGTTCGTCTAAATAGTCCGCGTTCAGTTTATTGGCGTGCAGCAGCAGAATCTGCTTAATGGCTCGCTTTTCTAGTGTCTCTGCCGCCCGCTCAAAATGAATCAGCTTGTCTTCCATGTAGCGGACGTATTCGTCGCCAATCTGCTGCATCAATGCGGTCTCTTCGGCAATCAGGGCATTGTGGTAGGCCTTGGCGAAGAGGTAATCGTCGTTGTCGATGGTGACCGGGGCCTCCTGATACTGCCGCTGTTGCAAAAAATGACGCAACGAATCGTGGTGGGCCTTGGTGAGTCCGATGCGCAGGTACGGATGCCGAAAGTAGGTGAGCGTTTGCTGGTGTTGGTGCATGAGCGGACCGGTGATCTGTTCGCCCCTGATAATCTCCTCCGCGTATTTGCTTAGGGGAGTGATGTGGTAGTTGATGTGCGAAAAAGTGTGGTTACCCAGTTCGTAGCCGCGCTGCAACCAGCGTTCCAGCAGGCTCACCTGATTGGAGTCAAG
The DNA here is from genome assembly GCA_965217295.1 of Cyclobacteriaceae bacterium. Taxonomy (GTDB): domain Bacteria; phylum Bacteroidota; class Bacteroidia; order Cytophagales; family Cyclobacteriaceae; genus Tunicatimonas. The sequence goes on from CBDCHR010000008.1 coordinate 1,507,321, forward strand.
GGTGCCGTTACGGTAGAGTTTTCCTTCGTTCACGAAGCCAATGGCGGGGATTTGGTACTTATCAAAGGCCGCCAGCAGGTCTTCGGTAATCTTCAGTTGGTAGTCGGGCCGCTGGATGCTGTAGGAAACGGTGGGTAGGTCGTCGATGGTAAAACATACCTCGCGCGGCTGGGCGAAAAGCGGCAAGACCAGAAAGAAGTACAGCACGGCGAGACAGAACTTGTTCATGCGGAAAATGAAACGAGGTTTCTTGAACTACCCGTTTAAAGCGTTTTTGTTACGCAAAGGTTCGCTTGTTTTAGAGTTCGTTTGCCTGATATTGTAGCATAGCCCATCCATCATCCCAGCTTCTCCGCTACCGCCTCCGCCACATCCTTCGTGCCCGCCGTTCCTCCCAAGTCCGGCGTCAGCACCTTGCCTTCTTCCGTTACCGCTTCAATCGCTCGCACAATGGCGGCGGCGGCTTCGGTTTCGCCCAGGTGCTTGAGCATCATCGCGCCGGTCCAGCAGCAGGCGATGGGATTAGCGATGCCCCGTCCGGCAATGTCGGGCGCGCTGCCGTGCACGGGCTCAAACATGCTCGGAAACTCCCGCTCGGGGTTGATGTTGCCTCCGGCCGCGATGCCCATACCGCCCACCACCGCCGGACCCAAATCCGACAGAATGTCGCCGAAGAGGTTGCTGGCCACCACCACGTCGAACCAGTCGGGATGCTGAACGAAGTGGGCGGCCAGGATGTCGATGTGAAACTGGTCGGTGGTCACCCCCGGGTACTGCTCGCCCATCCGCCGAAAGCGTTCGTCCCAGTAGGGCATGGTGTGGATGATACCGTTCGATTTGGTGGCGCTGGTCAGGAGCTTCCGGCGTGACTGCGCCAGCTCGAAGGCGTAGCGCATCACCCGGTCCACGCCCCGGCGGGTGAACACGCTCTCCTGCACCACCATCTCGTAATCAGTGCCCTCGTGCAGGCGCCCGCCGATGGACGAGTACTCGCCTTCGTTGTTCTCGCGCACAATGTAAAAGTCAATGTCACCGGGATCCTTCAGCGGCGAAGCGATGCCCCGGAGCAAGCGCACCGGGCGCAAGTTTACGTACTGCTGAAAGGTGCGGCGAATCGGAATTAGCAGACCCCACAGCGAGATGTGGTCGGGCACGCCGGGGAAGCCTACCGCTCCCAGAAAAATGCTGTCCGAGTCACGCAACCGCTCCAGGCCATCGTCGGGCATCATCCGGCCGTGCTTCGCGTAGTGCTCGCAGGAGTAGTCGTACGACTGATAGGTGAGCGAGAACCCGCTTAGGGCGGCAGCTTTATCCAGGACTTTTATGGCGGCGGGAATCACCTCCTGGCCGATGCCATCGCCGGGGATCAGCGCAATTTGGTAGTTAGGCATAATAATCAGAGATTGTCCGGTGAACCGAACATAAGCAATTCTATCCGTTTTGCCATCCTTTCAGCTACTATCGATGAAAACAGCCCTACTTTCACTTCTAATTGCCGTTGCTGTCGCGAGCCACGCCGCTGACCCCACCCCCGTTGCCTCCCGCGTTGAGTCAGTGACGGTATTTCTGACCGGAGCCCAGGTGACGCGCGCCGCCCGCATCACCTTGCCCGTGGGTGAAACGCAGTACCATCTGGAGAAACTCTCGCCCTACGTGGACGCCCAGAGCATTCGTGTGCGCGCGGCCGGTGATCTGGTGATTAAATCGGTGTTCTACCAGCGCAACTACCTGGACACCACCCAGCAGAGCGCGGAAAACCAAGCACTAACGTCTCGAATGGAAGAACTCCGGCGGCAGATTGCCCGGCAGGAAGCTCGACTGGCGGTGCTGGAAGAGGAAGAGGCCCTGCTGGTGGCTAACCGCACCCTGGGGGGCAACAATGAGGCTATCACCACCGCCCAGTTGCAGGCAATGGCTGATTTTTCTTCCGCACGCGGCTTACCGAACTGAAGGACCGGCAAACCGAACTGGGGTTTGCTATTGAAGACCTGAAAAGCCAGCAAGCGCGTTGGCAGCAGCAGCGCAACGGGCTGAGCGCCGAGCCGGAAGAGCCCTCGGGAGAGATTAGCATCACCGTTCGGGCCGAAAAACGAGAGACGGTGGATTTGGAAGTGAGCTACACGGTGGCGCAGGCGGGTTGGTACCCCACCTACGACGTGCGCGTGGCCGATGTGACCAGTCCGGTACGGCTGCTCTACCAGGCCAACGTGCAGCAGCAAACCGGCGAAGACTGGAACGAGGTGAAGCTGACGTTTTCTAACGCCAACCCGCAGCAGAACAGCACCCGACCGACGCTCAATCCTTGGTATCTGGACTTCTACCAGTCCAACCGGCTGCGGGGCGTGGCTCCGTTGAGCAACCGGGGGCTTTCCGTAGGGCAGGTGCGGGGTAGGGTCACCGACGGCACGGGCAGTCCGATTCCGGGAGTGAACGTGCTGGTGCAGGGAACCACCGTGGGCACGGTGACCAACTTGGACGGGCAGTATCAGCTAGCGCTGCCCCAGAACGCCCAATTGCTGGGGTTTTCCTCAATTGGTTACGCCTCGCAGGAGGTACCCATCTACGGGGCCGAGATCAACGTGACGCTGGAGGAGAATATTCAGGCGTTATCAGAAGTGGTGGTGGTTGGCTACGGTGATGAGTTGCAAGGAAAAGTTGCCGGGGTGCAAGTGGAGGAGAAGGCGCGTCAGAAGCCCGTACCGGTGTCGCAGGTGGTGCAACCCACTACGGTGAGCTTTGCGGTGGACATTCCCTACACCATTCCTAGCAACGGCGAAAACTACACGGTAGAGATACAAGACTTATCCATTCCTGCCACCTACGAATACTTTACCGCGCCCAAGGTAAGCAAAACCGTGTTTTTGACCGCCCTGATCACCAACTGGGAGCCCTACAACCTGATGGCAGGCGAGGCCAGCATCTTCTTTGAAGATACCTTTGTGGGCCGCTCGGTGCTCGACGTAGACCAACCCGACGACACGCTCACCGTATCGCTGGGCCAGGACCGGGGCATCAGCGTGTCGCGCACCCGGGTAGACGATTTTAGCGAGAAGAACTTCTTCGGCACCACGCGTAGCGAGCAGGTGGGCTACGAGATCGCGTTGCGCAGCAATAAGTCACAACCCATAACCATTGTGGTGGAAGACCAGGTGCCGGTGTCAACCAATGAGCAGATTCGGGTGGAGGTAGAAGAAACCTCGGGAGCCGATTACAACGAACCCACCGGACTTTTACGCTGGTCGCTCGAACTGCCGCCCGCCGAAACCAAAAAGCTACGCTTTGGCTACGAGGTGAAGTATCCGAAGGGCCAGCGGGTGGTGTTGGATTGATGAGTTTTCCGGATGAAGATCAAAGATCCACTATTTCATTGCTCGATGGTGGGCCGTTCCTGTACGCAACAATGGGACAGTTAAACCAACCGTTTATCACAGTTACGCTACTTTGCTGCTTTGCTGCATCGTTGCTAGCATTACTTGCTTTAGAAATCCTCGCAGACTGAGGTCTTCATCCAGTTCGGGCCAGTGAACTCCGGTTCGGCTGATCTCGTAGTGCTGAAGTTGCTCCGGGGTGGCATTGCGCAGCCGTTTGAACTGGCTGATAGACTCCTTGATGATCATCTTGTTGTTCAGCACAATCAACATCAGATCAATATCCGGATCAAAGAAAAGCCGTTGAATCCGCAGGCCCTCCTCGAAGATCATGCTGTCAATTGGGTCGAACTTAGTCGTTGTCTTCAAAGTACTCATACCATCGTTGGATAAAATAGTCTCGCTGCTCTTGTACGATCTTTCTAATCTGCTTTTTCTCCTAACTTTTGAAGTCTACGAGATATTCTTCTTTCAGTTCGGGTTCCAGCCAAATCTTTCCATCTCCTTCTCCCTTCTTAATGTGAACGTGGCAAGGTTCATCGCCTTCGGCAGAGTAGAAGAAGAACCGGTAGCCGTTTTGCTCGTAAATTTTCGGCATAGAAGAACATGCTTAACTGCTCTAAATCTACGAAACCTTCACTCATCGCGCAAGCTATCCACCGGGTTGCGCGTGGCAGCGCGCAGGGTTTGGGTGCTTACCGACAGCAGGGCCATCAGCAGCACCAGGGCGGCGGGCCCGGCAAACAGCCACCAGGCAATAGCCGTGTGATACGCAAAGTTTTGCAGCCATTCGGTCATCAGGTAATTCGCGACCGGAACGGCAATGGCCAGGGCAATTAGAATTAACCGAAGAAAGTCTTTGGATAATAAGGCCAGCAGATGGGTGACTGACGCTCCCAATACCCGGCGGATGCCGATCTCTTTGGTGCGCTGCCGGGTGGTGTAGGAAGCTAATCCGAACAAGCCCAGCAGGGCCAGCACCACCGACAGCGCGGTGAAAAACGCGCCTAGAGTGCTCAGCCGCGCTTCGGCGCGAAACAGGTCGCCGAACTGCCGATCCAAAAAGGTATAGGTAAACGGAGCGTCGGGCGACTGGGCAGACCAGAGTTCTTCCAGTTGCTGAATGGCTGAAGAAGCATCATTGTAGCGGACCGACGCGTAGGTGTTCCAGTCATCAACTTTGTTGCGCGAGATGAGCAAAGGCTCTACCGGATGACGAAGCGAATAGAAGTGATAATCCTGGATCACTCCTTTCACCTCCCAAACATGATCCCAAGCGTCATACAGGGTCTGCCCAATTGGTTCGTCAAGTCCCAATACCCGAACGGCAGTTTGATTAATCAGCACGCTACCAGTGTCGCGATCATCGGAAGAGAAGTTTCTGCCTTCCAGCAACGTGAGTCCTAATGTAGGCACGTAGTCTTCATCAGCGTTGAACCATTTCAACTTATGTCCCTCGGGCTGGCCCTTCACCCGAATCACGGGGTTGCCGTCGTGCGTCCCGCCCGGCACGGTGTACGAATAACTTACGCTGGCTACCGAACTTAGCTGCTGAGCGGCTTGCTTGAAAGCGGTTTTGCGGTCGTCCAGCGCGTAGGCATCGCGGATCAGCAGCACGTTTTCTTTGTCAAAGCCCGGGTTGAGTTCCCGCTGGTACTCCGACTGCCGGTACACCAACGCGGTGCCCATAATGAGAACGGTAGTCACCACAAACTGCCCCACAATCAAGACATCGCGCACCGAAACGCCGGTTCGTCCCCGGCTGAACTTGCCCTTCAGCGCCTTAATCGGTGAAACGGCCGTGATCACCCAGGCGGGATATCCCCCCGCCAGCAAGCTCACCGCACCAATCGTACTTAGGCAAATCGCCCAAAACTCCGGATTGTCCAGCGGCAACGTAAGTTGTTTGTCGGTGAGTTGGTTGAACGAAGGCAAGCACAGTCCCATCAGCAGCAGGGCCAGCAGCGTGGCGGCGGCGGTGGTCAGCATCGCTTCAGTCAAGAACTGAAGGGCCAACCTTCGGCGGCTGGACCCCAGCACCTTTCGGATACCTACTTCGGATCGCCGTTCGGTGGCCTGCGCCGTGGCTAAGTTGATGAAGTTGGTGCAGGCGATGAGCAGGATAAACAAGCCCACCGCTGAGAACAAGCGAACGTACAGCCCGTACCCATCGCGCACCAGGTGAATGTCGGCCACCGGCTCGAGGTAGTAGCCGTAGCGTTCGCCCCCGGCCCGCAGTCGCTCTTCTACCACGCCCAGATTTTTGGCCGCCATCTGGGGCCACAGGTACCGCCGCTCTACGTCGGCAAACGCGGGTTGCACATCCGCCGGACGAGCCGCTTCGTGCAGTCGCACGTAGGTGGCCACGCCGTTGGGTTGCCAGGTATTCATGAAGTAGTCGTGCTCTTTCCACAGCGTGGCGATCGAGATTGCCCCGTCGAAGGGCAAATGGGTGGACCGGGGCGAATCGGCCATGATGCCGGTGACCTGGTAGGTGGTGCCGTCGTTGGTCAGCAATGCCCCCAGCAGGTCCGACAGCGGCTGCATTCCGGCGTACTGCCGGGCCATGCTTTCGGTGAGCACCAACGCGTGCGGTTCCTTGAGCGCGGTGTTCGGATTGCCGTAACGCAGTTGGTAGCCGAAGAAGTCGAAGAAATTGCTGTCGGCGCGGATGATCTCAAAGCCGCCCCGCACCTGTTCGTCCCGACGAAAGGCGTAGGGGTAGGCCGGAAACACCGTGGTGACTGCGGCTACGCCCGGAAAATTGTCCTGCATTTCCCGGGCCAGCAGGGCCGAACTTTCCGGCCAGTCGTAGTCTTCTTCGCCGACGGTGAACGACAGCCCGACGCGGTATAGGTTGTCGGGGTCGGTATAGAAACGGTCGTAGGACAGTTCGTTCTGCACGTATAAGAAAATGAGTCCGCAGGCCGTCAGGCTCACGCCCAGCCCCACCACGTTGAGCAGGGTAAACCACTTTCGTTTGACGAGGTTGCGCCGGGCGGTGCGGAGGAAGAGATACAGCATAGCGATCAGTTTGGAGTTGACCGCTTAGTTACGGCCCTGAAGAGAGAATGCCAAGTCTTTTGCAGTAACCCGTCCCTATTTTGCAGGGAATGACCGAGGGTACTTGGGAAGGCTGAGTGAAATGCTTATTTTTAGCGGAAGTCTAACGTTCAACGCTGTGAAAATAACCATAGAAGTAACCGACGAAAATGAGCTTAATAAGCTATTGGCTACCTTACATACATTGCCACTCGAGAATTTAGAAATGAATATCTCTGGTAGCGCTAATACTCTTCCAATTACCAAAGGGGATAAAACCGTTGATCCTTCTGCGCTGTTCGGTGCATGGAAGGACGCGCCGCGAAACCTGGCGCAAATCAGAAAAGAGGGATGGGATAGAAAGTAAGCAGTATGGTTCTGTGCGACACCAATATCTTCATCCACGCGTTTAATAGCAGTGCTGACACAATTAAGCAGCTAAACCAAATAGGACTAGCGAACGTCGTTCTTTCGGCAATCACCGTGATGGAACTTTACCAGGGAATGGGCAACAAGACAGAGCTTGCCCGAATGAAGAAAGACATCAGCTATTACGACGTGATTGAAATAGACCAAGCCGCGTCCGAATTAGCAACTCTCTTGATAGAAAGCTATCGGTTGAGCCACGGGTTGCAAATTCCCGATGCAATTATAGGTGCCTCGGCCGTAGTGCATCAGTTGCCGTTATTCACCTACAATCAGAAAGATTTCAGCTTTATGCCAAACATCCAGCTGTCTGTATCAAACGCAGTAACTTTCGATGCTACTCATCCCGCAGGCTATCCACCGGGTTGCGCGTGGCGGCGCGCAGGGTTTGGGTGCTGATTGTTAACAAAGCAATCAGGAGAATAGTAGCTCCCGGCAGCGCGAAGAACCACCAGCGAATCTCGGTTTGATACGCGAAGTTTGTCAGCCACTCGGCGGCAAAATAGTTAGCAACCGGCACAGCGATGAGCAACGCGATGACGACCAGCCGGACGTAGTTTCGGACCAGTAATCCCAGCAAATTAGGCACCGAGGCTCCTAACACTTTGCGAATGCCGATCTCCGGGGCCCGTTGCGAAACTGTGTAGGAGGCCAAACCAAACAGGCCCAGGCAGGCAATGAGAACGGTGAGAGCCGAAAATCCGGCGAACAGGCGGCCTTGCTTCTCATCCTTCTTGTACTGCTGCTGAAACTGCTGATCTAAGAACTGGTAGTCTAACGCGGTTTTTCCGACAATGTCGTTCCACGTCCGATGAATGGCCGCTAAGGTTTGCGATACGTTTTGTCCCCTGATTCGCAGCAACATATAGTCGTCCGGTATGGAGTGGCGAATGACGATCGGCTCAATGACATCGTGCAGCGAAAGCATATGAAAGTCCTTCACCACGCCAATCACCTCATCTTGCCATTCTTCGGATGACAATTGCCAACCGATGGCATCGTCGACGGTCCATCCTACGGATTTAATCAGCGCTTCGTTCACCAGCACTCCGGCGCGGGTTGTGTCTTCCGGGTCACGTACGGAGAAGTTTTGCCCGATCACCAGTGGAATGTCGAGCGTCGCCAGAAAATCATGATCGACCCACAGTTGCTGGAAAATACGATCCTGGGTACCCTCCGGGCCTGCTACGTGAAACGAATTGACTTCCGGTTTTTTGCCAGGGGGATACCGGGCGGTGGCAAGCTGTTGCACTCCGTCGTGCTGTAGTAAGGCTTGCTTGAGCGGCGCAAACTGCCGATGCGCCTCATCGCTGAGCGGAACGGTAACAATTTGTTCGGGATTGAAACCCAACGACTGGCGATTCAGATAGTGTAGCTGTTGGTAGATCACCCACGTGCCAATCAGCATCATGATAGAAATAGCAAACTGGAAAACGACCAGCGCCTGCCGCAGCGTAAACCCGGAGATTTGCTGACCGGGATGACCGCCTTTCAGCACCTTAGCCGGGTTATAACGGGAAAGAAAGAAGGCGGGATACCCTCCGGCCACCAATCCGAGTACCAGTACAAATAGCATCACGATTCCTAAGGTAGTGGGCGTCGCCAGCGTGTCGAACCGGAGGCTTTTTTGGGTAAACTGGTTGAAGACCGGTAATAGAGCCGCTGCCAGCCCGATGCCCAGCAGTACCGCTACTCCGACGATCAGGTACGACTCTACCAGAAACTGACCAATCAACTGGCTTTGTAGCGAACCCAAGGCTTTCCGCACCCCTACTTCTTTGGCTCGTCGCAACGAACGGGCGGTTGCCAGATTGGTGTAGTTGATGCAGGCAATGAGTAACAGCAGCAACGCGGTGACAGAAAAGGTGTAGATGTAGTTCATATTCCCATCGTTCACCCGCAGTTCAAAGTCGCGCCGCGAGTAGAAGTGAATGTCGGTGAGCGGTTGCATCACAAAATCGATACTTCCGTTCATTTCAGCTACTCGTTCGGCTAGATGCGCTCGGTATACTTCCTCAAGGGCTTCCCGAAACGATTCGGAAGAGGCGGCCGGAGCTAGCCGCACGTAGTTGGCCCAGTTCCAGTCTCCCCAGGAGGTGATCTTCTCCTTATCCCAGATAGACACCAGCGCCTGCGGAGTGAAGTGCCCGTTGCCCGTGACGTTCTGCATCACGCCCGTAACCCGGTAACTTGCCTCGCCTTCGCCCGGGAGCGTTTGTCCCAATGCTTCCTGACCGGGAAAGTAGCGGTCGGCTATCCGTTGGTCGATGACAATGGAATTTGGTTCTTGCAATGCGGTTTGAGGATCACCGGCTACCAACGAGTACGTAAACACGTCAAACACCGTCGCGCTGGCGTAAAAAACGTCGGCCTGGGCAAACGTTTCGTCGTCTCTGACAATGTTGAAATCGTTGATAGGACGAATGATCGCGTACTGCTCAGCATCAGCGTAGTCGCTGGCCAGGGTGGGTGCCAGCGCCGCAGGGGCTACGGCTACTTCCCGGTCTTCGCCGCCTACGTTCACGTCCATTGCCACCCGGTAAATGCGGTCGGCGTACGCGTGGTAGCGGTCGTAACGCAGTTCGTCGATGACGTAAAGAAACAGTAATAAAGCACTGGCAACGCTGAGGCTCAATCCCGTCACGTTGATCAGGCTGTAAACCTGTTGTTGACGAAGCGTGCGTAGGGCGATAGTGAGGTAGTTTCTAAGCATCCGGCTTCCGTTGCACTGACAATATCTTAAAATTCTCCTCTCCCAGTACCTCTATGGTATGCGGAGTACTAGCCGGAATGACAATCCAGGTACCGGATGCTACTTCCTGCTCCTTTTTCGCAAAGGAAATCCGGGCGCGTCCTTCCAGCACAAAAAGCTGCTCGTAGACCGGGACTCCCTGACGTTCTTTCTTAAACCCCGGCGCGGCCCAGATGACATGCGCTTCCGAATAGTCGTCGCTGATAACGGGCTCGTCGTGAAACATATCAAAACTGGCCGGAGGTTGTAATTGATCCAGCGCGACAAAGTCTTGCGCGGCGGCGGGAAGTGAAATGAGGGCGAGGCTGATCAACGACAGCAGGATAGATTTCATAGTTTCAGGGATTGGGTTTAGCCCTCAAGAAACCCATCACCTCCCGAAAAGCCTAAGCTTTTGCAGTAACCCGTCCCTATTTTGCAGTGAACGACACCGAGCTTCCCAGGAAGTAGGAGTCAAACGGCAAACTGGCCGTACTTACTTTCCTTTCTCGCCTCAGATAAGTATCTTACCCAAAAAAAGTGATGGAAACGTTAGTAGTTGATCAAAGTCCACTGACCGCCGAAGCCTATCTGGAAGCCGAACACCAGGGCTCAAGGGAAGAAGACGGCAAATACGAATACCACAACGGAGAACTTGTACTGATGGGCGGAGCCAGCAAAGAACACAATCGAGTTTCGGTTAACCTAATCTTGTTGATAGGGTCTCAGTTGGCTGAAAAGCCCTACGAACTATTTCATTCGGACATGCGCACCTTTGCTCCCGATGCCAATAGCTACTTCTACCCGGACTTGGTCGTCTGCCAGGGTGAAGCGCAGTTCAAGGATGATGCGTTTGATAATCTAGTCAACCCAGCGCTGGTCATTGAGATACTGTCTCCCGCTACCAAAGCCAAAGACCGGGGCTTCAAGTTTGAGGCCTACCGCAGTATCTCTAGCCTGGGTGAGTACTTGTTGGTTACTCCCGAAAGCATGCAGATAGATCACTACCAGCGGCAACAGCCTAACGAATGGAAATTGACGATCTTTCGGAACGCCGAAGATACGCTCGCTCTACTGGATGGGATGGTTACATTGCGTTTGTTCGACATCTACCGGAACGTTATCGGGAAATAGCTTCACTCATCCCGCAAGCTATCCACCGGGTTGCGCGTGGCGGCGCGCAGGGTTTGGGTGCTCACCGACAGCAGGGCCAGGGCCAGCACAGCGGTGCCGACCAGTGCGTAGATCCACCAGCCAACAGACGTTCGATACGCAAAACCGTCAAGCCATTCTTGCACGAAATAATTGGTCACCGGAATGGCAATCAGCAGGGCAATGCCTAGCAGCTTGATATAATTCCAAGAAAGCAATATCAACAGGTTGGCAATTGATGCTCCCAGCACTTTGCGAATGCCAATCTCTTTGGTGCGCTGCTGGGTGAGCAACGAGGCCATGCCAAACAGTCCTAAACAGGCAATGAACACCACCAAGAGCGAGGTATAGGTGATGACACTAGCCCAGCGTTGCTCGGTTTCGTACTGGCGGGCAATGTCTTCATCCATAAAATGATAGACAAATGGAACATCGGCGGCCACTGTTTTCCACTGCTGCTCCAACGCTATTAAGGTAGCAGGAACCTTCTCAGAGGCGATACGCACGTAGATACCGGAAAAGTAGTCCGTTGGGTGAATAATAAGCGGAGCAACGGGTTGGTGCAAGGAGAGAAAGTTGAAGTCTTTAACTACTCCGACCACTTCGGAATCCTTAAAAATAAACGTATGATCAAACCTTTTCCCCAGCGGATCGTCCCAGCCCATCATTTCAACGAAAGATTCGTTCACAATGAGCTGCAACGGCAACTCATCTGACCAGTCGGAGAAGGACTGCCCCTGTGACAGCTCTATCTGGGTAGTTTCCAAGAAGTTGGGGCCAACTCCCAATTCATAGGCCTGAATTTCTTCGCCGCCTACCTCAAAAGGAAGCATTTGATATCCCACTCCGGCAGCTTCATGACCAAACAGTTGCCAACTGGCGGTCATTTCTTGAACCTCGGGGAGCGAGATCACCTGCACCCTAAGCTGTTGAAACAGCCGGGCACTTTGCCGGAAGGGAACTTCCAACCGCACGGCATATGACGCTTCGAAACCCAAATTTTTGTTCTGAAGCAACGCCAACTGTCGGTGCATACTCACGCTTCCCACCAGTAAAGCAACCGTCCCTACAAACTGAAGGGTAATTAATGCACCTACCAAGCGATGGCGGTGGTTCACCTGTAACTGCCCCTTTAGCACACGAGCGGCCGATGAACCAGAAAGTATCCAAGCCGGATAAAAGCCTGCCGTAACGCCGGTCACCAATACGATGCCTGCCAGCAGCAAAAGAATCAGAGGGTCGGTAGGGGAAACCACAATGGGTTGGTGCAGCAATTGGCTAAAATAGGGAAGAAGGGCGTAAGCTAATCCGAAACTAAACAAGGCAATGCCCAGCGTAAGCAGAAGAGACTCGCCGATAAACTGCTGCATCAGTTGAAAGCGAGAGGCTCCTAGGGTTTTTCGTACCCCTACCTCCCGCAAGCGGTTCACCGACCGTCCTAATGATAGGGTAGTGAAGTTGATACAGGCAATTATAAGTAGCACCAGGGCTACGCTACCGGCGACGTAGAGATAACGCGGGTCAATGGGAGAGGCCAATTCTCCGAACATACTTTCACTCCAGTGAACGTCCACGAGAGGTTGAAGCTGATACGTTGTGTGTTTCATTTCTTCACGCAATGATTCGCTTAGTTGCCTGTTGAGCTTTTCTTCCGTCTCCCTTACATTAACTTGATGATTCAAGCCCGCGTAGGCAATGGCATCACCTCCTCCCCAGGTTCCTTCATCCGCACGCTCTGCCCGCTGAAAAGGAAGCAGTAAGGTAAATGGCAGCGTAGTATTAGTAGGAATAGATTTGGTGAGTCCGGTCACTATAAAATCAGAAAATAGGCTATCTTCTTCCAGGCGGATTCGTAGGGTTTTTCCTGCTACGTCTTGTGTACCAAAGTACTTCTCAGCGGAAACCGGAGTGAGCACCACGCTGCGGGGGTCTTGTAATGCTTCTTGAGGATCTCCGACCTGCAACGAAAAGGTGAACAGCGAAAAAAAACTAGGATCAGCCCTAACCAATGATTCGCTAACCAATTGATCGCCTTGCTGGATAAACGCTACGTCCTTTCGCAAGCGGACCACTTGTTCTACTTCCGGTAGATTTTCCATAAAATGTGCTAGCGGTTTCGGAGTGATAACACCTTTTACGTTCTGCGAGGGAGACTGAAAATGATAGGCTACCCGATAAATATCAGGGGAATGAAAATCGTCGTACCGCCACTCGTGCTGCACGAACAGCAGGATAAGCAAGCAGCCGGTAATCCCAGCGGTCAGACTTATAACCTTGATGAGCGTATCCACTTTGTAGCGGAGCCAGTGGCGAAGGACGATCAAAAGTTGGTTGCGAAGCATAATGGTCAAGTAAAAATTATGAAAGAACAGACACTACAATAACTATGGCCGCCCATAAAACCAACCTTTTTGCAGTAACCCGTCCCTATTATGCAGTGAATGACATGATCGATCCGTTATTCCCGCGCCAACCGCTTCATTCCTTCCCGGTAGCTCCGGCTGCTACGGAGCGTTGGGCCGTTGCGCAGCACCACCGCAAACTCGCTGCCGTGCTCCTGAGGCAGCAGCGCCTCCACGTACCGGCGGTTCACGATGCTGGACTTGTGGATGCGCACAAACTGCTCGGACGGCAGCCGTTGCTCCAGGTGCTTCAGACTGTCGCGCAGCAGGAAGTAGCGATCGCCCACATGCACCTTCACGTAGTAGTCGTAGGCTTCCACCCAGATGATGTCGGCATAAGCAACAAAGTGCACCCGCCCGTCGGCTTTCACCACCAGTTTATCTTTCGTTGCCGGGTTTTCTTCCTGAATCAAGGTGGACTCATCCGCGGTTTTAGTCTGATGTTCTTGCAGTAAAGATGGCAAAGCGGAAGACTGCTGCGCGCGGATAAGCTGTTTGGCGTGGTTCAGGGATCGAAAGAAACGCTCGTCGGTGAAGGGCTTGAGCAGATAGTCGATGGCGTGCACCTCGAAGGCTTGCAGGGCATATGCATCGTAGGCGGTGGTGAAGATAACGGATGGACATCGTTCGGGAGCCAGACTGTTGAGCACCTCGAAGCCGTTCACTTGTGGCATTTGCACGTCCAGAAACAGCAAATCGGGCGCTAGCTCGTTGATGGCCTGAATGGCCTCCAGTCCGTTGGCGCAGACGGCCACAATCTTTACCTCCAAATCGTCGGCCAGCAGCAGCGCTATTCCTTCCCGGGCTTCCGGCTCGTCGTCAACGATGATGGTGGTGATTTTCATAACGGCTGATTAGCACTACTATAATAGAGGAATTGTTGTAGATTTATCGTGAGAACTCAAGAATTTATGAAAGATCAAGATACCCTGCTAGAAGAGTTACAAGCTTCTCCTGATGCCTTGCTCATTATTGAGCGCATCCAACGGTCTATCCGTCAAGAAGCAACCAAGCGTCATGAATTTTATGAACTGGTTCATGAAGACCATAAGGCGGAATTCATCAATGGTGAAGTGGTTTTTCATTCTCCGGTAAGAAAAGCCCATTGGTCGGTTTCTACTGAGTTGGTCAGGCAGCTGAGCAACTTTGTGAAAGAGCATGATTTGGGAATTGTAGGATCAGAAAAAGTGATGATCACGCTATCGCGCAACGACTATGAACCGGATATCTGTTTTTTCAGAAAAGAAGTGGCCGACCAGTTTACCGATGAACAATTGCGTTTCCCCGCTCCGGATTTTGTCGTTGAGATTTTATCGGAATCTACCAAAGACCGCGACCGGGGCGTTAAAATGCGCGACTATGCCGCGCACGGTATTCCTGAATACTGGATTGTAGATTCGGCACAACAAGCCATTGAGCAGTATCTTCTGCATGAATATCGCTACCAGTTACACCAAAAAATAGCGGAAGGACACCTAACCTCACAGGTGATCACGGGATTCAGTGTTGCCATGAATAGCCTGTTTGCCTGAAGAAGCGTAGTGCCCGTCTAACGGCAACTCCATCCGCACCAACAGCCCGCCCGCTTGCTCGCGCATCTGAAAGCGAAAGTCTCCCTGGTACAAGCGCATCAGCCGGTTCAGGGTGTTGCCCAAACCGATGCCCTGGTGTTTCTGCAAATTCCAGTCCTCGGGCAACGGCTGCCCACTGTTGAAGACTTCCAGCACCAGTCGTTGCTTTTCCTGCCAAGCGCTGATCTTGAGTTGGGCCGCTCCCAAGCAGTGGGCGATGCCGTGCTTAAAAGCGTTCTCTACCAGCGGTTGCAAGATCAGGTTGGGCACCCGCGCCGAAAGCACGTCCGCAGCGACGCACTGCGTGACCCGCAAGCGATCCTGGTAGCGGATTCTCTCGATGGATACGTACTGATCCACCAGCTGCAGCTCCTGCTGTAGCGTGACCCACGGTTGCTTTCGGTCCAGGTGGCTGCGCAGCATCTGGCCCAGGCTGGCAATCATGCCCACCGCTTCGTCTCTTCGGTTGCCGCGCACCATCATGGCGATGGTGTTGAGGGCGTTGAACAAAAAGTGGGGCTGCAACTGCGACTTCAGCGCCTGAAGCTGCGACTGCGTTAGCTGGTTTTGCAATTCCAGCGCCCGCACGTGCTCGTCGCGAAACCGTTGTCGGTGGTCGAGCATCAGCAGCACAAACAGGACGACGAAGTACATCAACACTCCGTAGAGCACATCGGGAAAAGTTTGCTGCCACAGCGGGATGAGTTCTTGCCACGTTTTGGTTTCGCGGGGTAGCCACAGGCGCTCGAGCAGCAGCCCCGCCACGTAGCTCAGGGTTTTATGGATTGTGCCGAAGCCCAGGGCCGCCAGACTGTGGATCATCCAGAAGACCGGCGGTTGCCGGACGGGCAGGCGGCGGGTGAGCAGGTAAAGATCAAATACGAAAAAGCTGAGCATCCAGAACGTTAGGTAGGTAGCCACGGGATATCGCACGACCTCCTCCCACCCGAACGGATGGCCTGCGCTCACCGTACGCGCGTAGTGCTGAGCCAGGGCCACGGCGGCCAATCCGCTCCAGAACAAAGCGTTGAGTAGCAGAAAGTGCTTCACCTGAAAAAGACGGGCCAGTCGTGACATGCCGCAAAGGTAGACAAAATGCTTCGGCCGATTGCCGCCTCAAGTCCGTCCGTACTGAATCCAGCATGAGTAAATGCGCGAGGCAATCCGGTTGAGTGAGCAAATAAAACAGATTTGTTGTATCTTTGGGACGTAACCCCTAGCAACTGGATATGGAAGATTTGCCCAACGGAGATTTCAACGACTGGCAAGACATCGTCAAGATATTGGCCAAAGATATCCGGGAAACCAAGAAGCTCACCAGAGAAATTGCCGAACTGAGTGCCGAAACCCGCGAGATGGTGATTGAAGCTCGCCGTAGCGCAGATGCCGCCGTACAACGAGCCGATGCCGCCTGGGAACTGGTCGTGGTTACAAGAAATCAAATTACCCGCCCCTGGTATAAGAAACTTCTGGGCCGAGAGTGATCAGCACCTCCGGAAAGCCTTATTCAATTTTAGCTAACAAGCACATATACCTATCAGGACCGATTCAACCCCGGTATTTATCACGCATAACCTCATTATGAAAAACCTACGCTACGCGGCCCTGGCCGCTCTCTTTCTGCTCACCGTCCGTTTCACGCCTCCCACCGCCAACGATCCTTCACCCGCCGCGGTCGCCGACGAATCGCAGCGGGCCAATGAGTTCTTCGAGCGCGTCTACAACGAGGCGATCGACCGCGACCCGGTGATGCAAACCTATCTGGGCATCAAAAAAGACTACGACCAGTGGGACGACCCCACGGATGAGTTTGCCGAGATGGAGCTTGGCATTACGAAAGAAGACCTGCAGTGGCTGGAGGATTCTATTGACTACGATGCGCTAGACCCCGCCACGCAGCTAAGCTATGATCTGTTTGTGCAGAAGGCGGAAAACGAGCTGGCCGACTTCAAGTACCGCTACCACACCTACCCGGTGAACCAGATGTTCGGCTTCCACTCGCAGGTGCCCTCGTTCCTGATCAACATGCACCAGGTGGGTAGCCAGGAAGACGCCGAGGCCTACCTCAAGCGCCTGCAGGGACTGCCAGCTTACTTCGGCCAACTCATCACCAAGCTGCAAACCACCGAAGAGCGGGGCATTCTGCCGCCCAAGTTTGTCTTCCCCCGCGTGATCAACGATGCTAAGAATATCATCACCGGGCTGCCCTTTGCCGATAGTGGCGACAGCAGCGCACTCTTTCAGGATATTCACCAAAAAGTGGCTAAGCTAGACGTAGACGAAGCGACTAAGCAAGACCTGCTACAACGCGCCGAAAGCGCCCTGAAAGAATCGGTGCAACCCGCCTACCGGCAGTTAATATCCTTCCTGGAAGAACAGGAGCAGCGGGCCACCGCCGACGACGGAGCCTGGAAGTTTCCCGACGGCGAAGCCTACTACGCCAATGCCCTGCGCCGCACCACCACCACCGACCTCACCGCCGACGAAATTCACCAGATTGGCCTCAGCGAGGTGGAGCGCATTCACAACGAGATGCGCGGCATTATGAAGCAGGTAGGTTTCGCCGGTGACTTGCAGGAATTCTTTGCGTTTATGCGCGAAGATCCGCGGTTCTACTATCCCAACACCGACGAAGGTAAGCAGGAGTACATGGACAGTGCGACAGCGATCATTGATAACATGCGCGACCGACTGGATGAGTTGTTCATCGTGAAGCCAAAGGCGAACATGAAGGTAAAACGCGTAGAAGATTTCCGCGAAGAATCAGCCGGGAAAGCCTTTTACAGCCGACCGGCCCCCGATGGCTCCCGCCCCGGCATCTACTATGCCAACCTGCACGACACCAAGAATATGCCTAAGTACGAAATGGAGGCGCTGGCCTACCACGAGGGTATTCCCGGTCACCATATGCAGATCGCCATTGCCCAGGAATTGGAAAACGTGCCTAAGTTCCGCAAGTACGGTGGATACACCGCCTACATCGAGGGCTGGGGGCTGTACTGCGAGAAAATTCCGAAAGAAATGGGCTTGTACCAAGACCCGTACTCCGACTTCGGGCGGCTGGCGATGGAGCTGTGGCGCGCCTGCCGACTGGTGGTGGACACCGGCATCCACGACAAAAAGTGGACGCGCGAAGAGGGCATCGCCTACTACCAGACCAACACCTCGGCCAGCGAGCGCGAGTGCGTGCGTATGGTGGAGCGCCACATCGTGATGCCCGGTCAGGCCACCGCCTACAAGATCGGCATGATGAAGATTCTGGACCTTCGAGCCAAGGCCAAGGAGCAACTCGGCGAGCAGTTCGACATCCGGCAGTTCCACGATGTGATCTTGAAGCAGGGAGCCCTGCCGCTAGATATGCTGGAAAATCAGGTGAACCAGTGGGTGGCTTCGCAAGATGTGGCTAGAGCCGACGACTCAACCGGTACTGCCCGGCCCCAATAAAGATCAGGCTGATAAACAGAATAGCTGATTCCACGGCGTGCGAGTAACGCACGAAACCGTCGCCCTGCGAGACATGCATGATGGCGGCCACAATCATGGTGAGGATCAGCAAGAAGCAGGCGGGCACCCAGAAGATGCCCAGCACCAGGCATAATCCGCCCACAAATTCGGCGAAGCCCGCCATGAAGCCCCAGAAGGCGGGTAAGAAGTTGATGCCCAGGTTGCCCATCGACTGCCCGACTTTTTCCCACTGTTCGGGACCGCCCATCAGTTTAGGCGCGCCGTGTAGCATAAACATAGTACCGATGCCAATGCGAAGGATCAATAGACCCAGATTAAGGTTGATTGTCATAAACTGAGTGGTTGAAGGATTGAATGACAGAAGGTTGCTCACTTAGGAGAAGGAACATCCATCAGTCGATATAGTTTTCAGGCTACAACTGAGTGCCACGATCAACCTTATACGTGCTTCCCACCGCCCAATAGATCAAAAAACCGATTACGGGCAACAACATGACCACCGCCACCCACCCCCAGCGCGCGGCAGGCGAACGAAACTGACTACGCGCAATATTGATCAATCCAGCCAACCATATCCCCACCACTAGAGCTAGTAGTAGTACCAGCAACGGAGTGCTCCAGCCGTCTACCGCCCCCAGGGCCATCACTAAAAGTCCTTCCATTCATTTCCTAAGTCAAGGGTTTGAATATCGAATCATGAACCGGGCGCCGGGCGCAAGGAATGATGAAGGCTGAAATACCAAAAAGCCCTTATCCCTCCTTGTATCGCCTTCCTAGAATCAGATAGACGAGCACTCCCAGCACCGGGGCCAGCGTCACCACCACAATCCACAGCAAGCGGTCGGTGTCGTTGCGGAACTGGCTACGGATAATGTCTACCAAAGCAACAATCCAGGCCACGATGGGTAGCAGCAGGAACAGGAGAATAATCATTATCTCCCCTCCTCCCACGCCACCAATTAGAAAAACCGTGTGTATTTCCATAGTAGTTTACATTTAATGTATTACGTCATTCCTGGCGAAGCAACGCGTAGACTGGGAATCTCCTCCATACGAAGGAGATTCCCGCGGGTGTGGCCCCCGCATTCGCGGATGACGGTGAATTGGGTGCCTCCATCTTAGTTCACGTTATCATACTCATTGGTGATGCCCCCGGTGAGGCGTAGCAGTTCGGTTTCCGATTCAATCAGATCGTACTTGGCTTGCAGGTTGTTGAGCGCGGTGTTCAGGTAATTTACCTGAATATCCCGGTAATCAAAAGAGTTAATCGTGCCGTTGCGGAAGCGTTCCTCAGCCAGGCTTAGGTTTAGTTCGGCACTTTCTACGTTCTGCTGCGAAATACTGAGCAACTTCTGGCGCACGTTATACAAGTCGTAGGTAGCCACCAGATCGTTGCGCAGCGAGGTCTTCAACTCATCAATTTGCAACTGACTAATGCGCTCCTGGGTGCGGGAGTTGGTCAGTGCCCGGCGCACCCGCCCCCCGTCGAAGAACAAATAGCTCAGGGTGAGTCCGCCCGCGTAGTTGAGAACGCGCGTTTGGGTAATAGGATTCTCGATGGGCCGCAGCAACTCGGCATTGCTCAAATCTTGCCGACTCACACTGTACGAACCGTTCAGATCCAGGCTAAGCCGCGGGTAGAATTCGGTTTTCGCCAGCCGGGATTCGGCCTGGGCAATTTCCAGGTTGAGGTACTGGTTGCGCAGGTTGCTGTTGCTGGCAATCATCCGTTCGTAGAGGTTTTCTATCTCGTAATCGTTGGGCGTCACCTCCAGGCTGTCGGTAAGTTGGTAGCGCTCCCCCACCTCCTGCCCCATCAGCAAATTGAGGTTACGCCGGGCGTTGATGGCCGTGATCTCTTGGGTCACGTAGTTCGACGAGTCGGTGAGAAAGGCATTGAGCTCCTGCAGCACGTCGAAAGTGACGGCGCTGCCCAGTTCGCTGCGCAGTTTCACGTAGGCGTAGCGGTCCTTGGATAGCTGAAACACCTTATCCAGTACCGACAGCCGTTGCTGCTCCAGTTGCACCAAATAATACTGCGTGATGATGCCCTGCACGGCGTTCTCGATCACCACCTGGGCGTTGCCCTCGCTGAGCCGCTCCAGTGCCTGCAAACGCTCGCGGTTGGCTACCACCCGAAATCCGTCAAATAACACCCAACTTACCCCCACAAAGGGCGTGATGTCGTTTGAGATTGACAAACCCTGCAAGAAACTTGCGGGGTTGTCTACGTCGCGGAAGTTGTTGTTCTGCGATACGTTGAGCGAGATCGTCGGCCAGCGTCCGGCCGCGCCCCAGGTGTTGTTGGTGCGAGCGATCTCCACGTTCTGCTGCTCGATGCGGATGCCGAAGTTCTCGGCCAGTCCCACCTGGATGGCATCGGAAAGCGACAGCGGCTCCGGGTCCTGCGCCCGCAGGGTGGCGAACGGCAGCAGTGACAGGACAAGAATAAGTAGAATAGATTGCATAGTTGATTATGGTTATCTGACTCGAACGATCCATTCGACCCAGGTCGCATAGACCGCTCGACGATGGTCGAATCGATCGTTTGACGACCGTCGAGTGGATCATTCAACGGTGGTCGCAAAGCCTTTGCGCCCCCTGTAGGAACAAAATTGTCGACCGTAGGAACATGATTAATCATGTTCCTACAATCATCTACGTGCGTTGCAAACGCCGTTTCTCTCGCACCGCCGGTTCTACGCCCTCGTGGTCGGGCATCAGCCGCTCCTCATCGGGGTTCATGTAGCGTTGCAGCCGCACCCAGCCCTTGTTGAAGTACAGTTTGATGTCGTTGAAAGCAAGGATAATCACCGGGAAGAACAGCAGAATCATGAACGTGCCGAACATCACGCCGTAAGCCACCGAAATGGCCATCGGAATGAGGAACTGCGCTTGGAAACTTTTTTCCAGAATCAGCGGAAACAACCCGGCCACCGTGGTGATCGAGGTAAGCAGAATGGCCCGAAAGCGAGCTTTTCCCGCGTCGAAGGCCGATTCTTCCACCGTGAGCCCCTCGCGCAGGTTCTGGTTATACTTATCCAGCATCACCACCGCGTCGTTGATAATCACCCCCGAGAGGGCAATCATGCCGTAGGCACTGAGCATCGAGATCGGCTGGGCGTGGATCAGGTGACCCAGCGCGGCGCACACCAGCCCGATGGGAATGAGCAGCAAAATCAGCACGGCCTGGTAGAGCGAGCGAAACGACAGCGTGATCACCAGCACCATCATGATGAAGGCCACCGGAAACACCTTCATAAACGAGTTCACCGTGCGGGCCGAGCGGCGTTGTTGCCCCTCGAACGAGTAGGTCACTCCGGGGTACTTGGCCAGGATGGGTGGCAGAATCTCGGTGCGCACCTTCTCCACAATCGGCGGCACCGGTTCGTAGGGGTCCACCAGGTCGGCCTCGATGGTCACCTCGCGCTTGCCGTTGAAGTGGTTGATGTTGATCACGCCCCGGCCCACATTGTAGTCGGCCAGTTCGGTGAGTGGGTACTCGTTGCCCTGCGGGTCTTTGATCTTCATCGACTCCATCTGCGACACGCTGAGGCGGTCTTGCTCGGGGTAGCGCACCCACACCCGCACCTCGTCGGTGCCCATGATCAGGCGCTGCGCCTCTTCACCAAAGAACGCCTGCCGGATTTGGGTGGTGATGTCAGCCTGTGAGAACCCCAAAAAGTAGGCCTTGGGCTTCAGCTCCAGTTGCAACTCGCGCTGCCCCGAGGCGGTGTTGTCCACCAAATCCTTGAGCGATGAGATTTGCGATATTTCATCCTTGGCTTCTTCCTTGGCGGCCATCAGGTCTTCCAGGTTGTTGCCGAACAGCGCCAGCGAAAAGGGCGTACCGAAGCGATTTGAGCCGCCCACGTTGAACTTCTCAGCCACGGGCACCGGCCCGATCTTCTGCCGCACCTTGGTGGAGATGTCGAAGCTCGAGATGTCCTCGATGCCCTCCATATCGGCCAAATCTACCCGCAGATGCCCCGTGTGGCTGCCCCGCTCGGTGGCTCCGCGTCCGCCGCTGCTGCCCACGTTCAGGCTCACCGTCTCGATGAGCGATTGGTCGTTGCCCCGCTCTTCTTTGATCTCTTCGTTCACCGCCCAAATGGCTTGTTCAAACTCCCGCAGGTACTCTTCAGTAATGTTCTCGCGGGTACCCGGCTTCAGTATCAGCGACACCTCAAAGTCGTCGAAAGGGATGGAGGGAAAAAAGGTGGTTTGGATAATACCGCCCTGAATCATGCCGTATACGGCCATGAACAGCACAATGGGAAAGGCAAACGACACCCACCGCCAGCGGATGAGCACCTTGAGCACTCCGCCGTACCAGACATCGCGCACGTACTTGATGCCCCGGTCGAGCCCGCCGCGAATGCGGTCTTTCTTAGGCTTCGCTCCGGGCTTAGCCACCTTGCCCATGGCCAGATGTGAGGGCAGCACAAAGAAAGCTTCTACCAAGGAGAACGCCAGACAGCCGATCACCACGATGGACAATTCGGTGGTGAAGCCTTGGTTATCAAGCACCATCAGCGGAATGAAAGCGATGATGGTGGTGAGCACCGAGGTGAACACCGCGGGCAGCATCTCTACGGTGCCGTCGATGGCCGCTTGCATCGGGCTTTTACCCTTCTCAGCGTGGGTGTGGATGTTCTCGGCGATCACAATACCGTCGTCTACCAAGATACCCACCACCAGGATCATCCCGAACAGCGACAGCATGTTGATAGTGACGCCCGCCAGGTTGGCCACGATGAACATACCCAAGAACGAGATCGGAATGCCGATGGCCACCCAAAACGACAGCCGCAGGCTCAGAAACAAACCCAGGGCCACCAAAACCAGCAGTAGTCCTACTAATCCGTTGCTGGTGAGCAGCGCCACCCGCTGTTGCAGCAAACTGTTGAAGTCGAAGGTGGTGGTCAGTTTAAACTGCTCGTTCCGGGCGTTGAAGGTGTCCATGTAACCGTCTAGCCACTCGCTAATCTCCTGCAAATCTTCTTCGGGCAGCTTCTCCACGTTGACCGTCACGGCCAGTTCGCCGTTGGTGTAGGAGCGGTTGGGGGTGTCGGCAAACTGCATTTTGAGGGTGGCGATGTCGCGCAGCAGCAGGTTGCTGCCGTCGGTATTGGCGCGCAGCACGATGCGGCCAATGGCCTCGGGAGCGTAGGTCTGGGCGTTGGCCCGGATGCGAATTTCTTCTTCGGCCGTTTTGATGGAGCCGCCCGACACGTCGCGGTTGTTGAAGCGGACGGCGTTGGCCACCTGGCTGAAGGTGAGTCCGTAGCGAGACAGGTTGGCCTCGGGCACCTCGATCGAGATTTCCAGGTTAGGGTAGCCGAACACGGTCACCTGCGAGATCACGCCCGAGTTAAGCAGATCATCCTCTACCATTTCGGCCTTCTCTTTCAGGGCGCGCAGGTCGGAGCCGCCCGACAGGTTCAAGAAGGCGGCGCGCGAACTGCCGCCCATGCGGTCTTTCGATACCAGGGGCGGTTCGGCCCCCACCGGGTAGCTGCTGATGCCGTCCACCGCATTCTTCACCTCAGCCAGCACCTCGTCGATGTCGTAGCCGTCGGCCGTTTCAATATCGATAGTGGCGGTGTTCTCCGAGGAGGTGGAGGTCACTTCCTCGATGCCCACGATGCCCTTCAACGCCTCTTCAATCTTGATGGTGACGCCCTCCTCCATCTCCTCGGGCGAAGCGCCGGGGTAGGCCACCCGCACGGTGATCTCGTCGGGCGGCAGCTCGGGGAAGAATGACATCTTCATGTTGAGGTAGCCCAGCGTGCCGAAGATCACGATGATCACCAGGATGGCGTTGGCCCAGATGGGGAAACGCACGAAAAACTCTACTACTTTTCTCATGTGGAAGGCTGGTTTTCAATGTTTACCGTGTCGCGCTGGTCTTTCTTGGCGGCCGGTTGAGCAGACATCACCTCGGTAGTGACGCGCATGTTCTCGATGGCGTTGGAGGGGGCCTCCACCACCAGGCTGTCGCCCTCGGTCAGGCCGTTGGCCTCTAGCGGACTTATGAGCACCTGATCCTGGTTCACCTTCTGCACGTTCACCTTGCGGGTTTTCAGCACGCCCTTCTCCACCACAAACACCTCATCGTCGTTCACCAGCACCCGGCGCGGAATTTCCATGGCATTTTCCAGCCGTGAGCCGGGGATGATGGCGCGGAGATACAACCCGTCGTACAGCCCGCTGTCGGGTCCGGCGTCCACCCTAATGTAAACGTTGATCGACTGGCTGTTCGGGTCCACAAAGTCAGCGATGCGCGTCACCGTGCCCGGCCACGAGCGGCTGCCGTCTTCGGAGGTTACCTCCACGGTGCCGCCCTCCTTCACCCACTTCACGTTGCTGACTTCCATCGGAATTTCCAGCTCCAGTTCGTCGGTGCGAATGATGGTGGCGATGGTGGCGCCGGGGTTCACCACGGTGCCGGTTTCCAGGTTCACAGTAGCGATGCTGCCGTCGTAGGGGGCGTAGGCGTAGTACTTGCGCAGATTCTCTTCGGCACTCTTGATGCTGTAGTAGTCGCGCAGGATGTTGCGGGTGGCTAAAAAGGTTTTTACCTTGCTGCTGCTCATGGCAGGCAGTTCAGGCAGGGGTTTGTCGATTTCAAGGCGCTCGAAGTAAGCTTGCCAGGCGGGGTAGTCGTCGGTGAAGTCGATCTTGAAATCGGGCAGGGCCGAGGCGATCAGGTTCAGAAACTCGCTCTTGCGCGACTGTAAATTCAGCCGCACCTCGGCGTCGTTGATGCGGTAGAGCAGTTGCCCTTTGCGGAAGTTGACGCCCGGTTTGAGCAGCACCTGCCCGCGAAACATACGCCCGCCCACCTCGGCAATCAGGCTCAGGGGCTGCGCCGAGGTGATGCGCCCGTAGGCCACCACTTCGGTGTCGAGTTCTCGGTAGGCCACCTGGTCTACTTTCACGAAATTGGAAGAAACCACCTTGGGGCGCTCGGGAGGCAGGGTTTTCATGCTGGCGAACTGCCGCATTAGCAGGTAGCCCCCCAGCAGAATAAGCACGAAGACGCCCAGGACAATCAGCTTTTGTTTATTCATCGGTAGGGTTGTGATCGAGAAGAGGAAAGGTAGGTAAAGTAACGGATAAATACGGCCGAGGGTACGGAATAGTTAGGTAAAGTTTGGCATTAGGCCTCCGTAACGAATCAGATAACGCGCTGGGGGGGGGCACCCGTTCTCCTAAACCCGTTTGTGCTCCCGAAAGTTTATCCCCCCCTGCCCCCCCTACCTCCCGGGCCATCCCTATTCTTCCGTCCGTTCCAACCAAATCGCTACCGATCGGGTCTTAGAAGCTCACCATTTGATGCGATAACTCTATGAAAAAAGCAGTATGCCTTTTGCTGATCAGCGGTCTGTTCGGGCAGTGCTCGGACGATCAGAATGCCGCCCCCGCCAACCTGCCCAATCTGGCTCCCCTGTCGGGTGAGGCCCGCACGTTGGTAGAAAGCAGCAACGGGTTTGCCCTTGATATTTTCCGGCAGGTGTACCAGGCCAACCCCACCGAGAACGTGGTGCTCTCGCCCCCGAGCATCGACGTCGCCCTGCACATGGCCACTAACGGGGCCACCGGCGACACCAAAGCCGAGATGAAGCAAACGCTGGGCGTAGCCGACGCCAGCGACGATGAAATCAACCAAGCGGTGCGCGACCTGAGCGCCCAACTGCTGAGCATGGACCGGCGGGTGACGCTCTCGTTGGCCAATAGCATCTGGTTCCACAATGAGTTTACCCTGCAAGCCGGGTTCGACGAGTTGATCCAAACCTACTACGACGGTCGCATCGAGGGGCTGGACTTTGAAGACCCCACTACCAAAGACCGCATCAACGGCTGGGTGGCCGACAAAACCCAGGGCAAAATCACCAACCTGCTGGAGGAGGTGAAAGAGATCGACGTGATGTACCTGATCAACGCCATCTACTTTAAGGCCGACTGGCAGTATCGCTTTGATCTGAAGCAAACGCAGGACGCGCCTTTTTACCTGGAAGACGGCGGGGAGGTGATGGTGCCTACCATGTTTTCGGAAGGGGTGAAGCTGCGCAGTTACTACGGTTCTTCGTTTCAGTTGCTGGACATCCCCTACGGCAACGGGCAGTTTAGTTTGGTGATTTTGCTCCCTCACGCTGACGGAAGTGTGGCAGAAACCATGGGCCAACTTAACCCGGCCGACCTCAGCACCTGGATCGCCGAAGCCGATACCCTGTCGCCCCAACTGTACCTGCCTAAGTTCAAGGCCTCCTTTAAAATAGATGCGAAAGAAGAGCTGAAGGAATTGGGAATGAAACTGCCGTTCGGCTCTGGTGCCAACTTTGATGGGTTCTTTAACGAAATCCCCGGCGGAAGGCTCTACATTGATCGGGTGATCCACGAGGCGGTGATTGAAGTGAACGAAGCCGGTTCGGAAGCCGCCGCGGCCACACTGGTGGCAGTTGGTCTAAGGTCTACAGGCGGTACTCCGCAACCGGCGGTGGTTCGGGTAGATCGGCCGTTTGCCTACTTCATTCGGGAGCGGCACACCGGAGCTATCTTGTTTGCGGGAACGATGATGAACCCGGGGGCCGCTGAGTGATTATTTTTCGCATATCCGCCAGGTCAAGCGCCCGATCAAACACCGCCCGGACGGGAATCATGCCAGTTGGTTTATTTTTCTGATTCGTTAGCACCTTCGGCTTGGGTTGGCGGTTGCCAGGGCACGGCTCCGCCGCGCTGCAAGTGTTCCCGCATCAGGGCATCAAGCTTGCGACCCACCTCGGGGTACTTTTCCAGCACGTTGTTCTGCTCCTGCGGGTCTTCTTTGAGGTTATACAACTCCCGCGGGGCAAACGGACTGTTTTGCAGTAGTTTCCAGTCGCCCAGCCGCACCGCGTTGATCATCTTGCCGCCGTAGGTGATACCGCCCTCGCGGCGGGTGAAGAACAGGGGGCGGTCGGGCTCTTGCTGCTGCTCGCCCAGCAGGGCACGCAAAAAGCTGCGCCCTTCTATGCCAGTAGCAGGTTGGGCCCGGGCCACCTCCAGCAGGGTGGGGTACAAATCCATCGATAAGTTTATTTGCCCCGAAACCGTTCCGGCCGAGATCATGCCGGGCCACGTGAGGCAGGTGGGCACCCGCAGTCCGCCTTCGTACACGCTCTGCTTGCCGTCGCGCCACGGGCCGTTATTGGCCTCACTGGGCAGGTGCCCGCCGTTGTCGCTGGTGAACACCACCAGGGTGTTTTCGTACTGCCCGGTTTCCTTCAGCGCCTGCACCACCTGCCCGATGCCATCGTCCATGTGCTCAATAAATGCCACCAGCGCCGCCCGCTTGTCCGACAACTGGGGCTCGCGCTCCCGCACCCGTGCCAGCCAGTCAGACGGTGGTTGCACCGGAAAATGGGGGGCGTTGTAGGCCAGGTACAGGAAGAAGGGCTGCTCCTGCTCGGCCCGCTGCTTGATGTAGTCGACCGACCAGCGCGTGAACAGGTCGGTGGCGTGGCCCGCCGGGTCGATGGTGTCGCGGTTGTGGCGCAGGTAGTTGATGTCGTGCCGCCGGTGGGAGTAGTAGTCGTCCATCATGTCGCCCAGCCAGCCGTGAAATTCGTCGAAACCCCGCTCGTTGGGGGTGTTGGGGCTTTCCAGACCTAGATGCCATTTGCCGATCAGCGCGGTGTGATAACCGGCTTCTTTGAGCGGAATCGGCAGCAGCACCGCGGCGGGGTCCAGGTAGCCCCAGCTGTTGTCGGCGTGGGTGCGGATCACGCCCGGCACCCCTACGTAGTCTTGGTAACGACCGGTGAGCAGGGCCGCGCGGGTAGGGGAGCACACCGGGCAGTTGGCGTAGAAGTTATCGAAGCGCATGCCCTCGCTGGCCAACTGGTCGGTATGCGGCGTTTGAAGGTCTGGGGTGCCGTAGTACGACACGTCATGGTAGCCCTGGTCGTCGGTGAGGATGAGCAAGATGTTGGGCTGGGCCGGAGGAGTGGCTCCGCCGGGCTGAGCGCGCAGCACCCCGAATGAGAGTAGTGGAGTTAGGAGTGAGAGATAAAGATATCTCATACGGTAGGTTGGGTTGAAAGGATAAAGGTGTCGGTTAAGTAAACAAAAATCTCCCACATTGGCAACGTCGGGGTTCTAGGTTCGGGGTTCTGAGTTGAGCAAACCCAGAACCTAGAACATTTGAACGTAGAACCTAGCCACCCTGAAAATCAGTATATTTTGATCTTTCCTTAGAAGTTGATGCGCTTCTTCGTTCCTTTGGCGTTCTAATTGCAAGCCCTGTTGGTATGAGAAACGTACTTGTGCTCGGAGCCGGTAGATCGGCGACCGCCCTCATCGATGAACTTAGCCGAAGCGGCCAGCAACAAGGCTGGACCATCACCGTGGTGGACGCGGTGGAAACCACCATTGCTGCCTACGCCCAGCGCTACGCCAACGTGCAGGCGCTCACGCTAGACATATTCGATCCCACCGCCCGCGAACAGTTGCTAAGCCAAGCCGATCTGGTGATTTCCATGCTGCCCGCCCGCTTCCACATCCACGTGGCCATCACCTGTTTAGAACTAAGCAAGCACCTGATCACCGCTTCCTACGTGAGCGATGAGATTCGGAAACTGGCCCCGCAGGCCGAGGAAAAAGGGCTGATCTTCCTGTTCGAGTGCGGCCTGGATCCCGGTCTGGATCATATGTCGGCGATGCAGGCCATCGACCGCGTTCGCGATAAGGGGGGCACCGTTGATTCGTTCCAGTCGTTCTGCGGCGGACTGATGGCGCCGGGCTCCGACGATAATCCCTGGCGCTATAAGTTCACCTGGAACCCGCGCAACGTGGTGCTGGCGGGCACCATGGGCACCGCGCAGTATCTGTACAAGGGGCGCTACAAAAATATCCCGCACCACCAACTCTTTAAGCGACTCACCGAGATTAGCGTGCCCAACTACGGCGACTTTGAGTCGTATCCCAACCGCGACTCGCTGCACTACCGCGAGTTGTACGGCCTTGACGATGCCCAGACTATCTTGCGGGGCACTCTGCGTCGTCCGGGCTTTTGCTCGGCCTGGCACGCTTTCGTGCAACTGGGCCTCACCGACGATCGCTACGAGGTGCGCAACGTGGCCAACATGACCTACGCCGACTTCGTGCGGGCCTACTTGCCCTACAGCGAAGACGATCTGAAAACTAATTTTAGCCGCTATCTAGGGGAAGACACTAACTCAGAGCGCATGCAGCGCATTCGCTGGCTGGGCCTGCTCGATGAAACCCCGATTGGCCTGAAAAAGGCTACTCCCGCCGACGTCATCCAGAAACTGTTGGAAAGCAAGTGGACAGCCGAACCCGACGACGAAGATATGGTGGTGATGCAGCACCAGTTTGAGTACCAACTAGATGGGCAGTCGCAGCGGCTGGTTACCTCGCTGGTGGTAACCGGGCAGCTGTCGGGTCTTACGGCGATGGCCAAAACGGTGGGCTACCCCATGGCGGTGGCTACGCGCCTGATCCTGAACGGTCAGGTTCGTAAGAGAGGACTGCTGATTCCAATCCACCGGGAAATCTACGAACCCATTCTCAAGGAACTGCCCCGCTGGGATATTCACTTCACCGAGAGCGAAGAACCACTTCCGGCCCCGAAAAAGCCTCGCCTTTCGGCCGCCGTCGTTTAGTAAATAAATTGCGTTTAGAAGTAGTAGCGACAACCCACCCCGCCCTGGAAGAACGGAAGAAAAGGATCATCAAGAAGCTCTAGAAACAGGTTCACGTCGGCAAAAACCGTGATAGGAACCTCCTGCCACGAATATTCCAGGCCCACAATGCCGTCGACGCCAATATCGGTGTGGGTAACCGGCTCGGTGCGCGTTACTCCATTTTTCTTGCCGCCATTGGGGTAGTATCGGTAGCGATAATCTACGCTGAACATACGCAGCTGCGCCCCGATGCCATAATACCAGTCTAACCCACGGACTTCCTTCAGGCCCAAATCTTTGTGTATCAGGTAGCGCCCCTGCAAACTCACCGACGAGCGAACGTGGTGCCGATCGTAGTCGTAGAAATCCCGGTTGTACTGGTCGCGGCGGTAGAACGCGTTAGAGTAGTTGTAGGCCCAGGTGCGCCCCAGGTTGAATTCTATCGCCCGCTGCCGCGAGAGGTACTTCTTCGCGCTGAGTCCTACCGGGTCGCCCAGCCGCAGGCCTACGCCCCAGTCCTTATTTTGTTGCGCCAAGGTGGCCGTGCTGATCAGGCAGCACAGGAAAAAAACTCGCTTATTCATTGCTTCTGTTTTGGGGGTAAAGTTTACGGGCACGAAAGTAAGCGCATCCGGGTTCTCCGGGGTTCAAAAGGAAGGGAATATCCTACGGGTGTAGTATATTGCGGAAAACGCACGAAACGCGTTTCAATCCTACTAAAACTCTAAGAACTATGGCAATCAGCACCCTACCGGCCCTGCTGGACAAAATGTGGGAAGACTACACCACCATGAACCCCCAGGCCCTGAAAATCTACCAGCTTTTTCAGGAGCAAGGCGATGACGTGCAGAACGACCACATTGCGCTGCGCACCTTTAATGACCCGCGGGTGAGCATCGACGTGCTGGCGCAGCCCTTTCTCGACAGCGGCTATGCCTACGGGCAAGACTATCACTTTACCGAAAAAAAGCTCTACGCCAAGCACTTTCAGCATCCCAACGCATCGTATCCTAAGATTTTTATCAGTGAGTTAAAGCTGGAGGAGTTCGACGAAGCGCTGCAAACCACGGTGCGGGAGCTTATCGATCAGGTTCCGGAAGGCCAGCCGCAGGAGTTCGATTTCTGCTCGCAGGGTCGCCCGTGGACGGTGAGCTACGATACCTATGAAACCTTGCGCGAAACCAGTGAGTATGCCGCCTGGATGGCGGCCCACGGCTACCGTCCCAATCACTTCACGGTGCTGGTGAACGAGCTAAGCACACTCAACGATATTGTGGCCGTGAACGAGTTTATCAAGGGCGCGGGTTTCCAGATGAACGACAGCGGCGGCGAGATCAAGGGCTCACCCGAGGTATTTTTGGAACAATCGTCGACGTTGGCCGACACCGTGGAGGTGGACTTTGCCGACGGGCCGCAGCGGGTGCCCGCTTGCTACTACGAGTTTGCCCAGCGCTACGCGTTGCCCAGCGGCGAGCTGTACCAAGGCTTCGTGGCCACCTCGGCCGACAAAATCTTCGAGAGCACCGACAAGGGGCAGTAGTTGCAAAATTGTCAAAAAGGAGCTACCTTGAGGGTTCCTTTTTGTGGTTTAACTTAATAATGCAGAAAGCTCGGCGTATTCCGTCGGGCTTTTTGTTTTAGGCATTTGCCGCGCTTACGCAAAGTCACGCTTCAGCACTGTCTCCAGCGTTTCGGGTTGTTTCCCGGTTACCTTCTCTACGTTGTCGGCTACGCTCTCCACCTTGCCGTGTTTGATCATGCCGTACACCGGCACCATGTAGTCGGCCACCATTGGCGGGGCTCCGGCATCGGCCAGCACCTTGCGGTAGGTGGCTTCGTCGGGGTTGACGTAGGTAATGGTATCGCCCTTTACTTTTGAAAGTAATTCTGCCACCTCGAAGTGGTTGTAGGCCTGCGGACCAGTGAGTGCTACGGTTTGGTGCCGGTAGGTATCCTTCCGCAGCAGCGTAGCCACCACTCGCCCGATGTCCTCAGCCGAAATAAAGGCGGTTTTGCCCTCTCCGGCGGGTACGAAAATGACCTTACGCTGCTCAATATTCTCGCGCTCGTAGTTGCCGAAGTTCTGCATGAAAAAGCCCGGTCGCACCACCCGCCAGTCTAAGGCGCTCTGCTGCAACTTCTCTTCCATCTGTGCGTGGAAGGGCAGCTCTTTCAGGTCCTCCATGCCATAGGCCGATAAATACACAACGCGTTGTGGCCCCTTTGCCGCAAGGTAGTCAGCAAAAGGGGCCACGAGCTCAAACAAGTTTGGATACATGGGCGGACCGAGTAAGAAGACTCCATCGGTGCCTGCTGCTTCTTTAAACGTATTGATGTCTTCATAGTCAAAGTGAACTGCTGCTATCTGATCGCCGATGCGACGGTCGCCGAACTGTTCGCGGCTTTTCTCGGGGTGTCGGCTAGCGGCTTTCACATTTTCTCCCTGGTTTAGTAATGCTTGTATTACTGCGCTTCCTACGGTACCGGTGGCCCCGGTCACAAAGTATGTTGCCATGATTATATTGGTTTAGGATAACTAATTTTAGGGTAAATTTGGGCGATTACGTACGAAAACGCAAGTAGGCACCTTAAAGTAAGGTAGTATCCTAAAAGTTACGAATGCTGAAAACCAGTGAGTTATGACCAAAGAAAAAGAGCGTTTATTAGAAAAAAAGGACTATACGATCCCTTTATGCCCGGTGATGACCACCCTGGAAGTGATTGGCGGCAAGTGGAAACCGGCCATATTATGGGAACTGCGCCAGCAGCGGGTGCGACGGTTTGGCGCACTGAAACGAGCACTACCCACCATCACGCAAAAGATGCTCACCCAGCAATTGAGGGAGCTAGAAGCGGATGGCATCATCCACCGCAAAGTGTACGCTGAGGTGCCACCCCGGGTAGAGTACACCCAAACCGATTACGGACGTAGCCTGACACCTATCCTGGACGAGATGGCTCACTGGGGGATGAGGCATCAGGGAGAACAAAAAAATTAACGCAAAAGCGCAACCTTCTCGCTACACTCTTGTATATACAAGAGAATGTCGCAAAGGGTTGTCATTTCAGCTCCCGTAGACGTCCTTAACTAAATAGTAACTAAAAAATTCTGATATGCTTTTCGAGTCATTTCAACTAGGCAACTTAACGCTGCAAAACCGGGTCGTGATGGCCCCCATGACGCGTTCGCGCGCCACCGATAACGTTCCCAATGACCTAATGGTCGAGTATTACCGGCAACGCTCGGGTGCCGGGCTCATCATCACTGAGGGCACCGCTCCCTCGCCCAACGCGCTGGGCTACCCCCGCATTCCGGGTGCGTTCTCGGATGAGCAAACGCGGGGCTGGAAGAAGGTGACGGAGGCCGTGCACGAAGGAGGCGCGAAGATATTTCTTCAGCTGATGCACACCGGTCGGGTAGGGCACCCGCACAACCTGCCCAAGAAGGCTGAGGTAATCGGCACTACCACCACCGCCGTAGAAGGCGAAATGTATACCGACGAAGCGGGTCCTCAAGCCTATCCGGCAGCGCGCCTGATGGACGAAGACGATATTCAGCAGGCGATTCAGGAATATGTGGAGGCTGCTAAGAAAGCGATTGAAGCCGGCTTCGACGGGGTGGAGCTGCACGGAGCCAACGGCTACCTGATCGAGCAGTTCCTGAACCCCAACGTAAACGAGCTAGACAATGCGTACAATGGTTCAAAAGAAGCGCGCGCCAAGTTCGCGCTGGAAGTGACGCAAGCGGTTGGCGAAGCCATTGGCTTTGAGCGCACCGGCATTCGCCTGTCGCCCTACGGAGTGTTTAACAACACCGGTCCGTTTGAAGGAATAGACGAAGCGTACGAGTACTTGGCTAAAGAATTGGGCAAGTTAGGCATTGCTTATATCCACCTGGTAGACCACACGGCAATGGGAGCGCCCGAGGTGCCTCGCTCCATCAAAGAAAAGATTCGCGACGCTTTCGGTGGCACCATGATCATCAGCGGCGGCTACGACAAGGCGCGCGCCGAGCAGGATTTAGCCGATGGGTTAGGCCAACTGGTGGCGTTTGGCCGTCCGTTTATCGCTAACCCGGATTTGGTGCGGCGCATGAAGGAGGGAGCGGAGCTTGCGGAACCCAACCAGGATACGTTTTATACGCCGGGCAAGGAAGGCTATACGGATTATCCAACGCTGGAGGAAGCGACGGCATAGTGGCAGTAGTATCTTTATGAATCAGAGAGCCCGGCGAATTTCGTTGGGCTTTTTCTATGCTATTGGAAGATAGAGAAGTATTCTTGGAATATAAATTTTCTATTTCTACGGTAGCCCGTTAGCTCATGCAATACTTCCAGGGCTACTAAATCTCTGATAAGTCGATTGGCGGTAGAGGTTGCTACGTTCAAAACCTGACTGACTTCCTTAGCATCTATTATTGGTGATCGATAAAGATAGTTCAGCAAAGTAAATCCGTTAGCGATCCTTTCTTTGCTACCCAATTGTGGCAAAATTTTAGTGTCTATCTTTTGCTTCAGAGCGAGTATTTTTTGGAACACTTCAATAGATGATTGAGCAGTTTCTACAATACCTGCTAAGAAAAATTTGATCCACTGCGTAAGGTCATTTTTGAGACGAACAGCCATCAGATTGTCATAGTAATAGGTTCTATGCTTTTCAAAAAAGTCGGATAGGTTCGGCTAGAAGTAGTAGCTTCCTTTACGATGTGCATCGATATAAAGAAATCGACGTCAGGAATGATTTGTGAAAAAGCATTCAGTTCGCCAACAAAACGATTAGCTTCAGAAAGCAGCTTATTGACTTCGGGTGCCGAAACGATCCACGGATGATTAATGGGGGTAGGAGAGAAGGAGCGATAAGCAGTTTGCTGGATAAAATGTCCTGCTTCGTAATTATGAACATCCATAATTGCACAAATATGAATTTTCGCAATTATAGCTAATTATAATTTCATTTTCCGCGTTTTTTGAAATTATGGATATCTATGCTTTCATTAAATATCAAACCGAATGCCCTGCGCTAACGGCAACTCCGTACTATAGTTGATCGTATTCGTCTGCCGACGCATGTACACCTTCCAGGCATCGGAGCCCGACTCGCGCCCGCCGCCGGTGTCTTTCTCACCCCCAAAGGCTCCGCCGATCTCCGCTCCCGACGTGCCGATGTTCACGTTGGCAATGCCGCAGTCGGAGCCACGGTGCGATAAAAAGGCTTCGGCCTCGAGCAGATTGGTGGTGAAGATGGCCGACGATAGCCCCTGGCTCACGGCGTTGTGCAGCTGGATAGCTGCGTGCACGTCGCCTTCGTACCGAATGAGGTACAGAATGGGCGCGAAAGTTTCTTCCTGCACAATGTTGTAATGATTTTCTGCTTCCACCAGGGCGGGTGTCACGTAGTTGCCCCCGGCGTGCGCTTCGTCGCTCAGCACCTCGCCGCCGGTGAGCAATTTTCCCCCTGCTCCCTGCGCGGTTTCCAGGGCCTTCGTGAAGTTTTGCACCGCCTCCTGATCAATGAGCGGCCCTACCAAATTTTTCTCATCCAGCGGATTACCGATGGAGAGCGACGGATAAATTTTCAGCAAGCGCTCCTTCACTTCCTCGTAGCGCGACGCGTGCACGATCAGGCGGCGGGTGCTGGTGCAGCGTTGTCCGGCCGTGCCCACTGCCCCGAATACGGTGGCCCGAATGGTCATCTCCAGGTCGGCGTGCTCGGTGATGATGATGGCATTGTTGCCACCCAGCTCCAGCAACGCGCGGCCCAGTCGCGCTCCTACGGCCTCGCCCACTTTGCGGCCCATGCGGGTGGAGCCGGTGGCCGACACCAACGGCACCCGCCGGTCGTGCGCCATCAGCGAGCCAATCTCGGCATCGCCGATGATGAGGTTGAAGATGCCCTCGGGCAGGTCATTGTCTTTGAGCACCTGCGCCACGATGCGCTGGCAGGCCAGGGCGGTGAGGGGCGTTTTCTCCGAGGGTTTCCACACGCAAACGTTGCCACTCACGGCGGCCAGCATGGCGTTCCAGGCCCATACGGCCACCGGGAAGTTGAAAGCTGAAATGATGCCGATGACTCCCAGCGGATGGTACTGGTCGTACATGCGGTGCTGGGGCCGTTCGGAGTGCATGGTGTAACCGTACAACTGCCGAGACTGCCCCACGGCGAAGTCGCAAATGTCGACCATCTCCTGCACCTCACCCAGGCCTTCCTGGTAAATTTTGCCCATCTCGTAGGTCACCAGTTGGCCCAGTGCTTCCTTATGCTCGCGCAGTTGGTTGCCAATTTGCCGGACGATCTCACCGCGCTGCGGGGCGGGCATCATGCGCCAGGTAACGAAGGCTTCCTGCGCCTGGGCGATCACCTGCTGGTAATCGGCCTCGGTGGCCATGGTAACGCTAGCGATCAGTGAGCCGTCGGCGGGTGAATGAATGGCGCGGGTAGTACCTGTGCTGGTACCACTAGGGCCAAAATATTGCCCAGTGCTATAGGAGGGGTTATGGTCGTGGATGTTGAGTTGCTCGAGGGTGGATTGGATGGTGGTCATATTAGATTATCGTTGAGACGCCATTATCGTTGAGACGCCCCGCGTCCACGGTGGATTAATGGCGTCTGTACGGGAATAGAAATAAATAAAAGGATCTAAGGGGGCAAAGGTAGGAAGAGTTCGGGAGGATTTTCAGGATGGGTACGCTAATTGTACGAGTCACCTGAAAAAGAAACGTATGATAAAGAATTGTTTGCTCACGTTTGCCCTCCTGGCAGGATGTTTCACCGCCGCCCCCGCCCAGCTGGTGGGTACCACCTTCCCGACCATAGAAACCGAAACGGTGGAGGACAAAGTAGTCACCTTGCCGCAAGATACCCAAGGCCGGGTTACGCTGGTGGCGATGGCCTACTCCAAGAAGGCCGAAAAAGACTTAAGTTCGTGGCTTAGCCCGCTGTTCAACACCTTTATCAAGCAGAAGGTGAGCGACGGGGGCTTGTTCGCCAGCTTCGCCCACGACATTGACGTGTATATCGTGCCGATGTTTACGGGTATCAAGGCCGCCGCCCAGGGAACGGCCAAGCGAAAGGCCGCCAAAAACCTGGATGCGCGATTAATTCCCTACGTGTTGTTCTACAAGGGGAAGCTTAAGCCGTACAAGGAGGCCCTGGAGTTTGACAAAAAAGACGTTCCGTATCTGTTTTTACTTGACCAAGACGGGCAAATCGTTTATGCCACGTCTGGTGCTCACTCGAGCAAGAAAATGACGGCAATTGAAGAGAAAATAGATGCGTTGTAGCGATTAAATGGAAGGGGTGGCTACGGCTGTTCTTTCAATTTTTCGTCTTCGTACAGGTAGCGATTTTGCCGGTTCACCGGCATTTGCACGGCGGCCTCGGTTGTTCTTCCGCCAATTCGCTGTGCTCAACGATCGTACTTGCTGATCATCGTTTCGGCACGTTGAGCGTTGTCGTCAACTAGATTGTTCATTTCGGTGCGGTCTTCCCGAAGGTTGTAAAGCTCCCGCGCCCGGCCGCGCTCGCCTACCAGTCTCCAGTCACCCTCGCGCACCGCCCGGCTCCCCATATATTTCCGAAATAATCGTTGTCGAGGGCGTCTTTTCTAACCACCTTTTGCGGAATTGTATATCGTGAAAACCTTTCCCCCGCTTTTTGATTAAAATAAGAAGTAGCAGTATTGTTAAATTGCAACTAACTCTTCCACTTCTTATTTTATGAAACACATTGATATTAACCACGAACAAGTTCCGGCTCTGGGCCTCGGCACTTTCTCACTCAAAGGAAAAGTTTGCCAGGAGGCCGTGGCCGACGCTATTGATATTGGCTACCGCCATATCGACACCGCCCGGATGTATGAGAATGAGCAGGACGTTGGGCGGGGTATCCGTAACTCAGGCATCGACCGGGATGAACTGTTTGTAACGACCAAGATTTGGTACACCGACCTAAAACGCGATCAGGTGTTGCGGGTCACCGACGACAGCCTGCGCCAGTTGCAAACCGACTACGTGAACCTGCTGCTCGTGCACTGGCCCTCGGAGCAGGTGCCGCTCAAGGAAACCCTGGATGCGCTCAAGGAGGTGCAGCAGCAGGGCAAGGCCCGACTTATTGGAGTGAGCAACTTTCCGCCCGCGCTGCTGAAGGAAGCGTTTTCGCTGGCGCCGGTGGTGTGCAACCAGGTAGAGTATCACCCGTATCTGGGACAGAGTGCGCTCATCAATATGGTGCGCGAGCACAATGCCATGCTAACGGCCTACTCGCCCATCGCGCAGGGAGCGGTGCAGGAAGACGCTACACTACGCACCATTGGCGAACGCTACGGAAAAACACCCGCCCAGGTGGCATTGCGCTGGCTGGTACAGCAAGACAACGTGGCGGCCATTCCCCGCGCCAGCAGCCACAAGCACCGCGTCGCCAACTTCGATGTCTTCGATTTTTCACTGACTGACGAGGAAATGGGGCAGGTGTTCGGCCTTAGCCGTCGCGAACGTTTGGTGAACCCGCACTGGGCTCCGGTTTGGGATGAGGTGTAGATGACTTGTTGGGTGACCAGACGTTGGATACTAGATATTGGATGCTGGCGGCCACCGTGCGGATGAATTTTATAGGCTTAAACGCAAACATGAATACTGATCTGGCGACGTACTATGCTCATCGGGCCCAGGAATACGAACTGATTTACGACAAACCGGAGCGGCAAGCTGACCTTGACTACGTAGCCAACTATCTGAAAAAGACTTTTACAGACCAGAGCGTTTATGAGATTTTGACGCTGGTTTTGGTGGATTCATCTGGTCGCACGTTCCTCTAGTACAACTGCCAGATGTTATCGCTTCATTTCACCAGACCATTAAAAGAGGGGGAAGGGTGGTGTGGATTGACAATCGCTACGTCTCTGAAAGCAGCACCCCGATTGCCGAGCGAGATGATGTTGGGAACATTTACTAAAAAAGAGTGCTACAGTCTGGCGAGGCACGTATGGTTCTCAAGAATTTTCCTGCGGAGGTAGATTTAAGAAACGCCATTAGCTCTCACGCTTCTAGCGTCCAAATCGCGTGGTTAAAATACTTTTGGATACTAATTTACACCGTGATTTAGCCACCCTGTTAACCGACCCAATCCTCAAATCCTCTTAGCTAGACTTTACCACTTCCTTGACTCGTAAGAATGGCTATTTTAAGCAAAATAAGGGGATTTTTGAATGTATGAAAGTCAATTTTTCGGACAGATGTTCAAAAATAAATTTGGAATATGCCTTCATTGTCTCTGTTCAGCGATCTTGGTTTTACAAAATGGTAAAGTCGAGCTTAGGCCAAAACATTTGTCATGAGCAATATCACGACTTTACTATTTGATGTTGGCGGGGTGATTCTGACCAATGGTTGGAGCCACGAGTTGCGCGAAAAAGCGGCGCAGCACTTCGACTACAACTATGATACCGTAGAAGAACGTCATCAGCGCTTCGCTACCCCGTTTGAGTGCGGTAAACTGAACCTAGACGATTACCTGAGTCAAACGGTATTTGCGTGTCTGTTTATTGACGATCGGGAAGAAAACGCGGAGGCCGCGCAGCAGTGTGGCATCAATGCCGTGCACTTGCCGCGGTCGGAGGATTTAGAGAAAGTGCTGCGGGGGGAGGGAATAGAGTTCTAATCAGTACTAGGAAGGGTGGGCCGCAAGGATAACGTTGTCTAATTCATAACAACAGTTCTATCTGTCTATGATTTGTAGATTGGCAATTCTTTTGAAATGGCTAGTATTCGTAGTAGCCAGCTTTAACTCACTAGTTTTTGCGGTAGCTCCTATCAGCAAATCAGGAATCACTATCATTTGATTCTTTTTTTTCAGTTGCTTTTGAATCTCAACCGCTTTTTTGGCGCACTGGCTATCAAAGTCAAGCAGTTGCAACTTAGCGAAAAATGTATCCCAGAATTTCTGCTGATCCAATGTAGCGCCCACGTATACCTCGTATTCGGTGACTACTGAAGCAGCAAATGCATATCGCCTTGAAGCAGATAGTTGATAAAAGATAGCATTCTTCTTATCCGTTTTTCTAAAATAGTCTATCAGAATAGAAGTGTCTAACAGGATTAGCTCTCTCTCCATTGATCAAATTTTTGTCTGTTTTCTTCAAATACGCGATATTGCTCATCATCCATTACTGGGCCATTTAATAGCAGACTTTCCCATTCATCATCAGCAGTTGAGCTGACTTTATTCAGTATTCTATCAATTTCCGCCTTCAGTTTGTTTATATCGTCAGGAGGCAGTTGATTGATAAGATCAATGAGTTGTTTATAACCTATGTTTAATTCTACTTTCATAGTATCATGTTTTTTAGATGCGACTAAATGGCCAATTACACTTACAACTAGTCCGAAATCAATTGGACATACTTGCTTTTTCTTTTCTGTTCTCCTCTAGAAATACTTTATTATAGTTCACGACGAAAAGTAGTTAAATTACAAACCGATACCACTTCTCTCTACTCTTGCTCGATTCCACCACATTCTTTACAAAGGCCATACCCCGTACGCCATCTAAAATAGTCGGAAAATCAGTGGCGAACTTATCGGGTTCGCGGTCGTCCAGACGGGCCTGTAGCGTCATCGCGAAGTTGCGGTACACGTTGGCAAAGGCCTCCACGTAGCCCTCGGGGTGCCCGGCGGGCAGGCGAGTATTGAACTGCGCATGATCTGACAGGTAGGCGTGATTCACGCCGGTGCGGTAAATTTCTACCGGGCGGTCGGGCCACTTCACCAGCAGGGTGTTGGGTTTCATCTGGTGCCACTCCAGTCCGGCTTTTTCGCCATAGACGTAGATTTTAAAGGCGTTTTCTTCGCCTACCGAAATCTGGCTGGCGTGCAGCACGCCCTTGGCGCCGTTGTTGAAGCGCAGCAGCACGTTGCCGTCGGTGTCGAGTTCGCGCCCTTCGCCGAAGGCGGTCAGGTCGGCGCAGAGTTCGGTAATTTGCAGGCCGGTGATGTATTCGGCCAAGTTCTCGGCGTGGGTGCCGATGTCGCCCATGCAGTTGCTAATACCCGCCTTATCCGGGTCGGTGCGCCACGAGGCCTGCTTGCTGCCCGACTTCTCGAGCAGTTGGCCCAGCCAGCCCTGTGGATACTCCACCACCACCTTGCGGATGTTGCCCAGCGTGCCGGAGCTTACCAGGTGCTTAGCTTCCTTCACCATCGGGTAGCCGGTGTAGTTGTGGGTCAGCGCGTAGAGCAAGCCAGTGCTTTCTACCAGCGCCTGTAGTTCCTTGGCTTCTTCCAATGTGAAGGTAGCCGGTTTGTCCGACACCACGTGGAAGCCGTTTTCCAGGGCGAGTTTGGCCGGGGCGAAGTGCATGTGGTTGGGAGTGACCACCGACACAAAGTCCATGCGCTCGTCGTCGGGCAAGGTTTTTTCTTGCTCAATCATTTCCTGAAAGTCACCGTAGATGCGGTCACCGGGCAAGTAGAGCTCCCGACCCGACGCTAGTGATTTTTCGGCGGTGCTGCTGAACGCGCCGCATACCAGCTCGATGTGTCCATCCAGGGCGGCCGCCATGCGGTGAACGCCGCCGATGAAAGAACCCTGGCCTCCGCCGACCATGCCCATTCGAAGTTTTCTGCTCATGCTACTGTGGTTTAAGTTGTGAAGTTGGTAAAAAAAGAATAGCTTTCTGGATTAGAAAATTAGCCTATTCACGAAACAGCGTGTTCTTCACAAAGTTATAAATTTGTCGGTCATACGCTACCGACCTTCATTTATCTAACCCTACACTTCTGACTTCTTTATGAAAACCTACTCCTGCTTGCTTACTTTAGTGTTGCCCTTCGCCTTTTCGCTCGACCTCTTTGCCCAGCAAATGATGAAAGAGGGTGAGTATAAACCCGAAGATACCGAGTTCTACGAGCCAAAAGTAAAGAAAATCACTCCCGGTGAAAATAATAAACCTCCTTCCGATGCCATCGTGCTGTTCGACGGCAAGAACTTGTCGGCTTGGGAAAGTGCCAAGGACGGTAGCAAGGCTCCCTGGACGGTGCAAGATGGCCACTTCACGGTGAAGCCGGGCACTGGAGACATCAAAACCAAAGAGGACTTCGGCGACTTTCAGTTGCATATCGAGTGGCGTTCGCCGCAGAAGATTGAGGGCGAAGGGCAGGGCCGGGGCAACAGCGGCATCTTTTTGCAGGGACTCTACGAGGTGCAGGTGCTCGATTCGTACGAGAGCCCAACCTACGTGAACGGACAGGCGGGCAGCATCTATAAGCAGCATCCGCCCCTGGTGAACGCCACCAAACCCCCTACCGAGTGGGACGTGTACGATATTATTTACACCGCGCCTAAGTTCGATGAGAAGAACGGAGCGCTGCTGGAAGCGGGCTACGTGACGGTGATGCACAATGGGGTGGTGGTGCAAAACCACTCGAAGCTGCAGGGCACCACCGAATATATTGGCACCCCGAAGTGGGTAGCCCACGGCGACGGCCCCCTTGTGCTGCAGGATCATAGCAACCCAACCAGCTTCCGCAACGTTTGGATTAGGCCGTTGTAGCGATCAGACCAGGGTTATTTTAAGTTTTCTCTACGCGCCGAAAAGCCCTTTCACGTTAAGCGAAAACCCCTCCAGCACTTGCGACGTGATCTTGCCCTCTTCTAGGGCGAAAGAAGCTAAATCGTACTCGTTGTTCTGGAGTTGATAAACCTCGACAGATTGATTTTTAGGGTCTACGATCCAGTATTCGCGCACTTGGTGTTGGCGGTAAATCTTCATTTTGTCACCTCTATCATTTTTCATGGTGGAAGGTAAAAGGATTTCCACGATTAAATCGGGGGCACCTTCCACGCCATTGTCCGTGATAATTTCTTCACGAGCTTCAGCGACGAACAGCAAATCCGGCTGTAGAGAATTGTAGTTGCCTAAAAACACATCAAGCGGGGCGTACAAAACTTCTCCTAGCTGCTTCTGCTCGACAAAAGCGCTTAGCGCACGAAACAACTTTCCGGATGCTTTCTGATGTTTTGGACTATGAGCGCTTTTTCTCACAATTTCTCCGTCGATTAGTTCGTAAATAAATCCAGGTTCCACCTCCATCTCCAGAAAATCGGCTACCTTTATTTTTTCGGCTACTGAACTTTTCATAACTAGTAATTTTTCGTTTTTACATTTGTATTAGAGGTTATTCCGATAAATTTTT
The DNA here is from genome assembly GCA_965217295.1 of Cyclobacteriaceae bacterium. GTDB lineage: Bacteria > Bacteroidota > Bacteroidia > Cytophagales > Cyclobacteriaceae > Tunicatimonas. The sequence goes on from CBDCHR010000008.1 coordinate 1,550,355, forward strand.
GAGGCTCGTGTCGACACGAGCCTCTGGAAAAATTATCGGAATAAAGTTTATTAACTTCTCACTAAATTAAGCATTTACGCCTTGGAAACAACCACTTCTCGCCGTCCGCTCACGATAAAAATAGTCAGCGGAATAATTGCGCTGCTTTTTTTTCTGTTTGCGGCCTTCCAGTATAACGACTCTGACAGTTTCTCCTGGATGTTCCTCTATGGCTACGTGGCGGTGATGGCCATAATGGCCCTGTTTGGCAGATACAACCTCGCGCTGCTCGTTCCTGGCATTGCTATTTTTGCTCTTTACTTCATTTATCTGTTACCAAGCGTGTATGAATGGATTGTGAGCGACGACAGTCTGATCACGGGCATGAGTCCTGATCGAATGTACGTAGAGCGCTCGCGCGAAGCATTCGGGCTACTCATGGGGCTGGCGGGTTTGCTGTTTATATTTCTTAACCGCCATCAACTTACTCCCAAGTGAGTAAGCGAGCGCTGGTGGTGGGGGCAGGGATTGCGGGCATCGCGTCGGCTATTCGGCTGGCTAACAGAGGCTACCGGGTTGAGGTGTTTGAGGCCAACGACTATCCGGGGGGCAAACTTTCGGAGATTGAGCAAGATGGCTATCGCTTCGACGCCGGGCCATCGCTGTTCACCATGCCCGAATTGGTAGAAGACCTGTTTGAATTAGTAGGCGAGCGTTCCAAAGATCATTTTCGTTACCAGCGCCTGACTGTCAATTGCCACTACTTCTACGAAGACGGCACCTTCGTGGAAGCCTTCGCCGAGCCGGAGGACTTCGTTCGGGAACTGTCGGCAAAGACCGGTGAAGCACCGCAGAACATCCAACGGGCACTACAGCAAAGCACTTTTTTGTACGATCATCTGGCTGAGTTGTTCATGAAGCGTTCGCTGCACCGTTGGCAAACGTTTGCTAATCGGGCGGCGCTGCGCTCGTACCTAAGTTTGCATCGGCTAGACTTTTTCCGCACCATGCATCAAGCCAATGAGCAGCGCTTCACCGACCCGCGGGTGGTGCAACTGTTCAATCGTTACGCCACCTACAACGGCTCAGACCCGCACCAGACGCCCGCCACCATGAACATTATTCCCCACCTGGAATTCGGGCGGGGAGCGTTTTTTCCCGAGCAAGGCATGTACTCGATCACCACCAGCCTGGGCGAACTGGCGCAACGACAGGGAGTGCAGTTTCACTTCGGAGCGCGCGTGGAGCAAATTCTGCTGCGCGGAAACCGGGTGCGAGGTCTTCGCGTGAACGGTGAAACCCAGGAGGCCGACGTGGTGGTGAGCAACATGGACGTGGTGAGCACCTACCGGAACTTATTACCCAATGTGGCGCCACCCACTCGTCTGCTCAACCAACCAAAATCCAGCTCGGCGCTCATTTTCTACTGGGGAATCCGGCAGACCTTTGAGCAGTTGGATTTGCACAACATTTTCTTTAGCCAAAACTACCGGGCCGAGTTTGAGCACATTTTCCAGCACCGCAGCGTGCACTACGACCCAACGGTGTATCTCAATATCACCTCGAAGTATAAACCCGACGATGCCCCGCCCGGTTGCGAAAACTGGTTCACGATGATCAACGTGCCTAACAACTCGGGGCAGGATTGGGGTAATCTCATCGAGCGCGCCCGGAATAATATTCTGGCGAAGCTCAATCGAATGCTGGATACCGACGTAGCTCCGCTGATCGCCACCGAGAGTATTCTAGACCCGCGCAGTATTGAGAGCAAAACTTCTTCGTCACAGGGAGCGCTCTACGGCAACAGCTCGAACAACCGCTACGCGGCCTTTCTGCGCCACGCCAATTTTAGCCGCCGGTTCAAAGGGCTATACTTCTGCGGAGGCAGCGTACATCCGGGGGGAGGCATTCCGTTGAGTTTGTTATCAGCCAAGATCATGGCCGATCAGGTGGAGAGGATTTAGTACGGAACAGTTCGTAAGAGTAACAAAAGCGGTTGGTGAGGACACCAACCACTGGGGTTGGAATTAAAAATTAGGCCGAAGCGCTGGCTACCGAAACGCCTTCGTCGACTAGCTGCTGATAGCGATTGTAGCGTTGCAGAATTTCGCGCACGTAGTTCACCGGTTCGCTACCGCGGCAGTAGCCCGACTTCACCACCGGGTCGTTGTAGTACTCCGGTTCTGACTTGAGCAGCAGAAAGTGTGCTACGTCTTCCCAACGGGCGGGGTCTTTGCCGTATTTGCGCGCCAAGCGACGGGCATCCAGCACGTGACCCTGTCCGGCGTTGTAGGAGGCCAGCACAAATTTGCGCCGCTCTTCAACGTCCGGCACGTACTTCGTCCAGATTTCATCCAGCCAATCCAAGTACGCCGTGGCGGCCTTCAGGCTCTGCGTGGGGCTCATCATATCGGTGGCACCGTACATCTCGCCCGTGGCGGGCAGCAGTTGCATTAGCCCTTCGGCCCCGGCCCACGATTTTGCCTGGGCATCAAACTTCGACTCCTGGTACACCTGCGCGGCGAGTAAGCGCCAGTCCCAGCCCAGCGTGTCAGCGGCTCGCTGCAACAGTTCGTCATAGGGAGAAATATACGCTCCGGCCACGCTCGAGTAGTCGCTGCGCACTCGCCGAAGGGTGGTCTTGGGACTTTTGAAGTATTTGTTATAGATCACGTAGTAGTCGGTGCCCTGCTTCATTTCCCGAATCCAATCGTTGACGGCCGACAGCAGTTGGGGGGCGTTCTGGCGAGTGGCCCAAGCCACTTTCTGCGGAAAGCTCACCGGGGTGCTCACATCAATCGAAGAGTAATAAGTGGCGTTCACCAGGGCGATGTCTTCGTCGGCCACGGTATAGTCTATTTCTCCGTCGGCCACCATCTTAATCAGGGTTTCCGTATCGGTATCTTCTTCAACAATGTCGATGTCACCCCCGATTTCTTCGGCCAGATTAATGAGTCGGGCGGAGTAGGCTGAGTTTTTTTGCACGTGAACTTGCTTTCCTTCCAGGTCCAGCGGATTACGGATCAGCATTTTGTCCAAACGATGCCGCTTGATTTGCCGCCACTGGTCGGGCAACGATTGCACCAGCACCTGCTTCACCTCGTTGTGGTGTTCGGTGAAGGCGACCCGCTCTTTACGGGCGGCAGTCACCGTGAGGTTGAATGCGATGATGTCGCCTTCTCCCCGGTTGAGCATCTGGAAGGCCTCTTCAATGTCGTTGGTGATTTCAATATCCAGCTCAAGGTTCAGCTTCTCGGCCAGGCGGGTAAGCAATTCGTACTCGTAGCCCATGGGTTGCCCCCGGTAGATAAAGTAACCAGTAGAACTGTTGTTCAAGATGGCAGTTAGGCGACCGCGTTCATTCAACTGGTCAAGGTCCAGCGAGATCGGAGCCGCTAAATCGCTGGATTGTTCTGGCTGACTTGGCAATCGGGTTTCTTCATCGGTACATCCGGTAGGCGAGGCCAGCAACAGGATAGCCAGGCCCCACTGGGGGAAGCAACTTAGCACGCTATTTTTGGTGTTTCTCATGGTACCGTTGTTGATAGTGAGCAAAAAATGAGTGACTAAGCACCTGAAGTTTTTTGAAGGAGCGCTCAGTTCAGCAGTCAACTAATTTGAATAATATTAATGCTAAGTTATAATATTTTTATAACACATGCAAGTTTTTGATGTCTTTACACTTTTTGCAGGAAAAATATGAACTATCGCAGTGAACTGTTACGTGCGTTAAGAACGCATCTTGGGTCGCATAGGTTTCGGTGCTTGCCCAACCACAGTCAGTATCGACGGCGCACCGACCTAATTGGTCAGCGTTAGTAGCGCATTACCGAGAGCAGTTACAGCGGCGGGGGACACCAGAGGTACTTATGAAGAACTACGAGCAGTTGGTAGCCTACCTGCACCATTTTTCGGTGAACTAAACCTACTCCCGCAACAGATCAGGTCGTCGTTGCTCGGTGCGGGCCACCGATTGTTCAAAGCGCCACTCCTCAATGTTGGCTTCGTGGCCCGAGCGCAGCACCTCGGGCACGGCCCATCCTTGGTAATCGGCCGGACGGGTGTACACCGGCGGAGCCAGCAGATTATCCTGGAACGAGTCGGTGAGGGCGGAGGTTTCGTCGTTGAGCACGCCCGGTAACAGGCGAATCACGGCGTCGGCCAGCACGGCAGCGGCCAGTTCGCCTCCCGACAGCACGTAGTCGCCCACGCTGATCTCACGGGTGACGAAGTGCTCGCGCACACGTTCGTCCACTCCTTTATAGTGTCCGCACAAGATGATAATGTTCTTCAGCAGAGAAATGCCGTTCGCCATCGATTGGTTGAGCACCTCACCGTCCGGACTCATGTAAATTACCTCATCGTAGGTTCGCTCAGCCTTGAGTTGGCTGATGCAGCGGTCGATCGGCTCGATCATCAGCACCATGCCCGCGCCGCCGCCAAAGACGTAATCGTCAATTTGTCGCTGTTTGCCCGCGGCGTAGTCGCGCAGATCGTGCACGCGCACGGCAACCAGCCCCTTGTCTTGCGCTCGTTGTAGAATAGAGTGCGAAAAGGGGCTTTCTAATAAAGCCGGAACACAACTGATGATGTCGATGCGCATATAAAGAGTAGCTCCCGTAAAACTCGTCATTATTGCGGGAGATTCCGAATGAGATTAGCTCATCTTTTCAAGCGTTACGCTCGATAGCCCGTGCTTGGGTACTGCCCTTCGTCTCGATCGGCGATATATCGCACCCAGAAAAAAGAAAACTCATCGCGACCAAAAAAATTACGCGCCGGGTTACGTTCCTCGCGGCGGGGTTACTAAGTAGCATCTGAGCATCGCATACCACCCAAGTATTAACTATAATTTCTATTTATAACGCTTAACTACACACACATGGAAACTATCATCATTCTATTAGGCATTGGTGCTTTGGGCTTTTTAGGGAAGGTTGGATTGATCGCCTACGAAGCTATGCAGCTGGACTTTGATTTTGGCAAGCCTTGGCCCGAGAACGTGCTCCAATCTGATCGAGAGGCGATAACCGAGCAACCGCCGGTCTTCAGCGCACCCGCTGAAGAAGGGTGGGTGGGTCGCTTGGCTCCTAGTGCCCACTAGTCCCCCAGCCAGCCGAAGTCTATGCTTAAATATAAATGTCTTTTGCTGTTTACCTCTGCCCCGGCGGTAGCATTAACCCAGTAAATAAGCAATACGCATGGCTACTTCGGCATACCTTACTGTTTTGTGGGTGATTGTGGTGCTTTCGGGCGCGCAAACCAGCTTCGCCCAGGACCTGCAATCTTCATCATCAGCCGAGGCATCGCTGACGGAGATCAACGGTTTGGTGGTGGACGAGACCATCACCAAGGTGGGCCGCGACTTCTACGAGGTGTTCTACAGCAAGTGGGAAGCCCCAGCCAGTGAAGTGAGCTATACGATCTTTATCAAAGAGCTGCCCCAGATCGGGCAGGGCAGTCTGGTGAGTGTCTACATGGACGACACCGAGCTATTCTCGCAACCCGTGCAGCCGCGCTACGACGTAATAGAAGCAGTAGCCGAGTACGCCGTGGCCCTGGTGAGTAGCTACATCATCAACTACGAACAGATGTCCCAGCAACTGGGCAACCAAGACCAGCAGGGCAGTGGCATCTTCTGAGACTAACGATTTTTAACCCTTAGTTAGGGGAAGAGCGGTGGGTATGGCGAGTGTTGCCGCCCATCGTTCCCTAACTTCATCAATCCTGCAAACCTATGCACCTAACCAACCTATTGCTCACTATCCTACTGCTCAGTAGCCCTGCTTCGCTACTGGCCCAGGACTTCACCTACCAGCCCGTGAACCCCGCCTTTGGGGGTAACAACTTCAACTACGGATGGATGCTCTCCTCGGCCCAGGCCCAGAACGGCTTCACCGAAGAGGAAAGCGATGACTTCCGCAGCCGCTTTGATCGCGACCCGCTGGAAGACTTTGAGCAGAGCCTGAACCGGCAGATCCTGAGCCAACTCACCCGCCAGCTCACCAACAACCAGTTCGGTGAGGGCGGCCTGCAGGAAGGGCAGTACGAGATCGGCAACTACCAGATAGACGTGGCCCCCGGAGCCGAAGCCATCCAGATCACCATTCTGGACATCAGCACCGGCAGCCAAACCACCGTGAGCGTGCCTTATTTCTGATTTGCATCACATTATAGTACAGACGCGGTTCACCGCGTCTCCATCGAAGAATCTATGAAACGACATCTCTGCTTTTGCTACTTCGCCTTGGTCGTAGGCACCCTATCTAGCTGCTCTTCTTACTTTCAGCAACCGCTGCGCCCGACTCAGGCTAGGCTGGGAGCCGAATCAGGCTTCTACCACCAGCTTAAGGCCCTGCCCGCCCCGCAAGAAAAGGTGGTGGCGGCCGTCTACAAGTTCCGCGACCAGACCGGGCAGTACAAACCCTCGGAGGTGGGGGCCAGTTGGTCTACCGCTGTCACCCAAGGGGCCACCTCTATCCTGCAACGCGCTCTGGAAGAATCCGGCTGGTTCACCACCATTGAGCGCGAGGGGTTGTCTAACCTGCTCAACGAACGCAAGATCATCCGCAGCAGCAGGCAAGCCTTTGATGCCCAGCAGGGACAGGCGTCTACTGACAACCTACCCCCCTTGCTCTTTGCGGGTATCCTCATTGAAGGCGGCATTGTCTCCTACGACGCCAACGTGCTCACGGGTGGGGCGGGGGCCCGCTACTTCGGGGCCGGGGGCAACGTTCAGTACCGACAAGACCGAGTGACTGTCTACCTGCGGGCTACTTCTACCAGCAACGGGCGCATCCTGAAGACCATCTATACCTCACGAACAATTCTTTCCCAAAAGGTAGACGCCGGACTGTTCCGCTTCGTGAGCTTCCAGCGCTTGCTAGAAGCAGAAACCGGCTTCACCCACAACGAACCGGCCGAACTGGCCGTCAGAGAAGCCATCGAGAAGGCCGTGCACGGACTGGTCATCGAGGGCATCCAGGACGGGTTGTGGTCACTCAAGAACCCCGAGGAGGCCAACGCCCCCAGCCTGACTGCTTACCAGCAAGAGGTACAAGAAAACCAGGACATTGACTACCTGGGCCGACGCTTCAACCGCTACCAGCGCAGTCGTCTGAGCCTGGGGGGAAGTCTGGGCACCTTCCGCTACGCCGGAGACTACCCCAACCCCATGTTTCAGCCTTCCGGTGAACTGCATCTGATGATTCAGACCAACCCCTGGCTGTCGGTAGGGGTCAGTGGAGGGCGCGGACGGTTGGCCGGGGAGGGCTTCTACCAGGAGACCTTCAACTACCTGAACCTGGTGAGCCAGTGGCGCCTGTCTACTGAGCGGCGGCTGAGTCCCTACCTGACTCTAGCCGGAGGGCTGATGAACCGCAGCGGGGAGAGCCTCAACCAGTTCTACCCGCAGCTCATCACCGGGTTGGGGGCTGAGTACCTACTCAACAACCAGCTGGGCCTGCAGGCTAGTGTGCAGTACCACTACACCTTTAGCGACGAACTGGACCAGGTGCAGCAGGGCCAATACAACGACTACTTCTACTCCGCTAGCGTCGGGGTGAACTTCTACTTCGGTAGACAACTGGAATAGTCACTGGTTGCTGGCCGCCGTGGAACGGTCACTGGTCACTGGTCACTGGTCACTGGTCACTGGTCACTGGTCAAAAATATCAAGGATCAAGGATAATCATCCAACATCCAGTGACCAACATCTAGTATCCAGCAAACAATGACTTTCTTTATTTCCTAACCACTTAATCCTTACCACCATGTTTAACAAACAAAAATCACTCATCATCGGCGCGGCCTGCTGTGCCATCAGTTTTGGAAGTTTCGCCCAGGACAACCAAGCCACTATCCGGCAAAACGGCTCCGGCAACACCAACACGGTGCAGCAAACCGGTATGAACGGGAAGCTCACGCTTATTCAGGGAACCAACAGCCACACCGCCGCGCAGACCAACGCGGATGTTGTGATGGAAGACGAGGCCAACGAAGTGTACATCAGGCAAGTGGGCTCCATGCATGAGGCTACCGTGGCCACTGCGGGCGTGTACAACCAGATTAAGCTCGACCAGCAAGGCGCTGCCAACGCGGCCACCGCCCAGCAGGGAAGCGCCGCTGAGAACAACAAAATCACCATTCGCCAGCAAGACCAAGGCAACCGAAGCACCGTGCTTCAGCAGGGCGGCGAGGTGCGTAACAACGAAGCCACCAGCAAGCAAAGCGGACAAAGCAACGAAGCCACCATCACGCAGGGCGGCTTTGAAGCGCTCTCGGTGGGCAACGAAGCCAAAATAACGCAATCGGGCGGTGAAAACCGTGGAACCATTGAACAGGGCGGCGACAATAGCCTGGCTTCCCAAGACAACCTCGCCACCCTTACTCAGCACGGCCACCGCAACGGGGCAGTCATCAGCCAGGGCACCTTCGGAGGCGACGCCACCGATAACCAAGCGACCCTCACCCAAAACGGCAACGACAACCGCGGCACCATCCAGCAGAGCACTGGCGTGGCCCGCGACAATGAGGCAACACTCAAGCAAGAGGGCGACAAACACAGCGCTGATATCTTACAAGGCGCCCGGGGCGAAGCCTACAACAACGAAGCGAAGCTAACCCAAGTCGGCCACGGGCACACCGCTAAAATCAGCCAGGGCACTTCGAATGGCATAGCGAATAACAATCAGGCCACCCTTAAGCAGATGGGAACCACTAACCAAGCCACCATTGTCCAAGGTGAAGACGGCCGAGAGCCGCCAGTGACAGCCAGCAATAACACCGCCACCCTCACGCAAGACGGCACCGGCAACAAGGGCAGTATTTACCAAGGCGACGATTTTATTTTTTCACTCACCGGCGAAGAAGAAAGCTTGGGAGTAACCACCTCCATAAATAACCAAGCCACCCTCAAGCAATACGGCGATGACAACCAGGCGCTTATTCTACAGGCGGGCAGCAATCAGGTAGCCACCATAGAGCAGCGGGGCGCAGGTAATATGTCGCAGGTGATCCAGGGAGTGACCTTACCGTGATCGTCGATTGTCGACTGTGGACTAAACAACTTCAACGATACCCTGACTACGGAAACCATGCCTAAAAACATTCTTTAATCAACTATCCTAAACCCAATACACTATGCTGACCCGACCCCCTCCCCGCTGTTCATCCCCATTCCGCCCTTTACGGTGGCCGTTCCACGGTGGCCGTTCCACGGTGGCCAACTAGTCAACCCAAAACCAGACGATCACCCGTGGACTAATAGCTGTCGTCTGTGGATTATCGACTGTCGACTACCAACTATGGACTGTCGACTCACTTAACCAATTTTCTTTTTATTTCTTAATCAATTCAATTTTATCAATCATGAAAAAAGTAACCTATGTAATCGCGGCGTTCTGCGCCCTCAGCCTCGCTGGCCTCACCACCAGCAGCTTTGCCCAGAGCGAAAACAACGAAGTATTTATCAAACAGCTCGTCGGAGCCAATCAGGCGGATGTCGAGCAGGGGGCCAACGGGGGAGAGGCCACCGACAATTTAGCAACAGTCTACCAGAAAGGTGACGGTAACGAGGTGGATATCGTTCAAGGAGATGGAGAGGGTAGTCGGTCGTTGACTAATGCAGCTACCGCCACGCAAACCGGAGATAACAATGAGGCAGATATCACGCAAGGAAGCGATGCTGTATCAGGTTTCAATATCGCTACCACCACGCAAACCGGAGATGATAACTGGGCGGTTATTGATCAAGGCATCGCCGGGGGACAATCGGCTTATAACGAGGCTATCATAACCCAAAAAGGGGATAATAACGACGCTAAGGTTTATCAAGGCGATGATGGTATATCGGCTTATAACGCAGCAACGGTGACCCAAACTGGCGATGCTAACGATGCTCAAGTTTATCAGGGTGAGGAAGATGGTGTTTCCGGGGGGAATACCGCTACGCTGGCCCAAACTGGCAATAGCAACAATGCTGATGCTTACCAGGGCGATGATGGCGGCCTGGCCGATGAGAACACCATTAAGTTGACGCAACACGGAGATAGCAACAATGGGCGCATTTTCCAGGGTGATGAGGGCACGGCTCAGAAGAACACCGCCACGCTGACTCAACGCGGGGACGACAATGATGCGCGCATGTTCCAGGGAAGCGGACAGGTGTTTGTTCAGCGCGGTCCGAACGATCCTGTGTTGGTCTTTGCTTCTCCCAGTGCTACTACCGCTCTGCGGAGCGAGGCCACCATCAGCCAGCACGGTGACGATCACTACGCGGTCTCCATCCAGGCGGGCACCGATGATATGATCAGTATCCAGCAGAGTGGCAATGGCAGCTTCGCCCGCGTGGCGCAGGGCACCGCTATTCCGTAGTAGTTTCACGGCCCCTCGCCGAGCGTAGCCGGTTCGGCGAAGGGCCTTTTTTGCCTACTATCGGCAACGGGCTTTTTTCTTTTTGTGGCCATCAAGCTTACGGCCCAAACATCCCAAGAAGCTTTTTCTCACTTATCAACCCTCATTACGTATGAAGTTTCTATTCACCACCGCCGCGCTGCTGCTGTTTGGCATCATACAAGCCCAAGAAAATCAAACCGACATCCGGCAAAACGGAACCAACAATACTAACACGGTGCAACAAACCGGCACCGATGGAAAAATTACCCTGATTCAAGGAACGATCCGCAACGCCGCCGTACGAGCCAGAGCTGACGTGACCATGAACGGCACCGGCAACGAAGTATTCATCCGGCAGTTGGGCAGTGAAAAATCGGTGATCACCCGGCAAGGAACCGAAGGTGGCGTAGCGGCAACCAACAAGATCACCATTAATCAAAACACGTTCGCCGCCGGTCAAGCACGAGTCTTTCAGGGAGTAGAAGAGGGCCAAGCCTTCAACAACCAGGCAACCGTCGAGCAGAAGGGTGACGCCTCTGTCCTCTATCCTCGCTCCAACACGAACACCATTCGCCAGGGCACTATTGGGGGTATTGCCGAGGGCAATACCGCTACGCTTACTCAGTCGGGCGAGTCCAGTAGAGCAAGCATTGATCAGGGTAGTGGTGGTCCCGCTAAGCAAAACACCGCCAAGCTCACGCAAGCCGGAAATAGCAATGCGGCAGATATCGCTCAGGGGTTTTTTGATAATGACGCCAATGGCACTGCCGAAGAAAATACCGCCACCCTGACCCAGAACGGAGACGATAACGAAGCCGAGATCAATCAAGGCATTAACTCTGAGGGCACCGCCGAGAACAACGCGGCCACACTCACCCAAACGGGCAATGGCAACGAGGCAACTATCTCTCAGGGTGCCTTCGAGAGCAGCGCCGAGGATAACGCGGCCACGCTCCGCCAAACCGGTAATGAGAATGAAGCGAACATTAATCAGGGCTTCAGCGGCCGTGCCGAAGATAACACAATCATGCTTACCCAAGCAGGAGACGCCAACCGGGCATTTGCAGGACAGGGCAACCGCAGTAGCACTTCCCGGGGCAACACCATTTCGCTTGCCCAAACCGGCGATGAAAACGTGGCGGTTGTCGCTCAGGGCGAATTTGACGGTGGCACGTCCGAGAGCAATACAACCACGTTTACCCAAAAAGGAAACCAAAACGATGCGTTTGTAGCCCAGAGCGACTTTGAGGGTACCGCGCGAGACAATACCGCTACGATTGCCCAAACCGGAAGTAAAAATTTAGCGGGTGTCCTTCAGGGTCGGGATGGAACCTCTTTAGATAATACGGCTATGCTCACGCAAAGCGGGAATGATAACCAGGCAATCATCTATCAGGGCTTCGTTGGCACGGCCGAAGAAAACACCGCCACCCTAACCCAGAACGGAGACGATAACGAGGCCGAGATCAATCAGGGGGTGGGCCTTTTGTACGTCCGGGATGCCGACGGAAGCGTGACTTCGGTTGATCTTACCGAAGCCGAGTCCTTCCGCAGCGAAGCCACCATCAACCAGCAAGGTGACGGCCACTATGCTGTCACTATTCAGGCGGGTACCAACCATCTGATCGACATCCAACAGCGGGGCGCCGGAAACTCCAGTGCCGTGTCGCAAGGGGTGGCTTTGCCGTAATGGGCCAATCAGCCTGAAGCGCGTTTGTAACGCGCCACCAACGCACCTTAGATTGTTTTAAGCTTATTTCTTTCTAACTTAATACGCATACTTATGAAACGCTTAATCATTGCCTTCGCCCTTTCCCCCACCTTGCTACTGGCCCAAGCGCCCGCCGAAGCCGAGGAAGAAATTCTGCGCAACCCCTCAGCCGCCTTCGCCACCGGCCCCGCGGGCACCACCGATGTCCGGCAGGATGGCTTAAATAACCAATCGACGGTGCAAACCCAGGACAGCTACGTACGGGTGCAGCAAAGCGGCGAGGCCAATATCCTCCAGGCAACCCAGCAGGGCCAGAACGCACAACTGCGCATCACCCAAGACGGCACCAACAACCGGTACGCTGGTACCGTAGTAGGCGACAACAACCGCCTGGACATCACCCAGCGGGGCGAAGACAACCTCATCCGGCAAGACCTGGTGGGCAACGACCTGCGCTACCGCGTCACCCAAGAGGGGCAGGGCCACGAGCTCATTCAAACCGAGCACGACCCGCTGGCCCCCGCCTACGAGGTGCAGCAGCAGGGGCAAGGCATGCAGATCACCATTGAGCAAGGCTTTGTGGGCATTCCTGCGCCGGAACCTTAATTATTTTTTCTCATTTCGGCATTCATCATTCCTTGCGCCCGGCGCCCGGTTCGACATTCGATATTCAAGCAATATCGAATGTCGAATAAAGAATCTCGAATGATGAAGTGATAATAAGAACTGCACCGCTATTCACATACCCTAACCCAATGATCATGAAAACCCTCCTCACCCTATTTATCGCCACTTTCTTTATCTCTCAAACCACCCCCGAGCACCGCGCCTGGATTGATGCCCAGCAAACTAACGACATGCTCACCGTACGGGGCAAATTTGCCAACGACAGTCAGCAAGACGCTACCTTCCGCTACCAACTGCTCACCACCAAGCAGGGCACCTCGGGCAGCTCCACCAGCACCCAGGCGGGAAGCTTTGCCGCCCCCGCCGGGCAAGAAGTGTCGCTGTCCAATACCTCCATCAACGTGACCCAGAGCGACACCTATCTGATTGAACTGAAAGTTTTTTCGCAAGACACGGTTTACCTCCACGATAAAATAGAGTATCAAGGGTAAAACAACCCAACCAGACCCGGCCGCTGTTGTCGGTAGGGTCGCTACTCATACGCTATGAGACACCTTATCTTCGCCTTTGCTATTGTACTGCTCACCGCCTGCCAAGAAACCACCATCAACCCGGTGGCGGTGGGCACCCTGCAAGGCAGCGTCACCAGCCCCTCCGGGGAAGCCGTCGCCAACGCTCGCGTAGAAACCTCGCCCGCTTCTTCGGTCGTGCTCAGCGACAGTTTGGGCCAATTCCTCATCGAGGGCATCAGCGCCGGGGAGTACACCGTCACCGCCAAACTCACCTCTTTCCGCAGCGAAACCCTCACCGTTACCGTGGCCGCCAACCAAACTACCCAAGTGGTCTTCACCCTAGAGCCCCGCGCTTCCTCGCTGGGTAGCCTGTCGGGCACTCTCTTCGACGGCATCAACAACCAGCCCGTCGCCGGGGCCAGCATCACCACCCGCCCGCCCAGCGTGGCGCTCATCACCGGACCCACCGGGCAGTTTGCTATCGACTCGCTCGCCGTGGGCAACTACACGGTGATCGTGGAGAAGTTTGGCTACACCACCGATAGCGTAGCGGTAGCCGTGAACGAAAACAAAGTAACCCCGGTGGCCATGCTGCTCAACCCCGCCGACGTGACCACCGTCAACGTGCCCGCCCAGCCTCAGCCGACCATTGCTGCCCGGGAACAACCCGTGGACCTCACGCTGCGCTGGGTGGTAGAGCGTCCGCGGGCCGAGGCCCAACTGCGCTACGAGGTGCTGCTCTACACCGCTGAGCAACCCGAAGCGCGGGTGCTGGGCAACAATCTGACCGATACCAATCTGGAAGTGGCTAACTTAGACTCAGCCCGCAACTATCTCTGGCAGGTGATCGTGCACGACCAGGGCCGACGTACCGTGGGTGACGTGTGGACCTTTCGGACGGGAGGTTCCTAAAGAAGATGAGTTTGGTTCGGGCGGCTGACCGTCACGCTATGAAGGATGGCGGCCTAATGGTTCGATTGCTCAATTGTTACCCCAGCAATTGAACCATCAAACCGTTCAACAATTTTTTCTTTCCTTCCATTTTTCGCCGTACCTTTCCCCCTAACCAAACCAACGGTAATGCGACAGAAAATAGTAGCGGGCAACTGGAAAATGAACAAAACCATTGAGGAAGGAAAGATTCTCACCTCGGAGGTGATTCACATGATCGAAGCGGAGCTGCGCGACGACGTGCAGGTGGTGCTCTGCCCTCCTTTTATTCACCTTCCGGTGATGCACGCCGCCACCCAGGGCAGTGCGCAGGTGTCGCTGGGTGCACAAAACTGCAACGAACACGCGGCGGGAGCCTACACCGGTGAAGTGGCCGCCAACATGCTGGCTTCAATCGGCGTCACCTACGTGATTCTGGGCCACAGCGAGCGGCGCGAGTACTACGGCGAGAGCAACGAACTGCTCGCCAAGAAAATCAACGCGGCCCTGGAAGCCAAGCTTACACCCATCTTCTGCTGCGGCGAACCGCTTCAAGTTCGGGAGCAGGAAAAGCAAGCCGCCTACGTGAGTCAGCAAATTCAGGCCAGCCTATTTCACCTGTCGGCCGAAGACTTCGCCAAGGTAGTGATTGCCTACGAACCGATCTGGGCCATCGGCACCGGCAAAACCGCTTCTTCGGATCAGGTGCAGGAGATGCACGCCGCTATCCGCAAGCAGTTGGTCGAAAAATACGGCGAAGCCGTGGCCAACGACACCTCGATCCTCTACGGCGGCAGCGTGAAACCCGACAACGCCCCCGAACTGTTCTCCTGCCTCGACGTGGACGGCGGCCTCATCGGCGGGGCCTCCCTCAAGTCGCGCGACTTCGTCGACATCGCCAAGTCATTTTAATTTCAAGATTGGTACCTCCACCAGCCGCCTCTGTATCCCCTAGTCTCAGGTTTGTGTCTAGCGAACTCAAAACGTAGGTGATACTTCATCATTCGACATTCCTTGCTCGACACTCGATATTCTTTGAATGTCGAGCAAGAAATTATGAATTTCCCCTCCAAGGTTTGTGCCCCCACAAACCTCCTCGCATAAGCCTTCCCGATCGTGACTAATCCATTTTTCTCATGAACCAACACTACACCACCGTTCAGGTGACTTGTCCGCCCGAGCTGGTGGACCTGCTCATCGCGGAGTTGGCCGAGTGCAACTATGATAGCTTTCTGGAAACTGAGTCGGGCTTCGAGACCTACTGCGCAGCGGATGCCTTCGACAAAGCCGAATTTCAGCGCGTACTCGATAAATACCGCACTCAGGGCGAAATCAGTTACGCCACGCAAACGGTGGAAGAGCAGAACTGGAACGCGGTGTGGGAAAGCAATTTCGAGCCGATCATTGTTGCGGATCAGTGCCGCGTGCGCGCCTCCTTCCACGCGGCTGAGCCAAGCTATCCGTACGACATTGTCATCAACCCGAAAATGTCGTTCGGCACCGGGCACCACGCCACCACCTACCTGATGCTGCGTGAGCAACTTAGCATCGATCACCCCGGCAAGCGCGTGATGGACGCCGGTTGCGGCACGGGCATTCTGTCGATCATGGCCCACCGGCGCGGCGCGGCTTCGGTGCTGGCCTTCGACACCGACTCCTGGGCGGTGGAGAATAGCCAGGAGAACTTCGGCCTCAACGAGGCCACTGCTATTCAACTTTTTCAGGGCACCGTGGCCGACGTGGCCGACCCCGACCCGTTCGACATCATCCTGGCGAACATCAACCGCAATGTGCTGCTCGACGAGATGGCGCAGTACGTGCAGTACCTGACTCCGGGCGGAACGCTACTGCTAAGCGGGTTCTACGAAGAAGACTTGCCGTTGCTACGAAAAGCGACTGCTGCTCAAGGTCTGATTGAGGTCCGCACAGACAGCCGAGATCAGTGGGCAGTGCTGCTGGTGAGAAAGGGGTAGTCTGATGACGTTCGGATGTTGCACTTTGAAAGAACCGGTGGTAGCGTCTGCCCGACTCCGTAAGGCTGATCACCAGCCGTTATAACGCACTAAATCTTACACCCACGCGTAACTGGGGCTTTCCGGCCCAGGATAAGTTTTAATATCGGTAAATTTTTTTACCGAAAAAACGTTATTCCCCAAACCGGTGTATATTTTATGCGAGCAATATTTTTCATTTCCATATTACTGACAATCACCCCGTTAGCCTGGGCGCAGCGCTATGACCGGGTCGACAGCCTGACCTACGGCGATCAGGTGCAAGCCTGGGCGGCCCGAGCAAGCGATAGCTCCACCATCTACTTCGGTCGGCAGTTTGCTAATTTCTGGACGAGCGGACCGCTGACCAATACCCAGAAAGAGAAGTTTGAGGGCATTACCACTAAGATGCAGGCCAAAAATTACAAGTTTCAGCCCTACATCATCAACCTGCACCTCGCCCTGATGAGTGCCGTCGATTCGGCCAAACTGTCCTCTTCGTCGCTGGATGAACTGCTTACCATGATCGACCAATCGGTGAACCAGTATGACCGGCGGCAGGTGGGCACGGAGTTGAAAACCCTTCTCACGTTTTTTCAGCACAATGCCCTGTACCTTTCCAACTATAACAGCCTCTACGCCACCGCCAAGAGCGTGTCGTTCGAGTTCATTGAGCCTACGGCAGCGGAGGAGATCAGCAGCGAGGCCGAACTGAGTGCGGGCGAAGATGAATTTTTGAGCCAGGAAATTGAGCCAGAGGCCGCCCCCGTCGACGACTGGGGCACCGAAGAAGCAAGCGACTGGAGCGACGGTTGGGGCGGCGAAGATGATTGGGGGGACGAAGAAACTGCCTCTGAAGAATCAGTAAGCGATGCCCCGGCCGAAGAAGAAACCACCGTGCTGGATTATCTGATTGAAGAATCCGTGCAGCCGGAAATCACCGGGGCCGTGATGCGCTTTGATCAGCTAACCCTGGTTTTCTCTACTCCCTTCGACTCGGCAAACTTAGTGAACACCGGCGGAGCGCTACTGCTGACCGACCAACGGCTGGTGGGCGAAGGCGGAAAGTTCGACTGGGTGATGACCGGACTGAGCCCTGATTCGGTTTACTGCACCCTGGGAAAGTATAACTTCGACGTTCGCAACCCCCGCCTGAGCGCCGAAAAGGCGCAGATGACCTACGTCGGCAAAATTAAGGAGCCGGTGGAGGGCGTGTTTCAGTTTGCCAGCCAGCGCCACACCCGACCGCAAGATGCTCGTTATCCTCGCTTCAAGTCTTACAACAGCAACATCTCCGTCGATGTGTTCAACAACCCGGCGGTGAACCCGCACCGCGTCAACTGCGTGGGTGGATTTTCGCTGCGAGGAGCGCGCATCAGCAGCACCTCGCTGCTGGAAGGTGAAACCACCGTTGAGATCTGGGAAGCAAAGAAAAGGAAGGTGCGCACGGTCTCCAAGCAGTTCGTTATCGGCGACTCACTCATTGAGAGCAAGCGGGCCACCGTAGCCATCTACCAGCGTGGCGACTCTATCTATCATCCCGGAGCGCAATTCAAGTACGTTATCGATTCTTCGCAGTTGATTTTGCAGTCGGGCAAGGGGAGTTTCAAGCGTACGCCCTTCGTCTCTTCCAACCTCAAAATGGATATCCACACCGACTTGGTGGAGTGGAATATGCGTACCGACAGCCTCAACGTGTCTACGCTCACCGCCCGCGATAAGGTGCCGGTGCTGTTCGAGTCGCACGAGTACTTCAATGAAGAGGCGTTTAACGATTTGGCCCGAATGTACGATTTCCACCCGCTCATTCTGGCGGTGGGCCACGCCCGTAAAACCCGAAATTCTTCGTTTTACGCCGACGATCTGGCGCAGGCCATCCGGCAGCAGCCCAAGGTGGTTCGGGCGGCTATGAAAGATTTGTCAGAGCGCGGCTACATCGATTACGAGCCTCAGACCGGTTACCTCACCATCAAGCGCAAAGGCTTTCATTACGTGCTTTCTAAAAGTAAGTTGAAAGACTACGACGACCTGATGATCGCCTCCTACGAAACCAACGGCCCCAACGCCACCATTCACCTCGATCAGGAAGAACTGGACATCCGGGGCATCAAGAAGTTCAACATCACTGATATTCTCAATGTATCTATTGAGCCGGATGACAACCAGGTGACCATGTTGGGTAACCGTGACTTTCGCTTCAACGGCACATTATATTCCGGTAATTTTGAGTTTGTGGGCAAAGATTTCACTTTCAACTACGATAGTTTCAAGGTGGACCTGCCTCGGATCGACTCTATCAGCTTTTTGCTGGCCGATGCCAACGGCAATCGCCGCAAGGTGGACAATACCCTGCAAAGTTCTTCGGAAGACGGTAAAGAGAAGACGTCGGGCACGCTCTACATCAACGATCCCGACAACAAGGCGGCCCGCAAGAGTCGCCCCGACTACCCGCGCTTCAGCGCCGAAACCGGAGCTATTGTGTACTTCGATTCTAAAAATATTCTGGACGGGGCTTACGACAGGTCGGTGTACTTCGTAATTCCGCCCTTTGCCATCGACAGCCTGAACAATGCCGACCCCTCGGCCATTGGTTTTAAGGGGACGCTCTACAGCGGCATCTTCCCGCCCATTGAGGAGGTCTTGCAAGTCCGGGCTGACAACTCCATGGGTTTTGAGCACGAGGTGGCTTCCGCAGGATATCAGTTGTACGATGGGGCGGGAGTTTACCACAACAATCTGACTCTGGATGCTAAGGGCCTACACGGGGAAGGAACCATCGATTTTTTAACCACCAACCTAGAGGCCGAAGACTTTACCTTCTACATGGATTCGGTGACTACCGTGGGCACGGTGGCTCAGATTCAGGCCGGGTCGGTCGCCTCGGCCAGCTTTCCGCAGGCCTACGTAGAGAATTACCGCCTCAAATGGCTACCGCAGCAAGACAGCATGATTATCTATAACCAGGCCAAGCCCTTCGACTTATACGACCAGACCGCCTCGCTAGACAGTGTGCTCATTGTGACCCAGACCGGTCTGCTGGGAGCCGGAACGCTGGCTACGCGCGGCTCGGAGGCCTTTTCGGAGGATATGCGCTTTCGGGAAACCAACTTCTCGGCGCGGAACGCTAACTTCGAGATCAAGTCCGACAACCCCCAGAAACCCGCCCTGGCCGGTGAGGACGTGCGCCTGGAGTTTGACCTGAACGCTAACCTGGCGGATATCAGTCCGGAGGTGGAAGGCGTAGCCGCCATTGAGTTTCCCTACGCCATGTTCCGCACCTCGATCACCAACGCCCAGTGGAACCTCGACGATGAAACCGTGCGGATGAGCAAACCTGCCGACGTGGCCATCGAGAACTCCTACTTCTACGCCACCCGCGAGGATCTGGACTCGTTGGCCTTCAGTGCCGAGGAAGCGATCTACCGCATTCCCCTGCAGCAGCTGGATGTATCGGGAGTACCCTTTATCACCGTGGCCGACGCGAAGATCACCCCCGAGAACAACCGGGTGCAGATCTTAGAGAATGCCAAGCTCGACCGCTTCACCAACGCCACGCTGGTGATCGATACGCTCAACGAGTATCACAACCTGTACAATGGTACTATTGATATTCTGTCGCGCAACGAGTTTCGAGGGAAGGCCACCTACGAGTTGGTATCCGCCAGTGATACCTTTGCCATTGAACTCACCAGCTTCGAGCGGGACAGCGTGCAGCAGGGCCGCCGCTCCTACACGGTGCACACCGTGGCCGATGGACAGGTGAGCGAAGACCAGCACGTGGTGATCTCGCCCGGCATGCTCTACCGCGGCAAGGTGAAAATGCATGCCATTAAAGAAGCCCTGGAGCTAGACGGTGAGGTGAAGTTGGACTTTAAAACCATTCCGGGCTACAACACCTGGATCAGCTACAGTAGCGACGCCGGACAAAAGCAGTTGGTCTTTGACTTTAATAACAGTCAGACCAACACGGGCGATCCACTGGTGGCCGGACTCCACCTGAGCGGCAAGGACAATAGCATATACACCACCTTTGTCACCGACCGGCGCTCGCCCGATGATTATGACCTGTTTAAGCCCACCGGTTTGCTGTCTTATAATGAAGAAAAGCAAGAATACAGCATCCGTTCGCCCAAAAGAGACCAACCCAACGCGTTGGCCGGAGAGGTGTTTACGTTTAATGAAAACACGCAAATGGTTAGTTTTGAGGGCCCCCTCAACCTGATGCCCGGTCCGGAAGAAGGAGTGGCCCTCACCACCGTTGGCACCGGGCAGGGCCGGTTAGACTCCAGCACCTTTGCCCTTGATGCCTTCATGCTGTTCGATATGGATTTGCCGGGCCAATCGGTGGAGCTGATGGGCAAAGACCTGAACGCGGCCATGAATCGAGCCGGAGCTCCGGCAGCCAATACCGACCGCACCCGCTTGCTGTATAAAATTGCTGAGTTGGTAGGAGACGAAAAGGCCAAAGAATACGACAAGGCCTCGGCCACCGAGTATACTTCCGTACTTTCGATCGATCCGCGTTTGGAAAAAACCATTGGCCTGTCGGACGTACAATTGAGCTGGTCGCCTGAGCAGAAGGCGTGGTACAGCACGGCTTCGCTGGGAATCTCTAACGTAGGGTTTGAAGATATCAACGCCCGGGCCACCGGATATCTGGAGATCAAACCGACCGAAACCGGCAACATCTTAAACCTGTTCATTCAGGCCACGGCCGATTCTTGGTATTACTTCAGCTACCAGAACAACCGTATGGCGGTGTGGGCTTATAATGAAGAGTTTTGCGATCTGATTGGCTCAAAATCCAAGATTGATAAAGCCGGTTCGGATGATTTTGCGTTCTACCTCAGCGACATCGCCGAAACCTTGACCTTCGTGAATCGTTTTAGAAAAACGTATCTCGACATCGACGAGCCGTATAACTTTGATGTGGCTCCGCCCTTGCTCACTGAACAAGAGCGAACCGAAGAGAAAAAGGAAGAAGCGCAAGACGGATTCTAAGCCACCATTAATTTGCAAATCTCCCAGAATTCCCGTATCATATTTTTTTGACTAGACCCGATTCATGCAAACGCTTTCTATTTTTCTTGCTATTGTTGCCGCTTATTTACTAGGATCTATTCCCACTGCCGTCTGGTACGGCCGCCGTTTTTTTAATACCGACGTGCGCGACTACGGCAGCGGCAATGCCGGGGCCACCAACACCTTCCGGGTGCTGGGCAAGCGGGCGGGCACCGTGGTGTTGCTCATTGACATCCTGAAGGGTAGTGCGGCCACCATGTTGGCATTCGCATTGCTGCACGCGGGGGTGATTCCGTCGGGAGCGATCACTGAATACAAATTACTGCTCGGTTTGGTGGCGGTGATGGGCCACGTGTTTCCGGTATACACCAACTTTAAGGGGGGCAAAGGCGTCGCCACCTTATTAGGAATGACGCTGTCGGCAGAAGTGTGGGTAGCCCTGGTTTGCGTGGGGCTCTTTTTAATCTCGCTTTATCTAACCAAATACGTCTCGTTGAGTGCGCTGCTGGCGACTTTATCCTTT
Organism: Cyclobacteriaceae bacterium; assembly: GCA_965217295.1. Taxonomy (GTDB): domain Bacteria; phylum Bacteroidota; class Bacteroidia; order Cytophagales; family Cyclobacteriaceae; genus Tunicatimonas. The sequence continues at coordinate 1,572,045 of CBDCHR010000008.1, forward strand.
CCCTTGCTGGTGTGGCTAGTGCCGCCCTTCGTCACCGACGAACCCTTGCTCATTGTCTTTGGCTTCGTGATGTTTGCGGTGCTGGCCCTCACGCACAAGAAAAATATTGTTCGTCTGGCCCACGGCACCGAGAGCCGCACCTACCTGTTCAGCCGAAACCGCTCGCGTGGCGACTAACACTTCCCCTTGCCGGGGCCTTTCATTGCGTTAGTAAACCTATCCGTAGTTCGTTCGTTTTAAAGAAGAATTATCCTTTAACCGAACTCTCGCGATGACTGCCCAATCCTACGTAGATCAACACCAAGAACGCTTTCTGGAAGAATTATTTGAACTGCTGCGCATCCCCTCGGTGAGCACCGCCGCTAAATTTAAGGACGATGTGCAACGGGCCGCTGAGTTTGTCCGTCAGAAGTTAGAAGACGCGGGCGTTGATCGCGCCGAAATCCACGAAACCGCTGGTCATCCGATTGTGTACGCCGAAAAAACGGTGGACCCCAAGGCCCCCACCGTGCTGGTGTACGGGCACTACGACGTGCAACCCGCCGATCCGCTGGAGTTGTGGGACTCGCCCCCCTTCGAGCCGGAAATCCGCGACGGCAAAATCTACGCGCGCGGCGCCTGCGACGACAAGGGGCAAATGTACATGCACGTGAAGGCCCTGGAAACAATGAATGCGCAGGGTCGCGTGCCATGCAACCTCAAGTTTTTGATTGAAGGCGAAGAAGAAATTGGTTCTGACCATTTGTCACCCTTTGTGGAAGCCAACCGCGAGATGCTAAGTGCCGACGTGGTACTGATCTCCGACACCGGCATCATCAGCAATGAAAACCCGTCGATCACGGTGGGTTTGCGGGGCATGAGCTACCTGGAAGTGGAGGTGACGGGTCCGAACCGCGATTTGCACTCCGGCATGTACGGCGGTGCGGTGGCTAATCCGATCAATGTGCTCTGCCAGATGATTGCTTCGCTTAAGGATGAGCAGGGCCGCATCACCATTCCGGGGTTCTACAACAAGGTGGTGGAGCTGAGCGAGGAAGAACGGCAGGAAATTAACCGCGCACCGCACGATGACGAGGAGTATAAGCGAGCGCTGGAGGTAGATGAACTGGCCGGGGAAGCGGGTTACACCACTCCCGAGCGCATTGGCATTCGCCCTACGCTCGACGTGAACGGAATCTGGGGTGGCTATACGCAGGAGGGCGCTAAAACGGTGTTGCCGTCTAAGGCCAATGCTAAACTATCGATGCGCTTGGTGCCGAACCAGAATCACAAAGAGATTGATGAGCTATTTATCCGCCATCTGCAGCAGATTGCGCCACCGAGCGTAAAAGTAAAAGTAACATCCCATCACGGTGGTCAGGCAGCGGTGGTACCTTCTGACTCCGTGGGAGTGCAAGCTGCCAGCCGGGCATTTGAAGAAGCCTGGGGCAAGAAGCCCTTCCTCACCCGCGAGGGCGGCAGCATTCCGATCGTGTCGTTGTTCCAGCAAACGCTAGGCATTGACTCGGTGCTGATGGGCTTCGGGCTGGACGAGGACGCCATTCACTCGCCCAACGAAAGCTACGGGGTGTTTAATTACTTAAAGGGCATTGAGACGATCACGCTGTTTTACAAGCATCTGGCGGAGTTGCGGAAGTAGTAGTTTTACACTAATTTATGGGCAATTATGGAAACCATTCAAATAACAGTTCGCTCTTCTGAAGGAGCCGAAGCTTTGAAAAAGCTTTTGAAATCAATGGATTTTGTAGCGTCGGTCAGTAGCGTCGAAGATCCGGATCGAGAGGCTTGGCTGAGGTTTGCTGATGCCAATTTTTCCGCTGCCTACGGCGACGATGAGCCAGAGTATACGGCTGATATGATTACGAAGCCCAACCCCGATTATAAGCCGTGAGTGGTGTCAAAGAAGGTGACATTGTTCTTGCAAGTTTGCCTCAAGCTAATGGTCAGGTCAAATTGCGTCCAGCGCTTGTACTGCGGCAAGTGCCGCCCTTTCGCGACTTTCTGTTATGCGGGATCAGTTCTCAGCTCCGCCACGCAGTGCCAGAACTAGATATGATCATAGATAATTCTCATTCGGATTTCTCGCGAAGTGGGCTTACAGTTCCCTCGCTAATTCGTACTGCTTTTCTGACTATCAAACCCAGTGATACCATTGCTGGTGCTATTGGTTCAATAAGCATAGATACGCATCGGCAATTACTGAGTAATCTTGCCGACTATCTGCTTCAAACAGATAATGCAGAAGAAATCTGACCGCTCATAGTATGAACTTGGATATGAACGACTTTACGCTGCTTGATGAGCCGCAGTATCAGGAATACAAGAGGCTAAAGAACAAGGATTATCACGAGGATATATATGGGTGCCTTGCTGCTATTGTGCTTTACTTAGGTATCGGCTTTCTGGTATACTACACGACTGATATTAAAAGCGATAAGCTAATTCCTCTTATGCTTGCGTTTGTTCCATACATTTGGGTATTCTATTTCTCACTTAGAATAGATAGAGTATACTACACAGCCTTTCGTTTTCTCACAAGAAAAAGCCGTTCATATAAAGCATTTAAAAGATTAGAGAAGCGATACCTTCCTCAAGAAGAGTTGATAGCGGCAAAGATAAAGTCTCATTTAGGAAATGACATTAGTTGGAACGCTTCGCCAAGCTTTTTGTCCAGAAATCTCAAACTCCTAGGTTATGTTGAAAAAGCACAGGAGAAAATTGGCTCCGCTTATCCCGCGTTTAAGAGTGATATCGAGAAAGCTGAAGAGCTTATCACTAATAAATATGAGAGAAGCCAGCCTCTCGATGATAATAATAGTAGCCGATCCTCTTCAAAAACTATCGCAACGAAAAATACTTCCTCAAAAACCAAGTCTGCACGCCAAAATAGCTTTAATCCTGACAGTGTAACACCCATTCAGCCAATTAGTCTATCTAATCCAAAACCACTTCCTCGTACACCAGTTCCTTCTACCACCGCTAAAGGAAAGGCCAATCCCATCCAACCGCGACTTACCAATTGGGAGCAAGTCAATGCTGCACGCCTTGAAATTGGCAACCTGGGCGAGGAATTCGTCTATCAGTACGAACAAGCAAAGTTGAAAAGATTGGGGTTGGGGCATTTGATAGAAAAAATTGAGCACTCTTCCAAGGTGATTGGCGATCACGGCCTTTTCATAAAAAGAGAACTCAGCAAAAAGCGGTTATTTTGGTGATCCACCATCAAAATAAGTTGCTATGCTAAGCTCTCTAAAAAAACGAATGTAAGACTTACTATCACTATCTACAAGCAAACGTGATTGACCCACGCGATAACCGAGGTAAACGCCATGATTTCCACTTTGTGCTCTTTGGGGTATTGTTAGCGGCAATGGCCGGTAAGGTACTTATCGCTGAGATGCAACGGTTTTTAGCACGTCATCACCATTGCTTATGTGCTTTAGTAGAAGTAGACGCCCTGTATTGTGTTTCTGATACCCAGTTGCGCCGATTGCTAGCTTTAGTGGATGATCAGACGTATCAATTGTTCCATAACCGCTATTTTGGTTGGCAAGTCAGCCTGTTGCCATCAGATGAATGGATCAGTTTTGACGGCAAGGAATTGAGAGGAACTATTGATGGGGTGAGTGGACAGAAGCGAGGACTTTGTCTAGTGCGCCCTTTACTGCATATGAATAGTGTTAGTTTGCCGGGTCTGTTCTATCATGGGGCTAAAGAGAGCGCCCGGCGCCCGGCGAAATCACATGTGTGCGTATGCTATTGAAGGACAAAAAGTTAGCTAGCAAACACCTCACTTTTGATGCCTTGCATACCCAACATGAAACCTTAGAAATGGTACAGGACGCCAAGGGCACCTACGTAGCCCAACTGAAAGCTAATCAAGCCATATTGCTGGAAGACTTACAAGACCACATGAGCCTGACTGCCCCTTTTGATCAAAGTCAGACTTGGAACAAAGGCCACGGACGGGTTGAGCATCGCCAAACGGCTTGCTATGAGATCACCCCAGTATGCTTTGAGCAAAAATGGAAGGATTGTGGATTGGCTACCTTGATAGTAGTAGAACGCACCAGTACCCAAAGTAAAACGGGCAAAACAAGTCAGGAAACCAGCTTTTATGTGTCTAATCAAAGCCCCACTACCGTAGAGTCCGAAGCATTGGGTCGGGCTATCCGAGAGCATTGGGCCATTGAAGCAGACCATTGGGTAAGGGACGCCACCTTCCGCGAAGATCGTATCCGATGCAAAGAACCTGCCCGTAGTAAAGCAGTAGCCAGTATCATCTCGATAGCGGGTAACTTACTTAGAAAGCAGAAAAAGGGCTATCTTAAAGCCATGCAGGAAGATATCGCTTGTAATCCTGCATCGGCTATAGCACTCTTTAGGCATCGTGATGTTTTATGAAAAGGCCGTGGATTGGCGATGGATTAGGCTACGATATCAAATCGTTCGACAGACGCGGAGAAACAGTGTACATAGAAGTTAAAACCACCAAGGGAGAGTTCTGGTCGAACCTAATTTTTACGCGCAACGAACTTGACTTCGCTAAGCAAAATAGCTCGCAATTTCTGCTTTATAGAGTTTATGCTTTTGATGAAGAAACCGGAAGCGGCGAACTTTATATCGGAAGCTACGAGGTTATTGACAGCTACTTCAGCTTCGAACCCCAAAGCTTTGCAGCAAAGCCTAAAAAAGCTGACTAAAACAACTTCACCTCCCTTAGTGCCACCACCTCGTTGCGGCTGTTGATCATGCGCTTGCTGCGCAGGTAGCGGTTCAGGTTGGGTTCGTCGTAATTTTCAGATTCGGGGTTTACACTGCTCACCCGCACGTGGGCTTCCAGGCCGGGGGCGTGGATAAATTCGTCGTTGCCGATCCACATCCCTACGTGCGTCACGCGCTCGCCGGTGCTGTCGGTGGCGGCTCGCCCGAAGAATAACAGATCACCAGGCCGTAGCTGGTCGAAGTCCCGGGCTTCGTCCACCAGCTCTCCGGCGTGCACCTGCTGCGAGGCGTCGCGGGGCAGCACGTGGCCGTTCATAAAGTAGATCGTCTTGGTGTAGCCGCTGCAGTCCACGCCCTTGGCCGAGGTGCCGCCCCAGAGGTAGGGCACGCCGGTAAGTTGCATCGCCGTGCTCACTAGTGATTCTTCGGTAGCTTCGGTTTGGGCTACCCACTCGCCATAGGGCTCCGCTTCGTCTTTAGGTACGTACCCTTCGCGGCCGTCGGGAAACGCCACCCAGTAGGCAACGCGGTTTTCACCCCGTAGTGTCATTACGTTCCCCATCACCAAGTCGGCTACGGTACCGTCGAAGGCTTCGTCTTGGTAGGCGAAGCCGTAGGGGGCGATGAAGATGAGTTTGTCAGCCGCTTGCCAGGCAGCATAGGCCGCGGTATCCATCGGCACGAAGCTACCCTGCATCCAACTAATGTACTTGTCGGGAGTTTGCACCAGGTGCCAGTCGCCCTCCTTTTTGAGTAAGCGCAGCGGCGTGCCCATGGTAGCTTGCGTAGCCAGTTCGCCGGAGTGCTTGGGTTGCGAGCGGATATTAGCCACTGAGATGGTAACCACACCAAGTGTGTCGGCCCCCAACGAAGCATCGGGCAACGTGCGGATGCTGTCCACGTAGGCGATGTTTTCGGCAGCGAGTTGTTGCAGCAGCTTCCGTTTGGCTGGTGGTTGGTCGGTTTCGCCAGTCAGGATAACGGTGGTGTCTTGCGTTCGGGCTTCTATCGCGAAGAGCGCCACCCGTTTGTCGGGAGCGTATTGGTCTTTGGTGGTTTGTATGGCCTGCTCCACGCGAGTTTGCGAGGAAGAAACCGGTTCTTCAGAAGAAGTAGCGCAAGCAACAACTATGGTTGAAATGATAAAGAGGCAATATTTCATTCGGATTGATTTTCGGCTTTTTGCTTGATCTCTACCATTACTTTGCCAATTATCTCTTTGACGATTTGGTTCATTTCTTCGGGGGTAAGAAGTTCGTGGTAGAGTTTTCTTAGCCTTTTGCCCGAGGCTTTTATTTCATAGTGATAAAGGGTAAATTCAACTGAGAATCCTGCGCTTACCCCAAAGGGTTGATCGGCGTGTTTGTATGCTGTCCATCCCCTCTTCCAATTGAGGTGTCGAGTATTCTCAGAGGTCTTACTTTTAAGCCAATCCGCTACTGCTATGTTATTTATTCCGCCCTGAAAGTCTTTTGTCCTCACTTTATCGTCACTTTCAACAAATAGATCATCAAGCTGGCGCACCTTTTCTGACAGAAGTTCTAACAGAGGATTTACCGAAGATAGAGTAACATTCCTGATGGTTTCACTACTTCTTACCGCCTTGGTAGAATCTGTTTTTTCCAGCTCTTTCTTGAACAACGCAATCTCCTTATCCACGTCTTCTGCCTCAACTAGCGATTCTCCCTTTGCCCCTTTCAGATAAATGGTGAGCGAGCGTTTGAGTAAATTTCCGAAATAGGTTACTAGTGGTTCGTACTCTCCGGCATCGGCTTGGCTTAGCACCTGATAATAGTTTCCCCGGTCTTCCTGCTTCACCACTACGGGAGGAAACTGGTACCGCATCAAAATTAAGTTTGTTAGCAGCCGAGTCACCCGACCGTTGCCATCATCAAAGGGATGAATGGCTACGAATTCGTGATGAAACAGACTGGCAATGACCAGCGGGTTCACTTCGTTCTCCTGACTCACCTGCTGGTACCACTCCATTAAATCCCCCATCCTGGCTGGGGTTTCCTCTGGGGTAGCGTAGTAATGAACCTCTCCGGTAGCCGTCTCTACGTGGTTTGGGCTCTGTTTGTATTCTCCGATGCTGATCGTTTTCTTCGTAGGTAATCCACTTGGCGACTTTACCTCGATCTCATAAGGTTCCACCAGAACCACTTTGTGCAGACTTCGGATATCCGCTTCGGTGAGGGGGCGGTCATCTTTCACCATTCCTAGCAAAAAGCCGATGGCTTCATTATGTCCTCGAATATCCAGATGATCTTTGAGCGGTTTACCTTTGGCGGTAAGACCATGCATCAAGAAGGCCACTGTTTCGCCGTAGCTTAATGTATTTCCCTCGATGGCATTGGAATGATAGTTCCACTCCAGCCGCAACTTTTGCAAAATGCGTTGTTCAACTTCAGGGGGCAGCGGACGTAGTTCATCTATTTCGCTTCGCAGGCGATCTATTTCTTTCAGAACCGGCAGGTCGCTGAATGCTAAGGCTACGGCCGGTTGTATCATATATCCCGATCATAATCCACCTGAAACCTATTTAATTCCGGTTCGTAAGTCCGCTCCCGTTGCCGCTCATACTCCAGCACGGCCTGCCCTAACCTAGCAAAGAAAGGCAGTCCCACTTCGTCGTATTCGTACTGGTTATCGTTATAGATCTGGTTTTCATTCACGTGGATCACGGCGGTGAGCATGAACTCCACGTTATTCTCAAAATCCACCACGTAGGCATTGTCCGTGAGGTAACCGTAGGCCTGACCGATTTTGTTGAAGATTCGGATATTGTTGTTCAGTTTGTCTTTGTTATCTCCGAACAGAAAGAATTTTGAGTAGCTATCGTAGTAGTTTTCAGTGGTGTCGCTGGCGTAGTCGGGGTAGGTTGTTTCGCGGGGCAGTTGCGATAGGTAGCGGTACACAAACTGGTAATCTTCGTCCGTCAGATTGAAGCGCTGCGCTTCGGGTACCGCTTCGGGAAAGAGCACCGACTTCAGAATATCCTGCAGGATGCGCACCGACAGCGTGTTGTTGTCAGAGAAGTCCTTAGGCTCGCTAATCAGGGTATCATTGCGGTAGTAGCCTACGCCTTTGGTTGTTCCGGCAATGTCCAGATCGTAGCTACGGGCGCTCTGGATCAGGTCCTGCTGATACAGCACCTTGGCGTCGTCATAGAACTGAACCGGGTTGGTATGCTGGTTCTGCACCACTGTGTTGAACACCGACAGCCGATGCACAATCTTGAAATTGTCGTAGCCCTTGGCCTCCAGCTTGCCATTGATGTAGTCTTGGCCTAAGAACTCGTAGAGCCGATTGTAGGCGTCGTTGTCACTCACGACGAAAATTTTGCGCACGTACTGCGCTACCGAAGGTTTCAGATTTTCGGCGGTAGAATCATACTCCACCCGGGTTTGTCCGTCGTAGGCACTGTCGATGCGCAGCGGAGTGTACTTATCCAATCCTTCAACATCCAGTTCGTTGATTTTCTCCAAGGCGAGCAGCGCCACCGGCAGCTTCACCGTGCTGGCGGGATAGAAGTACGTGTTGCTGTCGATGCCGTAGTAGTGCGAGGTGAACGACGGATGATTAGCCGAGTCGCGGTTGATCTGGGTATACAGGATTTGCAGTTCGTAGCGGCTCGGATGATTGATCACTTCGTTTACTACTGTATTGTTTTGCTCAGCGAGTAGCTGGTAGATGAAGTTCTGATCGTTGGCCAGTGAATCTAGCGATTCGGTTTCCGTTGTCTCGGGCGAAGAGCAGGCGAAGAATAGAGCAAAAAGGGCGAGATATAGATCTTTCATAATGCAGGCGCGGTGGAGATGCGGTGGAGACGCGATGAATCGCGTCTGTACGGAATCTGTATTATATGTGCAAAGCCCGGTTCTCAGTGGCGGCCAAGCTAGCTTCTTTCATCGCCTCGGCGAAGGTGGGGTGGGCGTGCGACATGCGGGCGATGTCTTCGGCCGAGGCGCGGTATTCCATGGCTACCACGGCTTCTGCAATCATGTCGGCGGCGCGGGGGCCAATCATGTGCACCCCCAGCACCTCGTCGGTTTGCTCGTCGGCCAGCACCTTCACCAGTCCATCGAGGTCGGCGCTGGCGCGGGCCCGGCCCAGGGCGCGGAAGGGGAACGAACCCGCCTTGTAGGCGCGTCCTTCTTCTTTCAATTCTTCTTCGGTGTAACCCACGCTGGCCACCTCGGGCCAGGTATAAATCACGCTGGGGATGAGCCGGTAGTTGATGTGGGGCTTCTGTCCGGCCAGGGTTTCGGCCACGAACACGCCTTCTTCCTCTGCTTTGTGGGCGAGCATAGGGCCCTTGTCGATCACGTCGCCAATGGCGTAGATGCCTTCAACCGGAGTGCGGAAGTGATTGTCGACTTCAATCTTACCTTGTTTATTGGTTTTGATGCCCACTTTATCCAGTCCTAAGTTTTCGGTGTAAGCGTGGCGACCCACGCACACCAGGCAGATATCGCCGGTTACTTCCACTTCTTCCCCGTCTTTATCCTCCGCCTTCACCACCACTTCTTTGCCCTTGTTCTCTACCGAAGTCACCTTGTGCTTCAGTTTAAAGTCAAAATCCAGCTTTTTGAGCACCTTGGTAAGTTCTTTGGACAGGCTTTTGTCGATCAGCGGGGCGATGCGGTCCATGTACTCAAACACCGTGATCTTCGCTCCCAGACGCGCGTAAACTGACCCCAGTTCCAGTCCGATGTAACCGCCGCCAATAATGATCATGTGCTTAGGCACCTGCTGCAGTTCCAAGGCTTTGGTGCTAGTGATCACCCGTTCTTTGTCGATCTTGATGAAGGGTAGGGAAGAGGGCTTGGAGCCGGTGGCGATAATGGTATTCTCCGTGGTGAACGACGTTTCTTTTCCGTCGCCATCGGTCACCACGATGGTGTTTTTGTCCTTGAACGAACCCATGCCGGTGTGCACGGTGATTTTGTTCTTTTTCATCAGGAAAGCCACCCCATCGGTCGTTTTTTCCACCACGTCGCGCTTACGCTGGATCATGGTGGGCATATCCACCTTGAGACTTTTCAGGTTGATGCCGTGCTCCTTGAAGTTTGCTTGCGCATTGTGAAAGTGTTCGGTGGAATCGAGCAGGGCTTTAGACGGGATGCAACCCACGTTGAGACAGGTGCCACCCAACTCATTATATTTCTCTACAATGGCGGTTTTCAGACCCAGCTGCGCGCAGCGAATGGCGCATACGTAGCCTCCCGGGCCCGAACCGATTACGGTGACGTCAAAATCCATATTTATTCTCTGGTTTAATGTTGATGTTGTTTACGAATGAGGTCAAAGATAGTAAACGACGACGGTTTTGCTATGTTTGGTAAGGGTTTTGGACTTTTAAAGACCCCGAAAAATCGTGTTATTGCCGTTGAACTCACCCGCGTAGCTCCGTTTGGAGGTTCAGTTCGGGCTTGTCGAGTTCTCTCTATTTTTTCGTCATCCACAAAGGATCAACATGCTACTCCTATCCGTACGATGCGGTGTCAGCCTACTGCTGGCAACAATTAGTCTGGCGCTTTTTGCGCAGGATAAAATTGAGACGGAACGCGGCGTGCAGGCCTCAGCAGTGCCGTCGGCCGCTCGCGATTGGCTTCACGAAACCTACGCCAGCACCGGTCGGCTTCACTGGTATCTTGAGGAGTCTTCGGATGGAACGAGCTACGAGGCCAAATTTCGGCACCACGGAGCGTGGCACAGCGTGGAGTTTGACGAAACCGGTGCCCTTCAAGACATTGAAATTAAGATTAGTTTGAAAGACCTGCCCGAAACGGTGCGTCAGGGACTAATCGTCTATCTTGATACCACGTATACCAAATATCGCATCCGAAAAATTCAGCAGCAATTGAGCGGTCCACCCCCGATGGTGCGTATGATTATCCAAAACGAACCGGCCGAGGAAGTGACGTATCGCTACGAAGTGGAATTTTATGGCAAGAGCGACCGCAGCAAAGCGCTATGGGAAGGGTTGTTTGACGACCAGGGTCAACTGTTACAGAGACGAAAAATTGTGCTGCGACCGACCGATAACCTAAACTACTAGATGAAATGGTTGCTGCTGAGCGCGCTGATGAGCTTTTCTCTGGGTGCCCTGGCCCAAAATGTGGTCTACACGGGCCTCTTTCCCGAAGTAGCCCTCACCGGCTCGGTGAGCGACCGGGTGCAGCTCACCTTCAAGGTAGAGTCGCAACACCGAAGCTACGACAACCGCGCTTCGGTGGGCGAACGCTGGGAGTACTTCCACTATCGAACCGACTTGCAGGGGTTCGTAGCGCTGTCGCTCAACCCCTTCTGGAAAGTGTCGGGCGGCTACCAGCACCGGCTCGAAGGTGGCGACAGACCCAACACCCATCGCTCCATCCAGCAAATCGCCTACGTGCAGCGGCTGAGGCGCTCCCGTCTGGGCCACCGTCTGCGCACCGACCAGACCTACCATCCGAGCGAAGCCGTCGTATTGCGCACCCGCTACCGGCTCTCGATCGAGATTCCTCTGGTTGGTGAGTCGTTAGACCCCGGTGAGTTTTATCTGTTATTGTCTGGTGAAGTAATCTACGCGTATCAGGGCGGGAACAGCGAGATTGAGAACCGGTTGGTGGGTTCGTTAGGGCATTATTTCAGCAAACGGGCGAAATTAGAAGTTGGGCCAGACTACCGAACGGACCGTTACCTGGCCCCCGGTTTTCGCACGCGACTGTGGTTCAAGGTGGGGGGGTACTTTAGTTTATAGGACGAAGCATGAAACGGTTCAACCCTGCCAGCATTTGAGCAAAAGCAGACACTTCTGTGCTCTTCTTCTTTAGACTTTTCTTCCAACTCCTTTGAAAAAAGTGTAGCAGAAAGTCCCGCCTCCTTGCGCCGTTTTGTATAAATCGTTGATTCCTTTTTCCATCTCTCTCTTGCTAATCAGATTTCCCAAAATAGCCTCTTCCGAAACCCCTCTAATCATTGCAGTGAACGTATTCTTGGTAAACCCTTCCACCCACTTAGGATTAGAGTCATCGACGTACACTTGCCGTGGTGAAACCCCAATGTCTTCAAACCCAGCTTCTTCTAGAATTGGATACAGTTTTCTTCCAATGTTTGCATCCCCGCCGTTTTGCTTTTGAATTTCTACCTGACATTGAATAGCCTTTCGGGCGGCTTCGCTATCCGGATGAAAATACGTAGACCCATGGTCGCCTTCAATCAAGGTCAGCGTACCCTCCGGCTTGAGCACCTTCTTTAGTTTGTATAGCGCTTGTACGGGATTTGACAAATGCTCTAAGACAAAGCAGACAAAGACATGATCGAAAAAGTTGTCTTCGAACGGCAAGTTGAAAATGTCGGCTTGTCTAAAGATTACATTCTTTATACTTCTCGACTGCGCTAAACTCTTCGCTTGATCAATAGAGGTTAGGGATATATCTATTGAAATAAATTGTGAGCGTTTGTTTTTAGGAGCAACGGACTTTGTCTGTGCGCCTACGCCGCAGCCTGCCTCAAGTATAATGGCTTCTTCCTCCCAAACCGAATCATAATGCAGAAGTTCGGCAAGCGAATCTGCTTGATCGTTTAACCGATTCGCTTCTGCGCTCGAATATCCGTGAACATAGTTGTTCATGTCATTACCTTAAAATCTGTTAATACCGTTGCTAAATCCCCAGTAACAAGCGTGTCGGATCCTCAATCAGCTCCTTGATGCGATACAAGAAACTCACCGACTCGCGGCCATCGATCACCCGGTGGTCGTAGGACAGGGCCACGTACATCACGGGGCGGATGACGACCTCGCCATCCACGGCAACCGGACGCTGAACAATGTTGTGCATGCCCAGAATAGCCGACTGCGGCTGGTTGATAATGGGCGTGGAAAGCATAGAACCGAAGATACCGCCGTTGGTGATGGTGAACGTGCCGCCAGTCATCTCCTCAATACTCAATTTGCCATCGCGCGCCTTGGTGGCTAGGCGGACCACTTCTTTTTCTATTTGGTCGAACGACAATTGGTCAGCGTCGCGGATTACCGGTACCACCAGCCCACGGGGCGAAGATACGGCAATCGACACGTCGCAGTACTCGTTGAAGATCAGTTCGTCGCCATCGATCATGGCGTTCACGGCGGGCCACTCTTGCAGCGCCTGGCAAGCAGCTTTGGTGAAGAACGACATGAAACCGAGCCCCACTTCATACTTTTCTTTAAACGATTCCTTGTACTTCTTGCGCAACTCCATCACCGGTTGCATGTCCACCTCGTTGAAGGTGGTGAGCATGGCCGTCTCGTTTTTGGCCGCCACTAAACGTTTGGCGATGGTGCGCCGCATCGAGCTCATTTTCTCGCGCCGTTGCTCACGCTCGCCCGTCGGGGCCGGAGTAGCGGCTGGTTCTTTCGTCGTAGCTTTTTCCTCCTTAGGCGGAGCAGTACGTGCTTTGGGTTTTGCTTCCGATTTTTGGGCCTTTTCGGCGTCTTCCTTGGTAATGCGTCCGTCGCGGCCACTTCCTTTCACCTCTTTGGCGTCGATGTCTTTTTCAGCCAAAATTTTGGCGGCGGCGGGCGACGCGTGACCGGTGGCGTAGGTTTCTTTGTCTTGCCCGTTGTCCGCCGACTCGGTTTTAGTAGGAGCTTTGGCTTCGGACGCTTCTTCCGGTGGGGCGGGTTGCTCACCCGCACCGTTACCTCCGGTTTCTATCTTGCAGACCAAAGCGCCGACTTCCAGGGTGGTTCCCGCTTCGGCTACGATGCGGAGCGTACCGGCGGCTTCAGCAGTAAGTTCAAAAGTCGCCTTATCCGATTCAATCTCGGCAATCACCTCGTCCATCTCCACCTGATCGCCGTCGGCTTTCATCCATTCCGAAATAGTTACTTCGGTGATGGATTCACCAACGGTGGGGATTTTCATTTCCAGTACCTCATCCGAACCGGATTCTTCCTCATTGTCGGCGTCGGCAGCGGATGCTTTTTCTTCCTCTGGCTCGTCCGGCTCTTCTTCTGCTTCCGGAGCTTTTTCTTCGGAAGTGCTGTGGCCGTTGGTTTCGATTTTGCAGACTACAGCGCCTACCTCCACGGTTTCTCCCGCTTGCGCGATGATTTGCAGGGTGCCGGCCTGCTCGGCGGTAAGCTCGAAGGTGGCTTTGTCCGACTCCAGTTCGGCGATCACCTCGTCCATTTCTACCGCGTCGCCGTCGGCTTTCATCCACTCGGCAATGGTCACTTCGGTGATCGACTCACCCACGGTGGGGATCTTGATATCTATCATGGTTGTTGTTTTACGCGGAGCGAACCGCTTACTAAATTAGCCAGTAAACGTTGCAACGAGACGATACATTTCATTAAGTCAATGCTTTGCTAATAATTTCTTCTTGCTCCTGGGTATGCAGTTTTCCGTAGCCGGTGGCGGGTGAGGCGCTGGGCTCGCGCGAGATGATCTCAATGTCCACCTGCCGGTAGGTGCGCAGAATAAACGCCCAGTAGCCCATGTTTTCGGGCTCTTCTTGCACCCAGTAAACCTTTGCTGCCTTGTATTTCATCAGCAACTTGGTGACTTGCTTTTCGGGAAACGGATGCAGTTGCTCCAGACGAATGATGGCGATATCCTTTCGTTTCTCTTTCTCCTGCCGCTCCTGCAAGTCATAGTAGATTTTGCCCGAGCAAAGTAGTACTTTCTTCACCGATTTGGCCGGTTTGGCATAAGCGTCGTCGATCACCTCCCGGAAGCGTCCCTGTGTGAACTCCTCGAGCGGCGACATCACCTTGGGATGACGAAACAGCGATTTGGGCGACATCACCACCAGCGGCTTGCGAAACGGCCAGGCCAGTTGACGGCGCAGCGCGTGGAAAAAGTTAGACGGCTCGGTGATGTTGGCGACGATGATGTTCAAATCGGCACTGAGTTGCAGATACCGTTCGGGACGGGCATTCGAGTGCTCCGGACCTTGTCCTTCGTAGCCGTGCGGCAGCAGCAGCACCAGTCCGTTCATGCGTTGCCACTTGGTCTCAGAGGTGGTGATGAACTGGTCTACCATCACCTGGGCCCCGTTGGCAAAGTCACCGAACTGGGCTTCCCACACCACCAGGGCGTTGGGGTTGGCCATCGCGTAGCCGAACTCGAAGCCCATCGCGCCGTATTCCGACAGAAGTGAGTTGTAGATATGAAACTGCCCCTGGTCTTCGCTGACGTGATCCAGGTTGGTGTACGCTTCGTTAGTCTCGGCGTCGTGAATCACCGCGTGGCGGTGCGAGAAGGTGCCCCGCTGGGTGTCCTGTCCGGCTACCCGGACGAGCTTACCTTCGGCCAGAATGGTGCCGTAGGCCAGCAGTTCGGCGGCCGCCCAGTTGAGCACCTTCTTCTCGAAGAAAATCTCCTGCCGCTGTTTAAACTGCTTTTCAATCTGGCGAATCGGCTTGAAATCCTCGGGCAGGGTAGTGAGCGCGGTGGCCACCTGGTTGATCACCGCGGGCAACACCCCGGTTTCGGGCGACTGCTCAAAGTCCTTTTCTTCGGCCCGTCGCAGGTCACGCCACTCTTGCTCCACCTCCTGGTAGTAGTAGGGCAGCGGCTTCTGCTTCACCATGTTGAGCCGGTCTTGCAGCAAGCTGCGAAACTCCTCGTCCATCTTATCCGCCAGTTTAGCGTCTACCTCACCCCGCTCGATGAGTTTCTTGTTATAGATTTCCCGGGGGTTCGGGTGATCGGAGATGATATTGTACAGCGAAGGCTGCGTGAACTTAGGTTCGTCGCTTTCGTTGTGCCCGTGCCGACGGTAGCACACCATATCGATGTAGATGTCGCGGTTAAACTTCTGCCGAAATTCTACCGCGGCGCGCACGCAGAAGACCACGGCTTCGGGGTCGTCGCCGTTCACGTGCATCACGGGGGCATCCACTACCTTGGCCACGTCGGTGGAGTACACGCTGGAGCGGGCTTCGTCGAAGTCGGTGGTGAAGCCCACCTGGTTGTTGATCACGAAGTGGATGGTGCCCCCGGTGTAGTAGCCTTCTAACTGCGACATCTGGGCAATTTCGTAGACGATGCCCTGCCCGGCCAGGGCGGCGTCGCCGTGGATCAGGATGGGCATCACCTGGTCGTAGTCGTTGTCGTACTGCCGGTCGGCCTTGGCCCGCACGAAGCCCTCCACCACGGGGTCTACGGCCTCCAGGTGCGAGGGGTTGGGCGTGAGTTTAAGGTTCACCTTGTTGCCCGAAGGGGTACTCACCTCGGCCGAGTAGCCCAGGTGATACTTCACGTCGCCGTCGCCGTGCGACTGGTTGGGCTCGGCGGTACCCTCAAATTCGTTAAAGATCTGCTCGTAGGTTTTGCCCATGATGTTGGCCAGCACGTTGAGCCGCCCCCGGTGGGCCATGCCAATCACCACTTCCTTCACCCCGCGGGCCGAAGCCTCGTCAATGATGGCGTCCAGGGCGGGAATGGTGGTTTCGCCGCCCTCTAGCGAAAACCGTTTCTGACCCAGGTATTTGGTGTGCAGAAAGTTTTCAAACACCACCGCCTCGTTGAGCATGTACAGGATCTGCCGCTTTTCCTCATCGCTGGGATCATACTTGATGCTTTCCTGCTCGGCCTTGTGCTTCATCCACTCCACCACCTCCCGACTGCGGATGTAGGTATACTCAAACCCAATGGGGCCGAGATAAATTTGGCGAAGCCGATCCACAATCTGGCGCAGGGTGGCCCGTTCAACACCAATCTCATTGCCCGCCTCAAAAGATTGATCCAGATCAGCTTCGGTGAGTCCGTAGTGCTCAATGCCCAGTTCGGCGCGGCGGTTCACGCGCTCACGCACCGGATTGGTTTTCGACTCTAGGTGCCCCCGCCGCCGGTAGTTGCGAATGAGCTTGCGAACGCTGATTTCGCGGGTATCGATGTCGCCTTCGGCCGCCGTTGCGGCTCCGTTAGCATGGCCATTAAACTTCTGTTGCGAAAAGTTGAAGCCCTCGAAGAATTTCTGCCAGCTCTCATCAACGGATGCGGGGTCTTGCTGGTAGGATTGATAAAGGTCGTCGATGTAGTTGACGTGAGCGTTTGAGATGTAGGAGTACTGATCCATTACCGAAGAAAAGTGTGGCGCAAATATAAAGAGAGTTTACGTACCATTGAAGCGCTTTACAAGGAACGTCTTCCGTGGAAAACCATAAACAACTTGTATAGTTTAACCCCTGGTTTTATGTTAGGTTGTCCAGTCCCGCTTCCGTGGCGTAGCCATTTTGAACCCGAGAGGAGAGCTAAAAAGCAGCCATTCCGGGTTGTCTCTCCCTAAGATACTAACGAATCTTTGTATCCTTTAATTGAATGCTTTACGCTTACTTTTTTTATGAAATTAAGCTTTGCCCCCTTATCGTTTTCTCATAGTTAGTTATAAATTTGAGGCCCATCAAACTTTGTTGAAAACGTAGCATCGCTAATTCCCTCCCCTTGAAAAGAAAGCAAAACGTCGGTCATTTATCAGTACTTGTGTTTCCGCTCGTGGCGGGCATTGCCATTTATTCTACCCTTCTTACCTATCCCACCGACCACCCCCTTCCGGCGGTTCCGTCTGATAGCGTACTTTTTGCCGGCATGGCCCCCACCGCCCCGGCGGTTCCTGAGCCTGAGTATATGTTCGGCATCAACGTGGATTCTTTGGAGGTGGTCGAAGCCACCATTCAGCCCAACGAGTACCTTTCACAAATCTTGCGGAAGTATAATATTTCACTGGGGCTGATTGATCGCATTGCCAAGAAGTCGCGCGCGGTGTTCGATGTGCGCAAGATCCGGATGGATAAGGATTATACCATCTTGTGCCGCGCCGACTCAGCCCACACGGCGCAGTATTTCATCTACGAACCCAACCGGCTCGACTACGTGGTGTTTGACCTCACCGACACGGTAAGCATCTACCAAGAGCAGCACAAAATTGATACGGTGACGCGCGAGTTTGCGGGCGTTATCGATTATTCAATCTACCAAACCCTAGCCGACGGCAACGCGCCGCCCGATCTGGCTTATCAGTTGTCTGATATTTACGCTTGGCAGTTAGACCTTTTTAAGGTGCAGAAGGGCGACCGTTTCAAGATGGTTTATGAGGAGATTCGCATTAAGGACGAGCCGGTAGGTGTGGGCAAAGTACTGGCCGCGCACTTCGAGCGCGATCAGGAAAGTTACTATGCCTTCTACTACGACCAGCAGGGCCGCACCGACTATTTCGACGAGGAAGGCAACAGCCTGCGCAAGGCCTTCCTGAAAGCTCCGTTGAAGTATACCCGCATCAGTTCGCGCTTTTCTAACGATCGGCTGCATCCGGTGTTGCACGTGCACCGTCCGCACCACGGCATCGACTACGCCGCGCCCACCGGCACTCCCGTGCGGGCCGTGGGCGATGGCAAAATCATTAAAGCCAACTACAGCGGCGGGGCGGGCAACTACGTAAAGATCCGGCACAACAACACCTACACCACTGGCTACATGCACCTGTCAAAGTACGGCGAAGACATCAAGGTGGGCAAACGGGTGAAGCAGGGCGATATCATCGGCTACGTGGGCAGCACCGGCATTTCTACCGGCCCGCACCTCGACTACCGGGTTTGGAAAAACGGGCGGGCGGTGGACGCACTCACTATTGATATGCCTCCTTCCGAACCCATCAAGCGCGACCACCGGGTGGCCTACGAAGCGGCGATGCAGGTGATGACCGACCACCTCAACCAGATGCACTACCCCAAACGACAGTTTGTGCTGGCCGAAGCAAAGACCAACGTGCGGGTGGTGAACATCGACGAAGCAATGATGTAGCGCCGAAGTTGCTCGGCGAAGCCCGTACTGACCCACAACCTATGAAACTATCGCTAGCCGCTTTAGGTGCTCTACTTTTTTTTGTGATGGCTCCCTCGTTCGCCCAAACCTTCCCCCAGCTGCCTGAAGAACAGCAACTTTCGCGGCTGCAGCCTCCTAGCGGACCGGTCACCGCCGTGCTCGACACTGACACTTACAATGAGATCGACGACCAGTTTGCGCTGGTTTACGCGCTGCTCTCGCCCGAGCAGATGACCATTGAGGCCATCTACGCCGCTCCCTTTCTGAACGACCGCTCGGAAAGCGCCGCCGACGGCATGGAGAAGAGCTACGAAGAGATCCTGCGGCTGCTTGACAAGATGAACCGCCCCGCCGACGGACTGGTGCACCGCGGGTCGGCGGGGTTTCTCAAAAGTCTGGATCAACCAATTGAAAGTGATGCTGCGCGCGATTTGATTCGTCGGGCCCAGGCCGCGGAAGGGCCGTTGTACGTGCTCACCGTGGGCGCGCCCACCAACGTGGCCTCGGCCCTGCTGCTGGAGCCCTCGATCGTCAACAACATTCTGGTGGTGTGGCTGGGCGGCAAGGGACTCAACTGGCCCAATGCCCGCGAATTCAATTTGCAGCAAGACATGCTCGCCTCGCAGGTGCTCTTCGATTCGGGCGTCCCCCTCATTCAGTTGCCCACCGAACCCGTCACCTCGCACCTGCTCACCACGGTGCCCGAGGTGGAAACCTACCTGGAAGGCAAAGGTGAAATCGGTGATTACCTGGTGGAAATATTTAAGGATTACCACCAAGACCATTTCGCTTGGTCAAAGGTGATCTGGGACATTTCGGCGGTGGCTTATTTGATCGATGCTAATTGGTTCAACACCGAGGTGCGCAGCACGCCCATCCTCACCGATGAGCTGACCTACCGCTTCGATGACTCCCGCCCGCCCTACCGAGTAGCTACCTACGTGCACCGTGATCCTATCTATAAAGATATGTTCCGGAAGATAGAAAAAGCTTTTTAGTCTTACCTAAACAACCTAGCCCATGAAGAATATTAAAGGACCCGCCATCTTCTTAGCCCAGTTCATGGGCGACGAATATCCCTTCGACACTTTGGAAAACGCTTGCCAGTGGATGTCGGACGCTGGTTATGAAGGAGTGCAGGTGCCCACCTTCGATCCGCGCTGCATTGATCTGCAAAAAGCGGCCGACAGCAAAGACTACTGCGACGAACTCAAGGAAGTGGCCCAGGAGGCTGGTGTAGAAATCACAGAACTCTCCACGCACTTGCAGGGCCAACTGGTAGCCGTGCACCCGGCATACGATGTGATGTTCGATGCTTTTGCTCCGGCCGAAGTGCACGGCAACCCCAAGGCCCGCGCCGAATGGGCGGTGAACCAGATGATGCTCGCCTCCAAAGCCAGCCGCAACTTTGGCATGAACGTGCACGCCACCTTCTCGGGAGCCCTGGCATGGCCGTTCATGTACCCCTGGCCCCAGCGCCCCGCCGGACTTGTTGAAATGGCCTTTAAAGAACTGGCCGACCGCTGGACACCCATCCTCAACGCTTTCGATGAGCACGGAGTAGATGTGTGCTACGAAATTCATCCCGGAGAAGATTTGCACGACGGCGCTACTTTCGAACGCTTTCTGGAGGCCACCGGCAACCACCCCCGCGTCAAGATCCTCTACGACCCCAGCCACTTCGTCTTACAGCAACTGGACTACCTCTCTTTCATCGACATTTACCATGAGCACATCAAGATGTTCCACGTGAAGGATGCCGAATTCAATCCCACCGGTAAGTCAGGCGTCTACGGCGGCTACGAATCGTGGGCCGACCGACCGGGCCGCTTCCGCTCCACGGGCGACGGGCAGGTAGATTTTGGGGCGGTGTTCACCAAACTGGCGCAGTACGATTACGACGGCTGGGCCGTGGTGGAGTGGGAAGACTTCATGAAACACCCCGAGCAGGGAGCCACCGAAGGGGCTGAGTTCGTGAGTGCCCACCTGATCCAGGTGACCGAGCGTGCCTTCGACGACTTCGCGGGGGGGCAGGTGGACGACAAAACAAATAAGAAGATTCTAGGACTATAAAACCAGTAGCTGAACCCTTCATAATCATTACAAGAACATCCTTAAACTGAACAACTATGATACTCATAACCGACAACCTGCTCCCCGCCCTAGCGTTCGGAGTGTTCATCAGTAGCTTAGCCGCCTGCAGCTCCAATCCCGAACGGGTGACGACTACCGAAGATGTTGAACTGATCGACGCCCCGGAGACCGCCGAAGCAGAGGGCGAGTGGACTGACCTGACCTCGCTAGACGAGTGGCGCAACTTCAAGGCCGATACCATTGGTTCAGCCTGGGTGCTGGAAGATGGCGTTCTCACCCTCACCGGCAAGGGCGGCGGCGACCTTATTACCAAGGAAGAGTACGACGATTTTGCCCTGGAGATGGAGTGGAAGATATCGGAGGGCGGCAACAGCGGCCTGATGTTTCACGTGGCCGAAGCCGATACGCTGGGCGCCACCTACCATACCGGCCCCGAGTACCAACTGCTGGACAACGAACGCCACGCCGATGCCAAGATTGAAAAGCACCGCGCGGGCGACAACTACGACTTGCAAAAGTCAACCGTAGAAACCGTGAAACCCGCCGGAGAGTGGAACACTACCCGCTTAGTGGTGAACGATGGACAAGTGGAGCACTACCTCAACGGCGAAAAAGTGGTAGAGTACGAACTGTGGACTCCCGAGTGGGAAGAGATGGTGGCCAACAGCAAATTTGCTAAGTTTCCCGCCTACGGACTGGCAAAAGAAGGGCACATTGCCCTGCAAGACCACGGCGACGAGGTGT
The DNA here is from genome assembly GCA_965217295.1 of Cyclobacteriaceae bacterium. GTDB lineage: Bacteria > Bacteroidota > Bacteroidia > Cytophagales > Cyclobacteriaceae > Tunicatimonas. The sequence goes on from CBDCHR010000008.1 coordinate 1,593,410, forward strand.
CGTTTCGGAATATTCGGGTGAAGCGGTTGTAGCACCTGCCCTTCGGACGCACTATGGGAATTAAGAAAAAAACTGCAAACGAGCCGGAGCCCAGCGTTCCGGCTTTTTCAGTTCCGGCCAATGGCCAAGACGTGTTCCGAATAGGCGACTTTGACTTTGAGATCAACCCAAACGAATGTCAGTGGGATATCTCAGAATTTGGCAAGAACCTGGAGGTGACTTTGGCTGCCTGACTGCAACCGGCCGCGCCTGCCATCAAAGCCCGGTTGTTAGACAACTACCAAGCCGACGGTCGAATCAAGCTGTCATTTGAAGCCCACAGCATTTATCGAGCTGAAGCGTCGGGCCCGGCAGCGGTGCTAGAGGACAGTGAATTTCTGGAGGACGATTTGTACATGCTCTTTGAGGAAGCGCTGTCCGAAAAAAACGAAGCTGACTATAAAGTTAACAGCTACGGCTTCTCGCAGCACCAACACCCTGAGCACGAGGCTTCGCTGGCTCTTAAAGGAAACCCCGAAGACTGGGTGATCTTACTGGAAGTTGCATCGCGTGGTGACTTCCAGTGGAGCGACGCCGGAGAGTTATTTTTCGTGATTCATAAAAGCGACCTGATAAAAAGAGATTTTTCTAACGTGTTTTGTACCATGTATAGCAGTTAGGTCCGCCCTCCGGCGTCACTCATCACCAACTAATAAACGCAAAGAACCCTACAAATTATTCTCATCCAACTACTAAGAAGTCGCGCTCTCTGCTGCATTGCGCTTGTCTTATTGTAGAAGTTGCCTTTCTCCCCCACCACAGCAACCCTCGCAACGGCTATCTTATCGATCAGGGCGGTAGCATGCATTTGAATCTAGTGTTTTGTCTTACTTTCGGCCACCAACGAGACGCTGATTCCTTAATCAGCACATTTCAACATTTTATTAGATTATACGTATATGCTCCTTACACTGTCTACGTAACTACTATAATGAAGATACTCATTTATTCCATCTGGTTAATCCTTTCACTGACCATGCTGTGCCGGGTCGGGTACGGGCAAGAATCGTCTAACAACCCTCCTCAGCAACTAAAGCAACAGATTCGGTGGCTAGAACGGCGGGGTTTTCCGGCGCGTGACTATCAGTGGGGCGACCCAGAGGTGAACCAATATTTGCAGCAAGCCTTAAAAGCCAATGAGCAAGCCAACGGACGCCTCTTGGGCGGATATGGGTTGGTGGGCATTGGCAGTGTAACTGCTTCGGTAGGTTTGGTGGGGTTGTTTTTTGCTTCGTTAGAAGGTATTCTTGCGAGTCCGGATGCAGCCGCCGAAAAAGCTCGCTACGGCATTATTACTGGTGTCGGACTAGGAGCACTAGTCGGCGGAGTCGTTGCTTCCGCGAACGGCAGAAAGAAGAAGCGGGAGGCCGAGCGGCACGTGCTATCTGCCCTTCGTCGGCGTGACGTGCAACCGTAGGAACACGCCTAGCTTTCTGGCGCGGCCTCGTTAGAAGCAAATCTCAATCGGCACCAACCATCTCTTGATTACTTGCCAATTTCATCCGGATCTCTTCTCATACGAAAATCTCCTACGTAGGCGTCGAGTCTTCATTCGCGTAGCCATTGTACCATTGCCTACGTAGCTATCATACCATCACCCACCCAAGCAAAACAAACCGTTTATCCGAAACTAATTTTGTCATCTTCTTGGTTTCTTACCTTGATAGGCACTAAATTCCGTGCTCCGTTCACCGGTTTAACTCACACTTTCCTTATGCGTACGCTATCCGCTCTTCTGGGCCTGTCTTTGGGCTTCTTCGTGCTTTTTTCTTGTCAAAGCGAACGCGAACGAAACGTTCTGGTCTTTTACCAACCCACCGAAGGTAATGCTCCTGCCGGGGTTGAAGTGATCCGGCAGGTTGGGCAACAACAGCAGTTTCGGGTGGATACCACCAGTCGGGCGGTGCTGCTCGATGAAGATAACTTAGTCAATTATAGCACGGTGGTGTTCCTCGGTGCCCTGGTTGATTCACTGGATGTTCGGCAGCAAACCAGCGTGGAACGCTTCGTGCAGGCGGGTGGCGGTTTTGTGGGCGTAGCCTCTCCGATCAATACTCAATACACCTGGCCCTGGTACGAAGGGCTGCTTGGCGTACGGCAAACGGAGGCAACCGAAAGTCCCAAATTCTCGGAGACGCCGGTAGAACTGATGTCCACTAAAGAGGGAAATACTCAGGAAGAAGGTATCAACGTTGTTGAGCGCGAATACGACGGGGGAAACGTTTTTTACCTGAATGGCAAGAAGGTCTCGGCAAGCCTATCTTCTTCCCGCGAAGCGGAACTCATCGCCGAAGGCCTCGCCTTTGCTATTGGCGACAATAACCTAGACTACCAACGGGCCCGCTCATTGCCCGTACCCGACGACAACCGCTTCGTGAAGCACGTGCTGGTGCCCGGCCCCCTGGAAGAACCTACCGAACTCACCGTGCTGCCCGACGGCAAAGTAGTATTCACGCAACGCAAAGGGGCGGTGATTCTCTACGACCCCGAAACCGAATCGCACAAGCAGATTGCCCAGCTCGACGTGCACACCAAGTTTGAAGACGGCCTGATGGGCATTGCCCGCGACCCGGACTTCTATCGCAATCACTGGATTTATATGTACTACTCGCCCGCGGGCGATGAGCCGGTGCAGCACCTGTCGCGCTTTCTACTGCTGGGCGATAGCCTGATTATGTCGTCTGAGAAACTTATCCTCACCGTTGACGTGCAGCGGGAGCAGTGCTGCCACACCGGCGGATCCATCGCCTTCGGTCCCGATGGCAACCTGTTCCTATCTACTGGCGACGATACCAATCCCTTTGAGTCCGAAGGCTACGCCCCCATCGACGAGCGCCCCGGCCGCGCCCCCTTCGATGCCCAAGGCTCCTCGGGCAACACCAACGACCTGCGCGGCAAGGTAATCCGCATTAGCGTGAACGACGATGCTACCTACTCCATCCCGGATGACAACTTGTTTCCGAAAGACGGTTCGAGCGGGCGGCCCGAGATTTATACGATGGGCACCCGCAACTCCTACCGCATTAGCGTGGATCAGGCCACCGGCTGGCTCTACTGGGGTGACGTGGGCAACGATGCCCGCGTAGACAGTGAGCGGGGGCCCCGCGGCTACGACGAGGTGAACCAAGCTAAAGCGGCGGGCAACTTCGGCTGGCCCTACTTCCGCGGCAACCAGGCTTATCCCGATTACGACTTTGCTACCGGTGAGATCGGCACCGACTACGACCCCGCCGCCCCGGTAAACCGCTCGCCTAACAACACTGGTGCCGAGGTACTACCGCCCTTTCAGAAAGCATTGCTTTGGTATCCGTACGATGTATCACCCGAGTTCCCATCGCTGGGCGAAGGCGGACGCAACGCGATGGCCGGGCCGGTATACCACTCCGAGATGTTTCCTTACGGTCACAAGCGCCTGCCCGATTACTATGATAACAAGGTATTTATTTACGATTGGATGCGCGGTTGGATCAAGGCCCTCACCTTGGATGCGAACGGTGACCTGGTGCGCATTGAGCCCTTTTTGGAATCGGAAGCCTTCAACCACCTAATCGACCTTGAGCTTGGTCCGAACGGAGAGCTGTACTTATTAGAATACGGAAGCGATTGGTTTGCGGCCAATCCCGGCGCGATGCTGTCGCGCATCGACTACTCCGAAGGCAACCGCCCCCCGGTGGCGCAAATTGCGGCTGACCAGACAATGGGCGCTCCACCCTTCACCGCCTCTTTCTCTAGTGAAGGCAGTTTTGACTACGACGCTGATGACGAACTTAGCTACCGCTGGACATTTGAGGGCGAGGACGTGCAGTCGGAAGAGGTTAATCCCAAGTATACGTTCGAGAAGGCGGGCAAGTATCCGGTTCAGCTAACGGTGGTGGATCAGGTCGGAGCGAGCACTACCAAAACCCTGGAGATTGAGGTAGGCAACGATCCGCCGACCGTAGACATTGTGCTGGCTTCCAATTCATCTTTCTACTGGCAGGGCGTTCCCATCCAGTACCAAGTGAAGGTTGATGACCGGGAAGACGGTAGCTTAACTAAGGGTAGCATTGATGCGCAAGCCGTAGACTTTTCCTTTAACTTTGTTCCGACCGCGAGCAGCACCGACGATTTGGGTCATAAGATGGTAACCGATGGCTTTTCCCTGATCGAGGGCAGCGGTTGCAAAGCGTGCCACTCGTACGAAAAGCAGTCGGTGGGTCCCGCCTACAATGCGGTAGCGGCTCGCTACGAACGCAATGATGAAACTACCAGTATGCTGGTGAACAAAATTCTGAAGGGTGGCAAGGGCAACTGGGGCGAACGGGCTATGCCCGCCCAAGCTGTTTCGGAGCAGGAAGCCGGTCATATCGTAGACTACATTCTGTCGCTCGATGAACGATCATCGCTACCCCTGGCCGGAACGCTTAATCCTGAGCCACAACCCAGCAACGTAAGCGGCCAGTACGAAATGACCGTCAAGTACACCGACAAGGGGGGAGAGGGCGTAGGTCCATTAACCCGGGTGAAGCAGGTCGTGCTGCGCAATCCGAGAGTGCAGGCTGAAAGCTTTGACAAGAAATTTGATGCCCGAGTTCGCAACGCTTCCGAAGAGAAGTATTCGTATATTGATCGGATGAAAGAGGGAAGCTACTTGGTCTTTGACAACATCGACTTTCAGGATGTGAATGCCCTTACGCTACGCATAGCCGCGACCGCCCCCGGCACGAAGCTGACGGTGAAGCTTCAGGATGGAAAGGAACTTGGTACGGTTGCGTTGCCCGATACGAAAGGAGCTACGGACTGGGCTGAGGTGCGCCTTCCGCTGAGCGCGGTGCCTTCCGGACAGAAAGAGGTGCACCTTGTAGCCTCGGTTTCCGAAGGAAGTGCGGAAGGCGCGGGGATTTCCGTAGATTGGATTTACTTTGAGCACAACCCAAAAGCTTCCCAAAGATTAGCCGCCAGCAATTGATAGCAGGGTAACCACTGCTAATTTCTAATTTTCTTTTGCTAAAAACTTACGTTTTTCTCGAACAATGGGGTCCAACTTATCCAATAAAAAGGTTGTTACGTACTCTTGGGTCTTCACGTTCCAGTGACCGTGTTGATTAGTTGATTTCCAGTAGCGTGTCTCGTGTCCTTCTTTGCGCAAGCGAACAAAGAGGGGCCCCAAATCTATGAATCGCATGGACTTAACGCCTGACCATCGTATAAGCTCGGAAGTCCAAGGGTTTTGATCACGATTGATCACGATAACGTCAGGGCGAGAGCTCAACTGTTGCATGATCCTTCGGGAAACCTCTTGCGTAGCAATATCCTCTTCAAATCGGTAGTTTTCCTTAAATTGATTTAGCTCATCCTTCGGTGCCGGAGCTAGTTTATCAAGAACGATGGAAGTGACTTGGTCAGTTTTAGCTAAGTTGTACGCGTTCTTTAGCATTTGAAGCAGGGCGCTTCTCTGCAACAATCCTTTTACCAACTGATAAGATTTATGGTCACTTCCTTCAGTGAACTTCATATTGAGTTTCAACGAATCGTTTTCCAGGTACCAATGGGGAACCAGAGGGTCGGTGTTCCTTTGAATAAAATCAAACGGATTAATTAAGTACAACACTAGGTCCGGATTGAATTTCGACACAAAATTTTTCTCATAGGCATACATATCCGATAAATCAAACCCACTTCGCCCAAAATTGAGAAGCTGGACGGTTTTCTCTGGATGCTTTTCTTGTAGTGCTCGTTCTAATAATGCACGAAAGTGACGCTCTTCTGCCATATACAATCCTTCGGTGTAAGAGTCTCCTAACAGGGCTATTCTTATTGTATTGGCAGACTTCTGGGGCGAATAGGCGGGCCCGATGTAACCGTATTTGTTGAACTCACCAATAGACATTCCTTCGTTGTAAAAAATATACTGGGCATTGGCAAGCCTTATCCTTCCCACATCGGGATCTACGTCGGTGTTCAGCGTAGACTCGATTCGACCACCGCGTATATACGCCTCCAACAAGAGCATCATCACTGCGGTGGTAAGTAAGAAGATTCCAATAAATTTTACGTACTTCATCAAAACTGAAAGTAGATAAACGGTAGCGGTTTGTACTGAAACATATACACTAAAACCACAAAAGACAGCGAGGCTAGTACCCCGTAGCGGACAGCCCGGGGTCTAATCTGCAAAATGTAATCATGCCGACGAGTATAGTATTCAACAATATCCAAAGCAAATGTCATAACAGCAAACGTCACGGACATTATAACTAAGTCGTACGCAATAGGACTACTTTCCCACTGCACAATTTTGGTCACAAAGTAGGCCGCGTCGCCGAAGGTTGGAGAACGAAAGAAAATGCGAGTGATCATCACCAGTATGTTGGTGAATATTACGCTCCCCACGAAAAACAAAAAACTTTTTATGCCTCCGTATGAATACCTTCCAGCTATTTTGCTTCCGTTGAGCAAGAAACGATGTACGACCAAATAGATTCCATTAAGCAGTCCATACACCACAAAGGTCCAACTGGCACCGTGCCACAATCCTATCAACACCATAGTGATCATCAAGTTCACGTAGGTCCTGAACTCACCTCGGCGGTTTCCGCCTAACGGGATGTATATGTAATCCTTGATCCAAGCTCCCAGCGAAATGTGCCAGCGGCGCCAAAACTCACTAATACTGGCCGAAAGGTAGGGCTGCTCAAAGTTACGAATCAATTCGATACCCAATATTTTAGCCAACCCCCGAGCAATGCTGCTGTATCCCGAAAAATCGGCGTAGATTTGAATAGAAAATAATACTAATGCGGTCAGCAGTTCACCGGAACTAAAGGCTTCCATCTCTCCGAACACCCGGTCTACAAACCTTCCGGTGGTATCTCCGATCATCACCTTTTTGAAGAAGCCGATAATGATCAGGGTGATGCCTTCTCTGATTTGGAGTTTGGTGGGCAGCGGTTTGTTGATGATCTGTGGCAACAACTGTTTCGCTTTCTCTATCGGCCCGGCCACCAGTTGGGGAAAGAAGGCTACGAACAGCCCGAAATCAATAAGGGAGCGCGCTGGCACTAAGTTACGACGGTAGATATCAATTGTGTAAGACATCGTTTGGAACGTGTAGAACGATATTCCTACGGGCAAGATGATGGTGAGGTGCAGGAAATCGAGATCACCCCCTAACGGAGCTACCATGCCCTGAAAGCTATCGATGAAAAAGTTGAAGTACTTGAATGAAAACAGCACTCCCAAATTGACCACAATGCTGGTCCACAGAAACAACTTCCTCCGTTGATCAGTAGTAGCAACGTATAATTGTTGTCCTAAGAAGAAATCGGAAAACGTTGAAAAAGCAAGCAGTCCGCAAAATCTCCAGTCCCAATATCCATAGAAGACATAGCTAACCAGTAGCAGATAATGGTTTCGATATCGCCGGGGTACTGCAAAAAATAGAGGCAGCACCAGACTGGCGAACAAAAGAAAAATGTAAGAATTGAAAAGCATTAAAAAGTATTACTAACTAACAAGAATTCATCAATCAGACAGTCATCAAAGTTATGAAATCACTTTTAAAAATTAAAATAAAAAGTCATTTAATTATATAATGTTTTTTTAGATAGTCTTTCAGTGCCACTTGATTGCGCTGTAGAGATTCTACTGCTAACTTGGCCATAGCCATCGCTCCTGCCTCAGTCAAATGAGTATCATCCTGAACTCCCTCCGGATAATTTTCGTAGGCTGCTGGTTCTAACCACATAAATAAATCTTTACTTCCCTCGGGGCCTAGTTCGTTAAATAACTCCTCAGAAGCAGCGTGAAGATCTACCAACGGCACACTTAGTTCGTGGGCTACCTTGCGCATTGCGGCTGGATAAAGACCCAACGTATTCTTAATCCTTCCAATCTTATTGAACTTTCGTCGGTTAATAGACGTGACCAAAACCGGAATAGCTTGCTTACCACGAGTTTCTTCTACGTAGCAACGCAAATTATCTGAAAAAGAAGTGAATGGTTCAGTATACAATTTCGGACGATAGTCTTTCTGGTCGTTGTGTCCAAACTGAATAAAAACGTAATCGCCCGGCTGTAGTTTATCCAGGATTACCTGCCACCGGCCTTCTTCCCGGAAGCTTTTGGTGCTGCGCCCTTCCGCCGCTTGGTTAGAGAAACGCACTTCGTCGGTGAAGAAGTGAGGCATCGCCTGTCCCCAACCCATGCGAGGGTAACGGTTGGGGGGATAGTGAGAAGTGGTAGAACCTCCGATGAAATACACTGTGGGGGAGGGCTCCTGCGAAAAACAAAAAGAGGAAACCCCAAACAGGATCAGCCCTACTACAATAAATCGCTTCATTCTAGCATAACGCAAATACTTAGATAATCATGCCTGCGGCCAGGGTTTCGTTGCTGAACTCGTCGATGAGGATCAGGCTACCGGTGGTGCGGTTTTTTTGGTAGGGGTCATAGAGCAACGGGGTGGTGGTGCGGATGCGGATGCGTCCGATATCGTTGAGTCCGATGTTTTTGTCTTCTTCGCTACGGTGCAGGGTGTTGATATCTACTTTATATTTCACTTCTTTGACAATGCAGCGCCCTTCCTGCGTGGTGTGCCGCAGGGCGTACTTACCTCCCGGCACTAGTGCTTTTTCGTGCAGCCAGCATATCATCAGATCAATGTCTTGCCCTATCGTAGGCTGGTTGTCCGGCTTGGCCAGCATATCGCCTCGCGTCACGTCCAGATCGTCGCTCAGCCGCATGGCCACCGACATGGGCGGGTAGGCTTCCTCTAGCTCACCGTCGATGGTGTCAATGGAAGCAATAGTGGTTGTCAAACCCGAGGGCAGGGCAATCACCTCATCACCGGGTTTGAACACTCCTCCGGCCACCCGTCCGGCGTAGCTGCGGTAGTCGTGGTAGTCGTCCGACTGCGGACGAATGATGCGTTGCACCGGAAAGCGGGAGTCCACTAGGTTGTAGTCGCTGCTCACCTGCACGTTCTCCAGCGTGTAAAGCAAACTGCCCCCCCCGTACCAAGGCATATTCTCAGATTTATGGACTACATTATCGCCCTTAAGCGCACTGATGGGAATATAGATGATGTCGGGAATGTTGAGCTTGGAGCTGAACTGAGCAAAGGCTTCCCTGATTTGCTCAAAGGTGGCTTCCTGATAATCCACCAAGTCCATTTTGTTCACGCACAGGATCAGATGCTGAATGCGCAGCAGCGAAGCGATGAAAGCGTGGCGACAGGTTTGCTCCACTACTCCGTGGCGGGCATCCACCAACACGATAGCTAAGTTGGCCGTAGAGGCCCCGGTCACCATGTTGCGGGTGTATTGGATGTGACCCGGGGTGTCGGCGATGATGAACTTGCGCTTGGGGGTGGCGAAGTAACGATAGGCCACATCGATGGTGATGCCTTGTTCGCGCTCGTCGCGCAGACCATCGGTGAGCAGGGCCAAGTTCACATGAGCATCTCCGGCGCTGGTGCTGGCCCGCTCTACAGCGTCCAACTGATCTTCAAAGATGGCCTTGCTGTCGTAGAGCAACCGACCAATCAGGGTGCTTTTGCCGTCGTCTACGCTACCGGCGGTAGTGAAGCGCAGCAAATCCATATTCAAATACTGTTGGCTGGTTGGTAGGTCAAGTTCTTGAGAATCCATGGTAAAATGTGAGATGTGAGATGTGAAACTTAAAGAAAAGGTGAGATATGAGAGACGAGCCCTATACTTTGTGCTTGGCTTTTATTGATACGAAGATGGCTAGCAACTCCTCGGTTTCCTGCATCAGAGCGCTAACGCGTTGGTCTTTACTGATAATTTCCCCTTCGGTAAGCAGTTCTAGCCAGTAAAGACTTTCGTCGGCTTCTTCAATGACGATGCCTAGTTTGGCAATGAACTCCTTCTTGCTTCTGCCTCGGAAAGCGGCTCGCGTGTTAGCCCCCACCGAAGTACCCGAACGCAACAACTGCCTTCCGATCACCCTTCCCACCTCATTCTTGGGTAAAGTGGCACACAAGCGAATGATCGCTAACGCGTATTCTTTGGTCCGCTGTTTCAAGTCTATACTCATCGTATCGCTTTTTTCAATTTCTTATTTCTTATCTCTACTTTCTCATTTCACATTTTACATCTCAAAAGTATCCCTGTTTCTTACGATCCTCCATCGCCGCTTCCGACCGCTTGTCGTCGGCCCGCCCGCCCCGCTCGGTCACAGTAGCCGCGGCCACCTCGGCAATGATGGCTTCCAGGCTGCTCGCCGGTGACTCTACCGCCCCCGTGCAGGTCATGTCACCCACCGTGCGAAAGCGTACCTGCCGCTCTTGATAGGTCTCGTTCTTCATTAGGGTGATAAATTCTGATTGTGCGAGCAGCGCTCCATCGCGCTCCACCACCGTTCGGGGGTGCGAAAAGTAGATGGGCGGAATAGCCAACTGCTCAGCGGCAATGTACTGCCACACGTCCATCTCGGTCCAATTGCTCAGGGGAAACACCCGGAAGTGCTCGCCTTGGTTCTTGCGTCCGTTGAACAGGTTCCACAACTCGGGGCGCTGCTGCCGGGGGTTCCACTGACCGAACTCATCGCGGTGCGAGAAGAAACGCTCTTTGGCCCGCGCTTTTTCCTCATCCCGTCGGGCGCCTCCAAAGGCGGCGTCTACCTTGAGTTCTTCCAACGCTTCCAGCAGGGTAATGGTCTGCAACCCGTTGCGGCTAGGGTTAGGCCCCTTCTCTTCCACCGCGCGGCCTTGGTCAATAGCGTCCTGCACGTAGCGTACCTGCAAAGTAGCGCCCAACTTATCCACTAGTTCATCACGGAAGGCAATGGTCTCGGGGAAGTTGTGACCGGTGTCGATGTGCAGCAGGGGGAAGGGCAGTTTGGCGGGCCAGAAGGCTTTCTGCGCCAGGCGCACCATCACAATAGAGTCTTTGCCTCCGGAAAATAGCAGGGCGGGGCGCTCAAACTGGGCGGCTACCTCGCGCATGATGAAGATAGCCTCGGACTCTAACTGTTGCAGGTGGGTGAGGTTATAGGAGATCATAGGGCAGTGAGATCTAGAATGGTGTTTACTAAAATTTGATGGCTCTCTTCTAACGACTGCTCATGAGTAGGCAGACGTAGGTCAGGATGCTGCGGTTCTTCAAAGGGAGCACTCACCCCGGTGAAGTCACTAATTTCGCCCCGGCGGGCCTTGGCGTACAGTCCCTTCACGTCACGTTGCTCGCACACCTCCAGAGGGCAGTCTATGTATACTTCAAAGTAATCATCCTCGAGGATAGACCGGGCCAGTTCGCGCAGAGCCTGGGTAGGGGTGATCAATGAACAAAGGGTGATCACGCCCGCCCCGGCGAAGAGGTTGGCCACCTCGGCGGCGCGGCGGATGTTCTCTATCCGATCTTCCTGGCTGAAGCCCAGGTTACCGTTCACCCCGGTGCGCAGGTTGTCGCCGTCCAGCAGCATGGTCACCTTTCGCTGCGCGTGTAGAGTGTGCTCAGCCGCGCGGGCCAGGGTGCTCTTGCCCGACCCCGACAAACCCACCAGCCAGATCACCCGGCCTCGTTGACCCAATAGGCTTTCTTTCTGCTGCTTGCTCACCAAGGTGTCAAATATTGGGTGCAAATTGCTCAATTCATCGTTTGTTAAAGTGAAGTTGACCTCGACCGGCGGTGCAAGGGCCACCAAAAATTGGCATTTAACGTTTACAAAGTTAACCATTACGAATTTATCATAACAGCGTTGCGTTAACGAATCGATCTTTTCCTTGCATATCTCTCTGTAAGACCACTTTTTCGAAGCCTCCATTTTCTAAAAGCGCAACTGTTTCTTTCCCTAATGCTTCATTAATCTCCCAGTAGATCTTTCCCCCCGCCCGCAACCATCCGTTTCGGCACCGGCGCGCGATTTCTTCGTAGTACCGTAGGGGCTGTTCGTCACTCACAAAAAGCGCTTGTTCAGGCTCATACGCCAAAACCCGCGCTTCCATTGCCGCGGCCTCGCTTCGTCGCACGTAGGGCGGATTGCTCAAAATTATGTCGAACGGGGCGGGAACCAAAAGCGACTCGTGAAACAAATCACCGGTGATAAACGTGACTTCCGACTGATAAGTAGCCGCATTTTTTTGCGCTACCTGCACCGCAGTAGCACTTATTTCTAGCGCGTATACGCTAGGCCGGTTCATTTCCTTCGTCAGGGTCACCGCAATGCACCCGCTGCCCGTTCCTACGTCCAACACCTTGAGACCCGACTGTGGATTTTCCTGTCGCACCAGCGCGACCAACTCTTCGGTTTCGCGCCGGGGAATAAGCACGCTGGGCGAGACGTTGAACTTCCGGCCGTAAAAATACGCCTCTTCCAGCACGTACTGAATGGGCTCTTGATTAAGCAGGCGAGTTATTGCCCGGTCGATCCGTTGTTGCTTGATTGGTGAAACTTCTACACGCTTGTTCAGCAACAGGTCGGTGCGGCTCACGCCTAAGTAATGCTCTAGCAACCAAGCGGTTATTGCCGATGTGTCGTCCCCACCGCTGGATATCAACGCTAGTTTTTTCTGAATTTGGCGCTGCAATTCTTTTAATTCGTATACTTGGCTCATGGTCGCCGTTGTCTGGTTGCTCAAAGATGCTGATTTATGATTGATGATGCTACCGCGAAACAGTTCGTTCCTTTCTTCCGCCGGGCGATCGACCTAGCCGTGGCAAGTCAGGGCGCGATTTTCAAAGGCCCCTGGCTCGGGTGGGTGGTGGCCGATGGCGAAAAGATTATCGAAGAAGGGTCTACCGCAGCTAAATTGTTCGGTCTGCAGAACAAAGTTTTTGAAAACCGCACTCTGTTTTTGAGCATCAATCCGTTGGCTACGGCTCAGGAGCTTTCCACCTGGTGCGCTTCGCTTGCTCTCGATAAATACTTCGTCGGCACCGCGCCAGAAAGTCCGGTGCAGCGTGAAGCCCTTGATCTCAACCGCCGGTTTCTCACTTGGCAACAGCAAAAACGCCCCTATATTATCCTTAAGTGGGCCGAAACGGCCGACGGTTTTATCGCCCCGGTCCACGCCGATCCGTACTGGATTAGCAATGCCCACGCTCGCCGACTAGTGCATCAGTGGCGATCGCAGGAGGCCGCTATTTGGGTAGGTAAAACCACCGGCCTCCGCGACAATCCGCAACTCGATGTGCGTTACTGGACCGGGTCTAACCCCCTTCGTTTGATTATCGATCCGCAACTTCAGCTAAGCCAGCAATTGCATATTTTTGATCAATCACAGCCCACGTTGTGCTACAACGTTCAGAAAACAGAAACTCACCGGAACCTGGAATTTGCGCAAATTCCGGAAAATAGTTCCTCGTGGAAAGAGCGAATTCGTTTTATTTTGGACGATCTGTACGCGCGGCAAATTCAGTCGGTGTTGGTAGAAGGGGGAGCTACCCTGCTGTCTTTCTTAATTAGCCAAGAGTGGTGGGACGAAGCGCGGGTGTTTCAAGCTCCCGTTACCTTCGGACAGGGACTTTCGGCTCCTCGCCTCGGCGATCAGTACCGCATCAGCCAGCAACGGGTAAGCGACAATACGCTAACCATTTATCGGAAAAGCTAGAAACTAAACAAAAAGTAGAAGAACAAGATTACCCACAGAACATCCACAAAGTGCCAGTATGCCGTCAGCATTTCCAATTTGATGCGTTGGTACGGATTGGTTACCATAATCAGGCGCTTTACCTGATCGCGTGAAGCGTTGCTCACCTGCGTATAGGTCGCGGTCAAAAATACCAAGCCCACCGCTAAGTGGATCACGTGCAGCCCGGAAATCAGGTAAAGGTACGAACCCGACACCTGACCCGACAAATAGATTGTAGACTGGTTGAGTTCGTACCAACCCACGTACTGGCTAATTGTGAACCCCAAGCCTAACACCAAGGTGAGGCCCAGCGACTGTCTCAGGGCCTTCATATCATCATCGCGAAAAGCTCCGAGCGCCTTCGAAATAGAAAAGCTGGAAAAGAGTAACAGCACCAAGCTTACGATAAACGCTTTAGGGAAACGGAAGTTGATAAAGGTGTCTTGATCAGTCTTCATCGTGTAGGCGACCATCAGAAAGCCGAACAACAAACAACTTCCGAAAATGGCCAGATACAGTAAGGTTTTGTGCGGATGCAGCTTCTCTAACCGATCAATAACTGTCTGCTGAGCTGCTTTTTTAGCATTTCTATCCTGATTTTGCATAGCGGTTTCGTGAGTGAGCCGAGTTGCTGCTAGTGAAACATATTTCTGGATGGGTAGTTCTGATAATCTGTAATTTATCTCCCACCAAAAGTAACCGGCCGCGCGTGCAGACGAAGGATTTAATCGATCAATACACCCAAGATAGTCTTGTTCAAACCCTTGCTTCACTCATAACCGATTCTTCTTCTTTAACGGTTCATCTTAAAGGGCTCACCGGCAGTTTGGATGCGGTGATTGCTAGTGCCGTGCACCAAATTCAACCGCAAAACCAAATTTTCGTCGTAAACGATAAGGAAGAAGCCGCTTATTTTCAGAACGACTTGCAAAACCTGCACCACGATCAAGCGGTGCTGCTTTACCCAGCCTCTTTCAAAAAGCCGTATCATCTCGACGAAACCGAAAACGCCAACGTGTTGATGCGAGCCGAGATTCTGAATATCATTCTGAATTCCTCCTCGCAGGAGCACCTCATCGTCACCTATCCCGATGCGCTGGCCGAGAAGGTGGTTAACCAGCAGGCCCTTCAGAAGAACACTTTTTTTATCCGCGTCGGTGAGCGTCTCGATACGCAATTTATCAGCGAGCTACTGGTTAACTATGATTTTGAAAAAACCGACTTCGTCTACGAACCGGGACAGTTTGCCATTCGGGGCGGAATAGTAGATATATTTTCGTACGCCAACGAGATGCCCTACCGCCTGGAGCTCTTCGGCGACGAGGTGGAAGCCATCCGCACCTTCGACGTGGCTTCGCAGTTGTCGCAGGAGAGCATGACGCAAATTAGTATCATCCCGAATGTGCAAACGCAGTTTCAGGACGAAGCGCGGCAGTCTTTTCTGGATTTCCTGCCGCCCGAACATACCCAGATGTGGTGCCGCGACCGACAACAAACCGAAGATATCATCGGATCCTACTTCGCCAAGGCCGAAGAAAATTTCGGAGCACTGATGCAAACCGCGGGCAACACCCAGGTGGTTTTCGGGCCCGACGCTTTGTTCGAAACCCAGACCCATTTCGCCGAAGACCTATCCCGATTCACCGTGGTGGAGTTTGGCAACCGGTTTCACACTGCTACCGAAGCGGTATTCGCTCTACAAAGTCAGCCGCAGCCTTCGTTCAACAAAAACTTTGAGCTGCTTGCGCAGAACCTGAAAGAAAACTCCGATCAGGGTTTCACCAACCTGATCGCCTCCGACTCAGAACAACAGATCGAGCGCCTCCGCCGCATCTTTGAAGAAATTGATTCTGAGGTGGTTTTCGAACCGCTTTATACTTCGCTGCGGGCTGGTTTTGTTGACGCCACGCTCAAAGTGGCCTGTTACACCGATCACCAGCTCTTCGACCGTTTTCACCGCTACAAAACCCGGGGCGTGCGCAGCAAGTCACGGGCGCTCAGCCTCAAAGAGTTGCGCGAACTGAAGGTAGGCGACTACGTGGTACACGTCGACCACGGCGTGGGTCGTTTTGCCGGTTTGGAGAAGATGGATATGAACGGCCGCGAACAAGAGGCCATGCGCCTGGTGTATCGCGACGACGACCTGCTGTACGTGAGCGTGCACTCGTTGCACAAAATCTCTAAGTACAGCGGCCAGGAAACCGGTCCGCCCGCCATTAGCAAACTGGGCTCGCCCGAGTGGGACAACAAGAAGAAACGCGCCAAACGCAAGGTGCAGGACATTGCCAAAGACCTGATCAGCCTCTACGCCAAACGCAAGGCGGCCGAGGGGACGGCTTTTAGTCCCGATGGTTTTTTGCAGGCCGAGTTAGAGTCGTCTTTTATGTATGAAGACACGCCCGACCAGGCCAAGGCCACCGAAGACGTGAAATACGACATGGAGCAGCCCCACCCCATGGACCGCCTTATCTGCGGCGACGTGGGCTTCGGTAAAACCGAAATCGCCATTCGGGCCGCCTTCAAAACCGTTACCGAAGGCAAGCAAGTAGCCCTGCTGGTGCCCACCACCATCCTGGCCATGCAGCACTACCGCACCCTGCGCGAACGCTTGTCCGATTTTCCGATCACCCTGGAGTATATCAACCGCTTTAAGTCCACCAAAGACATCAAAGCAATTTTGAAGAAGGTTGCCGAGGGCAATGTGAACATTCTGATCGGCACCCACCGCATCGTTAACAAAGACGTCGTATTCAAAAACCTAGGTCTGTTAATCGTTGACGAGGAGCAAAAGTTTGGCGTCAAGGTAAAGGAGCGCCTCAAAGAAATGCGCGTCAACGTAGACGTGCTCACCCTCACCGCCACTCCGATTCCGCGCACCCTGCAATTTTCGCTCATGGGAGCGCGCGACCTGAGCATCATTGCCACCCCACCGCCCAACCGCCGCCCCGTCACCACTGAACTGCACACCTTTAATGAGGCAGTCATTCGCGATGCGATCAGCTACGAACTGCGCCGGGGTGGGCAAGTGTTTTTCGTGCACAACCGAGTGGGCGATATAGAATCAGTGGCCAACATCATTCTTCGCTTGGTACCCGATGCCCGCGTGGCGGTGGCCCATGGACAAATGGACGGTGCGCGGTTGGAGAAAACCATGGTGATGTTCATCGAGGGCGAATACGACGTGCTCGTTTCTACCAACATTATTGAGTCGGGCCTGGACATCCCCAACGCCAACACCATCATCATCAACAATGCGCACATGTTCGGCTTGTCCGATTTGCACCAGATGCGGGGTAGGGTAGGGCGCTCCAACCGTAAAGCCTTCTGCTACCTGCTTTCGCCGCCCACCATCGGCCTCACCGCCGACGCCCGCAAGCGTTTGTCTACGCTGGAAGAATTCTCCGAACTGGGCGACGGTTTCAAGGTAGCCATGCGCGACTTAGACATTCGCGGCGCGGGCAACCTGCTGGGTTCCGAACAAAGTGGCTTTATCTCGGACCTGGGCTTTGAGATGTATCACAAAATTTTAGATGAAGCCATTCAGGAACTCAAGGAGAGCGACTTCAAGGAGCTATTCACCCGCGAACTAAGTGAGGTGACCAAACCCTTGGTGCAAGACTGTTCCATTGAGACTGACCTGGAGGTGATCATTCCGGAAACCTACATCAGCAGCACCACCGAACGCCTGCGTATCTACTCCCAGTTGGATAACATTAGGGATGAACCCGCGCTTCAGGAGTTCAAAGTGATGTTGGAAGATCGCTTTGGCCCGCTTCCCGAACCGGTTTTTGAGCTGATCAACACGGTTCGTCTGCGGTGGCTGGCCGAGCAGTTGGGCTTCGAGAAACTAACCCTAAAGAGCGACCGGATGAAGTGCTACTTCGCCCGTACCGACGACCCGCAGTACGTGAATTCCGACATTTTTGGCAACATCTTGCAATACGTGCAACAGCACCCAAAACGTTGCCAAATGAAAGAAACTAAAAAACGCCCGATTTTGTCTATCGAAAACGTGCCGCACGTAAACGATGCGATCACTATTCTTTCTGAGATTTTGGGATAAAATAATTCCAGCGTATAATTTGTTTCGCGTTGGGGCGTTTCACAATCGACTTGGTGCACGCGCTTTGCTAGGTTCTTTTTTATTTCGCAGTGTACCTTACATCTTAGCTATTTCGGCCACTATCGGTTGTTATTCGCGCGGGAAGTAGTGACTTTAGTATTTTAATAAACCGGGCAATCTTAGTTTATTTACATATTTTGTGTTTATCAGCCCACAGTATCATCCGAATATTAACAAAACAGGTTATGAAGCAATTGTTTAGACACGCGCTCAGTGCGTCATCGGTCGCCCTTGGAGCGGCGACCCTGGTTGCCTGCAGCAAAAGCCAGCCCACCAGCATGAACCCCGGGCCCTCTAGTGCCAAAACGGGGATCGAGTATAATGTGGAAGGCAACTTCACCCTTCAAGAGTACGAAGGCCAGCCCGAAGCCCCCGATATGGTCTACATTGAAGGAGGCCGCTTCGTGATGGGTAGCTTCGAAGAAGACTTGATGGGCTCGCGCGACAACCTCGAGCGAACCGTGACGGTTGCTTCGTTCTACATGGACCAGACCGAGGTCGCCAACATTCACTGGCTCGAGTATTTGTTTGATGTGCATCAGGACTCCACTACGGAGTTTTATCGTTCGGCACTGCCCGATACCACGGTGTGGCGTCGCGATTTGGCCTTCAACGATCCTTACGAAAACCATTACCTCCGCTATCCCGGTTTCCGCTTCTTCCCCGTCGTGGGAGTGAGCTGGCGACAGGCCAACGACTACTGCCGCTGGAGAACCTCGGTGGTGAACGAGAAGCTGGCCGAAGAGTCAGGTTTAGACGTTTCGGTGCCCGAAGGAGGACGCATTCCGCTCGAAAGCGGCGTGGTGCTACCTGATTTCCGCCTGCCGACCGAAGCTGAGTGGGAGTACGCCGCTAAAGCCTTGATCGGTACGCAATACCTGGATGAAAACAACACCAACCAGCGCATCTACCCCTGGGATGGCCACGCTACCCGGAACCCCTACGGCAAATCTATGGGAGGCTTCTTGGCTAACTTCAAGCGCGGACGCGGCGATTACGCGGGCATCGCGGGCAAACTAAACGACGGAGCGATGATCACCGATTACGTATACGAGTATCCTCCGAACGACTTTGGGCTGTACAATATGGCCGGTAACGTGAACGAATGGGTGCTGGACGTGTACCGTCCGTTGTCTTACCAAGATTTCAGCGACCTGAATCCGATCCGTCGCGACGGCACCGAGGATCCGGAAAGCGGTTACGACAGTGAGAAAAACCCTCGCTTCACCGGTGATTACAACTCGCTGGTGACCAACGAACTGCGGGTATACAAGGGTGGCTCTTGGGCGGACGTGGCCTACTGGCTATCGCCCGGTACCCGTCGCTACATCGAACAAGATTCGGCTACTGCAAGTATCGGTTTCCGCTGTGCTATGATCCGCGCCGGAACCAACTACTAGACTGTCTTCTTTCAAGGCCTCACGAGCCCAGCCAGCAATGGTTGGGCTTTTTTGTGCGTAGCCATTTTTAATAATCCTGATACAGATAATTACTAATGCTGATCAGGTCGGCGAAAACTCCGGCGGCCGTTACTTCTGCCCCGGCGCCGGGCCCCTTCACCACCAGTGGTCGCTCTCGGTAACGGTCGGTAGTATACGAAATTACGTTGTCACTCCCCGATAGGGTGTAAAACGGATGCGAAGGTCCGGTGGCAACCAAGCGCACCGACGCTTGTTGATCTTCTAGGGTGGCAATAAAGCGCAACCGCTGGCCCGCTGCTTCGGCTTGCTGGCGGCGCTCTTCGAACAACGGATCGTTTTTTTGGAGTACCGTAAAGAATGCTTCTACCGAAGGAGCTTGCTGGCAGGCTTCGGGCAAAATGTTCTCAATGGTTACGTCGCTGAGCTCTAGCGGCACGCCAATCTCACGGGCTAAAATCAAGATTTTACGCGCCACGTCCATGCCGTTCAGGTCGTCGCGCGGGTCGGGCTCGGTGAACCCCTTTTCTCGCGCTTGGCGCACCACTTCGCTAAACGTGGTTCCCTCCGTGAACGAGTTAAACAAATACGATAACGTTCCGGACAGCACTCCTTCTATTTTGTGTACTCGATCGCCGCTATCTTTTAAATCTTGCAACACCCGAATCACCGGAAGTCCGGCACCCACGTTCGTTTCGTACAAGAATTTCACTCCCGCCTGCATCGCTCGCTGCTTTAGCTGCTGATAATCCGCGTAGGATCGTGAATTCGCCAGCTTGTTGGGAGTCACAATAGATATCGCGGACTGCAGTACCTCCGGGTAAAACCTTACGACTGCTTCGCTGGAGGTGCAGTCTACAAACACCGAGTTGGGCAGGTTCATCCGCTGCATTTGGGCGACGAACGAGCGGAGGTTACTTGTGTCTCCTTCACGCTCTAACGTTTGTCGCCATTCGCCCGGGGCAATGCCTCCCTCCCTTAAAAGCATTCTTTTGCTATTTGCCAAGCCCACAAAGTTGATGCGCAGCAGTCGGTTCTCCAGCAGATACGCGTCCTGCTGATTAATCTGCTGTAATAGGGTTCTTCCGATGAGGCCGATCCCCACCATGAAGACATTCAACGTTTTTCGTTCGGACAAAAAGAATGCTTCGTGCACCGTGTTCAGCGCTTTCGATAGGTTGCGCTGCTCAATGACGGCGGATAGGTTCACCTCCGATGACCCCTGGGCGATGGCGCGCACGTTGATGCCATTGCGACCCAGCGCGCTAAACAGTTTGCCCGAGATGCCAGGGGTTTGCCGCATGTTTTCGCCGATGATCGCGATGATCGAGCGCTCGGTTTCGGCAAAGGGGGCATCAACTTTACCTGCTTCAATTTCAGGGGCGAACTCTTCTTCCATGACGCGTTGCGCGGCGGCAGCATCGGCCGGACTCACCGTGAAGGTAATCGTATGCTCTGAGGAAGCCTGGGTGATCATAATCACGTTGATCTTCCGTTGCGCCAGGGCCCCGAACAACCGCGACGAAATGCCCGGAATCCCGATCATGCCGCTCCCTTGCAGCGATAACAGTGCTACCTCCTTGATCGAAGAAATGCCCTTTACCGCCGGGGTTTTGTTGGTTTTGAGCGACGCGCTAATCACCGATGAGTACGGATCACGACTCACTACCGTGCCGGAAAACGCACGGTGAAAGGTGTTGCGGATGCGTAGCGGAATGTTTTTGCTCAGCACTGGCAGCATGGTGGGCGGATAAATCACTTTGGCTCCAAAGTGTGACATTTCCATGGCTTCAATGTAGGAGATCGCATCCAGTGAAAAGGCCGCTGACACCTGGCGGGGGTCGGCTGTCATCACCCCGTCTACGTCGGTCCAGATTTCAATTTCTTCGGCATCCAGCGCCGCGCCAATAATGGATGCGGTGTAGTCTGAGCCGCCCCGCCCCAGCGTAGTGGTTTCTTGGTCTGCCGTTGCCGCAATAAATCCGGTGATCACTTGCAGCGCCGAATGCTGAGCAAAATAGTCGTTGATCTGGCGGTTGGTTGCGAGAAAGTCTACCTTGGCGTGGTTAAAATCTTGATCGGTGATGATGATGCGACGCGCATCCAAAAACTCAGCGGCTACGCCCCGTTCGCTAATGTACTGACTGATCAGATAGGCCGACAGGCGCTCCCCGAAGCTGGAAACCAAATCTAAAGAACGCGTTGAGCATTCGCGCAGCAGAAACACTCCGTGCAGCAGATCGTCGAGCTCGTTGAGCAGCGTTTTGAGATATGCAAACACCCGACTCTGCGTTTGCACCCCGATCAGAGTGCGGGCGGTGCTAAAATGATGCTCTTCTAACTCTTTCAGCAAATCGGTGTACGCTTCGTCTCCGGCGGCGGCGCGCTGGCTCAGGGCAATTAGCCGATCCGTGATTCCGCCCATGGCCGACACCACCACGGCGCAGCGCGTTCCTTGTTGATGATACTCTTCAATGATGTCGCCTACTATCCTGATGCTATCGGCGGAACCCACCGAGGTGCCTCCGAACTTGAGAACTTTCATGTTTTTGTGCTGATTAATCAGCAGGCAAGATAGCAAAATCTGCTGAGCGACAATTACCCCACGAGCTTTCTATTTCTCACAAAAGTCTCTATATTTGCACCCCTGAATTAAAAAACGATTTCATGAAACGTACATTCCAACCTTCACAGCGCAAACGAAGAAACAAGCACGGCTTTCGCGAACGCATGGCCTCGGCTAGCGGTCGGGCGGTGCTCGCCCGTCGACGCAGCAAAGGAAGAAAGAAGCTGTCGGTATCTAGCGAAAGAAGGCACAAGCAGTAAGCCCTTCTTTTTCTTCTCGACTTCGCCAACGAACCTTACAGCCATCGCGTTTATTTTTTTCGCTTTCCTCCCAAAACCTTTCACTGAACAGCTTTTTCTGTAAGGTTGACTACCCATGCTGCCGTGCGGAAAACTTTCCCGAAGCGTGAACGCCTCCACCAGCAGAAACTGATCAAAACTTTGTTCGATCAGGGAAAATCGTATAACTTTTTCCCGATCAAGCTAGTCTATCTCCCCTCCCAAGAGATTACGCAGCACCAAGCACTCTTCACGGTGCCCCGCCGCAATTTCAAAAAAGCCGTGGATCGAAATCGCATCAAGCGACAGATGCGCGAAGCCTACCGATTGCACAAACACCAAATACCTTACAGCCCGGATAAAGATGTTCACTTTTTGCAAGCATATATCTATATTGCTAGAAAGCAAGCCCCCTACCAAGACATCGAATCAAAAATAAAGGGGATTATTGGTCGTTTAATCAAAGTGAAACTCTAAAATCACGTCTGTCGCTTATGAATGCTAAAAGATTGGGTAGATTATCATTTGTTGTTGCATCCATTGCTCTGGTCACCTTCGTTGCCTTCCGTGGTCCGGGCGACCATTACTTCGCCATTGCGAAGAACCTGGATATTTTCGCCACGCTATTTAAGGAAGTAAATACCTACTACGTAGACGAGGTGAACCCCAACAAACTAGTGAAAGTAGGCATCGACGCGATGCTTAAATCACTGGACCCCTACACCAATTACATTCCGGAAGACGACATTGAGGACTACCGCACCATGACCACCGGACAGTACGGCGGCATTGGGGCAATCATCGGCAAACGCAACGGGCGCAACATGGTGCTGATGCCCTATCGGGGCTTTCCGGCCGACAAGGGCGGCCTTAAAATTGGCGACGAAATTGTGCGCATCGGCGAAGTGAACGTAATTGGCAAATCGGTAGAAGACATCAGCAAACTGCTGAAAGGTCAGGCCAACACCGATCTCACCGTAACCATCAAACGCTTCGGTGAAGAATACGAACTGCCGGTGTCTATCAAGCGCGAGCGCATCACGGTAAACAACGTTCCCTACTCAGGCATGGTAACCGATGACATTGGATACATCAAACTAAGCAACTTTACTACCGGAGCCGGACGCGAGGTAGAAAAAGCACTAAAGCAATTAAAGGAAGACGGCGCTAAGAAGATCATCTTCGACGTGCGCGATAACCCCGGCGGCTTGTTGAGTGAATCGGTAAACGTCTCCAATACTTTTATTCCCAAAGGATCGGAAGTGGTGAGCACCAAGGGGAAAGTGAAGGACTGGAACAAGACCTACCGCGCGCTGGATAGCCCGGTGGATACCGAAATTCCGCTAGTAGTGCTCACGAGCAGTCGCAGCGCTTCAGCCGCCGAGATTGTATCAGGCGTGCTGCAAGACTATGACCGTGCCGTGCTAGTTGGGGAGAAGACCTTCGGCAAGGGCTTGGTGCAGGCTACTCGTCCGCTCACCTACAACTCACAACTGAAAGTAACCACCGCCAAGTACTATACGCCCAGCGGCCGCTGCATCCAGGCCATTGATTACAGCAACCGCCACACCGACGGCAGCGTCGGTCGCGTGCCCGATTCGCTGAAGACAGCCTTCCAGACCGGCCGGGGTCGTTTGGTCTACGACGGCGGCGGTATCAAGCCCGATATTTTGGTGAAGTCTAAAAAGTTGGCTCCCATTTCTGTAAGTTTATACGCGAAAAGCTTGATTTTTGACTACGCAACCAAATACTACTACGAACACCCGGAAGCGCCGAAATCTAACGAGTTTGCGATGAGCGATGCCGAGTACGCTAAATTCGTGGAGTGGATTAAGGACAAGGACTACGATTACGTGACCGAGGTGGAGCAAACGATTGATGATCTTACTGAAATCTCTCAGGACGAAAAGTATTACGATAACATCAAAGAGCAAATTGCTTCGTTGCGTCAGCAGGTGCAGCACGATAAGGAATTAGATTTGACCAAGCATCAGGACGAAATCAAGGAACTCTTGGAAGAGGACGTTGTATCGCGCTACCACTTGGCGGAAGGAAAAATAGAAGCATCTTTTGACGATGATCTGATGATGCAGGCGGCCATTGAGGTGCTCAACGATGCTTCTCGCTACGAAAGCATTTTACAAGGCGAAAAGTAATTATTGAGCGAGACAACCCTTTATACTGAATTAATAATAGCCGGTCTGGGAGGTGGATTCCTGGCCGGCTTTTTAGGTATTGGCGGCGGCATCATCTACATTTTGGTTTTGCCAGCGGTTTTGCTGCAAATAGGCGTTGGGGAAACCGAACTTGCCCAGTACGTGATTGCGAATTCTATCTTTGGCACCACCGTAGCCGCCTTTTCCGGAAGTCTCTCGCTGCTTCGCACCAAAGATTTTTACTGGAGAGAAGTGATTCTAGTCGGACTTAGCGCGGTCTTCATCGCTTTTCTGCTCCTGTTCACTTTTGTGAACACTCCTTTGTACTCTAAGCAACTGTTCACTATCGTCACCATTTTTTTCCTGATTGCTATTCTACTCGGCGCACTTTCGCGAAAGTACGGCAACCTATTGTTTCGCCAGCCCGTGGCCAATGCGCAGCGGTGGTACGTGATTACCGGGGCCACTTCGGGAGCGATGAGTGCGCTGTCGGGCCTGGGAGGCGGCACCATCACCGTGCCCATGCTCACCGCCGGGCTGCATTTGGACATCAAACGGGCCAAGTCTATTTCTCTGGGAGTGATTTTTATCGCTTCGCTCGGGATCACAATCTTTAATTTTGTTGACCAACCGCAGAGCATCGTTATGTCCGGACAGTTTGGCTACATTGTGCTGCCCATTTCGGGAGTGCTGTCGCTGGGTGTGTTGTTAGGTTCACCCTTGGGCGTGTGGGTGGCCCGGCGGGTTTCTTCTAACATCATTAGTTGGTGCTTCATTGGATTTGTGCTGGTGGTGACGCTGAAAAAGGTAATAGAGTTATTTTAAACCCGCGTTAGGCCAATCCAGCGCTTCTGAGCAGCATTCCTCCGACCTTACTAGCGACTCTTAATCTCCCCCTTATGAATCTCCTTCAACCGCCCGTCGGTAGGCTTCGCTGATGGTATCCAGCGCTGTTTCCAAGATGGTGTCGCGTCCTTCCTGCCGGTCTGCTTCGGACATATCCACCCGCACATCGGGAGCCACGCCGAGCTCGATATTTTCACCGGCCACCGTCGTGGTGACGGTAGAGGAAAAGCGGTAGGTCCAGCCGTTGGGCAGTTCCCGGTTGATCGGCAGGCCGCCGCCGCCGCCGGTACTGTCACCCATCACTAATATGTTTCTTCTCTCGTTATCCCTTAAACTTTTCATCATTTGCACGAAAAAGTTGGTGGCACTGTAGCAACTGCGGTTGGCCAGCACGATTACCGGAAAATTGTACTGAAAATCACCCTTTGGCTCCACAAACTTGGGGATGCGCTCGGTGAGGTCGTTGTGCCCCGGGCCGTCTTTGTACTGCCAGTAGTGCACCAGTTTTTTCTCCTCAGTAAACCGGCTCACCATTTCTTCTGCGTTGCTTAAACTGCCGCCCCCGTTGTCGCGCACATCGATGATTAATCCTTTCACGATCGTGGTATCGCCGTTTTCTACTCGACTTGAGTAACGCGATAACACGTAATTAAAGACCGATTCGCTGACCTTGTTTTCGAAGCTTCGGTAGTAAACGTAGCCAATGGAGTCGATGAGTTGGTGGCGAAACGGACCGGATATTTGGTGATCTTCGCCCAGGTAGTTACGCTCGATCAGGCGGTAGTCGAAGTTTTGCGGGTAGTCTAGGTACCACTCCCAGTTGCGGGACAGGTCGAACCCGGCTTGCAGGTTCACGTGACCGTCTTGTAAGACGAAGAGCATATCGGCCAGCACGTTGAAGAGCGAATCATTACGCATGCCGCTTTCTACGCGGGGCCGATTTTGCGCGTAAACGGCATCCCAGTCAATACCGCGCACGTCGAAGGAAGCGTAGTTTTCGTCCACCTCCGTCCACAGCGAATTAAAAACGTCTAGCGCGTTATCCTGATACTCTTCCCGGATGAAGGCTTCTTCGCAACTGATCGTCAAAATGATAGGAAGCAACCAAATATTTTTTAAGAGACGAAAGCGATTATAATGTATGTACATGTGTGTTTTCCTGATCTGAATTTTGTCTACCTTGTCATGTTTCCTATCGACCTAATCAACGCTCTAGCGCTACGAATCTTGTTTGATGGGTAGAACACAAAAGCTCTATTTCACTGGCTACTAAGATACGGTTATTCGTTGTTAGCAGCTAGATTTCGTTTGTGTGTAAGAAAAAAAACAAACCTTGCTTCCCTTTATGCTTTGTGCTATCTTCATCTGACGTATGGATAAAATTCTGATCTACCTGCTCTCAATCGCTTATGAAAACGTTTCTCTTCTTGTTTGCTGTATTTGCTGGAAAAGTCTTCCGGGACAATTTGCCCGATCTAAACTACAAAAGCATCCGGCAAGTGTTACTCAACAGCAACCCACTCACGGTAGCTGCCCGAAGTACGCAAGTATTAGCCTCTGGACTTATCTTTGTGGTTATCAATCTTGTGGAAAATTTTGGGCCAGCAGCTTTAGCCGAACCTGATGTAGTAAACTTCTCTGCTAAAATTATCGCTTATGTAGCTTTTACAGAAGCCGTTTACCGCATCTTCCAGTTCATTATCGATCAAATGTTCCAAATTCCTGTAAAACTTTAAAATTAAAAAAGCATTTGCCTAATGAAGCAGATTACGCTCAATGTTCCTGACAACCAGTATGCCTTTTTTCTAGAACTGGTACAAAAGCTGGGGCTGGAAAAGGTGAAGGAAGAGACGGTAAACTCTCAGCAGGAGGTTCTGCAAGGCATTGCCCAGGGACTGCGGGAAGTGAAGCAGATAGAAGAAGGCGAGATGAAAGGCACGCTGCTCAAAGACTTCCTGGATGAGCTATAGTATTGTCCTGACCGATCACTTCAAGAAGGAAGCCAAAAGGCTGACCAAGAAATACCGGTCTTTGAAAGCTGAGTTGGAAGCGTTAGGCGATGAACTGGCCGAAAACCCTACCACTGGTACTCCGCTTAAAAATTAAACATTGTAGCCAGCGTAATATTGTGAGAAGCTGCGTGCACCACCCGGGGCTCGCGGTAGCGAAGGTAGTTCCAGGTGTAACTCAGGCGCAGTCGATTGGCGTTTTGCAGGGCGTACTCCAGCGCCAGGGTGCTGCTATAGCGGAAAAAACGGTTGAGCGTAGCGAGTCGTCCGCTCCCGACAAACTGCCGCAGCGGTTCGTCGCGCTCATCATCTAAAAACTCAGGAAAGCGCGTGGTGCCGTAGGAAGGGCGCACCGCAAAGGTGAGCAGGGGCACAAAGGCCGAATAAGAAACCAGAAACCGACGTTTCCACAATCGAAAGGGATACTCCAGCGTGGTTTGCGGACTTAGCGAAAAGTAAAAGCTGTTATTAAAAGCATTGTTTGAGAAGTTCTGAAACTGCCACAGCGTCCACAGTCCGCTGAAGTTACCGCCTACGTACCAAAGCAATCGCTCGTGCGGCCGGGGCAGCTGCTTCTCGTAGCTGTAGCTTCCTTCAAAACGGAACGAGTTTAAGTCAGCGGCGGCAAAGTCGAAAGCCGTCATTTGCCCGTAGTCGAAGCGGACTTGGCCGGTGTGTCGGGCGGTGGTGTCGCGATTGGCCCACGTCAGTCCGCCGCTCACCGAACCGGCGTGGCCCCAGTAGCGCAGCGCCGACGAGCTTTCGTCCAGGAACTTAGGTAGCGTATAGCCCACTCCCAAGTTGATATGCCGTGGCTTGAGGGGGCGGTTTTGCGCCATACCGTTACCAAATAGCGACAGCATAAAAACCCCAACGATCAAGAACCGGCTAGTGAACCAAGGAGAGTAAAATAAATACTTATCGCGCATAATGCCTATTCTATCATTCAATCCTTCGGTCAGTCAATATTGACATCTATTTGATTCCGTAGCAAATCTTCCAGCGATTCGCGCTGGCGAATGAGTTTGGCTTCGCCCCGGTGGATGAGCACCTCGGCCGGGCGGGGTCGGCTGTTGTAGTTAGAGGCCATGCTGTATCCGTAGGCTCCGGCGTTTTGAATAGATAGAATGTCGCCCGGCCGCACCTCGGGTAGCGTTCGGTCGGTGGCGAAGGTATCGGTTTCACACATGTAGCCCACCACGGTGTAGGTTTGGGGAGTACCATCGGGATTGGATAGATTCTCAATGGTGTGGTAGGCATCGTACATCATCGGACGGATGAGATGGTTCAGACCGGTATCAATGCCCACGAAAGTGACGTTAGGATTTTTTTTGACCACATTGACGCGAGCGAGCAATTGCCCGCTCGCACTCACAATAAATTTGCCGGGTTCAAACCAAATGGTCAGCGGACGGCCGTACTGCTTGGTGAAGTCATCAAAGATTGGTAACAATTGCTGTCCCAACGCTTCCAAGTTCGTAGAAGGGTCTCCCGCTTGGTAAGGAACTTTAAAACCACTGCCAAAATCAACGAAGTCCAGTCGATCAAAACGACGGGCGACATTTAGCAAACGTTCAGCTCCCTGCACAAAGGCATCAATGTCTTTGATATCAGAGCCGGTGTGGATGTGTACCCCGTTAACATGAATCTGATGTTCTTCGACGATCGCCAGAATGGTGTCAAGCTGCGCAAACGGGATGCCGAACTTAGAGTAGGAGTGTCCCACCGAAATTTTACTGTGCCCCCCTGCCATCACGTTCGGATTAAACCGCAGGCAGCAGGGCACCGTGTTTCCGTATCTTTCACCAAACTGCCTTAGGAGCAGCAAATTATCGATATTTATTTGCACGCCGAGTTCTACTCCTTCCACAATCTCGGTAAAGTGCACTCCACTCGGGGTGTACATAATTTGTTCAGGAGCAAAACCAGCTAATAGACCCAAGCGCGCTTCCTCAATGGAAACCGCGTCTAGCCCGATCCCTTGCTGTTTGATCAATTTCAGAACAACCTGGTTGGTCAGGGCCTTCGCCGCGTACTTGAACCGCACTCGGGAATCGTTGAACGCCTGCTTGAGCACGTTGATCTGGGAAACAATCGCTTCGGCGTCGTACACGTATAGGGGGGTGCCGAACGTTTGGCTGATTTCTAGCAAATCCACTCCCTGAACGGTAGGAGCGGAGGTGGGAGCACTGGTTATTGGCATAGGATAGTTTTTTGCGCTTAGCAACAAATATAGCAAATTAGCCCGCGGTGGCTAACGTTTCTCAGCAGGTTTGGATTCTGAGATTTATCTTCCCGTTTATTGATTGTCATCAACCCACGCCATCGGCACTGATAAAATCACGGAAATCACCCAAACCTCCGTAATTTCGCCCGTAGCTTCCGCCGACAACCTAATTCTTTATGACCCATTTTGATCCGGCCACCACCTTCACGGAAAAGACCGAGCATTACCGCACCTTGGCCAAGCGCGCCGGACAGCGCTTCAATCAACTCTCGGTGATGCGTACGCTCGCGTTTGTAGTAGCCCTGGTGGGCTGGGTGTATCTGGCGAACGCCCGCAACGACGACGGCTTCCTTCTTCTATTGCTGCTCTTCGCCATCGGTTTCCCCTGGCTTATCCGGTATCACAACCGCCTTCGCACACGGCGCGACCATTTGCTCACCCTGCAACGGGTAAATGAGGACGAACTGAAGCGCCTTAATTTCCAGCTGGCCGACTTTGATCAGGGCAATTCTTTTCAAACGCCTCAGCATTCCTACACCAGTGATCTGGACGTTTTCGGCGAACATTCGTTGTTCCAGCTCATCAACCGAAGTGCTACCCAGTCGGGGAAAACCACGCTGGCGCAGTGGCTATCACGGCCTGTGGCGAAGCCCGAACTATTAGAGCGTCAGGCTGCGGTGCAGGAGCTTACCCAACTCACCGATTGGCGACAGACCTTCCAGGCCCACGGACTTCAACACGATGCTTCGGAAGATAATCTGGCTACACTATTATCGTGGATGAACGAACCGCCCGCTTTGCCCCGCCGCGGACTCTATACGGCCTTGTGCTACGGCTTGGCGCTGCTCACTGTTGCGACGATTGTTCTTTACTTTACCACGGGCTTGCTGGGCTACATAGCTCTCTTGCTACTGGTGGTCAACGGATTTATTTTATGGACAACGGCGGAGGTGGCGCTGGCAACGCACCGTAAAACCACACAGAGCGTAGCGGCGCTGCGGGCCTATCAACAGATGTTTGTCAGCGTAGAAAAGCAGTCGTTTGCCTCCGAATCACTGCGGCACGGACAAGCGCAGTTGCACCACCAAGGAGTGCCTGCTTCGCGACAGATTAGCCAATTGCGCTACATATTGGACAACTTCGACGCCCGCGCTAACCTGTTTTATCACATTTTCAACTTGGTGTTGCTGCTCGACGTGTTTTGGTTGCTGCGGGCCGACCGCTGGAAGCAGCGGGTGCAGGGCGACGTCGCCCAGTGGTTTGAGGCCATCAGCCGGGTGGAGGCGCTGAGCAGCCTGGCCAGCTTCGCCTTCGCCAATCCTACCTTCGTTTTCCCCACCATCGCCGACCAGCTGTTTCTATTGCGGGCGCAGGGGCTGGGGCACTGCCTGATTCCACCCACGCAGCGGGTCACCAATGATTTCACCACGCAAGACCGGGGCACAATCACCATCATCACTGGTTCTAATATGTCGGGCAAGAGCACTTTTCTTCGTACCGTGGGAGTGAACGTGGTGCTGGCCCTGGCCGGGGCGCCGGTGTGCGCCGAAGAGTTTGAGGTCTCGGTGCTGCAGGTGTTCACCAGCATGCGCACGCAAGATTCGCTGGAAGAAAACGTATCCTCATTCTACGCCGAACTGCGTCGGCTGCGGCAGTTATTAGACATGCTAAAATCGCCCGAAATCCCCGTGTTGTTTATGCTCGATGAAATTCTAAAAGGAACCAATTCGCAAGACCGACACCACGGGGCCGCTTCGCTTATTAAGCAGTTGAGCAAGCTAGAGGCCACGGGCTTCGTCTCCACCCACGACTTAGAATTAGGAAAGCTGGAAGAAACGCTGCCGCGGGTGAAGAACTACAGTTTCACGAGCACTATCGAGCAAGATAAAATTCATTTCGATTATCACCTGCGCGAAGGAGTATGCCAAAGCTTCAATGCCAGCCAGCTGATGGCTCAAATGGGTATTGCCCTGGAGGAGTAAACGTAAAGTTTGTCTCAACCAGGGCAATGTCGTTAGCCGGAACTCACGTTAGTCAGCGGCTACCAATTCGGGCTTGGCCAACAGGTCTTTGATGCCAAACGCTACCCGCCGGTTGCTCTGGTGCTGCGCGGCCGTGCAGGGCACTCCGTCTGAGCATTGATTAACTAATTGCTGCTCTCCCCAGTAACTGTCTGCTAGTCGCTCCGGGGCAATGCCCTGGTCGATGAGGTAGTTCACCACCGCTGTCGAGCGGCGCTGCGATAAGGCGTCGTTGTACTGATCCGTTCCCCGGCTATCAGTATGCCCTGCCAACTGTATGCGCAGCGAAGGATACTGTTCCATGACCGACGTCAGTTTTTCTAGCGTTGCCTGGGCGCCAGGGCGAATGTTACTTCTATCAAAATCAAAGAAGACGTCTTCGATCATCGTGATTGATCGCAGGGCAAGCCCGCCTTCTTCAATCACCTGCTCCACTTTTTCTAGCAGCCCCACCGGTTCGGTACTGCCCTCTTCGGTTCGGCTCAGTAAAATCTTGCGTCCTTCGGCTTCCAGGTAGCATTGCCCGTCTTCCTCGCCCCACTGGTACAGCCGCTGGTTTATGCTGGCAAGCACATCGCCCTTGTCGTGGTGGCGGTCGAAAATCACCACGTCTATCACATCAAAGTCGGTCACCTCGTTGAACAGGTAGATTTTCACCACGTTTTCCTGATCCTTTCTCATGCCCTGCGTATTGATCGGCGGGTGGTTCCAGTGTCGGCCGTTCAACTCACCCGAAAGGTCGTACAAGGCATCCTCTGCCGCAATCAAAGAAATACGTCCTAGTGAATCGGTTACGCTTACCAGCCGCTCGTTTGCTACCAGCCGCTTCAAGAACAGCCGAACACTGGGAATAGGTTGGTTGGTGAGTCCATCAATCACCTCCACCGCCAAAGGAATTCCGGTGGTCTCTTCCTCCCGCACGCTAAATTGATAGATATCATCCTGCCCCGCCCGGCGCGACGATACGTAGCCCGATTGCCCATCGGGGCGCAGGATCAATCCGAAATCGTCTTCGGACGTATTAATCGGGTATCCTACGTTCCGCACCGCGGAGGTGTCGCTTAGCGAAGCACCCACTTTGAACACGTCCAGTCCACCCAGTCCCGGGTGACCGGTTGAGGCAAAGTAGAGTGTTTGGTTGTTGTGCAGGAAAGGAAACATCTCGTTGCCGTCGGTGTTGACTTGTTCGCCTAGATTAGTGGGTTCACTCCAGGTTCCGTTATGGTAGTGGCTTACGTATAAGTCGGTGCCGCCGAACCCGCCGGGCTGATCGGAGCAAAAGTACAGGCGCGTGCCGTCAGCCGAAACCGCCGGATGACCCACCGAATACTCCGCCTGGTTGAAGGGCAGGGCCACCGGGGCGGTCCATTCGCCTTGCTTATCTTTCTCAGCGTATAGCAACTGAAGCCGGTTAAAGGAAATTTCTTGCCCGCGCTCTTTCTTGAACGAGGGGTTGTTGGTGGTCAGAAACACTTTGGTATCATTGTCAAAAAACACCGCTGGTCCCTGGTGAAGCGACACAAAGCGTTTCCCAAACAGGCGTTGTGCCGTCTCGGCCGGTTGCTGCTGGTTGTTGAGCCCCGAACTGTAGTAAAGTTGAAGATACGTGCTCATATCACGGTGGTAGATCTTCTGCCGACCGTCTGCCTTTCGGGCCGAGGCAAATACCAGACCTTGCTGATAAAAAGCCGGACTAAAGTCCGCGGCGGGGCTGTTGCCGCCCATCGGCTCCACGGCAAACCGGGCTGAGTCGGCGTAGAAAGTAGTGCGTTGTTGCAGCCCTAGTTTCAGGTTTTGCGCTGCCCGGTGATCGGAGGCATCAGCTAGATAACCGTCAAGCACTTTTTCGGCCAACGCAAGCTGATTCGTGCGTACCAGGGTTTGCGCGTAGTGCCAGCGGTTGGTGTTCTCTACGTGAGCCGCCCCAGAATTCCACGAAGCATAGGCGTAGTGCCGGGCTGCCTGCGCGGGGTCGTTGAGTTCGTAGTAGCTCTCGGCGGCTTTCAGATGCACCGGGATGTTGTTTTCATCCCGAACCAACAGTTCTTCGTACAAGTCAACCGCCGATTGAAACGACTGCCGCTCGAACAAGTAGTCGGCGCGCTGCTCCTTGCGAGACGGTCCCGGAGCTTCTGATTCGCTGGCTTTCGCCGGTAGTACAGCACTAAGGGCGACAAGAAATACAATGTAGGTATACTTCATAACATTAAAAGTATCGGGGTGACAAAACAGATTCTTTGGATAGCTTGATGGTGTAGTTAAGCATTAACTCGTGCGAGCCCGACTGCACCTCGCGCAGTCCGCTCACGGTGTAGTCGTAGGCGTAGCCCACCGCCAGCGCCGGACTGATCTGCACCTGCACCAGGGCGTTTAGGGCATCAAACGAGCGGTAGCCCAATCCAACCCACAGGGTTTCCCGGATCAGCAAATTGGCGTTGAAGTCGGCTTCTACCGGAGCTCCGGGCACCGATTTTACCAGGAAATTAGGCTTCAGCTTCAAATACGGACTTAGGTCGAACACGTAGCCGCCGGTCAGGAAGTAGTGCCGCACCAGTTGGGCTTG
This sequence comes from Cyclobacteriaceae bacterium, assembly GCA_965217295.1. Lineage (GTDB taxonomy): Bacteria > Bacteroidota > Bacteroidia > Cytophagales > Cyclobacteriaceae > Tunicatimonas. The sequence goes on from CBDCHR010000008.1 coordinate 1,627,229, forward strand.
CTCGTTGATCGCTTCTTGTGATAGTTGATGATCAAAGAGTTGCGGTACCGAAAACCCAAGATAGTAGCGGTCGGTGTGGTAGTACAGGCCCGCTCCTACGTTGGGCAGCAAACCGGTGTTTAAATTTTGTCCGAAGGCTGGATCAGCAGCGTCTCCCGGAGTAATGATTTGCAGCGAAGTTAAGCTGGTGCGCGCCTGCGTAAATCCCCCCTGCAATCCCAGCGCCAGTTGTCCCTGGCCCACCGGAATGCGATAGGCGTAGGAAGCAAACACTCCGTGCTGCCGCGACACGTCCTGGTCGTCGCGCGATAGCAGCAACCCCACCGAAGCCCGGCTGAAGCGGATCGGGGCGTGCGCCGCGAAGGTTTGGGTGCTCGGGCTTCCCGGCAAGCCGTTCCACTGCTCGCGACCCAGCGCGGTGAGGCTGATGGCCTCGTGACTGCCCGCGTAGGCGGGGTTCAGCGCCAAACCGTTAAACATATACTGAGTGAACATGGCCTGCTGCTGGGCATGGGCGGCCGATATGCCTAGCACGAACGGTAGGAGTAGGCTAATCACCCCGCGCCGAACGAACGTTTTTGCGTAAAATGTATGCATAGCTTGTTTTGTTTGCGTTGAACCTCGATTACGGGTGAACAATCACGTACCCTTTGTGCAGCGGGCGGCCGTCGCCGAGGTTGACGATGTAATAGTAGGTTCCGAACGGAAGTCCTCGGTTGCTGGCCAGCGCTCCGCCCTGGGTTTGTCCGTTCCACCGGCGGGCTTCGTTGTCGTATCCCGCGGTCCGGTAGACCAAACCGCCCCAGCGGTTATACACCGCTACCTCGTTGCTGGGAAAGCACTCGATCCCCGGATGTACCAAAATTCGTTGTTTCCGTCGCCATTGGGCGAAAACCCTTGGGAGATAGCAAAATCTTGGTCGCACGCGGTGGTTTCTTTTCCTTCGCCCACGGCGGTGGTGTCCTTCGGAGTTGGCGTTTCTTTTACCGTCGGCATCGGGGTGGTTACCGAATCTTCTACCACCGGCGGCACTGGAGTTATCACTGAGTCTTCGGTAATCACCATATCGGGCAGCGGCAGTGCATCCACGTGATAAACGAGCTGGACCTTTCGCGGAATGCCCGCGCGGTTGTTGACGTACACCACGATTGTATCATTGCCTACGTAATCAGCCTGGGCAGTGTAGCTAAGGCAACGGCTGGTTAGCTGCTTCGCTTCTTCGGTATGAATGCTTCCGTTGACCTCCATGATCTTGGATTCTTCGTCACAGCTCACTATTTCCAGACAGTGCTCGTGCGTGGCGCCCTGCGGCACAGTGTCCACCACGTACAGCTCCGTCGGCAGCAGATCGCGGGGGTCTAGTATTTCTAGCAAGGAGGTGAAACCCGCCAGGTAGCCATAGGAAGCCCCCGATTGGTTACCCGCCAGAATCGACAAGTGAAACGATACGTTTGATTCTACTACCACGTGTTCGGGCAGCGGAGCGCGGTTGCTCAGGGAAGCCGCTTCGCCGAACGTGATGGTGGCCCAGTCGGGACGGCCGGGCACCGGGTTGACGGTTGCATCAAAATCAGTGTAGGGTTGTCCATTGATGGTAAGACTCGTCGGGCTATCGAACGCTTTGCGGGGGGCGGCGATGTGAATCACGTTGTGGTAGGCGGTGTCGCCTAGCTTGCTGTACTCAATGTAGCGGTTGCCCGTGCACTCGATGGAGGGCACCAGCACCATCCCCAACTCTTGCCGCCGAATACCCGAAAAGTGGTATACGTAGGCCTCCTTGCTAGTCTCAATGTAGTGTGGAGTGCCAATGTCGCTTGCCCCGCCCGGTAGCACGTAGTTGAAGTATTCTCCGGCGTCAATGGTAGCCATCGGGGCCGGGTTGCCATCTACGTAGATCGCGGTTTGGTCTTGGGTACCAATAATAGTCGCATAATCCGGATTGACCGCGCTGATGTTGGTGGTTGAGCCTTTGATCACGACGTACTGCCGACCGATTGAATAAAATCCATTGCCCTGCAGGGGCACCAACTGGTCTACCCCGGCATCGGCATCCTTTGAGTCGATGAGCTTTTGGTGTTGGCCTCCGGACAGCACCGCCACGGGTTTGCTAGCGATAATGTGCGAACCCGTCAGATTGTTGGTGACGTTGTCAGAATTGGACCCCTTTGATGAGGTATTTCGCACCAGGTAGGTTTCGTGCTTATTTAAGGTTACTTCTACCGAGGTGTTTCCGCCAAACAGTGTCACCCCACTGGGAGGGGTTATGGTGACTCTGGTGTCGTCTTCCGTAGCCATTACCGAAATGAAGTGCAAATCGTATTCTCCGAACTCGGTGCCGGGCCACTCACCGTCACGGATCAGGGTCTGCGACCCCGCGTAGAACTCGGTGCCCAGCGCGTGTCGTCCCTTCAATGTCACAAAAAACTGATTTAACCGAGAAACGCCCTGGCAGTAAGCGCGCACCGGTACGTCGGAGCGTACAAGTAGTCCCTTGTCTAGTTCGGCCTTATTGGCCGCGAAGGTCATTCCTTGTACTACGCTGAGCGGCACGATCCAGGGTTGACCCGCGTTCACGGTTTGCGTGGCGATCGGGGTGCCGTTTGCTAAACTTACGGTGACCTGCGCGGCGGTGAATTCAGTAGTAATCTGCATTTGCACCGGCAGCAGTCGAGAAGAAGATCCTCGATTCTCCCATACGGGCGGCATCCAGTGAATGGTATCCGTTTGGGCTTTAACATAAGTGGCACTACCGAACAGACACAAAAAAACTACGGAAAGACCATGAACGCGCATGGCACTCGCTGTGGGCAAAATCTGGCGGCTGAATAACGCCAGAAGAATGCTCGGAAGCGGAAACCTCAAATACACTTTTGAAACTTTCATAAGTACTTTTTAAAGCATTGCCTTCCAAAAGTACAAATAAAATGTATAAAAGTATAAATAACTTGTGTTTTATTGTTGTTGCCCCTTGTTTGTAGCCCATAGAGAGCTGATTAAGTGCTACTTTTCTGTAAAATAGTACACGAGTGCGAAACTGAGCACCCGATTGCGCAAGTACTGTACCTCACTCGCACTCCTCAATCCGTCACTTATCCGTGCTTGCACTCCCGCATTGTCGGCAAAGCGGTAAAGAATCCCCGCTACGAAGCACAGGTCAAGCGACCGGTAACCACGGCGGTCCGTCCTTAATCCGGTTGTGTTCTCCTGCCGAGCTTTGATCAAGTAGTTGGGGGACACTCCGCCAAATAAGTATACTTGGTTGACGATACGCCCCTGTATCTCTACCGGAAGCTCCAGGTAGGTGAGTCGCCAAACTGAAAAGGGCTCGAGCTCGCTGTTACGGCTTCCTTTGGCGCTATAGAGCATCCCCGCTTGGGCTGAAATTGCATCGGAGAGCGGCAAGGCGACCTTAACTCCTCCCAAGATTCCTGCTTGGTTGTAGCCCCACAGTCCGTCACCATCAATCTGGGCGGCGTTGAGCCCAACGACGGCTTGGGCCTGGAATGATTGGGCAAATGCGGTTGACCACGGACCGGCAAACCCGGTGATTGCGATAAAAATAAACTTTAGCATCGACAGGAAGAGAGGTTAAGCATCTGAACATTTTTGGCAGGCAAAAATATCGAATTGGGCGCCGAGCGTATCGAGCGAGGAATGATGAAGTAAAAAAAGTGATAGTCAGAACTTGGGATTCGACCACGGTTAAGAATAGGCTTTGCTAGTTACCGAGAAGGGGAATTAGTGGTTTAGCAGGTTGATGTTGAACGCGTAGTTGCAACTTTCACAACCATTCACTTTCATGGTGGCGATGCCCACCACCTCGCCCTGCCGGTTCATCACCGGGCTACCGCTGCTACCGGGCGAAATGGCCGCATCTACCTGAATAATGGCCTGGTTTCGTCCCTGATAGTCACGAATGGAAGAGACAATACCCCGCGAAGCGGTACTTTCCAGTCCCCGGGGGTTGCCCAGCACCACGATATCTTCTCCTTTCATGGGCAGCATATCGCCCAGTGACAAATAGGGCATATGTTGCTGGGTAGCCACCTGAAACACCACGTAGTCAAACTTTTTGCTCTGGTACATGATGCGCTTCACGGGGTGTTCTTGCCCGTCGGTGGTGCGAATTCGCCAGCTTCTGCCCTTTTCGAACACGTGGTAATTGCTCACTCCCACGCCCGATTCTTCGATAAAGAAACCTGTTCCTTGTCCGATTCGCTTGCCCTTGCGGTTATAGGTGTGCACCACGAATACGCAAGGTTCAGCGTGCGCAATAATTTCAGCGAGCGATTTTTCTTTCACCGGAACCACCTCATGCATCGGAAGGGTGGGGGTGGGGGTGTCCATTACCACTTTCTCCGAAAGGGTTTTATTCACCGTTGGCCGGTGCTCCTGGGCCTTCTGGGCTGATCGAGAGCAACTCTGGCAACCGGAAAGTAGACATGACAACGCAAGCGCCCAGATCCAGTGTTTCATCGTTGAGATAACGCAACATTAACCAATTTCGCTCACGAACCAAATAAATTTTTGAAGAATCCCCCGCCACCTGCTTTTGTTAAGTGCTGGTTGAGGGTTTGAAGTTGCTGTAAGACCTGCTGCTGGGTCTCAAGATCCTCCTTCTTGTAAGTAGCAAAGTCCCGATACAGATCATCAATGCGCGCCAGTTTGCCAAACACGTGCTTGTTTTCTTCGTAGGTTTTGAGCAGTTGATTTTCTTCCTGGGCCGACAGGTCACGAATTGCCCTGATTTTGTGCTGGGTGTGCTCCATGAGCTCTCCTAAACTTTTGTCCAGCACGTCGTCTACCTTTACCACGGCTTGCTGGATCAGGTGTCCCCGGCTTTCCAGCTCCGAAAAATGAGAAGCAATGAAGTGGTGCAGTCGGTCATTCTGATCCAGCGTTTGCTTAATCTTTTCGGCAATGGTTTCCAGATGATCGGTGCGATAGAGAAAATGATTCACCTTTTCATTGAGGGCGGTGGTGTTTTCCACAAAGTGGTTCATCTCTGTGAGGTAGTCGCGAAACTTTCTCAATGCATCTCCGCTTTGGTTGAGCGTCTCAAATAAATCTACGTTGGCATTGGTGAGTTGCATCACGTCTACCTTTTGCAGCGCTTCGGCAATGCGTTCCTGGGCCTTTAACGTGTCGAAGTTCCGGTCGAGCATCCCGCGCAACGACGCAATGCTGTCGGCAAACCCGTGCTGAAAGCTGGTAAGACTCGTTTGTAGCAGTTGCAGACTGTGGGTTGTATCCTGAAACAGGCTGGGCAGCAGCTCAATTTGCACTAAGTTGAACAGCTCATTTTGGCGTCTCAATACCTCCCGCCGGGTACGGGGATAAGCCCACCCCAGCACGAAGATCACCAGCAGTGCCCCGGTAAGCACCGGCACGATGGTCCACTTCACACTGGTAAGAAACAGGGCGGCGGTGCTGGCCAACGCCAGGCGGTCGATGAGGGCGGCGGGCAGGTTGGGCAAAAACAACAGTCCAATGGTACTACCCAGCAGGGCGGCGGTTAGTCCAATAAGCAGGGGGAACCACGCCTGGTAACGCAGGCCCCGCTGGCTGTCGTGCCCGTAACGCTCGACTAAACTCTGAATAAGCCCAAAATCAACCACCGCTCCCCGGCTTCGAATCAGATAGCTGTTGAGGCCAACGATTAAGCGGTGCGCCCGGGGTTGGTCGTTGGCTTCGGCGTGCAGCAGTGGGATTTTAACCACCCGCTCGTTAGAAGGGGAGGCCCCTGACTGGGTTCCGTACTTTTGGGCCAGCGCCTCGGCAGCCTCGTGGTTAAGCTCCGCCATTGGAACAGAAACGATTTGCACGCTGAGTTGGTCCGGGGGCGGAACGCTGCGCTGGAACCGACGCAGTTGGTACCACAGTTGGCGCACGTACCACGCTTGCCCCAGCAAGGCAACGCCTACACAGACCGCTACGAATGCCTCCAGGTTACTCATAGCGGATGCGGGCTTTCTGGTCGGGCTTCACCACCCACTTGTCGCCCTGCCGCAACGCCCGACCGGGCCGCACGTTTACGATGCGTTTCGCTCCGGGAAAAAAAGCATTCGTGCTCTCGCACACCGGATCAAGATAACTGGTGGGTGAACTCAGGGCATCCTTCACGGCCTCGAAATCGTCGGATACGGTGAACTCGGCCCAGTGGTTTCCGTTTTTCTGTGTGACCATGAACTTGTATATGGAGGCCGAGGGACGAAACTGTTCCGACATAGAACTAGCGTTGAAGGTGCCATCCTGGTTGGGAGTAGATAGATAGTATTCTTCTCGTTTGGGTAAGGTTGGCGGAGGAGAGGGGTTTCCTGACGGCGGCGGTGGGGATGAAGTAGCGGCTAATTGCTGCACTTGCTCCTCTAACTTGGCAATCCGAGACTTCAGTTGTTTGGCGTCCTCCGCGGAGATTGGGTCTTTTTTGAGAAGCAGCCGAGACGTTAGGTCTTCAATTCGTTTGCTGTGGTTGTCAACGCGGGTGTCGAGCCGTTTCACGAGTCCCAGCAGGTACAGCGTCAACAGCAACAGCACCGCGACCGCACCCAGTGAGATGGGATTGATCGCGTAGCTAAACATCCCGCTTGTTTCTCGTCCGTCTTCCGCCGAAACCATCGGCAGGGTAAACCCTCGCTGATTGGCAACTTCGGCGTCTGAACTGCTTTCGCCCGATGTTGTATCACTTGCTAATGCAGTAGCTTCTACCGGATCAAGAAAACTGGCCGCTACTTCATCCGCCAACTGTTTCTTCGTTGCCTGCAACGTGGTGTAATCGGCATCGCTTTGGGCTCCTAGTGCTTCGGGGCTCACCGCGGCAATGTGCCCTTGCAGAATTTTGGTGGCCTGCTCACCGGTCCACTCGTTCTGATACGTTTCTTTGGTTTGAACGAAGGGGTCGTAGAGGTTAAGGGCCATCCCGCGCCAATCGTGACTGAGCAAGAACAGGCGCACCGCCTCGTTGGGGGGCGGATTGGATACACTGTAGTTCGATGTGTTGTAGGTTTCTTTAAACAGACGGTAGCCCTCCTTTTCGGCGGTCATGTCGGGACGGAGGCGCACGTAGTCTTGCATGTAGGCATCCACCAGTCGCCAACCGGTGTAGTCTACCAGGCGAGCGAAATCTTCGCGGATCACGGTGGCTTGAAGCGCGTTGGCAAGCAGCAGAAGGATGAGTAACAGCGTAGGTTTTTGGTAGTGCATCGGTTGTTTGTTTTGCAGGCTGCCTATCAGTTTCAGAACCGGTTCCAATCAGTTTTCTACCTCACTCAACTCAGTGGCAATCTTGTCCGCCAATCGGTTGAGCACCCCCACCAAAGGATAGAAAAATAGCGTTTCTTCTACGTTCACGTTTTGGTTGCCCGCCAACTCGTTTAGCTTCATTTGGTGCCCCGACTTAAGATACTCCATCAAATCGGTGCTCAGCCACTTTCGGTAGTTATCCAGGTAGGTGGGATTCACCCCGAAGTGATGCGAAAAGTTGTACTCGCTGTGCACCTCGAACAGCACCCGCAGATACTGCTCAACCTCGCCCACCACGCGCGATAAGATGCGGTCATCAATATCCGGGTACCTGATGGATTTTTCAGGAATGATGAACTGCTGCCCCGCGCCCAGCAACACCTTTTTGATGTGGTCGATGTCTACCGGATTCTCACTGAGCAGCCCGCCCTTGCAGGTGATTTCCTTAGGCCGTTCGTACTGCACCAGCTCGATCTGCGCGGCGCTCTTCTGAAATACCTTTTCAAAAATCTTCTGGGTGAGCACCGTCAGGCTGTCCAACCGAAGGTTGCTATCGGTGATGTTGATCACCTTAGAGCCCCGCCCGCTAAACAGAATGTGGCGCGGCATTTCCACATTGGCCGCTTTCATCAATTGGGCCAAATGGTAGATAATGGCTCCGTAAAAGACTACGAACAGAATTTTGAAGTCTTCGTCTTCCTTTAGCAAACTGCTAAACGACACCGGCAGCAGCTTGGCGTAGCGGTCGCTGTTCTCCAGTTCAAACAGGAAACTGATGGTTTCCCGCGAATTTTCTCGTAAATAATCAGCCGTATTAGGATCAACGATGGTGAGGGTTTTGTCGATCAAATCGGCGTAGCGTTTCACAAATCCGTTGGTGATCGCCGAGCCGTTGAAACCATCGCCAAACAGGGCGTTGGCCGCAAAGCGAAACGAGGTGAGCACCACCGGCTGGTTGTTTTGAAACACCACAATGTCGGTGGTGCCGCCGCCGATATCGATACCCACGGCGGGCTTATCGGCCGCGCTGCGCCCCATTTTGCTCTTGTAGAAGTAGAAGGGCGCAATGCTTTCGGACAGTTTGATCGGATCGCGCTCGGGGGTGATGTAGCGGTGCACTAGTTTGGTCCAGGTGCTCTCCAAACTGCTGCGCCGGTTGGGAAGCATGCTCGAGGGATAAAACCAAATGATTCGCGTTTTGGCCAGGCTGCCCCGGTTCAGCAGCACTTTGTTGCGAATGAGCAACAGCAAATTCTCGAAGAATGCCTCTACCCGCCGCCGGTCGTCGGTATTTTTGGTGTAGTTCGACCACTTCAGGTCGCTGCTGATGCGCACGTTGCCGTTGATGGGCCGCTTGCCGTAGGCAAAGGGAATGTTGAAATCGGCCAGGGCGTAAGTGGCCTGTTCCAAATCCAGGTTTTTGCTCTCTCCCAGCACAGTGCGCTGCGGAAAGTAGTGCTCATAGCCCGGCCCCAGGTGGCGCGGCAAAAACTCCTGCGGAATCAGGTCACGGATCAGCGTGGCCCCGCTTCCCCCGAAGTCGGCACTTTCGTCGGCAAAGGCGGGGTCGTGCAGCGTGGCGATCTGCACGTCGTCGTCGGTGATGTCGAACGGACGCGGATCGCGGTCGTTCACCTGGTACTCGATGTGGGTGTTGGTGGTGCCAAAATCGATGGCGAAGGTGAACGTATCGTTACCGCGGTGGTACTCGGGGAACTTTGGAATAATAATGCCTTTGGCCACTTGGTTTTTCACCTGGATGTAGTCGAACTCATCTTCCAGCACGTAGTACTGCGAGGTGGCTCGATCTTCCAGTTGCTTGTTGCTGCGTTGTTGCTGGGCCTCGACCTTGGTTTCTTGGTTGTCCTGATTCCGAAAGAAGCGCAGTTGATAGCGGTGGTGCTTGTTGTAGGGACTCACGTCGCGGTCGATGAGTTGCACCCGGTAGTGGGCGGTGTCGGTTTTACCGTGGGTTTTGATGAAGGGGTACAAGGTGATGCCAAACTGGCTTTCGATCACCACTCCCTTATTATTTTTCTCATCGGGCGACAGTCCATCGCCCTCACTGATAGAAGACAGGTAGATGCGTTCCAGGGTGATGTATTCCTGCTTCACCGGGATGCGCAGCGTGACCCGCACCCCTCCGGCGGCGCGGGGCTCCATCTCGAAGAACTTCTTTCCCCCCGGCACGCTTCCTTGCAAATCTTCCGCGTCGAAGTAGTTGAAAAAGGCCCGCTTCAGAGGCAACACAAAGCCCTTTTGCTCTTTGGTACGCCCTACGTTACCATCGAAAAACTTTTGCTCGTTCACCGGGTATACCAGTCGAATAAGGTACGGTTCCAAAAAATCGCTCACCGTCAGGTAAGGATACGAGATCACCTGTCCGGGCAGTTTGCGTTCGTCCAGCGGCTCGTCAATTTGGTAGGGAACGGCCACGTGACTGTCCCACGCATCGTTTACGTAACGGTAGGGCTTGTTGAGCTGATTCTGCAGCACCAGCGGTGGGGTAGGGCCGGTGTACTTGGCTGATTTGATTGCAAAATCGCTGGAGGTAGCAATGGAGCTGATGTCGATCTTCTTTTTCCGCAGCGGAAACCCCAGCAACTTCACCAGATCGCCCGATTGTCCGGTGTCTAGCTCGGCGTAGTGATCGTAGAAATCGGTGATAGTGAGCTGTTTGATTTCGTTGTAGAGCCCCGCCTGCTCGGTGCGCAGGATTTCCAGATTGGCGTCCAGGTATTCGGCAACCTCAGGAAAACACGCGCGGAAGTCGGATTTTTCGCTCCCGGCTGATTTAAAAAAATTGAGCAGGGCATACCAATACTTTTGGTAGCTCGCGCTGCGGGCGTAGAGCGGAGGATAGTCGTTGCTAAACAGCCGGTTCTTCTCCATCGGAATATCCACAAACGACAGGTCATTGGGAGCCGAAAAGAACAGGGTGGCGGGTGAAGTGCCCCCGATCACTTTGTAATTGTAGAGCAGCACGTGCAGTCGGTCAATTTTGTCGAAATTGTAGGTTGCTGCGTCTTGCTCCAGGTAGAGTTGCAGCACCTCACCCAACCGACGGTGTTGCCGGTTATCGGACGCCAACAAGACTTCCAGATCGCGCTGCCGATCCCAGGCGATAATTTGGGTTTGTTCCTGTAAATACTCGATGTTGAAAAGCACCTCGCCTACGTCGAAGCACTCGGCCACCAGTTTGCGGTCAACTTTGTTGCCCAGCAGTTGCTGGTCTTTCACCACGTTCTTGAAGGCCGTGCGCACCAGGTCGATGCGCGCAAACGGACTGGGAATGGAAGTAGGAGGATGATCGGTGTTGCCGCCCTCGGGGTCGCTGATGGCGTCGATCTGTCGCTTGCCGTAGGGGTCGGCCGGGAACCAGTGTTCGCCGTGGGTGAGGTTGTGGTAGGTGAGTACTTTCGGCATGCTGCGTTAGCTAAAGGTCGGCTAAAGGTAATAGGAATACGGACATTTAGAAAATAAGCTACGGTCAGTAATATTTTTGATAAATCTATAGAATGTTGTTCTTTACCATTGCTAATTAAACCAATCTAGATTCTCTATCGCTTGGAATATGAAGAAATAGGCTGGGTTAATCGGATTAATAAAGTCTCGCTTGGCGGAAACGAGTATCACGTTGTTTTAACTGCTATGCACGCTGATCACTTCGGCGACAATTTTGGCAGTGATCCGCTGCATGATGTAAAAGCAGTCAACGCTCTCAGAATTCTATCACGGTCAATTGCTATTCTGATGCCTCAAAAGAGGAGCAAGTACGTGGCTTTAGGCCGCCACAACCGAAAAGTGTATAATACGTTTTTCAAGTTAGAACAGGATCGATCATATTTATTATCTTCTTACCAATGCACTCGCAGAAACTGGATAACATTTTATGAGTACTACGAAAAAAACTGAGGAATACGTTGATCCCATTTTGATTAAGGAGGGTTTCTTTGAGAATGAAGAAGACTATGTTCAGACTATGGATGAAATATTCAAAGGTTTACGGGAGGCGGTTGACAAGGGACAGATTAAAAGACGGGAACACGCTAAGCCATCATCTGTTCCTAACTCTAAGTAACAGCGTGTCAATTTTCCAAAAGCCCTTTCATTTATTATTTGGACGCTTTTCAGGCAAGGGTAAAATCAAAAACGGCAAAGCCATTAGCGGCTCTGCCGTGTTTTTTATCATCCACCTAAATTCGGCGAACCTTCTAGTTTAGAAACTCAAACACTCCTGCCACACCCTGGCCACCGCCCACGCAAGCGGTCACCATACCGTACTTTTCCTGGCGACGGCGCATTTCGTTAATCAATTGAATGGTGAGCTTCGCTCCGCTACATCCTAGCGGATGCCCTAGCGCGATAGCCCCGCCGTTCACGTTCAGCTTGTCCATGTCGATATCCAATACCTGACCCACCGCCAGCGCCTGGGCGGCAAACGCTTCGTTCAACTCAATCTGATCAATATCTCCTAATTTTAGTCCGGCTAGTTCCAGCGCTTTCGGAATGGCTTTTACCGGGCCAATGCCCATGATGCGGGGGTCTACTCCGGCCACGGCATAGCTCATCATCCGCGCCTGCGGCTGCACGTTCAGTTGCTTCATGAGTTTCTCAGACATCACCAGCACAAAAGCTGCTCCGTCGGAGGTTTGGGAAGAATTGCCCGCCGTCACCTTGCCACCCTGCCGGAACACGGGTCGCAGTTTGGCCAGCGCTTCCATGCTGGTGTCGGCCCGAGGACCTTCGTCGGTATCCACCACGAATTCGCGTTCCTGCCGCTTTCCCTCCTCATCCACGTAGGTTTCGTTCACGGTGATCGGGACAATTTCTTCTTTGAAGCGGCCTTCTTTGATAGCCTCGATAGCACGCTGGTTAGAGCGCAAGGCAAATTTGTCCATGTCTTCGCGAGAAATGTCGTAGTCTTTAGCCACCTCTTCGGCGGTGAGGCCCATGCTGGTGTAGTATTCGGGATGCTGCTTGGCCACCTCGAAGTTGAGTGCGGTTTTGTGGCCCATCATCGGCACCATCGACATCGATTCGGTGCCTCCGGCGATAATGCAGTCGGCCATGCCCGCGTGCACCCGGGCGGAGGCAATGTTAATGGCCTCTACCCCTGAGCCGCAGTAGCGGTTCACAATCATGCCCGGCACTTCTTTGCCTAATGCCATGAGCGAAATCATGCGGCCCATTTGCATGCCCTGCTCGGCCTCGGGCACGGCATTGCCCACGATCATATCGTCGACCATTTCGGGGGTGAGCCCTGCTACGCTCTTCGTTAAATGCTGAATCACTTCAACGGCTAGGTCATCAGGACGGGTAAAGCGGAAACCACCTTTTTTTGCTTTGCCAACGGCGGTGCGAAAGCCGCCTACGATGTATGCATTCATAGTATCTGAAGTTTATTGGTGTCCTGTGTTTAGACGCAATATAGCGGAAATTTGTTCGTCATGCCTACTATTTGTATCTGATAAAACAAATCCTTTCTTCTTACCTGATTATAATAAATATGCAGTTCGCACCTCATTTTTCTGTAATTATTTCATTAGTCAGTGATACTATCGTCAATACTTAACAATTATTTAACACACAAACGCTAGCACTTTTGCCATAAATTGTCACCTTTAACTGTCTTCCATAACTCAGAAAACACCCTAAAAACCAATTTAAAATTCTGCCTATGGTTATACCCTCACTTTTCTACCAGCACGCCTTCCTTTGGGTCACTAATCTCCCCCCTGAAGCGCAAACGCCTCGGTAGTGGCTTCAACTGTTTGCCTCAGCTTTCGCTATTATTATCAGCCTAACTATCCCTTTTATGAAACCTATTTTAATACCACATCTCACGCGATTAGTTAACTTCGCCATAGCAGGAGTTTTTTTGCTGCTTGGAATTCAAAGCGCCGTCTACGCCGCCCCGGGTCCAGAACCAGAAGAAACCCCTCAAATTATAGTATCCGGCACCGTCACCACCTCCACCGACCAGGGGGGGCTACCCGGAGTCAACGTGCTGGTGAAAGGAACCACCCAGGGCACCGTCACCGACGTGGAGGGCAACTATAGCATCGAAGTTCCTAGCGATGATGACATACTGGTGTTCTCATCCATCGGCTTTATCTCTCAGGAAGTGCCCGTGGAAGGCCGGTCGGTGATCGACGTTGCTTTGCAAGAAGACGTGCAGTCGCTCGAAGAAATCGTCGTCATCGGATACGGCACGCAGAAGAAGTCAGACCTTACCGGTGCCGTAGGCTCCGTTAACGTAGAAGAACTACAAGAGCGTCCGGCCGCTTCGCTCAACCAGCAGTTGGCCGGCCGGGTGCCCGGAGTGCAGGTAAACGTGAATTCAGGGCGCCCCGGCGGACGCACCAACGTTCGCATCCGCGGGTTTAGCTCCATCAACTCTACTAACAACCCGCTCTACGTGGTGGACGGAGTGCAGCTCCCCATGGACAACCAGGCTCAATTCAGCCAAGCCATCGATTATATCAATCCGAACGACATTGTGTCGGTAGAAGTGCTGAAGGACGCTTCCTCCACGGCCATTTACGGAGCGAGGGGAGCCAATGGGGTGATCTTGATTACCACCAAGAAAGGACAGGCCGGGGAGGGCCAAATCACCTACAACGTGGATTTCAGCGTGAACACGATTGGACCCAACCGCCCGGAGGTGTTGAATGCCGAGCAGTACTTAGCCGTTGAAGATCTGGCTTGGGCCAACATGGAGAAGTTCGACCCGGTGGGGTGGGCCGAGGGCCGATGGGAGTACCTGAACCCCGCCCTGAAAAGAACCGATCCGCGCCTCTTCGACAGCGAGGGCAATCCGCGCTACGACACCGACTGGATGGAGGAAGTTACCCAAAACAAGCTTTCGCAAAACCACCAACTCGGGTTCAGCGGAGGAAACGAAAAGACTACCTATTCTATCTCACTAGGCTATCGCGACGATCAGGGACTGCTCCGGCAATCTTACTTGCAACGCTATTCGGGACGTTTAAGCCTGGATACGCAACTGAAAGATTGGCTGAAAGTGGGCACCACGCTCAGCTATAACTATCAGACGGAGAACATTGTGGACTACAACGACCAGGTGGCCCGGCGGATGGTGGAAGACTTTCCTTTTTTGCCCGTGAAGTATGAGGACGGCACCTGGGCCGACAACCGCGACTACCCCTTCGCCGAAGGCACCATGAGTTCTATGCACAATTTGCACGAACGAAAGTATATTCTGAACACCCAAACGGTGATTGGCAGTTTGTTTGCCAACCTGTCGCTCGCCAAAGGGCTGGAGTTCAGGACCGTGCTGGGCACCAACGTGCTCACCCAAGAAACCAATCGCTACGAAGGGCGAACCATCCGCATCGGTGACCAGGGTTGGGCTTGGTTGAGAAACCAACGCGAGATGTTCTGGTCGTTTGAGAACTACCTGACCTACAACAAAGAGTTCGGAGAGATTCACTCCTTCACCGGCCTGCTAGGCATTTCTTGGCAAGAAACCAACTTCTTCCGCATGTCTTCCGAGATTCGTGGCTTCCCAACCGACTACTTTTCGTTCAACAACATCGGGGCGGGTAGCAACATCCCGCAGATGGGTTCCGAAGCCTCGCGGCAAGCGTTGAACTCTTACTTCGGACGCTTCAACTATAGTTTGCTCAACCGCTACCTGGTCACGTTCACCGGACGCGCCGATGGCTCCTCTAAGTTTGGAGAAAACAACAAGTACGCTTTTTTCCCCTCAGCGGCCCTAGCGTGGCGCGTCTCCGAAGAAGGGTTTATGAGCAACAACAACATCATTTCCAACCTGAAACTGCGGGCCAGCTATGGTCTTACGGGCAACTCTGAAATTCCGCCCTACTCGTCGCTTTCGCTGCTGGGTTCTGATTATGCGGCCATCTTTAACGAGTCGCGCGTCGGAGGCACGGGAATCAACCGCCTGGCCAATCCCGACCTTCGGTGGGAGAAAACTGCCCAGAGCGATTTTGGTATCGAGCTAGGTCTCTTTTCCGGAAGAATTGCCCTGGAAGCAGACTACTACTACCGCAAAACCACCGATATGTTGCTCGACGCTCCCGTACCGCAAACCAGTGGCTACGCCACGATTCGGAGAAACGTGGGCTCGATGCAGAACCGCGGCATTGAGTTGTCGCTGACTACGGTCAACATTGAAAATGACATCTTCAGCTGGACCACCAACTTTAACATTTCTATGAACCAGAACGAGGTGCTCTCGCTGGCCACTCCTGCCGACATCTTCGGAGTGGGCGGCCCCAACTTCACCAACCCCACCAACATCATCCGGGTGGGCGAACCGGTGGGGTCGTTCTGGGGACTCAATCGCCTGGGCGTGTGGAGCGAAGCCGAACGGGCCGAGGCCGCCGAGTTCGTCAGCTACCGCAACGGACTCACCATCCTGCCCGGTGACATTAAGTACGAGGACGTGAACGGCGACAAGGCCATCACCGATGCCGACCGGATGATTATCGGCAACGGGTATCCGCTGGCCTGGGGCGCTTTGTTCAACACCGTGCGCTTTGGCAACTGGGACCTGTCTCTTGATATTCAGTATTCTTACGGAAACGACATCATGGACATGAACCTGCACCCGAGCGAAGACCGGCAGGCACTAGCCAACAGCTATACCACCGTGCTAGATGCCTGGACGCCCGAAAATCAGGATAGCCAGATTGCCCAGATTCGCGATACCCGGGCCGGTTACGTCACCAATGTAGACACCCGCTGGATCAAAGACGCTTCCTTTATTCGCGGCCGAAACTTTGTACTGGGCTACACCTTGCCCCGAGAAGTGGCCGAAAGGATTCGTTTGGACAAGGTAAGAATCTATGGCACGGCTCAGAATTTCTTCCTTATCGTAGACGACGAGATTATTGGCGACCCTGAAATCTCACCGGTCCGGGGAGGCAACGGCAACAATGCTTTCTCGCAGGGCATGAAGTGGCACGACTATCCTCGCCCCACCACCTACCTCTTGAGCCTCCAGATCGGTTTGTAATTGTTTAACTGCTAAAGCACTTCACTTATGAAATCGTATATTATGTATCGCTATCTTCGGTTTTTCTCACTGACCGTACTATTGACCCAACTGGGATGCTCGGACTTTTTGGACGAAGAGGATCCGTCTAACCTCACGCCCGAAAGCTTCTACACCATTCCGGACCACGCCGAAGCTGCCGTAGCCGCTATTTACGACGCTACCCGCTTTTACGGTAACGGCGCGGGCATTTTCTCTTCCAACTGGCAAATGCTGGAAGCGCCCACGGGCACGTCGACTACCGAGACGGCCCAGAACTCTGATCTTAACAACTTGTATTCGCTTACCTACGACGGCAACAACATCCACGTTGGCAACTGGTGGCGGGGGGTTTACGTGGTTATTGCCCAGGCCAACCTGGCACTGGATCGGATTCCGGGCATCTCACCCATGGAAGAAGCCCAAAAATCACGCGTACTTGGCGAGGCCCGGTTTCTTCGCGCGTGGGCTTATTTCTACGCCGTACGACTCTGGGGCGATGTGCCATTAATATTAACCCCGCAAACGGCTACCTCAGAAGATTTCTCTCCCGCGCGCACCGACCAGCGAACGGTATATGACCAAATTGTGGAAGACCTGAAAGTGGCGGAAGCGGCGGGACTTCCCTGGACGAACACGAGCGGAAGAGTGTCTACCGCTGCTGCCAAATCGCTGCTGGCGAAAGTGTACCTGACGATGGCGGGCTTTCCGCTCAATTTAGGAACCGAATATTACCAGTTGGCGGCCGACAAGTCTAAAGAAGTGATCGACGACGCGGGGCCCATCGGACTTTTCGATACCTACGGCGAGCTCCACGACGAAAGCTTGGGCAACACCAAAGAGCACATCTTTAGCCTGCAGTACAACAACGCCGTGGCGGGCAACCCCATGGGCAATATGTTTCCGAACTTCAAACCGGTTACCTATCGGGGTCCTTCGGGCACCGGCAGTACCGTGCCGACCCTTTCGTTCTACAATTCGTACGAAGAAGGAGATTTGCGCGCCGTGGATCAAGAAGGGTTTTTCTATACGACCTACTACACCAACGGAAGCGGCGAACCCTTCGATCTGGGTGCTCCCTACATTTTCAAGCATTTCAACGTGACGGCCAACGGCACGGCCGGAGTACCGGGCACGGCCCAGGACAACCTCAATGTGCCCATACTTCGTTACGCGGAAGTACTGCTGATTTATGCGGAAGCGCAGAACGAGTTGACCGGGCCCACGCAAGAAACCGTGGATGCCCTCCGGCAAATCAGGGATCGCGCCCAACTGTCTACCCCGTCGCTCGGTGAATTTGACCAGGCGAGCTTTCGCGAAGCGGTTTGGGAAGAACGCTGGCACGAACTCGCCTACGAAGGGAAAACCTGGTTTGATATGGTGCGCCTGCGAAAAGTGTACAACGAGCGGACGGGCGGATTTGAGGATTTTGTCGGCCACGTGAACCTGAGCTCTAACGAAGCATTGCAGGAGCGACACCTGCTGTTTCCTTTACCGGTGCAAGAGCTATTAAACAATCCTAACCTAGAAGTGCAAAATCCTGGTTATTAAATCCGGATGCTACTAAGCTTCTTTGTTACAAGAGCCTGATCTTTCCCGGATTAGGCTCTTTTGTTTGGTAGCGTCTCTGTCTGCCAATTTTTTATTCGCCCTGTCTACTTCGTACCTTGCCCGCTGACTATGGAAGAACAGTATTTGCGTGTTCTTGATGTGCCTCCGGATGCTACCGAACAGCAAATCAAGCGCGCCTACCGTCGCTTGGCCAAACGCTATCACCCTGATCGCTCAACGGATCCGCTCGATCACGAGCGCTTTCTGGAAATAACGGAGGCCTATCGGTTTTTAACTGAGCCTGAGTTTACGCCACCGCCCCGCCCGGCTTATGCGCCGGATTCCTTTGCGGAAGAATACGAACGTCGCCGTCAGGCAGCGCGACATTTTGCCCAACACCAAGCTGAAGAACGGCTTCGTCAGCGATTGGCCGCCACCCTATCGGTAAATCGTATACTGATGGTCATTATATCGTTGGTGGCGTTTACTGAATTCATCTTCATAATAGACTATCAGCTACCCCCCCAAACAATTGCCAGTGAAGTGATTTCCGTATCATACAATCTTCCGGCAATGACCGGACTTCACAGTCGGGTGTATTTTTCTGAACGAAACTTTTCGGCGGACTATGAAAACATCAGCCGAGTGCAGCCGGGCGACCAGGCAACAATTGCAATCACCCCCTGGCTAGGTACGATTTTGTGGGTTGAGTTTGGAGCATCTGACTCTTACCAAGTGAAACCCGCCTACGGGGTGTACCAGGGATACCGTTTTTTTATCACCTGGATTCTAATTCTCTGTTCGGTTTTCGCCTTACTTCCGATGCGTAGCGATAACAAAGTGGTGGCTGGCGCGGTAGTATTGCTGTTTTTCGCTTTCCAGTTGGGCCTACTGTGGTAGTTGCCGGCTAGCTATTCACGTTATTGCGTCGCTGCCAGTGCTGCCACGCTGACTTCCTGAGCACCCCCTTCCAGCAGAATCTTCGCACCGACTCCCAACGTGGCCCCGGTGGTCATCACGTCGTCTACCAGCAGCACCCGAAGGCCCGCAACTGTGGTGGCATCCGCTACCTCAAAACCCTGCGCCACGTTTTCCGACCGTTCCCAACGGCTTTTACGGGTTTGCGACTGGGTTTGTCGCGACTTAATCAACGCTTGAGACTCCCAAGGAACCTCCAGCACTTTTGCCATGCCCTTCGCAATCTGGTCGCACTGGTTGTAGCCGCGGCGGCGTTGTTTAGCCGCGTGTAAGGGAACGGGGACTAGCAAATCAAACGATTCGTGAAGCCCGGCGCTCTTGATGGCGTGGGCAAACCACATCCCGGCCAGTTCGCCCACTTCCGGACAGCTTTTGTACTTCAAATGATGCAGCAATCGTTGCACTCCGCCGTGCTTGGCGAACTTGTAGTAGGCCAAGGCGTGTTTCACCGGGGCAAACGTGTACAGTTGCTGACGAAGTGCTTCGGGGGGTCGCTGCTGATCGAAGCGAGGCAGTTTCTGGACGGCCACCATTGCCACGTGTTGCTCTCCCCGGGCCAGCGGGGCGTTGCTAATCAGGCAGCAGCGCGGAAATAATAAAGAAACAAAATCATTTAGCATAAGTACGCGTATAGTAACTACCGTCCAAGATACGCCGTTCGCGGATGCTCGTATCGGTGGATTGTCGTTTGAGCCCACAGAAGTAAGAATTTTGGACAACTGGCGGGATACTTAGCTTGATTAACCTTTTTTATGTATCAAAAAGATTTATCACTAGAAAGACAGTGGAGCAACTTGCTCAACGAGTTGGAAACGCGCATTGGCAAACGTCCTGCCGACCTCAACGCGGTGCTTTTTCTGATTGGGGTGCAGGAGTTGGGTAGGGGACTACAACGTTTCTCCAAAGAAGAAAAACAAGACCTGATGCACATTGCCATCTGCAAGGTGCTGTCGCTGTCCGGTTTCTACGAACTGGAAGGCACCGACGAAGCGGGCTGGCCCCACTGGAAACTAGTCAAAAAGTTGCCGCATTTCGATTTGCTGGAACAAGAAAAGCTGCTCAAAATGCACACCATCGATTATTTCACCCAAGAGTTCGACCTGGCCTTATAGATGAAGATCATTTCCTACAACGTGAACGGCATTCGCGCAGCGATTCGAAAGGGGTTTCTGGGATGGCTGGCGCAGGAAAGCCCGGACATGATTTGCTTGCAGGAAGTGAAAGCATCTCCGGAACAGGTCAACCTGGAAGACTTCACCGCGTTGGGCTACCACGTGTACTGGATGGAGGCTGCCTCGCGGAAAGGCTACAGCGGAGTGGCTATCCTAACCAAGCACCTACCAGAACAGGTGGTCTACGGCTGTGACATGGATTTGTATGACCGAGAGGGCCGGGTGATCCGCGCCGATTTCAAAGATTTTTCGCTGATGAGCGTCTACATGCCCTCCGGAACGATGGGTGACGAACGACAGCAGTTCAAAATGCAGTGGCTCAGCGATTTTTATCAGTACATTAGTTACCTAAAACAACAAATTCCCCGTTTAATCATTAGCGGCGATTACAATATTTGCCACCATCCGATTGACATTCACGATCCGGTCAGGAATAAGAATTCCAGCGGATTTTTGCCGGAGGAGCGTGACTGGATCACGCAGTTTCTGGCGTCGGGTTTTGTGGATACGTTTCGCTGCTTCAACCACCAACCGCATCAGTACAGTTGGTGGAGTTACCGCGCCGGGGCCCGAGTCAAAAACCGGGGTTGGCGCATCGATTACCACATGGCGACCGCACCGCTGCAAGGCGCTCTGACGGGAGCCTCAATTTTGCCATCGGTCATGCACTCGGATCACTGTCCGGTGGTGTTGAATTTGCAGATAAATTAACTGATTACTAACGCTCAGAAGAACCACAACATGGCGCAAGCATCATCCGATTTTAACCGCATTCTACAGCAACTGCAGCACTACAAGCGCAAGTTTTATTTGAATCAACTGCTGAGAGGCAGCATCTACTTCGGAGCAATTTTGCTATCGGTTTATCTACTGTTGAACTCCATTGAGTATACCGCTCGGCTGAATTCTATTGGACGGGCTGCCCTGTTGGCTCTGTTTGTGCTCGTTTTCGTTTTCTTTTTGTACCGATGGGTGCTTGCCCCCCTGCTTCGACTTGCCTTTCCTAACCGCCAGATGAGCGACGAAGAAGCGGCCCGCCGCGTGGGTGCGCATTTCCCGGACGTACAAGACAAATTGCTCAACATGGTGCAGCTTAACCGGGCGAGCTCTAGAGCTGACAATTCTTTGGTACTGGCCAGCATTGCCCACCGCATTCAGCAACTTTCGGTGGTGTCGTTTCCATTAGCCATTGACCTTAAAAACAATCTCCGCTACCTGCGCTACTTGGCTATTCCTACGGCGGTGATTGTCGTGTTGTTACTGTTTGTTCCTCAGTTCTTTTCGGAGGGCACCACCCGAATAGTTAATTTCAGCAAGGACTATCGCCCCGAAGCTCCCTTTTCGTTCGACGTTGAGACCGGATCAGCCATTGCCTTCAAGAACGAGGACTTTCCGGTGCGCCTTCGGCTTTCCGGAAACTCATTGCCCGACAAGGTGTACCTCAGTGCCTCCGGACGGCGGTTCAGGATGATTGCCAACGAAGAAGGGGTCTACGAACACGTGTTTCAAAATTTGCAACGCAACACCAGTTACCAGATTGAAGCCGCCGGTTTTTCCAGTCCCGCCTACGACATCACGGTCGTGGATCGACCCAACCTAAAAAACTTCAGCGTTTTCCTCGACTACCCGGATTACCTGCAACGCAAGGATGAGAGCCTGGACAACGTGGGCAACCTTCAGGTGCCGGAGGGCACCCAGGTTTCTTGGCAGTTTGGAACCTTGGCCGCCGATAGCGTCACCCTCACCTTTGAAAAAAGTCAGGAGCGGCACGCGCTGCCGCCCAGTGGCGACAAATCTTTTTCGTTTAAGAAGCAGGCGCTGCTTTCTGATTACTACCAAATCGACCTTAAGAACCAGTACAGCAGCAACCAGCAGAAGATTCGCTATTTTCTGGATGTGATCCCAGATCAGCGCCCCGAGATCACACTCGATCAGTTTCAAGACACCACCTTGTATCAATTTCTGGTACTGGGTGGAAACGTATCTGACGACTACGGACTGGCCCGCCTGGCGCTGTTCTATCGTTTCGAGTCGGCCGATGATCCATCAGAAACTCCCCCGAAGTACCAAGCCTACGACCTACCTCTTGACCGAAAGCAGAACAACCAAAGCTATTACCACCAGTGGAAGGTGGATACTTTACAGTTGAAGCCGGGCGATAAGATTCGGTACTACCTAAAAGTTTGGGACAACGACGCCATCAATGGGTATAAGTCTGCTAAAACCGCTTCTTACGTATTCCAGGTACCGGACAAGCAGGTCATCAAGGATAACTTAGATAAATCTTCGGCTGAAACGCAGTCGCAGATCAGCAAGACGGTGCAACAAGCCGAGCAACTGGAAGAATCGGTTGATGATCTGGAAAAAAAGCTACGGGGGAAGAAGGAGCTTAATTGGCAGGACAAAGAAAAGTTGGAGGATATCCTTAAGCAGCGCGAAGCACTGGAAAAGCAGCTCAAAGAATTACAAGAGCAAAACGAATCGATGAACCAGCAACGTGAGCAATTCAATGAGCAGAGTGAGAAAATGCAGAAGCAAATTAGTCAGCTGCAAAACCTGATGGATGAGTTGTTGGACGAAGAAACCAAGAAGATGTACGAAGAACTGCGTAAACTGCTGGACGAACAGCAGGACATCGATCAGGTTCAGGAAAAGCTCCAGCAGATAGACGACCAAGAGCAAAATCTAGAGGAAGAGCTGGAGCGGGCCCTTGAGCTTTTCAAGCGCATGAAGTTCGACATGAAGCTGGATGATGTGGAACAACAGTTGAGCGAACTGGCCGAAGAACAACAACAATTGGCCGAAGAAACTGAAAATAAAGAGAACCAAACCGATTCTCTGAGCCAACAGCAGGAAGAATTAAACAAAGACTTCGAGGACATCCAGCAAGACATGAAGGAGATGGAAGAAATGAATCAAGACCTAAAAAACCCATCCCCAATGCAAGACATGTCAGAAGAACAGGAGCAGACTCAGCAGGAGCAGCAAAAAGCCAAAGAAGCTTTGGACGAGAAAAAACGAAGCAAAGCGCAGAAGTCGCAGCAGAAGAGCGCTCAGCAAATGCAGCAAATGGCGCAGAAGATGCAACAGATGCAGCAGAGCATGGAAATGGAGTCGTTGCAAGAGAACATGGACAACCTGCGCAATATTCTGGATAACTTAATCACCCTTTCTTTCGACCAAGAGAAGGTCATGAAAGACTTTCGGGAGGTGAAGCAGAACGATCCGCGCTTTATTGACCTGTCGCAGGAGCAACTAAAGCTCATGGACGATGCCCAAATTATTGAAGACAGTTTGTTGGCTTTGGCCGAACGGGTGTTTCAGATTCAGTCGTTTGTGACCCGCGAGGTGAAGGATATGAACAAGTACATGGAGGGTAGCGTAGAATCACTCCGCGAGCGGCAGCAGTATAAGGCCATCGGCGAACAGCAGTTCGCCATGACTTCTATCAACAACCTGGCCCTGTTGCTCAACGACGTGCTTAGCCAGATGCAGCAACAAATGGCCGACGCGATGGGCAACCCTCAGCAGAAGCAGGGCAACACGCGCTCCAACATGAACCTGAGCGAATTGCAAAAGCAGCTCAACCAAGAGATTCAGGAGTTAAAGAAGAGTGGAAAATCGGGCCGGGCATTGTCTGAAGAACTGGCCAAGCTGGCCCAGCAACAGGAGAAAATTCGGCAGGCGATGCAAGAAATGCAGGGTCAGGAAGAATCAGAAGGGGGTGGGGGCAACGGGGATGAGTTGGCCAAGCAGATGGAAGAAACCGAACAGGACTTGGTGAACAAGAAACTCACTCAAGAACTTATTGAGCGACAGAAACAGATTATGACCCGCTTGTTAAAGGCAGAGGAGTCAATGCGGGAACAGGAATTAGATAACAAACGCAAGGGTGAAACCGCCAAGGATGACTACGAACAGCGAACCCTGGAGCGCTTTGATGAGTATATAAAACTGAAGGAGCAAGAGATCGAACTGCTAAAAACGGTTCCGGTCAAACTGAATCCTTACTATAAAAACGAAGCCAACGAGTATTTCAAACGTCTTAAGTAATATGGATGCAATTTCAATTCAGATACCTTCGTTGACCGACAACGTTCGTATGATAGAAAGCTTTATTGATAATGCTAAAGATGCCTATCATCTAACGGACGATATCTACGGCAACATCATCGTTGCCGTCACTGAATCGGTGAACAACGCCATTCGGCACGGCAACCGGGGCGACGTCAAGAAGAACGTCCATCTTACTTTGCAACTCAAGGATAGCGCCATTGTCTTTCACGTCCGTGATGAAGGTCCCGGCTTTGATTTCCACAATCTGCCTGACCCCACCGCTCCCGAACACCTTGAGCAGCCGGGCGGACGGGGTATTTTTCTGATGAAGCATTTGTGCGACGAGGTCACTTTTCATAACCAAGGCTGCACTGTGGAACTAGTTTTCTACATCAACGGGTGATCTATTTCTTTTCGGAAGACGTTGATTTTACGCTATCTAGTGAAGCGCTGATGATTCGTTGGCTAAACCACGTTGCCCGGGCTGAGCGGGCCAATATTGCTGATCTTTCCTACATCTTCTGCTCTGACGATTATCTTCTGTCAATAAATCAGCAGTACCTGAATCATGATTACTATACCGATGTTATTACCTTTGATCATCGGGAGCAGCCTGCTGAGCCAGTCACAGGAGATATTTTTATCAGTTATGACCGGGTAGTAGACAACAGTGCTCAACTTCATCTTTCCGCAGCGGACGAACTTCACCGGGTTATGGTGCACGGCTTACTTCATTTGTTGGGCTACAGTGATCTCACCCGGGAAGAGCAGTTAGTTATGCGCCAACTTGAAGACAAGTATTTAACTAATTTTTGTGAAACGTAATTCTTTTTTCAGTGTTCCACGTGGAACGTTGCTTATTTTGAGCGGATTTCGAAGACATAATACAAAGCAATAATGCAAGAACAGTACGATGTAATCGTAGTAGGGGCGGGGCACGCGGGCAACGAAGCCGCCGCGGCGGCCGCCACGATGGGGTCGAAAGTTTTATTGATCACCATGGACATGACCAAAATTGGCCAGATGTCTTGCAATCCCGCCATGGGCGGAGTAGCCAAGGGACAGATCGTGCGAGAAATTGATGCGCTCGGCGGCTGGTCGGGGATTGTGGCTGATAAATCTACTATTCAGTTTCGCATGCTGAATCGGTCTAAAGGCCCGGCTATGTGGAGTCCCCGCACCCAAAACGATCGCGCCCGCTTCGGGGAGGAATGGCGGCTCACGCTAGAAAGTATCCCTAACCTCGATTTCCGACAGGAGATGGTCACGGAAATTTTGGTGGAAGGTGACCAAGTGGTCGGAGTAAAAACGCAGCTTGGTCTGGAAATCAAAGCCCGCAGTGTGGTGCTTACCAACGGCACGTTTCTGAACGGGCTTATCCACATCGGTGATCGACAAATGGGAGGGGGACGCTCGGGCGAACGAACTTCCCGAGGAATCACCGAACAGTTGGTGAACCTGGGTTTTGCGTCAGGACGAATGAAGACCGGTACGCCACCTCGCATAGACGGCCGTTCGTTGGATTACAGCAAAATGGAGGAGCAGCCGGGAGATGAGAATCCGGGTAAGTTTTCCTATACGGATACTAAGCCCGTAGCCAATCAACGCAGTTGCCACATCACCTACACTAATCCGCGGGTGCACGAAATCTTGGCGACCGGTTTTGATCGGTCCCCCATGTTCAATGGCCGCATTCGGGGACAAGGTCCCCGATATTGTCCATCTATCGAGGACAAGATCAATCGCTTTGCGGAACGGGATCGGCACCAAATTTTTGTAGAACCCGAAGGTTGGGACACTATTGAAGTATACGTGAACGGCTTTTCAACCTCACTGCCCGAAGAGGTGCAACTGAGTGCCATTCGCCACATTCCCGGATTTGAGCGGGCTAAGTTTTTTCGTCCGGGCTACGCCATCGAGTACGACTACTTTCCGCCCACGCAGCTTAGGTTATCGCTGGAGACAAAACTAGTCGAAAACTTGTTTTTTGCTGGACAGATCAACGGCACCACGGGGTACGAGGAAGCAGCGTCCCAGGGGTTGATGGCCGGAATCAATGCCCACCAGCGGGTGCACAACCAAGAACCCCTAGTGTTGAAACGCTCTGAGGCCTACATCGGGGTACTGATTGATGATCTGATCACCAAAGGCACCGAAGAACCCTATCGCATGTTCACCTCCCGAGCGGAGTTCCGTTTGTTGCTGCGTCAAGATAACGCGGATCTTCGCTTGAGCCAACAAGCTCACCAATTGGAACTCATCAGCAATGAACGATTGGAAAAGGTGTTCGACAAACAAAATGCCGTGGCGCAAGTGTTGCGCGATATTCAGCAAATGAAAGCCGCTCCCGATGAAATTAATGAGCAACTGGATGCCTTGGCTACGGCCACTATCAAAGAAAAGATATCCGTGAAACAGTTGCTAAAGCGGCCGGAGATTTCTATCGATACATTAAGGTCATTGGATCCAAAGCTAGACGAATACTTTAGCGCGTTTGCGGCCGATAGCCTGGAGCAAGTAGAAATCATAACCAAGTACGAAACGTACATTGAAAAAGAGCGCCTCCACGCCGAGCGGGTAGAAAGCCTGGAAGACTATCAAATTCCAGCCTCGCTCAATTATAATACAATTCCGGCCCTTTCATCAGAGGCCCAGGAAAAGCTGAAAAAAGTGCAACCCGCAACGCTGGGACAAGCAGCACGAATCAGTGGAGTATCACCCGCCGATATTTCGGTGGTGATGATCTACCTCGGTAAATAGAGAGCAAACAAATAAAAGCGGCCTAAGCCTGTTCTGTGAAAACAAAACAGGCTTTTTTCTGGGCAAGCTATTCATCCGTTGAGCGTTCTGATTTAAACAACCACAACCCCATCCATGCGCACGAATCAACTCTGGCTACTCATTAGCTGCATCACCCTAATTCTTCTCGGATCATGCGCCCGACAAGGGGTACCTACGGGGGGTGAAAAGGATACCATTCCTCCCACGCTGGTGCGCATGGTTCCCGAACTGGAGGCGGTGAACTACACTGGTGATGAAATTGAGCTAGAATTTGACGAGCTGATAGAAGCCCGTAACCTTAAAAAGGAACTCATTATTACCCCCCCCGTGGAAGAATACGACTTCTACATCAAAAAGAACAAGCTGTACATAGATTTAGAGGAAGACTTGCTGGATAGTACCACGTATACCTTCAACTTCGGGGAAGCAATCCAGGACCTGTCCGAAGGAAACAAGGCAACGAATGCCGTCGTCGCGTTTAGCACCGGCGACTATATCGATTCATTTAAAGTACAAGGCACCATCCGTCAATTACTCACCCAGCAACCCGTAGAAGAAGCGATAGTGACCCTCTACGATACGCGGGATACGCTGGATGCGTTTACCGGCCCGCCCCGGTACTTCGCCAAAACCGACGAAGAGGGAAACTACACCATTCGATACATAAAACCGGGACTGTATCGGGTGTACGCCTACGAGGATGCAAACAGCAACCTGGAGATTGAAACCAACAAGGAACCCTACGGATTCATTGCCGATACGTTGTTCATCGGGGTGGTTGATCCGGAAGTCAGCGCACTGGAGGATTCGGCACAACGACCCAACCTAACTGCGCTTGACATCCCCCTCACCCGAAAAAATGCGGAGCCCCTGGTGCTGCAAAGCAGCCGGGCCACCGGTCAGTACTATGAGTTCAAGTTTAACAAGGGACTGAGTAGCTACGCATTAACGGTCGACCCAACTGACGTAAAGCCGGAAACCAGACGATTGATTGACTCGCTGGCGATCAGTACCACGGACAGCACGCGCTACCTGTTTCATAATTTTCAGGATGAGCAAAGCGTGATCCGTATATACAACACCCTGCGGCAAGATAGTCTGAGAACCGTATTAACCGCCGTCGATTCTACTGATCAGGCAGTGCGCGATAGCGTCTTCTACGTACGCTTTGCCGACAGCCGCCGCAAACCGGAAGCGTTTACCACCAATTTTACGGTGGGCAACGATGCCATTGAAGACTCTATCCAAAGTAAGGTTCGGTTCAATAAATCGGTGATCAACGTTAGAACCGATAGCATTTTGTTGAGCTACGATACTTTATACTATTTGCCCATCGATTACACCACGGCACTCACTTGGAATGATCGCCTCGACGAAGTAACCATCAAGCTCCCAATTGATCGGGCCCGGCTTGTCGATAGCGTAATATTTTATCAGCAGCAGAACGACAGCATTGCCCAAGCGCAACAGCAGCAACAATCGAGTATTTACCTGGACAGTTTGCGCTCCGCTACCGATCTGGAGGACCAACGAAGGTTGCTGCGCACTTTGCTCAATACCAGTCGTGATGCCACGGTGCAGCAGTTGCAAGATTCGGTGAGCGCACTAGAGGACGAAGCGCAGGTTGCCCAACTCATCCGTGCCACAGTGGATACGCTGGTGATTGGCCCGGCACCAGCCGCCGAACGGCCCGACCGTCGCACGGTTAGCGAGAATCTGAAAGCGCTTAATTTTTACGCGGCCCCCGGCAGTTTTATGAGTGTAGAGCAAGACAGCAGTGAGGCAATCATCCAGCGCTATACCTTTAGAAATCCTGAGAAGTTAGGAACGCTAAGCGGCACGGTGAACGTCCCCTACGAAAACTACTTTTTACAGTTGATCGACAAAAACTATACAGTAGTAGAAGAACTCAAAAACCCAACAGCCTATACGTTCAGGGGAATCCGTCCCGATACGTATCAATTGCGAATTTTAGTAGATCGCAACAACAACGGCATCTGGCAAGATGGAAACGTGCTGCGCAATGAGGAGCCAGAGCCGGTGTTTTTGTATCCGAGAGAGATTGTAGTACCCGAGAACTGGGAGATAAACGATGTGGATGTGAATACCAGCACGTTATTCACCGCATCGAGTGAATAAGGTGTTGATAACTCGATGATAACTAGTGAATAGTGCCCTAGTTATCCACTCGAATTGTTTTACCCCCGGCCAAACGCAAGTTACTCACTCGAAAGGCTTAGTTATTCACAAGGTTATGCACACTGACGATCTCAACAAGAGTTATCCACAAATTAGTTAACATTTTTGGTATTTTAGCATAACTTACTGATTAACAGAACATTAATTGTGAATAAGTATGTTTATAACTTGTAGATAATTAGGGGAGTTATTCACTCGAGTGAATAATTCACCGATGTGGAAAAGTTTATCCACATATTCACCGGCTAGTAGTTAGTAATAGTTTCGAAAGAATAATAAATTAATAATACATTAGGTTAGTGCATAACCTAGTCTCTAAACAATTCAGAAGCATGAACCACAAAATAACATGGGTTATCATCCTGCTAACATGGACTAACCTGGCCGGGCTACGGGCCCAGGACGCTGAAAAAGTGGCGCTGGCGCAGCAGTACGACGATCAGGGTGAGGTAGAAAAGGCGAAGAGCCTCTATGATGAGCTAGTCCGCAAAAAAGATAACGTTGCGCTGGTGCACACCCGCTACGTGCGCCTGCTCATCAACAACGGATACTTGGATGAGGCAGGCAAGTACATCAAGAAAGCCGTGCGACAGTTTCCGGATAATATCGTGTACCGGCTGGATGCGGGAGTAATCAATCTACGCCGGGGCGAAGAGGAAGCCGCGGAGCGCTACTTCTCGGAGGCAATCCAAGAGGCCGTAGATGACCCGTACAAAATCCGGGTGGTCGCGAGTCATCTGGTGCGCAACGATTTGATTGACCGGGCCATCGCGGTCTACCAGGCCGGGCGGGCCGCCGGTAACGACGACGGACTTTACGCCCTGGAGTTGGCGAATATTTACCAGCGCACCAACGAGCGCGACAACATGATTGAAGCGTACCTCACCTACGCCGAAGAGGATCTGGCCCGCATGGGCTACGTGAAGAACGTGCTTCAGAGCGCGCTCACCGAAGAAGGCGATCTGGACAGCCTATCGGTCATGCTGCTCGACAAAGTGCAGCAGAGCCCGGATAATCCGCTCTACAACGAACTGCTGATCTGGGTGCAGCTGCAGCAGAAAAACTTCTACGGAGCCTTTATGCAGGCCCGGGCCCTGGACCGGCGCAACCGCACCGAGGGTGATCGGATCATGGAAGTAGCTGAGATTGCCCTGGAGAACCGCGACTACGAGAACGCGCTGAAGATGTACGACTACGTGGTGGATAAGTATCCCCGCACCCGAAACTACCCCGTAGCGCGGCGCAACAAGATTAGCGCGCGAGAGCAACTGGTGAAGAACCGCTTCCCCGTCGACCAGAAAGAGATTGCTACGCTCATCAGCGATTACCAGGAATTTATTAATGAAAGCCGCCAGTCCCCGGTGGGATTGAATATCACGACCCTGGAAGCAATGCGTAGCCAGGCTAACCTGTACGCATTCTACGAAGACGAAAAGAGTGCGGCTATTGATATTCTAAAGCAGGTGGCCGATCATCCGAAGGCCAGCGAGGAGCTACAGGCCCAATGTAAACTGGATATGGGAGATATCTACTTGCTGCTGAACGAGCCCTGGGAGTCAACCCTGCTCTACGCCCAAGTGGAAAAAGCCAACAAAGAAGAACCGGTAGGCTATGAGGCAAAGCTACGGAACGGCAAGCTATCGTACTACCGCGGCGATTTTGAGTTGGCCCAGGGGCATTTGGACGTGCTGAAAGAAGCCACCACCCGCGAGATCGCGAACGATGCCATGAACCTTAGTTTACTGATCCAGAACAACACCGCTTTTGATACGACCGGGTCAGCGATGAAAAGCTACGCTGAAGTGGAGTTACTGCTGTTCCAGAACCGTCCCCGAGAAGCACTGAACCGGTTAGATAGCATGTTAGAAGTATACCCACAGCACCCGTTAACCGATGAAATTCACTGGTTAGAGGCTAAAGTGAACATGCGATCAGGAAATTTTGAACAGTCGCTCAATAATCTGAATAGTATACTCACAGCGTATTCTCAGGATATTCTGGGAGATGACGCGCTATTTATGAAGGGAAAAATTTACGAAGACCAATTAAAAAACGAGAAGAAAGCGATGGAAATCTACACCAAATTTCTAACGGAGTATCCAGGAAGCATTTACGTAGCGGATGTCCGCAAGCGATTCCGTAGCTTGCGGGGAGACTTCAATATAAGCAACTAGCAGCATCTAAAAGATCAGGATAATGATCATTTGTTCAAAATTGACAATTTGATTCGAAATAGATAAATTTCACTGTTAAAGGACAAAAACGAACCTGCGGATGGTTCAAGATGCGGGGAAAATGCTTAAGTTGAACGTAAATTTAACTACTTAGATATGATTAAAGAGCAAAAGCCGGTTGACGTGCTGCGCGAGAAGTTTGGTTATCGCGATTTTCGGTTTGAGCAGCAGCGGATCATAACGCGCATTCTGAACCATCAAGACGCACTAGTGCTGATGCCAACCGGTGGGGGTAAGTCGTTATGCTACCAAATACCGGCACTCATGTTGCCCGGCCTGACGCTAGTCGTTTCGCCGCTTATCTCACTAATGAAGGACCAAGTGGATGCCTTGCGGGTTAATGGAATAGCAGCAGCATACTTAAATTCCAGTATGGCTCCCGACGAGCAGTCCAAGGTGATTCAATCGCTACGAGACCAGGAAATCAAGCTGCTCTACGTCGCACCGGAACGCCTGATCGGCTCAGAAAATCGGTTTCTGTCTTTCTTGAAGGAACTGAACGTGTCACTGTTGGCCATTGACGAAGCGCACTGCATCTCGCAGTGGGGTCACGATTTCCGACCCGAGTACAGCATGTTATCCGAGGTGCGGCAAGCGCTGGGGGTACCCACCATCGCCCTGACCGCCACCGCTGACCCGCTCACCCAAAAGGACATTCTGGTACGCTTGCAGTTGAACCATCCCAAGGTATTCGTATCCAGCTTCAATCGAGCTAATATCTCGTATCAAGTAAC
This sequence comes from Cyclobacteriaceae bacterium, assembly GCA_965217295.1. Classification (GTDB taxonomy): domain Bacteria; phylum Bacteroidota; class Bacteroidia; order Cytophagales; family Cyclobacteriaceae; genus Tunicatimonas. Next base: position 1,659,201 of record CBDCHR010000008.1, read on the forward strand.
CCCCAAACGAGGCAGCTACGAAAAGCTACTGGACTTCCTGTCGACCCGGCGCGAAGAATCGGGGATCATCTACGTGCTATCGCGGGCCTCCACTGAAGACTTAGCCAATCGCCTGAACGAAGATGGGTACCAAGCGGTGCCTTATCATGCCAAGCTGTCGGCCGAAGTGAAGGAGCGGCACCAGGAGATGTTCCTGCGCGACGAGGTGAAAATTGTGGTGGCTACCATCGCCTTCGGGATGGGCATCAACAAGTCGAACGTACGCTACGTGGTGCACCTGGACGTGCCGAAAAACATTGAAGGCTACTACCAGGAAACGGGGCGGGCGGGTCGCGACGGACTTCCCAGCGATGCGCTGTTGTTTTACTCCTACGCCGACATCATGAAGCTGCAAAGCTTTGTGGAGGTAGACGGCAACGAAGCGCAGAGCGAAATCATGCGGCGCAAGCTGCAGGAGATGGCCACCTTCGGCGAACTGCGCACCTGTCGGCGCAAGTACCTACTCAACTACTTCGGGGAAGAAGCACCCGATGAGTGCGGCAACTGCGACGTGTGTCAAACCGACTATCAAAAGTTCGACGGCACCGTAATTGCCCAAAAGGCCCTGTCGGCCGTGGCGCGTCTGGACGAGCGCTTTGGCATCACTTACGTGATTGACTTTTTGCGCGGATCAAAGTCAGAAAAAATCTGGGATCAGCATAAGCAGCTCAAAACCTATGGAGTGGGGGCCGACCTGAGCAAAAAAGACTGGCGCCGATACCTGGACGACCTGCTGCATCTGGACTACCTGCGCAAGGATGACGGACAGTTCCCAATCCTGAAGCTCACCGAAAAAAGCGGACCGGTGCTGCGTGGCGAAGAAAAGGTGATGCTGATCGAGAGCGTGAGCGAACGCGAAGAACAAACAACGACGGGCAATCAGCAACCGCTGGAAGAAGAACTGTTGAATCAGCTAAAGGCCCGGCGGCTGCAACTGGCCCGCGACGAGAATGTGCCTGCTTACGTGATCTTCTCCGACGCCACCCTGCACGAGCTGGCCACTTATTTGCCACTACAAGAAGAGGACTTGCCGCGCATCAACGGATTCGGTGAAGTGAAGATTGGCAAGTACGGCACGGCGTTTCTGGAGGTGATCCGGCGCTACGCCGAGATGCACGGCCAGGAGACCCGGATAGAGAACGCCCGTCGGGCCCGTCGGAGTGCTACGCGTTCCGCACCGCGGGTGAGCGATACTAAGCAGGCAAGCTTCGATTTGTTTGAAGAGGGCAAAACCGTAGAGGAAGTGGCCCAGGCCCGAGGTTTTACTACGAACACTATTTACGGACACCTGATGCCCTACCTAGCCGACGGTAAAATCGAGGCTGAGCAACTAGTAGCGGCGAACCGTATCGAGCAGATTAAGAAAGCGGTGGAGGTGCACGGTCAGTCATCTCTAAAAACCCTGAAAATGGCCCTGGACGAGTCCATTAGTTACGATGAGATTCGGGTGGTGCTGACGGCGGGGCGGGGGATAAGTAGCGGAGCGAATCGGTAAAACCAGAATCACTGCAATCCGTACATGAGAAAAACTGAATGTATGAACAACAAGGATCAAATAAAGGCACTGCTAATTGAGCACCACGCAAAAATTCGCGCTCTGGGGGTGGAACAAATTGGTTTGTTTGGATCATACGCCCGCTCCCAATCTCACGCATTTAGTGATATAGATCTATTAGTTGATTTTCGGGAAGACGCAGAGAATTTCGATAACTTGATGAAATTATACGATCTGCTAGAGAGCGTTTTCAGGAATAAAAAGGTAGAGATAGTGACCAAAAACGGACTCAGCCCGCACATCGGACCTAGTATTTTAAAAGAGGTTGAGTATGTCTAACTCTGCGCTGGCGTATTTACAGCACATACTAGATGAGTGTGAATACATCACATCAGTAATAACAGAAGAGACGAGTAAAGAAGAAGTGCTGAACGACGAAACAAAAAAACGAGCTTTAGTGAGAAGCTTGGAGATTATTGGAGAGGCTACCAAAAAGATACCGGCAGATGTAAAAATAGAATGGTCTGCTATCGCATGGCGAAATATGGCTGGTATGCGAGACCGATTGATTCACGATTATATGGGTATTAACTACGCTATCGTCTGGGATGTAGTGAAGAACAAGATTCCAGAAGTAAAGCTACAGATAGAAGAAGTCATTAAGAAGGTAAAAAATACCTAACAATAAACGCACCGATGCTCAGGAACACAGCAGAGCTTATGCAAATTGTTTGGAGTATCTTAAGTAATGAGCAGAAAGATTTTTAACTACTCCACCCCGCTCGCCCTGAGCATATCGCCCAAATTGATGGTGTGGTTCGGCAGAATTTCCACGGGTTTGTGCCAGTCGCGAATGAACCAGTCCTGCTCGGGTTCGGCAATGATTACTTGCTGCGTAGCCGAAAGAATCCAGATGATTTTTTTAACCCCGAACGCGTGAAGCTTTTCTGTCTTCTTTTTCAGATACGTTTCCCATTTCAGAACGCTTAGGTCAGCTTTCGTATCTATTTCTACGGCAACCGTCGGAGGAATCTTAAAGTAGTGATCGTCGTACTTGAAATTTTTGAGCGTGCTGGCATCGTAGATAGCAATGTCGGATGCCAAATTGTTGCCCTTAGATAAATGCAATCCGGTTTCGTTGGTAAATATTTCGTGCTGTTTCTCATCAACACTCGTATAGAGATACTTAAGAAGCACTTTGATAATCACCGACTGCAAACTGCTACTTCCCATAATATCATCTAAAGTTTTTTTCTTCTTCAGTACTTCCTGATAACCACAGTAATAGATAGGCTCACCGTCCATCTCCTCGTAGATGAGTGCACGAGGAATTTTCTCGGAAGTAGTCTTAGATTTAAGGGTGCTTTGCATAGCGTTATAGTTTGCTATTAAGATAACAAATCGGCTGATCGTTCACAATTTACCCCGATCAATGGGGCCAAAAGTGAGGGGAAATTCAAGAAAAAACGGGAAAGTGGGACGTATTGGATTCGAACCAATGACCTCTGCCCTGTCAAGGCAGCGCTCTAAACCAACTGAGCTAACACCCCGTGAAGGATTGAAGCGCCAATATAAGCACTTCCCCGCAAATTGTAAGAACATCATTCATGATGTTCCAACAGAATTTCATAGTCTTTTAAATGGTAGAAACCCTCGTCTTCAGACGAGAGAGCCTTCAGGCTTTGCGTAGTGGTGAATAGTTGTAGTTTTGCGGGTATGTCCGAGTACAGCAAAGGGAGCCATACGACGTATTATCATCGCTACCACTTGGTATGGATCACAAAGTATCGTTATAAAGTGCTTCGAGGCCCTTTGCAGCAACGAGTTCGCGATCTGATCGCGCAGGTGGCTGATGAAATGCACATCAAGATATTTAACGGTGTGGTGTCTAGCGATCATGTACATATCTTTTGCAGTATCCCCCCTCACATACCAGTGAGCGATTTTGTTAAAAAAGCCAAAGGACGCAGTTCTCGCAAAGTACAGATGGAGTTTCCGGAGTTGAAAAAGAAGTATTGGGGCCACCGCGGCGCGGCAATCACTTTTGGGGTAGAGGCTACTTTAGTTCTACCAGTGGAAATGTGACTGACGATATTATCAATGAGTATATCAACAACCATACTGATGCACATAAAAGCGATAATCAGAATAATATTTCTTTAGAATAAGCCCCGACTTCTAGTCGTGGTCAAAACCTACCAGCTTCTAGCTGGTAGTGGTTTAGTACCGACCGCTACTCACCCTTCAAGATCGAGCGAAAACCGATCCGCATCCAAATGCACCGGGAAGCGCTCGCGCTGCTTTCGCAGTTCCTCGTACGAAAGCGTCACGTTGAGCAGCGCTTCCTCATCCACGCGGCGCGACAGAATATCTCCCTCCGCATTCATCACCACCGAGTTGCCGTCGTAGTCAATGCCATTGCCATCGGTGTCCACCCGGTTCACTCCCAACGCGTAGCTCTGGTTCTCGATGGCGCGGGCGCGCAGCAGCGTCATCCACGCATCCGAGCGCACGGCGGGCCAGTTGGCTACGCCCAGTAGCACATCGTAGGCCAGGGCTCCGGTATCGGTCACCTGATTGCGGCACCACACCGGAAACCGCAGGTCGTAGCAGATGAGCGGACATATCCGCCATCCCTTCCAGGAAACAATCAACTGTTCCTTGCCCGGCGTGTAAACCGTGTGCTCGTCCGACAAGCGAAAGAGGTGCCGCTTGTCGTAAGTGGCAAAACGACCGTCGGGTTCCATCCAGAGCAAGCGATTGTAGTACGCATTTTTTTCACGAACGATGTAGCTGCCCGCCAGCACCGCTTGCAGCTGAGCCGCCATCTGCCGCATCCACCGGAAGGTGCGGCTGTTCATCGGCTCGGCCAGGGTGGGGGCGGCGTTGGTGAAGCCAGTGGTAAACATCTCGGGCAGCACCACCAAGTCGGTCGGCCCGTTTAGCTGCCACAGCTTTTCTTCCAACGTGGCCAGATTGGCCTCAACGCTGTGCCAGTGCACGGACGTTTGCACCAGCGTTACGCGCAAGTCAGCTGGGGCGCTCATGAGGTTAATTGCTTAAGCGTTGCCCGCACTCCCCGCTCCCCAAACTGGGTAAGGTAGTGCGTCACCCGATCCGGAAAATTACCCAGGTGCAACAAATCCTGATCCCAGAACGAATCGTGCCCCAGCACTTCGTGCACCAAAGCGGTTAGCGCTTCCGCATCGGTTAGCGCAACGCCTGCCCAGCGTTCATAGAAGTAGGCGGCCGCATCGTCGCGAATGGGATAGGCTTCACCGTAGAGTTCGCCAAAATGGTTGCCTCCCTCTTCTTGCACGGGCCGCGTAAACCGCAGGTAGGCGGCAAATCCGGCGCACATTCGCTCGGGCACCTGTCCAAATTGATCGTAGTAGCGGCGAAAGGTGAGGCCGTTGCGCATGTTCATCTTGGAAGTATACTGCAGCGTGATGCTGATGAGCTGGTGGTTGATAAAGGGGTTGCGAAAGCGATCGAGCACGGCGTCGGCAAACTCCCGGGCCATGGTCGGGTCGATGTCCAGCGAGGGCACAATTTCTTCCTGAATGGTTTGGGTGATGAAAGCACCCATCACCGCATCCTCCAGGCAATCGTGCACGGTGTGCAGTGAACACAAAAAGCCCGCCGCCACGCTGATGGTGTGCCCCCCGTTCAGGATGCGCAGCTTGCGCTCCCGGTAGGGAGTGATGTCGGGGGCAATGACAATGCCCGGATCGGTCCGCAGAAACGGCACCTTATTATAAAGGAGTGATTCGTCGCCCTCAATAGCGAAAAAGCGATACACCTCGCTCACGGTAAGCAGCCCGTCGCGGTAGCCCAGTTCTTCTTCGATGGCTTGTTGTTTGGCCTCGTCCGGCTCGCCCGGCACGATGCGGTCCACCAGCGTATTGCAGAATAGGTTGTGCTCGGTCACCCAGGCGATAAATTCATCTCCAAGTTGGTTGATGTCCGCCAGGCGAAGCACGATGTCGCGCAGCTTGCTTCCGTTATCAATAATCAATTCGGTGGGCAGCATCACCAAACCGGTTTTGGCGGTGCCGCCCAGTTGCCGGAACCGCTCAAGCAGAAAGGCGGTGAGTTTGCCCGGAAACGACTGCGGCGGCTGAGCCGACAAATCATCGTCTTCGTGCAGGGTGATGCCCGTTTCGGTGGTGTTGGAAGTGATGACGGATATATCGGGATTCGCCGCGCACTTCAGCACTTCCGGCCAGTGGTCTGCGGCGGGCAGCGCCCGGCTGATCGAGGCATTAACCAAGTACTCCTGCTGCGCTTTGCCGTCGGCAAAGCCCTCTACGCAGAGCGTAAACAATCCGTCTTGTTCGTTCAGCAGTGCTCCCCGGCCCGAACTCGTATTGTTCACCACCACGGCCCGGCCCTGAAACACCTCCTGCCGATTGGCTTGATCAATAAAAAAATTGATAAAGCCCCGCAACAAGGCACCCGAACCAAACTGAACGACGCGTTCAGGATAGGCGAGTCGATCTAGGGAGCCTTGGTATTTCGTAGATGTACGGGAACTGTCAATGAAAAATGGTCGATTAAGGGTGTTAAGCATCTAAGAAAATAAAATTTTCCGGTGAAATGTAAGATTTTGTTAAAATTAATCATTTAATTTGACGGTCAAATGAAGATATAAAAATTAAATCAGCATCTATGAACAACTTTACGCACAACCGAATTCTTTCAACCTTCACGCTTCTGCTTGGGGTAAGTCTGCTGTTTTGGCTTACTAGCTGCGATGAGGATACGGAGTTTACGCCTTCCCCCCAGGAGAACGAGTCAAAATCGTATATCCTCAATGCCCGCAACGATTCTGAGGTGAGCGGCTACGTCAAATTCACCAAGATAAACGACAACACCACCGAAGCCCTTATTGTAGTGGGAGGCACCGAATCGGGCAATACCCATCCCGCCCATATCCACGCCAACTCGGCAGCCGAGGGAGGAGACATGGCCATTACTTTCGAGCCTGTGAACGGCGCTACCGGGCGCAGCACTACCACGATTACCCAGGTCAGCTACGAAGAGTTGCTTAATTACGATGGCTACGTGAACGTTCACCTAAGTGAAAACGATCTGACCGTGGTTGCTCAAGGAGACATTGGGGGAAATGAACTAACCAGCACCGCTAAAGAATATCGACTAAACCAGCGGGATAACTCGGGCAACACCGGAACAGTCACCTTCGCCCAGCGAAAGAACGGGAACGCGCTGGCGACCATTCAGTTGGATAGTTTGGATAAACTAACGGACGGTGCGGACTATCCGGCCCATATCCACTTTAATTCCGCCGCCGAGACCGGCGATATAGCGATTGACTTTAAACCAGTTTCGGGCACCACCGGCACCAGTGTTACGCACATAGAAGCCACCAAAGAGGGTGCCGCCATCGGTTACGAAGGTTTACTAGAGTACGATGGTTACGTGAATGTGCACAGCACTACGGACCTGTCCGTTCTAATTGTGCAGGCCGACATCGGAGCCAACGAACTCACCGGAGAATCGGCTACCTATCAGTTAGCCGAGAAAGACGTGCCCGGGATTAAGGGAACCGCTAAGTTTGAGGAGCGCAACAGCGGAGAAACCCTGGTCACATTAGCCCTGGAAGGCACCCCGGACGGTGGCGTTCACCCCGCCCACATCCACGCCAACACCGCCGCGCAGGGTGGTGGTATCATAGTATCCTTCAATCCGGTAAACGGCACCACCGGTAGGAGCATAACGAACGTATCCGCTACCGATGGTGAAGACGGCACCGCAATTACCTACGGTGAACTAGTGGGCACCGATGACGCCCCCGGGTTCAACGGTTACATCAATGTGCACCTGGGACCTGGTGATCAGTTGGCAACTATTGTGGCCCAGGGCGACATTGGGCAGAACGTCTTCACTGGCGAATCAATCACCTACGCGCTGGACTCCATTGCCGACCCTACTATCAAGGGTGCGGCCACGTTCCAGGAGCGCAGCAACGGCACCACCCTGGTTACGTTATCCCTGGAGGGAACTCCCGATGGAGGCGTTCATCCGGCGCACATCCACGCCAACACCGCCGCCGAGGGTGGAGTTATTGCCATTGGCTTAACGTCGGTTGACGGAACCACCGGAACCAGCTTCACCGAAGTGGGTGCCTTTGAGGATGGCACGACGGTGACGTACGAAGACCTACTGGACTACGACGGCTACATCAACGTGCACCTGAGTGCTGAAGCCTTGGGCACCATTGTGGCGCAGGGTGACATTGGACAGAACGCGCTGACGGGCGAAGAAGTAACGTATCCACTAGCCGCGGTAGGTGGTTCGGGAGTGAGCGGCACCGCCACCTTCGCCGAACGTGAGAACGGCAATGCCTTGGTGACGATTGTGGTCACGGGAACTCCGGCGGGCGGGAACCATCCGGCGCACATTCACTATAACTCAGTCGCTGAAGGCGGAGCCATTGCTATCAGCCTCACCAACGTGGACGGGGATACCGGACTGAGCAAAACCTCAGTGACAGCTCTGGATAACAACCGGGCGATCACCTACGAAGACTTGGTGGGCACTGACGAAACCGCCGGGTTTGATGGCTATATTAATGTGCACTTGAGTCCTGAAGAATTAGGAACCATTGTAGCGCAGGGCGATATTGGGTCAAACGCCGCGGAGTAGTTATGACCAGCTAGCCGAGATTGTAACCTCTCGGCACTAGTAGGGAATAAAGAGACACTTTTATTGGCACTAAGCACAGTTGCGTCACTTACTGATAATTAAAGAGAGCCACTCTTTTAACAAAAAAATCGCAAGAATTACAGTTAAATAAGGATGAAGCTTGGTTTAGTGTAGATATTTGGCAAACTTCCAAGTCTTGAAACTATTTGATTTACTTTTATTTCGTAACCTAATCTAAATATTAAGATGAAACATGTTTACTCACTAACAAGGCATATACTGCTGATCCTGATACTGCTCACCGCGGCCGGATATGCCTACGCCCAAAGCACTGTGAGCGGCACGGTCACCGATGGTGAAGATGGCAGTGCCATCCCTGGTGTGAACGTGCTGGTAAAGGGAACCTCTACCGGAACCGTTACCGACGTAAATGGCCAGTATAACGTAACCGTAAGTGGCGATAACCCTACGTTGGTCTTTTCTTCTATAGGATACGCCGCGCAAGAGATAGCCGTTGGAAGTCAGTCTACTATTGATGTAACCATGGCTCCCGACATTGCCGAACTCACTGAGGTGATTGTCACTGGCTATTCAGTCGATAGCCGACGCGAAACCACTGGTTCAGTGTCGACTGTAGCCGCCGAAGATTTGCAAGTGGTCCCCTCTGGTAACGTAGAGCAACAATTGCAGGGCCGGGTATCCGGAGTTACCGTGATTACTAACGGGCAGCCCGGTACTACAAGCATCGTACGGGTACGCGGCTTCGGTGCACTGGGTGGAAATGAACCTCTGTATGTGGTAGATGGAGTGCCGGTGGAGTCTACCGAATTCTTAGCTCCCGATGATATTGAGACAACTACCGTTCTAAAGGATGCTACTACGGCTTCTATCTACGGAGCACGCGCGGCAGGGGGAGTAATTGTGTACACAACTAAAAAAGGTGGACGCAATGAACCAATGCGCGTGAGTTACAACGGAGTGGTCGGAGTGACTACCCCCGGGCAGGGTCCTGAGATCATGAATCCACAAGATCAGGCCGACTATACTTGGAAGGCCATCCGCAATGCGGCCATTCAACGGGGAGTAGAGCCGGATTATCGTCATCCTCAGTACGGTACCGGGCAGCAACCCATCATTCCCGACTATTTGCTGATAGGAGGCCAAACTGGAGTAGTAGGCTCTATTGATCGTGCGGCTCAAGCCGAACTTTACAATAATGACCCATCAGCAGGATCAATCTATCAAGTGATTAAAGCTAACAAAGACGGTACGGATTGGTACGACGAAATTACCCGTCCAGCTTTGCTGCAGCGCCACAATATCGGACTATCCGGGGGTGGAGAAAATAACCGCTATTATTTAGGATTGGGTCTGCAAGAGCAGGAAGGAATTGTGCTCAACCAAAAATTTCAACGCTATCATTTCCGAGCCAACTCTGAGTTTGATATACTGCCAGAGAAATTACGTATTGGTGAGAACATTCAGGCTACGTACCGATCAGCTAATATATTTGGTGGTGACGGCGGAGCCGGCTCAGCAGACGACGAAAATATTATTCTGGACGCCTCACGAATGCCTACCATCATTCCGGTATACGACGAGTTTGGGGGCTACGCCGGAACTGCTGCGTCTGGCTTCAATAATCCAAGGAATCCCGTAGCCAATCTACAGGGTCAGCGAAACAATAAAGCGTTTGCGGTTAGTATGTTTGGCAACGTATACCTGGAAGCAGAGCCGATAGAAAACTTGGTGCTACGTACTAGTTTTGGAGGTAGATACTCATCTGACGCTGGCGAATTTTATACCCGCCGCACCTACGAGAACAGCGAAAACAATGCATCATTCGGATACAGCCGTAATGGAGGTTACTTTGCTTCCTGGGTATGGACTAACACCGCCAGTTATAAGAGAAATTTTGGGGTTCATGGTATTGACCTGCTGTTAGGGCAGGAAGCGCTAAACACAGGTATTAGCAATGGTTTAGGAGGATCAGGAATTGACCCTTTCTCGCAGAATCCTGATTTTATCACCCTATCGACCGTGAACTCACCCCAGGTTGGGGGGGGTAAGTTTAATGGAATCACTTTCCGATCGTACTTTGGTCGGCTCAACTACGATTTCAACGACAAGTACTTAGTTTCCGGCGTGCTGCGCTACGATGGTTCGTCGCGCTTCGGTGAGGCAAAGCGCAATGGCTTCTTCCCCGCTTTCTCAGCTGCTTGGAGAATTTCCGAGGAAGGATTTATGAACGGACTAACTTTCCTAGAAGATATGAAAATTCGCGGGGGTTATGGAATCATCGGAAACTCTAACAACGTGGATGCCAATAACCAGTTTAGTCTATTTGGTACCAGTATTTCGCAGGGCAACTACGACATCACCGGAAGCAATAGCGGAGCCTTAGAAGGTTTTTATCGTACTCGTATTGGCAACCCGCTCACCACTTGGGAAAGGTCTATTACCACCAACGTTGGATTTGACGCGTTACTGTTCGGCGGCAAGCTTGATGTTATCTTTGACGTATGGCGCAAGGACACCGAAGACCTGCTGTTCCGGGTGCCGGTAACAGTACAAACCGGCTTCCGCGCTACGGCCCCGTTCGTAAACGTGGGAAAAATGCGTAATGAGGGAATAGATCTACGCTTAGTAGGCAAGCGAAACGTAGGGGACTTCGGCTTAGAAGTAACGTTAAATGGTAGTTTGTTACGCAATGAGATTGTGTCTTTGAGACCAGGTGTCAATGACCTACCCAACCGGAGCTCTGCTTATCGGGGTATCACTCCGGTGCTGAACCGTGTGGGACAACCCTTATCTAACTTTTACGGATTTGATGTAGTAGGCCTATTCCAAAATCAAGAGGAAGTAGACGCTGCCGCAACACAGGAGGGAGCTGCTCCGGGACGTTTCCGCTTCCGCGATATCAATGAAGATGGAGAAATCAACTTGGACGATCGCACAGACCTAGGTAACCCAATTCCTGATTTTACGGGCGGCCTAACCATTAAGGTAAACTACCGCAACTTTGAAGTAGAGGCCTATACCTACGCTACGATAGGCAACGAGATCTACAATATTTCTAAGTTATTTACTGATTTCTATCCGCTGTTTCCCGGAGCCGCCATCAGCGAACGGGCAAAAGACGCTTGGAGCTTTGAGAATCCTACCGGGGATATTCCGATCTTTGAGAATGTAGCTAACTTTAGTACCAATACGCAGTCTAACTCCTTCTACGTAGAGGATGGGTCATTCCTGCGGTTGCAGAATATTACCCTAGCCTATAAAGTGCCGGTATCCGTCCTAGATGCCTGGGGACTTGAGAAACTTCGCATTTTTGCGGGCGTCAATAACGTGTTCACCATTTCTGGTTACGAAGGACTTGACCCAGCTGTAGGAGGGGCGGCTGATACCAACTTCGGTATTGATCTGGGCAACGTACCAATAACCCGTTCTTGGACGGCTGGAGTGAACGTAACTTTCTAAATTAGCGTTAAGCGAAAAAATACCTATATCTATGAAAATTACCCGTATAATTGGATTAACGGTGGTCACCATGTTGGCTACCACTGTTGCTTGTCAGAAAGACTTTTTGGAAGTGCAACCCGCCGCTTCGCTCAGTGAATCAGAACTTGCTTCTCGCGCCGGTTTGGAGGGTGCCTTAATTGGAGCCTACAGCCCCCTACTGGGCAAAGCAGGGTTTTACTCTGATGCTTCGAACTGGTTTTGGGGCAGTGTATTGGGCGGTGAAGCCAACAAGGGCAGTGACCCCGGTGATCAGTCGCAAGTAAACGAGATTCAGACCTACTCCGCTCAGACTAACAATGGTTCTATTTTAGAAAAATACCGAGCCACCTACGAAGGGGTAGCTCGAACCAATGCGGTGCTTAAACTGATTCCGCAGGCTCCCGAGTCAGTAGATGAAGCTACCAAAACCCGGATTGAGGCCGAGGCGCGCTTCTTACGGGGACACTACTACTTTGAACTGAAAAAGAATTTTGACGATGTGCCTTACGTGGACGAAACCTGGGACGAGGTAACTCCGGTAGCAAATGACCAAAATATATGGCCTTTCATTGAAGCTGATTTTCAGTTTGCTTTTGAAAATTTACCCGAAGTGCAGAATGAAGTTGGGCGCGCTAATAAATGGGCGGCAGGAGCGTACTTAGGTAAAACCTACTTATTTCAGGAAAAGTGGGCCGAAGCTAAAGGTTTGTTCGATCAGGTGATTGCGAACGGAGTGAACGCAGCGGGCGAAAAGTATCGCTTGCTGGATGATTACGCGGCCTTATTCCGCTCTATCAACGACAACAACGCGGAAACCGTGTTTTCAGTGCAAGCTGCTGCCGGTACGGGAAGCATTGATAACGCTAACCCAGCCCTGGTGCTTAACTTCCCTCACGGCTCCAGTGGGCCTGAACGCCCTGGTGGATGCTGTGGTTTTAACCAGCCTAGCTTTGATTTAGCCAATTCGTTCCGTACTACCGCTGCCGGACTACCCCTGCTTGACAATTCATACAATAGTCCGGCTAACCGGTTGGTCACCGATATGGGGTTGACCAGCGCTGATGCTTTTACCCCTGATCAGGGTCCGGTTGATCCCCGACTAGATCATTCTATTGGGCGCCGGGGCATTCCTTATTTAGATTGGGGGCCACACCCCGGTCGGGATTGGATCCGCAACCAGCCGAATGGCGGACCTTACTCGCCCAAGAAATTTGTCTACTATAAGGCAGGCATTGGGGTAGAGAACGACGGTAGCTCATGGACTCCAGGTTACACTGCAGTGAACTATTACATAATGCGTTACGCCGATGTGCTACTGATGGCAGCCGAAGCCGAAGCCGAACTAGGCAATCTTGATCGGGCTCGTCAACTAGTTAATCAGGTACGCGAGCGGGCGGACAATGCGCCAGTACTTACTGAGGAGGGTGATGAAGCGGCCAATTATGTGATAAACCCTTATCCTGCCTTCACTAGCCAGGAACAGGCTATAGCGGCCGTCCGTTTTGAACGCAAGCTAGAACTATCGGGTGAGGGCCATCGCTTCTATGACTTGGTGCGTTGGGGAGTGGCTGCAGAGGTGCTGAATCGTTACTTAGACAATGAAAGGCAATACTTGGGTGACGCGTTTGCTGATGCTACTTTTACTGCAGGTCAGGACGAATACTTGCCCATTCCGCAAAATGAGATTGATCTACTGGGAACCGAAGTTTTAGTTCAGAACCCTGGGTACTAAATCAGAAATTTCGTCGAGTACTAGCAAGCCAGACAATTTGTTTGGCTTGCTTTTTTTTGCGTAACTGCCATGAATTTCTCTCAAGCATCAGCGCTCTTGGTGATTGTCATAATAGCATTGGGGGGGTGCCAAACGGCCCCAAATACCCTCTTCCAGCTCATCCCTCCCGAAGAATCTGGAGTCACCTTCTCCAACCGCATCACTGAAAACGACACGCTGAACATTCTAATCGAAGAATATATCTACAATGGGGGCGGCGTGGGCGTTGGAGACTTCAACAACGACGGCTTGCCCGATCTGTACTTCACCGGCAACCAGGTAGACAACGCGCTGTATCTCAACCAAGGCGCCATGCGGTTTGCCGACGTGACGGACGAGGCGCGGGTAGCCGGAAACGGACAGTGGTGCTCGGGAGTGGCACTGGTCGATATCAACCAGGACGGATGGTTGGATATCTACGTTTCATCTACCCTCAGCAAAGATTCGTTGCGCCGCAAGAACCTACTCTACGTCAACCAAGGGCCTAATGAAAACAACGTGCCCACTTTCACCGAAGAGGCGGCTAGCTACGGCATCGCCGATACCGGCAACACTACCCAAGCCGCTTTCTTTGACTACGACCGCGACGGAGACCTCGATCTGTACCTGCTCACTAACGTGATTGATGCCAAAGTGCCCACTAACTACCGCCCCAAACTGGAAGATGGTTCGGCAGTGAGCACCGATCGGCTCTACCGTAACGACGGTGGCAAGTTTACCAATGTGTCGCGCGAAGCGGGCATCCTCACCGAGGGCTTCGGCCTGGGTGTCACCGTCTCCGATATCAACCTCGACGGCTGGCCCGATATTTACATTACCAACGACTACATTACCAACGACCTGCTCTACATCAACAATCAAAACGGCACCTTCACCAACCGGGTGGCTGACTACCTCAAGCACCAAAGCTACTCGGCGATGGGCTCCGACGTAGTAGACATCAACAACGACGGACGGTCCGACATCATCGCCCTGGATATGCTGCCGGAGTCAAACCTACGGCAAAAGCAGATGTTGGGACCCAACCGGTACGTTACCTATCTCAACAATGAACAGTATAATTTCCAGCACCAGTACGTGCGCAACACCCTGCAACTGAATAACGGACCAAGTCCAGACGGCTACCCGACCTTTAGCGAGATTGGGCAACTGGCAGGCATCGAGAAAACCGACTGGAGCTGGACGCCCCTGGTAGCCGACTTCGACAACGACGGCTACCGCGATGTGATCATCACCAACGGTTTCCCGCGCGACGTGACCGACCGCGACTTCGCCAACTTCCGGGCGGGCCCCGCCGGAGGGGTGGCCAGCCCCATGATGATGCACGATTCTATTCCGATCGTTAAAATCTCTAACTACGCCTACCGTAACAACGGCGACCTCACCTTTGCGGACAAAACGCTGGAGTGGGGCTTGTACCGTCCGTCGTTCTCCAACGGCGCAGCCTACGCCGACCTGGACAACGACGGCGACCTCGACGTGGTGGTGAACAACATCAACGACAGCGCCTATGTCTACGAAAACCGCTTGTACAACGGAGCAAAGTCTGCCAATCACTTTCTGCGGGTAAAGCTCGCGGGGGAGGCGAGCAATCCGAGCGGAATAGGAGCCAAAGTGCTGATCCGCTACGGTGGCGGGCAGGTGCAGTACTTTGAAAATGCTCAGTACCGGGGCTACCTCTCTACCGTAGAGGGACGGGCGCATTTTGGATTAGGCAGCCAGCAGCAAGTAGATACTTTGCAAGTAATTTGGCCCGATGGAAAAAGCCAAACGATGTTTAATGTTGCCGTCGACCAAGAAATCACGCTCGGCCACCAGAAAGCCAGCGTTGCCTCCGCCCCCGACATCAACCAGGAATTGTCGCCTGTTAATGCATCGCCCCTGATGCAAGAAGTGACCGACCAGCGGGGAGTTCAATTTCGCGCGTTAGAACGAGACGTAATTGATTTCAATTTGCAGCGCACCCTGCCGCGTAAGTACAGCCAACTGAGCCCCGGCATCGCGGTGGGCGACGTGAACGGCGACGGGCTTGATGATTTTTACGTGGGCGGCCCCGCCGAACAGCTAGGAACTTTCTTCGTACAACAAACGGACGGAACGTTTCAGGAAGATAGCGCTCGATTTGCCACTCCGAAACCTAACCACGAAGAAACCGGCGTGCTGCTCTTCGATGCGGATGGCGACAGCGACCTGGACCTGTACACCGCTAGCGGTAGCTACGAGTTTCAGGACGGTAGCGCTGAACTTCAAGACGTACTCTACCGAAATAACGGACAGGGTCAGTTCGTGGCCGATACAGCCGCGTTGCCAGCGATGAGAACCAGCACCGCCTGCGTACGCGCGGCCGACTACGACCGGGACGGTGACTTGGACTTATTTGTAGGCGGCCGGGTGATATCCGGAAAGTACCCAATGCCTCCCCGCAGCTATCTGCTGAACAACCAGGGCGGCACCTTTACCGACGTGACCGAGCAGATTCCCGGATTGTCGACGGTGGGCATGGTGAGTGATGCCCTGTGGACCGACGTGGATACCGATGGTTTGGTAGACTTGCTGGTGGTGGGGGAGTGGATGCCCATTACGTTTTTCAGGAATACCGGCGAGGGCTGGGAAAACGCTACGGCGGCCACGGGCATTGCCCAGCATACTGGTTGGTGGAATAGCCTGACGGCCGGGGATTTCGATGCCGATGGTGATACGGACTATCTGGTAGGCAACCTGGGGCTTAACACTCGCTACCGCGCTTCGGAGCGGGAGCCACTGCGCGTCTACGCCAAAGATTTTGACGACAACGGGAGTATAGATCCGGTGCTAGTGGCCTACGGCCGGGCCGAAGACGATAGCCAAGCTCCCTTCCCCCTGCACGCCAAAGACGATTTCACCTCGCAGTTTTTGCGGGTGCGGAGGCAGTTTCCTACCTACGAAAAATACGGCCTGGCCACCATTAACGATATATTCAACGAGTTCGAGTTGAATGATGCCCAGGTACTTGAGGCCACCACCATGACGAGCAGCTACCTGGAAAACTTAGGCGGCGGCAAACTGAAAATAACGGTCCTGCCCACCGAAGCGCAGTTTGCGCCTATTTACGGAATGCTCGCGGGTGACTATAATCAAGACGGCCATCCGGATGCACTGTTGGTGGGCAACGAATACGGCATGGAGGTGTTTGCCGGACGGCACGATGCATCGACGGGAGTATATCTGGCGGGCGATGGGCAAGGCAACTTCCGGGTGGTGCCCAACGCCGAAAGCGGGTTCTTCGTAGATGGTGACGCTAAAGGGATCGCCAAAATTCAGGGAGCCGATGGTATGCCCCTAATGGCAGTCACGCAAAATCAGGATAGTTTGCGAATGTTTACTTCTTTCTCCACATCTGCTAAACCAAGTCAGATTATCCCATTGCAGCCGACCGATGCCTGGGCGGAAATTACCTTAGCCAACGGAGAAACGCGGCGACGAGAGTTTTACTACGGCTCCACGTATCTGTCGCAATCCAGCCGAACGCTGGTGGTAGGCGAAAACGTAGCGTCCGTGGCGATCTATGATTTTGCGGGAGAGCGGCGGGAAGTGGGGGAGGGGTTGTGAGATAGGTAGATCATAAAAAACCTCAACTAGGTATCACTAATTGTATGGATGCCGAAACACACATTCTTACCTCGTGGCACCAAAATGCGGAAGCCTGGACCCATGAAGTGCGGGGAGATCGTATTGAAAGCCGATTGCTGGTCACCAACCGGGCAATAGTGGATGAGGTATTGGCCTATCACCCTCAATCGGTACTGGATGTGGGATGTGGTGAGGGGTGGCTGGCTCGTACAATCGCAGTCAAAAACATTCGCGTGCTCGGCGTGGATGCGGTACCCGCGCTCATCGCCCAGGCCCAAGCGGCGGGAGGCACCCATTATCTAGTCAGTGATTATGAGGAGATAATTGGAGGAAAACTGCGGCAGAAGGGGCCGTTTGAGGTAATTGTTTGCAACTTCTCACTGTTTGGCCAAACATCAGTAGAATATCTGTTGCGCTACTTACCGCAGCTACTTTCGCATTCGGGTCACCTTATCATTCAGACGATTCACCCGGTCGTAATCAGCTTGAATCAACCCTACTGCGATGGATGGCGTACGGGTTCGTGGAGTGGCTTCAGTCAAGAATTTGTCAATCCCGCACCATGGTACTTCCGTACCGTAAATAGTTGGGTACGTTTGCTGCAGAATAGTGGTTTTGCCCTAGCAAACTTGCGCGAACCCATTCATCCGCAAACCCAACAACCCGCCTCTTTAATTCTTGTAGGGACCCCTATTAGCAGTTCTCCGGCGAAGTGATCCTGATAACTTCCTATTGCACGAAAGAGTTAGACAGCAGGATTCTCAGGAACGTTCGGGTTATTGGCCCGCTCGGTGTCGGGGTACGGATAGAAGTTTCTGTTTCTGAACGCATCGGTAGCGGGCGGGCCCGGCTGACCAAAGCGTTTGCTATCGCCCAGGCGCAGGCCCGTTAAGAAAAGCTCGATGTTGCGGTTCTTTAGAATCTCGTTGAGCACCGCTTCCTGGGTAGCGGGTCCACTGTAGGGAGGCAACGCAGCATTGACTCCGGCAGGATCGTTCGTCTTCGTCAGCACTTTATTTAACTCGGCGATGGCTTCGTCAATTTGATTCTGCCGAGCTAGTGCTTCTGCCTTGATCAAGATAATTTCTCCGGGCAAATACACGGGAATGTTCTTACCCAGCTCATCGTAGAAGCCTTTCAGCAACGAGAAATTGTAGCCAAACCGCCCAACAGAATCCAGTGGCTCAAGGTAGAATTCCAATCTTCCGTCTGCCGGGTTCACCCCCTCAATGCCAAAGCTATCAATGGGCGAATAATTCAGGTCAGTTTCTAAGTTAGTTTCCAGATAGACCGGGTTCTGATTCTCCGAGTTGTAGGTGAAGTACGAAACTGAAGTAAGATCCACTTGGTTGGCCGCGCTCAGGGCCTCTGCGTAATTGCCCGCTTGCAGGTTGATCCGGGCGCGGTAGGCGTTGATCATATTGGGTAGATCAAAGTCGTTTCCCAGACTACTCACCACCGAAGCCGACGGCGGGCTGGCGCTTAACAAAGCACTGGCCTCATTCAGCAACCGAAGTGCTTCGGCCAGCACCTCGGCGCGGCTCCTGAACTCGGCGGCACCATCGGCAGCGGTGTTTGTTGGCACCGACTCAAACGATTCAATCAGGTAACTCAAGGTGGCGGCTTTGTAGAAGTGCGCAGCACCCAGCACCCCGCTGCGTATCGAAGCGTCCTGGATCGCCGTCGGGGCGTTCTCAATAATCACGTCGGCCGCGCCGATCACCCGGTAGGCCCGGCCCCACAGGCTGATGATGTTGCCATTGTTGTCGGTGAGCACCTCGCCCCCTTCGCCTAGCTCGAGCAGGTTAACGAAGGTGTTGGTGATCTCCAGCTCTCGGGCGGTGGTTCCGGGAGTCAGCAGCACCCGCTCCAACACGGCGGCGTAGCCCACGCTGAGTCCGTTGGCCATCGCAATTAAACCGTCCTGGCTCTGAGATGCTTCGGCAAGGGTACTTGCGTTAGGATTCGGAATTTCGTTATCGCACCCAGTAAGGACAACTCCGGCCAGGAGCACTCCGAGTAAGCACGTAATTGATAAGTATCGCATAAAGTGTGTTAATTAGAAAGTGGCCGTAAACCCGATAGAGTAGGTTCGGGGGATGGGAACTTCGTTAAAATCAAATCCGCGGACGGCCGACTGCCCCGCCGCATTCGTTTCGGGGTCGCGGCCCGAGTAATTATCAAACGAGAGCAGGTTTCGGCCGGCCAGGGTCACGTTGAGGTTGGATATGCCCAACTGCTTCAGGGAAGTGTTATAACTCAGGGATATTTCCCGCAGCTTCACAAACGATCCGTCTTCCACGAATCGGTCAAAGGCGCTGAAAGTTGCGGCGTTGTAGCCGCGCGGCAATTCGCCCCGCAGTTCCTGTTCGAACAGGTCGCTGTTGCCAAACACTTCCAACGCCCCGATGCGGCGCGTGAAGTTGAATACGTCGAAACCCTGAATGGCATCAAATTGTAGCTTGAAGTCAAACTTACCGTAGCTCAATTCATTGATGAGCGAGGCGGTGTAGTCGGGGTTGGGGTCACCAATCACTTTTTCGGCCAGGGCACCGGTGGGCTGACCGGCATCGTCCCGGCCCACGCGGTCGCGCTGGGGCAACCCGGCGGGGGTCAGTAGCAAGGAGCCATCGGGATTGCGGGCGGTGTAAGTGGTGTAGAACACTCCCAGCGGTTCGCCGTTGAGCACCGCCGACTGCCCGAAACTGCCGGGTAGTAGAATAAAGTCTTCTTCCAGCCCGCTAATTTCGTTCTGGTTGGTGCTAAAGATACCGGTGATGCTCCAGGCCAGGTCTTTCCGCTGCACGGGAGCGGCCCGCACCAGCAACTCGATGCCGCTGTTCAGCAGGGTACCCACGTTTGAGCGTTGCGACAAAAACCCCGTGGTGGGGGCCAGGGTGCGATTGAGCAGCAGATCCTCTACTTCTTTATCGTAATAGGTGAACTCGAAACCAAGGCGATTTTCGAAGAACGCCATATCCAGTCCCACTTCAAACTCCTTCTGCCGCTCGGGCCGCACGTTCAGGTTGCCCCGCTGCGTGTCGGGCAGCAGTCCCGATCCGCCCACCACGTTCACGTTGGTGAAGCGGTCAAAGGCTCCGATCCCCGTTAGGTTACCGGCTTCGCCGTAGGATGCCCGCACCTTGAACAGTGACACCGTAGACCGCAGTCCCTGCCAGAAACTTTCTTCAGAAAGAATGTAGCTGCCACTCACCTTAGGGTAGGTTTGGGTACGTTCGTCTTCGCCGAACACCGATGATCCATCTACACGAATGGCCCCCGTCAGAAACAGTTTGTCTTGGTACCCAAACGTTTGCTGCACGTACGCTCCCTGCACCACCCGCTCTGCCCGGGTATCGCCCCGCGCGTCTAGGTCGCCCCCCACTGAGGATTGTACGAAGGGTACCAGGTTGATGGCGTTTAGCGCAATGGTCTCCACCACGTCATACTGCAGGGTGGCTCCCACCGAGGTGGTAGAAACAACCGATGATCCCAGGTTGCGCTGGTAGTATACCGTGAGGTCGTTGTTGATTTGAAATCGGTCTTGGTCAGCGCGGCGGGAAAACCCGTTGCCGAATCCGCCCACGGTGGTACCCGGGGGAATAAACGCCTTGCCCTGCTCCGTGTAGGTATCAATGCCCAGCACGTAATCGATGCCGAAGCCCTCAAATGGGGTAAGGTTCAGCTGCACGCTGCCAATGTAGCGTTTGGTGGTGCTCCCAAAGTCAAAGTTGGCCAGGGCGTCTAAGTGGTTCACGAAGCCGCCCAGGCGCGGGAACTCGCCCGTCACCGGGTTGCGGGTGGGGTCGGTGATGTTGTTGTTGAAGCTAATGGCGGTGAGCACCCCGTAGTTTGCCGCAAGGCCCCCATTGGGCACGTCGGCGCTTTCGCTGTACGAAAAGTTGGAACCGATGCTCAGAGAAGCCCAGTCATTGAGCACCTGGTCGATGCGCAGTCGCAGGCCGTAGCGTTCGTAGTCTTGGTTCTTGATGATCCCTTGGTTTTTGAGGTAGGAGCCCGATATGAAGTACTGGGTAGCATCGGTGCCTCCGCGCAGACTCACGTAGTTGTCAGTGCCCAGGCCCGTTCGAAACACGTCACCGTAGTAATCGTAGCGCGTAACGGGGGATAGCGATTCTGCTCCGGTATCTTCGTTGGTTTCAAACACAAAGGGATATTCATTGAAGGCAATGGCTTTTCGGCGTTCGTTGACGCGGAAGGTAGATCCTACGGTGAGTTGCGGTTTGCCGCTCTTGCCCCGCTTGGTGAAAATCTGCACCACCCCATTATTGGCCCGCGAACCGTAGATAGCCGCCGCCGCTGCTCCCTTGATAATTTCTATGCTCTCAATATCGCGGGGGTTGATATCCACCAGCCGGTTTTGCGACGCTCCCCCAATGTCTACCAGTCCGTTAGAACTGTTGTCAATAATTACCCCATCCACAATGTAGAGCGGATCGGAGCTTCCGGCCAGGGTGCTCACCCCGCGCAGACGGACACTCACCCCTCCGGCCGGGTTGCCGGAGTTTTGCTGAATGAGCGCCCCCGCCACCTTACCGGTAAGCGCCGAGCTGATGTCCACTGCGTTCGCTTGGGCAATGTCTTCACTCCGAACGGTTGAGATGGCGTTTCCTAGCTGCTTCTTGGAGGTTTCCACCGAGGTGCCCGTCACCACCACCTCACTCAAGCTAAGCAAATCGTCCGGCAGCATCACGTCGTAAGTTACCTCGGTATCTGCTCCCAGGGTAACGGGAAGTTCTTCGGTAAGCAAGCCGACCGACCGGAAAATCAGCGTATACGAGCCGGGGGTCAGAGTGGTCTGAAGTGAATAATTGCCTGAACCATCGGTTACCGTGCCAACGGTGGTTCCCTTAATCTGTACGGTGGCTCCGGGGATAGCCTCGTCGAAGGCATCGGTCACTGTTCCGCGCAGCGTATAGGTTGTTTGGCCATAACCAGTAGAGGCAAATAGCAATAACACCAAGGCACTCAGAAGCACTGGGGATCTCAGCGGAGATACAGTCAATGTATTTAGCATAATAAGTTGTTTCAGGATGCATCGCGGACAGCAGAGGCAAACATAAGAAAAGATTACTCATGAAAAGCACTCTACCGACGAAGCAACTATATTTTCAGAGAAACTTCTTACCATCCATCCTCAAATCCTATCCTGCTCACAAAGACACCCCCCGTTTCCACGGAATAAAATCATCCTGCCCCAGCCCCACTGCTTTTGGCGTGTACGCACCACTGGCCGTGCGAATAATATAATCTAAAATCTCTTCGCCTTTGGTCGCAATGGTGTCCTCCCCGGTGATCACCGTGCCCGCGTCGATATCAATAATATCCGACATGCGTTTCGCTAGGGCGGTGTTGCTTGATATTTTCAGCGTTGGTGCGGCGGCGTTGCCCGTCGGGGTGCCCAAACCGGTGGTAAACAGAATCACCGTGGCCCCCGAACCGGCCAGCCCGGTGGTCGATTCTACGTCGTTGCCCGGCGTGCAGAGCAGGTTCAGGCCCGCCTTCGTCACCGGCTCGGTATAGTCCAGCACGTCGGCCACCGGTGAGGTGCCGCCCTTCTTGGCCGCTCCGGCCGACTTAATGGCATCCGTAATCAATCCGTCTTTGATGTTGCCCGGCGAGGGATTGGCATCGAAGCCCGAGCCCACCGCTTCGGCGCTGGCACTGTAGGCGCGCATGATGCGCACGAACTTTTCGGCGGTGGCCTCATCCACGCAGCGGTCGGTCAGCTCTTGCTCCACCCCGCAAAGCTCCGGAAACTCCGACAGAATCACCGAACCCCCCAGGGCCACCAGCAGGTCGGCCGCGTGCCCCACCGCCGGGTTGGCCGAAATCCCCGAGAACCCGTCGCTGCCGCCGCATTCTAAACCCACCACCAACTTGCTGAGCGGAGCGGGTTGCCGTTCCAAACGATTGGCTTCGGTAAGCCCGACGAAAGTTTGCTTGATGGCATCGGCGATAAAGTCGCGCTCCGACTTGCTTTTCTGCTGCTCCAGCACATAGAGCGGCTTGCTAAAGTGCGGATCGCGCTTCTTGATCTCCTGCTGCAGGGTGATCACCTCGGCGTTTTGGCAACCCAGGCTCAGCACGGTGGCTCCCGCCACGTTGGGGTTGGTGACGTACCCGGCGAACAGTGCGCACAAGGTCGTCGAGTCGAAGCGGGTGCCACCGCAACCACCCTCGTGGGTGAGGAACTTGATCCCGTCTACGTTCGGAAACGCCCGCTTGCTCTGAATGTCTTCGGCCGAAACCACAATTTCCGAAGCCAGCAGATCATCGGCCGACGCACCGTTGCGGTGTTGCTGCACCAGGGTCTGTACGTCAAAATCGTAGGCCCGCGAGTGGTCATAGCCCAGCGCCTGTACCAACGCTTCGCGAATGAGGTTGATGTTGCGGTTTTCACAAAACACCATCGGTATAAACAGCCAGTAGTTGGCCGTGCCCACGCTTCCGTTGGGGCGCGGATAGCCCATAAAGGAGGTTTCGCGCCAGCGACTTACATCGGGAGCGGGCCAGTGGGAGCGGGAGGCCTGCCGAGTGCCGTAGCCCTGCGCATCGTGCCGCAGGTTGGTGGTGGTGACCGGCTCGCCGCGCCGAACGGGAGCAGTGGCTTGGCCCACCAGCACTCCGTACATATAGGCCGGGTCGTTAGGAGCCAAATCATGGGCCGCAAATTTATGTTTCGGGGGCACGTCGTGCCTAATGGCGTAGGCTTCGCCCTCACAAACCACGGTTTCACCCGCCCGCAGGTAGTCTAGAGCAACAATCAGGTTGTCTTTCGGATGGATTTTAAGAACATTCTGCCGCATAGGATCAGGGTTAGTAGAACCAACCAACTAAGGTTCTTCATATCAGGAATTTGCAAGCAAGATACAATTAAGTACTTACTCAAAATAAATTACAAGTCGTCATTCCGGAATTTTCTGTAGCATAGCGGAAGAAAATATCCGGAATCCCCTCAATACAGCGGCAAGCATAAGTAGCTGCCTCCGAAAAAGGATAAATACTAGGGCGTAACAAGAGGCTTTTTTTCGGGAGTAGGATGATTCAGGCGACCCGCAAAGACAATAACTCCGGTGTGGTTTTCCCGCACAAAAAACAGAAACGACCGGTCCACGTGCATCCCCTGAGTTGCACGGCTTCCCCGCGCCTGCGTAACGGTGCTGGTGGTGGCCTCGGTGCCCGCCTCATGCACGCTGATCACGGCCCGGTGCAGCACATCAGACAAAGGCACCGGAAGCTTCGGGTCGATGAACAACTGATTGAAATCAGCAGTGTCGCTAAACGCCTCGCCCATACCCAGCCGCGACAGCGTCGGTTTGAGCGAAGCTTGGTAGTCAATCGAGAACCGGGGAAGATACAAACTGCTGTTCACGGTGTCCATCTGCAACAGGCACCCGCGGAAACTAGGAGCATCCAAACTACGAACCAGGTTCAGCAAGCTGTCTTGCTGGCGCGGCATCAGCAGCGTCATGCTGTATTGTTGATTGCCGTAGGGGATGTCGATCAGGGTTTTGCTTTCATCCTGAAAAAAGCGGTATTGTGCTTGGGGGGCCACCATCATATCGGTGGTCATGTCGGTGCCATCGGGCAGATGAAAGGTGCCGGGAGCGGTGTCTTCGGTGCGAAAGGGAATGGTCCAATCGCCGACAAATTGCACGGCGCTGGTCACGTACATAGAAGCCTTCGGGTCAAGCTCCTCCACAAAATCTTCCATGCGTCCGCGGGTTTGCTCTCTCACCCACTTATTGATAACATCGGGCGATTTGCGGCGGCCAAAGGCCAAATCACTAACGTGCGCCTGATAATAGGCCGACAAAATATCTTCGGACAGCGGTTGAGCATGAAGCCGACGGTCATACCACAGGGCGGTGGCTAAGGTAAAGTCTACCTGCCGGTCGAGTTGTTGCAAGAAGGGGGTAAGTTCGCTGTACGCTTTGTTGATTTCGCGCGAAGTGGTCACCTCGTGCTCAAGTCCGTCGTGCAGGCTGCTGAGCGTGGTGGATGCTGCTCCGTTCATTGTCATACTCAGAGCTAGATTGATGCTGTAGGGCGACAGAAACACGTTTTCTTGCGGGCGGTGCTCCGCCAGATCGCGAATCAGGTCGAAGGCAAAGGCGTTGATGGAAGTAACCAGCTCGTTTTCAGGAACCGAGAGTTCGCGCAGCACGGTTTCTTCGGTGGCGGGCGAGACGCTATCGTTCTGGCAAGCCCCCGCAACGACGGCCAGCAGCAGAAACCACCCACAAAACTTCCAATACTGCATTGATACTGGTTTAAACCAAGCGAATCTACGTAATTTTTCTCGGGAGCGATCTTGAATGTACTAAATTAATGGCGATCACAAAAATGACATCGAGCAGATCGTCGGAAAGGACCATCGGAGGGGCAGAAAATCAGTAAAAATCAACCGTATAAGTAGCCTCAAACACTTCATCAGGTGCCAGCGTAAGAATCCCTTCTTTTTCAGTAAGTTCTCCGCTCGTGGTGGTAGCATCGGCCAACCCGTACCACGGCTCGATACAGTAGAAATCGGCACCCATCTTCTGCCAAATGCCCAGGTACGGAAAACCCGAAAAACGAACCGTCACCAGCGGCTTGCCGGTAGACCGGGGCACGATGCTGACTGCTTCCGAGGCAACGTCAGCAAACACCAGAGCATCCTTCTCAAATAGCGAAGGGGCCAGGACTAGTTCTCGTTCGTTTTGGAGCACGGGGCGGGTTTTGCCGGTGCGCAGTCCGTTGCTAAGTAGTTGGCGCGATAGGGTTTCCTGCTGCTCAAAAAGCAAGTAATACGTTTCTTCGCGGCCATCAACTGTCGACAGACACAAAAAACCGGGATGGCCACCGATAGAAAAGGGCATTGCCGACGAATCGTGGTTAGTCACCCGGTAAGTGGTGGCTAACGTGTTGTCGGTGAGATGGTAGGCAACGTTGAGGGCAAAATTAAAGGGATAGTGCTCCGTAGTTTTCGGACTAGCCGTGAGTCCCAGGGTAATTCGGTCGGCCTCTTGCTCAATCACCTTGAACTCCTGATCGCGGGCGAAGCCGTGCTGCGTCATGCGGTAGGTTTCTCCACCTAATCGATATTGATCATCCTTGAGTTTGCCCACGATGGGGAATAGTACCGGGGCATGGCGCGCCCACACGGCGGGATCAGCCGTCCAGATATATTCTTGCCCCGTGGCTGAGTTCCGGACGCTCTGCACCTCGCCGCCCTGCGTGCTGACGGTGACGGTAAGTTGATTGTTCTCGAGAATGTGTTGCATGGGTTAGGATTTAAAAGTATCGTGATGATGGAAACGCAGGAAACCTTTTTCTTCCAGCCCCTGCCGCAACTTATGATCTCCGGTCCAAAAATCCGCCTTTAACTCAATAGTCAGCGCAACGTAAGGTATATCCTTTTCGTCTACATCGTGACATAGATCGTAAGCTTGCTGCTTACTTTCTAGGCTTACCAAACTTTCGTTGACGAAGCGAATTCGTTCGGTTATTTTATGCAAAAAATTGAGAATTTCCGATTCAGAAAGTTTACTGCTCTTGAAGATCTTCTCCTTATGTTTGAAGAGTTCAGTAAACACAAAAACAGGACAGTAGAATGCGTTGGTTTCCTGGAAAAACGCTTCACGTATGCGTGATGCTTTGGGGACAAGGGCTGAAAAAATCACGTTTGCATCGACAACGATCTTCATCGCTTGACACCTCTTAAGTAATTATCTCTATTTTCTCTCCACCAATCTTCGTTTATCTGTTCAGCTATATCTAGAGCACTGTCTTTAACTTGAGCTTTTTGTGCTAAAATTTCTAGCTCAATCTTTTCGAGAACTTTGAGAAGATAATCTTGGTCCAGGTCAGAAGTATCAACAGTGATCACTAACTGATTTTTACCTGAGGTAAAGCTGATGTTTTTCATAGTTATCTTTTCCTCCAATATACGAAAAATAGCAAAAGAAGGTCTACCTCAATTATACTGCACGTAGTGCCGCCACTTGTCCAGCACGGCCCGGAAATCTTCCGGCAACTCCGAATCGAACTGCAACGAAGCTTTGGTGACCGGGTGCACAAAGCCCAGCGACTTAGCGTGCAGCGCCTGCCGGGGCATCAGCTTGAAGCAGTTCTCCACGAACGATTTATACTTCGAGAACTTGGTGCCCTTCACCACCTGCGCCCCGCCGTAGGTGGCATCGTTGAACAACGGGTGCCCCAGGTATTTCAGGTGCGCTCGAATCTGGTGCGTGCGGCCCGTCTCCAAGCGGCACTCAATCAGCGACACGTAGCGCAGCGTTTCCAGCACCCGGTAGTGCGTCACCGCCCGGCGGCCATGATCACCCCGCGGAAAAGGAGCCGTCACCCGTCGGTCTTTCGGGCTGCGTCCCAGGTTCACGTCAATGGTGCCCTCCTCCGCTTCGGGTAAGCCCCACACCAGCGCCCGGTAGGTGCGCTCGATGCTGTGGTCGAAGAACTGCCGGGCCAGTCCGCGCATCGCTACTTCGCTCTTGGCGATCACCAGCAGGCCCGAGGTGTCTTTGTCGATGCGGTGCACCAGCCCCGGCCGCCCATCGTTGCCCTCCATGGTGGGCAGTTGCCGGAAGTGATGCACCAGCGCGTTCACCAGGGTGCCCGACCAGTTTTGATAGGCCGGGTGCACCACCATCCCCGCTGCCTTATTCACCACCAGCAGATCATCATCTTCGAACACAACGTTGAGCGGGATGTCTTCGGGCAGCACTTCGGTTTCGCGGGGTGGTTCGGGCAGGGCCACCACCACCTCGTCGCCCGATTTCACCCGGTAGTTGGCCTTTACTTCCTGCTCATTAACGCGCACGAAGCCGTTTTTGATGGCGTCTTGCACCTTGTTGCGGGTCACGTTGGCGATGAAGTTGATCAGGTACTTATCCAGGCGGGGCGGTTCATGCTTGATCACCGCCGTGAAGTGGTAGTGCTCAAAGAGTTCGTCGGATTCTTCTTGTTCGTCCATGCGTTTTTGGGTAGTATCGCAACAAGGCACCAAGCATGGCGCCTATACGGGAGCAAAGATACGTTTTTCTGCAATGATATGGAGGATGGGTTGGTGTGTGCTCCGCCGGTGCAGCGGGTGGAGGATCCTTGGTTGGTGAAGCAGGGGGTGCAGCTGAGCGTGCTGCGGCTGGATCTGGTGCATCCCACCGTTAGCGGTAACAAGTGGTTCAAACTGAAGTACAATCTGCAACGGGCCCGTGAAGAGCAGCACGCCACGCTGCTGACGGTGGGCGGTGCCTATTCGAATCATCTTTATGCCACTGCCGCGGCCGGTCGGGCCTACGGATTCAAAACCATTGGGATCGTTCGGGGAGAAGCGTACGAACCGCTTAACCCCACCCTGCGATTTGCAAAGGCGCAGGGCATGCAGTTGCACTACGTGAGCCGCGAGGCGTTTCGTCAGCGTAATCAGGCGGATTTTGAGGAGAAGTTGTTAGACCAGTTTGGCCCTCACTATTACCTGCCCGAAGGAGGAACCAACGCCTGGGCGGTGCGCGGCTGCACCGAAATTGTGCCGATCGAACTGCCCTTCGATTACGTAGCGTGCTGCGTGGGCACCGGGGGCACCCTGGCCGGAGTGCTGGTGAGCACCGCCGGACGAGCCACCGTGCTGGGCTTAGCGGCCCTGAAGGGCGGAGCATTTTTGCGCGAAACGGTAGATCAACTCACGCAGCAGCATAATGGGCAGCGATACGAGAATTATCGCTTGATTGATGAGTATCATTTCGGAGGCTACGCCCGGGTGAAACCTGAACTCATCGATTTCATCAACCGGTTCTTCCAGGCCACCGGTATTCCGCTGGAGCCGGTGTATACCGGAAAAATGCTGTACGGACTGTACGACCTGATTGAGAAAGGCTATTTTCCCCCTGATAGTCAGATTCTAGCGATTCACAGTGGTGGGTTACAGGGCATTGCCGGATTTAACGAGCGTTATCAATCTAAAATTTTTTGTATCTTAACGTGATCTAATTGAACACGGCTCAACGTCTTTCGCTATTTCCGGTGGATTATTTTAATGATGGTGTTTACGCCAAGCAGATTTCACGTATTAACCTACCAAAAACCAAACCTATGAAAACCAGAATTAGCCTCTCTTTCCTGCTCACCGTCTTCGTCTTCACGGCCTACGCTCAGTGTGACAATACGTTTTATCCGATGGAAGCGGACCACTACTACGAAGTGAAGGTCTACAACAAAAAGGACAAATTGCAGGCCACCAGTCAGTATACCATTGCCGCAGTAGCGGAAACCGATAACGGTTATGAAGCCACCGTGAACAGCAAGACGTTAGACAAAAAGGGCGAAATGATCGGGGAAGGCGACTTTGCCGTCATTTGTGAAGACGGGCAGCTGAAGATGGATATGCAACGGCTGCTCACCTCACTCACGCAGTTGCAAAATGCCCAGGGCATGAACCTCGAAATAGAAGGTAATCATATTATTATTCCTCCTTCTCTCAGCGTGGGGGACATGCTACCGGAGAGCACCACCACCATCACAATGGGCATGGAGGGGGTGGCCATGACCATGAATACCACCACCGTCACCATTCGAGACCGCACCGTGGCTGCCCAGGAAGATATAACCACTCCGGCCGGCACGTTTCCCTGCTACAAAATCACCTACGTGATGAGCGCGACCATGAAAACGATGGGCATAGGCCGCGAAATGGTATACACCGGAACCGAGTGGCTTTCGGAAGGAGTGGGCATGGTGCGCAACGAGCAGTATGATAAAAAGGATAAACTGTCTTCGTATTCGGTGTTGACGGTATTTAAGTAGGTAAAGCGTGAGGTTCAGTCCTGGCGAAATAAGACAACCGTAAGATCATGCGGATAGATAATGAGGATCTATTGCCGTAACTTTGGCGAAACCTACCAATCGCCTCATGCCGCAAATCCAAGAAATCACCTGCTACCTCGAGACCATCGCACCGCCTACCTATCAGGAAAGCTACGACAATTCCGGCCTGATCGTCGGCGACCCTCAGGCTGAGGTAAGCGGTATTCTGGTGAGCCTAGACGCCATTGAATCCGTGATAGACGAAGCCATTGCCAAAGGCTGCAACCTCGTCGTGTCGCACCATCCCATCGTGTTTCGCGGACTCAAAAGCCTGACGGGAAAAAACTACGTAGAGCGCACGGTGATCAAAGCCATTAAGCACGACGTGGCTCTGTACGCTATTCATACCAATCTGGACAACGTGCAGCAGGGAGTGAACCGCCGCATCAGCGAGCGACTGGGGTTACAAAACACGCGTATTTTGGCTCCTAAGGCCGATATGCTGCAAAAATTGGTCACGTTTGCGCCCCTAGCCGATGCTGATAAGGTGCTTCAGGCGCTGGGCGAAGCGGGAGCGGGACAAATCGGCAACTACCGCAACTGTAGCTTCCAAACCACCGGCACGGGCCGCTTTCAGCCCAACGAACAAGCAAAGCCGCACCTTGGCGAGTCCGGAAAGCCGGAGCAGGTAGCCGAACAGCGCATCGAGGTGATTTACCCGGCGCATTTGGCCAACCACATACTCACCGCTTTGCGCAGCGCCCATCCCTACGAAGAAGTGGCCTACTACCAGCAGCCGCTGATGAACCTTAACCAAGAGGTGGGCGCTGGCATGGTTGGCGAATTGCCCGAACCGCTGTCGGGAACTGAATTTTTGGCGCACCTGAAAGAATGTATGCAACTATCCGTGGTTCGGCACACGCGCTTGCCAGATAAACCGGTGCGTCGGGTAGCAGTTTGCGGGGGCGCGGGCAGCTTTCTGTTGCCCCACGCCCGGCGGCAACAAGCCGATGTGTTCGTCACAGCCGATTACAAGTACCATGAGTTCTTCGATGCCGATAGCCATTTAATTATTGCCGACATCGGGCACTACGAAAGCGAAGTGTTTACAAAAGACCTGCTTGGGGATTTTTTGTCCGAGAAATTTGTTAATTTTGCAGTCCATTTGGCCGAAGTGAATACCAACCCCGTTTTCTACGCATAATTTACCTATGGAAAGTACCACCGCCCCGCAAAAACCCGTCGCCGAGAAGTTAGATATCCTCCTACGTCTGCAAACTATCGACACTGAATTAGATGATATTAAAAAGATTCGGGGTGCTCTACCCGAGGAAGTAAGCGACCTGGAAGATGAGATCGCGGGCTACCAAACCCGCTACGATAAGTTTGAAGGTGACGTAAAGGCGCTGGAAGAAGAGATTGATGGCTACAAGAACGCCATAAAGGAGTCGGAAGCACTCATCAAGAAGTACGAAGAGCAGCAGATGAACGTGCGCAACAACCGCGAGTACGATGCTATCACCAAAGAGGTGGAACTGCAGCAGCTCGAGATTCAGATTTCGGAGAAGCGCACCCGCGAGGCCTACGTTAAAATTGAGCAGAAAAACGAGCAAGTCACCAGCACCAAAGAACTGATCGAGCAGCGCCAGAAAGACCTGGAAAGCAAGCAGCAGGAGCTAGACAAAATTGTGGCCGAGAGCGAGGCCGATGAGAAAAGCCTGCTCAACAAGCGAGAAAAGGTGGCCAAAGAAATTGGTGATGCGGATCAGAAACTGCTAGCGTACTACGAGAAATTACGGGCGAGTCTATCCAATGGCCTGGCCGTGGTGAAGGTGGTGCGCGGCGCCGCCGAAGGGTGTAACATCATTATTCCTCCCCAGCGCATCGTCGAAATCAAGGACAAAAAACGCATCATTTTCGACGAATACTCCGGTCGCATCCTGGCCGATGTGGAAGAAGTAGAAATAGAGGAAGAAGTGAAGCCCAAACGCGGTCGCCGCAAAGCCTCTTAAATTACACTCATTCAACGATCGAAAAGGCAGCTCATTGAGCTGCCTTTTTTTGTCTATATTGTGCCCACACCACCCGTACTGCCCGTGACCAGTGCTCTGCTATACCGCTATTACCTTCTCACTGGGTGGCTCTTTGCCGCTCCCCGGAGTTTTGACCGGAAGACTTCGTTACTGGCCTCACGTCAAGCTAATTCTACGGCCTCCGATGACGGATACGAAGCGTTTATTGAGCAACTGTTTCGCACCCATTACGCCGCGCTCTGCCGCGCTGTCTATCCCATCGTGCGCGACCGCGACACCGCCGAAGATATTGTGCAGGACGTGTTTATGAAGATTTGGCGGAGCAAAACAAAGCTAGATGCTGAGCAGTCCGTGAAGGCTTATTTGTTTCGGGCTGCCATCAATACGGCACTCAACTTCCTGGAAAAGAATCGACGTACTGATCCGTGGGATGATGCTTTGGCAGATCACTACGGGGTCAACAGTACCGAAGAAACCATCGCCTACCAAGAAACGAAACAAAGGGTGGCCCACGCGTTAGAGCAACTTCCTCCTAAGTGCAAAGTAGTGTTCTCTCTCAGCCGGTTCGAGGAAATGAGCTACGCCGAAATTGCTCAGCATCTGGAAATCTCCGTCAAGGCCGTGGAGAAGCACATGGGGAAGGCACTGAAAATCATGCGAGAGTATGTTTATAAGCAGTAGCTTTGAACCCCACTAGAAAAATTTTCTGCCGGAGGTAGGGTCACTTTCTGTTTGCCGGTATTAAGAGTAGTTGATCAACCATATGGAACCCACGGATGACGATTTCTGGATAAAAGTCGCACGTTCGGTTAATCTTACTGACAAAGAGGCACGTTCCTCCCTAGATCATCAGTCGGATGATCCCGAGCGCGAGAAAGTGCTGGCGGAAGTGCGTCAACTGTGGGAACGGAGTCAAAATCCCAGCGAAGCGTATCAGCCAGACGTGGAACGCGGGTGGCAACGGTTGCAGTTTCTCCGCCAGAGTGAAGAGAACCACTACCGCTCGGATTCGGTAGATAAAAGCCGTTCGCTAGACTATTGGCAGTTCGTACGAGTTGCCGCCTCGGTAGTGTTAGCGATAGGCATCAGTTATGTCTTATGGCAGCAGTGGGCGGGGCCGAAAGAAGTTCGGCTAACCACCACCGACCAGAAACAAATGTTCTATCTGCCCGATAGCAGTCGGGTGTGGCTCAATCGAAACAGTGAGTTGCTGTATAACACTGGTTTTAACCAAGATAACCGAGTGGTTTATTTGGCGGGAGAAGCATTCTTTGAGGTACGTAAAGCCGAGGGGCGGCGATTCACGGTGTACAGCGGCTTGGCCAAAACGGAGGTAATCGGCACGTCGTTCAACCTAAATGCCTACTCCGACGATTTGGTCGTGGTGCAGGTGGTGACCGGAAGAGTGGCTTTTTCGCCTCGGAATGAAGATAATGCAATCTTCCTAACGCCCGGGCAGCAGGGGCTTTTGGTTGAAAAACAAGTAGCGGCAAAGCGCTCGGCAGTCAGCGACCCCAACTTTCGGGCGTGGCAAAACAACCAGTTGGTATTTGATAACACGCGTTTGACAAAAATTACTCAGCTACTGGAGCAGCACTACGGAGTCACCGTTGAATTAACAAATCCTGACTTAGCCAACTGCCGCTATACCGCCTCGTTTAATCAAGCGTCGTTGGCCGAAGTCCTGGATGTGTTGTCAGCAGTGGGCGACATAACCTATAACAAAGTTGGCAATCGAGTGGTCCTTTCCGGAGCCGGTTGCCCCTAAAAATGTACGTAAACGTACCAAAGCGAATACTATGAAATGGTCTATCCTGATCACCCTGGCCGTGGCTTGCCTAAGCTTCCGCCCCCTGGTGCAGTCCGATGTTCTGGACCATCAAGTTACTTTAGATTATCAGCAGGCAACGCTGCGGCAGATCCTGAACGATATCAACACGCATTATCAAATCAAATTTGCCTACCTTAATAATGAAATGCCCGAAGAACCAAAATTCAGCATTCAGGTGCAGGATCAGGCGTTGAGGCTCGTGCTGGATGAACTGCTGGCGAACACCAGCCTTTCGTATCGGGTGGTCAACGGACAAGTAGTGTTGAAAAAAGAACCCTATGCTGCTCCTACCGCTCAACCGATGCGGAGTGGCGAAACCCGCTATCAGCCTACCAAAGCCGAAGTTTCAAAGGACACAGTTGGGTCTGCGCCTTCGGTTAGCAGCGATGGTGAGGTAACTTCTCCGGCGGCACTGGTGCAGGAAGCCGAATCACTACCGTCGATCAACGCATCAGCCAAGCTTACTACAAATACCGGTTCGCTCCTAGATCAACGCATGAGCAGGATACCGTCGGTCGTGCCAACCCGAGTAAAAGTGGCAACCGCGAAACCAACTGGTGTGAAGGTTGCTCCCATGCAACATCCGTTGGGGGACATGGCCCCCGTGGATACGGCGGCTCGGCTGCCCAACCTCATAGATTCTGAACGTCTTTCTTCAGTAGAAAAAAACCGGAAAAATGCTAACGTGCAGCCTGAGAAACAAAGTGAGTTTGGTCAGAAATTCACCAGAGGAGTACGCGGGACGATAGACAAAATTCTGCCGGAATCCATTGCAGATTCGTCCGATTATTTGCGCCGCTTCCTTCATCTGGGCCTAATCTATCCACTGAGCACGAACGGGCTACAAGCCGGACGAACGGTCAACGAAGTATCGTATCACCTGCTCGTAGGCTATGCGGCTGGGTTGGACGGAGCGGAGTTCTCGGCAATAGGAAACGTCGAAAACGACTTTGTAGACGGGGCTCAGTTTGCGGGGGTTTTCAATGTGGTGCGACAACGAGTCGACGGATTGCAAGCCGCGGGTTTCCTCAACGCCAGCGGCGGTGATACACAGGGGGCTCAGCTATCGGGTTTCGTCAACGTAGGCGCCGGAACCATTGATGGTCTGCAAGCAACGGGCTTCGTCAACGTGACCACCGGTTGGCAGCAAGGAGGGCAGTTGTCGGGATTTATGAACCTGCTCACCGACAGCCTTTGGGGAGTGCAGGGCACTGGTTTTGTGAACGTCGCTACCGGAGGCGTGCAGGGGGCTCAGTTGTCGGGCTTCGTCAACTATACCCGTCACCTCCGGGGACTACAGGCCACCGGCTTCGTCAACGTAGCATCGGGCGACGTGCGCGGAGTTCAGCTAGCCGGATTCGTGAACTACGCCCACCACGTGAAGGGGGCTCAGATTGGCCTACTTAACATTGCCGACAGTATCGACGGAATACCCATTGGCTTGGTGAGTTTCGTGCGAAAAAATGGTTACCGACGCCTGGAGCTGTGGTACGGAGACGCGCTGCAGGCAAACGTAGCCTTCAAAATGGGCGTACCGAGATTCTACAACATGCTGGTGTTCGGCACCCAATTCACCGATACGAACTTGCGCTGGGGTTTGGGTTACGGCGTAGGAACAATGCTTCCGATCACCTCTGCCTTTGGCATCAACATCGATTTGTTTACCGTTCAGGTGCACGAAGAAAATCAAAGGATTTTCGAGTCGCCCAACCTGAACCTGCTCAATACGCTGCGGCTTGGCTTCAACCTGCACCTATCCCCAAGATTCAGCCTGTGGGCCGCCCCCACCTTCAACGTGATGGTTTCACAGTACCAACAGCCGGATAGCCAACGCATCGGCAGTGCCACTGTGCCCGCTTGGGCGAGTTATAACCGCACCTTTAACAACCGAACCAACGTAACCATGTGGCCCGGATTTCAGGTTGGAGTGCGTTTCTGACTTCTTTTTACCATCGTCTAAACTTCAAACCAAATGAAAAGTAACAGCAAAATTACGTCCGCTTCAGTCGCGCGTAGCTATGCCCGAGGTTGGAAAACGGCTCTTAAATCGTACAACATGCAGAAGAAAAGAATGCATTGGGCCGGGGTGCTACTGCTGCTGTGGTTGCCCTTGGCCACCGTGGCGCAAACGCTTACCCAAACCATCCGGGGAAGAATTATCGACCAGGAAGCGCAATCACCGCTACCGGGAGCCAACGTGGTGGTGCTAGGCACCAACCCGCTGCTAGGCAGCAGCACTGAAGCCGATGGCAGCTTTCGGATCGAGCGCGTACCGGTAGGTCGTCATACCCTGAAAATTAGCTGCATCGGCTACGAGGATACCCAGATTCCGGAGTTGATTGTCGGCTCCGGCAAGGAAGTGATTCTAACCATCCGGCTTACCGAATCGCTTACCCAAATGGAAGAAATTGTTGTCACCGCCGAATCAGAGAAGGGGAAACCCAACAACGAACTGGCTTTTATCAGCGCCCGCTCGTTCACGGTGGAAGAAACCAAGCGTTACGCCGCCAGCATCAACGACCCGGCTCGCATGGCGTTGTCCTTTGCCGGAGTGGCCTCCACCGACGATGGCTCGAATAACATTGTGATCCGAGGCAACTCACCGCGGGGTGTACTGTGGCGGCTGGAGGGCATTGAGGTGCCCAATCCGAACCATTTCGGGGACGAAGGAGCTTCGGGCGGCGGAGTGAGCATGCTGAGCGTGAATACGCTGGACAATTCCGACTTTTATACCGGGGCGTTTCCGGCAGAGTATGGCAACGCCGCTTCCGGAGTGTTCGACATCAAACTACGCAAAGGCAATAGCGAGCAGCGCGAGTACGCGCTACAGGCCGGACTGCTCGGGGTAGACTTTGCCGCGGAGGGGCCCTTCAGTCCAAACACCAAGGCATCGTACCTTGTCAACTATCGTTATTCTACGCTCGGTATTCTCGGTGCGCTGGGTATTGATGTGGTGGGTGATGCGATTCCTAACTTTCAGGACCTTACCTTCAAAGTGCACCTGCCTACCCGGCGAGCGGGCTCATTTTCGTTCTGGGGGTTGGGAGGGCTTAGCCGACAAGCCTCCGAGGATGATGAAGGAGAAGAGTCGTTTCGCTACGACATGGGCACCACCGGACTGTCGCACGTGTATTTCTTCGGAAACAACACCTATGCCGAGACAACCCTCTCTTACGCGAAAACGGTAAACAGCTTTTTTGATCGCGAACCTGCGGATCAGTACGCGTACGACGAAAAATTTACCAACAATTCTTTTCGGGGTTCCTGGTTGCTCAACCACAAATTTAACGCCCGGCACACGGTGCGGACGGGCCTAATTATCAGTCGCTTATCTTTCGATTTGTTCTCACAAACCCTGACGGATGAAATCACCGTCACCGATGTGGATGCGAACGGGACAACCTATTTGTTGCAAAGCTACGGACAGTGGAAGTGGCGAGTCAACGAACAGCTTACGCTCAACGCCGGAGTGCACCATATGCGCTTTGCGCTCAACGGCAATGCTTCACTAGAACCCCGGGCGGGGCTGCGCTGGGAGTTCACCCCGCGGCAAGCCTTGAATCTAGGGTTCGGAGTACACAGTCGGCTGGACCCCTTGGTGAACTACTTTGCTACGTTTAGCGCGGACGGGTCAGCAACGCCAGGGCAACCGAACCGGCAGCTTGAGCTTACCAAAGCGCGCCACTACGTAGTAGGATACGAAAACCGCCTGCGCGAGGATCTGCACCTGAAGGTAGAAGCGTACTACCAGCAACTCTACCACGTTCCGATTGGCTTCACCGGCGGCTACGACGCCCCCTGGTACTCCACGTTTTCTATGATCAACTACGAAGACGGTATTGTGAACGTTCCGTTGAGAAACAACGGTACCGGACAAAATCGCGGCGTAGAGCTAACGCTCGAGAAGTTCTTTACCAATCAGTACTACTTTATGCTTACCGCTTCATTATTTAAATCCGAATATACGCCGCTCAACGGCCAGCAATACAGCACCCGCTTCAACGGCAACCACGTGCTGAATCTACTGGGCGGAAAGGAGTTTCAACTGGGTGGAAGCAGTAACAAAGTGCTGGCGATCAATCTGCGTACCCTGTGGGCGGGCGGAAACCGCTATACCCCGGTAGATTTGGAGGCCTCACGGCGAAGCGGTAACGCAGCGTACCAATGGAACCGTCGGTACGCCGGGCAGGTAAAGGATTACGTTCGGGCCGATGTTCGCCTAAGCTTTCGCCGAGAGCGCCCCCGGTACTCAAGCACCATTTCGTTGGACATTCAGAACGTTACTAACCGGCAGAATGTATTCAGCCAGTACTACAGCAACACCGAACAGAACGTAGTAAATAGCTATCAAATAGGATTGGTTCCCGTGTTAAACTATCGAGTTGAGTTTTGAAGCGGTTTGATAAATTATTCTGCCGAGAGCTCTTAAATCATACTTCTGTGACGAATACGACAAGTAGTTCGTTTGCAGTCGGCTTTCAGGCAATGCATTGAACGTGCTTATCCATCACTTACATTTGAAAGCCTATTGTATGAAATATCTTGTGTTTAGGGTAAGGAAAGTAAAAATAGTGTCAACATGCTTACAATACTTTATAAGTATAATGCAAATAGTTAGCGGTAGAACTTAGATTAGGTACAGAAATTGAACGGGTATTGGTATAAAAACAGATCGTACCACTTAAAACCGTTCAGCAATGGATACCCCCTCTCAAACCACCGAATTTAGTGCTCATCTTTCGTGGGCCGGTATGCGCCGTTATCTGCAAGAAGAATTATCTACTGAGAAATCGCAGCGAGTAGAACGACATCTCAATCATTGTCCCCGCTGTTCCTCGGCGATTCTAGAATATGTTCGTTCGGAAGAACCAGAACACTACAAGGAATACACCAAAAAGCTAAAGGGAATAATAAAAACCAGTCAGACAGAAAAGAAGAGTGTGCTGTCTTCATTTCAGATGAAAGCGGTTCGGACAACCACCGCCGTGGTAGCCTTGCTCATCTTCTCGTTCTTTGCCCTCAGAACGGTAATCAGCAAGCAGGCCGATTATCCCTCGTCTTCTGAGTCGCTGGCCGTGGCTGAGAAGAGCGAAAAAGTCGCGCCGGTGCGCCGAAGTCCCGTTAAGAAGGCCGTCAAGGCAGTTCCTGAGACGAGCGCTGCCGCCGAGAAAACTTCCAAAAAGAAGGTGAAAGCGATAAAGAAAACGGCTGACACGCAACAAGCGAAAACTCCCCCCGCTAAGGCACCCACCGTGATCACCAAAGCGCGAACCGCCACGGTTCCTACCACGGCGGCCGTTGCGGCTCCAGTTCGCCGAGAACAACCACGGGTTGATCCGAAAACTGAGGCCACCGAGGTTTCAACCGATACCCCTACTCCCCCGGCCACGAATGAAGAAGTGCCCGTGCCGCAGGAGGAAGTTTCAGAAGTGCCCGCAACCCCGACCGCCAGTCGTAAGCCGCTACCCGCGCTTCAAAAGTTAGATGCTACCCAAAATCCAGAGACAATTGCCCCGTTGGGCAGCAGCGCACCTACTGAAATGCCGGTGCCGAGCAACGAAATTCTCGAGCGGTAACCCGAACCAAAGAGGGGCAAGCCAATCAGAACATGATAGGGCAGGTGAAAACCGGCCCTATTTTTTTTATAACTTCCTTGCCTTCCAAAGCTTCACCTGGTGAGCTCACCGACAACATATGAAGATACCGCGCCGTTGTATCAAGCGTACCGAGCAAGCATATGTTATGAGCAACCACGTATTAATCACCGGCGGCAGCGGGCTGGTAGGAAGTCGGCTAACCGAACTTTTGCTCGCCCAAAACTACAGTGTAAGCCACCTAAGCCGATCCCCGGCGCCACCATCCTCTTCTATTCCCACCTACCAGTGGGACATTAAGCAACAATCTATTGATCCGCAGGCCCTGGCCGACGCCGACTACGTAATTCATCTGGCGGGTGCGGGCGTAGCCGACCAGCGTTGGACGGACAAGCGCAAGCAAGTAATTTTAAACAGCCGAACCGAATCAACCAAACTGCTGCGCGATGCCATTGCCCAGGCGGGACCCGCTACGATTAAAACATTCGTATCTGCCTCAGCCATTGGTATTTATGGTGCCGACACCGGGGATACGTTGCTCACCGAAGAAAGTCCGGCGGCGGATGATTTTTTGGCGGACGTGGTGGTGCAGTGGGAAGCCGCCGTGGATGCCATCGAGGATTTGGGAGTTCGCACCATGAAGTGCCGCATTGGCATTGTGCTGAGTACCGAAGGGGGAGCTCTGCCTCCCATTGCCCGCACGGTGCGCTGGGGCGTGGGAGCCCCCCTGGGCAGTGGCGAACAGTACCTGAGCTGGATTCATATCGATGATTTGTGCCGCATGTTCATTCACGCTCTAGAGAATGAAGAGATGGCCGGGTCCTACAATGCCGTGGGGCCGCAACCGGTGACCAACGAAGCGTTGACCCGGGCAGTGGCGCGAGTAATGCACCGCCCCCTCTGGATGCCCAATGTGCCGGGGTTTGCCCTCAAACTAGCCCTGGGCGAACTCGCCTCGGCGGTGCTGGGCGGCAATCGCGTGAGTAGCCAAAAAATAGAAGATGCAGGGTTCCGTCATAAATTCGACCAACTAGATCTCGCCTTGGCAGACTTGTTGAAGTAGACCAAGCCTGGCTT
Source organism: Cyclobacteriaceae bacterium (assembly GCA_965217295.1). Classification (GTDB taxonomy): domain Bacteria; phylum Bacteroidota; class Bacteroidia; order Cytophagales; family Cyclobacteriaceae; genus Tunicatimonas. Next base: position 1,699,645 of record CBDCHR010000008.1, read on the forward strand.
ATTCTCAAACCACAAAACACTAATATATCAATGCAAGAAGTAACTGATAATAACACGCTGCCCTCAAAAATAACGGACAACGGAGTCACCTCCGAAGAGGCCCGCATCCACCAAGCCTTCAAAGACCGCGACTGGAACGAAATCAAAAGCCACGACTCGTGGGCGGTGTTTAAAATTATGTCGGAGTTTGTGGAAGGCTTTGAGAAGCTCAACAAAATCGGACCCTGCGTCACCATATTCGGGTCGGCCCGTACTCCTAATAATCACCCCTATTATAAGATGGCCGAAGAGATTGCCGGGATGATCGTGGAACACGGTTACGGAGTGATCACCGGCGGGGGGCCAGGCATCATGGAGGCGGGCAACAAGGGGGCTAAGGGCGCTAAGGGCAAGTCGGTAGGAATTAATATTGTGCTCCCGTTTGAGCAGAGCAGCAACATCTATATTGATCCCGACAAACTAATTAATTTCGACTATTTCTTTGTGCGTAAGGTGATGTTCATGAAGTATTCACAAGGCTTCGTGGTGATGCCCGGTGGTTTTGGTACGCTTGATGAGCTATTTGAAGCACTTACCTTGATTCAAACCAAGAAAATTGGTAGGTTTCCCATCGTTTTGGTGGGCACTGATTATTGGAAAGGACTGTTGCACTGGGTGGAAGAAATCATGCTGAAGCAAGAAAAGAACATCAACCAAGTCGATCTAACCCTTATCAATCTAGTGGATTCTGCGGAAGAGGCCGTGCGCGTGATTGATGAATTCTACGCGAAGTATTTACTGTCGCCCAATTTTTAGAAATGTTCAAGAACATCCAGGCTCAGGTAGCCTTCCAGTTTGTTATCATTTTGTTGCTGATTGCTTATATTGGATGGCGCGAATACGGGGTCAATCGGCCGATGAGCGTACCGTCCGCGGCTTTGGTCGCGGCGCCTACCGGAAACCCCATACCGCCCACGGAGTTGCCCGATGCCCCGCCGGTTCCATCCTACCAAGCCTTGATCATTCCTACGCCTACTGAGGTAGAATTTGCGGGCGAAACCGTACCTCTGAAGGATCCCGACCTGCGCGAACGTCTCGATCGTGAGTTGCACGTGAATGCTAACTGGCACTCCAACACCATCCTGCTGATAAAGAAAGCCCACCGCTGGCTTCCTCTCATCAGCAAAATCCTCGCTGAAAACGGAGTTCCTGACGATTTTAAGTACCTGCCCGTGATCGAAAGCGGTTTGGTAGAAGACGCCCGGTCTCCCAAAGACGCCATTGGGTTCTGGCAACTGCTCAAAGGGACCGCCAAAGACTATGATTTAGAGGTGAACCGAGAAGTGGACGAGCGCTACGACCCGGTGAAATCGACCGAAGCCGCTTGCAAGTACTTGAAGAAGGCCTACGCCAAGTTCGGCAGTTGGGCCGACGTGGCTGCATCCTACAACATTGGCATACGCGGACTAGAACGGCGGCTGGAGGAGCAAAACGTGGATTCGTACTTTGATATGTTGCTCAACGAAGAAACGGCTCGTTACTTTTTTCGGGTAGTATCCATCAAAATGATTATCGAAAACCCCGAAGGCTACGGTTTTCACATTGCCGAAGACCAGCGCTACGTACAACCGGAATTTGATACAGTCACCGTCACCGAATCAATCAAAGATCTGGTGGCCTTTGCCCAAAACCACGGCATCTCTTACAAAATTCTGAAACGCCATAATCCCTGGCTGCGCACCCCCAAACTCACCGTGAAACGCAAAACCTACTACATTCTCATTTCCAGAGACCCCGCTGAACAGTACAAAGCCATTGGCCGTCCGCGGGTTTCGTCGTGATCATGGATGATAGGTAGTCGTAGGAATGGCACACAAAAAGCAAAAGCAATATCGTCTGCCGGGACACAACTACGCGCAACCGGGCGAGTATTTTATCACAATCTGCACGAAGGATCGAGAGCCGTTTTTTGGTGAGATTAAGATAGGTGCTGTGGTGCTATCCGAGGCAGGTAAGATCGCCCAAACCCATCTGCTAGAAATTCCTGATCGTTTTAGTAATGTTGTATTGGATGAATGGGTGGTTATGCCCAATCATATTCATATGATTCTGATTATTGTTGGTGATCGTAGGAACATGATTAATCATGTTCCTACAGAGACCAACAAATCCGGTATACCTAACAACCCAATGGAATTGCCGGTTGATACCATCGGCAAGATGATGCGGTGGTACAAAGGACGCGTTTCGTACGAATGTAAAAAATCAGGGTTGGCGTTTAAATGGCAAGCCCGGTTTCACGATCATATTATCCGCGACCGGAGCTCGCTTGACAACATCAGACTGTACGTACAAGACAATCCGTTGTGCTGGGAGGAAGATGTTTTCAATCCGGGTTCGGGGGCCCACCAGGAAAAGTTTGGTAGCCGTCCTGATAAGTATCTGCCACCAACCCGGTAAATCCCGCAGGCATTTCTACCTTTGCGAGCACAAAACCTAATCATGAAAGTATTTTTAACGGGTACCAGCGGTTTGCTGGGCAGCAACGTGTTGATTGCCCTCCAGCGCCAGAACTACGAGGTGAAGGCGCTGTTTAGAAACGAAGAAGACGCCCGCAAGCACCGCAAGGTCAAGGATATCGAGCTGTTTATGGGCGACATCACTGACGCCGACGCCATGCGGCGGGGCGTGGCCGGGTGCGATGTGATCATCCACGCGGCGGCCGATACCGGTTTGTGGCCCTCGCGCTGCCGCGCCTACGAGCAGACCAACGTGCAGGGAACCGTTAACCTGATCGAGGCCGGGAAGAAGGCTAACGTACAGCGGATGATCGCGGTGAGCACCGCCAACGCCCTGGGTTTTGGAACCAAAGAACGACCCGGAAACGAAACCTCGTTGCCCCAGTTCGCGCAGTACGGACTGGGATACATGGAAACCAAGCATCTAGCCCAGGAAATTCTGCGGCGCGAAGCGCGAAACGGGTTTCCCGGAGTGGTGGTGAACCCCACCTTCATGATCGGTCCGCACGACCACAAACCCAGCTCGGGGCGCATGGTGCTGGCGGTGTACGAAGGCCGGGTGCCGGGCTATCCGGTGGGGGGCAAGAACTACGTTTACGTGGGCGATGCCGCCACCGCCATGGTGAACGCTATTGAGCAGGCCCGTGTCGGTGAGTGCTACATCCTGGGAAACGAGAACCTGAGCTACCAAGAGGCTTTTACTAAAATTGCTCGGGTGGTGGGAGTGGCTCCGCCCCGCTTCGGTATTCCCCCTTCGCTAACTAAAGGCTTTGGTCTGTTCGGTTCGGTCTACGGCACCATATCAGGGAAAGCGCCCGGAGTGAGCTATAAAATGGCAAAAGTGTCGTGCGACGGGCACTACTTCACGGCCGCCAAGGCAGTACGCGAACTAAATATGCCCCAAACGCCTATCGAAGTAGCGATCAAAGAGTGCTTTCAGTGGTTCCAAGAAAACGGGTATCTAAAAAAATGAGCAAAAGCGGATTGGTAGATTAGCTCAATAGTGTTATCATTCGCCCCTGGTTCTACGCACACTTTCTTTTCTTATGACTCAGTTTCAACTACACCCCGTGCGCACCGCAGCGGACAAAGAAGACTTTCGGCAACTGCCGCACAAAATCTATCGCGACGATCCCAACTGGATCCCGCACATCCGGCAGGAGGTGGAGGCGGTGTTTGACCCGAAGCAGAACACCTTCTTCACCCACGGCCAAGCTGAGCGGTGGATTATGAAGGACCCGGCGGGAGCGGTGGTGGGGCGCGTGGCGGCGTTCATCAACGAGCGCAAGGCGCATACTTTTTCGCAGCCCACCGGCGGCATGGGCTTCTTCGAATGCGTCGACGACCAAGCGGCCGCGTTCACCTTGTTTGATCAGTGCCAAGCGTGGCTCAGCGAACGTGGCATGGAAGCAATGGATGGGCCGATCAACTTTGGTGAGAACAATAAGTACTGGGGCTTGATCACCGAAAATTTTGCCCTGCCTCCCTACTACGGGCAGAACTACAATCCGCCCTACTATATCCGATTCTTCGAAGACTACGGATTTCAGGTCTACTTCAATCAGATCATCTTTCATCGCTCCTTTCACGACTTGCTGCCGGAGATCTACCAGCGCCGGTCCGATCGCCTAAAGGCGCAGGGCACCTACGAACTGCGGTATTACAAAAAGAGCGAATCGCTCACCTATGCCCGGGCCTTCATGGACATCTACAACGACGCCTGGCAAACCCACGACAACTTTAAACCAATGACTGAGCAACAAGCCATGACGTTGCTCAAGCAAATCAAGCCGGTGGTGGACGAGGATATGCTCTACTTCGTGTACCACGAGGGCGAAGCGGTGGCCTTTATGATTGCCCTGCCCAACATCAACACTATTTATCGGAAGGTAGGCGACAACATGAACCTGTGGGGTAAGCTTAAATTTTTGTACTACCAGAAGACGCTACCGGTGCGTGAGGTCTACGGTGTGGCCTTTGGGGTGAAACAAAAGTACCAAATGCGGGGCATTGAAGGACTTATCTTTGATGACATCATCGATATCGTGCAGCGCACCCCGGATTACAAATACGACAACTACATCGTGACTTGGGTCGGCGATTTTAATCCTAAAATGATTCGGGTGATGGAGGCCTTGGGAGCCAAACAGGTGCGCACCTTGGCTACCTACCGAAAGCTGTTCGACGAAAACGCGGTTTTTGAGCGCTCGCCGATTATCGGAGGAAAGAAAAGTGACTAATCACTCCCGCCGCGTGGCCTTTTCATCGCCAGGTTTCTTTCGGTTCTGCCACAGTTTTGTGTAAAAATACCCAATACCAATCGCTATCACTAAAGCAAGAATTCCCAGTATCACGTATACGGCGGGGGCAGAAGCGGCCAACATAATGGCTGAGAATAACATCAGAATGTCCATAATAAAAGGTTAAAAAAAGTAGTGAATTTATTGACTAGATGAACCCGTAGTAGAGCAATTGGTTTGGCAGACACCCAGAAACTAATCTTCAATGAACCTACTCCCAATCCTCGCTCTCCAAAAGAAAAATAGCTTCTACTTGCTGACCGCAGACGGTAGCGATCTTGAGGGCTAGTTGGCAGGAGGGTAGAAATTTACCGGTTTCGATAGCATAAATGGTTTGCCGAGACACGTTTACTTTGTCAGCCAGTGCTTCTTGGGTGAGCTTAAGTTTGGCCCGCTCGAGGCGCACGGTGTTCTTCACAGGCGAACCAGCATCAACCCCAATCCGACCAAGACTAACAAAGTGACCGGCACCAGATACAGCAAAATCTGCTGCCGGTAGGAGCGGAAGTTATCGCGGGCGCTGTTGTTGGCGTAGAAGCTGGGCGCGTCGGAGTAGAGACCAACGTGAAATACCACAATGTAGAGGGCAAGCAGAAGGCATACTAGTATTCCCGCATCCAAAGCAACCGAGACTTGGCCAAACACATCAACGCTGGCGAAACTGATAAGGGAGATGCTAAAGATTGACAAGGTGATTCGGTAAGCAGCGTAGCGAATGGTGATGACCCGCTCGTCATCTTGCTTTTCTTTGCTGAAGGTAATGAAGCTTAGCCCAAGGGCAATAAGTAGTATCAACAGATCGGTAGTCCGACTGGGAGAAAAGAAAGCGTCAGCGTTGAACCACTGAGCCCCAATCAGGAGCGGCAGGCAAGCTAGGGCTAGCACGAATCCTACTTTTTTGTTTGAATGAGCTGCCAGCGGATACGGAGTGAAAGTTTTAGCCATGGATATGTAAAGTTTTATTTACAATAGTAAATAAAAGTACTCATAAACGCAATGCTATTTCATAAATTGGATTGCTTTTTCTGCTTTTATCGCTAGGGTTACCAATGCGTCCGGACCTATCTTTCCGGGATGTTGTACGGTGAGATGAATATTTTTATCTAAACGAACCGATAGTTCATAGTAGGCCCCCCGATAGTTGCACCGCATTACCCGCCCCGCCCTTCCCAGCTCAGTGTCAGGCACTAGAGAAACGTGCTCAGGGCGAATGCCTACCCACTTAGTTTGATGAGCAGGATAGCGAGGAAACCACCGGCAAAAATCCGCAATGGACACCAAGCTACAATCCCCCATCAGTTGGGCAACGTGCGAATCGGCTGGCTGCTCGTAAATTTGCGGCGGGGTGCCCTGCTGCACCACTTCGCCCCGCCGGAGCACCACCACCTGATCAGACCACGCCAGTGCATCCCGAGCATCGTGCGTAACGAACAGGGCGGTGCCCGCTATCTCTTTCAAAATATCAATCACCTCGTTCATTAAGTGATTTTTTAGAGGTGGATCCACCTGACTGAAGGGCTCGTCTAGCAACAACAACCGCGGTTCTTCGGCCAATGCGCGGGCCAGGGCCACCCGCTGTTTCTCACCCCCGGACAAGGTCACCGGCAGCTGATCTTCACACCCTTGCAACCGAAACCGCTCAATAAGTTCGCGAGTGCGGGTTTCGCGGTAATCGCGGCGGTAGGCGCGCAGGGGGTGCGCAATGTTGTGGTACACACTCAAATTAGGCACGAGCGAGAAATCCTGAAAAACGGTGCGGATGTCCGGGTGGCCAGGCACCAAGTTTTGCGCGGGGCCGGTCACGGGTTGTCCGGATAAGTGAATGCTGCCCTGCTCAGCGTCTAGGGTACCACTGACCAAACGTAGGAGAGTGGTTTTTCCTGAACCGCTGGCCCCTACAATCGCACAAACCTGGCCCGATGGCACTGAGAAAGTAACGGATCGGACGGTGTAGTTCGAAAGGGATTTATCGTAGCGGTGGGTGAGTTGATCAACTTGAAGGAGCGCGCGCATACGCTCCGAACTGCCAAAGACGACGCAAAGTTATCTGAAAGGAAGAAGCTCCGCCAGCGGTTCGGAAAACTGTTGGTTGAAATGGTTAACCAGCATAATCTGATCACCCACGTGGTAAGGCTTTAACTGCTGCGACTTCATGTAGTCGGTAAGTTCGGGATTTTCTTGCACTAGAATCGGAAGCAGTTCTTTTCGAAACGCATGGGCCCGCACTATTTTTCCGCGATAGTAAGCAAAATAACGGAACGCCACCACGTGCGGGTTGCTTCCTTGCGGTGGATGAGCCGAGCACTGGTTGGGCTGTCGCAAATAAAGCACCGGGCCTTCGGCCACCACTTCGTAAAAACTGCGAACTACGTAAGCGTGATGAGGGTGCTGCTCAATGGCCAGAAAGCAGTGGATAATATTATCCTGAGGATTATAGTAGAAGAAGCGCTGCACTTGCCGGGTCGTGAGCGTGGTGATTTTTTGACCGTCAGCTGAGCGCAAAAGCACCAACTGGTGCAAAGAATTGTAATGAATCTCACCGCTCAGCACGCTGTCGCCTACCAAAACCACCACTCCGTCGTTCCAACCCCCCTCATTGGTGGGTAGCGGCGAAGCCTTCGCGTTTAGAACCGGTAAGGCAACCAACAAAGCGCCAACAATAGCCAGCCTAGAAATTCGACGTTGAAATAGTGAAGCGTTGCTCATAGTAAAGCAGTATCTAACTGCATATACTACTTTCGGCGCCTAAAGTTTTGAGATATGATAATCTGTTGTGCAAAAACTCGGCAAAAATTGCAATACTGACAATACAAAAGTAGCATTAAAATAAAACACGCAACCGTTGCTGATTGCGTGCTTAAAAATCTGTAGTATGTTATTGCTTAAATCTAATTCTTTTCAGAATTTTCTTCTGTTTCGTCTCCGTCAGTCTGAACATCGTCTCGGTCACGAAGCTTCTTATCATCTACGTGGCGGTTCAAGAACTGATTGATTTTGTCAACGTCATAATTTGTCTTGATCTCACCAAAAGTGTCTATTTTGATGTCAAAGCCATCCAGTTCAGGATTCACTTTGGGGGTCTCTCGCTTGCTTAATCGTTTTCGTCCCATAGCTAAAAAGGTTTATTGTTCGTTTATTTATACGTTTTTGTCAAGCTTTTGTTGGGCTTGGCGAATTCGGGCGACCACCTCATCCCGCCCTAACACCGCAATGATCTGCATCAAATCCGGTCCTCCGCCCTCGCCGGTTAAGGCCAAGCGCAACGCAGGCATGATTTTACCAATCTTCACCTCCTCCTCCTCCAACACCCGCGTCAAAACCTCTTTCGCTTGCTCAGCCGACAACGAAGGAGCTGCATCCGATAGCGCTTCGGCATAAGCGTTGAGGGTGGTGGCGGCTTCTTCGGTCCACTTCTTATTCACGGTTTTTTCGTCGTAATGTCCCGGAGGCTGATAGAAATACCGCGCACTAGTCCACAACTCCCTCGGAAAGGTAATCCGCTCCTTCATAAGGGCACTCACTGCCTCGGCCTTCTCTTTACTGCTATCAACACCCGCTCGTTCCAATTCTTTCATCAAATGATTCGCCAGCTCCTCATCAGATTTATTTTTAATGTACTGCTGATTAAACCAACGGGCCTTTTCGATATCGAACTGGGCCCCGGCTTTGTTGATGCGTGCCAAATCGAACGAAGACACCGTCTCCTCCAGGCTAAAGATCTCCTGCTCATTGCCAGGGTTCCAACCCAATAGTGCCAAAAAGTTGACCAGCGCTTCGGACAAGTACCCGGCTTCCCGAAATCCAGTCACCAGTTCCTGGCTAATCGGATCGGTCCAGTTGATGGGATACACCGGAAACCCAAAGCGGTCGCCGCTGCGCTTGCTGAGTTTACCGTTGCCATCGGGGTTCAAAATCAGGGGCAGGTGCACAAACTGAGGCATGTGCGCTTCCCAGCCCAGGTAACGATACAGCAGCACGTGCAACGGAGCCGAGGGCAACCACTCTTCTCCGCGAATCACGTGGGTAATCTTCATCAGGTAATCGTCTACCACGTTGGCCAGATGGTAGGTGGGCATGCCGTCGGACTTCATCAGCACCTTATCATCGAGCGTAGACGACTGCACCACCACCCAACCGCGGATGCTATCTTCCAGGCGAACTTCTTCCTTGCGGGGCGTTTTAAGGCGAATTACGTAGGGTTCGTCCCGATCCAGACGATCTTGAACCTCCGCTGCGCTCAGGGTCAGCGCGTTCTTCATTGTCATGCGCGAGATGGCGTTGTACTGGGGTTGGGCCACCCGGGCTTCTTTTAGCCGCTGTCGCATGGTTTCCAGTTCTTCGGCGGTGTCGAAGGCGTAGTAGGCGTGCCCGGCATCTACCAACTGCTGGGCGTATTGTCGGTATAAATCCTTTCGTTCCGACTGCCGATACGGAGCGTGTTCACCTCCCGGACCTACGCCTTCGTCGGGATGGATGCCGCACCACGCCAGCGCTTCCTCGATGTACGCTTCAGCTCCCGAAACCAGGCGGCTCTGATCGGTATCTTCGATGCGCAGGATAAAGGTGCCCTGGTGCTGCTTGGCGAACAGGTAATTGTACAAAGCGGTTCGGACGCCACCAATGTGCAGCGGACCGGTGGGACTAGGAGCAAAACGGACTCTAACTGGTTTCATGAGGGTATAACCGATGAGTGCGGTTTAGGTTACGGAATCGTAAGGGGCAAAACGCAAGATGATTCACCGACTGACTTCCTGATTCACTACTTCACGCAGCAGACGGCGGCTGACCACCACTTGCTTGTTGAAGTTCAGCAGCGCGACCGCGTAGTTGATCACCCCCACTCCGGCCGAGAGGGCGGCGTAGTGATACAGCTGTTCGTAATGCGCCAGGTAAAATGCAAAGCCCAGAGTAATTACCCACCAAAACACCAGGAAAGCAGCGGTCATGGTAAACAAACGATACTGAACAAACAGCAAACAACCCTGCGAAGTAGGTTCTATTACCCCCGAAATAAAAGGAAGAAAATTATTAGGCCGGGTGATCTTCTGTGACAAGCGAAACGAATTTTTGGTCACCTGCCCGTTGAAAATAACGGTTGAGGCGGTGGGGGGTACCGCGGAGTGCGAAGCAGAAGCCAGCGTCGCGGCCCGCAGTCGCCGGGTGACCTCAGCGGCTGACAGAGACGACACCAGGGTTTCTTGCGCGGTGGGCCAGCCTCGCATGGACTAAACGATAGCGATGCACGATATCTCCACGTTCACATCTTTAGGTAACCGACTCACCTCAACGGTTTCTCGGGCCGGAGGATCTTCCGTAAAATACTGTCCGTAGGCATCGTTAATTGCCGAGAACTGGCCCATGTCGCGGATAAAAATGGTGCACTTCACCACTTGGTCAAAGCTACTTCCGGCAGCTTGCAGAATGGCGCCCAGGTTTTTCATCACCTGTTGCGTTTCTTCGGTAATGTTTGTTTGAACCACCTCACCGGTGGAGGGGTCAATAGGAACCTGACCTGATACAAAAAGCATGTTGCCCGCTTGCACGGCTTGGCTATACGGACCAATAGGAGCGGGGGCGTCGGCGGATTGGATAATTTTTTTGGACATAACAGACAAATTTGTTGTAGGGCGTGTTGACATATAAGCTTAGACGGTGCTTTCCGAGCGTTTTTGCCCTGCCCTTCGTTGCTTTCGTTGGCCGATGCCCCTGCATCGCCCGCCTCAAGCGTCTTGATCAGAACAAAAACACCCCCGAAAGCTCTCGTCAATCTATATGTCAACACGCCCTAGGTTGATGTTGAGACAAAGGTACGGATTTTTGGTTCTTAGCGAACCGCCATAACCTCAACCCCGCAGTAATGAAAATATTATCCGCCGAACAGACCCAACAGGCTGATGCCGCCACCGTAGACCGAGCGCGTATCTCTTCCCTAGAATTAATGGAGAAGGCTTCCCTGGAGTTTATCTACTGCTTCATAGAAACCTTCCCCACTAAGCAACGTCCGGTATACGTGTTCTGCGGGCCGGGTAATAACGGTGGCGACGGACTCGCCATTGCCCGACTATTGGCCGACCGACTGTATCAGGTGCAGGGGTGGGTAGTGACCGGCGGAGGAAGCGTATCGCCCGACCACGCGGCCAACCGCCAACGCTGGTCGGGCAAACCTCCGATCGAAACCATCACCACGGCGAACGACATTCCGGCCCTGCCCGAGCAAGCGGTGGTGATCGATGGCCTATTTGGTTCCGGGCTGTCGCGTCCGGCCGAAGGGGTTTTCGCCGAAGTGATTAATGCTATCAACGCATCGAGGGCCACCGTGGTGGCTATCGACGTGCCGTCGGGCCTGTTTACCGACCAAGCTACCCCCCCGGAAGCCGCGGTGGTGCGGGCCACGCGTACCTTCACGTTTCAGTGGCCCAAGCTGGCGTTTCTGTTGCCGCAAAACCAAGCCTACGTGGGGCACTGGCAGGAGCTTGACATTGGATTGGATCCGCAGTTTGTGGCGCAGGCAACCACCAACTATTACTACACGGATGAAGCGGCGCTGGCGGGTGTCAGAAAATCGCGGGCCCCGCAATCGCACAAGGGGAACTACGGAAAGGCCTTGCTCATTGCCGGAAGCTACGGGAAAATCGGAGCAGCGGTGTTGAGCACCCGGGCCTGCCTGCGGGGCGGAGTGGGATTGCTCACGGTGCACGTTCCTAGGTGTGGCTACCTCATTGTGCAGACCGCCGCCCCCGAAGCAATGGCGCTGGTCGATGAAAACGAGCATCACTTTAGCGGGATAAATCCGTCTCTGCTAACCGGATACGACACGGTGGGAATCGGTCCGGGACTGGGTACCGACGAAGAAACCGTGGCTGGATTAAGCGACCTTTTGCCAGCCTTGAAGGAGCACAGTTTATCGTTGGTGATGGATGCCGACGCGCTCAACATCTGCGGCAAGCACCGTGCGTTGCTGCACCAGCTTCCGGAAAAGACGGTGCTTACTCCGCACCCCAAGGAGTTTGAGCGTCTCACCCAACCCGCCCGCGACGATTTTCATCGGCTGGAGCTTCTTCGGGACTTTTGTAAAACCTACCAAGTGCACGTGGTACTGAAGGGTGGGCCTACGGCCGTGGGCGCGCCAGACGGCAAAGTATACTTCAATAGCACCGGCAACCCCGGCATGGCCACCGGTGGCTCGGGCGATGTGCTCACGGGCTTGCTCACCGCGCTGCTGGCGCAAGGCTACGAACCACTGGATGCCGCCCGGCTAGGCGTGTATGTGCACGGACTAGCGGGTGATTTGGCGGCCGAACAGCTTGGTTACGAAGCCCTAACCGCGTCAGATTTGATATCCTCCTTTGGCAAGGCGTTTAAGCAATTGGGATAGAAGTTAGTCTATAAACAATCTGGCAACCGTTCCGGTTTTCACAGCACCATGTCTTCACTGCCCATATTTTTGTCGGCCGAATGGCGCTATCTGTTGATGGCCAACTACGAAGTGCCGCCCGCGGTGTTGCAACCCCACTTGCCCCCGGGCACCGAACTGGATTTTTACGAAGGCAAAACCTACGCCAGCATCGTGGGATTCCGTTTCTTAAACACCCGGTTGCTGGGCATTCCTGTTCCTTTGCACCAGAACTTCACGGAGGTGAATCTGCGCTTTTACGTGCGCTACGCCACCGCCGAAGGGTGGAAGCGAGGCACCGTTTTTATCAGTGAAATTGTGCCCAAGCCCGCCATTGTGGCCGTGGCTAACACGGTTTACGGAGAGCACTACTCCTACGCGCCTATGCGCTACAGCATTCAGCACGACGATCAGCACCTGCAGTTGGTGTATCGGTGGAAGAGACGAAGATGGAATATGATTCGCGCCTTTGCCAAGAGCGACCGGCAACCGATGGCCGAGGGTTCGCTGGAAGCGTTTATTGCGGAGCATTACTGGGGGTACACCGCGATCAACAAGCGAACCACCGGCGAATACGGCGTGGAGCATCCTCCGTGGGACTTTTATCCGGTGACTAGCTTTGAGGCCGATATTGACGTTGCCCGTTGGTACGGAGCGGCCTTTGTTCGCTACTTGACCACGCCCCCCGCTTCGGTATTCATTGCGCACGGCTCCGAAGTAGTGGTGCGAAGGGGGCGTCGGTTTGCGGCACTGGCCCCAGCGTAACTATTCTCGCCGCTTGCTTAAACGTGAAAAAAGCCCAACAAATTTCGTTGGGCTTCTCGGTGGTGTAGTGCAATAATCATCAGACGTTCATTAGGGACTCGCGACGGCGCATTTTGCCCGCCGGGATGCCAAACATCATTTTGAAGCGTCGGCAGAAGTAGGCGGTATCTTTATAGCCGACCTCCTTGCCAATTTCGCGAATACTCTTCTTGGTGGTGCGCAGCAGACTCACCGCTTGCTCCATGCGCTGGTACTCAATGTAATCCTGCGGATTGATGCCGGTGAGCATTTTGAAGTACTGCCCCACGTAATCTTCCGATACATTGGCTACGTTAGCCAGCACTTTGTTGGATAAGTCGCCACCGATGTTTTCTTTAATATAAGAGAAGATATCGATCAAACGAGGATCTTTGAAATACGTGCTGTTGGTGGCCAGTTGCTCCACGAACATCTTAGTTTCCAGAATGTGGCGGACAATCTCGATAACCAACCGCTCAGTGCTGATTTTGATGATCCGATCTTTACCCGGAGTCTCGGAATTGTTTTCGGTAGTAATCTCCTGAATGAGCTCGTCTATTTTGGGGTTGTTTTCTATCTCAAAAGGAGGGATATCCAGTGAGGCGAAAAAATTGACCGAATCGAAAACCTTAGCCTCAAAGTTGATAAAACTATAGTTTTCGGCTTCCAGTTTGGTAACATCGGTCGTTTCTAGCGACTGAAAGTAAAGCTCTTTGTTGTTCGTGAAATCATCGTTAGACAAGCTAACGGGGTCACCCGATCCGTAGATCAGCGACAGCATTTTACCGCCGGGGATGAACAGAACGCTTCCGCCGTTAACCGCCTGCTCATCCTCACCGTAACGAATTTGCCCCCGGTTGAGCACCAGAATAGTGTTCTCTACGTCGTAGTAATTCTGGATTTTTACCGGCTGTAAGATTCGGATGTTTTTCGACTTGATAAAGCGAACGCTCAGCGATTCGATGATCTTGTTGTAATCTTCCATTTACGTAAAATGTAGTTCTGTGTAGTTCTATCGTCACATCGGCTCAATACAAGTCGATGCTCAAAAATACGAAACATATGTAACTTTACAAATAAAAACTATCAACTTGTCAGAAAAATGACTAAAACGTAGTAAATAAGCCGGAAAACTTACATAATGCGCAATTTACTTCAAGATTTCTCGTGAAATTACAATTTTCTGAATCTCTGAGGTGCCTTCGTAGATCTGGGTGATTTTGGCATCGCGCATCATTCGCTCCACGTGATACTCTTTCACGTAGCCGTAGCCGCCGTGCACCTGCACCGCTTCAGTAGTAACATCCATCGCCACCTGCGAGGCGTATAGTTTGGCCATGGCGCTGGCATTGGCGTACGACAGTCTTTGGTCTTTTAGGTCGGCCGCCTGAAGGCACAGCAGGCGAGCAGCCTCGATGGTCGTGGCCATATCCGCTAGCTTGAACTGGATGGCCTGATGCTCGGCCAGCGTCTTTCCGAACGATTTGCGCTCCTTGGCGTACTGCAAGGACAACTCGTAAGCGCCGGAAGCAATCCCCAGTGCCTGGGCCGCAATGCCAATACGTCCGCCGTTGAGCACCGACATGGCAAACTTAAACCCGAATCCGTCGTTGCCGATGCGGTTTTCTTTGGGCACCTGTACGTCGGTAAACATGAGTGAATGCGTGTCCGACCCACGAATACCCATTTTGTCCTCCTTTTTACCCACCACAAAACCGTCGTAATCCTTTTCGACGATGAGGGCGTTGATGCCCTTGTGCTTCTTTTCGGCGTCGCTCTGGGCAATCACCAGATAAACCGAGGCGCTACTGCCGTTGGTGATCCAGTTTTTGGTGCCGTTGAGTAGGTAGTAGTCGCCCTGATCAATGGCGGTGGTTTTTTGTGAAGTAGCATCAGAACCGGCTTCGGGTTCAGATAAGCAAAAGGCTCCGATAATCTCGCCCCGCGCCAGCGGTTTCAGGTACTTTTCCTTCTGCGCTTCGGTGCCGTAGGTCTCCAAGCCCCAACAGACCAGCGAGTTGTTCACCGACATGCACACCGAAGCCGAGGCGTCTACCTTGGAGATTTCTTCCATCGCCAGCACGTACGACTTGGTATCCATGCCGCCGCCGCCGTACTGTTCGCTCACCATCATGCCCATGAAGCCCAGTTCGCCCATTTTCTTAACCTGTTCGGCGGGGAAGCGTTGTTCGTTGTCGCGCTCGATGACACCGGGCAGCAATTCGCTGCGGGCAAAGTCGCGGGCGGCTTGTTGCACCGCGCGGTGTTCTTCACTTAGTTGAAAGTTCATATTTGCTAAAGGTTTTCTCGATGAGCCCGAAGGGTCATTTCGACACGACCCGCAAGGCGGTAGTTTATCGGGACACAACTCATTTGTTATGCATGCCGAGTAGTTGCGCAATATACGGTGCGCACCAAAGAAAAAAAAGGTGCTCTCAAAAGAGCACCTTATAAAAGCTACTTGCCACCATAGGTCTATTAGTCACGGCTGCCCATCAGCACCGATACCCAGTAGAGCATCGCCACGATAGAGCCAAGCGCCGCCACCACGTAGGTCATCGCGGCCCACTTGAGGGCGTCTTTGGCCATGCCGTATTCATTGGGCGTAGCAACGTTGCGCTCCTTGATCCAGGCTAGTGCCCGTTTGCTGGCATCAAACTCCACCGGTAGCGTCACCAGCGAAAACACGGTGATCACCCCGTAACAGCCAACGATAATCATCAGCGCTAACTGAACGAACCCGCCGTCGAGCCCACCGCTAGCGCCACCCATAAACACCCCGCCTACCAAGAACAGTCCTAGCACCGCGTAGTTAAGAATGCGCGCGCTCACGTTTTGCACGGGCACCATCGCCGAACGAAACTCCAGCATGCTGTAAGCGGTGGCGTGCTGCACGGCGTGGCCGCACTCGTGGGCCGCAATGGCCGCCGCGGCAGCCGATCGTCCGTGGTACACTCCTTCACTCAGGTTCACCGTTTTATCAGCCGGATTGTAGTGATCGGTGAGGCGACCGGGTACCGAAATCACCTCAACGTCGCGGATGCCGCGGTCGCGCAGCATCTGTTCGGCCACTTCTTTGCCGTCCATGTCGGTGTTCCACTGAATTTGCGAATACTTTTTAAATTTACTTTTAAGGCGGTAGCTCACCCCAAAGCTGAGGATCGCAATACCAATAAATAGAATAATATACATTGTATAAAGAATAGTTTATGTTGAATTTGAGTAGCAACCTGCTGGGGAAATACTACGAGCACCCCACCGAAAATGTTGCTTGCTTACGCTAGATCAACGAAAAAACGAGAAGTAAAGTTTGCCCGAGAGAGACGGTGGCGTGACGCGCTACTAGAATATCGTTCGGTCGATACTCGTGAGAAAAACTACGGATAGTCAGTTAATAGACCTTAAACCGCCGGAGTGTTCATCGAACGCTCAGTAGGTTGCTTGTGCGGGGTGAGCACCGAAGCCAGCACAAAGGCAATTGCTCCGAACACAATAAACGACAGCGTTTGCAAGCCGTGAATCAGCGTAGCAAACAGCACCCCGTCGCTCTCCGACACTCCGTACAATATCAGTACGCCGCTCACCAGCGCGTGAAAGGTGCCAAATCCGCCCTGCACGGGCGCGGCCATGCCGAAGCTGCCCATCACCAGCACCGCCACTCCGGCCCAGGGGGTCAGGTTTTCGGTTTCGGGCAGCGCGAAGAACACCACGTACGACATCAGGAAGTAGCAGGTCCATAGCAAAATCGTGGAAGCCCAGAAGCCTGCTTTGTTCTCGATGCGTCTGATGCTGGCCAACCCGCGCACCACTTCGTTGCCGAAAGTGCGTACTTTTTGAAAAAAAGCGCTACGCTTCAGGCGGGCTCGATAAATCCGCCAGATTACCCAAAGTAGCGCCAGCACCAGCACCAGGCCTCCGCCGACCACCAGAACGGTTTGCCCGGCGTTGCCCGCCTTGTCGGCCGCGAAGCTAGCAATGAACTCGCTTAAGCGGTCAAATTCAGCCACAAAGAGCAGCAGCGTGATCAGCAGCAGCGTTACGAGGTCGATGAGGCGTTCGGCAATCACGGTGCCCAGACCGGTAGTAATAGGCACGTCTTCCAGGCGTTTGAGCACTCCGCAGCGCGTCACTTCGCCCAAACGGGGCACCAGCAGGTTGGCGAAGTAACCGATGGCCACCGCCGTCACCGTGCGTAGCAGCGTGATGCGCGGATAACCCAGGGGCTGCAGCAGCAGGTTCCAGCGGTAAGCGCGGGTGAGGTAACTAACCAAAAAGATAGTAGCGGCGAGCACCACCCAGCCGTAGCGCACTTCCCTGAGTTTAGCCAGTAATACTGTCGCGTCAATATCATGGAAGACGTACCACATCAACCCGCCCGCGATGAGTAACGACACGGTGTACTTAAGAATGTTCTTCACAGCAAGAGGGTAAATAAGGTTAAAAAACTACCGGGGCAAGCGGTTGTTTTCGTCGGGAAAAACCACCGTAGGTTCAAAGGTTTTGGCTTCTTCCCAGTCCATGCTGGCGTAGGAGATGATGATGATTACGTCGCCCACCTGCACCCGGCGGGCAGCCGGGCCGTTAAGGCACACCGTGCCACTGCCGCGCTCCCCCTTGATCACGTAGGTCTCCAGACGCTCGCCGTTGTTCACGTTCACGATTTGTACCTTCTCGTTGGGAAGAAGGTTGGCGGCTTCTATCAAGTCTTCATCGATGGTGATGCTGCCTACGTAGTGCAGCTCGGCCTGGGTAACGCGCACCCGGTGGATCTTAGATTTGAATATTTCTACGTTCATTGCAATATATGCTGAGTAGATGCGGGACGCTAACCGCGGGTAGCGCGCATCCTTAAGCTTCTTGTCTGCTTTAAACAATAAGCTAACGATTTGGCCCGCTCAAAGAGTTCGGCATCGGGCTGCTTGATGTTACCGGTATACCGCGGATTAAATTTCAGCAAAGATACAGGAATATCCATTCTGGTTGGTTTCCGGAAGAGCCAACTATCTCAACCAAGCGGCCCCTTAGTGATCAATATGCAGTAGCTGATGCTAAATGTCTGATAATCTTGTACCTTTGCTGGTTCCCAGCGCACAGTTTTTGCTGGATGATGCATTATTTTTTAGTCGAGTCTATATCAAAACGTCCTAATGTTCGATCTGCAGCTTCTGGAGAACAACCCCAGTATGCCCCCTTTCTACGCGACCCTGATCACGGTGTTGTTTGCCTTTTTCTTGTCGTCGCTCATTGCCATCACCTACCAGTACACCACCCGAAGCATCTACAAGCGCGCGCACTTCCTGCAAGCGCTGGCCCTGATCGCTATTGTGGCGGCGATGGTGATGCAGGCGGTGGGCGACAGTCTGGCCCGCGGATTGGGCATGTTGGGCGCATTGGCCATCATCCGCTTTCGGACCGTGCTGGACGATCCGCGCAACATCACCTTTATGTTTGCCTCGCTGGCCGCGGGTATTGCCTGCGGAGTGTTCGGGTTTAGCATCGCTATCACCGGCACATTGGTCTTTTGCCTGGCGGCTCTGATCTTTCGCTTCTCGCCGCTCAATAACGAAGACGAACTGATTGGCAACCTTCGCCTGCAATTGCCCAAAGACGATCGACAACAATCGCTAATTGAAGCAAAACTAAAGCCCTACTGTCAAGACTACGAACTGGACCAATTACGGTTTTTGAACCCCAAAACCGTGGAGCGAATGTCCGCCGCGGGTATGCCCATCGTTGAGGAGATTTCGCGAGAAGACTTACAGGAGTTTACCTATTCGGTTCGGCTGAAGGACAACGCAACGGCGACGGCCCTGACCAGCGCCCTGGAAGAGCTGGAAGGATTAGAAAATCTGAAGTTGAACTTCAAGAAGGAACCAACAAAACTATAAACCCATGAAACGGATCAATTTATTCTACGCCAGCCTAATCCCCATTGGGATTGTTCTCTTCATATTTTTTGCGGTGCAGAGCCGCGAAACGGTGGCCTTCTACGGCTTTGCCGAAACCAACGAAACCGAAATCAACTACAACCACCCCGTGATGGTCGACCGGATCCGCGTAACGCCCGGCCAGTACGTTACCCGCGGCACCACTCTGCTTAATCTATCGCGCATTGCCACCAAAGAGCAGCTCCAGGACCAAAACTACCGCATTTCGGAGCTGCTGGCCGAAGAAGCCATCTGGCAGCGGGAAAAACAGAACGAACTCAAGGTGTTGCGCACCGAACAACAACTTAATTTAGATGAACTGGATGCGCAACTAGCCAACCTGCAGTTGGAGCTCGAGTATCAACAGTCGCTCACCAAGGGCTTGTCCACTTTTCCAGCCAACGAGGCTACGTACCAGCCTCTGCTAGAAAAAATTGAGCGGGTGAAAAAGGAAAGAGCCCTGTTGGCCAAAAGTTACCAGCAGCGCATCCAGGCACTGGAAGACAAGAAGCGCATGGGTAACAGTCCTTACCAAGAGCAAATCTCGCGTTTGGAAGCAGAGCTTCAGTTTGAGGAAGACCACCAGGTACAATCCATCACCGTGGTGGCCCCGACCGACGGACTGGTGGGCAACATCCACTGCAAAGAAGCCGAGCACGTGTCTTCGTTCCAGACCCTGATCAGCTTCTACGAGCCACATCCCCAGTTCGTGAAGGGCTACGTGCACGAAGACCTTTCGCTGAAGGTGGCAGTGGGCGATACGTTCCAGGTAAAGTCGCTCAAGGACGAAACCATCGCCTACCCCGGCGTAGTAACCGGCTTGGGTTCGCGCATCATCGAGATTCCCGAGCGACTGCGCAAAATGCCCGAGGTGCGCACCTACGGTCGGGAGGTAACCATCAAGATTGCCCCGGAGAATAGCTTTTTGCAAAAAGAAAAGGTGGCCCTGGAACTAGTGGCCCGCACCGGAGAAAAAGTGTCCACCAAGGCCCAGCTCCAAAACTGATACTTGTTTGAAGGCTACTGCAATCTTCTTATTGTTGCTCGTCCCCGGCTTTGGCTGGACCCAGGAAGTGATTCGTTCGGGCGACTTCCTGCAGCGCCTCATCGAGGAACCCGAGTCGGTGCGCGACTACACCGACCACCGCCGGGTGCGTCTGCCCTGGATTCAGCAGTACCAGTACCGAACGGAGACCGATGAATTCGACCCGGAGCGGCAGGAGCACGCCCTGCGGATTTCGCCCACCTCACCCGGCCTGCACCGCGCCCAGCGCAACTTGGCCGAACACTACCGGCGCAAGCGGTCGGTGGTGGAAACCAACTATCGGAACCGCCGGATTGAGGAGGCTTATGTGGCGTGGAAGGAACTGTACATCCGAGAGCAAAAACTCACTTCGTACGCCCGCCTGCAGGACGTGCTGAGCGACCGGCTCATCATCCGCCAGCGGCAAACCCAGCAGTCGGATGCCGACTTTCGGGAGGTGCTGGATATGCGCGAGAAGCTCAACGACGTACGCGTGCGCCGCTACGAACTAGAGCTTGCTACCCGTCGCCTGCGCGAGCAGTTCGGGCTGGACAGCACCGCCACCGTGGCTCCGGATGAGATGCTGAGCGTGGAGGAGATCATGGTGCAATTAATGAGCGACGACGCTCTCCCGCGTGACCCGCGCTTGGACGAGTATCAGTACGAACGAGAGCTTATCGAGCGAGAGAAGGCTCTGGAAAAAGCCGAGAAGCGGCAGTTTCTGGATTTTGTGCAGGTGCGCTACAACGGCCCGCACGACGAGGTGCTGCGCGAGCGCGTGCAACTGCGCCTGGGTTTTGTGTTGCCTACCTCGGGCAATCGCAATTTGAAGTTAGAGGAACTGCGGTTGGAGCAGGAGGAACTGGCCCGCGAGCAGCAGGTGAAAAGTCGGGAACTAGAGCAGCGAACCACGGAGCAACAACAGCGCGTACGCGACCGCATTCGGGTGTACCGAAAGTTTGTGCAGATAAAGCAGGAGGAACTGCGCGAACTGCGCGCGCTGGCGCAGGCCATTGCGCAGCGGCGGGGCAGTGATCCTGATCTGCTGCTCAAGATCAATGAAGACACCGAACAGATTCGCTTGGAAAAGCTGGAGCGGCAAGAAGAAATCTACGACGACTATCTGGAGTACCTGGTGCTGAGCGGGCAGTTGTTCGTTGAGCCACTGGAGAACCACTGGGCTCAATAATTGCGTCTAGTTGTTTTGCTTGGTCACCCTCCACCGCTTATAAATAGCAACGGCGTATCCGATCAGCAGGGGCCCGGCTGCCAGCGACGACACGGCGGTTAAAAACACCAGCACCCGGTAGGCGGTATCGGCGCTCGATTCTTCTCGTATCCCGCCCATGACGTTGAACACCGCCCGCTCCAGGTTGAGCATCGTCAAAACCACAATGATAAGGCAGACCGGAAGCAAGGTGCCGATCAGGATGTAGCTAGACCGAAGCTGGGTCACTTTTTTCAGGAAGTAGTACAGCAACGCCAGGCGCCAGGCCGCCACAGCCGCTAAAAACCACGCATTGACCGTCGCAGCGACGGCGGGAGCACAAAACCGTTCCACCGGAATAGCATAAAAGGCGGCCGGAAATGACGTCAGGCTCACAAAGGTGAGCACGGTAAAGTACGTCCACCGATCAACAAAGTAGGGTTTGATCACCAGCCAGATGAACAACGATAAGCCAAAGATGTAGATCACCGAGCCGAACCCAAGGCGCTGAAGTAGGTGCGCCTCCGGATCGTCCCAGTAGCGTCCCATTCCGACCAGCCAGGTGCCCAGCACCCCGAAGAGCAAGTGTTTTTGGTTGAGCCTGAGTAGCTCTTCACGCGTGATGCGAAAGGTTAAAAGTCTGCCCGTGGTTCTCAAAGTACTCATGAGCGATAGAGGTTGGCCTTGTTTCTGAAAAAATCAACAAGGCTCGGTAGCTTTTCATTGTTGCATTTTTGTCACCGTTAACCAACCAGCACGTTATCAATCAGGCGCACCTTGCCCACGTGGGCCGCTACGCAGATCGCCACCGGCCGGGGTTGCGCCAGATCAGCAACCGGGGCAAAGGTATCCGCATCCACTATTTCAAGATATTCCAACCGAATCTCCGGCACTTCGGCCAGGTGATCGACGGCCATCCGTTGCGCTTGGGCCGTCGGCTCGCCGTCCAGTAGGGCCGTGCGGGCGAGTGTCAGCGCTCGGTACAGATGCAAAGCGGTCTGCTGCTGCTGCGCCGAAAGCAGGCGGTTGCGCGACGACAACGCCAGCCCTTCGGCCGAGCGCACGCTGGGCACCCTTATCAACTGCACCGGAAATAGCAGCTCACGCACCAACTTGTGAATAACCGCAAACTGCTGCAGGTCTTTTTGCCCAAAGTAGGCGCGGTCGGGCTGCACCACATGGAAGAGTTTGCTCACCGCCGCGCCCACCCCGCCGAAGTGTCCGGGACGGTGCACCCCCTCCAGCACCCGCTCTAGCGAGCCAAAGTCCATGCGCACGCCATTGGTCAGCCCTTCGGGATACATCACCGCGTCGGTGGGGCAAAACAAACTATTGCACCCTAGCTCCTGCAGCAACTTCTTGTCTTCTTCCAGGGTGCGGGGGTAGTGAAGCAGATCGTCGGGGTTGTTGAACTGGGTTGGGTTCACGTAGATACTACATACGGTGTGGTCGTTGTCGCGCAATGAGCGGGTGAGCAGCGCACGGTGTCCGTCGTGCAGCGCGCCCATGGTGGGCACCAGGCCGATCCGCTCTTTTTGGGCGCGCCGCTCGGCTAATTTAGCGCGTAGCGGGGCAATTTCAGCGTACGTTTGCATTATCCGAAGGTTGGATAGTTAGGCGCGAAGAAACGCGCGTAGTGATTAAAAAGTGGAAATATGACGAAATTTTCGTATTTTTGCACGTGCATTTCTTACATCACTCATCAAATCCACGATACTATGTCTAAACTACGCGTCCTCTACGTTGCCAGTGAAATCAACCCTTTTCTCCAAACCTCCGAAGTAGCCGACTTTGTGCGGCAGCTTCCCCAAGGAATGCAAGAGCGCGGTATGGAGATCCGCATTCTGGTGCCCCGTTTTGGTCTGATCAACGAGCGCAAGAACCGACTGCACGAGGTGGTTCGGCTGTCAGGAATCAACATTTCCGTGGGTGACGAAGAGAAGCCGCTCATTATTAAGGTAGCATCCATCCCCACCGCCAAGCTGCAGGTCTACTTCATCGACAACGAAGACTATTTTCACCGCAAGTCGGTGTTTTTCGATAAGGAAAACAAGTTTTACGAGGACAATGACGAGCGGGCGATCTTCTTCTGTAAAGGGGTGATTGAAACCGTGAAGAAACTGGGCTGGGCCCCGGACATCGTGCACTGCAACGACTGGATGACCAGTTTGATTCCGATGTATTTGAAAACCACCTATAAAAATGATCCGCTCTTCAAAAATACCAAGAGCGTATTCACCGTTTACAACAGTGAGTTTCAGCACACCTTCAACAGCGATTTGATCGATAAGGTGAAGATGATGGACATTGAAGACAGCATGCTAAGCAACCTAAAGTCGGGCGACTACGAAGGGTTCATCAAGGTGGGCGTGCAGTATGCCGACGCGGTGCTTAAGGGCGAAGAAGATTACAGCGAAAGCCTGGCCCACCTACTGGAGGAACTCACTGCCGAAAAGAAAATTGACACCATCGAAAAAGACGAAAACCTCCTTGACTCATACTACAACCTTTATAACGCGTTGGCGGGATAGCCACACCAGCGAATGCTTTTGCCGCCGAGTGGCCCTGCTAAGAACAATTAAATCGGGACTGATCCTCGCATTGGTCCCGTTTCTTTTGGCCTGTGAGGACGATAATTTCCTTAGTCTTCCGGCTGACCCTAGCCAGCAAAATCTAGATATCCGGTCAGTTCGTATTCCGGTTCCCTTCCAGATTATTCGGCAAGACTCGATAGACACCTCAAAACCGCTTCCAAGCTCAGGCCTGACGGATCGCGATAGGCGTTTGCTAGCCGGTCGGCAGAATACGGCGCTAGGCATAGTTGAGGCCACCACCTTCATGGAATTCGATGTAGGACCTCGATCGGTGGTCGGCGACACGGCTACCTACCAATCGTTGGAGCTGGAGCTGCTCTACGAACGTTCGTACGGAGCAATCCAGGAGATAAATCAGGTACTGGAAATTCGTCGGCTGACGCAGCGCTTCGATGATAACCAGGTTTTCTACTACAACAGTGATAACCTAGCGTTTGCTGATCCGGTGCTGGGTACCGTTACTACCAGCACCAAATTTTCGGGTGGATTAGACACACTACGGTTCCGGTTAGATAACGCGTTAGGGCGAACAATTTTTGATTTAGCGCAGGCAGGAGACAGCACTGTGCTGTCAAACGCTCAGTTTCGGGAGTTTTTGCCCGGATTAGCCCTAGTTCCTACCGCTTCCAACAGCTTCGTGAGCAGTTTCGATCCGGTTCGGGTGCGGCTCATCATGAACTTCACCAATGCCCAGGGCGAGATCAAAGAATATACCTTTGTAGCTCGTCGGTACTTCAGTAGAGTAACGGGCGATTACGCGGGCACCGCACTGGCTGGATTAGATGGCCCCGGAAATCGAGTGACGCCCGATGACGGAAACCTGTACCTACAGTCCGGAGCCGGGGTTGCCCCGCGCATTGGGTTCGACTCCATCATAGCCTTCGTGCGCAACCAAACCACCAACCAGCAAAGCGTCCTCCTCAATCGCGTTGATTTGAAGATAGAACTAAATAAGGCCCAAGATACCCTAAATGCCCCCCCGGCACTGTTCATTTACGAATTTGCGCCCGATAGTTTAGGCCTGCTTCAGCGGACTCCAGTATCGGACGGGCGAGGTGGAATTGCCGGATACCGGGGGGTGCCGGGCGACCAAAGCACTCCGCCCCAAGCAACTGCCCTCGTGCTAGACGGTACGCAGTACGCGCTTCCGATCACCAACTACCTTTCGGCGGTAGTGGAAAGCGACACCCTGGAGCAGCGGCTGTACCTGTGGGCCAACAACTTCGATTCTTCCCTGAGTCACTTTGTCACCTCCGGCGACAGCATTTACCTCGACGTTAAGTACACCGTGCTAACCCGCACTGACTGACGCGGTGAAGACGCTCTCCGACGCCGTTCAGCGCACCTTCGGACACCGCCTGCGGGTGCGGGTGTGCGGCCTGTGCTTTTCGGGGGACGATCTGCTGCTCATTCGCCACCGCGGTTTAGGAAAGTTGGGCTATCTGTACGCTCCGCCCGGCGGGGAAATGCACTACGGAGAGCGGGCTGAGGATGCCCTGGTTCGTGAGTTTGCCGAAGAAACCGGGTTGCAGGTGCGGGTGCGCGAGTTTTTGTTCGCCTACGAATTTTTGGAACCACCCCTGCACGCCCTGGAGCTGTTTTTCTCAGTCGAAACGGTGAGCGGCGAGCCGCGGCGGGGATACGACCCCGAGTTGGCCGACCACGAGCAACTCATCGAAGCGGTTCGGTTTATGTCGCCCGATACCATTGCGCAGCTACCCCGCGATGCCATGCACGCTATGATCAGCCGCGGAGCTCACTCGAAAGATTTATTATCGAGGCGGGGGTATTTTTAATTTGCTAATAAAACGCGAAATTAGCACCTTACTTTCGAATTTAGTATTTTCACCAGTACGTACACTCACTGACCTATGAACCTAACCAGAATTTTTACCCTCGTTTTTCTGCTCATTGCGGGAGGCATCGCCTATTACCTGTACGATCGGGTTAAATTTAGCATCGACGAAGAGCAGCGGATCGCGCAGGTTGAATCCCAAGTTATTGGCAAACTGCAATTTTTACGAGACGCTCAAATTCTTTATGAAGACGTTAACGGGCAGTACACCAGCGACTGGAGTAAGCTGCGTAGCTTTATAGATACTGGAACGGTATACATTACGCAGCGACGCGAAATTACCAAACTGTTGGATTACGGAGCGGAGGAAACTACCATTGAGATCGATACCCTGGCTAGCATTCCGGTAGAAGACACCTTGTTTAGCAACCCCGAGTACCGCAAATACGATCTGAACACGATGGAGAACGTGCCCTACACCAACGCTAAATTCGAGCTATTTGCCGACCGAATCAAGCGTAACAACGTGGAAGTAAACGTTTTTGAGATTAAGGACACCGAACCGGTCAATCCGGCTCGCCGGGGGGAAGAAAGCATTAAGGGGCCACTTCGCGTCGGTTCCCGCACCGAAGTGACGACCTCGGGCAACTGGGAATAACCTGGCAACCACTTGGAGCATCCTATTGGATACAATCTAGTACGTCAAGTAAAAGACAAAGAGTTTAGTATTGATGACATCACCCACTACGACTTGTTGTTGCTGGTGGGCGAAGGGATTTTTCAGCTCTGCGTCGTCGATGCGCGAGAGAGCGCGTGCATGATCGTTGAGGAATACGCACTGCCGAAAGACTTTCTCCCGGAGCAGGTAGACCAGGCGATAGTGCAACTGTTTGAAGCGCACACCTTTTTGATGGCGGGCTACTGGCGATCGGTGAAACTGTCGATCCGCAATGGCAACTTCACCCTGGTGCCTTCCCCGTTCTTCTCTACCAACAAATTGATCCACTACCTTGCCCTGAGCGTAGGGGTTGAAAAGGTTCAGGACGGGCACTACTACTATGAGCACACCCAATCGCAGGCCGTGATGGTGTTTGCAGCTCAGAAAAAGCTGGTGGAGCGCATCCGGTCTTTTTACCCGTCGCTGACGGTGCCGGTGGTGCATCACGGCAGCGCCCTTATTGAAGGCATCCAGAGCAACCGTGACTTCACGTTTTACCAGGATATGTACTTGCACGTCGGGCAGGGAAAGCTAAGCGTGGTGGTGACCAAAGACAACAATTTGGTGCTATACAACCAGTTTTCGTACGCTTATACCAACGATTTGGTTAAGTATACCCGCGGCGTGATGCATGCGTTGGAAATGAATCCTAATGAAAGTCGAGTGACCTTGTGGGGCAATATGTCAACGCAATCAGCGCACTTCCCAACCTTATACCGCTACGTGAGAAACATTGCCTACGGTAGTCGGCCGTCTTTTTTGACTTTTTCCAATGCCTTTGACGAACTGCCTGACCATCAGCACTTCGATTTGTACAGTTTACACCGATGCGAAGCATGAAACGCGTCGCCATCTTTCCGGGTTCTTTTGATCCCTTCACCAAGGGACACGAAGACATTGTGCGTCGCGGACTGCATTTGTTCGACCGCGTGGTGGTGGGGGTAGGACACAATAGCAAAAAGAACCGGTACTTCCATATCGATCGCATGCTGGGTTACATCAATGCCACTTTTGCCGATGAGCCGCGGGTAGACGTGATCACCTACGACGAACTCACTGCCCAACTAGCCAAACGATACGAGTCACGTTATCTGCTTCGGGGACTGCGCAACACCACCGATTTTGAGTACGAAAACAGCATCTCGCAGGTGAACCGCTACCTGAACAACGATTTGGAAACGGTATTCCTGATCACCTCGCCACAGTACGCGCACATTAATTCGTCGATCATTCGCGAGGTGCACCGTTACCAGGGCGACGTGAGCGAGTTTTTACCGTATTCTCTGTAGGGGCGTGACGCGTCACGCCCCTACAGGGTGTCCTCCTGGTCAAAATACCGGCGCAGCACGTACCGAATGGAAACGTAGGAGTTGTATAACGCCTGTTGCGCCTCGGCGTAGCTCATCCACCGCACCTCAGTGATGCCTTCATCGGCCTGACCCTGCATGGCTGAATCGTCGGTACAGCTCATGGCAAACCAGTAGGTTTTCTTTAAAATCTTGCGTTTGTTGCGGGTGTAGGTATGCCAGGTGTGGCAAATTTTCGGCCCGCCTAGTACCCGAACGTTGCACTCTTCTTCTACCTCACGCAGTCCACCGGCTAGGGGTTTTTCTTTACGCTCGAGCTTGCCTTTGGGTAAATCCCACTTGCCTAGTCTGAAAATCATCAGCAGTTGCTGGTCTTTGACTACCACTCCGCCCGCGGCCTCAATCACTTTAAATTGCTGTTTTACCCCATCGACGGCGGCTCGACGATCATCTACCAAAAAGGTGATGCTGTCTAGCTTCTTGACCCTCTTCTTGGTGAAGGCATCCAGGCACTGCTTGATGTGAAGATCGGTGGCATGGGTAATCAGCACGTCATCCTTCAGTTTCGCTTCGGTTAGCGCTATCTGCCGCGCGTCTAGAATGCTATCGAAAGAAGAAAAATCAGAAAATTGATGCACGTCGAGAATCTCAACCGGGGTGTCGTTCACAAAAAGTTTCACGGGCAAAAAAGGGATTGAAAAATGGGGGTAAGTAATAACTTTATGCCGCTGGTATTGATTATAAGTAATACACTAATACCAAACTATACAAATTTATGGAATCTCATTTCGAAAAAGTCAAAAAATTTCTGTTTGATCTGGGCTTCGACCTGCAATCAGAAGACGCTTCCGAAGAGTTAGTGGTGGTCACTGACGAAGACAAGGGAATTAGTAACCTCATGATCGATTGCGAAGGCGAAATTTTATTTTTGGAGCAGTTTCTTTTTCCCCTGAAAGATGTAACCGACAGCGAAGTGCTGAAACGGTTGCTTCACATCAACCTGACCATCGTGCACGGGGCGTTAGGGCTAGATGAAGAGAATCGGGTAATCTTCCGCGATACGCTGCAACTGCAAAACCTGGCTCCCAACGAATTAGAGGGATCCATCAACTCGCTGGGGCTGATGATGGCCGAACACGCGGAAGAGTTTATTCGGTTCGCCAAAGGATAGGCAGCGTTGTCATCTAAGTCTATTATCGTTTCAAATTCATTTCTAAGCATCCACCAACAATAACCATCATTCGTTATGAGTATCTTCAGAAGATTATTCAAAGTAGGCGAGGCCCAGGCTAACTCAGCCATTGATAAAATAGAGGATCCGGTTAAGATGAGCGAACAGGCTATTCGCGACCTTAAAGGAGATTTAAACGGTGCGCTCGAAAGTTTAGCCGAAGTGAAGGCCCTCGCCATTCGCACCCGCCGCGATCAGAAAAACTATCAGCAGCAAGCGGGCGACTACGAAAAGAAAGCGATGCTGTTGTTGCAACGGGCCCAGCAAGGACAATTAGACCCCGCCGAAGCCGACCGCCTGGCTACCGAAGCGTTGAGCAAGAAAGAACAAGCCTCGCAACAAGTGGTGCGTATCAACGACGAGGTGCAGAAGTATGACAACATGACGGGCAATCTGGAGACGAAGGTAAACCACTTGCGGGGGCAGATTTCTACCTGGGAGAACGAGTTGAAGACGTTGCAGGCGCGCGCTAAGGTGAGCACGGCTACCAAGAAACTAAACAAGCAACTGGCGGGCATCGATTCATCAAGTACGGTGGCCATGCTGGAGCGGATGAAAACCAAGGTGGAAGAAGAAGAATCGCTGGCCGAATCATACGGCGAGTTGGCGGCCGCTCCCAAAACGGTAGATGCTGAGATTGAAAAAGCACTGGGAGAGAGCAGTCACGCCGGGTCGGACCAACTCGCCGCCCTAAAGGCCAAGATGGGCATCGGGGGCGGAGATACCAAGAAACTGGAATCGTAATCGGCTGATATGGGTCAGTATTCGGTACTTATTTTCTGTTTGGTCATAATCGGTATCGCTATGTACTTTTGGCAGCGTAAAAGGGCTAAGAAGCCACTGGAAGAAAGTAAGGAAAATGCGCTTGGAACAGAGCTTCGCCTGGAAAACGTGCAGACGGGTGGGCTAATTCATTTGATGAACGTGGGGCCAAATCTGGAAGAATACGACGTGCAGATCTTGTCGCGCAGCGTGTATCGCGAGGGCGAGAACTATGAATGGTACGAGCTGGAAGGAGACAACGGTCGCGGAAAGGTTTGGCTGAGTTTGCAGCACGACGACGGACTGGACGTGACCATTGCCACCCACAAACTTAAACTTCGGGATATCTCGATTGAGCGAGATGATCTAGACCGGATGGACGATGCTGCGGCCGGGCAATTTGACTTTGAGGGCCAAACTTACTACTACGACCACTCAACCGAAGGCTCTTACTTTCAGGGTGGAAACGTTTCGGCCGAAAGTGAAGAATTCTTCTACTACTGGGAGTTTGAAACCAAGGATGAAAGTCAGTTTTTAACCGTGGAAGAATGGGAGAACGGACGGTTTGAGGTGACAATGTCGTATCCCGTCAAAGAATCGCAGGTAAAGGTGTACAGCTTGGGTGGAAAAGACGATAAGTAATGCCGATTGCCGTAGCGACAGGTTACACGGGGTCGCCCGACAATCTGTAACCACAACGGATATTATTTCTTTCGCATCTTTTCCATTTGATCCCACAGTTCATCAGGTACCGCCTCTAAATTATTGAATTCCCCAGCGCCCTGTAGCCACTCGCCCCCATCGATGGTCACCACTTCGCCGTTGACGTACGCTGAGTAGTCCGAAAGCAGATAGGCCGCCAGATTCGCCAGCTCCTGGTGGTCGCCTACTCGTTTGAGGGGCACCCGCCGGGCGGGGTCAAACTTATCCACCAGGTCGCCGGGCAGCAAGCGGCTCCACGCTCCTTCAGTGGGAAAAGGTCCCGGAGCGATAGCGTTGGTGCGAATATCGTACTTGGCCCATTCTACCGCTAACGAACGGGTGAGCGCCAACACTCCAGCTTTGGCGCAGGCCGAGGGCACCACGAAACCCGAACCCGTCCAGGCGTAGGTGGTCACAATGTTCAAAATCGTACCCGCCTGCTTTTGACCAATCCAGTGTTTGCCGATAGCCAACGTGAAATTGTAGGTTCCGCGCAGCACAATGTCGACGATGATATCAAAAGCCCGGTGCGACAAGCGTTCGGTCGGACTAATAAAATTGCCCGCCGCGTTGTTCAACAATCCATGAACGCTTCCCCACTGATCGACCGTTTGAGCGATCACCCGTTCAATTTCGTCGTAGTTGCGCACGTCGCAGGCCAGCGGCAGCACTTCACCGCCCGTGGTGTCCATCAACTCTTTCGCGGTTTTCTCCAGCACATCCATCTTGCGGCTGGTAATCACCACCTTCGCGCCCAGGGTGAGCATATATTCGGTCATAGCCCGGCCGAGGCCGGTGCCCCCCCCGGTAACGATGATGTGCTTGCCCGCGAACGAGTCTTCTTTGAGCATACCTTCTAAACGTTTCATGATTGAGGGTTTGGTGAATACTTAGTGAGCTACTACGCGCAGCAACATACTTTCTAACGTAAGTCCGGGGCCAAAGGCCAGCCCCAGTACGTATTTGTCGTGGTCAGCCTCACTCAGACTAATCATCAGCGATTGAAGTACAAACAAAATCGTGGGCGACGACATATTGCCATACTGCCGCAGCACTTGGTAAGCGTGGTGGTTGTCTTCCTTCTCCAGGGATAACACTTCTTCAATGACCTGCAAAATGCGTTTGCCTCCGGGATGGATAGCGTAATAATCGATAGCGGTTTCCGCCGATGCGTCTGTACCTTCTCGGTTCGGATGAGCGAGTTGCCGTAGCAATTGGTGCGTAATCTGCTGGATCTCTTCTTTAATAATCTGAGGAACGTAAGACGACAAGCGCATCTCAAAACCGTGGTTACCAATATGCCAGGCCATATCCTTTTGCCCGTTGGGAGCCAGGTCACAGTGAAAACGCTCCATACCCAATTGCACGTCACTTAGTCTTTCCTGGCTAACCAACGCTGCCGCCGAACCATCGGCAAACAGCGCATTGGCCAGCAGCGTATCTTCGTCGGTTCCCTTTTGGAAGTGAATGCTGCACAGTTCGGTACATACCAGCAGCACCTTCGCTTCAGGATAGGCCCTAACAATACTATCGGCTACTTTAAGTGCGTTAAAAGCCGCGTAGCAGCCCATAAAGTTGACCGCGGTTCGTTGGGTGCGGGTGTTTAGTCCAAGTAGATGAATTAACTCAATATCCACGCCGGGGGCGTACATTCCCGTGCAACTCGCGTAAATTAGATGCGTGATATCTGACCGGTCTAGTTCAGGAAGCTGATCGAGGCAATTGACAGCGGCGGCATAGCTCAGTTGGATGGCCTCTCGCTGGTAGAGTTGCATTCGTTGCTGAATATCCGGAAAAGGCTCGAGGTCGGGGGCGTTAGGAAAAAAGGTAAAATTATCGGTCCGTCCGTAGTCAGCCAGCACCGAGTGGCGATAGGCAATGCCCGAAGCACGGTAGAGTGCTAGTAGCCGCCGTCGGTCGTTCGCTTTCAGCTGCAAGGTATTTGCCATAAAGCGGGCAATATCGCTCTGGGCAATCTGATGGTCGGGCACCGCCGTGCCAATGGCCGAAATGTAGCTGCTCATGGTTTATATAAAGCCAAAAAAACGCAACTTGTTTTGACGCGGAAGGTGTTTAAAGGTTCTGGGTTCGGAGTTCTGGGTTATTCAGTTAAACTTAGAACCTAAAACTCCGAACCTATACTTTAAAAAGACCAAGATGGCCAAAACAAAAACAATCTACGTCTGCCAAAACTGCGGCGCTTCTTCGCCCAAGTGGGCGGGCAAGTGTTCTTCGTGTGGCGAATGGAACACCTACGTGGAAGAGGTCGTTGCCAAAAGCACCGCCCCGACCGACTGGCAACAGGCCGCCGGACCCGCTAAAAAAACGGCGTCTCGTCCGGTGAGTATCACCGACATTACCTACACCCAAGAAAGCCGTACCCGCACCGGAGATGCCGAACTGGACCGGGTGCTGGGTGGGGGCATTATGCCCGGTTCGCTGGTGCTGATCGGCGGTGAGCCGGGCATTGGCAAATCTACGTTAATGCTGCAAATTGCCCTGTCGCTGCCCCAGCAGCGGGTGCTCTACGTGTCGGGTGAAGAAAGCGATCAGCAAATCAAGATGCGCGCCGAGCGCCTGCCCACGGCCAACAGCAAGCAACCCGCCGACTGCTACGTGCTGGGCGAGACATCAGTGCCCGCCATTTTTCAGCAAATCGCCACGCTGGAACCCCAGATCGTGGTGATCGATTCCATTCAAACGCTGCAATCGGACCGGGTGGAGTCGGCGGCGGGCAGTGTGTCGCAGGTGCGCGAGTGCACGGCCCAGTTGATGAAGTTTGCCAAGGAGAGCAACACGCCGGTGTTTCTGATCGGCCACATCACCAAGGACGGTAGCATTGCCGGACCCAAGGTGCTGGAGCACATGGTGGACACCGTGTTGCAGTTTGAGGGCGACCGCCACCTGAGCTACCGCATTTTGCGCACCACCAAAAACCGCTTCGGATCCACCTCCGAACTGGGCATCTACGAAATGCGCGACACCGGTTTGCGGCAGGTCACCAACCCCTCCGAAATCTTGATCTCGCAGCGCGAGAGTGACCTAAGCGGAGTCACCATCGGGGCCACGCTCGAGGGCAACCGCCCCCTGCTCATCGAGGTGCAGTCGCTGGTGAGCACCGCCACCTATGGCACGCCCCAACGCAGTTCGACCGGCTTCGACGCCAAACGCCTCAACATGCTGCTGGCAGTGCTCGAGAAGCGGGTGGGCTACCGGCTGGGGGTGCAAGACGTGTTTCTAAACATTGCGGGCGGACTCAAGGTAGAGGACCCGGCCATCGACCTGGCGGTGTGCGCTTCGCTGGTGTCATCCTTTCTGGATGTGCCCCTGTCGGGACGCATCTGCTTTGCCGCCGAGGTGGGACTGGGAGGAGAAATCCGGGCGGCCAACCGCATCGAGAGCCGCATCAGCGAAGCTGAGAAACTAGGGTTTGAGGAGATTTATCTATCCAAGTATAATCTAAAAGGCATAGATACCAAGAAGTACGGCATTCAGGTACGGGCCTACAGCAAACTAGAAGAAATGATTGCGCAACTGATGCCGGAATAAGGACATCGATAATCATAGTTCATAAGATAGCAGCATGATTGCTACCAGCAAGCCACGTATCAAAATTTGTTGCATCAGTAGTGCTACCGAAGCTCAGGAGGCCGTTCAGTGCGGTGCTTCCGCGCTAGGATTGGTCGGAGCTATGCCCAGCGGCCCGGGAGTGATCAGCGACGAACAAATTAGCGCCATCGCTCGGGGAGTGCCCCCGCCCGTAGCTACGTTCTTGCTGACCAGCGAAACCGACGCTTCCGCCATTGTCGCTCACCAAAAACGGGTGGGCACCAGCACAGTACAAATTGTGGATGCCCTGACAGAAGGTACTTATCAGGAGATTCGCGCCGCGCTTCCCGGCATCAAACTCGTGCAGGTGGTTCACGTGGTGGACGAAGCCTCGGTAGGCTACGCACTGGAGGTAGCCGATGGGGTGGACGCGCTGCTGCTCGATTCAGGAAACCCAAGCCTAACTGTGAAAGAACTTGGCGGCACCGGGCGGGTGCACAACTGGCAATTGAGTCGGCAGATTCGGGAGCAAGCCCGCAAACCCATCTTCTTGGCAGGCGGACTGCACGCGGGCAACGTGCAGGCCGCGATAGAAACCGTAGAACCCTTTGGGCTGGACTTGTGCAGCGGGGTGCGTACGAACGGGCAGTTGGACTTGAGGAAGTTGGAAGCATTTTTTGAGGCGGTAGAGAAAGCGTAACCAAAAGCCGTAACTGACACTGGCCGATAGCGTTCAGAACAACTCACTTGGACTAATTGTGAGAAATTCGGGCCAAGGGATGCCTGATTTGCCCACCAGAAACACTTTTTGAGGAGAGAACTTATCACGAAACGCCTGCATTCCCGGGGTTTCACCGGAGGAGCCGCTCTTCACCTCCAGACCAATTACCTTTCCCCCTTTCTCAAGCACAAAATCCACCTCCTGATTGCCTTTTCGCCAGTAGAACAGCCGAAAGTCTTCGGTGAGTGAGGCGTTGAGCAAATGCGCTCCCACGGCCGACTCTACCCAGCGTCCCCACCGGTTGGGAGCGCCGTACACCTGCTGGAATGATTCGGATGTTTGGGCGCTCAATAAGGCGGCGTTGTGCACCTGAAACTTGGGACTGGAAGCCCGCTGTCGCAGCGCCGTCGGGTCAAACTTCTCGATGCCAGAAAGTAGACCGGCCGTGCTCAATAACTCCAGATAATGCGACAGGGTGGTGGTGTTTCCGGCATCCTGCAATTGCCCGAGCATTTTGGTGTACGACAAGATTTGCCCGGAATATAAAGCGCCAAGTTCGAAGAGCCTTTTCATTAGAGCGGGTTTGTCCACCCGCGTTAGCATCAGAATATCTTTGGAAATGCTAGTTTCAATAAGAGCATCTCGCACGTAGGCCCGCCAGCGAGGTTCTTCATCAATCAAAGAGGCTGCGCCGGGATAGCCTCCAAACCAGGCGAACGTATTAGCACTCACTCCAAACGCATCACGCATTTCGGAGAAACTCCAGTGCCCCATGTAGTGGGTTTCAAATCGTCCGGCGAGTGATTCGGTCAGCCCCTGTTGCAATAACAAACGAGAAGAGCCGAGCAACACTACCTTTAGGTTGTTCTT
Source organism: Cyclobacteriaceae bacterium (assembly GCA_965217295.1). Classification (GTDB taxonomy): domain Bacteria; phylum Bacteroidota; class Bacteroidia; order Cytophagales; family Cyclobacteriaceae; genus Tunicatimonas. Next base: position 1,735,026 of record CBDCHR010000008.1, read on the forward strand.
TGTTCGGCTGTCTTCATCCCAGGCTTGCTTCACAAACTCGCTCCAGCGCTGAATTTTCTGAATCTCATCGATGACCAAAAGGCAAGAAGGGGCCTGCGTTCTCTTGAGTTTGAGCCGAGCGGCCTCCCACTGCTGCTCAATCCAACTACCATTGGTATCTCCTACGATGTCCGCCGCCGCAAAATGAACCGGAGTCGTTAATTCGTCGATGAGTTGAGTAACCATCGTCGTCTTACCCACTTGGCGGGGGCCATAAACTACTTGAATGAATCGGCGCGGCTCGTTGATGCGCTGAAGAAGAAGATCCTTCTGACGTCGTTCGTACATAAAAATAATTACTCAATACGTTGAGTAAATTTACGCAATTTACTGAGTAAATTAAAAAAGAGTGTGTTAAGTATTTTTAATGCGCAGTCAGATGCTTGTAATCGCGCACCACCGTATACAAAAACTGTAGTGGACGCATGTCCGACTGCACCCCCAGGGTCAGTTGCACCCGCTGAGCCGTAGCCCACACCGGCTCGGTGTTGCCCGAATCGCGGTGTGCCTTGATCACCCGCTGGATGGTATCAATATCGGCATCGGTGAGGCGGGTAACTTCCGTAAACGTGGGCTGATAGTCTGCGTCGGTAGCAAACACTGGGGTGGTTTCTTGCCCCTTCACCTTCACCACGGTGGTGCCCGCGGCCAAATCGCCCAAGCGCTGGTCGCGGGTGGTGATGGCAATGCAAAGCACCGCGATGCCTCCGCCAAAAATGTTCATGTCGATGAGCCGAAGAATCCAGCGCATGAGGTAAGCGCCTAAGCCGGGAGAAGAACCGTCGAGCTTCACCACCTTGATCTTCATCTGCCGCTTGCCCACGCTTTGGCCATCCAGCAGCGTTTCGCACAACAGATGATACATAAACGCGGGCAGCGCCAGCAAGATGACGATGGTCAGCGAAGGCTCTACCGAAACGGAGGCGAACAGCAACCCCAGCACCGTAACGTAAGCAATGATGATCAGCAGGTCGATCAAATAAGCCAGAATTCGGTCGCCAATGCCCGCCAGCACGTACTCGATGCGCACGTTTTGGGTGGTTAGCACACTAATTTTTTGCATTTGAGCAGGATGACTTGAAACTTCGTCTGAGATTTGAGGCAGACAGTTAGTAAAAATACGGGAAAAATGGTTTACTTTTCGTAAAACTTGCCTTTGGTTATGAGAGAAGCGGCCTTTGTGAAACAGAACGAGCAACGCTGGGGGCAGTTTGAGGCACTCCTTCGTCAGCCTCGGCAGGCTGATCCTGATACGCTGGCCGACTATTTTGTTCGCTTGACCGACGACCTGGCCTACGCGCAAATCCACTATCCGCAGAGCAACACCGCCCGCTACCTGAACAACCTGGCGGCGCAGGTGCACCAGGCTATTTATCGTAATAAAAAAGAAGACCGCGGCCGCGTGAGCCGGTTCTGGCGGATAGAGCTGTCGCAATTATACTACGAGGCCCGCCGCCCGCTGCTCTACGCCTTCTTGATTTTTGTGCTTTCGATGGGAGTAGGCGCTTTGTCTGCCGCGCACGACGACACCTTTGTGCGCCTGATCCTGGGCGATGCCTACGTGAACATGACGCTCAACAACATTGAGCGGGGCGACCCGATGGGCGTTTACAAAGACATGGAGCAGAGCGATATGTTTTTTGCCATCACCTTTAATAACGTGCGGGTGTCGTTTCTGGCGTTCGTGCTGGGGCTGCTGGCCTCGGTGGGCACTGGGCTGATGTTATTCTACAACGGGGTGATGGTGGGAGCGTTTCAGTACTTCTTCTACCAGAAAGGGCTGCTGCTCACCTCGTTCTTAACCATCTGGACGCACGGCACCCTGGAAATTTCGGCCATTGTGCTGGCCGGGGCGGCCGGACTGGTGATGGGCAACAGCTTGCTGTTTCCGGGCACCTACCCGCGGGGTGAATCGTTTCGGCGCGGGGCCCGCCGGGGCCTAAAAATGGTGATCGGACTGGTGCCAATCTTCATCACGGCGGGCTTTCTGGAAGCCTTCGTGACCCGCCTCACCGAATGGCCAATGGCCGCTAAACTGGCCATTATCGGTAGCTCAGCCTGCTTTATTGTTTACTATTTTATCATATACCCCGCTAAACTAAACTATTATGGAACTGAACCAAAAGATTAGCTTCTACGAAAAGCGCGATTTCGGCGAAAAGATCAACGTGACCTTCGCCTTCTTGCGGCAAAACTTTGCGCCCCTTGCCAAAAGTATCCTGTTTATTGCCGGTCCTGCCATTCTACTCATTGCGGTGGTGACCGGCATCTATCAAGCCACAATCATGGACATGAGTACGGGGGGTGATCCATTTGATTTTCTGGAAATACTGTCGCAAAGCAGTCTCACCTCCTTTCTCTCCATTTTCGTATCGGCCCTACTGGTGACGGTGGTGTATGCTTACCTGGTTTTGTACGTAGAGCGGGAGGACTATGATAACATCACCGTGGCCGAGGTGTGGGAACGAGTAAAACAGCACTACTTGGTGGTGGTGGTAAGCACCTTTGTGTATAGCGTGTTGGTGGTGCTGGGCTTTATGCTGCTAATCATCCCGGGCTTCATCGCCATTGCGGCCTTGTCGTTCCTGTTTATCATCCAGATCAAGGAAGGCCTCAGTTTGGGAGCCGCCTTTAGTCGCTGCTTCAAACTGGTGTCCGACAATTACCTAAGCACCTTGGGACTGATTTTCGTAACCTCGATACTCATCGCTATTATTAGCATGGTGGTGATGCTTCCGTTTGGACTTGCCCTGGGCGTGCCTACGTTCTTTAGCTTGACGCAGGGAAACGGATTAGAAGATAGCGAAGGGACGTTGCAGATTGTTCTAATTATCTTTCAGGCGCTTAGCTCATTATTATCGTACTTGCTGTACGCCATTTTGCTCATTGCTGTAGCCTTTCAGTACGCGAATCTGGTGGAGAAGAAAGAAGCCGCCGGGCTACTGGAAAGCGTGAACACCATTGGGCAGACCACACAACCCACCCGCGACGACGAAACCTATTGAGCGTGAGGCGATCTACTTACCGGGAAGCAATAGCGTTTGCGCTCCAGAAAAAAGTAGCGCTGTATCATCACGCTGCGCGTCGTACGATCGTGGCGTTGTGGTGCGGGTTGACTTTTCTCTTCAACGCTAGCGTAGCGGCGCAGTCGAACGCCACCGCCCTTCGGTTCAACGATTCGGTACGCGTTGAAGCGCGAACGTTCTCCGAAGAAACCATTCGTCGCTTTCAGGAAGACGGAGATTTTGACTACGGCATCCGACGCAAGGCCACGCTCTCGTGGTGGGATCGCTTCAAGTACTGGTTGTCGCAACAGTTTGCCCGGCTCTACCACTACACTTACTTCGGCACGATCTACGATATCCTGTTCTACCTGTTTTGTTTTGCGGTGCTCACCTTTGCCATCCTGAAGCTCACCGGCACCAGTGTGACCCAACTGTTCTTCAAAAAAGATAGTCCCCGACTGACTGAAAACCCCGCGGAAGATAACATCTACGCCATCGATTTTGAGCAAGAAATTGCGGACGCCCAACGGGAAAACAACCACCGGCGGGTGATTCGTCTGCGGTACATTTACGCGTTGCGAAAGCTCGCTGACCGCCAACTGATTCGCTGGCGGCCGGGCAAAACCAACCACGACTATCAAGCCGAATTAGCTGATACTGCCCTGCGTGAACCGTTTCAGCGGTTGAGTTACTACTACGAATACGCCTGGTACGGCAACTTTCCGGCAGACCAAGCAATGGCCGAGCGGGTTGAACGCCTTTTCCGGCAGATAGAATCCTCTCCCAAAGCACTGGCATGAAGCAAGAATATCGCTACGCAGCCTATCTAGGGGGAGCGCTTCTTTTGTTGGTGCTAGTAGAATATTTCACCCCTAAGCCCATCGACTGGACGTTTACGCTAGAAAAGCGCCACAAATCGCCCTACGGGACCTACGTACTGGGCGCGGTACTGGAGAATGTATTTCCCGGTCAAACCATCGTTCACTCTCAGAGCAGTTTGTACGATCTCGAGACCAGCGAGCTAACGGAGACGGACAATATTTTGATTGTGGCCACCGATTTTAGTCCCGACTCACTCGACGCTGCGGCACTTTTGCGGCAAGTAGATCAGGGAGGGGCCGCGCTGATCGCAGCTAGTTTTTTCGGCGGCTACTTCACCGATACCCTACGACTAGAGGTAGATATCCGCCTGCTTCCCACGCTGTCCGGACAATCCGACACGCTGCCCCGGCAAACCTACGACCAAACGTACTTCACCTCCTACGATTCGGCACGCACCACCGTGCTGGCTCGCGATAGCGACGACCGTCCGGTACTACTGCGTACGCGACTCGGCGAGGGAGCGCTCATTTTGAGCAGTGTGCCTTACCAATTCACCAACTATCATTTGCTGAAAGAAAACGGGGCGGAAGCCACCGCCCGCACGCTGTCGTATCTGCCGGTGCGGGACGTGCACTGGACGGAATACTACCAAACCGGCCGTCGGGAAGCCACCACTCCGCTGCGTTATGTGCTGAGTCAACCGGCGCTTCGGTGGGCGTTGTATCTCACTTTGGTGGGCGTGCTGCTGTTCATGGTGGTGGAGGCGAAGCGAAAGCAGCGGGCCATCCCGGTGGTGCAGCCTCCGGCCAATACCACGCTGGAGTTTGTGGGCACGGTGAGCAACCTATTTCTGCGTACGCGCGACCACAAAAACATCGCCGACAAGCAGATTCACTACCTGCTGGACGAACTGCGCACCCGCTACCGGCTGGACACCAGCACGCTGGACGAGGGCTTTGCGGAGCGCTTGGTGCACAAATCGGGCAAACCGAAAGATGAAGTGCAGGCTTTGGTATCGGCAATCCGGCGGGTGCAACAGCGGGACGCGTTATCGGCGGATGAGTTGGTGGCGTTGCGTCGGAAGATTGAGGGGTTTTCGACTATTGCCCCTTCAGTGGCGCGTGCTTAGCGAAGCGCAACGCGTCAACCTATGCCCTTGACTAGGCCGCTTATGCCCAACACGCAATGAAAATGCTTGTTTCGCGTAAAAAACAGCGATAAGCACTATCTTTGCCCCCTATGGAAAACGACTCCCCCCAAGACCCTTCCTTCTCGTCCCGCCTCGACCTGTCCTCCCTCCAAGAGGGCGTAGCGCAAGTTCGCCAACAGCTCGGCACCTGGATTGTCGGACAGCAAACCATGATCGACCTGATCCTGACCGCCATTCTGGCCGACGGACACGTGCTGCTGGAAGGGGTGCCGGGCGTGGCCAAAACCCTCACCGCCAAGCTGGTGGCCCGCATGATCTCAGTCGACTTCTCGCGCATTCAGTTCACCCCCGACATGATGCCCTCGGACGTGATCGGCACCTCGGTGTTTAACGCCAAGACTTCGGAGTTCGAGTTTCGGCGCGGACCGGTTTTCTCCAATCTGGTGCTGGTGGACGAGATTAACCGGGCACCCGCTAAAACCCAGGCTTCACTGTTCGAGGTGATGGAAGAGCGACAAATCACCGTCGATGGGCACACCTACCGCATGGAACCACCCTTTATGGTGCTGGCCACGCAGAACCCGATTGAACAGGAAGGCACCTATCGTCTGCCCGAAGCTCAGCTCGACCGCTTTCTGTTTAAGATTGAGGTTACCTATCCATCACTCGATGAAGAGACGCTCATGCTGGAGCGCTTCCACCAGCGGAAGAATACGGTAGATATCAGCACGGTGACGCCCGTAATCTCGGCCGAGCAGTTGCTTAGCTACCGGGAGCAGGTGCGCGCGGTGCACGTAGAAGAGCCGCTCATCCACTACGTGGCCCGCATGGTGCACGAAACTCGGCAGTCGCCCGAGCTCTACCTGGGAGCGTCGCCTCGCGCCTCGCTGGCCATTCTCACCGGAGCCAAGGCCTACGCCGCCCTGCACGGTCGCGATTTTGTGACTCCGGAAGACATGCAGCAGGTAGCTCCTTCGGTGCTTATCCACCGGGTGATTCTGACCCCGGAAACGGAGATGGAAGGCCGCTCGCCCGAAGAGGTGCTCCGGCAGTTGGTAGACAACGTGGACGTGCCCCGGTGACATCGGCTGGCGGGTGTTTGGATGAATAATGCGCTTTTTTTGAAGTTTCGGCCGAGGGACACTACCTTGTGGATATTTTTGGCGACTAATATGACACGCGCAAGGGCTTTACCAATCTTTTCATTTGCTCGCACTGCCCTCGGAGCGGCGATCCTAAGCGGATTGTTTGGGATGAGTCGCCCAGCCGCCGCAGCTAACACCCTGGATAGTTTAACCTTCGCCCTACAACAAGCCGTTTCGCTAGAAGATCAGGCCGATGTGCTGGTAGAGATTGCTCGCTACTACGAACCCATCTACGCCGACTCGGCCTTGCGGTTTGCCCAGCGGGCACTGGCGGTCTCTCAGCGCGGAGGGTATGATCAGGGAATCGCGCAAGCTTATCTTCAGATCGCGTCGTACTACGGGGGGGTGCCGCACTATAACTTTGATAGCCTGGATCGCTATTTTTCGCTCACGCTGACCATCTACCGCAGTGAGAACGACTCGCTGGCGATGGCCGACAGCTACTTTTACCTGAGCAACACCTGCTACGAGAACGATAATTATCCGCTGGCCCATAGCTACGGAGAGCAAGCCGCCAACCTGTATCTGCAACTGGGCAGGGAGCGGAAGCGGGGCTACGCCCTGGCGCACCTGGGGCGAGTAGAAAATTATATGGGCAACAATGCGCTGGCGATGAAGTATTGCACCGCTGCCCAGCGGATCTTCGATGCCATCAAGCAGGAAGACGAAAAGGCGGGCTTGTTCAAGACGATGGGTAGCGTGAACCTAGATCTCAGAAATTACGATAAGGCCAAGGACTTTTTTCTGCAATCGATTAATTTGTCTCAACAATACGACGATGCCGCAACGCTCTCCGATGCCTACGTGGGGATGGGGCAGGCGTTGCGGGCTACTCAAGAGTACGACGATGCGCTCAATTACTTCAACCGTTCGCTATCGTTGCACCAGCGCGGTGACAGTAAGATGAGCGATTTGGGCACCAGTTACGCCTATCATCATATCGCAAAAACCTACGTGCTGCAGGGCCACAACGAAGAGGCGCTGAGTCTGCTCGATGAAGTGCTGGAGACCGCCGAACAATACGGCGACATTTTGTTACGCGCCCGCTCGTTGTTAGAGTTGGGCAAAGCGTATTACAATCTGAAAGAACTAGACCAATCGTTTACCTTCCTTAACGAAGCCGCCCAGCAAGCCCGCGGCCTTAAGGGGACCTACGCCAACGTGATTCTTCAAGAGTGCTACCTCAACCTGGCGAAGTATTACAACCAAGTGGGCAACCTGGAAGAGGCGTTGGTGAACTTTCGTCGCTACAGCCTGGAGCAGGAGCGCATGTATCAGGAACAAGCCTCGCGACAGGTGGCCGAAATGCAAACGGTGTACGAAGTGGATGAAAAGACCAGCCGGATTGAGTCTTTGCAGCAACTTAGCAAAATCAGAGAACTGGAGTACGATCAGCGCAAACTGGTCAACTACGTACTAATCTCGGGTATCCTGTTCCTGTTCGGTCTGGGATTAGTGTTCTACAGCAAGTATCGACTAAAAATTCAGGCTAACCGCAAGCTGGAGAAGCAAAAGGCATCGATCAACCAGCAGCGCCAGAAGATAGAGAAACAGCGCGACGAAATTGTTCTGAAAAGTCAGCTGCTGGAAGAAAGCAGCCGCGACATCAAGGCCAGCATTGAGTACGCCCGCCGGATTCAGATGTCACTTCTGCCGGCCCGTAACCACCTGAAGCACCTGTTTCCGGAGTCGCTGATCTTTTTTCAGCCGAAAGACATTGTGAGCGGCGATTTCTACTGGCTGCACGAAACCGAGGACACCGTGATCCTGAGCGTACTAGACTGCACCGGTCACGGAGTGCCGGGGGCGTTTATGACCGTGTTGGCCAACACCATTCTCAATCAGTTGGCATTGGAGAATAAGATGACATCGCCCAACGTGGTGCTCACGCTGATGGATACCCACATTCGGGAGGCGCTGCGGCAGCAGGATGCTGAGAACCCCAACAACGACGGGCTGGATATGGCCGTCTGCTTCATCAACCGCCGTACCCTGACAATGAGTTACAGCGGCGCTCAGATGCCGATGTACTACTTTAAGCAGGGCGAACTGCATCAGCTTAGTGCAGATCGTTACTTTATTGGGGGGGCTTACTATCCGGAAAAGTGCTTTGCCAACCAAACCCTGGAGTTGCAACCCGGCGACACTTTTTACCTGGCTTCCGACGGGTTTCAGGATCAGTTTGGCGGGCCGAAGGACAAAAAATTCATGCGCCGCTGCTTCAAAGAAATGCTCACCGTTTTGCAATCTCAGAGCGTTGCCCAGCAGCACCAGCAGATAGAACGCATCTTCTACGAATGGAAGGGCCAGCAGGTACAAACCGACGACGTGCTGGTGGTGGGGGTGCGGGTGTAGTTTTGTCTAAAAACAAAGATGCCAACCGGCGCTTTGAAACCCGCTGATCTTCCCCTAGCTTTAGGCGCACTATGCTAACCTACATGAGAAACACTTACTTACTCGTTTTAACGCTCGTCTTTTTTAGTTACCTACCCGCTCAAGCTCAGTACCTGTTCAACTTCGGCATTGATGTGTACAAAACCGATAACCGCAATCCGGTGGAGTTCGTGCGTAAGGCGCAGTTCAGCGCTGAGCTCAATTATTTTTTGATCCGGCAACTGTCGCTGACGCTGGGGGTGGAAGCCTGGACGGATCAGGGCGTCTTCTTTTTGCCCGGAGCGCGTTTTTATCCGGTAGACCCGTTCTTTCTGCGGTTTCGGCCACTGGTGGGCCGCGAGGTGGACTACGCCCTGGGGTTCGGCTACGGACGCCAACTCACCGGTCCCTGGCGGCTGGAAGTGATGACGGACTACTACTTTGAGAACAGCGATCTGGCGCTTAGGGTGGGGGTGGGGTATAAATTATAAAAAAAGCCGCTCCGAAATTTTCGGAGCGGCTTTGCAACTGCTTGCTAGAGTATCTGGCAAGGGCTTAAGTCTCAATAGTTTTAATGACTACTTTCTTTCAATATGGAGGAGAACTTCTATTTTTAGTTCAGGTGTGATACCTTCTAATTCTTGGATTGATAGTATGGCCTTATTGCTATTAAGCGCTTTCACTATAAATTCCTGATCATCACCATCTCCATACTCTAAAATAAGTTTTTTGTCGTTGGCTGACCAAGTACCTACCATAGAATCACCTTCAAGGGTTCCGGTAAATTTTTTGTCTTCCATAAAATGGAAATTACCCTTTGTATCAGGGGTTGCACCGAAAGAATTCTTGAAATCATCTGCGGACATACCGGCTTGTTGAGCAGCTTGCTCAATATAAGCATCATAGCTCTGCCCGTTTATTAGCATTTCAGATGACTCAATTTCCCATTCGCCCACTATACCTACTTCTACATCAAAATTTTCCTCCTCATCCTTACTGCAAGAGAACGTCGCGACTGCCATGCAGACCAGCATCACCATTGAAAACAGTTTCTGTAAATTTTTCATTGATAAGATTTTAGCGTTGTTAAAAGTTTAGATTGCAATGATAACGTCTTATATTTTATAATAATGTTTATATTTTTAGTAAATCTCACTCTAGTTATAATTTCTTGTGTTTGAACCACATTCAACAAAGGCAAGCGAGCGGAGGTTATTTCGGAAGAATCAAGTCTGCCCTTATCCTCATCATTTGCTCTATATGACCTTCGAAAACATGCCCTGGCGTAGAAACCTTACGCTATTGTACGCTTTTCTACTGCTGCTTTTTTCGATGCATTCCGGAGCGTACGCCCAAGAAGGAACGTATCAACTTCGAGCAGCGCGTGAAATTCCGCTGTTGGCTACCGGGGCGGCAGGGGTCACCGCCAGCGTTTTGCTGCGGCACAAACGGGAGCCGCTCTCACTGGAAGATGCGGGCAAGCTCAACGTGAGCGACATTCTGGCGATTGATCGCCGCACCACCCGCAACTACTCCGAAGGGGCAGTAAAGACGAGTGACGCGTTGGTGGGAGCTTCGTACGCCGCCCCCTTAGCCTTGTTAGCCTTTCAGGATGCGCGCAACGACGCGGGTACGCTAGGGCTAATTCTGTTAGAAACGGTGATGCTCAACGAAGCCCTAACGGGGATCACCAAGGCGCTGGTGCGGCGGCCCCGGCCTAATGCCTACAACGCTGATGCGCCCGAAGCGGTGCGCACCGCGCGCGACAATACCTTTTCGTTTTTCTCAGGACACACCTCGCACAGCGCAGCGCTGATGTTTTTCACCGCCAAAACGCTCACCGACTACGTGGACCGTCCGGGAGTGGAAGCCATCGCATGGACGACCGCCGCTTTGCTTCCGGCCGCCACCGGATTCTTCCGCTACCAAGCCGGAAAGCACTTTCCTTCGGATGTTATTGTCGGCTACGTGGTGGGAGCCACGGTGGGGGTGCTAATCCCGCACTTGCACAAAACCGACCCGGCTGAGGGGGGAGGCGGATCAGGCAATGCTAACAGCGGTGGAATGCCCGTGGTGCAGGAGATCTTTAGCGTGACGCTGGTGTTTTAGGCTGGATGCTGGTCACTGGATGCTAGCCGCTAGTATCCAGTGGCCAGTAGCCAGCTTCTCATTAGGCAAACGTATACTCGCTCACCAGGTCGTAGCTCACGCCGAGGCGCTCCAGCACTTCGGGCGGACTTCCCTGCCACACGTTGGGGCGGTTGCCGACGTACTCCAGATCATCCACCCCAATTTTGCTGGTGAAAAAGCCGGTAGCCACAAAGTTGCGGAAGTTGTTAAAGAAGTTGACCCCTTGGCTCATCTCGGGAGCGGCTTGCTCGGGATAAGCAATTTGGTCGAGCATTTCTTTCTGCTGCGCTTCGCTACAGTCGGCAAATTTCTGCTCAAACTGTTTGAGGCACTGCATATCGAGCCAGCGCAGTCCGCCCCGCATGCCTACCTGGTGCCAGGGTTGGTCCTTCATCATAAACTCGATGAACTCGGGCGTTCCGGCATCCGAAGCGCTGCCCGAACGTTCGTCGGCTGGGATGATCAGGTCGCCCAGCACGGTCACCGTTTTCATCTCGTGGTCGGTGAAGAAGCGTTCGTTCATCAGTTGCTGGTCGGCTTCGCTAATCTCGTGGGTGCCCGTGTGCACGTGGTGCTCTTCGGCGACTTCGGGTTGCGGTTCGCAGGCCGTCCAGGTGAGGCCCGCCAGGGAGGCCACGCCCATCATTTTGAGGGTGTCGCGGCGGTTGATTTTGGTTGAGACGCGATGCATCGCGTCTTTACGATAGGTCATAGGGATCGTTTTTTTCGTTGGTCGGCGATGTATTCGGAGGTGCGCATCGATAGGGCCAGGATGGTCCAGGTGGGATTTTTGTCGGCGTTGGTCACCAGTGAGGAGCCGTCGGCCACGAACAGGTTTTTGCAGTCGTGCGATTGGCCATACGCGTTCACCGGCGCTTCGCGCGGGTCTTTGCCCATGCGGGCGGTGCCCACCTCATGGATGATCCGCCCCGGGGCCAGCAGTCCGTAGTCCTGGTCTTTGCCGGGCTTTTCGCCCAGCACCCGGCCGCCCATGGCGTGGATAATTTCTTCAAAAGTATCCACCATGTGCTTGGCCTGGTTCTTCTCATAGTCGCTCCACTTGAAGTTGAAGCGCAGCGCCGGAATGCCCCACTGGTCCACCACGTTCGGGTCAATTTCGCAGTAGTTGTTTTTGTTGGCCACCGGCTCACCGCGTCCGGCGAAGCCCACCACGGCACCGTAGTGGCGGCGATAGTCGTTTTTGAGCGCCTTTCCGTAGCCGCCCCCGCCCTCGCTTTGCGCTCCTTTTTCCTGAGTATACCAGCCGTTGTAGTTGTGAATGTTGCCGCCGAAACCGTAGCTCGGCATACGCCGCCCGCCCCAGGTTTCGATGTGATAGCCCCGCGGGAAGTCAAGCTTGTCCTTCATGTTGTCTTTCCACCAGGGCACGTACATGTGCATGCCGCCGGTGCCGTCTTCGTTATACGGAATGCCATCCATCATCTGCGGGATCAGTCCCGACAGGCCCGAGCCGGTCGAGTCCATGAGGTAACGACCTACCAGTCCGCTGGAGTTGCCCAGTCCGTCGGCGTGGCGGCTAGACCGGGAGTTGAGCATGATTCGGGCCGTGCTGCACGCGCTGGCGGCCAGCACCACCACTTTGGCGTTGACCACGTAGTCGAGGCCGTCATCTTTGTTCACGTAGGCCACGCCGGTGGCCAGGCCTTCGCTGTTGGTGAGCACCTCGCGGGCCATGGCGTTGGTGATCAGGGTGAGGTTGCCCGTTTTCATGGCGGGCGGAATCAGCACCGAGGGCGAAGAGAAGTTTGAGTGCGTGGAGCAACTGCGATTGCACTGCGCGCAGTAGTGGCAGGGGGCCCGCCCGTTGAGGGGGCGCGTAAGGATAGATAAGCGAGAGGGCAGCACCGGAATGCCCAGCGGGTCGCACGATTTCTTGATCAGCAGTTCGTAGGCACGCGGTTTGGGGGGAGGCATAAAAATGCCGTCGGGTTCGTTATCTAACCCTAGGGCCGGATCAAAGTTGGCTCCGAACACGCCTACCAACTGGTCTACCTTATCGTAGTAAGGTTTGATGTCGTCGTAGGTGATCGGCCAATTGTCGCCCAGTCCGTCGACGCTCTTTCGCTGAAAGTCTTTGGGGCCAAAGCGCAACGAGATGCGTCCCCAGTGGTTGGTGCGGCCGCCCAGCATGCGCGAGCGGAACCAGTCGAACTCGGTGCCCGGGGCGCGGCTGTAGGGTTCACCGTCAATTTCCCAGCCGCCGTAGGCCGCGTCGAACTCCCCAAAGGGCCGATGCGTGGGGGCTCCGCGGCGCGGCGACTCATAGGGCCAGGCGAACATGTCAGCCTGGGCCGAGTCGAACATGGGACCGGCCTCCAGCAGTGCGACTTTGGCTCCGGCTTCGGTGAGCACCTTGGCGGCCATCCCCCCTCCGGCACCCGAACCCACTACGCAGACGTCGTACTGGGTGCCGCTTTCTTTAATTTGCATAGGTTAAGGTTTTTGCCGGTTAAAGTAGGCAAGATGGGCGTAGGGAGCAAGGAAAAGCAAAGGTTTTGCGGGACTCCGATGGATAGAGTGCTTGGCTAGTTGCTGGATCAGTTTAGTATTCTTGCTCAAACTCCTTTAAATCTTGCAGAAAATCCGTTCCATCGATAACTTCTTTCCCCCCGATGCTTTCTACTATTTTTCTCGCCCAGCGATAGCGCGGGGGTTTCTGTCCGATTTCGTAGTTGAACCACAGCACTCCTACTAACATCGCGCCGCTAAGATTGCTGTTGAGACAGTGGGCGCTGAAAACAAGAAATGATTAACGACAAATCCATCGAGTGCCACAACTATCGCGAGAATTTCAGCAATTTCCTGGTAGGTCTTTTGATCCAGATAAATAATCATCAAAGCGCGATGAAGCGCCGGAAGTTGGTTGATAAACTGGTACAGAAGTCGGATGTCTTCCTGTAGATCTTCGGGTTCAGAGGGGTTGGCCACTTCCAGTATATCGTTGGTGAGTTCGGTAAAATCATTATGGTTCAGCGAAGCCATAGTTAACCAGATCGTCTTTTCTCTATTATTCGCCGGAGTATCCAAAAAATCACAACTGTCCACAAATTTTTGTCATAGAGCGCTTACGCGAGAGGTAGGTAGTGGGCACCTAACGATTAAACAAAAAAACTGCCCGGCAGTGATTGCCAAGGCAGTTTCAATTAGTTACAAACGTACAAAAGCGCCTACTTCGCCGCTTCGTAATTTTTGTTCACCTGGTCCCAGTTCACCACGTTCCAGAAGGCCGAAATGTATTCCGGGCGTTTGTTCTGGTAGTTCAGGTAGTAAGCGTGCTCCCACACGTCGAGCCCCAAAATCGGGGTGCCTTTGGTTTCGGCCACGTCCATCAGGGGGTTGTCCTGGTTGGGGGTGGAGGTGATTTTCAGCGAACCGCTGTCGTCCACAATCAGCCACGCCCAGCCCGAGCCGAAGCGGGTACCGGCCGCATCGGCAAACTTTTCTTTAAAAGCATCGTACGAGCCGAAGGCCGAGTCGATGGCCGAAGCCAGGTCACCGCTGGGCTGGCCACCGCCGTCGGGCGACAATACTTTCCAGAATAGTGAGTGATTGTAGTGTCCGCCACCGTTGTTACGCACCCCGGTAGCGGTACTACTGCCAACTTCTTTCATTAGGTCTTCAAGCGACATATCGGCGTGAGGCGAGCCCTCAACGGCCGCGTTGAGTTTCTTTACGTAGCCACCGTGATGCTTATCATGGTGAATCTCCATCGTTTTGGCATCAATGTGCGGCGCTAGCGCGTCGAAGGAATAAGGTAGGTCGGGAAGGTCAAAAGCCATTGTTGGGTTATTTAAGGTTAGAAAATAATCTGACTGAACTTTTCGCAAGCTCAGTAGTAGTTACTAACGGCTTCTACAATGCATTGTTTTCTGCCCGAAAGTTCATCCATTCTGCTGCTATGCCCCATTCCTCCCGCCCGCTCGTTCTTTTTTGGCTTATTGCTTTCTCCTGCACCCCCGATCCATCGCGCTACGATACTCCCGACGCGCCCTTTGCCGCCCCGCGGGCCCTGGGTGAGATCACCGACGAACGGCTGGCCGAAGTGTCGGGCCTGGCGGCCAGTCGAAAGAATCCGGGAACGCTGTGGGTGCACAACGACAGCGGCAACGAAACCGAACTGTACCTAATCAATACCCAGGGAAAATTACTGGCCACTTATTATTTAGCCCAGGGAGTGAACTTCGACTGGGAAGACATGGCTATCGGACCAGGACCCGAAGCGGACGAAACGTATCTTTACGTGGGTGATATTGGCGACAATACGGCTATGTACGACGAGCGCTACGTCTACCGCTTCGTCGAACCTACCTATACGGCCACCACCACCGTCGACACCATCGCCGACTACGACCGCCTGGGTTTCTTCTACCGAGAGGGAGCCGTGAACGCCGAGACGCTGTTGCTAGACCCCCTTACCCAAGATCTGTTCGTGTTGAGCAAGGAAAGCGACCAGATTCGGGTGCACCAGTTTCACTTCCCCTCAGCCCCGCCCTTCCGGCAACCGGCGAAGCTCATGACTACCCTTTCCTTTGACGGAGTTAACCTGCTTGATCGGCTGGTAGGCGGCGACATTTCGGCCGACGGCACCGAAGTGCTGCTCAAAACCTACGAACACGTGCTCTATTGGAGCCGAAAAGATACTACGACCTCCATTCCGGAGCTACTACAAACACCCGCCGACACCTTACCCTACTGGCCCGAGCCCCAGGGCGAAGCCATTGGCTTCGCCGCCGACGGGTCGGGTTACTACACGCTGAGCGAAGAAAACCTGGGAGCTGATATTTATTTGTACTTTTACCCGCGTTCTTCTCACGATAGCACCCGGACGTCGCCTGATACAAGCGCACTCAATTGACTTTCCGGCAGTTTCAACCCTTGACTTCTTGCCCCTTATGCGCATTCTTCTAAGATTATCAATTGTAGGCCTGTTTAGCTTGCCCCTGAGTGCCTGCGGGCAATCGACGGTGGCTCCGACTTCCTCAATTGATACCACCACGGCGTTTGGCGCACCGGTTGACCGGGGACCGCTGGGCAATGCGAAGATCAACGAAGCGTCGGGCCTGGTGGCGAGCCGCAAAAATCCCGGTGCCCTATGGACGCACAACGATAGCGGAGGCCTACCGACAGTATATTTGATTGGTGAGGACGGCACCACCCGGTTTGCGGGCCCGTTGCTGGGGGCAAAAAATCGCGACTGGGAAGATATTGCCGTCGGGCCCGGACCGGTAGCCGGTGAAAGCTACGTGTACGTGGGCGACATCGGCGACAACAACGCTCAGCATACGATCAAAACAATTTATCGGTTTGTGGAACCGCTCGTTGCTGATAGTTTGTCCGGCGACGTAATTCGCCCGGTAGATGCCATCCGGTTTGTGTATCCCGATGGCCCGCGCGATGCCGAGACGCTGCTGTTAGACCCGCTCACCAAAGACCTGTACGTGTTGTCGAAGCGCGATAAGTTTGTCCATGTTTACCGCGCCGCTTTTCCTCAGAACACGACATCAATAGATACGCTTGAGTTGTTGGGGCAGCTACCGCGCCAGCAGGTGGGCATTTTGGAGCAACTGGTGGGAGGCGACGTCTCGGCCGACGGGAAAGAGGTACTGCTCAAATCGTACGTGCAGGTTTTCTACTGGCGACGGGCCAACGGACAAACGTCGCTGTTTGATCTGCTGCAGACTGAGCCAACAGTATTAACTTATCTGCCCGAACCCCAGGGCGAAGCCATTGGTTTTGCGGCCGACGGGTCAGGCTACTTCACGCTGAGCGAAGCGCAGAGTGGTATAGAACCGCACCTTTATTTTTATCCTCGTGGAAAGTAGGGGGCAATTGGTACTTCTGTACCGCCGCTAAAGCTACCGTTGATTGGTATCCGTGAGCGAAGTGGTCTTTTTCTGTAGTTCAATCACCGTCACGGGGGTGCCCGGACGGCCGTTGGCCCCTTCGTAGCGAAGAAACAGGCCATCGGAAGCGCGGTACCAGCAGCGGGCCGACCACAGCTTGGAGAGGATGAAGTGATTGAGCGTGAGTTTCACCTTCACCGCGTCGTAAGTTTGCTCACTCACCTGAATGCGCTCGGTGCCTTCCTTTTCGGCGGTCATTTTGATAGGGTCCAGGTCGGAAAGTAGCTTGAGCACCCAGAACGAAAGTTCATCCTGACCCGATATGGCAAAGGCACTCAGTCCGTGGTCGAGCTTATTGAACCACACATCATCATCAATTTCTACGGTTTTTTCGAGCGGTTCGCCGTGAAACTCTCCCTTGATATGGATGGTGTTGTCCGTGCGCTTTGCCACAAAACGGTGGTCTGCCTTATCGTCGCGCAACTCCCACTGCCGGGTGCCCATAGTGGGATGAAACACATGCTGTGAATACAGCTTGTATTCTTCCAGGGTCAGTACATCCGTTCCCTGCTTTTTTTCTTTGGTCACCGTGATGTCGTGCGCATGATCGGCGGTGGTGCTCACGTAGTGATACTGCTGGGCGGTAGCGACGTTGCCGGTGAAACAGCTTACTAAGAAAATGTAGAGGAGAGAATGAAACATGCGTAAATATAAGAGTTCTGGGTTCACAGTTCTAGGTTGAGCAAAACCTAGAACCGCGAACTCAGAACCTATTAACCAAAATCGTACCTACTATACTGTCTCCGCTTGCAACCACTCCGGTTTATGGGTAGTCACCTCGGCACCCAGGGCGTTCAGTAGGTTATAGAGTCCGAAAAACGTGCGGTTGATGTACAAAGCGTCGCGGGGACCACGGGCGGTACGCGACTCCCGCACTTCTTTCATCTGCGACACGCGCTCGCTCAGGCTGAAAATCTGCTTGAAATATTCGTCGTCCGAAAAATCAAAGGTTTCGTAATGAAACGGGCGACCCAGCAGTTGAATCATCTCGATGAAGATTTTCTTGAACACCTTCTTTTCCGCTTCGGTATCCTGGTCGTTGATAAAGGCCAGTTCGTAGAAAATCTTGTCCAGTTCGTCTTCGCGCCCAATAATGTCCTGGCGAATCATGGTGAAGTACTGCCGGTAGAAATCTTCGGGAATCACCTTCACGCAGCCAAAGTCGATTACGCCCATGGTGCCATCGTCGCGCATCAAAAAGTTGCCCGGGTGGGGGTCGGCGTGCACCTGCTTGAGGTAGTGCACCTGGTGGTTGTAGAAATCCCACAGCGTCTGCCCGATCTGGTTGCGCACTTCCTGCGAAGGGTCTTTGGCCAAAAACTCGCGCATGTGGTCGCCCTCCAGCCAGTCCATGGTGATAATGCGCTCGGCCGAAAGCTCGGGATAATAGGTCGGAAAGAAAATGTTGTCGATGTGCCCACACTGCTCGGAAATCTCTACCGACCGCTGCACCTCCAGTTCGTAGTTGGTTTCTTCTAGTAGCTTGTCCTGCACCTCTTCCAGGTAGTGGTTCAGGTCGCGCTCGTTGATGCTGAACAGGCGCTGGGCGAAAGGCTTCACGATTTTTAAATCGGAGGTGATGCTGTTGGCCACGCCCGGATACTGAATCTTTACGGCCAGCCGTTTGCCATCGAGCGTGGCCTCGTGCACCTGCCCGATGGAGGCGGCATTTTTGGCCTGCTTGCTAAAGGTGTCGTAGAGTTCGGTCGGGCTTTTGCCGAAGAATTTCTGAAAAGTTTTCACCACCAGTGGGTACGACAGTGGCGGAGCGCTGTACTGGGCCATGGCGAAGCGGTCGGAGTAGACCGTGGGCAGCAGGTTCTTGTCCATACTCATCATCTGCAGCACCTTGAGGGCACCTCCCTTGAGCTCGCTCAACTCGCCGTAGATGTCCTCGGCGTTGTCGTTGTGCAGGGTCTCGCGACTGGTGTCGGAATTTAGCGCTTTGCGGGCGTAGTACTTCACGTAGTTGCCGCCAATTTTGGCCCCGGTGCGCACAAAACGCGAGGCGCGCTGCACCTTCGAGGTGGGTATTCTATTCTGTTCTTTCATCGTCGTTGGTATAAAAAGCGGGCAAAGTCTACGGCACTGTCCAGGGCACTGCGACCAAACAGGTCGAACGACAAGTTCACGGCCTTCTCGATGGCTACGTCGGTGCGCTCGAAATTCTGGCTATCGTCCTGCACCCAGAAATTGAGTACAAACAGCAGTTGTCGCCACAGGCCTTCGTCGTAGTTGCTACTAATCAGGGGACGGTCAATCACCTCTTCGGTTTCGCGGCCTTCCATGAGCAATTCGTTGGCGAAATCGAGGAAGCTTTCTTTGAAGCGACTTAGCACGTCGATGTTCATACGCCCCAGGCCAGTCATTGCTCCCGCACGCCGCATGCCCGAACGCCCCGCATCGGACAGCCCCACATGCTGCACTCGGAAGGTGACGTAGCTGCGGTTGTTCTTGAGCACTTCTATCCAGGTGTAGTAAAAGGCCAGTAACTTCTCACGCACCGAGTACTCACGGTACACTTCGTCGCCCTGAATCTGAGTAAGGGCCTGATCGAAGAAGCCGTGCCAGATGTCACGCTCCAGCGAGGTAAATGAGTTGTAGTATTCGTAAAAAGTCGCCTCTGGCATCTTGAGCTGCTTGGTGAACTGGTAGACCGAAGGCGGCGGCTCCCCGTGCTCGAGCAGGTGGTCGAGGTAGGCTTCTTTGATTTTAGTAGAGGTATCAACGGGGGCTTTCGCCGACTTTTTTGCGGTAGTTTCTGCCATGATTTTTTGTTCTACAGGGTCAATCCTTTGTTGAAGATAATTGTTTCAAGGGTTGAACAAGAACCAGGGGGTTAACATTCCCGAGAGAGGCAGGAAGCACGTAGTAATTTGCCTAGCTTTGGTCAGGAAGCAAGCGGAAGGCTATCTTCCACGTGCTTCCTGATCAACTATTTTCTTTAGAATATAGTGGTTACTGTTTGTTTACCAAACAACAACGCGCTGGGTACTGCCATCTTCTAGCTTTAGTAGATAGCTACCCGACTTCAGCGCACTAGCGTCTATTCGGTTTTCGCCGTTCACTAAATTCATGGTAAGCACCTTTTTACCAGACAAATCAAAAAGAGTGGCGCTTATCTCGCTTGCGTAAGAAACTTCAACGCGCAATACGTCGCGGATTGGATTTGGGTAGACGGCTACTCTTCTCTGCTTGCCGTCTTCTGTCGCTGTAACTCCTTCTACGGTGAAGCTACCGGTGGTAACGCACGCCCGAGCATCGGTTACTGTCACGCTGTACTCTCCCAACGTCAAGTTGTCTACCGTAGCAGTGGTTGCCTCAGTGCTCCAGACATACTGATAAGGGGCTGTTCCACCGCTTACCTCCAGCGCAATGCGCCCGTTTCCGACCGATTCGGTAGAATGGTCTATCTGCCCAACGATTGATAGAACGTTGGGGGTAGTGATCAGGGCGGCAACCGTAGCCGTACAAGCATTGGCATCGTTGACTGTAATCACGTAGGTTCCAGAGTCCAGCGTATCAAAACGGTTGGAGTCTTGAAAATTGATGCCGTCTATACTGTAACGATAGGGTGCCTGTCCGCCGGTTGCCACTGCCGTTAGGCTTCCGTCAGTAGAACCACTGCAAATATTGTCGCTTTTGTCGCTAATTATAACCGCTATGTCCCCGCAGTTAGCGGTGGTTTGACGGGGGTCAGTCACCGTTAATTCCTGAGATACCGATGCTGCCCGGTAGGTGGTGTTGCCTTCCTGGTATGCGGTGATGGTGGTGGTGCCTGCTCCCATGATCGTTACCGTGTTGTCAGACACCGTAGCCACCCTCTCGTCAGAACTGCGGTAGCTGATAGGTAAGCCAGAGCTTATCGAAGCGGTCAGCGTGAAATTAGTGTCATCCACCGTTCTAGTGGGCAGCGGCTCAAAAGTGATCGTTTGATCTTGTAAGTTGGGGTCGGTCACTTGGAAAGAAACCGTAGTACTCGTTGCTTGATAGTGGTGATCGCCGGTTTGGCTCACCGTCACGCGCACGGTGCCTTCGGTGCCGCTCAGCGTTATAACCTTGCCATCGATGGTGGCCGGGCCCGTTACTGCGTAGTCTAGAGCTAAGCTGCTGCTGGCAACAGCATTGACGGTAAGGGGAGAGGCATCAATTAATTGATCAGCTATGGCGTCAACGATAATGGTTTGGAGAGCTTTGCTCACCGTCAACTCCTGCGACACTGCTTCGGCCGCTTGGTAGTCGTTATTACCGGCTTGGCTAGCTGTAATAGTGGTGACACCTGCGCTAACAATCGTTACCGTATTGCCGGAAACGGTGGCTACGTTATGGTTAGAACTACTGTAACTAATCGGTAGTCCTGAACTGGCCGTAGCGTTCAAGGCAAAAGCGGCATCATCCACATTTTTTGTTGGTAATGCTTCAAAAGTAATATACTGTGCGTTGCTAGACAGTGTCCAATCGAAACCAGCTGAGCTATAAGTGTCGTCCCAGTGAATGTAAATAGTCTCACCCGCCGTTAGGTTTAGCGATAGTTCTGACTGAAACCCACCTTGAGTATCATCGTTCTCACCTAACGGCGTACTGCTGCAATCTGAGTAGACGACCAAATAAGTATCTTCAGTTGTTTGTCCTACTGATGAGAGGGTATACTCTCCGGAAGCAGGAACCTCATACTTAAACCAATAGGGGGCGCCGGAGGTAGTGTTAGTTCCCATAGCGACCGGTACCGCTGACGAACATCCCTCACCCGGTTCCAATGCTTCAGTAGAAAGGGTCCAGTCGAAATTGCCTCCGTTGTACGTAGACCAGCGAATGTAAACTTGATCGCCGCTGTTTGCTTGAGCACTAACGTCAGAATTTCCGTAGGCACCGTCCAGATAGACTAAATCATCACACGAGTTGCTGTATACATTCACGCTAGCCAATGAGGATGAACTAATGGTTAACTTACCATCGATAGGCATGGTGTAGGCATACCAATAAGTATTATTAGGAGTGGAAGGAAGTAAATTGGTTCCGGTTGTAGCGTTGGCTGCGAAGGCACAATTGTCGCCGGTCTCCAGAGGAACTACCGACAAATCCCAACTAAAATCGCTCTCTTGTCTCGTATCCCACTTAATGTACACCTGATCACCGCTGTTTAGGCTGGTCGCGTTAACGTTTCGGTAACCATCCTCTTCATTCTGCAACGCATCGCACAAGCCACTGTACACCTGAACGTATTGAGAAGCAGAAGAACTAATTCTCAGCTTGCCCTCACTGGGCATAGTGTAGATGTACCAGTAGTAATCGTTGGTGGTTTGCGGAAGATCGTTGGTTCCGGCAACGGCGGTCACAGCTAGCGAGCAGTTATCGCCCGGTTCTAGCGGACTTAGCGCTAAGTTCCAGTCGGAACTGCCCCCCCCTGTCGACGTAGACCACTTGAGAAAAACTTCATCACCACTAGCTAACGTTGTTATTGTTGCTTTACTACCAGCCCTTTCGTAGCGAAGGTTGTCGCACTCGCCACTATAAACGCGTACGAAATCAGTAGTGATTGAGGAAATCTGTAGTTTGCCCTCACTGGGCATGGTATATGCGTACCAGTAGTCGGCATTGCTGGTTTCCGCAATAGTGTTCGCTCCAAGAACGGGAGTGGTGGCGAGCGAACAATCGTCGCCTGGTTCCAGCGGACTTACCGACAGATCCCATTCGAAGTTGCCCCCGTTATCCAGATACCAACGAATAAATACTTCGTCGCCACCGCTCAGAGTGGTGATCGTAGCTTTTCCTGATCCTCCCCCCTCATAGTTGAGGGACCCGCATACACCGCTGCGAACTTCAGCGTATTGGTGAGAAGAAGAGTTAATTTGCAGTTTTCCGTCGCTGGGCATGGTGTAGGCGTACCAATACTCGGTGTTAGTGGTGGTCGGGAGGGTATTGGTTCCGGTGGTAGCGGTTGCTGCCAAGCTACAGGCGTCTCCTATCTCCGAGGCACTAACCGACAAATTCCAGTCAAAGGCTCCACCACTTGTAGTTTCCCAACGGATCAGTACTTGATCCCCACTGTTTAGCAAAGCGGCGGTAGCGTTTTCGTAGCCAGAGGTCAGCGAAGATCGATTTTCGCACGAGTCGGCGTAAACATATAAGTAATTGGAGTTGGAGGAAGTGATTTGCAGCTTTCCGTCACTGGGCATCGTATACGTGTACCAGTAAAAGTTATCAGAAGTTGCGGGAACAGAATTGGTGCCTAGGGTGGCGGTTACCGCCTCGGAACAAACCGATTGCCCTCTTAAAGCAACCGAAAAGAACATCAAAACGAGCAGAAGTACATGGTTTTTCATTACACCTAACGTTAGTTTAAACTGATTGTCTACTAAGGTTAGGGGTAGTTTTCTTTTGCTAAGGGAGTATTGCAGGCAACATATCGGGGGCCATTTACTTCCCCCAACGAGTTCAAAAGCCTAATCTAGGGGGTTCAGAAGTAGAATAAAAGAGGATGTAACTTTATTGGTTATTTTTTGCTTACCGTTGCTTTCATGAACGGCAAGAGCATGGATTGGCCGGTACTAATCCATTAGTAATGCGAATAACGGGTTAACCTAAAGAGACAAGAGGCAGTCCGAGAGCCGTTTTATTGTTTGGACAAAACAATAACAAAATGGACCACTGGACTTACCTCTTGATACGTTTATACTTTCATGTTTGCGAAGCCTTTGAAGCCGGAGTGATCATGCACACGCAAAGATATAGCAATAATTCAAAATCCAGCGAACTGGCTTTTACCGATCAGGAAGCCATCACGGTGTATCTGTTTGGCCTTTTACAGCGCCAAAGGACTATAAAAGGCATTTATTGCTACACGCAAGATCATTTGTTGTCTTGGTTCCCCTGTCTGCCCTCTTATCAGAAGTTCAATGAGCGACTCAATTGGCTCAACGGGGCATTAGCCGCCATTGCGCAGTATACCAGTCGCTACGTTGAGCTGCCAGACTGGTTGCAGGACCAGTCGTTGGTAGATGCAGTAGTAGATTCTTTTCCGATTATCATGGCGCAAGGGGCACGGGCTGATGGGGCCAGAGTAGCCCGAGAGGTAGCTGACAAGGGCTATTGCGCTAGTAAGAAGCTATGGTATCACGGCGTCAAGTTACACCAACTAGGAATTAGCGCACCGGGCGGTTTACCTATTCCTCAAAGTATTGTACTCAGTTCAGCTTCTGAACATGACAATACTGTGTTCAAAGAGCAAGTAGCCCCTCACTTTCGTAATCTACGGGTCTTTGGGGATAAGATATTTCATGATGAGCCAGGAATACAGTACCTCAGAGAACAATACAACATAGAGGTGATGCCCTGCAACAAACGGAAAAAAGGGCAGAAGTACCTCTATGCCGATCAAAAGCTCTTCAATACGCTGGTGAGTAGGGCACGCCAGCCGGTAGAGTCCTTTTTCAATTGGCTGGAAGAAAAAACTGGCATCCAGTACGCTTCCAAAGTTAGAGCTACCTCAGGATTATGCAAACATATCTTCGGAGCATTGGCCGCCGCCCTGTTTGTGTTAGCCTTTTAACCCGTTACTCGCATTAGTAGTGCTGAAAGAACCAGCCGGTAATTTCATAGTCTTTTAAATGGTAGAAACCCTCGTCTTCAGACGAGAGAGCCTTCAGGCTTTGCGTAGTGGTGAATAGTTGTAGTTTTGCGGGTATGTCCGAGTACAGCAAAGGGAGCCATACGACGTATTATCATCGCTACCACTTGGTATGGATCACAAAGTATCGTTATAAAGTGCTTCGAGGCCCTTTGCAGCAACGAGTTCGCGATCTGATCGCGCAGGTGGCTGATGAAATGCACATCAAGATATTTAACGGTGTGGTGTCTAGCGATCATGTACATATCTTTTGCAGTATCCCCCCTCACATACCAGTGAGCGATTTTGTTAAAAAAGCCAAAGGACGCAGTTCTCGCAAAGTACAGATGGAGTTTCCGGAGTTGAAAAAGAAGTATTGGGGCCACCGCGGCGCGGCAATCACTTTTGGGGTAGAGGCTACTTTAGTTCTACCAGTGGAAATGTGACTGACGATATTATCAATGAGTATATCAACAACCATACTGATGCACATAAAAGCGATAATCAGAATAATATTTCTTTAGAATAAGCCCCGACTTCTAGTCGTGGTCAAAACCTACCAGCTTCTAGCTGGTAGTGGTTTAGTTTCTCCGCAGCACCAACCGCTCCCCAGCTTCACACTGCTTCCGAAGCACAGCTCCGCTTTGGGCAGTCCCGTTCAGCGTCCAAGCCTCTCCCAGGTTATGATACAGCCGTATCGAGTCGGCGCGGGTGGCTTCTACCACCACCTCGACCACCCGCTGTTGCTCCACGATGGCCGACATCCGGAAGCCGCCTTCGGCCCATACGTCGGTGAAAGTGAGTTCGTCCCATTCGGCGTGCAGGCCGGGCAGCACGTGCAGGCCGTCGATACGATTTTGCAGCAGCAGTTCGTACACCGCCGTGAGCGCCCCAAACCCCGCATCCAACTGCATCACCTCGTTGATCTCACTGATGCTGTCTTTTCTGGCGTACACGTCGCTGCCCAGCAGGCTCTGCCCGTGGGTGTTGGCGTTGTGCAGGGTGCCCCGACCCTCGTTCACGAAGTTGGTTTTCCAGTAAGTCAGCCAATTCACGCTGGCTTCGGCTTGGTTGGTACGGGCCATCAGCATGGCCGCCCAGGGCACGCACCAGCCCGACCAGCCCCCGGCTCCGCGGTACACCCAGGTCTTCAGGCTCTCGTCGACCACCTGCTTGTGCTCATCCGATAGCGGATCGTAGGTAACGAAGGGCCAGATGCCGCCGAGGTGGGAGTGGTGGCGGTGACTTTCGATCAGGTCCATGCCTTCCCACAGCGCGATGCGCCGGTTGCTCAGTTGAAATTCTTGCTGGTACACTCCCTCCACCGTCGTGTAGGGTGGCAGTTTGGCTTCTACCTCGGCCCAGCGCGGGTCCACGGGTTTGCCCAGGGCTTGGGACGCCTGCGGCAAGATGTCGCCCATGGCGTGCAGGGCGGCTAACTGAAACGAAGCATTTTTTCCCCAGGCATCCATCCGGCTACCTCGGTACTCGGGACTCACCGACACGGGAAGTACATAACCCGTATCGGTTTGCTTCAGCATGGCGTGGTAGCCCTCGAAAGCCCCCACCAGCAGCGGATAGGCAATCTGTTGAAGCACCTTTTCGTCGCCTGAGTAGCGATAGTGCAACCACGCCAACTGGGCCATCCAGGCGGTGCACGCCTGGTCGATGGTGCCCGTCCAGAAGGTGCCTACCACCTTGGCCCGGTCGTCCACCGCGTGGGGCAGCATTAGGGCCCGCTCGTTCTGGAAAAACTGCCGACCATTCTTTTCAATCTCCGGCCACCAGCTTTTCAGCATCGACCAAAGCGGCTGAAAATGATCAAACTTGCCCGACATCAGCAGAGGGTAGTAGATCATCTCTAGGTTGATGTTGAGGTGGTAGTCGTTGCTCCAGGGCGGCAACTGGTACGACTCCATAAACGGACCCTGCAGGGTACAGGCCACGCCCTGCGGCGGAGTGACGCAGGCCAGTTTGTATAATCCGTAGTCGAAAATTTCTTGCAGCTCAGCGTTGGGCAAGGTAGCGCGGGGCGCATCGGCCCAGTAGGCGGTCCACCAGTCGGAAGTTTCGGCGGTGAGTTGCTCGCGAGTGGTCGTTGCCAAAAGTCGATCCACTTGGGCCTTAGCCTCGGAGTGCACCGACGAAGCGATGAATACGTTTTGATTGGTATGACGATAGGCCAGCGCCAGGGGCAGATCGTCGGGCAGGGTTTGCACGAAGCCCCCGGCGGCCGCTTCGCTCCACAGTTCGGGAGGGGCCACGCCCACCGGGGCCAGTTGGTCTTTCACAAAGTTCCAGGAAGGCACCGCGCTCACCCGGGTGGCTTGCAGTGCTTCCGGAAGGTCAATCCACGCTAATTCTTGCGTCGGATGCTGTCGAATGGTCAGGGTGGCAGCATCCGAACCTTGGGTGGCGGTCACGCTGAGAACCCCCTCCCGCAGGTGCGCTACGCCCTGCCGGAGCGTCCAGCCCGCGGGTAAATCCAGCACGATGCGCCCCCCGCCGATCTGCTGCGGATGGCCCAAATTCGGGCTTCCCGCGGTGGTGGGCACCGCAAAGGCTCGCTTGATCGCTGCCTCATCACCGGCCTGCAGCAGCTTTTCAAGTTCGGCATAGGTGATGCGGGTGGCGAAATCATTGCCGCCCCGGTGGTCCCAGAAACCAGCCCGGCCCACGGTAATAATAAGTTGCGAATCGCTGCCCCAGACCATGAGCCCCTGCGTGCGGCCGGTTGATCGGAAAATCCCAGGATAGGTTTTGTTGGGCGAAGGCGGTGGTCGTTAAAACGAGAGCGACAGTGAGCAACAACAGGCGAAGCGAGAAAGAGAAAGTCATTTTCTGGGGGGTAAAGGTTGATGAAGAGCTCTCTTAGTGTGTAGTATGACAGACGCAGTTCGTGGGGACACGAACCGGGGGAAGGTAGATTATACTATCAACATGGTCAAATTTTTTGTTCCCATCCGTTGTTATCCTTTCTCTGATTGCCACAAACCGTAACGATGTTGTACCTTTGCGCGCTGAATGTTGGTGGTTGGATGGTAGATATTAGATGTTGGTAAGCATTAACATCTACCATCCAATATCCACCACCCAATATCCAATTCATGAAATACCCCCAACATAAAAATCCCAACTACGCCCAGGTGGCCGAAGAAGTGCTTGCTTTCTGGCAAGAAAATAACGTCTTCCAACAATCAGTCGACCGCCGGGAAGGCGCTCCCACGTTCACTTTCTACGAGGGTCCGCCCTCGGCCAACGGCTCGCCGGGCATCCACCACGTGATGGCCCGCACCATCAAGGATATCTTCTGCCGCTACCAAACCCTAAAGGGCTACCAGGTGAAACGCAAGGGCGGCTGGGACACCCACGGCCTACCCGTAGAATTGCAGGTCGAAAAGCAACTGGGCATCACCAAAGAAGACATTGGGGAGAAGATTTCTATCGAGGAGTATAACCAAAAATGCCGCGAGGCGGTGATGAAGTTTAAGGGCGAGTGGGACGACCTCACGCAGCGAATGGGCTACTGGGTCGACCTGGACGATCCCTACATTACCTTCGAGCGTGACTATATGGAGTCGCTCTGGCACCTGATTAAGCAGTTCTATGATCAAGGACTCATCTACCGGGGCTATACCATTCAGCCCTACTCCCCGGCGGCGGGCACCGGCCTGAGCTCACACGAACTCAACATGCCGGGTGCTTACAAGGATGTGAAAGACACCTCAATCACCGCGCAGTTCAAGATCAAGGGCACCGAAAACGACTACCTGCTGGCCTGGACCACCACGCCCTGGACGCTGCCCGCCAACTCGGCTATTGCCGTGGGGGCCGACATTGACTACGTGCGGGTGCAAACGTTCAATCCCTACACCTACGCCCCCGTGCGCGTGATCCTGGCGCGCAACCGGGTCGAAAGCTACTTCAACCCCAAGGTCAAAGACGTGAAGCTGGTCGATTATCAACCGGGCGATAAGCTCATTCCCTACGAAGTGGTGGATACCATGAAGGGCCGCGACCTGGAAGGCACCCAGTACGAGCAACTGATGCCCTACGTGCCCCTGTCCGACCCGGCCTTTACGGTGGTGGTGGCCGACTTTGTGACCACCGACGACGGCACCGGACTGGTGCACCTGGCCAAGACCTTCGGTTCGGATGACTTTCGCACGCTCGAAAAGCTGGGCGTGCCCGGCGTGCTGGTAGAAGATGAAAACGGCAACCCCGCCCCCATCGTCAATAAGCAGGGGCGATTCGTGAAGGAAATCACCGACTTTGCCGGGATGCCGGTGAAAAACTACGACGACGAAGACGAGTCGGACCCGAACTACCAGTCGACCGACGTGAAGATCGCCATTAAGCTGAAGCAGGAAAACAAAGCCTTTCGGGTGGAGCGCTACGAGCACAACTACCCCCACTGCTGGCGCACGGATAAACCCATTCTTTATTATCCGCTGGAGTCGTGGTTTATTCGTACCACCGCCCGCAAAGACCGGCTGGTGGAAC
The DNA here is from genome assembly GCA_965217295.1 of Cyclobacteriaceae bacterium. Taxonomy (GTDB): domain Bacteria; phylum Bacteroidota; class Bacteroidia; order Cytophagales; family Cyclobacteriaceae; genus Tunicatimonas. The sequence goes on from CBDCHR010000008.1 coordinate 1,763,723, forward strand.
TCAACAAAACGATCAACTGGAAACCCGAGTCGACGGGCACGGGCCGCTTCGGCAACTGGCTGGAGAATCTGGTGGACTGGAACCTGAGCCGCTCGCGCTACTGGGGCACGCCGCTACCCATCTGGCGCACCGCCGACGGCTCCGAAGAAGTGTGCATCGGCTCGGTGGCCGAACTCACCGAGGCCGTGGAGCGGGCCAATCTGGCCTTTGATGATGACGCTGAACTGATCCGCAAAAACAACGAGGCGCTGGCCAAGGAGGACCTGCACCGGCCCTACGTGGACGATATTGTGCTGGTGAGCTCCACCGGACAGCGCATGTTTCGCGAAGCCGACCTCATCGACGTGTGGTTCGACTCGGGCGCGATGCCCTACGCCCAGTGGCACTATCCGTTCGAGAACCAAGAGACGTTTGAGGCTAACTTTCCGGCCGACTTTATCTCGGAAGGGGTAGACCAGACGCGGGGCTGGTTTTTTACCCTGCACACCATCGCGGGGATGCTCTTCGACCGCGTGGCATTCAAAAACGTGGTGTCGACCGGGCTGGTGCTCGATAAAAACGGCAATAAAATGTCGAAGCGGCTGGGCAACGCCGTGAACCCCTTCGAGACGTTGGCCGCGTACGGGGCCGATCCTACCCGCTGGTACATGATCAGCAACGCCAACCCCTGGGACAACCTTAAATTCGACCTGGACGGGGTGCAGGAGGTGCAACGCCGTTTCTTCAGCACCCTGCAAAACACCTACTCCTTCTTCGCTTTGTATGCCAACCTGGATGAGTTTACGTTTGCTGAGGAAGCCATTCCGCTGGACGAGCGCACCGAAAGCGACCGCTGGATTATCTCGAAGCTTAACAGCTTGATTAAAGAAGTGGACGCGGCCTACGGAGCCTACGAACCCACCCGGGCGGCGCGGGCCATCCAAGACTTCACCACCGACGATCTGAGCAACTGGTACGTACGCCTGAATCGGAAGCGGTTCTGGCAGGGAGCCTACGACCGCGACAAGCAGGCCGCCTACCAAACGCTGTATACCTGCCTGGTAACCTTGGCGAAACTAGCTTCGCCCTTGGCACCCTTCTACACCGACCGCTTGTACCAAGACCTGAACGGTGTGAGTCAGCGGGAAGACCGGTCTTCGGTGCACCTAACCGATTTTCCGGTGGCCGACGAAACTGCTATCGACATCGACTTAGAAATTAAGATGCAACTGGCGCAAAGTACTTCTTCGCTGGTGCACTCGCTGCGCAAGCAGCACACCCTCAAGGTGCGGCAGCCGCTGTCAAGGATTTTAATTCCGGTGCTCAACGACGAATTGCGGCAGCAGATTGCCGCGGTAGAAGACCTGATTTTGTCGGAGGTGAACGTGAAGAACATCGAGTACATTGATGATACGTCGGGGATTCTGGTGAAGAAGATCAAACCGAACTTCCGCCGGTTGGGCCAGCAGTACGGACCAAAGGTGAAGGAGATCGCCAAGGCCCTGACGCAGTGGGGGACCGATGAGATTAACCAACTGGAGCGCGAACAGCGCTACGAACTGGCGCTCAACGGGGAGGCTATCTCGCTCACGCTGGAAGACGTAGAGATCAGTTCGGAAGATATTCCCGGCTGGTCGGTAGCTCGGGAGGGCAGCCTAACGGTGGCACTAGACATCACCGTGACCGATGAGCTGAAGAAAGAGGGCGTGGCCCGTGACCTGGTGAACCGCATCCAGAACCTGCGCAAAAATCAGGGGCTAGAGGTGCAGGATAAGATTGAAATCAGCGTGAAGCAGGGTAACGCGCTGGTAGATGCTGCGATTCAAGCGCATAAAGCGTATATTTGCCAGGAAACGCAGGCTGTGGAGTTAACCCTAACCGACAATACCTTATCCGACGCGACGACGTTGGAGATGGATGAGGGGACGGTAAAGGTTAGTTTAGAGATGGTGAAATGATGGAAAGGAATGTTGGTAACGCGTTGCAAACGCGCACCAGAATAGTGTAGCTTATGAGCAAAGAGGTAAAGATTATTTTAGCAATCTACTCAATCGGATTCTTGGTGGGTACGAGCACCCACGTACTGCATATCATACATCATGGTTTTCTGGTGCATCAAGCCCCGCTGTTATTTAACTTCTACTGGGATTCTTTAACGCTGCTGGACCCATTAACCATTCTGTTGCTCTGGACAAGAATCAGACTTGGAATAGGATTGGCGGTGCTGATTATGGTCACTGATATTGGTATCAACACTTATGCTTACATTAGTGGGTATCTGAGCGAACCGGTACCCAACATGGTTCCGATGTCGCTGTTTATGCAGTCGTTGTTCGGAGTGTTTGTGCTAACCACCTCACCGGTAGTACTGAAAGAAGTAGCCAATGGATAAAAGCCGTGGAGGTATTTATAAAAAGGGTGAAGAACCGGATGATCTTCTCTACTGGCTGAGTCGCCCGCCCGTAGAAAGGCTAAGAGCATTAGAAGAAATTCGCCAGGAATACAACACATGGAAATATGGTACTGAACCCCGACTTCAAAGAGTTTATCGAATTATTAAACAAAAATGGAACACAAAGAAAGAATAGTATCAGATTATAAAATCATGTTGGGCAAACCGGTGATCAAAGGAACAAGGATTACTGTTGAGCTGATTCTGAAAAAAATGTCCGAAGGAGCTATGCAACCAGATATTTTAGCAATGTATCCTCACCTTGAGCGAGAGGATATTGATGCCGTGCTAACGTATGCTTCTAGAGTTGTTGCCAACGATGAAGTAATAGCGTTGCAGCAATGATATTAGCTGATGAGAACATTGACTATCGTGTTATCGATGCAATAGAGAAGATAGGCATTGACGTTCAGTCAGTAGCTAAGCTACACCGTGGAATCAGAGATAGTGAAGTGATAGAAGTTTCACGAACACCGTCAAAAATAATATTAACCGAAGATAAAGATTTTGGAACGTGGGTGTTCGCACATGGCGTAAAGGATATTAGCGTTATTTTATTACGTTATAAGTTCATAGAAACTAATAAGATCATCCGCATTTTAGTTGATTTGCTGACAAGTGGAAAGGAGTTATTTGGAAAGTTTACCGTAGTTACGGTAGATAAGGTAAGGATCAGAAATTTGCGAGATTAGTAATAAGCAAGACTCAAAAGATAAACAAACCGAAAAGCTACGTGAAATACCTAAAATATTATCTCTTGAGCATCGGCATTATTCTGCTTGACCAGGCCGTAAAGCTGGCGGTGCACTACAACATGGACATGGGCATTGTGGGGCAGATCCCGGTGTTTGGCGACTGGTTCAAGTTGCACTACACGCTGAATCCGGGAATGGCCTTCGGTATGCAATTGGGTTCCGAATACGGCAAGTTGATCCTCACCGTATTTCGCTTGTTCGCAATGGTGGGCATTGGGTACTACCTCTACGCCCTGGCCAAGAAACGCGTGCATCCGGGCTTGCTATGGTCGGTGGCCCTGATTCTGGGCGGGGCCATCGGCAACGTGATCGACAGTGCGCTCTACGGCGTGCTGCTCGACAACGCTCCGATTGGCTCCAGCACTCCCTGGTTTCATGGGCAGGTGGTTGATATGTTCTATATCGATATTTGGGAAGGCAAAGTGGCGGACTGGGTGCCGATCTGGGGGGGAGACTACATGGCCCTATGGCCGATCTTTAACGTGGCCGACGCGTCGATTTTTGTGGGCGTGGCCATCATTCTGCTTTTTCAAAACCGCTTTTTTCACGAAGACCAGCCCGCCGACGTGGTGGAGCCGAATCCTACTTCTGCATCACATTCGGAAAACCGGTAGCAATAGCTTTGCTCATAATCGTGACTTGGGTTCCGTTATATTCCGTTCGCTCGAGCGGTTGCCATCCCCAGTGGGCATAATAAGCCTCCTCACTTGGCGTGTACAGATACAGACGTTTTGTGTTCAGTGCGGCCGCTTCGGCTTCAACGCGCGTGATTAATTTTGAGGCTATTCCTGTTCGTCGATGTGCTGGTTTAACGTAAACCCCAGCGAGCCAGGGTGAAAACTCCTTTCTGGTTTTCATGTCGTGGGTTACGAGCAAGGCCGATCCGACTAGTTCTTGATCTATCATCGCTACAAATGCGGTTGGTATTTCGCAACGCCCGCAAAGCCCGGCTAATCGTTGGGTTCTTTCTTCAAGGGTTTCACGGGGATTGAGATAGCTCCATTCTTTAAAATGCAGGCACGCTAGTGCTGGCAGAAACCGTTGATGATCAATCAAGTATTCAATCCGCATCATTTTGATATTTGATCACTATGTTAATAAATTTTATTCTGATAAATTCTTAGGGCTCGTGTCGACACGAGCCCTAAGAATTTATCAGAATAACCTCTAATAAAGAACAATGAAGCTACGAAAGCCCCAAACGTTGATGAGTTAGAAGCTTCTGTGCTTTTTGTTGGCCCGAAGTAGTGTTACACAACATTCAGCTTCGATCCGGAAATTGAGGGGGTATCACGCCAAGCGCGCGGAGGTAGACATAACCTTGGCTTCGGTGATGCACTTCGTTGTCAATAACGTAGAACAGCAGGTCGTTCAGGCGCGTCTCGTACCCACTGAACGTCGCTTCGTTTTCCTGAAGCCGCCCCTCGGGTATGCGGGGCCATAGGCTATCGATTCGAGCGGTGTCATCGTCCCACCGTTCGAGCGCCTCGGCGCGGGTCGTAGGAGGGCTATGTTGACCCATCTTCCACTCCCCGGTGACAATGCCCACCAGCGTGGGGACGGACATGCTGAAGAACTCATTGACGAGCTTGGCAAACGGGCGCATCTCACCAACGGAAAAGGTGGCAAACGCTCTATCGTCAGGGAAGGTTTCAATAGTACGACGCGTGAGGCGTCGGTGGCCCTGCCAGTACTCGAGAAGTTGTTCGTGGGTTAGAATAGAAGCCATATTAGACTTAGTTCGCACCTTGCTGTGCAGTGGGCTCTTGAGCCGAGCGGTCATGGGGCCGGACCGCGCCCGCCTGTAGGAAGTCGACGGCTGCCTCTAAGACATAGTCCTGCTCGGCTTCTACGTCGGCACGGGTATTTTTTACCCAAAGGTCCGGTGTGATTCCGACCCCTTCCCACGAGATACCATTGGCATCTCGAAACTGATTGACCGGAACGCCCACTTTCCAGCCATTCGGGAGCGATTGCGTTGCGGCGTCTGCCATCACGCCCGCCGTCGTCTCGCCTATCAGCAGGGCGTGGGGCACGGCGCGCATGGCAAGCGCGAAGTTTTCGGCTGCGCTGATCGAGCGGCTATTGATGAGCAAGACAACCGGGCCGGTATACTGCTTCGGACCGGCGGGTCTCAGCCACCACTCGACGGGCGCGGCGAAGGTAGGCGGAACCTGCCCGATCTTCCGCATGGCCACCGTCATGTAGAACCGGGGCTCGGCCACCAATCTGCTCGCGATGGCCTGGCCCGCCCGGTCGTCGCCGCCCCCGTTGTGCCGGACGTCAACCACAAGGCCGGTGGCCCCCTCGAGGTCACGGAGGGCGGCGTCGATGGCATCCGCGCTGGCCTCGGGGTCACGGAACCGGTCGATGTAGATGTATCCGATGCTGTCAGAAAGCCAACCGTAGTGGAACACGCTATCCATCGCGCTTTTCAAACTACCCGTAGCGTACGAATCACCAATGAGGTCAAGCGAGAACTCACCATTATCGAACGGGCCAATCCCAATGCTGTGTCCGTCAGACCGGGCTTGTTGACCGGTTTCCGGGTCGGTTAGGGTCACGTGCACGTCGTTAAGCAGGCTACCCATCTCGGTTAGCACCGCCCACAGTTCGTCGTCGGTGGTCTCTGCCGTGACGCGGGGGCGGTATACGTCGTACACGGCGTCCCAGTCGACGTGTTTGACGCCGAAGAGTGCGTAACCTTGGTTATAGATCGTCCAAAATTCTTCAAAGGTCGCCTCAGGCTCGCTCAGACCGGTTTTGGACGGTGAGGGGGGCATCATAAGTACGTCGATGAGGTCCTCACCGCGCGCGCCGTTGGTAAAGACCGCTAGTCCGTCGCCGCTCTCGCGAATGAACCCCGCGAAGGTTCGGTACTCGTCGTTATTGCCCCCGTGACCCACGAACGTGCCCTCCGGAGTATCGGCCAGCATCCAACCCAAACCGTAGGACGCGGGAAATGGGGTCTCCTCTTCCGGGATGGGCGACTGCGGCCGAAGCATCTCGGCATGGGTGTCCGGGGTTAGCCCCTTGCCCTCGTGCACGTGAGCGAGAAAGCGGGCGTAGTCGCGGGCGGTCGTAACCAGCGAGTAGGCGGCCGCACCGCGATCAGAAAGGTTGTCCATAGCACGTCCACCTTTAGAATTACTCGCGCTCTCGTACCCACGGGAAGGTACCACTCCGTTGGGAAGTGGCTGCACAAACGTTGCGTGCGGCATCACGTCGCCCAATCGCTCACGAAAAAGTTGTTGTAGCGTCTTCCCCGTTTCGCGTTCCACGAATGCCTGAAGCAGTTGAAATGCTTCGCCGGAGTAGCTGTAGGTTGTGCCGGGCGGGGCCTCAAAGGGGATGGGCGTGGTCCGATCGTAAAAGTCAACTTGTTCATCAACCCAGTTCGGCAGGCCAGTTCGGTGGGTCAGGATCATCCGGGGCGTAATTTCAGCGTAGGCAGCCTCGTCGGTGATGCGCGCGTAGTCGAACGTCTCGGCCAGAGGCCGGTCAAGGTCGATGATACCCTCGTCCACCAGCGTCAGCACCAGGTAGGCAAAAACCGGCTTGGATAGCGACGCGGCCTCGAAGGCAGTCTGTGGAGTGACCGCCACGTTCGGTTCTAGCGTGGCCAGCCCGGCAACGAGGACACTATCATCAACCTTGCCGTTGGTGAGGGTTGCCATCGCCAGTCCCGGAACGTCGAATGCATTCAGCAGTTGGGTAAGTTCTTCCTGACTCGGTAGCGGTGGTGCCGTCTCCTGCGCGCGGGCGGTTTCTACTGGTGCAATCCAGGCACATAAGGCAATAAGATTAATGAATAATCTTTTTGATAGGGTAAGTAACATAATGGTTGTGCGTTAGTGATTCGAGGCCGAAAGATACTGTATCAGTAGCTGGAGTACAAAAGCACAGCCTTTTTACAAAAAAACAGAGGCAAAAATCAACGTCTGGATAAACAAACCTAATGCATTTGGTGTAAGAACATTTCTATCGGAATCTTTGTGTAGCTGGAAAAAAGTGGGTTATGCAAGCTTCTAATTCTATTGCTGGCTGCTCAGCCGCAATGCTCTAACGACTCGTTTTTAATTCATCAAAAGTGGATTGTTTGTGGATAAATAAGGCAGAGGTTTCCAGCCAAGCTGAAATAAAGAGGGATTGGTATGTCGGCAGGTTAATACTATCTGCTCAATATCCTACAACGTCTCCTACAGAGTATTCAATCCAAATCGTACACATTTTCTCCGCTTTTCAATGGGTAGTTTTTCTCCTTCCAGACGAAAGTACCGGATAAACCTTCCGGCAATAAAATCAGACAGTCTAATTTGGTGTTTTCTAGCTTCCGATAGGTAACCGTGATGTTTCCCAATGGATGAAAAACAACACCCTTTACCTCTTGTAGTTCGCCTAACTGGGGAGCAATCTCGACGGTTTGAAAACCCGGAGAAGCCGGGGCTACCCCACAGGTGATATTCAAAAAGTCATACATCGGATGAGAAGACCACGCATGACAGTCCGACCGGCTATCGATGCCGTGTTCCGGGAAAGTAGTGAACCCATTATCCAGGAATAGTTTCCACTTGTCCAATTGATTTAGTACTTCGTTGCCTAAGCCTGCCTTCTTCAGTGCCTGAAAAATATAAAAATTGAAATAAAGCGTTGCTTGCGCGAGCGTAGTGTCCTCGACCATCTTTTTTGCAACTTGTTTGGACTGATCCTCATCAAAAACATCGGTCAGTATGGCCATCGCGTTGGTGTGCTGGCTGAACATTTGCTTGTTGGGTGTCTCCGCGATGAGTCCTTTGTTTTCATCCCAGCAGTATTGCATAGTAGCCTTGATGAGCTTGTCGGCAATTTCATTATAATAGGCTGTGTCACAACCATATCCAAAGTACTCAAACATTTCTACGGCATCTTTTATTGAGTGGGCCAGGAGAATGCTCATATGGGCTGAATTGCCTTCTGTGATGCCCGGAGGGGAACCCGCCGCAAATTCTGCTACCCCGCCATCAATATGGTTCCAATAGGGTAGCGGCCCTAGCATTCCGTCCTCGCTGATTCTAGTGACAAACCAACTAAGAATAAATTGTATGCCGGGCAAATACTGTCTGATAAATGCTTCGTCATCCCGAAGCATAAAATAATCGTGAACCATGCTTATGTAAAGTAGTGAGAAAGGCGGGATGATTTGTATATCTCGCTGAGGGTGACTACTTTTTGTCAAGCCCATCGGCTGCATGGAATGGTAAAATTGCGCAATGGCATTTTTAGCCAGCCTATCATCTCCGGCAACGTACAGTGAGATCAAGGCTTGAATTCGGGTGTCTCCGATATATTGTAGCTGTTCGTAGTAGGGGCAATCCATATAGCTCTCCAGGGCACAAAGGCGAACCGTGCGCCAGGATACATCCCAAATACGGTCGATCGCTTTATCGTTGGAGGTAAAACTGCCTTTTTGCTCGAATGGATACGCGGTAAACAAGTTGTTGAACCGGTGGACTTCAATCGCTTCTTCCTGCGTTTCGATGTAGATTTTGACATAGCGATACACCCTTATCCAGAGAGGTTCGATCGCTCTTTGCATCCCCCCATCTGACACAAAGACATCATAGTATCCCTTCATTGATTTATGCTGCCATATATCGCGATCACCCTTCCTGTTATTTTCATCGAATAAGGCTTCCTGGTACTGGATTTTTATTGTTGCATTTTTTCCTTTCGAGGTCACTAGCTGGGGAAATCCCATGGTCAGTTGTTCATTATCCAGTAACACTTCGACCTTGGTGTACTTAGGAATTTCCAGGTGCAGTGTTTCTGAAATTTCCTCGGGATTGATATCCAAGCCCTGAATCTCCAGCACTTTTGGGGTGTCCTCATAAACTTGTTCCATCAAAGGAATTGATCGGGGCTTTAGTAGCCAAGACGTCCCTTTCCAGGTGTTCAAACCGTCGTGGTTTCCTTTCCCCAGTTCTTGGGCGGTGTCCCATTGGCGGTCATCATACTCCACCGACTCCCAACCCCAGGGATGATGTGAAAATAGTAGGCTATCCGTAGCCCCCGCAATGTATCCCCCTCCTACTTGTGCACCGGACTGGGCGATTGGAAAGTATCCGGGGTCTCGTATGACTTTCCAGCTTTTGTTGGTGTTGATGAGTCTTTCCTCCGTTGAGTCACCCTGTAGAATGAAAGCCGTTCTGTTCGAAATTTGTCGAGCCCCCCGGAATTCTCCCATGTTCCATACTTGGGCAGCCACTGTATTGATGCCTGGTTTGAGACGCTTTGCTATGTCTATTGTTTCGTAGTGCCAGTTGGTTAAATCGCCCACAGCAGGTCCCCAACATACCATTTTGCCATTTACATAGAGGCGATACCTATTGTCACCGGAAACATGAATATTATACTTTTCCGGAATATTCTCTAACGAAAAGGTCTTGCGAAAATAGTATACGCCGTATTCATTTCCTTCAATACCCGGCATGGTAATCCATTCGGCATATTTTTGATCGGTAAGTTGTTCTGGCAACGTCACAAAAGGTTGTTGCTGCCCCAAAAGCTGATTCGTACTTAAGGTCAACATCATAAAAATCAACAATCGTCCGATCATATCGTTAAAAGGTAAAGGGGTATTGTGCCTAGCGTAGCAACATACGCAATTGCGCGTACATACAATATAGCATTCGTATGGTTACACTAGCAAAAACTCCTAAATTGCCCATAGTATTATCCTATTCATATTTTCCGTAAAATTTTTCAACCAAAAGGATCACGGGGGGCTTGCCGCTGCTTCCTCCGCGCCTGCTGTCCGATAAAGTTAATCAAAAGGTACGGTATTCCCTGTAACAGGTTTTATGAAAAGGCCGTGAGTACAGAAGCGAAGACCCATCCGTTTGATTCCGTACTTCATCTACCTCTACTGCGGTAGTTAGCTATTCCCCTGGTATTTCTTGTACAACATCTGCATCACCCCATCCTTCAGCCCCACGTCGGGTACCAGAATCTGGGTAGCCCGGGCCCACTTCATCACCGAAACGTAAATGTTGGCTGCCGGAATAATCACGTCGGCGCGGTCGGGGTTGAGTTGCAGCTTGTTGATACGCTCCTCCAGCGAGTGGCTGGCCACAAAGTCCCGCACGCTCATGACTTTGCTGAGCGCGATGGTTTTGCCTAGTTTCTTGCCCGATAGGTCGTAGATTTTGTTGATGTTGCCGCCCGTGCCAATGGCGGTTACTTTGCCAGTGCCAGGCTTCACCTGCGCGCGAATCCACTGCCGCATCTCGCCCCACACCTGATCAAGCGACGCGCGCGCGTTGAGTCGCCGTACCGACCCGATGGGGAATGAGCGGGCCACCACTTTTTCTTTGTTTACAAACACGTTGAGCTCGGTGCTGCCGCCGCCCACGTCGATGTGCAGATAGCGCCCGTCGCTCAAGGAGCTCACCAACGCGTTGTTCAGAATATCGGCTTCGGTATCGCCATCGATGATCTGAATATCCAGTCCGTGTTCTTGCTTCACCTGCGCTACCAGTTCCGGTCCGTTTTCGGCCTCACGCATCGCTGAGGTGGCGCAAGCCAGGTAGTCGTCCACCTCGTACAAGTCAATGAGCAGCTTAAACGCCTGCATCAGCTTCAAAAACTTGGCAGCCCGCACCGGGCCGATACGGGGCGAGGGGTTTTCTTCCGATACGTCGAACACATCTTGCCCCAGCCGCAGCGGGAAACGCACGTACTCCAGTCGTTTAAACGTAGTAGTTCCTTCGTACTCAATCACGTGGGTGATCTGCATGCGGATGGCGTTGGAGCCGATGTCGACGGCGGCTAGTTTGAGCACGTGCGCTATTTTTTAGGGAAAATATCGCGGGGAGTGATGGTAGATCCCAGCACCTCAAAAGTATTCTGATAAACTTGTACTTGCGTATATTTCCCTTCTTTCGGATCAGAATAGACTTCAACCTGCTGCTTGTTCAAATTGACGATCCAGTAGACCGGAACACCTTCGGCAGCGTACAAGGGAGCTTTGGTATCTCGATCGGAACGATAGGTAGTGTCTGCTACTTCAATAAGCAATACAATGTCATCGGGCCGAGTATGTTCATCTTCTAATAGGGCATCCCGATAGTGAGCAACTGCTATATCGGGTTCCGGAAGCGAATAGTCCGACAACAGTATAGGGTTCTGTACTCGAACGATATAATCTTCTTGAGAGAGGTGCTTACTAAAGAAGCGGTCTAGCTTAGTGACTGAATTGGCGTGGGGAAGATTAATCGGACTCATATCAATAATTTCACCATTGATCAACTCGATGCGTTGATCGGGAGGAAGAATTCCGTGATCAACCATCAGGTAGACGTCATCCACGGTGAAGCGGTGTTTGGTAGCGGTGTTCATACGCTAAAAGTAAGAGGTTCTTGCCTGACAAACTACCACTATCCAACGACGGATTTGGGCAGATGGTTTGTAGGCTGACTAGAGGAGATTTATGGTGAACGATCACCCCTCCTACGAGTGAACAGAAGCTTTTTCTAACGCGCTCACGCTTTTGTCGAGAAAGGAAAGAATTTTTTCCTGATACGCCGTCCGGTATTCAGACTTCATGATCTGAGCGTGCTCTGCTTGCTTCACTACCCAAAGCTCGGCGGGTACCGGGGCATTCTTTTGGTATCGTTCGCCCATCGACACTGGCGTCCAGGTATCGGATTCGCTGTAGATAAACAACAGTGACTGCAAGTGCCGAGCTTCCTTGATGCGCTCAACGGTATTCATCCGGCGAGCGTAGCGCGGGGCAAAGAAGCTCATTGTACGCAGGGCCGCGTAGGCCAGCGGAAATTTGATCCAAAATTCTTCCAAGGTGCTGGGCGGACTTTCCAGAATGGCGAAGCGGTAGGGGTGGTTGTTATCCGTAAACGCAATGCTGGCCCACTGCGCACCCAGCGATATACCAAAGTAGCCCACGGGCAGGTTCGGAACCAGTCGGGTCGCTTCGGCTCCGACGGCCAGAAGGTCTTCGTAGAAGTTGAAATTGCCGCAACTGCTTTCACCGAAGCCGTTGATGTCAAATACCAACGTATGGTAGCCATGTTGCCGGAGCAGATCGGTGTAGCCGTGCTTGATAAAGTAGCCCTTTGCCTCTTTACCCATCGGATGCCCCATCACGATCACCGCCTTCGCTACTTCGGCGGTAGCCCGACCAAGCAAGCCCCGGATTATGGCTCCTGATTGGCTGCTGACGGTCACTGGTTGCCACTCGAGTTGCTGCTGGGACGATAGAGGATTTCTCCAATCGACCATAAAGCGACCGAAGAAGGGGCGCTTGAGAAATCTGTAAATGTTCATAGGATCCGGAAAGCCGAAAGTTAATCACTTCTACCGCTCTATCCGTTGACCTAGGTTAGGAAATGATCTGTTTGCGTATGCGACTTAGGCTTTCCGGATGAATGCCCAAGTACTTAGCGATCTTATGAACCGGCACTTGCGACACTAGATCAGGACGCTCAGCGACTAAGGTTCGGTAGCGCTGCTCGGCGGACTTGGTCAAGAATTCCTTTTCGCGACGGATTCGGGCAATATACAGTTGCTCAGTAACGTAGCGACCAAGTTGATTGGCCAGCAAAGAAATACAATAGGCTTTTTGCAGATCGTGGTAGGCGATCACTTCGGTTCGGCAGTTGGCGAGCGCAACAACCTGAGCATCAGAAGGAATTTGCGTTAAAAAGGAAGTATAGGAAGAGAAGAAACAATACGGAGAGAAAAAATCGATAATCCTCTCCTGCCCATCTTCCAGCAAACTGATCTCCACCAGTCCCTCCGTCAGGTAGTACGCTTGGTTTTCTACCTGCTCGAAAGCGGTGATAATTTCGTTTTTATTGAAGAATCTCTCTTGCGTAGAGAAGGGTAGCGAAGTGGATAGGTCGGTACTGGGGTCTATGTATCGCTGTACGTACTCAATAATCGTCATAAGGGTAGTTGACTTTTCGGTGGGCGGGCAGGATGATCGTAAGATTCATTAACCTGCCGGTGATTCAAGGTAGCCATTATTTGCAGTAAAATCCGGTGAGTATATATTTTCGCCCCCGAACTTTTCCTACTTTCGCGCTGCTATCTCTACACTATGAAAGTTACTGAGCACCTACAGCAAGCCACCGATACGCTGTTCACCATTGAAATCCTTCCGCCCAAAAAAGGGGAAAACATCGACACCTTGTTCTCGCACATCGACTCGCTGATGGATTTCAACCCGGCCTTTGTCGACGTCACTTACCACCGGGAGGAGTACGTGTATAAAGACTTGGGCAACGGCACGCTCAGGAAGCAAATCACCCGCAAGCGGCCGGGCACGGTGGGTATCTGCGCGGCCATCCAGAATCGCTACCAGGTAGACACCGTGCCGCACGTGATCTGCGGGGGCTTCACGAAAGAAGACACCGAGAACATGCTCATCGATCTGGACTTTCTGGGTATTCAGAACGTGCTGGTACTGCGGGGCGACCCGGTGAAGTCGGAGCCGGGTTTCCGAGCCCATCCCGACGGACACGGCTACGCCAGTGAGCTGATTGGACAGGTACAATGCATGAACCGGGGCATTTACCTGGACGAAGAACAAACGGATACCACCCCTACGGATTTCTGCATTGGCGCAGCGGGCTATCCCGAGAAGCATTTCGAGTCGCCCAACCCCGACACCGACCTGCGCTACCTGAAACAGAAAGTAGACGCCGGAGCGGAGTTTATTGTGACCCAAATGTTTTTCAACAACCAGGTCTACTTCGATTTTGTGGACAAATGTCGGCAGCAGGGTATCAATGTGCCAATTATTCCCGGCCTGAAACCGCTAGCCACCAAGGGGCACCTCACGGCGCTGCCGAAGTACTTCTTTTTGGACATTCCGGACGAACTGGCGCGGGAGGTATTGAAGTGCGCCGACAACAAAGCGGCGCGGGAGGTGGGCGTGGAGTGGTGCGTGCAGCAGTGCCGCGAACTAAAAGAGCGGGGAGTGCCGTGCCTGCACTTCTATACCATGAGCAAATCGGAGTTGGTGGGCAAAGTGGCCAAGCAGGTGTTTTAGACCATGTCGGAAAAATCAGTGCTTATTCTTAGTCAGCGTAGGCAAGGTTCGCGCTAATTGGATAGATTGTTGCTCTACGCTTTTCAACGTCAAACCACCTTCTTTATCCATCTCAACCCAACCTACTATGAAACAGTCTCTGGTTATCTTCGCATTGTTACTTTCAGCATCGTTCGCGCATGGCCAGTCGGTTGGCCTGGGCATTGGTAGCAGTGGTTTAGTTATTAAGTCAAACCCCAGTAACAACTGGCGGTTTGGTGGGCGAGTCGACGTGCAATTGACGGATGGTTTTAGCGTTTTTCAGCCTTCGCTGATGGTAGCTCGGCAGGTGGTGAACGAAGAAAAAGCGAAATTTTACGTAGGAGGAGAACTGGGCCTTCGACTTGTCTCCGAATTTGAAAGCAATCCGGTATTGTTCCGAATTCCCCTGGGAGTAGAATATTTTCCGTTTGAAGGTGTGCCGATCAGTGCCACCGTTGAGGGTAGCCCGTATTTTTTCTTTGAAGAGGAAAGTACCATATTTTTCTTCTCTTCGTTGATAGAAATTGCCTACTACTTCGGTCGGTAACCAGGTCTGGGGTTAGTAAAAGATCGCGACTTTAGTGCTTTATCGTGTAAGCACCCACTCCCGCAGATCGCGCAGCACCTTTTCCCGGTCGGTGAGCCACTCATTCATGGTTTCGTGGTACAGCCCTTCGTACAAATTCAATTTCTTGTCAGCCGTTGTGAGCCGCGCGAAGAGTTTTTTCGAACCCTCGGGCGCGGTGATGCGGTCGGCGGTGCCGTGAAACAGATATACCGGAATTGCCAGTTGATCAGCCCGAGCGTAAAAACCCTCGCTGAGATTATACAGCATGTGCCCCATCCTCACTGAAGCTCTTGCGTGCACCAGCGGGTCGGCCCGGTAGGCGGCCACCCCATCGGCATCGCGCGACAAGTCGGTCTGCCGAAGCATAGTGTCAAGAATAACCCCGGGAGCCACCCGAGCAAGCAGCCGGGCGGTGGGCCTGAGTACCCGATTTATACCACTCTGCGGCAACTCAATGGCCGCCGAACTCAAAACCAATCCCCGCAGATGCTCCTGGTTTCCGGGCCGCAGCGCGAAGTCCAGGGCAATGGCCCCACCGAGCGAGTGGCCCAGCAAAAACACCGGTTGCGCATCGTTCTCAGACCGAGCCAACCGGATCAGATCGCCCAGATCGTCGGCAAACCGCTCAAAATTGGTTAGGTAACCGCGCCGTCCCGGAGAGCGGCCGTGTCCGCGGGCATCCAGGGCGTAGAAAGCGGTGCCGGTATCGGCGAAGGCGCTCAGCAGATGCTGGTAGCGTCCCGCGTGCTCGCCCATGCCGTGCTGAAAAACCACTACCCGGTCGACGGCTCCGTCGGGCACCCACTGCTGCCAGAACAGTTCTACCGGGTCGGTGGTGGTGGTAAGCGTACGGGTGCGGTGCTGATAAAGCATATTATCATCTTTTATGCGGATGACCAAGGTACAGCATCGAAAACGATAAGCCAAACTGATTACCTTTGCGTCCTGATAGCTTCCATTTATGACCATTACCCAGCTCGAGTACGTAGTGGCCCTGGATACGCACCGCAACTTCGCTACGGCCGCGGCGCACTGCCATGTGACGCAGCCTACCCTGAGCATGCAACTCAAGAAACTGGAAGAAGAACTCGGCACGGTGCTGTTTGATCGAAACAAAAAACCGGTAGTCCCGACCGACATTGGGGAGAAGGTGATCGAGCAGGCCCGGGTGAGCCTGCAGAGTCTGAAGCAGATTGACCGCCTGGTACGTCGCCACGTCGACGACCTATCGGGCACGCTGCGGGTGGGGATCATCCCTACGCTCAGTCCGTACCTGTTGCCCCGGGTGCTGCCCGCGTTGGCCAAACGGTATCCGAACCTCACCCTGGAAATTGAAGAGTTGCTCTCGGACCAGATCGTTGACAAGCTTCACAAAGACCAGCTGGACGTGGCCCTGTGGGTGGCCCGCGCGAGCGAGAGTCGGCTGGTGCACCGGCCCCTGTTCTACGAGCGGTTTCTGGTATATCTGCCCGACGGACACGCTTACGCACAGGAAACAATTTCGCTGAGCGAACTGGATATGAAGCAACTATGGCTGCTCAAAGAGGGGCACTGCTTTCGCGATCAGGTGGCTTCTTTCTGCGGAGGACTGCGGGAAACCAGCCACCAGGCCAATTTCTTGAGCGGCAGCCTGGAGACGCTGAAAAAAATTGTGGATCAGCACTACGGCTTCACCCTGCTTCCCGAACTCGCGGTGTTCGATCTGCCCAAGGAACAACAGAACAATGTGCGTTCGTTTAAAAATATCTCGCCCCTTCGCTCGATAAGCCTCACCTATCACCAACGGTTTTGCAAAGATAAGCTGGTGCAGATGCTCAAAACCGAAATCAGGGCGAACGTTCCGCCAGAACTGCTCGATGAGACTCGCGGACAGGTGGTTCGCTGGAAATAAACGCCGAATTGCTTCGAACCATAAATATTCTCTATTTTAGGCGCATTCGTACCTATCCCTTACCAACCTATGAAAAAACTTGTCTTTACCCTAGTGATCCCGGTTCTATCCTTTCTGCTCGTGCAGTGCCAGGGGCCGTCGGCCACCAACGTGCGGCCCGCCGAGCTGTTCACCGATAACGCCGTGCTGCAGCGCGGCCAAGAAATTGTGGTGTGGGGCACCGCCGACCCGGGCGGCACGGTTGAGGTTGAGCTGGGCGAAAGCGAAGCACAGGCCGAAGTGGATGAGCAAGGAAAGTGGCAGGCGACCTTGCCCGCCATGGACGCCGGGGGACCCTACGAACTGGAGATTGAGGGAGCGGATGAGATAGAACTGAAAAACATCATGATCGGCGACGTGTGGCTGGCCTCGGGGCAGTCGAACATGGAGTGGGCCTTGCAGTCTACAGTAGATAATTTTGAGAAAGAAATCGCTAACGCCGATTATCCCGACATCCGTCTGTTCACCGTGGAGCACGCCGCCAGCTACACTCCGCTAGACAGCATGGCGGTAGCCGAAGGCGGTTGGGTGCCGTGCAGTCCCGAAACGGTGCCCGAATTTTCGGCGGTGGCCTACTTCTTCGGACGCCAGATTCACCAGGAAGAAGGGGTGGCTATTGGGCTGATCAGCTCCAATTGGGGAGGCACTCCGGCCGAAGCCTGGACGAGCGAGGAGATGTTGCTGACCATGCCTGACTTTGCCGACGGAATCAAACAACGCCAGCAGAATAGCGAGACCGTGGTTAGCCCCGAAGCTATTGAGCAGCAGCGCAGCTCCATCATCCAAACTGCCAACCAAAAAATCAGTGCTGCCAACTATCAACCAGAGCTTGATATGAACGACGCAAAAACGATGACCCTTCCGGTTCTCTGGGAAGCGGCCGATACCACTTTGCAGAACTTTGATGGCTTTGTGTGGTTTCAGAAAACCATTGATCTGCCTAGTCGCTACGCCGGAAAAGCCCTTACCCTGCACCTGGGTGCCATCGACGACGATGATATCACCTGGTTCAACGGGCAACGCGTGGGCGAAACGCAGGGTTATGACAAGAGCCGGGAGTATGAACTGCCCGCCGAAGCGGTGAAAGCCGGAGAGAACACCATCACCATCCGCGTGCAGGACAACAGTGGCGGCGGTGGGCTCAACGGTCCGGCGGAGGAGATGTATCTGGCTCAAGGCGGCAATAAGCTGTCGGTCGACCTCACCGGTCCCTGGCAGTACGATGCGTCGCAAGAACCACCGTTTCCCGCGGCAAGCCGCCCGCAAAACCAACCGGCCGCGCTCTACAACGGCATGATCGCTCCGCTGCTGCCCTATCCCATCAAGGGAGTGATCTGGTATCAGGGCGAGAGCAACGCCAGCCGGGCGCAGCAGTACGCCACCCTGTTTCCTAACATGATCAAAGATTGGAGAAAGCAGTGGGGCGGTGATGATTTCCCGTTCTTGTTCGTGCAGTTGGCTAACTTTATGCCGGGCGGCTCTCCAGGCGACCAGTGGGCCTACCTGCGCGAAGCGCAGAACAAAGCACTGGACTTGGAAAACACCGGCATGGCGGTGACCATCGACATTGGCGACTCGGCCGACATCCATCCGCGCAACAAGCAAGACGTGGGAGACCGTCTGGCCCGGGCGGCGCAAGCGGTGGCCTACGGCGATGCGTCAAACTTCACGGGCCCCCTGTACGAATCGATGCAGGTTTCGGGCGACTCGGCGATTGTTACCTTTAAAGGAGTGGGCGACGGACTCATGAAACTGCCCGACGAGGAGGTGATGGGCTTCACCATTGCCGAAGAGGGCAAACCCTTTGTAGAGGCTATCGCCCGGATCGTCGGACCTAATCAAGTGTCAGTATACGCACCTGAAGTGGACGAACCGGTAGCGGTGCGCTACGGCTGGGCGAATAACCCGGCCGTGAATCTGTACAGCGAAGACGGCCTGCCCGTGTCGCCCTTTCGCACCGACGACCGGGTTGCGGGGCAGAATGAAGCACTTTGAGAGATAATTTTACAAAATGATTGTTGTTTAGACAACTTTCTGGAGGCATTGGCAGTATAATTATCCTAAAACCATCATCAAAAAACCAATTATGAAGACATTATCATTCCCTATCCTAGCCCTGTTGGCTACCTTCTTGGTGAGCAGTTGTCAGCAAAAGCCCGGTGGCGACACCGCCGAAGTGGGGGCCGCCCAAGAGGTGGATCAGCTCAGCGCTCAAGCCGTAAATTATCCGCTTGATACCGAAGCGAGCGAACTCACCTGGTACGGGTTTAAGCCTACCGGACGGCACAACGGCACAATTGGCATCCAGGATGGCATGCTAGCCGTAGAAAACGGTAAAGTGGTGGGCGGTAGCTTCACCATGGACCTCAACACCATCGATGTGCTTGATCTGGAAGGCGAGGACAAACAAAAGCTGACCGGGCATTTGCAATCGCCCGACTTCTTTGCGGTTGAAGAGTATCCTACCGCTAAGTTTGAAATCACCGAAGTGCAGCCTATCTCGGAAGCAACAATGGAAGCCGACACCTCGCGCTTAGATGTGGTGGTGAACGATGAAGCAGTAGATGAGTATACCGTAGACAATCCTACGCACGCTATCACTGGCAACCTCACCATGCGCGACACCACGTTGAGCGTTATGTTTCCGGCTAAAGTAAGTGTTACCGGTGATCAGATAGAGGCTCAGGCTAAGTTCAATATTGATCGCACTAAGTGGAACGTATCCTACGGCGACGAGAACGATATGGAAGCGCGCGCCAAAGACAAATTTATCTATAACACGGTGAACGTGGGCTTTGACATCAAAGCCGACAAAGAGGCCGAAGCCACCGCGAGTGCTTCATAAAGCTGATTGTATCGAAACAAAAAGGGATGCCTCGGTCAGAAGCATCCCTTTTTCATTGGTATTACTGTGCTAAAAGCTATTCGCAGCTGATATCCTCAAAGTCGCCGTTCCAGCAGTGCCACGCGTCGTCCTTAAAGCGATTCGGATCGCTTACCCGGCCTACCTGCGTCTCAGTGTTATAATCAATCTTAAGTAGATTGTCTTCGTTGCTCAGGTAAACGTTGTACGAAACGTTGTAGTCACCTTCATCCAGTACTTGATACTTCACGTAGCTGTCTTCATATTCACTACCTTCCTTCACGTGGGTATAGACAAGTTCGCTCACTGTATCCGAACTGCTCTTTTTCCAATCAATTTTCATTAGTTCCGAAGCATCATCGTTCAAGATCCACGACCCTGCTTCTCCGCTTCGGGCAGACGTTCCGGTTACCCATAGGTAATCTTGAAATCCGCCGCTTTTTGAGAGATACATCTCCCACCCCACCTGCTGGTTCCCTCGGTCATTGGCGTACAATTTCACTTGGTAGTTGGCATCTAAGTCAACGGCGTAGGTCCAGAGCCACTTTCCTTCCTCCACCACAATGGGCTGCTGCTTAAACGCTTCGGCCAAGGCCACGGTAGGAACCGCCAACTGAAGTTTTATGATGTTGCTCCAAACAACGAATCCCACTTTAGCGTGCGTAACGTTCCAGTAATTTTCCGACATGGTCCGGCCGTTGGAGGCATCTTCTTCTGAAAAGCTATACAGCTCCATCTCGAGGGTGGCGGCAGGCGGAACTGCCGGTACTTCTTGTTTTGCTTGGGGATCATCCTCCTGACTACAGCTAAACAGGTAGCTAGAAAACAGCGCTGCCAGGATGAAACGATTGAATACTGTGCTCTTTTTCATATTTCAAGATTTAGTTATCTAAAAAACAGTACAAGAAACTATCCAAATAGTTAAAAAGTTACCACAAAAAGTCTAGTTTGCGTACGTTGCGCTCATTTCGGGCATTTATTCTCCTGCGTTCACCCGTGCTTTGATCGTCAGCTGCTGCGTGGGGTTGACGGGGTCGTTTGAGAACACCGTGACGGTTTTTTGCTGCTTGCCCCGCCGCCCGCGCGCGTTGAAAGTGACGGCAATGGTGCTGCTTTCACCCGGGCCTAACACTTTTTTGCTTGGCTCAGAAACCGTGCAGCCGCAGTTGGCCTTGGTGGAGCGAATGTGCAGATCGTCTTTTCCGGTATTGGTAAACGTAAACGCGGTCTTCGCAACCTCATCTTGGGCAACAGTGCCAAAGTCGTGCGTTTTGCTGGCGAAAGATATTTTAGGAGCTTTCCGTAATTCTTTTTCGGTGAGCGGCTTGAAGTGCTCTTCCACAGTAGCCATCACGGTGAACTCCTTCACGCTGTCGGGCTCGTTGGTATACAAGCGAATACGGTCGGTAGAAAAACCCAGCCGGTCTTGCTCCACCGCCTGGGTAGCATCGTAAGTCACTCGAATGAAGCCCTTCTGCCGCGGTAATAACTCCTTAGGCTCCACATCGATGGTGATGTGGGGAGGGGTAACGTTAATGGTATTAAACAGAATGGCGTCGGGCCCGTCGTTATACATCTCGAACGACTTGGTAATCGGTTCTTTGGTAAGCACCTTGGCCATGTTCAGCGACTGGTACTTTACCCGCAGGTTGCCCATCGCGGTAGGGTAGTCGTCGATCGGCGTTTTGGGCTTGGGGTTCACCACTCCTTTGATGGACAAAACGCGAATGGCTGGCTCAGCGTTGGAGGTGACATTGATGGCCTTGCGAAAGGTGCCCGGGCGGTTCTGAGGATTGTACTGCGCCACCACCACGCCGGTGTCGCCGGGAGCAATGGGCTCTCTGGACCAACTGGGAGTGGTGCATCCGCAGGAAGCCTTCACCTCGCTAATGAGCAGGGGCGCGTCGCCGGTGTTCACGAAGGTAAACGGGTGCGAAATGGGACCGCCCTCTTCGGGCACCGTGCCGAAGTCGTGGTCGTCGGTTTCAAAGCGCATAGCGGGGGCCTGGGCGTGGCTGAGGCTCACTGCTGACAAAAAAAGAAGGGCAGTGATAAACCACCGCGGTTGTTTCAAGATCATCGTAGATTTAGTTTACTTTGCAAAGAACGAAGAGAAGAACAATATCTGTGCTAGAATGACTCGCATACTAACCGGCATACAAAGTTCAGGGAAACCGCACCTGGGCAACATCTTGGGAGCCATTCAACCGGCGATCAAACTTTCGCAAGCTACCGATGCCAATGGACAGGCGAATGAGTCGCTGTTTTTCATTGCCGATCTGCACTCGCTCACCACCATCAAGGACGCCCAAACCCGCACCGACAATGTGAATGCCGTGGCGGCCGCCTGGTTGGCCTTTGGCTTCGATACACGAATGAATTTGCTTTATCGGCAGTCGAAGGTTCTGGAGGTGTGCGAACTGGCGTGGTACCTGAACTGCTTCACGCCCTTTCCGATGCTGGCCAACGCCCACTCGTTCAAGGACAAAGCCGACCGCCTGGCCGACGTGAACGCGGGTTTGTTTACCTACCCGGTGCTGATGGCCGCCGACATTTTGCTCTACGACGCCGAAGTGGTGCCAGTGGGCAAAGACCAGCAGCAGCACTTGGAAATGACCCGCGACATTGCCAGTGGCTTCAACCACCGCTACGGCGACACCTTGGTGCTGCCCGAGGCCAGGATTGATGAAACCCGCATGACCATCCCCGGCACCGACGGGCAAAAGATGAGCAAATCATACGGCAACATTCTGGACATCTTTTTGCCCGACAAGGCCCTGCGGAAACAGGTGATGGGCATTGTGACGGACAGTACTCCGCTGGAAGAACCGAAAGACCCCACCAACGATACGGTGTTTGCGCTGTATAGCTTGCTGGCCAGCGAAGCCCAAATTGCCGAGATGCGCGATAACTACGCTAGGGGAGGCTACGGCTACGGCCATGCGAAGCAAGCGCTGTTTGAGTTGCTTCGCGATACTTTCGCTACCGAGCGCGAGCGCTATAACTATTACCTGAACAACCTACCGGAGTTGCACCGCGAACTGGAGCAGGGCGAAGCCCGGGCGCGAGCGATTGCCCGGCCAGTGCTAGAGCGGGTGCGGGAAAGGTTGGGGTTTTAGTAATTACACCACTTCCTCAAACTCCAGTAAATCAGCAAACTTTGCCACGGGTTGGCCCTCCCTGCGGCGTATCGAATCTTCGGTTGAAAGCCAAACTACGTCTATTCCGGCCGCTACCGCGCCCAGCACGTCGCACCGGTACGAATCGCCGACGTAGAGCACCCGGGCGGCGGGGTTGCCTTGCCGAATAGGTTGCAGCGCACGATTGAAAAACGCGGGGTGGGGCTTTATCTCGGGCCCGTCACTCGAAAAATAGAGGCTATGAAAGTAGTTAGAGATGCCCCACTGCGCAAACTGCTCGAGCCAACGGTCTTTGGAGGACCACAGGTTGCTGAGCACGCTCAGGGGTTTGCGGGCCGATAGATTCTTGAGCGCCACTTTGTATCCTGCTGGCAACACGCCGAGTTCATGCGCGGTAAACGTGGCGACGAGTTCGTCGATGGTTTCGGCGGAAAGTACTTCAGGCGACGTTTCAAGGAAGGCTGTGGTCACGCTCGGAAAGCTGGCGTAATAAGCTTCGTCGGTGTAGCGCACCGACAGGTAGTCATGAGCGGCTCTTACCCGCCGATGGGCGTCTTTGGGTGCAAGCGACCGGTATTCTAATCGTTGATACGTTGCTCCGAAGTCCTGCTCCGGGCCAAATTGATCAAAGTCGAATACAAACGTTCCGTTCATGTCCAGCAGCAGGTGATCGTAGTAGTCAAGGTCAAATTTCATTTCGGAAGGTTGACGGCACCGGGCCGGTTTGGGACTATCTGTTCAAACTGCTTTATGGGCTACGTATCTGCTTCTTCTACCCCAACGTTCTCCGTATCAATCCGCGACAGTTCTTCCACCTTGCCAGCTTCGAACAACTGATCGTAGTCTTCCAGGGAAAAGTTATGCACAGTGCTTTCGTAATTGATATAGTCATCGAATCGGATTCCTTTGATCACCCGGGGGTTATACGCTCGGCGAAAGCGGGTGCCGCCCCCGTTCACCTCGAAGCTATAGGCCAGGTAATCCACCGTGTGCCGATCACGATGAATCCAGTATACGTATTCGTCGTCGAAATCGTCGCCCCCACCCTCCTGCCTAAACGTTGCTCGGATTTTGTGATAGGGTTCTCCCTGCAGCGTGGCCTCGCCCAAATACTCCTTATTGACGGCGGGGTCGTTTAACGGGTAGGGTAGCAACACAAAGTACACCACCGAATTGAGCGAATTGCCGTAGCGCTGCCGATCTTCTTCGGTTAAATCAACGGGCTGCCCGTTCACCGTGCGGGTGAATCTGTTGTTGGCCAGCACGTCATGCACTCGCGCGCCGGTAGAATCTTCGCCGGTGCTTTCGTAGACAAACTGTCCCCGGTTGAGCAGTGCTTCGTAGTGTTTTTTTCGGAAGTCGAACGAGATGTGCGTGGATAACAATGCCTCTCCACCGTGGGCGGCAATGGCTTGGTCGATGATGCGTTGTGCTTTATTGGATGAAGGAGCGTCAGAAGAAAGTTGACAACCGATCAGCCCCAACCAGACGGTGGCGGCACACACGTAAGTTTTCATGCTTATACGTACGCAAAACCAATAAGAATGTTAAATTCTACTAAAAACGTTTTTCTTGTAAAACGTTTTTAGATGTTTTTCGTTTTACAGAAAAAACGTCTTATGGAAAAGCTTTACGAACTTTTTGTCAGAAGAATTCAAGAGACGCCGCTGACTTTTAAGCGCTATCTGCTGAATGTGATTGACTGGAACGACCGATTGATCGCCATCAAGGGAGCGCGCGGCGTGGGCAAGACGACGATGCTCCTACAGTATGTCAAAGAAAATTATCCGTTAGATGAGTCGGTCCTCCTGGTGAGTCTGGATAATCTGTATTTTCAAACGCATTCACTGGTAGACTTTGCCGATGAGTTTGTCCGACAAGGAGGAAAGTTTTTGTTTCTGGATGAGGTTCATAAGTATCCTAACTGGTCTGTTGAACTGAAAAACATCTACGACAACCACAGTACCCTTAAGATTGTGTTCACCGGTTCTTCGATGCTGGAGATATACCGGGGTGATGCTGACTTAAGTCGACGGGCAGTTGCCTACGAAATGCACGGCCTTTCTTTGCGAGAATACCTCGCATTGGACCAGAACGTACACTTACCGGCCTACTCACTGGAAAAGATTATCCGGCACCACGTAACCCTGGCTCAGGAAGTGACGGCCGCTGTCAAACCAATACCAGCGTTCAAAAATTATTTGGTACACGGCTATTACCCCTTTTTCGTAGAAAATAAAATCAATTATGCCCAGCGGCTGGCTACGGTCGTTAATTTAATTCTGGAAACTGATTTGCCAGCGGTTCAGAAGATAGACTATACGACCATCAGTAAGCTCAAGAAACTACTGTACATCATTGCCACTGCCTCGCCATTCAAGCCCAATATCGCTAAACTCAGCGAGCGAATTGAAACCTCGCGTGACGCCACCTTGCGTTACTTAAACTATCTTAAACGGGCCCACGTGATTAACCTGTTGAGAAACGATACCGAAGGGGTTAGCTACTTAACGAAGCCCGAAAAGATTTTTCTGAACAACACCAACTTGATGTACGCCCTGGCCAGTGAGCAAACGAACGTGGGCAATCTTAGGGAAACATTTTTTTACAACCAGCTCCACCAAGCCCACGCGGTTTCGTTTGGTAAAGCTGGTGATTTTGTGATCGACAAGTCGCTCACTTTTGAGGTGGGCGGAAGAAACAAATCGTATCAGCAAGTTAAAGGCATCGAGCAGGCCTACGTAGCGGCTGACAACATCGAAACAGGTTTCAAAAACAAAATTCCCCTTTGGCTTTTTGGGTTCTTGTACTAACGAACCCAACGCTTCCCCCTTTCCATAAATGACTCTGCTCACCAGACGGCTCCCCAACTAGGTAGCCACACCAAAGAACACTTTCTCTTTCGGAAAGTATAATTTTGCATTCGCCCGATTAGGTGCTACTATTGCACCGCTACGCTATGGACACCATTCAGGAAATTCAATCCCCTATTCGGCACGAGATGGCGAACTTTGAAAAGAAGTTTCGCGACTCGATGAAGAGCAACGTGATGCTGATTGATAAGATCATGGGGTTTATTGTGAAGCGCAAGGGCAAGCAGATTCGCCCGATGTTTGTGTTCCTAACGGCAGGCACCAGCGGCACAATCCAGGAAGCGACCTACCGCGGGGCCGCTCTGATCGAACTGCTCCACACCGCTTCGCTGGTGCACGACGACGTGGTGGATGACTCAAACTTCCGGCGGGGCTTCTTTTCTATCAATGCGTTATGGAAGAATAAGGTTGCCGTGCTGGTAGGCGATTATCTACTGTCGCGCGGCCTGTTGCTATCGGTAGAAAATGAAGATTACGATTTGCTTAAAATTGTATCCACTGCCGTACAAAATATGAGCGAGGGCGAACTGCTGCAAATCGAAAAAGCACGTCGGCTCGATATCACCGAAGACATATACTACGACGTTATTCGTCGGAAAACCGCTTCGCTGATTAGCTCCTGCTGTGAGGTCGGAGCCGCTTCCGTGAATGCCGAACCCGAAGCTGTGGCCCGCATGCAGCAGTTCGGCGAAAAGGTGGGCATTGCTTTCCAGATCAAAGACGACCTGTTCGACTACGGTGCGGCCGAAATTGGCAAGCCGGTGGGCATTGATATCAAGGAGAAAAAGATGACCCTGCCCCTGATCCACGCCCTGCAGCAGGCTTCTTCGGCCGACAAGCGGCGCATTATCTACATTGTGAAGAACCAAAGCGAGCAGAAGCACAAGGTGCGCGAGGTAATTGATTTTGTGAAGCGTTCGGGCGGACTGGCCTACGCCACCGAAGCCATGAAGCAGTACCACGAAGAAGCCAAAACCATTCTTCAAACGTTCCCCGATTCGGAGCACAAACGATCGCTGGCTCGCCTGGTAGAGTATACCATTGAGCGGGAGAAGTGAGGTTGGATGATCTTCTACGCAGGCTAGATATTGGATGTTGGCCGCCGCCGCGCGGATGACTTTCTGAGTGGCAAGATGTTGGACATTAGAAACAAGTTGCGAAAATCCAACATCCAACATCCAACCACCCCTACAGATCATCAACATCCTCACGCGCGCACTTTGCTGAAGTAGAGTTTGAATAAGGTACCCTGCCCCACCTCGCTTTCGATGTCTATCTTTCCGCCACTAGTATCCAGAATTGATTTAATGGTGTACAAGCCCACCCCGTTGCCCTCGGCATGCTTGGGGTTGAAGCGTTTGAAGAGCTTAAACAGGTTGCGCTGGTTTCGCTCGGTATCGATGCCGATGCCATTGTCCTGAAAGCGCAGCAGCACGTAGTCGCCCGCGTCGTGCGAACTGATCTGAATCACCGGATCACGCTCGGCAGAGCAATACTTGATCGAGTTAGTGATCAGGTTCTGCAGAATACTCTGGAACAATACCGGCACGAAAACCAGCGTCGGAACCCTACTGAAATCGGTATCAATGGTGGTGTCTGTTTCCTCAATAAGTTGGGCAAGAGTGCGGAGCACGTCGTTCAGTTCTTCGCTCATCGTCAGCTTCTCGGGCGACTGCTGAAACCCCTCTTCGGTCAGGAATACACTCATGAAACTACTCAGCATGTTGCTCAGTTTGCTCACGCTGCCGTCGATCATGGACATCACCTGCCGGTTGTGGTCGTCGGTGATGGCGTCTTGGTCGAACATATCGACCAGCGATCGAAGGTTGCTGATGGGCGACTTGAGGTCGTGGGAGATGACGTAGGCGAAATCCTCTAGCTTTTGGTTAGATCGTTTCACCTGATCCATCGATTGCACCAGTTCCTGCCGCAGTTTGTAACGCTCGAGCGCAAAATTGATGGTTCTTTCCAAAGTGGTTCCTTCGCGAATCTCTCCTTTCACCAAGTAATCTTCTGCCCCCCGGTTGATGGCGTCTATCCCCGCCTGCTGGTCGGCCAAACCCGTGAAGATGACCACCGGAATGTGGGGCGAATACTCTTTGATCTTTTCAAGGGTGACCAACCCGGAGCTGTCGGGTAGCGAGAGGTCGAGCAAGATAATGTCAGGGCCCTCCTGTTCAATGTAGTGGGGGACTTCCTGAACCCGTTCGCAGGTAGACAGTTGATACTGAAACGTGGTGGCGTCTTGCAACACCTTTTCTACCATAATTTGGTCGGCCGGGTTGTCTTCCACCAGTAGTATCTTAATGCTACTCATCAAAGTCAGTTAAAAAGTAATGAAACGTGAATCCTCAAGGATAATCAGTTTGATTGTGGTAGCGTAGCGGTTTTTAGTTGCTGGCGAAGCGACTTACCCCTGAAATTTAGCGAGATTGCGACCGCACCGGGTGCCAAACCTTTTCCAAACTCTCCGGTTGTCAAAACTAGCAATAAATCGTTGATATGAAAAACCTGCTTCGAGTCCCTTCCTTTAGAAGAAACTACCTATTGCCTATCCTCTTATTATTAGTCACTCTCTTTTCCGCAGCACAGACCTTCGGTCAGGCTAACTACTGGCAACAGGAAGTGGCCTACCAGATGGAGGTGCAAATGGACGTGAACACCAACCGATTCACCGGAAAGCAAACGCTCGAGTACCAGAACAATTCTCCCGACACGCTCAACCGCGTGTATTATCACCTCTACTTTAATGCCTTTCAGCCCGGCAGCATGATGGATGTGCGCTCGCGCACCATTGCCGACCCCGACCGCCGCGTGGGCGATCGTATTCTGGGTCTCCGGGACAACGAAATTGGTTACCAACGGGTAGCTTCCCTTACCCAAGACGGCGCTCCGCTGGAACCTACCACCGAAGAAACAATCCTGGTCGTTCCGCTGGCCAAACCCCTCTTGCCGGGGCAGTCGACCACCCTGGTGATGGAGTTTGAGGCGCAGGTACCCGAACAAATTCGCCGCTCGGGGCGCGACAATGCCGAGGGCATCCGCTACTCGATGGCGCAGTGGTATCCTAAGCTCGCCGAATACGACGAAGACGGCTGGCATCCTAATCCCTATATTGGGCGCGAGTTCTACGGAGTATGGGGTTCGTTTGACGTGAAAATCACTATCCCGGCCAACTACGTGGTGGCGGCCACCGGGGTGCTGCAAAACCCCCAGGAAGTTGGCCACGGCTATTCCGACCAGCAGAAACCAGCCAGACGTGATGAGAATGCTTCGCTCACCTATCATTTTCGGGCCGACAACGTGCACGATTTTGCGTGGGCTGCCGACCCCGACTATCGGCACACCACCGCCCAGGTGCCCAATGGTCCGCTGCTGCACTTCTTCTACCAACCCGACACCCTGGTGCAGCAGTGGGAGCAACTGCCCAGCCTGACGGTGAAAGCCTTTCAGTACATGAACGAACGCTTTGGCAAATATCCCTACCCGAGCTACTCGGTGGTGCAGGGAGGCGACGGCGGCATGGAATATCCTATGATGACCCTGATCACCGGGCACCGCTCGTTCATCAGTTTGGTAGGCGTGACGGTGCACGAACTGATCCACAGCTGGTACCAGGGCGTGCTGGGCACCAACGAAAGTCTGTATCCCTGGATGGACGAAGGGTTCACTTCCTATGCCGACAGCCGTACCTTTCATTTCTTGTTTAACGGCACCGACCCTTCGCCGTTTGACCCATCGGCCAATCCCCAGGCGGGCTCCTACGCCAGCTACTTTGCCCTGGTGGAGTCGGGTTTGGAAGAGCCGATGACCACCCACTCCGACCACTACGCCACGAACCGGGCCTACGGATCGGCCGCCTACTCGAAGGGAGCCGTGTTTTTGCACCAGCTGAGCTACGTGGTGGGGCAGAACACGTTCGAGCGGGGCATGCGCCGTTACTTTAACACCTGGAAGTTTAAGCATCCTGACGCGCACGATTTCTTGCGAATCATGGAAAAAGAGTCGGGTTTGGAACTGGACTGGTACCTGGAGTATTTTGTGAACAGTATCCGCACGGTAGACTACGGCATCGAGTCGGTAGAGAGTGACGAACAGCAGACCAACGTGACCCTACACCGGGTGGGAGCCATGCCCATGCCACTCGATGTGATGGTGACTTATCAAGACGGCCGACAGGAGCTTTTTTATATCCCCCTGCGGATTATGCGCGGTGAGAAAGAAAATGAAACCGACGCGACGCGCACGGTGCTGGAAGATTGGCCCTGGACGTACCCCACCTACCGCATGACCATTCCCCATCCGGCTAGCAACATCAAAAGTATGGTGATCGACCCGTCGATGCGACTGGCCGACGTGGATCGAAGCAACAACCGTTATCCCGCCGCCGATCAGACGATTTATGCGCCTGCGTCCGGCACAGGAGAATAGTGCGTTTGTCCGGCGACCGGTTTTCTTCTAACCAATTGCTCCTGTTTCATACATGCCTGAACTGCCCGAAGTAGCCACGTATCAGAAGTTTTTTGGACAAACCGCGCTGCGCCGGAAGGTGGTGTCGGTAGCGGTGCATGAGCCCCGGGTGGTATTGGTGCCTCCCGAAATACTGGAAGAGCGGCTGGTGGGGCAAACCTTCGTGAGCACAAAACGCATTGGCAAGCAACTCTTTGTCGAGCTGAGCGGCGGGGCTTGGCTCACCCTGCACTTCGGCATGACCGGTTCGCTGCGCTACTACCGTGATCGGGAGGACACCCCTCGTTTTGCTAAGGTCGAGTGGGGCCTGGACGATGGCTTTTTCGTGGCATTCTGCTGTCCGCGCATTCTGGGACGCGTAGGGATCGCGGACGATCTGGAAAAGTTTCGGAAGAAAAAGAAATTGGGCCAGGATGCGCAGCGCATCACGCTCGAAGAGTTTAGCCAGCGGCTGGCCGGGCGCAAGGGATTGATCAAACCGTTGCTCTTGAACCAAAGTTTGGTAGCCGGACTGGGCAACTGGATTGTAGATGAAATTTTATACCAAGCCAAGGTGCACCCGATGACTCCGGCGAATCAGCTGAGCGAAAGCAAGGTTGCCCTCATTTATGACAAGATGCAGCACGTGCTGGAAACCGCCATTCGGCACGAGGCGCGGTACGAAGATTTTCCCCGGGATTTCCTGGTAACCTACCGCTGGTTGGAGCGAGATGGTCATCCGCTGCAGCAGAAGAACATCGAGCGCACGGTGGTTGGCGGCCGCAGCACCTACTACTGTCCTGATGAGCAGCTTCTGGACTAATGCTTGTTTAAAACGATTCTAAACAACTGATTTACAGTTATTTAGACTATCTTCAAATTACTTTCCAGTGCAACTATCGGAGGAGGAAGCCAGTTTATAGAACTGTAATCAAATAGTCATTTAATCCTCATAGCCATGAAAAAGCAAGAAACCACTCAATCCGCCGACGTAGCGCACTGCCCCATTTGCAACGCCAACGCCGTAGAGCCGTGTCAGCAGCCCAAAAAAGACGATTGCCCCCGTGGCGAGGATCGCAAAGGGTAAAACCAGCAAAGATCTTATGTAGCAAGAGAGCCGAAAGGTTCTCTTTTTTTTTACCTTGTCGACGTCATTTTACAGTCAGTCTCTGGTTATGCCGCGAAACACCTGTTCTATACTCGAAGCAAGCTTCTATGAACCCAACCTTTACCACCGTCATCTTCGACCTGGGCGGCGTCTTGATCGACTGGAATCCCGAGTATCTGTACCGCAAAATCTTTACCGACGAAGTGCAGATGCAGCTCTTTCTCACTAAAGTGTGCCACGGAGCCTGGAATAAAGAGCAAGACCGCGGACGTTTGTTTGAAGAGGCAGTAAGAGAGCGCATTGAGCGGTTTCCTGAGCACGAAGCTAATATTCGGGCTTACCACGAGCGCTGGGACGAGATGCTGGGCGGAGCCATTGAAGAAAATGTAACCGTGCTGGAAGACCTTCATCGGCGGCCGGACATTCACCTGTACGCCATCACCAACTGGTCGGCCGAAACCTTTCCGGTGGCCCAGCAACGCTTCCCTTTTCTGCGCTATTTCAAAGATACGGTCGTATCAGGCGAGCTGAAACTAGTGAAGCCCGACCCCAAAATCTACCAAACCCTACTCGACCGCCAACCCATCGTGCCCGAACAGGCTATTTTCATCGACGACGTGCAAGAGAACGTGGCGGGCGCTGAGGCACTGGGCATCCGCGGTATTCACCTAACTCCCGAAACTGATTTGCGGGCAGAATTGGTTGCGCTAGGGGTGCTACGCTAATCTTCGGTCAGCAACTCAATAGCCCGCTCCATCGCGTTGTCCAGTGAATCCACTCCGTTGTAGGGTGCGCTCACTTCGGGAGCCACCCCGTTGCCTTCTACCACCTGCCCGTCCGGTTGGGTAACGAACCAGGTAGACACCCGGTAGGTCCAGCCGTTGGGCAATTCTTGCACCACCGCCCGCGCCGTGCCGCCAAACGTGGTATCTCCCACCGTGGTCACGGTAGGCAGCGCTTGCATCATCAGCACGAAGCTTTCGCAGGCACTAAAGCAGCGGCGGTCCGTAAGCATCACCACCGGACGAGTATATCTTGATTGCCCCGCCGGAAGCAGTACGTCGTCAATCCAGTCCGTGAAGTTTTCCCGATTCACTCCATTTCGGTACTTATAGCGTCGGTACAAATAAGACTGATCGGCAAACCGGCTGGCCACAATCTCCGCCAGATCAAGGTCCCCGCCTCCGGTGGTGCGGGCGTCCACAATCAAACCTTCCGTATCGTTCAGGCGGGTGAGCACGTCGTCAATCACCTGATAATCTTCGGCGTTGCCATCCAGGTTGGTGATCCGCAGATAACCCAACGGGGTGCCCCGTACTCGGGCGTAGACGACGTACGGACTAATCTGCCGTTCGTTTTCCAGGTAAGAGAGAGCAGGAAAAGGATGTACCGGGATGGTTGCCTGCCGGGCGTTGTCTTTATACGAGTAGTAGCGCGAAAAGTCGTCGGAACTAAGGAAAAAGTGCCCGTCCCGCAGCAGTCCACCCATTTCTGACAAGATAGCAAATAGTGCTTCGTCGTTAGTACCGGGTCGGACGCGCGGACGATACGTCTGGTAAGCAGAATCCCAGTCTATCCCCTTAGTTGAGAAGTACGAATAGTGGCGGTCGAAGCTGCGCCAGAACGCATAAAAGTTTGCTTCGGGAGTGTTGGCCGGTTCGGGGCCTACCCAAACCTGATCGCATCCGCTTCCCAGGATAATGAAGATTGCCACCAAAACGTATAAAAGAGTTTTCATAAACGAAAGGTTGGACCAAGCAGCACCGTATGGATTGCCGAGCGCACGGTGAACGGCCCCAGCTTATCGTATCGATAGTGCTGGAACTGATAAGTTGCGCCCACGGACCAGTGGCGACTAAGTTGGTACTGATACTCGACTTCGAACCGGAAGTCCATGAACCGGGGTAGCGCCAGCCAGTCGCCGTACTTCAGGGCGTTGATTACCGTAAGTTCTTGGTCGATCAGCGGTAGCGGGGGGCGGTTGGCCGCGTAGGTGCGCCCGGCCACGTAGGCCAACGGAGCCAGGACCAATTGCCCGCGCCCCCGGTGTCGCTCTCCGAAAGTGGCCACCACGGCTCCGGTCACTGCCGGAGCGATAAACACATCAGCGGCCCGGCCGTCTCGTCCCCGTAAATAGGTCATATCTTTGTCGAAGTACGTTGCCTGAAGCGTCCCGCCGCCGTACACAGTGTAGCGGGCATCCGCCCGGAAGCGTCTCAGGTAGGTATACTGAAATTGTAGCGCCAGCAGTTCTACGTAATGGTTCCGTCCGAACTCGTTCGTGGATGTAATGGAAGAAGTGAGTTCGCCCGCGCCGCGTAGGATGCGTACTTCCTGATAAGATCTTTCAGCAATGTAGGCGTAAGAAAACTGCAACGGTACGTACGCTCCCCGGTAAGATAAAGGCGAAAGAATGGATTCCCGAGTGAGGTAACGTTGTCCGCCGGTTTGCAGACTAAACACGTGTTGTGCTCGGACAAAACCGGGCATACTCTCTAGCAGTAGTAGAAGTAGCGCGATGCAAAAATTTTTCACATTGTTAGTTAAACAAAGTTTGCCATTCTGCCGGGCGTAGTCCGAAAGTGTTATAAAAGTAGTAAATTTCACCATGAAAACTACGCACTCGCCGTCCCGCCGCCAGGTCCTGAAAAGCTCCGCCGCCCTACTCGGATTAGCCACCATCAGCCCCGGACGGATCGCAATGGCTAACCATCGCCAAGCGCCCTACCCCATCGGCGTTTGCGACTGGTCTATCAACCAACTGGGCGAAGTAGAAGCCCTCACTCTTGCGGAGAAGATCGGACTGGACGGCGTGCAGGTCAGTTTGGGGACATCGGCCAACAACATGCACCTGCGCCAACCGGAAGTGCAGCAGGCCTACCAAGAAGCTGCTCAAGAGCATAACGTACGCATCTCCAGCCTGGCCATTGGCGAACTCAATGAAGTGCCCTATAAATCAGAACCTCAGACCGAAGTCTGGGTGCGCGACAGCATCGACGTAGCCCAGGCGATGGGCTGCCCCATTGTTTTGCTGGCCTTTTTTAGCAAAGGCGACCTGAAGGGTGACGGAGCCGGGCAGCAGGAGGTGATCCGTCGCCTGCGCCGGGTGGCACCCCGGGCCGAAGAAGCCGGGGTGGTGCTGGGCATCGAGTCGTGGCTCAGCGCCGATGAGCACCTGGCGATCATTGAGGCCGTGGGTTCGCCCAACGTGCGGGTGTACTACGACGTGGCCAATTCGCACAAGATGGGCTACGACATCTACGAAGAGATGGCCCGGCTGGGCACTGAGTACATCTGCGAAGTGCACATGAAGGAAAACGGCCACCTGCTGGGCAAGGGAGAGATCGACTTCATGCGGGTTGGTCGGATTTTGAACGACATGAACTATTCGGGTTGGGTGATCATTGAAGGAGCCCGGCCCGACGGGATGGATTTACTGGAGACGTATAAGGCTAACAATCGGTACATTAGAAAGGTGGTGAACCAGGGCTAATTATGCCAAAAACCTCTTCACACTAAGACGATCAACAAAAGCTCCATGAAATTTCTACAGTACTGTTTACCGGCCCTGCTCCTCTTCACCCTGGGTTGCTCCCCGAACAACAATGGTTCTTCCAAAGAAACCGCTCCCGAACCGTTGCTCTACTTGCCCGACGATCTGGAGGCCACCGTGTGGGCTGAATCGCCGCAGCTTTTCAACCCTACCAACATCGACGTAGACGCCCGCGGACGGCTGTGGGTCACCGAAGCGGTGAACTACCGCGATTTCAACAACCACGAAGGCCACCGGGAGCACCCGCAGGGCGACCGCGTGATGATCCTGGAAGATACCAACGGCGACGGCGTGGCCGACACTTCTAAAGTATTTGTTCAGGACGAGGACTTGCGCTCTCCGCTGGGGATTGCCGTCATTGGCAACCAGGTGATCGTCTCCTGCGCGCCCTCTATCATTATCTACACCGACGAAAACGGCGACGACGTACCCGACAAAAAGGAGGTGCTACTCACCGGCTTTGGGGGGCTCGACCACGACCACGGTCTGCATTCAGTCGTATCAGGACCCGACGGGCGCTGGTACTTTAACACCGGCAACGCGGGGCCGCATGTGGTCACCGACCGGGCCGGATGGACGCTGCGCAGCGGCAGCATCTACAACGGCGGCACGCCCTACAGCAACACCAACTCGCCGAACCACCGCAGCGACGACGGGCGCATTTGGACGGGCGGCCTGGCCCTGCGGGTGAACCCCGACGGCACCGGGCTCGAGGTGCTCGCTCATAACTTCCGCAACTCCTACGAAGTGTTCGTCGACTCCTACGGCGACCTGTGGCAAAACGACAACGACGACCAGGTGGCTACCTGCCGCACCACCTGGCTGATGAAAGGCGGCAACGCGGGCTACTTCAACGCCACCGGTGAGCGCACCTGGCAGGCCGACCGGCGTCCGGGACAAAGCATCGCGGTGGCCCACTGGCACCAGGAAGACCCGGGAGTGATGCCCGCGGGTGATATCTACGGCTCGGGTTCGCCCACCGGGGTGGTGGTGAACGAAAGCGACGCGCTGGGCAAACACCACCGCGGCCTGCTACTGAGCGCCGACGCCGGGCGGAACATCATCTTCGGCTACCACCCCAAGCCCAAGGGCGCGGGATATGACCTATCTGAACGCACCGCTTTCGTGGCTTCGGTGGATACCGATAATCCTGACTACCGCTGGAACGATGTGGAAGAAGATAGACGAAAGTGGTTTCGCCCTAGCGACGTGGCCATCGGCACCGACGGAGCCATCTACGTGGCCGACTGGTACGACCCCATTGTGGGCGGCCACCAGATGTACGACAAGAAGGGCTACGGCCGCATCTATCGCATCGCGCCGAAGGGTCGGGCACTACCTACGCCGACGATTGACCTCAGCCGCACCAAAGGGCAGGTGCAGGCCCTGCTCAGTCCGGCCGTCAACGTGCGCCAGCTAGGGTTTAGCCGACTGATAGCACAAGGCCCTTCCGCGGTTTCCGCCGTAAAAAAGGTGCTGGGCTCCGACAATCCTTACCACCGGGCCCGGGCGGTGTGGCTATTGGCTCAGCTGGGTGCGTCGGGTATTGAAGCCGTGGAAACCCTGCTTAATGATAACGATCCTCAGATCAGAATCACGGCCTTCCGGGCACTGCGGCAGGAGCATCCTGACCAATTGGTTGACTATACCCAACGGCTTGCCAAAGATCCGTCGCCCGCCGTGCGTCGGGAGGTAGCCATCGCGCTGCGCGACACTCCGCTGGCCAAAAGTGAAGCCACTTTTCTTACCCTTACTGATGGATACAGTGGTGAAGATAAAGCCTACCTCACGGCGCTGGGCATTGGTTTGCAAGGCAAAGAAGACGCTTTCTACGCCTCCTTGCTCAACCACGTTGACGCCCCCGCTCCCGCGCAGTGGTCGGAGAAGTTAGCTTTACTGGTGGAAGAACTGCACCCCGCTGCCGCAGCAAACGCGCTAGCCACCCGAGCCACTTCCCGGCAACTTACTGAAGGCGAGCGAAAAAAATCCCTTACCGCATTGGCTTTCATCTCCGGCGCAGCCGCGGCTGAGGCCACCCGGCAGTTGGCCGAAAACGGATCAGGTGAAGTAAAGAGCTTGGCCCAGTACTGGTTGCAGTTTCGCAAGACCAACGACTGGCGCGCGTACCTGAAAGACTGGGAGTCGCCGGATGATTTTTCGCCGGAGGCCCATCCGGACCTGCTAGCGTTAAGGCGACGGGTTGCCGACACCACAATAAACTTAGGGAAAAGACTGGCTGCCGCCCAGCAGATGGTTACTCAACCCGCCGGAAAGCTGCACTTAATTTACCTGGTCGCGGGGGGACAGTTGCCCCGGTCATTGTTTCATCAGCTGCGCCCGCTAATGTTAGAAGAGGACGACCGTAACCTCCGGGCGCTAGCGGCGCACTACTTTGCCCCGTCCGACACGACTTCGTACGGCGTAGAAAGCGTGGCGAACCTCTCGGCGGATGCCAACCGCGGCAAAAGCTTATTTTACAGCAACTGCCTGACTTGCCACAAGATGGGAGAAGTGGGCAGCGAGGTGGGGCCAATGCTTACCAACATCAGCACCAAATACGGTAAGCTGGGCATGCTGGAAGGTCTGCTGCACCCGGAGGCGGGGGTGGCCTTTGGCTATGAGCCCTACCTGGTGATGCTCAACAACGGAGGGGTGGTGTACGGACTGTTGCTCTCTGACGGGGCGGTGGTAACGGTGCTGGACACTTACGGGCGTCGGTATATGATTGAGGAGGAAAAAGTAGAGCGCAAGAAGCGGCTCGATCTGAGCATTATGCCTTCGCCAGAACATATGCAACTTAACGAGCAAGATGTGGCTGATATCACCGCTTTCCTGTTGCAAGGCCAACGGGCGCTCAGCAGTCGGTAGGTTAATCTAAAAAACCACTACCTTTACGCCCTTTGCCAAATCAATGAGTCAAAATCATAGCATTCGGGTGTTTGCTCCGGCCACCGTGGCCAACGTGGCCTGCGGCTTCGACATCATGGGCTTTGCCATCAACGATCCGGGCGATGAGGTGGTGATGCGGCTTACCAAGCAACCGGGCCGGGTGGTGATTGAAAAAATCGTGGGTGACGAAGGCAAGCTGCCGCTCGATCCGGATAAAAACACGGTGGGCGTGGTGGTGAAGCAACTGCTGGCGCAGGTGCAGTCGCGCCACGGCGTAGCCATCACCCTGTACAAGCAAATGCCGCTGGGCAGCGGACTGGGATCGAGTGCGGCCAGCGCGGTGGCGAGCCTGTTTGCTGCCAACGAACTGCTTAAGCGCCACGAACCGGAAAAAGCGGTTACCCGCCAAGAAGATTTACTTCCCTTCGCGATGGAGGGGGAGCGCCTGGCGTGCGGATCGGCCCACGCCGACAACGTGGCTCCCGCCCTGCTGGGGGGCTTCGTGCTTATCCGCAGCTACGATCCGCTCGACGTGATCCGCGTGCCCACGCCCGAAGCCTTGCGGGTGACGGTGATTCATCCCCACGTGGAGGTGCAAACCCGCGACGCCCGCAGCATCCTGCGCAAGCAGATCTCGCTCAAGGATGCCACCGTGCAGTGGGGCAACACCGCGGGCTTGATTGCGGGTCTATGGCAGTGCGACCTGGACCTGATCGGCCGATCCATGCAGGACGTGATCATAGAACCTATTCGCTCGCTGCTCATTCCGGGCTTCGATAGCGTGAAGGCCAACGCCCGGGAAGCCGGAGCACTGGGCTGCGGCATCTCCGGTTCGGGCCCTTCGGTATTTGCCCTAAGCAAGAACCAAGAAATTGCCGAGGAGGTAGGCCGCAAGATGCAGAACGCCTTCGGAGCGCTTAACATCGACAGCGAAGTGTACGTATCGTCGGTGAACCGGCAGGGCCCGCGGGTGGTGGAATGACTCGTTGCGCGCAGACCTTGAAAAACCCAATGAGATGGACGAAACAAATGCACTAGAACTAATTAAAAGAGTAAAGGCATTAGCAGATACTGGACTTTTGTACGCTGAAAACGAGTATGATAGGGAACGTTACGAGGAACTAGCAGCTATCAGCCTAAAGCTGCTCAGCGCCACCTCTAGAAAGCCACTCCCGGTGCTCCGCGACTTTTTTATGCCCGTGAAAGATTACCCCACCCCCAAAGTAGATATTCGGGGTCTGATCCTGAACGAAGCCCGGGAGGTGTTACT
The DNA here is from genome assembly GCA_965217295.1 of Cyclobacteriaceae bacterium. Taxonomy (GTDB): domain Bacteria; phylum Bacteroidota; class Bacteroidia; order Cytophagales; family Cyclobacteriaceae; genus Tunicatimonas. Next base: position 1,802,623 of record CBDCHR010000008.1, read on the forward strand.
GGTCAAAGAATCGCTCGACGGAAAGTGGTCGCTACCGGGCGGGTGGGGCGAGGTGGGCTTCAGTCCGTCGGAAGTCATCCGCAAAGAAATTAAAGAAGAAACCGGTTTGAACGCAACGGTAGCCCGGTTGCTGGCCGTCTACGACAAAAAGTGCCATCCGCATCCTCCGCAACCCCTCTACGTGTACAAACTGGTTTTTCTGTGCGAAGCGGTGGCCGGAAGCCTGAGTCCCGGTTTTGACATCGAGGATGCCCGCTACTTTGCCCTGGAACACCTACCCGAACTATCCAAAGAAAGGATTTTAGCCTCTCAGATTGAGCAGGTGTACCAACTGGCCACTCAAGAAGAAAACAACGCTTACTTCGATTAGACTTCGTCCCGTTCGCCCTCGAGCCACTCAATCATTCTCTCATTCAATCACTCTATGCACCTCTACAGCACCAACGACACCCACCAAACCCAGCCGTTCACTTTTCAGGAAGCGGTGTTCAAAAGCCTACCCGACGATAACGGCCTGTTTATGCCCGCCTCGTTGCCGCGCCTGCCCGCCGCCTTCTTCGCCACCATAGAAGCACGGACGTTTGCCGACATTGCCTTCAAGGTGGCCGAAGCGCTGCTAAGCGACGAAATTCCGGCCGAAGAGCTGCACCGCCTGATTGACGACGCCATCAACTTCGACGCTCCGCTGGTGCCGCTCGACGATCAAGTGCAAGTACTGGAACTGTTCCACGGCCCCACCCTGGCCTTCAAGGACTTTGGGGCGCGCTTTATGGCCCGGATGATGTCGTGGTTCTTGCAAAAAAACCCGCAGCAGCAAGACGTTAACATTTTGGTGGCCACCTCGGGCGACACGGGCGGGGCAGTGGCCCAGGGCTTTCTGGGCGTGCCCGGCATCCGGGTAACGCTGCTGTATCCGAAGGGTAAGGTGAGCGACCTGCAAGAAAAGCAACTCACCACCGTGGGCCACAACGTGACCGCCCTGGAGGTGGACGGCACCTTCGATGACTGCCAGCGCCTGGTGAAGCAAGCCTTCCTGGATACTGACATCAACCGGAAGCTGAACCTGGCCTCGGCCAACTCCATCAACATCAGCCGCCTGGTGCCGCAGTCGTTCTACTACTTTTGGGCCTACGCCCAACTGAAGCAGCAACCCGGCTTTGATCCCAATCGTGAACTGGTGTTTTCGGTGCCTAGTGGCAATTTTGGCAACCTCTGCGGCGGACTCATCGCCCAGCGGATGGGCTTGCCGGTGCATCGTTTCATCGCCGCCACCAATGCTAACGATATTGTGCCGCAGTACCTCACTTCGGGAGAATTTACGCCGCGCCCCTCGGTGCGCACGCTGTCTAACGCTATGGACGTGGGTAATCCCAGCAACTTCGCGCGCTTGCTGGCCTTCTACCAGACCGACGACGCCGATGCCACCGTACAGTGGAGTGCGATAAAAAAGAATATTATCGGCAAGTTCTACACCGACGCGCAGACGCAGGAGGCCATTCGGGAGGTCTACGAGCAACACGATGGCTACGTGATGTGCCCCCACACGGCGGTGGGCTACTTGGGATTGTGTGACCACCTTCGAAAGACCGATTCGGACGCCTACGGCGTGGTGCTGGCCACCGCCCACCCGGCCAAGTTCTTAGACACGGTAGAAGCCGCTATCAAGCGAGATTATCCGTTGCCGCCCGCCTTGCAGGCCTTGGTTTCTCAGAAAAAGCACGCGACTCCGTTAAATAATCAGTACGAAGCATTAAAAGCTTTTTTGCTGGAAAATCAGTAACTTTCGTCCTATGGACAAGTACGCTATCAAGCTGCCCAAGGGACTTCGGTTTACCAATGACGAGTTCTTTGAATTTTGTCAGGAGAATCGCGACCTGCGCTTTGAAAAAAACGCTCACGGAGAAATTATTATTATGTCACCAACCGGCGGCCTTACCGGCAAGAAGAATGGCAAACTGACTGCCAAACTAGATCACTGGAACGAAGAACACGAACCCGGCGAAGTGTTCAATTCCTCTACGGGTTTTATTTTGCCCAACGGAGCCATGCGCTCGCCGGATGTTGCCTGGGTAGAGAAATCGCGCTGGGAGGCACTATCGTACGAGCAACAAGAAAAGTTTCCGCCCCTGTGCCCCGACTTCGTGGTGGAATTGATTTCCCCTTCCGACACTCTGAAAGCTACGCAAGAAAAAATGAGCGAGTGGATGGACAACGGTTGCCGTTTAGGTTGGCTGTTTCATCCCAAGGAAGCAAAAGCGTTTATCTATCGGGCCGGGCAAGCCGAACCCGAAGTTCTTATGGGCTACGATCGATCACTTTCCGGTGAAGACGTACTACCCAGCTTTCAGTTCGAGCTGCGGTGGCTGAAATAATTGAGCGGGATATCCTTTAGGGACGTCAAATGAATAACGTACTCAACTTGATTCCAAACCCCTTCCGAGCGTCCTGTGGTGACACCTAGAGTATATACACATCTCAGGTGGTGTTGTGTTTGGCGAGTTGGTAGCCCTGGAATCTTTCGTTGAACCTTTGCAGGCCGGTGAGTAAGTCGATGGGGCCAGGGGGCCTTTGGCTTTGGTAGCCACTCCAGCCCGCTAATCGGGCGATGACCCAAGCGGCAAAAGCCAAGCTGGTTGGCCCGTAGGGATTCTGCAGTTTTTGGCTCTTTCCAGCTAGTTGCTCGTTGAGCAGCATCAAGCATTCTTGCTCTTGCTCATTGAAGGCACAGGCCATGGTCTGCTCAGTTTGACCGTCTCGGGCTCTCAAGAGTTGCAGCACCCGCACGGCAGCCATCAGGGCCAATACGCTGAGTTTCTGTAGCTTTTCATAGCTTTCCACCTGGCTGCTCTCTATGTCAAGGCCGTTGCTTTTCAAGATTCTGAATACCTGCTCTACGTTCCAGCGTTGCTTATACCATTCTATAACTTGTAGGGCCAGGGCAGCGGTGTCCACCACGTGCGAGGTCAACAGTATCCAGTGAATAGGTTCTTGCCCATTCACTACACTCTCAGGGAGTTCTTTGACTTCCACTACGTAGGTGGGGTGATAGTTGGGTTGGGCATGGATGCTTCTGCTGGCTGACTTTTTCAAAGCAAGCTTGCCGTATTTGATGGCTAGTTTGGCCCGATGGGCACTACGACCATCACTGGCCGGTACGGCTAGCTCATAACAGTGCTGTTGCGTCCAATTTTCTGCCTCCGCTGAGATGGTCTGCCCCCCGTGGGTGAAACGATCAAAGCGGGCACGAATCACATAATCTACCCCCAGGGCAGTAAGCCCGGTGAGCAGGGGGTAGATATCAGCTTCCCGGTCGGCCACTACTGTTTTAACCGCCACCTGCTCACACTGAGCAAGGGCTTTTTGAATGCTACTCAGCCAGCGATACCCTTCTTTTTGTTCGTAAACAGTTTTGTCCCGAGCAGTACGCTTGGCCTGACGACTCACAAGTTGCTCAGGCCAAGCACGCTTGACAAACTCCAAAGCCGCAATGCCATGACAGCCATAGTGCTGGGCATCTATACAGAGTACCGGGTGAAGGTAAAACCCTTGTATCTGACCCTTATCTACTTTGCCCAGTCCTTGGATGGCTCTTTCCAGACTAAAGCCAATCTTTGTGGTGTCTTCTATAAGCAAACAATGGCAAGATGAACAGTGATTCCTCATCTGGGCATAGAGTTGCTCTTCCAACATGGGCACACTTACTTTATGGTTGCCTATAAATCTACCAAACTGAACCTCCTCTTTGCGCGCATTGGACAGTGCCCGCAGGCAAAGCGTCTGCTTTTCGCTGATACGTCCGGTTAGCTTGTCTAGCACACGATCCAAGCGCTTGTCGTGCAACTTCAGAACATCTTGTTTTTCCATTCAACAAAGCTATCATATTTGTGTATATACTCTAGGTGGTGACACAGGCCGTGGAGTTGGTTACTTTATTTTATCATCGTCCCTTAGGTGGACGTATTGCGGTAAGTAGCTCCCTCGAACTATTGAAACATTGCGGGCATAAAAATAGTACTGTTATAGTATGGAAAAGTACGCGATCAAACTGCCCGCAAGGCTTCAGTTCACCGACGACGAGTTCTTCGATTTCTGCCAGGAGAACCGCAGTCGGGGCTTAAATTTTGAAAGAAACGCTAACGGAGAGATCATCATTATGGCCCCCGCCGGAGGAACTACCAGCGATAAAAACGGTGAGATTGTGACCGAGCTAAAGCTGTGGAATCGCCAAGTGCTTTTGGGAAAGGTATTTGAATCATCGGCTGGCTTCATCCTACCCAACGGAGCCACCCGCTCGCCCGATGCTTCATGGTTGGCGAAGGCGCGGTGGGAAGCGCTAACTGAAGAACAACAAGCTAAGTTTGTACCGCTCTGCCCCGACTTTGTAGTTGAGTTAATCTCTCCTTCCGATACGCTGAAAGCTACGCAAGAGAAGATGACCGAGTGGATGGACAACGGCTGCCGCCTGGGCTGGCTGTTCTATCCGAAGGAAGAAAAAAGCTTTGTCTACCGCACCGGGCAAGGCAAGCCGGAGGAACTTACCGGCTACGACCGCACGCTGTCGGGTGAAGACGTGCTGCCCGACTTTCGGTTTGAACTGAAATGGTTGAAATAGTCAACTCGGGTACTCCTCAGGCGGACGGGGAATGATCACCGTAAACTGTTCGCCGTCTACGTCGTTGATAAAGGTGATGTTGGGCTGTTCTTTGACCGCTCGCTTCACTCCTGAGCCTAGCCCCCGATAGGGCATCGTTTTGGAGCAAAACGTGGCGATCAGTGGGTTTCTAGCCACTGCGTTGCCGTACTTGATCTTTTCGATGGTAAGGCTGTTGAGCAACCTTCCGGGGCTGATAATTTCTACGCGGTTGTCAAAGATAAGTATCCTAATAGCCGCACTTTTAAGGTACTCCCGATGCACCAGCGCATTCTGCACAAGTTCCTCTAAAGCTACCTTCGATACTTCCAGTATTCCGGTTGAGTTAAAATTTTGCCCCTGCTGGGTATGTTTGAGATTACTAGTTAAAAAATCCATACTTCGTTCGTAGAGCTCAGGAATGGTCCCGTTGATGTCTTTACTATTCCGATAGTTTCTTCCCTCAAGCTCGTTGCCAAAAAAGGAGACCGCTTTAACATGGAAGATAGGGCGATATTGTTGCGGATTTTTGCTGAAAAACAGTAGCCCCGCTAGCGTAAGGTGCCCGTCTTTGAGGATGGTGAGGTTTGTTAGTGTTTGCGATAAGTCTAATCCTGACTTATCAAAGGGTTGGTCAAACTCCCGCTCGAAAAAGCGATGAAAAAAATCCAAATCTACGTCGTCTGTTGTGGTGCGGTCTATAGTGAGTTCGTCGGGGCGAAACTGGTCGCTGCTGCGAAAAAGCCGAAGAATTTCCGCATTGTCCGATACCCTTCGCTTGTCGGGACCCTGTCTGAGCCAAATTACCAGCTTGTTGTCTTTATAAGGCTTGTTGATTCCCTCGTCTACTGCTACCACCAACACCCGCTGCTCAGCCACCTTAACCACTTCGGTGAGGACGTACACCACCGGAATCACCCGGTTGGTGGCGATGTTGGCTACCTGGCTACCGTATTCTCGTAGTTCTTCCGGACTCAACCCGGCAACCTCTCCGCTATCGGCTACGCCCAACAGAATCGCACCGCCCCGGGCATTGGCCATTGCCACCAGTTCGGCAGCGAAAGCGTCGGGATGGGGCAATTTTTCTTTGAACTGTACCGTGCTGGTCTCCCCGCCGAGGATAATCTCTTGTAGTTCGCTAGCGTTCATAATCGTTCACCTTCGTAAACAGTATATTGAGTCAGTTCGATCACTGCAAGGCCTTAAACAGCGTTCCTAGCATGGTAATGGCGCTCTCTACGGTCTTTTCGTTGTCTACAGGTACCTTCAAGTAGGTTTGCCCAGTGGCTTCGTCGCGCTCCGTGATAGAACTTACCAGTCTGGCAGTAGCTTCTTTGTCGCTGAGCGTCTGCGCCAGTTGACTGAAGAACTTTAGCCCGTTGGCCATCAGTTCTTGCCCGTTGGCCTGGCTTTCTATCGCCACCGCCGTGGCGGGCGCGGCCGGTTCTGTTTCCGTTCCGTTGGTAGACAGCTCCTCCGGTATGGTGCCCGGTTCGCTGAACATCTCCTGCTGCTCGTGCACGTCTTCGTCAGCCACCGTGGTCATTTCAGCGGCTACTGCGCTGCCCGCCTCCGGCACCACGTTCTCTACCGAGTCCATGAATTTTTTGAAACGATCTTCGTTCATGAAGATGGCATCCTCGCCTTGGTCGAGCACCCCTTCGGCCAAACCCGACTTGAAGCTTAGCACATCGAGCATGCGGTGCTCAATGGTGCCGGTAGACACCAAATTGATAATTGACACGCGCCGTTTCTGGCCCAGGCGATAGATGCGCGCAATGCGCTGCTCCAGCACCGCCGGGTTCCACGGAATATCCAAGTTCACCATCCACGAGGCGGCTTGCAGGTTGAGCCCCACGCCGCCCGCGTCGGTGGAGAGAAACACCCGGCAGTCGGGGTCCTTGTTGAAGTTGGTGAACAGCTCCTTACGATTAGCGCTGGGCACTCCGCCGTGCAGGTACTGAAACCCTACGCCCCGCTCTTCCAGGCCCTGGGCCACCAGGCGCGTCATGCGCTCCCACTGGCTAAACACCACCACCTTTTCGCCCTCAGCGTCCACGATGGTGTCCAGAATGCTGAACAGCTCGTCGATCTTGGTGTCGTGACGGGTTTTCTGGTCGATCACGTAGGTGCTGTTGCAGGCCATGCGCATCATGTTGAGACCGATCATAAGGCGCTGCCGGTCTTTTTCGGGTAAGAAGCCGAGTCGTCGCCACTTAAGCACCAGCTTGGCGACCATCTCCCGGTACTCGTCGTGCACCGTGCGCTGCTGTTCGGTCATGGGCACAAACAGATTTTTATCCTGCCGCGACGGCAGCTGCTTCATCACTTTCTTCTTGGTGCGCCGCAGCATCACGCCCCGCAAGATCTTCCCGATCTCGTTCAGGTGCTGGTAGCCCGTAACCTTGCCCGCATCATCGGTGACCCGATAGCGTTGCAGGAAGCTGAACAGCGAACCCAGTAGGAAGGGGTCGATGAACTGAATGATGGAGTAAAGCTCTTCCAGCTTGTTTTCCAGCGGCGTGCCGGTGAGCACCAGGGCGTAGTCGGATTGCACCTTCTTAACGCTCTGCGAGGTTTTGGTCTGCCAGTTTTTGATGCGCTGCGCCTCGTCCAGAATCACCAGATCGACCTCACTGTCGTTGATGGCTTCCAGGTCGTTGCCCACCGTGTGGTAGCTCACGATTTTGTAGAAGTGCTCCGGGTCCATATACTGGGCCGGACGGGCCAGCGGCCCGCCTTCCACCACGTGGGCGGTGCTGTCGGTGAACTTTTCGATTTCCGATTTCCATTGGTATTTGAGAGAGGTGGGGCACACGATGAGCACTCGGCTGATGGCAAGCTCCTTCTTGAGCATTTCGGCCACGGCCAGGGCCTGGATGGTTTTGCCGAGCCCCATCTCGTCAGCAATCAGGCTGCGCCCGGCCTGCATGGCGAAGTAAACGCCCTCACGCTGGTAGGGAAACAGCTCGGTTTTTAGTAACGTCTCGAAGTAGGGAGATTTCGGGTTTTTGATTAAGTTTTTGAGCAACTCCTGCCGCCGGGCGTGCTCGCGCTGTTCCAGCACAAACTCCAGCGCGTCATCGTAGCAGCGGAAGTCAGGATCGAGGGAGCGGGCCTTATCTAAAAACTTGTCGAAGGTGGCAAAGGAAGTAGGCTTTAGTTGTCCTTTTTTGTCGAAGTAGCGGTCGGCCAGCCGCTGTATCTTTTCCTCCTGGGTTTCGGTCCACGGGTCCTGGTTCTCATCCAGCGGGTAGTCGCCCACCCGGATCATCACTCGGCGTTCGCCGATGTAGTTCAGGTAGACCGAGGTGTAGGGGCGGTCGGGTTTTTCGTTCCAGTGCTTGCGCAGGCGGGTGTTGCGCCACAGCTTGCGCAGCGTGGCTTCCAGATGCTTGCAGGTGCCCAGTTGGTTGGTTTTGAAGTCATAGCAAGCGCAGAAATTATCGTTTTCGCCCTCGTCCATCTCCTTCGGACTGCTGCGGATGGCCACCTTGTAGATGCTTTGGGAGGTGGGGTTATGAACCAGGAAATCGGAGTAGATTGGGTGGTCGCCCCGGTTCTCGATCTCGAAGACGTTGTCGGCGGCGAACTGCTTGCGCAGGGCCGTTTGCCAGTCGCGCGGAGTGAGATTTTCCGGTTTTTTATGATACGGAACGCGGGGCGCTTTCTTCTTGGTGGCTTTTTTCTTCTTTTTGCGAGGTTCTTCCATCATATTGGTTGAGGGTACATGACAAAGTAAAAGAACCTCCGGGATAGATCGCAATGAAGGGGAAGAAATAATTATCCTTGAAAAAAAGCAAATCACTCATCCCGCAGACACTCCACCGGGTTCACCCGTGCCGCGCGCACGGTTTGCCAGCCCACGGTGAGCCAGGCGACGACAATAGCAGTAGTCCCCGCTAGGGCAAACACCCACCACTCCAGCTCGACACGATAGACGAAATCGGCCAGCCACCGCTGCATGGCGTACCATGCCAACGGGATAGCGATCACAAAACCTACCAGTACCAACTTCAGAAAATCCTGCGACAACAGCCTGACAATGGTGTTTACCGACGCTCCCAGTACCTTGCGAATGCCAACTTCTTTGGTGCGCTGCCGAGCCGTGAACGCTGCCATGCCGAACAAACCCAGGGAAGCAATAAGCACCGACAATAGTGTGAAGAATCCGAATATTTCTCCTAGTCGACGATCTGCCTTATACAGTTGATCAAATCGCTCGTCCAGAAACTGGTACTCAAAGGGGTAGGGCGAATAGCGCTCAATACTTTTTTCTACGCTGCCAATCGTTTCCGAAAGGTTTTCGGGCCGCACTTTGAGCGCGATGTAGAAGAGGTAGCTATCGCCCAGCTCTAACAGCAAGGGGGCAATGGCGCGGTGCATCGAGTGCAGATGGAAGTCCTTCACCACTCCAATTATGGTTTTCTTTTCGTCGTTGTAGTTGGTGTATTGCTGGCCAATGGCCTCCTCGGGAGTCCAACCCAGGGCTTGCGCGGCGGTCTCGTTGATGATGCGGGCTTCGATCAGATCGGAAGCAACGCTGGGTGAGAAATCGCGCCCGGCTACCAGGGTAATGCCAAACACTTTCAAATAATCGTAACTAACCCGCGCCCGGTAGATATTGAAACCCTCCTGACTATTTTCGTCCGTAGGGCGAATGACCGTTCCCGAGGTGACGTTGGTGGGCAGCTCGGCGGCGGCCGTTACGGAGATGATATTCGGATTGGCTAACCACTCGTTTTTCAGCACGTCCAACCGGTTAAGAAGATCGAGGTCCAGGACCGAGACGGTCACGATATGGTCTTTGTCGTAGCCCAGTTCCTGGTCTTCAATAAACTGAAACTGCCGGTAGATTACCAGGCTGCTGATCATCAAACCGATAGAAACCGCGTACTGCCCCACCATCAGCCATTGCTGAATTTTCACTCCCGAAAGCTGCCCACCAACCCGACCTTTAAGCGCCTGAATCGGACGAAGGGAAGACATCAGAAGGGCCGGATAACTTCCTGCGCATACGCCCACCACACCCACGAGCGCCAACAACCCGGGCAGCAGCCATCCGTTTTTGATAAGGTTGAGTTCGATAGGTCGCTCCAGCAAGTACCCAAAAGCGGGCAATAGGAAATGCGTCAGGCCCAGGGCTACCAGCAGGGCGAGGAACGTTATCAAAACGGATTCTCCCATAAATTGCCCAATCAACTGCCCCCGCCGGGCGCCTACCACTTTGCGGAGCCCCACTTCGGTGGCCCGCTTGATGGATCGGGCAATCGCCAGATTCACGTAGTTCACACAAGCCAGCAGCAACACCACCGCGGCAATCAACGAAAACAGGGAGATATACGCAGGATTTCCTTTGAGTCCGATGTCAAAGTTAAAGTTGGTTTCCAGGTGCAGGGCCGACAGGGGTTGCAGCCAGTAAGAATCCTGAAAGGGATACGTATCTTCGTGCTTGACGTATTTTTCTACCAGGGCCGGAAACTTATCTTGCAGCGTCTGCGGATCGGCCTGAGGCGACAGCGTGAAAAAAGTATAGTAGGCATTGTTGTTCCACCGATCTTCCGCCATCTCGCTGGCGTACTGGGAGTTGGCCGACTGAATATTGACAACAAACGAGAACCTGAGTGAAGCGTTGGTCGGTGGGTCTTCCGTCACCCCGGTCACCGTAAAGGCTTCCCCGCCCCGATAGATGAGCGGTTGCCCCACCGGGTCTTGGGCACCGAAAATCTTCTCGGCCAGCGACCGGGTGATAACGATACTATTTGCCTCCGCCAAAGCAGTTTCAGGATTACCTTGCCGAAAAGGATACGGAAAAACTCCAAAGAAACGGGCGTCGGCTTGCAGTCCTTCTTCGTAGTAGTTGCTTTCGGCGTACCCGAGCAAAGCGGTGTGGCCCTGAAAAGTGGTGGCCTGAGTGACCTCCGGAAATTCATCCACCAGGGCCGGAGCCAATCCCACGGTGGTGTAGGCAAAATATTCGGTGCCCATGTAGGGGTTACCGGCCTGCCGCTGGTAGACGCGGTAGATCTGGTTAGCGTTGGCGTAAAAGCGATCATAAGAAAGCTCGTGCTGCACGTAGAGGAAGATCAGCAGGAAGCAGGTGAGCCCCACGGCCAGGCCGCCGATGTTGATTAGGGCGTACTGCTTCTGCTTGAGCAAGTGGCGCCAGGCGATTTTAAAATAGTTACGGAACATAGCAGGAGAGGTTACGGGCAGGAGGGTAGGGGATTTAATAAAGGCCAAGCGGAAGTGCCGCAGTACGTTCCAAATAAACATCCGGCGGGCTTTGGTAGGCGATTCTTGGTGCTGCTTGCTGTAGAGTTCCAGCAAATTGCCTTCAATCTCTTCGAGATAATCATCCCGGCAGAACCAGCGGAGGAACTGTAGTGCATTTTTGGGTGGAGTAGGCCTACTCATCTTTGAGGCATTCTACTGGGTTCACCCGCGCTGCCCGCACCGTTTGCAAGCCTACGGTGAACCAGGCAATCAGCAAGGCCAGCAACCCCGCTCCGACGAAGTACCACCACCGTAGTTCGATGTGAAAGGCAAAGTTCTGTAGCCAGCGTTGCGCGGCCAGGTAGCTCAGGGGTAGGGCAATGACGATGGCCACCAGCACCATTTTGGTAAAGTCGCTCGATAACAGGCGAACGATGCTAACGCTACTGGCTCCTAGCGCCTTGCGGATGCCGATTTCTTTGAGTCGGCGTTCGGCGGTGAAAGCGGCCAAGCCGAAGAGACCAAGGCAGGAGATGAGAATGGCGATCCCGGCGAAGTAGCGGGATAGGGTGGAAACGCGTTGTTCGGAGGCATACAAAGTCTGATACGCTTCATCTAGGAACTGATACTTAAGTGAAATTCCTTTATAGTCTTGATAAAAATTCTGAAGTTGGGCCAAGGTCTCCTTTTCTGCTCCTGCCCTAATTTTCATCAACACATTTCTAGGTTGTGAGTTTAACCTGAAAAAACAAGGTTTTACCTCCGTGTAGAGTGACTCGAAATGAAAGTCGCCCACAACCCCTATGATCTGCTTGTCTTCGCCCCATAGGTTAACTGTTTTGCCCACCGGGTTATCGATGCCCATCTGGTCGATGGCAGTTTGATTCAATACGATCTTCGAGCTTTCTGAACTAAAGTCTTGTGAAAAAGTGCGTCCTTCTACCGTGGCGATTCCAAGTGTCTCAAAGAAATTAAAGTACACTTTCATATCCGTAAATTCTACTTCATCTCCCGGGGTTAGTCCTTCCCAGGAAAGTCCGGTGGTGTGATTGTGATCACCGCTGATCAAATCGCCCCGCATAGCCGAAGTACTTACTACCCCCGGTATTTGCTTAATTTCAATCAGAAACGTTTGAAGGGATTCATCCTCCAAGTTATCGCTGCTAAAAGTAATTACATTGTCTTTGTGGTATCCTAAGTTTTTATTTTGCACGTATTCCATTTGTTTGTACACTACTAAAACCGATATGATTAGAATCACCGATATGGCGAACTGAAACACCACCAAGCTTTTTCGTACCCATAGGGAAGAAGAAACCATCGCCTTGCCTTTCAAGACTCTTACGGGACTAAAACCCGATAGATAAAACGCCGGATAGCTACCGGCAACTAGCCCGGTAATCAAGGTGATTCCCATTAGTAACACAATAAGTACCGGATCGAAAACCAACGTAAGTTGTTTGCCGGTAATCTGGTTAAACTGCGGAAGAATGAGTAGAACCAACAGAACGGCAACCAGCAGGGAGAAGAAAGCAATGAGCATCGATTCGCCCAGGTATTGCGCGATCAATGTTGATCTTCGGGCACCAACCGCTTTCTTGATACCCAATTCCTTAAATCGCCGCGATGCCCGGGCCGTAGCTAGGTTCATGAAATTGATGCAAGCGATCAGCAAAATGAAAGTAGCAATCATGGTAAACAGCCTAACGTATATAATTCTGCCTCCTGATACTTTTCCGTTTTCGTAGTTGCCGTATAAATGCTGATCGGAATACTTTCGAGGAAACAAGCTATTGCGCGATTCCGGATCTTTGCTTTTGATGAGACTAACAATTTTATCGGTAAACGTGACAAGTTGGGTTTGCTCTTTCAGTACTACATACGTACTAGGATCATTGTAAGACCATTGTGTCAGTTCTGGGTGTTTGCGCTGATACAACTCGTAGTTAAGTACCACATCAAAGTGCATGGTAGCATTGGCCGGTGCTTCTTTAAAAATACCTGAGATCAAGTAGTTGCCGGAAAATTCCCCTTGATCCCATACTAACGTATTGCCTATAAGATCATCCGTCTTATTGAATAACTTCATAGCCAGTTCCTCTGATATGACGATGTTATTGAGGTCTTTTAGCACCTGATCTTTATCTCCCTCAATAAGATCGTATGAGAAGATATTGAAGTAGTTGCGGTCGGCGTATTTCGCGTCGGCTTTGATATGCGTATTATCCACTGAAAGAACGCCCGGCATAGTGTAGACGGCTGGCGGAAAAACTGCGGTGGCATACATTACTTCCGGCATTTCATCTGCCAGCGATTGGGCTAATGGTCCGGGTGTCCATTCTAGGGTGCTAATTCCCGAAGGACCTTCAGCGTTTAACATAATCTGATACAGCCGATCATCCTTCTCATGAAACTTATCCACACTCAGTTCATCCTGTACCCATAGAAAAATAAGCAGGGCGCAAGCCAGCCCCGAAGACAAACCCGTCAGGTTGATAAGGAACGTACTTTTGTAACGCTTGAAATTACGGAAGGTAAGAATCAGATTATGGCGGATCATAGCGCGGTGGTTAGCAGGTTGGTATACTTTAAACGATCGGATAAACGATGGGCGGAAGTGCCGCAGCACGTTCCAAATAAACTGCCGCGTGGCCCGGCGGGGAGATTGTTCGTACTGCTTGTCATACAATTCCAGCAGGTTGCCTTCGATCTCTTCCAGATAGTCGTCCCGGCAGAACCAGCGCAGGAAGCGGAGGGCATGGCGAGGAGGTGTTGGCGAACGATCTTTCTGGGTGCGTCTCAAGCTGCGTTAATTTACTCCTTCGGACTATACTGACGTAGCAGGTCGATCATCGCTTGGTCCTTGGCTATCACGGCATGGTGCATCGCGTATTCATCACCCGGCGTGACTAAGTAGGGATCAGCTCCGTGAGCAAGTAGCACTTCGGCAACGGCTTGGTGTCCGTTTCGTACGGCATTAATCAGCGGGGTGCCGTCGGTGTTTACCTGTCCGTCAACTTCCGCCCCCTGGCCAAGCAGGTACGCTACCGTCTTCAGTCTTCCCGATCTGGCCGCCGCAATCAGGGCCGTACCGTCTCCCGAAAGCTTCTCGTTAACCGCTGCCCCCTGGGCCACCAGGTACTTGACAAACGCAAGGTTCTCACTGGCCGAAGCCGCTATTAGGGGCGTTTCATCCCCCGGGGCATGAAAGCCAACGTTTGCTTGCGCCTCAATCAATAGCCTTCCTATCGCCAAATTTCCGTTTCGAGCCGCCGCCACCAGAGGAGAGCGAGGTTCACCGTCTTCCCGGTACGTGCAGTCAGGGTTCACCGTTGCTAGTAGCCGCTGTACCTCGTCAACGTCATTGGCCTTTACCGCCCGGAGCAGTGCGCCACAGTCATTTTTCGGAGGGTGCTTTCCCAAAGCGATGGACTGGCTAGTAAACAGAAGTACGAGCAGCCCCCAAAAATACTTCTGGCAAGCGCATGGGGTAAAAGATGGTACGTTCATAGTTTTTAGGATTAGGTGATAATTAGCCAAACGAGATCTTCGGAATCTGCTGGTAAATGCCCACCCGCAGGGCGTACTGCTGATCCAGCATCTGCTTGCCCAAAGCCGTAATCGTGTAAAACTTCTTGCGTCGTCCGCCCCGCTGCGCGGTGATGCCCCCAAAGCGGGAGGTGACGAAGCCCTTGTCTTCCATGCGCTTGAGGGCCACGTGCACGGCACTGATGTTGAGCTTCTTGTCGAGCTTTTCTTCTAGTCCTTCCAGGATGCCCACCCCGTAGGCCTCGTCGTGCTGAGCGGCTACCATCAGCAGCACTAGTTCTTCAAATTCACCGAGCGAGGGCAATTTCATGAGAGGTAATTTATATAACAAAAGTAAATGTAATTATTATTTTTATTTTTGTTATAGTAATGTGGTAAAAGATTTCCTAATCACTCGCTGATTGTGGTATTTTCAGTTAGCCGCTTGGCTGGACAGCGTGTTTCAGATGCCTTGCCTATGTACCGTTTGACTGGTTTTCAAAAGATAGTCCACGAAAATACTTTTTACCTTTAAAGTGACCTACGACATGTCAACCGCTCCGGTGGCTTTATTTTACTAAAATAACGTACTATGAAAAAAGTATCTACTGTGATCGCTCAGTGTATGTGCCTGGTTCTGGCTATGTCTTCTTGTAAAGATAACATTCTCGACTGGTATTCACCGGCACCCGCCGATGATGTTCCGGCTAGTCCGTCCAATATCATTGACCCTGCTTGGATAGGTACCTGGAAAGAAGTAATTGACACTAACCTGATCTACTTTGCTAATAGCGAGCGTCGGATCACCCTCTTAGAAAATGATTCGTTCAACATCGAAATATACAGCTTCACGGATGCAATCGGCGAGGATAGTCCCTGCGGATATTATTGGACTAACTACGCGCATGGCAAAGTAAAAGACGATAATTCGCTGATTGACAGGGCGTCACCCTATTCCGACGATGCTCAACTGTTACTGAAGGGAAGCTTCACCGATTCATCATATACTCACCGGATGCCTACCTGTAACGGTGAAGAAAAGTATGAGCAACTTTTCGCCGCCTCTCAGACATCCAGCGACACGCTAGAAATAATCTTCTACCACTGGGATGATTCAATGTTGTACGAAGAGAAGATAAATATGGTAAGGGAGTAAAGACTAACGATGCCGGATTCACAGCTAACCTTGGCTTTCTGGCACTAACTTATCAGGCCGCTACTTATCCCTGCAAATTTAAAACTTAATTTTAAATTTGCAGGGATGATACCCCGTACCATAGCACAGGATTACCTCACTTCTTTGAATGAATTTCCGGTGACCGGCCTCATTGGTCCTCGTCAGGTAGGAAAAACTACCCTGGTAAAGCAGTGGGAAAGTCAGGACCGGATGCTTTATCTGGATTTAGAAAAAACGTCTGATCTGGCTAAGCTTAGTGACCCTGAGTTATTTCTTACCCAACAGACCGATAAGACGGTGATTCTGGACGAAGTGCAACACCTGCCGGAGTTGTTTCCTCTTCTGCGCTCGCTGGTTGATGAAGACCGACGACCCGGAAGATTCGTAATACTAGGTTCCGCCTCGCCCACGCTGTTGCGTCAGCGTTCAGAAAGTTTGGCCGGAAGGATAACCAACCTTACCCGGTTTCTCTCAGACGTTCGGCTTCCGAAGTAGGTGCCCTACGAGCAAATGAAAATGCCTGGACCCTCATGAAATAACCCAAAGTTATGATCGGGTGAGCCATCCCCCTTTTGGTCGTAATAATCTTGGCTAATCACCGAATTAAGAACAAACTTTGTGCAGAACTTAGTAAAGCTTAAATGACTATCTACCGCCTACTGCTGCTATTGGCTACCCTAATTTTTACTGCTTCTTCAGGTACTGCTCAATCGCCTACTCAAGGACCGCAAAAGAAACAGCTAACTTATCACTCGGTCGGCATAGAAGTGCTATCCGCTGCGGTACTACGCGAACCACGTATTAGCTACGAATACCGGAAAAACCAATGGGGAATACGAGGAATTATAGGCTACCGTATACCTACTTACGATGATTATGAAATTAACTACGGTCCCACTATCGACTACGATCTGTATCGCGCGCGGCGGGGCAACTATTTTTCTTTAGGAGTAAATCATTATTTCCCCCGTTCCCCTCGGCACGAATCCTTGATCAATTTTTTGCTAGGGTTGCAGGTGGCCTACCATCACTATCGTCTCTACAACCGATGCCTTCTCGATGATTATGACTCAGAAGCTACCAGCTATCGCATCCTAGACCGACAGTACCTAGAGAGAATGAGTGCACGCCTGGTAATGGGGTTGAGCGTATCTAGTTCCTTAGTGAAGAGGATAAGCATCCTTATTGAGCTATACCTGGGCGTAGGACCGGGAGTAAACATTATTTCCGAAGAGGGAACATTAGTGAGCGAGGTTTATTATCCGTCTTGCTTCCGAATACCCGATGGTGCCGTAGTAGAACCGCTAGATACACGCTACCAGGAGGGTGTTATACCTTTTGAACTGGGACTACGGCTTAACTACTTGGTGAAAAAGCGGCTTAATTAGTCTGTTTTCTTACTTCTCTTCCCAATCCAAGAGCGTATCATAGAGACTACTCTCAACCGCCATGCGCGCCGAGTCTGAATGTTTTGCTAAACCACAGTTTCCTTCCCTATCATGTGTCGCTGCATCCGGGCAACTACTCACTGCGCAAGCACTTCACCGGATTCGCCCGGGCGGCCCGTATGTTTGGTAGCTCACCGTGGCTAGGGTGATCAGCAGCGCTCCCTCGCTGAGCAAAGGAACCTACATTGCCATGGAAGATCTGGGCATCGAAAAACTATCCGTCATCACCCCCGAATCCGATCCGTATCCGATGGCCCCAAATGTTGAAGTAACGAACCTCACTCAATTTATTACGGAGACGTTGGCCCGCGAATCCCATTAAGCGGCACCGAAGCCATGCATCCCTGCTTGCATATCCGGTAACTATTGCTTAGATTATCCCACTGAGTACCACTTTTCTGGCCTCAGTATCCTGGTTCTTACTCTCACTCTAACCCCCACCACCATGAATTTCACCGGTAGAAAAGTTGACTCCCCCTCCAGTCGTTCCGTTCAGTTTCCCTCAGTAGAAAAGTTTATGGCCACCGGCGAAACCACCCTCTCTCCCGAGATGACGATCAACGAAGCCATTGATATCATGCTGGATCAGCACCTCACCGGCGCGCCGGTGCTAGACAATAACCGCAAAATCGTGGGGATGCTCACCGAGAAAGACTGCCTCCGCTTGCTCATCGACAGTGCCTACAACAACCTGCACCACGACGACAAAACCGTGGCCGACTACATGTCGGAGGTGGTGAAGACGGTCACCCCCGACCACGATATC
Organism: Cyclobacteriaceae bacterium; assembly: GCA_965217295.1. GTDB lineage: Bacteria > Bacteroidota > Bacteroidia > Cytophagales > Cyclobacteriaceae > Tunicatimonas. The sequence goes on from CBDCHR010000008.1 coordinate 1,820,388, forward strand.
TTCGATGTGGCCAACGAGTTTTTAAACTCACACTTCCGAAAGTTCCCCGTGGTGCACAACGGCAAGCTCGTGGGGCAAGTCAGTCGGCGCGACATCCTGAAAGCCGTACGCGAAACCAAGAACACGACCTGGTAAAACCTCTAGGGATCGTGTCGACACGAGCCCTGAGGGTTTAGTCTACCGCCTGGTACCGAAGCTGCGGATTGTTAGCGCGGGTGGAGGCCACCACGAGCAAAAAGAATATGGTAAAGCATACCCACCCCGCCGGGGCGTAGCTGCCCGTCCAACTCAACGAGGTGCTGAACAGAATAGGACCCAGCGCGCTTCCGAACACGAAGAGCATGGTGGCCTGCCCGCTAACGGCACCCAAGTACCTTTTGCCGAAGTAACGGGGCCAGGTCACGGTGGTGATCACACTGAACAAACCAACCATCAACCCGTTGCCCGCCACCAGCGCGTAGTACGCCATCGGATTGCCGCCCAAATGAATCATGCCCATAACGCCCAGGCAGCCCCCCAAGCCTTCGGCGTATAACAAATATTTCAACGGAATGTAGTCGCTCAGGCTGCTGGCGGCCAGGGTGATCACCACCGCCAGCACCGCCACCGGCTGAAAGATGGTGATAGCCGCCGTCCGGCCCAGCCCCGCCTGCTCAAAAATAGAAACCACGTGGAAGGTGAAGCCGGTGGTATAGAGCACCTGTATGGTCAGCATGAGGGCAAACACCCAAAAAGAGTAGGAGCGAACCGCTTCGCGGCGGGTATAATCTTTGACCACCGGCACCACATGCCGCTGCTGGCGTGCTGAGGGGCGATAATTGCCATCGGGACGCAGTCCGCTGGCCTCCGGCTTGTTGCGGAAGAAAAGCAATACAATCACCGGAAACACCACCCCTATTATAATGGCTAGTACGACCCAGGCCCCGCGCCAATCGTAGCGGTTGATCAGCGCATCCAGCGCTACGGGCGAAGCCGAAAAACCGAGCGAGATAAACACGTTGCTGAACCCGGTGGCAAAGCCACGGCGCTGATCAAACCACTGCATCATCATGTTGCGCGACACCAGCGTGAGCACCCCCTGCCCGAAAAACCGCAGCGACATAAACCCAACAAAGATGCTCGCCAGCGTGAGCACCGCGCTCGGAGTGGAGTCGAGCCACCGCACCACCCGGTCTGCCTGGCTCAGATAGATGAGCACCACCCCGAGCGCCAGCGCCGCCAGCGAGGCCACCGGGCGCACGCCCCAGCGGTCGTAGAGGGAACCGGCCCAGGGAAGCAAGAACGAACTGCCGATGGTGCCCGCCATGTAGGCCAGGCTCAGTTGGTCGCGGGTGAGTTGCAACGCCTCCAGCAGCGGCTCGGTGAACACCGACACCCCGATGGTTTGCCCGGGCATACTCATGAGCACCCCCACGGTGCCCCACACCAGAATCATCCAACCGTAGAAGAAGGGCCAGCGGGCGGCCGCAAAGGGTACGTTAACGAAGGTCGATGGGCGAAACACGGGCGCGAAAGTAGGCATTGCATTCGACCGCACCAACGGATTGGCTTCCAATTCTTGCTCATCATAAGTCCCGAGTGAATGAAAATTTGGAAGATTAGTTGTTTTTGGCTTAGTAGAATCAGACATTACCGTTCTAAAATATCTACGTGCCAAAAGCCAACCGTTGGCCGGTATTTTATCTGATTCACTCCTCGTTTCACTGCATCAAATCTACTAACCTGACTAACCGGTATGATTCGTAAGAAATTATTTCTATTACTTTTTAGTGCCCTGTCTCCTGCGCTACTGTTTGCCCAAAGCGTCGACCAAGCCATCAACTCGGTTTTTGAACCGATCACCGATGTTATCGAGTCAGTTATCTTCTTCACCGTGACGCTGGGAGGCTACACCATTCCCTTCGTGCTCATCTGGCTCATCGCCGGGGCCTTGTTTTTCACCATCTACATGCGCTTTGTCAACATTGTGGCCTTCAAGCACGCGCTGGACGTGGTGCGCGGGGTGTACGACAATCCCGACGACCAGGGTGAGGTGAGTCACTTTCAGGCCCTCACTGCCGCCCTGTCGGGCACGGTGGGCGTGGGCAACATTGCGGGCGTGGCGCTGGCGGTGTCGCTGGGCGGACCAGGAGCCACGTTCTGGATGATTATCGCCGGTATCCTGGGCATGTCGTCGAAGTTTGTGGAGTGCTCACTGGGCGTGATGTACCGCAACTACCATCCCGACGGATCAGTGTCGGGCGGCCCGATGTATTATCTGGAAAAGGGACTGCGCGAGCGCGGCGAGAAGTGGGCGACGCTGGGCAAGGTGCTGGCCGTTTTGTTTGCGATTGCCTGCATCGGCGGTTCGTTTGGCGGGGGCAACATGGTGCAGATCAACCAGGCCACCCAGCAGTTTATTGACGTTACCGGTGGGGTTGATAGCTTTCTATACGGACGTGGTTGGATATTTGGCGTCTTCATGGCCGTTGTGGTGGCGGTTATCATCATCGGGGGCATCAAGTCCATTGCGAAGGTCACCGACAAGATCGTGCCCTTTATGGTGGCTATCTACGTGGGGGGGGCGCTGTTTGTGCTGGCGGTGAATATCGGAGAGATCGGCCACGCCTTCTCCTTAATCTTAGAGGGAGCTTTCTCAGCCGATGCCATGTACGGCGGAGCCGTGGGAGTGTTGATCCAAGGGTTTCGGCGGGCGGCCTTCTCCAACGAGGCGGGAGTTGGCTCGGCATCCATTGCGCACTCGGCCGTGAAAACCGACGAGCCCATCTCCGAAGGCGTGGTGGCCCTGCTAGAACCCTTCATCGACACGGTGGTGATCTGCACCATGACCGCCCTGGTCATCATTATCACTAACTACGGCGGAGCCGGAGCGGACCTGGCCCTGGAGACCGCCAGTACCCAGGGCGACGCCGGGGGCATCACGCTTACCTCGAACGCCTTTGCCACCGTGATTGATTGGTTCCCGGTGGTGCTCTCTATCGCGGTGATCCTGTTCGCCCTGTCTACCATGATTTCGTGGTCATACTACGGACTCAAGGCCTGGACCTACCTGCTGGGGGATAGCCAAGCGATGATTACGCTTTACAAGGTGCTGTTTTGTTTCTTCGTGATTGTGGGCTCGGCCCTTAGTTTGGGAGCGGTGTTCCGCTTCGGGGATGCTATGATTTTTGCCATGTGCTTCCCAAACATTCTGGGACTGTACTTCCTAATCCCCAACGTGCGACGCGCCTACGACCGATATATGGGACGAGTCGCTAACGGGGAGATTGCGGTTACGAAGTAGTCACGGATCATCAACGAATAGTAATGGAGGCTATATTTTGTTTTGCGACGGAACAAGCTATTCATCCTTTTCTCTATATTTATTCCTTGTCGTAACTTGAGACGCTTTCTAGCTCTCAGTAGCTTATCACTCACTTTTTCAAATTATATAATCCTCTTAATATCAAATCATTATGAAAAGAATGCCACTATTTTTTGCTAGCGTGTTATTGCTCTTTGCCCTGACGAGTTGTGGGCAATCCAACAATGTGGGAGTGGGAGCCGAACCCCCGGCCGACGCCGAAGTCCTCTTCGACGGCTCGCGTGAGATGCTGGACGAAAAGTGGACCTACTGGCAGGGACCCCGTCTGGCCGCCTCGATGCCCATCAAGTGGCAGGTGGAAGAAAGTCCGGTAGGTGAGGGGATGGTGGTCAACAGCAACGATCCCGCCGCCGCCGGTGGACTCTACGGTGCCGCCGACATTGTGACTAAGGAAAAGTTCGAAGACTTTCGCTTGCACCTTGAGTTTTTGATTGAGAAAGAGGGAGGCAACAGCGGGGTATACTTGCAGAATCGTTACGAAATCCAGATTCTGGACGGAGACACCACCATGCATGGTATGGCTACGGTAATCAACGAAACTCCCTCACCTTACCACCTCTACCGCGGCGTAGGCCAATGGAACGCTTACGATATCACGTTCCGATCGGCTCGCTTTGAGAACGGTGAGCTATCGGAAAACGCGCTGGTCACCTTGTACTTCAACGGGGAAAAGGTGTATGCCAACCAACCCATCAAGAAGGTATGGGGAGGAGAAAATTCCGGCTTAGACGGGGGCAACAACGATGGGTTCGGTATCACGGACACTCCCGGGGGTATCAAACTGCAGGCCGAGGGCCACGATGTGCTGTACCGCAACATCTGGATCAAAAAGCTGGAGTTGGAAGAAGCCGATACTGACTTTTAGTTAATCTGGCGAGGATGAATCTAAAATGGCAACCATCCCGAAGCGTATGAGTTGGGTAAAAGCAATCGATTGCCAACATTTAGATAACCGTATTATGAACTTAGATGAAATTGTTAGCAAGCGCTACAGTCCGTACTCCTTCGCCGACAAATCCGTATCCGAAGACACCCTATACCAGATTTTGGAAGCCGTGCGCTGGGCGCCCAGCAGCTACAACGAGCAGCCCTGGAGGTTTATCTACGCCTTGAAAGAAAACAAGGAGGAGTACCGGCAACTGCTGTCGTGTGCGGTGGCCGATAACCAGCAATGGGCTAAAGAGGCGCCGGTGCTGCTGTTGAGCGTGGCCAAACGACACTTCTCGCAGAACGGCGAACCCAACCGACACGCCTGGCACGACACCGGTATGGCAATGGCCTTTTTCGTGCTCAAAGCCACCGAGATGGGCTTGTACGTTCACCAGATGGCGGGTTTCTCCGTAGAAAAAGCCCAGGAACGACTTAACATTCCCGAAGAGTTTAGCCCCGTGGCCATGATCGCGCTGGGCTACCGCGGTGACGAAGAGCGACCTGACAAAGGCAGAAAATCGGTGCAAGAACTGGCAATGCCCGGGCAGTGGCGGGCTTAGTTCTGTCTTCGTAGGTAAAAAAACAGAAAAGGCTCCGCTGAGGGAGCTTTTTCTTCCATAAGTATCACGATCAATCTACACTGCCATCGTTTGGGATGCTCCCAGCCACGCGAGTGCGTCTTGTTCGTTGGTGAACGAACCAAGAATTTCTTGGGTGTCTATTTGCTGCTTTTCCTGGGTCACCTCTTGCTGTTGCTCAATCGACATCTGAGTGATGATGTCGGGTGAAATAACGAAGGCCATTTTCTGCACTCCCGCCAATCGCAATCGCCCGAAAATTTCCGTAGAAGTCCACTCCTGCACTTCAGGATCGATGGCAAAATTGATGAAGTCGGCAGTGTTTACCAGCATCAACTGGGGGCAACATTGCTCCACCACTTCGGTGTGTTTAATCATTTCGCGGCGGTAGATGGCATTGGTCAGTTCTACGGCGTTGAACCACCGAGACAGCATTACGGATTGTGCTTCGTCGTAAATGTCTTCTACGAAGCTGCTTTGATACACTGTTTTCATAATCAAATAGTTGGTTTAATTTTCAGAATTTAGTTGATCCAATAGTTCTCGTTCGCGCTTATCGAACCGCTTTTTTGCTTCAACAAGCATTTTGTTACGTGCCTGTATTTGCTCTTCGGCTCGTTTCTGCTCTTCATTTCGGATTGTTTTTGCCTCTTCGTTCTTCTGTTCCAGTTCTTCTTTGGCGCGGAAAAGCTCCTGCGCCTTGCGCTCCATCTCTTCTTGAGTAGCCTGCAGTTCTTCTACATTTTGGCGCATTTCTTCTTCCTGGGCGCGCATCTCTTCGGCTTGCTGCTGCGATTGGGACAGCAGCAATTGGGTTTGCTGATTCAACTGGGCGGTGGCCACCGAAGAGGCGATAATCTCACCGGCTTCTTCCAGAAACGCAATCGTATGTTCGGCAAACGTCCCGAACGATGCCAGTTCTAGAATTCCGATGGTTTGCTCGTTCACCTTTAGGGGAATCAGCAGCAGGCTGGTGGGCGACGCTTTGCCTAGTCCGGAAGTGATATCCATGTAACTTGAGGGAATCTCGGTAAGGTGGGTGGTTTCCTGCTCTAAGAAAGTTTGTCCGACTAACCCTTCACCGGGCGCTATCTGTTGCTCGACAAACTTTTTCTTATCGTAGGCGTGACACGAGGCGAGCACCAGGTGCTGTTTTTCTTCTTCCCAAAAGAACAGCATTCCCTGGTTCGCCTTTAGGCAGCGCACCAGGTACGTGAGCAGGTGGTCGGATAGCAGCTGCACGTTGCTCTGGTGCTGCCGGGTGATCTCGGCCACCCTGGATAGTCCTTCGGTGGTCCAGAGGCGCTTTTGATCGTCCTCTCGAACTTGCTCCATTTGCTCGCGCATCCGAATCAGTTCGCCCGCTAAGGTTGTTTGGTTCGCGCTGCGGTTGTCTTCATTCATGCCCAACCATTCAATTTCAGGTTTGCCCTGCGCCATTTTCCGGGTAAAACTCACGGCCTGCTTCAGGCTATTCGTTAGTCTCTCTACCGCCGCCTGTTCGCTGCCAAAATCAGTTTCATCATTCTCATTGAATAGATACGTCCGGTGGCTGTCTACTATTTGGGCGGTTAGTTGCTGGCGTCGCTGTTGAGCATGTTTGGCACGGCGTGCTACTAAAATCAATAGCAAAGCCACCGCTACGAACAGCAGCACTTGTGCGGCAAAAACAATTATCCGGTGCTGTTTGGGTAGGAGGTAGGAGCCAGAAGCCGGATGGGCGCTGTAGAAGAACGCAAAAGCATTCACTCCCACGCTAAGGATCAACAATGCAATAGCCAAAAAAATAGGAGACAACGGGCTGTCGGTCTCCACTGAAAAGATTTTCTTCATAAGGCCTTCCGGATCATAAAGCGAGCTTAGCAAAGGTGAACAGTGACTACGCTTTATAAAAAAGAAAGTGCCACGAAATGGTACACGAATGATCTACTGAAAAAATTGGTTAATTGGCTATGGCTTCCCGTTTCATTATTATGCAAGTAGACCTATCAGACCAGAAAGTGCTCGTGACCGGGGCCAGCCGCGGTATCGGCCGGGCCATCGCGGAGCAATTAGCCGCATCCGGAGCGCAGGTAGCCATTCACTACCACCGTAACGTTGAGGCCGCTCAGCAAGTAGCTAGTCAGTGTGGCCCCGGGGCAAGCGTATTTCAAGCCGATTTGAGTATCCTTGAAGAAGCGCTACAATTATTTGAGAAGGTGGTAGCTCGCTTCGGAAACATCACCGCCCTGGTGAACAACGCCGGTATTTCTATCGGCGCAGCGGTGGAAGACAATGACGCTGCCTTCTCGGATACTTGGTTGCGCACCATGCTGGTTAACCTGCACGCCACCGGGTTGCTGTGCAAAAAGGCAATTAACCACTTCTGTGAGGGGAGCGGGGGGCGCATCGTTAACATTGCCTCACGGGCGGCCTTTCGGGGCGATACCGCTGATTATCTGGCCTACGCTGCTTCCAAAGGAGGGGTAGTGTCGCTCACTCGATCCATTGCCCGGGCCTACGGCAAGCAGCACATCAAAGCCTTTGTGGTGGCCCCGGGTTTCGTTCGCACCGACATGGCTGAGGACTTTATCCAGCGGTACGGAGAAGGTTTTGTGCTAAACGATTTGGCGCTTCCAACGCTTACCCAGCCTCAGGATATTGCGCCCACCGTGGCGTTTTTATTGAGTGGCTTGGCCGACCATAGCACCGGCTGCACCATCGACATCAACGGAGGGAGCTACGTGCACTAGATGGAGTAAGCACGCCTGGTTTGCCTGCCGAAACATCTTACTGCCTTCCGTGGTTTATTGAGCATGGACTACGACGAATTACCACGATCGGTAGACCCCTGGATGCGCGGATTGCTGCTGGTGGCCGGAGCGTACAACACGGGATGGGGCGTGTTTATTTACGCGTTTCCGGATACGTTTTACCGCTGGATTACCCAAACCGAGCAAGTAGCCCCTGCCCTTATCACCTGGCAGGGAGTGGGAGTGCTTGCCTTCGGAGTGGCGTACCTGCTTGCGGCGGTTTATCCAGTTCGACTGTGGTTTCTAATTGGATTGGGTTTCTTCTCGAAGCTTGTCGGGGCGATTGGGTTTTATTTTGTGGTGATGGAGCAAAATCTTACAAAAAAGTATATCTTTCATCTTATCATGAACGATTTGGTTTGGCTCATCCCGTTAGGGATTATCTTGGTTCGGGTGTGGCAAATCAAACGGGTCCGGCACGTAGTATTATGAAAAAATCAGCAGAATGGGTTGATATTGCGCTTCGCTTCGCCGGTATCGTCAATGTGGTTTGGGGGCTTATTTTTGCCCTGTTCACCGACCCGCTGTTTCGCTGGGCAAAATTGCCTGAACCCCCTTTCTTATTTCCCTGGCAACTGATTGGCGTAAGCGCCATCGTTTTTGGTTTAGGATATTACGTAGCATCCTTCAACCTCACCAAGCACGCTCTGGTGGTGGTTATTGGTTTCACTATTAAAGTGGCTAGCACCATCGCGGTGTGGCAGAGTGTGTTTGCGAAGGATTTTGCCCTGCCGATGGCGTTGTACTTCTCGGCCAAAGACCTAGTTTGGTTGGCCCCGTTTGCTATGATTCTCTACCACATTTTTAAACGATGGCAGGCTCCCGAGCAGGAACGCACTAATCCGAGCGGGCCTCTTTCAGAAACTTTCGCGCGCATCTACACCAACCAGGGACACGATCTGCGGTCGCTATCGCACGAACGACCCGTGCTGCTGGTTTTCTTGCCCGCTCCTGCATCTCCACCGTTTCAGACCTGGATGGCTAACCTCGCTCGGCAGCACCTGCTTGTGGAGCAGCAGGGGGCAAAATTAGTTTTAGCGTACGGACGTGATGAAACCACCACTAACGCGCTGCGGAAGTACGAGCTAAATAAAGAAGAGTTTGTCAACGATGCTGACTATACCCTGCACAGTCTGTTCAACCTGAGGCGTGCCCCCCTCACTCAATTTTTGACGGCGCCATTGCGAAGACAACCCTGGACAAAGAAGGGGGCAACGAACAAGTTAGCAATAAAAAGCTATCGGATGCCGGGAGTATTTCTGATTCATCAGGGGGAGTTGCAAAAGATGTATCACTACGAAGGCCACGGCGACTATCCTGACTTGGCCTCACTGGCGCGGACTGATTACTGAGAAGGATTAGACTTGCACTTGCTATCGTTCGGATAGTCCTGCTACATCGCCACCTGATCAATGGCGTCGTAGAGCACTTGCTGAATTTTGGTACGGGTATTTAGTTGGTACAGCCGGGTGTTGTCGCGCGTGGGGTGCACCCGGTTTGATAGGAACACGTATACCAGATCATATTCCGGATCGGCCCAGGTGAAGGTGCCGGTGAACCCCGAATGCCCAAAACTGGCGTCGCTGGCACTTGGGGCCGCGTTGCCGTCTTCCGAACGTTCGAAGTAAGGTTTGTCGAAGCCTAGTCCCCGGCGGTTGTCGTTATCGGGAAACTGGTAGCGCGTAAACTCCCGCACGGTGGCGGCGTTAATGTAGCGCTGCCCCCCGTACTCCCCTTCGTCTAGGTACATTTGCATCAGTTTGGCTAGATCATTGGCATTGGTGAACAGTCCGGCATTGGCCGACACGCCGCCCATCATGATGGCTCCTTCGTCGTGCACCCGCCCAGCAATGGGTTGCCGTCGGAATAGATAATCGTTTTCGGTGGGCACAATGCGATCAACCGAAAATTTATCCAGCGGATTGTAGGTAAGCGTGGTGGCCCCCAGCGGTTCGTAGAAATTCTGATACAAGTAGGTGAGGTAGTCTTCGCCACTGAGCTTTTCTACGATGGTGGGAAGTAAGTAGAACAGCAATCCTGAATACAAGTATTTGGCCTCGGCTTCTAGCGGCGATTTTTTGATGGCTCGAAAGATTTTTTTCTGGTAGTTGCGGTGCAAGTACATATTGTCAGCCAGCTTCACCGGGAAGCGGCGCGATGAATCTTCTTTGATGGTGAACCAGCGGTAGCTGCCGTTGCGGCGGCGGGTGCTGGTCCAATACGGAATCCAGGGCTTGAAGCGGGCCTGATGCGCCAGGATGTCACGAAACGGAACGCCCGCTTTGTTAGACCCCCGGAAGTAGGGCAGGTAGTCGTCAATGCTGGCGTTGAGGGCGAACCTACCCTCGCTGTGCAGTTTCATGATAGCGGGCAGCGCCGAAGCGATCTTGCTGATAGACGCCAGATCGTACAAATCGCTGCGCTTCACCCGCACCGTGTCGTGATACACGTGTTCGCCGTAGGCTTTGTACATCACCACCTTCTTGTGGCGGGCCACCAACACCTCGCAGCCCGGCGTGGCCTTGGCTTCAATGGCCTGTTGCACCAGCGAGTCGATGCGCCCGTAAAGCACCGCTGAATTCATACCCACTTCTTCGGGCACCGAGTAGCCCAGGCGCAAAGCACCGGCTACTTCTAAGCCCTCGCCCACCGCGAAAGTGTTGCCTACGCTCACCGGCAGTTTCCCGCTAGCACTCACTCCGCCAAAGATCAGCTGAGCAGCCAACTCTTCAGCGTCGGTGTTGTCTTGGTAGGTCACGATCAGGCCATCGGCTTGCTCCACCCCGGGCAACTTGGCCAGCACATAGGGGTTCTTGAACACGGAAAGGATGGTGCTCGGCTGGGTGGCTAGTTCTTTAATGTAGCCGATCAGCGCGCTCGAGAACTTCAGGCTGTTGCGCGGGTACTTGCTGTCGTCGTGCACTCCCGCAATCACTAGATTGTAGTCTTTTAGTTGTTGCTTCACCTTCTGCACCTGCTCAGCGGTGGACTGGGCGGCCAGCGTGAAGTGCTTCACCCCGGTATACAGCTCCAGCATCTGCTGAAAAGCGGTTGGCCGGGTGGCTCCCATCGACACCGAAGCGATGCGGAGCGTGTCCAGGCGACGCAGTGGCATCAGGTCGTTTTCGTTGCGCAGCACCGTGAGGGCACCCTCCATTAGCTTGCGATTGAGCAACCGGGCGGTGGGCGTGTTCATCTCGGCGTCAATATCATTCACCTTCACGGGCTGGTACTGTTGCAAACCCACCCAGCGCTTCACGGCCAGCATTTTGCGGCAACGCTCGTCGATATCCTCCTGGCTAATGATGCCCTGATCGATAGCCTGGCGGATTTCGGCAATGGCTCGCGGCACGTCTTCGGCAAGTTCTAGCACGTCGTTGCCCGCCAGCAGCGCATCCTTGTCCACCACGCCGGGCTGGTTGCCCTTGGTCACGCCCTTCATGTCCATCGCGTCGGTCACGATCAGGCCCTGAAAACCCATTTGCTTCTTCAACAGGTCGGTGATGATGGGCTTGGATAGGGTAGAGGGCACGCCGGTGGAGTCCAGGGCCGGAATGTCAAGGTGGGCCACCATCACGCCTCCTACGCCTGCCTCAATCAGCTTCATAAAAGGATAGAGTTCCACTGAGGTGAGTCGGTCTACCAAGTGGTTGATTTGCGGCAAGGCGTGGTGCGAGTCGGTGTCGGTGTCGCCGTGGCCGGGAAAGTGCTTGGCGGTGGTGAGCACGCGCTCGTCCTGCAGGCCCTGCATGTAGGCCAGTCCCTTGGCCGCTACGTTGTCTTTGTCTTCACCAAACGAGCGGAAGTTGATCACCGGATTGTTGGGGTTGTTGTTCACGTCGACCACCGGAGCGAAGTTGGAGTGCACGCCGACGCGTTTCAGGTCGCGAGCCACCTGCTGCCCCATCTGGTAGAGCAGTTGGGTGTTGCGGACGGCTCCGAGGGTCATCTGGTAGGGATAGCTCACGGCACTGTCGAGCCGCATGCCCACACCCCACTCGGCGTCCATCGCCACGAACAGCGGCACCTCCGAAGCTTCTTGCAAGCGGTTGAGCATCCGAGCTTGCCGCCCCGGCCCGCCCTGGAACACCACCAGCCCGCCCACCTTGTGTTCATTGATGAGTTTGAGCAATGATTGTACGTGCGCCTCGCCCTTGTTAGAGTGGGCCCGCAGCATGAAGAGTTGCGCCACGCGCTCGTCGGGAGTGAGCGCATTGAGCACCGAGTCGACCCAGGGGTCATTGAGGTGCGCGGTGAAGGGCGGCGGCACCGCGGCCGGAGTGACCAGCGGGCGCTCTTGGGCCATTGCGGGGAAAAGGCATCCTATCGATGAAATGAATAATAAATATCGAACAAGGAATGTAGAATGATGAAGTGGCATAAAAAGGGGCTTTGGGTAACGTAGAAGGGTAACGATGGCAAGGTAAGGTTTTCGTACAATTTTCTTGCCCGGAAGGTAGGTATTCCTGCTTCAATCGCTTTCTTCCAACGCAAAGAGGGCGTTCACATTGGTGTGGAGCGTGCGGGCGATCTTGAGGGCCAGCACAGTGGAGGGCACGTAGCGGTTTTTCTCGATAGAGTTAATGGATTGCCGCGACACGCCTACTTGCTCAGCGAGTTGTTCTTGGGTGAGGTTATGCTGGGCGCGAGCGACCTTTAAGTGGTTAATCATTGCTAGCCATCCGATACTTGGCATAAGCGTAAACCGCATTTGTATAAACCAGCAGCAAAGTACATACCGCCATGTTCCCGCCTATATCGGGCAGCACGATGTCCCTTCCGACGATCAGACTTCCTACAATACTGTAGATTGGTAGCAGCGCAATTGCAGTGACGATCATAACTACTCCTTTAGCCACCGAACGCAAGCGCAGGTTCAAGTAAAATTCATCCTCCTGCTTCTCTTGAGAGAACAATATTAGATATAGCCCTGCCCCTAATGGAACATGCATCATATACAGCCCCCATTCAACCCAGTACTCGGAGCCTAGGTTGAATACTAAGCGGAGAATATGATCGAGCACTACTACGGCAGGAATCGCCAACAGGCATATCCACATTCCTATGCGGCGGTAGCGGTGGTGAAGTAAGAAGTCTTTATCGCTCCTAAAATACTCCTCGAATGGATTGGTCATCTCAAGACTAGTTTCTCCTAAAGTAAAACAAAGTTTACAAAAAGACAAATATACTTTACAAAACAGTCTTGATTTACCTTTATTTGTACTTTGCCGAAAAGATTTCTGCAGAATGATAAGGGAAAACGATTTCGTTGCTGTCTTCTATACCCCTCTCACCCCCAAACCCGGCGCGTCGGTCACCGATAGGCAGCCATCGCGCAGCACGAAACCTCCCGTCACCACATCGCGAGCCAAATCCAGACTGCCATCCAAGTCTAGATACTTAGTATGGGGAGTGGCCAGGGCCAGGTGCAGGGCGGCGGCAATGCTGATAATGCTCTCATCGTTGCAGCCCCACATGAGGTCCACCCCGGCATGTTTGGCGATGGTGGCAATCTCGCGGGCGGGCGTAAGTCCGCCGCATTTCATCAGCTTGATATTGAAAATGCCCCCCGCGCCGGGGGGAGCCACCAGCTGCGCAGCGTCGGCCGGAGTCACCAGCGATTCGTCCAGCGCGATCAAACGCTTGATCTCAGCCGGTAGTCGCCGATACGCATCATTCTGCCCCACGGGCAGCGGTTGTTCAATCAGCTCCAAATTCAGTGAGCGGGCTTGGTGGCAGAACGCTTCGAGCTGCTCAAACGAATAGCCCTGGTTGGCATCCACCCGAATTATAACTTTACTGCCTAGCGCTTCGCGGAGTTTAGCCAGCCGTTCCACATCTTCTTCTGGAGAATGGCCCAGCTTCACCTTCAGGCAAGTGAAGCCCCGTCCGACGTATTCTTCCGCCTCGGCCAGGGTATCAGCCGCGTTCTTGATGCCGATGGTGATGGAGGTGGGCATCGAGGCGTGGCACTGCCCCAGGTAGCGGGCCAGGGGCACCTCCAGGTGCTGCGCAAACAGGTCGTGCAGCGCCATATCCAGGGCGACCCCGGCTCCGGGCTGGTTAGCAAACTGCTGCTGCACCCGACGGCACAGCGCTTGCAAATCACGTAGGTCAGCGCCTACCAACCAGCCGGTAGCGTCTTCAGACAGGGCCGCCGTGGTATCATTTACATCCACTCCAACGACCGCTTTGCTGGGGTTGGCCGCGCCCCAGCCGACGTGCCCAGAGTCGGTTTCCAGCTCCACAACGCAGTTGCTCACGCTATCTACCGACCGGTAGGCAATGGTGTAGGGGCGGGTAAGTTTCAGGTCTTCGTGGCGTACGCGGAGGTGAGTGATTTTCATGGAGAGGATTTTCAGAGAGTGTTTAATGTTTCACCATTCCTATAGCCCACAGATTAATCTGTGGGCTATAGGAATGGTGACGAAAATTGTTTTTTTACAGTTTAGAGTATCAACCAGTTGTCTAGAGACGTTTTATTGGCTTAGTTTATTCTTGGTTTCCTTTGCCAACGCTATTAGTTTTTCCCACTCCTCATCAATCAATAATGTGTATATGTTTTGCGCCTCATTTGGCAAGCTGTTGAGAATATTATCGTAGAAATCATTGAATTTCTTTAGCTCTATAAGTTCTTCGGTTGTGAAACCATCACAAAAAACATCATTGTCTGGATGGTAAATATCATCAAACCACAGACATGGGAACTCTTGAATAGCAGTGCTATCGCCAACTTTTTCTGCGTATTCTGTCTGCTTATCCTTACTAGAGAACAAATCAATGAGCCAAATAACATTAGTTCTCAACCTTTTGCTGATGATCTTCTTTGATTCTTTCATTTTCACATGACCATACAATTATTGGCTGGTGACCGAAATATGTTTTTGTCTGCTCTCGCCAAACTCAACCTAACCTAAAGATTCAATCAGCCCCCGAATCAACTCCACCAGCTTATCCAACCCATCTTCCATCGGAAGCAACACCGGCAACTCTAGCTCCTGCTGCAATTGCTGCTGGTAGTGCCGGGCTTGCTCCAAACTCAATTCTTGAGTATTGAGCGTAAGCGCGATCACCTCGGAGCCGTAGGCGCGAATCAACGCTACTTCGCTGGCGACCGAAGGCAACTCCCAACCTTCTTCTTCGAAGCCGCTGTAGTGGGTGCGGCCGGGAGCGCACTGTAGCACCACGTGCCGGGCCTGCCCCGACAACAGAAACTCCGCTCCGCCGGGTCCGCTGGGGTTGCGCAGCGAGCTTTGCCCCTCCAGCAAAATCACGTCGGGCTGTGCCTCGCGGTAACAGCGCAGCATGGCCGCCTCCAGTTCGCCCGAAATAAAGTCGTTGTAGGTGGAGTCGAAGATGAAGCCGTAGCGGTTGCCCTGCATCCAGCCGGTTTGTCCGGTGTAAATCATTTCGGCGCTCACGCCCGCCGCGCGCAGCACGTGCAGTAGCAGGCGGGCGGTGGTGCGCTTTCCAATGTTGCAATCGATACCCAGCACCGCCAGCTTCAGGGAGCGCACCTGCCGGATGTCGCCCGTCCAGAAAGCCAGCTGCTCCTTCGGCTTGGGGCGGCGGATGTCGGTGATGGTCAAGTTTTTTGCTTCGGCCAGGGCTTGCAACTCCGGCACGTCGCCCATAAATTCGTGCAAGCCGCTCACCACGTTCATTCCGGCCCCGAGGGCTTCTTTCACCACCTCGAGCATGCCGGGAGGAATGCGTCCGCCCTTGCCCGCCACGCCCACCAGGCAGTGCTGTGCCGGTTCAGAGGCGTGCTGTTGAAAATCAGCGATGGAAGCATAAATTGGGATACCCCGCGGGGTGCCGTCGAGCACCTTTCCGGCATCCTGTCCCGCCGAGGCGGAGTCGATGACAGCCAAGATGCGGTAGCGAGACGAATCACGCACCAGACCGTGGGCGGTCTTGGCCTTGTTGGTGGCGAACAATCCTTGGGTGATAACAATGGCGGGGCCGTCCATGCAGATAGGAGGTTGCGTGACGACGAAACTTAGGTAAAATGTGGCGAATGTGAAAGGAATGCTTAGATTTAAGGCCAAGCTGCGGGCGCAGCACCGAAATGAACAGGTTTACAGAACAATGCTAAAAAGAGTGGTCTTAGGTATGTTGGTGCTAGGCACGGGTTGTCGGAGCACTACGGAGAAAACCACCCAAAACCCGGCAGACAGCTTACTGAAACAACAAGAGGCACCGCTGACTAACCCAACAGCAGTAGGGTCGCTGGAGCAGAGCCTGATTGACAAAGGATTGATGAACGTGCAAGCTGCTGATTCCACCATTCGAGTCGATCTGCGCTACAGCACCACCAACAATTTTGTGGGAGTAGACGTGTACGGCGACCTGGAGAACGCTTACTTGCAGACCGAACCCGCCCGCCGGTTGGCCCAGGCCAATGCCTACCTGAAAGAGCGCGAACCGGGCTATACGCTCTACATCTTCGACGCGGTGCGGCCCCGCCGGGTGCAGCAAATCTTGTGGGATACGCTGGATTATCCGCTGGCCGACAAGCCCAAGTACGTAGCCAACCCGCAAGAAGGCTCGATCCATAACTACGGGGCGGCCGTCGACCTCACCATCGCCGATGCCACCGGCCAGCCGATTGACATGGGCACCGATTTTGACTACTTTGGGGTGCTGGCCTACCCGACAAAAGAAGATGATATGCTTGCCCAGGGAAAGCTTACTTCCGAACAAGTGGCGAACCGGCGGTTGCTGCGTGACGTGATGACGCGGGCGGGCTTCTCGCCCATCACCACCGAATGGTGGCACTTCAACGCTTTCTCGCGCCGGGAGGCCGACCGGCGCTACGGTATTGTGGAATAATGAACTGAACATGACAAGATATTTGCTCTTCCTTTTTTGCGGACTGCTGCTTATGCTGCTAGGCCAATGCCAATCCCGTCCCGAGGCAACCGAAACCACTGCGGCAGCCCCTCCCCCGGCTGAAAAAAAAATCTCCATTCAGCTAGACACCCTGTGGGTGCGCATGGGCGACGATGATGGGCAGCGCGACCAGAAGATGCCCCACCCTACTTCGGTAGAAAAAGCCGAGTTCTCACCCGACGAAATGTTGTTTGTTACTGTGGCTAAGGGGGATGCCTCAGTGCGCCTGTGGCGGGTCAATGGCGACACGGTGTGGACAAAGTTTGCCGAAGCCGAAACCGAGGCGGTCACCTTCACCCGCGATGGGCAGTACTTAATCACCGGCGGAGAAGACATGAAGATTCGCGCGTGGCGGGTAGAAGACGGCGAAGTGGTGAAAACCCTGACCGACATCGCCAGTATCGAAGGGCTGCGCAAATCGAACGACGGGCAGCGGCTCGCCTCGGGCAATGAAGCGGGGCAGATCAAACTCTGGGACATCTCGGCGGCCGACCCGCAGGAGTGGCCCGACCAACCCGTGCATACGCTGGTGCACGCTCCCGACCAGCACGCCCCGGGAGGAAAACCCGAAGATGAAGATGCCGATATCAACCAGTTGGATTGGACGGAAAACGATCAGCAGTTGGTATCGGGCAGTCGCAACCACGAGGTGAAGCTGTGGAACGTGGCTTCCGATAGCGTGCCGTCGCTGGTGCGCACCTTCACCGGGTTCACCGGATCGATCAAAGCGGTGCGCTTGTCACCCGACGATAGTTTGGTAGCCGCCGGAGCGCAGGCCAGTCCCGACGGTTCGGTGCGGGTGTGGCGCACCCAGACGGGCGAGTTGGTGAACACGCTTCAATTCCCGAACCTACGCATCGTGGAAACGGTGGAGTTTACGCCCAACGGACAGTTTTTGCTGGTGGGGGGGACCGAGAAAGACAGTTTGGACAACGGACATCTATACGCCTTTTCGGTGACCCGATTGCTGCAGAAGGGATTCACTCCTCCCAGCAAAGACATTCGGGTGTTCGATCAGGAGTACTTATATTTTAACCAAGAAGGGAACCGGCTGCTCAGTTCGCACGCCGACGGCAGCGTGCGGCTGTGGGAGGTTTCTTACTAAATCAAACTAAAATGCGCTACCTAATCTTGGCGGTTTGTCTGTTGGTGCATGTGTCAGGAAAACCCCAGTCGACTATCCGCCTTGGAGAGGGTATCCTGGCGGGTGAGGTGACGAAGCATAGCGTGATTCTGCAAGCCCGTCTCACGCAAACCGACACGCTCGTGGCGGGCGATGTGCCGGGCGCTATTGGGATGGCTTGCTTCGAAGTGGCGACCGATAGTAGTTTCACCAGGGCCTTTCGCACTCCGTGGCAGGCGGCCGTGCCAGAAGCCGACCACATTATTAAGATGCCCGTTGCAGACTTGCGATCACACACGCGCTACTATTACCGTTTGCGCTACGGATTGTGGGAAGACCAAATCCAGCTAAGCCGTGTTGGCACCTTCCGAACCCTGGCCGGAGCCGAGCGGGCCGAACCGGTGCGCTTGGCACTGGCCACCTGCATGAACTATGCCCTATATTACACCGGGCGCTACCGCGGCGACAGCGTGGTGGTGCCGGGCTACTCCGGTGACCGCCTGACCGGTTATCCCGCCCTGGTGAGTATTCTTGCGCAGCGTCCCGACTACTTCATCAGCATGGGCGACAACGTGTATTATGATCGTCGGGTGGAGGGCCAGAAGAACGCCGAAACCCGGTCGGAGATGCGGCAGCGTTGGCACGAGCAGTTTGTGCAGTCGCGCTACCACGATTTGTTCGCTCGGGTGCCCACCTACTGGGAAAAAGACGACCACGACTACCGCGTAGACGATGCTGATCCGTACCTAGATACGCTGCCCACGCACGCACTGGGCGTTGCCACCTTCAGAGAGCAGGTGCCTATTGTGAACCCCTACGACGTTAATCCCGTCACCTACCGAACGCACCGTATCAACCGCGACGTGCAAATCTGGCTGACGGAGGGTCGTGACTATCGTAGTCCCAACGCGATGGCCGATGGGCCGGACAAAACCCTGTGGGGAGAAGCGCAGAAGGCGTGGCTCAAAGAAACCCTACTGGCCAGCGACGCCACGTTTAAGTTTTTGATTAGCCCCACCCCAATGGTGGGTCCGGACGACGCCCGCAAGCGTGACAACCACACCAACCAGAAAGGCTTTCGGCACGAGCGCGATGCGTTCTTTCGGTGGCTGAAAGACAACAACCTTCTCGGGGAGAATTTCTACGTGATTTGCGGAGACCGGCACTGGCAGTACCACGCCATCGATCCATTGGGCGTAGAAGAGTTCTCGTCGGGCGCGCTCATGGACGCCAACGCTCGTTTGGGCCGAGTAGCCGGTGACCCTGCCTCAACCGATCCGGAAGCAACCGTGCGGCAACCCTACTTGCAGCCCAAAGCGTCGGGAGGGTTCTTGATGGTGGAGGTGATCCCGGCTGGGGCGGGCGCTACCGCTACTTTCACCCATTACGATGAGCACGGGGCGGTTTTGTACGAGACGGTGAAGGATGCACAGTAGCGCTAGTTATCTCTAATCTGAGTTAATAAAAGCTAGCACGTGCTTCAGAACTTGCGCTTGCTGTTCTGCTTTTGTTATTGCTGCTTCGTTATAGCCCAATTGGGAGCCATAGTATCCGAATTGAGAATGGTTTGCGCCATCAATACTTTAGTGTCGATCTCATAGCCCCTAGTTTTATGCTTTCTAAACGTCTTCTCCTAGTTCCGTTAGGTTGTAGCGCACAAATCTCAAACTTCGTTGCCACCGTCTCACTTCAAACCAAGTGCGGATGCCGATAATAGCGGGCAACCCCAGAAACACCACCATTAGCTTTTGGTCCGTCAGCGGCACCCGCCACAGCAAAAAAGCAAACGCTCCGACGAAGAGCAAGGCGGAAAAAACAACTGCCAATCGGATTTGCCACCGTAGGCGGAGGCTGACGCGTTCTAGCGAGCTTATTAAATTTTCTCCTTTGGCATTAAGGGACGTTCGGCGATACAACAGCCAGTTATTTGACACTCCTACCAGAATAGCCAACGCGAATAGTGCATTCACCCAAGCGGCATTTTTATTGGCATCCAGTCCGGTGAAAAACACCAGCAGGGCAAGCAGAAGGGCTACCGATTCTAAGATGGCGCGCAGTTTTATCTTTGAAAAGACCGAACGCACGCATTGCTTGGTCATTTCGTGGAGCTGCTGTTCGCTTTTCACTTCGTTTTCTTGTTGCCAGGCTTGTTTCAATTCGTCAAGTTTCATGATTGTGGGGGTTTAATTGGTGAATAAGTTTTTGCTTAATCCGGTTGAGCTTCACGCCTACGTGGTTGGTCGACACGCCGGTGATATGAGCGATTTCTTCGTAGCGGTAGTCGTCCAGGTATAAAGTAATGACTGCTTTTTCGGCGGCGCTCAGGGTGGCAATAGCGCGGTGTAGCAGTTCCTGTTTAGGATGGGTTTTCGGCGGTGCAGAAGTTGCCACCTCAATTCCATCGAGTGATGTGGTGCGCACCCTTGACGACTTTTTGCGGTACTTCGCCATTGCCGTGCTTAGGGCAATGCGGTACATCCAGGTGGTGATGCTTGATCGTTTTTGAAAAGCAGGAAAAGCTTTCCAGAGTTGGTAAACGATCTCCTGAAACAGATCTTCCCGATCTTCCGGCGTATCCCGGTACACGCGACATACGCGGTGGATGATTGCTTGGTGTTGGGAGATAATACGGATAAATTGCTGCTCCACGGGTTGCTGTTTGGCCTATTGGTTGCGGTTGAGCAGCAAAATATTACAGCGACCTCAAAAAAAGACTGCCAATCCGGAAGCAACGGTGCAGCAACCGCACTTGCAACCCGACAGCCTTAGCCCCCGGTACGCTCTTCCACACCCATTGGAGTGAGCAAGTCAGAGATTTTTGAAAAACCATTTAACGCATTAAATGCCCCCAAGGTACTAGCAGCATTTTTGATAGCTGCATCTAACTCCATAGCCGACTGAGCGATAAACTGAAGATACTCTTTCTCCTCATCGCGCGAATTGATCAGCGGAATCACCTCTACCAAACCTAAAATTCGAGCCAAGGGTCCGCGCATTTTATGGGCGTTTAAAAAGGCAAATTCAGCCAATTGTCGATTGCGCTTTTCCAGAGTGTCAGTTTGTTCTCGCACCATCCGCTCGAGCATGTACCTAGTGTTACGCCATTCCAGGACATATCCTACCCAGTTGGCCAGTAGCGCTATAAACTCGAGATCGTACGAACTGAAGAGATGGTTGCGTGGCGTAAGGGACGAGAAGTTGACAGTTCCGTAGCGCTCACCGCGTACCTTCACCGGGGCACCGATGTACGTTTCTAGTCCCATCGTTTGGTAACAGGGGTGCGCCGCCCATCGGGTTTCACTCACATGATGAAACCCTACCGCCTGATCGGCCTGAAAGGTGATGCTACAGTAAGTTTCGCTAAGCGCAAGTTTTTGTCCTGCCTCTAACGCCAAGGTTTCTGTATTAGAGATGTTCGTTATCTCATATTCATCGTCCCTAATTTGGCTCACAATCCCTAATGGCAGCTCCAAATAGCTAGAAACTGCTTTTAGAGCAGCATTGATTTGCTGTTCAGCATTTAACTGATTGTTGGTAGCAATTCTGTTTAGCGCGGTTAGTGCGTTTTGATAGCGCTGGAGCGCTTCGGTAGCCTGTTGCTCCTTGGTAATGTCTACGTGGCTTCCTACCATCCGCAACGGGTGGCCTGCTTCGTCCCACGCAATCACTTGGCCCTGACACTGCATCCACATCACCGACCCTTTGCAATGATAGTACCGCGCCTTTACTCGAAAAGGACGGACTCCTCGGGAAGCAAGGTGGTGTTCGTAAGCTAGATTTACGCGTTGGACATCGCCAGGATGCAGGGCCTCTAACCAAATGCCCGTGACATCGGTTTTGTAACTGTCGTAACCAAGCATCAATCGAAAGCGAGGACTTAACTGAGTAGTGTTATTCTGAACATCCCAATCCCAGTAACCGATCTGGGTGGTCTCCAGAGCGTGCTTTAGTATAGTTTCTTCGCTGAACATTCCTCAAAGAGATTAGTAAAAAATAAGACCGTAGGAACTGGAAGAAGACTTTAGGCTAAAAAATGAATGTATTGCAAATTTTAGTAGAAACGTTTAATGTTTTGCGTGTGTAAGTTAAACAAAAATCATATATTTTAATTCACTTTTCGTCTGTTATTTCTAAAACGAGTAATGGTGCGCACTAACCACTGTTTCCTGATGAGCAAAGCTATGCCAACCAACCCCACAGATATTCACTTGGAATTGGTGCAGCGAGCCATTGCACAGCAACGCGTGGTGCAGATGCAGTATTTTTCGCCCAGTAGCGGACAGTTCACCGAACGGACAATCGAACCCACCGAAGCCATTTCTGAGGATAATGCTTGGCGAATCAAGGCCTACTGTCAGTTGCGACAAGACTATCGCGAGTTTCGTTTGGATCGGATGAGTAAGTTGCGTCTTATCGATGGGGTGCGCCAACGGAAGGACGACGCTCAACAGCTTGATTAAACAGGCATTGTGCTAACGAACCAACAAGCTACAATTCGTGCAACGCACCGTTTACCACGGCATATTTGGGCTTGCCGTCCTTTTCCAGGATGAAATTAGGGCGGTTGCCGAGCAGCAAACCATAGTACGGTTCTTCGTCTTTATAAATTATATCAAGAGGAAAAAGCCTGCGTAAGCTGTCGATGCCCTCTAAATTGGTCTTCACCCGCACGGTGGTATACCCACGCCGAAGCAGACGGTCAGCCTTGACGCGTTTTAGGGATCGTAGGCTACGGCGGGTCCGCCGCTGCACCCGACCCGGCACCGCCACCAAACCCGTGGCGTCTAGCTCTCGGTAGCCGTAGTTGTCCGATAAGTCGCCCAGTTCCTGAATGCGGCTACGGTAAAAAAAGTCGCGGTGTCCGCTGAGGGGCACTTCTTCGCGCAAAATGCCCAGATCAGCAGAGCGCAGTTCACCGGCTACCTCGTACTGCACGTTGCGGAGCACCAGATCGTAGAGCCGACGGTCGTTCTTTGGAATGCGTTGATAGTCAGACAGGTTTTCGCTGGCGTAGCTTCGGGTGGCGATGGCGTGCAAGCCGGTGGTGAGCAGCATGAAGTTGAGCCGCCGAATTTCTTGCTTTTCCGGGTCATCGGCGTAGCCGCCCGACTCGATCAGCACGGTAGACGTGCCCCAGCGCTGCATGTTGTCGCCGAAGGCCCGCGGCTCAAAGGTATCGTCGTAGCGTGCCACTTGGCCCGGAACATAGTGTTGCAGCGCTTGGTTGAGCAGCACA
This sequence comes from Cyclobacteriaceae bacterium, assembly GCA_965217295.1. Lineage (GTDB taxonomy): Bacteria > Bacteroidota > Bacteroidia > Cytophagales > Cyclobacteriaceae > Tunicatimonas. The sequence continues at coordinate 1,843,306 of CBDCHR010000008.1, forward strand.
ATGAGCCGGGTGGCCCGGTTACGCACCGCACTACTGTCCTTTTCTTGGTTAAAGGGTGGGTCAAGAAACGAGATCGTTGCCGGATTTCGGGTGGCCCCGGCAGCGTAGTAAATACTCTGATCGTGCAGGTTGAACCCGAAGTCGGCATCCACGGAGTCGCGCAGGGCTTTAAGAATCTGCGACTCGGGCGACCGCAGGAGTTGAGCATCGCGGTTCAGGTCGATATTGAGCGCGTTGCGCCGTTGATACACTTCGGCCCCGTCGGGGTTGAGCATAGGCACAAAGTGCACCGTGAGGCTATCCAGAATCGTTTGCCGAACTTCAGCCAGGGCGGTCGTGGTGTCGTTCCGGATAAAGTTGAACAAATCCAGCCCAGCCATGGTGGCGGTGGGTTCGTTGCCGTGCATCTGCGACCATAGCAGCACCTGGGTGGGGCCGTGCCCGAACGACACGTCGTAGATGGCTCTTCCCTCCACCGATTTGCCTAGATGAGTGACGGTAAACTTCGAATCGTCTTTTAGCTGAAGCAGCAGTGGCTCAATATCACGGTGCTTGAACCGGCGGGTGGTGATGCTCGGCGCGCGGTAGTGCGGGTGCGCTTCGTAGAGTTGCCGGTAGATCGGCTGGGCAGAAAGACATTCCGGGGCAGTGAGCAGTGCGGTTAGAAGAACAATGAATGACGAACAAGGAATGGCGAATGATAAAGTGCTTAGAAAGGGGCAGTACCGGATGCTTAACTTTTTACTCATTACTGCGTTTTGCAAATATCGAATTTCTTAGCGGTTGATTTAGTCTGCTTCCAATGCCATTGAAGCGGATAGAAGAAGGTTCATCCGAGCGAAAAAAAGCTAGCGTAGACAAGTCTACCTTCGGGCTAATTTAGCCGGGACCTTCACCTTATAATCGGCTTTGGCTTGCCCCTTGCTAATGCTGTTAAGCTTCCCCTTCAGCAAACGTCGCTTCAAACCGTTGATGCGATCCGTAAACAGAACGCCTTCCACATGATCGTATTCGTGCAACACAATGCGGGCGGCCATTCCATCCAGCGTCTCTTCGTGTTCCTGCCAGTGCTCGTCTTGGTAGCGGATGGTAACCACCGGAGGGCGTTGCACATCGGCGCGAATGCCCGGAATACTCAAACATCCCTCCTCAAAGTTCCAAGCATCTCCCGACGATTCTACCACTTCCGGATTGATAAACACCCGCTTGAAACCTTCGCGTCCTTCTTCTTCATCGATCGGCGAACTATCTACCACGAACATCCGAAGGCTCAGGCCAATTTGAGGGGCGGCCAGCCCAATACCGTTCGCTTGGTACATTGTTTCAAACATATCTTCGCTCAGTTGCTTCGCATCGATGGAGCCCGGCGTTACGTCCTCGCCGCGCTTCTTTAAAATCGGGTCGCCGTAGAGCACAATAGGATAGATCATGAAGTTGCTGCTAGGTAAGATTGTAGTATAATGGTGGCACTCACTTTGTCGATGTTGCCTTTCGTTCGTCGATACTTCTTGGTGGTGCCGCCCGCAATCATTGCTTCCAACGCCATTTTGGAGGTAAAACGTTCATCGTGTAGCTGCACCTGCTGTTCTGGGAATTTAGCCTCGAGTAGCCGCACAAAGGTACGAACCGCCTGGGTGATGTGGGTATCGCTGTTGTCAAGTTTTTTAGGAAGGCCCACCACAAAGGTATCCACCGGCTCGGTCTGGCAGTAGGATTGCAAGAAAGGAATAAGCGTATGCGTGCGCACCGTTTCGAGGGGGGAAGCAATAATCTGAAGCGGATCGGTCACCGCCAGGCCGGTGCGCTTTAGCCCGTAGTCAATTCCTATCACGCGCCCCACCTAATTAAGGCTCACTTTCTCGCGCAGAGCTTGCTTTACCCGTTTTTCTAGGGCGAGCGCTTTGGGAAACAGGATTTCATTTTCGACGCTGGCGTGCACCTTCAGGTCTCGTTCAAACTGCTGTAGCTCAGCATATACCACCCGTAAATGAAGGCTATTAGCTTGGCGGGTATCGTAGTTATGCACAATGTTCCGAATGCCTTCCATATCGTCGTCGTCCGTGCTGTGGTGCACGGCAAAATCTTGGATAGCGTATTTCTCTAAGTCATAGTACAACTGAGAAGAAAGGTTCGGTTCGCGATAAGCCTGGTGCAAGGTAAGAATGTAAGAAAAAAGTTCGTCTTCTTCCTGATAAATGTGATGGATCAGATCTTCTACAAACAGTGGAAAAATAAAGCGAAGGTCTTTCACTACCTCATTCTGACCAGAATCCTTCAAGTTATGGATCAATTTGGATAGGTAGGGCAGACGCTTTTTGATAAAAACGAAGTGCGTATGCTTTAAGTAGGCCACTACCAGATCGATAGGATAAGTGGCCAGTGGCAACGGATGGTCTAAAGAGCACTCATAGACCGACTCGAGGCCAGCGATCACCTGCTCTACCTTAAGGCCTCGCTCTCGGCACGCTTGCGCCAGCGTTGCCTGATCAAAGTCATAAAACCGTATGCCGAAATAGTACAGCACCGCCGCGTAGGCATAGTTATCGTCCACTAGTTCCGCAATCCGTCGCTGGGTATTGATAGGCATTGGTCGTATCGTATCAAAGAATATGTCGCAACCAAACGAGCACGCAACAATATAAAAATGTGCCGTTATAAGGAATAACTAAAATTAAGGGTTTGTGCTTTTATATTCAACTTTACAGAACGAAACCTGAAGATTTATGTTAATTTTATAGAATTAATTGTTAGCTTGAATAACTCCTGCCTTCTTCACAATCTTCTGTTTGCTAACAATGAAGACGGACAATTCATTCATCAATTTTTAAACCAAAAGCAGTACCGTGAGTAGCAAAAAAAATTCCGACTTTCAAATTCGTCTACCCTTATTGCTGACCATCGCGGTGGCAGCAGGTATCCTCATCGGGGCCACCATGGCCGACGGAAGCACAACCCGAAATAACCTGATTAGTGGCTATCTTAAGTTCAAAGAGATACTAACTTTTGTGCAACGCGATTACGTGGACGAAGTGGATACGGACGAACTGGTGGAAACTGCGATTAACCGAATGCTCGAGAAACTCGACCCGCACTCCGTTTATATCCCCGCCAAAGACCTCGAATTGGCCAAATCTCAGCTTGAGGGTGAATTTGAGGGGATTGGCATCGAGTTCAACATTATCAAGGACACCATTTACGTAGTAGCCCCCCTAAGTGGCGGCCCTTCCGAAGAAGTTGGTCTGGTGAGTGGCGATAAGATTGTGAAGGTAGATGACGAAGTGGTGGCTGGCGTAGGAGTTGACAACCGCAAGGTGTTTGAATTGCTGCGCGGCAAAAAGGGTACCGAGGTAAAAGTAGGGGTCAAAAGAAGAAGTGCTGACGACCTCATTGATTTCACTATAACGCGTGACAAGATTCCGCAGGAATCGGTAGACGTCAGTTACATGATCGATGACGAAGTGGGCTACATCAAAGTGAGCCGGTTTGCGGCTACCACCTACGATGAGTTCCACGATGCTCTGGCGGAGCTCAAGTCTAAAGGCATGACCAAATTGGTGCTTGACTTGCAAGGTAACCCCGGTGGGTACATGGACCGAGCGATCAACATTGCCGACGAGATGCTTTCCGACAACAAAATGATTGTCTATACCAAAGGTAAACAACCTCGCTACAATTCCGAAGCCCGCGCCTACCGCGAGGGGATTTTTGAGAACCAACCGATCATTGTGCTTATTGACGAAGGCAGTGCCTCCGCTTCCGAAATTGTGGCGGGTGCGCTGCAGGATAACGATCGGGCGCTGATTGTTGGCCGTCGCTCGTTTGGTAAAGGATTGGTGCAAATGCCTATTCCCCTGGACGATGGTTCCGAGCTGCGGCTCACCATCTCTCGCTATTATACCCCCAGCGGACGCTCCATTCAAAAGCCCTACGAGGCCGGAGCTAAGGAGTATGGCGATGATATATCGAACCGGTTCGAGCACGGAGAATTAATCAATCCTGATAGCATCCACTTTGAGGATTCGCTAAAGTACGAAACCAGCAAAGGAAGAGTCGTCTACGGCGGCGGCGGAATCATGCCCGATTACTTTGTACCCATTGACACGACGAACTCGCGCAACAAATTTCTGATTGCTCTTTACTCGACCAATGCGGTTCGTGAGTATACCTTGCTCTATTATCAGAACAACAAAGCCAA
>CBDCHR010000008.1:1852500-2537500 GCA_965217295.1 Cyclobacteriaceae bacterium
TGGCTAAGGAACTAGGCAAAATAGTCCTGTAACTTCGGGAGAAGGGACGCCTCGCCCACTTGTTGTTAAGATAAGTGAGCAGGCCGCAGTGAATCGATCCAGGCGACTGTTTAACAAAAACACAGGGCTTTGCCAACGTGAAAGCGGAAGTATAAGGCCTGACACCTGCCCGGTGCTGGAAGGTTAAGGGGGGATGTTAGAGCGCAAGCTCAACGCATTGAACCGAAGCCCCAGTAAACGGCGGCCGTAACTATAACGGTCCTAAGGTAGCGAAATTCCTTGTCGGGTAAGTTCCGACCTGCACGAATGGTGCAACGATCTGGATACTGTCTCAGCCACGCGCTCGGTGAAATTGTAGTATCGGTGAAGATGCCGATTACCCGCCACGGGACGGAAAGACCCCATGAACCTTTACTATAGCTTCACATTGACATTGGCTGTTAGATGTGTAGGATAGGCGGGAGACTAGGAAGCGGTGTCGCTAGGCACTGTGGAGTCGTCCTTGAAATACCGCCCTTCTGACCGTTAGTGCCTAACTCAGTGATGAGAACAGTGTGTGGTGGGTAGTTTGACTGGGGTGGTCGCCTCCTAAAAAGTAACGGAGGCTTCCCAAGGTTCCCTCAACACCGTTGGTAATGGTGTGTGGAGTGCAATAGCATAAGGGAGCTTGACTGTGAGGCCAACAAGCCGAGCAGGGACGAAAGTCGGGTATAGTGATCCGGTGGTTCCGCATGGAAGGGCCATCGCTCAAAGGATAAAAGGTACTCTGGGGATAACAGGCTGATCTCCCCCAAGAGCTCATATCGACGGGGAGGTTTGGCACCTCGATGTCGGCTCGTCACATCCTGGGGCTGGAGAAGGTCCCAAGGGTTGGGCTGTTCGCCCATTAAAGTGGCACGCGAGCTGGGTTCAGAACGTCGTGAGACAGTTCGGTCCCTATCTGTGGTGGGCGTAGGAAACTTGACAGGCTCTGACCTTAGTACGAGAGGACCGGGTTGGACGAACCGCTGGTGTATCAGTTGTGCCGCCAGGTGCATTGCTGAGTAGCTACGTTCGGAAAGGATAAGCGCTGAAAGCATCTAAGCGCGAAACCATCCTGAAGATGAGGTTTCCCTGAAGGGTCGTTGTAGACCACAACGTTGATAGGTGGCAGGTCTAAAGTCAGAAATGACAAAGCCGAGCCATACTAATCACCCGATTGATCTTCCACTCAAGGGGAAAAGCTTTTGCCCGCGGTTTATCCACGGGTAAGCAAAACCAGTTGCCCTCAAGCTAGTCTTGACTTTGCCTTCCCTACAAACTTCCTCTTACCAATTGTCTCTGATCTTTAATGTTATTATAACATCAGATCACTGCTGCTAAACGCAACTAGCAATAAGCTGCCTTGCTAACAAGCCGCAGTGAAAAGCCTTAAGGTGGCTTTAGCCCCGGGGATCAGTGGTTCGCCACCCCGGCTCTTCCCATCCCGAACAGAGCAGTTAAGCCCTTACGGTAACATACACAGCATTAAAGCCTTAAGGTGGCTTTAGCCCCGGGGATCACCTCTTCCCATCCCGAACAGAGCAGTTAAGCCCGGGCGCGCCAATGGTACTTCAACCGAGGAAGAGTAGGTCGCCGCCTTTTTATTTTTAAAAGCTTCAAATCGCAAGATTTGAAGCTTTTTTATTTCTTCTTCTTGAAATCCCCTCGTTTGATAGATTTGATAAATTCACCCCAGGCAAAAGGGTTGAGAAAAGGATTAACGGGCGGGCCCGCCGCATTGTGAACTCGATTGAACTGCTGGTTCATAAAGTACCGATGGTTCATGCTGCCGTCCATCGGCATCGCATCGAACATCCGCGCCAGCAAGTCTTCTTCTAAATTGCCGCGCATGTTTGCGTACTGTCCCTGGTCAGGAAGATTCAGCGCTAACACGGCCTCCTTAAATACCTCTTCGGTTGGAAAAGGAAATACCGTAATCGCCGGAAGATAGGTAGTATCCGTAAGCAGCTCCACGATTACGGTCAAACTCTCCGTTCGTTGCCGGGGAATCACGTAGTACTGTCGCTTGTACCCAACCGCACTAAATAGCACACTATCGCCCGGCAAAACCGGCATTGAAAAGTAACCGTACCGGTTAGTAACAGTGCCCCGACCAATCGTCGGAACGTACACGTTCACACCCGGAAGCGCCGAGGTGCTGTCCTCTCCCAACACCAGCCCCGATAGCTGAATAACGATGGTTTCACCCTGGGCCTGCCCCTGGGAGGGCAGTAGGCAGCAAGTGAAAAAAACTATTGCTAAGAAAAAAAGACGACGATAGTTCAAAATTCCAACTTGGTTTCTGTACTTAACGGATGAAGCGACTAAATAGTGACAACAAGGTCTCAGAAACCGAGCTTATTGACTATTATTTGGCTACGAACTTCTATAAAAATAGCCCATAACCCCCACATTTCTTAATTTTAAGGGACTAAAATCACTCTTACCATTAAACTTTAGCTACGACCGAGCGGATAAATTGGCAGTACGGTTCTGAATAAGCAATAATCCTAAAAAAGTAAGTAGCCCGTTGACGATCAGAATAAAAAAGCCAAACTGAAAGCCGTTAAACCATTGTGCCGAATTGCTATCAATCACGTAGCATATCACTGGTGAAATCACGCACACCCAGGGCACTAAATTATCTTTTATCTGCATTTTCGTGTACAAGCCAAAGGCATATAGTCCCAAAAGCGGACCATAGGTATATCCCGCTACCCGATAAACGGCGGTGATTACACTCTGATCATTGATCGCGTTAAAGATCAGAATAACCACGAATAACAAGCCCGAAAACAACACATGCACCCGCCGACGGGTGGTATCGTCTAGTTTATTTTTGGCTTCATCTCGGGTAACCGCTTGGTTCTGCCCCATTCCTAGAAAGTCGACGCAAAACGAGGTGGTAAGGGCAGTGAGTGCCGAATCAGCGCTGGAATAGGCTGCCGCGATAATTCCTAGCAGAAAGATGATACCAGCGTAGGCATCGAAATGATTAACCGCTAAGGTAGGGAACAAGTCATCGGTGCGCGCCGGGATGTCAATATTCTTGGCTCGCGCGTACATAAATAACAGGGCACCTAGCGACAAAAACAAAATGTTAGCCACAAGCAGCACCACGGTAAACCACTTCATGTTCTTCTGGGCGTCGGCTAAGGTTTTGATGGTCAGGTTCTTCTGCATCATGTCTTGATCCAAGCCCGTCATCACAATGGCAATAAACGCACCCGCCAGAAACTGTTTAAAGAAGTTCTTACCGCTCTGCCAGTCCCAGAAAAACACCTGCGACAGTTCGCTATCCCGGATAACCTCCACCATGCCCCCTATCGATAGCTCCAACTCCTGGCCGATGAGATGAATGCTGACCACCACCGCGGTAAGCATAAACAGCGTCTGTAGCGTGTCGGTCCAAACAATCGTTTTGATACCGCCCCGAAACGTATAAAGCCAAATCAGTAGAATCGTAACGGCCACCGTGAACCAAAAAGGAAGGTCAAACCGATTGAAAAACGCAATCTGAAGTACCCCCGCTACCAAGAAAAGCCGAAACGAAGAACCAATGAGCCGCGACAGCAAAAAGAAAAACGCCCCGGTTTTGTAAGAGAAGAAACCAAACCGCTGTTCTAAGTAGCCGTAGATGCTCACCAGTTTGAGGCGATAGTACAACGGCATCAACACCAGGGCAATGAAGGCGTAGCCCGGCACAAACCCCAACACCATCTGAAAGTACGAAAACTGGGAGTTGCCCACCTCGCCCGGCACCGAGATAAAGGTGACGCCCGACAGCGAAGCGCCAATCATGCCGAAGGCTACTAAGTACCAAGGCGATTGTCGGTTGCCAGTGAAAAAGGTGTCAGAATCAGCGTTGCGGGAGGTGAAGTACGAGATGGTGAGCAACAGCGCAAAATAGGCGGCAATGACCGTAAAAACTAATCCGGGCGACATAGGTTATAGGGTAAAGGGGGTGACAAAATGGACTAATTTTTTTAATTTTGCTAACCCAATTGCAGTAGGAAGTTATATATCCATAGTATGAAATACGCATATCAAGAAGAGGTAGAGGTGCTGGACGAAGTGCTGGTAGACGAAGAACAGGTTGACCTTAAAAACTTGGTAGTCCTCAACGACGACATCAATACCTTTGACCACGTAACCAAAACGCTGATTCGGGTGTGCAAGCACACTTCCGAACAGGCCGAGCAGTGCACGTTGATTATTCACTACAAGGGAAAGTGTTCCGTGAAAGCGGGCACCTACGCTGAACTTGCCCCGCTGTGCACCGCCATTCACGATGCCGGTATCGGAGCCGAAATAAAGTAGCCCTTCACGCAGACGACCGGCCGCCGCCGTTGCGGGGTCGGAACAAAACGGTATGGAATATCCCTCCAAGTTGATAGAGGACGCGGTCAACGAAGTTGCGAAGTTGCCGGGTATCGGCAAGAAGTCGGCCCTGCGCATTGCGTTGCACCTGCTCAAGCAGGAAGAAGAACGCACGCAGTCGCTGGGCAACGCGCTGGTGAACCTGCGCACCAAAACACAGTACTGCCAGCGCTGCCACAACATCGCCGAGGCGCCCATCTGCTCGGTGTGCAATAACCGCAACCGCGACCACAGTATCATCTGCGTGGTGGAGAGCACCACCGACCTGATCGCCATCGAGAACACCTCGCAGTACCGCGGCGTGTACCACGTGCTGGGCGGAGTGATCTCGCCCATCGAAGGTATCTCTCCTGGTGACATCGCTATCGATCTGTTGCTGTCTCGGGTGAGCGATCCCGAGTCGGAAGTAAAAGAAATTTTACTGGCTCTAAGTGCCACGATGGAAGGCGACACCACCTCTTTCTTCCTCACGAAAAAGTTAAAGCCCTACAATCTCAAGATCACCACCATTGCCCGCGGAGTGCCCATCGGTAGCGAGCTGGAGTATGCCGATGAAATTACCCTGGGGAGAAGTATTGTGGGGAGAAAGGCATATGAGGGATAAGCTTTCAAGTTATTGCAACTCTGATCGTCGTTTGGGTACAACTTGCCGTACTGCCGTTGATCATGCTAAGCAAATTGTTAGTATATAGATATACCTATGGGAATGCCACCTAGAAACAGAAGTTCACTCCCTGCCTCTTCTCCTAATCAGTTAGATGCTGCCAAAACCAGGGTAAGGTTTGTGAACCCGACTGGCTTAGAAAGCGGTGAAGGTGAAGGAATTGTACTGGAGCGGGTCGGCGACCTCCTGAAGGTGCAGACCGAACGAGAAATAGTTAATGTCCCAGTGAAGCTCGTCATTGACGGTGAGATACCCGAAGACCCACACCAGGTAAATATCCAGCGGGCGGCCAAGCTAGTAATTCCGTATTTCATTAGCGATACTGAACCTACTCTGAAGCCATCGTACGACAGTCTGGCAGAATCTCAGCGAGATCAACTTGCGTTAGATCAATACAAGGAAGCAATTGTTTCCTTGAATCAGCATTTACCCGAAGGAAGTTGGATAACCTTTGAAGTGGAGGGAGAACCCTACGGCTTAACCCGAGTGAAGCACGATTGGTTAGGGGAAGATCGACCTTATTCGCGTCTGTTTTGCGAAGCGGGGAAGCAGGAAATGCCCTCAAGACGAAAAATTATTCGCAGGCACAATCTAGAAGTAGTCAAAGATAAGCTGATTACAATAGGCTTGGCATTACTAGCTATTACGTTGGTATTGTTGGTAATAAATCTACTACTTTGATTGTACTGTCAGGATTCTACGATCGAGAATTTCAGTTGAGGCTAAGCCCGATAAACCCCCCAAAACAACAATCCCCACCCCACAATCAACGCTACTCCTCCCAGGGGCGTGACAGCACCTAGCCAGCGCACGCCGGTGAGGCAAAGTACATATAGCGATCCCGAAAAGATAACAATACCGATCACCATCACCAATGCCGCGTAGCCCAGTCGCTTGTCCGGAATATGATACATCAGGATACCGATCGCCAGCAGGGCCAGCGTGTGGTAGACCTGGTACTTCACGGCCGTCTCAAACGTTTCGACACGCCCGCCCGCTTCCAGGGTAGCGCGCAATGCGTGGGCTCCGAATGCGCCAATACCGACGGACAGGCCACCCAGAACGGTAGCGATAAGTAATACGAGTTTTTGGGTCATCAGTGGGTGTCTCTTTTGCCGAAAATGGTGGTGCCGATGCGGATCATGGTGCTGCCTTCTTCCAGGGCCACTGCGTAGTCACCGCTCATGCCCATCGACAACTGCTCCATCACTACGTTGTTGGGTAAATCCAGTTGCTTTACTTGGTCAAACAGCCGCTTTAAGTGCCGGAACTCGGGACGGGCATCATTCGGGTTGTCGCTAAAGGTCGCCATACCCATCAGGCCTACCACCCGCACGCGCTTTGCTTCGCGTAGTGCTTCGCTCTCTAGCAACTCAATCAATTCGTTATCCGACAAACCAAACTTGTTTTCTTCCTCAGCAATATGGACTTGCAATAGGCAATCAATCACTCGTTCGGCCTTGGCACCCTGCTTGTTGATCTCCTTGAGTAAGCGCATACTGTCTACCGAATGAATCAGGTGCACGAACGGGGCAATGTACTTCACCTTGTTGCGCTGCAGGTGGCCGATCATGTGCCAGCGGATGTCTTTCGGCAGCTGCTCGTGCTTGTCGGTCATCTCCTGCACCTTGTTTTCGCCAAAGTCCCGCACCCCGGCGTCGTAGGCTTCTTGCAGCGCCTCGATGGGTTTGGTCTTACTCACCGCAATCAGGCGGCAGTGGCCGGGTAATTCTTGCTGAAGGTCTTGAATATTTTGGGAGATGGACATGCTTTTTTGTTGGATTAACAATCGTACGCAGGGGTAGTTCTTATTTTATATCTTTACTACCGCTATAAACCCAAAGATAATGAGAACCAAGTTGATTCTACTCGCCGGAGCGGCCCTGCTGGCCACCACTTACCGCGCCCGCGGGCAAGCCGCAGAGAATCTGATCGACTTCCGGCAGAAGCAACAGCGCATCACCAAAACCGGCATGCTCACGCTGGGCAGTTGGGCAGTGGGTAACTTTGTGGTGAGCGGGCTGTCGCTGAATCAACCCAAAAACGACCGCTACTACTTCCACCAGATGAACGTGCTGTGGAACACGGTGAACGTGACCCTGGCCGGTTTGGGCTACTGGCAGGCCACCCGCCTAAATACCGACGTCCCGCTGACCAAAGCCGTGAAGAGCCACCACCGCCTGCGCCGTATCCTATTGTTTAACGCCGGATTGGACGTGGCCTACGGAGTGGGCGGATTCTATCTGCTGGAACGCGCCAAGAACGATGCCGAGCAAGCCGCCCGCTGGCGGGGCTACGGCCGGTCGCTTATCTTGCAGGGTGGCTTTCTGCTTGCCTTTGATGCGGTGCTCTACCTGGTGCTGGGTAACCAGACCGATTCGCTGGATGCCCTTATCAACAAGCTAAGCATTCGGCCCGGCGGAGTAGGATTTATTCACCGTTTCTGACATTTTTCGGCGGTTATTTTGTTACCTAAGCATGGAAGTCCCCTACTACACTCCCGACCAGGTAAATCTGTTGCCCGACCAGCCGGGAGTCTATAAATTCTATAACGCCGAGCGCACGCTGATCTACGTGGGCAAGGCCAAGAACCTGAAAAACCGGGTCAGCAGCTACTTCAACAAGTCGAAGGGTGCCAACCGCAAGACGCGCAAGATGGCCAGCGAGGTGCGCAGCATCGAGTTCACCATCGTCAACTCGGAGTTCGATGCCCTGCTGCTGGAGAACAGTCTGATTAAGAAGAACCAGCCGCGCTACAATATCCTGCTCAAAGACGATAAGAGCTATCCCTACATTCTGCTCACCAACGAGCGCTTCCCCCGCATCATCCCCACCCGTCGCCTCATTCACGGGCAGGGCCGGTACTTCGGGCCGTTTGCCAGCGTGAAGGGCATGAACAACATTCTGGAGCTGCTCCGAAACCTCTACCAAATCCGTACTTGCCGCTACGATCTATCGGAGAAGAACATTCAGGAAGGTAAATTTAAAGTATGTCTGGAGTATCACATCGGCAACTGCCGGGGGCCCTGCGAGGGTTTGCAGTCAGAAGAAAACTACAACGCCGAGATTGAGCAGGCCACCAACATCCTGAAGGGCAACCTGGGGGTGCCCCGCACCTACTTCCGCGAAAAGATGCAGGAAGCGGCCGAGAGCCTGGAGTTTGAACGCGCGCAGGAGTACAAAACCAAGATTGAGCTGCTGGCCAAGTACCAGGCCAAGTCGCTGGTGGTGAACGACCACATTGGCGACACTGACGTGTTCACGATTGTTTCGGACGATCAGATGGCGTTTGTCAACTATCTCAAGGCCAACAAAGGAGCCATTGTGCTCACCAAAACCATCGAGGTGAAGAAGAAACTAGACGAAAGCGATGAGGATATTCTGGCGCTCATCATGGTAGAACTGCGCGAGCGCTACCGCAGCACCGCCACCGAGGTGCTCACCAATATTGAGATGCCAGTAGTTATCGAGGGTGTGGCGTTCACCATTCCGAAGATCGGCGACAAGCGCAAGCTGGTAGATATGTCAATTAAGAACGCGCTGTACTACAAGCGCGAGCGCTTCAACCGGGTGCAAGATAATAAAGAACGCATTCACCGGGTGGTGCTCAAGCTACAGGAAGACCTGCGCCTGAAGGTGCCGCCCGTGCACCTGGAGTGTTTCGATAACTCCAACATGCAGGGCACGCACCCGGTGGCCTCAATGGTGTGCTTCAAGAACGGCCGCCCCTCCAAGAAAGACTACCGCAAGTTCAACATCAAAACCGTGGTGGGCCCCGACGACTTCGCCTCGATGTACGAGATCGTGTTCCGGCGCTACCAACGCCTGCTCGACGAAGAGGCCGATCTGCCCAACCTCATCGTGATCGACGGCGGCAAGGGGCAACTCAGCGCCGCTTGTCAAGCCCTCAAGGACCTGGGCATCTACGGAGACATTCCGATCATCGGCATTGCCAAGCGGCTAGAGGAAATCTACCGGCCCGAAGACCCCTACCCGCTGCACATCGATAAGAAGTCGGAGTCGCTCAAGCTGATTCAGCGCGCGCGGGACGAGGCGCACCGCTTCGCGATTACCTTTCACCGGCAGAAACGTTCCAACGCCGCCTTTCGCAGTGAGCTGGAAGACATCAAGGGCATTGGCAAGAAAACTGCCATGTCGTTACTCAAGAACTTCAAGTCGGTGAAGCGCATTAAGGAGGCGGAGGAAGATGAACTAGCATCGCTGGTGGGTCCCGTGAAGGCCAAAGCGCTGAAAGAAGCACTGGCGGACAAGGTGTTGGAGTAGCTTAACCGCAACCAACAAGGGTGGGCATGTCCCCACTTCATCATTCATCCCCTACGGGCACCCGGGGGTCACCTGAAAGGGACTCCCGGGTAGGCAGAGACAAGTATGTCTTCGTCTGCCACCGGGTCCTCTTCGAGTGACCCGGTGGGTGCCCGATGAAGTAATACGAAAGGTGGCTCTAACGAGGCTTCCGAGCTACCTGCTGCGCGTGGCGAGGCACCGACCGCAACCAGATCGGCCTTTGGGGTTGCAGTCCGGCAGCGTGTTGCCAGTCGGCAATCTCCGCTACCGACCAGGTGCCTGACTCGCTGGTGGCCGCGAAGAATAGGTCGAGCAAGGCTCCCAGGTGATCGCCGCGGCGGGGGCGGGGATTGCGCATGAACTCCTGCACCACCAGCACGCCGCCGGGCCGCAGCGCCCGTGCGATGCGCCGCACCAGATTCCGGTTGGTAGCCTCGTCGAAGTGATGCACCAAACTGGCGATCAGCACCAGATCATACTGGGCTTCGCCCAGGTCGTCGGTGAGGGCGTTGCCCGCCTGATGCACCACGCGTCCGCCCATCTGCTCCTTGGCCAGCAGGTGCTGCGCTTCGGCGATGGCTTCGGGCAAATCCAGAATCACCGAGCGCAATCCGGCGTGGCGGCGGCACAGCGCCACCGAGTAGTAGCCGTGGGCTCCGCCAATGTCCAGCATATCCTTGGCCCGGGCCGGCACCGGGGTGCGGCGGGCCACTTCCCAGGCGGCGGTGCCCGCCATTGCCCGCATGCCGCGCTGGTAGGCCGTCCACTGCTCCGCGCTGAACGTCTCGTGCATCTGAAACGGCGCTCCGGTGCGCACGTAGTCTTCGTAGCCCGTCACCATGTCCCACTCGGTGAACTGAAACAGCATCTTGTCGTAGACCGATTGCGCACTCTCTTGCAGGAGCCACCGAGCAGTGAGGGCGGTAAGGGCATACCGTTCCTGGTCGAGGCGCAGGTACCCCAGGTGCACCAGGGTGTTGAGCATTTTCCGGGTGGCGGCGGGCGCGGTGGCGCAGTGCCGGGCCACCTGCGGGGCGGTGGCGGGCCGGTCGGCCAGTGCTTCGAAGAGGCCCAGCTTGGTGGCCACCATAATAGTGCGGGCCAGCATAAAGGCCACGTGGGTATCGCCCAGGGGCGTGGGCACCATGCCGGAGCGCAGGGCCAGGGCCTCTAATAAGTTTTCGGGTTGCGCGCTTAATTTCACGAAGGGGGAACCCCCGGCGGGCTAAAGTGTTCGGCGCGAGGCAGCGGGAAGAAACCCCGAACGACGTCGCCCGCGCCTACTGGTCGGTATGGTCGGTGATGTGGCTGTCGATCACCACAGTGGTGCTACTGACGATATTTCCTCGCAGGGCGCGTTGCAGGGTAAGCAGCTTTTTCATTACCGTCCGCTTGCTCGTCGCGTTCGCCACCTGAATGTCTTCCTCATCGAAACGGATAAAGCCATTGTACTCGGTGCCCCGCTTGGTCATGGAACTTGCCCAGGAGCTGATCGTCTGCCGGTAGGCATTCTGGGTGAGGTGCAAGCCATCAATGCGGTTGAATTTCACCTTAGCCCCCTTTTTCATACCGACAATCCAGAGATGATCGTGGTAGGTTTGAGCCACCAGGTTGATGGTGAGCCGATAGTGAGCGGTGAAGAGGAACCCACCCGCCGAAATCAGCAAGAAACTAAGCGGGCCGTAGCGTTGGGCCAGCCCTATGGCGACAGTGAGCAGTATCAGCATCGCCAACCCGACAAATGGCGGGGGAAAATACGCCGCTAAGATGATGCTAACGCGGTTTCTTACTAGCTGATTTAGTTGTCTGCTTGGCAATATTCTGGTTTCTTCCTAAACACTGTGTGCACAATCACCAAAGGAATTGCGAAGTAGAAATTATTGCAGTTTAAACGTCCACACCGGGCGCTTAGCGTGGTTCACCACATCTTCGGCGATGCTGCCGCTAAGCAACCGCCGAATGCCGCTTCGTCCGTGGGTGCCCAGCGCAATCAGGTCGGCGTCGATCTGCTCGGCGAAGTAGATGATTCCGTCTTCTTCATCGCTGTCGTTGTACACGTTGAGGGTGTAGTTGCTGAGTTGGTGCTGCTGGGCAAACTTTTCCATTTCGGTCTTGTAGTACCGGTCGTTCTCAAAGCTGCTAGGCGTGTTTATGCGCACGATATGGACGGTGGCGTCAAACACCTGCTGAAGCTTGGTTAATTCCGTGAACAAGGCTTGATGGTCGCCTTTCAAATTGGTGGCCAGCACAATGTTCTTGATCGAGTCGGCGTGCACCGGTTCCTTGACCGCCAGTACCGGGCAGTCAGCCCGTCGTACAACCTTTTCGGCGTTGGAGCCCACAAACACTTCTTCCAGACCACTGCTGCCCTGCGTACCCATCACCACTAAATCCACTTCGTGATCCACAATGGTGCGAGAGATACTTTCGTAAGGGCTACCCACTTCCACAAACCCCTCGAGCGACACGTCGGCGTACTTGGGATCTTCGTCAATCTCGATGAGCCGTCGCTTGGCCCCTTCCACCATTTGCACAAAAAACATCGCATTTTCCCCTTCGTTCGCCGTCACGTCGCCCATGGTGTTGAACGATTCGCCGCGGGGGGACTCCACTACGTTGAGCAGTTTGACGGCGGCGCCACTGTGCCGGGCAATGTCGTAGGCTAAATCGAGCGCGTAAGTAGCTTGGTCAGAGAAATCGGTGGGAACAAGAATGCTTTTCATAGTCAGAATGGGTTTTGGTTATAATATAGGGTATACGAAAATTAGGGCACGAAGTCCAACGGATGTAAGATTATAGCAATAATCCGATACCAAACGTCACCACGTAGAGTAGGGTGGTGAGCGCCATCTGTTTGAGGTACGGGTCTAATTCGGCGGCGGTGCGACGGTGCTGCACGGCGCGCCCGTTCCGGATGAGCAGCGGCAGGCAGAGTAGAAACAGCCACTGGTAGTAGCCATCGTAGTTGAGCCAACCGTAGGCCACCGAGCACAAGATACCCAGCCCTAGCAATGCCCAGTGATAAGTTACCGCCCGCTGTCTGCCCAACCGCACCGGAACAGATCGCTTACCCGCCAGTTCGTCGGTTTTCAGATCGCGAATGTTGTTAACGTTGAGCACCGCGGTAGAGAAAAAGCCGCAGCTGAGTGCGGGCAGCAGGTGCACCCACCGCAAACTGAGCGTGTGCAGGTAGTAAGACCCCATCACGCCCACTAATCCGAAGAAGAGCAGCACCGACACGTCGCCGAAGCCCGCGTAGCCGTAGGGTCGCTTGCCCGAGGTGTAGGTGATGGCCGCCAGGATAGACAATACGCCCAACCCCAAAAACACCGCGAAGGTGGTTCCGTCGCGGGGCAGTGCCCACCACAATAGGGTAATACCACTGGCTAACGACAGCACTGAAAATCCGGTAATAGCCCGCCGCATAGCCCGTGGGGTGATCATTCCGGATTGTACGGCTCGCGCCGGACCTTCTCGGCCCGCGTGGTCGGCACCGTGCACCGAATCGCCGTAGTCGTTGGCTAGATTGGAAAGAATCTGAAGAAAGATGGTAGTTAGCGCACTCAACAGAAATACTTCCCAGCGAAACTGCTGCACCGAAGCGGCCAGAAAAGCGCCCATTCCGATGCTGGCCAGGGCCAGGGGAAGGGTGCGCGGACGGGCGGCGGAAATCCAGGGATTAAAAGGCACGACGACAATTTGTTCAAATAATATACGCAAGATAGCTATCAATGCACAAATAACCTCCCTCTCAGCACGGATGCGCTGATGGTTTTTATCGCTCAGTTAATTGGTATAAATCCGTGTTTCGGTAAAGGCTCGGGTCCAAACAACTACATTCGTTCGGGAACCCCAATACCTAACAACCCCATCGTGTGGCGAATCGTTTGCGCCACCGTGGCCGAAAGCGTCACGCGAAACGTTATTAAATTCGGATCGTCTACCCCAAAAATTGGCACTTCGGTGTAAAACCGATTGTACGCTTTTGCCAAGTCATAGGCAAACTGCGCCACTACCGATGGGGCGTACGACTCGGCCGCTAGTGCCATTTTGCTCGGTAACTCGTTCAGCAGCCCAATTAGTTCTTGCTCAGGCGACTCTAACCGGTCAATTTCCGGAACCTGACCGGTGGCGATGCCATCAGCCTGGGCCTTGCGCACAATGGCGGCAATACGGGCGTGCGTATACTGAATGAAGGGCGCGGTGTTGCCCTGCAACTGCACCGACTCTTCGGGGGCGAACAACATCCGTTTTTTCGGGTCCACCTTCAGCAGAAAATACTTCAAGGCACCCACTCCCAACATCTGGTACAGCTCCTCTGCCTGCACTTCGGTGAAGCCCTCAATCTTACCCAGTTGTTCGGTCTGCTCTCGCGCAGCCTCCACTACGGTGCGGATCAGGTCGTCGGCATCCACCACGGTGCCCTCGCGCGACTTCATTTTGCCCGAGGGCAGATCCACCATACCGTACGACAAATGATACAGTCCGTCGGCGTAGGAGCGCCCGAGCTTTTTCAAGATGGCAAACAGTACCTTGAAGTGGTAATCCTGCTCGTTGCCCACCACGTAGATCATCTTATCGAACGGATGATCACGGAAGCGCAGCTCGACGGTGCCCAAATCCTGGGTGATATAGACCGAGGTGCCATCGGCGCGCAGCAGTAGCTTCTGGTCCAGCCCTTCGTCGGCCAGATCAATCCACACCGAGCCGTCGTCTTTCTGAAAGAAAACACTCTGCTGCAATCCTTCCTCCACCACGCTTCTGCCCAGCAAGTAAGTATTGGACTCATAGTACACCTGATCAAACGATATCCCGATTTTTTGGTAGGTGGCGTCGAATCCGTCGTAGACCCAGCCGTTCATCTGCTTCCACAATTGCACCACCTTCGGGTCGCCCTGCTCCCACCGCTGCAGCATGGTTTGCACTTCTTGCATTAGAGGGGCCGACTTTTTAGCATCCGCTTCGGGCGTGCCCTGCTCCACCAGAGTTTTCACTTGCTGCTTATACTTCTGATCAAAGCGCACGTAATACTCGCCCACTAGGTGGTCGCCCTTTTTGCCGGATGAAGCCGGAGTTTCGCCCTGTCCGTATTTCTGGTAAGCCAGCATCGATTTGCAAATGTGCACGCCCCGGTCGTTGATGATATTGGTTTTGACCACCGCGTAGCCCTGGGTTTCCAGAATTTGCGCGGTGGCGTAGCCCAAAAAGTTGTTGCGCAGGTGGCCCAGGTGCAGGGGTTTGTTGGTATTGGGCGATGAAAACTCAATGGTAACCCGCTGTCCGTTCGAGGGTGACACAGTTGGTTGTTTCACTATCTTGCGCAGCGTTTCAATCCAGGCAACGTCCGTTATTTCCAGGTTCAGGAATCCTTTGGCCACGTTGAAATCCTGCACCACGGTGGTGTTCTCCTTCAGATAGTTTCCTATTGCCTCAGCCGTTTCGGCTGGACTTTTCCGCGTGATGCGCGCGTAGGGAAAGGTGACGAAGGTGTGGGAGCCAGGAAAATCTTTGCGCGTGGGCTGCAAGTTGATTTCGGCGGAAGACAGGGTGTAGTCAAATAACGCGCTAAATGCTTCGCTGATGCCAAACTGTATTGCTTCTTCGATGTTCATAGTGCTGGTTGCTGGTTGCTTGCTACTGGATACTAGCCGCTGGTAACCGCTTGTAGTCACAAAGAAAATCATCCGCGCGGCGGCCGCCAGTGACCAGTTGACTAGTATCTGACCATCCGGCAAGTCATCCAGTTTTGCAAATATGTTAAAATTGTGAGAATATTGCACCTGCCTCTCAGCCACTAAATTTTTTAATCGTTCGCATGAAGAAGTACCAAAACCTTATTGAGCAAACGTTTGATTTTCCAACGGACGATTTTGACTTAGCCGACGGTGGACTGCAGTTCCACGGAGTGCCGCTGATGGAGGTGGTCGAGCGGTTTGGCACTCCTACCAAACTGACTTACCTTCCCAAAATCAGCAGCAACATCCAGCACGTGCGCCAGCTTTTTCGGCAGGCGATGGATAAATATAATTACGAGGGCCAGTACCATTACTGCTACTGCACCAAGTCGTCTCACTTTTCGTTCGTGCTCGACGAAGCCCTGAGCAAGGGCGTGCAACTGGAAACTTCGTCGTCGTACGATATTCCTATCATTCGTAAGCTCTACGAGCAGAGCAAAATTAGCCAGGATTTGCTCATCGTCTGCAATGGCTTCAAGCGGGAGTTGTACCTGCGCTACGTAAGTGAACTCATCAACCAGGGCTTCAAAAACTGCGTGCCGGTGCTGGATAGTCTGGACGAGATAGACTATTATGATCAGCACGTGGAAGGTCCGTACCAGGTGGGCATCCGGGTGGCTTCGGACGAAACTCCCCGCTTTGAGTTGTATACTTCGCGACTGGGAGTGCGCTATAGTGATATTACCGAACTCTACCAAACCCGCATCCGCGAAAACCCCCGCGCCCGCCTCAAGATGTTACACATGTTCGTGAACCAGGGCATCGACGATTCATCGTATTACTGGAGTGAGCTTGACCGGTTTGTGGATAAGTACTGCGAGCTAAAGAAAATTTGTCCGGAATTGGATAGCATCGATATTGGTGGGGGTTTCCCGATAAAGGATTCGTTGTGGTTCAAGTACGATTACCCTTATATTGTGGACGAAATCGTGCGCAACGTACAGGCTATATGCCAGGATAATAACGTGCCAACACCCAACATCCTTACTGAATTCGGGATTTATACCGTTGGCGAGAGTGGAGCGGTGCTCTACTCGGTGCTGGACCAGAAGCAGCAGAATGACAAAGAGTTGTGGTATATGATCGACGGGTCGTTTATCACCCAACTGCCCGATATTTGGGGACTCAACCGTAAGTACGTGACGTTGCCGCTCAACCATTGGGATCAACCGTATCAAAAGGTAAACCTGGGGGGACTTACTTGCGATAGTCAGGATTATTACAACACCGAAGCGCACCGCAACGAGTTGTTTTTGCCAAAAACCGATCAGTCGCTGTACGTCGGATTCTTTTATACCGGGGCTTATCAGGAAGCGTTGGGAGGCTACGGAGGAATTCAACACTGCCTTATTCCGGCTCCGCAGCACGTGGTGGTTGATCGCGCTTTAGACGGAACGCTGGACTATCGGCTGTTCGCGGCCGAACAAGATAGTGAGTCGATGCTCAAAGTGCTGGGATACTAGCGGTTTTTGGGTGGGTTCTTGGTGTCGCGTACCTCTTTGACGTTTTTTCTGTCCTTAAGGTCGGCCGATGAACTGGTTGCCGAAGCCTTTTTGGTATTGTCTACTACTTTAACGTCTGACGCAGGATTGTTGTCGGTGACTTTGGTGTCTGGAGTGACCTTACTATCAACGACCTTGGTGGTGGAAGCCGTCGTGGTTGAGTGCGTCTTTGAGGGTTCATCATCGGCTACCGGATCCATCGCGCGATGCGGGTCCTCTACTCCGCTACCCCGATTGGCCATCCAAATTGCAAGTGCCGCCAGCACAACTATAATCGCTAAAGCGATCAGCATGATAGTATTGGTATCCATAGGTTGGTCTAGTTGAAATAGGACTGCATATTATGCATTTTATTAGAATAAAAAAAGAGCGACACGGCCTTTGCCGCATCGCCCGTTTGTTATACAGCGATGGTTATACGACCATCGAGTGTAAAAAATAACTGTACTACGGAAGCTAAAAAAATTGAAAGCTAAAAAATAAACTGCGCACTGTGGTCTTCGCATAACTAACTTGCAAGTTACTAGCCACTTTTTTGAGAACAGCGTGCTTTTTGAAATACTTCCTGGTATATTTCTCTGATTTTCAGATACTTAAAAATTTGTTTTCAGTAGTTGGTGTGCAGCGCTTTCGGGGAAGAATAGGAATAAAAATCCCCACTTCTGAGGAAGCACACCCCCTTACTGGTTAAGCCACTGCCGGAAACTGGCCACGCGCTCCCGGCTTACCAGCACTTGGCGGTCATCGCAGTGTTTTAGGGCCAATTTCAGGCGGCTACTAGAGTAAACGACGATATCCTCAACCGCTTCCAGGCTCACCATATATTGTCGGCTGATGCGAAAGAAACGGCCGGGGTCTACCGCCGCCTCAACCTGATCAAGCGAATAGTCGATGATGAAGCGCCGTCCGGAGGGGTTCTGGCCCGTGCCGGTTTGCATAAGCGTAACTTTGTCCTGGCTCGTAAAATACAATACTTGCGCCACCGGAATCGGCCGAATGTGTTCTCCTACTTTCACCACAAAGCGTTGCTTATAGGCTTGGCCCATTGTGCTGATCGCCTGCTGAATCTGCGCCATCATGGTTGCGTCTACGGTAGGCTCAGCGGGGGCTGACCGGTGATACTGCCGAAGCTTCTTCAATGCCTGCGCCAGTTCGTCCGGCCCAATGGGTTTAAGCAGATAGTCTACGCTGTTGACCCGGAAAGCCTGTACCGCATACTGATCATAGGCGGTGGTGAAAATGATGGGGGAAGTCACGCTCACCTGCTCGAAAATGCTAAAGCTCAGTCCGTCGGCCAGTTGAATATCCAAAAAGACTAAATCCGGCGGTTGATTCTCGCTGAACCAAGCCACGGCTTTTTTCACGGTGCCTAGCTGGGTCAGCACCTCAATGGTTGGGTCGTGCTTCTGTAACAGCGTGGTCAGGTGCCGGGCGGCGGGTTTTTCGTCTTCGATAATCAGGACTTGCATGAAACGAATGATTGAATGGTCGAATGATTGACTGGCTTGTAGCGGTTGTGAATCAGGCGCGGACGGGGGGGGTGGCTGGTTTTCGGGAAGCAGATAATGATTGGGTGCGCAGCAGCGGCAGTTTCACCGTGAAGTGCTGCTGGTCGTTCGTCACCACCATATCTGCTTCGGACAAGTAGGCGTAGCGCGCCCCAATGTTGGTGAGTCCGATACCCGACGAGGCCTCTCGGATTTCTTTAGGTTGCCGATTATTTTTCACCACTAGGTAAACTTCGTCTTCCAGAGAGATAGTAATCTGCAGCGGTCGCTCTTCCGAAAGTTCGTTGTGCTTGATGGCGTTCTCCAGGAGCATTTGCAGCGCCAGGGGCGGCACCCGAAAGGTTGTTTCGTCAGGAATCGTGATTTCTACCCGAAGGGCATCCTCGAAACGGATTTTTTGCAAGAAAACGTAGGATCGCACAAAAGACAGTTCCTCGCTGAGATTCACCACTTCCTGATCGCGGGTATCGAGCACGTAGCGATACACGTCGGAAAGCTTCTTGATGAACTGCGCCGCCTGATTCTGGTTTTCGTATACCAGGTACGTCAGGGTGTTCAAACTATTGAACAAAAAATGAGGATTCATCTGGTCTTTGAGCGACTGGTACTGCGAGGCTAAATACTCATTCTTGAAGCGTTCAGCTTCGATGGCCGAGCGACGCCATTCTAACAAGAACTTGCGGCTGTTAAGAAAGGAGGTGATGAGCACCGTGATTCCTAACGGAAAGTATAGGTTTGGCAAATAATACTTTTGCCAAGTAAGTGTGCAGTCGCACCGCGCTTCCCACACCAATTTGCCCGCTACAAACTCAATTAAAAGAATGGCCGCAACTGAGTATATAAACATGACTGCAATACTCAAAACCAGTCGCTTCAAAGGCTGATCCACCCACCGGACCAAGCGATCTAAACAATCGTCTAGGTAACCATTGCCTTCTCCCAGAGCAAAAGTGTACGCAATAGACATTAACACGCTGGGCCACACCTTCTGAATGCCGTGCCAGGTGGTGAAGGACGCGGGCACAAAGAGCACCATAATCAACGTGCCGATGAGTACCGAGTAGCCAACAACGAAGGGAATCCTTTTATAGTAAGCCATGAATGAGGGTGAGGGGGTAAGATACTAAATCTTCTTGTTCTTGGCGCAACGCAGGTTAATGGGCATGAGAGTCGCTTACTCCTTACATTTTCTGTTCATCCGCTGCGCATTTTGTTGTCCCCAGCTAGGTAGCAGCGCATCTTTGATCACTGCACTTTCGTACTTGGCCACCGCCTGCCGGATCAGTTGACACGCCTCCGTAGTGTCGGCTCCGAAAAATTGGGCGGTACCGTACTGCATTTGCCCCAGGAGAAACAGGGCACGAGGGTTAGCGGGATTCATTTTTGTCGCTCGCACCAGGGTTTGGGTAGTCAACGGGGCCAATTGCGGTCCCCGGTTGGCCGGGTCCACCGTCACGCGAATGGTGTGCACGTAGCCCTGTAGCGCCACGAGCTCCGATTCTTCGGCTTCGAGTGCTATAGCTTCGTCCAGATACTGCTGCGCTTCGTCGAGCAACTGGTCTTTCCGGCTGGACTCATCAGCCCGAATAGCTCGGTTGAGGGTGGCGTAGGCGGCGTAGTACCAGGGCAACCATTCGTCTTTCTCAGCCCGGGCAATGCGCTCGAAGCGGTTGGCGACGGATAACAACTGCTCGGAGTTAGATGCTTGGTTCAGACTGGCGATACTTTCTTCCATCGCCAGCCGGTAAGCGGGCCCGTGGGCCAAGGCCCAGTTGAAAACGAAAACAAGTGCGGTGATCAGAGATAAGGATTTCATAGGAATAATTGGTTAAAGGGTAAACAAAATGATGCGATCAAAGGGTGCTAGTGCGCGTCTGAACGCGTCAGAAAAGCGCACTAACATGCTGTGATTCAAATTATAAGTTCTCTAACTGATTGGTTTTTCCGTCTCGGCTTAGCGTAACAAACAGTCCGACGAAGAAGAAGCGGGGAGCCGGAGGACCAATTGCCCGCCGGGCGTAGGCCCCCTGTTCGTCGGGTTGTGCGGCGTACTCGTAGCCGAACACGTTGGGCGCGCCCAGCACGTTGGTGGCCGAAGCGTACAGAATGATGTGCTGGCGAATCAGATAGGCGGCGTTCAAGCTTAGGTTGTTAAAGGAACGCGTGCGATCACCGTGAAAATCATTGTGGTTCGGGTTGTAGTAGGGACGACCGCTGGCGAACGAGTAGCGAGCGCCTAGTTGGGTCTTCATGGCGGGCACAAAGTGCTTGTAGACTACCGAAAAAGTATGGCGCGCCGCAAAGGTGGGTGGAGCCAGCCTCGGAAAATCGCGGTAGTCGCGCTGGGTGTCGAGCAGCGAGTACGATACCCAGTAGTCAGCATTTTTGATGGAATTACGGTCGCGCCAGAACACTTCCACGCCTTGGGCATAGCCGTAGCCTTGGTTAGTAGCGCGTTGATCAACCGTCTTCACCAAGTCGTGGTACGACTTCCGGAACGCTTCGGCCCGGAAGGTGCGTCCGTTCTTGCTGCGCTGGTAATTGGCGATGTAGTGGGTGGCCCGTTCGGGCAACAGGTGAAGGCCATTCGTGAGCAAACTGGATTCGGGGCGCTGGGAGAAAGTCCCGTAGGCCAGCGATACTTGACTGGCCGATCCGGTTTGGTAAGCCAATGATAGCCGGGGAGCCACGTGCGTAGTCTGCGATAAAGAGGAATGTTCGCTCCGCACTCCGGCCCGCGCCACCCACCGGCTGCTGGCGTACAAGTCGGCTTCTACAAATCCGGCGGTGAGTTGATCATCCCAGCGCTGAATAACCTCGCCTTTGGTCAACTGATACTGTCGAGTCCCTTGATCCACCTGGTGCTCGGCCCCGCCGCGGATGGCTAGGTACTCCGAAGCATCGTAGGTGAAAGTGGCTTTCGCATGTACTCCCCTGCTGCTTTCTTTAAAGGGCTGACCGCTGACTGTGGTAGCGGTTTGATCTTGTGTGTAGGATACTCCGGTGCGCACTGACCACCGATCCGTGAAGGCTTCCTGGTAGGTACCGTTTAGGTACAGATTGTCGTTTTGCACCCGAATATTGTCCGAATTGTCACCTCCAATGGTAGGTTGACGCAGCGCTAACTGTCCGCGGTTGGCGTAGCCGTAGAGTTTCACCATGCCCTGGGCCGAGGTTTTGTGCCGCAGCGCCACCGACCCGCCCCCTGATACCGGCGCCTGGTCCCAGTCGGTGGCTTGCTTTACCAGCCCCTGGTAGGGAGCCAAGTTGGTATACTCACCCCGCACCAGCAGCGAGGTGTTCTCCCAGCGGTGCTGGTGGGTAGCATCCACTCCTACCGTCATCAGCGATACGTCGGTTTGGGTTTGCGGCGCCAAATCTACCGAGTTCAGAATCAGGGCCAACGACAGGGCTTGTCCATACTCGGCCGAGTAACCGCCGGTGCTAAAGGTGGTACCTTTGAACAGGAAGGGCGAGAAGCGTCCGCGGGTGGGCACATTGGGACCCGAGGCTCCGTAGGGGGCGTGGATGAGCATCCCGTCCATGTAGGTCTGCGTTTCATGACCATCTCCGCCCCGCACGAATAAGCGTCCGTCTTCGGCCACCGTTTGGGTGCCCGGCAGGGTGTTGAGTGCCCCGCTGATGTCGCCCAGCGCTCCGGCGGTGGTCACAATCTCCAGTGGCTTAAGCATCAGCCCTTGCTTTTCGTCGCTGGCCGCAAAGGCTCCGGCGGTAATGGTGACCCCGTCCATTTTGTTGATTGCCTCCCGCAGAACGATTGCGACTGAGACCGTATCCTGGTTAGTAGTGATCGGCTGCTCATACGAACGAAACCCCACTGCGCTCACCAGCAACCACTGTGCTCCGGTGGCCGGGGTAGCAAAGGAAAAGGAGCCATCGATGGCGCTAGAGGTGCCGTCGTAGGTGTCTTTTAGATAGACGTTGGCTCCCACAACCGCCTCTCCCCGGGCATCCTGCACGGTTCCGGTAAAGGTGGTTTGGGCACTAGCCCCGAGGGTGGTCAACAGTAATGAGAAAAGAAGCAAAGATTTCATCGGAAGCGGTTCAGGGGGTGAATGATGCTTCCAAGGTGCGGTCTTTCGCCAACAAGTAACAATTAAGGTAGACGAGCCGTTGGATAAGCACGATCAACCGCAACTATTGAAGGACGAATCGATACTACATTGTAAGGTCTTGCGACATTCCGGTTGTTTGGTTGTGCGGATAATGCATTTTTTTGTTTATGGATCGTCAAAAATTTACTGCCCTTTCGTCCGAGCAGCAGCTCGATTATATTTATCATCACTGCCGCTTAATCGATTTCACCATTGTGTCGGAGCGTGCCAGCCGTTACGGAGTGTGTCTTTACCACAACGGAACGTTCTTCGTCGAAGTCCGCTTTGATAGCCTGCAGGGCGAGCGGGTAAAGGAAGTAAATGCTTATCACTGTGCGAAAGAACTTACCCATTGGTACGAATCCGTCGACCTCAGTTCATTGCTCTCGCTTACTCCCGAGCGGTAGGCACTCCTCTTAGTTTGATATTGCTTCCTTCGGCTGACTAATCGCTCGGCGCATCAGGTAATAGCTTCCGGAATCATCGCTTCGAACTTCCACCAGTGTCCACCCGTAGCCGTTCAAATAATTGAGCGCATCCACGGCTGAGTTAAACAGAATAGGTGTATCAATCTGTTTGCAATTTCTGTGCAACTCACGTATGTTCAAGGGTATCCTTTACCAACTTTTCTAATCTTATGCTACTTCGAACCTTTCTTGCGCTCACACTTTCCCTGTCTCTACGGTAACCCAACTACTAGCCCAGAGCGAACCCGACACGCTCCTGCTGTGGCCCGAAGGTGCTCCCGGAGCGCTGGGAGATGCTCCACGCGATCAACCGACGCTCATCCGCTATCCGGCTCCTAAAGAAATTGCTACGGGTGCCGCAGTGGTGGTATGCCCGGGAGGCGGCTATCGAATGCTGGCGATGAACCACGAGGGGCATCAGATTGCCCGCTGGCTCAACTCGTTCGGAGTGTCGGCCTACCTTGTGACCTACCGCCTGGGGAAAGATGGCTACCGTCACCCCGTGCCGATGCACGACGGGCAGCGGGCGTTGCGCACCGTGCGGGCCAACGCCGCCGAGTGGCAAATAGACCCCGACCGCATTGGCGTACTGGGCTTTTCGGCGGGCGGCCACCTGGCCTCCACGCTCGGGACGCACTTTGACGCGGGCAACGCCAAGGCCAGCGACCCCACTGATCGGGTGAGCAGTCGGCCCGACTTTATGGTGTTGCTCTATCCGGTGATTAGCTTCACGGAAGACTACCAGCACGCGGGCTCTCGAAAGATGCTGCTGGGTGAAGCTGCCGACCCGGCCCTGGTGGCGTCACTATCCAACGAAACCCAGGTGAAGGCAGACACTCCGCCTACCTTTCTAGTGCACACCTCTGAAGACACCAGCGTTCCTCCACAGAACAGTATCCACTTCTACTTGGCGCTGTTAGAAAAAGGCATCCCGGCCGAACTACACATCTACGAGAAGGGACGGCACGGCCTAGGCTTAGGCAGCCGGGGCTCGGCCTTCTCTTCCTGGCCCGAGCGCTGCGAAGAGTGGATGGAGGAGCGGGGATTGTTGGTAGGGAATTCTGATCGGTAGGATATGCTAGTGAGTTCAAGTGTTCGTATCGTATTTTCTCTAACGGATGCGAATGCGAATAATAAACTAAATACGTCCATTTTCCTGCAAAAACTGGACATATAGCGTTTTTGTGTCCAAAAAATGGTGCTATATTGGCGACCTGTTCATTTTATAAAAAAAAGTGGACATATAATTTTGCTCCATTGAAATACGATAGAAACATACCCCACAATCAGCTACCACTGCTCTCTCCAACAGTTGATATAGACAACGACCTTGAAATACTCAAGAAGTTGGTACGGACTTCTCGCGCACTGGCGAGTGTGAACAGTAACATCCTTAGATTGCCCAATCCTTCTATGTTGGTTAATACGATTGCTTTACAAGAAGCAAAGACTTCGTCGGCGATCGAAAATATTTTCACGACTGAAGACGAGTTATACAAAGCAGTGTCGGATAGTGTACAGGAAGAGAGAGCGGATCCGGCAACCAAAGAAGTGTTGCGCTACCGTGAAGCTCTTTGGGCAGGCTACCAATCAATGAAAGAACGCCAGACCTTCGACATACCATTGGTAATCAGCATATTCCAGCAAATCAAAGATACAACAGCCGATTTGCGCGCGCCCCAGGCCCAGGTTGTTATCAAGCGAGGACAGAGCGAATTCAGACCGGGCGAAGTGATCTACACCCCCCCCCGCGGGCCTGGTATTGTGCAGACCCTTATGCGAAATCTGATTGCTTACCTCAATGACAACAGCAATTACCCAACGGATCCTTTACTGAAAATGTGCGTCGCTCACTATCAGTTTGAGGCTATTCATCCGTTTCAGGACGGAAACGGAAGAACCGGGCGGATTCTAAATTTGCTCTATTTAATACACTGCGGACTATTATCCCAGCCAACGCTTTACCTGTCTAAGTACATTATCGCGCATAAGGAGGATTATTACTACTATCTCGGGGCGGTGACGCAGCGAGGAAGTTGGAAAGAGTGGATTTTGTTTATGTTAGATGCAGTGGAACAGACGGCTGGTTTAACGAATCGGCTCATTAATGAGATCCTGAGCCAGATGGAAGCAACCCTAGCGCACGGAAAAGCAACAATCAAGTGGTATAACAAAGAAGTTAACGAAGCTGTTTTTAGCCAGCCTTACACGAAGCCTCAGGCAATCGGAGAGCGGTTGGAAAAATCGTCTCGCACTACGCTTACGCGCTACATGGAGGCATTGGCCCAGCAGCGTATTTTGGTACCTAAAAAAGATGGGAGAGAAATCTACTACCTCAACGAGGATTTGATTAGAATTTTGGAAGGATAATCGACAACGCGAAGTACGTTCAACGTTCTGTAACCCTTCGTTCCCCTACCCTAATCCAAAAATAGCATCCATTTTTTCTGATATCTGACGCAGTCGCTTTCGGTCGCCGCCCGGCACTTCGGCCGATGCCCAACCTGCGTAGCCAATGTCGGTCAGTGCCTGGTTCACCGCGGGCCAGTGGCAGTCGCCCTCCATCAGCTCCACGTCAAAGCCTTTCCAGGTGCCTTCTTCCTGCTCCTTCTTCCGACTGTATTCTTTGACATCCAGCTTGAGGATGCGGTCGCCCAGAGCCGTAATCCACTGTTCGGGCCAGCCGTAGCGCACTATGTTGCCCACGTCGAAGTACCAACCCACCATATCACTTTCCAGCTCGTCTACGTAGCGGGCCGCCTCCAGCGGACTGAGCAGGAAGTTGTTCCACACGTTCTCGAAAGCGATCTTCACCCCGGTTTTTTCGGCGACGGGTAGCAGTTTGCGAATTTCCTGCTGCGAGCGGCGGTAGGCATCTTCGTAGCTTACGGTTTCGTTTACCACGCCGGGCACCAGCAGCACGGTGGTGCCACCGTAGGCCTGGCAATCGCGCAGCGCCGTTTCCATAGAAGCCACGCATTTGGCCCGCACCGCCGGATCCGGGTCTGACAGCGGCGAATTCCAGTGCACCGAATTGATCACTCCCGGAATTTTCAAACCGGTCTTTTCCTTGGCCACGAGTACTTCGTCTCTATCTACGTCGCTGGGCGAATCCATTTCCACCCCATCGAAGCCAATGTCTACCAGCATCCGGAACTGATCAACGATGGGCATTTTCTCCTCCACCATCGAGTACTTCAAACTCTTCTTGATCGGCATTTTCAGACCGGCGGAAGCAGCCTCCGCTGATCCGGGAAGTTGCGAAGCCACCAGTGCTGCCCCGCTTATTTTCATAAAATCACGTCGTTGCATAGTTGATGTTGGTTGCTGGATGATTTTCTGCATGGCATTCCATGCGGGGCAAGATGCTGGATGCTAGTGTCTAGCAACCAGTCACCAGCATCCAGTCACCCCAGCGCCGTTATTCCGGGCATGGGCACCGGGGGCGTTTCGTACACCATATCCCAATTATATTGATCGGGGCCCAGCGTTTCTTGCGAATTCATCACTTCTTCCCAGCTGATGACCTGCCCGGTGTAGGCGGCCATTCGGCCCATCACGGCCAGGATGGTACTGCGCGTCATGATATCGCCGTCGTTCACCGGTTCGTTGGCGCGGATGGCGGCGAACAGCTCGTTGTGCTCGGTTTGGTACATGTCGTTTTTCTCGCCCCGGTAGCGCCACTTCTCGTCCGCCATGATTTCGTGCTGGTCGCGGATGCAGTCGGCCAGGGCGCGTCCCTTGGTGCCCTGCACTTCTACCTTATAACTATTGGCGCAATTGAACTGCTGCCGACTGAAGTGGTGGGAGTTGACGCCATCGCCGTAGTCGTAGGTAATGGCAAAGTGATCGAAAACGTTACCGTACTTATCATCGGTGCGCACCTGCCGCCCGCCGGTGCCCATCGCGCTCACGGGGTTGCGGTCGCCCAGTGCCCACGAGGCCATGTCCAGACTGTGAATTGCCTGCTCGTTGATGTGGTCGCCCGACAACCAGGGATAATAGAGCCAGTTGCGTAGTTGGTACTCCATCTCCGTCCACGCGGGCTGCCGGTCTTTGTGCCACAGGGTGCCGGTGTTGTAGGTGTTATATACTGAGATCACGTCGCCGATGGCGCCGTCGCGCACCCGACCGAAGACCGCTCGTTTGGGTTCGTGGTAGCGCCAGCAGAGGCCCGACATCAGCGAGGTGCGGTTCTCCTTGGCCTTTTTGGCCGCTTCCATCACTTTTTTCACTCCCGGAATGTCAACCGCCATCGGTTTTTCGGCAAATACGTGCTTTTTGGCATCCACCGCCGCGGCGATGTGATCGGGACGAAACCCGGGCGGAGAAGTCAGGATCACCACGTCCACGTCAGCGTCAATGAGCTTTTGGTAGGCATCAAACCCTAGAAACTTATGCGTTTCGTCTACCTGCACTTTGTCGCCGTGGCTTTGGGTCAGACTTTCCAGGCTGGTCCGCATTCGGTCGGGGAACACGTCGGCCATAGCTACCAGGACGGCGTTATCGTCGGCCTTTAGGGCTTGGTTAGCGGCCCCGGTGCCGCGTCCGCCGCAACCCACCAAGCCTACGCGCAGGGTGTCGCTGTTGGAAGTAAATGCCGTCGCACGGGTGGGAGCGAAGCCGAAGGCTAAAGCGCTTCCGACCACCGCCGAACCGGTGGTTTTGAGGAAGGTGCGGCGGGCCGGATGCCCGGCAGAAGGATAAATTTTCATAGATGAAGCAGAGTAGGTTGTTGAACCAAGGTATTGAAAAAGGTTGAGACGACCAACGTAGGTTCTACAAGTTAGCGCAATTGGATACTTCTCTTACAGCGTAGGCTTCGCGAAGCTTCCCCCAAGTTTAAGAATCAGGCAGTATATATCTTTATGGTTGGGCAAGTTATTTTTTCAGTTAGCAGGATAGGAGCCATGAGCGACATGCATTTCACCGTAACCAAAGAGCCATCACTCCCGGAAACAGATTTCCGTACGAAGATTATAGAAAAGATTCGTTTGATTGCCGAACGCGAAGATCAGGCACTTTCAAAGAAAGCGGCGGACGGAGACCTGCGGATGGCGGTCAGAAAGGAGCTGGAAGCGTTTCAAAGTCTGATCATTCAGCGCAATATCTGGATCAGAATTTATGACAACAACGAACGACCACTGCCCACCTTCGACCCAACCGCCGCCCAGGCCGTCGGAGAACTGGTGAAAAATGCGCTACGTCGCCACCGGACGGGAAGAATGCTGGCCTACGTTGAGATCAGCTTTCTGATCAACGAAACCGGCACGGTGATAACGGTGGAGGATAACGCTCCCAGCGTCACCACTGAAGAGTTGGCGCAGCTTCCCTACTTACAACAATTGACCACCACCAATTTGCCCGGCGGCTTCACCGCTCAGGGGACCGTTGGACACGAGTCTCCAAGCCAACCCCCGACCGCTTACCTATCGGTGCGCTGCGTGACCGGCTGCTTCACCCGGTTTAGCCTTTGCTTGCGTCATCAGCGGGTATAATACGCCTCTTTCTCGTGATCGTGCAGGCGGATCATACCGCGCAGGGTTAGCTCGTGCAGCGTGCGCATCGCCCGTCGCTTGGATATATTCACCACGTGCATAAACTGCTTTAGCGTGATGCGCTGGTGGGTTTCCAAAAAAGCAAACAGCTTCTTCTCATTGTGCCCCAGGTGCTCCACCGCCTGCTCACCCAGGCCAACGGGCAACTTGCCCTGCCGCATCATATCGATCATCAACTTACTGGCCGGCAAGCTTTTGTCATGTTGCCGGATATACACGCAACGTTCGTCGTGTTGATTAATGGTGTAGTGCGGCTTGTGCTTGCTTTCGGCAATGCTTACCTCCAGCACAATAGCTTCGGTTTCTTCGTCTTCCACCTCTCGGTAGGTAAGAGAAACAGCCGGATCGCAGTGAAAACTAGCGGCGGTTTCCAGCACGTATTTTTCCTCTTCCGGATCCACTCCCCGAATGGTCCGGTTGTCGCGCACTCCCACCAGCAGGGTGCCCCCGCGGGTGTTGGCAAACGAGGTAATCGTCTTGGCAATTTTGACGGGGTCGGAAATTGTCTGTTTGAAATCGAGTTGTTCTCCTTCGCCGCGGCGAATAAGTTTGGTAAGCCGTTTCATACGTGCATAATCTACCGGGACAGCGGACCGGGGTTACCAGTTGCCGCCAACCACCACTTTTTCTTTTAACACGTTTACCTGCCCTTGCGTATCAAAGGTCTCGAAAAAAATCAGGTAATAGCCGATGCCCACCCGTTGCTGATCATCGGCGGTGCCGTCCCACACCAGAAATCCTTCTTCGGCCAGCGTCAGGTTGCGGGCCAAATCACGCACCTTTCTTCCCTGGGCGTCGTACACCGACACGTTGGCCACCGTTCCGGCCGAGCCAAAGCGATAGCGAATCTGCGTGAAGTCGGCGTGCCCCGCGTGGCCGGGCGCAAACACCGGTGGGTCTACCGTTAGCAAGGCCTCCAACGCGGGGTTTTCGACGTGCTGCGAGTTGCGGTATCCGGGCGTCGCGTAGTTGGCGGTTTGGGCCGCCGACTGCCACGAAGCGGCGTCGTTCTCCGGCTCGTTCCAGGTAATACGCTCCAGAGAAACTCCCTGCGGGTTGACCAGCAGCGGATGATGAAAGTCGGCCGAATAATCAAAGCGTTGCATCACCGCTTGCGCCGGATTGAGCAGCACCACAGTTCCCCGGTCGGCGGTAAGACTCGGAAGGGCCGCTACTTTTTTCAGATGTTCATCAACGGCGGCCGGATAGTCGGCCTTGAGCGTTGCCGGGTCTTCGGTGAGGACTACGTAGGTGTCCGGGGCTAGTACGTGGTGATCGTCGGCAATGTGCTTAACGTTGACCAACGAGTCACCACTGAGGTTGGCCAGTGACCAGCCTTTCAGGTCGATGGATTTGCTCGATCGATTATAGAGCTCGATGAACTTCTCCCCTCCGCTGCGCGGATGGAATAACAGTTCGCTGAGCAGGATGTCGCCCGGCACGGCCGCTTCGGGGAGCACAAAGGTCGTCGTGTGC
The DNA here is from genome assembly GCA_965217295.1 of Cyclobacteriaceae bacterium. GTDB lineage: Bacteria > Bacteroidota > Bacteroidia > Cytophagales > Cyclobacteriaceae > Tunicatimonas. The sequence continues at coordinate 1,882,232 of CBDCHR010000008.1, forward strand.
GCTTCGTTCATCATGTTTCCACTACAGTCGGTCATTCCCCGCATCGCTACCGAATAGGTTACTCCGATCTGAAGTCGCTGATTCACCGTTATTACAACCCCTTTCTGCCCCGCCAACCAGCGCATCGATCGCACTCGCAGTCCATCGCTCAGCGTAACTTCAGCCACTGAATTTGAACCCTTATCTAATCGCTCGCTGAATAGCACCTGCACCACCGTGTCACTCGTAGCAACCGCCCGAACCACCTCCGGGCCAAAGCGGTCGGGGTTAGCCTGCTGCACCGAATTGGGCCGACCGGGCGTGCCTCCCGCTGGGTCTACCGAGGCCGTCCAGTTGTCTTGTTCACCGCAGGGGCGTTGCGTATCGACCATCTCGAGCGACCAGCCGCCGCCCCGCTTCTCAGCGTCATTGTACCAATCGTCCGCGTACGCCAGGGCGAAGATTTCTTGTCCCTGTTGGTTCGTCAACCGCAAACTATCGCCGCTGCTGTTGAGCGAAGGAAACGACTTCACCGCGATAGTTCGCCCGTAGAGAGAAAGCGCGTTCCGATCAGACGCATCAGTCAGCAGCACGTACTCCTGAGGAGCCAGAAACGTGGTGGGCAGCACAACGGTGGTGCTGGCATCGGAGAATCGTAGCCCCTGCGTGCTGAGCAACTGATCGGAAGCGTTGAATAATTCTACGTACTCTACTTCCGGCAAACCCACGGTAGGCGTCGGGTCAGCCATTACTTCGGTAATCAGCAGTTGGTTGTAAGCCGGAGCTACTCCCTGGCCAAACGGATGCTGCGAAGCCGGTATAATGTCCCGATCCTGGTCCAACAGTCCCTGAATTGCTAGTAAGTGCACCGTTTGCGGCGTGAAGAGCGAGGCGAACACCAGACGCACGGTTTGAGGGTCGGTGAGGAGGGCGACTACCGGACGACCTATTTCGGGCACTTCGTAGTGTAAACGGTTCGTAGCGGCCGCAGAATCTATCGGCACCGTGAACTTCAGGATCAGCGCCGATCTATCGGGAGTGACGCTAGCTACCTTGGTATCATAAACAACGTCGGTCTCGATATTCTCAACCACGGCTCCGTCAGCGTCGACCAAACGATTGATGCCTAGCAGGTAAGTTTGGCTGGCCGTAAGCGGAGTATCCCAAGTCAAAACCACCGACGATTGGTAATCTCCTACCACTTCCGCCCGGGTGGGAATTGAGCCGTCAAGCCGGTAATTATCGAGACTATTCATTACTGAGGGCGCTACCGTCCGCGTGAAGTCCAACCGGAGTTCGGTGGCCGATAGCGGAACGACCGCGCCCAGGGCAAAAGCTTGGTTGCTGATTGTCACCTCGATCGGCGCTGCCAGCTTGTTTCCGTACCGGTCAGCTACCTCGGTGATTCGTAAGGTGCTTTCATTGGGCAAAAGCCGGGCAAAAAATAGGGTTACTTGTCCCGGATAAAGCTCGGAAACCACCACGCTGTCGGGGTGCTTTCCCAAGTCGAGCGTGTAGCGCCGGGGCGGACGGGCGGAAGCGGTCCGTAGCTCCTCGTGAAAGTGCAAGCGCAGTCGGTTGGGGCCAAGCACTTGCCAGCGCTGTAGGCGGGGCGGCTGCTGATCGTATAAAAAAGTCTTTTTCTTGGTGCTGCTGATCACGTTGCCTGCCCGGTCGGATAGCCCTACCACCGACATTTCGTAGATAGTTTCCGGCTGCAAATTTTGAGACAAAGATAAGCGAAATGCGCGGCTGCCGGGTAGCAGAACAGTACTTTCGGGAGCACCGATGCGCTGGTCCACGGTGAAGGCAGTAGGCGAAGCAGCTTGCATCTCCTCGCTGAAATAAGCAATCAACGTACGCGGGTTCACGGCGACTATCGAATCGAGCGTCGGAGCTTTCTGGTCGTGATTAAACCGATAGATGGGAGTCGGCAGCCACGATCCGGCCGGAGTTTGCAGATTGTCAATTTGTAGTTCGTACGTTCTGTCAGCCTCCAGGGGCCGGTCGTAGATTAGTTGCACTTCGTGCTCCGACAAGCGTACCGCCACGTTGGGTGCCCCTAGCTTTCGGTTCAGACGATAGTTTTGGCTTTGTTCCACCGAAGCAGCGGTTGGTGCTACCGTAAATGCCACGTTCACCTGGTACGCACTCACTACCCACACGGAGTCGATGTCATCTTCAAATTTAAAGTGCTGCACCAGTGTATCGGTCACGTTGCCCGCGCGGTCGGTGGCTCCGACGATCCGCAGTTGGTTAACCAAGCCGTTGTCAAGCGAACCGGAGAATTTCAGAAGCACCGAGGCGCTATCGCTCAACCACTCCACAGCGCGCGCCTCTCCGATGCCATTGTCAACCACGTAGTGTTCTTTCTCACCGGCCGAGGCCAGTTGTTCGTCAAAAATGAGTACGAGCGCGGTCGTATCCCGCACCGCGATCCGAAGCAGGGTGGGCGCGAGGTCATCGTACGCAAAGGAGGCGGTCAGCGCTGCGGCTTGGTTTCCGTAGCAATCACGAGCGCCGTCAACGGTTACCCCGTAGGGGTTACCGGCCAGCAAATCTTCCGACAGTTGCAACAACACGATTCGCTCGTCGGTCGGATCAGTGATTGCTTCACTGATTCCTGAGGCCGGAGATAGAGTGACCGCCAGGTTCGCCGGATCAACCGCTTCGTCGAAGTGCAGTTGAACCTCGCGGGAGGCAGTGGCAATCACCTGGCGCAGCGCCGGGGGTTGGGTATCGGGCTGATCGGTGAACGAGGTATTCTGGGCACCGGGAGTGCCGCCCTCCGTACTTTGGGTAATTTTATGATTCGGCCGCCGGTCGCAGGGATGGTTCGGGCGAATCCGCTCAATTGAGTAGCCGCCGCTTACATCCGCTTCAGAATAGCTTAACGAGTCAATAACCAGTCCGTCGGCATCTTTCAGCACCACCTCCCCACCGCCGTTAGACAAAGTGGGCCAACTGCTTAGTTCGCGGGTGTCGCCGTAAGTTGCAAAAGCCGAAGCGTCAGCAGCCGCAGAAAGGAGTATGTACTGATCAGGTAGCAACAGGTATTTGGGCAGGGCCTTCTCGTTGAGAGTCCAGTGCTGAAGCTGAAACGGGTGGGAACTACGGTTGTGGAGTTCAATAAACTCCGCGTCGGGCAGAGTGGCGACCACCGGGTTGGGATCGGGCATAAACTCATTAATGACCACGTCTTGCCATTGAGCCACCACTTCGACAAAGTAGTGAAACGGTAAGATCGTGTCTTTCATTACGTTGCCAGCCTCATCCGCCACGCTCCGAACGGTGAGCGTGCTGGTGGCACCGTTAGCCAACGGATCGCTCCAGGTCAGCACCACCGTGCGGGCATCGGGCGTTTGCACGGCAGTGATCACTCGATTTGATAGGGTATAGTTTTCGGAACGCTGCGCCGAAGCGGAGGTGATGTCTTCCGACCAAGTGAGTTGCAGTTGCGTGGCCGATAGCACGGTAAGGTCTTCAACGGTAGGCGGAGTGACGTCCGGCTGCGGCGTGCCGGTCACGGTGAAGTCATCGAAGTAAAACGCTTCTTTTCGGGTGGAGGTATACTGACAATATACCCCGCAGTGGGCAGAAACCGGGTGCGTTTCGTCACGCACTGTTCCTTCTGAAGAAAAAGCAGAAGTGCCGTCCGGTTTAGAAAACAACTGCCAGTTGCCTGAACCGTCGCGGGTGACGCGCACCGTGATTTGCACCGGGTCGGCATCGACTCGCCCGTCGGCACCATCAATGATTTTGGTGATATCAGTTCCGTCCTGTCGGTACAGGCTCACGTCGTCTTCGCTGCCTCCCACCCGCACAAAGTAGCCGTTGAGGGCGTCGGACAGGTCAGCTTGGTCGGCCATGGGGTAAAACCGCGTGTAGTTGGAGGCCGAAGGGTTGGCGGTGATCTTGATGGCAACCTCCCAGGAGGCATCGGCGACGGCCTCGCTGGGGGTGCTCAGGAAGGCTGTGCCGCTAGCGGCGGCATCGTTGAGATGTAATACTTGACTGACTATTTCAAATTTTTGGGCTTCTCCGCTCCAGACCGGGTGGGCGGTGAAGTTATCGTCCGCGAAGGTTTCGGTGAACTGGGCGTGGGCAGCGACACTGCTTAGGGTCAGCAGCGTAATTAATCCTCTTCTCAGCATGTTTATTAGCGTTTTTTTCTGGCGACTACACCTGCAAGAAACAGTGGCAATCTACGCGCTAGCGGTTTTCCGGGAGAGACAGATCGGGATATCTTTGCCCCTCTGTACTATTTGACAAAAAATGAGATATTCTTTACTCGTAGCGCTGTTGGTGTTGGGACTGGAAGGCTGGGCGCAAACGCACACCGTAGGAGCCCGGGCGGCCGGACTAGGCCACGCCGCGGTGACTATGCGCGGGGCCGGGGCCCTGTTTGCCAACCTCAGTGGCGTAACCAGCGTGAAGCAACCGACGCTGTTTGCGGGCTACGAAAACCGCTTCGGGTTAAGCGAAGGATTGCACGCGGTGGCGGCCGGATTGGTGCAGCCCACCCGCTACGGTATCGGCAGTCTGAGTGTGTATCGCTTTGGCGATGCCTTACACAGCCACCACCGCTTGTCACTGGGCTATAGCCACCGCATTGAGCAGTTTAGCCTCGGACTGCGCCTCAGCCAGCACCAGTACTTTACGGAGGGCTTCGGTTCTCGCTTCCGCACCGTGATCGACGTGGGCGGACAAGCCCAGCTCTCTCCGCAGTTCATCTTCGGACTCCAACTTCTCAACGTGACGCAGGCCACGCTGTCGGAGGTGACCCAAGAAAATATTCCTACGCTGGTGCAGGTAGGACTGTCGTATCGTCCGGCGGCCGCCTGGCTCGTCAGCGCCGAGGTGGAGCACGAGGTAACCCAGCGCCCTAACCTGAAATTGGGAGTAGCTTACACGGCACTGAAAATGTTCAGTCTGCGCACGGGCATAAACAGCCGGGAGCTGCGGCAATTTTTTGGCTTGGGATGGAAGCACCGGATACTGGACGCTGATTATGCGTTGAGCACCCACCCCCAATTAGGACTGTCGCACCAGGTTTCTATTAGGTATCGGTTGTTTAAAAATGAGCAGTAGCGCTCCTTGTCAACGTATTCGGTTTGGTCGGGAGGGCCGCCCGTGGTTTCACTGGGCACGGTGGATACTCGTCCTGGTTTTTCCGCTGAGTAATGCTTTCGCGCAGGAGAAAACCTACGACGAAGCACTGGAAACGCTGCTGGAGGATTTGTTCAATCCGCAGGACGATAACACCGACTACGAGGTCCAGTACGAATTGCTCGCGCAGTGGTACGCGCAACCCTTTAACCTGAACGAAGCCACCGCCGACGACCTGCGGCAGTTCTACGTGCTATCGGAGCGGCAAATCAGCAACCTGCTGCGGCAGCGCGAACTGTACGGCGACTTCCTGACGGTGAACGAACTATCCTACATTCCGGGCTGGGATCAACCGACCGTTCTGCGGATTTTGCCCTTCGTAACCGTTGCCCCGCGACCGGAGCGATCACTCAGCTGGCAAGAGCGGCTGGCTGATGCTGATTATCTGCTTATCGCTCGCCACGAAACCACTCTAGAACGCAAGTCGGGTTACCTGCGCGCCGACACCTTGGCCGAGGGCAGCGATTTAAACTACTACCGCGGATCGCCGCACAAACTTTACGCTCGCTGGCGCGTGAGCCGCCGCAACGATTTCAGCGCGGGCATCACTATTGAGAAAGATGCCGGAGAAACGTTAGGGTGGAACCCGGCGGCGGGGCGCTACGGGCCCGACTACCACGCCGCCCACCTGCAAGTAGAAAATCAGGGGCGCTTGCGGCAACTTACCGTGGGCGACTACCGGGTGCAAACGGGACAGGGACTGCTGTTTGGTAGCGGCTTCGCCGTGGGCAAAGGGGCCGAGCCGGTGCGCACGGTGGTGCAAACGCAAAACACAGTTCGTCCGCACACCGCCGCCACCGAGAACGGTTTTTTCCGGGGATTGGCAGCAACTGTGAGTCTACCCGCTGCTCAGCATTCATTAGAACTCACCACCTTGGCGTCGCACCAGCGGCAAGACGGGCGGGTAGATAGCCTTGCGGGCCGGTTCGAGGCGCTGCAAACCACCGGACTGCACCGTACCGATAGCGAACGCTCGGCTCAGAACCAGATAACTGAGCGGACGCTGGGCGCGTCTTTGCTCTTTCGGGATGCGGCGCGGCGGTGGCAGATCGGACTTAATTACGTCCACACCCGGTTCGGCCACCGCTGGCAGCGAAGCGACCAGCTGCGCAACCGGCACGAGTTTGCCGGGCAGCAAAACAATGGACTCGGAGCGTTTTTCAACTACCGCACTCATCCGGTTCACTTGTTTGGCGAGGTGGCTCGCTCGGCGAGCGGTGGTCTAGGAGCAGTAGGCGGCACCACCGTCTATCTTTCGTCGGTGGCTGAGTTAGCCGTGCTGCTGCGGCATTACAATCCTGATTTTCACGCATTTTACGGCAACGCCTTCGGCGAGGGCACCCGCAGTATCAATGAGCAAGGAATATACTGGGGACTAAAACTCCAGCCCTGGCGGCGGCTGACGGTGGCCACCTACTACGACCGCTTCCGGTTTCCCTGGTTGCGCTACCGGGTGGACGCCCCCTCGGATGGCTACGAGTTTTTCACGCGCCTGAGCTACCCCTTCAACTCCCGCACCGAAGCTTGGGTACAGTACCGGCAGGAAAGCAAAGCCATCAACGTGGACGACGATAGTTTAGCCGTGCGACTGGTACTGCCCGGCCTGAAGCGCAGTCTGGCCGCTCATCTCACGCACCACCTGAACGAGCGATTTCGCCTGCGCACCCGGTTGCAGCGCAGTACCTATCGGTTGAATGGTAACACTACATCCGGCTTCGCGGTGGCCCAGGACGCCAGCGTGACTCTGGGTCGGTGGAAAGCCGACGTACGTTTCGCGCTGTTCGATACCGATTTTGTGAACCGGCAGTACGTTTACGAAAACGATGTGCTCTACGCCTTTGCCATTCCGGCCTACTCGGGCAGCGGGGTGCGCAATTATTTGCTAGTTCGCTACCGGGCGAGTCGGCGCGTGAGTTTGTGGACCAAGGTGGCCCGCACTACTTTCTACGACCGGGAAGAGGTGGGCACCGGGTTGGAAGCGATTGCGGGAAACCACCGAACCGACGTGAAGTTTCAGGTGGTGGTGAAGTGGTAGCTGATCAAACACTCTTCTTCATAATTCGTTTTTGCTTCTTCAAATTCAAGAACAATAGCTTTCTTTACGTCGGGGGGGCACTAAACGGGGTTGGTAAAGCTGGCTTCGCCAAAAGGTTATTTGGTCAGCTTACAGAATAAACGACTAATTTCGCAAAAGATCAATACTACATTTTTAGTGAAAACTTACGCACTACAACAACATCCTGCTATGAAAACTTACTACCTCGCCCTTCTCACCTTCGCTATTGCTTCCGCTTGTTCGTCGATCGTTAATCCCCCTCCCAATCCTCTCCTTACCTACGTCAACCCGCTCATTGGCACCGCCCCGGCCACCACCGAGAGTGCGCAGCGGCACAGTGAGTCGGGCTCCGAACTGCGGGGGCAAACATTCCCGGCGGTGGGCGTGCCCTTCGGGATGTCGCAGTGGACACCACAAACCCGCGCCACCGAACAGAAGTGCTTGTCGCCCTACTACTATCAGGACGATAGCATTCAGGGCTTTCGCGCGAGTCGCTGGATGAGCGGCTCCTGCACCCAAGACTACGGCAGCGTTACGCTGATGGCGATTGCCGGGGAACTACGCACCGGATTAGCCGAACGGGCGTCGGTCTTTACCCACGACACCGAAACCGTCATGCCCTCCTACTACGCGGTAATACTCGAGAACTACGGCATTCGGGCGGAACTCACGGGCGTGTCGCACTCTGGGATGTTACAATTTAGCCCCTCGGAGGCCGGAGCGATGCACCTGATCATTGAGCCGAACAGCGACGAAGGCGAAGGATCGGTCGAGATTTATCCCGAACGCAACGAGGTGGCGGGCTACAACCCGGTGCACCGCATCTACCAGGGCTGGGGCGAACGGGCGGGCTTTAGTGGCTACTTTGTTATTCAGTTCGAAGAACCTTTTGAGACCTACGGGGTATGGCGGGGCGATACCCCGCAAGATAGCGTACGAAAAGCCCAGGGCAACGGCCAAGCAGTGGGGGCATACGTCAGCTGGGCTAACCGGGATCAGCCCCTGCGGGTGCGGGTGGGCACTTCCTTTGTCAGCGAGGCGCAGGCGCGGAAAAACCTGGCGGCAGAGATTCCCCACTGGAATTTTGATCAGGTACGGCAGCAGTCGGAGCAGGCTTGGGAGAACGAACTGAGTAAGATTCAGGTGACCGGCGGTAGTGACGAACAGAAAACGATATTCTACACCGCCCTGTACCACAGCATGCTGCTGCCGCGCGAATTCAGCGATGTGGACCGGGCCTACGTGGGCTTCGCCGGTACCCAAAAAGTATACCAGGCCACCGGCAACCACTACTACGCCGATTTCTCGATGTGGGACACCTTCCGGGCGGTGCACCCGCTGCAGACACTCATCAATCCCGAGCGCTCGGCGGATATGATCAAGTCGCTGGTGGCCAAGGCCGAGCAGGGCGGGTGGTTGCCGATTTTCCCGGCCTGGAACAGCTACACCTCGGCCATGATCGGCGACCACGTGACGGCCACCATCGGCGACGCCTGGATGAAGGGCATCGACGACTTCGACCAGGAGCTAGCCTACCGAATGATGCGCAAGAACGCCTTCGAGCCCAATCTCGACACGGCCAGCTACCGCAGCGGGAAGGGCCGCCGGGCTATGGAGTCGTATCTCAAGTACAACTACGTGCCGCTGGAAGACTCGGTGCCCGACTCGTTTCACCAGCGCGAGCAGGTGTCGCGCACGCTGGAGTACGCCTACGACGACTTTGTGCTCTCGCAGGTGGCGAAGAAGGTTGGCAATGAGGAAGACTATCAAGCGCTACGCACCCGCGCCAAGAACTACCAACAGGTGTTCGATACCACCGTAGGCTACGTGCGCGGCCGCTACGCCAACGGTAACTGGATTACGCCCTTTGATCCGCACGCCACCCGCGCCAGTTTTATCACCGAAGGCTCGCCCGCCCAGTACACCTGGTACGTGCCCCACGACGTAGCCGGACTGATGCAACTGATGGGCGGAAAAGAAAAGTTTGTTCAAAAGCTCGACAGCATGTTCGAACAGCGCTACTACTGGCACGGCAACGAACCGGGTCACCAGATGGCCTACCTGTACGCCTACGCCGGGGCGCCTTGGAAAACCCAACGCTGGGTGCGCGACATCATCCGGGAAGAGTACAGCGCCACGCCGGGCGGACTCAGTGGCAACGAAGACGCCGGACAGATGTCGGCCTGGCTGGTGTTTAGTATGATGGGCTTCTACCCGGTGAGTCCGGGCATTCCGGGCTACGTGCTGGGCAGTCCGACCTTCGATACGGTGACAATGCAGGTGGACGAAGGTAAGACGTTTACGCTGCGCGCGCTAGACAACTCGGATACGAATCGCTACGTCCAGTCGGCCACGCTAAATGATAAACCCTTGGATCGGGCCTACCTGTGGCACCGAGAGATTGTGGACGGGGGAGAACTACTACTGCAAATGGGGCCGGAGCCGAATGAGGCTTGGGCTAGTGAGCAGGTGCCGCCGTCGATGGATGATTTATGAAGATTAATCGCAAATCGCTGAGAAAGGTCAGCAGGCGCACTTGTAAAAAAAATCAAATTATGACAACGATAGCATAGAAAGGAAAGCTATTTCTTATAAATTGCTTGTGTTAACCGCTGAGCGCTAGGTCGAACTTGAAGTGTTTCTTGAACACTATCACTAACCGAAGCAGCCCGGACATACTACATCAACCGCCTAATCTTACCACTATGCTCAAACCCATACGCTATTGGTTATTTTTTTTAGTGGCCCTTTGCCTTTGCTGCTTCCAATTCGAGGCAAGCGCTCAAGACCAAACCATCACCGGCACCGTGACCGATGCCGAAGACAACACCAACCTACCCGGAGTCAACGTGCTCGTTAAAGGCACAACCACCGGCACGGTAACCGACGTGGAAGGCAACTACCAACTGCAAGTCGCCGACGATGCCACAACCCTGGTCCTTTCTTCGGTGGGCTACGAAACTCAGGAAGTGGCCATCAATAACCAAACCCAGATTGATGTACCAATGGCCCCGGACGTGCAGTCGCTGTCCGAAGTGGTGGTGATCGGCTATGGTACCCAGGAAAAACGAGAGGTGACCGGCGCGATCAGCTCCATTTCTAACGAAGCAATTACTCAGCAGGCGGTGCCCAGCGTAGACCAGGCAATGGCCGGACGCGTGGCCGGAGTGCAGGTGTCGCAGAACTCGGGGGCACCGGGCGGGTCTATCTCGCTGCGCGTGCGCGGAGTGGGTACGCCTGGCAACAGTGAGCCGCTCTACGTGATCGACGGCGTGCCCGTGTTTGGCAACACCCTAAGCACCCTTAACCCGAACGACATTGCCTCTATCGAAGTGCTGAAAGACGCCGCTTCGGGAGCGATCTACGGTTCGCGCGCCGCCAACGGGGTAGTGCTGATCACCACCAAAAAGGGAAAAGCCGGTCAGCTGCGCCTCGACGTGGATTATTACTACGGCATCCAGAGCAAAGAAAAGGACCTGGACGTGCTGGACGGGCCTACCTACCAGCGGTTTATCCGGGAATTCAATGCCCTTGACGATAATCCCAACAACGACGAAAACATCTTCACCAACCCGGCAAACACCAACTGGGAAAATGAAATCTTTCGCACCGCACCGATGCAAAACCTGAGCGTGAGTGCCAGTGGGGGTAGTGAAAATTCTACCTTCCTGCTTTCGCTGGGCTACTTCGACCAGGAGGGCATCATCCGCGGTTCGGGCTTCGACCGTTACTCGCTGCGGGTGAACACGACCAACAACCTGGGCGAACGGTTTCGCATTGGTAACAACGCGTCTATCTCTCGCACCACCGGCAACAACGTGTCGGAAAACGAAATATTCGGAGCTGCCATTCCGCTGTCGATCATCTACCCACCGGTGATTCCGGCCCGTCGGCCCGACGGCACGCTGGGCGCGCCCGGCGACGTCGGTACCAGCTTTATCCGGACCAACCCGCTGGTGCAAACCGACGAAAATATCGTAGAAAGTGAAGAGTTCCGGTTTCTGGGCAACATCTTCGCCGAATACGACCTGTTCGAGGGGCTGACCTACCGCCTCAACCTGGGCGGTGACTTTCTGTACGGAGGAAGCAACGGCTTCGACGCGGGTATTGCCGCCCCGGGCACGCAGGAGCAAATCTCCAGCGGAACCCGCACCGACCGCCGGGAGTGGATCTGGCTCGTAGAAAACATTTTTTCCTACAAACGAGAAATCGGCGACGGACACAACATCGACCTCTTAGCAGGGGCCACGCAGCAGAAGTCCACCTACTCGTTCCACAGCTCCGGCAAACAGTTTTACCCATCCAACGATCTGATTGCCCTGGACGCCGGTAATGAGATCAGCAATGTGCAGGGGCGACTGGTAGATTGGTCACTAGCCTCCTTCCTCGGCCGGGTCAACTATAACTACCGGAGCAAATACTTCCTGTCGGCCAGCGTTCGCCGCGACGGGTCGTCGCGTTTTGCGCGAGGCAACCGCTGGGGAACTTTCCCGTCCGTATCCGCCGGATGGTTGGTGTCTGACGAGGATTTCTTTAACAGCAACCTGATTTCTCAGCTCAAAATCCGGGGTAGCTGGGGGCAACTGGGCAACCAAGAAATTGCTCCGTTTCAGTACTTGCCCTTGCTGGTCAACAACGCTTCTTATTCGTTCGGCGGATCGGTGGTGCCGGGCATCTACGCTGCTCAGCCCGCCAATGAAGAGATCACCTGGGAGACCTCTACTCAGGTTGATATTGGGGTAGACCTGGCCTTCCTAAATGATCGGTTGACCCTCACGGTTGATTATTACAATAAGGAGACCGATGGCATTCTATTGGAAGGCACCCTGCCCTTCGCCTACGGCTACCTGAGGAACCGCGTTCCCCAGTTTCCGGTGGTCAACGCCGGGGTGGTCCGCAATCGGGGGTTTGAGTTTGACCTTGGCTTCCGCGACCGGGAGGGAGCTTTCCAGTGGTCGGCCAACGCCAACCTGGCAACCGTCAACAACGAAGTGCTGAGCCTCGGCGAAGGCGGGCCGATCGTTCGCTTCGGCGAATCCATCTCGACCCGGACGGACGTGGGGCAGCCCATCAGCTCGTTCTATGGTTACGAAATAGATGGCGTCTTTCAGAACTACGACGAAATTCGCAACCACGCTGACCAGGGAGCGTCACCCTTTGATGAAGAGGGCAACTTACTACCCGAGCTTGATGAGGCCGGCGACCCGTTGTTGGCCAAACAGACCGCTCCCGGCGATTTTAAATTTAGGGACCGCGACGGAAACGGGGTTATTAACGAAGATGATCGAACCTACATCGGAAGTCCCATTCCGGACTTTACGTACGGCTTGTCCTTTAATGCTAATTACCGGGGCTTCGATCTGTCGTTCGCCTTTCAGGGGGTGCAGGGGAACGATATCTTTGCTAAGATTTTTCAGCAAGCCGGAGATTTTACCAAGCCGGACAATAAGTTTACGACCTTGTACGAAAACGTTTGGCGCGGAGAGGGAACCAGCAATACGGTGCCTCGCATTGCAGTACAAAATGGTAATGACAACTACCGCAACTCTACTTACTACATCAAAGACGGTTCTTTCCTGAGGCTGCGGTCGCTGCAAATCGGTTACTCACTGCCCGCCAGTCTGCTGGAGCCAATCAGTGTGCGGCAGGCCCGCGTTTACATAGGCGGGCAAAACCTGCTGACCTTCGACAACTATGAGTTTGGGCTGGACCCGGAAATCGGTTCTACATTTGCTGACAATACCCTCAACGGCGTCGACTACGGTCGGTACCCCATTCCCCGTACGGTGACGGTGGGAGTGAACTTTGGATTTTAACTGATACTGCATAACGACACACTACGATGAATAAGAAGTTTATATTATGCCTATTGGCCGCTGGGTTCTTTGCCTGCGAAAGCTTTTTAGAACAAGAGCCGCAGGATTCATTGACTACCACTGGCTTTTATAATACGGCTCAGGATGCTATCTCGGCCGTGAATGCCGCCTACGACGGATTTCAACACCTGGATTACTACGGCTTTAACTATCCGATGATTCTTAATATTTCCGGGGCGGATGCCGTCAAGGGTGGGTTCGGAGCGGGTGACCGGTCGAGCTACCTGGAGTTTGGTAATTACAACGTGAACCCCGAAAACGTGAGCAACCTGGAGCTTTACCGCTCGGCCTGGGGCGGAGTGAACCGGGCCAACGGGGTGCTGACGAATGTATCGCAGATGGAGGTAGACTCGGATTTTCCTCAGGAGTTGAAAGATCGTATTCTAGGCGAAGCTACTTTCTTACGGGCTATCCATTACTACAACCTGGTGCTTGGCTACGGCGGACTGCCGCTGTACGAAGAAGTGCCCTCAGTAGGCGACCAGCCGCTGTCCCGCACTACCCCGGAAGAGACGTGGAACTTTGTCATCAACGACTTCCAGGCCGCGGCCGCGGCGTTACCGGCCACCTACGATCCGGCGAACCAGGGGCGGGCCACGTCGGGCGCGGCCAACGCCATGCTGGCCCGTATCGCTGCGCTGCAGGGCCGGTGGGAAGACGTCCTGACCTACGTCAATCTAGTGAAAGGTAGCGAAGCAAACTACCAACTGGTCGAAGACTACGGCAGCAACTTCGACGGAACGGGAAACAACAACCCGGAGTCTATTTTTGAGATTCAGTACACGCTGTCTAACACAAACCTCAATGTATGGAGCGAAGCAGGCGATTGGAACTCTCTCGGACTTTCTGCCTACGCTTCGCCGCAGGTTGATGGGGCGGGTTGGGCTTTTATGTCTCCGGCCGAGAACCTGGTGCAAGACTACGAAGAAGGGGACTTGCGCCTGCCTGCTACTGTTTATCGCCCGGGCGACCCCTATGGTCCGAGCACGTTCGATCCGGCCCGGGGATCCCACCTAGGCAACGCCGGGCAGTACGGTCTGAAGAAATACACCAACCTCAACCTGGATGGGGCTAATAGCAATGGCTTCGACATCAACTGGAAAATCATCCGGTTTGGAGAAATTCTGTTGCTGGAGGCCGAAGCCCAGAACGAACTGAACGGCCCCACCGAAGCCGCCCTGAATCCCCTCAACCAAGTAAGAGAACGAGCCGGTTTGGAACCAATAACCGCCGCCAATACCCCCGGCCTCAATCAAGAGGCGCTGCGTGACATCATCATTCACGAACGTCGCGTAGAGCTAGCCTTCGAGGGCGTACGCTTCTACGACCTAATCTACCGCGATTTGGCCGTGGAAAAACTCGGCCCCCGTGGCTACGAACCCAACGATGCGCTGTTCCCGATTCCTCCTTCGGAACTAGACCTCACGGGATGGGATCAGAACTGATTTTGCTGGCATAAGCCCCCGAGTGCTTGGGCCAGCAAGATTATCGTGGTGAACGACTTTTGGTATTTCTTGCGCTTCCTCAGCCTATTTCCGTTCGGCCTTGCCGCCAGCCTTGGCTTCTTTGCTTCCTGCAACCTTTCTGACGACACGCTCTTCACACCGGTGGCCGTCAGCGACTCCCACCTTGATTTTACCAATGAAGTGTTCGAGACCGACTCGCTCAACCTGGCCTACAATTACTATTTTTATAACGGGGCGGGCGTATCCGTGGCGGACTTCAACAACGATAGCTTGCCCGATATTTTTCTGGTCGGCAACCACGTGCCCTCCCGGCTGTACCTCAACCAGGGTAACCTGAAGTTTCGCGACGTGAGCGAAGCGGCCGGGCTGCTGAACGACTATTGGACCAGCGGGGCAACCTTTGTGGATATCAACGGCGATCACCTTCAGGATATCTTCGTCTGCACGGTAGGGAAAGAGGAACCTAATTTACTGTATATCAATCAAGGCATCGGCACCGATGGTGTCCCCCTGTTCAAAGAAAAAGCCGCCGCCTACGGATTGGCCAATCCGGTGATCAGCACCCATGCCGCTTTCCTGGATTATGATCGGGACAACGACCTGGATTTGTTCGTAGCGGTCAACTCCCAACTGATGAACAACCGCAACGAAATCAACCGGGAAAAGCACAGCGCCACCCGCGACCGCTTTTACCGCAACAACGGTGACAACACCTTCACCGAGGTGTCGGATTCGGTGGGGATCGTCAACGAAGGCTACTCGCTGGGCATTGCTGTCAACGATATTAATAACGACGGCTGGCCGGACATTTACGTAGCGAACGACTTTATCACCAACGACCTGCTCTACGTCAACAACCGGCAGGGCGGGTTTGAAGAACGCGGTGCCGACTACCTGCGCCACGCCAGCCACAACGGCATGGGAGTGGACATTGCCGACGTGAACCAAGACGGGCTGATGGACATCACGGTGGTGGATATGCTGCCCAAGTCGAACCGACGGCGGAAGCTGATGACCACTCCGCTCAACTACGACCTGTTCGAGTATCGCCAAAAGCTCGGTTACATTCCGCAACACGTCAAAAACACGCTGCAAATTAATCAGGGAGCGGACGCTGACGGCAACTATCACTTTAGCGAAACCGGAACCCTGGCGGGAATGTATTCTACCGACTGGAGCTGGGCGCCGCTGTGGGCCGACTTCGACAACAGCGGGACGTTGGACCTGTTCATCACCAATGGCTACTACAAAGACCTCACCGACCTGGACTTTTCGGCCGGACTGAAGGAAGACCTGAAGTTTGGCTCCGAAGCCTACGGCTACGCCTACCAGATGGAAGCGCTGGAAAATCTCCGCCCCATCAAACCGGCTAATTTCTTCTACCGCAACTCCGGCGGAATGGTTTTGGAAGATGCCTCCGCGGCAGTGGGGATCACCGAACCTTCCTTCTCGCACGGAGCCGCGTTCGCCGATCTGGATCAGGATGGTGACCTGGAGCTAGTGGTCAATAACCTGGGCCACCCGGCCTTTCTCTATCGGAACAACACAGTTCGCGAAGACACCAAAGGGGAAAACCATTATTTGAAAGTAAACCTGAGCGGACCCGGTCAAAACACCAACGCCCTGGGTGCGCAGTTGAGTCTGTGGTACGACAACGCGCGCCAGGTTTACTATCATGCCCACGTGCGCGGCTACCTGTCCAGCATGAGCCAAACCATTCATTTTGGGCTGGGCAACGCCGATCTGATCGACAGCTTGAGCATTCGCTGGCCCGATGGCACTTACCAACGATACGAGCACGTAGCGGCGAACCAAACGCTGAATATCACCTACCAGCCGTTGCCTGAACCCTACCCCGAACCGGCTCCGCTCGCTTCTATCTTTACTGAAGTGACCGATTCGCTGGGCCTGAAGTACGAGCAGCGCGAAAACCGCTTCATCGATTTCAAAGACAACCCGCTGCTGCTCAAGATGTACTCCCGGGAAGGACCGGCGCTGGCGGTGGGCGATGTGAACGGCGATGGGGCCGATGATCTGGTAGTGGGCGGAGCTGCCGGACAAAGCGCCCGCTTGTTTGTTCAGCAGTCCGGAAAGTTCGAGCAGCAGCCGATCCTGGCCGAAGACGCTGCTTACGAAGATATGGGGATTTTGCTGTTCGATGCCGACCGCGACGGCGATTCGGATCTGTACGTGGTGAGCGGCGGAGCCGAATATCTGGCTTCGTCGCCCCGGTACGAAGACCGGCTGTATATTAATGAAGGTGGGCAGTTTGTTCGTACGCCTAACCTACCTACCGGGACGGCCAGCGGTGGTGCGGTTCGGGGGGCCGACGTTGACCGGGACGGAGATATCGATTTGTTCATCGGCGGCAAGGTCTCGCCCGGTCGCTATCCTGAGTCACCCACTTCGCGCTTGCTCATCAACGAAGGAGGCAACTTTGTTGATCGCACTCCGCCCGCCCTGCGTCAACCGGGCATGCTGTCGGATGCGCTGTGGACGGATTTCAACAACGACGGTTGGCCGGATTTGGTCGCGGTGGGCGAGTGGACGGAAATTCTGTTCTTCATCAACCGAGCAGGCACGCTGGAACCCTATACCGAAGCGGCGGGACTGGCGGGCACCACCGGCTGGTGGAACAGCCTCACGGCGGGCGACTACGACCGCGACGGCGACACGGACTACGTGGTCGGCAATTTCGGTTTAAATAGTTATCTAACCGCTTCGCCCGAACATCCTATTCGGCTGTACGCCGACGACTTCAACGAAGACGGCGTAACCGATCCCATTCTATCGTACTACTCCGAAGACGACGACGGGCAGCTTCGGGAGTTTCCGGTGCATCCCCGCGACGCCCTCATCGACCAGGTATTGGGCTACAAGAAGCGCTTCCGGAACTACCTGTCGTTTGCCCAGGCAGGCTTTTCGGACGTGCTGAAACCGCACGATCGAAAAAACACCCGGGTGCTAGAAGTGAATACCCTGACCAGCAGCTTGATCGAAAACCGGGGCGACGGCACGTTCACGGTGCGTCCGTTACCGCTGGCTTGCCAGGTAGCTCCGGCCTACGGGATGCTGACCCATGACTTGAACCGCGACGGCAACTTGGATATCATCATTACCGGCAATCAGTACTCGGCCGAACCGGTGTTTGGCAACTACGACGCTTCCGAAGGAACGGTGATGATGGGTGACGGCCAGGGAGGCTTCACCGTGGTGCCGCCCCCGCAGAGTGGCCTCTTCTTAAACGACGACCAGAAGAGTATCGCGACGGTATACGTAGACGGAAAGCCCATTATGGTGAGCGGAGCCAATTCCGGCCCGTTGCGAGCGCATCATTACCAGGCGCTTGCTTCCGAGGCTTCAGTAATCGCCCTGCAACCCAAGGATACTTTTGCAGAAATCACCTGGGCCGACGGCCGAAAGACCCGGCAGGAGTTTTACTACGGTAGTACCTATCTGTCGCAGGCTGCTCGGAAGATGGAATTGTTGAATAGTATGAGAGCGGTGGTTATTTACGATTCGCAGGGGAAAAGTAGAAGGGTGAAATAGTTTTGGAATTAATGTGTTGGTAGTGAGAATGACGACAATTACAGAAAACCTTTGCCACCATCACCCTGCGTTTAAACGCAGGGTGATGGTGATGGTAATTCTTGTCTCATCGCTAATGTCCTGTAGCGAAGAAAAGAAAAGCCCTGAGACCAGCGCCCCTGCACCGTCCTCCGCCCAACACTACCGAGCGGTGCCCGCTGCTTTCTCGAACGTCACTTTTGCCAACCGCATCCGCGAGACGGCCAGTTTCAACTATTTTTTATATCCCTTCATTTACTTCGGCGGCGGAGTGGGCGTGGGCGACATCAACAACGACACGCTGCCGGATATCTACTTCACCAGCAATATGGGGTTGAACGCTCTGTACCTCAACCGGGGCAACCTCACCTTTGAAGACATCAGCGAGTCGGCCGGGGTGGAGGGAGTTTATAACCGCTGGACCACGGGCGTCACGATGGTGGATATCAACCACGATAATTACTTGGATATCTACGTCAGCGTGGCAGGGCCTAGCGAAGAAAATCGGGGAAACTTGCTGTACGTCAACCAGCGCGACAATACCTTTAAAGAACAAGCGGAACAGTGGGGCATTGCCGACCGCGGACACACTATTCAATCAGTTTTTTTCGACTACGACCGCGATGGCGATCTGGACCTTTACGTAGGCAATTATCCGCCCTCCGGATTTAAGCAAAACAGCGATTTCTTTGCCCAACGGATGAAAGCACCTCATCCTTCGGAATCCGACAAACTCTACCGCAACGAAGGAGATCATTTTATAGATGCCACCCGGGCGGCGGGAGTGCTCAACTACGGACTCACGCTGGGCCTCAGCGTGGCCGATTTCAACCACGATGGCTGGCCCGACCTGTACGTCTCTAACGACTTCAACTCCAGCGACTACCTGTATATCAACCAACAAGACGGAAGTTTTGCCAACGAACTCACGACCTACACCGGCCACACCTCCAACTTCGGCATGGGCACCGATGCGGCGGATATCAACAACGACGGTCTAGCCGACCTGATCCAGTTAGACATGATGGGAAGCACCAACGAGCAGCAAAAAGCCAACATGTCGGCCATGAATCCCGAAGCGTTTTACGCCACTGTAGACCAGGGACTGCACTACCAGTACATGAAGAATACGCTGCAACTCAACACCGGGCAAGCAAGCTTTATGGACATGGGCGAACTGGCCGGAGTGGCCTATACCGACTGGA
The DNA here is from genome assembly GCA_965217295.1 of Cyclobacteriaceae bacterium. Classification (GTDB taxonomy): domain Bacteria; phylum Bacteroidota; class Bacteroidia; order Cytophagales; family Cyclobacteriaceae; genus Tunicatimonas. The sequence continues at coordinate 1,901,550 of CBDCHR010000008.1, forward strand.
GCTGGGGTGCCCTGCTGATGGATATGAACAACGACGGATACAAAGACATTTTTATCACCAACGGTATGCGCCGCGACGTGAACAACAACGACTTCAACGCGCTGTTCCGAATTCAGAAAGCCTACCACAAAATTGAACCGTCGCAGTACCTGGATTGGCTTCGGAAGATGCCGGTGCATCCGGTTGAGAACTTTAGCTTTCTCAATAATGGTGATCTCACCTTTCGTCCTACCGAGCAAAACTACGGACTCAACGAACGGGGTTTTAGCCAGGGAGCGGCCTATGCCGACCTGGATGCAGACGGAGACCTGGACGTGCTTGTCAACAACCTGGATGCTCCGGCGCAATTATTCGAAAACGTGGCGGCGCCCAACGCTAACTTTCTGCGCTTCAAACTGCGGGGGGGGTCAAAGAATCCCTTTGGCATCGGCGCCCAGCTAAGTATTTATACACAAAGCAGACGGCAGTATCAGGAGCTATTCCTGACGCGCGGCTATCAATCGTCGGTGGAACCCGTTGTCCACTTCGGCCTGGGAAAAACAGACAACGTTGATTCGGTGCACATCAGGTGGCCCGACGGCAGCGACCAGCTGCTGCACGACGTACCGGCTAACCAAACAGTGAAGGTTGAGCAGGCGGCCCGAGCCAAACCGTGGGTAGAGAAAAACCAAAATCCGCTGTTCACTACCTACGAACCCCAACTTTCGCCAGACTACGTGCATCGGGAAAACGAATTTGATGATTTTGAGCGGGAAGTACTGTTGCCCCACAAAATGTCTCAGTTTGGACCGGCCCTAGCCACCGCCGATGTTGATGCCGACGGCCGGGACGACTTTTACGTGGGCGGGGCGGCGGGTTTCGCCGGAGCTTTGTACCTGCAGCAGCCCGACGGGTCTTTTTGGGCCTCCTCGGCAAATCTCTGGCAGCAAGACCGAGCCGCCGAAGACGTGGCGGCGCTGTTCTTTGATGCCAACGGCGACACGTTTCCCGATCTGTACGTCGTGAGCGGCGGAAACGAACACCCAGCCGGAGATCAGCGGTACCGAGATAGAATTTATCTCAACAACCGGCAAGGCGAATTTGATAGCGCCGAGGGGGCACTGCCCGGACGTTACGTAAGCGGTTCGTGCGTTCAAGCGATAGATTTCGACCGCGACGGCGACGACGACCTTTTGGTGGGAGGTAGGCAGGTGCCCGGCCAGTATCCTCGGCCCGCCGATAGTTACCTGCTGCGCAACGATAGTGATGCTGAAAATACGCACTTCACGGACGTCACCCAGGAGGTGGCTCCGCAGCTCAATGAGATCGGAATGGTCACCGCCGCAACGGTAGCGGACGTTGACAATAACGGTTGGCCCGACCTAGTTATGGTAGGCGAATGGATGTCGCCCGTCGTGTTGTTGAACGAAGCCGGAAAGTTTCAAGACGGTAGTGCCGACTATGGTTTGACGGAACAGGTGGGTTGGTGGAATAGCATCGTAGCGGGCGACATAGATCACGACGGCGACGTAGACCTGGTGGCGGGCAATTTGGGCTTGAATTATAAATACAAAGCTTCGGCGGACGCGCCCTTCCGGATTTATGCCGATGATTTTGACGAGAACGGAAGCCTGGATATTGTGTTGGGATACCACCAAGCCGGTGAACTGTACCCCCTGCGGGGCCGGGAATGTTCGTCGCAACAAATGCCTTTGATCAAGAAAAAAATCCCCAACTACACCGCTTTCTCTCAAGCTAGCTTGTCCGACATTTACTCGGCCGAGAAGCTAAACGAGGCGCTGCATTATTCCGCCACTACCTTTGCCCATACCGTACTCATCAACCAGGACGGCAGCTTTGATCCTCATCCGTTGCCCAACTACGCGCAGGCCTCGTCGGTTAACGCAATTCACTTACAAGACCTGAACAGCGATGGGCACCTGGATTTGCTCTTGGGAGGAAACTTACACGGTGCAGAAGTGGAAACGCCCCGCAACGACGCCAGTTACGGACTGTTTTTAGCCGGAGATGGAAGCGGCCGTTTCAGTCCCTCAATGCCTACCGAAAGTGGCATTCATATCAGAGGGGAAATCCGGAAGATCAGCCAACTGAAACTAGCCAGCGGAGAATACGGATGGTTAGTTGCCAGAAATAGCGACAAACTATTGATGGTATATCCAACCAGCGAACGCGAATAGGGGGATATCGCGTTGAGGCTAAGGTGGTTCTTACCTTGTGCCGTTTCTGGTTAAAGAGATTGTCAGAAAGATTTCTTAACATTGAACCGTTGACATCACTGCTTCAACCCGTATGCCTCAATCTGATATCTACAGCGAATACTCCTTTCTACTTGAAAAAACCAACCGCCGCATCAAGCAGTACGCCCAGCAGAAGTTCACCGAGTTCGACTTCGGCGTGACGGTCGACCAGTGGATGGTGCTCAAGCAACTGTATCCTAGTTCTGACAAGAGCCAGAGCGAACTGGCCGAGGCCACCTTCAAGGGCACCCCTACCCTTACCCGCATCGTGGATTTGTTGTGCGCCAAAGAACTGACGCAGCGCTTGTCCGACGAGCACGACCGCCGGAAAAGTCGGGTGGTGCTCACCCCACTGGGCACCAAGCGGGTGGAAGCGATGATTCCGAAGGTCAGCCAGATCCGCAAGGCCGCCTGGAAGAGCCTGACCGAGGAAGACTTTCGGCAGTTTAAGCACGTGCTCATCACTATTTATGAAAATTTAGAGGTTTAAATTAACTTTTTTCGATTCATTGCCCTACTAACTATTGCTATGGCAAACAATTGCGTGTACCTTGCGTATTCTATTGTAGTGACCTAGCAATACAATCCTTTTATCCTCATGCTGAATATCACCGAAGAAAAAACCATTCATACCGATTTGTGCATCATCGGCGCGGGTCCGGTGGGCTTGTTCGCCGTGTTCGAGGCCGGACTGCTCAAGATGCGCTGCCACTTGGTGGATACGCTGCCGCAAATCGGCGGGCAGTTGTCCGAAATCTACCCCAAGAAGCCGATTTACGACATTCCCGGCTACCCCACCGTGCTGGCGCAGGAATTAGTAGACCAACTGGCCGAGCAGATCGATCCCTTTGATCCGTCGTTCACGCTGGGTGAGCGCGTAGAGGAACTGGAGCGCCTGGAAGACGGATCGTTTCGTCTGCAAACCAGTGAAGATACCGAAGTTTTCTGCAAGGTGGTGGTCATCGCCGGGGGACTGGGCTGCTTCGAGCCGCGCAAACCGGCGGTAGAGAATCTGGAAGCCTACGAGGGCAAAGGCATCAACTACATCATTAAAAATCCCGAGCAGTTCCGCGGCAAGCGCCTGGTGCTGGCGGGCGGCGGCGACTCGGCGCTAGATTGGACGATGCACCTGGCCGAAATTGCCGAAGAGGTAACCCTGGTGCACCGGGGCAGCACCTTCCGCGGTGCTCCCGACTCGGCCGCCAAGGTGATGACGCTGGCCGAACAGAATAAGATCAAACTGCAACTCAACGCCAACGTAACCTCCATCGTGGGCAACGGCCGCCTCAACGCTTGCGTGATTACCGATAAGGAAAAGAACGCCATCACCGTAGACGCCGACTACTTCATTCCGCTGTTCGGGCTGAGTCCGAAGTTGGGCCCCATTGCCAACTGGAAACTAAACTTGGACAAGAGCGCTATTGCCGTGAACACCGAAGATTACTCCACCAACGTGCCGGGCATCTACGCCATCGGCGACATCAACACCTATCCGGGCAAACTGAAGCTGATCTTGTGCGGCTTCCACGAGGCGGCACTCATGTCGCACAGTGCTTACCAGATTGTGAGCGGGGGCAAGAAGGCGAGTTTGAAATACACGACAGTGAACGGAGTGACGGGCTTCTGAGAAAGTTCTTCGTTTTTTAGTAGTTAGTAGCGATGTTTGTCCTTTGTCACTGGTCCCCTGTCATTTGTTCTAACAAGAGACCAACGACAAAGGACTAATGACTAACTAACCCCCCATGATCACGATCTACGTAGAAGAGTCCGACGGTGAGCGTCGGGCGATAGAAATTCCTACCGACATTCAGTTGACGCTGATGGAAGTGCTGAAAGCGGCCGAGTACCCGGTGCAAGCTACTTGCGGGGGGATGGCCCTGTGTGCTACCTGTCACGTGGAAGTGGTGGAGGGTGAGGATCACTACAAAGAAGCTACCGACCCTGAGTTAGAGATGCTGGACACGCTTCCCGAGGTCACCGACGCCAGTCGGCTGGCTTGCCAGATGCCCATCCAGGAGGAGATGGACGGCCTGGTAGTGCGCATTTTAGCGGATGCGGAGGGGGGATACGGATGAAGGATTTTATCTGGTGTTAGTTGCCGCCTTTCTACAATCGGTTTTCGATCAAATTATCGATTTGCTGATGTATCCAGCCTTTTTCGGAAGGTGCAGAGGCGGTAGAAGCTTTTTGATTGGGGATAGCAGCGACCAATAGCGCAGGATTTACAAGGTAGTGGGTGACTGCCGCTTGTTGGGTTATTGTTTGTTGCAATTGCACGTCGGCGTCGTAGAGGTTCTTATGCGCCCGTGGTACTTTGTAGTAGGGATAATCATCAGGATTTGGTTCTTGGGTAATCTCAATATGCTTGCTCATTCCTTCGCCAATGGCTCTTTCGTCCGCCCCAACGATGAGCGCTCGGTTTGAGAAAATATTTTTGGCAATAGCATCAGCGATCGCAGCTTCCAGTTCTTCGGACAGGTGCCGCACTTGCTTTCGCTGGTGGCGAATAGTCCGCCTGTTTTGTTTCTGCTGCTTTTCAAGGTAGCGTATTGCAATTTTTTTGATTTGTTTGGAATTTAGGGTGTCTAGGTCATTTTGGATAGCTGGCAAAACTGCCATTGCTTTGCCGACTATCTTATGAACCGAATTTTCTACGGGGCAGGAGTAAGCGATTCCGGCGAAGTAAACTATATTAATGAATAAGAGATAGAGAACAAAGCGATTTGAGAAGCTCATCAAGAAACAATTTAAAATACAATTTTACCACTGATTATTGAACACATTTTTTTGTGAGTGCAGTATTCGTACCAACCTGCAGGTGTACAGTATCACTTATGTTGTTGTTGTATAGTGAAACCGTAAATTTTATTACGAGATACTCCGATTAGTATTCCGTCATGTACTTCATCTAAAAAAGTAATTTCTTCGTATTCAATTCCCGACAAGTTTCTAGGATCATCAGGATTATCTATTGGAAAGCTATCTGATGTGAAACCATAAAACTTTCGCTCACCAGTGTTTTTTTCTGCTGCAGTAATGAAGCTTACCGTACCATCATTACCAGAGTCGTAGTAAATTATAAAATCATCGATTAAAGCAATGTTATGTACTAAAGAAATATCTCCATAATCTGATCGCCAAATAACTTTTCCTGATAGCTTATTTAAAGCAAATAGATTCCAACTTGCGAAGAAGACAGTATCCTCTTCAAAGATCAACCGATAGTTACCAAACTGATATTCAAATTCGTTAAAATTCCATTTGGTTTTTAATGTTCTCTGATCCATAGCGTAAAGGCCTTCCCCTTTCACCCACAAATACAGCGTCTCTTCGTTTACTTCTATACCCGAAACAATTCGCCCTTCAAATTTCTTCTGTTTAATTATATTTCCTGAATTTCTATCTACTATATACAAGCTATTTTTATCACAGAACGTTACATTGTGATCTATAACTTTAGGTTTTGTACATAACTTCTCTTCGCACGAAAATTCCCATATAGTACTTTTATCTAATAAATTAATAGCTGAAATTGTGTTACTGTTTTTCGCCACAAATATAGTATCATTACTAACCAGTTCTGGGGATACGTAGCCGTAGTATGTCGGCCCTTTTCGTGGCAAGCTGAACACTACCGAGTCAGTATAAATATTGGTGACGAGTATTCGGGCATAATTATCGCGTAACAGCAAGTTATCATTGAACGAGTTTTGAAATTTTTCATTTACTTTTTTTCTGATAGTGATTTTGTTACCTGTTTTTATGTCTATATCAAACGCTTTTATATCGTAGGGAAAAAGAACACCATTTTTAACGAGAGGCTTCCCATCGTATACGCTCCAGTCTTCCAAAGTAACTTCCCATAGGGGTTTTAATAAAGTGTCAATAGGAACGTGATGATACTCTTTTTGTCCAAAAATTTGTATGGCATAGCAAAGCAGATATCCCAGGAAAATTACTTTTTTCGTCATAATTCAAAACTTAAAATTCATTAGGGTGTAACTCAAAGTGCATGCAGTCAATATCAGTATTATAATGCCCACCCCAACGGATTTTCTTATGATCTAGAAAGTACTGTACAAAAGATGGATCTAGTCTAAAGAAGCCTTTCTCAGATAAGGCAATCAAGTCATTCTTATTACGTTCTATCCACTTCTTAAACAAATTGAACCTATCTTTTTCGTATTCATTTTCGCCACTAAATCCCATCTCATAGTGTTCATATGTTCGCTCTATCATACTCAATATGTTAGTTACTTCTCCTGCATCAAAAACCGTACTATACGATTGACATACAGGTGACATAAGATTAGATGATTCATGTACAAAAATTTCGTTAAAGGCAGTCTCTATGCAGGATGTCTTATCGTACAAAGTTTCAAAGCATTTTATCATATAGTCATATTCTGAAGGGAACCTATCTTTTACTTTGAAAACTTTGTCATAACCTTCGTCAGTAGCTACTTCTAAGTCATGTATGTTATTCTTTAAAACCGATAGCCACTGTATCTGTTGCTTGACTTTATTTGCAATTTCTTTTTCGCTTACCTCTACTGCTTTCTTCTCAGTTGGATTAGCTCTTTCATCTAATATAGCGAAACGAAGACGAATTTGCTTTATCTCTTCGCGCAATTTATTGTACTCTGTATTAAAGTTATTAACTGCTTTAAAAAGCTGTTCTATTTTAGAAATATCATACCAATATTCTTGATTTATCTTATCAATTTTCTCTAGTCCCAATAACACTTCAGATATACGTTGGGCATCCACATTTTCTGACTTGTAACTATTACTCACTTCTTGCATTTTATTTGGGTCTAGTTTTGCAAACAAAAGATTCTGATTTGTTAGTATATGAACAAACATCCAAGTTGGCACACTACGCTGCGGATTGTAATTAGGGTCTACGTCGACAGCCATTCCAAAAGAGTGATTACTCATATTGTTTCTGGTGTTCAGATATCTAATGTAGAAAATTCCTGCTAAAGAATAATTTATATCTTCACTATATTTTTTGAAATCTCCATTAGGTCTGCCCATTGATTCTTCTACTTCTTGCAAAACTGCTAGATAGTTGGTGTGTACTTTGACGTCTTTATTCAAGAACTTAGCGTCCACTATATGTTTTGACAAATAATTTAAAGGATTGCCATCATAATCGTCAAGAAAGTAAAAATCTCTACCAGAAATTTTAGAAATTATGTCGTTTCTCATCATTAAGTAGTATCGATACTGAGTTAGCTTTTTGCCCTCTTGATCTGATCTGTTTACCGAGACTCTCTTTGCTATTTCAGGATAACTACGCCATTCATCAGCAAATTCTTCCACTGAAGCATCCTTCTCAACCATTCCCACCTTCTCAAACTTCTCATCTTCACTCACCGTAATTTTAACTGTAAACGGCGAGTCTTTGTAAGTTATGTAATCGCCGTCCTCCTCCGAAAGCTTACCGTCCCATAGGTACGTGTTTGCTTCTTTGATGTCCAGTGATGCAACAAAGCACGGCTCTTTTGCTAAGTCCTTGTACACCTCCAACTTTGCCGCCTTTAATGTGCCCACGTAATCCTTCTTAATGGCATACTCAATCTTCAGTTTATCATCATCAATACCAGCGGCAAATTCTTTATCCAGATGCGTGATTGCCACTACGTCGTCCGGTAGTTTTTCCTGCTCGTTAGCTTTGCCTTCCAAAATCCGCTTTTCCATCGCCTCAATTCCGGCTAGCAATCCCTGCGTGTAGGCATCGGTCGGAATAGGACTGCTGCGGAAGTAGAACTCCATCAGACCGGTTCGTATCTGCTGCCGGTCTTCGGCGGGCAACAGGGCTTCCACCGCATCGCTCACCTGCATTTCACACTTTTGAAAGGCCTTGGTGTCTTTGGCCAGGGTGATAAACACGGTGATCCCGTGGGTTTGCTTCTGCAACCAGAAAGCCGCTTCATTCCGGGCATCCGTAGCGTAAATGCCTTGCTCAAATTCAGCGCTGACCAACAGGGCCACCTGTGTGTTCTCCTGAAACTGCTGCAGGGCCAGCACCACCTCCTGCCGGTTGGCCGGACTCTCTAACGCGTAGGCCAAATCATTGAGCACCCAACCGGCTTCCTGCGCCTGAGCGCCGAGTGATACCAGCCAAAATATACCGTAAATAACAAGTCGTTTCATCGCTACTGTCAGGGTTTGGTGATTGTAAAATGTTGCAATGATTTCGGAGTAGTCTGTCCCGGCAACTGATAGCCTACGGATGCCGGATACTCGTCCGGATAAATGGGTATAAACGGAGCAGTCAGCAGATAGCGAATACTTTCACTATCTAACTCGCTGTTAGCTGCCCGCTGCTGCAAATCATGGTAGTCTTTGTACATATAGAAAGGAAGCTGATACACGTAAGATACCTTGCCGCTACCGCCCGTGGCCGTCTGGCTGCTGATCATCCCGTCGGTGAGGCAGGTACCTTCGTCGGTCTGATTCAACATCATTGCTTCAATCGGGGGCAACCCTAAGTGGGTCGGACGGCCCGGCCAGTCGATGCGCAAAGCCGGATTGCGCGGAGCAGCGTTGGCATAGACCAAGGAATCAACCGCCTTGTACCACCTCGTATCCTGCCCGGCAAAAAACTGCACCAACGGCTCCATTTCTCCCTTCCCTTCCATCTCAAACGCATCGAACCGCTCGGGGCCGGTCACGTTCCGACCGATGTCCTGCACCCCGGTTTGGGTGGCCCACTGCCAGTCGTTGACGAAGCTGAACGAAGCGTACTTCTCGGCAAAGGTGCGGTGCTGGCTGGTGCGGAAATAGTTGGTATACAGCACTTGCTCCTCTAAACGCTCGATGCTTCCTTCCGCCTGGTTGGTGGTGATCGCCACTTCCTGCCCGCCCTGGGTCTCCGTGCGGGTAGCCTGACTCACGTTCTCATCCACCTGCTCGGCTACCCCGGCGGGGAGTTTCACAATCTCCAACTGATAAATCTGCTCGGGACGCAAGTCGCGGGGTACTGCTATCGTCAGACGTTTTTCGTCAGGGTGGTAGGCAAAGTCAAACTCCGTGGCTGCGCCGCCGCCCACGGGAGTGAGTCGCCCGGTGGTGCGCCATTTGGGGTCGGGCGTGAACAGGTAGTCCTGACCGGCATCCAATTGCACGTAGCCGCCGTTGGCGTACTCCTGCGGCAAAAAGTGCATCTGTCTATTCACCGGGTAGCTGTAGGCCACGTTTTTCTCCGGAATGTTGGTCGGAGCAGCGGCCGTGGTGAACACGTGCTGCCTCTCTTCTACGGCGGCTTGTCCGTTCACCTTCACCGTTTCCCAGCGTCCGCGGCGCAGCTCCTCGAACCGAACGCGCACCAGCGCGGTGAGTTCTTGCTGGCCGGGCAAAATTTCGTGAGCGTCGAAGGCCACCACGTCGTGGCGGTCGTTCCACTCGTAGGCTCCGGCCACCGGTTTGCCGTGGTGAAGCACCTCAAATTTCTCCAGCGCCACTCGGAACTGCGGCTGCTGATCGTTCAGGGTGTCTACCAGGGTGAAAGATTCGTTGATGGGCAGGTTGAACACCGCCTGGGGGGCGGCGAACACATCCACTTCCGACTTGCCCGCTTCCGGGGTAAGCGTAGCGATCACCGACAGGTCGGCTACCGGACTGCTTTCTTCGGGGTTGTCCACCGCTTGCCACTGGCACTGCTCACCCAGCTCGAAGTCGAAGTTGCACTGCCCCTGCACCTTGCCGCCCAGCAGGCTGTAGTAGCCCCGCACGCCGCCGCTCATCCAGAAGGGGTTGGGTAGCTTGGCCTGCAGCACGGCCCCCGCGCCCACGCGCAGAATTTCTTCTTCCAGGTTGATCTTAAACACCTTGACCCGGATGCCGATGGCCCCTTCCAGGTAGGCGTAGGCTTGCCCCTCAGCGTACCAGCCGTTGATGCCGGGGCGGCCATCCGCTGGCTTGCCGCGCCCCGCACAGATCATGTTGTCCCGGTTCGTCAGCATCACGTCGAAGCCCGCCCCGGCGTTGAGTTCGCCGTAAAAGATAGTGGCCTGCAGTTTGCCGGTGTTGATGCTAAAATCAGCGCCGAAGGCAAAGCCTTTTCCTTCCAGGATGGCCCCCGGTTCGCGTTCGTCGTCGTAGCTTACGGTGCTGCTCACTTTTTCGGGAAGTGAGGGCATTTCTTCCAGTTGGGTGCCCACCATAAAGTAGGATCCCAAGTCTACTTTGATAGGCAGCGCCTTGATCGGGGTGGTCATCACCAGCCCCACCCGGCTCGAGGGACGGCCAATGTGAATGTACCAATTGTCAGGATCAAAGTGCAACACCGCCTGTCCGGCCAGATTGCCCGGATTGCGCCCCCGAATCAACCCTCCGGCCACGCTGGCGTACACGTCACAGGTTCCGTGCAGCTCCCGGTTCTGGAAGTCGTAGAACAAATCTACCCCGGCGTACAGGGAGGTGGCGTCCCGAGGCTTGCCCACCTCCAAGTCGCTCATGAAGTAGCCATTGCCGACGAAGCCGAAGGTACGGACCCCCCCTCCCCGGTTGAAGGCCATCTCAAAGCCCACGTCCCCGTTAAAGGCCTTGGAGGTGCCGGAAGTCCCGAAGACCACCGCGGCTTTTACCCCAAGTCCGGCCGTAGTGTCGGGTACGTAACGCACGCCTGAGGGAGAGGAAAATCCGTCATCTTTAGTGCTGGTTGCTTCGTTGGATAACTGCACCGCTTCCACACGTTCGCGCCGCATGTGCTGATAGGCTCCGCCCCCGAAGCCGTAGATGGATAAGCCGGTGCCCGCAATAGGTATTTCTCCGGCGCGTACCAAAGCATCGGCGTACCAGTAGCGCATGCTATCGGCCCGCCCGAACACTGCTTTGGCATCTACGGTGATTAGGTCGCCGAATTTTGCCTCAACGGATCCTCGGAATCCTTCGCCGTACACCGGATGGCTATCAAACAATTGCAGCTTTCCTATTAGACCGATAGGTCCGCCTTTTGCCTTCAGACTGATCTCGTTCAGGGTAGTTTTTTGGTGCTGCCACCGCTTTCGTCCGCTCTCCAAGTCGGTGTTTTGCTCGCCAATGATTCGCAAGTCGGTGCTGCCTACGATGGTGCCTTTGGCCAGATCAATGTGGGCTCCCATTTGCAAGGCCACTTTGTTTTCGCCAATTGTCTCCATTCCCACGTTGGTGAGGGTGAGCTCGAACCCGGCGGCGGCATTGCCTACTCCGGCTTCGCCCAGCGACCACACCCCGGGCTTGAAGTGCGGAGCTTCGGTGCTGAGCGAAAGTCCTTGAAAACCCAGGCCGGACAAACGAATTACGCTGTTCTGTAAAAGCGGTGAATTGATATCGGCAGCGCCATTCAACAAGGCACGAGCCGCCAGTTTGTCGTCTTGTTCTTCTACGATGATGGTAGAGCCCTTTGACAAGTGAACATCAGCAACCAACAAGGGAACTTTGGTAGAATCGGGTAGGCTAACCCCGAACAACCAGCGGCCGTTGGTCTGAATCTGCGCCCGGTAGCCGATGGTGTCTTCCATGATGGGTAACTGTACGCCGCCCTGCAGTTCGGCTCCCTTCAACTGGTTTTTGATCAGGTGCACCGAAAGCTGGTCGACCGAGTAGCCCCAGCCGCCCAGCGAGCCGTCGGGAATGATGCCCGTCGCCGAGAAAATTCCTGACACGCCCTGGTCGTCGATGATCAGGTTCTCGACGTACAGATCTTTCGGCTTCTCCTTACCCGTGTCGGCTATCTTGGGCGGAAGCGTGACCTTTGCCTGTCGCAAGTAAAACCCCTGCCAGAGCGTGGCGGCACCCGCCGCGGCGTAGGGCAACTGGTAGTCTTTCGGAAAGATCATCCCCGCCGGATTTTGCACGTCGCTGAAGTCGAGGTAGGCTTGGTTCACCTCAAATACGAAACCGTTGAGTCCCCGCACCTCGAACGGGTCCAGGCTGATGGCCACGATAAACTCGTCCCAGTCGGTGAAGGTAGTCTCGAAGCGGGCCTTCACGGTTTCGGTTTCGTCAGCATCGGGCGATGCTGACTTGTCGGCAATGGATGGTTCCGGCTTTTTGGCCGGACGAATTACTCCCGGACAGAATTCTACCTCTCCCTGCACGCCCAGTTGCCGGAACCCCTGGCAGTCCCACTCCACGAAGGTGCGTTGCTCACTGCCTTTCAGGGTTAACCGGGCGCTGTTGCTGAGCCGTACGGGCACGTCGTCGGCCAGCAGCAGGCGATTGCTTTCGCCGCCGAAGCCTTCGGGAAACAGCTCGACCGCCTGCGCCTGGAAGCTGAGCCAGTTGCCGCTGCGGGGCATTTCGGTGCCCATATGCACATCCATGTGGGCGGCCACCGGGGTGAAGGTGATGGCCCCGATGGCAATCACGAACTCGGTGTTGCCCACCACCCGGCTGATGCCCACCGGCAGGTCTTGCGCCTCGTCGGTGGCGTACTGCCCCCGCTTGCGGTTCTCATCCTGGATGATCTGACTGAGCTGAAAAGCCCGGTTCACGTTGCGATCAAGCAGCGGACGGAAGACGGGGGTTAGCGCAGCGTATCCGTTTGGGGTGGTTTTACGGGCATCAAGATCGTCATGGTTGAGGGGGACTCCGGGTCTCGCTACCGCTCGCTCCGGAATGAAGTCGTGATGAAACGTTTCTCCCTCGGGAGGTACCAATGCTTCCTCTACCAGGGCGTCTACCTGCTGTTGTATCCAGGTTTCGCGGGCGGTTTCATCGTCTTTGAGGGGTGTGGCTTCTTCCTCGCTGAGTGCATCCATTCGGTCGCGCACGCTGCTGGCTACTGCCTCGATGTCCTCCCGATACTGCTCGATAACGGTTTGTTTCGCCAGGCTCGTTTGCAAAAGCACGTCGGCATCGTAGAGATCCTTGTGCGCCCGGGGCACGTTGTAGTAAGGATAGTCGGGTGCGGGTTCTTGGGTAATCGTAATGTGTTTGCTCATGCCTTCGCCGGTGGCCCGCTCATCCGCTCCGACGATCAGGCTTCGATTCGAGAATATATTTTTGTCGATCGCGTCGGTGATGGCTTCTTCCAGGATTTGGGACAGTGATTGCACCGCATTGCGCTGCGTTCTGGATACTGCCCGGTTAATCCTTTTCTGCTCTTTCAGGTGCTTTTCGATGGTCTTCTCCAGGTCACGGTCGCTCACCGCGCCAGATAGGCCGTTGTTAACAGAGGAAGCGGTCGCTGAACCACTATCATCCACGGCACCAGCGCGATCAGCATCCACCAAATTACCATCGCGGTCGCGGCCCGCTCGGTCAACACCATTTTCATCAAACCCATCTTTTCCGTACCCTTCGCGGTCGAGTCCGTTCTCGTCTAGTCCCTGCTGGTCATAGCCGTCGCGGTCGCGGCCCTCCCGGTTGTACCCCGCTTCGTTGTAGCCTTCCCGATCATAGCCCTCCCGATCAAATCCGTTTTCGTCAAAACCCTCCTGATCGTAGCCATCGTCGTCATACTCCACACAAATCTCGGCAAAGGCAGTCTCATAACCATTGATACGGTTAATGGTGCCTACCGACAGACTTTGCTCGTCCACGAAGTCGGCCATCACGCTGCCCGACACCACCTGTCCCGCCCCGTTCACTCCCAGGCTTTGAAATGACACCTTGAGGGTGGTGGCCAGAAAGGGCACGAAGATTTCACCGCGGCCCGAAAACACTCCCGCTCCGCCGCTCACCTCGGTTACCTTCATGTCGAAGTGCCCCACTTTGAAAAAGCTTCCCGGCTGGGCCAGCGGCAGGGCGGCGCTCGCATCCAGCACCGGAGCGGGTAATACGGTGGGGCTACAGGCGACCGTTAAATCCATTTCGTCAGCACCCACCGTAGTGAAGGTGCCGGAGGCGGTGTAGTCGCTGCTAAATGAGCCACATTGGCTTTTTACCTGGTACTCGTAGGTGTTGCCCGGACGCAGACCGGAAATGCGACGAGAGGTGGTGAAGGTTCGGTCTTCGAACCACTGCGCATTGGGATCTTCGGCCTGTCGGTAGCGCAGCACGTACTGGGTGGTGGTGGGAGCCGGTTGCCACGCCAGCGTTACCCACTGCGTGCTCCGGTCGGTGACGGTGACCTCGGTAGGCGGTAGGCAAGCGTCGCCGTAGGTGAACGTGCGCACCTCGCTGTAGCCACTGTTTTTGTACAGCGATCGGCCCTCGGTGTCGCGGGCCTGCACCCGGAAGGCGTAGCGCATGCCCGGAATGAGCGTGAGTTGCGACGCGTCGTAAGTGAGTGAGGTGCCGGAGGTGGTAAGGGTGGCTACGGGAGAGGTGCCGCGAACGATTTCGTTGGGATCACGGCCCTCGGTGCGCATCTCGAAAAGCTCTAAGTGATAGTCGGTGGTGAAGCCGCCGTTGAGCAGCGCGCCGCCCGGCTGCCAACTGAAGCGGACATTCTGCGGGTCGCGCGGCGTGAGTTTTTCGGCCGCCAGTGGCGTGTTGATGAGGGGCGGGTTGTTGAGCACCACCCAGGCCGTGGTGGTGGTCAAGCCCGAGAGCGACACCTCGGTGCGGCGCGCATCGTAGACCTGCCAGCTGATCTCGTAAAGGCCTTCGGGCAGCGCCCCGGTTTGCTCGAACTGCTGCCGGGTGATGCCCCGAAAGATCAGGTTTTTCGGGTTGAGGTACGCCGCAAAATCTTCGTTCTGTAGGGTGAGCGGCAGCCCGGTTTGCAGCGTGATGGGCGTGACGGGGAAGTCTGGTTTGCTCTCGATCTGAATGCCCGCGCCCTTGATGGACACGCGTAGACGCACGTCGTAGAAGGCTTCGTTGGCGTCGCGCAGCAGCAGGGTGGCGGCCAAGCGCTCCGTACCCGGTCCGGACTGGAACTGGACGTAGTCGGACAGATAAATAGAGTAGGGTTTGCCCACCCGGGCGCTGAGCGACACCGGATAGGTTTGCCCAAAGGCGAAGGATATACATCCTAGAAATAGTAAAATTGCGGTGATGCCTTTGTTCATGCTTCCTCGGAGTTGTTCAAGGAGGCCAAAGTACTTGGTTACCGCACGAGATACCGGGTCATAATTCGATGAGCTTACGCGGGTAATTTTGAGGGAAAATACGCAGAGAGAGGGGGTTAGTCCACCGTTGGCAGTTCATAGCGAGGAGGCATTAGTATGAAGATACATCCTCAGCAGCATTAAAGGAAAATCTCTTTGGTAAGCCAAAAGCCCCGCGACCCCGTCTAAACCCCAATTGGTGCACTTTCGGCAAAAAGTTAACGTAGTAAGCTACTGTCAAATGATCTACAGATTGTTTGTCCCGCCTGCTATTACTTTGCCTATCCGTCCTAAAATGACTGAAGAAATAAAGAACAACTTTAATTGTATTTTTCAAAGAAACTAAAGTATTTTGATAATAATAAATATTTTGACAGTAATAGAGATTATTCTGATAATTTTCTTGGAGGCTCGTGTCGACACCTAGAGTATATACACATCTCAGGTGGTGTTGTGTTTGGCGAGTTGGTAGCCCTGGAATCTTTCGTTGAACCTTTGCAGGCCGGTGAGTAAGTCGATGGGGCCAGGGGGCCTTTGGCTTTGGTAGCCACTCCAGCCCGCTAATCGGGCGATGACCCAAGCGGCAAAAGCCAAGCTGGTTGGCCCGTAGGGATTCTGCAGTTTTTGGCTCTTTCCAGCTAGTTGCTCGTTGAGCAGCATCAAGCATTCTTGCTCTTGCTCATTGAAGGCACAGGCCATGGTCTGCTCAGTTTGACCGTCTCGGGCTCTCAAGAGTTGCAGCACCCGCACGGCAGCCATCAGGGCCAATACGCTGAGTTTCTGTAGCTTTTCATAGCTTTCCACCTGGCTGCTCTCTATGTCAAGGCCGTTGCTTTTCAAGATTCTGAATACCTGCTCTACGTTCCAGCGTTGCTTATACCATTCTATAACTTGTAGGGCCAGGGCAGCGGTGTCCACCACGTGCGAGGTCAACAGTATCCAGTGAATAGGTTCTTGCCCATTCACTACACTCTCAGGGAGTTCTTTGACTTCCACTACGTAGGTGGGGTGATAGTTGGGTTGGGCATGGATGCTTCTGCTGGCTGACTTTTTCAAAGCAAGCTTGCCGTATTTGATGGCTAGTTTGGCCCGATGGGCACTACGACCATCACTGGCCGGTACGGCTAGCTCATAACAGTGCTGTTGCGTCCAATTTTCTGCCTCCGCTGAGATGGTCTGCCCCCCGTGGGTGAAACGATCAAAGCGGGCACGAATCACATAATCTACCCCCAGGGCAGTAAGCCCGGTGAGCAGGGGGTAGATATCAGCTTCCCGGTCGGCCACTACTGTTTTAACCGCCACCTGCTCACACTGAGCAAGGGCTTTTTGAATGCTACTCAGCCAGCGATACCCTTCTTTTTGTTCGTAAACAGTTTTGTCCCGAGCAGTACGCTTGGCCTGACGACTCACAAGTTGCTCAGGCCAAGCACGCTTGACAAACTCCAAAGCCGCAATGCCATGACAGCCATAGTGCTGGGCATCTATACAGAGTACCGGGTGAAGGTAAAACCCTTGTATCTGACCCTTATCTACTTTGCCCAGTCCTTGGATGGCTCTTTCCAGACTAAAGCCAATCTTTGTGGTGTCTTCTATAAGCAAACAATGGCAAGATGAACAGTGATTCCTCATCTGGGCATAGAGTTGCTCTTCCAACATGGGCACACTTACTTTATGGTTGCCTATAAATCTACCAAACTGAACCTCCTCTTTGCGCGCATTGGACAGTGCCCGCAGGCAAAGCGTCTGCTTTTCGCTGATACGTCCGGTTAGCTTGTCTAGCACACGATCCAAGCGCTTGTCGTGCAACTTCAGAACATCTTGTTTTTCCATTCAACAAAGCTATCATATTTGTGTATATACTCTAGGTGTCGACACGAGCCTTGAGAATTTATCGGAATAGAGTTTAATATAGAAATTCTGTTCACAGCCATGAAAAATTATGCCTTTCTCTCATCAGGAGGGCACTTTCTTCTAAAAAAAGGAGCTATAAATTACCAAGAAGAACTACTGAAAAATAGAGATGACAGCGTATAGCTGCTCCTGCGGATAAATACGCAATCATACACTGACAAACACAACCACCGGACAGAACAATTTCTACGTTCAAGGGAAAGGATGATTTAATAAATCAATATCTTGGCGCGTAAAAAACGCTTCCGTATGAAATTCTGTCTACTAGCCGCCACCGTCCTGCTGGCCTCCGCCTGCTCCACGCTCACCGAAACCGAAACGGCCCGGGTGCCGGGCGACACGGTGGCCACTACCGCCGAACCCTACCGGCTAGCCTACCACTTCTCACCCGAGAAGAACTGGATGAACGATCCCAACGGGCTGGTCTATCATCAGGGTAAGTACCACCTGTTCTACCAGTACAATCCCGCGGGTACCACCTGGGGCAACATGAGCTGGGGCCACGCCACCACCGAAGACCTGGTGCACTGGAACCGCCGTCCGCTGGCCATCCCCATGGACGGTGAGAACATGATCTTCTCGGGCAGCGCTGTGGTGGATAAGAACAACACGAGCGGCTTGTGCGACTCGGACGACGGGTGTCTGGTGGCTATTTACACCTCCCACCTGCCCGATCTGCAAACCCAGGCGCTGGCCTATAGCAACAACGAGGGCGAAACCTGGACGCAGTACGAGGGCAACCCCGTGCTCGACGAGGGCATGAAGGACTTCCGCGACCCCAAGGTGTTCTGGTACGAGCCCAAGCAGGCGTGGCTCATGGCGCTGGCCATTCCGCAGGAGCAGAAAATCCGCTTCTATCAATCGCCCAACCTGAAAGACTGGACGCGCCTGAGCGAGTTCGGTCCCGAAGGCTTTGTGGACGGCATCTGGGAGTGCCCCGACCTATTCGAGTTGCCCTTAGAGAACGGCGAAGACAGTCAGTGGGTGCTCATCGTGTCGCACAATCGGAGCAACATGGGACCCACTATGCAGTACTTCGTGGGTGACTTCGACGGCACCACCTTCACCAACGCCAACACCGACGACCTGATTTTGCGGGTGGACGAAGGACTGGACTACTACGCGGCCGTTACCTGGAACAACGTGCCTGACGAGCGTCGCCTGATGATCGGCTGGCTCAACAACTGGGCCTACGGTCAGAAGATTCCTACCTCGGGCTGGCGCAGTTCGCAGTCGTTGGTGCGTAGCCTGCACCTGCGGCAGTTTCCCGAGGGCGTGCGGCTGGTGCAGCAACCGGTGGAAGAGCAGCGGACGCTGCGCGAAACCGCCCAACACTACGAAAACGAGCAGATCAACGAGGGGGATGACTTTTTGTCGGTCGAGAACGTGCGCGGCAAACAGCTCGAGATCGTGGCCGAGTTTGTGTACCGCGCCATCGAGACTCCGGCCGAAGCCGAGCAATTGGCCTCTGAGTTTGGTATCAAGGTGTTCGAAGGCGAAGGCCAGGAGACCGTCATCGGCTACGACGTGGCCTCGCAGTCGCTCTTCGTGGACCGCACCCAGTCGGGCGACACCACCTTTAGCGAGAACTTCGCCGCCCGCACCATCGGCCTGATGCCCAGCGACGATGGCATCGTGCGCCTGCGCATCTTCGTCGACCACTCGTCGGTCGAGGTGTTTGGCAACGACGGCTACCTATCGATGACCAACCGCATCTTCCCCGACCAGTCTAAGGACGGGGTAGAGGTATACGCCATCGGCGGCCCCGTCGCGCTACGCTCGTTGGATATCTACCCGGTGAAGAGCATCTGGACCGATAAGATGGCCCGGGCGGAAGCCGGGGAGCAGCAGTAATATGCGGACATCGCTGTCGATTAGTCTTTTGGTTTTTGCTCGTTGCTTGCTTACCTTAAAGTATATCTAACTGATAAATTGATGACAACCAGGGAGTACGTGCTGGTGAAACAAGACCAGCCTCGCGTGACCACCTTCTTTCGCAACGCTGCCAACCATTGGGAAGACACCGATGTGACCGGTCTGGAAAGTACCGTTCGGTTGCAATCTGTTGTAGGTGAGATATCACTTGCGCGAGTCTACAGAAGTATCAACTTCTAATAGCGTAATGGTACCTGAAACTAGTGACAACAATGCAAATTGAATGATCAGCCAGGGAAACAGGTTGCCCACCGCTATTGGCCAAAGAATAGTAGTCCTAGACGTACTAAGAGGTTTCGCGGTGTTAGGGATATTTGTGGTTAACATAGAGATCATGAATTGCGTATTCATGAATCAAGGGGCCTTTAGTGAACAGTGGACTTCGGCGGTTGATCGGCTCTCCGTACGTATTCTTCAGCTTTTCTTCTACACTAAATTCTTTCCGATCTTCTCTTTTTGGAGTAGGTATCGCTATGCAGGCGTTAAAGCGCGACAAGACGTATCGCTTTTTTGCTCGACGAATGGTTGGTCTTTTTATAATCGGACTACTCCATATCATTTTGTTATGGAATGGTGATGTGCTGCACATCTACGCACTGCTTGGTTTATTAACTATGCTCTTACTGCGTCTGTCTGACAGAATAATTTTAACCGGCGCAGCTATTATGCTGCTATTTCCTTTCTACGATCAAACGTCGGAGCTGTTTTTCCGATTCATCAATTTTTATCCCGCCAAGTTTTTGGAAGCTTATTCATCAAAGGATGTGATTCACATCATCCGGAAAGGTTCTTATCGAGAAGGTGTTCAATTCCGGTTGGTAGAATACCTTTCTAACGTGCCGCTACTCTATAGCTTCTTGGCACCGTTGGCGTTTTCTATGTTTTTACTAGGCCTCTACTTTGGCAAAAGGCAGTTTTTTTACTCTGTTGACTGGTTTGTGGATCGGATAGCAAAGCCAGTGCTCATCATAGCTGTTCTCACCAATATCTACCGGATACTATTTTTGTTTGTGTTTCCAGGCAATGTACATGTCAACGAGACTCTAGTACCTTTTGCCTTCAAACTTATGTTTCTTTCGGATGTAGCGATGGGGCTATTTTATCTTTGGTTACTGGTATGGTTGATGCGCTATCCTCGCTGGAGAAGAATCCTGAGTCCGCTTCGACACGTAGGGCGAATGGCGCTTACCAATTATATTATGCAGAGCCTGATCGGAGTAATTATATTTACCTCGATGGGATTCAAGCTCTACGAAACGCTAAGCCCAACTCAAACACTGGTAACCGCAGTAGGTGTGTTCTGTTTTCAGGTTCTCTTTAGCCGACTTTGGCTTGCACGCTTCCGGTTTGGACCCTTGGAATGGCTTTGGAGGTGCTTTTCGTACCAAAAAATATTGCCAATCAAAAGGTACAAGCGCATACTTTTCACCTCTCTCCCCAACGATACACCCGACTCACGATAAAGTCTCCGAAGAATGTTTCTTCGTGGGTCAACCGTAGTTCCAGGTCCGTGAAGTGCTGGTGGTAAGAAGGCAGCTTCTGCCAGGCAATCCCGGCCATGAGGTGGAAGAACGCGTACATGGCCCAAGTCATGGGTTGCTGCCACAGCCGGTGCCACTTCTTGTCCGACAGCCGAAAGTCAGTAAACAACCAGTAGCCTGCGGGGTGTAGATGGTCGAGCAAGCGCCGCATGAGCTGGTCCAGCGCCGCACCCGCGTACATATCCAGCACGAAATTAGTGATCACCACGTCGTAACGATCTCCTGAAGAAAGCTGCCGCTCGTTGCCGTGTACCCACCGGACACGGGCGGCGGTGGACGAACGAGCGTTCTGCGCTTTCCGTTGCGCCAGGGCCAGCATCACCGCGGAAGTTTCCAGGTAAGTGATGTGAACTATTTCGGGTTTTTCCAGCAAATAGGGAAGTAGCCAGCCGGTACCGCCGCCCACCAACAGCACCCGCGCCGCGGGCGGAATCTGATCCAGAAAGTGCCGTTGTGCCCGCCGGATGCTGCCGCCGAACACCAACCAAGCCAGGCGATCGTAGTAGAAAGCCACCCGGTCGAAGCTCATAGCAACAGCAGTGGGATAATTGGGAGCACAAAGATGCCATCGCCCAGCAGACGGTAGCGTTCGTGCTGTCGAAAGTAAGCGGGCCACAGCGTGAGCGCGAGTAGAATCAGCGCCATGACCAACACGGTTCCTTGCACCGCTACGGAGATTTCTGACGTAGCCACTGCGCGCAAGAATGCCACCGAAGAAATCCCTACGGCTGCCAGGCATCCATAAACGAGTAAACGCACCAGCGGCCGACCCACACTAAGCGCAAACGAAGGGTGCCCATCCTGTCGGTCGGTGTCGGCCTCGAACCACGAGAACAGCAGCAGGTTGGCCAGGGCCAGAAAGAAGTACTGGCAGAACAACACACTGGCGTTCCAGGGCAAAGGAGCTCCGTAAGCGGCTATTGCGGGCAGAAACACCCCTGCCGGGTAGAAAAAGGCGGTGGCAAATTCCTTAGGAAACCACGTCCGCAATGTCGTGTATTTGAGCAACACGGCGTAGAGCAGCACGAGTGCCGCCAGTACTGAGCCGTACAGGATTAGCTTACCAGGTAAGTAAAAAAGGATACCTATTCCGAGCAGTGCCACCGCCCCCCAGGCCAACGCAATGGTTTTGAAGCGCGTTTGGTGGTAGCGGTGGCGGGCGGTGTGGGCCACGCTGCGCCCCAACGCGTAGGCATCGATCAGATGGTCGGCGGTGTAGATGAGCCACACGCACGCGCACAGCGCCAACAGCGAAGCATACGGAATGGGGGCCACCAAAAATTTCGCGACGAACACAGTGCTTACCCCCGCGCCCAGCACCACGTCCAGACTAAGGATTTGGATAAGTCCAACGAGCGTAGGCGAACGGGAAGGGCGCAAGGTAAAAGGGATGGAAAGGTAAATGACAATAATACCGCTCCTTCCGCGAAGTACCATACGCAGAATCGATTTTTCATCTTGCTACGGTGTCGTTTGGCTTCCCGTTTGCACCAGTGATGCTAGCAGCAGCCCTTGGTCTTTTCGGCATACACGGTGATGCTAAAGATTCCTAAATCGCTGGTTTTGAACAGGGTGATTTCTTCTTCGGACAGATGCTCGCGGAGTAATTCGTCGGACAGCGTGATGGCGTGCTCTTTCTGGATTCTAACGTTCTGAAAACCAGATTGTTGTATGATATGGAGATACTCTTGCTGGTGTAGAGCGCCCGAAACGCACCCGGCGTACAGTTCGGCACTGGCGCGCAGCGCATCCGGCAAATCGCCTCGCACCACCACGTCTGAGATGCTAAAGTGACCACCGGGTTTCAGAATGCGGTAGGTTTCGGCAAAAGCTCGGGCTTTGTTGGGCACCAGGTTGAGCACGCAGTTGCTGACCACCACGTCGGCCAGATTGTCTTCCAGGGGCAGGTCCTCAATCTCGCCGTAGCGAAAGGTCACGTTGCCGAAGCCCAACTTCCGGGCGTTTTGCCGGGCCTTGTCGATCATGGCGGGGGTCATGTCTACCCCGATTACTTGTCCGGACTCACCCACCAGTGAGCGGGCCACGAAGCAGTCGTTTCCGGCTCCGGAACCCAGGTCCACCACGGTATCACCCGCTTTGAGGTGCGCGTGTTCGGTGGGTAAGCCGCACCCCAGACCCAGGTCGGCCTCCGATTCGTACCCACTGACCTGCGAATAATCTTCGGCGAATGAGCCATCGCCTTCGCCGCAACACAGTATGGCCGAAGGGCTACTACCGTCGGGCAAGGTGCCGCGCTGGGCAATGGCCGCGTACTTGTCTTGCACAACTTGTTTGATTTCTTTCGGATCTTTCATGATTGAGATATTATTTGGTTAAACATAGAAAACAAAATCGTAATATTACGATCACTAAGCGCAAATTTTTTAGCAGCAGTTTTTTGGGTCAAAGGAGGCAAACAGTCCGCTCATCGCAGTTTTTATTCGTTGCCAAGCCATCGGATCAATGCAGTAGCACACGCTAGGACCCTCGATGACGCCTTGCACCACGCCGATGCGCTTAAGTTCTTTGAGGTGCTGCGATACGGTAGACTGCGACAGGGGCAGTTCATCGACAATATCACCGCACACGCAGGCGTTGCGCCGGATCAGAAACTGCACAATGGCCACCCGGGCCGGGTGAGCGAACGCCTTCGCGTAGTCGGCCAGTTGGTTCTGTTGATTGGTGAAAACGGAGGTTTTGGTAGCTCCCATAGTCTTAAGCACTTTATATCGTAATATTACGATGAGATGAATCAATGGTTACACTTTTTTCGTACATTTAGATAAAAATACAGTATGGAGCAGATACAAGAGGACCACAAACGCTATTCCCCGGAAGAATACTTTGCGCTACTAGAGCAGTCGGAAGAGAAGCTTGAGTATCACGACGGTGAAGTGTTTATGATGGCCGGGGCTACTTCTAACCATAATATCATCTCTTCAAATATGATCCGGCGTATCCTAGAAGGCTTAGATAACAAGGATTGCATTGGATACGGAAGCGATATGAAAATCGAGGCAGCGCAACGTCAAAGCTACGTTTTTCCCGACGTATCGGTAGTTTGCGGACCGCTTGAATTTGCCGAAGGTCGCAACGATACTATCAAAAATCCAGTGTTGATCGTTGAAGTGTTGTCTCCTTCTACCGAAGGTTATGATCGAGGAGCTAAATTCAAAATGTATCGCTCACTTCCTTCGTTTCGGGAATACGTACTCGTATCACAAGAAGAGCCGCTGGTAGAAGTATTCTTTAAACAGGACGATAAGTCATGGCGCTATCAAGCATCATCGGGTATTGAGTCTGAAGTTACGCTGGCATTTATTGAGCACACTATCATGCTGAAAAATATCTATCAGAAGGTGAATTTTAAAGAAGATAATGCATCAAATGACCTACTACTCTTCTAAGCTATAACGGCTACAGCAATCGTTCGATCAGATCACTCACTGATAAGCCCTCGGCTTCGGCCTTGAAGTTGCGCACTACCCGGTGGCGCAGGATGGGCTGAGCCACCGCCCGCACGTCCTCAATGTCGGGCGAGTACTTACCCGTGAGCAGCGCGTGACACTTGGCGGCCAGCACCAGGTACTGCGACGCCCGGGGACCCGCTCCCCATTCTAAGAACTCATCCGCCACCTTATCCGCCTTGCCCGTGCCGGGACGGGTTTTGTTGGCCAGTCCCACGGCGTATTCTACCACGTTATCCGCGATAGGTACTCGCCGCACCAAGTGCTGGTACTCGATAATTTGGTCACCGGTGAGCACCTTTTGCACCTCGTAGTTCACGTCGGTGGTGGTGGCCTTCACAATTTCCACCTCCGACTCGTACGACGGATAAGTCAACTGAATATCGAACATAAAGCGGTCTAACTGCGCTTCGGGCAGTGGGTAGGTTCCTTCTTGCTCGATGGGGTTCTGCGTAGCCAGCACAAAGAAGGGTTGCGCCAGTTTGTAGTCTTCCCCGGCCACCGTCACTTTGTACTCCTGCATCGCTTCTAGCAAGGCAGCTTGCGTTTTGGGAGGCGTCCGGTTAATCTCATCGGCCAGCACGATGTTGGCAAAGATTGGTCCCTTAATAAACTTGAAATTGCGGTCGCGGTCGATGGTTTCGGCTCCCAAAATATCGGAGGGCATCAGGTCGGGGGTGAACTGGATGCGGTTGAAGTTGAGGTTCACCGCCGACGCCAGGGTGTGGATCAGCAGGGTTTTAGCCAGGCCGGGCACGCCGATGAGCAAACTGTGGCCGCGGCAAAAGATCGATATCAGCAGCAAACGCACCACTTCGTCCTGGCCGATCACTACTTTTCCTATTTCGTCACGAAGTTTCACGTAATCTTCGTACAAACTATCGGCGATTGCCACTTCAGAATTTTGCTGATCCATATAAATAGAAGGATTGAATAAGTAAAGGGTTGAACGAAATGTCAGATAGTGAGGAATTATTCAATCCCGCGCCGCGGTGGCCTCTATCCTTCAATCATCCAATTAAATGCTATTGGCCACGTCGCAGGCGCTGTGCTCAGGGTCAATCTCAATATAGACCTGCTTGCGGGCGTCACCGAACCACGCTTCCAAAATGCGCGTGCGCTTTTCCTGCAGGGCGGCATTGTAAATCTTCTGGTAGTCGTCGCGCAAATTCGCCTGATGGGGTCGTGACTTAGACTTTAGATACAGAATACGCACCGCCGGTTCACCATTGTTCATGCGATAGGTGAGGGGCGGGGTAATTCCTCCCACCCGCATGGTATCGATGGTAAAGAAGATCGCTGGATCAATGTTTTCGGTAGACACTCGGTTAGAGCCATCGGGGCTCAAGAAAAAGCCGCCGCTGCCCGCGGTTTCCTTGTCGTCCGACTCTTCTTTGGCGGCTTTGGCAAAGGGAATGCTGTCGGCCAGAATGTGGGTACGTAAGCTATCCAGGTACTCGCGGGCGTACTCAATGTCTAATGCCGATGAGTTAGGCTTAATCAGTATATGGCGACTGTTGTAGCGGTTTCCGCGGCGCTCAATGAGTTGAATGAGATGAAAGCCGAAGGCCGACTCTACGGGCTGCGACAGTTCGCCGGGCTGCATCTTGAGGGCGGCCGCCTCAAACTCGGGCACAAACTGCCCCCTTTCTACAAACCCTAATTCGCCACCCTGCGATCCGGAACCGGGATCGTTGGAGAACTCCCGCGCTAGCTTCGCAAAATCTCCGCCGTTAACAATCTGCTCGCGAATGTCCGCCAGTTTTTTGCGGGCGGCCTCTTTTTGCCCCTTACTCACGGTCGGCAGCTTCACGATCTGTCCCACCGTCACTTCCGACGAATAAAACGGCAGGCTGTCCTGCGGAATGTTGTTGAAGAAGCGGCGCACTTCGGCGGGAGTTACCTTGATGTCTTGGGTGATGGTGCTCTGCATCTGCTGCACCACCAGTTGGTCGCGAATGTCGACGCGCAGGTCTTCGCCAATCTCCTCAATAGATTTGCCGAACTGCTCTTCGATATTTTCCTGACCGTAGGCATTGGTCATGTACTGTAGGCGGCGGGCCAGTTCGGACTCCACCCGCGGCTCTTCCACCACCACCGAGTCGATTTCGGCTTTGGCCAGCAGTAGTTTTTCAATAACGAGTTGCTGAAGAATTTGGCAACGGGTGTAGTTGACCCCGGCGGGACTGTTGCGCTGCGCTTCCTGCAAGGCTCCTTCCAGATCCGACTTAAGCACGATAAAGTTATCGACCTTGGCCACAATTTTATCGACGGTTTGGCCCGCCGTGGGCTGGGCATTCGTGAAGAAGGGTAGTAGCATTATCACCAAAATACCCGAACAAACCGGCAGATATTGGATACTGGATATTGGCGACTTTCTGCTACCCAATATCCAACACCCAACATCCAACATCCAATTAACGATTGGCCGACTGGCCCGAAAGATCAGTGGGAATGGGCGCACTGCGGGAGGTAGGAGGAAATATTTCAAACTCATTGTTCTTTTTGGCATCGCGATAGATGTCTTCTTCTAATTGCTGGGTGAGGGCTACTTTGCGCTGATTGGTTACAATCTTAACGATGTCGTCCTTCACAAACTCTAACGGCGATATCTGGTCAGAAATTTTGTAGTCTTGCACTTTGACAAAGTACACATAAATATCATCGGAGGTTTCAACATACTCGTTTTTTTGCAAAAACTGCACTTTGTTAGGAATGCTCACCAGTGGAGTGTTGGCAATCACCTCTTCAAAGTTGTACCAGGTGGAGTCGTCGAGTGAGTAGGCGCTGGCGAAACTCAGGCAGTACGAACGGATCTCCTCGCGGGCTTCTTCGTCCAAGTCGCCCTGAAACAGGTTGCGCAGTCGGCCCACCCGAGGGGCTTCTTGAGGTACTTTCGCAAAAATCCCTTTGATGATGTTTTGCTTCAGCTCAAAATTTTCCTGGTGCTCCTGATAGTACTGCTCAATCTCTTTCTCACTCACTTCGGTGTCCACTTCCTGGTTCACGTAGTTTTTCTCAAACTCATACACAATCAGGGCGTAGCGATAGTCCAGAATTTTGCGCTCCATTTCGGCCTCGTCGATGTTCATCTGCGAAGCGGCCTCGGCGAGCAACAGTTGTTTCTTCACCCAGGTGTCGATGTAGCGACCGATGAGGTTAGCACTATCTTCGGCACTGCCGTTCTCGTCCACAATACCTTCCAGGTCTTGCTCGTAGAGGAAATTATCGTACACCCGCGCCACCGGTTGCCGAATGACTCCTTCGGTGGTTTCTTGGTTTTTAAACTGCAGAAAATCGGGCAGACTTCGTTCGCGGCAAGCGGCCAGAAGCATGACAACGAAGAAAAACGCCGCTTTAGCGGTTGCTGAGGGCACTAGTGACTTTTTGTAGGACATTATCGTTGATTTCTACCAAGTATTGCTGGCGCAGCGCAGAGACCCACTGCCGGTCCAGGTAATTTTGGTAATCAGCAATTACAATGCCCTTTATCTCGTCTAATTCTTTCAATTGGGGGGGCAACACCTCCTGCACCTGAATATAGTAAAATCGCCCGTTGTTCTCCGCGGTGTAGGCGCCCGGTGACCAATCTACCTGGTCGATCACCGCTTCGGCGGCGGTGCGCGGCTGGCCCCGCTCGTAGGTTTCTTGCCGGATTTGCAGGGCCAGCGGTGAGTCTTTGGTATATTTCTTCTCCAGGGAAGCGCGTTCCTCTTCCGGCAGCGGCAGTTGCTTTCCTTCCAAATCTTGCTTCACTTCGTTAAGTACCTTTTCGCTTTCGGCGTCCACCATCATCACCCGCACGCGTTCGTTCCAGCGGTAGTCGTCGCGGTGCGCCGCAAAGTAGTCGCGCAGCCCCACACTGTCGTCCATCGCCTTCGACCATACCTTTTTCTCCATGATGTCGAACAGCAGAATGCCGTCGCGGTATTCTTGCAGAATGCGGCGATAATCTTCGTACTTGTCCAGCAAGTGCCGCTCTTCGTAGGTAAGGATGCTCTGTGCTTCAAAATCCTGGTAAGCCTGCCGGGCCGCGGCACTATCCAGGGCCGCTTCTTCCGGTCGTTTTTCGAGGAAAGCGTAAAAATCACCGGCGGTCAACGCGGTGTCTTGCATGGTGAATAGCACGTCGGCGGCGTTGGCCGAAGCCGGGTTTTGTATTGCCTGGCTGATAGCCGCTTGGATTGCCGCGGAATCGCCTTGATAGCCATTTTCTTGCTTCAGCAGATCCACCATCTCGCTCTGCATCACCTCCGAGCGCACGCTGCGGTCGATCCGGCGCTCGAGCGACGGGCGCAGTTCGCTCAGTGGCTCCAACCCCTGCCGCTCGATGAGTTTGATCACGTGCCAGCCGAAGCGGGTCTTCACGGGCGGAGAAATGTCGCCCGGATTGTTCAGGGCGAAGGCCGCGTCTTCGAAGCTCTCGATCATATTGCCGGTGCCAAAGGCGGGCAATTCGCCGCCCGACGAGCGGGTGGTCACATCGTCCGAGAAGCGCTCGGCCAGTTCGTTCCATTTGCCGCCCTGCTGCAGTTGCTCGTAGATTTGCTGGGCCTTCTGCCGGGCACTGGAATCCTGCGCATTTTCGCCCTCCCGAATCATGATGTGGGCCACTTTAACTTTACCTTTAGAGGGGCGCTTGTCGTGCACCTTGATGATATGGTAACCAAAGCGGGTGCGAATGGGAGGCGAGATGCTGCCCACCTCGGTGCGGTAGGCCGCGTTCTCGAAAGGGTAAACCATCTGCAGGGCGGTGAAGTAGCCCAGGTCGCCGCCGTTACTGGCCGCTGAGGGGTCGTCGGAATACTGTTCGGCCAGCATGGCGAAGGAAGCACCGTTCAGGGCTAGTTGCCGCAGGCTGTCGGCCTTTTGGTAGGCTTGCAGCGTGTCGGCGGGCGCTGCGTTTTCATCGACCGTGATAAGAATGTGCGAGGCTTTCACCTCTTGCTTAGAGCGTTCGTAGGCTTCTTCGATCAATTGCTCGGTGACGCGGTTTTCTACCAAGTAGGGCTTGGCCAGCTGTTGTTGGTACTGCGCCAGTTCCTTTTTAAAACTCTCTTTCTGATCTAACTGCGCGGCTTCGGCTGCCTTCACCTTGAGTTTGAAGTTTACGTAGAGTCTTAGGTAGTCGCGCACCGCTTCGGCCTGGGCCGCCTCGCTCATGCGGGTTATCGAGTCGGCCTGGTTCTTTTGGTAGACGTACATAAACTCGTCGGCGCGAACCGAGTCGTTGGCCACGGCAAACAGCACCGCTTCCTGCGGTTGGAAGGTATTGGTTTGATCGGCCGACTTTTTGGTGGTGGAGCAAGCAGCGGTGAGCAGAGCTATGGCACAAACTGCGGTTCGCTTCATCGAAAAGGTAAACGGCAATGTTCGCCTAAATAAATAGCGCATACGATTGATTTTAGGGTGCAATGTTAGCGAAAATTCGTGGCTTCTGGTAAGCATGCCACCAACAATCCTTATTATTGCGAAAGAATGACGCGGAATAAGTAACGCAAGCTACGTTCGGAAATTTTGAGCCCAAGGCTTACCGTTGATTTCTTTTATTATTTCTGGTGCGCATTTGTGACGCTTTACAAACGCGCACCAGCTACGTTGTCTCGGGAAAGGAATAAACAAAACCTAATGCTAAGCGAACAAGAACTACGAAGAAGAGAAGAGCGGCGAGCCCTATTGACCCGTGGCATTAATCCCTATCCGCCTGAATCTTTTGAGGTCACCACCACCGCCGCCGCAATTGCGCAATCGTATCAAGCGAACCCCGACGACTTTCAGGATGTGCGTCTGGCGGGCCGCCTGATGCGCCGCCGCATTATGGGGAAAGCCTCGTTTGCCGAGTTGCAAGACAGCAGCGGGCGCATTCAGCTTTACATCGCCCGCGACGAGATTTGCCCCGGCGAAGACAAGGCCCTCTACAACGAAGTCTTTAAGAAGCTACTCGACATCGGCGATATCATCGGCGTGCGGGGCCACGTGTTCACCACCCAAACCGGCGAACTGACCGTCCATGTGAAGCAACTCACCGTGCTGGCCAAGTCGCTGCGCCCCCTACCGCTGCCCCGCGAGGTGAAGGACGAAGTCACGGGCGAGACGAAAGTCTACGACGCCTTCACCGACCCCGAGCAGCGCTACCGACAGCGCTACGTGGACATGATCGTGAACCCGCAGGTGCGACAGACCTTCCGCCAACGCTCTAAGCTCATGCAATCGATGCGGGAGTTTTTGAATGACAAAGGCTATCTGGAAGTGGAAACGCCCATTTTGCAGCCGTTATACGGCGGCGCGGCGGCGCGGCCGTTCAAGACGCACCACAACACGTTGGATATGACCCTGTACCTGCGCATCGCTAACGAGCTGTATCTGAAGCGGCTGATCGTGGGCGGTTTCGACGGAGTGTACGAGTTTGCCAAGGACTTCCGCAACGAAGGCATGTCGCGCTTTCACAACCCGGAGTTCACCCAGATTGAGGTGTACGTGGCCTACCAAGACTACTTCTGGATGATGGAGTTGATGGAAGCGATGGTGGAGAAGGTGGCTCTGGACCTGCACGGCACCACCGAAGTGCCCGTCGGTGACCACGTGATCGACTTCAAGCGGCCCTGGAAGCGCTTCACCATGTTCGAAGCCATTCAGCACTTCACCGACATCGACGTTAGTGCGATGGACGAAAAGGAGTTGCGCGCAGCAGCGCAGCAACTGCACGTGCCCATCGACGATACCATGGGCAAGGGCAAACTGATCGATGAGATTTTTGGCGAAACCTGCGAGCCGCACCTCATTCAGCCCACCTTCATCACCGACTATCCGGTAGAGATGTCGCCGCTCACCAAGCGCCACCGCGACAACCCGGAGCTGGTGGAGCGCTTCGAGGCTATCTGCAACGGCAAGGAGATTATGAACGCCTACTCGGAGCTCAACGACCCGGTGGACCAGCGCCAACGCTTTGAAGAGCAACTGAAACTAGCCAAGCGGGGCGACGAGGAAGCGATGATGCTGGATGAGGACTTCTTACGCGCCCTGGAGTACGGCATGCCGCCCACCGCCGGAGTGGGGCTGGGCATCGACCGCCTGACGATGATTATGACCAACAGTCCGTCGATTCAGGACGTGCTGTTCTTCCCCCAGATGAAACCCGAAGCCCGCCAGCAAGAATCCACTGAGCAGGAGTTTGTCGAGCGGGGCGTGCGGCCGGAGTTGATCCCAATCTTGCACAAACTGGGCATTCTGATGGTGGCACAATTGGATGAAGCCTCGCCCAATAAACTGCACAACGATTTGAGCGGGATGCGAAAAAAGATGAAGCTCAAGGAGGTGAAGAACCCTACGTTGGAAGAAGTGCAGGGGTGGACGAAAACCTGATGATGCGATGGACGAGCCTTGTCCCAAAACCCTGTCGCAAGGAGCGAACAACACCGTGATTGCGCTGTCGTCTACCGAGGTAGCCAAGCTGTTTACCGAGGATACGCGTTCCGACATTGGTTCGGAGGCCGAAAAGATGAAGTACGCCAATCAGATCAACTCACTGGTGGTGAAGTTTGTGCGGTTGGACTTGGACGAGGCTAAAAAGTGGGAGATGCTGGTGATGGAGCGGCTCTATCCGCTCGATTTTCGCACTTACGAGCACGAAGCGAGGGTGTTGCAAATGGATGTGTTTGAGGAAGAATTGAAACAACTCCACGAAGCAGGGTTTGCGCACCGCAACGTGCGGCGCCCGTCCAGCGAATCGGGCGAAGTTTTTGACAACGTTTTCCTGACCGCGCAGGGTATCCGGCTGATCGACGTAGGTATTTCGGCTATACGAAGTACCGTCGGCGAGAAGCTATTCTCGCTCTACGTCGCGCAGGAAAAAGAAGAATTCGCTGCGTTTAGAAACTGTTATTTGTCCCGATAGTGAATTTAACCGGAAAAATAACGACGTTGATTGAGTGCGTTGCCAAACTCAATCGCCCGGAACAAACTGATCATTTGTGAACGGATTTACTATCAATCCACGCAGTTGTTGGCTGACTGAACGTAAAGCCGTACTTTTATACTAAATCTGTTATACTCATGAAAAACGAAGACCGCATTGTAGAACTACTCGCCGATTCACTGAAGAGACAGGATCAGCAAAATGAGTTGTTAAATGTACTAGTTCAAGGGCAGGCTCAACTATTACTTACTGCTCAGGAAACCAATAAACGCTTGGGCGCTATTGAAAAAGGGGTAGAAGAAATGTCTGAACTACGTCGTGAGATAGACCGTATCAAACGCCATATTGGTTTGGATTAAGTATAGTGTAGTAGTGAACGACGAACACTATATGCGCCAAGCCCTCCTTCAGGCCGAACAAGCTTACGACGAAGGCGAAATTTCCGTGGGAGCCGTGGTGGTGGCCAACGACCGCATCATCGCCCGCGCCCACAACCAAACCGAACGCCTCAACGACCCCACCGCCCACGCCGAGATGCTGGCCCTCACCGCGGCTTTTGA
Organism: Cyclobacteriaceae bacterium; assembly: GCA_965217295.1. GTDB lineage: Bacteria > Bacteroidota > Bacteroidia > Cytophagales > Cyclobacteriaceae > Tunicatimonas. The sequence goes on from CBDCHR010000008.1 coordinate 1,934,108, forward strand.
TCATCTTGGGGCCAAATACCTACCCGATTGCACGCTTTACGTCACTTTGGAGCCCTGCGTGATGTGCGCGGGCGCGATCCACTGGGCGCACCTGGGGCACTTGGTGTGGGCAACGGATGATCCTGACCGGGGTTTTCGAAAGTATAACCCGCATATTTTGCACCCTAAAACCCAGGTGGCTACCGGCCTGTACGCCGATGAAGCCCGACAGTTGTTGCAACGTTTCTTCAAGAAAATCCGGGACTAACTGGGCCTTAACTAGGGTTCTCGCTTCTTGCTAGGCACTTGTGATTCGCGCGGTCTTTTTCTACCTTACTCGCTTGTCGCGCCAACCGTTATCGTTTTTGCCACGTTGCCTTATTCTTGTCAGCCTACTGGGGCTGTTGCTTAATCCCCGTGCCAAAGGGCAGACCCCCTCGGTGGCCGATGAGCCCGAAGTGGTGGTGCCTGACTCTACCGCTGAGCGAAGCAATAGCCTGTACGGACTGCCCGTGGTGTTTTATACTCCGGAAACGAGTTTGGGCTTCGGCGTGGCGGGCGTCTACGCGTTTAATTTTGAGAAAGATTCGCTCACCGCGCGGCCCTCGTCGGTGCAATTGGTCGCGGCCTACACCTTACAGAAGCAACTGCTGCTCTACTTTCCCTTTACCATCTTTGTCAACAACGGCGACTACTACACCTACGGGGAGGTGGGCTACTACCGCTACGTGTACCAGTTCTTTGGCGTTGGCAACCAGGCAACTTCAGAAATGGAGGAAGCCTACAGCGTGAACTTTCCGCGCATCCGGCTCACGGCCCTCCAGCGGGTGCACCCGAAGTGGTACGTAGGCTTGCGCTACTGGTACGAGAATTTCGTCATCACCGAAACTGAAGAAGAGGGCCAACTGGCCGCCGGAGAAATTGTGGGCAGTCGGGGCGGCAACACCTCCGGGCCGGGCGTGGTGGCCCTGTTCGATACGCGCGACAACGTGTTTTTTTCTTCCGACGGTTGGTACGTGGAGACTTTGCTGCAGCGCAACGCCGGGTGGACGGGCAGCAACTTTCACTACACCGCTTTTTCGGTGGATGCCAGCACCTTTGTGCGCATACGATGGGATCACGTGGTGGCGCTGAACGCCTACGGCGTAGCGCAGTCGGGAGCACCGCCTTTTAATCAATTGGCATTGTTGGGAGGCAGCAAGCGGATGCGCGGCTACTTCGAGGGGCGGTTCCGCGACCGCAGTATGCTCACGGTGCAGGCCGCCTACCGGGCGATGTTGTTCTGGCGGGTGGGAGCGGTAGCGTTTGTCAGTTACGGCGGAGTGGCCCCCCAGCTGTCTGAGATGCAGTTACAGGATTTTCGCTACACCGTGGGCGGCGGACTGCGGTTTCAGCTTGATCGACAGAAGAAAATCAACATTCGCATCGATGCCGGGTTTGGGAAAAACACCAGTGGCTATTATCTGACGATTGGGGAAGCTTTTTGAACTGGTTACTGGTCACTGGATGACTTTCTGGATGGCAGTGGTGGTGGCCCTTAGTCTCCCTTCTTCCGTTTGAAGCCGATCTGTTCCCTGGGCGGTTGATCCGGATTAAGTAGCTGCCGCAGGGCGGTGAAAATCATTTTGATATCCTCGCTGTTTTTGCCGGTTTGGGTTTCTAACTGTTCGAGTTTGAGCAGTATTTCTTTGTTGTCCAAAATCATCTCACGCAGACGAGTGAAGATTCTTACGATTTGGATATTGGCCTGGATCGCCTGTTCGCTGTTCAGTACGCTGGAGAGCATCACCGCTCCGTGTTCGGTAAACGCGAAGGGTGGTACGCGCAATCCCATCACCTCGCGATTGGAGGCCACCGTGGCTCGGTCGCAATTTGCGACCTCCAATCCTCTAGCTCTTTTTTACTCATCTCGAACATAAAGTCGTCCGGAAAGCGGTCTTTGTTTCTTCTAACCTGCTCTTTAAGCCGTTTGGTTTCTACCCCGTAGAGTTCGGCCAAGTCACGGTCTAACATTACCTTTTTCCCTCTAATCAAATAGATTTTGCTGATGATGACTTCTTCGGGGATGCTGACTTTGGTAGCTTTCTTTCTACTCATAGTAGCAAAGATAGTAATTGTATTTTATCCCAGCGGATGATATTTATGAATAGCGGCTTTGAGTTCTTCCAACCCGGTTTGTCGGTACTCTTCCACACTACTCACCCACTTGTGACCGGTGAAGGCTTGAATAATTCTGAGGTCTTGTCCGGACTTCAACAAGTGAGCAATCACAATTTGGCGGACCTACTAAACAGGACTTTCCGTCGCAAAATTATAAGGACTCCACCCGGCAAACTGATCAGCTAGCGGATCAACAGACATATACTCCTACATTAGATTTGCCGATCTGATAAACTTTCCTGCACTGGATTCAAAGAACGTCTCTTCTGCCCCCTAAAGTAGATTTTTTCTTTCATTTGAAAGGATTTCATTTGAAAGAAAAAAGCATTCGGTTTTCTGTGTAGCTGCTTTTACGTTGCTGCCAAAACATCGCGGGGGCAGGTTATCAAAAGCGCACCGGTGACTGGAATCGAAGACGAAGACTTGCTTTGCGCTTTTGATGTTCTGACCTCGCTTCCTGGGGGTTTGGGGGGCGGAAACAGCCCCCAATCATTACTTGGCCTCCATGTGCGCAGGGTTGTACGTCCTTGCATTGACGGAGCCTAAACTCTGCGCTTTGGTGTGCGTTGGGACAAGCAGGTATACTAGGCGGTAACGCCTTTTCAGCGAGCCGCCTGCGAGTGCCCCGGACAGCCTGCCAGAAAAGAGCGACCAGAGGAAGCGGCTGGCAGTGAGCGGCAGAGCGTAGCGTTTCACGCCGAGCGGCGACTGCGGTCTGACCGGGGCCCGCAGGCGAGCACAACATAGGCAGCGGCTGGGCTGACAGCGGCTGAAGCGTAGCGAGGCGGCAGGCAGAACAGAGGTAGCTGCCCTGGCAAAGAGGAAGCGGAGAGCAAGCAGCCTGACAGCCTGGACACCCGAAGGGCAGGTAGCAGGCTGATAAGCTGGCTGCCTGGGCTGGCGGGGTGCTTTGCCCGCGACGATGCGCCACTCCACTTTACCTGCTATGCGTAGGGGTGGGTTGGCTTTGTGCGCTGGTGGAGTGTCAAGGGGGCGGAACTGCGGGGAAGATTATTTCTTCTTGGTAGGTTTGAAGCCGATAGGCTCTCTGGGTTCGCTTTGCTCTTGTAGCAACTGTTTGAGGTAGGCAAAGATCTGACTGATACTCTGATCGTGCTTTCCTACTTTAGCTTCTAACTCGTTAAACTTTAACAGTAAATCTTGATGGGTGATGAGCATCTGGCGCATTTTGGTATAGATACGCATAATCTGGATATTGGTCTTGATGGCTTGCTCACTATTCAGAACGCTGGATAGCATCAATACGCCGTGTTCGGTAAATACATTGGGTAGCTTTCTTCTTCCGCCCCAACTTCTTGAAGTCGCATTTTGCGACTTCAAGTTTTGCCACTCTTCCGCCGTCAGGGTAAACATAAAGTCGTCCGGAAAGCGGTCTTGGTTTCGTTTAATCTGTTCGTTGAGCCGTTTGGTTTCTACCCTGTAGAGTTCGGCCAGATCACTGTCTACCATTACTTTATGCCCTCTGATCAGGTAGATTTTACTGGTGATAACTTCTTCGGGGATGCTGACTTCGGTAGCTTTCTTCCTACTCATAGTAGCAAAGATAGTAATTGTATTTTATCCCAGCGGATGATATTTATGAATAGCGGCTTTGAGTTCCTCCAACCCGGTCTGTCGATACTCTTCCACACTACTCACCCACTTGTGACCGGTGAAGGCTTGAATAATTCTGAGGTCTTGTCCGGACTTCAACAAGTGAGCAATCACAATTTGGCGGACCTACTAAACAGGACTTTCCGTCGCAAAATTATAAGGACTCCACCCGGCAAACTGATCAGCTAGCGGATCAACGGTCCAGCATCTTAGCCATGCAGAAAAACATCCAGTATCCAGCCGCCAGCTACCCAGCCGCCTTGGGTCCGGTTTCCAGATCGACGTAGTTGCCCAACTCCAACGTCCAGTCGTACTTATCAAATTCCAGATCGGGATTGGCATCTTTCGGAATCACGTCATACTTCTTCAAAAAGTCTTTCTTAATGCCGCTCTTGCCGCCGAAGTCGCCCCGGAACCAGCTGAACAGGGAAGTGACGTACACTTTTTCTTCGTCGGGTTGGTAGGTGCTGGTGCGGTTGAGGAACTGTCGAGCAATTTCATCGAGCTGCTCGTCCATGAAGCGGGCGTCGTAGGTGGCCACGTAGGGACAGCTTTTGGCTCCGCAGTTCAGGGCAAAATGAATGCGTCCGTCGGTCTTGTCCACCCGGAAGGTGCGCTCGTACTTTCCCGCGAACGGGTCTTTGATCAGGCCAAGCAGCCACTTCACGCGCGACCCGCGGATGATGCCGTGCTCAATGTCGTCGAAGCTCAATGCTTTGCCCGCAATGGTAATCCGGGGTTCGCCAAAAAACGCGCCTCGGTCTTCGAACAGCTCCGGGTTATCCGTCAAAATATGCTGCACAAACCCGTTGTACACGTTGATCCAGAAGGCTTTTTTGGCTTGATCACTGTCAAGCTCCCGGGCCAGAACGTCGGGCGAAACCTGGGCCAGTTGCTCCTTGATGTCCGCATAATCAGCTTTGTTGCGGGCGGTGCTAATCAAGTCTTTAGACAGCGCAACGTACGGATAATCCTTGTTGGTGGCCGGAGTGGAATCAGCCGCGCTTTCCGGAACCGAGGTGCACATCATCAGGCCGTAACTTAAACTAATCAAAAGAGTAGAAAACGTCATAAATTTCATTATTTCGTAGAGTAAAGACTGTAGAACCAAGTTTTTCCGTAGAAAACCCTTTATTTTATCAATTACGTAATTTTAGGGCCTCCAGATTACCTTTCGACGGCTATCGATCAAAAACTACCGCTTCTTTGAAGACCAATCCCCGTACCAATCTCCCCCAACCCGCTGCGCACTCTTCCTTATTTCCTCCAACGGTAACGCCGTTAGAGGTTGACCCCGTACGCGTAAGTGTCATCATCCCGACGTATAACGAAGAAAAAGTAATCGCATCGCTGGTAGCACACCTTCTGGCTAATGCGGGCGAGGCGGTAGAAGAAGTGCTGGTGATTGACGGCGGTAGCACGGATCAGACCACCGCCCGGGCCCAAGCAGCCGGAGCCCAGGTGCACCTTTCGCCCTGGAAGGGGCGGGCCGACCAGATGAACTACGGTGCTAAAATTGCCCGTGGCAACGTGTTTTACTTCGTGCACGCCGACACCCAACCCCCCACCGGATACGTAGCCGATATTCAGGAGAGCCTCCGGATGGGTTACCTGATCGGTGGCTACCGGTCGCGCTTCGAGGCAGTGCACCCGCTCCTCACGCTCAACAGCTACTTTTCGCGCTTTAGCCGCCTCACCTGCCGGGGCGGAGACCAGACCTTGTTCGTGACTCGAGAGCTGTTCGCTCAGCTAAGGGGCTACGACAACTACTACGTGGTGATGGAAGATTTTGACTTCATCCGCCGGGCGCGCTGCCAAACCAACTTTCGGATCGTGCCTCGAGAGGCGCGGGTATCAGCCCGTAAGTATCAGAACAATAGCTACGGACGGGTGACCGTGGCCAATTTTATTGTGTTTACGATGTTTCGGCTGGGATTTTCGCCCCGGCAACTGCTGCGTACTTACCAATGGATCGTTGACTATCCAAGATATTAGTAGTCTGCTTGGTTGCTACGGTTTGTAAACCTTGCTCCAGTATCCTAGTAGGTTGCCAGTGGCGCTGAAATCATTTCTAAAGATTTGACGTTATCTCGGTACGGCCACGTTGTATTTTTCGCAATACCTACTAACTTTTCAGACTATACTTTTCTGTTAATGACTATGCGTATCTATTGTCTTCTTGTCAGCCTACTGCTGCTAGTTTCCTGCAACGATCGGGTAGAATTTCCGGCCGAAATAGAAGCGCAACTGCCGGAAAATATTGACTTTAACCTGCACGTAAAACCCATCTTGTCTGATCGGTGCTTCGCTTGCCACGGCCCGGATGCCGCCAATCAGGAGTCGGGCTTCCGGCTGGATACCGAAGAATCGGCTTTGGCCGCGCTGGAAGATGAGCCGGGCAAATTTGCCATTGTGCCGGGCAACCCCCACGAGAGCGAACTCTACCACCGCATCACCTCCGACAATCCCGAAGCAATGATGCCTCCGCCGGAGTCAAACCTCAAACTATCCGAGCAAGAAGTGGCGGTGCTCACCCGCTGGATTGAGCAAGGAGCGGAGTATAAGCCGCACTGGTCGTTCATTGAGCCCGAAAAGCCGGAAATTCCTCAAGTGACCAGCGCGTGGCCCAAGAACGAGGTAGACCGTTTCGTTTTCGCGGCTTTTGAGCAGCAAGAACTCACTCCTAATCAACCCGCCAACAAAGAACGTCTGATCCGCCGCGTCACCTTCGACCTGACCGGTCTGCCCCCTACGGTGGAAGAGGTGAACAACTTTTTGGCTGATAATGCTGACGATGCCTACGAAAAATTGGTGGACCGGCTGCTGGATTCGCCCCACTACGGCGAACGCATGGCCAGCGAATGGCTTGATGTGGCCCGCTACGCCGACTCCCACGGCTACCAGGACGACGGCATGCGCAATATGTGGCCCTGGCGCGATTGGGTTATCGAGTCGTTCAACAAGAACATGCCCTACGATAAATTTATCACCTGGCAACTGGCCGGAGATATGCTACCCGAAGCGACGCAGGAGCAAAAGCTGGCCAGCGGCTTCAACCGCAACCACCTGCAGAGCCAGGAAGGCGGCATCGTGTCTGAAGAGTATCGGGTAGAATACGTGGCCGACCGAGCCAATACGCTGGGCAAAGCTTTTTTAGGCCTCACCATCGAGTGTGCGCGTTGCCATGATCATAAGTACGACCCTATCTCGCAGGCAGAATACTACTCACTCTACGCCTTCTTCAACAGCATCAACGAAACCGGGCAAATCCCTTACATGGGTGAAGCTAGTCCCACGGTGATCTTGACCGACGAGGAAGTGGAGCAGCAGTTGACTTTTGTGCAGGACAAAATGCAAGAACAGGAGGAGCGATTGGTACCCACGGCCCGCCATTATCAACAAGAATTTGCCCGCTGGCTTGAGCAGGTCGAAGCCAATCCGCAATCCCGGAAAATCTCACTAAACGGTGAAGTGGGTCACTACCCACTGGATGCTCCGGTCGACGAGAAATTTCGCAATCTGGCGAATCGTAGTCTTCCGGCCGATATGGTGGTCAACCAGCAGGATAAAGAACCGCGCATGGTCGACGGAAAGCAGGGAAAGGCCATCGAACTGGTGGGCGACAGCTACGTTGATCTCGGGAAAAAAATAGGGTATTTTGAACGAAACGAACCATTCACCATTGGTCTGTGGCTCAAAACGCTGAAGGATAGCACGGAGGGGCCGCTATTCTCCCGCGCCGAAGGGCTCTACAGTGGCAACCGGGGCTACATTGTGAATTTGCAGCAAGACCGCACGCTGGCCGTCACCGTGAGTCACACCTGGCCCGCCAACAGCATCGAGGTGCACAGCACGCAAAAGCTTCCGGTGAACGAGTGGGTGCACTTGGCGCTGGCCTACGATGGCTCCAGCCGGGCCGAAGGGGTGTCGCTCTTCCTCAATGGGCAACGCATGCGTTCGGCGGTGATCAACGACCATCTGAAGCGCAGCATCAAGAACTACGGACCGGAGCAGCAGGTTCGCGACGAATCGGCTACGTTTCAAATCGGACGTCATTTTCAGGAGTCGCTAGAAGATGTGGCGGTAGATGAGTTTCGTGTGTTTAATCGGGAGCTAAGTGCGGTAGAAGTGGCTAAGCTGTACGGTACCGAAGACCCTATCTTGGCCTTTCTGGAGTCTAAAAACCAAGACGAGTTGTTAGCCCATTATCTAAAACGGCACAATTCTACCTACCAGAAATCTTTTACCCAACTCACCGCGTTGCGGGGACAGGAAAATCGGATCTACAGCGACCAGCCCGAGGTGATGGTGATGGAAGAGCTCAAGGAACCGCGTCCTACCTTTATCCTAGACCGCGGCGCCTACGACGCTCCCACCAAGCAGGTATACCCCACCACTCCCACCAGCGTGATGGAGTTTCCCGACGACCTACCCCGCAATCGTTTGGGCCTGGCGCAGTGGCTCATCGACGATGACAATCCGCTCACGGCCCGGGTGGCGGTGAACCGCTACTGGCAGCTGCTGTTCGGCCGCGGACTGGTAGAAAGCTCCGACGACTTCGGTAACCAGGGCAGCATGCCCTCACATCCTGAATTGCTGGACTGGCTGGCGGTGCGCTTCCGGGAGTCGGGTTGGGACGTGAAAGCGTTGCTACGCCTGTTGGTCACCTCGGCGACCTACCAACAGTCGTCGGTGGCCTCGCCCGAACTGCGGGAAAAAGACCCAAGCAACGTTTGGCTGGCCCGCGGACCCAGCTACCGCATGCCCGCCGAAATGATCCGCGACAACGCGCTGGCCGCTGCCGGTTTGCTGGTCGACACCATCGGCGGACCTAGCGTGAAGCCTTATCAACCCGAAGGGCTGTGGGAACAACTGGCCACCCGCAACGTGACCAATTACGTGCAGGACCACGGCGATAACCTCTACCGCCGGGGACTATATACCATCTGGAAGCGTAGCTCACCTCCGCCCTCCATGAACAGTTTCGATGCCTCGGACAAGTACTTGTGCACCGTGAAACGGCAGAAGACTAATACACCACTGCAAGCGCTGGTGCTGCTCAACGACCCGCAGTACGTGGAAGCCGCCCGCCTGCTGGCCGAGCGCATGATGAGGGAAGGCGGCAAGCGACCGGCCGAGCAGATCACCTTTGGCTTCAAAGCGCTCACCAGCCGCGAACCGGACAACCGGGAGCTGGATTTGCTGAAGCAACTGTATCAGGAAGAACGGATGGTGTTCAGCGAAGCCCCTGCCCGCGCCGACAGCTTGCTAGCGGTGGGCGAACATCCGCGTGACAAGGATTTGCCTAAAGACGAACTGGCCGCGCTAACCGTGATTGCCAACACGCTGGTGAACTACGATGAGGCGGTGTATAAACGGTAGGTTCGATTGCTCGAGGGTTCGATTGCTTCATTGTTTATTCATTAAAAAGTAGAGATATGGTTGATAAAAGGTATTTGAAGGAAACTTATAAGTCCGACCACTTACGAAGATTTTTTCACTCAGCTAGAGTCTCTACCCAAACTCATTAATCAACTCATCAAATACACCAATCAAACGCTCAAAATATAACCGTCCAGTCACTCAACGGTTAAACAATAAAGTAGCCACGCAGCCAGATAACAATTGAGCAATTGAACAGCCAAGCAATTGATTAACTGCGCCGCCAAACAACAATTGAACCCTCGAGCAATCGAACCACTGAGACCATGAACCTCCTCCATAATCAACACATTGACCGCCGCGACTTTCTGACCAAGACCAGTCTGGGACTGGGCAGCATTGCTCTGTCTTCTTTGCTAAGCCCTACCAAACTGTTTGGTAAACCGGCAGCAAGCGGTCCCGGCGGGGTGCTCGGACAATTGCACTTTGCCCCCCGCGCCAAGCGGGTCATCTATCTGTTTCAGAGCGGCGGGCCGTCGCAGCTAGAGTTGTTTGACTATAAGCCGACGTTGCGCGAGCGCGTCGGCCAGGAGTTGCCCGCCTCGGTGCGCGGCGAACAACGACTGACCGGCATGACGGCCGGACAAAACTCTTTTCCCCTGGCCGGTTCGGTGTACGATTTTGCCCAGCACGGCAAGAGCGGAGCCTGGGTGAGCGAATTGATGCCTCACACGGCGAAGATCGTAGATGATCTGTGCATTATCAAGTCTATGTATACCGAAGCGATCAACCACGATCCGGCCATCACCTTCTTCCAGACCGGCTCGCAGCAGAACGGACGGCCCAGCATCGGCTCGTGGATCAGCTACGGTCTGGGCAGCGACAACCAGAACCTACCCGCTTTCAGCGTGTTGCTGTCGCGGGCCCGCGAGGGTGGGCAGCCCCTGTACGCCAAACTGTGGGGCAACGGCTTCCTTCCTTCGTTGCACCAGGGAGTGCAATTTCGCTCGGGCAAAGACCCGGTGCTGTATCTTAACGACCCGCCCGGTATGGAAAAAAGCAGCCGACGGCGCATGCTTGATAAGCTAAAGGATTTGCACGACATCCAGTACGATAAGGTGATGGACCCCGAGATCAACTCGCGCATCGCGCAGTACGAGATGGCCTACCGCATGCAAGCCTCGGTGCCCGACACGATGGACATCAGCCAGGAGCCGGATTACATTTACGAGATGTACGGCGAAGAAGCGCGTCGGCCCGGTACCTTCGCCGCTAATTGTCTGCTGGCGCGTCGGCTCATTGAAAAGGACGTGAAGTTTGTGCAACTGTATCATCAGGGCTGGGACCAGCATGGCAACTTGCCGAAGGACATTCAGCTGATGGCCAAAAGCGTGGACCAGCCCTCGGCCGCTCTGGTGCAAGACCTGAAGCAACGCGGTTTGCTTGACGATACCCTGGTGATCTGGGGAGGTGAGTTTGGGCGTACCAATTATTCGCAGGGCAAGCTCACCAAAGAGAACTACGGGCGCGACCACCACCCGCGCTGCTTCAGCCTGTGGATGGCCGGGGGCGGGGTGAAGCCCGGCATCACCTACGGACAAACCGACGAGTTTGGGTACAACATCGTGAGCAACCCCGTGCACGTGCACGACTTCCAGGCCACGCTGATGTATTTGCTGGGAGTGGACCACGAAAAGCTGACCTTTAAGCACCAGGGGCGGCGCTTCCGCCTCACCGATGTGCACGGCGAAGTGGTGCGGGATATTCTGGCCTGAGTAGTAAGTATGTACACTGCTTTTCTGGCCCTTCACGCCGTGATGCGCTGGCTCGTTCTTCTCAGCTTGCTCTCCGCAATCATCGTCAACGCACAGGGCTACCTACTGAAACGCTCTTATACGCGGATTGACCATCTCAGCCGCGTCATTGCGGGTGCCATTAGTCATACTCAGCTTTTGATCGGCTTCACGCTATATTTTGTGCTAAGTCCGATCACGCAGAACTTTCTGAAGAATGGGGCCGACGGTAATTATCAAATCTTGTTCTTCGGTATCTACCACATTGCTATGATGTTTTTGGCCGTGGTTATCATTACTATCGGGGGTTCGGTGGCGAAGCGAGCAGATACCGACCGCACTAAATTCAAAAGCACCGTGGTTTACTTTACCATTGCTTTATGTTTGATTTTATTAGCCATTCCCTGGTTTCGTCCTTACCTTCGAGGCTTTTAACAAATGAGCAATGACAATAGACTGGATAAAGACCTCATTAGGCAGACTTCGTCTACTGGCTATTGCCGAGGGCGTTTCCTTTCTGTTACTCTTATTCGTCACGATGCCGCTGAAGTACGCCTTCGCGTATCCTGAACCCAACCGAATCGTAGGGTTGATCCACGGTCTCTTATTCGTGCTCTACGTATTGGCCGTTATTCAAAACAAAATAGAGCATGATTGGAAACTCAGAAAAACGGGTTTGGCACTATTGGCTTCTATCATTCCGTTCGGCACGTTCTGGGCCGATAGAAACCTTTTTTAGTGAAACGTAAGCTCTGACATCTATAACTCTATTGCTCCTTACCTCATGGTTGTCCGGCAGTTTTTCTGTTCTCTTTTTGTACAAAAAGAGACTTTATAGCGTAACCAAACCCCCATGACCGAAAGAGACATAACCGTGGGCATCATGAAAGTTGATGTGACCGGTGCCGATGCCCGCTCACTGAGCGAACTGACTCAGCAGGCCACCCGGCAGTTTGCGCAGGTCGTGCAGCGCGAAACCAGGCTCACCATTGAGTCGCTCTCCTTTGATGAACCAAAGCTCACCCCTGACGAACACGGCTACAGCGCCCTCGACTTCGTTCAAATCGGCATTAACGAGAAAACCGAGCGCCGACTCGCCTTCCTGCTGATCATCACCGAGGTAGAAATTGCCGCCGCTTCGCTCTCTTACCTGCTGGCCCTGCCTTCTCAGCTCACTAACGTGGCCATCATCTCCACCCGGCGACTTGCTGACTACGGATCGGCCGACATTCGGAACCAATCACTGATGACCAACCGGCTCAGCACCCTGATGCTGCACTGCTTCGGACGCCTGTTGAACCTCAGCTACCACCCGGAAAAGACGAACTACATGGCTAAGATTGAGGTGCCCGACGACCTGGATGCCATGGACCGGTTTACCGAGCAGCAGTTCGATCACATGGCTAAAAACTTGCCGCGGGAGGCCAACGACCGCTTCTCGCAGGGCAACAAATTTTCGTTCATGCTCCGGCAAACCGCCCGCAATCTGCCGCGGATCTTCCGGGGGGCCATTCGAGCTAATCCGCTCAGGATCGCGACCAAATTGCCCACCATGATTGCCACGGCCTTGTCGGTGATCATCATCCTGATCTTTGGGGGCGAGACGTGGGATTTTGCCGCCTCGGTATCGTACGGACAACTCGCGGCTTTCGGGGGCGCTAGCTTCGTGGCGGCCACCTTCGTGTTGTACCGCGCGTTTTCCTTCCGACTGGTTTCTACGCGCCACGGCAACACCTCCGAGAGCTCGGTAGTCACGGCGGGCGCTACTTACCTAGCCCTGGTGCTCACACTGGGGTGCCTGTTTATCCTGTTCGGCTTGCTGATGTACGGGGTGGTGGTATTCGTTTTTCCGGACCCGCTCATGCGTACCTGGACCTCCGACCAAGACGGTTCAACGTTTGCCGCCCACATGCGGCTGGTCGCCTTAAACGCCAAGCGCGCCAGGGTAGCGTGTTCACCGAATTTTAGTACCTTGCTTCGGTATGAGTGCGACCCCTATTTCTTCCGAAAAGCCCTTCATCATCTACCGCTCGTCGGCGGGGTCGGGAAAAACCTACACCCTGGCGCTCGAGTACCTTACCCTGGCCCTGCAGCAACCCACCGCCTACCGCAACATCCTGGCCGTGACCTTCACCAACAAGGCCACGCAGGAGATGAAAACCCGCATCGTGGAGTTTCTCTACCAACTTGCCAACGGCGGCAACCAACCCCTGCGGGAAGAATTGGAACGGCGCACCACGCTCACCGGCGAAAAACTGACCGAACGAGCGCAGCAGGTGCTCCGCCAGCTCTTGCACGGCTACTCTTACTTCGCGGTGATGACCATTGACGCGTTCTTTCAGCGGGTGGTGCGGGCCTTCGCCCGTGAGATGAACCTGCAAGCCGGGTTCAGCATCGAGATCGACGAGGGTAAGGTGCTCGAAGAAGTTATCGACGAACTGTTGCTCACCCTGGGGGATGACCGGCAAAAAAGCCTGCGCCAATGGCTCACCCGCTTCGCCGAAGAGAAGGTGGAAACCGGGGTGAGCTGGGACTTCCGCCGTGATATCAAAACCCTGGCGCGAGAACTGTTCAAGGAAGATTATAAACAGCAGCGCGGGTCGGAGGAGGTGGTAGAGGACATGACCGCCACCCTGGAGAAACTGCGCGCCGAACGACTCCGGTTTGAGCAGCGGATGCAGCGCTACGGGCAAGAGGCGCTCAGCCTTATGGAACGCCACGCGTTGGTGGTAAAAGATTTTGCCTACGGGGATAAAGGCGTAGCCGCCTACTTTCCTAAGCTTGTTGACACGACCAACTATGAACCCGGCCAGCGGGTGACGGAGGCAGCGGAAGATATCCAGCGGTGGACCGCCAAAACGTCTAAAAAGAAAGAACAAATTCTGGCAGCGGTGGAGGGGGGGCTCCTCCAAACCCTTGGGGCGGCCATCGCTCACCATCAGCAGCACGGCCCGGTCTACTACGCCACCATCGAACTGAGCCGCTTTGTGTATACCCACGGCATTCTGCACCACCTGGAGGCGCAGTTGCAGGCCTACAAGCGCGCGCACGACTTGATGCTCATCTCCGACGCCCCGCTTTTCCTGAAGGATATCATTGGCAGCGACGACACCCCCTTTATCTACGAGAAGATCGGCACCACCTTTCAGAACTTCCTCATCGACGAGTTTCAGGACACCTCGGGCCTGCAGTGGGCCAACTTTCGTCCGCTGGTCGCCAACAGCCTCAGCGCCGGGCAGCGCAACCTGGTGGTGGGTGACGTGAAGCAGTCGATCTACCGCTGGCGCGGGGGCGACTGGCAACTGCTGCTCGAGAAAATCCAGCACGACGTGGCCGACTACCAAACCGAAGTGCGCGACCTGGACCGCAACTACCGCAGCCGTCGGCACATCGTGGACTTCAACAATGCGCTCTTCGCCCAGTTGTCGCAGTTGCTCTACCAAACGATGGAAGAGCGCTTGGGGGAGGTAACCAACGAGGCGCTACGCCAGGAACTGCTTCGGCGGGCCGAGGTGATCCGCGCGGCCTACGCCCACGTGGGACAGGACCTGCCCGCTACCTACCGGGGCAACTGGCACGGGCACGTGCGCATCCAACTGCTGGAGCAGGAGCAGTTGGTCGGTGCGGACGACGACATCCACTGGAAAGACTACGTGAAGGAGCAACTTCCGGCGATGGTTGAGCGGTTGCAGGACCAAGACTACGCCCTGCAAGATATTGCCTTCTTGGTGCGCAACAAGCGCGAAGGGCAGGAGATCGCCGCGACCTTTATGGAGTACAAAAACCAGGGTCGGGCGCGGGAGGGCTACCGCTACGAGGTGATCTCGCCGGAGTCGTTGTTTCTGAACGCTTCGCTCACGGTGGGGCTGCTGGTAGACGTGCTGCGGTTTCTGGACAATCCCGACGATCGCATCGCGCAGGGCAGCATCGTCCACAAGTACCGTCGCCTGCGCAACCTACCCCAGGAGTCCGTAGACTGGCACCGGCTGTTTGCCGCAGCCGGAGACAAAGAAGACCTGAGCCTATTTTATCAGGAGCTTCCGGCCGACTTCCAACGTTTTCAGGACTACCTGAACAAGCTGCCGCTCTACGAACTGGTGGAGAACCTGGTGCAACTTTTCGGACTCGACAGCACCGGCGGGCCGCAAGCCACCGAGACGATCTACCTGCAAGCCTTTCAGGATGCGGTGCTCAACTACACCCGCACGGAGCAGGGCGATCTGCACGCGTTCTTGCGGTGGTGGGACGAACGAGGGCACGAAACCTCGGTGCAGGTGCCCGAAGCGGTAGACGCCATGCGCATCATGACAATCCACAAGGCGAAGGGACTGCAATTCAAGGTGGTGATCCTGCCCTTCTGCACCTGGGACACCGACCATCACCCTAGCCAAACCAACATTCTGTGGAGCCGCACCACCACGCCTCCCCTCGACGCCCTGGGGCTGATGCCCCTGCGCTACGGAAGCGCCCTGTCGAAGACGGTGTTCGATCAAGAGTACTACGAAGAGTTGATCCGGGCGCACATGGACAACCTTAATTTGCTCTACGTGGCCTTCACCCGGGCCGAAGAGTGCCTGTACGCTTTTGCACCTCTCACGAAAAGCAAGGGTAAAATTAACTCGGTGGCCAACGCGCTGCACCAGAGCTTCACGGAAGTGCCGCCTCCGTCCGGCCGGATCAGCCTGGCCGATCACTACGACCACGACGCCAAGGTGCTGGAGATCGGAACCGACGCGCGGGAGGAGCGGCCCCGAACGAAAAAAGTGCCCTTCACCCTGACGGCGTACCCCTCGGTGCGGTGGCGCGACCGCCTGATGGTGCGGCCCACTTCGCGCGGCTACTTTGCCGAGTCATCGGAGCCGAACGCGCTGAGCGTTAATCTGGCGGGCCTGCTTCGGGAGGTGCTGGTGCGCACCCGCCACCGCAGTGAGGCCGAGCGGCATTTGCAAGACGTTTACTACGAACGCGGCATCACCCTGGCGGAGCGTCGGCAGCTGGAGCAACGCGTGGCGCAAGCCCTGAACCAGGCTACCCTGCGGCCCTGGTACGAGTTCGCCGGTTCGGTGATGATCCAGCGCACCCTGCTGTCGGGCGACCAGCGCTACGTGTGCCCCGACCGCGTGATGATCGCCTCCGAAACATCAGTATCCGACACTGCGGCACCCGACGCAGCGGCGGTCATCGTGCACTTTGGATTGGCCGACGAGCAAGCCGAGCACGCGCGCATTGTGGAAAATAGCGCGGCTATCCTGCGTCAACTGGGTTACGCTTCGGTGAGCGGGTACTGGGTGAACGTGCAGACGTTGAGGGTGACAGAAGTGCCCGGAAAGTGAAGTACAGGCTAGCCTCGTGCCAGCGCCGGGATGTTCTCGTAGCCCCACGGGTAGCGCTGTGAGCGTGACAACATGCGGTTGGCCTCGTCGTCGTTCCGGAAGCGCTCGTTCACCGGGTCCCAGTACAGTTTGCGAGGGATTTTCATGGCAATGTGCGACACCAGACAGGCGCTGCACGAGCGGTGCGCCACCTCGGCCGGAGAGATGGTGAGTTCGCGCGACTTGATGCAGTTCAGCCAGTTGCCGTGCTGCTCGGGGCTGCTGTATAAGTGCACCTCGTCTTCGCCAATCTCCGACTGCAGTATCTTAGGGCCGCTGGCCGAGAACGCTTCCGAACCGGCAAAGCTTGGGTCGTTGGCAGTGACGCCCACGTTGCCCCGCGAGACGAAGACCCAGCCGTCGGTGCCCTCGAAGCGCACTCCGTTCGGGAATTCACCGTCGACAATCATCTCCACGCCGTTGGCGTACCGGCTGGTGACGTGGTACGGACCGTGCACCGTCCACAGGCCGTCTTCCGGGAAGCGGGCGGTGGCTTCCACTTCTACCGGGCCGGTATGCTCGGTGTCCATGCCCCAGTGGGCGATGTCGATGTGGTGCACACCCCAGCCGGTGATCATGCCCGCGCCAAACTGCTCGCAGCGCAGCCAGCCGGGGCGCGAGTAGTCCGTTTGCGGATGCACCCGCTCTTCGGTGTAGGGCACGTAGGGCGTGGAGCCGAGCCACATTTCGTAGTTGAGGTTAGCAGGAATCTCCATCGGGGTAGGGATGCCGCCCGCCGGATCGCTAGGCAGGCCGATCTTCACGGTTTGCAGGTCGCCGATGCGGCCGTTGCGCACCAGTTCGCAGGCCCGCTTGAACTGCGGCCAGGGGTTCATGGAGCGCTGCTGGCTGCCCAGCTGAAACACCGCGCCAGTGCGGTGGATGATGTCGCTCATGGCCCGGCCTTCTTCAATGGTGAGCGAGGTGGGCTTTTGTAAATAAATGGCTTTGCCCGCCAGTGCCGCCTCGATGGCCGGTTGGGCGTGCCAGTGGTCGGGGGTGCTGATGATCACCGCGTCGATGTCGGGGTTGGCCAGCAGTGCGCGGTAGTTGTCGTACATTTGCACGTCGATGAACTTGTCTTTCTGCTTGTTCTCAGCGTACCACTGCTCCACGAAGCGCTTGCCGTCTTCTTTGCGTTTGCTATCCACGTCGCACACCGCCACCACGCGCGACAGGTCGTGCTTCATGGTTTCGGGCAGGTCGTGCTCCCGGGCAATGCGTCCGCAGCCGATTTGCCCTACGTGAATCTTATTGCTCGGGGCGTTTTTGCCAAAAATGGTGGAGGGCACAATGGTGGGTGCGAAGATGGCTCCGGCGGTGCCCGCTAGTGACTTTCTGAGGTAATTGCGTCGGTTCATGGTGGGTTGTTTTACGTTTCTTGCTTTTGTTATTTCAGTAATTAGTTGGCTTCCTCCTGTCATCCAGCATTCCATGCCGGGCAAGGATCTTGTTACTGTTGGGAGGGATGCTCCATCAAGGGAAAATGCACTTTCCACTTTTGATTCGTTCGATTGAGTGCTTTCGTTGTTTTTTGTAAAAAGGTTCTTACAGAATGACACAAGGGGGAGAGTTGCCCTTTGCTGGTGTGCGTTTCAAGTCTCTTGTCTTATTATTTCGGTGATTTGCTTTAGATTATCAGGAAGATAGTCAACAGCAATATGCCAAATGATTTGATAATCAACGCCGAAGTAATCATGACTTACTCGATTTCTCAAACGATACATTTCTTTCCAAGGAACATCAGGATATTTTTCTTTCAGTGTGGTGGGTAAGTTCTTGGTAGCTTCACCAATGATTTCAAAGTTTCTGATAACGGCATCAACCGTTTTATAGTCTTGCTGAAAGGAGTCAGCATTATGTTCTGCAATGTACTCCTGAATACGAAGCATAGAAGCGCGTATGTCTTCTAGATACAGAATGAAGTTTCTCTGTTTAGCCAATGTATTTTACTTGTCTTAGAATCTGTTCGCTAAGTTGCTTTTTCAGTGCTCGCTCCGTCACTAAGTCTATCTTTCGGTCAAACACGTTTTCTAAATACTCTTCCAAAGCGAAAAAATCCCAGCCGGGGGTAATCGCGAAGTCGACCAATATATCTATGTCGCTTTCTTCGGTTTGCCGATCTTCGGCAAATGAACCAAAGTAGCCAATTTTACTCACGTGAAACCTGTCAGACAAGTAAGGTTTGATTTCATGTAGCTTTGTTTCAATGTCTTTAGCGGTTAGCATGGCTTTGATGTTTAAAAATTTTATTTTAATACCTTATCAGAATTATACGTTGGCAAGCTTATCTTTCCATCGATCTGGTAAGTCCTATTGCTTCATATCAACAGATGCTATTTCAACAATTTACTCAAAGAAATGTCCGCGTCTATCCTTAAATCAGTGCAGACTTAAGAGTAAACGCATAGGGTTCAGAGAACCCACCTACATTGGTCACAGTGCCGGAGGCCCTGCGCCAGATTGGGGTACCTAACACCATTTAGAAAACATCTCGACGTATTCCAAAACCTCTTTCCTGGACCATTCATTATCACTCCATTTGCTGTGTTCATCTAGTAGTTTTACAACGTGAGGATGATAAACTTTTTTGACTCGCCAGTTTTCAATTAAATTTAACGGGATTATAACCTTAATGTATCGCCTCGACTTCCTTGGGATTCCTAGCACGGTTATACGTTCATGCCCCATTCCACCAAACTCAGGAATACAGTAAACTTTCGCTCCGGGTGGAAAATGTTTTGATCCTCTTCTGATTTCTCGGCTTTCGCCGTATTCGTGTTCTTTTACAATGTTTCCGACTAAAGACCAGACAAACTCTAATGAATCGCTTTGGCGTTTATTTCTCCTTGTGAATATGTCTTTGAGCAATGAAAGCATTATCTATCAATAGTTATTCTAACACCCACTCAATCCCCCCCAAGATATGCCGCATGAACATTGGGTCGGAGTAGTGTTCCGAGCGGTGGCCTAGCGAGGTGTACCACTGTCGGCCGCCGCCGGTGGTGTGGCACCAGCTGGTAGGAAACATTTCACCGAAAGTTTCGCCAGGGTATTCGGACTTCTTTTCGTCTTCTACGGTGGTCAAGTCGGCGGCGAGCAATACGTGGATATCGGGATTTAGTTGGTTGAGATAGTAGCATTCGTCTTGCTGAATGTGCCAAGTGGGAGGCAAAAAGTCAGTAGACGGATGGTTGGCGTCGAGCACCTTCACGTCGAAGTCTTGCAGTTTAGGATGGCGCACGAAGCGGCCCCCCAGCATGCGCGCGAACCAGGGCCAGTCGCGCTCCGAGCCGCAGGCCGAATGAATGCCCACCATCCGCCCGCCCGACTGCATATAGTTTTGGAAAGCGTCGTGCTGGGCCGGGGCGTCGAAGATGTCGTTGTTGGTGTTCGATAAAATGATCGCATCAAACTGCTTCAGGTTGTCAGTAGTAAACATCCCAGGGTCTTCCGACGGAACCACCGTAAAGCCGTTCTCCTCGGCCAGCTTCTCAATCGCCGCGATGCTGGCCGGAATGTTATCGTGCACGTAGCCCTCCCCATTTTTGGTGTAGAGCAGCAGCTTCTTTCCGCGCAAATCCGCCAAGCGGCGCACCTGCACCCGAGGCGGGTAGGCGTAGTCTTGCCAGTAGCGCTGGGCCGTTGTTGAATCGATCTGCCCGTCGTAGACCAGCATGCGGTAGCGCTGGGCGTGGTTGCGGCCCGGTGGCAGCACCCAGTCGCGGTCTTGGGTGGGGTTGAAGTTCACAAACACGTTTTCTGCGCCCTCGTTGGCTCCTTCGGGCCAGATGCGCAGCAGCTCGGGGAAGTTGAAGTTGGTCGGGTGCGTCATAAACAACACGCCCGCTTCGCCCCGGTCCGGACGGACCTGATCAGTTGGCCCCCGCACATCGATCCAGCGGGCGCGGGTGCCGTTGCCGTCGGCCTTGTTCTTGCCCGCCGAGGTGAGCAGGTGCGCCGTGCGGTCGTCCCACCGCTCGTTGGCCCGAAAGCCGAAGCCCTGATAGCGGTACTCCTTCAAGGTAAACGGCTGTTCAGTGACGTTGCGTTGGGTCGAGGTAAAATCCACCAGATAAGATTTCCCCTCGGCATCGCTGTTCCACACCCGCACGTCCCAGGTCTCGTTAAGCAGCTTCTGTCCGGTAGACTGATCCGTCGTGTCGGCGTAGGCGATGTGCTCGTGCCAGGCGGTGAGTGCCCCGAACACCGGGCCGCTGGCGGTAGCGGTAACGCCGCGCGATTCTACCGTGCCCTGCCCCTTGGCCAGATTCCAAAAGTCAATCTCGCGCCCGGCAAACTCGGTGTGCGTCCAGGGGTTCCAGATGCCGTAGTGGTGGTAGTGGTCGGGCGGCTGGATGCGCGTGAGCGTGCCTCCGGCGGGAGAGCGCAGCGGATGAATGAAGCCGCCGCGTTGGTAAATCTCGTCCACCCCGGCGGGTACGGGGGCCAGGCCGTATTGGTAAGTAAGCACCTCGCGTCCGCCCAGAGAAAAAGTGACCGCCTCGTCCTGATCGTGGGCCACCACGGTAGCGGGTGAGTCAAGAGTCGATTCGCTACGTTGCAGCGTATAGCGGCGGGTGGTGCGAGCCGGAGTTTCACCGTGCAGTACCCAGGTGAGCATCCCGGAGGAGGCGTCCCACTGCACCGCCACCGGCGCTGTATCTTCATCCCGGCGCTCTACCAGTTGCAGGCTGTCGGTGAGGACACCGGGCAGTTGCAGTTCGTTCCAGGACACCGAAACCGGGGTGTTCAGGCGGGCGTAGTCACCAGCTTCCACCACCAACTCCGCCAAGGTCTGGGCGGATAAAGGAGCAACGGAAAGAGCAAACGCAAAACAGAATGGCAGACGAAGCAGCATTGATAGGTGGTTGTGAACAACAAGGGGGACGGAAGATAGGAATTTTACCGGCATACTGTCAATTATGGATCCGAATTATTGGGTTGATTAGTCGGCGGGTCTGCCATCGCTAACCAAGCGACCAAAATTGGTTAGTCTACGGCCTACATCATCCGCCGAATACCCAGTTCCAGTCCGCGCAGTTCGGCCAGTCCGCGCATGCGGCCCACGGCCGAGTAGCCGGGGAAGAAGGGGCGGCCCGCGTCGAACAGCGTCTGGTGACCGTGGTCGGGGCGCATCGGAATGGCCAGATCATCACGACCGGCCTGCTGCCGGGCTTGCTGCTCGTTGATCAGGGCGCGCATCACGGCAAACATATCGGTGCTGCCGTCCAGGTGGTCGGCTTCGTAGAAGCTGTCGTCGGCCTCGCGCTGCACGTTGCGCAGGTGGATAAAGTGAATGTGGGGCCCCAGTCGCTCCACGATGCCGGACAGGTCGTTGTCGGCGCGGCCGCCCAGCGAGCCGGTGCAGAAGGTGAGCCCGTTGCTGGGCGAGGGGGCGGCCTCCACGAGTTCGCGCAGGTCGGTTTCGGTGCTCACAATGCGGGGCAGCCCCATCACCGAAAAGGGCGGGTCGTCGGGGTGGATGGCCAGCCGCACGCCCACCTCCTCGGCCGTGGGCACCACCGCGCGCAAAAAGTAGAACAAGTTTTCTTTCAACTGAGCCGCATCGATGGCATCGTAGGCCGACAGTCGTTGCCGGAAGGTGTCGAGGGTGAGCACCTCGCGGGTGCCGGGTAGTCCGGCCATCAGGTTCTGCTGTAGGTCGTGGCGCTCTTCTTCTGACAGCTCGTCGAGAAACTTGCGAGCGGCCGCCTGCTGTTCGTTTGAAAAATCATCGGTAGCTCCGGGGCGCTTCAAGACGTAAAGATCAAAGGCCGCCAGGGCGCGTACGTCGCAACGCAGGGCCAACGAGCCATCGGCCACCGGGTAGGCCAGGTGCGTGCGGGTCCAGTCGAGCACTGGCATAAAGTTATAGCACACCGTGCGGATGCCGCACTCGGCCAGGTTCACCAGCGTCTGCCGGTACTTCTCTAAATAGTCTTCGCGGTCGGGGGCGGCGGTTTTGATGCTTTCGGGCACGTTTACGCTCTCTACCACGCTCCAGGTGAGTCCGGCTTCGGCAATCATTTGCTGTCGCTGCCGGATTTCTTCGGTGGGCCAGACTTCCCCGGCGGGAATGTGGTGCAGGGCGGTGACCACGCCGGTGGCGCCTGCTTGCCGGATTTCGGGCAGGGTGACGGCGTCGTCGGGACCGTACCAGCGCCAAGTGGGTTGCAGGGGGGGGAGACTCATTGAATGATTGAATTGGTGAATGATTGAATGAGTAAAGGTAAGGACTTGGGGGGAATGGTGCTAGGGAGGGGGGGGGCAAATTGCCGGGACCGCGTGGCACGTTGTTTTCTAATGCTTATCTTGCGGGGCCGATGTGCCTACGCAACCTTCCTGTATGACCCGCGACCAACTCTTCCGTAATATCCAGCAGAAACGCTCTTTTCTGTGCGTAGGGCTCGACCCAGACCCCGCCCGTATTCCGGCCCATCTACAACGCGAACCCGATCCGGTGTTTGCGTTCAATCGACAGATTATTGACGCCACCGCCCCCTACTGCGTGGCCTATAAGCCAAACGTAGCCTTCTACGAGGCGCTGGGCCCATCGGGTTGGGAAAGCTTGCAAAAAACCGTCGACTACATTCCCGACGACTGTTTCACCATCGCCGATGCCAAGCGGGGTGACATTGGCAACACTTCCCGCTTGTATGCCCAAACCTTTTTCGAAACCTTGCCCTTCAACGCGGTGACGGTGGCTCCCTACATGGGGCGCGACTCGGTGGTTCCCTTCTGGAGCTATCCCGGCAAGTGGGTCGTGCTGCTGGCGCTCACCTCGAACCCCGGCAGCCACGACTTTCAGCACATAACCGATAACGAAGATGCTCTTCCCCTCTACCAGCGAGTGATTCAAACGAGCCAGCAGTGGGACGATGCGACCGACGGCAACGTAGACCGGCTGATGTTTGTGGTGGGAGCCACCCAGGCCGATCGCTTGCGAGAGATCAGGGCGCTGGCTCCCGATCACTTCTTGTTGGTGCCGGGCGTGGGCGCGCAGGGCGGCAGCCTGGCCGAGGTGGCGCAGCACGGCCTGAACGCTTACTGCGGATTGTTAGTCAACTCATCGCGGGGCATTATTTATGCCGGGAGCGGGAAAGATTTTGCGCAGCAAGTCGGCCGCGCGGCGCAAGCGTTGCAGCAGGAGATGGCGGGTTGGTTGGATCGGTTGTCCGAGTGAGACAGGCTTGGCCCTGTTTTCTAATCATTCATCAGTGTATCATCTCGCGGCCTTCTGGCCTCTCTGGTCATGATGTTGAAAGTAATTTCGGCACAGCGAATCAAAAACAGAGAGCAGTCGCCCAAACCCAGCCGGGTGTAAACGCGTTAGTGGTAGTAGATTAGGGTGGACACCGTGGTGCGGTCTGTCGGGTTACTTTGGATAGTTTACTTACTAAAATAGCTGGCAAATTACCCCTTTCGTTTTCATAGCAAATTATCAGAATATCCTCTATTATAATCGATTTTTTATACCACCAAAATTTTTTCTACGATGGATACCAATAAGAAAACCGCCCTGGTCACCGGGGCTAGCAGTGGCTTCGGCCGCGAACTCGTAAAACTTTTTGCCCGCGATGGCTACAATGTAATTCTGGTGGCCCGCACCGAAAGCGAACTGCACGAGGTAGCCCAGCAGCTAGAGTCCGAATTTGCCGGTTGCCAAACGCTGGTCATTTCCAAAGATTTGTCGCAGGCGAACGCGGCCCAAGAACTCTACGAGGCGGTGCAGCAGCACGGCTGGCCGGTGCACGCCCTGGTGAACGACGCCGGGTTCGGCGAACACGGTTTGTTCGTGGATACCGATCTGGAGAAAGAACTCGCGATGATTCAACTCAATGTGACCTCGCTGGTGACGCTGACCAAGCTGTTCATGCGCGATATGGTGCAGCGCGGCGACGGTAAGATTCTGCAACTCGCCTCCACCGTGTCGTTTATGCCGGTGCCCAAATTGTCGGTTTACGCCGCTACCAAAGCCTTTGTGCTGTCGTTTTCCAAAGCCTTGTCCTACGAACTCCGGGACACCGGCGTGACCAACACGGCGCTGTGCCCCGGAGCGTCGGATACCCAGTTTTTTGACCGAGCTGACGCCGAAGGAGCCAACGTGACCGAAACGCCCCTGTCGGAGCCCGCCGAGGTGGCCCAAGACGGCTACGACGCCATGATGCAGGGCGAAACTCGCGTGGTGTCGGGAGCGATGAACAAACTACAGGTGTATCTGTCGAACTTTGTACCCGATAAGTTGCTGAATGCGGGGATGAGCAAGTTGATGGAGAAGTGAGATCAGGGTAGGCCGGATGGGGTCGGGATAGATAGGATGGAAGGGGGTAAGGTGCTTTAAGGACGTCGTATCTCGTGCTTTATGGCTTCGATAAATTCATCTACCTGTTTGAACAGTGGACTTACTGATGCTTCATCAAAGTCGAACAAGTTTTCGTAGTCACCTTTCTGCCGCCAGTCAAACAGTTCGCTAAACAGAATTCCGTATTTGATGTCAAGCTTTTTGGTCTTGATAAAGTGCAGCGAAAACTGACTCTTTGCTCCCGAATGGGAACGAGCATAGATTTCGTTATCAACCAGAAGCGCATTCACTGCGTAGAAAATAGATGGTTTCGGAAAATTCTTTCCGCCTGAATATCCACCGGATAATCCGTTAGCACAAGTATATCCCAGTCCGAATCTTCCCGTTCTTCACCCCTAGCTCGTGATCCGTAAAGGATTACCCGAGCTGCCGAATCAATCTCATGAATTTTTTCACTGATTTGCTCACTAATTCGCTTGGTTTCCTCTTTCATTTCTTTATAAAAATTTTTAGCTAACCTCTTATCAAGATAATAATTCATCCTCCCCGCTACTTACAAATTTACCCTTTTTTGAATATTTCTTTCCCGTCCGTTGTTATAGCGTCTGACACGAAATCTTCCACGCCAGCGCGCGAAAACATAATCTGACGTTTCACGTTCTCACCCATATTATGCTAGGATACCGATTTACGGAATACGTTCCGGACGAAAATGCCGAGGGCCAGAGCACCTTCGACCAACTGCTGAAAATCTTTATGGAGCTGATGGTGATCACCTCGGGCGACCTGTCGGAGGTGTTGCAGTGGATGACCAGTCTGGACAACCAGTACGGCTTCACCAACGATGAGTACGGCATGGGTGACTTTATTCAGGAGATGAAGGACAAGGGCTACATCACCGAAGAAAACCAGCCCGGTGAGTTTGAGGTCACCTCCAAGACCGAGCGTCTGGTGCGCAAGAACGCGCTGGAAGAAATCTTCGGCAAGATGAAAAAGTCGGGGGCGGGCGACCACAAAACCACCTACAGCGGCTTCGGCGACGAGCCCAGCACCGACCGGCGCGACTACGAGTTCGGCGACACCCTGGAGCAGATCTCTATGACCGACTCCATCCGCAACGCCCAGATCAACCACGGCATCAACGACTTCACCCTCACCGAGGGCGATTTGGAGGTGAACGATACCGAATACAAAACCCAGACCTCCACGGTGCTGATGATCGACATCTCGCACTCGATGATTCTGTACGGTGAAGACCGCATCACGCCCGCCAAGAAAGTGGCGATGGCCCTAGCCGAACTGATCACCACCAAGTACAAAAAGGACACACTTGACATCATTGTGTTCGGCAACGACGCCTGGCAGATTCAGATCAAAGATTTGCCCTACTTGAAGGTGGGCCCCTATCATACCAACACGGTGGCCGGTCTGGAGCTGGCAATGGACATTTTGCGCCGCCGCAAGACCAAGAACAAGCAAATCTTTATGATCACCGATGGCAAGCCTACCTGCCTGAAACAAGGAATTAAGTACTACAAAAATAGCTTCGGGTTGGACAGCAAAATCCTGAACAAGACGCTGAATCTGGCTGCCCAGTGCCGCCGCATCGGGGTGCCCGTTACCACCTTTATGATCGCCTCCGACCCGTATCTAAAGCAATTTGTGCAAAAATTCACCGAAACCAACAACGGCAACGCCTACTACAGCAGCCTACAGGGACTCGGCAACCTGATTTTTGAAGACTACAAAAGAAACCGAAGAAAGAACTACCGAAGCTAATTGAATGATTGAATGAAGGAGTGATTGAATAAAATGCATTCTATTCAGTTATCCGTTCATTCAGTCATTCTATCATTCAATCCTTCAACAGCATGACATCAGATAAATTATTGAAGATAACCACCCTTGGTGCCCTCAAGGAAAGCGGCTACCGCTCGCGCTCCATGAAGCAAGAACTGCGCGACAACCTCATTGAGCGACTGCGCAACAAGGAAGACGTGTTTCCGGGTATCTGGGGCTACGAAGAATCTGTGATTCCCGATACCGAACGGGCGCTGCTGTCAATGCACAACATCGTGTTCCTCGGACTGCGCGGACAGGCTAAAACCAAGATGGCCCGCATGATGATCGACCTGCTGGACGAGTACATTCCGGTGATCGAAGGCTCGGAGTTGAACGACGATCCGCTGAACCCGATCTCAATTCAGGGAAAGGCTTTAATCGATGAGAAAGGCGACGACACTCCTATCACATGGTGGCACCGCTCAGAACGCTACACCGAAAAGCTCGCCACCCCCGACGTATCGGTGGCCGACCTGATCGGCGATACCGATCCCATCAAAGCGGCCGCTCTGAAATTGCCCTACTCCGACGAGCGGGTGATTCACTACGGCCTTATTCCGCGTTCGCACCGGGGCATCTTCGTCATTAACGAGTTGCCTGATTTGCAGGCCCGCATCCAGGTGGCGCTGTTCAATATTTTGCAGGAAGGCGACATTCAGATTAGGGGTTTCAAAGTGCGCCTGCCGTTGGACATTCAGTTTGTGTTCACGGCCAATCCCGAGGATTATACTAACCGCGGCAGCATCGTCACTCCGCTCAAGGATCGCATCGACAGTCAAATTATCACCCACTACCCGCGTAGCATTGAGATTGGCAAAAAGATTACCGAACAAGAAGCCCGCATCAAGGAACCGCAGAAAGAAGCCATTGGGCTCACCGAGTTGGTGAAGGACCTTATCGAGCAGGTGGCCCTGGAAGCCCGCGAGAGCGAGTACGTGGACGAAAAGAGCGGAGTATCAGCCCGACTTACCATCTCGGCCTACGAGAACCTGATGAGCGCGGCCGAACGGCGCACGTTGATCAACAACGAAAAGAAAACTTTCGTCCGCGTCACGGATTTTGTGGGCGTGATTCCTTCGATCACCGGCAAGGTGGAACTCGTCTACGAAGGTGAGCAGGAGGGAGCGGGCATCGTGGCGCACAACCTGGTGGGCAAGGCCATTCGCTCACAGTTTGTCAATTACTTCCCCAACCCGGAAGACAAGCGGAAGCAGAAGGAAAAGAGCCCCTATGTGGATATCGTGAATTGGTTTGGCGAGGGCAACGAAGTGGATCTGCTTAACGATCTGCCCCGCAACGACTACCGTAAGGCGCTGCAAAAAGTGCCGGGTTTGCCCGAACTGGTGAAGTTCTATCACCCTGACGTAGACGAAGAAACGCGCTACTTTCTGATGGAATTTGCCCTGCACGGTTTGGCCGAATACAGTCAGCTGAGCAAACAGCAACTTACTGCGGGCACCCAGTTCAAAGACCTGCTCAGCAGCATGTTCAGTATGTCGGACTACGAAGAAGAGGATGACGATGAGGATCGATAACAAGTAGCGGCCGGAACATCCGTTTTTGCTGTTTCCTCGGTCGCTGCTGCAACCTAAAGAAGATGTCACTGCAAGAAATCCAGCGGCTGGTGCGGCGGGGCGAGGGAGAGCGGCTTGAGTTCAAGCGCAAAGTTGCCCACCCCAACAAAATCATTCGTGAGATTGTGGCCTTTGCCAATACCCGCGGCGGAAGTCTGCTCATCGGAGTCGACGACAACGGCAGCATTCCCGGCGTGCGCTCGGCCGAAGAAGAACGCTACGGCTTAGAGAAAGCCATTGCGCAGTGGTGTCGGCCTTCCATCGACTACGACGTGGAGGTGATTCCTATCTCCGGTCAGAAGTCGGTTATCCACTACAAAATCCACGAGGGGCAGCGCAAGCCCCACTACGTGCTGCGCAGCGCTTTTCCCAATGACAACCCCGCCTCGCCCACCAAAAAATACAAGGGGCGCGCCTACGTACGGCACGAGGATCAGAGCCTGCAGGCGAGTTCGGAAGTGTGGCAAATTCTGCGACGCTCGCGCCAGGACAAGGACGTGAAGTTTCAGTTCGGCGAAAAAGAGCGGATGCTGATGACCTACTTGGAAGAAAACGCGCAGATCACCGTAAACCAGTTTGCCCGCTTGGTGAACGAATCACGTTACCGGGCCTCGCGCACCCTGATCTTGTTGGTGTTAGCCAACGTGCTGCGCGTTATTCCGCAAGAAAAAGAAGACACTTTTGTGCTAAAGTATCGCCAAGTGTAACCCCTTTGGCACGTCAACTAATCGGCCCGAAGTTGGGTTAACTTATGGGGGTCTAGTATATTTGGCCCCCAGTCTCCGGCTCGCCCGTGGGACACCCATCACCCTACTCCACATTTATCGTTTATATTTTTTCGCCATGCCCCGCGCTAAGAAAAAAGAAGCTCCGACCCCCAAGAAAATATTTGTCCTCGACACCTCGGTGATCATCTACTCGCACGACGCGATTATGAACTTCGACGAGCACGACGTGGGCATTCCGATCACGGTGCTCGAGGAGCTCGACCAGTTTAAGAAGGGCAACGACACCCGCAACTTCGAGGCGCGCGAGTTTATTCGGATGCTGGACGGGTTGTCGAGCAACCACACCCTGCAGGACTGGATTCCGCTGGGCGGCACTCCGCTTGATGGCAGCAGCAGGGGAAACTTCAAGGTGATTATGAGCAACGAAAGCTCGATAGACGCCGAAAAAATCTTTGACGAAAAGAAGCCCGACCACAAAATTCTGAACGCCGCGCTTACGCTCAAGGAAACCTACCCCGACCGCAGCGTGGTGTTGGTGACCAAGGACATCAACCTGCGGCTGAAGGCCAAATCGCTCAACCTCACGGCCGAGGACTACGAAACCGGCAAGGTGAAGCACGTCGATGACCTGGGGCAGGGCAAAACCGTACTCAATCGCATCAACAGCGAAAAGATCGCCGACATTTACAAAGACGGCTTTGCCGAAGTGGCCGACGTGATGCCTCCCGAAAAGGCTGAAAGCAACAAGTATTACATCCTAAAGAGTAGCAAAAACTCGGCGCTGTGCTTCTATAACCCGGTGACGCAGCGCCTGGAGAAGGTCGACAAAAAGAACGCCTACGGCATCCGGCCCCGCAACGCCGAGCAAGCCTTCGCGCTGCACGCCATCATGAACCCCGAGGTGAAGCTGGTGACCGTGCAGGGAGTGGCGGGCACGGGCAAAACCCTGCTGGCCCTGGCCGGAGCCCTGGAGCAGCGCCGCGAGTACAAGCAGATTTATTTGGCCCGCCCCATCGTGCCGCTGAGCAACAAAGACATCGGCTTTCTGCCGGGCGATATCAAATCGAAGCTCAACCCCTACATGGAGCCACTGTGGGACAACCTGAAGTTTATTCAGCATCAGTTTCCGGAAAATGATAAAGAGTACGGCCGCATCACCGAGATGATTAACAAGGAGAAGCTGGTGATCACTCCGCTGGCCTACATCCGGGGACGCAGCCTGTCGAACATCTACTTCATCGTGGACGAGGCCCAGAACCTCACGCCCCACGAGGTGAAGACGATCATCACCCGGGCGGGCGAAAACACCAAAATTGTGTTCACCGGCGACGTGTACCAGATCGATACGCCCTACCTTGATTCGCAGAGCAACGGCTTATCGTATCTCATTGACAAGGTGCGTTCGCATCCCCTGTACGCACACGTTACTTTAGAAAAAGGCGAGCGGTCGGAGCTAGCCAATTTGGCGAACGAGTTGTTGTAATTCTGAGTTTTTGTGTCTTATCTCATCGCATAATGATTGACAAACTCTTGCTCCTGTTGCTCAAGTTTTATTAGTTTTTCTTTATCAAATTTACTCACTTTTTTACTCCTATGTTGCCCATAACGCGCAACGATTAATGTTGAATGCAGCCGTCGGGCCGGGGCTTTGTGAGCATTAATCTTTCAATCATCAGCACGCTGACTTAGGGAAATAAAACTGCCATTCTAACGATTCCCCGGCTGGCGGCTGCATAGTGTTAGGCACAGGTCACTTTCCTATTCGTTTATACAATTCTTCTTTCCATTTCCCTTTAAACTTTTTATCTATGAGTGCAACAAACTGTTTCGTCGTATTAATTTGCTTATCGTCTATTTCACTCAGAAGTCGGTAAAATTTCTGTTCCCCGATATGTTCGTAAATTCTATATAGTACTAGAGTACCTACACTGTAGGACATCACTTGATCGTATAGTCCGAATCGCTCGTAATTTTTTAGAGTTACGCTATCTGGAATACTCTCTACTTGTTTTTGGTGCCCCTCTATTACTTTTAAGAACACTTCATCGCCAAAAAAATGTTTTACCGCTAGAAGCGAGCTAAACTCCGCAAAACTTTCATTCAGCCAATTTTCAGAAGTAGAAGCGTCAGCCCTTTGCCACCAGAAGTGCGCTATTTCATGAGAGAAGTTACCAAAGTGAAAACGTTTGTTCTTGAAGAAATCTTCTTTACTGTCGTAGGTAGCAAAATAATTATCTCCTACTGCATAATTAGCGTCTCCATCTGCTGTAGGTCGCAAAACTATAGTAATATTCCTTTTGGTATGCTTCTTTCCAAAAGTATCATTGTAGTAGTTAAGAGTCCAGCCAACCATATATGCGAGCTCCTGCTTTAGGGAGTCTTGGGCCTCGTAAGAAACTAGTTTTACGGTATTCTCTTCAAAAGGATAGGATTCAACAGCTAAATCCTTTCCTAATACAAAGCTAATTCCTATGAGTGGTATATCTGATTTGATCAAAGTTTCTCCTTTGGCTTGGTGAATAGTTTGTCCGGGGGCAATTACTTTAAAGTCGTTGGGAGCTTTCACCAGTAGTTCAGCACTGGTCTCTCTCAAATCGGTAGTCAGCGGAGTAAGCATTACTGTGTTAGGAGAAATTTCAATCCAATTCTCGGGCAAGCTTATTCCGAAAAAACTACGTAGTTCCACTATGCCCTTATAGTTCATATGAACATCTATAGGCTTATCAGAAGTCTCCTGAGCATTCAAATGGACAACTAATGTCTTAAATATTTTACCAGTGTAGGAAGTCGTGTCAATCACCTCCTCGTAACGATTTACAGCAGAGCCTTCTATTGTATTAATTTCAAAAGTTAAAGGCAGGTAAAATTGTATTTGTTCTGTCGCAGTTTGTTCAGAAGAAACATACTGGTAAGTCAAATCTGCGCTCACCTGATTATCATTAGGTAGAATTTCTAAAGTACCCGAAAGTTTGTCTGATACTTGATAGCGAGATGCTATCGCATCAACATGAAGTAGAATAAAGAGGCAAATAGGTAGTATAGTTTTCATAGTTCTCTTTTTTTTACTTGTGCCTAACAACCCTATAAATACACCTAGTGCGCATATTTGCAATATAACATTCGTCTGATTACGCTAACAAAAAACCCTAAATCGCCCACAACATTATTTTATTCGCATCCCCCGTAGTACTTTTCAAATAAATCGCCTGCGAAATTAGACCATCCGTTAGGCAATTAGCTAAACATTTAACCAAAGGATCACGGTGGGCTTATTGCTGCTTGCGCCGCGCTTGCTGTCCGATAAAGTTAATCAAAAAGTACGGTATTCCTGTTCGCATCCTTCTGAACTTGCAAGGAAAAAGTGGACAAAAAGTTAAGCCACATTTTTGTGATAGTTTACTTTCAATTTTGCTTCGTACTCTACGGGTGTTAGATACCCTAGCGAGGCGTGCATTCTCTTTCGGTTATACCAGACTTCAATAAATTCGAACACGCTTACTCTTGTTTCTACCATAGTGGTTGGTTCAGCCACATGTATCAACTCTGATTTAAGGGTTTTAAAGAAACTTTCGGCTACGGCATTATCCCAACAGTTCCCTTTCCGACTCATACTTTGTGTGACTAAAGGATGGGCTTTAAGCAGGTTTCTAAACTCATGACAGGCATACTGTACACCTCTGTCCGAATGGAAGATAAGTTCGTTTACTATCGGTCTGTTTTTGATGGCCATTTTCCAAGCTGGTATCACAGTATCGCAGGTTTTCATCGTTTCGCTCAATGCCCATCCTATCACTTTTCGGTCAGCCAAATCTACTACGACAGTCAAATAGAGCCACCCTTGCGTAGTTCTGATGTAGGTGATATCGGATACCCAGGCTTTTGCCACCGCTCCAGGAGTGAATTGTCTGTCTAATAAGTTTTTAGCGATTGGATAGTTGTGGTTGGAGTCGGTAGTTTTCACCTTGAACTTTCGGTGAACAACACTTCTGATACCGGCTACCTTCATCAGCTTGGCTACTCTTGGTCTGGATATCTGAACTCCTCTTCTGTGAAGCTCGCGGGTAATCTTAGGACTACCATAGCGCTCTTTGCTTTCTTTATGAATCTCCCGGATCAGTTGGAGGATGCTCTGCCTATTTGCCTGTCGGGCCGATGGCTTCCTATTAAGCCAATTGTAGTAGCCGCTCCGGCTCACTTTGAACGCTTTGCACATCTTCTCAACGGCAAACATAGATCGGTGCTTTTTCATAAACCTGAATATTTGCTGTCGCTCTTGGAGAAGATGCTCACTGCCTTTTTTAGGATGTCACGTTCTATCTCAGCTTCTCGTAGCTGCTTTTTTAGTCTAGCTACTTCAGCCTGTTCCGGGGACAGTGAAGGTTTACCATGCCCTGAAAAACTACCCTCTTTCTTCTGCTTGTATTCCCGCTTCCAGCGACTCAACAGGTCGGCCCGGATGTCTAATTCTTCTGCTACCTGATTGGTTGGCTTACCGGATAAACAGAGTTCAACCGCCATCACTTTGAAGGCTCGGTCGAAGTGTCTTTTTTCTTTTCTCATGTTGGCTAAGTTAAGGATTATCAGGCTTAACTTAATGTCCACTCAAAGGTAGCAAGTACACTTTGTGGTGTCTTCAATAAGCAAACAATGGCAAGATGAACAGTGATTCCTCATCTGGGTATAGAGTTGTTCTTCCAACATGGGCACACTTACTTTATGGTTGCCTATAAATCTACCAAACTGAACCTCCTCTTTGCGCGCATTGGACAGTGCCCGCAGGCAAAGCGTCTGCTTTTCGCTGATACGTCCGGTTAGCTTGTCTAGCACACGATCCAAGCGCTTGTCGTGCAACTTTAGCACATCCTGTTTTTCCATTCAACAAAGCTATCATATTTGTGTATATACTCTAGGTGTCGACACGAACCTTAAGGAAGGCGAACTTGCCCCAACCTTTTTATCTTCTGTTTACGCGCTGGGGGGGCTGCCTGAACACGATTGAACAGCATTGAACAAGCGCTGGGTCGTTATTTTTTCAGATACTGCCGTTCATTGCATCAAATAAACGAATCACTTGCCCAAAACCAATGCATGAAAAAAGTATTGATATTTATCCTGACCCTCGCTATCGCATTGTTGGCCTCCGCGCAACCGAAGCCGACCCAACAACCCCCGGAAGTACGGGTGGCCATGCAGCCCAACGCCTGGGAGGTGGATCCCGACCGCGTAGCCTTTATTACTCACCGTTCGGTGCCCGCCGTGCAGGGGCTCGACAACGGGGCGTTGATGCACCTCAAAGAACTAGACTTTACGGACGGTACCATCGAGTTTGATATCGAACTGCCCGAGCGGGGCTTCGTCGGCATCCGGTTTCGCCAATCGGACGACCATTCGGTGGGCGAAGATTTTTATATCCGCTCCTTCTGGCCCATTAATCCGCGCAACCGCACGCTCACGCAGTACACGACAATGGTGGATAGCCTAAGCCTGTGGGACCTCACCGACGACTACCAGGCCCCCGCCCCGCTCTACCAAAACCGGTGGAACTACGTGAAGCTGGTCGTGAACGGACGGCAGATGCGCGTTTTCGTCAACGACACCGCCGTGCTGCACGTGCCGGTGCTGGAGAGTGCGCGAACCACAGGCAAGCTCTCGTTTAGTGGCAACGCCATCTTTGCCAACCTGGTGGTTCGGCCGAACGCCACCGAAGACCTGCCCGCCGTTGCCGGTTACGATCCCACGCAGTACGACCCCTACTACCTGCGCGACTGGTCGGTGACCACCCCGGTTGACTTCCCCGCCGGACGTGACGTGGTGGACGAAGACGTGCCGGACAGCACCACCCAATGGAAACCCATCCGAGCCGAGCACCGCGCCCTGATGAACCTGAGCAAGCCTTTCGGAAAGACAGCAGAAGGGGGGCGGCGATTGGCGTGGCTGAGAACGACCATTCGTTCGGAGAAAGAGCAGGCTAAGCGGCTGCGTCTAGGGTTTAGCGATGAGGTGTGGGTGCTGATCAACGGGCAACTGCTGCACGTAGACAAAAACTACTTCGGCACGCCCGCCATGAAGGAACCTCGGGGGCGCTGCACGCTGGCGAACACGTCGTTCGACCTACCGCTACGGGCGGGCGAGAACGAACTGATGATCGGGGTAGCCAACTACTTCTACGGCTGGGGCCTCATTGCCCGGCTGGATGACGCGGAGGGACTGGCCGCCAAGTAACCTCAACAAGGCGGTCAGAGACTGAAAATAAGTTCGCACAGCCGCGGTGGCGCCGCGTCCACGGTGGAACCACTTCGGAGAATCTGCGCTAGAATGCTATTAATTATGCGAATCAAGGGTACAGGGATAAAAGAAACAGATGTGGTAGTTGAGCCATTAATTGAGTATGGAAACTCTACAACTAATTGCCCTGTACTATCACATCTGTGACTGCTATGATAATCAATTGGCTCATCAGTGTCAACGCTTTAGCAACAATTCCACTGAGCCTGCTTTCACTGACCAAGAACTGCTCACCGTTTATCTGTTCGTTATGTTAGAAGAGGAAAAATACAAGGTCAAATCCATTTGGCGCTACGCTAAGAAGCATTTGCTTTCATGGTTCCCCGATCTTCCTAGCTATCAAGGCTTTAACGCACGGCTTAATCGCCTAGGGGAAGTGTTTCCTAGTCTGTCAGAATACTTTCTAGGCATGGTAGACCAAGAAGTTAGCGCTCAGATTAGACTGGTGGACTCCCTGCCTATCAAACTCTGTAGCCATAAACGAAAGGCAAGAGTAGCTGGTGAACTCTCTAACAAAGGCTACTGCGCTACTAAGAAAATGCACTACTACGGTGTAAAAATGCACCTAGTTGCCAATCGAGTGCCCGGTTCACTACCCATTCCTGAACTCATCGGTATCACCCGCGCGGCGGCCGCCCAGCTTCTACCCACGATCTAACAGCTCTCAAACCAATATTGCCTCAGTTAGCTGGTCAGGCCATCTTCGCCGATAAAGCGTATGCTGATGGTCCGCTCAATGAAGAGTTGCTAGAAGAGCAAGACACCTTCATTTATACCCCCGTGAAGCTTATCAAAGGACAATCTCCTCAAGAAAGACAGCGCAATAAAGCTGCTGATGAGCTCTTCTCTTGCGCTGTCTCTACGGTTCGGCAACCCATAGAATCCTTCTTTAATTGGATTAATGAGAAAACACAGATACAAAATGCTTCTAAAGTCCGATCCTATCAAGGATTGCTTGTGCATGTGTTTGGTAAGATAGCTGCTGCCTGTTTTGCACTAACTCTTTACCCTTGATTCGCATTAATTACCAAAATAAAGTTTGCTTAACTTACGCCAGCGGTCCACTACCGAGCAGTCGGCGGTCGGTTCCGAACATTACCTTAATAATCTTTCTTATGCCTATAACTCGACGACACTTTCTCACCCAGACGGCCCTGGGTGGCGGGGCCTTGCTGGCTCCCTCTTTGACCCACGCGGCGTATCCGCCGGAGAAGAAGATGGGC
This sequence comes from Cyclobacteriaceae bacterium, assembly GCA_965217295.1. Taxonomy (GTDB): domain Bacteria; phylum Bacteroidota; class Bacteroidia; order Cytophagales; family Cyclobacteriaceae; genus Tunicatimonas. The sequence continues at coordinate 1,970,365 of CBDCHR010000008.1, forward strand.
GTGGCCCTGGTAGGATTGGGAAACTACAGCACCCGGCAACTGGCTCCGGCCCTCCAGTATACCCAATACTGTTATCTGGCGGGAATCGTTACGGGCACTCCGGCAAAAGAGGAGCGATGGATGCGAGAATACGGCATCCCCCGGAAGAACGTATACAACTATCAAACCTTCGACCGGATCGCTGACAACCCGGACATTGATATTGTCTACGTGGTGCTGCCCAACTTTATGCACGCCGAGTATAGTATCCGAGCGGCGCAGGCGGGCAAGCACGTGATCTGCGAGAAACCGATGGCCATGAACGGGGCCGAAGCCGACCAGATGATCCGGGCGTGCCGGGAAAATAACGTACAGCTGTCCGTCGGCTACCGCCTGTACTTCGAACCCCATCACCGGCGCATGCGGCAACTGGTCCGGGAGCAAACCTACGGTCCGCTCAAGGTGATCGAGTCCGGATTTGGATTTCCCCGGCCTGGTCCTTCGTCGTGGCGACTGGATAAGAAGATGGGAGGAGGCGGAGCCATCATGGACCTGGGAGTGTACGCGATCCAGGGAGCCTGGCGGACGCTCGGCACCGACCCCATCACGGTGACCGCGCAGGCTTTTACCTTCGATAAAGAACACTTTGTCGACATTCACGAAACGGTATTCTGGCAGTTTGAATTTCCCGACGGCATTGTTGCCCGCTCCAGCACCACCTATTCTTCTTACGTGGACCGCCTGTACGCCACCGGCGAACGAGGTTGGTGTAGACTTGAGCCCTCCTTCAATGCGACCGGTGCCCGGGGCGAAACCAGCGAAGGGCCTATGAATATCCGAAACCCCAGGTATCAGCAGGTTGCCCAGATGGATGCGTTTGTGCAGAGTATTCGGCAGCAGACGCACCCGCTGGCTTCGGGAGAGGAAGGGCGCAAGGATTTGCTAATTATCGAAGCCATTCTGCAAGCGGCCGAAACCGGGAGGAAGGTAACGATAGCGTACGCGTGAGCAAATACGAAAGACGAGCGAAACATTGGATTTACCTGTGACAAACCGTATCTTTTGAGCGTAAACCTACTCGAATGCCATGCTAGATAGAGTCGTACTGAAAGGGTCGGAAGTGCAAATGACTGATGCGGAGTTTCTTCGCTTCTGTCAGGATAACCGCGACCTAAACATTGAGCGCAATGCCCAACGAGAAATTATCATTATGTCACCAACCTACGCTAGCACGGGATCCATCAATAGCAAGATTCTTTTTCAGTTAGAAGCCTGGAACGAACGCCATCAATTAGGTTTGGGGTTTGATTCTTCGGCGGGTTTCACGCTGCCCGACGGATCGATGCGTTCGCCGGATGCATCCTGGATGACACTGGCCAAGTGGCAACAGCTCAGTGAGGACGAGAAAGAAAGCTTTGCTCCCGTGTGCCCTGACTTTGTTTTAGAGCTTAAATCAAAAACCGACCGGGTAGCTGATCTGCAGGAAAAGATGAAAAGCTATCTGGCTAACGGTGCGCGGTTGGGCTGGCTGGTGGTGTTGGAAGAAGAAACGGTGCATATCTATCAACCCGAGCAAGCAGTTCGCCAGCATTCGGATTTCAGCACCCCGCTGTCCGGCGACCCGGTATTACCCGGCTTTCATCTTGATTTTTCCAAGCTGAAGTTGCCCTAACGGTTCGTTAACTGTCCGCTAGCGATCACCCACTGACCGGTTCCGTACACCTGGCTGAGGCGGAATGTGCCCACACGGGCCGCACGGCGGGTTGGCACTCGGCTTGCTAAAGGGGAAGCAAACTCCCCTACTATGCTCCGAAGCTACTTCATTACCGCCATCCGTAACCTGGTGAAACACCGGTTCTACGCCATCATCAACGTGCTGGGCCTAGCCATCGGCATGACCTGTTGCTTGCTGATCTTTCTTTACGTGCAGCACGAACTGAGCTACGATACTTTTCATACGAAAAAAGATCGTATCTACCGGATGGTGACGGATATTAAAACGCCGACCGAAACCATTAACATTGACATCACCTCGGCACCGATGGCGGCATACATGAAGGCTGACTTTCCGGAAGTAGAGAACATGGTGCGCTTCGATGATGCCGGACTGCTGATCCAGCGGGGCGAGCAAACGTTTCAGGAAGACGAAAGTATGTTCGCGGATTCTACCTTTTTTCGGGTGTTTGACTTCCCCTTGCTGCGTGGCAATCCGAACACAGCCTTGGTGGCTCCTTTCAGCATTGTGCTCACCGAAGATGCTGCTCATCGGTACTTCGGCGACGAAGACCCGCTGGGGCAGCGCCTGCGGCTGGAAGGAGAACACGACTTAACCGTGACCGGGGTGACGCAAAACGTGCCCGAAAACTCAAACTTCACCTTTGATATTCTGCTCTCACTCTCCACACGCTTGGAAAAACTAAACCCCGACCGAGCCGAACAGTGGGGTAATTTCGGGTACCAATCCTATATTTTGTTGTCGGACCAGGCCAACCCATCAACCTTAGAAAGCAAACTGCCTGCCTTTCTGAGAAATTATATAAGCGATCAAGACCGCGACGAAGGAATGACTTACACGCTCTTCCTAGAACCCCTGACTGATGTCTACTTCTCCGACCGAGGCGCTCCTCAAACCGGTAGCCTTACCAACATTAAAATCTTCTCGGTCATCGCAATTTTCATTCTCCTCATCGCCGGTATCAACTTTACGAACTTAGCGACCGCGCGGGCTACCGAACGGGCTAAGGAGGTGGGTATTCGCAAGGTGGTGGGGGCTGTTCGCGGGCAACTCGTCGGTCAGTTCTTGTGCGAATCGCTGCTGCTAAGTCTGCTGGCTTTTGCGCTGGCGCTGCTGGCGGGCGAACTGCTGCTTCCGGCCTTCAACCAGTTGTCGGGCAAGATGGTAGCGACCAGCATTCTTTATCATTCCTACTACCTGCCGCTCTTCCTAGGCGTAGCGCTGCTGGTGGGGCTACTGGCCGGATTGTATCCCGCCCTGGTGTTGTCCGGCTTCCGGTCAGTGGCTATTCTGAAAGGGCGGTTCAGCAGCAGTCGGCGCGGAGTGGTGTTGCGCCAGGCGTTGGTGGTGGCCCAGTTCGCTATCTCCATCATGCTGATTGCGGGGACGGCGGTGGTGTATACCCAACTGAACTATATGCGCAGCCAAGCGCTGGGCTTTAAGCAAGACCAGATGCTGGTGATTGACTTTCGGTTCGACGGCACGGTGCAGGAAAAGATCGAAACGTTCAAGCAGCAGCTAGGCAATAATCCGGAGGTGCTATCGATCTCGGCTTCGTCCAGCGTGCCGGGCCAGGGAAACAACGGGGCGTTTAGCGAGATAGAAAATCCGGCGGGCGACATGCAGGCCAGCAACGTGAACCTGTTCTACGTCGACCACGACTTCCTTGGTCAGTACGAAATGCCTCTGGCGGCCGGACGAGCCTTCTCGCGTGATTTTGTTACCGATACGGCGGCCCTGATCGTGAACGAAGCGCTGGTGCGGAGCTACGGCTACGCTTCACCGGAAGCCATCATCGGCAAGCGCTTTTCGCAGTGGGGGGTGGAAGGCCCGATTGTTGGCGTGGTGAAAGATTATCACTTCCGCTCGTTGCAGCAGGCCATTGAGCCGATGACCGTTCGGCTAGAACCTACCAGGGCCCGCTTTCTTTCGCTAAACGTAACTTCCGATGATATGCAGCGCACGGTGGCGGCCCTGCAACAGCAGTGGCAAACGCTCGCTCCGCAGCGACCGTTCAACTACTTTTTCCTTGACCAATCCTTCGACGAGCAGTACCGCGCCGAAGCCCGCTTCGGTGAGTTGTTTATCTACTTTGCCGGACTGGCCATTTTTATTGCTTGCCTGGGCTTGCTTGGACTCATCTCTTACACCATCGTGCAACGCACCCAGGAGATTGGCATCCGTAAGGTGCTGGGGGCATCCGAAAGTAGCATTGTGCGCTTGCTGTCCCAAAACTTACTGAAGCTGGTGCTGGTGGCCTTTGTGGTTGCCGCGCCAGTGGCCTGGTACGCCCTGGATCAGTGGCTGGCTGACTTTGCCTACCGAGTGCTGATGCCCTGGTGGATCTTCGCCTTGGCTGGCTTGCTGGCCCTGCTGATTGCGATGCTCACGGTAAGTGTTCAGTCGGTGCGGGCCGCCACGGCCAACCCGGTGGATAGCTTGCGGAATGAGTGAGAGGACGATTTATAAAAAAAATAAAATTTATGTCTACACTTGCAAGAGTAAGTATTCGACAACCATTCTATCATGGAACTGCCCGACCAACATCTTACCCTTTTTGAGACTGTCAACGAACTGATCGCCAGCGCTAAACAACGCATTGCCAGCACGGCCAACCATGAACTGACCCTGCTTTATTGGAAAGTGGGCAAAAGCATCAAAAAGGTGGTATTACAAAATGAACGGGCGGCGTATGGTAAAGCTGTGATCGCTGATCTTGCTCAGCGTCTGACACAGCAATATGGCAAAGGATGGAGCGAGCAACAGCTTCGGCATTTTCTTTATAGTGCAGAGGTTTTCTCCGAAGAGCAGATTCTCTCTACAGTGTGGAGAGAATTGTCCTGGTCGCACATGAAAACCATTATGTACCTGGATGATCCCCTGAAAAGGGAGTTCTACTCGGAAATGGGTCGGCTTGAAAGGTGGAGTGTCAGACTCCTCAATGAGCGTATCGATAGTATGCTCTACGAACGCACCGCGATCTCCAAAAAGCCGGATAAACTCATCCAACAGGAGCTAAAGGCACTAAGCCAAGGGGATACAATCACCCCCGACCTGATCTTCCGCGATCCTTATCTGCTCGATTTTCTGGGATTGAAAGATACTTTCAGTGAGAAAGACCTGGAAACAGCTATCCTGGCCGACCTGCAACGCTTCATCACTGAGTTAGGCTCTGATTTTGCCTTCTTGGCCAGGCAAAAACGCATCACCGTCGATCAGACCGACTACTACCTAGACCTGCTCTTTTACCATCGTAGTCTGCGCCGATTGGTGGTGATAGAACTGAAACTAGGAAAGTTTAAGCCTGAACACAAAGGACAAATGGAGCTTTACCTTCGATGGCTTGATCAACACGAGCGCAAACCCCAAGAAGAAAGTCCTATTGGTTTAATACTGTGCTCGGCAGGCAATACTGAACACATAGAGTTACTGATGCTCGAGGGCAGCAGTATCAAAGTAGCTCAATACCTGACTGAGTTGCCTGAAAAGGAACTGCTGCAGACGCGCTTACACAGAGTCATTGCCCTTGCCAAACAAAGGCACAAAAACAATAGTTCTGAAGCGCCACCGCCATGAGAAACCACAAGTACTCAGAAATCGCCAACCGGCACCAATGCCTACATACGCTTCGGTAGCTTAGTATTCAACTATCCCCTCATTTGTTGATCTTTTGTTAACACATCCTTCACACTGAGTTAACAGTAGAACACTACCTTCGCGCGACATAACCCCAACCCCGTCGCGCATGAAAACACGATTCTACTTTCTATTAGCTAGTTTAACGCTAGCTTTGACTCCTTTAGTTTATGGTCAAACGACCGTGTCGGGAACGGTCACCGATGAGAACGGGGCCGAGCTGGTCGGCGTATCGGTGCTGGAGAAAGGCACCACCAACGGCACCATCTCCGAGATCGACGGTAGCTACCGCCTCTTGGTGCGCGGCGATGATCCCGAACTGGCTTTTTCCTTCATCGGCTACACCACCACCGAGGTGCCCGTGAATAACCGCAGTCAGATCGACGTCACCCTGCGCGAAGACGTGGCCCAACTGCAGGAGATCGTGGTGGTGGGCTACGGCACCCAGAAAAAAGTGAACCTGTCGGGCGCGGTGGACCAGATCGACGCCGAGACGCTGGAGAGCCGTCCGATCTCCAACACTGCCCAGGGCTTGCAGGGCGTGATTCCCAACCTCAACATTGATTTTCTGTCGGGCGAACCCGGTGCAGCGGCCAACATCAACATCCGCGGCTTCACCTCCATCAACGGCGGCAACCCGCTCATCCTCATCGACGGCGTGCCGTCGGACCCGGTAGAACTGAACCGCGTTGCGCCGCAGGACATTTCCGACATTTCGGTGATCAAAGATGCTTCGGCTGCCGCCATCTACGGAGCGCGCGCCGCCTTTGGCGTGATTCTGATCACCACCAAGAGCGGCACCCAGGAAGGCGTGAACTTCAGCTACTCCAACAACTTTTCGTGGGACAAACCCACCGTGCTGCCCCGCAAAACGACCGACCCCTACATCTACTTGCGTACGCGCGAAAACGCCAGCAACAACACGCCCTGGGACAACCAGAACTACAGCGACCAGATGTACCAGTACGCCCGCGAGCGCTCCAACGACCCCTCGCTGCCCGCCGTGCGGGTGGACCCCACCAACCCCGAGCTGTGGGAGTACATGGGTGATCAGAACTGGATCGACTACTTTTTGAGCGACTACACCTTCTCGCAGAACCACGCCCTGTCGATCAACGGGGCCTCCGACCGGGTGGGCTACTTTGTTTCGGGAGCCTACAACCGCCAGAACGGCATCCTCAAGCTGGCCGACGACTACTTCGACCGCTTCAGCTTCCGCAGCAAGGTCGACTACCGCGTCAACGACTGGTTCACGGTGGGCAACAACACCTTCCTGACCAATACCCTGCGCGAAAATCCCTCGGCCCTCACTCCACTCGTCACCAATGAAGAGGATGAGGAGGAATTTAGGTCTAGAACGGATACACGCCTTGAAGATATCTATAACCTGCACCCTACCGACTGGGACATCAACCCCGACGGCACCTGGGCCAATACCGACGCCGGACGCCTCGGCGCCGGACTCACCCGGGGCGGCACCACCACCAACAAGTACACCAGCCTACAATCGCGCTTCACGGCCCAGGCTTCGCTGTGGGATGACCTGCTGCGCGTCAACACCGACTTTACCTACCGGCGCGGGGCCACCAACTTCGACTACTTTACCACCCGGTACAACATTGGCTACGGCCCCGACGACGTGCGCGAAGAAGGCACCAACTACGCCTACCGCAGCAGCATCTTCGATAACTACACCGTTTTTAACCTCTATGGTACCTTCAACCGGCAGTTTGGGAGGCATCAACTCACCGCCATTGCCGGGTTCAACCAGGAATACTCGCGCTCCGAGTGGTTCAGCGCCGCCCGTGAGCGGGTGATTTCCTCTTCGCTCCCCTCGATCGGGCTGGCTACCGGTGAGACGACCGTAGACGAAGACGTGCTGGACTGGGCTATCCGCGGCTACTTCTACCGCCTCAACTACATCTTCGACGACAAGTACATCGTGGAGTTCAACGGACGCTACGACGGCTCGTCGCGCTTCCCCGGCGACCGCCGCTACGGTTTCTTCCCCTCGGCCTCGGCCGCCTGGCGCGTGGATCAAGAATCGTTCATGGCTCCGCTCGAGGACGTATGGAGCACCTTTAAGCTGCGCGCTTCCTACGGCTCGCTGGGCAACCAGGCGGTGAGCGAGTACGGCTACATCGCCACCCTCAACGCTTCGCCCTCCGACTATCTGATCGGCGGCGTACGGCCGCAACGCATCACCCCGCCCGGCCTGGTGTCGCCCAACTACACCTGGGAGCGGGTGTCGACGCTAAACATCGGGGCCGACCTGGGCTTCTTCGGCGACCGCCTCATGATCAACGCCGACGTGTACGAACGCAACACCGACGGCATGCTCACCCTGGGGCGCGAACTGCCCGGTGTGCTGGGAGCCGACGAGCCCCGCGAGAACGCCGCCGACCTGCGCACCCGCGGCTGGGAGCTCAGTGTGAGCTACCGCAACGACATTCCGCTGGGCGGCAGCCCGCTCACCATCGGCACCCGCTTCGTACTGTCCGACAGCCGGGCCACCATCACCCGCTTCGATAACCCCAACCGCAACCTCACCCAGTACTACGAAGGCATGGAGCTGGGCGAAATCTGGGGACTCACCAGTGACGGTCTGTTTCAGAGCGAAGATGAGATCGAGCAGCTCGACCAAAGCACCCTCATTCCCTGGGGCGCGTTGTCAATCGTGCCCGGTTGGCCCAAGTACGTGGATCGCGACGGCAACGGAGCCATTGAGAAGGGGCTGACGGTAGACGATCCCAAAGACCTGTCGGTGATCGGCAACGTATCGCCCCGCTACCGCTTCGGGCTCGACCTGAATTTGAACTGGAAAGGGTTCGACCTGCGGGCCTTCTTCCAGGGCGTGGGGCAGCGCGACTACTACCCGCTGGACTACCTCTACTGGGGCTTCTACCAGCAGCCCTACGCGGGCGGCGCGCCCCACCTGCTGGATCACTACCGCGCCACGGCCGACAGCGAGGTGGACCGCGCCAAGCACTCGGAGGCTTATCTAGCCGCCGGGCTGGCCGACCAGAACCTGGATGCCGAGTACCCGGTGTTTCAGTCGTGGCTGGCCGACCGCAACCTGGGCGAGCGCATCGACCAAGCGCAGGGACTGGCCATTCCGCAAACCCGCTACCTGCTGGATGGCTCGTACGTACGGCTCAAGAACCTGACCTTCGGCTATACCCTGCCCAGCACGCTTACCGACCGCTGGCGACTGAGCAACCTGCGGGTGTTCGTGAGTGGCGAGAACGTGACCGAGTGGTCGGGCCTGCGGCAGTTCTACGACCCCGAGGCGATCAACGACAACCAAAAATTTAACCCGGCCGAGAGTACCGGTCGCGGAGTAGGCAAGGGCTACGCCTACCCCATCCAGCGCCGCTACGCCGTAGGTCTCAATGTCAACTTTTAATCAAACTACGATAAACCTCTCGGGTGCTTCACGCTGAACGCGTTTGGAACGCGTTCGTGAGAATTGGCTCCCAAACATCACTAGCATGAAAAATCTACCGTACTTTTTCTTAACCGTCGGACTGCTCACCCTGGCCGCCTGTGAAGATGATTTTCTGGAGCGCACCCCGGAAACCAGCATCGGCACCGACCGCTTCTTCAACACCGAAGAAGACCTGAGTATCTACATCAACAACCTGTACGATTTCCCCGGCACGGGGCAGTACAACGCCGACGGGGGCACCGACAACGCCGCCACCACCGGTAACCTGGAGCTCAAAACCATGATGGTGGGAAACCCGTCGGCGGCCACGATCAACGACGGCTGGGAGTGGGAGCGGCTGCGCACCATCAACTTCTTCCTGGAGAACTACGGCCGGGCCGACATCACGGCTGATCGCTCGGATCATTACCAAGGGCTGGCCCGCTTCTTCCGGGCCCGCTTCTACGTAGACAAGGTGAAGCGCTACTCCGACGTGCCCTGGTACGGCGGCACCATCGCCTCGAACGACGAGGAGCAGCTGATGCGAGGCCGCGATCCGCGCACGCTGGTGGTGGACAGCATTCTGGCCGATTTCCAGTTTGCGGCCGAGCACGTGGACGCTTCGGGAGCGGAGGGCGAGGTGACGCAGTGGGTGGTGAAGGCTTACCAGGCCCGTTACGCGCTCTACGAAGGCACCTTTCGCAAGTACCACCCCGAGTTGAGCCTGCAGGGCACCGCCGATCAGTTCTTGCAACTGGCCCGCGACGTGGCCCGCGATATCATGGACAACGGCGGCTACACCCTTTATAACACCGGCAACCCCACCGACGATTATCACAACCTGTTCGTGAGCACCGACCTGGAGAGCAACTCCGAGGTAATCCTGGTGCGGGCCTTTGAGAACGACCTGCTCAACAGCGACTTCTCGGAGACTATTTTTGGCAACTACGAGGTGAGCCCCTCAAAAGATCTGCTGCAAACCTACCTGATGGCCGACGGCTCGTTTTATACCCAGCAACCGGACTACGAAACCAAGCTGTTTGTGGAGGAATTTCAGAACCGTGACCCGCGTCTGAGCCAGACCTACGCCTACCCCGGTTGGGAGCTGATCTATACCGACACCTATTCACAGGGCGGCGGGATCTACGTGCAGCAGTTGGCCAAGAACTTCACCGGCTACCATCAGATCAAGGGTTTTATCAACGACACCGACGTGACGGTGCGCAACGGACTGGATTTCCCCGTACTGCGTTTCGCCGAAACGCTGCTGATCTACGCCGAAGCCCGCGCCGAACTGGGCGAACTCACCCAGGATGACCTCGACCAGACCGTGAACCTACTGCGCGCCCGCGTAGGCATGCCCGCCCTGTCGTTGAACCCACCCGTAGACCCGGTGCAGGCGGCCCGCTATCCGAACATTGCCTCGGCGCAGTCGGCGGCGTTGCTGGAAATCCGGCGCGAGCGGCGGGTGGAGCTGGGACTGGAGGGCTACCGGCAGGATGATCTGATGCGCTGGCACGCCGGTCCGCTGCTGGAAAAAGAACCGGAAGGCATTTACTTCCCGAGCTTGGGCGACTACGATCTCACCGGCGATGACGTGGCCGACATTAAACTGATTGATGTCACTGAGTCGGTTCCCGAGGAAAAAGAATTGAATAGTTTGGGCGAGCCCCTGATCTACTACCGGGCGGGCTCGTTTGGGCAGGATGCGGCGGTGTTTCTGGAGAACGGCAACGCGGGTACCGTTCAGGCCATCGCCGAGCGGGGCACCTTTATGGAACCCAAATACTACTACCGCCCCATTCCGCAGTCCGAGGTGGTCCTCAACCCCAACCTCACGCAGAATTTCGCGTGGGATTGATGGGGTTAGAATGTAAATGGTTGATTCGTAGGAACATGCCGCGTCCACGATGGAATAATCGTAGGAACATGCCGCGTCCACGATGGATTAATCATGTTCCTACGATTATTATCGCCCTTTTCTTCATTTCCCTACCCGGTTTTAGCCAACCGGCCCAGCGGTGGATCGTAGAATCTCCGGCGCAAACCGAATACTGCACAGTAGACCCCGACGGCACCACCGTGCTGCCCGACGGACGGTTCTTGCGGCCCTACGGCACCACCCACGTCGTCGCGCCCCACCCGTTCGGCCTGATCGTGGACCCGACCGGACAGACCGCCGTCACGGCCAACTCGGGCACCAATCCGCTGTCGGTCACCATCCTGGATAGCGTTTTTTCAGGACAGCCGCGCATCCGGCAGATTCCCGAGGGTTACCAAACCGACCGGGGAGTGCTGGCGTCGGTGTTTATGGGCTTGGCGATTGATCCGCGCGATAGCATCTTATACGTGTCGGGCGGGCAGGAAAATCAGATTTATCGGTTCGACCTGGCTACCGGGGCTTCGCGGGGCAGCATCGATTGCGCGGTGTTTCGTGGGGATACGATCTACGCCGACGGCTACATCGGTGATCTGAAATTGTCGTCGGAGGGGCGCACCTTATACGCCATCGATCAGATTAATTTCCGGCTGATCATTATCGACGTGGCTACCGAAGCGGTGGTCGCCAACGTGCCAACGGGACGCTATCCGTTCGGACTGGCCCTGTCGCCCGACGGGCAAACGGCCTACGTAGCCAACGTGGGCATGTACGAATACTCGATACTGCCCGGCGTGGAAAAAGAGCAATTGGACAGCACCGCCTGGGATTTTCCGCCCTACGCCTACGAATCGGAAGCGGCGGTGCGGGGCGACACGATAGACGGCCAGTTTGTGCCGGGCCTGGGCGATCCCAACGTGCCGGAAGCCTTTTCGGTGTGGAAGATCGACCTGGCCGCGCGGCGGGTAACGGCCAAAATCAAAACCGGCTTTCTGGTGGGCGAAGTGATCGAGGGCATTCCGGCGGTGGGCGGGTCGAGTCCGAACTCCGTGGTGGCGACCGACCGCTACGTGTTCGTGAGCAACGGCAACAACGACTGCGTGTCGGTGATCGACGGGCGGGGCGACAGCGTGGTGCAGAACATCTTCCTGGCTCCCGACGAGCGGCTGAGCAGCTTTCGGGGCGCAATTCCGTTCGGGCTAGCCCTCTCTCCGGATCAGAAAACGTTGTACGTGGCTGAGGCGGGCCTCAACGCGGTGGGCGTGATCGACGTTGAGACGCTGTCGGTGCGCGGGCACATTCCGGTAGGTTGGTTTCCGTCGAAACTGGCTACGAGCGAGGATGGCAAGCAGTTGGTGGTGGCCAACGCCAAGGGCTACGGCAGTGGTCCCAACGGCGGGGCGGCGTTTCAGAACGATTCGCTGGGCAGCTACATTGGCGGACTGATGCGCGGGTCGGTGACGGTGCTCGACGTGCCCACCGACGCCCAGTTGGCGGAACTTACGCAGCAGGTAGTAGACAACAACTTCCGGTTTACGGTAGTGAGCGACTCACTGCTTCGAGCGCGGGGCGACAACCCGGTGCCGCGGTACCCGGGTGCGGCCGAGTCGCCCATTCGGCACCTGGTGTTTATTACCAAGGAGAACCGCACCTACGACGAGGTGTTCGGGCAGGTGAAGGCGGGGCGGGGCAACCCGGCGCTGGCGCGCTACGGGGCCCACGCCACCTTCAGCAACCGCGACAGCAGCCGTACGCTGCGCGACGTGACGGTGATGCCCAACCACTTGGCGCTGGCGCAGCGTTTTGCCATGTCCGACAACTTCTACGTGAACGCCGACCACTCGGCCGACGGGCACCGCTGGCTGTCGGGCACCTATCCCAACGAGTGGGTAGAGACCAGCGTGGTGTCGGCCTACGCGGGCAACCGCGACCTGATTCCCTGGTCGAAAGCGCCGGGGGCGCTGGCCTTCGAGGGAGCTTCGGGAGCGATCTACCCAGAAGACTACAACGAAGCCGGTTCGATGTGGGAGCACCTGGAGCGCAACCGGATCAGCCTGTTCAACTTCGGCTGCGGCCTCATGTTCGCCCCCCACGTAAACGGTGACCCCAAGGCCTTTAAGCAGCAGGGCTACCGCTACGCGGTGAACTATCCACTTTCGAAAGCGCTGTTTGATCACTCATCACGCCGCTACCCCACCTACCACATGGGCATTCCGGACCAGTACCGAGCCGATCAGTTTATCGCTGAGTTTGAGGAGAAGTGGATCAACGGCTCCGACACCCTGCCGTCGGTGCTCACCGTGATGCTGGGAGCCGACCACGGGGCGGCCGAGCGGCCGGAAGCAGGGTTTCCGTTTCGCGAGAGCTACATGGCCGACAACGACCTGGCGTTGGGTCGCATCGTGGAGTTTTTGTCGCACACTCCGTACTGGAAAAATATGGCCATCGTGGTCACCGAAGACGACTCGCAGGGCGGGGTAGACCACGTGGACGCCCACCGGAGCATCCTGATGGTGGTGTCGCCCTACGCCAGGCGGCAGCACGTGGGCCACGGGCACCGCAGCTTCGGCAGCATTTTCAAGACCTTCTGGAACATATTGGGCATCCCCTACCTCAACCAGTACGACGCTACGGCCACCGACCTGGCCGATTTGTTTACCGATCAGCCTGATTTCACTCCTTACCCTGCTCGCTCGGTGGATGCGCGGATGTTTGATCCGGCGCGGGCCTACACCCCGCTGGATGAGGAGTTCGACTGGGCCGCCACCGAAGGTTTGCCGCCGCTGGATGATACCGAGTTCTTGCAAGAAGACGCGGAAGAGTACGACGAACGGCAGGATTGAGCGCGAGGGTTCTCTTTGGCATTGGATACGGCCATCTGCACCACACCAGAACCCACCGTAAGAAATCAAGGGTTAGAAAAACGCAGGTTTTAAGTTCACGGGATCGTTTTACCGCACCCATTTCCAGGCGGGTACCAGGTCTATCTGCTTTCCTTCGTTCACCAACGTATCCTCCTGGTCGAGGGTAACTAGCTCTCCTCGGTCCAAATTAAAGAAATCCATCGCTTCCCGTAGCCCACCAACTTCCCGAGCTTGGTTGTTAGCATCCACCGAATAACAAACTTGTATAGCCCGCACTATCTGGTTTTTATCTCGTACCACAAAGGCGCATTCTCCTTGTTGCTTAAAGTAGAAAATTTCCGGCGTACTACGCCGCAGCGCCAGGAAAACCGCGTTTTCCAGCAGTCGGCCGTCGTCGTCGCTAAAACTAAGGGAATTGGCCTTGGCAAACCCGGTGTCAATTGCGTAGACTTTTTTGGGGTTCACGGATGAGCTCTTGGCTGACCAACTGAACTGAGGAACCGAAAAAATAAGGTAGCTGTCTTCAAACCACTGGACGTAATCGCTGATAGAATTCGCACTGCCTACGCCGTAGGTATTTTTGAGTTTATTGTACGTATACGGTTTGGCCGTATTGGATATAAGATGGAGCAGGACGTTCATCACCGTCGTGCTGTTCCGTAGTCCGTATCGCACCAGAATATCCCGATTTACAATGTCCCTTAACAACTGATGGAGCACTTCGCGGTTGCCAGACCGAAGGAATTCAGGAAAGCCTCCTCTATCCAAATAGTCGGTAAAGGATGGAACGCCCCGCTCCTGGTTGGTGTAGACAAGAAACTCCGCGTAGGAGAAAGGAAATAGCTCATATGGCAGGTGCCGTCCGGTAAGCTTGGTACCGAGTTCTCGGCTCAACATGGAGGCATTCGAACCGGTTAGTAGTAGGCGATACCCTTCGTCGTGAAGCGAGTGTATCGCCACTTCCCATTGATCTACGTTCTGTATTTCGTCGAAGTAAAAACACCGGGTTTCTGCGCCGAAAAGCTCCCTAAGTTTAAATAAATCTCCTACCTCAATGGACAAAAGTCGGGGGTCTTCAAAGTTCAAGAACCCGAAGGGCTGACTGTTTTGGCTCATGTGTTGTTTGAGCAAAGTACTTTTTCCGCAGCGTCTTATTCCGGTGATGATGCTGATCATACCGCTGTTGTTTTCCAGCGCAGGTAGCTTCTCTCGGATAACACCCAACTTTCTGGTGGTTAGTGCCTTCTTTTGGGCATCAATCACTTCCTGTAGGGCGGATTTCAGAATCATAGCAGAGCGTCAGTTTACATTACAAATATATACTACTTTATATTACTAATATAAACTACTACCGGTTACGTTCAAGATTTCCTCATTACTCAACGATTTTCTTTTTATCGTTGGTAGCCTTATCTTTTTGCCCACCAAACGGTTCTTCTTCCGTCCGGCAAAGAGTCCACGGCTAACCAACCTATCAATCTATGGCAAAATTATTTCTGTTCGGCATTGGCGGCACCGGGGTGCGCGTGATCAAATCGCTCACCATGCTGCTGGCCGCCGGGGTAGACCTGCCCGCCACCGAGGTGGTGCCCATCATCGTGGACCCCCACCAGGGCAACCACGACCTGAAGCGCACCATCGAGCTGCTGGAAAGCTACCAAGCGATTCAATCTAAGCTAAGCCCGCGGAGCGAAGGTTTCTTCAAAACCAAGATCACCACCCTGCAGAACCTACTCAGCGACCGCGATCGTTTGGGCAATGCGTTTTCGTTTCAGCTCAAAGACGTGCAGAACGAGCAGTTCAAGGAGTATATCGACCACGGTCGGCTCGACGAGCGCAACCAGGCACTGGTGAACCTGCTGTTTTCGGAAGCTAACCTGGCCACCGAGATGGACATTGGGTTTATCGGCAACCCCAACATCGGCAGCGTGGTGCTCAACCAGTTTAAGGAGTCGGATGAGTTTGCCCACTTTGCTTCTAACTTTCAGCAGGGCGACCGCATCTTCATCATCAGCTCGATCTTCGGGGGCACCGGGGCGGCGGGCTTTCCCACCATCCTGAAGAACCTGCGCAACGCCCAGCCGCCCCTGCCCAACCACGACTGGCTGCGCAACGCCGCGGTGGGAGCCATCACGCTGCTGCCCTACTTCGGGGTGGCTCCTGATCCTAAAAGCAAGATCGACAAGGCAACTTTTGTGGCCAAGGCCAAGGCGGCACTGTCGTACTACGAGCGCAACATCAGCGGCAACAATACCATCAACGCCCTCTACTACCTGGGCGACAACCTCACCAAGGACTATCCCAACGACCCGGGCGACGCCGGACAGCGCAACGACGCCCACTTCATCGAGCTGGTGGCCGCCCTGTCGGTGATTGACTTTATGACCCTCGACGACGCTTCACTCACCACCGTCGACGGACGCGCCCGGCAACCGATTTACAAGGAGTTTGGCATCCGCAGCGAGCAGGACACGGTGAACTTTACGCACCTGAGTGATAAAACGCAGCAGCTGATTGAGCGTCCGCTGAGTCAGTATATGCTCTTCACCATGTACCTGACGCACCAACTGAACGAAGCGGTGAATAGGCAACCCTGGGCCAACCGCCGGTCGCCCCGCATCGACGCGTCCTTTTTGAGTACCTCCTTCTTTCAAAATCACCTGTCGGGCTTCAACCACCACTTCGACAACTGGATTCTGGAGCTGCGCAACAACCGGCGGGCCTTTGCGCCCTTCAACGTGCCGGTGGATACCCGCAACCTGTTTGAGTTTATCAATGAGGTGCACCCCAAGCGCCACTGGAACCCACTGCAGATGGATAATTTCGTGCTCTACGACGATGCGCTGAATCGCGCCGAACGGCAGGCGGCGAGTCCGTCGGTGGAGCAGAAGTTTATGAGCACCTTTTACGAAGCGACCCGAGCGCTTACGGAGAAGAAGTTTGCCACGGTGGGTTAGGGGCAGAACTACTTGCGCTTTGCTATCATCAAAATAATCAGCTAGCTGGTTTTTACCTATGAATTGCCTACCTTCATCGGGCGATAACCGCCCTTGATTATGATATTTCCCGAACAACTCATCGACATGGGCATTAACGCTCCCAAAGAGCACCAGCGCGTGATCAGCAAACTCACCACCGGTTTGGGTGCTCTTTACTACCAACAACAGAAAATCTCGTTGGAGCCCCTCCCCGAAACGATGATCGACGAAGGGCAGACCAGCCCGGTGCCCGATGTGCTGCTCTATGACAACGAGCGACACACTACGCCGATTATCATTGAAGTGTGTCATACCAGTGGGGTGCGCAATGATTGCAAAAAAATCATGCGGCTTATCAACGAGTTCGACTACGGCATTGAAGAAGGTTTTCTGTACGATTATGTAGCGCATCAGTGGCTGCGCTACCGGAAAGGAGAAGTTGACCTGGAGCCAAATCAATCGTTTTCCCCAACGCTGCAACTCGACTTCAACGCGTTTTTGTGAACGTTGAAGATGATGAATTCTAATGAAGTCTCAACTCCAACTGCTTACACCCCGCTACCTAAGTTTTTATCGTAAGAAGCAATCGTTTACGCTGAGCAAACACTTTGGCAAACTCAAACAGCTACCTCCGACTTTGCAATCCTTCCGGTTCTACGTTGCTTCCTCGGCGATCTATTCCAGCAGGATTGAGGGAGTAGACGTTGACTTCAATACCTACTTACGCTACCAAGAAACGGCGGGTGTGCGGGGACATAAGGATGTGTTGCAGGTATCTGACCTGGTTGATGCCTATAACTACGCCCGGACGCACGCGTTGAATTTAAGCAACTTTCGGCACACCCACGCCCTTGCCGCCAAGCAATTGGTTACCAAAGCGTATCGCGGCACTTATCGCAACCAGGCGGTGTATGTTTATAACTACCAAACCGGAGAACGGGTGTACGAAGGCGCTTCCGCAGATGCAGTAGCCATTGAAATGGACAAGCTGTTTGCCGACATTAAGCGGTTGCGGAAGCAGGACTTAACCATCGACGAGACTTTCTACTACGCTGCGTTTGTTCACTTGGTGCTGGCAAAAATTCATCCCTTTGCCGACGGGAACGGGCGTTCGGCGCGCTTGCTGGAAAAATGGTTTTTGGCCGACAAGTTGGGCCCAAACGCCTGGTTTATTCAGAGCGAACGTAACTACCAACGCAAGCGACGGAGCTACTACCGAAACATTGACATCGGGCCGACTTACCCGGAAAACGATTATGACTTGTGCCTGGATTTTCTGCTGATGCTTCCCTGGGCACTGAAACTAAAACCCGCTTAATTTCTGGGTTTGAGGAATTGCTTAGTCAAGAATACGCTTTTAACTGCCTGAAAACGGTTTGTTGTTTATATTACCGCGGCTAGCATTCTTTGAAATTTATCCAAATACCTCTACCTTCCCTCCGCACCAAGCACAACCCACTCTTATGACCCGCATCCACTTCATTATCAATTTTTTAATCTTAGCAATTATGACTACGCAACCCAACGCAATCGCCCAAGACCTGCTCTACGTGGGCACCTACTCCGACCGGGGTAGCCAGGGAATCTACGTTCTGGAATTTGATCGCACCACCGGCCAACTGTCCGAACGCCAAACGCTGGAGGACAAAGACAGTCCCTCGTTTCTAACCATCCACCCCAACGGCAAGTACCTCTACGCCGTGTACCGCGAAGGAAAAGACGCCGACGATAAGCACGGCACCGTCACCGCCTTCGCCATTGATCCGAAGGATGGCCGACTGAGCAAGCTCAACGAACGCTCGTCAGAGGGGTCCGGGCCGTGTCACGTGAGCGTAGACCCGCAGGGCCAGCTGGTTTACGTGTCGAACTACGGCGAGGGCAACCTGGCAGTGTACCCGGTGGCATCTGACGGCAAGCTGGGCAAAGCCTCGGACGTGGTGCAGCACACCGGCGGCAGCGTGAACCCCGACCGGCAGCAGGAGCCACACATGCACTCGATGATCCCCTCAGAAAGTGGTGACGTGATTTACGCCTCCGACCTGGGCATTGACAAGATCATGTTGTACGAACCCGACCGCGATTCCGGCAAATTGTCGGAAGCTACTCCACCCTTCGCTGCCAGCACTCCCGGAGCCGGTCCCCGCCATTTTGCGCTGCACCCCAGCGGGCAGTGGGCCTTTTCGATTGAAGAGCTGTCGTCGACCATCGCCGCGTATAAAGTAGATAAAAAAAGCGGTAGCCTGACTCCAGTGGACCGCGTGACCACCCTGCCCGAAAGTGCCTCAGCCGACGGCAACTCCACGGCTGACATTCACGTGTCGCCGGACGGCAAGTTTGTGTACGCCTCCAACCGGGGGCACGACAGCATCGTGATTTACGCCGTGGATACCGACTCCGGAAAACTCACCTACGTAGGCAACGAACCGGCGGGCGGCCAGCACCCCCGTAATTTCTGCATGGACGACCGGGGCGAGTTCGTATGGGTGGCCAACCGCGATACCGACAACGTGGTGGTGTTTCGGCGCGATGCTGCTACCGGGAAGCTCACGCCCACCGGTAACGAAATCAAGGTGCCCCTGGCGGTGTGTATTCAGCAGGGGCGGTAGTCCTAAGGCCACTGAAGGACTGACCTAGCAGACTGTATAATCTGCCGAAGCGACGCCGGGGGCTCAGTTGGAAGTGTTAACGCAACCATCCTTAGACCGAACGATACTATATTAGTCAGATGTGAGGCATAGATGTATAATCCAAAATCATCTTGTATGTCTGGCTGAGGCGGACTATGTTGGAGAGTAACTCGCTGATAGTAAGCCAATCCAAAGGGCGTTCAGATGTAAACGCAAGCTCGGCAGCTACTCTAGAAATAAGTTGTTAGAGAAAGTCTTCAGAAAATTCTATCGCAGAAGCTTTTTTGATATATTTCGGTCATTTGCACCTTTAATAAATTAAGTTGTGGAAAAGATTTAACAACTAATTCTTAAAATTTCTCTATGCTCTAGTTAGTTTAAATAATGTTATCTCAGGTCTTACATTAAATCTAACTTGCAATAGATGGCCTAGTGCTCTATTGATATACAGGGTCCTTTCGTCTTCTAAATCAATCCGGCCTGCTGTATATTTTTTGTTTTTGACTGGTAATATCGGCGGATTCAAGAAAGGTGGTTTGCATTGACCCCCATGCGTATGTCCAGATAAAATCCATCCTTTATATCCGTTCCAAACGTCCAAGTCGCAGACATCAGGATTATGACAAAGCAATACATTGGCTTTTTTGCTATTATAGCTTGTCATCACCTTTCCGGGGTAAAAATTAGTAGCCCAATAATCATCGAATCCAATGAAGTTTAACCCATCAACTTCCACTTGCTCATTTCTTAGTATCTGGATGCTTGATTGTCTAAGGACTCTAGTTACTGAATCAGCCACATCAGCTTCTGCCCAATCTTTACCATAGTCGTGATTTCCCAGAATGCCCACTGTTCCTTTTTTTCCCCTTACTGCATGCTTTAATACATTCGTTAGTTGACCAATTTGCTCTTCACCTTGGTAGCTAACATAGTCCCCCGTGTAGACCACGAAATCAGGATCTAGCTTTTGCGCTTCTTTAAAAGAATTTATAATATAGTTCCAATCAAACATATTGCCCACATGGATATCACTTATATGCATCAAAATGCACTTTTCTAAATGAGGAGGTAAGTTCTTAATTGACATGCTTTTCTCTACAAACTCCAACCAGAAAGGCTCAATTTGCCAAGCATAAAAAGCTGGCAGGATCCCTAGTCCAGCAAGCTCCACCATCTTTTTAGTAAAATATCGTCTTTTCAATTCTTTGTATAAGATTTGCTAATCCTTTATTGAAGCTAAAAAACTTTCCTTGTCATACAAAGGCTTACCGCCCCTATCCTGATATCGGTAGGCTATAGAGTAAGTGTTAGGTGATTTGCTGCTTGAAAGTCTAAGATACATAATGAATGAAGCAGGCTGGACAGTACTTACCTCAAATCTCATATATTTCCCCCTCATGTTACCTATGACAATTTGGTCTGTATTAGATAGGGCGCCAAGATTAGGATCATTAAAAAAATCTGCTGAGAAAAGATCTGTAGCGAGATCAATGAGAGAATCTGATAGGAGTAAAGGCTCTTTGTTCCTGTGAATTAACACTGTAAAGGTGCCTTGAGTTGTCTCAACATTATAAGTTTTAGAAAAATCACTATTCTCTGTGATCTCTGGCTCAGCAGGAAATAGAATTGTGAGACTATCTTCAAACTGGATAGGATATGACTCACTCTGACTCATAGAATAGTTAGAGTAAAATGTAAGCAAAAGCAAAAACAAATTTTTCATGTTTATAATTTTGTCAGTTATCTGCTCCATTGGTAGGTATTAATCCTTTTCCGTCAGGAGATAATCTTCTTAACTTGCCACTTGAACAAGCATCCTTAACTAGCGATCCTATCGTAAATGGAGTCACAGTATTAGCTTTTACTGCAATATCTCTACCTACTTGGTTATTAAACAAATCCATTTGCTTAGGCCAATATGAATTAGGTTCTGCTTCATGAGCATCTGTCAACTGCTTGGTCAAATTAACACCTAAAACTGGAATACACAAGGCGTTCCACAAAGCATGCTTAAAAGCGTTGGAGTTGTTGTTGTCAGTCATAGTTGGACCCGTCTTTGGGAAATATATTATAGTAGAGCCGTATGCGGAGGCAGCAGCATCTAAGTAAGCCGCAGCGATGGGAAATGGATGTTTTGCAAGTATGGCCCACTCTTCTGGCTTAAGGTTTTGTGCAGCTTTCTTTTGGTTGTCTGTTAAACTTTCCCATTTATCTAACGGTAAGCCTGTTCCCTTATGAACGTCATTAGGATGTGGGCTTTTAGGGTTAGTACCTCCTGATCCACCCCCTGCACTATGTTCGTGTCTACCAGGGGGATTTTTGCCGTTTGAAACATAAATCCATTCTGTGCGAGTGCCCACATAATCCGATCCTACATAAACAAATACTGTCGGAAATTTGCCCTTACCAACATACCAGTCGTTATACATTCTGATCGTCACTGGTGCCCAACCACCTCCACTGTCGCCACCACCTTCACAAAAAGAGCCCGTACAGGGGTGATCTGAACCATCTGAGGGAGGACGAAAATTAATGTCTCTTCTATGTTCTTTTTCGAGATAACCTGCTTGTCTGCTCCTAAGTTCACCATTAACATAACCTTCCATTCGCTTCATGTTACCATTAAGATCGTAGTAGTAGGCCGTACCAGAGAACTGATGAGGTACAAGTAAGGAAGCGCTTTTATTCTGCATTTGTCCATCTTGCGGTAAGAATCTAACTAATTCGTACAATGGACTACCGTGTTCATCTACAGTAATAAATAATTTATAGAATATGTCTCTGCTACCAATACTGTCATCTTGCGAGACATAGCCGCTTAGCTCAGTACCATATTCGTAATAACGCGTATGAAAAGAATCTTGTGCAACGTAATCTTTCCAGTTGATGGAGAGGTTTTGCTGTATAAAAGTGCCTGAAAGTTAGAAAGAGAAAAATTTTCTTGGAAATTATGCTGAGTGGTATCAATTGAAGTAACTATATCATCCTCTTCGGCGCATCCAAAGAAGATAACCATAGATAGAATAGACAGAAAAATAGGAGGCGGCAAATAGTAGTAAAAAGATCGTTTCATAGTTGATGAGTTTAAGTGCAAGAGTGAAATAATAAACAAATCTAATCTCATTCAATAAATAAATGCGTCTTTATATATTAACATTGCATCCATATCTTGGTTTTATCATATCATTAACTATATTTTAGACTACTTCTAATACTAGCGAAGCAATTTTAGCAGTTATTCGTTGAAAGCAGGTTAGCCCAAGGCGAAGCGCGACCGGGGTACACGTTAAAAATCGTTAAACCGCCCATCTTTTTACTTTTTTCGTGTTTGAAGGGTAGTGCTCGGTTTGATTTAATTCAAAGTAGCGAATCTTGGATGCAGTATGAAAAAGAAAAGAATATACAGCTCCAAGCGCGGGCATCGATAGAGTAGGCTACTCTATTTTCACTCCCAGCCAGCGCTCCAGAGTTTCATAGACCAACTGCCGCTCATTGAGTTCTTCAATGCTAACGCGATGAGCTGCGTTAGGCTGAACAATCTTTAGCGCATCGGTCTGCGGACCCGGAGTGATCCCGGCAGCGGTGTAGGGGTCATCTTCTCCGTAAATGTAAATGATGTTATTCCCAGAAGCGGTGAGCCAGTCGGAGACATCCAGCATCGCTGTATTGTCATAGACCATGTCCACGTTCTCCGGACCAAAAAACCGGTAAGACGGTCTCGGACGCGTAGTGAGCAGGTCCTCTAAGTGCTCAAAATTGAATTCATAGTAGCCCATTTGGGTATAGGCTTGATAGTGGAAGGGAATGAGCTTTTTCATATTCTGGTCAGAAAAATACCGCAGGATAGGCCGCAGATAAGAAACTATTGTTTCATCTGACGCTTCGTCGTAGGGAACAAGATCACAACGGCCACCGTACTGCCAAAAGTAAAACTCATACTCAAGTACGGCGTATTCTATCAACCGCTCTCTCTCCATAGAAACTACAACGTTTGCTTCTTCCAAATCTTGGTTGATCAAGGGAATCAACGTCTCTCTTCTTTTTAACATCAATCGCTGAAAGGCCTTTATCCTGTTCTGACAGCCCCTTCTCTCTCCACTGTCAAAAAACGCCTTAAACCTAGGGTCAGGCAAATCCAGCATAATCGGAGCGACCAGCGCCACCGTGACGTCAACGTCTTCGGGATAAAACCGGCGGTGGATCAAGGCCGTCTTCCCTCCTTTACTCTGTCCGGTACTTATCCATCGGTTGGGGTAGATGGCTTTCAGACTTTCTATAATCTTGTGATGGTCGGCGGCCGCCTGTTCAATGGTTAAGTATTTCCAATCCAGATCCTCGGGCGTTGACCGTCCAAAATAGCGGTGCTCAACGGAGATAAAATTAGAAGGGATGAAATCGCCTAGTATGTCGAACGGAAACAGTCCGTAGCCTGCCGTGCGAATTTCAACCGGGTCGCATACGTCCCGATGGTCGATATACACGCGTTGCTCAAAGAAAGATCCTCCGGGATCATTGTGGTCCACCGGTTGCCTCACCGTCACTTCGTACACCTCTCCGGTGTCGGTGCCAACGACAGAAAAGTCAGGCAGCGCGCGCAACTTCTCCGCAAACGATACAACCGGCCCCTCGGTGGGCTCGCACACAAACGGAAGGACAGTAGGTGGCAAAGTTGGTGCTTCCTCCGGTTCGCACGAAAAGAGTAAAAATGAAAACAACATGAACCGGAGCCGAAAACATATCAATAATGAGAAATACTTTTTCATGGGTGAAACAAGTAGGGTGAAGCATGGCTTTCTTCTATAATGCTAACTTCTGAAAAAGATACAGTATTGATTTTCCTCAGTCTTCATTTTCTTGAAAAGCGCGATCAACGTCCTGAGCTTGGTGCAAAATTCTGATTATTTCTATGCCTCCTTTATGGGTTGGTAGAGTACTACGTAAGCAGATCGGCCTCCGCTTGGGGAGTTTGACGTATTTCTCCCGGAGGGCGCTGGCTCATGGCGCGACTTTGCTTTGGTAATAATGGCCTTCATATCGAGCGGCTTGCTTGACCCTGAGTCAATTCCTCGCTTCGTTAAAAATTGTTAATCCGAATATCTTTTTGCGCTACGGTTGTTAGGTTTGTTGTTAACTAGCAATCGTTCCACGACGGCCAGTAACTAGTCAGCCAGTATCCAGCGGTATGAAAAAGAAGAGAATTTACGGTCTGATTGCCCTGATGAGCGTGGCCCTGCTGGGCTTGGTGGTGTTTCAGGTCTACTGGATCAGTCAAACAGTAGAAGCCAACCGGCAGCGGTTTCAGCAGAACGTGTACGAGGCGCTGAACACCGTGGTGCACCAACTCGAGCAGCGCGAAGCCTTGTTGTTCGCCTACCAGAGCTTCGGCCCCGGCCTGGTGCAGCTCGACACTACCCAGTTCTATCCGTCGCGCACCGTGCGACGACAACAGCGGCAGTCGGTGACCTTCGACGAGCAGGGGCGGGCGGTGCGACAGCAGATTGAGTTTAGTATGTCGGTAGGCCGCGCTCCCGGAGCCGCTCCGGTGATTGTGGTGCGCCCCGACCTGCCGCCGGGCGCCTCGGAGCAAGCGCAGCAGGAGCAGCTCCGTAAGCTGAAGCAGAAAGCCAGCATGTTTGAGCAAGCGCTGCACCAACTGATGAACGGCGACCGTCCGCTTACCGCCCGCCTCAATCCCAAGCAGTTGCGCGATCTGCTCAGCGAAGCGCTGGCCGACCGGGGCATCACCCTGCCCTACCAGTACGCCGTGGTCGACGCCGAGCGCGACAGCGTGCTGATGGCCTCTACGGCCAACTTTTTCCGCAAGTACGATACCGACGCCGAAGTGGCCCTGTTCCCGAACGATTTTATGCCCAGCAGTACCTTTCTGACCCTGGAGTTTCCGCAGCAGAGCTGGTATTTGCTCCGGCAGATTTGGCCTACCCTGCTGTCGTCGCTGTTGTTCACCGGCATTGTGATGTTCTGCTTCGGCTACGCCATCACCACCATTTTGCGGCAAAAGAAGCTCTCCGATATGAAAACCGATTTTATCAACAACATGACCCACGAGCTCAAAACGCCGATATCGACGGTGGCCCTGGCGGTGGAGGCTTTGCAGGATGAGCAAATTGCCCGCGAGCCCCGCTTTTTGCAGCGCTACTTGGGCATCATCCGCGAGGAGAACGCGCGCCTAGGCGCGCAGGTCGAAAAGGTGTTGCAGATTGCCACGCTAGACAAGCAAGACTTTCAACTAAAAATAGCGCCGGTAGATACGCACGAACTAATTCGGCAGGTGGCGGAGCGGTTGCGTCCGGCCGTCGAGAAGCGAGACGGTACCCTTGCGCTGGAGCTGAACGCACTTGATCCGGTCATCCAAGCCGACGCCGAGCATTTGTCTAACGTGATCACCAACCTGATTGACAACGCCAACAAATATTCGCCCGAGGAACCCACGGTGACGGTGCGCACGCAAACCGAGGGAAAAGGCATTGTGATTGAGGTGGCGGACCAGGGAATGGGTATGACCAAAGAAACGGCGGCCAACGTCTTCGACAAGTTTTATAGAGCGCCTACCGGCAACCGCCACGACGTGAAGGGCTTCGGACTGGGCTTGTCGTACGTTAAATCGATGGTAGAAGCGCACGGCGGGCAAGTTTCGGTTCGTTCTCGGCTGGGACAAGGCAGCACGTTTCGGGTGCACTTGCCCATCGCGTAGGTCGGGGCAGCGGATTGGATACTTGCTACGATAAATATTGAATGTCGATCAAGGAATGTAGAATGATGAAGTAACAAGCGCTATGAAGAAAATTTTGCTAGTAGAAGACGATCACAATCTGGGCACCATCCTGCAAGATTATCTGCAGGTGAAAGGCTTTGAGCCCGAACTGTGTCGTGACGGACAGCAGGGGCTGACTGCTTTTCAGCGAAGCACCTACGATTTGTGTCTGCTCGACGTGATGTTGCCCAAGCTAGACGGCTTCGAACTGGCCCGGGAAATTCGGCAGGTCAATGACCAGGTGCCCATTATCTTTCTGACGGCCAAGGCCATGAAAGAAGACACTATCGTCGGACTAAAACTAGGGGCTGATGATTACCTGACCAAGCCCTTTAGCATGGAAGAACTGCTGCTGCGCATCCAGGCCGTGCTGCGGCGCACCCAACCGCCGGAGCCGGAGCAGCGTCTTTTCACCTTTGGTTCGTTTGCCTTTGATTACGACCAGCGGTTGCTCACGCAAGGGGAAGGGTCGGAAAAACTCACCTCAAAGGAAGCAGAGTTGCTAAAGTTGCTGGCCCAGCACGTAGGGCAAACTGTGGATCGCACCCACGCGCTCAAGTTGATCTGGAAGGATGATAGTTACTTCAACGCCCGCAGCATGGACGTCTACATCGCCAAGCTGCGCAAGTACCTCAAACCTGACGAAGACGTGCAAATCCTAACCGTGCACGGACAGGGATTCAAATTAGTGGAGCTTACGCCCTGAACCCAGTCAGGCTGACCCGGTCGGGCTGACCCGATTGGGTTTAATTTCACCAAAGTTGTAGCCAAAGGGCGTGAAGCTGAGCCGCATCAGCTTGAAATGCTGCAGCCCGAAGGGAATGCCGATCAGCGTGACGCACAAAGCGATGCCTAGTACCAAATGGGTGAGGGTGATCCAGATGCCGCCCACCAAAATCCAGATCACGTTGAGCAGCGTAGACAGGCCCGACCCGGCGTTACGGTTGGGCGTTACTTCGCGTCCGAAGGGCCACAAACTGGCTCCGGCCAGCTTAAACGACTGAATGCCCAGCGGGATACCAATGATGGTAACGCAGGAAATAATCCCTGCTATTACGTACTCAATAGCGATGAGAAAGCCGCCGAGGATGATCCAAAGAAGGTTGCCGATGAAGCTCATAATCAGGTTTTTTTGAGAAAAATGGTTTTCCTAAAGTTTACGGATTATGGGGGTTGAATGTTGGTTATACCCGAAAGCTTTGGTTCCGGCGTCTCATTGTAGGCAACACCGAATTGATCGGAAGGAGCAGACCGAAGGCGTACGAAGAACGATGCAGTGAACCCTCCAAAACGCACTACCCCTGAGTATTCCCAGGAAAGTTTTAACGGTACGGATATACTACTTCAGGAAAACCCCACTACTGCCACTGCACCACCACTCCAAAGTAAATCGTTCGCTGTGCAAACAACTCGTAGAACTCCGTTGAGTAGTCTCGATTATGATTTACCGTCCGTACGTTGCGGTTATTCAGCAGATTGTTGACGCTGCCGAACGCCACCGCCGACAGCTTCTCCGACAGCGGCCACACCCGGGCGAGATTAATATCCACCGTGTTATAATCAGGCAAACGAAGCAACTGATCTGCGGGGGCGTACTGTGGCGCGTATATTTGCAAATCGTTGTCCCAATCGCGGCCCGTCACCGGAGCGTAGTAGGTGCCCTGCCGGTGCAGGAAGATGGTGCTCAGCGTCCACTGCGGCGCAAACTGGTAGGAAGCACTGCCCCGCACAAAATAATTGAGATCGTAGGGCGAGGCGTGCGTCCCGGCCGCGTCCTGCACCATGGCGTTCAAATACGTGTACGACACCTGGGTGCGCAACTTGGGCGACCAGCGCACGTCGGCGGCCACCTCGGCTCCGTAGATACGATCCCGTCCGCTTCCTCGCTGGGTATTCTTGCCGAACACCGCCGCCGACAGAGTTTTTCCTTTCTTCTCGTACGCGTAATCCAGCGAAAGCTGGTTACTGCGGTAGAAGTTGTCCGTGCTTTCCCCCGGGGGAATCACGTACTGGTGGTAGCGCCCGGCCGACAGCGTGAGGCGCTGGTGATCATCCAGCTGATAATTCGTGTTGAACTGGTAGCTCACGTAGCTTCGCTGATTCGCCAGCGGCAGGTTCTTGCGCACTCCGCCCCCGAACGTCCAGCGATCATTGGATAGGTACTTGCAGTAGGCGTAGGCTTCGGGCACCCGGGCGGTTTGCGTGGCCCGGTAGGCGTAGGCGGGATGCTGGGGCGCGATGGCGTAGTCAAATACCGGCACCTTTCCGTGGCTGGTGGCCCGGCGGGCATCGTAGGTAAGCCCGGTTTTGAGCGTCCACACCTCCCAGCGGCGGGTGTAGTTAGCCGATAAGTAAATGTCGCGGTTGCGTAGATCAACGTCCAGGTTGCCCACCGCGAAGCGCATCCGACTGGCGCTGAAACCGCCGTTGAGGGCCAGCGTGGCGTGCTCGTACTGCGTCCGGAAGTTGGCCACCGTGAAGTTGCGCTGCTTGCGCTGCCGAAACGTGCTCGCGTCCGAGGGGTGCCGACTGGCAAAGCGGTACTGCTCGCTCACCGCGTAGTTGAATATTTTTAAGGTAGATCGCTCGCCCAGCGCGTGCACGTAGTGCACCCCGAAGTCCAGCGTCTGAAAGTGTTTGAGGTCTTCCAGCGCCTGGTGGTTAATCATCTTCAACAGGCCGGAAGGTTGGTAGTTGCTAAACAGCGACAAGCCCGCCTTTTTCCCGACCGGTAGCGTGGCGTAGGCTCCCAGGTTGGCCGGAGACAGTGCCAGGCTGCCGCTCGCTCGTTCGGGAAGACGGTCTACGGTTTGCAGGGAGATCAGTCCGGCCGAGGTGTTGCCAAACTCCAGCGGCGGATTGCTTGGAAACACCTGCAATTGTTGGATGATGCTGGCGTTGAAAATGCTAAAGGTGCCAATGCCATTGAGCTGGGCGAAGCGCACCGCGTCGTAGATCGGCACGTCGTTCAGGAAGATGCCCGTCTGGGCCGGACTGCTGCCGCGCAAGCTGATATTAGCCGACTCGTCTAGCGTAGTGGCGGCTGGTAAAGAATTCACCGCCAGCAGGGGATCGGCCTTGGCGTTGGGGTTAGTATAAATTTCCAACTGCTCGATCTTCTTGATGCTAAACTCTTCGGCCGCCAGGCTAGCCGCCCGCACGGTCACCGTTTCCATGTCCTGCGCGAAGGCGACCATCTCCACCACCAGCACTAGGTTGGCGGGATTCACTGGCACAACTTGCTCCTGATAGCCCACGAACGTGATCATCAGGCTGTCGTTGGCCGCCACGGTTAGCGAGAATGCCCCCTGCTCGTTGGTGCTGCGGCCGTTTCGCCAGTCGGACAAAGCGTATACGTTGGCTCCCGGCAGGGGTTCTTGCGTGTTGGCATCGAGTACCCGGCCGCTGATGGATACGGTTTCTTGGGCGAGCGCGGAAAGACAGCCGCCGATGAGGATGAGTAGAAATATTAACTTTTTCATAATCGAGCCGTCGTTTTTTTCTCATTCACTCTGCGCTTTTGCATCCTTTTCAGCCCGTCTCGGTAGGTGTAGACCATGAATCCGACAATAATGATCATTCCCAGGACCGAGGGTAGGTACTGGCTGTGGGGTTGATACTCTTCTAGTACCGTTCCGGCGAATGCGGATAATAGTCCACTAAAAGCACTGATCATTTTGTAGATATGCTCATGCAGCCAGACCCGATGTTTTGTGTAAGCTCTTCTGGGGATCAGGTACCGCAAGAAGTCGTACAGGATTACAAAAAGCATGGCCCCCACCGTGCTGTAGATTACAATCGGCGACCAGATCATCCCAATTGAGTGGAAGAAGTAGAGAAAGTAGGCCAGGGTGTATAGACTGACTAAGGCGACGGTAATGTCTAACACTCGGGGCACGTTCGATTTGAACTTCAGCGCCCGGTATCCCGAGAAGGAAACGTAGCCCGTCAATACGGTGATGACGAGCAAGAAAGTGTTTCGCCCAAAGACAAACACACCGATCAGACCCGTTGCGATAACAATTGAGACCAAGACTAAGAAATAATTTCCGAGTCTGGTATGAACGCTACCTCCCTTGGCGGTTAACAAAGCGGCTAGTCCGAGCACCAGCGCGACTATTCCGGCTGAGACGTGCAGTACAATGTTTAGCGTGTGTAGCGTTTCCATCGTTTTATTACGGGGGCACTCTTGGATTTAACTTTGTCTAAATTTCCAGAGCGCGTTTGAAACCTTCCCAACGCGCTCTGGAAAACTTTCCCCTACTGCGCCGAAGCCTGCGCCTTAGGAAGCAGTTTGTACTTCACCCAACCAAAATCAGGTTCCACTTCCAGGGCTTTGGTGAATGTTTCGGCGGCTTCGGCAGGGCGGTCAGCCTTCTGGTAGGCTTGTCCTAACCAGGCCAGGGCATCCAGATACTGCCAGTTGCTGGCGTGGTTGGGCTGGGCTTCGTAGTGCTGCACCGCTTTCTCAAAAGCGATCACCGCCTCGTCTACGTCGCCACCGAACATCTCGGGGGTAAAAAGCAGCGAGCCGCCGCGCTGCATCCAGGCTTCAGGGCTTTCCGGATCGGCTTTCAGAGCACGTTCTACCAGCTTTTCGCTTCGCGGACCCAAATACATCGCTTTCCAATTGTTGAAAGCCATGGTCGCTCCGTTGAGCCGGGCCATTTTGGCCAGCGAGCGGGCGTCGGTTTTATCTTGATCCAGCAGCGTCTCCAGGTTTTCCTCCAGGTCGTCGGCTACCGCGTCGTAGGTGGCTTCGTCTTGGTTGGCCAGGGCGTAGACGAGCAAGCCGATTTGCGCTTCGGTGCGGGCGGTGAGTTTCTGCGTCTCATCCAGTGAAGCGTCTTGCTCTATCTTTTGGATGGCCTGCTCCCAGGGAGCTTTGCTGGCCGTGAGGTAGCCGCGGTAGAACAGTTGTTGTACTTCGGTGCTCACCTGGGCGAACGTGGGCAAGGCGAACAGGGCAATCAATGCGGTGCTTGATACTAGCGTTTTCATGATCGTTGGGTTTTGGTGGACGAATGCTTCAAAGAACGGGGAACCGGAGAAGAGCAAGAAATTTGGTTGACGAAGCGCAGCAGCGGGTTGACAAAATGAAACTTGAAAACCGTTGTAATCTGATTTTCAGTACGTTGTGTGTTTTTGGGAAGTTGAAGGCCGAAAGCGTTACCCGATTCACGCTTGATCCATCTCCACCTGCATCTTGTCAACCGTTCGGTGCATTTGGTCAATCTTTATTTTCTGCGTACTTTTTCTAGCGCAACTTTGGCATGATGAAACTATCTCCGTTTGCTTCCCTTCGCGCTTCTGCCGCCTACCGCTTCGTGGTTCGCTACCGGCTCTACCATATTCCGTTCTGGGTCGGCTACCAGTTGTTCTGGACGGTGCTGTTCAACAGCGAAAACATCTTCGCGTGGGTCACGGCGATTTTTGTGGTAGTACTATCCGTTGCCCAGGCTACCGGGGCCTACCTGAACATTTACTACTTCATTCCGACGTTTTTGCGGAAGCAGCGCTACGGCCGGTACGCACTGGGCTTTTTGCTGTGTCTACTTATCTCTTGGACGCTTACCACCTTTAGCTACCAGGGAATGTACTACGCCATCAACGGCGATTGGAACGTGGCGGGAAGTTGGTTCCGAGGCACCTACCCGCAATTTTTGGGGATTATGATGCTGTTGGCGTCCACCGCCATTGTTTTTGTGATGATCGTTAAACTCACCAAAGATTGGGTCAAGGGCCAACGCCGCACGCAGCAACTGGAGAAAGAAAAGCTGGAAACCGAACTCAAATTCCTGCGCTCACAGTTCAACCCGCACTTTCTGTTCAACACCATCAACTCCATCCACTTCCTGATTCGGAAGGACCCCGAACTGGCGTCCGATACGCTGGCCAAGTTTTCGGACCTGCTGCGCTACCAACTCTACGAGTGCAACGAAGCGCGCATTCCGCTCAAGAAAGAAGTGCACTACCTATCCAACTTCGTGGCCCTGGAAAAGCTACGCAACAGCGAGCGCTTGTCGGTGTCGCTCGACGTGAGCGAGAACGTGAACGGGGCGCAGGTAGCGCCCTTCATCCTGATGCCCTTCGTAGAAAACGCCTTCAAGCACGCCTCGAAGGGTAAGCAGCAAGAAAACTTCATTCGGGTTTCGCTATGCCAGTCGCCGCAGCAGTTGCAGTTCGAGGTGGAAAATTCGAAGGAGATTGGCGCCAGCAGTACCCGCGAGGCGGTGCACTACGGCGGCATCGGCCTGGTGAACGTGCGCCGCCGCCTGGATTTGTTGTATCCGCAGCGACACACCCTGCGCATTGATGAGCATGACAACACCTATTCTGTGCACCTAACCCTCGACCTGGATGAAAATTAACTGCCTGGTGATCGACGATGAGCCGCTGGCCCGCGAAGGACTGGCGGGCTACGTGAACGATTTGGACTTTCTCCACCTGGTGGGGGAGTGCGAGTCGCCTCTAGAGGCGGGTACGCTACTGGACACCCAGAAAATCGACCTGATCTTTTTGGACGTGCAGATGCCCAAACTCAACGGCATTGATTTCCTGAAAACCCTGCGCCATCCGCCGCTCGTTATCCTCACCACCGCTTATCCGCAGTACGCCCTGGAAGGCTACCAGCTCGACGTGCTCGACTACCTGCTCAAGCCCATCACCTTCGATCGCTTCTACCAAGCCGCCAACAAGGCCAAAGCCCAGTGGCAGTTGCAGCAGCAAGCCCGTACGTCGGCGGTAATTCCTTCGAGCGATTCGGTTCCCGTAGAGGCTAACGATGATCACTTTTTCATCAAGGTAGAACATAAGTACGAGCGGATTGCCGTGCGGGACATTCGGTGGGTGGAGGCCATGCAAAACTACGTGGTGATCCACACCACGCAGGGCAAATACATGACGTTGGTCACGCTGAAGAGCGTAGAGGAGCGCTTGCCTACCGAGCGGTTTATCCGTCCGCACAAGTCGTACCTGGTCGCTCAGGATAAAATCACCTCGGTAGAGGGCAACCAGATTTTCGTGGGGAAGCAAGTCATTCCCATCAGTCGGCACTACCGTGAAGCGGTGATTGAGACGTTGATCAACCGGAAGTTGCTGAAGCGTTGAAGTGGGCTTGATCAAACGCTCGCTGGTAACTTGATAGCCGATTGTCTCGTTAGCATTTATTGCTTACTTTTAGAAGATGAGAAGAGAGATATTATACCGGGCACTATTAAGCCGATTTGATGATAAGGAGGCGGAAACGATTGTGGAAGAAGTAGCTTCTTTGCAGGATCAGAATATTGATCGGCTGAAAGAGATTTTTGCTACCAAAGAAGACCTGCACCGCGAACTGCGGGTGCTTTATAGTGATTTGTCTAACAAGTTTGATAACAAGATTGACAATCTTGCAGAAAACATGAATAGCAAGATTGACAAAATTTACTGGTTTATCCTGGGGCAAACGGCTATCATGGTAGGGATAATACTGGCTATCCTTAGAACCGCCAATGTATTCTGAGTAAGCCACTACAAAAAAACCTCTCCGGGGCGCGTTTGTAACGCGTCACACTGCACTACGCACACTACTACATTGTTCCAAGTTCTAAAACTGGCTTTAGCTACGCTGCTGATATGCTTCCACAATCTTCGCTAAGAATTCTTTCTGATCCATCTCCCAGTAGCGCCGCGAAAAAATCTCTACCTCGTTAAACCCTTCGAAGCCCGCACTTTCGGCCCATCCGCGAATCTCGGGCACGTTGATGCAGCCTTCGCCCATCAACCCCCGGTCAAGCAGCATGTCTTCCGTCGGTGATTTCCAGTCGCAGATGTGAAAGGCCGACAGGTTGCCATTACGACCGCAGCGCATGATTTCCGACTCCAGCATGGGGTCCCACCACAGGTGGTACACGTCCACTGCCACGCCCACCCAGGGCGAGTTGATCATCTCGGCCATATCGTTGGCCTGCCCCAGGGTATTCACGGCCGAGCGGGTGTCGGCGTACATCGGATGCAGCGGCTCGATGGTCAACGTCACTTTGTTCGCTTCCGCGTGGGGTAATACCGCCTCGATGCCCTCTCGAATCTGCTGACGCGATACGGTGAGCGGTTGGTCAGGATCGGCTCCGCACACCAGCACCACCATCGGGGCCCCCAGCGCTGCCGCCTCGTCCACCGCGGCTTTGTTGTCGTCAATGGCTGACTGCCGCTTCGATGCGGAGGTCGCCGGAAAAAAACCGCCCCGGCACAAGGAAACTACTGATAAACCGTGCTCTTTCAACATCTCGCCCGACTGGGCAATGTTGTGCCCCTCCAGCGCGTCGCGCCAAACGGTGATGCCGCTCACTCCCGCTCGGGCGTAGTGGTTGGCGGCTTCTTCCAGGCTCCAGGGCTTGGTGGTGATGGTGTGGACGCAAAGGCGAGACAGGTCGTTCATAGTGGGCTAAAATACGAAAGGTAGTAGAAACACAAAGGTTCTTAGTCAAATTTCGAGCCTTGCCCAGGAGTTCGGACTTCGGGCGAAAAGCTTTCTTCGAATGCTCGTTCCCAGGCATCCAGGCCACCCGCTAGACTCCACACATCCAAAAACCCATGCTGCTGCACCAGTATGCGCCCTGCTCGCTGACTTCGTGCTCCGCTCTGGCAATACATCACCACCGGGCGGTTGGTGGCAATATCTGTAACAAACTGCTCAAATTTCCCCAACGGCATCAGTGCCCCCCCCAAATTTGCTGTGGCGTATTCGTACGGCTCGCGCACGTCGATGAGCTGAAAATCGCGTTGCTCTTGCTGCCACCGCCGCAGTTCCGCTACGCTGATTTCCCGCAAATCCATGGAAAGTTCATCTGGTTCAACGTCTCCGCAAAACTGCGCGTAGTCGATCAAAGTGATTTGCGTAGGATGCGCTCCGGTGAGGGGATTATTGGGATTCTTCTCAATGGTAAGCGTACGCGTCTCCAGCGAAAGCGCATCGATCAAAAACAACCGCCCCGCCAGCGGTTCGCCCAGTCCGGTGATTATTTTGATCACCTCGTTGGCTTGCAGACTGCCCACGATGCCCGGCAGCACGCCCAGCACTCCGCCCTCGGCACAACTGGGCACCGTGCCGGGCCACGGCGGTTGCGGAAACAGGTCGCGGTAGTTGGAGCTACGCTCGCCCCGGTTGTTCGGGTGATTGAACACCGCCACCTGCCCCTCGTAGCGAAAGATGGCGGCGTAGACGTTCACCTTGCCCAGCAGCACGCAAGCATCGTTCACCAAATAGCGCGTCGAAAAATTATCCGAGCCGTCGGCTACGATGTCGTATTCTTGAATGATTGTTAAGGCGTTAGCCGATGTCAGTTTCGTGTCATGGGCTTGCACCTGCACGTGGGGATTCTGACGGCGCAACCGCTCGGCGGCTACTTCCACTTTCGGTCGGCCCACGTCGTCTTCGGTGAACAGCACCTGCCGGTGCAGGTTGCTGGCATCGACCGCATCGAAGTCTACCAGACCCACGGTGCCCACCCCGGCCGCCACCAGGTACGACAACAGGGGAGCGCCCAGTCCGCCCACGCCCACCACCAGCACCCGGGCATCCTTCAACTTCTGCTGTCCGGCCTGCCCAAAACCGGGCAGCGCCAAGTGGCGGCGGTAACGGGCTAGTTCGGTGGAAGACAGGGGCATGGCGACGGGATAAACCGGTTACTCAGGAGCGGTTACGGCCACTCCGAAGCGCTTCAGTGCCCGGTCGGCCACGGTTTGCCCGATGGAGAGCGAGGAGGTGGCGGCGGGCGAAGGTGCGTTGCATACGTTGATGGCCACCTCGTTCTCGATGATCAGGAAGTCGTCGAGCAGTCCGCCGTGGCGGTCGCAGGCCTGGGCGCGCACGCCCGCTTCGCCCGGCACCAGATCGCCTTCGGTGATGGCCGGAATGAGCTTCTGCAGGGCTTCGGTGAAGGCGGCTTTGGAGAAGGAACGGTACATTTCGCCCAGACCGGTTTGCCAGTACTTGGCGGCCACCCGCTGAAAGCCGGGCCAGCGCAGGGTTTCGCTCAGCTCGCCGGGGTGCACGTCGGATTTGCGGTAGCCTTCGCGCCGGAAGGCCAGCACCGCGTTGGGACCGGCCTCCACGCCGCCCCCGATCATACGGGTAAAGTGTACTCCCAAAAACGGAAAATTAGGATCGGGCACCGGGTAGATCAGACTCTTTACTAAATACTCTTTTTCGGGCTTGAGCTCGTAATATTCACCCCGAAAGGGAATAATTTTGAGGTCAATAGGCGCAGCCTGCGTCATCTGGGCAATCTTGTCCGAGTACAGTCCGGCGCAGTTCACCACCAGTTTCGTCAAATAGTTTCCCTTGGTGGTAACTACCGTGCCGCCTTGGTGGTGCACGCGGATGTCCGTCACCTTCTCGCCCAGCCGAACGTCCGCCCCTTGCTCGCCCAGCAGGTCGGCGTAGCGCCGGGCTACGGCGACGTAGTCGATGATGCCGGTTTGGGGCACAAAAATCGCTTCCAGTCCGTTCACGTGCGGCTCGTGCTCGCGCAGTTGCTCTCGGTTGAGGCGTTGCAAGCCTTCCAGACCGTTCTCTGCGCCGCGTTGCTGAATCGTGTTGAGGGCGGGCAATTCTTCGGCACGGGTGGCCACAATCACTTTGCCGCACAAATCGTAAGCAATGTTGTGCGCATCGCAGAAGTCTAACAGCAGACGGTAGCCCCGGATGCAGTTGGTAGCTTTCAGGCTGCCCGGTTTGTAGTAGACGCCCGAATGGATTACCCCGCTGTTGTGGCCGGTTTGGTGGGCCGACAGTTGCGTTTCTTTCTCGAGCAGGGCAAGCTTGAGGTGAGGCTGTTGTTGTTTGATCCGCAGGGCGGTGGCTAAGCCGACAATGCCTCCCCCGATAACGATAATGTCGTAGGTCATATACACGGTAGATACGCAATTAGTCGCGTACCTACGATTTTTTCGGTTCAAATTTCAGAGAAACAGAGTTCATGCAGTAGCGCTGGCCGGTGGGGGCGGGGCCATCGTCGAACACGTGGCCCAGGTGACTCTCGCAGCGGCTACAAAGCACCTCGGTGCGCACCATGCCGTGGGTGGTGTCGCGCTCTTCTTCCACCCGATCTTTTTCTACGGGGGCGTAAAAGCTGGGCCAGCCGCTGCCCGAATCGAACTTGGTTTCGGAGTCGAACAATTTTTGTCCGCAGGCTGCACAAGCGTATACGCCGGAGGTTTTGGTGTCGTGATACTGGCCGGTAAACGCCCGCTCGGTGCCTTTTTCGCGCAGCACGCGGTACTGGTCCGGGCTAAGTTCTTCACGCCACTCTTGTTCGGATTTCTGAATTTTCTCGCTCATAGTAATTGTAGTTATTTTGATCATTGAACAAATTTATCCTTTAATTGATTTAATTGTCATAGAAAAGCTTACGGTGCCCCGGAGTTAACTTATGTTGGGGGATACCGTACGCTTTTAGGGTATCTTTCCGCTGCACGATCTCTTACCCCTTTTTTAACAACTGATGCCCTTTTTCGTGCCACCTGTCTTCCGGGCATTAAAAGTAAACTAAGTAACGCAATGCAAACGAACAACTTTAACCCGCTTAAGAACTTCAACCAAGACATACCCGCTAGTATTGTGGTATTTCTGGTAGCTTTGCCTTTGTGTTTAGGGATTGCCTTAGCCTCGGGGGCTCCTCTGTTTTCAGGGTTAATTTCAGGAATCGTGGGCGGAATTGTCATAGGATTACTCAGTGGTTCCTCCCTGGGGGTAAGTGGTCCGGCCGCCGGACTGGCTGTGATTGTCCTGACCGCCATTCAGGATCTAGGGGCCTTTGAGCTTTTTCTGGTGGCGGTAGTTTTGGCGGGCATCATCCAGTTGGTGCTGGGCTTTGTCGGAGGAGGTATCATTGCTTACTACTTTCCTTCCTCGGTTATTACGGGGATGCTGGCCGGTATCGGAATTGTTATTGCCATCAAACAGATTCCTCACGCGTTCGGTTATGACCAGGACTTTGAAGGAGATATGAGTTTCCAGCAGCCCGATGGGGAAAATACTTTTTCAGAATTAGTCAATATGCTGGATTTCATCAGTCCCGGAGCGTTGATCATCACCGCCGTAGCCCTGGCTATCCTGTTGCTTTGGGAAACCAGCTTTATGAAGGAACAAAGAATTTTTCAGCTGATTCCTGGGCCTTTAGTAGCTGTCGCCACCGGAATCTTGCTCGATCTACTTTTCTCTTCCGTGCCTTCGTTGATGCTTAGAGCAGACCAACTGGTCAACGTTCCCGTGGCGGATAGCATAGACAGCTTCTTTGGCAACTTCACCTTTCCTGACTTTGCCGGAGCACTGGTTAATCCCCAGATCTACGTTACGGCGATCGTGATTGCCGTGGTGGCTAGCTTGGAAACGTTGCTCTGTGTAGAGGCTACCGATAAGCTGGATCCTTACAAGCGCGTCACCCCGACCAACCGAGAACTGAAAGCGCAGGGTGTCGGTAATATCATTTCGGGTTTGATCGGAGGACTACCTACCACCCAGGTTATCGTCCGGAGTTCTACCAATATCCAATCCGGAGGAAGGACCAAGGCTTCGGCCGTCATACACGGGTTCTTGTTGATTGCTACCATCGTCCTGATCCCTCACATTCTAAATCTGATTCCTTTGGCCACGCTGGCGGCTATTCTGTTGCTCGTTGGGTACAAACTGGCGAAACCTTCCTTGTTCAAAAAGATGTATAAGGCAGGAAAAAGGACGTTTATTCCGTTTATCGCTACTATTGTTGGTATTGTCTTTACGGACTTATTAATCGGTCTGGCGATCGGATTGGGCATCGCTATTATCTTCATACTTTACAATAGCTTCCAGACTCCTTACCTGATGCGGGATGAAGACATAAAAGATAAGAAGAAAATCAAGATCGTGTTGGCCCAGGAAGTTACCTTTTTAAACAAAGCGTCTATTTTGCAGACGTTAGACAGAATTCCGGATAACGCCGTGGTAGAAATTGATGCCACGAACGCTATCTACATACACGAAGACGTGCTCGAAATTATAGAAAATTTTAAAGTGAACGCTAAGGAGAGGGGGATTCATCTGACGTTAACCAATCTTTACCTGCATCAGGATTTAGACTCGCCCGACCATATGTTCGTATCGTTTGATGAAGACGAGAACGTTCGGGAGCCGGAAAAAGAAGTGATTGATCCTGATAAATAATCTGCTCAAAAGCAATCACCGGAATTTTCGGGAGCCCTCCCGGGAAGTGCTGTTGTTCAACCCACCGAACAAACCACCAATTGCCCCGTTAGTAACAGAAGCATTTTAGAATTATTTTTTAGTATACCTACCTATGAAAGTACCAAAAGTATTAGCCAAGTACGTAGACGTAGTCAACCATCCCGGAGTGTACATCAAGGCTGAGATTGATAAGATAACCAGCGAAATCAAAGCCAAGGCCAAGGAGTTGTTTCCTAAAATTGTTTTATCGGTGCTGGCCGGAGTTTTCGGCTTGTTTCTGCTCACTTTCGCTAGCCTCACGCTCGCTTTTTTCCTTAACGACGTGCTGGATAGTCCGTTCTACGGGTTTTTGATCGTTACCGGGTTATACCTTTTGGTCGTAATTTTCTTGGTGCTTGCCCTGCGCAAGGAGTCGTGGCAGCGCAAAATGTTCGGTTTGCCTAAGCCGGGCAGCGAAGTGAACTCGCGCCGCTTGGTGGCTCCCGACAAAGTAGACCCTACCGCTTACCGGATGGGACAGGCGCAGTTGCACGATGAAGTAACGGATCATCCTGCCGCGAAAGCGACTAACCCCGCCACCGCCCCGGTGGTTACTTCAACCCGGACCCCGGTTACGGACTCAAAACCGCACGCCTAGTCCCGTTTCAACCAGTTCGGCCCGCCCGCCGTGCACCTTCAGCGTGAAGTTGCCGAGCAGATGTTCGGTGAAGGCGTAGCGCACCCCAATGCGCTGGTAAAAAGGCAAGTACAAGCTCCGAAACGGACGGTACACGTACACTCCCACCTGGGTGAGCAACGACAGGCGATGATAGAACAACTCATGTCCAGCTACTAGCGCCACCCGTCGGTAGTCCGGTCGCTCTTGCACTACGTGTTTCCGAATGTAGTGCCGCGTGGCCTGATCTAGGAACATATCAACCCCTCCGGTGAGTCCACTGATGGCGCTGAGGCGCAGGGTGGTGTAGGTGTGCAGATTTATGAAGTTGTGCAGTGCCCCCTGGGTTTCCAGCGTCTTCAGGCCGGTGCTCACGCCCAGATAGTAGCTAATGCGCCGGTAGGGGGCGGGCGGTGTCACCTCGGCGGCGGTGGCGTAGGCAGGTAGTTGCTGCCCTAACCGCCGCGACACTCCCAGGTTGACCATCGGCATGTTCACCCCCCGGTTGGGCCGCGAGTAGGCCGCGTTGGAGTAGTGCACCAGTTTGGCCGACAGGTTGGCCCGCCAGCGAGAGGAGAGCGCGTAGGAGTAATTCAACTGTGTGCGCATGGTGAGGGTGACGGGCGTGCCCAGCAGGATGTTGCCCGTTTCGATGGGCGGACGGTAGGGATGGGTATGATAACCTAGGCCCACGCCCAGCCCTAGGGTGAGCAAAGCGCGTCGTCGGCGCATCATCGGAACGTCCATGTACATCGTTCCGCCGATGGATTGGCCCAGCACCGGGTGGCCGTAGTCGGTGTAGGTGAGTGAGAATCCAATGTCGGGGCAGCGGTAGCGGTGCTCCCAGAAGGAGTAACCGTAGGTGTTTTTTTGGATGAACAACTCGAAGCCCATCGGGCGTGTCTGCGCGAACTGTGCCACGTTCTGCGAGGGTACCAGCAAGAAGCCCTGGTAGGCGTTGATGCCCAGGGTATAGGTGTGCTTGGGCGAAGTTTGAGCGTGGGCTGAGAAAGCGGTGCCGAGGATGCTCAGAACCAGAAGCAGTAGGTAGTAGAAAGGCATAAACCGGATTGAGTCGGACACTATGGGCGAAAATAACAGACTTGCCGGTTATTATAAATAAATACGGTAAGATAGTGAGACGGCGTAGCGGGTGAAACGTGTTTCAGCTTAAGCTTCCGGATTTGAATGGGGGTGAAGAAGGCTAATGGCGGATAAAATGATAGCTCAGCCCGGTGTTGACCGTCCAGCCGGGCATACCCAAGTACGAGAGCGTGCTGGTGTGCAGGGCCGCCCGGCTCCACAGCGTAAACTGCCTACGGCTTACTCCCAATGCCCCCGAAAGCTGCGTGTAAGACAGAAAATAGTAGCCCGACACACTAATGGTACCGGCAGCCTCTACGCTCCAGTGCCGGTTGATCTGCCAGCGGGGCACCAATGAGCCCTGTAGTGAGCCCACCCACAGAGAACCCATAGTAGGCGGGGCGGTGCTTCCGGCGGGGTAGTGGTTAAACCGGCCGTGGTACTCACTCCACTCGGTAAACAAGTTCGCCCCGGTATCCAGTGTCAGGCTAAACCGGTCGTTTCCTAGCAGGTAGATGCGAAGGGCGCCGTACACGGCTCCACCGTAGTACGGATAAGTATTGACGCCCGCCCGGATTTCATCGGCTTCGTAGCGTCCGGCAAAGGCCAGCGCTCCGTACACGAGCGAGACCCGCTGAAAAAAGTCGTAGTACGGACCGGGGGAAGCGGGAGCGCTGTGCCCGTACACTCCCGCACTAAGGGCTTGGTTGCGCACCCCGCGGGGGTAGCGCGGGTAGATGAGCATGTTGCCGACCGCGCCGTAGACGCCCCAGCTATTGTAGGCCACCGTATCCGGGAGGTGCACTGGGATAAGCGGCAACTCGCCCCCCAGGAAGTTAGGGTTGGAAGCTGTGCACCCGCTCAGCAGCAACAAAGCCAGGGCCGCTCGGCTCATCGTGATTAATCTTGTACCCATAGTACGCTATCGATTTGGAAGGCGGCAAGTCCTTGTTCGGCGGTGATGAAGACTTCACCGCCGTTGAACTCGTCACGCACGTAGTACGCGCTAGTGAGGGGAACCCCAAGTAGCGTAGTATCGGGCACGAGGCGATACGAAGTGATCCAGAAAAGAGTGTCCAAGTCTTGGATCTCCAGATCATTGTTTCTCAACGAGACCGGTATGTTCAGGTAGTTTACCTCCCCCTCGGTGTTTCTGTTATCAATTTCTACTGATAGCACGTCTACCAGCACCGTATCGTACGGGTTGGGTTGCTCAATCCCCCCAATATTGGCTTCTAGGATGATACGAATGCTGTCGTTGCCGTAGGTGGCACGACTGCTGGGGGCGTACAATCCAATGGAGGATTGATCGAACCAGCCGCTCTCGCAGGTTGATGCAATGGGAACGAACCGCAGCGTATCATTCATTAGATTACGGCCGGGTCTTAAGCGCATCTGACCACCGGTGGCATTGCGGTAAGTTACCGTTTCATCAGTAAAGAATACGATCCGTTTGGTGGCGCTGGTAAGGTAGGCATCGCCAATGATCTCGTCGGGAGGGCACTCCCGGCAGGCGCTCAACAGGGCCACCAGCCCCCAGCATCCAATTAACTTACCGAGCTGCTTCATAACAAAAGGCGCTGAGGTAACTGCTGGTAAGAACCTTACCTTTTTGCCCCGCTTCGGTAGCAGGTACCACTGCCACGTGGCGCTTAAACCACGCCCTAGAGTTCTTTTCCAAATCGGGCGACTGTATTCGCCATAAATGTTTGCCTGTATCTACTTCTACCGCATGAAGCAGCCCGTCTCCTCCGCCGGTGAAGTATACGACTCCATCTAAATAAGCCAGCGGACTGCTCGTACCCGACGACCTCTCTTCCCAAAGCTGTCGGCCGGTTCGGGTATCTAAAGCGTAGAGGTAGTTGTTGTCGCTATTAGCAATCACTTTGTTCTCAACTATAATAATATCGGAGAAGCCCTCGCTGAAACTTTGCTCCCACACCTTCTTTGCTGTAGCCGTTTCGTAGCACATAAGTTTTTTGCTTGCTTGCAGATACACCCTGTCTTTAGACTCAGAAAACCTTATGGTCCCTGCCCCAAAAATAGAGTTCCTGGTAATGGGTTTGTCCACGTATACCCAGTCCCGT
Source organism: Cyclobacteriaceae bacterium (assembly GCA_965217295.1). Taxonomy (GTDB): domain Bacteria; phylum Bacteroidota; class Bacteroidia; order Cytophagales; family Cyclobacteriaceae; genus Tunicatimonas. The sequence continues at coordinate 2,013,291 of CBDCHR010000008.1, forward strand.
CGAGTAAGATTATATAATCCTAGAAAATTATCGTTCTTCCAATCCGACAGTTCATTGCCATACGTCATAATCATCAAGGTATCCCCGGCGGGTTCTGTAAAGAGTTCCAAACTATGCAACGAGCTTATACGATTGAGAGGATTAACATACTCGTAAGTATAAGGGGGTCTGATGAGTTCGCGCTGTTGCCCGGTTGCTACGTCTCCTACGGTGACAATGGCTTCCAAATGACCGTCGCTATTGGTAATCTCTTCGGACAGGAAGTAAACGATTGCCTATTCCCTTGATAAGCGCTCCTAAATCGGTATCCGTTTGAACCCGCCATATTGTGTTACCGGTAGATAGATCAATACCGTAGGCTTGGGAACTTTGCGATACGGCTAAATAATTGTTGTACCGGTGGTAATCTCGTACATCTAGTCGCTCCCCCTCCACTAGGTGGTCGCTCCATTGCCACAAGGTACTACCATCTTCGCTGTGTTTCATATGGAACACCTGTTGATCGGCAATGTACCCACCAAAGAGTACGTACTCGTTCCATACTAAAGAGGGGCGTATGCCTACCGGAACCAAATCTCCGTCGCTCAGAGGGGAGGTCCATACGTAGGGCATATTAACGATCACATCTTCAGCGTCGGTGCGAACAGAGCTAACCTCCTCTCTTTCACAGGAAGAGATTAGTAGAATTGCGATAATAAAACACAAGCATCTCATGGTCTAGGGTATCCGCACCAAATTTCTCAGATGAGCTAACGGACAAAGAATACACTTGAAATCTTTTGTTATTCTGAATGCCAACACGCCCTAGCACCCATTGAACTACTTTAATACCCAATAACCATCATCTCTTGTTTTAAAAGCGACTATACCTTCTACTTTAGAATAATAGAGTTCTGTTACCAGAATATCAGGCCTGTCTATTAAAATGGAGCGATCAAAAGTTTTATAGAAAACATCAGTATACGTTTTTCCTAGCAACGTCACCTCGCTTTTGTAATCATCGACATTCACGCTATCGTTGTGTCCTCGGTCTGAAGCATAGGCCCAAACGGAAGTAGTAAATGTGCTGCTCGAGCTTATACTTGCTGTTACATAATCTACTAAAGTACTGTCCTCAAAACTCAAATTAGTATCATCCGTATACACACGATACCGTATGGTTAGCGCGCCATCTGGTAAGGAAGTATAAGTTAGCGTCCACTCCTCTCCTAAAAGATAGTGGTAAGTAGCTCCGGTGAATATGTTTCCAGCACATGGTATAGCAATTACGATACTGTCTGGTTTTGTTTCCAGTCCGTCAGTCTCGAACGAAAGCTGATTCTGCATAGAATCAACAAAAACCACTTTCCCAGCCGTTGTGGAGGGTAGAGCATCTCTAGACGCCGACTTTAAGCTGACTTCACCTACTATTTGGTCAGGAGGACAGCGATTGTCTTCGCAACTCAAAGCCATCAACGGAAGACCGAGGAAGGCTACCCAAGCTATTAAACTACCGCGCTGCTTCATAACAAAAAGCACTTAAATAACTACTGACAATCACTTTGCCCTTCTCTCCTTCGTTTTCGGGGGGCAATACGCTTACTCTTCGCTTAAACCAGGCTCCACTGTTGACTTCCAAATCAGGAGACCGTAGTCGCCACAGGTGCTTACCGGTTTCAATGTCTACGGCGTGCAGTAGCCCGTCGCCTCCCCCAGTGAAGTAGACTACGCCATTCAAATGACTCATCTTACTGCTAGTGCCTGATGACTTCTCTTTCCATAACTCTCTGCCGGTTTCAGGATCAAGAGCATAAAGGTAGGTGTCCTCGCAGTTGGCTAGTAGTTTGCCATCGGCGATAATATAGCCGGAGAAAGCAAACCCTTCGGGAAAGTTTTTCTTCCAAACCTGTTTACCCGTCATCACATCAATACAAATAATACTTTTGGCAGGTGCGTAATAGGCTTTCTCTTCGTAAACAACTGCCGGACCACTTGCATAAACGTTTACGTTAAGTGCTAGCGGCATCTTATCGTACACTAATTCCTGTTTAGTGAAATTGTATAGTCCTACGTAATTGTTTCCCAACCAGTTAGGCTGCGCATCTGCGTAGTCGTAAGTGATTAAAATATCTCCGGAAGCATCTTTAAAAGGGACAGCTGAGCCAATAGCGCCTGTCGTGTTATTTCCATCCACATATTCTAGGCTATAAGAAGGTGAAATGAGGAGTTCGTCATGAGATTGATTGATCTTACCAGCATAAACGTTTCCTACATGATGCCCATTTTCATTAAACAAGAAGTTACCAGAAGTGAAGTAATTATCTTCTATACCAGACATGTTTAGCGCATGGTAACGTCTTTCCTCCTTATATACTGTGGTTCCGTTAGAAAGATCCATAACATAGAATCTAGTACCTTCCTGAAAAGCCAGATATTGATCAGATTGATATTGTTTAACTACATCAAATCTACTATCTACTTCAAATAAATCATTCCACTGCCATATTATTTCACCAGTAGTAGAGGATAACATAGCCATCTTGCTAACTTCACCTTCCTGATTTGCAAACAGTACGTTGCCTTGATAAGATATGTCTTTTCGTAGAAAACTCGCTATCAGATTGCCCTCTGTGCTCAATGAGGTTCTCCATTGATAGGGCATACTGGTAATGACGCCTTCCGAATCTCTGGAAAAAGGAGTTTCTTCCTGCTTTTCGCAGGAAGAACTCACAAACATAACAGTGATAACTATCGGCAAGCTTAATTTCGACATAGCATTTATATATATCAAGGTGTTCTAAAAAAAACAGGAGCACCACCACCAGCATCAAATATAGTGTTGAAATGTTGCCGCGTACCTGCGTGCTCATCATACTCGCTATGATTAGCTCCCACCGCCTCAAAGGTCACGTCGGGGTTCCAGTTGCTGGTGGTGGCGTTGGTGCGCTGCCCTAGCTGGGTGCTCAGGTGCAGTATCGCATCACTGGACTGGTTGTAGTGCTGCGTGATGGTGCGGCACTGCTCTTGGTAGCACTGCGCTTCACAAGCTAGGTAATCTTCGTAAGTCACAATGTTATCGTAGCATGAGTAGTCATCGCCGCAAACCCATACGTTGTAGCAACTGCGGCGCGACTCGGTGCGAACCGCACCCGTTAGGGCGTTCCACCCCTTTTCTGACTCGTTGTCAATAAAATCGCGCCCGGCCTTCCAACCTGCCGCCCGAAAAGCATTAATGACGGTGAAGAAGGTAGCCGCATTGGCGATATAAAACGTGTTGTACACCGCTCGGGCATCCCGGATGATCTGTGGCATTTCCTGTTCGGGATTGCCCAGCGAGGTGGAGGCTAACCGGTAGTGCACCGGGCTTTGCTCGCTCCCGTTGATGCTGATATTAGGCACCCTAACGTTGTAGTTACGGGCAGCATTCATATAACCGCTTCCCACACGCATATCGTTAGGGCTAGGTCCTACCAGCAGATCAAGCGGCATATTGTCCATAGCGATACCCTCAACAATCTCGCCAAGGTCGCGCCCGGTGAAGTGTTTCAATCCCCGGCTAACAATCACATAGCCGATAATGAACTGACGCTTGGGCCCCTTCAAAAGCTCATCCACCCCGTGCGACACGTACCCCCTTACCTGCCCGTCCTGAAAGGAGTTGATGATCTGAGCACCATTGAGTGGTGACCCCACGGTGATGATACCCCCCACGTGGCCCGGAGCCGTTTGAGCGTGAATTTCGCGTATGGTTAGCCCTCCCATGCTGTGGCCAATACCGATGGTTCGGTTGCCAGCAAAAGGAATGGTTCTGTCCCGCACGGTGGTAGCCATATTGCCGACGCCAGTCAGCGAGACATACGTTTGATTGCTGGATGTAATCTGTCTATTTGTGTTATAAAACCTTGCCGAGGCATCCCAGGCGTTCGCGTTGCTATTGATGCCGTGCACCCAGATGATGTTGCGTCTTTGTGCCAGGGCGGGCTGAATCGCCGTAGTGGCTATGCCAAGCGCGATGAATAGAATTAATCGTTTCATGGTCGTGGTAAGTTAGTTGATTTGCAGGGAATAATTGTCATAATAGTAGGTTGTCCGGCTTACGTACTGGCTACCGGTCGCTTCATCGGTGCCGTATTCCTCGTAGTAGACCTGCTCGGGTGCCCACTGGTCCTGGTCTTCCTGATAAGTATGTCGATTCACCATGCGGCTCACCAACTGACCATCCGCTTCGCGAAGACTGCTTTTGAGCAAAAGATTCAGGCTTTTTAGAATTACCTCTTCAGTGTAGCGTCCCGGGGTGCTGCGCAGCGCAGGTCCTTCCGTGCTAATTTCGTCAACAACGGGTCGGCGAATTATGAGAATTCCTTCGCCTCGCTGCTCTAACGTGGCCCCTTCCGCCTGAGCCGCTGCTTCCCAATTGTACTCGCCGGTTAACTGATCCATATGTCCAAGGAAGGCGTAGTTCTCTTCTACCGGGTGTTGATACAATAGATCATCCCGCTCGCCGTAGAAGTAGGCCATGCCGCCGGTTACTCTGGTTTTAACAATTGGCGGGGTGTCGTCGAGCGGAACGCCTTCAAAGGGGGAGGGCAGTTTCAGGCGCTGCGGCTCCTGCTTTTCAATGAGGTAGTCGGCACTACCGTCTTCAAAAACTGAGATGTTGACCGCCTGACGATCCACGACCGGTTCGCTGGCAATTTCATCCAGAAAAGCAAGGTTGGTGTTTTGCCCGGCGCTGATGATCTCACGGTGGGTAATCGCTTCCAGTTCGTAGCTGAGGCGCATAGCTACGGGTTGATCGGTGGTAGTTAAAGAACTTAGCGGCGTCTCTTCTCTCGCACAAGCCTGCAAGCCCACCGCCGTGGCGATGAGCGCCAGGTGACGCCATTTAACATTTTGAAATAAGTTGCGTTTCATAGCTGAGTTGATTTTATAGTTGACTTAGGGCTACGGGTATTCTTTTGTGGGAAGCACGTAGCCTTTTCTTTTCCCATCGCTGTAGCGGATAGGTAGCTGAGGGATGGGGCTTCCTAGAAGACCGGCCCCTGTTTGTTGGTAGCTGCTAGGTCATCGGGCAGATTAGGTTTGGTGACACCGCAGCAAGCTACGTTGTCTCCGTCTGCTATATTTGGACTTCACAAAACCCTGCTATTTTTTATTGTTATTTCTTTCTGTTCTGCTTTTTCCGGAAAAACAAAACCCACAAAAAGCCGCTTACTATCCGGATAATAGTAACTCTGTCGAGTTCGGCAATAGCAAATGTCGGCCCCCAGCTGCCGCATTTCGCTCAGGCAGTTCATCAACTCGCTCCGGCACAACCCAAGCCGGTGCGCAAAGGCTTCCGGGGTTCCGGTGGCCCGGCGGGCAATCAGATCATCCATCCGCCGCAAGCGATAGATATACTTTAAAGAAGACATAGGCAGAAGTTTAGGTTGTTGATGGTAGGTAATGATGGTTAAGGTAGATGGCTTCTCCGAAACCTCCTAGCGTTTTGCTCTACGGTGGGGGGAGTAAAGTAACATGGCGAAAATGAAGCAGAACCTATTTTTAGTATCACTTATCTATGTTTCCGGTAAGTTGCAGTGTGAAAAAGAGGCTACAACGGCAAAACGGGCAAACGCCGAAGGCCGTTGGTAACATCTTGAGGGTGAAAAAATTTTGCTTTTCTGCTCTATGTGGTCTTGCTCAAACCTTTTTGGGCTTACCACGACTCTTTTTTGCCCTCGAGGGGGGTGACGAGGGTCTCGTCTAAACCTTTTTATCCCCCCGGGGGGCGATCTGCGGGTCGTTTGAGTATATTTGGGCCTTGCGGGGGCTTTTTGAGAGAGACCACCGACTTGGTAGCCAATTAATCGCTCTGCAATGTGCGGCCTACGCTACCCGCGTGTAAGAAATCATCCGTACTAACGTTTTCTTTCCTGCCTGATCTTACCCATTTTGCGCCGACGAAACCGGGGCCAATGATTCAGGCGTCCGAGTTGTTGCTTCACTGCTTAAACCACCTCCTTATGTCGCTGCGCGTGCAGGCGCTTACCAAAACCTACGGTAGCCAGGCGGCCGTGAACGATATTTCGTTCTCCGCCGAACCGGGCCAGATTGTGGGCTTCCTGGGGCCCAACGGGGCGGGCAAGTCCACCACCATGAAGATCGCCACCGGCTACCTGCCCCCCACCCGAGGCACGGTGGAGGTATGCGGACACGACGTGGTGACCGAGCCAATGGCGGTGCGCCGCTGCCTGGGTTATTTGCCCGAGCACAATCCGCTCTACCTCGATATGTACGTGCACGAGTACCTGCGCTTTATCGGACGGATGTACGGAATGCGTGGCGCTACGCTCGGTGAACAGGTGCGGCGCATGGTGGAGTTGTGCGGACTCATCCGCGAGCAGAACAAAAAGATCGGCTCACTCTCCAAGGGCTACCGGCAGCGCGTGGGATTGGCCCAGGCCCTGGTGCACGACCCCGCCGTGCTTATTCTGGACGAGCCCACCACCGGCCTCGACCCCAACCAACTCACCGAAATCCGGGCGCTGATCAAGAGCATCAGCGCCGAGAAAACGGTGGTGTTCTCTACCCACATCATGCAGGAGGTGCAGGCGCTGTGCGACCGGGTGGTGATCATCCACCGGGGTGAGGTGGTAGTTGACAAAGCCTTGGCCGATTTGCAGCGAAGCACTTCGCCAGAAACAACCGCAACGGCAATAGTAGAAGTGGTTTTCCTCCAACCCGTTGACGTTGAACCGCTGCGCCTGGTGCCGGGAGTGCAAGGGGTGCAACAGATGGGCGATGGGGTGTATCAAATTACTAGCGATGGCGAGAAAGACGTGCGCCCCGCCGTGTTTCACTTCGCCTGCCAACACAACCACGTGATGATCGGGATGAAGCAGCTGGATGCGTCAGAACAGCCTTCGGGATCGTTGGAAGAGATTTTTAGAAATTTAACCTTAGAAAAAGGATTGAATGATCGAAGGATTGAATGATTGTATCGGTTCATTCATTCCCTCAGTCATTCAATCATTCAACCGCGCATGCTACAAATCTTCAGCAAAGAGATCAACAGCTACCTCAATTCGCTGATTGCCTACGTGGTGGTGGCGGTGTTCCTGACGGGCATGGGGCTGCTGATGTGGTTGTTTCCCGAAACCAGCGTACTAGACTACGGCTTCGCCGAGATGACGACACTCTTTTCGTTGGGTCCCTACGTGTTTTTGTTTCTCGTTCCGGCCATCACCATGCGCAGCTTTGCCGAGGAGAAAAAGGCGGGCACGATGGAGTTGCTGCTCACCCAGCCGGTCACCGACTGGCAACTCATCGTCGGTAAATTTCTGGCCGCCTGGGCCGTAGTGCTGTTCGCCCTGCTGCCCACGCTGATCTACTACTTCTCGGTCTACCAGTTGGGCAGTCCGGTGGGCAACCTTGACTCGGCCGGAATCTTCGGTTCGTACATCGGGCTGCTGCTGCTGGGCGGGGTGTTCACCTCCATCGGCATTTTCGCCTCCTCGCTCACCGAAAACCAAGTGATTGCCTTCATTCTGGCGGTGTTCTTATGCTTCATCCTATTCACCGGGTTCAGCTCGCTGGCCGGACTAGGTGGAGACGGGCTGGTAGGCTATTACTTGGCTCAGTGGGGCATTTTGTACCACTACGAAGCCATGAGCCGCGGCCTGATTGACTCGCGCAACCTGGTCTACTTTGTGACGGTAATTGGGCTGATGCTGCTGCTCACGCAGGTGGTGCTGAATAGTCGGAAATGGTAATTGAAGGATTGAATTGGTGAATGAATGATTGGGCGGTTTGAACAGAAGCCAGGATGACGTAATTTCAGATACGGTAGCCGCGTCTGCGAGGCAGACGGTGAGACTGCTGGGAAGCAAAGAGTGGGTAAGTTAGTTTGAACTGTGTAGGAATGCAACACTCCCTTGCCGAAGCAGTCTCGAGCTACCCAAAGAAGATATTAAGTTGTGAGGCGAAGCGCTTGCGTGGGCGAAGTAGGTTTAGAGAATGTTAAGTGAGCGATTTATCAATTAGGAAGCAGCAAACAGAATTGCGGTATTGCCGTATGAATGAAAATCCAAACGTGCCTAAACGATGGAATTGAAAGAGTAAGTCACTATGCGTCTGACGTAAGCTGGTTTATATTCTACACTTTGTTACTAATAAATTGTGAACTACTAAAATCGAGCGTTATGGAAGGATTAAAAAGAGTTATTTGTGAAGCGGCCCTCATGTGAAGAATGGTTCCAAGCTTTAGAATAGATTCTGTAGTGACCCAAATGGATATTTCTTTAGGATAGAGGGTCGGGGGGTTCGAGTCCCCCACTTCACACCTCAAAATACCACAATAAGTAAACAGTAAGTAGTGAGTACAAAAGAGAAAATCAGTCAGCCGCCTGATACTTTGGATGAGAAGAATCAATTATCCCCTGGTTGTAGGATGAGCGAAGCACGCGGTGCCCGGCCGGTTCTACGACCCGATCCAACTTTCATGAGTCGTAGGACGCTGCGCTACCCTACGACTAGTACAGAGACTAGGATAGAGAATATTGATACGAAAGAGGGGGAGAACTCATGAACCAACCCCCCCAAACGCCCTCCCCTTCCACCACCACCCGCAATCGCGACCTGTCCAAGCTCGCCCTGGGTATCGTGGGCCTGTTTTTTCTTAACCTGCTGGCCCAGCAGTTCTTCTTTCGCATCGACCTCACCGAAGAACAGCGCTACAGCATCTCGGCGGCCACCAAAGCACTGCTGCGCAACTTAGACCAGGACGTGGCAGTGACCGTCTACCTGGAGGGTGACGGACTGCCGCCCGACTTCCGGCGACTGCAACGCAGCGTGCGCGAAACCCTCGACGAGTTTCAGGTGTACGCCGACGGGCACCTGCGCTACCGCTTCGTGAACCCGCTCACCGCCACCAGCGCCGAGCAGCGGCAAGCTTTTATTCAGGAGCTAGGACAGGCCGGTATCCAGCCCACCCGGGTGTTTGCCGAAGAAGACGGGCGGCGTATCCAGAAGATGGTGCTGCCGGGAGCCATCGTGGTCGCCGACATCAACCAATCCGCCGCCATGCTGCTCAACGGCAATCAAGCTGCCAGTCCGCAGGAAGCACTCAACCAGTCGATCGAGAATGTGGAGTACGAACTGGCCAGCGCCATTCGACAGGTAGTGGTTAGCGAACGCAAGCGGATTGCCTTCATCAAGGGGCACGACGAGCTGCCGCCCCTCGACGTGGCCGGACTCACCCAGGCGGTGTCCCAAACCTACGATCTGTACGAACTGAACCTGCCCGACAAAGACGTGATCCCGCCCTACGCCGCGCTTATCATCGCCCAGCCGCAGGAGCCCTTTAGCAAGCAAGACCAGTACAAGCTTGACCAGTACATCATGCGGGGCGGCCGGGTGCTGTTCTTTATCGACCCGCTGCGCGTCGATATGGACAGCATCGGGCAAAACGGTTCGTTCGCTTTTCCGCTCGATTTGGGGGTGGAGGATATGCTGTTTCGCTACGGGCTGCGCATCAACCCCACGCTGGTGCAGGATATCAAGTCGGGCGTGTATCCGTTTGTGGTGGGCGAGGTGGGCGGACAGCCGCAGATTGTGCCGCTGCCCTGGCCCTTTTTCCCCACGGTAAACCGCTACGGCGCGCATCCTATCGTGCGTAACTTAGATGCGCTGTACCTGCGCTTTGTGAGCAGCATCGACACGGTGCAGGCCGCCGGGGTAACCAAAACCCCGCTCGTGTTCACCTCGCAGTACTCGCGGGTGCTGCAAACCCCGATTGTGGTCGACCTGAACGAACTGCGCGAAGAACCCCGGCCCGAGCGCTTCCGCAGTGGTCCGCAGGCGGTGGCCTACCTGCTGGAGGGTTCGTTCACCTCGGTGTTCAAGAATCGTATCCTGCCCGACAGTGTGGATAAAACATCGTTTCTAGAACGCAGCGTGCTCACGAAGTTGATCGTCTGCTCAGACGGTGATTTGGTGCGCAACGAGGTGAACCGGCAGAACAACCAGCCCTATCCGCTGGGCTTCGATCCCATCACCGAGCGCACCTTTGCCAACGAAGACTTTGTGATGAACGCCCTGGCCTACCTCACCGACGAAGACGGCCTGATCAGTGCGCGCACCAAGGAGATTCAGGTGCGGCCCCTGAACCAGGTGAAGGTGGAGCGGGAAGCCACGATGTGGCAGGTGATTAACCTAGTGGTGCCCATCTTGCTTATTGTTGCCTTCGGAGTGAGTAAGTACTATCTGCGTCGGCAGAAGTACGCGCGTTTTTAAGGCTTCTTAGCGGGCAAAAGTTAATTTTTCCTTTCCTGTGTACCATTTTTAGCGTATCTTAGCAGTTTTAAACGTCCATGTATGAAATATTTTTTTCGTTTCGCCCCGCTGGGGCTGTTAGTAGTACTGTGTCTTTTGTCCGTAACCAGCCAAGCCCAGGTCAATTTCACCTCTTCCAATCTGCCAATCATCGTGATCAATACCGAGGGGGCGGAGATCGTTGATGAGCCGAAAATAAATGTCTTTATGGGCGTGATCAACAACCCTCCCGGTCAGCGAAATAACCTGACCGATCCCTTCACCGATTACGAAGGCACCATCGGCATCGAGATTCGGGGGGCCACCTCGCAAAATTTTCCAAAGAAGCAGTACAGCGTAGAGCTGCGCGATCCGGACGGCAAAGACACCGCAGTGGCGTTACTCGGCATGCCCAAGGAAGCCGATTGGGTGCTCAACGCTCCCTACGCCGACAAAAGCCTGATGCGCAATATTCTGGCCTACCAACTGGGCCGCGACCTAGGCCACTACGCCCCGCGCACCAAACTGTGCGAGGTGGTGCTCAACGGCGACTACCAGGGCGTTTACGTGCTCATCGAAAAGATTAAACGTGACAAAAACCGGGTGGACATTGCCAAGTTGAAGGACGATGAGATCAGCGGTGATGATTTGACGGGCGGTTACATCATTAAGATCGACCGCGATACCGAGGGGGGTGAAGAGGGGTGGGCCTCCGCGTACGCTCCGCGCTACCGGGAAGAAGAAAAGCAGCGCCGCATCTACTTCCGCTACGAGTATCCCGACACCGACGACATTGTCCCGGAACAGAAAACCTACATTCAAGATTACGTCCGGGCGTTTGAAGACGCGCTGGCCAGCGACGACTTTGCCGACCCGGCAAGGGGGTACGCCCCCTACATCGACGTGCGTTCGTTTATCGATTACTTCATCGTGAACGAGATTTCCAAGAATATTGATGCCTACCGGCTGAGCACCTATATGCACAAGCAAAAAGACTCCGACGGCGGCAAGTTGGTAATGGGCCCGTTGTGGGACTACAACTTCTCGTTTGGCAACGTGGAGTTCTGTACGATAACGGGTGATCCTACTAACTTTGCGATGGACTTCAACCAGCGGTGCCCCGGCGACTCTTGGCTCGTTCCGTTCTGGTGGGAGCGGTTGATGGAAGACCCGGCCTATTCAGATAGTCTGGCCATGCGCTGGGCCGGGTTGCGCGATAACGTGCTGAGCACCGACCGGTTGGTGGCGCGCGTAGATTCGGTGGCTACGCTCGTTGATGAGGCGCAGGCCCGCAACTTTGCGCGCTGGCCCATTCTGGGCGAGTATATTTGGCCCAACGCCTTCGTGGGGAAAACCTACCAGGAAGAACTCGATTACCTGAAAGACTGGACCACGCAACGACTCACCTGGTTAGACGACAACCTGCCGGAGCCTCCCGTGGTGGTTCCCGATTCGGTTCCTCCCACGGTGCCTACTGACTCAATACCCACCGACTCGGTTCCTCCAACGGTGCCGCCCGATACCGTCGTCACGACCCCCCCCCCGGCCGACAGCGTGGTCACCTCCATTGATCGGGAGGAACTTTCCGACAAGACGCCGGTGATTTACCCCAATCCGTTTAGTAACAAATTATCGCTGAGGTTCACCACGCAGCAGGCGGGCACCACGGCCGTCTTGGTTCACGACCTGTTGGGAAGAACGGTGTTGCGGTCTACAACTTATTACTCAACCGCCGATGAGCAGCAACTTCCGCTGGATGCTTCGTCGCTTCCGCCGGGAGTCTACGTGCTGCAACTACAAATTGGCGATCAAGCCCTGATCATCCGAAAGATCAGCAAACGCTAGATTATTATGGATCATTCTCGTTGTGCCATCAGGTTTTTGTGGATTGTCTTCATAATCTGGCGGCCGACCGTGGGCTGGGCACAGGTTGATTTCACTTCCTCTAACCTGCCGATCCTAGTCATCAACACCCAGGGTGCGACCATTGTGGATGAACCCAAGATTAGTGCGACGATGGGCATCATTGACAACGGGCCAGGAACGCGCAACAACCTAATGGACCCGTTCAATGATTTTGAGGGGGCCATTGGTATCGAGATACGCGGTTCTTCTTCGCAATCATTCCCTAAAAAGCAGTACGGCGTGGAAGTGCGCAACCCCGACGGCAGCGATTCTACGGTCTCACTGCTCGGCATGCCCGCCGAATCGGACTGGGTGCTATACGCTCCCTACAGCGATAAAAGTCTGATGCGCAATATTTTGGCCTACCAGCTGGGCCGCGACCTGGGCCACTACGCTCCGCGCACCAAACTCTGCGAGGTGGTGCTCAACGATGAATACCAGGGCGTTTACGTGCTCATCGAAAAAATCAAGCGCGACAAAGACCGGGTGAATGTCGCCCGGCTCAGGGATAACGAGATTAGTGGCGATGACCTGACCGGAGGGTATATTCTTAAGATCGATAAAGGTGAGGAAGCGGGCTGGACGTCTGACTACCCGCCCCGCCGTCGGCAGGGAGATCAAACCATTGTTTTTCGCTACGAGTATCCGGACGAGGACGACATTGTTCCGGAGCAGCAGGCGTACATTCAGCAGTTCGTTAGCGATTTTGAGGATGCGCTGGCGGGCGATAATTTTGCTGATCCCGACGAGGGTTATGCCCGCTATATCGACGTGAATTCATTCGTGGATTACCTCATTGCCAACGAAGTGGCCCGCAACCCGGATGCCTACCGCATTAGCACCTTCTTGCACAAGCAAAAGGACTCCGATGGCGGCAAGCTGGTGATGGGGCCAATCTGGGACTTCAACCTGGGTTTCGGCAACGTTGACTTCTGCCTGGGAGGAAGTCCGCAGGGGTTAGTGCTTCGCTACAATTCCGTGTGCCCCGAAGACTTTTGGCTGATTCCTTTCTGGTGGGATCGGCTCGCCGAAGACCCGGTCTTTGCCCAGCGCGTCGCTGACCGCTGGGCCGAACTGCGCGCGAACGTGCTGTCTACCGAACGCGTTATGGCTCGAATCGATTCGATCAATAGTTTAGTAAGCGAAGCGCAGGAGCGTAATTATGCGCGCTGGCCGGTGCTGGGAGAGTACGTATGGCCCAACGCATTCATCGGGGCGACTTACACCCAGCAGGTAAACCACCTTAGGAACTGGACGACCGACCGGCTCGACTGGCTGGATGCCAACCTCAGCCGGGAGCTGACGCTGGTGACCGACCTTTCACCGGAAGTTTCGGCCGAATCGCTTCGGGTGTATCCCAATCCGTTTGGTGAAACCCTGACCGTCCACTGGGTTACGCCCACTCAGGAAGCGGTGTCGGTGCAATTCTATAACCTGTTGGGAAAAAAGGTGTGGGCATCGTCGCACGGGCCGACCGACGGCCCGATGGTGGACTTGAACACCGCAGGCCTGCCTCCCGGATTGTACGTTATGCACCTGCAAGTGGGTGACCAACAGTTTCGGCAGAAAGTGAACAAACGATAATCTGCTCCAATTGGTGCTGAGCGGAGGCGCACGGGCTGCTGGGAAAGCTTCCGTACTGTCCGCTACCGAACAGTAGTGACCGAAATCGTACAGTCAGCTTCGGAAGAAAGGGCCTTGAGGCGTTGAATTCGGCACTTTGGCGGCTGGCACGTTCCTTGAAATCAGGTAAGCTAGTATTTACACCCTAACCTTTGAAACGATGAAACGATTCACCGCCACCCTATTCTTACTTGCCACCGTTGCCTCGCTGGCCCTTGCCCAGTCTCGCGTCAACGCCACCGACATTATCGCCCAGATCAACCGGGGCGAAGCCGTACGCTACGAAAACGTAGAGATCAAGGGCGTGCTCGATCTAACCCACCTGGAGAATCAAAAACGCACCCAATCGTCAGACAGTTGGCTCGGATTGGGGGGCAGTAATGACACCTACGAAAGCCACGTGGAAGTGCCCCTGTCATTCACCAACTGCACCTTCGGCAACGAGGTGCTGGCCTACTACCACGACGATGGCGAAGACGCTACCTTTATCGCGCACTTCGATGAGAACGTGCAGTTTAGCGGTTGCACCTTCGAGGAAGCCAGCGAGTTTAAGTACTCTGAATTTTCGGAAGCAACTGATTTTCGAGGAGCCACGTTCGGCGAGGAAGCCAATTTTAAGTACGCCGAGTTTTCGAAAGCTCCGATTTTTGCGCAAGCAGTGTTTGAAGGGGAGGCTAACTTCAAATACGCCGATTTTCCGAAGAACACCACCTTCGCGCAGGCCATCTTTGAAGAGGAGGCTAACTTTAAGTACGCTGACTTTCCGGCCGGTTCTAGCTTTGAGAAGGCCGTATTTAACGATCTGGCTAACTTTAAGTACAGCGAGTTCGAAAAGCCGATCAACCTCACTAATGTAGCATTCAACGGCGACGAAGACTTCAAGTATACCGAAGTGGACGGTGAAGATTTCACCACCTTTTTGCTGAAAAACCAGTAGTATTTTCTCTCAGTACTGTATTAGTCTATTCACTTAAAAACCTAACAATTATGAAAACCCTTTCGTCTTTCTTTGTCCTCTTCATTATGATCGTCACCACCGCTTGCGCGCAGAACATCAGCGGCAACGGCAACGTAGTGGAAGAAAACCGCCCCGTAGAATCTTTCTCCTCCATCGACGTTGGCGGGGTGCTCAACGTGTACCTGACGCAGGGCGATACCGAGTCGGTGACCGTAGAAGCCGACGAAAACCTGCTTGATTTGATTATCACCGAAAACCGCGGCAACACCCTGGTGGTGAAGCTCGAAAAGGGCGTCGACATCAAAAAGGCCAAAGAGAAGAATGTGTACATCACCCTGCGCTCGATCGACGAACTGGAAGTGGGTGGGGTGGTGAACGTGAAGACCACCAATGCCCTCACCGCCGACGCGTTTGACTTAGACATTGGGGGCGTGGGCAACACCGACCTGGAGCTGCGTTGCAGCCAACTCGACGCCAAGGCCAGCATGGTAGGCAACCTTACGCTGCGCGGCGCCGTGCAGGAGGCCAATATCAAAAACGGCGGGGTGGGTTCGCTTAAGGCTTTTGACCTAAAAGTGGACCGACTCACCATCAAGAACAGCGGAGTGGGCAGTGCCGAAGTGCAGGCGCAGGACGAAATCAGCATCACCTCGTCGGGCGTGGGCAGCGTGCGCTACAAGGGCGACCCAGTGGTGAAGGAGCTGTCAACCAGCGGCGTGGGGAAAGTGAAAAAAATGTAGTGCCATCATCTACGAATAACTAAAATAGTAATTGCCGCAAAGTGCAAGTTTAACTACTAGTATTATGAGAAAATTAGTAAATCTAAGCGTACCGAGAACCAACGTAGTCATCTTTTTCCTTGTTGTGAGTTCACCTTTTTTGGTGGGGCGATCCTCTGCCTGCACCATAGCGAGTGGAATCGCTTGCAACGGTCACGTTTGGAATGCGAATAACGAAGATGGGCCAAAGGGGATATCGAACTTCATTAATGTTTTTCCGAAGACTGACAGTGCATTCGGATATTATACCCTCTCGTATATATCCCCAATTTTTGGAGAGGGTGGTAGCATACAGGGCGGCATGAATGAAGCAGGGCTAACGTTTGACTTTAATGCTATTCCTCTGGTGGAGAATTTTGATCCAAGGAACAAGCAAGCCTTTCCGAAGGGAGACGACGCGATTCTACCGCACCTTTTAGCGACCATGAGTTCAGTACAAGAAGTAATGGATTTCTTCGATACGTACTGGTTTCAAGACGGCTTTGTAAGTGCGCAAATGCACGTTGCCGACCGGAACGGTAGGTTTGCGATCATCAGTGCTTCTGGCATCCAGCTGGTAGAAAAAGGGAAATCGCTGGTTTCGACGAACTTCGACATTTGCGGAAAAGAGGACGGCGCAACTTGCTGGAGATACCCTATTGCCACTCAAAAACTATCCGATTTAGGAGCTAGCCTGTCGACGATGATTTCTATCTGCCAGGAAACCGTCCAGAAAAACGGAGCCACTATGTATTCTAATGTTCAGAACCTCACTACCGGAGAGGTTTGGTTCTTCTCTAAACACGATCCCAACATTATAGTGAATACTAACATCAATGATATGCTTTCTAAGGGTAGAAAATCGTATACCTTTAGTGACTTAAGATCACTGGTTGAACCGCGTCCAACCAATTCAGAAGAACCAACTCCTGTGGTGGTAGCCGAGAGCACAAAGAATCAATACGTTGGCACGTACAATAATCCGTCTGTTGGTGATATCGTGATCAGTTCGCACGAGGATGGACTCCACTTTGCCTCGCAATTCGCCCCGTCAGAAGTGCTGCGCCCGAAAGCGGAAGACACCTTCTACATTCCCGGCGCAGGAATCAGCGTCGTATTTGATAAAGATGAAGAAGGTTTGTCAACCATGCGCCTTCTGGAGAATGGATACTGGTCTTTTTCGGCTTGGCGTAATGATTCTACCAATTGAAACCTTGCTGATGTTTTGCGTATTTTGCGTACTTTAAATTTTCACCGATGAGAATCCACTGGTACGCAATTATCGTTTTATTATTTTTAGCTCCTCACTTATGGGCGCAGTCCGATTCTCCGAAAGCCGTAGCCCAGAGTGTGCAACGCGCTGAAGTAGAGCAGCACCTACGCTTTCTGGCGGCTGATGAGTTGCGGGGGCGCGACACCGGTTCGCCCGAGCTAGACATTGCCGCCCGCTATCTGGCCGAGCAGTTCCGCCGCTACGGGCTAGACACGGTATCGGGGGCCTCGGGCTACTTCCAGCCGGTGAGGCTGGTATCGGCCCAACCCCCGCCGGAAGCCTCCCTTACCTACGGCGAAAAAACCTTCCGGATTGGTTCTGACCTGCTGGTGCTGTCGGGCGACAGCGTTGCCACGGATGCGCCGGTGGTATACGCCAACTACGGCACGGCCGACGATCTGGAGGCGGTGGATGTGGAGGGCAAAATTGTGATGACCAAAGCGGGGGGCAGCGGGGTGACCA
The DNA here is from genome assembly GCA_965217295.1 of Cyclobacteriaceae bacterium. GTDB lineage: Bacteria > Bacteroidota > Bacteroidia > Cytophagales > Cyclobacteriaceae > Tunicatimonas. Next base: position 2,030,542 of record CBDCHR010000008.1, read on the forward strand.
ATCCGCAGTCGTTCTTCTACATGACCCGAGAAAAGCGAGAGCGGGTGGCCGCACGGGGTGGAGTATCACTGGTAGAACTATACCGGTCTAATCAGCTTCCCTGGACCGTGCTGGTGCAATATCTCAATACCGAACGCCTCACGGTGGACGCTGACGAAGATTCTACCGAGCAAGAGTTGCCCGTGCTGTGGCTCAACGACCCCCGGGGCGAACGATTGGTTGCATTTGAGGAAAGCAAAGCACCACTAGCGACACTTACGATTGCCAAGAAGAGAGAAGCCGTCGTACCAGTGAAAAACGTGGTGGCGATGGTAAAAGGAACCGACCCGCAGCTAACGAACGAGTACGTGGTGCTGTCGGCCCACTACGACCACATTGGCGTGGCGGCCAGTCCAAATCCGCAGGACAGCATTTTTAACGGTGCGCGCGACAATGCGCTGGGCACCACGGCGCTGCTCAGCGCGGCCGAGTACCTGGCGGCCCACCCGCCGAAGCGGTCGGTGCTGTCCGTAGCGCTCACCGCCGAAGAAAAAGGACTGCTGGGCAGCGCCTGGTACGTAGCCCATCCGCTGGTGCCCCTTAAGCAAACGGTGTTCAACCTCAATACCGACGGAGCCGGTTATAACGACACCACCAAGGTGACCGCCATTGGCCTGGAGCGCACCACCGCCGAGCAAAGTATCACGGAGGCCAGCCAGGCGTTTGGTCTGGAGGCCATTCAGGACCCGGTGCCCGAGCAAAATCTCTACGACCGCTCGGACAACGTGAGTTTTGCGCAGAAGGGCATTCCGGCCGTTAACTTTGCGCCGGGCACCACTGCCTTCGATGCCGAGATTATGAAGAACTACCACCAGGTGAGCGACGAGGCCGAAACGCTTAACTTCAACTACGCCGAAAAGTACTGCGAAGCCTTCACGCTGGCGGCGGCCCGAATCGCTAATCTGCCCAAAAAACCCTTCTGGAAAGAAGGCGACAAGTACGAAGCGGCGGGGGAAGCATTGTACGAGAAATAGTTAGAGATTGAGCACCAAAATTCGTAATAGAAAAAATGGAAGACGTTCGGTGGAAGCAACGGTACGATAATCTCCGGAGAGCTTTTCGGAAGCTTGAGATTGGATTAAGAATTTTTGATTATTCGCAATACCAGCGGAGGCGGAAGGAGTTGAAGAACCTGTTGGAAACTAACCAAGAGGCAGATGCTGTTATAGAAGAGTTAGAAGAGCTAGACCTAGATAGGGAAGGAATTATTCAGCGGTTTGAGTATTGTTATGAGCTTTTCCTAGCCACCTTACAAGATTTACTAGAGTTTTTGGGAGAACCGCGTGAGAATCTCAGAGGCAGCCGCACGGTGCTTTCTTTTGCGCTGCAACAAGGATTTATTACAGATCACGATGGTTGGCGAAAGATTGTACTTGCTCGTAACAAGACCTCACACGCCTACGATGAGGCAATGGCCAACGAAATCACAGAAGATATTATCAACGTTTTTTATCCTTTGATGGCAGACTTATATGAGCGCCTTAATCAAGAATACCACCCTTAATTTCGGTCTCTCTGAGGAAGTTATTAACCTACTTATATCGGTATTTGCCCCAGTTGATAAGATCAAGAAAGTAGTGGTTTTCGGCAGTCGGGCTAAGGGCAATTACTACCCGGGCTCAGATATCGATCTGGCTATATTCGCGGCTGATTTCACCCATGACGACCTCGTTGATCTACAACTGAAAATAGACGACTTGACCCTACTGTATCGCGTGGACTGCATAAACTACGCTACTATTACCAACGTTGCGTTGCGTGAGCACATCGACCGAGTAGGTCAGCCACTGTACCCTTAGCTCCCGCTAAGTTTGGAGCATAATTTGAAAGGTTAGCAGATAAACCTAACCTATGAAACCCATCCTTTGTCTCGTTGCTAGCGGCTTGCTGCTCAGTGGGTGCCTGCGCTATCCCGCTACCGGCCCTACCTACGACCGCCTCGCCAACCTGCCCACCGAACCCCACAAGCGAGAAGTAAAGATATTATTTCCGGGTGACCCACTGCCTGAGGGGCGCTACGTTAAACTGGGCGTAGTAGAAGTGCACGGAGGTGGTTTTTCCTCGTACAACGCGCTCGTTCGGGAGTTGCAGGGCCGAGCCCAAACTTTGGGGGTCGACGTTGTGAAGCTCTTTGATCGGAAGTACATGGAAGATACCTACACGGCGTGGGATGACCGAACCACCACCGATGTCTACAGTAATTTGGCGGGGGTAGGTTTTGTCTCACTCGTTGAAGCAAATTACCTGTCGGACTACGTTGCCGAAGAGGAAATCTACCTGTACCGCGACAGCGTCGGCTGGCAAGCGGAACCCGTGTGCCAGGTTGTTCCGAGCTATAACGATCAACCGCCCAAGATTACCGGTGAAAAAAACTACGCTAATTTTGTGTCTGCGTACTCGCTAGAGCACCTGCGCTACGAAGAAACGCCCAACTGGACGTACTACCTCAACGAGCGCGGACTCGTGAACCGCCGTACCTACCGGGTGGATGGCTTGGTGGTTAAGCGGTGCTTATTTGCCTACGAACGTGGCCGGGTAGTCGAGGTGCGCATCCGGCACGTTTATCCCAGGCGAATAGACGAAAGAGTAGTGATCCGCTACAACGAGCAGAATAATATTGCCGAACAGCAAATCTACCAGGAGGGACGCCTGGTGTATCGCGAAATTCCGGCCTATAACGCGCGGGGTCAGCGGGCCGGTAGTGCGTTCTACGTCGTGAAGGAGGGCGCGGCAGATCGGCCCTACCTCAAGGTGGTATACCGATTCTTCGATCCGAGCAACTTACCAACGGACGCAGCGCTGGTAGACGCCCAAAAATAGCGTAGCCACCGAAGAGCTTCTCCGGTGGCTACAGCTGACGATAGGACTAAGACAGGCTAGAAAGTATACCGCAAACCAACCTGCGCGGCCCAGCGCGAACCTTCCAGACCCGGTTGGGGAGCCACATCCCAGGGTTCGCCGGGATCGGTGAATGAGAATACCGGACGCCGGGTGCCTTCTTCGAAGCCCTCAAACTGCAGTAGCTCAAATACGTAGCGGTTGTTGCCACCGCCCACAAAATAGCGCTCGCCCCAGTTTTGACCGAACCAACTGCCGACTAAGTTGCTCACGTTAAACACATCCAGCGACAACTGTAGCGTGTGGCGGCGACCGTTGCCCGTAGTGATATAGAAATCCTGAAGCACCTTTAGGTCGAATATGCTGGAGAAGGGAGCCCGCACCTGGTTAGGCTCAGCGTACTGCCCCCGCCGTTCACTTAGGTAATCGTCGCCTTCCACGTAAGCATTAAACGCCGCGTACGTGGCCTGTTGCTCAGCTTCGCCAAAGGGAACCCCGGCCTCGCCGAAGGTGATCTCGTCGGCGTTGGCGGGCACGTACACCAGCGCTCGTTCGTAGTCTTGGTTGCGTTCTTCGCCCGTAAGCGCGAACCCGTTACCGTATACGTAGGTGAAGGGTTCACCGGCCTGCCCGGTGTAGAACAGCGATATGGCAGTGGCCATAAAGCCCGCGTACTCCTTACGGTACGAAAGCGATCCCACCACGCGCGATCCCACGTCGAACGTTGAGCGGTTCAGCATAGGATTGTTGCGCCCGGCCAGGCTAAAGGTTTGTTGCCAGTTATTGGCGTTGATGAAGGCCCGCCCGTCGAAGAGTGCTTCAGCGCGGGTAAACGAATAGGCTAGGCTACCTCCGAAGCCGTTGGTCATTGGTCGCTCCAGCTTCACGGTGGTGTTCCAGGTATAGCCCTCGTTGGTATTGCCAACCAGCGAAATAAACGAGTAGGTAGGGTCAATCTCGTCGTTGATGTCAAACACCGGGCGGTTGTCCGGACCTTCTAAATTGCCTATCGTCGGACGTAGGTTGACATTCTGTACCCGAATGTTGTTTAGGGTTTTGGTGTACATAAACTCAGCGCTACCTACCAAGCCGAACGGCAGGGCCTGGTCTACCGCTAAGTTGGTACGGAACACCTGCGGATACTTAAAGTCTTGGACAAACAAATCTACGTCGCCCGAGGGGCTGGTGCCGTTGAAGAGGTTATCGCGCCACTCCTGGGGGGTTGCGTAAAAAGGATCGCCGAAATCGGGCTGCAAAAAGCTACCGTACAAACTGCTGTTGAGACCGTTGCGAATGAACATGCCTCCCGGCCATACCCACGGCACCCGACTGGTGAAGATACCCAGTCCGCCCCGCACCTGGGTGGTTTTGGTACCGGTTACGTCCCAATTGAATCCCGCTCGGGGGCTCCACAGCACTTGGGTAGCGGGAGCCTGACTGGCGCGAGCGCCCTCTAGGTCATAGAACTGCTCAATAGCAGGCACCGTTTGTCGGTTGAACTGCGTATTATTAAGCGGCGGATTATCCAGGAAGATCGGAATATCTGCTCGCAGTCCCAGGGTAAGCTTTAAGCCGCTATTTACCTGAATTTCGTCTTGTCCGTAAAAGGCCAACTGCATGGCGTTGAAGGTAGGGCCTAGATTGCTTGCCTCATCGCCCAGCCGAATCTCTGACTGCCCCGGGGCCAATTGCTCGTGCCCGAACAGCACAAAGCCTTCTTCGCCCCCTAAAAATCTATCCAGGCTACCATAGCGGTACTGCGGGGTTGAGAAAATCGTAAACAAATTCTCTATCTGAAAGAACTCATTATGCGTACCTAGGGTGAAAGTATGACGACCGGCGTACCAGTTAAAGTTATTCGTAAGGGTAAACACGTCCTGAAAGACAATATTGGAATACGAGAAGTTATCAGTGCCAATAGCAATCTCGGCTGGTCCGTCCTCAATGATTACTCGGGGAAACGGTTGCCCCAGAATATCGCGATCGTCGCGTACGCGGGTGTAGCCGAGGATCAAGTTATTGGAGAAATTATTTCCGAAGGTACTCTTCAGTTCTAACGCCGATGAGTTGGTAGTGGTAGGAAAAATATTGCCGGTGTTAAAGAAGAAGACGTTGCGGCTGGTAGGCCGATTAAGTCGCTGGGTTTCGCCAAAAACGTAGCTGTGGCGCAACGACAGCTTATGACGCTGGCTAATGTTCCAGTCGATTTTGGCAATTACCTTATCGCTGTTTACTGAACCGGTATTGTTAAGGTAGCCGCCCGGTTCGTAGCCGTACTGGTTACGCACGAAATTAGCGAGTCCGTTTAGGTCGGCTGCGGTTGCGCTACCCTCGTACTCTTGCGCAATGAAGGGGAATGGCTCTTCCTGGCGCAGCAGTTCCACGTTCGCAAAGAAGAATAGCTTATCTTTAACAATGGGTCCGCCTAGTCTTGCTCCGTAGGTTTGCACGCTGAAGGGTGCTAGCTGGGTGCGCTGGTCGTCGGGAATGTCGCCGGGAGTTTTTCCGGCTAGTTGTTCGTTGCGGAAGTAATAGTACGCCGACCCCTCGAAGTAGTTCTTACCGCTGCGGGTCACCGCGTTGATGCCGCCTCCGGCGAAGCCTCCCAGGGTAACGTCGTAAGGAGCCACCACCACCTGAATTTGCTCCAGTGCGTCTAAGCTGATGGGCGAGATACCCGCCTGTCCGCCGTTGGTACCCGAATTGGCCAATCCGAATACGTCGTTGTTTACCGCTCCGTCGATGTAGATAGCGTTGAAACGACTATTTACTCCCGCAATAGAAAGGCCGCCCTGGGTAATGTTCGCCTGGGGGGTCAGTCGGGTAAGGTCATTAAGGTTTCGCTCTACAGTGGGCAGCGTCATAATCTGCTCCCGGCTCACGTTGGTCTCGGCCCCGGTTTGGTTGCCGTCAATCAACCCTCCGGCCGAAACTACCACGTCGGCAAGTTGGGTTACCGACTCGCGCAAACCAATATCCAAACCGTAGGTTTGACCCAGATCAAGAAAGATATCGTCTTTGGTCACGGCTTCGTAGCCCACAAAAGAAACGGTGACCGTATAAGGGCCACCGACGCGCATATTCGCTAAGCGGAAGTAACCGTTGCTGCCCGTCACATTGGCATACTGGGTGCCCGACGGTTGGTGAACCGCCAACACGGTGGCTCCCGGCACGGGCCGCTGGTTTTCGTCAACCACCTCGCCGTTCATGCTGGCGGTGGTGGTGCCCTGCGCCGTAGCAACGTGAACCGCCAGTAGGCTAAAGGCTAAGAAAATGAAGTTGCGTAGATTTAATTTCATAAGGTAGGGATGTAAGTTTTTAAGTACAATGGTACGGAAATTCTGCCGCTTCCTGAAACTTTTGGTGGCTCAGACCGAAGATTTAGCAATTCGGCAAAACGTTGTAAACTTTACATTTACCTAATGAAATAACGGAGCTGAAGAAAACGGATAAAATAAAATTCGTAATATCACTCGGGCAACTGGTTTTCGTACTGCGACCAGTCCGCCACCAGCGCGTTCACCACCGTGCTTCCTACCCGGTAGGCAGCCTCCAGCGAGGGCAGGTAGGCCGAGTACGCTTGGTTCTCATTGAGCATGCTTTGCGCGGCCGATAGCCCCCGGTAGGGCATCGAGAAATTGCTGGCCGTGCGCAGCACCAGCAGCCGGTCGGCATCCACCCGGCCCGCCGCGTCCAGAAAGTGCAGCGCCTGCGCCGTGCCGGTATCCTCCATCGCGCTGGTCACAAACTCGCCCTGCCCGCCGGTCCAGTACTTCACCCAGCGGTTAGCCCATTCGTTCATCTTCTCACCGTGCCAGAAGGTCATCGCGGCCACGTGGTCGCCCTTCATCACCCGCGGCGGCTCCTGCGCCTTCGGATAGTTCACAAAGCGGGCGCGCATCTGTTGCAGTTCTTCGGTGTCTTCCAGAGCAATGTCTTTGGTGAGCCGGTAGGCCCAGTCTACCAACTGAGGATTCAAACGAAACACCTCGCCCCCGTCGGTGGTGGGTACCGGCTCCTGGTAGGGTTCAGTCTGGTCGATAGGAAAAATCCCCGTGTCCCAGTCGTCGGGAATCTCGCGGGCATCGATTTCGTGGTTTAGGTCGCCGTCCACCAGCCACTCGGCCCATACTGCCGAGCCGGTGGGAGCATCTTCGGGGTCCACCCCGGCAATGCCCGCCACCACCCAGTAAGCTTTCGTCAGATCAAAACGAGGGTCCATGCCCAGGGCCATCACCGAGGCGGCCGAGCGGATGCTGCCCACCCCGGTCACCATCGCCAGCACTCCTTGTTCGGCGCTATAACGCAGGTGGCGGTAGGCCTGCGGCAGGGCCAGCGTATCGGGAAACGGAAACCGCTCGGCCCACGTCTGCAACTCGCCCGGCCGGTCGCCCGTGTCGTTACCCGGTTCGAACATGGTGACCACCACCACCTTGATGGGAATAGGCAAGGCAGTATCGGATGGGTCGGAATCGGTAGCCGGTTGATAGGCCAATAGGAACAGTAGAGTGGATAATAGGTAGATGTGTTTCATAAGATTGCATAGGGGTTTGACACAAGACAGGATATTTTTACTGAGACGTTTCCATCTTCAACTCCAGGCAATAGTCGATAAAGGTATCCCACCGCGATTGCCAGTGCTGCATCGCGGTTTGCTTCTCAGCCTCATCGAGTGAGCTGTAGATGATAGAATTCATCAAAAGTTTTTTTATTGCCCGCAGGTCCAGCTCCCAGGCCAGAAAGATGGCCCAGTAGTCGGGGGTCACGCCCTCATAGCCGAACACGCCGGGGTCGTCGGGGCTGATCGTGCACGGAATGCCCTGCTGCAACCACGCCCGCGCCGGGTGCACCCGCAGGTCACCCACGTAGCCCAGAATCTGGTTGCTCAGCGGATTCACCTCCACCGCAATGTTTCTAATGCGGATAGCCTCTTGCAAACTAGGAAACAGAAACAGGTTGAAACCGTGACCGATGCGCTGACTGCCCAGCGTAACGGCATCATAGAGGTTATCCACCGAGGCCCAGTCGCTTTCGCCATCGTGCAAAAAAAGGGGAAGATCAACGCCGTAGACCTCCTCAAGCGAGTCTCGTTTGAGCCAAGTGTCCAAATAGTAGCGGGTGGAGCGGCCCCGGTCTTCTTCGGCCACCAAGTCGTAGCCCTTCACCCAGTCGGGATACTTTTTTCGCATCCGAAAGGCATTCTCAACGTCGCGGTCGATTACGTCGCGGGGCTGAAAGCGGTGGTTGGTGTAGATCAGCTTAGCCGTGAAATCGGGATACTTTTCTTGGGTGCGTTGCACGGCCTCCTGGTAGTAGCGCAGCAGCGTATCGGAGGTGTAGTAGCCCGGCGGATGCGTCAGATCGTGCAAGCCCATGCCCAGGAAGGCACGTAGCTCCACGTGCTGCACCCCATCTTCGGCCAGGGTCTCAAAAGTGGCTGTCGTGAAGTTGCGAAACACCGGTTGATAACGAATGAAGCGCCCGATCCGCTGAAAGCACCGCTCGAACTCCTGCCACACATCCACCCGGGGCTCGTTCATGCGGGCATCAAAGGTGAGCAGGTCATACAGCGAGTCGGCAAAGTGGGGCACGGTTTTGTTGAGCGACCACACGCTGTAGTAGCCCTTCGGCACCATCGAGGGTTTAAAAAAGTCGAGCTGTCCCTTTACCAGGTCGGGATGGTTGTCTTGCCAGAACACGTAGCACTGGGGCGTTTTCAGGGCGCGTTCCACCACCCACCGCAGGTTGCCCGCCGCCTCGGGATGCAGGTGCAACACGCCGCCCTTGGGCATCTTCCGCAGAATCCTGAACAGCGGCGTCCGCTCGACCTCGCGTTGCGATTGGTAAAAGTAGTGAGCCGGAGGGAAAAAGTGCCGTTGCCGGTACTGCTTAATCATGCGTTGCTGCAAGGCCAGCAGTTTCCGGTTCACTACTTCTTCTTTGGCCGACAGCACCACGTCGGCATCAAAAGCGCGGGCGCTATCGCGCTGCACGTAGGTCTGTCGGGCTTTCTGATAGGCAGCGCGGGTGGTAACCCCCCCGGCAGGATACTTTTTGGTGGGCGGCGCGCTCTGGCATCCCCCCGTCCATAGGCCTACCAATAAGCTGCTGATGATTGAGAACAGAGATAATTTGAGGGGCCATTTCACGGCGCATAGTTACAAAAAAAGCCGGACATTGTCCGGCTCGTCGTTGTATCAGTTGTAGGGCTTACCCAGCGTATTGTGATTAATATTCCCGGATGTCGATCCGCTTGGCGGGTACGTCATCACTGGCACCGAAGGGCAGCAAAATCTTGAGCTGCCCGCGCTCAAATATCGCATCAATCTGGTCCTTGTCAACCGCGGGCGGTATGCTAAACGTACGGTTGAATATAGGGGTCATGTGGCGAGAAGATTGCTCTTCTTCATCGGCAACCGCCGACACATCATTCAACGTGGTGTATACGACCAGTTGATTTCCGTGTACGTATATATTAAACGAGTCGCTATTGATAGAAGGGGCAATTACCTGAATAACCAGTTTGTCGTTACTTTTCTGCACATTAACCATCGTGGCTACCGTCCCCCCCGTGATCGTATTTATCGCATCTATCTGATGCACAAAATCCTTCAACACATTTTTCATTGGTTCCTCCTTTTTGGTATGATTCACTTATTAATGGGCAAACAATGTACCAAACGCAGGATTATGTCGGTGGATGACCAAAAGGCGACATAACGTCAGTTGATTGACAATATAATGCCAAATTGACATAAAAAGCCGTAATTATGCTATACTGTAAAAGAAAAGTGATGGCTAAGGGCGGCTATAGTAAGAAACTAGGGTTGTCGCTCCTACTCCTAGCAAGAGTAATAAATCCAGACGAATAGGGCCCACCGCGTCGGGTATGATCCCTAATAGTGAAGCCAGAAACAGCAGTAATGCCAGCGCCGTGGCGAAGATAATCTCGGTGCCCAGGGGTTTCTTCGCCAAGATGCCCGCCAGAATCATGGGAGCCAGCATCGAGGTGCCCGCAAAGCTTACCCGGGCCAGCAGCACCAGTTGGTCGCTGGCCAGAATAGAAAAGACCAGGGCAATGGCGGCAAAGCCGAAGATGGCCAGCTTGGTGATGTTCATCACTGCCTTTTCGCGCCCCGGCAGCAGCGAGCGCAACTCGGTGCCCAGCGCAAAAATTTGCGAGTCGGTGGTGGAGAGTCCGGCGGCCAGCAACCCGACCACCGCCAGGGCCGCAATGAAGCCCGGTTGTTCGTAGAGCAGCACCTGCGACAAGAAATCGGCGGTGGACAGGTCGGCGTAACGCACCGCTCCGTACATGCCAATGAAGGCAGTGGGCAGGATAACGAGGATGGCGAAGATGCCCACCGCTACGGCCATCAGGTGGGTGATGCGTAGGTTTTTCATAATCACAATGCGGATGGTGAGCTGCGGCTGGGTGATCGGAATGCACAAAATCACCAGCATCGAGGCCAGCAAAAACTGCGGAGTGAACAGTCCGTTGGGCCCCGGGGTCGACAGCAGCGCTTCGTTGGCCACCTGCACTTCGTCAAAAAGAGTTGCCAGGTTGTCGAAGTGCGCTACGCAACTGATACCAATAATCCAGGTCACGATCAGCAGCGTGAGTCCCTGCACCGCGTCGGCGTGCATGATTGCCTTGAGTCCCCCAATTTCGCTGTAGGTCAGCATAACGCCCACAATGGCGATGGACCACCCCCACGAGGGCATTGCCTCGGGAAAGACGGCCGTGAGAAAGATGGCAATGCCGCGAATCTGAATGGCCACGTAGGGAATCAGAAACAGAAACACACCCGCAAAGCTCACGTAACCCGCCAGTTTGTTATTGTAGCAGTTTTGCATCAGACCGGCCACGCCCTGAAAGCCCTTCTGCGCCACCTTGCGCCGCAGGTGATAGCCAAACCATAGCACCAAAAACACCATCGCGCCGTCGGAGACGGCCAGGAATATCCAGGCACCGATGCCGTGGGTGCGAAAAAAATCGGGCATGCCCAGCAGGGTAAAGGTGCTGAACAGCGTGGCGGCAAAGGTGAGGAAGCCGAGGATCATGCCGATGTTAGAACCGGCCAGCAGGTAATCTTCGGCTGACTTATTTTTTTTGAAGGAGCGAAGCGCCACGTAGGCTAGCATACCTACGTATAGGGCTCCCAGAATAAATACCCAAGTTGTCATTGCGATTCGTCAGAGTTTCTGCCGGGATGCACCCGGGTGCCAATGTAGGTGAGCAAAACTAACAAAACGGTGAGCAGAATGGAAATCCACAGCGTGTAGGGCACTCCGAAGAGTTCAGGTTGAAACCGACCGGCCGGAATCACCAAAGGAGTGAAGGTGAGGGCGGATAGGACAACGACCAGGGCTACGCAGAGTTTCCAGGCGCGGGAGTTGGGTTGGGGCATGGGGTTAGAGTAAGGAATGTAAGTAGTTGGCCGAGTCCTTCAAACCTATTCTTCGATATCTATCCAAAACTTCGTACTGATCTAAATCCGGATTTCTCTTGTGTTGAACAAGTGTGATAAAAGCTTTTACCGCGAGTTCTTGATTTAGATCTATGGTATCAGTAATGAAATCGTCGGCGCTTTTAGCAGATAAACCATAGGTAGCAAGATAATTGGACGGAAAGTCCTTCAAGTTATTGGTCACAATAATATTGGCATTTGTTTTAATAGCTGCTGCCAAGACGTGCCGATCCTTGGAGTCTGGTAGTTGCAAAGTATCTATCAACGGTTCATAGTTTTTGACCAATGCATCAGGAAAAGCTTGATTAACGTTCGTTGTCCGCTTCTCGATTTCTTCTGATGACACTCCTTTTCTTTTCATAACAGCCACCCATTCGTCGAAGATACGGCTGCTCCATTTAGGGGTGTACAAATCATAATGAGCGAACCAAAACAGTAGGTCGCGAATATCTATTGGATAGATGACATTCGTATCTAGTACGCAAGTGAAACGAACACTATGAATCATACAGTGCTAGCTCCTCATCCGAGGCCATCATCTGAATAATTCGCTGCTTTTGTTCTGCCTTCATTTGCTTTTGGTAAGCAACCACATCTTCATATCTTACTCTGCGGTGCTTCCCAACTTTAGTAAAAGGGATGTGTCCGTCCTCAAGCAGTTTAACTAAGTGGGGTCTAGAACAATTTAGTAATTCAGCCGCTGCTTGGGTAGTCATTTCAGCAGCTATTGGAACAATGGAGATAGGCTTTCCTTGACTGGTTGCTTTCAAAATATCAACCAAAAGCTCTAGCGCTTTTAGAGGAATTCTAAGTTTATCTTTTGTCTCTTCAATCTCAATCTCAGGATTTGCAGAGTGCACACCTTTTAGCGTAGCCGTCAGCGCATCATACGACTCCATAGCTATTCTCTGCTCCTCTTTGGTAGGCTTCTCTATCTCAGCGTGTCTCATGCTAGAAATAAATTTAGTATCCGTTAGCAAAATAAACGAAACAAACGAAAATGGCAATTTTTTTTGTCACAAAATGACTCGAAAATCACTCAACTGGCATGAACAGACGCTCCCACCGCACTTTGTCAAGCCAACCAGCTTGCTTATCGGTCGAGAACCACACGAACAATGGTTTGCCCACAATGTGATCTTCCGGCACCAGACCCCACATGCGCGAATCTAGGGAATTATGGCGATTGTCTCCCATCATGAAGTAATAACCTTGCCGAAACACGTACGAATCAACCCCTTTGCCGTCGATGCGTAGCTGACCATCGACTTGGGTAGCGTTCACACCTTCGTAGTGAACAATCGCCGGACCGTAGAGGGCGGTGTTCAGGGGAGTAAGGCTGATCCGGTCGCCCGCCCGGGGAAGATACAAGGGACCGTAGAAGTCCTGCGTCCAGTTTTGGGTGAGCTCACTTCCCGGGGGGTATATGCCAGAGCGGGCGGTGCCGGGGTCGTGGGTGATTTCTTGCACCTCATCCACGAAGGGCAAGGCTTGCAGTGCTTGGGCGGTGGCGGGTTTCGTGAAGATTTGGTAGCCTCCGGCTGTCGGAAACACATCAACGACCCGATGCTGTCGCCAGATACGCGGATGCACGGTTTGCTTCGTCCGCACCAGGTAGCTGGTCTGGCTTTCGGGCGGAAGGGGCTGCTCTTCTCCGTTGATGTAGAGTTGCTTAGCGATGATTTGCATCGTATCACCCGGCACGGCTACGCAGCGCTTCACGTAGAAGGTTTTCATGTCGGTTGGACGGTTCCACTCGGGCGGGTAGTTGAACACCACCGATTCGCCGCGCTGCACTTCGCCCAGGCCGGGCAGGCGGAAGTAGGGCAGTTGAATCCAGTCGAGGTACGAAGGAATGTCGGTGCCCGCAATGGTTTGGTGCATCAGCGGCAGTTGCAAGGGCGTTTTAGGCAGGCGGGTGCCGTAGTGCAGTTTGCTGACGAACAAACGGTCGCCTACCAGCATGGTGTTTTCCATCGATCCGGTGGGGATGGCATAGGCTTCCATCAACAAACCACGAAACAGCGTGGCCACAACAACGGCAAAGACGAGGGAGTTGAGCCACTCGCGGGCGATGCTTTTGGAGGAAGTGGCGCGAGATTTTCGGCGGAAGAAGTTCATGAGCGGTTATTCTTTAGTTAGGTTTTCTCGTTCTGTTAATTCCGGGTCTTTTGTCTGTCAGCAATTTAACGAATTCTGTCTTGAATTCGATTTCCAAAGGGTCATCTAATGCAACATCGGAAACAACTGCCTAATTTCATTCTTGCTCGGTTGGTGACCATATTCGCACAGTTCAAATGTTTCGGCGTGCTGCATCGTCTGCGCTTTATCCGCACCGTACCACTTGGCCAGTGCCTCTCGAATACGTGCATCCACTCCGAAGGGCCAGCGCTGCTTTAACCACTCCAGACGAGCCGTATCCGCTTCCGGCACTTCTTCCAATTTGTTTTCAATCCAGGGCAACCATTCGTAAAACTGCGACGTATGCGCGTGCATGGCCTCCAGTTTTTGGTCGTAGACGTCGTCGATAGCCACCGCCACGTCGGGCGAAAAGGGCGTAGGCTTCCGGAAGCGGTCGGCGAAGTACAGAAAGACCGGGTTCTTCCGCAGCGGCAGCACCTCGGGCACCAAGTTGGGCACCATCACCAGATAGGCAGCATCCTGCACCAACTGGCTGGTATAGCGATGGTCGGGATGATAATCGTTCGGCCGGTGCGTCACCACGATGTCGGCTTGCCACTCCCGGATTTTGCCGATGAGCCGGTTGCGGTTGTACAGCGTGGGCTCTAACTGTCCGTCGGGATTGTCCAGGATTTCATAGGCCACGCCCAGCCGCTGCGCCGCCACGACCGACTCCCGGCTGCGCCGGTCGACCAGTTCGTTGCCGGTTAGTTGGTGATGTCCGGCCCGGCCGTCGGTGAGCGAGATCATTTTCACGGCGTGTCCGGCCTTTGACCAGAGCGCAGCGGTGCCTCCGCCGTACACTTCCCCATCGTCGGGGTGGGCAGCAACGTAAAGAATGCGGATAGGGTTCATGGATTAAAGAATTAAACGGACGGATGCTTATTGGTAACCGACGAGCTTCGGAACAGCAACAGGGCGGTGTAAAAGATCCAAAGCAGGTAAAAAAAGAAGACCACTCTTTGTCCGACAGCTGGAATTTCAGAGAACACGAAGGGCCACGCGCCAAACACAATGGTGAGCCAAGTAAATATTAAAGTCGGTTTGACTGCCTGCCTCCAGTACTCAGACTTTTTCATGTGTACCGGATATGTAAATGCGGCCAGCAGGAAGGAGATATAGCTGCCGAAACTGCCTACGGTATGAAGTAGCATAGTAGTTGATTGGCGATTGTCAAAGTCGCCGGGAAACATCCCGGACAATACCATAAATAGTCCGCTTAGCGCCAAGCCAATGAGTGGTAGCTTGCTTCCTTGTCCGTCTGACACGTTACTAAACAACCCGAATGAGTAAACCGTGATCATCAGCCCTACCAAGATGTATCCTACACAGTTCCAAACCCACCGACGGGGGGCATCTACCGAACCTAATTCGCTGATCGCTTTGGTCAAGAAACTGTATTCCGGCCGGGCGGAAGCCATAATTAGGTAAGTAGCCCAGAATACAAGGGGGGCTAGCAATCCGATCATAGCAAAGCGTTTGGTTGTCATCTACTCATCGTTTTCGCTTCACAAAGAAAACAAAATACCCGTAGGCCCCCACCAGTATCCCAAAGTACACCAACGCCACCCCGGGGTTGTAGACCGTCATGGCCACCAGGGCCACCGCCGCAATCACCAGGGCCACGGCCGGGAACACCGGGTACCACGGCACCCGAAACGGACGTTCCAACTCCGGCTCGCGACGGCGCAGCACAAACAAACTGATCATGGAGATCACGTAGAGCGACAGCGCCCCGAAGCAGGCCACGGTGATAATCTCGCCGGTTTTTCCCGTGAGCAGCGCCACCACGCCCACCCCCATATTGATTAGCAAGGCGTTGGCCGGAGTGCGAAAGCGAGGGTGCACCTTTCCCAGCGTCGGACTCACGTAGCGAATGCGGCCAAACTCGAAGGTGGCGCGACCCGCGGCCAGGATAATGCCGTGGAACGAAGCGATTAACCCCAACAAACCCACCGTGATGAGCAAATGGTACAGGAAGTTGCTGTCGCCCACCACCCGCGACAGGGCCAGCGGCAAAGGCGAGTCGGAAGGCTCGGTGCTGCCCGGCGGGTACACCACCGCTTCCCAACCGGCCACGCCCACGGCCGACGTGAACGTCAGGATGCAGAGCACGATCAGGGTGAAGATGGCCGAGCCGAAACCCAGCAGCACGTTGCGCTGGGGGGTCACCGTTTCTTCGGCCAGGTTGGCGACCCCCTCGATGGCCAAAAAGAACCAGATGGCGAACGGAATGGCGGCAAACGCCCCGGAGTAGCCGTTGGGAAGCGCGTTCTTCGTCAGATTAGCGGTTTCAAAGTGGGGCAGCGTCACTCCGGCGAAGATCAGCAACTCCACCACCGCCAGCACGGTGACGACCAACTCGAAGGTGGTGGCGAGTTTCACGCCCCGCACGTTGAGCAGGGTAAACAGCGCGTAGGCCACGATAGCCACCGTGAGGGTTGACACTGCCGGAAAGTACAAATGGAAATAGGCACCGATGGCCGCCGCAATGGCCGGAGGGGCGAACACAAACTCGATGATCTGGGCCATACCGCCGATAAAACCCAGGTCGCGGCCCAGCGCCCGGTCGGCGTAGGCGAAGGCCCCGCCCGCCTTCGGAATGGCGCAGGCCAATTCGGTGTAGCTAAAGGTGAAGGTCACGTACATGAGCATAATGAAGCCGGTGGCGATGGCCAGGCCCAGCGTTCCGCCCTCGGCCAGCCCCAGGTTCCAGCCGAAGTACATGCCGGAGATCACCAGCCCCACGCCCATACCCCACAGCAGCACCGGACCTAGGGTGGCTTGGAGTTGGTTGTTATCGTTTTCTTGCATGTTCATGATGGTTCGATGGCTCAATTGCTCAATGGTTGGCGGTTGTGTTTAACCGTTGAGCCATCGAACAATGAAGCACTTTTATTCAACTTCTACTTGATCTCCCACCCGAATTATTCCGTTCTCCAAAACCCTTGCAGTGATGCCGCCGTGTCCGCGCACCGCGTTGTAGCCGCCGGGACCCAGGTTTTCTTCCATGCGCGAGCAGGGATGGCACTCGCCGGTGGTTTCTAGCACGGCCTCGCCGATCCGAAAGGTTTTGTCCTTGAGGGCTAGTAAGTTAATTCCCTTTACCACAACGTTGCGCCGCAACAGAAGGGGAGACACCTCCGGCCGACCCAGCATTGAGGCGATAGCGACCAGGTGTTCGGCGTTGATGAGCGTGATCTGCCGCTTGCCCGTTAGCTTTCCCCGATAGTGATCTCCTTCCAAACCGCTTTCGGTCTCGGCGCGCACGGCTGCCACGGGCACCAATTCGGCCCGCCGGGCCGGGCGCACCCCGATCCAGACCACCGTGCCGGTTTGCGGCAGGGAGTTGAGCAAGCGGGCCATCATGGAACCGGACGAGATCATAGGTGATGATTTGAAAGAGCAGACGCCTAGAAATGAACTTTGGGGCGAAACTTAGCTTATGTAAGAAGGTAATGCAACACTTTGGGCAGAATATTGCAAGTCCCTTCTCGTTCTAAGAACGGTTTATGAAGTCACTAATAAGTCTACTTTTGATCATCGGTCTCACCGCTCCGGCGGTAGCGCAGCGCTACAGCACCGCCATCGGCGCACGCATCGACCGTAGCATGCTGGGCATCACCGTGAAGCAACGGGTGTTCAAAACCGTGACCGTAGAAGGTATCCTGGCGGGCAACTCCGACGCCATGATCGGCACGCTGCTGCTCGAAAAACACTACCCCATCATCGGACGCGGGCTGAACGCCTATATGGGTGGAGGAGCGCATCTGGGGGCGGCCGAAAGTGGCGGCACCATTCTAGGGCCCGATCTGCTGCTGGGCGTGGAGTTTAAACTACCCTTCATGCCGCTCACCGTGGCGGGTGACCTAAAGCCCTCGTACCACTTCCGCACCGTGCAGAACGAGCAAACCGACATCCCCCGCATCGATTTCTCTACGGCCCTGTCGGTGCGCTACGTGATTGGCAAGGAAACGCGCGAAGACCGGCAGCGCTACCGCGAGCGTCGCCGCACCCGCCGCGACCGCGACAAGGCGAAGATTCGTAAGGTGAAGGACCGCGAAAAGGCCAAGCGTGCCAAGATCAAGGAAAAAACCAAGGCAAGACGCCAAAAGGAAAAAGAAAAAACCCGTAAGCTGCGCGACAAACACTCCGACCGCACCCCCGTGGGCGAGTGGAAGGTGTTTAAGCCCTTCAAACGCTTTGGACGTAAGATGAAAGAGTTGTTTAAGAAAGAAGAGTAACCGCGATCTTCTCTAATTACATCGTTCTGTGTACGGTGGGTTACTGTTCCACAGGTAATTTTACCTTGTATGCTATTATTTCTTTAGTCCTAATTGTTTATACCTTTTTTCAAGTACCTCTTTGTAAGTAGTTTTCGTATTCTTTGATAAGAATGAACGATCGATCCAATCGAATGCTTTTAGTTTATTCTTTATCATTCGATTGAAGGTTCCTTTGATTTGCTTATGATTCAACCCCAATCCTTCGCCGAACTTTTCAAAATGTTCGCGCTTTAGCTTATTTTTCTTTCCGCCTAACGTCAATGCAAGCTCCTCAGTATCTTCAGGGAATACAATTGCAACATTCAATAGATCATAAGCAGGAGACAACACCCAGCCAGAAGTATTTTCGATCATAGAGAAGTTCTTTAGGTGCATATCATTGTTACCAGTTAGAAATGAGAAAACAGCTAGGTCAAAATAAAAGGTTTTATCAAGCAAAGTGTTATCAGAGTAGCTGCCCAGTGCTTTTCCAACTTTCTCCATGGAACCTTTGTACTTGTCAAAAGCTTCCGTAATCTGAAACATATCAATCATGTGAATCTTTGCTCCCGTTTCATTTCGGTCAACGCGTCTTGTTATGTAGGATAGCTCTCCGGATAATAATCGAATCAATGACGATGGTACAACTCGAATTCCAAAAGATTCAGCTATTCGCATTGTTACATGTTCGTTCTCTGGTATTTCGGTAAATTTATCAGAAGGTGGTTTAAAGATATAGTGTCCACCTAATGCTCCAACTACAGTCAAACGCGTGTCAGCATTCTCACTGGTCTCTTTGACTAAGGACATCGATAGTTTTGGCTGAACACCGGGGACAGCAATACTTCGCTCTACTACCCTTTTCGCAAGCTCGTCCATTTGATCAAGCGAATACTCTACTTCAAGAGGGATTGTTGTTCCAAAGAACGCCATTGAACACTTCTTGTGAAAGTTCAGTTTGCCTTCAACTCTTTCGTAACAGTATAAACACTTATATTCCATCCTCTTCCGCTATTGGTTCTACGCTCACTGCACCGATACAATTCTGACAACAGGCCAGAAGTAGTCCCATACGATCATTTTTATTGATTTTCCAGTTTTCAGAAGCTATATCCAACAACCATCCTTCCGGAATCAAACCTTCAAAAAATGGAAAAAGTCTTTTCTCATTATATGGTTTGTCGGTAACCGGCATAGTAAACGTGATGAAATCATTTGGATGATCTTTTACATACTGAATTTCATATTGAAATACATATTCACCTTCATCCGTTTCAGTGATGATACCAGCCAAATGATTTTTATAAAACACCTTTCCCCGTCTCACTTCATTCATGTTTTTTACAGTTGACGGGCGCTAATTCATGCCCGAACATGCGAAGAACTAAATTAACCTTATCCATATTCAGATTTGTTTTGCCCTGTTCGATTTTACGTATCACAGTTAGTGCAACTCCGGCACGTTCGGCAAATTCTTCCTGAGTCAGATTGACCTCTTTTCTCCTTCTTTTAACAAACTCTGCTAACCGTTTCATTATATGTATTTGGATATAGTAACCGGCAAATGCACTAAGACTATACGCAATTGCTTATAATTTGTTATTAAAACGGTAAACTATACGTTTTGACATATAGTTAGACTTGAATAGAATTTGTTGATTTTTGAATGGCGTGCAAACCCAGGATAAAAGGCGATTCTTGGTTACATAACTGAGAAAATGCGAATCTGCTAACCGCGATCTTCCCTAATTTCCTACATCTTCGGGGGCAGCGCGGCTTACTGCTGGTGAAACCAGTCAATTCTTCCGAAGTTCGCGATCCAGTTTCATTAAACCAGTAGCGTATGTTAGCCAAAACCTTCGGCAGTGCCGTGTTCGGAGTCGACGCCCACATTATCACCGTGGAAGTGAGCGTAGGCAGAGGAAGAAAATTCTTCTTAGTGGGCCTGCCTGACAGCGCCATCAAAGAAAGCGAGCAGCGGGTCGAGACAGCCATCAAGCAGACCGGCTACGCCATGCCCCGCATCAAAACCGTGGTTAACCTGGCCCCGGCCGATATCCGCAAGGAGGGCTCGGCCTACGACTTGCCCATTGCGCTGGGCGTTCTGGCCGGGTCGGGACAAATCATCACCCCCGAGGCCGAACACTACGTGATCATGGGTGAGCTATCGCTCGACGGCTCGCTGCGTCCCATCCGCGGCGCGCTGCCCATCGCCATTGAGGCCCGCAAGAACGGATTTAAAGGCTTTATCTTGCCGGAAGAAAACGCCACCGAGGCCGCCATCGTCAACGATCTGGCGGTGATTGGCGTACGCACCCTGCGCGAAGCGGTCGACTTTCTGGAAGGCAAGCAGGCCATCGCTCCCACCTGGCACGAGACCCGCGACGTGTTCTCGGAGCAGAGCAATCAGTTTGGGGTAGACTTTGCCGACGTGCAGGGCCACGAGAGCATCAAGCGGGCGCTGGAGGTGGCGGCCGCCGGGGGCCACAACGTGATTATGGTGGGACCGCCCGGTTCGGGAAAAACCATGCTGGCCCGTCGCCTGCCCACCATCCTGCCCCCGCTCACGCTGCAAGAAGCGCTTGAAACCACCAAAATTTATTCGGTAGCCGGAAAACTGGCGGCGGGCGACGCGCTGGTGTCGCAGCGGCCCTTTGCGGCCCCGCACCACACCATCAGCGACGCGGCCCTGGTGGGCGGCGGCAACATTCCGCAGCCGGGGCAGATTTCGCTGGCCCACAACGGCATCCTGTTTCTGGACGAACTGCCCGAGTTTAAGCGCTCGGTGCTGGAGGTGATGCGGCAGCCGCTCGAAGAACGGGCTGTCACTATCTCGCGGGCGCGGGGCACGGTGACCTTCCCGGCCAACTTTATGCTCATCGCCAGCATGAACCCCAGTCCGTCGGGCGATTTCTACGACCCTACTTCATCGCACGCCGATTCGCCCGCGGCGGTGCAGCGCTACCTAAGCAAGATCAGCGGCCCCCTGCTCGACCGCATCGACATCCACATCGAGGTGAACCCGGTGTCGTTCGACGAGATGACCGCCGAGCGGAAATCGGAAAGCAGTGCGGTGATCCGGCAACGGGTGATCGAGGCGCGGCAGCGGCAGGTGGAGCGCTTCGCGGCCATGAACCAGACCGAAGTGGGCGTCTACGCCAACGCCCTGATGCCCACCCCACTGGTGAAGCAGGTGTGCCGCATCGATCAGGCCGGAAAGACGCTGCTCAAAACCGCCATGGAGCGCCTCGGCCTGTCGTCGCGCGCCTACGATCGCATCCTGAAAGTGTCGCGCACCATCGCCGATCTGGCCGCGTCGGAAAATATCAAAATTGAGCACCTGGCCGAGGCCATTCAGTACCGAAGCTTGGACCGGGAAGGATGGAATGGGTAATTGAACCTTCATCATTCGATATTCAATATTCCTTGTTCAACATTCAAATATCGAACAAGGAATTTCGAATGATGAAGTGAAAAAAAGGAAATGCAAAATGATGAACAAAAGAATCTTTGATCTGGAAGAACGACTGATTGCCTACGCGGTGTGGGTGATGAATGTGGTGGAAGAACTGCCGAACACGCGGGTGGGTAATCATTTATTGGGGCAGTTGGTGCGTTCCAGAACGGCTCCGGCGCTGATGTACGGCGAAGCTCAGAGCGCGGAGTCGCGAAAGGACTTTATGCTCAAGATGAAGATGGCACTAAAGGAGCTTCGCGAGACCCTGGTATGCTTGAAATTAATCCAGCGTAAAAGCAATTTGCTGCCGGATGCGCGGTTGGCTTTGGGGATGCAGGAAAGCAACGAACTGGTCGCGATTTTTGTGAAAAGCGTTGAAACCGCAAGGCGGAATGATCAACGCTAACTGTAAGTACTCCTTCTACTTCATCATTCAACACTCGACATTCCTTGTTCGATATTTGATTGTAAGACGTCGAGCCGTGCGCCAGGCGCAAGGAATATCGAACACTGAATAATGAAGTGAAACAAGCCCCTGGTGCTAACTAAAAAAGTAGTAACTAGCGGCGAAATTTCACGCTGAATAAAATGCTCACCTACATCCTCTTCGCCCTGGGGTTTGTGCTGCTCATCAAAGGAGCCGACTGGCTGGTAAGCGGCGCTACTGCTGTTGCTAAGAAATACCAAATCTCCGATATGGTCATCGGGCTTACCATCGTGTCGATGGGCACCTCGATGCCGGAATTGGTCGTCAACATTCTGGCAAGCCTGAACGGCAGTGCCGAACTGGCCGTGGGCAACGTGTTTGGCAGCAACGTGGCCAATATCCTGCTCATTTTGGGAGTGGCGGCGCTGATTTATCCGCTGCCGCTGCAACGCAGCACGGTGATGTCGGAAATTCCGTTCTCGCTGATGGCCGCCCTGCTGGTTGGTTTTTTGGCCAATGCGGCGCTCTTCGATAAGTATCAGGGGCTGATCATCAGCCGTGCCGACGGGGGTGTTCTGCTGTTCTTCTTCGCCCTGTTCATGCTCTATATCTTCAAGGTGGCGCGCGAAGACAGCGAGCACGAGGTCAAAGAAACTTACCAGGAGCAACCTATGCTGCGGGCCGTGGGCCTGGTGCTGCTGGGCATGTTCTCGCTGTTTCTGGGGGGCAAGTGGACGGTGGACGGCGCTACGGCTATTGCCACGCAGTTGGGCATGAGCGAAAGCTTTATCGGGCTCACGGTGGTGGCCATCGGCACATCGCTGCCCGAGCTGGTGACCTCGGCGGTGGCCGCCTCGCGCCGCAATACTGACATTGCCGTGGGAAACGCGGTGGGTTCCAACATCTTCAACCTGCTGTGGATACTGGGCATCAGCGCGGTGATTCATCCGTTGCCGTTCAACGTGCTGAGCAACTTCGACATTCTGATGATCATTTTTGCCAGCACCTTGCTGATTTTATCGGTCAGTTTGGAGAAAAAGCGGCAGGTGGGCCGCTTCAGTGGGGTAGTGTTCTTGCTCTGCTACGTGGCCTACGTGGCTTTTCTGCTTCAGAGGGGCTGAGTATTTATCCGCTTACTCATTGTCCCAAGGCTTACGGTTCTTCGCCCGGGGGCCTTTCAGATTTTTCTTCTCTTTTTTGGTGACCACCACGTGCTGAGTCTTTGTGGTATCCTGCCAGGGCCGGTAGTTCTTCGCCGCGGGTCCCATGCGCTTTCCAACAGTTTCTGTCGGACTAGTAACCTTCACCGGCGACGACCGATACGCATGGGTGGGATGGTTTTTGGCGCGAGGACCCTTCAGATCGCCCTGCTCGAAACGTTGTTCCTGCTTCACCTCGGGCTTGTTCGGCAGAGGGGTAGGAGATGCGGGCGGATGATAGCTAGTGCCTTGGGCCAGCGACGCGCTGTATAGAAATAGTACGGAAGATACGAGGGCTATTGATTTCATGATTACTTTGTTTTGGGTTTGCTGTTACTTTATGTAACGTGCTGTTGTTCAATGGGTTGATCCCAAAATATTGGTAAACGCTGGTGTGGTAACCAACCCGTACGATTGCGGAAACTACGTATTACCATCGCTGCTATTCGGGGGGGCATTATTAAGTAAGGCTCTCTGCTCGATGATCATTATTTTTATCAGTACCTTCGCGACACAACATCAAAAGGCATGAAAACACCTCCCTGCATCCTCTACGGATTTTTTGTCCTGCTCGTCGGGCTAAACGCCTGTGCGCCGCCCAAGAGCATCACCACCCAGAAGGCCAACACCTATGAAGAAAATGTGGCCCCTTACCGCATCCACTACGCTGACTCCTTGCAGCAAACGCAGGCCACGGCTCCGTCGCCCGAGCGCCCCCTCACCACGGGTCCGCTGACCACCCGCTACGCCATCACCGACGACATGGACGCCTACGTGGCCGAGCGTAGCGAACGCAACGGTGAGAAAAATTCGTATCAGGGCTACACCCTGCAGGTATACACCGGGGGGAGTCGCGACGAGGCCAACGAAGCGAAGCGCCAGGTATACAACGCTTTGCCCGATGCGCGTCCGGCCATCAACTATAACAGTTCGATCTACCGGGTGCAAGTGGGCGAATACACCAGTCGTTTGGAGGCGCAGGAAGATTATACTTTGTTGAAAAAAGAATTTCCCTACGTACTGCTGGTTCCCCAGCGGTTTAAGATCAACGGATGAGCCTGATTGCCGACATCAAACAGCTGACCCGGCAGCACAAGGCGGAGGTGATTGCCACGCGTCGCCACCTGCACCAGCATCCGGAACTGTCGTTTCAGGAACGAGAAACCGCGCACTACGTGGCCGACCGCCTGAAATCGTTCGGCATCGCGCCCCAGGAAGGAGTGGCTGATACCGGTTTGGTCGCGCTGATTGAGGGGCAGAATCCTGATAAAAAGACGGTGGCGCTGCGCGCCGATATGGATGCGCTGCCCATCCACGAAGCAAACGAGGTGGATTATCGCTCGCAGCGTGAGGGAGTGATGCACGCCTGCGGGCACGACGCCCACACCGCTTCGCTGCTGGGCACGGCCCAGGTGTTGCAGCAACTGCGCAACCGCTTTGAGGGTACGGTTAAACTAGTATTTCAGCCAGGCGAAGAACGTATTCCCGGCGGAGCATCGCTGATGATCAAGGCGGGGGCATTGAAGAATCCGCGGCCGAACCACATGTTCGGACAGCACGTGCAGCCGTTTATTCCGGCGGGCAAGGTGGGTTTTCGCGAGGGGATGTACATGGCCAGCGCCGACGAGCTCTACGTGACCGTGCACGGCAAAGGAGGGCACGCTGCCATGCCCAACCGCAACATCGATCCGGTGCTCATCGCCTCGCACATTATCGTGGCGCTGCAACAAATCGTGAGTCGACACGCTGACCCTAAGATGCCGTCGGTGCTTTCGTTCGGGCGCGTGATGGCCGACGGAGCCACCAATGTGATTCCGAACGAAGTGAAGCTGGAAGGTACTTTTCGCACCATGAACGAGGAATGGCGGGCCATGGCCCACCAGCGCATGAAAAAGCTGGCCGAAAGCGTCGCCGAGGGCATGGGCGGTTCGTGCGATTTTGAGATTCGGCGGGGCTATCCGTTCTTAAAGAACAGCCCGGAACTCACCCGGCGGGCCCGGCAGTACGCCGTCGATTTTTTAGGCAGCGAGAATGTGGTGGAGTTGGACCTGTGGATGGCGGCCGAAGACTTTGCTTACTATACTCAGGAAGTGGATGCCTGTTTTTATCGGCTTGGCACGGGCAATGAGGCGCGGGGCATTACCGCATCGGTGCATACCCCCACCTTTGACATCGACGAAGAAGCACTGGAAACGGGGGTAGGATTGATGAGTTGGATCGCTGTGCAAGAGCTAAAGCGGTAATTCTGAATATTTTGTTAAAAGCCGGTAGGTTAAACCGTTACGGAACGGGTTTTGAAGAAAAATCGCAAAAACACGATTTTTACTGTGCGACGAGTAGGCCAACGGCCATCATAAGACCTAACATCAGCCAATAAACTTTCTGATACTTCTTTTTTGCCTTGCCAAATATAATTCTACTAAATCCGTATTTTGCGCGTGATTCGTAGGGAGTTTTCATAGTTAAATAAAATTAACGTTTGTAAATTGTGATATTGGTTTAATGTTAAGTTAATGTTAACAATATTAACTTAGTGTTAATACGTCAAAACGCAATTTTTTTTGAGAAAGTTTATTGAAAATCAATAATTGCCTAAGAAGTTGAATTACAGTACAAGCGAATAAGCAGTGAGGTGAACCTAAAACAGGTCAAACACCTCAGCCCGGAAGGTGGGGTTCACCCCCATGGCCAGCGCCACCGACACTAGCAAGCCAACGGTGGCCAGGGCCACGTCCTTGCCGATCATCAACAAAGCTTCCTTAACCCGAACCTTACGTTTGGCGCTACTGGTTTTTTCGCGGAAGCGCATGGCCAGTTCTCGACCTCCCAGCAGACCAATAAATACCCAGGTGGTGCTCATGGGGATCACGCTGATGGTGAGTTTGTACACCAAAATAGAGGCGTAGACAAAATCAATCAGCGTGGCGGCCCGGATGTCGGTCACTTCGCTCTTCTCGTTCACAATCTGCTGAATCCGATCTCCTTTCAGAAAGAAAATCAATCCCAAGCCAAAGAATACCACCAGCGAGAAAGCCAGCAACTGGCCAACCCCAAGCTGACGGGGCAAGTAGATAGCAATGTTGGCGGCATCCTGCATAATCCACACCGACCACAGCGAGCCACTGGTGATCCACTGGGCCACGGCCCACCAGGAGGCAGGTTTTTCCTTAAAATACTTTTTGGTTAGATTTGTGATGCTAAACCACACGATGAACCCCAGGCCAAACGCCAGGGCGTAAGCTGCCAAACTCTTACTGATCACCGAAGCCACCGCGCCCTGGCTCACCGCAAAGCTACTCAGCAGCAAAAATGTGGTAGACACCGGCATGCGCAGGCGGGTGAGCACCAACAGAAAGATCGGAGCGGCAATTTGCAAAAAGTTAAACTGATCGGGCTGCGGATACGAGAGCGCGCCGTCGTCTTCCCGGGCCATCAGGCGTCCGTACGACACGTCGCCATCGTTGACGTACCACCCGTAGATCACCGTTATCAGAAAAATGGTGCCAATGTATAGCCAGAGCACGTACCACCGTCGGTGGGCGTTGGAGGCAATGAAGGTGCCGATGGTCTGGATGCTGTCGTTAGAGACCGCCGAGTAGGCCGCCAGCACAAAACCGAACCACATGGCCACGGCCGGATACGGATACACCATTCCGCCCACAACGAACAAAAAGGCAACCAGAAGAATAAAAGAGCGTTCTTCCTTGACGACGTCGAAAATCTGATAGATAATTTCTCGGAAACGACTGGTGGAATTTTCCTGCTTGCTTAATTTGGGCATTGTCCGGTTCGGTCGGCTGGGTCACAAGTATAGGTAATTTTTGGATACGTAAAGCACGGTACCCACAAATTGCTTTCTCTGATGGCAGAATGTTTTGCAACCCTAAAGGTAGGGAACCAAAAGCATCGGATTAACCTTTGCCATGTTACCTTTTTGTTAATTATCCCTATGTTTGCTCAATGATTAATTTCACGGCTTTCACGCTGGACAATGGGTTGCGGGTGCTGGTTCACGAAGATGCGACCACCCCATTAGCGGCGTTCAACGTGCTCTACGACGTGGGTTCGCGCGATGAAGAACCCGAAAAAACCGGCTTCGCCCACCTTTTCGAGCACCTGATGTTCGGAGGCTCCCGGCACATTCCCTCCTACGACGAACCCCTGCAACGGGTGGGCGGAGAGAACAACGCCTTCACCAGTCCCGACATCACCAACTACTATATCACCTTGCCCTCGGCCAACCTCGAGACCGCCTTCTGGCTGGAATCCGATCGCATGCTAAGCCTGTCGTTCGACCCCGAGGTGCTGCGGGTGCAGCGCAGCGTGGTGATTGAAGAGTACAAGCAAAACTATCTGAACCAGCCCTACGGCGACGCTATGATCAAGCTCAAGGAGCTGGCCTACCGGGTGCACCCCTACCAGTGGCCCACCATCGGACGCCATATCGCGCACATTGAGGAGGCCACGCTCGACGACGTGCGCGCCTTCTTCTACCGGCACTACGTGCCTAGCAACGCCGTGCTGGTGGTGGCGGGCAGTGTGACGGTCGACGAAGTGAAGCGCCTGGCGGAGCAGTGGTTCGGCAACATTCCGGCGGGCAACCGGCCGCCCCGGCAATTGCCGACCGAGCCCCCGCAGGCAGACCGGCGGGAGCAGCACGTGACCGGGTCGGTGCCCGCCGATGCGCTCTACAAGGCCTTCCACATGCCCGCCCGCCTGGACGGGCGCTACCACACCGTCGATCTGCTCAGCGACGTGCTGGAGCGCGGAAAGTCGTCGCGCCTGTATAGCGAAGTGGTGAAAACGAACCCGCTGTTTAGCTCGATTAACGCCTACATCAGCGGCTCGGCCGATCCCGGACTGCTTATCATTCAAGGCAAAGTGCAGCGGGGCATCACGCTGCAAGAGGCCAACCAAGCCGTGGAAGCGGTAGTAGAAGGCCTACGAAGCGAAATGGTTTCGGACGAAGAACTAGAAAAGGTGAAGAACCAGGCGGAGTCGTCGCTGGTGTTCGCCGAGATGGAGCTGCTAAACCGGGCGATGAACCTGGCCTACGCCACCGTGCTAGGCGATTCGGACATGGTGAACCGAGAATCCGAAGAAATTCAGTCCGTCACGGCGGAAGGAGTGCAACAGATGGCCCAGGAGGTGCTCACCCCTAATAACTGTAGTACGGTGTTCTACCACGCAGAATAATTAAGGCGACTAGCGTCTACTTTGCGGGACCGCACGATGGATCATGTTTCGTGTG
This sequence comes from Cyclobacteriaceae bacterium, assembly GCA_965217295.1. Classification (GTDB taxonomy): domain Bacteria; phylum Bacteroidota; class Bacteroidia; order Cytophagales; family Cyclobacteriaceae; genus Tunicatimonas. Next base: position 2,058,670 of record CBDCHR010000008.1, read on the forward strand.
CGCTAAGTTCCTGAACCTTTTGTCCGCAATGTCGGTCAAGACAGAATCTCAATAGAACTTATAGCGCTCATCTTCAATGTCGGCGGCTTCGCGTACGGCCTGAGCGATGTTGGTGCTGGTGCGCGGCCCCTGTTGTTGCTGTAATTGCTCTTTGTAGGTGGCGTAGTCGGCAATTTCGGGGGCGGGGGTGACGGACTGTAGCTCGATTACCACCACTCCGTTCTCGGTGATGATGGGTTTTGAGGTCTCTCCCTCGTTCAGAGCGAAGGCCCGGCCCACGGCCTGGGCGGCGAAGCCTACGTTGGGCAGGGTGTTGCTGCTCATTTTGAGTTCATCGGCCGTATACACGTTGGCGTTGCCCCCGTAGGCTTCCTTGCGCTCCTCCAGGGTGCCCGACAGGCTCCGAAGCTGCTCGGCGATCTGCTCGGCTTTCTTCTGGCCCCGCACCTTGGCGAGTACCTGCTCGCGCACGTCGTTCAGCTTAGCCGTACCCTTCTCGCGCTTACCGGTGAGGGCGGCGATCACGTAGGTATCCTCTAGCTCGTATACTTCGGACACATTGCCCACCGAGGCATCTTTGAAGGCCCAGCGCACCACCTGCCGGGCTTCGCCTAGTCCGGGCACGTTCTCGGCGTTGGGCAGCAGGTCTTCGGCGGTTTGCACCTCCAATGAATCTTGCTGCGCCTGCTGCGTAAAGCTCTCAAGGTCGTCTACCTGGCTATCAAACAGGTCAGCCAGCCGGTAGGCCTGGTCACGCGTGGCATCACTGGGATACAACTCTCGCTCAATGGTGGCAATTTTGTACATCTGTCGGGTGGGCAGGTCGGTCACGTCGATGATGTGGTAGCCGTATTCGGTTTCAATCAGGCGATTGACGAGGCCGGTTTCGTTGGCTGAAAATACCGCTTCTTCGAAGGGTTCCACCATGCGGCCCTCGGGGAACCAGCCCAGGTCGCCACCGCGGGAGGCCGAGCCGTCGTCGCTATACTCCTGCGCCAGCGCGGCGAAGTCAGCGCCGTCGCGCAGTTGCCGGAGCACGTCCTGCGCCTCCTGGCGCTTCTCCGCTTTGTTTTCTTCGTCCGTCTGGAATAGGATGTGCCGAGCGCGGGCTTGAGACACAGTATCATCAAACACCTCAGACACCTTATACAAGCGGTACACCTCGCCTTCCTGAATGGGTCCGAATACCGCGCCTGCCGTCAGGTTGCCCTGCTGGGTCAGGTAGCTAGGCAGTTCGTCGGGGCGGTAGCGACGGAACGACTGGGTAGGGTCGCCGTCGGTGTTGATCGAGGCAAAGACTGAGTCGTTCCGGGCCTCGGCCAGTTCCTGCTTGAGCTGGTCCAGTTCTTCTTCGAAGGCGGCCACGTCGTCCTCTGAGGGAATCACCGGAAAGCTAACGTACTGAATAGAGCGCCCCGCTTCCTGATCGAACTCTTTAGGATGCTCCTGAATGTAGGCGGTGAGTTCCTGGTCGCTGACCTGCACGGCCGAGTCGGGAATAGCCAGGGTGGGCACGTAGAGGTACTTTACCGAGGCGGTGGTGTTCTCGGCTTCGTACAACTGCTTGGCTTCTTGGGTGGTGACGAAGTCGGCGTTGAGGAGCAACCCCTCGTACTTAAGGCGCTCGCGACTCTCACCCAGGTTTTTCTCGTACATTCGCCACGAGATCTGCTGCTCCTGGGGCAACTGGGGCATATTCTGCAGATAACCTACCAATTGGTTACGATCAAACTCACCGGTTTCAGGATTGGTGAACGACTGGAGAATGCCGGGGGCAATGTTGTTGCCCTGCACCATATCGACCATTTCCTGCTCGGTTACCTGGATGCCCAGCTCATCGAACTGCTTGGTGAAGGCCACGTCGGCGATTAGTTTGTCCCAGGCCTGCTGTCGAAGACTGTTTTTTTCGCCTTCGGAAGGACTACGTCGGGTTTGGAGAGCGAAGTTGGTCTCCATCTCATTGATGGCCTGCTGGTATTCGTCAATGGTGATCTCTTCTCCGGCAATCTCGCCAATCTCTTTGTCCGGCCCGCCCATCAATTGTGAGCTAGGACCCAACAGTTCTCCTCCTACCAGGAACAAAATCAAACCAATCGCCACTGCACCAACCACCAAGCCGGTCTTCTCGCGAATCTTACTAATTAATGACATACAAACTTCAGGGTTAAGTAATTACAAAGCACGGAAACCGGTGTCGGTTGCCAAAAGTGCGTACCGCGTCCACGGTGGATGCCGCCCAGCGGACCGCGTCCACGGTGGATGCCGCCCAGCGGAACGCCGCCCGAAGGCAAAGATACGCGGAATCCTGGCTAAATCAAACGAACGCTTTTTAAGCGAAACGGGTCAGGTGACAGGATATTATGCGGGTGCTTTGGTGGTGGGCAGGGTGAGCTTCACGGTGTCGATGCGGTTGTCGCTCATGCTCATCACGGTAAAGGTAAGGTTATCGGCAGGAATGATGTCGCCCTTGGTAGGAATTTCGCCGGTGAGCGACAGAATATAGCCCCCCAGCGTATCGTAATCGCCCTCGGGAATGCTCCACTGGTATTTCTCGTTGAGGTAGTCAATCTCGTGTCGGGCGCTCACCAAGAAGTTACTTAGGTCGATCTGGTGCTCTACCCAGTCCTCGTCGTCGTGCTCATCCTGAATCTCCCCGAATATTTCTTCAATAATATCCTCGATGCTCACGATGCCCGCCGTGCCGCCAAACTCGTCTACCACCAGCGCCAGGCTCCGGTGTTCGGTGATGAACTGGATCATCAGTTCGTTGGCCGGGGTGGTTTCGGGCACGATAATGATGGGTGCCAGAATTTGATCAATAGACTGGGGTTTTTTGAACAGCTCCAGCGAGTGACAGTAGCCGATCACGTCGTCGATCGTTTCTTTGTAAACCACGATCTTGGAGTGACCACTTTCCACGAAGGCCTCCGCCAGTTCGGCAATGCTGTCGGACAAATCTACGGCAACCACTTCGGTGCGGGGAATCATGCACTCTCGTACCTTCACCGTCTTGAATTCGAGGGCGTTATTAAAGATTTTGGTGTCCACCCGGTGCGTATCCAGTCGGGGAGCGGGTTGCGAGGCTGAGGCGTCGGTCACCGGAACATCGACCAGGGTATTCTTGATATAGTCGTTCAGGTCGGTGAGCCCGAACACCAGGGTGTTTTCCTGATACTTGAAGCGAAACACCCGCACGATGGTAAACTTAGATACCTTGTCGATGAGGTAGACCACCGGATAGAGCAGTATGTAAATAATGCGGAAGGGCAGCACGAAGAAGGTCAACAAGCTGTTGGGGTCGATCATGAACACGCTCTTGGGCGTGAACTCGGCCGTGATCAGTACCAGAAAAGTAGCCACGATGGTCTGCACTGACAACCGGCCGATGTCGTTGTTGGCCCACTCCGGCAGATAAAGGGCCAGCCAGGGCTCCAGCAGGTTGGCCATAAAGATGCCGTAGAGCACCAGAGCGATGTTGTTGCCCACCAGGGTGGTGCCGATAAATCGAGTGGGGTGCTTTAAATGGTCGGCCAGCAAACGACCGGACAGCAGGCCGCTTTTGTTCGCTAGCTCAATGCGCAATTTATCCGCCGAGATAAAGGCGATTTCTATTCCCGAAAAGAAGGCTGAGAACAGCAAACAGGTAATCACTACAATGACTTCCGAGTAGTCCATGCGCTATCGGGAGGCTTTTTTTCTTCGGGGCGACTTTCCCTTCTTCTTCGTGGGGGGCGGAGCCGGGGGATTGGCCGGGCGGCGGCTCTTGTACCACAATAATAATCCTGATGCGAGCATAATGAGCCAGTAAGCGTGCACAAAGCCCACGGTGATCATTTGGTGCACGCCAATGACGAACAAGGTGGCACACAAAGAGAGAATTACAGCATCGGGAACGCGCATACCTTAGTTAACTGAAAAGGAGCCGGTAGGTTTTAGGATGCGGTAGGACGACATATCTTCTTCGGCGGTGAGTCCTTCGCCCATGATCACCTCTTCCTGGGAGATAATTTCTACGTAACGGTCGGTGCGCACCTGTTTTTCGTTGCGGTTCCAGTGCAACACTTCGGTTTTGAGCGTTTCGCCACTTTCCAGGTTTTTAACCACCACGTTGCCTTCGGCCGTAAACTCGTTCTTCTCTTGATTATACTGCCCTTGGTCGGCTTTGATGGTGGAAGTAACGGCTTCGTTTTCTCCGTAGGTTTCGATGTAGATACCCTCGGGAAAATCCAGGTCACCGTTGGCGTACTGGAGTTGCCGCTTCGCGGTGATCTTGTTTTTCACCACCGCCGAGTCGCTAAACAGGAATTCGGCGTCGGTTACCTCGAGAGTGGGCCCTTCGTATTCTTTGAAGTCTTCGGCACTGGCTTGCTCGTCGCGGCAACCGGCGGCAAGTAGCATCATGCCTAATCCAATAAGCCAACGGCAGTGCATGGGAGTGGGGGGGGTAGATCAACAAAAAAAGCCACTCTCGGCAGGATCACCGAAAATGGCTTAGAACGAATGGTGGTTAAATTAGTCGCGCGTTTGGATGGTGACGGTTTCACCTACCCAGCAGTCTATTTTCACTTGCTCACCTACCTTTTTGTTATAGGTAAACACCTCTTCTTTAGAGGGGAACTGCTCTTTGGCGTTGTTCATTCCTTCTCGGTTACCGGCCTTGGCGTACATATCGTGGGCGGCAATAAATATAGCGCGATCTTCCACAATGTTTTTTCCGCCCTTGCACTGCGATGCGCTGTTCATGTACATATTACCCACCATGGTGTAGGCTTTGGAGGCCTGAGCACCGCTCAGCGAAGCAGATTTTAGGGCGTAGTCTCGAGCCTGCGCGCGATCACCGTTTTTCAGGTTGATAGAAGCCATATCCATATAAATTTCGCTCTTCTGCTCGTCGTCGCTCGACAGTTCGATGGCCTTTTTAAACCATTTGTCCGCTTCTGCTTCGTCACCATTAGCCAGCTTGCGCGAGCCGATGGTTTTGGCCAAACCGGGATTGGGTTCGGAGTTGAAAGTTGCCTCGGCCGCCTCGGTGAAAAACGGTCGGTCGGTGCAGGAAGAGGCTAAAGAAAGGGCGATGATCTTCTTGGCTAAGTCGGCATCCTCGGGATTGGCCTTAAGTTTGGGCAGCATTTTCTCCTCAATGTAATCGCAACTTACGGTGATAGTGCTCGCGAAAATCCTATCCACGTTCTCGCCCACATCCTTATATTTAGCGGCAGTTTTTCCTCCGGCAGCGGACTTTTTATCAGCAATACCCGCAATCTCGTCGTACATTTCAATGACCCGGGCCTCGTCGATTTTGCCGCGCTCAAACTGCGTTTTGGCGATGGTCATGTAGGGAACCAGGTTGTAGTAGGATAAGTTGCCGTTGGTTTTCTCGGCCGTCTCTTGAAAAATCTGCTGAAGCTGATCGTACTTTTCTTTGTCTTTGTACATCATCTTCATGGCCGAACTCGCCTTGCGGTTCATGATGTCGGATTCTTTGCCGTCGCCGAAGTACTCAATGCGCTTGTCGTACATGGCCAGTGACTTGTTGATGTATTCCTCCTTCTGCGCCGGATCGTTGGCTTTCATCGCCAACTCTTCGTAGATATCGGCCCCGTTCACGTAGATAGACGAATTGAGGTCGGGGGCATTCTCGTGCAACCACTGCAGGGGGGGCACCGCCGCTTCGTAGTTCTTCTGTTTTTTAGCGTCGGTGTAGAGTACTACCTTCTCTTGCGCCGTTGCCTTGTCCTCCGGCCAGTTCCAGCCGCCCTGCGCGTTGGCAGCGTAGGAGAAGATCAGAAAGAACGAGAGAAGTGATCCAAAAGACTTATAATGAATGGTGTATTTCATCTTGTTTAGCTTTTATTTAGTTGTTATACATGAAATTAATGTTTCGTGGCAAGAAAGCGCCGAACGCAGGTAATCTATAGCCCGAACTAACCGCGAATATAACGCAACTTGACCAAATTTTGTTAAACCTTACATGACATTCGGTACCCTAATGAACGAAAAAATGGGGCTTTGCGGTTCAAAAATAGTCTGGATTTGCTACTTTTTGCTGGAATGCTCCTCGGAAATCGTTCTAAAAATAAGGCGCAACCCGGTAGTTATAGTATTTTATCAGTCAAACTTACGGCGAATGAACCAACGATCATTGAATGTTACCCCCAGGGTGGCCCGGGCGTAGTTCTCGCGGATCAGGCCCTGGTCGGTGGTTCCGCGGTTGCCAATCTCAAATGCCAGGTTAATACTCGATAAATTGCTCACGGGTAAGGATAAACCAAAATCTATACCAAATTCGGTAATCTGCTGTCCGCTCACGGCAAACGGCAGGTTGCGGTAGTGGCCTCCCAAGCGGTAGGCCACCCGGGCCAGGTAGCTGTTCACCGAGGTGGCGTCGGGGATAAACTGCCCTCCGGCAGCCAGGCCGAAACTATTCTGCATTCCTTCGTTCTGTCCCGTTTCGTACGACTCAAATTCTTCCCAGGCCTGGTGCGAAACATCCACTCCAATGGTATACTTCAGGTACTGATCAATGGACAAGCCTACGCTCAGCTTTTCCGGCAGGCGCACGTCGCGTTGCTCATCAGGGACAAGATTTTGCCCAGGCACCGGTTGACGTGCGCCGGGCACTTGGCTAGCAAAGGTCACGTCTTTGGTAGCCCGCACCTGGGTGGCTGGTTGGTACACCACGCCCAGGTTAAGCGAGGTGCGCTTGCCGATCTTTTGCCCAAAGTAGATGCTCGGCTCAATGAGCACGTCCGAATAATAAAGCTGGTCTTCGTAGACCGACGTAAGTCCCGAGGTGCCGGTCAAAAAGATACTGCGCGTCTCGGTGATCCCTCCGAACAGGTAGCCCAAGCGCACGCCCACGGCCAGGTTTTTATAAATCCGCACTCCGTGCGAAAACGAGACCAGGTTGAGTCCGCCGCTTCCCTCGCGCACCCGCCGGGCAGGAACCCCATCGTCTCCGGTGCCCAGCTCCTCTTCCTGCCGGTAGCCCACCGTGCTGTAGGGCATCATGCCCAGGGCGGCCGACCAGCGGTTGGCGATGATCGGAAAGGCAAACACCCCGTAGTTGATGCCGCCCTGGTTGATCGTCGCGCTCTCGTCGTTGCGCCGCTGGGTGGTGCGCTCGAACGAGAAGGCCACGTCGAAGGACGATAGGGTGTTTTTGTAGAGCATAGCCGGGTTCACGTAGTTAATATTGAGTCCGCTGCCGGTGCCCACCCCGATACCACCCATGCTGTGGTTGTGCACCAGGCCAGGCCGCGTGAGGTTGCCGATGCCCTGGGTAGAGTAGGGGGTGATGCCCACCTGGGCGTAGGCGACGGTGAGGCTAGCGCAGCCAAGGGCCAGAGCCGTACTAATGAGTCTGCTGAACATAGTGCTGAAGTATACGATTGAGGCCAATCAGGATTAGGTGGGGAACCACCGTCACCGGGTGTTCGGGGCGGATAGTATTTGTGAGGTTCGGAGCGTCGCCGCCGCTGATCACCACCTGCAAATCTGAGAATTTGTCGCCATACATCCGAATCATTTGGCTGATTTCTGCCGCCGCCCCGCCCCGGGCTCCGCTGCGCAGGGCCGCTGTTGTGCTGCGCTCGGTGAGGTTGAAGGGGGCACTGTCTGCCTCTATCAGGGGCAGCCGGGCGGTGAAGGTATGCATGGCTTGCAAACGCATTTGCACCCCCGGCGAGATCAGCCCGCCCCGGTAGCAGCCCCCCCGGTCGATCAGGTCGTAAGTGATGCAGGTGCCTGCGTCGATGGCCAGGGCGTTCTGCTGAGGATGCTGCTGCTGCGCGCCCGCTACCGCGGCCAGGCGGTCGGTGCCCAGCGTGGCGGGGGTTTCGTAGGTATTGACGAAGGGAAGCGGCGTGGTGCCGTCGAGCACCAGCAGCGGAATGGGCAACCGCCGTCCCAGCGCCTGCACCTCCCGGGCCTGCCCCACCGAAGAAATAATCGCCCGGGTCACGGCGTGCTCGTCGACGACCGGGAGCAGGGCCGACCAATCGGAAAATCGGTAGGTCTGCCTAAGGGTGGTTCCCTCGAACAAGGCGGCCTTGATTCGGGTATTGCCCATGTCGATGGCTAGGTGCATGCTAAACTGAGGGATATGCCGGGCGTTTGTTGGTGTTTATCGCTTTCCTTGATATTTTGCTGCCGCCAACCCAAGGATTATACTATCTTTGGCCGCCCGGCGATTAGGTCAACAAAACGCGGGGAAGGCGTCATTATTATAGATACGGTCGACCAGCGCGGCCGCTTCACTACGACTAACCGACCACGCTTGATGAACGTAAAGGTACTCTTTCTATTTTCTTTTCTGGCGTTCACGGGCGTTGGACCGGTTGCTGCCCAATCTTCTCACGACGCACCCGTTGACCACGCTTGGCTGGCGCAAGCCGACCACGATGCCCCCCCGCAAGATGATCACGACGGTCACGCGGAAGACGTCGGCGAAGAACTGCACGAAGCCGCCGAGGAGCACACGGTGGCTCCGCCCTGGACGGTGATTCCCTTCGCTGCGCTGCTGCTCATGATTGCCACCGGGCCGCTGTTCTACGAACATTTCTGGCATAAGCACTATCCAACGGTAGCCGTCTCGCTGGCGGTGCTGGTAGTAGCCTATTATCTGTTTGTAATCCACAACGAACACGCCCCGGTGCACGCCCTGGCCGAGTACATGCAGTTTATCGCCCTGCTGTCTTCGCTGTTCATTGCCTCGGGCGGCATCCTCATCAAAGTAGATAGAAAAGCCACCCCGCTGGTCAATGCGGGCATCCTGGTGATCGGCGCAATCATCTCCAACCTGATCGGCACCACCGGGGCTTCCATGCTGCTGATCCGTCCCTTTATCCGGCTCAACAAAGACCGCATTCGGGCCTACCACATCGTGTTTTTCATCTTCTTGGTGAGCAACATCGGCGGCTCGTTGACTCCGATTGGTGATCCGCCCTTGTTCCTGGGCTTTCTGCGGGGCGTGCCCTTCTTCTGGACGTTTACGCACGCCATTGAGGAGTGGTTGGTGGCTACGGCCGTGCTCACCGTTATTTTCTACATCATCGACCGGCGCAACCAGGCCAAGGCAGATCCGGAAGAAGAACCCGACGAGGAGTACACCAACAAAATATCACTGGTGGGCAAGCGCAACTTCATCTGGCTGGCGGTGGTGATCGTGGCGGTGTTTATCGATCCCAACAAGTTCGACTGGGTGCCCGGCATCACCTACGATGGGCAGCAGTTTTCGTTTGTGCGCGAGCTAATCATGTTCACGGTGGCGTTTTTATCGTTCCGACTGGCCAGCAAAGACGCACTGGCGGGCAACGAGTTCAGTTTTGAGCCTATTCGGGAGGTGGCCTTTATCTTTATCGGCATTTTCGGCACCATGATGCCCGCCCTGGAGTTGGTGGGCGACTTCGCCAAGTCGGAGGCCGGGGCCGAGCTGATTACCCACAACACCCTGTACTGGGGCACCGGGCTGCTGTCGGGCTTCCTGGACAATGCGCCGACCTACCTCAATTTCTTGGCGGCGGCCATGGCCTCGCTGGGAGCCGACGTGGGCAGCCAGGCCGACGTGCTGGCCTTTTCGGACGGAGCCTACCGCGACAGCATCCTGGACCTAACGGCCATTTCGGTGGCGGCGGTGTTTTTCGGGGCGATGACCTACATTGGCAACGGCCCCAACTTTATGGTGAAGTCGATTGCCGAGCAGATCGGCATCAAGATGCCGTCGTTCTTCGGCTACATTCTGCGCTATTCTATTCCCTTCTTGCTGCCCGTGCTGGTGATGATCTGGCTGGTGTTTTTTGCGTTTGCGCATTGATGGAGCTTACTCGTGATTCTGCAAACGATCATATCGCCATCCTGCGTGTCTAGCAACACCAGAGCTGGTCTTTTTTTAGACTGCTGTCCGTCGGTAAAAGGAAACTCCAGAAGAACGATATCGCCGAATTCTGCCTTGTTTACATAACTAGTCATCGTAAACTGAATCAGACTCAGCGTATCCTTTTAAGAACTGGTCTTTTGCCGATTGCCGAAAAACACGGTCGTCATGAAAATCTTCTGACTCTTCAATCAGCAAAATAACCCGAACAAACTTATCTTTTGAATGAGCCAGCTCAAATTGCATATCACTAGGAATATGAATCTGATTGTCTTTTAGCTCTGCCTCAAATTCTAGTGCTTTCATAGATTTCTCTTGTTTGCTTCTAATTTAATTCCTCTTGTATCTTTAAAACCAATTTTATATCAATTATACGAAGGCCCATCTTTCCGTCCTTGTCTACAATATAGTCATTCTGGTGATTCAATACTCATGTTGAGCCGTGCCAAATTCTATTCTAAGTCTGTTCTGCCAAGACACTATAGCAATTGCATTCAATCCTTCAGTCATTCAACTACTTCCCCCCCCCGAATCACAAAAAACTTTTTCTCTACTTCAATCGCCGCGAACATCTGCCGGGTGCGCTCGGGGCGGGCGTCGGTGACAAACAACTGCCCGAAGGTTTGGTCCACCACCAGGCGGGTGAGCTGCGCGATGCGGTGGTCGTCGAGCTTGTCAAAGATATCGTCGAGCAGCAGCAGGGGCTTCACGGCGGTTTCCTGGTGAATGATCTCGAACTGGGCCAGCTTCAGGGCAATCACGAAGGATTTCTGCTGCCCCTGCGAGCCGTACTTCTTCACGGGGTACCCACCGATCTCAAAAACGAAGTCGTCGCGGTGGGTGCCCTGGGTGGTGCGTTGCAGCGCCAGGTCGCGCCGGTACGCGTTGTAAAAATTACTCCGAAAGTTTTCCTGCGCCAAATGGCTTTCGTACCGAATGGTGACCGCTTCCTTGTCGTCGGACAAGTAGCGGTAGTGTTTCTCAAACAGCGGTCCAAACTGGGTGACAAACGCTCGCCGCCACGCGTAGATCGTCTGCCCCAGTGTCAGTAGCTGGTCACTGTACGAGTCCAGCAGATCGCCTTCGTAGGTGTGGCGCTCGGCGAATTGCTTAAGCAGACTATTGCGCTGCCGCAGCACGTGGTTGTAGCGAATCAGATGATCCAGGTAGGCGGGGTTGATCTGCGAGATGATGCTGTCGAAGAAGCGACGGCGGTTTTCACTGCGCTCGCGGATCAGGTCGGTGTCGTCGGGCGAGATCAGCACCGCTGGAAAGAGTCCGATGTGCTCGCTCAGTTTTTCGTAAGGCACCCGACTGTTGCGGACGTCCTTTTTCTGACCAGTTTGCAGGCTAAACTGCACCTGGTACGCTTGCTCGTGCTTGCAGAAGGTGCCCTTCACCAAAAACAAGGAGGCTCCGTGCCGCATATTCTGCTGCTCGGTGGTGCTAAACGCGCTTTTAGTAAAAGACAAATAGTAGATTGCGTCTAGTAGATTGGTTTTGCCGCTGCCGTTTTCTCCCACAAAACAATTGATGTGCTCCGAGAACCGAATGTTTGCCTCGGGGTAATTTTTGTAATTGAGCAGTGCTATCTTTTCGAGCCACATTCGTTTCTAGTTGAAGGTTTTTGTGCTACTTTGCGAACCTTGCCGACCGAGAGATGTTTAATAGACGATAGTTTATAGTCCACAGACGACGGTCCATGGTTGACAGTCGATAGCCAACCGTGGACCGTCGACTATGGACTAACTCCCCCGTTAATTCTTTAAACCTGAACGCATACCTTTACTTACCCAATTATGGCGACCAATACTAAGGAAAAAAAGCAGTCGAAATCGAAAAAAGCCGAGTTTTCTAAAGAGACCTATATGTGGTGGTACGAAACCATGTATCTGATGCGTCGTTTCGAAGAAAAGGCCGGGCAGCAGTACGGTCGCCAGAAAATTCGGGGCTTCTGCCACCTCTACATCGGGCAGGAGGCCTGCGCGGCGGGTGCCGTCACCGCCCTCAAAGAAGGCGACAAATACATTACCGCTTACCGCGACCACGCGCACCCCATCGCGCTGGGCACCGATCCCAAAGCCGTGATGGCCGAGTTGTTTGCTAAAGAAACGGGCATTTCCAAGGGCAAGGGCGGTTCCATGCACATGTTCGACAAAGAGAACCACTTTTTTGGCGGACATGGCATCGTGGGCGGGCAAATTCCGCTGGGTGCGGGCATTGCTTTCGCCGAGCAGTACCAGGGTACCGACCACGTGTGCGCCACCTACATGGGCGACGGCGCGGTGCGGCAGGGCGCTTTCCACGAAACGTTAAATATGGCCATGACCATGAAGCTACCGGTGCTTTTTATGATCGAGAACAACGGCTACGCCATGGGCACCTCGGTGCAACGTACCAGCAACGTGCAGGATTTGTACACTCTGGGTGAAGCCTACGACATGCCCTCGTTCCCGGTGGATGCCATGAAGGTAGAAAATGTGCACCACGCCGTGGCCGAAGCCGCCGAGCGCGCCCGTGCCGGAGACGGCCCCACCCTGTTGGAGCTGCGCACCTACCGCTACAAGGGGCACTCCATCTCCGATCCCGGAAAGTACCGCACCAAAGAAGAAGTGGAGGATTATAAGCAGCAAGACCCCATTGTGCAGTGCATGAAGTCCATCCTGGAAAACAAAATGGCCAGCGAAGAAGATTTGAAAGAGATTGAGAAGAAGGTGAAGGAGCAGGTGGAAGAAGCCATCAAGTTCGCCGACGAATCCGACTTCCCCGACCCCTCGGAAGCGCTCAAGGACGTGTACGTGCAGAAGGACTATCCCTATATTTTAGACTAATCACACGATACTGGTTACTAGCTGGCAGCTGCTAGCTGCTAGTAGCCAGTATCCTGGCTATTCTGAAGATCATCCGGTGAAACGTTTGCCACTGTTTTTCTGTTTAGAAAAACTATCGTAAATTCGCCCCCTCAAAAACCCAAGAAGATGGCAAACCGAGTAACCGGCCCTAAAACGAGAAAACCTAAGTCCCAGCAGGAAGAACATCACGACGCGAGCGAGCTGCTGGAAAGCCCCGACGCGCTGCGGGAGCGGCTCACGGGCACCGAAGACTTTGTGAAGAAGAACGCCGGGCTGCTCACCGGATTGGCCTTGGCCGTTGCTTTGCTGGTCGGCGGCTTCTTTGGCTATCAGTACTACCTCGACAACCAGAACGATACGGCGCAGGAAGAGATGTTTCAGGCAGTATTTTACTTCGAGGCCGATAGCCTGAGCCTGGCCCTGAACGGTGACGGCAACAACTACGGTTTTTTAGAAATTATTGATGCATTTGGCGGTACCGACGCGGCCAATTTGGCGCACTATTACTCCGGGGTTATCTACCTCAAGCAGGGCGACTACGAAGAAGCCATCGACCACCTGAACGACTTTAGCGCGTCGGATCTGCTGGTGCAGGCCAAGGCCTACGCGCTGGTGGGCGACGCCCATATGGAACTGGAGCAGTACGGCGAGGCGGCCGCCCAGTACGAACGGGCAGCCGACCACAAGCCGAACGAGTTCTTCACTCCGCAGTACCTCAGCAAGGCAGCCTTGGCCCATCAGGCCAACAACGACATGGCCGCGGCCGCCGCGGCGTACGAACGGATCGTGGACGAATTTCCGCAGTCAAACGAGTTTCAGGAAGCCCAGAAGCAGCACGCCCGGCTACAGACCATGAGCAATAGTAACGGATAGGTAGCTGATTGTCCCAGTGGTTCGTGTCGACACGAACCACTGGCAGCATAAGAACACCGCAGATCATTGCTTCCCCCTTTAGCCCATGGCCACCACGCAAAAAAACCTCAGCGACTACGCCACCGACAACCTGCCCGATATTTCGGGGAAAACTTTTGCCCTGCTGGTATCCGAGTGGAACGAAGCCATCACCCATACCCTAGCGGACGGGGCCCGCGCCACCTTGCGAGAACACGGCGTGCCCGATGACCACGTTTTGGTGCACGCAGTGCCGGGCAGTTTTGAGCTTCCGCTGGCCGCGCAGAAGATGGCCAGCCAGGAGGCCGTGCACGCCGTTATTTGCCTGGGCTGCGTGATTCAGGGCGAAACTCCCCACTTCGACTACGTATGCCAGGCGGTGGCGTTGGGACTCAAAGACGTCGGTTTGAAGTACGACAAACCCGTGATTTTCGGGGTGCTCACCACCAGCACGCTCGAGCAGGCCCAAGACCGCGCCGGAGGCAAACACGGCAACAAGGGCAACGAGGCGGCGATCACCGCCATCAAAATGTTAGCGTTTTAGCGAAACACTTACTAACTCTTTTCGGGTTATAGTACTAGCATTCCTTTTACGCTTCAATTTGGTCTATGAAAATTCTTAAATTTGGGGGCACCTCCCTGGGCAGTCCTGAGCGGATGCACGCCGTGCGGCAACTGATTCTTAGCGAGGATCACCCCAAAATTGTGGTGCTTTCTGCCGTGTCGGGCACCACCAATACCCTGGTGCAGATTGGAACGGCCCTTGGCGAAGATCAACCACAGGAGGCCTGTCAGCAGATCGACGCGCTTCACCAGTACTACCGCACGTATACCGATACTTTACTCAGCGAGAAAGACACCCGCCAGAAGGGGGAAGCCATTCTTGACGAACACTTCATGCTGCTGCGGCAAACCACGCAGCAACCGTTCACCGGCGATGTCGAAAAAGAAATTCTTGCCCAGGGAGAGTTACTGTCTACCAAACTTTTTGCCATCTACCTGGAAGAGCAAGGTACCCAAGCCACCTTGCTGCCCGCGCTGGAGTTTATGCGCATTGACGACAAAAACGAGCCCGACGAAGCTTTTATCAAGGAAAAACTAAGTGCGTTACTCCGTGCATTTCCCGAGCAAACCATTTTTGTTACCCAGGGATACATTTGCCTGAACAGCCAGAACCGCATCGACAACCTGCAACGGGGCGGCAGCGATTACACCGCCTCAATCATCGGCGCGGCAGTACGGGCCAGCGAAATCCAAATCTGGACCGATATTGACGGGATGCACAACAACGACCCCCGGGTGGTGAAAAAAACCTACCCCATTGCGGAGCTGTCGTTCAATGAAGCGGCTGAACTGGCTTACTTTGGGGCCAAGATTCTGCACCCCTTTACCATTCGTCCGGCGCAGCGCGCCAATATTCCGGTGCGTCTGCTCAATACCCTGGCCCCGCAAGCGGCGGGCACCCTGATCTCCGACAAAGAAGGGGAGCGGGCCATCACGGCGGTGGCGGCCAAAGACGGGATCACGGCGATCAAGATACGCTCGTCGCGCATGCTGCTGGCCCACGGTTTCCTGCGCAAGGTGTTCGAGGTGTTTGAAGACTACAAAACGCCCATCGACCTGATTACCACTTCTGAGGTAGCCGTATCGCTCACGGTAGACAACCAGAACCACCTGGAAAACATCATCCGTGATCTTGAAGAATACGGTGAGGTGGAAGTGGAAACCAACAACACCATTGTGTGTGTGGTGGGCAACATGCCTTTCTACAAAGTGGGCATCCTTAAGCGCGTGGTCGATGCCATCGACGATATTCCGATTCGGATGCTATCCTACGGTGGTAGCAAATTTAATATCTCGTTGCTGATCGATAGCCAGTACAAAGATGAAACGTTGAACCGCCTCAATGAGCGCGTTTTTCACCAAGCGTAGCTGCGAAGGCCTGGCACCTCTTTTCAGGAAAGCGAAGACGCGGTTTGGTAAGCCCGGGGCGACTTCCCGTAAAACTTCGAGAAGCAACGCGTAAAGTAACTTTGGCTGCTGAAGCCCACCCCGTAGGCCACTTCGTTGATGCGTTTGCCCTGCTGCAATTGTTGCGCTGCCGCGCGGATGCGTTGGTTGCGGATAAATACGTGAACCGACACCCCTGACAAAGCTTTCATTTTTTTGTATAAGTGCGATTTGCTGAGCGAAAGCCGGTCGGCCAGAAAATCGGCAGTTAGCGTACTTTCGGCTAGGTTGTTGTCAATCAGCGCCGTTACCTGGTCCAGAAAGCTTCGGTCGCTCGCGTGAATTACGTGCGTTTCTACCGCCCGGTGTTCACCGCGACTGATCTGCCGCTTCACCCGCGCGTAGGTGGCTAGAATGTTTCTCACCTTTAGCTGCAGCACTTCTACACTGAAGGGTTTGCGAATATAGTCGCAGGCTCCGGTCTGTAGCCCCATCACCTCATCTTCTTCGGTTGTTTTGGCGGTGAGCAAAATCACCGGAACAAGAGATGTGGCCGGGTGCGCCTTGACGCGTCGACACAAAGCGATTCCGTTGAGCTTCGGCATCATCACGTCACTAATAATTAGGGCTGGGGTGCGGGTTTTTAAAGATTCCCAGGCCATTTGTCCGTCGTAGGCCTCGGCCACTTCGTAGTTGGGGGTTAGCACCGAGCGCACGAACGCGCACAGGTCCGGGTTGTCGTCTACCACCAGCAGCAGGGGTTTTTTGCCCTTTGTCAACGCTTTGGGAGCCCGCGTGCTTTCCTTGGCGAGCGGGACGGGATAAGAAGCAGGTGGTTTTGCCTGCTCCGACCCGGGCGCAGCTATTTCGTGGGGCTTAAACTGCTCGCCACCCACCGGCAGCCGGAGGTCAAACACGGTTCCGCCAGCGTCAGAGACCACGCTGATGCTTCCCCGGTGCAGGTTAACCAACTGTTTTACCAAGGCTAGCCCGATGCCACTGCCGGGTTGGGCCGGGGGGGAAGCGTGATGGGCCGTGTAGAAGTGATCAAACACCTGGGGCAGATCTGCCGGGTCTAAGCCAACGCCGGTGTCTTGTACGCGTACCCTCAGAAACTTACCTTCGGGAGTAAATTCAGTCCGTAACAGCACGGAGACGCTGCCCCCGGCCGGAGTGAACTTGAAGGCGTTGGAGAGTAAGTTATAAAGAATTTTATCGTACTTGTCAACGTCCAACCATCCGCTTGATTGCGTGGTGGCTGTATCGAAGCGCAGCGCCACCCCGGTTTGGCGAGCCATTGCTTCGAACGATTCTATCGTAGGGCGGGTGCGCTTCACCAAATCCACTTCCGAAACCAGCAAGCGCATCTTCCCTTCTTCCATCCGGTTTAAATCGATCAGCTGGTTGATCAGGTGGAAGAGCCGCTCGGCGTTTCTCTTCATCAGCCGCAGTTGCTGCGCTACCGGGCGGGGCAGGTGCTTGCTGCTCAGGCTCATCTGGAGCGGCCCCAAAATCAGGGTAAGGGGCGTTCGGAACTCGTGCGACATCTGCGTGAAAAAGCGAATCTTCATCTGGTCGCTGCGGTGCACCTCTTCGGCCATCTGCTGCACCAGGCGCGTCTGCTCCGCCACCTCCTGCTGCTTGGTGCGCAACGCTTGGTTGGCAGCGAGCAATTCGTGAGATTGCCGTTGCAGACTGGCCGTGCGCGCACTCACCTCCTGCCGCAGGGTTTTTCGTTGGCGAACCAGATCGCCGTGCCGCCAGCGGTTCCATGCCACAACGAGCCCAATGAGCAGCAGACCCAGCAACGTTCGAAACCAGGCTGTTCCCCACCACGGGGCCAGCACGGTAACCCGCACCGAAGTGGCGGGGGCCGCCGAGTGCAGGTCGCGCACCCGAAAGTGGTAGGTGCCTGGCGAGAGATTGGTGTAGGTGGCCCGCCGGTGAGACGCATCGGTAACGTTCCATTGTTCTTCCAATCCTTCCAAACGGTAGGCGTAGCGGCTAGCCAGGGGCGACCGGTAGTTAAGCGTGGCAAACTGAAACATAATATTGTTGGCCCGGTGGGGTAGCACTACCCGGGAAGTGAACGTGGGGTTCTGTGCTAATAGAATGCGCCCCTGAAGGGTATCACCGGCCGTCAGAGACACGTTATTGATCCGCACGTCAACGATGCGAAGCGGAGCCTGGGTAACTACCGGGGCTATCGAGTCCGGGTCAAAGGCAGTTACGCCTTTGCTTCCGCCAAAGTAAATCAGCCCTTCCTGATCCGAAAAACTAGCCCCTTGATTAAACTCGTTACTGAGCAGTCCATCGTTGGTATGGTAGTTAGAGAAAGTGCTTTTGGCAGGATCGAAGCAAGAAAGTCCGTCGTTGGTGCTGATCCAAAGCCGACCCTGGCGGTCGGGTACGATTGCTTTGATATTGTTGTCACAGAGGCCATCCTCGATGGTATAGGTGTTCACTATTCGGTTATATGCGTCTACCTCGGCCAAGCCGTAGGCCGTACCAATCCATACCCGGTCAGCCAAACTGCTGATGGCCGTTACGTCATCGGAAGGAAACTCGAGAGAGACCGTCCGGTTAAAGGAAGTCAGGTGACCTGACCGTAGGTTAAGCTGGTAAGCCCCTTGCTGCATGGTGCCGATCCAGAGCAGGCTATCCGCCTGAAGATACAGCGCTCTGATCCGCCGTAGGTTGTTAATGGGTAATTCGTACTCGTAAAATCGATCCGATTCCGAATGATAGTAGTGGAGTCCGCCCGTCACGGCGCCCACCCAAAGGCGGCCCGAGCTATCCTGGCAGATCGCCCGCACCGACCAGGGGCGGTAGCGGTCGGTGCGGTTGTCGTGGTAGTGATAGTGAGTGGCCATGCCGTCATCAAGCGATAGACGGCTCACTTTGTAGTCGTAGTAGCCCAACCACAAACTATTGCGGAAGCGGTCGCGGGTAATAGCACCCACAATTTTAGGGTAGTCGGGTTGGGAGTCGCCACTGTTGTAGGGAATCTTTTTGGTGATTCCGGTAGGTAGATAATGGGCGTATAAGCCGTTGATCGTACCAATCCACAAGCGATTCCCGGCCCGATTGATGGCGTACGCATCGTTATCCAGCAGGGAGTCGGGCTGGTAGTGCACGAAGGGCTGAGCCTGTAAGTCTACCTTCAGCACTCCTGATCGCTCGGTACACAACCAAAGAATGCCCTGCTGTCCCTCGAAGATATGCGATATAGCATCGGTGGGGGGGGGATGCGTCTGGTGGGTAGCGGGCAGCGAGATAAACCGGTCTTCTTGCGGAAGGTAGCGGAACAGTCCGCGTTTGCCCGGCCGGGCGTGGGCCCAGGTGGTTCCCTGGCTATCGTGATACACCGCGGCAATGAGGTGTGCCCCGGTCACATCTAGGTGCTCCGGCCCGTCTAGATAGATCTGAAAGGCCACTCCGGTGGCGCTAGGATTGGCTCGAACAACGCCCCGGTTGGTGGCGAGCCATAGGCTGCCATCGGGGTGGGGAACAATCTGGTGAATAGCGTTGGTGCGGTGCATCGGCTGGGCCACCGGGCGGTGGGTAACAAACCGCAACGAAGAAGAACCCAGGGAGCGTTCACTTCGGCTTAGCCCGTCGGCGGTTCCCACCCATAAAAAGTGCTGTTTATCCTCGTGGAGCGATAACACGGATTGGTGACCCAAACCGCTGTTGGCCACGTCGTAGTTGACAAACGTTTGGGTGGTTTCATTGAAGCGACTCAGGCCACCATCGGTAGCCACCCAGAGCCGATCTTGCGTGTCTTGTATTAGGTAGTTGACGTGGTCGCCCGCCAGTGAGGTGGTATCGCCCGAACGGTGCGCGTAGGTGATGAACCCATCGGTGGTTGGGTCATAGCGGCATAAGCCTCGCACCGTGCGGAACCATACGCGGTCCTGCCGATCCACGAACATGACGTTTTCCCGGTTGCGGTTAGCGGCAAAATCACCCGCGATGCTTCCCGAATCGGCCCGCAGGGGGTAATGACTAAACTCCTGGGTCAACATATTGTATCGGCTCACCCCCCCGGCCGAGTAGCGTATCCAAAGATTCTGATGCGCGTCTTCCTGGGCGGCTTCCACTTCGTAGTAGAGCAGTCCGTTTCGGTCGTCGCTTTGCGGAACAAAGGTTTTAAAGGTGTAGCCATCGTAGCGACTCAGGCCACCGTGCGTGCTGAACCACATGAAACCCTGGCTGTCTTGCGTGGCATGGTTCACGATACTGTGCGGCAGCCCGTCGGACAACGACAGTGATTGAAATCGGAGCGGAGAGGTCTGTGCGTAACCGGCGAAGGGTAAGGCGGCATTGACCAGTAGCAACCAGTAAAGATACTTCATAAGCTCACTTTCGGAACGATTCAAACAAGACTGTTATTTGAATAATACAATATTTGATCAAGCGACTTATAGGAATACCCTTATCTGGTTCAATAATAAACTGGTTAACAGAGTCAAAAAAATTTCAGGAAAAGAACATGACGTTCAGAATATAACTTACTGCCAGTCTGGCGATAGCTGAGCGGAAAGAATAAAATATCAAGAACGCATACGGCAATAATTTTTGTAAAAAACAACAAGCCATTCAAATATCCTAAAATACTTAAGAAAATATAGCGAAGGAATTATAAAGTAGCGAATTAAGCTGGAGTTTATTAAAGTATTGCGTGATGATAATATACGTCAAAAAATGGATAACCTAGTGCATAATCTGCGACCAAAAAATTGCTCTCTTTGTCCCGTTGCGGTGCAAATCGGATAGAAATCCTTTCATAAGGCGATCTTCAATCTAGTTTTAGCTTGTCGTATGTTCTAGGCTGTTTCTTATTTTTGTGCAACAACGTGGCCTGCCAGGGCGGCAGTTCTCTAGTTATTCAAACCTTCTACCCATTCTTATGAGACAACTTCACTCAAGTTCCAAAAAAAGGCCTCACTTCTCGGGCAAGCCCGGCAAAACATCGCCGCGTCAGCGTTGCTTCTGGCTGAGCCTGATCGGCGTGTTTTCCTTAATACTGTTGCCAAACCTAGCCAAACCATCCGACGTGGTGGAGGTGATTCCGCTCACCAACCAAATTATCATGGTGCACTTCGACGACGGCTACGTAGATTATCACGACTTGGGCGAACGCCGCGAGGACGATGTGCTCTATCACATCCCGCTAAACGTGGCTTTGGCTGACCAACTCGCTAGTTACACCATCCGCAGTGCCGACGACCCAGCCTACGCCAGCGGGGTGGTGCCCGATGACCTGAGCCGAAAGTCGAAGGGAACGGCCTACCTGTGGTTGTGTGAATCGTATCAAGACGGTGTGGGTTGCACCAATACCTCCGACGACCACGCCAAAGAGCACTGGGTCTACCTGTTCCTTCCTGAGCCTATGCAAACCGGCAAAACCTACACCGTCGACCTGGGCAGCCTGGCTAAAAACGGAAGCTCCTTTTCTCTTACCTACGACGATAATAGCAGCCGTACCGAAGCCGTGCACGTCAACAACGTGGGCTACGACCCGGCCGGAAACGCCAAGTACGGCTACGTGTACCACTGGATGGGCACCCGGGGCGGACTAGATTTGTCAAGTTATGCCGGGGCGTCTTTTCAATTAATTAACCAAGCCACCGGCAACGCCGACTTCACCGGCACCCTAGCGTTCCGCAAAGCGGCCGACAACCAAGAGAGCCCCTACACCGACCAAACTCCCGACGGCAATTTCTTGGGAGCCGAGGTGTATGAGTGCAATTTCTCGGGCTTTGGAGGCACCGGCACCTACGTGCTGTCGGTCGACGGCATTGGCTGCTCCTTTCCCTTCGAGCTCAACAGCAACGTCTACGATGAAGTGTTCTACTGGACGATGAAGGGGCTGTACCAAAACCGCAGCGGTATTGCCCTGGAAGCCCCCTACACCGACCAGCCCCGCCCGGCGCCGCACAACCCGAACATCACGCCCGGATTCAGCGGTCAGCTGAAGTACACTTCGTTCCGCTACCCCGACGCCACCAAGAGCGACAACGACAAAAGCGACAAGCCGCTCTGGGAAGCGGGAATCAAGGGGGATATTAATACCTGGGGTTGGTATCAGGACGCGGGTGACTGGGACGCGTATTCTACCCACGCCCGGGTGCCCGCCAATCTGCTGTTTTTATACGAAGTGGCGCCGCAGAACTTCAACGACGGGCAACTCAACATCCCCGAAAGTGGCAACGGCTTGCCTGATCTTTTGGATGAGGCCCGCTGGCTGATTCGCTTCTACCACCGCACGCGTCAGGCCATCTTAGACGCCGGGTACGGCACGGGCGGCGTGGGCGGGGCCCGCGTGTTTGGTGACCTGTGGGGCGGCGACGAACTGGCCGACGGCACCACCATTGGCTCTTGGCAGGATACCGAGCGCTTGTACGTAGTATCGGGCGAAGACCCCTTCATGACCTACACCTACGCCGGATTGGCCGCCCAGTACGCCTGGATTCTGGAGCAGGGTGGCTTCGCCGATCCCGAAGGAATCAACTGGCGGCAGGAGGCGCAGGAGGCCTGGACGTGGGCGAAAAACAACACCTTACCGGGCGACGAAACGCCTCGATTCAGTGGTGATTTGGATTTGCTGAATCATCGCATGTACGCCGCTGCTGCCCTGTACCGGCTCACGGGCGGAGCGGAGTACCACACCCAGCTGATTTCGGACGTAGCGAGCAAAGCCCTGACAACCACCACCGTGCTGGACAAAGACAACCGCTACCCTGCCTGGATTTACTCGTTAATGGACAACCGCAGCAAAGACCCCGGCACCGCCGATTTGTTGCGAGGAGCCGTTCAGTACACCGCCGACTTCAATATGCTCTACCACGTGGACAAGCGGGCGTGCCGCTGGGCGGGCAACTATTTCTTCCCGATGCTGGTGGGACAGGGCACCACGCCCATGGTGAACGACGGGGTGATGGGCTACGCCATTGCCAGCAAGTTGGGTACCGACACCGGGAAGTTAGCGGCTTACAAGCTGTTTTTGCAAACTACCTGCGACTACTTTCTGGGCACCAACCCCCTGAACATGACCTGGCTCACGGGCGTAGGTGACCGCAGTCCCGGAGAGATCTTTCACCTGGATTCGTGGTACAGCGGACAGGAGACGCCGCGCAAGGGCATCATTCCCTACGGGCCCTGGCACGACGAATTATCGCTCGGCCCGGTGGGCCCGTGGAACCATAAATGGGCCAATAAAACGCTCACTCCGAGTAACGTGAAACAATGGCCCGGTCACGAGCGGTGGTATGACCTGCGTTCTTCCCCGTTCAACGGTGAATTCACTATTCATCAGAATAACGGAGTGGCCGCGATGGTGTACGGCTTTCTGAAAAACGGCCCGGGAACCTACCGCGGCGGCGATAACAATCCGCCCGTGGTCACGGCTCCGTCCAACCTCAGCGCCACCGCCACGGCGGCAGACCAGGTGAACCTCAGTTGGCAAGACAACGGCAGCAACGAAGTCGGCTTCCGCGTAGAGCGCAAAACCGGCAATGGTGCGTATGCGCAAATTGCTACGGTGCCTGCTAATGCCACCGCCTACGTCGACAATGGACTAACCGCCGCCACGACCTACACCTACCGCGTTCGGGCATACGACGCTAGCAGCAATTCAGCCTACAGTAACGAAGCAAGTGTCACTACCCAGGCGAATGCCTCGTCCGATGTCACCGTGGCCGTAAGCCGCAGTAGCGACGATGCCGAAGAAGCCGCCAACACTACGGTAGATTTGAGCAGTGATGACCTGGACTTTCGGGCCAATAACCTGAGCGCCGTACGCTTCGCTCTGGATATACCCCAGGGAGCCAGCGTAAGTAGTGCTACCGTTAGCCTGGTGGCCAAGGGCAACACGGCAGGGGCCAACACCCTGACCTTTAGCATTGAGTTGGCAAGCGATGCCGCTACCTTCAGCAGCAGCAGTGCCAACCTATCCGGTCGCACCACTACCGGTTCGGTGAGTTGGAGCCCGGGCGGTTGGACCGACGGAGAAACCTATACTTCGCCCGATTTGTCCGACCTGATTCAGACGGTAGTGAATCGCTCCGATTGGGCACCGGGTAACCACGTTGCTATTTGGGTAAATGCTACGGCGAGCAACAGCGGCAAGCGGGCGGCGCGCACCTACGATTACAATGGCAGCAGCAGTCAGGCTCCCCAACTATCAGTAAGCTATAGCGAACCGGATAACGATGGTACCACTACTCCCCCGGGTAGCGACGGATTGATCACGTTAGAGGCCGAAGACTATACGAACCAAGCGGCCGGTAGCGGCACTTTTAGCAACGCAACTTGGGATCTGTTTAGCGACGGCGAGGCTAGCGAAGGTCAGTACATGAAGGTGTCGGATAATAACAATCAAAATGCGGGGAACAGTTTGAACGGGCCTCGGCTAGATTACGCGATTAATGTTTCTGAGGGTGGAGCGTACTACCTCTGGATCAGGGTGATTGCTCCAACCCCCGGAGATGACTCCTGTATACCGGCCTTAGATGGCAGTAGCCGGGGTGTATGGCACACCGGCACCAGTAATATTTGGACCTGGAAGCAGTACGCACTGGGTGATGTCTCAGCAGGCAGCCGTACGCTAAGCTTGCACATGCGCGAAGACGGCCTTTCGGTAGACAAGCTTATCTTGACTAACGATGCGGACTACGTTCCCGACGCCAGTGCCCGGCTGGCTTCGGGGGGCAAACTAACCGGCGAGCCGTTGTTTGATGATGTGGTATCAGGACTGAAAGTATACCCCAATCCGAGTAGCGGACTAGTGCAGGTGCAGATAGCTGAGTCTAGCATTTTGCAGGTGCATAACAGCGTGGGGCAACTCGTGTACGAGCAGACCGTATCTGCCGGTAGGTCTAGTCTAAACTTGTCGTCGCTGGGCACCGGGGTACACCTGATCAGCACCACGGTGCAAGGGCAACGCCAGGTTGAGCGGTTAGTGCTAGAATAGCGCATACCTGTTCAGAGCGAGAGTGGCAGTCCAAGCCGCTCTCGCTTTACAAAAACTTATCTAAACCTGTATTTGAATTTAGAAATTTTTTTCTAAATTGCTGTCGGTAATGCTTACCAAACAGCTCATTTTTTATACTACTTTCTTGTCCATTTACCGGTTCAATTTTTTGCCGGTGCCCTTCGCTCGCTCTGTACTATTCATCGATAGACTATCGGTTTAGCTAGGCAAATCTGTTTTGCCCAAGCAATCTACGCTTGGTAAGTACCGGTATACGTTCGCACGCTTACTCAATAAAGTACACTACTATACTGCTTGCGTCAGCAGAGCTAGACAGCTAAAAAACTTATTTTTCACCATTTGCCTATCATAACATTATGAGACGCCAATTACTAATCTCTCTTATTACCCTACTAGCCTCTATCAGCACACTGCTGGCCCAGGTGCCCGCCTTCCCCGGGGCCGAGGGGGGCGGAGCCGTATCCAAAGGCGGGCGCGGCGGCAAGGTCATCGAGGTGACCAACCTAAACGACAGCGGACCGGGTAGCCTGCGAAGCAAGCGGTCCCCGAACCGTAGTCTTCCGCGTGGGCGGCACGATTAATCTCAAAAGTGCTATCCGAGTGTTCTATTCATACCTGACTATTGCCGGGCAGACCGCCCCGGGTGATGGTATTCAGATTATTGGTCCGGACAGTCAGGAAGACCTTTTTTTGGTATGGGAAGCTCATGATATCGTCATTCGCTACCTGCGGTTTCGCCATGGGTATAACAACAGCGTAAAGGTCCAAGCCGGAGGTTGCTATAACGGGGGCAACGGAAGCTACAATGCGATTATCGACCACTGCTCGTTTCAGTGGGGCATGAATGATCTGGCCGGTGCTTGGTCGGAAGATAAACCGGTACACAATTATACCTTCTCGAACAATATCTTCGCCGAAGCGCTAAAAGTGCATAGTACGAACCTAATCTTTGGGTCAAATACCAATGCCGAGGATATTAAAGATATGGACGTGCACCATAACTTTTTTGGTAACTCTTCGCATCGCTCCCCTTTATTCAAAGGCAAAAGCTGTCGGGTAATCAACAATATCGTCTACAACCCGGGTTGGTACGCCACGGGTATAGCGGGCGGAGTAACTATTGACATTATCGGGAACGAGTATAAGCAAGGGGTTACTGATATGGCCAATGGGCGCAACGAAGTGGCCTGGCGCTCGGATTACGACGGCCCCAATAGCGGCCCCAGTGGCCCCCCCTCTATTTACATTGCGGATAACAAAGGCTGGTCGGTAGCCAACCCATCCGATGATAACTGGCCGATGGTAGAGAAGTGTGCGGTATGGAATCCTTCGAACGAACAACTAAACCAAAGTTTCCGGCGCAACAGTCCGCTAGCAATAACTACTCACCCCGTTTCTGTAGAAGACGTTAACGCATTTGCGGGCCAACTGACAAACCATGTGGGAGCTTCTCAGCGTCTTGATGCCTCAGGTAGTTGGGTACCAATGCGCGATGCAGTAGACCAACGTATCATCAACGATTACAACCAAGGTACCGGGTTCATTCCTAATCACGAGGATGAAGTCGGCGGGTTTCCCACCCTAAACCCAGGCACTCCTTACTCTGATGCAGACCAAGATGGCATGGCTGATGCGTGGGAAGCGGCCTACGGATTTGATCAGAACGACGCCTCGGATGGCAACCAGGATGCCGATGGGGACGGCTACACCAACGTAGAAGAATTTCTGAACGGTACCGTACCTACTACCGGTGTACCCAATAGTACCTACGTTGTTCGCGCTCGTGGTTTGCAGGGCACCGAGCAGATGGCCTTGCAGATCGGGGGGCAGATAGTGAAGAACTGGACGGTGAGCAAGAGCATGCAAAACTATAGTTACACCGGTAGCCAGACCGGTGCGGTCCAAGTAGCGATCACCAACGATCAGGGGGTGAACCACGACTTGGTAATAGACAAACTCACCGTAGATGGCACAGTGTACCAGGCCGAGGCGCAAGCTATCAACACCGGGGTGTGGCAGAAGGGTAGTTGCGGGGGTAGCTATTCGCAGTGGCTGCACTGTTCGGGTTACATTGAGTTTGCAGTGGGGGAGGCCAACGCCCGGCAGGCCATTCAAAAGCAGAAGCCCGTTTTGGACCAAGCCAGCAGCGAAGTATTGATTTATCCCAACCCCAGCCAAACCAGCAGCTTCATCGTGCAGGGTATTAATAACGAAACTCAGGTAAGTCTCTACAATCTGCACGGACAGCGTATTCTCATAAAGCAGCAGCCGGAGCGCACAGGAAAGCTCCGGGTACAGCCTCAGGTAACCCTGTCCCGAGGACTGTACGTCGTTCGAGTGCAAACTGCCAAGGGCACCACATCACAGCACCACCTGATTATAGAATAATAATTTATCATCACACAACCCCCAAACCCTTTGAATCATGAAAAAAGTAACGTTCTGCCTTTTGGCACTGCTCTTTCTTGGCAGTGGGTGCGAGTACTTCGATTTTCCGACCACGCAAGAACCCCAAGTAAGAGATCTGTTCTGGTGGCCGTTTAGCCAAGCCTCTATCTGGAATACCCCCATCGGCACCGGGGCGGTTTACGAACCGGCTAACTTCGAAGCGGCGGGCAACGTGGGCATTGATGTCGTTCACGTGCTCAAGCCCAGTCCGGACGATCCCCTCTACCCGGTATACAATACCCTGGCTTTCGACACCGGTCGCTGCGCCGGTATCACTTACCTGGACTTTGACCTGCAGGTTTCTGAAGATTGGACCGTGCCCGACGCAGGACCCGATAATCCTTACGGACTTACCCCTAACAGCAACTTTGCGCTGGTGACGCCCAACGGCGACAGCGTATTTCAGGGATCCACCATCGCTCGCTGTGAAGTGGACGGCCCCGTCTACCTGCCCGACTGGATGCAGTATCCGGACAACCGTCCGCTGGTCAGCCTAAAGAGCGATGGCCTCAATGCCGGTACCGGGCACGGAGCCAGCCGGATGTCTACGCTGGGCGGCACAATCCGATTGGGTGAATTGGTTAACGATAATCCAATCCGCCACGCCATTAAGGTCAACCCCTGGGCCGGTAAGTATCTGTTCTATTCTGAAGCGGTGCCGGGGTACAAGTGGCCCGCTACGGCGGCAGATGGCTACGCGGCGGATGGTTACAACCGCGGTGCTAATCCCAACATTCTGATGGGCTCTCTCTTTGCCATTCCGCCCGAAGTGACGGAGGCGTCTTTAGGGCTGGCCTCCGAAGCGGCAAAGAAGCTGTTTTATACGCTTCAACACTACGGGATGTACTTCGTGGAGGATGCTGCCTACGATACCTGGGATATTGCAGTGGAGCGGGGAGTAGAAATAGAGTTTGAACAGACCTACGGCTTTGCGATAGGGAGCGACACGTTTAGAGCGGACGTCAACAAACTGATGCAGGCACTTCATACCGTAGTCAACAACGGACCGGAATCTATTGGTGGGGGCGGAGACCCGACTGCTCCGTTGGCTCCTCCTTTCCGGTAGTCTTAGTAACCACGGTTTTAGATAGTATAACCACTAACTCTCACCTCCTAACCTCTGTTCGTATGAGAACGACAATAATTATTATCGTAGCCTTCCTGCTGGTTGTCAGCACTGCCGAAGCCCAAACCAAACTGGCCACCACCACCATCGACACCGCTACGGTGGCCAAGAACCTATTTATCCCCTGGGAAGTGCTGTGGGGGCCGGACGATCACATCTGGTTCACCCAGATCAAGGGCAAGGTGGGCCGTCTGAACCCCGAAACTCAAGAAATTAGCTACATCCTGGAGTCCATTCCTGACCTGTGGTACGATGATCCCCAGCCGAACGAGAACATGACCTGCGGCTTGTTCTCCATGGTGCTGCATCCCGATTTTGATACGTCGCCCTACGTGTATTTATACTACACCTTCTATGACCAGGCCCCCGGGGGAGTGAAGATCGTGCGCTACACCTACAATGCATCGGCCGATCGCTTGGAGACCCCGCTGGTGCTGCTGGATGATATTGTGGGCACCAAGACCTTCCATAACTCGGGCCGGATGATTGTCTCACCGGATAACAAGCTCATTCTCTCAACCGGCGATCGCAGCGATTTTTCTACTCCGCAGAACAAAAACTCGCTCAATGGCAAGCTGCTGCGCATGAACCTAGACGGCACCATTCCCGCCGACAATCCCGATCCGACGAGCTACGTCTACTCCATCGGCCACCGCCACGCCCAGGGTTTGGTGTATTCGCCGGACCAAACCATTCTCTACAGCTCGGAGCACGGCCCCAACACCGACGACGAACTCAACATCATCGAGGCGGATAATAACTACGGCTGGCCCAACGTGAAAGGCTTCTGCAACACCAGCGATGAGCAAGCCTTTTGTGCCAGCACCCAGGTCACCGAGCCGATCAAAAACTGGTTCAATATCATTGCCCCCTGCGGACTGGACTACTACGACAGTGACGCCATCCCCGAGTGGAAGCGCTCGCTGCTGCTGATGACCCTCAAGGAACGCGATATGCGCGTACTTCAACTCAGCGCCGACGGCCGTTCGGTAATCGGTGAGCAGGTGTTCTTCAACGACGGTCAGGGTTTCGGGCGTCTGCGCGATTTGTGCGTCTCGCCCGACGGCGACGTATACGTGGCTACCACCAACCAGGACGACAACGGCCGGTTTGTGCCCGACGAATACGGCTTGCCCGATTACGACCGCATCATCCGTATTGCCAGCATCGTTCCGGCCAATCTGCAAGCGGCTACCCAAGGGGAGACTGTGCAACTTACCTGGAAAGACCGCTGGAACAAAGAGCAAGGCTTCCAGCTGTACCGCGCGCCGGGCAGCGCGTCAGATTTCCAGCTAGTGGCCACCCTGGACGCCAACCAAACTACTTATCAGGACACCCCCCTCGCCTCCGGCACCTACCATTATCGCGTCCGCGCTTTCAATGATAACACCAGTTCGGACTATAGCAACATTGTCTCTACCGAAGTGCAAGTCGCTGCGCCCACCGCAGGCACCGGCTTATCGTTCGACTTGTACGCTAATACCGCGCTGAGCGGCTCGGTGCTCAGCAACGGGGTAGACGCCACGGTTAACTTTGATTGGAAGTCGGGGGGCAAGGCCGCTGATCTGCCTACTGACAACTTCTCGGTGCGGTGGACGGGGCAGGTGCAACCTCAGTACAGCGAAGAATACACCTTCTACACCCGCAGCGACGACGGCATACGTCTGTGGGTAGATGGAGAGCAACTTATCAACAACTGGACCGACCACGCGGCAACCGAAGACCAGGGTAAGATCACCCTACAGGCCGGACAGAAGTACGATATCCGGTTAGAGTACTACGAGAAGGGAGGGCAGGCCGTTTGTCAACTTCGGTGGAGCAGTGTAAGCCAGTCTAAGCAGGCGGTGCCGCAGGCACGCTTGTATCCGGAAGCGGTTGATGAACCGAATACGGCCAGCTACACCGTGCGAGCGCGTGGTTTGCAGGGCACCGAGCAGATGGCTTTGCAGATTGGGGGGCAGACGGTACAGAGCTGGACGGTGAGCACGAGTATGAAGGACTACAGCTACACGGGTCGCGAAAGCGGTTCGGTGCGGGTAGCGATCACCAACGACCAGGGGCAGGGACATGATTTGATTGTGGACAAACTCACCGTAGATGGCGCAGTGTACCAGGCCGAGGCGCAGGCGGTGAACACCGGGGTGTGGCAGAAGGGTAGTTGCGGGGGTAGCTATTCGCAGTGGCTGCACTGTTCAGGCTACATTGAGTTTGAGGTAGGGGGTGCTAACGCCCGGCAGACCAGTCAAAGTCTGAAACGAGGCATTAGCGAAGCTAGTAGTGAGGTGCTGATTTATCCTAACCCCAGCGCCGACGGCAGCTTCACCGTGCAGGGAGTTGCTGAGAGTAGCCACATCAGGATGTATGACTTGCAGGGAAGAAGTATAGCTATTGCTGTACAGGCCGTAGCACCGCAGCGACTACAGGTGCATCCCCACCGCGATTTGTCCAAGGGTTTGTATTTGTTGCGTGCACAGCAAACAAATGGTACGTGGTGGCAAGGCAAAGTAGCCGTAGAGTAACTGGTTTTAAAATAATTTTTCTAGCCAAATAGATCTTGTATTCATCATCATTCACATGCACCCACATGACTATTTTTAGAACCTTAATTGTGTTGCTTACGGCGATAGGCGTCTCTGCACAGGCACAAAACAGCAACGCTATCACGTACAGCGAGGACAATTCACTGTTTGCTAACCCCGAAACCGGGGGACTTTATAACTTCTATAGCACCGGGGCCCAGGTATTCTTAGATCCGGTATCCTACATCACGTATCAGCTTACCGAAGCCCGCGACAAGCAGGGATGTTCTACGGTTTTCCTCACGTATTACCTGGGAGAGTGGAAGTATCAGGCTATTCCGCAGTGGGCACTGGACCAAATCGCCGATGATTTGGCTACCCTGCGTAGCCTAGGACTAAAGGCAATACCGCACTTCCACTACGCTTACGAATACGAGTATAACAATCCGCAGGTATGGGAGGAAACGGAACTAGATGCTCCCAAAGACGTCATTATTCAGCACTGCCAGCAGCTAGAACCGATATGGAGAGACAATGTAGACGTGCTGGCGGTGGTTGACTACGGTATGATTGGCCCGTGGGGGGAGATGTGGATATCCGGCCAGGGCAACTTAGGTACGGACGAAGGGCCCAGCCCCCACCGCAACGCCAACGATAATACCCGTGAGATAGTAGATACCTGGATGGCAACGGTTCCATCGCAGCGTACGGTTATGTTCAGCCCGACGGTCAAACGTCAACTATACGGAAATGATCCGCTTACGGAAACAGAAGCATTTTCGGGAAGCGATAAATCGCGCATGGGCTTCGAAAATCAGTGTTTTTTAACCGACACCGATAGTAGTGACCCTACGTACGAAAACCTTCCTTATCGGGGACCCACCAGCTATCTGGCCGAAGATGGTTTGTACATCCCCCAGATTGGCTTTACCGATGATAACTGCGGTTATAAGCCTACCGCTGCGGAGCTTATTCAGGAAATTACCAAGGGCCACTGGGACTTGATGTCGATTGGCTCATTGAACCGAGTCTTATCCAGCGAGCAGGATCGTTTATCGGTGATTAAGAACACCGGCTACCGTTTTCGTCTGGTGCAAGCCTCGCTCCAGCAAGCCGCTAAACCGGGAGATGCGGTTCAGTTTTCCTTCTCCCTGAAAAACGACAACGGCGGAACGCTCTATAATCCCCGCGGATTTGAGCTGGTGTTACGCCATCAGGCAACCAGTAAGACTACTAAGCTGCCGATTGAAAAAGAAAAAGGCAATCGCTTGTATTTTCCCAGCTCCAAAGAAACCAAAAACTACGATTTCACGGTAGGTATATCGCCTCAGCTGGCCGAAGGCGACTACGAGGTGCTGCTCAACTTCCCCGATCCGGAACCGGCTATCTACGACAATCCGGCCTTTAGTATCAGGCTGGCCAACCAAGAAGTATGGGAAGCCACTACCGGGTACAATCGCTTGTTGCATACGCTAACCATCGACAAAGATGCTCCGGGAGTGGCCTACGCGGGCGATCAGTGGTTTGGCGAGCCGGGCACGGTTACTCCTCAACCGGCGGAGGGTACCGGCCTCTCCTACGCTCTGTACAACAACCGAACCTTGAGCGGCATTCCGCTCTCTACCGGCACCGACGCCACCGTTAACTTCGACTGGCAACGAGAAGGCCCCGCCCCCAGCTTGCCCAAGGACAACTTCTCGGTACGCTGGCAGGGGCAGGTGCAACCCACCCACTCCGAAGAATACACTTTCTTTACCCAAGCCGACGACGGCACCCGGCTGTGGGTGAACGGTCAGTTGCTCATTGACGACTGGACCAATCATGCGGTACGTGAGAAGTCAGGCACGATTAGACTGCAAGCAGGTCAGAAGTACGATATCAAGCTGGAGTACTTTGAGAACGGGGGACAGGCCGTATGCAAATTGCTGTGGAAAAGTGAGAGTCAGGGTAAGCAGGTGGTTCCGATAGACTACTTGTACCCAGAGATAGGAACCAGCGTTCGGACGCTGGCGGGCCATTCCAAAGAATATTTCAGTGACAATTCGCCCGAGAGACCAACCGAATTGCTCTATCCCAATCCCAGCACCAACGGCAGCTTCGTGATAGCCGGTATCCAGTCCGATAGCCGGGTAAGACTGTACAACCTCCAAGGGCAGCGAATAGCGATCCGGCAACAACCAGCTGGAAATCAACAACTAAAGATACAGCCCCAGGCAATCCTGCCGCCCGGTTTGTACGTAGTTCGAATCCAGCACGATGGCGGAACCACTTCTCAGCATCGCCTATCCGTTTATTAGCGCTCGACGGTCAGCGTATAGTGATAGGGTTGCGCCGCACTGATTTTAATTTTCAGCTTGGTACACCCGCACGTAGTCGATGAGGTACTGCTGCGGAAGCACGCTTTTGTCTACGCCCTGCACTCCGCCCCAGGCCCCGCCATAGGCGAAGTTCATCAGCAAGAAGAAGGGCTGGTCAAACGGCCATTCTTCCACTCCGTCGCCCGCTTGCTTGGTCACCGTGAACACCCGGGCCTCGTCGATGAGGAAATCAATCTGCTGGGTGTTCCACGCAATACCGTAGATATGAAATTCATTATCCCCACTCGGTAAGTAGGTGCCAGCGATCTTCTGCGTACCGCGAGTGTGGTTGTAGGTTTCGGTGTGGATGGTGGTGAACACCGTATCCGCATTGTAACCTACGTTCTCCATGATGTCGATCTCACCACACAAGGGCCACCCTGCCTGGTCAATGTTTTCGCCCAGCATCCACAGGGCGGGCCAGGTGCCCAAACCGTTGGGAAGTTTCGCACTGATCTCCACCTTGCCATATTGCCACGCCTGCTGGCCCCGCGTGGTCACGCTGGCCGAGGTGATCTCTCGGGTTTCACCGTCAATCATGGCACTGTCTTGTCGGGCCTCGATGATCAGATGCGCACCGTCCACCCGCACGTTTTCCGGGCGGTCGGTGTAATACTGCAACTCCTCGTTGCGGATGAACCCCCGTTCGTAGTCCCACTTGCTGGGGTCGGGGGCTCCTTCGTAGTTAAATTCGTCGCTCCACACCAGCTCCCAACGGGTATTGGCCAGCGAAGTAAGCGTTTCTTGTGGCTGGTCGTTGGACTGGCAGCCTCCTGAGACAAGCACTGTAGCAATCACAAAAGTATAGGGTAGGCGCATAGTAGACAAAATAGGGTGAGCTTCTAATCTGCGAAACTTCACGCATATTTGCTCATTTTGTTCACAATTTTTGCTCTACCGCTCAGCGGTGAGGCCGCCCTTTCCCATTTGCCCGCCTCCTTATCCGCTAAAATTCGTTACGAAGCTTTGGCAAAAGGCTGCTCCAGCATTCCATCCCAGGCAATGTCGTGCGATATCGCATCGGAGAGCGGCAGATCATACTTCAGGCTGAACCAGCAAAACTCCAGCAGCGTAAGGTTTTGCGTCAACATCGGCCAAGGATCGTCCCACCGGAAAATAACGTCTTGCGCCTTGAGCAAGTCTTGCCCCCAACGCATCAATTGCTTTTCGCGCCATGCTCTCCACCCATTGTAGGTTAAAAAGGTGAGCAGATTCACGCGGGGAAGCGGATTGCCGGGATAAAGCGGGTGGCTATTCTCTCCCAACACCGCCGACAACAACTGATCGGTGGGCGAAAACAGGTGTAATCCGCTCACCGTGCGGGGGTTACACTCAATTACGTACCATTTGCCATCTTGCGCATCATGAATAAAATCGAAGCCTATCTGGCCGTGGTACTGATACTTTTCACAAAATTCGCGCACAAACTGCTCGACAAGGTGCTGCTTCTTCGCCCGGTAGTAGATGCCTGAACCCTGCCCCAGGTTGTAGGGATGCTCGTAAGTAACGTGGGCCTTCACCTCTCCGTGGTGCACCACCGAGTAGCTGCAGTACTCCTGACCTCGCACAAACCACTGGGCAATCCACGGATAATGCGCCTGCCGCAGAAAATTCAACTGCTGTTGGTCAGGGCGCAGCAACACCTGGGTGGCGAAGCGAGAGTACACGGGCTTGAACACGTAGTAGCGCGCGTCGTCTTGCAAAAGGGTGACATCTTCCGGGGTCTGCAACAAAAACGTGGGAGGAGCTTTGATGCAGCAGTCAGCGGCCAGATGGACGAAATCCCACTTGTTGTGTAGCAATTTGAGTTTGGCAAAGTTGTCGCAAAACACCGCGCACAAATCTTCCAGTTGGTGGCGGTAGCGGGCGATGTAAAACGTTTCTTCGTAGGTGGGCACAAGCAAATCGATGCGGTGCCGCTGCACCGCTGTGCGCAAGCACTGCATATACTCCTGCGGGTGGTGCGCCACGCGGGGAGTGCGCACGTAGTGATGCACGTAGCGAGAGTGTCGCCCAATCGGAAAGTACAGACTGTCGGCTAAATAGATTTGAACCGCCGGGCCGTGCAGCAGGCGGACCAGTTCCAGGGCAGTTGGGTTCCTGCCGCCCGTAATGAGGATGCGTAGCATAGATAAGATAAAAAAGTGGCGTCTTGCAAAAAATCAGCAAATCAATAAGCGTTCATCCGGAAAAATGTTTGCCGTGCTAAAATACTCCGGCTTCCTTCGGGGCTTTTTCGGATAAAAAGGTAACTTAGAACCTTTCCTACATTTTTTATTCACTTTCACTATGAATGAAAATTTTTATTTGGATGAGCGGGCCTATCAAGAACTGCTCGATCTACTCAACAACCAGCACTTCACCGAGGTGGTGGGGAGCATCTTAGACTTCAACCTGCTGTTCGACGACTGCTGGCTGCAAGACTCGGCGGTGATCGAAAACCTGGTCTACCAGCGGGGGCAGTGGGATGTGCACCTGGTGTTTGCCCACCACAAAAACCCCTACCGGCTCATCCAACGACGCATCACCACCTGCAACTGCCGGAGCAAAGCCGAGACACACGCCTACTACATGAAACGACTAGCTGCCAAAGACCAACGGGGCACCCTCACGGTAGATAGTAGCCTGTTCCAATTCAACAGTAACTGAAAACCTATCAATTTATAAATTGCCCTGACCATGTCAGATACGAAACAACGCATCATTTGGGCCGCCGCCGACCTGTTCCACGACCAGGGCGTGGCCCCGGTGCGCTTGCAGCAAATTGCCGACCGGGCCGAAGTGAGCGTAGGCAACCTGGCCTACCATTTCAAAAACAAGGAGGCCATCATCCTGGCGGTCTATGACCAGCTGTCGCACCAAGTGAAGGATATTCTGCAGCAGTTTCGGCAATTGCCCACCCTGCTGGACCTTGATCAGCAACTTTCGCAGTGGTTTGCGTTCAATGCGTCTTATACTTTTTACTTTTCGGCCTACTTGCCCGCGTCGGTGCCCGAGGCGGCTCAGGTACGGGCGCGCCTGCTGTCTCGCCTCACCAGCCAACTGACCAAGCGCATCGAGTACCACGTGCAGCGCGGGGTGATGCACCCTCCCGGCGAGTCCCGCCCCTACGCGGCAGTAGTAGATACCATCGGTCTCGTCATCACCGGTTGGTCTTTTTATCAAGGAGTGAAGGGTGAATCCGCGTCAGAACCAACCAAGTTTAAGGCCACAGTGTGGGCCCAGTTCCTTCCTTACTTCACCCCCCGGGGGCAGGCCGAGTACCAAGAACTGATCCAACCGATTCTGACCCGACCCACGTAAGGGCCGGAATGAGAAGAGCGATACTCTCCCCGATTACCCGTTGGTGTAAAAAAAAATTTAGAAAATATTTTCTAATCGTTGGGGTTTCCTCTATATTATCAAATCTTCAAAACGAAGGTTATTTTAATCGTGAGTTCTTACGTTCGTACAACCAACGCCTTAAATTATGATAAACGTACTATGGCTCCAGGGCGGAGCGTGCAGTGGCAACACCATGTCGTTCCTCAACGCCGAAGAGCCCACCGTGGTGGAGCTCGTTACCGACTTCGGGATCAACATCCTGTGGCACCCTTCCATCGGTCTGGAGATCGGCGAACAGGTAGTTGACCTGCTGCACGACTGCACCTCGGGCAAAACGCCGCTCGATATTTTGGTCTTCGAGGGGTCCATTATTCAGGGCCCTCACGGCCGGGGTACCATGAATTACTTTGCCGACCGGCCTATGAAAGACTGGGTCAAAGAGCTTTCGGAGGTGGCCCAGTTCGTGGTCGCCATCGGCGATTGCGCCACCTGGGGCGGCATTCCGGCCGTGGCCCCCAATCCCAGCGAGTCCACGGGCATGCAGTTTCTGAAGCGTGACAAGGGCGGCTTTTTGGGCGCCGACTACGTGTCTAAGGCCGGGCTGCCGGTCATCAACGTGCCCGGCTGCCCGGCGCATCCCGACTGGATCACCCAGATCTTGGTCGGTATTGCCACCGGACGAGCCAAAGACATTCTGCTGGACGAATTTCACCGTCCCAAAACCTTCTTCACCGACTTCGTGCAAACGGGTTGCCCCAACGTGAACAACTTCGCCCAGAAGGTCGACGGCCACTTTGGTAAGCGCGGTGGCTGCCTGTTCTACGAAGTGGGCTGCCGGGGGCCGATGACCCGCGCCAGTTGCAACCGCATCCTGTGGAACCGGCAGTCGAGCAAAACCCGGGTGAACCACCCCTGCCTGGGCTGCACCGAGCCGGGCTTTCCGCACAACGACCTGGTGAAGGGCAGCGTCTTCAAGACGATGAAGTACCTCGGCATTTTCCCCAAAGAGGTGCCCACCGGCGAAACCAAGCTGCGCTACTACGCCCGCGCGGGCTGGGAAAAGGTGATGCCCACCAACGAAAAGCTCACCCAAACCTCTAAATAATTACCCAGTACAGTTGCTTCAAACCGATGCGAAGCGCAACGTCTGAACATCAGGTTTTCATTCAATCCTTCAGCTATTCAACCCTTTAATAATGGAATCTAAAGAACTAAATATATCACCGGTCGGCCGCGTAGAAGGCGATCTGGACGTGAAAGTCTACATGGAAGACGGGGTGGTGACCCGTGCCCACACCCAGGCCGCCATGTTCCGAGGCTTCGAAAAGATCATGGAAGGCAAGGACCCGCAGTCGGGCCTGATCGTGACACCGCGCATCTGCGGCATCTGCGGCGGCTCGCACCTCTATTGCGCCTCTACCGCCCTGGACACCGCCTGGAAAACCCAACTGCCGCCCAACGCCCTGCTGCTGCGCGCCATCGGGCAGGCCACCGAAACCATCCAGAGCATTCCGCGCTGGTTCTACGCGATCTTTGCCACCGACATGGCCAACAAGAAATTCGCCAGCAAGCCCCTGTATCAGGAAGTGGTGAAGCGTTTCTCGGCCTACGTGGGCACCTCCTTTCAGGCGGGCGTCACGGCCAGCGGCCGTCCGGTAGAGGTATACGCGCTCTTCGGCGGACAGTGGCCCCACTCGAGCTACATGGTGCCCGGCGGAGTGATGTGCGCCCCCACGCTCAAGGACATCACGCGCGCCCACGCCATCATGAACCAGTTTCGTAACGACTGGCTGGAAAGCGTCTGGCTGTGCTGCTCCATCGAGCGGTATTTGCAGATCAAGAGCTGGGACGACCTGATGGCTTGGGTCGACGAGAACGAGGCGCAGCACAATAGCGACCTGGGTTTGTTTATCCGCGCTTCGCTGGAGTTTGGTTTGGATAAGTTCGGAGAGGGGGTGGGCAAGTACCTGGCCTACGGAACGTACCTGCATAAGAACCTGTATAATTTGCCGACCATTGAGACGCGCAACAACGCCCTGATCAGTGCCGGAGGCTTCTACGACGGGGAGCGCTACCACGCCCTGGACCACATGCAAATTGCCGAGCACGTGAACCACACCTGGTTCAAAGATCACCCCGCGGCGCATCCCTGGCAAGAACCCATTCCCACACCGGTCGACAACACCACCATCCTGTCGGAGACCGACTTTAGTGGAAAATACACCTGGTCGAAGGCCCCGCGCTACATGAACCACGCCGCCGAGGCCGGCCCGCTGGCCCGGGTGATCATGGCAGCCAACTCGGAGAACCTGGAGCACCAGAACCGCGATCCCTTGTTCGGTGACATTCTGAAGGTGAAGGGCGCTAACGTGTTCACCCGCGCCCTGGCCCGCATGCACGAGGCCCCGCGCCTCTACGAGTACATCAACCAGTGGCTCAGTGAAGTTGACCTGGACGAGGAGTTCTACATCAAACCCGAGGAGCGCGACGGCAAGGGCTGGGGTGCCACCGAAGCGGCCCGCGGCGCGCTGGCGCACTGGATTGAGATCAAGGACGGCGTGATTGCCAACTACCAGGTGGTGGCGCCTACCACCTGGAACGTGGGTCCCAACGACGACGAGGGCAAGCCCGGCCCCATCGAGGCCGCCCTGGAGGGTACCGAAATTGAGGATGCCTACGACCCGGTGGAGGTGGGCATGGTGGCCCGCTCGTTCGACTCGTGCCTGGTGTGCACCGTGCACGCCCACGACGCGAAAGATCAGAAAGAACTAGCCCGCTTCAAACTGTAGCGTATGGCTAGTAGCGATCAGCCGCACCGCCTCGCCATCATGGGGTTTGGCAACCCTGTGCGCAGCGACGATGCGGTGGGCATCTACGTGATTCAGGAGCTGCAAAAGCAGCTGGCGGATGCCGAGCACATTACCGTGCTGGACATGGGGACATCGGCCTTTGAGGTGCTGTTCCAACTCAAGGGTCACCGGCAAATCATCCTGGTGGATGCCGTGCTGAACTCGGGCGATGCGGTGGGTACCGTCTACCGCGTGCCCGCCGAGGAAGTGCAACGGGCGCCGCAGGACGATCCGATGGTGTTTTTGCACAGCCTGCGCTGGGACCAGGCCCTGTCGTACGCCAAGAAACTGCTGGGCGACGAGTATCCCGAAGACATCCAGGTGTACCTGGTGGCTGTGGAAGATACGCGCCTGGAAGTGACCATGTCCGAAGCCGTGCAGCAGGCGGGAGACCGGGTGGTAGACCACATTCTAACGGACATCGCGTGGACCCCGTCGCCCTAAAGGCTTCACACCTGTACCTTTCCGCTTCGGTGGCCGAGCCCGTGTTTGGCAACGAAAGCCGGGCCTACCTGGTGTATCACGCCGACCGCTCGACCCTGCTGCTGGCACCCGCTTCGTTTCAGTGGTTTCATAAACTGCACAAGGCGAGTCAGCATATGCTCAAGACCCGCAACCGGCAGGGAGATCAGACCATCGCCCTGCACGAAATCCTGATCGACCACGACCTGGACGACACGGATCGAGCCCTGGACTACGTGATTCAGGAGTCGACCGGTATTTTAAAAATTACTTTGTAAGCAACCATTTCTGCCCGTTGGCAGAGACATTTTTCGACCACCGCTATGATAAACATTGCTGTCGACCGCCCTTTCCTTGACGCTGCCGCCGACATTATTCGCCGGATTCCTCGCTTAGACGAACTGGTGCAGATGAACGAACTCGGCGAGGCTACCGATGCGACCGAATTTATCGTGGATGAGCGCGGCATCGTGGTTCCCCTGGGGTGGAGCAACACCGCACTGCCCTTTCTGCGTCCGAGCCCGGTACCCTTCGAGTCCGACACCCTGCTGGGGCTGGTCTTCGATGCCCTGGGCAACGCGGAGCGCGCGCAACCGTACTTGGAGGAACACCCCGCCCTGAGCAGCGAACTGGCTGCCCGTCACTGCTTGCAACAAAACCTGCCGGTATCCACGTTTCTGGCGCAAGACCTGGAGCGACGGCGAACGCCGCAGAACGCCTACCGCTACGACCACAACGTGGCGCTGCTGCAACAGTACGGACTCTGGCCCACCCCGGTGACCCTGGCCGAGGTGCAGCAACGCTACCGGCGCGCCCTGGCGGCGGCCCCCAACGATGAGCACTACGGCTTCACCCTGAAGCACTACGTCACCCTGCTGCTCGACACCCGGCAGGAAGCCGAAGCGGAAGATCTGCTCCGGCAGCACATTCCGCAGGCACTGTCCGAAGCCGCCGCCTACGCCTTAAAGTCGGCCCTGGTGAGCGTGCGGATGGCCCAGTTGGCCGTTCCCTACGCGCCGGACCAAATGAACGAACTGAAGGACTTGCTGTGGGATACCCTGTCGTACTACGAACGTCAGGAGCAGCCCGCCGAAGTGGGTTTGTTGCTGGGGGACGCGTCGGAAGTAGCCAACATTTCGGAGAGCTACGCCGAATCGCTGGGCTACGTCAACCGCGCCCTGGATATTTTTCGGGCCGAAGGCCTGCCCGAGCTGGTCGCCAGCAGCCTGCTGCGGAAGGGAGTGCTGCTCTACACCTGGGCGCAGAATGGCAGTCCGCAGTTCTACAAACCAGCCATCGATACCTACCAGGAAGCGCTCAAAGTATTCAAGCGCGACGAGGCTCCCGACACCTTCGCGCAGATTCATATGCACCTGGGAGTGCTGTACGCCGAGATGGCCACGCGCCACCACAAGAAAAGCATCTGGGCCGCGGTGTCGGCTTCCTCGTTTCAGGAAGCCTTGCAGTATTATACTCCGGCGGACTTTCCCTACGAGCACGGGCTGGCCTGTAATAACTACGCCAACGCGCTCACCAAGTACCCCACCGCGCTGCGCAGCGACAACTACCAGAAGGCACTGGACTATTACGAGCAGGCCCTGCGGGTGCGCACGGCAGACTATCCCTACGAACGGGCCCTGACGCTGCTCAACTTCTTAGAGGCCAGCTGGCACGTCGACAACGGCGAAGCCGACTTTCACCAAGCCCGCTACGAAGACATGGTGCGCAAGGCCGAGGAGGTGCTCACCCTGGTGGAAGCACCCGACCTGCGGGCCGAGGCCGAGCGGCACCGGGAGCAACTTAGTCAGTTGGAAGAAACTAATCGCGAAGGCTATGCATGAGGTCTCACTGGTTCGTAGTATCTTTCGAACCCTGGAAGAAGAATTTCCGGCCGAAAAGATGAACCGCCTGCGCAAGGTGAACGTGAAAGTGGGCCTGCTCTCGAACGTGGAGCCGCTGTTAATGCAAAATGCATTTCAGGCCCTCACCGAAGCCGAAGAAAGGTACCGGCACGTGGCGCTGGAAACCGAAACCGTGCCCGTAGCGATCTACTGCGCCGACTGTGAACAGACTTCCGAGGTGCAGCACTATAAGTTTGTGTGCGCGGAGTGCGGAAAGCTTAACAACAACGTGGTGCAGGGCACCGAACTGCTCATTCACCAAGTGCACTTTAGCGAAAACTAACCCCCGAGCAACACCCAGACAAACCGGCCCATTAAATCAGCCACCGTTATATTGTTCATTCAATCAGTCATTCCTTCACTCAACATCCTATGCCCATCGAAAAATCAACCAAAGCCGCGCGGGGTAGCGTACAGTGCGAAAACACCTCGCTCAACCTGCTCAAGGCCAACGACTTCGTGGCCAACACCATTCGCCAGGAGATGCAGCGGCGCAACATCCTAATGATCAACATGACCTCTTCGGCGGGCAGTGGCAAAACCACCCTGCTGCAGGAAACCGGCCGCCGCATCGGTGACCAAGTGAAGATCAAGGTGCTGGTCGGCGACCTGGAAACCGAACGGGATGCGGATCGCATCCGGGCGGCGGGCATCGAGGCCCTGCAAATTGTGACCGGAGGCATCTGCCACCTGGAGGCCCAGATGGTCGGGCAGGCCATGGACCAGATCGACCTGAACGGCGTGGAGCTGCTCATTGTGGAGAACGTAGGTAACCTGGTCTGCCCCGCCGCCTTTGACCTGGGCGAAGACTACCGCGTCACGCTAATGGCCACCACCGAGGGCGACGACAAGCCCAAAAAATATCCCCGCATGTTTCTCACCAGCGACCTGATGCTGGTGTCGAAGGCAGATCTGCTGCCCTACCTACCCTTTTCAGCAGAAGCGGTGGTACAAGACGCCCGCGAGGTGAACCCGGACATCGAGGTGCTGCAAATTTCTAGTACCAGCGGTGAGGGAATTGACGCCTGGTGCCAGTGGCTGCTGGATAAAGTGGCCGAAAAGCGCCACCAACCACAAAGCGTCGCCGTTTAGTTTGCGAACCTACCAGATCCATATCCGAGGACAGGTGCAGGGAGTGGGCTTCCGGCCGTTTGTGTACCAGCGGGCGCAACACTACGGCCTGGTCGGTTGGGTCAGCAACCGCACCGATGGGGTGCGGGTGGTCGTCAATGCCTCAGAAACGGTACTCGACGCGCTGGTGCATGACCTCCTGCACCACCACCCGCCGGTCGCCCGCATCACCGGCCATTCGGTGCGCGTTTTGCCAACGCAGGCATTTGATGATTTCTCGATTATTCATAGTCAGACCACGGACGCGACCAACGTATTGCTTACCCCGGACTTAGCCCTTTGTCCGGCCTGTCGGCAGGAACTGAGCGACCCCACCGACCGACGGCACCGCTACGCTTTCACCACCTGCACCCACTGTGGCCCCCGCTACTCCATCGTCCGGGCCTTGCCCTACGACCGGGCCACTACCACGATGGCTCCCTTCGGATTGTGTCCCGACTGCCAGCGCGAGTACGACGACCCGACCCACCGCCGCTACTACGCGCAGACCAACACTTGCCCGGCCTGTCCGATTACCCTGGCGTTGTACCGTCCGGACCAAACATTGGTGACCGATGATCAAACGGAAATTATTTCTCAAGTAACGGAGAAGCTGCGGGCCGGAGCCACGGTGGCGGTGAAGGGAGTAGGAGGCTACCTGCTGCTCTGCGACGCGGCCAATCCCGAGGCGATTGCCAGGCTACGCGAGCGGAAGCAACGTCCCACCAAGCCGCTGGCCCTGATGTATCCGAGCATGGTAATGTTATTGCAGGACACCACGCTGCGTCCGGCAGCGCGGGCCGCCCTGACCAGCCCCGTAGCTCCCGTGGTGCTGTTGCCAATGACCGACGCCGTTCGGCAGCGCGTGGCGTTCGAACTGATTGCCCCGCAGCTCGAGCAGTTCGGGGTGATGCTACCCTACGCCCCGCTGTTCGAGGTCTTGACGCAGGAAATGGACCGCCCGCTGGTCGCTACCAGTGGCAACGTGAGCGGTTCCCCCATCGTCTACACCGAAGCAACGGCCCAAACGCAACTAGCGGCGTTGGCGGATTATCGGCTCACCTACGACCGAGACATTGTGGTGCCGCAGGACGATTCGGTGGTCCGGTACAGTCCGGAAGCGCAGCAACGGATCGTGCTGCGCCGTTCGCGGGGGCTGGCTCCGACCTACGTCACGACTTCGTTGGCCTTGCCTGGCGCGTGCGTGCTGGCGATGGGGGGGCAACTGAAGAGCACCTTCTCGTATACGCACGACGGCCACGTCTACGTCAGCCAGTACCTCGGTGATTTGGACAGCTACGACGCCCAGGAAAACTACCGGCGGGTGTTGCGTCATTTGCTCACGCTCTTCCGAACGCAACCGACGGTTATCCTCACCGACCGGCATCCGCAGTACGCAACCAACCAGTACGGTCAGCAGCTCGCCGACGAGTACGCCGTGCCGCGGGTGTCGGTGTCCCACCACGAAGCCCACCTGGCGGCGGTGCTGGGCGAGCACGACCTCGTGGATACCGAAGCACCGGTGCTGGGCGTGGTGTGGGACGGTACCGGCTTGGGTAACGACGGGCAGGTATGGGGCGGTGAGTTCTTTACTTACCAGCAACATACGATCCGGCGTGCCCACCACGTGGCCTACTTCCGGCACTTGCTGGGCGATAAAATGGCCCGAGAACCCCGCCTGTCGGCCCTGTCGCTTACTCACCACCGGGCGGATGCGACCGTACACTTGCGACCCAGATTTACCGAACCGGAGTGGCAGTATTACACCCGGCAGCTCCGATCCGAAGGACTCTGGACCTCCAGCGTTGGGCGTCTGTTCGATGCGGTTGCATGCCTGCTGGGGCTGCTGGACCAGACCAGCTACGAAGGGGAAGCGGCCCTGCGGGTAGAAACGCTGGCCCGGCGGTACGTGCAGCAGCACGGCCATCATAAATTGGTGAGCTACTTTCCCGACGCTGCGGTATCTCGCTCGATTCCGACGCAGCCCTTGCTCACCGGCATCCTGGCGGACCTGCGGTGGCTTCCGGTAGAAAAAATTGCCGCTCGCTTTCACTACTCTCTGGCGCAGCTGATTCACACCGTCGCCCAACAGCATGAGATCAAGAAGGTCGCTTTCAGCGGAGGAGTGTTTCAAAATGCGGTTCTCGTGGATATGATTCACCGCCGCATGTCCACCGACTACGATTTATATTTTCATCAACAACTGTCCCCCAACGACGAAAACATTTCGT
The DNA here is from genome assembly GCA_965217295.1 of Cyclobacteriaceae bacterium. GTDB lineage: Bacteria > Bacteroidota > Bacteroidia > Cytophagales > Cyclobacteriaceae > Tunicatimonas. The sequence goes on from CBDCHR010000008.1 coordinate 2,103,562, forward strand.
TTGGGCAGTTAATCCACTACCAAATGCAGCAAAAAGCGAAGTCTGTGAAGTCAACCCGACGCACCGAATTGGTGGTTAGTTAAAGGTATTTAACAGTTTTGAGAGTGGAAGAAACAGTCAGCAATTTATTTCCATATTTCACACCTCATATCTCATATTTTACTCACTCAACCCTTCAATCTATGTGTTTAGCCATTCCCGGAAAGATCAAGTCCATTGAGCATCAGTACGGCGGTACGGTACGGATGGCCCGCGTGCAGTTCGGCGGCATTGCCAAGGACGCCAGCCTCGAGATGGTGCCCCACGCGCAGGAAGGTGACTACGTGCTGGTGCACGTTGGAGTCGCCATCAGCGTCATCGACGAAAAGGAAGCGCAAGAAAGCTTTCACTATTTAAAAGAAATTGGCGAACTGGACGAACTAAACCCCGAAGTGTCATGAAATTTCTATCCGAATACCGCGACCCGGAACTCGCCAAGTCGTACCTGAATGAGATCCAGCGAACCGTCACCCGGTCCTGGACGATCATGGAAATCTGCGGTGGACAAACCCACAGCCTGGTTAAAAACGGCCTGCTGAGTCTGCTTCCCGACGAGATTACGATGGTGCACGGACCCGGTTGCCCGGTGTGCGTCACCCCGCTCCACCTGATCGACAAGGCGGTGCACCTAGCCGAAGAAAAGGGAGTCATCCTGTGCTCGTTCGGCGATATGCTGCGCGTGCCCGGTTCGTATAAGAGTTTGCTGCAGGCCAAGGCCAACGGAGCCGACGTACGCATTCTGTATTCGCCGCTGGAGGCGGTCAAACTGGCGCAGGAGAATCCCGACCGGCAGGTCGTATTCTTCGCCGTCGGGTTTGAAACCACCGCCCCCGCCAACGCGCTGTCGGTGCTGCACGCCCAGCGGGCCGGACTCACCAACTACTCCATTCTGGCCTCGCACGTGCTGGTGCCCCCGGCCATGCGGGCGGTGCTCGACGACGAGCACAACATCATTCAGGGCTTCCTGGCCGCCGGACACGTCTGCGCCATCATGGGCATCGATGCCTATTACCCGATCGTGGACGAGTACCAACTGCCCGTGGTGGTCACCGGTTTCGAGCCGGTCGATCTGTTGCAGGGCATTCTGATGACGGTACGGCAACTGGAGCAGGGGCGGATCGACGTAGAAAACCAGTACAAACGGATCGTGCGGCCCGAGGGAAACCTGGCCGCGCAGCAGGTCATCGAGCAGGTGTTCCGGATCACCGACCGCGAATGGCGGGGCATCGGCACCATCCCGCGGAGCGGCTACGAGGTGAAACCCGAATTAGCCGACTACGACGCGAACGTGAAATTTGCGGTGAACATCGAGCACGCCGAAGAAAGCAAGGAGTGCATCGCCGGGCTGGTCCTCAAGGGGCAACGGAAACCGCACCAGTGCTCGCAGTTCGGCAAAGCCTGCACGCCCTCCACCCCGCTGGGCGCCCCAATGGTCTCGTCCGAAGGAGCCTGTGCGGCCTACTATCACTACGCCGAAGCGCAGGAGGTGTGAAGATAGTCCACAGTCGATAGTCGACAGTAAAGTGAAAAGCAATTAACTGTGGACTATCGACCGTGGACTTATAAACTCAATGAAAATCAATGAACTCACCCTATCTACGCATGCAACTCCACTGCCCGCTGCCCACGCTGGACTTCGATATCGTCACGATGGGGCACGGGAGCGGTGGACTACTCACCAACAAGCTGCTCGACGACGTGATCCTCAAAGCACTGTCCGACGATGGCACGGCCGAACGACACGACGGTGCCTTGCTTGACCTGAACGGTCCCACCGCCTTCACCACCGACAGCTTCGTGGTGTCGCCGCTGTTCTTTCCGGGCGGCAACATCGGCGACCTGGCCGTGAATGGCACGGTCAACGACTTGGCCATGTGCGGGGCCCTTCCCGAATTCCTGTCGCTGAGCTTTATCATCGAAGAGGGCCTGCCGATGACCGAACTATGGGAGATTTTGCTGACTATCAGAAGCAGTAGCGAGCGGGCCGGAGTGCGGATCGTCACCGGCGACACTAAAGTGGTCGAGCGGGGCAAAGGCGATCAGCTGTTTATCAACACCACCGGACTCGGGCGGGTCCACCCCCGGGCGGAGATTGGCCTGGGTCGAATTCAGGTAGGCGACAAAATTATCGTGAGTGGCCCGCTGGCGGCGCACGGCATGGCGATCATGTCGGTGCGGGAAGGGCTGGAGTTCGAGACGGCCATCGAGAGCGATACCGCTCCGCTGAACCACTCGGTCAAAACCCTGCTCGACGAATTCGGCCCGGCGGTTCGTCTGCTGCGCGACCCCACCCGGGGCGGAGTGGCCACCGTGCTCAACGAAGTGGCCCGCGACCGGAAACTGGGCATCGCGCTCACGCAGTCGGGGATCTCCGTGGATGACTCGGTGGCCGGGGCCTGCGAAATTCTGGGGTTGGATCCGCTCTACGTGGCCAACGAAGGGGTATTCCTGGCGGTGGTGGCGGAAGAAGCACACGAGGCCGCGCTGGAGCTACTGCGGACGGCGGGCGGACAGCCGCAGGCGGCCTACCTGGGCGAGGTGGTGGCCGAGCATCCCCGGCAAGTGGTGCTCACCAGCGGCATCGGCGGCCGCCGGGTCGTAAACATGCTGGTGGGCGAACAACTTCCCCGAATCTGTTAGCGATGCACCTAGCCGACCCCCGTGCGCAGTGGCGCCCCTTCTACGGCCCCCCCGACAGCCCGTTCCTCGCCCCCCGCGGGGTGCATCTGGAAGGAGACCGGTTGCTGGTTTCGGACACCGGTCAGAACCGCATCTTTATGTGGCGCCAACTGCCCACCGAAACCCACCAAGCACCCGACGTGGTGCTGGGCCAGTCGGAGGTGAGCGACACGGGGCGCAACCGCGGTGATGCCGCCGACGCTACCACCCTTCAGTACCCCTCGGGCCTGTGGACCGACGGCCAGCGGCTGATCGTGGCCGACGCCTGGAACCACCGGGTGCTGATCTGGCACCGCCTACCTACGCAACATGGCCAGCCCGCCGACGTGGTGCTTGGCCAGCTGGACTTCACGGGCAACGCTCCCAACGGGCAGGGAGTGGGCCACGCGCCCTCGGCGCAAAGCTTATACTGGCCCTACGGACTCACTTCGGACGGCACCCGCTTGTGGATCGCCGATACTGGCAACCGCCGGGTGCTAGTCTTCGATAATATCCCAACCACCTCCTACGCCGCCGCCGACCACGTGATTGGCCAGGAGAACTTCGGGGAGCGCGACTACGACCACCGCCATGCTATCTGGCCCTACTCGGTGAAGATTGGCCCCGCCGGGCAGTTGGCCATCACCGACACGCAGTACTACCGGGTGCTGCTCTGGACGCACTGGCAGGAGGCGTTAGCGCAGGCAGCTCCCACGCTGGTGGGACAGCCGAACCAGGAAGCAAACGGGCAAAACCAGTTCGGGCCGGGCCCCCGGAACAACACCCTGAGTTGGTGCTACGATACCTGCTTCGACGGGGCGGGCCTGTGGGTGGCCGACACGGGCAACAGCCGCCTGCTGTGGTTCGAGCAGGTGCCCCAGAACAACAACCGGGCGGCCGATGGCGTGTGGGGACCGCCCGACTTCACCACCGGCAGCGAAAACGCCGCCACCACTCACGCCACCGATCAGGCACTCTACTGGCCGTTTTGCGTGGCTACTTCGCCTACCCACCGGGCCGCCGCCGACACGGGCAACCACCGAATCATTATTGTTCAACGCACCCCCTAGCTACGATGGAATTACTTATCTCTCTGTTCTTTGCGGCCCTGGTGGGGTTTGGTCACGCTTTTGAGGCGGATCACCTGCTGGCGGTAAGCAACCTGGTGACCCGCCGCCAGACTACCCAGACCGCGATAAAAGACGGTGTCTACTGGGGATTGGGGCACAGCTCTACGATCTTTCTGGTCGGCTTGATTATGATTGTGGGAAAATCTACTTTGCTCAACGGGCACTTCCACCACTTCGAGGCAGTGGTGGGGGTGGCCCTGGTGGTACTGGGAGCGCACCGTCTGTACCGGATGCGTTGCCCCGCCCCCGCGGCATCGCATGCTTCCGAACCAGGGTACCAGGTGGCCTACAGCGTGGGCCTGATCCACGGACTAGCCGGTAGTGGCACGATGGTACTGCTGGTGATGAGCGAGATGGAAGGAGTGGGCGAAAGCCTGGCCTATCTGCTGGTCTTCGGACTGGGTTCGGTGGTGGGCATGCTGACCGCCGCCGGGGTTTTCAGTCTGCCGTTTGCCCGGAAAATTGCGCATCGTCACGCTTCGTTGCGCACCGGTTTTGCGCTGTTGTCTTCCTTGCTTTGTTTAGGTTACGGCAGCTGGATCATCGTTAAAAACCTAGCATAATCTCTTTTTATGAATCACTCAGAAGCCGAATCACGGTTGCGCTACGCCCTGAACCACTACGGTATCGCCGTGGTGAGCAGCGAGCAAAACACGGTGCAACTAGCGCAGGGATACCAGGTGGAAGTGGAAGGCCCTTCCCTTTACAAACTGCTGTCCGACGGGGCCGTGGTGGCTCCCTTCGCGGATATAGACGAACTGTGTCAGTTTATTAAAGCAGACCCCTCATTCCGTGGATAAGATAATTTTAGACGTGGTGGCCCTCACCAACAGCGAGTCGCACCCGGGAAACTACGCGCTCATCCTGGAGGAGCAGAACGGTAAGCGGCGGTTTCCGGTGGTGATCGGCAGTTTCGAGGCGCAGGCCATTGCCGTGGCGCTAGAGAACATGAATCCGCAACGACCGTTGACGCACGATCTTTTTAAGCAGACCTTGGATCGCCTGCAGGCTTCGCTGCGAGAGGTGGTAATTTATCAGTTGGTGGAGAATGTCTTTTACGCGCGTATGGTTGTTCAGGACAGTCGCGGGGAAGCATTTACCATTGAGGCGCGCAGCTCCGACGCCATTGCCCTGGCCGTGCGCTTCGACTGTCCTATTTACACTTACGAGACGGTGCTCGCCGTGGCGGGCTTCACCGACGAGCCCGGCGAAGCCGATCTGAAAAAAGGCCCCTTCTCCGATTATCCGGTCGAGAAACTAGAAGAATTGCTGGCCAAAGTACTAGCGAAAGAGGACTACAAGAGTGCCGCCCGCATCCGCGACGTGCTGGACAAAAAGCGAGGTCGGTAAACTGGCCACCGTCAGCGGCGCGGTAGCGCAGGCGTAATCGTTGAGCATATCTATCCGGAGACGAAAATCAAAAAGGCAACCATCCTGGGTTGCCTTTTCTGAGTCATTCAACGAAAGCTAGTGCGCGTTTCTAACGCCCTAGTCAATATCAATCTTTTGCGAAGAAGCCTGCGCCTCGGGTAGCTTGGGCAGCGTGATCTTGAGCACCTCGCCTTCTTGTTTGGCCTCGATCTTGGTAACATCTACCTGTCCGTGCAGGCTCACTACGCGCTCGAAGTGCTTCACCGGAAACTCCTGTCGCCGGAAACGGGGCGGATTGTCCGAGTCGATGGCGCGCTTGCCGCGAATCATCAGCACGTCGTCTTCTACGGTGACGCTGATGTCGGCCTTGTCGAAGCCCACGGCGTAGACGTGCACCTCGTAGTGGGTGCCGGTTTCGGCAATGTTAAGCGGCACGTTGTACTTGGGTCGGCGGAAGAAGCCGCCCCGCATGCCTTCTTTAAATTCGGCGTCGATAAACGGACGGCGGTGTTGGTCGGCGGTGTGTCTACCGCGGGTTTTGTATTGATACATGGTGATTGGGTTTAAGATGAATAAATTACTGAATTTGAATGGTGGTTCGGGCCACACCGGGCTGCTCGGGCCGCAGGGTTTGCCGGAACGACTGATACTCATCGTCGGACATGGCCCGGATGGTGTCGGTCCACACGGGGTGCCAACTCACGCCCCAGGGCGCGCGCCGCAATCCGAAGCCTTGGGCTCCGAACAGGCGGGGTCCGAACATTCGGCGGCCCAGGCGGAATACTGCTCCGAAGACCAGCAGCAGCAGGGCCGCTTTCAGCAGGAAGAAGGGCAGCACGAACAGCAGCAGGGCAATGCCCATCCCGAACAACACGGGTTTGAAAGATGGATTGTACATAACGTTTTGCGTTTAGGTGAATACTATTTTCAAACCGGTAGACGGGGCGGCGGGAGAATTACTTTAAATGATCAAAAGTTTTTTGATTGCCTTTTTCTAAACATAACATCCGAGCCGGAGGCTCAGGCGACAGTTGAGGTAGAGGATGCTCGGAGCAACAGAACCGTTTACCAGGTAGATGAGTAATTCCTCCCCCCCTTGACAACCGTTTCGACCACGGAGGAAGAGGTACTGACCCTGCTTTTCAGTCCTTTTTGGTACGAATGCCCCCCGCTACTGGGTCATTTACTGCTGAGAGTGGGGATTAATCCCCCTGAATCCATGGTCGCGATGTACTGTTTGGGGAGAGTAGCGTAAGTCCTCCGTGCCATTGGCAGCCGTTTCAACCCTGATAGCCTACGTATGATTGGCGAGCAAAATGCGTTGGAAGAGTTACGAACGGTTGCAGCGCTGTCGCCACGCTTCTTTCAGGCGGGCGCGTTCTTCGTCGCTCAGGTTTGACCATCGGCCCCGCCGTTTGCCTGTCCAGGCCGGGCCCCTCCAGGGCGGGCCTCCGCCGCCAAAGCGGAAGCCTCCGAACAAGATGCGTGATAGCAATAGCAGACCGAGCGCTTGCCAGTAGGACAGGGGCTTGGCGTCCAGCACCTCGGGCAAAATGGCGTTCCACAGCACCATCACCGCCCCCCCCAGGGCCGCGATCAGCAGAGGAATAAACAGCAGGAAAAGTCCGCGGTAGCGTCGTTTGGGGTTCATCATGTCAGTAAGATAAAAATTCGTCGTACAATGCCGCCAAGCGGCGGCGCAAATGTTTCACGGCGTAGCCCTTGCGCGAAATCACCGTCTTGAGGTTGGCCCCCGTTTCGTCGGCAATCTGCTGCAAAGTCTTGTCTTCCAACTCGTTTTCTACGAACGCGTGCCGCTGCTTATCGGGCAACTCGTCCAGGGCGGCAAACAGTTCGTTCCAGAATAGTTCTTTCAGTTCTTCGGCCTCCGGAGTGGGAGCATCGGCCAGCAGAATGTCCTTTAGACCGAAGCCGTCGTCGTAGTCATAGTCTTCGAGCGAGTCCGGTTTTTTCTTGCGGTAGGTATCGGTGATTTTGTTGCGGGCCACGCGGTGGAGCCACCCGCTGAGTTGGCTGATCTCCTCGATGTTGACCGAGTGGCTCAGCTGGTACCACACTTCTTGCAGAATGTCCTCGGCGTCTTGGTCGGAGCCCACCCGACCGCGGATAAAGCGGAACAGGCGGGTGCCGTACTCTTTCACAACTTGCCCGACGGTGGGCGGAGGGGGTTTGGGCATCAAAGTTTGGCTGCATTCCATGCGTACTGGGGGAGACGAAGCAGGGCGGAAAATACTTTATTTGTTTCGAAGTTATTATATTGACGGAGCAACGGAAACTCTAACGATAGCATCATGACTAAAAAGAAGAAGCCCATTGTGTTCTTTGATTCGTTTGCGGAGCAGGAACTCTACGGTTTGCTAGGTTCGCTCGAAATGAGTGGGCCGGAGCGATTACAAGCGATGTACGAACTGAACGAACGGTTTTACGAATCTTACGGCAAAGTGCGGGGCAAAACCATCGAACTATTTGTCGGGCAACCGGGAGAGAGCGTCAATGACTTTTATCGGAGAGTCAACGAAGAGACCGAAGCGAAGAGGCTTAGCAAAAGGACGAACATGTAGGAAACCTATCTATTATGTCCTATCAGTTTAGACCCGAACACCGTGCGTTTTTTCAGTCTCTCAATAAGCATGGCGTAGAATGCGTGCTTATTGGCGGAGTCGCTGTAAATTTGCACGGATACATTCGTGGTACCGGAGACGTAGACATCCTGTTTAGTCCTTCGTTTAAGAACAAGCAAAAACTCATAGATGCCATTGAAGAATACGGTTTTGATACAGAGATTCTAAGGGAAGCGAAGCCTGATGAAATAACCATGTTCGCGCTTGGAGAGCGAACTTATCAAGGACACATCGAGCTAACCAATCGGATTGCGGGTATCACCTTTGATGAAGCTTCTCAGCAGATGCAACAGATAAAAATAGATGGATTAACCGTTAACTATCTTCATTACGAGGATCTTGTCAAAAGCAAGCTGGCTACCGGTAGAAGAAAAGACCTGATTGACGTTGAGAAATTAAAGCAAATCAAACGAGCAGAAACCATCAAAGATGATGTGAACGATGATACGACCACTTTGAGTGACTCGCCGCGAACACTATGGGAGAAGATCAAAGCCATTATGTTTCCTAAGAATGACGGATAAACCAGAACGAACTCTTTCGTGAAACCCCAATGTAGACGCCGAAACCGAAGACCGGGCGGCTTTTCTAAAGCTAAGCTCGCTGGAGCGCTGGAACTACATCATTGATCTGATGAGCTACATCTATAAGTAAATGGTAGCAGAAGGTGCTTGAGTTTTGATCAGCTGTTCAGTTCTGGAAGGTAGTGCATCTGTGTTGCTCATAGGTATACATGAAAGAGTATGAAGCCAATATAACCAAAATCTCGCTACTTCAACGTCCGATCCCGCGTCAGTTGTTCCACCACGGCCGTCCGCATTCGTACGCTCAGGGGTACGCGATTTTCGCCGATAATGATTTCGTTGCCCTCAATGGCATCTACGTGGTTCACCGCTACGGCGTACGATTTATGAACACGCAACAGGGTAGCTTCGGGTAGGGTTTCCAGTAAATTCTTCATCGTAGATAGCATCATCAACTTTTCCGACAGCGTATAGATGAATACGTAGTTCTGCTGCCCCTCGATGTACAATACGTCAGCAATACGTAGTTTGACTAGTCGCTGGTCGGTTTTCACGAAGATATAGTCCGGTTTGTTGGCATCCATACGCTGGCGTAGTTGCCAAACTTTGTTCACAGACCTGAGAAACCGTTCAAAGGAAATGGGCTTAAGCAGATAGTCTACCGCACTGAACTCGTAGCCCTCCAGCGCGTACTGCGGGTAAGCGGTGGTGAACACCACGAAGGGAGGATCAGGAAGCGTACGAAGAAATTCTAAGCCTGACAGACCGGGCATTTCAATGTCCAGAAAGAGCAGGTCGATGGCTTTTTGGTGCAGCAGACTGTTCGCCTGCGCCGCATTCTTGGCCGTGCCGACCGGGGTCAGCAGGTCAATCTGCTCAACGTACTTTTCCAGCCCCTGCCGAGCCAGGGGTTCGTCATCGACAATCAGGCAGCGCAGTGGTTTCATAGCGTGATGATGAGGTGTACGTGAAACATTCCCGGCGGTTGACTGACGAACAGCTGGTGCCGGTTCGGGTAAATGAGTTGCAACCGTCGCCGCACGTTGGCCAAGCCAACCCCGCCCCCCACCGCAACCGGTTGGGGGGGCGGAGTGACCGTTACGGTGTTCTCTACGTTTAGCGATAGCACTCCCTGGTCTACGGCCAACGAAAGTTGCAGGCGGTTTTGCTCAGCATCTTCATGGTGGCTAAGGTGCTTAAAAGCGTTCTCGACGAAGGGTTGCAACAACAGGGGGGCAATTTGGCCTGCCGGGTCGCAATCTTGCACGTCCCACGCAATAACCGCGTCCCCGCCCTTGCGGGTCTCCTCCAGCGTGATGTAGTTGATTAGGTGCTCCAACTCTTTGCCCAGCGGCACGCGATCGGTTTGGCATTCGTATAATTGATAGCGCAGCAAATTAGAGAACGTGAGCAACGTCTGTTTGGCCCGGTCAGGCTGCTCATCAATCAGATGATACACGCTGTTGATACCGTTGAACAGTACGTGCGGATTGATCTGAGCGCGAAGGTAGCGGAGTTCGGTGGTGAGCTTTTGTTGCGACAGCTCAACCTGTTGCTGGCGGAACTGTTGCAGTTGGCGAAACTGCACGTAGGCGAACGAGAACAACCAATAAACGACGTGGATCATACCATCCGATACGCTAAAAATCCAAACCAAAGTTAGCGTGGGGTAGCGCGCTCGCTCAGCTTCCGGTATCAACTCGAGCGAAGTGGTGTAAACGTAGTCTATCGCACCTTCCGCTAGCGAGAGCACCACCAACAACGCGATACCAATCAGCCAGTACGTAGCCGACCAACCATACTTTTCTTTTAGAGGAACTAACCAGAGGGCGTTGCCATAGAAAATTAGGGCATTGAACGCGCTTCCGTAGAGCGAGTAAACCAGCATGGTGCCGTCGGCGGTCCTGGCGAATTGCCATTCGTAGTTGCCCACGTTGAGCATCAACAAAACAAGGCCCCACCCAAGCAGGTGAGGCAAAACGTGTATGACCTTCTCTTGACGGGAAGCAATTGACATCTTTAATTTGGTAGAACCCGTTGTATGCTATCCCGAAAAGCCGGATTGGTAAGAATCTTCAGTTCAAATTCGTTCATACTGGTTTGAAGCGATACGTTTTCTTCTGGCTCCAAATTATTAAAAAAGTAGGCTAACTCTGTCTGATTACCGTTTTTATCGGTGGCATACAGGGCTTTGGTGAGCACGAAGGCGGTGGAGCCGCCCTTCATCCCGGCGTGCACCAGCCACTGCCGGTTGGCCGGATTCGCCAGGATGCCCTCCATGACTTCGTCCAGATACTGCTGCGCAGATTCGTCGAAGAAGGTACGAGAATTAATTTTCTTCAAAACAGCAACGTAATCGGCGGTGGTGGCGGCGGGCAGGCGGTCAGACCATACCCGTTGGATGTTCATACTGAGGTCTCCTAAGTCATTTTTATACTCTGGATCGTTCAGTAACTTTTGATGAATCTCGTTCGTCGTTCGAGTATACTCTTCTATCGTTAAGTTCCGAAGTTGCTCTTCCAGGGCTGGGCCAGTGATTCCCGGAAACCGTTCTTTTCCTACAAACAGCGACGATACCAGGTAGTAAACGGGTGTGTGGTCTCTGGCTTTCAGACGCTCAAGTTGGGCGTTGATTTTCTCTAACCCCAGCCGCTGGCTGAGCCACTCGGTGTTTGCATTAGAACTGAAATTGATCATTCCCCGGGCAATTTCCCGAATTGTTACGCGGTTGTCTTTCGCCTGATCGCTGACCGCGTTGAGCCAGGCAGGATGTGCTCCACCGTCGGTATTGGCTACGTAAAACCGGTCTAATTCGTCCAACGGAATTAGTTCATCGGGGTTGATTGTACCGGCAGCGGCTTGCTCAGCGTACTCAATGGCGATAATAATTTTCACGGTACTGGCCAGCGGCATCACGCGGTCGGCGTGAAAATCGGCCAGCACCGTATCATTTCTGACGAGTTGCATTGATGACTTATCAGGATGGGCGATCAGAAAAGCCAGGATGGGGTCCCCATCCGAAGCCGGTTCGGGTGACTGCGATTGGCAGGCCGTAGCAAACAAGAGCAGCAGTAAAGTGATTAAGAAAGTCTGTCGCATAATTTTTTCTTTCCAAGAAAAGTCATCGCATTGCTAACACAAAATTTACTTGACCACCGTCGTCTTTTTCCTGACCAATGAGTTCGAACATCTATCAACAAGCCCGCGCCAAGTATACTCCCGACCGAATTAAACTAATACTTATCACCGAGGCTCCGCCGCCCTTCGATCGCAATCGCTACTTCTACTTCGAGCGGGTGCGCCGGGGAGATAGTTTCTTTCTGGAGCTGATTAAGGTGCTGTTTCCCGAAGAGGTAGCGGCCTTCGAAACGATCAAGCAGGTGCGGGCCGAAAAAGCGTACTTTTTAGAGCGCTTGCAGGAAGAGGGCTACCTGTTGCTGCACGCCCACGATGCGCCGCTGCCCGGTACCACCGCGGCTTCCCGCGCTCAAACCTACCGCGACAATCTGTCCCAACTGATGGCCACCTTGCTAAAACTGGGTTCACCCCGCACTCCCATTGTGCTGGTGTCGGCCGTAGTGTTTCGAGCCATCGCGACCGACCTGCGCGCCAGTGGCTTCAACGTGATCCACGATCAGTTGATCGAGTATCCTAATTCGGGACAGCAACTCAACTTCCGGCGAAAGCTCAAACCTTTGTTACTACGCGAACGGCTACTGCCGAACGGGTGATGTTAGCTAGTGGATGCGGGTCACTGGCCGTCGTGGAACGATCACTGGTCACTGGTCACTGGCCGTCGTGGAACGATCACTGGTCACTGGTCACTGGCCGTCGTGGAACGATCACTGGTCACTGGTCACTGGTCACTGGTCACTGGTCACTGGTCACTGGTCACTGGTCACTATCGTTTAGGAGCCAACAGCTAGTATCTAGCCATCCAGTATCCAGTAACTAGTGACCAGCATCTAGTCCACTCCCTCGTTTCTACGGCTCACTCCCTTCATTCCTCAGTTCAGTCCTTTTCGCTATTCTTTTTTGTCGGCAACGCGTTCTTACAGCATCTTCTGTTTAACATTTTCTCATTAACTGTAAACAACTATGAAGCACCGACCGATTAACCTGAACCGATTGAAAACCCTGGCCCTAGCGCTGTTCGCCACCGTCTGGCTAGGCAGTTGCGGCGATGACGAAGAAAACAATACCGACCCCGTACTGAACGCGGTAGAACTCGCCAAAAGTGAAACCCAACTGAGCACCCTGGCGGATGCCGTGGAGCAAGCCGGATTGGAGGATGCGCTGTCGGACGACAGCACGCCCATCACCATTTTCGCACCCAACAACTCAGCCTTTACTAACTACCTGGCGGCTAATCCGACTTTCGGTTCACTCGCTGACATTCCCGATGACGTGCTGGCCGACGTGCTGAGGTACCACGTGGTGCCCGGCACCAAACTGGCGTCCGACCTGACCGCCGGTTCGCTGTCTACGCTGCTCGACGGACAAACCATTGCGGTGACCACCGACAACGGAGTCGTACTAAACGGGACCACCCGGGTGGTACGCGCCGACATTCGCGCCTCGAACGGAGTGATCCACATTGTGAATGCCGTATTGCGCACCGCGGCCGAAGAGCCGGGCACCATCGCCGAGATTGCTTCCGGCACCGACGACCTGAGCACGCTGGTAGCTGCCCTAACGCGCGTTCCCGCTCTGCTGGATGCCGCCAGCAATGCGGATGCCGACCTGACCGTGTTTGCCCCCACCAACGCGGCGTTTGCGGCCTTCTTAGAAGGAGACGACCGCTTCACTGACCTGGCCAGCATTCCCGACGAGGTGCTCACCTCGGTGTTACAGTACCACATTCTGGCCGGAGCCAAACTGGCCGCCGACCTGGGAGAAACCGAGAACACGCTCAACGAAGAGACCATCAGCATCAGTAAAACTGACGATGGCGTGTTCATCAACGAAGACGTGAAGGTGACTGCCGCCAACATTGAGGCCAGCAACGGCGTGGTGCATCTGATCGACCAGGTATTGCTGCCGCCCTCGCTACAGCTAGAGCCCACCATTGCCGCGATTGCCGCAGACACCGAAGCGCTGAGCATTTTGGTGGCGGCCCTGCAACGCACTCCCGACCTACTGGCCGCGGCGGGTAATCGCGAGGCCGACCTGACGGTATTTGCGCCCACCAACGACGCCTTTGTTGCCCTGTTGGGTGCTTTGGGAGTGGAGGGACTGGAGGACATTCCGGACTACGTGTTGCGTCGGGTGCTGGAGTACCATATTCTGGGTGCCGGAAAACTAGCCGCTGACTTAGGTGCTACTGAAACCACCCTGGAAGGAGCCGACATCAACATCGACAAAACCGACGGCGTAACCATCAACGGATCGTCTGACGTGATTTTGGATTTGGCCAACATTGAGGCCGCCAACGGAGTGGTACACGTTATTGACGAAGTGCTGATCCCGCCCTTTATTGCCGCTGCCTTAGGCACCGCCGTGCAACCCCTGCTGTTTGATGCCGAAGGAAGATTTACCACGCTACTGACCGCCGTAGAGGCGACCCCCGACGTGCTGAACTTTTTAATTCGCGACGACGTGGACGGTACGCTGTTCGCCCCGACCAATACTGCCTTTGATATGCTTGTTGCAAACAACGATGCGTTTGGTAGCTTGGAGGATGTGCTGGCCGCTGACAACCTGAAAGAGATCCTGCTCTACCACATCGCGGCCGACCGCAAGGCCAGCAGCGATTTAACCGGTGCTTCCGGAGCAACGCACGCCCGATTGCAAAACCCCAAGAGTGGCAGTCCGCTGGAGATTTACTACAGCAACGAGCCCGACGGAAGCTTAGTCCTGATCGGCTACGCTAAGGTGATCCAGGCCGACATTGCTACGCCCAACGAGGAGTTTATCGCCCACGCGATTGATGCGGTGCTGCTTCCTCCGTCCGGATCGGTGGTAGACGTGGCCGTGGGCAACCCCGCCTTCAGCGAACTGGTGGCCGCGCTCACCCGTGTGCAGGAAGCCAGCGCGACCAACGCTGATCTGTTGCCCCTGGTAACGATCCTGAACAGCGAACGCGGCGACGAAAGTCTGGCACCCTTCACGGTGTTTGCCCCCACCAACGCCGCCTTTGAAGCGTTGTACGCAGTGTTGGGCGTGAACGGGGTGAACGACATTCCGATTGAAACGCTGCAAGCAGTGCTGACCTACCACGTGATTAGTGGTGAGCCGGTGTTCTCTACCGATCTGGATTTGCTGGAAGATGGTGAGGCAACAACGGTTAACGGCGGAACGATCACCGTGAATCTGGATGACTTGACCATCACCGACGGCAGTGACGCTAGTTCGGATGCAGCGATTGTGATCGCCAATGTGCTGGCCACCAACGGCGTGATTCACGCCATTGATCAGGTTTTGTTACCAGAATAAGTTTTCTGTTACTATATTGAACTATTATTGAACGCTGCGTGCCGGACACCAATCCAATTTGGTGTCCGGCTCCGGTGTTTCTGCTCACAGGAGAATAGCCCTACCGAAAACGTATGTTTAAAAGTCGCTACCGATATCTGTTTATTGCGTTGCTAGCGGGTTATTCGTACCTGAACATCCTATTCACCGGCGGCAATCGCCTGTTTGGATTAGAGATTACCCTTTGGCAGCTTTTTGCGGCCATTTTGGTTATGGTCACCCTGGTATGGGAGATCAACCGATGGTTGTTTCACCTTATTGAGCACCGCGATGGCCCGCTGGCCCGCCGCCTTACTCCCCTGGTTCCTTTCTTTCTGACCAGTCTGGTAGGAGTGGTTCTAATTGCCGCGGCAGCCACCTACACCGTGGTGACAATATCGGAAACCCCTCAGATAGAGGCCTGGAGTCAGTTTAAACTGGCCCTCGCTTTTGCCTTTCGGATCAATCTGTTTTTACACACCATCAACGCCATTATTTATTTCAATGAAAAACTAAAGAACACCGTCCTGGAAGCCGAGCGTCTGAAAACTCTGAGCGTAGAATCGCAGTTTGAAGCCCTGCGCAACCAAATCAATCCGCATTTTTTGTTCAACTCCCTCAACGTGCTATCCGGCATTGTGCACAAGGATGCCGACTTAGCCTCGGACTTCATTAAGCAACTGGCCAACGTATATCGTTATCTGCTCTATAACCAAGAAAACAAAACGGTATCGTTGCGCACCGAAATGGAGTTTATCGATGCTTTTGTCTTTCTGCTCAAGCTGCGCTTCGCCGACCAGGTGATCATCGATCAAAACATTGACGAAACCGTCCAGGATGCGTTTCAACTCCCTCCGGCCTCGGTGCAGTTGCTCGTCGAGAACGCCATCAAGCACAACGTCACCTCTCGTAAAAATCCGTTGCGGGTCGCTATTTTCGTGGAAGATGATTACTTGGTGGTGCAAAACACGCTGCAACGCGTACCTCAGCCTACACTGCCGGGCGGCATGGGCCTCAACAACATCAAGCTGCGCTACCAGCACCTGGTTGATCGCGAGGTGCTGGTGATGGATGACGAAGAATCGTTTACAGTAAAGCTTCCGCTTATCAAGCGGGTAACCGTATCGCCTACGCCATGAGGGTGCTCATCGTAGAAGACGAACCCGTCGCCAGTGAGCGCTTACGCGAACTGATTGCGCAGCACGACCCTCGTATCACCGTGGTTGATGAACTCGATTCGGTGGAGGACACGGTAGCGTTCTTTCAATCTGACCATTCGGTTGATGCTTTGTTTTTAGATATTCAATTGTCAGACGGGGTAAGCTTCGAGATTTTCGAGCACACTACAATTTCCTGCCCGGTGATCTTCACCACGGCCTATGACCAGTACGCCCTGCAAGCCTTTCGGGTGCAAGGCGTCGACTACCTGCTCAAGCCCATTGACTTGTCGGATCTGCAACGGGCCTTCGCGCAGGTCGACCGGTTTCTACCGCAACCCGAACACTACTTGTTGCAGCAGGCGTATCATCAGCCGCTACCCACCTACAAGCGCCGCTTCCTGGTGAAAACGGGCGATCACTATCAAACCATCCCGGTGGAGGACATTGGCTATCTCTACGCCGACGGCAAGGTCACGTATTTGGTGTCTAAAACCAACCAGCGCCGCTATCTGCTGGACCATACTTTAGAAGCCCTGGAAAGCACGCAGTTGGATCCCAAGCAGTTTTTCCGCATTAACCGTAAGTTTATGGTACCTATTGATGGCCTCCGCGAGGTACATTCCTACGTGAACGGGCGCCTCAAAGTGCTCACACTCGTATCTTGTGAAAATGATATGATTGTGAGCCGAGAGCGGGTTTCGGCCTTTAAGGCGTGGCTTGATCAGTGAGCAGGAGGTTGGTTTGCTAGCGAATAGTTGCGTACTTTAGAGTTCATTTTTCACGTTACAATACATCAACCATGCCCCGACTTCTTCTACCAATCCATTGCCTGCTGGTGATCGCTCTCGTGCTAGGCAGTCACCTTTCCACGCAAGCACAAGAGCGTTCATCTGCCAAACCAGGGGCTGACTCGCTCCGCGCTGAAATTCTGCGACTACGTACCGACTTGGATGCCACCCGCGACAATTTACGCATCTCGCACCGCAAGTTTAGAGGTGGCATTCTGGTGTCGGGCATTGGCTACTCTATCACCATTCTCGGAGGCGTGCTGCTGGGTAGCCAGCAGTACAGCGACTGGGGGCAACCCCTGGTGGTGGCTGGCGGGGTGATTGGTTTCTCGGGAGCGTTGCTGCTGCTCAACTCTAACAAGTTCATCGGACGCGCGGGCGGGCCCGCAACCGACAAATATTCGTCTGCTGACCGCCCAGCTCCATTGCCTGCCGGAACCGGACGCCGTGCGCCCTAAGCCCACCCTGATCTTCGATTTCGACGGCACCCTAGCCGACACGCTGCCCCACCTGCTGGCACTGAGCAACCGGCTAGCATCCGAGTACGGATACCGAAAGGTGACTGAAAGAGATATAAATGCCCTGCGCGGTCTGCACGCCCGCGAGGTGATTCGCTGGTTGGGCGTGCCCTGGTACCAATTACCCCGCCTCGCCCGTCGTTTCCGAATCGAACTACACCGCGAGATGCCGCGGGTCGCACCGATCAAGTCCATCCCTGATGCGGTTGTCCGACTCGCGCAAGATTTCAAGCTTGGCATTCTCACCACCAACTCGGTAGCCAACGTGGACGTTTTCCTCCGTTTGCAGCAAATGAGCCAATTCGCTTTTGTATGTTCTTCGCCCCGGCTGCTGGGCAAGCGCCGCACCCTGAAACGCGTGCTGCGCGAACAGCGCCTGCTTGCTGCCGACACGTTGTACGTTGGGGACGAAGTACGCGACGTGGAAGCCGCCCGCGCCTGCGGTCTCCATACCATTGCGGTAAGCTGGGGGGCCAACGATGCCCACACGCTGAAGCGGGCTAGTCCCTACGCGGTGGTGCATGATCCGGGCGATTTGCCGGAGGCCGTCGATACCTGGTCTACCGCTCGTTAGGCTACTCTCGGTTGAATTGTGTTAAATAATCAATGCGCGTTAGGGGAATGGGTGGGCTTTTCTTACTTTCGGGGTTAAAAGTTTCTTGTATGAAAAAGTTGGTTATTAGTAGCTTGGTCTTACTGACCGGATTAGCGTTTGACGCCCGGGCGCAGGAAGCTAAAATTGGATTTGCGCAGTCCGATTATATTTTGGGACTACTTCCGGAAGCGCAGGCGGCGCAGCGCGATATTGCTGAATTTGAAAGAAAAGTGAGCAACCGCCTAATTGCCATGCGGCAGGGACTAGAGTTGCAAGCGGCTCAGTTTCAGCAGGAAGCGCCCAATCTGAGCGATACGGTACGGGCGCAGCGAGAAAACGAACTGCGCACCCTGCAGCAGGATATCACCCAGGAGCAGAAAACCGCGCAGTACCAGTTGCAATTCAAGGAGATGCAGGTGTTGTCGCCCCTGCGGCAGAAGGTAGACCAAGCCATCGACTCGGTGGCTCGCGCCAACGGTTACACCTACGTGTTTTCGCCCGAGGTAGAAGGAAAACTTTTCCTGATCCACACCCAGCGTCCTGAAGAAGCCGACGTGACCGCGTTGGTGATCAAGGCACTAGGCCTTACCCCGCCTGAAGAGTCGGGACAATAGCGTGGCGGTGGATAACCGTTGAGCGGACAACATCAGCGCTAGATACGAGAATCAGTATAAGGTTCAGAGACCCCCAGTAAACTGGTCACAGCTCATTCCACAACGGGCACAGAGGCACTGCGTCAGATACGGATAAACAAAAGCCAAAAACCGTGGGCTGTGCCTCACAGCCCACTTTGAAACAACTATACGCTACAACGTTCCGATTTCCTGTTGGAAGCCGCTAAACTCAATCGGCTTGCTCAAAGCAGAAGGTATTCGGCGAGCATTTTCGTCGCTGAAGGCTCCGGTTTCTATAAATTGCAGGGCTTCTTTCAGTCGCGCTTCTTCGGGATCCCCGAAATTGTGACTTAGGTCGTCGGCCACCAGCACGTCCGGCACGAAACCCTCATAATACTCGCCTTCGCCGTTGTCGTTCACAATCTTGAGAATGATCGGGCTGATGGCGTACCCTCCGTAGCGAAACGGCCGACTGCCCACCGGTTTTCCGTAGGTATTCTCGCCCACAATAAGCACATCCATAAAAGGGCTCAGTCCGTTGATGAGCAGTTCGCTAGCCGAAGCGGTGCGGCCCGAGGTAATTACGAAGAGTCGATTTAAATCCAGCGGAAAATCGGGCGATTGAAATTTTAATGCTCCGCTGTCCTCCTCTTTCTGCTTTTCGGGATTGAATAAAAACTCCATGAAAGTGCGATCAGCCCCCTGGGTGCCTATCAAGTTGGTGGCAATATATGCAGCTACATCAACGCGCCCGCCGCCGTTGTAGCGCAGGTCGAGCACCAGGTCGGTGATCCGCGCCTGCTGAAACTCCTCAAAGGCAGGCTTTAATTCGTCTAATGACTTTTCGATAAACCCGTTGAAGGCTAGGTAGCCCACCGGACGATCATTTACTTGCAGCACCCGATAATCTAACACCGTGTTGATGCCTACGGTGGTTTTAGTCAACGTTTTGGTGACGTTATTGCCAACAGGTGTGATGAATTCAAAGGTATTGGTGGGAGCCTCGAGCAGATTATTTGAGTAATTGCTGCGGGTGATGGGCAGCCCGTTGATCTTGCTGATGATCCAGCCCCGCTCCACGCCCGCCCGGCCAAAGGGAGAATCCTCATAAACTAAACTTATCCGTAAATCACCCGCCTCGTCGAAGGCCGGGCCGTAACCATAACCGAGGTACTCGCCCCGCTTGAAGTAATCGTCGTACTCCTTTTCTTCGGTGATGTACGACCACTTGTCGCGCTCGAAGCGCAGGGCGTCCAGCAGTTCGTCAGCGCTACCGTAGTCGGCCGGGTCCACTTCGGGCATTTGATCGTTCCACAGGTACCACTCCTGCATAATGCGGAAGGTGGTGTCGCGAAGATTGGTAGCCGTGCGGGCAATCGGCGTGGGTTCTTGAGGAACAACCACTTCTTCGTCTTCTTGGCAGCTCCACGCTCCGATGACCAACAGCGTAATTAATAAGTAATTAGGGTATTTCGAGAATGTCGTCATTTGTTCGTCTTAGTAAGTTGTTGCTTTGTTGAGATGATAACCATTTGAGTTACCAAAAGATTGCCTAGTGAATATCACATTTTTGTAACGGCGATTGTGGGCCTTACCATTCACTTTTAACAAAAGTTAACCGAAGATACGCTAAATAAGGTTGGCTTTTACCGAATACTGCTCACTTTCCCTACGTTTCGTAAAAATTCATTATCATTACCTCTTCATCGATAACAACGAGTTTATGCAACAAAAACCTATCAACGTGCTGGTGGTGGGCTGCGGACACATGGGAGCCTCGCACGCGCGGGCCTATCACAAGATGCCGGAGTTCAATATTGTGGGCGTGGTGAGCCGCGGCCCCGAGAGCCGGGGCAAACTGTCCGAAGAACTCGGCGGACTCGCCCAGTTCGATAATTTTGATGACGCTTTGGCCCAGACCCAGCCCGACGCCGTGTCGATCAACACCTACCCCGACACTCACGCCGAGTACGTGATGAAGAGTCTGAACGCGGGGGCGCACGTGTTCACGGAGAAACCGCTGGCCACTACCGTGGAGCAGTGTGAAGAAATAGTAGCGGCGGCGCAACGGCTCGGCAAGAAGCTGGTGGTGGGCTACATCCTGCGGGTGCACCCGGCCTGGAGCAAATTCATCGAGCTGGCCCAAACGCTGGGCAAACCGCTGGTGATGCGCATGAACCTGAACCAGCAGAGCAGCGGCGAGCAGTGGCGCACCCACCGCAACTTGATGGAGTCGATGTCGCCCATCGTAGACTGCGGCGTGCACTACGTGGACGTGATGTGCCTGATGACCACGTCGCGCCCGGTGCGGGTGAGCGGCATCGGAGCCCGGTTGAGCGACGAAATCGCCGACGATATGTACAACTATGGTCAACTGCAAGTGACATTCGAGGATGGCTCGGTGGGCTGGTACGAAGCGGGTTGGGGGCCCATGATGAGCGAAACCGCCTTTTTCGTGAAGGACGTGATCGGCCCGAAGGGCGCGGTAAGCATTAAGGGAGGAGTGCAAAGTGATTCGGACGATATCGATTCGCACTCCAAGACCAACGCGCTGCTGCTGCACCGGGCCGAGCGCGACGCGCAGGGAGCCTTCGCGCACCCCGATGAAACCATCAGCACCGCCGACGAACCCGACCACCAGCAATTGTGCGACCTGGAGCAACAGTTCTTCTACCGGGCCATCAGCGAAGACCAAGACTTGTCGCAGCACCACGCCGACGCTATTAACAGCCTGCGAGTGGTGTTGGCCGCCGACGAATCTTTCAAAACCGGCAAAACAGTAGAACTATCGGTCTAGTTACGGCATTCTGTTTGCTCAACGCATCACCTTTGTTAACATCACACCCATGACGCACGTACTTTTTTGTATCACCCTGGCCGGGCTATCTCTCATTAGTCCTTCGGCCGTTACCACGTTGCCTATGTCCACCCCCGTTGCCACCAGCCTGACCATTGATGTCTCCGGCGTGAAGGAGCGTAAAGGAAAGCTCCAGGTAGCGCTCTACAACTCCGCCACCGACTTTCCCGAAACCGAACCCTACCGGGGCGAAGTGCTCAACATCACGGCTGATAACGAATTGCAAGTGGTGTTCAACGACCTGCCGCCGGGCGATTATTCGGTGGCGGTGTACCACGACAAGAACAGCAACGGCAAGCTGGATAAGAATCTACTGGGCATTCCGGTAGAAGACTACGGCTTCTCGAACGACACCCGCGGTACCCGACTCAGTGCGCCTTCGTTCGACGATACCAAGTTGCGGGTAGAAAATCAACCAGTGAGTTTACAAATTGAAGTACGGTAAGCCTAACGGATAAAATAAAGACCCTCTTACTGCCAAAATCTTAAAAAAAGCGATACATTGTAGGACTTTATTTTGCCTGGATGTGGGGAGAACCAGTTTTCTAGAAAGCCATCCTCCAGCCACGTAACGCTACACTGCTTCATGAGATTACCTTCGCATCGCCTTTATCGGGTGTTTACGCTGATCCCCCTTCGCCTTACGGTGTTCAACCGTTTGCTGACCCTGGCAGCAGCAACAATTCTTGTTTTTCAGAGTCATATTGAGCGTCACTTCCTCTCGGCTCCTTCTCAATCGTTTGCGGCCTACTCTCAAACCATTCCGGGCACCACCATCGCCTTTGATATGGTTCCCATTCCGGGCGGCACCTTTCTGATGGGCAGTCCGGAAGGCGAGGCGAACCATCAGGACGACGAAGGGCCGCAGACCGAAGTTGCCGTTGATTCGTTCTGGATGGGACAGTACGAAGTGACTTGGGACATGTTCGAGGTGTTTGCCTTTCAGGATTTAGAGAAGCGATTGGCTAAGGAGTCCGGCGGACTGGAAGCGGCCAACATTCCGAGTGTCGACGCGGTGTCGCGGCCCACGCCGCCCTACCTCGACATGAGTTTCGGGATGGGCAAGTACGGCTACCCGGCCATCTGCATGACGCAGTACTCGGCCACCTCGTTCTGCCGGTGGCTCACCGCCAAAACCGGCGACTTCTATCGCCTGCCCACCGAAGCCGAGTGGGAGTACGCCGCCCGGGCGGGCACCACCACCGCCTACTCGTTTGGCGACGATGTGACCCAACTCGACGACTACGCCTGGCACTACGGCAACACCAACGGCGGCTACGAAAAAGTGGGCACCAAAAAACCCAATCCCTGGGGATTATACGACATGCACGGCAACGTGGCCGAATGGACGATGGACCAGTACAACCCGGCCATCTACGCTACCCTAACCGGTGAGACGGCCCGGAATCCGTGGAATCGGCCCACCGAACTGTATCCGCGCACCGCCCGGGGTGGCTCGTACGACGATGACCCGGAAGTGTTGCGCTCGGCCGCCCGTATGCCCTCCAGCCCGAAGTGGAAGCAACAAGACCCGCAAATTCCGAAGAGCCGCTGGTGGCACACCGATGCGCGTTGGGTAGGCATCCGCCTGGTGCGACCGGCCAACCCGCCCGCGCCCGAAGAGCAACAGAAATACTGGCTAGAACCAATTGAGGATTTATAATTTTGATATTTATCTCGTACAGACGCCATGCATGGCGTCTCAACGGCGTCTCAACCAAAACCAAAACACTATGAATGACCAACCAGGAATGAACCGACGCAAATTCGTCCGCAACTCGGCCGCCGCTACGGCGGGTGGGATACTGCTCAGCCAACTGCCCGTAGAGGCCAGCGCTTACGTAGGCGGCAACGAAACCCTACGGGTGGCGGTGATCGGCTGTGGTGGGCGCGGTACCGGAGCCGCCGACCAAGCCCTGTCCGTTTCGCAGGACGTGAAACTGGTCGCCATGGCCGATGCCTTTAAGAATCGCCTCGATGAAAGCTACGAAAACCTAAAGAAGAAGCACGGCGAATCGGGACGGCTGGCGGTGCCCGATGAGAATAAGTTCGTGGGTTTCGACGGCTATAAGGAAGCGATTGCGCTGGCCGACGTGGTGTTGCTTTGCACTCCCCCCGGCTTCCGACCGATCCACTTCGAGGAAGCCATTGACGCCGGAAAGCACGTGTTCGCCGAAAAGCCCTTGGCCGTCGACGCTCCGGGCGTGCGCAAGGTGCTGGAAACCGCTAAAAAAGCCAAGGAGAAAAACCTTAACGTGGTGGTGGGGCTACAACGCCACTACCAGCCCAGCTACCTGGAGCTGATGAAGCGGCTGCACGCCGGAGAGATTGGCGACATCACCAGCGGACAAGTCTACTGGAACAGCAGTGGGGTGTGGGTGCGCCCCCGCGAACCGCAACAAACCGAAATGGAGTACCAAATGCGCAACTGGTACTACTTCACCTGGCTGTGCGGCGACCACATCATGGAGCAGCACATCCACAACATCGACGTGGCCAACTGGGCCAAGCAGGCCTATCCGGTGCGGGCGCAAGGCATGGGCGGCCGCGAAGTACGCACCGGAAAAGAACACGGTGAAATTTTTGACCACCACTACGTGGAGTTTCACTACGACGACGGCACCATCATCAACAGCCAGTGCCGCCACATGGAAGGCTGCATGAACAAGGTGGCCGAAACCTTCGTGGGCACCAAGGGACGGGCCAGTACCGACGGTAATACCGAAATCACCGACCTGAAAGGTAAATCACTGTGGCGTCACCGGGGCAAGAACGATCCCAATCCCTACCAGGTAGAACACGATCGCCTGTTTGCCAATATTGTGGAGGGTGGTGAACCGCTCGCCGACGCCGAAAATGGCGCTAAGAGCACCATGAGCTCGCTGCTGGGCCGCATGGTGACGTACTCTGGAAAAGAAATCACCTGGGACGAAGCCCTCAACTCGGAGATTAGTCTGGCTCCGCAGCAGTACGCTTTCGACGCCAACCCGCCCGTGATGCCGGTAGAAGGCCACTATCCGGTGCCGGTGCCCGGAAAAACCAAAGTAATCTAATTCACGAGGCTGGGTGCACTGGGCAGTTGTATTCGTCTTCCTTGCGCACTTGGCTCCTTTGTTATAAACTTCACCCGTTGCAAGGTGGCTTCCTATTGTTATAATTGCCCCCCTTTGGCGCACGTATGCTACTTACTCTCGCTTCAGTAATCACAGTGGTTGTCTTGGTGGTTGTGGGGGTTCTTCTGGTAGAAAAAAACAAAGACGTCAGAGAATTATTAGGCTTTCCCACCACTTCTTCCACGATCTATCACGATGGCCCTTACATTACCTACCTAGGCGAACAAATGCTGGTTCATCGGGGAGAAACCTACGAGGGAAAACCCGTGGTCTCACGCGACGAACTGCCGTTCTCTGAACGGCAGGAGCTGGCCTTCTCGTGCTACACCGACAGTCCGGTGCCCACTTCGTTCGAGTTTGCGCTTCAGAAAAACCTGAACATTCCCCCGACCGAATACGATTTCCCGGAACGCCTACTGGCCGTATCGGATATTGAGGGCAACTTCTACGCCCTTCAGCAGCTACTGGTCGGCAACGGCGTAGTGGATGAGGATTTTAACTGGACGTTCGGCAGCGGGCACCTGGTGCTGCTGGGCGATTTATTTGATCGAGACATCAACGTGCTGCCCTGCCTGTGGTTGATCTATAAGTTGGAGCAGGAAGCGGTGGCGCAGGGCGGACGGGTACATTTTATCCTGGGAAACCACGAAGAAATGAACCTGCGCGGAGACGAGCGGCACCTAGAGAAGAAATACCAGTGGTTGGCGCGCGAACTAGGCGTGCAGTACTACGAACTGTTTAGCAACTACTCCGAACTAGGGCAATGGATTCGCACCAAAAATTCCGTAGAGAAAATCGGCGACACCTTGTTTGTGCACGGCGGCATCAGCTACCTGGTAGAAGACTCAAAACTCACCCTCAAACAGATTAACCGCACCGTGCGCCGCTATATCGGCATTGCCGAAGTTGATCAGGAAAGCGAACTGCTAATGGGCAATAACGGCCCGCTGTGGTACCGGGGCTACTTCGGGGGTAATATCACCCAGCGACACATTGAGCGGGTGTTGCAAACCTATCAAGCTGAGCAGTTGGTGGTTGGCCACACCGTGGTGCCGGACATTGTGAGTCTGTTTGAAGAACGGTTATACGCTATTGACGTGCGACAGCCTACCCGTGCTTCGCCGGGATTGGCGCGGGCGTTGTGGGTTGAACAAGGCGCGTTTTACGTCACCGACCAGCACGGACAGCGCCAAGCAGTCGCGGCTCGATAGGCATAACACCAAAGCGTCAATTTTACTACAGTGATTAGAGGATATTCTGATAATTTACTATGGGAACAAAAAAGGGTGGTTTGCGAGCTATTTTAATATGCAAACTATCCAAAATAACCCAACAGACCACCCTAATCTACTGCAGTTAACGAGTTTACACCCGGCTGAGTTTATGAAACTACTGGCTGTTTTTGATCCGTTATGCCGAAACTACTTTCAGCATCATGATTTGGAAGGTTGCCCCCGACGCATTCCTAAATTCCAGGACGATGCCCGCTGTAGTTTACCAGGAAGTGCTGAGAAGTTGCTTTTTATTTTAGTCTATATGAAGGAAAACCCGCGTCAGTATTATCAGGGACAACTTTTCAGTATGCAGCAGCCTCGGGTGAGCAAATGGATCAAAGTGCTATTGCCTTTACTAGAAAAAGCGTTGAAGCAGTTAAAAATGCTACCTAAACGCTTTGGTTATGCTTTGTATGCTTTTTTGCAAACCTTTACGCGTCATGTACTGCTCATGGATGCCACAGAACGCCGCATACCCCGTTCAGCGCATTATGAACGTCAAAAACATGAGTATAGCGGAAAGAAGAAAACGCATACCGTTAAGAACAATCTGATCGTAGACCAGCAAAACCAAATCTTGTTTCTGAGCAGTACCTATCCGGGAAGTGTACATGACAAAAGATTAGCTGATGAAGCTGGACATTGTTATCCCAACGAAACGGTGCTTATAGAGGATTTGGGCTATCAGGGCTATGATTTGGACAACATTAGCGTGTTGATACCCCATAAAAAGCCTAAAGACAAAGAGTTAACAAAACAACAGAAACGGGAAAATACCGACTTAAGCCGAATTAGAGTACCCATTGAGCATGTGATGGCCGGGGTCAAAAGACTCAACATCGTCAAAGAAAAAATCAGGTTGAACTTCAGCGGCGTACGCGATCAAATCATGCTCATCGCCTGTGGATTGCACAACCTGAGAACGGCTGCCAGAACTGCCTAATAAATTATCAGAATAACCTTTATTGCTAAAATGTAAAAGCCAGCCTGCAATTAACAGACTGGCTTGGCAAAAGAGTTGAGCGCAGCATTGATTATCGTTTACCCCCTCCGAAGAAGAAGCCTACTTTGGTAGCGAAGTAGTTGCGATTGAAGTTTTTGGGTTGACCGGTGATCAGGTTGTACTCCAGGGCCATACGGAAGTGACCTACCTCAAAACCAACCCGGGGCGCCAAACCAAAGCGGGTACCCACGTCTACCGCACTTTCGTCGATGTCATCCCCGTTGGTGCTGGTACTGATGCTACCCATTGAGTATACACCTGTTCCTAAACCGGCCAACGGGCGGAAGCTGTTGTTCGAGAGGTAATACTCACCGGTTACCAAATAAGAAGCGATAGCTGAGATATTGATGTCAGCATCAGTCATTCCGCCGTTGGCGTCCTGCTCCATTTTCATTCCACCCAAAATAGCTCCTTCCATACGAAGTCCCACCGCAATTTGGTCTTGGATATTATACTTAGGCTCTAGGGAAAATACCATTCCTTTGGCATTGCCAAATCCATATCCCAAGGCAAGATCAACCTTAATAGGCTTATACATTTTTGATTGCGCCTGTACGGCAGTGCTAGCCGCAAACAGACCGATGATGATAAATAATTTTTTCATAAGATAGATGTTTGTTTGATAGAGTTTATGTTGATTTAATTGGCTCAACTCAAATCAAGGCCGACGAAAATAATGCCATCACATATTCTAAAAACTGTGGTTTTAGAGGAGTAGAACTGCTTTATGACAAGATTCGGCTAGGGGTGGGATGATTTTTTATCAAACAACTATCAGGAGATTTCGATGTGCTTTTTCGTGGACAGTAGGTCTCAAGAAGAGAGATAATCTTGAAAAGAGGCGCTGCTTTTAAGAATAGGGCAATAGTAGAGAATGTCCGGGTAGTAAGATCAGAGAAAAAAAGAACAGGCTACAAAGTATCGCGTGAATTGTTGGCCAATCTATTACGAGTAAAGAATGCAACGATCAAATGAACAATTTGCGATTAGTTATGCCGCGCTTCTAGCACCTTAACCACCTCCGCCAGCGGAATCTGCTTCTCTTCCAACAGCACCAGCAGGTGGTAAATCAGATCGGCCGCTTCGTTTTTGAAGCGTCCATCGTCCGAGTCTTTGGCCTCGATGATCAGCTCGACGGCTTCTTCGCCTACTTTCTGGGCAATTTTGTTGAGGCCATCGTGAAACAGGCTCACGGTGTAAGATGATTCTGCTTCGGGCGCGTGCATTTGCTGCTTGCGCTCGTGGATAATATCAATCAACCGGGCCAGAAAACTCAGGTCGGTAGCGGAAGAATCTGAAGGGTTGCTCATAGCATTCGGATAGGAATATTTTTTTCAACCAAGTATTGCTTCAACTCGGGTACGGGAATTTCGCGAAAGTGAAAGATGCTAGCGGCCAGCGCGGCGTCGGCTCGTCCGGCAGTGAACGCCTCGTAGAAGTGTTCTTTGGCACCCGCCCCGCCCGAGGCGATCACCGGAATGCTGAGTTCGCTGGACAAGCGGGCCATAATGTCGTTGGCAAAGCCGCGCTTGGTGCCATCGTGGTCCATCGAGGTGAGCAGAATCTCGCCCGCGCCCCGCTCTTGCACTTCGTGCGCCCAGGCAAAAGTTTCGCGCTCGGTGGGGGTGCGTCCGCCGTGGGTATGCACCACGTTCTTTCCATCAACTAAGCGGGTGTCGATGGCCACCACGATGCACTGACTGCCGTAGTTAGCCGAGAGTTCGTCGATCAGTTCCGGGCGCCGCACCGCCGCCGAGTTGATTGATACCTTGTCAGCTCCGGTATAGAGCATGGTTTCCACATCCTCCGGGGTGCTGATACCACCGCCCACCGTGAAGGGAATGTTGATCTGCTCGGCCACCTTCCGCACCAGTTCGGCCAGCGTCTTGCGCTTCTCCACCGTGGCGGTAATGTCTAAAAACACCAGTTCGTCGGCCCCTTCGTCGGCGTAGATCTTGGCCAGCTCCACCGGGTCGCCCGCGTCGCGCAGCTGCACGAAGTTGATACCCTTCACGGTGCGCCCATCTTTCACGTCCAGGCAAGGAATTATTCGTTTGGTGAGCATGGAGACTTTCTGAGTGGCTAGATACTGGATGATCTTCTAGGGGGGCTAGATGTTGGATACTGGTTGTTAGATAGTCGATATCCAATATCTACTACCTTGCCACCCCCACAGATCATCCAGTTGGCAAGTTATAAAAATTCTGCTAAGTCCTGGAGGGTCAGGGTGCCTTCGTAGAGGGCTTTGCCGATGATGGCGCCGTGTAGTCCGTTGGCCTTGAGTTGCCGCAGATCGTCGACGGTGGTGATGCCGCCGCTGGCGATGAGGTGGACCGATGGCACCTGTTGGATGACTTCATCATAGAGTACAAACGAGGGTCCTTGCAGCAAACCGTCTTTGGCCACGTCGGTGCAAATCACGTAGCGCACGCCCCGTTGCGCGTAGTCGCGAACGAAATCGATCACGTCGAGGGTGCTTTTTTCCTGCCAGCCGCTGATGGCGACGAGCCGGTCGCGGGCGTCGGCTCCCAGAATAATCTTGTCGGCTCCGTAGCGGTTGAGCCACCCTAGAAAGACCTCCGGCTGGCGCACAGCGATGCTACCGCCTGTCACCTGCTGCGCCCCCGCCTCAAACACCCGCCGCAAGTCCTCATCCGACTGCACCCCGCCCCCGAAGTCGACCGTCAGGGGGGTGTGCGTAGTGATTTGCTCAAGTACGCGTAGGTTCACCACCGTTCGCTGCTTTGCCCCATCGAGGTCTACCAGGTGCAGGCGACGGATGCCGTGGTCGGCGAAGCCCTGGGCCACTTCCAGGGGGTTGCTGCTGTACTCCTTCTTCTGCGTGTAATCGCCCTGCGTAAGTCGCACGCACTTGCCGTCGATGAGGTCGATGGCGGGGATAATTTCCATAGCTAGGCTTTATTTTGTACTTTTCGATTTGTTCACGAAACGATCAGCAATATGACGACAGTTGCAGAGAAACCCAGCAGAAAGAATAAAAAAGCAGAGAGAAAAGCGATCTCACTGGAGGCTTTTAAGAAAAAGTACTTGGAAAAAACCACCTATAAATATGAATGGAAAGACGGTCAAGTAGAAAAAGAAGAATACATGAAAGCGAGTGAGCGCTATATTATTGATAATATTATAAGAAAGCACATCCAGACAGAAAGTTTCCGTCAGGGTAATACTATCATGGGAGAGGCTGACTGTTTTTTTAGCACTATCACTTCTTACCGCCGACCGGATGCCGCTTACCTAACTAGAGATCAAATCAAAAATCCAGAAGAAGCGGCTGAGGCTCCGGCCTTGGTTATTGAAGTATCTTCGCCTTCCAACGCCGACGAGCAGAACAAAGAGAAGATGCTGGAGTACCTGGAAGCGGGAGTGCAGATGGTTTGGTACATTTATCCGCATATCAAACAAGTATGGATCCACACCAGCCCCACCGAGGTGATGGCGCGTCATGAGAATGATGTGTGCCAAGCCGATCCAATCGTGCCGGGGTTTAGCATTACTGTGAAAGAGATTTTTGATAGGTGATGCTTTACAGTAAACAATACCTTGCGCTGTTTATCAGTCTAGTTATAACCGGCAGCAGCCTTGCGCAATCCGATACGCTCGCGATCGATAGCACCCTCACGGTCGGCATTGCCGTGATGCCTCCTTTCGTCATCAAAGACCAGGACAAACTCTGGGATGGCATCAGCGTGCAGCTGTGGCGCGAGATGAGCGACCAACTCAACATCGACTACGAGTTTCGGGAAGTGCCGCCAGATTCGCTGGTGGCGCTGGTGACCCGGGGAGAGGTAGACCTGGGGCTGCTAGGCACCGTGACGGCCGAGGATGAGCAGCGGGTGGATTTCTCGCACGATTACTTTCAGACCTCACTGGGAATCGCAGGCTCCACCACCCAAAGCATGGGCAGCATCCTGAAGGGTATCTTCACCGAGCGTTTCTTCCGCATTGTGCTGGGTTTGTCGATTCTGTTGCTCATCGTGGGCACGGCGGTGTGGTTGCTGGAGCGCCGCAGCAACGAAGACAATTTCGGGGGTGAACGTCGGTTTTGGCAGGGCATCGGGGCCGGTTTCTGGTGGGCGGGCGTCACCATGACCACCATCGGCTACGGCGACAAAGCGCCCATCACCTTCTGGGGCCGGGCGGTGGCCCTGCTGTGGATGCTGGTGGCCATGGCCGTTACGGCCAGCCTTACCGCCTCGCTGGTGTCGGCCGTCGGACTGGGTTCGGGCGGTAGCATTGGGGTACCCGACGAACTGCGCTCGATGAAAGTGGGCAGCATCGACGGTGCCGACGCCGCCGAGTACCTGCGCGAGGAGCGGATCAAGTTTCAGCCCTACGACTCGGTGCCGGGCGGGTTGCAGGCGGTGCAACAGGGCAGTCTAGAGGCCTTCGTGCACAGCACTCCCGTGCTGCGGTACTGGGTGAATGAAGACAATAATTTGTCGGTGAAAGTGGAGGCCACGGATGTGCGTCCGCAACGCTACGCCCTGGTGTTGCCCACCGACAGTCCGTTGCGGGAACCCCTCAACCGGGCCCTGCTCAAAACCGTGAACGGCACCGGTTGGCAAAGCGTGCTAAAGCGGTATGTGCCGAAGGATTAATCGTAGTAGCCCCACAATCACGTAGCCCCATGTTAGGCACAAGCTAAAAAAAAATCGATATTAAATATGGCTGTATGGCAATATCAATTAAATATTATTCCTAAAAAGGCAATACTTGAAAAGTATGGTTCAATTCCGAATGAACTATTTATTGACTACGATGGCTGGGAAAAGTATTGGAAAAACGTAAAATATGATAACGGATTTCCTGAACCTGAATTTGAAGATGCAAAAACCATAAAATGGTGGACAAACATAAAACTCGACATCAAAAAAATCACGGAACAAATTGACAAATTAGTTTCACGTGGCGATTGGAATGACGATGAAGATTCTGGATTTATAGGTTGGAAAGGAAATTCAGAAAAACAAGAAGATAATGACGCACATATTGCTTACGACAAAAAAACGAATATAATTTCGGAATTTCAATTCAGAGCTGATTTACGTAAAAGAGAGAACGTAACAGAATTTTTGAACGGAATGCTTAATTTGTGTGAGCAAAATGATTTAATGGTTTTTAATACAGACGGAATTTTATTTGAACCAAAATCTGAATTAATTTATGAGAATTTAAAGAAATCTAATGCAGTAGAATTTTTAACTGACCCAGAAAAATTTCTTGACAAGATTGTGGAAAGAGAAAATAAAAGACAACCTGGAAAGGCCAGTTTTTGGTCTAAATTAAAGTCATATTTTGAATGAAAAGCCTGTGCCTAACACCGTATATAATTTATTGCTGGTTCTTGCCTACTTACGAAAATCCTCGCGGATTTTTTATTCGGTTTGTATTTGCTAAATTAAATGCTTAAAACACGCAACAAACCATATACAAACACGACTAATCGTGGGGCTACGGAATTACAACGCCAAAAAATTCCGCAAGATCATCTCACCGTCCCGGCCACTTTTCTCTAAGTGCGGCTGGATCGCATAAAAATTATCCTTCTCCAGCGCCACGCTGAAGGGCCGAATGTAGTCATTGGTGGCCGTGGTGTACTCGCTCAGTTCGGCGTAGTAGCTATGCACGTAGTAAAGGTACGCAGTGTCGGGCAGGTTGCGCCCCAGCACGCCGCCGGTCACCGTAATATCGTTCCAACCCATGTGGGGCACCTTGCGCTCGGGCGGAAACCGCCGCACCGCCACATCGAAGATGCCCAGGCAGTTAGCGTCACCCTCGGTGGAGTGGCGGCACATCAGTTGCAAGCCCACACAGATGCCCAGCACCGGTTGGGTCAGCCCCTTAATAACTTCATCCAGGCCCCGCGCGCGCAGGTAGCGCATGGCCGAGCTGGCCTCGCCCTGTCCCGGAAAAATCACCTTGTCAGCCCGGCGAATTTCGGTAGGGTCGTCGGTGAGCAGCGGCTCCAGTCCCAGCCGTTGCAGGGCATAGACCACCGACTGGATATTACCGGCGTTGTATTTGATGATGACGACGCTCATAGCGGGCAAAAGTAGGCAGAAAGCACGAAGGGAGCAACGGATTACTGCCCCATCGTCATATCGTCGCGCATGTTGCGCAGGTGGTTGATCAGGGCGGCTTGCCACGAGGCGTCAGCGTCCCAGGCGTTACCCAGGTACACGTCGCCGGTGTAAATGTGCTTCACGTAGTACTTGTAGACCGGCTTCTGCCCCGCCCCGCCGGACTCTGTGGGGTAGCCCAGCATCTTTTTGAGATTGTCTTCTCGCGTGTGCAGCCGCCGCAGAATGAACTGGTAGCCCTCCTGCCGCAATTCGTCTTCACTGCGGTTGGCATCCACCAGCGCGTATTCGTAGGGATAGGGTTTCATGATGCGCATCAGGGCTGAATCTTGCTCACCGCCAAGGCGCGGGATCGCCAGCTTGTCCAGCTTCAGATCCTGGGCAAAGCCCTCGGCCCGGTTGCCCTGAATCACATTGCCCGACCCTACGAAAAACTCCGGCACGTCGATCACCAGGAAGTTCTGCTTCTCCAGGCCGCTGCGGCGCACCACGTTGTCGAGCTGACGCGCCAGCGTGGCCGGGGTGCCTGCCACCAGTTGAAACGCTCTTTTTTCCCGATTCACGTAGGGGTTCTCTGTATCAAAGCGCGCGATCAGCAGCACGTACTCTTTGGCGGACTGGTCGTGGGCCAGGTAGATGATGTTCTCAATGTAACGCTGGTTGAGTTGCTTGGCTAGTTGGCGGGTAGCGTCGGGTCCGGCGTTGGCGTCGGGCCAGTAGTAGTAGGCCACCGCATCGATGCCCAGGTCTTTGAAGGTGCCGTGCACTTCGCGGGCCAGCGCTCGCCAATCGCCCTGACGACGGCCTGCGGCATCAATCACGTCGACGAAGACCACCGACTTGGCGTGCAGTAACTCCGGCGGAAGCTGATCGCCCACCGTAGCAAACCGGAAGGCTTCGGGCAAACGGGTGCTATCGGATTGCGCGTGACCAAAGGTGATTGAAAGGAAAAAAGCCAGACAGAAGAAGAAATAGTTCATACGGAGCGGGGGTACTTACTCGCGAAATAAACGCTTTTTCGGCACAAAAATTCTTTGCTAAAGTTAGTTTCTTGTTCGCTCGGGTTGTTGTGAACCGATGTTATAGCCCCTGTATACGAACATTTAGTGTTTTCCCCCCCGCCGTCGGCCCAGTTGCCGCAGCATCATCCGCTGAAAATCCCGCTCGGCCCTGATCAGTTGCAGCACCTGCTGAGGCAATAACACGGTCAGTAACTTTTCGGTAGAAGATTGTTCCAAAGCAAGCTCCCGCTGTTTCAAGTCAAGGTATTCTTCGATGCGGCCTTGCGCTTGCGCGTCGGTGAGCGAATCGCTGGCAGCCGCCCGCTGCAACCGCATGCCCTCTCGCCGCAGAGCTGTGCGCTGCTCGCTTATCTGATTATACACCGGCCAAAACCGCTCGGCCTCTTCGGGCGTGAGCGACAGGCGCTCGGTGAACAAGGCGATGCGGGCGCTTTGCAGTTTTTCACCCCGCGGATGCTGGGCCACCACGATTGTGCTTACCATCAAAAACATGAGTAGCAGAAACCACGGTCCTACTGTCTTTGGATTAATTGTCTTCATCGCTCGGTTTGTCTAAAAAAAGTTCGTTCGCCGGATCGCTTACCTCAAGTTCTTCTAGCAGTTCCGTTTGCTCGGCTTCGCTTAGCGCGGCCGTATTCATCACGTCCACCTCGGCGAGTAGCAGGTAATCCACCAGCGTTTCGGTGGGCACCTCGGCCAGCAGTTGCTCGGCCGACAAGGTAGCGGTTTGGGTAGTTGTCGAAGCCGCCGGACGGGTCATCAACCAAGCGGAAACGGCGGCTATAGCAAAAACACTGGCTACAGCGTAGGCCCAGCGGGGCAAGAAGCCCGGGGCGGGTTGCTGCGTGTTAACGCCATCTACTCGCTGTTGAATGCGGGCGGGCAAGTCAGCGAAGTAGCCCTCGGGAGCCACAAAAGGATGCGGCGGTTTCGGTTTGTCGGGTGGAAGTGATTTCATAGCTACTGCGTTTGCTGTTGAACGTAGGTTTCAATTTTCTTCACCGCGTGGTGGTAGCTGGCCTTCAGCGCGCCCACGCTGGTGCCGGTGACTTCGGCCATCGCTTCGTAGGTCATTTCTTCAAAATACTTCAGGTTGAACACCAGCCGTTGCTTATCGGGCAGCGTGAGCAACGCTTTTTGCAACGTCCGCTGCACCGCATCGCCGTCGAGGTGCACCGATTCGTCAATCTTTTGCGATAGTTCACGAGTCACTTCCGCGGCCGGAACAAACAAGCGACGACGTTTTTTCTTCAGGAAGCGCAGGCATTCGTTGGTAGCGATCCGATAGATCCAGGTGAACAGCTGCGCTTCGCCCTGAAAGGCAGACAGGTTGTTCCACACCTTGATGAACGTCTCCTGCACCAAGTCGTCGGTATCGTCGTGGTCGATCACCATCTTGCGAATCAGGAAGTAGACCCGCTCCTGGTACTTGCGCACCAGCAGGTTGAAGGCGTAGTTCTGACTATCGGGTTGCCTAAACATCTCCAAGAGCTGCTCATCTTCCAAACTGCTTGCTGCGATCACTAGGGCTGATTTTTTGCGTCTTTATTTATTAGATCACGGGGCGGCCCGAAGGTTTAATCAGTCGCTGGATAAAAGTTTTTGCCGCTTTCCGTTAAACCATTCTTGTCGATTGGCCTCTAAGGGGGGTATATGTTGAACGAAAATAAGACAAACATGAAACGATTATGGATCATTGCCTGCCTGACGGGTACAATTGCTACCGCGCAGGCCCAGTCAAACTCGGAAAGGGGAGGCACCCCCAGCGAACGGGCCGATAAGCTCACCGCAAAGATGGCCGAGAACCTCAGTCTCACCGACGAGCAACGGGCCACGGTAGCCGAAATTAATTTGAAGTACGCCAATGAGGTGGCCGACTTTCGAGAAGAAACGCGGGAGCAGCGCGAAGCGGCCCGGGCCACGATGAAGGAAATTCGGCAAAACCAAGAAGCGGCCCTCAAGGAAGTGCTCACTGAAGCGCAAGTACTAAAGTACGAGGCGCGTCTCGATGAGCGACAAGATCACCGTCGGAAGAAAAGACGCGGTAGGCAGTAGTGGCATTGGCGCAGATGAGTCGAATCTGCGCCATTGCATATTTGGCTGTGGCTTTAGTCAATCCAAAAGATCAACCTCCATAATTCCCCCCTGGCCCGCGTAGTTAGGGGCACTTGAGTAAACGTAGTCTTCAGCAGCAAAGCAAATTCCCGCCTTAACGGGGTTCTGATGCAGGTAGTTTAGTTTCTGCTCCAGTATGCCATTGGTTTCTAATATGATTGGATGATTGTCATGCGTCCATACCCGAATATCTTCGTTGCAGCTGCTGCGCTGTCCTTCGCTCTCAAAAATCCAGCGCATCCAGTAACGGCGGCTTTCAGTCGGCTCCACGAGCAGCGTTTCGTACAACCGCCGAGCGGTAAATCGCTTGAGGTCGCGGATGATACTGGCTAACTTATACCCCTCCTGCGCTGAGGCAATCAAATGCACGTGATTAGTCATGATTACGTAGGCGTTAAGCACCAGCCCCTTGTTCTTCACGCAAAACGCAAGGCTATCCATAAAAATATCTCTGTATACCGGTCGGCTGAAAATATCCGCCCATTGGATGATTGTAAGCGTTAGAAAATGGGGCTGCTGATTGTCCAGAATGCGATACTTAGTGCTCATGTCTTTCAATTTCGGTTAGAAACCGTGTTTAGTGGTTACACTGGTGCAGAGCACCAGCGCGAGGCAAAGCCGAACTAAACGACACAACTACCTAACCAAACCCCTAGCGCAGATTTTCCAAAGTGGTCCGCCACCGCGGCTGTGCTTAACGTACACCGGGACTCCGTCCCGCTAACTAATCCAAAAAACGTTGGGCAAGGTCTGCAAACGCATCGATGCGGCGGTCGCGGAAGAAGGGCCAGATGCGGCGCACGTCTTCCGAGCGCTTCAGGTCGACGGTCACTACGCTGGATTCTTCTTCGGAAGATGCTTGGTGCAGCAATTCGCCCTGCGGACCCGCCACGAAGCTGTGTCCCCAGAATCGGATGCCGTTGGTGTGCCCCGATGGGTCGGCCTCGTGCCCCACGCGGTTCACCGCCACCACGGGCAGGCCGTTGGCCACCGCGTGGCCGCGCTGCGAGATCACCCAGGCGTCTTGCTGCCGTTGCTTTTCGTCGGCCGGGTCGGTCGACTCCCAACCGATGGCGGTGGGGTAGATGAGCAGGTCGGCTCCGGCCAGGGCCATCAGGCGGGCCGCTTCGGGGTACCACTGGTCCCAGCACACCAGCACGCCCAGCCGACCCACCGAAGTGTCGATGGGGCGAAAGCCCAGGTCGCCCGGGGTGAAGTAGAACTTTTCGTAGTAGGCCGGATCGTCGGGAATGTGCATTTTGCGGTACTTGCCCGCTATGGTGCCGTCGCGCTCCAGCACCACGGCGGTGTTGTGGTACAAGCCGGGCGCGCGCTTCTCGAACAGCGACGCCACGATTACCACGCCCAACTCCTTGGCCAAGGCTCCGAACCGCTCGGTGGACGGTCCCGGAATGGATTCGGCCAGATCAAACATGTCGGTGTCTTCGGTTTGGCAGAAGTAGAGCGCGTTGTGCAATTCGGGCAGCACCACCAGTTGCGCTCCCTGTGCGGCACAGCGGCGGATGTTGCGGAGCAGTTTTTCGACATTTTGCTCAACGCTAGCGGTGTTGGCTTGCTGGACGAGTCCGACGGAGAGGTTGTTCATGGGGTTAGACTTCGTTTGGCAGACAACCAATTTGAACAACCGATGGTTCTATTACCTACTCATCTCGCAAGGCATCCACCGGATTGGCCCTCGCCACCCGGAGCGACCGTAGGCTGACTGATAACACGGTGACACCTATCACCACAGCACCGATACCTACCAAAGTCAGCGTACTCACATTGATCCGATAGGCAAAATCAGATAGCCATTGCTGGGCGACAATGAACGTTATAGGACTAGCAATAAGCGTAGCCAGCACCACCCCAACCACAAACTCTCGGTTGAGCAGCAACAGCACTTGTCCGGTAGATGCCCCCAGTACTTTTCTGACCCCGATCTCTTTCGTTCGCAATTGCGTCAAGTAGGCTACCAATCCCAACAGACCTAGCAATGCCAAGACAATAGCTATTCCGCTCATAATAAGCGTGAGTTGGGTGATGTGCCGCTCCTGCTCGTAGAGCTTTGCTAAGCGTTCGGTGAGGAACTCATAACTGAACGGTTCGTCTGATACGACCGCCTGATACTCACGCGCCAGAATGGGCAACACGTCGGCCACCTGCGTGGCGTCGAAGCGAACTACCATTTGGTAAAGCCACGTCGGCTCCTGATATACTTCATAGAACACGGGCCCTACGGTTTGCTGAAGCGAGAAAAAATGAATGTCAGGCAACACTCCCGCTACTTTTTTGGGTACTCCTCTCCCGAACTCCTCATTCTCCCACAAGGGTTCCAACAAGATAGTCTTTCCAATCGCTGACTGTTCGTCCCATCCGAACTGCCGGGCTGCGGTTTCATTGATATAAAACAGTTGGTCTGGGGCATTAGGAAGGTCAGCCTGGGCCAACGCCGGGGCATTGATGCCTAGCGCTTTGAGGTAGCCCACGTCCAAGTACAGTGAATGCGCGTCATCCAATACGGCGTCTACCCCTTCCGGCTGATAATCGGTGTTGTTGAACGCTTCGCTACCGGGGAGTAACCCAGCCCCTACGTGACTAACGGTGGGATAGCGCAACAGGCGCTGCTTAAGTCGCTGATAAGCAGCCGGATCGTCTAGCGGAATTTGCACCACTCCTTCCCGGACGAACCCCAGGTCTTTTTGCTGTACGTAGCGAAGCTGCTGGTTGATGAAATAGGTTACTCCAACCAATCCGATTACAAAGGCAAACTGGCTAACTACCAAAACGCGACGCAACGCAAGGTGGTGCCGAGGACTTTGCTTGGGCTTAAACAACCAACTCACCCGCTGACTAGCTAAGATGAAGACTGGGTAAGCACTGGCGACCAGGGAGGTGAACAACACCAAGCCCACCGGCAAGACGGCAAAACGTAGTTGTTCTACGTACAAGTTGGTCAACTTCAAGTCCATCAGCTGGTTGAACCACGGAATGGCCGCGTCGATCACCAGCAGAGAAAGCAACCAGCTAAAGGTGGCGAAAAACAAAGATTCCAACCAAAATTGCCATCGGATACCGCTTGATTGAGCTCCGAGCGTTTTACGTAATCCCACTTCTTTATTTCGGCCACCGTATACCGCTACCGATAGGTTAAGGTACGTCATCAGTGTAATCAACAAGACCAAGGTGCCAATAAACGCGAATAGGTAAAGATAGCGGGCATCGCCCGGCGGTTTCAATTCGTAAAGGACATCGGAGTGCAAGTGAATATTTGCCAGGCGCTGCACTTGTTCACCATGAACCAGTGGATCGTCAATACGCAGCGGATTTTGCCGGTTGAATGCGTTTGTGACCTGTTCTGCCAACCGGTCATCTTCTACCTTGTCTTTGGTGCGTAAGTAAGTGTAGGCTCCCCAGTAAGGGATACGGGCGGGATTCAGGGCCATCTCAAAACTGAAATGAGAAACATCCGGGATATTATCAATAACACCCGTTACTTGGTAGTCAATGCTGTCCAATCGGATGGTTTGCCCTATCGCGGTTTCAAGGTAGCCCTCTCCAAAATAACGCCGGGCGGTAGTTTCGGCGAGTATGGCGCTGTTCTGACTTGCAAACGAGGTGGATGAGTTACCCGCCAGGAACTTCCAAGAGAACAAGTCTAAGAACGCCGGTCCGGTGTTGGTAAAGAGAATGTTCTTCTGGACAAAAGTCTGCTCTCCGTAAGTAGCGTAATTCTCCAGGTTCCCAGTGACAACAAACTGAGCAACTTGTTCTACGGAGGGGATCTCCCGCAGATACGTGACTTTTTCCAGTTGACTATTCGCACCCGAATCATTATAGTTCGGGAATCCCAGTACCGGATAGAACTGAGAGCGGTAGTGACTAACTACTCGATATACCCGATCATAACCCTCATGAAAACGATCATAGGAGTACTCGTGGTGAACGTACAAGAAAGCCAACAAGCAACTGGAGAATCCGGCCGTAAGACCAACCAGATTAATTAAGGTATAGGTTCGGCGTTTGAAAAAATTGCGGAGAGTGATCTTCCAGTAATTACTCAGCATACTTTGGGGGGCTAGGGTTGAAGTAGGTTATGTCGTACAACTAATGTGCTATCCTCACAAAGCGCTGATTTACAGCATGTTAATATGATCACGCTTGCGCCTTTACGTTCATAAACGAACACTTTTGTCCGGTTTCGTACATGCAATACTATCACTCCGACCGCCTTATTTTCTTTGCCAGGGCGTTAGCTATACTACGGAAAGCGCGGAAGTGATCACCAAAAAGCCTTTATTATTGTCACCGCTTCGGTTGCCGATAATGATTAGCCCGCAGGCCCCGCGCGGCCATCGACACGGTTTCATCAATCCGCTTCTGCCGGGTGGCCGGTCGTTTCGCGTTAAAAATCCACTCCAGAATGCCCCGCTGCGCCGAGGGCGGGAAGTTATTCCAGTGGTCTAAAGCATCTTTGTTTTGTTTAAACGCCGCTTGTAGATCAGTGGGAATCACCAGATTCTCTACCTCATCGAGCGCCGTCCAGGTGCCGCGTCGTTTGGCTTCTTCTACCATTGCTAAACCGGCGGGAGCCATTCGGTTTTCCGCCATGAGTTTTTCCACCTTATTCTTGTTCACGCGGCTCCAGTTGCTCTTCGGATTTCGCCTCGAGAAGAACTGGTAGTAGCTTGTGCTGTCTCGCTTGTTAGGTTTGCTGTCGATCCACCCGAAGCACAGCGCCTCGTCTACCGCTTCGTCGTAGTACACGCTGGGGGTGTCGCTGCTCTTGCGGTAAATGATAAGCCACACGCTGGACTCCTGCGCGTGGTTTTCTTCCAGCCACTTCCGCCAAGCGCTTCTGTCTTTGGCGTGGAAGGTGGAGACGCCGTCTGCTCGTTTCATCAACAGCATTTTTTGAAGCACATATCTGACAAAGCTAAAAAGTTTGGCTATTTTAAAGTGATGAAAGTGAAAGACGTTATCAAAGAGTTAGAAGCAGACGGTTGGAACCAAGTATGCCAGAAGGGGAGTCATCGGCAATTTAAGCACAGTACAAAGAAAGGTACGGTAACTGTTGCTGGTAAACCTTCGTTAGATATTCCCATTGGGACGCTCAAAAGTATTTACAAACAAGCACAAATTGATCTATCATGAAGGGGTATTTAGTAGTTATTGAAAAAGGTAAAACTAGTTATGGTGCCTACGTGCCTGATCTGCCCGGTTGCGTGGCTGTTGGTGAAACTGCAGAAGAGGTAGAGCAACTTATCAAAGAATCAATTGAAATGCACCTTGAAGCCATGCATGAGGACAATGAGCCAATTCCTGATCCGGTTTCATCTCCTATCCAAGTAATGGTTGCTTAAACAATCACTCCCGCCGGGTACTGCATCGTTACGCAGTGCAGCGAGCCGTGCTGGCGAATCAACGCCTGGCAATCAACGCCGATCACCTCGCGATCAGGAAACGCCGTTTGCAGTTGCTCCTTCGCTACGGCATCCTGCGCGGTGCCGTAGAAAGGCAGTAGCACCGCCTCGTTGATGATCAGAAAGTTGGCGTAGGTAGCCGGTAGGCGGTTACCCTCTTCATCGTACACCGCCTCGGCCATCGGTAGCGGTACTAATTGATACGGTTGACCCCCGGCCGTTCTAAAGGCTTGTAATTCTTCTTCCATGCGGTGCAGTTCCTCATAGTGCTCGTCGGCCGGGTCGGTGCAGCGCACGTAGGCAATGGTACCCGCCGAGCAGAAGCGCGCCAGCGTGTCCACGTGACTGTCGGTATCGTCGCCCGCCAGGTAGCCATGCCGCAGCCACAGTACCCGTTGCAATCCAAACGTCTTTTTCAAGAACGCTTCTATCTCATCCTTGCTCAGCCCATCGTTGCGGTTGGCCGATAGCAAACAGGCTTCGGTCGTGAGCAACGTTCCTACCCCGTCCGATTCTATACTTCCCCCTTCCAGCACAAACTGTTTCACATTGCGGTAATCCGCGCCAGGAAACGCTCCCTGCTCGTACAGTTGACGGGTAATCTGATTGTCCAGGCGGGCCGGAAATTTTAGTCCCCAACCATTGAACTGGAAATCGAGCAGCACCGGATTCTCGGCTTCCAGCACCGTGATGCCGCTGTGATCGCGCGCCCAGGTGTCGTTGGAGCGTACTTGGCAGAGCTTCACTGTTTCCATAGATTCATGGTCAATTTGATCCCACACTTCATCTACACTATGACAGGCAATCAGCAAAGGTTGCCGTGATCCTATCTCGTAGGCAATTTGTTGAAAGCAAGCCACCACCTGGTCCAGATCAGCCTGCCAGTCGGTGGCGGGGTGGGGCCAGGTGAGTTGCACGGCCGCTTGCGGGTGCCATTCGGCGGGAAGCACTACGTTATTGATGGTATTCATCCGCGCTGCTTACTTCGTGGGTTGGGGAGCGGTAGTCATCAGCTGATTCAGTTCATTAGTCACCACGTCGATACTGCTCTCTTTGGGCAGCACGTAACACTGATTTCGGCGGGGTGAGGGCCGCCACTCATGAGTGCCATCCGCAAAGATTTTGTTATGCCCTTGGCAATCCTGCGTGAAATAATTACCTAACCCGCGCACCGCAATGAGCACGGCGAGCAGGTCGGCGCTGTGGTGGGTGGGCCCCTTGGCCCAACCGGCCCGCGCAAAGAACCAAGCGTAGGCTTGTCGAACAATATTGTTTTCACTGGTTTGCGTGGGCAGGGTGCCCCCGGTCTGGTACAAATTGGCCAGCTGAGGTCCTCCTCCGCTAAACAGTATGGGCGTGGGCCAGTGCTCCACGACATCAATAGTGGCCGCGGGGTCGGGTTTCCAGTTGCCGAACACTCCGGGGTCGGTGTCTTTGGGAAACCGCCCGCCCATGCACACGTAGTGCTTCACCTTCTGCGCAACCAATTCACTGCCGCTCAGCGGACTGATGGTATCGGGCGGGGTATGCAGCAAGCGCGATAGGTTGGTCACGTAGCCCACCGTCACAATCACCACACTGTTGTCGGGCTGGTCTGCCAGTATCTGTCGGTAAAGTAACGCCGCGTCGGGCAGCGAATCAGCCGTAGTGATCGAGTGCGGGTAGGTCTCCGTCACCGACTGGGCGTAGACGCTTTTTCGGTTCACGGCCGGGCCTTGGGGCCCTCCGATGGGCAGGTCCGGGCGGCCGTAGAAGGTGTTGATCGCATCCAGGCAGGAAGCGCTCCAGGGGTTGCTCGACGACACCATCGTCGCCAGAATTTCGGCTTCGCCCCGGTCGGCTAGCCCGTGGAGGATGGCCGTCGCCGCCACATCGTCCACGTCCGACTCCATATCGGTATCGTAGATGATCTTCACGGGCTGTCCCGTCAGCGTCAGTGGGATAAGCGCTGCTCCCAAAAGGATTATAAAACAGTACCGGCTCATCGCGTTATAAGGTTCAGACAGATTAAGGTCGACAATAACTCTCCCTTTTTATTTTTTTCCTACTCCCTTACCAAAAATTTAGGTTCCTTCGTAATTTCACCGGCCAATTCAGTCAACAACACAACCCATGGGAAGAGCATTTGAATACCGACGCGCCGCCAAGGAGAAACGCTGGGGCATGATGTCCCGCATCTTTCCCAAGCTGGCGCGCGCCATCACGGTGGCGGCCAAGGAGGGCGGCACCGACCCCGACATGAACGCCAAGCTGCGCACGGCCATCCAGAACGCCAAGGCGCAGAACATGCCCAAAGACAACATCGAGTCGGCCATCAAGCGGGCCGAGGGCAAAGACGCCGCCGACTTCGTAGAGGTGAACTATGAGGGCAAGGGTCCGCACGGCGTGCTGGTGTTCGTGGAGTGCGCCACCGACAACAGCACCCGCACGGTGGCCAACGTGAAGGCCTACTTCAGCAAGGCGGGCGGCGGACTGGTGCCCACCGGCTCGCTGGAGTTTATGTTTAACCGCAAGGCGGTGTTCGAGTTCGAACTGCCCGAAGGCAAAAACCTGGAAGATTTGGAGCTGGAGCTTATCGATGCCGGACTCGAAGAGCTCGAGCAAGAAGACGATACCACCTACGCCTACGCGGACTATACGCAGTTCGGAGCGCTATCGCAAGCCTTTGAAGATCAGGGCATTGCCGTAGAAAACGCGACGCTACGCCGCGTGCCCACCACCCCGGTGGAGTTTAGTGAAGAACAACTGGAAGAGATCGAGAAGATGCTTGATAAGTTGGAAGAAGACGACGACGTGCAGGCGGTGTATACCAATATTGCCTAATCAAAGGTACTTGCGCAAGGCGGTCCCACGCAGGGGCGTCCCGAACCTCAAGCGTTGCCCCTGAGGTAATCATCTGGTTAATGGTTTTCAGGTAGTTAAAGTAAGATTTCGAACATTGGTACATATTTACCCACTGGATGGCACAAAATTACCCACCAAGTGGTGAATTTTGTATTACAATGGGTACATTGTAATATGTATAAGCGTTACGTCACAAAGCCGATTGTCGAGGCATTGGAAGATACCCCGGTGATCGTGCTCAACGGAGCAAGGCAGACCGGGAAGAGTACATTATGCCAGCAGTTGATTGACGATGGCATCTTCGACGCTCAATTAGTAACGCTAGACGACCTTACTACGCTGTCGGCTGCGCAGGGAAACCCGCTGGCTTTCCTTCAAGG
Source organism: Cyclobacteriaceae bacterium (assembly GCA_965217295.1). Taxonomy (GTDB): domain Bacteria; phylum Bacteroidota; class Bacteroidia; order Cytophagales; family Cyclobacteriaceae; genus Tunicatimonas. The sequence goes on from CBDCHR010000008.1 coordinate 2,148,186, forward strand.
TCTTGAACCGCACGTCATTCTGGATGAAGTGCAACGAGCCCCCCAGTTATTCCTCAGCATAAAAAAGCTGGTCGACCAGGATCGCCAAGGCCGTCGTTTCATACTAACCGGGTCGGCCGACGTGATGACGCTGCCTAAAGTTGCCGACTCGTTGGCAGGCCGCATTGAAACTCATAACCTTTGGCCGCTTTCGCGAGGGGAGATGCTGGGCCGCCGGTCTACTTTCTTGTCGATGCTTACTACACCAGACCCTGGCTTTCGCAGCGATAAAATTCAGTGGGAAGAACTGATGCAAGCCGTTCAGGTAGGTGGCTATCCCGAGGCGGTGCAGCGAGCCGCCTCCCGGCGATCAAAGTGGTTCGGGTCGTATCTACTCTCGGTCTTACAAAAAGACATCAGGGAGTTAGCCAATATTGAAGGATTGGTCCAGCTTCCGACCATTTTGCAGTTGATTGCCGCCCGGGTTGGCAGCACGTTGAACATGTCGGATATTTCGAGATTATCGGGCGTCAAGAATACCACACTCCAGCGATACATGGCGCTCCTGGAACACGTTTTTCTAATTGTCAAGGTGCCTGCCTGGACCCCTAACGTGGAGGGACAATACGTGAAATCACCAAAAATTTACCTGAACGACACCGGGTTATTTGGCCACTTGAGAGGGGAAGACGCCGATAGCCTGCTGGACAATAGAAGCAGTGCTGGGCCCTTTTTGGAGAACTTTGTCACTATGGAAATCATCAAACAGCTTAGCTGGTTTGATCAGTACCTAAAGCCCTACCATTTTAGCACGCATAAGGGAGCCGAGGTTGATTTATTGCTGGAGAACCGAAAAAAAGAACTGTTTGCTGTTGAGGTCAAATCGGCTGCGTCTCTACGAGAAGTTGATTTCAGAGGTCTCAAACGCTTAGCCGAGCTTGCCCCAGGTAAGTTCCGGAGAGGCATTGTGCTCTACAGCGGCGAGCAAGTGCTCCGGTTCGGAGAGGAGCTATACGCAGTACCTGTTTCAAACGTATGGTAGGCGGAACATCACCTATTCGCCTCGCTTTTCGTGATCTTCCACCCCGTTGCTCAGCTCCACCCCGTTTTCGGCGGAGCGTCCGGCAATATGCAGGGTGCGCGTCGGGTAGGCAAACTCCACTCCCATCCGCTCAAATTCTTCGTATACCCGAAAGTTGATGGCCTGTTGCACGTCCATGTACTTGGCGTAGTCGCCCGTTAGCACGTTATAGACCACCTCAAAGTTGAGGCTCGACTCGCCGTACGACGCAAAGTGAGACCGGTCGAAAAGCACGGTCTCCTCAGTTTCGTTTTGGGCCTCCACCGCAGCGCGCAATACTCCGGGAATCTGCTTCACCTGCTCGAGCGAAGTCTGGTACACCACGCCCAGCTTGAACACGATTCGCCGCCGTTGCATGCGCTTGTAGTTGTGAATGCGCGAGCTGGTCAGGTCGCTGTTGGCAAACACCAGCTGTTCGCCCGACAGGCTCTTGAGTCGGGTGGTCTTGATGCCGATATACTCCACATTACCCATCTTGTCGTCGATAATGATGAAATCACCAATCTCGAAGGGGCGGTCGAAGAAGATAACGAAGTAGTTGAACAAGTCGCCCAGGATATTCTGCGCGGCCAGGGCCACGGCGATGCCGCCCACGCCGAGTCCGGCAACCACCGTGGTGACATCGTAGCCCAAATTATCGAACAGAAAGAGCAACCCGATCGACCAGATGATCACGTTGACGATGATCATGATGCCCCGCAGTTGCTTCACCTTCTCTTCGCCTCCGTCTTTGCTGCGGATGTAGGACTTCAACAGCAGCATTAAAGTGTTAGCAATAAAACGCACTGCGTAGAAAGTGAGCACCACCGTGGCGGCGATCTGCAGAATATTGTCTATCCGGACGGGCAACACCAGGTAGCGCAGCCCCAGGTATACCACCGTGAAGTACAGCAGGGGAATACCAAAGCGGTTAATACTCTCGATGACGTAGTCGTCGATGTTGGTGTTGGTGCGCTCCGAGAGCTTACGCAGGCGGTTGTTGACCAGGCTTTTGAAAATGCGCACCGCCACAAATCCGACCACCACGATGCCCAGCGCAATCAGGTAGTTTTGCAAGCTGTTTTCGTAGTATACCTTCTCGAGCAAGGTTTCAAACTGTTCCATAGGGAAGTAAGTGATTCGTCGGCGCATGTTAAAGAATTAGCGGAAGAAGTCAAACTTTCGCTAACCCTTACGCTGGCAATATTCGGCAAAATTTGCGCGGTAAGGAAAAGGAAGTCATCCTACCTTCATTCAAAAAAACCATGAAATACGCTTTAGCACTCACCGTATGGCTAATCGGCCAACACTTTGCTGCCCTAAGTCAGCCCCGTAACCAGAACGTAGACATTGCCTGGGGAAAAAAGCTTCGCGCTTCCCGGGGCACCACTCTGCAAGACGTGGTGGGTTACGACAACAGCGGTATCTACGCTATCCGTAGCGTCTCGAAGGGTTTATACGGCCTCTCCTCTTTTCTGGCCCTGGAACATTTCGACCACGATATGAACCTGACCCGTTCGGTGGAGATCGACCTGCGCCACGTCAACTACCGCAAGCGACGCTTCGAGCGCGTGATCCACTATAACGACCGCTTGTACTTGTTCTCGTCTTTTCCGGACAAAGAGCAAAAGAAAAACATCTTATACGTTCAGCAAATCGACAAAAAGACCTTATCCCCCGAGCCGGACCTTCGACCCATTGCCAGCATCAACTACGAGGGGCATACCCGCTACAACAGCGGAACGTTTAGCCACACCATTTCCCGCGACTCTTCCAAACTACTAGTGTTTTATAACCTACCCTACGAGAAAAAGGAAAGTGAGCGGTTCGGATTTCACGTGCTAGACCGAGATATGAACCAGCTTTGGGAGAAGCAAATTACACTCAACTATCAGGAAGAACTCTTCGATGTGGAGCGTTACCGGGTGGATAACCAGGGAAATATTCACCTGCTGGGGCAAATTTTTGCCGAAAAACGCAAAGTAAGGCGCCGAGGCGAAGTCAATTTCAAGTACCAAATTTTGAGCTACCGCAACCAGGGCGACCACCTGACTGAGTATCCGGTAGAACTACCCGACCTCTACCTCAGCGATATGCAGATTGCCATCACCGAAGACCAGAACATCGTGTGCGCGGGCTTCTACTCCGAAGAAGGCACCAACAGCATCCAGGGCAGCTATTTCCTGACCATCGATAAAGATACCAAGAAGGTCATCCGGAAAAGTAGCAAAGCCTTTGATGCCGACTTTGTGACCCAGAACATGAAGAAGCGAAAGGCCAAGAAAACGCGCAAGAAGATGGAAAAAGGAAAAGACGTGGAGATGTACAACTACGATCTGGACCAAATTGTGCTGCGCGACGACGGCGGAGCGGTGTTGGTGGGCGAAAAGTTTTTCATCAGCACCACGACCACCACTTCTATGATGAACGGAACCACCCGCTACCGCACCACCAGCTATTACAACTACCACGACATTATCGCGGTGAACCTGAATCCGGAAGGGGTGATCGACTGGGCGCAGAAAATTCCGAAGCGGCAAACCACCCGGGAAGACGGTGGCTTTTTCTCGTCCTACGCGCTGGCCATCGTGGACGACAAGATGCATTTCATCTTCAACGACAACCCCAAGAACCTGGTTGCCAAGCCGGGAAAAGTGCACAATTTCAAGCTCAACAAAAGGGAGTCGATTGTGGTGATGGTTACGCTTGATGCGAAGGGCAAACAGAAAAAACAACCCCTGTTTATGGCCGCCGACGCCGAAACCATCATCCGGCCTAAGGTCTGCGAGCAGCTATCCGACCACGAGCTGATCATTTTCGGGCAGCGAAAAAGAGTGCAGCGGCTCGCCAAGCTGGACTTTAGTAAATCGTCGCGCCTGTCTAGCAAATAGCGGCAGGATTTGTCACCTCACAGGAAGAGCTAGTGGCGTGGGCCACCACTTGCTCACGGCTATACAAACGTCCAGCCTGAATATCGTCTTCAGCCCGTTGCGCTCGGCGGCTGAGTTTCTCTTGCCAAACGGTATCGAGACGGGTCTTCTGCAACAAGGTTCGAATGGCCTGTAAGATATCTACATCGCTTTCCTGAGCAATGAGTTCTTGCAGTTCGGCTTTAATGTCAACTACCTGGTTCATAGTCTTTTTGGTAAAGATAACGGGTTTATTAGATGAAATCTTGTCTTCATGGGTGTCTGTTTTTTCTCCTTACGATATCTAACCCCCTTAAGTTGTTGGGCCTGATCGAAGCTTTATAATCTTTGTCACTCACTCCGCAAACTATCCACCGGATTGGCCAGGGCGGCTTTCACCGACTGATAACCCACCGTGAGCAACGTAATCAGCACGGCGAACGTAATGGCCAAAGCAAACACCGCCACCCCGATATCGGTGCGGTACACAAAGCCTTGCAACCAGGTGTGCATCAGGTAGTACGACACCGGCACGGCCAAGGCAAAGGCCAGCAGCACCAAGATCAGAAAGTCTTTGGTGAACAGGGCCAGAATGCTGGGCACCGACGCCCCGAGCACCTTGCGCACCCCGATCTCTTTGGTGCGCAACTCGGCGGTGTAGGCCGACAAGCCAAACAAGCCCAGACAAGAGATGAAGATAGCAATTAGGGCGAAGTAGTTGAACAGCTCGCCGGTGCGCTGCTCGGCCCGGTAGAGTTCGTCGAAGCTCTCGTCCAGGAAGCGGTATTCGAACGGATAAGCCGGATTCATCTGCTTCCAAGTGGCCTCAACGGCGGCAATTGCAGCAGGCAAATTATCGGAATCTACTTTGATGTAGGCCTTGTCGCGCCAGTTGGGCGACACAAACAGCACCATCGGCGCAATGGCCTGCCGCACCGATTGGAAGTTAAAGTCTTCGGCCACGCCTACCACCGTGCCCTCCACCCCGTGCACCGAAAACGACATCCCCACCGGATTGTCCCCTCCCATCTGCTTCACCGCCGCCTGGTTCAGGATAAAGGCGGTGCTGTCAGCGTTCCGTTCGGACGAAAACGCGCGCCCCTCGGCCATTTGGATGCCGAAGGCGTCGATAAAGTCCCGGTCGACCGACAACTGGTTGAGCAGCATACCGTCTTCGGGCGCGCCCGGCCAGTGGGCTCCGGTGGTCGTGCTCGACACGTCGGTGAGGTTCTGACTGGCCGAGGTGACGTACCGGATGCCCGGCTGCTCGAGCAGGCGGCTCTTAAACGACGCGTAGTTGCGCCCGATGTCGCCCGACAGGGGCAGCACCAGCGTATTGTCTTTCGAGTAGCCTAGTTTCTTGTTGCGGATAAAGCTGAGTTGGTCGTTGATCACCAGCGTGCCCACGATCAGGATGATGGACAGGGCAAACTGCAGCACCACCAATCCTTTGCGGAACAGTGCGCTGCCGCTGCCCACCCGAAACGTGCCCTTGAGCACTTTAGCCGGTTTGAACGACGACAAGAACAGGGCAGGATACAGCCCGGCGAGAAGTCCGGTAACCAGGGTGATGATTGCCAACAACCCCAGCACCCGCCCGTCGAGCAGGTGCAGGTACACCTGCTTTTGCGCCAGTTGGTTGAACACCGGCAGCACCAGTTTCACCAGTAGGGCGGCCAGGGCCACGGCGATGAGGGCGTACAGCAGAGCCTCGCCCAGAAATTGTCCGATCAGTTGCCCCTTCACGGCCCCCACGGTTTTGCGCAGTCCGATTTCTTTGGAGCGCTTGATGGAGCGGGCGGTGGCCAGGTTCATAAAGTTGATGCAAGCGATAATCAGGATGAACAGCGCGATGGCCGAAAAGATGTACACGTACTGAATGTCGCCGTTGCCGCTGATGTCCATACTATAGTTAGAGTACAGATGAATATCGGTCATGGGTTGCAAAACGACGTAGCCATCGCTCTCCTCATCCTCAAACTTCTTGTTGAGCACGCTGGTAATCTTGTCGCCCACGGCCTCGGCCGAAGCACCGTCTGCCAGTTGCAAATACGTATAGTAGTTGTAGTCGTCCCAGTTATTGTCGCCAATACCATTGTTTTGCGCAAACAGCTCGAAGGGCAGCAGGTAGGCAAACCGCAGGTGCGAATTTTCCGGCATATCGGCGTACACGGCCCGCACGGTTAGATCCTGCCGGTTATTGAAGCGCAACGTTTGCCCCACCGCCGACTCGTCGCCGAAGTACTTCTGCGCCAGGGTCTGCGACAGCACCACCGACTGCGGGTCGGTGAGGGCCGTGGCGGGGTCGCCTTCCACGAAGTTGAAGCTAAACATGGTCAGCAGGGCCGGGTCGACGTACGCGCCGTCGGGTTCCTGAAAGGGTTGCTGCCCGTGGGTGAACAGCGACTGCGCGACTAAGTTGATCCGGGTGGCGCTTTGGATCTCGGGGATTTCGCGGGTTACCAGCTCGGCGAAGGGGGCGGGCGTGGTGGTGTAGGCCACTTCTTGGTCGGCCACGTTGCCAATTACGATGGTTCGAAACAGTCGGTCGGCGTTGGCGTGGTAGCGGTCGTAGCTCAGTTCGTCGCCTACCCACAGCAGAATGAGCAAGGCGGTGGCGATGCCCAGGGTGAGTCCCCCAATGTTAATCAGGGAGTAAACCTTGTTGTTGACCAGATTGCGAAAGGCCACTTTGAAATAGTTCTTCAGCATGGCTAGGGAGGTTTGGGTTGAGGAATATGACTAGTTTTCAGCGTAAAATAATAAAGAAACGTAAAACAACATCAATTGGAATCAGTATTCACCGAAGAAGCGCTCATTCAACTCACCCGTAACGACTTTGAACCAGACATCTGCTTTTTCAAACAGGAGAAATCAAAGCAATTTGAAGAAGATCAACCGTATTTTCCCGCGCTTGATTTGGTAGTGGAAATGCTATCTCAAATAATGCAGCTTGTTGGATCATTGTTTTCCGGTTAGCCGCACAACTGCGAACCACCTAATGCACGGCGGCCTAATTTTCAAGCCCTCAATCCGCCCCTTCCACCAGCGCTCCGTACACCAGCACCCGGTAGGTGCGAACCAACTCGCTGTAGTGCGCGAAGGGATACACGTTGGTATAAATCTGCATCAACAGCTCGTTGGCCGGATCAATCGTATACTCCGAGCAGTATAATCCGCCCCAGGTCAACGCTCCGGGCGGAGCCAAATCGCCGTAGCGGCTGCCGGGAGTGATAATCTGGAGGCCAAACCCAAACTTGTCGTGCCGGTCCCACACCTCGTGCTTGCCAATCTGGTTGCGGGTCATTAGGCGCACCGTGAAGGGGCTCAGCAGGCGGGTGCCTTGGTACACTCCTTCGTTTAGAATCAACTGTCCAATCTTGGCATAGTCGGCCGCAGTGCTCACCAGCCCGGCCCCCCCACTATAAAAAGTCCGTTCGCCCTGCCGGGCAAAGTTCTGGAAAAGCAGATCTTGCTGCACCGCCAGGGTAGCGTCGGCTTGGTCTTTTTGGAACAAAGTAACCAAGCGTTTTTCCTTGTCTTTTGGGAGGTAAAAGTACGTATCGTTCATCTTCAGCGGCGTGAAGATGCGTTGCTGAAAAAACGCGGCGAGCGATTGTCCAGATACCACCTCCACTAACCGGCCGAGCACGTCGGTGCTAAGTCCGTAGGTGAACTGTGCACCGGGGTCGTGAAGCAGCGGACGCGCCGCAATGCGGTCTACCACTTCTTCCAGCAGATCGTCGTCCAGCGAGGCGAAGAAGGGCATCTGGAACTCCAGATGATCCTGCAGCGGGTGTTCGTAGGCGATGCCCGACGTATGGGTGAGCAAATCCCGAATGGTGATGGCGCGAGCAGCGGGGCGGGTTTCGTAGGCCAGAGTCGCTGAGTCGTGCGAAACGAGTACTCGGGCGCTATCAAAAGCGGGAATGTACTGACTAATAGGATCTTCCAGCAGAAATTCTCCCTTTTCATAAAGCATCATCACGGCAATGGTGGTCACCAGCTTGGTTTGCGAAGCAATGCGCCAGATGGCATCTTTGGTGAGCGGACGCTTTTGCGCCGCATCGGAGGTGCCGTACACCTGGTTATGAACCACCTCGCCCCGGTGCACAATCAGCGATTGCGCGTGGGGTATTTTGCCGACTGCTACCCACGATTGCAGAAACGTGTCGATGCGCTGAAGACGTTCGGCTGAGAAAGATTGCTGAGAAGAATCAGGGGGGAGGGGCGGAGACTGGGCCATGAGCGATAACGACAACAGCACCCACCCTCCGAACAGTAAGGGTCGTAGCATGGTGATAGCACGGGTTAATCGCCCGTCAAGATACCACTATTTTTCCAAATCCGAGGGAAGCACGTTCAGCAATACCGAATAGGTGAGCAAAGATGTAGGAACCGTGTTGGGTGTGAACACCGGAAGTTGCGCCAACAGGCCGAGCAGACCTTGTCGGAGTTGTTTTTTACCCTGGGTACGCAGTTGGTTGCGCTGCCCGGCGCGCCATAGTTCAAGCAAAGGTTGGTCTTTGGCCAGTGCGTTTTGCAGTGTTTTCTTGTAGGATTCGCCAATCCGTGTAATTCGGTTGAGCAGGTGTTGCCGAAGTGCGTCAGGCTTGTCGCGGTAGCGGGCGTAGCCGATATTCTGCCAGTGGGCGTACATAAAGCTTTCTACCGTAAGAATACTGGCGTCGGCATCGGCTTTGGGTAATCCCAGTTGCTTTCGGAATTGCCTGATAAATGATTCTTCCTCCTCACTAATGATGTTATCGGCACTTACCACCAACACGGCCAATTCCAGCAAATATTTTTTTAGCACCGGCGAAGATACCGCCTCCAGATTCAACTGGTCAATGGTGAGCTTTTGCTTGATGAGGGCCGCGCTGCTCGCTTGCATCTCTTCCGAAAGCAGTGCCGCCTCCCGGTAGTAAGCCATCAAACGCTCCTCCTCTTTCTCAATGGTTTGGTTGGCATAGGCCGCCACAATCATGGTCTTTAGCAGCAGTAGGCGCATCTGTTCGTGCTCCTGCGCAACCCGTTCGCGCACGTCCTCCGTAGAAGCGGTCATCCACTGGTTGAAAAACAGAATATCGATGAAGAGCAAGCTACTGTTGATAAACACCGTCCAGAACTTACCTTCTTTCTGCGGGTAGCTGGTACGACTGTCCAAAATGTACTCCGTAAGCGCCAAGCCTCGCCGTTCGCGGTAGAAAAGTAAGCCCTTATATTTTGTGTCCAGGTTGTGGTACACCGATTTGTAGTAAGTCCCCACCCGGAAGGCCGCTTCCAGAAAGGCGTCGGCCACGTCGATCTCGCTTTCCAGTTGCTGATACCGCTCGGAGGTGAGCGCGCTGTAGAGCAGGCTTTCCAGCAAGATAATTTTGTTTTTATCCTGCACCGGCAGTTGATCGGTTTTTACGGCCCGCAGCAAGGATTTATAGGCGTACGGAAGCTGGGTTGGATAGCCATACAGCAGGCCGGTTGGCTGAATAAGTTCGTAGAGCAACTGCTCCGGCAACTCCGACGATGCCTTCAGGGCCGTGACCCGATCATACTCCCGGTGCAGGGCGTAGTGGTTGCGGGTTTGAATGTAGTTTCTCAACCAGCCTTTTTTCTGAAAATCCATAGCGCAGTTTGGCATTTATGGTAGGAGCACGAAGGTACGCGACCGCTATCGTTTAAAGTAACTGATTTCGAGCGTTCCGCCCAATGTGTACATAATTCTGGTAAATTGCCGAGGCCTGTACTCGAAGAAACGCGAAAAACTCACTGATTGGGGAATACTTTCGCCATCATCAACGTTTACCATTACGTAATGTCCAAACCAGAAAAGTCAAAATTTGCCAAGCAAGTCCAAGTCAAGAATCGAAAGGCGCGGTTTGAGTATCACTTTCTGGATACGTACGTAGCGGGGATAGAACTCACCGGCACCGAAGTGAAATCTATTCGAGAAAGCAAGGTTTCGCTGCAGGAGGCCTACTGCTACTTTAACCGCGACGAACTGTTCGTGAAGCAGATGCATATTGCTCCCTATACTGACGGAACGCACTTTAACCATGATCCGGCGCGTGAGCGCCGTTTGCTGCTCAAGCGCAAGGAGCTGAACAAACTACAGGACACGCTAAAGGAACAGGGGCTGACGGTTATTCCTTCGCGCCTGTTCATTAATGATCGGGGATGGGCCAAGCTAGAGATCGCGGTGGCGAAGGGCAAAAAGCTGTACGACAAGCGGGAGGATATCAAACAGAAGGACACCAAACGAGAGCTTGATCGGCTTAAGTTATGATCACCGTTGGCATAAACGAGTAAATGTTTTTATATTTCTACCTTTTTGGAAAGTATTTCGCTGAAGTTTACGATCTGATATGAAAGGAAGTGTACTGTTGCTCAACCAGGATTATAGTCCCATCACCACCTGCTCGATGGAGCGCGCGTTCATCCTGGTCTTTCTTGATAAAGCTGAATTGCTAACCCATGCCGAGGACGAAGCCATTCGCACGGTGGACCAGTCATATCCCATGCCGGCCGTCATTCGTTTGTTTCGCTACATCAACTTGCCGTACCGGGGGGTGGTGCTCACCCGACAGAATGTGTTCAAGCGCGACAAGTTTGCCTGCCAGTACTGTGGTTCTTCCAAAACGCTAACGCTAGACCATATCATCCCCCGCTCGAAGGGTGGGAAAACTTCATGGTCTAATCTGGTGACGGCCTGCCAACCCTGCAACACCCGCAAGGGCGACCGCACTCCCGACCAGGCCAACCTGAAGCTACGTTCCAAACCTCAGAAGCCCACCTACATGATGTTCTTGCGCGACCACGCGGGCGGTATGCGCAAAGAATGGCAACCGTTTTTGGTTAGTTATCGAAAGTGATTGTCGTAGAGACAGATCGCGATCTGTCTCTACGACAAAACCTCTTTCACCCGTTCGGCGGCGTCCTTCAGCAGAATGGCAGAAGATACCTTGAGGCCGGATTTCTGGATGATTTCAGCACCCTCTTCGGCGTTGGTGCCCTGCAAGCGCACGATAATCGGAACATCGATGTTGCCAATGTTTTTGTAAGCTTCCACCACCCCGTTGGCCACCCGGTCGCAGCGCACAATGCCTCCGAAGATGTTAATTAGAATGGCTTTCACGTTGGGGTCTTTCAGGATAATCCGAAAACCGGTTTCTACCGTTTCGGCGTTGGCCCCGCCGCCCACGTCCAGGAAGTTGGCGGGCTCACCACCCGATAGTTTGATGATATCCATCGTGGCCATGGCTAGTCCGGCACCGTTCACCATGCAGCCCACGTTGCCGTCGAGTTTCACGTAGCTCAGTCCCGATTTGCTGGCTTCCACTTCTGATTCTTCCTCTTCGGAGATATCGCGCAGTTCGGCCAGTTCGGGGTGGCGATACAGCGCATTATCGTCCAGATTCACCTTGGCGTCTACCGCCAGAATTTTGTTGTCGGAGGTCTTGAGCACCGGGTTGATCTCAAACAGAGAGGCGTCGGCCCCCACGTAGGCCTGATACAACGAGCGGACGAACTTCACCATTTCCTTAAACGCCTGCCCTTCTAGCCCCAGCGCGAAGGCTACGTTGCGCGCCTGATAGGGTTGTAAGCCAATGCCCGGGTCGATCCACTCTTTAACGATCTTCTCGGGAGTCTCCTCAGCTACTTTTTCTATTTCTACGCCCCCTTCGGTAGAGGCCATAATCACGTTGCAACCCTTGGCCCGGTCAAGTAGCACGCTCAGGTAATATTCCTGCGGTTCGTGCTGGCCGGGGTAGTACACGTCTTCAGCGATAAGCACCTTGTGCACCCGCTTGCCCTCCGGACCGGTCTGGGGGGTCACCAATTGCATGCCCAGAATTTGCTTCGAGATTTCCTTAACCTCTTCGCGGCTCTTGGCTAGCTTCACTCCGCCGCCCTTGCCCCGGCCTCCGGCGTGAATCTGGGCTTTCACCACAAACCACTCGGTGCCGGTTTCGGAGTTTAGTTCGCGGGCGGCTTCTACGGCTGCCTCCGGGGTGTCGGCCACAATGCCCTGCTGCACTTTCACTCCGTATCCTTTCAGTAGGTTCTTAGCCTGGTATTCGTGAATGTTCATCCTGCGCTTTTTTTTTCACGAATGTATCAAAAAATCGTTTTAGTTGTCACCCTTCTGCCAAAAAAAGGGAACACTAGGCTAGCCTGGCCTTCGTTGCTAAAGAAAAGAAATGGGCCATAATCGCCGAAATTGTATTATCTAGCGGCCCGGAACCAGACCAAAGTACGTACTTATGCTAAAGGCAGTCAGCATTGTAAAGAGCTATCGTCAGTTAACGGTACTCAAGTCCATTGATCTGTTTATTGAGCAAGGAAAAATTATCTCGATTGTGGGTGCCTCCGGGGCGGGCAAAAGCACCCTGCTGCACATTCTGGGCACCCTCGATCAGCCCGACCAGGGCAGCGTGTATCTGAATGATGTTGACCTCACGCAGCTCAAAGGCAATGAACTGGCCGAGTACCGCAACCGCAACATTGGTTTTATCTTCCAGTTTCATAACCTGCTGCCCGAGTTCACCGCCCTGGAAAACGTCTGTATTCCGGCCTACTTAGCCAACAACAAAAGCGAACGGGAAACAAGCAACCGGGCCGAACACCTGCTCAAACTGCTGGGTATTGGTGGCCGCATGCATCACAAACCTTCGGAGATGTCGGGCGGCGAACAGCAGCGGACGGCGGTGGCGCGGGCCCTGATGAACAACCCGCTGGTGGTGTTTGCCGACGAACCCAGTGGCAACCTGGACTCAAAAAATGCCGAGGAGCTGCACAATTTGTTCTTCCGGCTGCGCGACGAGTACGGGCAAACCTTTGTGATTGTGACGCACAACGACGAACTGGCCGACATGGCCGACCGCAAGCTGGAGATCAAGGATGGGGTGATTACTACGTGGGAGCGGGGGGTGGCTAGTGAAGGGCAATAAATTAGTTTCTTGACCCCCCTTCAAGCAAACTTTTTTGCATAGCGTCCAGCACTTCTACTACCGCCTCTTTAAAGCCGCCACCATCTCCCGAATGTGCTTTTCGCCCCCGAGCATATTTTCGTACGCTGCTATCACCCGGTGTTCAGCGTCTAACAAATAGGTGATCCGCTTGGTCATTCCCAGCAAGGGAATCCGAGCCCCGTACAATTTGCTTACCTTTCCGGCCTGGTCGGCCAGCAGCTCGAAGGGCAGTTGGTAGGTTTTCTTAAATTTATGGTGCGATTCGAGCGTATCCTGGCTAATCCCTACTACCGTAATGTTTAGGTCGCGAAAGAACGAAAACTCATCCCGAAAACCGCAGGCTTCTTTGGTGCACTGCCGCGTGAAGTTTTTCGGATAAAAGTACAAAATACCCGGCCGATCCGCCCACGTTTGACGTAGATGGAACTTTTCACCGCTCGTGGAAGGCAGGGTAAAGTCGGGAGCGACTTGATTGACCGATAGCGCCATTGTTTTTAAAATTTAATTTTCTTGGGGTAGAGTGCAATGCATTGTACAGAAATTTAGCTAAGAAAACGAAATAATTAGTGATAATCGGTACATTAGCGAGCAAATACAACGAATAGCACGTTTACCGTGCTTGTTACTTTCGGTGCACCTCCAAAAGTTGTACTTTTGCCGCTAAACCAATTTTCATAAACGGATGAGTCAACAGGGCAATGCTATCTTGATTGTTGAGGACGAAGAGAACCTGCGGGGACTATTATCTAAAATACTAAGCTTAGAAGGACATCAGGTACACGAAGCGGGCGACGTGGCCTCGGGGAAGGAAATTTTGCGCCAAGAACGAATTATGCTGGTGCTCACCGACGTGATGCTTCCCGATTCTAACGGCATCGAGTTCACCAAGTACGTAAGAAACGAATACCCCCTGGCCGAGGTGATTGTGCTCACGGCCTTCGGCAACGTAAAAGACGGCGTGCGCGCCATGAAACTGGGCGCTTTCGACTACCTAACCAAGGGCGACGGCGACGACCGCCTGCCCATCGTGGTGCGTAAGGCGATGGAAAAGGCGCTGCTCAACCACCAGGTGAACGAAATGGAGTTTCGCCTCGATGCCAAGTCGAGCTTTGGTAAGATTATTGGCAAATCGCGGGCGGTGCACCAGACCATTGAACTGGCCAAAAAAGTGGCCGTTACCGATACCACCGTGCTGCTGCTGGGCGAAACTGGCACCGGCAAGGAACTGCTCTCCGAAGCCATCCATCTGGCCAGCCGCCGCCGCAAGGGGCCGTTTATTCCCATCAATTGCGCCGCCATTCCCAAAGACCTACAGGAGTCCGAACTGTTCGGCCACAAAAAGGGAGCGTTCACGGGGGCCGTCACCGACAAGAAGGGATACTTTGAGGTGGCCGATCGGGGGACCATTCTCCTTGACGAACTAGGCGAGATGAGTCCCGAACTTCAGGCCAAGCTCCTGCGCGTGCTGGAAACCAAAACCTTTAACCGCGTGGGTGATACGCAACCTATTCCGGTCGACATCCGGGTGATTGCCGCTACCAATCGCAACCTGGTCACCGAAGATAATGAGTCGTTCCGCCGCGACCTGTACTACCGCCTGAGCGCTTTCACCATCGATCTCCCGCCCCTGCGCGACCGCAAAGACGATATCGACCTGCTGGTGATGCATCTCATCAAAGAAAACGTGGAGCGCACGCATAAGGAGATAGAACGCATCGATCCGGACTTCATGGCGCAACTAAAAAAGTACGACTGGCCCGGCAACGTGAGAGAACTGAAGAACGTGGTGGAGCGGGCCGTGATCCTAGCCGACCGCAACGAATTGACTGTAGACACCCTGCCCCGAGAAATTCTGAATGGCCAAGCGGTGCCCAACTCTCAAAAAGCAATGGTGGCCGAAGCAGCGTTGGCTACTGCCGATCCGCTGGATTTGCCCCTGGCCGCTGATCCGTCTTCGGCCGACAAGGGCACGGTAGATTTGAAATCCGTAGAGCAAGATCACATTCTGCGGGTATTGGGCATGGTGAACGGCAACAAATCCGAAGCCGCCAAGCGACTGGATATCGGTTTGGCTACCTTGTATCGGAAACTGAAAGAGTACAAAATTAGCACTTAGTAACAGCAAAAATTCTCAGCGATCTGTCAATGTGATAAGCACTTATCATATTGACAGGTAGTAAAGAGCGATTTTCATTAGTTTCGACCCATGTTCCTTGTTTGACCAATAATTGTGACGCATACCGTGAAGAAGAAAAAGCTACTTCGTCCCTTTAGTTTCTACCGGTATTACAAGTCCATGAGGATTAAGGCGCAAATCGTGTCGGGGTTTTTGTTCATCTTGCTGCTCACTTGCGTGCTGGCCGGAGTAACGATCTATTATCTGAGCAATTTGGGCACGGCCTCCAACCGCATCCTGGAAGACAACTACCGATCTATCAAGGCCACCGAAGGAATGGTGGTTTCGTTGTCGAAAACCGACCAGATTCTATCAAAGATTTGCTTGGGCGTCAACTATAATGATTCTACCCTGCTCGCCATCCTGAACAATGAACAGGAGGTGCTGGCGAATCAGTTGGCCACCGGTCGCAACAATCTGGAAGGAGAAGAGGAAGATAGCTTGTTTGCTCAGATAGAGGCCACCTACGCCGATTATCAAAAAAACATTCAACTTTTCGAAGGCACCGAAGACCGAGTGGGACTCTACTTCTCGGTGCTTCAACGGCTCAATGAGGTGATGCGCGAGAAGTGCGTGCACTTGGCCTCTATCAACCACGCTCAACTCAGTCAGGAAGACGCTATTGCCCAAAATCTGTACTTTCGCTCGAAGTTATACGTATTCTGCATTGTGATTTTGGTGCTGGTGATTGTGATCTGGGCCTTGTTTCAGGTGCCCCACGAGATTGTGAAGCCGATCACCGACATCACCGAAAAAATTAAGCGTATTGCTCAGGGTCAATACCAGCAAGCCATCGACGTGGATTCTCGCAGCGAACTGGGAGACATGGCCCGCGCGTTCAACTCCATGTCGATCAAGCTGCAGGAATTCGAGAAACTAAACATTGAGGAAGTGCAGACCCAAAAAAGCCGGATGGAATCCATCATCCGCAGCATGGGCGACGGTCTCATTATCCTCGATGAGCAAGAGCGGATTATTCTGGTGAATGACTCAAGCACGCAAATTCTCAACTTCGACGAAGAACAACTGGTCAGCAAAAGGCTCACCGCGCTGGAAGAAAACAGTCAGGTGATCCGCGAACTGTCTAACTCGTTGCGGCACGACACGGCGCACCTCGATGATCGCTCGAAGGTGATGAAGGAAGAGCGACACAACTTCTTGAAAGTGAAGCGTGAAGGAAAGGTATCGTTCTATACCAAAGAAATAGTAAAAGTCTACAGCGACGAGGTGCAGAAGCGATTCATCGGCTATATCATCATTCTGAAAGATATTACCTCGTTCAAAGAATCGAACGATGCCAAATCAAAGTTCATCGCGGTGGTTTCGCACGAGCTAAAAACGCCGCTGTCGGCGCTTAATATGAGCCTGATGTTGCTGCGCGATGCGCGCTTCGGCACCCTCAGTGAGGAGCAAGATAAGATCGCCGCTTCCATGAAGCAGGAAGTGCACCGTCTGGTAAACATGGTTACCGAACTGTTGGACCTTTCCAAAGTGGAAAGCGGGAAAATCAACCTGGAGAAAAAGCAGGTATCACCCGCCATCTTGGTAGAGTACGCCGTTGCTCCGGTACTGGCCAAGTTCGAAGAAAAAAACATCCGGATTGTGAAGCACATCGACGAGCATATGGCCGACATCCAGGTAGATCCGGAGAAGGTGTCGTGGGTGTTGATCAATTTTATGACCAACGCCATCCGTTACTCACCTGAAAACGGCAAAGTAATCCTTGAAACGCACCAGTACGACGATCGAATCGAGTTCTCGGTCTACGACTTTGGTCCCGGCATCTCCCGAGAAAATGCCCAACGCGTTTTCGACAAGTTCGTGCAACTGCCCACCAACGGAAGCAAAAATAAGCACGGTCTTGGCCTGGGGCTAGCCATCTCCAAAGAAGTGGTGGAGGCTCACGGCGGCACCATTGCCGTAGAGAGCGAAGTGGGCCGGGGTAGTAAATTTTACTTCAGTATTCCAATGGAAACTGATAGCCCCCGCGTAGAAATGCCGCTATCCTTAGAAAAGGCGATCATCTAGTAACCTCCGGGATTCTTTCGCGTAAACGCTACCCTCACCTTTCGGTTAACACTTATCTATGCACTTATCCAAGGGGGTACAGTACATGCTCCTGGCTACTTTTCTGTTTTCGTGCATGAACGTACTCGTCAAGTTCGTTCCCCACATTCCGGCGGTAGAGATTGTGTTTTTTCGGTGCGCGATCTCCTTGGCCATGAGCTACGCCGTGCTTAAATCACAGGGAGTATATCTATGGGGTAGCAACCACCGGTTGCTTATCGCTCGCGGACTATCGGGAGCGGTGGCGCTGGTGCTCTACTTTGTGCTGTTGCAACAAATTCCGCTGGCTACCGCCGTTACCCTGCAATTTTTGTCACCTATTATCACGGCTTTCTTAGGAGTGATGCTGCTGGGCGAACGTATGCGGCGCTGGCAGTGGCTGTTCTTTCTACTTTCGTTCGGCGGGATGCTGGTTATCAATGGCTTTGATACACGTGTTTCCACCGTGCACCTGCTCATGGGGCTGGTGGCCGCGGTGGGGTCGGGACTGGCCTACACTATTATCCGCAAGCTTAACCAGCGCGAGCATCCGCTGGTGATTGTGCTCTACTTTCCGCTGGTGACCATGCCTATTGTGGGGCTCTATTCGGCTTTTCATTGGGTGACACCCCAGGGGTGGGACTGGGCCTTTCTGCTCGGCATCGGCACATTCACGCAGTTTGCGCAGTACTTTATGACCAAGGCTTATCAAGCCGAAGAAGTGTCTAAAGTGGCTAACCTGAAGTATCTGAGCATTATCTACGCGCTAAGCTTCGGATTCATTTTCTTTGACGAAACGTTTAATTGGATGACCTACGCGGGCATGGCGCTGGTAATCGCCGGAGTGGTGCTCAACGTGTGGTACAAACAATGGGTAACTTCTCGCCAGAATGTTGGTCGTGCTAAGCAACCGGTGAGTAGCTAGCTCGATAGTCGTCTAAGCCTTTACGCCCGTGAAATTTACTCTTACTGCCAAAGACACCAAAAGCAACGCCCGCGCCGGTGAAATCACCACCGACCACGGAACAATTCGTACACCCATCTTTATGCCGGTGGGCACTGCCGGAACGGTGAAGGGAGTGCACCAGCGGGAGCTGGAAGAAGATGTAAACGCGGAGATTATCCTGGGCAATACCTACCATTTGTACCTGCGTCCCGGACTAGAGTTGCTGGAAGCGGTGGGCGGGCTACACGGCTTCAACGGCTGGTCGCGTCCCCTGCTCACTGACAGCGGAGGCTACCAGGTGTATTCGCTGGCTGACAAACGAAAAATTAACGAACAGGGCGTTACATTCCGCTCGCACATTGATGGCAGTGAGCACACTTTCTCGCCCGAGCGGGCCATTGATATTCAGCGGGTGATTGGGGCCGATATCATCATGGCCTTCGACGAATGCACCCCTTTTCCGTGCGCCTACGATTACGCGAAGGAGTCGACGCAGCGCACGCACCGCTGGCTGCATCGTTGCTGCGAACGCTTCGATACCACCCCCGGAAAGTACGGACATGAGCAGACGCTGTTTCCCATTGTGCAGGGCAGCACCTATGCCGATCTGCGTACCCGATCGGCCGAGGCGGTGGCTACATTGGGGCGGGAGGGCAACGCCATTGGCGGACTGGCGGTGGGCGAACCGGCCGAAGAAATGTACGCCATGACCGATTTGGTGTGCCGGATCCTTCCTACTGACCGACCGCGCTACCTGATGGGAGTGGGCACCCCGGCCAATATCCTGGAAGCCATTGCGTTGGGAGTAGATATGCTCGACTGCGTGATGCCCACGCGCAACGCCCGTAATGGTATGCTGTTCACCACCCAAGGCATCATCAATATTCGCAACGTAAAATGGAAAGACGAACTCTCGCCCATCGATGAAACGTTGGGTGGGCACGTGAGCACCTTTTATTCCAAAGCGTATTTACGGCATTTGATTCATTCAAAAGAAATGTTAGGTGCCCAAATTGCCAGTATTCACAACTTAAGCTTTTATCTTTGGCTGGTTCGGCAGGCCCGTAAGCACATTGAGGGGGGGGATTTCGGGACATGGAAAAACCGAACGATTGCGCAGGTGATGCAGCGGCTCTGAAAGTAGTGCTAATCCCTAATCCTGACATGAAAGATCTTGGCAAGTATATTGATCCCTTCACTGATTTTGGTTTTAAGCGGCTATTTGGCTCTGAGCCACATAAAGAGTTGCTGATAGACTTTTTAAATGAATTACTGAAAGGCAAGAAGCAAATCAAGCAACTTACCTACGCTAAAAATGAGCACTTAGGGCAAACTGACGAAGACCGAAAGGCCATTTTCGATCTATATTGCGTAAGCGAAGGCGGAGAGCGGTTCATTGTGGAGCTACAAAAAGCTAAACAGCAGTATTTTAAAGACCGAAGTTTGTTCTATGCTACATTTCCTATCCAGGAGCAGGGACAAAAGGGAGAAGACTGGAATTTTAAACTGAACGAAGTTTATACCATTGGCATCATGGACTTCGCGTTTGACGATAGCCATCCCAACCAGTTTCTTCATGAAGTAAAGTTAATGGAGACTCAACGGAAAGAAGTTTTCTACGATAAACTTACCTTTATTTACCTGGAAATGACAAAGTTCAACAAAACCGAAGAAGAACTGACAACCCATTTTGAGAAATGGTTGTTTCTTCTAAAGAACTTACATCGTTTTCAGGAGATACCTACTGTATTACAGGAAAAGATTTTTAGAAAAGCATTTAAAATTGCTGAAGTAGCGAAACTAAACAAACAAGATATGGAACAGTACCAAGCAAGTTTGAAGTACAAACGCGATTGGAAGAACACATTGGATTATGCGGTGGAAGAAGCAGTCGAGAAGGGGATGGAGAAGGGGATGGAAAAAGTAGCAAAGGACATGAAGCAGAGGGGTTACAACCTGAACGAAATATCAGAGTTAACCGGCTTGTCAGTGGAAAAGATTGAGAGCCTTTAGTGCCTGAGGAGCAGTAAATGAAAATTATTGACCAGTACGTACTTAAGAAGTTTTTAGGCACGTTTTTGTTCGTTGTCCTGCTGCTGGTGTCAATTGTGTCGGTCATCGATTTTACCGAGAAGAACGATGACTTTTTAGAGCACAAGCTAGGTACGCTAGAAATTCTGAGGTACTACCTGGATTTTATTCCGTACGTAGCTAGCCTGATCACTCCCATCACGGTGTTTATCGCGGTGGTGTTCGTTACCTCCAAATTAGCCGGAAACACTGAGATTATTGCTATTCTAAGCGGCGGCGTAAGTTTTCGTCGTTTACTGTTTCCTTATTTTCTGGGTGCCTGCCTGATCGCCGGGGTTAGCTTCTGGCTCAACGGATGGATTATTCCCAACGCCAATAAGGGGCGTATCGAGTTCGAGCTCAAGTACGTTAAATCGCCCTTCTACTTCGATGAGAGCGACATCCATATTAAAGTGGCCCCCGAAGCCTACGCTTACATGGAGAACTACAACAATAACTCTGAGGTGGGCTACCGCTTCACCCTGGAGAAAATCCGCGGTAACGAAATGCTGGAGAAATTGTCGGCCCGACGCATCGAGTGGGACTCTACCAACACCAAATGGAAACTGAAGGATTGGACATTACATACCTTTTCCGGAGAGGAAGAAACGATTCAGAACGGCTCAGAAATGGACACCACAATCAACATCCATCCCGACGATTTTGGCAGTACCTACCAGATGTTCGAGACAATGACGTTGCCGGAATTAGATGCCTACATTGCCAAGCAGCAGGAGCGTGGGGGCAATGATATCCCCATCTACCGGGTAGAGAAATACATTCGGTATATGTCGCCCTTCACCGCCGTTATTCTCACCTTTATCGGAGTGATTATGTCAGCCCGAAAAGCCCGGGGAGGCTCCGGTTTCCAGATTGCGCTGGGGTTCATGATTGCTTTTGTTTACATTATCTTTTTCATTTTTGCCCGAAGCCTGGCCGAGGTAAACTCCATTAATCCACTACTGGCGGTCTGGCTGCCTAACATCGTTTTCTCGGCGGTGGGCGTGGTACTCTACAACACCGTTCCGCGCTAATGGCTCAGTTTAAGCATTACTTGCTGCTCCACTTTGTGGTGTTGATCTGGGGCTTCACGGCTGTTTTAGGCCTGCTAATCAGTATTCCAGCGGTGGAAGTAGTGTTCTACCGTACCCTGATTGCCTCGGTAGCCCTGGCGGTAGTTTTGCTGATTAGAAAAAGACCGTGGGTTTTGCCACGGACTACGGTAGTTGCCATCCTGGGTACGGGCGCGCTCATCGCTGCGCATTGGATACTGTTCTTTGCTGCCGCCCGGGTGGCTAATGCTTCGGTGTGCTTAGCTGGCATGGCTACTTGCTCGCTGTGGACCAGTTTGCTCGAGCCCTGGATGACTGGTCGGAAGATCAGGGGCTACGAGGTGGGTTTGGGGCTGCTGGTCATCGTGGGGTTGTACGTAATCTTTCGGTTCGAGTTCGACCACGCGCTAGGCCTGTCGATGGCCATTGCTTCGGCCATACTCGGAGCGGTGTTCACTATCTTGAACGCTCGGTTTGCGCAGCAGCACAATGCCTACGTGATCACGTTCTACGAAATGATGGGTGCTTGTCTGAGTGTGGCGCTGTTCTTTCCGGTATACGCGGCTTATCTAAGTGAAGCGGGTACGCTGCTGCTTGTCCCCACCGCTTCTGATTGGATATACCTACTGGTTCTTTCGCTGGTATGCACGCTGTACGCCTTTTCGGCATCGGTGAACCTGATGCGCTACGTAACGGCCTTTGCGATGAACCTGACCAACAACCTGGAACCGGTTTACGGCATTCTACTGGCGGTGCTGATTTTTGGAGAAAAGGAAGCCATGTCGGTGCCCTTTTACGTGGGCACGGCCATCATTTTGTTGTCGGTGCTGGCCTATCCGGTGATCCGGCGCGTGCAACGCCATCGCGCCCTGAGCCCTGAGTTGATCTCCTGATTGATTGGCCGTAGCCGTCTAGCCCTACCGAAGAAGGCTACTTCTTCTTCCGTCCGCCACCCCGACCCTTCTTCTCCGGAGTGGCTTCGGCTAGGGTCACGCACTCTTCCAGGGTGAGTTCTTCGGGCTGTCGATCCTTGGGGATCTTCACATTCTTCTTACCCGCCTTGATGTACGGACCGTAGCGGCCCTTTAAGACCTGAATGTCGGGGTTTTCGTCAAACACCTTGATGTATTTTTCGGCATCCAACTTTCGCTTCGCCTCTATTAACTCAATAGCCCGCTCAGCTTTGATAGTCAAAGGATCATCGTCCCGCGTCAGTGAAGCAAACTTACCCTTGTGCCGCACGTAGGGTCCGAAGCGCCCAATGGCGGCCACCATCTCTTCCCCCTCATACTCGCCCACCTCGCGGGGCAATTTGAACAGTTCGAGGGCCTCTTCTAGCGTAAGCGTCTCAATAAATTGCCCCTTGCGCAGGCTCGAATACTTGGGTTTTTCCTCGCCGTCGGTTTCGCCAATCTGCACCATTGGACCGAACTTGCCCAGGCGGGCAATCACCGGTAGGCCGGATTTGGGGTCTTCGCCCAGCCTCCGGTCGTTCTGAATGGTGGTGCGGTCCACTTCGCCGGTGCTCTCAATCTTCGGATGGAACCGGTTGTAGAAGTCGTGCAGCATCTTTTCCCACTGCTTCCCACCTTGGGCAATCTCATCAAACTCCTTCTCCACCTCCGCAGTAAACGAATAGTCTAGCACATTTGAAAAGTACTCGGTCAGAAAGTCGTTCACCACCATCGCAATATCAGTAGGAAACAGCTTTTTCTTTTCGGTACCGGTGATCTCGGTCAGGGTTTTAGTCTCCACCTGGGTGGTGGGCATTTGCAGGGTGAGTTGCTGGTACTCCCGCTCCTTTCCTTCTCGATCTTCTTTCTCCACGTAGCCCCGCTTCTGAATGGTTGAGATGGTAGGCGCGTAGGTCGAAGGACGACCGATGCCCATCTCTTCCAGTTTCTTCACCAGGCTAGCTTCTGTATACCGAGCGGGCGGGCGCGAAAATGTTTGCCGCGCCTGCATAATGTCCAAATCAAGTTCCTGCCCCTCTTTCAGGGGCGGAAGCATGCCCTTCTTGTCTTCGTCCTCCTCGTCATCCGACGACTCCAGGTATACCTTTAGAAAACCATCAAACTTAATCACCTCACCCGAGGCGGTTAAGGTAAGCGGGCTGTTGGAGATGGCAATGGTGGCGGTGGTTCGCTCAATCTGAGCGTCAGCCATTTGCGAAGCGATGGCGCGCTTCCAGATCAGTTCGTACAGGCGTTGCTGCTGCCGGTCGCCACTCACTTCCTTGGCCGAAAAATCGGTGGGGCGAATGGCTTCGTGGGCTTCCTGCGCCCCAGATTCCTTTTTGGTTTTGTACTTACGGGTCTGCAGGTACTGGTCACCGTAGCTACCGGTGATTTCGCCACTGGCTTTCGCCACTGCTTCTTCCGACAGGTTCAGGGAGTCGGTTCGCATATAGCTGATCTTACCCGCTTCGTAGAGGCGTTGGGCCAAGGTCATGGTCTGCGACACCGAGAAGCTTAGCTTGCGCGACGCTTCCTGCTGCAGCGTAGAGGTGGTAAAGGGCGGAGCGGGTGACTTTTTAACCGGTTTCATCTCCAGCTTCTGGATAGAGAAATTGGCGGCCTTGCAAGTGTCCAAAAAAGCGTAGGCCTCTTCTTCGGTATCAAATTTCTTAGGTAATTCGGCCTTCAGCACACTGTTGTTCTCCAGTTTGAATTCAGCAGTGACTCGAAACGACGATTTGGTGCTGAAGTCAGCAATCTCACGCTCGCGCTCCACCACCAGGCGTACCGCCACCGACTGCACCCGACCGGCTGATAGACCCCGTTTAATCTTCTTCCACAGCAACGGAGAGAGTTCGTAGCCCACAATTCGGTCCAAAATGCGGCGCGCCTGCTGGGCGTTCACCAGGTCGATGTCGATGCCCCGCGGCGTCTGGATGGCGTTGAGGATGGCTTTCTTGGTGATTTCACGAAAAACAATTCGCTTGGTACGGCTGTCGTCAAGGTTCAGCACTTCTTTTAAATGCCACGAGATAGCCTCACCCTCCCGGTCATCATCACTAGCTAAATAAATTGTGTCGGAGGTCTTTACTAGTTTTTTAAGCTGAGCGATGATCTCTTTCTTGTCAGGAGATACCTGATAGGTGGGTTTGAAGCCATTCTCGATATCTACGCCGGTGTCATCCTTGGGCAAATCACGCACGTGACCGTAGCTAGACATAACTTTAAAATCTCCTCCCAAATATCCTTCAATGGTTTTGGCTTTGGCTGGTGACTCAACAATTACAAGGTTCTTAGGCATAATGAATGGGTTTGCTCAGCTATTTTGTGGTAAATTGCCGGAGTTAGATCGGCTAAACCAATCGTTTTCTGCTCGACATCCTACGCAGGTCGTCCTACAAACAAAGGATACGCTACGTGGGGCGCGAAGTACTGTACTAATACCTTGTTTCCCAAAACAAAGTTCTATTAAATGGTACAGACCCTAGCAAATAGAGACCGCATTCGTGGTCAAACTATACCTTTTCGTATGACAAAAGAATTATTTTTAGTGCGTCACGCCACGGCCAACGAAGCGGAACGAGGCAAAAAAGATAGCGAACGAGAGCTGAGTGCAAAGGGCTATCAGAACGCTACCCGCCTGGGACACCACCTGAGCGAACAACAGCAAATTGTTGATTTAATGCTGGTGAGTACCGCCCAGCGGGCCCGTAGCACCGCGGAGATACTCGCCGAACAAATGCATTACGGCGGACGGGTTGATTATTCTGATGAGTTGTATCAGGCTTCCGTGCGTTCGGTCCTCTCGCTGATCAATCAGCAAACGGAGGCAGTCAATCGCCTGATGATCGTCGGGCATAATCCTACCCTTACGTATTTGGCGGAGTACCTAACGGGTGAGCCGGTGAGCAACATGGCCCCCGGCGGGCTATTTCTGTTGCAAATCCCGAGGCCCTGGGCCGAAGTCTCTCAACAAACTGCCACGTTGGGAGCCTACCTTGATCCCGAGCAACTTCGAAAGTAACAGCAAGTGCGCTAAAACATCAATACGTAGTCTTGGCGAATACTTAGGGGCGTAAAAAAAACCAATCCCGCATCAAATAGATCCAGCGTTAAAGAAACTGCCGGATGCTGCTGAATGTGCCGCCACGCGCGTTGCATCTCGCCCGACCAGTAAATATCGTCGATCACCACGATGCTGCGCTCATCGGTTCTGGCTACCACCTGCTCAAAATATGCTACGGTTGGCTCGTAGCGGTGGTTGGCATCTAAGTAGGCAAAGTCTACCCGGGGCAGTTGTTGGAGCAAATCCGGAAGCGTATGGTCTATATCCCCCCGCACTAGGTGAATATCATAGTGCCCCAGATCGTTGAAAACCCGTTCGGCGCGGTCAGCAATTGCCCCCCCTCCTTCCAACGTATACACTACCCCCGCGGGGCGGGCGGTTGCCAGATAGAGTGTAGTGATCCCCAGCGAAGTGCCTAATTCCACCAAGTAGTTCGATGAATTATAAGTCGCTAACCGGTATAAAAGTCGCCCAAACTTGGCCGAACTCAAACCGTGCCGAGCCACACTGCTCACCTTTCGGGTTGATTGCGCTGACACCCGCGAGGGGGCTCCCAGGTTGCTAACGGCTATTTGATCAGAGCAACGGAGCAAACGGTGGCGGGTGGCCTCAATCGGCTGAAACACCGGGAGCAACCGATCGTTCTTGATAACGTTGCAGTATAAGTTGTAAATAAAGGGCGCCTGCAACGAGTGCTCGTTGAGGGCGTGCAGCCAGTGGTGCAGATAGCCGCGAACCAGCGAAAGGTTGTCTGAAAACAAAGTTGGTTCCGAGCTTAGTTGGCCCGGTAGGGGGCCATCATCGTAAATTCAGGAATGACCACCTCTAACTGATGGTCGTCCATGATCCGCTGCATCAGGTAGGCGCCCTTCATCTTGCCAATGCCCGACTTCAGGTTACAGCCCGACACGTAGCGATGGGCGTTTCC
Source organism: Cyclobacteriaceae bacterium (assembly GCA_965217295.1). Classification (GTDB taxonomy): domain Bacteria; phylum Bacteroidota; class Bacteroidia; order Cytophagales; family Cyclobacteriaceae; genus Tunicatimonas. The sequence continues at coordinate 2,174,344 of CBDCHR010000008.1, forward strand.
CGGTTCTAGCACCGGTTGCTTCCCAATCACTCCGTCGCCTTCCACCTCGCGTTTGGGAAAACCAACGTCGTGAATATGCCAATGGCGGCGAAGTAACTTTACGGTGTGGTTGCTGTTATTTTCAATAGTGACCTGATAAGTAAACACGTAGTGGCTCTGGCTAGGACTAGAATAATCGGGTTGATATTCTGTTTCTACCGTTACTTTAACCCCTGCCGTGATTTCTGTTACCATCGTGTGACTGCTTGCTTTTTCACGGCTAAAGTTAATTATATGTTTAAGATAACCTATTTAACCGAAATAAAATGAACGTTAAAATTGCACCCTCGTGGAAAGACCGGCTCTCGGGCGAGTTTAGTAAACCCCAATTTTTGAGTTTGGTTGAGTTTCTTAAGTCTGAATACAAAAACCATACGGTATATCCGCCAGGTCCGGAGATTTTTCGCGCTTTCGATCTTACTGACTTTGACGAGACCCGGGTGGTTATCCTGGGGCAAGACCCTTACCACGGGCCGGGGCAGGCCAACGGCTTGGCGTTTTCGGTGCGCGAGGGCATGACCAAACCACCGTCGCTAATCAATATATTTAAGGAGATCAAAACCGAGTACGATCAGGAAGTTCCCAACAGCGGCAACCTGGAGCGCTGGGCCAAGCAGGGCGTGCTACTCCTCAATTCAACCCTCACGGTGCGTGCCCGGCAGGCGGGTTCTCACCAAAAGAAAGGATGGGAAGAGTTCACCGATGCCGTGATCCGTAAGATTTCCGAAGAAAAAGAACACGTGGTATTCATGTTATGGGGCGCCTATGCTCAAAAGAAAGGAGCAGTAATCGACGAAGACAGACACCTGGTGCTCAAATCAGCGCACCCGTCGCCCTTCGCCGCCGATCGCGGCTTTTTTGGCAACGACCATTTCAAACAGGCCAACGCCTACCTCCGGGAGCACGAAAAGCCGGAGATTGAGTGGTAATAATTCGCGACCGACAGTTCGGGGTCAATAGGCACTGATCCGACCGTCGCGAATTAGGTGTAGTGGGCCTTGAAACGCTCAATGTTTTGGTCGGTGCCGATGATGATCATCGTGTCCCCTTCTCCAAACTCCAGGTCACCGTGCGGGTTAAACGTGAACCCGGCCGATTGATGCCGAAAACCAATCACCGTGGCCCCGGTGTGCTGGCGGATGTTGAGTTGCCGCAGCGTCTGGTGCTGGTATTCTGCTTTGATCTCCTCAAAGGTAAAATCTTCCAGCTTAAGATGTTCGTTGCTCACTCCCGTGAGGATATTAAGAAACTCGATCACGTCGGGTTTGGTAATAAGGCGGGCCATGTGGATGCCCCCGATGGCATCGGGCATCACCACCTGATTGGCTCCGGCTCGGAGGAGTTTTTTCTCCGAACTCTCTTCCGATGCGCGCGATACAATGGTTACCTTAGGATTGAGCTCCCGAGCGGTGAGGGCAATAAATACGTTGTCCGTATCCTTCGGCAAGGTAGTGATAATAGCCTCGGCCCGGTCGATGCCCGCCGCCAGCAGGGTGTCGTCGGCGGTGGCATCACCGATAATATACTGGAAGTTGGCACTATCCGGAAAACTCTTGATTAACTGCGGATTTTGTTCTACCACCACAAACGAGCGGTTGCTCTGCAGCAATTCCTCGCAGGTGCGCACCCCGTTTCGGCCGAAGCCACACACAATAATATGATTGGACAATCGCTGCACGCGTCGGCTGGTAATGTATTTACGAAAGGTTTCTCGAAACTCTCCTTCCACGATAAAGGCCGTGAGCAGACTGATGGCGTAGGCAAAAATTCCGAGGTTAAAGATAATATAAAAACTGGTAAACAAGCGCCCAGCGTCCGACAGGGGCTTCACTTCCGAGAATCCCACGGTGGATAGGGTGATCACCGTCATATAGAAAGCCTCCACGGGCGAGTACCTTTCTACTAACATAAATCCGGCTTCCCCGATAATCAAGCTCACAATTAATAAGCCCAGGCCGATCACGAGCCGGTTCAGGGTGATTCTTCGTAAGCGCGTGAAGATTCTAAAATTCCTCATTGATTTCTAAAATTCGTATAAATACACAAACTTTAATATCAGTTTTTGCTATGTTGCGCTACTTTGCTGATCACGAAGCCGATTGACCTCAACGTGAATGAGACGCGCAAACCGTTGGCACAGTTTTGGTAAACAACTCAGTAAAGTTGGTAGACGAATATGAGTTTTCAATACAGAAGATGGTTTTGGTTGATCGCATTCTGCCTTTTTTCGCTGGGGGCTTCGCCCGCTAGTGCGCAAAACGAGGTGATCAACAACGTGCGTGATGCGCTCAAGACAGGCAGTTCGCGAGAACTGGGCAATCACTTTAACAACACCGTCGAAATTAGCATCAATGGCGAAAAAGCCAGTTACAGCCGCAATCAAGCGGAGTTTATCCTGAAAGACTTTTTCAGTAAATATCCTCCGCAAGGGTTTCGCTACGTGCACCAGGGTTCTTCGAAAGAAGGACTTAAGTATACCGTAGGCACTTACACCCACGACCGGGGCGAGTTTCGGGTGTTTATGCTGATCAAACAGTTCGGCAGCAGCTATATGGTCGATAAAATTGATTTCAATCAGGAGTAGTCGCGTGATTCATCACGCTTTTTCACAACGAGTGACCGAAAGCTTGCTCCAGTAACGATTTGGCCGCAGTTACCACCTGAGGCAGCCCGTCCATCTTTTTTCCGCCCGCCGTGGCGAAAAACGGCTGACCGCCGCCGCCCCCTTGAATGTGCTTAGCCAGTTCTTTCACCAGCTTTCCAGCGTGCAGGTCGTGCGACTTCACCAGCGTTTCGTCGATGGCAATGGCAATTTGAGGCTTCCCGGCCACGTCAGCCGCCAATACCAGCACCAAGTTCTCCTGCTGGTTTTTCAAATCAAACGCTAGTTTTTTTAGCGCATCAGCGCTGGGCAAGTTAACTTGCTCCACGATGACGCTGGCCCCGTTCACTGAATACGCTTTCTTAAGAAGATCGTCTTTGAGCCCAGCCGCTTCCTTTTGTTGCGACGTTTCCAATTGCTTTTGTAGCTGGTTTTTGTCGTGCAGCAGCGTCTCGACCGCTTTTTTCAGATCATGAGGCTGCTTCAAGAGCTCCTGAATCTCCTGAATGAGTTGTTCTTGCTGGTCCACCAGCGCCTCGGCAGCATCCGCAGTCACCGCTTCAATGCGGCGCACGCCCGCCGACGTGGAGCCTTCGGAGGTGATTTTGAACAAACCGATATGTCCGGTCGCGGCCACGTGCGTACCCCCACAAAGCTCCACCGAGTAGGCAGGATCGAAGATGACCACGCGCACTTGATCACCGTATTTCTCTCCGAACAAAGCCATCGCTCCCAGCGCTTTGGCCTCATCGATGGGCACGCTGCGTCGCTCTTCCAAAACCAGGTTTTGCCGAATTTTTTGGTTCACCTGTTGCTCTACCCTTTTGATCTCCTCATCGCTCAGCTTGGCAAAGTGTGAGAAATCGAAGCGCAAGAGTCGGTCGTTGACCAGCGAGCCGCGCTGCTGCACGTGGTCGCCGAGCACCGCGCGCAGGGCGGCGTGCAGCAGGTGCGTAGCGGTGTGGTTGTTCTGAGTGCGCTGCCGCTTGCCAGCGTCCACCACGCAGCGAAAGGTGCTCGCCGTATCTTTGGGCAACTGCTCGGTGATATGAACAATCAGGTCGTTGTCTTTTTTGGTATCGATCACGCGAATTCTTTCGCCGTTGGCTTCCAGGTAGCCCGTGTCGCCCACTTGTCCGCCACCCTCGGGGTAGAAGGGAGTGGTATCGAGCACCACCTGATAATACGTACGGTCTTTTTCGCTCACTTTCCGATACTTCACGATCCGGGCTTCAGCGGTAAGATGATCGTAACCTACAAATTTGACCGGCGCGTCGTTCACTACCGTCCAGTCGCCGGTGTCGGATACCGCCGCGGCGCGCGAACGTTTCTTTTGTTGCGCCATCTCCTGCTTAAATCCTGCTTCATCGACGGACAGACCCTTCTCGCGGGCGATAAGCGCCGTTAGATCAAAGGGAAAACCGAAAGTGTCGTACAACTCGAAGGCCACCGCCCCCGGAATGACGCCCGACGTTCGGTATTCCTGATTGATTTGTTCCATTTTGCGCAAGCCCACCTCCAGGGTTCGCAAAAATGATTGCTCTTCCTCCTGAATCACTTTGGCAATAAAGTCTTGCTGCTCCTTCACGGCCGGAAAAATCGGCGCGAATTGATCCGCTAGGATCGGCACCAATTCGTACAGAAAGGGCGCTTTAAAATTCAGGAAAGTGTATCCGTAACGCACCGCCCGCCGCAGGATCCGGCGAATCACGTAGCCCGCCTTGTTGTTGGATGGCAACTGCCCGTCGCCAATGGTGAAGGTGATGGCCCGAATGTGATCCACAATCACCCGAATGGCAACGTCGGTTTCTGCTTTTGCGCCGTAGCTCACTCCGGCCCGTTGGCTCACCTGCGCGATGAGTGGGGCGAACACGTCGGTGTCGTAGTTAGACGTTTTGTGCTGGATAGCCATCACTAGCCGCTCGAAGCCCATGCCGGTGTCGATGTGCCGGGCGGCTAGCGGCTGCAACGCCCCGGACTGCTGGCGGTTGAACTGCATAAACACCAGGTTCCAGATTTCCACCACCCGCGGATGGTCCTGGTTTACTAACTCTCGGCCGGGCACCGCGGCAATCTCGTCGGGCGAGCGCAGGTCAATGTGGATTTCCGAACAGGGACCGCAGGGACCGGTGTCGCCCATTTCCCAGAAGTTGTCCTTCTTTGATCCCAGTAAGATTCGGTCTTCGTCGATCCATTCCTTCCAGTAGCCGTGGGCTTCCTTGTCAACAGACAGACCATCGCCCTCGTCTCCGCCGAACACGGTAGCGTAGAGTCGGTCTTTGGGCAACTGATAGACGTCTGTCAACAACTCCCAGGCCCAGGCAATGGCTTCTTGCTTGAAGTAGTCGCCAAATGACCAATTACCCAGCATTTCGAACATGGTGTGGTGGTAGGTGTCCAGGCCCACCTCTTCCAGGTCGTTGTGCTTGCCCGATACGCGTAGGCACTTTTGGCTGTTGACCGCCCGGGAGTAGGGGGGCGGTTCGTTGCCCAGGAAGTAGTCTTTAAACTGATTCATACCCGCATTAGCAAACATCAACGTGGGGTCGTCTTTGCTGACGATGGGGGCGGAGGGCACGAACTGGTGCTGTTTTTGTTCAAAAAAACGAATAAAGGCTGACCTGATTTCCTGAGAATTCATGGGATGTAATTTTTGCTATTGCTTCACCGGTTTTGCCAGTACGAAAACCACTAACTTGCTAGTTAAGAAATAATTTGACTGTTTTTAGGCATTCGTTGCCTTCAAAGCGTTAAAAACAAAGAGGTCCGACAAAAGTAGGACAAATCGCCAAAGATAAGCGTCAGCGATGCCAAAAATCAAGTATTATTACGATACGGAAACTTGCAAGTACGAGCGGGTGCGCACCAGCCGCTGGGACGTGTTTCTGAACGTGTTGGGCTTTGTGGTGCTGGTGCTGGTGGCCGGGATATGTTTGGTGATCGTCTTCGATACCTACTTTGAATCGCCCAAGGCGGCCAAACTAAAAAAGGAAAACGAAGAACTGCACTTTTACTACGACATGCTGGGCAAGGAAATGGATCGCGCCAACCAAATGCTGAATTCTTTGCAGGAGCGAGACAACAACGTGTATCGAACCATTTTTGAAGCGGAGCCTATTCCTTCCTCGGTGCGCAGCGCGGGGGTGGGCGGCGTGGATCGTTACAAGGAGTTGCTAGAGAACGGATTAGACAGCGAAGAGTTGATTGCTAATACTTTTCAACGCATCGATAAACTTGACCGGCAACTCTACATTCAGACGAAGTCGTACGACGACCTGCTGACGTTAGCTACCGACAAGTCGGATATGCTGGCTTCGCTGCCCGCCATTCAGCCGGTGTCAAACAAAGAACTGCGCCGCCTGGCTTCCGGCTTTGGCATGCGGGTGCACCCCATTTACAAAGTGAAGATGATGCACCCCGGCATCGACTTCTCAGCCCCCCAGGGCACCCCGGTGTACGCCACCGGAGCGGGAACAGTGGAAGTGGTTAAAACTTCGTTGTCAGGCTACGGCAAGCAGGTGATCATTAACCACGGCTTCGGCTACCGTACGCGCTACGCCCACCTGCAAGACTTCAGTGTGAAGCAGGGGCAGAAAGTAGAGCGTGGCCAAAGCATCGGCCAGGTGGGCAACACGGGCACCTCCACGGCTCCTCATCTGCATTATGAAGTGTTTCGTGACGACGAGCGGGTGAATCCGATCTACTATTTCTATCAGGACATCACCGCCGAGGAATACGAAGTGCTGGTGCAACTGGCTTCTATTGAAAACCAGTCGCTATAAGTGAAGCCGAAGGGTTCTAGACAGAGCGCTCAAAGTAGAATTTCGGACGCTAGCTAAGCGATGTAGAGATGAAGGCGGAAAGATTTTTTAAGGCGGCTTCTTGGCCGGTTGCCACCAACCAATATCCTATGCCTTGTGATTTGCTCCTTAGATTTTGATGAATTAGCATCTCCCCTTCATTTTTTTGCCGCGAAGCACCACTTTTAGCGAAGCTCCCACCCGGGTAATTTTTTGCTGCAACTCTAGTTTTTGACTAGAGTTTATCCGGCTATTTTTGTTTACCAAACTATAAAAATAGTCACAAAAAAAAATTCTGATGAAAAAGCATGTAGTTAGTTGCTGGGCGATAGCCAGCGTGCTCTTTCTGGCTTCCTGCCAAGAAGATGTCAGAAATGAAACCCCCTCAGCCGTTACCATCACTTCGCCGCAAGCAGGCGAAAAGGTCTGGCTCAACGCTTCCCTGAAAGCTGAAACAGCCACTCCTTCCGCGGGCACTAAGGTGCTGTTTTATCTCGACGACGAACTGGTTGGCGAAGACACCGAAGCTCCGTACGAAGTGATGTTGGATACCAAGCAGTATGAAGACGGGGCCTACACCCTGCGCACCGTGGCCCAGACTGGGGATGGCGAACCCACCGAAGCCGTTCAGCAGATCAACATTTTCAACAAGTTGTTCAGTCTCAAGGTAGATGATAATTATCTGGGGGAGCAGACTTATTTACCCAAAGAGGCTTGGCTTATCGTTTGTGACACCGAAGGTAATATCATCCAGACCGAAGAGCTGCGAAACGGTGAAACAGTTGATATTGATCGCAAAGATCGGATGGATAAAGGACTTATTATTTCAATAGCAATGACTTACCGATTTAATGACAACAACCGTCATCTAATTATAGAATCATATCAGGATATCGCCCCAAATTTGTGGTTCTTAAGGGGAAGCTCCACAACGAATAGACCAGTGATTGGTACAGCACAGGTAGACTATGGAGTCCCAGAAGGAATGCAGACGTTGACTTCCGCATCTAATGCCTATGCCTCACTTAGTACATTCGGTACAGGTTATCGGGCTTCTTTAGATATTTTAGAAGAACCAGTGGGTTTATTTGTTGCTAATAATGCCAAAGATGGCAGCGCTGCGAGTTATGCTTGGCTAGATAATATTCGAGTAGATCAACAATATAAATTAGAATCTGAAGATTTCCAGCCCATGAAATTGATGCAACAGGTATCCATTCCGCCAGTCGATGGACTATATATTAGCATAAAAGGATCTGTGAGCCAAATGGAGACAGACTATGAATTTTTTGAGTACAATGAGAGGGATGAAGTAGCTAGCGAATTATTTGTCTACCACCCAGACGGGTTATTTGATAGTTACCACCATTCTATATTTCTTGACGGAGGCGAAGTTACCTACTATCATGCAGGAAGCGATCCTTTAGAAAGCGCTTATAAAATTCCTGAAGCATCGGCGAATGTGATAAAGGAAGGATTACGGGAACGCCGAATTCAAATTCAAGGAAACTACGAAGCTGATTTTGCCGAAGGACATTGGGAATACGTGGCGTTTAAAGATAGCATATGGGAGACTATTGCGTGGTACGTTCGTTCATCCATAAACGAAGGAGAATACCGCGCTCGGCTACATCAGTTACCAACTGAAATCACTAACAGTCATCCGCTTGTTGGCGATTCACAGCAAGATATGCAATATAAAGCCACCTATTTGTCAAACTACGATAGCATTCAATCACTGTCCGACTACCTGAATATTCGGTATCAAGCGGATAGCAAAGTTCCTTATGGAGCATTGGAGGAAATCTCAATCCGGGCTACTGACTCCCAAGGCGGCAGATCAACAGGTCGCCTTCCCGAAAGCTTTGCGGAGAAAATAGAAGCCCTTCGGCAGCGTAGGTAAAAAGAGGCCTATCCGTACCAAAAGCCAGTGTTGGAAACAGCGCTGGCTTTTTTGCTAAAAGCATTCTCGGACGCTAAAAAACTTTCGGAGAATTAGCAAGTTACTTCTTGAAAGAAAAATATTGCTCCTCCCCTCTGTTCTCAACGCTGCTCAAATTTGCGCTCAACTCGGAGTAAGCCAAGTTGTGCTCTCACCAGGTTCGCGCAGTGCGCCCCTCACGCTGGCCTTCGTCCGCCACCCGGACATCACCACCAAAATCATTAGCGACGAGCGTTCGGCGGCCTTTATCGGACTAGGCATAGCGCAGCAACTACGGCAGGCGGTTGCCCTGGTGTGCACCTCGGGCTCGGCGGCCTATAACTACGCCCCGGCGGTGGCTGAAGCCTTCTTTCAGCACGTGCCGCTGATTACCTTCACGGCCGACCGTCCCCCGGAGTGGATCGACCAATTAGACGGGCAAACCATTCGTCAGCGAGGCATCTACGGAGCGCACGTGAAGGCCAGCTACGAACTGCCGGTCGGCCAAACCGAAGCGGACGTACGCTACGCAGCGCGCCAAGTGGCCGAAGCGATTAATCTGAGCCGGGCATACCCGCCGGGGCCGGTGCACCTCAACGTGCCCATCCGCGAACCTTTTTACCCAACCGCTGACGAAGAGATACAATTCGGCGAAAGTCCAAAGGTAATCGTACCCGTGCCGTCGGATTCAATCCTTCCTGAAGCATCCATACAGACGCTAGCCGGTGACTGGCAGCAGTACGGTAGAAGACTGATCGTAGGTGGACAAGATGAGCTGAATACGGACTTGGTTTCAGTGATCAACGCGTTTTGTAGTTCGCAGCAAGTACCCGTGGTGGCCGATGTGATTTCCAACCTGCATCCGGTTACTTCGGCCGTGCGACACGCGGATGTGATCCTAACCAGACCCGATAACGCGCTGGTGCCTGACTTGCTGATCACCTTCGGTCGTTCGGTTATTTCTAAAAACCTCAAACTCTTTTTGCGAAGTCACCGTCCTGCCGCCCACTGGCACATTCAACCGACGGGCTCCGCCGCTGACACCTTCGGGGCGCTCACCAAAGTGATCCATACCGAACCCATCCGGTTTCTCTCCCAACTGCAACCGCTACTCGCCGAGCCTTCCGTTTTGCAGTCGGACTACTGCCAGAACTGGCAGCATCGAGCGGCCGAAGCACAGCAGCAGATCGATACCTTGTTCCCCCCGGACGCTGCTCAGCCGGTTGGAGAATTTCAGACGCTTCAAACCGTGCTGCACTACCTGCCCAATGCGGTAAATCTGCACCTGGCCAACAGCATGACGGTGCGCTACGCCAACTTGGTTGGGTTGTCAGATAAACAAAAACAGGTGGAAGTGTTTGCCAACCGAGGCACCAGCGGCATTGATGGCAGCAACAGCACGGCGGTGGGTTCAGCACTGGCTTCCGACCAACTGACGGTGTTGTTCACCGGTGATATGGCCTTCTTTTATGATCGCAACGCATTTTGGCATAACTATCCGCTGCCCAACCTGCGGGTGGTGCTGCTCAACAACCACGGGGGCGGCATCTTTCGCCTCATCAACGGCCCCGACCAGCAACCAGAGCTGGAAGAATACTTCGAGACCCACCAGGCGCTGACCGCCGAATGCACCGCCCGTGACTTCGGCATAGAATATCATCAAATTGACCTGACTGAAGCGGGCACGTTTGCGCTACTAGCCCCCTACCTCACCGACTTTTATCATCGGGAAAGCAGCCACGCCAAGTTGCTAGAAATTGTGACCGACCCACGCGTCAACCAAACGGTGTTTAACAACTACCGAGAAGCAGTAAGCTAGTATTTCTCTGCCGACCAGCCGTAGCTTTACAACAAGAGATGGCTAATCCGAAGGCATTTTTCAAAACATTTTCCGGAAAGTGGCCTTATTCTGAGTATACTCAACTTTTTAGTCTGCCTATGTTATCCGCTAAAACTATCGTAATTACCGGTGCCTCCAGTGGCATCGGGCGCGCCACCGCCCTGGCCCTGGCCACCAGCTACCAAAGTTCTCTAGTGCTGGCGGCTCGTCGCCAAGAAGCCCTCGATGAAGCGGCCGAACTGTGCCGTCAGCGGGGCAGTGCCGTGTTGGTGCGGCCCACCGACGTGACCAAAGAAGAGGAAGTTGATGCGCTGGCTCAAGAAACCATTGAACGCTTCGGTAAGATAGACGTATGGCTCAACAACGCTGCCGTATCACTCTTCGGTCGCTTCGACGAAATCCCTACGCAAGACCTGCGGCAGTTGCTGGAAGTAAATCTTTTCGGCTACATCTACGGAGCCCGCGCCGCGGTGGCCCAGTTCCGCCAGCAAGGACACGGTCACCTGATCAACGTGTCGTCGGTGGTGGGGCTGGTGGGGCAACCCTACACCGGCGGCTACTCGCTGAGCAAGTTCGCCATTCGGGGGCTGAGCCTAAGCCTGGCCCAGGAGCTGGCCGACGAGCCCGATATTCACGTGGGCACGGTGTATCCGGCCGTGATCGATACGCCTATCTTTAACCAGGCCGGGAACTACTACGGCCAGGAGGTGCAAGCGCCCAAGCCCCGCATCAAGGCCGACCAGGTGGCAAAAGCCATCATCTCTATGATCAAGCACCCGAAAGAAGAAGCTATTGTGGGTGGCATGGGCAAAATTATGCGACTGGCCCGCGCGGTGGCTCCCGCGACGTTCGACAAACGCTACCGCAAGATGATCGCCGACGGGCACTTCCGCGACGAACCGACCGACCCAACCACGGGCAACCTCTTTGAACCGATGCCGCAGTGGGGCAAGGTGAGTGGCGGCTGGAAGAACAGCAATCAGCCCGACTTCGTGCTTCCCGACCGCTGGGTCACTGTGGCGGGCACCGCCCTGCTGGGCGCAGCCATTACCCTGCTTGTCGTCAAAAATCGCAATTGATGAAGAAGCCAACCTCGCTCACTATGTCGTTCGATAACCTCCGCGTTGGGAAGCATTACCGGCTAACCAACTACGGAGACGTATCGGAGTTTGAGGTGCTTGAAGTGTTGGAAGAGGACTTTTTGCTGAAGGACTTGCTGTCATTGGACACCTACCACCTCAGCAAACTGGTGGAGTATGGCACCTCGGATGACTTTGACATTGAGGAGTTAAGAGAATAAACCACCAACCTGGTGCTGAGCCTCCGGCTCAGTGACCACCATCAGCGGATTCTCCGACCCCCCCGCACTTTGGCAAAGCACGCCTTATCCCGTGCAAAAATGCTAAGCAATCACTCCCGAACCCACTAGTTCTTCGCCCTGATACCAGGCGGCGAACTGACCAGCCGCGATGCTCTTCTGCGGCTCATCAAATACCAGATACAACCCTTCGCCTTGTTGATGCAGCGTAACCGCTTCCAACTGCTGTCGGTAGCGGATGCGCGCCCGGTAGCGGGCCGAGTCTCCCACCGACAAACGCCAATCCTCACGCAGCCAATGCGTCTCGTCCGACGGGATAAACAGTCCCGCGCGATGCAAACCCGGGTGGGCGTCGCCCTGTCCCACGTACACCACGTTCTCGTGCGTGTCGGTGGCCAGCACGAACAACGGCAACGGCGTGCCGCCCACGTTGAGTCCCTTCCGCTGTCCGATGGTGAAGTAGTGCGCTCCGTTGTGCTGTCCCACCACCTTACCTAGTTCAGGCGTGTAGGGATAGGGGGCGGTAAGCTCCGGTAGGTCGTCGTAATCCTCCGCACCGACGCTCACCAGCGCCCGCTCGAAGATAGGCGCATCAGCGGGCACCTCCACAATGCGGCCCGGCTTGGGCATTAGCTTCTGTTGCAAGAATTCGGGCAGGCGCACCTTCCCCACGAAGCACAGTCCCTGCGAATCGCGCTTGTCGGCGGTCACCAGTTGCTGCTCCCGCGCGATCTGTCGCACCTCGGGCTTCTCTAACTCCCCAATGGGGAACAGTGCTTTGCTCAGTTGCGCTTGGTTCAACTGGCACAAAAAGTAGCTTTGGTCCTTGTTCTTGTCCCGTCCGGCCAGCAGATGATGCGTCACGTTTCCCGCGGCATCGCGGGTCTCAATGCGGCGGCAGTAGTGTCCGGTAGCCACGTAGTCGGCCCCCAGCTTGAGTGCCGTCTTCAGAAAAATGTCGAACTTGATCTCACGGTTGCAGAGCACGTCGGGGTTGGGCGTGCGCCCCAGTTCGTACTCCCGAAACATATAGTCCACGATACGCTCCTGGTACTCCCGGCTCAGGTCGATGGTTTGAAAGGGAATGCCCAGCTTCTGCGCCACAATAAGCGCATCGTTGCTGTCCTCCAGCCAGGGACATTCCCGGCTGATCACCACGCTATCGTCGTGCCAGTTCTTCATAAACAGGCCAATCACCTCGTAGCCTTGTTCCACCAGCAGGTATGCCGCCACCGAAGAATCCACTCCGCCCGATAGGCCTACCACTACGCGTTTTTTCATGCTAAAAAGACAATAATGCCCAGCTACACTTACAATGCAGCGACAATTTTGCGGACTGTTTCTAAGGAAAGGCGGGTTTTTCTGCTCACTTCTCGCTCACTCAGACCCTCATTCAGTAGTTGTTTCACATGAATAACTTTGTCAATACCCACTTGTATCCCCTCCCTCTTGCCCTCTTTCTTGCCTTCCTTCTTACCTTCTAGATACAACCCATCGGTATATATATCATACGTGATTGCCATAACGTCTAACTGTTCTTTGGTTTCTATCTCTAATTTACGCAAACGGCTAAGAATCGTTAGCTGTTTGGTGTATTTCTGTAGTAATATGGGCTCATGACAGAGTTCCTGAAGTCGTGATATAATGCGTTGAATGATATAGGTTGCTTGACCCTGAGGATAATCGCCTAGCACACCTAGTATGATCTCTTCAGGAATGGAAGAAGCAAGCACTCGCTCTGGGTCAAAGGTCTGCACGTCAGTAAGTGAGAAACCGGCAATCACCTCGTCAGGTTCCAGTTGATGCTTCATTGTCAGCTTATCCTGCCCAATGTAGAAAACAAACTGCCGGACCGTTAACTTATACTTACGCTGCAAGATCGCCCGGTACTCGGCCATCCGGTACACCATGTCAGTCTCATTTTTGGTCTGAAGTTCCCAGTGCAGAATAAATTCCTTTCCGTCACCATCCGCCACCACCTTCACAAAGTCCGGCTCTCGTTCAATGGTCGACTGAAGTTTCTCCGGTAAATCTCGCGTAGTCGCTATCTTGATGCCCAGATACTTCTCGGACAACGGCAAGAAAATCGCCGCCATGTTTTCCTTGATAACCTTGTCGTATTCTTTGCCCATACCCTTGAGTCGGTGAAGATGCAAAGGTACGGAATAGCTCCAAACCCTTGTTGGCGGCACTTGCGAATTTGTGCAGTGCACCCCTAGTTGCCTACCTTTCGCTTTCTGGATAGCGGATAAGAATATTATCTTAGCGGCCATGAAAGAGATAGAAACCCCCGAAGCCCTCACCCAAGCCCTTACCGAACCGGCCCTCACCAAGCTGGCCGTTCAGTCGCTGGACTTGGCACCGCACGAAGCCCAACTGTTGACCAAGCGCATCAGTGGGTGCTTGTTTCTGGGGTGCACCTTCACTGACCGACTGCTGCAGCACATCTACCGCCACAACTACATCTTCCCGCACCTTGACGTGCCCTATAATCCCTACCCCAAGTCGCTCTACGATCGTCATACTTTATACGAGGACTACGACCCCCGCCAGCCGGATTCTTACCAGCGCACCCCGGACAAGGTCACCTACGACCACTTCGTGCGGGTGGGCAAAGAGTACGGCAACATCATGGAGACCCTGGCCCAGCGCCTGCACGACCACTCCATCACCGATGCGCTGCAGGACTTTCTGGCCCACTACCCCGAACGAAAGGTGGTGGCCGTGATGGGCGGCCACGGACTGAGCCGCGACAGCGACACCTACGCCAAGGTGGCCCGCCTGTCGAAGTGGTTGACGGAGCAAGGATTTCTGCTGGTGTCGGGCGGCGGGCCGGGCGCGATGGAGGCCACCCACCTGGGCGCCTGGCTGGCGGGGCAGTCAGCAACCACTCTGGCTGACACCATTGCTCACCTGAGTCGAGCGCCCTACTATAACGATCCGCAGTGGCTGACTACCGCCTTCGAGGTGCTGGAACAGCATCCGCGCAGCGCGTTTCGCAGCGTGGGCATCCCCACCTGGGGCTACGGCCATGAGCCGCCTACGCCCTTCGCCTCCCACGTGGCCAAGTACTTCGCCAACAGCATTCGCGAAGACGGACTGCTGACCATCGCCAAGGGCGGCGTGGTGTTCGCCCCCGGCAGTGCGGGCACGATGCAAGAAATCTTTCAGGACTTGGCCCAGAACCACTACGAAACCCACGACTACGCCAGCCCGATGGTGTTTCTGGATACGCACTACTGGACGCACGAGCGCCCGGTGTACCCCGTGATCGAGGGGATGAAGTCGCGGGGTGTGCTGAGCAACCTGAACACGGGCTTGTATGATTCGGTGGAAGCGGTGGCCGCCCATCTGCTGCGCTTTCAGGAGGACTAAGCGTTTGGACCAATAGAACATCTCCCGGATAACGCTTATCACACCACTGTTCTACCCACCTCCTGTTATCCGGCAGGGAACTTATCACCACCTAACGGTCAGCATAACTGAAAACGGAGCCGTTCAACGCTTAAAACCGTTCCAACGCCTAAAAACAGGGCTGCGCGGGCCTTTTTCAATTGCCTGGGAGCACTTCGAGAAGTTCTCCGGAGAAAAAAATAAAAGCTGACCAGCATTTTCAGCACTCCTCCGCGGCATTTTACCCCCTGAAAACAAGAAACCCGACCGGAGGAGCCGGGCGGGTAACCGCTTGGTTGCGCGAACCAACGTGAAGGATGCGGGCGGGTAGACTGTTTAGCGCGGGGGAGGGTGGGGTTTGGCGCGGAGATTACCTACCCATGCGAGCCACGCTTTGGGGCGGGGAAGAAGTACGTTACGTAAACTGCTGCGCATCATCATGGCAAATTGTGCTCAGCAATCACGCTTGCAATAAGGTGACCAAAGAAAGCGCGTGCGCCCGCGTGAAAATGGCAATATGTTACATACGTGATTGTTCGGCGTGAAATGCGGCTTGGTTTGTAGTAGCGTTTGATAAAGAGCGAGGTAGAATCCGGATATCCGGAGGGCTGCGGGTCTTCGGGCGAGGCAGGGTTGTCTGTCGGTTGGCGCCGGGTCCTCTATCGAGTGACCCGGCGGGTGCCGTGGAAAAGTGGGGTAGAGTTTGGAGTCGTGATGAGGTGAGTATCTTTGGGTGATACAGCGGTTTCTGTTGAGTGACCCGGCGGGTGCCGTGGAGAGCGTGGGGCGAACGTTTTCAATGCAACGGGCACCCTAGGGGTCACCTGAAAGGGACTCCTAGGCGGGCAGCGACAAGAGTAATAATTTCAGGCGAAATACTCCCTTGAAAACAATAACAAAATCAAAGCTCTACCTTCCTCCCCTCCTGTCATCCAGGAAGGAACTTGTTACGGCGTGGGGCAAAGCTACGAGAAGAGAGAGAAAGCCCCCTAGCGGCTCATTGACCCGCTCGTTCGCCTTCGCCTCTATTGTAGCAAGGTTCCTGCTGAATGACACAAGAAGAATTACGGTATACGCGTGATTGTTCGGGCCGAAATGCTACTCAATCCGGGGCAGACGTCCGTTCCATAGGCCGCAGGCTGATCCGTGAGCTATGAGTGTATCCACCCCGCCCCCTAGTGCAAGCACTCGCGGATGCGCTCGGCCAGAAAGCGGTTGCCCGCCTCGTTCATGTGCACCCCGTCGGTGGTGAGCACGCCCTGGTAGGCCAATCCCGGATTGATGGCGCGTAACTCGTCGTCGAAGGCCTGGCGCAGGTCGCACAGCTGGCTGTCGGTGTCATCGGCCACGCGCCGCACGATGTCGGCATATTGGGTCAGGCGCACGTTTTCTTCCGACTTGCTGTCCACGTCTTCGCCGATGACGGTGGGGGTGCAGAACAGCACCGTGGCGCCCTGCGCCTGGATGCGCTGCGCCACGTCGCGCAGTCCGGCTTCGTAGGCGTCGGCCTCGGTGCCGGTGGTGCCCTCAAACTTGTAGAAGTGCCACACGTCGTTGATGCCGATGTAGACCACCACCACGTCGGGATTCTTGTCCAGCACGTCGGTTTGGATACGGGCCTGCAGGTCGGTAACCTTGTTGCCACTGATGCCCGCGCCCAGCAGTTCGTACTGGCTCGTATCCACCAGCGTCTTCATCACGGCAATGTAGCCGCCCGGCTCGGCCCCGGCCTGGGTAATAGAATCACCGAAGAACACCACCCGTTTCTTCTCGGCGGTGCAGGCCCCGGTGAGTAACAGAACAGAAAACAGCAGGGGCAATAGCCCGTTTGATAAAGAGAATTGGAAAGAAGAGGTCATAGGTTTTGTTGGATAGGTTGGTTACTTTGGTGGTTATAATGCACCGTGTTTGCGGCTGGTGAGGACACCAATTGGGGGTGCACAAGGGCGTTCCACCTTTCCCATAGCCCACGTACTAATCCGTGGGCTATGGGAAAGGGTGACGAAGATAGTGTATGCAAGGCACGATAGACCGCTTGTTTGCGACAACAAACCAGGAGATTCCGGGCCTTCGCTCCCGCTACGCTCCGGAATGACGTTATAGAATTGCATACGGTTTCGCTAGACAATGCGCCAATTCCCGCGTAAGATACTATTTTTACTGGCATGGAAAACTCCACCCCATTCTCAATTCCTGAAAAAGCCCAACGTTGGCGCACTCTGGTTCAACAGCACGGCTCCTCCTGGTCCTGGGAAGAAGCTCAGCAACAGCACCGTACTATTTTTGCCGACGAAGCGGTGCCCGTGGCCTGGTGGCCCGACGAATCCACGGTGGCGCAGGCCAATATCACCCAAGTGCAGCAGGCGCTTGGCTTAACTTCCTACGCGGACTTTTACCGATGGTCGGTAGAAAACAAAGCGGCTTTTTGGGAAACGGCCGTCAACCGGCTGGGCATTGCGTTTCGTCAGCCCTACCAGCAAGTGCTCGATCGGGCAGCGGGGGCCGAAGACCCCCGCTGGTTGCCGGGGGCACGCCTCAACATCGGGGAGAGTTGCTTTCAGGCCCCGTCCGATAAGACTGCCCTGGTGGTGCGCGACGAGGCGGGCAACGAACAGCGCTGGACGTACGTCGAGCTCGACTCTCTGACGCAACGCGTGGCATCGGGACTCACCGCTCTGGGCCTCACTCCCGGCGACCGGGTCGGGTTGTATATGCCGCTGAGCGCCGAAGCGGTGGCCGCCTACCTGGGTATTATTAGGGCGGGCATGGTGGCGGTGCTCATCGCCGATAGCTTCTCTGCCGGAGAGTTGGAGCGACGCCTGGCACTGGCCGACGCTAAACTGCTCATCACCGTGGCGGTTTACTCCTATAATAACAAACCACTGGTGGTCTACGATCGGGTGAAGCAAGCCCAGTCGCCGCGGGCGGTGGTGGTAGCGGCGGCCGACGTTCCCCGGCGGCCCGACGACCTTCACTGGGACGACTTTCTGGGGCCGCCTGCGGCAACCTATCACGAGGCCCGCCCCGACGATCTGATCAGCATTCTGTTTTCGTCGGGCACCACCCGGGAGCCGAAGGCCATTCCCTGGACGCACCTCACGCCCATCAAGGGCGCCACCGACGCTCACTTCCACCAAGACGTGCACCCCGACGACGTGCTTACCTGGACCACCGGCATGGGCTGGATGATGGGGCCCTGGGCAATCTTCGCCGCGCTGATGAACCGGGCTACGCTGGCCCTGTTCGTGGGGTCGGCCGCCAGCCCGACGTTTGGGCGATTTATGCAGGACGTAGGCGTCACCGTGCTGGGCACCATCCCTTCGCTGGTGCGGGTATGGCGCAGCACGCAAGCGATGGAAGCGTACGATTGGCCGGTGCGGATGCTGAGCTCGACGGGTGAACCCTCGAGCGCCGACGACTACTTTTACCTGATGTGGCTCACCGGCTTTCGGGCCCCCATCGTAGAATACTGCGGCGGCACTGAGATCGGCGGTGGCTACCTTACGGGCGCGGTGGTGCAACCCGCCGCTCCGGCCACCTTCACCACGCCCACGCTGGGCACCGAACTGCGCTTCCGCCACGAAGCCAGCGGGCAGTTGTCCCCCATCCCGTCGGGAGAGGTGTTTATTGTGCCGCCCGCTATCGGGCTGTCGCAACGGCTGCTTAACCGCGATCATCACCAGGAATACTACGTCGGAGTGCCCACCCTGCCCGACGGCACTCCGCTGCGCAAGCACGGCGACATCTACCGAATGCTGGGGCGGGTGGGCGACACGTGGTTCTGTCGCAGCGGGGGCCGCACCGACGACAGCATGAACCTGGGGGGCATCAAGGTGAGTGCCGTGGAGATTGAAAAGGTGCTCAACCGGCACCCGGCCGTGCAGGAGACGGCCGCCGTTGCCGTGGCTCCGCCCGACGGTGGGCCCGAGCAACTGGTGGTGCACTACGTAGCCGCCGCTGAGATGCCTATGGATGTCTTGAAAAAAGAGCTGCAACAAGCAATTTCTACCGAGCTTAATCCGCTGTTCCGCATACAACGCTTGGTAGCGCAACCGTCGCTGCCCCGCACTGCCTCCAACAAATTACTGCGCCGCTCGTTGCGGTCGTAAACCCCTAGCCCACGGATTAGTATATGATGAGCGCGTCCGTATCTTGTAGCTTTGCATACTTCGGAATTCATTATTCCTTGTTCGACATTCGATATTCAAACACTATCGAATATTGAACAAGGAATCTCGAATGATGAAGTAATGAAAAACTGCATTGCTAATTACGTACATTAATCCGTGGGCTAGGGGAATAGTCAACCTCAAAGCTGGCGCCGGGCCTCCGGCCCGGTGACGCAAATAAATGGGTTCTCTGAACCCAAGGTATGTAGACGGAGTCTACTATTAGCTACGCACAGATTCAGAGAATCTGCGCGAGGCTTCTTTATGCTTAGATCTTACGAATAGGCTGGCTTTCCCATAGATTTGCCCACCACACAACCAACTGATGAACCCCTTGATTATCTTTTATTACATCAACTCACCGAAGAAACTTCTACTCCTAGCCTTGGCCTTTGCAACCGGGCTGTGTTGTGCCGCCCCGGCCCAAACGCTGCCCTTGCGGGCTTACAGCGTAGAAATAGGCACCCTGCCGGTGGGCACAAACAACGCTATCACCGACGTGGCGGGAGTGCGCGTGGGGCAGGTGACCCTCACCGAGGGCGACTCCGTGCGAACCGGGGTGACGGCCATCATCCCGGTTGCCGGGAACATCTTTCAGCAGAAGGTACCCGCCGCCATTTATGTAGGCAACGGCTTCGGAAAGCTCGCCGGGTACACCCAGGTAGAGGAACTAGGAAACCTGGAAACGCCCATCATCCTAACCAACACCCTCAGCGTCGCCACCGCCATTCAGGCCGTGGTCGACTACACCCTTAACCAGCCGGGCAACAAAGCGGTGCGGTCGGTCAACGCCGTAGTGGGCGAGACCAACGACGGTTACCTCAACGACATTCGCGGGCAGCACGTGCAACCGGCCCACGTGCGGGCGGCCATTGAGCAGGCTTCCGGCGGGGCGGTGGCGCAGGGCAACGTGGGAGCCGGAACGGGAACGCAATGTTTCACCTTTAAGGGAGGGATCGGCACCTCGTCTCGGAAGTTGCCTTCGGAGGCGGGGGCCTATACGGTGGGAGTGCTGGTGCAGGCCAACTTCGGCGGCGTGTTGCAGATTAAGGGGCTGCCGATGGGGGAACGGTTGCGGGACTACCAACGAGATACGGACGGTTCTTGCATGATGGTGGTGGCCACCGACGCACCGCTGGACAGCCGCAACCTGAAAAGACTCGCCCGGCGCGCCATGCTCGGCCTGGCCCGCACCGGGGGCATCGCCTCCAACGGCAGCGGTGATTACGTGATTGCCTTTTCTACGGCGGAGGGTTTGCGGGTGCCCCACGAAAGCAGCCCCCCCCTGCTCACCCAGCAAGTGCTGCCCAACGATGCAATGTCTCCCCTGTTTCTGGCTGTGATTGAGGCAACGGAAGAAGCGATCTACAATGCCTTGTTTGCGGCCGAAGACATGACTGGCTACCACGGCACCGTGAAAGCCCTGCCCGAGAAGGAAGTAATCCGGCAGTTGAAGCAGCACGATCTGTTGAAATGAAGGGTTTTGGTTAGATTTATCTTGTCATTGCCATACAGCACCGGTAGATCGCGCGAAGACTTTCTCTGTCCCCCTACAGCACTTGCCGGGTCACTTCCACAGCATCCGCAGGGTCACTCGATAGAGGACCCCGCAGCACTTGGCAGACGCCCCGCTCCGGTTAAGGGCGTTCTGGTCGCTGTCCGCCGGAGAGTCCCCTTCGGGTGACCCCCCGGGTGCGCGTTAGGTGACCTCCTAGGTGCTCGTTGGTAGGTGGATATCTTGCACCACTACCCAGCACCCGCCGGGTCACTCGATAGAGGACCCGGCGGCACTCGACAGACGATACGCATCCCCCCAAATCCCAACGCTACGTAGTTTTCTTTAGCACCACTTTCTCCTGGTCGGCCGTCCTCACAGACTGGTAGAAATTCACCAGTTCTTCGTACTGCTCAGCCGGGAAGGTACCCCTATTAATCCGCA
Organism: Cyclobacteriaceae bacterium; assembly: GCA_965217295.1. Taxonomy (GTDB): domain Bacteria; phylum Bacteroidota; class Bacteroidia; order Cytophagales; family Cyclobacteriaceae; genus Tunicatimonas. The sequence continues at coordinate 2,195,365 of CBDCHR010000008.1, forward strand.
GCGTGCGCTGGTAGATCACCTTGCCCTGCTCAATGGTGTACGCACTGCGGTACTCTCCGAAGGGCGACTCAATCACAATCGGTTCGGGAGCGTACTCGGCGTAGAGGTTTTCGGGCAGAATAATCTCCATAGAATCGGTATCAACGTAGGCGTAGTCAATTTCCACCGGTGTCTGGCGGTTGGCGCGCTGGGCGGGTAGATAGTCCCACTGGCTGAGCACGTTGGGGTTGATGAACCAGCGCTTGCCGCTCACCGAGGCGTAGCCCGCCACGCTCAGCGTAAGGCGCTCTTCGGTGGTCGGCACGGGCTGCTTGTCCTGCCGGTAGGCATAATCCAGCAGCCGGAAGTTGGGCAGGTCGATGCGTTCGTAGAGCTGCTTTCGCTGTTCGGCTGCCGGAAGCCGAACGATGCCGTCCACGTGGTCGTACTGCAATCCGGCGTAGTGGGTGGTCACCTCCAGGGTGCCGTTGCCTTCGTCGTCCAGTTGCAGCGTGCCCCGGCGGGTCTGGGTGTTGTGCGGCTGCTCGGTGTGCGGAATGTTCACCAGGCGGCCGCCCGCTTCGTCAATGAGCAGGGCGTGCCGCCCCGAGGTGAAGTAGCCGGTGTAGCCCATCGGGTTGGTCTGGCTGGTGCACTCTAGCCACAGCGTGTCTTGCCGGAGGGGCACACTCAGGATGGCGTGGTTGAACTGGGTGCTGGGGAAGTCGGTCAGGATGTCCCGACTGCCGCGCCCGGCCCGCACCAGGATGTAGCGCGACGGGATGTCGGCCACCTGCAGCAGCGACTGCATGTAGTTCGACAGTGCCTTGCAGTCGCCGTAGCCCAGCTCGTCTACGGTGCGCGCCGCGAAGGGTTGGTAGCCCCCAATGCCCAGTTGAATGCTCACGTAGCGCGTCTTCGACTGCATGTATTCGTACAGCTTCTTCACCCGGGCCAGCGTGTCGGGCACCTCGGCCACGAGTTGTTTCACCGTCTGTTGCGTGGACTCGGGCAATTGGCCACGACCGGCGTTGAGCTGGTAGACCCACCGTCCGAAGCTTTCCCAGCTGTCCATGGTGCCCGCGTATCCCTCGAACTCAAAGCGGGTGGGGGCAACCACCACGGTGGGGGTGAGCTCGGACAACGCGGGTTGAAAGGGCTCCTGCTGCTGCGCGGGCAGGTTGGTCACCTGCCAGGTGGTGACGATTCCTTCGGCGGTGGCGGTCGAGTCGGCTGCTTTCACGTGGCTAGCCCGCGCGCGGAAGGGCGCATCGGCCGGGGCCGACACGGTGAAGGACGACTGCTCCACCGACAGGCCGAAGCCTTCGACGGGCTGCCAGCGGGGACAATACAAAATGCCGTCGTAGTCTTCTTCGTAAGAATAGACCAGGGTGTAGGGGTAATTGTGGGTCTGGTATTCGTAGGTGATGAGGCGGTTGTCGTCGTAGAGCGAGTAGCTCGTCACGCTGCGGTCGGTGAGGTCTTTCTTTTTGATTTTCTTTACGGAGCGGCCCGCCGCGTCGAACACCTCGCCGCGCACGTTGCTGATCTTGTGCTGCTTATCGTAGTAGATGGCAAGGTTGGCGAAGCGGTCGCCGTTCTCATTGAGCACCGTCACGGCGTGCTGCACCCGGTAGGTGGCGTCGTCGGGGCGATGAATGACGAACTCCTCCCGACTTTCTCGCACCACCGCGTGGGCGTTTTCAAGAAGTTCGGCGGGAATAGAGGCGGCATCGTAGGGTTCCGGACCGGAGGAAGCCGCGGCTGGGATCGCTGCGATAGCGATGAGTAGGGCGCAACAGCGCGTAGGGAAGTAGGTCATGAGCGGTAGGTTATTGTTTTACCAGCACGATTTGTTCGCGCTGCTTGTCGATCATCTGTTGGTAAAAAGTCCGCAGCGTAGCGTATTCCTGAGCGTAGAAGCGGGTCTTGCTGATGTTTAGCTGACTGTTGATCTGCAAAACGTTGCCACGTTGGGCAATCGCGAAGCGGTACGTTCCTCCGTCGTTGGGCAGCGCGATAGACAAAGCCTCGGGTAATTCGTCCACGGCGTAGCCATCGGGAATGGTGAGGTTGAGGATGTAGAGATGCCGCATCAGGTGGGGATAGTCCACCGGATAGGTGCGCGTCGTAGATTTAAAGGGATTCTCTTCGGTTTCGATGACGAAGGGATCAACGTAAAGCACCTTGCCCGCCTGCTGAAGCCCGGTGGTGAAGGCCACTTTCATCGTCTCCTTGATCGATTCTTCCAGTGCTTCGGCCTTGGCTAGTTCGTAGTGCTGAATGCCGGGCTGCGATTGTTTTACGCTGGTCGCGAAGTTATCTTCGCTGCTGAAGCTGGCTAATTTCTTGCGCACCCGCAGCGCATCGTACTGCGCATTGGAACGTACCACCTCACCGACTAGCTGGTTGCCTTTAACGGTCAGGTTGGCCATCACCATATGTGCGGAGGGAGCTGTCGACTGTAGGGGAACCCAGTGTTCGGCAACCGAAGGGCCAATTATCCTTCCCTGGTTGTTCAGGCACCGCAGGGGCAGTAGGTTATGGGGGCACAGGGGGTCGGTGGCATCCAGCAGTTGGGTGGTTTCGCCTACTTGCACCTGGGCAATCACGTAGTTGAACTGGTTGATGCGCGGAAACGGCTCCAGTACGATGCCGTGGTCGCGGGTGCTGAGCGCCACGGGATAAGCCGTGAGGCCCGCTTCCCGCAGCAGGGCCACCAGCAGCAGGTTGGCATCAGCCGAGTTGCCCGTGCCCTCCGAGAGAGTTTTCTTAAGCGACTGGCTGCCTACCAGCCGGGACACCTCGTTCCACTTCACGTGATCGCGCACGTAGTTGAAGAGTCGAACCATCTTTTCGGGCGGGGAAGTGGCTCCGGCCACCACCGCTTCGGCGGCTTTCCGCACCGACTGGGAAGACGAGAGCAGGTCTCCGAAGTAGGTATGATCCATCAGTTCTTCATCCACCTCTTCCCAGGTGCTGGAGAAATCCTGAAAGGATTGTCCGGGAATGTTAATGCTGGACAGCTCAAACACAATCTGCGTGACGTAGTCGTTCATGGTGGTGATGTAGGGCTCTTCGGTGAGCGCGGGCACGTCTTGCGCGGCCCAGCGCTGCTCTAGCTGCTGAAAGTCCATCGTGCTGTGGCTCATCTCGGTTTGCGTTACCCGGTCGCCGGTTCGCTCTTTGTTGTTGAAGTGGAAGCTGCCCGACGAAGTGCTTCGCTCGTTTACTGCAAACGGATGATAGCCCCGCGCGAGTTGGTTGTAGTGGAAGTATTCGGGAATGGTCACTTGGTATTCGCTCCAAGCGGTGGGTATCTCCCGTTGAAACTCCCAATCGCGCAAGTAAGAGAGAAATTCTGACGTGATGCGGTAGCTATACTCAATCACTGCGCCTTCCTTCACGTTGGGCAGCGTGAACTTGGCTCGGTTCAGGTGATCGCTGTAGGCTTCTTCAAAAACATCTCGGCGGCTGAGCTTGGTTTTCACCACTTTGCCGCCTTCCAGGTTGTAGGTGTAGCCTTTGATCTGGGATATTTTCTCTTCGTCGTTGCCCTGTTTATACAGGTTCACGTAGACGTTGGCCAGATCATAGGCACTGCTGTTGAGGATTTTGATGCGGGTGTGCCGGGTGAAGATAACCTGCAAACCCTGGGCTTGGTTGTAGTCGATGCGAGAGCTTCCGTAGTCGCCCAGCACTAGGGCGGCGGCCGTGCTGTCGAGGGGATAGTGGGTTAGGGTGAGGCTGGCCTTATCCACCTTTCCGAAGGTGATATCGGGGGGCGTGCCGCTGAGGGCAGCCGTAGAGAAGCCAAGAAACAGGAGGGCACAATACAGTTTAGGCATGGGTAGGCAGTTTAATGATTAATAGGATGATGGATGATAGGGGCTGTAGCGCGTGGTAAAAACACCCAGCAGGGTAAAGGTAAAAAGAATGTGATTTTTTTAAAATAAATAAGAACGATTCTTTGATAATTATAATAGTCCTGGCAGAAGACAGTTGGTTAGCATCCCAAGGCTTATATTGGCTGCTTACCTACCAACTTATGAAATACTTGTTTACGCTACTCATTCTCATTTCTTGCGCTACTATTCTTCAAGCGCAGTCTACCTATCTGCACTGCGGCCGCCTCATCGACGGAAAAAGCGACCAGATGCTATCGGAAATGACGGTCGTCGTCGACAGTAACCGTATCGTGCGCGTGGTGACGGGCTACGAACAACCCCCGGCCAACGCCCGCCTGATTGATTTGAAAGAAAAAGTGGTGTTGCCCGGATTCATTGATCTGCACGTGCACCTGCAGAACCAGAGCAGCCGCGACAACTACTCAAAAGGTTTCCGCCTCAACGACGCCGATATTGCCCTGCAAGCTATCCCCTACGCCCGCACCACCCTGCTGGCCGGGTTCACCACCGTGCGCGACGTGGGAGGCAACGGAGTCAACATCGCGCTGCGCAACGCGATCAACGCCGGGCACATTGTCGGACCACGCATGTTCACCTCGGGCAAATCCATCGCCACCACCGGGGGGCACGCCGACCCCACCAACGGCTGGCGCACCACCCTGATGGGAGACCCCAGTCCGGCCGAAGGCGTGATCAACGGGGCCGATGAAGCGCGCAAGGCGGTGCGACAGCGCTACAAGAACGGAGCTGACCTGATCAAAATTACCGCCACGGGCGGAGTGCTCAGCTACGCCAAGGACGGCACCCGTCCCCAGTTCACCGATGAAGAGCTGCGGGCCATTGTAGAAACCGCGAAAGACTACAATATGCACACGGCGGCCCACGCCCACGGGGCCGAAGGCATGCTGCGGGCGGTAGAAGCGGGCATCACCACCATTGAGCACGGCACTCTGATGACCGAGGAGGTGATGGACCGCATGATTGAGAAAGGCACCTACTACGTGCCCACCATCACCGCAGGCAAATCGGTGGCCGACTCCGCCAAAATCCGGGGCTATTACCCGCCGATTGTGGTGCCTAAGGCGCTGGCCATTGGTCCGCAGATTCAGGAAACGTTTGGCAAGGCGTATAAAAGGGGAGTAAAAATTGCCTTCGGCACCGACGCCGGAGTGTTTGCCCACGGCAAAAACGCCAAGGAATTCGGTTACATGACCGAGGTAGGCATGCCCCCGATGGAAGCCATTCGGTCGGCCACCGCGGTGGCGGCCACGGTGCTGGGCCTGGAAGACGAATTGGGCACAATTGAAGACGGAAAACTAGCCGATATCATTGCGGTGGACGACAACCCGCTGGAGCAGATCGGCACCCTGGAAAACGTGACCTTTGTGATGAAGGAGGGAACTGTGTATAAGGAGTAGCTTGGCCGGTTGGCATGAGTTTCAGATAAAGCACGACGCATTGTACGTTCTTTCTCGACCCGGCGTGTTTACCTGTCGCCGGTTCTGCGCATTAATCAGTGTACCTCTAACCAACGAAACTGATGATGCAATTCCTTCGAATTACCGCCGCCCTGCTACTAACCGGTTCGCTGGCCTGGGCCCAAGACGTGACCATCTCTGACTACACCAGCGTGAAGAGTCGCTACGACCTGTTCATCATCGGCGGCAACGAACAGGGCGTATTCACCGGCATCGGCGATGATTATTACTACAACGGCTTCAACAACAAGCAGGTAATCAGCTACTACGATTTCCAAAAAGGCCAGCAGCAAAGCAAATTGCTTAAGCCGGAAAAACGGTCGCGCGAGTACTTCTACTCATTCTACTTTCAGGATCAACTACACTTGTTGCAGTACGATGACGACCCGGACGATGGCAAACTGTACGGGATTTATCTGGAAAGCTACGACAACACCCTGGACCAGGTGGGAGAGGAGCGAGAGATTAGCCAGTTGTATCCGTACATTTTCAGCTTCAACGTGGGATCATACTTCCAGAGCTACTTCTCGAGCCAGTACGGCAAGATGCGGCGTAGCTTCTTTTATAACCACAAAGCCAGTAATGACGAGCAGAAGCTAGCACTGTTGTTCAACTACAACTTCTTCGGCAATGCCAACGCCGAGTTTCACGCCGTGGTGCTCAACGAAAACTTGGAGGAAGACTGGTCGGCCGATATTGAGCTTCCGGATGCCGCCGGTTCGTACCGCATGCTGGAAGACTACGCGGTGAGCAACGACGGCCAACTCTACCTGCTGGTGGCCAGCTTTAATAACAAAAACTTTAAAAAAACCGCTATTGGGTTTGAATATCTGCTCTACACCTACGATCCGACCAGTGAATCGGTGGAAGAAGTCGCTTTTGAAACTAATGGCAAGTTTATCATCAACCTGGGGCTACAGCTAGATCAGAACCAGCAGCCGCTGCTGGCCGGTGTGTATGCCGATGCCACCACCAACGATATTCTGGGCGGAATGCGCATCGCGGGCAACGACTGCGCGGAGTTTGCCTTTGAGCAGGCCGAAGTATCCGAAATCAATACCAAGCAAGATAAAAACTACGCCGAAGAGTACACGGTGAAAAACATGGTGGCGGAAAAAGACGGCAGTGTGGTTTTCTTCGCTGAATCCTACAAGCGGGGCCCGATTCTGAAGCCGAAATTGGGCTTGGGAGGCTTGAGCCCTATTGATACGGATATAGAGATGGGCGATATCTACCGGAAGATTTTGGCCGTGAAGATCAATCCGGAAGGAAACCACTGGCTAAAGATTGTGGATAAAACCCAACGCTCGAGTGAAGAGCGCGACGTGCTCACCTCCTTTGCTTTCACGCACAATGAGCAGGGATACTACTTATTATTCAACAATAGTATAAAAAACATGACCGACGTATCGCTGGTCAGTATCACCCCCGCGGGTGACATTGGGCTAAAAACGCTTTTTGATCGTTCCTCGTTTCGCCTTCGGGCGGTGCCAGCCTTCGCCGTGTCGGTCACTCCCGGACTGCTCACGCTTCCAGTAGAGAAAAACAAAAAGCAAGCGGTAGCCACGCTGACTTTCTGATGCGGAAAAATCTTAATTTTGGTTAAATCCTACACGACTGTCGCGCCGACGCTATTTTTTCTCTACTTTTGTACTGATCTTTCGGAAAAGGAGTAGGTATAAATCCAACTCTTCAATTCTTTTCGTAAATAGTTGCATGTTTTTTGCAACTTATTTACTTTTAAAGATTGTATAGTATGCAAAGTCGCACCAACTCCACTAAACAGCTATTATGGGATAAACTTCTACGTTAACTAAAACCATATAGATAATGAAGAAGTACGAAGTCAGTGACAGCCAGCTTGTTTCTCTGTACAAGAGCGGGCAAGAGAGAGCGTTTGAGCAATTGGTAGAGCGGTATAAGTCCCGAATCTATACTACTATCTACCTCATTGTAAAAGACGAGTATATTGCCGAAGATATTCTGCAGGAGACGTTTATCAAAGTAGTAAACACCATCAAGTCCGGGCGTTACAACGAAGAGGGAAAGTTCTTGCCCTGGGTCATGCGCATCGCCCACAATTTATCCATTGATCACTTCCGGAAGAGCCGTCGTTACCCCACCATCATCATGGAGGACGGCAACAACGTGTTCAACACGCTGGATTTTTCCGAAGATTCTGCCGAATCGATTCAAATAAAGAAGGACACCCATACGTTACTAAGGCAATTGATTAAGGAGTTGCCTGACGCTCAACGGCAAGTGCTGACCATGCGCCACTACATGGACATGAGTTTTAAAGAGATTGCCGAGGCCACCGGGGTGAGCATCAACACCGCGCTGGGCCGCATGCGCTACGCACTCATTAATCTGAGGAAGAAAATGGAAAAACACAATGTTACGTATGATCCAAACATTTACCCTAGATGATGTAGTGCGTTATGCCTACCAGGAAATGGCCACTGACGAAGCCGATCGGTTTCAGGAAGCCCTCGTGTTCGATGATGAACTTCGAGACATGTTTCACCGATTCAGCGCGGTCCGCAAGTCGCTAGATACTCCGCACATACTAAAAGAACCCGCCGAGCGAGCCGTCAATCGCATTCTAGCGTACTCCCAAACGTACGACGTCGCGGCTCATCACTAGTCACTGCTTAAAGCCATCTGCCAAGGGCAGCGTGTCATCCAAGCAGCTATGACCAAAAAAGAGCGCTTCAGCACTTTTATCCGCTATTTCTTAGAACACACTCCGGAAGCCGAAACAGAATTGCGCTACCGCAATGCGTATGAGCTGTTGGTAGCGGTTATTTTGAGTGCCCAGTGCACCGACAAGCGTATTAACAGCGTGACTCCTGCGCTGTTCGACGCGTTCCCTACTCCTGAGCGGCTGGCGGCAAGCCACTTCGACGAACTTTATCCTTTCATTAAATCCGTATCGTATCCCAACAACAAAACCAAGCACCTGCTCGGTATGGCTACCATGCTGGTCCATACGTTCGGCTCAGAAGTGCCCCGCACCATTGAAGAATTGCAGAAGCTACCCGGCGTAGGAAGAAAAACCGCCAATGTGATCTCGTCGGTGATTTTCAACCAACCGGCCATGGCGGTGGATACGCACGTGTTCCGAGTTTCAAAGCGATTGGGACTGGTTACGCAGACCGCTAAAACTCCGCTGGAGGTAGAAGAGCAGTTGGTTCGTCACCTTCCTGAAGAATACGTAGGACGCGCGCACCACTGGCTCATCTTGCACGGTCGTTATGTGTGCGTGGCGCGCAGCCCGAAGTGTGAAGCGTGCGGGTTGACTGGTTTTTGTCGGTATTATGCGCGAACATTTTCACTTCCTGGTTCGTAACTAGTTTTCCTCTTCCTCAACGTCAATGCTACCAATACCCGCGTCAACGTCAATTTCCAGTCGGTATTCAGCACTTTGATAAGCCTCGTTGATATAGACATTGCCATCTTTGGTGTAGCCCGATGGCACATCCACCGAACCTAATCCGCCCGACACGTCCAGGCGCACACCGATGTCGGCGGGCACTTTCAGGTTTAGTTCGCCAACGCCGCCGTCGATCTCGGCACGTAAGTGATTTTTCCACGTGCCGCTCAAATCGAGCGTTACTTCACCCACGCCCACATCTACGGTGAGTTCGGGCAGGGAGGTGTTGGCTAGTATGATTTCGTGTTCGCCCACTCCGGCATCAATATCCACCCGACGCAGGGTCAGTCCGCGCAAATCAAGTTCGCTTTCCCCCGCTCCCATTCGGCACTCCAGGGTTTGGAGCACTTCGTCGTTGAGGCGGATGCTCCACTCATTGCGCTGCCTGTTGCCGAAGTTGAAGTCAAAATCATCGGTGAGGTCAGGTTGGCTAACAGAAAGCTGGCCCTCGGTGCCGCTGGATTGAAAGTCAATTTCCGGTTTCCAGCTTTCTTGGTTGTACTCAAAATCGGCTTCCATTAGCTCATCCGCCCCGGCAGTGATTAGCAGTTTGCCCGCGCCAATGCTGATGCGGGTCGTGAGGCGGTCTACGTTATTGCGTGCTACGGTTTCGGTGAGCGTGCGCAGTTCGGTAGGTTCTTCTTGGGCATTATCCGAACGCACGCTACAGGCGGTGGCAGTTCCCAGTAGGGCCAGTAAAGCGAGTGCGGAGGTAGAGAAGGTAGGGTGCATTATTGGTAGAGGATAGGTTGCTAACGTGTTTTGCTAAAGGTACGAATTATTTCAATCGCGGGGATGAGTGGACGGATCATCACGGTTGAGCCATCGCAAGAACCAACTTAACGGCTTTTAACAAACGGAACCCTGGCTTTTACGTTATACATTCTGAAAACGCCTAATTTTTTGTACAGCCCCAAAACATCATGATCCAAAAGACAACGCTACGCGCCCTGACTTTCACGACTCTACTTCTATTTATGAAACACGCATCTCAATCTGAGGCACTGCCTCCTCCGGCCGTCGCCGACACGGCAAATATATTACTAAAGGCTTGGATGGGTCCCTACGGAGGCGTACCTGCTTTTGATAGAATGAGGGTTGACTACATCAAACCGGCACTGGAGCAAGGTATGCGAATGAGTTTGCAGCAAATCGATAGTATCGCCAGTAATCCGGAAGCTCCTACTTTCGAGAACACCATCGTCGCCATGGAAAAGGCAGGAGAAGCGCTTGATCGGGTATTCACCTACTACGGCATCTACAGCAGCAACGTATCGTCACCCGAGTTTCGCGAGGTGCAAAGCGAGATGGCTCCGAAGCTGTCGGAGTATTCCTCAAAAATAGCGCAAAATAAGAAGCTCTTTGAGCGGATCAAGAAGGTGTACGATGACGCGCAGAAAAATCCCCTGGAAGACGATCAGCAGCGCACGGTGGAACTGATCTACAAAAACTTCGAAATGAATGGGGCGGAACTCAGCCCGGAAAAAAAGGAACGCTACGCTGCGATCAACCAGGAATTAGCTCAACTCTATAACCAGTTTTCGGACAATGTGCTGGCCGATGAAGAGGGTTACGTGACCTATCTAAACAAAGACCAATTGAGCGGTTTATCAGAGCAACTGGTTAAATCGTACGCGCAAGCGGCGGCCGAGCGCGGCAAAGAAGGGCAGTACGCCGTGACCAACACCCGCTCGTCGATGGATCCGTTTTTAACTTATTCTGATGAGAGAGCGCTGCGGGAGCAAGTGTGGAAGAATTACTACGCCCGGGGCGATAACGACGACGAGCACGATAACAACGAAATCATCGCCGAGATTTTGAAGCTTCGCAAAGAGCGCGTTGGCCTGATGGGTTACGACAACTACGCCGAGTGGCGACTGCAAGACCGCATGGCAAAAACTCCCGAAAATGCTCTGAAGCTGATGAATACCGTGTGGCCCGCGGCCATTGCCCGTGTAGAAGAGGAGGTTGCCAACATGCAGGCTGTGGCCAACGCCCAAGACGACAGCATCACCATCGAGCCGTGGGACTATCGCTACTACGCCGAAAAGGTGCGGCAGCAGAAGTACGATCTGGACTCGGATGAGGTGAAGCAGTATCTGCAGCTGGATAAGCTCACCGAAGCGATGTTCTACGTGGCAGGTGAGTTGTTTAGTTATGAGTTCACGCCGCTGCCCCAGGGCAAGGTACCCGTGTTTCACGAAGACGTGCGGGTGTGGGAAGTGACCGACCGCACATCGGGCGAGCTCGTTGGTCTATGGTACCTGGATCCGTACGCCCGGCCGGGCAAACGCTCCGGGGCCTGGGCCACCACCTATCGCAGTTATACAAGCTTCGACGGTGAAAAAACCGTGCTGGCTTCCAACAATTCGAACTTCGTGAAGCCCGCTCCCGGCGAGCCGCTGCTGGTTTCGTGGGATGATGCAACTACTTTCTTTCACGAGTTCGGGCACGCGCTGCACTTCTTCGCTTCGGAAGTGCGCTACCCTACGCTGAACAGCGGCGTGCGCGATTACACCGAGTTTCAGTCGCAGTTGCTGGAGCGCTGGCTTTCTACCGACGAGGTCATCAACCAGTTTCTGGTGCACTACAAAACCGGTGAACCGATGCCGAAAGAGCTGGTGGAAAAGATTAAGAAGGCTTCTACCTTTAACGAAGGTTTTGCCACGACCGAATACCTAGCCTCGGCCCTGATGGATATGAAGCTCCACCTGGCCGACCCGGATAGCATTGATATCGATGAGTTTGAGCGGGAAACCCTGGCGGAAATGAATATGCCCGAAGAAGTGGTGATGCGCCACCGCACTCCGCAGTTCGGCCACGTGTTTTCGGGCGAAGGCTACGCCACGGCTTACTACGGTTACCTGTGGGCCGACGTGCTCACCTCCGATGCCGCTGAAGCGTTTGCCAACGCTCCCGGTGGGTTCTACGACAAGGAAATGGCCGACAAACTGATCAAGTACCTCTTCGCCCCACGCAACGCGATGGATCCGGCTGAGGCCTACCGGAAGTTTCGCGGCCGTGATGCGGATATTGAAGCGCTGATGCGTGACCGGGGGTTTCCGGTGGCAGGAGATCAGTAGAGAGACGAAACGTCAAGTTGGGGTCCGTCGTTTGTGGTCGAGACTACTTCGACAGGGGAAGACACTGCCGCTTAATATGGTTTAGAGTAGCGGGCTGACTTTCGGATGTTTTTCGAGGCAGGTTTCTGCCTCGTAGTGGCGGATCACCTACTTCGTGCAGTACTTTTTGATGAAGAAGTCGGCGCGGCCGTCGCCGAGGGAGTGGGCTTGCTGCCAGTCGGTGCAGGCTTGCTGGTCGCCAAGCTGATAATAAGTCATGGCTCGACCTCGGTAAAACTCCGCAACCTGATTATTTAACTCGATGGCGCGGTTAAAGTCAACTAGCGCTCCGGCGGCATCGTCTAACTGAATTTTGATGTTGCCCCGACTGTAGTAAGCCTCGGCGTCCCGCGGTTGAAGGTCAATAACCTTAGTGTAATCCGCGGCGGCACCTTCATAATCTTCCAGTGATTCTTTCAGGTAGGCGCGGTTAAAGTAGATTTGCTCCTGCTCAGGATTGAGCTGTGCCGCTTGATTGAAGTCGCCTAATGCTTCTCGATACCGGTTCAGAAAAGTATACGCGGTAGCCCGATCTACGTAGAGCTGGGCATCGCTCTTATCCCGGCTGATGGCCTGGGTAAGGTCTTGTACCGCTTCGTGATACGATTCTCGCTTCAGGTGCGCTAACCCGCGGTTGCGGAAGGCCGCCGTCTCTTCCAGTCCCTCACCGATGGCTCGATCATAGTAACTGATGGCAATGGGATAGTTTTCCAGGGCGTAGTAAGTATCGGCCAAATAATACAAAATGGTGACGGATACGCTTTCGCTGGCTTTTTCAAACGCCCGTAGGTCGTCCTTGGCCGGTTCGTACTGCTTGAGGCGAAAGTGGGCGATGCCTCGGTTTTCGTAGGCGCGCCAGTACTCCGGATCAAGCTCAATGGCCCGGTTATAGTCTTCAACCGCATTGTTGTATTTCTCAAGCATAAATTTGGTTTTGCCCCGGTTGTTGTAGGTCACTGCATCGCTCCAGCCCAGCTTCATGGCTCGGTTATAGTCCGACAGGGCGGCGGGGTAGTCTTTCAGTCGGAAGCGGGTGTTGCCCCGGGTGGCGTAGGCCGGGGCGTAGTTTTCGTCCTGACTCAAACTCGCGCTGAGGGCGCTTAGTGATTCGGGAAAGTCGCCGCGTTCGTAGTGCGCGAACCCTAGTCGGTAGTGCGTGGCGGCACTGTCGGCTCCCAGTTTCACCGCCTGCTTCAAATCCTGAATCGTGGCCGAGTAGTCCTGAAGATGAAACTGGGCGGTGCCCCGGTACGCAAACACTTCTGCAGTAGCCATTCCTAACTTCTGAGCGTCTCCCAGGTCAGCGACCACCTGGGAGTAGTGCGCCTCCGGATTGTCGGCCGATTCACGTTCCGCCAAGTAGTAATTTGCGATACCGCGGCTAAGATAGGTTCGAGCATCGGCCACGCGCTGGTCGGTGGCTTGGGTGAGTATTTCAATAGCAGTAGGGTATTCCTCGATTTCGTAGTAGGCAATGCCCACGTAGCGTGGTACTTCGGCTTCGGTGGCATCCAGTTCGCGGGCGCGTTCCAGGTCGGCAATCACCCCGGGGTAGTCGCCCGTTTCGAACCGGGCGATGCCCCGGTTGAGGAGTGCTTTGCCGTAATCGGGCTGCTTTTTCAGCGCTTGGTCGTAGTCAGCAATAGCTCCGGAAGCATCTTTCAGCAGAAATTTCGCTTTACCTCGGTTATTGTATATGAGATGCACCCGCTCAGGGTCGGTAGTGCCGCCGTTGGCCAGTGCCTGATCGTAGGCGACTACTGCCGCGGTAGGGTTCTCGGTAAGAAAGTGGGCATTGCCCAGATGATAAAAGGCGACTAAGTCGGCAACCCCTTGTTCCGTCGCCTGGGTCAGATCGGCCACCGTGGCGGGGTAGTTTTTTTGTTCGTAGTAGGCGTTGCCCCGGTAGAAACGTATTTCGCCGTTATCCACTCCACCTTCCAGGGCTTTGGTGAGATCGGCGACGGCTTGGTTTGGGTCTTCTAGTTTCGCGCTAGCAATACCACTCAGGGCGTAGGCTTCCGGAGCGGCCAAGCCTTTGGCAAATGCTTGGTCAAAATCGGACCGCGCCGCACGATAGTCCTCGTTCTGATAATAAATGGTAGCACGGTAGTGATAGGCTTGGGCCTCGTCTACTCCCATCCGCAGGGCTTCGGACAGCTTCGGCTCGGCGCGGGCGTGCTGCTCGGTTTCGAACAGGGCATAGCCGAGTAATTTATAGAGCTCGGCGGTGCTGATGCCCCGCTCGCTGGCGCGGGTCAGATCAGCAATCGATTTGGCGTAGTTGCCCTGCTGGTAATACGCTACGCCCCGCGCAAAGTAGGCATCGGTGAGCTTGGGATTCTTGCGCAAGGCTTCAGTGAGGTCAAGGACTGCTCCGATCGGGTCGCCCATCTCGTTTTTGATCTGTCCTCGCCGGAAGTAGACCTCGGCTCCTTGGGCTCCCAGCTCGATGGCCTGGTCTAGATCGGCCAGAGCGGGAGCAGTTTCGCCGTATGACAAGCGCAGCGCCGCCCGGTGCAGGTGTGCGGTGGTGTCTTTTGCGCCCAAAGAGATTGCTTGGTTCAGATCGTCGATGGCCGTTTTTTCTTGCTGCTGGTACTTCGCTTGGCCCCGAAGTAGGTAGTCCTCTTTTTCTTTGGCTCCCAGGGCAATGGCTTGGTCTAGCGCCGCAACAACGGCGGCGTAGTCCTTCAGAAAGAAATGAGCGTCTCCTAGATGGCGGTAGGTGCGAATGTCGGCTTTGCCTCTCTGCGCGGTAGCGGTCAGATCGGGAATCGCGTTCTTGTACTGGCCCAACGCCGCAAGGGCATTGCCCCGGCAGTAGCGCACTTCAGCCGTGCTCGCGTCCTGGTCGGTCACCCGGTTCAGATCATCTAGCGCGGATGCGTACTGATCGAGGTAGAACTTGGCGATGCCACGGGCGGCGTACAATGCTTCATCTGTTTGCCCCTGCTTGGCGGCAGCTTCAAAGTCAGTAAGCGCTTCGGAGTATGATTTCTTCTCGAGGAAAAGCGTACCTCGGTAAAAGTACAGCGGCGCATCGGCTACTCCCGCCGCAACGGCCTGCTCAATGTGGGGTAGGGCGGCTTCGGGTTGGTTTAGTTTCATGTATGCGGTAGCCAGCTTTCGATGCGTTTCGGCGTCGGCGGTTATTCTTTTAAGTGCACCTATCGATTTCTGGTAGCTTTCTTTGGCAAAGTACCCACTACCCAACACAGTCCACAGTTGCTCGTCGTCGGCCCCCAAAGCAACCGCCTGTTCCAGATTAGCCAACGCAAGGTCGGTGTTCTGCTGGGCGTGATAGGCCCGTCCCAGGGTTTCGTAATAATGCCGGTCCAGCGTCACCTTACCCGCTTGGGCCCGCTCCAGATCGCGGATGGCCTCGGTCAGATGCTCCACTTCGTAGTGCGCGTAGCCGCGGTTGAGGTAGTCTTGATCCGCCAGGGGTGCCTGCTGTTCGGCTCGGTCGTAGGCAGCAATGGCCTCAGCGTACTGCTGGAGCGCGCAGTGCGCCTGGGCCATTCGTACGTAGGCTTCCGGCCCCTTGCTGTCTAGCGCGAGCGCTTTGGTGTAATCCCGAACCACCTCCGACCACTGCTGGAGTTCGTAGTGCGCGGCCGCGCGATTGCTCCAGGCTTTTCCGTAGCTTTCCTTCCGCCGGATTGCTTCACTGAGGTCAGCGACCGCTTCGGGATATTTCTTCAGATAAAAAAGTGCTTTGCCTCGGTTGTTGTAAACGATTTCGTCGTCTTTTCCTCGCTGCGTGGCCTGCTGATAGTCAGCGACTGCTTTGGTGTAGTCTTCGGTCTGAAAATAGGCGTTGGCTCGGGTGTAGTAGGCCTCGGTTTCTTCGTTTCCTTGCCCAATGGCTTTGGTTAGGTCGCTGATGGCGCTGCGGTACTCCTGATTTTCGTAGAACACGCGTCCCCGGTAGTAAAACACCACTTGGTTAGAGGCGCGCAGGGCCACCGCTTTGTTGAGGTCTTCCCGGGCGGCACCGTACTTTTGCTGGTGGAAGTTGGCGATGCCGCGTCCTTGATAGGCAGCGGCTTCCTGCGGATGCGCCATAATGTGCTGAGTGAAGGCCATCTTGGCCCCGGACCAATCCTGGGCGGCCAGTTTTCTTTGGGCAATCTGTAAATGATTGGGGGGAGTGGATGGAGACTGCGCGCGCAGGGCGGTAGCGGTTAGCAAGAGCGCAAAAAGGAAGGTAAACCGATATGTTTTATTCATGGGAGGCTATTCGTTACGGTCAGCAAATCTACGGGCTGAGCGAACGAATAACCGGTTGAAAGCCGGGGCTTTGGTACACTGTAAGATCAGTGAACGGATTTGGTTGGAAACAAAAAAAGCCAGATGAGTTAGACTCATCTGGCAATGACGGTTAGTAGGGGTTAAGCTTACGCCTGCGGTGCGTCGGCGACGGCGGCTTCGGCCTCCACGTGCACGTACGAACGGTTTTGTCGTCCTTTTTTGAACACTACGGTGCCATCGGACAGCGCAAACAGCGTATGGTCTTTGCCGAGCCCTACGTTGATGCCCGGATGGTGCTTGGTGCCGCGCTGCCGCACGATGATGTTGCCCGCGATCACGGCTTGTCCGCCGAATTTCTTTACGCCGAGTCGTTTACTTTCCGAATCTCTACCGTTTTTGGAGCTACCGGCCCCTTTTTTGTGTGCCATAATTTCAAGAATTGAAGTGATGAATGATTGAATAAGGGAATGCTTACTTATTCATAAGTTCTTTAGCTTGAGGAATCCACTCGTCCTCAATCACGTGGCGATCGGCGCCCACGATTTCTTCGTCGATGCGGTCAATTTCTTCACTGCTCAGATCAACCAACTGTTGATACGTGTGAACGCCCAAGCGATTGAGCTCTTCCTCAAAGACCGGCCCGATCCCACTGATTTCTTTCAGATCGTCTCGCTCGGGAGCGCTGTCGGAAGTGGTTTCTGTCGTGGAAGTATCATCAGCTGCTGACTCGTCCACCGGAGCGGGAGTGAGCTCGTCGCTGGCCGGAAGCACGTGGGCCGGTTCGGTGGCCGAAGTTTCTTGGGAAGCGGCCTGGGTAGGGGCGGGGGTTGATGCTTCTTGCGGAGCGGACTCAGTTGCGGTTGCCTCGGGCTTCGGTTCTTCTTTTTTCTTCGGAGAAGCCTGCTGACCGTCGCCCAGAATTTCGTCGATCAGCAGTTTGGTGTACTGCTGGCGGTGGCCCTGCTTCTTGCGGTAGCCTTTGCGACGCTTTTTCTTAAAGATGATTACTTTGTCGCCTTTCACGTGCTCCACAATGGTCGCGGCTACGCGCGCTCCGGAAACCGAGGGAGCGCCGACCTGTAAGTCATCGCCTTCGCCCATCAGCAACACGTTACCTAACTCTACGGATGATCCGGCCTCGCCGGTGAGTAAGGGAGCGTAAATGTGCTGGTCGGGGGCAACCTTAAACTGCTTTCCGGCGATATCAACAATTGCGTACATGGGGGCTCGTTTTATGTAGTGGGCATTCACTGCACCAACTTCCTGGGGCAGTTTCTCGGCTAAAATTGAGGCGCAAATATACGAGTTTTTATCCTTTTGACAAACCTGCGCGCGCGATTATTCATTCTAACGCTTGACTATCAGCACCAGCGCGGTCTTATTACTGATTTTGGCTGAAATCGTCCGGATTTTCCGAACAGTTCTTAGATCGATACGTTTTTCAAGTATAAGGTGCGGCAAGCCGAAGTGAATAAAATTTCACTTTAACGAATGGCTGAGGAGAAAAACGATAACTAACTACCCATCAACTTATTGCAAATCTATGGACTAAAAATTGGTTGGATAGTTAACGAAATGAGTAAGTTAAAATGCGCCAAATGCTTTTTACTTTTTCACCGAAATCGGCATATTTGTAAGCACCCCCTTCGCCAGCCACCAGTAGGTTATCCGTACTTAAAATTGGTGACTGTCGAAACTAATTAATCCAACCGTTGATTAAAGAAATAACTAATAACTTTTCCCCCATGAGCAGCAAGACCGAGGCCTTAGAGCCAATCCTACAAGAGAACCCGAATCGTTTTGTCCTTTTTCCCATCGAGCACGCCGACATCTGGCAGTGGTATAAGAAGTCGGAAGCCAGTTTCTGGACGGCCGAGGAGATTGACCTGAGCCAGGACATGAAGGACTGGAACGAACTCAATGACGGTGAGCGGCACTTTATCTCGCACGTGCTGGCTTTCTTTGCCGCCAGCGACGGTATCGTGAACGAAAACCTGGCTGAAAATTTTGTGAACGAAGTGCAGTACACGGAGGCGAAGTTCTTCTACGGTTTCCAGATTGCGATGGAGAACATTCACTCCGAAACCTACTCGCTACTGATCGATACCTACGTGAAGGAAAATAAAGAGAAAGATCATCTGTTTCGGGCGGTGGAAACGATGGACTGCGTGAGGAAAAAAGCCGACTGGGCCCTGCGCTGGATCGACGAAGGATCGTTTGCCGAACGGCTGGTTGCTTTCGCGGCGGTAGAAGGTATTTTCTTCTCCGGCAGTTTCTGCTCCATCTTCTGGCTCAAGAAGCGCGGCCTGATGCCCGGACTCACCTTCTCTAACGAACTCATCTCGCGCGACGAAGGAATGCACTGCGACTTTGCCTGCCACTTATACAATGAGCACCTGAAGCAGCAACTGCCGGAGGATGTGGTGCGTAAAATTATCACCGACGCGGTGGAGATTGAAAAGGAATTTGTCACCGATGCCCTACCGGTGAGCCTGATCGGAATGAACGCCGAATTGATGCGGCAATATATTGAGTTTGTGGCCGACCGCCTGTTGAGCGAACTGAACTGCGCCAAGGTGTATAACTCCAGCAACCCCTTTGATTTTATGGAGATGATATCACTGCAGGGAAAAACCAATTTCTTTGAGAAGCGCGTGGGCGAGTACCAGAAAGCCGGAGTGAAGAACAGCGCAAGCGAACAAGAAGCCCAGAAATTTTCACTCAACGAAGACTTCTAGCAAAAATGCAAATATCCGTAGAACTAACGCTTTCACCCCTGCAAGATGACTTCGACGGGCCGATAAGTTCGTTTATCAAGCGACTTCGAGATTCAAAATTTACCGTACAAGAGAATCCGCTCAGCACCCAGGTGTACGGAGAGTACGGTGAGTTGATGCCTTTTCTGATGGCCGAGATAGAAAAGACCTTTGCGGAGACGGATCACGCGCTGGTTTATATGAAGCTGGTGAATAGCAACCGAAGCGATTATAAACCGGATTTTTAAGTATCTCTCAACCAAATTGTCACAACTAAACCGAAAGAAATATGCTAGTAATCAAACGCGACGGTCGCCGGGAGTCGGTGAAGTTCGACAAAATCACGGCCCGAATTGAAAAACTTTGTTACGGACTGGACACCAACTACGTGAGTTCGGTCGAGGTGGCCAAGAAAGTGATCGTGGGCATCTACGATGGGGTAACCACCGTAGAACTGGACAATCTGGCGGCCGAAACCGCCGCTACGCTCACCGTAACGCACCCCGACTACGCTGTGCTGGCCGCGCGCATCGCCATTTCGAACCTGCACAAGGTTAC
Source organism: Cyclobacteriaceae bacterium (assembly GCA_965217295.1). Taxonomy (GTDB): domain Bacteria; phylum Bacteroidota; class Bacteroidia; order Cytophagales; family Cyclobacteriaceae; genus Tunicatimonas. Next base: position 2,214,859 of record CBDCHR010000008.1, read on the forward strand.
TAGCAAATCGTTCTCGAACACCATGAAGCGGCTCTACACCTACGTGGACCCGCGCACCGGCGAGAATGCTTCGCTGATTGCTAAGGATGTGTACGCGGTGATCAAGAAAAATGCGGCCCTGCTGGATTCAACCATTATCTACAGCCGCGATTATAGCTACGACTACTTCGGCTTCAAAACGCTGGAGCGCTCGTACCTCATCAAGCTCGACGGCAAAATTGTGGAGCGCCCCCAGCACATGCTGATGCGCGTGGCGGTGGGTATCCACAAAGAGGATGTGGAGTCTGTTATTGAAACCTACAATCTGTTGTCGGAGAAGTGGTTCACGCACGCCACCCCAACGCTGTTCAACGCCGGCACTCCCAAGCCGCAGATGTCGAGCTGCTTTTTGCTCACCATGCAGGATGATAGTATTGACGGAATTTATGACACTTTGAAGCAGTGTGCCCAGATTTCGCAGTCGGCGGGTGGCATTGGTTTGAGCATTCACAACGTGCGCGCCACCGGTTCGTACATTCGCGGCACCAACGGCACCTCGAACGGGATTGTGCCGATGCTGCGTAACTTCGATATGACGGCCCGCTACGTGGACCAGGGCGGGGGCAAACGTAAGGGAAGCTTTGCAATCTACCTGGAACCCTGGCACGCGGATATCTTTGAATTTCTGCACCTCAAGAAGAACCACGGCAAAGAAGAACTTCGCGCCCGCGACCTGTTCTACGCCCTATGGGTGCCCGACCTGTTCATGAAGCGCGTGGAAAGCAACGAGCAGTGGTCGCTGTTTGACCCCAACGAATGTCCCGGCCTGTATGATGCCTACGGGGAGGATTTCGAGCGGCTGTACGAAAAATACGAACGCGAAGGCAAGGCCCGCCGCACCATCCGCGCTCAAGATCTGTGGTTCGAGGTGCTGGAATCGCAGACCGAAACCGGTACGCCCTACATGCTCTACAAAGACGCGGCGAATCAGAAGTCGAACCAGAAAAACCTGGGTACGATCCGCTCGTCTAATCTTTGTTGTATTGCCGGAGATCAGCGAGTGCCTACGCAAAAGGGAATGATGACCATCCAAGAGTTGTACGAAGAGGGTACAGAGAATCTGGTAGTAGGGCGAGAAAAGATAGAAACTGCTTCTGAAATGTACCTGCCGCGTCCCAACGCCGAGATGGTAAATATTGTTACTCGAGAGGGATACACCCATAAGGTAACTCCCGATCACAAGGTTTGGGTAACTAATGTTGGTTGGCGCGAAGCGCAGCATCTGCAGTCCGGTGACCAAATTGCTATTCAGCAATTCGAGGGACTCTGGGGAGAGGGTGATTATGCGGATGAAGCTTTTCTGGCGGGTTTGATTGCGGGCGATGGTACTTTCACGACGGGCAACCAAACTAACGTCCATCTAGATATCTGGGGAGTAACCGCTGACCACAAAGAAGAAATCGAACAGACAGTGAATCGCGTGATCGAGAAGTATGAATCAGACTTTGATTACGATAATCTGACAGGAAGTTATTATGCGGCTACCTACGCGCCGTCGGTGAAACCGGTTTTCAGAATTTGTAAACAAAAACACAGTCGTGTCCGCAAGTATCGGTTAAGTTCCAGTATTCTCTGCAAGATACTGGCAAAGCTGGGTTTCACGAAAGATACTAAGCTACAGATACCCGAATTTGTCTGGAAAGGAAATCGCCAAACGGCCAGCCGCTACCTAGAAGGCTTATACCTGGCAGATGCTACCGTGCAGGGAACCGACAAAGGCGTAACTACTACGTCACTGGCTTCTACTCACAAGCCGTTGCTGAGTGGCCTACAGATGTTGTGGGCAAACTTCGGAGTGAAGGCATCTATCAATCAGATGCGCGACTGCGTTCAACAACTTTTACCTGATGGCAAAGGGGGACAAAAATTGTTTGATTGCCGACCGCTTTATCGATTGCTGGTTACCTCCATTCAAGGCTGTAGGATTGTAAATGAGGTAACCCGAATTGGTCATTACCGTAGGCATACGGAATTTCTGAAGAATCTAAGTAAGGTAGGGTACCAGCAGAAGATGCACGCAACTTTTGACCACTTAGAACAGCTGCCTAATGAAGATGCGTACTGCCTCATTGTTGATTCGGAGGAGCACTCTTGGACGGTAAACGGTATGATTACCAAAAACACCGAAATACTGGAATACACCTCGAAGGACGAAGTGGCCGTATGTAATCTCGCCTCTATTGCGCTGCCCAAGTTTATTACCGAAGATGGTGATACTCGCCGTTTTGACCACCAGAAGTTGTACGAAATCACCAAAGTGGTGACGCGCAACCTGAACAAAGTGATTGATGTTAACTACTATCCGGTGCCCGAGGCGAAGACCTCTAATATGCGGCATCGTCCGATTGGCATTGGCATTCAGGGCCTGGCCGACGCCTTCATCATGCTGCGCATGCCGTTTGAATCAGATGAAGCACGTGGATTGAACAAAGACATCTTTGAGACCATCTACTACGCGGCAATGGAAACCTCAATGGAATTAGCCAAGGAAGAAGGCGCGTACGAAACTTACGAAGGTTCGCCCGTTTCCCAGGGAATTTTTCAGTTTGATATGTGGAACGTAACTCCCAGCAGCGGCCGCTGGAACTGGAACGAGTTGAAAGAGAAAGTGAAGAAAAACGGCGTCCGCAACTCACTACTGCTCGCTCCGATGCCGACGGCCTCGACCTCGCAGATTTTGGGCAACAATGAGTGCTTCGAGCCCTACACTTCCAATATTTACACCCGCCGGGTGCTATCCGGTGAGTTCATTGTGGTGAACAAGCACCTGCTGCGCGACTTGGTGGATATGGGCTTGTGGAATGAGAACATGAAGAACCGCTTGATCTCCGAGAACGGCTCGATTCAGAACGTATCCGAGATTCCACAGCACCTGAAAGACCTGTACAAGACCACCTGGGAGATTTCGCAGAAGACGATTATCGACATGGCTGCCGAACGCGGAGCTTTCATTTGTCAGAGTCAGAGTCTGAACATCCACATGGAAGACCCTAATTTTGGCAAGCTCACCTCTATGCACTTCTACGCCTGGAAGAACGGCCTGAAGACAGGTATGTACTACCTACGCACCAAAGCCGCCACCGACGCCATCAAGTTCACGGTGGACAAGCAGGCATTGCAAAGGGAGCCGGAGAAGGTGGAAGCGAAGGGGTAAGACAGGTATAAGAGCGTTGGCTGGTAGGCTGACGCTTTTTCTTTAACGCATGTATGATAATTATGAAGCAGTATACTATCATGGTTTTATCTTCTAATCACGAAATAAGACCACTAAATCGTACGTCGTACTACATAAAGAGCGATCCATATGAAGATAAATTCTTTGGAAGCAAAGATGAGTCATTTGAGTTTATAGAGAAATATCTAGCCGGGTACCGAGAGAATTACGTGATTCTTCCAGTTTATACATATGAGTAATAGAGCGTTTGGTAGCTGCTAACTTGTAAGTCGTTCGGTTGGGTTATACCAAGTGACAAGTTATAACAAATTGTACACTACCTAACCGCTTACAAGTCGCTCGGTTGTACCGAGTGACGACTATCGTATTTAACGTACTCGTGAAAAGGCGAAGTCGTCATCGTGGGTTGCCTTAAAGTGCGTATCGAGACAAAGCGGGCGTTCGATAGCCATCACTCGCCGGAGGCAAGCGACTTTGTATTATGTGGTGCGTGTAATATTTTGCGGTACAATGGCTGCACGGATGATTGCATTGGTGGAATGTTTGTGCCGATTGCGCGTATGTCTGAACTGCGAAAAGCGACCACCGAGCAACCATACTTCTTAACTTTCACGGTGACCCAGTGGGTAGACGTTTTTACGCGGACGCGCTACTGTGATATTCTCATCGATAGCTTGCGTTTTTGCCAAACGCACAAAAAGTTAGAGGTATGCGCCTATGTCATCATGAGCAATCATCTACATCTGATTGCGGCCCATCCCGAAGGACAACTCAGTGGGGTGATTCGGGACTTCAAAAGCTTCACGGCCAAACAAGTTATTCGCTCAATCAAACAGGAAACCGGCGAAAGCCGTCGTACGTGGCTGCTGCATATGTTCTCGTACGCCGCCAAGTTTCAAGAACAAAATCCACAGTATTTATTCTGGCAAAAGACTAGTCATCCAACCGAACTATACAGTGCGGATATCTTTCGGCAAAAAGAAGAATATATCCACCAAAATCCAGTTAAGGCTGGATACGTATCCGAAGCCCACCACTGGTACTACAGTAGTGCGCATCCATTATCACCTTTGTCGGTAGATGCATAACTTTCTTCAAACTCATTACTTCTTCACCAACTCTTTCTCCTCCAATAACGTCTTCAACTGGCCGAGCTCGTCCCGTAAGCGGGCGGCTTCGATGAAGTCTAGTTCTTTTGCGGCCTTTTCCATGCTCTTCTGCGTGGTCTGAATTAGTTTTTCCAGTTCCGGTTTAGCCATGTAAGCCACTACCGGATCGGCGGCAACACTGGTTTCGGAAGGACCGGCGTAGGCCTTGGCCGGGGCTTTGCGCGAGTCGGCTACCTTGGTCTGCCCCATAATCGATTCACGAGATTTAAGAATGGTTTTGGGAGTGATGCCGTGCTCGATATTATATTCCATCTGCTTACTGCGGCGGCGGTTGGTTTCGTCGATGGCTACCTGCATGGAACCGGTGACTTTGTCGGCATACATAATGCAAACCCCATTTTCGTTGCGGGCCGCCCGTCCGATGGTTTGCACCAGCGAACGCTCGTTGCGCAGAAAGCCCTCTTTGTCGGCGTCCAGAATCGCCACCAGCGATACCTCGGGCAAGTCCAGTCCTTCGCGCAGTAAATTCACTCCCACCAGCACGTCGAACTCGCCCAGACGCAGGCCGCGCAGAATCTCCACCCGATCGAGCGGCTTCACCTCCGAGTGCATGTAGCGACTGCGCACTCCGGCCCGCTCCAGATACTTTTGCAACTCTTCCGACATCCGCTTGGTCAGGGTAGTCACCAGCACGCGCTCGTTCTTGTCAGCGCGCTCGTTAATTTCTTCCAGCAGGTCGTCAATCTGGTTAATGCTGGGTCGCACCTCAATGATCGGATCGAGCAGACCGGTGGGGCGAATGACCTGCTCTACCACCACCCCGTCCGATTCGCGCAGTTCGTATTCGGCGGGCGTGGCGCTCACAAAAATAATCTGACTGATCATCGACTCAAACTCGTTGAAGGTGAGCGGTCGGTTGTCCATCGCCGAGGGGAGGCGGAAGCCGTAGTCGACCAGGTTGACCTTTCGGGCGCGGTCGCCGCCCCACATGGCGCGCACCTGGGGCACGGTAACGTGACTCTCGTCAATCATCATCAGAAAATCCTCCGGAAAGTAATCGAGCAGACAAAACGGGCGTTGCCCCGGCTGGCGGCGGTCGAAGTAGCGGGAGTAGTTCTCGATGCCCGAGCAGTAGCCCAACTCGCGAATCATCTCCAGATCAAACTCCGTCCGTTCCTGAATGCGCTTGGCTTCCAGGAAGCGTTTTTCGTCTTCGAACAACTGAATTTGCTCCACCAAATCGTCCTGAATCTCGTAGATCGCTTTCTGCGCATTATCCTTGGCCGTCACAAACAGGTTGGCGGGATAGATGGTAATGATACGCTCGTCGGCCAGTTTCTTGCCGGTGTAGGGATCGATACGCTGAATGGCCTCGATTTCGTCGCCCCAGAAGTAGAGCCGGTACGCAAAGTCAGCGTAGGCGATAAAGATATCCACCGTGTCGCCCTTCACCCGGAAGTTACCTCGCTTGAACTCACCCTCGGTGCGACTGTACAAAATATCGACTAGTGTGTAGAGCAACTTCTGTCGCGATAGCTTATCGCCCTCCTGCAAACGAATGGCGTTTTTGCCAAATTCGTCGGGATTGCCCAGTCCGTAGATACACGACACCGAGGCTACAATCAGCACGTCGCGCCGCCCCGACAAGAGGGAAGATGTGGCACTGAGGCGTAGCTTCTCAATCTCCTCGTTAATGGCTAAATCTTTCTCAATATAAACGTTGGAGGTGGGAATGAAGGCTTCCGGCTGGTAGTAATCGTAGTACGAGACAAAGTACTCTACCGCGTTGTCAGGAAAAAACTGCTTGAACTCACCGTAGAGTTGGGCGGCCAGGGTTTTGTTGTGGCTCAGCACCAGGGTCGGGCGATTTACTTGGGCCACCACGTTGGCCATTGTGAAGGTTTTGCCCGAACCGGTTACACCCAGTAGCGTTTGGGCACGCTCGCCATCGCGCAGACCTTGCACTAGCTGTTCGATGGCAACGGGCTGGTCGCCGGTGGGTTCGTATTCTGAAGTGAGTTCAAAATCCATAAATGGTCAACGTAAAACAGGCGGCAGAATGTTCACAATTCGCTGCTTTAAGTGTTTGAGTCCAAGGTCACCCCGCATAACCGGAGCGCTCATGTCTTGACTAATTTCCAGAAGCCAGCGTTTGTCTCACGTTCTTTGTTGCCTATGCTCTGCTTTTCCAGCGTACCGTTTCGTTGCGCAAGTAGAAGTCGGTGATCACCAAAGCGGCCATCGCTTCCACAATGGGCACCGCCCGGGGCACCACGCAAGGGTCGTGGCGTCCTTTGCCGCTCACGGTGATTGCTTCACCGGCTTCGTTCACGCTGTCCTGGTCCTGCATAATGGTGGCCACGGGCTTGAAGGCTACTCGAAAGTAGACGTCCTCGCCGTTAGAAATGCCGCCCTGGATGCCGCCCGAGTAGTTCGTTTTGGTACGGATGCGCCCTCCTTCGTTCACAAATTCGTCGTTGTGCTGCGAGCCGCGCTGGGTCACTCCCTCGAAGCCGCTACCGTACTCGAAGCCCTTCACGGCGTTGATGCTGAGCATAGCCTTGCCCAGTTCGGCGTGCAACTTGTCGAACACCGGCTCGCCCAGTCCCACCGGCGCTCCGGCCACCACGCAACTCACCAAACCCCCGATGGTGTCCTGCTCCTTGCGGGTTTGGTCGATCAGGGCAATCATGCGGTCGGCGGTTTCGGGGTCGGGGCAGCGCACCATGTTGCTTTCGGTCTGAGTGAAGTCTAGCTCCCGATAGTCTTTCTCCAGCCGCAGCGGGCCCACTTGCGACACGTAGGCGTTGACGCTGATTTTTTTGTCTTGCAGAAACAGTTTAGCGACGGCTCCGGCGGCCACCCGAGCGGCGGTTTCTCGGGCCGAGCTGCGCCCCCCGCCGCGGTAGTCACGCAGACCGTACTTGATCTGATAGGTGTAGTCGGCGTGCGAGGGACGGTAGCGGTCGGCGATGTGGGAGTAGTCTTTGCTGCGCTGGTCTTCGTTCGGAATCAGGATCATGAGGGGAGTGCCGGTGGCCCGGCCCTCGAACACGCCCGACTGAATCTGAAAGGAGTCGCTCTCGCGCCGCTGGGTGGTGATCTTCGACTGCCCCGGCTTGCGGCGGTCGAGTTCTTGCTGGATAAATGCTTCGTCGATGGGCAGGCCCGCCGGACAGCCGTCGATAATGACGCCCAACGACCGGCCGTGCGATTCGCCGAAGGTGGTGATTTTAAATACGGTTCCGTAGGTGTTGCTCATTCATTGTATATTTCTTGGTGTTCGTCCAACCATTGGTACAAGCTTTCATAATCACCCTTTAAGCTCAAATCGTACGAGAGCTAAAATGTTTTGTTGGTGTCTTTTATAGCCTATCTAGTTCAATTTACGCTTTAAATTTATCTCTAGTCATTCGATAACGGTTCACCTGCTTGGATAACACCGAATCATGAACAAGAAATTTCGAATAATGAAGTATAAAATTATTCCGGTAGTCACCATTTCTTCACCTACCGCCGGAACACCACCACCGCCGTAAGCACCAGCATCGACAAGATCAATCCGTTGGCCAGCAAGCGCTCCCAGTTGTCACCGTGGCGGGGAGCTAATGTATTGTCAGCCCGGCTGATCTTGTCGTAGAACGAGCCTACGTCCTGATCGCTGATCAGCTCATTCTTGCGGCTTTTGCCCTCCACTTGCAGGGTGATGTCTGACGTTATGGTATCGTATTGCGCGGTGGTGGGATTGAAGTATACCCAACTAAAAAGATCACCCAGGCGGTATTCGCCGGGTTCGTTGGGCACGATGTAGTACGAAAAGGCTTTGGAACCCCGTACCTGTCCGTTGCGTCGGGTGATGTTCTGCTCCACGCTGGGCGGATACACCTCGAAGTGCTCCGACGACTTTACGGTGGGCTTGTCAACCGCCGAGATGTTGCCCTCGCCCACCACCTTAAAATTGTAATTAAAGCTACTACCAGTATTTACTTTTTGAGTACTCACTGACTCGTCCAGTTGGTAGTTTCCCACCGCCACGGCATCCTTCAGCGGGTGCGGGGGCAGTTCTTTCACCCGGACCGCTTTGGGTTGGGTGCTAAACGTTTTGTTGTCTGCCTGACGACGGCGACCAAAGAAGGAAGGGTTTTTAGCCACCCGGTACTTGATCATGGTGAGCGGCACGCTCGGAAACTTGATCGGCTCCAGGTTGAGCGGATAAAAGGTGGCCTGGTATATCTTGTATTGTTTATATCGCTTCCCGTTAATAGAGACCGGCGCACCGTTGATGTTTTCAATGTTGAAATTCTCTTCCCAGGCGTTTGACGGCTTAATCTTTTTCAGGATCTCGGTGAGCTGGGCTCCCAGGTCGCTCGGAAACTGAAACATGGCCTGATCATCTTCCGCCAGATAAAAGGCCAGGGTTGTGGTGAAACCTTCCCCCAAATAAACCTCATCCTCACTGGTGGTAAGCGATAAAAAGGCGTTATCCTTGACCTCCACAAACTCCTGCGGCTCGCGCTGCCCGAACAAATCATCGAAGGGATCACCGAAAGGATTGCCCCGCTGGGCGTTTCCACGCTGGGCGTTTTGCTGCCGTGGGGGACCCACCGTGATGGTGGTGCCCGGTGAGTTGACCGTCTGCTCGTTTACCGTGAGGGTGAAGGGGGCCAGCCGGAACGTGCCCTCCTGGTTGGGAAGGTAGGTTTGCGTCACGCTCTGCGAAGAGGAAATCTGCCCGTTCACAATGTTGGTCGATGAGGAAGAAGAGGTGCCCGCCTGCCGAAAACCCTCGATCTGTGGAAATTCGCCGTACTGCCGCAGGCGTTCGTTCTGGATCTTCAGCGTGATAGTGAACTGCTCGTTGGACCCAATCTGGTTTCGTCCTAACTCAACGGAGGCTTGCTGCCCCCGCAACGGAGCGATATTGCAAATAAACAAGCTACCTAATACAATTAAGAAAATCCTTTTTCGTTTTGGCAATGAAACTGTTTGACGCATACTGATCAGCGGTTTTGTTTGATTTTCTGTTGGTAAAGTTACGGGAGTTTTTTATATTTAAAACCCGCACTTTTTTTGTATCGTATTCACCGCCTCCGAAATTTTATGCCATAGGTGGCGGTGCGATGTTGTTCGTCTTTAAACCTAAACGCCCAACCATGCAAAAGCCGCCTTCTTCTACTCCGCCCCTCACCTACGTGAAGCTGATTTTGGCAAAAGTGAGCTTCGATGCCGCTATTTTTCAGCGTGAACTACGCAAAGCGGTGAATGTGTTGCTGCCCCACGAGCTTTCTAATCTGGAGCAGTGGTGCTACCGCCGCTTCGGTAACGTTTACGGTGCCCTTCTCGATGAGTGCTTCGGTAATCCTCAGATGCGACTTGCCTAAGCGAAAATGTTCGGCACGTTTAAGTTTATGTGTCAACACGCCCTAGGCTAACACTTATTCTTAGCTTCCGACTGTGCTTGCTACTGCTTGGTTGCCAAGATAACAATACGTTTACGCTGCCTCACATCGTCTTTATGGGCTAGCGCCTGCTGGTGGTTCTCCTGATACTTTGATCAACGCAGTCTGAGCAACAGATGAGGAGCTTACGAACTCTTTACTGTCACCGCCGCGATGTTGCGGCGCAGTCCCGCTAGCTTAGCCCGTTTCAATGCCGACTTCTTAAACACCTTCCGAAAGGTTTCTTCGGTAATCTCGTGCCAGTCGTCTTTGGTCATGTCCGCTAGGTCAGGATGCGGGCCGAACGCCGGTTCCTGGTGCGGCCGCGCGTGCCGGTTCCAGGGACACACATCCTGGCAAATGTCACAGCCGAAAATCCAGTCGGCCCACTGCCCCTGCATGCTGTCCGGAATAGCCTCCCGCAACTCAATGGTCAGGTACGAGATGCAGCGGTTGCTATCCACTACGTAAGGCTCGGTGATGGCGTTGGTGGGGCAGGCGTCCAGGCAGCGGGTGCAAGTACCGCAGTAGTCGGGCACCGGCCCATCGTAGGCTAGTTCTAAATCCACGATTAGTTCGGCCAGAAAGAAAAAGCTTCCTTGCTTTTTGTTGAGCAACAGGCTGTTTTTACCGATCCAGCCGGTGCCGCTGCGTTTTGCCCAGGCGCGTTCCAGTACCGGAGCCGAATCCACAAAGGCGCGTCCGTGCACTTCGCCAATGGTCTCTTGAACGTATTCCAGCAGGGTGCGCAACTTTCGTTTGATTACAAAGTGATAGTCTTCACCGTAGGCGTACTTAGCTATTTTGTAGTTATCGTCCTGCGCTAAATCTTCTTCCGGAAAGTAGTTATATCCTAGGGTGATCACCGATTTGGCTCCTTCTACCAGTTTGGTGGGATCCAGCCGTTTGTCGAAGTGGTTCTCCATGTAGCCCATGGTTCCGTGCTTTCCTTGCTGTAACCAGGCCTCCAGGTGCGGCGCTTCCTCCTCCAGAAACTCGGCTCGCGCCATCCCGCAGAAAGTAAAGCCCAGGGCGGTGGCTTGTTTCTTGATCAGTTGGGTGTTTCGTTCGTTGGTGGTTGCGTTCATGCGTCACTTTTGCTCCATTCAAGAACAAGTTGATACTTTTGGTAGCCTGTGTTATTTACGTATATTTGGTCTTTTAAGCCAACAACAACCGTTTTTTCTGATGGAAGTTCGTGATTCCTACCAACTTGTTCAGGCCTTTGGCTACGCTGACATCTACTTACTAGAAGACCAACCCATTTTGGTGATAGAAGCAACTAGTTCTTATATTCCCGTTGACGAATTTAAGAAAATCTTCGCAAAGGCGGCTGAGGCGGTGCAAGAGAACGCGGTGCAACGGGTAATTTTTGATAAACGCAAGCTGGAAGTCTTTCATCAACCCTCAATGGAGTGGTACTTCACTGCCTGGAAAGAGGAGCTGCTGGATCACGGAATGAAGATTCACCGCAAACTGCTTCCGAGCGATTTCGCGTTTCGGCAGAGTGTCAAGATCGGCAGAATGCGAATTTCTGAGAAGTATCCCGATCTTCGTACGGACGAAATGGATATACAGTACGTCGAAAGCCTGGAAGAAGCTCTACAGTAGTAACCGTTAAACTTCTTTCTCTCCTTCTTCGTACTAATTGAAGAGCCATTAGAACCGGAAAAGTTATGGAATCAGTGCAAAAGCAGTTAACCGAGTTGCAGCAACGGGTAGTTCATTTGGAAGAGAAAGACCGTCGGGTGCAGCAAAAGCTATCCTTGATCAAAGAAATGCTTTCTTCGCAGCGGATGATGCTAGAAGATGCGGTAGCGTATTCTACCCGCTTGGAGGCAGAGTTGGCGCATTATCAAGACTAAATGATGCCGCATCTAGCCTCTCAGACGGCTTAAGTCCTCATTTTCTTGCCGTATATCAAACACGCTAACCGTTTTTAAGTTATAGAAGCATAATACCTTTTTTAACTTAACTTTTACAACTATGAAACGAATTAGTTTTTTTCTCTTGATCCTGCTTGTCTCTTCGTCTCTGTTTGCTCAGACCCGCCAAGTATTTGACAAGTCTGTATTTGATGCGGAGTTGGATCAATTTGAAACCTACGCCATCGGTGATATGATGGACCTTTCCGATGAGGCCTTTGTGACTGAAAACCAACAGCTATCTAACATGGTAGAGAGTGCCATTGAGTACGAAATGGATACGTATAACTACAACATGGAGAAAGAAAATCCAGACATGTTGATCAACTACATGATGTTCGATCAAAAGTATAGCGACGAAGTAGGCTATATGCCCGGTTTCCGCATCGACGAAGACTTTGGGATGGACAACAACATACTGGATGACCTTAAAAGTGGTAGTATGATGGTTAGTGTGGTGCGGACCAAGGATGGCAAGGCGGTGTGGAGCGGCTATGTTACCGACGGAGTGGATACCAGTGCTAGCTTGAAAGAGCAACAGAAAGATGCCCGCCAGGTAGTATCGGCTCTTATGGAGTCATTCATGGCAAACGTGAATTTTGAAGACGTGCCAACCACTAGCATAGGAGATCAATAAGTTCAATCTACCGTAGTGTAGGCCAATTTGGAAAACAAATTGGCCTTTTTTTTTTACGTCTCTCCGCTAGCCAAACAGCTCCTGGGCCCGACCCGGCGGTACAATTTTCAGATGCTTGTACGCTAGTTCCGTTGCCTCCCGGCCCCGGGAGGTACGCTTAATGTAGCCTTCCTTAATCAGAAAGGGTTCATACACCTCGCCAATGGTCTCGGCCTCCTCGCCGCAAGCGGTGGCGATGGTGCTGATGCCCACCGGCCCTCCCTTGAACTTTTCAATGATCGTCGACAGGATGCGGTTGTCCATGTCATCCAAGCCGTTCTGGTCCACATCCAGCGCCTTCAGGGCCATTTCGGCAATCTCCTTGGTGATTACCCCGTTACCCTTGATCTGGGCAAAATCGCGGGTGCGGCGCAGTAGGGTATTGGCGATGCGGGGCGTACCCCGACTGCGGCGGGCAATCTCATGGGCAGCGTCGGCCTCAATGGGAGTGGCCAAAATTTCGGCCGAGCGCTTTACAATGGTGGTAAGCAACTCGGCATCGTAGTACTCCAGCCGCGCGTTGATGCCGAAGCGGGCGCGCAGAGGCGAAGTGAGCAAACCCGAGCGGGTGGTGGCCCCCACCAGCGTGAACGGGTTCAGCGTGATCTGCACCGTGCGGGCGTTGGGCCCCGAATCGAGCATGATGTCGATTTTATAATCTTCCATCGCTGAGTACAGATACTCTTCCACAATGGGGTTCAGGCGATGGATCTCATCGATAAACAGCACGTTGCCCGGATCCAGGTTGGTGAGAATACCCGCCAGTTCGCTGGGTTTGTCGAGCACCGGTCCTGAGGTGGCCTTGATCTGGGCATCGAGTTCGTTGGCAATAATGTGCGATAGGGTGGTCTTGCCCAGGCCGGGCGGGCCGTGTAGCAGCACGTGATCCAGCTGGTCGCCGCGCTGTTTGGCGGCCTGCACAAAAATCTTTAGGTTATCAACGATCTTATACTGCCCGGTGAAATCGCCGAACGACAACGGGCGCAACGCCTTTTCTATCTCCTTCTCAACGGGTTCCAGATGATCGGAGTCGCCACGTAAATAATCTTCTCGCATAACTGAATTTGCTAGGGGTGGTTATTAGTCAACAGTCAACCGTAGGCCGACCGTCGACCATGGACTATCGACTGTGGACTAGTAACAAAAATCACGCTTCTATATACTCATTTTAAGCATGAATTCTAATCAGAAGAAGAACATTATTTATTCGCTGCTGCTGCTGGTTGCGTTGGGAGCCACTTGGTTGTATCGGCAGGGACAAGAAACACCCGCCAACGCTTCGTTTTTGGTCATCCAGGGCCAAACCATGGGTACTTCTTATTCTGTTAAATACGAAGACGCGCAGCAGCGGAACATGAAGCCCGGCGTAGATTCGCTGCTGGAGCAGTTTAACCAATCAGTGAACCACTACCTGCCCGATTCGGAGATTTCTCGCTTCAACCGCGCTGACTCTTTACAGTTTTCGCTGCCCTACTTCTACCCGGTGTTGCGCCGAAGCGAAGAAGTTTACCAAACCACTAACGGCGCGTTCGACCCCACGGTAGCCCCGCTGGTGAACGCCTGGGGTTTCGGACCCGAGGGCGGCGAATTGCCGGATAGCTTAGGAGTAGATTCGCTGCTCCGGTTGGTGGGGTTCGACAAGATTAGTTTTGACCGGAAGCATGTCGTCAAGAACCAACCCGACGTGCAACTGAACTTTAGTGCCGTGGCCAAGGGCTACGGAGTAGACGTGGTGGCGAATTATTTGCGGCGACGGGGCATCACCAATATGATGGTAGAAATCGGGGGCGAGGTGGTGGCCCGGGGCGTGAATCCGCAGGGCGAAGCCTGGCGCATCGGCATCGATAACCCCGAACAACCGGGGCAGATGAACGTGGCGGTCGCGCTGGTGAACCAGGCCATGGCCACCTCGGGCAATTATATGAACTACTACGAACAAGACGGGCAGAAGTACGCGCACACCATCGATCCGCGAACCGGCTACCCGGTGCAACACGCGGTGCTCAGCGCTTCGGTGATTGCCGCCGACTGCATGACCGCCGACGCCTACGCCACCGCCTTCATGGTGCTGGAGCTGAAAGAAACGCAGCAAATTCTGGCGCAAAATCCTACCTTAGACGCCTACTTGATTTACGATGACCAAGGAACACTTAAAACCTTCGTGACCCCCGGCATCGAGGCATCCATTATCGACTTATAAACTCATGGAAATAACTTACCGCGTGATTGGCCTCATGTCGGGCACCTCGCTCGATGGGCTGGATATAGCTTACTGTGAGTTAACCTACGCTGATCATCAATGGCAGTTTGCGATTCCGGTAGCCAAAACCCGCCCTTACGACGAAGCCTGGCGGCGTACCCTGTCGCACATCACCGAGGTAAGTGGCGAAGATCTAATGCTGGCCGATCAGCGGTTGGGCACCTGGATGGGCCAAGCGGTAAAGGATTTTATAGTTAAGCATGGCCTCAACCCGCAATTGGTGGCGGCCCACGGTCACACGGTGTTTCACCAGCCCGAGCGGGGGCTCACCTACCAGATGGGCAACGGCTTTGCGCTGCAAGCGGCTTGCCAGCGGCCGGTGGTGATGAACTTCCGCAACTACGACGTGACCATCGGCGGACAGGGCGCGCCGCTAGTGCCGGTGGGCGATCGACTGCTGTTCGGCAATTACGATGCCTGCCTCAATCTGGGCGGCATTGCCAACGTGTCGACTGAGCGGCACGGTCAGCGGGTGGCCTACGACATCGGCGTGGCCAACATGGTATCGAACTTCTTCGTACAACAAACGGGACAGGATTATGACGATAACGGCCAACTGGCTGCCTCCGGCACCGCCGACCAGTCGCTGGTAAGCCAATTCAACGGACTGGACTACTACGCTATGCCCTTCCCCAAGTCGCTGGGCTACGAGTGGGTGCGAGAGCATCTCATTCGGCCTCTGAAAGCCTCGTCGCTCACGCTACCTGACCGACTGGCCACGGTAACGCATCACGCCACCCAGCAAATTGCCCACAGTCTCCGGCAGTTGCTCGACAAAAAAAAGCAGACAACAGCTCGGGTGCTGGTGACCGGGGGCGGGGTATTCAACGACTACTTTATGCAGTGCTTGCGGCACCACAGCGGCGAGGCCATCGAGTATGTGATTCCTGACGCGCAGTTGGTTTCGTTCAAAGAGGCGTTGGTTTTTGCCTTGCTCGGGGTGTTGCGGGTGCGGGGCGAGGTCAACTGTTTGTCATCGGTCACCGGGGCGGCGCACGACCATAGTGCGGGGGTGGTGTACGGAGAGATTCAGGGTCGTTAATTATTCATGAAAATTGAACGACCGGGATAAAAAAGGGCACTTGAGTTTTTCAAGTGCCTCGGTTACGGTTAGGCCTTATGAACCCTGCTCTTCAACGGGATAATCGTCGAAAATTTCATCCGCGTAGGTTGAAAGATTATTCTGCACGGCATCTACCGAAAAAGCTTCGTCTTTGGCTGTTCCACGCCACACAATGTTATTCGTTTTAGCGTCAATCAAGTCTACTACCATCGTTCCCTCGCCGTAGTCTACTTCTTCCAGGTCATATCCAACTACATCGTTTACCCCGGTGTAGCCACTGTAATAGTAGGGATAGTTGAAAGCGGGTGTGTAACCATAGTTATAGTAGGTGTAATTGTTGTAGATCGGCTCAGTCTGCAAGTTTTCTTCCTGCTGAAACTGCGCTTGCGCGTACACCAACAAATCAGGGTTGTCTACGTCCATGGTATAACCAAATTTACGCATCTCTTCGCCAATCTGATCCATGAAGCGGGTTTCGGCTTCGTAGTTGTAAGCACTCTGGTCGGTAGAGTCTTTCAGCATTGGCAAATAGGCGAAAGTTTTGTACTTCGATAAATCTACGCTGGCCGTTTTATTGGTGGATACCCGGGCACCGGTACAACCCAGAAGGCTAGCTATCAGCAACGAACACAAAATTTGATTTACGTTTCTAATCTTAAAAGTTTCCATTGTAAAAAAATTAGTAGGTTAAAAAAATCGTAGCTGTGCTACTTTATCGATCAACTTGGCGTCTCAAAGAATTGTTAGCAATTTCACGTATTTTAACATTTGGTATGATGGTATTATTTTTAAATTAAATTATACCAAGCGAAAATACTGAGAAAAACGCATCTCTAGCGTCCAGAGATAGTTTATAGCAGTGGCTTTGCCCCCGGCGAAAGCTTAGGGAGCAAATTCCTTGTCAGTGGCCGCGCCGTAAGCAACAATTAAGTTCTTTGTCACTTCACCCCGTAAATAGATTGAATGCCCGCAATATCACCGGGCTGAAGTTCGGTAACGCCATCTCCCCAGTCAGGATTCATAATGTTGTTGCTGCCTACGTGACCTAATCCGAGTACATGCCCCACTTCGTGGAGAGCCAACGTAGTGAAACTTTCGCAGTTGGAAATGGGTACGTAAAAAATGACTTGCCCAGCAATATCTCGACACAGATCATCCGCGTAAGCAGAATAGCCTAACCCGGATACGTGAATATCCGCTACAATGATATCGATGTCACTAGCATCGGGGTTACTCACTTCCTCGAAGGTGATATTGGCAACGGCTTCCCATTTTTCAAAAGCCTCTCTCACCTTGTCCTGTCCGCACTCTCCTAGACGAGCGATGGGTTGGCTGGTTAGGTTGGTTTGGGCGTGTGTGTCAAACCGAAAGCCTCCGTCTCGGAAGCTGTAGGTAATCAGCCCACCCGCGCTGGTCGGCCCTGATACACTCCGTCCGGCAGTAATAAAGGGGTTGTCAGCACCCCACTTATACCCCCGCGTGCAGTATGGGTCGCTGGTTCCTCTAGGACAGGAAGCTCCTAATCCGTCGCACGCTCCGTACGAGCGTACCTCATCGTCACCGCCGCAGGAAGCCAGCAGCACTAGAAGGGCAAGAGTTGCGTATCTAACCATAGGACAATTGGGAAAAAGCTAAAATGATTACTGAATCAACAATGACTCCCCCGTCATTTCTTCCGGTTTCTCGATGCCCATCAGATCCAGAATGGTTGGCGAGATATCGCCCAGCTTGCCGTCTTTGAGCTTGCCTTGGTAGTTGTCGTCTACTAAGATGCAGGGCACGCGCACGGTGGTGTGCTGGGTGTGGGGCGAGCTGTCGGGGTTCTTCATGCGGTCGGCGTTGCCGTGGTCGGCAATCACCACCACGGCATAGCCATTTTCGCGGGCCGCGGTGATCACGTCGCGGGCGCAGGTGTCTACCGTCTCGCAGGCCCGCACGGCCGCCTCGAACACGCCGGTGTGGCCCACCATGTCGGCGTTGGCGAAGTTAAGACACACAAAATCCACTTCCTGCTTCTTGAGTTCGGGAATGATCTGGTCACGAATGGAGTAGGCGCTCATCTCGGGTTTCAGATCGTAGGTGGCCACCGAGGGCGAAGGACACAGAATGCGCTGTTCGCCCTCGAACCTCTCTTCGCGTCCGCAGTTGAAAAAGAAGGTCACGTGCGGATACTTTTCGGTTTCGGCAATGCGAATCTGCCGCTTGCCGTGTTGCTCCAGCACCTGCCCCATCACCTGGTCAATTTCTTTGGCCTCAAACAAAATAGGAATGTCAGTGAAGCTCTCGTCGTACTGCGTCATGGTAAGGTAGTGCAGCGACAGCGGGTGCATATCTTGCTCGGGAAAGGCTTGCTGGGTCAGCGCCTCGGTGATCTGCCGCCCGCGGTCGGTGCGAAAGTTGAAGCACAGCACCACGTCGCCGTCCTGGATAGTAGCCACCGGCTGCCCGTCGCGGGTCACCACCAGCGGTTTGATAAACTCATCGCTCACTCCTTCATCGTACGAAGCCTGGATGCCGTCGATAGCACTCGTAGTGCGTTGGCCTATCCCGCGCACCATCGCGTCGTAGGCCAGTTTGGTGCGCTCCCAGCGGCGGTCGCGGTCCATGGCGTAGTAGCGTCCGATAACTGTGGCCACCGTACCAACCGTCTTGGCCAGGTGCTGCTGCAAATCGCTCACGTACTGCTTCCCCCGGTGCGGGTCGGTGTCGCGCCCGTCGGTGAAGGCGTGGACGAACACGTTGGCTAGTCCGGCCTCACTGGCGGCCGTACACAGTCCCTTTAGATGATCAACGTGCGAGTGCACCCCGCCGTCGGACACCAAGCCCATGAAGTGCACCGGCTTGTCGTGTTGCTTAGCGTAGGCAAAAGCTTCTTGCAGGGCCGGTTTCTGCCCCAGTTCGTCCTGCTCCACGGCCAGGTTGATACGCTCCAGCATCTGGTAGACGACGCGCCCGGCGCCCAGGTTCATATGGCCCACTTCGGAGTTGCCCATTTGCCCCACCGGCAGCCCCACGGCGCGGCCCGAAGCTTCCAGGGTGCTGTGGGGGTACTTTGTGTAGAGCGAATCTACGAAGGGGGTGTTGGCCTGATCAATGGCTGACACGCTAGGGTCGTCGGCGATACCCCAGCCGTCGAGGATCATCAACATTGCTTTCTTGTTCATGCGCTTGGTTTTGTTAAATTGCTAAAGTACTAATTATACCCATTCCGTAGGATGCTACAACTATCAGAAATTTACGTTTACCCCATTAAATCGTTGGGTGGACTTCGTTTGTCCGCGTCGCTGCTCACCGAACGGGGGTTGGCCCACGACCGGCGCTGGATGCTGGTGGATAAGCAGGGGTTTATGACGCAGCGAAAGTTTCCACGGATGGCGCTGCTAAAGGTATCTCTTCACGAAGACCACCTCGAGGTTTGTGGTTCGAAAGAGGATGCCCCCTCCCTGTTGGTGCCGATGGCGGTAGAAAGTTACTTTCCTCGGCAGGTGCCCATTTGGGACGATGTCTCTCTTGCTTGGCAAGTGAGTCGCCGCGCGGATGCCTGGTTCAGCGAGGTGCTCGACCATCCGTGTTCGCTGGTGTATATGCCCGATGATAGCGAGCGCACGGTGACGGGCAGGGTGAGTGGTCACGCTCGTTCAGTGAGCTTCGCCGACAGCTATCCCGCGCTGTTGGTAGGGCAGGCTTCGCTCGACGACCTGAACGCCCGCCTCACTGAGCCGGTGCCGATGGACCGGTTTCGCCCGAACCTGGTGGTTACGGGCGGGGCGCCTTACGAGGAAGACCGCTGGCACGCCTTTCGGCTGGGTGAAGCCGCCTGCACCGCTGAGAAAGCCTGCGCCCGCTGCAACGTGACAACCATCAACCAAGCCACCGCCGAGTGGGGCAAAGAGCCGCTGACTACGTTGAGTCAGTACCGCCGACAGGGCAACAAAGTGCTTTTCGGGCAAAATGTGCTGTTGGAAGTTGGAAAGACGGTGCGGGTGGGAGATGTGGTGCGGGTGAAAACGTACAAACCGGAATTTTCGTAAGTTAGTCGACAGATTACAGTCCACAGTCGATAGTCCACAGTAGCTATCGTCTATCGACCATCAAGCTGTGGACTATCGACTACCCAACTGTGGACTATTAACGCTTAACCCAAGCATATGGAAAAGTTTGAGATTAACACCGAAGCGCTAGGGCACTTGTCAGACGAAGAGTTCTTTCACTTCTGCCGCACCAATGACCACCTGCGCATTGAGCGCGACGCCCAACAAAAAATTATCATCATGGCCCCTGCCGGAAGTTTTTCAGGAAATCGGAATTTCAACTTGAATATTCCTTTTGGCAATTGGAATTATAAACACCACAAAGGCTACTTTTTCGACTCTTCTGCCGGATTCAGGCTCCCTAATGGTGCTACCCGCTCGCCGGACGTGGCCTTTATTCTGAAAGACCGCTGGGAGACATTATCTGTAGATGAGCAGGAAAAATTTGCTCCTGTTTGCCCGGATTTCGTGCTGGAGCTTCGTTCCAAGAGCGACAGCATTGTTGATTTGAAGAAGAAGATGCAAGAGTATCTGGACAACGGAGCGGCGTTCGGCTGGTTGGTAGACCCTTACCAGCGCCAGGTCTACGTTTACGATGCGCGGCGGCCCGTGAGCGTTCATGATAATTTTACCCAGCCGCTGCGGGGACGATACTTTATGGACGACTTTGAGATTGTGCTTGACCGGGTATTGACTTAAACTACATGCTACTATGAGCGAAATTGTAGAACGACGCATCTTCACGGTAGACGAATACCATCAAATGGCCGAAGCAGGCATTCTCACCGAAGACGACCGAGTAGAACTAATCAACGGAGAAATCATCGCCATGAGTCCCATTAATAGCCCCCACGCTTCAGTAGTAGACCGTATCAGTAATTTTCTCAAGGGGGAAATCGGGAAATCGGTCATTGTCCGGGTACAAAGCCCGCTGCTACTTTCGGACCTTTCTGAACCCGAACCAGACGTGATGCTACTGGTGCCGCGAGATGACTTCTACGCATCGGCCCATCCGCAGCCTGAGGATGTGTACTTACTCATTGAGGTAGCCGACTCTACCCTGCGCATCGACCGAGAGGTGAAACTACCGGTGTACGCGGCAGCCGAAGTGCCGGAAGTGTGGATTGTTAATTTGCCGGAAAAACAGGTTGAGGTATTTCGTTCCCCCTCAGCCGGAAGATACCAGTATACAGAAGTAGTTCAGCCGACACAAGAAGTCGTTATACCCCATTTCTTGCTTCGCGTCACTGCCGATACGCTGTTGGGGTAGCGAACATTAAGAGACAGGAAGCGTTTCTAACAAAAAACAATTCGCTGTATGTCAGTAGCTGTTGATAGACACACTTTTACGGTAGACGAATACCACCAGATGGCCGAAGCGGGCATCTTCACTGAGGATGATCGAGTAGAGTTGATCAACGGAGAAATTATCGCTATGAGCCCAATCAACAGCCCCCACGCGGCGATCGTAGATCGTATCAATACACTGTTTAATAGCAGGTTGAGCGGGCGGACCATTGTTCGGATTCAGAGTCCTTTGGCAATTTCCGAGCAATCGGAGCCCGAACCCGATGTGATGCTACTGGTACCACGAGATGACTTCTACGCATCGGCCCATCCCCAACCTAAGGATGTTTATCTACTTATTGAGGTCGCCGATTCTTCGGTACGCATCGACCAAGAAATTAAACTCCCGATGTACGCTGCGGCTAGGGTGCCGGAGGTATGGATTGTTAATTTAGCGGATCGTCAGGTTGAGGTTTACCGTACCCCAATCGACAAACAGTACCAGACAAAAGAAATGGCGAAAGAAGATGAAGTTATTACGGTGCCCCACTTCAATCTCTCCGTGGCTGCTCATGACTTGTTAGGCAAATAATCTTAGGGGGCAGCCTTCTCTGCCACTTTACTTTGGTAATAATCACAAATATCCCGTAGCACGCACTGCCCGCACCGGGGATAGCTCCAGGTGCACACCTGTTGCCCGTGCTTGAAGAGTAGTTTGTGGTAGTTGAGCAGTTCGTCGGCATCGGGGGGCAACATTTCTAGCAGCACCGTATGCGCTTTGGCTTGGTTCACCTTCGGGCCGATGATACCCACCCGTTGCGACACCCGGTGCACGTGCGTATCCACGGGAAGCACGGGTTTGCGCAAACTGAACAGCAGCAAAAAGGTCGCCGTTTTATGACCCACGCCTTCAAAGCGCATTAGCCACTCCTGCGCCTTCCCTACCGGCCAGTCGGCCAGAAAGTCTAGGTCAAACGCTCCGCACTCTTCCTGAATGCTACGCAGCACCGTTTTGATGCGGGGGGCCTTGATCTCTGGATAGTTCGACGAAGCAATCGCTTCGGTAAGTTCATCCAGCGGGGCGTTCATGATGCCTTCCCAACTGCCAAACCGCTCCCACATACGTTCGTAGGCTTTGCGCTCGTTGGCGTAGTTGGTGCGCTGCGACAAAATGGTCGCGATGAGCTGCTCCATGGGGGGTTTACTCGAGAAGCGGGTCTGCCGACCAAACTGCTCTTCCAGGCGGGTGAGGACAATGGGTATCTTATCGCGGTTCACTGTAAACTAAAAAAGCCCACCGCAAGCGGCAGGCTCATCATTAAATATAGCTAACTAGTAGTGAATCTCTTGTCCGTTATAGCTTTTCCATTCTTCCTGAATGGTAGTGGCGTCAGTATTTGATTTCGGGGTTACACCGATCACGATACCGCCGTCTTTGATACTAGCTTCGTAAGACTCAGCGCGTTCCTTCGGAATGCCTGATCCTACCAGAGCACCAACGAGACCACCCGTTAGTCCACCGGCACCAGCACCGGCTAATCCGGCCGCTAGCGGTCCGGCCAACACCAATCCTAGTCCGGGCAAGGCTACGGCGGTTCCGGCAGCAGCAATGGCTCCGATAATCGCTCCCGCAGTTCCTCCGATGGCGGAACCTACTCCGGCCCCCTCCATCGATTTGTTGCCTAGGTCTGAATCATGATCACTATTTTTAAAGTGCGTATCGCGGGTTTTGTCAGACATCAATACGGTGATATCGTCGGCATTATACCCTTTAGCAATTAAGCTATCGTAGGCTTTCTCAGCACTCGCGCGGTCATTAAATACTCCGCTAACAATTCCTACCTTTTCGGTAGTGCTCTTGGTCGTTTCCATAAAAGTTGGTGGTTTAGATCAATAAAAAAATCAACTGTTCTACCATACAACGACACTGACAAGAGATAGTTATCGATAATCGTAATTAATCGATAATTGCTAAGCAAAATAGCCGTTTGTTAAATTCACCCGCAGTGCTTACCTTTGGCGTCCAAGTCAGTCGTGCGGTCGCCGATTGGTTTATAAAGAAGCGCGGAGAGACAGGCTCTACGAAGCGCTAGCAACCTTCCCCCTCGGAAAGGTGCTAATTCCTGATCCCGATTCGTCGGGGAATATAAATGACAGTCAGCATGATGAACCGTTTCCGTTTCCCCTTCCGTACTTCTCTGATGCCCGGCGATCTATCCGTAGGGCGTTGTTGTTGCCGTTGCGCTTAGTAGCAGCGCCACTTTGCGGCTCATTGCGTTGGCAACTCATTCTTTCTTCAACCCTCCTTAACCCAAACGAAGCATGTCACAACACCGATTTGAAACCCTGCAACTGCACGCCGGCCAAGAAGTAGACGCCACCACCCAGTCGCGCGCGGTGCCGATCTACCAAACCACCTCCTATAACTTCAAGGATGCCGACCACGGGGCCAACCTGTTCGCCCTCAAAGAGTTCGGCAACATCTATACCCGCATCATGAACCCCACCACCGATGTGTTCGAGAAGCGCATGGCCGCCCTGGAAGGAGGGGTGGCGGCCGTAGCGGTGGCTTCGGGACAAGCCGCCCAGTTTGTGGCGCTCAATAACATCTGCTCTACCGGCGACAGTATCATTTCTACTAACTATCTCTATGGCGGTACCTACAACCAGTTTAAGATTGCCTTCAAGCGCATTGGTATCGACGTGCGTTTCGCCAAGGCCAACGACGTAGCCTCGTACGAAGCCCTGATCGACGATACCACCAAAGCCATCTACCTGGAAACCATTGGCAACCCCGGCTTTAACATCCCCGACTTTGAAGGCATCAGCGCCCTGGCCAAGAAGCACAACATTCCGCTGGTGGTCGATAACACCTTCGGAGCGGGCGGCTATCTCTGCCGACCCATCGAGCACGGGGCCGCCGTAGTCACCGCCTCGGCCACCAAGTGGATTGGCGGACACGGCACCAGCATTGGCGGGGTGATCATTGATTCGGGCAACTACGACTGGGGTAACGGCAAGTTTCCGCAGTTCTCCGAACCGGCCGAGGGCTACCACGGCGTGGTGTTCTCCGAGGTGTTCGGAGTAGACAATCCGTTGGGCCTGCCCAACATTGCCTTTGCCATCCGGGCCCGGGTTGAGGGGCTGCGCGA
Organism: Cyclobacteriaceae bacterium; assembly: GCA_965217295.1. Classification (GTDB taxonomy): domain Bacteria; phylum Bacteroidota; class Bacteroidia; order Cytophagales; family Cyclobacteriaceae; genus Tunicatimonas. The sequence continues at coordinate 2,239,014 of CBDCHR010000008.1, forward strand.
CTTTGGGCCAGCGCTGAGTCCGTTTAATTCGTTCTTACTGCTGCAGGGCCTCGAAACCTTATCGCTGCGGGTAGAGCGCACGGTAGAGAACGCCCTGGCGTTGGCCCAGTGGCTGGAGCAACACGAGGCGGTAGAGAGCGTGAACTATCCCGGATTGGAGTCTAATCCTTACCACGAACTGGCTAAGAAGTACCTAAAGCACGGTTTCGGCGGAGTGCTTACCTTCCGCTTGAAGGGGGATGATCTTGATGAGGCGAAAAAGTTTGTGAATAGCCTGAAAATGGTGAGTCACCTGGCCAACGTGGGCGACGCCAAAACGCTAATTATTCACCCGGCTTCTACCACCCACTCGCAGTTAAGCGAAGAGGAACAGGCAAACTCCGGGGTGCATCCTACCCAGTTGCGTATCTCAGCGGGCATTGAGCACATCGAGGATATTAAAGACGATCTCTCGCAGGCCTTTGAGCAAATCAGGGAGGCCGTGCTGGTGTAGCGTAGCATGGTGGAAACCCACACTTTTTCGCACCCGGATTTGTTTACGTTGGAAGCGGGCGGTGCGCTGCCCGGCTTCCAACTTCATTATTCTACCTACGGAACGCTCAGTCCTACCCGCGATAACGTGGTGTGGGTGTGCCACGCCCTTACGGCCAACGCTGAGCCGCAGGACTGGTGGGCGGGTTTGTTTGGCCCCGGAAAACTGTACGACCCGGCGAAGCACTTCGTGGTATGCGCCAATATGCTGGGCTCGTGCTACGGCTCTACCGGTCCGCTGTCGGTGAACCCGCTGACGGACGAACCCTTTTTCCACAATTTTCCGGTGCTTACCAACCGCGATATAGTACGTAGCTTCGACCTGCTGCGCCAGCATCTGGGGATCGAGCGAGTTCATACGCTTATCGGGGGCTCAATGGGTGGACAGCAGGCATTAGAATGGACAATCATGCAGCCCAGCTTGGTGCGGCACCTTGTGCAGGTGGCCTCTAACGCCCAGCATTCGCCCTGGGGCATCGCCTTCAACGAAAGCCAGCGCCTGGCCATCCGGCACGACGCCACCTGGACCGAGCGATCACCCACCGCCGGACTCAACGGACTGCGCACCGCCCGCTCGATTGCGTTGCTGTCGTATCGGCACTACCGCACCTACGCCGCCACCCAGCAGGAACCTTCGGACGAAAAAATCGACGATTTTCGGGCGTCCTCTTACCAACAGTACCAGGGCGAGAAGCTAGCCCGCCGCTTCAACGCGTTTTCGTACTGGACCCTCTCCAAGGCAATGGATTCGCATCACGTAGGGCGGGGGCGGGGTAGCGTAGAAGCCGTTCTGCGGGCGATCGAAGCGCGCTGTCTGTTCGTGGGCATTGATACGGACCTTCTGTTTCCTCCCGCTGAGCAAGAGTCGCTAGCCCAACTGGTACCGAACGCACGGTGTGTTTTGCTGATTTCTACCTACGGGCACGACGGCTTTCTGGTGGAGGTAGACCAACTCACCCAGGAGATTCAGCGGTTCTACGCTGAAACAACCCCATCGTTGGGATAAGCTTTGCTTAAAGGTCTTCTTAATGATCAAGATAAGCAGTGAAGTAAGGTATTGCCTCCCCTCGCTTTATTCTGAGCGTGTCGGGGAATGATTTATGCAGTCCTCTCCGTTTGCAGACTCGGAGACTATGAAGCGTATCTACCTAATTTTAGCATTCCTTATCGGAGGGACGTTTGCTACCCAAGCCCAAGACGCGGCGGCGCTCACCTTGTTGGAAACACCCAGTCAGTCGTCGATCGAGCGCGATACCCTCCCTCAGCAGAACCACCTTAGCGCAATTGCCCAGCAGCGCTGGAACCAGCAAAATTTCGATGAGTCTATCGCTAATTTTGAGCGCTCGCTTACCGTATCCCATCAACTGAATGATACCGCCAACGAAGCGACGATCAACCGCGAACTCGGCGAACTTCACATTGAGCAGGGGGATTATGAAGCAGCGGTGGGGTATCTGAAGAAGTCGTTGGGCATGTACCAGGCCGCGAGCGACACCGTCCGGCAGGGCCTTACCTTGCTTTCGCTGGCTACCGCCCTGAACCATACCAAGCGCCACTCCGAAGCACTGCAGTACTTGAACAATAGCCTCCCTACGGTGCAGCGGGGCAAAGACATCCAACTGGTACGTCTTTACTACGGGCTCCTGGCGCAAACGTACCAGCATCTGGGTCAGCCTGAACCGGCGATGGAGTACTTTATGTACTACATGTCTATCGACAGTGAGATTCAGGAGCGCGTTAGCCGAAGAGTTCAGCAGCAGGCCGTGCTGGCCGAAGAACAGGTTTTTCAGAAGAAGCAGGAGCTGGCCCAAACGATGCTGGAGTTAGAAAAGGCCCAGGAACTGACCACCGAACAGCGCTCGGCCATTAGTGAACTCAATGCCGAGACTGCTCTCAAGGAGATGGCGATCAACGAGAAAGAAGCTCGTCTTAAGAACGAAGCCTGGGTGCGGCGCCTGCTCACGGGCGGAGTGCTTCTGTCGCTCGGCATGCTATCGCTGGTGGTGGTTTATTCGCGGCAGACCAAGAAGAAGAACGTGCTGCTGGCGCACCGCAACGAAGCCATTAGGAAGCAAAAGAGCGAAATTGAGAACCAGCAGGAAGAACTGTTGCAGCAGAGTAGCACCCTGGAAGAGGCCCATCGCGAACTGGGCAAGAACAACCGCAAGATGCTGCACAGCATCAACTACGCGCAGCGCATCCAGGGAGCCATGCTTCCTGAAGAGTCAGACCTTCAGCACCTGGTTAGCGATTCTTTTATCTTCTTCCGCCCGCGCGACATTGTGAGCGGCGACTTCTACTGGTTCACCGAAGCCCGGCAGCGCACCCTAGACAACCAACTGGCCTTTGGCGACGCTGATAATCAAGAAGATTACTCGTCTAAGATACTCATTGCCGCCATGGACTGCACTGGACACGGCGTGCCGGGCGCGCTGATGTCGATGATTGGGTTCAACTTCCTGAACGACATTGAGCAGAAGGGCATCTTTCAGCCCAACGAAATTTTGAACACTCTGCACCTGAGCGTGCGACGGTTTTTAAAGCAGGATGAAACCGCCAACAAAGACGGCATGGACGCCGCGCTGTGCCTAATTGACCCCCAAGCGCGGGTGCTGGAGTTTGCGGGAGCTAACCGTCCGTTGGTCTATATCCAGGAAGGCGAGATGCACGTCATTAAGGGCGACCGCAGTGCGGTGGGCGGAGCGGATACCGACCGCCATCACCGCTTCACGAAGCACCGCGTGCCGCTCGACAAAGAAACCTGGGTATACCTGTTTTCGGATGGGTACCAGGATCAGTTTGGCGGAGAACGGCGGCGCAAGTTTATGTCGAAAACCCTTCGCGAAATGCTGTTAGAAATCCACCGCTTACCCTTTGCCGAACAGAAGCAGCACCTGGACGAAACCCTGCGACAGTGGATGGGAGATACGGCCCAGATCGACGACATTCTGGTGATGGGCTTCAAGGTAGGAGGAGCGTAAGTTAGTCTTCTTTCAGGGCAGTGCCGCAGTAGGGGCAAAACGCAAACTGCTCATCCAGCCGGTTCTTACAACTTCTGCACAGAATAATTTCTTCTACCACCGACTTAAGGGGCAGACTGGTCTTAAAGGTGAAGGTGTCGGGAATTTCTTTTAAAAAGCTCGATTCGTTGCCCTTCTCGGTGATTAGGAATAGTTCGTCTTTGGCTCGGGTCAGCGCCACGTAAAACAACCTGCGTTCTTCTTCCAGTAGCAAGTCGTGGTTCGAGACGCGGAGCACCTGAAAAATACGGTCTTCCAGCCAGATATCGGGGAAGCCACCACTACCCTCGGTAAGGCCGATAATGAACACCGCCCGCGCTTCCAGCCCCTTGGAACCGTGGATAGTTTTGGCCGATACCCATAGGTTTTCCAGTCGGAACCGTTCGAAGTAAGCACCGTACATCTTGCTTCGGCGATACAGAAACAGGATGTCTTCTTTCGCATATCCTTCCTGCTGCAAGCGGCGTACTTGGTCAACGACGTAATTGATATTTTCGGCTTCGTCTTTTCCGGCGTGTACGTGGATCTTGCTGTTCGATTTCTTAGACGAGCGAATGATCTTGTCCACCTTGAACTTGTTGTGTCGGATCACCTCGTTGCTCGCCCCCACAATGTTTTCGGTGCTTCGATAGTTGAGGCTCAGTTTAATTGTTTCGGCTCCGGCAAAATGTTGGTGAAAGCTGATGATATAGTCTACGTTCGATCCACGAAACCCGTAGATACTCTGCCAGTCGTCGCCCACGCAGAACAGTTGGTTGTTGGGAGTGAGTAGCAGTTTGATAAGCTCTACTTGCAGCGCGTTCACGTCCTGAAACTCATCCACCAGGATGTAGCGGAACTTCTTGCGAAACTTATCGGCAATCTCCGGGTGGTTTCGAAACAGGGCAATGGTGCGGGAAACCAGATCGTTGAAGTCGAGGTACGACTTGTTGGTGCAATACCCCTGATAGTTGGCAACGAGCGGCAGGGCCAATCGGTAGAACATCCGTACGCGCTCGTGCTGATCCTGCTGCGCTTTTTCCTGCACCTGGTCAAGCGGCAGGTTCTCTACCTTGATCATGTCTACCACACGCATCACCTGCCGCAGAAAGCTGCCGATTTCGTGGTGGTAGGTTCTAAATTCCTCTTCAAACGACAGGGTGCGCGTGAAGTGATAATTGGCCGGGAGCCGGTTTTTTACAATGCGCTCCAGCGCCAGGTTGAACAGGCCCGTGTCCTGTGTCTGCGCTTCAAAAGTTTTCACCAGTAGTTTGTTGGCTTTCTTAAACTGCAGCTCTTTGTCTTGAGTCGGATAACTCTTCTGACTGACGTGCTCTAAGTAGAGGTCTGCCTCGGGAATGTGAAAATCGGGGCGGAAACTAAAGTCGCCGAAGTTGACGGCCGGTTCGTACTCGAAGGCGATGCTGTGGCGGTAGAGCCAGTCGGCGATGTACTGCTCCGACTTGGAACGCACCTTCGTACCGTTCAGAGAGGTGTAGAATTTGCCGTTTTTGGGCAGGGTCGATGAAGAATTGTCCTGGTGAATTTTATCGACCTGATAGTCCAGGATGTACTTCTTCAGATCTAGTAGGTACTCATTTTCCGTGCAGCACTCGATCAAAATTTTGTGAATGATTTCGTACGAAGTTTCCGGAGCCGAATACTTGGCCAACTCTTCGTTGCTCACTTTAGCGTCGCTGATGATTTTGAACTTATTATCAAACTCATTGACGCCAAAGTTGCGCATAATGGTGTAGCACAGGCTGTGAAAGGTACGCAGGGTGAGGTTATCAATCCAGCGGTAGCGCTTGCTGTAGAAGTACCGTTCGGCATCTTTCTCGCGCCCTGACTTATAGCGGTCCGCCAGAATGTCAGCGTAGGCTTCCGTATCGTCGGCGGTTAGGATGAGCCGGTCGAGCATCTCGTTGGCTGCGTTCTTCGTAAACGTGATCGCCAGGATGTTAGCGGCGTTCACCTGCTTCTCCTCGATTAGGTAGATGATTTTCTGTAGCAGCGTTTTGGTCTTACCCGAGCCGGCTCCGGCCAGCACCAGCAACCGGGGGCTCTCACTCCGCACGGCTTCGCGTTGCTGCTCGTTCAGGCTACTCAGATCGGTGGTCATGCGGTGACTTTGTAAACTTCGTTTCGTGAAAGCGTTGCGTACAAGATAAAATTTCTTTTTCTTTAAGCCACACTTTCGCGATACTGCGCCAACCAACGAACTTTATTTTTCATGGCATCCACCAAACTTATCATCCTCAGCAACGGCTCCGTAAAAGTAGAAGGCGACTTCGAGATTGTCGATAAGGCTGGCACCCCGTACGATCTGGGAGGCAGAACCCTGGTGAGCCTCTGTCGCTGCGGGCTGTCGAGCAACAAACCCTTCTGCGATGGCTCCCATAAGGGCCACTTTGAGCACGAAGCGGTGGCCTTTGATCTGCCACCGAAGAAATAAACGACAGAAGCCGATAAGCGTAAACTTATCGGCTTTCTTACTGCCGGTGCTTGTCGCGCTCAAGGCAACGACGCGCTGCTACATCAAAAAGGCGCGCCGAAATGGCTGTCCCCAGCGTCGTATTCTACCCACCGACATATCGGCTAGGCGGTGGGGCTGTCGGTAGCGCGGCGTCTCTGCGGCGGTGGCTGATAGAAGACCTTCTTCTCTATTTACTCGGGAAATCGTACTCGATTGCAACGTTGTCATAATTGTAAAAATTATTTATTAAAGTATTACTATCATTTACGATACAATTACTTTAATGTTGCGTCTGTTGATAGAATTTATTGAGTAGATGAAGGAGGAGAGCTACGCGGGGGTTGGGGCAAGCGCTTTCCTTACGACTTTGCCCTACTCTCCCGGACGCGAAAGGCCGATGAGCAGTGCGCCGCTGATGATGAGCAGCGCTCCCACCACCACCTTCCAGTTGAGTTCTTCTTGCAAGAAAAACACCGCCAGCGCAATGGCAAACACCAACGATACCCGCTCTACCGAAGTCACCAACGCGGCCTCCCCTAGCTTAAGCGCCTGAAAGGTAAACAGAGAAGATAACGTAGTGGCTGTGCCCGCTGCCACCAGAAACACCCAGGTACGGCGATCGATGTCGGTCAAACTCACTCCCTCCTTTTGCCAAAAAGCGGCCGTCCAAGAAATCACCAAAATCAACACCGACTGGATGGCGAAGGCCAGCGCCGGGTTCAGGTCTTTAAGTCCTGCTTTGGATAAGACCACGGCACTACCGGCCATCAGCGCTCCTAGTAAGGCAAATACAATCCACATGCGGGCAAGGTAGGAAAATTTCGCGCGTATTCCGTAGTATTCCGGCTACTCACCGCGCTGCTTTACGGAGCATTTGCATCCGACTTCGCAAGTCATCTTTCTTCGCCTGATGCGATGGGTCGTCTGCCAAGTTGGTGGTTTCGTGCGGATCGCCGTCCAAATTGTATAACTCCTCGTTCGGCGGCGGCTCATCGTAGTAGCGCAGGTACTTCCAGTCGAGCGACACCACTCCTTCCGAGCGCGGAATGGGCCACAATCGCTCGGGACTAATTCGCCCCTCATCTATTAGCTTCTGCACGTCGAAAGCGTGTTCGTAGTAGAAGTCCTCGCGCCAATCGGCCACCTTTTCTCCCCGCACCAGGGGCAACAGGCTGCGCCCCTGCATCACCGATGGTACGGACACTCCGGCCACGTCCAGTAGGGTGGGAGCGAGGTCGATGTTGAGCGCAATCTCGTCGCGGCGCTGCGCTTCGGGTCGTCGCGGGTCATAGTAGAGCAGCGGCACCCGGATCGACTCCTCATGCCCGTACCACTTGCCCGCCAGACCGTGCTCGCCCAGGTAGAAACCGTTGTCGCCCGTGAGCACAATGACGGTATTATCGGTGCGCCCCAGCCGCCGCAGTGCATCCTTGATCCGACCCACCGCGTCGTCGACACCTGTAATCAGGCGGTAGTAGCCCTTCACCGACTCCTGATAAGCTTCGGGAGTGGCGAAACGAAGTTGCCAACGGTGCCGTGCTTCGGAAGTTTGTAGGTAGTCCGGTAACTGCTCGAAGTAGCGCGGATCGGCCGTCTCAGGCACCGGAATGGTTGCGTCGGCGTATAGATCGGTGTAGGCCGTGTCGTACACAAACTGCCGGGGGTCCACGTCCTGCACGTGTGGTGCTTTGAAGCTCACCGACAGGCAAAAGGGGCGATTGTCGGGTACACCTCCTAAAAAAGCCAACGACTGATCGCCCATGATGCGGGTTAGGTGCACGTAGTTTCCGTCTTCGTCGGTATGCTCGTACTGGCCCTGTCCGTTGAAGCCGTACCACTGGTCGAACCGCTGACGAGCGGTAGTTGAGTCCAGCGTGCCGATGCCGTACTTGCCCACGAAGCCAGTGTAATAACCCACCTGCCGTAGTTGGGCGGGATAGGTTTGCCGGAAAGCACTATCGCTCAGCGAGGTATCAAAATCCAAAATACCGTGCCGACTGGCGTACTGTCCGGTGAGAATACTGGCCCGACTGATGGCACAGATGGCCGTGGTAACGTAGGCGTTCTCGAAGACCGTGCCCTGGGCCGCTAGGCTATCCAGGTGGGGAGTTTGCACGATATCGTTCCCCATAAACCCGGCCGCATCCCAACGCTGGTCATCGGTGAGCAAGAAAATAATGTTGGGGAGGACGTCGGGTGCTGCGTTGGTCTCGGGGGCGGGCTGCGATTGACAGCCTAGCAGAAAGCCGGTGGCAACGGGCAGCAGAAACAGAAGGCGATGGGTTAGCATAGGTTGCTGATGAAGAGTGATTAAAGAGACAAGAAGGACGGTTGTCCGCCCGGTGGTTCTATTTGTAGGGCTGCCAGGGATTGAGCATTTCCTGTTCATTCTGCTGAGGGACCCCGGTGGTAAAATCCATCCTCATCTTGAGCGGGCCGTGCCGGGTAAACGTCTGCTGCGCGATGGGCACCAGCCAGGTGGATAACTGCGACGGGTAGCCCCCGTGTTGGTACTGGGCGGCGATGGCTACGTCGGACTGCACCACGCTTTCCAGATCAGCCGCAACCGGGTCCAGGCTTCCGGCGAACACCACGTTGCTGCTGGGCTCGGCTCCGAAGACAGGGTCCACGTGCCCATCTACTCCCATCAGGTAGGGACCGTATTGTAAGATGCCGCTTACCGGTTGCTTGCCCAACTTTGCTAACGCTACCTGCTGATTCCGATCCGTGCGGAGCGCCCTTTGGTAGGTTAGGGTAACGTTGATTTTGTCGCCATTTTTCACGGGCCGCGCCAGGGCCACGTAGCCATCGTTGGGCGAGGCATTTAGTGATGAATCTTCGTGAGTCACGTACATATCGGCCGCCCACGCTGGTTTCCGAAGTGCCAGCGATAGCTTTGGATCGTTGATCTCGGTGATGGTCAGGGTATACGAATAGCGATCATTTTCTTTTCCGTCCTGAGCAATAATAAAGGCCAGATCATCGTCTTCGTAGGTAGTTTCCAGATACAATTCAACCTGCTTTCGGTCGGGAGTGGTGGTGATGAGATAGTTGTTCTTTACGTCGTGCATGGCGCGCAGACCGTGCATGGTGCAGCACCACCAGGAGGCCATCAGCGCGGCGGGCTGCGCTCCTTCCTCGCTAATAAAATGGCTGCCAAAATCACCGGTGAAGTACTGGTTGAAGTAAAAAGCGTTATAGAGCGCGAACTCGCCCCGCTCCAGATACTCTGGCTCGCCGGTCAATCGGTACAGATGAAAGCTCAGTCGCATGAAGTCGGCGGTGGAGCAGCCTTCGTCGCGGTTGCCCTTGCCGCCGAAGTACTCGTGCACCGCCCCGAAGGCCGTGTAGTCGTCGGAGTGCACCAGGTCGTCGTAGGCCTGTTTTGCGTAGCGCAGGTGCTCCTCGTCTTGGGTAGACTCGTACAAATCCAGCACTCCACGCAGCGTAGACAAATACCCGTGGGTGTGCTGCTGCCCGCGGGGAGGTAGCACTTGGTACGCCCGGGCGGCCACCGCGGCGTAGCGGTCGTCACCGGTATACTTCGCCAGCATCACCAGCCCCTCAATATACTGGGTGAAGCAAATGATGCCCTTCGCTCCGAAATCCTTGAGCTTTTCCCGAACCTGCGGGGTGGCGCAGGCGGCGTAGGTTTGTAGAAAAAAGTCGCCCAGTTGGCGCCCGGCAGCTAATACTTTCTGGTCTTGCGTTTGGTCGTAATATTGCATTAATCCTACCAGCAGGCGGCCGTTGCCCCACAGCAACGCCATGTGTTCACCCCCGATCTGCCCAGCGGTGAACTTCAGGCTGGCTTCGCCAAACCTTCCGTCGGGACGCTGGTAGCGGAGCAGTTGCTGCACCAAGCTGTCCAGGTCCACGTTTCCTGCCTGCTCGGGAAACAGCGACATCACCTCCACGTAGCGCCCCGACAGATCACCGCTGAAGTTGTAGAACCGGCGGGGGTAGTCCGGGTCCAGCGCCACGTCGGCCAGAATAAAGTCAGGGGTGAATACGGGCGACACGTCGGAGCCGGTGAGCCGGTTGATCGTCATCTGCATTCGGTGGTCAAAAGTCTGGTGGCGATCCTGCGCCGTTAGGGGCAGGATACCGGTAAACCAGAGAATTAAGAAGAGTGAAAAGTAGGTTGTTTTGCGCATTTTAGCGTTGTTTTGTATTTCTGGGATTTATTGTAATGATGCAGACCAGCGAACATCCAGCAGCGAGTCTAGTTCCCGCACCACTCCGGCATAATTCGGCTGATCAGCTAGGTTTTCCGTTACCAGCACGTTTTGCTGATGATCGTACAGTTCTTGCCCCACCGTCTGCCGGTTGTCGCGCCGCTGCCAGCGGGTGTAGCGGTAGCGGTCGGTGCGCATTGAATAGCCCATCACGGCTTCCTGCTGCCGGGGAAACTGACTCAGGGCCACGTCTTTCCATGCAAGGGTAGGATCCTTTAACAACGGAACGAAGCTGGTACCCTGCAGGTGGTCGGGCAACGGCAGTCCGGCCAGTTCGCACAGCGAAGGATAGATATCGACGAATTCCACCAGGGCATCCGTTCGTTGACCGGCGGTAGCCATGCCCGGAGCGCTGACAATTAGCGGAGCACGAGCGTCCACCTCAAAGTTGGTGTGCTTGCACCAGTCGCCGTAGTCGCCGAGTTTCCAACCGTGGTCGCCCCACAAAACGACGATCGTGTTTTTACGCAAATCCAGGCGGTCTAATTCATCGAGCACCTTTCCCACCTGGGCATCGGTGAAGCTCACGCAAGCCCGGTAGCCGTGCAGTAGCTTCCGCGTCAGCGTGTCGTCTATGCCCCCTTCTTTGGGTACCGAAGCGTAGGCCCGCAGCTCTTCCCAGTCGGTGAGCGCCACGTCGGGAGCTCCTTGGGGAGCGGTAGGAAACGCCGACAGGGTGATGTCGGTTGAATCGTACAAATCCCAGTATTTTTGGGGTGCGTTGAAGGGCAAATGAGGTTTGTAAAACCCCACTCCCAGGAAGAACGGCTGATCACTCCGGCTCAACTCCCGCAGTGTTGCAACGGCGCGTGCGGCAATAACTCCGTCGGGATAGGCGGTGTCGGGCACCGCGGCCCGTTCGTAGGGCAATCCGCCCCGGTTCTCGTACTGATCGGCGATGGCGTTGCTGCTTTCCAGGACGTAGGCCCGCCAGTTTTCCCGGGGCCACTGGGGTTCAATCCGACGGTCCTGATCGGCTCCGCCCACGCTCCACGAGGCGCTATCCAGCAGCGCAGCGTGGTAGATTTTCCCCCAGAACTCGGTGTGGTAGCCTTGCTGCTCGAAGTGTTGCGACAGGGTGACAACGTTCGGTACTGTTTCCCGGAAGCTGGTTTGCAGGTCGTATATTTCCGTGGCATCGGGCCGCAAACCGGTCATCAGGCTGGTGCGCGAGGGCGAACAGACCGCCTGCTGACAATAGGCTCGGTCAAAGATAAACCCAGTTTGAGCCAGTCGGTCGATGTTGGGAGAAAGAATGTAGTCTTTGCCGTAGCAGCCCAGTTCGGGTCGCAGATCGTCCACGGCAATGAACAGCACGTTTAGCAGTTTTTCCTCCGAGATGGTAGTATCCGTCGTCGGTTGGCAGCCTAGGGCAAGCAATAGCATAATCAGCGAGGCCCCGGCAATGTACTTCGTCATTCGAGATTTTTTGATCGTTATTCGGTCATGAAAGTAGCAGATTGACATACCACGCTGGTGGTCAGATGATCGTGAGAACATTATCAATGATGTTTTTACTCTCCATAATCGGGATTTTCCTCCACCGGCTCACAGAACCAGGCGAGTTGCTCTTCTGTCGACAATCCCTCGGGCAGTTGGCCAGCTTTTGGATGGGTTTCCCGGAACAAAGTAAGCATTTCCTGTTGCATCTTCTTCAGCACGGCCTGATTTTCGGGAAGCGACGCCACATTGGTGGTTTCGTGTGGATCGGTTTGTTGGTTATACAGCCGCTGCACCACGCCCGAGGGACCGAAACCGGTGGCGTAGCCCTGTCCCAGATCGCGCTTTCCCGACGTGAAAATATACTTCCAGTTCCGGTCACGAATCATCGCTTTGTTGTCTACCAAGAACTCGGAAAACACAAGATCGCGGAAGCTGGTATCGGGGCTGTCCAGCACAGGCACCGCGCTGCGGCCCTGGGCGGTAGGCAACGGCGGCACGTTCAGAAGTTCGGTGATGGTGGGCACCACGTCCACAAATTCGGTGAGCGCTTCGGTGCGTTGGCCGGGAGCAAAACGGTTGCCCGCCCGCATAATCAGCGGCGCCCGCACGGCCTCCTCCCACATCATGTGCTTCTCGAAGCGTCGGTGGTCGCCCAGCAAATACCCGTGATCGCCCAGATAAATCACCAGCGTATTTTCGTCCAATCCGGCTTCTTGTAGCGCGTCGAGCACAATACCTACGTTTTTGTCCAGGTATTCTACTGAGTTATAGTAAGCCGCTACCACGCCCCGCCTATCGTCGTCCGACAGCTCGCGAAAAATCTCCGGCACCCAGCGGTCGTCCTCATCCGAGGTTTCGGGCAGCGTAATGTCGTCGGGGTCGTATTTTCCGGCGTACTCGATGGGAAAGTTAAAAGGCGAGTGCGGTTCAAAGAAGCCAACCCACAGCAGGAAAGAGGTGTCTTGGTTATTCTGAATAAAGTTGACCGCCCGATTAGCCAGGAAAGTACCCTCGCTTTCGGCGTCGTAGGTAGTGTCGGGCAGCGCATCGGCGTTGAGCCAAACGCGGGCGGGGTCTTCAAAGGGCCGCCAGGGCAGCTTACGCGTGCGGACAGAATTTGGTAAAACGCGCGGCGGAAGGTCGCTCTTAAACGCTCGGTAGTCAGACCGTTGCACCAGCGTATCGAAACCGTGCGACAGTTTGCTGTTGAAATGAGTTTTACCCACCACGCCGGTGCGGTAGCCCTGTTGCTGAAGGTGCTCGGCGATGGTGATCTGCTCGGCGGGCAGGGGCGTACGCAGCAACGTGACCCCGGCAGCGTGCGGATAGCGCCCGGTGATGAGCGACTGCCGCGAGGGCGTGCACACCGGCGAGTTGGCATAGGCGTGCAGAAAGGTGGTACCCTGGCTGGCCAACCGGTCCAGGTTCGGCGTGCGAATCAGCTCGTTGCCGTAGGCGCCCAGCACCGAAGTGGCGTGGTCGTCGCCGATGATGACCACCACGTTGCGGATAGCATCGGAAGGGACCGGTTCGGCGGGCGGTCCGGGGCGGGTGCAGTGAGCGACCAGAACGATGAGTGGCAGCGCAATCCACAGTAAACTTCGGCGAGGATTAAGATTCATATATTCAATAGAGTAATTTGTGCCAGCTAAAATTGCCGGTTAAGATTATACGTCAACAAGCACTAGAATTCGAAATTTGACAGCTACGTTTCTAATTCTCTTAAAATAGATTACCTTTGCAACCCTTTGCCAACGGACGTGTTCCGTTTAGCACCAATATAACTTAAAACATGGCAGTAAAAATCCGTTTAACGCGTCGAGGACGCAAGAAACTGGCCATCTACGACGTGGTCGTAGCCGACGCCAGAGCGCCACGTGATGGCCGATCAATCGAAAGATTAGGGCAGTACAATCCCAACACCAACCCCGCCACCATTGATATCAACGAAGACAAAGCGTTGGATTGGGTGATGAAGGGCGCACAACCCACCGATACGGTGCGGGCGATTTTGTCGTACCGCGGCGTGATGTTCCGTAAGCACCTGCAAATAGGCGTGAATAAGGGTGCGATCACCCAAGAGGATGCCGACCGCCGCTTCCAGGAGTGGAGCGAGCAGAAGGAAGAGCGCGTGCAGGGTAAGAAAGATTCGCTCGCTCAGAGCAAAGCCGATGCGCAGAAAGCTCGTTTGGAGGCTGAGACTAAAGTGAAAGAAGCCCGCACTGAGGAGCGACTGAAGAAGCAGCAAGAGCTGGAGGCGCAGGCCGTCGCCGCTGCTAAGGAAGCGGCCGGTGAATCTGATGCAGAAGAAGACACCGAGGAGGTCACTGCCGAGGATACCGCGGCCACTCCCGAAGAACAGCCCGCGGCTGAAGTTCCCACCCCTGCCGAAGCCCGCGCCGAGGCGAAGCCGCCCGCCGAGTCGGCTGCTCCTAAAACGGTAGAAACTGCCGAAGACGCGCCGGAGACTAAACTGGAAGCCGCCGCCGAAGAAGCGGGTATCGCTGATACTGCGGCCCCTGCGGATGCAGCCGCTGTGGATACAGAAGCGCCTGCGCAAGAGGAGGCCACTCCCGCCGAACCGGAAGCCAAAGCGGCCGAACCGGAGAAAAAAGAAGCTTCGGCCGAACCGGAGGCCAAAGACGAAAAAGCTCCCGAGGCTTCGTCCGAAGAATCCGTGACTAAGGGCAAAAACGACGAAAAAGCGTCGGAACCCGAAGTGATGGCCGAAGAAACTCCCGCTGGGAAGTCGCAAGAGAAGACCACCGCCGACAAGCCCGGCAAAGAAGCTTCGGCTGATACGCCCGAGGTAGCCGCCGAAGCCGCGGCCGGAGAGGAAGCCCAGGCCGAAGCGGGCGTGGTGGCTGAACCCACCGACCCTGCTACTGTGAAGAAGGGTGACGAAAAGGCACCGGCCGCCGAGAAGAAGGATGAAGACGCTGCGAAAGTAGCCGACTCCGACAAGGGCGGGAAGAAAGAAGACGCGTAGCGCGATGCGGGTTAACGATTGCTATCAGCTAGGATACGTCATCAAAACCCACGGACTACACGGCGAGGTGAGCATCCTGCTGGATGCGGACTTCCCCGATGCATATGAAGAACTGGAATCAGTGTTCGTAGCCACTTCCGGCTCCGAAACACTGGTTCCTTTTTTTGTGGAATACATCAGTATTCGGCAGAACAAAGCCCTCGTTAAGTTCGAGGAGGTCGACACCATCGAACAGGCTGAAGAATTGCTTAAAGCGCAGTTGTATTTGCCACTGGCCAGTCTGCCCGCGCTGGAAGGTAATCAGTACTACTACCACGAGATCATCGGGTTCACCGTGACCGATAAAGAACTGGGAGAACTGGGTATGGTGCAGGACGTGTACGAATCTACCGGGCAGGATATGATCGTGATGCAGTACCAGGAAAAAGAAGTACTTGTTCCCATCAACGACGACATTGTGCAGCGGGTGGATAAAACCGAGAAGTTAGTTTACGTTTCCCTTCCGGAAGGGTTGTTGGATGTGTATTTGGCTCAGTGAGCCGGTAGCGACGCGCAAGCACGGCTCCGGTAGTCACCAGCGTATTGATAGCGGATTAACAATCGATCAGATCAGTTTGTCCACCTCCGCCATCGCCTTGTCGTAATCCGGCTCATCACCCACTTCCTTCACCAGCTCCGAATACACGATCTCGTTGTTCTGATCCACCACAAACACCGCCCGGGCCGACAAACCTTTGAAGGGACCTTCGGTAATCTTGGTATTGTATTTTTCCACAAAGTCGCCGTCGCGAAAGTCGGAAGCGGTTACGATGTTGGCCACTCCGCCGGTTTCGCAGAAGCGCTTCATGGCGAAGGGCAGGTCGCGCGACACCACGATGCCGGTCACTCCCGAGCGCTTGCCCAGTTGTTCGTTAAACTTGCGCGTTTCGGTCTGGCACACCCCGGTATCCAGACTGGGCACGGCAATGAGTACCTTCACCGCATCAAAGTCGGAGAGCCTGCTTTCGCTTAGATCGTCTTTCACAAATGAGAAGTCAGCCGCCGAGCCGCTGCTGGGGATATCGCCTTTAATCGCGAAGGGGGTGCCTTTTAGGGTTACCTGGGCCATAGAAATGTTCGGTTAAGTTGTTAGAATAGCTTTAGAGGCTCTTACGCAAGAACCGCGGGAAGGTTGATACGAAGGAGCGGATGCCCTTGAGCAGCAAAAAAAACCGATTCAAACACAATAGTCAGCTTTTGGTGTTATTAACGTAGATTGCACCAATGAGTACCCCTAAGACAACCCAAAACGGCTACGAACCTATCTTGGCCAAGCGCAAAGAGTGGCCCGTGGTTCGCCTGAGCAAGCGGCGGAGGGAGTTCGTTGAGGAGGTGATGCGGATTAGCATTGCAAAGATCACCGAGAAAGCGGCTTCTACTGAAGCACTGGTCGATGAGTTGGAGACGACGCTTTACAAAGAGAAGCTTCGCATCCGACAAGAACCCTGGGCGGTGGATCCCGACGACGAGGCGGCTTTCTGGCAAAAGGTGAAGCGCCGCCTGGTGAACCTGTCGCAAGAAGAACCGGAGGGGCCGCAGCTAGCGCAGGAAGCAGAAAACATTCTGCACGACATCACCGCCCGCTACGCCCACGAAATCGCCAGCAACTTCCGCCCGTCGCGCTATCAGTTGGCCCGCACCATTGTGACGTTTGGCTTCTCTCGCCTGCTCAACGCCTCGCGCGTGAAGGGCTTCGAGTCGTTCTACAGCAACCGCTACACCCTGCGCGACAAAATCAACATCGTGGGTGAAATCGACCAGCTGCGCAACCTGGCCCAGCGGGGCACCATCGTGATGGTGCCCACCCACTTCAGCAACCTGGACTCTATCCTGATCGGCTGGGTGATTCACGAGCTGGGGCTGCCGCCCTTTATCTACGGGGCCGGGCTCAACCTGTTCAATATTGGTATCTTCGCCTACTTCATGAACAGCCTGGGCACCTACAAGGTCGACCGACGTAAAAAAAACGATATCTACATCGAAACCCTC
This sequence comes from Cyclobacteriaceae bacterium, assembly GCA_965217295.1. Lineage (GTDB taxonomy): Bacteria > Bacteroidota > Bacteroidia > Cytophagales > Cyclobacteriaceae > Tunicatimonas. The sequence continues at coordinate 2,255,718 of CBDCHR010000008.1, forward strand.
AAGGCCTACTCGAGCCTGGCGCTGCAGTGGGGCATCCACAGTCTGTTTTTTCCGGGCGGCACCCGCTCGCGCTCGGGAGGTATTGAGGATCGGCTGAAACTTGGGTTACTAGGCACGGCAATGGAAGCGCAGCGCATCAACTACGCCCATAGCGAACAAACGGGCGAACCGGCCGAGAAGATTTTTGTGGTGCCGGTAGTGCTCAACTATCACTTTGTGCTGGAGGCACCCAGCCTTATTCAGGAGCACCTGCGACGCGAAGGGCAGGAGCGCTACTACGTAGAAACCGACGAAGCTTCTACTTCTTACAAAATCACCCGCTTCCTGCTGAAGTTCTTCACCCAGGGTTCCGACATCTCGGTGAGCATCGGCAAGGCCATGGACCTGCTGGGCAACCCGGTGGATGAGGAAGGGCACAGCCTGGACCGGCAGGGCAACGTGATCAGCATGCGGGAGTACTTTTGCACCGAAGGCCGCATCCGGCGCGACGAGCAGCGCGAAAGCGAGTATACGCGCATGTTGGGGCAGTCGGTGTTGCAGGCTTACTATCGTATTAACCGGGTGTTTTCCAGTCATCTGGTGGCCTTTGCGGCCTTCGAGATCATCCGGCAGCAACACCGCTCCTTTGATCTGTACAACCTGCTGCGCCTACCCGAAGAAGACTTAGTGATTCCCTACCCGTATTTTCGAGCGGTTTGCCACCGGCTGCGCGAAGCGGTGTTTCAACTCAGAAAACAGGACAAGGTGGAGGTGGCTCCGCATCTAGAAGGAGACCTCGACGAGGTGATCGAGCACGGCCTGAACAACGTGGGCCTGTATCACGCGCAGCGTCCCCTGCTTCGGGACAAGGCCGGAAACATCACCACCGCGAATCTGAACACCCTGTACTATTACCATAACCGGCTAGCGGGTTACGATCTGGCGGCTTTTGTTAAACCCCCAACCAACCTGCCCCTTGAAATCTAAACACGAACCGGTGGGGGTGGTGGGGGCCGGAAGCTTCGGCACGGTGGTGGCTAACCTGCTGGCTAAAAACGCTCCGGTGCGGCTCTACGCGCGTCGGCCCGAGGTAGTAAGCGCCATGCACGCCGACCGACACAGCGCGGGCTACGCGCTACATTCCAACGTGACACCTACCAACGACCTGGATGAGGTGGCCGCCTGCCGCGTGCTGTTTCCTATCGTGGCCTCGTCGGGCTTCCGGCAGACCATGCGCGACCTGAGTCCGTACCTGCGCCCCTCGCACCTGCTCATCCACGGCACCAAGGGGCTCGACGTGCGCGATCCTGCCGCCGACCCGCTTACTCGGGAGCAGGTGCGAACCATGAGCGAGGTGATCCGCGAAGAAACCGTGGTGGTGCGCATCGGCTGCCTGGCGGGTCCGAACCTGGCCCGCGAACTGGGCGAGCACCAACCCGCCGCCACCGTGGTGGCCAGTCGCTTCGATGAGGTGATCGATACGGGGCAGCTGCTGCTGCGCAACGACCGGTTTCAGGTGTACGGCAACGCTGATTTGATCGGCATTGAGCTGTGCGGGGTGCTTAAGAACATCATCGCTATCGCGTCGGGAGTGCTGAGCGGGCTGGGGCTGGGAGAAAACGCCCGGGCACTGCTGGTGAGCCGGGGGTTGGCCGAGATGATCTACCTGGGCAAAGCCCTGGGTGGCGATTCGGAAGCCTTCATGGGTTTGGCCGGGGTGGGCGACCTGGTGGCGACCTGCTTTAGTAAGCACAGTCGCAACTTCACGGTCGGCTATCGTCTGGCGCAGGGCGAAACGTTGGACGAATTGATCCAAGACACCGAAGAGGTGGCCGAGGGAGTGAATACCACCCGCACCGTGAAACGCCTGGCCGACCACTACCGCGTGGCGGCCCCCATCACCCGGATGTTGTACCGCCTGCTGTTTAAGGGGGTGACGGCCGAAAAAGCCCTGGAGAAGTTGATGAAAATGCCGCTGGGCGAGGGCGAAGACGTTGATTTTTTGTAATCTTGAGTGGATTAAAAGCGAAGGAGAAGCGTTAGAGAAGCACTAAAATAACTGCCATTGTGAAAAAGATAGGGGCACTTATCAAAGGCACTTTTTTGAAATACCGAGAACACGACCCGGTGGTGTATGCCGCGGCCATTGCTTTTCTGACCCTGTTTTCGTTGCCCTCCGTGCTTATCATTATCATACAGATTGGCAGCCCTATTCTGGGAGAACGCGACACCCGCATTGAGTTGTCGGATAAGGTGGAGTCGCTGGTGGGCACCACGAGCACCGAGCAAATTCAGGAGATCATCGACGAACGGGCGGTGGGTCATTCCGAACCGTTCACCGACCTGATCAGCGTGATGTTTTTACTGCTGAGCGCTACGGTAATTTTTAGTTTTCTGAAAAAAGCACTCAACGCTATCTGGGGCGTGAAGCCCAAGCCAAAGCAATCGTGGGTTAAGTTTATCATCGACGGACTGCGGTCTTTGCTGCTCATTTTCCTGCTGAGTTTGCTATTGTTAGTAACGCTGTCTTTTCAGGTGGTGCTAAATTATCTGAACGAGTTCACCAAAGAAAACTTGCTGGGTATTGCGGACTACATCAACGAGACGGCCGATTATTTGGTGTCGTGGGGTGTGGCCTCGCTCACCTTTGCGCTGCTGTTCAAGTACTTGCCCGACGCGCGGGTGCGGTGGCGCGAGGCGGCGGTGGGCGCACTGGTGACGGGAGTGCTGTTCACGGTGGGCAAGTACCTGATTGGGGTGTTGCTGATGAACACCAGCATCACCACCATTTACGGAGCGGCCGGGTCGCTGGCCGGTTTGCTGGTGTGGGTGTTCTACACCTCGATTTTGCTGCTGATCGGGGCGATGTTCACGCAGGTGTTTGCCGCGCAGCTGGGGGAGAGCATCCGGCCGAAGAACGACTCGGTGCGGGTGGTGACGCAGGAGGTGGAAGTGGACCACCCGGACGGCGCATAATTTTTGGCGGGCTAGCTTGGCGCGTGGGGAATTAATTACGTATATTTGCCCCTCACAAAACGGCCTTGTAGCTCAACTGAATAGAGCACCTGACTACGGATCAGGAGGTTTCAGGTTTGAATCCTGACAAGGTCACTCCGTCGTGGAACGATGGTTATCAGGCACTTACAAGAAATTGTGAGTGCCTTTTTTATTTTGGTTTAAATATAGTTTAATTTTTGAAACGCTTCCGTTTCGGCCTTACGTACGGGGGTTAGCTCTTTTTCATTATTTTTCATGGTTATTCAGTTATATTACCAGCGTAGCTAACCCCTTGTGGTACCGAAATCACGGATAACTCACTATGCTGAACAAGAAAACCCTATCGGAACGGGATATTTGTACCAAGTACATTACCCCCGCCATCGAGCAGGCCGGGTGGGATCGGCATACCCAGTATCTGGAGGAGGTTTCGTTTACCGACGGCAAAATTCACGTGAAGGGAAAAATGACCGCTCGGGGAAAGTCCAAGCGAGCCGATTATATCCTTTACTATAAGCCTAACATTCCGGTCGCCATTCTGGAGGCCAAAGACAACAAGCACTCGGTGCGCGCGGGCATGCAGCAAGCCCTGGACTACGCGCAGATTCTGGACATTCCTTGCGTGTTTAGCAGCAACGGCGATGGTTTTCTCTTTCACAACCGAACCGTTACCGACGAGCGTATTGAGCAAGAACTCCCTCTAGGTGAATTTCCTACCCCCGAGCAACTTTGGGAGGTTTATAAACAGTACAAAGGCATCACTACCGAAGAGCAGGAGCGAATTGCTTTACAAGACTACTACCTGGATGGTTCCGGCCGAAAGCCCCGCTACTACCAACAGATCGCCGTGAACCGCACCGTGGAAGCCATCGCACGCGGACGAAACCGTATTCTGCTGGTGATGGCCACTGGTACCGGCAAGACCTACACCGCCTTCCAGATCGTCTACCGCCTGTGGAAGGCCGGAGTGAAAAAACGCATCTTGTTTCTGGCCGACCGCAACGCACTGATCGACCAAACCCGCCGGGGCGACTTCAAGCATCTACAAGACGTGATGACCGTGGTGCAGAACCACACCGTCGACAAAAGCTACGAGATATACCTTGCGTTGTACCAGGGGCTAACCGGATCGGACGAAGCACAGAACATCTACCGGCAGTTTAGTCCGGACTTCTTCGACCTGATCGTGGTGGATGAGTGCCACCGGGGCAGTGCGACCGACAATAGCGCGTGGCGGGATATCCTGTCCTACTTTACCAACGCGGCCCAGTTAGGACTCACCGCCACTCCCAAAGAGACCACCGAAGCCAGCAACAGCGAGTACTTCGGCGATCCGATCTACACCTACTCGCTGCGACAGGGTATTCAGGACGGATTCTTGGCTCCCTACCGGGTGGTGCGGGTTGGGCTGAACGTAGACCTGGAGGGCTGGCGACCGGAGAAAAACAAGAAAGACAAAGGCGGGATACTCGTTGAGGACCGTATCTATAATACCCGTGACTACGACCGTAAACTGGTGATCGACGAGCGAACCGATACCATCGCCAAAAAAGTATCGGAGTTTCTGCGCGGATACGACCGCTTTGCCAAGACCATCATCTTCTGCCAAGACATCAACCACGCCGAGCGGATGCGCTCCGCCATTGTCCGCCATAACGCGGACTTAGCCAGCCAGAACACGAAGTACGTGATGCAGATCACGGGCGACAACCCGGAGGGCAAGCGGGAGCTTGATAACTTTATTGATCCCGAAGAAGCTTACCCGGTGATCGCTACCACCTCGGAGTTGATGACCACCGGCATCGACGCCCAAACCTGCAAGGTGATCGTGCTGGATAGCAATATCAACTCCATGACGAAGTTCAAGCAGATTATCGGGCGGGGCACGCGCATCAACGAAGAGTACGGCAAGCTGTTTTTCACCATTCTGGATTTTCGTAACGTGACCAATCTGTTTGCCGACCCGGACTTCGACGGTGATCCGATTCGGGTGAAACCGCTGGACGAGGACACTGATTTGTCGCACCTGATTGAGGACGAGCAAAGCGACGAGCGGCCGTTGATCGACGAAGAAACCGAGGAGGAGATTGTGATAGCCGCACCGCAAATCCGCTATCCTACTCCGGTAGAAACAACGGTGGCCCGCGAACCCCGCGAAAAGATTTTCGTGAACGGCGTAGATGTGTCGATCCTGGTGGCCCGCGAGTTGCACTTCGACCGGGACGGCAAGATGATTACCACCAGCTTGCAAGATTATACCCGCGAACTGGTGACCGGGCAGTACGCCACGCTCAACGACTTCCTGAACCACTGGAACAGCACCGAGCGCAAGCAGGCGATTATTGACGAACTGGAGGAGCAAGGAGTACCAGTAGAGGCACTACGCGAGGCGGTGCACCACGAGGTAGACCTGTTTGACCTGATTTGCCACGTGGCCTACGAGCAACCGCCGCTCACCCGGAAAGAACGCGCCAACAACGTGAAGAAGCGGGACTACTTTACCAAGTACAGTGAGCAAGCCCGCCGGGTGCTGGAAGCGTTGCTGCAAAAGTACGCCGACGAGGGCGTCGAAAACTTAGAGTCGATGGAAGTGCTGAAGGTGAAGCCCCTGGCCGACTATGGCACCCCCCTAGAAATTATCAAGTGCTTCGGCAGTAAAGAAGATTACCGGGCGGCGTTGCGAGAACTGGAACAACAACTCTACCAAACCGGCGCGTAGTCCGGGACGCATAGTCGGCATTTTCTCTTATTTTAGCGCACTACAACCAAAACGTCATCCCGGACACGGGCGTAGTGCTAACGTAGCCCGTGATCCGGGATCTCCCCCAGGCAGCGACGAAAGTTAAACGTCTACGGATTAGGGGGATCCCGGATAGTCTGCTTCGCTATGCTACGCAAACTTCCGTTCCACGGCGGCCGGGATGACGTTGGGGGGAGAAAATTATACAACAAAAACCTATGAGCAACCTATCAGGAGTTGTAAAGAGCATTCGGGATATTATGCGCGACGACCGCGGCATCAGCGGCGACGGACAGCGCATTGAGCAACTGGCCTGGATGCTGTTCCTCAAAATTATGGACGACAAAGACCAGGAGCTAGAGGTGATGGACGACGACTACCGCTCGCCTATTCCGGCCCGGTTTCAGTGGCGGACCTGGGCAGCCGACGACGAAGGGATGACGGGCGAAGCCCTGGAGAACTTCATCGACGCTCCCGACGGCCTGTTCGATACGCTTAAGAACCTGCCCGCCGACAACCCCCGGGCCGCCATGGTGCGCGAGGTGTTCGAGGGCAACAACAACTACATGAAGAGCGGAATCAACCTGCGCAAGGTGGTGAACAAGCTCAACGAGATCGACTTCAACGTGTCTAGCGAGCGGCACCTGTTCGGCGACATCTACGAGGCGATCTTGAAAGAATTGCAGAGTGCCGGAGCCTACGGTGAGTTCTATACGCCCCGCGCTGTTACGCAGTTTATGACCGACATGATCGACCCGAAACTCGGCGAGGTGGTGCTGGACCCGGCCTGCGGCACCGGCGGCTTCTTGGCGGGCGTGGCCGAACACCTGAAGGCCCAGGCCAGTAGCGTGGAGGAGCGCAACCGCATCCAGGAAAATGTGCGCGGGTGGGAGTGGAAACCACTGCCCTACGTGCTGGCCACCACCAACCTGATTCTGCACGATATTGAGCTGCCCGACATTACCTACCGCGACGCGCTCGACAAGCCCCTGAGCGAGTACCGCCGCAGTGATCGCGTCGACGTGATCCTGGCGAATCCGCCCTTTGGTGGCACGGTGGCCAACAAGAACGAGGGCAACTTTCCGCAGAATTACCGCACCAAGGAGAGCGCCGACCTCTTTCTGGTGCTGATGATGTACCTGCTCAAAGAGCACGGCCGCGCCGCCATTGTGCTGCCCGACGGCTCGCTCACCGGCGAAGGCGTGAAGCAACGCATCCGCGAGAAGTGGCTCACTGACTGTAACCTACACACGATTGTTCGCTTGCCCAACTCGGTGTTCTCGCCCTACGCCACCGTGGCCACCAACCTGTTGTTTTTCGACAAGGCTCCTGCCGTTACTCCCGGCACCGAGGCCGGGGCGGTGGTGCGCAGCCCCAACGGAAAACCAACCAACGGACAGGCCAATTTGTTTGCTGAGCCGGAGGCCGTGGCCCAGCCGACCCGGTTTGCCACCCAAGCCATCTGGTACTACGAACATACACTGCCCGCCGGACAGAAGAGCTACAGCAAAACTAAGCCCATCCGCCGCGAAGAGTTTCAGCCGATTGAAGACTGGTGGCACCACCGGCAGGAAAGCGCGCGCGCTTGGAAGGTGGACATTCAGACGATCATAGGCCGGGGTTTTGATCTGGACGTGAAGAACCCGTACCGGGAGGAAGAGACGTTTGAGGACCCCAGTTCGGTCCTCGAGCAGTACCAGGATGCCCAGCGCAGATTAGCCCAACTGCAAAGCGAACTGAAGGAGGAATTGATGACTATATTGGGTTGAGTATGATTTCGTGTTATACAAAATAACGTCATTCCGGAGCGCGCGAAGCGCAGACCCGGAATCTCCCGCTACGAAGAGGTGGAAGCTGCGTTGGGTAGGACGTTCGCGCCGCTGTAATGGGGAGATTCCGGATATTTCTCTTCGTACCTCAGAGAAATTCCGGAATGACGGTTGAGGTAAGGGGGAATGACGGTTTTTGGAAAAAGATAATTGATTGAACGAACGATGCACTTACTATTTGACCATTTTGACCAGCTTACGCAAACACCGGAGAACCTGAAAAGCCTCCGGCAGTGGATTATTGACCTGGGAGTGCGCGGGCAACTGACCCAAGCGTGGCGAGAGGCACACCCAACGACCGAACCCGCTTCGGTGCTGCTGGAGAAGATCAGGGCCGAGAAAGCAAAGCTGGTGAAGGAAAGAAAGATCAAGAAGGGCAAACCCCTGCCACCAATTACCGCCAATGAAGTTCCTTATGATCTTCCCGAAGAGTGGGTTTGGTGTCGGTTGGGTAGCATAACAAACTACGGAATATCAAAGAAGGTTGAACCGGAAGGTATACTACCAGAAACCTGGGTTTTGGACTTGGAAGACATAGTTAAGGAAACAAATGAGTTGTTAAACAGACATACCTTTTCAGAGAGAGATTCACAGAGCACAAAAAACGTCTTCAATGCTGGTGATGTTCTGTATTCTAAACTTCGCCCGTATCTAGACAAGGTGATAGTCGCTGACCAAATAGGTGTATGCACTACAGAGATACTTCCATTGACGCCTGAGGGCGATATTAACCCTAACTATTTAAGGTTGAGTCTAAAGAGCAAAAGGTTTCAGACTTACGTGAACAGCGTGACGAAAGGAATGAAAATGCCTAGGCTTGGTACTAATGAAGGACGAATGGCAGTGCTTCCCCTTCCTCCCCTCGCCGAGCAGCAAGCTATTGTTGAAAAAGTAGAAAGCCTATTAGCCAAAGTGAGTCAGTTGCAAGTACGAGCCGGGGAGGTGGAAGCCAGCAAAGCGCAGGTTGGGCAGTCGGTGTGCGGTTGGTTGGCCGATGCGCCGCTGGGTGGAGAAACCGCTCGTCGCTTTCACTCTGTTGCCCCTCAGTTCAATGAGGTTTTTAGCACGCTACCCAACCTGAAAGTGCTACGGCAAACCATTCTGCAACTTGCCATCCAGGGCAAACTCACCGAAGCGTGGCGGGCGGCCCATGCCGCGGTAGAACCGGCCTCGGCCCTACTGGAGCGCATCCAAACCGAAAAAGCCCGGCTGGTGAAAGAAAAGAAGATCAAAAAGCCCAAAGCCCTGCCGCCCATCACCGAAGACGAAGTGCCGTTTGATTTACCGGAAGGGTGGGTGTGGTGTCGGTTGGGAGGAATAGGCACAATCACAGGCGGGGGAACACCATCGAAAGGCAATCCGAAATATTGGAACGGAGATATACTGTGGGTATCGCCTAAAGATATGAAGTGTGAGGTGATAATAGATTCAGGACTGAAGATAACTCTTGAAGCAGTCGAGGGATCTTCCGCTAAATTGGTTCCTGAGGGCTCCCTTCTGATTGTGGGACGTTCAGGAATACTAAAGAGGAAAATCCCTGTCGCAATCAACGCAGTCGAGTGCACAGTGAATCAGGATATGAAAGTGTTGATTCCTTACCTGAGGTTTATGAACAGGTATTTGCAGTTGATGCTTTTTGGAATGGAAGACTTCATTTTGCAAAACCTAGTAAAGTTTGGTATGACTGTTCACAGTTTAAAATACGATGATTTTGAACAGCAGCCGTTTCCCCTCCCCCCCCTCGCTGAGCAGCAAGCCATCGTTGAGAAAGTAGAAACCCTCTTAGCCAAAGTCAGTCAGTTGGAGCAGGAGGTGGAGCAGAACCGGCAGTACGCGGAGCAACTGCTACAATCGGTGCTGCGCGAGGTGATGCAGGGCACCCGCCCGGCAACAGAAACCACTACCCAACCGTAGCGACCACTCCCCCCCACCGTCATTCCGGAAGTTGACAAAGCGATAGCGGCGTCAACTATCCGGAATCCCCCGAATGCAGCGACGAAAACGCCCGGCACAAAGGGTCGTCGGCAGCTTCGTGGGAGGAGATTCCGGATATTTTGCTACGCTTCGCTACGCAAAATTCCGGAATGACGGTTCTATTTATCAGCAAGAATGCACTTGCAAATGTTTAAAATCCCTGCTATTTTGAAAGTATGGTACGAGGGGGCTGCGTCTACATTATGTCGAACCGACACCGAACGGTGTACTACATTGGAGTGACAGCGGATTTGGTCGCACGAGTCTACCAGCATCGCAACGAAGGAGGATCAGCTTTTACTCGTAAGTACCAATGTACTGACCTCATCTATTACGAAGCCTACGGGCGAATTGAGGAGGCTATCGCTCGTGAAAAAGAGGTAAAGAAGTGGAAGAGAGCCTGGAAAGAGGCCCTCATCAAAGCGAAAAATCCGACTATGAAAAATCTGTCCGACGAAGTGACAGAGCACTGACTATACCGCTACGGTATTCGCCGGGGCAAACGCTACCTGATCTGAAACCAACTGGGCTAATTCCACTTCCAATTTTACACTCAACTGCACCAGCGTATCAATCGTAAAATTATGCGTGCCGCTCAGCCACTTGGTGATGAGCGAACGGTCTACTCCTAACGCTTCGGCCAGTTGGGTTCGTTTCCAGCCTTTTGCTTTGAGTGCTTCGTCTAGGTTAATCGCAATCTGCATTCTGGTACGAACCTGCTCTTTCTTCACCGGGCTGATCTGGCGAAGACGCTCACTAATTGATCGACTACGGTGTTTTCGTGCTTTATTCATAGGTGATGAAAGTTAAATCGCCTGTTAATTCTTTGCCATCAAGCGACCACTGAATTTCTTTGTCTTTAATACGCTGAAAAATGTCGGCTGAAACCTGGATCATCCGTTTTGCTTCGCGAGATAGGTTGGGGTCTTCCTGCCATGTTCTAGTGGTCTTAGGACCGCCACCACCGATAATGATGGCGGTTGTACCAAACCGTATGCAATACAGACGAAGGTACTTGTCAGGATTATCAAAAAGCGCACAAACTTGGTCGCCCGGTTTGCCTTCTTTCAGTTTGAAAAACTGCTCTCGTGCACCAAATTGGTGTCCAATATTGTCTAGAGTCTCAAGTATGTCTTCGATCTCATCTCCGTAGTCGTTATCATACCGATCAACGAATTTGTCAAACACCGTATCTTCTTCATCTTCTTCAAGGACTGAATATACGACAGAAAATTTACCTGTAAAATCTTCAATTTCAACCAATTGATAGGTCACGCTTCTAAGATAGGTTACAAATATAACGAATTAATGTTCATGTAGTTTACTTAAAAGTAAACAAATTTTTTATATCTTACCGGGGTACTCTGTACCTTAATAAAGATGAAAGCCTACTTAGCCCCCTTATACTGTCAAACTAACCCCTTTAGCCAGGAAAAACTAGCGCTGGGGCTGATTCTCTTTGCCGTTGATCCAGATGGCAATCCAACTATATTCTTCAAACTTTCTGAGAAGAAGATCCAATTAGTTGGAAAATTGACCGATGTGTCAAAAAGCTTCTTTACGACCACCGAGAAGTATATCCAAAATGCGGTACAGAATCTGCAAGAACAGCCCCCCTTAATGGCCAAGCTTACCAAAGATGCTGCCCTGTTGGACGAAAAAGTGTACGAGTATCTACAACAGTACGCCCACGGCCTGCTAGAATTTGGTGCATTAAAACCGTTCAGCGGTGCCGTCGATCAGTTGGTATTTGACAAACTGTTTGCTGATTTCACCGGTGATCCATCCTCTCTCACTCCAATTACACCCAAGAAGCAAAGTTTCAAAGCTACGCTCAAGAGCTATATTGATAATCCTAAATTACAAGAGAAAGCAGACATTGATCACCAGTTTACTCGCAATACCCTTCCTGGCATCATGAAGCCTACCAAGGCTGAGCTTATTACAGTCAATGGGCAAGTGGAGTCACTGCATGGTTTGGACTTCAAACATAGCCAGGAAACTGTATCCAATCATCTGAACGAATTGGAGGTGTATCACTCGGCATTGAAGAGCTTTGTGGAAGAAAAATCTTCTCTTGGAAAACTTACTATTGCCTTTAACGCTCCTCAGTCCAAAAGCGATCAGGAGAAGCTTTTCAACACTGCACTAGAACAGAAGTCGGCCTTGTTCAGCTTTTTGCCTATAGATGAAGTTAACGACTTTGCTCAATTGATCTCTTCGAAGGAGTACAAGAAATTCAGCGAAGTTTTTGGCTTGGCTTCGGTTGATTGAGACCATAGGCACTAAGGATGAAGATACTCAAACAGATAGACAATGAGCATAGCATCAAAGTGAGCGGACATCGCTTTTAGGTTTGCAGGGCATTATAAAAGAGCAGAAAGCCTGACTTTAAAAAGCACGGTACGAGGCGGCTGCGTATACATCATATCTAACCGACACCGAACGGTGTACTACATTGGAGTGACGGCCGATTTAGTGACCCGTGTTTATCAGCATCGGAACAGCGAAGGATCAATTATTTGGCGAAGTGACGGAGCAGTGATTATACCGCTGCGGAATCATCGAAGAGACATCAAGGAAAAGTTACTGGACATGAAGCTTGTCAAGCTGAATAAGTCGCGGCTCTCGGCTTTCAATAATTCAGTAGCCCAACCCTGCAAAAGCCGCTTTTAGGTTAGGCTACCAACCTATTCTCCCCCCGACTCGTTTTCTTCCTCAATTGTGGCAGCGGGCTCCTGAATGTTGCCGTCGGCGTCGATCATCACAATGCGGTCCATGCCGAGCTCTTTCAGGCCGGGCAGGATTTTCTCTTTGTCGCCCACCACGAACCACTGCAACTTCCGGGGCTGCACCATCTGCTTGCTTAGCGTTTGCACATCGTTGAGCGTTAGGTTCTTCATGCGCTCGCCGTAGGTTTGGTAGTAATCATCAGCCAGGCCGTACTTCACGATTTCATTGAGCGAACTGCCTACCGCCCGGTTGGTCTCCCAACGGCCCGACAGCTGCAAGGTGCTGTTCTTCTGCACCTTGTCGAACTCTTCTTGCTTCACCGGACTGTCACCCACAAAACCATCGAACTCCTTTTGGATTTCCTGAATCGACTCTTTGGTTTTATCAGTTTGCACCGGCGCGTAGGCCAGGTACGGACGTTGCCCCTTGGCGTCCCACACCAGGCTACGTGCACCGTAGGCCCAGTGCTTGTCTTCGCGCAGGTTCATGTTGATGCGCGAGGTGAAGTCGCCGCCCAGCACGTCGTTCATCACGTTCTTGGCCAGTTCGTCCACCTGTCCGTAGGGGTCGGTCAGGTAGCCCGCAATCACGATCGACTGCTGCGACTCGGGGCGGTCCATCAGGTAGAGCACGTTGCCGGGAGCGTCGGGGGCCTGGGCGATGTTCTTCTCCGGCACCTTGCCCTTCTTCCACGCAGCGAAGCGACTTTCTAACTTCTGGGTCAGTTCGTCCAGGCTCAGGTCGCCCACCACGGTGAGGGTGGCGTTGTTGGGCTTGAACCAGGTGTTATAAAACTGGGTCAGGTCGTCGCGGGTGATGTTCGGCACGGTTTCTTCGTAGCCCGAACCGGTGAGCGGATTGCCGTAGGGATGCTGCTCACCGTACATCAGCTTGGGAGCCACGCGCAGGGCCATCGTAAACGGTTGCACCTTCTCGCGCTGGATACCCGAAATCTGCTCCTTCTTGAGCCGGTCGAGCTCGTTGGCGGGGAAGGCCGGGTTCAGAATCACGTCGGTGTACAAGTCCAGACTCTGGTCCAGCACCGGCTTGAGGGTGGTCAGGCTCACGTACGAAGCGTCCAGGTCAGAGTAGGCACTCAGCGAGGCGCCCAGGGTTTGCAGTTCTTCGCTGATCTGCAGGGCGTCCATGGCTTCGGTGCCTTCGTCCATCATGCTCAGCGCCAGCGAGGCGGTGCCCGGACTACCCCCCTGGTCGGCAGCGTAGCCCGCGTCCACCACCAGGTTCATCACCACGGTGGGCACCCCCGCGCGGCGGGCCAGCACCACGTCCAGGCCGTTAGAAAGCGTGGTGCGTTCCAGAGCAGGAAACTTGGCCGCGGCCACCTCTCCCATTTCGGGCATTTGGCTGCGGTCTACGTCGGTTTCGCTGGCCTGATACTCCGGGAAGGGATAGGCTACCAGGGTGTGCTTACCGCTGCTCAGCCACGCCTTGGCCGCGTTCTGAATATCCGCGACCGTGGCTTCCTGGGCGGTTCTTAGGGTCTGCTGATAGTAATCAGGACGGCCACCGTACACCGCGTTGACGGCCAGTAGGTCTGATTTACCACCGAAGCCACCGATGCGCTCGGTGCCCTTGATAAAGTTAGCGAAGTAGGCTGATTTCACCTTATCCAGCTCCTCCTTGGTGGGTCCGTTCTTAATAAACTCCTGAAGGATTTGCTCCAGTTTCTGCTCAACCTCTTCCACCGACTCGCCCGGCTTCACGTTGGCTCCAATGGTGAAGGTGCCCGCAATTTCCATCGGGTAGACGTAGGCGTATACCGAACTCACCTGCTGGTCTTCGTACTGCAGCTTTTTGTACAGCCGCGAGGTTTTGCCGGCCGCCAGAATGTCGGAAGCCAAATCCAGATACACCGTCGCATCGGTGCCCCACTGCGGCACGTTCCACACTTGGGTGATGCGCGCTTCGGGCACGCGGTCTTCGTAGGTTTGGCGGGTGTCTTCGGTGCGCTTGGCCACGTTTACCTGCGGACGCGCCAGGGTGGGGCCGGGGGCAATGCTGCCGAAGTACTTCTTTACTTTCTCGTGCACCGCGTCGGGGTCCACATCGCCCGCGATGGACAGCACCGCGTTGGCGGTGCCGTAGTAACTCTTGAACCACTCCTGCACGTCTTCCAGCGACGCGGCGTTGAGGTCTTCCATCGAGCCGATCACCGTCCAGGAGTAGGGATGGCCTTCGGGCCAGATGGCGTCGGTAATGAGTTCCCACTGGCGACCGTAGGGTTGGTTTTCGCCCTGCCGCTTTTCGTTCTGCACCACGCCCCGCTGCTCGTCGAGCTTGGCCGTGTCAATGGCCCCGAGCAAGTGACCCATCCGGTCCGACTCCAGCCACAGCACCTGATCGAGCCCGGCGGTGGGCACGTTCTGGAAGTAGTTGGTGCGGTCGGTGTTGGTGGTGCCGTTCAGGTCGGTGCCGCCGATGCGCTCCAGGGCCTGAAAGTAGTCGTCGTTGAAGTTCTCGCTGCCGTTGAACATCAGGTGCTCGAAGAGGTGGGCAAACCCGCTCTTGCCGGGCTTCTCGTTTTTGGAGCCCACGTGGTACCACACGTTGACCGCCACGATGGGCGCCTTGTGGTCTTCGTGCACGATGAGGCGCAAGCCGTTGTCAAGGGTGTATTCTTTATAAGGGATGTCAATGTCATCGACCGAAAAGAGGGTCGAGTCTTGGGCGATGGCCCCGGTGGTAGCCAGGGTGAGGCAGCCGAGCAGCAGCCCGAGGATAGCAAGAGATTTTCTCATGAGTGTAAGGGTTAGATACTGACAGTTGTATAAAAAGCGATCTGAAAAGATAAGAAATTATCAGCAGCAACAAAAAAGGTACCTCATACTAGAGTTCCTACCATAAAGTTTGAAATCAGCATATACCGCTACTAACCCACTAACGACGGTTTCAGACCGATGACACCAAAACAGGACGCTATAACCTTCTAATAGCTTACCCATGTGCTATAAGACTTAATTGCTACGACAAATTTGCTAGGATTACAAATAGTTTTGCTGCCGTTCAACGTACAGCAACGCTATAATGAGGCTAAAATACCTGTTACTTATCTTTCTGTTCGGTTGCGAAAGCGATCTTCCTTTTGTTCAGGCGATTCGGTCGGATATTCAGTTTGAAACCGAACACGACCTCACCAAGATATGGTTTTACGATAGCCAGCGAGGGTACGTTTTAACCCGCCAAGGAACTATCATTTCCACCACAGATGGAGCAGAATGGCAGGAAACAGAAGTGATGAAAGGTGCAGTCAGTCTAAACAGTATTGCGTTCTCTGATAAAAATACCGGATACGTTGTCGGACAATCAGATATAGGAAACTATCTCTTTCGCACTGTCGACGGAGGAAACACCTGGGAAGAGGAACCAATCTACTTTGACATAAAGTGTATTGAAGCCGCTTCGCCGAACGTCTTATATGCCTGCTCTGACAATGAAGTGTATAAAAAGGTGGGAGATGAGTATTGGCGAAGTTTATCGGGATACGAATTTAGTCGCGAGAACCTGTTAGACATCTCCTTTAGCAATGAGCAGCAGGGCACGTTGATAACCGAACGGGCTTTGTACGGAACGGAAGACGGCGGTGATACTTGGACCAAACAGATAGACTTCTATGACTTATCTATGACGGATGCTGATATTAATGGAGACCAGGGGGTGATATTAGACAGGTACGGTAAGTTCTACACGCTTGTCGACGGAAATACAACCTGGAACTATCACGCCAACAAGCTACCCAGTCAGACGCGTTACCGCACGGTGGCTTTGGCAGGAAATGAACAACTCTATGTTGCCGGAGACTACGACTTACTCTATTCTACGGATAAAGGAGAAAGCTGGACAAGCTACAAGAATGCGGATGGAAGCTCTCTTAGCTTTGCCGACCTACACTTTGTTGACAAACAAAACGGATACGGAGTATCAAACGGAACAATTTACAAACTATTCAATAGCGAAGCGCAATAACGGCCGCATGAAAACAACTTTACTACTATCTTTCACTTGCTTACTATCTTTTAGTTCGTTTTCTCAAAGTCTACGCTTTGGCATTGGGTATCAGGAGTTTCCTTTTAAAGGGAACGTACTAACGACGTATCGTCCTAGCAATCAGGCAGGCGAATTGACCTCCGTAGAGAGGGTATCAGACAAAGTAGAAGCCATAAGCTTCTTAGCGGGCGCTCAAGTGCCCTTATACGATATAAGCGATCAGATACGGGTGGGTCTGGCATCTGATCTCATTGGAATCTACTGGGTAGAGGAAAATCCAGAAAGACAAAATTTTCAGGGTCAAGTTTCAAGCAGCGGCTCCGGATCAGGAATCTTTGGTTTTCAGTGGCCGCTGTACAGTACCATTGAATTTGGTACTAGAGACAAAAAAGGCAGATTAACCGGATTGAATGCCGAAGTTGGCGGGGGGATTATGTATCAAGGAATAAACAACACATTGGTAGTTCCTTTCAAAGGAAGTCACTTTACTCCTTTTACTAAAGTGGGGGTAGGTTACGGTCAATGGCAGCTTGCTTTTTCCTACAGCTTTTCCAGCTTCAAAGATGCTTATCCTTCCAACCTAGGCGACATTCCTCGCTTAGAAGTTAAAAACTACAGCTTTCATCTTTACCGTCAATTGCCTTTGTAAATAGTCCCCCACCCAAAAAAAGTGTGTAAATAAAGCGATTACCATGAAAAATTCTATTCTTGGCTTTCTTGGAATGTTTATTATAGTTGTTCCGGGGCTGAGCCAAACTCAGCAGGTAAGTATTCCTTTGAACCCAGGAGAAAGCATCTCAGCGGTTGTTGAAACCGAAGATGGGCTAATCATCAAAAAGTCAGATAAAAGAAGAGATCTGGCGCTTGAGTTTTTCTCAGAAGACCTGAAAAAAGTATACGCAGCCTCTATTGAAGATCATAAGATCAAATCAAACAACATCGTGTCTTCCCCTTCGGGCGCGTTCACTTATATTTTAGATTACACTACTCCTCTCACCATTTTTAGCAAAAGCACCCCTTCTATCGTTCAGGTTGACAAGAGCGGTAAAGTGAGAAGAAAGGATTTTGAGAAGGGAAAATCTTTTCACTCTAAGAATGCTTTGTTTGCCGATGAAGAATACTTCTATATCCTTTCAAGTGAAAACGGAGATCAATTGACCAAAAAAGATAAGCTTGAAGAAAAACTAGTGCTTCATCGGATTGACCACCAAAATCTTGAGTACAAAATGCATTACGTGGATGCTCCTGCCATCAAGAGCAGAGACCATTCTTTCTGGTCGCTGGCCCAAGTGGCTAATCAGGGATTTTACATAGTTTCTAAGACGATAACGGATAATCAGCAGGAAATCACCCTGTTAAAAGTGAACGCAGAAGGTCAGGTGACCTCTGAGAATAATATTACAGCGAGTCTATCCAACGGCTTTTTCAGACCAGGCACCAGTTCTGCAAAAACGCACAGCATACATTCTATAAACAAATGGGATTTTTTGCGTACTACCAGGCAATCGGGGTCAGGCACGGTAACCGTACCAATACCTAAGGAAGGAGCCTTCGGAGGCATCAACGTAGACCGAGACAAGGAAGAAGTATACGTCTTTGGTCTGTATGGTTTAGAAGACTACGCTCGTTTAGGATCGTGCACCGCAGGCTTGTTTGTGCATAAGTTCGACCAGCAAAGCAAGCTGCTGTGGAAATTACAGCAAGAGGCCCCCGAGCCTCTCAAGGCTGATAATTGGTTTTCCAAATTAGGACGACCTATTGATTGCAAGTCCAAGTTCACTGTATATCAAAACGGAAACAGCAAATACCAAGTTTTACTGCGAGACATGGTATATACGCACGACATCACTTCCGAAGGTAGGTTAGAAAGTGCCTATAACCATAAGTTTGAGGATTGGATAGATTTTGGTAAAGAAGGGCTGTGTTTTTCATCTCAAGACACCCATCCTGTTGCTAGGTATATCGCTGGCAAGGAAGATATTATTGAGAAACCCTGGAAGTATCAAGCATATCACTTCCGTAAGGGATACGTCCTGTTGGAAGAAGATAAACAAGAAGCAAAGTTACTCTACTTTGCTGATCCGATCAGTATGAAAAAGTAAGGGCGCTCTTTTGCTTTCAAAGCGATTCATTTGATCCCCTCACCACCATTTCTACCCACAGTGTGTCGGGAGCACGATAGAATTCTATCGGCAAACCACTTACCGTAATATCGTGCTCGGCGGCGTAGGCTGACAGCCGTTCGTTGATGGTGCGGGGGCGGGGTTGCGCCAGCGGATGCGCCGCCACCTGAAGTGATGCGTCAATAAAACGCCTTCGGAAGATAGCAAATTATCCGCGATGACGAAAATCTGCCTCCACCTTCTCGTTTAGCCTTAACATCTTCTATAGTTAGGGCCTTCGGCAACTTATTAGTATCTTCGTAATCATTTATTAACTGATGTTACGCACCCAATCCAAGTGATCTGTTAAATTTACGGATAAAAGCTACTATCAAGCAAGAGAACCAGTCATGGATAAGGAGATATTAGATTTATACACGGACTATCTTTTGGTTTCCACTGCTCAGACTACGGCTACTGGTATGTCTGACATGTTGGAAGGTAGTCTTAGCCACGACAAGATTACCCGTTTTCTTTCCAAAGATGATTTTACTTCCAAAGACCTGTGGAAACTGGTAAAATCTACTGTGCGGGAGATAGAGCAACAGCCAGGATTAAGCTATCTGATCCTGGACGATACGGTGGAAGCTAAGCCCTATACGGATGAGAATGAGCTTATTTGCTGGCATTTTGATCATACCGTGGGCAAATCAGTTAAGGGGGTCAACCAGTTAAGCTGCCTACTCTACCGTGCTGGGGTTTCTCTGCCAGTGGGTATGGAGTTGGTCAAAAAAGACAGATGGACTACCGATAAGAAAACAGGCAAGCAGAAAAGAGTGGCCAGCACCGATAAACAGACCCTTTTCCGCAAGATGGTGAGCAGTGCCTGCCAGAATCTTTCTAGGGTGGATTATCTGCTAGCTGACACCTGGTTTGCCTCCGCCGAAAACATGCGCCACATCAAGGAAGGGCACAAAACTGAATTCATCATGCCCTTGAAGACCAACCGGAAGGTAATAGTGGTTGGGGGCAACGGACAAGAAGAACGAACAGACCAACTGCAACTACAAGAAGGGCAGGCGGTGGAAATCCAGCTTGAGCAAGTCGGTTTCCCCCTACTACTTACCAAAGCGGTCTACTATAACAAAGACGGCAGCCAAGGGGTACTCTATCTGGTGAGCAGTGATTTGTCGCTGAGCGGTGAACAGATCAAGGATGTTTACAGCAACCGTTGGAAAGTAGAAGAGATGTACAAATCAGTCAAGAGCAACGCTAGCTATCCTAAGTCACCAACCAAAACGGTCAGGACACAAGCCAACCATTTCTTCTGCTCCATGATTGCCTTCTGGAAACTGGAGCGCTTGAAAATGAAAACTAATCTCAACCATTTTGCCATGAAGGCAATACTTTACAAAAATGCAGTGAAAGCTGCTTTCAAACAGCTATCCGACTTCAAAGCTCAACTCAACATTGAAGTCGGTGCGTAACATCAGTTATTAACTAGCTGCGCTATGATCACCGAAATTGAAACGCCCCCCGCAGTTGCCCGTCGCCGATTCACGGTGGCTGAGTACCATCGCATGGCCGAAGCGGGCATCCTGCACGAGGACGACCGTATTGAGCTAATCCACGGAGAAATCGTTCAAATGAGTCCTATTGGAAATCCCCACTCTAGCACCGTTCGTCGTCTTATTGACAAGCTAACCCGGCAATTAGACCACCGGTATACGATTGATGCGCAGAACCCCGTACAGATTAGCGAATACTCTGAACCCGAACCGGATATTGTCGTATTACCCTTTCGGGATGACTACTATGCCGATGGGGTTACGCCCGCTGATGTACTGCTTATCATAGAGGTATCCAGTACTACGCTCCGGTATGATCAAGCGATAAAATTACCTCTCTACGCCGCGGCGGGCATTCCCGAAGTCTGGATTGTTGACGTGGGACGGCAGCAGCTCGAGGTACATCGCCATCCTCGTGAAGAACGGTATCAATCGGCTAATACACTATCTCGCGATGAAACCGTAAGTGCCACTCAATTTTCTCTAACTATAGCGGTGAAGGAACTTATTGGCTAAGGCGCGTTAGCTTATTGTGAAAATGGTTGGCGCACCGCCATCTCTACCCACAGTGTATCACTGGCCCGATAAACTTCTACCGGCAAACCACTCACCGTAAGATCGTGTTGGGCAGCGTAGTCCAGCAGCCGCTCGTTGATGGCTTGGGGGCGGGGCTGCACCAGCGGATGCGCCGCCACTTGAGCCCGCAGGTACGTTCCGGCTGTTAAGGTATCGTGCTGATAACCGGGGGGCAACGAATCGGCGGGAGCCGTCAGGGCAATACCAATGAACTGGTTCACCTGCTTCCCCCCCGCCGAAGCGGAGTCTAGGTTGACGACCAGCAGGGTGCCCGCTACGCTGTCGCTGGCCAGCAGGCGTTGGGCCTGCACAAAAACCTTGCGCAGGGCCAAATCACCGTACTGACCCTGATACGCCTTCCCCACCAGGGGGCGCGTCGGCGCTTCGACCACCGCCATCTTAATCTCGTTGAAACCACCCAGCCAGTAGTAGCCCAGCAGCGTGAGCAAGCCGAGGGGAAAAAAAATATAGAGCAGCACCTTTTGAAACATGGATGATTTCGGTAGTCTATTACAAAAGAGTTGAAGTTCACTTATTAACGTGGGGTTCAGAGAACCCGCTTACTTCAGTCACGGCGCCGGAGGCCCTGCGCCAGGCTAGATTTTCAAACGATCAACGCAAGCGTATACTTTGCGCAATGGGGGCAAGGTAGCGCCTAATCCGCTGGTAAATGTAAAAACTTTTCTGGCTGACTGTAACTTTCTGCCCACCGGCCGGTCTTCCCCTCGAGATGGTGCTAGAAGAATTCAAATATCGCGTGCTTCCCGTCAAGGACAAACTCTATCGCTTCGCACTGCGCTTTTTGCGCAACGAGGCCGAAGCCCAGGACGTGGTGCAGGAAGTGCTCATCAAGGCCTGGCACCAGGGCGACGAACTGCGCAACGCCGAAGCCTGGTGCATGCGCCTAACACGCAACCTGTCGCTCAACCTACTGGATTCGGCCCGGCGGCGGCGCACCGAGGCCCTGGCCGACGACGACCGCTACGCCAGCGAGGCAATCACTCCCTACGCGCACACCGAAACCCAGGATGCGCTGCAGCACGTGCGCGAACTGCTGCAACGGTTGCCGGTGAAGCAACAGCAGGTGCTGGAGCTGCGCGACGTGGAGGGCTATACCTACCAGGAAATCAGCGAGGCGCTGGCGATGGACCTCAACCAAGTGAAAGTGAACTTGTTTCGGGCGCGACAAACGCTCCGAACTCAACTTATAAACCGAAATGCTTATGGAATCGCAAAAGATTGACGCGTGGCTGGAGAAGTACTGGAAGGGCGAAACCAGCTTGGAAGAAGAAGCCCAACTGCGTCGCTACTTTCAGGAGCAGGAGCCACCGGCCCACCTGCGCTCAGTGGCGGCCTTATTTCGGCACTACGACGCTCCGCCCCGGCTCGATGAGCGTTTCGACGAGCGGTTGATGGAACGCCTGCCCCGAGAAAAGACGGTGCCGATGTGGCCCAAGCTGCTCAAGATTGCGGCGGTGGTTGCGCTGTTTCTCCTGGGGGCCGTGTGGACGAAGCACGCTTACTTGGACACACCCGCCCCGGCCCCGGTAGCCGTGGCGCCCGATACTTACGAAGACCCCGAGCGGGCCTACGAAGAAGCAAAACAAGCCCTGTTGCTGGTATCTAGCCTGATGAACGAAGGCACCCAGCACCTCACCAAGCTCGAAGAGTTTGACGAAGCGCAGCAGACAGTGAAAGCTCAGAAATCCACTTTATAAATAGACCCTCTAATCCCATACACTCATGAAAAAGTTACTAATTATCCTCAGCATCGGCTACCTGACCGCTTTTCAGGTGAACGCCCAGGACGCGGCCATTTCCTCGCTGTTTGATAAATATGCCGACAACGAAGAACTCACCAAGGTGAACATCAGCCAGAAAATGTTTAGTTTGTTCACGAATCTGGAACCCGACGATCCGGAAACTAAGGAGCTGGCCAATGCCATCAGCAAGTTGAAGGGAGTGAAAATTCTGGCTTCCGACAGCATTGCCGACGGACGAAAGTACTATCAGGAAGCCGCGAAGAACGTTCGGAAGAGTGAGTTTGAAGAACTGATGTCGGTGCGCGACGGCGACAAAGACATGGTGTTTATGATCAAGGAGAGCGGCGGCATTATCAACGAACTGCTTATGCTAGTAGGCGGCGACCACCAATTTGTGGCGATGGATTTGTTCGGCGAGATCGACCTGAAGCAAATCTCCAAGCTATCCAAGGGCATGAACATGAAAGGAATGGAGTACCTGGAAAATATTGACAAAGGTTCTAAAGAAGGAAGCTAACTTTATTTATAAAGGTCAAGCGCAGCAAGCGCGGGAGTCTCGTGCAACGAAGACCAGGCACGAGGCCTCCTTTCAAATCTGCCATTCCTATGAAATACCTCCTCACTTTCGTTCTTCTACTTAACCTAACTGCCCTGCGGGCGCAGAGTAGCACGGTAGCCGATTTCCGCGCGCAGCACACTACGAGTCAGGACTTTTTCCTGTACCCCAGCACCCTGCGCATGGTGAATTTAGAGAAGAATCCCGATCTGTACCAACTGGTGCACGACGTGGAGAAACTGCAAATTCTGCTCTTCGACCGCCCTTCCGTAGACCGTTCGGCCGTGCAGCAGCTTCGGCAGGGCATCCGCGGCGAGAATTACGAAGAACTGGTCAGCTTTCGGCAGAAAGACAGCCAGATCACCGTTTACGCCCGGGGCGACAGTCCGCAGTTGGAGGGAGTGGTGGGCATGGTGGATAACCGGGAAACGCTGGCGCTAATCGATCTGGAGGGTTTTGTAAACCTTCCCGCCCTGATGAATCTGATGGAAAGCGGTTACGATTTCTCGGCCGTCACTAAGTTAGTAAACGTATCCATGGCAGCACAAACGCAAGAAGACGATTAGTAGGAACATGATTAATCATGTTCCTACATAATCGCGTTCCTACATAATCACGTTCCTACGTCAAAATTGCATAATTTATACCTAAACTATTGTCCACCATGCCTTCGGTTCTCACCATCAACCACCTGCACAAACACTACGGAAAAATCCACGCAGTCAATGACCTGTCGCTAGACGTGGAAGAGGGCAGCGTGTTTGGCATTCTGGGTCCCAACGGCAGCGGAAAAACTACCACCCTGGGCACGGTGCTGGGCGTGATCCAGCCCAGCGCGGGTTCGTTTGCCTGGTTCGGGCAACAATCTACTTCGCCCGCCACACTAGCCGAATGCCGGAAGCAGATTGGGGCCATCCTGGAAACGCCGATCTTTTATCCCTACCTGTCGGCGGTGGAGAATCTCAAGATTGTGGCGCAGATCAAGGGCTGTCGCTACGCGCGCATCGACGCGGTGCTGCGCACCGTGGACCTGCTGGAGCGCAAAGACGATAAATTTAAGACCTACTCGCTGGGCATGAAGCAGCGGCTGGCCATTGCCTCGGCCCTGCTGGCCGACCCGCGGGTGCTGATCCTCGACGAGCCTACCAACGGACTGGACCCGCAGGGCATCGCCGAAATTCGGTCGCTCATCGAGGAAATCGCGCAGCGAGGGAAAACGATCATTCTGGCTAGTCACCTGCTCGATGAGGTGCAAAAGGTGTGCACCCACTTTGCGGTGCTCAAACGCGGACGGCGCATTTACAGCGGCCGCGTCGACGAGGCCCTGTCGGGCACCGATACCATTGAAGTGGCGGCCGCCGACCTGGAGCACTTGCAGCAATTGGCCCAACAATTTCCGCACACCGAACAGGTGCAGCGCGAAAACGGACTGCTTCGGGTGCGCCTGCATTCTGAAAAAAACAGTGCCGACCTCAACCGCTTCCTCATCGAACGGGGCGTGGTGGTGTCGCACCTGTCGCAACGGACCAAGAGCCTGGAGCAACAATTCTTAGAACTTCTATCTGCCGACCATGACTAGACTACTTACCATCGAGTGGCTCAAACTGCGCCACTACCGTCCGTTTTGGGTGCTGCTCATTCTCTACTTTGTGGTGCTGGGCTTGGTTTCGTGCAGCGTGATGCTCTTTTTTGAGTATCTGGCCAGTCGGGGAGCCAAGTTTCAGGGCATTGATCCCACCATTGTTCCCTTCTACGACTTTGACGACGTGTGGCAGAACCTGACGTATCTGGCGACGTATTATAAAATCTTTTTGGGCTTCATTGTGGTGATGTCGATTACCAACGAGTATGACTACAAAACTATCCGGCAGAACATCATTGATGGACTCACTAAGAAAGAGTTTCTGGGCACCAAACTGCTGGTTATCTTGGCGCTGAGCGCGGCCACTACCCTGTTTATGTTTTTGATTGGCCTGGTGATGGGCTGGATTTATTCGCCCGTGCAGGGCTGGGGAGTAGTGTTCGGGCAGGCGGAATTTCTGTTGGCCTACTTTCTGGAGGTACTCACCTTTCTGGTGTTCGCGCTGCTGGTGGGGTTGCTGATCAAGCGCACCGGCTTTGCCATTGTGCTGCTGGCTTTCTATACCTTCTTTGTTGAACCCATCAGCACCACCCTTTTGGCCGTTAAATTCCCCGAGCTAACCTTCTATGAGTACTTTCCCATCCGGGCGATTAACAACCTGATCGCGGTTTCTTATCACAAGTACGCCTTCCGCGAGGTACAGGATTTTGTGGCGATACAAGACGTGGTGGTGGTGGGACTGTATCTGGCCGTTTTTACTTTTTTAAACTACTGGCTGCTCAAAACCCGGGACGTGACGTAGTCATTTTTTGGTTATAAAGTATTATTATTGCGGTAGTGGTTATTTTTCCAGAACTTCGTCGTTCGCTCCTCTACCTTATGAACCTTTTGAAAAAGTTTTTCTACTACCTCGTCATTCTAGTCAGTTTCCTGGTTATTGTGGTTTCTCTGCTATCACTCAGCTACAACAATACGCAGTGGTGGATGAAGGCTATGGACTTCCCCCGCCTACAGTATCTGGTGGTGGCTTTTGTGTGCTTCGTGATCTTTGGGCTGCGTAATCGACGATGGACTTTCTGGCCGGTTTTTCTAATGGTCGGACTGCTGGCCACGGTGGTGATCCAAGGGAGCTTTGTTTTTCCTTATACTCCCATGACTCAGCCGAGGATAGCCTCGCTGTCGCCTACTAAAGTTGACCCCTCGGAACGGGTTCGCCTGATGCTGGCCAATGTGTATATGCACAACCGGGAAGCCGGTGCTCTGCTGAATGTTGTGCAGCAGGCTGATCCGGATATGCTGTTGCTGATGGAAAACGACCAGTGGTGGATCGACCACGTGGCTCCGCTGCGCGAGCGCTACCCCCACCACCACGAACTGCCCATCGGCAATACCTACGGCATGGCGCTCTACTCCCGCTATCCGCTCGAGAATCTCGAAACCAAGTTTTTTCAACACGATAGCGTGCCGTCGTTCCACTGCCGGGTGCAACTGCCCAGTGGCCGGTGGTTTAGCTTCCACGGAGTGCACCCCGTACCGCCCATTTTGAGCAAACACCCCGACAATGCCGGACAGCAGGAAGAAGAACTGCTGAAGGTGGGCAATCTGGTGAAGCAGCGAACCCTTCCGGCGGTGGTGGCCGGTGACTTCAACGATGTAGCTTGGTCGAATACCTCGCGCCTGTTTCAGACCAACGGGGGGCTACAGGATACCCGGGTGGGGCGGGGACTGTATGACTCGTTCGACGCCAACTCGTGGATTATGCGCTGGCCTCTGGATCACGTTTACGTTTCGGATGAGTTTCGGGTGGTGTCTTTCCGGAAGCTTGGCTACTTTGGCTCCGACCACTTCCCGATTTGCGTGGAGCTGGCTTTGCCTGATGTTGAGAAATAGTTGTTTGCCTTCCGACCAGTGCCATGAAGCTACCGGTTGTTCAATTCTCAAAAGAAGCGTAATTTGCCACCAAAACACTACTTTCCGATGCGACAACTACTCACCTATCTATCCATTCTGGCGTTTCCGCTCACCGTCTTCTCACAAACCACTCCCACCGACCTGGACCAGGTGCAGCCCGGGCGCTTCGACCAGGGCAAGATGTGGACCTTCGAGAACCCTCCGGTGCAATATTTTGAGGAAGCCTACGGCTTTCGGCCGTCCGACGAGTGGTTGGCCGACGTGCGGCAGTCGGCCCTGCGCTTTGCCAGTTGGTGTTCGGCCTCTTTTGTGTCGGAAAACGGCCTCATCATGACCAACCACCACTGCTCGCGCAGCGTCACCGCCTCGGTGATGAAGGAAGGTGAAAACTTCGACGATAATGGCTTCTACGCCACCACCCTGGCCGAAGAACGCCGCGTGCCCGACCTCTACGTGGATCAACTGGTGATGCTGGCCGACGTGACCGAGGCGGTAAAGAGTCAGACCGGCGTAGCTCCCGACTCAGCCCTGGCCTCGGTGCAGGCAGAATACGCGCAGAAAGAGGACTGGAAAGACCTGGAAATTGAAACCCGCACCTTCTACAGCGGCGGTCGCTACTCGCTCTACGGATTCAAACGTTATGACGATATTCGGCTGGTGCTCTACCCCGAACTGGCGCTGGGCTTCTTCGGCGGCGATCCTGACAACTTCACCTACCCGCGCTACAGCCTGGACTTCACCTTTTTCCGCGCCTACGACGAGGCGGGCAACCCGCTGCGTCCGGCCCACTACTTCGCCTTCAGCGCCGAAGGCGCTCAGGAGGGCGAAGCCGTGTTTGTGATCGGCAACCCCGGCAGCACCGGGCGCTACAAAACCATGGCGCAACTGCACTACCAGCGCGACGTGTCGGCCCCGGCCCTGCTTTCGTTTCTGCGGAACCGCACCAAGATTTACATGGAAGCGGCCGAACGCACCACCGACGTATACGCCAAAGACTCTTTGCGTAACCTGGCCTTCAGCCTGAGCAACGGAGAAAAAGCCTACGAAGGGCGGCTCGACGGCCTCAACGACCCCTACCTGATGGCTAAGAAACAAAAGAAAGAAGACGCCCTGCGGGAGCAGGTCACGCTCGAAGAAACTGATCCCTGGAAAGAGCTGGAAGCTAACGCCCAGGAAGAGGCCCGGTACTTTGCCGAGGCATTTTTCTTGTCGCCCAGTCCCACCCGCGGCAAGATCGTCCAACTGCTCCCCAAAATTTACGATTACCGAATTGCCCTCGAGCAGGACGAGCAGGAAGCCGCTGCGGCCCAACGGCAAGATATTCAGCAGATTTTGTCTGACCTGGACCCTCAACTGGAAGCGGATCTGTTCGCCGCGGTGCTCGAAGAACTCGATGAGCACTCGCGTCAGGACTACGCCCGCCAACTACTCAACGGCATGGACCCGAAAGCGCGGGCGGAAAGTATTATGGAAGAGAGCTTGCTCCTTCGAGATAGTACCAAGTTCTTTAAGCGCAAGCTCAAAAAGCTGGCGAAAGACCCGCTGGTGGAGCTGGCCAACGAACTGGTACCTCGCTTCCGCGAAGCCCAAGCCAAGATGGGGCAGCTCGGGCAGCAGGATCAGGTGCGGGAAGAAAAGATCGCCAATTTGCAGTATCAGGTCGACGGATTGAGCAGTCCGCCCGATGCCACCTTTTCGCTGCGCATTGCCGATGGTACAGTGCGGGGTTACGAATACAATGGCACCGAAGCCCCGCCGCACACCACCTACTTCGGACTCTACGACCGCTACTACAGCCACGACCAAGAATTTCCCTGGGATTTGCCCAACCGTTGGCAGAATCCGCCAATGGATTTGCTCGAAGCCCCGCTAAACTTCGTATCGACCGCCGACATCATCGGGGGCAACTCGGGCAGCCCGGTGATCAACCAGAACGCCGAAGTGGTGGGACTGGTGTTCGATGGCAATATTGAGAGTTTGCCGGGCTACTTCATCTACGACAGCGACTTCAACCGCACGGTGTCGGTGCACGCCGGAGGCATCGTGGCGGCGCTCAAGTATATTTACAAGGCCGACCGGCTGCTGCCCGAATTAAATGCTGAGTAGGCAGCTAATCATTTTACCGTTGCAAGATTGAATTAGCCCACTCCAGAAGACCTGGCTCAGGCACCGGGGTATTAAGCACCAAAGGTGGAGCGCCAATCCCAGCTTCTCAATGCTGGCCTGAGCCGACCGGGTTATATAACGCTTAAGGCGCAGCTAACGCCAAATGCAGGCGTCGGGCTGGGCTTAGTGGCACTAACCTCCCAATTATCAATATACTGACTTAAGGAAACGAAACTCTCAAGCGTTCGCTCCTTGCGGCTGGGGCAGCCCCGCTACATGATGTTATGGGCTCGTTTTCATCTTCGCCGTTACGGAAAGTATTTGTATACATCTTTCCTTGGCAGAAATCTGATGAAATCTACTGTATTCTCTTCAATCATCAGACCTACTCTGTAATCTCCTATTCTAATGCGGTAGTAACTTTGAAACCCCTTTAGCTTCTTGATATTCTTTATCTCCTTTTGATTAGCGCACGCTTGTACTTGTTCTATTGTATCGGCTATTTTGGCAAGTAGGTCATTATCCTTTATCTTCTTGGTATCTTTTTCAAAAGACTTATCAATGCGAACGTTCACGGACGAAGTCCTTTGATGAAATCTTGCGTGTTCACATACTTCCCCGTCTTTCCATTCTCAATAGCGTATGCCATTGCCAAATCTTCGGCCTCTTCCCCTTCCAACATTTTGATTCTAATTCCCAACTCATTAGCCAATGCGATGAGTTGCGTCATGTTAGCATCAGATTCACTAAATAATATAGCCGTTGTCATGTCTATTATATTTTGTCTCAAATATCAGTTATTTAATCATCTTTTCAAATGAGCCCCAACGATCAGTGCAGCCGTCAGGCCGGGCTTGTTTGCTTTTTCAGTTCGTTTATCAACATCAGTACTTGGAGCAACTAGCATGCTAATCCATTTTTGCTAAGCTGGGGGCTGAGCGATGTTGTATGCCGTTTTCATAGTCTTTTAAATGGTAGAAACCCTCGTCTTCAGACGAGAGAGCCTTCAGGCTTTGCGTAGTGGTGAATAGTTGTAGTTTTGCGGGTATGTCCGAGTACAGCAAAGGGAGCCATACGACGTATTATCATCGCTACCACTTGGTATGGATCACAAAGTATCGTTATAAAGTGCTTCGAGGCCCTTTGCAGCAACGAGTTCGCGATCTGATCGCGCAGGTGGCTGATGAAATGCACATCAAGATATTTAACGGTGTGGTGTCTAGCGATCATGTACATATCTTTTGCAGTATCCCCCCTCACATACCAGTGAGCGATTTTGTTAAAAAAGCCAAAGGACGCAGTTCTCGCAAAGTACAGATGGAGTTTCCGGAGTTGAAAAAGAAGTATTGGGGCCACCGCGGCGCGGCAATCACTTTTGGGGTAGAGGCTACTTTAGTTCTACCAGTGGAAATGTGACTGACGATATTATCAATGAGTATATCAACAACCATACTGATGCACATAAAAGCGATAATCAGAATAATATTTCTTTAGAATAAGCCCCGACTTCTAGTCGTGGTCAAAACCTACCAGCTTCTAGCTGGTAGTGGTTTAGTTATACATATCTAATGCGATCTTCACATTGTCATTATCTATGTTGTCTAATTTTTTTAATGCTTGATTCGCTTTCTCTGAGTCAATTGTTTTCAAAGCATGAACGCATTTTCTTAAAGTTGACTCTAATTCATCATCGTACCATCTAAATACATCTCTATTCAAAGCAATTTTTAATATGGGTTCTACAAATCGATCATCTTTTAAATTTTCTAGATAAATAGTGTTTACTAAGTCTTCGTGTTGACTATGCCAAGTACCTATCAGCGCTTTTTCAATCCAATCGTATTGATCAGTATCAATATTCTTTGTTCGTCTAGAGTCCAGGCATTCTATCAATTCTTGTTCGCTTTCGCTTAATACTACTTTTTTTAGATTCACCTTCTTTTCGTTTCAAATGGCATACAATATCTATACAACCGCAATCGCGCGGGACGCTCCGCGGTTGCCTACAATATAACAACCTAACTGTCTACTGGAAGACCACCCCACCCAAATATTCCCCAATCAGCGCTTCAAACACAACAATGCCAACCAAATTACCCGCAGCATCAGGTTTGCTAACCATTTACAAACGCTTACAAACGATTATAGACGACTACAAACGCTTAGCAGACGAATCTTCTGCCCGCTCTGCCCCACCTTTGCCAACGAGTTTAATGTTCAACAACTAAATAACGAAAACGATGAACGCATTAAAAAACCGAGTACAATTGATCGGACGCTTGGGTCAAGACCCCGAAGTGAAGCAACTCAGCAACGGGGGCACGCTGGCCCGCTTTTCCGTAGCCACCACCGAAACGTACAAGAACAAGCAGGGTGAGCGGGTAGAGGATACGCAGTGGCACAGCGTGGTGCTGTGGGGCAACCTGGCCGAACTGGCCGGGCAGTACCTACACAAGGGCAAAGAGGTGGCCCTGGAGGGTAAACTCAACCACCGCACCTACGACGATAAAGACGGCAACAAGCGCTACGTCACCGAGGTGGTCGGTAGCGAGTTCCTGATGCTGGGCAAGAAAAGTGAAGCGCAAGACCGTCCGGCGCAGGCGCAACAAACCGTGCCCTCCGATGATTTGCCTTTCTAGAAAAGGTAAAGCAAAAGCACTCTGCCGGGTGGTGAATAACAGAGCAATTCGTTCGTCGGATTGCTCTTTTTTGCTTTCACCTACGTGCGTACCAAACGCATGATAATTAGCGCACGCAATTCGG
This sequence comes from Cyclobacteriaceae bacterium, assembly GCA_965217295.1. Lineage (GTDB taxonomy): Bacteria > Bacteroidota > Bacteroidia > Cytophagales > Cyclobacteriaceae > Tunicatimonas. Next base: position 2,286,902 of record CBDCHR010000008.1, read on the forward strand.
CGCTTTAGCGCAATTTGGCGGCTTGAAACCAGTGAACACTTCCATGAAACAATTATTATCCTTAGCCCTGCTTAGCAGCACCCTGCTCTTTTCCGCGTGCCAAGAAGACATTATCGAAGCTGATTCCGTCGAAAAGGGTGATACACTCAGTATCACCGCCGACATACCCGCCCCAATCGTTCGGTTGGTCGATTCTAAGGTGCCCACCACGCTTAAATTCGGCTTTAGCGTAATGGCCGACCAAATTCAGGATACGGTCTATTACCTACTGTTGCCCGACAGCGTGGCGGCACCTTTGGCAACCGAACTGATGAATTACTCCGGCATCACCGAGTTCCCGATGGAAGGAAGTTATTTCCGATCTACCTTCCGGTCCGGCTTGTCAGCGCAAACCAAGTACGTAGTGTACGCTTCGATCAAGAAAGGAAAGCAACAAAGTGAAGTAGCTAGTCTGGCGCTGACCACTGGACAAGATGCCGATACCGCTTCGCCGGGCAACCCTACTGACGAGGGACAAGAGACGCCTCCTCCCGTAGCGGACCCGCCCGCTGAAAATCCTTCGGATAAACCCGCCCCCACCGAAAATCCGCCCCCAACCACTAGTCCGCAGGATACCACGACTGCCCCGGTGCTGGAGCCCCGCGGCACTCCTCAGGACGACATTATCTCGCTAGCGGTGCTCGTGAACAGCGACCAGATTGAGGGTACGCTGCACTACTTATACTTCACAGAAAGTAAAAACCCGGACACTCCACCAACTTCACAAGAACTGGTTGACCACCGGTTGACGGAAACGGTGCCCATGAACGGGGCCACCATCAAGAAGTTTAACTTCCCCGCCACCGGCAAGACCAAGTATTACATTTACGGAGTGCTGAAGGTGGGTAATAAGTTGAGTCGGGTAGTTTTGATAGAAAGGGCAACTGTCTAGGTGCGATTTCTGATTTGACAAATATCCCTTAAATTGCCGGTACGTAGATAGCTTTACCTTTACAGCGCTATGGACGAACCGTTTCTCACCGGCATTTTTCCCCGCCCCGCCTTTACTCAGAAAGAACAGGAGACAATTATTGCCGAATTTCAGCGGGTAACCTTCCGGAAGCACGATTTTCTGCTCACCGAAGGCACCGTCGAAAATCACTACTGGTTTATTGAGTCTGGGTTTGTGCGTTCCTACGCCGTTGATACCGACGGGAACGATATCAGTACTAACTTCTACGGAGCAAGCGACGTGGTGATCGATTGGCCGTCGTTCTTTCAACGGCAACCCGCTAGAGAGAATATTCAGGCGTTGACCGATTGCGTTGGCTGGCAGTTGGATTTTGTTACCTTCCAACAACTGTTCCACGGCATTGAAGCGTTTCGAGAGGCGGGGCGTGCTCGGCTTGTAGCAACTTACTTTGAGCTGAAACAGAATCGCGTCTCAATGATCACCGATCCGGCTAGGGTACGCTACCAACGTTTTCTCACGGAGCGGCCAAACATGGCACAAAACGTACCCCTAAAGCAAATCGCTACCTACCTGGGCATCACCGATACCTCATTGAGTCGCATCCGAAAAGAGCTTACCGAAGGCAAGTGAATAACCGCTTCGTTTCTTGTCCTACGGCAAGATGAATGCCGGTGAAGTGCAGTAAGTTTGCCAAAGGTTGTTCATCACGAATCAAGCAAGGCATGGAATTTCTGGCACTGTCGTTTATCATTATCACCGCCCTGACGATCATTTGCTTTTATCTGGCAGTGGGCCGAGATAAGCATATACTGGGAGGGCTTGCGTTATGGACGGCCGCGGTTGGCTGGCTGGCCTTCGGAGGTTTTTTTGAGAACACCAGCACGGTTCCGCCCCGCATCTTGTTCTTGCTGCTGCCCTTGGTTGTCTTCGTGATTCTACTGTATCGGCAGATTAATGCTAGTAACGTCAACCTACTGTTGCTCACCGGCATTCACGTGGTTCGCATTCCGGTAGAACTCACCCTGCACGAATTATACCTACGGGGAAGCATTCCCGTGATCATGACCTACGCGGGCTGGAATTTTGATATCGTAGTAGGCTTCTCAGCGGTTCTGGTGCTGGCTTACCTGCTCTGGAAGAAATCATCCGCCAACATTGCGCTTCTGCGGGCGTGGAACTACTTCGGACTGATTATGCTCAGCATTATTGTGGTCACCGCTATTCTATCGGCCCCTGGCCCCCTGCAACAATTCGCCTTTGATCAGCCGAATGTAGCTATCCTTTCGTATCCCTTCACACTGCTTCCCGGAGTGGTGGTGCCCTTGGTCGCGCTGTCGCACCTGCTGGCACTTAGATTACTGGGGGAGCCATTCAGGGCGGCGTAGCTGTTCCTGGGTTGGCGGACGCCAAAACTTTTCTTTTCGAATGCCTTAAGATTCGCTCACGGTGATTTTCTCGATCTTATCGCCTTCCCGGATGGCGTCAATCACGTCCAGTCCTTCGGTCACTTTGCCGAACACGGTGTGGTTGCGGTCGAGGTGGGCAGTGTTGTCGCGGCTATGGCAGACAAAGAACTGGCTGCCCCCGGTGTTGCGCCCGGCGTGGGCCATAGAAAGTACACCCCGGTCGTGGTACTGGTTCTCACCGTCCAGTTCGCAGTCGATGGTGTAGCCCGGTCCGCCCGCGCCCGTGCCGTTGGGGCATCCTCCCTGGATCACAAAGTTGGGAATCACCCGGTGAAAGGTGAGGCCGTTGTAGAAACCTTCTTTCGACAGTTTGGTGAAGTTCTCGACGGTGTTAGGAGCGTCGTTTTCGTAGAATTCTACGTGCATGGTGCCTTTTTCGGTGACTATCTCAGCGGTTTTCATAAGTTAGATTTGTTTGGATTATATTGCGGGGGCAAAACTAGGCAAAAACCGGGAGAAGCTTAGGGTTTTTGGCCGATAAGAAACCGAAATGATGGTCTGTCCCGGATAAACCGAGGAATTAGAGGTTATTCTGATAATTTTCTTGGAGGCTCGTGTCGACACGAGCCTTAAGAATTTATCGGAATAAAGTTTATTAACGAACGAAAACCAACCCGATAGGCGCACCGAACTGGAATCTTGGTTAATTTGCGACACCACGCTAAATTAGGGCTATGTTACTTCGTGTTTTCTGTCTGCTTTTATTTGTTATCACCACAACCACCCGCACCCAAGCCCAATCGTCGCCTGAGGTTTACGGCGACAACGACGTGTGGTTCTTGCTGCTCAACAAAACCACTCTTTCTGATCGCTGGTCGCTTTTTAACGAGGCGCACCTGCGACGCCACCGGTGGTTGAATCAGAAAGAACAGTTTCTGCTGCGTCCGGCCGTCAACTACGCTTTCAACGAGGCGGTGGTCGCCACGGTGGGCTACACTTACATCCGCACCTACCGCTACGGACAGTATCCCCTGCCGGTGGATGTGCCTGAAAACAACGTCTGGGAGCAGATCACGCTGTTGCACGACATCACCAAGCAGGTGAGCATCAGTCACCGCTACCGCATCGAGCACCGCTGGATTGGTGCTATCGCACAGGACAACGTGTTTCCTCCCCGGGTTGACGGCACCCGCTTTGCCCAGCGCTTCCGCTACCGCCTCACGGCCAACTTTCCCATCGTGAAAACCGAGGCGGGCACCCGCCTGTACGGCCACGTGTTTGACGAACTCTGGGTCAACCTACGCGACGAACTGCACGTGGCTAACTTCGACCGCAACTGGATTTACCTGGGCCTAGGCTATCGCTTCAATCCGGCGGCCCGCCTCGAAGTGGCCTACCTCGACCAGTGGATCAACCACCCGACGACCAATCGCTACGAACACAATCCCACCCTACAGTTCACCTTCGCCTATGACATCGACCTGCGCTCTCAAGCAGAGTAAGCTTTTCAATTTTTCATATTTCTCATCTCACACTTCACATTTTATGAACTCCGTAGCATTTATCACCGGCGGCAGCCGCGGCATTGGTTTTGGCATCGCGCAAGCGCTGGCCGAATCCGGTTTTGATCTGGCAATCAACGGCATGCGCCCCGAATCGGCGGTCACCGACGTGCTTGACCAACTGCGAAGCTTCGGCACCGACGCGATCTATTGTCAGGGCGACATCGCCTCGGCCGAAGCGCGGCAAGCGATGCTAGACAAAATCAAGGCGCACTACGGGCGGCTCAACGTGCTGGTGAACAACGCCGGAGTGGCTCCCAAGGAGCGCAACGACATTCTGCAAACCACCGAAGAGAGCTACGCGTACGTGATGCGGACCAACCTGCAAGGTCCCTATTTCCTGACGCAAGCCGTAGCCAACTGGATGATCGAGCAGCGGCAGGCGGAGGAAGCTTTTTCGGGTTACATCATTAACATCTCCTCCATTTCGGCCACTGTGGCTTCGGTAAACCGGGGCGAATACTGTATCTCGAAAGCAGGGATGAGCATGATGACGCTGCTGTTTGCTACTCGCCTGGGGGAATACGGTATTCCGGTGTACGACGTGCGTCCGGGCGTTACTAAGACTGACATGACCTCGGGCGTCACCGACAAGTACGACAAATTGATTGAAGACGGATTGTGCGTAACGCCCCGCTGGGGTTATCCCGAGGACGTAGGCCGGGCGGTGGTGGCGCTGGCGCAGGGAAGTTTTGCGTATTCTACCGGGCAGACGATCATGGTGGACGGGGGGTTGACTATTCCAAGAATGTAGCGCAAAGCAGGCGGCAGAATAATTGGGTTGCTATCAATCCAGTCAGTGCTCATTCCGTTCCTCGCCCCGGAAGCGGGCGCTCTCTACGGATTTCGCGTTGCCACTCGGATGGATCTTTAATGCTGGCAAAGGCATCGCTTTCAGCAAGTCCCTCCAGCGGTGCAGCCATGCGACGGCCTCGGGTTTTTTTATCGGCGCCTTCCTCATCCAAGACGGTGACGTGAACGAGAAGAGCTCGCTCTGAAGTCGGTGCAGCACGCCGAAGCCTTTGAACTGTGCGAGTACGGGCGTCAGCCGAACGGGGATGAGATTAGAGCGTTGTTTCCGATGATTTAGCAACAACTACTTTTACCGCCGCTGAAAGACATAGTTAAAGGTGCGCCCTTGTACAACTTGACCTTCGCCATTGCGAGTAAACTCGAGCGTCTCGCCGTAACCGCCATCGTCGCGCACCCGACGAAACGTATCCCCCTCTACGTTCTCAAACACTTCCATATTCTCCGAAGGATCATCAGCAGGTAGGCTCAGTACGGCAAGACGTCCCTCCCAGGGTGAGATATAGTATTCCTCAAGGTTGTCAGCCCAATGGTACGTACCGGTGTACTCGGTAAGGCGCTCGCGCGGCAAACGATGTTCGGCATTTGCCGTAACCGCCTTCGCCTTAGTCACCAGCTTCATCAACCCCTGGGTATACGTTCTGGGGTTAACGCCCGAGGTGTTACTCATCACTACGTAGGCGATCTTCGAGGCAGGGTGCAACAGAAAATGTGACTTGTGTCCGGGTAGGTGCCCCCCGTGACCTACAAACGTGCTCCCGTCTGGCCCCTCTGAGACCGCAAAACCTAATCCCCACGTTCTCTTCCAATCGGCATCCGTGAAGTGGACGCGATGCATCTGGCGAAGGGTAGAGGGCCGGAGTACTTCAGGCTCGGCCGCAGCATCGTAGAGGCGGAACTGCCAGCGGGCGTAGTCGGAAAGATCAAGCACCGTCGAGGAGAGTCCGCCCATTGAGGCGATCCCCGCGGAGGGACTGTTGCTTAGGCGGTGGTACGTACGGTCGCGGGTAACCGGCGAATAACCCACCGCGTGCGTCTTGCCATAGTCCGAAGCGGGGTAGGAGGCAACCGTGCGGTCAAGTCCCAGCGGATCGAGCACATGCTGTTGGAGATAATCAACGTAGGGCATGCCCGACACCTCCGATACCACTTCGCCCAGCACCATAAAGGCGAGATTACTGTACTGGAAATAAGTGCTGGAGGGGTAAAGCGGGGGCGCGGTGCCCAGTTCAGTGCGCATTGCCTCACCAACCGGCAACCGGGTAATATCTTCCCAAAAAGCGGTTTCAATCTCTCGGGTGAGCCCGGAAGAGTGCGTCAACAGCGACCGAATGGTAACGGGGGCATTATCTTCATCGCGGGGCGGGGGCTGAAACCAAGGGAGTATATCGGCAACGCGGTCGTCGAGCCGGAGCTTACCGGCGTCAACGAGTGTCATGGTGGCTACGGCGGCAAATGTCTTTGAAATGGAGGCAATATGAAACTGCGTATCGGGCGTGAGCGGCGTGTTAGCCTCAACGTCAGCGTGACCGAAGGCTCCCGACCAGACAATATCCTGATCACGGACGACCGCCGCCGCAATGCCTGGCAGGTCGTGATAGTCCTGCTCGGCCTCCAGCCAGACCTCGGCCAACGCCAGGGCATCGGTGAGATCGACCGAATCGGATTGGGCAGTGGCTTCCGTGCCCGCAGTAACCAGCATACTGAGGGCAAGCAACCACTTGGTAAGGTTAAGGTGCATCGTTAGCATAACAAATTTTTTCTGTTGTGATGAAAATGAAGATAAATCCTTTTTGCAAAAAAAGCAATGCTGATAGCGTACCGATCGTCTCGCCGGTGGGTTACACCGCATCGTGCGCCGAGAGCCGTTTGAGCATCGTCATTGACCTATCTTCCGGCTCACCGACGACGACGAATCCGTGCCGCTCGTAGAGCCGGAACGCTGCGTTCGACGCTGACACGCTCAGGCTCACTGCCTCGAACGCACTCGCGGCCTCTTGCAACAGGCGGCGGAGGAGCGCCGTGCCGATTCCACGACCACGATACTTCGGAAGGAGCGCCATCGACAGCTCCGGTGTCGCCTCGTCCACGAAGCCATACCCACGCTCGTCGGACGACCAGCGGCGAAGCCACGCGGCCCCGACGGGTTCTCCGTCTACCTCTGCAACGAAGCCTAGGTCGCCCGACCGTTGCATTCAGCCGGAGACGTAGCGCGCGAGTTCGGGCTGGCAAACTACTTCGAGCGGAAATGGGTCCGCGCCGGGCAGGACGTGAAGGGCGTGATAGAGCGCCGTCCAGAGAAACGGCTCGTCGTCGGGCACCAATGGGCGGATGTGCGACTGTCGGTTAGGATGAATGGCAGTAGAAAGGTTTAGTTCGGCGACTGTATCGGTCTTCCCGTCGTCAAATTCTTTAGCTTTCATAGACTTCGATTTCAGCTTGAATGTCAACACGCCCTAGCCCGTCTCACAGAAATAATTCAGATAGCTTCGCCCTGGTGAGTAAATACCACTATTTCTGCACCACCCACCCCGATACTTGTTTCCTATTCATTCGGTTGCTTCATCGACTAGGGCAGCCGACCTGTCTTCCGACGCTCGCAACTCCAGTTCAATCAATGTTTCTAATTCTGTCTGCTCCTGCTCACTCAGACTTTGACCATTATCTCGAGCGGTCCGCCAGCGACTCATAAGCACCTGAAGGCGCTGTTGCTGTTTCGCACTGAAGAAGCGGTCAGGTTTATTATTCTGGATGATAACGATTGTTCCGCCTTCACCATCAGCTAGTTCTACATTAAGCGCGTCTAGCGCCTGACCCACGGTTTTGCCATTTGTTTGTTTGTTACCTGACACAGCATTATAAGTAATCGTGCCGTTTTTAGCAGTAACTGGTATAATCGCGACCCTCGCCATTGCTGTGCTGTTTGTTCAGCGGAAGATACGAAGGTTCTTAGCGAAAACCAATATGGGTTATTTTCTCATCATCAACTGCAACTCATTCAGTTTCAGCAGTGCCTCCACCGGCGATAGCGTGTTAATATCGGTGGTGCGTAGCATCTCCTGTACCTTCTCCCAGCGGGGGTCGGAGGCAAACAGAGTTAGTTGGGGGGCAGGCTTCGGCAGGTGCTGTAGTTGCGCGGCCTTCGGTGCAGGGTCGTTGATCTTGTCTTGCTCCAGGTGGCGCATGATCTCGGCGGCGCGCAGCACCACCGGCTGGGGCATCCCGGCCAGCTGGGCCACGTGGATACCAAAACTGTGCTCGCTGCCTCCTTCCTTGAGCTGCCGCATAAACAAGATTTTATCTCCCACTTCCTTCACCGCCACGTTGAAGTTCTTCACTCGGGGCAAATCTTCGGTGAGCTGGTTTAACTCGTGGTAGTGCGTGGCGAATAGTGTCTTGGCCCGGCACTGCGGATGGTTGTGCAAATACTCCACCAGCGACCAGGCGATAGAGATGCCGTCGTAGGTGCTGGTGCCGCGTCCGATCTCATCCATCAGCACCAGGCTGCGCTGGCTTAGGTTGTTGATAATGCTGGCCGTCTCGATCATCTCCACCATAAAGGTAGACTCGCCTTTGGCCAGGTTGTCGGAAGCGCCCACCCGCGTAAACACCTTGTCGACGATGCCCAGCGTGGCCGCGTCGGCCGGAACGAAGGAGCCCATCTGGGCCATGAGCACAATGAGAGCGGTTTGCCGCAGCAGCGCCGACTTGCCCGCCATGTTGGGGCCGGTGATGATCATGATTTGCTGGGTGTCGGCGTCGAGGTGGATGTCGTTGGGCACGTAGGGTTCGCCGGGCGGAAGCTGCCTTTCGATCACGGGGTGCCGCCCGGCCGCAATGGTGAGGGCATCGCCGTCGGTGAAGGTCGGCTTCGCGTAGGCATTGTGCCGCGCCACCTGGGCAAATGATGAGAGGCAGTCGATGGTGGCCAGCAGCCGGGCGTTCTGCTGAATCTGCTTCACGTACTCGGCGGTGGCCGCCACCAGTTCGTTGAACAGCCGCTGCTCAATGACCACCAGCTTTTCTTCGGCCCCCAGAATCTTTTCTTCGTAGACTTTGAGCTCTTCGGTGATGTAGCGCTCGGCGTTCACCAGCGTTTGCTTCCGAATCCAGTCGCCCGGCACCTTTTCTTTGTGCGTGTTGGATACTTCCAGGTAGTAGCCAAACACTTTATTAAACGAAAGCTTCAGCGAGCTAATGCCGGTGCGTTGCACCTCGCGCTTCCGAATCTGCGCCAGATAGTCTTTGCCCGAGTAGGCCAGCTGACGTAGTTCATCCAGCGCTAGGTCTACCCCATCGTTCATCAGGTTGCCCTGGTTGCTCACCAGCGGCGGCTCCGGTTGCAGCTCCCGCTCGATGCGCTCCAGCAGGAAGTCACAGGTATGCAACTGATCGGCCAGCGTGGCCAAGTGGGCAATTCCGGCTTGCAACAGCAATTTCTTTATAGGTTTTACCGCTTGCAGGGCTCTTTTTAGCTGCGCCATCTCGCGCGGGTTGACGCGACCGGCCGCCACCTTGGAGATCAGTCGCTCAATGTCACCCAGCGGCTTGAGCGATTGCAGCAGTTCGCCGTGCAGTGGCTCCTGCTGCACGCAGGCTTCCACGGTGCGCTGCCGGTTTTCGATGACCGTCCGGTCTTTGAGGGGAAGCACCACCCACTTTTTCAGCAGGCGGGCGCCCATTGGGGTGCAGGTACGGTCGAGCACGTCGATCAGGGGCACGCCGCCCTCCTGCTGCGGATGCAGCAGCTCCAGGTTGCGGATGGTGAACTTGTCCAACCACACGTACTGCTCGGCCTCGATGCGCCCGATCGACGAGATGTGCTGCACGCGATGGTGCTTAGTTTCTTCTAGGTAGAACAAAATGGCTCCGGCCGCCACGATGCCCTCGGTGAGCGCGTCGATGCCAAAACCCCGCAGCGAGGGGGTGTTGAAATGGCGGGTGAGTCGCTCGTAGCCGTAGTCGTGGGTGAAGAGCCAGTCGTCGAGGCGGTAGGTGTTATACTCGTCGCGAAACAGTCGTTCGTACTCAGGGCGCTGGCTTTTGCAGTACAGAATCTCGGAGGGAGCAAAGCCCTGCACCAGCTTCTCGATGTAGGCCGCCGACCCGCAGGAGGTGAGAAACTCCCCGGTCGACACGTCGAGCAGGGCGATGCCCAGGCGGTCGTTGTGGAAGTGCAGTGCGGCCAGGTAGTTGTTGTGCCGCTGGTCGAGCACGGTGTCGTTAAACGATAGCCCCGGGGTAACCAGTTCGGTGACGCCCCGCTTCACGATGCCCTTCACCAATTTGGGGTCTTCCAGTTGGTCGCAGATGGCCACCCGGTGCCCCGCCCGCACCAGTTTGGTGAGGTAGGTGTCGAGCGCGTGATGCGGAAACCCGGCCAGCTCCACGTGCGAAGCCGCGCCGTTGGCCCGCTTAGTGAGCACAATATCGAGCACCTTGCTGGCGGTGATGGCGTCTTCGCCGAAGGTTTCGTAGAAATCGCCTACCCGAAACAGCAGCACCGCCCCCGGATGCTTGGCCTTGATGGCGGCGTACTGCCGCATGAGGGGAGTCTCTTGGCTACTAATCTTTTTCTTTGAGGCAGGCATGAAAACTTACTTTTAGGTCGGTTGAATCCTACAAAAATAAGCATTCGTGACCAATGTTCTAAAAGCAGCGGTACGCGGGGTTCAGAGATGGCTAACGAGTCCTCGGGCATCGCTAGCTTAGGATTTGTCGCGGATATTGGTGGGCATTTCGTAGGATAGTCGTATTTTCGTCGTCTATAAATCAATCACCATGAGAAAACTCAAGAACGAAGAGCTCAACCGTCCGTCGGTCGAAGAATACCAGAAGCAAACCAAGCGCCCCATTGTGCTGGTGCTCGACAGCGTGCGCAGCATGAACAACGTGGGTTCCACGTTTCGCACCGCCGATGCGTTTGCCGTGGAGAAAATCTACCTGTGCGGCATCACCGCCACCCCTCCGCACCGCGAAATTAACAAAACGGCCCTGGGGGCCACCGAGTCCGTAGCCTGGGAGCACCGCGAGAAGATCGCCGAACTGATTGAAGAGCTACGCGAGCAGGACTACAAAATCATCGCCATCGAGCAGGCCGACGAGAGTGTGCCGTTGCAAGACTTTATGCCCTACCACGACGGCAAGTACTGCCTGATTTTTGGCAACGAGGTGTTTGGGGTAGACGATGCGGTGGTGGAAACGGCCGACACCTGCCTAGAGATACCGCAGTTCGGCACCAAGCACTCGCTCAACATTTCGGTGAGCGTGGGGGTGGTGCTGTGGGACTTTTTTAAGAAGTTGGAAGACTAATGGGAACCAACGTCAACCCCTGGCAAACCCGGCAGCGCCAGCAAGTCTACGATAATGCCTGGATTACCGTGCACGAAGACCAGGTCACTAACCCCCGGGGCGGCACGGGCATCTACGGCTGGGTGCGCTTCAAGAACAAAGCTATTGGCATTGTGCCGGTGGATGAGCAACTTAATACCTGGCTGGTCGGGCAGTACCGCTACACGCTCAACGAATACTCCTGGGAGATTCCGATGGGCGGCGGCCCCAACGAACTAGATCCCCTGGAATCGGCCCGACGGGAGCTCAAGGAAGAAACCGGACTGACGGCCAAAAAATGGCAGAACATTATGCGCATCCATACCTCTAACTCGGTCACCGACGAAGAGGGCTTTATCTATCTGGCGCAAGACCTCACTCCGGGCGAAACCGAATTCGACGAAACCGAAGACCTGCGCGTTCGTAAACTACCCCTGGCCGATGCCCTGCAACTGGTGCTCAACCAAGAAATCACGGACGCTATTAGTATCAGCGGTCTCTTCCGCGTTGCCCGAATGTTCAACATTTAGTCATTTGTCCCTTGTCCTTTGTAAATTTGACCAGTGACCAGTGACCAGTGACCAGTGACCAGTGACCAGTGATCGTTCCACGACGGCCAGTGACCAGTGACCAGCCAACCCCATGCCCCTGCAATCCTACCGATCCCACGTCAAGACCACGCTGCTGATTGCCTACCCGGTGATGCTGAGCCAACTGGGCCACATTTTGGTGGGCGTGGCCGACAGTGTGATGGTGGGTGCCCTGGGAGCTGAGCCGCTCGCCGCCGTGTCGCTGGCCAACGGGTTGGTATCGCTGGGGTTGATGTTCGGTATTGGGGTATCGCTGGCCATCACTCCCCTGGTGGCTGCCGCCGACGGGGGCGACACCACCCACGACCAGGCGCAGGTTTTCCGGCACGGGTTGGTGATCAATATTGTAACCGGTTTGGCGCTGGTGGTACTGCTGGCCGGGAGCGCCGGGGTGTTGCCGTGGCTGAATCAACCGCCCCGGGTGGTAGAACTGGCCATTCCTTACCTGATCATCATCGCTCTTTCGCTGTTACCGTTCATGTTCTTCCAGACCTTTCGGCAGTATGCCGAGGGATTGTCGTTTACCCGAACCGCGATGGTGATCACGCTGAGTGCCAACCTGCTCAACGTACTACTCAACTACCTGCTGATCTACGGCTACGGATCCATCCCGGCGCTGGGCCTGGACGGAGCGGGCGTGGCTACCCTGATCTCGCGGGTGGTGATGGCCGGAGTGATGATGATGTACGTGCTGCGGGCGCCCTGGTTCCGGTGGCCGCCCCTGCGGTTGCGCACGTTGCAGCGCAGTTTATCGCTTCGAATGCTCAAGATTGGGGTTCCTACGGGCTTTCAGTACATCTTTGAAGTGGGAGCATTTAGTTTCGCCTCTATTATGATGGGGTGGCTGGGCACCCGGGCACTAGCGGCGCATCAGATTGCCCTCAATCTGGCGGCGGTGAGCTACATGGTGGCCACCGGCCTGGCCGCGGCCGCCACGGTGCGGGTGGGCAATCAACTGGGGCGGCGCGACCTGCCGAACCTGCGGCGCGTGGGCAATAGCACCCTGCTGATGTCTACGGTGCTGATGGGCACCTCGGCGGGAGTCTTTATGCTGCTCAACGATACTTTGCCCACGTTGTACGTCGACGAAGTGCCGGTAATCGATCTGGCCGCTTCTTTGCTGGTGATCGCGGCCTTCTTTCAAGTGTCTGACGGAGTGCAGGCGGTGGCGCTGGGTATTCTGCGGGGTATGGCCGATGTGAAGATTCCTACCCTGATCACGCTGATCGCCTACTGGGGAGTGGGATTGCCGGTGGCCTACGGACTGGCTTTTCCTTTGGGATGGGGCGCCCCGGGCATCTGGGTGGGACTGCTGATTAGCCTGACACTAGCGGCGGTGTTGCTGGTGCTGAGGTTTCGCCGACTTAGCGCCCAGCGCGTTCTGTCGGGCACAACCCCGGCCTAGCTCAAAACGGTATCTGCTCAGGAGTTAAGATTGCTTAGTGAGATTCTGGCTGAAGGGCTTTTTGGGTGTCGGCAAAGCGCACCACGTAGCCTACGCTTCCTTGAGCGTCGTAGGTGCTGATTAAGACTTCGGTGCTAAACGCTTGTCCCCGCTGGTTTTGAAACGTTTGCACGAAGGACTGACCGGTGTGCTCATGTAAGAAATCCAGCATATCAATAGCGTTCACGTCCTGAAACAGCTTGCTAGCGTGTAAACCCTCTAGCTCGCCCGCTTCGTAACCGAATTTATCGACTGCCTGACGGTTGGATAAAACTACCTCACCGTCGGTATCTACGTTAATGTAAGCCTCCGGAGCGCAGTCGAGCACCGCCCGGATACGGATTTCACGTTTCTGCATAGCGCGTTGCTTGCGGTCCATTTCTTCTTGGGTGGCCTGCAATTCTTCCATGTTTTGCCGCATCTCTTCTTCCTGGGCCTGCATCTGCTCAGTCATCTCGGTTGATTCGTTGAGCAGCCGCTGGGTTTTGCTGTTGGTTCGCGCCGTAGCAATGGTGGCGGCAATGCTCTCGGCAATTTTTTTCATGAACTCAATCTCGTGCGGCTGGTAGGTTTCAAACGAGGCCATTTCTACCACTCCAAAAACTTCTTCGTTCACCATCAGCGGCACAATCAGGATGCTGGTGGGGTTGGCTTCGCCGAGTCCCGAAACGATGGTGATGTATTCCTCGGGCACGTCGGTGAAGTAAAGGGTATCTTTTTCTAGCCAAGCTTGTCCGGCCAAGCCCTCTCCCCGGTAAATTTTTTGCTCGATATACTTTTCGCGATCCCAGGCGTAGCAAGCCTCCAGAGCCATGTACGGCTCGTCACTGGTCTCATCTTCTTGCACCACGAATATCCCTCCCTGGTTGGCGTGCATATGCTCAACGAGCTTGGTGAGCACCGTGGTGGTCAATTCCTTCACGCTACCGCTGTTCTGCCGCAGCAACTCACCGAACACAGCGGTTCCCTCGGTGGTCCAGTGGCGTTTCTGGTCTTCTTCCGACACGCGGCGCAGGTTGTCGCGCATGTTGATCAGGGCGTTGCCCAGCACGTCTTGTTCGCTCAGGGGGTTGAACTCGGCGGTGTAATTGCCTATTCCAATGTCTTCGGCAAAGCCCGAGGTAGCGCGCAGTCCGCTCACTAGCCCATCCATTGCTTGCGCCATTTCTCCTACTTCGTCGCGGCTGAATTTTTGCGTTTTCTGACTGTTTTTCTCCGGTAACTGCCCCTTGCTCAGTTCTACTACCGTATCTTTCACGTAGCTGATAGGGCGGGTGATGTTTCGGTTTAAAGAAAAAGCAATGACCAGCCCCAACGCAACGGTGATCAAACCCAAGATAAGGTTGAGCCGTCGCAGATTCATCGAGGAGGCTATGATACTGGTCTGCGCCGCTTCTGCCTCCTGCCGCTTCACGTCGCTAATCGCGCTAAGTTGCGTTTCAAGGCTGCTCACGTGGGGCAGCACCTCGTCTTCAATGCGGTTTTCAGCAAACAGCTTCACCATAGGATCTTCGTAGTCTTGAAACGAAACCAACGATGCCATAATCTCCTTTTGAACGCCGATCAGCTGCTCAAAGCTGACGAAGATTGAGTCAAGCTGTTGCTTTTCTTCTGGTTCTTTCCAATGCGCGGTGAGCGCGGATATTTGACTCTTTAACGCTGGGTACTGAAAGTTTTGTAGTTCCTTGAGCGCATCTTTGTCCTGCTGGTTATTCGGCAGGTAGACCCAGTTGGTGATCAGCATTTTGGAGTTAATGATCAGATCCATCAAGTCTTCCAACGCTTTGGCCGAAGGGTTGCTCACCTGAGCCGTTTCTTCAATCGCCTGGTTGGTGTTGTTGATTGTAGTGATGCTGATAACCGCATTGAGCGAAAAAATGAAGATCAGCGCAATGAATCCGCCAAAGATTTTAGTTCCAATAGAAAAGCTGTTCTTCTTCATATCTGTGATACCACAAGGTCGACGTATGGATTTCCGGTGAGTGCTGTGCCAGCACAGAGGCATCAGCGTACCGTATCGGTTGCAAGTATGAAGCGTTGCGCACGATTAAAAAAGTATATCTTAAAGCGAAGATTACATGGTGACAAATCCTCTAAATACGTAATAGGAACAGGCGGCCTCCGCAAACGCGCTTTTCTTGGGAGGGAGCCCGCTATTTTGTGCGCTGGTTTGTTACTTTTGTGCAATAACCCAGAAGCCCTATGAAAGAGACGCTAGCCGCGATCAAAGATCGATTCGAGGAAGTTGGCCAACTAATCGTGCAGCCCGATGCCATGGCCGACATGAAGCAGTACGCCAAGCTGAGCAAGGAATACCGAGACTTGGAAAAGGTGGTGAAGAAGTTCGACGAGTACGAAGAAGCCGAGGCCAACCTGGCCAGTGCCAAGGCCCTGCTGGAAACCGAAAAGGATCCCGACTTTCGACAGATGGCCAAGGATGAGATCGACACCCAACAAAACAGTATTGAGGCGCTGGGAGAGGAACTGAAGCAGATGCTGATCCCGAAAGACCCGAACGACAGCAAGAACGTGATCCTGGAGATCCGGGCGGGCACCGGCGGCGATGAGGCGGCCATCTTCGCGGGCGACCTGTTCCGCATGTACCAGCGCTTTGCCGAATCGCAAAACTGGAACCTCACGGTGCTCGACCTCACCGAGGGCTCGGCCGGGGGCTACAAAGAGATCGTGAGTTCTATTTCGGGCGAAGACGTATACGCCTTTATGAAATTCGAGTCGGGGGTGCACCGGGTGCAGCGCGTGCCCGCCACCGAAACGCAGGGCCGGGTGCACACCTCGGCGGCCACCGTGGCCGTGCTGCCCGAAGTGGAGGACGTAGAAATCGACATCGACATGAACGACATCCGCAAGGACACCTACTGCTCGTCGGGACCGGGCGGGCAGTCGGTGAACACCACCTACTCGGCGGTGCGCCTCACCCACAACCCCACCGGGCTGGTGGTGACCTGCCAGGATCAGAAGTCGCAGATCAAGAACTTCGAGAAGGCCCTGCAAGTGCTTAAATCTCGTTTGTATGATATAGAATTGGAGAAGCAAAACGAAGAAATCGGGGCGCAGCGGCGCTCGATGGTGAAGAGCGGCGACCGCTCCGACAAAATCCGCACCTACAACTACCCCCAGAGCCGGGTTACCGACCACCGGGTCAACTACACCGTGCACAACCTGTCGTCGGTGATGGACGGCGACCTCATTGATTTTGTGGAGCAACTGCGCATTGCCGACAACGCCGAGCGCATGCAGGAGGGAGCGGGGTAGGAGATTTATGGGGCGGGAGAGATGTTGGATGCTGGATATTGGCGGCGGCCGCGCAGATACCTGCGGGGAGTGAGAATTTGGATGCTGGATACAGGAATGCTGGTTTTGACGAGAACGGACTAATGCTTGACAATACAACAAACAAGGACAAGCAGATCGCTACCCCTGGTTGGTGGCTGCTTGTCGTGAGCTTCTTGCTGATCGCCGTAGCCTCGTGCACCCCGGAGGATGAGGTGCTGACCCAGGAGGAGAGGGTGCAGCTACTCTTTGACCAGGACACCGTGCAGTTCGACACCGTGTTCACTACCGTGGGCAGCACCACCCAATGGTTGCAGGTGTACAATCCCCAGCCAAAGGCGGTCAACATTGGCCTGGTGTCGTTGGCCAGCCCGGAAAAGTCGCCCTTTCGTTTGTTGCTGAACGGCGAAGCAGGCACGCAGTTCAATGACGTGCGCCTGCGCGGCGGTGATAGCTTGCTGTTGCTGGTCGAGGTGACCGTGGACCCAACCAATACCGACCTGCCGTTCATCGTCAAGGATTCTATTCAGTTTAGCACCAACGGCAACGTGCAGTACGTGAACCTGGAAGCCTGGGGGCAAGATGCGTATTTTTTAAAAAGCCGCGTTATCGCGCGGGATACTACCTTCTCGGGCGAACGGCCCTTCGTGATCTGCGATTCGCTTCGGGTGGCTCCCGGAGCTACCCTGACGCTGGCGGCGGGGACCCAACTCTTCTTCAACGACGGGGCTGGTCTGCTGGTCGATGGCACGCTGCAAGCCATCGGAGCGCCCGATGCGCGAGTGGTGCTACAGCACGTGCGCCAGGATGGTGACTACGAAAACGCGCCGGGCCAGTGGCAGGGGGTGTATTTTGGTCCAACAAGTGAAGATAACGCGCTAGATTTCTCCGTGATCCGTAATGCGGCGATTGGGGCAACCATCGTGTCGGCGGATAATGATACCGTACCGGATCTCAGGCTAAACAATACCATCATCGAGAACGTGTCTGGCTTCGGAGTGCTGGCGGTAGAAGCCGACGTTGACGTGCGTAACACCCTGATGAGCGACTGCGCCTCGGGATCGTTTTTGGGACTAGGGCGCGCTTACTACCGCTTTTGGCACTGCACTTTGGTGAATGAACCTAGTAATTTTAGTCGTGAAGACAACGAACCACTGCTAGCATTTGATCAAAATTTTAGTGGATCAACTCAGTTGATGCAAAGTTTTTCGCTAAATGTGATTAACTGCATTGTTTGGGGTGCGCTGGAAAACGAACTGCTCTTCGCACCGTTCAGGCCCGAGAATCCAGTTAATTTGCGGCTTCTGAAAACCATAGTTAAGTCAACCGATACCACACCGAGTTTGGCAGAAACTAACTTTTATAACCAACCCCCGCAGTTCGTAAAGCCTCTAGAGGCGAATTACCACCTCGATTCGCTCTCACCCGCCATTGATGCCGGAGTGCCGTTGGGCGTTGAGCGCGACTTGGACGCCAAACTCCGCGATGAGCAGCCCGATTTAGGGGCTTACGAGTACCATCCTGAATAAACCCATTATGAAAATCATCCAGCAAGAGATCACCCTACCAGCCTTCGAGCGGGGGTTTCACCTGATTACCTCGCACGTGGTGCAAGACTTTCCGGAGCTGCGTACGATTCGGATAGGACTGTTGCACGTGTTCATTCAGCACACCTCGGCCAGCTTGGCGATTAATGAGAATGCCGACCCTACCGTGCGGGGTGACTTTGAGCGCCACTTCGACCGCATGGTGCCGGAGAATGCTCCCTACTACCAACACACCCTGGAAGGCCCCGACGATATGCCTGCCCACATCAAAGCCGCCCTGCTGGGCAACAGCGTGATGGTACCTATCACCAACGGAAAGCTGAACCTAGGCACCTGGCAAGGAATCTACTTAGGAGAGCACCGTGATCGGGGGGGGCGAAGAAAGCTGGTGCTTACGGCGTACGGAGAAGAATAGTCTTTAGTCCACGGTTTAATAGTCGATGGTCCACGGTCGACAGCCAGAAGCGCAGATAAGCAGTTAATCAAAATAAATTACAAAACGTCATTCCGGAATTTTACGAAGCATAGCGTAGTAAAATGTCCGGAATCCCCTGTCACAGCGACGAAAATATGCCTTACAATGATTTAATCAATATACGTCTTCGTAGCAGAGGATTCCGGGTCTCGCTACGCTCGCTCCGGAATGACGTTTAATTATGGACTATTGACTGTGAACCATTACTGTTTGCTGGCGTCGAACAACTTTTGCTTTTCTTCGCGGGATAGGCTGTCGTAGCCGCTTTCGGAAATTTTATCGAGAATCGCGTCGATCTCTTCCTGTCGGTTGCTGAAGGTGCCATTGGAGCGCGGTCGGCCGTTGGTTTTGGTGCTGCTGCTCCGGTGAGTTACTCGTACTTTAGGCTGCTGCACAAAGAAGCTTTTGACGAACGTGAGGAAAGAATTGATCGGTTTGCCCCAGTCGTTGCCCCGTTGCAATTGCTTGATAAATACAAAGCCCAGCGCTGCCCCCGCCAAGTGCGCCCAGTCGCCCCCCGCATTGGGACCGATGGTTCCGGCAAACGACACGATAATGTAGAAAATAGCGATGTATTTGATGCGAACCGGCCCGAGCAGGATTAGTGAGATAGAATAGTTAGGCGTGAAGGTTGCGGCTCCCACCACCACGGCGTACACTCCCGCTGAGGCTCCCAGCATCTGGGCAATTTCCACTCGGTCGCTGAAGTAGGGCAGGGCGTTATACACCAGAATGTAGAGAATCCCACCGGCCAAGCCCCCCAGCACGTACAGATTCACCAGTTTTTCGCTACCTAGAAACTCCATAATGATCATGCCGAACCAGTAGAGGAACAGCATATTGAACAGAATATGGAAGAAGCCCGTGTGAGTAAAGAAGTACGTAACCAACGTCCACGGCCGGTACAGCAAGCTATTCAGTGAGGCGGGCAGCGATAATTGGTTAACAATTAATTGGTACCAGTTCTCATGACGGGATATTGTAAGAACCACCTCCAGGAATAGCAGCGCCAGGAATACCACCAGGTTGATCACAATGATCTTGATCAAACCGTTGTTCGGTCGGCTAAAAGCATTCTTGAAATCGTCTAGTATATTGTTCATCTGCTCCGACTAATAAAAGGCATTGCGCTTGTCTTTCCACAACTTAACCAAAATAAACGCGAAGAGCATCCCACCCAAGTGGGCAAAGTGCGCCACGTTATCGCCCGGTACCCGTTCAAAGCCAGACCACAGTTCGTAGAGTCCGTAGAACAAAACAAAGTACTTCGCTTTAATAGGGAAAGGAAAAAATAACAAAAATAATTCGGTATTGGGGAAGAGCAGTCCGAAGGCCATCAAAATCCCGAATACCGCCCCCGAGGCTCCTACCATCGGAATGTTTTCTTTTCGCTCCACCAGTTGGCTCGCGTACTGCTGACTTTGACTTACGAAGCTGCTGTTGTTCGGGTTGTCGTAAAACTGATCCACAAACCCCTGCAGTTGCGGGTAAGCATATTCGGCATGATCCAGCAGCAGCTCCGTAAAGTTATCGGGAGAAGGATTTTCGATCACCTGCTCGGCCGCCGCTTCCAGCTGATCTATCTCGTAAAAGTTCACTGCTGAGTACAGCACACTAGCACCCAACCCGGTAATCAGATAAAAGAGCAAAAAGCGCTGGCTACCCCAAACCCGCTCCAGCATAGGTCCAAACATAAAGAGCGCGAACATATTGCCAAACAAGTGCCAGAAGCTGCCGTGAACAAACAGGTGCGTAATGAACTGGTAGGGACGAAACGTATCGGCGAAGATGTAACGCAGGCCAAACCAATCAACAAAATTAAAACCAAGAAACTGCTGAATCACCAGAACGACTACGTTAACGATCAGCAGATTCTTAACAACCGGGGTGAGGTTACCAAACATGCGGGCTATTTGAAAAGAGAAGCAATGTGCTCTAGGGTTACGGTATGAAACGTTCTACGTCCGTCCGGAGCGTAGGTTGGGTTCGCGCACGCAAACAACCGCTCAACCAAGGAAGCCATTTCGGGCGGACTCAGCGGTTGCGCGGCGCGTACCGACATGCGCTTGGCGATAGACCGGATCACGTTTTCCCGTTTGTCTAACGACAACTGCGCCTGATTGTTCTTGTACTGTTCCATCAGCCCTTCCAGCACCTGCGTTTCGGTACCGGCCTTTACATCGACCGGAATGCCATTGATTACCAGCGTGTCGGCCCCCGACAGCGTGAAGGCAAATCCCAACGCCCGGATTTCTTCCTGTAACTCACCCACCAGCGCCATGTCGGCCGCACTCAGCCGCACCGTGGCCGGAAACAGCATCTGCTGCGACACGGATAATCGTCCGGCAGTGGGTTCTTGGTGCAATGATTGGCCGTACTGCTCGTACAAAATACGTTCGTGCGCCGCCTGCTGATCAATGAGCATCAGCCCCGACCGCACCGGTAGGGTAATGTAGCGCTGATGAATCTGAAAGGGCGTTCCCAGGGGCAGCGCCAATTCGCCGCTACTTGCTTCGGCCGGGAACGATCCGCTCCCGCGCGGCGGTATATCATTGGCCGCACTCTGAAACGTGATCGCCGCTGCATCCCCCTCCCGGTCGGTATCCGGCGAGCCACTTAGCCGACCGGGGGGAAGACCTTCCCAGCGTTCCTGGTTGGCGGGTTGCCAGGCATCGGCACTGCGCAGCGCTTGGTAATTATTCACCGCCGAACCGCGCAGCGTGCCCGCCGGTGGGTCGGTGGGGGAAAGAATTGGAAAGAAGTTGTCCTCTCCGGTGGAAGGAGTGACTAGGTTGGTGCCGAGCGACCGCTTCACCGCCGCCCGCACGATGGCATAAATGGTGCGCTCGTCCGAAAACTTGATCTCGGTTTTGGTGGGGTGCACGTTCACGTCGATGTGCTGCGGGTCCACCTCCAGAAACAGGGCGTAGAAGGGGAAGGTGCCTTCGGGCAGCAGGGCTTCGTAGGCACTCATCACCGCGTGATTAAGGTAGCTGCTGCGGATGTAGCGCTCGTTCACAAAGAAGAACTGTTCGCCCCGGGTGCGGCGGGCCGCTTCGGGTTTGCCAATGAACCCCCCAATGCTCAGGTGGGGCGTCTCCTCCTGACAGCGTAGCGTCTGGACCCCGTAGTTATCTCCGTAAAGCTCCGTAATGCGGTGCAGCAACGTGCCCGCGGTAAGGTGATACACCTCGGTGTCGTGCTGATAGAAGTCAAAGGCCGTGCCGGGGCGGGCTAGGGCAATGCGAAAAAACTCGTCGTTGATATGCCGTAGTTCCACGGCGTTGGATTTTAGAAAGGCGCGGCGGGCCGGAATGTTGAAGAACAGGTTTTTGACGGTGATGCGCGTGCCCACCGGGGCGGTTTCGGGGCCGCTGTGCTTCAGCGTTGAGCCTTCTACTTCAAGCTGGGTGGCCAGCTCGTCCGCGGCGCGGCGGGTCACCAGCGATACCTGGGCTACCGCGGCAATGGAGGCCAGCGCTTCGCCCCGAAAGCCCAGTGTCTTAATGGCGTAGATATCGGCGGCCTGTCGGATTTTGGAGGTGGCGTGGCGCTCGAAGCTCATGCGGGCGTCGGTGGCACTCATCCCAACTCCGTCGTCGATTACCTGAATGAGTTGCTTACCCGCATCTTTTACAACCACCGTGACGTGCGTGGCTCCGGCGTCTAGCGCGTTTTCCACCAGTTCTTTCACCACCGAGGCAGGCCGCTGCACTACCTCACCGGCCGCTATTTGATTGGCAATAGCATCAGGAAGTAGTTGTATAATATCTGCCATGAGAAAGGGTTCCAGTAGTTATGGCTGGCGCTAGTACAAACCAAGCGATAAACCACCGATCTAAAGGAGGTTACTTCCGACCGAAAGGCCACCCTCCTGAGGTTCGTCGTAGCCGCAGTAAGAAATAAACCGGAGCAGTCAGGATCAATCCGTAGAATACTACGTTACCGTAGTAAATGTACCCAAAGATGAGCGTGAACAAGATGAGCACAATCACAAATTGCAAGACAGAAGCGCTTTGACTTCGCCGCTGCGCCGTGCGCCCGAAAGCCCCTTCCAGACTGCGCCGATGCTGAGCGGCAGACGAACTAACTTGGCGTATTTCTTGCTCTATGCGAGAAGTCCGCGCCGCAATATCTTCCTTGACGGGATCATAGTAACGGGGCTCAATGTGAAACCGTCGATGGTTGGGCAGTTTAGTGAGTGAAGGAATCTTCATAATTGATCAAGGTAGCAAAAAAAGCAATAAATTAGCGGCCTTCCGGTTGTAACTGTAAAAGGAGAACGCCTCCATGCTGAAAAAAGTTTGTCCGTTTTTTCTTTTTCACTGGGCCTTAAGCAGTGCCGTTTTTTGCCAGTCCGAAGCCGTTTCTCCTACCATCCTTCCCCGTTTATCGCAGGCCCAGTGGGTAACTACCGTGCTGGATACGCTAACCCCCGACCAAAAAATTGGCCAACTATTCTGGTTGACCTATTCTCTTTCTGATAACCCGCAGGCCTTCACCCAGGCAGTAGAAACGTATCAGGCGGGGGGAATCATTCTTGCTGACGGAGGTGATGCATCTTCCAAAGTTTTGCCCCTGAAACAGCGCAAACTCCCGCTTCCGTTGCTGGTTGGGGCCGAAGGTTCCGAAGGGGCAGCTCCTCGAGACTCCTCACTCACGTGGCTACCTCATAGAACCACCCTGGGAGCCATTCAGAACCCTGCCTCCCTCTATCAGGCCGGAGCCGCCGTAGCACAGCACTATCGGGCACTCGGCATTCACCTCTATCTCGCTCCTTCGGTGACGGTAGGTAGCGCTGAATCGTCGACCGCCGCTCCTTGGCACGACGACCCCACCGCCGCGCTCGCGCTGGGCACCACCTATCTGCAAGGCATGACCGACTACGGCCTGCTGGCCAGCTTCCAACGACTTCCCGAAGCGTCTACTTTGGTAAAATTCCGAACCGGGCTCACCCGCAAGCAACGAAAACTAAGCGAAGCGTCTGACCTGCGGGGCACCCTGGTGGTGCAAGCCGGCAAGTTCCAGGCCGCCCCGGTCGCTGGTCGGTGGCCGGTGGATGAACGCTCGCCAACCTTCCGGCCCGCGCTGGCTGAGCGGCTGTTGCTCGACGGACTCGTTGTTTCGCCGCCCTTCGATGCGCAGCAGGGTTCGCTGGAAGATTGGGCGGTTGCTGCCCTGCAACTAGGAAACGATGTGCTCCGGGCCCCCACTGAGCTGTCGGTAGCCGTGCAAGCGGTCAGAAAAGCCCTAGCGGACGGCGAACTGTCGTGGGAAGATATCGACCGGAAGGTCGCCAAGCAACTGCAACTAAAGTACCAGGCGGGTTTGGACGGTCAATCCGCTGATAACTCGCGAGGAGAGTATCAGGGCCTTCCAGAAAACACCCTGCTGAAGCAACAACTGTACGAAGCGGCGATCACGGTGGTGCGCAATCAGCAGCAACTGCTCCCCATCAAAACGCTTGACAACCGTACGTTCGCCAGCCTGTCGGTGACTGACCACCTCGAGCACTCCCGTCCGTTTCAAGAATCGCTGGATCACTACGCTCCCTTTGCCCATTACACCGTTTCTCAACGGGCTGGCCGTCTGGACTATGAGCAAACCTACGCGCGGCTCAGGCAGTACGATCAGGTGATTGTGGGCATTTATGACACCGAACGGCGGAACCTGCCCAAGAAAACCCTGGCCTTCCTGAAGTTTTTGCACGAAGAAGTAGACCTTACACTGGTGGTATTCGGCGGTCCTGATCAACTGAATGACTTTACCCGCTTTTCGACGCTGGTGTGCGGCTACGAAGGCGACAGCCTAGCCCAGTGGGTGGTGCCCCAGATTCTGTTTGGCGCCCGGGAAGCGAAGGGTCGGCTTCCCCAACGCGTGGGAAAAGACCTGCCCGCGGGCACCGGAGAGCGCACGCAGGCTCTGGGACGGCTGGCTTACACCCAACCCGAGGCCGTCGGACTCAACTCCGACACCCTGCGCCTCATCGACACCCTGGCCAACTGGGCCATTCGCGAGCGGGCCACGCCGGGCTGCCAGGTGCTGGTGGCGCGGCGGGGGGCGGTGGTGTTTTCTAAGTCGTACGGCTACCAAACCTACGACAGCCTGCTGCCGGTGAACAACCAAACCATCTACGACATTGCTTCGGTGACCAAGGTGGCGGCCACCACCCAGGCCATGATGTTTTTGCAGGAACGCGGCGCGGTGGTGCTCGACGATAAGTTATCGGCCTACCTGCCCGAGCTACGCGGCACCGACAAACGAAACATCACGATCCGGGAAGTGTTGCTGCACCGGGCAGGCCTACGCTCGTACGTGCCCTTCTGGCAGATGACGCGCGACCGCTACGGGCTGCATCCCGAACTCTACCGATTTTCTCTGGAGAACGACTTCTCTACCCAAATCGCTTCAGGCTTGTACGCCACACCTAGTTTGCGCGACTCGCTGTGGAACTGGACGATCCAGTCGAAGATGATTAAGGCGCGCGGACGAAGCGTCCGGTGGAAACCGCGGCACGGCTATCGCTACAGTGATCTGGGGTTCTACATGCTGCTTCGCCTGATCGAGCAGGTAGCGCAGCAGCCGCTGGACGCGTTTATGGAAGAAAATTTCTACGCTCCCCTAGGACTAACCACGCTGACCTACCAGCCGTTGTGCAAATTCTCGCAGTTGCGGATTGCGCCGACGGAAGAGGATCGGCAGTTTAGAAACACCCTGGTGCGGGGCACGGTGCACGACGAGGGAGCGGCGCTCTGCGGCGGGGTGGCCGCCCACGCCGGTTTGTTCAGCAACGCCCACGATTTAGCCGTGCTTATGCAGATGAACCTGCAGGATGGCTACTACGGAGGCACCCGCTACCTGCAGTCCGGCACGGTGGCTCGCTTCAGCACCCGGCAGTTTAACGACAGCCGCCGCGCCCTGGGCTGGGACAAGCCCGAGTACCTACGCGACGGCGGGCCCACGGCTCCGGAAGCCTCGTACGCCTCCTACGGCCACCTGGGTTTCACGGGCACTTCGGTGTGGGTGGACCCCAAGTACGAGTTGGTCTACGTGTTTTTGTCGAACCGGGTGCACCCCGATGCGCGAAATACCAAACTTCTCACCGAAGGAATCCGTACAAAAATACAGTCGGTCGTTTACCGGGCGATGGAAGACTACGAGGGAAAGTAGGTGATAATCCACAGACGATATTCGATAGACTACTGTCGACTATCGACTGTGGACTATTAAACTGTGGACTGTAGCTGCTGATCTACCTAATTTATTTTTATGAAAATTGGTATTGTTTGTTATCCCACCTTCGGGGGGAGCGGGGTGGTGGCAACCGAACTGGGTAAAGCCCTGGCGAAGAAGGGGCACAAAGTTCATTTCATTACCTACTCGCAACCCACGCGCCTCGACTTTTTTAACGAAAACCTCATCTATCATCAGGTGGATGTAATGACCTATCCCCTGTTTCAGTATCCGCCCTATGAATTGGCCCTAGCCAGCAAAATGGTCGACGTGGTGAAGTACGAAAAACTGGAGGTGCTGCACGTGCACTACGCCATTCCGCACGCCTCGGCGGCCTACATGGCCAAGCAAATTCTGGCTACCGAGGGCATTCACATCCCCGTGGTGACCACCCTGCACGGCACTGACATCACGCTGGTGGGAAAAGACGCCTCGTTCACGCCGGTGGTTACCTTTAGTATCAACCAATCGGACGGCATATCGGCCGTGTCGCAGGATTTGCGTGACGATACTTACAAGTTTTTTGATATCAAAAAACCCATTGAGGTGATTCCTAACTTTGTGGACCTGACCCGCTTCAACCGGCAGGCCAAGGAGCACTTCAAACGGGCGATCTGTCCGGAAGGCGAGTACCTGATTGTCCATACCTCTAACTTCCGGCGCGTGAAGCGGGTGGAAGACGCTATCCGGGTGTTCTACAACGTGCGCCAGCAGGTGCCCGCCAAACTGCTGCTGGTGGGCGACGGTCCGGAGAGAAACAGTGCCGAAAAACTCTGTCGCGAGCTGGGAAACTGCACCGATGTCCGCTTCTTGGGCAAGCTCGATGCGGTGGAAGAGGTGTTATCCGTGTCAGACTTGTTCCTGATGCCTTCGGCCAAAGAGAGCTTCGGATTGGCCGCATTGGAGGCGATGGCCTGCGAAGTGCCGGTGATCTCAAGCGACGCCGGAGGGCTACCCGAACTCAACATCGACGGCGAAACCGGCTTCGTGTGCGCGGTGGGCGACGTGGATGCCATGACCGAAAAAGCCCTGTATGTGCTGCACCCTGACCACTTGCCCAACTTCAAAAAAAACGCGCTGGCCCGCGCGCAGCACTTCGACGTGGGCGCCATCGTGCCCCAGTACGAGGCTCTGTACGAGCAGGTGGTGAAGCAAAACAACCGGCCTGCCGTAGCCAGTAGTGCCCCAACCGCTTAGTGCTTGGTCTGATTTGTACCGTATCATTCTTTTTCCATCTTTCTGTCCATTCGCTGGCCGTATTCGTCTTATATTTGCGCGCCATTAAGCACCACTGTTTATGAAAATTGTCATTGCCGGAGCGGGCGACGTGGGCACCCACCTGGCTCGCCTGCTGTCGTACGAAAAAAAAGACATCACCATCATCGACCTTAACGCTGAGCGACTGCAAAAGATCGCCAGCCAGATCGACGTGGCGGTGGTCCGGGGCAGCGTCACCTCCTACAAGATACTGAAAGAGGCCGAAACCCCCCGGGCCGATTTGTTTATTGCCGTCACCGAGTCAGAAGAGGTGAACCTGGCGGCCAGCATCATCGCCAAGCAATTGGGAGCCAAGAAGACCATTGCCCGCATCACCAACGAAGAGTTTCTAATGGATAAGAAGTCCGTTGACCTCGCCAAGGTTGGGATTGACGAGTTTATTTCTCCCGAATCGCTGGCTGCCCGCGAAATCAAGCGCTTGCTGCGCATTGCGGCCGTTACCGACACCTTTGAGTTTGATCAGGGTTTGCTGTCGCTCATCGGGATCACCATCGACCACCAGAGTGCCTTGGTGGATCGGCCGCTGGCCGAAACCGCCCGCCTGAATCCCAGCAATAATTACATCATTGTGGCGGTGTTGCGCGGCAGTCGCACCATCATCCCCAACGGAGAAACCACCCTGCAAGTCAACGACCACGTTTACTTCATCGCACAGCCCAACGGTATCGATCTGGTGCTCGAACTCACCGGCAAGCGGGAGATTGAAATCAAGAACATGATGATCTTGGGAGGTAGCAAGGCCGGGTACCACACCGCCCGTAAGCTAAGCCCGGAGTACAAGATCAAACTGATTGAGCGCGACAAGGAAAAGTGCTTCACCCTAGCCGACGAACTGCCCGACACGCTGGTGATTAACGGAGACGGGCGCAACGTGGACCTGCTAGAGCAAGAAGGACTGGCTGATATGGACGCCTTTATTGCGCTGACCGGTGATTCGGAAACTAATATCATCAGTTGCTTGATTGCCAAAGACCGTGGGGTGAAGAAGACCGTGGCGTTGGTGGAAAACTCCGATTATATCCAGCTCAGCCAGAACATCGGGGTGGATACGATGATCAACAAAAAACTGATCGCGGCCAATTTTATCTTCCGCTACATTCGGGAGGGCGACGTGATCTCCATTGCGGGTATCCACGGGGTAGAAGCCGAAATACTGGAATACGAAGTGAACCGCAACTGCAAAATTGCCCAGCGCCGCCTCCGCGACTTAGACTTCCCCAAGGGGGCCGTAATTGGCGGAGTGATCCGCGACCAGCGGGGGTACATCGCGCTGGGTGACTTTCTGTTCGAGAACCACGACCGGGTGGTGGTGCTGAGCAAGCGCGAAGCACTGAGTGAGGTAGAAGCGTTTTTCAAGTAGGCAACTTCTCATCGCTCGGTATGAAATTTAACTGGTTTGCTCTTATCAATATCCTCGGCATCATCCTGATGTTCAACGCCGGGTTTATGGGGTTGTGTTTACCGTTTGCACTCTACTACGACGATCAGCAGTGGCAACCCCTGCTCACGGCCGCCGCCGTCACGCTGATGGCGGGCGGCATTCCCTGGCTGCTGACGCGCCGCCGCACCGATCAGGAGTTACGCAGCCGCGACGGCTACCTGGTGGTGACCTTCGGCTGGATACTAATGTCGTTCAGCGGCTCACTGCCTTACTTGTTCAGCGAAACCATTCCCGGCTATCCCGACGCTTTTTTTGAGTCGATGTCGGGGTTCACCACCACCGGGGCCACCATTCTAACCGACATCGAGGCCCTTCCCAAGGGAATTTTGTTCTGGCGCAGCCTCACGCAGTGGATCGGCGGCATGGGTATTATTGTGCTGGCGGTGGCTATCCTGCCCATCTTAGGCATCGGTGGCATGCAACTGTTTCAGTCCGAGGCCCCCGGCATCTCGCCCGATAAACTTAAGCCGCGCATCCGCGACACCGCCAAGCGCTTGTGGATTATCTACATCGTGCTCACGCTCACCGAGATGGCGCTGCTGCTGGCGGGAGGCATGAGCTTTTTCGATGCCATCAACCACGGCCTCACCACCATGGCCACCGGTGGTTTCTCGCCCAAGAACTCCAGCATCGCCTTCTACGAATCGCCCTACCTGCAGTACGTGATCACGGTATTCATGTTTTTGGCGGGCACCAGTTTCTCGCTTACCTACTTCATCCTGAAAGGCAAACTCAATAAGGTGTGGCAGAACGAAGAGTTTCGCTACTACGTGGCCCTGGTGCTGCTGGTCACGCTCATCACTACGCTAGGAATCTACCTTACCACCGGGCAAGCCTGGGAACCCTCGTTTCGGTACGCTATCTTTCAGGTGATTTCGATCATTAGCACCACCGGTTACATCACGGCCGACTACACCGCGTGGGCACCGCTGCTCACCGTGCTGTTTGTCATCCTGATGTTTATTGGCGCTTCGGCAGGTTCCACCGCGGGGGGCGTGAAGATCGTGCGGCACGCCATTCTGATTAAAAACAGTATTCTGGAGCTCAAGCGGCAGATTCACCCGGCGGCGGTGATTCCGGTGCGCTACAACGGTAAGGCCGTCACTCAGGACATCACCTTCAACGTGCTGGCCTTCTTTGTGATCTACATCACGATCTTTGCGCTGGGCACCATCGTGATGGCCCTCACCGGCGTAGACTTCATGACGGCCGTGGGGTCTACGGCTACCTCGCTGGGCAATATTGGTCCGGGTATCGGCACCGTGGGCCCGGTGGATAACTTCGCGCACCTTCCGGGAGCGGGCAAGTGGGTGCTATCGTTTCTGATGCTGTTGGGACGGCTTGAGCTGTTTACGGTCATCATGTTGTTCACTCCCTACTTTTGGAACCGGTATCAATAGGTTTGGGGTTGAGGATTCTAGGTTAAGAGGTTCTGAGTTCTAGGTTTAAAAGTTCTATGTTTGATACTCTACAGCCTAGAACTTTTAACTCCGAACCTAAAACAATTAACAAAATGATCACCCTGCTCTCTCCTTCTAAGACCCAAGCCGACCCGAACGAACCCGCCGACCATCCTTACGGGGAGACCACCACTCCGGCGTTTCTGCCCGATGCGGTTGAACTGGTCCGCACGCTTCGCCAGCAATCGCCCGACGAACTGGCACAACTGATGGGCATTAGCGAAAGCTTGTCTATTCTCAACCACGAGCGGTACCAGCGCTTTGATTCGCCCTTCACGGCCGACAACGCGCGACCGGCGCTGCTCACCTTCCGCGGCGACGTGTACACCGACATTGCCATTGATACCTACGACGCGGCCGATTTCTCCTTCGCCCAGCAGCACCTGCGCATTCTGTCGGGACTCTACGGCCTGCTGCGTCCGCTAGATTTGATGCAGCCCTACCGGCTGGAGATGGGCACGGCACTACCCACCGGGCGGGGCACCAACCTCTACCGCTTCTGGGGCGACCGACTCACCCACCACCTGAACGATAACCTGGCTGGGCAAGAGAATCCAGTAATAATCAACCTAGCCTCGCAAGAGTATTTCAAGGCGATTGATCAGAAGAAACTAAATGCTCCGGTGGTGACACCTGTCTTTAAAGAGCACCGGAACGGAGGGTTCAAAACCGTGGCGATCTACGCCAAGCGGGCGCGGGGCAAGATGGCCAACTTCATCGTGAAGAACCGTTTAGACGCTCCCGAATTGCTTAAAACGTTTAACGAAGACCACTACGAGTACCACCAAGCGGCTTCTACTGCCCAAATGTGGGTATTTGTGCGGTAAGCATCCTGCCCCGGTTACTTTTTCGAAAAAAATTACTCTCCCCCAATCCATCCCGGCACGAGGCTACGTATCTACTGCACTTTTACCCCTAACCTAGTCTTTATGCCACATTCTGCAAAACTCCCCTCTGCCGCCGGTGGGGCGGGAGTCACCCTGGCGTTTCTCGCCTGCTCTTTTGCCTCGACGTTCGCTCAGTCGTCCGACCTGCTCTATCAAACCAACGGCCGCGTGGTGCCCGGCACGGTAGAAACCATCAGTGCCGATTCGGTCTATTACCGCCCGGTGGGGAGTTCTCAAGAAGGTCCACTCCGCACCGAGCGGACCGCGATTGCCTTGATCTTTAGGGACAACGGCGAGTTTCTGCTGGCCTCCCGGCCTGAATCTTCCTGGAAGTCGGGAGCCAACCCGGCGTACCACCAGATCGTGGAGATCGACGGACGGGTGCTTCCGGCCCATGCCATCGAGCAGCACGAGGACATAATTTATTACCGGGATGCGCTGGATAGTACCGATGCCTCGGTGCGGGTGGCCGAAACCATGGCCATTATCTACCGCGACGGTAGCCACCAACTGCTGGCTAACGCCAACGAAGTGGCCCAGGGACTAAGCCGAGCCATCGACTTCCCCCCGGCCGCGGCCAATCCCGACGCGGTAGCGAGTACGGAGTTCGTCGCTGCTTCGCCTCCTCAGGCCCCCGGCACCGAGACAGCTTCGGTGGATGTTGCCCCAACGGATGTTGCAGCAACGGATGTTGTGGCGCGGCCATCCGACCCAACGGATGTTGCCGCAACGGATGTTGCGGATCGCCGCCCGGCCCCAGTGAATACTGCCCCAGCAGAAGCTACTTCTACATCCAATACTACTCCCGATACTACGCAAGCGCCGACTGCCAGCGTATTGCGTACCAGCCGGGACGTCCGAAAGGAGCTGGAACTCGACCGCGTAGACTACGCAGAGTACGCCGCCAAGGCCATCAACAAGGCCGAGTACCTGGGCTACTACCTCGACCTCCTCTGCAATCGAAACCTGGATATTTATGACAAAGACCAGGCAATTGCCAACGCGCTGCAACTGTTCGTGCACGACAGCACCCGGGTGCAGGTGTCGTCGGTGACGCGCGACCAAACCACCGCTTATAGAATAAAGGATTACCTGAAACGCCTCAGCCTGCTCAACTACGACAAGGTGGAATTGCTATGGCGAAATCTGCAATACGTGACCAAGTTTCGGCTGGCTCCCGACGGCAACTACTACGGAACCATCACCGTGGAGCAACTCTTCCGAGGCTTTAGAGACGGGCGGCCCGTCTACGAAGACATCACCCAGAAGGACGTGGAGATTGTGCTGGGTAACTTCCGAAAAGAAGAAAGCGGCACCGTTACTTCCGCCTGGGATGTGCTGCTGTCGGACATTGGGGTGGAAGAAACCCGCCGACGCTAGGAGCTATGCTACGATGGTTGCTTGGTATAACGCTCCTCCTCGGGGGTACGACGCTTAATGCGCAGTCGCTGCACTTCTCGGACAACGAGAACTTTGCCTTCAAGGTGAAGCAGATCGATGAGTTCATGGACCGCTTCAACGCGGTGGCCGACACGCCCATTCAGCAGTACGTGCGCGAGCAGTACGCCGTAGACAGCCTGCCCCGGGCCTCGTTGGTGCTGAGCTTGTTCGACCGCGAAGATACTACCTGGAACGAAGCGCTGGTGCGGGAGTTTGTCACCGACGTGGCCCAGGGTTCTGTCGGACTGGATTTTTACGACCGGGGCTGGTACGCCGAACTGGACTGCACCGGTCGTTACCGGGGGCGGAAGGAGCAGTTTACCCTGGTGCTGTCGCTCGAGGTGCTGCGCCACGGCCGCGGGTCTAAGTGGGTTATCGAAGGGGTATCGGCCAACTTTTTGCAGTTGGGCTACAGCAAAGACCACCGCCGGGCCCTGAACCCGGGCAGCTACGGTACCGACTTTATGGGACTAGTAGATGCCCTGCAGGACACCGCCAACGTGCGCAACTACCTGAGCACCCGCACCCAGCCTTCGCAATTGCTGCTGTTCTTCAACGAACTCTGCGAAGGACAACTGCGCTTCGAACGGGTCAATGCCATCACCTATCATTTCCTGCAAATCGACAACTGGATCTTTAAGGTACAGGATTTCAACCGCGACGCAGCCAACTCGGGCTGGCTGATCAGCGAATTGATGAAGGTAACCGACGTGCAGAAGCTACAGTACCGCGAAAAAATTCTCTACCTCAACTAGGATCAGGATGGCTAGGATAGATCAAGATGTCCAGGACAAAAATGGAACACGAAACTGGTCGTAGCATTTGCTACGACCCCATTAAAGCACTAATCGCACAATGAAATACATTCTACCAAGCAGCTTACTCGGATTGCTACTTTTACTGCAGCTGGCCCTGCAAGCACAGCCCCTGGACGCGGCCGACACCGCCGAAATTCGGCAGAAGGCCGGGCGGCACGTGCGGCAGTTCGAGGGCCTGCTCAACCTGATTTCGCAACCCGACGAGTACTTCCGCAAGTACGGCTTCGATGCCCTGGTGCGGAGCTACTACCACGAGCAGTCGGGCTACCAGATCTTTCGCGACTCGCTGGTGGTGGTGGAAGACGATCTGAATCCGCGCGCTCGGGTGCAGCGCTACGGTCACCTACTCACCATCAAGGAGTACCTGAAGGCCTTCTTCTCGCTGTACGAAAAGTCGCCCGTCACCAGCGTGTTCTTCGACCGCTACCGCGTGTCGGAGGTGCAGCAGGACGACTTCACCTACGTGGAGGTGCGCTACGACAGCGAGTTTCGCAACCGCCATCGGGCCTTCCCGGAGGTTCCCTACCCCGTGCGCGCCCGAAAGGCCACGGTGAAGGCCGAGCGAACCACCGGCGGCTGGCAGGTGATGATCACCGACCTGAGCTACGACCGGTCTGCCCCCCCGGAAGCCCCGGTTGCCGTAGCCTTAGGCAACCCCCACCCCCCCCGGGTAGCAAGCACCGCGCCGACCACCCCGGAATCTCTCGTCGAATCCCCTGCCCGACAAGTGCGATCGGTGCCCGTGCCCGCTGTCGATACTATTTTAGTCACCGACGCGGCTCCCCAGAACCCGTTTGGCCCTCTGCGCCGGGTATTCCGCCCCGGTAAGACCTATCAGCTCCCCCTGTTGCCTCAGACTAACGCGTCGGATACCACGCTGCTGCTCTACCAAGACGACCAACTTGTGGAAGATATCAGTGCCGTGCTAACCGACAGCATCCACGCGTGGCGGGTGCCCAAGCAACTGCCCACCGGAGATTACTATCAACTTCGCCGCTACGATCCCACTACCGAAACCACCGTTAATAGCGAGCCCTTCGCCATTAAGCGCCGGGCCCGCTGGCCCTGGGTGGTGGGAGCGGCCGCAGCGGCCGTGATCGTGGTGGCCGTGACCAGCGGTGGCGACGATGCCAGCAGCAACGACGAACTTCCGGCCCCGCCCGATCCCAATTAATCCCTCATGACTATGCCTTTATTCTGTATCACCTGCTCTTCCGCGCGTTACGCACTCCCTTTTCTTACTTGTTTTCTGCTAGGGGGGCTAGGCAAACCCGCGATGGCCCAGGAACTGGAGGCGGTATACCAATTGGGCGGCACCGGCTACTGTGACACCAAAAATACGACGCTCGACGATGCCGGTAACGTCTACATGATCGGCTCCTTTAGCGGAACGATCGACTTTGATCCTTCCTCCGCCACCGAACGCCTGACCAGCACTTCGGACCAGGACATCTTTGTGGCAAAGTACGACAGCGAGGGCGGACTGGTGTTTGTTAATCAGATGCAGACGACCAACGCGGGCAACTCCATCAGCTACGCCGAAGACATCACCGTGGATGCCGACGGCAACGTGTTCGTTGCGGCTTCCTTTGTGAACCGTATAACACTTGGCACCACCGTGCTCACCAGCACCGCCAATGAGAACGGAGGGAGCAGCCGCGATATTCTGCTGGCCCGCTACAGCCCCAGTGGCGAACTGGCGTTTGCCTACGCGATGGGAGGCTCCGGCACCGACTACGGCTACGCCCTGGCCACCACGCCCGACAACAAAATCCTCCTGACCGGTCGCTTCCAACGCCAGGTGGACTTTGATCCGGGTCCCGGAACCACCGTGCTGGAGGGGGAAGACAACAGCACCGATCTCTATATCGCCCGCTATAATCCGGACGGAACGCTTGACGCTGCGGTGAGTGCGGGCGGCACCGACTACCAGATAGCCAACGCCCTGACGGTCGACAGGCAGGGCAACGTGATCATCGGCGGCACCTACCGAAACCGACTTTCCTTCGACCGAAGCAACACGTTTAACCACCCCGATACGCGCAACGGCTTTGTGGCGCAGTACGATGCCGACCTCCGCTTTCGGTGGGCCCTTCCGCTGCGGCTCCCGCAGAACCGAGCCAGTGAGAACTGGGAGATGACCTTGTATATTCAGACTGACCCGGCCGATAACGTGCTGGTGACCGGGAAGTTTGTGGGACTGCTCAACATAGGGGGGCAAGCGCTTACTGCCGCCGGAAGCGCGTCGGATATCTACCTAACGCGCATTCGTCCCGACGGCACCCCGGACTTTGCCCGACGCTACGGCGGGACGGGCGATGAGGAAACCCGCAACGTAACCGTTGGTCCCGATGGCACGATCTACCTGGTGGGAAACTTTAGCGGGGGACTGGACTTGGATCCAAACCGGCAAGACGATAACCTGACCGCTCCGTCGGGCAGCGACGGTTTTTTGGCTCAGTTGGATCCATCGGGCAACTACCTCGGTGTACAGCCCTTTCGTGGTGATGGCGATGTGACCCTGAAGCGACTGGTGCTATCTCCTACTGAGTTGTCTACGATGGTGCTGACCGGCGAGTTCAGCGAAACCCTGACGCTCAACGAAAGCACCTCGCTCCGCAGTGGCGGGGAGGCCGACGTCTTCTTTGCTCGTTACGACCTCACGCCGCCCCCGCCCCCCGCGTTGGTGCCGGTGCTGACGGCGCTTTCGACCTACCAGGGGCAAGCCGGGGATACCGTGCAACTGCAGGGGCAGAACTTCGGCGAAGCCATGGCCGACAACACCGTCACCTTTGGTGAAACGGTGGCCGAGGTGCTGAGCGTGAACGAGGCGGGCACCGAACTCAGCGTGCGGGTACCGGAACTGGCTCCCGGCAGCTACTCCGTGGCAGTGCGCGTAGGTGATGCCTCGGCCGTGGCCGACCAAACGTTTCGGGTGGGCAATCCGGCTCCGTTGATCACGGCGGTGCGGCCCCCGGTGCTGAAGGCTGACACGGTGGGCACCTTACTGATCTCGGGCGATGGCTTTGCAACCGGGGCTGATGCGATTAGCGTGCTGATCGGTGATGTTCCGGTGGCGGCGGAGAACGTGCGGGTCAACGAAGCGGGTACCGAGATCACGGTGTCCACGCCCCCCCTGCTGGCCGGAACTTACACTTTGACCGTGACTGTCGGCGACCAAACCACCGAGTCTTCGCAACCCCTCACCGTGTCGGCGGCGCCGGTTGTTGACCAAACCCCGCCCGTGGTTGAGCTCACGGTTCCGGCGCGCTTGCCCTCCGACGAAGCCACCCTTTCCGTGAGCAGTGCCATCACCGATGAATCTGCTTTGCAGGAAGTTATCCTGGAGTTTCTGCCCGTCCGGCAGGACCCCCGCCGCAGCGCGTGGCGGCGCATCAGCACGGTGCGCGAGGGCAGCACCAATACTTACCTGGCCCAGCTCACCACCACTGACCTCGACGAACTTGGCGTGCAAACCCGAGTGGTGGCCACCGACGTTTGGGGCAACACCGACACCTCGGCGGTGCGCTATACTTACCGGGAATACACAGCGGCCCAGCCGCTGCGCATCGAAGGACTCGCCCCAGCCGGAGAGGTGCCCTCGGCCAATGATTACCAACTGCTGGCGGTGCCCCTGCAAGATCAGTCCGCTACCCAGGTGTTCAGTCCGTTAGGCGACTATGATACCCGCCGCTGGCGCTTCTGGCGCTTGCGCGACCACGCGGGAGAGGCCCCTTATGAAGAACTGAACCGGGGCTGGTCGGGCACCATGGCGGCCGGAGAAGGCTATATGCTGATTTACACCGAAGCGGCAACGTTCCAGGCCACCGGCTCGGTAGTGGAAGCCAATCACGAGGCGCCCTATACTGTCACCCTGCAACCTGGCTACAACTTGGTGGGCAATCCCTATCCCTTCGCTTTAGACTGGGAAGCGGTGCTGGCCTACAACCAACTGGACCTCGCTTCGCTACGACTAAAAACCTTTGATCAGGGCTTTCGAGCAGTGCGTTCCCTACCGGCTTTCGAAGGGGGGCTGGTGATTAATCCCAACGAGGGGCCACCCATCACGCTGGCGTTGCCGGTGGGCCCGGTAGCTCCTCCTTCGGGCCGCAGCGAAGTTATTACTGCAAAGACAGATGCGGAGCACTGGAGCGTGCCCTTCACCCTCAGCAGCGCCGACCTGAACACGCCGGGCAGCGTGGGCATGCACCCCGCCGCGCAGTCCGGCTTCGACCACCACGACGATTTTCCGCCGCCCCGCCTCACCGACTTCCTGGAAGTGAGCACTTCCCACCCCGAGTTCTTCTTGTCGGCCTTTAGTCACGATATGGTACCCCCCGCCCCGCAGCACCGTTGGGAGTGGGAAGTCGCCACCGGCCAGGGTAATCGCGAGGTAACTGTGCGCTGGAATTCCGCCGAGGTGGGCCGGTTGCAGGAGCCGCTCGTGCTGCTCGACCCAGCGCGGGCGCGGCGGATCGACATGCGCACCCAGAACCACTACACCTTTCGGACAGATGCGGCGGGAGCCTATGCCCTTGAAATGGTCTACGGCTCGTCCGACGAATTCCAGTCCCTGAAAGGCGCGCAGGTGGGGAAGGCCTATCCCAATCCGGCTGCCGACCAGCTTTCGTTGCCGCTGTGGCTACCGGCTAATGAGACTTCCCGCGCTACGCTGGAGGTGTTTGACCGCACCGGCCGTCGGGTAGGAACGCAAACCTACGATCAGTTGCCGCCGGGCTACCACACGCTGGTATGGCGTCGGAATGGAGCTTTGCCCGCCGGACTGTATCTGTACCGACTGCGGTTTGGGGATGGAAAGCAGACATTCAGTCAGCGGGTGTTGTTGGAGTGAGGGGGGCGGAATAGCAATAAAGAGGCCATTCAAGCGACTCTGGTGGTTGGCAAATCACCAACTATTACTATCTTCATGTTGCTTACGACAGAGTAGATGTGACAACGATATGAACCTCACTAAAATATTTGAAACCGAAGCAGAATACGAAGCAGCCCTGGAGCGAGTAGATGAATTACTGGATGCTGCTCCTGATGTCGATAGTGCGGAAGGACAGAAACTTCGGTTGCTTTTAGTGCTGGTCGAAAAGTATGAAGACGAACACCACTCCCTAGATTTGCCTGATCCCATTGCAGCAATCAAGGTGCGGATGGATGATCTTGGTCTGCAACCGAAGGATCTCATCCCGCTCATTGGCGACAAAGGAACCGTTTCTAAGGTGCTTCGCTACAAACTTCCCCTGTCGCTGCGCATGATTCGTCAGCTTTCTCGGGCCCTCAACCTACCGGCCGAAATACTGGTGCAAGAAACCCCGTCGGAAGCCTCTGCTCACCCCCTTTCCAAGTTGGGTTGATGCATTTGTGGGGTGTAAACACCGCTCAGAGCTTGACTAGGCTGTGTCTGATAAATCAAACGAAGGGGGTAGCAGGTTAGTTGACTACTCATGAGACGCTATGAACTAACAGATGAACAATGGGAAAAGATAGAAGATTTGTTTCCCAGCAACGAAGGTAGCCGGGGTGCCCCTTGGAATGATCATCGGCAAACCCTAAATGGAATGTTTTGGATATTGTGCAGTGGTGCGCCGTGGCGAGATCTACCAGAACGCTACGGGAAGTGGAAAAGCGTGTATGACCGCTTCAGACGCTATCGCATAGAAGGGATGTTTGACCGGTTACTGGCTCGCTTGCAACTGGAACTTAACGAAGAAGGGTTAATAGATTATGAGCTATGGGAAGTAGATTCCACTACGGTGAGAGCTCATAAATCAGCCGCTGGCGCAACCGAGCTAGGGGCAAAAAAAGGGCTGCTTACCGAAAGGGTGAGCCTGCCGATCATGCATTAGGACGCTCTAGAGGCGGATTTAGCAGTAAAATACACTGCTTATGTGACCGCAACGCAGTACCGCTGGCTGCTACTTTAAGTAGTGGGGCGGCTCACGACAGCAAACATCTTGTAGCCGTGATGCAGCAGGTCAATATTCCTACTAAGCGAGGACGGCCACGCAACCGCCCCGAAGAAGTAGTAGCCGACAAAGGATATGATGCCAGTTATCTGCGCAGATACTTAAGCAAACGAGGCATCAAAGCCATGATACCAGAGAAAAAACAACGTGAGGGAACCAAGCGACGTAAAAAAGGGCCCCGCCCCCGGTTCAACAAAGATACCTATAAAGAACGGGCTAGTGTAGAACAGGCTATCGGTTGGATTAAAGAGTATCGGCGCACCGCTACGCGTTACGAAAAACTAGCGGTCAACTTCCTAGCAATGGTCAAACTCGCTTTCATCCGACGATACTTCAAAACACATTTATCAGACACAGCCTATAAGTCACTTTCTCTTTTGTTCAAGGGCAGCTTAGATATTTTCGGTTACCGTAGTGCTCGGCTTCTTTCTCAAAGAAGTTATCCCAGTAGCAGGCGTTGTCCCTTCCGCCTTGTTGCTCATAAGCTATCCACCCATATAAGCCGTTAAAATCTACATAAACAAACCTGGAAAGAGTCTTGTACCAAGCGAACTTTTCTTTCCACTTCGCATCTGCTTTGTTAAACAGTGGGTTGATATAAACAAACCCTTCATATTGAAGTAGGTGCATCACTTCATGAGCGGTAAGATCGTACTTCTTGTTACTTGGCCATACCGACTCATTTACTCCCAAAGCCGTTGTGGTGACAGACGCTCCTCCATCATAAGAAGCGACATCCGCAATATCCAAATAGATGTATCCAGTTTTCAGCGATTTTGACCAGTTCATTTTACCCTTTCTGCGCAACGATAAGTAACCATCAATGCTTGAAGGATATATCCGTGCCTGAAAGCTGCGGTCCGGCAGGTCGTAGTCTAGCCGAAGTAGCCACAGATTGATATGCCAGTGCTCCCAGAAGTTGCGATTGCTGGCGGCGTTCTGCACAATGGATGCTCCGGCGGCGTGGACGAGGTGGGCGGGCCAGGCGTAGGCATACCGCTCCTGGGCATAGATCTGGTACGTCAGGTTCTTGCCCTGGTGCATCAGATAGCCTCCCAGCAGCCCCTGCGCCATGCCCTTGAAAAACGCCTGGTGCCACTTCTGCTCCTTTTCCTTGTTCACCCAGGCTCCAACTCCCCCGGCCAGTGCGCCCACTCCCATATTATACACCGTAAACTCGGTTCGTTGCGCCCGGTACGGCTGATCTTGACCCACTCCCGGTAGGGAGAGGACGATGAGCAGGGATAGAAAGACGAACTGCCTCATGGGTGAGGATGGGATGAGTGGATAAGCAACAGTGGCCGCCTAGCTTTTGCGCTATCAAAATAAGCATTCGGCGGATCAATAGATACTAAAACTTGATCTAGTGCCGCCAGATGCTTAGCGCCCAGAGTGAACCCGCACGGGGATGGAGTGAACTGGGGCTGATGTTACTTACTCGCTGCCCGCCGGGGTGGTGCCGGAAGTGGTCGGCTGGTCGGCAGGGGCGGGTGACGCGCTACAAGCGCGCCCCAGAGGGAGGGTTAGGTAGGAAGGTCCATGAAGGTGCCAATCACTCCACCAACACGTAAACCGGCGGGTCCACCGTGTCATCCAGCGTAGCGGCTATCCGATTGAAAGTGACCGCGTCGTAGGAGAAGCCAGCACATCGATTGCCAGGGCTTCGCTGCGAAGCCTGTACAAATAACGTGTCTATATCACTATCTCGCTCTAAGTAGTAAGTTTCTACGTTCTCGAATACACTGCTGTAAGGAAGCACCGCTGAAACACCGTACGTCCCCTGATTGCTACCTTCAAACTCCAGCTCTAGCGATACCTCAGTGGTACCTCTGAGATAAAAGATTCTAATGTTGCCCGGTCGCTCATTGGCAGCTAACCTATTGTCGCCAGATTGATCTACTAACCTAAAGCGAAACGGCTCGGGTTGCACTTCGTCGCAGTTGACATCGTCATCGCTACAGGCAGCGAATGCAAAAAGAAGGAGTAAGAAGAGGGCTGGGTATCTCATGGGGAATGGGTTAAGTGGTAACTTGTTGAGAATGCAGTCGGCAAGAGCGTTTTTGATTAAGCAACTTAAGTCAAGCTCGCCTTTTGCTATTAAGCGATACCGCCGTTTGCCTCGCAGTGACGGCTGCCGTAGGCAAACTAGGGCTACTGAAACCGTAGGGTATAGGAAATAGCGGGAAGCACCGGAAACAAGGTGTACTGCACAAATTGCTTGGTGCCATCGCTGAAAGTATCGCGGTCAACGAAGAAGGGGTTGCGGCGGTTGTAGGCGTTGTAGACGCCCACCGTCCACACCCGCTCGCCCCATTTTTTCTCCTTGGTATGTTGAATATTCAAGTCCAGCCGGTGGTAGGGCTGCATCCGAAAGCCGTTGCGGCCCCGAATCTCCTCAATGTCGCCCTCGCTTACCACGTCGCGGAAGTAGAAGTCGGCAATCTCGATGGGGTCATAGGAAGAAACCGGTAGCGTGATGGCCTGCCCGGTGCCAAACACCCAGGTGGCCGAGGCGGTGAGCTTCTTCGTCCACTGGTACGAACCCGTTACCGAGATGTCGTGGCGGCGGTCGTAGCGGAAGGGAAAGCGCTCGCCGAAGTTGACTTCGTCAAACTGCCGGTCGGTCCACGATAGGGTATAGCCCACCCAGCCGGTGAGTCGGCCGGTGCGCTGCTCCACCAGCAGTTCGGCCCCGTAGCTGCGGCCGTTGCCCACCACCACCTTGTCCTGCCAGTCTTCTTCCACGTCCAGGAAGTCGGCCCCGTCGCGATACTCCAGCAGGTTGTCCATCTCCTTGTAGTAGCCCTCCAGGCTCACCTGCAAGCCGCCGGGCAACGTCTTAGCCAGGCCCAGCACCCCCTGCCACGCCTGCTGCGGACGGATGCGCTCGGTGGCGGGCACCCACAGGTCGGTAGGCAGGCCCAGCCCGGCGTTGGTGAGCAGGTGGATGTACTGCGTCATGCGGGCGTAGGAGGCTTTCAGGGCCAGCGTTTTGCCCAGCAGGTAGCGCGCTGATCCGCGGGGCTGCACCGAAGTGTAGGTTTCATCCTCTACGAGGAAGGCCGAGGCGTGCACGCCCAGGTTCATGCTGAAGCGTGGAAACGGTTGCCACTCTTCTTCCAGGTAGACAAAGCCCTCCCAGGCCTCAATGATGGCCGAACCCAGCACGGTGTCTCCGGCGATGATATCGTCGGTGGCCAGCGTATCGAAGACGTAGTTGACCGCCCCCGGGTTGAAGGTATGGTGAATGAGGTTGGCCCCCGCCTGCACGTTGTGGCGCGGGTTGGGCAAGAAGTTCACGTCGATGCGCCCCGCCCAGTCTTTGATGGAGGAGCGGTAGCGCTGCCGCGAGAAGTTGTAGGTGGTATCGTCCTCCGCTTCCGGGTCGTTGGTCAGTCGGCCCGTGAGGGTAGTCTCATAGGTTACGTCGTTGTTGTAGTCGTAGCGGCTGTAGGTCAGGGTGGTGTTGCTAAACCAGCGGGGCGAGATCACGTAGTTCCAGCGGAAGGCCGTGGTCAGGTTGCTCCACTGCAAATCGAAGTGGTTGCCGCTGCTGGTCTGCACCCCCTCAATAAGTCGCTGGCGCTCGTCGCTGATCTGCCCGTCGTCGTTGCCGGAGTAGGCACTCAGGTACAGCTGGTGCTTCTGCCCCAGCCGGGCGTTCACCTTGGCGTTCAGGTCGTAGAAGTAGTAGCCCACCTCATCGTCTTCGTTGCCCACCACCTCCTTGAGCAGCGGCTTGGCCACTAGATCAATGTAGGTGCGCCGCCCCGACACAATAAACGACACCTTGTCCTTGACGATGGGCCCTTCAATAGACGCGCTGCCCGACACGATGCCGAGGCTGGCCTCTCCGGCGAACTGTTTCATGTTGCCCTCTTTCATGCGGATGTCGAGCACCGACGACAAGCGTCCACCGTAGCGGGCCGGGAAGCCGCCCTTGATGAGCTCGATGTAGCTGATGGAGCTGGGGTTGAACACCGAGAAGAAGCCGAACAGGTGCGACACGTTGTAGACCGGCACCCCGTCGAGCAGGATCAGGTTCTGGTCGGGGCTGCCGCCGCGCACGTAGAGCCCGGCGGTGCCCTCGTTGCCCGACTGCACACCCGGCATCAGTTGCAGGGTTTTGAGAATGTCGGCCTCGCCCAGCAGGGCGGGCATGGTTTGCACCTGCTCGGGCCGCACCGACACTACGCTCATCTGCGTGCGCTCGTGCACCGCGTCTTCCGGGGCCTGCACCACCACCTCGTCGAGCAGGTTGTTGGAGGCGAGCACGATGTTGATGACCGTATCCCGTTGCAGGGCCAGCGCCAGTTCGCTCGGGGCGTAGCCCACGTAGGAGATCCGCAACCGTAGGGTGTCGGCCGCAGGCGTATCCACGCGGGATAAAGTAAGGCTGTAGAAGCCGTAGCGGTTGGTGGCTACGCCGGTGCCCGTGGCCCGATTGAGCACCGTGGCCTGAATGAGCGGTTCACCGGATTGGGCATCGCGCACGTAGCCGCTCAGGGTTTGGGCATGGGCGGTGGGCAGGGTGCCGGTTAGCAAGAGGATGAATAGAGGGCGTAGCATAGGCGTGGGGGTTGGAGGTGCCCCTCCCATAGCCCACGGTTTAATCGCAGCGGCGAACCGCCCGTGGGCTATGGGAGGGGCGGACGGCGAACCGTATATTGGTTTTAGGTACATAGTTCAATTTATTTGATGGTCACCTCCTTCTCCACCTGGCTATAGCCCGCAAAGATGCCTAGCCCTCCTTCAGTGTTATCAAACACCTGCACGGGTTGGGCGAAGGGATTATTCTCTACCGAGGCTTGTAAATCCTGGGCAACGTTGTACTGATAGTATTCTTCCGTTAGGGTGCGTAGAACAACGTAGTAAGTTATCTTGCTGACTGTGTCTCCCGCGAAACGAATAATATTTCCATCTCGGTCGAACCCATCTTCCTCTAGCACGCTACCCCTCAGGTAGAAGTTTTTGTATATGTTGCTACTTAGGTAAGCGGTTATTTCGTACTGCTCTCCGTTGAAGCTGGCGTCTTTGAAAAAAGGCTCAACCCGCGACCTTTCAAAAGGGTTGTTTACAATGGGGTTGTCTGACTGGGTGGTCAACCAATACGCTGCTTCTTGCAACCACACTTCATAGTCTCCATCGTTGTCGATATCATCACTAAAATAACCCACAAAGCGCTCAAGAAGTGAGATACTGTAGAAGTTTTCACCGGGAGGATCATCAAAGCGAACGGTGATTGCGTAGTTATAAGGCACATCAGAGAAGCTCGGAACCGGCTGCACTTGCGACGTATCCAAGGTGGCTTTGAGAATTTGCTGAGGAATGGGCACCTCGCTACTGGCCGTCAAACTGCCCAAGGTAGGATGCGTTACTTTTACCGTATACGTTTTTCCTATTTCAGAACGACGGCCCTGGGATGTATAAATACTATTACCAAAGCTACCTTCTCCCTGATAGTCTAACGACGCTACTACCTGCCCCTGCTCCAACACCCGAATACTAGCATCGGAAACGGGGGCGAACTGCGTGGTATCCAGAATATAGCGGTTCTGCGTCAGCTCCACCCGCCACGCGCTATCGGGCGTGAAGAACATATTGGCGGTGAGTTGGGTAGGGTAGCGGGGTATGTCTGCTTCTATAGTAGTCTCGCAACCTGGCAGGAGTACAACAAAGGAAAGATATCGTATTGCGTTTTTCATCGTGCTTATTTGATGGTCACCTCTTTTTCTACCTGGCTATAACCGGCAAACACCCCTAGTCCTCCTTCTATATTATCAAAGACCTGCACCGGTTGCGCGAAGGGGTTGCTTTCTACGGAGATTTGTAGGTCGCGGGTATAGTTATAATCATAGTATTCTTCAGTGGTGTTTCTCAGGATTGCGTGAAAAGTGTTGATACCAGCAGTATCTCCTG
Organism: Cyclobacteriaceae bacterium; assembly: GCA_965217295.1. Taxonomy (GTDB): domain Bacteria; phylum Bacteroidota; class Bacteroidia; order Cytophagales; family Cyclobacteriaceae; genus Tunicatimonas. Next base: position 2,331,763 of record CBDCHR010000008.1, read on the forward strand.
CCTGACGAACAATGTTACCGCTTCTATCATAAGCCTCCTCATTCAACGGAGAGCCCTTATCGAATAGTTGGAAGTACCTCGGGTCGCCTGTCTCAAAGATGCCGTATGCTTTCATCTCGTACTGTTGTCCGTTGAAGCTCACGTCTTTGAAGAGCAGTTCGTCGCGGTAGTTGTCATAAGTATTAACTACTACCGGATCATCTGACTGGATGCGTACCAATAAGTCGTTATTTTCTATGAGCAGCATGTTGTTGCCGTTGATACCAATAGTACCAAAATCCTCAAAGCGAATAATGAGAGAAAGACTGTAGAAGTTCTCTGTGGGAGGGTCATTCAGACGTAGAGTAAATCCATAGGCTATTTGATCATCAACAAACTGTCCTTCCTGCCGAACATCCAGCGTATCTAAAGTCACTTCCACTATTTGCGGAGCGGATGGCACCTGGCTACTAGCCACCAAATCACCGTGGTCGGGATGGCTAACCCGCAGCGTGTAAGCGGCGTCTGGTTTTGGATAAGCATCGGTGGCCCGATAGATGCTAGTACCGGTAAACGGAGTATTTCCTAGATAGTCTAGCACCGCTACGGTTTGTCCCTCTTGTTGTATTCGCACCTCAGCATCGGGTACGGCGGCAAACGGGGTGTTGTCCAAGATGTAGCGGTTCTCAGTCAGCTCTACCTGCCACAGGCTATCGGGCGTAAACAGCCCGTTAGCGGTTAATTGGGTTGGATAGCGGGGCACGTCTATTTCTACGGTCGTTTCGCAAGCGCAGAACAACAAGGCAATATACGAAAGGCGAGCAACGCTCATTCTACCAAGACAAAGACCGGCACTTCGGCGATGGTGTCTACCGTGGCGGGCACCCCGTTGAACGTGACGGTGTTGAAGACGAATTCCGAGCAGTTGTTGCCCGGCTCCTGTCGGGGTATTCGTACCAAGAGCGTATCAATACCATTGCCCCGCTCGACGAAGAAGGTCTCTATGCCACCTCCCGAGCTAAGTAGTGAGAGTACAAGAGAAACTCCGTAGGTATTTTCATCAATTCCCTCAAAATCCAGCTCTAGGGTTACCTCTCCGCCCCTCTCAAGGTAAAAGATGCGGGTGTTGTCCGGTCGCACCTCACCGCTCAACTGGTTATCCCCGGACTGGTCTACAATCATGAACCGAAACGGTTCAGGCTGTACATCACAGGGCTCAGGTTCATCCTCTTTGCAGGCTGAGAATGCGAATAAAATGAGTAGAATAATGATCGAGTATTTCATTGGAATGTGACTTGTTTCTCTACCTGACTATAGCCTGCAAAGATACCTAGCCCGCCCTCCACATTATCCAACACCTGCACGGGTTGGGCGAAGGGGTTGTTTTCGACCGAGGCTTGCAAGTCGCGGGTGTAATTATACTCGTAGTATTCTTCGGTAACCGTACGAAGCAGTATGTGCAGCGTATTTATCCCAAAGGTGTCGCCGGGTACCAGAAAAACGTTTCCCTGAAAGTCATAGATATTTTCGTCTTGTAGTACTAGTGGTTCGGCAAATAGATCAGTGTAAATTCCATTGTCTTTGTCAAAGGTCATATAAAGCTTGAGCTCGTACGTCTCTCCATTAAAGCTGATATCTTTAAACAGCAGTTCCTCCCGATAATTGTCAAACGAATCATCCACAACAGGATCATCCGAGCGCACACGGGTCAGATAATGCTCAATGCTTAGTGCGGCACCGATGATTGAGTCGTCAACTATTGCGTTCCCTATCTGTTCCCAACGAATCTCGGCCGATACGCTATAAAAGTTTTTCTCAGGAGGGTCTTGCAACTGGATGGTGAGCCCGTAGGCAACCTGGTCGGCGAAGCTGGAAAGTGACTCAGGACGTTCATCTAACGTATCCAGCACCGCACGGAAGATCTCACTCTCGTTGACAGGCACTTGGCTGCTGGCTGATAAGCTTACAAATGTAGGGTGAGTCACCTCCAACGTATAGCTTTCTTCGGGTTGCGGATAGCTACTTTCGGAGCGGTAGATACTATTGCGGGTAAACGGAGTATTCCCCACGTAGTCTAGCGATGCTACGGTTTGCCCCTCCTGCAATATTCGCACTTCGGCATCCGGCACTGAGGCAAACGGCTCATTGTCCAGAATGTAACGGTTCTGCGTTAGTTCTACCTGCCACACACTATCGGGATTAAATAGCGCATTGACCGTCAGTTGCGAAGGGTTACGCGGTACGTCTACCTCTATGACAGTTTCGCAGGCGCAAAACAGAAGGCTTAGGGTAATATAAGCAAAATTTTTCATGAAGTAGCCTTTAAGGGTGATACGGGTTCCAAGGTAGTAGTCAGGTGTAGTAGCCAAAGATACTTTTTTCCTGCGCTAAACCCACCAACGATTGAAATTCCCAACCATTTAAGTTGATTTAAGCATCCAGATATATCTGTACTGGTTGACACAAAGAATTCTGATGATAGTTAGCTAGGTTGTGCGTGTAGTATAGCATTATATCTGGGTCTTTCTGTATGATAAAATGCTGAAAGACGGTAAGTCGTGCTCCTTAATCAAACAGTCATTCAAGAAATACGCTAAACAATAGTGTAGCGTATTTCTGGGATGGACGTGAAGATTAGTATTATTGCACCACAATCCGCTTGGTTATTTTGCCGTCTTTACTGGGAATAGTCAACAAATAAACCCCACTGGGTAGACCCTGAGTGTCCACTTCGGTTTTAGTACCGGTTACGGTAAAGGTTTTGACTACCTCTCCGGTTTTTTGGTCGGTTAGCTGGGCGGTAGTCGAAACGTAAGTCTCTGGTACCTCCAGTACAAAAGCGGCCGTAGCGGGATTGGGTGAGGTATTCACCTCTCCGGATGCTACGAGAAACGGACCATCGTTACAGGGTGAGTCGTTACTAGGAATAACAAATACGCTGGTTGACCGAATCGGACTGTCACCGGCGCAACCGCGGGCACGAACCGTCACAGTTTGGTTGCCGGTGCTGCTAAAACTGGTACTAAAGATACGACTTGAAGTAGTAGTGGTTCGACCGTTGGCAGTCCATATATACTGATAAGCTCCGGTAACTGATGCTACTGAAAAGGTTACACCTACAAACTGACAGGGCGCTTGTCCGGTAGGAGAGGGTGGGTCAGCAGTGATGGAAACACCACCGGGTTGAGCAGGGGTGATTTCAGGAAGTAATGTAAGATCTGCAACATCTGCTGCAATTTGCTGTGTTCCCCTGAACACTTGCAAAACAACATTAGCCTGACTGGCAGTTAGGGGAAGCGGAAGGGTAACTGCGCAGTTAACAGTATTGCTGCTAGTGGTAACTGTTGTGCCTGAACCGTTAACCGTTCCTCTTCCTACTAACCATTTATAAGTAAGACCACTAGTACTTGTATTTGTTACCACCGCTCGAGCCGTAAATAAATCATTTCTACAAACTTGACTACCTGACTCGGTGCCTGAGAGAACAATATCAACGGCTGGCGGGGGTGGGGGCGGGGGCGGGGGGTTATTAGCCAAAGAGATTTGCGACCAACCTAGTGCCAGCAAAAGAGTGAAACATTTGTACAGCGTTTTCATAATTGTTAAGGGTTTAAAGGGTAAATAAACAAAGAACTAGAAATACTCAGTCAATAAGCAAAGTGCTCGAACTCCCCAACAAAACACGATACTCTACCTTTCAAGCGGCTCGCTTTAGCAATACCTGTTTTGCGTCATAATTATACATTAATATATACCTGACAAAAGCAACAAATAAAATTATACTATAGACCTTATCAGGAGATTTTTCAGACCGCGCGCGTGTGCGCGAGGCATTTGCAAAAGTGGGAAGGATTTGTATCATGATGGCATGAATTACGAAAAGATCAGAGGAAATCCGAATCAGTTTATTGTCTTGACCAGCCTTACGGTAGAGGAGTTTGACGTGCTTTTGCCGGTCTTCAAACGTCATTGGGTCAAGTACACCAAGTATCATACTTTGGAAGGCAAAAAGCGCAAGCTGCCTAATCTTCGTCCGGGCAAGCCGACTAAGACTTTGCCCACCGTAGCAGAAAAGCTTTTCTTTCTGTTGAGCTATTTGAAGAACTACCCTTTGCAAGAGTTTCAGGCCGCCAGCTTTGAGATGTCACAGGCTAAAGTGAGCCAATGGGTCAAGGTGCTGCATCCGCTGTTGCAAAAGAGCCTCAAAGAGCTAGATGTTCTGCCCAAGCGCCAAGGGGAAGTACTTGCCTCAGTGCTGGCTAAGTTTGATGGAGAAGCTTTTACTATGGATGCCGCTGATCGCCCCGTAGAACGCTCGCAAGACGCTGACAACCAGAAGGATCACTATAGCGGAAAGCAGAAAGACCATACCGTTAAAAACAACCTGATGTGCCGGGATAACCAACAGATTGTGTATCTAAGTGAGACCTATGAGGGGAAGATTCATGATAAGAAGATCGCCGATGAAGAGGCCTGCCAATTTCCCCAGGATAGCCGTCTACGGTTAGACTTAGGCTACCTGGGTTATCAGCCCGAAGGGGTCATCACGCTATTGCCCGTTAAGAAGCCACACAAAGGTGAACTTACCGAGCAAGACAAGAAATTCAATCAGTGGGTAAGCCGCTACCGCGTGGTGGTAGAACATGCCATTAGCGGGGTGAAGCGTTGCCGTATTGTCAAAGAACGTTGCCGCCACTTTGCCAGTAGCTTTCGCGATCAGATCATGCTCACTTGCACCGGGCTGCATAACCTTCGGGTTAGCAGTCCTCACCGAAGTTATGGGTAGTCAGCCTCACGCGCGCGGGCGATACTAACAATTATTTCCTAATCAGGTCTAATACACAGTGAATACCGCAACTGCTATCCAGGCTAAGTAATCACCCGTTATAGTATAAAAGGTCTTCCTATGGTTAGCCGACACTTCTCCAACCAGCGTAGCATCAGTATTGTCAACAACCGACTGCTCAATCACCCCCTTTTGATCTATGAAGCACGTAATTCCTTTGTTGGAAGAGCGCACAATATCCCTTCGGTTTTCTATGGCGCGAAGTGAAGCATATTGCATAAATTGCTGGGCCTGTTGGTCATTATCCATCCACCCTTCGTTGAGAATAATAAATAGCAAATCTGCGCCCTGATAAACATAGTCTTTAACAGTGTGACTGAAAAAAGATTCGTAGCAAATCAGTGGGGTTACGTTTGTCTGACCATAAAACACGTTTTGGTTTTTCGTCCAGGCTGAAAAGTGAAATCCCCCCAACGAAGGAATAAACTTCCGTAAGAAATTGATTAGCAGAGGGTACACTGTCGTTTCTTCTAAAGGGGCCAGATGAATCTTAGTTCGCAATTGCATATCCGTAGTAGCACTCATTTGCAAAGCTCCATTATAGGTATTATACCATACCTTCTGTTGTGCTACATCGAGATACTGAGTATTAGCCGGAATAAACGAAGTATCATGGGGTTGGTACTGTTCGTGCATTACTGCACCGGTAATTAGTCGGGTATTTGGATAGCTCTTCAGTTTGTCTTGTAGGGCCTGTATCTGTGGATGAGTCGGTAACTCCTCTAACCAATCAAAAATAAGGGCATTCTCTGGCCATAAAATATAGCGAGTATTGTTGTTTAAATAAGGTTGGGTAAGGTCCCAGTGCACCTTCAACTTCTGTGCGGTAGTATAAGTCTTCCTCTCGTTCCGGCAATCCAGATCAGTATGCACCGCTACGACTTCCACTGGCTTACCACGTTCCTCATACGATGAGAAAATTGCCAGCGAGACACCCATTGGTATCAATATCCACAATAATGCGTAGCCTATTCTTTGGGTGAGTAAGCGACCGAACTTTCTCCAGGCCAGTAGCTCTTTCAACACCTCGTACAGCAGCAGGTTAGCTCCCCAAACCCACAGCGACCCGCCGAACACCCCGGTGTACTCGTACCACTGCGCCAGTGGCGGCACCGAGGCTAACACATTGCCCAGCGTGAGGTAGGGGAAGGCCAGCCCCCAATAATAGTGCATCAGTTCAATACTCATCCAGGCACTCACCAGCAGCGCGTAGCGGTGTAATCTACTCCATCTATTTTGTAGTGCGTGATACAGCAACCACGGAAGGGTAAATAAGGTGACATTGATAAAGTTAACCACCACCCCACTGGTAAAAAGCGTTTCATAAATCCAGTACGTGGTGTATGCGTTCCAGATGAACAGCGATAAAGCCACCAACGAAGCGAAAGCAAACAGCGGGCGGGCGTTCGTCTTTAGCCGGTCGCTCAGCAAAAACAGGGGCACCCAAGCGAAGAGCAACAAGTAAAAAGAAGTAGCCGGGGGCCAACCAAAAGCCAGCAACCCGCCCGCCGCCACCGCGAACAGAAAATTGATAAGAGTATGTGGTACTAGAGCGGTTCTGAGCGACATGGTGGTGTAGACGACTGGTAATGCTGTAATATTACGAACGCTCACTCCAGAAATACAGCAGTGGTACTAATATTTAAACATTTTTTCTGTAGCTCAGGGTTACCATCCTACCCACTTCGGTATAATAGTAGGTTTGCCGCTTTCGATCGTACTTGATGGGGAAGCCAAAATCATCCCGAAGTTCTATTACCAACGTATAAAAAGTGGCTTCGGAGAAGCCGAGCTTTTCGGCAGCTTCGTGGGGAGCGCCAGTGCGTTCGGCACGCACCAACTGGTCAAATTGCTCAACCCGGTTGAGGTATTTCTTGATAGGCATCGGAGTAGTAGGTTATGGTACAAAGAATATGTAGGTAGATTGATGTACGTAATATAGAACTTATGCTACCAAAGTCAAACGAATTTTGCCAAACCCGAGCGTTTGTTACTTTCAGGCACCAACCCAACCGAAAAGAAAATAAGTACTCGTAGGGTTTCCTACGACTCAAAACAGCGACGCTGATTGGGTCGTAGGAAACCCTACGACCAGTATAGGGGTGGGGCTATAAGTGAGTACGCGCCGTTCCACAAGCACCAAATTTAAGGGAAAGCTATATTCCCTATTACTACGACGGCATCGGCCTCACCGTAGTGCGGGGTATACGCTCATTGTAATGAACCCGATGCGCTCACTAGGGTGAGGGGGGCACGCGCATTGTAATGAGGGTATATCCGTCATTGTAGTGCGGGTGACCCGGATGAGGGTTGTTGGGGGTGACTTTTTGTCTTTAGGACGTCAACGAGCGTAAACGAACGCGTTGTAAACGCGCCCGAGGGTGGTTGATGTAGGGCAAAAAAAAGCCCGGTCGGGGTGACCGGGCGGAAGCGTTGAACGAAGAACGACGGCTTACTTTGCCTTCAAAATACCTTCGTACTCAGCCGTATGGAGCTTCTTGCTGATCATCGTGCGGGCTTTGATGATGTAGTTGCCCTTGGCCAACGAGGCGGGCACCGTCACGGTGAGCTTCTTGGGGAAGTTGTCGCTGTAGACCTCCCCGCGCACTTCCTGGCCGTTGCTCACCGACACGAAGAACACGCCCTGCTGGGGATCTGCTAGGTCGATCTTGAGGCGCTTGCCGATCACCTTAACGGGCTGCCCGAGGGTGAGCACCGTGTCGCTGGTGCCGCTGGCCACGTCCTGCACGCTGATGATGACGGGCGCAGTTTTGTCAGCTTCCACCTTATGGGGCGTGATGAAAGGTTCGACCGCTTGCAGGGCATCCCCGAGCTGCACGTTCAGGTTGATGCCGTGCCGCGCACGGTCAAACGCGTCTTCGGCGCTGGTGAACACGCCCGCTACGGTGGGATTGATCGTCATGAAGGGCGTCTCGATGCGGTCGCCGTTCTTCAGGAACAGCACGATTACTTTCAGGTACTCTTCCAGCACGGACAGAATCTGCGCACGCGTCATGCCCGCGTTGCGGTAGCTCACGATCATGTCTACCAACTCCTCGTGCGTCACCGTCCGCTCGTGCTTGGAGACGGCCCGGAAGTCGGTTTCATCTTTGGTCAAAGGATTGTCGGCCAGGTAATACTTCAGGTTCATGGCACTTCGGATGTTCTTCTTCATGTCATCTTTGATTTGATGGTTAACACTATTTGGTTCAAAGATATTGTCCATGATTTTGATGCCTAAACCCAGGTGAAGGGTTTTGTTACGCGGGTAGGGTTTTTAGAGATTATTTCTGAGCCGAGTGATACTCCCTCCGAGTAGTTACCCCAGGTAGATAGCTTTTTATCGGAACTTCACCGAGCGGCCCAGAACCGAAGCGACAATCGAAAAAAACGTTAGCCCTGGCCGGTTCCTGGAAGGATATGAGCGACGAAGACTTTCAAGATTATCGCCGTCGCACCGCCGCCGTCACGTCCATCCAGCAACCCACCGGCACTAGTTGCCCTTCTTCATAGCCTTCCTGAAAGATTGTTTCTACCGTTGGAAACTGCTGCCGGGCCTGCTCCATCAGGTCGGTGCGACCGGCCCGCCGGTACTGCTCGTAGGCGGCCCAGTACACGGCCCGGTCGGCCACCTGCTGCTGGCCCTGGCGGCACGCATCGAAACTAGCGTAGTACAAATCTCCCATCAGCCGGTGCGCCTCCGTTAACGTGGGGTCGAGGCGAACGGCTTGCTGAGCGGCATCACGGGCGTCTTTGTTTTGACCAGCCCGTTGATAAAAGGCCGCTAGCTGGTACGCACGTTCAGCTTTGAGGGAGTCGGTATCGGCCAGCCGAACGGCTTCTTGGTAGTATTGTTCGGCCCCCGCTGGCTGGCCTTTCGCTTCGTAGAGGCGAGCAATTGTTTTAGCCCTGCCTGCGGAAGGCTGCTGCCGCTGCACCGCCCGAACCGCAACCAAAAACACCGGCAGATCGCTGCACTGATTAGCCAGCGCCAACGCAACCACCTTGCTGGCCTTCGCCACGTCGCTGGTATCCTGCTCGAAGGGAACGCCAAACTTCTCGTACACCAGCGGGCAGGTCAGCGCAATGGTCTCCACCAGCATGTTGTCGACCACCGTCTGCTTCTCGGCTTCACCTCGGCGCAACAGTTCTCCGGCGATCTGGTCGTAGCGTTCGAGTATTTCCTCGTCGGTCAGCGCTTTATCCGTCCGGCGGTGCAGGCGGATCACATCCATGTAGGCCAACAGGTTGGCGCTGCTCAACTGCTGCTTGCCCGCCGCGTAGGCCCGGTCAAAAAGCTTGATCAGGGTTGCGTACTGCGTTGGCTCTTTGCGGTAGTAGCGATAGGCCGCGTAGGCTTTGCGGTTTAGCACCGCCGCTTCTCCGCCGAAGTGCCGGATGCGAAGATCATACAGTTCCAGGGCTTCCCGTTGGTACTGCTGCCGAAGATCGGGGTTGCTGGTCTGCTCGATCAGCCCTTGATACAGCTTTTCCCCCTTCACGTAGAGCGATTCGTGCAGATCGGGAGCCTGGACCAGCAACCAGCGCAGCGGCTCCCGCCCGGCGGCGTACTCTTTAGCCCGCAGGGCATCGGTGTACAGGGCCACGTTCTGCTGCGCCTGGCTGGTATCGTTCGGCCAGCGGATATCCGGTTGGGCCAGCCCGCGCAGGGCCACGGTGACGAAGAGGATGATTAGTATCGTGCGCATAGCTTTATGGGTCTAATAGTGTGGTGGTTTTTAGATGGGTCGTAGGATGCCGGGCACCGCGTGCTATCGCTACCCTACAACCAGTAAGTGGGTAAGAGTCCGCGGCAACAGCGGGGGGGCTTCCGGCCCCTCGTTGCGGCAAGTTGCATAATGTGGTACATTTGTTTTAAAGTGGGCTGTGAGGCACAGCCCACGGTTTTGTGGTGAGTGGATAAGAGTCACCGGCAACAGCGGGGGGCTTCCGGTCCCTCGTTGTGACAAGGTGTGGCTTGTCATTCAGCCAGCAGCGCCGCCGTCTCCACCAACCGCAAAAACTCCTGCTGATCCGGGTTGCCGTCGGTGACCGAAGCACGGGCTAGTGAACGAACCGTTTCCCAACTGAGTTGCTTGGCAACGGTGGTCGAATCCGTAACATAAGCCGAACCCCGCAACTGCATGCCGAAGGAGGCTACGGCCGCCGCCAAACGAAAGGCGGGAGAAGGTGCCCCGTTCACTCGTTTGCCCTGCGGTACGGTCTGCTGCATCAGCACGCTGGTTTCCTGCCCGATGGGTTTGTAGCGCAGCTTGAGCGTGAGCAGTTCGTTGCTGCTGGCCCGGGGGGTGAGGGTACTTTGCTGGTATTGCAAGGCCGCGTCCGCTAGCAAGGCTTTGTTAGGATCGGCGGGGATGAGTTCGTAGAGGGCTGTCACGGTGTGGCCCGCGCCCAGTTCTCCGGCGTCTTTCTGGTCGTTGTCGAAGTCCTCGCGGGCCAGCACCCGGTTCTCGTAGCCGATCAGCCGGTACTCCTTCACCCGGGTGGGGTTGAACTCCAACTGCAGCTTCACATCCTTGGCCAGGGTGAACAGGTTGGCGCGCATCTCGCGCACGAACACCTTCTCGGCCTCGGCCACGTTGTCGATGTAGAAGTAGTTGCCGTTGCCCGCGTTGCTGATCTGCTCCATGCGCCCGTCCTTATAGTTGCCCATCCCGAAGCCGCAGATGGTCAGGTACACTCCGCCCCGCCGCTGCTCCTCAATCAAGCGCACCAGGTCGCCGGTCGATGAGGTGCCGATGTTGAAGTCGCCGTCGGTGGCCAGGATCACCCGGTTGTTGCCCTCGGGGATGAACTGCTCGCGGGCAATCTGATAGGCTAGCTCGATGCCTTCGCCTCCGGCAGTAGACCCTCCGGCCGACAACCGATCCAGCGCCGCCTCGATGGTTCGCTTCTCGGTGGTGGGGGTAGACGGCAGCACCAGCCCTGCCGCTCCGGCGTACACCACAATCGCTACGCGGTCGCGAGCTCCTAGGGCGTTCACCAGCATGCGGAACGACTTCTTGACCAAGGGCAGCTTGTTGGCATCCTCCATCGAGCCCGACACATCGAGCAGCAGCACCAGGTTACTGGGCGGTGTATGCTCATAGTCGAGCGACTTGCCCTGCAGGCCCACGTGCAGCAGTTGGTGGTCGGCGTTCCAGGGGCAGGGGGCCACCTCGGTGTATAGGGCAAACGGGTGGGCGTCGGTGGGTTGGGGGTAGTCGTAGTCGAAGTAGTTAATCATCTCCTCGATGCGCACCGCGTCGGGCGGCGGCAGTTGGTGGTGCTGGGTGAGGAAGCGGCGCACGTTGCTGTACGAGGCGTTGTCCACGTCGATGGAGAAGGTAGACACCGGGTGCTGCCCCACGCGGCGGAAGGGGTTGGCGTAGATGCGGTCGTACTCTTCGGTGGAGAAGTCGGGAGCGGGGCGTTCGTTCATAAAACCTATCTCCTCATGGGGTGCTTCATGAAACGCCATCTCGTCGATCTCAGCCTCTTCGGCAACTTCTATGTCAAGGGAGAGGAATAGTTCTTCCTCCACTTCTTCTTCGTCGGGCACCGCGTAGATCTCGGGTAACTGCGCTTGCTCCTTCGGGGCGGGCTGGGCGGTGGGCGGCGGAACGATCATGTCCCCTTGTTCTTGAGCAGGATTGGTGGTGGGGGCCGACGGTTGACACCGGGTGAGCAGCCACAGCAGCAGCAGAAAGGCGAGGCTACTCTTCACGATCAGCAGGCCCGCTTCGCGGACAATCTTCAGGGAGTTGTTCTGGGGTTTTTTCATGGTAATGAGAAGTTTAGTGATGCACTAACCTACGCAACCAGGGCGAGCGAGCGAAGAAAAGGGGTGGTAAAGCGTTTGTAAAACGGTTTACCAGGATTTCCGGCGTTTTACCAAGCGCCGTACCCGCCGAGTTTCGTACCTTTGGCAGGTAGGTCCATCGCTGCCTTCAAGCAATTTAAAGAAGATGAAGATGAGGTAGAAAAGTATTACCTTGGTAGCACATAAACAGAAAAACCATGGAAGGAATCACTTATCTGGTGAACGCTCAAAATAAGACGGTTGCCGTTCAACTGGACTTTGAAAAGTATGGCGAGTTAATCGAAGAGCTATTAGATGTACTGGAAGCGGAGGCTCACAAAGATGATGAAACCATTACCCTAGCGGAGTTGAAAGCAGAACTTAAACAAGAAGGCAAGCTTTGAACTACCAAGTTGTCTTCACTAAGAAAGCCGCTAAAGATATCCGGCAGCTAAACAAAGCGGACATCCCCCGCGTAATAGAGAGCGCTGAAGCCCTGGGGGATGATCCCCACCCACCGGGCAGTAAAAAGCTTTCTGGTACGCAAGAAGAGTTCTGGCGTATCCGGGTAGGACAGTACCGTATCATCTATCGTATCGAAGAGGAAATAAAGGTGGTCAATGTGACCAAGGTAGGCCACCGCAAAGACATCTACCGCAACGGATAGCCCCAGGGGCTGGCGTAGACGTGGTCGTACTCTACGGTGGTAAACGAGCGAAGAAAGGGCCGAGCAAAGCGCTTGTAAAACGGTTTACAAGAAATTCCGGCGTTTTACCAAGCGCGTTACCCGCTGACTTTCGTATCTTTGGCCGGTATGCCTACCGCTGCATTCACTTGCTTTCAGCAACTCAAACAAGATGTTGCCACCACCGCCCGGCAGGCGTGTCCGGCCAACCCGTCCGACATTCGCATCTGGAAGGGGGAGGACATCCGGTGCTTTCAGGATGATTTGGCCGAAAAGGTGAACGGGCGGGTGAGCGAGAAGTGGTTCTACACCCACTTCAAGGCCGACCGGGAAACGGTGCCCCGGGTAGACATGCTCGACCTGCTGAGTCGCTACGTGGGCTACGACAGTTGGAACGACTACCGGCAGCAGCACTCCCCGGAGGCTGCGGTCTTGCCCCCCGCCCCCCGAGCGAGGCAAAGGGCGTGGGTGGGGATTGCCGCAGGAGTCCTGCTGCTGAGCGGATTGCTAGGCCTCTACCGCTGGACGCAGCGGCCCGTTACCTACCGGTTTTGCCTCATGAACGCCTACAACCGGCAGCCCATTTCTCCTGATGAGGTGAGCGTGCGGGTGCTGCTGGAGGGGGAGTCGCCCTACCGCTTGCCGGTGGACGCCGGGGGCTGCCTCACGGTGCGCACGCGCAGCGAGCAGGTGCGACTGGTGGTGCGCAGTTCGTACTACAAGAACGATACGCTGGTGCGGGTGCTGGACAAGGCGAACCCCACCGAGCAAGTGGCCCTGGAAACCGACGACTACGCCTGGATGCTCCGGCTCTTCTCCCGCGCCGACGTGAGCGACTGGCAGCAGCGCCGCGGGCAGCTCGACTCGATGTTTGCTCCTGATGCGCGCATCTACCAGCTTTTCGCTGGACAGGAGCTGGGCATGGAACTGTACAACAAGCAAGAATTTATCAACAAGCTCACCATGCCGCTGCGCAGTCTGCGACAGATCGAGGTGCTCGACATCCGCTACACGGACGACCGCATCCAGGTGTTGCGCTTTAAACAGAAAGAGGATGAAACGGCTCCGTAATTGGGTATGGATCGGCCTGGGGGCCAGCCTGCTGGGGGCGGGGTGTGCCTCGGCCAACCGCGAACCTGCGGCCGACGTGGCGCTGGCCGAAACCGCGCCCACCGAAGCGCAACTCAACGACCAACTCACCGCCGACCGGCTGAGCGCGGGCCAACTCCGAGCCCTGGAGGTGCGGGCCCAGCAGAAGCTGCGCGACTTCTTCGACTACCTCAACTTGGTGAGCGACCCTTCGTTGGATAGTACCTTTCGGGCGGAAGCGGCCCGGCAGGCGCTGCTGCTGTTCGCCAACCCGCAGGCCCGCGTACGGCTGACTCCCGCTGGGCAGCAGCCCCGGACGATGACGGCCCAACAGTGGCTGGATGAGCTAGTGCAGTCTGACGAATTGGTGACTTTTGCTACGGGCGAACCGGCGCTTAGCTATCCGCTCACCCGGGAAGATTCGTTGCAGTACCGCGGGGAGTTATCGATGCCCGGCGCCGAGGCGACCGAGAGCGAGGCCCGTACGTCCCAGGGGAGCGCGCCGACCCGGGTGCGGGTGCTGGTGAAGCGGGTGGCCAAAGACTTCGGCGGAGACGAGATGCAGGTATGGGAGGTGTTTTTGGAAGGGGTGAAGTAGTGGTTGGTAGGATACTTCTCTACGAAAGGCCAGTCTGGGCGCTCCCCTCTCGGGCACCCCGGGGGTCACCTGAAAGGGACCTCCGGGCGGGCAGAGACGGGAACGGCCCTTCCCGCTATCGGGTCGGCAGCGTACGATCCGATGGGTGTCTGAGAGTAGCCAAGCGTTAACGCCAAAAGGGTAGATCATTGGTTCAAAATTGTCATCTTTACCGAAGCGTTATTAGCGAACCAACGTTGTGATTATGAGCCAAGCTGAATTATACCAGTCAGTTCTGAGGAAGCTGAGTGATGCCCCAACCGAATACTTGCCTCAAATAGATAGATTCTTATCGAAACTTCACCGAGAGGCTCAGAACCGAAGCAATTCTACCGCACGCGCTTCTTACCCTTCTTAAACTTCTTCTTCTTGCGGAAGTCACCGTTGAAGCGGCGCTTTTCGTCCTTGGGTGCGGGGCCCACCTGGGTGAGCTCCACGTGCACGGGGTGTCCCTCGAAGGTAGCGCCCTTCTTGAAGCCCTTCAGCAGGTCCTTCTCGTAGCGGGCGTCGGCCTCGAAGATGGCGAAGCGGTCGGTGATATCGATCTTACCGATGGCCATGCCCTTCTTGGGAGTCTGCTCGTTGATTAGGCCCATTAGGCGGGCGGGCGACAGCTTGTGGTGACTACCCACGTTGATAAAGAACTTAGAGAACTCCGGGTTTCCACCGCGTTGCTCCCGGTCTCGCTTGCCGCCGCGTTCCTTCTTCTCGTTTGCGGCCACGTTGAGGTCCTGCGCGTCTTTGTAGTAGTCCAGAAAGCGGTTAAACTCGGCCGACACGAAGTGCTTGATGAGGTCTTCGCGGCTCAGCGACTCCAGTTTCTTGTAGATGGCGGGCAGGTACGAATCGATCTGCTCGTGGTCTACCTCCACCCGCTGCACCTTGTCGATCAAGTAGAAGAGCTGGTTCTCGCAGATCTCGCGGCCGGTGGGTACCAGCGTCGGAATGAACTCTTTCTTGATCATGCGCTCGATGCTGCGGATGCGGTTCATCTCGCGGCGGTGGATAATGGCAATCGAAGTGCCTTTTTGTCCAGCCCGTCCGGTGCGGCCGCTGCGGTGGGTATACACCTCGGGGTCGTCGGGCAGGTTGTAGTTGATCACGTGAGTGAGGTCGTTCACGTCGATACCCCGGGCGGCCACGTCGGTAGCGACCAGCAGTTGCAGAGTTTTGTCGCGAAACTGCCCCATCACGTAGTCGCGCTGCGCCTGCGAAAGGTCGCCGTGCAGGGCGTCGGCGTTGTAGCCTTCGGCGCCGAGCTTAGCCGCCACATCCTTGGTCTCCATACGGGTGCGGCAGAAAATGATGCCGTAAATGTCGGGGTGCACGTCGACGATGCGCTTAAGGGCCAGGTAGCGGTCGCGGGCGTTCACCACGTAGTAGCGGTGCTGCACGGTGTCGGCCCCGGCGTTCTTGGTGCCTACCGACACCTGCAGCGGGTCGCGCACGAAGTTTTTGACGGTGTGGTCGGGCATGGTGGCCGAAAACAGCAAGGTCTGCCGCTCGGCGGGAGTCTGCCCAATGATGGCTTCCAATTCGTCCTTGAAGCCCATCGACAGCATCTCGTCGGCCTCGTCGAGCACCAGGTGCTGCACCTGGTCGATAATGAGCTTCTTGCGGCGGATCAGGTCGTGCACGCGGCCCGGAGTGCCCACCACCACCTGGGCCCCGCGCTTGAGGGCCCGAATCTGGGTGTCCATGCTGGCCCCGCCGTACACCGCCACGGTCCGAACACCGGTCAGGTGCTTGGCGAAACTTTCCAGATCGCCCGCAATCTGGTTGCAGAGCTCGCGGGTGGGGCACAGCACCAGGGTTTGCACCTGCGGGAGGTGGGGATCGGTGCGGTGCAGCAGGGGCAGGCCGAAGGCGGCGGTTTTACCCGTACCGGTTTGGGCCAGGGCCACCAGGTCGCGGGTTTGTTCTTCCAACAGCAGCGGAATAATTTTTTCTTGGATGGGAGTAGGTTGCTCAAAGCCAATGTCGGCCAGCGCGGATAAGAGTTCGGGGCGGAGGCCCGTTTCTTGAAAGGTCATAGAGATACGTTTCTTCTAAAGCTCAAAGCAACGTATAAAGAGGTGCCCGGAACTTGGTCGTGTAGTGATTCACAAAGGTACGAATAATAATACCAAGTTGTAAGGGGAATAGTTCGATGGGTGGAATGCCATTATCGTGGAGACGCGATGAGACGCGATGAATCGCGTCTGTACGGGCTACCAATACTCAATTACATGCTTGCGGATAGCGTGGAAGGGGGTGTCGCCGGTGCTGAGCAGCTCTTCTTCGGTGAGCGTGCCGTGGGCGTCGTACTTAGCAAAGTTGCGGAAGATCAGGCGCTGCCCTTCGTAGGTTTCGTCGGCCACCTGGTGGCCTTGTTCGTTGTAGCGATAGCAAAACCAAATGACAGACTTCTCAAGGTGATTGGTTACTGTCCGTTCTACTAATTGTCCACAGGAGTTATAGGTAAGCTTTTCGGTGCTTAGTTTGCGGCGTTGGGGTCCGGTGGTAGTAATCGCGGTGAGCACTCCGCCGGGTGCATAGGTATACATGGTTCGCTTCTCGAACTCTTCGTCGTAGCCGAAAATCTCTTCCATCACCAGCCGACCGGCCCCGTCGTAGGTGGCGAAACGCTTGTAGGCGGTTCGGTTGTTGGTATCGGTTTTCACCTCGGCGATCACTTCGTTGCTACTGCCGTACCAGCGAATCTCGTACCCCCTGATCTGTCCGCTACCCGAGTTCAACACGGCCCTTCCGATGTTTTCTACCGGGTCATAATGGTACTCCTTGATGCTTTTCTCTCCGTTCGCCTGGGTAGCTTCGGTCCGAATGAGATGTCCGTCGTCATCGAAGAAATGATCGGTTCGTTCGAGTAGCTGATCTCGCTCCACAAATACTGTCTGCTCCACCAGGCGCCCCGCATCGTTGTAGGTGTGCAGCGCCTTCCGTTCGGCCTTTCCGGAAGAATTATACACGATTTCGCTGGTCAGCCGACCCTGCGAATCAAAGCCTTGGTACTGGCTGGTGTAGGCATGCGTGATGTTGCGCCCCTCGTCTAGTTCTAGCGTGGTGGTGGCCCGGGACTTGATCACGGGTGAGATTCCGTTTGCTTCCGTATTCATAATTCACCGTCGTTCACCCAAGCTTTGGACTGGTGGAAGTGAGCAAAAACCGGTGATGGATTGCTTTGCAAAAAATGGGTACGCATACTACTGCATTAAGATTCCGGGGCGAAGTTAGAATACGCGGCATCGCAATGAAGACTTAAGTGAAAAGGGTCTTACGGGTGTAATAATTAAACAAGGATAACAAGTTTCGGCAGTAAAAAAGAAACCCGCCGTTCGTCCGGCGGGATTTCTTTGAACAGCGACGCGCTAGAAAGTGATGCCCGCGCCGAGCTTCCACACTCCGTTGTAGGCTTTGGTGTTCTCGGTGAATCGTACGAAACCGAGGTCGTAGCCTAGCTGTAGATTAAGTCCGAAGGGCAACTCGTAGCCTACTCCGGCGGCCAATCCCACATCGATGTTGTTCAAATCGCTACTGTTGTCATTTTCAAAATCGAAGTTGGCCAGGTTGAAGCTTCCGATGCCCGCTGAAATATCCGTCTTGAAAGTATTAGAGACCAAGATCGAGAACTGGGGACCCGCAAAGATATTCAATCCCTCTGAGACAAATACCCGGGCGTAAACGGGAATCTCCACGTAATAGGAGCGGTTAACAATATCGAGCTTAGCGATACCTTCTAAGGCGTTTTCCAATCGGTAACCCCGGCTGGCTAGGTACACTCCGGGTTCCAGATGCACCGCGCTCAGCAACGGCAGGTCCAGGTAGGCGCCCGCAAAGAAACTGGTCAGCGATTTAGGATCAGCCTGGGCCAGACTGCCAATATTAATGCCTTCCAGAAAACTGGGCAACTCCAGTCCGGTAACAGAATTTGTGTATTGACTTACCGCGGCGTTGTTGGCGTCTTCGCCCCGGATGTTCGAGATGCTCACTCCGGCTCGCACGCCGAAGGCAACCTGTGCTTGCAAGGTAGTCATGGTCACTACTGAAAGCAGGGCAATTGATAAAAAGTGCTTTTTCATTTTAGTATCGTTAGGTGTATAGATTGTCATAGTTTAAGACAAGAACCGTACTGAAAACCGGCGAAGGGTCGAAAAAGTTACGAGGTGGTGGTTTGCCGGGTGCTACGGAACTGCGCTGTAGCCACCGCGCACGGAAGGAAACCCGGTAGTTTCCAACGACTGAAATGAGTGGAAGGTGGTGCGATTCTTTCGGATTGCCACCGTGAATTCGTGGGTCTGACGGCGGTTGCCTCCTTGCAAGGCCAATTGCACCGTGTGTTCGCCCGCGGGCAGGGGCGCCCGGCGGTAGTAGATGGTGTGCGGGATGGTTTGCCAGTTGCGGGTATCGGCCCGTTCGGTGAGGGCGTTCACCAAGCCGAGCACCGCCCCCAGGTCATCATTTTTGGCGCGTACACCATACTCAGCACCCTTCTTGAGCGCTACGCGCAACAACGAAGTGCCAAATTCTCGCAGCATGCGCTGCTGCAAACCCTGAAAGGCAATGGCGTTCACGTCCTCGGCTTTCTGCAAAGGATAGGTGCGGCCGACCGCCTTCAGACTGGCCTGATCAAAGTAAAGCGCTCGCTCTTGGTAGCGGGGAAAAGCCACCCGAATCAGCTCCAGGTTGCTAAGTCCCTTTTCTTCGTACGCTTCGTCGCTCTCAAGCCGAAAGGGGAAGTTCCAGCCGTACTGCTGGTTCTGGAAATTCACCAGGCCGCCCGCCCCGCGCACCAGCGCAAAGTTCACGCCCCACTCGGCCTTCACCGGACCCAGTCCGTTGTTCCAGAAGAAGACCAGGTCGCCGCCGGTCCGGGCTTGGGGCAGGTAGGTCATGTCGAACTGCCGTTCGTAGCGCCGCAGTTGGTCGCTGAAGTTCATCTGGTGGGCGGTGCGCAGCAGGTCTTCCTTAAGTTGCTGCGGGGCGCTGATACCGAACAGGGGCTGGTAGTCTTCCTCGTAGATTTCCACCGCATTGCGGTAGGCGATAAAGGCGTTATTGGCATCCCCGTCGGCATCGTAGATAAGCCCCATCAGCGTATGCACGAACGCATCGCGGCGGTACCTTCGTCCCTTTCCGGCCGGGTACTTATCGGCAAACTGGTTGAGTTTGATATTCAACCGTCGACATTCTATCAGCGCGGCCTTGGTGTCGCTGAGTTGAAGGTAGTTGAGCGCCTTGTAGTAGTGAATCAACAGCAACTCGTGGTCCTCACCGGTGTAGTTCGAGAAGGTGGGGTTGATCAGGTAAGAGCCCGCCACGTTCCAGTAGTTGTTGCGCAGATCTTCGCCCAGTTCGTAGGCGCGCTCGAGCAGTCGGTTGCTTTCTTCGGGTTGCCCCAGCAGGGCGGTGGTCACGCCCCGGTTCAGGTAGTACAACAGGCGGGCTTTTCCCTCGGCGGCCTTCGGACTTCCCTCCAGCACTTTGTCGGCTCGTTCTAGCTCCCCCTCCGCAAAGTAGCGGTTAAACTTCTGGTTGGTTCGGTAGTACGAAGCACAGGAATAGCCCAGCAGCGCCAGCAGCATTACGAGGAGTCTAACCTTCATTAGCGATTACTCTGATAAATCTCGGAGGTTTGCGGTTCTAGGTTCGGAGTTGAAAAGGTTCTGGGTTTGTAGTTCACAACCCAGAACTCCGAACCCTTAACCCGTAATGTATTTCTTGATTTTCTTTCCATCGACCCACACCAGTTCGTTGCTCTCCAGGTCGGCTAGCTCCAAGTCTACCTGATAAAAAGTGACCTGCTTGCGGCCCTCGCGATCGACGATCGAGTTAATCGTGCCGAACATCATGTAGTCGGCGCCCAACTCGGCCCCCCAGCGCTTCTGGGTATCGGGCGAAGCGAAATCTTGCTGATCGGCCCGCTCGGTGCGCATTTTCTCGCGCAGCACGTTGTTCTGCACCACCCGCACCAGTCCCGAGCGCACAAACTCTTTCTCGATGTCCTTGATGAAGGGTTGCGCCTCGATGTGCTCGTGGCTATTGTTGGCGATCAGGCCGACGATCACTACCGGTTGGCGGTTGTGCTTGCGGGCGAAGCCTTCGCGCCACGCGCTGCCCAGTGCACTTTCAGACATGGCCTCGGCCACCCGGCGCGAATCGGCATCGTTCCAGCGGCCGCTCAGGTCAATGTCGGAGTTGGTATCTACGCGGGTTACATTTTTAGAGCAACCGAGTAGCAGCAGGGTAAGCACAAACAGCAGGACTACAGATTGAATGGACTTCATGAAGTTACGTTTGGTTATACCGATGCTTGGCGCAAGATTGGTACCGAAGCGCTAAACCGGGGCGGGGATGTACGTATTGCCGTGAAATTGCTATATTTACCGGCTCACAAAATCGTTCTTATGTTCCTCAGAATAGCCTTCACGGCCGCCTTCGCCTATATGCTGAGTGCCGCCGCCCTCGGTCAGGATATGATCAAAGTACTGATCGTCGATGGTCAGAACAACCACGACCACTGGCCCAAAATCACCTATATGCTCAAGGAGTATATGGAAGAAACCGGCTTGTTTTCGGTGGACGTGGCTCGCACGGCCTACACCTGGAAGGGCGAGGAGTTTCTTGATGAATTTATCGTGGACGGAGCAGGCAAAACCACCGCCCTGGAAGAACCCAAGGCCGATCCTAGCTACGAGCCTGACTTCTCGGCCTACGATGTGGTGGTGTGCAACTTCGGCTGGAACGCCGCCCCCTGGCCCAACGAAACCCAGCGGAAGTTTGAGCAATTTATCCAAGCGGGCGGCGGTCTGGTGGTGTTCCACGCGGCCGACAACTCCTTTCCCGATTGGAAGGCTTACAACCGGATGATCGGCCTGGGGGGTTGGGGCAACCGTACCGAAGAAGATGGTCCGCTGGTTTACTACAACGACACCGGAGAACTGGTGCGCGACACCACGCCGGGCAGTGCCGGAGCGCACGGTCCGCAGAGCGAGTATCAGATCCAGATCAGGAACCCCGACCATCCAATCACCAAGGGCATGCCCAGCGTATGGATGCATACCCAGGACGAACTCTACAACAGCCTGCGCGGTCCGGCCGAAAACATGGAAGTGCTGGCCACGGCGTTTTCAGCGAAGGAGACTAAGGGAACCGGTCGCCACGAACCGGCCCTGATGACGCTCACCTACGGAAAGGGTCGTATCTTCCACAACATCATGGGCCACGCCGACTACTCAGTGGCGGGCGTGGGCTTCTTGACCTCCATGCTGCGCGGCACCGAGTGGGTGGCAACGGGAAAGGTGACCCAAGAAATCCCTTCGGACTTCCCGACGGCAGATGCGTCGAGTTCAAGGGAAGCTATGGTGAAGAAATAGCGCACTGATGGCGGTAACAGAGGAATCTCTCAACGTACAAAAAGAAAGAATCATCCATCATTTACAGCGGGCCCTTCCCACCGTGCAGGCCATTTATCTGTTCGGCAGCGTGGTGACGGAGCACTTCACGGAGGATAGCGATGTCGACGTTGCGGTTTTGACTTCCGAGCCGATGGACGCGCTGCTTCGCTGGAAGTTGATTCAGCAGTTGGCCATTGCGCTGAACCGCGACGTGGATCTGGTAGATTTATCGACGGCTTCTACGGTGATGCAGTTCCAGGTGGTGAGCACCGGAGAACGTATCTTCACGGCGGATGCTACCACGATGGAGTGGTGGGAGTTGAAGGTGTATCAGTTGTATCTGACCCTGAACGATGATCGAAAACCCATCCTAGAGGCTATCCAACAGACCGGACGAATCTATGGCAAGTGACGTGCTGACCAACAAGGCCGCCATCGTAGAGCGGTGCGTGGCCCGTATCCGGGAAGACTTTGACGAAGACTTCGGCACGGATTTTACCAAGCAGGATGCGGTGGTCCTCAACCTTCAACGGACGTGCCAGGCCTGCATCGATATGGCCGCTCACGTGGTGAAAACCCAAAAGCTTGGTGTACCTCAGACCAGTCGCGAGCTGTTTTCGCTCCTGGCGGAGCATCAACTAATTTCCGCTTCTCTAAGCAAGCGATTGCAGGGAATGGTAAGCTTTCGGAATATCGCAATTCATGATTATACGTCGCTCAACCTGGACATTGTCGCCAGTATTGTTGGTCATCATCTGGGAGACTTTACCGATTTCAGTGCCACTTTGCTAAAGGCTAAATAAAGAAATGATTTTGAAAGTCTTATCCATTAAACCCACCTACGCATGAACCCTTCCGAAACCATTCAAAAGGTTGCCGCCACGCCGCCCGGACAAGATGTTCAGGCATTGGACAATCTGGTGATGTTCCGCGTGGACAAGCACCGCTTCCGCTACGGACAGTCCTACGCCCTGCTGCGCGGAGATCAGATGATCTTGGTGGACGCCGTGCACGAAGCCACGCGGGCGGCGGTGGATCGCTGGCGCGAACGTTATACGCCGGTGGCCCTGTTCCTCACCCACAGCGATTTGCTCTCGCAGGCGTTTGGCCCCCTGTCGAAGGTGGCGCAATGGGTGAGCGCGCCGGTGTTGATCCACTCTGCCGACCGGCGGGGGCAGGCCGTGCAACCCGTAGAGGAAGCAGAGGAACTGCTCGCCCAGCATCAGTTGCGTTACTTCCCCGTGCCCGGCCACACGCCTGGCTCATCCCTGCTCTACGCCGAACCCGAACAGTTTCTCTTCACCGGCGACGCGACCATTGGAGCAAATTATGAAAAAGAGGAAACCGACTTCACCCACGCGCCCATCCGTCCGGCAGACTGGGATAACTTTGCGGCCGGGTGGAACGCCGTGACCGTGCCGGTGCGCGGACTGTTTCCCCTGCACGGCAAACCAGCATTTGCGTTAGAAAACTTAAATTCGTTTAAGCAACAACTACTGGTGCCAGAGAACGAGATGCGGGAGTAGCTTGATGAGCGAAAATAGGAGAACCAAAATAAGTCAGGTATGAGGGAAGCAAAACGGGTGTACGACAAAATGCAGTTTTTTATTACTTCATCATTCGAAATTCCTTGCGCCCGGCGCCCGGTTCGACATTCGATATTTAAATAATATCGAATGTCGAACAAGGAATAATGAATTTCGAAGTATGAAAAGCCATAAAGTACGGATACGCTAATGATGTACCAATCCCCTCGCTGAAGAGGAATGGCTGCAAATTGTCGTACACCCAAGCAAAACTAAAGCCGGTGGACATTTCGTTGGTGGCGCTCTTGTCCATTTTGTGTATAGCTCTGGTCTTTTCCTGTAAGGGATGTTAATGTAGCATGAAGAGGATGTTTCATTGCGCCAGCCGTTCAGAAAAGCAGCAAGTTTGCCCAACCCGTCCGTTTTCGGTTACGCTAATCAGTGGATAAAGGTTTGTTTATGCCGCACGAGCAACCTTGCATTCTCGTATTGAATACGGTAGATTTGTTTATACCTATGTTAGCCACAATATAAAAACAAGAAAATATGATTGTCAAATTTGGAATTTGGGAAGTTACAGAAGACTACGGAATAATTGGCAAAGTCAACCCTAGATATGACTATAACATCCCGATAGGTCGACTTTGGGAGACTACGGACTATGAAGGTCGAACTGTTTGGAATTGGTTAATCCATCTAACGGAAAAAACTTGGATTGATTCAACAAACGTGAATGATCTCAATACAGCTTTTTGGTTCGCACAAGACTATTTTAAATCACAGAGACCTGATAATGTCGAAGAGGTTTCAACAGCTCAGACTATTTATATCCAACGTCAATTAATTGAAATAGGTGAGCGTGAGAGCGCTAGAGAAACAAGTACAGATGGAATAACCATAGATCTGCCAACATTCGACCAAATGCAGGAATACATTCATAGTCTACAGAATATTCAACTTCTTGATAGATAGAAGAAAAATACTGTGGCTAACAATGACTAAGAAAACATAGGGCAGGC
Organism: Cyclobacteriaceae bacterium; assembly: GCA_965217295.1. Lineage (GTDB taxonomy): Bacteria > Bacteroidota > Bacteroidia > Cytophagales > Cyclobacteriaceae > Tunicatimonas. Next base: position 2,355,740 of record CBDCHR010000008.1, read on the forward strand.
AAGGGTTTCAGAAAGGTTCGTTCATTTAGAAAACTTCGGTTTCGGTGGACAGGTAATCGCCTCGAAAAGCCCTACGTTTCTTAGCCGAAACCGTTGGTAAAGACATCATCCATCATCAGATATAGATGTTGATAAGATCGTATAGTAGCGTTAAATTAAAATCATGCAGATATAAACAAGAAGATGAAAAACATAACTATGCCCGTTACCATAGGATATTTTGATTACCCTTAATCAAAAAGAAGAAGAATTACGAAACCAATTTCAGCTTGTAATAGCCATTTACGTCCATTATGGCCTCAATGCACCGACATTCACACCGCTGACCGAAATGATGCTCTGATCAAAAGACTGAGCGGATGCCCTAAGTGATGAATGAGTTGTAGGGAATCCTACGATCAGGGGGTAAGTTTGAAGCGCGTAATCCGCCTATTATGGATATAATCTACGTTAAGCAAAATTATAAGTGATCAAATGAAAACCATTCGGATAAAGGGTATCTTTGCTAAAGATTAATCAAACAATTATGGCAAACAAACTGATAAGATTTGATTGGGCGATTAAGAAACTGCTAAGGCACAAAGCCAATTTCACTATACTGGAAGGCTTTCTCTCAGAGTTGCTCAAGTTCGAGGTGAAGATAGAAAGCATTCTTGAGGGGGAGGGCAACAAGGAAGAAGCTGGCGACAAATACAATCGAGTAGATATTCTAGTTAAATCCTCAGCGGGGGAACTCATGCTGGTAGAAGTGCAAAACGAATCACAGGTAGATTACTTCCAGCGAATGGTCTACGGAGCCTGCAAACTGATTACTGAATATATTAGAGAAGGAGACCCTTACGGCGCCATCAAGAAAGTGTACTCAATCAACATTGTTTATTTTGGGTTGGGGCAGGGCCAGGATTACGTTTATGAGTATCATGGAAAGTTTATCGGCATTCATCACGGAGACATATTACAACCAACCCAGACGCAGAAAAACACCTTCCAGGTCAAAGAGATCAAGGATATATTTCCGAAGTATTATGTGATAAAGGTCAATAACTTCGATGACGTGGCTAAAGATACCCTGGACGAATGGGTTTACTTCTTAAAAAACAGTGAAGTAAAGGACAGTTTCCGGGCTAAAGGATTGAAAGAGGCGAAGGAAAAGCTAACAGAGGAAACACTTACGAAGGAAGAACTTATTGCCTACAAAAGGTTTCAGGAGAATCGCAGGATAGAAAGAAGTGAGATTGAAACCGCTTTGAAAGAAGGGGAGGAAAAGGGGATCGAGAAAGTAGCTGTAAACGCTATACAGAAAGGAAAAAGCGATGAATTGATCATAGAGCTTACTGGATTGACCAAGGAACAGATTGAAGTATTGAGAAATGAAACTTTGCCTAACAAAGGCTAAAAATCATCTGCTCTTTGGGACGACCACGTTTTTTGGCCAGTTCGTCAGGCATAGTTTAAAGCCAATCCTTCTAGATCGCGCAGGTTGCGCTTCACAATACGCACTCGCTACTTCAATTAACATCAACAAAAGATAACACCGCCCTCACAACGTAAACAATCCCTTCAAATCTTTATTGGATAGCTCACCCACCCACTGCTCACCCTGCGAGACGGTCAGGTCGGCCAGTTCGCGCTTTTCAATGAGCATCTGGTTGATCTTTTCCTCAAAAGTACCTTCGGTAATCATGCGGTGCACGAACACGTTGCGCTGCTGCCCGATGCGGTAGGCGCGGTCGGTGGCCTGGGCTTCCACGGCGGGGTTCCACCACAAATCATAGTGCACCACGTGGTTGGCCTCGGTCAGGTTCAGGCCGGTGCCACCCGCCTTGAGCGATAAGATCATCGTATTGATTTCGGGTTGCTGCTGGAAGTCTTCCACCATCTGGTCGCGTTGCTTCCGACTGCTACCGCCGTGCAAAAACAGGGGCGGGCGGTGGTAGGTCTCGCTGATAAACTGCTGCAAGAGTATGCCCATCTCCCGAAACTGGGTGAAGATCAGCACCTTCTCGCCCTGCTCGTACAGGTCGTCCAGCAACTCCATCAGGCGCGTAGCCTTGCCCGACAACGGTATCGCTGCCTTGCCCCGCTTGAGGTACTGCACCGGGTGGTTGCAGATCTGCTTGAGCGCAATGATCAGTTTGAAAACCAAACCGCGCCGCTCGATGCCCTCTTTCTCTTCCACCTGTTTCATAATCTCGTCGACCACATTCTGGTACACCGCCGCCTGCTCTTTGGTCAGGTGGCAATACTCGTCGGTGGTGATTTTGTCGGGCAGGTCGGTGATGATGCTTTTGTCGGTTTTGAGGCGGCGCAGGATGAAGGGCGACATCACCCGTTTGAAATTTTCCAGTTGGTGTTGATCCTGCTCCACTTCAATCGGGTAGGAGTATTCTTTCAGGAAGGGTTTCAGACTGCCCAGGTAGCCCCGGTTGGTGAAGTCCATGATACTCCAGTACTCGCTCAGTCGGTTCTCGACCGGGGTGCCGCTCATGGCAATCCGCACCTCCGATTTAAGTTTTTTCAGCGCCTTAGTCTGGGCGGTGCCGGGGTTCTTAATATTCTGGGCTTCGTCGATGGTGATGCTGTGCCACTTGATTTTGTTCAACGCTTTAACGTCGCCCCGGGCAATGCCGTAGGTGGTGAGCAGCACGTCGTAGTCGTCGTCGGGAAAGGCCCGCTGCGGACCGTGGTAGGTGTGCCAGCACAGGGCCGGGGCGAAGCGGCTCATCTCCTTCTGCCAGTTGGTGAGCAGCGTGGTGGGCACCACCACCAAGGCCTTCTTCTTGTCCAGTTGCCCTTCTCCTTTGAATTTCAGCAGCATGGCGATCACCTGCAGGGTTTTGCCCAACCCCATATCGTCGGCGATGATACTACCGAAGCCCAGGCGGCTGTTTTTGTAAAGCCAGGCGTAGCCCCGCTGCTGGTAGGGCCGCAGCTGCGCGTGCAGGTCGGCGGGCGGAGCCACGGTGTCGGTTTCCATCATCGAGCGCAGCAGCTTCTGGGCTTTCTTGCTGAGCTTGATCGGGCTGCCTTCGTACTCCTCGGTGAGCGCACTTTGTAGCAGCTCTTTGCCCGACAACTCGGGCGGGTTCTCCAGCTTGTCGACCAACTGCCGGATTTCTTGCGGATTGAGGTAAACGTACTGGTCGCGAATCTTAACGACCCCGGAGGCGCTGTGCACCAGCTCCAAAAATTCGTCGGCACTAAGTTGTTCGTCCCCGATGGCCACCTGCCAACGGTAGCGCAGCAGTTCATCCATGCTCAGGAAATGCTTCGTAATGCCCTTTTCGTCGCCCGCGTCCAGCGTCATCGACAGGGTGGGGCGCAGCAGGTGCTGCAGGCTCTTGGGCAGCAAGATGTCAATACCCAGCAGGCGGATCACCGGCAGGGTCTTCGTGAAGATTTGCGCAAACTCCCGTCCATCTACGGTCAGCTCCTGCACGCCGTGGCTGCTGATCACCGTGCCTAGTTGCGGAAAATAGTTGATTAGCAGGGACAAGTCCTGGAGCACCGCCCGCCGCAGTTCTTCGTACGGCGGTTCTTCAAACACCTCGGCCAGCGGCACCGGCTCCACGAAGGTGCCCTCGCGCTGCTTCACCAGCAGGTCGATGACGAAGCTTGCTTCCGTACTTTCCGGTTCTTCTTCCCGGATGCGAATCACCGGAATAACGTTCTTTTCGTACAGATAAAACCGCCGCAGCCACAGGTAGATCGTCACCGGATACTCCCGCGACTCAAAGTCGTGCGGTTTCAGCGTGTCGGGACCGAAAAAAACGTCGGCCATATCGTCTTCCTGCCAGGCCTGGGGGCGGGTGATGTGGGTAATCAGTGCCGCCAGCAGGTGGGTGGCCTGCTCCACCTCAGGAAAGTAGCGCGGTTCGCGGTCTACCGACAGGGTCAGGCTGTCCGGCGGCAGGTGCGGAGCCAGTTGCCGGGTGGCCTGTTGCACCGCTCGGTTCAGCCGGGCCGGTAGCCAGTGAATCCGGTAGGTATCCTTTCCTACTTCAAAGAGTTGGGGCACCACCGCTCCCTGTCGCACCAGCACCAGGCTCATCCGATAGGCCAGCGAAAATGCCTGCACGGCGGGAGCGTAGCGGCTCAGTCGCTCGGGTTCCAGGGCGGCCAGCCAGTTGGTGAGGAACGTCAGTGGTTCGGATCGTACCACTTTTTCCTCCCCGTCGCTCTGGCGAACGTGCACCGCGCTAACGGTCAGGGTGTTATCCAGGGCCACCCGGAGGTGCGTCACCGAGGCGGGAGGCAGTTCGGCCGACGCAGTTTCTTCGGCACTGAGAGCTGCCTCCAGTTGCTTCTTGGCCGCTTTTGCTCGGGCGTTGAGCGTTTTGCGGACGACTTCCTTAAAATCTTTGCCTGGGTAGAACAGCGGGTCGGGCGACAGCAGCGACAGCAGTTCGTCGCTACAGGCCGGAATCTGGCTCAGGTCGGGCGGCGAAGGCACCTGGTCGGGCGCTTCGGGAGGCGTGGTGGAGAGCGGTCGCCACAGCAAGCGCACCGACGGAATATCGGCGCGGGCGGGTCGCTCGTCGGCGTATCCTTTGGCTTGCAGCCGCTGGAGCAAATCCAGGCCGTGCAGCTCGAAGATCAGGAAGGGGTTTTTGTCGATCTCGTTGGCGATCAGGTAAATCACCGCCGCGATGTGCTTGCAGGGCATGGCGTAGTCGGGGCAACTGCATTCCGCCTCCATGTCGCGCCAGCTGCCGGGGAACAGATCAATGCGTTGTCGACTGAGCACCTCGTGCACCCGGGGCGGCAACTCTCGCGCCAGCAATTGCGACAAGAAAAGCGGGTTGTCGGTGATGGTTTCCAGGATCGCCTCCTTTTCTTGCTTCGTAAAAGAGGAGACGCTTACGCTCACCCGGTAGGGGCGACGCGCCGAGCCGTCGACCTTGGCGGTGACGGTGTTGCCGTCGATGGCAATGCTGTGGGCGCGCCCCTTGCGGGCGTAGGATTTGCCCCGCGGCAGGCGGTTGCTGTTATCAATGTGGTTAAAGGAGTTAAGCCACTGCTTTCCCCACCAGGTGTGGCCGAATTGTTTGATCATATTCTATCATACTGTGGAGACGCGATTAATCGCGTCTGTACTGATGATTAAATTTTATCCCAGTCGAAGAAGAAAAGATCGTCTTCGTCGTAGCGGTCTTCTTCCAGTTCGTAGTCGCGCAAAAAGGTGCGGAGGTTCTTTTTGTCGCTGAGGTATTTCAGGTCGCCCTCCACCCCGCTTAGGGTTTCTTGCAAGTCGCGCTTTTGCCACCGGATGATCGTTGGGGCGTGCTTCACGTCGCGCAGGTAGGGGGCCATGCTGTCGAAGGGCGGCGGGGGGTTGGTCATCGCGTCCCACTGCATCTGCAGCTCGTCGACCTGTTCCTTAAGCATCTTGTTATAGTATTTGAGTTGATTGTCGGGCAGTTCGCCCAGGTCGTGGGCGTGGCCCTGCATCAGCTCGATCTCCAGCGACAGCAGTCCGAAAAAGTCGTCTTTCTTATACGCTTGCGTCACCCGTTTCATCACCTCCGTCTTCCACAGTCGCTGCTCTTCGTCGGTTTCTTTGTCGGGATGAAACTCCTTGACCAGACGGGTGTAGACGGCGCGGGAGGTTTTGCTGATGTGTTCGTTTTCTGCTTTGATTTTCTCCTCGCGCTTCCGCTGGGCTTTGGTTTTTTTCTTGTTCTTCTGCTTTTCTTCTTCCTGCTGGGCGCGTTCTTCCATCGAGGCAAACAGCCGCTCGCTCACCTGCCCGAAGTCGTTCATATCCACATCGTCGAGGTCCAGATCCATGTCGAACATGTTTTTGAACATGGCGCTGGCCATCTGTTTGCCGCTCTCATTCATCATCTGGGCTTCTTCCTGATAGGTGGTGGAGGCATGCTTGTCATAAATGGCTTCCAGCGCGTCTTGGCCCGTCTGAATAAGTTCGTAGGCGTTGTGGCGAATCAGTTCCTGTAGTTTGGCCTTTTCCTTGTGGCGGAAGAACTTCATTTCCCAGGCCTTGTCCAGTTGCTTGACGATCTGCGCCTTCAGCGAATTGATTTTATCCTGCAGCGGCTGGAGTTCGCGGTGGATCAGGCTGCGGATCTCGGGCATGGCCTGCTCCGTTTCTTCAATCTGAGTTTTAAGCTTTCGGATCTTCTTGATGCGGGAGTTGAACTGCTTCTGCAAGCGGCTCATATTTTTGCCTTCGGATTTGGCGATTACCGGAATAACGGAGGTGGAAGATGATTTCATGAATAAATTGGGTTGTGTACGCTACTGCTAGAGACTACGAAAGCAGCGTTATTGGGTTGGCGGGCGGTCGCAAAAAAAGACCAGTGATACCTACATAATCGTAGTGTCTGCTACAATCTAAACGCACGCCAGCACTGACGAAGGACAAGGATTCTTACGAACGGGAAGGGCACGTTTAGCACAACGCATCACTCACAGAAGAAACTACTCCCCCGCGTTCACCACCGACTCACGAATCTTCTCCTCAGGCATCGCTCCTTCGGTGCCCGCCACGATCATGGCCACCGAGGCGTCGCCCGTCACGTTGACCACCGTGCGGCACATGTCAATGATGCGGTCGGGAGCCAGAATGAGGGCGATGCCCGCCGTAGGGATGCCGATGGCCTCCAGCACGATCACCAGCATCACCACGCCCGCCCCGGGCACCGCGGCGGTGCCAATGGAGGCCAGCACCGCGGTGAGCACAATCATCAGTTGGTCGCCGATGGATAGCCCCAGCCCAAGGGCTTGCGCAATGAATACGGCGGCTACGCCCTGATACAAACTGGTGCCGTCCATGTTGATGGTGGCTCCCAGCGGCAGCACGAAACTGGTTACCTCTTCCGACACCTTCAGGTCGTTCTGCACCACCTCCATGGTCACCGGCAGGGTGGCGGCACTGGAGCTGGTGCTGAAGGCCAGCAACTGGGCGGGACGCATGGCCCGGAAAAAGACTTTGTACTTTACCCGGGTGAATATTTTGAACGCCGCCGGATACACCGCAAACATCATCAGCGCCAAACCGATGAGCACGGTCAGGGTATACCAGGCCAGGGCGTACAGCAGTTCAAAGGCCTTGTCGGGATCGTTGCCGCCCAGCTCCACGATCAGCGAGGCAATCAAGGCAAACACTCCGTAGGGGGCCAGCAGCATAATAAACTCTACAATCTTAATAATGATATCGTTGAGCCCGTCGAAGAAGTCAATGACCACCTGCCCCTTGGCCCGCGGAATTTTCAGCAGCGCCACGCCAATGATCAGGGCAACGAACACCACCTGCAGCATGGCTCCGTTGTCGCTAAACGCCTGAAACACGTTCTGGGGAATCACGTCGACCAGTGGTTGCAGGGGGCCAGCTTCCTTAACCCCGGCCGCCACGTTTTCGCGGTTCTCCACGTCGCCGCTGTAGAGCGACATCAGGTTATCGCGCGTCTCCTGGGGCAACTGCTTGCCCGGTTGCATAATATTGACGCACAGCAGCCCAATGGTGATCGCAATGGTGGTGGTGGCTAGGTACACTCCGATGGTTTTGCCGCCCATGCGCGATAGCTTCGAGATGTCGCCCAGGTTGGCGATACCTACGATGAGCGAGGCCAGCACCAGGGGCACGGCGATCATCTTGAGTGAGTTGACGAAGATGGTGCCGAAGGGCTTAATGTACTTGGTGGTGAACTCGGGCGACCAGCCAAACTGGATGCTGGCGATGCCGAAAATCAAACCCAGCACCAGTCCGATGATGATTTGAGTATGCAGGGGAAGCTTCTTCATGCGTTAGGGGTAGTGAAGATCAGGCAAACAAAATTATGCGAAGCGGTAAAAATGAAAAATAAAGCGGGGAAATGCTAGAGAATGCGTTGAGACGCCGCGCTGAAAACGCGCTCGTCTAAGTTTTTGAAAGTTACGCCTCACCGATTTGCCCCCTAAGTTTGGTAATAGCGCTTAAGTGCTTATTTTGAAGCATGACTACTCGCCTTGCTTCTCTATCGGGTGCCGCCGCCCTGTTGAGTGCCGCGCTGGCTCTGAATAGTTGCACCAGCAATTCTCCGGCGGAAGAAACGCCGCCCGCCCCTCCCAACGTGATCCTGATCATGAGCGACGACCAGGGCTGGGGCGACCTAAGTCTGCACGGCAATTCCAACCTGCAAACACCCAATATCGACCAACTGGCCGCCGAGGGTGTGTCCTTCGACCGCTTCTTCGTGAGTGCGGTGTGTTCACCCACCCGGGCCGAACTGCTCACCGGCCGCTACCATACCCGGGGCGGAGTGTACTCCACCTCGGCCGGGGGCGAGCGGCTCGACCTGGACGAAACCACCCTGGCGCAGCACTTTCAGCGGGCGGGCTACCGCACGGCGGCCTACGGCAAGTGGCACAACGGCACCCAGTATCCCTACCACCCCAACGCCCGCGGCTTCGATGACTTCTACGGCTTCTGCTCGGGCCACTGGGGCAACTACTTCAGCCCGATGCTGGAGCACAACGGCGAGATCGTGCAGGGGGAAGGTTATATCGTTGACGACCTCACTAACAAAGGGATTGCGTTTATCGAGCAAGAACGGGAGACTCCCTTCTTCCTCTATATGCCCTACAACACTCCGCACAGCCCCATGCAGGTGCCCGACCGCTGGTGGAACCGCCTGGCTAACCAACCGCTGGACTCCCTGAACCGCGACCCGAGCCGAGAAGACACGACCTTTACCCGCGCCGCCCTGGCGATGGTCGAGAACATCGACTGGAACGTGGGGCGGTTGCTGCAAACGCTGGAAGAAACGGGGCAGGCCGAGAACACCATTGTGCTGTATTTGTCGGACAACGGGCCTAACTCCTGGCGCTGGAACGGCGACATGAAGGGTCGCAAGGGCGCTACCGACGAGGGCGGGGTGCGCTCGCCTCTGCTGATACGCTGGCCTGGCACCCTGGAGGCCGGGAGCCGTGTAACCCAGATTGCCAGCGTGATGGATTTGCTCCCTACGCTGGTGGACCTCACCGGCATTTCGGCCGAGCAAGAGAAACCACTGGACGGCGTGAATCTGAAACCGTTGCTGCTGGGAGAAGTAAACGACTGGCCCGCCCGCACCCTGATCAATCATTGGCAAGAAAGCACCAGCGTACGTAGTCAGCAATACCGCCTGGATGACGAAAACCGTCTGTTCGATATGGTGGCCGACCCTGGGCAGCGCACCGACGTGGCGGCCGCCCATCCGGAGGTGGTGCAGAAACTAATGTCCGCCCGGCAAGCCTGGGAGGAGGATGTTTTGACCGAACTACCGACCGTTGATACGCGTCCGCTGTTGGTAGGGCACCCGGCCGGTCGAACCACCCAACTGCCCGCCCGCGACGGGGTGGCCCACGGCGGCATTCAGCGCTCGAACCGCTGGCCGAACAGTTCGTTTTTTGCTAACTGGACTAGCCCTGCCGATAGCATCACTTTCGGTGTGGAAGTGGTGGAGGAAGGAGACTTTGAGGTGGTGATATACTATACCTGTAGCCCCGAAAACGTGGGTTCTACCGTAGTGCTATCTTTCCAAGACGATGAGCAAACGTTTACGGTGAGCGAAGCCCACGAGTCGCCCTTGCTGGGGGCCGAGAACGATCGATACGAGCGTATCGAGTCGTACGAGCAGGACTTTCGCCCGATGAACGCCGGGACGCTGCACCTGTCACCGGGCAAAGGTACCCTTACGCTAAAGGCCCTTGAAATACCCGGCCAGCAGGTGATGGACTTCCGGTTGTTACTGTTGAGGAGAAGATTGGGAGAAACCGAATAGCTTGTCACCTTGTAGGGTTTACCACAGTCTTTACAATATCTTTGTGCCTAGGCGGCAGGAACATTTTTTTCCGCTATTGGTATCAAGTTTAACCACTTACCAAATAACCTATGAACATCACCAACCCCGCCACCGGCACCCGGATCACCACCGTCGAGGAAGATAACTCAGAAACCATTGAAAAAAAGTATACCCAGGTACGGCAGGGGCAGATCGAGTGGGCCGCTACCCCCCTTGCCGAACGACTGGCCGCCCTCCGGCGGTTCTCGGAGCTGCTGGCTTCCGAAGCCGACGAGCTGGCGCTCACGCTCACCCGCGAGATGGGCAAGCCCCTCAACCAGTCGCACAACGAACTGCGCGGCGCGCAAGGGCGTATCCAGTACTTTCTGGAGAATGCCGAACGCTGGTTGGGCGACGAGACCGGGCAGCAAAGCGACGAGCTAACCGAAAAGATCGTTTACGAACCGCTAGGCATAGTGGCCAACATCTCGGCCTGGAACTACCCCTACCTGGTGGGCGTCAACGTGTTCGTTCCGGCCCTGCTGGCGGGTAACGGAGTGCTTTACAAACCCTCGGAGTACACCACGCTGACGGGACTCAAGATCGGCGAACTGTTGCACCAGGCCGGAGTGCTGACCGATGCCTTTCAGGTGGTGGTCGGTGGGGCTGAGGCCGGAAGAGCCCTGCTGGACCTACCGCTCGATGGCTACTTCTTTACGGGCTCCTACCGTACGGGGCGGAGTATCTACGAAGCCGTGGCTCCCCGTATGGTGCCCTGCCAACTCGAATTAGGAGGTAAAGACCCGTTGTACGTTTCGGCCGACAACCAGAACATCACAAAAGTGGCCCAGGCGGCGGCCGAAGGAGCTTTCTATAACAACGGGCAGAGTTGCTGCGCTGTAGAACGCATCTACGTGCACCAGACGGTGTACCCAGCGTTTGTCAAAGCATTTGTTGCTGAAGTGGAACAGTTTCGGGTGGGCAATCCCGAAGAGGAAGGTTTTTTTATTGGTCCGCTGGCCCGCCCCGAGCAGCTCGACACGCTCCGGCAACAGGTGCAGGATGCGGTAGACCAGGGGGCGGAATTGCTGGTCGGTGGGCAAAGAGTAGAACGAGACGGCTACTACTTTGCCCCCACGGTGCTCACCAACGTGCACCACGAGATGCGGGTGATGCGCGAAGAATCATTCGGCCCCATCATCGGAGTGCAGTCGGTGACCGATGATGAGGAAGCCGTGTTTCTGATGCAGGACACCGACTACGGACTCACCGCCGCGGTGTATTGCGACAACCAGGAAAAGGCTGAAGAAATTCTAGCGCAGATCAACAGCGGCTCGGCCTACTGGAACTGCTGCGACCGGGTGAGCGCCACGCTCCCGTGGTCGGGCCGGGGGCACTCGGGCATTGGCACCACGCTGTCGTATCAGGGCATCCGAACGTTCACCAAGCCTAAGGCGTATCATTTGCGGCGGCAGTAGGCACTTAAGGGACGGCACCTCTCACTCTCAGCACCGCTCCCGCTCGGAGTGGTACGAAAAAGTTGAGCGGAGGAGCAGGTTTCAAGGATATGACAGCAGATCGAGCATCCTGACTGCCCAAAAAGTTATCCGGTGACCAGTATTTTGCCTCGCAGCCGCTCTTCTAGTATCTAGTCATCCCCTCTTTGCCCAACGACTACCAGCTGTCGCATAAAGTTGGTATCAAGTGTCACGCGCAATTCGCTGTCCTGTATGGCTTCAGTCACGCTGCTTTTGGCCAGGCGAATTTTTTCGTAACTCTCACCCGCTGCGTCCACCCGTTCGAAGAGCGTTCGTGCAACAGGTCGGTCACGCACACGGTTTTCAGATCGTATTGCAGCCCGGGTCCGGCTCCCAAGTCCAGCGCCAATCCGTTGCCGTTGGGTAGCAGTTTATTCTCCTGAAAAAACTTCTCGTGGGCGGCCTGCTTTTCGGCAAAATCGCCCACCATCCAGGAGTAGAAATCACCCAGATGCTGGTCATAGTGTTCTTTGGCGTTCATAGGGGTAGCGTTGGATATTAGAGAGCGGATGCTTCTTGGGTGGCAAGACAGCGGATAAATGCTCTTGGATGCAGCATAGGCTTCGTCTCGGCAAAATTTCGGCTATGCGGTTGTTCTTTCACATTAGAAAGTAGTTCTCTGGAGGTGGTTATCCGGACGCGCTGGGTTTGATCAACGCTTCGCAAGAAGTGGAAATTATGGCCGAGGTTGAGTAATTCTCCTTCTGTTTATCATCGGGACGGAGGTTTCGCTTAAAAGCCTGGCGGCCATCAAGAAGAGCGTTTTTAGCGGTGGTGATAGAGCTCTTGCTCAAGGGGGCGGTGGTGATTGCCGTAAAGACCACACGATTATCATTGGTTGGTTCCGCAGGATGAGGTAGACCATTTTATTGCCGACATCCGGGCCAACAGTCACGAGGTGCTCCCCCCGCGCGAGATTGATTACCGAAGGGCGGCGAGACTTACCATTCCTAATTTGAACATCTCATCGCTGCGGGTGCAAAACAGCAACAAGGAGGTGGTGGGCAAGACGATGAACGAGGCGGGCATTCGCGCGCACTACGGCGTTAACGTGCTGGCCATCCAGCGCAACGAAGATTCCCTGTCGCACATCGAGGCCGATACCCGCATTGAGCAGGACGACATTCTGTTCTTGGCAGACAAGCCCGAGGAGGTGTCCCGTTTCCACGAGGTGATCAAGGTTTAGCGCCGTACGCCCTGGGTGGTGAACGACAAGCCCTGCTGCCCGTTGGTAGAGATCATCACCGCCTCAAAGAGCGGTTCGTGCACGCGGGGCCGGGTGGCCCACTCAAAGATAAAGTTGGCCCCGGTGCCCCCGGTCTGGTCCGACTCGTCGATTACGATCTCGATGGTCTCCAGGGGGCGCAGGTATACCGGGTCGTTCACGTAGGTGCGCAAACGGTCGCCCTGGGTGTTGTAGTAATCGGCGTGCAACACAAACACCGAATCGGTGGTGCTGATGTTGCGGATGCTTACGGTGGAAGTGAGGTGGTAGGTGAGCTGATCGCTCCGTTGGTAAATCTCGGAGTACACCGAAAGGTAGGAGCTGCCCCGAACTAGCGAGTCGGGAGCGGTAAGCTGGACTTTTCTTTTGGCCCAGTCCACGGGCCCAATGATACCTTCTTCTGCGTTAGGCGAGGTGGTGCAGGAGAGCACAGTGAGCAAAATGACTATCGGCAGGGTGTTTTTCATGGTTTAAGGCGGTTTCCTTAAAGATACACTTCAGCCTCCGAATATTTGCGGGATGTCAGTTCCAGACTTTTCCGAATGATATCGTTTCGCTTGAACATAACAGGTAGGCTTTTGGTAAAGATTTCAGGTTTGTTCTACATGGCTTATCCGCACAAACTATTGTTTAACAAATTTGCTAAGTTTCCTCAACAAAAACTCAACACTTTTCCTCCCCTTTCGGTTATATTGCTGTAACGTCTAGGCGTCCGCCTATTTTTATCCATCAAAATACTAAACTTTTATGAATTTAGGAATTAAAGGAAAGGCAGCCGTGGTCACCGGAGCCGACTCCGGACTCGGCAAAGCCACCGCCCGCATACTCATCAGTGAAGGAGCCAGCGTGTTGCTGACCGATTTGAAGGAAGAAGGACTGGAGGAAGCGGCCGAAGAAGTGCGCCAGCACGCCGCCGATGGCGCAAAAGTTACCGTCAAGGCGGCCAACCTGATCAGCAACGACGAAGTGAAGGCACTGGCCGAAGCGGCCCAGCAGCAGTTTGGCGGAGCCGATATTCTGGCTCACTGCGCCGGAGCGCGAGGCGCGGCCGGTGACTTTCTGGAACTCAGCGACGACGACTGGATGGAAACTATCGATATCGATCTAATGGGTTCGGTGCGGGTGTGCCGGGCGTTTGTTCCGCAGATGCGTAGCAAAGGCTGGGGCCGCATTGTGCTGATTGCTTCCGAAAATGCGCTGCAACCCTACGTGGAGGAGAGTCCCTACAACGCCTGCAAAGCGGCCATCGTCAACCTGTCAAAGTGCTTGTCGCGCGCCTATGGCGAAGACGGAGTTCTCGTCAACACCGTATCTCCCGCCTACATCGCTACGCCCATGACCGACGCCATGATGGAAGAACTGGCCGAAGAGCGAGGCACCGACGTGGACGAGGCCGTGCAGTGGTTTTTGAAGAACAAGCGTCCGCACATTGTGGTGGATCGTCGCGGCAAGCCTGAGGAAGTGGCCGCCGTAATCGCGTTCCTGTGCTCCGAACTGTCCAGCTACATCAACGGCAGCAACTACCGGGTCGACGCGGGAGCGGTGGAGACGGCCTTTGGGTAATGTATTGATGGTTCGATGGCTGCATTGCTCAACGGTTGGTAGTAAATCTTTTCAACCATTGAGCAATTGAACAATCGAGCCATCGAGAATAATGAGGCAATTCATCAAAATCATTATGTCCACTGATTCACCCGTCCTCGTTTTTCTGCACTACTTCGGCGGCGCGGCCCGGAGCTGGCAGTGGGTCACCGAGCAGTTAGCGGACGATTATCGTTGCGTAGCGCTCAATCTACCCGGCTTTGGTGGCACCCCGCCGCTTGACCCACCGTCGATCGCAGGAATGGCCGATTACGTGCGGCAAGAAACCGGGCGGTTGGGCCTTACTGCGTTTGCGCTGCTGGGCCACTCGATGGGCGGCAAAATTGCCCTACAGGTGGCGGCGGACGATGCACTGCGCGACCAATGCGTTCGGCAACTCATTCTGATTGCTCCTTCTCCGCCTACTGTGGAGCGGATGCCTGAGGACGAAAAAGAACGGATGCTGCGCCATCCCGACCGGGACGAGGCCGAAACCACGGTAGAAAATGCGACCCAACACGCGCTATCCACCGAGCGGCAAACGCTAGCGGTGGAAACGCAACTGGAAATCGACCAAGCCACCTGGCGCTGGTGGTTGCAGGAAGGTATGAACCATTCTATCGCTGATCAAGTAGGCCAGATCAATGTTCCTATCACCGTGTTGGCTTCTGATGATGATCCGGTGATCGACCAGGAAGCCATTCAGCAGGAAGTGATGAAGATACTTCCAAAGGCGCAGCTGATTCGCACCCAGGGTATTGGTCATTTGTTGCCGCTGGAAGACCCGGAGTGGGTAGCGGATCAGATCAGGCGCGTTTGTCAGTAAAAAAAAGAGCGGCATCGCTGAAGATACGGCTCTTTGGTCTAAACAGCGCACGGGGCTTATCGGCGAAAAGCCACGGTGTGCCGATTAAATAGACGGCGAAACTTGCCGCGGCCCATGTCGGAAAACGGGCGAGCGTTTTTGGTTAAGGCGCGGTTTAAAGCGACCGTTTCTTGAGAATAGGGAATGGTGACATTGGGCTGGTCAACGAATAAAGACTCGGCGGGAAAAACAACGTTAGCGTTCATGATTTCTAGAGTTTAAGGTTTAGATCAATACGTTATGCTTAGTATAAGCCAACTCCTGTGCCAAGCAAAAAAAACCGCTTAGTACAGCTTCTGAGGCAAATTTTGGCTTTTGTTGGCGTCCGCTTTCGGACACTTACTGTACACTTCTGAACAGTTCAAAAGCTGAAAATAATCGATCAACTGAAATAAATTAGTTACTTTGTAGCAGATACTGTTGCCTTAATCTAATCTAGTATATGATCAATCGCATCTTCCTACTCATCCTCTTGTTGGGAGCCTATTTCTTAGCCAATGGACAGACCGACACCCTACCGCCGCCCAATATTTTATGGATCGTGAGCGAAGACAACAGTCCGTTTATCGGAGCTTACGGCGATACCTTCGCCATCACCCCCAACATCGACCGCCTGGCCACCGAAGGGGTGTTGTACGAGAATGCCTTTGCCTCGGCCCCGGTCTGCGCTCCCGCCCGCTCGACGCTGATCACCGGGATGTACGCCAACTCGCTGGGTACCCAGCACATGCGCAGTGCCAACGCCATTCCTGACTTCGTCAAGTTCTTTCCGCGCTACCTGCGCGAGGCCGGGTACTACTGCACCAATAACGTGAAGAAAGACTACAACACCGACGATCAGCCCGAAGCCTGGGACGAATCAAGCGGCGAGGCCACCTACCAGAAACGCCCGGACGGAAAGCCCTTCTTCTCGATCTTCAACTTCACCACCTCGCACGAGAGCTCCATTCATGAGTCTATCAACCGCTTGGTGCACAGTCCCGAAGAGGTGCCCATTCCGCCCTACCACCCCCGCACCGAGGAGATGAAGCACGACTGGGCCCAGTACTACGACCAGGTGACGATGATGGACGCCCAGGTGGGCAAGGTGCTGCAGGACCTGGAAGCCCGCGGCTTGGCCGACAACACCATCGTGTTCTACTACAGCGACCACGGCGGCATACTAGGCCGCAGCAAACGCTTCTTGTTTGAATCGGGCTTGCGGGTGCCGCTCATCGTCCGTTTTCCCGAAAGATACGCCCATCTGGCACCAAGCGCTCCCGGCACCCGCACCGACCGCGTGGTGTCATTTGTAGATTTCGCCCCGACGGTACTGAGTTTGGCCGGGGTTGCGGTGCCTGATTACATGCAAGGACAGGCTTTTCTAGGCGAACAGGAGCAACCCGCCAACGACTACGCTTTTGCCTTTCGGGGGCGCATGGACGAGGCCTACGACATGGCGCGCTCGGTGCGCGATAAGCGGTTTCGCTACACCCGCAACTACATGCCCCACCGCATCTACGGGCAGTACCTGCAGTACCTGTGGCGCGCCCCGTCGATGGCCTCGTGGCAAGCCGCCTACGAAGCGGGCGAGCTTAACGAAGCCCAGTCGGCCTTTTGGGAGCCCAAGCCGCCGGAAGAACTCTACGACGTGACCACCGATCCGCACAACGTACACAACCTGGCCGATGACCCGCAGTACCAAACTGATCTGGACCGCCTTCGCGGAGCCGAAGCCGCCTGGGTGCGCCGTATTCGCGACGCGGGCTTTTTGCCCGAAGCCGAAATGATGGCCCGTGCTCAGGAACAGGGAGTAACGATCTACGAGATGATGCGACCGCGCGGGCTTCCCCTCGAGCGCATCATCGAGACCGCCGAACTGGCTAGCAATAGCAACCCAAAGAATCTGAACGAACTCATCATCCGACTGAGCGACGAGGAAGCCGCGGTGCGCTACTGGGCGGCCACCGGCTGCGCCATTCTGGGAGACCAAGCCAAACTTGCCCAACCAACCCTGGAAGCGCATTTGGATGATCCTTCCTCTAGCGTAGCCGTGGCCTGTGCCGAAGCGCTGTATTATCTGGGCGAAACGGACGAACCGGTAAGCGCCCTTACCCGGGTGCTCGAAGACGGCAATGAAATGGCCCGGGTGCACGCCGTCAACGTGTTAAAGCTAATGGGCGAAGACGCGCGTCCGGCACTGGAGGCCGCCCAGAAAATCCTCGACCAGGGAAAGCCTGAGGACGAAACGCACAACAAGGGGTACGATATACGAGCCGCCCGCAATCTGATAGATACCCTCAACGAGCCGGGAAGATAAAATTTTATGGTAGAGATCAATAAAGACACGACGGTTGGTTGGGTCGGCACCGGCGTGATGGGGGCCGCCATGCTGGCCCGCTTGCAGGAGGCCGGATACGCCAGCGTCGTGTACACGCGCACCAAAGCCAAGGCGCAGCCGCTGCTGGAAGCCGGAGCGCAGTGGGCCGATTCGCCCCAGGCGGTCGCCGAACGGTGCTCGGTGGTGTTCACCATTGTGGGGTTTCCCAACGACGTGCGCCAGGTATACTTTGGGGAGGATGGCTTGCTGGCGGGGGCTTCGGAAGAAGCTATTCTGGTGGATATGACTACCACCGAACCCAGTCTGGCACAAGAAATCTACCAGCAGGCCCAAGCCCAGCAGCTGCACACGGTGGATGCCCCCGTGTCGGGTGGCGATGTGGGAGCTAAAAACGGTACGCTGTCGATCATGGTCGGCGGCGATGAACCCGCCGTAGCGGCCGTGATGCCGTTGCTGGAGGTGATGGGCAAGAACATTGTGCATCAGGGCGAAGCGGGAGCGGGGCAGCACACCAAAATGAGCAACCAGATCACCATTGCGGGCACCATGATTGGGGTGTGCGAAAGCCTGCTCTACGGCCACCGGGCCGGGCTCGATCTGCCCACCATGCTGCGATCGATCAGTGGCGGGGCGGCTGCCTGCTGGACGCTTGACCAACTGGCCCCGCGCATGGTACGGCGCAATTTTGATCCCGGCTTTTACGTAGAGCACTTCATCAAAGACATGGGCATTGCCCTGCAGGAAGCCAACCGCCTGGGGCTCTCGATGCCCGGACTGGCGCTGGCCAAGCAACTTTACGAAGCCACCCAGGCCCAGGGACACGGCAAACTAGGCACCCACGCCCTGTTGCTGGCGCTGGAACAACTGTCGGGAATTGAGACGTGACGCCCGCAAACAATGTTCAAACGGATGGCGTTGTTAAAAAATTAGTCCGTTAGTCAGTTTAGCCGGTATGGAATCAACGCAAGACCCCGAAGAGTCGGTATCGCGGCTCTCTTCGGCCCGTAAGCTTCTTGTGCTTCTGGTGGGGGGGAGCATCATTTTCTTGATCGTTTACTTCTTCTTTCTTGACGACGATTCGGCGGGGAACGATGCTGTTCCCGTGACCACCGAAACCACGGCCGAACCGCAATTCGTAAAGGAAGGCGAGTTGGTATTTCTGGACGCTGAAACGCAGGACACGCTGCAGCAGATCGACATTGAAGTGGCTACGGATGAAGCCGAGCAGCAGCAAGGGCTGATGTACCGCAGTGCGATGGACGAAGACCACGGCATGCTGTTTCCCTACACCAGCGCCCGGCCGCGTTCGTTCTTTATGAAGAACACCAAAATTTCGTTGGACATTATGTATGCCGACGCCGACCGGCGCATTGTCACCATCCATCAGGGGGTGATGCCCTACTCCGAAAAATCGCTCCCCTCAGGCGAGCCCGCGCAGTACGTGGTGGAGGTGAACGCGGGCTTTGCCACCCGCCACGGCATTGAGGAAGGTGATTTTATTGCTTTTGAGGAGCTGCCGTAGCAGCGGATCAAGAAACGGTGTTGGTGGGGCGCGCTAATTAACCCCCGATCCTTGCCACAATACCGCAAAAACCCCCTACCCCAAAACACGTACCGTTACGTATGGATAAGTTACCCGTAGGTTTGCAGAATTTCCAGGTGCTCCGAACCGGAGGGTACCTTTACGTTGACAAAACGGCACTGCTGCACCGCTTGGTTACCGAGGGGAAATACTATTTTTTGTCGCGCCCGCGCCGCTTTGGGAAAAGCCTGATGGTCTCGACGCTCGCCGAACTCTTTCGGGGCCATCGGGAGCTATTTACCGGATTGTGGATTGACGATCAATGGGACTGGAGCCAGACCAACCCCGTGATCCATTTGAGCCTGAACAGTATGGGCTATAAGGAAGTAGGGCTAGAAAAAGCACTGGCCCTCCGGCTAAATGAAATCGCCGCTCAGTACGGGCTTAGCTTGCAATCGGAAGCGAACTCGCTGCGGTTCCGGGAACTAATACAGAAGCTACACCACTCGTTCGGACCGGCGGTGGTGCTGATTGACGAGTACGACAAACCCATCATCGATTATCTGGACGACCTGCCCCGCGCTGAACACCACCGCGACCTGCTTAAATCGTTCTACTCAGTGCTTAAGGATGCTGATCCGCACCTGCGGTTGGTGCTACTCACCGGGGTAAGTAAATTCTCTCAGGTGTCCATCTTCTCGGAGCTAAACAACCTGGCCGACCTGACGCTGCACCCCGAATACACTACTTTGCTGGGGTATACCCAAACGGAACTGGAGCATTATTTTGCGGAGAGGCTAACCGACTTAGCCCCGCAGTTCGGAGGAAAAGACGCGCTGTTGCAGCAAATCAAGAAGTGGTACAACGGCTACAGCTGGGACGGGGTGAACTACGTCTATAACCCCTTTTCGGTGCTGAGCTTTTTCAGCCAGAAGCAGTTTCGCAACTTTTGGTTCGAGACCGGGACGCCCACCTTCCTGGTTAAACTTCTCAACCGAGAACACGCCTATCAACTGGAAGACGTTCGGGCCAGTGCCGCGGTGTTCAGTAGCTTTGAACTACGGCGTATCGACCCCAAGGCCTTGCTTTTTCAAACCGGTTACATCACCATCTGCTCCGTTGATGAGGACCAGACCTATACGCTTTCGTATCCCAACAAAGAGGTGCGCGATTCGCTCCTCCAGTACCTGCTGGCAGAGTACGTCCAAAGCTACCCCTCCGACACCCCGATCCGCGCCCAGCAGATGAAGCAAGCCCTGCAAGCGGGAAGTATCTTCAACTTCGTGGAAGCACTCAACGGATTGTTTGCCTCTATTCCTTACCAGATATTTATTGCCGACCGGGAGGCATACTACCACTCGGTGACGTATTTGGCGCTTAGCCTTATGGGAACGTTCGTCCAGGTGGAGGTGAGCCAGGCTCAGGGACGTCCGGATGCGGTGGTGCATACCGCAGATACTATTTACGTAATGGAGTTCAAACTAGACGAAGAAGCCGCGGAAGCATTGGCCCAGATCAAGGCGAAGGGATACGCGCAACCGTACCTCAAGCAGGGCAAAGCGGTCAAGGCAATCGGTATCCGGTTTAGTTCTGAGCAAAAGCAGCTGGACGCCTGGGTGGAGGAGGTGATGTAGGTGTTCTTGCGTAACTGTAGCACCACAGCGAGAAGCAACCAGCGGCCGCCGCGGTGATTCTGTGCCAATGCAACACTCAATTCATTTCACTACAGGGCCCCCCGCCTTGCCCAATCGGCGAACCGTCGGGAGCGGGTAGCGGCAATACCACCTCTATATCTTCAGGATGATCCTCAAAACGCCGAATCTGGGCGAGTGCGAACTGATCATGGGCCTTCCAAAGATCATCGGAGCTTGAATTATCCGCAACCTGTCTCTTTAGCTTGGTAAGTTCCAGCGTAGCCAGCGCCCGCACTTGCCCGGAGGTGGCCTCGTTGGCGGCCAATCGAATGAAATGATTTAAGATGAGCCGCTGTACCAGACGTTGCAACTCACCTTCGTAACCCGAGCGGCGATCTGTCCGCCAAGTGGCCTCCATCAACTGATCGCTCAGCTCCGAAAAGCCCGGCGCTTGGTCGTAGCGGGCGTGATAGTCTACCATGCGGGTGAGGCGTTCCGGATTGAGCAAGAAACCAAGCGTGAAGTCAGCCGCCGTCTCGGCCGCCGCCATCGGGTCGAAGGTGAGGCCGGTGCGTGAGGGAAACAGTTCGCGGGCGTTTTCTTCGTAGCCTAGCGGATAGGGCGGCAGTAGCGCCAGCATCCGCTCGGGAATCGCCAAAGCTTCGGGGGTGATGGTGCTGAGCAAGGCCTGAATGGCGGCTCGTTGTTGGTCGCCCGGCACCATCGCCAGCACCGGTTGCCCGTCGCCCCGCACCGCGTAGGTGTAGTTGAGGCCGCCCGGCAGTTTGGCCACCGCCTCGGTCTGGTAGCGGTGAAACAAGTACATCGGCACCAGCACTTCTTCCAGCGTCGCCACTGGTTGGCCGAACGGAAGTTTCTTTTCCGACAGGTTTTGCAGGGCAATCCTCCGCACCTGCATCACGCGCTTGAGTTCGGCCACCGCATCGGAGCCGTTGTCCCACAGGTGGGCCGCCGGGTGTGCTCCGCTCGTGGCTCGAGCATCCCGATCCGAAATAAACAGCAATCCGTCGCCAATGGCTTGTCGTAAAATGCTGTCCAGTGTCGGCGCTTCATTCACTTCCGAAGGGAAGTCCTGATAGCCGTAGGTGATGGCTACCTTGTCCCACGCACCAATTTCGTTGGTGTAGGCATCGGATAAGTCCAGTCGCTCTCCCACAATCTTCACGTACGGATGCGGATAATCCATCACGGAAGCGCGCTCGTTGCCACTGGCGGCGTAGTTGTGCACCAGCCCCAGGGTGTGGCCCACCTCGTGCGCGGCCAACTGCCGCAGGCGTTGCAGCGACATTTGCATCATCGGGCTGTCCTCCCGCGGCTCCGAACCCGACTCGTCAGTTTGGTAGTCGGCCACCAGGCCCGAGGCAATCAGAAAGTCTTGGCGTACGCGCAGCGATCCAAGCGTTACCTTGCCCTTGATGATCTCCCCGGTGCGCGGATCGTAGATGCTACCGCCGTACGACCAGCCGCGGGTGGAGCGGTGCACCCACTGCACCACGTTGTAGCGAATGTCCATCGGGTCGGCCCCTTCGGGCAGCAGTTTCACCTGGAAGGCGTTGCGGTAGCCCGCCGCCTCGAAGGCCTGGTTCCACCAGCGCATGCCGTCCAGCAGCGCCGAGCGAATGGGTTCCGGCGCGCCAGGGTCTAGGTAGTAGACAATCGGTTCCACCGCTTCGCTGACCGCGGCGGTGGGGTCTTTTTTGCGCAACCGGTGGCGACGGACCAGGCGTTGCGTCAGGGGTTGGTCTACCGGGGTGGCATAGTCCTGGTAGGTGAGCGGAATGTAGCCCGAGCGCGGGTCAAAGCGGCGTGGTGCGTAGTCGTTGTCCGGCAGCTCGACCAACGAATGGTGCTGCCGCACGGTGACGGCTCGGGCGTTCGGCGACACGGACGCAAGATACTCTCCGGCATCGGAGCCGGTGAAGGTGAGGGTGAGTTCTACCTCGGTGTTTTTAGGGAAGTTTTTGGTACGCGGCAGATAAAACGCGCTGCGCGACCGGTCGAGGCTGAAGTTGCCCTGCTTTGCCTGCTTGATCATATCGGTCACGCCAAACGCATCGCTGAGCAGGAAGTCCGACGCATCCACCAGTACCCGCCCGTCTTCTTCGGCGGCCACGGTGAAACCCGCCAGCACCGACTCGGCAAACGATTCAGCCACCGCCGCCCGCTCGTTGGCGTCATCAGTCACGGCGCGGTACTGCTGGTTGAGGGCGACCAGCAAAATCTTCGGTCCGCTACGGCGGAACTCCACCACCTGCGGTTCGCCCAAGCGGCCCCGGTCGAGCCCGATGTCGTTCGAACCGGCCCCGGCGGCCAGGGTGGTGTAGTACAAAAATTCGGTATCCAGCCGGGGGATTTCCAGCCACAGTTTGCCACCGTTGGCATCCCAGTAGAAAGGAAAGTAACCCGCATAAGCCTGCCAAGATTGCGTTTTTTCTTGAATCGTGGGAATGGTGTCCTGAGCCCGAAGTGAGCAGGAGGCCATCCAGAGGGCCAAAACGAGGAGTAATTTGTTTTTCATAAACCAGTGATGAAAATTTTACGTATAATTAACAAAATCGTATCAACCTTTTCGGTTCTTCCAGTGTCTACTAAACGAGTCCATCGGAAGAGGACAATATACCACTCCTGCCCGTATGACAATACCCTAGCCAGCTTACCTATGAAATATTATATCTGGTTTTTCTCGATGATGTCGGCCCTGCTGCTCTTGGTGGGGGTGGGTCCAGCCGTTTATGCCACGCACATTCTCGGAGGCGAGATTCGGGCAGAGCAGGTTTCTTGCCAGAGCTTTACTTACCGGGTCACGGTGGTACTCTACGGTGATGCGGGTAGTGATTTTACTTTCGAGAGCGGCGTACTTTCGCTGGGCTTTGGCGATCCTATTCAGGTGGGCGTTGATACTGATTTTGTGACCAGCAAAATCATCAGCGGTGGGGTAAGCGTAAGTACGCTGGTATTTGAACGCGCCTTTCCGGGGCCCAGCACCTATTTGATGAACTTCAGAGCGTTCAATCGCAGCGACCGGGTGGCTAACATTGCCAACTCCGTCGAGACTCCCTTTTACGTAGAGACAGAGCTGGTTATCAGTCCCCAGGCGTGTAACAGCACCCCGGTGCTCAGCGACACTTTGAACACGCGGGTCTACGCCGGGTCACGCTACGAAATGCGCCTCAACGCCACCGACCCCGATGGCGACAGTCTGTCGGTGGAACTGGTTACCCCCCAGGAAGAAGTAGGCCGTTTGGTGCGCGGCTACCGCTTGCCCATCGACTACGATCTAGGGCTGCTGAACAATCCGGTGGCTTCGGACGGGGTGAGTCGCCCCACCCTCAGCGTGTCGCCGGAAGCGCTGGTGTGGGACGCGCCGAACCTGGGCGGTAGCTTTATTATCAACCTGCGGGTGAACGAGTGGCGCAAGGTGAACGGCGAATGGGTTGCGCTGGGCTACGTGACCCGCGATCTGCTGATCACCGTGGTGGACACGGTGAACCAAACCGACGTGCGCGACCTGATTGTGACGAATACGGAGGAGGCCTTTGCCGAGCCCGACGCGTATCTGTATCCCAACCCTACGAGCGGTCCTTTTTCGCTGGAGATAAACAGTGACCAGTGGGTAGGAGGAACGGCTACCCTGTATAATATCATTGGCGAGGCGTTGAGTGAGCGGGTGGTGGTGCCGGGCAGCAACTCCTACAACGTGTCTAATTTCACCAGTGGTATCTACTTCATCAACCTGCGGCAGGACGAGATGCAGAAGATTCTTCGCTTCATGAAGCGGTGAGTTCTGCACGATGTTACAGGCTGGCTTTTGTCTTTTCTATCCGCTCCTCCAAATCCGATAGGTAGTTTTTGGAATAGCAGATTATTCACCTTCGTCTGAGTGCCAAAAGCTGCTCAATCTTCTTAGAGCGCATCAACTAACCAATTCATCTGCTAAAATACGCTATCCCCCTATAAAGAAACGCATCAGCGGTGCGTTTTACCTCCAAAAAAATCAACAGACACTGGCAAACCCCAGAACGTGGCACAAAACTTCGGCAAAATGGTGCCAATCTTCGGGGGGATTCGTAGTTTTGTCGTTCATCAGAAACCAAATCACTATGAAAGTTGCTGTGGTAGGAGCTACCGGGCTGGTGGGTAGCCAGATGCTGGCCGTGCTGGCCGAACGTCGTTTCCCGCTCACCGAACTGCTGCCCGTCGCCTCGGCCCGCTCGGTCGGGCAAACCGTTTCGTACCAAGGTAAGTCCTACACCGTGATGAGCATGGACGATGCCATTGCCCAGCGTCCGGATATCGCTATCTTCTCGGCGGGCGGCTCCACCTCGCTGGAGTTTGCGCCTAAGTTCGCCGCAGTGGGCACCACCGTGATCGACAACTCATCGGCCTGGCGGATGAACCCCGACCACCGGCTCGTGGTGCCCGAGATCAACGCGCGGGTGCTCACCGAAGACGATAAGATTATTGCCAATCCCAACTGCTCCACCATCCAGATGGTGGTAGCCCTGGCCCCGCTTCACAAGAAGTACGGTGTCGAGCGCATCGTGGTATCTACCTACCAGTCGGTGACGGGCACCGGCAAGGCGGCCGTCGACCAAATGATGAACGAACGCGCCGGGAGGGAGGGGCCTAAAGTGTATCCGCACCCCATCGATTTGAACGTGCTGCCCCACATCGACGTGTTCTTCGACAATGGCTACACCAAAGAGGAGATGAAGATGGTGAACGAAACCCGCAAAATCTTCGGCGATGATAGCATCCGGGTTACCGCCACTGCGGTGCGGGTGCCCACCGTGGGAGGCCACTCGGAAGCGGTGAACGTGGAGTTTGCCAAAGAATTCGACCTGGACGAGGTGCGGCAGTTGCTGGCCGACGCGCCCGGAGTGGTGGTGCAAGACGACGTGCAGCGCAACGTGTACCCCATGCCGATCAACGCGCATAACCGCGATGAGGTGTTCGTGGGGCGGCTGCGGCGCGACGAAACCCAGCCCAAGACGCTCAATATGTGGGTGGTGTCGGACAACCTGCGCAAGGGCGCGGCTACCAACGCCGTGCAGATCGCGGAGTATTTGGTGGAAAAGCAACTGGTGGGTATCTCGACTTTCTGAACGCATGCGCGCGCTGTTGGTTATTGACATGCAGAAGGGCTCGTTCACCGAGCGCACCCCTCGTTTTAACACTTCGGGAGTGGTTGAGAAGATTAATGCACTAGCTGCCATTATCAGAAGGGCCGGGGCACCGGTAATCTTCGTTCAGCACGATGGCACACAAGAACACGCGTTCATTCCCAACACCACCGCGTGGGAGTTGCTCGATGAAATGGATTGCCAGGCAAATGACATTGTAGTTAGCAAAACGGCCAACGACGCTTTTTATCAATCAGACTTGCTGTCGGTCCTTGATGTATATCGTATTCAAGATTTAATTATCACCGGGTGCGCCACCGATTTCTGTGTAGCAGCGACGGTGCAGTCTGCCCTCACCAGAGACTACACAGTCACGGTGGTAGAAGAAGGGCATACAACCGGCGAGCGTCCTCACCTGACAGCCAAGCAAGTAATTGATCACTACAATTGGGTCTGGCAACATATGACGCCCACCCGGGGCCAAGTTCATGTAAAAAAGTTCGCGCAGATCAAATCTTCGTTTGCTTGATCCGGGTCCTTGAAACACTTCTCCTTCCCGATGTCCAGCGCTTTATGCGCGAGTACGCCCTCGACGATCCGCATCAGTTGGCGCTACAAGCCCACCGCTATCCCGATCTACCCATTCCGGCCATTGCCGAACAATTACAAGCCCGCCGAAAAGCGCAGCCAAAATTGCCCGAGTGGTTTGCCACCGAAGGCATTATCTTTCCGCCTACGTTATCGATGGAGCAGTGCTCTTCGGAAGCCACGGCGCGCTACAAAAGCAGCTTATTGCGCGGTCAGCGCCTGGTCGACCTCACCGGCGGGGCGGGCGTGGATGCTTACTATCTGAGCCAGTCGTTCGCGCAAACCGATTACGTGGAGCAGGATGAGCGATTGGCGCAGTTGGCTCGGCACAACTTCACGGTGCTTGGCGTTTCTTCCATCAGCACTCATGCCACTTCGGCCGAAGCCTTTTTGTCTAACCTTTCGCAACCGGTGGATGCCCTCTACCTGGACCCCGCCCGGCGGGATGCGCAGGCGCGCCGGGTGTTTCAACTAGCGGATAGCACTCCCAACGTGCTGGAGTTGCAGAACGAGCTGCTGGCCAAGGCAATCACCGTACTGCTCAAAACCGCGCCCCTGCTCGACCTTCAAGCGACGCTGCAAGCGCTAAAAAACGTGAGCCAAGTGCACGTGGTCGCCGTGCGCAACGAGGTGAAGGAGGTGCTCTACCGGATGGACCGCGGGCACACCGGTGCACCCGAGATCACGGCGATCAATCTGCAAACCGCCTCCGAAGCACCTTTTTCATTTTTTCGAGCGCAAGAAACCCAGGCGGAGGTGACCTACGCCGAACCGAGGACGTACCTGTACGAGCCCCACGCTGCCCTGATGAAAGCCGGAGCGTTCAAACTCATCGGGCAGCGATTCAGCCTCGATAAACTGCATCCCAACACCCACCTGTACACCTCGAGCCAAGTGGTTCCTGAGTTTCCGGGACGGGCCTTTCGGTGCCGGGCGGTGGTGCCCTATCAGAAAAAGGCTGTCCGTAGGCATCTGCCCGATGGAAAGGCCAGCATCACCACCCGCAACTTTCCCGACGCGGTGGCTACCGTGCGCAAAAAACTGAGCTTGACTGACGGCGGCAGCGCCTATTTGTTTGCCGCTCGGTTGGCGAATGAGCAACTTCGTATTATTATTGCTGATAAAATAGCCTAAATCCGTTACATGCGCTATTTCTATTTTCTATTACTTGGCATCTTCCTAGCCAATTCCGGAGCAGCCCAGAAGAGGAAGGATAACCGCGCCACTTGGCAAGAACTTCGGCAGGATCATTATCCCGGCGATTCTACCGCCCCGGCGGCAATCCTGCGCGACGAGGGGCAACTATGGTTCGAGTACCGTGACGACCAGGGGTTTGTGGCGCTGCTTACCCGTACGGTAAAAATAAAGGTCTACTCAACCGAAGGACTGGGCTGGGGCAACGTGGCCGTGGGCTACTACGACGGGGGCTACCGACAGGAAATCGTGACGGACGTTTGGGGAACCACCTTCAACGAAGAAAACGGTCGGATTGTAGAGACTGAACTAACTTCCGATGCTGTTTTCGAGGATGATTTCAGCGAGCACGGGCGGGTGAAAAAGTTTGCCCTGCCCAACGTGCGGCCCGGTTCGATTATCGTGTATTCGTATACGCTAAAGTCGCCCTACCTGATGACGCTGCGCGATTGGCAATTCCAGTATGAAATACCAGTGCAGCACAGCGAACTGACGGCCCGGATTCCGGCCTTCTACCAGTACTCGATCCTTCGTCACGGTTACGCCGAACTGTCGGCCAACGAGGCCGAAGTGTTGCGCAACGAAAAACGGCTGGGGCAATACACCTACAATGAGGCCAAGTACCGCTGGGAAGCCCAGGCGGTGCCCGCCTTCAACGACGAGTCATTTATCTCGGCCAAAGAAGATTACCTCACCCGCCTCACCTTCCAACTAGCCAAGGAGGACTTTCCGGGCCGCAGCACCCGGCAGTACATGGAAACCTGGCCCCAACTTTCGTCGGATATGCTCTCGCTCACCGACTACGGAAAGTACCTTCGGAAAAAAGACGGGCGCGAGATCGCGGAGCAACTGGCCGCCTCGGCAACCACCGAACTGGAGAAGGCCCGGGCCATTTATCGCTACGTGAACTCGAACTTAGCCTGGAACGGTGAAAACCGGTTCAACCCGGCTCAGTCGCCCAAGCAAGTGCTGGCGGAGCGCAGCGGCAACAGCGCCGACATCAACATCGTGCTTCGGAACATGCTTGAGTTTGCGGGCATCACGGCCAAACCGGTGCTGCTCAGCACCCGCGACCACGGGCAGGTCACGGTCAAGTACCCGGTTCTGGATCAGTTTAACTATTCAGTGGTGTACGCAGTGATCGATAGCAGCGAATACTTGCTAGACGGCACTGATCCTGACCTGCCGTTCGGGGTGTTGCCGTTGCGGTGTATCAACGGCTACGGACTCGTGGTGGACAAAGATGAGGAGCGCTGGGTCGCGTTGGCAAGAAGCGAAAGCTATCACACTGAAACCTTCGTATCGGTGGCGCTTGATTCCGCCAGTCACGAACTACGCGCCCACGTAGGGCAAAAGGAGAAAGGGTATGCCGCCCTGTATAAGCGAAAGGCATACCGGGAAGACTCAACCGCTCTGCCGGGGTATAGGGAACAAAATTTCAGAATAAAAAACGTGGATAACATCCGCAAAAGCGTACTCACTTCTTTTGAAACCCAGTATCCGGCGACCGGGACCGCTGATTTTATCTACCTTAATCCCTTTCACTACAGTGAACTCGACGACAATCCGTTCAAGGCAGCGCAGCGGCAGCATCCGATCGACTACAGCTACCTCCGAACGTACAAATACGTTTTCAGTCTGGTCATTCCCGCCGGGTACACCGTAGAAGAAGCTCCTACTTCTACCCAGTACGCTTTAGAAGACCAGTCGGTGCAGTTCTTATTTCAGTCGCAGGTGACCACGGTGGGGGTGCAGGTGCTGAGTTTGGTGAAGGTGAATCGGGCGCTCATTGCGGCCGACTATTATCCGCAACTCAAAACATTGTACGAAACCCTGGCCGCCAAACACGCGGAAAGCATCGTACTGAAGAGGCAGTGAACCGCTACGCCACCGACAGTTGCACGTAGTAACCACTGTGCGTGCGCACGTTCAGCACCCGCCCGTCGCCAAACATCAGGTACTGCCCCCGGATGCCAGTGAGCCGCCCCTCCAGGTGCGGATGCTTGTCCAGGCCCACGCTTTTGACCTTGGTGGGGTACTGAAGCACCGGATACTGAATGTCGGTTATCGGGCAGTCAAAGCAGTAGTAGTCGCGCAGCTCCTCCGGGATTTGATCTGCTACTGCTTCGCTAAAGTTCTGGAGGCTAATATCACTATTGGTTTTGTTGGTGAGCATGCTGCGCCAGTTGGTGCGGTCAGTGAAGTGGGCCTTGAGGGCTACCTCGAGCTGCCCCGCCAGGTAGCGGTAGGGCACTTCGGCAATCCGGATGGCACTCCCGGCCCCCTGGTCGATCCAGCGGGTGGGCACCTGGGTTTCGCGCGTCACGCCCACCTTCACCGCGTCGGTTTGGGCTAGGTACACCACGTGGGGCTGCAAATGGTGCTGCCGTTCCCAGAGCGGATCGCGGCCCTCGCCCAGGTGCGCGCGGCACAGTTCGGGGCGGATGATGCACTCGGCGTTCTGCGGAGCCTTGATCATGCACGGGTAGCAAAACCCCTGGCTGTACGACTTTTTAGTGAGCCGTCCGCAGTTGATGCAGTTGATCTGTCCGTCGAATCGGATGCCGATAGTTTGGTTGATCAACTCATTCACGGCAACGGCTTCGCCATTAAGGAATAGGCTGTACTGCACCGGTTCGCCGAGTTGGGTGCGCATTTTGCGCAAATTGCCTTCGTAGGTCATGGGGACGTAGAGGTTGTTCAATGGCTCGATTGTTCAATTGTTATGGTTAACAATCGGACAATAGAGCCATCAAACCATTTTATACGGAAAAGTTATAGATTTCTTGACACGACACGGAGCAACCCAACACGTCCAGCGTGTCGGATAGGTCTAGCCTTTCCTCCTGAAACTGCCGGTCGCCTTCCCAGGTACGCACGTAGATGGCGGGAGCATGTGTTTCCAGTTTGCTTTCAATCAGCACGTAGCTTTGCAGCGAACTGATCTGCCGGTAGCAGTCAAATTTGTCGCCGCGGTCGTAATTGCGGCGGTCTTGCGAGAGCACTTCAATGATAAAGCTTGGGTTGACCAAAGCGTAGGATCCCTGCGGCATTTTTTCTTTCTTGATCTCTCCGCAGTAAATGTGAATATCTGGATACAAAAAGGCTTTGTCACAGTGAGGCGTGTAGAGCTTCATCTGTCCGCTTACTAAAGTGCAGCCTTTTTTCTCTAAGCACTCAGATAACAGACGAATAAGACGGTTCACAATCATTTCGTGCTCGAGTTCCGTACCGGCCATCATGCGCACTTCGCCGCCCAGGTACTCGTGGCGTTCGCCGGTTTCTTCTTCCAGCTGCAGGTAATCTTCGACGCTAAGTTGTTCGGTGGTGATCATAATTCAGACGCTTTGGTGAGTACAAGTTACGAATATTTACAACAAGCGAAGTCTGTTGGGAGTTTTATCAACCACGTACCGGCGGTTCTCTTTTGAGATGCTTTCCAAACATCGAAATCATGCAAATTAGTATCTTGGGCTGCGGCTGGCTGGGCTTGCCATTAGCCCAAACCTTGCTGCAATGCGGCCACACCGTAAAAGGCTCCACCACACGGGAAGAAAAGCTTGCGACGTTAAGAGAACGCAACATTGCGCCCTACCTTATCCACTTCGACCCGGAGATTAATCAAAATTATCAAGCCGATTTCTTTAACAGCGAGGTGCTAATTGTCAACATTCCGCCCAGGCGCAATGAGGAAGTCACCGAAGTGTATCCCCGGCAGATTGCTTCGTTGCTGCGGGCGATTGAAAGATCACCGATGAAAAAGGTGCTGTTCGTAAGTTCCACCTCGGTGTATCCTAACGTAAACCGAACGGTACGCGAATCAGATACAAGCGAAGAAGTGAAGGCCAGCGGACGGGCGCTGCTCACTACCGAGCGCATGGTGCAGGAGCAGCCCGGCATTGCGACCACCGTGCTGCGCTTCTGTGGCTTGTTTGGTCCCGACCGCAATCCCGGTCGGTTCTTGGCCGGAAAAACGTTGGATAGCAGTGGGCAGATACCCGTGAATATGATTCATCTCGACGACTGCATCGCCATTATTATGGAGATTCTGGAGAAAGAGGTGTGGGGGGAAACGTTCAACGCCTGCGCGGATGCGCATCCGACCAAGGAAGAATTTTACGGAGAAGCTGCCCGGCAGCTAAACTTTGATCCGCCGCAGTTTGCCGCCACTGAAGCGGACGCGTACAAGGTGGTGGATAGCTCGAAGCTAAAGGAAGCATTGAACTACCAGTTCAAGCATCCGGACCCCAAGGGAGCTTTATAAGTGAGCGTTGAAATTTGAATGGATACGTAAAGTATCGGGTAGGCAAATTCCATACTTTCGGTTTTACCTTTTAACTTCCTTGGAGGCTCGTGTCGACACGAGCCTAAAGAATTTAGTTACTGGCCTGTCTTGATTGGTGTGCAGATTTCAATTAGAAAACCATTGTTATCACGAACGTATCCGACCTTTTGCCTCCAGGGCTTTTCAGTCAAAGGCTTAAGTTCTGTTGCTCCCGAATTGACTGCGTTCTGAAAGTCTGTTTCGATATTTTCAGTCGTAAAGGCCAGTTCAACTCCGAACGGTTTTTTGGAGCTCGTAATCTTTTCAAATCCGTTCTTAAAATTCGAGTTTCCCAGTTCAGTTGAAGCAAATGCGATCGTTGTTTCTCCTGATATTAATTCTCCGTAGTCCTTTTCAGGAGAGATGGACTTCCGGCTAAAACCAAACGCCTTCTCGTAGAATTCAATGGTCTCAACTACGTTTTCTACGTAAAGGATCGTATACGCAAATTTCATATTCTCAATTTCGTTCCTCAACTGAATGCCAATGCTGATTTACCTTACTTCTTCACCGGCTGCTTTTCCAGATCAAACAGGTCGTTGAGCACGTCGATGAGGGTCTCGGCTTCGCCGCGCTGGCAGGCCGCCTTGAGTTGCAGAATGGGCAGTTTGATGATCTTCTGCATCATGCCCTTGGTGATCTTATCCACGCGGGCCACCTCGTTGGCGTCGAGGTTCTTCAGGTGGCGGGCCATCTCTTCCTGCCGAATCTGCTCCAGCGTTTGCTTGAGCCGCTGGATAGTCGGTGATACCTCCATCTCCTGGACCCACTGCTCAAATCCGTTCACGGCTTCTTCCACAATTTCTTCCACGCGGGGAACTGCGGCCACGCGTTTACTAAGCGTTTCGTTGGCCTTGCTCCGTAAGTCGTCCAGGTTATAGACCAGCACTCCCGGCACCTGCTCCACGGCCGGATCAACGCTGCGGGGCACCGATAGGTCAATCAAATACTTGTGCCGGTGAATGGCGGTGGCATCCAGGTGGCTCGCCGTGATCAGCGGCTCAGGCGCGGCCACCGAAGAAACGATTACGTCGGCTTGGGCCACGGCTTCGGGCAGTTCGGCGAAGGGGCGGGTGACAAAACCCAGCGACTGAGCCAGCGCTTCGGCCTTAGAGGCGGTACGGTTGATGAGTGTCACCTCCCGCGGGGCACGCTGGGGCAGGTCGGCGATATTTTTGCATACGTCGGCCCCAATCTCGCCCAAACCCACCACCAAAATTTTGGGCTGCACAAACTCGGCGGCTAAGTCGTCGACCAACTCGCTGGCCACGTACGACACCGAGGCAGCTCCGTCGCGGAAGGCGGTTTCTTGGGACACGCGCTTGTTGGTGTAGAAAATAGTGTGCATCAGGCGGTGCAAAAACGGACTGGCGGTGTTCTCGTCGGCCGAGGCTTGGTAGGCCTGCTTCACCTGGTTGGATATTTGCAAATCGCCCACCACCTGCGACTCCAGCCCCATCGCCACCCGAAAAAGGTGACGGACGGTTGGAGAACCGTTGGCGTAGCGCACAAAGTAGTCGTCGAACCGGGACAAACGGTCGATGCCTTTGATCACCCCCAGTAGCTTGATAAGTTCTTGCGACAGGTCTTCCTCGTGACTATAGTAGATCTCGGTGCGGTTGCAGGTGGATAGGATCAGCACGTCTTGCGCACTGGTGAATTCCTTGATGCGGCGAAGCAACTGGTATACTTCGTCGGGGGACAGGGCCACCTGTTCGCGAATAGCGACCGGACTGTTCTGATGCGTGAGCGAGACTGCTTGGAAGAGGTGATGCATTGTTTGTGAAAATGAGCCCGTAAATGTACTAAGCGAAACCTTAACTTGGTAGGAAACCGGTTCTTTTTGTACTCTTGTCTGTCTTCGATCGTCTACTTTTTCAACAGCTTGCTGCCCGGGAAGGTTCGAGAATCACCAGAATAGAATAGGGATCAATAACCTTGCTTGGTATCCGTAGTCCGCAACCGGTAGCACATTTTCAGCCTTTCCTTGTGAATTCACCGATTCCTTGCCTAATTAGCAAATTCACCGATCATCACGCCCACTAACCTAACCGCTTTATGCCCGACAAACTTAAGAAAATCAACAAACTGCTGGTTGCCAACCGCGGCGAAATTGCCATTCGCATTCTGCGCGCCGCCTCCGAACTGCGCATCCGCACCGTAGCCATTTACACCTACGAAGACCGCTACTCGCTGCACCGCTACAAGGCGGATGAGACCTACCAGATCGGCGAGGACAACGACCCGCTCAAGCCTTACCTCGATATTGAGGAGATCATCCTGTTGGCCAAGCGGCACCAGGTCGACGCCATCCACCCCGGCTACGGCTTCTTGTCGGAGAACCTACGGTTTGCCGAGCGCTGCCGCGAGGAAGGCATCATCTTTGTGGGGCCTGAGCCCGAGGTGATGGCCCAGTTGGGCGATAAGGTGGCGGCCAAGGAGATTGCCGTAGCCGCCGAGGTGCCGGTGATTGAAGACAGCCACGAAAAGTTGGATACCATAGAGATTGCCCTGCGGGAGGCCGAGCGCATTGGCTACCCCATTATGGTGAAGGCCGCCTCGGGCGGGGGCGGACGCGGCATGCGGGTGGTGCGCGACGAGAAGCAACTCCGGCAGGCCTACCCCGACGCCCGCAACGAGGCGGGCAAAGCCTTCGGCGACGATACGGTGTTTCTCGAAAAATTTATTGACCAGCCCAAGCACATCGAAGTGCAGATTATGGGCGACAACCACGGCAACATCGTGCACCTCTACGAACGCGATTGCTCGGTGCAGCGGCGCTTCCAGAAGGTGGTGGAGGTGGCTCCTGCCTCCGGTATCAAGCAAGAAACCAAGGACAAGCTCTACGAGTACGCGCTGAAGATCACCCGCAGCGTGAACTATAACAATGTGGGCACGGTCGAGTTTTTGGTGGATCAGCAGGAGAACATCTACTTCATCGAAGTGAACCCCCGCATCCAGGTGGAGCACACCATCACCGAAGAGATCACCGGCATCGACATTGTGCGCTCGCAGATTCTCATCGCCCAGGGGCGCAAGCTGTCCGACCCGCGCATCTACATTCGCAAGCAAGAAGACGTAGAGTACCACGGCTTCGCCATCCAGTGCCGGGTGACCACCGAAGATCCCAAGAACAACTTCCGGCCCGACTACGGCACCATCATCGCCTACCGCAACGCCGGGGGCTTCGGCATCCGCCTCGACGAGGGTAGCTCCTACCCGGGCGTCACCATCTCTCCCTTCTTCGACTCTATGCTGGTGAAGGTGTCGGCCACCGGGCGCACCCTCAAGGGCACCTCGCAGCGACTGCGGCGCACGCTCACCGAGTTCCGCATCCGCGGCGTGAAGACCAACATCGGCTTTCTGCTCAACGTGATCTCGCACCCCACCTTCTACCGGGGCGAAGCCACCGTCAACTTCATCCAGGACCACCCCGAGCTGTTTGATATTCGCGAGGGGCTCGACCGGGCCACCCGCACGCTGATGTATCTGGCCGACGTGACGGTGAACGGCAACCCCAACGTGCGCTTCATCGACCGAGACAAGAAGCTGCGCGTGCCAATCCTACCCACCCAGCTGGTGCCCGATCTTAAGTCCGGTGGATCCTCCGGTGCCCCCGCTGCAATCAACTACCGCTACGCGCCCTATCCCGAGGGCACCAAGGACAAACTCAGGCAGCTGGGGCGCGAAAAGTTTGTGCAGTGGCTCAAGGATGAAAAACCCATTCACTACACCGACACCACCTTCCGCGACGCCCACCAGTCGCTGCTGGCCACGCGGATGCGCAGCGTAGACATGCTGCGGGTGGCCGAGATGTTCGCCAAGCAGCATCCGCAGGTGTTCTCGATGGAAGTGTGGGGCGGGGCCACCTTCGACGTGGCGATGCGCTTCTTGTACGAAGACCCCTGGGTACGGCTGCGCGAACTGCGCGAAGCGATTCCCAACATTCTGCTGCAGATGCTGCTGCGGGGCTCCAACGCGGTGGGCTACAAGGCTTATCCCGACAACCTGATCGTGCGGTTTATTGAGCAGGCCGCCGAAACCGGCATCGATATCTTCCGCATCTTCGACTCGCTCAACTGGGTGGAGGCCATGAAGGTGAGCATCCGGGCCGTGCGCGAACGCACCGACGCCCTGGCCGAAGCTGCCATCTGCTACACCGGCGACCTGCAACACCCCGACAACAAAAAGTATACGCTTCAGTACTACGTGGACTTGGCCAAGCAGCTGGAAGACGAAGGAGCGCACATTTTGGCGATTAAAGACATGGCCGGGTTGCTGAAACCCTACGCCGCCACCGAACTGATCGGAGCGCTGAAAGACGCGGTGGATCTGCCCATCCACCTGCACACCCACGACACTTCTTCGATCCAGCCCGCCACTTACGTGAAGGCCATTGAGGCGGGAGTGGATGTGGTCGACGTGGCTATTGGGGCCATGTCGGGACTTACCTCGCAGCCCAATTTCAACTCGGTGGTGGCCATGATGCAGGGACAAGAGCGCGAGCAGCCCATCAACCTGGATTCGCTCAACGAATACTCGGTGTACTGGGAAGCGGTTCGGGAGTTTTACTATCCCTTTGAATCGGGCCTGAAGGCGGGGACGGCCGAGGTGTATAACAACGAGATGCCCGGCGGACAGTATTCTAACCTGCGCCGACAGGCCGACGCTCTGGGCGTGGGCGATAAGTTTGAGTTGGTGAAGAAGAACTACGCGCGCGTCAACGAACTGTTTGGCAACATCGTGAAGGTGACTCCCTCCTCAAAGGTGGTGGGCGATATGGCGCTGTTCCTTACGTCTAACAGCCTTACCATCGGCGACGTGCTGATGCGGGGCGGTGACTCCTTGTCGTTTCCCGAATCAGTGATTAGCTTCTTTCGGGGCGAGTTGGGCCAACCCTACGGCGGCTTCCCCGAGCAGGTGCAGAAAATTGTGCTCAAGGGCGAAGAACCCATGTCGGGGCGGCCGAACGAGCAGCTCGAACCCATTGATTTTGACCGGGAGTTTGATGAGTTCCAGGAGCGCTTCGACGCCGACCGCACGCTGCTCGACTTTATGTCGTTCAAGCTGTACCCCAAGGTGTACGAAGACTTCTACAACCACCGTAAGGTGTACGGCGATATGTCGGCCCTGCCCACTCCGGCCTTCTTCTACGGCCTGCAGTACGGTGAAGAAATTCTGGTCAACATCGCCGAGGGCAAGGTCATCATGATCAAGCTGTTGTTTATTTCGGAGCCCGACGCCAACGGCTTCCGCAACGTGAGCTTCGAGCTGAACGGCCAAACCCGCCGGGTGCGCATCAACGATACCAATGCGCAGTCGAAGGTGGTGACCAACCGCAAAGTGGAGAAGACCAACGACCGTGAAATCGGGGCGCCTTTGCAGGGAAAACTGGCGCAGGTGATGACCGAGGCGGGGCAGGAAGTGGAGGAAGGCACGCCACTGTTTGTGATTGAAGCCATGAAAATGGAAACCACCATTTCAGCCTCCCGGGCGGGCACGGTGAAGCAGGTGCTGCTATCGGCCGGTGATATGGTGGAGCAGGATGATTTGGTGGTGGAGTTGGAATAGAATACTAAAGCAAAAGCATAAAGCCCAGGATATGAACGAAGCTAGCGAAGAGAAAAGATTCATTTCTATGCTGTCTGACTACGGCTTTAAGGTGACGTTTGGGAACGAGCATCATCCGCGATTCTTACGTCGTGCCTTGCAAGCATTAATTGCCTCAGATACTCCTATTCGCTCAGTGCAATTCAGTAAAAACGAAATCACCGCCACTACCCGGCAGGCCCGTGGCGGTTTGCTAGATGTCACTTGCGAAGACGAACGGGGACAAGTGTTCATAGTGGAAATGCAACTCGTTGACTTTAGTAACATGATCCACCGCACCAAGTTCTATGCTTTTCATCGTTTCAACACGATGGTCAAGAAGGGAAATTATCAGTTCGACGATTTACGCAAGATTTACACGATCACTATCTTGGGTGGGACAAATTATGCGACTGATCTTTATCATCAAATTGGCACATTAAGAAATCAGCAAGGTGAATTGATAGATGATCAAATCACTCATGTGATCGTTGAACTAAGTAAATTTCAAAAAACGTTAAAGGAAGTAAGAACTGATTTGGACAAACTGCTATACACGATGAAACTTACCGAAACCGCCTCTCAGAATACCCAATTGCCGGACTTTATGCGAGAAGAATGGTTGGAAGAAACTCTAGCCGAACTAGAACGCGCTAATCTAACGCCCGAGGAGCGGGCTGATTGGGAGATCGCCATCGCTCAGAATATGACCGAAAAGTACGCTCGCGAAAAAGAGCTAGCCCAGGCCAAAGCCGAAGTAGAAAGAAAGGTCAGAGCCGAAACTGAAGTCCGCGTCAGAGCCGAAACTGAAGTCCGCGTCAGAGCCGAAACTGAAGCCCGCGTCAGAGCCGAAACGGAGGGAACCATTCGTAAGCTTCTAAAAAGGGACATACTAACTCAGGAAGAGATCGCTCAGGATTTGGATGTACCGTTGGGCTTAGTAGAAGAGGTTAAGGCGCAGATAGGAGCCTGAAAAAGCAAGTCTTAGCCAGTCAGACGCTTCCGGGTGGGTGGATTCCCTGCGCGGAACGTCGGTTAATAGAAAACCTTGAGCTGAAACCAGGTGCCTCCCAGCAATCCAGAGTACAACGCGTTTATTGAGTTGTTATTCAGTGTAGCAATGGTGTCTTCAACATTATGAACGCTCACCAACGGAAGGTTGCCCAACGGCGTCTGGGAGTTCTAGGGACCGTGACACTGTTGTTGATTAACGCGGTTGCTTTTCTGCACGCCTACCGCTTCACGCACTTTTCTTCGGCAAAAGTTGCTCGCTCCGAAGTAGCGACTGATATTCCTTTTGCGCAAAAATTAGGGATGCTATTCACCGGCATCGACAATCCGCGTCCGCAAAACCGAACACTGCCTTCCGTACCCTACGAAACCATTATATTAAAAGGAACCGCTACCCTGGAAGGCTGGCTAATACCCGTGGAACAACCTAAAGGGACCGTCGTGCTCTTTCACGGCTACGCCGGGTGGAAGGGCGAACTGCTGCCCGCGGCCGAAGCCTTTCGGGCCCTGGGCTACCGGACGTTGCTCATTGATTTTCCGGGGAGTGGCGGTTCGGAAGGAGACGATACTACCATCGGCTACCGCGAAGCCCAGGACGTGCGCGCGGTATACGATTACGCGCGCCAGCAGTTTGCGGAGAAAAAGCTAACCTTGTACGGCTTCTCGATGGGAGCAGCCGCGATCATGCGGGCGGTAGATATGTATGATCTTGCGCCCGATGCTCTGGTGCTGGGCTGCCCGTTTAGTACGATGCGCGAAACCGTCCACAATCGCTTTCGGATGCTGGGCGTCCCTCCGGTCGTTTTCGCCGACCTGCTGGTGCTGTGGGGCGGGGTGCAACACGGTTACTGGGCTTTCTCACACAATCCGGTCGACTACGCCGAGCGGATCACAATACGCACTCTGCTGCTGTACGGACAGCGGGACCAACGAGTGACGCTTGCTGAAACCGAGCAAATTTATCAGGCTTTAGCCGGTCCCAAACGACTGGTTGTTTTTGAACGGGCTGATCACGAATCATACGCCGGGCATGATCCCCAACGATGGAAGGAAACAGTTTCATCATTTTTAGAGCCTTGACCTATCAAGTCACTCGCTTCTTCGTTCATTCCTTTACCTCCACCACCATCTCAATTTCTACGGCGATGTTGCCGGGCAGCGATGCCATGCCCACGGCCGCGCGGGCGTGTTTTCCAGCCTCACCAAACACCTCAGCCATCAGGTCTGAGAAACCGTTCATCACCAGCGAGTGGTCGGTGAAGTCGGGCGTGGCATTCACCATGCCGTGCACCCGCACAATGCGCTGCACCTGGTCTAGGTCGCCGAGTTCTTCTTTGAGGGCCGAAAGCAACGCGATTGCGGTGTAGCGGGCGGCTTGCTGACCTTCTTCCACTGACAGATCTTGGCCCAGCTTGCCCGTCACGTTGGTGCCATCGGGTTTCATAGGGCCGTGCCCCGACAGGAAGACGAGGTTTCCCGACCGAACGGCGCGCACGTAGCTGGCGGTGGGAGCGGGTAGTTCGTAGAGGGTGATACCAAGCTCGGCTAGTTTTTGCTCGATTTTGCCAGAAGATTGGGCAAAAGAGACTACAATCGGGGCGAATAGCGCGAGAAACAGTGTGATTATTTTTTTCATCTCGTAGAAAATTGTTGTAGTAGGAACATCATTAATGAT
The DNA here is from genome assembly GCA_965217295.1 of Cyclobacteriaceae bacterium. Taxonomy (GTDB): domain Bacteria; phylum Bacteroidota; class Bacteroidia; order Cytophagales; family Cyclobacteriaceae; genus Tunicatimonas. The sequence goes on from CBDCHR010000008.1 coordinate 2,395,714, forward strand.
GTTCCTACGCGTATTGTGTTTCTACCCTAAATCTGGCACATCTACCCAGCAGCGTTTTTCCCAACTTTCGATGCCCTTTTCGGCCAACTGCACGCCCTTGGCTCCTTCCAGCAGCGTGTAGGGATTGGGGGTATCCATCACCACGTGCTTCAGAAACATCTCCCACTGCACCTTGAAGGCGTTGTCGTACAGTTCCTGCTCGGGCACCTTGGCCCAGCCTTCGTAAAAGTCGATCGGTTGTGCGATGTCGGGGTTCCACACGGGCTTGGGGGTGTTACCGTAGGCTTGCGTCCAGCAGTCGCGCAAACCGGCCACCGCTGAGCCTTTGGTGCCATCGATTTGCAGGGTGAGCAGGTCGTCGCGGCGCACCCGCACTGCCCACGAGGAGTTGAACTGCGCCACCACGCCGTTGTCTAGTTCAAAAGTAGCGTAAGCGGCATCGTCGGCCGTAGCTTGATAGGTTTTGCCCTGCTCGTCTACCCGCTGGGGAATGTGGGTAGCGCCTAGACAAGAAACCGACTTCACCTTTCCGAAAATATTGTCGAGCACGTAGCGCCAGTGGCACAGCATGTCCACGATAATACCGCCGTCGTCTTCTTTGCGGTAGTTCCACGAGGGGCGCTGCGCCGGAATGGTATCCCCCTCAAACACCCAGTAGCCAAACTCACCCCGCACCGACAAAATCTCTCCGAAGAAGCCGTTCTCGGTCAGGCGCTGCACCTTGCGCAGGCCGGGCAGAAAGAGTTTGTCCTGCACCACGCCGTTCTTCACGCCCTTTTCCTGACAAAAGCGATACAGCTCCAGGGCGGTTTCGGTGTCGGTAGCGGTAGGCTTTTCGCAGTAGACGTGCTTGCCCGCGGTGGCGGCTTGCTTCACCGCCTCAGCGCGGCGACCGGTGGTTTGGGCGTCGAAGTAGATATGATAACGATCGTCCTGTAATACCTCGTCCAGGTTGGTGGTGAACTTCTCCACGCCCGACTGCTTGCTCAGCTTTTCGAGTTTCACGGCGTTGCGACCCACCAGCACGGGATCAGGCATAATCACTTCGGTGGCGCTCACGCGCACTCCGCCCTGTTTGATAATTTCAACAATGGAGCGCATCAGGTGCTGGTTGGTGCCCATGCGGCCCGTCACGCCGTTCATAATCACACCGACGCGGTGCGTAGTCAATTCGTTCATGCGGTTAGGTAGTTTGATTTGCGAAAAGCAAGGTACGGGACGGGCACGTCTTTGCCAAAAACTCAGCAAAATAAGCCAACCGACAAAGTCGAGCAGCACCTTTTAGGCGTTGGAGGGCCAGCTGGCGGAGAAAACCCGCCCTAAAGGTGCTTATCCAGAAAAGCGACCAGCGAGGCTACTAAACCGTCGGCCAGCGGCAACGCCGGATTGGCGTACGTAGCGCCGTTGGCCACCGGATCGGTCGGAGCGTTCTTCAACACGTGGTTCATGCCCTCGATGATCACCAGCTCAGCTTGGGGTTGCGCCACCGCTAGCCGCTGGGCTTCGGCTTCGGGCACCTGCAAATCGGTGGTGCCCTGCACAATGAGGGTGGGCACCGACAGTTCGGCAATAATCTCTGCCGGGTGGTGTTTGATCCAGGAGATCAGATAGGGCTGCACACTAGGGCGAAAGAGTGCTTGCAGTCCCGGACTTACGTTGGCTACGGTGCGTCCCTGCCGCAACTCGCCGAAGGTGGCCTGCGCTTCTTCGCGGATAGCCGCCGGTTGTTCGCGCAGCTGCTCCAGGATAAGCGAATCAGCGGGCTGGGCGGCTCCGGCTAGCGACACAAACGCGGACACCGAAGACTGCTGCGTTGCCAGCATCCCAATCAAAGATCCCTCGCTGTGCCCCAGCACTGCTACTCGGGCCAGCTGTGGGTCTTTTTTCAGTTGCTCCACCCAGGCCACCGCATCGGCCACGTAGTGGTCGAACCGAAGCGCACTTTCGTTGAGCCCGGCGGCTTGACTGGCCGCAACGCCCCGTTTGTCGTAACGCAGCGAGGCGATGCCGTGCCGAGCCAAGCTATCCGCTAGCATTTTTAAGTAATTGCTATTGACCCCCAGCGGACTGTTGCCGTTGCGGTCGGTGGGCCCCGAACCGGCGATGATCAACGCTACGGGAAAGGTGCCTTCGGCCGCCGGTCGCAGCAGGGTACCACGCAATGTGCCGGTGGCAGTTTCTAGCGTCACCTCCTCACTAACGGGAGTTTGAGTAACGGAGCCGGGATCATCCGAGCGACAGCCAGCCAGGATGAAAAGCACTATCCAGAAGAGAGCAATGAAAGGTGAGTTTAGCGGATTCATAATTTCAACTTATAGGTAAGCTTCGTAGCTCATACGGGTTTAAACAATTTGATCAACTCCGGCTAATCTATCCCATCGTTCGACCTAAGCTTTTGGTAGAGCAGGTACGAATGCACGGTCGGAATAGCTACCAGCGTCAGAATCACCACGATAGAAAAGATTGTGTAGTCGGGAGTATCAAGCCGAAATACGAACAGGAGCAGCACCAACGAACCAGCCACCCACAGTTTGGATGCCATCTGGTGCACCCGCCGCCACACTTCCGGGCTCTCCAGGGTCCAGGGCGTGCGAATGCCCGCAAAGTAGTTGGGCGGAAACTTTGCCATCAGGTTGCCTAGAATCAAAAAGAGCAAAATAACGGCAAGGTTGCTCGTCAGGATAATGTCGATGGGATAGCCAACTGCTTTCAGGACAATTCCCCCCAGCACCAGTGCAGTGAATGCCATAGTAGCGGTTCGTACTAGTCGGAGCGGTTGTTTCAAACGCTCTGCTCCTTTTTTAGGATCTAAATAAGGAATGGCAACCAGCAGCGCGTAGATAAATACGTTGAATGCCAGGGTAGACCATAAAAAAGCCGGGGGCGATTGATACCCATTGGGCTCTTCGTTTAGTCCCCAGTGAATCGCTATCGGATTGGGAAGTTGGTTCCAGTAAAAGAGCGTCAGGGCGGTGGGCACCAGCAAAAACAGCAGCGCTAGCCACTCGCGGCGTAAAAAGTTAATGGTTTTCATGAAGATGGTTGTTTAGGGTTCGTTTTCTTCTCATTCAGGTCCATAAGCCAGCTAATTACCTCATCGAGCACGCTGGTATTGAGCGAATACAGCACGTATTGCCCCTGCTTGTCGGCGTACACCAGATCCGCTTGCTTAAGCAGGTCAAGATGATACGAAATGCTGGGTTTGCTAATGTGAAAAACGTCGGCAATCTCTCCGGCGGTTAAATCCTTCTCCTTTAGCAATTCCAGAATCTGTCGCCGGGTAGGGTCGCCCATAGCACGGAAAAAGTTTTTCATTTAGTTAATTAGGTAATTATCTAAATACACGGGTAGACTACAATAAAGGTTGCGCATTTTCCTAAGGAAGTTGTTCACGGTATCCGAATCTGTTCAAGAGCGTACAGCAAGTGTCCGATTCCGGACACACACAAATGCTAAAAACCGCTTAAAATGAGCTTAAAGTCGGTTTTTCCGATTGGCACAGGAGTTGGCTTATACTATGCATAACGCATTAATTTAAACCTTAAACTTCAGAAATCATGAACGCTAACATTCTTCACCCCGCCGAGTCTTTGTTCGTTGACCAACCCAACGTCACCATTCCTTACACCCAAGAAACGATCGCTTTAAACCGTATCCTAAACAAAAATGCCCGACCGTTTTCCGACATGGGTCGCGGCAAGTTTCGCCGCCTGTTCAACCGGCACACCACCGCTTTTCGCCGATAAGCCCCGTGTGCTGCCCAGACTAAAGAGCCGTATCCCTCGCGATGCCACTCTTTTTTTTGTTACCGCAATGTGTTCTCCAGCACCACAAACGGCACCCCCTGCTCCACCCACTGCGCCAGCAGTCCGTTGGGCGGCACCACCTCAAATGACAACGACCCTAAGACGATATCCACGTCTCCGTCCTGATCCATATCTCCGGCGTCTATCACCAGCCAGCGTCCGTCGGTCACTTCCGAAAAGGTGTACTCCTTGAATTGGAAGTTACCCTGGTTTTCCAGGTAGACAAATCCCCGCTGCGCCGACCAGGCATAATCAGGAAAAAACGAAATTGCCGCGATATCCAGATCACCGTCCTGGTCAAAGTCCGCCGGAATGGCCCCGTAAGCACCCGGTAGCGGATAGAACCAGCTTTCCTGAAAATGATTCGTGCCGTCGTTGTGAAAGATGCGGATGCCGTGGTAGGGCTTGGTCACCGGCGGATAGTCGGCATTGTCGCCCGCCGTATACACCAAATCTTCGTGCCCATCGCCGTCGGTATCGTAGAGCAGCAGCGAGCTCGACCCGTAGGAAGGAGGAAACCGCAGCAGCGCTTCTTCCCGAAACGAGCCATTGCCCTGGTTGTAGTACGCAAACACTCCTTCGTTGCCCTGTCCAAACAGCGCCAGTACGTCCGGTCGCTCATCGCCGTTGAGGTCGCGCACGTAAACGCGGGTAGCGCCCGGTTGCGGCCGGAGCCAGTGTTTCTCGTAGCGGTCTCCGCCCCGGTTTTCCCACCAGGCCAAGCCGCCCGTCCACTTGCCAAATTCGGCGGTGATGATGTCCTCGCGCCCGTCGCCGTTCAGGTCGGCGTAGGCCGTGTGCACCGGGCGTTGCAGACGGTCGAGCAACATGCGCGGCGATTGGCCCGACTGCGTTGGCAGCGAAAGCACAAAGCCGGTGGGAGCGTCGGTGGGCGAAAACGAGCCCATCACCGTTACGTTGAGAGCGTCGGAAGACAGCCCAAGGCTCACGGCCCCCTCGCGAACGTTGGCCGCGTTCAGTAACTGCCGTTGGGCGTCGAACTGATACAACCGCCGAGAGTTAGCGTCACCAATAAAGAACCCGCCGGGCTGGATGCGTACCAGGGTGGTGCTGGGCGGCGACAGCCGAAATTGAGGCGTGTGCACCCGGAACGTAGGCAAACCAACGATGAGTGGCGAAGTGAGCACGCTGTCAAGTTTCTGAGGAGCATTATCCAGATAATAGGTTTGCAGGGCGACCCACTCGGCGTCAGTAAGTTGCGGTTGTGTAGGATACACTCCGGCTTGTTTTACCCGTTGCCCCCCGGCTCCGGCCTCGATGAGGCTGGCCCGTTCGCCCTCACTGGCGTAAATTCCCAAGCGATGACCCATCCGCGGAAGCACGTAGTTCTGCCAAGTGGCCTGATCGAGCAAACTCGGCTCAGGATAAGCGTGGCACCCGCCGCAGTGCTGCACCGACAACTGCCGACCGTTGAGAGGTTCTGCTACCGCGGGTTGGTCGGCACCGCACCGAACGAGCAAGGCAATCAGTCCCAGCCAAACCACCGAAAAAAGCAAGCGCATGGAGCAAAGCTACGGTAATTCCCGCAAAATCCGAGTGCCGAGAGCCTACTCAGTTCTGTCAGCCAGTTTGTGTCTCACCCGCTCAAAAGGACCGCACGCAAGCCTGGAACTTAACCACCAAAATTGAGCTTACTATCCGACAGTGCCTTTTCATCTATTCAATCAATCAGTTAGTCACTCCTTCATTTTATGCACATCGTAGAAAACGCCATCATCAGCGACGACATCAAGGAGAACTTCTTTGTCTGTAACCTGCAAAAGTGCCGGGGTGCTTGCTGCGTAGAGGGCGACTCCGGAGCACCGTTGGAGGAAAGCGAGTTGCCGATCCTGGAAGAAATCTACGAGGTTGTGAAGCCGTTCTTGAGCCCGGAAGGCATTCGGGAGATTGAGGCGCAGGGCTATTACGTGACCGACGAAGACAACGACTACGTGACTCCCACCGTTGGCGGACGCGAGTGCGTTTACGCCGTACGCGATAAAAAAGGTGTTTTAAAGTGCGGCATCGAGCAGGCACACCAAGCCGGAAAGATCGACTTTAAAAAACCAATTTCCTGCCACCTGTACCCGTTGCGCGTTGATCGCTACGACCACTACGACGCCATCAATTACCACCGCTGGCACATTTGTAGTCCCGCCTGCGACTTGGGCCAGGAGCTGGCCGTGCCGTTGTACCGCTTCTTGCGCGAACCCCTGCTGCGTAAGTACGGGCAAGCGTGGTACGACGAACTGGTGCGACAAATCGAAGAACCGGATGCTGGATGATCTTCTGGATGGTAGAGATATTGGATATCAGATACTGGTAGCATAAATTCCAACATCCAACATCCAACATCCAACATCCAACATCCAACATCTAGCCATATAGAAAGTCATCTATGAAACCCTACCGCCACCTGCTATTCGATCTGGACCACACCCTGTGGGACTTTGACAAAAATGCCACCGAAACATTGTGCGAGTTATACGATACGCACGGGCTGTCCACTTTGGGCCGCTTCAGTGAGCAGCAGTTTTGCGATACATTTGTCATCGTGAACCGGACGCTGTGGAAACAGTACGATCAGGGAGCCTACGACCAACAACGACTCCGTAGCGAGCGGTTTGTAATGATCCTCACGCAGTTGGGCGTTGCCGCCGACCGCATCCCCTCCCAATTAGCGGACGACTACCTGCGCATCTGTCCTACTAAACCCTACGTGATGCCCCACACCGTGGCCACCCTTGACTACCTACGGCAGCACTACCAACTGCACGTCCTCACCAACGGCTTTGCCGCCGTGCAGGCGATTAAACTCCGGAGCGCCGGACTCACCGACTACTTTGTTGAAGTGGTATCTTCTGACACCACCGGGCACCGCAAACCCCACCGCCCCGTGTTCGACTATCTGCTCAACCGGATTGGTGCTAGGTCTCAGGAGTGCCTGATGATTGGCGACAACCTGGAAACCGACGTACGGGGAGCGCGAGACGCAGGCATCGACCAGGTGTTTTACAATCCGAGACGGATCAGACACCGTGAAGCGGTTACCTACGAAGTGGCGTGCCTGAGCGAGCTACGCAGTATTTTATGAGAGAGGCAACTTTTTTCCTTTTAGATATCGTTAGTAAAGCACTATATTGAACGCATTATCGAAAAAATAATCTCGGAACCCCCATGTATATTAACGCGAAAGCAAAAGACGAAAATACCTACGACGCCATCGTGATTGGCTCGGGCATCAGCGGCGGCTGGGCGGCCAAAGAATTGACTGAAAAGGGCCTCAAGACCCTGGTTCTGGAGCGCGGGCGCAACGTGGAACACGTGAAAGACTACACGACGGCTCACAAGGCTCCCTGGGAGCTGCCCTATCGCGACAGCACTCCGCCCGAAGAACTTGCCGAGCACTATCCCAAGCAGAGCCGCACCGGCTATACCGTTCGCCCCTCGACCAAGCACTGGTTTGTGAAGGATAACGAACATCCCTACGGCGAAGTGAAGCGTTTCGACTGGATGCGCGGCTACCATGTGGGCGGGCGTTCTATCATGTGGGGACGCCATAGCTACCGCTGGAGTGCGCAAGACTTTGAGGCGAACGCTCAGGACGGCTTTGGAGTCGACTGGCCCATCCGCTATAAAGATATCGAGCCCTGGTACAGCTACGTGGAAGAGTTCGCGGGCATCCAGGGCCAAAAAGAGGGGCTACCCCAACTGCCCGACGGTAACTTCTTGCCACCCATTGCCATGAACTGCGTAGAGGAGACCTTCCGAGATAAAGTAGCCGCCAACCTGGGCGGCCGCGTGGTGACCATCGGCCGCACCGCGAATTTATCGGTCAACCACAAGGGCCGCACGGTGTGCCAGTACCGCAATCGCTGCATCCGAGGGTGTCCCTACGGGTCTTACTTCAGCAGTTTGTCGTCTACCCTACCCGCCGCGGTGGCCACCGGCAACATGACGCTGCGCCCCTACTCGATCGTTACTTCCATCATCTACGATCCCGAAAAGAAACGTGCCACCGGGGTGAAAGTAGTAGATCAGGACACCAAGGAAGAAATGGAGTTCTACGCCAAGGTGATTTTCTGCTGCGCCTCGGCGGTAGCCAGCACGGCCATTTTGATGAACTCTAAGTCGGATGCCTTTCCCAACGGACTGGGCAACCAGAGCGGCGAACTGGGTCATAACCTGATGGACCACCACTTCCGGGTGGGAGCCAACGGCCGCTTCGACGGCTTCAACGACAAGACGGAGTACGGTCGCCGTCCGACCGGCTTCTACATTCCGCGCTTCCGCAACGTGGATAAGCAGTCGCAGCAGAAGGACTACGTGCGGGGCTACGGTTATCAGGGTGGTGCATCTCGCGCCGCTTGGTCGGCCAGCGTGGCAGAGTTGGGCTTCGGAGCCGATTTCAAGGCGGGACTGATGGAACCCGGCCCCTGGGGCATGGGTATGACGGCCTTCGCCGAGACGTTGCCCTACCACGAAAACAAGATGGTGCTTGACTATGACAACGTGGACGCCTGGGGACAACCCACCGTGGTGTTCGACGCCGAATTCAAGGAAAACGAGTTGAAGATGCGGCCCGACATGGCCAACGCGGCCGCCGAAATGCTGGAGGCGGCCGGTTTCAAGGACATAAACACCTACGATGCGGGCAGTTGGCCCGGACTGGGCATTCACGAGATGGGTACCGCCCGCATGGGTCGCGATCCCAAAATCTCGGTGCTTAACGCCAACAATCAGGTGCACGGCGTGCCCAACGTATACGTGACCGACGGCGCCTGCATGACCTCGGCTTCGTGCGTGAACCCCTCGCTCACCTACATGGCCCTCACCGCCCGCGCTGCCGACCACGCGGTGAACGAACTCAAGAAAATGAACCTTTAATGATCTTTGAATTATGATGAATCGTAGAGAAGCCCTCAAGCGTACCGCCCTGTTCATGGGCGGAGCCTTGTCCTCGTCGGCCATTGCCGGAGTGCTGCAAGGCTGCAAAGCGCAACCCGAACTCAATTGGCAGCCCGCGTTCCTGTCCGAAGACCAGGCGCGCCTTACCGCCGAAATCGCCGAGCGGATTATTCCCAAGACCGACACTCCTGGCGCCAAAGAGGCCGGGGTGCCCGAGTTCATTGACCTGATGCTGAACGATATTTATACTGAGGAAGAAAAGCAGCGCTTCACCGCCGGACTCGCCCAATTGGAGCAGGACAGCGAGCAGGAGTACGGTGATGGCTTTTTGGACCTGGAACCGGAGCAGCAGGATGCGTTGCTAACCAAGTACGAAGCGCAGGGAAAAGAGAACCAAGACCCCGAAGCGAAACCTTTCTTCCCCATGATGAAGGAACTCACCATGCTCGGCTTCTTCACTTCCGAAGTGGGAGCCACCCAGTTCTTGCAGTACGTGTCGGTGCCCGGCCGCTACGAAGGCTGTATCTCGATAGAAGAAGCCGGGGGCAGGGCCTTTGCTACCTAGTGAGCCGTCTGAACGGGTTTTTCTTTCTTTGCTTTTCTCTTCAAATCTTCTAAAATCAAGTAAAGACTAGGAACGATCAGCAGAATGATGGAAGTGGCGAAAATGATGCCGAAGCCTAGCGAAATGGCCATCGGAATAAGGTTGTTCGCCTGATCAGAGGTTTCGAGAATAATGGGAGTGAGTCCGCCGAAGGTGGTTAGGGTGGTGAGCATGATGGGGCGGAATCGTCGGATGCCTGCTTCGCGAATTGCCTCGAAGACCGGTTGATCTTCCCGTCGCCGGTTGGCGTAGTCGACCATGATGAGCGAGTCGTTAACCACCACTCCCGACAGCGCAATCACTCCCATTAAGCTCACCAGCGACAGATCGTAGCCCAACAGAATGTGGCCAATCACCGCTCCGACAATGCCGAAGGGAATGGCGAGCATAACGATCAGCGGTTGCAGGTAACTGTTGAACGCCATCGCCAGCAACGCGTAGATGATCATCATGGCCAGCGCAAAACCGCCCCACAGCGACTGAACAGATTCCCGCATGTCAGACTGACTGCCCTCGAAGCTCCAGGTGATACCGGGGAAGTCGGCCTGAAGCTGCGGTAGCACCTCCTGTTGCAGCGATTCTATCACCTGGGTGACGGCGCTCGCCGGTTCCACATCCATGCCAACCGACACCACCCGTCGTCCGTCGCGGCGATTGATTGACGTAAACGCCTCCCGCTCTTCTACGGTTACCACGTCCAACAAGGGCACCTCCACGCTGTCGGGCGTGCGGATCAGAAAATCTTCCAGGTTATAGAGGTCTTTTCGCTCTTCGTAGGGAAGCTTTACCCGCACTTCTACCTCGTTGTTGCCCCGCAGCTGCCGGATGGCCAAGGCTCCGAAGAAAGCATTGCGGACTTGTTGCCCCACGTCGGTCGGAGTGAATCCCAGGCTGCGGCCCTCGGGAAGCAGTTTGAAATCGTACTGAAGCTTGCCTTTGTTGTAGTTATCATTAACGTCGCGGGTGTTTTCAAAGGCTTTGGCCTGCTCCAGGAAGGCTTTACTCGCTTTTTCCAGCACGGCAACGTCAGCGTGACTGATATCGACGCTGATGTCCTGCGCGTAGCCACCCGGTCCCCGCTCGGCCTCAAAGGTAATCTGGTCGATCCCTTCGATGTCACCAATCTCGTCGCGCCATAGCTCAATCACGTCCTGGGCCGTCAAATCGCGCTCGTTCGGCGGCTTCATCACAATCTCTACGTCGATGAAGCTCTGACCGCGCACGTTGGTCTTTACTCCCTCGGCGGCTTGGTACAAATCGTTCTCTTCGAACATCCGCAGCGTAGCGTCGGTGATTTGGGTGGCAACCCGGGCGGCCTGATCGGGAGTGGTGCCGACGGGGAGCCGAACTCCTGCTTCAATTTCGTCGGCGGCCACTTCGGGCATGGTGATGATGCCCATGTGGTCGCTGTACCCAAAGCCACCGACCATCACCAGCAGAGCGACGGCGGCGGTGAGGGTGATGTAGCGGTGATGCAGACTGGCGTTCAGCAATGGTCGGTAGTAGCGGTCCACCAGGCGATCAAAGCCATGGGCAAACGACTGCTGCAGGTGCTCGAGGCGTTTGGTCAGCTTGTTTTTACTTTTTTCGGCGCTATGCGCGAGGTGGGCCGGAAGGATGAACAGGGCCTCAATGAGCGAGATGGATAGCACCGCAATCACCACCGCGGGCATCGGCCACCAGAATTTGCCGAAGGTGCCGGGAAGAAAAAGCAGCGGAACGAAGGCAATAATGTTGGTGAGAATACTGAAGAGCACGGGTTTGGCCACGTCGCGGGCCCCCTTGATGGCCGCGTCCAGGTTGCTCATGCCCTGCTGCCGGTACTCGTAGATGTTCTCGCCGACGACCACCGCATCGTCGACCACGATGCCGAGCACCACCAGAAAGCCGAACATTGAGATCATATTAATGCTCGCTCCGATCAACGGCAGAAACACCATGCCGCCCACGAAGGAAACCACCATGCCTATCATCACCCAGAAGGCTAACTTGTACTCCAGAAACAGGGCCAGGATGAGCAGCACAATGACAATCGCCATAATTCCGTTTTCGGTCAGCAGCGATAGCCGCTCCCGGAAGTCTTCGGCACTGTTGCTGTCGATGCGATACTGAATGCCGGGCGGCAGCGAGGCTTCAAAATCGGTGAGCGTTTCCTTTACCAATTCCGCAATCTCCAGGGGCGACTGATCACCGATGCGATAAATTTGCAGCTCTACGGAAGTCTGCTGATTGAACTGCGAGTGAAAGCCTTCTTCCTCGAAGCCGTCGGTAATCTCCGCAATATCGGCCAGGGTTACCGCCGCTCCCGAAGGAGCGGTGATGATTTGGATTTGGCCAAACTCATCGGCCCACTGCTTCCGTTCCTTGAGGCGCAGCAAAATTTCTCCGGAACTGGTTTCTACCGCCCCGGCGGGCACGTCTTCGCTAGACTGCCGGATAAGATCGGCTACTTGACCCAGAGTGAGCCCGTATTCGCGCAGCCGCTGCCGCGGAACCTCAACGTGCGTGACGTACTCGGGCACGTTACCAATTTCTACCTGGGTAATCTTTTCGCTGTTCAGCAGGCGGTCGCGCAATCGTTCGGCCAACTGCCGGAGCGTCCAGATGTCGTCGCCCCCGAAGAGCCCGATCTCGATCACACTGCGCTGTCGCGACTGAAGCCGCACCTCGGGTTCTTCTATTTCGTCGGGAAACGTCCGAATCCGCGCGATCGCCTGGTCGATCTCCTGGAAGGCCTTCATGCGTTCGGCCCCGGCGATCAGCTCGATCATCACGCTACCCGAGCCTTCTTCGGCGGTAGAAACCACCTCTCGGATGCCCTGAATACCGCGAACCGCTTCTTCCACCGGCAGCAGAATGCCCTGCTCCACCTCGGCCGGAGCCGCGCCGGGATACACCACGCCGACTTCCACAATATCCAATTGAAACTCGGGATACACTTCCTTCTGAACGTTGATCATCGTCCAGATGCCTCCCCCGGCCAGCAGAATCATGATCAAGTTGGCCACCAGCGGATTACGCGCCATGTAGGCAATGGGACCTCGGTGCTCGGTATCTGAATCGGAGTGGCTCATAGGCTATCTTTGGCGGATGCGGACGGCAAGTCCGTCTGAGACGAAGTGCTTGACCGGGAAGTCGTGTCCGACGAGCCGGTACGCAGGGGAGCCCCTTCGGTGACGGTCGATAAATTGGTCGTCACGATTCGGTCGCTATCCCGTAGGCCCTGGTTGATGTAGGCGTACTGCGCGTCGGTAAAGGCAACGTCCACGTCTCGGATTTGCAGCTTTCCGGCTTCCATCACCCACACCGTTTCTTGCTCCCGCAGGTAGTCGCGATTGAGCCGCACCACGTCGGCGATACTGTCGGCCTGAATGTTGACTTCCACGAAGGAATTGACGATCAACGACGGCAAAGAATCGTTTTCGTAGGCCAACGGGTCGGGCACCGACACGAGGAGCCGCGCCAGGCGGGTTTGATCTTCCAACGCGCCGACCAGTTGGTACACGTAGCCGGTGCGGTACACCCCCTTGCGCCAGGCCTTACGATCCAGAATGCGAACCGTTGATCCGCGCTGCCCGTTTTTGGGTAAAGAAACGTAGGGAATTTTGGATACCGGCAAGGTGACGGACACCCAATATTCTTCGCGGCCCACCAAACGCCCCAGGTTATCACCGGGAGCCACCTGGGAACCTAAGTTGACGTTGCGACGCAGCACGTGCGCGTCGAAGGGAGCGCGAATCGTGGTGCGTTGGAGGTTGAGTCGGGCCTGGTTGACCGCCGCCTGGGCCGCCGCGACGCTTGCTTTCACCGCGTTGAGTTGCGGTTCCCGCAGCACCAGGTCTTTGCTTTCCAGGGCCACCATATCCTCGACCAACTCGTAGTCTTGGCGGGCTACGTCCTGACGCCCCTGCTCAATTTTCAGATCAGACTGCATCTGGCGGAGATCGCTCTGCCGGAGCTGCAAGGTGTTGCGATAATCAGCGGGGTCAACCTGAAGCAGCACCTCGCCTTGTTTGACAAAGCCACCGGGGGCAAAGCCGTCCGCGAGCCGCACAATTTCGCCCCCCACCCGCGGGCTCAAGGTGATATCTCGGGAGGGTTGCACCGTGCCGGTAGCCACGATAATTGGCTGAAACGTGCCTCGTTGCGCGGGGATGGTCTCAACCAGCATAGCGGTTTCCTTGGTTGCTCCCGACTGACTGGCGGTTGGCTCGGTTAAGAAGATGAAGGCCGTCACCCCTCCGGCCACCAACAGAATAGCCAGGCAAATGAGGAGGGTTTTTTTGTGCTTCATAGCGTGAGTTTCTAGCTGTCGGAATCCGGTCTTTCCCGGGTTGTTTCAAAGCCTCCGGCCAGGGCGCGGTAGAGATCAATTCGGTACGTCAGCAGGGTGAGTTTGGCCGAAATCAGGTCGCGGCGAAGCTGCTGTTCCCGGTCGGTCGCCGTGAGTACCGCCAGATAGTCACTCAATCCGTTGAAGTACTCAACGCGGAGTTGCTCGTACGACCGCTCGGCGAGCTCGACCTGCTCTTCTAAAACCTCGATTCGCTCTTGTTGTTTCTTCTCCTGAATCAAAGCGTCTTCCACCTCGCGAAAAGCAACCAGAACGGTTTGTCCGTATTCGTACAATAACTGCTGCTCTACCGCTTTCGTTCGGTTAACTTCGGCGCTGAGTCGGCCGCCGTAGAAAAGTGGAGCGAGCAGGTTAGCACCGAACGAGTAGGCCCAATTTCTGAAGATGTCTTCCACTTCGTTAGACCGGGCCGAAGAAGATGCGTTGATAGCCAGACGGGGGTAGCGAGCACTAATGGCGGAGGCTACCTCGCGGTCGGCCGCGAGCAGGGCGTAGTAGGCCGCTTGCACGTCGGGACGCCGCCGAACGAGTTCAATGGGGATACCCGTTTGCGGAAGGGGCGGGAGTAGGGGTAGGCTGTCCGGAACGTAGGGAATCTCCTCCTGCGGGGGAACGCCTAGTAGCACCGCTAACTGGTTTTCCAGTATCCGGATTTGAGATTCGGCGACGATTTGCTGCTCGCGGGTCGCTTCGGTTAGTTGTTTCTGGCGGAGAATATCCACGCCGCGGATCTGTCCGCTCCCGAAGCGGGCAATGATGAGCTTCAGAATATTCTCGTTCGTTGCTACCTGTTCCCGGATGAGTTCCAACTGACCCCACCGGGCCATCAGGCGGTACCAGGTTTGGGCAATTTCGGCCGAAACAGACAGGGTTGCCGTCCGGTAGTCGAGGCGCGAAGCTTCGGCGCGGTAGCGTTCGGCCTGTACGCGGGTGCGAATCCGTCCCCACAGATCCACTTCGTAGGCCACCGATAAACCCAGTTGTTGGTTTTCACCCCCTCGAAAGTCAGGTTCCGGGAAGCTTCGCCCCGCCGTGAAAAAGGCTTCCACGTCCGGCAGCAAAAAAGAAGCTTCTCGGTCGACTACGGCCTCCGCAGCCTGAAATCGCTGCCAGGCGGCCAGCACGTTGAAGTTAGCGTCCAGGGCCTGATTCATCAGCGCGTTAAGTCGATCATCCGCAAAGCTAGTCCACCACCTTGCCGACCGCGCCTGTTCACCCGACAACGAAAAGCTGTCGGGAGGGGTGAGGGGCAGTAGCAACCCGGTAGGCGGGGGCGAGCACCGCGTGAACCACGCCAGGGCAATACCCGCCAGTATGACTTGAATGATTCTTGGTAACATTGCCCTATTAACCAGAACCGCCGTCCGAAGTTTTGGCACCGGTTAAGCTCGGAGGTCAACGTACGCGGGCCTCCTCAAAACACTTGCTTCGGGCGCATTTGCAACGCTTTCGTTTTTTGCCTGGGGATCCTCAACCTACCCGGGCATGTAACATATGCCTCAACATCTGCTTTTTGAATTAGCGCCATCTATCTATATTACAATCCATACAATAAAAGGTGATAGTTATGAGAAAGCTTCTACGGATCGCGTACGCCAAGGGCCTTATTATTCTTTCGTTTAGTGCCTATGCTCAGAGCGAAGGAAACGGGTCACCGGCCGACAGTCAGAAAAAGAAACCGGCGAAGAAAGCCGCGATCGCTCAAGTAAGTTCTCCTGCCGATTCTAAGTCAGAAAAGAACCGAAGTGCCGTGCCCGACATTCGCCGACAGGTGGCCGGAGAGTCCGTAACGCTGTATCCTAATCCGGTGGTTGACCAGTTGCTCGTTGAGGTAGACCTAAACCGCTGGCAGGGGGGGACGCTGACCATCAAAAGTAAATCGGGACGTAAGGTCGTTCAGCAACCCATATCAGAAGCAGCAATGGGGTTCAACCTGAGCAGCCTGAACCGCGGAGTGTATCGCCTTACGGTGCGCAAAGGAGGAGCTGAAAAAACCGTGGAATTAGTGAAGATGTGAGCGCCATTTGTTAAGACGCTGAAGAGAAGGGGTGCCGATGAGCACCCTTTTTTGTTCGATATTGGAAATCATTTCTTCCCGGTAGCCCGTTATCTACCTTACCAACAACCTATTTTTCATCAACCAACTTCATCCATGTCTACCGGATTTTATCAGGTACCCACTCCCGTCAACGAACCCATCTACGCCTACGCCCCCGGCAGCGCCGAGCGGGAAGCCCTGCAAACCACGCTGAAGGCGCTCAAGTCGCAGCCAGTGGAAGTGCCGCTGTACATCGGCAGCGAGCAGATCAAAACCGACGCCAAAAAGCCGCTCACCTGCCCGCACAACCACCGGCACGTGCTGGGCCACTACTACGAGGGCGACGCCTCCCACGTGCAGCAAGCCATCGACTCGGCCCTGGGGGCCAAGCCCGCCTGGGAGAATATGCCTTGGGAACAGCGCGCCAGTATCTTCCTGAAAGCGGCCGACCTGATTGCCGGTCCCTACCGCTACCAGATGAACGCCGCCACCATGCTGGGGCAGTCTAAAACGTGCCACCAATCGGAGATTGATGCGGTGTGTGAAATTGTTGATTTTTTGCGCTTCAACGTGAGGTACATGGCCGAAATTTACGCTCAGCAACCGCCTATCTCGCCCGCTGGCGTTTGGAACCGCGTAGAACACCGTCCGCTGGAAGGTTTTCTGCTGGCCATCACGCCCTTCAACTTCACGGCCATCGCCGGTAACCTGCCCACCTCGGCCGCGATGATGGGCAATGTAGTGATATGGAAACCGGCCGAAACGCAAATCTACTCCGCGCATCTGCTCATGCAAATCTTCCGCGAAGCGGGCGTGCCCGACGGGGTAATCAATCTGATTAACGCGGACGGGCCGACGGTGGGCGAGGTGGTGTTCAATCACCCTGATTTTGCCGGGCTGCACTTCACCGGTAGCACCACGGTGTTTCAGGAGTTGTGGAAAACCATTGGTAACAACATCAGTAAGTACCGCTCGTACCCCCGCATCGTGGGCGAAACGGGCGGCAAAGACTTTATCATTGCCCACAAATCGGCCGATGCGAAAGCCTTGGCTACGGCCATTGTGCGGGGCAGCTTCGAGTTTCAGGGGCAGAAGTGCTCGGCCGCCTCGCGGGTTTACGTGCCCAACAACCTCTGGGAAGAAGTGAAGGATTACGTGCTAGAGGATGTTCGGAACATCCGCATGGGTGACGTGGAAGACTTCAGCAACTTTATGAGCGCGGTGATCAGCGAAACGGCTTTTGATCGCATTGCGAAGTACATCGACGAAGCCCGAGAGAACGAATTGGTAGAAGTGATTGCCGGAGGCGAATACGATAAATCGACCGGTTACTTCATTCAACCAACGGTGCTGGTTACCCAAGACCCGAAGTCGACCACCATGCAGGAAGAAATCTTTGGACCGGTGGTGACGGTCTACGTATACCAGGCCGAGCGCTACGAAGAAACGCTGGAGCTGGTCGATCAGACCTCGCCCTACGCTTTAACCGGGGCGGTGTTCGCAAAGGACCGCTACGCCATTGATCTGGCTACGCAAAAGCTACGGCACGCGGCTGGCAACTTCTACATCAACGACAAACCCACCGGGGCGGTGGTCGGCCAGCAGCCCTTCGGCGGGGCCCGCGGGTCAGGGACCAACGATAAGGCCGGAGCACAGTTAAACTTGCTGCGCTGGGTGTCGCCCCGCACCATTAAGGAAACCTTTGCGCCGCCCAGGGACTTTCGTTACCCATTTATGGAACAAGAGTAGGCGCCAAGCGTTCTTATAAAGCAACCCAAGATTTTCCCCTCACCTTTTCCTTCAACCGTTATGAAACTAACCAACGCATTGTTATCCGGAGCCGCCGGAGCGGCTTTTCTTACCGTGGTGCACGAAAGCGTGCGGCAGTTTGCGCCCACCGCTCCCCGGGTGGATATCCTGGGCCGCCGACTGATCAAGCGCGCTTTTCACCAAACCGGAAACCCTGCGCCTCCGAGCGGCAACGAGTACGCCCTGGCGCTCACTGGCGACCTCTTGTCCAACACGCTTTACTACAGCCTGGTTGGCTTAGGCGACCCTGAGACAGCCAACACGCGGGGGCGGTTGCTAGGCGTAGGCGCAGGTTTGGCCGCGCTAACGCTGCCCAAGCAACTAAATCTTCCCGAAGAACCCGTCAGTGGGCACCTGTCTACCAAGGTGATGACCGTCGTCTGGTACGCATTGGGTGGCATGGTGGCCGGACGCATGGCACAGCGGTTCGGCGACGATAATTAATCTGTTGCTCGTTAAGAAATACATCCTGAAAGCCTAAGCTAAACGGTCGTCTAGCTACAGATGTCTGTTTTTCGAAGGCTCATACGTGCCCGTGCTCGAAACGTAAAATGGAAAATTCGCGTAGGCAATCGATCCTCGGCCATCGTGAACGCTCACAAATAGCCGGTACGCCCCCTCACGTTCCGGTGCCTTGAACCGGGTATGCGCTTCGCCGTTTTGTACCACGAGGTCCCTAAGGATCGGCGATCTTGTTTCTTTTTGACCGGCATAATTTCTCTCGGGGATAACTACTTCCGGACGCACATCCCACGAGTAGAAGAGTGGATCGCCTTCGGCATCCAAAATCTTAATGTCGGCATCGTACTCCGCGCCGGGACGCAGTATCTGGGCTTTCTTGTCGGGAGTGCCATTTAGTTCAAAGCTCACCACGGTAGGGGCTAGATTCGGCGGTAGCTGCCCGCTCCAGTACCGCTCCATCACATCAATTGCTTGTGTTCGCTTTTGCTCGGTGAAAAGGCCGTACCACGTGTGCGTTGTTTCCTGCTTTTCGCTCCAATAGAAGATAAATGATCCTAGGCAGTTCGTCGAGTCGCCCGCGATGAAGCGGCGGTAGCGGTTATCTATTGCTACGGCCTTTTCGCTGCTCGTTTCTTCAATCGGCACTCCCCAAACGGTGCGTGGCACTTCCCAGTGGCCAGTCGCGCCCCATTCGGTGACGACGTAAGGCTTTGGCCAGTGTTTGCGTAGTGTCGCAGTGGTTGTGTCGAGTGCACCGTAGGCATTAAGTCCGAGCAGGTCAAATGCAGTGCCTTCGCGAGCCAACTCCTTGATCTTCGCATCAAATCGGCTGTTGCCAACGATGGTCAATACCAAGTGATTCGGATCAATTTTTTTGATGGTACGGGCCAGATCATTTAGTCGTTGCCAAATGCGCGGATTATACGGTTCGTTAGGTGGAATATAATCGAGCTCATTACCAAGCACCCACACTACCACCGCGGGGTGGTCCTTTAGTTCGCGCACGGTGGTCAGTGTCGCTTCTGCTTGAGCTTTCACCATCGCATCGTCATCCCAGTCCATGCCATCGCGCTCGCCCCTTAAAACCAGGTCAACCACCCCGAACATCTGGTTAGCGTGAAGCTTGTCCAGGATCGCTCGGTTCGATGCTACCCTTGCCGCGTTTGCGCCCGCTTTTTTGAGCACATCAATTGGATTTTTCACCCCACCAGGTGCATTGGGCAAAGCAGTAGCATCACCTACTACCGCACCGCGAAGATAGATGGTTTGGTCACCACGAAGCAGAACGAACTTATTGCCCTGCTTCTCAATCCGCACAGATACAGGCTGGGCGTCGGCAGTAGGTGAACCGCCTAAAAGCATAAGGATAACTAAGAACCCGATTTCTAATATCCAGATCATATTTCCATTATTAGCGGTACAAGGTAGTTCAAATTACGTAAACCGTACGATATTTAAAGAAGATAGGTTACTCATTCGGAAGAACGTCATCTACCCCCAGTCCAAATAGAGCAAAATCGTACTTGACCGGGTCTTTGGGGTCTAACTGCCTTAGGTTTTGGGTGAGTTCCAGGGCGGTTTGCCAGTCGGTTGGCTTGCGGGTGATCAGCCCAAGTTCTCGGGCTACCCGATCAACGTGCACGTCGCAGGGGCACACCAACTGGGCGGGGCGCAACCGACGCCACAGGCCGAAGTCGACGCCCCGGTTATCCTGTCGCACCATCCAGCGCAGAAACATATTGAGCCGTTTGCAGGCTGATTTGCGGGCCGGAGTGGCTACGTGCTTTTTGGTGCGGGCCGGGAAATCCGGTAAACCAAAAAAGGTATTGTGGAAGCCAACAAGGCCAAATTCTACGTCTACGCTATCGGGGCTCATTCCGGTTAAAAAAGCGTCTTCTAACGAATCGTACTGCTGATACCACTCTCGGAAAAACGCAATGAAGTACAGCGCATCGGTGGCATTAAAGGTGCGGTGCTTGAAGTTGAGAAAAGGCTTGAGGTCGGCTTCCTGATGAAAGCGCACGAAGTCGTAGGGAGTATTGTCCATGTAGCCAAAAAACTCGCTACACTTGTTGATAATGGTCTTGCGCTGCCCCCACGCCAAAGTGGCCGCCACGAATCCGCTAATTTCGATATCCTGCCGTTTTTTGAATCGGTGAGGGATGCTGATCGGATCGTTGGCGATGAACGCGGGGCGGTTGTATCGATCTACCTGCTTCTCTAAAAATGCCCGGAGGCGGGCTTGATCTTTAGCGGTCAATCGAGCGGTCGGGCTTCGTGCAGCACTTGGTCTTCAGTAAGCAGCAGTTCGCCCGATTGATCGTTTTCTTGCCACTTCAGCAAGACGCCATCCGGTACCTTTTCTCCCTTCCAGGTAAACGCTCTAATCGTTTCCAAGTAGTGCAACCGTCCGGTGTCACCGTTAAAAAATAGCAGATCGAAATCGGGCAACTCACGCGGCACCACGGTGTTCCACCGTTGCAACAGCACTCCCCCGAAGCATTCGTAGTGAAAGTCGCCAAAATAAGGAACAGCGATTATTTCGTGGGCGGGCAGGGTGCGCAGTTGATAGTACGCCGGACCGAACATAATTTCATCGATCAAAATGCGCTCAATAGTGACCCTGGGAAGATCGATCCAGGGCTCCCACCGGGCAACGGCAGTTTCTACAGAAGTGGTTTCGCGGCGACGGGGCAGAAGCCAGGAAAGCAACCAAGAAATACCCGAAAACAAGTAAACCACTCCCACAAAAAGCAACGAAAACACAATCAGAATAGGATAGAAGAGCGTAAATAACACGTCCCACGCTACCTGCAGGAAACTCTTTCGTTTTTTGGTTTTTGTGGCGGCCATGCGATTGGTTTATCGTTAGATAGTAAACTTTACTCTAATAATTTTTTCTAAGGCTCGTGCCGCCGTGGCCCGGTCGACACGAGCCTTAAGAATTTATCAGAATAACCTCTATTTAGATAGGAGGCTACTAAAATTTTGCTAAAGCACCTTCACCAGAATGAGTACCACCGCGATAGCAAGAATTATTCCTCCCAATCCGATCAGAAAACCATTACCAGACAGGGCACCCACCAGCAGTAAAACCGCTCCGGCCGCCCCGGTGATAATGCCGATGCGCACCAGCCCTTCCATGTCTTGCGTTGCCTGCGGTTGAGTGGCTTTGGTAGGGCCCGCCTTGAGCCACTGCTTCAGTTGCTTGCGGACTGCTTTGCGCTGCGCCCGGCGGGCCTGTCGTGTCTCGCGCCGGGTCAATTTTTTTTCTGTTCGCTGAAGGGCGGGCGGCGCTACGCTAGTCGGAGTAAATGCTTCGTCCGCTAGCGCACGCGAAGTGACCGACTTGGGGGCGGTAGACGCCTGCAACTCCGGGGCCGGTTCGGCGGGGCGGGGTGCCGCCTTAAAGTAGTACGAGTTTCCGTAGGCAATCTTGCGGCTCTGGCAGGCCGTGCTCGCCAGCAGTCCGGCAACGGCAAGTAGGGTAAGTAAGCGAGTAAGCTTCATGTGTTGGGTAGGTTAAAGAATAGATAACTACCAAACCGGAAGCAGTTGTTTAAAAAACCGCTGAATATTAAAGATTATTCTGATCAAGTACCCAAGGTTAGTGGTGACACTAACCTTGGGTAAGAATGATATTTGTTGGCACGCTAACGCTTGATCAGGCGCACCGTTTCGCTACCCTGCTCGTGTCGGATGGTGAGCAGGTACAAGCCCGGTTTGACCGATGAAGCTACCTTAAAGTGGTCGTTTTCTCGAGTGAGCGGCACCGCCTGCCCCAGCGCGTTGTGCAACGTGAGCGTGACGGGTTGGTTAGCCAATGATTCTTTCAGGTAGAGATCTTCCTCAAAGGGATTGGGATACACCGCTCCCAATTCCGCCAGATCATCTTCTATTCCTACCACTTCACCGTCCGGGTCCGGATTGTTAGGATCCGGGTTCTCAGGCTCGGGGTCCGGGTTAGGGTTGGGATTGTTCTGGGTGATGGTAACGGCGTAGTCTTGCGGGGTGCCGTTTTCGGCAATCACCCGGTAGGTGAGTCCCTTCGAGAAGTCGTTGCTGGTGAGTCCGCTGATCTGCCGGGCGTCGCCTACGTAAACGTTGGCCCCGTTTGACTGCTCAAAGTTGGCTACCAAGCTTCTGATGTTCGCATCGTCCGGAGCGTCTACCACAATGCGCTGGCCGGTGATAGTCCCGGGAATGCTGCTTTCGCCGTGCATCACTTCAAAGCTAAGCAACTCATTTTCCGGACTGTTGATTACTCGCTGGCCCTGACTGAACCAGGTGGTCCATTTTGCTTCCGTAAATAGCACGGTAGGTTCACCGGCTGCTTCCAGTTTATTGTCCTGAAGGCGTATTTGGCTCACTATCGGTTTCCCGTCTTCGTCTAACTCGTCGAATATCAAGAAGCGATCGTCGTTCGAGTAGTTCGGAAAGCCGAGGGTGTTGTTTTCGTACACCGTTTTGGTTTCACCGGTTCCCAGGTCAGTCGCGATAATCAAATACGAATTGTCAATTTCGTTAAACAGATCAAAGCAGACGATGTTGCGGTTGGTTTTCGAGAAGGAGGGGTTGCCAATGCTGGTTCCTTTAGGCAAACCACTAAATATTTTAGAGATGGCACCGTCGCCAAAGTCGTTGGCGGTATTGTCCCACACCTTGATAAAATTTACGTCCCAATATTCTACGTCGGCCTCCACCCCCGTGGTTCCCACCTGGTTAAAGGCGTCGTAGAGCAAGTATTCTCCCGAATAATCCCACTCGAGGGCATCGGCATACTGCACGTCGTAGGTCACAATATCTTCTTGGGTGGTGGGGTTATACAGTTCAAATAACGTAAAGTTGTCCGTCTCCCGGGTGAGGTCCAGCACCCAAATCTGCGGCACTTTCTGGTTGGTGACCAGGGCCAGCCGCTGGCCGTCCTTCGACACGCTTAGGTTGGCCCAAAGCGAGGTATCGCTAATCACCACTTCACCGTAGGGTTCGGTGAGCTCAATGCCACGAATGGTTCCCTGTTCGGTGACGAAGAAGGCAATGCTTCCGTCGTCCATCACGGCAGGTTTCCGGCTCACCGAGGTGGTGGAGATCGGCTCAAAAATGTCATCATTGTCATTGACGAAATACAAAGTCCACGGAGTGCCATCCGCGTTAGCATCGTCCGGGTCGGTGTTGACGGTGAGAAACAAATCCTTTCCGGCAATGGCTGGCAGATCATCGTCATCCTCATCCGGTACCGGTCCGGGCTCGTCGCCGCCGCCGGGTTCGGTATTGCCCTCCGTGATGCCGACCGCATCGAACGCCTGAGCCGCCACCTGAGCCGCCGCGTCACCTTCCAAATCAGTGGCCGCATTGATCACCGCCCGCCGCAGGTCAATAAACTCCGAACTAGCCGTCAGGTAGGTGGTGAGCGCCCGGTAGTAGATAGCCCCCGCCTGATCGCGTCCTAGTTCGGTGGCAATGAGGTAGAACGCCCGGTTGGGGATGCCACTGTTGATGTGCACTCCGCCGTTGTCCTCGGTCCCGGTATAGAGTTCGCGCAGGTGGTCGGGCTGCCAGCCCCGGTCGCCCAGCTCGCTACCGCCGTTGTGCGGGTCTTCCATGTCGCGCATGGCTCCCGAAGGGTAGGCCTGCGGCAAGACGACATCTTCGGCTAGGGTAAAATTATCGGCATCAATGAGCACGCCAAATACGTCGGCAATGTGCTCGTTGACGGCTCCCGGTTGGTTGCGGTACACCAGGTTGGCCGTGCTGCCGATCACGCCGTGGGTCATCTCGTGTCCGCCCACGTCGGTGTCTCCCGCCAGGGGTTTGAACCCGCGGTTGCCGTTGCCGTACACCATAAACTCCCCGTTCCAGAAGGCGTTATCCATCTCCTCTCCGTCTTCGTCCACAAAATTGACAATAGACAAGACGTTGCCCCCCCGCCCATCGATGGCGTTACGACCGTGCACGTCGTGGAAGTAATCATAGGCCAGCGAAGCGTTGTAGTGGGCCGACACCGCCGCCGGGTCGCTGAAGCTAGTGCCTTGCTCGTTCACCACCGTGATGGAGGTGGGCTTGGCAACGCGCTCGGCATCGTAGGTGATTAGCACGCCCTTTAGGTCCTTTATCGTGGTGGGGTTGCCTCCCTGAAACATATCTTTGGTGGCATCCACCAAGTAGGAAAAGCCGCCGTCTTGCCAGGTTTCCATCAGACGGTTCACCCCGTTCAGGTCGGTGCCGCTACCCCTCCCGGCGGTGGTTACCTGCCACGGGGCCACTGTAGGACTCCGGTGAGAATGGGCGTGCGCGGTGGGCTTGTTGGGCATTGCCACGTCAGGAACGAAGGTACACGTCAGGTTGGTTTGGCTGATTAGTTGCCCGGTGTGGGCGTCGATGAACACTTCCCAGTGATTTAAGAAGTTAGGACGCACCAGCACCCGCCAGGCCAGCGTGGGTTTTGAGGCCTCCCAGGTGGGCAAAATCACCAGTTCGGCTGAGGGCGCGGTGTAATTAAGCAGTTGCTGCTGCTCGGGTGTGAGCGATTGCAGTGTGCCTTCGCGGCGAAACCAGGCCAGCGAAGTGGCAACCGCATCCATTTCGTTCACCGTCGGTATTGGGTCCAGGGTGGTCGGACTGGCGATGTATCTTCCGTTCAGGCCCTGCACGGTGGTGGATTGATCGGCGTGCACAATAATTTCGCTGCCGTACACCCGCACTCCCCGGTAGTGTTGCTGGAGGCGCAGGTGTTGCGTACCCTGATCGTCTTTCCACTGCTGCCGGGCCACGAACTCCTGCTCCGGAAGCTCGATGCGCATGAGCGAACGCGCTTCGGTGAGGTAGTGCTGCGCGGCCTCCGGCAGGTTAAGATTCGTCCGTCCGTTGGCAGCGGCCGGAAGGATGCCTCGAATCTCGCGGGGTGGCTCCCCCGCCGGGCCGATTGGCACCAAGCGCTGGTTGAGCGATAACGGTTGCCGTAGGGGAGAAGCAACCCGAGCGTTAGCATTTCCTGCCGCCGTGGCTCCGTTGCGCACTTGGTAGGGAAACGAAAGTGGTTGAACGATGCCATTGCGTTGCTTTTTGACGGCCCAGGGGTCATTGGACTGACCGAAAGAGGCACTGCCAAGCAGCACCAGCAAAGCGGCGGTCAGGATGGGTTTAGTGTTTTTCATCGTCAGAGATTGTTGATATGCTGTTGCGTAATCTGATAAAAAGCGGTGATGGCTTCGGGAGGCGTGAAACCGCTGCTTCCCCAGGTGCACGACCGGACCGTGTCTTGGGTATGAATGGTAAGAAAGTAGTACAGGTTGCCGGGCTCCTGGCAACCGAAGGAAGTGCTGGCCAATGCTTGAGCCTCTTTGAAAGAATGCGTACGTGTGGATCGGTCGAGCCGACCCAGCGGCTGGTACGCTTTGGTGAAGTTGTCGTGCCGGTACACGTGCCCGTCGGCCAGCACGTAGTAGGTGTCCACCTGGTTGGTCATTCCGCCGCCCTTGCCCAGCGTCAGGTAGTCCTGATCAATGGCCTCGGGGCGAAACGCTTCCCGTTGGCAAGCGCTGATAATGAGTATCAATGCTGCGCTCGTTGCGTAGCCGGTTAGCTTGCTCATCTTCCTAAATTAAAGAAGCGCACAATGTACGAAGGAAGAAGCAAATGCTACTGCGAGTGCGGGTTAAATTATTGTGAAGAAGACAAAAATACTGGTATATGGGTAGATAGAACGATATTGTGATGGCACTTTGCTAAATGGGGTTAATTTGGTATTCTAATCTCTGAAATGCAGTGGAGTCTCTTTTGGATTCAAAAACTAGCGAGACTGGCAACAATATTGAAATCAGGTAAGTGATCTTCAAAATCAGGTTCGTAGTAGGGGCAGGCATTTAAAAACTGCTGATGGAAGAGTGGCAGCGGACGTAATCAACAACAACGCTACGCTGATAACTAGAGATAAGAAGTTGCGGAATTTCATGAACGAGTTAGGCAATTCATCAAAAAGGTTTTGATATGAACAGAAAAATCACTGAAGCAGAAGTCATAGAGTTTCTTGCTGATGTAGAAAGCGCCAAAGTGACCTTGACCCCCAGTATAAATCCTTCAGATGTTTATGCGGGAGACGTGCGCTACCGCGCTAGCAATGGTTGGGAAATTGTTGTGTTTAATGGTGCCAACGAATGGGATTACATTGACTTCATCAAAAGTTGCGACGGCAGAGAGTTGAACTTTGAAGATTTAGACGGGATGGAAAGAATCAGAAATTATTCTCTCCCCAAAGAAGTAGTGATTGCTTTGTACAAAATACTCTGCTGCTAACAGCGGATCAATTTACATGTCTGGCTATTGCCTGTTCAGAAGAAAATTCTTCTGTTTAAAAAATTCTTCCGTTTTATGTCAACAGTGCGACCAATGTATAGACGACGGCAAGTAGAAAAGTAAAGTATAGTAGCTCCAAGAGAGAGTTTAACCAATATTTCGGTTTGTGTTACATCATAAAAAGTAGATGGTAAGACAGAATGATAGTTCTTCTGCTTTCGAGTTTCCTCTGAAAAAGCGTCTACATGAGCGTAAAAGTCGCGCAGTTCAGCGTTGTTCTTTTTTAAGAAGTTTATGCGAGCGAGTTTCTCATTGTTAAGCGCTTCTACCTTCTTCTGCCAAATAACGGCGACGATCGCTAATGAGAAGGATACGAAACCTAATGACATCAATACAGTCTGAGGATCGAAAAGTTGTCCATAAGAGAAATACAAAGTAGAGGCTCCACTCACCAATACTGCGTAGAAAGCCATATAAAAGCGATTTTCTTGGGAAATAAGCCTTTCATACTCTAAACCAGGATCTTGCATAGTTGTATAGTTTTGGGTTGCAAACTTTTAGTTGAAACCTGCCTACTTGGCAAGGCAGCAACTGTTTCTGTTACAGTAGTTCCTACTTCAAATAACTAATTTCCACCGGGAAGCGCTCGTTGATGCCACCTAGCTTTTCGTAGGCAGACTGGGTAAGGCGAATGTCCACTTTGTCATTTACCCCCGTGTCGGGCAATTTGCCCACCACCCGCACAAATACGCTCATATCGTTCATTTCGTTGCGCACCCGCAGCACTGTGCCCACCGGGGCGCTGCGGTGCAGGGCCAAATACTTGCGGGTGTTGGTGCCGCCCTCAATCACTGAGGCGAAGCCCATCTCCGACTCAGTCTCAATAGACTCCAGCGTTTTATTCTCCTCTTTTTTGATACCCTCAAAGCGCTGTCGCTCGGCCTCCAGCGCTTGAGATCGACTCATGCGTGCGCGGCGAACGGGCGGAGCGGGCGGCGTAACCTCCACCACGGGCACCACCGGGGCCACCTCAATCAACCCCTTGTCGCGGATAATCAGCGTCTGCCCGAACCGAATACCTTCGCCCGCCAATTGGTTGCGTTCTCGCAGTTCGTCTACTGGCACATCATAGGCGCGGGCAATGGCGTAGAGCGTTTCCCCTTCTTTCACGGTGTGCAAGTCGTACTTGTTCGCATCAAGTGTTGTAGCGTTTGTGTCGCCCGTCGGAGCATCCAGATACACGATGAGTTCTTGCCCGATAGCAATTGATTGTCCCCCCAGGGCGTTCCAGGTCCGAATATCGTTCACGTTCACGCCATACTTTCTGGCAATCGAAAACAGGGTCTGTCCCTCTTCTACCGAATGCCGCACTTTCTCTCCCTTGGCCAACTGCGGAAACAGCGGAATACGCAGCGTGTCGCCGATGTTCAGTTTCTCCAGATTCGTTTGCCGGTTAAATCCCTTTAGGTCATTCATCGGAACCTCATAGCGCTGGGCGATGGCAAATAAGGTCTCGCCTTCGCTCACTTGGTGCAGCACGAAGATTTCGCCCAGATTGCGCTCCAGACCCACCGAGTCGGCGGGTGCGGTGGCGTAGCCACCGAAGGTCACCAGGGTGCTAACAATCAGCAGTGAGCAACGAGCAATGGAAAGAAAAAGCATGACAGAACGGTTGGTTTGTACGTAGATAAGGCAAAGATACGGCCACCTTCGCTAAAAGAACGGCCCGGTTTGGGCTTTATTTTTCGAGAACAAGTTCACCGGTGAAAACGCTTTCTATCAAACTTCAGAAGATAGTCTGAACCGACTTCTCAGATCGGCCGGAAGGACGCTTGGTGGAAAAACTACTCGTTATCAACTTTTTTCCGGTGGTAACGGTTTTTTAGGTATCTACCATTCTCCCTCAGTTATGAAATACCCTTTGTTAATCAGCTTGGTGGGGCTATTGCTGCCCCTCGTTTCTTCCGCGCAGGTGCAAGCGGTCGATACTACGGCCCGCCCGCAGGTGCTGGTGATGAACATTCGCTCGGAGATCGATCCGCGCATGAGCCGATACGTGATGCTGGCCCTGGAGCGCGCCGAAGACGCTGATATCAACTACCTGCTCATCAACATGGATACCTACGGCGGAGCGCTCAACGATGCCGACGACATCCGCACCCGGTTGCTGGAGTTCGATAAGCCGGTGTATACCTTCATCAACAAAGACGCGGCCTCGGCCGGAGCACTAATTGCTATTGCCACCGACAGCATCTACATGGCTCCCGGCGGCAGCATCGGGGCGGCCACGGTGGTAAACGGCGGCACCGGCGAAGCCGCTCCCGACAAGTACCAGTCCTACATGCGCTCCATCATGCGCTCTACGGCCGAGGCCAACGGCCGCAACCCCCGCATTGCCGAAGCCATGGTCGATGAGAACCTGGTGGTCGACAGCGTGTCGGAAGCGGGTTCGGTGATCACGTTTTCTACCTCCGAGGCCATCAAATACGGCTTCTGCGAAGCGCAGGTCAACAGCCTGGAAGATATTTTGGCCCGCAACGGCGTAGACGATTACGAGCTTAGCGTTTTTGAGATCAGTGCTACCGAGAAGATCATTGCTTTCTTTCTAAATCCCTTCCTGAGTGGCATCTTGATCCTGATCGTTATTGGCGGCATCTACTTTGAGTTGCAAACGCCGGGCGTAGGCTTCCCGATCCTAGCGGCTATGATTGCCCTCACGCTATATTTGGTGCCGCACTACCTCAACGGCTTGGCCGAAAACTGGGAGATCGCTGCCTTGTTTGTCGGAGCGGTGCTGCTGGCGCTGGAGGTGCTGGTGATTCCAGGCTTCGGCGTGGCGGGCGTGGCCGGACTGGTGCTGGTGGTGGGTTCGCTCACCATGATCATGCTCAACAACCAGAATTTTGATTTCTTCTTTGTGGATCCTTCAGACGTGATTCAGGCCGTCACTACGACCCTGGCGGGTTTGCTGGGAGCGATGCTGTTGCTGTTTTTCGGAGGAGCGCGTTTCACCGAGAGTGCCGCTTTTCGGCGGGTGTCGCTGCAGCACACGCAGGCCCGCAGCGAAGGCTATACCGTGAAGGCGCAAACCCCCGTGCTGATCGGAGAAGAGGGAGTGGCGTTTACTGTGTTGCGCCCCAGTGGCAAGGTGATGATCAACGATGAACTCTACGATGCCTTCACCCGGGGGGATTATATTGAGCAGGGAATGCGGGTAGTGGTGGTGAGCGACGAAGGAGCATCGCTGCGCGTGAAACTGGCCAAAGACGTATTAAACGAAGGTTGACGGCTCTAGGTTCGCGGTTCTTAAAACCAAAGAACCCAGAACCGCGAACCTTCAAATCTAGAACCACTAACTACCGCATCCTACGCACTCAATCTGCGAGTCCATCGGACGGGTGCCGGTCAGCTTCATTTTCAGATTGTGAATCTTGTCGCGAATCTCCATGTCCTTGAACATGTCGCCGGTGAGTTGGACGTTGAGCGCTTCAATTTCTTTCTCGATATCTGATTTAGTAGCCGTTTCCATAAAGACGTTCGTTTAGTTATTCAACAGTCCAAGGTAGGAAAAGTTTCGAAGATCGAAAAGTGGAAGAAACACTTTTGCGAAAAAAGAGTACCCACCCGACGAGACTCACCGTGTTGGTAGCATCGGGTGAGCTATTCAATCAGAACGGATAATTACCGCTGCGGCCGCGACGAACGACTACGGCCCGGGCTGCTGCTACCCCGGCTGGGAGAAGCCGAACGCGTTTCAGAGCGGCTCTCGACAGAGCGACTGCGACTCGGCGACGATTGCGTGGTGCTAGACCGGCTAGAGCTTGAGCTACTGGGCGAAGCCGACGAACGACTACGGCTCGGCGATGATGACGGTTCGCTGCGGCTGGCCGGGGGTGCCGACCGCGTCTGCGTATCACTAGCGCGACCAAATGACGAAGACCGGCTCGACTCAGAACGACTGTTGCCCGGACTCACCGAACGCGATGGTGACGAAGACCGGCTTTCCGTGCGGGCGGGCGAACGCTCCGGAGCCGAACGGCGCTCGTAGCGACTACTGCTCGACGAGCGGGACGGCGTAGCGGTGCTCGGCGTTGCACCTCGATCCGGCGAAGTGCGCTGGCGCGAGCGGCGGGCCGGTTCTGATGAGCGACCGTCGTAGGACGAACGGGTGCTGTTATCGCGAGATGGTGACGAGCGGACTGCGGGAGCCGATCTATCGTCTCGGTCGTACGACGAACGCGCGGGAGCGCTATTGCGCGTAGTGTTCCGTGGTGAGCGGCTTGAATTGACGTCTGCCCCGCGGGATCCGCCCCGGCTGCGCACCTCGGGACGGTACATAGCCACCGAACCACCACGTACCGAAGTCGCTCCGGGCCGCCGCGCGGTTTGCACCTGGCGCACCGCTACGGGTCGTCGGGTGGCCCGCTCAATGTCGCGCCGCTGGGGGCCGCTGTAGTAGCGGTGCTGGTCGTTATACACGTAGGTGTTGTTGATCACCGTGGTCTGGTTGATCACATTCACCACCCGGCCGCGCGGCACGCAGTAATCGTATATCCGGGGACTCGTGATGTAGCGCTGGGGCGCAAAGCTCCAGTAGGAATAAGGAATACGTCGGCCAATGTTGATGTTCACGTTCACGTTGAGGCCCGGCGACAGCGGCGCCCAGCCGTAGTAACCGCCACCCGAGCGCCAGGCCACCCAGGCCGGTCCCCACTCGTTGCCGGGCACCCACATCCAGCCGTAGTAGTCGTCTAAGAACCAGCGCCCGTAGTGGAAGGGCGCCCAGCCCCAGTCGTAGTGCGACACCCAGGTGTTGCCGTATTCGGTCATCACCCAGTGGCCGCGCGTCACGTAGGGCTGAAAGCCCCGGCCCACGTTCGGAATCCACACCTGTCCGAACTGCGGATTGTTCATCCAGGTGCCGTAGGGAGCCAGTTCTTGGTGAAACATATCAAAAGACGCGTAGGATTGCGCCTCCGGCAGTGGTGCCCCCGACCGGTTGAAACCGGATTGAGCCACCCCCCTGGAGGCCGGGGGAAGGCAACTGCTCACGCTGATCGCCAGCGCCACAGCCGCTATATTGATGTAGGTTTTCATAGTATCAGAATTTATGTGGTACAAGACGCAGCAACTATCATCAGAAGATTCGCTGCATTATGTTAATAAACCCAAATACCGTGCCTACGTAAGAAATTTAGAAAAATAGAACCGATTTTACGACTAAGTTTACAGGCTGTAAGGTTTTCTGCTGATCAAGGCATCATCACTTTAGCCTTCGTCATTCCTTGTTCGGCATTCGATATTCAAAAAAGCCTAATCAAAGTAGTTAGACACCTCTAAAACAACCGCACCTGCTCAACCTCTTCGCGCGTCACCTTGAAGAATTCCTTATGAATGTTGAAAACGGCTTCCCGGCCCTTTTCCCGGGGGACGTAGCTTCCGTCTTCCTGCATCAGATACGTATTCACGTTGTCTTTAAGATTATAGGCCAAAATATTGATAATCTGCTGCTGCACCGTAGGATTCACAAACAGGAACAACGATTCGATGCGGCGCTCGAAACTGCGCACCATCACGTCGGCGCTGCCGCCGTACACTTTCGGCTCGCCGTTGTTGTGAAAGTAAAAAATGCGCGAGTGCTCCAGAAAATCGCCCACAATGGAGCGCACACTGATATTCTCGCTCAGTCCCGGCCGACCGGGTCGCAGGCAGCAAATGCCCCGCACAATTAGCTTGATGGTGACCTCCGCCTGCGAGGCTCGGTACAATTCATCGATCACAAAACGATCTTCGAGCGAGTTGATTTTGATGACGATGCCGCTGGTCAGCCCCTGCTTGGCGTGTTCGGCCTCGGCGCGGATTAAGCCAATCAAGCGTTCGCGCATGCCGTCGGGAGCAGTGATCAAATACTTGTATTCGGCGGGCTGCGAATGACCGGTGATGGCGTTGAAGAACTCGGCCACGTCGTAGGCGTACACCTCATTGGCGCTGAGCAGCCCAAGATCGGTATACAGCTTGGCGGTCTGCTCGTTGTAGTTGCCGCTCGACATGTGCACGTAGCGGGTCACCTTGTTGCGCTCTTTACGAACGATGAGCAGCAGTTTGGTGTGGGTTTTCAGGTTGCTGATGCCGTAGATCACGAAGCACCCGGCCTTGTGTAGTTTCTGCGCCTCGCGCATGTTGTTTTCTTCGTCGAAGCGGGCCTTGAGCTCGAAGAGCACCGACACCAGCTTGCCGCTTTCGGCCGCCTTGAGCAGCGCCGCGGTGATGCGCGAATCGTCGGCTAGTCGGTAAATGGTCAGCTTGATGGCCAGTACGCTAGGATCATCGGCCGCCTGTTCCAGCAGTTCGAGCAGCGGCTCAATGTCGTTGTAGGGGTGGTGCAGCAGCACGTCGCGGTGCTTGAGCACCTCGAAGATGTTCTCGTTGTCGGTTTCCGGATAGGTGAGCGGGGGCACCGGCGGGTGCGGCTTAGGCAGACGGTTGCGAAACTCACTGTTCTTGATGATTTGCCACAGGGCGGTGAAGTCGATCAGGCCGTCGGGCTCAATCTCGAAAATGTTGTCGCGGTCGATATTCCAGCGGTTCAGCAGCAAGCGCATCATCCACGCGCTGTAGCCGCTCTCGACCTCCACGCGCACCACCCGGCCGGTTTTGCGGGTTTTCAGCTTGCGTCGCACCTCCTCAATAAAGCTAGCCTCCAAATCATCACTCTCGTCCAGCGTGAAATCGCCGTTTCGCGTGATCCGAAACAGGTTCACCGATGAAATATTGATGTTGCGGAACAACTGGCTGATGTATAACCGAATAATCTCCTCAATGGGCACGAAGGTCACGTGGTCATCGTCGTCGATC
Organism: Cyclobacteriaceae bacterium; assembly: GCA_965217295.1. Taxonomy (GTDB): domain Bacteria; phylum Bacteroidota; class Bacteroidia; order Cytophagales; family Cyclobacteriaceae; genus Tunicatimonas. The sequence continues at coordinate 2,428,842 of CBDCHR010000008.1, forward strand.
TCGTAGAAGCGGGGCAAGTTCTGCGGCACCTGCACGAACGAGAGCTTCTTGTTGTCCTTTTTCTCCTTGTTCTTGGTCACCACCCCGAACACCAGCAGCTTGTTCATCAGCGTCGGAAACGCGTGGTAGCTGTCAAAGGTCATGGGCGTGAGCATGGGGTAGATGGTGAGGTTGAAGTACTCCTCAATCGCCTGTTGCTCTTCTTCGGGTAGTTGGCTGATATCCTTGACGATGCTCAGGTGGTTTTTTTTGAACTGGGGCACCAACTGCTGCCGGTAGTAGTCGTTCTGGTCGCGAAAAAACTGCTGGGTTTCCTGCAGCAGCTTCTTGCGAAATGGTTTTTCGCGCAGGCCGGAGTAGTCAATGCGCTCGCGGCCGTAGTCAATATAATTATATAGGCTGCCGATGCGAATCATGAAGAACTCATCGAGGTTCGACGAGGTGATGGCCATAAATTTGAGCTTCTCAAAAAAGTGGCGGCTTTTCTTCTTGGCCTGGTCCAGCACCCGGTCGTTGAACCGCAACCAGCTCAGGTCGCGACTGATAAAGTTACTCGAGGAGATGGAAGAAGCCATGCGGTCGGCCGCCGAGCCGTTGCTCTTAGTGCGGGACGGAGATGCCGGGGAGGCCGACTTGGTGGCGGGGGCTTGTGGGCTAGTGGTGTCAGAAGGTGTGCTCATGCGCTATGATCGGTTCTTTGAAGTATGCATTGGTTGAGCAAAGATAACAAGATGCCCCAAAGCTCCCGATCTTATTTTCAGGTAGGGGGTGAGCACAAAAAAAGAAGCCACGCTATTTGCTGGCTTCTTAGTGTGATGATGACTGCACAATGTATGATATGAGTAGATAAATCGCTTTACGTAAGTAAGGCAATACTATTACGCTACGCTGTCAGCCAACTAGCTGTTTTCAGGGATATCAGGCGTCAATGGTTGTGGTAGTGGCCACCGAAGACTCTATCTGAAAGCCCTGGGGTACCTGGGCATTTTTTCCTTTCAGCAGCAAAAATAGAATACAGACGAATACGCCCAGTACAATTGATAAAGTTTGTTTGTCTTCGCCTTCCTGGTAGATATTACCCCCGGTCAACATTATTTCTTGACCATCGGTGGCAGTAACAGATTTGATTTGAATCTCAACGAACCCCTCTCTACCAATAGCTTTAGGCCGTTCGGCTCTCATCACCTGCCCCTTGGCTATTGATCCTCTGGGAATAGCTACTACGTCGTCGACTATTACATCCTGCCTCACCATGAAGTCAATGACCTGTCCTACGGTGACTAAATCAGATTGGATCATTGAAACCGTTTCGAGCGGAATTGAAGTGCCGGCTTTTAGTACTACTGCGGCGTTGCCAGGCGTTCTGAACGACAGGCAGAGCATAGAAGCTGCCAATAGCAAAGACACCGGCTTTGCGTACACTGAATGGAGGATTTTACGAGTCATATTTATTAGGGTTTGGTTACTATAAAATTGGTTACTATAAGCGGGTGTTATATTCAAGTTTATTAATGATATCTTGCTTTTGCGTTGCGTTGAAACGATGCGCACTTTTGATAGCTCCTTGTATATTTCCTATATAAAACGTTAAGTTGAAAATGCCCGTCAGTATTCCCATTCCGTAGTTCTCGTTGCTTAGGTTCGAGTACGTGGCGTAGGCTAACAGTCCGTTCACCAGCAGGGCCGTTATGGCGGTTTGCGTATGACCGGCGTAAGCATAGCCCGCTCCGGGAACTACAGAAATAATGCCAGCAAACGTCGGGCTTTTAACCTTAAGCTGCTTTTCTTCTTCCAGGATGCTAACGTTTGCTTGACTAAGGCCCTGGAACCCTTCGTACTCTTGCAAAGATTCAAACGCGTCACGAGAAGCTTGCCACTCGTACTGCTTGGCGTAGATTAGTCCTTGTAGCGAAACCAACTTCGGTTTAAAGAAGCAGTTGTTACAGGAAGATACCGCCAGCGAATCGTAGTGAAGAGACTGCGGGTAGTTTCCTAGCTCATACTGTATTATAGAAAGCTGGTATAACAATTCAGCATTCAGTTTGTGATCGGATGGACATTTTGTTTCGTAAGCAAATATAGCTTTTTCGTGCTCATCCAATGCCTTTAGACAAATAATTTTATTAATAAAAAGCTCAATATCGAAGGTGGACGAACGGAACTCTATTCTCGTTATTTCCAACAAAGCCTCTCGGTAATACCCGCTGTTGATCAGCTTCTTAATAAAGTCAGCGTCGTCGCTGTTGCGCTTTATTGTATCAGAATAAGCGAAGGCATACGCGTTGCGGGTGTAGTATAGCTCTTTGGGAGGGGTGTCATAGTAGGGATAGTCTATGAACCGAAATCCGTTCGACTGCAGGGTTAGGGCGTAGTTCTCATGATCGTGCCCGCACCGAAGCAGACGATCAGACGTAAGAATAAACGCCGAGGCAAAATTGGTTTCGGTGAACGTTTTAAGCCCGTAGTTTGAGCAGCTCGGGTACATAGGGCAACTTCTTCCTCTGATACCGCTGATGTATTTTTGGTAAAACCCAATATAATCGCTCGTTGCGGTTGCCTCCTTCTTCAGCGTATCATTAAAGTACGACTGCTGAGGCGATGCTAATTCACCATCAACTTTTTCAGTAAAAGTTTGCCCCCTCACGCATAAGAAAGTTAGCATACCCACTACCAGAAGAAACACTTTGGTCATTGCTCTTCTTTAAACATAAGTATTTTAAACTGGCGGTTAGGTGAAAAAAAGACTACGGTATCTATAAAAACATAGTTATTGAACCACCCAATCTACTCGGGAGGTCTCACGGTCACGGAAAAAATTCTGACCGGATGTTGGGTGGCAAATATAGCATAATGAATAATATACGCTACTTGCAGCAGTGTAATTTAAGTTGATAGAAAGCGAATTTCGTTGGCTCGTGGGGAACAACCAGGTCAGAACTTCACTTTACCTATAGATGAACTACCCCTGGCTTCTCACGATGGCATGGCGCGACAGCCGCCGCAACCGCTCCCGCTTGCTGCTCTTCATGAGCAGCATTGTGCTGGGCATTGCCGCCCTGGTGGCGATCAACTCCTTCGGCGACAGCATGCAACGCGACATTGAAGGGGAGGCCAAGAAGCTGCTGGGAGCCGACCTGGTGGTAGAAAGCCGCTTTCCTTTTTCTGACCGGGTGCTGCAACGCCTGGACTCGCTGGCCGAACGGCAGTCGGAAGAAGTGAGCTTCGCCTCGATGGTGCTGTTCCCCAAGAACGATGGCAGCCGCCTGGTGCAGATGCGGTTGTGTTTTAGATGTTGTTGATTTAACTTACTGATGGCATACGCAAGGCTATGCTTACGAATGAACCACTATGGTTCTAATCATCTGCTCACGATGCGTCGCGAATGCCAAAGCAGCTTGAATATGCACTGGTTTGAGCATAGGAAAATCAGTCAGGATTTCTTTGTGACTCATCCCCAGGGCAAGCCATTGCAATGTGTTGATGACATTCTTAGCATTGTTGGAATTAGGCGTTATTTGAAAAATTCATCCGCATCAATTGGTTCAGACTCCATATTGCCGCCAACTACTGGATAGAGAGTTACTTCGATAATAGAGTATTGATAGTCATCTTGCTCTATTTGGAGTAAGTCACTATAATCGTCCGATCTGCTGAAACCTGCTTCCGCCTCAAAAAACCCCCTGACACTCTCCATAAAAAGCGTATCGGGATTCCAATCGTTACCATAAAATGACTTCAAGTAGTAAGTTCCATTTGGTACACTTGTCATCTCGAATGACTCGCCAGCTCGTATATATTCACTGATGTTACGCACCCAATCCAAGTGATCTGTTAAATTTACGGATAAAAGCTACTATCAAGCAAGAGAACCAGTCATGGATAAGGAGATATTAGATTTATACACGGACTATCTTTTGGTTTCCACTGCTCAGACTACGGCTACTGGTATGTCTGACATGTTGGAAGGTAGTCTTAGCCACGACAAGATTACCCGTTTTCTTTCCAAAGATGATTTTACTTCCAAAGACCTGTGGAAACTGGTAAAATCTACTGTGCGGGAGATAGAGCAACAGCCAGGATTAAGCTATCTGATCCTGGACGATACGGTGGAAGCTAAGCCCTATACGGATGAGAATGAGCTTATTTGCTGGCATTTTGATCATACCGTGGGCAAATCAGTTAAGGGGGTCAACCAGTTAAGCTGCCTACTCTACCGTGCTGGGGTTTCTCTGCCAGTGGGTATGGAGTTGGTCAAAAAAGACAGATGGACTACCGATAAGAAAACAGGCAAGCAGAAAAGAGTGGCCAGCACCGATAAACAGACCCTTTTCCGCAAGATGGTGAGCAGTGCCTGCCAGAATCTTTCTAGGGTGGATTATCTGCTAGCTGACACCTGGTTTGCCTCCGCCGAAAACATGCGCCACATCAAGGAAGGGCACAAAACTGAATTCATCATGCCCTTGAAGACCAACCGGAAGGTAATAGTGGTTGGGGGCAACGGACAAGAAGAACGAACAGACCAACTGCAACTACAAGAAGGGCAGGCGGTGGAAATCCAGCTTGAGCAAGTCGGTTTCCCCCTACTACTTACCAAAGCGGTCTACTATAACAAAGACGGCAGCCAAGGGGTACTCTATCTGGTGAGCAGTGATTTGTCGCTGAGCGGTGAACAGATCAAGGATGTTTACAGCAACCGTTGGAAAGTAGAAGAGATGTACAAATCAGTCAAGAGCAACGCTAGCTATCCTAAGTCACCAACCAAAACGGTCAGGACACAAGCCAACCATTTCTTCTGCTCCATGATTGCCTTCTGGAAACTGGAGCGCTTGAAAATGAAAACTAATCTCAACCATTTTGCCATGAAGGCAATACTTTACAAAAATGCAGTGAAAGCTGCTTTCAAACAGCTATCCGACTTCAAAGCTCAACTCAACATTGAAGTCGGTGCGTAACATCAGATATTCATTTCTGATCGTTTGATGTGGACTGTAGTACTGTGTTAAGCAGACCACGGCATCGGTTCCTTGTCCATTATGGATTTTCACTCTGTTCTGAAAACTCTTATCATAAACCCCTTTACCAAAATAATGATCGTAAGGACTATCCCCTGTTTCAAGATAATTGCCTTTCCATTTGCGCAATTGTGCGACCTTTTTATGTGGTAATCCTAGTTTTCGGCGAAATGCCTCGGCGGTTTCGGGCACGTTCTCCATTCCACCCTCTATTAGTGTTACTCTGAGACGCTCTAGTTTCTTAGGATTGTTACGGAGTTCTTCTTCAAAAGCATCAAAATCTCCAACCATCATACCCCCCTCCTCCAGGATATTGTATAATTTCTGAAGCTTACTTTGTTCAGGTAGTTTCTGCTCTTCTTTTACATGTTCATTTTTATCTTCTTTTGCTGGTCCGTAATTGTCTAGCGTCGATTCAGTTGCTAGTCCACTATTAGCAATTATCGATTTTGATGGTTGAAAAATATAAGAATTTTCTTCGTCAATAGATGTAAGATAAACTATTACTATTAAGATTGAAAATCCGATCAGCCTCCAGTTTCGTTTCAAGAAACTCGCGGTATTTCCTACTTGTTGCTTAGGGACATAATGTTTGGTCCGTTGGTCAATTTCCTGGATAAGTGCGTTATCCGATCCTGCAATCCGTATGAGTTGTGTTATATATTTATTCTTTTGACTTTGTTCAAAAAATCTAAGTAGTGGTACGACAGTAAAAACCAAATTTCTTTTCTGGCTATCAGATATAAACTGGTACAAGTCTAGGAAGTCCTTACTCAAAATTTTGTTTAGGTACTCAGAAATGATATTGGTATCAATTTGTTCTTTAAAGACACCCTCAGTTTGGTTCCCAATCTGCATAAGGTTAGAAATGATGTTACTTACTAACTCAGTAGAATTGGGTTTTTGGGATTGATCTTTAGCTTCTTCATATTTGCGGTCCGGGTTTTTGTTTTTACTATTTTTATTGTATTGATTTCTCCTTGTCTCATTCGAAAGGGTTTCATAAGCGTCCTTTAAATCCCTGAACATTTGCTCAAAAAATGCATCTCCCGGATTTTTATCTGGATGAAATTTATGCGCGAGTTTTCTGTAAGCTGCTTTTATCTCGACTTGAGAAGCATCTTTATTGACTCCAAGAATAGAGTAGTAATCTTTTGCCATTAATCACTAGACTTTAAGTGCTTCATTTATAAATATAATGTTGATATTAAATATTCAATTAAAACTATAAAGTGGTTCTGCCGAGTCTATACAAAAACTACTTTCTTAACAGGCGTTTTTCTATCCATCCAGTTCTGTTCTTGTAAACTATTTCGCGCCACTTACCTTCACTGCATATCACATACACTTTATCGCCAAAATTTAGTTTGCTCACTGGTTTACCCTGATCATTCGGCGCATTGTTTAAGTAAGCTGTCTTTACCACGAAGTAATAATCCGTCAGACTCTTACGACTACTCAAAGTACACTTTCCCGGTTGCACTGTGGACCAAGATGCGTATTTTATTTCCCCCCTTTTCTGTTTAATTGAGTAGGCAATAGAAGTAGCAGCAGTGTTACTGCTTGAGTGAGTTGTAGCCGTATAACGTTCTCTTATCTTCGTTTTTAGAGGTAACATATCCCTGTTTATATCTATAGTGACAGAATGAACATATCCAATAGTACCGTCGTAAACTACCTCCCAAAATTCACCTTTATGATTTAATACTCTAACGAAAGAGTTTTTAGGTATAAACCTTGCCACATCTATTTGATTAGGCTTTTGCCATAGTTGCCCATTGGACTTTGTAGTGGCATATATATAACCATCGGGATATCTGCCGACCTTTTTCGGTTTATCAACAGTACTATTCCCAGTGTCAGCATAACGTTTACGTCTCTTCTGAACGCTAGATTGACGGTTAGAAGTAGACGGATGCGAGCTGTCGGGACTAATCCAGCCCTTTTTGCCTGTATAGGGATTTGTGTTGCCGCGAGTTGAAAAGTTGTCTCTGTTGGTAGAATTAGGGGCGGTTCTGTAGTGAGGGCGTACGTATGTTCCATCCTTTCGGTAGTATCCTTTCACTTTAACGTGTTTGGAGTTGGCTTGACACCAAGCCGAACTCGCTGAGACTGCTAAAATTACAGACGTTAAGAAAATATATTTCGCAAAGCGATATATCATATTTGTCAACAGAACTTACATGGGAGCTCAATTTGTAATAAACTCATTAAAAATCAAAATATACTGATAACTACATTGATAAAGAATTATTTTGATTGTACAGTCTACAGAGTACACCCTTCTTAATGATAAGGTGATTAGGTGTTTCGCCACTTTATACCTCGTCCGTCTTCGCGTGACGGAGATTCTGAGTCTTCGCTATCGCTACGCTCCAAAATGACGATAATAAGGTTCCAGATGGTATCCTACATAGCTTATTCTGGTCGCAGTTTAGCATATGAGGAGCTAGTATCATTCTCCTCACTGACTAAAAAAAATCGCCCTTCCACGCAGTTTTGTTAAGCTATCGGAAACCGCCGTCCCCCAGCTTTACTATACTTAGGCAGCCCCCTAGCCCTTTCTTAAAGCATGGCAAGACAGCCGCCGCAACCGCTTGCGCAGGCGATTTGCAGATTTCATTTCATTAGCAACTTGTTACGTATGATAGACGTTCGGACTAGTAGCAGCAACCACTCAATAACATTTGAACGAAGCAGTTGGTGCTTCCGGCATTCAGTAGGCTGCATATGACATTATGACCATGGAAACGTATCAGACGAAACAAAGAATCACTAACCGCACGCTGACAGTAGAAGAACTGCCGGAAGAATTTGAAGGGTTGGAGGTAGAAGTTAAAGTAATTGCCCTAAAGGCCGCAACTTCTGACAATCAGAAAAGAGAAGAACCAAACAAGTGGCAAGCTCTTCGGAAGGCTAGAGGTATTACGCGTGATAGCACCGTAGAGATAGACGAAGAAGAATGGTACAAGCAGTAGAGGTGTTCATAGACTCGTCCGTATTGGTAGAATATATCAAAGATAGAAAGGTCACTTTACTTAATTACCTCCTGGAGCACCAACGCGATTTGGCCATTAACAGCACCGTCATAAGTGAGTTTCTGTTTTATTTCGTAGGGTTTAAGGGAAACAAGTCACCCATGACACTGAAACGTGACAATAGCATTGGGGCGATCATTGCGCAGAATAACCCCGTAGCTATTTTAGAAGATTTTACGGTTTTGCCGGAGTCGAATGATACAGCTTTGGTCGTTTCTCTGATGAAAAAGCACAACCTACTGCCCAACGATGCACTGATCTTAGCTACCTGTCTGCGGCACAAGATTCCCTACCTCGCTTCCTACGATGTCACCGACTTCGTATCCGCTTGTGCGGCAGAAGGAATCGTACTGCTGAGTGACGCTAAAGAAGCTAAACGATACATTCCTTCCGCATGAACTACCCCTGGCTCTTCACTATGGCGTGGCGCGACAGCCGCCGCAACCGTTCCCGCTTGCTGCTCTTCATGAGCAGCATTGTGCTGGGCATTGCCGCCCTGGTGGCCATCAACTCCTTCGGCGACAGCATGCAACGCGACATTGAAGGGGAGGCCAAGAAGCTGCTGGGAGCCGACCTGGTGGTAGAAAGCCGCTTTCCTTTTTCTGACCGGGTGCTGCAACGCCTGGACTCGCTGGCCGAACGGCAGTCGGAAGAAGTGAGCTTCGCCTCGATGGTGCTGTTCCCCAAGAACGATGGCAGCCGCCTGGTGCAGGTGCGCGCCTTGCAGGGTGATTTCCCCTACTACGGAGCCATCGAAACCAATCCGCCCGCGGCCGGGGGCTCCTTTCAGCAGCAGCAAACTGCGCTGGCCGACAACACCCTGATGCTTCAGTTCGATGCCACGGTGGGCGATTCCATCAAAGTGGGCAATAGCACCTTCGCGCTGTCGGGAAGCATCAGTAAGGTGCCGGGGCAGCCCGGTATTGCCGCCACCGTGGCCCCGCCGGTCTACATTCCGCTCGCCAGCCTGGAGGCTACTGGCTTGCTCCAGCGGGGCAGCCGCGTGAATTATAAACGCTTCGTCAAGTTCTCCGACGGCACCGACGTGGAGGCGCTGGTGGAGCGAGAACTCGAGCCCCTGCGCGATACCGAAGAAATACGCTACGATACGGTGGAAGAGCGTAAGCAGGAAATTGGCGACAACTACGCCAACCTGACCGGCTTTTTGAACTTAGTTGCCTTCGTGGCCTTGCTGCTGGGCTGCCTGGGCGTAGCCAGCGCGGTGCACATCTACCTAAAGGAAAAAATGATCTCGGTGGCCATTCTCCGCTGTCTGGGCGGACAGGGCCGACAGGGGTTTATGATCTTCCTGATCCAGATCATCGGAATGGGACTGGTGGGTTCGGTGCTGGGCGCGCTGCTGGGCACGGCCGTGCAGTTTGTGCTGCCGCAGGTGTTTGCCGACTTTTTGCCGGTGGAAGTGGATGTGGCTGTTTCGTGGCCCGCGGTGCTGCAGGGGGTGCTGGTGGGAGTGGTGATTTCGGTGCTGTTCGCGCTGCTTCCCCTGGTGGCGGTGCGGAAAATTTCCCCGCTGCGCGTGATTCGCGCTTCGCATGAAGAAGCTCCCACCGCCGACCCCTGGCGCTACGCCATCGCCGGACTTATTGTGCTGCTGGTGGGCGGATTTGCCTACTGGCAACTGCAAAGGCTGCGCGAGGCGCTGTTTTTTACGCTCGGTATCATTGTAGCCTTTGTGGTGCTCTGGGCACTTGCTCGCTTGCTCGTCTGGGCAGTGCGGCGCTACTTTCCGAGTTCGTGGAGCTACCTGTGGCGGCAGAGCCTGTCGAACCTGTATCGTCCGAACAACCAGACGCTGGTGCTCATTATCACCGTAGGTCTGGGTACCGCCCTGATCAGCCTGCTGTTCTTCACCCAAAATATGCTGCTCGACAAGGTGAAGCTCAGCAGCAGCGACAACCAGCCCAACATGGTGCTGTTCGATATTCAGACGGCGCAGCAAGACGCGCTGACGCAACTAACCCGCTCGTTTGATCTTCCCCTGCTTCAACAGGTGCCGGTGGTCACCATGCGGCTGGAAGGCATTAGCGGTAGCACCGTTGCCCAGATCAAAGAGGACACCACCGATCAGGTGGACCGCTGGGTGCTCAACCGCGAGTACCGTGCCACCTACCGCGACTCGCTCATCGACTCCGAAGAACTGCTCCGCGGCCGCTGGGTGGGCACGGCCGGAGATTCTATTTTTATATCGCTAGAAGATGGCCTGGCCGAGTCGATGCAGGTGGACGTGGGCGACAAAGTGACGTTCAACGTGCAGGGCGCGGTGATGGATACTTATGTGGGCAGCATCCGAGCGGTAGACTGGCAGCGGGTGCAGACCAACTTTTTGGTGGTGTTTCCGACCGGAGTGCTGGAGCGCGCCCCGCAGTTTCACGTGCTCATCACCCGGGTGGCCTCCGATGCGCAGGCGGCCCGGTTTCAGCAGGCGGTGGTGAAAGGCTTTCCCAACGTATCGGTGATCGACCTGAAACTGATTCTGCAAACCATTGACGAGATTATCGGCAAGATATCGTTTGTGATTCGCTTTATGGCGTTTTTCAGCATCATCACTGGCGTGATCGTGCTCATTGGTTCGGTGATTATCAGCAAGTACCAGCGCATTCAGGAGAGCGTGCTGCTACGCACCATGGGAGCCAACCGCAAGCAAATTCTGACGATCAACGCGCTGGAGTACTTCTTTTTAGGCAGTTTGTCGGCGCTGGCCGGAGTGTTCATTGCGTTGCTGGGCAGCTGGGCGCTGGCGCGGTTTAGCTTCGAGGTGCCGTTTAGTCCGTCGGTGGGTCCGGTGCTGGTGGTTTATCTGATCATTACTGTGCTGACGATGCTGATCGGCCTATCAAATAGTCGGAGCATTCTGAATAATCCGCCGTTGGAAGTGCTTCGTCAGGAGGCTTGAGATAGGTTTTCGAGCAGCCTTTTAGCAATTTCAGTCTGGCTAAGATTTTGGATGTAGCAGATTCAACTATTAATGAAAATATTCCAGAATTCGCGATACTTACTGCCTCCAGCAATAGAGGCGCAACGCTCTACGTATTTTTCTGTGATCTCGGTATCGTTAAAAGTAAATTCATCTTTAAGCATTTTTTGCAGCATTTCAGCAACATGGTAAACTGCTTTGAGAAACTCATTCTCTCCGGCTGAAGCCGGTATAGTCTCTTCTATTGCCTCTGGATCGCCCATTTTAAACTCCATTATATAAGGATACAAAATATGATGGATTTCGCCAGTGTCTTTGGATATGCCTAAATAGTTTGAGTCTTTTTCGCCGAAGAGTATGTACGGGCCAATATCATCAATCTCTGTGAATCTGAATGCGGAAATTTCAAAGTACTGGGTGTCACAGTTTTCTATAATGGATGCGATAGGCTTGTTTTCGTTAAATCTATCAGATTTAGTAGGTAGATAAAACATTAGGGAGTTTTCTTTAGCTATCTCTTTCGGATGGCCGTTTTTAATTAGTTCTTCCGGGCTTAACGTTAAGTTATTTAGCATCTCGATGTAGTTCTTAACGTCCATGATAATTACTTTTTAAAGTTGAATAACACTCTGTTAGAACTGCTTCAGCAGGAAGCCCTAGAGCATGTGCTGCTGACTTCACTTGGACTAAATCTATCGGCGTGCGTCAATGTGGCTTAGATCAAAAGTCAATGGTTCCTTGATAAGATCGACGATATCTACAGTCGGAAGTATTATTTGGTCAAATGGTGTGTCCTCCAACTTAGCATGCAACACCCCGCGCGTAGTACCAATAGTTAGCACGGCAAGGTGGCGAAGAAATCCGCTCGAGAACGTTATTTTATTCTCCTCACTATCAACAAAACTGTCCCAAGCAACTGGTTCAATTTCAAACTCACATCGTACTCTGATAACGATGAAGGGTTGATCGTCTATCAGAAAATCAACATTAGCGTCGCAAGCCAGCCACCTTTCCTCTTCCGATATTCCAAAATTGAACTTGAGTCTTAGGTTTCCTGAATCATCCTCTTTGTAGGCGTTTTCAATAGTAGCAAATTGAGCGGTCTTTATATTCCTTAGCAAAAAGCCTATTTTATTAGTATCGCTCTTTTTCATGATGCTGTGTCGTATTGCTCATCAGGAACGTTATCGTACTCGCGGTTCATAGGGACTACTTTTGATTCTGTCGAGACGATTTCGGTCAATTCATGCGACTTCTTTGCCCTTATGTACCTTCCTAACCCAGTAGATTGCTTACTTATACCAGTGATCTGCATCAGTTGGATACCTAATGCGTCTTCCAACCTCGCTACGGTCTCGAAAGTGAAATTCTCCTTTCCTTTCACCCATTTGTTCACCAGTTGAGGAGATACACCCAACTGCTTTGCTAGTTCACTTTGGCTCATTTCCTTCGCACGAAGGGTTCGCAGTACGGTCAAGGCCACCGCTTGCGAACGCTTTTTCCAGGATTTTTCCTCAGCGCGTTGTTTCACATCATCATGCCATTGACTGGGAGTGCTTGAAACAATTCCTTTGAGTCTGTTGAGTGCGTCTTGTCGCGTGTTCATGATTGTGATGTTCGGATGTCAATAAAAACGTAATCTTCTGTATTTTCGAATCCCTGTTCTTTAAGATAAGCAACAGTAGCTTTGAGTTTCTTAAGTTCCTGTGCAGTATGCGGACGTTCCTGCATCGTTTTCGTCAGCTTGATAGCTCCGCCAGAGACAACGTATAGATTGCGGGCAATTTGAACAGCGTATATCCTTAGCCAAGAGCGGGAAGTTAAGCCATACGCTTTGCTTTCAGTATGAATCTTTGAGGTATCGCTTTTATGGAGAGGATGAAAAACCAAATTATAGAGGGTATCGTAGTCTCCATCTCGTCCTCTCTTGGCCACTTTTCTAACATGATCTTCTAGATCATTAGCTTCTTCAATAGTACTAAACACTGCTTCTTCTATACTGATACTTCCGAAAAAACCACTTTGCAAGTCGTTTTATGTTGCTCTCAAAAAAGTTTTCAAGGTACTCAATGTCTTGCCACTGCTCAAATAACCTGGCAAATTCGTCCTTACTATTCCCGTTGAAGCGGATAGACAGCAAACTATCAGTTACTATAGCAAAGATACTATCTACAATCATAAAATCAACTTATAAGTTTATTTTATGCGGCAATTCCTTACACTGAGTTCTGCTTTAAACACTCATCAATTCTCCCGAGCCAAACAGCACCAATCCCCGGATCGTCAGCTGTCGCGAGGGATTACCCGGAAGAAGCACTTGCCGTCGGCGGTCCTCGAACGAACCCAGGATGGGCGTCACGTCAACAGTCACGTTCCAGTCGCGGGGCACGGTGAGTTCGGTGCTGCCGAAGAGCGTGAACACGTCCAGCTCGTGCTGCCCCTCGGCCAGGCGGGCATTCACGAAGTTGACTTCGTTGCTGCCAAAAATGGTGGTAATCTTTCCTCCTCTAAAGTACTCTGAGGTAATCAAGCGATCGTTACCGCCCAGAATAGCCGTTTCGTCGATGAGTTCTACGCTGTCTATCCAGACCGGGTCACGCCTGACCGGGTCTCCCTCGACTTCAAATTCGTTTGTCGTTTTTTTTTCTTGCGAGCGGCGCACCAGTAGCACCACGCCGATGGCCACCAGGGCCAGGGGCCAGAACTGACGCACCACCTCGCCCACGCTCACGTCGAAGAACTCAGGAAGCAGAAAAACAATCCCCACCACAATCAGGATAACGCCTCCGCCCTGCCGTTCGCGGCTGGCCAGCAGCAGCAAGCCAATCAGAATCAGAAACACCTGCCACGAGGTGATGTAGTCGGGCAGCTCAAAGGGAATTAGATCGAAATTATTAAGCAGGAAGTAGAGTCCCAGCAAGAGAAAGATAAGACCGACAATCAGACGAGGGTCGGCACCGCGGGCATTGGCCATAAAAATAAAGTTAGGTTGCTGCCTAAAAGTAGCGGGAAATCCGGGATAAGCAAAACGGACGCTAAAAGGAATAGGCTGCTTGGGGCATAAACAAAGACAGGGCATGCAAATACGACATCGGAAGGCCTTTCTGGCCGCCTCTGGATCGTACCATTTGGGCCGAAAAAGTACTTATTGACAGTTTTTAGCAGAAAAGAGAAGCAATAAAATGCTGGTTCTGCTTGAAATTGAACTATTTTTATGAAAAAATTAGGGCTTTTTCTATAATTAGATAGAAAATATTTATATAATTGTATTATTAGACGTATGTACTATTTTTCTAAAATTTTAACCAATGCTAAAGACTAACCTAATTATACTGCTTTGCCTGATAACGGGGGCAGTGCACGCTCAGGAGCCTCAACCCGGCGAATTGTTGCTGGCGAACCAGACCGTCATTGCCGGAGTGATAGACATCAACTCTTTTATTAACTCGGCCATCGTCACCACCGACGACGGGCGGCAACTCACCTACCACGCGTCAATGATTGACCAAATCACGGTGATGGATGAGTGCGATCGGGTGCGGCGCTTTCAAACCTTTGATTACCGCTCTAACAGCTTTTTCGACCGCATGGAAAAGAAGTTGTTTCACGTGGTGGAAGCCGGGGAAATCACGCTACTACGCCGGGTGTTTGAGTACGACGTGTTCGATGCCGAAGACGAGTACGAGGTAGAAGAGTGGTATTATACCACCGGCGGTAAGGTGCGTCGCATCAAAAATTTCCGGCGGCAGGTGCTGCCCCTCATGGACGCCTACGCCCAGGAGATGAAAACCTTCAAGAAGCGAAACCACCTCCGCCGCCTGAACCGGGAAGCATCTATGTACCTGATGGTAGCCCACTACAACGTGCTAAGCGCGGCCGAGGCATCCAACCTAGCCCTGGGTAAGTAGCCGCTACGGATGTAGCCACTATGAAATAGCCCCTACGGAAGTAACAGCGAAGAATCGCCGTAGCTCAGGAACCGATACTCATGCTGTAAGGCGTGCTCATAAACCTGTCTCCAATCTTCGCCGATGAGTGCGGCCACCAGTAAAATCAGCGTGGACTCCGGCTGGTGGAAGTTGGTAATTAGCCCCTGCACCACCCGAAACCGGTAACCGGGAACGATAAATAACTGCGTTTCCCCTACCAGATGGGGCAGTTGGTGTCCCTCCATATAGCTAATCACCTGCTCCATAGCTTCTCGCAGTGTCGGTAGCGTAGCAGGGTCGACTTGATAGGGTAGATGCTGAGGAATGCGAAACTCGGTTTCCGAATTTTGCCGCAACAGCACCCCGTACCAGTAGATACTCTCTAGCGTACGTAATGAGGTGGTTCCCACCGCCAAAATAGGCCCACTAACGGTTCGCAGGGTTTCCAGGATTTCGGACGTGACAACCACTTGCTCCGCGTGCATGACGTGCCGAGTGGCGTCCGACTCCTTGATTGGCTGAAAAGTGCCCGCACTCACGTGCAGGGTAAGGTAGTGCGTGCCGAAGCCTCGCTGCTGCAACTCCGCAAGCGTGGCATCTGTAAAGTGCAGCCCGGCGGTAGGCGCAGCCACAGCCCCTTCGTGGGTCGAGTAAACCGTTTGGTAGCGGGGTCGGTCGGCGTCCGTAGCCTTCCGATTCAGATAAGGCGGAAGAGGTACGTGCCCGGCTGCTTCCACCACCTCAGCAAAGGTAAACGAAGCATTATCCCACCGAAAGATCACTTCATCCGAAGCGGCCGCCGCCTGCTCCGCACTAAGCGCCACTGTTCTTCCCTGAATGTCTAGCGTACGCTGCAAGACCTGCGACGGTTTCCACCGGCGGCGGTTGCCCACCAAGCACTGCCAGGTGCACGTGCCCCGGGCAGCCATCGCCTGGCTCATCACCGCGCTGGGTTGCCGGGGATGCAGCAGAAACAGTTCAATCTCGGCACCCGGTCCCTGCTCAGTGCCCTCCTTCTGGAAGTGAAGACGCGCCGGAATCACTTTGGTGTTGTTGAAGAACAACTGGCTGCCGGGCGGCAACTGGTCGGGAAGCGTGTGAAACTGCCAGTCTTCAATAATTCCCCGTCGGTAAACCAGCAAATTCGACTGATCGCGTTGGGGAAGCGGAACGGAGGCGATGGCGGCCGGGGGCAGTTCGTAGGTGTAGTCCTCTACGCGAATTGAGGGGATGACAGGCATACGGCAATCGTTGGATTATTTATTTTCTGTAACAGTTTAGGTAGTTTGTAGATCACGCAGGAAAGACTCGCCGTTAAGTACTCGGCAGAGTTCGGTAAAGACTGACTTATGCTGCTTGCGTGCAGTAGAGATAAAGCTACGGATACGCGCATAGTAATCCGCCCCGATAGTAGCTCGGAAACATCCGCTTACTTTCAGCTTGGTTTTCCACGGCCGAATATCTCGTTCAGCTAAGTTGTTGGTAAAAGGGACCACTTCGTGCTGGGCGAAGGCTAATACGGCCGATTGATGTTTGACCAAACGATCCATCAAATTACGTCCCTTACTCTGTTTGGGACGTCCCGGTCTGGCCAGACCTCGGCCCCGCGGTTCCGGGGGTGGTTCTTCCCGGTTGGCTTGTTGCAAGATAGTTTGGTATTGGCCAATGGTAGCTTGTAGTGCTACGCTGCTCAGCGTGCCGGTTCCTTGCTCGGTGGCTAAGTAAGTACTCATCAACAGGGTGTGCATTTGAATAGCCCAGTGGCTTCCCCGTTCAATCAAGGCGGTGAGTTCACGCAACAAATGCGCTCCGCACAGAGCGTGTTTGTACTGTCCCCCGGTAAAGTAGCTGAGCCAGCAATCATGCACTACCCATCCATCATAGCCCGGCAATACGCTCTTAGGGTCTTGCAGTGCCTGCCCCCCTCGTTTGTTGTGCCCAAAGAAGTAGGTGAACAAACTGCTGCAGGCTACGTGCAACCAATGCAGTTGTCCTGCCACACGCCCCCCGGTTTCATCCACATGAATAAGGGCTTGCTTGCCTAGTTGATCACGAATGATGGCCTCTTCTAGTGCTAATCGTTCATAGTAGCAGGCGTTGGCTGACTGAATTGTAGATTCGTTGAGGGCATAGCCGAACAAATCGGTAAACAAACTCTTAATTGCGCCTGTCGGCATATTATGCCCTACACTGAGCAAACTGACCAATGCTTTCACCTTATGACCGTATTGTACAGGAGCCGATACATCTTCGGGAAAAACCCCTTGGTGTACTTTCCCACAACCAGGGCATGCTTTGCACTCCGTGCGGTGTTCGGTGACCACCAATGCTTGGGGTGGCAGATCAAATACCTGTCGTTTAGCAGTAAGCTGCCCGCTCACTTCACTAAGTGCATTACCGCACTGGCAAACATCAGCTACCTTATGGAGAACCACTTGGTCAGCTTGGCCTACCATCCGAAGGGTATCGCCTCGGTGACCGGGCTGTCCACCACGTCGCTTGCCCGAAGAGCGCGGAAAGGCGGGCTGCTTGGCAAGTCCATCGCTAGAAGGCGGACGGCTGCTATTACGGCTGTTTTGACCCAGCATGGCTTCTAGCTCGGCTATCCGAGATAAAGCGGCCTGCAAACTGGCTTGCAGTTCACTAATCTGTTGGGCCTGCTGCGCTATGGTCTCCTTATCACTCATCAGTGGCTAGTTCCGAAGCTTTTTTCTATTTTGCAAATCCACCTAAACAGTTACTATTTTCTTAAAGAAGTATTTCGGCAGATAGTTTACTTTTTGCCTATTTTCGCCCGACAGGACAACCGCAACCTATGAACGTTACTGCCTTTGGTGAAATTTTGCTACGGCTATCGCCCACGAACCACCACCAGCGCATTGCCAAAACTTCTTCATTACACATGGCCTTTGCCGGGGCCGAGTGCAACGTGGCCGCTTCGCTGGCCCTGCTGGGTCACCAGGCTCGCTTTGTGACGCGCCTGCCCGAGCACATGGTGGGCGATGCCGCGCTGAATGCAGTGCGGGAGTTCGGGGTGGACGCTCGCTTTGTGCGGCGGGGCGGCAAACGCGTGGGCACCTATTTTATCGAGCACGGTGCCTCGTTGCGGCCCACCCGCATCATCTACGACCGCGAGCACTCGGCCATCGCCGAAGCTGCCACCAACGAATTCGACTGGGCGGCTATCCTGGCCGAGCAAGATTGGTTGGTGGCCACCGGCATCACGCCCGCCCTGTCGGAGTCGTGCGCGGTGGTCTGCCAGGCGGCTATCGAAGAAGCACACCGGCAGAAGGTGCGCGTGGCCTTCGACCTTAACTTTCGGCGCTCATTGTGGAACAAAGAAGCCGCCCGGCAAGCGATCACGCCCATGCTACCGCACATCGATGTGCTGTTTTCTAATATTGGCTCCGCCGCCGACGTGTTCGATATCCATCCCGAGCAGAACATCGAGGACTGGGATAGCCTGGTAGCCGCCACCGAAGAAAGTGCCGCCCGGGTGTATGAGCTGGCCGACTTCGCCTACGTGGCGCTGACGGTGCGGGAGCACCCTTCGGCCAGCGAGAACGGCTGGGCCGGAGTGCTCTACGACGGAAAGCAGTTTTACCACAGCCGGAAGTACCACTTTCAGGTGGTGGATCGGCTGGGCGGGGGCGACGCCTTTATGGCGGGCATCCTGCACGGTTTGTCGCGGCAGTGGGATTTGCCGAAGACGATTGAGTTTGCCACCGCGGCCTCGGCCATCAAGCACACCATCCCCGGCGACATCAACGTGGCCTCGGAAGCTGAAATTTTGGAAGTGGCCGAAGGAAACACTTCCGGACGCGTGAAACGATAGCCAATGCCAACGAAACAACAAATCCTTAGTCAGATTCTAGCGCAAAAGGTGGTTGCCATTGTGCGGCTTGATGCTTCCCAAGCAGTGGTACCCACCGTAGAAGCACTGCACGCGGGCGGTGTCGCGGCCATTGAGGTAACGATGGGCACGCCCGACGCGTTGCAGCACATAGAGCACTATGCCGACCATGCTTCGGTGCTGATCGGGGTAGGCTCGGTGATTGACGCCGAAACCGCCCGGGTGGCCGTTGCCGCCGGAGCCAAGTTTTTGGTTACCCCGGTGTCCAAGGCTTCGGTGATCGAAACGGCGCAGCGCTACCAGGTGCCGGTGTTCTCGGGGGCGTTCACCCCCGGAGAAATTCTGCAAGCGGTGGAGTGGGGAGCCGACGTGGTGAAGGTGTTTCCAGCCGATGCACTCGGGATGAAGTACTTCAGAGCCATTCTGGCTCCGCTGCCCCACCTGCCCCTGATGCCCACCGGCGGAGTCACGTTAGACAATGCTGCCGACTGGCTGGACGCCGGAGCGTGTGCATTGGGAGTAGGCAGCGCGCTAACGAATAAAAAAGCCATCGCGGAGGGAAATTACGAGCAGATTACTCAAAACGCCCGGCGATTGCTGGCGAACATACAAGGGAAGTAGTTTTTATGGTATCCCGCCTCACTCACTGCGTAAGCTATCCACCGGGTTGGCCAGGGCGGCGCGGATAGATTGAAAGCTGACGGTGAGCAGGGCAATGACTATACCGATCAGGGCGGCTACCACGAACATCCACCAGCTAATGTCAATCTTGTAGGTAAAGTCGGCAAGCCATTGCTTCATGAAGTAGTAGCCTAGCGGGGCCGCGATCACAAAGGCAACTGTCACCAGCAGCACGAAGTCCTTAGTAAACAAGTAGACAATGTGCGACACGGTAGCTCCTAGTACTTTTCTGATCCCTACCTCCTTGGTTTTTTGGGCGGTGATAAAGCTAATCAACCCGTATAGTCCCAGGCAACTGATAAAGATGGCAATCCCGGCAAAGAGCGAGAGCAGCCAGGAGGTGCTTCTTTCCTTTTCGTACCAACTGGCCAAGTCATCGTCAAGAAACCGGTACGAAAAGTAGTACTGCGGGAAGGCTTCTTTCCACTGCTGTTCAACGATGGCAATTGCTTCCGGGGCTTCAGCCATCCGAATTCGGATAGACGCCAACTGAAATTTATCTTCCATGTAGACCATCATCAGTGGGTAGATTTTTTGATGCAGAGAAAGGGTATGGAAATCCTGTACCACGCCTTTGATGGTCACCTCCTGCCCGCCGATGGTGATCACTTCCTGGAGCGCATCCTGCGGGTTGGTCATTCCAATCTCCTTTAGAAAGGCCTCATTGACCAGAATGCCGCTATCTCCTTGGCGCAGCGAATCACCCGCTAGGAGCTTAATATCGTATAGCGCCAGATACTGATCGTCAGCCGGTTTCACTTCCACTAGTTTTCCCTCCTGGGGGTCAGCGGCGTGGAAGAAGAAGTTAAACCACTTGTTGGAGGTGGCCGACGGGGCGTTCATCGAAAAGCTGACCCCCTGAATTTCCGGGTACTGGGCCAGGCGGTTTCTGAGCGTTTCTATCCTTTGAGGATCCTGTTCGGGGACATCCACCGTTAGAACAGCTTGTTGGTGGTAGCCCAACGATTGGGTACGGAAATAGTGGTTCTGACTGACCACCACCAGGGTAGCGATGATCAGTACCTGGGTGATCACAAACTGGAAAGTGATGAGCCCTTTCCGCAGTAGCAATCCTCCCGAAGGCTGGTGGCTCAGGGTGCTTTTGATCACCAGAACTGGTTTGAATCCCGATAAGACAACGGCCGGATAGCATCCCGCCAGCAGACTGACCACTACGCACTGGATGCCTAACCAGAGTAGCAGGTAGGAATGAGTAAATAGGTTTTCATCCAGCGGAATGTCCAACAGGGACTTTAATTGAGGTAAAAGCAAAAAGACAAGTACTAGGGAGAGTAACGTAGCGATCAAAGTCAGGGCGAAAGTCTCGCCGATGAACTGTAAGAACAACTGCCTTCGGGTACCTCCCATCACCTTGCGGATGCCTACTTCTTTGGAGCGTCGGATAGCCTGGGCGGTGGCTAAATTTACAAAGTTGATGCTGGCCATCAACAGAATAAACCCCCCGATCAGGGCCAGGCTCCATAGGGATTCTTTTGACATAGCTCGGTTGGAGAAGTTGCCGCCGCTGAAGGCTTCATCGAAGTGAACATCGCGAAGCGGTTGCAAGGTATGCGCCAAAAACTTTTCCGCAGTTTCTTTCCCCAGGTACTTCTCAACCATCGCCGGGAATTTTGCTTCCAACGCAGCCGGGGAAGCTTGCTCATTGAGCAGCAGGTAGGTATGATAGGCGGAACCGTGGGATCCGGAATACGCTTCCTGAAACTGCTCGCTGGCAGCAAAAGTGGCGTGAGAGACGGCTATCTGAATCGGGAAGTCAGTATTTTTCGGCATGTCTTGCAGGATGCCGCTCACGATAAGGTCGAACTCATTGTTAAGACGGATTTGCTGACCAAGCGCATCTCCCGAGAAGTACTGATTCGCCAAGGTCTGGCTGATGACTACCTGATTGGGTTGGGAAAGCGATTGTTGCGGGTTGCCAGCTAGCCAGGCAAAATCAAACATCTCAAAGAAAGCGGGGGTGACAAAGTACGTTTGCGGTGCGTTGAGCAGTTCGTCATTGACTTCTATTTGCGTTTTCTTGGCGTCGACGTGATATATGACACTCACTTCCTCGACTTCAGCAAAGTCCTGCTCAAGGATTGAGGCGAGTCCGTGCGGGGTGCCCGTCCCGTAGGAGGCAGGATCACCGGGGGTGCTACCACTGATCACTCGGTAGATACGGTCGGCTTGACCATGAAACGTATCAAAGCTAAGTTCAAAGCGGACGATCATGAAAATAACCAGCGCACAGCTGATGCCCAAGGTTAGTCCGGCGATGTTAATGACCGCAAAGCTCTTGTGCTTGCTAAGGTTCCTAATCGCGATGGTAAGGTAGTTCTTGAGTATGTCCATGGGAATCGGTTTGGTGGGTTGACAGGATTGACGCTTGATCACCGAGGGCCGCAGGTAGGACAGCACCTCTCGGTAGTACTGTCGCCGGGCCTTTGCTGCCCCAACTAGCTGCACCCGGCGGTGGAAGCGTTCGTGCAAATCGCCGAGCACTTCTTCGCGCAGGTGGGGAGCGCAGCAGCGTTCTAGGATGCGATCAAGCCAGCGGGGTGGGGTGGGGTTCATTGGTCAGAATCAGGATGGATGGGATGATACAGGATAGTCAGGATTTTGTGATGATACGGAATGGTCTGAATGTATGTGGTAGTCTAGGGCGTGTTGACATATAAGTTTAGGCGGTGCTTTCCGAGCGTTTTTGCCCTGCTTTTCGTTACTTTCGTTGGTTGATGCCCCCGCATCGCCCGCCTCAAGCGTCGTTCCACGATGGCCTTAATCAGAACAAAAATACCCTGGAAAGCCCTCACCAATCTATATGTCAACACGCCCTAGGATACACTGGATGATAATTTCATACCTTGTTTATTTTGATTTTATCCTGAGCATCCTACTAATCCTGACTATCCCGCTTCAGACAATTGACGGCAAGCCCGGCGGGGCGATGCGGTCCCACAACCGATTGCGCACGTCCCGCACTTGGTGCACCATGCGGCTTCCGGCTACCGTTACCGTGAAAAGTCGCTTGCGGCGTCCGCCCCGCTCGGCGGTGGGTTCGCCCATACGGGAGTTCACGTAGCCCTTTTTCTCCAGTCGTTGCAGGGCGGCGTGCACCGCCCCGGTGGTGACGGTGCGGCCGGTTTGCTGTTCCAATTCTTCGGCCACCACCACGCTGTAGGCCTGGGGCGTGAACACCGCCACCGACAGGAGCACTAATTCTTCAAATTCACCTAAATCGCTTCTTCGCATGGAGGTTAACTAATTATATCTATTTCGGTATAACAAATGAGATGCCAGAACGCGTATAGTGCGCATGCGGCGAATAGAGGCGGATTTCGAGAAATCAGCCAAGGATAAACTGTCCGCTGGTGAACAGCAGGTATCCGGTTTCGGACAGTTGAATTACCGAAAGGTCAGCTTTTCTACGCTCCTCCGAAGATTTCGGCCAACTTGGCTTCCAGGGCCTCGCCGCGCAGGTTTTTGGCAATGATCTTCCCTTCTTTGTCCAGCAGCACGGTGGCCGGAATGGCGTTGATGCTATAGAGCGCCGCCGCCTCCGAGTTGAAGTACTGTAGGTCGGATACGTGCTTCCAGGTCAGGTTATCATCGGCGATGGCTTCTACCCAGGCGTCTTTCGTCCGGTCCAGCGATACTCCGTAAATCTCGAAACCTTGGTCTTTATACTGATCGTAGAGGCGCACCACGTTGGGGTTCTCCATCCGGCAGGGTTTGCACCAGGCGGCCCAAAAATCAATCATCACGTATTTACCCCGCAGCGACGACAGCCGCACCGTGTCGCCTTCGGGATTGGGCAGCGCAATATCCGGGGCGGGCATGCCCACCGCCAGTTGGCTCAGCGCGTTCACCTGCTCCACGAACTGCCGGGTGTAGCGCGAGTCGGGGCGGGCCACCTGAAAAGTATCGGCCAACTCTTTTAGAAAAGGAAATTCCTGCTCGGCATCCAGGTAGTTCACCGCGTAGAACACCGCCAAGGAGGTGCCCATCTCCTTGATTTTGTCCTTGATCTTGGTGCTGTTCTGAGCTTCTATCTCCTTATACTGCTGCTCAATCTCGTTCATGGTCTCCGTGTCGCCGTCGGCGCGGGCTTTCAGGTAGTCGGCGTTCATGTCGTTGATCTGCGTTTGCATGTTCTGCATGATCTCGTTCACCGCGTTGAAGTGGTCGGTATCGGTTGATCCTTCCACCGTTGCCTGGCCATCGGGGCTATCGCCATCAGCCGTCACGTGCACGCTTTCGTTGTCCAGGATCAGGTTTACGTACTGTCGTCCGTAGAAGTTGATGCGGTAGAAACCGGGCGCTATGTCTTTTAATCCGTAGCGAAAGGTGCTGTCTTCGGCCACCCGCAGGGTGTCTACCGTGGCCACCTCCGTGGGCCCGATTTCTTCCAGCAGCACCGGCTCGTTGGCCACCGGATGGTTAATTTTGCCTTCCAGCACGACCGAAGCGTCGTCGTCCGACCCACTGGACTGCCCCTGGGTGCAGGCATGACCAACCACCGCGGTTAGCAAAATGATATAAAATGATTGTCTCATCATAAATTATGGTTCATTGTACAGATCGTATTCTGATGGTTCGTGTCGACACGAACCTTAGAATTAATTAGACTACCCTTTTAACCGTAAGAGGCGCATTTGCCCTTTCATGATTCACGCTTCCTCCAGTGATTTTCGCAACAATTCATTGGCTAACTTGGGATTGGCCTTACCCTGGCTACGCTTCATCAGCTCGCCCATAAACATGCCTAGTAGTCCTTTTTTGCCCTGCTGATACGCCGCTACCTTATCCGGAAAGGTGTCGAGCACCTCATCAATCAACGGTTGCAAGCTTCCAACATTGCTATCCTGCAGAAGGTTTAACTCCTGCGCGAGCTGCCGCACCGAACGCTGGGGGTCGGCCAGCAGGGCGGGGAACAAGCGCTGCGAAGCCACCGCGAAACTCACGTCGTTTTGGGCTACCAAATTTACCAGCGCCGCCAGTTGCGGCGAGGGCACCGGGAAGTCACTGAGCGTAGCGGAGCCTTCGTTGAGGAGCGAGCGCACGGGCCCCATCATCCAGTTGGACGCGGCTTTGTGGTGCGTTGTGTGCTGACACAATTCCTCGAAGTACACGGCACTTTCTTTGGTGTCGGTGAGCACTTCGGCGTCGTAGGCCGGTAATCCGTATTCCTCAGTAAACGTACGCCGGTAATCGTGCGGCAAGCGGGGCATTGCCGCCCGAATGTCAGCCAGCCAGGCATCCGATACTTCGAGTGGGCTCAGGTCCGGTTCGGGGAAGTAGCGGTAGTCGTTGAGTTCTTCCTTGGTGCGCATGCTGGCGGTGGTGCCCTGCGCCGCATCGAAGGTGCGCGTTTCGGAAACCACCTCTTCTCCTGCTTCTAGCTGGGTAATCTGCCGCTGCACCTCAAAATCGATGGCCCGCTGCACATTGCGCATGGAGTTCATGTTCTTCACCTCCACCTTTTTCCCGAGTTCGGTTGCCCCCCGAAGCATCACCGACACGTTAGCATCGCAGCGAATAGATCCTTCTTCCATGTTGCCGTCGCAGATATCCAGGTAACGCACCATGCGACGAATCTCAGCGAGTAGGGCGGAGGCCTCTTCGGAGCTGTGCAGCGCCGGTTCGGTAACGATCTCAATCAGCGCTACGCCCGCCCTATTCAGATCAACCAGCGTTTCGGGTTCCTGGGCCAGGTGCATCGACTTGCCCGCGTCTTCTTCTACGTGGATGTGGTGCAGTTTGACGGAACGTTCTCCGTTGGTAGTAGCGATAACTACTTCGCCGCCGCCGCAGATCGGTGTTTTGTCCTGCATGATCTGGTAGCCCTTGGGCAAGTCGGGGTAGAAATAGTTTTTTCGCGCGAAGACGGTGCGCTGCGCGATGGTGCAGTGGCAGGCCAATCCCATCCGAATGGCGTACTCGATGGCCCGTTTATTCAGCTTGGGCATGGTGCCGGGGTGCCCCAGGGTGATCGCGCTGATGTTGGTGTTGGGCGGCTGCCCGTAGGTGGCGGCATCGGCCGAAAAAATTTTACTCTGAGTGGATAGCTGCACGTGCACCTCCAACCCGACCACCACCTGGTATTTGCGGCGGACTTTTTTACTTAGCGTTTCGATGGGCATTCACAAACTTAAGGGATTTTCGCCGAGTTTTCCAACGCTTAGGTTAATAGCGCGAACGAGTTTGTCGCCCAGGAGAACTATCTGCTGATAGCTTCTTCAGGTGGAGGTTAAATACTTCGGTGATATCAGCAAACTGTTTCACCTGGTGCTCAGCGAGGGCGCGCAGCATAATTTCAGCGCTGGCGATGGCGTCGGGTTCGGCCGAGTGGTGATTGAGCGGGAGCGAAAAATGCTTCGCCAAGGCTTTGAGCCCGTAGGAGGGCAGTCCCTTCCACGTCCGGCGGGCCACGGCCAGACTACAGGAGTAGGTCAGCGAGGGCGAAGCCAAGTTGTACTGCGCCAGCACGTGACGCAGCACACCCAGGTCGAAGCTGGCGTTGTGGGCCACCACGTTGGCGTTCTCAAAGTAGGGCTTAGCCTCCTGCCACACGGCGTCGAACTCCGGTTCGTGGGCCACCCGTTCGGCGGTGATGCCGTGGATGCGCACGTTCATGGCGTGAAACCAGTTGTGCTGCGGGCGCACCAGCCACGACCGGCTTTCGGCCACCGCGCCGTTTATGACCACCGCAATACCCATTTCGCACACGCTATCGCGGCGGTGGTTGGCCGTTTCAAAATCCAGAGCGATAAAGTTCATAACGAAACGTAACAGAAAGTTGATTGGAAACGCTAAGTTAGTCATTACCATCTTTGATATTGCGAATCAGCTAATTATTAGCGAGAGCATTGCCCCACAAGATAACGACAAAATCGAGACGGGGTAAATCCACTACCGGGGGCAACCGCGTATAACAATCTATGCCAAGGGGGAGGTAAGTTCATTCTACGAAAATAAAATTGAGCATACAGATTACGAATTGACCTGACTCAAGCTACTGAAGGTTATTTAGGTAATTCTATCCTAGCTTATAAGCTTAAATTTAATTATGCGCTTAACTGCAGCTTATTTATGCAAGCAGTTCTTCTTTTAGTCTACATGCAGTAAGCGAGTTGCATATTTTATTTGCTTTATTCTTTGTAATATCTGAACAAAAAATTATCTTTACTCAACAATGCTCTCTTTTCGCACTTTCGTAAGATTTTATCCAATAAAGTTAACCAACATGGGCCCGAAAATTACCACACTCAAGCCTACAACCATCCGCCTTATCTCGGGAGTAAGTAGGTCCATTCGTACTAACCTAACGCTAGGTGTACTGCTGCTATTAGTAAGTCTCGTGAACGGAGAGGCGCAGGCACAGGGCACCCAGCAGGAGGTTACGTACTCCTCTACCTACGCTAACGGACAGAACATTGGCTATCTGGAATATTTACCGGTAGCTTACGGAAATAATACCGATGATTATCCTTTGCTCATTTCTTTACATGGATTGGGATGGAGAGGTCGTGGTAATAATGTTGAGCTTAACTGGGTTAAGCGAGGAGATATGGTTGCCAAGTTGATTGAAGGGGGACGACACTTTCCATTTCTTGTTGTCTCTCCACAGCAGCCGGAAGACGTAAGTGGTAGATACACTTACAGTGACTCTACCAAGGATATGAACGGCGAGCCCGCCTCTATGGTATGGGATACCAACCTCATCGATGATGTTATTGAGCGAGTGAAGGCTACTCGGCGAGTAGATAACAATCGAATATATTTGACTGGGGTATCCATGGGCGGCGGGGGCGTGTGGCAATACTTGAAAGACTATGGTTCTAAAATTGCCGCCGCCGTTCCTATAGCGGGCAGAACCACATTAGACACGCTGAACACTAATTATCCGGCAGCTATTGCCTGTAGCGATAACGTAAAAAATACCCCCATTTGGGCGTTTCATGGAAACGGTGACCCGGTTATTTCACCGGAATATACCTTTAGAGGCATCCAAGCAATCAACAACTGTTTACCCACTCCGGGGGAACCTGCTCGATTCACTATCTATATGAGAGCTGCTCACAACGCATGGGACCGCACCTATACTTATACTGGAAATACCAGCGATTATACACCAAGTACCGCTTACCCCGGGTCAACGCCCTATTTGCCGAACCAATCCAGTGATGATGTGTTCGCCTGGATGCTGACCCATAGCAACGGAACCGCTGCTACTAACCAGGAGCCAGAAGTTTCTATTAACGGAGACGCGCTCGTTACTTTGCTACGTCCGGCTGACAATACCACCCTACAGGCCACCGCTACGGACAGCGACGGCACCATTGCTAGTTACCAATGGGAGCAGGTGAGCGGGCCCACCACGGCTAGCCTGAGTGGAGCTACTTCGGCTAGTTTTTCGGTTAATAATCTAGAACTCGACGAAACCTTCGGGGCGCAAAGTCGGCCGGAAGGTTACGTCTTCCAGGTAACCGTCACCGACAATGAGGGAGCCACGGCTACCGACGAAGTACGAATAAGAATCACTAATCCCAACTTCGGGCAAATTGTTCCTTGGGAGTACACTTCCTCGCTCAATTCAAATACCAGCATTTACAAGCCGTATCGCTACCGCGACCTTGAGTTTCGTCTACTGTTTCCTACGGATTTCGACTCAACGGCTAACGATGGAAAAGAGTACCCGCTCATCCTGCATATCAGCGGAAGAGGAGAGAACGGTACCGATAATGACAAGCAGCTAAGGCACATCTTTTCAACCCACCGCGATGCGGTATTGAGCGGAGAGTTTCCGGGGTACGTGCTGGCTCCTCAATACAATACCGCCCCGGTGTTTTCAAGTGCGCTTGAACAAACGGTGGAAATTATCCAACTGCTCATTGAAGACAACAAGGTAGACCCCAATCGGGTTTATATTCACGGTCTATCCAATGGTGGCCAGGCAGTTTGGGACCTTATCATTCGCTATCCTAAGGTATTTGCGGCAGCATCGCCCATGTCATGGGCGTTAGGATCGCTATCCGAACCAGACAATATTGAAGAGTATATCCACATTCCTATCTGGTTATCTCAGGGAGGAAAGGACAATCGGCCTACTCCCGAGCAGGGTAACGGAATGGTGCGCGACATCCGCGGGGCCGGAGGCAACATCCGCTACAAATACCTAGAAAACGTAGGGCACAGCACCTGGAGCGTTATGTATCGAGATAACGACTTCTTCTCCTGGCTCCTGCGGCAGGAGAAAACGAACATTCACGTCTACTACTTAACCACCTCTTTCTGCCCCGGTGAGAGCTTTTCGGTAAGAATGGGAGTCACTGCCGGGTTCGATGGATACGAATGGCGGAAAGACGGGCAGGCGTACGCTCCGGGCTTGAACCAGAACGAGATAGTAACTTCCGCCACCGGTGATTATCAGGTTCGTTTCCGCCGAGGAAGCGAGTGGACCGAGTGGTCAGACCCTGTAACGCTAGATAACAACCGTCAAGGCCAATCGTCGCAGCCTACGATTACTGCTAAGTTGCAGAGTGTTAACCTACCGGCGCTAGACGGGAGCACTTCGGTAACCCTGTTTGCCCCGGCCGGTAAAGTAGGTTACGTATGGTCTAAAAACGGCACGCCAATCAATGGAGCTACTGACTCTACCCTTACGGTGAGTGAAGCAGGCGCTTATGCGGTTGCGGTGACAGAAGAAGGCCCTGAAGAAACTACCCCCCCGAGAGAATATGCCCCCCCCGCGGCGCCGTGCCAGAGTCCTTTTTCTGAATCAATCGTGGTCACAACGGCCAACCAAAGTGGAGCGCCATCAGCCCCTGATAACCTTGCGATCAGTGAGGTAGACCCTACAACTTTGCAGCTGACGTGGGATGACCAAGCCAATAATGAAAAAGGATTTGAGGTGTACCGTGCAGAAAGCAGCGGTGGCCCGTACGAACTAGTAGCGATTCTACCCGCTAACTCGGATTCCAATCAGGTGAGCTATCAAAACACTGATCTCACCCCTAACACTACTTACTACTACCGAGTACGCGCTTTTAACAACTCAGGAGGGTCGCCCTATACATCTGAGCAGAGCATTACCACCGGAGTGAGCGACTTTACCTTATCAATCAACTTCAACAACGCTAACACTCAATCATACACGGCTCCCTGGAACAATACCGCGCGCGCTTTACCGCAAAATCCTAGGATGAATAATCTCAAGGATGAAGAAGGAAACGGCACAGGGGTGAATATTCGCTTTTTTGAAACAGAAAACAAGAGCTGGAACGGAACGGGTACTAACGGAATGCCGAGTGGGCTGTATCCGGACTTTGTTCGAAGTACATACTACGTGGTAAGTACCAACGCACCCGTGGTGATGACCTTGGAAGGGCTAAGTCCTCTGCTAACGTATAGCTTCACATTCTACGGTAGTGCCAATACCACATCCAGCCGCCTTGCCTCCTACACAGTGCAGGGAAATACTGTTACGCTCAATGCTGCTCAGAATACGAACGGGGTAACTCAGATATCCGGCGTGGTTCCAGAAGCTAATGGGGAGATCAAGATTATTGTTGACCGAGCAGATGGAAGAGGCAGTGCTGTTCTTAACGCTCTCATCGTCGAGGCTTTCTTAGATGATGGGAACGTACCGGCACCGGCTCGCAACTTACAGGCAACCGCGTTGTCTGCCGAAGAAGTACAACTGACTTGGAGTGACGATTCTGAGAATGAGACGGGATTCGAGGTGTATCGCGCTACCCAGAGCGGTGGCCCTTATGATTTGCTCACCACCGTTCCTAGCAACACCGAGAGTTACGTTGATGGAGACGGAGTAATAGGCAGAACTGTCTACTTCTACCAGGTGAAGGCAGTTAACGGCAACGGAGGCGCTTTTTCGCCCCAGGAAGCAAGTGTAGAGACGCCCAACAGTCCTCCGGTGTTAAGCGAAGTAAATGCGATCACCCTAGCCTACGGAAGTACCGAGGAAATCACCGTAGGCGCTAGCGATCCCGACGGAGACGCTGTTACCCTTCAAATTGCTGGTTTGCCCCCCTTTGCCACCTTTGCGGAGGGACAAAACGGAAGTGGGACGCTATCGCTAGCTCCCCAACCAAGCGACGTAGGAACCTACGAGGTGCGCTTGACAGCCACCGACGCGTTCAACGGTCGTGATGAAGAAACCTTCTTTATTACCGTGGTTGATGATGCGTACGATGCGCTTATCTACGTGAACTTTGAGAACGGCAGCCCGGCGCGCGCTCCCTGGAACAATACCAGCGCTAATCCTTCAACCGGTGCTACCTACAGTAACCTAATCGAAGCGATCAGCGGAACCGCCAGCAACGTGAGCATGCGCGTAGAATCGGGATGGAACGGTAGCGAAACGTTAAGCGGTAGCTCAGCAACAGTTTATCCTAAGGATGTAGTACGTAGCTACTGGTACACCACTAACCAAGCCGGATTGCAGTTTTCCGGACTAGACCCGGCAAAAAGCTATAATCTGACTATTTTTGGCAACTCCGAGGCAACTACCTACCGCAGTAGCTATAGCGTGGGGGGGGCAACTAAAGCCGTTGATACCCGATTTAACAGCAACACCGTACAGTTCAACGGCGTGCAACCGTCGGCCAGTGGCGAAGTCACGCTAAACGTGCAATCTGCCAACGGCCGTGGTATAATCAACTCGATCATTCTACAGTCGTATCCCAGCGGAGGACTGCTAGCTCCTACTAGTCTGGCCGCCCAGTCGACGAGTGGGTCAGCGGTGCAGTTGACTTGGCAGGACAATGCGGGTAATGAGACTAATTATGAGATTTTCAGAAGCACCAGTAACGTAGGGCCCTTCACTAGCTTGGCGACGGTGGCCGCTAATAGCGAGAGCTATACGGATGCCGGAGTCACCGAAGGAGCGACGTATTTCTATCAGGTACGCGCCACCAACGCCGACAGCAAATCAGAGTTCTCCCCCACCGCCTTTGCCACGGTGTATACCTACAGCATTCTGGTTAACCTGAGTGGTGCCACCAGTCCGGTAGCCCCCTCGCCCTGGAACAATACGGCGGTATCCCCCGAGTCCGGTCTGGTGATCGACGGATTGAACGACACCGACACCAACCCCACGGATGTTTCCATTCGCATCGAGAACTGGGGAACGGGCTTCGACAACGATCTGGGGCTGAGCACCGGGAACAACAGCGGTATTTATCCGGATGCGGTGCTGAAAAGCTTCTACTTTATGGAGCCTTTCGATCCGGCCGTAGAGTTCGTGATAGAGAACCTACCGGCCGGTATGCAGTACAGCTTCACCTTCTTCGGCAGCGGTGATCCGGCTATCGATCTGTTCACCGACCTAAGAACCGAATACACCATCGGCCAAAAAACGGTGATTCTAGACGCCTTTGGCAACACGTCAAAAACGGTACAAATCAATGACGTCGTGCCCGCCAACGGTGAGGTAACGATCAGCGTTCGCTCGTACGAAGGACCTACCGTGGATGAGTCGGCCGACTTCGGAATATTCAACGCCTTGGTGATCAATGCCTATCCCTTCTTTGATAGCGAAGCACCCACAGTGCCGGTCAACTTGGAAGGCATCACCTTATCAAGCACCGAACTACGGCTGCAGTGGGATCCGGCTTCCGACAACGTAGGCGTAGATTCGTACAATGTGTACAACAACGGAAACTTAGTCAGCTCTACCGCAAACACCGAGGTCGTGGTGGCCATCCCTGCCAGCGGCGAGTACAGCTACACCGTCACCGCGGTGGATGCGCAAGGAAACGAATCCCGCCCGGCCGGTCCAGTGGTGCCTTCTCAAAACATTCCGTTGGCACCCACCGGCTTAACCGCTACCACGCAGTCTGATTCTGAAATCTTGCTGGCTTGGCAGGATGCGTCGAACAACGAGCAAGGGTTTGAAGTATTCAGATCACTGAATGCTAATTCAGATTTCGTTAAGGTAACGACAACCTTAGTAAACGCTACCTCCTTCCTAGACGAAAACTTGGAGACTAACACCCAGTACTTCTACCAAGTGCGAGCGGTTGGCACTGATGGCAACTCAGGATTCACTCCGGTAGTGAACAGCCGAACGTTTGTCAGCAACAACGACCCGGTGCTGAACACAATTGCCAATCAGGCCGTAGCAGCCGGGCAGTTGCTCACTTTTGATATTGGGGCCACCGACATTGATGGCGATCCCCTGAGCTACAGTGCTGAAAACCTCCCGTCGTTCGGCATCCTGACCGCCAACAACAACGGAACAGCTACCTTAGCGTTTCAGCCAAGCGCCAACGACATCGGTACGTACAGTATCATCGTCAGCGTAAGCGATGGGAAAGGAGGCTCTGACAGCCAAGTGGTTGTAATCACCGTGGTTAGTCCCAATGGAGCACCCACCGCCAACGCCGGAGCGGACCAGACGGTGACAGACGCTGATGACAACGGAAGTGAAGAGATTACCCTGGATGGATCGGCTTCTGCTGATGGTGACGGTGAGATAGCTAGCTACGTGTGGACCGAGAACGGTACCCAAATTGCCACCGGCGCAAATCCTACCGTAACACTTTCCGTAGGGGTACGCACCATCACGCTAACTGTGACTGATAACGATGGAGCTATCGACACCGACGAGGTGATCATTGCCGTAAACAGTCCCGCCAATCAATCACCTACTGCCAATGCGGGTATTGACCAGTCGATAGAAGATACTAACAACGACGGCAACGAAGCGGTAACGCTAGATGGCTCAGCGTCCTCAGATGCAGATGGTACCATTGCCAGCTACGTATGGACCCAAGGTGGCACGCAGATCGCCACCGGAGTGAGTCCCACCGTGACGTTGTCCACCGGCGCTCAAACCATCACGCTGACGATAACGGATGATGATGGAGCTACGGCTAGCGATAATGTAACGATAACTGTTAACCCTCCGGCCAATCAGTCACCCGTTGCCAATGCCGGAGCGGACCAGACGGTGACCGATGCAGATAACAGCGGAAGCGAGAACGTTACGCTAGATGGTTCAGCCTCTAACGATGGCGACGGTAGCATCGCCAGCTACGCGTGGACGGAAAATGGCGCCCAGATTGCCACAGGCGTTAGCCCGACGGTGAGCTTGTTGGTAGGCACGCATACCATTACCCTCACGGTGACCGACGATGACGGAGCCACCGATACCGACGAAGTAACCGTGACCGTAAACTCTTCCACTCCGGTAGCCGACCAGATCATCATAGAGGCGGAGTGTGCATCGGCGGTGGGCGGTTTGTGGCAGTTGCGTAGCGACGGCACCGCTTCGGGCGGGCAGTACGCGGTAGTGCCCAACCGGCGCAGCATGGACAGCGCCCCCACGGGGGCTGATGCCCGCTTGGTGTTCAACGTGCCGGTGGATCAGGCAGCTAGCTACCACTTGTTTGCTCGGGTGAAAGCTACCTCAACGAGCAGCAACTCATTCTGGGTGCGCATCAACGGGGGCACTTGGATTCGCTGGTGGGAAGACATTCGTCTAGGCTCACAGTTCTACTGGAACGAGGTGGTGCAGAGTCCGTTTGCTTTGCAGTCGGGCAACAACACCCTTGAGGTGGCCTACCGGGAAGGGGACACGCAGCTAGACAAGTTGGTCTTGAACCGAGACGGGGTGTTGCCCGTTGGCTTGGGCGGACCGGAAGGCTGCTCAGGAGCGCCGAAGGCGACGATTGTAGCCAGTGCCACCGAGGGGATTGCTCCCTTGACGGTAAGCTTTGATGGCAGCAGTTCAAGTGATCCTAACGGAAGCATCAGCAGCTACGCCTGGAACTTCGGGGCAACGGGCGCTACGGCCAGCGGGGCACAAGCCAGCTACACCTTCACCACCCCGGGTGCTTACACCGTCAGCCTCACCGTCACCGACAACGACGGGCAGAGCGACATTGCTACTACTACCGTTCGGGTAAGATCCGACGAGCCAACAGCCGACCAGATCATCATAGAGGCGGAGTGTGCATCGGTGGTGGGCGGTTTGTGGCAGTTGCGTAGCGACGGCACCGCTTCGGGCGGGCAGTACGCGGTAGTGCCCAACCGGCGCAGCATGGACAGTGCCCCCACGGGGGCTGATGCCCGCTTGGTGTTCAACGTGCCGGTGGATCAGGCAGCTAGCTACCACTTGTTTGCTCGGGTGAAAGCTACCTCAACGAGCAGCAACTCATTCTGGGTGCGCATCAACGGGGGCACTTGGATTCGCTGGTGGGAAGACATTCGTCTAGGCTCACAGTTCTACTGGAACGAGGTGGTGCAGAGTCCGTTTGCTTTGCAGTCGGGCAACAACACCCTTGAGGTGGCCTACCGGGAAGGGGACACGCAGCTAGACAAGTTGGTCTTGAACCGAGACGGGGTGTTGCCCGTTGGCTTGGGCGGACCGGAAGGCTGCTCAGGAGCGCCGAAGGCAACAGACACGTTGATTGTCGGTGATTTGAGCAACGGAAGAACTAGCAGCGATGCGCCGGAAGGACTGACTTTACAATTGTTGCCTAACCCAACTTCGTTCAATAATGTGCAACTTCTGGTAGGTAACTACGACCCTGAAACTACCTTCCGAGTGGATTTAGTTAACACGGCAGGAAGTGTTGTGCATAGCCGAAAGTATAGCTTCTTGGGTGAACCCTCTGAGATAATAAAGCTTGATTTAGCAAATGCTATTAACGGAATATATTTTGTAAGAGTGTTTCAAGGCAATTCTATAGTACAAAAACGATTGATCATAGAATAAGTATCAGAGTGCTTCCTCCCCGAGGGGGGGCACATTTTTCTGGTTGGGATTAACTGCCGGTAACTAGGTTCAGAACCTTAGTTTATCGTTAGCAAGGAGTAATTTATCAAATTACGCTTTGCGTCGGAGATGAAATGCACTCTTCTCTGTCATCACAAGTGCCAGAAGTATGAAAGCCTAATTGTGAATGCTTCTCTGTTTCTTTTATGAAAGCATAGATAAAATCGGCTCGTAGCTTATTCATATCTATATCGCTTCTATAGCAATCCATTTTTTAGTTTCTACTACTCCCAAGTCATGTCGCTGCCACCAGCTTTAAGTAGCCCTTTGCTGAAAATTGAAAATGAAAACCATAGCTTTCTGTGCTACATTCATAACTTCAGAGGAATTGCTATTCTTTATATTGTAGCCTTTCATTGCTGGAGTTCTTTCGGTTGGGGCAGCCACGACTTGGAAAAAACGGTTTGGAATTCGCTTGTTAAGTACGGGACAGTTCTATTTGTCTTTATTGCTGGTTTCTTGTTTCAGCACCTAAACGGACAGGTAAACCGTAGATTCAGCTTCAGCAATTATCTGGGAAAGAAAGTAGCTTATGTTATCCTACCATACATACTGGCTTCGGTTCCGGCTATCGTTGATAAGTTGTACTTTTCGGAAGCGCCCTTTTCCTGGATGCCTGCCGTCATTGAGCAGAGCAACCCGGTAGTTCAAGTAGGTTATATGCTGATCACGGGTAAGCATTTTGGTCCGTTCTGGTTCATTCCGATGGTTAGCCTTATCTATCTACTGGCGCCTCTGCTGCTGTATCTGGATCGCAGCACCTGGTTCTACCGCTACGGCTTTCCTTTGCTGCTGGTTGCTGGCTTCTTTAGCTACCGCTTCGGTCACAACTCTTCGGTCTTTGAGTCGCTATGGTATTTCATTCCGGTCTACGTGTTTGGCATGTGGGCCAGCCGCTATCGCAAATCTATTACTGATCGGGAATACACTTTCTTGATTCTGTTGGGTATACTCTACACGGTGATCACTTACTTAGAAGTTGTCGGCACCCTCACGATTTTCAAAACCTATGCTCATAGCGATAATATAAGGGCAAGTGCGCATTATTTTAATTTTGGCAAAATTAAAGCTTTAGCCCTATGTATCATCTTATTAGTGGGACTTCATAAGCTCCAAAAAGTTAGGTTTATTCTATGGGGAGTGCTGGCCTCCTATAGCTTTGGTATTTACTTTGTTCATCTCTATGTGATCCGTAGCCTGGAAATTTTGCTGTCCAAGTTCAATATAGTGATCACGTTCAACAGTTTACTGTACCTCACTCATGTTGGTGTAATTATGCTAACGTGTGTTGCTATCATCAAACTCATTAAGTTCATAACTAAGAAGAACAGTCGCTATTTTATCGGTTGCTGATTGCAAACCTTATAAGCATCATTTTGCTCCAAGAGAAGCTATTCGTTGTCTTTCTAGCGAGCGTTGTGCTCATAGCTAGTAATCTGTGGTTAGGAGGTTACTTATTCTCGTATCGTGCTATCGGATCTGAGATTGCTGCGCCACCGGAAGCCCTTCACGAATGGCATCTGAACCAAAGGGCTCCCTTCGAGTATCGCTTACTGTTCCCCGCCGTCGTGAACGGAGTGTGGCAGATGACCACCCAAACCAACACCGCCTTCTACTGGAGCTACGTTGGGGTTAGTTTTGCTTGTGGAATAGGTGCCGCCTTAGCATTTTTTCAATTGCTGGTATCTTTAGGATTCTCTTCCCGCCTGTCACTGGTAGGGGTGGTAGTGTTTCTGCTTCTACCCCCGTTTTTGTTGGCCTATACGCTGCCGGTACACACCCGGGAAGATATGCTAGCGTACCTATTGCTCTGCTTGGGATTGCTCTTGCTGATCCGTAAGCAGTACGTTAGCTTTGTGCTAACTAGTATAATTGGCGCCAGTTGCCGTGAAACGCTGCTCATACTCCCGTTGGTGATGTTGTTTTTCACGCGCGATCTATCTTTTTTCAAGCGGGCCTTGCTTGCTTCTCTGCCAGTTGTTGCTTGGGTGCTGATTCGAATACTAGTAAACACCAATCACGGATCGTATAATCCACTAGACGGGCTGGAATGGAACCTGAACAATCCAACGCAAGTGCTAGGTTTTGCCTTCGTTACTTTCGGCCCCCTGTGGATTGGGTGGATTAGGGGGAGCGACCTCTACGGGTCGTCCGTGTCTGCCGACAAAATCGGGCTGCTAGCGCGGTCCGCTCTGTGGGCACTTTCGTTAATCTTACTCTCCACCTTTCTAGGAGGCGTCTACAACGAAATTCGACTGCTTTATTTGGGCTTTCCCTGGGTGATCACGCTATCGTTGCATTTTGTGAATGTGCACCGGAGACAACTAGAAGCCAATGCAAAAACCGGTCGCTACATAGTATATGTTAGCGGCATGGGTATTTTCAGCATCCTGGTTTACTATGGCTTGGCTGCGAACTTTGCATCATTCGTAGGACCAATTTACTACGACGTTCCGGTGCAAACCTGGTTGGCGGTCTTTTCTATTATGCTCTTTATCACTCTGGCTGTTCTACCTTTGTACTGGTTAGTGAACAAACGTAGGCCGCTTTCTTCTACCCG
Source organism: Cyclobacteriaceae bacterium (assembly GCA_965217295.1). Lineage (GTDB taxonomy): Bacteria > Bacteroidota > Bacteroidia > Cytophagales > Cyclobacteriaceae > Tunicatimonas. Next base: position 2,466,655 of record CBDCHR010000008.1, read on the forward strand.
TTATGATTAATGCCCAAGAGAACCACCGCTCTCTCTTTTCATACCCGGTGGCAGACAAATACCTGCGCTGGGCCGAGCTGCTGGTGATCGTAGCGTTTTGTAGTATTCCTTTATTCGTGAAGTTTCCGTTTCGCATCAACCTCTTCCTGGCCTGGGAAGGAGCCTACCGCCTGTCCGAAGGGCAAGTGCCCTTTCGAGACTTTGGGCTGCCACTGGGTTTCGGCTTCTGGATTATTCCTGCGCTGTTTTTCAAGCTGCTGGGTGCGCAAATGATTACTCTAGTCAAGGCGCAGGTATTCGTCAACGTCATCACCATGCTGTCGTTCCGATCTATCCTCAAAACGCTGGGTACTCCGGCCGCTGCCCGGCTCATTGCCCTGCTGGTGCTGGCGCTGAGCTACGTGCTGGTGAACTTTTGGCCCTGGTATAATAACATGGTGTTCGTGTACGAACTGCTGGCCATCCAGATGCTGCTGCTGGGTTGCTATCGCTTCGGCGGCCTTAAAGCGCACGCCCTGATTGCCTTGTCGGCGTTGTTGGTGGTGCTGGCCGTTTTCACCAAGCAAGACGGCGGGGGCCTGGCGCTGCTGGTTGTCAGCGCCCTGCTAGCACTTTTCGTGCTGCGGCACCGACGTTGGTCGTTCGCGGCCACCTATGCCATGAGCGGAATACTAGGAGGATTGTTGTTTGTGCTGCCCTTCCTCCCCTACGGCATCGACTACTGGTTCAACTACGGACAGGAGCCCCACTACTCGCGCATCAATGCCTACGATTTTTTGCAGGATATTTTCGGACGGTCGTTTGAAATCAAAGTCTACCTAGCGGCCATTGTCCTGGTGCTTATCTATCGTCACCGAACGTGGCGGCAATTGTGGGCGGATGAACGCACGCTGATGTTTGCCCTGCTTACGGTAGCTATTCTGGGGCAGGCTCTGCTAGTTCAGGTCACCAGCTACATTCCGCACAACGTGAACGTGTACTTCCACGGGGTTGCCATTGCGTTTTTGCTCTACGCAGTAGCCGATGCGGTGCGGTGGCAAAAATTTTCGATGTTGCTCTTGTCGGTGGGCTTGGTGTTCTTTTGTTTTTCGGGCGATTACTGGATATACGCCAACCGGGTGTTTCGGAAGTACTTGCCCACCCCGAGCATCGAAGGCGTAATTTCCAAGAACAGTTGGTCATCGGGCGATAGCCTGGCCCCAGCGAGTCGCGCCAGTTGGGTGGAGTCGGACTACTGGGTGTTTGAGGACGTCTACCTCCCCGAAGAAACTATTGCCGGGATCAAGGCCATCGAGGCCCTGAAGGTGGTGCAGGCGAAAGGTAGTGCGTTACGGGTGTTGAATATGTCGGAGCTAACTCCACTCGCCCAGATTCTGGGATACGCTTCAGAGAAAGGTGCCGAGTATCCCATGTGGTATCACTACGGCGTGTCGATGTTCGACCGGGAGGTGACCATGTTCTGCCGCGCCATTGAAGCACAGACCTATGACCTGGTGCTCTTTGAAACAATCCCTGATTTAAACAATTTCTACCCCTCACAGGTACGCGATTGTATACGCCAGCACTACACCCTGCAATACCGTTTCCTGGCTCCCCGAGAGAGACAAAATGCCCACGTGGAAGTGTACGTCCGTTCGTCGTCAGAGTAGCAGCTTCATCGCTTGCCAGAACGAAGCAATTCGCGCTTCCCAACTGTTGTTTCGCGCAAACGCAACCCGTTGCTGCACCAAGGTCTCGTTATCGTTCGGCAAAACCGCTTCCCCCACCTTCTGAGAAAACGAAGTGGCGTCAGCGGCAACGTAGCAAACCGGGGCAAACCCTCGCACGTCTTCCGAAAAGTCGGTGGTCACCACTGGTTTGCCCATAGCGAGGTATTCGTTGATCTTCAACGGATAGATGCTAGCCGTGAGGGTGTTTTTTAGGAAGGGGATGATGGCGCAAGCCATAAAGTGCAGGTAACGGTAGAGTTGATCGTGGGGCTTAGGCCCTAAGAATACCACGTTTGGCAGCTCCTCAAAGTCGTAGGCGTGATGACCGCGATCGTTGCGAGGACCGATGCAGACCAGCGTTTTGTCCGGGTGGTCGACAACTAGGTGATGCAACAGCTTGTAGTCGACCCGTTGATCCAGATTGCCCACATAACCAATGATTGGTTGGTCAATATCCGCAATATCGTGCGGTTTGGCGATTGATGAAATGGTGCGAGGAAAAGCGGCGAGATCGACCGCGTTGGGCAAATAATGCACCGGGCACTGGGTACGCTGCTGAAGCGTGCGCGCCAGCTGATGGGAAGTGGCAAAGCTAATACTCGAAGTCCGGATGGCTTCCACTTCCAAAGCCACCCCGTGCTTCGAGGCGTAGGTGATCTGACTGATATCGTCTCGGGATTGGTACACCGTTAGCAACGAAGAACCCTGGGCAAGGCTATGGTAAAAAGGATTGAACGAATTAAAAAAGATGTATTGACTGATGTGGTACTGCCTGAGAAGTTGACGAAGGTTCCTTCCCACGATCTGGCGGTTGATGCGAAGGAACCAGCGGTACACTGCTCCGCGAGGCAAAAAGTTGATCGGGAGCGTGAGCGACGGAGTAACCGCGTGAAACCCTGGCGCCAAGTGAGGTAGCGGTTGGCAACGCCGTCGGCTGGAGAAAAATCGCCCCCGTCGGGTCCGAATCTTCGGATGCCTAAAGTCTATGGCGAAGTCCTTGAGCGTGAAAGGGTTGTCGAAGTAGAATACCCGGTGCTGCTTGGCAAGTTCTTTGGCTAACGACAATGCAGCCGATGAGATTTCGTTATCCCAACTCGACATACTGATAAAAACTATGTCCACTTCCTAATCTTATAAAAGTAATTAGCGTTTCTTCGGCAAAAGAGCTACGCAACGCGAATATTTGGCTTAAAAAATTGTTAATTTAACGCAAAAAAATTTAAAAATGGTTTATTTACCTAATTTTCTAATTGTTGGTACTGCAAAGTGCGTTGGAAAGAAAAACGTAGGTAAGAACTCGTCCCTGGCAGATTGCAGATTATGCGTTCTGTTGTCCCTTGTGTTCGCTAGCCTACAAGGTTGTGGTTCTGCTTGCGAAGACTGCGAAGCCGGACGAAACATACCGCTTACCTACAAAATGATTATCAACGAGAGCGCAGTAGGCAATGGGATTAACTTAGTAGACGAACAGAGTAAGTGGGAATCGGGAGAATTATCCTTTCAGCCACAGCAAGTGTGGAAACCTGCGTTTACCTGGAACGAACCTTTATACATCGCCATCGACCTGCAGACTATTCGCCAAGTATACAGTCTAGCATTGTATCGGGTAGTGGATTTGTTAGACCGCACCGATGCCGAAGTAAGCATCTACACCGGTCATCCTTTTGCGTGGAAACCTCTGGTCGGCAAGCAGGTGGTGAAGCGGAATGAGTGGCAATATATCACCTTTTCGCCCCTCAAAACGCGCTATTTGCGGCTCAAAATAGAAGGCGGGAAGGTTAACATTGGAGAGTTGTTTCTGTTCGGTGCGCCCGCAGACGAGGATACTCGCACAAAGGCGGTTTCACAAGAAGCTCCGGCGAAGACAGTGAAGAGAACCACCTTTGACAAGATGCTGGGGATCAACGCTTTTGTTGACGACCCGATTGGGCGCTACGACTTTTTTGGATTGGTCAGGGAGTACCACAACTGGCGCTGGGTAGAAGACGAAGGCGACCAACCCTATCCTGAAAATGTAAACCACTGGAACCCAGGTGACAGCAATTGGAACTTCGACGCGCTTTATCAAAATATGCACCGCATGGGTGTTGCTGGCTGCCCTTCTATCAAGGAAAATTTGAAGTGGCTGCGCAAAAACCACTGGGAAAACAATACCAAGCCTCTGCTGCTTGGGGACGATCCCGAAGATCCGCGATCATATATTGCGCATGCTGACCACCTGTTTCAGTATGCCGCCCGCTACGGACACACGGTGGTGGCTGATTCGTTGCTGAAACTGGCTAATGACCAACCCCAGGCTTCCGGATTAGGCTACCTCCATTACTTCGAAAACTGGAACGAGCAAGACATCTGGTGGAAATACCGGGGCGAATACTTCAGCCCTTACGAATTTGCCGCCATGAGCAGTGCCGACTACGACGGTCATCAGCAAGCGCTGGGAACAACCGTTGGTTTGAAAAACGCAGATTCAACTGCTCAACTCGTAATGGGCGGATTAGCTGCCCTTAACTTTGATTACGTGAGAGCCATAAAGTTTTGGGCCGACCACCACCGGGGGGGTAGTTTCCCGGCTGACGTGCTAAATTTTCATCACTACAGCAATTACAAAAACGGTGACGAGCGGTACGCCATCAGCCCCGAAGCAGATAGTCTGCAAGCCAAATTGGAGACGTTGATAAAGTACCGAGATCAATACCTACCCGGACGTGAGCTATGGTTGACTGAGTTTGGTTATGATACTAATTCTGCTTCGCCTCAGGGAGTACCTTCTATTGATGGTTTCACTAATGAGGAGGTGCAGGGAATGTGGTTGGTAAGGAGCCTACTGGCAGCGGCAGCGGCGGGGATTGATCGTACGGCAATTTATATGTTACGGGATGTAAAGGACGGCGATCCTTCGTTATACAATACCTGCGGAATTACCAGCAGTAAGCATAGCGGATGGCAACCTAAACCCGCGTGGTATTACCTAAAAACTTTTGCTCAAGGTTTAAGGGGGATGCAATTTGCTCAGTCGGTGCCTGCCACTAATCCGAAAGTAACGGTGTACAAATTCGTTGCGCAGAACAGCAGTGAGAACAAGCCTCGGGCCGCCTACGTGGTATGGTGCTCCACCGCTACCGGAGAAGTTGTTGAGAACTACGAATTGAAATTTGCCTCATCAGAAAGACACGGGTTATTGATAAGTCTCTCGGACAACGCTATGGGAGATACGCGTGCGTTTGACACCGCTGAGCTAGGCTCCGTGAAGTTGACCGTTTCTGAAAAACCTACCCTGATTTTAGTAGGTGACGAGAAATTTAGTCGTAAGGACGTATTTTCTGAGAAGCGCCAACTGATCCTCACTTCGGAAATGGTTACTTACGCTACCGAAACCGCTAGTGAGTTGAATCCAACCAAAGTTCAAAACACTGGCTTAATTGATGAGCAACAAAGCGTAGGCAATCCGCTACTGGGACAGGGAGGCAAAACGAAAAGCAACTGGAAAACAAGAGGATTGAGACCAGATGACTACCCTTATTCGGCAGTTATTGATCTAGGAAAGGAAACCGATCTTAGTTTTGTCAGTTTCTTTGATATCAATGATGATAACAATCTATCCATCTATATTGGCAAACCAGGCAACTGGAAGCTAGTGATAGACGACGACCTACTACGATTCAACCAGTGGAGTAACTACGCGATCGAAGAATCTTCGCGGTTTATTCGGGTGACCAAGCACAGCCCCACCGCCCACATTGGTGAAATAGTTATTTATTCAAAGCGATAGTCGGCTCGTTGGGTTCATCAAAATACTTTAAACGATCCATGAGCACGAAGCAGGAGTAAAATACAAAGCGTATTGGCAACTGCGTGATGGATTCCTGGGCGTAGCCCGCCACGGTTAGCGCAAAAAAGCTAGCGATGTAGGCGGCGTGAACCGCTCTCACAATGGGATTTCGGCAACGATAATAATTGGTGATTCCCACCCATAGGGTGATAAAAAATACCAGTAGCACAATACCCAATCCTAGGTAGCCGGTCTCCAGAGCAATGCTCATATAATAGCTATCGGGAGGAAAACCGGCTAATGGATGATCGGGAGCAAGCTCTTCGCCAGCGGGACCAGTAGTATTAAGCCCCCCCCCAATAGGATGGGAGCGCATATAAGGTTGGATACGTTCCTTGTTGACTACTCGCACGTTGAACGACGGATCACTGGTTGGAAAAAAAGTTGAGCGGATCGAGTTGACAGTTGCGCTACCGTAGTAGGGGACATATATAATTGCCAAAATGATCAGTATCGTGCTGGCTGCCAGTAGCAAAGTGCTCTTTTTATGAATAGTCAACAATCCGTACAGCACTATACCAGCCACTGTCATCGCGGTGGCAGTCCTAGTACCCGAGTAAGTCATGGCAACTAGAAAGACGAGGCCTACTGCCAAAAGAGCTACCTTTTTTCTATAGTCTTTTAATTCTAACGCTAGCACAATAGAAAAAACTCCTGCGAACGACATGAACATACCGAAGGTCGCCACATCAGACAGAAAAGACCACTTTCTCCACCTCCCTCTGATGAAGTTCAACCCAATGCTTTTGGGACTACGATTTACCCAAGCAAGGTCGTAATTCGGCAGCCCTACAAACTCCTGATAAAAAGCATAGAGCGCTGCCAATAGCGCAACTGCTAACCAGCAAATAGTAAAAAGCCTCACGTAACGCCAAGTACTAAATAATCTAGTGAATATAAAAAACGTAACCGCGAAACCAATCACCCCTCGTAAAATTAATGGCCAAGAGTTGGGTGGGTTATTGGGATTAAGAATCTGTACTAACAGATAACCTATCCAAATCGAGACGATAAAAGATATAGGACTCCGGTAGGCAGTGATGGTTGCGAACTTGTTTTCTTTGTTAACGAAAACTCCTAAAAAAACAATGAGTAACAGAATGTCAGGCAGTGAACCGGACGGCAGATCATACTGACCACTTATTCGTGGCAAAAAAAATACGAATGATGAGGTAACTAACGTGATGATAAAACCAGCCTGCAGATTGAGTAGGCAAATAAGAGCAGTAGGAATTCCAAAAATGATAACTAGCATAATTGCCCCTACCCCAAAACCTCCGCTTACTGCGATCCAGGATGCGAAAACTGCAAGGCTAACTAGCAGAACAAAACCAAATGGGTTATTTAACTTCTCAACAATGAAGTACTGGTAGATTTTCTCTTTGAAACGGTTGTATCTACTAGGATACAACGATCCCACTTTGCCTGGAAAAGATTTCACCTTCTTCGATTATAGAAATACAACCTTAATAAATATATAGGCATAAATGACTGCTACAAAAGCTATAGCAATCAAGTTGTTAGAAGAACCTTGGCCTTCAGTTAATTTTCTCATAGTAGCTAGCGTTTTGATGTGAAAGAGACAACTCGATGAACGCCAAGTTGATACCAAGCCCATGTTTTCTGTAATATTCCTGGGAAATTGGTTCTTAAGATATGACGCAAGAACAACTGCCGAAGAATCACATCCAATACATGCGTTGTGGTCGTTGCGTAGGCAGCTCCAATTACTCCAAAACGTTGTATCATTATAAAATTCAATACTGTATTCACTACCGCGCTGGCAACCACAAAGTAAAACCCTAGCTCAGCCTTGCCAATGGCATCAAGCGTAATGCCAAATTGGCGGTTGAACGGGGCAAGCAAACCATACAACATAGTAATCTGAAGCACGGTTGCTGCCGCTTCGTAATCATCACCGGCGATTAGTACAACAATTGGGTTAGCAAAAACAATCGCTACAAAAACAATAGGAAGCATTATTGCTAAAATAACGGCTACTGACTGTTCGTAGAGATGTTTGGCATGGGTAAGCGAAGCTGTTGCACCTTTTTGAACGAGTTTAGGATAAGTAATTGCTGCCACTGATAGCATAGGTATTTCAACCAGTCTAGTAATTCTCAGCGCGGGATTATAAATTGCCACTGCAGCGGGCGAGACCATGCCTCCAAGCATCCAACTGTCGATGTTGTTGAGAAGCACCGAACTTACGTTGGTACCGAATGAGTACTTCCCGTGATTCAATATTGCTAGCAGGTGACTACGATTCCATTTTAAACGATGAATGGTGTAGTTGCGTGCAAACCAGATAGATACCCCACAACTAATGATTGTGGCAACAATCTGCGCAATCGCTAGTTCAACCAATGATATGGTGGTTAGATCACCAAGAAAAAGTAGACCTAACAAATAGAGAAAAAACAGGCTCTTCTGGGTAAAATAAGTCCAAAACGAAGCCTTAAAGTTCAAGTGTGCTTCGTGTAGGGTAGTGTAATGAAGAAAGAACGTGCTAAAGAATGCGTTAGGAATATAAAGAAGGCACAGTATCTTTAGCGCAGGGGCATTCATCCAAATACTCACCGGCTCAGCCAGCACCACAACCCCGGTCGAGAGAATTAGGAACAGCAGCAGGTTTACTAACAGCGCTGCACTAATCACCGAGGAATGCTCCTCAGGCTCGGTAGAAAGGAATCTTCTAGTGAGGGGATTTTTGATGAAGCCCCCTCGCAACAACTCAATCACCGCAATAAATGAAGTATAGAGCACCCAAACACCAAAATCAGGGACGCTCAACAAGCGCACTAGAATGACAAATGAAAAGAAGCCAAACAGGGCAACCGAAAACCGTTGTAGAAAGGTCAGCGCGCCGGAACGTAGCCAGTATGACTCACGGATGCGCTGAGCAATTCGCTTCGCCTGAATATTCAACAAGTCAGTTTCCTTCTAAAAGTACTTGTCCCAGAGGCAATCCGATGTAACGTTCCAACTGCAATTGGGCGATCTTTACCTGCGTTTCTAACTCGGCTAGGTCAGCTCGGGTAGCGTTGTACGTTTGTTGCGCTTCGTTGTAAACACTCAGTGTTTCCTCCCCCGTCTTGAATTTCTCTGAAACCATCAAAAAGTTGGTGTAGGCTTCTTCGTTCTGTTCGGTACTGATTTGGTACAAAGAAACCGACAACCGGTAGTTATAGTAAGCTTCTAGTACTTCCGCCCTTAGGTCAAGCTGGGCGTTGGTACGCTGCGCTTGGGCGATCAACCGCTGCTGCTTGGCAATCTTGATCTGAGCTGGGTTGCTGATTGCGTCGCCCAGCACCAAAGCCAGGTTCAAGTTATACCGAGGAAAGAAAGGGAATCCTTCGCCCGGGGCAAAATCATCACGAAGGGTAAACTCGTTCAAATTGAAAGAAGCCCGTAAGTTATTAGCCCAAGCCCACTTTGCCACTTTCACCTCTTGGTCAGCAATGGCTATTTCACTCTGAATCACCGATTGCTCCGAGCGGGTGTTCCAGGCCAGTTGCACAAGCTTGTCCTCAATGGACAACTCTTCGTTGGGAACCGGGTTGATCTGCGCCTGTGCTTCAACCTGCACCCAACTCAGTACCGCGAATAGCATAAACATTTTTTTCATCAATTGAAGCATTAAGTGATGCATTGGTTAGCTGTATTCCAGATCACACTTATTAAGCACTGCTCCCAAAAATTTATCAGATTCCCTCTGTAGGTAATGAACAGAGTGATCGTCTGAAGCGCTGATCTGTCGATCTGCTGCCGTCACGATGATCAGTTGGTCAACGTAGTCCAGAAGCTCTTTGGTATCGGCATACTGGTTGAGTGCCGGGCCTTCCAAAAAGACATAATCGTACTTTGAGCGTAGCGTATCAATAATGGAAGATAGGGAGTCTTTGGGGAAAAGCTCTTCGGGAGTTCTATTTCCGCCTTCACAGCCAATAAAATCAACCCCCTTGAAGCCCGTGCCCGATGGGTAATGAGCCATGTCGGTTTCCGCTAGTTGTGGCATTCGCTCCAGCAACGACTTGGAAGAAAAGAGCCTCGTCAATTTGTTGGTTCTAAAGTTAGTGTCCACAATCAAAACCCTTTTCCGGGTGAGGCTCAGGGCCAGCGCAATGGCTAGTATGAAGGTGGTTTTTCCTTCCCGAGGCTTTAGGCTGCTCACCAGCCACACCTTGGCTCCGGAAGATTCAATTTCGTGGCGTATGCTTCTGAGCGACTCGTGAAAAACTCTAACCTTGTCGTCTTTAACCATAGATTGGAATAGATACTCCGGCCGGATGTGCTTCTCCGGTAATCGATTTAGGATGCCAATGGACGGCAAGCCGGTAAGGCGCTGAAAATATGCGGGTGTCTTAGGAGAGGAATCAACGTATTCTAACACAACGATGCTAACCACTGTTAAGAAAAAACTAACCGCGATAGCCAGCGCAATAACAATAATATCCCGCGACTGAACCGGGTCGTCAGCCGGATAGCCAAACTCAACCTGACGCAACGAACCACCTAGGTTTTGTGAAACCAATCGAGCCTCGTTCAATTTATTGACCGCACTCACGTATTCATCTTGCGCCACCTCAATATCCCGTTCGTAGGCGTTAATCTGCGCTTCCTTCGAGGCGAAGCCCGACACGTTTCCGCGTAGTCGACTGATTTGTTGGTTGATAGAGGCCAAACTTGCTTTGGCAATTTCTAGCTCTACTTCACTGTTCACCCGGTCGGTCAACAGCGTCTGTCGGGTTGCCCCCTCGTTGGCACTGCTTGTTGCGGTGGCGCTACCCGCTGCCAGAATTTGCTCGTTCAGTTCATTTCTCAGTTCCTCGAGTTGATTGAGTAACGACTCTTCACGAGACCCGGAACGAATGATTTGGTTGTTAAGCTCAGTGATTTTGTCCTTTAAACGAACAATTCGGCTGTTAATCACCTTGGCTTGTCTCTCCAGTACATTGAGGTCGCTGCTGGTTAGTTGCTCGTTAATTTTTTTGATAGCCTGCCCGTAAACAATAATATTTTTTTTCTCTTCTTCCCGGCTCTTCTCTAACTCAGTGATCTGCTGAATGATAGATTCACTTTGTAGAGCTAGGTTAACCACCTCGTTCGAAGATTTGAAGTCTCGTAGATCGTTTACCTTAGCTTCCAATTCCTCTCGCTTGCTTTGCACCAGATCTACCAAGAATTGAATGGAGCTACTGCTGCGTTCCCCCCGGGCGGTGAGATAATAGCGAATAAACTCTTGGCAAAGGTTATTGACTGCGAAAGCCGACAGCAAGGGGTTTTCAGAAAAATATTCTACTTTCACGTAGTCGGTACTAGGTATTCGACCAATGTCAAGGTTGCTTTCTATCGTACTAATGTCGTAATTTAAATCTTTAAGAACATCTAGCAACTGAGCATCGTTTCCGTCCAAACGAGTAAGCACCTGAATGGAATCTCGTTTATTTTGAAGGGCATCAATTATCTCGGTTAGATCAACGTTAGCATATTCTTCTTTGAACTCGGATAAATCTTGGAAAGCGGTGTTTTCTCTTAGATCGTGAAGCGCTAAGTTGTACGCTAGCAGGCTCAGCACCTGCCGCGAATTCATATTCTCTTCTAAATTGCTGAACTTGTTTTGTATAGTAAAGAATGTCATCGCCTGCTGTTCTTGAGAAAGCGCAATATCTTGGTTGTCAGTGATTCCGGTAGCCAACTGCGCTGAGGACTTGTACACATTCGGGGTAACGAACGCAAACACAACCGCTGAAATGGCGGAAACAGCAACAACTATCAACAGAAGCCATCTCCTTTGCCAGAGAACTTTAATAAATCTAGTAAGCTCCATTAACTAAATATGAAAATTGTAGATAATCCGAAACAAAAACTAAGTTGGCTCTCTGATACTAAAACGTCAATACGCAAAATTAAGTAATTATATTGAAAAATATTAAAATATTCCAATAACATGCAAACTGATATTAGAGAACAAATCTGCCTCTGAAATAAATTTCATTTATTAAATTGTGTACGATACCAGACTTTGCTATTGAGAATAATTATTTGAGCCACTCGGAAAGGTCTCTGTTGAGCATTTGTTGTAGCAGGACTATGTCTTCCTCGTAAATTGAAATGAGTTGTTTTCTTACGTCAACACTCATTGCTGGTCTATGAAGATTTCTGCTCCTCACTTTGCTCACTAAAGTTTTTAATTTCTGGTTATCACTCAACTTTTCATACACTGCGGGAGAGTTTTTTTTGACGAAGTTGAGCAAAATACTTTCTTCCCCAAATAGTTTGTGGTATGTTTTGTTTTTTACAAAGCCAGATCGGTTGAGTTTAGCATCAGTTACCGGCTTAAAGTTATTGTCTACTTCTAGAAAGGTAAATACATGGCTGAAAAAGTTATCATCAGATCTCTTAAACTCTTCGTAGAACAGTATTTTGATCTGTTCAGGTATAAAAAGTTCGAAGTAGGGTTTTAGATTTTCATGATAAAATCCTTCTTGAATTAAATCATTCCTCTTCCACCAGACAGAAGATTCGTTCTTTAGCCCTTCTTCAATTGGGTCTATTTCCGCCAAACGGTTGTCTCTGGCAAGATGAAGATACCTAGAATAGAGCCTCTCAACAGGATTTCTGAGAATTGCGATGATTTTTACGTGAGGAATGTACTCTTTTATATAAGTAGCTGAATCTCTTCTAGTCATGTAAGTGTTAGAAACCTCTCCTTTCATCTGACTTTCACCAGCGTCAGCAAAGAGATGTAAGTAATCATCTAAATTCCTTATGGATTCCTCAAAATGCCGGATTGTTTCCAAATTGCCTAGATCGGTCACATCCGTGTTTATGTAGGCGAAAAAATTGGGTTCCTTAACAGGACTCATAAATATATCAGGATGTTGTGATAGATAGTTGTTGAGCGATGTGGTTCCGCTCTTACCTGCCCCGATAATAAGAAAATCAGGCATCAATTTACTGTTATCCATATTTATATTGAAATTTTGGTAAGAGATATTATGGTGAATTAAAGAACAGATGTACAACTAGCGTAACACTTGAATTTGCTGGCCCAAATGGCTCAACGGCAAATTTAACTATCAAGTGTGCGAATATTGCGAAAACCAGGTAATTTTAGCACGTACCCTCGTATTGCCAGTTTCATTACAACCTTTGCCATCACTTGCTTACACGTTTCTGGAAGAATGTTTGATAAAGCTTCTTGAGCCATCATAGTAGTGTCTTATGACCAACTACATCAAAGGGTTAGACGGCTTGCGAGGGATTGCAATTATCCTGGTGATGCTGTTTCACTTTCGTTTGTACAATTTCGGACAGATTGGCATCAGTGTGGGGTGGGTCGGAGTGCAGCTCTTCTTTGTGCTGTCGGGCTTTCTGATCACCCGCATCCTGCTGGCCGACCGCAAACACTCCCTTTCGGCTTACCTGAAAAAGTTTTACTGGCGCCGCTCGCTCCGAATATTTCCCCTCTACTACGCTTACCTGCTGGTGCTCACGCTGGCCTTTGTCTTCGTGGGCTTCCCCCCCGAACTGGGCGAAAAGGCACTAGGACTTTATACTTATACGTATAACTACACGCGCTTGTCTCCCGAATGGACACACAGCATCTTCTTCACCCATCTGTGGTCGTTGTCGGTAGAGGAGCAGTTCTACCTGATTTGGCCCCTGTTCATTTTCTTCGTCCGAGGCCGATCACTTAAGGTAGCGTTGCTCGCGATTATCGTGCTGGCTCCGGCCTTCCGGGGATTTCTGGCGGCTTACCTGCAGCAGCAAACGTCGCTAGACCCCCGGGCCATCGGGGAGGCAGTTTACTGGTTTACGCCGAGCCATTTTGATGCGTTTGCTACCGGAGGAGCCGTAGCCGTATTCAGACTGAACGAAAGAATAAAACGGCCCGGGGTCATCTGCGGCGCTTGGTTGGCCGTGGTAATCTTGGTGGGTTTAGCAAACTTAATAGTGCTGCCGCACTCCGTCCCACTAGATCCGAGCAGTCTGGGTTATCCCATCGCGTCGCTCGAGCACGGACAACATATTTGGTCATACAGCTTACTGAATGGCTTCTTTGCGGCATTGATTCTTTGGGTGTCCGTTGCTTCCGTGAGAATTTTCAGGACATCTTTTTTAGTGGCCATTGGAAAAGTATCGTACGGCATGTACGTTTTTCACTGGGCTATCCTGGGGGCATTCAATCAGTCAGTTGGCACCCGCCTCTCCAGCAGTTCGCTATCGTTTGTGATTTATTTCTGCGGCGTCTACATTTTTTCGTGGATGAGCTACCGGTTTTTTGAACGATACTTTTTGAAGCTCAAAAATCAAGTTTCGTTTGCCCGCACAACCGGCAGTCAACGGTAAGCCCGTAGTCATCTCTTTTCTAAAAGTAGAATCTCCTTAGTAATCAGATAATTTGTAGGAAATAAGGTTGTATTCGAATTGCTGAAAAAACTAAGCTTGTTCAGCACAGAACGGTTTTTTCGGTAAGCAATGGTCAGGTTATTTCTGTCTAGTATTTTGAGCAATCTTTTATGATTTATTCTATTTAGACCTCGGTATACGTCAAGAAAACTACTTTCAAGCTTCCCTACAATTTGTCGGTTTCGCGCCATAATAATATTGCAAACCAGTTTATCAGGAAGGAACTGACACCAAGGAATACTGGTGATGTTATAGACATGCGAGGCGTAGGGGCTTTCCCAGGGCGGGTACGATACGTAGATTTGCCCATCAGGATTTAGCAGTGCGGACAGTTTTCTGAGTATATCGTCTATGACAGACAAAGGAAGGTGTTCTATAACGTCGTTCAAAAAGATAAGATCGTAAGGCTTAGCAATACGCTCATCTAGCACATCAACTTCCTCAAACTCCACATTTGCAATTTGGTATTCTTCGTTTAATGCTTTTGCTATGGTGATGTGATGGCTGTCTATGTCAATGCCATGCACAAAACAGTCCCAGTTTCTACCGTACCACAAACTCATTCCCCCCATTCCGCATCCGAAATCCAGTATTCTCTTCCCCGTAAGGTCTAACTTTTCCTTGATGAACTTCTTATCAAACCATAAGTGAGTGTTGACGTCTTCAGTGAGGTTTTTCTTGGCGTAAGAGAATCCCTTGTCAAATTGCTTGGCAGATAATGTATTCGACATCAGTTCGTCAATTTTAGTTGGCTATGTAAAGTACGGTAGGTCTGCAACCCCTATTTTGCTTGAACTAAATGTATAAATTTTTGACCCAATTCCTATAATTTGCTCCTACTAGTAAGTCAATTGCTGATCAAATTCAACCTTTTTATCCTACGGCTCCATCAGGCAGTTCGGATTCTGGGTTGATGCAAGCGCTGTCTTGAAGAGGCGCAACTTAGTGGGTTGGTTACAAAGGCAAACTGTGAAAATCTGATGAATAGCTTATCTCGTATGTATGTACTGGATTCTCATTATTAGACTCGTAAACTGATATTTGTCGCATTTTTCAGGGCTTTACGCTGAAATAATCGTCATAGAAGTCCAAGTTTCGTATATATTATACATTTATGATAATATTTATATTTATTTGAATATTTTTATTGTTATTTCTCTTATAAATGTTACATTTGCTTTCGGCAAGAACATAAACAGATGTTCGTGCGTAATTTTTCACAATTAGGTTACAATTTTTTTTCAGTTTCTACTAACTAACAAATGGATCAAATGTCGCTTGCATCAAAATATATAGTCTGGGCCAACCCAGCACAGGAAGCTTTCCAGGATGAAAGCAAACCTCATTTGCTGGTGGTTGATGACGATTTAGCGATACGCGCTATTTTGCAGAATATACTCAGAAAGGACTTTCGTGTCACTACCGCCGGTAGCGGTTACGAAGCGCTCGCTTGGTTAGCCAATGGTAATCGGCCCGATCTGATTGTTTCCGATATCACCATGCCCGGCATTAATGGTTTTGGGCTTCTCAAGGCACTGAGCCAAAGCGGCTTGTACAACAACATTCCCGTGGTGGTTCTGTCAGGGCACTGTAAGGAAGAGGTAAGCGCGCAGGCTATGGTCTACAACAATCTAAAGGCTTGTCTGTCTAAGCCGTTTGATCCGGTATTACTAAAAACGCAGATTAACACCGTTCTGGACGAAGAATTGCAGGTGTGCTAATCTACGTTAAGTAACAACACTATGTCATACCGCGAATTGGTTCTAGATCACTTAAGCAATGATTCTCAGTTTACGCCTGGTCGCGTAATCAACGGATTGTTCGTTGGCCCGCAGTCGCAAGCCCTCCGAGAAGCAATTAGCACTAGTTTCCATGAAGTGTTTGTTGGCGGCTCGAGCGTCGACACAGTTGAACAAGCGCTATCCCTTTTTCAGGGGCCTCTTGATGATGATTCGGACAGGTTCAAATTCGTTGTCTGTGACGTTGATTCAGATAGGCAATTGCTGCGTTCCTTGGCCAACGAAGCCGGTGATGCCCCGTCGCCCACCACTTTCCTAGTATACGCCCCCTCCTTCGACGCCACGCACAAAGCGAAAGCCATCGAGTTAAGCGCGGATGATTATCTCTACGATGCGCTGGGGTTAGACAATATAGTAGAGCGAATTCGATTTTTAGTCGACCTCAAAGCCAATCCCGTTGACTTCACCGCCTCCTCACCGGGGGTTTTTCGCCGATCCTGGAAGAAAAGATTGCTCGACGTTTGCGTAGCCACCCTTTTGCTGCTGGCGCTCAGCCCCCTGTTTCTGCTAATCATTATCCTCATCAAGCTAGAGTCATCGGGCTCTGCGTTTTTCGTATCCAAACGAGTCGGGTCAAACTACGAGGTGTTCGACTTCTACAAGTTCAGAACCATGCAGGTGGATGCTGATACCCAGCGTGAGAATCTGAGGCATCTGAACGCCTACTATTCGTTGGACCGTCCCGCGTCGGATGAACCGTTTTTTTTCAAGGTGAAGAACGACCCCCGCGTCACCCGAGTGGGAAAGTTCTTGCGGAAAACTAGCCTGGACGAACTGCCGCAACTAGTCAACGTGCTCAAGGGCGACATGTCGCTGGTCGGTAACCGTCCCCTACCGCTGGACGAAGCCGCCTCGCTGACCAAAGACGGGTGGGCGGCGCGGTTTCTGGCCCCTTCCGGCATGACCGGATTATGGCAGATATCCAAGAGAAAGGAGAACATGACCACCACGGAGCGCATGGAGCTTGATCTGGCGTATCGAAGCAACATGTCGTTGCGTAATGATCTGAAGATACTACTCAAGACACTACCCGGTATGCTCCAGCAAGACTAATCCTACCCTCACTAAACACCATTCTGATACTTTTTATCCTGGGCTTTTGCCCTCGCCAGCCTACACCGATTTATCAGCCTAACCTTTATCTAACGCTCAATGATTTTTTTCTTACCTATGCTTGACCCATGCTGAGGTTTATCAACACCGTTTTGCAAGCGTACTTTACCTACAGTGTGGTCTACACCGTTGCTTTCTCGGTGGCTAGCCGCTTTCATCGTTCGCGCCTATCGTCTCAAACCAAAAAACGCCACCGCATCGCCATACTCATTCCCGTATACGGCGACGACGCCGTGATTCTGCAAAGTGTGAACTACGTTCAGCAGCAGCGCTACTCTGCCAATCGCTACCAGGTGTTCGTGGTGGCCGATTCGTTGCAGCCCGGTACCATCACCCAGCTAAGAACCATGAACGCGCAGGTGATTGAGGTTGCCTTCGAAGAGCGCACCAAGGCCAAAGCGGTAGCCGAAGGACTGCGGCGCATTGAGCAAGAAAGAGAGTATGATCTTACCGTGATTCTGGATGCCGACAATGTGATGGACAAAAACTTTCTGATGCATATAAACCGTGCTTACGCCAGCGGGCAGGTAGCCATCCAGGGGCAACGTATGGCCAAAAATAACAACAGTCCTATGGCCATTCTGGACGGACTGAGCGAAGCACTGAACAACGCCATCTTCCGAAAGGGATACCAGGCACTGGGGCTGTCGGTGCCCGTAATCGGCTCGGGAATGGCCTTCGATACCCAACTGCTGGCATCAGTTTTCCAGCAGATGGACTTAGCCTCGAAGGGCGAAGACCGGGAGCTGCAGTTAGAAATCATCAGGCGCCAGCACCGCATACTGTATTTAGAAGAAGCGGTGGTATACGACGAAAAAGTGGCTACCGATCAGGCGTTCGGTCACCAGAGAAAACGCTGGATTCTTAACCAATTTCAGTATTTGTACAAATCCTTTCCGACGGCCGTAAGGCAATTGGCCAAGGGCAATATCAGCTACTTCAACATCGCTTTTTTGGCCCCCGTGCAGTTGCCCCGGCTGCTTAACGCCGGTGCCCTGGCCGGATGGACCATGTTGCAGTGGGCTACCCGGCAGAAGGCGACCTATGCGACCACCCTGGCGGCGGTATATTTCGTGAGCCTGGGTCTGGCCATTCCTCAATCTTACTTTCGGAAATCTACGCTCAGCGCGCTAGCTACCCTGCCCCGAACATTCGGAACGATGTCCGTATCGTTGCTTACGGCCCGGCAAGCAAGCAAGCAGTTTCTGCATACGGCCCACAGCGCAGAACACGAAGTCAATCTATAGCTTATGCCTACTCCTCAGCACCCTTTGATCTCAGTGATCACGTTAAACTATAACCAAACGCAGGTTACCGGCGAGTTTCTTCGGTCGCTACGAAGCGTCAAGTATCCGAATCTGGAGGTTATTGTGGTAGACAACAACTCGGAGGTTGATCCTACCTCAGAAATAAAGAGGGAATACCCTGCAGCGACAGTCATCAGAAGCCCTAAGAACTTGGGCTTCACCGGTGGTAACAATCTAGGAATGAAAGAATCAAACGGTGAGTATGTGTTCATCGTGAACAACGATACGGAAGTAACCGACACCATCTTCGAGCGGATGCTCGAGGGCTTTTCCGTTGACGCGCGCGTGGGAGTGGTGAGTCCTAAAATCAGATACTATGACCAGCCCGACCGTATACAATTTGCGGGGTTTACCGAAATCAACCCATTCACGGGGCGCAACCGGGGCATTGCGCACTTGGAGGTGGACCAGGGGCAGCACGACCAAGGGAGCTTCTCACCCTACGCCCACGGCGCGGCCATGCTGGTGAAGCGCGAGGTGATCGACAACGTGGGAGTTTTTCCGGAATTGTTCTTTATCTACTACGAGGAACTGGACTGGTCGTCGCAGATTACTCGGGCGGGATATAAAATCTACTACCAACCCACGGCGCTGATTTTTCACAAGGAGTCTATTACGATGGGGCGCGAAAGCGCCATCAAGGCGTATTACCATAACCGCAACCGCATTTTGTTTATGCGGAGAAACTTTCGACCTTATCAATTGCTGTGCTTTTATCTGTTTTTTTTAGGATTCACTACCCCTAAAACGATCGCTAAGTACGTTCTTGGAAGACAGTGGAAGCACTTGCACTCCTTCCGACGCGCATTGGCCTGGAATCTGTATTACAAAAATCCTCAGAAAGATCGCAAAACCAACCTCCAAGACGTGGCTCCGTTACCCAAAACGGTTGTCTAGCAATTAGTAAAACTGTTTTAAAATCTTATTCAACTGTTATGAAGAAATCTTTGATTACCGGAGGAGCGGGCTTTATCGGCTCGCACGTGGCTAAGCACTGTTTGCAGCAGGGCCAGCAAGTGGTGGTGCTGGATGATTTGAGCGGTGGCTTTGCCGATTATCTGCCCAAGGAAATCACCTTTGTAAAGGGGTCTATCACGGATCAGGCGCTGTTGCAAGATTTATTTAACGAACACCGGTTCGATTACGTGTATCACCTGGCTGCCTACGCCGCCGAGGGACTGTCTCACTTCATTCGCCGGTTCAACTACACCAACAATCTGATTGGCAGCGTGAACCTGATCAACGAATCGGTGAAGCATCAGGTGAAGTGCTTTGTGTTCACCTCGTCGATTGCCGTTTACGGAAAAGGGCAGTTGCCGATGACCGAAGCGATGGTGCCCGAACCGGAAGACCCCTACGGAATAGCCAAGTACGCCGTGGAACTCGATCTGAAGGCCGCGCACGAAATGTTCGGTCTCAACTACGTGATCTTCCGACCGCACAACGTGTACGGCGAAAACCAAAACATCGGCGACAAGTACCGCAACGTGATCGGGATTTTTATGAACCAGATTATGCAGGAGGAGCCCCTGACGGTGTTCGGCGACGGAACCCAGACCCGGGCCTTCAGCTACATCGACGACGTGGCGATTCCGATCAGCCACTGCGTTGACGTTCCGGAAGCCTACAACGAGGTGTTCAACATCGGAGCCGACCAGCCCTACACCATCAACGAACTGGTGAAGGTGGTGGGCGATGCCCTCAATGTGAAACCCCAAGTGAGTTATCTGCAGGCGCGCAAGGAAGTGCTTCACGCCTACTCCGATCACAGCAAAGCCCACCGCGTATTCAAGTCCGCCTCGACCGTTGGGTTGGATGAGGGAATCAGAAGAATGGCCACCTGGGCGCAACGCGTGGGAGCTCGGCAGAGCCAGGAATTTGAGAACATTGAGATACAGCGGAACTTGCCCGAGGGGTGGGATATTGTCCAGCAGCCCAGCAAAAGCCTAGCCTAAGTCGATGCGCATTGGTATTGAAGCACAGCGATTGTTTAGGAAGAAAAAGCACGGCATGGAGGTGGTGGCCCTGGAGCTTATCCGCCACCTGCAGGCCCTGGATCGTGAAAACCAGTACTTCATTTTTGTGAAGGACGATGAAGATCGATGCATTCAGGAGACCGATAACTTTCGGATCGTTACGGTTCCGGGAATAAGTTACCCCGATTGGGAGCAGATTCAGTTGCCGAAGGCAATCAAAGAATACAATTTGGACATGCTGCACTGCACCTGCAACACCGCTCCGCGGCGCGTTAGCGTGCCCCTGATCCTAACGCTGCACGATATAATTTACCTGGAATCGGTAAGCTTTTTAGGCACTGCCTACCAAAACTTCGGCAACCTCTACCGTCGCTGGGTGGTGCCTCAGGTGGTGAAGTCTTGCCAGAAGATTGTCACCGTCTCTCACTACGAACAGCAATGCATTCTTGATAAGTTGCCAGTCGAGGCAGACAACATCCGGGTGGTCTACAACGCGATCAATCGCAGTTTTAGGGTTATTGAGGAAGAGCAATTGGTGCACTATCAGCAAAAGTACCAGCTTCCTGATGAGTTCATCTTGTACTTCGCCAACCCTTCTCCTAAAAAGAACGCCGCCAACACGTTCGTGGCCTATCAGCACTACGTTGAAATGAGTGAGCATCCCCTTCCCCTGGTGGTGGCCGACACAAGCCAAAATTATGTCAATCAGTTACTGAAAAAACTGGACCTGGGTCACTTGGCGTCTCGCGTGCAGGTGATCGACTTTATCCCGTTCGCTACCTTGCCCTACGTGTACAACCTGGCTTCGTTGTTCTTGTATACTTCCAAGCGAGAAAGCTTTGGAATGCCTATTCTGGAAGCGATGGCTTGCGGCACTCCGGTGATCACTTCTACCACCTCGGCCATGCCCGAAATTGCGGGTCGGGCGGCGCTCCTGGTCGACCCACTGGACCCACCCGCTATCGGGGCGCAGATGCACCAACTGCTGGCGCATCAAGCGCAGCAATCCACGCTGATCGAAGAAGGGCTGAAAAGAGCCGCGGAGTTCACCTGGGAAGCCACCGCCAAGCAAATGTTGGGCATTTATGAAGACATTGCCCAAAATGAAAATCACCGAACGACAGAAACTATGAAGGCAAAGCATCTATCTGATCCGGGTGACGAATACTCGAAGGCCGTGGATCACAAGCGGCTTCAGTTTATCATCAAGCAGCTTGAGCAGCAGGGGTCTACCGGGGGAACGGTGCTGGACGTGGGCTGCGGAAACGGAATTATGAGCCGGGCGATTGCTCAACACGGATATCAGGTGCTCGGAATAGACATCAGCGCGAAGGCGATTAAGAAAGCCCGGGCTGTTGAACACGATAACGTTCGGTTTGAGGTGATGAGCGCCGACGAACTGGTGGCCGACGGCAGCACCTACGATGCCGTGATCTGTAGCGAGGTGCTTGAGCACCTGTCCGATCCTTCGCAGTTGCTGAAGACGTTGCACGCGCTGCTGAGCGATGACGGAGTGTTGGTGGTTACGGTGCCCAATGGATGGGGGCCCCGCGAACTGATGATCACCCAACCCATGCAGAAGCTTCAGCAGCAGGGGGGGATACTTTTGAAGGGAGCAGAAGCAGCAAAAAAGGCCCTGGGATACACCGGCAAAACCGAGCAGTCGGATGCCGACGATCTCAGCCACGTACAGTATTTCACCAAGAACAGTTTGCGGCGCCTCCTCAACACCCATTTGTTTAGGATGCAGGCCTTTAAGCACGCTAATTTTTTAGCCGACGTGTTTCCGGTTTCTTGGTTGGCCAATCGTTCCTACTGGCTCCAATCGGTTGACTGCCGTGTGGCCAACACGCTTCCCCACCAGTTTACGGGCGGGTTCTACTCGGCCTGGACCAAAGTAAGGGTCGATAAATAAGAACTGTCAACGGCGGGTGGCTTGAGAAGCACCTACTAAAAAAGGCGAAGAGGAACCATTTGGTTTCTCTTCGCCCAGTGATTCAC
This sequence comes from Cyclobacteriaceae bacterium, assembly GCA_965217295.1. GTDB lineage: Bacteria > Bacteroidota > Bacteroidia > Cytophagales > Cyclobacteriaceae > Tunicatimonas. The sequence continues at coordinate 2,488,804 of CBDCHR010000008.1, forward strand.
CGGTTGGCGATGGTATTACCTACGGATCATTTTTCGGGAACACAGCACCTGGTTGGTTTCCGTATCGATGATGGTAAGCATGAAGATACCATCCTTGATTCGCAGGTCGCGCAAATCAATACGAATATGCTGCCCCCTGGTTTCTATTGTATTTACGGTATTTCCGAAGTTATCTACAAACATAGCCTTTACTGATCGTTCTTCCCCAAAGGCCACGTGAAGCATGTTGCGCACCGGATTGGGGTACGTGCGAACCACTACGTTCTCTTCCGCCAACTTCTCTTCCAGCAGTTCTTCTGCTTCCCCCTTAGTCCCCCGCAGTAGCCGAGCGTTTGATTCTTCAGCCGACTGAGAAAGCACCCCCGCGGGAATAAACTGCTTGCTGATACCGGGGCCTTCGTACTTCACTTCCAGGATTTCGTCGCCCCACTTCTCAAAGTAAGCCACGCGGATGGGGTGCTTGCCTACGGTGAGGTGCACTTGTCCGGCCTCCTCGCGCTTGCCGTGCGTCCCGTCGTTGTCTACCACCGTTTGTTCGTTGATGTAGAGTTTGCTGCCGTCGTCCGAAGCGGTATAAAAGGTGTAGATTCCTTCGGTAGCAATGTCAATAAAGCCATCAAAGGTGAAAGCAAAGCTGGTGTTTTGCTCGCGCGGGCTAAGAATGAAGTTCTCTACCGTGCCGGTCTTCACGGGTTGCAGTTCGGCAAAGGGAGGAAGTTCGTCCCAGGTGCCTTCGTAGTAACTATATACCAGTCCGGTGGCTTCGTTGGTCTGCGGACTTTCGTTTTCACCGAGATGATACACTACGTGAGCAGGAATAAATTGCTTGCTGATACTGGGGCCTTCGTACTTCACTTCCAGGATTTCGTCGCCCCACTTCTCAAAGTAAGCCACGCGGATGGGGTGCTTGCCTACAGTGAGGTGCACTTGTCCGGCCTCCTCGCGCTTGCCGTGCGTCCCGTCGTTGTCCACCACCGTTTGCTCGTTGATGTAGAGTTTGCTGCCGTCGTCCGAAGCGGTATAGAAGGTGTAGATTCCTTCGGTAGCAATGTCAATAAAGCCATCAAAGGTGAAAGCAAAAGTTGTGTTTTGCTCGCGCGGGCTAAGGGAGAAATTTTCCACCACTCCGGTCTTCACGGGCGGCAAGCCCGCAAAGTAGGGTAGGTCGTTCCAAACGCCTTCGTAGTAGCTATACACCAGCCCAGCGACGTAGTTCTCTTCCGCGGGAGGCGGAGCCGGACTGGGCGAGGGCGCAGGACTAGGAGAAGGAGCAGGATTGGGGGGCGTAGTGATGGGTTCAGGAATCACTTCTACCGTTACGCTACCCGAGGCAGCCTCCCCGTGGTTATCCCGCACGGTAACTTCAAATAGGTACGATCCGGCAACCAATTCACTGACCAAAAGAGAAAGTGACTCGGCATTGGCTAATTCAGCCCCGGCAGGCCCGCTCTTTTGTGCCCAGTTGACGCTCACAATCTCTCCGTCGGCGTCTTCTGCTTGGGCAGTCAGCGTAGTTGCGTTGTCGGGCAGATTAAGCGTAATCTCACCTCCTGCGTTAACCAAAGGGGCCTGATTCTGACGGACATCAATGCGAACTTCACTGCTTGCGGTTAATCCTTCGTCATCAGACACCGCTAGGGCAAAAGTGTACTGTCCTACTTCTAAATCGTTTATCCAAGTAGACTGGGCGGTAGGGGTGCGCACCGTGGCGATAGAAGGACCGGCCAGTTGCGTCCACTGGTACGCAGCGATCGTGCCGTCCGCATCGGTGGCGGTGCCTGCCAGCAGAACGCTATTCAGCGGAAGCATAATTTCTCGATCATCACCGGCGTCTGTTACCGGGGCAGTATTTTGCGGTTCAACCGTTACCCGCACTTCTTGGGCGCTGGTGGCACCCTGATTGTCGGTGGCCGAAAACTGAAAAGCGTACGCTCCGGTGGTCACGCCGCTCACCGTCACTTCGGTGGTGTTGGCGGCGGACAGTTGCGCCTGATTAGGACCGGTGGTTTGCGTCCAATCGTACGACACAATGGTTCCGTCAGCATCTTCGGCCTGGCCCTTAAGCACCACTTGGTTGGTGGGCAATCGAAGCAGGGTATCAGCGCAGGTAGACACCACCGGGGCCTGATTGATTGGCTCTTGAGAACCTACAGCGTGTTCTACCTTAAGATCCTCAAACTCGTTGGTTCGTATTCCTGTGTTGCTAGCTAGAATTCCCAACTGATCATCGTAATACAAGCTTAACCTTTCATTATCTCGCACTTCACCACTCAGGGTAAATACCAGTTGTGTCGACCCCAGACCTGAAGACAGCGCCACCAAGCCTACTGAAGTTCCTTCTAGGTGAAATCCGTCCGCACTGGCTTGAGCGACCGGCTGGTTGAACGTTACCCGGAGTTGGTTGGGGCGGTCATCGCTAACCAACGCCTGAATAGGATAGGGGGCCCGAAGGTTATGCGTAAACATCCACTCAAACACATCGGGTTGGTTAGTGTCAATACCGTACTCAGTTTGATTGTAAGAGCTAGCTGTGGTGTCACGGCCGGTGCCACTGTAGGTGACATCCCAGGAATTGTGACCACTCCAAGCGTAGATCGTTTTTCTGTTTGTGTTTTCCGGGTTGTTGGTATCGATCCAACGCGTAATATTTTCGGTACTGTTTCGATGAACCACGTTGTCGCCGTAGTTATGAAATGCCCAAATTGGAGTATCCTTTATCTTAGACGACTTAGTGTCGTGAGAGCTGATTGTTTGAGTAGCACACACCGGAACCGCCGCTGCAATTTTGTCACCGTGGCTTTTCAGATATAGCCATACGCCACCGCCGCCCATTGAAGTGCCAGATATATAAATTCGGTCAGTGTCTACCCGGCGCAGCTTTTTTGTTCGTTCCAAAACCTCATCAATAATATTGGGGTCCCAACTACCACGGCCGCTGTAACGTCCGTTCACATTTTTGGGTTGCTGAGGAGAGATTACAATTGCCGATAAGTGTTTCCCGGCTTCTATTTGTTTGGCTACATCACTTCCTTTACGCAGCCTCCAAAACTCGATACCATTGCCTTCGGCCCGCCATCCAAGGCCATGCAAGGAGATAAGTAGGGGAAATTTCTCTTCGGAAGTAGCGTAGTCAATGGGCAGGTATTCTAGGTAGCCAAACGACTGTCCGTTACCGTAGGTCGATTCGTAAATTACTTCTTGTTGCGTTCCTTGCGCGTGGGCAAGTTTGACCCCCGCGATCATCATCGCAACGATCATCAGGCGCTTGGTAAAGTTTTTCGTTCTCATACACCACAGATTTAGTTTAAACACTTTAGTAAAGCATATCAAACAAGACTGTCTAAAAGACAACGACATGCTTCTTACTTGGTAAAGTGCAATTTATGTTCCTGGTCTCAGAACTTTATAAGAGGCGCGATGTAAGACTAACTCTGGAAAAAGAAGTAATTTTTGAGCTTAGAAAGCGGTCTGGTGCTCGTTTGACAGAACACACGGCAAAAAAGGTTAACCGAAGAGGCTGGTTATAGCAAAAACGGATAGGATAAGATTGTAAGAAAAAAATAGGAATATTACAATCTAGTAAGAATTATAGGTGAGCTGTTATCAGAAAGAGATAAATCAATCGATTATTCGCAATTTAGTAAGAAACAGCAATGTCAATTGCTCTCTATAATGACAAGACTATTTTCATTTTGATAATTACTAGAGTAGAAAGCGCAAGTTATCCGCGCATCCTCAGAAAAGGAATTCACATTTCAGAAGAAGAAAAAAACAAAATTTTTATGATTCATCGTAGTGGTTGTATTTAACAGGACCAAAACACATCGGCTAAAATTATATTTCTTAAAGCCTAAAGTCTATTAATAAGAAATAGGTTGTATGGCGAGGATGCTATTGTCCTAAATCGGACTGTAGAAAGATAGAGACGAAGACTGTAATCGAACAATTGTTGAACAGACTGGAGTGATTTATACAAACGGACGTTTTATTCACCTCTATTGACTGTAAGCTATGCCACATCCTTTACGAACAGTAATTTTAGGAACTGTTATTTTCGCCCTATTTCTTGCCACTAGTGTTCAGGCCCAGCAGGGCAAAATGAACGAGGTAACGTATTCCTCTTCTTACGCTAACGGACAAGAACTTGCTTACTTGGAGTACCTTCCTCCCAATTACTCAAACAATGGAAAGGGATACCCATTGCTAATTTCACTGCATGGTTACGGATGGATGCCGGGCGGGCAAAGTATCAACTTCTCTAATTTGAGAAAGGGCAGCAACGTAGCCAAGTTGTTTTATTATAAGAAGCAAGATTTTCCGTTCATCGTGATCTGTCCTCAGCAACCAAGGAGTATTAAAGGTCGCTACGAAAGCACTTCTTCCTGGGATCCTAGTATCGTAGATGAAGTGCTGGAGCGTGTGAAGAAGTTACGCAAGGTGGATACCAACCGTATCTATATCACAGGATCCTCCATGGGGGGCATGGGAGTATGGAAATACCTGAAAGAACATGGCAACAAGATTGCTGCTGCTGCTCCTTTGGCCGGGGCGGGTCACGTGAAAAGCGATGCCTGCTCTAGCAACATTCAGAAAGTGCCTGTGTGGGCTTTTCATAATGCCAACGATAGAATGGTAAGAGTGAGCAACACTATCACAATGGTAGACGCTATAAACGCTTGTTCTCCTCCTACCAAAGCGCACAAAACCATCTTTGAAAACGGCGCGCACAACGTCTGGGACAGAGTGTATCAACGCAGCAGTGACGACAACCAGTATAGCCTAAGTAGCAAGTATACGAGCAGTCGTTCGTACGGGCCCAACAGTGGGCAACCCCATCTCTTCGACTGGTTTTTGTCGCACGCCAAGGACGGAAAAGCCCCTACGCCGACCCCCACGCCCAGTAACAAGGCTCCCCTGGCTAAAGCCGGTTCGGACAAAACAATTACTTTGCCCACCAACAGGGTTACGGTAGACGCTAGCGGCAGCACCGATTCGGATGGCTCAATTACTTCGTACCAATGGACCAAGCTTTCCGGGCCGTCTACGCATACTATCGTCTCCAGTACCTCTAAGAAGACTGAGATTAAAGGGTTGATAGAAGGCACCTACACCTTTCGGGTGACGGTAAGAGACAACAAAGGTGCTTCTGGTACGGATGATGTAAAAATCGCGGTAAAGAAGGAACCTAAGCCGAAACCTACCCCCAAGCCCAAACCCACCCCAGAGCCTGAGCCAGTAACCGATTCAGGCGAGAGTGGACTTAAGTACGCCTACTACGAAGGCAACTGGGATAAGCTCCCCAATTTCGGTAGCCTGACGCCCAAGGCAACCGGAACGGTAGCAAACTTTGATTTGTCTCCTCGCAAAAAAGAAACTTATTATGGTATGACATACGAGGGATACATCAACATCACTTCCGGCGGCACCTATACGTTCTATACCGCTTCGGACGACGGCAGCAAATTGTACATCAGCGGGAAGGAAGTAGTGAACAACGACGGACGTCACGAAAGAACAGAAAAGTCGGGTAGGGTAACGCTTTCCAGTGGTAGACACGCTATCAAAGTAACCTACTTCGATAAATACGGGAACAACGACGTGCTTGAGGTATACTACGCGGGTCCGGGCATAAGTAAAAAACGCGTTCCTTCCAGCGTGTTGTTCACCGAAAAATCTGGCAGTAGCACCGCGGCCCCTCCCCCCCCGTCAGGTGGGGCGGAGTTGACCTACGCTTACTACGAAGGAGAATGGAGCAAACTACCTGATTTTAGCAAGTTAACCCCCAAAGCCACCGGCACGGTTGACAACTTCACACTTGCGCCCCGTCAGCGATACGATCACTTCGCCTTCAAGTTCGAGGGAGAAATAGCCATTGCCTCTAGCGGCACGTATACGTTCTATACCGCTTCGGACGACGGCAGCAAACTCTATATAGACGGAAAGCAGATCGTAGATAATGACGGTCTTCATGGCCGACGAGAGGAGTCCGGCAGCGTGTCGCTCAGCGAGGGGAAGCATACCATCAAGGTCACGTTCTTTGAACGAACCGAAGGCCATATACTAGACGTTTACTACCAAGGGCCTGGCATCAGCAAGAAACGCATTCCGAACAGCGTACTGGGAGAAAGTAACGCCCGAACCATCGCCACCACCCCTCAGAAGAGTGACTTCGATGACCTGATATCGACTCCCCAGCCGGAGATTGCCATGTATCCTAACCCAGCGAGCGATTACTTGACCATCAGCAACGCTCCCGATGCTGCTTACGCTATCATCAATACGGGTGGTAAGATCATGTCAGAAGGCACGCTGCTCAATAGTGAGCGGCTCGACGTATCGTCGCTACCCAATGGATTGTACGTTGTTAGAGTTCAGCAGGAAGACGCCCAGCTAACCGAGCGGGTTCTTATTCAGCACTAATCGCTTTCCTCTTACTGACCAAATCAAAAAGCCACTGTCGGAGTTACCGGCAGTGGCTTTTTGGTTTAGTACTTACGAATACTCAAGCATCGCTTCCAGAACTACCGAGCGTTACGGACCCGCTGGAGAGCAACGTGAAACGAAGATCTGGATGAGAGCGCGCATAGCTCTAGTCGACCTTTGCTTCGTCTGCCAACTCAGTGGTTTCGCGCTCCGGAGCCGCACAGCCCCACTGCCCGCAGCAACGGACGAAATTCTGCCTAAAACGCGCCCGCTCTTCGGGAGTCATGCAATGCCACCGGTCGGCCAGCTTCTTTTTCTGCGCCCGGCGGCGGCGGGCTCCGGATTTTCCTTGCCACCCAGCGATTAGAAGCTTGATCAATGCCAATGCCCCCAGCGCTTGCCACCACGCAATGCTTGGTCCGTTGAGGAGCGTCGGCACCAGACGGTTCCAAAGAAACATAAGCAGAACACACCACCCCAGGATGACCAGGGCGCCCAGTAGTACTACTTTAGCTATTTGGGGGATTTTCATACGAGCGAGAAAATTGTGATGGTCTGGCTACCCAGCAGCCGGGCCGGTGACTGAAAGTAAACGAAGGGCAAAGGAAAGTCAGTAGTTTTCTTCGACTCAATCGGTCAATTCGTCGTACAAGGCTTGCAGGCGCTTGCGTAGGTGCAGGATGGCGTAGCGCTTGCGCGATAGCAGGGTGTTGATGGTGACGCCCGTTTGGGCGCTGATTTCCTTGAAGCTCTTGTCCTCAAACTCGTGCATCACGAACACCTCGCGCTGTAACTTAGGAAGCTCGTCCAGCGCTTCTTCAATAGCAGTCCAGATCATGGCCCGCATCATCTCCCCGTCGGGGCTGTTCGACACATCGGGCAGAATGTCTTCAAGACGCAGTCCGCCACCCTCGTCGTCGGTAGCCACCTGCTTCTGACTGAATGGCTCGGGGCGTTTTTTGCGGTAGCGATCGGTGATCTTGTTGCGCGCCACGGTGAACAACCAGGCCGTGACCCGCTCGATGGAGTGGATCGTACGGTAGGCTTCGGTGAACTGATAAAACACGTCTTGCAGAATGTCTTCTGCTTCATCGCGGTCGGGGATGCGCTGCTGGATAAAGCTCAGTAGTCGGCTCCGCTCCTGCCGCACCGTCTGCGTGATCTCCGCGTTCTGGCGCTGGGTGATTGCTAGTAATTCCATCGTAAGGATATAGACGGTTGAACGGAAAATATATTGCCGCGGAGAAGATTTCCTCAATATTTTGCTCGATGCTGCGATATTTCTACTGCCTAATGCTGCTCCGACTCGCAAAAAATTGCGATATAGGATAATATTTGTCTAGATCGGCCACGAAGACATGAGAAAATTACTCAAAAACAATCCATTCGGCCTTCCTCAAAACCAGGTGATCCGAGGAACCGAATCTTCTCGCATTGAGCAGCTAAGCGACGCGATCTTTGCGCTGGCGGTTACCATGCTCCTCATCTCACTCGAGGCCCCCAAAACTTACGAGGAACTGCTCTTTTTTGTTAGCGACTTTCTCGTGTTCATCATCTGCATTGCTGCCATCACGCGGATCTGGTACGAACATTATCTGTTTTTTTTGCGCTACGGCCTCAAAGATCGGCCAACGATCGTTATTAATACTTGGCTACTGGCCCTGGTCTTGTTCTACGTCTATCCGCTTAAGTTTTTCACCGGTAGCTTCGTTCACTACTTCTACTATTTGGTGACGGGCCAATGGGCAACCACCGCGGCCACCGGATACGAGGCTTCCGTTACCACCGCCCTGACCTGGGACACCACGCCGCAGATCATGCTGCTCTACAGCTTAGGATACCTGGGCATCGTGCTATCTTTCACGTTGTTTCACCGCCACGCGTTGCGTCGGAGCCGCTTCTTGGCGATGGACGAAGAAGAATACCGTCAGACCAAACAGCGGGTGTATAAGAACGGAGCCCAGACCATCATCGCCCTGCTGTCCATTGCTTTGGCCTTGCTGGCCATTTTCACTCCGGCCAAGTGGTTGGCGATCCTGAGTGGTTGGATCTACTTTTTGATATGGCCTGCCGTGGTGGTAGCGGGCAGAGTAGCTCAAAAGAAACGCCGAAAAGATCCACCGGTGGGCGAACAGCCCGCCCCGCCTGAGTCCCCCTCAAGAGAAGTCCCTGAGGTAGGTTCACGTCAAAAATGACGGGTTTCGTCACATTTTTTTCCTTGGCGAGCCCTCGGGCCGTATCTTCAATTTTCTCTATACAAGGGGGATGAAGATGAAAGCTACTCTTACATTACTCATTTTTTTTCTGACTCAATCAGAGTACAGTAGAGGACAAGCCCCACTGATGTCTTTGTTTGAGCTGCAAGACTCTATCAAAGCATTAATGGATGACTACCATATACCTGGCCTATTTTTTACTATGGTTAAGCAAGACGCTGTCATGTGGCAAGGGGGCCTGGGCACAACAGGTATAGAACAACAGCTCATCAACGATAGTACTTTGTTTAAAATGGGATCGGTTACTAAAAGTATTGCCGCTCTAGCGATACTAAAGTTGGCAGAAAGGGGACAACTTTCTCTCGATGACAAACTCAACGAAATAGCTCCTGAACTATCTGTCAAAAACCAGTGGGAAGCCACCCATCCGGTTAGAATAGTACATCTGTTAGAACATACAGCTGGATTTGACGCTGTTCATCTTCATGCGTACTACCATACTAAGCAACCTGGGCTTTCTACGCTGGCCATTGCTAACTATCACAAAAAGTCTCTCTACTGTAGATGGAAACCAGGTACGCGCCACAGTTATACAAATGTAGGATACATTGTGCTAAGCTATTTGATAGAGAAAATAAGCGGTCAGTCTTATCAGCAATTTGTTCAAGAAGCTCTCTTTCAACCATTGGGTATGTCATGCTCTGGTTTTGATATCTTTTCTATGGCTAAGAATGAAACGAAAGGGTATGTTTCCAATTCAGATGAAGAGGCAGAACTGATAGCCTCGTTTGCCCTAGCAGGAGATTTGGAATCTTGTGCCAAAGATATGACCCAGCTTCTCCGGTTTTTTCTCCAAGACGGAAAGGTGGATGGTAAACAAATTCTGAAATCACACAGCATACATCGAATGGAAAGTACTGGTACTACTGTTGGGTCACGAGTTGGACTAGATGACTATTATGGCTTAGGAAATACATTGGGCCATTCAACAGCAAAGTTTACATTTCGCGGGCACGGCGGGGGAGTCCCCGGGTTTGTATCTTATTACGGATACAATCGAGAAGCTAAGATTGGCTACGCCGTAGCCATTAATCACGGGGGGGGGCTATACCCCATACGAGCACTTATTGTTGATTTTCTCACTCAAGGCCTAGAAAAGCCTGCGCCCGCTCAAGTTCCTCTAGCTAAAGTCAATAAAAATTACGTCAGCTCTTTTTTAGGATACTATCAATACAGTAGCTCCAAAGACCAATTAGGATCCTTCATAGATAGGTCAAGTAGCATGCGGCTATTTCTGAAAGAAGAACGTCTGTATTGGAAAGCTGGCGATGGTGACGCAACTGAGTTGATACCCCTGTCCGACAGTACTTTTCGGTACAAAACAATCAATTTAGCAACTGTAGCCCTTACCAGAGATGATACGGGGGAACCTATAGTCACTACGCTAAATGGGTATTATGAGAATATCTCTTTTCTTCGATTTGTTCTACTAAAAAGTATACTTTACGGCTCTGTTATCCTTAGCATTAGCATATTGCCATTAGGTATAGCCTGGTCGGTAAAGTGGTTTAAAAAAAGAATTTCTAACCGTAATACATTAACCAGATTATGCCCTGTACTTACGGTATTTATACCGTGTATTGTTCTAAGTCTAACGCTGTACTTACTCGTATTTAAAAGAGAAACGATTGGCTCTAGAAACATCTATGAGATAGCTATTTATTTAGGGACGCTGGCATTTCCACTGATGGCCATTATCTCGCTTTTTTTAGCTTTATACCATTTGATAGCAAATAGAAGAAATATTCTAAACTATTATCTAGTCCTAGTAGGATTATCTTTGTGTATTTTAGCTGCTTTCTTTGCAACGATAGATTTGGTCGGGTTTCGTTTCTGGAATTATTAACTTGCCGTTACGTCTAAGCTTATACGTCAACATACCCTAAAAAGAAACGTGTCATTTAGCATGAAACTCTCCTTTCCTAACCGCCAAGAATGGCCCTTCCACGTTCTCTTCTGGCTGTTAATCATCGGTAGCGCCATGGTCAGCACCGGCTGGGTTTGGATATTTCCCGACCGCGGGTTCCTGTTCATTCTGGTCACCATAATTGTTCCCATCTACGTGAACGCGCTGCTGCTCATTCCTCATTTCTTCAACCGAAGGCACTGGCTCACTTACGGGGTGTTACTGATCCTGCTGCTGCTGGCGGTCAGTGCGGTCAAGGCCCTGTTCTTCCTGGCGTCCTTCGCCTGGGCCGGGGAAGCGTTCGATGCCGGAGCGCAGTTCAACCAGTGGTTCCTGCGCGAATTCAGAAACTTCGACAAGTTTGTGTTTAGCGGGACGGCCTGGGTTGTGTACATCTCGTTTGCCTACCGCTTCATCAAGGACTGGTTCGTCAACGAGAAAGTGCGCCGACAACTACTGTCCGAAAAGCTGACGATGGAACTGGCGCTGCTCAAGGCCCAGGTGAACCCGCACTTTCTGTTTAATACGCTCAATAACGTTTACGCGCTAGCGCTGTCCGAAAAGGCAGAAACCACGGCCAACGCAGTCGAGAAACTGGGCGCGCTGATGCGGTACAGCCTGCACGATGCCCAGGCCGATTTCATCCTGCTCAGCAAAGAGTTAGACTACCTGGAACGCTACATTGATATGCAGCGGTTGCGAACCACTCCTGATCAGCTGACCGTCGCGTTGCGGCTGGACATCGGCGAAATCGGACACCAAAAAATAGCGCCGATGGTTCTGCTTCCCTTTATCGAGAATGCCTTTAAGTACGGCGTGAGCACCACCGAATCGTCGGAGATCATCATCGGCATCGCCTACGCAGCAAGAGTCCTCTCTCTCCGGGTGGAGAACCCCATCCACGCGCAGCGGGCAGGAACCTCGGGCGGACTGGGGCTCACTAACGTGCAAGAACGACTGCAGCTGATTTACCCAAAGCGCCACCGGCTGGTGCACGGGGCCGCGGGAAATACCTACCGGGTGGAGCTGGACGTTACTCTGGTATGATCAACGCCATTGCCGTAGACGATGAACCGCTCGCCCTGCAGGTGATTCACGCGCACGCCGTGAGAATTCCCTTCCTAAACCTGCAAGAAACCTTTACCGATCCTTTCCGGGCGTTGGATTACGCGTCGGAGCGCGCGATTGACTTGGTCTTTCTGGACATCGATATGCCGGACCTGAGCGGACTCACCTTTATCAAAACTATTCGAAAGAACGGGGTGCGGGTGATTTTCACCACCGCCCACCCGCAGTACGCCGTGGAGAGCTACGAGGTGGAAGCGGTAGACTATCTGCTCAAACCCTTTGGCTTTCCCCGGTTTTTGGAAGCAGTCAATAAAGTCCGGGAGCGGCTAGGCAACCAGCAACCAGCGCCCGCTTTCTTTTTCGTCAACACCGGCCGCGAATGTCATCGGGTGCGCTACGACCAGATTCGCTACCTAGAGGCAAGCGGCAACTACGTGCTGTATCACCTGGCGGATCGACAACTGATGGTGCGCACCACGATCAAAGATGCTTTGGCCCAACTGCCGACCGCGGGCTTGGTCCGGATTCGACGTTCGTACGCGGTTGCGCTGACCTGGATAGACAAAGTGCAGGACAATCACGTCTACGTGGGCAGTGCACGATTGAGCATCGGTCCCACCTACCGAGAACCTTTTTGGGCGCGGCTGGCAGCGTTGAGCCAGGATTAGACAATCAAAAAAGACGCATCGTTTTTTGTCTCTGTGAAGATATTTCATATTTTTTTGCTGATCAACAAACGACCTATCCCTGATGAAGCTATCACTCACTGCTTTTCTGTTCACGCTTGGTTTGGCTGCCCACGGCCAGCAAGGAGTCATTGTGCGCATTGTGGACCAATTGTCGGAAGGACCCCTGGAGCAGGCCACCGCCCGACTCGTTACCGACACCACCGGAGCAACCACCAATGCGCTGGGTTATTTGCAGATTAACGCCACTCCGGGCGATTCCCTGGTACTAACCGCCCCAGGTTATCTGCCGGGAGTGGTGGTGGTTCCGCGAGTGGCAAAATTTCAGGCTAGCCTGGCTCCAGTGGATAGCCTGTTGGCCTTTGAGGGGGGAATAAAGTCATTTTACCAACGGCTGAGTAAAACGGTAGGCTATCCCCGCTCGGCCCGTACCCAGAAGCTCCAGGGCACCACCTATACATCGTTTACTATTGATGAAAGCGGTAATATGACGAATATTCAGCCGCTGGCCTCCCATCCTTCGGCCCTGCATAAAGAAGTGGTAACTACACTGGGGAAGCTTAAAGGACAGTGGGATCCGGCGTATCAAGGAAAGACCATGACCTTGCCAGTGGTGTTCCGGGTAGAAGGAGGGGGGAAATACCTTAAGGTGGAACCCCAAACCATTCCGGGACGACTGCTGGGGGTAATAGTAGTATCGGCCTATTCAAACTAGCAGACGGTCGTGTCGTAGGTATATTAATTATTTCTGTTTTTTCAGATGCTGTGCTGTGCTCCTGAGATCAGGCCAGTTTGTGATTATATGCGTACCGGGGCCAGGGCATCGTAGAAACTGCCCGGAGCGATGTCATCAAAACAAAACCCCGGGCAGCAACCGTGGAACCAAGCCAAGTACTAAGGAAGTAGCACCTTGTCAATCACGTGGATTAAGCCGTTGGTCGCAACAACATCCGTCGACAGCAATTCGGCATCGTCGCCCGGTTGCACAATAGAGATTTTTACCACATCCGGCACCGGCTCCTCGTCTTCGTTGGGGGGTTGCGGAAAAACTTGCTGGTTGATGATAAAATCCGTTCCGGGATTCAGCGTAGGCACCTGCACGCCGTCGTTGATCTGGAAAGAAAACGTGCGTCCGTTGGTGACGTGGTAGAGCAGAATTGGCTGAAGTTGCTCAGCGGTGAGATCGGCAATGCCCTCCACCCCCAAATCGGCAAACAGGGCCTCGAAAGCGTCATTCGTGGGCGCAAACACCGTAAAGGGTCCGGCGGTCGCCAGGGTGTCGGTGAGTCCGGCAATCGTCAGGGCCTCGGCCAGGATGCTGAAAGACGGGTTGCTGAGGGCCATCTGCACAATATTATTGGCCATCGGTGGCATCAGCGGCGCGCTTATAACGTGGATGATGCCATTGCCGGAGGCAATGTCGGCTACCTCTATACGCGAAGCATTTACGAAACTTCCATCCCCGTTCAGGTTCACGTATAACAGCTCGCCACCGGCCGTTGCGAGGGGTCCGTCTACCAGCCCGGCGGCGTCCACCGCAGCTCCGCCGGTCACGTGGTAGAGCAGTATTGACTGCAAAGCCGGGTCGTTTTCCTGGTAATCGCCCGGTTTAAAGCCAGCCGCCTCGAAAGCCGAGTCAGTAGGAGCGAACACGGTGAAGGGGCCCGCTGCTAACAAGTTACTGCGTAGCCCGGCTTTATCAATGGCCTCCACCAGGGTGGTGAACCGAGCCTCAGGATCAAAGTAAGCCGTACCCAGCACGGTGCCGACTAGCTCGCTGACCGAGGGCGGCACCAGCACGGTGTTGATCACGTGGGCCACGCCGTTGGAAGCGTTTACGTCGGCGGTGACTAGATTGGGCGCAATGTTTTCGGCCACAATAGATTCGCCCTGCAGGGTTTCCAGTTCGCCCGTCACGGCTCCGGAGAACCGTTCTTCGCCCACCAGGTGATACTGCAGGATGGTGAGCAGCACCTGATCGGGTACATCTTCCAGGCTTTCGTACTGCGGAAACTGCGCCAGGAAGGCTTCAAAAGCGGCGTTGGTGGGAGCAAAAACCGTTAGGTTGGTATCGAAGCCTTCGACAGTAGATACCAATTCGGGAAAGCGGCCGATGGCTTCGTTCAGTAGGCTCAGATCCCCATTATTGGCCACGATCTTGGCAAGTTCGTTGGGGGGAGTGAGCACCTTGTCAATGATATGGATGAATCCATTAGAGCCGATGATATCGGCAGTAGTCACCCGGGCGGCATCGGCGTTGGGTTCTATCACCACGGTGCCTCCGTCGACCGCCAAGTCGATAAACTTACCACTGTTGGTTTGGTAGCGCTCGGTCATCAGAGCCGCGGCCGGAAGGCTGTCAGCGATAATGTGGTAGTTGAGAATTCTCTCCAGATCGTCCTGGCTGAGTGCGTTCAGGTCTACACCGGCGGTGGCGAACGCTTCGTTGGAAGGGGCAAACACCGTGAGAATGTCTTCTCCTTCGCGCAGAGCGAGGGTAAATCCTCCCTTTTCGGCCGCCTCTAAGAAAGTGCTGAGGCTTTCGTTGTTGCTAGCTTGGTTATACAGGCTGTTGGGATCGCCCAGCACCGCGCCCGGCTCTATCTGAGCGATATCTTCTTCTTCGCACGAAAACAGCGTACCGAGAAAGACAACCGACAAGCACGTGAGGATGCCGGGCAAAAGGTGACGCAATACATGGTTCATTGTTCGAGCTGTTAGGTTGGTGAATCAACAGTTAGCTGAACAACAGTTTTGCGCGTAGGTGCAGTAGTCTCAGGGGTGAATATACTTTTAATTATTTACAAAAAAACCTAAACAACATCTTTCGCGTAAGTTTTGCTCGTCTTCACGCTAGTAATTGTTAGATATACACCATTTACACAGAATTATTCGGCGGTAAAACTTCTGGATAAACAAACAATTCGCAACGCTGCCCCTATCTAATTGAATATTTTACAAAAAAACCGCTATATAAAGAAAATGGCAATCTAAACAATGCTGCCGCATAGTTTTCGCGGTTTCTTCAACTCAGGGTACCAAATTTTAAGAAAATCAAACAAAAAATAGCTTTTTCCGGTTTATCGCTTACCTTTAGCTCAGTTGGCTGACTTTTTTGCGACGTGGGGTAGTCTCCCAGTGTAATTTTCACCTAACACGTTCCAAAGTCATGCGCTATACTTTACTTATAATGGCCGCTCTGGGCCTGGGCTTGTCCGCTCAGGCGCAAGAAACGGTAGTGTCCGGCACCATCACCTCCACCGAGGATGTGGGTGGTCTTCCCGGAGTCAACGTGCTCGTTAAAAATTCTACCCAAGGCACCGTCACCGATATCGACGGCAACTACAGTATCTCCGTACCCGGTGCCGAAGCGGTGCTGGTATTCAGCTCGGTGGGCTACGAATCTCAGGAAGTAACGGTGGGCAACCGCTCCGTCATCGATCTGCAACTCGATCCTGATCTACAGAGTCTGGATGAGGTGGTGGTGGTCGGCTACGGCTCCATCAACAAGCGCGACGTGACCGGGGCTATCTCCTCGGTGAGCGGCGAAGAGATCGCCGAAGTGCCGGTAGCCTCGTTCGACCAGGCCCTGCAGGGTCGGGCCGCGGGCGTGCAGGTAAACCAAGCGAGCGGTCGTCCGGGAGCGGGCACCCGCATCCTGATCCGGGGCACCAGCTCTATTTCGGCCGGTAGCGACCCCCTCTACGTAATAGACGGCTTTCCTATCTCGACCGAAGTTGTGGGGGCGGGCATCAACCCCTTCAACAACATCAACCCCAACGATATTGAATCGGTGGAGATTCTGAAAGATGCCGCGGCCACCGCTATCTACGGTTCACGGGGAGCCAACGGCGTGGTTTTGATCACCACCAAATCCGGCAAGCAAGGAACGGGCGAAATCAGCCTGGACTACCAGCGGGGCGTAACCACCCCGGTGAACATGGTGGACTTGGCCAACGGCACCGAGTGGCTCAACGTGACCGACCAGGGATGGGCCAACGATGGCTTCGATCAGCCCTGGGATCCTATTGTTTCCAATAGCGCCGGGTTGCTCAGCGAAGACGCCTTTGCCGATCCGGACAATCCCTTTCACCTCAACCGCGACGCCATCGACAGCTACCTGGCCCGTAACCCGGCCGGTACCGACTGGTTGGATCCCTTCTGGCAAAACGGTTCTATCGAGCAGTATTCGTTGTCGGCCAGCCGGGGCTTCGAGATGGGCAACCTCTACGTATCCGGTCAGTACCGCAGCGAGGAAGGGCTGGTGCAGGGCATTCAACTTGACCGCTACGTGGTGCGATCCAAACTAGACCTGAACCCGGCGGATAAGATCACCACCGGCATAAATTTAAACTTGTCGTATCAGGACGAAAGCGATATGCCCACGGGCGAGCGGGGTGGACAACGGTTTGGCGGACGAAACGATACGGGTAAGGTGCCGAACCTGGGGGGGGCCATCCTGGGCATTCCTCCCATTATTCCCATGCGCCTGGAAGACGGTCGCGTGTTTGATCCGCAGGGAAGGCGAAACACCTTGCTGGCCACCCAGGGCATTTACGAAGACGTGTCGCGTGACTACCGGGTTATTGGTAACGTATACTTTCAGTACGAAATCCTGCCTTCCTTGTCGGTGCGATCCGAAGCATCGATGGATTACAACAGTTTCCGGCAGAAAGAGTGGGCCAGCAACGTGGTGCGCCCCAGCTTCTACTCACGAGAAAGCAACTTCACCACCTGGAACCGAAACATCAATGCCTACGCTACCTACGACAACACGTTCAGCGACGACCATTACCTGAACGCCGTGGTAGGAGTGGAACGGCAGCAACGCGGCATCCCGTACCGCAATGCGCTCGCCGCCGAAAACCTGATCTCAGCCGACCGCAACATCGGGGAGGTTAATAACTTCGGCGAAGACGTGCTGCTGTTCTCTTCCGGACAGTTCAACGAGTTTCGGATCTTTAGCTACTTCGGCCGGGCCAATTACCGCTTCCGGGATCGTTACCTGCTGGGCGCCAGCTTCCGCCGCGACGGGGCTTCGGTGTTTGGCCGAAACAACCGCTACGGCTTCTTCCCCGCCGTGTCGGCCGGGTGGATTTTGACCGAAGAAGACTTTGCGCAGGGCTGGTCGGACGTTAACCTGGTGAAACTGAGAGCCAGCTACGGGCAAACGGGCAATCCCAATCTGCCCGGCAACGTAACGGAAGGGGGGTTCACGGGTTGGCCCGCCTACGGCAGCGGGGGCGGTATTGTGATTACCCGCTTGGGTAATCCGAACATCACCTGGGAAAACATTGCTACCCTGGATGCCTCCGTAGACTTCGGCCTGTTCGAAGACCGCGTTTCCGGTTCGGTCGGAGTGTACCAACAGGATGTGAAGGACATGCTGCTCGAGGTACCCATCCCCGAATCGCAGGGTATCCTCTTCGGCAGCTCCGTGATATGGCAGAACTTCGGGCAGTTGCGCAACCAGGGGGTAGAAATTTCTTTATCCACCACCAATATCAACACCGGAGATTTCCGGTGGACCAGCAGTATCAACTTCACCAGCCTGAGTAACGAGATTGTCCGTCTGGACGAAGCCCTGGGCCTGACCGACAACCGCCTGGGCGTGACCGACAGCCGAACCGCCTCGCGGAAAGGGGGAAGGTTAGCCGCTTACTTCATCGCCGAGTTTGCCGGGGTTGACCCCACCACCGGCTACGATATGGTTTACGAAATTGATCAGGATCGCTTTCTGGAAACCGGTGAAACGGTGAAGACCGGTAATATTGTGACCGCGACCAACCAAAACGTGAGCGACAACCGCATCGTGCAGGAAGACAAAACCAGTTTGCCGACCTTCTTCGGCGGTTTCAACAACACGTTTACCTACAAAGGGATCAGCCTGTCGGCCCAGTTCACCTTTCAGGGAGGCAACTACCTGTTTGACGAAGTGGAGCAAGACCAAACCAGCCCCGGCGGAGCGACTATTCGCGAATCATACCTGGGCAACTACTGGACGCCGGAAAACACCAACGCGATTTATCCCCGCCCTTCCCTCTCGGGCGATGACGGTATCGCCCGCGACGGGCAAGCGCTGAGCCGTAACCACACCCGCTACCTATACCGGGGCGATTTTGCGCGGCTCAACTTCGTGCAGGTGTCGTATAACCTACCGCTGAGTCTCATTGAGCCGGTGGGGCTAAAGGCGGCCCGGGTATTTGTCTCCGGCAGCAACCTGCTCACCTTCACCAACTTCAACGGCTACGATCCTGAAGTAGTGAATGGCGGAGGCAATCCTAATCTGAGTCAGGGAATTGTTTCCGGAGTGCAGTATCCGCAGGTGCGCACCATCATGGGAGGCATTAACATCAAGTTTTAAATCACACTAACGTTTCACCGATATGATACGCAATAATAAAACAATACTGGGTCTGATCGCCACCGTGGGCATCGGATCAATGCTCCTGGTTGCCTCTTGCAACTCGGATGAGTTTCTGGAAGACGACGGCACCAATACCTTCGGCTTCACCGAGCCGCGCAACAGCGAAGACCTGGAAACTATTATCGAGGGCGCCTACTACACCATGGGCGGCAACGGCGGGTTCCGGGGGATGCTCAACGCCCCGGTGCTGGTGAGTGCGTTTGCCTCGGACGAAGGCTGGCTGCCCAGTGAATACATCAACGTGAGTGATGATGCCCGGCAGTGGTACAACCGCGACTTTACGGATCGGACCCAAAGCCAGCCGGAACGCGCCTGGTCGGCGGCCTACGCCGTGATTGGGGCCAGCAACCTGATCATCGACTTCCTGCAGGGTGATCCGGCCAATGGTTTCGACGACCGCAACGGCGAAGCCTGGACCCCCCGGGTGCTGGGAGAAGCGTATTTCCTGCGGGCTTTTTCGCACTACCAACTCACCAAGATGTTCGGCCCGCCGCCCACCGCCGACCCCTCGGCTCCGTCTATCATCCTGAGGGCCAAAACTCCCGAGGGAGCGTTTGATAACCCCGGGCTGGCCACCGTACAGGAGGTATACGACCTGATCGTCAGCGACCTGAACCGCGCGATGGAACTGCTTCCCGAAGCCTACGTGGAAGGCCGCGATCCGTTGGCCTACGAAGACCGGGCCACCCGCTGGGCCGCTGTGTTTATGGCCGCCGAAGTCAACTTCATGCTCAATAATTTCGAGCTGGCTGAGCAGTACGCCACGGAGGTAATCGCATCGGGTAACTATGAACTGCAAGACGATATTCTGGATGCTTGGGACGACAACTCGCTGGGAGCACAAGCACCGGAGGTGATATGGCAGTACGTGAGCTACAACCGCAACCAGCAGCGCTGGAAGCCACCCATCATCCACCGGTACCTGGGCTTCACCGATGGCAACGGCAACCCGGACCGGGTGAGCACCGAGCAGCGCTTGTCCTTGAGCGACGTGCTGGTGGAAAACCTGGGCTGGAACGATCCCGACGTGGCCGCCCTGGACAAGCGCCACAACGAACTGTACGTTCGTATTGAGGCCGGAGATGACCCTCGCCCCAACTATGATGAGATACCGAGCTTACGTATTTGGCCTAACAAGTGGTACCGGGCCGAGTACAGCGGCTGGGGAACGGCCGCCACGGCCAGCCTACCGTTGATGCGTTTGCCCGAGATGTACCTGACCCGAGCCACCGTGCGCCTGCTGAACGGTAACTCCCAGGGTGCGGCCGACGACCTGAACGCCGTGAAGCGCCGCGCCTGGGCCGGTGACGCCTCGGCCTTTGTGCCGGTGAGTGCGGGCGAGATCACCGAAGAGATGATCGCTCTGGAGCGAATGATTGAACTGGCCTTTGAAGACGATCGCATTTACTACTTGCAGGCGATGCGGATGGATATCCCTCCCGGAGAGCGGATCGCTACGGGACCTTTCCCCTACGGACAGGTGGAACTTTTGATCCCCCAGTCGGAGGCGGATATCAATCCGAATGTAGAGTAAAAAGGCTCGATGTTTTCTTTAACAACCGACACCGATCATCCAAACCGCGCTGAAATACTTGGCGCGGTTTTTCTTTGGAGATCACGGTTCGTGATCTCCATTCAGTCGACGCTGTAGGTGGTGCCCTCATCGCCCACTTGCCTTGCCGACGCCAATCCGACCCGGCTCACTGGAATATCCAGCTCTCTCCGGATGATCCGCAGGCCGTTAAACTGCCCGATGCGGTGCGCATCGGTATGGTGGGCGTAGATCAGGTCTACCTGCCCGTCGGCGTCCAGGTCGCCCAGGTACGGAGTGAGCGCCAGGTTGGGTCCCGGCAAATCCAGATCGAGCCGCAGTTGCTTGCCCGTCGCAAAATTGATGGCGACCAGTTTGTTGTGCACCTCGTTGCTGATGGTGGTCCCGGCCAGCGTTCGCTCCACGCTGAAGTTGACACTCAGCAGCACCTCGTCGCGCCGGTCGCCGTCCAGGTCGATGGCAACCGGCGAGCTCATCGAAAGAAAGCTTAGGCTGTCTTCGAAGATAACTGAGCCATCGGTTCCGCTGAACGCCATCTGTAGGCACCGAACCTGGTCGGGCCAGATGCCGATCCCGAAATTGACGAACACATCGAGGATTGCATCGGCATCGAAGTAGCCCACGGTAGGCGAGGTATAAACTTCGGCGTTGTCGATGCCCGTTTCCCACAGCACCCGGTGGGTTGCGCCGTCCAGGACCATCACCCGGCCCGCCACCGAATTGACCAAAATATCGGGGGTACCATCGGCGTCCAGGTCGTGCCGCAGCGGGGAAGAGATGAACCCCTGATCGGGATCGCTGGCCAGCACCTCGGCGACTGACAAGTTGTTGTTCATGAGTGCCCGGAGCGAGATTTGGTAGAGGTGTCCGCCCATCGTTTCTCCACCGCTTCCGAACAAGATTTGCGTTTCGCCCGCTTGCTCAAAAACCACGGGGGCCAAATAGGTTTCTCGGCCATCCGGCATGGTGTCGTAGGCCAACAGGGTGCCGTCTTTTCCGCTCACCACCATCAGCATGCCCGGCGGGCGGTCTGGGTCACTCGGCCGCTTGGTCACGTCTCCCCCCTGGGCCACGACTAAGTCCGGAATCTGATCGGCGTTTTGATCCGGAATCAGGGCCGGGGTATAAATATTGTAAAGGGGGAAATCCGGTGAGCAGTCTCGCTTAAAATTCCACAATACCTGCCCGCTTGCTCCGTCGATGGCCATCAGCTGAGCGCTTCGTCCACTCATCACCACCTCCGGAGTGGCATCCTGATTGATGTCCAGAAAAACGGGGGTGCTAAATATTTGGTCGGTGCCGCCCACCACCCAGAGCACCGCACCGGTGGCTCCGTTCAGGGCAATCACGGCGGTATCGCTGGCTTCAAACTCGTTGGCTCCTGCGCCCAGCACAGTGTCGTGGATGCCGTCGCCGTTCAGGTCGGCGATTCGGGGAGAAGAAAACGTTCCGATGCGCGCAAAGCTGCGCTCCCAGGAACTGCGTTTTTTGGGCCAGAGCAAGAAGGCCGAAAGAGAGAGGAGGAGCAAGAGTAGAAGTCCGAAGATTATTCTCATAAGACAAATTGCATTGGTTTTACCTTTTCCAATAGGCGCAGAATCACTACCTTCCGACCTATGATCCATCTACGCAGAAATTTCTTAAAACGATGCGTAGCCCTGCTGGCCGGAAGCGGACTAGCCGGAGCTGCCGTCGCCCGACCTATGAAAAATCCCTCGTTTGTGCACAACGTCTACTTTTGGATGAACAATCCGGACAGTGCCGAAGATCGAAACAAACTCGAAACCGGTATCAAAACCCTGAGCGGTATCAAACTAGTGAAAGGTTTCCATTTGGGCAAACCGGTTCCCAGCGAGCGCGACGTGGTAGACGGCAGCTACTCGTATCACCTGATGCTTCAGTTCGCCAATCCGGAAGACCAAGCCGCTTACCAGACCGACCCCGTGCACGAGCGGTTCGTAGCCGACTGCAGCGGGCTATGGAACCGCGTGCAAGTGTATGACTCTACGGCGATTTAGGGAATTTGCGCGACAAAAGCTATGGGCATTCGTTTCGCGGTAGCCAGTTGGTTCGCTTTGCTAGTAGGGCTGAGCGCCTGTGAAACCAGGGAAGCCCGTCTTTTGAAACACGCAACGGATAGCACCGCAAATCCACCAATTGTACGCTTCGCTAAACTGCCTCGCCAACAAACCAGCGTGCAGTTTATCAACCGGCTGCCCGAAGACCGCTACCGCAACATCCTGATGTACCAGTACTACTACAACGGTGGGGGCGTGGCGGCGGGCGACATCGATAACGACGGCGATACCGACCTTTTTTTTACGGGCAACATCGCCGCCAATCAACTCTACCGCAACGAAGGAAACTTTAAATTTCAGGATATTTCTACGGCGGCAGGGATCGCCCTGGCCTCGGGAGCCAGTTGGTGCACCGGCGTGACGATGGCCGACGTGAACGCCGACGGTTGGCTGGATATCTACGTGAGCCGTTCGGGCAACCTGCAACCCGAAAACCGCCAGAACCTGCTTTATATCAACCAGCAAGACGGTACTTTCCTGGAGCGAGCAGAAGATTTCGGGCTGAACGACCCCGGCTACTCGGTGCAGGCCGCCTTCTTCGACTACGACCGCGACGGTGACCTGGATATGTTTCTCATCAACCACGGGATGGAGTACTACGGGCAGATTCCCCGGCAGAAGTCGGGCGGCAGCGACCCCTTCATCGGCGACCGCTTGTACCGCAATGATGGGGGGAAGTTCACCGACGTGAGCCAGGCTGTGGGCATTCAGCGCAGCGCCGAGGGCTACGGTTTGGGCGTGGGCGTGGCCGACCTCAACAACGATGGCTGGGACGATATCTACGTAGCCAACGATTTCTTCGAGCACGATTATCTGTATCTGAACCAGGGCAAGGGCCGGGGCTTTCGGGAATCTATCCACTCCGCCACCCGCCAAACCTCGTTCTTTAGCATGGGCATAGACTTGGCCGACTTCAACAACGACGGTTGGCAAGACGTGGTGGTGCTCGACATGGCCGCTGAAGATCAGCAGCGGCAGAAAGCCAACCTGGCGGGCATCAGCCGGGCTAAGTTCAGCGAACTCGTGGCGCAGGGCTACCACCACCAGTATATGTTCAACAGCTTGCAACTCAACAACGGCCCGGTGCCGGGCACTGTGTCGGAAAACGACGTTTCCTTTAGCAATATCGCCCGGATGGCCGGAGTGGCGCAGACCGACTGGAGCTGGGCCCCGCTGCTGGCCGATTTCGACAACGACGGTCGGAAGGACCTGTTGATTACCAACGGGCTCCGCAAAGACGTGCTCAACAACGATTTTATCGCGGGACTGGGCGAGGACCTGCAGCGGCTCAATACCGATTTTGTGAATTTGAGTCCCGAGGCCGCCCGGCAGCAACTGGACCGCATGCCCTCGCAGCCGGTACCCAACTACCTGTTTCGCAACCAGGGTGATCTGACTTTTAGCGATGAAACCACGGCCTGGGGACTGGCTGAGCCCACCTTTAGCAACGGGGCAACCTACGCCGACCTGGATAACGATGGTGACCTGGACCTGGTGATTAACAATCTGGATGACTTTGCCAGTATCTACGAAAACCGCTCCGCCCCGGCTGACGGACGGTTTTTGCGGGTGAAGTTGCAGGGAAATGCCCAGAATCCCTTCGGGGTGGGCAGCAAAGTCACAGTTTACAAAAACGACAGCCTGCAGTTTCAGCAGTTGTACCCCACTCGGGGCTTTCAATCGGCCGTGGAGCCGATCCTGCACTTCGGGGTGGGTGCTTGGGAAACCATTGACAGTATGCGGGTGGAGTGGTACGACCGGAAAACCACGGTGCTCGCCGACGTAGTCAGCAACCAGGTGATCACGGTCGACTATCAGCAGGCTAAAGACCCCCCGGCAAGTCCGGCTAATCCCCGTCGCTCGACATTCTTTCAGGAAGTGACGGGCAGAGTAGACCTGAATTTTACCCATCGGGAAAAAGCCTACAACGACTTCGACTACGAGTTTCTGATTCCCCGGCAGTTTTCGCGGCAGGGTCCGGCCCTGGCCACCGGCGACGTGAACGGCGACGGGCAGGATGACGTGTTTGTGGGCGGGGCCCGGGGGCAGGCGGGGCAGCTGTTTCTGCAAACCGCGCGGGGCACCTTCACCAAGGCCGCGGCGCAGCCCTGGAGTCGGGATGCGGAGAGCGAAGACGGGCGCGCCTGCCTGTTCGATGCCGACCAGGATCAGGACCTTGATCTGTACGTGGGCCGCGGCAGCAACGAGTTTGACAGTGGCTCTGTCTTGCTGCAGGATCGCTTGTACCTGAACGACGGGCGGGGTGGGTTTCGCCGGGCTGACGAAGCGCTGCCCGACCTACGCACCAACACCGCCAGCGTGGATGCCGGAGATTTTGATCAGGACGGCGACCTGGATTTGTTCGTGGGTGGGGGGGTGGAGGCCAAACGTTATCCCTACCCGGCACCGAGTTACCTGCTCGAAAACCAGGGGGGCACTTTCGTGGACATTACGCTAAGCCGAGCGCCGGATTTGTCGCAACCCGGCATCGTCAACGACGCCCGGTGGACCGACTATAACCAGGACGGATGGCCGGATTTGCTAGTGGTGGGAGAGTGGATGCCGATTCGTTTCTACACCAACCAGCGGGGAGCCTTGCGGCTCGATACCGCCGTGGCGTTGCAGCAGCACGGAGCGGCAATAGCGCATTTCCAAACGTCCGGTTGGTGGCAGTCGATTGCCCCGATGGACGTGGATGGCGACGGCAACCAGGATTATGTGTTGGGCAACGCCGGACGCAACCAGCGGTTTCATCCCACCCGGGAGGAGCCGGTAGAACTCTTCGCCGGAGACTTTGACGAAAACGGCACCGGTGATTTGCTGCTGGGCTACTACCAAGCGGGCAAACTGTATCCGGTGGCGGGCCGCGAAGATCTGTCGGCCCAGATGCCGCTGGTAAAAAAACTGTATCCCAACTACACCACCTACGCCCGGGCCACGGTGCCTGGGATGCTGGCGCAGTTTCCGGGCAAACCCCGATTGCATCTTCGAGCGCACACCTTCGAGCACGTTTACCTTCGCAACGAAGGGGGCGGAACATTCAGTTTGGAAGCATTGCCCCCGCTGGCTCAAATAACGTCGGTGCGGGCTGTGGCAACCCACGATACGGACGGCGACGGACAGGGAGACGCTCTGCTGGTGGGCAACACCTACGAAACCGAAACCAAGACGCCCCGCGACGATGCCGGGGTGGGTTTGTGGCTTCGGGGAACCGGTTCGGGGCTATCGGTAGTGCCTGCGTGCGAAAGTGGCTTTTATGCACCGCACAACGCCCGGGGGGTAGCGGTGGTGAACGGCAAACAGGGCGTCCGGGTGATCGTGGCCAACAATGACGCTGCCGTTCAAGTGTTTCGACCAAAAAAATGAAAAAAGCCATCGCTACTTTTGTCACGCAAATTTTACTAGGCCTAACGAGCGCAATGTTGTTCACAAGCACGGGCTTGTCTCAATCTGTCTTCAGCGTTCGCGATTACGGCGCAACCGGCATCCGAGCAGAACTAGCCACCGAAGCGATTCAGCAAACCATCGACACGGCGCACGCCCGAGGGGGCGGGGTGGTCTGGTTGCCCGCGGGCGATTATCTATCCGGCACCCTGGTGCTGAAGAGCAACGTGACGCTACGGCTTGATCCGGGAGCCACCCTCTACGCCAGCCAGGACACCGCTGACTATAAGGTGCCTTTCAACATCTACAAAAACGACAACCCCCGTCAGCCGGTGCTTTTGTACGCTGAGGGGGCGCGCCGCATCCGTATCGAGGGAGAGGGGCGCATTCACGGACAAGCCCGCCGGGTGTACCAAGACCTGAGGGAGGCCGACGGCTTTATTGCCGAAGAGACGGAAATCGCCCGGCGGGCGGGGGTGGAAATGAAGATGTACCGCAAGGTGCCGCCCTTCGTTTCGCTGATTTATCTGGTGAGTTGCCAGGACGTTGCCATCGAGGGCGTGCGCATTTTGGAGTCGGTCGACTGGACGCTGCACGTGCAGTGGTGTGCGCGGGTGAGCATCCGCAATTGCTTCATCCAGTCTAGCCTGGAAGCCGGAGTGAACGCCGATGGCATCGACGTGGACGGCTGCCGCAACGTGACGATCTCCGACTGCATCATCACCACCGGCGACGACGCCATCGTGCTGAAGTCTACCCTAACCAACGGCCGCTACGAAGACTGCGCCAACGTGACGGTGACCAACTGCGTGCTCACCTCCACCTCGTCGGCCCTGAAGATCGGCACCGAAACCTACGGTGATTTCCGCCACATCGTGTTCACCAACTGCGTCATCAGCAACAGCAACCGCGGGCTGGGCATCATCGTGCGCGACGGCGGCCGGGTGAGCGACGTGATCGTGTCCAACGTCACCATGGAGCTGAACCGCAAGCACTTCAACTGGTGGGGCAGCGCCGACCCCTTCTGGCTGGTGGTGCTCAAGCGCCGGGAAGATTCTGAGGTAGGAAGCATCGAAAACGTGCTGCTGAGCAACATCATCGCGCACGGACAGGGCACCAGCAAAATTAGTGGTCTGGGTGCGGAAAGCATTCGCAATATCACGTTAGACCAAGTGCAGCTGTTTATGCACCCCGAAGTCAAGCCCGACAAGCGGGCTACCCACGCCCTAATGGCAACGGACGTTGAAGGTTTGACCATCAGCCAGGTACGCGTACACTGGAACGAAGTAGTCGAGAAAAAGTGGCAAAGTGCCCTGGCGATAGAAAACGTCCGCGGCCTTACTGTTAACGATTTTCGAGGCCAAGCGGGAAATGATGGCCACCCCGTAGTTGCGCTACATAATGTGCAGGATGCGCGCGTGCAGGCCATCGAAGCCACCGCCGCCACCGACGTGCTGATTCAGGTATCAGGGGAGCAGACCAAGGACGTGAAATTTGCAAACAACGATATCCAGCAATGGGCAGGGCAGCAGATTGTTCGAAAGCCCTAAACTTTTAACACCTACTACGACGTGGAGTGGAGCGACGGTACGCTGGACCCGGCTCGCTTCAACCCCACGCAGTTGGATACCGACCAGTGGTGCGCGGCGGCGCGGGCGGCGGGCATGCGCTACGTAGTGCTCATCACCAAGCACCACGACGGCTTCTGTCTGTGGCCCTCGCAGCACACCCGCTACAGCGTGGCGGCCACGCCCTTTAATAACATAAAAAGTCATGAAAATACTTCGTAAGTATCTGAAAATCAATCACTTAAGCAAGTAAACTTTTCTCGATAAATTAAGCTGCTCCCGGACTCTTTTCGACCTGTTTTATGTTCTTATTTTAAGTATAAAATCGGAGCATAATTATGGCAGAATTAGCATTATCATCCGGCGAAAGTAGCACCCTGGAAATACCCCGCGAGTCTATTCCGGCGCAGGTATTCCTGAACCATTTTTTCGCCCTCAATTACCATATTCAGCACGCCGAACACGCGCATCAGTTGTCCGAACTGCCGTATCTACAGCAGTTTGAGCCGCAAGTCGATGAGGCGGTGATGGCTTCGGTACAGAAGCACCTGCTCAACAGTTGGAACACGGAGTACACCCTGCGCAGCAGCGCCCAGGCCACCAACGAGGACTACCTGCGCCACACCCTGCACTGGACGTTTCCGCAGGCTCACTACAGCGTACAGGAGAGCTTGATTGCGATGCTGCGGCTGCACGGCATCACCGCTCGGCAACCCGAGCGCGTCATCGCTGAGGGAGGCAAACAGGTAGCGAAGGGAGCATATCCCGCAGCGGTGTCGTTCTACGCCACCGGAAACCCCCACCAACCCCGCATGCGGCGCTTGCCCTACGGACGGCTAAACCCCAGCTTGCAGTTGTCGACCAGCGAACCGGAAGCGCAGCGGCAGATCGGACAGTTTTGCGCACCACCCACCGGCAGCGGGCGCAGCAGGTGCGGCAGGCGGTGCAAGCCAACGAGCAACTGGCGCTGCGCACCCGCACGGGCAAGGCGCTCAAGCGCTTCGACGAGCGGCATTGGCAGCAGATCAACTGGCGCATCGGCTACACTACGGTGTTTGACCTGTTATCACGGTTGCGCATCTCACCGGGCCACCGCGAGATTGAGCGCTTCATCGAGGCGGACATTGACGTGGCCCTGTTTCACCAGTCGCTGCTAGGCATCGTGGAGTACCTCAACTTTGTGCACGAGGCTTACGTGGTGTGGGCATTCGGAACAGATAAGTATCAGGAGTGGCTGAACGGGCTACCGGATTATCTGCGGAATGGTTTTGTAGCCGAGCGGTTTGATCGGTATATGGCTGGAGATGCTGAATAAAGTGAAGTAGTATATCTCAGACCAAAGCTTTCAGAATACTATAAATCTTCGGTTTCTAGGTATAGCTCGGCAAGCGGAATAGTGATGTTCATTGAACGCAACACTACCGTGGCGTCCTTTCCTTCAAACCAGTTCATCTTCCACTCCTCGTCAGCAGCGTTTCGGAAACGCGTCTCTGCCTTCCAACTATTCTGCTCGATGAGTAAGTACTCACGCAGTGAAGGTAGTTCGCTGTAGTAATAAAATTTGCTACCGCGGTCGTAATTAGCAGTACTCTCTGAAAGCACCTTAACCAACAGTACCGGATTAATGAGCGCATTGCGGTCTTGGTTGGATAGTTGGTAGGGAAGACATACCACCGAAGCGTCAGGATAGAGCGATTTATCAATAGAAGCTATGTAATATTTCAGGTCACTGCTTCCCACCCGACATCCCTGTCGCAACTGATTTTGAAGAATACCTATAATGTTACCCGCAATGATGCCGTGCTTAGGCGAACCCCCGGCCATGGCATACACGTGTCCGCCATGATATTCGTAACGAGTGTTGGTTTGTTCTTCCAGTTGGTTGTACTCCTCAATCGAAAGATGCTCCTTTACCGCGAGATTCATACATGGATAACTTTGTTGACTCACTAAGGTAGGCAATACCGACTACAGGTACAACGCTTAAGGCGAACTATACGAAGAATGCCAAATCATCATTTCAGATAGCCCTCCACCAGTATGTATAGCGTAATCGAAGGCTCTTCTTGCATCTGCCACGGGGCCAGACTCGTAGGACGGTGGTAGGTTGGACTAGCGTACTCTTTGCCATGCGTGAAGAACAGTGCGTTGTTGCCCGTTGAACTGCGCCAAAGTTGAAGCAACTCGTAACTGACAATGATATCCTGGTCAATCACTATGCTTTCGTCGGATGCATCCTTGACAATCCATTTATCGCGGCGATAACTTTTGACCAGCAATTCGTGCCGGAGCAGCGATTGGTGGGGTAGGCTGTCCTGGATGCTGTAGATGTTAATGCGGAAAAGTGCGCTGTCCAGTGTGTTGAAGCGCGTATGAAAGTTGATATCTATAATCCGATAGGTCTGGCCGTGGTGCGGAATGCGAAGCCCCCACTCGCCGCCGAAACCAAAGTCTCCGGGGCCGTTATGCCCGGTGGTAACTCTAGTAGGTTTATATCGCCCCAGCTTAACGGGTTCGTAGAGTCGCGAGTCCTCTACTAAGACTTCGCGCAAAGTATAAGTTTGGGGAGCAAGGTAGAGTCTAAGCGGATTTTGCGACCACTGCGACCGAGAAACATGCTCCATCCAGTAACCAATGCTGGAAAAGGTAAGTGAATCCTGCGATGTAGCCCGCGCTAAATCAACTTGGAAGGTGCCGTCATCGCGAGATATGGTACCCATGTTTTTGCCCGGTATCCCAATATGAACGTAAGGCAAAGGCTTTTGCGTAGCGGAATCTAGTACCACTCCGCGAATGATTTGGGCCACCGCTGATTTTGCCAAAACCAGCAGGAGAGATAAAACAATAATTCGTCTCATAGAAAATGCCAAATGCTTATCACTCATCCCGCAGTGCCTCCACGGGATTTTCCGAAGCCGCCCGAAGGGCTTGCGCACTCACGCTAAGTCCGGCAACCAGCAGGGCAATGACCCCGGCGATGAGAAAAACGTCTGCTCCCAGGCCAATCCGATAGGCAAAGTCCTGCAAAAACCGCTCGGCGGCGTAGTAGATTAGCGGACCGGCCACCACGAAGGCAATGGCGACCAGCCCGGCAAAGTTGCGCGACAACAGCACGATGATTTGCGTCACCGAAGCGCCCAGCACCTTGCGTACTCCAACTTCTTTGCGACGCAGTTGGGCAGCAAAGGCCGCCAGCGCCAGCAGTCCTAGTGAGGCCAGCACCACGGCGACACCGGCGAACAGCGTGGCGGTGAAGCCCAGCCGCTCCTGGGTGCGGTACATTTTATCGAACTCGGCATCCAGAAAATAGTAATCAAACGGTTCGTAGGGATTCAGTGACTGGTAAGCGGACTCAAGGACGGCCAAACCCGCGGTGGTGCGGCCCGGTTGCAGACGCACGGCGATGTGGCCGTAGTAATACTCATCACCGAGGTAGCAAAAGTGGATCATGGGTTGAATCTTCTCCTGCAGCGATTGGTAGTGGTAATCCTCTACCACTCCCACCACCGGAAAAAGCGTGTTGTCTCCACTAGCCATCAGAGATTTATCGTTGATATCTTGCCAGCCGAAGGCTTTCAGGGCAGTTTCGTTGAGCACCACCGCGAAGCCGCTGTTGGGAGCTGCCTCGGGCGAGGGAAAGCCACCCGCGATCATGTTCATTCCCAAGGTCTCAAAGTAACCTTCCCCCACCGTCACCTGCCGCAAACTAATTGGCTCCTGCGTTGGGGTTTGGCTATCCCGAAAGCTGTTATAATTGTGATCGTACTGCCCGGGTAACTTTTCGGCGAAAGCAAGGTCCACCACCGCACTCTCGTTTTTCAGTCGGTTGATCATCGTCTTGATCGCCGATGTTGCCTGCTCTTCGCTCTCGAAGCCATAATTATCGTACCAGAGCGAAAAACCCACCACGTTCTCCTGGTCAAACCGCAAATCCTGCGACTGCATAAACTGAATTTGCCGCCAGATCACCAGCGTGCCGGCAATCAGCACGATGGAGGCCACGTACTGCACCACGATGAGGCTCTGCTGCAACCAGCGCCCCGTCCCGCGGTGTCGGTGCCCCTTCAGTGAAGCCACCGGCGACCAGCGGGAGACGAATAGGGCCGGATACATCCCCGCCAGCAAACCAACCAGCAGCCCTCCGCCGAGCAATGTGCTCAACAGGGGCAGGTTCTGCCAGTAGCGGAAGGTGAGCGGCAGGTCAAAGTAGCGGTTGAACCACGGCAGCATGCCGTGCACGAGCAGGATACCGACCCCCAGGGCCAGCAGTGTGGTCAGCACCGATTCGGTCAGGAACTGTCCGACCAACTGACCGCGCAGTGAGCCCAACGCTTTGCGTACCCCAATTTCCCGGGTGCGCAGCAGTGATTGGGCGGTCGCCAGGTTCATAAAGTTTACGCTGGCGATGAGCAAGGTGAGGGCGGCAATCAGGCTCAGCAAATTGATGATCGGTTGGTTGTCGGTGTCGAAGGCGCGCAGGTCAGCTAGGGGGCGTAGGTGCAGCTGAATATCCGCACTTTTGTCGTCAGCGTAGTGGCGCGTTTTGAAGGCCAGTAGCTTTTCGGACAACGCCGCCGGATCGGGGTGGTCGGAAAGTTTCACGAAGCCGGTCATGAAGGTGTCGTACCAGTTGGCGTCTTTGGTCACCCAGTCGGGGGCGTTGGCCCAGGGCAGCAGGGCCTCAAACTGCAACGAAGAATTGGCCGGTGGATCAGCCAGCACCGTCCCCACCGTGAACTGCCGCTCGTCGTTGACCACCGCCAGGGTTTTTCCCACGGCTTCCGCGCTGCCGAACAGTTTTTTGGCCACCGATGCGGTGAGCACGATGCGGTCGGCAGAGGTGAGGGTTTGCCGCAGATCACCGGCGATTGACCCAAAATCGAACAGCTCGACAAATCCCGAATCCACAAAGTGCACCAGTGGGTTGGCGGTGCGGTCCTGGTAGCGCAGACGAATCTGGTTGGGAGCAAAAAAGCGGGTGCCCGCCACCACCTCGGGAATCTCTTCGAGCAGTGAGGGCACCACCGGCACCGGAGTGGCGTCGTAGGCAGTGGTTTCACCGTTCTGCACCTCCTGTTCGCCCAAACGGTAGATTTGGCTGTGTCGGGGATGAAAGGTGTCGAACGATTGCTCGTAGCGAACGATCAAGAACAATACAATCGCGGCCGCCATACCAATGGCCAGTCCGAAAATGTTGAGCAGGGCGTAGCCCCGGTGCCTGAGCAGATTGCGAAAGCCGGTTTTGAAGTAATTGCGGTACATAGCGGGAGATTGGTTGGATACTAAACGGTTGAGGGTTAGCGGACGAATGATGGCGGGGCGAAAGAGCAGCAGCACGTCGCGGATGTAGTGCCCCTGGGCTTTGCGGTAGCTCATGTGCGGAAGTCGTTCTTCGTACAGCTCTTGCAGATCGCCTTCCAGGTCTTCCCTGAAGTTGGGATGGCAGTAAGCGCGAAAGAAGCGACGCGCCCAGGTTGGAGGATTATCTTTCATGCGAAAGCCGGTTAAAAATCAAATGCAATTTTAGGGATGGCCCGCCAGAGTTGCAGTCGGGTTTCTTTTGCCTCGGTGAGTGCTTGTTTGCCGTAGGGCGACACGGTGAAGTAGCGCTTGCGTTTGCCGCCCCGTACCGGGGAGGCCTCACCGAGTCGGGAGGTCAGAAACCCCTTGTTTTCCATGCGCCGTAGCGCCGATTGCAGCGCGCCCACGCTTACCGAGCGGTTTAGGCGTTCCTCGATGTCGTGCTTGATCGCTACTCCGTAAGCCTCGTCGTAGAGCACCGCGACGGTGAGCAGTACGATCTCTTCAAATTCACCCAAGTGCGTTCGATCCATGCTCATGGCTATAAATTTCCTAAATGTAGTTATTATCAATCAAGATTCCTATTGCAAAGCAGCCGTCGTGTGCGTATTTTGAGGAATTATGATTCGTAACCGGATTGCCGGTAGGGACAGATTGCAATCTGTCCCTACCGATAATCAACCAATACAGTATACACCCACCAACCCACTAAAAAATGCCTAACCCTCGACGTACCTTCCTCAAAACCTTGTCTGGCAGCGCCCTGGCCACTGCGGCTATCGATCCTTCCAATGCTTTTGCTCGTTCCGTCATTACCCCACCTAGCGATCAGGTGAACATTGCCGTGGTGGGCGTCAACAGCATCGGCTGGGCCAATTTGCAGTCGCACCTGCGAATGCCCGGCGTCAAGTGCGTGGCGCTGTGCGACGTAGACCAACGCGTGCTCGACCGCCGCCTGGCCGACACCGAAAAGATCACGGGCTACCGTCCGAAGGGCTACACTGACTTCCGTAAACTCTACGAGCATCCCGACCTGGACGCCGTCGTGCTGGGCACGCCCGACCACTGGCACGCCCTGCAAACCATCTACGCCTGCCAGGCCGGGCTCGACGTGTACGTAGAAAAACCGCTGGCTAACTCCATCGAAGAGTGCCGGGTGATCGCCGACGCGGTGAAGAAGTACG
Organism: Cyclobacteriaceae bacterium; assembly: GCA_965217295.1. Taxonomy (GTDB): domain Bacteria; phylum Bacteroidota; class Bacteroidia; order Cytophagales; family Cyclobacteriaceae; genus Tunicatimonas. The sequence goes on from CBDCHR010000008.1 coordinate 2,522,657, forward strand.
GCCGCGTGGTGCAGGTGGGCCAGCAGCAACGCAGCAGCACCCACTGGCAGCCCGCCATGAAACGCATCCGCGACGGCGAACTGGGGCGCGTCAATTTTGTGCGCGCCTGGAACCACAGCGGAGTGGACCGCATTGTGCAGCCCAAACCCGACACGGCCGCTCCGCCCGAGGTCGACTACAAAATGTGGCTGGGCCCCGCCCCGGAGCGCCCCTTCAACGAGAACCGCTTCCACGGCTCATTTCGCTGGTACTGGGACTACGCCGGGGGCAAGATGACCGACTGGGGGGTGCACCTCATCGACATGGTGCTGCTGGGCATGGACGTGGCCGCTCCCAACGCCGTGATGGCCTCGGGTGGCAAACTGGCCGATCCCGATAGCGCCATGGAAACTCCTGACACCATGAGCGCTAGCTACGAGTTCGACGATTTTATTATGGTGTGGGAGCACAACATGATCAACCCGAAGGGGCCCTACGGCAAAGACCACGGCATCGAGTTCGTGGGCGAAAAGGGACGCATGGTGATCGACCGCCGCGGGTGGGAAATCTTTCCGGTGATGAAGCGGGCTGACGACGGTACCGAACGCTACATAATGGACAAACTGCCCTACCAACCGCGCACCGGTGACCCGCGCGACGCGCACGCCCAAAACTTTGTCGACTGCATTCGGTCGCGCGAGCAGCCGGTGTGTCCTATTGAGATCGGCAGCAACGTGGCCGTGGTGGCGCATCTGGGCAACATTGCCTACCGCCTGGGCCGCAAAATCTACTGGGATAAGGAAAAGGGCACGTTTAAGAACGATAGCGATGCGGAAGCGATGGTAGCGGCGCAGTATCATAATGGGTGGAAGTTGTCGGTGTGAAAAGGAATGATCGAAGGATAGAAGGATTGAATGAAGGTGAAATGATGATGAACCTACTGGAAAAACTAAGCACCGAGGATTATATCCGGCTGGAGGACGAAATCGGCCTGAAGCACGAGTACCATGACGGATGGGTAGTGGCCATGTCGGGTGTCGCCGAGGAGCATGATCTACTGGCTTCGGCCATTCGCGGTCATCTTCGAGAACCTCTCCGTAAAAAGGGCTGTCGCATCTACAGCAGTGATATTCGCGTATTTGTGCCAGAATGCAACAAGTTCGTGTATCCTGATGCGACAGTGGTCTGTGGCGAATCGCAGCGACACAAGCTGCCGCGCGGAGCATACGCTTTGACTAATCCGTCAGCCATCGTAGCGGTGTCGTCCGAGGGCACGGTGAAGTACGATCAGGAGGAGAAATACAGCTGTTACCAGTCCTTGGAGTCGTTTCGTGAGTACCTGCTCGTTGCGCCGGACCAGGTTCGGGTAGAAATTCGAAGAAAAAACTCCGACGGCCATTGGCAGACCGAGGTTTTTGATCAGAAGGATCAGGCTGTAGAAGTGTTGGGCTGCTCAATCCGCCTGGAGCAGCTCTACGAAGACATCGCGATGTGAAGATTAACTTGTCTTTTTGGTCTAATTGTAAGTTGCCGTCCGCTACTTAACGAAAAAGTGTACTTTTGCCCTATTCACTTCGTACCCTATGCTCATTGCCAATCCCATCTACGACACCGTCTTCAAACGCCTGATGGAGAACGAGCGGGTGGCCCGGTTTTTTATCAGCACCCTCACCGGCGACACTATCGAAGAAGTGCAAGTGCAGCCGCAGGAATTTACCTACGTGGACCAGGCTGACGTGCTGACGGTGTTTCGACTGGATTTTGTGGCCACCATCCGGACCGACGACGGAGAACGCAAGAAAGTGCTGATTGAAATTCAGAAAGCCCGTAACATCGTGGACCTGATGCGCTTTCGCTACTATCTGGCCGAGCAGTATAAGAAAGAGGAAACTATTGATGATGATCCTACAGCGCTGCCGATTACCACCATCTATATTCTGGGCTTCAACCTGCCGGAGGTGGATTCGCCCTGCGTGCGGGTGGCCCGTCAATACGTGAACCTGATCGACCAGTCAGTGATGGAGACCAAGAGCGATTTTATTGAGAAATTGACGCACGACAGCTACCTGGTGCAGGTGGAACGCATCACGGATCGCTACCACACCAGCCTTGATAAGCTGTTAAGCGTTTTCGAGCAGCGAAACTTCATTGATGAGGCCCGAATTATCAAAGAATACGCCCACGAGGCCGATGTAGAAGAAGTACGTCTCATCACTAATATTCTGCACCACTCGGGCACTTCGCCGGAAGAGCGGCGGGAGATCGAGAAAGAGCGGGAGGCCTGGCGCACCGTGCAAGCCATGATGGGCCGAAAAGAACGAGAGTACCTGAAGCAGTTGGCGGAGAAGGAGAAAGAGCTGAGACAAAAGAGCGAAGCTTTAGAAGAAAAAGATAAAGCGTTGAAAGAGCAAGAACAGCTTATTCAGGAGCTTAAAAAGAAGCTAAACAAAGAACCCTAACCAACAAATTATCCATTCGCTTTCTACTATGACCACCGAAGAAATCAAACAAGAAATTGCCAACCATCCCGCCGTCAAGGTGAAGGTAGCCGTCACCGACATGGACGGGGTGCTGCGCGGCAAGGTGATGCACCGCGACAAGTTTTTATCGGCCCTCGACGGGGGCTTCGGCTTCTGTAGTGTAGTGTTTGGCTGGGATGCCATCGACACCGCCTACGACAATGCGCGGTTCACTGGCTGGCACACCGGCTACCCCGACGTAGACGCCCAACTGGACCCGACTACCTACCGGAAAATACCCTGGGAAGATGACCTGCCCTTTTTCCTGGGCGACTTCGGTGGCGGATCAGGGGAGGCGATTTGTCCGCGGAGTCTGTTGAAAAAAATCAAGCAGCAAACCTTGGACGCCGGGTACACGCCCCAGTTTTCGCAAGAATTTGAATGGTTCAACTTCGCCGAAACCTCCGAAGGCTTGGAAGAGAAATCGTTCACGAACATTCAGCCCCTTACCCCGGGCATGTTCGGCTACTCGCTGCTGCGCAGTTCGATGAACAGCCCCTACTTCAACGACCTGTTCGACCTGATGCTGCGCTTCGACGTGCCCCTGGAAGGGCTGCACACCGAAACCGGACCGGGCGTCTACGAAGTGGCCATTTTGTACGGCGACATTCTAGAGTCGGCCGATCGGGCGGTGCTCTTCAAAGCGGGAGCCAAAGAAATTGCCCAGCAGCACGGCATTATGGCCAGTTTTATGGCCAAGTGGGACGCAAAGCTGCCTGGTTGCAGCGGTCACGTGCACCAGAGCCTGTGGGATGAAGACAAAAAACAAAACCTCTTTTACGATGAGGGGGCTGCCGATGGCATGTCTGACCTAATGCGCAGCTACGTGGCGGGGCAACTGCACTGTCTGCCGCACATTCTGCCGATGTACGCCCCCACCGTCAACAGCTACAAGCGCCTCACCGAAGGGGCCTGGGCGCCCACCACCGCCACCTGGGGAGCCGACAACCGCACCACCGCCCTGCGCACGCTGGCCGGAGGCAAGAAGTCGACCCGCCTGGAAACCCGCGTGCCCGGCTCCGACGTGAACCCCTACCTGGCCATGGCCGCCTGCCTGGCCAGCGGCTTGTACGGCATCCAAAACCAACTCACGCTCGACCAGCCGCCCACCACTGGCAGCGGCTACGAGGACAAGGAGGCCACGGCATTGCCGCCCCACCTGCACGCGGCGACCCAGGCTATGAAGAATTCGGAGCTGCCCGCCAAACTCTTCGGAGCCGACTTCGTTGATCACTTTGTGCGTACCCGGGAATGGGAGTGGCGACGGTTCTCGCAGGCCGTCACCGACTGGGAAGTGAAGCGTTACTTTGAGGTGATTTGACGACCAAAAACGTGTTTGCTTAGTCCGTTCTTACGGCGATTCTGTTATCTTTGGTGGTATGGAAACACCAACAATCAAGCAACTACCCCCAGAAGTGGCTCGTCATAGTGACCGCATCCAGTCGTTATGCAAAAAGCACAATGTGCATAATTTGTATGTCTTTGGGTCAATAACCGGTCCGCAGTTTACCCCACACAGTGATATCGATTTTTTAGTTAAGTTTGGGGAAGTTGATCCGTTAGAGTACTTTGATAATCACATGGATTTCAAGGAGGGATTAGAAGCACTATTCTCTCGAAAAATAGATTTGCTAGAGATGCAAACACTAAAAAATCCGATACTAAAACGATCTGTCAGTCGGAACAAGCTATTAGTATATGGACGAAAGAGTACTAAAGTGGCTATATGATATACAAAAAGCCATCAATGAGATTGAACAGCATCTCGGAAAATTTCCAAAGGACTTTTACCAATATCAGTCAAACACCCTTCTGAAAAGAGCTATAGAGCGAGACCTAGAGATTATTGGCGAAGCAGTTAGTCGGATAATTCGTGTAGACCCCTCTTTTCCGCTGACCAATGCCAAACGAATTGTCGGTTTGCGGAATCAAATCATCCACGCCTACGACAATGTATCCGATGAGGATATTTGGGCTATCCTTAATAAGCATGTCCCAATCCTAAAAAAAGAGGTACAGAATCTTATCGCAAACCACTCATGATCTACCAATTTAACTTTCCCACCGTAATCCGCTTCGGCGAAGGAGCCGTTCGGGAGCTCGGTCCGTACCTCAAGACCCAGAACGTGCACCGCCCGCTGCTGGTCACCGATGCCCAAGTGGCCGACCTGGACTTCTTTCGCAAAATTGCCGAAGACCTGCTGCTCAAGGGGCTGCAACCCGAGGTGTTTGCGCACATCTCTAAAAATCCGGTGAAGTCCGACGTGCTGCGGGGCAACGAAGCCTATCAACAGCACAACAGCGACGCCATTGTGGGCATTGGGGGCGGCGCCGCGATGGACGTGGCCCGCGCCATCGCGCTGAGCATCAACAACCGCCGCGATCTGTTCGACTACGACGATTTGCAGGGCGGTGACCAGTACGTGACCGATCCCATTCCGCTGTTCGTGACCGTGCCCACCACCGCAGGCACCGGCAGCGAGGTGGGCCGCAGCGCTGTGATCTCGGAAGATGACACCAAGAAGAAACGCATCCTGTTTCACCCCACCCTGATGGCACAGCGCGTGTTCGCCGACCCCGAACTGACCTACGGTTTGCCTCCGGCCATCACCGCGGCCACCGGCATGGATGCCTTCACGCATAATTTGGAGGCTTACTTAGCCAAAAACTATCACCCGATGGCCAACGGCATCGCCCTGGAGGGTATCCGCCTGATCGTGCGGGCGCTCGAACCCGCCGTGAACCGACCCGACCCGGTGTCGCGCGCCGACATGCTGCTGGCCTCGCTGATGGGGGCGGTGGCCTTCCAGAAGGGGCTGGGCGTGGTGCACTCGATGGCCCATCCGTTGTCGTCGCTGCTCGACATGCACCACGGACTGGCCAATGCCATTTGTTTGCCCTACGGTCTGCAGTTCAACCGGCGGGGTAGCGAGTACCGCTTCGTGGACATCGCCCAGGCAATGGGACTCAAGGAACATACCGGCGAAGCGGTGGTGCAAGACGTGCGCCGCCTGATTAAGAACATCGGCTTGCCCGCGCGACTGAGCGAAGCGGGAGTGACCGCCGAAAGTATCGACACGCTGACCAACTTGGCCGTCGATGACTTTGCTCATCCCAACAACCCCAAACCGGTGACCCGCGACGATTTCTACCGGCTTTATACTGAAGCTTTATGATTAAACTGGGAGTGACGGCCTGCCTGATGTATCCGGATCCGAAACGGACCTACTTTTCGGCCAAGCACCTTTGCTATCTGGAACGCGACATGGCCCGCTACCTGTATCGTCCCCACGTGCTGCCTATCCTTATTCCTGATTTAGAGGGGGAAATGCTAGACGAACTGCTGGCCCAGTTCGACGGCTTTGTGTTTCAGGGCGGAGCCGACCTGGCTCCGCAAACCTACGGCGAAGAACCCATCGGATCCTGGCTGGGCGATCCCTTCCGTGATGCCTACGAGATGCGCATCTTGAAGTACGCCATGAAGCACGAAAAGCCGGTGTTCGGCATCTGCCGGGGCTTTCAGTTGATGAACGCTTACTTTGGCGGCACGCTGTATCAGGACATTGCCACCCAGTGTCCCGACGCCCGCCTGCACCGCGACGCGGTCTTATACGACCAACTGCATCACGAAATTGCGTTAGTCAAAGGCGGTCTGTTAGAACGCTTGCAGGGTGAAGAAGCCGTGCGCACCGTCAACTCGGTGCACCATCAGGCGGTGAAAGATTTAGGAAAAGATTTGAAAGTATTGGCTACCTCCGCCGAAGATGGTTTGGTGGAGGCTTTTCAGTGGATGAAAGCCGAAGAAGGTAAGGTAATGGGCGTGCAGTGGCACCCCGAGTTTTTTGCCAACTCGCAAACGCCGCTGATGGACAGAAATAAGGTATACGAATGGTTTTTGGGGTTTTGTGAGTAGCCGTATGTCGTATACGCTTAGGGTGCAGCGCCGGGAAACGGCGCCAGACCATCGTGCCTCACATTGGGAAGAGTAGGTTGGATAACCCTTCCGCTTTTTAAAGATTCTCTCTGGAATATCGCCTCGTGCCAAGTCAGGTTGATCACAAGCGAGCATTCTTATTTAGTTCAGCATGCTTCATTTTGACTGGCTGCAACTACTGCGGAATGGGGGTGGTGGCGGCGTTGACGCTCCACCAGCGCAACAGGTACGAAAACAGGAACGAGAACACCAGGGTGTACAGGAAATTCACCAGCGCAAAGGTGTAATACTGCGATTGGTACGGGTCCTGCTCGTATAACTGGCTGATGGTGGTGTAGCTGATGTAGTAGGCCACCCCGAAGTTGATCGCCCCGACAAGAAACACGTAGAACAGCCAGTGGTACCAGCGGTTGAAGCGCGGGTGGTTAATCACGTAGTAGAACACGCCCACCAGCGCTGCCGATGACAGTAGCAGGGTGAGTCCAATGGGAATGTACAGGCGGTTGTTATACAAGTCATCCGAGAAATTGTCCAGGTAAAACAGTCCCCAGCCTTCGTAGAGGGGGGCAAGTAGGTCGTTCATAGATTAGGGATTCACGGATACGGTCAGGATGAAGTGAGGGGCTTGCCCGTACACGTTATGGTAGGCCTCTTCCACGCCGGCCACTAAGTAACGAAATCCGAAGGTTTGATCGTGCGCGGCTTCGTTGTTTTTGATGGCGGTATCGTCGTTGGTGCTGGTTTTCGCTACCCAGGCCGGAGTTTGTCGTTGCAGGGCCACCTGCAAATCGGAGTAGGAGCGCCGGGTGGTGGAAAAGGCCAGCACGTGGGTGGCCACGCCTTCGGCCAGAGCGCGGTCGCGCGGATGAAGCATATTTACCGCATCAAGCGTGAGCACGGTATCAAGCTGGTAGCCCGACGTCTGGTAGTTGTCGGGATCAGTGAGGTAACTGGCATCGGCGGCCACGTCCGACAGGTCTACCGCCACGCTAAAGCTGAAGGTGCCGCTCGGCTCGCCCCGGCGACTGGCCTGCACTTTCTCGATGCCGTGTACGTAGTCCTGACCCTGGGCGGTTCGTCCGGACGCCTTCCGATCCGTACGAAACGAGCCCTGCTTGAAGGTGTTGTTCAAAACGGTATAAAACGGGTTGGGGGCAGTCTCCTCGCTCACCGGTAGTAAGGTGTAGCTGTTGGCGAAACCCGGCAGTTGTTCCACCTTGGCAACGGTGGGCAGCGTGCGGATGATAGCTGCCGGTCCGATGAACCACAGGTAGTAGGGGCGGCGCACGCCGGTGAGGTACACCGGGCGGTCGTCTTTGGTGTAATAGTTCCCGGTGAAGTCAGCGTGCATCTTCACGATGTAGGTACCCAGCGGTTGGGCTTCCAGCCGCTGCCGAAAGGTGTTATAGATGCTGATGCGCTGGTTATTGAGCAGGTCTTCGGTGCTTCCTTTACCCAGTGACAGAATAAAATCGGAGATCAGCAGGGTGGCCCGCTGCCCGGTGGTTTGCTGAAGCAGTTCGCTGAAGATCTGGTTCAGATCGCTGTTGGATCGGTTGCCCCCCCGCTGCTGGAACTCGGCGGGTTCCAGCTTGCTGATAAACTGTTCGGCGCCCGCCGCGTAGGGAATTGGTTGAGAGTTGATGTAGAACAGCGAGAGCGTATCGGCAGCGTAGCCCAGGTCGACCAGCAGTTGATACACATCATCCTCGAAGGCCGTTACCCCGCGCACGTAGCCGTCCATGCTGCCTGAATTCTCGAGGTACACTGCGAAAGTAGGCGTTGTTGCCGGAGCGCTTTCGGAGGAGGCCGCTGGAGTCTCCGCCGTGGCGGGTTCTTTCCCCCGCTCTTGGGTGTAAGAGCAGGCTGTGGCGCCCTGTAGTAGTAGGAGCAACAAATTTTTGGTGGCGGAATTGTTCATGCGTTACTTGCTGAATCCGATTTTCTTGCCCTGGTAGCCGTATTCTTCCATCTGCTGGGCCGATGTCTCCACCTTTTCTTTGAGTTCTTGCTTGTAGGCGTCCAGCCGCTTGGCCACTTTCTTGTCGAACGTGCCCAAAATCTGGGCGGCCAGGATGCCCGCGTTCTTCGCTCCGTCGAGCGCCACGGTGGCCACCGGCACGCCGCCCGGCATTTGCAGGATCGACAGCACCGAATCCCAGCCGTCGATGGAGTTACGCGACCGGATGGGCACGCCGATCACGGGCAGCGAGGTAAGGGCCGCCACCATACCCGGCAGGTGGGCCGCTCCGCCCGCTCCGGCCACGATCACCCGGATGCCCCGACCCCGGGCCTGCTCGGCGTATTGCACCAGGCGGTGCGGAGTGCGGTGCGCCGACACCACGGTTACCTCAATGAGAATTTCCAGCTCTTCCAGAATTTCGGCGGCTTCGCGCATCACCGACAGGTCGGATTGGCTGCCCATGATGATGCCTACTTGTGCTTGGCTCATGTGATCACTCTTAGGGTTTGTTGCACCCAACGCGCGCGTTGCGGTAGGGTTCCGGCGTCGGAGGCGGTCAGGGTCACGTGGCCCATCTTTCTAAAGGGCTTGGTGGTGGTTTTTCCGTACAGGTGCACGTGCGCCCCTTCGGTGGCCAGCACCGCGTCGAGTCCTTCGTAGCGGGCCGCACCTTCGTGCCCGGCTTCGCCCAGCAGGTTCACCATCGCGGCGGGCGTCTTCAGGGTGGTGGCCCCCAGGGGCAAACCAAGAATGGCCCGCAGGTGCTGCTCGAACTGCGAGGTAGCGTTGGCCTCAATAGTGTGGTGACCGCTGTTGTGGGTGCGCGGGGCCACTTCGTTGACTAAAACTTCTCCGGCTGGGGTCACGAACATCTCTACGGCCAGCAGACCGGTCATGTTCAGTTGCTCAATAACGGTGCGCGCCAGTTGGTCGGCCCGCTGCCGAAGCTCCTCCGACAAGTGGGCGGGGGCAAATAAATACTCTACCAGGTTTTTCTCGGGATGAAACACCAGTTCCACTACCGGGAAGGTACGCACTTCGCCGCGGGCGTTACGCGCCACGATCACCGAAATTTCTTTTTCGAAGTCGATTAATTTTTCTAGCACTCCCGGCGCGTCGAAGCCTTGAGAGAGAGCGTCGGCCGAGCGCAGCACCTGTACGCCGCGTCCGTCGTAACCGGCCCGGCCTAGCTTATGCACGGCGGGCAAACGGTCAACGTGTTGTGCCAGGTCGGCCCGCGATTCGGTGAGCACGAAGTCGGCCGTAGGAATGCCGTGCCGTTGGTAAAACTGTTTCTGGGCGCGCTTGTCCTGGATCAGTTCGATGACCTTGGGTTCGGGATACACGGAAGTGCCCTCGTCGCGCAGCCGCCGGAGGGCGTTGGTATTCACGTTCTCAATCTCGATGGTGAGCAGATCGCAGGCTTGCCCGAAGGCGTATACGGTGTCGAAGTCAGTGAGCGAACCGGTGGTGAACTGCGTAGCAATGGCGTGACAGGGTGCCCGCGGGTTGGGATCGAGCACGTGCACATCGAGGTTGAAGTCGATGGCCGATTGGATCAGCATGCGGCCGAGTTGTCCGCCGCCCAATACCCCGAGGGTTCGGGTGCCCGATAGAAAATCTTGGTAGGGGGGGTGCGTCACGGAGGTGGGTTGGCCAGTAGGAACGCAAATTATTCAGGATTCTACTGATTTGCAAAAGTGGAGTGGCGCATTTCAGATGAAGCCCCTTCGGACGAAGCCCTATCAGTGAAGGGGGCCGACTGCTCGTTCACGCGCTCCACGATCTGCCGGGTGGCGCGTTCCAGCTCTTCGGTGCTTATCTTGAGCATTTCTACGTACTGCGTGCGGGCGGCGAGTTCTTCCTCATCCTGGATGAGTTGCATCAGCCCCAGAATAGAACACACCGGGCGGCGTACCTCGTGCGATTGAATGTAAGCAATCTCGCGTAACTGCTCATTCTGAGTGGCAATTTTGCGGTAGAAGGGGCGAAACACAAAGAAAATTTCTAGCATTAGTACCAGGATGCTCACCACGGCTAGTATTATCTCCAGGTGCATCAGAAAGGTGAGCTTCCGCCGGGCATCGGTTTCAAAGGCATTCACAATCTGATCCATCCGCACCAAAAATTCCTGTCCCTGCTCGTTAATCTTCTCAATGCGGGGGAGCAGGCTGTCTACTTTTTGCGTTTGGTTCACCGCTTCAAACAACGCGGTTTGGTACGGCTGTACCTGCACGAAAAGTTGCTGAATGGCTTCACTTCTGAGCGGGGGCAGGTTCAACCGATCGTTGCCTCGTTGAAGTCCCCAGTGCACTTCGTTCCAGAGGCCAGTCAGGTTTTTCAGGACCACGATCTGCTCTTGGTCGCGGGTCATTAGGGCACGGTAGGCCGTTTTCACAATTTTCTGGCTCAGCATCCGCTGCCGTCCGGCCAAGTTCACGATGTGTTCGTCGTACATCTTTTCCTGAATGGTGTGCTGGATGACTGCCTGATTGCCCAAGGTGAGGACCACCATTGAGACAATAACGATCCAGTAGAGCTTGTGATGGCGACCAAAAGAGGACGGCTTAGCAGCAAGTTGGTTTGATAGTGAGGACTTATTCATGAAAAGTGTTCGGCCTTCGGTGACTGCTACCCAGCAATAATGCCTCCGAAAGACCCCATTGTTGTGCGTTACCCGCTCCAAAAAGCACACCTTCGTCAATCGATAAAAATTACACCCGAGAAGCAACGATTCCTCTCGCAGCAGGTATAATTGCTGACTTACTACTATAAACTTTATTCCGATAAATTCTTAAGGCTCGTGTCGACACGAGCCTCCAAAAATTATCAGAATAACCTCTCATGTTTCAGCGCATTAATTGAGAAAACGTACGCTGTTCTGATTAGAAGGATCCCATTCACCAACTAACAATCTCGCCGATGTCCTACATTTTAGGTATAGACGCTGCCTGGACCGCCCATCATCCTTCAGGAATTTGTTTGGTGCAGCAATTACCAGACGGCTTACTCAAGGTGATTAAACTAGCTCGCTCGTACCGCGAGTTTCTGGAGCGAGATTGTCCTGACTGGTCTATCAAACCCGAGGCTTCGCCTCCGCTGCTCACCGAGGTGCTGGAACACTGTCAAGACCGGGACTGGCCCGGGCGGGTGGTGGCCTTAGACATTCCACTGGCGCCGCAACCGGTGCGGGGCTACCGCGCGGCCGACCGGGCCCTCACGCGCGCCTACGCCGGGCGGGGTGCCCCGGTGCACAGTCCCACTCCCCAGCGACCGGGCCCAATTTCAGACGCTATTTATGAGCAACTGACCCGCAGCGGGTTTCGGTGGGCCGGGGCGCAGGCGGTGCTCGACCAGCCTTCGTTCATCGAGGTGTATCCGCACGCGGCGATCATCGAACTGTTCGGCTACGCCTACCGATTTCCCTACAAGGTGCACCGGCGGGGGCAGTACTGGCGCGACGATCCACCAAGCGTGCGGCACCGAAAGTCGATCAGTAATTTGTTAGAACTTAAGCAGAAAACTAGTAGCTACGTGACCTACGCTCCGGGAGTAGATCTTCCGGAGTTGGTGCCGGAGCAGCAGTACCCGCTGACTTTTTTAAAGGGCTACGAAGACACGCTGGATAGTTTGGTGTGTGCGCTTAGCGGCTGGGCCTACGCCACCGGGCGAGCCACCGCCTACGGAGATCAGGAGGCGGCTATTTGGGTGCCTGACCGCGGGAAACGATGAACCGCGGTGGCAGAAGTCTTTTCTGGCGATGTACCTCCGGTTCGGTACCGAGAAAGGGTGCACATCAGAACCGGGCCGAGCAAGCGCATTGCCCACGAAACTAAAGAGAGAATTTTATCTGAACGGAGATTTGTAAAGTGCTGCTAAGTTTACCACATTTTCGGTATATTTCCCCTAAACCACCAAACCTATGCCTGCTAACCGCCGATCCTTCTTGCGCCAGTCCACGCTTTTTCTTCCCCTCTCCCGGCTTAACTTCGGGCACGGCTTTCACCGTCTAGGTCGCCAGCCCTTGGTTGTGTCTACCTGGGACAGCGGGCAGATTGCCAACGGGGCGGCCTGGCCGGTGCTAGAGCGAGGCGGCACCGCCCTGGATGCGGTGGAGCAAGCGGGCATTGCCATTGAGAACGACCTCAGTTGTTGCGTAGGTCTGGGAGCCAACCCCGACCGCGACGGGTACGTGACGCTGGATGCCTGCATTATGGATGAGCGGGCGAACTGCGGGGCGGTGGCCTTTCTGGAGCGCATCAAGCATCCGGTGTCGGTGGCCCGGCGGGTAATGGAGCAAACCCCGCACGTGATGCTGGTGGGTGCCGGAGCGCAGCAGTTTGCCTTACAGAACGGCTTCGCGCTGGAACCCGACGAACTTTCATCCACGGCGCAGCAAGCCTACCAAGACTGGCTCAAAGAGGCCAGGTACGAACCGGTGATTAACGTAGAAAACCAACCGGCTCCGTCGTCCAACAACGGTCCGGCGGCTCCCAATAAGCTCAAAGATGGCTCGTTCAATCACGATACCATGGGCACCATCGCGCTAGACACACAGGGCAACGTGTCAGGCATGTGCACCACCAGTGGCATGGGCTTCAAGATGCGCGGCCGCGTGGGCGATTCTCCCGTTATTGGGGCGGGCCTGTACGTGGACAACGAAGCGGGCGCTGCCGTGGCCACCGGACAGGGCGAGGAGGTGATCCGCTTCTGCGGCACGCACTTGGTCACCGAGTATCTGCGCGACGGGCTCACCCCGCGGCAGGCTTGCGAGAAGGCCATTGGGCGCATTGTGCATCGGGATAAGCAACGGGCCAAAGACTTTCAGGTGGCCTTCATCGCTATCAACAAGGCTGGGGAGGTTGGTGCCTTCGCCGTGCAGCCGGGCTTCAACTACACCGTATCGCACGGGGAAGAGCAGGGAAAGATCATCAAGAGTGCGAGCTTCTTCGGTTGATTGATCCTAATATGATTGTGCACCGGTTATTTAATGGTTTCGTCTAGCAACAACAACCGATTCTTGGTAGATCAAACCGCGCCTCATTGGCTGCGTGTATCCAGATTTTATTAAACGAATGGGGCATTTCGTGTTGCGTTTCGTATCGTGTGTTCCGTTGGTTTATGAAAGCGATTACCCTAAGGAAGCCCCCCCCATTGTCCAAACCCCAAATTTTCCCTACTTTAGGCCTCCACTTCGACCAACGCAACCCCATGAAGCAACCGCTATTCTCCCTCATCCTGCTGCTCATCAGCTACCCTACGCTGGCGCAAAACGACCTCTCCGCCCGCGTCGACCAACAAGCCAGCGCTCTGGAAGACAAAATCATTGCCTGGCGGCACGACATCCACCAGCATCCCGAACTGTCGAATCGGGAGTTTAAAACCGCCGAGAAGGTGGCTGAGCATCTGCGTAACCTGGGCATTGAGGTGCAAACCGAGGTGGCTCACACCGGCGTGGTGGGAGTGCTCACCGGCGAACTGCCCGGTCCGGTGGTGGCCCTGCGCGCCGATATGGACGCCCTGCCCGTCACCGAGCGGGTGGATATTCCCTTTGCTTCTGAAGTTACCACCGAGTACAACGGCGAAGAGGTGGGCGTGATGCACGCCTGCGGCCACGATACCCACGTGGCCATTCTCATGGGAGTGGCCGAACTGCTCAGCGGTATGAAAGCCGACCTAAAGGGCACCGTGAAGTTTATCTTTCAGCCCGCCGAAGAAGGAGCGCCCCAGGGCGAAGAGGGCGGAGCCCGACTGATGGTGAAAGAAGGCGTGATGACCAACCCCGACGTAGACGCGGTCTTCGGACTGCACATCAATTCCCAGACCGAGGTGAACAAAATTGGTTACCGTCCCGAGGGCACCATGGCCAGTTCCGACCGACTGGAAATCAGGGTCAAGGGTGCCCAAACCCACGGGGCCTATCCCTGGAACGGAGTGGACCCCATCGTCACGGCGGCGCAAATTGTAATGGGACTGCAAACCATTGTGAGCCGCAACCTAGAGCTGCTTGAGGCCCCGGCGGTGGTCACCATTGGCAAAATTGAGGGCGGAGTGCGCAACAACATCATTCCCGAAGAGGTCACCCTCATCGGCACCATTCGCGCGCTAGACACGGCCATGCAGAGCAAAATACACCGACGCGTGCGGGAGATCGCGACGCATATCGGCGAGAGTGCGGGGGCCGAGGTCACCGTGGATATTCAGCGGGGCTATCCGGTCACCTACAATGACCCGGAACTCACTGCCGAAATGCTTCCTACGCTGGAGCACACCGCCGGGAAAGAAAACGTGCTGCTGCGCCACGCCGTCACCGGGGCCGAAGATTTCTCGTACTTGGCCCAGGAAGCCCCGGGGCTATTTATTTTTCTGGGAGGAATGCCCACCGGGGTAGACCCTGACGAAGCCGCTCCCCACCACACACCCGATTTTTACGTAGATGATAGCGGACT
>CBDCHR010000008.1:2542500-6262025 GCA_965217295.1 Cyclobacteriaceae bacterium
TTTGCCAACGTGAAAGCGGAAGTATAAGGCCTGACACCTGCCCGGTGCTGGAAGGTTAAGGGGGGATGTTAGAGCGCAAGCTCAAAGCATTGAACCGAAGCCCCAGTAAACGGCGGCCGTAACTATAACGGTCCTAAGGTAGCGAAATTCCTTGTCGGGTAAGTTCCGACCTGCACGAATGGTGCAACGATCTGGATACTGTCTCAGCCACGCGCTCGGTGAAATTGTAGTATCGGTGAAGATGCCGATTACCCGCCACGGGACGGAAAGACCCCATGAACCTTTACTATAGCTTCACATTGACATTGGCTGTTAGATGTGTAGGATAGGCGGGAGACTAGGAAGCGGTGTCGCTAGGCACTGTGGAGTCGTCCTTGAAATACCGCCCTTCTGACCGTTAGTGCCTAACTCAGTGATGAGAACAGTGTGTGGTGGGTAGTTTGACTGGGGTGGTCGCCTCCTAAAAAGTAACGGAGGCTTCCCAAGGTTCCCTCAACACCGTTGGTAATGGTGTGTGGAGTGCAATAGCATAAGGGAGCTTGACTGTGAGGCCAACAAGCCGAGCAGGGACGAAAGTCGGGTATAGTGATCCGGTGGTTCCGCATGGAAGGGCCATCGCTCAAAGGATAAAAGGTACTCTGGGGATAACAGGCTGATCTCCCCCAAGAGCTCATATCGACGGGGAGGTTTGGCACCTCGATGTCGGCTCGTCACATCCTGGGGCTGGAGAAGGTCCCAAGGGTTGGGCTGTTCGCCCATTAAAGTGGCACGCGAGCTGGGTTCAGAACGTCGTGAGACAGTTCGGTCCCTATCTGTGGTGGGCGTAGGAAACTTGACAGGCTCTGACCTTAGTACGAGAGGACCGGGTTGGACGAACCGCTGGTGTATCAGTTGTGCCGCCAGGTGCATTGCTGAGTAGCTACGTTCGGAAAGGATAAGCGCTGAAAGCATCTAAGCGCGAAACCATCCTGAAGATGAGGTTTCCCTGAAGGGTCGTTGTAGACCACAACGTTGATAGGTGGCAGGTCTAAAGTCAGAAATGACAAAGCCGAGCCATACTAATCACCCGATTGACCTTCCACTCAAGGGGAAAAGCTTTTGCCCGCGGTTTATCCACGGGTGAGCAAAACCAGTTGCCCTCAAGCTAGTCTTGACTTTGCCTTCCCTACAAACTTCCTCTTACCAATTGTCTCTGATCTTTAATGTTATTATAACATCAGATCACTGCTACTAAACGCAACTAGCAATAAGCTGCCTTGCTAACAAACCGCAGTGAAAAGCCTTAAGGTGGCTTTAGCCCCGGGGATCAGTGGTTCGCCACCCCGGCTCTTCCCATCCCGAACAGAGCAGTTAAGCCCTTACGGTAACATACACAGCATTAAAGCCTTAAGGTGGCTTTAGCCCCGGGGATCACCTCTTCCCATCCCGAACAGAGCAGTTAAGCCCGGGCGCGCCAATGGTACTTCAACCGAGGAAGAGTAGGTCGCCGCCTTTTTATTATCTAGTTAACACAAACCCTCATGCTCTGGCACTGAGGGTTTTTTTATGCAATGAGTAGGGGCGCCGTGTGTGTCCTTTCAACAGCGCTTACTCATCAGTTAACAAAACCAAGCGAGTGCTTTAGAATGCTATATTTTGAGTAGATTGCTTCCTAATATTGAGTTTCTACCCGAACATATAAATGGATTCTTCAATTATAGAGACCAGTGCCTACGCCCGTGCTGGACTACTAGGTAACCCCACCGACGGATATCATGGCAAAACGATCTCCATCATCGTTCGCAACTTCGGAGCGCGTATATCATTGTATCCCTCTCCTGAACTCCGCATCGAACCCCAAGAGCAAGATCTCAATATCTACCGAAACATGTACCATTTGGTAGATTCGGTGCGCCTCACCGGCTACTATGGCGGGTCACGTTTGGTAAAAGCAACAATCAAAAAATTTAGCGAATACTGTGACCAAGAAAATATCCGGATAAGTAATAAGAACTTCACAATACGTTACCACTCCTCTATCCCTCGGCAAGTGGGCTTAGCCGGATCGAGCGCTATTGTAACCGCCACTATGCGCGCACTAATGCGGTACTATGATGTGACTATTCCGCGCGAAGTGCTGCCTAGTATAATTCTATCAGCGGAAAGAGACGAACTCGGAATCATTGCCGGATTGCAAGATCGTGTTGCACAAGTGTACGAAGGATGCGTATACATGAACTTTGACAAAACGCTAGTTGATGCGCAAGGTTATGGCAACTACGAACCGATAAATCCTAAGCTGCTGCCGAATCTATACTTAGCCTACAAAATAGATTTGGGAAAAGTATCAGGAACCGTACTAAATGATATTCGTTCGCGCTACGACAAAGGCGACCAATCGGTGATCGATACATTAGGCGAAATGGCTCAGCTCGCCGTAGAAGGGCGACAGGCAATTCTGAATAAGGATAATGAAAAACTAAACAAGCTCATCGATAAAAACTTCGATTTACGGTGCCAAATCATGAATGTTTCCGATGAGAACAAGACTCTAGTGCAAACGGCTCGAGCCTGCGGGGCATCAGCAAAGTTCACCGGTTCAGGCGGTTCCATTATTGGGATCTACGAAAACGACGAGGTGCTTAACAAACTGGTAATTTCTCTCAAGAAAATAAACGCTCGGGTGATCAAACCTTATATTTTATAATATGATACGAAAAGCAGTAATCCCCGCCGCCGGATTGGGCACCCGATTTTTGCCGGCCACTAAAGCGCAGCCCAAAGAGATGTTGCCTATTATCGACACCCCCACCATCCAGTACGTGGTGCAGGAAGCGGTTGACTCCGGTATCGACGACATTCTGATTATCTCAGGAAAGGGAAAACGAACCATTGAGGACCACTTTGACCGAAATTTCGAGTTAGAGTCGCGATTGGCGGAGAAACAAGATGAAAACTTCTACAATGAGGTGGTCCGCATTGCGGACATGGCGAACATCCATTTCATCCGGCAAAAAGAAACCAACGGACTTGGAGATGCCATTTACCACGCTCGACAGCACGTGGGCGACGAGCCCTTCGCGGTGCTGTTGGGTGATACAGTTGTTGATTCAGTGATTCCGGTGACCCAGCAGCTAATCGATACCTACGAACAGTACCGGTGCACCGTGATCGCGGTAGAAGAAGTGCCAAAAGATAAGGTGTCGCGTTACGGTATCGCGGGCGGAAAAGCGATCAGCGATAGACTGATGGAGGTAAACCAACTCGTAGAAAAACCAAGTATGGACGAGGCGCCCTCTAACCTGGCAATTGCTGGTCGATACATTTTAACACCCGAAATATTCCGAGCACTGGAGCAGACTACGCCCGGTAAGGGGGGCGAAGTGCAACTGACAGACGCACTGCACTTGCTGATGAAGAAGGAAACGCTGGTTGCCAACACAATTGAAGGAAAGCGCTACGACATAGGAAACAAATTGGATTTTCTGAAAACTACTGTGGAATTTGCCTTGCGACGAAAAGAGTTTGCTGCTGACTTTCTGGCTTTTTTGAGAGAAATCCTAGAAGAACACGATCAACGTTAGGACTTTATTCGGCAACCGGTAGCGGGGGTTGTTCGCAATGGCGCTGATTGGTCAGTACGCTGGGCTTTCAAAAAATCCTTCAAGTAATGATGGTGCACATCGTTAGCCACTTGCGGATTGTCATCGATTGCCCCTTGGTAAACAGTTTTGAAAGAACCTCGCTGTTGAGATAGAACAAAGACCTCCGGCGTTTTTTCGGCACCTAGTAAACGAGCTACTCGCTGACTCGGATCAATAAGAAAAGGAACCTTCCACTGGTTAGCCTTAATGGCTTGTTTCAAATTATCGGAAGCATCTTGAGGATGATTAGCGGGGTCTGTAGGATTGATAAGCACAAAACGAATTTGGTTACTTTCAAAATCATTGATGAGATTTGTAATTCGTTGGTCATACAACTGCGCGTAGGGACAGTGTAAACTGGTGAAGATGATCACTACCGTCGGTGTAGAAGAATAGTCTTTCAGAGAAAATTCATTTCCACTGACCAAGTTAAGTAGTTTAAAATCTTCGACATAATCAGACCGCTGCGCGAAAGAGAGCGTCAGAGAAGTCATCACCAAAACAAAAGAAAGCGATAGGTAGCGCATGTGGGTAAAATCAGAGGCAGTGCTAGCGAATAAAGCTAAGATACCACGTACATAACATAGAAACCGTCAATAATAGTGCCTGCTAAATGATATTGAGCATTATGTGATGAAGTAATAATCTCAGCTTCGGCGCGGATGTGTTCCTCAAAATACAGAGAATTAACCCGAATCTGATCCTTGAAGCTAAGCAATTTGCGTCCGTATAATTTATACAATGCCTCCTTAACGCACCAGTAAGCGCAGAGATGAGGAAGGCGATTTCCGGCAGCTTCTATCTCTGGGAAGCTAAGAAATTTGTGCTGAGTTCGCAGTAGCTTATTACTCGGTGACTCAATATCAATCCCAATCAATTCGTGGGCGTGCACCATCGCGATTCCGTAAGGATAGGAATTGGCTAACGAAATGTGATAAGCGTCGTTATTAAGATAAGGTTTGCCTTTATCATCTTTGCGGAGGCCCGGTACAGGAAGCCCTATTTCATTCAAAATGGCGGCGAGGGCGGCCCGGCTGGCCAGCCACTCCAAACTTTTGCGCGGATGACGAATCACGTGCCATTCCGCAAGATCGGTCGCTGGTAACTGCGCGCACGCTATTAAATCAGTAGCGGTTTCTTCGATCTTCCAAGCTGCCCAGAAAGAGCTATCGTTGATTCGGACCAATTTTACCAATGCCATAGACAAGTGCTTCTTCACTGACAAAGGTAAGCCTATAATACCTGACCGACAATGCCTACATTTTTCGCTAGCAAACAACGAACGCTCCAAGGACACCGAGACTGTGTATATACGCTGGTTCAGGAAAACGAGCATCAATTTTTTTCGGCGGGAGGAGATGGATTGATCGTGCGGTGGGACCTGAGAGATACCGACCAAGGAACTGTGATAGCAAAGGTGCCCGCTTCCGTTTACGCCATGTATTACGATAGCAAAAAAAACCGACTGGTGATTGGCCAAAACTACGAAGGGCTCCGAGTCATCGATCTAAACAACGGACGAGAAGAAGGAGTAGTCAGCATAAGCAAAGCTGCTTTGTTTGACGTTGTCAGAACAGAGAATCATCTATTAGTAGCCACCGGAGAAGGAGAAGTAGTGGTGGTCGCGTACGATACGCTAAAGGTTATTCATCGATTTCGGGTTACCAAGCAGCGGGCCCGATCTATCGCCGTTAATGCGCCGAAGAAAGAAATAGCCATTGGCTTCAGCGACCATACCGTACGTATTTATGACGCAACGAACTATCAACTAAAACAAACGCTGACCGATCATAACAATTCGGTTTTCGTCGTTAGATACACCCCCGACCAGGACTATCTGGTGAGCGGCGGAAGGGACGCCCACCTGAGAATTTGGGATGTCGAGAAAAATTACCAACTTGCGAAATCGATTGTAGCGCATATGTACGCGATCAATCACCTGGATTTTAGCCCCGATGGGCAGTATTTTGCTACCGGTAGTATGGATAAGTCAGTGAAGATATGGGATGCGCACGCGTTTAAACTGCTGAAGGTGATCGACAAAGCGCGCCACGCCGGGCACGGCACTTCGGTGAACCGGGTGCTATGGATGAGAGACGATAACGAAACCCTATTGTCAGCTAGTGACGACCGAACAATCTCGGTGTGGCACTGGGGCAAAGCCGATGAAATCTCGGCTACATCGAACAAAAGTAACCGCTCATTATGAATATTACTCCGATAGAAATACGACAGAAAGAGTTTGAACGACACTTTCGCGGCTATGATAAAGATGAAGTTAATGCGTTTCTTCATACCCTTTCCCAGGCTTGGGAGCGATTGTTACAAGAAAACCGGGAAAAGACCGCTCGACTAGAAAAGGCCGAAAAAGACATTGATAAAGTGCGCGAAGTAGAAGGAGCCCTCTTCAGAACCCTGCGAACCGCCGAAGACACCAGCGCGGGCATTGTAAATAAAGCACAACAGGAAGCCGACCAGATTCAGCAGCAGACCGAGCGACAGCGGCAAGAAATTATGGAGGACGCGCACCGACAGGCCGCCGGTATTATCGAGGAAGCACATCAGCAAGTTGCGCGACTGAAACAAGAAGCTACTGGGGCGGAAAACCATCGGCAGCAAGCCCTAACCCAGTTGCAAGCGTTGGCGCAGGGCATCCTTCAACAAATAGGAGACGATATCTCGACTACCGAATCGGTCCCCGATAGCGTAGATAATCAGCCTCTCCCGCCGGTCGAAATAACCGAGGTATCAGCAGAAGGAAGCCCTGCTGAGCATCAGTACTCAGATACTTTAGATGTTCCTATCGAAAAGGAAGCGTCGGGCATGCCCAAAGAAGAGCCAACTCAGCAAGAAGAGCCCGCCGAAGTTTACGAACCAGTGTGGGCCACTGACGAAGCGGACCCGGACCCGGCACCGTCTGGCTTAGGGGGAGTAAAACGCCGGTCTTTCTTTGACGAATTAGACTGATCGGTTATGGGAAGGATCACGCTAGAGGGAATAGAATTTTTTGCCTATCATGGTTATTACCAGGAGGAACGAAAAACGGGCAACCGCTATAGTGTTGATATTTCGGTGGAGGCTAATCTCGAGCAAGCCGCCGAGGAAGATAGTCTGAAGGAAACCGTGAACTACGAGAAGCTTTATCGGATGGTGAGCGAAGAAATGCAGAAGCCGTCAAAGTTGCTCGAGCACATTGGCCACCGGCTCATTGAGCAGACATTTCGTGATTTTCCGGAAATTGCCACCGTAGAGGTTAGTGTATCCAAATTTAACCCACCCGTGGGCGGCGTGTGCCGCCGGGCAGTGGTCACCCTCCGACGAACGCGCGCGTAGCTGTTTCTTTATGAACAAAACACTGTTGGCAACCTGCTTACTGTTGATTGGCGTTAGCCTCGCGCAAATAGCCAGTGCTCAAAAGCCTGCTTACACGCTCTATGATTCTGCCGGAAATACGCTACCCTACGACCGTATGCTGCAGCATTTGGCCCAAACCGACGTCGTGCTGTTTGGCGAACTGCATAACGACGCCCTCATTCACTGGTTAGAACTGCAGGTGGTGAAGGATCTGTTTGCCCAGGATAGCAACCTGATGATTGGTGCTGAGATGTTCGAAACCGACAACCAATTGCTACTCGACGAACTTATTGCCGGAACTATTGAAGAGCGCCACTTTGAGCAGGAGGCAAAGCTGTGGAACAACTACGCGACCGACTACGCCCCGATTGTGACATTTGCGCAACAGCACCAGATACCGGTCATCGCTACCAATGTTCCCCGCCGCTACGCGAGTTTGGTAGCCCGTGAGGGACTAAACCGACTAGACAGTTTGCCAAATAGCGTTAAGGAGTTGATGACACCGCTACCGATAGCGGTAGATCTTTCGCTACCGGGTTACCAGTCAATGATGCAAATGATGGGAAGTGGTGCGAATCACGGAATGATGAGCGGCGAAAACATGGTTAACGCTCAAGCGCTGAAGGATGCTACGATGGCCCACTTCATTCTGCTCAACCGCACCCAACAGACCACTTTTCTGCACCTGAATGGATCATATCATAGCGACAATTACGAAGGAATCTACTGGTTTATTCAGCAGAGCAGCCCTGAAACCTCCGTAAAGACCATCAGCTGTGTCGCTCAGCAAGATATCAGTCAATTGGAAACTAAGCACCGAGGAATTTCCGATTTTATTATTGTGTTACCCAGCGATATGACAAAAACGTATTAGTGTTGTTTAAAAAGAAGAAGAATGGTATTAAAAGAGAAGGATAGCGGGTAAATTATCCCCAATGGAACATCTCTAATTGGTGATGTTTTCCACATACGAGACCGCATCATCAACAAGGGGCAGAGTGGCATCAGCAGGAGTTGCCTCTTCCGTAGCGGAATCCGCGGGCAAGGAGGGACTTTCTTCGGCATCGCAGGAAAGCGTAAACGCAAAGATCAGGGCGTAAAAGCCGAAACTGATTGCTAGCGTGAGCGAACTGTTATAGATCCTACGGGACAGATTGTTCTTCATTGGCTTCTACAAAGGTGAAGCCACGGGCTTCGTTCCCTTCGTAAAAATCAACTACCGTACCAAGCAAAAACAGAATATCTTTCTTTTCTACGTAAACCGGTAGGTCTGCAATGTTATACACCATATCGTTTTCTTTCTGATGGTCAAAGCCGATGACAAACGAAGTGCCCGCGCAGCCGCCCCCGCTGGCCCCCACGCGCAGACCGTAATGAGCCGGGATATTCTTCGTGGCAATGGTGTTTTTAATCTCGGCCAGGGCGCGAGGCGTTATCTGAACAGGAATCATGTTCTGAATAAATTAACGGCGGTGCCGTTTGATGGTAACAGAAATACGCAGAAAATCATTTTTTAGCTACCTAGGTTTCTTCTAAGTTAGCAAAAACTTACGGATCAAATGGATACAATCGTTATCGAGTTCGCCAAACTCATCATCCCGGCCGCCATCGTGCTCTATGCGATGTATCTAGTGGTCAAATCGTTTTTAGATAAGGAGGTGGCGCAACGCCTCACGGATATTCGGGCGGCCAACGTTAAGGATATCCTGCCGATCCGATTGCAAGCTTATGAGCGAATCAGCCTGCTTTTGCAGCGGATATCTCCCAACAACCTTGTTCTGCGACTCAATGACAGCAGCTACTCCTACAAAGAATTACAGCAAATTCTGGTGGGACACGTGCGGGAAGAGTACAATCACAACCTCTCGCAGCAAATCTACGTGAGCGATCAGGTGTGGGATCTCACCGCCAGCGCGGTGGAAGATGTGGTGATGACCATCAATCAGGGAGCGGATATGTTATCGAAGGATGCCCGGGGCATAGACTTGGCCAAAATGATTTTTGATATTCAGGGCGGCAAGCAGGTAGACCCTATCGAGCACGCCTTAGGAGTTTTAAAGCAAGAAGTGCGAACAATGTTCTAGTGAAATTAGTAGTAGGTAGAAGGGTTTTTATTACATTCAACTTTTACTAAACACAGCATTGATATGGGACTTTTTGATAAGGCAAATGACAGTTCAAGCTTCAAGAAAGCAAAACGGCAGGCTTCGGGCATTCTGCAAGACCCTGAGCGGTTGCGAAATCTGGTGGACAAGTCGGTGAAGAAAATTAAAGACCTGCGCAACAACAGCGATGAGATGCAGGAGTTTCAGCGTTACGTGGGCACTTTTAACCGCATGGTCAAAGCTTATTCTAGCAAAGAATACCAGAAAACTCCCTGGAAGACACTGCTGCTTGCCGTGGCGGGCATTATCTACTTTGTCTCTCCGCTGGATTTGATTCCCGACTTCATTCCGGTGATTGGTTACCTCGATGATATCTCGGTGTTGCTGTGGATTGCTAACTCGGCCAAGGGCGACTTGGAGGAGTTTGAGGAGTGGGAAGAAACCTACGCTGAAACAGCATGACCAACGTATCAGTGATTACCCCGGACCATCTGGCCGCCAGTCAATCCTACGAGGAGTATCAGCAAATGATTACCGCGCTGCTAGCCGATGGTAAAACAACGGGCGATAATCACAGTGAGGATATGCTTCACTACACCGAGCTCAACCAGCAGCGGATGCATCGGTTGGATAAGGTGGCGCAGCTCACTGATACATTGCAAAAAAAATTAGCGTCGGTGTCTACCGCCTGGACGTGGTTGGTGCTCACCGAAGCGTGGTGCGGTGATGCGGCGCAGAGTATTCCCCTGATAGCCAAAATGGCCGATGAGTCGCCCCAAATAACGCTAAAGTTGTTACTGCGCGATGAATATCCGGAGGTAATGGATGCTTACCTGACTAACGGTAGTCGCTCAATTCCGAAGCTCGTCTGCCTCACCGAAGATTTGCAAGAAGTTGGTACCTGGGGACCCCGACCGGCCGAGGCGCAGCAACTAATGAATGATTTTAAGCAACAGCATCCGGACGAAGGCTACCAAGCGCTAGCCAAAGAAATGCAATTGTGGTACGCCCGTGATCGTACTCAGGCGATTCAGCAGGAGTTTGCGGAGCGGTTAGCGGAGTGGAATCAAGCTGCTGACAATAGATAAAACCTATGGATTCGCTTACCCAAGTTGTCCTGGGGGCTTCGGTTGGCGAAGCTATCTTGGGTAAAAAAGTTGGCAACCAAGCTATCCTCTGGGGAGCCATCGGTGGCACTATTCCCGATCTGGACGTATTTCTTAACCCTTTTCTATCCGATGTGCAAGGTACCCTTACGCATCGAACATTTTCCCATTCGCTGGTTGTCCTCACCTTACTTGCTCCGGTACTAGGCTACGCGGTGCATTGGCTGTACCGCAACAAGACTGCGGCGACAGCCCGTGATTGGTCGTGGCTTTTCTTCGGAGCGTTGATCACCCATCCGCTGCTCGACGCGTTCACCAACTACGGCACGATGTTATTCTATCCGTTTAGCGAAGCAAGAACTGCTTGGCGCACGATTGCCATCATTGATCCGCTATACACCCTTCCTCTGTTGATAGGCACTATTGCGGTACTGTTCTACACGCGGCAGTCAGTCCGGCGGCAAAAAATTAACCGACTGGCCTTGGTCTTAAGTAGTGCCTACCTATTGACAACTTGCGCCGTGAAGTATCACGTTAGTCAAACCGTTCAGAAAAACATCGTCGGTCAACGGTTGAGCACGCAAAAGTTCATGACCACTCCCGCCTTCTTCAACGTATTACTGTGGTCAGTGGTGATAGATACCGGTGGTGAGTATCACGTCGGCTACTACTCACTCTTGGATGCGGACGATACGATTGATTTCCAAACGATTTCGCAGCATCAAACGTTACTCAAGCCTTACCTAACCAAAGCCTCGCCGGTCGCCGAAGAGCTACGCGACTTAATCCAGTTTACCGAAGGATTCTACGCGGTAAGTGAGGCTTCAGAAGGCCTTGTGCTTAATGATCTGCGGTTTGGACCTCTGACTGGCTGGTTTGATCTGAGTCGAGACTTCATCTTCTCCTTTCAGATCCGCCAGGAATCAGAAGAAACTTATATCAAGCAGCAAGAACAGCCATTCTCTCCGGAAGCCGTTGATTTCCGTCGGTTCTGGAAGAGAACGTTAGGTCATTAATAGCCGCAGTAGCAGTAATTGGCTGTCTATTATCACTGCTACCGTTGTTTAGGCTAGCATCCTACCACTTTTCTTTCCATATTGGGCGTTTATTGAAAATCAGCTACTTTTCACAATGGCACAAAAGCACGCATTGATCGCCGGAGCAACCGGGCTGGTCGGCAACGAGTTGCTTCAGCAACTGATTCGCGGACGTCAGTACCATACCATTTCTATCCTAAGTCGGCACGAAGTGGAGACCACTAGCAAGCGAGTAGAAACCATTATTGTAGATTACGACGCGCTCAACGATGAGCAGATGCCGGAGGTAGACGATGTGTTTTGTTGCTTAGGGACCACAATGAACAAAGCCGGTTCTAAAGATGCTTTTCGCAAAGTAGACCACGACTATCCTCTCCGGGTGGCCGAGATTACGCATCGCAAGGGAGCCCAACAATACTTATTAGTGTCGGCGATGGGAGCCGACGACTCCAGCTACATCTTTTATAACCGGGTGAAGGGCGAAACAGAAAAAGCTATCGCCAAGGTGGGCTTTGAAGCGTTTCATGTTTTCCGCCCGTCGATGTTGCTGGGCGAACGCACTGAAACGCGCATTGGCGAACAAATTGGGCAAGTGATAATGCAAGGTGTGGCCCCGCTGATGGTGGGTGGACTCAAAAAATATCAGGCCATCCCGGCCGAAACCGTAGCCGAAGCAATGGTGCACGTGGCTCGGAAAGAACTGAGCGGAACGTACGTCTTTGAGTCGGATAAAATTCAGGCGTTGGTTCAGTACGCTTAGTTGATGATCGCTGTTCTTCAGCGCGTTTCTCAGGCATCCGTCACGGTGGACGGCGCCTTGCTAGGATCAATCAACCAAGGATTGCTCGTGTTACTAGGCATCGCCGATACTGACAGCGACGAAGATATCACTTGGCTGAGCCGGAAAATCATGAATCTGCGTATCTTCAACGATGCGCAGGGGGTGATGAACCGAAGTTTGTTAGAGGCCAACGGAGGGCTGTTGGTAGTGAGTCAGTTTACGTTGCACGCGAGTACCAAAAAAGGAAATCGGCCTTCTTATGTTAAAGCCGCAAAGCCCGAAATAGCCAAACCTCGGTACGAAAGTTTCCTGACCGCCTGCGAGCAATCGCTAGGCAGATCAGTAGCCGCCGGCGAGTTCGGTGCCAACATGCAGGTAACGCTCACCAACGATGGTCCGGTGACTATTATTATTGATACACAAGACAAGAAATGATCAGGATGGGTAGGATATAGAGGATCAGGATAAAAATAAAGAGGCTTAGCGATGAGTGAAATCACCCTAACGGAGATACAAAGTCAAGTTGACGAATGGATTACTACCACGGGAGTGCGTTACTTTAGCGAACTCACTAACCTGGCAATCCTCACCGAAGAGGTGGGCGAGGTGGCCCGGCTCATCGCCCGGCAATACGGAGAACAATCCTTCAAGGCTTCGGATGAAGGGAAAGAATTGGGAGACGAACTCGCTGACGTACTTTGGGTAGTAATTTGCTTAGCCAACCAAACCGGAGTCGATCTAACCGAAGCTTTTCAAAAGAATATGGAAAAAAAGTCGTTACGGGATAAGGATCGCCACCGGCAGAACAAAAAGCTTCAATGAACGGACCCGTACTCTTCCTACTCCTGCTAAGCATAGCGTGTTACTCACCTCAACCAAAGACGCTCTTTTCCACTTCTGCCGAGGGTCTGGCTGATAGCCTACCGGTGATATATCTGAAAAAACCTTCGCTACTAGGAAAAATTGATCCAGCCTCCGATAGTGGCTTCGTACCAATCTCATTAGCGCATACTGGTAAGGAGGATACTTACTTAAGGAGACAAACCTACCAAGCGTTTGTTCGGATGGCCCAAACTGCGCAGGAGGCGGGCATTTCCTTGCGGATCATCTCAGCTACCCGCAACTTCGAGGCCCAGAAACGTATCTGGGAAGCTAAGTGGAACGGTGCGCGAAAAGTAGCCGGGCAAAACTTGACAGAGATCATTCCCAGCCGCAAGCAACGCGCCCTGAAGATACTGGAGTATAGCTCAATGCCCGGCACCTCGCGCCATCACTGGGGCACCGATATTGACCTAAACGCGTTGAATAATACTTATTTTGCCTCGGGCCAAGGACAAAAGGAGTACGACTGGCTCGTAGCACATGCCAATGCATTCGGATTTTGCCAAGTGTATACCGAACAGGGGAAAGATCGACCCAATGGTTACCACGAAGAGAAGTGGCACTGGAGTTACCTGCCGCTTGCTCAGCAGTTTTTGCGGCAGTACAACGAGCGAATTAGCTACGCCGACATTGTAGGCTTCGACGGTAGTTCGGTGGCAGAAGAAATCGGGGCCATCGAAAAGTACGTCAACGGTATTGCACCGCGGTGCCAAGTCAAACCGCCGGAAGAGCCGCCGGGAAATTGAAGCCATTCAGTGCGCTACTTAGCAAAACTCACCGCCCGCATCTCACGGATTACAGTCACCTTCACCTGGCCGGGATACTGCATATCCTTTTCAATCTTACGCGAAATGTTGAAAGAAAGCGATCCGGCCTGCTCGTCGGTAACGGCTTCGGCGTCGACAATTACCCGCAGTTCGCGACCGGCCTGAATGGCGTAGCACTTGCTCACTCCCTCAAAATCCAAACCCAGGGCTTCTAAGTCTTTCAGTCGCTGAATGTAGGAGTCGACCACCTCACGCCGGGCCCCGGGGCGTGAGCCCGAAACCGCATCGCAAGTCTGAATGATGGGCGAGATCAGGGCCGTCATTTCTATCTCGTCGTGGTGGGCCCCGATGGCGTTGCACACGTCGGGTTGCTCACCGTACTTCTCGGCCAGCTTCATGCCCAGAATGGCGTGCGGCAGTTCCGGTTCTTCGGGCCACACCTTGCCAATATCGTGCAGCAGGCCCGCCCGCTTGGCCAGCTTCGGATTAAAGCCCAACTCTGAGGCCATGGTGGCGCACATGTTGGCCACCTCGCGGGAGTGCTGTAGTAAGTTTTGCCCGTAGGACGAGCGGAAGCGCATGCGGCCCACCATGCGGATCAGTTCGGGATGCACGCCGTGAATGCCCAGGTCGATCACCGTGCGTTCGCCAATTTCCACAATTTCCTCCTCAATGTTTTTGGTGGTTTTGGCAACCACTTCTTCAATTCGAGCGGGGTGAATGCGCCCGTCCACCACCAAGCGGTGCAACGACAAGCGGGCAATCTCGCGGCGCACCGGATCGAAGCCGGAAATAATGATTGCTTCAGGGGTGTCGTCTACGATAATTTCCACGCCCGTAGCAGCTTCCAACGCCCTAATATTTCGGCCCTCACGACCAATTACCTTTCCCTTGATATCGTCGCTCTCGATATTGAATACCGAGACGCAGTTCTCAATAGCGTGTTCAGTGGCGGTGCGCTGAATGGTGGCAATCACTACTTTTTTGGCTTCCTTGGTGGCTGAGAGCTTCGCTTCTTCGATGATATCTTTGATCATGGCCGACGCCTGCGTATGGGTTTCGGCTTCTAAAATTTCTAGGAGATGCTGGCGCGCTTCGGCTTCGGTGAGGTTAGCGGCCTTTTCTAGCACCGCGATCTGTTGCTGCTTCACGCGCTCCAGTTCGGCTTGCTTGCGGCGGTTGGTTTCTAACTGTGCCTCTAACGTTTCTTCTTTACCCTTGAGCGCTGTTTCGGCAGATCGAACCTTTTCGGCCTGCTCGTTGATGCGACCTTCTCGCTGTTTGAGTTTGTTCTCGTTGGTGATTAGAATATTCTTCTTGCGAGAAGATTCTTCCTCAAAGTCGGTTTTTAAGCGCAGAAAGTTCTCTTTGGCTTCGTATAACTTCTCTTTTTTGAGGTTTTCGGCGCTGATTTCGGCCTCTTTAATGATGAGGTTGCCTTTTTCCTGCAGTTTTTCTTCGCGCTGGCGGAGACTTTCTTCGCGGGCATTCAGTTGATCTTCTTGTTGTGAAGTGGCTTTGTTAGAGAGGCTTTTTCCGATAAAAAACCCAATGGCTAGCGCAACAAGGGCTGCTAGCAAGGGAAGTAGTATTATTTCACCCATGATGTTAGTTCGTTAAAGGATTAGTGGCAAAGCCTAACGAAACTACCGGGCGTTGATTAACGAGTAATGGTCTAGTACGTAGTGCGCTGCTCCTTGGCAGAAACCGCTCGTCCTACCTGGCGGTTAAGCTTGCTGAGGCGCTCGGCGATCATTTGCGTTGTGTCCTGTTGCAATTTATCGTGTTCCAGTTTTTGCACCAGTGCGTCAAAAGCGACCATGGCCAGTAGGTCCTGCTTATCGGTGGTGCCGTACTGTTCGCGATAGCGACGAACCTGCTCATTGATGAGTTGACTAGCCAGGCGCAAGCGCTCTTCTTCTCCCGCTTCTACCCGCATTGGATATTCCCGTTCGGCAATTTTGATTTTTATGGAAAGCTCTCCCATCGTAAGGTAATCCTGGTTCACGTGCTATTGACTCAACTGGGCAATGCAGCGATCAATCTTCTTTATGTACTCGTTAATTGTACGCTTAAGTTCAGTAGTTTCACTTTTATCGGCTACTGTCTGATTCGCAATTTTATTGATTTTAATCGTATTTTGAAAGTGAGCAATCTGCTCATCCTTCCGGCCTAGCTCCGAAGCCAAGCGTACGTTATCTTC
The DNA here is from genome assembly GCA_965217295.1 of Cyclobacteriaceae bacterium. Taxonomy (GTDB): domain Bacteria; phylum Bacteroidota; class Bacteroidia; order Cytophagales; family Cyclobacteriaceae; genus Tunicatimonas. The sequence goes on from CBDCHR010000008.1 coordinate 2,558,359, forward strand.
TTTGAGCTGTTGAATTTCCGCCTGGGCATCCTTCTGTTGCTGAATAAACAACTCAACCTTGCGCTCTAACGCGACAATTTCGGACATTACAGAATTCTGGTGCTTCGTAGAGCCCTCAGTAGCGACTAGCATGCTTGGTTGTTAGTAGATTTATTGTTAATAGACGGTGATTGGTATTTTTGGGGGCGGACTGTGAAGCAACCAGCCTCCGGTAGCAATGACTATTTACGAATAGTAGCGTTTAGTTCGCGTTCAAGGGCATTTATAAGCTTATTCATGGTTTTCTCAATTAGTGCATCAGTCAGCGTTTTCTCTTGGTCTTGCAAAGTGAAACTAAGCGCGTACGCTTTCTTTCCTTTCGCTAGCTGCTCGCCCTCGTAAATATCAAACACCTTAACCTGACGAACCAATTGGTTGCTTGCTTGTTTAACAATTTCTTCTACCTGACTGAACGAAACTTGCTCATCAAGCACCAAAGACAAGTCGCGGCGCACCTCGGGGAATTTCGATATTGGCTGATAGACCAAGCGTTCTTTCTGGTTAGCGGAACGAACGCGGGCAATCAACTCGGGCCAAGATACGACAGCGTAGAAAACTGGTTGCTGAACTCCGGCTAAACTAGCAGTAGAATCACTTACCAGACCTACGTCCGCAAGAAATTTATTTTGGAAAACGTACTGCAGACCGTAGTCAAGACCAGGTAGTTTTGCCATATTCTGGCTGGGGGCGTCTATGTCAAACCTATTAAAAATTTTTCGGATTAGCGAGGACAAATGATGAAAAGATACCGGCTCTTCGGGGTTCATCCAGCTTTCGGACTGGGCCCGGCCCGTCATGAAAATTGCTAACTCATTTGTTTCCACATACTTATCTTCGCTCTTCTGGTAGGTGGTTCCGAACTCAAAAAGCTTCAGATTTTTTTGCTGCCGGTTCACGTTGTGGGCAATCACCTCCAGCCCTGAAAACAGCAAGCTTTGGCGCATCACACTTAAGTCTTCACTAAGCGCGTTTACCATCGCAACCGAACTATCGGCTTGCTGAAGAGACTTAGCGTAGGTGGGTTTGGTGAGCGAGTTGGTAATAATTTCGTAGAAACCGCTACCAACCAGCATCTCACTCACTTTTACTCGCAGCGCCGCTCCGTCTAACTCCGGAAAACTCGCTAGGTAGTCGGCCTTCAGGTGAGCCGCGGTAGGCACTTGATCGTAGCCGTATATCCGAAGGATTTCTTCAATGACATCGGCCTCGCGTTGCACATCCACTCGGTAGGGCGGCACTGCTACGACGATTTCTTCGTCATTTTCTTCAGTTATCGTAATATCTAATTCAGTGAGAATTGTTTTAATCTCTGATTGGTCAATCACTTTGCCAATCAGCCGATTCACGTGCGCGTACTTCACCGTCACCCGGAAGGGTGAGATCGGCGCAAGAAATTTGTCAACGATATCCGAAGAAACTTGCCCTCCGGCGACTTCCTGAATGAGCAGAATGGCGCGCTTTAGTGCAAACACCGTCATGTTGGGATCGGTACCCCGTTCGTAACGAAACGAAGCATCGGTTTTGAGACTATGGTGCTGCGCGGTGCGCCGAATGTACTTCGGGGCGAAGTAGGCACTCTCCAGAAAAATATTCTTAGTACTAGCTTTCACTCCTGACTTAATTCCGCCAAACACCCCGGCGATACACATCCCGCCTTCAGCGTTGCAGATCATCAGATCGTCAGCTTGCAGTTTCCGTTCTTTTCCGTCCAGAGTTATAAATGTGCTTCCTGCGGGCAAAGTCTGTACAACCACTTCGTCGCCAACAATGGCGTCGGTATCAAAAGCGTGCAGTGGCTGCCCCAGCTCGTGCATCACGTAGTTGGTGGCGTCCACCACATTGTTGATAGGCGATAAGCCGATAGCTTTCAGTCGGCTCTTTAACCAGTTAGGCGAATCCTTCACCTGTACGCCACTCAGCGTTACGCTACTGTAGCGCGGACAAGCTTCGGTGTTTTCTACCGTGACCCGGATAGGGTGGTTGTGGTTGTCTACCCGAAATTCGTCGACCGACGGGAGGGTAAGTGGTTTTCGGTACAGGGCCTTCAGATCGCGGGCAACCCCGAGGTGCGAGGCGGCGTCGGCCCGGTTGGGGGTGAGTCCGATTTCCAGTACGGTGTCCGACACCGGGCGGAAGTAGTCGGCGGCGGGGGTGCCGTTGGGAACTTCGGTATTGAGGACCATGATTCCATCATGGCCCGTGCCGAGTCCGATTTCATCTTCGGCACAAATCATTCCGCGCGACTCTTCACCCCGGATCTTGGCTTTCTTGATGGCGAAGGCTTCGCCTTGGGTGGGGTGCAAGGTGGTTCCTACGGTGGCCACGACCACGCGTTGCCCCACCGCCACGTTGGGTGCTCCGCAAACAATCGGCAACGGTTGTTCTTCACCAACATCAACTGAGGTAATTTGAAGACGATCAGCGTTGGGGTGGGGCTGCACCGATAGCACTTCACCGATCACCAACCCGGCTAATCCGCCGGTGATTTGGTCGTATCGCTCAATGCCCTCCACTTCCAAGCCAGACAGGGTAAGTTTATCAGCGATAGCTTCGGCCGAATCGGACAAATTAATGAAATCGCGGAGCCAGTTGACGGATATTTTCATAGTTGCCTCCCGTTTTTGGGACGGCAAAAATACGGATTTTGGTGGGGCAACCGGGGTAGTAGTAAAATTATTTTATCCCTCCGGCTGCAACAATGCCTTTCCTTCGGCAAAGTCATACAACGTGAGCATCCGCACTTCGTAGTAGTTGAGCCAAAAATCGCGCAACGACTCAATGTAGCGGCGGCGCGCCTCATCTTTTTCGCGCAGCGCGATACTGAGATCAGTGATGTCAATTTTGCCGATCAGGTAGCGCTGTTTAGCAATATCGTAGCGGCGTTGCGCGATATCATCGGCCACTTCGGTGATCTTCACCTGGTCACGCTGCATAGCAAAGGTGCGCACCTGGGTATAAACTCCCTGTCGGAAATTAACGCGTTCTTGCTCTACGGTATACTGCTCTAGTTTGAGAAAAGCATTTGCCTGCTGCATGCGCGACCGGGAGCGCCCCCAATCTATCACCGGAATGGCAAACGCTAAGCGTGCCGTTTGCTCGTTCTCAGGATTGGCGTATACTTCCGAAAAGGTAGTTCCTCGGTCGGTGAGTCCGTAGGTCGCCTGCAACTCAGCCTGAAAACCGTTTTCAGCTCGCCGCTGCGCTACTTCTGATTCCGCTTCTTTGATTCGGCGCTCAAAGCTCACCATGTCGGGGTTGTTGGTTAAGGCTTGCTGAATAGCTAACTGTTCGTCAATAATGAAATCTGGTACTCCGGCGGGCAGCGCTACGGCTAAAGATTGTCCTTCGCCCAAACCAACGAAAGACTTTAGCGCAAGGGTGCTGGTTTCTAATTCCAGTTGGGCCTGGGCCACTTCCTGGCGCGAATTCATCACGTTAAGCTGTAGGTTAAGTAATTGATCCTCAGTAATTCGTCCCAGGTTATAGCGTCCCTGCCCAATCTGATAGATAGTATCGTTGTTGGCTAGGTTTTTTTGCGCTAAATCCCGGTTTACCTGCTGGACCAGTACCGCAAAGAACAGTTCGGTGGCGTCTTGAGCAATTTCTTCGCGCTGTACTGCGTAACCTCGTTGCGCTTCCTTATAGTACAGCGGCTCGATAGATCGATCCCAACGCAGTTTGTTAAAGCCGAAGAGGGACTGTCGCAATCCAATTCGAGCGGGGCGACTGCTGTAAGTGGTTGCATCGTTAATAAAGTTATCAAATCGCTCGAAGCCGGAACTGACAAAAAAACTGGTACCCGTGAGGCCGATAGACTGACTTGCCGTGAGGTATAAGTCGCTCAAATTATTCGATACTCTTCGGAATGCAAAAGAACCATCGTCCTGGCGAATTGCTTGGTTAGTGCGGTTAAAGTCCGGCAAAGTGCCTTCCAGCGCCAGTTGCGGGCGGTAGTTAGAACGAAACGAACGCCACCGCCAGTAGGCCACTTCTTTGCGTGTCTCGGCCTGTAGGGCGCGGGGCGAACGGTCTAGCGCCAATTGTACAATTTCTTCCAGCGTGAACTGCCGGGCGTCAACTAAAGAGTCAGTCTGAGCAAAGGCCGAGAGAGGTAGCAAGAGGAAAAGTGAACATCGAATAAAAAACAAGGGTAACAGTTTAGGTAGTTTGTAGATCACGCAGGAAAGACTCGCCGTTAAGTACTCGGCAGAGTTCGGTAAAGACTGACTTATGCTGCTTGCGTGCAGTAGAGATAAAGCTACGGATACGCGCATAGTAATCCGCCCCGATAGTAGCTCGGAAACATCCGCTTACTTTCAGCTTGGTTTTCCACGGCCGAATATCTCGTTCAGCTAAGTTGTTGGTAAAAGGGACCACTTCGTGCTGGGCGAAGGCTAATACGGCCGATTGATGTTTGACCAAACGATCCATCAAATTACGTCCCTTACTCTGTTTGGGACGTCCCGGTCTGGCCAGACCTCGGCCCCGCGGTTCCGGGGGTGGTTCTTCCCGGTTGGCTTGTTGCAAGATAGTTTGGTATTGGCCAATGGTAGCTTGTAGTGCTACGCTGCTCAGCGTGCCGGTTCCTTGCTCGGTGGCTAAGTAAGTACTCATCAACAGGGTGTGCATTTGAATAGCCCAGTGGCTTCCCCGTTCAATCAAGGCGGTGAGTTCACGCAACAAATGCGCTCCGCACAGAGCGTGTTTGTACTGTCCCCCGGTAAAGTAGCTGAGCCAGCAATCATGCACTACCCATCCATCATAGCCCGGCAATACGCTCTTAGGGTCTTGCAGTGCCTGCCCCCCTCGTTTGTTGTGCCCAAAGAAGTAGGTGAACAAACTGCTGCAGGCTACGTGCAACCAATGCAGTTGTCCTGCCACACGCCCCCCGGTTTCATCCACATGAATAAGGGCTTGCTTGCCTAGTTGATCACGAATGATGGCCTCTTCTAGTGCTAATCGTTCATAGTAGCAGGCGTTGGCTGACTGAATTGTAGATTCGTTGAGGGCATAGCCGAACAAATCGGTAAACAAACTCTTAATTGCGCCTGTCGGCATATTATGCCCTACACTGAGCAAACTGACCAATGCTTTCACCTTATGACCGTATTGTACAGGAGCCGATACATCTTCGGGAAAAACCCCTTGGTGTACTTTCCCACAACCAGGGCATGCTTTGCACTCCGTGCGGTGTTCGGTGACCACCAATGCTTGGGGTGGCAGATCAAATACCTGTCGTTTAGCAGTAAGCTGCCCGCTCACTTCACTAAGTGCATTACCGCACTGGCAAACATCAGCTACCTTATGGAGAACCACTTGGTCAGCTTGGCCTACCATCCGAAGGGTATCGCCTCGGTGACCGGGCTGTCCACCACGTCGCTTGCCCGAAGAGCGCGGAAAGGCGGGCTGCTTGGCAAGTCCATCGCTAGAAGGCGGACGGCTGCTATTACGGCTGTTTTGACCCAGCATGGCTTCTAGCTCGGCTATCCGAGATAAAGCGGCCTGCAAACTGGCTTGCAGTTCACTAATCTGTTGGGCCTGCTGCGCTATGGTCTCCTTATCACTCATCAGTGGCTAGTTCCGAAGCTTTTTTCTATTTTGCAAATCCACCTAAACAGTTACAAACAAGGAATGCTGAATACTGAAGTTAAAGAATACTTTGGCTTTCGGCATTACTCGTTTGGCGTTCAATATCTTGGTTGGTTTTTGGCAGAGCAGATCATTCATAGCGTAGCGAGGTGATAGGGTCTTGGTTGGCCGCTTTGCGGGCTGGGGCAATCCCGAAGATCAGGCCCACCGTGGCCGCTACTCCGAACGAAAGCAGAATAGAGGGAAGCGTGATGATCGTAGGAATATCAGCCAGGCGGGAGATTCCTACCGCAATGAGCATCCCCAGCAAAATACCAATGAGCCCTCCGGAGATACTGATAAGCGTTGCTTCCAGCAGAAACTGCCAGATAATATCCATCTTCTGAGCCCCCACCGCTAACCGCAGTCCAATCTCCTTGATGCGCTCGAGCACCGAGGCCAGCATAATATTCATAATGCCGATACCACCAACCAACAGCGAAATACCGGCCAGCGCTCCCAGCACCACATTGAAAATTTGGTTGGTTCGCTGCTGCTGTTTAATGAGTAATTCCGGAATAGCCACCTGAAAATCAACCGCCCCAAAGTGCCGTCGCTCCAGCATGCGCGACATCACCTCGGCCATCTTGCCTAGCGTGCCGGTTTCTTCGGCTTGCACCACCAAGCGATCAATCTGATGATAGTTACGCTGCTCGGCAAAGGCATCTTCCGAGGGTTCCTCGTCATTGCCCCGCGAGCGTTGCTTGGCCGCCTCAATCCGGGCCTTGGTGATAAGCGAACGGTCCCGGTAGCGGATCAGCACCGTATTAATCGGCGCGTACACGTCCATGTTATAATCGCGAATGCCCAGGCGATTGATGTTCTCATCGGTGATGATACGCGGTTCAAGCACCCCAATCACTCGTAACCATTGGTCACCTACTTTAATCATTTTGTTGATCGGTTCCTGCTCGGCGAAGAAGCGGCTCTGGATTGCTTTGCCGATGATACACACCAGGTCACCGTCTTGTCGCTGCCGTTCGGTAAACAGTTCACCCTGGGCAAGCTCAAAGTTGGCAATGTCGAAGTAGTGGTTATCCACCCCCACTAGTTTGGCCGACCGGCGGATGCCATCCTTGATGATGTATTTATCCAAAATCACCTCCGGACTCACCTTGGCGATGCCGGGAACAATGCGCTGGATGCTGGCGGCATCGCGCAACGACAAACCCGGCGAAAACTTCGTCTTTTCAGACAGGGGGCTTTCATCCTCTACTTCTTCTTCGGTTTGCTCAACCACCGGGGTAATGATGATGTTGTTCACCCCGACTAGTTTGATTTGATCAAGAATCTCTTGCTGGGCTCCGGCTCCGATTCCTAACATGGCAATTACGGCAGCCACCCCAAAAATGATTCCCAGCGCGGTGAGCACCGAGCGCATTTTGTTGGCAAGTACTGCCTCCAGGGCCAAAGAAAAGTTGGCGAGAACTCGATCAATCATTCCCCCGGGCAGTAAGCGGTTCAGACTTCTCTAGCAGGGCAATGGGCTTTTCTTCGGCGTTTTTAGGGATAGATAGATACACCACGTCGTCTTCCTCTAGTCCCTCGGTCACTACCACCAAGTCGTTGCCCTTCGCCCCCAGGGCCACTTCTTGCCGCCGGGTAGTGAAACCATTTTTCTGAAAAACGTAAGTGAGCGAATCACCCTGGTTGTGCACCGCCTCCAGGGGCACCAAAAGCACTCCTTCAACGTAGTCGGTGATGATCATGTTGCTGGTAGTCATAGCGGGACGTAGGGTGGTGTCGGCCTCATGCACTTCTACGGTGACCTCAAACACCTTAGCATCAGAGTTGGGGCGTTGTTCTCCGATGTTGGCTACGTGCGTTACGGTGCCGCTAAGTTGCTTATCAGGAAAAGCGTCTAAGCCCAGCTCCACGGTTTGCCCCTCTTTAATGCGACTAATATCCACTTCGTTCACGTAGGTTTTAGACACCATCGCTGACAGGTCGGGCAGGGTGGCAACCACCGGCGACCAGGCCTGAATCTGCGAACCCTTTTCTTTCTTGCGTCCGTTCCAGTCGCGATCATAAATGACCATGCCGTTCTCTGGAGCTTTGATGGTGAACCGCTGAGATAGTTCTTGTAAGAATGATAAATCGCCCTTATCATCTTTGAATTTTGCCCAGGATTGCGCCATCTGAGAGGTGCTTTTTTGCCGGAGTAGTTCGTATTCTTGCTTCCCCTGGGCTAGCGTTCGCTTGGCTTTTTCTAAATCGAGCTCGTTCTGTTTGATGGTGGCGGGCGGCTCAAACTGCGATTGCTCCAGGATAAGCTGTTTTTCGGCTACGTCATACTCGGCGTTCACCAGCTTATCGCGTTGCGCGCGCAGGTCAATAGCGGTGTCGATGCGGGTCTGTTCGTACTTGTTGAGGCTTTCTTCGTAATCTAATTCTTCTTCCCGAATCTTCTCCAGCAACTCCGAACGATCTAAGGCAGCGATAAAATCACCTTTACCCACCACTTTTCCTTCGGGCACAATGTCGTCGATCTTTACTTGATAAATCCGGGCTGATTGCAAGCCCGTGGGGCCCATCACGTTGACCGAGTTTTTGGCTTCTAACTCTCCCGATACGGTGACGTTGATTTTCAGGTTATCTCGGCGAACCTTGGTGGTGATTTCGGCAGTTTCTTCGGTTCCCTGAGTCTGAGAAAAATAGTATCCTCCTGCCAATAGAGCGAGTATTACGAAGGCAATAGCAATTTTCTTTGCCATGAGCGCGGTGATTAGGTTGTTTGCGAAAACTATAAAGAGGAAATGCGTTCCCCGTCTAAGCACTAGTGTCCAAAACCCGCTCGGGACGGCGCGTAATTTCCGTATTGGTCTCGTCAGTTTCTATGAGTCCGTCTTTGAGCCGGATAATACGATGCGCGTAGTGCGCAATGTCGTCTTCGTGGGTCACCATAATAATGGTATTGCCCTGATCGTGCAAGTCCTGGAATAGCTCCATCACGTCATACGATGTTTTACTATCTAAATTCCCCGTGGGTTCATCGGCGAGAATGATGCTGGGATTGTTAATTAATGCTCGGGCAATGGCGACGCGCTGCCGTTGCCCCCCTGAAAGTTCGTTTGGTCGGTGGTCGGCGCGGTCGCCCAAGCCAACGCTGGCCAAAACTTGGCGAGCCCGTTCCTGACGCTCAGCGCGATTCACTCCGGCATAGATCAGGGGCAAAGCTACGTTGTCGAGCGAAGATGAGCGGGGTAGTAGATTGAAGGTTTGGAAAACGAAGCCGATTTCTTTGTTGCGGATAGTAGCCAGCTCGTTTTCCGTTAAATCGCTGACGTCGTTTTGGTTGAGGTGGTAAGTGCCAGAAGTGGGGGTGTCAAGGCAGCCAATGATGTTCATCAACGTTGACTTGCCCGAACCGGACGGACCCATGAAGGCGACGTACTCACCGCGCTGCACCTGGATGGAAATGCTTTTGAGCGCGTGTACAGTCTCCCCGCCCATTCGGTAGGTCTTGGCAATGGCCTGGGTCTCGATGATGGCTTTCATACGGGCGAGCGGTGGTTGTGATTGGCAGCGATAAGGTAGCAAAAAATATGGACGATTTCATAACGAATGAGTCTTCTCTCTAGTATAATGATGCAATCAGAGCACTAATGAAGCTAGACTTGGTTGATTTCAAACAAAAAAAGGGCTCAAATGAGCCCTCTTCAAACAAGCGTGTTACGAAAAATATTGCTTAGTATTCCCAAACTTCGTGTTCTCTTTCTAGTAGTTTGTACTCGTAGTTCAAAGATTTCAACAGTGCTTGTCGTCGGTCTCCCTCTACCATGTCCACAATCCGTGAGTCGTCGGGATTAGAATACTTGATAATATGCGCGCTGTATAACCGTAGGTCAAACGCATGCTCCAGATTAAGGTGCATGGCATCGTTCTTAGGATTTACCCACACGGCGATCTCAGGATTTTCTTGGAAAACCCGAATCAAATCTTTATAACGGAATGAGGCTACTTCTTTCAGCAGACCGGTGTTTGGGAAATTTTCCGGAGGCAAAATCATAGTAATTGACTGAACATCATAGTACTGACGACCACGCTCTTTATCAAAGATAATATCTTCCATGATCTCGATCACACTCACGTCGCGGGGCGTGAACAGATAGCTTTCTTGGGCCGGAGCAGCATCTGCCACCGCCGTGCCTTCAGCACCCTGCCCAGCGTCGGCGGGCTCATCGCCCCAGCCACCGCCCCAGCCGTCGTCGGCCGCGGTTTCTTCGCCGAAGCCCATGGCCTTTTCCTCTTCGGTCAGCATTGGTGCATCGGTGGGGATGGTCATGTTTTCAATGAACTCCTCCTTTGACATTCGGGTTACGCACGAATCGTTGGTGTATGGATAAAGGGTGCCGTTCAGCACCGACTCAATAAGTACACGCGTGATGCGTCGGTTTTCAGAGAAGAAAGGCTTGTTTTGCTTCTCTCGTAAATCCATTCGACGCCACACCCGGGTTTTGTACAACTGATCAGACTCGTGAATAGGGCGAACCGAGTTGGGGTTGAATCCATCAACGTCGCCTACCTGCGCCTGCACCAGCGTACCACTGGCTAATACCACCAGGGCGGCTCCCACAATTTTTTTTACATATTTCATAACACACCTGTTTAATCGTAAAAAGTGGGCCAGGTTAAACACCCCCGGCCCGGTATTATATTATACTAGTTCAAAGGAACGGTAACTACCGAAGAACTCTTTCCAATAGATACGTTCTCAGTTTTTCCTTGGAAGTTCTTGCGTTGCACCTTCTTGATGTCGATCACCAATCGGTCGCCAGGCTTCGCCTTAGACATCAACGAACTCAAATTAGCGGACTGGTTACTCAAGTTGACTTTTTCTAAAGGACGACTTCCCCGGGCTAGCAGCACTTCAGCGTCGGTTACTCGGTAACGAGCATCCTTTGGTAAGAAGGTGGCAAAACTTTCGTCCGGCACCGCCTTCACCGTGATGGCCCGCAGTCGGTTAAGGGCTTCACCCCGTCGCAAGTCTAAGGGCTTGTTTCCCGGACCAAACACCTCAATAGTAGGGGTAGGGATTCGCTTCACCGCAAACTTTTCGGTGCCGATGCGGTTGCCACCGCTGCTTACCGTCAGGGAAACCGTTTTTGCCTGAGGAATAATCGTTACCTCACCCGTTTTCTTGCCCTTAATGGCGGTAGCGCCATTGGCTGAGAAAGAAGGATTGTAGGTGGTTCCTAAAGCCGGTACGTTGATCTGCAGTTCGTTACCGCAATTCAAGTATAGGGCTTGCACTGACTGAGATTGCACCTGAATCACTGGCTTGGTTACGAAGTAAGAAACCGTGTTCTCGTAGGTTTCTGACTTACCACCTTGCTCAACGGTGATTGACGCTTTGAACTTCTGCTCAGAGCGATTGTCCTTGTCGTACTTCGTTGCTGAAGCCGGGAACTCAATCTTACCCATGCCACCCTCAACGGGGATTTTCTTACCATTTATGGTCATCACCGGGTTAACAGCGCTAGAAGAAGCGGCAATAAACAGATCAGCCTTGTACTTCGTTCCGGCAGCCACGACGTTAGACTCAGGGCGAACCATCGCCACGATGTTGTCAAACTTCATGTCAGCGGCACCTACCTTGCGGGCCAGGGCGTCAAGGGCCTCAGCTTCGCGGTTCAAAACCTCGGTTTTAAACTGCGTTAGCGAAGCGCGACCGGCTACCATCGGAGTGCTTTCAAAGGTGATCTCCGAGAAGCTCTTCGCCTTTTGCTCAGGATCATCTTTGAATACTGGATTTTCAGAAGCATCTAGCGCGATAGGTGCTACGTCCTTCTTGATCGTTGATGAAAGAAAAGAAGTGTAGCCGTTTAACTGCTTCTTCAATTCTTCACCGCGTCCTCCTCGGATCATCAACTCAGCGATCTTCGCCTCCTCTTTTCCGCCTTTGTAATTTCCATCTTCGTCAAGTCCGCCGGTCATCACTACGAATTCTTCTTTCAGTTCGTCCAGCATCGTCAGGACTTCAGAGGTCTTAGCGCGAACCTGCTGGGCTTCTTTGAGTACTGCTACGTCCTCAGCGCGGTCGCCAGCGTCCGTTACAGCCGCCTGAATGCGCTCTACCGTGCCGCTGTTCTTCACCTTGGTGTTGGCAGCCGACTGTTCCAGACTCTGGTCGATGAAGATAAACTTCTCCAGAATCGTGTTACTTACTTGTAAGGCGAGAAGCGCGGTGAGTACCAGGTACATCATCCCGATCATCTTCTGCCTGGGAGTTTCTTTTCCTCCAGCCATAATTATTTTATTATGTGGTTTATGATCAATTTAGGATTACGCACGCATAGCGGTCAGCATATTGCCGTACACCTTGTTCAATGACGCAATGTTGCCGTTGAGCGACGAGAAGTTGTTCTTGAACTGCTCGGCATCTTTGCTCGCCTGGGCCACGTTTTCCATAGCACCGCTCAGGTTCGTATAGAACTTGTTCATAGACTTCAGGTGGCTATTGGCATCATGAAGTTCCATTTCGTATACCGCGTTCAAAGAAGCCAGGTTCTTGGTGACCGTTTGCACCTGCGTATGGTATTCCTTGGCGTCTTTGCTGGCACCGGCCATTTCGTTCATTGCCGTTACCGTAGTGGCGTACGACTTATTCATGTCCACCATTGACTTGGAAGCCTGCTGAACGTTGGTAGCGTACTCGTTAGTTGCTACTGCGGCATTACTCAGGTCGCTCATTTTGGCTACCGAATCAGACAAGTTTTTCATACCGCGTCCTAAGCTGTCGATCAGTTCGGGACCTACTTTAGAACTTTCCAGCATAGCATCCAGCTTCTTGGAAGTAGAACCATTGCTGATAGCTTTTCGGCTCGTAGGAGCACCACCGGCCAGTTCAGGGTAAACCAATGACCAATCGGGCTCCTGGTGACGAGGCTCAAAGGCACTCAGGAAGAAGATAATTGCTTCCGTGGTCAAACCGATACCGAGCATCAGTCCGCCGCCTTCTAAGTGCAGGATTTTAAACATTGCACCAACGATTACGATTGCCGCCCCAATTCCGTAGATTTTGGGCATAATTGATCCATAAAGAAGATCTGAAAATCCACCTTTTTTCTTGCTCATGTTTGTCGAGATTTAATTGATTTAGAGTTTGATTTATTTGATTTGATCAGTTGAGTTCATTTCCACCAGAGCGACCGATATAGGTCATGGCACATCGGAAGCCGGTATAGGCCGTGGTAGAGTCCTTGTGCTCGTAGCCTCGGGTTCCGGTTTGTAAGAAGTAAGAGATGTCCTTCCAAGAACCGCCACGCACCACCTTCTGGGGTTCGTTGGGGTCGTTGTAAGTAGGGTTCAAGTCCCACACGATAGCGGTAGCCGCGGGATTCCAGGCGTCTTCGCACCATTCGCCCACGTTGCCCGACATATCGTAGAGACCAAAGTCATTGGCAAAGTAAGAATTAACGGGGGCCGTGTAGGCAAAGCCATCGTCGAAGTAGTTGCCACGGCCGGGCTTGAAGTTGGCCAGCATACACCCTTTTGAGTTACGGATGTAAGGTCCACCCCAGGGATACTTTGCAATTTTTCGTCCACCGCGAGCGGCATACTCCCACTCAGCTTCGGAGGGTAGTCGAAAATTAGGCATAATGAACATGCCGTTGCTTTCGCGGTAGCTATTTAGGTAAGAGGTGCGCCACTGGCAGAATACCTGGGCAGCTTCCCAATCTACGCCTACCACCGGATAATTATCAAAGGCGGGGTGCGAGTAGTAATAGGTTACCAGCGGATCGCCCATGTGGTGCGTGTAATTGCGCTGCCACACGGCAGTATCGGGATACAATTCATCCATAATAAAGTTGGCCCCTTTACCAACCAGGAAGTCGTATTCACCTTCGCCTTCTTGCAGTTCGTAGATAAACTGCCGGTACTCGTTGTTGGTGATTTCGGTGTCGTCCATAAAGAACGCCCCGATGGTGATTTGCTTATTAAAGCTGACCTGCGTAGCCACGGGATCTTCGTCGGCTTGTCCCATATGGAACGTTCCGGCGGGGATTCTGACCATGCCGTAGGGAGTAGGCATCCCGTCGTACTCTCGTCCGGATACTCCTACCAACTGACCGAAATCGTCGCCCTTGCCACCAAATAGGCCGCATCCTTGCAGGGCGAACAGTACGGCCATCGAGAGGGCGGCACTACTGTAGCGAAAAATTTTACACATAACACACATTGTTTTATACATACACGTAAACACGAACACAAATATTGCGATAGTCTAGCAAATGAACTACTCGTTTTTGGGCAATTCACTGCTTTGTAACATTTTATAATTTATTCAATAAATGTTATAATTTTGCTTTAGCGGGGTCTACTGTCTAAAGCGAGGCGTCCGAACAATCTTCTTATTACTTTGTGAGGCAAAAGGCAGGCTATACCGTAGCATTACTTCGTGAGAGGCCGTTGCCTTTGCTTCCTGAGCAATGATCGTATAATCGAAAGCATATCCTAGTTTGAGTGATTTTTCTTTAAAAAAGCTGTACCCAACCATTCCCACCAAGGCTTCTTGTTGTCGATATGACAGCCCGGCCCACATGGTATCGTCGTAGGTAGCAAGCACCCCGACGTCGAACGAAAAAGTATTTAAGTCAGACTGTACTAAAAATGAAGGAGTAAGACGCACTTTGTAAGTAGGTTCATAATCAAATCCGCCAGTGACCACCATCAGGTTCTCTAACGGATTATTGAGCGTATCAATTCCAAAACTGAACTGGGTATCTAACAAATGTTGAAAACTGATGCCTCCGTAGTATTGTCGGGCTCGATAAAAGATGCCCGCAGAAAAATCGGGACGCATTTGAGAGTCTTTTCCGGCTTGCCGAAGTGGATCATTCTGGTCGACCCACAGATATTCGTCAAAATCAATGGTTTGCGAGAACGCTCCGGCACGAATTCCTAAACTTAGTTTACCACTGCCTACTCCTAAGTGATACGCAAAAGAAAGCTGGGCTTCCTGGTTGGTGAGGGGGCCGATGCGGTCGTTAACCACGTGCACCCCAAAGCCACCTCTTAACCCTAAAACTGGAGTGTTAAGGCTGATTACCTGAGTACTGATGCCACCCGCCAAATCGCCGTTGGTGGGTTGGTAACCCGCCCACTGCGTGCGATGAAAAGCGGTGAAGGTGGTAACCCCTTCCACTCCGGCGTAGGCCGGGTTGTAAAACAGGGTATTGAACATATACTGGCTAAACTGCGCGCTCTGCTGAGCGTACGCACCTGAACTGCTCAACAGCACCAATCCAGAGAGAATAGACAGTAATTTTACTTTCATAGAGCGAGACACTAACGCAGCCAAAGGTATAGTTTTGCAAATGACATTTTTTTTCTGATTTGAGGCTTTTCCATACAACGTATACTTATCATTCTAATTGTATCCGGGGCAAAATGAGAAAGACTATCGCTTTTTGTTGGCTTCCTTCATGTATACTTCGATGGCACCCGTCATGGAAGGGGCATTGGGGAGGGGAGCCTCAATGTCTAAGATCAGCCCGGCTTCGCGGACCGCCTGCGCGGTGGTGGGGCCAAAAGCAGCAATGCGGGTGTTGTTTTGCTTAAAATCAGGGAAATTGACGAACAAAGAGTTGATGCCCGAAGGGCTGAAGAAGGCAATTACGTCGTAGTTGACATCGGCTAGATCAGATAGATCAGCGGCGACGGTTTCGTACATAACCGCCTCGGTATACCGGTACTGGTTGTTCTCCAGAAAGTCAGGTATATCGTTTTTGCGGATGCTGGAGCAGGGGAAAAGATAGGTTTCGTCCTTGTGTTTTTTCAAAATCTCCAAGAGGTCCTGCGCGGTTCGGAAGCCCGTGAAGATTTTGCGCTTGCGAATAACAATATATTTCTGAAGGTAGTTAGCTGTTTGCTCTGAGATGCAGAAGTACTTCATGTCAGCGGGCATCTCAATGTTCATCTCATTACAGATGCCGAAGAAGTGATCTACCGCATTGCGACTGGTGAAGATAATTGCTGTATGCTGAAGAATGTCAACCTTCTGCTTCCGGAATTCTTTCAAACCTACCGGCATCACCTCAATAAACGGTCTGAAATCTACCTGGAGATTATGCTTCTGGGCAAGATCGAAATAGGGTGATTTACCGTTCTGAGGCTCCGGTTGAGAAACAAGGATGCTTTTCACTTTTGATAGTCGTTCTTGTGGAATATTCACGGCACTACTATTCATACGTAAACCTAATGCTAGCGATTGATAATTAGGTGACCTCACAAAAGACTGGCGTCTTGTATTTCTGCATCGACCGTGAGAAAAATCACGGCTTTGTTTAGACTCTCAACACAAAAAAGAAAGGCGAAATTCTTTTGTACAAAACTATTAACCGATTAATAATTCCAGTCCTACTGACAAGGGTATTATTTCGGCGGTGCAAATGTAGGAAAATAAATACATATTTTTGAGCGTGCTATTTCTGAAAAGCCGTAGGTAAAGGATCAGTACCCGGGCTAGCGCAAATGCTACAAACAGATACGTTAGCGCGTATTTGTAAATCTCTCCGCGAACAGCGAAATTATAGTGAACGCAAATTGCGAGCAGAAACACAACCCCCCAAAACATCATTGACAAACGCATGAAGTCAAACATGTGCAAGTACATAAATTGCTTTAGTTTGAACAGTGAACCAAACAGAACCACAATTAGGTATTTAACCCAAACGGTAAGCAACACTATCAGGCTCAGCAGCAACCACAGCCATAAGTAGCTTCCTACACCAGGTGAAGTGAACCAACCGGGAGGGATCCACTGATCTACGTCAGGAATCAGCACGATGAAGAGAAAGGCAACCACCAGGCAATGCTGAAGCAAAAAAAGAGTATGTGGCTCGCTTATCAGACGGGTTCGCAGGTCTTCTTCTCTAGAGCGTAGTGCTAGTATCCGCGGAAGGTTATATATATTTCGAAACGCTTTTGGGTAGTGGTTAATCAGCGTAGCGTAAAACATTAGTATAGATACTAGCCCCAGAACAAAGAAATTTTCTTTGGACGATAGTATCCGAGAGAGAATTGGATAAGGTTGCGCTAGCGGGGCACCCGTATTGTTCACCACTTGTAGTTCAACCTGAGAGAGTTGGCTAGCGGACTGATAGACGGTGAGCAATAGAACGGATTGCTTATACGCACTGCGAAGGCTATCAATTGAGTAGATGAGGCAACGGGGCCGGTCGACGCTGGTGAGGATTTCTTTCTCAATCAGCAACGAAGTGTGAGCTGGTACGCAGCAGCGCAATTGATTTCCAGCGTATTTCTCTAAATCCAAACGAACGCCGATGATAGTGGGATTAGCCCGGTCGCTCGCCACAAAAGGCACGTACCGGTTATGCTGGTCAATGGTGAGCCACTCAAGACGAAGGTCCTCGACCAGATGATAGGGTTTGTCGTCGGACTGGGCCATCGTCGGAGAGCTTAACATTAGTAAAAAAGCGATGACAAATAATTTGCCCATAGGATGACTGGTGATAGCTGCTAGGCCTAGTACACGAATTATACCGCAAAGGTACTACCCCAGAAGTAGGTGAGGTACTGTTTTGGTTAAAAATTGACGCGCATTCTCAGAATCATTTTTATGCTAGAGAAAGATCAGTAAACAAATAAAATTATATCAAGAAAATTTTTAGCATTCGGCGAATTGACGAGGCCGCTGAACTTTTTGACAGCACCTTGGTATAAATAGCTACACTGGCAAGAAGGTGCTTAATTTCTACCGGGTGCGGCGTGGAGGGTGTTGGGTGACCAGTCAAGAGCGATGGCGAGTTTCATGGGTCAGGTTTTTTTGTACAAACAAAGAAAAATGGCAAAGAGACGCGGCGGGAGGCCGTCCAGCGTGGAACGCCCCATGCATCGCGTCTGTACGACGGGCAATGTAATCTTAAAATCTCAGTCGCAGCAGGGCGTAAGCACTAAAGGGAGCCTGCACGAAGTAGCCCGGCACCAGCCCGCCACCCGCATCTATCGGCTGCCCGTAGGTATAGTACGTTTTGTTCAGCAAGTTGTCAAGATGCAAGCTAAACTCTTGATTCTTTAAAAAGCGAACCGAAGCCCGCGCATCCAGCACGAAGAAGGCCGGGAGCGTGAGGTCCGGGCGGTTGGTAGGCTCCAGAAACGACTCGCTCACGTAGCGAGCGGTTAAAGCCACCGAAAGTGGATTGCGTTTATACTGAAGCGTACTGTTAACAATCCAAGACGGGCTGATGATTGGTTCCACGTTGCGGTAGACCTGCTTTTCATCTTCTGGGTTGAAAGTATCAATATTGCTCTGCAAGTAGGCAAGATTG
The DNA here is from genome assembly GCA_965217295.1 of Cyclobacteriaceae bacterium. Lineage (GTDB taxonomy): Bacteria > Bacteroidota > Bacteroidia > Cytophagales > Cyclobacteriaceae > Tunicatimonas. The sequence goes on from CBDCHR010000008.1 coordinate 2,576,319, forward strand.
CCCACCAACGATAGCGCAGGAACGAAACGATACTGCCACTCTAGTTCCAAGCCGCGGCGGTAGCTGCTCGCGATGTTCTTTCGCAATTGCACAAACGCCTCAGGAATTGACTCACCGATAGGAGCAATTTCGTTCGTAAACTGCATATAAAATAAATTCGCCTGTCCACTTATTCGGCCATGATGAAAGCGAGCACCGGCCTCAAAATCGTTGACGTACTCCGCTTTTACAGCATCCACGTTCTGCACACTGGCCAAGTTGAACGAGTCAATTCGGGTAGAACCCAAAATATCGAAGCGCGTCGGTTCACGACCATTGCGGCCGTAGGAGGCGTACAAATTCATTTGAGCATTCAACCGGTACGTTACGCCCACCTTTGGGTTCAGAAACAGCCACTGCCGGTCGGGAATGATGGCGGGTTGCCCCAGAAATGCAGTATCAGCCTGTAGTTGCAAACTCACCGCACGCAGTTGCAGATCAGCAAGTAGCAGCCAATCGTTGTGCGAGTAACTGACTTTGGTAAAAGCACTGAACTCATCTTTGCGCGAATGATCTTGGTAATAGGGATTAGCATTGTCGGGAATCACCGCTTCCCGGTTTTCTCTGCGGAAGGTGTAGGCGTGTAACCCACCGTTCAGCTCCCAGCGGCCATCCCCGGAGGTGTGACCCACCGAGGACATCAGCCCGTAGTGATGGTTAAATAAGGGGTAATTGAGTTGCGTGAAGCGGTCGTTAGTGCGAAAAGTGGTATCTTCATTATTGACGCTAAAGGTGCTATCGACCAACGAAAAGCCAGCCGGAAAGTCACCTCCGGCATTTCCGTAGTACAGCGTTGACGTCCAGGAGGTGTTTGCGCCTACGAACCACGTGTACTGCAACTGTACCAGCGACTGACTAAAATCGTCTATGTCGTTCTCTGAGACGTAGTTGGTCTGGGGCCGTCGCTGGATGTCGGGCAGGGACGTTGGCAGGTAGGCCAGTCCGTTCTGGCTGCGCCCGCTGAAGCCGGTGATCTTGAGCAAATCTTTCTTGCCGAAGTAGCCTCCGGAGAAAAAGAAAGAGTAAGAATCGGTGCTGGTGTGGTCGCGGTAGCCATCGGAAAGGGTGTGGGTGAAGCGACCGTAAAACGCGGTTTGATTGGTCATCAACCCGGTTTTCACTTCTCCACTGGCGCGGTAGGTATCGAACGAACCGCCCATCAGTTGCACCTCGACACTTGGCACGCTGTCGTTGAGGTTGACCGACTCGAAATTGATCGAGCCGGCGTAGGAAGCGGTGCCGTTGGTGCTGGTGCCCACCCCGCGCTGCACCTGCACTGAGGCGATGCTGTTGCCAAAATCAGTGAAGTTAGAAAAGAACACACCCTGGTCGATCATGTCGTTGAGGGGCACACCGTTAAGGGTGATGTTGATGCGAGTTTGATCAATGCCCCGCAGGCGCATTTGCCCGTAGTTGCTCACGCTGGTGCCCGACTCAGAGTAAGTGAGCATCGCGGGCGTGAGCTCTTGCAGCACAAAAAGGGCGTCTTGTCCTACGTAAGCCGACTCGATGCCCTGTTGGTCAACGGTGGTTTGCGTCACCGGCGCTTGTCTGTCGGCCCGAATGCCTTGAATCACCACTTCTTCCAATGAGGCTTTCTCGCGAAGCGCTACATCTTGGATCAGCGTGTCGCCGGTGGTATTAAGCAATACGGTTTTTGTTTGATAGCCTACGTAGCTTACCTGAATTTCAGCAGGCATCTCCTTTAGGTCCAGTTGATAGAATCCCTGGGAATCGGTTGCTGTGCCCTGGGTGCTTTGGGGTACCACCACCGTGGCTCCCACCAGCGGTTGCCACTGGTTGTCAGTCACTTTGCCCTGTACTACGTGCTGGGCCCACCCGCTTGCGGAGAGCGTCAGGCTAGCCATCAGGCCAATAAAAAAAGATCGCATGTGAATTTGTAATTTGGTAAATAAATCGGGAGCTAGGGGAGTGCCCTCCGTGGGCCGCCCCACCATATATTACCATACCGTATCCCTTCGTCGGCATTACCCGGATCAGGTTCAATGGGTATAATCTCAGCCCGCTGTTATAGGGCACCCCTGGGCAACAAATATAAGCAGAACTATGGGTTGAGCAAGCGATCAACTGCCTTGGTGGCTGCCTTCAACCGTGCACTTTCTTGTCCGGATACGATTGTGTATGACTTTTCGCGCAGCATTTCCTCGTATTGGCCGAACAATTCGGCGCGGTCGTGCGGATTTTCGCGCTGGGGGTCGGGCTGCCAGGGGAGGTCGGGAGAGCAGAGCAGGTAATGGTCAACGGCACGATGAGCGAGCTGATCCTCAATCCAGGGGTGGCAGCGGCCGTAGCGGTAGCGGCTCCACACGTAGATCACCAGCAAACTGGTGTCGCAAATGAGCAGCCGCGGATGAGTTTGCGTAATTTTATCTTCTCGTTGCACTTGGCCTCGGGCAATCCGCAGCAAATCAGCTTCTCGGTAGGGCTGCGTGAGCTTTCCAATGTAAGTGCGGGCGTATTCGGCTACCCAGGGCACTTGATAATACGCCGCCAGGGCTTGGACCAGGGTGGTTTTGCCGCTAGATTCGGGACCGGTGACCACTATTTTAAGCATTGGCAAGGCTTTTTTTCCACTGATGATATCCGTAGGCAGCTAACCCGAGGTAAAGGAAGTAGAGTAACGACAGCAAATAAAGTTCTTTGTAGGCGTAAATGCCCGTCGCTACCGCATCCACCCCGATCCACAGCAGCCAGTTCTCCAGCTTTTTTTTTGCCAACATGTATTGTCCCACCAGGCTGAACGAGGTGGTGAAGGCATCCCAGTAGGCTAGATCGGCGTCGGTGTAGCGATCAAAGGCGTAGCCAATCGCTCCCGTTCCTATGGCTCCCAGGACTAGCAAAATGGAAATATGGACCGGCGAAAGCGTTGTTACGCGCAGGGCCGCGTTGTTACGACCGCCGTACAGCCATTCGTACCATCCGTAAAAACCCAGCACGACGTACACTACGTGCAAAATCAAGTCGGAGTAGAGGCGGACTTCGTAGAAAAGGATACCGCTCAGCACTACGCCTACGATGCCCACCGGCCAACCCCACACGATCTCGCGGGTATTGAGATACACCGCTATCACTCCGAATACCAGGGCTAGCGCTTCTATCCAGTTGATTTCCATCGGGCAAGGTTAAGCAGGAATTGAACAGGATTCAAGGAGATTGAATGAGGGAATGAGTGATTGACAGAATGAGCGAATGGGCTGGGTTTAGGAACAGGGCGGGGGCGGGGGGCGTTAAATGATTTATGGCCGGAATTTATCTACATATTCCTTTTTGTAAGCAGGCGTGCCATTATTGTGATTTTCACTTTAGCACCAACACCCGGAAGCGGGAGACGATGGTTTCTGCCTTGACGAAAGAGTTGGCTCTTCAGCGCGACTATTTGGGTGGGGAGACGGTGGAAACAATCTATTTTGGGGGTGGCACTCCTTCTTTGTTGGCATCTAACGAACTGGAAAGGTTGCTGGCGACGGTTTATCAGCATTATCCGGTGGCCGCCCACCCGGAAATTACGCTCGAGGCTAATCCCGATGACTTAAACCCAATTAAACTGAAGGCACTGCGTGAGATGGGTATCAACCGTTTGAGCATTGGTATCCAGTCGTTTCACGAACCGCACCTGCGGTATCTGAACCGAGCGCACCGGGCCGACGAAGCCACGCGGGGCGTGCAGCAAGCCCAGGAGGTTGGCTTCGATAACCTCAGCATTGATCTGATCTACGCTATCCCGGCCGAAGACCACGGTATTTGGGAGCGCGACTTGGCCCAAGCGGTCGCTTTGCAACCCCAGCACATTTCTTCGTACTGTCTGACGATTGAAGAGAAAACCGTATTCGGGCGATGGCAACAGCAGGGAAAGTTGCGGGCGGTGACCGATGCCTTCGCTGCCGAGCAGTTCGAGATGCTGGTTTCAACCCTCACCGCGGCGGGTTACGACCCATACGAGGTCTCTAATTTTTGTCAACCGGGCTGCTACGCAAAGCACAACACCAGCTACTGGCAAAACCAAAAATACGTAGGTATTGGCCCCAGCGCTCACTCCTACGACGGTGTGAGCCGACAGCACAACGTGGCCAATAATGCGAAGTATTTGCGGGAGTTAGTGAAAGAAACGGTTCCGTTCGAGCGAGAGGTTTTGTCGCGCTACGACCAGATCAACGAGCGGGTAATGACCGGGCTGCGCACCAAGTGGGGATGTGATCTGGAAGCACTGAAATACGAGTTCCACTACGATCTGTGCCAAGCGCACACCGTTTATATTAATCAACTTGTTAAAGAAAATAAAGCGGTTTTGCGGAAGGGACGACTTATTTTGACCAACCGGGGCAGGTTAATGGCGGATGGTATTGCCGAAGCGCTTTTTCTGATAGATTCAGCGTGAAACTACCCGCTGCATCGGTACAATTGCTAACCAAGCTGGCGTTAGGATGACCAAGAGCCCTCTTCGGCTTCCTTCGCCTCACCCTCCTTTTGTCCGGTAACTTCCTCGCTCTCGTCGAAGCGCGTTTTCTTTTTTGCCACCGCTTCGCGGTAGTTAAAGGGACGGATGATGAGGCGGGTGCCCCGGTCGTAGGTGAAATAATTCCACGTCCAGTTGCCCATGGTAACTAGTTTCTGACGGAAGCTAACCAGGTAGAGCAGGTGCACAAACATCCAGGCCAGCCAAGCGGGCAAACCCGAGACCTTCATGCCGTTGGGCAAGTCGGCCACGGCGCGGTTGCGGCCAATGGTGGCCATGGTTCCTTTGTCGAAATAGTTAAAAGGCTTCAGGGGTTTATCTTCAAAGAGCGCTTTCAGGTTTTTAGCCAGACACTCACCCTGCTGCATCGCCACCGGGGCCACCTGCGGATGCCCTTTCGGATAGTCTTCACACTCCATATAGGCCACGTCGCCAATGGCAAAAATATCGGTGTAACCCTTCACGCGGTTGTATTCGTCCACCACGTAGCGGCTCTTTTCGGTTTTGGCCTTGTCTAGTCCCTTCACGATGCGACCGGTGACTCCCGCAGCCCAGATCAGGGTTTCGGCGACAATCTTCTCGCCGGTGCTCAGGGTCACTTCGTAACCATCGTAGTCCTTCACCATGGTGTTGAGCAGCACGTTGGTTTCGAAGCGCTCTTCCAAGTCCTTGAGCGCCTGCTTTCCCGATTCTTCAGACATCGGCGGAAGCAAGCGCTCCAGGCCCTCTACCAAGTAGACCTTCATCATCTTAAAATCCAGGTCGGGATAGTCGCGGGGAAGCACGTATTTCTTGAGTTCGCCCAGCGCTCCGGCAAGTTCTACGCCGGTGGGGCCGCCCCCCACCACCACGAAATTGGTGAGGCGATCAATCTCTTCGGGATCATCGGAAGTGACGGCTTTCTCAAAGTTCTGCAAAATTTGGCTGCGCAGGTTAAGCGCCTGGGGCACCTGCTTAAGCGGAAACGCCAGGTTTCTGATCTTTTCGTTGCCGAAGTAATTGGTATGGGTGCCCGTGGAGACCACCAGAAAATCGTAACGAATGCGACCGATGTTGGTGTTGATCATCATCTCATCAGGGCTGATAGACTCTACCTTCGCCATGCGAAAATAAAAGTTTTTGCGATCGTCGAACACCTTGCGCAAAGGCGCCGCAATGGAGTCGGGTTCTAGTCCGGCGGTAGCGACCTGATACAGCAGGGGCTGAAACGTATGGTAGTTGTGCCGGTCAAGCATGACCACCTGCACATTCTTGAGATTAAAGTTTTTCAGCAACTGAATGCCGCCAAAACCTCCGCCAATCACCACCAAGCGTGGTTGTCCGGTATCGGGCAACTGACTCGCCAGTTTGCGGTCGTGGGTGGTGTATTCGGTAGCATCGTCAATAACAGCCATGAGCGTGCGGGTTGGTAGGGTTACACTACTGACTAAACGAAGGGCTTGGCCGGGTGTTTAAAAATTAGGGGGAATAATAGTAGCGGTGGGTGAGGTTGCTTAAATTTCATACCCCAAATACGATCCTAACCATTTCTCCACCTCCGGCACCGGCATGCCTTTGCGTACGGCATAGTCGTGCACTTGGTCTTGATCTACTTTGGAGATGCCAAAGTACCGCGATTCAGGATGCGAAAAATACCAACCGCTCACCGCCGCGGTGGGGTACATGGCGTAGCTTTCGGTGAGCGTGATGCCCGTGTGCTTCGTAGCGTCCAGCAGCCTAAACAGCGTTTCTTTTTCGGTATGGTCGGGGCAGGCGGGGTAGCCGGGGGCGGGGCGGATGCCCTGATATTTCTCGCGAATCAGGGCCTCATTGTCCAACTGCTCGTCGGGAGCGTAGCCCCAGAACTCGCGGCGCACCCGGGCGTGCATCAACTCGGCGAAGGCTTCGGCCAAGCGGTCGGCCAAGGCTTTCACCATGATGGCGTTGTAGTCGTCGTGGTCGCGCTCAAACTCCTTGGCAATCTCGTCGCAACCAAGGCCTGTGGTCACAGCGAAGCCACCTACGTAGTCGTTCATCCCACTGTCGGCCGGGGCCACAAAATCGGTCAAGCTCAGATACTCCTTGCCGCTAGCCTTCTGGGTTTGCTGCCGCAGATGGTGGAGCGTAGTCAACGGCTGACTGCGATCTTCGTCACCTCTCGCAAACTGGTACAGCGCGATGTCGTCGTCGTTGATGGCGTTGGCGGGGAAGAACCCGACCACGGCTTTGGCTTGCAGCCAGCGTTCGTCGACGATCTTTTTGAGCATGGCCTGCGCGTCGTGGTACAGATCACGGGCGTGCTCGCCTACCACTTCGTCGTCCAGGATTTTAGGAAACCGACCGGCTAACTCCCAGGTCATGAAGAAGGGCGTCCAGTCGATGTATTGCGCAATCTCTTCCAGCGAGTAATCATCAAACACGCGGGTGCCCAGAAACTGCGGGCGAGTCACCGTCCGCTCCGACCAATCCGTTTGAAACTTGTTAGCGCGGGCCTCAGCGAGGGGCGCGAAGTTTTTCTTCTGCTGCTTACCGGCGTGGCGGTCGCGCATCTGTTGGTACTCGTCGCGCACCTGCTGCGCGAAAGCGTCTTTGGCTTTTTGGTTGAGCAGGTTGCTCACCACCGGCACCGAGCGCGAGGCGTCGAGCACGTGGATCACCGGTCCGTGATAGTGCGGCTCGATCTTCACCGCCGTATGGATCTTAGACGTGGTGGCTCCTCCAATCAGCAGAGGCAGCGTAAAGCCTTCCTCTTCCATGGCCTTGGCCACGGTCACCATCTCGTCGAGCGAGGGGGTAATCAGTCCGCTCAGTCCGATCACGTCTACGCCCTCCAGGCGGGCTTTGTCCAGAATGTCTTGGGTGGGCACCATCACGCCCATGTCCACCACGTCGTAGTTGTTGCAGCCCAGCACCACGCTCACAATGTTTTTGCCGATATCGTGCACGTCGCCCTTCACGGTGGCCATCAGGATTTTGCCCTTCGCTTGCTGCTTGTCACCCTTTTCGGCTTCGATGAAAGGAATCAGGTAGGCCACCCCCTTTTTCATCACGCGGGCGCTCTTCACCACCTGGGGCAGAAACATCTTGCCCGCCCCAAACAAGTCGCCCACCACGTTCATGCCGTCCATCAGCGGCCCTTCGATCACCTCGATGGGTCGGTCGTACTGTTGCCGGGCTTCTTCCACATCAGCCTCAATAAACTCGGTGATGCCTTTCACCAGCGCGTGCTTAAGCCGCTCGTTCAGGGGCTGCTGCCGCCACACTTGGTCGTCTTTTTTCTTAACCTTGCCGTCGCCCTTGTTCTTCTCAGCGTAGTCGACCAGCCGCTCGGTCGCGTCGTCGCGGCGGTCGAGCAGCACGTCTTCCACTCGCTCGAGCAGGTCTTTCGGAATGTCGTCGTAGATCTCCAGCATGGTGGGGTTCACGATGCCCATGTCCATGCCCGCGCGTTTGGCGTGGTAGAGAAAGGCCGAGTGCATCGCCTCGCGCACCGGGTTGTTGCCCCGAAACGAGAACGACACGTTGCTCACGCCGCCGCTCACGTGCACACCGGGCAGGTTTTCGCGCACCCATTTGGTGGCCAGGAAGAAGTCCAGGGCGTTGCGGCGGTGCTCTTCCATGCCGGTGGCCACGGGAAAGATATTGAGGTCGAGAATAACATCCTGCGGCGGGAAGTTGACTTTGTGCACCAGCACGTCGTAGGAGCGCTGCGCGATTTCGATGCGCCGTGCGTAGTTATCGGCCTGTCCGTCTTCGTCGAAGGCCATCACGATCACGGCCGCCCCGTAGCGCTTGATCTTTTTGGCCTGCCGGATAAAGTTTTCTTCGCCTTCCTTCAGGCTGATGGAGTTGACCACGCCCTTGCCCTGCACCACCTTGAGTCCGGCCTCGATGATGTTCCACTTTGAGGAGTCGATCATGAAGGGCACCCGGGCAATGTCGGGTTCGGCCGAGATGAGGTTGAGGAACTTCACCATGCAGGCTTCGCCGTCGAGCATGCCGTCGTCCATGTTCACGTCGATGATCTGCGCTCCGCCCTCCACTTGGTCGCGGGCCACGGCGATGGCCTCTTCGTACTTTTCTTCGGCAATCAGGCGGGCAAAGCGGCGCGAACCGGTCACGTTGGTGCGCTCGCCTACATTCACAAAACCAGTCACCTCGTTGATAATCAGGGGTTCTAGTCCGCTTAGGCGGAGGTTAGCGATGGTTTTATCGCGGGCGATATTGGCTACTAAGGTGTCTTCTTGGGAATTGGTGTTCATGGTAAACAGCTGAAAAACGCTTTCTAAAAAATCAAGGGTTTATTTGGCAACAGGTATGCGAACGCTGTTTTTAACTTTAGCATACTCTTCTTTTCTCTTTTGCTTATCTTTTATAATCTCATACTCCTGCTTTCTTATTGCAAGTTTCCACCACAACAGGGCAGGAATAAGACTGCCAGAATGGTTTTCTAAACGAAAGAACACTCCTTGATTTGGCTCTTTGGTGTTTGTTAGCATTTCGCTAAGCGCTCTTGATGTCATCCCGATGTCTTTCGCCATTTCTTTCTTGGTTTTCTTGACAACTGCCATGTAGCGCATCAAATACTTGCTAAAACTGTTTTCAGGATCATACTCTTGGTCAGTAGAATTTACTATCTGATATTTTAACTGCATCAAAGCAGAATACATTTTTTCCTGCTCAGTCATCGCCGCACGCTGGTTTTTACGTAAGTCGCGCATCGCATCGTGCATTTCTTTCTGTTCTTTTTCTGTCAAATTCAGCGGAAGAAAGAAAGATTCAGCAATTTCTTCATCCGTATATTTCTGACTTAATTTTTGATAAGCATCTTTCATCTCACAAATATTTTTGAATTATGCGCTCGGACGTTGCAGAATGTACTGCAAGTTGCCTTCCAAATTGTTCAAACCCGTATTTCTCCTGGTAGTGCCTAATGAGTTGGGTCTTAGGAATTAGTGATACAAACCCACCGTATCCTCTTTCAAAAGATAGACGGCAACAATAGGCAATCAGACATCCGGCGATGTTCCGGTACTGCTTTTTGTTACCTACGTTTTCACTTGACACCTCTAATAAGTTGACGTGAATACGGTACTCCTTTGGAAAATCAATCATTGAAACTAATCCAGCAACTTCTTTTGTGGTAACAATTTGAAGCTTGTATATCTCGTGATTGCTTTCTTTTTTCCAATCAAAACCGAAACGAGTCTTTGGCAGCTTTCCACCTCCACCACTCAACGGTAGTATCAGTGCTTTAATTTGCTTACCGGTCTCAACTTCTACTACGTTCATGAAGCACTATTGACCTACGCCATCTCCACCAACGCTTCTTTCGGCTGGCGCGGCCCGTACTGCTCGGCCAGAGCGGCCAGGGCCCGCAGGTGGTCGGCGGTGGTGCCGCAGCAGCCTCCGATAATGTTCACCAGACCGCGGCCCACAAACTCTTCCATTTCGGCCGCCATTTGCTGCGGCGTTTGGTCGTATTCACCAAACTCGTTGGGCAAGCCCGCGTTGGGGTGGGCCGACACCAGGCAGGTGGCGTGCTGTGATAGTTCTTTCAGGTACGGCGTGAGGTCTTTGGCTCCTAGGGCACAGTTGAGGCCCACGCTAAACAGTTCGCCGTGCATCACCGAGGTCCAGAAGGCTTCGGTGGTTTGTCCCGACAGGGTGCGCCCGCTGGCGTCGGTAATGGTGCCCGACACCATCACGGGGAGCGTAAGCTGGTTGTCTTCCAGGTAGGTATTCACCGCGAACAGAGCGGCTTTGGCGTTGAGGGTATCAAACACGGTTTCGATCAACAGAATGTCTACCCCGCCTTCAACCAAGCCGTGGGTCTGCTCGGTGTAGGCTTCCACCAGTTCGTCGAAGGTGACGCCCCGAAAGCCGGGGTCGTTTACATCGGGCGACAGCGAGGCGGTTTTGTTGGTGGGGCCGAGCGAACCGGCCACGAAGCGGGGCTTGCTGGGGTCGCGGGCGGTGAAGTCGTCGGCCACCTCGCGGGCCAGCCGGGCCGACTGGTAGTTTAGCTCATACACCAAGTGCTCGAGTCCGTAGTCGGCCTGGGCGATGCGGGTGGAGCTGAATGTGTTGGTTTCGGCAATGTCGGCCCCCGCCTCAAAATACATGTGGTGAATGCCCCGGATAATGTCCGGCCGGGTGATCGACAGCAGGTCGTTGTTGCCCTGCAACGGGTGCGTATGATTTTGAAGCGCTTCGTTTCGGAAATCTGCTTCTCCCAGACGGTACTGCTGGATCATGGTGCCCATGGCCCCGTCGAGCAGCAGAATGCGCTCCTGGGCCAGTTGCGTGAGTTGTTCCTTTATATTCGTCATCAGTTTCTATGACTATCGGTAAATTGTCAAATTTATGCAGAATTTGTAAACTATCTAAGCGTTTGTTTTATAAATCGTATTGTATATTCGGCGCCGGATAGTTTAGTACAAGTCAGCGAATCTCGAATTAGTTCATTGGGCTTGCCCGTGGTGCGTGAGCTTCGCTGAGGCACCCGGACTGAGCTAACAATAATCTTGCTTGAACAATGACCACTAGCGAATCTATTCGGAAAGCGCATCACCCCGGGTGGGTGCAGGGACTGCTGCGCATCACGCGGGCGCAGAACCTGGTGATGCTAGCGCTCACGCAGTACTTCACGGCCTACTTTCTGGTGGACGTGCACCCCACCCACCGGGCCTACTTGCTCGACGGTCGGTTGTTCTTGTTAGTATTGTCTACGGTGATGATCGCCGCGGCGGGCTACATCATCAACGACTATTACGACGTGAAGATCGACTTCATCAACCGGCCCCGCGCGGTGGTGGTGGGCACGGTGCTGCGCCGTCGGGTGGTCATTGCCGCCCACGTCACGCTCACGCTGCTGGGAGTGCTCATCAGCACCTATCTATCCTGGAAAGCCGGACTCATTTACGCCGCGGCGGCCTTTCTGCTCTGGTGGTATTCTAACCGCCTAAAGCGCTACCCGCTGGTGGGCAACGTGAGCATCGCCCTGCTGTCGGGCCTGGCCATTGCGGTGATCGGGCTGTATTATAAGCAGGAGCAGTTTCTGGTGTTCACCTACGCGCTGTTCGCGTTCTCTATCTCCCTGGTGCGCGAAATTATTAAAGACATGGAAGACGTGCGGGGCGACGAAATCTTCGGCTGCCGCACCCTGCCGATTGTATGGGGCATTGGCAAAACGAAACTGCTCTTGTACGGGCTGTCGGGCTTCTTTATATTTCTACTCTTTTTCTTATCTGGCACGCTGGGTAATCGCACGCTGGTCATCTACTTTCTGGTGCTGATTATACCATTATCGTACTTCATCACCCGACTGGTGTACGCCGACACCAAGCGCGACTTCACCTACCTGAGCAATTTCTGCAAGCTGCTGATGCTGGGCGGGATTTTGAGTATGGCCTTCTTTTAACCAGGATGTACCGGATGGAATGGGATAGCCAGGATAAAAAGATTTGATCGTCTTTATCCCGTCCATCCCGCATTCAATCCTATTTATCCTGGTTTAAATACGTTCGGCCACGTCATCAAACAGGGCACCGAGCACCGAAATTAGTAGACTGAATAGCAACGCCCACCAAAAATTGCTCACCTCGAACCCCGAGATCAGCCAGTCGGTGAGCAGAATGATAAGCGCGTTGATCACCAGCAGAAACAAGCCCAGCGTAACAATAGTAATCGGAATGGTAAGTATCACCAGGATGGGACGGAGAATGGCGTTGAGCACTGCCAGGATTGCCGCTACAATCAGGGCAGTTAGGAAGCTGGTCACCGCCACGCCCGGCAGAATGTAGGCCGCAATCAGCACGCCCACGGCGGATAGTACCCATTTTACGAGAAGTGCCATCGTCAGTTGTTTGGTTAGTAATCAGTTTCAACCACTGATGCTTTAGCAACTCAATCGGGCAAAAGTTGTTTTAGCAAGCGCAATTCGCCAAGATATCCTCGGCCTGGCTATCCTAAAAAGCATTCACGAGCGATCGTCTTTCTCTTTTTACACCGGCGTGGCCACCGCTATGCCGAAGGCCTCGAGCCACTGCGGCTGATGCCGGAAGGCCACGCGGGCGATCAACCGAAACTCGGTGACCCAGGCCTGCAGGGCGCGCTGCGTTTTCTTCTTGTCCTGCGTTTCTTGCTCCACCTGCCCCTTCAGTGCGGTGCGGTCTTGCTTGAGTTGCAGCAGTTGGGTCACGCTGGTGTGGCTTTGCCGGATCTCCTTATCGCTAATGTTGTAGGCACTTAGGCTAACCTTGCGCTGAAGCAGTTGACCGTAGAAGTGGTTGGCCTGTTTAACAACCTCCCAACGGCGAGTGGTCGTTCGGTCAAGGCGCAGGGCGTGCAAGAGTGCCTTGTCGTCGCGCAACGCCACCTTGGCCACCCGCACGTGGGCCCGAAACTGCGACTGCACGGCCACCAGCGCCTCCTTAATTTGCTGGGCCACCGACCACTGGTCGTCCTGCAGTTGCTGGTAGTTGGCTTGCTGCTGGGTGAACTGCTGCAACAGTTGCTGCCCTTTTCAGCTTCATGACAGTGGTTTTTTGGTTTGATGTGAGGCAAAAAAAATAGACGGAGCGGATATTTCTCAGCTAAGAACCTGCCGACCATTACCTCGTAATTTTTCGGCTATCATTGGCAAATACGCCCGTATACCGGTAGTGAAGGCACCGTCGCTCCCCGTTGCCCCCCCGTATGCGGGAGAAACAGTACACCGACCCCACATTGCCGGGCCGTCAACCACCGGAAAAGTACACGCCCTGCCGGGTGAGGGGTGGTAAGACGAGAGAAACCGGAGGGTTTCTCTTACAATTGGAGGGTGAATACGGGAGGAGAGCGGAGGCGGGGGCGGATGGGCTAAGCTTGGTCCGCTGGTTTCATAAGGAAGACCGAGCGGACGCTCTACGTGATTGATCGGCCGTAGCGGACGCTACGACCAGTGAAAGGTAGTTTTGGGTCGTAGCGGTTGCTATGAACAGCGAGAAATACATTAAACTTTATTCCGATAAATTCTTAAGGCTCGTGTCGACACGAGCCTCCAAGAAAATTATCAGAATAACCTCTATTACAAAACGTCATTCCGGAATTTTCTGGAATGCAATGGAAGAAAATATCCGGAATCCCCTCAATTCAGCGACAAGATTCATCGTTGAATTGAGGGGATTCCGGGCCCCACAGGGCACCGGACGCTACGGAATGATGTCCAAAACTGGAACTAAGTTTGATTCGGTGCTTATTATGCATATTCTATTCAAGCGAGAAGCTCAGAGTAGAGCATAGAGATACGGATTTAATTGCCTCTACATTTAGATAAGTTCATAATTCATTGTTATGATGTCAAAAAAGATAAGTAAAAGTTAAGTCATGAAAGATAAGAAGTCTCTAAAGCTAATTGCTGAAAAAATTGGTATACCTGAAGAAGAAATAGCGGGAGTCTATGAAGAGGAAGGAGAAGTTTTAGTTTTCACAAGAGATCAGATAATCAATCAACTGCAAGAATTTGTACCACAAATCAATAAGTCTTTTGACAGTGTTTACAAAGTAGAATTCAAAAACATAAGCTCAGATTTATGTGAAGTAATGCCTCTGATTTTCATTAAGCTGAAAGAAGCACGTCGTAACAACGATGAGCTAAAAGTTGTATGCGGGTATCTGCTGAGAAACGCTACTAATACTGTTACAAGTTCTGTTCAGATTCTAAGATGTGGTTTTAAGCTGCAGGGTGGAATTTTACTAAGAAGTGTCGTTGAGATATGCGCAACTGTTATTCACTTGATGCTTGAGCCTAAGCTACTTAACGATTTCAAGAAAGGAAAAATGAAGTCGGCGCGATCAATTTCCGTTGCTAGTAAGAAAGTACCACTATTTGGGCAATATTGGGGGCTCATGAGCAACAGTTTTGTTCATATTAACTCCATACACGCTGGCTGGTATCCACTTGGAGAGTATAATGAGAGAGAGGATCCTGTCAAATCCACGCTTGGAATTATAGGTATAGTAACTATGATGATAAGAATCGCGGTTGAGTTGACCTTTTACGATTATGTTAATCATCATCGTTATTGGAAGAAACAGGAAGGGGAAGAACCATTATTCATCTTGACTAGAGAGGAAAAAATTGATTGGGCCTTGGAATTATTGAGACCAAAGTAACTCTCTTGTATACGATAAGAGCGCTTCGCTAAACCTATAATTCCACCGAACATTCTATCAGGGGATAGTGTCTGACGACTACCTAGATCTGGTGCACGGTCTCTGTGCCTGCTATGGGATGATCTGTGACAAAGCCTACTAGCGTTCTCTGAACCCCATACAGGCAAACAAGGTCTACTTTTGAGTATACACAGATTCAGAGAATCTGCGCGAAAACGTTTTACTGAAATTATCAGAATTACTTTTATTCCTGCTGCGTAGGTGTCAACTGCTCTTCCCAGTACTGCAAGAAATCTTCGTCGGAGATGTCGGGTGAAAGGCCTTCTTTTTTCATGCGCTCCTTGAAGTTCTGCTGCATGTCCTGCTGGGCGTAGGCCACGGCGGCCGAGTCTTCAGGATAGGTAGCAGTGTCCACCTCAGCCAGCCAGGCGTCCAGCGTCTGCCGCAGTTCGACGAGCTTATCTCGGTGGGCCGGATCGTCGGCTAAGTTGTTTATCTCGTAGGGGTCTTCGGGTAGGTAATACAACTCCTCAGGGGGCCGGGTGGCGGCCATGAAATGGGCTTGCGCCGGAGTGAGTTCGCCCTGCTGCTGCATCACCTGCATGAGGGTGAGCACGGGGTACGAGTGTTTCTTGTAGCCGTTGAACTGGGTGTAAGCCCGTTCGGGGTAGAAGTTGCGGATGTATTTATAGTCTTTAGTACGCACCGCCCGGATGCGGTCCACCGTGCCGTCGCGGCGGTCGCGCATGGTGAACACCTGCTCACGGGGAGTGGCATTATCTCCCAAAAAGTTCTGCCCCTGCAGATAGTCCGGCACGGGGACGCCCGCCAACTGCATGGCGGTGGGGGCCAGGTCGATGTTGCTGATGAGTTGGTTGTCGGTTTGCCCGGCCGCCCCGCCCGGTTGCCGGATGAAGAGCGGGGTGTGGGTGCCGGGGTCGTACAAGAACTGCTTGGCCCGCACGTGGGGCCGCCCCTGGTCGCCAAAGAAAAACACAATGGTGCTATCGGCCAGCCCGTCGTCTTCCAGGCGCTGCAGCACCTTGCCCACTTCCTGATCCACGTGCTGCACGGTTTCCAGGTACAGTGCCCAGTCCTGCCGCGCGATGGGGTGGTCGGGGTAGTAGGGCGGCAGCCGTACGCTGTTGGCGTTCACCGGGTGCGCCGGGTCGCGCTTGAAGGGGCGGTGGGGGTAGAAGATTTGCACCTGGGCGAAAAAAGGTTGCCCCGCGGCGCGCTGCCGCCAGTCGGTGCCGTCGTACATATCTTCGCTGGAGTGGATGAAGTTATAGTCGGTTTTGCCAAACTTATCCCAGTTGTTGAAGCTACCGTTGCTCACAAAGTAGCCCGCTTCGCGGAAGTGCTCGGTGATGGGACGCACCGGGTCGGGCAGCGAGTCTTTGTCGTAGGTGCGGTGCTGGTGGGCGTCGATGCTCACCGGGTACATGCCCGTGATCAGCGCCGACCGACTTGGTGAGCAGACGGCGGTGACGGTGTAGAGGTTGGAGTATAGCGTACCCTGCTGGGCCAGCCGGTCCAGATTAGGCGTGTGCACCAGCGCGTCGCCGTAAGCCCCCAGGTCGGTGCCCAGGTCGTCGGCCACAATCCAGAGAATGTTGGGAGGGGAATCCTGGGAGGTTTCGGTCGGTTCAGGCGCGGCGCAGGCGGCAATGAGGTAGACTAGGAGGAGTAGGTAACGGTACATGCCGGAAAGATAAACGGTTAGGCAGTGGGGTGCAAGCGGGGCGGGTTACAATTAGTTGGTGAGCAGAACCAACCCTTTTGGCATCCTTGGTGTCTTAGTAAATGAATGACTAATTCACCTCAAATATCTATCGCATGAATCGGTTAACCGTTTTGTTAGTATTGATAAGCATTCTCACCGGAAGTTGCCAGTCGGATGATGAAGCTACGATCCACAGTAGCGCTGACGCTATCATTTTGTCCTCTTTACCCACCGCAGAGAGTGATCCGTTTGCACTGGAATCGGTGCGTGCGGAAGGAACCATCGTTACGGCGGTAGTGCGGTACGGCGGGGGGTGTAAAGACCACCAATTTAGGGTGTACTGGGACGGGATTGCCACCAAGTCTATTCCTCCGCAGATGGTCGTCAACGTGTACCACGACGACCGGGGCGATATCTGCGAAGCTTATCCAACTGATATGGTAAGCTTTGATGCGCAAGAACTGCTGGGCGATCTTTGGAATCTGGATAAGGAAGCCGTCCTGATCATTCGTAACGCGCACGATGGAGAAACGATTTCGGTGACGGTGGGCGGGGAGTAACGTCTTGCTTGACGTTGACAGTGTAGAACAATCTGGATATCCAAACTCGATCAGGTGCATACTAAGGATATATCCTACTTACCAGGGAGGCTGGCATATCTATTGTCAACGTGATTGTGTTTCTGACAATCAGTTGGCTCATGAAAAAACTTACCTTTCTTATTACAGCACTTGCTGCTTCCGCTTCAGTTTTCGGACAGTCTGATGAAGAACTCCTAGCTCAGGTACGTAAGCACTACTATGATCTTCAGAATAACCTGCATCTTGAACGTATCACCGTGAACGATACCGTGTTTTGTAGCGTCAAAGGCAATAGCCTGCTGAAAACGAACGAAGTAATCCACTACGGCAAAAGAACCCAGGGTTCTTATAACTACTCGAACCCTTTCTATTACGTATGCTTTAGCTCCCGATTCAGCGCAAAAGCCGCACTGATCAGCCCCAGATGCGTGAAGGCCTGCGGGAAGTTGCCCAGCTGCTCGCCCCGCAGCCCAATTTCTTCGGCAAATAGGCCTAAGTGATTGCCATAGCCGAGCATCTTCTCGAAAAACAAGCGGGCCTTTTCTACCTCGCCGCCCCGGCATAAACACTCCACGTACCAGAACGAACACATGGTGAACGTGCCCTCATCGCCTTCGATGCCATCGTGGTTGCGCTCATTGTTGTAGCGATACACCAGCGTGTCGGTGACCAGTTCTTTCTCGATGCGGCGTAGCGTGGCCACCCAGCGAGGGTCGTAGGGACTAATAAACCGCACCAGCGGCATCAGCAAACTGGCCGCGTCCACGCTTTTGCTGCCCTTGTACTGCACAAAGGTCTGCAATTCTTCGTCCCAGAAGTTGTAATAAATGTCGTGGAAGATTTCACCGCGGGTTTTGCGCCACTTGTCCCAGTCGTAGTCGAATGAGCGCTTCTCGGCCAGGCGAATGGCTCGGTCCACCGCCACCCAGCACATCACCCGCGAGTAGATAAACTCTTTTTCTTCGGAGCGCACCTCCCAGATGCCGTGGTCGGGTCGGTGCCAGTTGTCGCACACGTAGTCGATCAAACCCACCAGCTTTTCCCAGAAGTCGTAGGTGATGGGTTCGCCGTACTTGTCGTACAGGTAAATGCTGTCCATCAGCTCGCCGTAGATATCGAGTTGCAGTTGCCCGTGGGCCCCATTGCCGATGCGCACCGGTGTCGACTGCCGGTAGCCTTCCAGATGGTCAAGCTCTATTTCTTCCAGCTCGGTATCGCCCGCGATGCTGTACATCAGTTGCAGGTCGCTGTTCTTGTCGATGTTTTTCTCGAACTGGTCGCGAATCCAGTGCATAAAATCTCCGGCCTCTTCGGTAAATCCCAGCCGGATGAAGGCGTACATGGTGAAGGCCGCGTCGCGAATCCAGGTATAGCGGTAGTCCCAGTTGCGGGTGCCGCCCACCTTTTCGGGCAGTCCGAAGGTGGCCGCTGCAACGGGAGCCCCAAACTGCCGGGAGGTGAGCAGCTTCAGGGTAAGGGCCGAGCGGTCGACAATGCTTTCGCGCTTGCCGCTAAAGCTCGACTTGGCGATCCAGCGCTTCCAGTAGTTCACCGTTTCAATGAAGTTGCGATGGATGTAGTCGTCAATAGGAAATAGATTGGGAATGGTTTTCTCGCGATCTGACACCGCAAACAGCACGAAACAAGCTGACTCCTTCTCCTTGAGGGTAAAATGAGTCCGTACGCGATCTTCGGTCACGCGTAGTGAAACATCACTGGCCAGTTTCACGATGGTTTGGTCGTTACCTTCGCTGGTGAAGATCACGTTGTGCTCATCCACCCGTTCGGTGTGGTGTGTAGCGCGGGCGTAGTCGAACTCCGGGTCACACTCTACATCGAAGTCCACCTCTCCCCGAATCACGGTGATCTTGCGAATCAGCGCACATTCGTCTTCTTCGCCTTTTTCCTTCACCGGCATAAAGTCGGTAATCTCCACCATGCCTTCGTAGGCCAGAAAGCGGGTGAGCAGCACGTTGGTGTCGGGCAAATACTGCTGCTTGTGCTCCACTTCGTGCAGGTCGGGCGTAATTCGAAAGCTTCCTCCCTTCTTATGATCTAGTAGGGCGGCGAACATTGACGGAGAATCGAAGCGGGGAAAGCACATGAAATCGATGTTGCCGTGCATGCCGACCAAGGCCACGGTGTGCAGGTTACCGATGACGCCGTAATCAGCGATGGGAGGGTAGTGTTGATCTTCTTTAGTTTGGCTCAAGTGGTCTGGGGGATTAGATGATATATGAGAGTGGTTAAAGGGATTAGGAATTAGGGATTAGGTTTTGGATAATACAGATCCAAAACCTAATCCCCAACACCCACTACCCATTCCCCACAAAGCCCGGATACAGCGTCATGCCGCCGTCGATGTAGATGGTTTGCCCGTGCACGTAGTCCGACTCGTCGGAAGCCAGCCAGACGGCCAGTTTGCCCACGTCTTCGGTTTCGCCGATGCGCTGGTAAGGAATCAGGGTGAGCAACTCTTTCAGTTTGGCTTCGTCGCCCCAAACGCTTTCGTTGATGTCGGTTTTAATCGCGCCGGGGCTAATGCCGTTGACGCGAATTCTCTGCTGACCCAACTCCTGCGCCAGCGTTTTGATAAACATCAGCACGCCGCCCTTGGCGGTAGCGTAGTTGATGTGCCCCGCCCAGGGGATAATGTCGTGCACCGAACTCATGCAGACAATCTTACCCAGCGCTTTAGAGTGATCGGTCATGCCGCGGCGCACAAACTCCTTGGCGGCCGCTTGAGCACAGTAAAACTGTCCGGATAAGTTAACGTCAATGACTTTTTGCCAATCTTCGTGGCTCATTTCCAGGAAGGGGGCGTCTTTCTGAATACCGGCGTTGTTCATCAAAATATCCACCGTGCCGAAGGCATCAATGGTTTCCTGAAACATCTTCTCCACATCGTCCGGGTCGCTCACGTCGGCCTGGATGGTGAAGCCTTGTCCGCCCGCTTCTTCAATGGCTTTCAGGGTCACGTTGGCCCCTTCTTCATCGCTGTGGTAGTTGACGCAAACGTTGGCGCCTTCTTTTCCCATTTCGATGGCAATGCCCTGACCCAGTCCGGAGCTGGAACCGGTGACGATGGCGGTTTGTCCTTGCAAGCGTTTCATGTGGTAGGTAGTTGAGTTGTTCCCCTTAAACTCGTTTCGCCGCCCAATGGTTAGGCCGAACGGGACGAACCTCTGAGAGATATCACTTGCGGAGCTCCGGACTGCTCAACAAAAGGTGTAGCGAGTGGTTGCCTAAGAATAGAAGAATCTTAAATTTTTTAGTGATGAAAGACTTTGTTGGCGTTTTTTTGCTACTCATCGGAGTGTTTGGGGCTGTGGCGCTATTTGTTTACCTGGCGTTCCACTTAAACTATCCGGCATGGGCTTTTCTGCAAATTGGAATTTCGGTAGCCGTCATTCTATTTTGTATTCGTTACTTCCGTTCGCGCCGCGTCAAGGAGTGAATAATAGAAGAAAGCTTTAGCTGCCCAGGGTGAGCAACCGCTTTTCTGAAGATTAGTGATAACTACTCAATCTTATTAAGTACTTATAGCGAGTTTAAGGGCCATATTATCAAATGATAAACCGTTTCTGGTATCTGTCGTTGTAGTACTAGTTATTAGTTTTTTTTATCTAAACGAATTATTATGAGACTTTTTTTAATAAGCTTTGCTACTATTCTTTTTGCAACCAGCTCTGCTCTTTTTGCTCAGGAGCAAGATAGCTTAGAGGTGGACCAAGCTGCCAATGCAGTGGAAGAGAAATTAGATGATGTAGAAGAATACCTTGAGCGCAACGCCGAATTTGGGGTGAAGGCCGGTTTAAACCTTTCGTCGCTCAACAGTACGGAGTCGTTCGGAGCCGATTCGCAAATTGGGCTTCATTTGGGTGTGTTTGGCCGGTACTTGTGGTCGCAACGGTTAAGCGGAAAGGTAGAGTTGCTTTACAGTGCGTTGGGCGCTCGTTCTGATCGTTTCTTCGTTTTTGAAGACTATTCGTTGAATCTATACTACCTCAACTTGATTGCTTCGGGTGAGATTATGCTGACCGATGGGTTTCGTTTGGAGCTTGGACCCTACTTGGGGGTATTGATGTCGGCCCGTCAGAGCTTCCATGATATGAATCTTGACGTTATTCAAGACGGACGAGCACAAGCTGAGTCAGACGAGACAAATTTTGTGGACGTAGGCATTATGGCCGGAGCAACCTATACTTTCGACAGTGGGTTTGGCATTGGACTGCGCTATCAGCAGGGTTTCACCGAGGCCTTAGGAAACGATTTCTTTCGTGGTGCCTCGGGCTCTAACGCTGTTTTTCAGCTGTCTACTCTGTATACGTTCTAAACGAACCAACTACCAAAGAAAAAGAGAGAGCGGCAACTTATTTTTGCCGCTTTTTCTTTGCGCTATGTTACATAAAGTATAACAGTAAGTATCCTCCCAAAAACAACAAAATAGACAACGCGCTCTCCCACCCTATCTTTCCAATGCCGTACTTCTGGCGGCGCAGCAGTCCTAGGAGCAGGATGCCGGTCAACAGAATAGTCAGGGAAATAACAAACAACTGTCGGTCGGTGCCAAAGTGATACAGTGAACCTTCCCGGAAGGCAATGTCAGCAAAGGCCAGAAATAGAACATCGAAGGTGTTGCCACCAATGATATTGCTCACTGCCAGGGTCAGGGCCCCCTGCCGCACTGCCGTCACCGAGACCACCAACTCGGGCAGCGAGGTAGCCACCGAAGTACCCAACGCTCCAACAAACGATTCGGAAAGTGAGGTTTGTTCGGTGATGATAAAAGCAGTCTGAGCAACGTAATAACCGGCTACGCCCACCACCGCCGCCAGCACAGCAAATTGCAGAACCAATCGAGGTAGGCTATACTGTTCATTTTCTTCTTCGGGCTCGTCGGTCACCGTTTCCGGAGTATCGGACGGCTGCCATAGGGGATGTTTTCCGGCTTGCGACACCAAACGATTTCCTAGTACGTAGATCAATAGTAGGACGAGCGAAGCCGGATGAACTGATAGGATGGTGAACGAGGGGGCAGCCATAACAAACACGATAAAGCCCAGCATCAGGATCAACAGCACGCCCTGCATCAGGCTGGTGAGCGAAGCCGACGCGTGCTCCAGGTTCGCCTTTCGGTAGGCGATATCGGCTACCGCCAGAAAGACGGTCTGCGCCGCAATGCCTCCCACCGCATTGCTAAAGGCCAGTTCGGGGTGACCTTCGGCCGCGGCGGTCACCGAAGTGGTAATTCCCGACAGCGAGGTGACTCCACCCAGCAGGATGCCCCCCACCAACGCCTCGCCCAGGCCGGTCACGTCGGCCAGACGGTCAGCTATTTTTGTTAAGAAAGTGCCCGCTACGGCGATCACTGCCGCTAATCCGACAAAAGCGGCTATTGTCCAGGGTAAGCTCATAACTAAAAATGGTGGGTTCGGTGAGTAAAGGCCCTTCGCCAGTCAATTGTTTGGCATGCAATCATTCCCCGCCAACCGGTGTTTTCATATGTAAGCAATTCGCTTATTTTTGCAAAAACCTTAAAACAGCTATGGCAGATAAAAAATATGATCTGATTGTGATTGGCAGTGGTCCTGGGGGCTACGTGGCGGCAATCCGTGCGGCGCAGCTCGGCATGAACGTGGGCGTGGTAGAAAAGGCCGAACTCGGTGGAGTGTGCCTCAACTGGGGGTGTATTCCTACCAAAGCTCTGCTCAAAAGCGCCCAGGTGTATGAATACATCAAACACGCCGAAGACTACGGCATCGACGTGAAAGAAGCCAAGGTGAACTTCGACGATATGATTCAACGCAGCCGTGGGTCGGCGGGCAAAATGAATAAGGGCATCCAGTTTCTGTTCAAGAAAAACAATATTGATACCCTACGGGGGCACGGCAAACTGGCGGGGAAAGGCAAAGTGGAGGTGACCGGTGAGGACGACAAGAAAACCACCTACGAGGCCAAGCACATCATTCTGGCCACCGGCGGGCACGCCCGCGCCCTGCCCAACATCCCGATTGATGGCGAAAAGGTAATCGGCTACCGCAAGGCCATGGTGCTCGAAAAGCAGCCCAAAAAGATGGTCGTGATCGGTTCGGGGGCCATTGGGGTAGAGTTTGCCTACTTCTACCACACCATCGGCACCGAGGTGACCATCGTCGAGTACCTGCCGAACATCATTCCGCTCGAAGACGAAGAAGTGTCTAAGCAGCTGGAACGCATCTACAAGAAGGCCGGTGTGAAAATCATGACCAACTCCGAAGTAACCAAGGTCGATACCAAGGGCAAGGGTTGCAAAGTGACGGTGAAGGGCAACAAGGATGGCAAGGAAACCACCATCGAGTGCGACGTGGTACTGTCGGCCGTGGGCGTGGCTACCAACCTGGAAAACATCGGGCTGGAAGGGGCGGGAGTGAAGCTCAATGAGCGTAAAGACAAGGTGGAAGTGGATGACTTCTACCGCACCAACGTGGAGGGCGTGTACGCCATCGGCGACATTGTGAAGGGACCCGCCCTGGCGCACATGGCCTCGGCCGAAGGCATCACCTGCGTGGAAGCCATTGCCGGGATGAAGCCCGAACCGATCGACTACCACAACATCCCCGGTTGCACCTACTGCTGGCCCGAGGTGGCTTCGGTCGGTTACACCGAGAAGCAGGCCAAAGAAGCGGGCTACGACATTCGGGTGGGTAAGTTTCCGTTCTCGGCCAGCGGCAAAGCCACCGCGGCCGGGGCCAACGAAGGTTTCGTGAAGGTGATCTTCGACAAGAAGTACGGCGAGTGGCTAGGTGCCCACATGATCGGGGCCAACGTGACCGAAATGATTGCCGAGGTGGTGGCGGCCCGCAAGCTGGAAACCACCGGGCACGAAATTCTGAAGGCCATCCACCCCCACCCCACCATGTCGGAAGCCGTGATGGAAGCGACAGCCGCAGCCTATGAAGAGGTAATTCATTTGTAAAACCAGTAGCCCCGCGATTAATTGCGGGGCTACCGTGTTCGGTTGATGATCCTCCGCCCGTAGTAAAAGAACCCCACCAGCGATACCACCAGTAGCCCTATCAACAACAGGCGCGGCACTAATCCGGCGCCGCCTTCTTCCACTAGCGTGCGCAGGGTCTTGGCTTCGCTACCCAGCCACACGAAAAACGCCGTGCGGGGCAGCATGCCCAGCGTACCGGCTACTAAAAACGGTCGCAAGCGCACCCCCGCCACCGGTAGTACCACGTTCATCAGCGCGAAGGGAAGCAAGGGCGACAGCCGGGCCATCATAATGATACCGAACTGATGATCAGCAATGCCTGCTAACAGTTGTCGCAAGCGTTTTACCCGCTCGTCGCCCAGCCAGCCGTAGATACTCTTCATCAACTGCCCCTGATCCACGGCCTGGGTAAGCGAAAAACCAATCAGCGAAGCCGATGTGTAACCAACCACCACCCCTACCACTGCCGGTAGCCCCAGAAAATAGCCACTGGCTAGGGCAATAAACGTAGTAGGGGTGAGGGCCAGCCCCATCATAACGCAGCTAACCGCAAAAACAGCTACCCACTCGCCCGGGCCGAACTGCCGGATGGTAGACTCGTAGGCAAGCGCGTAGTAGGTCACCACTGAGCTCACCGCCAGTGGAGTCACGGTCACCCATCCGGTGAGCAGCAACGATTTCCAGGGAAAGGGTTTGCGAAGGGCCACGCAGTATTTTTAGCGGAACGACAACCTTAGGGCGGCTGTTTAGTAATAGTATCCAACGCATATTGTTTCTAAGACCCTTCACTACTCATGAAATTCGGCACTAAAACTATTCACGCCGGGCTCGAGCCCGACCCCACCACCGGGGCCATCATGACGCCCATCTACCAAACGTCCACCTACGTGCAGTCCTCACCGGGCGAGCACCAAGGTTATGAATACGCCCGCACCCAAAATCCCACGCGCAGCGTGCTTGAGAAAAATCTGGCCGTCCTGGAAAACGGCACTCACGCCCGCTGCTTCGCCTCCGGCATGGCGGCGGTGGATGCGATCATTAAATTACTCAAACCCGGCGACGAGGTGATCAGCACCAACGACCTCTACGGCGGTTCCTACCGCATCTTCACTAAGGTGTTTGTCAACTTCGGCATCAAGTTTCACTTCGTGCCGATGCATGATGTTAACGCAGTGAAGGAAAAGATCACCGCCCAGACCAAGCTCATCTGGGTGGAAACACCCACCAACCCCATGATGAACATCGTAGATATTGCCGCGATGGCTCAGCTAGCTCAAGAAAACGGCGCGATGTCGGTCGTTGACAATACTTTTGCCAGTCCGTTCTTGCAAAACCCGCTGGATTTGGGCGCCGACATGGTGCTGCACTCAATCACCAAATACTTGGGTGGCCACTCCGACACCGTGATGGGTGCCGTGGTGGTGAAAGATGCCGACCTGGACGAACGGCTAGCCTTTATTCAAAACAGTTGCGGGGCGGTGCCCGGTCCGCAAGACTGCTTCTTGGTGCTGCGGGGCATCAAAACCCTGCACGTGCGCATGCAGCGCCACTGCGAGAACGGCCGCAAGGTGGCCGAATACCTCAACGACCACCCCAAGGTAGACCGCATCTACTGGCCGGGTTTGCCGTCGCTGCCGGGCTATGAAGTAGCGAAAAAGCAGATGCGCGATTTCGGCGGTATGCTGTCGTTCGTGCTGAAGGGCGACCGGCAGGAAGACGCCTTCCGCACGCTCGAAAAGCTGAAAGTGTTTTCGCTAGCCGAGTCGCTGGGCGGGGTGGAGTCATTGGCGGGGCATCCGGCCAGTATGACGCACGCCAGCATTCCGCTAGAAGAGCGCCTCAAAACCAATCTAAGCGATTCGCTCATTCGGCTGAGCGTGGGTATCGAAGACGTGGAAGACCTGATTGAAGATTTGGAGCAAGCAATTGGATAAAAAACGTAGAGCTTCCAACCATTTCTTGCTAATGCGGGTCTTGGTAAAGACTAAACGCACTATCTATGAAGCATTTCGGATTAGTAGCCCTGTTGGGTTTGTTTTTGATTACCGCCGCTTGTGAGGAAAACGATCTTTCCCCCACTAGCCAAAAGTTGGTAGGCACGTGGCAGCTGTACGAGTACGGGTGGTCTCCGGGATCGGGTTACTTCGTTGAAGAAGTCCCTTCGGTCCCAGCACAAACAATCACCTTCCGCAGCAACGGAACAGTAGACGTTGAAGGAGAACAACTAGGCTTTTTTGATTCCTATCTCCGGTATCGTCTGGTGAGCGATTCTACCCAAACAGCAGATTACGTGGAGTTTTCCGGATCAGATGATAATAAGTTTATCGCTTACGTCACTTTGTTGACTTCCGATTCGCTCACGTTAAGCCCGCCTTGTTTTGAGGGGTGTCATCATGGCTTTGTTCGGGTTAACCAGCCTACTGTTCCCAAAAATGATTTTTGAAATGAATCCGTAGTGGGTTCATCATTAGTATCAAGCCCGCAATACCTGGTGTTTCGCGATAAAGTCTGGGTCAATTTCTACGCCGCTGCCTATTCCTCTGGGAAGGTGCAGAATGCCGTCTTCGGGTTTTAATGAAGAGGTGGCACACTCGAAGGGCACCTCGGTGCTCAAGCCCTTGAACTCGTGGTAGGGTCCGGCGTTCGACAGGGCCGATACAAACTGCATCATGTAAATATAGCCCAGCCCGGTGCCCGAGATGTGGGGCGTGCAGGGATATCCTTTTACCTCGGCCATGCGCGCCACCCGCATGCAGCGGATCATGCCGCCGAAGTAGAATAGATCTTGCTGCACCATCTGCACCGCTTCGTTGCCAATCAACCAGCGAAAATTACGCAAACTCACCTCGCCTCCTCCCGAGGCAATCGGGATGGTGAGGGCGTCGGCGGTCTGCTTCCAGTCTTCGTACCAGTCGGTGGGCACGGGTTGCTCGAACAAATCAATGTCGTTGGCCTCCAGTAGTTTGCCAATGCGAATGGCCTCGGGGGCTCCGTAGCTGCCGTTGCAGTCGACGTAGATGGTAATATCGTTGCCAAAGGCCGGGCGCATCATCGGGATAAGCCGCTCGGTGCGTCCGGCGGGCACTTCGGGGTTGCTGCGGCGTCCGCCGATCTTAAACTTCACCGCTTTGGCCCCGGTTTCGGCTTGCAATGCCTTGATGCGTTCTAAACTCTCTTCGGCCGATTTGCCGCGGTTGTTGTTAGCCCGGTAGATCGCAATTTCGGTGTTGTGGATGTCACCAATCAGTTCGCCCATGCTCTTTTGCGCGATGCGCCCCAGCATATCCAATATTGCCATCTCGGCCGTTGCCACTGGAATCCACAGTGGGTAACCCTGGTACTTGTAGTTGTTCTGGTACATAAACACTCCATCGATGAGTTGGTCGAGCTCCCGGGCGTCTTTTCCCACAAAGTAGGGGTTCACCAACATCAGTTGGATAGGATACAGGTGGGGCATGCGAATATTATGACCCACGCAGTAGCCTTCGGCCCCGTCGGTAGAGCGCACCCGGCACAGGTAGTTGCCCTGGTACTCGAGCAGTTCGCAGCTTTCGATAATGACCGGGTCGGCAAAGAGTGCTCTCTTGAGCACCGGCTTGGCTAGCGCTTCATCGAGCTTAGCGTAGTCGGCCTTGAGGGCTTCTGCGGAAGCGGGTTGACCTGCGGCCGATGAAGGCGTCAGCAGGGCGGATCCTACTCCGGCTGATAAACCGGTTTTCAGAAAGGTACGGCGGGGGTTGTTCATGGGTTTAGAATTTACGAAATGAGTTAAGAGGTCTGCTTCTTATCCGAACCACGCTTTAATCCGGTTCAGCATTTTTAAAAACGCTGGATCTTGACACTTTTTATAGCTGGCCTGGCTGGAAATTTCGCGATAAATAGAAGAAGACCGGGGAGTTCTGGACAATCTCAGCGCGGCTTCGAACGCCTCTTTCGGACGAGCAGGTTTTGCTTCTTCTACCTCCTTCCAATTATTAGCATGTAGCCAGTCGTATATCTGAGTGTTATCTTCCCACGAAATAGCTTGCGCTACGTGAGTTTCGTTTACCCACACCCAGTTTTCTAGTTCCGGCTCGATGACGATAACGCAAGCCCGATCCTGCCAACCGGATCGATTTAATTTTTCCTCTATTTCTGCCTCGATAGTCACTCGCGCTTTTTCCTCTCTACCACAACCAGCGTGGTCTAAGATGACCAGGGTGTAATGATACTTGTCATTCTGCGACCTTAGGAAATCATCGGCATCGTTGTAGATGCCGGGGTCACGGTAAGGATGTACCAAGGGTTCAAAACTAAACGCTCGGACTTGTTCTATCGCTGGAATCCTCGGGAGCAGTCCCCGAATAAGAAATTCCATGTTCTTGTCGGCTACTAAAACTATTAAGTCATTCATATCAACCTAATACCCCGCTTGCATAAAGTACGGAAAGATTGGTTTCGCCTTTCCAGTTTCTTAGTGCCGGATGATCAGCACCGTTAACAATATCGGTAACTCCCTCCTCGGTCTTAGCGAAGCACAGAACTTGTTCAGGCCTTACTAAACTTAAGACCACCGGCGAATGAGACGCCAACATAATCTGACCGTTGTAAACGGATGAGAGCGACTGAAATACTGTTTCAACGGCCTTCGGGTGGATTCCATTTTCGGGTTCTTCTATTAAATAAACGCCTGTGAAATCGGACAGATACGCAGGTAAAGTGAGTGCCAGCAAACGTAGTGTTCCGTCTGAAACCAACCAACTGGGAACCCGAATCTCCCCTCGGTAGAATACTCGAAGATATCGGTGCCGGTCATCCTCCCTCTCCACCGTATCAATATCAATAATATCTGGCAAGGCCGTTTGCACGTGGGCAATCCACTTTTTAAACTGTTTCTCGTTTTTTTTGAGGTCATTAATTACCCAGGGCAAATTAGAGCCGTCAGGTTTAAACTTTTTACTCTGCCCGGGGGGGCTTGCTTCACGAATGCTAAGGCTGTCCAGAATGAAAAGTTGTACTCCTTCAAACAAAAACTCTTGCAGCCAGGTAGAAGCGGGAAACTTGGTGTCATCTGCTGGTAGATTTGCCAAAGCAGATCGCTTAATTCCTAATTTAAAAGAAGGCAGCCATCCTTTATTGGAAGCTTGGTACGTTTCGCCGTAAAAGCTATCATTGCCCTGAGGCTTCTTTCTAATAACTAATTTGTAAGCCTCTCCAGATTTTCCTGGATACTTTTTGTTTAGTATGGATGTCGTTTCAGTTCTTAACTCAGGGAAAAATGTGCGTTGCTGCGTCTTGTAGTTCAGATGTTCATCGATCTGCTCTGATGCTAATAGTAATACCCTTTCCTCCTTAATAGCATGCTCCTGCGTACCCTCACTCAGCCCAAACCGCATTTCGTACCGAATCAAATCAAACCGATTTTCCAGAGATTTCTTGATGTCTTCGGGGATATTCATTTCTAAAGCCAGTTCAATATCTCCCCCCTCCGAAGAGAAGGTTAAATCATTGTAATTGGCCGAACGCTGCTGGATAGCCTGATCAATCCCTAGCCCTAATTTCACAATATCTGAAAGGAAGCTAACCACATCCATAAAGGTGGTTTTTCCACTAGCATTGGGCCCCACCAGCACGTGAAAATCACCCAAGGACTGGTCAATATACTTGAGCGACCGGTAGTTTTTTGCTTCAATCCTCCTAATCATCTGAGTTGATTTTAATTAGTTCTTCGCCAAGGCAACCACCAACTATTCGTCTTTGCTAATGATGGACCGGCACGGCCACCTGCCCCACCAGATCAAACTCCGAGGCATCCGTAATCTCAATCATCGCAAAATCACCAATACGCAAATACTGATCCTGCGCCGGAATGAGCACCTCGTTGTCTACCTCGGGCGAGTCGGCTTCGGTGCGGCCGATGAAGTTGCCGCCCTCTTTACGGTCGATGAGCACCCGCAGCGTTTGGCCGACCTTAGCTTGGTTCAATTCTTCGGAGATGCCCTGCTGCACGTCCATCACCCGGTTGGCCCGCTCGTGCTTCACTTCTTCGGGCACGTCGTCGGCCATGCTGTGGGCGTGGGTGCCCTCTTCGTGCGAGTAGGTGAAGATGCCCAGCCGATCAAAGCGCGTGCGCTCCACAAAGTCGAGCATCTCGGCAAAATCGGCCTCGGTTTCGCCCGGATGCCCGGCAATCAGGGTGGTGCGCAGGGCAATACCCGGCACGCGGGTGCGGATGGTATCCACCAGTGCCTCGGTTTTTTCGCGGGTGATGCCCCGCCGCATCCGCCGCAGAATGGCTGTGGAGCCATGTTGCAAGGGCATATCCAGGTAGTTGCAGATATTAGAACGCTCGGCCATCACATCTAAAACATCCATCGGGAAGCCCGCCGGGAAAGCGTAGTGCAGCCGAATCCACTCGATGCCCTCCACGTCCGACAGGCGCTGCAGCAGCTCGGCCAGGTTGCGCTTGCGGTACAGGTCCAGGCCGTAGTAGGTAGAATCTTGGGCAATGAGCAGCAGTTCTTTGGTGCCGTTGCGGGCCAGGGCCTGCGCTTCTTGCACCAGGTCTTCCATTGATTTGGAAACGTGCTTGCCGCGCATCAGGGGGATGGCGCAGAACGAGCAGGGACGGTCGCAGCCCTCGGCGATTTTTAGGTAAGCGTAATGGCGGGCGGTGGTGGTGATGCGTTCGCCCAGCAGCTCGTGCCGGTAGGTGGCGTTGAGCCGCTTGAGCAGCAGGGGCAGCTCCAGCGTGCCAAAGAAGGCATCTACTTCGGGGATTTCCTGCTCCAGGCTGTCTTTGTAGCGCTGCGACAGGCAGCCGGTGACGTAAAGTTTCTCAATGAGTCCTTCTTGCTTAGCGTCGGCGTAGCGCAGGATGGTGTCGATGGATTCTTGCTTGGCGTTGTCGATAAAGCCACAGGTGTTCACCACCACGATATTGGCGTCGTCTTGCGCGGCTTCGTGGGTGGCTGCCACGTTGTTGCCCCGCAGTTGGGTGAGCAGCACTTCGGAGTCTACCAGGTTTTTAGAGCAACCCAGCGTGACGATGTTCACGGTATCTTTCTTTCTTCCTTTGGTCTTCAAGTTAACTTCTTTTAAATGTCTACAAAATTAACAAAATTTGCCGGACGCTGATTCGTTATCTTGGCGTTCGCTCGACCGCGTGTTGCCTTCTGCATGAATCTTCTCCCCCCTGTTTCTCTGAAAAACTGCTGGCCGCTGGTGGTGATGGTGCTTTTTTTGGGCATAGCCGCTTGTGAGGATGAGCCGGGGTGTGTGACGGATAATGATGAACGCGTTAAGTTAGCGTTCTACCAGATAAACGATACCACTGCTCGCAGTGAGGATGGCAACGGAGGTGGGTATACTGGAATTGTGTTGGTAGGAGCCGATGGACCCTCTCGAGATGTAGCTCCTGGAACACTTCCTCTCAACCCCACCGAAGATGTCTCTACTTATTATTTGCTTAGAGAAGACGGAACCGGTGATACCCTCGTATTACGCTACCAACGCGAGCAGCAACTAATCTCGCCCGACTGCGGCCCTACGCAACGGTTCTTCAATCTAACGGTAGACACTACCCAGGGAAGCCTCACCACGCTGGACTCTTTCCGCCTTATCGAGCCCGAATTGTCCCGGCTGGGTGGTGCGAACCTGGAAATCTATACCTGTCAGGACTTCTTTTACATCAATACCGTGAAGCTCAACTTTCAGAAAAAAGATACATCATCCGTGCGCACCGATAGCTTGTTCATCCAGGCCATTCGCGACCAAACCGGGCGGGTGCTGATAGAAAATGATACGGTGGTAGGCGCGCTGAATTTGCCGATTAACCCAGCGGCCGAGCAAACGGAGTTTACCTTTGACTTACTGGCGCACGGCGAACAACCCGAGCGCACCGAAACCCTGACGATCACCTACGACCAGGAAGCCGTTCAGTTCGCCGAGCACTGCCGTCGGCAGACCCGCTTTTTTAACCTCGATACGCTCGCGGGCACCACCTTCGACTCGGTGCGAATCGAGAACCGCGAACTGGCTCAGGATGTAAACCTAAACCTCCGCATCGTTGATTTTATCCCGTAGTCTGCAACCCTTGTTTATTCTGCTGGGACTGGTCGGGCCGGTTCTGGGTAGTACGTCAAGCTTCGCCCAAACCACCGAAGCTGACACCACGGTGCGCCGGGCGTTCAACTTTCGTCCGTCGGTGTTGCGCGTGGGGGTGACGCTCAACGACCTGATTCGCACGGCGACCAACGCGGCCGACACGCGCTACAGCTTTCAGGGCGACCTGGCCTTCGGCCGCTTTATGCTGGTGGGCGAATACGGCGTGGCTAACACTCAACAGCAAAACAATCCCGACCGCCTCGCCTCGCCCTACACCTACGACAGCCAGGGTTCTTTTCTGCGGGTGGGCGTCGACGTGAATCTGCTCAAAGATCGCGAAGCGAACGACTACGACGCCGCGGGCAGCATTCTGCTGTTCGGACTGCGCTTCGGACGGGCGCAGATCAGCGACCGGTTGTCGTACGAACTGGTCGACTCGCTGTGGGGAACCACGGTGCTAACCCAACAAAACGACGGGCTGGTGGCTATCTGGGCCGAGATGACCGCCGGGGTGAAGGTGGAGGTGTTCAAGAACGTATTCTTAGGCTATAACTTGCGCTTCAAATTTGCGCAAGGGTTTTCGGACGAACCGGCCCTGCTGCCCTACTACATTCCGGGCTTCGGGCGCAGCGACCGTACCGAACGCTTCGGCTTCGATTATTATATCTTCTACCGCATTCCGCTGAAGCGCCGCAAGGCCCGTCCCATTTTGATTAGGGACATGTCCGATTAGTAATAAGTCTCCTACCTATGTAAATAGGTTCTCTAAACCTACCTGCGTAAGCACTGGTCGGCCAACGTCCGCTGCGCTTACCCATTTGGCGCAGTACCTCCGGTACTGTGGCCAGCGTAAGTAGGTTCTCTGAACCTACGTACATAAGTAACAACGTCCAGCTGAAATAAGTATGCGCCCCATTTGCCAGACCAGTTTAAATTTTAGTGTTGCAAATAAATTTCGTAATGCTCAGTTCGAACATTTATCTTAGCATTTGTTATTTGCTTTTTGATTCAAGTTTAAAGATGAATTCCCCAGAGTTTCCTGAAATATCTGTTGCTATTAATTTAAACATAAGCGCTTCTTTAGTATTCCAAATACCACTTAAAATTAATCTGCTATTATCAAATTCCATCCATTCAGGAATTTCAGAATTGTTCTCTAGTGTTAGTTGAAATGACAACTGCTCGTCATCTACATCTTTAAATATGTCCTTAGGCAAATTCATTTCAAATTCTTCGTTGTATTTAATAGAAGCTTCGATTTGAGTATTGTAGATGTAAGGACAAAACACTGATTTAGTACTAACCCAATAGATGTCAGAATCAAAAACTTCTTGTCCATCTTTTCTCATTACACTTGTTCTACTGAAAAAGAGAAATTTGTTATCTGGCGAAACGAATGGTCGTTGCTCTATTTCTTCACTGTTAATAAGGGTATTCAGTCTGTCTGGAGTTGTCCATGAACTTTCTTTGGTTCGATAACTTATGTATAAGTCATGTTTAGATGTAGATTCCATTTTCCATGACTGGATAATAATGTAGTCTCCGTTTGGAGATAAGAACAAACTTTCTTCATCACCATTAGAACTCAATACATCTGATTTTCGAACTTGGGAATATTTACCCGATTCGAGCTGAGCATAATAGACATCGCCACAACACTGGTATTGATCATCTCGATTGGATGTAAAGTAAAATACACCATCTTTCGATTTGCTATGACCAGCTTCTCTTGATATGGAATTAAAAATGGAATCCAGAGGTCTAGGCTCAATGGCTTTGTCCTCGAGATATTTCGCGCCCCATAAATCTGTTGATGACTCACCAG
Organism: Cyclobacteriaceae bacterium; assembly: GCA_965217295.1. GTDB lineage: Bacteria > Bacteroidota > Bacteroidia > Cytophagales > Cyclobacteriaceae > Tunicatimonas. The sequence goes on from CBDCHR010000008.1 coordinate 2,610,165, forward strand.
TTGATTTGACAAAATAGAGTTCGCTCCCAGAAGGGGAGAACATAGGGAAAAAAGTGTTTATGTTGTCAGGGAGAAATGATTTATCCGGTGATGTCCATTTACCATTAATGTAATTCATCAGGTAAATGCAGGTTTCTTCGGGGTTTAATTCATCAACAACTCCAAAAGCGATGCTTTTACCATCTGGAGAAATGGTAAAACCCGTATCGAACCTACCTTGGACAGACATAATATCTTTTCCAAAAACTTGAGGAATGCTGCCAGGAGTTTCTTGTTCTAAGTAAGTAATATTCGGTGCTTCTGTATGTGTCTTAGTCGAGCATGAGAAAACCAATATTAAGAGGAAGGATATATAGAAGTATGGATTCATATTAAGGCTCGTTTGAAATATGCGGCAATTGCAACTAACAAAGAAATAACTTCCCCTTCTGTCATTCCGTAAGAATCTTTTTACCTCTGTAAGTAGCATCGCTACTCAGAGTAACAGAATCCCTACGGGATGACAGGGAGGGTTACAGCATGAGGTTTGAGATAAGAAGTATGATACTTTATTTTATCCACGTTCCTGATCCTAAACACTGGTCGGCCAACGTTCGGCTGCTCTTCTCCGTTAAGAAGCCTTTCAAATAGCAAGCGGTGCGCTCTACGCTTCCAATACCGCCACCGCATCCTCCGCATCGGGGGGAGTAAGCGACACAACATCCTCATCGGCGTTCGTCTCGTTTGGCCCGTAAGTGTTTTCGGCCGGGTCGAACCAGCGAAGGCGGTAGGCAAGCCGCGGCGGATTGTACAACTCCACTAAAGTGCCTGTGGGCAGATACACCAACACCGTACGATAATCTTCGCTCCGCAGCACCGACACAAAGTGCTGATAGTCGTCGTCGCCCGGCTGCTGCACCAGCAAATCATTGTCAGGAATTAGCTCCCACCACCGAAACTGCTGCATGAACTCGGCCAGGTAGCCCACCTGCCGACTGCCCGGCAGATCAATACTTTCCCGCCACGAGCGCACCGGCTGTCGGCCCAGGGCCCCGTGGTTCAGGATGCGCTCGCCGGGCCTGACCCAGGGCCAGATGCCATTGGCCCCGTAGGTGATGCCCGCCGGGGGTGTTGCGAACATGCTCCGGTAAGAGGCGTTGCGCACCGCTTCGGCATTGATCTCCGGCCGAAGCTCTTCGTAGCAGGGCTCCATATTGATGGTGGGTCGCGCGGGCAACCGCGCCCAGGTTTGCGCTACCGGACCGCGGGTGATAAAGTCTACCGCCGCCCGGTCGGTGCCGTGCCCCGACTGGTAGCCCACCACGTTGAGCCACGGCTCCTTGGCGTAGGCCTCCCCGATCCACGAGCGGCCCATCGGGTGCAGGGCCACGGCGGGGGAAGCCTTTTCTTTAACCGTATTGCCGAAAACTTTACGTCCGATGCGCTTCCAGCGTCGTTCGTAGAAGTTCAGATAGTAGCCGTCGCCGCCCAGCAGCCACAGCACGTGGTGCCCGCCGTAGCGGGCCACAATGTACTGCGCCAGCAGCACCGCCTGATCGCGCGGCAACCGCGCTCCGGGACTCAGCGAGCGCCCCGCTCCAAAGGGCAAGGCCCACAGCAGCACGGGCACGGCCAACAGTCCGTGGGCGTTAATCTGGTCTACCTTGCCATCGAGGTGCCGGAAGAAGGCCGGGTTGAGGATAATGCGGCGGTGACCGGTGTAGGCAGTTTGCAGTTGGCTGTTGGTATCGCAACCCCGCCACTGGGTGGCCACAAACTGAACGGCGGTGTAGTGATGCTCGGCCCGGTGCGCCAAATAGGTGTTCCATTCGGCGTCGGTCGACTTCAGCGGACCGTTCCAGGCGGTGCAGGCGGCGTAGAAAAAGGGAGTATCGTCGGCGTGGCGGAGGAAGCGCTCGCCCGCGCGGTGCCCAACGGCTCCGTGTTGATGTAGGGGTAGCGGGCTGGCGCTGGGTTCGCACACAAATTGCCCTTCTTGCTCGTGCAGTCCGGCGTTGTCGGCGTCAGAACACTGGGTTTGGTAGTGCCAGGTGCCTACTTCGTCGGGCATCAGCCGCACCCGCCAGTCGTGTTCGCCGTTCCAGAAGCCCCGCACCGTCTTCTGCCCTCCCGAAGGCGCGGTGAACGTGATCCGAAACGAACGCACCTCGTGCAGGGGGCTTTCGTAAAGCGTTTCACTGCGGAAACGTTGCTCATAGACGTCCCATTGGGATACGAAAGGCGGTTTCTCGTCTGACATGTCAGGGAGTAGCCTCCCAACTAGGTTGATGGTAATTATTTGTCATTTGTTTCTTTAGGTAGATTGCCAGATAGCTCATAACTCACCTCTTCATTCATCTTGCCGACTATTCCCCTATCACCCTTCTTAAAGTAGTCGACTATACTCCTATAGTCTTGCTTTAAGAAGGTGTAGCGTCTTCCATCCTTCAAGTATAGACGGTAATAGCTCTGTCCAGGAATGAAAACATCAATTTTTAGAAATTGACTGCCGTTGATCGTCTTGTTCTTAGTGTAGAAACTTTGTATATAAATGTGATCTTTATCAAGACAAATGTAATGGACACGTGAAGCGATCCAGTTAGATAGCATTATCCCTATAAAAATTGCCGTAGGTAACATCAAGTTTCCACTAAAATAAAGGGGTAAAGAAGCTAGAAAAAATGCGCTAGTAGAAAAGATAATTATAGCCTGACTCATTCTTGTATCGCTGCTTAAGATATACATTAGTCTGCTATTTAGCTTTTCCAGTCGTCTTTGTTTATTCGGTAAGTGCCGTAGTTGGGGCATTGTTTGGTCAGGTGGGCGTGCTTCGGGTCAGTGATTCTTTTTCCCCCCAGCTTCTCTACCGCCCGCTGGTACCGATCGCTGGGGTGTTGCTCCCAAATCAAGGGGTCTTGAGCAACTTCGTACAAGGCTTCGCTGTCTGCTTCCTCTAGGGGGCGCAGGCGAACCAGTTCGTCTTCTAGGGTGGGTTGCCGGTTTAGTATGAGCAAAGTGGTGGGTTTAAGATCACAAAGGCACTGCGTTAACCACCGCATCTACGTTGAGCGGGCCATAAATGTGCGGAAACAACTCGTCCGGCGGAGAAGTGACTCCTGGCGGATCAGCTCCCGGGTGGACGCCCCCCGGTTCATACCGCACCTCGGCTTGCACCTTGAGCGGATCGATGGTCAGCACCACCCAGCTGGTATCGGCGGTGAACAAACCGCTTCGCTTCAGGCGTTCCAGCTGATCGGCCTGCGAGGCGTGGATGAACTTCTCGTCGGTCAGGCTGGTCGGAGCGTAGTAGCCGACGGCTTCCGTATCGGCCCAGTCTTGGGCGCGGGCCACGTGGTAGATGTAGTTGTCTCCTTGCAAGATCATTCGGTTAGCGAAGCGGACGAACGCCCGTAAATTAGCACTTACGGCGGGCAAACGAAAATCGTGGGGCTTCACCGCGTCGTGCACGGCCAGCACGGTGTAGGGCAACCAGCCCAGGTACAACAGCAGCAGGGCGGGCAAAAACACGCAAATTAGCACCCAAGTGTCGTGAATATTGAGAAACAACGACAGCAAACTAAGCGGAGCGGCAATGCCTCCCACAATGAGCGGCAACCAGGCGCGTCGTTGTTCGATGGCTATGGTTTTTAGAAACGTCCGCTCAAAAGCCTGCTTCTTGCCCCGAAACTGCACCACCAGGTGCCGCTCGGTGAGCCAGCAGCGGTTGCGCTCGTCACCGGCCCGGTGCAAATAGCAAACGGCGAGGGGAGCTTCCAGGTCGGCCAGGATAGACATAGATACAGCAATAACTTTGAGATGGATGAGCGACTTCCTACTTTTATCGGATATTGCGCCACAAAAGTTACTTCTATGCCTAACCATCACCCCGCTACCCGCTGCGTGCACGCCGGAGCCGAAAACCATGATCCGCGTCACGGGGTGAATACCCCGGTGTATACCTCATCGGCCTTTGGCTACCTGGACACCGAAGAAAATCAGTACCCCCGCTACTATAACACGCCCAACCAGCGCACGGTGGTCAACAAACTCTGCGCCCTGGAGCAGGGCGAAGCCGGACTGCTGTTTGGCTCGGGCATGGCGGCCATCAGCACCACCCTACTGGCTCTGCTGCAAACGGGCGACCACCTGCTGCTGCAAAGCGACCTGTACGGCGGCACCTATCATTTTGTGACGGCCGAACTGCAACGGCTGGGCATTGCCTACACCCTGGTAGACGCGTCTGATGCGGACAACTTTGCCGCCGCGGTGCAGCCCAACACGCGCGTTATCTACGTGGAAACGCCCTCTAATCCACTCCTGAAAATCACCGACCTGCGCGCGGTGGCTCAACTTGCCCAGCAACGGGGGTTAGTATCGGTGATTGATAATACCTTTGCGTCGCCCATTAATCAGAATCCACTACTGCTGGGCATTGATGTGGTGCTCCACAGCGGCACCAAGTATTTGGGCGGACACAGCGATCTGTGCTTCGGGGCGGTGGTGACGTCCGCTACGCTGCGCGAACGAATCCACCGACGGGCCATCAACCTGGGCGGAAGCATCAACGCTACCACCGCCGCGCTCATCGAGCGAAGCATGAAAACGCTTCATCTGCGGGTGCAGCAGCAGAACCGCAACGCCCAGCGGATGGCCGAGTTCTTAGCCCAGCACCCGGCGGTGCGCACGGTGCACTACCCCGGTTTGCCGCACCACCCGGGGCACGCCGTTGCTCGAGAGCAGATGAGCGGCTTCGGCGGCATGCTGTCTTTTGTTCCGGAGGTAGCCGGTCTTTCCGAAGCGGTGGCGCTGATGCGGCGACTGCGGCTCATTACTCCGGCCATTAGTTTGGGAGGGGTGGAGACGCTAATTTGCTCCCCGGCACAGACTTCGCACAGTAAACTCTCGGCAGAAGAGCGGCAGCAGGCGGGGGTTAGCGATGCATTGCTGCGGATTTCGGTGGGTATTGAGGATGTTAATGATTTAATCGCTGATTTGGAACAGGCGTTGGTATCCGTTTGACGACCAAAAGTCTTCACCCTAACCTGAAACGTTTCAGGTAGGGAAGGCGTAGCGACTGCCAAAGGGAAAAGTTAGGACTTCTTCGGTCGGCTACTAGGAAGAGGTACCACACCATCAGGCTCATCACCAACATTTCTCCCCCGTCTTCAATCAGCCCAATAGCTTCACCAAATATGCTTGCCCAGTCTCCAAGCACTTCCACATTGTAGACCATAACGTGTAGCATGTCCATTGCTACGCCGAAAAACGCAAGACCGACCAGCAGAAGAAGTATGTCCAAACTTACCTTTCGGAAACGAGCGGTGCTGTGCCAATACGTTAGGCTGAGGACTAAGAACAATACAGTGGCTACGGAGAGCGTCACGGTTAGTTCGCCCAAGTCCCTTGCTCTTAGGCCAAAGCCGGAAGCGAAGTTCAGGTGGGCGGCAATCATCTCCCCTCCGGTTTCGTGGATCTGCAATATATCATCCGCTAGCAAATAGCTAAAGAAGAAGGCCCACACTAGGTAGGCAGTGCTGCGGACTTGCCAGGCGACTAATAGCAGCAGTACGGTGCACCAAAACTCCTTGACATACTGGAAAAGCTCCGCGTATCCACCCTCTCGGGTAATATCAAACTGCTCGCTCAGAAAACCCAGCTTGCCAGCCGGATGTAACACAATAAAAATAAGATCAGCTGAGATAAGTAATACCAGGACAAGCAAACATAGCTCTTTCGAGCGCGTGCGATACGCAGGTTTGGGAATAGATTTGATCATGGTGACCGTAGCTTGTTAGGACGTGCTATGTCAGTAATGGCATTGTAAGCACCGTAGCTGTTTCATTGTTTGTGAAAAAAAACCGCCTACCGTTAATTTATAACTTTTCTATATAAGGCTGATCTAACGATTTTACGCTCGCAAACTGGTCTGGATTCCAAACAATTCAATTTTAAAGCGATTTTTTCGATACGTTAGCTAAACCGTCTGACTGCAGACGGGCAAGATTTTTAGTTAACGTTGGCCTCTGGCATCCTTTGGTGGGTGCCGACTGGCGCATTTTTTATTGTGTAGCAAATCTTCACTTTATAATCCTTTATAATCATGTACAAACACACCACCAACGGACACAATATGTCCAAGAACTTAGGTATTGCCGTCGTCGGACTAGGCGGCGCGGTCGCCACCACCGCGGTGGCTGGTAGCCTACTCATTCGTCGCGGCGAACAAAGCAAAGTGGGATTGCCCCTGGCGGAGTATGACCACCTCAACCTAACGGCCTACGAGAACCTGCGCTTTAAGGGATGGGACCTCTTCGACGACAACCTGTACGAAGCCGCGCGGCGCCACAAGGTGCTCGACAACGAACAGTTGTCCACGATTAAGGAAGAGCTGCAAGCCATCACTCCCTGGCCAGCCACCGCCAACCAAGCCTTTTGTGCGGGAGTGACCAACGGTGAAACCAGTCAGGCGACGCTGCGCGATCACGTGGCGCAAATCCAGCAGAACCTTACCGAGTTTGCCGACGAAGTAAGTGGCCCGGTGGTGGTGATGAACCTGGCCTCCACCGAGCACGCCGTGGACGTTTCGGACGCTGCCTTCCAGACCGTGAAAGGCTTCGAGCAGGCGCTCGACGAAAACTCCCCGCTGATTTCACCTGCCATGCTCTATGCTTACGCGGCCCTAGAGCAGGGAATTCCCTACGCCAACTTCACGCCCAGCATGGCCGTTGATATTCCGGCCCTGATCGAATTGTCGGTGCAGAAGGGCGTGCCGGTGGCCGGCAAAGACGGAAAGACCGGTCAGACCTTCGTGAAAACGGTGCTGGCCCCGGCCCTGCGCGCTCGCGCGTTGCACGTCGACGGCTGGTTCTCTACCAACATTCTGGGCAACCGCGACGGACAAGCCCTGGACAAACCCGAGTCGCTGCGGTCGAAAATCAATACCAAGGGCAACGTGCTAGACGCCTGCCTGGACTATCCGGTAGAAAACCACATTGTGCACATCCACTATTACAAACCCAAGGGCGATGATAAAGAAGCCTGGGATCACATCGACGTATCGGGCTTTTTGGGCTACAAGATGCAGATCAAGGTCGATTTTCTGTGCAAAGACTCAATCTTAGCCGCTCCACTGGTCATTGAGATTTGTCGCTGCTTAGACTTGGCGCGTCGGTGCGGCGAGGGTGGTCCGATTGCCGAACTGGGCGCATTTTTCAAAGCTCCGCTCACCGTCGATGGAAGCACTCCCGAACACCGCTTCCCCGTGCAGCAAACCATCTTGCTGGAGTGGCTCAATCAGCTGAGCGAGCAGGCGTCGGCTCCGGTTGACGAGCAGGTTGAGGAGGAAGCAGTGGTGGCTGAGTAGTTGATGGCTGCCCTGACGCCCCCGGCCGATAAGGAAGCGCTGCGCGGTTTGCGTACGCTTTTTATTGAGCTAGAGGACTTAAAGCGACAGCAACCGGCTCATTACTCTCAAAGCATCGCCTCTACGTTGTTCGTGGAGAGCTGGCAGCGGCTGCTGGCGGGTGAGCATACCGAGCGCGTTGCAACCGTCATCAGCACAAAAGCGATTGTCGCGGTGCTGCTGCCGGGTTGCGACGCGCACTTTGTTCAAGAAGCGGGGTTAGAGAAGTCAGCCGTTTTGGAGATTTACCGAAAAGCGCTACGCACCAGCGCTTACGAGCGCGTAGATGCTACCCTGTACGAACTGCTGTTGGCAAGCATTCCGCCCCTGGTCGAGGAGTATTTTGGGGAGGCGTCTGATGATAAAATAGCGGAGACTGATTTTCAGAGGCAAGCTTGGTTTGTAAACGTTTTATGTCGGCAGCCCCGGGCAGGAGCCACCAAGCCAGGACGGCCCCGCCTGCTGCTGCTGCCGCCGGAGATGCACTCCGACCACTGCCTGACCACCGCCGTGTTTGCGGCGCTGTTATCTCCGTGCTTCGGAGCGTTGCCGGGGTTGCCGTTTCTCACGGGCTTGTCGCACCACCTGCACAATGCCGTGCTGCCCGATTGCGGGTTTGGCGGCGAGGTGCTGCTGGATGAGTGGCTTTCGACTATCATCGAGCAGGCTCGGAACAAGGCACTGGCGCATTTAGAACCCACCTTGGCGCAACGCGTGAGGGGAGCGATTGATACGCACGAGAATCTCCAACTAGCCGAGGGACAAGCCGCCAGTGCGGCCGACGTGCTCGACCGGGTGCTGGACGTGCAGTGGCGCACTCGAGCGGCCAACGTCAGAGACGAAGACATTTTGGAAGAGTTAGATTTGGTGCACGAAGGCCCTATCAAACGGTTTCAAACGGAAATTCTCAGCGCCACCGGCGTATGGCAACGGCGCGAAGCATAATAACCCAAGTGTGAATACTACTTTAAAAAGTAAATTGCCTCTAGGGGCAGCAGGGCAAACCCAGGCGGTGGAACTGATCAGTCCGCATAACGGAAATCCGCTAACCCATTACGCCCCGAACCTGCTGAGCGACGGTGAACTGCGGTGGCCGGTGGTGGATGACATCGCATACCTGCGGCCCAAGCACTCCGTGCGCGAAGCCGCTGTCGCCTTGCTGCAGCAAGACCAACATCAGGAAGCGCTCGTTATTTTGCTTCAGGACCAAGACCCATTCGCCCCGCTGCCGCCGCCCAGCATTGAAACGATGCGAGAACTGATCGAGAATCAGAACCTTAGTCTGCGAACCGCTTTGCAGATGCTCAACTACGGGCCGGTGGCTGATTATTTTGCCTACCGTTGGGCAACTCCGACCTACCTATCGGGCTTAGCTTTGTTGCAGCTAACCGTGCGCGCTTCACAACCGGTGGTAGAGATTGCCTGCGGCATGGGCCATTTCTTACGAACCCTGGAAGCCAACGGGGTAACCACGCTCGGAGTTGATCTGGTCTTCTCCAAACTGTGGCTAGCGCGTCGCTACCTGGAGATACAGGGAATGCTCGTTTGCGGCGACACTACGGCGCTACCACTACGCAGTCAGCAGCCGACCGCGGTTTTTTGTCACGACGCCTTTTACTTTTTCAAAGACAAAGAAGCGGTGCTCACCGCTCTGCGAACGCTGGCCGCCGGTGGGCCGCTGACCCTGGGGCACGTGCACACCAACGCTATCGACCACGGAGTGGCGGGCACCCTGCGGTCGGCCGAAGCCTACGGGCAGATGGCGGACACCCGGGCCCGTTTTTACGACGACCGAGCGCTCACCGCCGCTTGGCTTGCGCAGCAAGCACCTTTTGCGCAACCAATCAGCCGACTCACTTCGGCCGAAGCGGTGGCCTGGATAGAAGGCGAGCCCCGCTCGTCACTGTTTCCGCTAGACCTTCCGGCAGCGCCCTTGTCTCGCAACCCGTTGCTGGGACCAGACGGCACCATTCAATGGCCTACCGAGCGCTTTCAGAAGGAATACGAGGCTGATTCCGCTTACCTTTGGGAGGATGCTTTACGCGGTGACGATGGAGAAGCATTGGAAACCGAAGAACAAACGCGCCTGTTCAGAAACCGAATCTTACTAGACCTTCCTTCCGCATGGTAGACCAACTTAAACTGGGCATCGTGGGCTTTGGCTGGGTGGCTCGCGACTACATGGTTCCGGCCATCCGGCATAGCGAACGGATAGCGCTTACCGCCGTGTGCAGTGCGCACGCGTCGGACATGACTGACCTGCCCGAAGAAGTGCTGCAATTTACCAGTTTGGCCGATATGCTTGAGCAAACATCGGTCGACGCGGTGTATATCGCCACTCCTAACCACCTACACTGCGCCCAGGCGGTGGCGTGTCTGGAAACGGGGCGGCACGTGCTGTGCGAAAAACCCATGGCCACCACCCCGGAAGACGCCGAAGCGATGGTGCAAGCGGCGCAGTGCAGCGGAAAGGTATACGCCACCGCCTTCGACCAGCGCTTTCATCCGGCCCACCGGGTTATCCAACAACTTGTTCAGAACCAGTTGCTGGGCACCATCACCCAGGTGAAGATCGACTACGCCTGCTGGTTGCCCGCCGACTGGGCACCGGACAACTGGCGGGTAGACCAGCACCGAGCGGGCGGCGGGGCCATCATCGACCTAGCTCCCCACGGCTTAGACTTGCTGGAGACGCTGCTAAACGATCGCATCGTCGAACTGACGCTGTACGCCCAGCGGTCGGTTCATTCCTATGCGGTAGACGATGGGGGAGTGCTGCTGCTGCGCTTCGCGCGGGGCACGCTGGGTTCGATACACGTGGGCTATAACCGACCGGAAGCTTTTCCACGGCGGCGTTTAGAAATTATCGGTACAGAACGGATGCTGGTCGCCGAAAACACCCTAGGACAAGACGCGGGAGGTGCCCTGCGACTGTTTCGGGCCAATGGCGAGCGCGAGCAGCGGGTGCCGTTCAACACCAAGGTGTCGCCCTTTGTGCACCAAATTAATGACTTCGCGGACCAAATCTTACTGGAAAAATCTCCGCAACGAGCCCCCGAAGATGATCTTCGTCTGTATCACTTACTTCACCACGCGCTAGCCAAAGTCAATGAGCAAGCGCAACTGCATCATTCAACCTAAAACCTGATGGCCCTAACCCACTACGCTTGCACCCACTGCGGCAGTTGGATCCTGTGGTTCGACACCCGTGAGCCCGTCTACTGTGCCAACTGCATGGACGTGCGCAACGCCCTGCCCGACGAAGATTTTACCTATTTGCCGATCAGGGAAGCCGACGGAAAGTACACTACCCACTGGCGCGAAGTGCTACCCGGTTTGTGGGACTTCTCAACGGAACCTCAGTTGGGTTTGGGGTCGCACGGCTGGTTAATTCAGCGCGATGAGGGCAACATTGCTTTCGAGGCCGCGCCATTCTATACCAAAGCGGCCCTGGAGAAGATCAGCGAACTGGGCGGAATCAGCATCTTGTCGGCCTCGCACCCCCACGGCTACGGTGCGCTTTGGCAGTTACAGGAAGCCTTTTCGCCGCAGTTGATCATTCACAAACACGATCTGGAACACACCAAGGCCTTCCGCGTGAACCATCCCATCGACGACCGCGAGGTGCTCGATGAACAGCGGGTGATGCTGCGTCTGGGCGGCCACTACGACGGCCAAACCGCGCTCTACGACGCTGAAAAGAAGATTCTGTTTGCCGGTGATGCCCTCAAGATCGATTTTGACGAGCACGAAGTGCCGCGCGCGCTGAGCTGCCACAAGGGCTACCATTATCACATTCCGCTCACGCGCGACGAATTGCTGCACTACCAGGAGGTGTTTTCTACCTTCGACTTTGAGCACGTGTGCACTCCCTTCGAGTTCGGGCGGGGCGTGTCGCAACGGCAGGCCATGGCGCTAATCAATCATCTGTTACAAACCGAGCCGCACACGCAGCCGGTTCCAATCAAAGAACTGTTGTCATGAATGAATCCTATTTACAACGTGTCTTGCAGACCTACCAGGACAACCTGCCCGAAGGCAAGCTGGAGAGTTTTCGCATCGACCCCATTGACTACTTAGGAGTGCCCATTGTGGATGTCACCTTCCTGCCGAAACCCTACGAAAGGTTATACAATGGCGTGGGCTACGGCGAAACGGAGCTTAACGCCCGCTTGAGTGCCTTCGGTGAAATGTACGAGATCATGGCCATCTCCGAGGCTTTTTTGTCCGCCCCCCGGCAAGAGGGTAGCTACCGGGAAATGATTCTACGGCAAGGGGCTAAGCAGGTGATCGATCCGCTCACAATGGCGCTTCCGGCCGGGTCGCCCTACACCCCCGACACCCCCCTGCGGTGGACCGAGGTGAAGCGGTTGTCGGACGACGCGCCTGCCTGGGTGCCCAGCGAATTCGTGACCAACATTCAGGCCGACGTGGCCTACCCGCAGCAGCTCACCACCGCGATTACCAACGGCGACGGGGCGGGCGACTCCCGCGAGCGCGCGCTACTTCACGGACTACTGGAACTGCTGCAACGGGACGGCAACTGCGACTCATTTAGGGCGTTGGATCAGGGCAAAGTTATTGACGCGAACGGCATTGCCCCCGTCACCCGCCAACTGATGGACCAGATAAAGGCCAAGGGGCTCACGGTGGTTCCTAAGCTGGCCCGCCTAACCTGCGGGTGCGTGAGCGTGTACGCCGTGGGCAACGACCGCTCCGACGATCCGTTTCCGCTGAGCGTGACCGCCTGCGGCGAGGCGGCCGACCCGGACTTTGACCGCGCCCTGCACAAAGCGGTGCTGGAGTGCGCTTCATCCCACGCACGAAAGCTGTTTTATCACTGTTCGTTCGACCGAAAAAGTGACTTCGCCCCGCCGGGCTACATTGAAAAATACACCAACAAACTGGTGTTGAAAGAGGAAGAGCCCCGGGCCCTGGAGGCGCTGGTCGGGTGGTTATCGTTGAGCCGCGAGCAACTGTACCAGCGGTTAGCCGACACGGTATTTTCTCAACGAGAGATCGTTAGTCCGGATAATTTCCCCCGCTTCGCTTCGGAGGACATTGGCGAACGATTGCGCGTCGTGCGGCAGGGCATTGCCACCGAAGGGATGGAGGTGTATTATTTTGCCGCTACACCCGCCGACCACCCGGTGCAGGTAACCAAAGCCGTCGTGCCGGGCATGGAAATGGAACTGGGAAGCTACCACCGTCTCGGCGCGCGGGGCGTGCAGCGTCTGCTCGACCGACAAGACGAACTGATCAGTCGCACGGCCGGGGCGGGCAAAGCGCGCGTGCGTCTCACCGATGCGCAGGAAGAAGCCGTGGGAGGGCCCTGCTGGTTAGATGTTGCGCGGTTGGACGAACGGGTGGCCCCGCTGTATCCGCTCTACCGCGAACCCTCGGAGCACTCCGCCCCCTACGCCCAAGAAACCGGATACTTTAACCAAAAAACGGTATAAACTTTTTCAATCGGGCGCGTTTCTAACGCGTTCGCAACGTAATCTTAGTTGATCCCCATGCTACCAAAACCCCTACGCTATGCCTGGAACACCAACGGCTGCGCCAACCACCGCTTGTACGACGCCATCGAGCTGGTGGCCGACGCGGGCTACGACGGACTGGCCCTCACGCTCGACTGGCACCACCTCGATCCGTTTGCCGACGACTGGCAGCAGCAAACCGAGCGCTTGCGCAAGACCCTGGATAACAAGAAACTGGGCAGCGTGATCGAAACCGGAGCGCGCTTCCTGCTAAATCACCGCATCAAGCACGAACCCACGCTCATCAATCCCGAAAAAGCGGGTCGTCAGCGCCGGGTGGAATTCCTGAAACGGGCCGTAGACATTGCGGCTATTTTAAAATCAGAAGCCGTATCGTTCTGGGCCGGAGTGCGGCAGTCGGCGGTTTCGCCCGAACAGGCCAACCGGTGGCTATCCGAAGGCATCGGCGAACTGCTCGACCACGCACTAGATCAGCAGGTAACCCTAGCGGTGGAGCCGGAGCCCGGTATGCAGATCGAGACCATTGCCGACCTGGAGCGCATCAAAAGCCAATTGGCTAGCAACAATCACGAACAGCTTACGCTGGCGCTGGACGTGGGGCACGTGTGGGTGACCGGTGAGATGGACCCCGCCGAAGCCGTTCGGACGTACGGGAAAAGCTGCGGCACCGCCGCCATCGAGGGCATGAACCGGGGCGTGCACGAACACCTGCCCGTGACCCAGGGCGACATGGACGTAGCGGGCATTATTCGGAGCTTTCAGCAGGTTGGGTTCGACAAACTGATCTGCGTCGAACTGTCGCGCGACTCGCACCGAGCCCACCAAGCGATTGGAGAAACCATAAAGTCACTGAAAAAAATGGAAAACAGTCGATAGACGATAGTCCGTAGTTGGGTAGTCCATGGTTTCATAGTCCATAGTCCACAGTAGCTGTTGTCTATCGACTATCAAGCTGTGGACTATCGACTGTGGACTACAGACTGCTGCCTATTCACTTTTTAAACCTTCCCACCATGAGAATCTGTTTCCTTTCGCGCCGCTACTTTCCGGCCGTATCGGGCATGAGCGTGTACGCGCGCAACATGACCCGGGCCTTGGCCGAGCGGGGCCACAAGATCGTGATGATCAGCCAGTACCGCGAGGACGAACGGGGCGTGGGCATCTACGGCGGCGGTCCGCCCCCGGTCGAACCCTGGATGCAGGTGCACGGACTGCGCTCGTTCGGTGAAGAACGCGCCGACGCTCAGACTCCCGCCGACTTCGAGGGCGACACCCAGGCAATGATTGAAGAAGCCCTTCGCCACCACCGGCAACAGCCCTTCGACGTGGTGCACGCGCAGTACTGCTACCCCACCGGACTGGCCGCGCTCGAACTTAGCCGTCAGTTGAACATTCCGAGCGTAGTCTCAATTCAGGGAGGCGATGGCCACTGGGTGGGTTTGTGCTGCACTACCCACCGCGACGCCATGCAGGCCGTGCTCAACCACGCCACCGCGCTGGTGATCGGTTGTCGCAGCTTTGCCGACGAGGTGGTGCACAACCACGGTATCTCGCTGGATCGCCTTACCATCGTGCCCGGAGCCACCAATGTGGATCAGTTTAAACCAGCGCAGCCCATCGGCGCGCTGCGCGAACCGGCCCGGCTACTCTACCACGGGCGGGTCGACCAGCGCAAGGGAGTGCTGGACTTTGTGCATGCCGGGCGGCAGTTGATAGAAGCCGGTGAGTCGGTGCGTCTGATCATCTCGGGCATCGGACCCGACGCGGAAGCCGCCCGCCAATTGGTATCTGAACTAAGCATGGACGACCATACCGAGTTCCTGGGGGCGGTTCCCTACGATGCGGCGGCCCAAGTGTACGCGCGGGGTGATTTGTTCGTATCGCCTACCTACGCTGAGGGGTTCTCTAATACCATTCTGGAGGCTATGGCCAGTGGTCTGCCCATTGTGTCTACCCGCACGGTGGGGGTGGTCGATTGCCTGGAAGACGGCACGAACGCGGTCCTGGTAGAGCCGGGCGACGTGGAAGCCCTTACCCAGGCCACGCAGCGGATGCTGCACGATGAAACTTACCGGGTGGAGCTGGCGCGGCGGGCCTACGAAGAAGTGCTCAGCAAATATTCGTGGCCGGTGGTAGCAGAGCAATTGGAAGGCATCTACCGGAAAGTGCGCAACACTGAGCTTGATCATACTTGGCAGGAAACGTTTGATATTGAATCTACCGTAGCGGAGGCCGACCTGAGCTGTCGGTTTCGCCAGGATCCTCATCTGTTATGAAGATTGCATTGCTATCGCCTCACCTCGACGACGCCGTGTTTTCGGTGGGTGGACTCATGGCCGCCCTGGCCGACGAGGGCCAAGAACTGCACCTGGTGACCTGCTTCACCCGCTCGGTGCCGCACCCCACTGGCTTCGCGCTGGCCTGCCAGCTCGATAAGGGCCTGTCGGCCGAAGTAGACTATATGCAGTTGCGCCGGGAAGAGGACAGGCGCGCCTGCGAACTACTGGATGCCCAACCGTACTGGCTCGACCTGCCCGAAGCGCCCCACCGGGGCTACCACTCGGCGGCGGCTTTGTTTGGCGATTTTGTGGAACAAGACACCGTTCAATCCGAACTGCAAGAACAACTAGAGGGTGCAGTAGTGAAGATCAAACCTGATCTGATTCTTTCTCCGGTGGGCGTGGGCCGCCACGTAGACCACCGGCGGGTGGTGCAAGCGGTTGAGAAGCTACGGGCAGAACTTTCTAACCGGCTTTTTCTACGCTGGTACGATGAGCCTTATTTATCACGCCACCCGGAGCAATACCCAAGACAAGTAGCTACCGAACGCAGACCGGGTTGGGAGGCGCTTCACCAGCAAGCCACTGACTCCAAGAGGCTCCCCGTGCCGTTGGATGTGGATGCCTACGCCGACCGGAAGCTAGTGGCCTGTGCGGCCTACGCTACGCAGGTAGGCTTTCAGTTTGGGGGAGCCGATTTAATTTACGAAGGACTAACCCGCCGGGGGCGGTTGATCGAGCTGCTGGTTTGAACACTGTGTGCCTAGCGCGGGGTACGACCCGCACCCAATTGACGCTAAGACTAGACAGAGGCTATAAGTACCTACGGTAGATCTTTCATTTCTCTTCTGAAAAGAAAAGCACCGACCAAGGTTATTATCAGTGAGGCCGAAGCAATGATCGCAAAAGCTAACTCATTCATATTTTCTGATCTTTCGCTGCCTAACAACAGTCAGTACGACAAGTAATATCAACAATACTACACTAAACACCACTCCTATACTTACGGCAAAACGACTACTTGAGTTAATGGTAGCTAACACGGTGGCCAAAAAGGCAGCAAAGATAGACCGTTGTATGTCGGCAATTGCTTTAATTTCTTCGTCTAGTTTTTTCCAAAGTATCTCTTGTCGGTCTTTCAATCTTTTGTAACAGTAGTCGCGATAAAGATACGAAAAAAGGGCTTACTGACAGATAGAATATAAAAAAGGCCGTAGCGAATGCTACGACCAGTTGGGTTCTTGCCCACTCTGTCATCCCGCAGGGAACTTGTCGCAGTGAGCAGAGATAGTGCAACTGGGGTGAAAGCCCACAAAGTGATAAAGAAAGGTCGTAGCACATGCTACGACCAGACAAAGAAAGTGTCATTCCGTAGGAAACTTGTTACGGAAGGGGAGAAAAAATCCATGCTTGTACAACACCTCAAGGGGAGATCTACTGGTCTTTACTGTGCTTTTAATCCACACTGCAGCAGGCGGCCGCCGCCTTTAGGTTTGTGGTGTAGTAAAATTCTAAGAAAGCAGTAGTTGCTATTGAGTTGTGAATATGTGGGCAACTTGATAGAGTTGTCCATATATTCACAACTTAACCACCAGCCCCAAGTGAACCGGGCCCCGGCGGCTACGGTCGCCGCCAAGTTGAGACCGGGCCCCGGCGGCTTATCCCGCGATTCAGACTTGGGCTGGTTTTCTCAAGACCGGGCCCCGGCGGCAAGCTTCAAATAGAAATTCAGGTTTTAGACCTATTATTAAGGTTTTGCAAGTGCCACCGTGGCGCGGTCTTGATTATCTGTTAATCACTAACCCCTAAGTTATGAATTATTTGTTTTTCATTGGTATTGACATCAGTAAAAAAACGCTAGATTTCGCTGTTAGAGACCAAAGCAAGCATCTTTTCCATTTGAAGGTGGACAACTCAATGGCTGGTCTGAATCAGTTCAAACAGGAGTGTCTGGCCAAGGAAATTAATCTTCAGCAGAGCCTGATTTGTTGTGAGCACACGGGTGTGTACAGCCAAAATATCCTGTCATTAGCTACTGAGAATGGCTTTTCTCTTTGGCTGGAATCCTCCTTGAGAATCAAGAGATCGCTAGGATTACAGCGTGGTAAAAGCGATAAGGTCGATGCCATCAGGATCAGCGAGTATGCCTCCCGCTATGCTGATCAAGCTACCATTTGGCAGCCGGAAAGACAGAAAATCAGCAAATTGCGCCAATTAGTCTCTCTGCGCAAAAGATTGCTCAACGCTAAGAATGCGCTTAAAGTCCCTTTAGATGAACCGGGCCGCCGGGCGGTGTCTGCCTTCCAGAACAAGAAGCTTCAAAAGGAAATGGAGAGGCTCAATAAAAAGCCTATTGAAGCTTTAGAAAAGCAGATCGCCGAAGTAGACAAGAAGATTAAGGTTCTCATTAAAGAAGACGACTCGCTTAGGCACTTGTTTGATGTAGTTACTTCAGTAGACGGAGTCGGTGAAGTAGTCTTTTGCGAAATGGTCATTGCTACTAACGAATTTAAGCTCTTTAGCTGTCCTAGAAAGTTCGCCTGCTATTCGGGGGTAGCCCCCTTCGAGCACACCTCTGGAACCAGTATTCGAGGGGGGACAAGAGTAAGCCATCTGGCTAATAAACAGATGAAAAAGCTGCTACATATGGCGGCCCTCTCTGTTGTGTCCGGCAAGGGTGAGATGGCTAATTATTACCACCGAAAGGTAGAGCAAGGTAAGAACAAAATGCTTGTTCTAAACGCAGTACGCAATAAAATCATCCACCGAGTTTTTGCTTGCATCCGAGATGACCGAAAATATGAAAAAAACTATACCACTGCCCTTGCTTAAACCATAGAAATCGCGGATCCTTGCCCGGCATGGAATGCTGGATGACCCAAGGAAATGCGTCCGATAGGAGGGTGCTAAAAAGGGACGCGTCACAAGCGCGCCCGACGGGAATGAGGAAGACTAATAGGTTATCTTATCGGGATTTTGACGATTGTCTTCAAAGCTCAGCAGTACAACTAGATCACCAGTCATGTAATAGTATAAGCTAGTCTGCTTGTTTATTACAGCACGGTGTATATCTCTATCTTTGAAATGAGGATACATCCTGGGGTTGCTTTCAATAAGACGGATCACTTCCTCAGTTCTCTCAACAAAGCGTAGAACTTGCTTCTCTGACCAGTGTTCTTCCAGGAAAGAAACTATATCAGTATAGGTAACTTCGGCTTCTGCTGACCAAACGACCGTGTAATTCATTGCTGGTCTTACTTGGTGAAACGCGACTTGATATCATCCATCACTTCCTGATGAGGGCGGGTTTTCCCTTGTTGAGCGTCGTCTAATCCCCTTTGGATGGATGCTTTTGTTGCTGCCGGAAGTTGGTCCCATAAATCGGCATCTTCCGTATCTAATAGCGCGTTAATTTCTTTCAAAAGGACTTCATCTTCAGAATTAATGATTCTCTCGACGATCCGATACTTGGTAGCGGCATTCATACGTAGTGGATTTGTTGGTTAGACAACGTTGGTGGGCGAATTTAACGTATTCTAACGAAAAGCAGTGCGCGGCAGTTGCCTGGAAGCAAAAAGCGCCCACCCGAAGGTCGGCACTTTTGCAGATTACTCTCTAGGTAGGCGAGAGAACTCGTTCAAACGCACCCGATTAGTTACCGTATGGGTCGGAGGACGCTTTGCTACTCTCCGACTAGAACGGGGGACGCTTTGCTACCCTCCGACCAGAAGGGAGCAAGCTACCCCCTGTCATCCCGTAGGGAACTTTTCAAAATCGCCCATGAAGGCCCTGGAATAAAAAAGGTCGTAGCACATGCTACGACCAAATTGGACTATAAGCTCGCACCAAAGGGGAAATTATCTGTCTTCAAAATACAGCTTAAATGAGCTGATCTTATAACGCCACGTAGAACTAGGAGGAAGAAATACGTTAGTAAGATCTCTCTCATCGCTTAAACCTCTGTAAAGATCTCTTGTCCATACTCTTGACCTTCCTCCATAATTGCTTAGCTCATATACAACTAAAACAGCTTTTCTATAATTACTCTCTACCGTGCTTCCGCCAAAGTAATGGAGCTTTATGGCATTGGCATCGTTGTCAAAACTACCCATATCAGGAACATTTCTTGAGCAGGGAATAGAAGTGCTAGGATAATTGTCTATGCGATAAAAGCTCCAGTATTCTCTAGGGTTGTTATCATAAAGATTCTGTTTACTGCTAGTGCTCCAGGGTTGAAAAGGGTAGGGATGCTCGTAGTTTCTCTCTGAGAAGAAAGTTAGCCAGACAAGATTATCACTTGTATTACAATCCGTCCTTGCATTGCTAGGCGAAGTATTAAAGAACCTTTCGGCTTCTGCGCCCGAGTCAAAGAGATAAATGGTATTCTCATTTTCAGGATCTATGTATGTAGAGTAAGTATCGGTAGACATTACTTCTTCAATAACCGTATTCTGAAACGGAGCATCAGGGCTAAAGTGAGCCTCTAAATAGGTCTTACCTTTGTACACGAATGTGAAAGTAGTAGCGTCTTCGATTTCTAAGTTTTGGTTGGAAGTACTTTCAATAACGTCCTCCTGACAAGCGGAAAAGGCAAGGAACAGCGCGAACAATAGATAAGCATAATTCTTTCTCATGACTGAATAGATTTAGGTGGTACAATAATTTTTACCAAATCTATTCTGCTTTCATGAATGCATTGATAAGCGCGCAATAGTATCTTAGAACCAAGTTCTTAGCAACTCAGAGGGAGTAAATCTCAAAAAGTCGTATTTTACCACCGTAAAAAGTTCTATACTATTCCCTAACCCTCTTTCTTTATGGAAAAATCGTTGCTCATGCACGTTGGTATCAAAATCAGAAAGTTTCGGGAGCTGAAGGGGTATTCGCAGGAATACGTGGCTTCGCAGCTTGGTATGGTGCAAACGAACTACAGCAAGATTGAGCGCGGAGAGACCAAGGATATGACCGTGAAGCGGTTGGAAGAAATTGCTAAAGTATTAGAGGTAACCCCCGCCACCATTCTTAATTTCGACGAGAAACAGGTCTTAAACAATACTTCCAATCATCAAGAAGGAGGTTATAGCGGAAATATTATGTACATCAAAGAGTCTTTTGACCGAGAACGACAGCAGTACGAAGCCCGACTCAAAGATAAAGATGAGGAAATAGCTTTCTTGCGAGAGATGTTGAAAAACGGAAAATAAAAAAGGCTTCCGATTTGGAAGCCTTTTGTTTTATCTGGAAACGCTAGAAACAAATTATTAGCTGTCCTGTGCTTCAGTCGTTTTTACTACAATCTGAACGCCATCATTTTCGTTGAAAGTACCAACTACTTGGACAACTTTGATAAGACCATATCGGTTGTCAACAGTCCGGAAGGCAATGATTTGCCCTGCCTCAATTCCTACTATTCGATTGTTCTCGTTAGAAGCTGCGTCAAACTCACCAATGATTTCATTACCCTGGTCTTCAGTGATAGCATCAAAATCTGCCTCTTCAAATTCACTTAATGTTCTAAAGACAGTCTCATTAAGCGTTCCCCAGCGGCTCATATCGTATCCAACGAAGCTAGGAAAGTCAGAGGGAGCATTGATAGAACCACCTTCAGTACTACCATTCGCGTACCCAAAATCAATCGTTTCAGACAGATTAGCTGTAGTATTAACTATATCGTTGTACGAATAGCGTGTATCCGTTTCCGCGCTATAGAATGCTTCGCTACTACCGTCACCTAAGGGGGCTGCTAGTAGAAACTGTTCAGAGGTAGTAATAGCAACTGCTGGCTCAACCGTGATGGTGATATTGGCAGTAGCTAATAAAGAGTTATCATCTGGATCAGTCAAATCAGCAGTTAATGTAATGTCGCCTGTCGCATCATTCGGAACTATATACGTTCTTTGAGTAGGTACAGTAGGTTCTGTCTGAAGATTTGTCGTAAATACAGTATTTCCTAAATCGTCTGTGACAGTAAGATCAGCCGCTTCTGCATCTCCAAAGTCAATATCGAGAGCAAACGTAAGCGTGTCTCCCTGAGTAAGTGTAGTATCAGAAAGTTCTTCTCCACCAAGCCCATCAAAGCTGATAGAAGCGTCATTTCCAATCGGATTTTCCACATCCTCCCCGCAACTGGTGACGAACAGCACGGTGGCCGCCATCATAAACATCCATAAATAATTAGTTACTTTTCTCATAATTGGTTTTTGTTTGATAAATTGTTTGTGGTAAATGAATAATTGAATAAAAGAATGATTGAATGCTGAAAGGATTTGATAACATGCTGTCATTTAATCCTTCTAGCATTCGTTTTCTACGCATAACTGCGGTTTAAGGCTCCGTTGATCTTGGCGGCTAAGTCGCGCTTGGTCATCAGGCCTGACTGCTGCCATAGGATTTGGCCCTTCCAGAACAAGATCAGCGTAGGCACCCCGCGCACCTTATACCGGTTAGCCAGCGCCTGGTTTTTGTCCACATCGATCTTGATCACCTTCACCCGGTCCTTAAACGTTTGTGCCGTTTCCTGCACGATCGGACTCAGCGTTTGGCAAGGTCCGCACCAGGTGGCGTGAAAGTCGACCAGCACGGGCTGTTCGCTATCAGCAATTAATTGACTAAAGGGTTTTTTCTTGCTTGTGTGCATAATTAAGCTAAATGGCAGTACATAAATTGTACCAAGTGAACAAAATCGGCTAAAATTGTTAGCTCAAAATGGATACGGCACTAAAGAGGTGAACTAATTTCTTGAACTTCGGAAAAAATAAGACTGATAATCTCTTAAAAATACGTTGCCAAACGATCCGGGCGTTGTAACGTGACTACTTCATGAAGTGTTTTAATAGCAAAAAAAGTACCACTTGCGGTTATACCTGAAAATACTTTTTATTGCTTGAAAGACTGCCAGTAGGAGGTGGCAAAGAATGATTCAACCGGAACCCAGCGCCGATCAACCATCTCTAGTGCGGCATTCATCGGCATGCGCCGGTGCTTGTTCAGCACCTGAGAGCGTACCGAACGATTGGGAAGCACTTCCCTCAACTGCTCGGGGGTGATCTCGCCGTCCGCTAGTTTTGCGTTAAGCAGATCAATGGGATCAGGGGCATGAATAGGATGGTGCTGCTGCTCGTAGGCCCAAACTAGCTCGCTTAGCAAATCCAGCTCTTCCCAGGCGGGGGTGCCGGGAGTGGCGTCCATCAGGGCATCGATGCGGGCAAGAGCAGAAGAAAGGGCTTCTTCACTTCTAATGGGTTTATGAAGTACAGTACTGTTCATTATACGTTTGTTGCGTCAATCTTGTCATATTCGGCGTGGGTGCCGACAAAGCGAATATAAACTCTTCTAAATTCGAAGATTATTCTAACCACCAGACGATAGTGATTGCCCTTAACTTTAAAAGAAAATCGTTCGTTGCCTAAGTAGCGAGCATTAGCAACAGCGTCAGTGACTTCATTGGGATTTTGCCAATCTGCCTTTTCTGCTAAGACATACCATTCTTCTAAGCTAACGCGTGCATCCGGACGGGACTGCCAAAACGCTCGTAAAGTACTTTTTGCAATAACTCGCATGGTAGCAACGTAAACATAAAAAAATGTTTGCTATTTTGCAAACGCATCTACGTACCTTGTTTCACCCTCATTATTTCCATCTGTTGTATGAAAATCTGTTTCCAAATAAGTCTTATGCTGCTGGTCTTCACTCTGGCGAGTTTGCCAACCAGCGCCCAAACAAACCAGGGCACGCAGCCTCTTACCCTGGAAGCCCTCTTCGCCGACAATCTGCTCCAGCAAGAAACCGTATCGAGCATCCGGTGGATGAACGACGGACGCTACTACACCGCCCAGGTATCGGAAGACACGGTCTACTACCAGCACATCCTGCGCTACGACGTTACCACGGGCGAGGCGGTGGACACCTTGGTGAACGGTCGGCAATTGCTGCCCCGCGATGCGCCCGACACCCCCGCCCTGGCCTACGACAACTACGAACTGAGTCCGCGCGAAGATAAGGTGCTGTTCGCCACCGAACTGGAACCGATCTACCGCCGCTCCCGCCAAGCCTACTACTACGTATACGACCTGACCACCGGCGACTTCCAACCACTGACCGAAGGTAGCAAGCAATCGTACGCCACCTTCTCGCCCGACGGGAGCCGCGTGGCCTTCGTGCGCGATAACAATCTGTATTACGTCACTTTGGCCGACGGGTCGGTGACCGCTGTCACGGAAGATGGCCAGCGCAACGCCCTGATCCACGGCAGCACCGACTGGGTTTATGAGGAAGAATTCGGATTTACCAAGGCTTTTTACTGGTCGCCCGCCGGAGATCAACTGGCCTTTATCTCGTTCGATGAGTCGGAGGTAGCGGAGTACAATATGCAACAGTGGGGCGATTTGTACCCACACGACGACCGCTTCAAGTACCCCAAAGCGGGCGAAGCCAACTCCAAGGTGCGCGTTTCGGTGTATCATTTGCCCACCCAAAAGACCGTAACGGTAGCATTGGGGGATGAAACCGATATCTACGTGCCCCGGGTGCAGTGGACCACCGACAACAATGTGCTGTCGGTTATCCGCATGAACCGCTTGCAGAACCGGCTGGACATCCTGCACGCCAATGCCACCACGGGCAAGGCCGAGGTGATCCTCACCGAAGAGAGCGACACCTACGTCGACATCAACTATAACAACGATCTAACCTATTTAAGCGACGGACAGCACTTTGTCTATACCAGCGAGCAGGATGGCTACAAACACATTTATTTGTACACCGTGTTGGGCAAACGGGTGCGGCAGGTGACCCAGGGCAACTGGGAAGTGAGCGAGCTGGCGGCCATTGATGAGGAGCAGCAACTGATGTACTACCTATCGACCGAAGTATCTCCGCTCGAGCGGCAGTTGTACTCCATCAACTGGCAGGGCAAAAAGAAGCAGCGGCTCAGTGAGGAACCCGGCACCCACAACGTAGACTTTAGTCCCGAAGCCCGCTACTACGTAGACCGATATTCTTCGGTTGAGCACCCCCTGGTGGTTGAGCTGCACCAGGCCCCCGCGGGCAAAACTATTCGTACGCTCGAGGACAACCAAGCCCTGCAAGAAGCGGTGGCCAAGTACACCTGGGGCACCCGCGAGGCAATCACCGTGCCGGTGGGCAATAGCGTAACGCTCAACGGCTACCTAATCAAACCAGCTGACTTTGATAGTACGAAGCAGTACCCACTGCTGATGTACGTCTACGGTGGCCCCGGCTCTCAGATGGTGAACAACCAGTGGATGAGCGACCGGGAAGGATGGTTTCATGTGCTGGCGCAGCGCGGCTACCTGGTGGCCTGCGTGGATAACCGGGGCACGGGCGGCCGCGGCCGTGACTTTAGCCACGCTACCTACGCGCAGTTGGGCAAACTGGAGGTGCAGGACCAAATTGCCAGCGCGAAGTATCTGGGCCAACTGCCCTACGTGAACGCCAACCGCATTGGTATTTGGGGCTGGAGCTACGGGGGCTACATGTCCTCGCTCGCCCTATTCACGGGCAACGACGTCTTCAAGGCGGCCATCGCCGTGGCTCCCGTTACCAGCTGGCGCTTTTATGATAGCGTGTATACCGAGCGCTATCTGCAAACCCCGCAGATCAACGCCGAGGGCTACGACCGCTACTCGCCGCTCTCGCACGTAGATAAGTTGCGGGGCAACTTCTTGCTCATCCACGGCACGGGCGATGACAACGTGCACTTTCAGAACGCGGTGATGCTCCAAGACGCGCTGATTGCCGCCAATAAGCAGTTTGACTCCTTCTATTATCCCAACCGCAACCACGGCATCTACGGCGGCAACACCCGCCTGCACCTGTTCACCATGATGACCGACTTCGTGGAAGCGAAGCTCTGAGGAGAAGAATCGTCCAGCATTTGCTTTAGACAGCGAGAATAGCTTACTTTTACTCGCATGGAACGCAAGCTACGTCGTCTGGGTAGGCCGCTTTTTGAGAGTGCGCTAATTGTGTTCAGCGTTTTGTTTGCGCTGTACGTCAATCGCTGGGCTGAGAACCAGCGCATCGAGCGGCAGAAAGACATCGCACTGAATCGGATCGTGCAAGAGTTGGAGGGCAACCAAGAGATTATAGGTGCCGCTTTGCAAGTGCACCGAAGCGCCATGACCAACCTACAGAAAGCCTCTGCGGACGAAAACGATTCACTGCGCCTCTACTTGGCTGATCTGAGAGCTTTCGACGAGAAAGCTATTAGTTTTATAACCAGCGGAGCATCTTTCTACCCGCAGTTTCCGAGCAGCACATCGTGGAATGCCGCTAAGTCGACAACTATCATCGCCGAATTTGATTATGAGATTGTGGAAGCCTTGACAGACGTTTATGATACCCAAGAATTTTTTGTGAACGAAACGCTTTCGTACGTTATGCAAACATTCTACGAACCTCTGTCTAATGATAAGCGGGATACTATTGGTTCACTTTTACTACAGATCGAAGAATTAAGCAACCAAGAGGATCTTACGCTATCTAATATTAGTACCGCACTGGGGGTGATCGGCGGAGAGAAGCCGAGCACTGGTTTGTAGCACATCACGTCCGGTCTTTCCAATTACGAGGGTTGCGGCTACTGTGAATCCCTTTTGATTTTTTCCTTCACTTCTTCCCAAGGAGAACCAATTTCAGGATTGGCCTGATGAGCCGCCAGCCGTTCGTCTATAACTTCTTGATGCGCCTGTGGTAGTGTAGCGCTTTGATTGAGCAAGGCATCAACTTGTTCTAACAAATCTTCACTTTCAATCTGGGTAATTCGTTCAATAATACTGAGTTTTCGTGCTAGTACGTCCATAGCATTCAATATAACTTACAAGGAACTTCACTTAGAAAAACTTACTAAAAAATACGCTTTCTTGCAAGAAATCAAGCGAGCCCGCTAATCAAAACTGCCTACCCAACATCTATTATCTAGCCACCCCCACAAATCACTTACCTCAACTCAAAATCAAGCTATCGTACCGCTCAACCTTCGCACCCAGCGCTTGCAGTCGCTTGTCGATGTTCTGGTAGCCCCGGTCAATCTGCTCAATATTATAAATCACGCTTTCGCCCTCGGCCGACAGGGCCGCGATGAGCAACGAAACTCCGGCGCGAATGTCGGGCGAGGTCATGGACACGCCCCGCAGTGACTGGGCGCGGTCCAGACCAATCACGGTGGCGCGGTGCGGGTCGCACAGGATGATCTGCGCTCCCATATCGATGAGCTTATCCACGAAGAACAGGCGGCTCTCGAACATCTTCTGATGGATGAGCACGGTGCCCTTGGCCTGGGTGGCTACCACCAGCAGGATGCTAAGCAGATCGGGCGTGAGGCCGGGCCAGATGGCGTCGGCGATGGTCATGATAGAGCCATCGATGAAGGTCTCGATCTCGTAGTGCTCGTTGTCGTGCACGTGGATGTCATCGCCGTTGATATCGAAGTTGATCCCTAGCTTGCGAAACGTATCGGGAATGATGCCCAGTTGGTGCACTCCTGCTCCTTTGATGGTAATGTCCGAGGCGGTCATAGCGGCCAGGCCGATAAAGCTGCCCACCTCAATCATATCGGGCAGCATGGTGTGCTCGGTGCCGCCCAACGATTCTACGCCCTCGATGTGCAACAGATTAGAACCCACGCCGGTGATCTTGGCACCCATGCGGTTGAGCATGGCGCAGAGCTGCTGCAGGTAGGGTTCGCAGGCGGCGTTGTAAATGGTGGTTTTGCCCTTGGCCATCGAGGCAGCCATCACCACGTTGGCGGTGCCCGTCACGCTGGCTTCTTCCAGCAGCATGTAGGTGCCCTGCAAATTAGAGGCATCGATGCTGTAGTAGCCGTCTTCGGCGTTGTAGTTGAATTTTGCGCCCAGCTTCTGGAAACCAATGAAGTGCGTATCCAGTCGGCGACGCCCGATTTTATCGCCGCCCGGCTTCGGAATTTTACCCTTGCCGAAGCGGGCCAGCAGCGGACCCAGCGTCATGATCGATCCGCGCAGCGAAGCCGCTTGCTTTTTGTACTCGGCGGTTTCCAGATACGACACGTCAATGTCTTTGGCCGTGAAGCGGTATGACTCTTCACCCAACTTTTCTACCTCTACGCCCAGCGACGCGAGCAACTCGATGAGCTTGTTCACGTCCCGGATATTGGGCACCTTATGGATAGTCATCGGCTCGGCGGTGAGCAGCACGCCGCACAGAATTTGCAACGATTCGTTTTTAGCTCCCTGGGGCACAATCTCTCCCCGTAGCGAGTTTCCGCCTTCTATCTTGAAAAATGCCATCAGTTGTTCTTCTTTCGACGGTTGTTCCGGCGTCCTTTATTGCTTTTGCCCGAATTGTTATTATTACTATTGCTGTTGTTAGTGCGTCCTTTGCTGCTGGGAGCAATAGCGCTATCGAACAGGTTTTTGGCTTTTACCTCTTCCACATCAATAAGCAGTTTGCCGTCTGACATGGACTTCAGGTGCCCCACAATGGTGGAGTCGTCCACGTTGTCGCGATTCCAGGTGGTGTAAAAGGTTTTCATGAGCTTGCCCAGGTAGATGATCGCTCCGCGCTGCTCTTCTTCGTCCTCAATCTCGCTGGCCAGCGCGATGAGCTTCTCCACGTTCTGCCCGTAGTGCTTGTAGCGCGCCGACGTTTTGTTATACGACATGCGCTCGGGCTTCTTGGTGAGGATGTCTTCGGCCGGAGGGGGGAAGGGAGCATCCACGTCGAGCGTGAAGTTGGTCATAATGAACAGATCGTCCCAGGTTTTTTGGGTGGTTTCCTCAGGATCGAGGCCCGCGGTGGGGTTAAGCTGTCGCATTAGATTGACGAGCGTGTAGGCGTATTTGGTGCGCTTTTCCCGGTCTTCAACCGTGCCCAGGTGGTCGGCCAGCATTTGAATATTGCGTCCGTACTCGCGCAGCGTAAGCGGGGGAAGAACAGAATTGTAGTGGTGCATGGGGGATTTGTGTTGGTGGCTAGGGTTTTGGGGATTGGGGATTAGGTTTTGGATGACTCCTAAAACCTAATCCCCAACCCCTAATCCCCAAATCACTCGTGAATTTTTAGTTTGGCAAAGCTAAGTAATAATGTCTTTTCTCCAAAATCGGAGAACTCGACCCGGGCTTTGCGGTTGGCACCGTCGGCATCGATGCCCTTCACCTGTCCGAACCCAAATTTAGGATGCTCCACCTTCATGCCCGCTTCCAGTTGGCTAGTATCGCTGGGAGCGAAGTCGGACGGCGCTTTGTAAGTGCTACGGTTGGTGGGCATCGCCCGCTGTCGGCTGCGGTCGCGCTTGATGCTCTTGAGCAAGATGCGGGCGTGGTCGGTGTCGCCCACCGGCGAGCGGGTGCCCATTTTCTTGTTTACCATCACGTAGGCCGGGTCAATTTCTTCCAGAAACCGACTCGGCTCGCAGTTTTTCAGCCGTCCGAAGCGATAACGCGTGAGCGCATAAGAAAGTGTCAACTTCTTCATAGCGCGGGTGATAGCCACGTAAAACAGGCGACGCTCTTCTTCCAAATCCTGCCGACTGCCCAGCATCATCTGCGAAGGAAATAGGTCCTCTTCCATGCCCACCACGTAGACGTACGGAAACTCCAGCCCCTTGGCCATGTGGATGGTCATCATGGTCACCTTGTCCTGGTCGTCGTCTTTGTCCTGATCCACCGAAGAGAGCAGCGCCACTTCTTCCAGAAAAGAAGTAAGCGACTTATCCTCGTTTTCCGGATCATCCACAAATTCTTTGACGGCGTTGAGCAGTTCCTGCACGTTTTCATAGCGGCTCAGTCCCTCGATGGTCTTGTCTTCGTAGAGTTCGCGCAGCAAGCCCGAGCCCTTGGCGACGGCCGAGGCCGCTTCGAAGGCGTCTTTACGTTCGGCTTCTAATTGAAACGCCTTGATAGAATCTTTGAACTGGATCAGCGTATTTGCGGCCCGCGCTGGAAAAAACTTATCAGCATTCTCCAGCACCTCCCAGATCGAGATGTCGTGCTCGTAGGCGGTGACCACAATCTTATCCACTGTCGTCGGACCGATGCCGCGCTTGGGCAGGTTCACGATGCGGCGGAAGGCCTGCTCGTCGTTCACGTTGAGCGTGTAGCGCAGGTACGAGATCAGGTCTTTGATTTCTTTGCGCTGGTAAAACGACAATCCGCCGATGATTTTGTACTTGATGTTGCGCTTGCGCAGGGCTTCTTCCATCGCGCGCGACTGGCTGTTGGTGCGGTACAGGATCACGAAGTCGCCGTAGCGCCGGTGCTGGTTGCTCTTTTCTTCAAAGATCGAGTAGGCCACCAGCCGTCCTTCTTCCTGGTCGGAGGTGGCTTTAAGGAGTTCGATCAGGTGCCCCTCTTCGTTGGCTGTCCACACCGACTTTTTCAGTTGCGCCTTGTTGCGACCGATCACCGAGTTGGCGGCGTTCACGATGCTTTGGGTGGAACGGTAGTTTTGCTCGAGTTTAAAGACTTCTAGCTCGGGAAAGTCTTTCTCGAAGTTGAGGATATTCTGGATGTCGGCGCCGCGGAAAGCGTAGATGCTCTGGGCATCGTCGCCCACCACGCAGATGTTGCCCCGCACGGCGGCCAGCTTCTTGGTGATCAGGTACTGCGATACGTTGGTATCCTGAAACTCGTCCACCAGCACGTAGTGGAAGCGCTGCTGGTACTTGTTGAGCACGTCGAGATGCTGGCGAAACAGCACGTTGGTATTAAACAACAGATCGTCGAAGTCCATGGCGTTGGCGCGGAAGCAGCGGGCCACGTAGGTTTGATACAGCTTCGCCATGTGAGGCTTGGCGGCGGCTTCGTCTTCGGCCCGGATGGCGGGGTTGTCGCGGTAGGTTTGCCAGGAGATGAGCTTGTTTTTAGCGCTGCTGATGCGGTTGAGCACCACGTTGGCTTTATACATTTTGTCATCAAGCCCCGCCTCTTTCACAATTTTCTTGATAAGCGTTTTAGAGTCGTCGGTGTCGTAGATGGTGAAGTTGCGCTGGTAGCCCAGGCGGTTGGCTTCCGAGCGCAGGATGCGGGCGAACACCGAGTGGAAGGTGCCCATCCACAGGTTGCGCGCCTCGTTGCCCACCACGGTTTCGATGCGGTGGCGCATCTCCTTGGCGGCTTTGTTGGTGAAGGTGAGGGCCAGAATATTGAACGGGTCGATGCCCTTTTTCTGAATCAGGTAGGCCATGCGATAGGTGAGCACGCGAGTTTTGCCCGAGCCGGCCCCGGCGATGATCATTGTGGGCCCTTCGGTGTGCTCCACGGCCGCCCGCTGCGGATCGTTCAGGGTGTTGAGGTACTCCATAAATGGGTTAGGATTGGTAAGACGAAGGTACGAAAAGTTGGTGATTATTGGATAGTAGATATTGGATGACTTTCTAAATGATCAGATGTTGAACGTTGGATGTCAGCGGCCGCCGCGCGGATGATTTTCTGAGGCGCAGAAATTAAAGATTAGAAACTGAAAACTGACAAATTTCAGTCTCTTGAATTTCACATCTACTATCCAACATCTACCAACCAATATCCAAAGTAAAGGGAGACAGAAATCAGCGGAC
Organism: Cyclobacteriaceae bacterium; assembly: GCA_965217295.1. GTDB lineage: Bacteria > Bacteroidota > Bacteroidia > Cytophagales > Cyclobacteriaceae > Tunicatimonas. The sequence goes on from CBDCHR010000008.1 coordinate 2,640,879, forward strand.
AATCTTGAAGTATCTCTTTGCTTTTTACCAAAAATCCTTTAATTTTGCCACTCGTTAAACCAAAATGGGCAAAGGTTCGTTCTTTTGCCAACCGAATAAGAAGACATGGCCAATCATAAATCGTCCCTCAAGCGCATCCGATCCAGCGAAACGCGCCGTCTGCGCAACCGCTACCAACTGAAAACCACGCGAACTTACGTGCGTCGCCTGCGCGAAACCACCGACAAGTCGGAAGCCCAGAAGCTGTTTCAAGACGTGGAAGGCATGCTTGATAAGCTAGCGAAGAACAACATTATTCATAAGAACAACGCGGCCAACAAGAAGTCGCAACTCGCTAAGTACGTCAACCAGTTGGCGTAGATTCTTACGTACGAGATCTCCTGAGCCCTATGCTGAATAAGTGTAGGGCTTTTTTGTTTTCTTAGGGGCTGGATGTTGGATAGTAGATGGTGGATATTGGTTACTTTCTGAGTGGCTAGATGGTAGATTATAGAAAAGAATACTAACAGAGATGAGTTACAAGAAGCTACAGGTATGGTCATTGGCGCGCGAGGCAGTGATCGACATACATAAAATGACACTACACCTACCAAAGTATGAGATGTACGAAACCGGTAGCCAAATACGCCGGTCCAGCAAATCAGTAAAATCTAACATTGTAGAAGGTTACGGAAGGCGTTACTACAAGAACGATTACGTTAAGTATGTGATCTATGCATTAGCATCGAACATGGAAACGATAGATCATCTGGAAACTTTGTTCGAAACCGGGTCGATGCAGGACGAAGAACTGTACGTCAACTTACTGAATAAACTCGAGCTATTGGGCAAAAAACTAAACACTTTCTTCCAATACTTACTCAAGAATCACCAAAGTCCAAAGTGACGTTTTCTCCCCTAACATCTACCAGCAACTTTCTATCCGCTCAGCAAGTCAACCGCGCGGCGGCCGCCAATATCCACTATCCAACATCTGACCGTGTAGAAAGTCATCCAGCCACCAGCCACCAATATCCAGCATCCAGTCACTAGTATCCATTCCTCATGTCTCTGAAACTTCTCCGTGAAACCGGCATTCTAAGTTGGGATGAAGCCGATCGGCCCCGCGAAAAGCTACTGCTCAAAGGACGCGCGGCTCTGTCGGACGCTGAACTGATCGCTATCCTGATCGGTTCGGGCACCCGCAACCAGAGCGCCGTTGATCTGAGCAAAGACATCTTGAAGTCGGCGCAGCACAACCTGCACGAACTAGCCAAGCTGTCGGTCGATGAACTAAAAAAGTTTCCGGGCATCGGCCAGGCTAAGGCCATTAGCATCGTGAGTGCGCTGGAACTGGGGCGACGGCGCAAAGTGAGCGAACCGACCAAGCGCGACAAAATTACCTGCTCCGACGATGCTTACGGGGTGATGCAGCCCTACCTGCTCGACCAGCCGCTGGAGCAGTTCTGGATTCTGTTGCTCAACCGCGCCAACGAGGTGATCAAGCCGCACTGCGTGAGTCAGGGAGGCCTGGCGGGCACGGTGGCCGATCCGAAGACAATCTTCAAGGCGGCGCTGGACAAACTGGCCAGCTCGATCATCCTGGTGCACAACCATCCGTCGGGCAACCTCACGCCCAGCGAAGCGGATATTCGGCTCACCCAGAAGCTCAAGGAAGCGGGACAGCTGCTCGATTTGCCGGTGCTGGATCATCTGATTTTCACCGACCACGGATTTTATAGCTTTGCGGACGAGGGGGTATTGTAGGCACACAGATGACGCAGGTGTTATGGTTGCGCGGATTACACAGATAAGTAAGGGTCGGGATTTTATCTATATTGGTCTGTCGTAATCTAATTTACTGTTTTACTATGACTAACCATCGAACTCGCCTGAGTACTCGTTTTCTTTCGCTATTCAAAGGGCTGTGCTACGCGTTGCTGCTAGCTTTTTTCGCGCTATCAATTCCGGCGCTTTTACAGGGAGAATGGCGGGCCTTGGGAAGCTTAGTAACGAGCGGGATTGTAGTAACCACTATCTTGCGGGGCATGCGTAAACTACGAACGGTAATTTGGGAAGAAAAACAACTGCGCGTAAAGGATCAACAAACAATTCTTCTGCTGCCCGAAGAGATTGAGAATATAGAACTAAAACTACTTATCGGGGTGCATGAGGTCACGTTGTGCGAACCGCATCCGTACTTGGGCGAGTCGTTTCTGTTTTTGGCGTCAATGACGTACCTGTTCAACCACGACAAGATCGACGACCAAATGCACGAGTTGCGGGAGCATATTGCCCGGTCAGAGCGCAGTGTGGTACCAAACAGGACGCATCAGTCACCTCCGTATCCTGACAATCAGCAGCTCACCCGGTAGCTATCCTAGCATTCGGCAACCAGTATCTTGGGTATCAGTACCTTTGACAATCCCTAACCAACGCATGACCGAAAGAACCATAGCCGTAGGCATTATGAAGATTGATGTGACCGGTGCCGATGACCGCTCGCTGAGCAACCTGACCCAGCAGGCCACCCGGCAGTTTGCGCAGGTTGTGCAGCGCGAAACAAGGCTCACCATCGAGTCGCTTTCCTTCGACGAACCGAACCTCACTCCCGACGAACACGGCTACAGCGCTCTCGACTTTGTGCAGATCGGCATCAACGAAAAAACCGAGCGCCGACTCGCCTTCCTGATCATCATCACCGAGGTAGAAATTGCCGCCGCTTCCCTTTCCTACCTGCTTGCCCTACCGTCGCAGCTCACCAACGTGGCCATCATCTCAACCCGGCGACTGGCCGACTACGGATCGGCCGACATCCGAAATCAGGCGCTCATGACCGACCGACTCAGCACCCTGATGCTGCACTGCTTCGGTAGACTGCTGAACCTTAGCTACCATTCGGAGAAAACGAACTACATGGCTAAAATTGAGGTGCCGGGCGACCTGGACACGATGGATCGGTTTACCGAGCAGCAGTTTGATCACATGGCTAAAAACTTGCCTCGGGAGGCTAACGACCGCTTCTCACGGGGCAACAAATTCTCGTTCGTGCTCCGGCAAGTAGCCAGCAACGTGCCGCGAATCGTACGGGGCGCGGTTCGGGCCAATCCGCTCAGGATCGCGACCAAATTGCCCACCATGATCGCCACAGCCTTGTCGGTGATCATCATCCTGATCTTCGGGGGCGAGACGTGGGATTTTGCCGCCTCGGTGTCGTACGGACAACTCGCCGTTTTTGTGGGTGCTAGTTTCGTGGCGGCCACTTTCGTGCTGTACCGCGCGTTTTCCTTTCGGCTGGTCTCTACGCGCCACGGCAACACCTCCGAGAGTTCGGTGGTCACGGCGGGCGCCACCTATCTGGCCCTGGTGCTCACCCTCCTGTGCTTGTTTGTGCTGTTCGGACTGCTGATGTACGGGGTGGTAGTGTTCGTTTTTCCGGACCCGCTTATGAGTACTTGGACTTCCGATCAGGACGGTTCGACGTTTGCGGCCCATATGCGGCTGGTCGCCTTCTTGGCAGCGGTAGGGGTGCTGTCCGGTTCGCTGGGAGGATCGGCCGACTCGCGCTCGGTGGTACGCAACGTGCTTTTTGCCGTAGACGAAACCTAAGTAAAAACACTCGAGCGATCCTGGGGTTGAACAAACACACCAAAGAACCAACCTCGTATGAATCAACTCACTTTCAGTAACGGCGATACCTTACCCGCCATCGGACTAGGCACCTGGAAATCGGATCCCGGCGAAGTGCACCACGCCGTGGTAGAAGCGGTGCAGGCCGGTTACCGCCACATTGACTGCGCCGCGATCTACGGCAACGAACCGGAAATTGGGCAGACGCTGCGCGAGGTGCTCAGCCAAGGCATCGTGCAGCGGGAAGAACTGTGGATCACGTCTAAACTGTGGAACACGGCGCACCGAAAAGAAGACGTGCTACCGGCCCTTAAAAAAACGCTGCACGATCTGCAGCTCGACTATCTTGATTTGTACTTGATGCACTGGCCCATTGCCCTACGGCCGGACTTGACCACTTTCCCCGAGCAGGCCGAAGATTTTGTGAGTCTGGAAGAGGTGCCACTGATTGAAACCTGGCAAGTAATGGAAGCCACCGCCGAGCAGGGCTTGGCTAAGCATCTGGGCGTCTCAAACTTCAGCATCAAAAAGCTGCGCGCGCTAAAAGAACAGGCTACGCACGCTCCGGAGATGAATCAGGTGGAGATGCACCCGCTGCTGCAGCAAAACGATCTGCTGACTTTCTGTCAACAGGAGAATATTCACCTTACAGCCTACTCGCCATTGGGGTCGGGCGACCGTCCGGAGCGGCTCAAAAAAGAGGATGACGTTAATCTGCTTGAGGAGCCCACCATTCAGCAGATTGCCGACAAACACGGTTGTTCTACCGCGCAGGTACTCATCCGCTGGGCCGTGGCGCGGGGCACCGCCGTGATCCCGAAATCGGTGAATCCCGAGCGCATTCGGCAAAACCTGGCCGCTGCCAAGGTGGAATTAGACAAACAGGATACGCAACAGATTGCCGAACTGGACCGCCATCGACGCTACGTGGATGGTACTGCCTGGGTGATGGAGGGCAATTCGTATACCCTGGCTAACCTGTGGGACGAATAAATACGAGTTAAACGGCCCCCTAAAGACAGCAGTTAGCTCGTTCACCGAAATTTAAGTAGCTTGGCTAGCAATTTATTTTGCACTTTGTAAAGAATAGATTTGCACATTTTTGCGTGCGTATTTTAATATACCTGCGCATCGCTCAGAAGTCGGATTTAATCCGACTTTTTTTATGCACAAATTGCCCGGAAAAATTACCAGAAACCTGCTCTCACCTAAATTACAATAATTTCAAATTACATGGCTGTTTTTTAAAAATCGTTAAACGCGGAGTAGTCTCTTCTCTGTAGTTTAGGGTAAGGTAAAAATGAATTACGAAAAAATTAGTTTGTAAGGTATTTATTTACGCATATAAAAATTTAAACCCACTTATTTTATTTTTTTCATAACAAAATGTCCAAACTCTTCGTAAGTTTGCAGTGAACACGATATCAAGTTCATGCATTATTTAAGTTTAATCACAAAAAGGAAAACAGCAATGAAAAAGGTAACAAATCAAATTTTACTAGCGATCGCGCTGCTGCTTACGGGCACCACCGCCATCGCGGGCGATTCTGATCCTGACATCAGCATTCGGAAGTCGCAGGGAGAAAAGCAAACGCTGGTTCGCGTAGCCAACCTGACAACCGGTTCGGCCGTGCTGCGGCTCAAGGATGCTCAGGGACGCGTGCTTCACCGCGAAGCGATCAAGGGCAACGCCTACATGAAGAAGTACAACCTGGCTAGCTTGCCGGAAGGTGAGTATATCATCGAGGTGCGCTCAAGCGAAGGCGTTTCTCAGGAAGCTTTCACCCTTAGCGCGGGTGCCACGCAAGCTGTTTACTTCAAGCCTGCGGTGCAAATCGATCAGGAAACGGTGAAAGTGATGTTCAAGAACAGCATTGCCTCTCCGGTGTCGTTGAAACTCTACGACCGCTACGGTGAAGTATTGTATCAGGAAACCGTGGCTTGCCAGGAGAATTACGCCAAGGGACTAAACCTTTCTAAATTAGGATCGGGTCGTTATTCGCTCTCGCTTACGGGCGATAACTACGTCTACTCAAAGAGCATCGCGCTGAAGTAGTCTAGTCTGGATCAGTAAGTGAACAAATGAAAGCACGTTTTGGCGATCATCGCCAAGGCGTGCTTTTTCATTTACCAGCCGGATGCCGGTTTGCGTAGCGCCCGACGTTGGATACCTCTTCCGGAGAGCGTTTCACTCGTTTGCCTGGCTAGTACTTCAATAGTGGCCTGATAAATCCAACAGGGTGATGTTCCGAAAGTCAATAGGCTGTCCCTCACTCTGAAGAGCAATATAGCCTTCGGACAAAGCACTTCCTTCCGGCATTGCTTCCCGATCGTCGCCCCGCACCACTCCGGTGCGGTGCACCCGCGGGTAAGCGTACTGCAGCACGGTATCGCCGTTGATCAGGTGGGTGATCAGTGAATCGCCCAGCACAATGAGCTCGGCCCGCACCCACTGTTCTCCTTCAAAGGTAGGCGAACTAGCATCAATGCAATGCTCGTCGGTGCGCTTGCCTTGGTAAACGATGTCGGTGCCCGGCGAGCACATATTGCCGGTCGGACGCGGTTGTCCGTCGCCCAGCCCGGCCAGAAACTGCATCTCTACGGAGATCGGCCAGTTCTGCTCTTTCGGCATGGTGCGAGGATCTTGCGCGTGAAACATCACACCGCTGTTGAGTCGGGTAAACTCCGGCGCGCCGACTTGCAATTCACCCACAAAACGATATTCTAGTTTGAGATGAAAGTAGGCGTACGGCTGTCGGTAGTACAGGTGTCCGAACTGTTCGTCGAAGTCATCGTATCCGTCGTAGCGCACCTTGATCATGCCGTCTTCGGCCCGGAAGGTGTTTCCGTAGTTCTCATCAACTGCATGGTGGTGAATCTTCACCGTCCAGTTGTCTAAATCGTGTCCGTTAAAGAGGGCTACCCAAGCAGGCTCGCTCGAAGTAGTAGATTCCGCAAGCAAGTCGCGCTGGGTTGTCTCGGCCGGGGCACAAGAGGATACCGTCAACCACAGGCCAAGAACGATTTGGTAAGGCGGTGCCCTCATTCGGGACGGGGAATGTCGCGCAGGTGCTTGTCCACTCCCATCTCTTTCCAGGCCAGAGCGCTGGCTCCCAGCACGGCCGCGTTTTTATCTTCCAAGGCCGAGGGCAGGATTTTCACTTTGTCGCGGAACACCTGGAACATATACTCTTCCATGTAGCGCTTGGTTGGCTGAAACAACAGTTCGTCGCCCGCCTTGGCCAGTCCGCCCAGCAGGAAGATCGCTTCCGGACTGAAGATCGCCACCATGTCGGACAACTTCTGCCCCAGCAGGCGACTGGTGTAGTCGAATGCGGCGCGCGCCACCGGGTCGCCCTGCTGCGCCAGCTCGGTGATCTGCTTGGCGGCCAGTTGGTTGTAGGTCACGTCGCGCAGGGGCGTGTCGTCGGTCATGTCGGCCAGCAGTTTGAACACAGTGCGCTTGATGCCGGTGGCCGACACGTAGCTTTCCAGACAACCCTGCCGCCCCAGTCCGCACACGCGTCCGCGGGGCTTTTGCAGGATATGGCCCATCTCCCCGGCGAAGCCGTCGTGCCCGTACACCAGTTCGCCGTTGGCCACAAACCCACTGCCCAGGCCGGTACCTAGCGTGATCATGATGAAGTTGCGCATACCCTTGGCCCCGCCGTAGATCATCTCGCCAATGGCCGCCGCGTTGGCGTCGTTGGTCATCACCATCGGCAGGTTATAGTACTTCTTGAAGAGCTGCACAAAGGGCACGATGCCGCGAAACGACAGGTTGGGAGCGTACTCGATGGTGCCGGTGAAGTAGTTGCCGTTGGGGGCGCCGATGCCCACGCCCACCACGGTGAGGTCTTCACCGGTTTGCTTTCGAAGCAGCTCGATCTCGTCGTAGAGATACTTGAGGAAGGCATCAATGTCGTCGGGAGGGGTTTTGGTGGTGGGGATGGATGTCTCGGCGTACAGGTGGCCGTTTCGGTCGACAAAGCCGAACTTGGTGTTGGTGCCTCCGATGTCGATGCCTAGCGCAACGTCTTTCATAGTGGGTTTAGGTTTGAGGAATAGTGTTATTGAGCAAACGTAAAAGTTGGGGGCTAGCCGCCCCGGTTAATGACTAAGCGAGGGGCCGGTTGTTCAGGGCATCGCGGATTTCGGTGAGGAGTTTCACCTCCTCGGGCGGAGCCACCGGGGCGGCTTCTTCGGGCGTTTGCGTGCTTTTGTAGGCCCGCACCACCATAAACACACTGAAGGCAATGATCAGGAAGTCGACGATGTTCTGAATAAAGTTGCCAATCCGGATCACCACCGTCTTCTCTTCGGTGGCTCCTTCCTTGAGCGGGATAACCAAATCGGTGAAGTCGACGCCGCCCAGCAGCATGCCGATGGGGGGCATGAGCACGTCGTCGACAAACGAGGAAACAATCTTGCCGAAGGCCGCACCGATGATCACGGCCACGGCCAGATCGATGATGTTGCCCTTCATGGCAAACTTTTTGAAATCTTGAAATAAGCTCATAATGAAGGTTAGTTAGTTACTGGTTTAAGGTCAGTTTCTGAGTAGCAAGGCAGGTCGGCTGATCGGTGTTTAGGGGATTAAGGTAGTAATTTTCCAGAATGGACTCAAAACGTAGGCGGTCATGGATTGCTCAAAAGGCGTATCAGATTATCAAGTAAGCGACGGTAACGTTCGGGATCAATAGCTCCTATCATTCCTTGGATGGCGGGGGGAGGTATCGTTGCCAGGAAACCTAGTCTAATAAGGGAAGCGGTATATAACCCGCTGCTGGCAAAATCTGGATCAGATGGATATACAGTCTCATCAATATCGGGGACAGACTGCCTGATTTGAGTGCTGATTCCGCAAACTAGCCAATCGCCAAAGGGTGGTAGTTGTTTGAGCAGTAGCACGGGCCGGGTCTTGTATAAACCATCGGCTTGTTGTAGCTGAGCAAGTGCGACGTCACCTACCTTCATAAAGGGGGTTAGACTCTTTTATCAAAGCATCCGAATAGTCCGGTTCATCCTCCCCATAAGCGCGATTCAAATTTTTTGCGGAAAAGCTATACCAATCCGCATCTTCGTCATCACTCAACAGAATAACAATCAATTTGCTGTCCTTGGGTATATTGGTTTCTTGCTCAAATAATACCTTCTGACCATCGTACATCGCTTTAAGCGCTTTCATTACTACTGCTTCTTTTTCTACGAATATACATAAATTATTCATACCGCAAACTATCCACCGGATTGCGCCGGGCGGCCCGCAGGGTTTGGGCGCTGACCGAGAGCAGGGCAACCACCAGCACCAGCAAACCGGGCACCACGTAGACCCACCAGGGCACATCTACCCGGTAGGCGTAGTTCCCCAGCCAGTCGGTAATGAAGTAGTGGGCCACGGGAACCGCGATGGCGAAGGCGATCAGGATGAGGCGCACGTACTCGTGCGACAGCAGCACCAGAATGCTGGACACCGACGCCCCCAGTATCTTGCGGATGCTTACCTCCTTGGTGCGTTTCTCAATCATGTGGTTGATAAGGCCGATCAAGCCCAGGCAGGCGATGAACAGGGTAAAGAAGGTAAAGTAGTCGAAGATATCGGACATGCGTTTCTCCGATTGGTACAACTGCTCGTATTCTTCGTCCAGAAAGTGGTACTCGAAGGGATAGTTGGGATTATGTTTCTCCCAGGCTTGCTCAACCAAGGCCAGCGAATTGGCGGTGTTTCTGGGGGCTACTTTCACCAGGACGTAGTCAAGATTATAGAGCATGTGCAACACCAGGGGTTCTACTTTTTGGTGCAATGACTTGAACTTGAAGTCTTTAACAATACCCACAATCGTACCCTCATTGCCTCCCACATCAAACCGCTTTCCGATAGGGTCGGTAAGGCCGGTGAGCTTCAGCGCTTCTTCGTTTAAGATGTAATTAGAGGAATCGGCCGGGAAATCCGGCGAGAAACTTCGCCCCTCTACCAGTTTTAATCCCAGTGTTTCTACGTAGTTAGCGTCGACTGTAAAGTTATGGAACAAGGTCTTGTTATCTTCATTCTTACCGTCCCAATCAACTCCGTAGGTAGCGTGGGTAGTATGGGTAGGAATGTCGGAGGAGACTGTAACGCCAGTAATGAGCGGCTGTTGTAAGAGTTCATTTTTAAATCCATCATAGTTGCTCATAATATCCCCCAGCACCGGCATATACACCAACAGCTCTTTATCATAGCCCAAATCCTTTTCCAAGAAGTACTGAAACTGCTTATACACAACTGTGGTACCTAAGATGAGGATGATAGTCACCGCAAACTGGGTCACTACCAGCACCCGGCGAAACATCGTTCCTTCCCGCCGAGCGGTAAAGCCTCCCTTAAGCACCTCCACCGGCTTGAATCCCGATAGGAACAGGGCCGGATAGCTACCCGCCAGCAGACCGATCCCGACCGCCCCCGCCACAAAGGACAACCCAATCGGCCACTTTCCCGAATCCAGTACGATAGGTTTGTCTACAATACTGTTGAACGCAGGAAGCGCCAGCACCACCGCTACTCCGGCAATCAACAGCGCCAGCAGCGAAAGCAATACTGATTCGCTTAGCAATTGCCCTACGATCTGCCCCCGACGCGAGCCAACGGTTTTGCGCAGCCCAATCTCCTTGGCGCGTCGCTCCGACTGGGCGGTGGATAGGTTCATAAAGTTGATGCAGGCGATCAGGATAATGGCCAGGGCCACGATGATGAAGATCCGCACGTACGGATAACGCGGTTCGGTGCTGCCGTACACGTCAATATCAAAGTCAGAGTAGAGGCGGATATCGCGCAGTGCTTGCAGGTAAAACTCATCCTCAAGATCATCTCTGGTTTCAGCGAATCGGGCAATCTGCGTAGAAATTGCCTCCGCGTCGACATCTTTTCCCAGCAGAAAATACGCGTAATAGTAATGATTACCCCAACCCATATTCCAGCCAACTTCGTATAGCTTCCGAAAGGGAAACAGGAAATCAAACTGGAAGTGCGTATTGGACGGCAAATCTTCAATGACTCCACTGATCGCGAAATCGAAGTGCTGATTCATCGTTATGGTTTTGCCCAGCACTTCTTGCTGCTGCCAGTCATGACCAAAGTATTTCTTGGCCGTTTGGGCGGTGATCACTACCGAATTGGGATCGAGTAGCGCGTTGGTTGGATTGCCCACTAAGAAGGGAAGCTGGAACACCTTGAAAAAGGTAGAATCTACAAACGTTACATCTTCGTAAAACTGGGCCTCATTACAGCGAATCAGTGCCTGGTCGGTGTTGGGGCGGAAGCGCGTATACTCAGCAATACCAGGGTTCTGTTCCTTAAGAAGTTCGGGCATCGGAGCCGGATTGGAGGCTACCCGAAAGACGGTGCCATCGTTGAACTCCGGGGCTTGCACCAATCGGTAAATCCGCTCGGAGTTGGGCCAGAACGACTCGTAGCTCAGTTCATCGTTGATCCACAGGATGACGAGCATGGCGCAGAACATGCTCAGGGCCAAGCCGAGCACGTTGATGAGCGAGTAGGCTTTGTTACGGACAAAGTTGCGGTAGGCGATCTTGAGGTAGTTGCGGAGCATGACGCGGTGGTTTAGGAGACAACAAGCCGCTACGATACGTATCCCGGTCCACAAAACCCAGCTTTTTGCAGTGAAGCGTCCCTATTGTGCAGTGAATGACAATCTTCCCATTAAGAAGGCCGTCCGAAGTGCGGGTCTTTATAGAATTGCCGGAAGCGGGTTGGTTACAAAATGCTATCTCGTTCGCCCTCGGTTATCAAACAGTGAAAGTATGTACACACAAACACGATCGTGGCTGTACAATATACTATAGTGCTTGTTCACCACACAACGGCGGGCACCCTCTAGTTGATCAGACTTTTGGTACAGTTGGGGATAGTCTTTGATGAGTTCCAGTTTTTCCTCTAGCTGCTGACTAAACCGTCGCAAAAGCGACTCGCTTCCTAGGTCTTCCAGATACGTGATCGTTTCGGTCAGTTGCTGTTGGGCATTCTTGGTCCAAATAACTTCTAAAGCCATCGCTGGTAGATTTTCTTTGCCTCAGCGTGCGGGATTGTTTCGCCGGATGCCACCTGCGATAGTCCCTGCCGAGCCGAAGCTTTCTGCTCATCCGTCAGTTCGTCGTAGAAATCATTTTCATCCTGCTCGAGGATAGCATTGATCTGATCAATGACCAAGGGGTCGTCTACCCGAACAATGCGCTCGATCAACCGAACCTTTTGCGCTTCTATATCCATAACTCTTCTTTTAACGAAAGATAACACTTTGTGCGCTAATTCATACCAATCGGGCTAGTGCATCGCTCACAAATAATTGATGCCGTCCACAAAACCCAGCTTTTTGCAGTAACCCGTCCCTATAGTGCAGTGAACGACCGAAAGGCGACCCAAAACCCAGACAACTACTCCGTATCAGCCAGCGAAGCGGCGGTCCGGTTGCCCACTAACCCCGCTTCCGGAGAGGATTGTCCCTCCACCATATCCGCCAGGCAATCAATCCACAGCGGATGATCGTTGAGGCTTTCTACCAGGTCCCACACCTCGCCTCCGGCCTCCCGGAAATCTTCTTTGTATTCCTGACCCACCTCGATGGTGGTTTCCAGGCAGTCGGCTACGAAGGCCGGTGAGAAAACCAGCACCCGCTTGGTGCCCTGCTCGGCCAGTTCTTTCAGCACTTCGTCGGTGAAGGGGCGAATCCACGGCACCGGTCCCAGCCGCGACTGGAAAGTAACGGTATACTTCTCTTCGGGAATGCCTAGCCTTTCGGCCAGCACCCGGGTGGTCTGGAAGCACTGGGCACGGTAGCAGAACTCGTTCTTTTTGTGATACTTATTGCAGCACGTCCCCACCTGACACTGCTGGCCGTAGGACGCGCTTTTAATCTGACTCACCGGCACGCCGTGGTAGCTAAACAGCACGTGGTCGTACTCCTTTTTGCCCCACCACGGCTGCGCTCGCTCGGCGTGGGCTTCGATGAACAGGGGGTGGTCGGGAAAGTTGCTTACGAACCGAATGTTGGGAATCACCTGCCAGGTGCGGGTAATTTCCATCACCCGATCAATCACCGAGCCGGTGGAGGCTGAGGCGTACTGCGGAAACAGTGGGATGCACACAATGTCGCTCACCATCTCGCGCTGAAACTCCGCCAGCGTGTCCGGGATGCTGGGGTTCTGGTAGCGCATGGCCAGCTTCACGGAGTAGCGGTCGCCCAGTTTGGTTTGCAGTCGGTCGCGCACGTCTTGGCCGTAGAACTTGAGTGGCGAGCCGCGCTCCTGCCACAGCTTGCGGTACTCTTTGGCCGACTTGGGAGCCCGGAAGGGAGCGATAATCAGGTTCACCAGCATCCAGCGCGGAATGAGCGGATAGTCAACCACGCGCTTGTCCATCAGAAATTCGCGCAGGTAGCGGCGCACGTCGCCGGTTTGGGGGCTATCGGGCGTGCCCAGGTTGACGAGCAGCACACCAATTTTGTTATTAGAAACAGGCATAAGGTAGATTGTGTGGCTTTAGAACAGCGCGGGGTTTTTAAATGTTCGCGGAGGGCTATGCTGTTATCTCAAATATAGCGCTGAGTACGTCACGCAGATCGCGTTCGTAGGTTGCAAAAGATGGTATTTGCATCAGTTTATCGATTTGGACTTCGGTTCCGAACCGCTCGTATAAGTCCGGTAGCTCTACAGCTCGTTTGCGCTTTCGGGGCGATAATCGCTGCTGATGGTTATTGATGGCCCGCTGAATAACTGCTTTAGGATCTCTGATACTCTCAATACGTTTTACTTGGTAGGTAAGCTCCAGTTCTTGGTAACTCAAATCTGTTTCCAGCAAGTCCTTGAGCAATTCTTTGTCGCACAACATCCAAGCTTCACTTTCCTGAATGGGAATGGCTGGGATGATATGTTTGATTCTGTTGCTGGCATTCATTTCCCGAATCTTCTGAAGTCCGCTGTTGAAATGATTTTGTAGACACTCATCGCGACTTTTACAATCAGCATCTCGGTGAAAAATTAGAACGTGCTGTTCTTTAGCCTTTGATGCCGCCTGCAGAAGGGCTTCTTCAGAGTTTCCTGGCGGCTTTTTTATTTTCGTCCAAGACAATTCTGCTGTTATGTTGCTTTCTAACAGGATACGCTGAACTAGTTCTTCGGTTAGATTTCTGAATAGTTTTACGTCGGTAGTGCCTTCGCCGCAGAACGCGATGTGTAGTTTGTTCATTAATTTAATTTATTACGCTTTCCTCTTCTAATGAATGCAGGTAATCCATTACTTCGTACTGGGTAAGCTCTTCTTCAGCCGGGGATATGTCGCTAAACAGATCAAGCTGGGGGTCGCCTTTCTCTTTTACAACCGACATGCGTGTGAGCTTGTACGAAAGCATTTTATCTGCATCTATCTTCCTGTCCAAACGAGCAAAGTAGAGCAAACCTTCGGTATGAAACTTTTCGTCGTAGTACTTGCGTACCAACAGCGGCGAATGGGTGTTTATAATCACTTGCCGCAAAGGCAGTTCTGCTTCTCCTTCCCCTTGAAATTGAGTAGATAGATCTTTTAACAGTTGTAATATCTTCTCCATCCGAAAGGGATGAATACCGTTCTCTGGCTCTTCGAAACAGATAAGTCCGCGGTGACGATCATCGTATATTAAGGCTACCAGGGCAATAATCCTGAGAGTTCCTTCCGACAGAACATTAGAGCTAAAAACTCGATCATCTACTGATCTAGTCATCAAAACATAGTGACTTTTAGCTGAGTCTTCATCGATGTATATCTCTTTGATTTCTGGAAGGATGTTCTGAATGGTGCGGCTTATTGGACGGAGGATACCAGGCTCGTAAGCTTCAGTTCGCTTAAGCATAGCGGCTAGATTTCTTCCTTCGATGTCAATAAAATCAGCCCCTAACATGGGGGACGGTTTGCGTAGTTCTATCGGGCTAAACTGAAACTGCTTCCAGTGACGCATTTCTTCTCGGACTGCAAAAGCATGAGGATAAAAGGCGTCGTTCACACCGCTCAACACCGAGCGCTCTAGGTCTTGTATGGGTGTTGGTTTACCTCCTCGTCTCCCGTCCTGCCTAATGTTGATTACATTAACACTACCTTTTTTATCAGTACTGATGTAAGGTTTGTAGTTCAGACTACGCTTGTCACTTTTCCATTCGTCGCCCAAATTATGTAACTTCATCCATTGGTCGTCTCCTCGTTTTATAGGTCTTAATTCTTCGTAGTCTACATAAAGCCGTTCCAAATTCGATCGTTCTTCTCTCCTTTTTGAAATATGAATTTCGTAACGCAGTCTTTGGTGCCCCAATGTTTCTTCTTTATTGAAATCATCCTTAACGATAGAATCTATGAACAACTCGACGGCAAACTGCATTTTGTCTGCTCGCTGATCCTGAGAATACTGCGTAAACAACTCAGTAAAAGTGCCTCGCTGCTCACCAAAAGCCGTTCTCAAATCCTTTTCCGCTAATGAAGAAAGTAGTCGGATAGCATCAAAAAGGTTACTCTTACCCGAACCGTTGCTGCCCGCAATAATGACAAAAGGCTTGAAGACAATGCTAAAGTCCTCAAAGGTTTTGAAACCGTTAATCTCGAGTTTGGTAATCATAAGGATATCCAGTTAAAGTGTATCAAAACCAGTGGATTAGCGCAATTCGCGCGAATACCGCTAACGAACTCGCGCAATTCACGCTATTTCCGCCAGTTTGACTAGAATTGAATCACCGAAGAAGCATCAACACAGCCGCACGTAACTTCCTAGCCACTTGATCTTCTTTCGGAACTGATCCATCACCTGCCGCACATTCTCATCCTCAATGTGCCCCTCGAAGTCAATGAAAAACCAATACCGAAAGTTTTTGCCCTCCTTGGCCGGTCGACTCTCAATCTTCGTGAGGTTGATGCCCCTTTCATTAAAGGCTTGCAGAAAACCAACCAAACTACCCGGCTCGTTGGAGTGCGGCAACTTCACTAGGATCGATGTTTTGTCTTGTCCGCTAGGCTGATTGCTAAACGACTTGCTGATGATAAAGAAGCGCGTCTGGTTGTCGCCCGAGGTTTCTACGTTCTCAAACAGGATAGGCACTTGGTAATCCTGCGCGGCAATGCGCGAGCAGATGGCCGCGCTCTCCGGGTCCTGCGATGCCAGCCGGGCGGCCTTCGAGGTAGACTCCACCGGAATCAACTCCACCGACGGGTCGTTCACCACCTCGTTGATGAACTTACTGCACTGCCGAAAGGCGATGTCCTTCGAGTAAATCTTCCGAATCTGCGACAGCTGATCGGTGCGGCTCACGAAGGTGAAGTGCACGTCCATGGGCAACTCGGCAGCAACTTGCACGTCGTAGGTCGCCAAACAATCGGCGGTTTCGGGCACCAGTCCCTGCTGGTTGTTCTCTACGGGCACCACGCCGAAGCGCACCACCTCGGCATTCACCGCGTTGAACACCGCCTGGATACTGCTCACCGGCATATATTCGCTCATGGCTCCGAACCGGCTTTCGGCGGCCTGGTGGGTGAAACTGCCACTCGGCCCCAGGTAAGCAATCCGCTCGGGAAGCTCGATGTTGCGGCTCACCGCAAAGATCTCCAGGAAAATAGCCTCAATCGCTACGTCCGTGAGCAAGCCCTGGCTGCGCTCCTTGAGCCGATCCAGAATCTGCTTTTCGCGTTCGGGACGGTAGATGGCGGCCTGGGTGGTACGCTTGAGTTCGCCCACCTGTTTCACCACTCCCATGCGCTCGTTTAGCAGGGTAAGCAGTTGATCGTCCAACTCGTTGATCTTAGCACGCAGTTCGTCGAGGGTCATCGGCTCCGGTTTTTACGCCAAAGTTATCAGAATCTTCGGTACATAAAACAGCAAACCCCAAAGTCTTTGGAAAGGTCAGCCCGTCAGCGTACTTTTGATGATTGATGTTTGTGGTCAGATGTTGGATGTTAAATATTGGTTCCTAGCCATGCCATCTAGCATCCGGCCCCGCGTGGGACGCCCCGCGTGGGACGCCACTTCGCAAGCCATCCGATATCCACTATCTAGCCACTCTGAAAGTCATCTAATATCTACTATCCAATATCCACTGTTCAACATGCGTGATCAACAAGTATTTTCTCTCATTCAGCAAGAACAAGAACGGCAGGAGCGCGGCATCGAGCTCATCGCCTCCGAAAATTTCGTGTCGCCCCAGGTGATGGAAGCCGTGGGCAGCGTGCTCACCAACAAGTATGCCGAAGGACTGCCCGGCAAGCGCTACTACGGCGGTTGCGAGGTGGTGGACGAGATCGAACAACTGGCCATCGACCGGGCCAAGGAGCTGTTCGGTGCCGCCTGGGCCAACGTGCAGCCCCACTCGGGCGCGCAGGCCAACGCGGCCGTGATGCTGGCGGTGCTGCAACCCGGCGACAAGATTCTGGGTTTCGACCTCTCGCACGGCGGGCACCTCACCCACGGCTCGCCGGTCAACTTTTCGGGCAAGCTCTACCAACCCTCGTTCTACGGTGTGGAGCGCGAAGACGGTGCGGTTCCGGCCGGCTACATCGACTACGACAAGGTGGAAGCCATCGCCCAGCGCGAGCGGCCCAAGCTACTCATCTGCGGCGCGTCGGCCTACAGCCGCGACTGGGACTACGTCCGACTGCGGGCCATTGCCGACGCGGTGGGCGCCCTGCTGCTGGCCGACATCTCGCACCCCTCGGCGCTAATCGCCAAGAAGCTGCTCAACGATCCGCTGCCGCACTGCCACTTCGTGACCACCACCACCCACAAAACCCTGCGCGGGCCCCGCGGCGGCCTCATCATGATGGGCCAGGACTTTGACAACCCCTTCGGAATAAAAACTGCCAAAGGAAACGTCCGTCCGATGTCGGCGCTCGTAGATATGGGAGTGTTCCCCGGCACGCAGGGCGGCCCGCTAGAGCACGTGATTGCCGGAAAAGCCATTGCTTTTGGCGAGGCACTCACCGACGAGTTTGGTGATTACGCCCGGCAGGTGATCCGCAACGCCCAGGCCATGGCCCAGGCGATGGTGGACCGCGGCTACCACGTGATCTCGGGAGGCACCGACAACCACGAGATGCTGATCGACCTGCGCTCGAAGAACCTGACCGGCAAGGTGGCCGAACGGGTGCTGGGCGAAGCCGATATCACCGTGAACAAAAATATGGTGCCCTTCGATGACAAGTCGCCCTTCGTGACCTCCGGCATTCGGCTAGGTACGGCGGCGGTGACCACCCGGGGCATGAGCGAGGCGGATATGGAAACGATTGTGCAGCACATCGACCGCGTGCTGATGAGCGCCGAAGACGAAGCGCACATTAGCGAAGTGCGGCACCAAGTGAACCAATGGATGACCGAATATCCTTTATACAGTAGTTTAGCAAATGCCTAAGGAGTGGATCAGGAAGAGCCAAATAAAAGTGAGAACGGAGCGGATCGGGTAACCTCGTCGGGCTACGGCGTGGAGCCGCATCCCAACGGCACCAAGCCGATACAGCCCTACGACGGATTAGAAACCGAAACCGGGCAGATGTCCTTTCTAGAGCATCTGGAGGAGTTGCGGTGGCACATCATCCGGGCGCTGGTGGCCATCACGGTGTTCATGGTAGGCGCATTTGCCGCCAAGGATTTTGTGTGGGGCACCCTCATTCTGGCCCCGACGAAGGTCGACTTTTGGACGTTCCGACAGTTCTGCAAAATTGGCACCCTGGTAGGTTCCGACGCCTTTTGTATGGATTCGATGCCCTTTATCATTCAGAGCCGCAAGATGACCGGGCAGTTCACCATGCACATCTACTCGTCGGCGGTGATCGGGCTCATCTTCGCTTTTCCCTACGTGTTCTGGGAAATCTGGCGGTTTATCGCGCCCGGCTTGTACGACAACGAGCGCCAGCTGAGTCGGGGAGCGGTGTTTTTCGTGAGTTTGCTGTTTGTCATTGGTGTGCTGTTCGGATACTTTATCGTGGTTCCTATTTCGGTTAACTTCTTAGGTAACTACCAAGTGGATCCCAGCATCCTCAATGAGTTTGATATTACCTCGTATGTCTCTATCCTCATCACCCTGATTCTGGCCTGCGGTCTGCTGTTTCAACTGCCTATCGTGGTATATTTCCTCAGCAAGGCGGGCATCATCACGCCCGCGCTGCTGATCAACTACCGCCGCCACGCTATCGTCGTGATTCTGATCATCTCGGCGCTGGTCACCCCGCCCGACCCCGTCACGCAGTTGCTGGTTACCTTTCCGCTGCTGATGCTGTATCAGGTCAGTATTTCTATTTCCAGGGTAGTGCTGCGCAAAAAGCTACGGGCCGAGGCGGAAGAAGGTTTATAGTCACGGCCGGTCGGGGCATCAAATAGTAGGCAATGAAACTCCTGATGCTTTTGCCCCTGTCATTCGTAACTATTCTTCCCGCTCATTCGCAGGTAGTCAACGATAGTATCCACCGGCGGATTGAGCTTCAGTTAGGCACCTCCCACGCCTCCTATACCGCCCACAGCACAGTTGAGCGAAACTGCGTGGATGAATCCCTAACCGGTAAATGCATTAAATATCATAACGATCAGTGGTTCACGTTCCGGTCCGGAGATACCGATAAGCTATTTGTCAACGTATCAAACCAGCGCTGCAAAGATTTGAATGGGGTGCAGTTAGTTTTACTCACCGGTGAGCCGTGCGATCCTAGCACCTACACCATCCTGTCCTGTGTCTCGTCGGGCACCAACGACGATTTCTACGTGGAAGCCAATATACTTCCTTACACTACCTATCTGCTCAACGTTGACGGGTATTTGGAAGACTTTTGCGAGTTCAACATCACGCTGGACAGTGTTGCGCGCGGCGTTCCGGCAGAACCGAACTTATCAATTCCCACCGGGGGAAAAGCAGTAGGCAAAATTGTTCATCTAACCTGGACGCTGCCCGATACGCTGTCAGAGGGAATGAGCAAATTCATAGTGTACAGAAGGGCGCAGTCGTCCTACCGTTTTACGGCTCAGGATACGGTAACTGTTGAGCGAAATACTTTCGGTATGTTGCAAGGCGACTATGCTTATACGGATACGCTAACCGACCATGATACCTACTTTTATCGGGTTGCAGTGCAAAGCTACCCAGGGCAGCAGTATCTGTTTGCCGAGTACTCGTTTCGCTGGCGGGAGACTCGAAAAATAGTGTCTCTTCCGCTAAGCTATCGCAACCATACCCCCTTAACTATCATCGTCTGGAATGCCTCCCGGGACAAGATTCTGGAAACTCAGACCCTTACCTACCAAAAGAAAAGCCCCAAGCACTGGCTGAATTTGACGGACCATTGGAACAACGGGCACGGCGCGGTGGTGGTAGAAGTGGTTGACAATAATGATAAGAAATCAGAAACCACGGTGATCAACCTTCTAGAGGCGGAATAGAGTTTATAATAACAAACAAGAGAAGACGTCGAACAACCGGCCCTGAAACTCCCGGTTGTTCTTCTGTAATCCTACTAACTTGCTTTGTCAAACGAAGCCCCCCCTTCAACGCACCATAATCTTACGGGTCACGGTTTTGCTTCCGGAAAACAGGCGGAGCACGTAGATGCCCGTTGACAAGCCGGTGGTTTGGTAGGGTAGCGTATACGAACCAGCGGCCTGAGACGATGCCTCCCACGTATGAAGGGGGCGGCCGTACTCGTCAAGCAACACGAGGTGCACCGGGCCGGAACGTGCCAGCGTGTACCGAATGGTGAGCCAGTCATCGGCCGGATTGGGATAACTAACCAGCGAAAGGGTGGATGTATGTTGGTCGGTGGTGGCCGTTACCGCGGTCACCTCCACGGCTAGCGTAAGCGCCACCTGCGCGCCGTAGGGATCGGTAGCACGGACTACCACTTCCGCCCGGCCCACCCGTAGCGAAGTCACCGTAAGCGTTTCATCCTTCAAACTTATTGCTACCACCGCCGGGTCCGACGATTCAGCGGCGTAGGTAAGCGAATCCTGATCGGGGTCGCTGAAGAGTTCGGACAGCACCAGCGTTCGGGTATCCGGGTCAACTAGTAACAGAGTATTCAGCGAATTACTCGCTTCGGGAACGCGGTTGGGGGGTACAATAATTACCCGGAAGGAGGTGCTGCTGAGCGGGCTGGACGCCCCTTGCACCGTTACCGTCACGGTGGTGACGCCCGCCCGTTGAGGGTGCAGCAACAGACGGCTACTGTCTATGTTCACTTGCAACAGGGCAGTGTCTTCGCTCACTGCCGTGAACCGGGCTCCGGTTGACACTTGCCCCACGTAGGTGGCGATATCCAACTGGTAGGTAGTGTCGGCAAGCAGTAACCGTTGCTCGGGCAGATCGTAGGCAAACGCCAGCGGGGCGATTTCTTCTACGGTGAGCGTTACGGACATCAGAGCGGTGTCACTTCCCGAGCGGACGGTAATCGTGGGCCGATACGTTCCTGCGGCCAGTGCGGTGGCGTCTACGGTTAGGAGAAGCGCCATTTTCTCGCTCGGAGCTAGTTCTCCCGCCGTAGGAGTAATAATCCACCCGCCGGGAGCGTCTTTTGTTGCTAGTGTCCAAGCCAGCGTATCGGTGCTTAAGCTGCGCAATTGGATTGGTTGCACGAGCGTATTGCCCCGCGTCACGGTGAGCGACAGCCGCCGGGAGGGCAAGGCCAGGGGCGGGGTAGGGACTACCTGCGCCGACAATGGAATATCGAGGCGGGGTTGCTGGGCATCGTTGCTGAGCAGGGTAAGCGTGCCCGTCGCGGTGCCCAGGGTGGTAGGCGAAAAGCTGATCGTCACCGCGTGCCGGGCTCCCGGTGCCAGCGTCAGCGCGGCGGTGTCTACCGTGAAACCCAACCCGCTGACTTCCAGACGGCGGATGCGCAGCGTGCCCGTGCCTACGTTCCGCAGCGTGAGCGCCACGCGGCGGGAGGTTGATCGCCAGACCTCCTCCAGATGAATCCGGGAGGAAGACATCGCCAACTGCGGCACCCCCACCACCGTGGCCTGCACCGGAACGCTGATCTGCGGTGCCACAGGGTCGTTGCTGCTGATGCGCAGCGTGTCGTGGTAGATGCCTTCGGCCAGACGGCGGGCGTTGGTGGTAATGAACAAAAGCTCCTGCTCCCCTTCTGTTACCACGCCGGGATGATCGGCAACGTCTAGCCAGTCGGAACGCGCGGTGGCCGTGGTGAACGTAAGCGTACTGCGCCCCGTGGTGTTGGCCACCGTGATGGTATCGCGGCGCGTTTGTCCTACGTTCAGCGTCACCGCCAGCGCGGCCGGGCTTACGGCAATCACCGGCGGGGCCAGCGTGGTGGCCGACACCACTTCCGACACCGATGACACTTGGCCGAGCAGGTCACGCGTTCGCAGGGCGAAATAGTAGGTGGTGGTCGCATCCAGGCCGGTGACGAGCACCGTATCGGCCGTACCGGAGGGGCGGGGCGAACGTCTTGTGAGTACCAAGGTGGCCTGATAGAAATTCTGAGCAGTGATCGGAGCCGCGGCGTACCGCAGTTCGTAGTACGCCGCCGCACCTTGGTCTCCATCCGCCCCCGAGGCAGTCCAGTGCAGCTGCACTTGGTTGTGGGCGAGCGTCTGCGCGGTCAGCGCGGTGATGGGTCCGGGCGGCTCGGCCTGATCCTGGGTGAGGGCGCGGTAGGCGTTGAGCCGCCCCCGTCCGAGCTGTCCCGCGTAGCGGTCGTCCACGGGATCGGTGCCCTCGAGCAGCAGCGTGCGCAGGTGGTCGGGAGAAAGTCCCGGCTGTTGGTAGTGCCCCACCAGCAGCGCCGCCACTCCGCTCACGTGCGGTGCAGCCATGGAGGTGCCCGACAGGGTTTGATAGTCGTTGCCGGGGTAAGTGCTCAGCACGTCGGTGCCGGGAGCGGCCAGGTCTACCCACGGCCCGTAGTTGGAGAAGTCGGACCGTCGGTCGTCGTGGTCGGTGGAGGCTACCGACAGCACGTTGGGAAGCGACGCCGGGTAGGCCTGCCGGGCGTTATCGGTTTTATCATTGCCCGCGGCGAACACCACCAATCCGCCCGCCATCGGGCCCACCTGTTGGTTCTGATCAAAGCGCGCGTCGCTGTTGTCGAGGCCCGCACGCTCGGTGAAGTAGCGAATGGCGTCTTCCAGTAGGACGCTTTGGTCGCCCCCGCCCCAGCTATTCTGGGCGATCACCGCTCCGTGGTCGGCCGCGTAGACGAAGGCTTCGGCGAAGCCGCCCTGCGAGCCCGCTCCGAACACCGCACACGACATTAGCCGTACGCCATCGGCCGAGCCGCTGCCGCCCGCCACTCCCGCCACGCCTACGCCGTTGTGAGACACGGCGCCTATCACTCCGGCCACGTGGGTGCCGTGCCTGCTGGGGGCAATTCGGCCCCGACGGTCGCCGAACCCGTAGCCGTGCACGTCGTCGACGTAGCCGTTGCCGTCGTCGTCGACATTGGGCCGCCCGTTTTGCTCCGCCTGATTCACCCACCGCGCTTCGCGCAGGTCTTCGTGCTCGGGGTCGATACCGCCGTCGATGATGGCCACGATCACCCGGGCGTCGCCGCGCGTTACCGACCAGGCGGTGGTGAGTCGGATGTCGGCGGCTAACGTGCCCCCCGACTGCCCGGTGTTTCGGTAGGGCCACTGCTCGGCGAAGCGGGGATCGTCGGTCGGTACCGTATCGCTTGCGGCTAGCGTGGTGGAGGATTGCAGGGAGTGAAGATAGACCGGTTCGGCCCGGGTGATCAGCGGATTGGCGCGGTAGTGGGTCAGCACCTGCTGCACTTCGGTGCGCAGGGTGTCGTCGAAGGCCACCTCGTACCAGCGGTGCAGGCCGAAACGGCGGTGCGCGGCCTCGTAGCGGGCCGAAGCCGGAAACACCCGCCGTACGGTGCGTACTCCGTAGCGTTGGTTGAGCTGAGCAAGTTGCTGCCTATCGCTGGTCATGCCCGACCGGGACGGCATTCCGCTGGGCGGCATTCCGCTGCTGAGCAAGCGCGGGTGCTGCGCCGCCGCGTAGGTCATCAGCTCTGCCCGAAGGGAAGCATCCACCTTAACCAGAATACGATTGGGCACCACGTTGCCATCTGCTTGGCCGTAGGTGGGGGGAAGGGATACGTAGCCGAGAAGGCTTACCCCGAAAAAATAAAATAGCGTTTTGACCACGGGTGCTACGGTTCGTTTCTTTGCCGAAAGGGCTAAAAATTACATCGCCAACGAAAGGCTTGGTGGCCTCTTTTGGCAATTTTGCGCAGAAAAATGAGCGACACGGGTGGTTTGAGCAGAGAATTATCTTACTAAAGTACAAAAAATAGTACAGATGTGCTAAAAACGCGGAAAGATAATTTTTGAATTAGTAAAGAAAAGGTACCGGCAGGGTCGGTGGATAGGGGAGAGACGCCGCAGTGAGAACGTTGGCTAAAGCGGGGCCTCGATCCGGGCAGCAGGCAGTTGTTGGGTGAAAATGACGGTTTTGCCCGACACTTCTTCCAACAGGGGGCGCAAAATTAGCTGCGCTTGGTACTGCGACTGACTCAGAATGTCGGAGTTGCGGGCGGCTTTCTCGATATTCTGCTCGGCTTGCCGGTAGGCACGAGAGATAAACTGGTCGCGGTTGGCGAACAGTCCGGTTTCTACCGAGTAGAGTTTGGTGCCGTTCACGTCTAGCTTGTGGTAGCACAGCTCGGGCGGGGGAAGCTTCACGTAGACCGAATCGCCCACCGTGCGAATGTCGCCTTCGGTCATAAGCGTAAGGTCGACGCAGCCTACGGCTTCGCCCCGGCTGATTAGCACGGCTTTAGAGTCGGCGTCGAGTTTGATAATGCTAAGAATTTCGGGACTAAGCTCCTTCACTTCGGTGATTTCCTGAAACTGGTATTTCACCAGCTCAAGTTTTCCCATGGCCTCAATGTGCTCGATCAGCACGGTGGAGGTGGGGATATCAGGCAATTCGTCGGCCTCACTCTGCCGAATGGCATCGCGGTGGGTCCAGAGCAGGTAGCCCAGTATGAGAACCAATATCCAGGGAAAAAGCGTGCGGACGCGCGTCATGGTGGGTTAACCGAGAATAGCCCGGTTGGTTTAGATGAGCAAAGCGGCAGTGCCGGTTAGTAGACTAAACGACCCGCGCTAGTTTATCGTGCCGTGTTGCTTAAGACGGTACGGAAATCGGATCAACAGAATGGTTATCGCCGGACAAAAAAAGGGGAAACGAACCGTGGTTTCGTTTCCCCTTTAGTCAACTTTTCCGGACGACCGGTTTCAAAAATTAGTACGCGGCTTCGTCCAGGTAAACGGCGGAGGCTCCGGCGTAGTCGAGCTTAGCCACCGGCTTCATGTTGCCGCTTTTGGAAGGATAATCGAAGATGAGCAAGCGACCGCCTCCGTTGGCTCGTTCGGCCGCGTATACTTTCTTCTCCGCAACACTAAACGCAATGTCTACCGGGTTGCCCAGATAGGTTTTGTCACCCGCTACGCGGATCTGATCCTTCAGCGCGATCGTTCCGCCGTCGCCCGCGTCCTTTAGCTTGTGGGTAAAGTCGTCGATGACGTGGAACGCTCCGTCCGAATCGTTCGTAGCATCGGCGATGTCGGTGAGCACCATAACGTCGTTCTTAGCGTCGTAGCTCAGGCCGTGGGTGCGTACCAAGCCCTCGATGGCCACTTTTTGATCGGCGGCGAGGTGCCCGGCAGACTTTGATCCGAAATCGTAGTACACAGCGAGCATATTGGTTTTATCCTGCACTGCGTAGAGCGTGTTACCGACCAACTGTATTCCCCATAGATCGATGTCTACGTCGTAAATACGATCAAGGGTTAGCGCTCCGTGCTCAATATTGTAGACGACGAACTGGTTCATGCTGTCTACGTCTTCGGCCACCACCAGTTTGTTGCCACTCACGGTGATTTCGCGGCCATTGGTGAAGTCAGACGTGCTGCTAAACGCAGGGGTAACGGTGGCATCGCCCTCCAAATCCATAATGTCGGTGTAGGCGTTGACGACACTCTGGGTGCGGGAAAGCTGGTACACGATGTCTTTATCCTCGCTGTAGTAGATACCGTCGGCGTCCATGCTGCCCGTGCTGGCGGTGATTCGGTCTACATCAGAAGGGTCGGAAACGTCGAAGATCGTAAAATTGCCGCCGGTGTTGGTGGAAGCAAAAATACGGGCATCAGTCGTTTCCGGATCCTTTGTGTCGCCTCGGAAGATATCCTGAAGATAATCTTCGTCGCAACCGGTGGAAAACAAAGTGACCCCGCCCATCAAAAAGACGGCGGCGGTTTTGGTCAGGTTCGGAAGGAATAGGGGTTTTTTCATGATAATAGGGATTGTGAAGTATATGTGGTTTAGAAAAAAATACTCACATACCTACGAAGCGCCGCGCGGCAGTGGATTGTCCGTACCAAAATTTTTCTCCGGACCGCGGTTTTTACTCTTCTTCATTCGCCTTATTCTTCGGAGAAGCTAGATCTACTACCAACCTACTCCCACTGTCTGGCACTAACCTAAATGTCACTCATTGCGCAAGCTATCCGCCGGGTTGGCCAGGGCCGCCTTGACGGCCTGAAAACTGACGGTGAAAACGGCAATCAGTAGCGCCGCCCCGCTGGCCACGGCAAAAATCCACCAGCCGATTGCTGTCTGGTAGGCGAAATCCTGTAGCCAGCGCTGGGCGGCCCACCAGGCCAGGGGCCAGGCAAACAGGTTGGCTACCAGTACAAGCATGAGAAAATCTCGGGAGAGCAAGGCCACAATGCTGCTGACCGATGCCCCCAGCACCTTGCGGATGCCGATCTCCTTGACGCGCTGCTGCGCCGTGAAGGCGGCAATGCCGAACAATCCCAGGCAAGCGATGAAGATTGCCAGACAAGAAGCCGCGGTGAACACCCGTTGGTACTGCTGCTCGGCTTGGTACTGCCGGTTGTAGAAATCGTCGGCAAAGAAAAACTCGAAGGGATTGCCCGGAAACACCTGCTTGAACTGATCTTCCAGTTCACTGACTTTGTCCTGAATTTGGTCGGTGGTGAGGCGCACGGTGAAGAAAGTAGTACTGTTACGCGGCACAAAGACAATGGGATCAATCTGCTCCTTGAGCGACTGGTGGTTGTAATCTTTTACTACCCCAATGATCTCTTGCTCACCGTCGTACAGAATGGTTTGCCCAAAGGCCGCTTGCGCAGAAGGAAAGCCCAGTGCGAGTGCTGCTTTTTCGTTGACCATCACCTGCTTCACTTCCTCCGGGGGCCGTTCGCACTGGGCCGCAGTAAAGTTTTTGCCCGCCATAAGCTTGATATCGTACGTATCCAGATTATATCCTACCCATCTCTTGCCACAGCAACTACGGAGTAATGATATTCTGTAGTGCTGCTTTAAACGTAGGCAGATGCACCGTGATGATTCGCCACAGAATATCGCTCTGAATGCCGTAGTATTCGTGCACCAAAATATGCCGTAGCGCAATAATCGGAGACCATTGCACATCAGAGTGCGCTTCTTTCAGCGGGGCGCTCAGATGATACGCAGCTTCACCAATGATTTCCAGTTGTTTAATGGAAGCAAACCGAATCTTGAGAGTCTTGGGCGAAAGCTTCGTAGTCCATGCCCGCTACGTACGCCTCAATTTCGGTGATGGCATCCGCCATATGCAGCGGTCGGGCTTGATCGTTGGGTTTATCTTTCATAAATCAACTGCTTTTCCCGGTCTACCTGGGGCTTCACGTACTTGGAAAGTGATTCACTGGTCACCAAATCTACTTCCTTGCCGGTCAACGCTTTCAGGTCGAGGTACATCTGCACGTATTCAATCCCAATAGGCACCTTCGGGTCGAGTTCTACCAAGATGTCAATGTCGCTATCTTCCTGCTGATTGGCGCGGGCGTAGGAACCAAACAGATAAGCTCTTAGGATAGGTTGCGTTCTAAAGTAGTCACTTAGTAGCTTGGTCAGATGAGCGGGTTGTGTCATATCGGTGGTCTTTATAGCAACAGAAATTTACAATATTAATTTGGTCCTACCAATCCGGTAAAAGCTGGGGGTATGCCGGGCATTTTCCTCACTCGCTCCGCAAGCTATCCACCGGGTTGGCTAAGGCAGCTTTGATGGATTGAAAACTGATGGTTAACAGGGCGATCAAAAGCACCAGTGCGCCAGCAGAGGCAAACATCCACCATTGGATGTCTATACGGTACGCAAAGCTTTGTAGCCACTCTTTCATAAAAAACCAGCTTACGGGAGCCGCTACCACAAAGGAGATGCCCATCAACTGCAAAAAATCTTTGGAAAATAAAGCAACGATGCTACCAACTGACGCTCCCAGCACTTTGCGGATGCCGATTTCTTTGATACGTTGCTCGGAAGAGAACATCGCCAAGCCAAGCAAACCAAGACAGGAAACTACAATAGCCAGCAAGGCAAAGACATTCGAAAGCTTAGCAATTACCTGTTCACTTCGATAGAGCTTTTCGTACTCCTGATCCAGAAACTGATAGTCGAATGGGTAGTTAGGATTAATATCCTTATAAATCTTCTCCAATCCTGTCAGTGCCTCCTTGGTTTTGCCTGGCTCCGTACGAATAAGTACCACCCCAAAATATTCGTATTCCTTCACATCCATGATGATGGGCTTAATGGGCTCGTGGAACGAATGGGTGTGATAGTCTCTCAAAACACCAATGATCCGCCCCTTTTTATCCCAGGCCGACACCCATTTCCCAATAGGGTCTTTCATTCCCATTTGCTTCACTGCTGCTTCGTTTATCAGGAAAGCTTCGGCAGAATCGGTAGCAATTTGTCTGGAAAAATCTCGACCTTCCACCAGCTTAAGTTTCATGATCTTGGTAAAGTCAAACCCTACGGAAAAGGGTTTGAAATTAACTACAGCTCCTTCTTGCTTACCTTCCCAGCTGATAGGATCGGCTATCTCAAATTCCATGGCATGAGGTACCGCAGTGCTTCGGTCTACCAAGGCAACTCCGGGTAATTTAGAAGCTTCGTTTTTGAATATGTTGTATTTAGGCTGTTTAGTAAGCTCTCCTTCGGTCCGTACATAGATCAGGTTTTCGCGGTCATACCCTAAGTGAGAATTTTGAACATAATCGGTCTGCCGGGTTACGACCAGCGTACCGATTAAGAGTAAAATAGAAAGGCTGAACTGAAAAACTACTAGTCCTTTGCGAAACCAGGTCGCAGAACGGGTAAACCGTATGTTTCCTTTGAGTACCTGTACGGGTCTGAGAGAAGCCAAATAAAGGGCCGGATAGCTGTCGGCAAAAAATCCGGTTATCAGCATCAATCCCAATAAAACAGCCCAATAAGCAGGTTCTGAGAATGGTAAACTTACCTGTTTCCCCGTGAATTGGTTAAAGCTTGGCAAAAATACTTGTATCAGAAGAAGAGACAACAAAAGTGACAAGAATGCCAGTGAAATGGATTCTCCTAAAAATTGACCGATTAGATGCTTGCGGGAAGAACCAACGACTTTGCGCACGCCTACTTCTTTGGCACGCTTGGTAGCCCGGGCGGTCGACAAATTCATGAAATTGATACAGGCAATGATGAGTATGAAAATCGCTACACTGATGAATAGGCGAATGTACTCGATGCGACCACCGCTCGGTTTCCCGTTCTCGAAGTTTGAGACCAGGTATTTATCCTTGAAAGGCTGAAGTCCGACCTCAATTTTTATAGATTCATCTTGATCCAGATACGTTTGGATAGAACGATTGATGGTGCTTTCTACTCGCTCAACATCAGCGTTTTCTGCTAATTGAACCGTGGTAAGAACTACGTGAGATGCCCAGCCATTAGATCGTTTGTTGTGAAATTCCCAGTTGAGTAAGAAATCAAATTGTAGAGAACTTTTAGAAGTTATATCTTCAAAAACTGCCGTAATGGTAAAATCAAACTGATTTTCGTAGCGAATACTTTTTCCAATTGCTTCTTCCGGGCTTTCAAAAAACAGTGCCGCCATTTTTCTTGAGATAGCGATACTGTTAATGTCCTTCAGTGCATTTTCTTTTCTACCGGCGATGAGAGGATAATCGAACATGATAAAGAAATCTGCTCCAGCACGCGAACCTTCTAACTTATGAATTTCTTCACCTACCTGGAAAATTTCCGGATGTCCCCAGGGTAATTCGTACCCGGTAGCATAAAAGTTGACGTGTTTAATCTCCGGGATAGACTCTTGGATATCTTCTAACAAAATATGCCGACGATCATCAGTAAATCGCACGGGTGTCGTGTATTGGCCATCGACTTCTTCGTGGGCGTAGGTAGTTTGATATACGTTATACAAGTTTTCACTCGTATGAAAATTATCAATACTTCTTTCGTCCTGTACCCAAAGAAAAATAAACAGAAAGCAACTCATCCCCAGTGCCAACCCTACAATATTGATGGCCGAAAAGGCTTTGTTGCGGATAATATTTCTAAAAGAAATTTTAAAATAGTTTTTAAACATAGTGGTATGGGTTATTGAGTAGTGTTGTTTTCTTCGTATATAATCAGGATGCAAAAACATCAGCACATTCAGGCAATAGAGTGTCTTTGCTCGCCACACTCCCTTCGTTCTTACCCGGCGCTCAAATAACTCGTACAGATCTCCCTCTACTTCATCTACCAACTCCGGGCGGCAGAACCAGCGCAGGAAGCGAGTGGCGAGGCGGGGTGGAAATCTATTATTTGTCTTTTCATTACCCATTTCGGAAGCACACGTAGTGAAGGGAAGTCGCTAATGGACACAGGGACTATCTAGCCTTCTTTGCTACTAATCTTTAGGAACGCACTGATCGACTCCCAGACCTTAGGGAAGTTGCAGAAGAAAATCACGTGTCCGCAATCCTGAATGATCGTTAGCTGGGCATCCGGCAAATACTCGTGTGCCTTTTGCAACGACTGTTCGCTAAAGTATTCATCTTGCTCTCCGGCGATAAGCAGCACCGGACAACTTACCTGAGATAAAGTTTCTTTACTGAGAATGCTGTTATTGTACATCTCGCTGAGCATGCGCAGGCTTTCGTCCCAGCGGTCGGGTTCGGGCATGTGCGCGAGTCTCGGTTTGAAGTAGTCCGCGCTAGACTGCATCAGGCTCTCGGCTGAGTAGTCCAGTGGAGTGCTTTCTTTTCTTTTGGTAGGAAGGTCTCCGGCTCCCATGACAATCATGCGCGTCGCTACTTCAGGATAATTGGCCGCTAACTTATAAGCACTCATTCCTCCGTCACTAAAGCCAATCACGCTGACCGCTGACAACTCCAAATGCCGGATGAGTTGGTAGGCATCGGAAGCCCGCTGGTCATAGGTGAAGGGTTCGTTCCCAATATCAGACTTCACGTGGCCTCGGGTGGCAAGGCAGATAACCTGGTATTTTTCAGCCAGCTTAGAGATTAGCCCAGCAAACTCATCAATGTAGCCGTATACCCCGCCGTGTAACATTAACAGAGGCTCACCACTGCCGTAAATTTCGTAGTAGAGCTTGGTATTATTTCCCACGTCTACGTACTGCCCTACCGCATCATTATATCCGTAAGGCACAGATTGACCGAAAAGGCTCGAGCACAGTAAAATGGCGAGGCATAAAAGAGTGGGTTGTTTGATTGATAGAGTTTCCATACGATTTTTTTTGAGTATGATAATGCAATTGTTCTTTAGGGTCTGCTTACTCATCTTTCAGGCACTCCACCGGATTCACTCGCGCCGCTTTTACGGTTTGCAATCCAACCGTGAACCAGGCAATGAGCAAGGCCACCAGACCGGCTCCGGCAAAGTACCACCATTCCAAGTCAATGCTAAAGGCAAAGTCCTGTAGCCAGCGTTGGGCGACGAAGTAACTGATGGGCAGGGCAATAAAGATCGCTACCAGCACCATCCGGGTGAAGTCACCGGATAGTAGACGTACAATGCCAAAGTCGCTCGCCCCAAGGATTTTGCGAATGCCAATTTCTTTGCGGCGGCGCTCGGCGGTGAAGGCGGCCAGACCAAATAGCCCGAGACAGGAAATGAGGATCGCGATACCGGCAAAGTACTTGGAAAGCGTTGAGACGCGTTGCTCGGCCGCGTAGAGAGCTTGGTAGTCTTCATCCAAAAACTGATAGTTGAGAGAGTATCCGGGGTTGTAGGCTTGATAAAATTCCTGGAGGCGATCAATGGTCTCGCGCTCTTTCCCAACTTCAACTTTAGCCACGACCTGGTGCGTCCACGACGGGCGCAAAACGAAAAACAATGGCCCAACTTCTTCGTGCAGCGACCTAAAGTGAAAATTCTCGGTAACGCCAATGATTTCCAGTTCGGTCTGCCCAATGCTAATAACTTCTCCGATCGGATCGTCCAACCCCATCATATCAATAGCCGCTCGGTTGAAGATGATCTTTGCGTCTTCTGAGCCAAACGTTGAGGAAAAAGTGCG
Source organism: Cyclobacteriaceae bacterium (assembly GCA_965217295.1). Lineage (GTDB taxonomy): Bacteria > Bacteroidota > Bacteroidia > Cytophagales > Cyclobacteriaceae > Tunicatimonas. The sequence goes on from CBDCHR010000008.1 coordinate 2,672,878, forward strand.
ACCGGTAGCCATTTTAATACCCAATGTTTCTAGCAATCCGTAGGTGACCGGCCGCATCTCAAAACTGGGGAAATCGACGCCTTCGGGTTTTCCTTTCCAATTGTCAATAGTGAAGCTGTTGGTGCCATCGACAATACTTTGCCCGATCCCGGCGGCATTCACCACACCCGGTACGCCCCTTAGTTCGGAAAGAAATGTTTCCAACTGCTCGCTTACCCGTCCTTCCGTATCAAAGTAGAGTGTATTGTCTTTTTCGTACCCGAGGTTTTTCGTCTGCACAAAATCTATCTGCTGGTAGACCACCACCACGGACACGATGAGTAGTACGGATAGAGCAAACTGAAAAACAACCAATCCTTTTCTGGCCCACTGTCCTTTTGCCGCATTGCGCGAGGTACCGGACGTGTGTCCCCGCATCATAGTCAATGGGTTAAGCCCCGAAAGGTACAAGGCGGGATAACTACCCGCAACGAGTCCGGTAAATGCTACGATCCCTAGTACTGACCCAATCAAAACCCCGTTGAAGGGTAGGTCAAGTTGCTTTCCGGTGATCTCATTGAATTGAGGAAGAAATAACAGAACGAGTAGAATAGCAATTAGCAAAGCGGCCGAAGCCATTAGCATCGACTCGCTCAAGTACTGAACAATGAGGGTTTCGCGCTTAGCACCGATGGCTTTTTTCACGCCGATTTCCTTTGCTCTTCGCGAGGCTTTCGCGGTGGCTAAGTTCATAAAATTGATGCAGGCAATCAGAAGGATAAAGATAGCAATGATAGAAAACAGACGCACGTATTCTATTCGCCCCCTGATCTGCTTTCCGTTTTCGTAGTTGCCGTACAGATAACCATCTGAAAAGGGGCGAGCGAACAACGTGCTGATAGAATTCTCCCGTCTGCCTTGTAAAAAGTCAGCGATTTTTCTTTCGAACGCTAGCGAGCTTGCTGTTTCCGTCAGTACCACGTACACCTTGGTGGTGTTGAAGTTCCAGTCAAGTGCGTTTGGCTCAAGTTCTTTGAATTTTTCAAACGATAACACAAAGTCGAACTGAAGGGAAGAATTAGCGGGTACGTTGGCCACTACTCCGGCCACCCGAAAGGGTTGGTCACCCTGAAAGTTGACCGTCTTACCAATAACGTTTTCGGTCGTATTAAACAACTTCATGGCTAGCGCTTCCGAAATCACGATAGCATTTTTATCCTCCAGTACCCGATCCCGACTGCCTTGCGTCAGGTCGAAAGAGAACGCTTGGAAGAAGTTTTCACTGGCGAATAGTGCCGAAGCCTGCGTGTATTTATCGTCTATTGAGAGGGTAATTCCTTCCTCCCGAAAGCGACTAGCCACCGCATATTCTACCTCGGGTATTTCTCCGGCCAAGGTCTCGGCAAGCAGTCCTGAAGTATGTTCGCCCACCCAGACGCCTTCCGAAGTCTCGCCTTGCTCCAGCAGTTGAAATAGATGGGCATCCTTCTCGTGAAACTTATCTACTGATAGCTCATCGTTCACCCACAGAAAGATAAGGAGCGCACAAGCCAAGCCGGATGACAGCCCAACCAGATTAATGAAAAACGTGCCTCGGTGACGCTGAAAATTTCTGAAAGCGAGTAAGAAGTTGTGTCGTAACATAGTCGTATAGTTAGTGGGATAATATTTCCTCTTTCGGATATAATCCGGGTGCAAAAACATGAGCACGTTGAGGCAGTAGAGCACCTTTGCTCGCCGTACTCCCTTCGTTTGTACTCGTCGCTGAAACAGCTCGTACAAGTCGCCCTGCACCTCATCGTACAATTCATCTGCACAATACCACTCCAGGAAGCGGGCGGCCCACCGGGGCGGCGAAGCGTTATGGCGGTCTCTATCACTCATCTTTCAAGCACTCCACCGGATTCACTCGCGCCGCTTTTACGGTTTGCAATCCAACTGTGAACCAGGCAATGAGCAACGCCACCCCTCCGGCCCCGGCGAAGTACCACCATTCCAAGTCAATGCTGAAGGCAAAGTCCTGTAGCCAGCGTTGGGCGACGAAGTAACTGATGGGCAGGGCAATAAAGATCGCTACCAGCACCATCCGGGTGAAGTCACCGGATAGTAGACGTACAATGCCAAAGTCGCTCGCCCCAAGGATTTTGCGAATGCCAATTTCTTTGCGGCGGCGCTCGGCGGTGAAGGCGGCCAGACCAAATAGCCCGAGGCAGGAAATGAGGATGGCGATCCCCGCAAAGTATTTAGAAAGCGTAGCGACGCGCTGCTCGGCCGCATAGAGGGCCTGATAATCCTGATCCAGAAATTGGTAGTCAAGGGTAAACCCCGGATTGTAGTCCTGATAAAACGCCTGGAGCTGCTCAATGGCTTCCCGCTCCCGGCCAACCTCAATCTTAGCCATGATCTTATCAGTTTGTTTGGGCTCTAGCAGAAAGAAGAGAGGCTTAACGCTCTCGTGAAGTGATTGGAAGTGAAAGTCTTTGGCCACTCCGACAATTTCTACTTCGGTACCCCACCGATTAATCACCTTGCCCACGGGATTCTCGAGTCCCATCGCTGCAATAGCGGCCTCGTTGAATATAATTTTGGTACTATCGGTGCTAAAGTCACTGGAATACGTTCGTCCGGCGGCCATCTCAATACCGAGCGTTTCGAGTAAACCGTAATTCACTTGCACGATCTCAAATGGAATAATGTCATCCGGGTTCTTTCCTTCCCAGGCAAGACCGGTTGTACTGCTTTGACCTCCCATCAATCGGTGGGTAGTACTTGAGGCATTGATGATGCCGGGTACGTTTTGAACCTCCGCTAAGAACGTCTCCAGATTGTTTTTTACCTTTCCTTCTATTCCAAAGTAGATAACATTGTTCTTGCTGTATCCCAGGTTTTTGCTTTGCACAAACTCTATCTGTCGGTAGACCACCAACACTGATACAATCAAAATTACCGATAGTACAAACTGAAAGACGACCAACCCCTGCCGGGCGAAGAGCTCTCCCACCGCGCTATTGAGTTTGCCGGGGGCACCTCCGCCTTTTAAAACGGCTACCGGGTTGAAACCAGAAAGATACAGGGCCGGATAGCTACCGGCTATCAGACCGGTAACGAGCGTAATGCCCAGCACGGATACAATTAGGTTGACATCAAAAGTTAAGGCCAATTGCTTTCCGGTAATCTGGTTGAACTGGGGAAGGAAAAGTGCTACCAGTAGTATAGCCGTAATCAGCGATAACGAAGCCATCAACCAAGACTCTCCCAAGTACTGATAAACCAACGTGCTACGATTGGCTCCTACGGCTTTCTTGATTCCTATTTCCTTTAGTCTTCGGGATGCCTTGGCCGTAGAGAGGTTCATGAAGTTGATGCAGGCAATGACTAGGATAAAAAGAGCGATAATGGAAAACAGCCGGACGTACTCTATTCTTCCTCCGGCCTGCACACCGTTTTCGTAGTTGTTGTACAGGTATCTATCAGAATAAGGTCGAAGCAGTATATCGACGGTAGATTCTTCGTCTTTCGATTGTATAAACCCGGCAATTTTAGTCTTAAAATCATTCAGATCAGTATTCTCTCTGACTAGCACAAACGTACTGGGCGCGGTGCGACCCCAATCACCTGGCTCCGCGCCTGCTAAATCTTTAAATACCTCAAAGGATACCACAAAATCAAACTGGTCGGAAGAGCTTGGCGGAGTATCTTCGAAGATACCGGAAATGAGGTACTGTTGGTCGTGTTGAAGTATTACCGATTTACCAACAATATTCTCAGTGGTATTAAAGAGCTTCATGGCTAACCCTTCGGATATCGCCATCGACTTCTTATCGGACAATACTTGGCTCGCGTCTCCGTAGATAAGATCGTACGAAAACATCTTGAAGAAGTCTTGTGCGGCGTACAATCCCGTTGCCTTGACGTTCTTGTCTTCTATCGAAAGGGTAAAGGAGGGAACTTCCATACCGGTAGTCGTCGCTACTGCGTATTCAACTTCCGGTAGTTCGTCGGCCAAAGTTTCCGCCAGGATAATGGGGGTAGCCCGCTCCGTCGATGTGCCTTCCGCAGTAGGGCGAAGCAGCATGGCTTGATACAGCTGACTATTCTTCTCGTGAAACTTATCTACGCTCAGTTCATCGTTCACCCACAGGTAGATCAATAAAGCGCAGGCCAAGCCGGATGATAGACCCACTAAGTTGATGAAAAATGAGCTCTTGTAGCGTTTAAAGCTACGGTAGGTAAGTAATAAGTTGTGTCGCAACATAGTCGTATAGTTAGTGGGGCGATATCTTCTTTTTCGTATATAATCTGGATGCAGAAACATCAGCACATTGAGCCAGTAATAAGCCTTGGCCTTCTTTGATCCTTTCGTTTCCACCCTTCGCCGGAACAGTTCGAGCAGGTCTCCTTCCACCTCATCCAGCAAATCCGGGTGGCAGTACCAACGGAGGAAGCGGGTGGCGAGGCGGGGGGGCAAATGGTCTGAATCGGGATTCATAGGATAGAAAAGATGAATAGGATGTTACTTTTGAACAGCATGCCTCCTAATTCATGGTTGGTTGATGAATGATCACTGCTGCTTTCATCGTTTGAAATTTATCGGTCCGCTGTCTTATCTCTTACCGTATCCTGTCCATCTCTCGTCCCAGCAAATACCATCCGGTTCATCCTGATTCTCACATTTTTCATTCTGCCCATCTAAAATCATCCTGCCTATCCTGATCCCCACACCACCTGCGGAATCGCCTGCCACAGCGCATTGCGCATCTGCCGAGCCTCGCGCAGCGCTTCCTTCCCCGAATTCGTAATCGTGAACAGCCGCTTCTTGCGTCCGCCCCGCTCCTCGGTGGCCCCGCCCATCCGGGAGTGCAAGAAGCCTTTCTGCTCCAACCGCATCAGCGCCTTGTGCACCGAACTGACCGTCACCCGCCGACCGGTGCGCTGCTCAATTTCATCAGTGATGCCCAGGCCGTAGGCATCGTCGTAGCAGATTCCTACGGTGAGCAGCACCAGTTCTTCAAATTCGCCGAGGTGGGTTCCTTTCATAGTTGTTTCGCTTATGTCTAACTAATCACAAGGACAGTGCCAGTGCCCTTTCTGGCGTTTCTGGGCACTTTTGGCCTTCTTGAGGTGTTCGGAATCGATCAGTTGGTGTACGAAAGCGAACAGGCCCGAAGGGAACTATTTCGGTTGAGAGGGTGTGAGAAAGAAAGAGTCGAACTGGCCACACTGAATTTTAGCGGTGTGGCGATGCATCGTACGCCTAAATTTCGTACCTTGATTGGCCTCAAAGAGTTGAGACAATTCCTTTGGGCCTGCGCCCGACTTCGTCATCCGACCAACCTAACACCTATGGCTCTTCCGCTACGTCGCTTGGCCCCTTACGCAATCATTTTTTTGCTGCTGTTGCTGGCCGCAACGGTCTACTTTGTGCTGGCCGGACAAGACGAACAGAAGATCGACTTCAACGCCGACATCCGGCCGATTCTCAACAAAAAATGCATTACCTGCCACGGGGGCGTGAAGCGCTTGGGTGGGTTCAGCCTGCTGTTTCGCACCGAGGCGCTGAGTCCCAACGAATCGGGCCACCCCGCCATCGTGCCCGGCGACGTGGCCGCCAGCGAGATGCTGCGCCGCATCAACCACCCCGACCCCGAGGAGCGTATGCCCCCCGAAAGTCCGCCCCTGCCGCCGGAAGAGATTGCGTTGCTCACCGAATGGATCGAGCAGGGCGCGAAGTGGGAAGACCACTGGGCCTACGTGAAGCCCGAACCGGTGTCGTTGCCCGAGGCTAGCGACTCAGTGTGGAGCAACCCAACGGGCATTGACCGCTTCGTGCTGCGCACGCTGCACGACCACCAATTATCTCCCTCACCCGCCGCCGACCGGGCCACGCTGCTGCGACGGGTGTCGCTCGACCTCACCGGCTTGCCCCCCACCTGGGAAGAAACGCAGGCGTTTGCGCAAGATAAAAGCCCGAATGCCTACGAAAAACAAGTGGACCGCCTGCTGGCCTCCCCGCACTACGGTGAGCGCTGGGCCGCCATGTGGATGGACCTGGCCCGCTACGCCGACTCGAAGGGCTACGAAAAAGATGGTCACCGTTCCGTCTGGCAGTACCGCGACTGGCTCATCCGGGCGTTCAACAACGACAAGCCCTTCGACGCGTTCACTGTGGAGCAACTGGCGGGTGATTTGCTGCCCAACGCCACCGATGAGCAGCGCATCGCCACGGCCTTCCACCGCAACACCATGAACAACGACGAGGGCGGCACCGACGATGAGGAGTTTCGGGTGGCGTCGGTTATCGACCGGGTGAACACCACCTGGGACGTGTGGCAGGCCACCACGATGGCGTGCGTGCAGTGCCACAGCCACCCCTACGACCCCATCCGGCACGAAGAATACTACCAGTTTATGGCTTTCTTCAACAACTCGGCCGATGCCGACGTGCCCAGCGAGTCGCCCACCCTGAAAACCTTTGCCGAATCCGACCAGGCCAAGCTCGAGGAAGTGAAGAACTGGGTGATCGAGCACACTTCATCTAACGACGATAAGCTGGCGCAGGCCGATGACTTTGTGCAATTGGTTAAAATTACCGAGCCGAAGTTGCACCCCGCTTCCTATGATTCAATCACCAACGGTTCTTTGCAGGACGGCAAGTTCCTAAGCGTGGCCGACGGCGGCTTTACGCGCATTCCCAACGTGACGCTGCGTGGCCGCAACCATATGTACGTAAGCTACGCCGCCGACCGTAGCGGCGGTTTGGTTGAGATTCGCCGGGACGCCGTAGACGGTAAACTGCTCGGCACCTGGGCGGTACAAAAAAACGAGGGCGGCTGGGGTTTTGAGACCATCTCGGTGCCAATCACTCCCGAGGAGGGGACCTACGATATTTTCCTGGTTTTCCGGGACCCGCAATCGGATGAGGCCCTGTGCCGGATTGAATGGGTGATGTTTCACGCCCCGCTGCCCGGTGCGGATCAACCGAACTACGCCCGCACCAATCAGCAGTTATTTCACCTGATGAACGCCCCGGAAGGCACCATTGAGACTCCGGTGATGAGCGACCGGCCCGCCGAGTACCGCCGCGCCACCCACGTGTTCGAGCGGGGCAACTGGCTGGTGCACGGCGAGGAGGTGGAACCCGGCGTGCCCCACGCCTGGAATGGTATGCCCCCCGGTGCCTCACCCGACCGACTGGGGATGGCGCAGTGGCTGGTGAGCAAAGACAATCCGCTGACGGCCCGGGTGGCGGTAAACCGCTTTTGGGCCAAGCTGTTCGGCACCGGCATCGTGGAAACCGTCGAGGACTTCGGCACGCAGGGCTTCAAACCGTCGCACCCCGAACTGCTCGACTGGCTGGCGCAGGAGTTTATGTACAAGCACAACTGGAGCGTGAAGCAGTTACTCAAGCAACTGGTGATGTCGAACACTTATCAGCAAAGATCGCAGGTATCGCCGGAGCTGCTGGAGCAAGACCCCCACAACCGCCTGCTGGCGCGGGGTCCGCGGGTACGGTTGACGGCCGAGCAGGTGCGCGACCAGGCGCTGGCGGTGAGCGGACTGCTCAGCGACAAAATGTACGGCCCCAGCGTGATGCCGCCCCAGCCCGCCGGACTGTGGCAGGTGGTTTACAGCGGCATGGAGTGGAAAACCAGCGAAGGCGAGGACAGCCACCGTCGGGCGTTGTACACCTACTGGCGCCGCACCAGTCCGTATCCCTCGATGATGTCGTTCGACACGCCCAGCCGGGAGTTCTGCGTCACGCGCCGCATCGACACCAACACCCCGTTGCAGGCCTTGGTGATGCTGAACGACACCGTCTACGTGGAAGCCGCCCGCGGTTTGGCCCAGCGGGTTTTGTCCGGCGAAGAATCGCTTGTCGAAGATGTGGCCCCCGCTGAGCAAATCAAAACCGCCTACTCGTTCGCCCTGTTACAGGACATTAGTTCAGAAAAGCTCGAGGCCCTGCTGGCGCTGCACGAGGAAGCTGCGCGCTACTACGCCGAGAATCCCGGGGAAGTGCCCAAACTGGTGGGTGAAGAAAACCTCGAACTCGCGGCGCTGACGGTGGTGGCCAGCGCGATTATGAATCTGAATGAGTTTGTGACGAATGGGTAGGTTGGATGTTAGCGGCCGCTGCGCAGATGACTTTCTGGCAGGACGCCCCCGGCTAGGCGCCCTGCGCCAGCTTTGGTATTTACAACTTAGAATATAACAACAGAATACGCTAAACTATTTTTCGGTATTAGTCTCTTCTCTGGTCGAGGGGAGCAACAGCACGCGGTGCCCGGCGTTCCGGGCGACGGTCGCTCCGCCCCCCTTGCACAAGTTTGAGCAAGAGGGGGCACTCATTATTTATATTTGAGGGGCTATGCCGGAGATTGCACCACCCACCAATCCTTGTCGGCCTTGATCTTCAGGGCGACGCTTTTCGTACTAGGGTCTATGCCGTAGGCATCCAGAATGTGCCGCGCCAGTCCCGCGTTCGTGTACGCAAACGGAGGGTGCTGGCTGTTTTTGCTGGTAGCGGCTGGTTTGAACAAAAAGGCATCTTCTTGCTGATCTTTGCTGGCTATTGCCAGTTTGATATTCTTTTTGTCCTGGGCGACGAGCACCGGTGAGCCTTTTTTGCCGTTTAATTGGATACCCATCGCAAAGGCAGCCTGCGGACTAAGGACCAAGCGGGTGCCGTTTTGGATGCGCAGTACCATTTGCTTGGCACGGCCCCGGATCTGGGGAAAATCGTGGGGTTTGAGTAGATTCATAGCTGCTTGTTGAAAACGTTGGAGTTAGGATTAATTAGTAAATCGCCGAGCGGTCAATGGTTGAGCTGCGGCGAAGATATATTTAAAGATGGGCAATATAGCATCTATCCTTTGAAAAACTTCGCTATTAGTAGCATAAACCCCTAGAAATCCGTATCTCAGGTAAAATTTCTGGCTACAATTAGCAATTAGTTGTTAGTTTTTCAATTATGTCCGAAGTGACCAACCCAACCGCTCAAGAATTCCTGTACCAACTCATCGAAGCAAACGCCGACGCGCGAACAATGCCGTGGCTGGCCAAGCAAGAAGAGAAGCTCCAAGCTAACTTCACTAACCGAACGTTCTACCTGGCCCTCGGTATGGCCCCTCGTTTTTCTGGAAAACAACCGCTAGCGCTATCCGAAGCGCAACGGGAAGTTGCGAACCAAGTGAGAGCCAATTTTCGGCCCAACGGCTGGTCGCTGAGCCAATTGCTTCGCACGTATCTGTTGCTACTACTTCCCGACGACGATGCTTCTACCTACGTAGCCACGCTCACCCAACTGCTAGAAACCGCCGAGGTAGACGAGCAAGTGGCGGTGTACGCTGCGCTGCCGCTGCTTCCTCATCCTCAGTCGCTCGTTCCGCTCGCCGTCAACGGTCTGCGCACCAACATCACCCGGGTGTTCGATGCCATTGCCTTGGAAAATCCCTTTCCGGCCGACTACCTGGACGAAGCGGCCTGGAACCAGATGATCCTCAAAGCGGTGTTTATGGGACGTCCGTTGTACCGTATCCACGGCGGCCGTATCCACGGCGGCCGCATTTACGGCGCGGATGTGCGTACCAACCCGACGCTGGCCCGCATGCTGGTCGACTTCGCCCACGAGCGCTGGGCGGCCCACCGACCAGTCACTCCCGAACTGTGGCGGTTTGTTGCCCCCTACGCCGACGCTTCGCACCGAACTGACCTGGATCGGGTCATTGCTTCCGAAAGTCCACTGGAAAGTGCGGCGGGGAAACTAGCTTGCCGCCAAAGTACCTCACCGGACTTGCAAGCCCTGGCGAACAATAATCAACCTTTCACTTGGCAACAAATTGGCGAAGCCTACGTCAAAAAGGAAATGAGTGATTTGAAGTAAGAAGTACTCAAATCACTCATTTCACTATTCACCAATTTATCTGATATGCCCTACATCGATCCCCACATCCACACCGTGTCCCGCACCACCGACGATTACGAAGCCATGCAAGCGGCCGGAGTGGTTGCTATCATTGAACCTGCTTTCTGGCTGGGGCAACCCCGTACGCAGGTGGGCAGCTTTCAGGATTACTTTAGTACGCTCGTGGGCTGGGAGCGTTTTCGGGCCAGTCAGTTCGGCATCAAGCACTACTGTACCATCGGGCTCAATTCCAAAGAAGCTAACAATGAGCCGCTGGCCGAGCAGGTGATGGAACTATTACCATTGTTCGTGGGCAAAGCGGGCGTGGTGGCGGTGGGCGAAATCGGCTACGACGACCAGACCGCCGCCGAGGACAAGTACTTCCGGCAGCAACTGGAGCTGGCCAAGGAGGTGGACCTGCCGGTGATGATTCACACGCCGCACCGCGACAAAAAAGCGGGCACCACCCGCAGCATGGACGTGTGCGAAGAGCACGGGCTGGACCCCACCAAGGTGGTGGTGGACCACAACAATGAGGAAACCATTCAGGAAGTGCTAGACCGGGGCTACTGGGCGGCGTTTTCCATTTATCCGCACACCAAGATGAGCCGCGAGCGGATGGTAGCCATCATTGAAAAGTACGGTCCCGAACGGCTGATCGTCGACAGCGCGGCCGACTGGGGCGTGAGCGACCCGCTGGCCGTGCCCAAGACGGCTAAGTTGATCCTGGAGAAGGGCCTGCCCGAAGAATACGCCCGCCTCACCTGCTACCAAAACGCGCTGGACGCCTACGGCCAGAGCGGGCAGATGCACGAAAGCGACTGGCAATCGGGAGTGGATGTGGACCAGCGGCAGTTGTTTTCGGGCAACTCGGTGCTGCGCGGCGGGCAGGAGCCGCGGGTGGAAAAGGAAGGTTTAGAATAATTGGATTTATTGTTCTTCAGAAGAAGTAGTAATGCGTTTGGCCGGGAAGGAAACATATTCGTAGCTATTTTCTTTCTGCTGCTGGCGAATATCAGCAAAGATAGCCGAGAGGTTGTAGCCAAACCTCTTAGCGTGTTCTTCACGTGCTTGACGAACTTCTTCAACAATAGGGTCTTTCATCGCTCTTAGATAAGTTCTTCGGGGGTGCAGATAATTGGGGGGACGTAGCCTTCAGCGCGGCACAGTGCTTCCACTTTGCCACGGATAATAGCATTGGCAATGTGTTTAAAGTTCCAGGTGAGTAGGTAGTCCATCGCGTTGACAGTGGCAATAGCAATGTGAGCCGCGTCTTCAGCCACTGTTTCAGGAATTAAATTTTGCTCGATCATCGTCTCGGCTAGTTGTAACGCTTCATCCGTAGCATCAAGTAATTTAACTTCATCAAGCTTCTTCAAACGCAATTTCGCTGCTTCACTATCGCCTCGGCTTGCTTCCTGCACAACCAACTGTGAAGCATACAACGCAAAGGCTTTCCTGCGATCCTGCCACCACTCCTGAGTTGACTGCTGGTAGGCAGCTACGCGCAAGTCTCGGCTAGGGCGGGAAGTCAGGTAACTGATAACGGTCGTCTCAATATATACTTTGGGCTTCACGTATCTCGTTCTTGCGAATACAGGAGTATACGGGTATTACTACCGGAAGTTAACTTAGAAGCAGCTCCTGCAACCGGATGCACGAAAGCGACTGGCAGTCGGGAGTGGAGGTTGATCAGCGGCAGTTGTTTTCGGGCAACTCGGTGCTGCGCGGTGAGCAGGAGCCGCGGGTGGAGAAAAACACTTCAGATTGACACTTCACTAACATTTCCTCCGCAAATTTCGTATACTTGGGCAAGATGAATAAAGACCAAGATACGATAGCGATCCACAGCAAGGGCGGCCGCCTGTACGTCAACCCGGCGGATATTATCTCCAGCAAGCAGGGGCGGCAGGTGCTGGCGCGCTTTAAAGAATCCTCAATCTACCAATCTATTAAGCAAAGAGAAGGGAAGCCATCCAGTGCGGCTTAGTCGGGTATGCCCTTCAACCTACTGCTTCTTCCCCTGGTCGGTGGCTACTACCTGCTCGTCACCTCGCGTTTCACCAAATACATTCACCAACGCATCGACCGCCAGCGGCTGATTTTCAATTCGGTGCTGGTGGGCATTGCCCTGATCTTCCTGTCCGTTGTTATCACCCAAACCGTGGGCTACCTGCTGCCCGCCTGGACCGAAGGGATTAAGCAGGCCGTGCCGCTGCAACTTCCCTACACCGGCACTGCCGTGCTGTCACTCTTGTTCGGCATCGTTCTCCCGCACCTTTCTAATCTGTTTATTAGCAAAACCCGCGCCCTAAGTCGCTCGATCAAGCTAACGGGTAATGAACTGGAGCAACTCATCAACGGCGCGTTTCTGGATGCTTCTTTGGTATCTTTCACGATGAAAAATGGCAAGGTGTACGTTGGTTGGCCGGTATCACTGCCGCGCCCCTCTCGGGATTCTTACCTGTCGGTGTTGCCGCTGTTCAGTGGCTATCGAAACGCGGAGCAAGACATCACTTTCACCACCGAATACTGGGATATTTACCAGCAGCGGCAAGATGAGGGGGAGGATGATATGTACCGGGGCTTCTTACTCGTGCTGTCTGCCGAGGAAATCGTGAGTGCCAGTCTGTTTGACCTGGCGGTGTACGATCGTTTCAAACGGACCAGATAATATGCTAGCCAAGCAAAAACTCCTTGCCTACCTTCAACTTACCCGTCCGGCCAATATCGTCACCGCCGTAGCCGATATTCTGGCGGGCTTCGCCGCCTCGGGTGCGCTGATCACGCTTTACGTGATACCTGCTCCCACTTGGGGAGCGCACCCGTTGGCAATCTCTTTGGGCTGGCTGATCTTATCCACCGTCGGACTCTACGGCGGCGGTATTGTCTTCAATGACGTGCTTGATGCCGAACTAGACCGCGCCGAGCGGCCCGAGCGGCCCATTCCTCGGGGCGATGCCTCGGTACGCGGAGCGAGCATTTTAGCTACCGGTTTGCTGGTGATGGGAGTGCTTGCCGCTGCCCAAGTATCGCCGCTTAGTGCGCTAATCGCTTTGACCGTTGCTGGACTGGCCGTGCTCTACAACGCCTGGGGCAAGCACCAACGGCTGTTTGGGCCCGTTAACATGGGATTGTGCCGGGGGGGCAACCTGCTGTTGGGCGTAAGCGCGGTTCCGGCCGCGGTAGTTTCCGTATGGTTTCTGAGTCTGATTCCGGTTGTGTATATCGCCGCCATCACCATGATCAGTCGGGGCGAGGTGCACGGTAGTAACCGCGCGGCGTTGTGGGGCGGAGTTGGTATGTATGCCCTGGTGATTAGTGGGCTGTTGGCCCTGGCGATAGGGGTGTCGGTTTCCGTAGAAGTGGTTATTCCCTTCCTGCTGCTGCTGGGGTTTCTGATCTATCCGCCGCTGCTTCGCGCGCTGCGCAGCAACGAACCGCGCTTGATTGGCCTGGCCGTGAAGGCCGGGGTGCTGTCGCTCATTGTGCTGGACGCTGCCGTGGCCGCTACCTTTGGCGGATGGGTTTACGGACTGCTGGTGCTGCTTCTGCTGCCTGTTTCGCGTTGGTTGGCCACGCGTTTTGCGGTTACTTAAAGCACCTTCTTAATTAGCGCACTGACGTTCTGTAGGCTTTTGTCCTTCGAAATCATGGTTCCTTATTCGGTGTTCGATAGTAGAGAACACCGAATATCGAGTAAGGAATACCGAATGATGAAGTGCAACACAAATTTTACGTTCACTCATCGTGAGCCTTTCTTGACCAAATCAAGCGCGTCAAACTGGAAATACGTACTTTTAGCGTTCTCAGAACCGTTCTATTACGGTCTGATGAGGGCATTTTATGAAACTAGACCGTTACCACCTTACCTACTGCACCAACATCCACCCCGGCGAGCGGTGGGCGGAGGTGCAGCACTCGCTGCAAACCTACCTGCCGCCCATCCGCGAAGCGCTATCACCCGACCAACCCTTCGGCATCGGACTGCGCCTGTCGCACCAAGCTACTGAGGATATTTTATCTGAAAACAGGTTGGAAGACTTTCGCGCGTGGCTGGCCGATAATAACTACTACGTGTTCACCATGAACGCCTTTCCCTACGGGGGCTTCCACCGGCAGCGGGTCAAGGACGCGGTGCACCATCCTGATTGGACCACCCCCGAACGTCTGCACTACACCCTCCGCTCGTTCGAGGTGCTGTCCAAGTTGCTGCCCAACGAGACGGAAGGCGGAATTTCCACCTCGCCTCTTTCGTATAGATTGTGGCACGCCGATGCAACCGCGCTGAATGCGGTGCGTCACCAAGCCGCGCATCACCTCGCCCAGGTGGCGGCGCACCTGTACCGCCAGCACCAATCCACCGGTCAACTGCTGCACCTTGATCTGGAACCCGAACCCGATGGACTGCTGGAAAATACGCAGGACGTGATTGACTACTTCAATGATTGGCTGCTTCCTCAGGGCATTCCGTATTTGCAACAGCAATTGGGTATCCGTCCAGAGGAGGCGGAACGCGGTCTGCGCACTCACATTCAGATTTGCTACGACGTGTGCCACTTTGCGGTGGGCTACGAACGTCCGCGAGAGGTGTTTGACCGCTGGCAGCAAGCGGGCATTCGGATCGGTAAAATTCAGATCAGCGCCGCCCTGCGCGCCCAGCTTCCGGCAGCGATAACGGAGCGAACCGCCGTGACGCAGGCTTTCGCCTCGCTGGTGGAGTCTACCTACCTGCACCAGGTCATCGCGCGCACCGCCGACGAAGAACTCATTCGGTACGACGACCTGCCGGATGCGCTGGAGTACATCGTTGAACCCCACGTGCGCGAGTGGCGAACGCACTTTCACGTGCCGATCTTTGTTTCGCAGTACGGTGCTTTGGCTGCCACCCAATTCGATATTCAGGAAGTGCTGGATATTTTACGGGAAGAGCCGCTCACCCAGCACCTGGAAGTGGAAACCTATACCTGGGAAGTGCTCCCCCCGGAGATTCAGCTCGGACTAGCCGAGTCGATCACGCGGGAGTTGCAGTGGGTACAAGATCATTATAGCACATGAAGAAGACCGTGGTTCTGGACGTCGTCGCTTTATCACCCCGCGTGGTGGGTGAGCACACTCCTTTTCTTTCCGAATGGATCAGCCGGGGCAAGCAGTTGTCGATCGACCCGGTGCTGCCCGCGGTGACCTGCTCGGCCCAGTCGACCTACCTCACCGGTGAGTGGCCCAGTCGGCACGGCGTGGTGGGCAACGGCTGGTACTTTCGCGACGAGTGCGAGATCAAGTTCTGGCGACAGTCGAACAAACTGGTGCAGGCACCTAAAATCTGGGACGTGGCCAAGCGCATCGACCCTAACTTCACCTGCGCCAACCTGTTCTGGTGGTACAATATGTACTCCTCGGCCGACTACACCGTGACGCCGCGTCCTTTGTATCCCGCCGACGGGCGCAAGCTGCCTGACATCTACACCCAGCCGATGGACCTGCGCGACCGTCTGCAGCAAAAGCTTGGTCAGTTTCCGCTGTTTGAGTTCTGGGGCCCGAACGCCAATATCAACTCCACCCGCTGGATTGCCGAGGCCACCAAGCAGGTAGACCAATGGCACAACCCCACGCTGACGCTCGTCTACTTGCCCCACCTAGACTACAACCTGCAACGCTGCGGCATCGATTTTAGCAAGATTGCCACCGACCTGCGGGATATCGACGATGTGTGCCGCGACCTAATCACCTACTACGAAGCGCAGGGTGCGCAGGTCGTGTTGCTGTCGGAATACGGCATTACCAGTGTGAGTCGGCCGGTGCCTATCAACCGGGTGCTACGCGAGCAGGGGTACATCACGGTGAAAAACGAGCTGGGCCACGAACTGCTGGATGCCGGAGTGAGCCGGGCCTTCGCGGTGTCCGACCACCAACTGGCGCACGTTTACGTGAACGAAGCCGAAACAATTCCGAAGGTGAAGGCGTTGTTGGAGGCCATTCCGGGCGTGGCGCGGGTGCTGGACGATGCCGGGAAGAAGAAGCACCACCTGGATCACGAGCGAGCCGGAGAGCTGGTAGCGGTGGCCGAGCCGGATGCCTGGTTCACGTATTATTACTGGCTGGACGATGCCAAGGCACCCGACTTTGCCCGCACGGTGGATATTCACCGCAAGCCCGGCTACGATCCGGTAGAAGTGTTTGCCGACCCTGAGATTCGTTTCCTCAAGGCAAAAATCGGCACCACGCTACTGAAGAAAAAGCTAGGATTTCGCTACCTTATGGACGTTATTCCGCTGGACGCTACCCTGGTGAAAGGTTCGCACGGAAGCATCGACACCGCGCCGGAAGACCGTCCGCTGCTGGTGAGTCAGCACGCTGACCTGCTACCGGACACCGCCATTGCCCCCACCAGCATCATTGACGTGATCCTGGCGCACTTGACGGTGGAAGATTTGGAGGGAATTCGGGGGGATGCGAATGAGTGAGAGGAGGCGCTGATTTCCAGATGCCCCTTCGCCTGCTGTCCCGAGTTCGAAGAGATGCGAACGCTAAGTGAAAGGAAAAGCGATGAGAGATTTTATAACTTGCGCACTAAGTATCTTTAGTTGCAATGCCTACCGTACTGACTATTAAAGGTTTCAAATTTCATTTTTACTCTGATGAAGGAAGCGAGCCTTGCCATATTCATATCAAAAAAGGCGGAGGGCGAGGAAAGTGGTGGCTAGAGCCAACGTTAAAAGAAGAATACGCCTACGGATATACCCAACAGGAACGCCGACAGATTAAACATATAATAGAGGAAAATCAAGAAGAACTAATTAATGCTTGGTATGAATACTTCCAACAGTAACATCGTCAATAAAAGAGCTAGCGATCCTCTAGACCAGCTGATCTTTGAAGACGGATTGCGTATGCAACAAATTTGGTTCGACCGAACCCTTGATCTTATCGTGGTTTTACTAAACAATAAGAAGGTGCTGAAACGCCCCCTATCTGATTTTAAGCGATTGACAACGGCCACCGAAGAGCAGCTGTTTAACTTTGAAAACGATGGAATCGGTATCCATTGGCCGGAACTTGACGAAGATCTAAGTCTGAGAGGCTTTCTGAAGTACGAACTAGCCCATATGGACAAACCAATGGTCGCCTGATCCAACATCCAACCGCATAAAAGGCCATCCAGTATCCGACCATGTAGAAGATCATCCGCGCGACGGCCGCCAATATCCAGCATCCAACATCTTACCATGTAGAAGATCATCCAGTATCCAGCATCCAATACCCAGCATCTGACCGCGTAGCGGCCGCCACCCTGAAAGTCCTCCACCATGAATATCTATCAAGAAGCCCAGCACCGACAACTGCAACTGGAAACCCGGCGGCATTTTCTCAAGAAGTGCACCTCCGGTCTCGGCGCAGTGGCGCTCGGCTCGCTGATGGGCTGCGAGTTCGGTTCTCCGGCCGCCCAAGACGTCCCGGCATCCGTTAAGGCCGCGCTCACCGACGCCAACCCGATGACCGCCAAGTTCGCTCACTACGCGGCCAAAGCCAAGCGGGTGATCTACCTGCACATGGCCGGTTCGCCCTCGCAACTCGAACTCTTCGACTACAAGCCCGAACTGGCCAAACTGCATAACAAAGACTGTCCGCCCTCGCTGCTGGAAGGCAAGCGCTTCGCCTTCATCCAGGGCGTGCCCAAGATGCTTGGCCCGCAGGCCACCTTCGCCCGGTACGGCGAGTCGGACACGATGGTCTCCGACCGGCTGCCGCACTTTTCCACCATCGTCGATGAGGTAGCGCTCATCAAGTCGATGCACACCGACGAGTTCAACCACGCTCCGGCCCAACTGCTGATGCAGACCGGGAGCCCGCGCCTGGGTCGGCCCAGCATGGGGGCCTGGGTGACCTACGGACTGGGTTCGGAAAACGAGAACCTGCCGGGCTTTTTGGTGCTGGTGTCGGGCGGCAAAACGCCCAGCGCGGGCAAGAGCGTGTGGGGCAGCGGCTTTCTGCCGTCGGTGTACCAGGGCGTGCAGTGCCGCTCGGAGGGCGATCCGGTGCTCTACGTCTCGGACCCCGCCGGGATGAACCGCGACCTGCGCCGCCAGACGCTCGACGCCATCAACCGCATCAACCAGCAAGAATATGCCGAGGTGGGCGACCCGGAAATTATGACCCGTATTTCGCAGTACGAGATGGCCTTCCGCATGCAAACCTCGGTGCCCGAGGTGATGGACATCGCCGACGAGCCGGAGTATATTCACGAACTGTACGGCACCGAACCGGGCAAAGCCTCGTTTGCCAATAACTGTCTGCTGGCGCGCCGTCTGGTGGAGAAAGGCGTACGCTTTGTGCAACTCTTCGACTGGGGCTGGGACTCGCACGGCTCGGACCGCACCACCGGGCTAAACGCCGGATTTCAGGACAAGTGCCGGGAAGTGGATCAACCGATGACGGCGTTGATCAAAGACCTGAAGCAGCGCGGGCTGCTCGACGAGACGCTGGTGATCTGGGGCGGCGAGTTCGGGCGCACACCCATGCAGGAGAACCGCAACGGCAAGGTGATGCCCTTTATGGGCCGCGACCACCACAACGAGGCCTTCACCATGTGGATGGCCGGAGGCGGCATCAAGGGCGGCGTGACCTACGGCGAAACCGACGAGATTGGTTACTACGCTACTAAGGATCGCGTGCACATCCACGACCTGCAGGCCACCGCCCTGCACCTGCTGGGCATGAACCACGAAAAACTAACCTATCACTTCCAGGGGCGCGACTTCCGGCTCACCGACGTGCACGGCGAAATTGTGAAGGGAGTGTTGGCCTAGCGATGACAACTTCACCGAAGCTTACCGCCGAACTGCGCTGGTTTTTCGACCATCCGCTCCCGTTCGATGAGGTGTTCGTTTCGTTTCCGATCAGCGAACCGACGGAGCGGCAAGATCATTATCTGTTGGGCAGCGGCGAGCGCCTGGGCGTGAAGTGGCGCGAGGGCAATGTGGAGATCAAGCAACAGCAGGGCGAAGCCGAGATTTTCGCGGAGCAGGCAGTGGCGGGCAATTTGGAACAGTGGATAAAGTGGAGCTTCGCTTTAGAGAACAAAGAAACATTTAATGATGACTCTCACTGGCTGGCCATCACCAAGCGGCGCCGGTTGCTCACGTTTGCTTACGACGCTCATCGGCACACTGTTTCGCCGGTCGCCGAACCCGAAGGAGATAACCTTTGTACGTTGGAATATACCCGCCTGACCGTCGCCGAACGTGATTATCACACGCTGGGGTTGGAGGCCTCGGGGGAACCTACGCGGTTAAAGTCAAGTTTAGTGCAAACAATTGCGTACCTTTCCGAACGGGTGCATTTTGAGAAGTTGGGGTTAGCGCAAAAAAACAGCAGCAACTACGCCCGTTGGATTCAGCATCGTTTCATCAGTACTCTGTAGTTCATGGATCAAGAAGTTTCGGATATTGTTTTGTTCTTCGGGCGGTTTCACCCGCTCATTTTGCACTTACCCATCGGCTTTCTGGCCATCGCCTTCTTACTGGAGATCCTGTCGCGCTTCGAGCGGTTCAAAAACTACCAGCCCGCGGTGGCCCCGGTGCTGTTGCTCGGAGCAGCTACGGCGGTGATCGCCGCGGGCTTGGGCTACATGCTGGCCCAGGGGGGGGGCTACAACGAGGATTTGCTCACCCTGCACCAGTGGCTGGGCATCGGGGTGGCCGTGGCTTCCGTGCTGTCGTTCGTTCTTTTGCTGCAAGCGCGTAAGCGTCCTGCCATGGATAAAGCCTACGTTGGCGTATTTTCCGTAACCGTGCTGGTGCTGATGGGGGCCGGGCACTTCGGCGGTTCGCTCACCCACGGTTCCGACTACCTCACCAAGTACATGCCCAACCCCTTGCGCCGGGTGGCCGGACTGCCGCCGAAGGAAGACAAAGAAGCTAAAATAATTACCGATCTGCCCTCGGCGGTGGTGTATACCGACATTGTGCATCCTATCCTGGAAGCGCGCTGCATGTCGTGCCACAATGACGAAAAGATGAAGGGGGAGCTGATGATGCACACCGTGCAGGCCCTGGAAGCGGGGGGCAAGAACGGCCCCATCTTCGTGGCGGGCAACGCCGCCGAGAGTCACATGATCCAGCGCATCCACCTACCCATGGAAGACGAAGAGCACATGCCCCCCGACGGTAAAAGCCAGCTCACCGACGAGCAGATCATGCTGCTCACCTGGTGGGTCAATGAGGGCGCACCCTTCGACAAGACGGTGGCCGAACTCACCGTGGTGGATGAGGTGCAGCAGGTGCTCAACACCCTGGCCGACCCCAACGCCAACAAGACGGCTGTGGAGAAAATGTTGGCTGCGGAAATGGCTCCGGCCGATAGCCAAGCCGTGGTGCAACTGCAACGGGCCGGACTGTCGGTGATGCCCCTGGCCGCCGACGTAGCGTGGTTGCAAGTAACCGTTTCTGCCAACTTCACGGGTGATTCGCTACTGCAGCAGTTGCGTCCGGTGGCCGAGCAGGTCACCTGGCTAGACCTGGGCAATCGATCCACCACCGACGACGAATTGCAAGCGCTACCCCAGTTCAAGCACCTCACGCGCTTGCATTTGGAGAACACGGCGGTGAGCGACGCGGGTCTGGCGCACCTGAAGAATTTGCCTTATCTGGAGTATCTGAACCTCTACGGAACAAAGGTCAGTGACGAGGGCGTAGCGCAGCTTAGCGAACTCAAAAACCTGCGCAAGCTTTATCTATGGCAAACCGACGTGACCGCTCAGGCCGCTACGCGCCTGGAGGAAGCCGTGCCCGGTTTGGAGGTGAACCTAGGGCTGGATGCTATCCCCTCCGACTCGGTGAAGACCGCCGACGGCGCAGAAGAGGAGCAAGAAACGGCGCAGCGTGATACGGAAGCGGCACTAGTGGCCCAATCGGTGCCGTAGTGCGTATTATCAGGTCATTTTCTGATCAACACAGCGGAAATCAGCCCCATCTCCTTTAAAATCAGCATTGCGAGGTTTTGTAAAGCCCTTTTATTGCTTCAAAGCACGCTGCATCGTTTTGCAGCCTGCTTTTATTGCAATAATTTTCGTTACGACGTTTCGTAAACCACTTTGGTCGCTGCTGTTCGTGCTTGCGACGAATTGTAGGGGCTCTTCGCCGCGACATTACCGCCTTACGACGTAAATGTTAAGACGGGTTTTTCTAATTATACCCGCTACGACGAAATGTTGCGCCGACCTTGAAGCAAAGTACCGCCTTGCGACGAATTGTAGCGGCTAAAGGAAGCTCAAGAAGGGCTTTACGACGCTTCGGAATCAGCTTTGGCGGAACAAACGGCTTTACCGAAGCACCTAACTAGCTAATTAACCTAAATTAGGTTCTTACGTTGAGCTAATTAACGTTAATTGGCTCAATACGATGAATTACCTCCCCAGAATCATAAAGCCTCTGGTGCAAGAAAGCTTGGTTCCTAATAAAGTGGTGGTGCTTCTCGGACCCCGCCGGGTAGGGAAAACCGTTCTGATCAACCAACTCTTGGATGAAATAACCGATCCATACTTGTTGCTAAACGGGAAAGATATCTCAACCCGCGAGCTATTTACCCGAAGAAGTGTCGAGAACTTCCTCCAACTGCTCGACGGAAAGCTACTGCTGATCATCGATGAAGCTCAAAAGATACCCGACATCGGTCGTTCCCTCAAGCTGATGATCGACGAGATACCAGGGCTCCGCGTGCTCATTACCGGGTCTTCGGCCTTTGACGTAGAAAACTACACCGGAGAACCGCTTACCGGTCGGAAATTCACCTATCATCTGTACGCGCTGGCCGATAGTGAATACGATCAGATCCATCCGCTGCCCATCAGAAAAGACAAACTACACGAACGCTTGGTCTACGGTAACTATCCGGAACTGCTTCAGCTGACCACCAAAGTGCAGAAGAACCGATACCTGAACGACCTAGTGAGTTCCTACCTACTCAAGGACATCCTCGCCTTTGAGCAGATCAAAAACTCCGACAAAATTGTGTCGCTGCTGCGGCTCCTGGCCTTTCAAGTGGGCAGTCTGGTCTCCACCACCGAGATCGGCCAGCAGTTGGGAATGAGCGGAAACACCGTGAGCAAGTACCTTGATCTGCTATCGAAAGTATTTATTATCCACCGGGTAGGGGGATTTAGCCGGAATCTGAGAAAGGAGATCACCAAGACCAGCCGATGGTACTTTTTCGACAACGGCATCAGGAACATCCTGGTCGCCAACGTCAACCCACTGGCGCTAAGAAACGACGTGGGGCAGTTGTGGGAAAACTACGTGATCAGCGAGCGCATCAAGTTTCAACAATACAGCGGGATGATCGTGAACAACTACTTTTGGCGCACCTACGACCAGCAGGAAATAGACTGGGTAGAAGAACGAGGGGGGAAGTTGTATGGTTACGAGTTCAAGTGGAGCACCAAAAAGCAACCCAACCCACCGAAAGCCTGGACCGGCAATTACCCGGAAGCTGAATTTACCGTCGTCAGCCCCGACAACTACGCCGACTGGGTTAGGGAATAAGCTACACCAAAATATCCCGCACCACCTCTCCGTGCACGTCGGTTAGGCGGTAGCGACGGCCCTGATGCTTGAAGATCAGGCGCTCGTGGTCGATGCCCATCAGGTGCAGCAGGGTGGCCTGGAAGTCGTGCACGTGCACCGGCTTGTGCGTCACGTTGTAGCTAAATTCGTCGGTTTCGCCGTAGGTGATGCCCGGCTTCACTCCGCCCCCGGCCATCCACATGGTGAAGCAGCGCGGATGGTGATCGCGCCCGTAGTCCCCCTTGGTAATCTTGCCCTGCGAAAAGCTGGTGCGCCCGAATTCTCCGCCCCACACCACCAGCGTATCATCCAGCAAACCCCGCTGCTTGAGGTCGGTTACCAGGGCGGCCGAAGCCTGGTCGGAGGTTTTGGCCATTTGCCGGATGCCGCTGGGCAGGTTGCCGTGCTGGTCCCAACCCATGTGATACAGCTGAATAAAGCGCACATCTTGTTCGGCCAGCCGCCGGGCCATCAGGCAGTTGGCCGCGAAGGTGCCGGGCGTGCGGGCGTCCTCACCGTACAGGTCAAATACGTGGTCGGGCTCATCCGACAGGTCTACCACCTCGGGCACCGAGCTTTGCATGCGGTAGGCCATTTCGTACTGACTGATCTTTGACTCAATTTCCGGGTCGCCCCAGGTATCCATCTGCTTCTGGTTGAGTTGAGCAATGTAGTCGAGGGCCCGGCGGCGATCAGTACGCGACACGCCCGCCGGGTTGTTGAGGTACAGTACCGGATCTTGACTAGACCGAAACTGCACCCCCTGGTGGTACGAGGGCAAGAAGCCGTTGCCCCAGGCGCTGGAGTTGAGCGGCTGGGCTCCTCCTCCCTTCGACACCAGCACCACAAAGGCGGGCAGGTTCTCGTTCTCGCTGCCCAGGCCGTAACTGAGCCACGAGCCAATGCTGGGCCGCCCCGACTGCTGCGACCCGGTCTGGAAAAAGATTACGGCAGGCTCGTGGTTGATGGCGTCGGTATGCATCGACTTCACGATGCATAGGTCGTCGACCACCCGAGCCGTGTGGGGCATCAGTTCGCTCACCCAGGCTCCGCTCTGCCCGTACTGCGCAAAGTCAAAGATTGACCCCACCAAGGGAAACTCGGCCTGGTTTGACACCATGCCCGACAGCCGCTGGTTGCCCCGCACCGACGCCGGGATGTCCTGCCCCACCATTTCGGATAGTCTAGGTTTGTAGTCGAGCAGTTCAATCTGTGAGGGGCCACCACTCTGGAACAAGTAGATTACCCGCTTGGCTTTGGGAGCAAAATGGCGCGTAGGCAACACTCCGGCCGCGGGGTCGCCTCCGGCCGCAAGCTGGCCAAACGATTTCAGCGGATCGAGCAGCGAGGCGATGGCGGCACCGCCCAAACCCAGCGTAGACTGTGTCAGGAAGCGGCGGCGGTTGATTTCGTGCAAAGGGTTGTTCATAACTTCTGGTTGGTATGTTGGGTCAGAGACCCAATCTACAGTAAGCACTAGTGCGGAGAACCAGCGCCAAATAGGTTACTTCATCATTCGAGATTCTTTACTCGATATTCGGTGTTGCTTGAATATCGAATGATGAGCAAGGAATGATGAATTCCGAAGTATAAAAAGTCATAAAGTGCGGATATACTAATCATTACACGCTTCTTCGAGCCAACGCTAGTTGAGATAATTGATACGTCTTTTTCATCCTGCCTATCCTTAATAATCCCGATCATCCTGATAATCATCTCTTAGTATACGCCTCGTCGGTATTCATAATCGCGTTAGCTACGCTCGCCAACGAGGCTAGCTGTACTACGTCCAGCTCCTGGTTCGGTTGGTATTCGCCGGCGGATAGGTAAGCCACGGCGCTTTCCGGCGCTTCGGCAAAGCGAGCAACCTCTTCCTGATACATTTGCGTGATAATTCGCACTTCTTCCGAATCGGGATGCCGCCCCGTGAGCGCCCGAAACCCGAAGATTAATTGCTCTTTTAGCCCGTTGCCGCCTTCTTGCAGCATGCGCTCGGCCAGTGCCCGGCAGGCTTCCAGGTACTGCGGGTCGTTGAGCAACACCAAGGCTTGCAGCGGCGTGCTGGTGGTGCGACGCCGCACGGTGCATCCGTCGCGGTCGGCCGCGTCGAAGATAAGCAGCGAGGGGGGCGGGGCGGTGCGCTTCCAGATAGTGTAGAGGCTGCGCCGGTAGAGGTCATCGCCTTCGGACTGGGTGTACTGGTAGCGCCAGGGCTTGTTGCTCAGTTCATCCCACAGCCCTTCCGGTTGGTAGGGATACACGCTTTCGCCGCCCACCTTCTGCGCTAGCAAACCACTGATTGCCAGCGCGTTGTCGCGGATCATCTCGGCGGGCAGCCGGTGCCGCGGGCCACGGGCCAGCAGCAGATTGTCCGGGTCTTTCTCCAGCATTGCCGGTTCAATCACCGACGACTGCCGGTAGGTGGCCGACGTCACGATGAGTTTATGCATCGCTTTCTTGTCCCAACCCGGAGCGATAAACTGCCGGGCGAGCCAGTCTAATAATTCGGGGTGGGTGGGCAGGTCGCCCTGGTTGCCGAAGTCGTCGGAGGTGGGCACCAGGCCCTGTCCGAAGTGCATCTGCCAGAAGCGGTTCACCGCCACGCGCGCCGTCAGCGGGTTCTGCGGGTGGGTGAGCCAGCGGGCCAATCCCAGCCGATTTTGGGGCAGCGTATCGGGGAAGGGCAGCACCTGCTCGGGCGTGCCGGGAGTAACGGACTCTCCGTGGGCATCGTACACCCCCCGCTCCAGCACAAACGTCGGGCGGGGCTCGGGTTGATCGCCCATCACCATAATTTCCGAAGTTTTACTTAGAATCTCATTTTCTTGAGCGCGTAACTGCCGTAGCTTTCGCTGTTGCTCCTGAAGCGGTAGATCGTAGTGAGAACGGTAATACTCCTGCAACTGTTCGGCCGTAGCGGGCTGCGTTGCGTCGGGACCATATACCTGCTGCACCTCCAGGGCAGTCAGGTTGCGGTCAAAGATTTTGAGTTCGTCGATGGCCCCTCCCGGAAACGTGGTGTGGTTGGCGCGCATGCCCATAAAGAAGCCTTCGAACGCGTAGGTGTGCTCGTCCTCTTGCGGAATGATACTCTTGTAAAGATTATCGTACACCACCGCAGTGCGCGCGCGTTCGCCGTTGATGAAAATCTGCGTACCCGCCGCCCGGCTCGAGCCGTCGTAGGTCAGCGTCACCTGCGCCCATTCACCGGCGGGCAGTGCCTCCGTGGCGGTAACCTGAGTGGCATTGTGCGGATACGAGTGGGCCAGCTGAAACGACGGTTTGTTGTCCAGCAGCAGCAGGGTGTAGCCCGTGAAGCCGTAGCGCTTGTGGTAGCTGTGCTGAAACACCGTGGCCTCCTCGTAGGTCTTGGCCGGTTTAATCCACAGGCTCACCGTGAACGGATCGCTGCGATCGAATAGTCCTACGTCTTTGCCGAGGGTCACGCTGTTGTTGGCATCGATGCCAATGGCTTCTCCTTGCACTCCATCAACGGGCAGCGGGTCGTTGAGCGTGGCGGGTTTGGTGGCGTCTAGCTTATTGACCGAACGGTCGCCGGTGACCTTATCAAAAGGATAGTGCGCCACCAAGCTCCGACGCAGGTGCTGTGCCACGTCGGCCTGCACCCGGGCTTCGGTGATGGCGGGAGTGGCCTTTTGGTGGTGCGTTGCCACCTGCTGCTCGTGCTGGGCGATGGCCCGCTTCAGCGCGGCAATCTGCGTGTCGGTGGCCGAGTCGGTGAGCAGCAGGGCCGGGCCGGGGGTTTGGTCGATGCCGTAGGACGGGCTGCCAATCTCGAAGGTGCTGTTAAAGAAAGCAAACAGCCGGAAGTATTCCTTTTGAGAAATCGGATCATACTTGTGGTCGTGGCAACGGGCGCACTCGACGGTGAGTCCCAAAAAGGCTTTGCCCAGCGTGTTGGTGCGGTCGGCCACGTACTCTACGCGGTATTCTTCGTAGATGATGCCCGCCTCGGAATTTTGCTTGTGGTTACGGTTAAAGGCGGTGGCCAGCACCTGCTCCTTGGTGGGATTGGGCAGCAGGTCGCCCGCCAGTTGCCAGGTGATAAAGTCGTCGTAGGGCAGATTTTCATTATACGCCTCGATCACCCAGTCGCGCCAGGGCCACATGGGGCGGTGCTTGTCGTCGAGGTAGCCGTAGCTGTCGGCAAAGCGGGCCACGTCCATCCAGTGGGTGGCCATGCGCTCGCCGTAGGCCGGGGAAGCCAACAGCCGATCCACCACGCGCTCGTAGGCGTCGGGCGATTCGTCGGCCAGAAAGGCATCCACTTCTTCCAGGGTCGGGGGCAGTCCGGTGAGATCAAAACTTACTCGGCGAATCAGCGTTTCCCGGTCTGCTTCGGGCGAGGGGGATAGTGCTTTCCCTTCCAGTTTGGCCAGCACAAAGTTGTCGATGGGATTGCGTGCCCAATTGGTTTGTTTAACGTTCGGCAGTTCGGGCAACTCCGGCGTGATAAACGCCCAGTGGGGTTTCCACACCGCACCTTGCTCAATCCAGCGGCTGAGAATGGCAATTTCTCGGGGCGAGAGCGAAAGATTCGACTCCGGTGGCGGCATCTGCACTTCCGGGTCGGAGGCCACGATGCGCTGATACACCTCACTCTGGCGTAGGCTGCCCGGCACGATCACGTGTCCGCTACCCTCCGTTAGGGCAGCAAACAGCCCCGCTTCGGTATCCAGCCGCAGGTCGGCTTTTTGGTTATTTTTGTCCGGCCCGTGGCAGGCAAAGCAGCGGTCGGAGAGAATGGGCTTCACGTGCAGGTTGAAGTCAATAACCTCAGGGATTGTCTTCTCGGCCACCACCACCGCGGTGGGCTTTTCGGGTTGGCAGGCGAACAGACACAACAAGGCTAAAGAATACCCACCCATTCTGAATGCTGGCAGGGAGAACGGCATACGATCAGCGTATCTTTTTGGCGTAGAGAGTCAATGTAGTATTTCAGGAGAACTTATCCTAACTTCTACTAGGGCATATTTCATTCAGGCCAAAAGATCTTCGCGCCAATTATCTATTCCAGGATTTTCATTAGCTTAGCGGAGGCTGCTGATCGCTACTGGCGCAGCGCGCTGATGATCACGACAACTGAACGCGTTAATCTCTACTCACCCTAACCCTGAAATATGATGAAGAAGGTAATTCTTTACTCCTTTGGCGTCTGCTGGGCGCTGCTGACCGCTGGTTTTTCAACCCACCAAGAAAGTGAATGGGTCAGCCTGTTCGATGGCAAAACGCTGGACGGCTGGCGGGCCAGTGAGCATCCCCGAACCTTTTCGGTAGAAGATGGTAAAATCGTGGTGCATGGCCCCCGCGCCCATCTGTTCTACGAAGGACCGGTAGAAAATCATGACTTTAAGAACTTCGAGTTCAAGGCCCAGGTGATGACCACGCCCGGCTCCAACTCCGGGATGTATGTGCACACCCACTACCAGGATGAAGGCTGGCCCAGCCAGGGCTACGAGGTGCAGGTGAACAATTCGCACACCGACTGGCGCCGGACGGGCAGCTTGTACGGTATCGACGACGTGAAAGAGCAAGTGGTGCCAGATAATGAATGGTATACCGAGCACATCATCGTGAAGGGGAAGAACGTCACCGTGAAGATCAACGGCAAAACCGTGGTGGATTATACCGAGCCCGACAACCTGGAGCGTAAAGCAGGGGACGAAGCCCGTCGGCTGTCGAGCGGCACCGTGGCCTTGCAGGGGAACGATCCCGACAGCAAGGTGTATTACAAAGACATCATGGTGAAACCGCTGGGGGATTGAAATGACCGAGCTTGAGCTGTACATCAAGACGTATTTCGGGGGTATTCAAGCCGACGAACTGGATAGTATCAGCGCGCTTTTCAAGCCGATTAAACTCAAGAAAGGCGACTGTCTGCTGAAAGCGGGGCGACGCTGCGATAAACTCAGTTTTGTGCAAAATGGCCTTCTGAGGATGTTCACCCTAGTGGATGGCAAAGAAGTGACGCAGTGGATTTCTACCAAAGGATACTTTGCTACCGACTTGTCGAGCTTTGTTTACGAGCGTGTTTCTCGTTGGACGATCCAAGCGCTGGTAGACACTGAAGCATTCTTGATCTCGAAAACAGATTACCAACGAATTGGTGAGATCGTGCCTCGATGGGCTGAACTCGAGAAATTGTTTCTGATCAAATGCTTCACAACCCTAGAGAACAGAATCTTTAGCCATCTCTCGATGAGTGCCGAAGAAAGGTACGACGCGTTCTTTGAGAACAATCGACAACTCTTCAACCAAGTGCCGTTGCAGTACATTGCTTCCCTGCTCGGTATGACTCCCGAAACGCTCAGTAGAATCAGGAAAAAGCAACTCTCGTGAGTTCTTGATTTTTGTCAAGCGCAAATTGTATGCTTATGGAGACCTTTGTTGCTCACTATAAACACATACGATGATGACTGCAGAAATCAAAACAGAAATCGCGATAGACGCGAGTCCGGACAAAGTTTGGAAAATTTTTACTGACTTTGAAAATTATCCTAATTGGAACCCTTTCATCAAATCCGTGACCGGTCCGGTGAAAGTAGGCAGCAAAATCACCGCCCGCATTGAACCACCGGAAGCCGACGGGATGACCTTCAAACCAACCATACTGGCTTTTGAACCTAACAGAGAACTCCGTTGGCTCGGAAAATTTCTGTTCACCGGCCTTTTTGACGGAGAACATAAGTTCGAGTTGCTCGACGTTGGAAACGGAACGTCAAGATTCATTCAAAGTGAAAAATTTAGGGGTATCCTTGTTCCTCTGTTCAAAAAGCAACTTGATAACAGTACCAAAAATGGATTCGAGGAAATGAATAAGAAACTGAAAGAATTGGCTGAACAAAATTGAACACCAACGCTAGCGGAATTAAGACACCGTCTGCATGGCCGTCAGTTTGCTGTATAGTCCGCCCTGCTCTACCAAATCTTCGTGGCGACCGCGCTCGGTGATTTTGCCCTGCTGCACCACCACGATCTCATCGGCGTGCTGGATGGTGCTCAGGCGGTGGGCAATCACCACCGAGGTGCGATTTCGCATCAGGTTGGTGAGCGCTTCTTGCACCAGCCGCTCCGATTCCGAATCCAGTGCCGAGGTGGCTTCGTCTAGAATAAGAATAGGCGGATTTTTGAGCACCGCCCGGGCAATGCTGATGCGCTGCCGCTGTCCGCCCGACAGCTTGGTGCCCCGCTCACCGACCAGTGTTTGGTACTGCTCGGGAGTTTCCAGAATGAAGTCGTGGGCGTTGGCGATGCGGGCGGCCTGCATCACTTCCTCCGCGCTGGCGTTGGGCTTGCCAAAGGCAATGTTGTTGAAAATGGTGTCATTAAACAAAATCGATTCTTGGGTCACGATGCCCATTTGCCGCCGCACCGAAGCCATGGTGTAGGCGGTGAGTGGTTGGTCATCTAAGTAGATCGTGCCCTCGGTAGGGTCGTAGAAGCGGGGAATCAAGTCGGCCAGTGTCGACTTTCCTCCGCCCGACGGACCCACCAACGCCACCGTGGTGCCCTTTTCTACCGTCAGGTTAATATCCTTCAGCACCGCATCCTGCTCGTAGGCAAACCACACATTCTCGAAGCGAATTTGGTGCTCGAACCGCGTCAGCTCGCGGGCGTCGGGGCGGTCTTGGATGAGCGGCGGGGTGTCAATGATGCTGAAGATACGCTCGCCCGAGGCCAGTCCGCGCTGGATGCTGCTCAAGGCATTGCTGATGGCCTTGGCTGGCGACAGAATTTGCGAGAAGAGAATGATGTAAGTGATGAACTCGCTGGCACTGAGGGCGGAGGTATTGTTGAGCACCAGCACCCCCCCGTAGAGCAAGATGCCCGCCACCACCGTCACCCCCATGAACTCCGACAGGGGCGAAGCTGCCTCCTGCTTGCGGGCCATCGATACGGTGAGCTGGGCGTAGGCCCCCACTTCTTCCTTGAAGCGCCGCCGAATCAGAGGGCGCGCATTGAAGGCCTTCACGATGCGCATGCCCGACAGTGTTTCGTCGAGTAGACTCAGCAGGCGACCCAGCGACTCCTGACTCTGGGTGGCCTTTTGCTTCAGTCGCTTGGCAATCTCGGCAATCAGAAAGCCCGAGATGGGCATCACCAGCATGGTAAACAGCGTTAGCTTGGCCGACATGAACAGCAGCACCAAAAAATAGCCGATGATGGTGGCTGGTTCTTTAAAGGCCACCCGTAGGGTGTTCACCACCGAATATTCCACTTCTTGCACGTCGTTGGTAATGCGCGACAGGATATCGCCCTTGCGCTCGGTAGAAAAGTAGCCCAGATGCAACTGGGTCACCTGATCGAAGATACGCATCCGCATTCTGAAGATAACCTGCGCCCGAATTTTAGCCAGCGTGAGTGCCGACGCGTAGCGAAACAGGTTGGCCAGAAACACCGACACCACAATGATCACGCAGACGAAGATCAAAGCCCCCACTTCGCCGTACTGCGCAATAATCTTCAGAAAGTGATAGTTGAATAGCCCGATGAGGTAGTCTACCGACAGGCTGAATTCCGGCAACGAGCGCAGTTGATTGTTTCCTTCGGCACCCACCTGGTCGAACAGCACGTTGAACAGTGGAATCAGCATCGTGAAGTTAATCAGCCCGAATACAATCGACAGAACGGCAAAGATCAGATACTGAGGGAGGTAGCGTCGGTAGGGACGAGCAAACGACAGGATGCGCAGGTAGGTATTCATTGGAGAAGATGAGAAGAAAGTAACGAGCTGAGGCGTGCCAAAGAAATCAGACCGACGGTAAAATCCCTACGTTTTATTGAGAAAACCAAAGAAAATTCCTAAGATTGCCCCCGGTTAAACCAATTGAGCTACGGTGGGTTACCATGCTACATTACTAAACGCACATTACTTATGTTTGATGCCAACGGAACAGAAGGCTTAGAGTTGTTTACCTGGATTGTGGCCGGATTGATCGGGATGGTTGCCGCAGTCGGTTTTGGTCACTTTTTGCTGGTAAACGAAGAAGACCGAGAAGATGTGATGCCTTTAGACGATGACGAAACCACCAAGTAGCCGATGAAAGCCCTATTTCGAGTGATTTTTAGTGGCCCCACCACCATCTTATTGACGCTATTGCTGCTGGCCGCGTTGGTGCTGATATTTACCAACGTATTCGATTTCGTTTAGGGAGCCACCCAGCTCCCCCGCCACGCACTTTCCTGCCCGTGAAACTGCGTGCGCAAGTGCCCTTCGCGCCGAAGCTTCAGATAGTCTAGCTCGATTACCTGAGCTACTAACACCACAAAATTACCAAACCCTTTTTGGGTGTTTTCCTCGCTCGCGTTTTCTTTGAAGTCGGGCGGGAGGTTGTCAGTATACGTTTCGGAAGGAGTGCCCGGTGCCACCGGGCCCAGATAATCACCCCGGGCCGCGGGCGGAATGGCATTCCAATGTTCCCGCGCGGTTTGGTCCTGATGGTGCAGCGTAATTATACTCCGCGCGCGAATTTGCTCCTTGCTACCGTGGTCGTAAAAGAGCCAACTACTTTCCGGCTGCTGCCGCAGGTCCGCAATTTTCTGCGTACGTTGGTCAGAATAGCTAATGAGCTGTCGCTCCGATTTCAACGCTTTTCGTAGCACCACGGTCCGTTGCTGAATCCCTCGCTCGCCGAAGGTCGCCAAACTCGGATAGTGAAACGAGTATTTCTTGTCGGCGCCACCCCGAACGAGCAGACCCCATACGTGATCGAGGATGTCGGGTAAAGAAGCGGTTGGTTGGATCATAATATCTGGTTCAAGCAGTAGGGACGAAAATTGTTTGCCAATCTTGACCACCCCCCCCCCTTGCTTACCTTGTTCAAACTTCTACGGACACCAGTTGATTGCTTCTTTGGGTACTGACTGGCGAAGAAAGGTGGCAATTCGGTTATAGTCGGCGCAGGCACCTTCCCGGTCGCGGGTGTGGTAGCGGGAAACGGCACGCATCAGGTACAAGTTTTTGCTGTAGGGGTTGCGTCGGATGAGTTCATCCAAATAGCGCTTCGCCCGGCGGTAGCGTTTTTCAACGTAGTGGTGGTTGGCTCGGGTCACCAGGGTCAAGTCATCACGAATATTGTTGGGATAACTAATTACTGTCACTTCGGGCAACAAAAAGCCGGGTGGTTCATCCGACCGGTTGTAGACGGTGTTTTCAAACAAAAACGTGAAGGGGACAAAAAAAATGACGTCATTTTTCAAGTGAGGGTCGGCTAGCCACAAATTGCGGGTAGTAGCAATGGCATACCGGATTGCCTTATCAAAACTATAGCCCAGCGAGGTGATAATCTCTACACCCTTCAATTCTCCCTGCGGGGTGACCGTGATTGCAGCAATGCTCGTTCCAACGCGATGCTTGTACTGAGATTTATGAGGGTAAGACACCAGATACTTAATGGTGTCGTAAAAGGTAGGCGCTCCGCCCTGTATCCGATCACTGGGAAAATAGGTGAGTGTGTCGGGTTGGGCAGCGAGGGGGTGGGATACCAACAGAGTCCTTCCCAGGATCAGCAGTGAAAAGTATAGCACCTTTGACATAACAAACAATTGTTGCTTGGCACTAAAATACGAAATTTGCCCTACGGTAAGCAAACCGCTGGTTTCACTGCGGTGCTTCAATACTTTCTGAACAGCTTGAGGGAAATAGCAACGTATGGCTTATCAGAAACAAAGGCAGCACCGGCTTCCTGGCTATGATTACACCCAACCGGGTTCTTACTTTATCACCATCTGTACCCACGAGCGGGAGCACTTTTTCGGTGAAGTGAAAGAAGGCCGTATGCTACTTAATACCATCGGTAGGGTAACTGAAAAGTTTTTACAAGAAATTTCGCATAGGTCCAGCAATAGTACACTGGATACTTGGGTGGTGATGCCTAATCATTTGCACTTGGTTTTGGTGCTGTGGTCTGATGATGAAAATAGCAACAGTGATAGGTACAGTGGATACGCGCCGCGGCGTACCCACTGTACCTACTACATTTGAAGATAATACACCCACTGGTCTCTCTGATGTATATCTCCCTCATCTTCCTAAGGGCCTCCGACCTTTGGCCAAAGGCTCAGTTTCTTCCATTATCAACCATTTCAAAGGCAATGTGAAGCGGTGGTGCAACAAGAATGGGTTTGAACACTTCCGGTGGCAATCGCGGTTTCATGACCACATAATTAGAAATAAAGCGGTCTTGGAAACAATTCAGCAATATATTCAGAGCAACCCAGCCAACTGGAAAGAAGACAAGTTTTCTGGCCTCAAGTAGCTAACACCTAAAAAATAATCCTAAAAACGAAACCTTATAACCAGTTACCTTGTATAACATAGTACTAGCTAATACCTTTGTGACGTCGGTAGAGATAAGAAATAGCTGATTCTGTTAAGCACGGCTTCTGTCGACCTTTAACTAAAGCATTATGAAAATAGAAAACACGCAGGTGCAAATGCGCAAGGGGATTTTGGAGTACTGCATCCTGCACATCATATCCCGCGGCGAAGTATACGCTTCCGATATGCTGGAAGAGCTTACCTCGGCCAAGATCATGGTGGTAGAAGGCACCCTTTATCCGCTGCTCACCCGCCTACGCAAGGCCGGTTTGGTCGACTATCGCTGGATAGAATCCGCCTCCGGACCGCCCCGTAAGTACTACCAACTCACCGAAAAGGGAACCGAGTTCTTGATTCAACTGAAGGCTACCTGGCAAGACCTGGTGGCTTCAGCGGACCAGATCACCAACAACCACCAACAGAAAGTAATCATCGTGCAAAAATAACGCGGCCATGAAACGAACTATTAGTATCAACATTAGCGGCATCCTCTTCCACGTCGAAGAAGACGGCTACGAACTGCTCAAAAACTACCTGGCAACCATCAACCGGTACTTTGCTTCCTACGAAGACAGCCAGGAGATCACTAACGACATTGAGAGCCGAATTGCCGAAGTTTTCTTATCCAAGCTCACTCTCTCGCAGCAAGTGATCACGCTAGCCAACGTGGAAGCCGTGATTGCGGCCATGGGTAGCGTAGAAGATTTTGCGGCCGAAGAGGCGCTCGAAGAACCGGAATTTCAGCGTCGCACTGCCTACGAGGAAGCGCCTCCCTACTCGGCCGCCGAACCCAAAAAACTCTACCGCGACACCCAACGCAAAATTCTGGGCGGGGTAGCCGCCGGGGTGGCGCATTACTTCAAAACCGATCCGCTGTGGGTACGCGTCCTGCTACTGCTCTTCCTGTTCGCCGATGCCTTCATCACCTTCGGCGCACTGAGCAGCATCACCCTGATCTCGTACATCGTGCTGTGGATTGTGCTGCCCGGCCGCGACGATATGACGGTGGATGCCAAGGTGAAAAAGCTCTTTCGCAATCCCGACGACCAGGTGCTGGGCGGAGTGAGTAGTGGCATTGCGGCCTACTCTGGGCTAGACGCCACCGTGATTCGTATTCTGTTCATTGCTTCTGTTCTCTTCGGCGGGGCCGGGTTCATCGTTTACATTGTGCTGTGGATTATCACCCCCCCGGCCCTCACGCTCACCGACAAGATGCAGATGAAGGGCGAACCCGTCACGCTGTCTAATATCGAGTCCAGTATAAAAAAAAACTTTAGGGTAAACGAGGGCGGTGATGAAAGCACCCTGCTCCGGGCGGTGCTCTTCCCTTTCCGGCTGGTGTCTACGCTGGTGTCCAACTTAGGGCGAGCAGTTGGCCCGTTCGTGGCCTTCTTGGGCGATGCCGCCCGGGTGCTGGTAGGTCTGTTTCTGATTGTGGTGGGCGGAGTGCTACTGGCCGCTACGCTCGGGCTTGTTGGCGGTTTGCTAGGTTTGGCCTCTTTGGATCCCTACCAACTGGAAACCTACCGCTTCGCGCTAAACGAAATAAATGTGCCCTGGGAAGTGCTGCAGGCCACCGTGCCCGCACCGGCGCTGCTCTTCGGCTGGGTGGCCTTGTTCATTCCGGCGTTGGGCTTGGTTCTCGGCGGTATCGCCATCATTGCTCGGCGGCGGGTGCTGCGTCCGGCAGTAGGCTGGTCGGCGCTGGGGATTTGGATCATCGCGCTGGTGGGCTTGAGCGTAACCGTAGTGCCCATCGCCACCGATTTCCGGGAAGACGCGCGTTACTCCACCACCGAAACACTATCCATTTCGGGCACTCCGATTTTCACGCTGTTAAATAAGTCCGACAACAACCATGGCCGCGTGCGGCTTTCTCTACTGGGGCACGAGGATAGCACCTTTCAACTGAAGAAGACCTTCGAAGCGCGAGGGCGCAACCACGAACGGGCACTGGATAACGCCAAGACCGTTTCCTACCAGCTCCAGCAGCAGGATTCTACGCTGACGTTCCCCGCTACCTATACCTTTGCCGAGGGAAGTCCCTTTCGGGATCAGGAAGTGGATTTGACTTTGTACGTGCCCTACGGACAGCTCTTTCTGATGGATCGTAATTTATCGTATATCCTGCGCAAAAGCATTTTGTACCGATCCGGTCTGTCGACGAGCGACCTTCAGGACAACACCTTTCGGTTTACCCGGCGGGGGTTGGAGTGCGTGAGTTGCAATGAGCCGGAAAATTTAGATGACCAACTTCGAAACGAAGCGGATAGCACGGGCAACAAATAATCTTACCCCTACTCCAAGTAAGGAGCCAGGGCTTTCTGCCAGATGCGGTAGCCCGCCGCATTCAGGTGCAAGTTGTCTTCCACAAAAATATCCGTGAGCACCCGGCCGTCTTCGTCCAGCGCCGAAGTCCAGA
This sequence comes from Cyclobacteriaceae bacterium, assembly GCA_965217295.1. Classification (GTDB taxonomy): domain Bacteria; phylum Bacteroidota; class Bacteroidia; order Cytophagales; family Cyclobacteriaceae; genus Tunicatimonas. The sequence goes on from CBDCHR010000008.1 coordinate 2,709,084, forward strand.
CATCGGCGAATTCCGTATTCTCCTCTTGGGCGGCGTACTTTGCCAACGATGCGTTTAGCGTTTCGTACTGGTCCTTCAGCTCCCAGCGGGCCACGCTGGGCTTGGGCGAGATAAACACCACCGGAGTGTCGCCCAGTGCCTTCCGAATCCTCGAACGAAGTTGCTTGGCCTCGGCTAAGATTTGCCGGGGCGACTCGCCATTGGCTAAGTCATTGTCTCCTTCGTAAATGAAAATCTTAGCCGGTTGGTAGGGGTAGATCACCCGATCGGCGTAGTGCAGCAAATCCGAAAACTCTGACCCTCCGAAACCCCGGTTGAGCACGCGCTGATCCGGAAAGTAGTCGGCCACATCCTGCCACTTGGCAATCGATGAACTGCCTACAAACAACACCGCTCCGGGCGATACCGGGTCGATAGAGTCCTGCCGTTCAAACTGCCGGATAGTGGACTCCCAGCGTTCCGGGCCGGACTGGGCGAAGCCCGGATTAAGTGCTCCTCCGAGCAGCGTGAGGGCAACGAGTGCTTTTTTCAAAAGAATAGTGAAGCGGTAGTCCATGGGTAACTGAGTCAGTGATCTAACCCCCTAGATACTAAAAAGATCGGATTTGTCCGCCGCTTTGGTGTACTATTTAGCCTATTGAAGTCCCGCGGTGGCGGGATACGGGCCCAAAGCGCTATTCGGTAGCTTGCTTCGCTAACCCGGCCAGGGCTTCGGCAATAGTGACTAACTGGGCCTGATCGGACGGGAGGTGATGTCGTTCGGCCAGGTAATACGGATCGTTGTAGGCAACGTAAACTTGTCCGTCGGCAGCTTGCCACACCAGCATCTTTTGCGGCAGGTCAATACCAACCGTCGGTTGCACCTGCATCAGCGGCGTGCCCAGGTTCGGATTGCCGAAGATGAGCAGCTTCGTAGGGCGAAGCTCCAAACCCACCCGGTCGGCGTTGGCCGCGTGATCCACTTCGGCAATGATGCGAAGCGGAGCGATAGCGTCCACCGCCTCCCGCAAACGGTGGTAGGTGGTTTCGGCATCGTAGGTGCTGGCCGTCACCACCAAACCGGCGCGGAGGGGCACCTCGGCCGAGTCGGGCAGCACCACCGCACTCCCGCTCGCGTTGGCTACCAATCCTTGAAGTGCCGTACCGATCATGGGCAAGGTAGCCGAATCGGCCGGAATGCCGTGCCGACTGGCTAGGTAAGTGGGGGTGTTATAGGCTGCGTAGGCCTCCCCGGATTCGTTTTCGTAGAACAGCACTTTCTGGGGCAGATCAATCCCCACGGCTTGGTTGATCTGCATCAGCGGGGTGCCCAGCTTGGGGTTGCCAAACAAAATAACTTCGGTCGGCAGCAGCTCCAGCCCGACACTAGCGGCGTTGGCAGCATGATTAACCCGGGCCACCACCCCGATGTTCGGATTGGCGATCAAGGTCTGGTTGAGCGCGTCGGCGGCGGCAGCCACGCTGTCAATTGGTGCGTAAGCCAGCCCAACCACCGCCGGGCCGGGGGGCATGTCACCGTCGTTGCCGGGCTGAAGCACTCCGTCGATAATATGAATAACGCCGTTCCGGGTGGGCAGATTGACCAGAAAGGGAGTGAACAGGCGCGCTTGGTTCACCAAAATCCTGTTTCTCTGCTGGGTTACTTTAGTTATGCCACCGTTGAGCATCGTGATGGTATTTTCCTGCAGCAAATCGCCGGTAAAGCGGTCACCGGGGGTAACGTGGTAGGTCAGAATAGCTACCAGCGTTTCGGCATCCAGTGCCTTCACGGCTTGCTCGTCCCAACCTAACGCAGCAAAAGCAGCGTTGGTCGGAGCAAACACCGTAAGCGCGTCGCGACCGTTGAGGACATTGACCAATCCGGCCGTTTCTAACGCGGCCTTCAGCACCGAAAATTCACCGGTCAGTCGGCTAATGAGGCTAACTACCTGATAGGTGGTATAGGGCAGGCGAAACACGGAACGGGCGTTTTCTTCGGAACGCAGCGGTTGTTCCGCAATCTCTTCCAACGCACCGATGAGTTGCTCTTCGGCAACGGCGGGGGAGGGGCTTTTGGGTTCGGGCACACCGGCATCTTCCGAGTCGGAACAACCAATTAATAGCAGCGCAAAAAGCAGGGAAAAGCCCAGGGGGAGGGTGAAGAAACGAAGCCGATTCATGCGTAGGTTGGGTTAAGGTTGAAAAATCAGGGCGAAGCACCCTAAAAGCGTACTATGCTAAAGTTAAAAGAGTCGCTATCGAATAGCAAACGAACCGTTGGGCAAGTTTGTCGGCTACGCTACACTCGGTGCTTATCCGGAAAAGCCCAACCTAAGAATCTTTTGACATGAACGTCCGATCACCCAATTGTCCGTACTTGATCGCCGCTACGAACACCGTGCCCCCGATAATGTTGCCCAGCGTAGCAAACACCTGGAAGTGCAGGTAGTCGTTGAAGGTGATGTTGTCTGACGAGATCAATCCGGCAAACATCTCAATCGATCCCACAATCGAGTGGTGCAGTTCGCCCAAACCGATAACGGTAGTCACCAGGATGATCATCAGCACCCGGCTGATGGTGTCGCGCGAGGAGGTGACCAGCCACGAAAGCAGCCCCATAAGCCACCCGGCAAACATGCCGCTGCTCAGCGTAAGCCACCAATTGTACTGAATCAGTTTCTCGGCGATGTGGTGAAAGGCATCCAGGCTGATGGTGCCCATGCCCGGCCCGATCTGCACCAGGATGAAACTGAACAGGTAGCCTCCCATCAGGTTGCCCACGTACACGATGCCCCACAGTTTAGCCAATGCACTAATACTCACCGTTCCGTTAAGCACCGGCAGCACCGCCAGGGTGGTGTGCTCAGTAAACAGTTCCGACCGACCGATGATCACGAAAATGAATCCGATCGGATAGGCGGCCGCCATCGCTAAATGCATGCCCGATTCGCTAAGTTGGTCGCTGAACATGGTGTACAACAGCCCCATCAACAGCAGACTAAATCCGACCTCCAGTCCGGCCGAAAACGCCGAAACGAACAGCGCCGGAGTATCACGCCGGTATTCCAGCAGAGACGTTCGCATTTGCTCCTGAAGGATTTGTTCGCCCTCTTTGAGTTTATCCAGGTTGCGCCCGTCTTCCTTCTTCTCCTCAACTTCAATCTTGTCTAGCTCCTTGTCGATTTTCTGTTCTTCCTGTTGCTGCTTGAGTTCTTTCAGGCGTTGCTTTTCTTCGGGGGTGAGGGCGTCCGTTTTGTCCATTGAATCAAATAAAGTGGTATAGAATAGTAATCTTTCTTAAAATTATTTGTTCAAAGTAGTAGGCATGCATACTATTTTCGAGAGGAATTGCTTATCTTTGTTAGAGATAGTATGCATGCATACTAAATTTAATTTATCCACAAAATCAAATTGGTCGATGGAAACAGCAGTAAAAAAAGAAGCAATTAACGGAGGTGAGTTCCTTATAAAAGAAACCACCGCGTCCGACGTCTTCATCCCCGAAGAGTTTAGCGAAGAGCAACGCATGATGGCCCAGGCCACCCAGGACTTCATCAAAAAAGAAATTGATCCCAACATTGAGCGCATGGACAGCATGGAAGAAGGCTTTATGCCCTCCCTGCTCGATAAAGCCGGTGAACTTGGGTTATTAGGCGTGGCTATCCCCGAGCAGTACGACGGACTGGGCATGAGCTTCAACACCTCGATGCTGATCGCCGACGTGCTGGGTTCGGCCGGTTCATTCTCCACTGCCTACGGAGCCCACACCGGCATCGGCACCCTGCCCATCCTCTACTACGGCACCGAAGAGCAAAAGCAGAACTACCTGCCCAAACTAGCCTCCGGCGAGTGGAAGGCCTGCTACTGCCTCACCGAACCCGACGCCGGTTCCGACGCCAACTCGGGCAAAACCAAAGCGGTACTGTCCGAAGACGGCTCACACTACAAAATCACCGGGCAGAAAATGTGGATCTCAAACGCCGGCTTCGCCGATATTTTTCTGGTGTTTGCCCGTATTGAAGACGACAAGTACTTGAGTGCTTTTATCGTGGAGAAATCGTTCGGCGGGATCACCATGAACGATGAGGAGAAAAAGCTGGGGATCAAAGGTTCTTCTACCCGACAAGTGTTCTTCAACGACTGCGCGGTGCCGGTAGAAAACATGCTCTCCGAGCGGGGCAACGGGTTCAAAATCGCCGTCAATATTCTTAACATTGGCCGTATCAAGCTGGGTGCTGGTGTGATCGGCGGTTGCAAGCAAACGGTGAGCTACTCGGTGAACTACGCCAACGAACGCAAGCAATTCGGCGTATCTATCAGCAGCTTCGGCGCCATTCAGCAGAAACTAGCCACCATGGCTACCCGCATCTACGCCACCGAATCGGCCTGCTACCGCGCCGGACAAGACATTGAAGACCGCATCGACGGGCTGATGGAAGACGGAATGTCAGAAGCCGATGCCAAACTTAAAGGAGTGGAGCAGTTTGCCATTGAGTGTGCGATGATGAAGGTGCACGGCTCCGAGGTGCTCGACTACTGCGTGGACGAAGGGGTGCAGATCTACGGCGGCATGGGCTTTTCGGCCGAAGCGCCAATGGAACGCGCCTACCGCGACGCCCGTATCTCTCGCATCTACGAGGGTACCAACGAAATCAACCGCATGCTGCTGGTGGGCATGACGATCAAGCGCGCCATGAAGGGCGAAATTGACCTGATGGGTCCGGCGATGGCGGTGGCCAAAGAACTCACCTCGGTGCCCGATTTCGGAGCCAACGGCAGCGACGGTTTTATGGCCAAGGAAAAGAAGGTGCTGACCAATCTGAAAAAATCGGTGCTAATGGTGGCGGGCAAAGCCGCGCAGGATTTTGGAGCAAAGCTCGACCAGGAGCAGGAAATCCTGATGCACATTGCCGACATGATGATCGAGACCTACGTGGCCGAGTCTACCCTGCTGCGCACCGAGAAGCTGGTGGGCATCCGGGGCGAAGAAGCTTGCGCCTCGCAGATCGCGATGGCCAAGCTGTACCTGTACGAGGCCGTAGAAAAGATCAACGCGCACGGTAAGGAGGCCATCGCTTCGTTTGCCAAGGGCGACGAACAAAAGGTGATGCTCATGGGGCTGAAGCGCTTCACCAAGCTAGACCCCTACAACACCAAAGAGTTGCGCCGCGCCGTGGCCCAGGTGTTAATCGAGAAAAACGAGTACGCGTTTTAGCGTATCCGTGTACGATCATCATTCATGATGATCCCTCACAAACTTTAGCATAATCCACCTAAAACCGAACTGACTCGCAGTTCGGTTTTTTTAGGCAGCTACTTCTTCTTTCTTCGTCACTGCCTCATCTGACTTTAGTCTGCCTACTACCATCGAGGCGGTGAGGCCGTGCACTAGAATTGATACCAGCACCACAAAGGCCGTGAGCGACCAGATTTCTTCCTGATAAACAAAGTCGGCTTTGCTCAGGGCAAACGACAGGTAAAAGAACGAGCCAATGCCCTTGATGCCAAAAAAACTCACCGCCCACTTATCCTTCGTACGCATCTCTACCCCCAACAGTCCCAGATAGCCACTCAACGGACGAATAAGGAATACGAAGCCCAGCCCCAGCAGGGCCATTGGCCAGGTGAGATTAACCAAAATACCCTCTACCAAACTACCACCGAACAGCACTAACAGAATTGCCAACAGCACCCGCTCTATCTGATCGGTGAAGGCGTGCAGCTTCTGATGGTACTCATGGTCCATCTCGTAGTTGCGCACGGTGACGGCCGCCACGAACACCGCGATGAAGCCGTAGCCTTGGGCTATTTCGGTGACGCCGTAGATAAACAAGGTAGAAGCAAAGGCGACCAGTCCGTCACGTACGCGCAGCATTTCGTACTTTTCGGGCAGGCGGAAGAACAAGTAAGTGATGCCCCGCCCCGCCAGCCAGCCGATGGCTACGCCTGCCACAATTTTGTAAAACAGGTACTTACCGAACCACTCGGCTACCCACGGCTCACCGCTCGAGGCACTCAGGGCAATCACCACCGCCATCCAGGTGAACGGGAACGCCATCCCGTCGTTGAGCCCGGCTTCGGCCGTCAGAGGAAACCGGATATCGTCGTTCTTTCCCTCATTAGGTCCGCCCACCTGCACGTCGGCCGCCAGCACCGGATCAGTGGGCGCTAGTACGGCCCCCAATAACACGGCCGAAGCCCAGTCAAAGCCCAGGAGCCAGGCGCTCAGGCCCACCAGGCTCACGATGCACAACAGCATGGTGACGGTGACCAATCGAAAGGGTGCGCTCCACTTCTTGAAGGAAAAAGGATGGTCAATCTTTAGGCCGGTGCCCATCAGCGCTACGATGACCACCAGTTCGGTGAGGTGCACCGTTTCGGATTGTTTCTGAAAAGGGTTGGGCCACGGTAACTCATCGAAGAGCGCGTAGGCGAGCATGCCAAACCCCAGAAAAACAATGGAGTAGGATATGTTAATCTTTTCGGTTAGGGTTGGAATCCACGTCATGCCCAGGGCGGCTATCCCGATCACGGTGATACTGATAAAGTAAGGGTCCATATCAAAAAGTCAGAAACAAAAAACAATTCTTGTTTGAGTTAAAAATAGCATTGCCCACTATAACCGCATTTTTCGGCGAAGGTTACGCACTCGGCTAGGGTACATTAAAAAGTCAGTAAACGCAGTAGCGTTGCCCACAGAATATATTTTTTGGTCAGGGCTTTGCCGAGCAACTTCGGTGCATAAATTGCGTATGTGCATTATTCCGCTAGTCAAAAGATTTATAAAGACGAACTGAGTCGCACTGACGAGTTAGGCTATTTGGATCAAGTGCTTAACTCCGACAAATTTGGCTTTCCCGTTTTAAATGAAGGTTATTTTGAGGTTTTTGATTTTGAGAAACCAGAATTTGTGGTGAACCAAGATGAAAGCGCTGAAGCGTACCTAATCGTAACCATTCGGGACGGACAGATTTTCACTTCATCCACTTCTGGGGCTCCCAAAGAGCGTAGCGATGAGGCATTCTTTGCGATAGATGCTATTAAAAAGCAGGATACGACCGTCAGCGAATACCCCTACGTTATTGAGGGACGATTCAAAGTAGATCTGTTTGAAGGATACTACGGATCAACGTTCCAGATGGCAGAAGGCAGTTTTCGGTTGCCGGTTTTCAAGGTTACTAATTCGGAAATATTTGGTCTTTGTAATGACGAATAGATTACTTATACCGCCAAGCATAGTCAAAAAGAAAAACCCGCTCAAGGAAGCGGGTTTTCTTATAAAACAGGTGTATGAATTTTGTGTTATGTACTTATATATACCACAACTCGGCAAAAGGTGACCCCCGAAAAGTAAAAAAACTTCGTTTCACCTAAAAATGCCTATTTTGCCCTGAAATAGCCGTTTTTGAGATTCAAATTTTACCAAGTGAAGCGCAACTGCCTCTGGCCATTAGAATCTACCAATCGTACTCGACTAGCAAACGGGATCCTCCTAGGGCTGCTCATCACCACCAGTTCCTGCGTGTCGCTAGCCCTCAACAAGGGTCGGGTGGCTCCGCGCACCTACACCATCATGTTTTCGTACGAGCCTTACCGAAACCTTATTACGTTTCCAGTGCAACTAGACGGGGTTACGAAGAAAGTGATCTTTGACACCGGCAATCATCTTTCGGGGTTCAATCATAAGTCTAACGGCTCCCGGATTGCCACTATTTCCAATGAAAATAGCCAGGGTAATGCTATTGATCTGGAAATATTTGGACTGAAATTGTTAGAGATTGAAGGGGTAGCCTTCAGCAACACGGCATACTTCTACCACGATTTTAGCTCAACCTTTGCTACCGTAGAAGAACTGGGCGCTGAGGACTTCGGCGGCTTGCTGGGCCAATCGGTGATCAAAAAAGCCAACTGGATCATTGACTTTGGTGGACAACAAATTACCATGACTAGCGAAGCGGTGGGGCCGTACCAGCACGTAGTGAGCGACCATTGGGAGGACAATATGTTCTACGCTTCGGTGCTTATTGAAGGACAACTACACCGGGCCCTGATCGATTTGGGATACAACGGCGGGCTGAACGTGCCGATCACATCCGCGCTGGCCGATACCCTCCGTACTCGGTATCCGCTTCATGAAGAGAATAGTAAAAAGATGGTCTTAAGCGAAACTATCGAAAGCACAAAGTACAAAGGCACCCTTCCGCTGGTATCCATTGACGATCACCCGTACCGCGCGGCGCCCTTCACCATTGACAGTACGGCTAACTTCAAGATTGGCACCCGGTTTTTTAAAGATCAAGTACTATACATCGACAACGATAACAAAATTATCGCCCTATGATCCGCGTTCTCTTCGTTTGCCTGGGCAATATCTGCCGCTCGCCGCTGGCCGAAGCCATTTTTAATCAACTGCTCAAGGAGCGTGGGTTGGAAGACCAGATCCAGGGCGACTCGGCCGGAACGGGCGACTGGCACGTGGGGCAGATGCCCGACCCCCGCACCCTGGCGGTGGCCCGGCAGTATCAAGTTCCCATCAGTCACCGCGGGCAGCAGTTTGCGCCGGATGATTTTTCGGCCTACAACTACATCGTCGTGATGGACGCTAGCAACCGCCACAACGTGCTGGCCCAACTTCCTCCCAACACCCAATCGGATCATGTGTATCTGATGCGGCAATTTGACGACAAACCCGGCGAGCAAGACGTGCCCGACCCCTACTGGGGCGGTGAGCGAGGCTTCGACGACATGTACCACCTGCTGCGCCGCTGTTGCGTCAATTTATTAGCTTATATTGAGGAGCGATTATCTTGCTAGGTTCGTTGGTTCGGAACGTTGTAACTGAGTACCCGTTTGCCTGATGGAAGCCCTCACCAACGAACAAATTCTTGATCTGCTGAAAAAGGAACTTAACCAACCAAAAAAATTATGGGACAAGAAGAAAAACTCGCGCTGCCAGTTGGCACCACGCTCGACCGCTTTATCAAGCGTAACGAAAAAGACTTTGAGTACGCCACCGGCGAGCTATCGCAACTGCTGCGCGACATTGGGCTGGCCGCCAAAATTCTGAACCGAGAAATTAACCGGGCCGGACTCAGCAACTTATCGGGGGCTTTCGGTGAGCAAAATGTGCAGGGCGAAGACCAGCAGAAGCTCGACGTGATCGCCAACGTGCGCTTCACCCGGGCCTTCCGCAACGGCGGCGAGGTGTGCGCCATCATCTCGGAAGAGAAAAGCGACGTCATCGAACTTAACAATCAATCTAAGTACATTATTGCCATCGACCCGCTTGACGGCTCGTCCAACATCGACGTCAACGTGTCGATCGGCACCATCTTTTCGGTGTACCGGCGTAAGTCGGCGCTGGGTACCTCGGTCACCCGCGAAGACCTGCTCCAACCGGGGCGCGACCAAGTGGCGGCGGGGTACTTGCTCTACGGCTCATCCACCATGCTGGTGTACACCACCGGCAAGGGTGTCTACGGTTTCACTTACGAGCCCTCGCTGGGCGACTTCTTCCTATCGCACCAGAACATGAAAATTCCAAACACCGGCACTGTCTACTCAGTGAACGAGGGCTACTACCGAGATTTTCCGGCGGGAGTGCAACAGTACATCGAGACTTGTAAGGAGAAGCGCTACGCGGCCCGTTACATTGGCTCACTGATTGCCGATTTTCACCGCAACTTGCTGAAGGGGGGTATCTATATGTATCCGCCCACCGCCAAGCAGCCCCAGGGCAAACTACGCTTGCTCTACGAGTGCCACGCACTGGCGCTAGTGGTGGAACAAGCGGGAGGCAAGGCCACCGACGGCACCCAGGACATTCTGGACATTTGCCCCACCGATTTTCACCAGCGGGCCCCACTCTACATTGGCTCGCCCGATATGGTGGATGCGGTGATGGAACGTTTGCGGCAGGACAGCTAGCATTTTTTGGTTGACTGACTTTTCGTTCTTACGCAAAAATATCCTGCACCGAGATAGCCAATCCGGGCACCGCCGGATCGGCCTGGCAGGTGTCACCTTCCTGGCACAGTTTTACCAACCCAAGCAGCATCCGGGTAAACGCTGGCCGACGTTGGCGCTTAGCGAAAAAGCAAAAAAGCGGTTATTTTGCACTGCCGAGCACTGCCAAATCCGGCCAAACGTAGCGAAAAACCGGGGCCTGCCCGCCGCCCGGGTTGGCTACGATTACTCTTTCTTTACGCTCGCCTCGGTTCCGTTCGTAAAAAGCGCTAGCGGCGGCATTGGCCTCAAATACCCATAGGTAGAGTCCCTCAGGCGAAGGTTGCTGCTGCACCCACTGGGCAGATTGCCGCATCAGTGCCTGCCCGATACCCCGCCCCTGCCAATTGGCCAACACGTGCAAGTTGTCTAGCAACGCGCCCCACCGTTTATCATGCTGCACGTAGGTGCAGGCAAACCCGCAAGGCTCGCCTTGATCAAGCGCCAAAATGACGTGCTGCTTGGCCGACGGATGCCGTAAACGCTCTGCCCAGACGGACTGTCGGTCTTCGTGCACCGTATGGTCGAGGTACTCATCGCGCAAGATGCCTCGGAAGTGTTGCTGCCAACTTTGGGCGTGCAGTCGAGCAATTGCTTTGGCATCGGCTAGAGTAGCCTCTCGGTAGGTAAGCATAGCAGAAATTTGAGCAAACGAAGCACCTAAAAAATTCTCACTCGTAGTGAAATCGGCATTTGGCAACCAAGATTTCATCTTCGCGCGCTTGATAGATTAAGCGGTGCTCCAAGCTGAAATCATTTCCTTCTCGCCAGTGCTGGGTCTTCAATTGTCTTCCCCGTTCGAAAGTTCTCTTTGCCCGCGTCCAGAAAATCCACGAAGCGTGGCACACTTAGATCGTAGGCCTGGGGCTGCTGGAGCAACTCACCGTCGTGGTTCAGTAACACGTAGTAGGGCTGGGCGTTGTTGCGAAAGCGGGTAATCTGAAAATCGGCATTCTGCTGCCCGATGCTTTTCTTCACTTTGTTGTCGTAGGTCGAGGTGTACCAGTCGGCTTCGGGCAACGTTTCTTTCTCATCCACGTATAGGGCCACCACCACGTAATCATTCCGAAGCCGTTGCAGCACTTCGGGATGCGACCACACGTTGGCTTCCATCTCGCGGCAGTTCACGCAGCCGTGCCCCGTGAAGTCGACAAACAACGGCTTGTTCTGCGCGCGGGCACAGGCCAGGGCCTGCTCATAGTCGAAGTAGCCGTCTAAGCCGTGCGGCAGGTGCAAACGGTCGGCGTATTTGGGCGGTTCGCACAGCGTATCTTGTTCCGCGGTGAGGGCCACGGTTCCCGATTGGCTTACCTGATCGGCCAGCAAGCGAGGCACGTTGAAATCGTGGGTGTGCATTGGAGGCAGATAGCCCGCTAGCGCCTTCAGCGGAGCGCCGAATAGTCCCGGGACCAGGTACACCACAAAGGCGAAGGTCACCAGGGCCAGCAACAAACGTGGCACGCTTACCGTTTCCGTCGGACTGTCGTGGGGTAAGCGAATTTTGCCTATTAAATAAAAGCCTAGCATGGCGAAGATCACCACCCACAGCGCCAGGTACACCTCGCGGTCGAGCAGGCCCCAGTGGTATACCTGATCGGCGACGCTCAGAAACTTCAGGGCCAGCGCCAGTTCCAAAAAGCCCAGCACCACCTTCACCGCGTTGAGCCAGCCGCCCGATTTGGGCAAACTGCTCAACCACTGCGGAAAAGCCGCGAATAATGCGAAAGGAACGGCAAAGGCCAGGGAGAAACCCAGCATCCCCACAATCGGCTTGGTGAACTGCCCCCCGGCCGATTCTACCAACACGCTACCCACAATAGGTCCCGTGCACGAAAACGACACCAACACCAACGTAAAAGCCATAAAAAACACTCCCGAATAACCACCCCGGTCGGACTGCTGGTCAACGGTATTGACCAACGAACTGGGCAGGGTGATCTCAAACAGACCCAAAAAGGAAAGTCCGAACAACACGAAGACCGCGAAAAAGAATAGGTTGGGCAGCCAATGGGTGCTAAGCCAGTTGGCGAAAGCTGGCCCAAACAGCACCGAAACGAGCACCCCCAGCACCACGTAAAGCACCACGATGGACAAGCCGTAAACCACCGCTTTTCGCACCGCTTCGCCCCGTCCCGCACTGCTGCTGGAGAAGAAAGTGACCGTCATCGGAATCATCGGAAACACGCAGGGCGTGGCCAAGGCCGCCAGTCCGGCCACAAAGGCAATCAGAAAGAAAGTCGGCAGAGCGTAGGGCGTGGTAGAATCTCGTTGGTTGAAATCGCTGCTAATAGCCGGGGGGACAATTTCGCCGTCGGCCGGGGGCGTTTGGGCAGCAGTTGACCCGCTGGCCGCTTCGTTGTCCGCAAAAGTGAACGCAAACTCACCTTCACCGGGAATGCATTGCCCGTCCACGTCGGTGCACACCTGGTAGGCGTAACTGCCCTGAATAGTTACCGGCTCATCCAGGACACGAATTGTCTGCCGAAATTCGGCTTCTCCGATAAAGTACGTGTATTCTCCCTCCCACAGATCATCGTACTTGCGCTTGGCCCCCACCGGCTGAACACCTCCGATCAATTCGTAGCGATCGCTGGGTACAAAGGTGAACTCAGTGACCATCGGCCCCAGTTCCGGATCAAAATCGGACGAATACAGATACCAATCAGTGTCGATAGTAACTTCAAAGACCAAGTCTACCGTATCGCCCGGCGCAGTCGTGGCCTGAGTGGCGTGGTAGGTCCAGGTGGAGGGTTGTAGTATCTGCGCTACGGATGTAGTGGATACCCATGAAAGTATAGAAAAAAGCAGAAAGCAATAATATCTCATCGCAACGAGAACAGTCTGGCAGAATCAACCCTCTGGTTGATGAGTCGTGAAGCGACCTATGGCTAGAACGTCAGGAAAAGACAGAAAGTTGTTGGTGCAAGTGTCGGGAGACAAGCAGCACCGTAGCGAAATACACTTAATCAGACCAGCATTTCTTCCGGCTCTTCGATGCGCCGACGGTAGGTAGGGCCGTCACCGGGTAGCGAGATGCCGGGCGGCAGATCGAGGTCCGGGGTAGGATGGATTGAAATCCCCCCATCGTCATCGTCGTCATCGTCATCACGGAAACGAAAATTGCGCTTTTTCATCAGGATGACCATAAAGTACACCATGATAACATAAGCAACTCCCATGAGTATCATATCCAACATAGATTTCTCCTCCGACTTGATGGTTATCGTTCTAAGGTAAAAATAAAACGACTAAAATTCTCATTAGTTCAACAAAATAAAGATTTAACTCGTCTGAGACAAACTAAAGTCAAATGAAAGGGTGCTTCAAAAGGTACGCATTTATCGATACTAAATAAAGAGGCAACCAAAAAATTAAATATTCCTCCGCTTTGTGATGCTTTGTATGGCGCTAAGCCGACACTGTGGTACGCCCTAGTGACTTAAGCATGCGCAAGTGCGAGCGCAAAGCATCCCAAAAAGTGGGCTTCATATTATAGGGAAGCTGAAAATCTTCGGCGGTTGCCTTCACGATATCCGAAATTTTTCGGTAGTGCACGTGGCATATATTCGGAAATAGGTGATGCTCAATTTGGAAATTAAGCCCTCCTACAAACCAGTTGAGGATACGGCTGTTGCGCGCAAAGTTAGCGGTAGTCTCTAGCTGATGAATAGCCCAGGCGTTTTCCATGCTGTCGTCGGTAGCGGGCAGAGGCTGGTGGGCACCCTCTACCACGTGGGCCATCTGGAAGATAATACTCAAGATATAACCGGCAATCAGATGCATTATCGTGAACCCAATGAGCACCTGCCACCAGGCAAGGGCCGTCACCAGCACCGGAAGCACCAGCATAAAAAACAGGTAGGCAACCTTAGTGATCACCAGTTTGGTACACTCTTGATTGAAACGCATAGACTGTTTTTCTACTATGCCCAAACGGCGGTAGCGCAGTAACTTAAAAAAATCGTTTATTGTCATTAGTAGGGTCATGCCTCCGTACAGAAAGAGGGCGTAAATGTGCTGGTAGCGGTGAAACCAACTCTGGGGAGCATGCTCTGATAACCGGATAATTGCCTTGGAATTAATATCTTCGTCCAGTCCGTGAATGTTCGTGAAGGTATGGTGCAGCACGTTATGCTGGATTTTCCATACCGAGGGGTTTGCGCCTACTAAGTAGATGCTGCGGCCCACCCACTGGTTTATCCATTGTTTTTTGGCGTAGGAGCCGTGCAGGGCATCATGCATCACACTCATGCCTATGCCCGCTTTGCTAATTCCCATCGGCAACACCAGCAGCAATAGCCACCAGGGGTTAATCGGCAGGGTAAGAATAAGTACATAACAGGCTAAGTAAACCCCCAACAGCACCACGGTTTTCACCACCATCTCTCGGTTACCGTAACGTGAGATGTTGTTATCCTTAAAGTACTGATTAACGCGCTGGCGGAGCGTCGTGGAAAAGGCGGAGCGGTTGGAAGGGGAAAAACGGACGATAGGTCTCATAAAGGGCGGTTAGGTTAAGCCGGAAATCAGTAAGTACCGATTGTCTTGATTGTGCTGGCTGTCGGTCGAAAACGCCTACCGCAATAAAATAGTTTGGGCAGTTAGTCAATATATTCTTTTTTGACCACCAGGGTGAAGTAATTATCCTCGGTATCCACGTAGCCCTGGTCGTAGCAGAAGTAGTAGGTTTTGCCGCTTTTGGTGCGGTACACGTTGGTGAAGTAGCTGAAATTGAAACCTTTGCGCGCCAGGGCATCGCGGGTCACCCGGGCCTTACCCTCGGGGTTGAGGGCAGCCAGCACCCGGCGGTTTTTGCGCAGGGTGTTGTTTACGCTGCGCATCAGGGCCGAGGCGTCGCTATTGAGCTGGTTATGGTAGCTGTTGCGGCAGGCGTCCGAGCAAAACTTTTGGTCGGCACGGCCGCGCAGGGGAGTCTGACATTCTAAACAGGTTCTTTCCATAGCCTAGTTCGATCAAGGATCGTGCTAACGGTGCCCGACGACACCCTTGGCGATGTAGAGAAAGGATACAAAAATTCTGCGTAGCAGTCAAGCGCTCTTCAAAACTGCTCCGGCGTCAGCTTCCCCGTGAAGTAGTCCAGGGCAGTTTTTTGGAAGATCAGCGTATAGTTGGCCTGCACTTGATTAGCTTGGGCTTCTACGGCGGCGGCGTTAACCCGATTCAAATCCAGGATGTTACCAACGCCCAGGCGGAACCGCTCCTTTTCGGCTTCCAGAGCCTTTTCGGCAGCCTTCACCTGGGCGGTAGCCGCCACAATCCGCTGCTGCGCGGCTCGGTAATCAGCCGCTGCGGTTTGCAATTGCTCCAGAATGTTTCTCTCTAAGTCTTCCAAGTCCAACTGCGCGTTATCAAGCTGTTGCCTTTGGCGCTGCACCTGCGTACGGGTGCGCAAATTCTGAAAAATTGGAATGAACAGCGAAAAGGATGGACCGTAGGTGATATTAAACTCATTAATTTGCTGATCGAGGGTCAAAGTATCGTTAGAGGAATATCGTGAACCATAAAAATAGTTCAGATCTAGTGAGGGATAGTAGTCTGCTTGCGCTACCCTCACGCCAAAGCGATTGGCATCAATCAATTTTTGCTGCTGTTGCAAATCCGGACGATGTTGCACAGCCTCGTTGTATACGGTCTCCAGATCAATGTTCTCGGTGAGTAAGGTAAACTTTTCTACGTCCGGCTCAACAAACGTCCAATCTTGAAAAGGGTCTATCTGAAGGGTTCGGGTGAGCTGCGCCTTGCTGATGGCCAGCTGGTTCTCGGCTTCCACCACGGTGAGGGCCACGCGTTTGGTTTCGGCTTCCTGGTTATACTGATCAGCGATGTTTTGGGTGCCTGCTTCCACAAAAATTGTTACGCTTTCTAACAATTCTTCTTGTTGCTCCAAGTTAGCCTTTGAAATTCTTAGCAACTCTTGGTTCAAGAGCACCTGTAAGTACTGTTGCGACACGTCGAACACTACCTGCTGCTTGGTCGCATTGATTTGGTGAAATTGAGATTCGGCTAATGATCTCGCTTGCCGCATTTGATTGATGTTGCTCAATCCGTTGAATACAGTGATAGAGGCCTGGATGCCTACCGACAAAAAATCGCTGGTGGCATCCACTAATCGTGCTGTGTTTGGGTCAGGAGCACGCCCTACCTGTCGCTGTCCATTAACAAAAGCTCCTGCATTTGGCAAAAACCGAGCATACGACTGATTACGAACAGCTTCGGCCGTATTCAACACGTTCTTCTGCTGCTGAATCTGCAAGTTCTCCCGCAGGGCAATGTTCACCGCCTGCTCGTAGGTCAGCGTGCTGTCGGTTTGGGCACGTAACGCAATTGGCAACAGACTACATACGGTCAGAAGTATAAACATCCACAGTCGATAGTCTACGGTCGATAGTCCACAGTCAATATTCCACAGTCCACGGTGGTTTATCGACTGTCGACTATGGACTATCGACTCTCTACGATTCAGTAAGTGCATTTTCATATCAAACGGAGGTTTGGTTGGCAGTAAGTCGTTCGTCGCTCTCGATGGCGCCGTCCACCAGGTTGATGATGCGGCCGCCGTAGTGGGCCAGTTCTTCGGAGTGGGTCACCTGAATCACCGTCATGCCGTCGTCGTTCAGTTCCTTAAACAACTCCATCACCTGCTTGCCCTGCTCGGAGTGCAGGTTGCCGGTGGGTTCGTCGGCCAGTAGCAATTTGGGTTTTCCGGCAATGGCCCGCGCCACGCCCACCAGTTGCTGTTGCCCGCCCGACAGTTGCTCGGGGAACAGGTCTTTTTTGGCCACCATATTGAAGCGGTCGAGCAAGTCGGCTACCCGCGCCTTACGTTGCTTGCCGGGCATGTTTTGATATAATAAAGGAGTCTCAATGTTTTCGTAGACCGTGAGTTCGTCGATTAGGTGATAGGCCTGAAACACGTAGCCGATGGTGTGCTTCTGCAACTCACTGCGCTGCCGCTCCTTGAGCTTGTGCACCGGCTGGTCGCGCAGGTAGTACTCTCCGGCCGAGGGTGGGTCGAGCAGGCCGATGATGTTGAGCAGGGTAGACTTGCCCGCCCCGCTGGGCCCCATGATGGTGACAAACTCGTTTTCCTCGATCTCCAGGTCGATGCCCTTCAGGATGAAGGTCTTCTTGAAACGCGATTGCACAAATTTGTCGATGTCGATAAGTTTAAGCATAATAGGTAAGGTTCTATTGGTTAGAAGTTAAGAAAGCATTGCGTGGAAACTGGGAAACTGTAGAAAGTAGAACTTGATGATTTATAGCAATTTCCGGTTTCTTATTCATTGGTTTGCCAACAAGTATGCCAAGGGACAAATCGCTGTTTCCAGGCCGTTTGAGGGGGTCACCGCGTTTGCAACCGTCCGATAATGGATACTTAGTGTACGAAAACGGACACTTAGCGCTCCGGAAGATATCCCCGCGACATTACCTTTCATATCACTCATTTCCTACGATGTACCATTCGGATCGGATTGCAATTGGACGATTCTAGGTTGACCGGTACTTTTGATGAAAAGATTTGTCGCATCAAACGTATCTGTGTTATGAAAAAGAAATTATTTACGATCGCGCTGGTAGGAACCATGTTTTCGCTGTCAGGTTGTTACACCACCATTTGCCCCACCTACGCGGTGAAGCCCGCCAAGGAAAAAGATGTTAAAGTTGAACAAACCGATCAGGTGGAAACCGAAACGGAACGTCCTTCGTAATAGGGTGCATCGGACGAAAGAGATAGCCAGGATGAATTAATTCTGGCTTTATTTATTCGACTCGTACAAAGAGATTCCCTCAATGTATCGGAAGTCTTTTCTATTGAGCGTATAAAGAGAAATCTGATGCTCTTTGGCGGTGGCAGCAATCATTGCATCAGGACGTCGGTGTCACAGAGTATTACTGGTTTCGTTTCCATGCTTGGGAGCGAAATTCTTTTCCATCCATATCTCTCCCTTTCCATAAACCAGCCGAAGCGAAAAAGTCGTACGGCTTCTGTTCTTCTGATTTGTTAGCCGGATGTTCAGTAATTTCCACAAAACTTAACTCCTTTAATAAAGAAAGTAGTAATTCTCGTTTCTTAACATCCTTGATAGTTAAAGTAATCTGTTCCATCGTATTCTTTTTCTAAAGATAGTAATTTTTCCTGTTGGGTTACAAACACCCACCATCTCATAATTGCAACGTAAACGTTGTCCCCTCGCCCACTTTCGAGCGCACTATCAGGTTGCCCTGGTGCATCTGCATGATGCGTTGCGACAAACTCAGCCCAATGCCCGAGCCGGTACTCTTGGTCGTATAAAAGGGAATAAAGATTTTCTCTAATGCTTCGGGCTCAATGCCGGGGCCGTTGTCGGTTATGTCAATAAACACCCGCTGCTCCATATCGGAGTGCACGTCGATGGTGATTGTGGGATTTTCCGTCTCGTTGAGCACCTCGGCTGCGTTCTTGAGTACATTGATCAATACCATTTCGATCAACTTCGCATCCATGCGGGCAATCAGGTTGGGCGGATCCATACTTACTTCCAGCGCGATGCGGTGGTCGGCCACCCCAGCCCGAATCAACTTCACCACTTCTTGCACCACGTCTTTCACCACCACCCGCTGAAACTCCGGCCGGGGAATGTTGGTGAAGTTGCGGTAGGCATCCACGAAGGTCACCAGCCCGCGGCTGCGGTTCTCGATGGTGCGCAAACTCATGCTGATGTCGTCGTAGGCTTCCAGATCAAACAGCATGCTGCCATTCTGCCGCACCACGTCTTCCTGAATGATGTCGATGGCCGTGCCCGCCAGCGATGCAATGGGCGTAATGGAGTTCATGATCTCGTGGCGCAGCACTTTGGTCAGGTTTTGCCACGATTCAATTTCCTGCTGCTGCAGTTCCGACAAAATGTTCTGCATCGACACCAGTTTGTACTGGCTGCCGCGCAGGCGCAGTTCGGTAGCATTAATTGACAGGTGCAGGTCGCTGCTGGGTTTCACCAGGGTTTTGGTGCCGGGCGCCAGGTGCAGGATGGTTTGGTACACTTCGGGATTCACCTCGGCCAGTTCCTGAATATTGGTCAGGTGGGGAGTGCGCAGGTAGCGTTTGGCGGTGTTGTTGATCAGCTCTACGTTGCCCAACTCATCGTACGACAACAAGCCTACGTTCACGTGCTGCACCACGGTTTTCAGGTACTGCCAGTTTTCTTCTTTTTCGGCCCGCGCCCGGCGGAAAGCGTCGAACACCTCGTTGAACATACGATTCAGGTTGCGAAAACTTTCGCCCAGCTTGCTGTCTTTGCTAAATCCTGCCGTAAAATCAGAATAGCGCACCGCCTCCAGGAAGCGCGTGAGCTTACGGTTGGTCTCCAGCACGTACTGGTACAGCTCGTAGATTTGGTAGACCACCAGCAGCGACACGATCACGCCGCTCACGTACTTTTCGGTATACACCACAAAATACAGACACAGCAGCATGCTACCCGCCAGCAGGACGATGCGCATCAAGAGCGTCCACTCAAATCGGTTAAATATCATACTTTTCCAGTCTGCGATACAGTGAGGCGCGGGTGAGTCCCAAATCACCCGCCGCTTTGGAGATGTTGCCGCCGTGCTTCTTGAGCACCTTGCGAATTAACAGCTTTTCTACTTCTTCCAGATCAAATTTCTCCAATTGTAAATCCTGCTGATCCTGTGCGCTCCGGGGTCCTTCGGCGTTGAAAAAGAAATCTTCGGGTTGCAGGGTAGGCTTGTTGCTCAGAATCACGGCGCGCTCCACGGCGTGCTGCAGTTCGCGCACGTTGCCCGGCCAGTGGTACTTCTGCATGCGGGCGATGGCGCTGGGACTGATGGAGTGCACTGCTTTGCCGTATTTCTTGGTGTACATCGTTAGGAAGTGGGTGGAGAGCGGCTCCATATCCTCGGGACGCTCACGCAGGGCAGGCAGACGAATCTCGATGGTATTGATTCGGTAGAGCAAATCCTGCCGGAACTCGCTGTTTTGCACCATCTCGTACAAGGGCATGTTGGTAGCGCACACGAAACGCACGTCCACATCGACCGCTTTGTTAGAGCCCACCGGCGTGATGCGCTTGTTTTGCAGGGCGGTGAGCAGTTTGGCCTGCAACGGCAAGGTGAGGTTGCCAATCTCGTCCAGAAAAAGGGTGCCTTCGGACGCCGCCTCGAAGCGCCCCACCCGATCCTGCTTGGCATCGGTGAACGAGCCTTTGGTGTGCCCGAACAGTTCGCTCTCGAACAACGATTCGGTCACCGCCCCCAAATCCACGTTGATAAATACCTTGTCGGCGCGGGACGAGTGGCGGTGGATAGCGCGGGCGATCACCTCCTTGCCGGTGCCGTTCTCGCCCAGGATGAGCACGTTGGCGTCGGTGGCCGCCACCTGCTCAATGGTCTCGAAGACCCGCATCATGGCCGGACTGCTGCCGATGATATCCTGAAATTTGGTGTTGAGGTCGGCATTGAAAATCTCTTGCTGCGAGCGCAGTTGGTTCACTTCGCTGCGGGAGGCGCGCAGGCGCAGGGCGGCCATCACGGTGGCGAGCA
The DNA here is from genome assembly GCA_965217295.1 of Cyclobacteriaceae bacterium. Taxonomy (GTDB): domain Bacteria; phylum Bacteroidota; class Bacteroidia; order Cytophagales; family Cyclobacteriaceae; genus Tunicatimonas. The sequence continues at coordinate 2,729,628 of CBDCHR010000008.1, forward strand.
ACTTTTCGTTGTTCCAGGGCTTGAGCACAAAGTCGGTGGCTCCTTCTTTGATAGCGCGCACCGCCAGGTCCACGTCGCCGTAGGCCGTGATCAGAATCACCACCGCTGAGGGATCTTTTTCCAGAATCTGATCCAGCCAGAAAAAGCCCTCTTTGCCGCTACTCACGTCCTTGGTGAAGTTCATGTCGAGCAGAATCACGTCGTACTGCTCGTTGCTGATGGTGGCCGGAATGGCTCCGGGATTCATTTCGGTGTCGATTTGCAAGAAATGGCGCTTCAAGAAAATCTTGGCGGCTTGCAGCACATCTTCGTTGTCATCGACGATGAGTATTTTTCCGGTTTTGTTGGTAGTTCGGGGCATGGGCGGGTTGAATGATGGATTGAAAGAATGATAGAATGAGTGAATAGGGAATTGAATAGGCGGTTGATGTGGTAATGAGTAGTCAAAGACTATACCGTTGCACCGGTGAAATTAGCCAGGGGAAGCTCGAAGGTGCACAAACTTGCTTTTCCGCTAAGATAAGCCGGATTTTGCTATATTACCTCGCTCGTTCTTTCACCATTTGGATAATCTCCTTGAACATAAACCGTCCGTTACCGCACACTTGGTGTCCGTTTCCGTACACTTGGTGCGCACCGAATCGGCCAAATTTGGCCCTCAACCAAGTTTCCGGGGTTTGGCACAGCGTTAGCACCTTATCGGATGTTGGATAGTAGTTGTTGGATATTAGTTTTTAGTCTGACATTCCAACAGCCAATATCCACTATCCAGCATCTAATAGTTTATTCAATCATTCAACAATTCAATCCTTCTATTATCATGGGAATGGACCGAAAAATAAAGAAGAAAACGTGGACGACCGGACGCATCCTGGCGATCGGAGGCGGACTCGCTTTTCTGTCTTTTGTCCTTTATAGTTTTTTACTCGCCGACAACCGCTCTAAGTTAAACGTAGACGCTGAAAAAATTACCGTGTCGGAAGTGAAGCGCGACGTGTTTCAGGAAAATATTCCGGAAACCGGTATTGTAATGCCCAGTCAGACGATCTACCTCGACGCCGTGGAAGGCGGGGTGGTGAAAGACATCACCCTGGAATCGGGAGCGCTGGTGGAGAAGGGCGATACCATCATGACGCTGGCCAATTCTAACCTGCAACTAGACGTGCTGCAGCGCGAAGCGCAGTTGTACGAGCAGCTCAACATCCTGCGCACCACCCGCCTCCAACTGGATCAGAACGACCTTAATCAGAAAGCCCAACTGGCCGAAATCGACTATCAGATTCAGCTACTCAAACCGCAGTACGCCCGCTTTAAGGAGCTGGCCGGAAAGAAACTCATCTCGCAGCGCGAGCTCGAAGAAGTGGAAGAGCAGTACAAGTACAATATGCGTCGCAAAGAGCTTACCTATAAAGCCTATCAGTCGGATTCTATTGCCCGATCGATGCAATTGAGCCAGATTCGTTCGTCGGAAGACCGCATGCTGCGCAGCATGGAAGGCGTGGGCGAAATCTTGGGCAACCTCGTCATCACCGCTCCCACCGAAGGCCTGCTTACCACCTCTGACTGGGAACCGGGGCAATCTATCAATCCCGGCGAGCGCCTGGGGCAAGTGGCGCTGCTGGATGCCTTCAAGGTGCGCGTGGCCATTGATGAACTGTATCTGCCGCGGGTAGACGTGGGCCAACAGGGCACCTTTAGCTTCGCCGGAAACACCTACCGCCTGGAGATTTACAAGAAGTACCCCACCGTGTCGGAAGGTAATTTTGAGGTGGACATGAAATTCGTGGGCGAGGTGCCCGACGGCATCCGGCGCGGACAGTCGCTGCGCATCAAGCTGGAGCTGAGCAGTCCCGAAGAAGCCACTTTGCTGGCCACCGGCGGCTTCTTCCGCGATACGGGCGGCAACTGGGTGTTCGTGATGAACAACGACGGCAGCAAAGCCCTGAAGCGCGACATTAAGCTAGGCCGCAAGAATACTGAGTACTACGAAGTGGTGGAAGGATTAGAACCGAACGAGCAGGTGATCACTTCGTCGTACGAGAATTTCGGAGACAATGAGGTGTTGGTGTTTTGATTTGTAGGGATGGTTAGGGTGTTGGGGACTTTCAGACGGGCTAGGGTTTTAGGTGTTAGGGCTTAGGGCTTAAGTGATGTAGTACTATAAATTTGCATAGATGATAGATTTTAAGACGTTGCGGGTGTGGGAAGTTTTCCACGAAATCGCGCTAGACATATACCGGATCACCCGAAAATTCCCTTCGGAAGAATTATACGGATTGACGAGCCAGATGCGGAAATCGGCCACTTCGTCACCAACCAACATTGCGGAGGGCTGTGGTAGAAATACCGATCCTGATCTAGCCAAGTTCTTTACCATCGCGATGGGATCAGCCAGCGAGCTAGAGTACCAACTACTATTGTCAAAAGACCTAGAATACATTGATCAAGACGAGTACGAAACTACTACCGAGAAGCTGCTTGGTGCCAAGAAAATGCTTAACACATTCCTTCAAAAAGTTAGAGCTAGAATACCCGCTAAACGACATTACACAAAACCCAAACCCTAACACCCAACACCTAATCCCTAAAACCCAACACCCATTTTCTAACCCCCAACAATAAAATCATGATCAAAACCAACAATCTCAAGAAAGTCTTCATCTCCGACGAGGTAGAGACCACCGCCCTGAACGACATCAACATGGAGATCAAGTCCGGCGAATTTGTGGCCATTATGGGCCCCTCGGGCTGCGGCAAATCGACGTTGCTCAACATTCTGGGCCTATTAGACAATCCGAGTTCGGGCGAGTACCATTTTATGGACCACGAGGTGGGCAGCTTCTCGGAGCGGCAGCGCGCTCAACTGCGCAAGGGCAACATCGGCTTCGTGTTTCAGAGCTTCAACCTGATCGACGAACTCACCGTGTTTGAAAACGTGGAGTTGCCGCTGCTGTATCTAAAAGTGCCTTCGTCGGAACGGGAGAAAAAGGTGAGCGCTGCCCTGGAGCACATGAATATTATGCACCGCCGCAGTCACTTCCCGCAGCAGTTGTCGGGCGGACAGCAGCAGCGCGTGGCCATTGCCCGGGCCGTGGTGGCCAACCCCAAGTTCATCCTGGCGGATGAGCCGACCGGTAACCTGGACTCTACCAATGGCGAAGAGGTGATGAACCTGCTGTCGGAACTCAACAAGGCGGGCACCACCATCGCGATGGTAACCCACTCGCCCCACGACGCCACCTACGCTAACCGCACCATTAACCTATTTGACGGCATGATCGTGACGGAAAATATCAAAGAGAAGTTTCATGTGTAGCGACATTCGATAGGTTGTACGTTGAGTAGAAGGATTAAGATCTGATGTTACGCACCGACTTCAATGTTGAGTTGAGCTTTGAAGTCGGATAGCTGTTTGAAAGCAGCTTTCACTGCATTTTTGTAAAGTATTGCCTTCATGGCAAAATGGTTGAGATTAGTTTTCATTTTCAAGCGCTCCAGTTTCCAGAAGGCAATCATGGAGCAGAAGAAATGGTTGGCTTGTGTCCTGACCGTTTTGGTTGGTGACTTAGGATAGCTAGCGTTGCTCTTGACTGATTTGTACATCTCTTCTACTTTCCAACGGTTGCTGTAAACATCCTTGATCTGTTCACCGCTCAGCGACAAATCACTGCTCACCAGATAGAGTACCCCTTGGCTGCCGTCTTTGTTATAGTAGACCGCTTTGGTAAGTAGTAGGGGGAAACCGACTTGCTCAAGCTGGATTTCCACCGCCTGCCCTTCTTGTAGTTGCAGTTGGTCTGTTCGTTCTTCTTGTCCGTTGCCCCCAACCACTATTACCTTCCGGTTGGTCTTCAAGGGCATGATGAATTCAGTTTTGTGCCCTTCCTTGATGTGGCGCATGTTTTCGGCGGAGGCAAACCAGGTGTCAGCTAGCAGATAATCCACCCTAGAAAGATTCTGGCAGGCACTGCTCACCATCTTGCGGAAAAGGGTCTGTTTATCGGTGCTGGCCACTCTTTTCTGCTTGCCTGTTTTCTTATCGGTAGTCCATCTGTCTTTTTTGACCAACTCCATACCCACTGGCAGAGAAACCCCAGCACGGTAGAGTAGGCAGCTTAACTGGTTGACCCCCTTAACTGATTTGCCCACGGTATGATCAAAATGCCAGCAAATAAGCTCATTCTCATCCGTATAGGGCTTAGCTTCCACCGTATCGTCCAGGATCAGATAGCTTAATCCTGGCTGTTGCTCTATCTCCCGCACAGTAGATTTTACCAGTTTCCACAGGTCTTTGGAAGTAAAATCATCTTTGGAAAGAAAACGGGTAATCTTGTCGTGGCTAAGACTACCTTCCAACATGTCAGACATACCAGTAGCCGTAGTCTGAGCAGTGGAAACCAAAAGATAGTCCGTGTATAAATCTAATATCTCCTTATCCATGACTGGTTCTCTTGCTTGATAGTAGCTTTTATCCGTAAATTTAACAGATCACTTGGATTGGGTGCGTAACATCAGTTAAGATATTACTCGCTGATAGAAACTTATAATGTGCTGGAATATCCCTAGGATAACGTCTAGCTCGCGCAGGTAGTAAGTATCTTTATCCACGGTGATAATTTGATCTTGCAACTTTAGAAACTTCCAGTCATCGGCAGTGGTCACGCAACCGTAGAGCGCCGGAAGTTTTTGTCTGCGCTGCTCATTGAACACCCGGGCACCGATCAGTTGCGCACCGCACTGAGGAATACCGGCTTCGATATCGCTCTTCTTGGCCTCTACGACCGAAAGGAGCGGAACGTTGATGCTGAATGAACCGGTATCCTTAGCCAAGAGAAAATCGCATTCTCCGACTAAGCCCCGCTCTTTATCTGCCAACAGTGTGTCCCCGGAGTAGATCGTAAAGAATTTGTTCGTGAGCTTTCGCAACTCCAGCAGGATGGGAACAACAATCAGCTCGGACTTAGCTTTTTCGCTACGAATGGGCAATTCCCGCGCCTCGGCTAGGTCGCGCAGCAGTTCGGCAGAAGGAGTTTGGGGCGCTATGGCATCACCGGTGAACAACGCATCGTTTCGGTTCTTGATCCCGAACTGCATCTCAATGTCTTCCAGGGTGAAGTCTCGGTAGGCCATGGGGAATACGTTTAGGTCTAAAGGTAAGAAAATAGGCAATAAATTAACTATCGTAATTTAACACGCTATGCTCCGCAACTACCTCACCACCGCCTATCGCCACCTGCTACGTCACCGCACCACCACGCTGATGAATGTCATCAGTCTATCGGTGGGCATTGCCTGCTGTCTGGTGGTCTACGTGATCGTGAAGCATGAGTACACCTACGATAACTTCCAGCCGCAGGCCGACCGTATGTACCGGGTGGTGAGCCAGACACAGCGCTCCGACGGCACCGAGTACCACGGAGCCATTGCCTTCCCGATGGCCGAAGCCCTGCGCGACGAGGTGCCCGCCGTGAGTAGTGCCACCCAGGTGTACGCCCGCAACTACGCCGTGATCAAACGCATCAGCGCCGCGGGCGACGAGCAGCGGTTTCAGGCCTATCACTCGGTGTACGCCGACGAGCACTTTCTGCGTACCTTTTCCTACCCGGCTCTGGCGGGTGATCACTCCACCGTGTTTCAACGGCCCGATGAGGTGGTGCTCACCCGCTCGCTGGCCGACCGCCTGTTCGGAGCCGACTATCGCAACCGCTACGAAGAACTCATTGGGGAGACGCTAACCATTAACCAGCGCGATTTTCAAATCGGCGGTGTGCTGGAAGACGTGCCCGACCGTACCAATGTCTACTTTCAGTTGCTACTGCCAATAGAAGTATTCGAGCAAGACAACCCCGGCTGGACGGCTAACTGGAAAAGTGTCCCGAGGGCTAGCAATGCTTTTTTCACCCTGGCTGAAGGAGCTACCTTAGAACAGGTGACCGAGGCCATCAACCAACTGATGGCCCGCCACCTGGACGAAGACCTGGCACCGCGGCGCACCTACCACGTGCAAGCCATAGGTGACGTGCACACCGAAGCGCGCTACGGCGGCACCTTTTTCACGGTTCCGCTGCTGCTGCTGGGTGCGTTGATTGGCCTGGGGCTGGTGGTGTTGCTCACCGGTAGCATCAATTTTGTGAACCTGTCTACTGCCCAGGCCATTCAGCGTTCCAAGGAAATTGGCATCCGTAAGATACTGGGCGGACAGAAACGACAACTGCTGGGGCAGTTTTTGGGCGAAGCAGGTTTGCAAGTAGTAATAGCTTCGCTGCTGGCGGTAGCCCTGGCCGATCTGATGCTGGACGGCATCAATGACTACATGGCACCCTTCACGCAGTGGGTGGTGATGCGGTTTGAACTGGATCGCAGCGTGGGGCTATTTCTGGTGCCGCTGGCGCTGCTGGTGACCCTGCTGGCGGGTATCTATCCCGCGCTGGTGCTCACCCGTTTTCGTCCGACGACCGTGCTTAAGCAGTCGGTGGCGACCACTACCCGCACCGGGTTCGGAGCGCGCTTTTCATTACGCAAGGTGCTTACGGTTACCCAGTTTGCTATCGCTCAGATGCTGCTGATCGGCACGTTGGTCACCGCCACGCAGATGCGCTACTTTGAGGAGCAGGACCAGGGGTTTGTGCAGGACAACGTGCTGATGGTAGATTTGCCCCCATCGGAGCGCAATGCGACGGCGGGAGCGCTGTTTCGGCAGCAGGCACTCACCCACGCGTCGGTAGAGCAAGTGGCGCTGGGTTCGGCCCCGCCCACCTCGCGCAACCGCAGTTGGAACGAAGGCTACACCGCCGACGGCGAGCGGGTCAACCTGGAACAAAAGGTGATCGACCCGCACTACGTGGAAACCTTTGGGCTGTCGCTGGTGGCCGGGCGCAACCTGCGCGAGGCAGACTACGCCCCCGACAGCGTGACCACCCGAGCGGTGCTGCTCAACGAACGGGCGGTGCACACCCTAGGCTTCGACAGCCTGGAAGCCGCCCTGGGACACACTTTCACGCTGGACCGAGGGGCGGGGATACGCATGGAGGTGGTGGGGGTGCTGTCTGACTTCGTCAACAACTCGCTCAAGGAGGCGGTGCAGCCCGGCTACTTCTACTACGGCGACGCCCTGCGGGTGGCGCACGTTCGCATCAGTGGCCCGCCCACCGAGGTGCTGTCGACGCTCCAGTCGCAGTGGGAGGCCCTGTATCCCGACGACTTCTTTCAGTCTGAGTGGGTCGACGAGCACGTGGCAATGCTCTACACGCTGGAAGATATGCTCTACCGGCTGTTCCGTTTGATGGCCGGGTTGGCCCTGCTGGTAGGCGGATTGGGCTTATACGGCTTGGCGGCGTACCTCACGCTGCACCGCCGCAAGGAGATTGGTATTCGCAAGACGCTGGGGGCCACCGTGCGGGATATTCTGTTTCGCTTCACGCGCGAGTTTGCCGGGTTAGTCTTGCTGGCGTTCGTAATTGCCGCGCCGCTGGGGTACTTGGCCATGCGGGCCTGGTTAGACACCTTCGCCCACCGCGTCGAGCTGCACGCCGGGTTCTTCGGTGTCACGCTGCTCGTTGCTTTGGGCATTGCCGCCCTCACGGTTGGCTATCGCTCGCTGCTCGCCGCCGCAGCCAACCCAGTAGACTCGTTGCGAGACGAGTGAGCCACCCGGAAACGTCACTGCGAGGCGGCTCGTCTTCGTTATAGAGAAGACGTAAATCGCAAAGGTAGCAGAGCTGCGAAAAGGAAGCACAGACTAAACCCGCCGACGCAGTCTCGAGCATTCGCTTTGAGTGCCCGAGGCTGCGTCGGCGGACCTAGTCGGCGTTTCCTTGCGTTCGCTTTCTTTTAACTGTTCTTTACGCTTTCTTTATTACAAGGACGAGCCGCCTCGCAGCGACGGTTGGGGGGAAGCACCGTGTCATCAACCCTTAATGTCCTCGTACAGGTCGCGCCACTCGGGGTTGAGGCGGCGGATGAGGGCAAGCTTCTTCTTACGCGAACCGGCCTTCAATTGCTTCTCGCGCGCAATGGCTTCCACAATGGTTGGCAAGGCTTCGTGGTAAACGAGTTGGTCACAGTTGTAGCGGGCGGTGAAGCTGCGGGGATAATACTTCGTTTTGTGCTGCCAGATGCGCCGCGGCAGGTTAGAGGTAACACCAACGTACAGGGTAGTGCGCCGTTGGTTAGCCACGATGTATACACTTCCGCCTCGTTCCATAGGGTACTGGATGTTGATGGTGAACGTCACTGCGAGGCTGATGCCTCTATATCGAAGAAGACTACGTAGACTCGCGCGATGGATGAGCAGTAGATGAAACCGCAAAGACCCTGCCGACGCAGTCTCGAGCACGTTTGTATGTGCTCGAGACTGCTGGGTGATTGTCGCAACTACGTCTGGCTTAAACTTGCTCGAGACTGCCGGGCGACGATCGCGTCGGCGAGGAGTTGCGCTGGCGCGTAAGGGGGTTTGGATAAGCTTGCTCACCATTGGCTTTTTAGCGAGCTGCGAGCTCGCCTCGCAGTGACGTTCCCTAAACAAAGTGTTCGGAACCGGACAACAATTGACCGATTGCGAACAGTTTGTAAAAACACATAAGTATACAAACAACTGATATTCAGCACATTATCAACGGGGCACAACGTTTGACAGCCCCTTGCAAACTTCCAAACCGTCTCCCCATGTTCAAGAACTACCTCATCACCACCCTGCGCAACTTTCGCCGTAACAAAATGAATACGCTCATCAACGGCGCTGGATTGGCCCTGAGCATGGCCTGCTGCATTGCCACCTACGCCTTTGTGAAGCACGAGTATTCGTTCGATAGCTACCATACTAAAGCCGATCAGATTTACCGGGTGGTGGGGCAATACCAGGGTAACGAAGGAATCGGTTACCAAGGCAGCGTCACGTATCCGTTGGCGTCGGCCCTGCGCAATGACTTTCCCGACCTGCCGTTGGTTACCCAGGTGGTGACCAACAACGAAGCAATCCTAAAAACGTCTGAAGAAGCATCGCCCATCCTGGTTGACTTCGAGCGGGGTTTTGGCATGACGTACACCGATGAGTACTTTCTGCGGATGTTTGACCATCCGCTACTGGCCGGGGATCGAAAAAGTATCCTCACCACCCCCGACGAAGTGGTGCTTACCCAAGAAATCGCCGACCGACTCTACGGAAAAGACTACGCCGGACGGTATGACGAATTGCTGGGAAAAACGTTGATCGTAAACCAGGAACCCTACCGGATCAGCGGGGTGCTGCGGGACGTCCCGAGCACCTCCAACGTTATATTCAACATACTGCTTTCCACCCAAGCCTACGAACGCGAGCGTCCCTGGCTGGAAGATGCGTGGGGAAACGTCAATTCCAATTGGTTTGCATTTGTACTGTTACCCGAATCGGAAGACCCCTCGCGGCTTGAATCGCAGTTGGTGGGGTTCAAAGATAAGTACCACGATGCCGAAGAGGCCGCCAAGCAGTCGTATTATCTGCAATCCCTGCCCGAGGTGCACACCGACGAGCAGTACGAAGGTACGATTTACGCAACTCCTGCTATTCTCATTGGGGCGTTTGTGACCATGGGCGTTATTGTGCTGCTCACTGCCTGCATCAATTTCATCAATCTGGCCACGGCCCAGTCGGTGCGACGCGCCAAGGAAATTGGCATTCGCAAGACGCTGGGCGGAGTGCGCTCGCAATTGATGCTCCAATTTCTGAGCGAAACCCTGGCCATCACCTTACTCGCCGCAGTAGCCGCACTTCTGCTGGCCGAATGGTTTGTCGATGCCTACAACCAGTATCTTTCGCCCGTGATCGACTTTGGGTTGGCCATTGACGGAAGCGTCGCTTATTTTCTAGTGGCCTTATGCTTGGTGATTACGTTGTTAGCGGGTTACTACCCGGCGCGGGTGCTGTCCGGTTTTCGCCCGGTAGATGCCCTAAAGCAGTCGATGAACCAACCGAAGAGTGGATTTGCGGGTAAGTTTTCACTGCGTAAGGTGCTGGTGGTTACGCAGTTTGTTATCTCACAGTTGCTCATTATTGGTACCATCGTGGTGGCCATGCAGATGCGCTACATGCGCACCCAAGATTTAGGCTTCCGACAAGATGATATGGCGGTGGTCTACGTGCCCGAAAACGATCGGCAGAAACTGGAAGCCTTTCGCAATCAGATTACCAATCAGGCGGCGGTGACTCGGGTAAGCTTCAGCTCGGGCCCGCCCATCTCGAGCGACAACAGTTGGACCGGAGCGTATAATCCGTTGCGCGGTGAGGACGAGAAGTACGGTATTGAACGAAAGAGCGTTGATCCCCAGTACCTAGAAGCCTTCGACCTTGAGCTACTCGCCGGAAGGAACCTGCGGGAGGAAGACAAGGTGATTGATTCGCTACCAGGCTATAACATGCTCATTAATGAGCGGGCGGTAAAAATCTTCAGCTACGGTAGCCCGGAAGAAGCCATTGGCCAAACGATGATGCACGGAGACAAAGAAGCTACCATCGTGGGGGTGGTCCGGGATTTTAACAATGCGTCGTTGCAGGAAGAGATTCACCCCTGCTTTTTCTACTACAGCGACTGGGTAAACATCGCGGCCATTCAACTCACTGAGCAACAGTCTATTCACCGGTTATCGTTTATTGAGGACGCCTGGGAACAGATCTATCCTGACTATTTTTACCAGGCCATGACGATGGAAGAGTACTTTGAAAACGGAGCGATGTACGTGTTGGAAGACATCATGTACCAAGCCTTCAAAATCTTTGCTTTTCTGTCGATCATGATCGGTTGTTTGGGCTTATACGGTTTGGTCTCCTACTTGTCGCTGCAACGGCAAAAGGAAATTGGGGTGCGCAAGGTGCTGGGGGCGACGGCACCGCAGATCGTCTATTTGTTTTCCAAAGAGTTCACGCTGCTGGTGCTGCTGGCCTTCGTGATCGCCGCGCCGCTGGGCTACTTCGCCATGCAAGCCTGGCTAGAGACGTTCGTCTATCGCATCCCCCTGAGCATCACCTACTTCGCTCTGGCCCTGTTCGCCTCCATCGGTATCGCCTGGGTCACCGTGGGCTATAAGTCGGTGCGCGCCGCCCTGAGCAATCCGGTGGATGCGCTGCGCAGTGAGTAACCTTCCCCCGCAACGCCATTGCGAGGCGGGGGAAACATCTAAAAGAGCAGCAGCAAAAAGCAATGAAACGAAATCAAACTCGACGGAATGCTAACTTCCGCCGCCGATGCAATCTCAACCCCACGAAGACGAAAGCGCGCCGCGTCCGATCTTTGCCTACTCTCTAGCTTATAGTGCCGCTTGGAGGCAACTTCTCACCATCAAATTCTAACGCTTATGCTCAAACACTACTTCACCATCACCCTACGGAACCTGCGCAAGCACCGCAGTTTCTCGATCATCAACATTGCCGGACTGACCCTCGGTATTACCTGCTTTACGCTTATTGCGCTCTACGTGCAGTACGAGTTGAGCTTTGACCGCTTTCATACCGAGTCTGACCGGATTTACCGGGTTGTTCAACAACATCCGTACGACAAAGACTTTGCGGGTACGGGCGGAGCGCACGCGGTGGCCCTACGGCAAGAATTTCCCGAGTTTGAGGAAGTGGTTCGGGTTCACCAAGCCCCGGTGGAGGTGCAACGCCTCAACCGATCGGACGCGGTGCGACAGGAGGAAAAGCATTTTTACTTCGCCGATAGTAGTTTCTTTCGGGTGTTCGACTTTCCGTTGCTGGCCGGTAATCCGGAAAACGTACTCAATGCGCCCGATGGCGTGGTACTTACCGAATCGACCGCCCAACGCTACTTCGGCGATGAGGATCCGCTGGGCCAAACCATCCGGGTGGGCGACGACCTGGAGTTGGAGGTGCGGGGCATCGTGGTCGATCCGCCTAGCAACTCGCACCTGCAGTTTGACTTCCTGTCGTCGGTAGCCGCGCTAAAGCGGCTGTATCACTACCAAGGAGACTTCACCAGCTACTGGTGGCCCTGGCTGTGGACCTACGTCAAGCTGAGTCCGAACGCTTCGGCCGAAGCAGTCAACGCCCGGATGCCGGGCTTTAGCGAACGATACCGGAAACAGTCGGGAGGGGCAGAATTCGTGCCCGAGCTTCAGGCACTGGCCGACATTCATTTGTACTCCAACACGCAGGGCGACCCCCGGCCCGGCGGCAGTATTACGTACGTTACCATTCTTTCGGCGATCTCGCTACTGATTTTGTTTATCGCCTGCATCAACTTCACCAACCTGTCGCTGGCCCGCTCGGTGCAGCGGGCCAAAGAGGTCGGCATTCGCAAAACGGCGGGGGCCAACCGAGGCGTATTGGTACGACAGTTTTTAGGCGAATCGCTGATGTTAAGTATTACCGCGCTGATGATTGGCTTGCTGCTTACCGAATTGTTGTTACCGTTCTTTGGCGAACTCGCGCAACGTCCGCTCACCATCAACTTTACTGAGCAGTTTCCGTTCTGGATCGTGTTGCTGGCGGTGGTGCTGATTACCGGGTTACTGGCCGGAAGTTATCCCGCCTGGGTGCTATCGGGAGTGAACGCCGCGCGCGTACTTAAGGGGCAGTTGTGGCAACCGCGGGGGCAAAACAACTTGCTTCAGCGCAGTCTACTCGTGTTTCAGTTCGTTGCTTCCATTGCACTGATCGCCGGTACGCTCATCGCCTACCAGCAACTGAACTACCTACAAGAGGCAGGCTTGGGTTTTGCGAAAGAGCAAATTCTGACCGTAGCGTTGCCCAATGAGATAGGCGACGAAAAAATTGCTTCACTGGAACGGGCGTTCGGTAGCGTGGCTGAGGTGCAGCAAACCAGCCGTACGTTTGAACGCCCTGGCTTTGGTAACGGTATTGATCAGGCGTACGAAGTGAAGGAAATGGCAAAGGAAAAAGACAGAGGTAGTCGTATTTTTCGGCAGCACGTGGGCTACGACTACTTTGATCTGCTGGACATTCCGCTGGTGAGCGGACGCATCTTTTCCGCCGCCAGCGGTACCGACGACACGGCGGCGGTGGTGCTCAACGAACGGGCGGTGCGGCAGTTTGGCTTCACGCCCGAAACCGCCCTGGGCAAAAGCGTTCGGACCTACGTCTACGAGAACGGCCAGACCTACGGCGACCTCACCGGCACGGTGGTGGGCGTGGTGGCTGATTACCACGGCACCTCGCTGCGCGACGCCATTGAACCCACCGTTTTTATGAGCAGTGAGGGCGCGCTGAGTCAGTACACCCATCATTTACTCATCAAAGCTTCTGGTAAAGATGTAGCTTCGGTTCGGCGCACGCTGGAGCGACAATGGAAGACGGTCTTTCCCGACCGCTACTTTGAGGCTTCGTTCCTGGATGCGGACCTGGCCTTGCGTTACGCCGAAGAACAGCGGCTGGGCAAGATTATGCTCACCTTCAGCGTGCTGGCCATCCTGATTGCCTGCCTGGGGCTATACGGACTGGCTTCCTATCTGGCGGAGCGGCGCATGAAAGAGATTGGCATTCGCAAGACGCTGGGAGCCAGTGTGCAGCAGTTGCTCGTGTTATTTAACCGAGATTTCGTGCGCCTTATTCTGATTGCGTTTGTGGTCGCTATTCCAATCACCTACTACGCTATGCACCGCTGGTTGCAGGAATTTGCGTATCATATCGATATTGGGGCAGCGGTGTTCGCCGTGGCCGGACTGCTGTGCCTGGTGATTGCGCTAGCAACGGTGAGTTATCAATCCCTCCGGGCGGCGGGGGTGAATCCGGTGGATGCCCTGCGCAGCGAGTAGTCTTTTACCACAACTCCATAAACACCACAAAAGCAATGATCAAGAACTATTTCCTCACCGCCCTGCGTAGTCTGAGTCGTCATCGGCTCTATTCCATTATCAACGTGCTGGGCCTCACGGTGGGCTTGAGTTGCGTCCTGCTCATTGCCACCTACGTGTATTATGAGTTGCAATACGACCAATTTCATGAGCAGAAGGATCATATCGTCCGAGCTAGTCTGGAGTACGGCGAAGGCGGCGTGGTGGCCAAGACCGCCGTATCACCCACGGCTGTGCTGCCCGCTTTCCAGCGGGAGTTTCCGGAAGTGGTGGGAGGCGTTCGGCTCATCAATGCTTCTGACATCCGTCCCCGAATGGTACAGTCGGGCGATCAGTCGTTTCAGGAAGAAGGGCTGTTCTACGCCGATAGCACCTTCTTTTCGGTGTTTAGTTTTCCTCTGTTGCGGGGAGATCCGACCACCGCACTAACGGCCCCCCAATCTATCGTGCTGACGGCTTCGGTGGCGGCGAAATACTACGGCTCGCAATGGACAAACCAGGAGGTCGTTGGAAAAACCTTGCTGGTTGGCACCGACCGCACTCCGTTTAAGGTGACAGGTGTGATGGCCGATCCACCGGTATACTCTCACATTCACCCGCGTCTGGTCGCTTCTGCTACCTCCCTGAAATTTTTCCAGGAGGAAATGTGGTGGTCGGCTAATTACTTTACCTACTTGCTACTGAGTGAACCGGAAGCGATTCATTCGCTACGAAAGAAGATTCCTACGCTACTCCGGCGCGAGGTGCCCGACGCCTTCGTCGCCGATGGCTACGTAGCGTACAATTTATTGCCCCTCACCGACATTCACCTGCGCTCAAACATGGACGGCGAACTGGAACCGGGAGGCGATTATCGCTACGTGTATATCTTTTCAGCCGTTGCCCTACTCATTTTGCTGGTGGCCTGCATCAACTACGTTAACCTGACCACCGCCCGCGCCACGCACCGCGCCCGCGAGGTGGGCATGCGCAAGGTGCTGGGGGCCTACCGTAGCCAGTTGTTGGGACAGTTCATGGGCGAGGCTGCCCTGATCACCACGCTGTCGATGCTGGCAAGCTTGGTGTTGGCGCACCTGTTGCTTCCCTACTTTCAGCAACTCACCCAGCGCGGCTTTACGCTAGATTACCTGGACGAACCAATTGCCGTTGCCAGCCTCGTAGGCATTGGTATACTGGTGAGTCTGTTGGCCGGGGCGTATCCGGCCCTAGTGCTGTCGTCGTTTCGTCCGGTGCAGGTGCTCAAGGGCAAGTTGCGCACCACCGGTGCTGGGGGAAGCCTACGGCAAGGCTTAGTGGTTTTTCAGTTCGTGATTTCCACCTTTTTGATCATCAGCACGCTGATCATCTACCGACAGCTTGGGTTTATTCAAGAGCAGAAACTGGGTTACGATAAGGATCAGTTGGTAGCCCTGCCCCTGGACGATATTGTGTACGAACAGTACGAAGCGCTCAAGACGGAACTCAAGAAACAGAATCAGGTAGAAGAGGTGAGCGCGGCCTACGAAACGCCTACCAACATCCAGGGGGGCTACGGACTTTCGCTCGCTGGCACTTCCGATGAATTCACGATGGCAGCCACCGGGCTGCCCGTTCATGAGGATTTTCTGGCTACGGCGGGCCTGGAGCTGGTAGCCGGTCATGACTTCACTACCGCCGATTTGGCGGCAATCCAAGCCGATAGCTTTCAGCTGCGTACCTTCGGTTTTATAATCAACGAAACCGCTGCCCGCGCACTGGGCTTTAGTCCCGAAGAAGCCATGCAGCAAGATATCACCATGACGGGGCGGGGCAGCGTGCTGCGGGGGGTGGTGAAAGATTTCCACTTTGGCTCGTTACACAAGAAGATTGAGCCATTGATCATCTTTTTTGAACCTTGGCAGTCAAGAACGATACTAGTGCGCACCGCTGCCCACAGCGACCCTTCGGCTACCCTGGCCGCCTTGAAAGAGGCGTGGGAACGCGTTGTTCAGCACCGGCCGTTCGATTTCACTTTTATAGACGATGAGTTCAGTGCGCTTTATACTGCTGAACAGCAGGCCGGTCAGTTGTTTAATGCGT
The DNA here is from genome assembly GCA_965217295.1 of Cyclobacteriaceae bacterium. Classification (GTDB taxonomy): domain Bacteria; phylum Bacteroidota; class Bacteroidia; order Cytophagales; family Cyclobacteriaceae; genus Tunicatimonas. Next base: position 2,745,486 of record CBDCHR010000008.1, read on the forward strand.
TTGCGCTCGTGGCCGTCTTCATTGCGTGTCTGGGTTTGTTCGGTCTCACGGCGTTCACCACCGTGCAACGGGCCAAGGAGATTGGCATTCGGAAGGTGTTGGGAGCCTCGGTGCTCAGCATCGTGGTGCTGCTGTCTCGCGATATTACCAAACTGGTGCTGATTGCCCTGCTCATTGCCGTGCCACTCTCGTACTTCCTGATGGATCGTTGGCTGGAGGGCTTCGCCTACCACATCGGCATTTCGACGGCCGGTTTGATTATCGCAGGGCTGATAGCCCTTTTAATTGCCTGGCTCACGGTTGGCTACCAAGCCACGCGCGCGGCCACCGCCAACCCGGTGGATGCCCTGCGGAGCGAATAACCATTCGTCCTTCTGGCGAGTTACTAGCGTGAACCCTACTTTTTCGCCCTATGAACGCTCGTAAAATCTTCGATTATTTTAAAGAAACTTATCAAGAGTGGCAGAGCGACGACGCTTTTCAGAAGAGCGCGTCCATCGCCTACTACTCCGTTTTTTCCCTGCCCGGTTTGCTCATTATTATCGTCACCATAGCCAGTCTGATCTGGAGTCCTGACAACGTGGAGCAGGTCATCACTAACCAGGTGGGGGGGGCCATGGGCGGCGACGCCGGTGAACAGGTCAAGACCATGCTAGAAAACTCACGGCAGGAGTCTAACTCCACCATGGCGCTGATTGTGGGCTTTGCTACGCTGGTGTTCGGGGCCACCGGGGTGTTTAGTCAGCTGCAAAAGTCGCTCAACGACGCCTGGGAGGTGGAACTGGACCCCGACGCGGGCATCAAGCAAACGGTGATCAGCCGGGTCACGGCCCTGGGCATCGTGCTGGCCCTGGCGTTTTTGCTGATTGTGTCGCTGGTGTTGTCTTCGGTTTTGTCGGCGATCAACGACTGGCTCGGGCAGCAGTTGCCCGCCATTCCGCCCTTTGTTTTCTACGTAATCAACAACTTGGTGTCGGTGGCGGTGCTCACCACCCTGTTTGCCCTCATGTTTAAGGTGCTGCCCGATGCCGAGGTGGAGTGGAAATCGGTGGGATACGGTGCTTTTCTAACCGCGGTTTTGTTCACCATCGGCAAGTTTTTGCTGGGCTTCTACTTCGCGCATTCCGATCCGGGGGCCACCTTCGGAGCGGCCGGGTCCATCATTCTGATTATGCTGTGGGTTTATTATTCTAGTCTGATTCTGCTGTTTGGTGCCGAGTTCACCCAGGTGTACGCCCAACGCAATGGTCATCAACTCGAACCTTCGGAACATGCCCGCCGCAATGCCGAGTACCGCCTCAAGCAACTGGAGGATGAGAAGGGCCGAGAATACGCCTCTTAAACTGAGGTACGCCAGGCATCACCCCATTTTTTTAGCTAACGCATTATGATCACATCCTACGCCCCTCCGACGCTGGCGTCTCCCGTTGCTACTCTATCCAAAGCTGCTCAATTATCGAGGCAGCTTTCCGACCACCGCGAGCAGCAGTCGGAAGAAGACGCCCGGCGGTTTCCCGAGCAGGAATTTGCCTGGCTTCGGGAAGCCGACCTGCTAGGTATTACACTGCCCGGACAACCGCTCTCGTTTGAACGGTCCGTAACCGCGCAGCAGTTGCACCTGCTCAAACTTGTTGGCCGGGGAAACCTGTCGGTAGGCCGCATCTACGAAGGACATATCAACGCCCTGTTGCTCATTCACCTATTCGGCACAGTAGCGCAGCGGGAACGCTGGTACGCCGACGCGCAGCACGGGCAACACCTGTTCGGCGTGTGGAATACCCAGGCGCACGACGGTGTGTCGATCGTGGCCCAGGGTAACGGACGCTACGTGCTACAGGGAGCTAAAACCTTTTGCTCGGGAGCGCGACACGTCACCCGCCCCATCGTGCCCGGAAAACTTATCAATGAGCAAGGTCAAGAACGCGGTTGGCAAATGGGCATCGTGCCGCTCGACGAGCATCCGGAAGCGCCGGACGACCCGTCGTTTTGGAAGCCCCTGGGCATGCACGCCAGCGTGAGCCACAAAATTGACTTCAGTGGTATTGAATTAACCGAAGACAATCTGCTGGGCCAGACCGATGATTATCACCGGCAGCCGTACTTCAGTGGCGGGGCTATTCGCTTCGCGGCGGTTCACCTGGGCGGGGCCGAGGCGATTTTCGATGCCACCCGCACCTACCTGCAGCAACTGCACCGCACCGACGACCCGTACCAGCGCATGCGGCTGGGAGAAATGGCCATCTTAATTGAAACCGGCAATCGCTGGATCGAGCAGGCGGGCCAGCAAGCAGACGGTGCCGCTTCGCCGGAGCAGATGATCAACTACGCCAACATGACCCGCTCGGTGATCGAGCGCATCGGACTGGAGGTGATGCAACTATCCGAACGTTGCGTGGGAGCGCGGGGGTTGCTGCACCCTCAGCCCTTTGCCCGCCTGCACGCCGACCTCACCACCTACCTGCGTCAGCCCGCCCCTGACATTGCCCTGGCCCAGGTGGGGCAGTACGTGGGCGAACAAACCACTCCTGCCCATGCGCTCTGGTCTAATGATTTTTAAGGAAGTAGCCGACCGGGCCCAACCCTACCCACCGGAAGAACTCCGCTCCTGGGGCCGCACGCTGGTGGTGGCTCCGCACCCCGACGATGAGTCGCTGGGTTGCGGGGGAGTCATCGCACTGCTGCGGCAGCGGGGGCACGCGGTGTCGGCGTTGTTCGTGAGCGATGGTAGCATGTCGCACCCAAACTCGAAACGCTACCCGCCGGAGGCCCGCCGCGACCTGCGCGAGGGAGAGGCTCTGAATGCCCTAAGAATTCTGAACGTAGCCCCGTCCGATATCCATTTTCTGCGCCTTCCCGATACCCGGGTGCCCGTGCCCACGTCAGAGAACTTCGATAAGGAATCAGCCCTGATTCACCGGCAGTTAGCGCGGCTTCGTCCCCAGACCGTGCTGGTGCCTTGGCGGCGCGACCCCCACGGCGATCACCGCGCCACTTGGCACTTGTTGCGGGCAGCCGTCGATCAGTTAGCAGTACCTGTTCGCTGGCTGGAATATCCCATCTGGGTGTGGGAATCGACCCTGCCCGACGATCTGCCCACCGCCGCCGACGGAAACTGGTGGCGGGTGGATGTTTCTGCGTCCTTACCCCAGAAACGCCGGGCCATCGCCGCTCACGTGTCGCAGACCACGCCGCTCATCGACGACGACCCGGAGGGGTTCACGCTGAGCCCGGAGATGATTAATCATTTTACCCAACCCTACGAATACTTTCTAGCCCCATGAACGAATCGCTTTCCACCGAGTATTTTGACGAACTGTACCAGCAAAATGAAGACCCTTGGGGCTTTGAGACGAGCGACTACGAGCGCGATAAGTACGCGGCTACCCTAGCCACCCTGCCCAACGAGCGCTACCAAAACGCCTTTGAAATCGGGTGCTCTATCGGGGTACTCACCCAGCAGTTGGCTAGTCGTTGCGACCGTTTGCTGGCCGTCGACGGCAGCGAGAAGCCCCTGCAACAGGCCCGGCAGCGCCTGCACGACCAGCCACACGTGCATCTGGAGCAAATGCGGATACCGAACACCTTTCCCGACGATACCTTTGATCTGATTTTGGTGTCGGAAGTGGCCTATTATTGGTCGTGGGATGATCTGGCGAAGGCTCAACAGCATATTCTGCGGGCGCTGCGGCTCGGGGGGCACCTGCTGCTGGTCCACTGGGTGCAGCCGACTAACTACCCGTTGACCGGTGATGAGGTGCACGATGCTTTTGGTGAGTTAGAACCTCCGCTAGTGCATCAGCAGAACCAACGGACGGACCGGTATCGCTTAGACCGATGGGAACGAAGGGGGTAACCTGCCCCACTAGCTGCCGCAGACCGGCAATGGCCTCGGCGATCGGCACCAGCGCAAACCGCTGGGTTACTAGCTGATCGAATTCCAGAAGCTGCGCGAACCACTGCCAAAACGCGCCAAAGTAGCGGTTGCTTTCCATACGATTGAACAAAAAGTAGGGCGAGAGCGAAAACAGTTGCGCCACCGGCCGCAGCGCCAGCAGTGAACGGCGTTCCCAAGCCTGCCGCAGGTGGCTTTGTAGTGTGAAACGGAACGCCCAGTAGTCGGCAGGGGGAACGTTGAACGGATCGCCCTGCCGTAGCATCTGCTCCCACTGCTGCAACTGCACCGAAAAACCGAAGTCTACGCGCCCCTGGGTGCGGGCCGAGGTGAGCACCTCTACGCGGGGGCAGTGCCGGATGCGCGCGTCGCAACGCTGCAGTGCTTCGTAGAAACGTACGTCCTCCATCGAGCGCAGCACGGGCAACCGACCGGCGCGTTCGTAGAGTTCGCAGGTAACCGCCAGGCTGGGTCCGAAATTTTGAAAGTGCCGGGGCCAGGGGTCGGCCGACTGTGGATCGATAATAGACTCGAGCTGCGCTTGCAGGTAGCGATACATCACATCCTGCAAGTAGTACCGTCGGCCAATGGCCTGGGGAGTGGTGCGGATCCGTCCGCCCACTACGTCAGCTCCCTGCCGCACCGCTTTCAGCGTGTGATAGACCCAGGTGGTGTTTACCGTGCTATCGCCGTCGGTGGACGCGATCACTCCCCGGAGGCGGCCCCGCAGCATCAGGCGGCGGAACGCTTCGTCCATCAGTAAACGACGCACGTAACCGATGTGCGCGTCGGGCGGGGGTAAACGACACGAGACCACGTGCAGCCGCCCGTCGGGGTGCTCCCGGACAAAGTCCTTAGCCACCTCGGCCGTAGCATCGCTACAATTGTTGGCCAGCACGATCACTTCGTACCATCGTTTGTTGAGAAAAATCCCCTTGGGCCCCGTTTGTTGGTATAAGGCTTCCAGAGTGGCCGGAAGCGTGTGCTCTTCATTCTTAGCTGGCACAATAACCACCAACTTTAGTTCAGGGTCAGGAGGCGGTAGCCGGAAATTGACGAGACGTGGTTTCAAGATGGTAAAAGTTTAAAAAGTAAACGTACGAGTAGCAACCAGTGTGGCTACGCTACCGAACGACCCAAGGTATCTTCGCGGGTAACCAAATAATTTTGACCGACCATGATCTTGTAGGTATGACGTGGTTCCTGGGCTAAACCGTGCTCCAGTTCCATCTGCAAGCGAGCAATGAGGTAACATACCGTAGATTCGGCCCCCTGGTTCTGGTTCACGTGTCCGGCCTCCAGCCCGTCAAAGCATCCACCCGTCACGGGGTTATAAATAATCTGTCCGAGATGGTTGTTACCTAGGTACCAGCTAAAGGCGGCGTGGAGCTTTTCTTGGTACTCTGGGCGCTGCGACACCTGATGAAACAGCGACAGCGCCGTGATGGTGTAGCATACGTCGATAGGCTGCTCGCCGCCGGGCTTGCAGATATCGCCCTTCATCCACCACCCGTCGTTAGAAACCACCTTAATCTGACCGCTTTTGATAAACAAGCACTCCAGCAAGAAGTCGAACGACTGGTACGCCACGCGTTGGTACTCCTCGCGTTCGGTAGCCAGGTAGGCGTACATCATGCCTTCGGAAAGCACGCTATTGGCGTAAGTGAGGTAGTCTTCGAACCAGTTCCACGCGGGGGTCGCCACCCCGTTAAACTTATCGAGTAGCCCCAGTGCAAGCCGGTCAATAATCTCCAGCAGTTCGTCGCTAGGTTCCACCCGGTGGCAGGCGTAGAGTCCCTTGATGGCAAAGGCCCGCGCCCGGGGCGAATCCACCTGACGAACGATGGGCAACGCCCGCCACAAAGCGTCTTTCGCCTTATCGACCAGATCAGACGGAAGTATTTTGTGATAACGCACCACGGTGCCCAGGCTCCACACCGCCCGCATGGCGGCATCGTCGAGGTTCACTTCGGCGTTCTGCGGCGTGAACTGCTGAAGCTCATCCACGTAGTTCAGAAAGCTGCCGTCGGCTTGCTGACAGCCAACCACGAAATCCAGGTAAGTTTCCAGTAGCGACAAAGCTTCGGGCTCGCGGCGGTGATGATAGTACATGCCCATAGCGATCAGCGCTCGGGCGTTATCGTCCAGGGTGTAACCGGAGTCCAGGTCAGGAATGCCGAAGTTAGCGAATTGAATCATGCCCACCGGGGTGGTTAGCGTGCGCACGTGGCGCAGGTTCACCTCCGGCAGGTCGTAGCGCAGCACTCCCGCGGGGTCATCCACTTGCTGAAACAACTGCGCGTACTGCACCGCTACGTTTTGCCAGATGGCACCGCGCGTGTGATAGTACGCATTATTGCTCATGTGCTGGCGCAGGGGTTCGTCGGATAATATCTTGATCGCTGCCTCGGCAATCTGATCCGGTTGGTTGAAGTCTTCCAGCAAAATACCCGTATCGGTTCGCAACGTTTCCTGAGCATGGGGCATGGGAGTGGAAATAATGGGGCAACCACAGCTCATAGCGTAGGTGAACGTGCCACTCACCGCCTGATTTGGGTCTTTTGAAACAAACAGGTAGGTGTCCGTGAGGCTCAGATACTCCAGCAATTCGTCCAACTCTAAGTACTTGTTCACGAAACGAACATTTTCTTGCAGGTCGAGCTCCTCTACCAGCGCGTGCAGTTTCTCGCGGTATTGCTCGCCCTCGTGCTGCACCACCACCGGATGCGTTTTGCCCAAGATTAAGTAGACCACCTCCGGAACCGCTTCCTTGATGGTTCGAAGTGCCGTGAGGGCATTTTCAATGCCCTTATTTTCGCTCAGTAACCCAAAGGTCGACAGCACTTTCTTGCCCGTTAGTCCGAACTTTTCCTTCAAAAGCAGGGGGTCTTGCCAGGGGGTAAGATGCGTACCGTGCGGAATTACCGCAATCTGCTGAGCATCAATGCCGTACTCCTGCCGCAGTATGTCCGACGAACGATGGGTCATCACCACCAGTTGCTGGGCGGAGCGGGCCACGTTGCGCATCAGGCGACGAAGTTCGCGGCTGGGATCGGGCAACACCGTGTGTAGGTTGATAACCACCGGTTTAGTGAGTGAGTAGAGAAAAGCCAGCACGTGATCGCCCCACTCGCCCCCGAACAGACCAAACTCGTGCTGCACGCAGACCACGCGTACGCTGGGGTCATTGTTCACCCGCTCGGCCAGGTCAGCACAGTCTTTCAGTTTGCGCGTATTGAGCGTGGCCACCACCTCGTCGGGATAGGAACGCTGGTGACCGAAGCCTTCTTCCAGGGCGCAAATCTTAAAATCATACGAAGTGCCGAACTGTCGCATTAGCACCTGCACCATATCCTGGGTGAACGTGGCGATGCCACACTCCCGGGGCGGATAAGTGGTCAAAAATAAAACCGTAGGATTAACTTGGTAGGACATACTAGTGGCATTAAAAAGTGAATTATGCGAAAAAAAATATACTAGCTCAGGAAGCCTTCAGCGCCTTAATTAGGGCTTCCATGCTGCAGGAAGCTACGGCAATCTTGCTGTCGCTCGCTCCGTAGTACATGTACAACGTGTCGCCTTCCTGAGCCGTTCCCGTAGGAAATACCACGTTGTTCACGTAACCCACCTGCTCGTATTCATGGTCGGGCGAGAAAAAGGGTTCGGTGAGCCGTCCGATAACGCGCGCCGGGTTTTCCAGATCAACCAGGGCGGCGGCGGCGTGGTAGATGTTGCCGTACTTTTTCTTTTCTACCCCGTGGTAGATGATCAACCACCCCTCGGGCGTCTCGATGGGCACGCAGCCCCCCCCAATGTGCGAACTTTCGAACGGAAACGTGGGATCCATCATAATGTGGTCAGGGAAGTGATGAAAATAGTCCTTCCAGAACGCGGGGGTCAGGTCTTCCAACTGCTCGTACTGCACCACCTGAATGCCCGGCCAGATGCGATGCATGTACACAAACTTGCCATTGATCTTTCGAGGAAAATACACCACGTCCTTATCCCATACCAGCACCTGATCCGGAATGGGTTCGCGTTTGTGAAGCATCTCAATGTGGGTGAAATACTTGGGGTGAATGTCGTTTCCGGCGTCCTGCAGATGCTTCTCCATATCCAGCAAGCTGATGTCGGGGGTGATGATTCCCTGCCGCTGAAAGTGGAAACCGTCGGTAGAGGTGGCCAACGCTCCCAGTGCGTTGAACCCATCGAAGGCGGTGTAGGTCATGTAGTAGGTGCCGTCGATCACCGCCACGCGGGGATCTTCCACCCCGTGCTTTTCGGTGAGGTGCCGCGGAGTGTAGATGGGATGATCCCACCGCTCAGCCACGGTGGTGGGGTCGCTCAGGCGGGCGTAACCCACCGTAGAATAGTTGCCGTCGCTCACCGCCCGGTAATAGAGGTGGATGCCGTCTTCGTTTTGCACACTGGCCGGATTGAACACGCCCTCGTTTTCAAAGTATAGATCGGTTTCGTCCAGAATAACTCCGAGACGGGTCACTTCAATGGTTTGGGTGGGGGAAGAGGTTTCGGCCATGAATAGATGCGTTTAAATGAGTAGTTGGTAGGCAATAAACCAATCGATTCGGCAATGGTTTAGAGGGCAACTAAAAAATTACCGAATGAACATCGCTCTGCTGGCTCCTATTGCCTGGCGCACGCCACCGCATCACTACGGGGGGTGGGAGCTGGTGGCCTCCCAACTGGCCGAAGGACTGGTGCGCCGCGGCCATACCGTCACGCTATTCGCTACCGCCGACAGCCTGACCAGCGCCCGATTGGAAAGCGTGTGTCCGCATCCGCTCAACCAGCCCGGTAGCCAGCTCGACAGCCGGGTGTACGAAACCCTGCACATCGCCCATGCCTACGAACGGGCGGCAACCTTGGGCGTTGATGTGCTGCATAACCACGCCGGGTGCTTCGGAGTGCCGCCCGCCCGCACCGCGCCCTTTCCGGTGCTCACCACCCTGCACGGCTCCGCCGCCGAAACGGGTAGCCGCACGCTCTACGAACACTACGACGAGCAGCCCTACGTATCCATCAGCGAGGCCGAACGGCGGCTCGCCCCGGACCTGAACTACGCCGCTACGGTCTACAATGGTATCGACGTCGCTGCGTTCAGCGGGCACCCGAATCCGGAAGATTACCTGATCGTACTCGGCCGGATGTCGCCCGACAAGGGCATTCATCTGGCCATTCGGGTGGCGCAGCGGAGCGGGCGGCGGTTGGTACTGGCCGGTATTGTGCCCGCCGAAAATCAAGCCTACTTTGCGCAGCAGGTGCAGCCCCACCTCCAAGCCGGAGCGGTGGAATTTGTGGGTCCGGTGGATCACAAGCACAAGAATCACTGGCTGTCGCGGGCCTACGCGAGTCTGCACCTGGTGACCTACGAAGAAGCCTTCGGACTCACCATGGCCGAGTCGATGGCCTGCGGCACCCCGGTGGTGGCCGTGCACCGGGGCAGCGTGCCCGAGGTGGTGGAGGATGGACAAACTGGGTTCGTGATTCCGGCGGGTGATGATGATACGGTGGTAGAAGCCGCCGTTCAGGCCCTGGGCAAGGCTGGCTCGCTTGATCGTGCCCAGGTTCGGGCCACGGCACAGCAGCGGTTCGACACCCAACGGATGGTGGAAGGCTACGAACGGGTGTACGAAACTATTTTGCGTAGTTAGTGGTATTAATCCCTATCTTAGGCCATCAACCTTTGCCACTACCTCTCCCTTTCCATGATACGCATCCTGTCTTTTGTTTTTCTTGCTGCTGTAATAACTCTTTCGGGCTGCGGTTTAGCTACCGAAATTGCTGAGCAAACCAACGGCCAAGACACCATTTCTTCTTCGTTGCTGCTCGACAAGTACACCACTGTCCGCCTTGATGCGTCGCTCGACCACCTGAGTAAGCAGCAACAGCAGATGGTGGCTAAACTCATTGAAGCGGCCGATCGCATGAACGAACTGTTCTGGTACGAAGCCTACGGGCAGGACGACAGTCTGCTGAATACCAAAATCAACCCGCCCACCCGGGAGTTCATCAATATTAACTACGGTCCCTGGGATCGGCTCAACGGCAACGAGCCGTTTGTAGAAGGGGTGGGGGCCAAGCCTGCCGGGGCGAACTTCTACCCGACCGACATGAGCAAAGAAGAGTTCGCGCAGGCCGACCTGCCCGACAAGGCCAGTCAGTATACCTTTATTCGGCGCAATGCCGACGGCGAACTGATCAGCGTGCCCTACCACACTCTGTTTGAGAAGCAAGTGCGGGAGGTATCCGGCTTGCTAAAGGAGGCCGCCAACCTGGCCGAAGACCCTTCTTTTGCGCATTATCTAAAGCTGCGCGCCGAGGCCTTGCTCACCGACGACTACCAAGCCAGCGACCTGGCCTGGATGGACGCCAAGGACAACGCCGTCGACGTGGTGATTGGGCCGATTGAAACCTACGAAGACCAATTGTTTGGCTACAAGGCCGCCCACGAAGCCTACGTGCTGATTAAGGATCAGGAGTGGAGTAATCGGCTGGCCAAATACGCCGCCTTCTTGCCCGAACTGCAGCGCAACCTGCCCGTGCCCAATGCCTACAAGCAGGAAACTCCCGGCAGCGACGCTGACCTGAACGCCTACGACGTGGTATACTACGCGGGCGACTGCAACGCGGGCAGCAAGACCATCGCCATCAACCTGCCCAACGACGAGGAAGTGCAGTTGCAAAAGGGCACCCGCCGCCTACAACTCAAGAACGCCATGCGGGCCAAGTATGATAAAATCCTGGTGCCCCTCTCCGAGGTGCTGATCGATCCGGAACAGCAGCCGCACATCACCTTCGATGCGTTCTTTGCCAACACCATGTTCCACGAGGTGGCGCACGGCCTGGGCATCAAGAATACCATCAACCAGCGAGGCACGGTGCGCGAAGCGCTGAAGGACAACGCCTCGGCCCTGGAAGAAGGCAAGGCCGACGTGCTGGGGTTGTACATGGTGACCCAGCTGCACGAGCAGGGCGAACTGGAAGGGGACTTGAAAGACTACTACACCACCTTTCTGGCCAGCATCTTCCGCAGCATTCGCTTCGGGGCGTCGAGTGCGCACGGCAAGGCGAACATGATTCGGTTTAGTTATTTTCAGGAGAAGGGAGCCTTCGAGCGCACCGCCGACGGCACCTACCGGGTTAATTATGAACAGATGCGGCAGGCTATGAACGACCTGTCGCGCGACATTTTAACCCTGCAGGGCGACGGCGACTACGAAGGTGTGGCGCAACTGGTAAATACCCGCGGGGTGATCGACGACCAACTGCAGCAGGACCTGGACCGCCTCGACGCGCAGAATATTCCGGTCGACGTGGTGTTTGAGCAGGGACTGGACGTGCTGGGGATTATGGCTAGGCGGTGAGAAGAAAGCCAGCGCGGACGGTTGTGCCGGGCAACACCAAGGATCTCTAATTTCGACGAGCTATCGCTCACGATCCGGACGCTGAGCCCATCGCATTCCCGGCCGGAGGACTAGCAACCCCTCACCCAATGAATCGCATAAAAGCCTCCCGAACCTGCTACGCCAACGGCCCACCCAGCGTGGTTAAAAAACTAACGAGTCGGTATCTTCGTTGACCATTTAAAACTAACTACAATCTCATGAAACCCGTCCGCCTGGCCCTGTTCGCAGTTTTGCTCATCTTTCACGTCATCATAGTGGTGTTGTCCCTACGGTTCACCCAGTCACTGGCCGACGGCGTTGTGCGTGATCCGTCCGCCTTCCGTTTTCTGGCCCTTTTCGGCCTGGGCATCTTTTTGATCACTTTCGCCTTCGCCTGGCTCGACCGATGGACTGCCCGCAAGAAGATCGAGCGGCTGGAGGCGGAGAAGGATCGAATCAAGGCCGAGGTGTTCGACCGCGAACAGCGGGCCCGAGAACGAGAGTTGGAAATTGATCAGGAAATCAGGTCGTTTCAGCAGTCGCTTCCCGGAGCTGAGCCTTCGGCACCGAGAGAGACGGCTGCTTACGCAATAACCCCCGACCCCGAACCGTCGCCTGCTGATCTGTCTTCTGCCGCGCCGACCGAGTCTCACGGAACCGATCGGGTGGAGTACGCTCCGTTAGTACCTAAATCGCCCGATGCTTCTTCAGATTCCCCTTCGGCCGACGATGCTGACCCAGATCCCAATCCCCTCCGCCCGTGAGGCAGCGCGTCGAGTAAGCACTACGGGAGGGTGGTTCTTACGTCCATTGTGCTGATCGAGCAGCAGGTGATTGGGCTTTTGGGCGGCACGCAATGGGTATTTCCAACAAAACGTTCCGAACGAAGTTAATGGCAACGACCCGCCGTTTTGTCTGTTTGCCGACACCGCTGGACCGGTTGCTGAAAATTTAACCTCTTCTAAGAACCATTCAGTCCATTTTATTAGTATATTTATTGGTCAAAAAAACTATACTACACCCCTTCTGATTATGAAAACACTAGGTACGATGGCTACGCTCGCTCTGCTACTTCTGGCCAGTTGCATGGGCTACAAAGAATATCCGGTTGAGTCGGACTATAGTTTCGAAGGCGAATTTCGCCGGTACAAAACCTTCAATTTCTTAGATACCCGCAGCTCCGGCCCCGATTCTAGCCTTCAGAACGACATTATTGAAAGTGCTATTCGGGCCCGCATGGAACTTCAGGGGTACGAATATTCTGCCCGCGATCCTCGTTTACTGGTTTCCTACAAAATATTCTACGATAGTCTATATTTCACTGGCTACGAGCAACCCGATATTGAACTGTTTGTGGAGTATGAAGACAACATCGATCAGGAGATGGACCCGGTGAAGTATAACCTGCGGCAGGGAACCCTGCTGGTGCTGATGTACGATCGAGAGCGCAAAAAGTCAATTTGGCAGGGCTACGCGTCCGGAGTGTTCGGCAACCAGTACTTCAGCGACAAGCGCTACCTGCAAGGAGCCGTACGTTCAATCTTTGATCAGTATAAAGTGTTTGCCGAAGGGTTTGCCGTAGACCGCAAGCGTTGACCTCGGCTAGTCGTTTATTAGCGCCAGCACCCGGTCGGGATAGTCAGAAATGATCCCGTCCACTCCCAGGTCAAGCATCTTCCGGATATCTTTTCGGTCGTTCACCGTCCAGGGAATTAGTTGTATGCCTCGCTTTCGGGTATAATCGCGCAACTTCTTATTCACCAGCCGGTGGTTCGGGCTGTAAATCTCCGGCACGTAACCCAGTGCATCAATGTTCTTTTGCACGCCCCGAAGGTTTTCTACCAGCAGGGCCTGCCGCAACTCCGGGGCCACGCGTCGGGCCTCTTGCAGCGTGCGCACGTCGAACGACTGCACAATGGTGCGGGCTTCGATATCTTTTTCTTTAAGCACCGCCAGCAACAGCGCGACGAACTCTTTCGGAGCCGGATGAAATACTCCGTCACCCGCGGGAGTCGACTTGGTTTCAATGTTATACTGCACCGGTGGCCGATCGTGGTTACGCAGGTACTGCTCCACCGCATCGATCACGTCTACCAACCGGGGTTTGGGGGCCGCTACCGCCCGCTGCTCGGGAAAGCGCGGGTTCCCCTGACTACCGCAGTCGCAGCGGCGAATCTGCGCGTAGGGCATTTGGTACAGATTGTACCGCTCTTCTTGCGCGTCCGTGATCGCTTCTCCGTCGGGCCCGGTGCAAATGGTAGACGACAAAAAAGGCTCATGCGACACTACCAACTGCTGGTCCTGGCTCACCACCACATCGAGCTCCAGCGTAGTGACGCCCGGCGTGGATGCGCCCGGCGTGGACGCGCCCAGCTCCAGGGCGTGAATAAAAGCGGGAATGGTGTTTTCTGGTCGCAGCCCCCGGCAGCCCCGGTGGCCCTGCACATCAATGGTTTGTTGGGCGTAGGTCACGAGCGAAAGCAGACTGAGTGCACTTCCGAGCAGCAAGCGAACCGGCATGGGGTGGGGTTATCGTACTTCAAAATTAGCCTCACCAATCTGGTAATCATCGGCGTAAATCTCCACGGTGTGTCGTCCTTCGGTATAATCCGACCCTTTTTCGTAGAGGAAGGACAGTTGTTGCCCGGTGTTGTCGAACAAAATGTTTTGCTTGGAGGTGTAGTACATTTCCTTGCCGTCGTGCATAAAGGTGCCCGATCCGCGGGCCACGTCGAACACCACACTGCCGTCGGGTTCCAGCACCCGGATGATGATGTCTTTGCCCTCAATGGGAGCCACTTCGTTTTTGGCAATATTAAACTTCACCTGCAGTTGGGCCAACTGGCTGCTGCGGTAACGGTCGCGTTCTTTGCCCTTGCCGCGGCTGTTGAGACCAACCACCTGAATGTTTTCCGCTTCGAGCTGCGAGGCTTGTTTCACTTTTTCAGTGAGGGTTTTCTTGTCCGTCTCCACTGCCAACAGTGTTTTACTAAGCACCCGTTGCTCTTCCTTGAGCTCGGTATTCTCTGAGTAGAGCACTTCGTTCTGACGCTGCAGAGCGGCAATCTCTTGGTCTTTCTTCACCAGCAACTCGCGGTAGCCCTCCACCCGGTTGCGAATCTGGGCGTACTGTTTCTTAGCCAGGTTGCCCTGGTCCTGTAGTTGCTCCTTTTCCATCTCCAGCGTTTCACGAATCAGGCGCAACTCTTCAACGTCGCCGCCCAGCTTTTGGATCTCTTCGATCTTAAGGTCTAGTTCGTTGCTGATAGACTCTAGTTTGTTATAGGTTTCCTTGAGCTCCTGTTGGTTGCTCTGCAACTCCTTGTTTTTGACCTGGTAGTTTTGATAGAACAAGAAAAGAACAACCAGAAGGGTGAGCGCCAGTAAGCCAATAATGATTAACAAAACCTTTTGTTTGTTCGCGCCGGGGTTTTCCTGACCGGCAACCTGAGATGTTGACATAGTGATTTAGTGGTTTATTGGTCAAAATTGGAAAAAATAAAACGATAAATAAAATTTAATTTTTGGATTTTGCTGCGAAATAGTACAAGGGAGACTCTTTTTTCCGTCAACAGGAGTCGCTAGAGCGCATTTAGCTCCTTGACGGTCTGATACTCAAAGGCAAAGTCGATCTCGAAACAATCTACAAACCGCTTCTTCATGGCTTGCTTTAGCGTTAGCGGGTCTTCACAGCAGAAGATAAAGGCGCCGCCCCCGCCCGCTCCGCAGATTTTTCCGCCGTAGGCGCCGTGTTTCTTGGCAAAGGCATACATGGCATCCAGATTGTCGTTGGTGCTGGCCCGGGCCAACTGCTTCTGCGCCTTCCAATTGCGTTCCATGAGGCGGGCGCACTCTCGAAAGTCGCGGGCAGCCAGCGCATCGATGAACCGTCGGCCGCAGTCGCCGATCGTGCGCAAAGCGGCCTGTCCCTCGGTGGTTTGGTAGTTTTCGTAGACCTGCTCCACGGCCGACTGCGCGTTGCGCGACACCCCGGTGTGCAGCAACAGCAGCTGTTGCCGAAAGTCCTCCAGTGTCTCTTGCGAAACGGCGATGTCCAGCGGCTCGGCCCCCTCGTTGGTGCAGGCGAAGCAGTGGAAGCCTCCGAACACGATGGCGTACTGGTCCTGTCGTCCGATGGCCCAGTTGAGTTCTTTGTTTTCCAGATTAAATAGGTCTTCGCCGATCATCGCCAGCGACTTGGATTCGGCGTTGTAGTTTTTGGCACTGATGAGCTCCAGAAGCTTCACGGCGGTGGAGGTGCTCAGGCCGCTGCCGCGGGGGTAGCCCGAAAAGTTGAGGCTGTTGCCCTTCATCTCGACGAGCGGCTTAATGGCCACGTTCGATACGTAACCGGTTTGGCCGTTCATGATGTAGGGCACGTCGGTCCACCCGCCCGCAAAGTCGATGCGCAGGGGCGCGCGGTAGGCGTAGTTGATCTTGTTGATGATCTTGGTGGTGGAAGTGGGCGACAGTTCTTCGGGCACTTCGCGGTCTACAAACTCGATGCGGGTGCCGGTGGTATCGCACAGACTTTGCTTCTCGGCGATGGCCGAATCGTCGCGGTTCAGCACAAATACGTCGGGTTGCAGTTGGGTAACCACCTCCCGAAAATCAATCTTACCCGCCCCAATCTCGTGATCGTTCAGCACGGCGTAGTCCACGTCCTGCAGGGCTGCCACCAGATACAAACGGTTGTTCTCGGGGTTCACCGGGCGGCCCGGACCCTTGAGCGTTTCCAGGGTTTGGTCACGCCCTACGCCCACCACCAGCAGGTCGCCGAACTGTCGGCACTGATTGAAAAACACCGCGTGTCCCGATTGCAAAATGTCGTAGCAGCCCGAGCAGAAGACGATGGTTTGGTTAGCGTATTGCTTTCGCAGGGTGGCCAACTGCTCGGTGGTGACCGCCTTGTTCTTGATCGTGTTAAACATGATAGGTTTTTTTAGAGGTATAAGTCCGCTTTTCATCCGTCAGACTAGCCACCAATGGTAGACATAGACTCGGTGACGAAAGCCGCTGGGCCGCGTTGTTGCTCTGCGGCGCGTCCGTCTTTGGCCCGATGCGCAAAGGCGCGACGAAAGGCCTGCGTCAACTGTTCGTCCGAAGCTCCGTGGCGCATCATCCGCTTCACGTCGAGCACCCCCTGATCGTAGAGGCAGGTTTTGAGCGTGCCCAGGGCGGTGAGACGAATGCGGTTGCAGGTGCCGCAGAAGGTCCGGCTGTAGGCGGCGATCACTCCCACCGTGCCCCGTCCGCCGGGCAGGCGAAAGTAGTAGGCGGTGCTGTGCGGCGCGTCGGGCACCCGCTCCAGGCCGGGATACTGCGCTTGCAGCGTTGCGGTGATCTTTCGGTGCGTCCAGCGCAAGGGTGCTTCGCGGTCCGTGCCGTTAAAGGGCATCTCCTCAATGAAGCGCACCGACACCGGATACTGGCGCGTGAGCTCCGCCAGTGGAATGATGTCTTCGGTGTTTTGCCCTTCCATCACCACGGCATTGATCTTGGTAGGGATTTCCGCTTCCAGCAGGCCATGGAAGCAGTGCATCACCCGCTCGTGATCGTCGCGGCGCGTAATCGTCAAAAATCGTTCGCGACTCAGGGTATCCAGACTCAGATTCACCGAAGAGAGGCCGAGTGCCTTCAACTCGGCGATGTGGGGCGTGGTGAGCACCCCGTTGGTGGTTAGGTGCAGTTCTCGGATACCGGGTATTGCTCTGATACGCCGCAGAAACGGCAGCAGGCCGCGGCGTACGAAGGGCTCGCCCCCCGTGATGCGTACCTTGGTGATGCCCAGATTGGCTAGCAGCCGCACTAGCCGCTCCATTTCTTCATAAGTGAGTAGCTCCTGCTGCGGCGCGTAGGTTACCCCTTCGGCAGGCATGCAATAAAAGCAGCGCAAATTACAGCGATCGGTCACGGCCAACCGCAGGTAGTTGATCGGCCGACCGTGGTTATCGTACAGGGGCATACGGGGATTAAGCTAGCGGATTAAAATCAAAATTACGGATGTTTTCGTATTTTCCCTATTGTTGTACCTTTGCCCAAGATGAAACTTAACCTACTTCTTTTCGGCATCACCCGCGATATC
The DNA here is from genome assembly GCA_965217295.1 of Cyclobacteriaceae bacterium. Classification (GTDB taxonomy): domain Bacteria; phylum Bacteroidota; class Bacteroidia; order Cytophagales; family Cyclobacteriaceae; genus Tunicatimonas. The sequence goes on from CBDCHR010000008.1 coordinate 2,762,869, forward strand.
ATGGGAGAATCACCGCTCACCTGCGAGGTGCCAACGGGCATCACCACCTCCCAACTGCTGGATCACCTGCACCGACACTACCCGGCACTGAAGGATTTGCGCTCTCTTCTGCTGGCCGTGAATAATGAGTACGGCCAGCCCGAGCAAACTCTGAATGAAAACGATGAGATAGCTTTGATTCCTCCCGTGAGCGGAGGCTAAGGCGGCCATGAGTAATTTGTTCCAAAAACAAACTTTTTGTTAGTAAATTAGTTATGAAATAGTATTCAAAACGACATTTGTGGTAAGTTAACCTACCCCAAAGATACTTTTTTCTTTTTCGTACAGCATCCTAAACGTATCACCACCCACACGGGTCGTGCTATGCTTTTTTTCTAGTACTGCTCCATTAATCAGAGCGGTTGGGATAAATGCAAACGTTTTAGTGATGATCCATGAAAGAACCACTCTCTTCCTCCCGCCCGGCAAACACCAGACAGTACCAGCGCAGCTTATTCCAGGCCCTGGCCACTTCTCAAATCAGCTACCTAATGCGGTTAAATTTAGCGGGGAACTACACCTACGTGAACCGCGCTTTTGAGAACGCATTCGGACCTAAGGAACGTTTTATCGGCACGCACTACCTCCCGACGGTGCACCCCGAAGACGTTGAGATTTGTGAGCAAGCGTCTCTTGATCTCATTAAGCACCCCGAAGCGCTGGTGGCTTTTGATATCCGCAAACCAAAGCGCGATGGCAACTACTACCTTACCCGCTGGGAAATATCCGCTGTAGTCGACGCCCGGGGGGTCATGGTAGAAAGTCAGGCAACCGGTTATGACATTGCTCAAAGCCCTTCGGCCGAAGCAGCCAACGCGGCCTTGCTTCAGGAGGCGCAGCGCTTAAACGAGGAGCTTCGGACCAGCCAGAGGAGCCTGATCCACAGTGAAAAGAAGTTTCGTAGCCTTATCGAGCATAGTTTCGACGCAATTATTGTTTACGATCAGGAGGGGATTATTATCTACGCAGCACCCTCGGTAGAAAGCGTGATCGGATACTCGCCCGATGAGTTGGTGGGCAGTTCAGGATGCTCGTATGCCTTTTCGGAAGACGAACCCATCGCTCTGAGACTGCTCGACGACGCACTGGCACACCCCGAGGTACGGATCTCCGGTGAGATGCGCCTGGCCCGCAAAGATGGGCGCATCATCTGGGTAGAAACCGTGCTCACCAATCTGCTGCACGACGAAGACGTTAGGGGAGTGGTGTCTAATTTTCGGGACGTAACCGGGCAACGGCAGGGAAAGCAGGCAGTAGCCGAGTACTCAAAGCGATTGGAGCTTGCTACCCAGTCGGCCAACATTGGCATCTGGGACTGGCACATTCCCGAAAACCGCCTCATGTGGGACACGCGCGCTTCCAACATTCTAGGTCTTAATTTGGCGTACTCGGCGTTCTATAAAGAATCGATCCCCGAAGTGATTGATACCTGGCTCGAGATTATTCATCCCGATGATCAGGATCGCGTGCGCCGCAGTATGGAGGATGCCCTGCAAGGCGCCGAAAACTTCACGGTTGAATACCGGGTTATTCGTCCCGACAACCAAGAAGAACGCTACGTAAAAATATACGCGAAAATTCTCCGTGAAGATAAACCAATGCGAATGACGGGGGCTATACGAGATACCACCGGAATTAATACCACCGAGCAGCAACTGCGGGATAACATCGAGGCCCTGCAAAAAACGAATGCCGAGCTGGATCAGTTCGTCTACAGTACTTCGCACAATCTGCGTTCTCCCCTGGCCTCCATCTTGGGCCTGGTGTCTATCCTCCAGGAAGAAACTGATCACGCTGAACAGGTGCATTATCTGCAACTTATTGAAACCAGTATTCACCGATTGGATTCCACGATCAGTAGTATTATTGACTATTCGCGCAACACCCGTGTGGAGGTTGCCGCTGAGCCGATCAACTTTGATGAGATGATTGCCGAAATCATCGACAGTCTTCACTTTCTGCACCATGCGGTTAACGTTCGGGTGACAAAGCGCCTTCCCGATACGATCTCCTTCGCCACGGATGCCCACCGACTTAAAGTGATTATTGGCAACTTGCTGTCCAATTCCATCAAATACTTCAGCCCCCAGGCCGTGCAACCGTGGGTGGATATCTCCGTTGGTGCTACCGAAGAGGGAGTACTAATTCTGGTGGAAGACAACGGCATCGGCATACCGGGAACCATGCAAAATAGAATATTTGATATGTTTTATCGGGCTAGCGAACAGTCGTCGGGCTCGGGCCTAGGATTATACATTGTGAAGGAGACCGTAGAAAAACTGGGCGGAACCATTTCCGTGACCTCCCAGGTGGGCAAAGGTTCAGCGTTCACCGTGCGGCTGCCCTCCCTGGCGGACCGAGACTAGCCGTCGTGCTCTCCTTGATTCAACTTACGCCCCATCCCATTGACGTAGCCGCGGTGATCCGTTCGGTTCAGGCGGACGAAGCCGGAGCGGTGAATGCTTTCGTGGGCACCGTGCGCCAGCACACGGCAAAGCGGCGCGTGGTGCGCCTGGAGTTTGAAGCCTACGCGCCGATGGCCCTTCGGGAGATGGAAAAACTAGCCGCCGCCGTGCGACAACGGTGGGCGGTGCAACAAGTTGCCATCCATCACCGGGTGGGAACGCTGACCATCGGCGAGGTGGCCGTGGTGATTGCCGTAGCCACTGCCCACCGGCAAGCGGCCTTTGCGGCGTGCCAGTACGCCATCGACACCCTCAAGCAAAGCGTACCCATCTGGAAACGGGAAGTTTTTGAAGACGGCGCGGTGTGGGTCGCCGCGCATCCCTGAGGCAATCCGCTCTAAAAAGCCTTCAGGCTCATGTCCAGGCTCCGCACCGAGTGGGTAAGCGCTCCCACCGATACGAAGTCCACTCCCGATTCGGCGGCAGCCACAATGGTGCGCTCGTTGATATCACCCGAGGCCTCGGTTTCGCACCGTTCCGCCGCGGACGCGGCGCCCACCAGGGCCACCGCCTGCTTCATCTCGTCGGGCGACATGTTGTCGAGCATAATCACGTCGACCCCGCCCACGTCCAGCACCTGCTGCACCTCGTCTAGGTTGCGGGTTTCCACTTCGATCTTGAGGTCTTTGTTATTCTCCTTTAGGTACTGTCGGGTTTTCTCGATGGTGGCCCGAATGCCCCCGCCAAAGTCAATGTGGTTGTCCTTGAGCATCACCATGTCGTACAGGGCGTAGCGGTGGTTGGTGCCGCCCCCGATGGCCACCGCCCACTTTTCGGGCAGGCGGAAGTTAGGAGTGGTCTTGCGGGTGTCGAGCAGTTTGGCCTTGGTATGCTGAATGAGGCTCTGTAGCCGGTGGGTGTAGGTGGCGATGCCGCTCATCCGTTGCAGGCAGTTGAGGGCCAGGCGTTCGGCCGACAGGATCGACTGCGCGCGTCCCTCCACCACCAGGGCAATGTCGCCATGCTGGATGGGCGATGCGTCGGGCAGGTGCACGTCGACCCGCAGCGAGGCATCCACCGCGCGGAAGATGCGGGCAGCCAGCTCCACTCCGGCCAGCATGCCGTCGGCTTTGATAAGCAGCCGCGCCCGGCTCTGCGCCTCGGCAGGCACGGCGGCCAGCGACGAGTGGTCGCCCTCCCCAATGTCTTCGGCCAGGGCCGCGGTAATAAAGGCGTTGATGTTTTCTTCGGTGAGGTAGGCGGGTTTCATAGGCGGTATTATTGTGTGCCAAGCATTATTGAGCTATTGATTAAAACTGGTACGTATAACCTAAACGGATTACCTGGGTTTCGTAGTAGTCGGTGCTGGTGTAATGAATAGGATACTTCCGTGAGATAGTCCCCCGGCTTCACGTCGGAGAGGGTGAACAAGCCATCAGGCCCGCGGGCAATAGGACGAAGCAAAAGAAGACACGCGAATCGATGTTCTTTATTCTCAACTTTGGGTGGTTTTTAGGATTGACGCGCGAAGCGCAACCATCTCCACGGACGCAATGTAATGACACGGCCGCTATTTGATTATCTTTGTAGGTCAGTATCCCACCCGTTCGTTGACCCGCTGCCGCGGGATCAAAAACAGCTCCTGTTGCCGCCCGTCCAGGTAGCGCACGGTTTTTCCGTCGAAGAAGGCGTCCTCTTCCATCATCATCCGAATTTTCTTGTTCCACTTCGGCAACTCCACGGCAGCGTTTAGCTCGATCGAGTAGGCCGTGTTGACGTACATCGGGTAGTCACCGTTCACCGGCACGCCCCCTTGCTGGTCCCACATGCCGATGGTGGGGCCCGAGCCGTGGCCGTAGTAGCCGATGGGGTGCGTATAGATCGTCGGTTCTATGCCTTCGGCCTGCGCTTGCTCGCGGGCAGCTCGCAGGATGTCGTTGCCACTGCGACCCGTCTGAAACTGCTCGGTCAGGATGTCCATCAGGCGCAGGCCGGTTCGGTGGGCTTGCTGCAGGTAGGCCGGAGCCTCGGTTTCGCCGGGCCGCAGCACGTAGGCATTCTCCTGGGTGTCAGTGTTCAGGCCCAGGTAGGTGATGCCGAAGTCGCAGTGCAACAGGTCGCCGGGCTGGATTACTTGCCTCGCGGGTCGCTTCGAGAAGGTGCGCTGCTGGTCGAAGGTCTCCGGATCGGCCCGCTGCACGTCCACGGTGGGGTGAAACCAGGTGTCGAGGCCCAGTTGGTTGATGCGGTTGCGGTACCACCACACCACCTCCTCGGTGGTGGTGACGCCGGGCTGAATCACCGCTTCGGAAAAGCCTTCGGCGATGATATGATGCGCCACCCGGGTGATCTGCTCGTAGAGCACCATCTCGCGCGGAGTGCGGGTTTCCAGCCAGCCGATGGCCAACGGTTCGGCCGATACCACCCGTTGCGCAAGTTCTTGCGGCAGGGCCTCCATTAGTTGCGCGTAGTGGGTGTGCGACAGTCCGTCGGCCTGCGCAAAATATTCCGAGGTGTTGATGCCGATGCGCTGCGGATTGCGCTCGGCGATCAGGTCGGCCAGGCGCTGCCACTGGTTGGGTTGTGCTTCGGGATCCCAGGCCTTCTTAAACGTGTCGCCCACGTCGTAGCGGGCCACCGCCAAGCATTCTACGGTGTTGGCCCCCGCCGGGCGGTGCATCAGCAGCATGGTGGTGCGGCGGGCCGATAGCCAGGTGGGGGGCAGCAGGGTGCGCAGCACCGGGTCCTCATTATACTCGCGGGCGATCACCAGCCACAGGTCGATGCCGCTGCGCTCCATCAGCTCCGGCAGCAGGGTGCGCACGCGGTCTTGTAACAGTTCTTCCTGCACCCGGGCGCGCTCCTGAAGAGGCAGAATGCGGGGCAGCGCCGACTGGGCCAGCAGCGATGCGTCAAACCAGAAGACCAGGGCAAGCGTAAGAAGAAAACGATTCATTGGCTAAAGGTTAGGTAGGTAAAAAACCCAATCTACAAAACCCCCGCCAGGGTTCCCACTGCCTGTGCTATTGATACCCCAACAACTCTGTTTTCGGGGCATCAAGCGTCATGGACGAAGCTTTTTTGGCGGAATTAGGGTATCCACGGCCGTTGATAAGCCAATTCCCGCGGAATTGAGGGGTCAGCAGCCCTTGACGAGAAATTTCCGGCGGAATTAAGGTGTCAGTGATCGTTGACGGGGCATTTCCGGCAGAATTGGGACGAAAATACCGTATTTTTCTTAGTCACGTAAGATATCTCCCCGTCGCAACAGTTTTCTTTCACTTCCTTGCCCGTCTTTTCAATTATCGCATCAAGGAGTTTCTTCAGTTCGTGCGACATCTGCAGCTTGCGAAGCTGGCCGAAGGGCCCCGGGTACGCGATTTGGTGAAGCAGACCGCGGAAGCCTACCGCACGCTGGTGGAACACGTGGCAGCGCACGCCTCACTAGCCCCTTTGTCGGAATACACCCTGTTTCGTCACCATTTCAATGAAAACGTCGAGCACTTTAACCAGATCGTAGCGCGCCGTCGCCCCACCCCCGAACCTCCGGCCGACGAGCCAACCGCATCTCCGGTAGAAGCAGAGGAAACGATGGGGGAGTAGTTGATCAGGCGCCCGTTGGCCCCGCACTTATCAGTAACGTGATCCATTCAGGACTTGAATCTACAATCTTTATATTTCTTAAAATACCTTCATATAACCGTTAAAGGGGTTATTTAGGTTACCGCTTTCCACAAATAACGTAAAATTCCTTTAAAAAACTCGTACATAACTCGTACCTTGTGTGCATGGCAACAATACGAGCAGTAGTACGAAAGGTCGGAGGTAAGATCAAAGTAAACCAGCAAGGCGAGGCATTGGTCTATATCCAGTACGGGCACGACGGTAAGTCTTTTACCGTGAACACCGGAGTACGTATACCTCCCGAGGCATGGCGGGGGGACAAAGATCAGTCCCGGCCGATAGGTGGCGAAGTAAAAGGCCGGGATAAAAGAAACGCCACTGTATCAAAGTATAAGAGGCAGCTAGAAGACGTTAAGGAGCGAGTGGTGGCAAAGGGATGGGTGCCAACTGTTCAGGCGGTAAAGAGCGAATATGAGGCAATACAAAGCAAGGCGAAGGAACCCAAGGAGGTAGACATATTCGGATTATGGGAACAGTACATTGATCACTGTACTGCAATCCATGTAGCGGGTACAATCAAACAGAAACGCCGATCACAACGCGTATTCACTGACTACTGGAGCCGAAGGAAAAAGAAGCCGCCTACCATTGAGGAGCACGACATAACGTTCTACAACGCGTACAAAAAGTTTCTCCTCGTAGATAGAGGGCTTAATAACAACAGTGCTGGCAAGGAATTGAAGGAGGTGAAGTCTTTCCTAAACTACCTGCGCAAGCTAAGATACCCCGTAAGTAGTGATGTTAACCAGTTCAAGATACTACGGGAACGGGCCGATGTCGTCTACCTAACGCAAGCAGAGCTAACGCAGCTATACGAGCATAACTTTAGTAACTGTGACCGATTAGACCGGGTGAGAGACTTGTTCGTTTTTCAGTGCTGCACGGGCCTACGGTGGAGCGATCTTTCCAGGTTGGCCCCGGAGCATGTTCAGGATGGAATTATCAAGATGGTGGCCTACAAGAACAAAAAACAAACGCTAGTACCATTGATCCCCAGGGCGAAGGCGATACTATCTAAGTATGACGGCCGGTTACCGATCATTGCCGAGCAAAACGTAAATCTGTACATAAAAGAAGCGTGTCAGCTTGCCGGGATAGATCAGCCAATCGAGAAAGTAGTATATCACGGCGGGAAAAAGTCATTCACTACCGTGCCGAAATACGAGCTTATCAGCACCCACAAAGCCGTATCGACCTTCATCACGCATTGCGGGGAACGCGGCATTAGCGCAAAGGTGGTGAGCGAGATAACGGGTAAAACAGTGAAAGTAATCCTCGACCATTATTACGGCATCAACCGGGAGACAATTATTTCAGAAATGACTAAAGCGTTCGGGGTATGAATTTAGAAGATATACAAAATAACCTAAGTGAGTTGTGGGAGTATTTTGATTACGAACACTTTGCGCAAGTGGGTCTTTTGTGGCGAGTAAAATGTTACAGAAATCCTAGTGATGAAGTACAACAGGTGAATGAAACTATTGATAAATACCGGGAGGATATAAACACACTCCTAAGTAGTGACAAAGTCGAAAATATAGGCGACAAACTATTATTGGTAGCAGTGCTGGCAAAAGAGGCACTAAGCAAAAAGTACATCGCTACCTTTCGGAGTAACTACAAGACTTTTACAGAGGAAAGCCAGCAACTTATTGAGGCACTGCCAAATGTAGATGCCGCCCCCTGGGGTGCGATTAAATCCATTGACATACGTCTCCAAGACGGCAAGAAGATTTCTATCAGAAACAAGGAGGTTCTCATGTTCTTAGATCATGCAATTCGGGATGTGTCCGGGGGTCTTCAAGCGTTCCCGGATCAAGTTGAAAGGATAGATACTACTCATAGACTTAACCGGCGCAACAGTCCGGATATTAAGAATTATCTTCGAAACGAATTCATCAAAGGGTTACTGCATTTTTTGAATTGCAATACATCCCTTCCAAAAAAACTGCAATATTCTTTCGTCGGTGATTTCCTGAAAGCTATCGACGAGCCATTAGCCAAAAGAGGCGGAGAGGTTGTATCACCCGAAAATTATAAAGACTACATTACCAAAAGCGTCCTGCGAAGGCGACAATAACAGCCAGAATAATCGACTTATTGTCGTCCTGAATAAAACCGGTTCTTTCGTTAGAATTCGCACCTTTCTTTAGCTTTGGGTATATCAAGTTTGTTGAACCCAAAATATATCCTATAATGACTCCTTTAGGGCTATCGTGCATCCCCGCCAACCGTCTACGTGATGAGCTTTCCATTAGCAAATACACTGAGAAGATACTTTGTGACCAGGGTAAGCTTAAAAAAATCAAGGTTGGCAAAAAAACCTTCTACAAGGTATCCGAGGTAAACGCACTTTTTGAGCAGGAAGCATAAAAAATGCCCTCCTAGTGAACAGCTAGAAGGGCAAAAAGAAGACATCGAATTTTCACGGCGCACTCGCGACGCAATCGACAAGCAAAATGCAAAAAAATAAGTCAAAAAACAAGCCGCTTCCAACACGGCGGCGGCACCCTGAACATGAGGTGAGGAGCCGCATCCGCGGCCTCATCGAGGCGGGCGGGGCCTATCCGATCAGCACGACCGGTGAGAAAAATTTGGCGGGGCTTTTTGGGTACCCGATAGAAGAAATCCAGGCGATTATCAACGAAGAAAGCCGCGCCATCATGCAAGCGGCCCCCGACCCCTACGTTCGGGAGCGGTGTTGGTGTAGCCCCCCTGAAAAATCTTGTACATCCTATGCCCGGTGCGTTGAATTAGCCAGAAAGGAGGGGCAATATGTTTGAAAGCGATGCACTATCGACGGCAATCGTGGCCATTCAGAACGGCAAGGTGCCCAACATTGTAGGCGATCCCAAAACCGCCACCATTAACAGAAATGGCCACCACAAAAACGGACACGAGCCCTCCGAAGCAGTTATCCCTGCAAATGGGTTTCCGGTTGACGTATTCCCAGCAACGATTCAGCAATTCGTTGAGCGATGTACGAAGGATTTGGGATATCTACCCGACTTCACGGCGGGCGGCATTCTAGCGGCCGTGAGCGGTTCCGTAGGGCGTTCCTATACGCTGTCAATAAAACCGGGTTGGGTTGAATCCGGATGCCTGTGGCTCAACCTAGTGGGCCGCCCGGGTTCGGGTAAGACGCATCCGCTACGCAGTGCTTTAGATCCGATCTATCAACGAGATAAGCAGTTATTTGCGGAGTACCTAGCCGCCAAAGATGAGTACGCCAACTGGCATTCACTCAGCAAGGTAGATAAAGAAAGCATCCCCGAACCCCCGAAGCCGACATTAACAAATTACATTGTTGGCAGCCTCACACTCGAGGCGCTCACCAACATCTTACGCGACAACCTACGGGGAGTAATCGTACACGCCGACGAGTTGCGCGGTTGGCTATCAAACCTCAACCGATATACGGGGGGAAGTGATATCGAATTTTGGTTAAGCTTTTGGAGTGGAGTTGCCACGTTGATTGATCGCGCAACAAAGGAGCCGATACGTCTATCTAACCCGTTCGTATCAGTGGCCGGAACAACGCAGCCGGGCGTTCTGGAAAGCATGTTTAAGGATAATGCAGCCAACGGTCTACTCGACCGAATCCTATTTGTTTGGCCGGACAAAATCCCGGTTACTGAGTTGACTCCGAACGGCGTAGACGGTGCCATATTTACGGATTACAATCGCTGCATTGAAAAGCTGCTCAACGACCGACCGGAGGGCACCAACGAATTGCAATTCACGGCGGCGGCATCCGAGCAGTTCTTCGGCTTCCATAACAGTCTCCAACACCGGCTTGCCTCCGAACCAGACGAGGGCGTACAATCGCTTTTGAGCAAACTGCCGATTCATGTAGCCCGGCTATCGCTCGTACTGCAAATGCTCAGGCATGCATGTAGCGAGGCTCCAAACACCGAGGTAGACGATACCTCCGTGACCAACGCAATCAAGCTAGCTGGGCACTTCGAAGGGCAAGCCCGAAAGGTAAGAAGACATTTGTTTGACCGCTCACCAGTTGATGATCTGGATCAAACAAAGCAAGCCTTTTACGCAAACCTGAAAGACCTTTTCAGGACCTCCGAGGCCGTAGCTATCGGCACTGACAAATATAACTATTCTGAGAGCTTCGTAAAGAAGTTCCTCAACAACAAGAGGCTATTCAAACGAGTAAGTCATGGCATCCACGAAAAGCTATACTGATACCCCTGCACTTTGTACACTTTGTACACTTTGGGCTAAAATCGGCCTCTATTGGCTGGAATCGCCGTTTGAAAGTGTACAGCCGTCGTACACTTTGTGTACACTTTGGGCGCGTTCGTGTCATAATGCACTGAAAGTGTACGCAAAGTGTACGGTGAATTTACACTTTGAAAGTGCCTATACGCTCCGGAAACGCAGATTATTGGCGATAGTGTACAAAGTGTACAAAGTTACGCCCCTAGAAGGTAGAAAACTTGTGACCAGCACCAAGACAAAAAAAAATGAACAGCACCCTAAATACTGAAATTTCACTTTTCAAAGATTACTCAACGTCGGATAATCCGGTTACGGTGAATATGCTATCGTTCCTCCGAAGCGAAAAGTACGCCGACCGGGTAGACCAGATACGCACCGTTGCGGATAAGAAGCAGCGCGACCAGCTAAAGGCTACCCTACCGGCGTGTACACCGTCCGGAGTATTCAGCTACCGATCAGCAAACAGTTTAGTGAAACATAGCGGCTTGCTACAACTGGACATAGACCGAGGCGAGAACGAAGAACTGTTGCAGTCAGTGGATCTCCGGGAGGCGCTGGCCGATCTACCGTATATCGCCTATTGTGGTCTGTCGGTTAGTGGGCGAGGGTATTGGGCACTGGTTCCGCTAGCTTATCCCGACCGTCACAAAGAGCAGTTTGCCGCGATAGAGCGGGAGTTTGCCGGGCATGGTATCACATTGGACACGAAGCCGAAGAACGTAGCATCCTTGCGCGGCTACAGCTACGACCGTGACGCTTACTATAACCACAAAGCAACGCCGTACGCCGAATGCTACGAGGTGCCGATCATTACACTGTCATCTGTTCCGCGTGTCCACGTGGGGGAGGTAGCCGATCCGTTCGGCGTAGCGACGCGGACGCTAGAAAAACAAGGCATATTCTACCAGCAGGGCAACCGGCATAATTACCTATGGCAATTCGCTAGACTGTGCAACCGGTTCGGGGTAAGCCGTGAGGATTGCAAAAGCTACGTCGATGGTCTGTACGGGCACTGCGAACGCACCACCAACTGGTTAGACTCTTACAAGCGGTACGCCGCCGAAACGGGAAGCTACCAACGCCACGAACGCACCACCATGCAGCCGTCCATTGAGAAGAAACCGGTACCACAATTGCCAGCAGGGCACCGCTACGAAACTGTCACACTTAGGAGATTAGGACGCACGGTAACCAACGAAATAAACGAACACGGATATCCTGCTTTTTGGGACAATTGACCCGTTAACTACGGACATTTACGGATTTGACACTTAATAAATGATGAAGCGATGAAAACAGAAAGAAACGAAAAAGGGAGATTTCTACCGGGCAACGCAGGACGACCGAAGGGTACCGGCAACAAGGTCACCACAAGCCTACGAACCAACGTGCAACGGCTCCTCGAGGACAATTACGACACCATCGTGAAAGACATGGCAAAACTGGACCCGAAGAGCCGGGCCGACCTATGGGTGAAGCTACTTGATTTTGTTTTACCGCGGCTGAGCCGCACTGAAATAGCCGAGCCGCCGACCGACTTGGAGACGCTGATGTTACTTAGCCCGGAAGAACGGCGGATAAAAATTATTCAACTACAATCAAAAACCCAAAACGGAGAATCAGCATGAACACGAAAGAAAAAACAGAACTCGAAGTACTGTTACTGATTGAGCATCTGCACGAGCTACGCGACGTGGGCAACGTCCATCAAACAGGCGAGCACCCCTACTACGTTTGGCCGGGGCAAGGCAATTACGACGGCGTTGGCCCTGCCTTTCCGTACGAGGATTATCCGACCGGTGAAGGTAACCTTTGGCCGATGCTACCGGAACGCTTTAACGAACTGTTGGCCGCAAAGGGGCCCGATCACCATATTCTATGCTGGGGTGGAGACGTAGAGAACATTCCGGAAGAACACCGGATAGCCATCCAAGATTTCCGGATTGCCTTCGGCGAGGCAGCCGACAGCGAAGACTAATTTTCAATCAATTTTTAATCAAACGGTAAATTTCATATTTCAAATCTTAAATGTTAAAGTTATGCCAATCGACAGAACAACAATTGTGACAGCCCTCGCATTCAGACCTTTGCGAGATGAGTACAAGCCATTAGAAGGCGAAATTGTACGCACTTTGGAACAAGAATTTGCGAATTCTCAAGCGTTGGACGTATCCGACTTAGTGAATTCCGATACTTTCAAAAAGTTCACCGCCCCCGATCCACAACCGGAGAAAGAAGAGGCACCGCCAGCAGCAGCCCCGCCAGCAGTAGCACCGCCAGACTTTAGCCGGATGTCCGCCTTCGAGCGGGAAGACTACCTTGCCAGACAAAAACCACAATAATTTTCAACCTTAAATTCTAAAATGATGGAAACGCAAACAGAAAAAATTCTCTTACACGAAGAAGCCGGGCTAACCGCCAAAATTGATCGCGAAGTAGCGGAAAGCCTACCCCGCGTCCGGGCAATGGTGAAGGCCTACCGGGCTGTCGAGGTACTCCCGGAGCTTACCAACCTCTACCAGCTGGAGCGGTTCAAGGCCGACAGCCCCGCAGCAATCGAGCGGCTAGTGCGTAACTGCATCGTAGATCAGCACGGCACCAACGTCGGCGGGTTGACCCTCTCCCGCGAGAAATTGCTGGACTTGGTCGAATTGCCACCACAAACCAAAGACTTCGTTGATGCCGTCTTTGACGCGAACCGTTTTTTGTCGTTTGACTTGGCAAACTACGAACTGCACGGCCACACGGTGAGAGTCAACCAAGCCGTTGTCGAGGCAAAGAAAGACCAGCACCGATGGTATTGCAGCACCCCGGCCCAGCACAAACGATTAGCTGAGCTCCAGGAGTTCGCCGATCAGGTCAACGCTTTCGCCGAAAAGTTCGGCAAAGGCAGCTTCGCACGCACGAAGATACCGTTCCTCGACGGCGGGTTCTACCCCGAAAAAGCCGAAAACGGCTTCTCCGATACCGGGCGGTACCTAGGAAGCTACAAACCTGACTGGCCCGCCGTACTTCGCGCCAAATAGCAATCACTCACGTCTTACGAACAAGCCCCGGCCGATTGGTTAGGGCTTTGTTTTTGGTGCCAGGGCGTACCACTTGGTACGGGGCCACCGTGGCGCGGTGCTTTCAAATCTGAAAGGTCTGATAATCAGATAGAACCGCGAACATCTGCGTAGTTACTCGAACCCGGCCACGGTGGCTGCATCACTCACCGGCCGATAGGGTAGTACTGTACTACCTAATCACTCACCGGCCGACAGCGCAAGCAACCGGGCCACGGTGGCCGGGTACCACCTGCATGTTATTGCGGCATCACGCACCAGGGCAAAGGCTGACCCCGTACCAAATGGTATACCCCGTATCAAATAGTGGCATATAGCCCCGTATGTTTGTGAAATCGCTTGCAAATGCAAAAAGACAGTCGCAAAAATTAACTCATAACTACCTGATTATCAAAGTGATCCATTCAGGACTCGAACCTGAAACCTACTGCTTAGAAGGCAGTTGCTCTATCCAGTTGAGCTAATGGACCGGTAACTTTCAAGTCGCAAATTTAGAGATTCTCCGCTCAATTCCCAACCATCCTCTCCCGAAGCGTAGCACCATTGGCCTCCGCAAGCCACCTTGTTACAAAGCAACAGATCCTACATCGAGCTCCTTCAAGATGCGGGCGGTGGTTTGGCGGGTGAGGCCACAGAGGTCGGCAATGTCCTGCTGGGTTAGCAGGTCGCGGACAGCATGAGATCGACCGTCAGCATCGGCGACGGGCAGGGGGTACTGCTTGAGTAGTTTTATCACCCGTTGGGTAGGAGGCAGCGAAGCAACGTGAAACAGACGCGTTTCGGCGCGGCACCAGCGCCGAACGACCATCTGATGAAACTCATCGGCCAGATGAATATTCTGCTGCACCAACTTCTTGAACGTATGCACCGGGTGCAGGATCACCCGCACACTGGTGAGGGCCCGAGCAAACTCGCTGAAGGTGTTGTCGGACAGATACTGCAGGTTGCCGACCAACTCTCCCCGGGTGAGCACATCGTAGGTAACCTCTTTGCCGCGGGGCGAATAACTGCCCACCTTCAGTGCGCCTCGCTCCACCACGTAGAGCGTGTCCAGCCGGTCGGTCGGCTGGTAAAGATACTGCCCCCGCTCCAGCAAGCGCGGTTCCCCGGCGTACAAAGCTTGCAGTTCGGTGCCATTCTGAGATAAAAAGGTAGACATGCTCCGCGATTTACCGAAGTTTGGCAAACGATGCTACCAATGCGTGTTAACTTTATGTTAAGAATTAACGAACGAACCGCTTCGTTTTCATTCCGTATACTCTCTCAAACCACTTTATCTCTCATGGTCCACGATACACTACCTGCTCACCTACTGTTTGTCGACATTGAAACCGTCACCGCTCAATCCGGCTACGATCAACTGAGTCCGGTGATGCAGCACGCCTGGCAGCGTAAAGCATCTACCCTGTCGAATCCCGACAACCTGTCGGCCGACGATCTGTACTTTGACCGCGGGGGCATCTACGCCGAGTTTGGCAAGATCATCGTTATTTCAGTAGGATTTTTTCACGCCCTGGAAAGCGGCGAAACAGAATTGCGCGTTAAGTGCATCTCGGGCGACAACGAACAAGCCTTGCTAACTAACTTCAAGGAAACCCTGTTGAAGTTCGACCAGAAGAAGCTACAACTGTGCGCGCACAACGGCAAAGAGTTCGACTTTCCTTACCTCTGCCGCCGCATGCTGGCCAACGGGATTGCCCTGCCCGATAGCCTTGATCTGGGCGGACTGCGCTCCTGGCAGGTGCCCCATGTCGATACGATGCAATTATGGAAGTTTGGCGATTATAAAAGTTTCACTCCGCTAGAACTGCTGGCGGCGGTGTTTGACCTGGAGGTGGACGATAGCGATGCGATCCAGGGAGGCGATATCAACCGGGTGTACCACCGGGAGAATGATCTGGAAAAGGTGACCCGCTTCTGCCAGCGCAACATCAGCCTGCTGGCGCAGGTATACCTCTGCCTGAAATCGTTGCCCACCATCGCTCCCGAGCGCATCACGGTGGTTTAAACTTTTACTTTCACTATGCGGAATTCTGAAGAGGAATTGAGGACTCATCCGGCACGTATTCCAACAAATCGCCCGGCTGGCAGTCCAGCACCCGGCAGATAGCTTCTAGGGTGGTGAAGCGGACAGCTTTGGCTTTGCTCTGCTTGAGAATGGAGAGATTAGACAGTGTGATACCTACGCGCTCCGAGAGTTCGTTGAGCGACATTTTGCGCCGGGCCATCATCACGTCTAGGTTTACAACAATTGCCATCCTTTAAACGGTTAGGGCTTGTTCTTCCTGAATCCGAACGCCATGCCGGAAAACTTCGCTTAAAATACCCAGCACAGTGCTGATGATGATGACGGCTATAGCAGAATTATTTTCTTCTGATAGGTCGACCGATAGGTTTTTCTCAGCAAGCAAGTCGAACGCGAAAAAGGAAAATATATGTGGAGAAATTATGTCAAGCACCAAGCCATAGATAATTAAAGTAGTCAATAGGCGAATGCGCTTTGCATTGGCAGGTGTAAATGACAGGCCCGCTTTCAGTGAGCTTACGATTTTGCGAAATATACCGAAGACGATTACTACGATGATGGTTAGCAAAAGGTCAACTGCCCGATCATAGAGTAACATCCAACGCTGGTTAGGAGCAAACGGAACTTTCACCCTTGCCTTCTCTGCCTCAATAGTATAAGATGTCAATGCATCGGGCAAGGATGATTGCTCTATCATTGCTACAATAGGAATATGATCTAACGTATTGCCCGGATTATTGAAAGTTACACTTAATAAGTCAACGAGCGAAAGTGTAGCAGCAATGACCGAAACCGCTAGAAAAAAGAGTACTCCAAAGTAGAGTGAGTCAACGTTGTCTCGGATAGCCTTATTCATCGCAGTAGAGTTTAGTACGCTTCAAAAATAAGCAAGATTTTCAATAAGCAAAAAATAATTATTGTTTTTCAATAAATATTAGCCGAATAGCATATTGAGCGTAGACCAGACGGGAACCTTTCGGGCTGATTATAGTTTATAGCATTACTTACAAAACCTAAGTTTCATCACCTTCCAAAGCATTCGTCCGAATGTTTGATCTAACCAACAACAATCTTATCATTTATTTTTATGCCCCGTAGCAAAAATTCCAAACCTTCGTCTGGTCGGCAATCCGATGGTCGGCAATCCGCCAAGAAGGATCGTTCGTCATCAGACAACCAAGCAAAGAAACCCACCAAATCACGATCATCCAAGCCATCTTCCCGAAGCAGCCGCAGCAAGTCAAAGAGCGCCGCAGACAATCAGCAGAAGTCGACTTCCGCTTCCCCGGCCAAGCGGTCGGGAGGGGGTGGAAAGAAAACTACCGAACATGGCAGTCTGGAACAACGCACCACCGAACTCCTGAACGCCAACCTTACCAAAGCTTACACGTCTAAGCAACTCATCACGCAGTTGAACCTCACCACCAAGTCCGACAAATCGGCGGTGATCCCGCTGCTCGAGCAACTCGAGAAACAGGGCAAAGTGCGGTCGCTGCCCCGCGGTAAGTACCAAACCACCCGCGAGCCGTCTTTCATTTTAGGCAAGGTCGACTTTGTGAACCCCCGTTTTGCTTTCATCGTGAGCGACGAACTGGAGCAAGACATGCGCGTGGAGGCCTACGAGCTGCAAGGAGCGGTGGATGGTGATACCGTAAAAGTTATTTCCTACGGCACCGGCACTGCCGACCGCCGACCCGAGGGCGAGGTGGTGGAAGTGGTGGAGCGCGGCCGCACCCAGTACGTCGGTCGGCTCGAGATGTCGGCCCGCTACGCCTTTGTGATCGCCGACTACCGCAAGATGTACGACGATATCTACGTGCGCCTCGACAACCTGAACGGGGCCACCAACGGCGACAAGGTGATCGTCGACATCACCGAATGGCCCGGGGGCGACCGCAACCCGGTGGGCAAGGTGACGCGCGTGCTGGGCCCGGCCGGAGAAAACAACGCCGAGATTCACTCCATCATGGCCGAGTTCGATCTGCCCTTCGAGTTTCCGCCCGCCGTGCTGGAAGAAACCCGGAAGATGCGGGCGGGCATCACCAAGAAAGAAGCTGCCCGCCGCCGCGACTTCCGCCCCGTGACCACCTTCACCATCGACCCCTTCGACGCCAAAGACTTCGACGACGCCCTGTCGATTCAGAAACTAGATAATGGGCACTGGGAGGTGGGCATCCACATTGCCGACGTGACGCATTACTTACAAACCGGCACCGCCCTGGACGACGAGGCCACCGACCGCGCTACCTCAGTTTATCTGGTAGATCGGGTGATTCCGATGCTGCCCGAGAAGCTATCGAACGAACTGTGCTCGCTGCGGCCTAAGGAAGAAAAACTTACCTTCTCGGCGGTGTTCGAACTCAACGAGCAGGCGCATATTCAAAACGAGTGGTTCGGCCGCACCGTGATCTATTCGGACCGTCGGTTCGCCTACGAAGAGGCCCAGGAGGTGATGGACACCCAGCAGGGCGACTACGTAGAGGAACTGACCAAGCTTAACCAGCTGGCCAAGCAGCTCCGGAAGCAGCGCTTCGCGCAGGGGGCGGTGAACTTCGAGACCACCGAGGTGAAGTTTCGGCTCGATGAAGAGGGCAATCCGCTGGAGGTGATTCCGAAGGTGCGCAAGGATGCCCACAAGCTGGTGGAGGAGTTTATGCTGCTGGCCAACCGGCAGGTGGCGCGCTTTGCCTTTGGCATCAAAGACCGGGGCGAGAAAAATACCTTTGTGTATCGCACCCACGACTACCCCAACCTGGAAAAGATCAGCGAGTTTGCTCAGTTTGCTCAGCGCTTCGGTTATAAATTACAAGTTACCGAAGACGCCGTATCGCGCTCGCTCAACAAGCTGATGACCGCCGTGGAGGGTAAGCCCGAGCAGGATATTTTGCAGTCGATTGCCATCCGCTCGATGGCCAAGGCCAAGTACACCACCGAGGCTGACGGTCACTTCGGACTGGCCTTCGACCATTATTCGCACTTCACTTCGCCCATCCGCCGCTACCCCGACGTGATGACGCACCGCCTGTTGCAGCACTACCTCGACGGGGGCAAACCGCCGGAGCGAGAACCCTACGAGCAGCAGTGCGAGCACTCGTCGACCCAGGAAAAACGCGCCGCCGACGCCGAACGGGCCTCGATCAAGTACAAGCAGGTGCAGTACATCGCGCAGCATCAGGAAGACGTGTTCGATGGGATCGTGTCGGGCGTGACCGAGTGGGGCATCTACGTGGAGATGGTCGCCAACAAGTGCGAGGGCATGATCCGCATGAGCGACATGAACGACGACTACTACGAGTACGACGCCAAGAACTACCGGGTGATGGGCCGCCGTCGGGGCCGCATCATCTCGCTGGGCGACAAAATGCAGGTGCGGGTGCTGAACACCGACATCGACCGCCGCACCATTGATTTGGCGATGGTGGACGAAAAGCGTCGGCGATGATTTTGGCTACGGGTCACGGCTCATGCGGAGACGCTGATTGGGTCTGCAGAACAAAATTTAAATCTATTTTCCTTTCAATCGTGACCATAGTCTTTTTAACCTACCATTGCCCTCTCTGCTACTGTCAATTCGTCCGCTCATAATTGGTGTTATGAGCGTTGCTTTCTCTTCCTTTCTATCTATGTACTCTTCAATCCATAGTATTGCTTCTTTCTTCAAAACTTCTTCAATGTTTTCCAGATTGGCATCATCATAATAATAATTAACCCCAATATCTTCGAGTTCGTGCCAGCCGTGATAAAGTAGATAGAAGTTCATCAGTCCAAATTCATAGTCGTTGTCAAGACAAAGTTGATAAAGGAAACGTAAATTCTCTCTTGTTAAATTGTCGTCAAGAATTTCGGTCAAATGATAATGAGCTTTTGCAATGACAGCTTCTCTTCCCTCTAGCTCTTTGAGTTTAAGATCACTTAAAACAGCCGTCACGTAAGGCCGGATCTCAAGACTATCAACCGGTTTGGAAAACGAGGCAAGCATTAAAACATTATCTGTTTCTTTTCCTTGTTTTATCAAATTAACTGCCCAATCAACAGCCAAATCATAGTCAAAGTAGTCAATAGCCTTATGGCTTTGAATCAATTTCGATATGTCTTGTCGGTTAGTCATCCTACGTTACTCGCTATACATGTATATACCCTGAACTTGCAAGGAAAAAGTGGACAAAAAGTTAAGCCACATTTTTGTGATAGTTTACTTTCAATTTTGCTTCGTACTCTACGGGTGTTAGATACCCTAGCGAGGCGTGCATTCTCTTTCGGTTATACCAGACTTCAATAAATTCGAACACGCTTACTCTTGTTTCTACCATAGTGGTTGGTTCAGCCACATGTATCAACTCTGATTTAAGGGTTTTAAAGAAACTTTCGGCTACGGCATTATCCCAACAGTTCCCTTTCCGACTCATACTTTGTGTGACTAAAGGATGGGCTTTAAGCAGGTTTCTAAACTCATGACAGGCATACTGTACACCTCTGTCCGAATGGAAGATAAGTTCGTTTACTATCGGTCTGTTTTTGATGGCCATTTTCCAAGCTGGTATCACAGTATCGCAGGTTTTCATCGTTTCGCTCAATGCCCATCCTATCACTTTTCGGTCAGCCAAATCTACTACGACAGTCAAATAGAGCCACCCTTGCGTAGTTCTGATGTAGGTGATATCGGATACCCAGGCTTTTGCCACCGCTCCAGGAGTGAATTGTCTGTCTAATAAGTTTTTAGCGATTGGATAGTTGTGGTTGGAGTCGGTAGTTTTCACCTTGAACTTTCGGTGAACAACACTTCTGATACCGGCTACCTTCATCAGCTTGGCTACTCTTGGTCTGGATATCTGAACTCCTCTTCTGTGAAGCTCGCGGGTAATCTTAGGACTACCATAGCGCTCTTTGCTTTCTTTATGAATCTCCCGGATCAGTTGGAGGATGCTCTGCCTATTTGCCTGTCGGGCCGATGGCTTCCTATTAAGCCAATTGTAGTAGCCGCTCCGGCTCACTTTGAACGCTTTGCACATCTTCTCAACGGCAAACATAGATCGGTGCTTTTTCATAAACCTGAATATTTGCTGTCGCTCTTGGAGAAGATGCTCACTGCCTTTTTTAGGATGTCACGTTCTATCTCAGCTTCTCGTAGCTGCTTTTTTAGTCTAGCTACTTCAGCCTGTTCCGGGGACAGTGAAGGTTTACCATGCCCTGAAAAACTACCCTCTTTCTTCTGCTTGTATTCCCGCTTCCAGCGACTCAACAGGTCGGCCCGGATGTCTAATTCTTCTGCTACCTGATTGGTTGGCTTACCGGATAAACAGAGTTCAACCGCCATCACTTTGAAGGCTCGGTCGAAGTGTCTTTTTTCTTTTCTCATGTTGGCTAAGTTAAGGATTATCAGGCTTAACTTAATGTCCACTCAAAGGTAGCAAGTACACCCATGCGGTAGTAGCTCATGGCCAACACACGTTCACGTTTGGTTGTTATAAACTAAAGATTATCGGCGCGAACAAGCTTTTCTATCTCGGAGACGAACTGTTTGGCGGAAACCAATAGTTCCTGGGCAGTCTCTTGATCGGTGTAAACGAATTCATCATAATCGCCGGTATTTCTCTCGAAGAACAACCGGTTATAAAAGACGCTCATGTTCAATCAAGCTTAGCTTCTCGGGACTCATGCTATAATGCCGTCCTCTTCAATACGCTGGAATAGAGGGGTAACGCTGTATTTGTTGTACCACTTAACCTTCTCGCGCAGAATTAACGTTATCACCTCCCCCGTCACCAATTCTACCTGCTCAAATACCGTATCGACAATCACGTACTTGTTCTTGCGGTTAAGCGGATAGCTGGTCAGCACTAGAAAGTCCCAATCCGAGTCTTCCCGGGCGTCACCGCGGGCCCGCGAGCCGAACAGAATCACTTCGGCCAGCGGGTCAATCTGCCGCACGGTGGCCTTCACCTGCTGGAGAATAGCGTCTTGCATTCCCGAAGATCGGATTAAAAATTGGCTTTTGTTGCCCAACCAGCGATTTATTACTAGGTTTAGTTCACGCTAACCCTAACTCTCACGCTATGGCAGTTGCCGCCAACCGTTTCAGTACCTTACTTTTTGGAGTAGCATTCGTTCTGGCCACCGCCCGTTGCACCTCCGTTCCCGAAGACGGAAACTTCGCCACTCTTCCAGGTATCCAGGTGCCCGAGGGCTACACCGTTGAGGTGGCGGCTGATTCTACGCTGGTTGACTACCCCATGTTTAGCATTGTGGACGAGACCGGGCGGTTATTTGTCTTCGAGTCGGCGGGCAACGTTTACGAAGAAACAGAAGAAGCCCTGCAAGACCCTCGGTTTTTCATTCGCTTGCTGGAGGACGAAGACGGCGACGGGGTGTACGATAAAAGCACCATTTTTGCCGATAGCCTGAGCTTCCCCCAGGGCGGCGTGTTCTACCAGGGCAGCCTGTACGCCTCTTCGGCTCCTGAGCTACTGAAGCTTACCGACACCGACGGCGATGGAGTGGCCGACGAGCGTGAAACACTGCTGTCGGGTTGGACGCTCAACGTCAATGCCAACAGTCTGATCGGGCCTTTTATGGGTCCCGACGGCTGGCTCTACATGACCAGTGCCATCATGGGGTTTGATATCACTACCCAGGAAGGCGAGCATCTCAAAGGAGAGACTTCCCGCATCTGGCGGTGCCGCCCTGACGGCTCAGATTTGGAATGGGTATCGGCCGGGGGGATGAACAACCCGGTAGAACTGGTCTTTACCGAAGCGGGCGAACCCATTGGCACCGAAACGTATTTTACCAACCCGAAGGCCGGGCAGCGCGACGCACTGGTCTACTGGATCGAGGGCGGCGTCTATCCCAAACCCAACAACAATATCGAGCGCGACAGCTTGGTGCGCACCGGCGAACTGATGCCCGTGGTATCCAAGTACTCGCGCGTGGCTCCGTCGGGCATTGGCCGCTACCGCAGCACCGGTTTAGGCGACGACTTTAAAGACAACCTGTTTAGCGTGCAGTTTAATACGCAACGGGTACTGCGGCATAAGCTCTTTCGCGACGAAGCCTCGTTTCGCACGGAGGACGAGGTGTTTTTTGCGGCCGAAGACGAAGATTTTCACCCGACCGACGTGCTGGAAGACGCCGACGGTAGCCTATTGGTCGTAGAAACCGGCGGCTGGTTCATCAAGGGCTGCCCGCTGTCGCAGGTGTCTAAACCCGAACTAAAGGGAGCCATCTACCGGGTGCGCCGCACCGATGCCCCGCCGGTAGACGATCCCTACGGACAACAAATCGAGTGGGCCTCGGTATCGGTCGACGAAGCGCTGCGCTACCTGGGTGATGCTCGTCCGTTCGTACGAGACCGGGCCACGCAGCAGCTGGTGGAGCGAGGACGTCCGGCGGTGGCTTCGCTCGCCGAGCAGGTGCAAACCGCCGACGATGCCGCGCTCCGCACCCAATTGGTGTTTATCCTGTATCGGATTAGTACTCCCGAGGCCCAGGCTGCGGTTCGGAAGGCACTGGATGATCCCGACTTACCGGTGCGCGTAGCTGCCGCCCGCTCACTGGGTTTGGCCCGCGACGCTGCCTCGGTAGCGCGCTTGTCGGCGATGGTGCAGCAGGACGAACCCGCCGCCCGGCGTCAGGCCGCTACGGCCCTCGGGCAAATTGGCGATGCCCAAGCGGTGCCTGCCTTGTTGGCGGCGGCCGAAGGAGTGAGCGATCGCTTCATTGAGCACGCGATCATCTACGCCCTGATCACGCTGAAGCAACCCGAAATGGTAGCCGAAGGTCTGCAACACGCTTCTCCGGAAGTGCAGGAAGCCGCGCTGGTCGCCCTCGACCAGATGCCGACTTCGCCCCTTCAGGTAGATCAGGTGGTGCCCTTCCTCAGCAGCGCGTCCGAAGACCTGCAACGCACCGCGCTGTGGGTGGCCTCGCACCACCCCGATTGGGCCGGAAGCCTAATGGCCTTTTTGCAACCGCGGCTCCGACAAGACTCGCTTTCGGCCGAAGAGCAAACGTTGTACGGCGAGCTGCTGGTGGCCTTCAGCGAGAACGAGCAGGTGCAAAAGTTTATGGCTGACCAAGTGAGCGAGGCTCCGGATCAGCTCAAACTATTTCTGCTAGACGCCATGGCCGCGTCGCGGGCCGAGTTTCCCGAACGGTGGACCGCCCAACTGGGTCAGCAACTCGTCTCGGCCGAAAACGAGGAGGTACGCGCTCGCGCACTCGATCTGATTCGTCTACGGGAGCTTTTCTCCCTGAAAAAGCAAATACAACACTTGGCCGAAGACCAGCGGGCATCCAACGAACTGCGAACAGCAGCTATCGGGGCGCTGGTGACGGTTGATTCTACACTGTCGGAGTCCCATTTTGCTTATCTGTACGAACAACTGTCGCCCGACCGCGAAGCTTCGGTACGTCAGCAAGCGGCCACCGTGTTGGGAGAGACTCACCTGTCGGAGGCTCAACTACTGCGGTTAGTGAACGACTACCTGCCGCAGGCTAATGCCCTGATGCTGTCGCGACTGCTGCCCGCCTTCCGCGGCGTACGCCACGAAGAAGTGGGCCAGGCGCTGGCGGCGGTGCTGGCGAATTCTGACGGGTTGGATAACTTCTCGGAAGACAATTTGCAAGCGGTGTTTGCCAGCTATCCGGCCGAGGTGAAGCCCCAGGTGAGCCAGTTAATGCAGAAGCTGCGCAACGCACGGGCGGGACGTCTGGAGCGACTGGAAACGTTGGAAGCTAGCCTAACCGGCGGTGATATTGAGCGGGGCAGGGAGTTGTTCTACGGCAAAGCCATCTGCGGCACCTGCCACGCCGTGGGGGCCGACGGCGGGCAGTTCGGGCCGGACCTCACTTCGATTCAGCGCGACCGTTCGGCCCACGACATTTTGGAAGCCATCGTCTACCCCAGCGTGAGCTTTGTGCGCGAGTACGAAACGTACCGCATCCGTACGCAGTCCGATGAATACGTGGGCATCATCCAGGAGAAAAAGGCGGATGCGATCATTCTGGGTACTAGCACCCATACTTCGGTGCGTATCCCCCGCGACGAGATTGTGTCTACCGAACTAGCGGACGCGTCGATGATGCCGCAGGGCCTAGAGCAATTGCTGAACGACCAGGAAATGGCCGATCTGATGACCTTCATTATGGGGCAAGACCAAGACCCTAAAAAGGATGCATCGCTGCTGCGCTAGTAGCGCAAATCTGCTTACTGCCCCAACCCAGCCAACTGTTTTTGGTCTTCATCATCTAGTTCGAGGTGCGCCGCGGCGGTGTTCTGCCGAAGGTGATCCACCGAACTGGTGCCGGGGATGGGCAGGATGTTATCGCTGTGGGCCAGCAACCACGCCAGCGCAATCTGATACACCGTCGCTTCGTACTTGTCCGCTATTTTTTGCAGCGCGGACTCGTCCACCGCCCCGGCATCTAGTGGGTACCACGGAATAAAGGCGATGCCCTGCGCGCGCGTCCACTCAACTTCCGACTGCCATTGTCGGTCGGTGAGACTGAACTTGTTCTGCACGCTCACCACGGTAAAGTACTGCTGCGCCTGCTTGATTTGCTCCACGCTCACTTCTGAGAGCCCCAGGTGACGGATCAGGCCCTGCTGCTGTAGCTCCTGCAGCTTGCCCAGAAACTCGTCGGCGGGCACCTTGTCGTCGAAGCGATGCAGTTGGTAGAGATCGACGCGCTCGAGTTTGAGCCGCTTCAGGCTTCCTTTCAGCGCTTCTTCCAAGTGGTCGGGACGGCCGTTCACGGGCCATTCGTTGGGTCCGGTGCGCTCCAGGCCGCCCTTGGTGGCGATCAGTAGTCCGTCGGGGTAGGGGTGCAGCGCTTCGGCGATCAACTCTTCCGACACGTTGGGCCCGTAGCTGTCGGCGGTGTCAATAAAGTTGATACCTACTTCTTGGGTGGCCTTTAGCACGCGAAGCGCTTCGGCCTGGTCTTTGGGCGGCCCCCAGATGCCCTGACCGGTGAGGCGCATGGCTCCGTAGCCCAGTCGGTTGATGGTCAGGTCGCCCCCAAGGGTATAGGTGCCAGCGGCTTCGGCATTGATGTTTTGGTTGGTGTTCATCGCTTTGTTTTTTAAAGATAGAAACGGCTATGCCCCCCACCGGGTTTTCTTTAAGTAACCCGGCGAGTGGTTGGAAGACATACGAAGTTAGTGCTCGTCACCCTGAAGTAATTCTGATGGGTTTACTTCACATAACGTCCGCTCTTTTCGAGGGGCGCTTAATAGGGGTAGATCAGATGCTGCCTACCTTTAAGAATGACGGTTGAGAGCGTCTGACACGCTTTTCTTGTAGGTTCGGCTGATAGGCAGATCCATTTCTTTTACCTGTACTTGATCTTTGTTGTAAGAAAGTATCTTCTTGGAATTGATGATGTAGGAACGGTGAATACGAAGAAAAGAATCCGGCAGCTTTGTCTCTAATTTGCTGATTTTTTCTTTTGTGAGGATCGGTGAGGATGAAGAAGTATGGATTTTGACGTAATCACCTAGACTCTCCAGGTACTCAATATTGTCCAGCAATATCCTGCTGGTCTTGCGTTGGGTACGTATCAGCAAGAAAGCATCTTTTTGCTTGTTTTTTTCATCCTCCAGTTCCCGTATCTTCTTTTGACTGACTAATGACTTTCTGGCTAGCATTGTAAAGCCATAGAGGAAGACAGTGCCGTAAAGAGTCACCGCCAGGACGGGAACATCGGCTGCTAAAGGCACCATGTGATTGTAGTGGTAGCGAGCCAACCCTACAAACGCCACTATGACGACGACCATCTCCAGGTACAGTGAGACGATCAGCAGGTAGCAAGAATATAATGCAAATTTGAATGTCCTCTTCTCAAATAAATAGCGAGGCACCAAATAGTAATTGAAGAAATAAGCAGTTCCTGCGATCACCGGGAGCAGCATGCTTACAAAAAGAAAAGGCTCCACATAATTGCTATATGAGCTGCCAAACATTAGGGTAAGTAATGCCACAATAGTTACCCAGAACAATGCATGACTAAATGCTTTCATTAACAAGTATTTATCACAAAACTGGCTATTTTATCTGGTGGTAAGGGGTAGAAGTCGACGAAATGCTGGTTTTCGTCCGGATTCTACCTTGAAACGTAGCCGTGTTTATCTCTACTATTGTGGAATAAGTATACAACTTCGTACGCGTAATGATTAATTTATTTTACCGAGGTGAACCTCTATTTATGAGCGTGCTCACGTTGCTGCTCTTTGCTCTTGTGGCGATGAGTATGGTCATAAGCATCTTCATCTTTAGGGGTAAAGCAACCCGTTTTAATCAAATTCGGCAATACCTCTCTTACTTCAAGTCCATTGGGTTATCCGCTTTGGTGTTTGGCCTTTTCACACAGCTACTGGGCTTGTACGGTGCATTCATAGCCGTTAAAGAATGGGGTAGTGTTTCTCCGACGGTCCTATCTGCGGGGCTATGGACTTCGTCCATCCCTAGCCTTTACGGCCTACTGATCTTCTTGTTTTCTCACCTGATGCGGTGGGGACTTAGCACTTGGCTCAACCGGATTACAACCGCCTTTTAAGCACGATGTCAGTCCATTTTAATATACATCCATGAGAATTCTGGAAATATTGCTTGTGTCAAGTGAGTTAGCAGTGTTGATACTTTTTTGGCTGAAGTCCCCCCAGAGATTTAAGAGCGTTCAGTGGCTCTTCTTCCTTCCCGTGCTCTTCCTCCTGCTGCATGCACCAATAGAAGGTATCCGATGGCAAATGATACCTGCCTACGGTATAGCGGTCATCATGACCCTTGTGGCTTTTGTACCAACTACTTTCCGTTTGCCCCGCTACCTCAGAGTCGTTTTGTCATCGCTGGGTGCTTTGCTCATAATTATATCACTACTGCTTGGTTATCTACTGCCCGTCTTCCAACTTCCCGAACCTTCAGGAACGTTTGCGATAGGAACTACCTATCTGCATCTACGAGACGATACCCGGCCAGAACCGATTACCCCCGATACTACCGACGTGCGAGAATTGATGGTACGTGTTTGGTACCCTGCGGAATCAAGGCAACCGAGCACTTACCCTTATATGCATCCGGAACTAGCAAAAGTGCTGGCGAAAAACTACGGCTTGCCAGATTTCGTGCTTTCACACTTTGACTTGATTGAAACCCATGCTTCGCTAGATGCCGCCGTTGTTTCGGATAAGGGACTTTTTTCTGCGATCGTTTTCTCCCCGGGATATATGTCTCACTCTTCTATGTATACTTCTCTGCTTGAGACCTTGGCCAGTCACGGTTATATCGTGTTCAGCATTGACTACCCATATGAAACTCCTGTATCGGTTTTTCCCAATGACGACTTGCGATTTTTTGATCCCACCTACACCAATGTTTGGAAGAATGCTTCCTGGGACGACGTACAGCCTAGGCTGTGTCTGATAAATGTGTTTTGAAGTATCGTCGGATGAAAGCGAGTTTGACCATTGCTAGGAAGTTGACCGCTAGTTTTTCGTAACGCGTAGCGGTGCGCCGATACTCTTTAATCCAACCGATAGCCTGTTCTACACTAGCCCGTTCTTTATAGGTATCTTTGTTGAACCGGGGGCGGGGCCCTTTTTTACGTCGCTTGGTTCCCTCACGTTGTTTTTTCTCTGGTATCATGGCTTTGATGCCTCGTTTGCTTAAGTATCTGCGCAGATAACTGGCATCATATCCTTTGTCGGCTACTACTTCTTCGGGGCGGTTGCGTGGCCGTCCTCGCTTAGTAGGAATATTGACCTGCTGCATCACGGCTACAAGATGTTTGCTGTCGTGAGCCGCCCCACTACTTAAAGTAGCAGCCAGCGGTACTGCGTTGCGGTCACATAAGCAGTGTATTTTACTGCTAAATCCGCCTCTAGAGCGTCCTAATGCATGATCGGCAGGCTCACCCTTTCGGTAAGCAGCCCTTTTTTTGCCCCTAGCTCGGTTGCGCCAGCGGCTGATTTATGAGCTCTCACCGTAGTGGAATCTACTTCCCATAGCTCATAATCTATTAACCCTTCTTCGTTAAGTTCCAGTTGCAAGCGAGCCAGTAACCGGTCAAACATCCCTTCTATGCGATAGCGTCTGAAGCGGTCATACACGCTTTTCCACTTCCCGTAACGTTCTGGTAGATCTCGCCACGGCGCACCACTGCACAATATCCAAAACATTCCATTTAGGGTTTGCCGATGATCATTCCAAGGGGCACCCCGGCTACCTTCGTTGCTGGGAAACAAATCTTCTATCTTTTCCCATTGTTCATCTGTTAGTTCATAGCGTCTCATGAGTAATCAACTAACCTGCTACCCCCTTCGTTTGATTTATCAGACACAGCCTAGTATCAGTGCTTTTAGAGAGGCAACTAGTGCGACTACAAAAAGTCGGTACGCAAATCAATACCTCGACCAAATTCCTTATACCGCTCGGGTTGATTCCTGGGTCGAAGATGTCAGCTTTGTAATAGATCAGCTAAAAAACAAAGGACAGCAGTTTGATAAGCCGTTCTTTGATAGAATAGATTGGGATAACCTTGGTGTAATGGGACATTCGGTGGGAGGAGCTACAGCTGCTGTAGCCTGCGCTATAGATAACCGTATCAAAGCGGGCATTAACCTGGATGGTTCACAATGGGGAAGCCTGATGGGCCATACGATCACGCAGCCGTTCTTATGGATCACCGCCGAAAAGGATTCGGTCACTTCATCAGCAGACATAGATTCTTTTATCTACGGCCAAGTATCAAAAGGCGACTTTCATCATCTAAGCATAGCGCAGGCCACCCACGCTAATTTTTACGACTTATCACTCTGGTCTAACTATGCCCCTCTTACGCAAACCGGCGCTATTGATGGTCACAGGATGATCAAGATCATCAATGAGTGCTCCCTAAACTTTTTTGATAAGTATCTAAAAAGAGAGCCCCTGGTCATCAATGATTTGACTGAAAAGTTTGACGAGTTGACCAGCAAGGAACAATAGGAAAGCTTGGCATAAGGCCAATAGATGCTTTCGTGCATGAACAAACCTAGCGAACCGCCGTTGCTTTCGTACCGCAACTACTATAATCCGTTATGGCAACCAAAATATCCGACGAACTCAAAAAAGCCATCCGGACGATGCCCGAATCCGAAAAGGACAAACTGCTGCTGCGCCTGGTGGCCAAAGACACGATGCTGGTGCGCAAACTACAGCACCAGTTGCTCGAGGATGAAGTGGACGCCGAACAACAACGCGATGCGCTGGCCGAACAAGTCACCGAGTACTTCACCAGCGAAGGCTTCAGCGGGTGGAACTACACGCCGGGTTTGGTCATGATGGAGCTGCGCAACTTCAGCGGGGCCATCACCCGCCACGTGAAGATCACCAAGGACAAGTACGGCGAGGTGCGCTTGCTGTTGCTGCTGGTCAATCTGCCGTTTCGGCACCATCGGACACTTCTGGACCGCAAGGCGAAGCGCGCCGATAAATTTGCGGTGTACGTGGTGAAGAAAGCCCAAACTGCCCTGAAAAAGCTCGAGAAGCTCGACCAGGACTACTACATCGAGTTTGAAAAAGACGTGAACGAGATGCTGGGTTACCTGCACAACTATCCTCCCACCGCCCCGCTCGCCGTTGACCACGGCTTGCCCCGGCAGTGGGAGTATTAGTTGGTCCTTCTAGTGAAACGCTACGCGGTCTCCAGGTCGGCTACGGCAGCAGCGAGCGAGCCGTTCGTCGAAGCGTACGGGTGGTGGTGATCCGCTTCGCGGGTGGTCTTCACCTTGCCGTACTTGATCATCACTTGGCTGCCGTCGAACTTGTCCAGCGTCATCGACACGTTTTCCAGCGGATTGTACATGATGCTCTGCTCCTGCAGGATGCCAATGGCGATCTCTTCGCCCATCCGCAGCGACTCCACGTAGTCCGAGTAGTAGTGCACTCCGGCCCAGTTGCGCCCGATAGAAATGTTCGCGGCCAGCTTGTCTAGCTCTCCGCCCACCGACAAAGGCTCGGTAGCCACGGTCTCCAGCACTTCACCGTCGGCGCGGGGCACAAACGCAAACTGACTCTCGGCCCCGTCGGCGGCGATGCGGAACGTTTGACCGTCTCCGGACAAGCTTAAGTACCGATTTGTGTCGAAGAAGGCCTTCATCACGGTGATACAGGCTCCGGCCACGGTGGCGTGTCCGGCCCCGTAGGAGGGGTGCATGGGCGATCCCTCGCAGAAGGCCATCGGCAGCAAATAATTATGGTCAATGGCACTTTCTGCCTCCGGATTGGCTGGCGCGTAGCCCTCGGCAAAGTCCGGATTGTGCTGATCTATCTCGCTCAGGATAGGCTCCAGGTCGCCAATGATGTCGCTGAACAGCGAGGCGTGCAGGGCGGGATTGTAACGCGACGTGATGCAGTGTCCGGTGATGGCTTCGTGCATCTGCAGGCGCGCCGCCAGCGCTTCGGGCCGCAAGCGGCGGTGAATATTAAATTTCTGAAAGCGAACGGCCTTGAGCGCGCGGGTAGCCACTTCGGGCACTAGCGTCAGGATGTGCGGACCGCCGAACTGCGCAAAGCCCTGTTGCCGGTCAAACAAATCGGCCGCCTGAAAAGGAATGCCCGCGTCGAAGGGAGCTCCGTTGGCTAGCAAAATCAGGCAGGCGTTCAGGTAGGCTTCGTAGAGCGCATCGTAGTGCACGTAGGTAGCTAAATCGCGCCCCGTGGTGATGAAGCGGCGCTTTTTGAGTCCTCCCTTCTTATTTTTTTGCACGTATTTTTCCATCCCCCGGAAATCAGCCCCGTTTTGCACGTCGAGCCACTCGTCCCAGCGCTGCATATAATCGTGCTCGGGAACCGCCGTGCGGACCCGCTGATCGATGCGCAGGGCCCCGTAGCTGATGTAGCCGTCGGCGGGCGCGTGTTCCGGATCCTTAGAGTTCACTCCGGTGTTGCCCATCAGCATAAACTGCGACAAATAGGGGCCGACCCGGTCGCCGGGAGTGATGCCGCGAAAGGCCGTCTCCCGCGACAGCGGACCGGGGGAAGGCATTGGGGCGGAGTAGCCGTTGGAGGCGGGGGCGGTGGGTTGGAAATAAGGCAGGGCATTGAGGTGGTGGATAAGCTGCTCGGCCCGGGTGCGGAAACCATCATCGGTTTGCGAATCGGCCGATGGGGAGTACAGCGTGGCCAGCGGGACGTCGCGCAGCAACGCTTGCACGTATACTTCGCCCATCTCGGCGGTGAGTTCAGCGCTCCCGAGCTTGGGCACTGGTTTCATGGTGACGGCGTGGGAATCAGGCCCTTGGGTATCGAAAGTGAGTCCGGCACCGGCGCTTTCCCAGGCACGGATGCTCACGGAATTATCATCGTTGCCGGTTTTGGCTTTTTCTGACTTCCAGTCGGGCTGCACCTTGCAGTGGGGCGGCACGTCGTCGCCTTCGTTCACCACAAAGCCGGGGCCGAGGGGAGTGTCTTCAAACTCTTTGGGATCGCCGCTATCAATGCCCTTCACGAACAACTGGTAGTGGGTAGGGTCGGCCACCAGGCCCGTCTCAGCATCGTGCCGGAGGCCCTTGGTGAAATTCATTAAGTACGTTTTCTCGCCTTCGGTGTTCACGTAACGGCGTTCGTCGTCGTTGGCAACGTGCTCGTCGGGATGTGGTCGATCGTGGGCGATTTGAGCGGCTTGGATGCGGATGTCCAGGGCCTCTTGCTGGCGTTGGGCTAAGCTTTTCATGAAGTGTGGTTTGTTGGTTGGGCACGGTCGTTCGGCCGCGCGTTCTGGTGCTTAGTCACTTCTCCTACTCCAAACGTAACCTGGATGCTGGATCCGTTCCACGGCGGGATGGATGGTGGATGGTGGAATTTGCAAAGCTAATTTCTAATATCTTGCCACCCAGAAAATCATCCAATATCTAACATCCTTGCCACCCAGAAAGTCCAAGTCACCCGTACTGCTCGTCGTAGTATTTCTGATACTGCCCGGAGGTCACGTTGTTGAGCCAGGCTTCGTTGGCTAAGTACCAATCGATGGTTTTTTCGATGCCTTCTTCAAACTGCAACGAGGGTTTCCAGCCGAGTTCGTCGGTGAGCTTGGCAGCGTCGATGGCGTAGCGCAGGTCGTGCCCGGCACGGTCTTTCACGAAGGTGATGAGTTGCTCGGAGGTGCCGGGGTCGCGCCCTAGTTTGCGGTCCATCACCTGGCACAGCAGGCGCACGATGTCGATGTTCTTCCACTCGTTGAACCCGCCGATGTTGTAGGTGTCGCCCACGGTTCCCTGATGAAATATCACATCGATGGCGCGGGCGTGGTCTTCCACGTAGAGCCAGTCGCGCACGTTTTCGCCCTTGCCGTAGACGGGCAGCGGTTTGTTATTTTTGATATTGTGGATGCAAAGCGGAATGAGCTTTTCGGGAAAGTGGTTGGGTCCGTAGTTGTTCGAGCAGTTGCTCACCACCACCGGCAGTCCGTAGGTATTATGGTAAGCCCGCACGAAGTGGTCGGAGCTGGCTTTGGAAGCCGAGTAGGGCGACTTGGGATCGTAAGGAGTGTCTTCTACGAAGAAACCGCCGTGGTCGAGCGAACCGTAGACCTCGTCGGTGGAGACGTGGTAGAACAAATGTTGACGGTTGTCGTCTTGCCACAACTCCCGGGCGGCGTTGAGCAGGTTGACGGTGCCCACCACGTTGGTGTGGATAAAGGCCATGGGGTCTTTGATCGAGCGATCCACGTGCGACTCGGCGGCTAGGTGAATTACCGCGTCGGGACGCACCTCCTGAAACACTTGCCGCATCGCCTGCGGGTCGGTGATGTCGGCCCGGATGAATTCGTAGTTGGGCTGGTTCTCGATATCCGCCAGGTTTTCTAGGTTGCCCGCGTAGGTGAGGAGATCAACGTTGCAAATCTGATAGTCCGGATACTTGTTAACGAACAAACGAACCACGTGCGAACCAATGAACCCGGCTCCGCCGGTGATGAGTATTTTTTTCATAACAGACAGCTTGGATATGACCGTAAAATTAGACTTTTCTGTTATCAAAAGGTACGGTTTGTGCGGCGCTTTTTAGTGTTTAACGGAAAATAACCTACATCAACACCCGTTTTTGGGTTATTCTCGTTACCATTAAGCAGCAAACGAACCTACTTTGTAATTCAATCTTCATTGCCTGGTGTCCAATATTAAACTCATTTCCGTGCGCAGTGCGGCCTATCCAACGGTGGTAACCATCCTTGTTCTGGCTTTCACGGCCGCCTGCACTTCGGATTACGTGCCTAAGCCCAACGGGTTCAACCGCATCGATTTGCCAGCCCACGCCTACGTGAGCTTGCCCGATACCTTTCCCTACAGTTTCGAGTACTCCCGGCAGGCAAAGCTGTACCCGGATACTTCGTATAATGCCGAACCCTACTGGCTCAACATCTATTATCCCGACTACGCCGCCAATATCCAGCTCACTTATAAGGCGGTGAACAACGACCGCGACCGCCTGGAGAGTTTACTGGAAGACGCCTATCAGCTCACAGCCAACCACCAGATTAAAGCCTCATCAATCAACGAGGCGGTGGTGGGTACGCCGAGTGGCAAAAAAGCACTGGTGGCCGAACTCACCGGTGAGGTGCCCAGCCAGTTTCAGTTTTACATCACCGACTCGACCGACCACTTTCTGCGCGGCGCGCTCTACTTCCGCACCGCCACCGCCAACGACTCGCTGGCCCCCGTGATCGAGTACATCAAAGCCGATATGATTCATTTGCTCAACACGCTGGAGTGGAAAGGGGAAAATGATTATCTTTAAGCTATGAAAGCCGAACAAAACAAGATTACCAACCTACAGCGCGAGCTAATGAAGGTGTTTAGCTACGAAGTGAGCGAGGAAGAACTGGAAGATATTCGCGACTTGTTATCCAATTATTTTGCCGAGAAAGCTACCCGCGAGATGGACCGACTATGGGATGAACGGGGATGGACGAACGAGACGATGGACGAGTGGCTGAAGGAGCATAAACGTACTCCCTACGATTGATGCGGGTAATATTAGATACCAACGTGCTGCTGGTCTCATTGGCGAAACGCTCTAAATACCGGCCTATCTTCGACGGCATACTGAACAAGAAATACAAACTCCTCATTAGCAACGAGATACTGACTGAGTATGAAGAAATCATTACCAACAAGACAAGTCCGCTGGTGGCCCACAACGTTATAGAAATGCTCACTACGCGATCTAATGTACTGAAAGTAGAAGTGTACTACCGATGGAATTTGATAGACTCCGACAAAGACGATAATAAGTTTGCCGATTGCGCCGTAGCAGGCAACGCCGACTTCGTGGTGAGCGAAGACGGGCACTTTCGGGCGATAGCACACAGCGACTTTCCTAAACTTTCTCTGTTGAAAGCAAATGAGTTTTTGCGAAAGCTTAGCAACTCGGATTCTTAATCGTTTCAATTCTATATCACCGACTCAACGTGGCACTTTTTGCGCGGCGCGCTCTACTTCCGCACCGCCACGGCCAACGATTCGCTTGCTCCCGTGATCGAGTACATCAAAGCCAACATGATTCATTCGTTGAATACCCTAGAGTGGCAAGGGGAAAGAGAAAATGATTATCTTTAAAGGAAAATAGGAACAACATGAATTATTACGAGAAAATAACGGTGAACCCTGACATCATGCTGGGTAAGCCAGTGATCATACGTCAAAAGCTGACATGAAACTAAAAGGGTTAAAAACTATGTGATGAGCGCTTTGCCCAAGCTGAGTTACCTCCTGCAACGCAGATGTCCAACTTCTTCCAAACCAAAGTAGAATTTCTCAAGGGCGTGGGCGAGCGCAGCGGTCGGCTGCTGCGCGAAGAACTGGGCATCTCCACCTTCGGTGACCTGCTGCAGCACTACCCCTTCCGGCACGAAGACCGTTCGCAGTTCCACAAGATCGCCGACGTGACCGACGAGATGCCCTACATCCAACTGGTTGGGCAGGTGCGGGGGGCAACCATGATGGGTGAGAAGCAGAAAAAACGCCTGATTGTAGAGTTTGCCGACGACACCGGCACTATTGAACTCGTATGGTTTCAGGGGGCGCAGTGGATGCTCGGCAAGCTGAAGGCTAACATCGACTACGTGGCCTTCGGCAAGCCCAACCGCTTCGGACAGAAATACAGCATTGCCCACCCGGAGATGGAGATCCTGGCCACCCGATCCGGCGATAGCGGCTTCTTGCAGCCCGTTTACGCCACTACCGAAAAGCTCAAGCGCAGCCGCATCGACAGCAAGGCCATCAACCGCCTGCAAAAAAACCTGCTGGAAAAGGCGCTGCCGCACGTGCAGGAAACCCTGCCCGACTACCTGATCGAACAGTATCGTTTCGTATCCAAACGCGAAGCGATGCAGGGCATTCACTTTCCCAACGACGTGGCCCACCTGGAAAAAGTCCGCTTCCGACTCAAATACGAAGAACTGTTTTACGTGCAACTGCGGCTGCTCAAGCTCAAGCTCACCAAAACCGAAAAGTCGGTCGGGCAGGTGATGAACCAAACGCACCTGGTGCATCAGTTCTACGAGCACCACCTTCCGTTTGAGCTCACGGGCGCGCAGAAGCGGGTGATTAAAGAAATTTATGGCGACCTGCACGCGGGCAAGCAGATGAACCGCCTGTTGCAGGGCGACGTGGGCAGCGGCAAAACCATCGTGGCCTTCATCTGCATGCTCATTGCCATTGGCAGCGGAGCGCAGGTGGCACTGATGGCTCCCACCGAAATTCTGGCCGAGCAGCACTACCGCGGACTCAAGGACTTTGCCCAGGCGCTGGGGCTGCCCATTGCGCTGCTCACCGGGTCTACCAAGAAACGGGCGCGCCGCACCATCGACGAGATGCTCAGGGCGGGTACGCTGCCCATTCTGATAGGCACCCACGCCCTGATCGAGGAGCGCGTACAGTTCAAGAACCTGGGGCTGGCGGTGATCGACGAGCAGCACCGCTTCGGGGTGGCGCAGCGGGCCCAACTGTGGGAGAAGAACCGACAGTTTCCGCCGCACGTGCTGGTGATGACCGCCACGCCGATTCCGCGCACGCTGGCCATGACGCTCTACGGCGACCTCGACGTGTCGGTGATCGATGAGCTGCCCGCCGGACGCAAACCGGTGAAAACCGTGCACCGCTTCGAGAAACACCGCCTGCGAGTGTTCGGTTTTTTGAAGGAGCAAATTGCGCTGGGACGACAGGTTTACATCGTGTATCCGCTGATTGAAGAGTCGGAGAAGCTAGACCTAAAGCACCTGGAAGATGGGTACGAAGCCATCCGCCGGGCCTTTCCCGAGGTGCCGCTTAGTGCTGTGCACGGACGTATGCGGGCCGAGGACAAAGACTTCGAGATGAAGCGCTTCGTGCGGGGCGAAACCAAGATCATGGTGGCCACCACCGTGATTGAGGTAGGGGTGAACGTGCCCAACGCCTCGGTGATGGTGATTGAGAACGCCAACCGCTTTGGGCTGGCCCAGCTGCACCAGTTGCGTGGTCGGGTGGGCCGTGGGGCTGACCAGTCGTACTGCATTCTGATGACGGAGTATAAGCTCAGTCAGGAAAGTAAGGTACGGTTGAGCACGATGGAACGCACCACCGATGGCTTCGTGATTGCCGAAACCGACCTGAAACTGCGGGGGCCGGGTAACATCGAGGGCACCCAGCAGAGTGGGGTGCTGGATTTGCTGGTGGCTGACATCGCCAAAGATGGCAAGTTGATGCAGGAAGCGCGGACGGTAGCGGCTCAAATTCTGGAGCGTGATCCGGAACTGCTGCTGCCTGAGCACCAAGCCATTCGCCAGCAGGTGGCTCGACTACGAATCGGCGCAATTAACTGGAGCAGAATCAGCTAAATTGGCAACAAAAGGGCAGTGACACAAATTTTTTTCAAAAAAAACTATTTTCTCGAAATTAACAATTTGATAAACCGCTTCGGAGTGCGTAAGTTTTTCTTACAATTTTGTTAGAAATAGGTTTGTAATCGCCTCCCCAAAGTAAGCAAGTTCCGATCATCATTACGCGCCACCGAATATTATAGAGATATTGGGGCGCCCTGCCCTTCGATAATTATTGATTTTTAGGTATATTGCTAATTCGCAGAATAATATTTTGAACGCACTCTATATTCTGTACATTCTTACAATACAGAGTCAGAAAACGGTTTATCAAATACTTTTCCGCACAAACATGATGTTCAAAGGCAAATTAGCAGAATTTTATTTTGATTAACAACGGTTTTGTCAACATTCTTATCTCCGTGTACTAAAAACTCCTGAATGAAGAATTCTCAACTTCCTTCTTTGTATGATCCGGCCTTTGAGCACGACGCCTGCGGCATTGGCTTTGTGGCGCACTTGCGCGGCAAGAAATCGCACAGTATCGTAGAGGACGCCATCATCATGCTACAGAACATGGAGCACCGCGGCGGCTGCGGTTGCGATCCTGACTCGGGCGATGGGGCAGGCATTATGGTGCAAAAGCCTCACGACTTCTTTAAGGAAGAGCTGGCTTCCACCGTTGAACTGCCCAACTTTGATGAATACGGAGTGGCTATGCTCTTCTTTCCCCACCACGCCGACCGCAAAGAAGCTTGTCGCGCCATCTTTAATAAGGTGATGGATGAACTGGGATTGGAGTTGCTCTGCTACCGTGAGGTGCCTACCAATAACCAAAGTTTGGGGCGCGCTTCGCTTTCGCTCGAGCATAGCGTTGAACAAGCCTTTATCAAGTTCAAGAATCCCGGTTCGGATACTTCCGACGATCCGATGGCGCTGGAGCGCCGTCTGTTCGTGCTCAAGAGCTACGCCTCGCACACCATCCACCACCAAATACCCGACACGGTCGACCGCTTCTACGTGGCCTCGTGCTCCTACAACACGATTGTCTACAAAGGACAGCTCACCACCTTTCAGCTGCGTCCCTACTATTTAGACTTGCAGCAACCGCACCTGGAAACGGCGCTGGCGTTAGTGCACTCGCGCTTCTCGACCAACACCTTCCCCAAGTGGAAGCTGGCGCAACCCTTTCGTTATATCGCCCACAATGGTGAGATCAACACCATCCGGGGCAATGTCAACTGGATGCGTTCCAAAGAAGTGCTGCTCAAGTCCACGCTCTTCACCGAACAAGAGATCGAGATGATCTTACCCATCTGCGATGCCTCCCGCTCCGATTCGGCCAACCTGGACAATATTGTTGAACTGCTGTACCTGGGCGGACGCTCGCTGCCCCACGTGATGATGATGCTTATCCCCGAAGCCTGGCAGGGCAACAAACTGATGAGCCCCGAGAAGAAAGCCTTCTACCAGTATCACGCCTCTATGATGGAACCCTGGGACGGTCCGGCCTCGATCTGCTTCACCGACGGCCATCTGGTGGGGGCTACGCTCGACCGCAACGGACTCCGTCCCTCCCGCTACCTGCTCACCGAAGATGATAAACTAGTGATGTCGTCCGAAGCCGGGGCGTTGCCGGTAGACGAGTCAAAGGTGGTGCTGAAAGGGCGTTTGCAACCGGGTAAAATGTTTGTGGCCGATCTGGAGCAGGGGCGCATCATCAGCGACGAAGAGCTGAAACAAGACATCTGCTCGCAGCAGCCCTACGGACAGTGGCTAGCCAAACAGCGATACCGTC
This sequence comes from Cyclobacteriaceae bacterium, assembly GCA_965217295.1. Classification (GTDB taxonomy): domain Bacteria; phylum Bacteroidota; class Bacteroidia; order Cytophagales; family Cyclobacteriaceae; genus Tunicatimonas. The sequence goes on from CBDCHR010000008.1 coordinate 2,801,953, forward strand.
TGGCCGAACTTCCTGCGCCGCTGCACGTCAATGGGCAAGACAAGAAAGCATCAGACACGCTGCCGCTGCTCACTCGCCAGCTGGCGATGGGCTACACCACCGAAGACCTGAAGGTGGTGCTGGGCCCGATGGTCGACAAGGCCAAGGAGCCGCTGGGCTCGATGGGCGTAGACATTCCCCTAGCGGTGCTCTCGAACCACAGCCAGCATTTGGCTAATTACTTTAAGCAGTTGTTTGCCCAGGTAAGCAATCCTCCTATCGATCCCATTCGGGAGGAGCTGGTGATGTCGCTGTTCACCAGCGTGGGCGGCACCAAGAACATTCTGGACGCTACGCCGGAGCACTGCCACCAGATTACCCTGAAGCAACCGGTGCTGCGCAACGAGCAACTCAAGAAACTCAAGTACCTGAGTCTGCCGGGCTTCCAGTCTAAGACACTAGACTGTACTTTTTCGACGACGGACGAAGTCGGCGCGTTAGAGCAAGCCATCGACGCCCTGGGCGACCAGGCCGAGCAGGCCGTCCGCGACGGAGCCAACATTCTTATTTTGTCCGACCGGGCTTTTGACCAGCAACACGCCCCCATTCCTTCGTTGCTGGCCACCGGGGCGGTGCACCACCGCCTGATCCGGAGCGGACTGCGCACCCAGACCAGCCTGGTGGTAGAGGCGGGCGACGTGCGCGAAACCCACCACGTGGCTACTCTCATCGGCTACGGAGCCCACGCGGTGAACCCGTACCTGGCCCTGGCAAGCATCGCCGACATCCGGCAACGGGGCTTTCTGCACCACGATGACGAAGAGGAAAAGCTTTACAAACGTTACGTGAAGGGTATTACTTCCGGGTTGCTCAAAATCTTCTCAAAGATGGGCATCTCTACGCTGCAATCGTACCACGGCGCGCAAATTTTCGAAGCCCTGGGCGTGAGCCAGCGGGTGGTCGACAAGTGCTTCGCCGGAACGGTGACCCGTATCGAGGGAGTGAACTTTGACGATATTGCCAAAGAGGTACTGGTGCGTCATCAACTGGCGTTCGCCAATAAAGCAGGGGAGCAACAACTAGAGGTGGGCGGAGTGTACCAGTGGAAGCGCCGGGGCGAGCAGCACATGTACAATCCTGAAACCATTCACCTGCTTCAGCAGTCTACCCGCCGCAACAACTACGCGCAGTACCAGAAGTACGCCCAGATCATCAACGACCGCTCGCGGCAGCAGTGCACCCTGCGCAGCCTGTTGCAGTTCAAAAAACGTACTCCCGTTCCGATAGAAGAGGTGGAGCCTATCGAGGAAATCTTCAAGCGCTTCGCCACCGGAGCCATGTCGTTCGGCTCTATCTCGCACGAGGCCCACTCCACGCTGGCCATCGCCATGAACCGCATCGGTGGCAAGAGCAACAGCGGCGAGGGCGGCGAAGACGAGATTCGCTTCGAGCGCAAGTCCAACGGCGATTGGGAGTGCTCGGCCATCAAACAGGTAGCCTCCGGTCGCTTTGGCGTCACCAGCCACTACCTGGCCAACGCCCGCGAACTGCAGATCAAAATGGCGCAGGGAGCCAAGCCCGGTGAGGGCGGGCAGTTGCCCGGCCACAAAGTGGACGACTGGATCGGACGCGTGCGCAACGCTACTCCGGGCGTAGGGCTCATCTCGCCCCCGCCCCACCACGATATTTACTCGATTGAAGATTTGGCCCAGTTGATTTACGACCTCAAAAACGCCAACCGCGAAGCACGCATCAACGTGAAGCTGGTGGCCTCGGCCGGAGTGGGCACCATTGCGGCCGGAGTGGCCAAGGCCCACGCCGACGTGGTACTCATTGCGGGGCATGACGGGGGCACTGGGGCCTCGCCCCTCAGTTCGGTACGCCACGCCGGGGTGCCGTGGGAGCTGGGCTTGTCCGAAACCCACCAGACGCTAGTGAAAAACAACCTGCGTAGCCGCATCACCGTGCAAACCGACGGGCAGATCAAGACCGGGCGCGACATTGCTATTGCCATCTTGCTGGGGGCCGAAGAATTTGGGGTGTCGACCGCCGCGCTGATCACCGCAGGCTGCATCATGATGCGCAAGTGCCACCTCAACACCTGTCCGGTGGGCGTGGCCACCCAAGATCCCGAGCTGCGGGCGTTGTTCACCGGAGAGCCGGAGCACGTCATCAACCTGTTCACTTTCTTGGCGCAAGACCTGCGCGAGATCATGGCCGAACTGGGCTTTCGCACCGTAAACGAGATGGTCGGGCAGGTAGACGTGCTGGAACCCGCGGATGACGTGGACCACTGGAAGGCTAAGAAGTTAGATCTAAGTCGCATCCTGCACAAAGAAGAAACACTGCCCCACGTTGGCATCTACAAGCAGCAGGAGCAGGATCACGGCATTGATGAGGTGCTCGACTGGCAGCTGTTGGAAGCAGCGCAGCCCGCCCTGGAAGAGATGCAACCCGTGCAGGGCGAGTTTCCGCTGATCAACACCAACCGTTCGGTGGGCACGTTGCTGTCGAACGAGATATCCAAGAAGTTTGGCGGCCCCGGCTTGCCGCAGGGCACTATCCACTTTAAGTTTAAAGGATCAGCCGGGCAGAGTTTTGCGGCCTTCGGAGCCCGTGGGTTGCGCCTGGAGTTGGAAGGCGAAGCCAACGACTACTTTGGCAAAGGGCTTTCGGGCAGCGAGCTAATCGTATATCCCCATCGTACGGCTACTTTTGTGGCCGAAGAGAATATGATCATCGGCAACGTGGCCTTCTACGGAGCCACTGGCGGGGAGGCATTTATCCGCGGCTTAGCCGGTGAGCGGTTTGCGGTGCGCAACTCCGGCGTGCAGGCCGTGGTAGAGGGCATCGGCGACCACGGCTGCGAGTACATGACCGGCGGCACGGTGGTGGTGTTGGGCAAAACCGGGCGCAACTTCGCGGCGGGCATGAGCGGCGGCACGGCGTTTATCTACGACCCTGACCAGACCTTCGCGCAGTACTGCAACCAGGAACTGGTTGATCTGGAAGCACCCTCAGAAGAAGACGTAGCCCTGCTGTTCCAGATGATCAGCAAGCACTATCACCGCACCGACAGCCAGACGGCCAAGGAAATGCTGCGCGACTGGAAGCAAACGCACCCGCACTTCGTAAAGGTGATGCCCCAAGAATACAAAGAAATACTAGAAAAACGAGCGGCCCAGCAACCCACCGAGCGCATACTGGATGCCGGATGACTTTCAGAGCGGCATTCCATGCGGGGCAAGATGCTGGATACTAGCGGCATAGCATCCGTGCCTTTTTTATCATTAATTCACCACCGTACAGACGCGATGCGTTGCGTCTCAACCGCCATTAAAATGGGAAAACCAACCGGATTTAAAGAATACTCCCGCGAGCTACCAAAAACGCGCGACCCCAAAGAGCGCATCAGCGATTATAACGAACTCTACCTAAGCTTCGACGATGAGAAGAGTCAGCAACAGGCGGCGCGCTGTATGGACTGCGGTATTCCATTTTGTCACAATGGCTGTCCGTTGGGCAATAACATTCCGGAGTTCAACGACGCGGCCTACGAGGGCAACTGGGAGTTGGCTATCCGGATTTTGCAGTCGACCAATAACTTTCCGGAGTTCACCGGGCGCATCTGCCCGGCCCCCTGCGAGGCGTCCTGCGTGCTGGGCATCAACAAACCGCCGGTGGCCATCGAGCACATCGAGAAAACCATCGCCGAAAAAGCTTTCGAGCTGGGTTACGTCACCGCCAGCCCGCCCACCCAACGCACCGGGAAGAAGGTAGCCGTGGTGGGTTCTGGTCCGGCCGGACTGGCCGCTGCCGCCCAACTCAACAAGGCGGGTCACACGGTGACCTTATTTGAGAAAGATAAGCGCGTAGGCGGGCTGTTGCGCTACGGCATTCCGGACTTCAAGATGGAAAAGTGGGTCATCGACCGCCGAACCGCGATCATGGAAGAAGAGGGAGTCACGTTCAAAACCGGCGTCAACGTGGGTGTAGACATCACGGCCGAGCAACTGCAGGATGAATTTGATGCGGTTTTGCTGACCACCGGGGCGGGCGTGCCGCGTGATCTGCCCATTCCGGGCCGCGACCTGTCGGGCATTCACTTTGCGATGGAGTTTCTCACCCAGCAAAACGCGCGCGTATCCGGTGATGCCTACGGGCAAAACAACGAAATCTACGCCACCGACAAGCACGTGATCGTGATTGGCGGCGGCGACACCGGCTCCGACTGCGTGGGCACCTCAAACCGCCACCGCGCCGCTTCGGTCACGCAAATTGAACTGATGGCCCAGCCTCCCACCGAGCGGCACGAAAACAATCCCTGGCCCGAATGGCCCATGATCTTGCGCACCTCCTCATCGCACGAAGAAGGGGCCAACCGCGATTTTGCGCTGCTCACCAAAGAGTTTGTGAGTGACGAGCACGGTAAGGTGAAGGCCCTGAGGACAGTGCGCATCGAGTGGAAAGTAAACGACAGTGGCAAAACCTACTTTGAAGAAGTTCCGGGCACCGAGCAGGAGCTACCCTGCGACTTGGCGCTGCTGGCCATCGGCTTCATGCACACCGAACCGAAGGGCTTGGTGAAAGACTTGGGGGTAGCCCTGGACGGACGCGGCAACGTAGATGCCGCCGAGGGAGCCTACCAAACCAACGTGCCCAACGTGTTCGCGGCCGGAGACGCGCGCCGGGGACAATCGTTGGTGGTGTGGGCTATCTCGGAAGGCCGCGAAGCCGCCCGTGCCGTAGATACCTACCTGATGGGCTACTCGGAGCTGGAAACCAAAGACGATTCGTTTCTGAACGTGGCGCGGGTGGGATAATGTTTACATAGCAATGGCCATAGATTCCTTCGATATATCAATTGAGCAAATACCCGAAGCTATCCATGAAATAATAACTAATAAAGCTTCAATGCTTGACTAAATATATGCTACTCAAACTTTTGCAAAAAGTAACCGCCGCGCTCGACGCAAGAAGCATTTCCTACATGCTTTCCGGAAGTGTAGCTATGAACGTCTATACGGTTCCAAGAATGACGCGCGATATTGATTATGTTTAACGTTATAGATTTCGAGTCCGGTCAAAAGATTGACTTCATGGTAAGGAAGAATATCGAATTCCACTTGACCGAATTTGGAAGAAGAAAACAGATTGAAGCCTTTGGATTTCCAGCCTTTAATTTGATATAGGCTATGATGCTCGATACGTCTGATGCAGCTAAAAAACAGCAGATTAAAATTGTCCTTTCGAAAACACCCCAGGAAAGGGCTGCAATGGGGGTAGACATGATAGATGTAGCTTACGGTTTGGTTGAGCGTACCATTTTCGAAAAATACCCGAAAATATCGAGGGGTGAGCTTATCGCGAAAATCTTTCATAGATATTATAAGCGAGACTTCACTACCTTAGAATCAGAAAGGATAATGCGCGCGATAAAAAATGCTCATCGTCTCTCAAATAATCAATAGCCATGCTCTCCAATTACTTCCGCACCACCCGGCGTTACCTGTGGTCGCACAAGTTCTTCTCGGGCATCAACCTGCTGGGGCTGGCGGTAGGACTGTGCGTCTGTTTCCTGGCCGGATTATACGTGCAGTTTGAGCTTAGCTACGATGCCTACCACGACAACGCCGACCGCATCTATCGGCTGGTAACCGACGTAGAAACCGCCGCCGGAACCAGCCACGAAAGCACCTCCGCCCCGATGGCTCCGGCCCTGCAATCGGCCTTCGCCGAAGTAGAGAACGCCACGCGGGTGCTGCTCGACTACCTGGTGGTGCAGCCCGAAGACCGCAGCTTTTTCAGCGAAGAAACCGTCGCCTACGCAGACCCCTCGTTGTTTTCGGTGTTTACCTTTCCCCTGCTCAGTGGCAACGCGGCTGCCGCCCTGGAAGCTCCCCTCACCGTGGTGCTTTCCGAATCGGCTGCGCAGCGCTTCTTCGGCACCGCCGATTGCCTGGGTGAAACGCTTTTGCTCGCTGATGATCCGGCCACCGTCACCGGAGTGATGCGCGATATGCCGCACAATTCACACTTCCGAGTGGATATACTGGTGTCGATGGCCACCTTGTTGGAAGTCTGGAACCCCGGCATGCGTCAGCAGTGGTCTCGCTTTGGTTTTTATACCTACTTGCTGCTGCCCAAGAACGCGGATGGGGCCCAACTTAGCGCTAAGTTCTCCCGGCACATCCGCCCACATTTAGCCCCCGAAACGCAGTACGCGCTGTCGCTGGAGCCGCTCACTGAACTGTACCTGACCGGTCAGGCAAGAGGTAGTCGCACCGGCAGCTCGAAGCACGGCAACCTCCGCAATGTTTACGTTTTTTCGGTTATTGCCCTGTTGGTGCTCTTCATTGCCTGCTTCAACTTTGTGAACCTCACCACGGCCCGGTCGTTGCAGCGCACCAAAGAAGTGGGCGTGCGCAAGGTGCTGGGCGCTTCGCGGCGGCAGTTGCTGGGGCAGTTTTTGCTGGATGCGGTGCTGCTCAGCCTACTGGCCTCGGGGCTGGCGCTGCTTCTGAGCGCATCATTGCTACCGTGGTTTAACCAGCTTGCCGGAAGCGTGGTGCGAACCAATCTGCTCAGTCACCTGCCCGACGTGGGATGGTTGCTAGCGGTCGCTCTGCTGGTCGGAGGATTGTCGGGCCTGTATCCGGCCTGGTGGCTTTCGGGACTGGGAGGGGCAGGTAATGTTAGGCAACCCACCGGCTCGAAGCCAAACGGCCACTCGCTGCAACGCATCCTGGTCGTAGCGCAGTTTTCCGTATCGATTGTGCTGATGGTCGCCACCGCCGTGGTGTACCGCCAGCTACGGTACCTGCAAACCTCCGACCCCGGTTTTGCCAAAGAACACCAGCTGGTGGTGGACTTTCACTTTGATCAAGAAGTATGGGGGCGAAGTCCCCTCATTAAACAGCAACTAACCAACGTGCCGGGCGTGTCCGCCGTGAGTTTGTCATCCAGTGTTCCCGGCCGGGCCAACCGAAAGTACGCAACTCAGTTAGAAGACAACCACCACGAGTTTCAGGAGCTGATGCTGGACGCGTACTTTGTCGACTACGACTTTCTGGAGCAGTTTGACCTTAACGTGATTGCGGGCCGGGGATTTTCTGCCGACCGGGCTTCCGACTCCACCGAAGCGATGTTAGTCAATGAGGCGACGGTTCGGCAATTGGGTTTTAGTGATCCTGAGGCCGCTCTGGGAAAGCGTTTCGAGCAAAAGGGTCGACGGGGCACTATTGTGGGGGTGGTTCAGGATTTTCACGTGCACTCGTTTCGAGAGGCCATTGCTCCGCTGGCACTGCGCGTTACGCCCGGCTTCAACCTGTATACCTTCGTTACGCTGACGGTTTCTCCGCAGGACGTTTCTGCTACAATCAGCGCGCTGAAAAGCCGTTGGGAGGAGTTGGTGCCGGGCAAGCCATTTGCGTACTTTTTCTTGGACGAAAACTATAACCAGCAGTACGCCAACGAAGCGCGGTTCGGTCAGCTTTTTTTTAGTTTGGCAACGGTAGCGATTCTTCTTTCTTGCCTGGGCTTGGTGGCCTTGTCGGCGCTGAGCGCGGTGCGCCGCACCAAGGAGGTGGGCATTCGCAAGGTGTTGGGCGCTTCGGTGCCTAGCGTGGTGCGCTTACTTACGCAAGACTTCCTGAAGTTAGTTTTGATGGCAATTGCGATTGGTATACCGGTTGCGCGGTGGCTGGCAGAGGGGTGGTTGCAGACGTTTGCCTACCGGGTGAACGTGTCGGGATGGTTGCTTTTGGGGGTGGGACTGGTCGCCATCGCCGTAGCCGCCATTGCGGTGGGCTTTCAGGCAGTGCGCGCAGCATTGGTGAATCCAGTGGATAGTTTGCGGGCGGAGTAGGGACTATTTGCTACGACAAGATCTCGTATATCTAGGTTAGAAACCTTCGCGTTTTCCCGATAAGTCGCGGCGGGGGGATAATCCCTCACCGCTCTCTTGGATGAGCCTTAACAGATGGCTAAAAGCTTAACTGTTCCGAAAGGTGACCATGATTTTTTAGCCATTGTCATAGCCAGCTCTCTTTTTGGCAGTCCAACCTTGGCAAGTATCTCATTTGCTTTCTCAATTTTTTCTGGAAAAAATACTATGCCCTGCAATTTTTCTAGTTCCTTGTCAAACACGATAATCGGAACTTTTAAACTGTTCAAGCTATCAATCTTATTTTTCATTGATACTTAGGATTACCCATAAGGTTTACTTTTTCGCAAAGCTACACAATCAGTCTCAATGGCTGTATTTTGGTCAGTTTAAATTGGCTACAACGTTGAATGCAGCCGTCTGGCCGGGTTTGTTGGCGCTGATCTTCCGAGTGTCAGTATACGAACTTGGGGCGACAAGTGCTCAGGCTCATCTATGCTAGGCTCGTCGACTGGGGTAGCCCGCGTCACGGTGACCCGCTGCATGGTGTTGGGTGCAGTTTCAATCCACCGGTTCTACAGTATAAGCGTTGCCAGGCTCATAGGAGTCAATTTGCGCTTTAAAAGCAGGAATCAACGGTTCAACATATTTGATGTGACTACGAGGTGTATCTAAGATTACAATGGCTATAGCAAACTTGCCTACGTTCTGCTGGTAATCAATATTCTTGTCTATCGTTAGCAAAATGTCAAATCCCTCCTCTACTGCTGCCTTCAGTAATTTGCCGTTCTTCAGACCGCTGAATGATGCTTCTGGAACGGTAACAACTTCAAATTCACCAAGGTATCGCTTCGCCTTCCTGGTGAGACACTCATCCAATAGGATTTTCATACAATAGCTGGCTTGATCTTTCTACTAACCCTCTTGATATCTCAAGCAATTTGATGACCTGCACTTTCTTTACAGAAGGAAAATCTTTTAGAAACTCTTCCATTGTTTCTCCTTCTTCCAGATAGTCAAATAGATTCTTAACCGGTACTCTGGTACCTAAGAATACCGGAGTTCCCCCCAGTATTTCCGAGTCGATATTGATTACGCGCTGTTCCATAGCAGATTATACGTTTTACATCACCTAATGATTCGTGTACCCTATTTTTATGCACCCAACGCCTAGGGCAGCCCACGGCCGACTTGTTAGCTATTTTAATTTCGTTTATCATTTTGGCTACTTGGAGCAAGCAGAAATCTAACTAAATTTCGTCAGCTGACGGTTGCAAAATGTTGTTGGCTGGCTTTTCATTTATTCCCTATACCAATTGATCAAATCAGAATAGATTTTATCGGATGGTTCTTGATTTTTTAGAATCTGATCATAAGACATCTGACGAGTTTCAATACAGTATTTGATCATTACCAAAAATTTAAAGTGATCCTTCGAGGTCTTTGGTCCATCTTCCATTTGAACCCAGTTATTATCTGTTGGCTCTAAATGTTTTTCTAGCAATGACTTCAAATCATAATGATCACCAAATGAGGTATACTCTGCATATCCTTCCCACTTCCATTCATCGTGTTTGGCAACAGGATTGGATCCGAAAAAACCAAATTTTTCATATTGTAAGCAGTGCGTGAAAGAATGAGTGAACCACTGGGAAGCTTTAAAAGATTCATTGCTCCATTCGCTAAAAACCATTATGTTATTTTCAATGTCAAGTTTGTCTGCATGTACTACTGAAATATTAGCTAATGATCTGATTACATCCGGCCCCATGAGTGTCTGAATGAGTTGAGGATAGATTGAGCCATCATTTAAGCATACGTTTATTTTTGCTTCTTCATTAAAAATCTCTTGATTTTCCAGTTGAAGAAAGCTTTTATCAAGCATTTTGACTAGATTCTGATTGATTTCACCATTGTGATGAATCGTAAAGTTTTTGTGGTTCGTCTCTTTGGCATAAAGAAAAGAAGGATTAAACACAAATAGAATTAGTAAGCCAACACAAAAGGTGAGAGTGACCATAATCCGTAAGAACATTTTTTTGATATTGATTCTCATATTTAAAGTAGTTTAGTTTCTATTTGCTTGCCAGCAACATCTGTACATGCACATGGTGCATGTTTTACATATAATAGCAGGTTGCTTTCTTGGCCACGTATGCTTAGCCCTCATCATATATCCAAATTGGCGTACTTGGCGTTCTTCTCAATAAACGCCCGGCGGGGAGCCACGTCGTCGCCCATGAGCATCGAGAACAGATGATCTGCTTCGGCGGCCGACTCAATAGTGACCAGCTTCAGGCTGCGGGTATCGGGGTTCATGGTGGTGTCCCACAGCTGCTCGGGGTTCATCTCGCCCAGTCCCTTGTAGCGTTGCACGCCTACGGATTCTACCTTGCCATTGCCCGCCAGTTCCTGCACGGCGGCCTCGCGCTCTTCTTCGGTCCAGATGTAGCGCTCTTCTTTGCCCTTCTTCACCAGATAAAGGGGCGGCAGGGCAATGTACAAGTAGCCGCTCTCGATCAGGGGCCGCATGTAGCGGAAGAAGAAGGTGAGAATCAGCGTACGGATGTGGCTACCGTCCACGTCGGCATCGGTCATGATGATCACCTTGTGGTAGCGCAGCTTTTCCATGTTGAGACCCTTCTCGTCGTCTTCGGTGCCGAAGGACACGCCCAGGGCGGTGATCATGTTCTTGATCTCCTCGTTGTCGTAGATTTTGTGCTCCTGCGCCTTCTCCACGTTCAGGATTTTGCCCCGCAACGGCAGGATGGCCTGGAAGTTACGGTCGCGCCCTTGTTTGGCACTATTATGCACAAACACCCCTGATGCCAAAGCAAAATTGTGTGTATTCGGCACTTCAATATCATACACATCTTTGGTGTAGCTCAAAGACTCTACAGAGCGGACCTTATGATTGTAATGCTCTGCTATTACTTCTATCTTTACATCATTTGCTTCAAATACATTCTCTTGTTCTCTTTGCAGCAAAGGCACATTTTCGTTTGCAATTAATTCTTCTATTGCAAACTGGTGCACATTTAAGGTCATCAAAAAACACCTTTCTTGAAGTGCTTGCGCTTTTCTGTACTCCCCGTTGCGCAGCATAAATTTGTGATCAGGAGTACAAACGATCTCTTCCCCGTCGTCCAGTGTCACCTTTATTAATTCTGTATCCTTCTTTGTCATCCGTGGGTATAGAATCTTTTCTATACCAATAGAACCGTCCGGTAAAAGCGTATAGCAGTAGTTTTGCTTGCCTTCTTTAGCTTCTTTCACCAGTTCTAAAAACGAAAGATTGCGTCCGTCGGCCAGCGCCACCTTGGTTTCACCCACAAAACACCCCCCCGCTGAATCTCCTTCCACCAGGTATAACTCACAGTTTCCGGGGTCGCTGTCGGAGCAGTCGGCGAGTTTGCCGGGCAGGCCGGTGCCGGTGAGCACATTTTTGCGCTGCACCATCTCGCGCGCCTTGCGGGCCGCCTGCCGCGCCTGCGCCGCCAGAATCACCTTCGACACGATTTGCTTGGCCTCCTTAGGATGCTCTTCCAGATAGGTCGACAGCGCGTCACCCAGGGCCGAGTTCACGGCGCCCATCACGTCGGAGTTGCCCAGCTTGGTTTTGGTTTGCCCCTCGAACTGGGGCTCGGCCACCTTCACCGAGATCACGGCGGTGAGCCCTTCCCGAAAGTCGTCGCTGCTGATCTCTACCTTGGCGCGTTCCAGCAATCCCGACCGGTCGGCGTAGGACTTTAGCGTGCGGGTGAGGGCACTGCGGAAGCCCGTCACGTGGGTGCCGCCCTCAATGGTGTTGATGTTGTTGACGTACGACACCACGTTCTCGGTATAGGAAGTGTTGTAGGACATGGCCACCTGCACCGGCACGTCGCCCTTTTCGGTATCGACGTAGATGGGCTCAGGAATCAGCTTCTCGCGGTTGTTGTCCAGGTAGTCCACAAACTCCACCAAACCGCCCTCAAAGTGAAACTCTTCGGTTTCGGGCTCGCCGTCGCCGTCTTTATCGCGCCGGTCGGTTAGCGTGACGTGGATGCCCGCGTTCAGGAAGGCCAACTCGCGCAGGCGGGTGGCGATGGTCTCGTACTTATACTCTTTGACGGTGAAAATCTCGGAGTCGGGCCGAAAGTGCACCGTGGTGCCGGTTCGGTCGGTGGTGCCAATCTCGCGCACCTCGAACAGCGGCACGCCGCGCACGTACTTTTGTTCGTACACTTTACCCTTGCGGTACACGGTGGCGTGCAGGCTTTCGGACAAAGCGTTCACGCACGACACGCCCACGCCGTGCAGTCCGCCCGACACTTTGTAGGTATTCTTATCAAATTTACCCCCGGCGTGCAGCACCGTCATCACCACTTCCAGGGCCGAGCGGTTCTCCTTCTGGTGCAGATCTACCGGGATACCCCGACCGTCGTCCTGTACGATGATTGAATTGTCTTCTTCAATGCTTACGTCGATGCGGTTGCAGTATCCCGCTAGTGCCTCGTCGATTGAGTTGTCGACCACCTCATACACCATGTGGTGCAGCCCCTTGTTGTTCACGTCGCCGATGTACATGGCGGGGCGTTTTCGTACGGCCTCCAGTCCCTCGAGTACCTGAATGTTGTTAGCCGAATAATCACCCGCGTTGATGGTGGCTAATGAATCTGATTCGGGATTTACTTCTTTTATTTTGTCCATATTAATAAATGTGCTTAACACTCAAAATTACAACAATTTTGCGGGTTTTATAGGGTATCGAGGACGTAAATGTGGTAAGAAAACAGGGCCTGTCAATAGATTGCCAAATTGCTGAGATATAAGGTTTTGTACAAATTTGCAATTGAAATGCAAATTTGTACATTCGTTCATGATCTATAGAACTCTAGAAGAAAAACTTAAGCAGCTGATGCAATTTTATCCGGTGGTATCCGTCACTGGACCCCGGCAGTCGGGCAAGACCACGCTAATTTGTAACACCTTTTCTCACCTGCCTTATGTTAATTTGGAGAACCCAGACAACCGAGACTTAGCGCTTAACGATCCTCGGCTTTTCTTAGGTAATTATCCGCAGGGGGCCGTACTGGACGAAATCCAAAGAACACCTTTGCTCTTTTCCTATATACAGGGTATCGTGGACGAGAATGAGCAGATAAAATTTGTGTTGTCAGGTTCGCAGAATTTTCTGCTATCCGAACAGATCAGCCAGAGCTTGGCTGGTCGGGTAGGCATTCTTCAGCTACTTCCTTTCTCTATGCTAGAGCTGAAAAACGCTGGCTTGCTTTCCGATAATTATGAAGAGGTGGCGGTCAGGGGTTTCTACCCACGAATCTTTGATAAAGGCATCCCCGCCGAAGACTTTTACCCCAACTACATGCGCACCTACGTAGAGCGGGACGTACGGCAATTAACCCAAGTGGGTAACTTAACTACCTTCTCAACTTTTGTAAAGTTGTGCGCCGGTCGGGTTGGTCAGTTGCTCAATATGTCAGAGTTATCCAACGATGCAGGCATAGCAGTTAATACGGTCAAATCCTGGCTCAATATTCTTGAAGCAAGCTACATTGTTTTTCGGCTCTATCCTCACCATAAAAATTTTAACAAGCGGCTAATTAAAATGCCTAAGTTATATTTTTACGACACCGGGCTGCTGAGTTATTTGCTTACCATTAACACTCCGCAAGATTTGTTCGCCCATTTTGCCCGAGGGGCCATCTTTGAGAATCTTATCATTACAGAATTGGTTAAAAATGCCTATCACCGGGGCAAAGCACCGCAGGTCTATTTCTGGAGAGATCACCGGGGTAGAGAGATTGACTTACTCATAGAAAAAGGGCAACAACTGATACCAATAGAAATCAAATCAGGTGCGACAAAGACGATGGATTATTTTAAAAACCTATCCTATTGGAACGAGCTTTCCGGTAACGCACCTAGTACTTCTTATGTCGTATACGGGGGAACGGAAACCTTGAATACAAAACAAGGTAGACTCGTAAACTGGCAATCATTCATCACTGATAGTGATAGTCTGATTTAGCGGCCGCTCAACCGGCTAATACGCTCCGGTACGCAACATAACCAATGTACAAGCCGCAACCGGCTCGATGCCTGCCTCCCGAGCTTTCTCGCTGAGTTCGGCGTTTTCGGTGCCGGGGTTGAAGATGATGCGTCGGGGATTCAGACCTAAAATATAATCATACCACTCGGGCTGGTGGCGGGGCCCAATGTACAAGGTCACGGTGTCTACTTCAGCAACGGCTGGTTTTTCACGGAGATCGAGAATCTCTTGCTCGGCCACGATGCCTTTTTTGATACCGACCGGTACGATGGGATGTTGATACTCCGTGAGCATTTCGGCAGCAGTGTAGGCGTAGCGCGATGGGTTGGGAGTGGCTCCGATGATAACGGTTTTTTTAGACATGGGCTGAAAATGTGAGAGGTGAAACGAGAAATGTGAGAGGTGAAATATGAAACGATAGGGCTCAAAATGCATAGCCGACGGTAGCACCAAAGTAGAACGGAACAAAGGGGCGGTTCAGTTCTTTCTCAATAATATCGGCTTCCGGACTTCCCGCTTCGTAGCGTATGTGCGGCAGGCGGTAGCCTATTCCAATGCCTCCGAACAGATCGAAGGTGAGTCCGCGGGCGTGGCGGTCGCGCACGATGCGGGTGTTCACCAGGTCTCCATCTTTGATCAGGCGGGTACCCAGCAGTAGGGCGTACGACAGCCGCTGTTCTTTGGCCAGCAAGCGGGTTTGCGGATCGTGGGGCGGACCGCCCGGTGGGGTAGCCGCCGCCACGTTGGCGTAGTGCCACAAATAGTCGAAGCCCAGTTGATGTCCGAAGTAAAACATGCCCGCCCGCGAATCGGGGTGATAAAACTTTTGCTTCAAATGCACAAAGAAACCGCGCTGGTACGCCGTGTTTTTTACAACACTTTCTCCCTGCCCCCAAAACGGATTGCGAAACAGGCCGCCCTCCAGCTCGTAGCCGAGACGTTCTTGCAGGTAGTATTCAACGCCCAGAGGCAAACGGTTCACCAGCAGTGCCATCGGGTTGACTCCTATAATAAATCGCTGTCGCTCGTTGATCTTGGACTCAAAGTAGCGTAGGCTTTTTTTCTTGCGAAATAGATAATTAGGACTTTGCGCTCCCACACTATCTTCCTTCGCTTCTTCCTCGCTCAGGTACGCCTCCAGCGCCTCAAACTGCGGTTTGTTGTTCTCGTACACGCTCTTGTAGTAGCCTGCCAGGGTGCCGTCGGGTTCGTATAACTCCCACACGCCGGTGCGTTCGCTCTGGGCCACCGTACCCTTCATCTTCAACAACCCGTCGGCGTAGTAACCCAGGTAGGTGCCCTCGCCGTCGGCAAAGACGCACTCTCCTTCTAGGGTGCCGTCGGCATAAAAATACTGCCACTTGCCCTGGTTCACCCCGTCCACAATGCGGCCCCGCACCTTGAGGGCGCCGTCGTCATAATACGCGCGGTAGGTGCCGTCGCCTTGGTTAAAGATAGTTTCCCCCTTGAAGTCACCGTTGCTGTGGTAGAGTTTCCAGTAACCTTCCTTCACCCCGTCGCGTTCGGCTCCTTCGGCGCTCACCGTCCCGTTCTCGTAGTAGTAAGTCCACTTGCCCACCGATGAGCCGTTCAGGAAGTCGCCTACCGATGAGCGTTTGCCGTTGCGATAGTAAAACGTCCAGGGCCCCTGCCGCGTGCCATTGTGGTAGGCTCCTTCGGCCTGCAGTTCGCCGGTATCGTAGTAGCTCTTCCACCGGTCCTGGTTGCGGCCGCCCACCTTGATGCCCTCCAGCTGCCGCGCACCACTGGCGTAGAACCCTCGATAATAAACGGTATCCTGCCGATGTACCAACTGCGATTTCAGGGCACCGCCCTCGTAGTATTCCCTCCAAACACCCCCGCGCTGGCCCGCCTCGAAGGGGCCTTCTTGCTTTAGTTGTCCGCTTTCGTAGTAGAACTGCCACGGGCCCTGCCGGGTGCTGTCGTACACCGCCCCGGCCATTTGCAACTGTCCGTTTTCAAAGAAATACTCCCAGCGTCCGGCGTTTCGGTTGTTCTTAAGCGGGCCGCGCATTTTAGGCTGGCCGTTTTCGTAAAAGTACTCCCAGCGGCCGGTGGCTTGGTTGGCGGCGTACTGTCCCCTGGTCTTCACCGTCCCATTGGTGTAGTAGGCGACGTACGTTCCCTGGAGCACACCGGGGTCGGCTTCGTCCACCTGAAAGGTTTCTTTAGGAATCTGTTGCTCGCTATCGTGGTAGTAAGTTACAGAGGATTGGGCTTGGGATATCCGCGCGGAGAGCAATCCTATAGTGAAGAATAGCAAAAGTCCCAAAAGTGTATTTTTCCCTTCGACATTCATCATTCCTTGTTCGACATTCCGTGTTTGCTCTCGACGGTTCTTTCGACCGATTGTTTCTTCTTGCATCGGCACTGATCTCGTTCCTAATGCATCCGATCTGCCCGCACCTCCAGACCACTGACAATCTCCGCCTCTACCCGCAAGAGCTCTTCCCAGCGGGCCTTCACCACGGCCTCGGGCATGTATTCTTTGGCCAGCTTGATGAAATTCACGTAGTGACTCGCTTCGGAGGCCATCAGGTCGTAGTAGAAGACCTTCAGGGTTTCGTCGGTCAGGTTTTTCCACAGCATCTTGAAGCGCTCGCAACTGCGGGCCTCAATCATAGCGTTGATCAGCAGCTTGTCCATCAGTTGCCGCTCGATGGCTCCGCCCTTGCGCTCGTGCTGCGCGAGTTGCACCACGTACGCATCCGTGCGCTTCTTGCCCAGCGTGAACCCGCGCTGCCGAATCTGCTCTAGCACCCGCTGAAAGTGCTCCCACTCTTCGGCCACCAACGGCGCGAGCACGTCGACCAGTTTAGGCCGGTCCGAGAACTGTACAATGAGCGAGATGCAGGATGAAGCAGCCTTTTGCTCGCAGTAGGCGTGGTCGGTCAGAATTTCTTCCAGATTGTCATCCACCCAGCGCACCCAGCGGGGGTCGGTGGGTAGCCTGAGCTTAAGAATTGTCGGTTTTTCAGCGATCATAACAACGAAGGTAAAGTTCTTAACGAAAACATGGTACGATGTCTTGCGTTTTAACGTAGGTTCTCACCAAACAGAACGATATTATGCTTACTACAATGCGTTTCGGCGGGTGGTTTCTGATGCTGCTGTTTTCTTTTGGCTTCGCCCCGGATACTGGTTGGAACATTTCGGAAAACTACAAAGTGCGGTTTTCGGGTTCGGGAGCCGACGGCACCTTTCGGGGCCTGACAGGCACCATTGTTTTTGATCCTGCTGCGCCGGAGCAAGGGCGGTTCGATGTATCCCTCGATGCGCGTACGATCAACACCGGCAACAAAACCAAGGACAAGCACGCCCGGGGCGATAGCTGGTTCGACGTGGAGCAGTATCCCGAGATCCATTTCCGCTCCTCCAAAATCGAGCTGTCGGGCGACGACTACCAAATGACCGGCACCCTCACGCTGCACGGGGTAGACAAAGAAATTACCTTTCCCTTCACCTTCTCGCAGCAGGGCAGCGCGGGCACGTTCAACGGCACCTTCACGGTAGACCGTGAGGAGTTCGGCATCGATGGGCCCTTCTTTGCCTTCACGGTGGGCGACGATTTTGAGGTGAACCTGAACGTGCCGGTGACGAAGTAGCGCTAAATCCTTTATCATAGCCCCAAAATTGATACTTAGGAAAGCGTTCATCAACCACTCAGATAAAAGCGTAACATTTGAACACAATTAAAATACATTCGGACACATAGGGCTCTTTGTTCTTTCTGAATTTTGTAAAGCAGTTTAGAAACTAAAATTCAGAAAAATGAACATTACGCTTACCGGTTCGCTAGGACGCATCGGAAAACCATTGACACAAAAGTTGATTGCAGAAGGACACACGGTTACGGTCATCAGCAGCAATCCGGCCAGAAGAAAAGAAATCGTAGCCTTGGGAGCTATTCCGGCGATTGGCACCTTACAGAACATCGACTTTCTAGCTTCTACCTTCAAAGGGGCTGAGGTGGTCTACACACTGGCTCCCCCCGCTAACTATTTCGACCATGATCTTAACTTGCTAGAGTACTTTCAAGAACTCGGGACTAGTTTTGCAAAAGCCATCAGGCGAACGGACGTTAAACACGCGGTAAATTTAAGCAGTATCGGTGCGCATTTGGATAAAGGCAACGGAATTTTAGCAGGTACCTACCACGTAGAAAATATTCTGAATGATCTACCGGAGGACGTAGCCATCACCCACGTCAGACCCACGGAAATTTACTACAACCTGTTTCAGTTTATCGGCCTGATCAAAAACCAGGGAATCATCGCCAGCAACGTAGAAGAAAGTGACTCGAACGTATGGGTGTCGCCGCAGGATATTGCGGCTTGCGTCGCGGAAGAAATCAGCACCCCGCCCTCAGGAAGAAAGGTGCGGTACGTCGCCAGCGATGAATTGATGTATAAAGAAGTGGCCACTATTTTGGGGTCAGCCATTGGTAAGCCGGACCTGAAATGGGCAACGATTCCGGACGACCAGATGCGGCAAGGTTTGGAAAGCGCCGGGATGCAACCGGCAATAGCGCAAGGAATGGTAGAAATGTACGCCGCCATCCATCGTGGGTTGTTATACGAAGATTACAACTTGCATAAACCTCAAGTACCGAGTCAGGTCAAAATGAAAGATTTTGCTCAGGACTTTGCCGTAGTTTATCACCAACAATAAGAAACTATGCAGCCCTACCGAATAAAAACAATCAGTCAGTACCATACGTTTAGAGGATTAGCTGGCCCCCCACACCCGCTGATCAGTGTCTTCTGTATTGAAGAGATTGTCAAACTCAAGGCTGATGAACCGCATCATATTGTTCAGGATTTTTATTCGGTGGCATTGAAGAAAAATGTGAACGGTACGTTGCAATACGGCCAGCAAACGTACGATTTTGACGAAGGCAAGCTGTTCTTTATCGCTCCCAATCAGGTCTATTCCCTTCGTGCAAACCAGAATCTGACGCACTCAGGATGGTTACTACTGATTCATCCCAACTTTTTTTGGAATACTTCCTTACTAAAGAAAATTAAACAATACGAGTACTTCGGCTACTCGGTGCACGAAGCTCTTTGTCTGTCAGAAAAGGAGGAAGACACAATGGTCGGTATTTTGCAAAGCATTCGGGAAGAATGCCATTCCAATATCGACACATTTAGTAAGCCCGTTATTATTTCCCAGATTGAGTTATTACTGAATTATGCCGATCGGTTTTATCATCGGCAATTTATCATCCGGGAAAAAGAAAATCACCAAATTTTAGTCCGCTTAGAAAAAATACTGACCGATTATTTCAATGACGAAGACTTGGTAAGCCACGGCTTACCGTCCGTCTTGGATATCGCTAGTTCATTAAACGTATCGCCTAACTATTTGAGTGGTTTGCTCAAAGTATTAACCGGAAAAAGCACCCAACAACAGATTCACGATAAATTGATCGAGAAAGCCAAGGAAAAATTATCCATCAGCGAATTGTCGATCAACGAAATCGCTTATGAGTTGGGCTTTGAGTATTCACAATCATTCAGCAAACTGTTTAAGTCAAAAACCGGCCTAACGCCCTCAGCATTCAGGCAATCTTTCAACTAGTCGAAGAACATCCAGCGAATGCCCACGTCTATGGCGCGCTGTTGCCCCGGATAGAAGGGCGTGGCAAAGTAACCGTCCTCGGGCAAACCCTGGTTCACGTAGGGCACTTTAACGTACAAAATGGCGGTGCGCACTTTCATCACAAAGAAGGCATCGATCACCACGTAGCCCGACGCCCGGGGTAGGGGAGTGCGCAAGTTACCGATCGGGTCGTTGTCCGGCACGCCGTCGGGTTGCAAAAAGAACTGCCGGGTGGCCACGTCGTAGTCCGGGGCCAGATACGAAGAAGTGAACTGCGCATCAACGCCCAACTGTAATGTAATCTTCCCCTCCCGAAAGGTATTTTCGTAGTACAAACGGGTGTGCGCCAGCCACGTAGGCAGCGGAAACGCCTCGTCGGCCGGACCGGTCACGAGGGTATACACCAAACGGTTTTGCACGTGCATGCGCTTCAGGAAGTCCGCATTGAACTGCACGCCGGGCGACAGGATGCGCACCCCGCCGCTGGCCTGCACCGGGTAGGCCTGTCGGCTCACCAGCAGTTGGTTCCGATCGGGAGTGGGATCAGCGATGGGCGGCACGGTGTCGCGCACGTAGTAGATGGGTCGGTTCACGTTGGTGATGGTGGCAAACGGACGCAGGTACAGGTTCGGAAACTGATACTCGATAGAACCCGTGAGTTGGTCGGTGCCCACCGGGTCGAAGTCGTTGACCCAGTAGTTGTGGTTGCCCACAAATTGCGACTCCGTGAAGCTGGGCAGCGTGCGCACCCGCACCAACTTCCCCTTCAGGATGGGGTTACTAAACTCGGCTTCCAGCCGGTAGCTCTCGGCCGACAGATAATCGGCCCCGCCGCGCAGGAAAGTGTTTTCGCCGAGGTCCAGGCGCAGGTCGAAGCCCGCGTAGAGTTCGGTGCGTCGCCGGTTACGCACCTGGTTGGCCCCGAAAGTTGGCAGAGTTGCCACCGTATCGCGGTTGTAGCTCACGCGCGCTTGCCGGATGCGGTAGTGCACGCTGTAGAACAAGCGCGAGAGATTACCCTTGACCCCTAGCTCGTTGTTCCACTCCCGAAAGCGCACCGCATCGGCGGTTTCCGTGGTATCAATCAGGATGCGCCGGAAATACAGCGAATCCACGGTTACCTCCGGTGCGTCTAGTTGGTTGTGGAAGTAGTCGTGCTGGATGCGTCGGTCAAACTCATGATACACTTGCAGCAAATCACTGAGTTTGTACTGATGATACAGGTGATAGTTGAACCGAAATTCTCGGCCCGCGAACTCGTCAAGCCAAACGTTAGAGTTGCGGTAGCGGAAGAAATCGCGGTAGGTTCCCCGATCGTTCACCACTTCGTTCAATCCCCCGTATTCTTCCACGTTGTGGCCGAAGCGGGTGAAGTTGGCTAGCAGATCATAGCGCTTGTTATTGGTCTGAAAGTAGGTGAACATACTCAGGTGCGACGACTCCACCACCCGGTCGTTGCTCGAGGTTGGGTCGATCTGGGTTTCAATGCTAAGCCACTTATACTCCGCTCCCACGTTCCAGTTAGGTCGCACGTTTTGCGTAAAAATCACGTCGCCCGCGCTGCGCCCGTTTCCACCGAAGGTGGGGTGCATCAGGATGTAGGGCGAGCGGCTGTTGTAATACTTCACCTCCCGGGGGTCGGTCACGTACAGATCAAAGGCGTTTTGGCCCGACAGCACGCCCGGCAGGGTAGCCGGTTCGGGAAAGAGGGGGCGGGCGGCCATGCCCAGGATGCCCAGGTACTGAATGTCGTTGCCCGCCGCCTCCACCGGGTTGAAGTTGTAAGCGCCCGTCATGGTGGTATCCACCGTTTGCTGACGCATCCGGTTATAGCGTAGGTCACGCTCCTGAAAGTAGAAGGTGGTCTCGGGACCGTAGCGCACGGTGTCCTCTTTGCTGCGGCTGGTGGTGTCTCCCATGGTGGGGATGCGCACCTGGGCCTGTGCCAGAAAGGAGCTGCCGAGCGTCAGGGTCGTAACAAATAACAAGCGGAGAGATAAATTCATGAACAAATCAGGCTCCGTAGTACGTGCAAATTTGCTGCCGGAGCAGGTGCTGAAACTGATCTTCTTGCGCCAAGAACCAGGGTTGGATAGGGAGGTAGTAGATGGGTAGCGGGTGCCAGGGGGCATCGTCAAGTTTTACCATGTCTTTTTCGGTGGTTAGCAGGCAGGCCAACGGACCCGCTTTTCTAAGGGCCGCTGTTAGAGACTGCCGGTCGTTATCCCTATAACGGTGGTGATCGCCAAAAGTAATATGGTCGGTCACCTTAAAATGTTGGCGGGCATAAGCCTCGAAAGGTGCGGCATCGGCCAATCCCGAAAAGAGCACCACGGTTTGGCCGGGCGCCAGGGTGGTCGGAGCGTCTTTTTTCGGAGACACCGCCCGCGATGCCTCGTAGCGGATGCCCGTGAAGAATACCGGCACGGTCGGCCGCGCGTATCGGCGGATACGATCCATCATCTGGTTTCTTGCTTCTTCCGGCAGATGATCGGGGCATTTGGTCACCACCACCGCATCGGCGCGTTGGGCGCCCCGCCGCGATTCGCGCAGCCGCCCCGCGGGCAGCACCCGGTCGGCGTAGAAGGGACGCGCGTGGTTGGTGAGCAAGATGCTGAAATCGCGGCCGATGGCCCGGTGCTGGTAGGCATCGTCGAGCAGAATGACTTGGGTATCGGGAGCGTCGTAGAGGATTTCGGGCACCGCGGCTACCCGCTCTTCGCCCACGGCAACGGTTATCTGCTTACCAAATTTCCGGAAGAATAAGTAGGGTTCGTCGCCCAGGGTACGGGCCGTGTCGCGCGCGTTGGCGAGGCGCACACCCCGCGTTTGCCGTCCGTAGCCCCGGCTCAGGATCGCGAGCGGATAATCAGCGGCCAGCCACTGCGCTAGGTAGGCCACCATCGGCGTTTTTCCGGTACCGCCCGCGCTCAGGTTGCCCACACTGATGATAAAGGGAGTGAACGCAATGGTTTTCCTAGACTGAACGTCGTAAAGGTGATTGCGGAAGGTGGTGGCCGCCCGGTAGATCAAGGATAGTGGAAGTGATAGGATGGACAAAAGGCGAGACAAGCCGATAGTAGGTTGTTGCGCTGCAAGTTTACGCAAACCGATTGAATATCCGATGGAAGAAGCGGAATAGACTGCTCCACAGCGGCTCCGTAGATCGTTTGCTGAGGATGAG
This sequence comes from Cyclobacteriaceae bacterium, assembly GCA_965217295.1. Lineage (GTDB taxonomy): Bacteria > Bacteroidota > Bacteroidia > Cytophagales > Cyclobacteriaceae > Tunicatimonas. The sequence continues at coordinate 2,824,678 of CBDCHR010000008.1, forward strand.
CGGCTGAAGATTATCGGTGATCTTTTTTTCCGTCCGCATACAACCTTTCTTCGCTTTGCGGCCCCTATCTTAGTGAACTCCATCACAAAACACCGCTACTTAAATTGACCATCACCGACGAACAACTACTTGAAGGGTGCTTGGCCCACGACCGGGGTTGCCAGCGACGGCTGTTTGAATTGTATAAGAACCCAATGTATAGCGTTGTGTACCGAATCCTTAACCACGAAGACCACGCCCACGATGCGCTGCAGGAAGGCTTTATCGACGTGTTTCGTGATCTGAAGCGCTTCCGGGGAGAAAGTACGCTGCGAAGTTGGATCAAGGTGATCATGGTCCGCAAGGCGCTGAAGAAGTTGAAGTTGGAACGGCGCTACGCCCCGCTGGATACGCTGCCCGACGATGCGGGCCTGGTTGCCTGGCCCCGTGACCTTACCGGCGAGGCGTTGGATGAAGCGATCCGTTCGCTTTCCCCGGGATACCGGGCCGTGTTCACTCTCGTTGAAGTGGAGGGATACTCGCACCGGGAAACCGCCGATCTGCTGCACATTTCGGAAGGTACTTCCAAGTCACAGTTGCACCACGCTAAAAAGATACTACGGACTAAACTAGCTGCTTTGTACCGATGAATGATAATCAAGACCACCTACGGCGGGCGCTGCGGCAACTGCCAACGCACCAACCCCGTCCCGACGCCTGGGAGGCGCTTGAGCGATCGCTGGAGGAAGAAACTCCCTTGCGCCGAGCACTGGCCCAACTGCCGGAGCACGAACCGAAAGTCGTCCGCTGGACGCCCGTTGCCCGGATGCTTGCCGCCCGCGAACGCCCTGCCGTGCGCCCCTGGCTTCGCTACGCCGCCGCCGTAGGAACCGTTGTTTTATTATCAGTAGCAGTCTTTTTCTTCGGACGCGACAGCGTCACTACTGACGGTGCGGTACTTACGTATAGCGAAGAACTGGCTCCCCCCGCCGTGGACCTTGCCCCGGATGATGCGCTGGAACAGGAAGCCTGGGAGTACCTGCAGCAGTTGTGTCAGCAGGCTCCGGCAACCACCTGCCAGCAACCGGAGTTTGTGGCGTTGCGCGCGCATCTGAAGGAGCTAACCGAAGAAGAACGGGTATTGCAAAGGACCATGCAGGAGCTGGGCTACGATCCGCAGTTGGTGAAGTACCAGATACGCATCGAGAACATGAAGGCCGAAGCAACCCGCGAACTCATTCAATTGGTTATGTCATGAAAGCAGCCGTTGGACTTATCGTATTGCTTTTGACCGTTGGTACGCTGGCCGCGCAGGAGAAAATTCAGGTGGTGACCAAGATGATCAACCGCTCGTTTGCGCTGAAACCGGATGAATTGCTGGTGGTGGAGGCCGAAAAGGCCGACGTGCGGGTGCGCGGGTGGGATCGAGAAGAAGTGAAGCTGACGCTACGCCTAGTGGCCAAGCATCCGGAACGAGCGGTGGCCGAAAAGGACCTGCCCGCCCTGCGTTATGAGGTCGATACCGAGGGGAAGCAAAAGACTATCCGTAACTTTTTTCGTATTAACGATGGTTTTGGGGAAATAAACAGCAATCTGCTGGCGCAGTACGAGCTTTGGGTACCCCAGCAGTGCCGGTTGCAGCTTCAGAACCGCTACGGCAATGTGCGGATAGAGGAACTTAACATCAACCTGCACCTTGCGGTGGAGTTCGGAGAAATCCGACTGGACGAGGTGACGGGAACCATTGCCCTGGACGTGGCCTACGGCGACGTGGTGGCCCAGCGGGTAAACGCTACCGTGACGGGGGTTGCCAAGAAGTCGAATCTGAACTTTGAGGAGCTGGGTGGTACCCTCTCGCTGGAAAGCAGTTACGGAGAGATCGCCGTGACCACCCTGAACGCCGTAGAGAGTTTGTCCATCCAAGCCTCCCGCACCGCCGTGGCCTTCGCTACCACTGATCCGATGCGCTACTACTATGAGTTGACTACCTCTTACGACCAGATAAAAACCACCCTACCCGGCACTTGGCAAAACGGAGGACTACTAGGTCAGGAGCGAAACTTCACGTCGACCGACACCGCTTTGCCCAAGATTATGATTTACACCAGTTTTAGTTCAATCACCGTTAATCCTCTATCGAATGAAGCCTTTATTCCGCGCACTAGCAGTCAGTAGCTTTGGCTTGTTTACCTACTTAACGGCTGCCGCCCAGCAGGACAGCGTTTCGGTGACCTACGCCGAGGAGCCCGCTGACTCGTCCAACTTTTCGCTCAAGGAGAAGTACAAGTACTTTACCCGGGCCACCGTTGAGGAAAAGTTTATGCTAAAGGCAGGATTGTCTGACCTTGGAGCGGCTAGCTACTATGGTTTGTTCATGGAGAACGTATTTACGTTTGAAGGAAAGATTAACGTGCCCTTTTCTATGCTGGCTCAGTTTCGGCAGGGAATGAGTGGCTGGCAAAACAGCCACGTGGGTATCGACGTAGCGGTTCGTTACTATTACTCTCTGCCCCGGCGCATTCGCAAGGGCAAGAGTGCCAACAACTTTTCGGCCAACTACTTCTCCGTTCAGATTGACAACACCTGGAGGGATGAAAGCACGTACGTTTTTCGAAATTCGCCTCCTATTGCCGACGCGGGAGTGCGCCGTACCAGTCGATTTTCGTTGCTGTACGGAATTCAGCGCCGACTGGGCAAGCACGGGTACGTTGACTTCAACGTAGGCGGTGCCTATCAGCCTAAGCAGTGGTTCGGAGACAATCGCCGTCGCTTCTTCTTTGATTCTAACTTCTCGATCGGGTTTGCTTTCTGAAAGCTTTTGCGAAAGAGCAAACGGAAACCGGCAAATTTGGGTTATTGGGGTAAATTCGTAACCCTGTTGATCTGTTTTTTCTGATGAAACTCAAGACTAGCTCTACAATATTACTGACCCTGATGGTTTCCTTTCTGATCGCGTTCGTGTTTCTTGCTTCGGCCGCGGCCGAGGAGCAAGGCTACCTTACGCTAAGTATCGGAGCATTTGGTATTATGCTTAGCTTTTTGTTCGGATTTATCTTCAATGAGATTGGATAAACCGCTTGTCGATAGCCCACCAAATCCCATCTGACCCACCGACTCCCGAGGCACCAATCAGCTTTACATGTCCTACGACTACTCTGACGAATATCAGTCGATCGATTTTCGCAAGCATCCCGAGCGATACCTGATCGGGCGGGGTGAGCAGGGAGTGCTCACCGTGGAGCCCTACAAGTCGGAAATCTTGCCCCACTGGCGATTTAAAAACCCGGAAGCGGCGCGGGCATCGTCAGAGAAGATCTACGTGATGTTTTTAGAATACCTGAAGCAGCAAGACTTCGTGGGGGCCGACATGGCGCGGAAGTTTCTGCAGATGGGCTACACCCGGGCCCGCCGCTACGCCAACTACCGGGGCGGCAAGAAATACCGCCGCAATCCGCAGAAAGAAGCCACTCCCGAAGCCGAACGGGTCGCCCGGCAGCAGGTGTTGCCCCGGCAACCCGAAGACCCCGAAAAGGCCGAAGCGGCCCGCATCTTCAAGCGTAAGTGGGAGGAGGCCAAGCAAAATGAAATCTACCAACGCCTGAAACAGATGCATCAGCAGCAACCGCCCGCTGGGTGAGAACTTCGTCTGTCTGATCCTCGTTACTTTAGTCTAATCGTTACTTACTATGTTCACCGGCATTATTGAATCATTGGGCGAAGTGCTTGCCGTCACCCCCGCGGGGAGCAACCTCCACCTGGACGTGCGCACTCCGTTAGCTCCTGAGTTGCGGGTAGATCAGAGCGTGGCCCACAACGGAGTGTGCCTAACGGTCACCGACGTTAGAGACGACACGTATCGCGTAACGGCTATCGATGAGACGCTGCGCAAGAGCAATCTGGGGCAACTGCAACCGGGCAATGCCGTGAACCTGGAGCGCTGCATGCCCGCCCACGGTCGCTTCGATGGGCACATCGTGCAGGGGCACGTGGACCAGACCGGAACCTGTCAACAGATAACCGAGCAGGACGGCAGTTGGCGATTTGTGTTCACCTTTGAGCCTACCGACGATGTCTACCTGGTGGTGGAAAAAGGATCAATCACGGTGAACGGAGTGAGCTTAACCTGCTTTGAGGCGCACGAGCGGGGCTTTACGGTGGCTATTATCCCCTACACCTACGCGCACACCACCTTTAGACAGCTTCGCCCCGGCGATACTGTCAATTTAGAGTTCGATATCTTAGGGAAGTACGTGCAGCGCATTCTAAGTCGCACCCGCTAGCGTCTTTCCGGAAGCGGCACGTCGTGGTTGGCGCGGAAGAGGCGAGGCGTGCCCCACCGATACAATTGGTAGACCAACCATCCTACCAGTACTCCCACCGCCGCTCCAACCAGTATATCAAATGGGTAGTGCACTCCTATGTACACCCGACTGTAGGCTACCAGCGCCGACCAAGCGAAGGCTGCCCCAAACCAAGAGCTCCACGCGCGAAGCATCAGCCACACCGTGGTAGCCAACGCGAAGGTGGTGGAGGCGTGAGAGGAAGCGAAGCCGTAGCGCCCCCCGCACCCGGTCACCAGGTGCACCACCGTTTGCCACTCGGGCACCTGACAGGGGCGCAGCCGGGCAAAGAAGGGCTTCATCCAGCCTGAGGTGATGTGGTCGCTCAAACCTACGGCCAACACCATGCCCAGACACATCAGCAGCCCCCGCGTTCGGTATTTAACGACAACGACAACGATTAGAAAGAGATAAAGAGGAAACCAGGTATACTTATTAGTGATCCAGAACATGAGTTCGTCTAGCCACGGGGTGTGGAACCCGTTCAGAAAGAGGAATAGTTGCTCGTCGAGTTCGCTTAGGGTTTGTAGCAAAGCAAGGTAGGTTGTGAAGACCCAAGTGGTGAGACGCTATCAGTGACCGATAAAGAGCAAGCGGGGGATTACAAGCCTAACCCGTTTCTGAACACAAACTGATCGTAAGCAGTTTTGAAGGCCGTTACCTCGGGAGCTAGCTCGATTACTCGCTCGTAGGTAGTGAGTGCGTCGGCTAGTAGATTGTTTTGCTCGTAGAACGAGGCTAAAATCAGCATATCCAGAATAGCTTCCTGCCCGTCGAACTCTAGTTTAAGTTCTTCCAGTTCTTCTTCGATTAGGGCGGCCTCTTCGTCGGTCATCTGCTTGATTCCGTACTCGCTGGACTGCAGGCTTTTCTGGTTTTTCTTCTGCACACTAACGATAAGAAGACGTTCGCGGGCTACCTGACTATCCTCGAAGTTGAGTTTCAGCCGGGTGCCTTCCGCTTCGCGGATCATAATTACTTCGTCAAACATGTTCTTGAAAACCACTTCGTAGTTCTGGTCGATGGGCTCCTTATCTTTCCAGCGGAGAATTACCTCGGAGCTGAACACGTCTACCGAACTGGGAAGCAGCATCTTGAGTTCTCGTTCTTCGGTGCTTCGCTGCCGTTCCTGTGGTTTGGCGGTCACGTTGGCTTTAGAGCGCTCGATCAAAAGGTCGGCGTACTTCGCTGCGCTTTCCCGGTGCTGACTGCGGAATTTGCTAGCCAGTTCGTCCACCTCATAGGTGCCTTTTTGCAGGGTATAGGTTTTGCCGCTGCTGTGCACCAATCCCAGGTAACCGCGTGCGTTGACCCTGACCATAGAATGAGCGGGCAAGCAAGTGCCTACGTGCACGGGGACCCACTGGTTGGTCGTGTCATTCTTATACATCACTGATCCATCAAAGGTGAGCACTTTGAACGAGTAGTGAAGGTTGCCCGCGGCGGAAGCTAGGGTAGCAAAGAGCAGAAGAAAGCAGAAAACGGATAATTTGTGGATTTGCATAATGGACAAAATGGACAATTCGCGTAGAAGACGGTGATCGTTATTGATGTTTGCAAGATATTATTTCGGCAGAACCGCACCTAGCCAACATTTGATAAAACTTACTTTAGCTACAAATTATCATACTCAGTATAGCAACATACGCTCATAAGAAAATAGTTACATTTACCTAAAAGTAATGATTTGGTTACATTTTATGAAATAGTTAACGAAACAAATCAGGTATTTACCGTATTTTATTAGAAAAGTTTAATTATTTATTCTAAAATATTAGATTTATACAAAATTTTTGTAACGAATTACTACATAAGAACAGATAATTCCGACTATTGAACCTTCAACTTTAGTGACTCTGTTATGTTGGTTAGCAGATGTATTGTTTACCGGCTTGTAAGAATTTTCATATCTTGAATTGCTATTCGCGGTGATACCGTTGTTTGTTCCGTAATTTTTGTTGTTTTGTTAAAAATATTACATCACTCTTTCCTTCTGATGTCACCATGACGCGTCGTCGCTTATCGCTTTCTGCCTACGTCGAGGGTGTTACTTCGGGCGACCGCTTCGTGCTTAGCCAGGCCATTACCCTCATAGAAAGTCGCCACCCCGACGATCAAATTTTGGCGACTAAGCTTTTGCAAGCTCTGCTGCCGACTTCGCGGTCATCGTTTCGCATTGGCATCACCGGGGTGCCCGGGGTGGGCAAAAGCACCTTCATTGAGTCGTTTGGCACCTTTTTGAACCAACGGGGGCGCTCGCTCGCGGTGCTCACCGTAGACCCCAGTAGCGAAAAGAGCGGCGGCAGCATTCTGGGCGACAAAACCCGGATGCCGACCCTGAGTCAATCGCCCCTGGCCTATGTTCGTCCTTCGGCGGCGGGCGGAGCGCTGGGCGGGGTGGCGTACAAAACCCGGGAGATTATTCTGCTCTGCGAGGCGGCGGGCTACGAAGTGGTGGTGGTCGAAACCGTGGGAGTGGGACAGTCGGAAACCGAAGTGTATCAAATCACCGATTTCTTTCTGCTGCTGATGCTCGCCGGGGCGGGCGACGAACTACAGGGCATCAAGAAGGGAGTGATGGAGCTGGCCGATGCCCTATTGGTCAACAAGACCGACGGCGATAACCGGATCGCGGCCCAGCGGGCGCAACGGGAGTACCAAAATGCGTTGCATTTATTTCGCTCGCCCGACAGCCAGGTGCCCGTCCGGGTGCTCACTTGCTCGGCCCAGCAGCAGGAGGGTATCGATGCGGTGTGGGACACCGTGCAGGAGTATCATCAGTTGACGCAAGCCAACGGGTACTTTCGGCAGAAGCGGGAGGAGCAGAACCTGCGTTGGATGCACCGGCTATTGCACGATTACTTACGGAACCGATTCTGGCAGCATCCTCCGCTAATATCAATCCGTTCGGAGGTAGAGCAACAGGTACGGGCGGGGGAGCTAACGGCTCAGCAAGGGGCTAAGCAACTGATCGACAGTTACGAGCGGGATAGAGAGTGATCGGTTAGACAGATGACGTGGGTCTAAGTTGTTATCTGGAGATTAGAAAACTACAGTACCGCTTGCTGTCATGATTTCTTACCATCCTTCACTCTGGAACTTCTTTGCTCTATTTGATGTAGCCGAGCTGTTCTTACGAACTTTTTTACATCCTGGGTGTTGCCCATGAACAGAAGCAAGTAAACCACTTTTGAGCATTCTATCAACCATACTAAGCGTGTTTATGCTGCTCATCTCGCTGCTACCCTGCGCGGATGAACCGCATACTGTCGACCAAACCTCGACGGTGAGCTACGTTGCGGAACATGCTCCCAGCCAGCATACGGGTGGGATTGATCTATGCTCTCCCCTGTGTGTTTGCGCTTGCTGTGGGGTCTCAGTTCATACCGCTGATACTCCCGTTTTTTCTCTTTTCCAGCCGAAGGTTCCTTCGGTATTTCTTTCCCCGTTGACAATAACTTTCCCGGTCCGCTTCCCCGGAGCGGTCTTCCATCCCCCTAAAGTTTAAGCCATCCTTTCGGATAGTAGGCTTCCGGTCATTCCCCTGATCGGCCAGCACTGCTATACCTACTTCTTATTTCTTGGCTTAACCTTTTTTTCATGATCAACAACATCATTTCTTTTTCGATAAAGAACAAGTTTATCGTGGGCTTGCTGACGCTGGCCCTGATCGGCGGCGGCCTCTATTCCATGACCACGATCAACCTGGGCTCGGTGCCCGACATTACCAACAACCAGGTGCAGGTGATCACCGTATCGCAGAACCTGGCCACCGAAGACATCGAGCAGTTTGTCACCTACCCGGTAGAACTAGCCCTGGGTAATCTGCCCGGCGTAGAAGAAATTCGTTCTATCTCCCGCTTCGGTCTCTCAGTGGTGACCATTGTCTTTGACGACGATATGGGTACCTACCTGCCCCGGCAACTGGTGCAGGAAAAGCTTAGCGAAATCAAAGAAACCATCCCGGAAAAGTTCGGCAGTCCGACAATGGGCCCAATCTCTACCGGCTTGGGGCAGATATACGAATACACCATCGCCCCGCAACCCGGCTACGATACGGTGTATACGCCGATGAAGCTACGCACCATTCAGGACTGGATTGTGAAGCGGCAGATGGTGCTGATCCCCGGCGTGGTGGAAGTCAACTCCTTCGGGGGCTATGTCAAGCAGTACGAAGTGGCGGTCAATCCCGAGAAGCTCAACGCGATGGATGTTTCTATCTCCGAAGTGTTTGAGGCCTTGCAGCGCAACAACGTCAACACCGGCGGGGCCTACATCGAGAAGCAACACATGGCTAATTTTATCCGGGGGGAAGGTCTGGCCCGCACCCTGGATGACATTCGCAATATCGTTATCAAGACTGAAAACGGCCTCCCCATACTGGTGCGCGACGTGGCCAGCAACGTACAGTTCGGCCACCAAGTGCGCTACGGGGCCTTTACCCGCGACGGCGAGGAAGCGGTAGGCGGAACTGTGATGATGCTCAAGGGGTCCAACCCCAATGCCGTGATCGGCCACGTACAGGAGCGCATGGAGGAGGTGCAAAAATCCCTGCCGGAGGGACTGGAAATCAAACCCATCCTGGACCGCAGTGCGCTCATTGCCCGCACTACCGACACTGTGAAGCAGAATCTGCTGGAAGGAGCTTTGATCGTCATTTTTGCTCTGGTCATCCTGCTGGGCAGCATCCGGGGCGGCATTATCACGGCGACCACCATCCCGCTGTCCTTGCTGTTTGCCTTTATCCTGATGAAGCAGTTTGGCGTATGGGCCAACCTGATGAGCCTGGGTGCCATCGACTTCGGCATCATCATCGACGGGGCGGTCATCATCATCGAGGGCACGGTGTACGAAATTCAGAAACGGATTAAGGCGGGGAAGATAAAGTTTAATCAAGCTCTGATGGACGAGGTAGCCTACGAGGCGGGCAGCACCATGATGAGCTCGGCCTTCTTCGGGCAGATCATCATCCTAATTGTCTTTGCCCCAATCTTGTTCCTGACCGGCGTGGAAGGCAAGATGTTTAAACCGATGGCTTTCACGTTTGGCTTTGCCATGATCGGAGCGATTCTGCTGTGCCTGACCTACGTACCGATGATGTCGGCCCTGCTCATGCGCCCCATCACAAACCGGAAAAACTGGTTTGGCCGGTTGGAGCGGTGGCTGGAACGGGTGAGTGACAAGATCATCGGAGGAATCCAGTGGGCTTATCTGCCGTTGCTGCGGAAAGCGTTGCGGTTCAAGGCGGTGGTGATTGCCGCCGCCGTACTGTTGCTAGTCGCTGCCGGATTTATCTTCTCTCGCCTGGGCGGAGAGTTTATTCCTCAACTCGACGAAGGCGATATTGCCATGCAGGCCCTGATCCGGCCGGGCAGCGGACTCTCGGAAGCCATCGACGTATCCGAGCGGATTGAAACGATCCTGCTGGAGAACTTTCCCGAAATCAAAACCGTCACCTCCCGCATCGGCGTGGCCGATATTCCCACCGACCCGATGCCGATGGACATTGCCGATATGTACCTGATCCTGGAGAAAGACCGGTCTGCCTGGGTAACGGCCGATTCTAAAGAGGAACTCATTGACGCGGTGAAGGAAAAATTGGACGTGCTGCCCGGCGTGAACCTGGTGTTTACCCAGCCGGTGGAGTTGCGCTTCAACGAACTGCTGGAAGGGGTGCGGGAAGACGTGGCGGTGAAGTTGTACGGGGAAGACCTGGACGTGCTCTCGCAAAAAGTGCAGGAAATGGCCGACATCATCCAAACCGTGCCCGGCGCGGGCGATGTCAATGCCGAACGAACGGCCGGACTACCCCAAATGACCGTACGCTATAACCGGGAAAAGGTGGCGCAGTACGGCTTGGACATTCAAAAGCTCAACGAGTACGTGAGCACCGCCTTTGCCGGAGGAGTGGCCGGGGTGATCTTTGAAGGCGAGAAACGCTTCGACCTAGCCATTCGCTTTGATGAAGACCACCGGCAAAGCATCGACGACTTGCGTACGCTCTACGTTGATCTGCCCGACGGCACCCAAATTCCAATCAAAGAAGTAGCCGACATCAGCTACCAGCCCGGCCCGATGCAGATCAGCCGGGACAATACCTACCGCCGCACCTACGTAGGGGTGAACGTGCGGGGCCGCGACGTGGAATCGGTGGTAACCGATATTCAGCAGAAGCTGGATGAGGAACTGGAGTTGCCGCCCGGCTACTACATTACCTACGGAGGTGAGTTTGAGAACTTACAAAGCGCCAAACGACGCCTGAGTGTGGTGGTACCGATTGCGCTGTTCCTCATCTTTGTGCTGCTCTACTTTGCCCTAGAATCTTTCTCGCAGTCGGTGATGATTTACATCGCCATCCCCTTGGCCGCCATCGGGGGAGTGTTTGCCCTGTGGCTGCGCGATATGCCCTTCAGTATCTCGGCCGGGGTAGGCTTTATCGTACTCTTCGGCGTGGCGGTGCTCAACGGGCTGGTGCTCATCAACCGCTTCAATTCTCTCAAGCAGGAAGGCGTGAGCAGCATTCGGGAACGGATTCTTACCGGCACCAAAGAGAGAATCCGGCCCATTATGCTGACGGCCACCACCGACATCTTCGGCTTCTTGCCGATGGCCTTTTCCTCCTCGGCGGGAGCGGAAGTGCAGCGTCCCCTGGCCACGGTGGTCATCGGAGGCATGCTGACCGCCACGCTGCTGACCCTGGTGGTGCTGCCGGTGCTGTATACGCTGGTGGAAAGCTGGCGCACCCAGACTACGAAGAAATCGCTGGCTACTTCCGCCAATACTGTGGTGATGGGTTTGATCGTAGGCACCGGCTTGCTGTGCCTTTCCACCCCCGCCCCGGCGCAGGAGTTACTACCGGACAGTTTACCTACCATTAAATTAGAACAAGCGGTGGAACGGGCCGTCACCAACTACCCCCAAATCAAGGCCGCTCAACTGGAGATTGCCAGTCAGGAAGCCCTGAAGAAGACCGCCTGGGATTTGGGCAATACGCAAATCTTTACCGGCAAGGAAGAAGTTAGCAATCGGGCGGAGTCGGGTTCCGACGGGGTGTATACGCAGATTGGCATTCAGCAGCAGCAGATCGACGTCTTCGGCGTTGCCCCCCGGCTCCGGTTACAAAAACAACGGGTCGCCCTGGCCGAAACCGCACTTGATCTTTCTACCATCGAGGTTGTCCGGGAAGTAAGTCAGGCGTGGGCGCAAGCGTACGCTGCTAAGAACACCTACCGGGTGTACGACAGTCTGGAGGCGATCTTTACCGACATAGAGCGGGCCGCCCGCATCCGGCTGGAGGTAGAGGAGACTTCCCGGCTCGCCTACCTAGCGACAGCCAACCAAGGCAACGAGGTGCAAATTCAAAAAGAACAGGCGTACCGCGATTATCTTAGTGCCCTGCAACGACTTAATCTGTGGCTGGTCAGCGATACCCTGTTCACCGTGCCGGACTTGCCGCCCGAAGCCCTGGACGAACCTTTGCGCTACCCCGCCGATTCGCTCAGTAGCCATCCGGTGCTGGCGGTCTACCGGCAACGCGTACAGGTAGCCGACGCTACGGTGAAAGAACGGCGTTCCCAGTTTTATCCGCAACTGCAAGGGCAGTACGGAGTACAAAGCGTGGACGGACAAAGCGGATTTTATACCTACCAACTCGGCGTTCGCATTCCCTTGTTCTTCGGGCCGGAACTAGGCAGGACGCAATCGGCCAAGGTCAACCGGGAGATTGCGGACCAGGACCTGCGGCAAACGCAACTGGAACTGAACGCGGCTTACCAAGACCTCCAACAGCAGTACCTCAAGTGGCGCAACTCCTGGCGTTACTACCGCGACGAAGCCCTGCCCCTGGCCCAGCAGCAACGCGATGGGGCCGTCCTGGCCTACCGGGAAGGAGCCATCGATTACGTGACGTTCCTACAGAACATCCGGGACGCCATTCGCATCGAGATTGATTCCTGGAATGCCTTCGGTAACTACTTGGATCGTCGCTACCAGCTTGAGTATTATCTACAAACATCCAATTAAGAATCTTATCCATTGATAACAATATGATGAACATGAAAAAGCATATCGTATATATCCTGCCCTTGATGCTGATGGTATCGGTTTTTTCAGGGTGCAACACCCAGTCAGCCAACAACCCGGCCGGTGAAACCCCGGAAGAACATAGCGAAACGGGAGGTGAGGAAGAAGGGCATGAGGAAGGCGGCATGGGCGTGGTTCATTTGTCGGAGCTTCAGTTTAATAGCTTGGATATCAAAGTAGATACGTTACCTACCCGCCCGCTTTCCGGGGTGGTAGAAGCCAACGGTCAACTGGAGGTGCCGCCCCAGCACGAAGCCACGGTGACGGCCATCCTGGGAGCCAATGTCACTTCCATTAAGGTGATTGAAGGAGACCGGGTGAAAAAAGGGCAAGTGCTGGCCTATCTTTCGCACCCCAACCTCACCCGCTTGCAAACAGATTACATCCAGGCGTATCAGCAGTTGCAGTTTCTCGAGCAGGAAAACCAGCGCCAGCAGCGGCTCTACGAAGAGGAGGTAGGCTCGGGCAAAACTTACCAGCAAACCCGGGCCGACTACCAATCAATGCGGGGGCAGGTGAAGGGCTACGAGGCGCAGCTGCGGCAGCTGGGCCTGCGGGTAAAGAAACTGCAAGCCGGTGACATTTACGAGTACGTTCCGGCGGTGAGTCCTATTGACGGCTACGTGGAAAAAGTGCTGATTCAGGTAGGCCAGTACGTAGACCCGCAAACCGAAATGTTCGCTCTGGTCAATACCGAGCACGTGCACGCCGACCTGATGGTGTTTGAGAAAGACGTGTACCGGGTAAAAGAGGGACAGCAAGTCATCTTTACCGTAGCGTCGGTGCCGGGAAACACCTTATCGGCTAAAATTTATTCGGTGGGCAAACAGTTTGAGCAAAATCCCAAAGCAGTGCACGTCCACGCCGAAATCGACAAGAAAGAAGATTTCCTGATTCCCGGTATGTACATCAACGGAAAGATTCATACCGAAAGCGAATCGGTGAAAGCCCTGCCGGAAGAAGCCATTATTGAAGAAGAAGGCGAGCCCTATATTTTCATAGCGGAAGCCCACGAAGAAGGCGGGCAAACCGAGTGGGAGTTTACGCCGGTAGAAATAAGAACGGGTACCACCGACGAAGGCTGGGTAGAGATCAACTTGCTGGAGCCGCTGCCCGAGGGTACGCAGGTGGCCTGGAACAATGCTTACTACCTGATTGCGGAGATGCAAAAAAGCCAGACCTCTCATGGGCATTAATCTAACAATTAAACTATCAATACGATGAAAATAAACACAATAATGCCGAAGTCTCTCAAGCTGTATTTCGATCTAGAGCTAGAGCAATTTGAGAATAGTTTGCATAATAATAATCTATCGCGCGCCTGGAATCACCTAGAGCGAGCCCACATTATTGGACAGGCTTACCCCTGGGAGCATACACTGATACATTGGAAAATGCTGGGATTTGGAATAAGAATAAAAAGTACCAAAGAAATTGTAGGACAAATACCACGACTGCTTGTTGGTGGCGTAAAATCTTTTGTAGGTGAAATACCCGTAGGGAATACCGGAGGAGCAAATGTACCGCCCCTTCAACCCATGAAAATACCCGATGATATCATGGACATTTTCAAAAAATCTGGTACGACCCCTCGTAGATAAAAGAAATGAAAAGAAGCACCTTTCATATCAGCAAAATGGATTGCCCATCCGAGGAGCAAATGATCCGGATGAAACTGGAATCCTCTGCGCAGGTAAAGCACCTGGCCTTTGATATACCTAGTCGAAAGCTGGAAGTATACCACACCGGCGAAGTGAAAAAAGTACATCAAGCAATTAGTGAGCTTCGTTTGAATTCACCTCGATAATCCACCTGCTTTGCAGGTGGTTATGTTCTGATGGCTATGCCTATTTTTGAGGCATGAGTAAATATAAGAAACTTAGCCATGTTGTTTATAAGTGCGATTATCATATTGTCTGGGTTCCCAAGTACAGGTTTCGTGTCCTGAAAGGGGCCATAAAGGAATTGGTTGAGCATGATATCAAGATGTTGTGCCAGTGGAAGAGTTGTGAGGTCGAGGAGTTGAGTGTGCAGGAGGATCATATACATCTTTTGGTTTCAGTTCCCCCGAAGGTTTCCATCTCAAAACTCATGGGAACACTGAAAGGCAAGATTGCAATAAAGCTTTTCAAGAGCTATCCTAAGCTGAGACAGAAGCCTTATTGGGGGAACCATTTCTGGGCGCGGGGGTACTTTGTGAGCACGGTTGGGCTTGATGAGAACACGATACGAAAGTACGTCAAGTATCAAGAGAAGGAAGAGAGGAAAGTGGAGAATCAACAACAACGTTTCGATTTTTAAGATGGAACCCAGCCGCCCCCTATGGGGGCTAACCAAAGCCACCTTCTCAGAAGGTGTGATTTTTACTGACCGGCTGGAAGGTACTACGGAAGCGGAGTTGCCTTTAACTTCGGATGATACTCACCAACAGAAAATCCTATGGTGGGTCTTGGGTATCAACTTTGGGTTCTTCGTCCTGGAAATGACTACCGGATGGATAGCCAGGTCGATGGGCCTCATTGCTGACTCGCTGGATATGCTGGCCGATTCTATTGTATATGGCCTCAGCCTGTTTGCTGTAGGAGCGGCCACCGCCCGTAAGAAGAAAGTAGCCGGTATCAGTGGCTATTTTCAGATGGGACTGGCCTTATTAGGATTCGGTGAAGTACTCAGAAGGTTTTTTAGCGGTAGCGACACTCCGCTCTTTCAGTGGATGATTATCGTTTCGCTTCTGGCCCTGGCCGGCAATCTGGTTTCTCTCTGGCTGATTAACCGCGCTAAAAGTGAGGAAGCCCATATGCAAGCCAGTGCCATCTTCACTTCCAATGACATCATCGTCAACGGTGGAGTCATTCTAGCCGGAGTGCTGGTCTACTTTCTTGACAGCAAATGGCCTGACTTAGTCATCGGCGGGATTGTCTTTGCCTTCGTCATGCAAGGGGCAGTGAGGATTTTGAAGTTGTCCCGGTAGCAACACCAGAAACCTCCCCAGTGAATTCAACCAACTTTTTAAACAAAACACACCAATGAAAGACAAATCAAGAGAAAAGTACCTGAAGAAAGCCAAAACAGTGCAGGGATACAATGTGGTATACGACGCTATTGAGGTAGGCGTATCCCTCACGGCGGGCTTTACGGCGAACAGTGCCGCCCTGATCGGTTGGGGCCTGGACAGTGTCATAGAAGTTATTTCGGCCAGTACCCTGTGGTGGCGGCTGAACGGAGAGATCAAGGGTCTTGACGATGAGCGGGTGAAAAAGCGGGAGAAAATCACTCTGTACGTGATCGCCACCTCCTTTTTGATCGTCAGCCTTTTTATCACCTACGATTCGGTTACCAAGCTTATCAACCAGGAAACGGCGCGCTGGAGCACGTTGGGCATCGCCATCCTGCTGGTTTCCCTGGTGGTAAACCCTATTCTCATTTGGTACAAATACCGGTACGGTAAGCAGTTGGACAGCCAGGAGCTCATCGCTGATTCCAAAGATACCTTCGTATGCTTATACCAGACGATAGCGGTGCTGGCGGGCCTGCTGGCGGTACGCTACCTCAACTGGTGGTGGGCCGATCCGGTAGCGGCCCTGTTGATTGTACCCTACGCGCTCAAAGAAGGCTGGGAGGCTTTTCAGAACGGACGGAAGATTACGCACCCCGCCGAAGCATAACGAATGAAACTACCGGTGTTCCAATTTTAATCATAAAAACATGAAAAAAGAGGTCATTTTGCAATCTACCATCACCTGCCCTCACTGCGGGTACAGAGAACTAGAAACCATGCCAACTGATGCCTGTCAGTTTTTTTATGAATGCCATCACTGTCGGACTACACTACAACCTAAAGCGGGCGACTGTTGTGTGTACTGCTCTTACGGAACGGTTCCGTGTCCACCGATACAATTAGACCGGCACTGCTGCTAGATTCAACATTGTTAATTATTACTCATCTTATACTGAAATCAGATGGCACACGATCATTCACACACGCATAATCAATCGGGCAAGAACCTGAAAATAGCTTTCTTCCTGAACCTAAGCTTCACCATCCTGGAGTTTATCGGCGGACTGTACGTTAACAGTATCGCGATCGTCTCCGATGCGGTGCACGACCTGGGCGATAGCCTGTCGCTGGGTACTTCCTGGTACCTGGACCGCAAGTCCAAGCAGGGAGCCACGGATACGTTTTCGTTCGGCTACACCCGCTTTTCACTACTAGGTGCTTTGATCAACAGCTTAGTACTCATCGGCGGATCTGTCTATGTGATCTACGAAGCGGTTGGTCGCATTTTGGAGCCGGAGCACTCTGACGCGCAGGGTATGATTATTTTCGCCATAGTAGGCGTGCTAGTCAACGGCTACGCGGCTTGGAAACTGAGCGGCGGAAAGTCGATGAACGAAAAGGTGGTGTCCTGGCACCTGCTGGAAGACGTGCTGGGCTGGGTGGCCGTACTGGTCGTGGCCATCGTGCTGAGTTTTAAAGATATTCACTACCTGGACCCCGCGCTGTCATTGCTCATTACGGCCTACATCCTATGGAACGTGATAAAGCGACTGCGCGAAACCCTGTTTATCTTTCTGCAAGGAGTTCCGGATGATATCAGCCTGTCGGAGATAGAAGAAAAGCTCCGAACGATAGAGCAGGTAGATTCGCTCCACCATACCCATATCTGGTCGCTGGATGGCGAACACCACGTACTCACTACCCATCTGAAGCTAAAGAACATTGATGACTTCGCCCAGATGTTGGCGGTGAAACGACGAGCCAAAGAACTACTTCAAGACTATCCCTTTTCGCATCATACGCTGGAAACTGAGTTGGATGCGGAGACCTGTCGCCTGGCGAAAGCATCCGACGAGCCGTTTCGCGCATACGAGCATCGGCTGGGGATGCTTGATGAAACGGTACGGGAAGCCGCGTTGAAGTACGCGGAGGATTTTTACCAAAAAAGCGAAGGTAGCAAGGAAGAAGCTCTGGAAAGAGGCATTGCGAAGGCGGAGCTGGACAAACGTAAACCACAATCTGATTAAGAATCAATAAGTGTAGTGGGGATTATTGACCATTGTAGTCCACTATCCATTTTTGGGAACGATCTCCACCTTTTTACAGCTGCGGGCCAGCCAGCCGTAGTGCAGATCAATGTAGATGCGATTGATAAAATGCTTTTCTTCCCTTAAGGCTAATCCCCTAAAAAGTCAATATAGCAAATTCGTTCTCGAAGTTGCGGTACAGGCGGTAGGGAGGCGTATCGTCCGAGCGGATCAGCCCGATGGCGAAGTCGCTTTCTACCGGGCGACCGTTGATCAGTTCGCCTTGCTCATCAAACAGATAAGTAAACTCCTGAATCTGATCCGTGATCGCGTACACCTCCTCGCCCGCCCCAAAATTGTAGTACTGGGCTACCAAACGCCCCGAAGCCAGGGCCGACGGACTGAAGAAATCTTTCTCGAACAACAAAACTCCCTGCCGGGTGAGCACTCCCAACGATCGGGCGTCCTGCCGCAGCAGCACGAACGTTTTGCCCAGGGCGTCTTCGCACAGCGTGAAGCGCGCGTCGGCCGAAGGGCGGTATAACTGCGTCCGCTCGGTGATCGCTCCCCGCAGGTTGAACCTAATAAGCTCTCCGCCGTCGGTAACCAGGGTGAGGATGGTCTCGTCCGGGGTGCTGCCCAGACGCACAAACGTGGGGCTGTGACCGGGCTCACCCAGGATAAGGGGGAAGCCAGGATAATCTTCGCCGCGGCGGTTCATGGCGTATACGGTGCCGTCTTGCCCAATGGCAATCAGGTAGTCTTTGCCGCGCACCCGTACGTGAAACGGCGCGCTCGCGGGGGTGCTGCCCAACCCCCGGGGGGTCCATCCTTCCAGGTTCTCGCGATCGGTGTTGAACATCCACTGCCCTCCCTGTCTATCGCTTACCAAGAAGCGATACTGTTTGCTGTTGTCGTAGTCGATGAGCGATAGGTACCGAATGCGCACTCCGGCAGGCATATACAGCGGGTATCCCTCCACCGTGCTTCCGTTGCGATCAAGCAGGTGGATGGCGCTGTCCGTAGCAAATAGGTACTGTAGTTTGCCGTTATCGTAAAAATCCAATTGTTGTATATCACTCACAATCGGTCCGCTCAGTGAATCCTGCCACAGCACCCGCTGGTCGGAAGAGATCAACCGCAGCACGTTGTCCTCATCCTGAAAAATTACCTCCCGGGCTTGGGTGTCGTGGTTGCGTACCACGTAGGGCTTGGTGCGAATGGGTTGGTCGGTAAACACCTGTCCGACCGTAGTAAACGAACTGCGGGCCAATTGGTCGGTAGGCTTGGACGCGCAACTCAGCGCGATGTTGGTATAAAAAAGCTCCTCGCTTTCTCCGAACTGCACCGCCACCTTCTCCAGTTGCTTTAGCTGAGGGGCGTAGTCTACGGCTAGCTTTCGCCATTTGGGCGATAACCGGGTCAGCAATAGCTCCCAACTGTGGCCAATATCCACGACCAAACTTAGGTTGGCATCGTTGAGGGTGTTTTCTAAAAAGCGACTTTGCTTCAGCGATTTACTCCAGGTGTTTTCGGCTTCTTTGTCCAGCAGCAAGCGCTTTAGCGTTCTCACGTTGTTGGCCATCACCAAATAACGGTCGGTGAGCAGATAAAAGCAGTGCGGGTAGCCGCTGGCTATTGATCCCAGCAGCAGGGCAGGCAGTTCAGGATTCGCCAGTTCTCCGATGGTGTAGGATGAAAATTGCTCTCGATAGTCGTCGGCCGAATCGTTGAGCGAAACGGCCAACGACCGCAAAGCGCGACTTGCGGCGGCAGTGTCTTGCACTTCAATAAGCAATGCCCGGTCGGGTTCATCGGCCTGCACGGATTCCAGGGTGAGCACGCCCACTTCTTGCCCAAACCAAGCATACCAGTCGGACAGCTCCACGCGGTGTTCTTCTTGCAGCGCGCTTCTCTGGTTAGCCAGTTGCTGAGCGGCCAGTCCGGACCGCTGGGCTTGGTAGTTTTGCAGCGCTTGCTCCCAGCGTTGCGCGTCGCTCAGCGACAGGTGGTAGAACCAAGCTGTTCGGTCGGGAAGGTAGTCGCCGATGCCGATGGAACGGGCCTGTTGCCCGGCAAAGGTTTGCAAAAGCGTAGTGGTGTCTCCCCCGCCGGGAAGGGGGGCGGAGATAGGCTCACTAAATCCGTTAAGAAGCAGTTGCTGCTCCTGCACCCGCACGTCGAGCAGCATAGAGCGTCCCAGTGCATCTAGTACCTCGGGGTCAAACGCATCGGCTTCGGCGAACACGGATATCAGGTTCGATAAGCGGCGGGCATTGAGATAAAGATTTCCTTCGTCGTCGGCCAGCTTGGGCAAGCGGAGCAACGAGGGGTTTTCGGTCGCGAAGCTGCTGGCACTGAAATCGCTGGCGATGAGGCGCACCACGTCTTCTACCAAGAAGGCGGTGAAACTACCCACGAACACGCCGCGATGGATCACGTAAGAAAAAGCTTTTCCGTTCGCGTCGCTCAGCTCGTAGATCGTGAAGCCGTGGTACTGCCGCTCTTCGGCGCGCAGCGCTGCTTCGCGCCGGATTTCGTCTAGTGCGCTGGTCAATTTGTTGCTTTCGCCTAGCTTGGATGGGCCGGACCCATCCGGGCGGGACCCATCCGGGCGGGACCCATCCGGGCGGGACCCATCCGGGCCGGACCTGTCCAAGCTAAACTCCGACAGGTGCGCGTAGAAGGTGGCATCCAGGGCATCGTCGCCCACCACCTGTAGCGAGACCAACCACGGTTGCCGTAGCAGCGGACGAAGCAGCGGTAAGCTATCCAGGAAAGCGATTTGTTGGTTAAACTGTTCAACTTCGGGGACTGCTTGTAGGGTGTTTCCGAGGGGAGACTGGGCCAGGGTAGTCCAATCAGTCAAAAAGTCGGACGTTTCGTAAACCGCCAGGGCATTGCTAGGCACATAAGCCCAGACATCAGTGGCAACGGTGGGACGGCGGACGAAATAATACCACAAGCCACTCACTACAACGGCCAACAGTGCCGCACTCAGAAAAATAATACGTCTACTCAACCCTGGTTTTTAGCACGAAGTTACGCCGTATCATTGACCTGACCAAAACGATTGGGAAAGCTTGCCGAGAAAGTGGTTCCTCGGTTCGGTTTGGAACGGACTGAAATAATTCCTCCCAGCTTTTGGATTACGTCTTTCACGATATAAAGTCCCAGGCCGGAGCCTTCGCTTCGGGCTGATGCCCGGTAGAACATATCGAAGATACGATCCTGATGGTGCTCAGCGATACCCTCGCCATTGTCTACAATCTTTAGGTGGACTTTCTTAGGTGTTACCCACGCCTCTACCCGGATATAAGAGGGCACAACGTCGTACCTTCGGTATTTGATGGCGTTGCTGATCAGATTGTTTAGTACCATCCGGACGCGGGTTAGGTCCGCGACCAGGGGATGAGGTTGGCTGATTTTAGTGACAACCTCCAAATTGCGGGTATCGCCCACGTGATAGGCCGCGGCCACCGCGTGCTCCACTTCCACCATAAAGTTGATAGACATCAGGGGGTTTTCCCGCCGCTGCTGCCGCGAAATACTCAACAGATCGGTAATAAAAGTATCCAGCCGATTGATACTTCCCTTAATCAACTCCACACATTTCTCTCGCTCGCCGGGCTGGTTGGTGGTCTTTATCAGATCAAGCGAACCCAGAATAGCCCGAAGGGGAGACCGTAGGTCATGCGAAGCGTGGTAGACAAAGTTGTCCAACTCGGCGTTCACCTTTTGCAGTGAAACGTTTTCTCCTTTGAGGGCGGTGATGTCCTGCAATACGACGGTTACTTTGTTGTTCTCTTGTCCACTGCCCGATACCAGCACCCAGCGGTTGAGCGATGGCAAACGCAATGGTTGGCTCAGCACCGGCTTTTGTTTCCGCAGGGCTTCCCACACCGATACCCAGTCGGAAGTGTCCATGTCCGGAAACTCGTGATGGGTTTCGTGGACAGGCATATTTAGAATTTGGCAAGCCGCCTGATTGGCCAGCTCGATGCTGCCCGTAGATAAATCTAGTTGGATGACGCCCACCGGCAGTGCGTTGGCATCGGAGAAAGGGTGTGCTAAATCGGGAACGTGAGAGATGCGGTCTTTGCTACTGATATTGGTGATGAGGCCAATCACTTTAGCCACTTTGTGGGGGGCTTGCTGAGTTATTCCTTTTCCGTAAACCCACTGCTCTTCTCCGGAGGCGTTGATAATTCGGAACTCAACCTCACACCGCTCTAGCTTGCCGTCGATGAGCAAACTAACCAATTGCTCCACGTGCTGGCGGTCGGCGGGAGCTACGCGTTGGAGCGCCTCGCTCACATCTTGGTAGTATATATGTTCTTGTTGCGATGCCGCACCGAACTGATGGAAAGTGACCTGACCGCCTTCTACAACCCATTCTACCAGGTAGAGCAGGTTATTCGGAGAGGCAACCAGGTTGGCGACCTCAGCAATGCGCTCGCTGGTTGAACGAGCAACGGAAGAAAGCGCGGAAGCTACTTTATTAGAAGACACGCGTGAGGCGATTAAAAACTATTGCACAAACATTATCTGGTACGTTTTCAGAGTGCATGTACAAAAATAAGATAAAATTCAACTAATGTAATAGAGAAACGCACAAATTACAGAATTTGTTGCCGATGCTTTAGTTGGAAACGAGTGAGACAGTTTACTTTAAGTACACTGCTTGATCCTCATCATCTAAAACAACTTCTATATGCTCATGGAGGGTGGTGGCGAGGGCGTAGCCGGTATAACTTACTGATACCGGAAATTGCACATGACTGCGATTCACCAGTACCGCTGCCTCTAGCTTCTTGATAGAAAGCTGGAGAAACGGGCACGCACAGTGCGCCAGGGTTTTTCCGGTATTCATTACGTCATCGATCAAAACCACACTCTTGCCTCGCAACGCTTCGTGGTCGCAGTCGATAGATACCGAAAAGGAGGGGGCTGCAAAAGAGGGGGGGCGAACCCGAACGAGTTGTAATTTCTGACTATCAAACGTGAACGTGCTGTCCCGGTCCAGCACCACACAGATGCGCTCCGCCAATCGGTAGCCCCGCTCTACTACTCCCGCCACCAGCAGTTGCTCTTCATCGAAATTGCGTTCGTAAATTTCGTAAGCAATCCGGGTGATTTTACGCCGAATCTGCTCAGCATCCAGGATGAGTTTGGCAGAAGAAGAGTTTTGGTACATGGAATTTGTTGGGGTGATAGCTCAAAAAAGACCGTGAAGCGCAGCTGCCTCGTTAGACTTTCACTGCATCAGATTCATCGGGCAGGGGCAGGGGTAGCGCTTTGGTATCTTTAAACGTAGAGAGAATCACCAACGATTGCAGGCTATCTACCACCTTTATTTCGTTTACCTTGTCCAGCATCAACTGTTGATAAGAGGCAATATCCTTGGCGATCATCCGAAGGATAAAATCGCTCGTTCCGGTCACGTGATGACACTCAATGACCTCGTCAATGCTATTAACGGCATCGATAAAGGTTCGGATGCTACCTTTGTCGTGGCCGGTTAGTTTGATCTGCACAAAGGTGCTGATACCCAGCCCCACTTTAGCAGTGTTGAGCTTGGCGTGGTAACTGTCGATCACGCCTGACTGCTCCAGTTTCTTGACCCGCTCTAGGGTGGGGGCCGGGGATAGTCCTACTTCTTTCGAGAGTTGGGCGTTGGTAATCTTCGCGTTTCTCTGGAGGATATCCAGGATGTTGCGGTCAATTTTGTCTAGCTTATGCGTGTAGGCCATTGTGATAGTAGTATTTATAAAACAGAAAAAAATCGGGATAAAGATAGACCGATACCCAGCAATTTGCTAATCAAAGAAAGCTTTTTTTGTGATTTCGCTAGAACTTAAAAGAAAATAGGGATCATCGACTGCTTAGCAACATCGAGAGCCACCGCCGAGCAACTACTCAAACCAGCCTTCGGTATCCGCTTGGCCTTCCAAGCGCTCTTCCAGGTTATCGGGCAACGCGGGGAAAAAGTCAATGCCCGTGTACGCCTCCAGGTTGTCTACCTTCTCTACAAACGCTCGCAAATCTTCGTCTCGGGCCGTAGTTGGCACCACCAACGCAATCATCCGACTCTCGCTACCGCGCTCATCGAGCAGCACTTTGTAGAAAAACTCGGGCACCGTCACCTGATTTTCTCCGATAGAACGTTTGACCTGGCCCAACACCGGACCCGTCACCACGTATAGCCCCCCCTTTTCGGTGGCCCAGGCGCGCACTTGATTTTCCAAACGACTCCAGACTCCGCCGTTAAACGCCCGCTTCTGGGGGCTAATATTCGACATATAAAAACTTTCTTCCATCGCCACCGAGTCGAAGTTCATGTCGCCTACCGGGGCCAAGTGCCCGCGGTCGTAACCGGACCTTCGGTAGTCGTTGAGCGCGGCAGAGCCAGTGAGCACCAGGGGATCTTCTCGAAAGTTGCCTTCTCGCGCCAGGTTCACCCCTACTTCTTCGGGGGTCAGTTGGTAGGCCACCCAGGCGGCTTGTTCGTGCGCTTCGGCGTAGCCCAAGGCAAAATGCGTGTGCACCACCGGCGCTTCGTCCCAAGTCGGCCAGTAGTTGAATTTCGAGTCCGAAGGAGTTTTTTGGGGATTAAAGCAGCCCGTGAGTAGGCAAAGGATAGCCAGCCAGTGAGCGGTCCAGCGGGAACTTTGGTGGGACCGTAGACGAGATGAAGTCACAATTGTTTTTGAGTTTTATACAAACTTCGGGTTTTCCCTTTCAACGCAAGTTGAGCGCTACGGTTTGGTATGCTTCAGCACAAATCGCACGATCGGGGCGGCGTTGCTCAGTCCGTGCACGTGCCCCTCGCCTTTTTTGATGATTGTCTTCACCGGACTCCTTTGCTCCCGATAGGCTTTCACCAGTATCTCCGCGTTCTCGGCGTAGGGTACCACGTCATCACTATCGCCCGATACTACCAGCAGCGGAATTTTTTCCTTAGCAAGTTCATCAGCGCGATCCACCGGGTTGCCCCGAAAGCGTACGGCTTCCGCCTCGCTGAGCCCGTAGACCTGCTGGCTCTTCTGCCAGTCTTCCTGACTGCCTACGCCCTTCATAAGGCCGCCGGGCCAGCTTTTGATATCGCAGACGGGGGCATCGGCGTAGATACAGGCGACGCGCTCGGGGTGGGCCAGTGCCCAGTTAAACACCATCAATCCGCCCCGACTCATGCCCTCTAGCGCGGCGCGCGGAGCGAAGCGATAGCGGTCAGTCAGCAATTCATAAAACTCGTCCCAGAGGTTCACCGCGGTGGCGTTGCCGTACAAATCCGCTACGTCGATGTAGGCCACGTAGAACCCTTTGTTGAGCAGCGCCAGGTCAACTTCGGGGCGGTGGCCGAAAAAACGGGCGCGCCACAACCAGGGGTTTCCTTCGGCGGCCCGGCGAGGAGTCACAATGCGACACTGCCGATCCTTGTACGCAAAGGAGTACATGGTGTACCCGTGAAAGTTGCCCGGTTCGCCCTGGATGAGTCGGTCGGTGGCGAACTGTTCGGTTTGTTGCAAATAAGTGCAACCGAACAGGCAAAATAACAGAAGTACGGCGAGGTTACGCATAAAACCGGGCACGGCAGCGGGTGATTGGCAAAGCGACGAAAGTTAGGTATGCCTACTTAACGAACGACCCGATTCCTCTAGTACCTTTGGAAAGCGCTTTGTCCGTTAAAGTTATAAATAGCGCTTCAGTGCCGACCGCATTGTGTCCCCCCTGATGAACCGAAGGAGAATATTTGGGAGAGGAGATTTATCCGCTTATTTTGCGGCACATCACGGTCGTATTCTATGATTCATACTGATTTTGGGGATTCCTTCCACTGGGGAGTGGCCACTTCTGCTTTCCAAACCGAAGGAGCCTACCAAGAAGACGGCAAAGGACTATCTATTTGGGACGTGTTCACCCAGGACTCGGGCAAGATATACCAAAACCAGCACGCCCGCGAAGCCTGTGATTTTTACCACCGCTACTCCGACGACCTGCAACTGTTGCGTGCATTGCACATTGATAATTTCCGGTTTTCGCTTTCCTGGCCCCGGATTTTGCCGAACGGCACGGGAAGCATCAACCAGCCGGGAATAGATTTCTACAATCGTGTGATTGATACGTGCCTATCGTTGGGAATCACTCCGTGGGTCACGCTCTATCACTGGGATCTTCCCCAGACCCTGCACGAGCGGGGAGGGTGGACCAACCGCGACGTGGTGGGCTGGTTCAAAGAGTACGTTGCGATGGCGGTGCGCGCGTTTGGCGACCGGGTGCGCCACTGGATGGTGCTTAACGAACCGATGATGTTCACCGGGGGCGGATACTTTCTGGGCATTCACGCTCCCGGTAAGCGCAGTGTCAGCGGGTTTTTGTCGGCGGTGCACCACGCCACGCTTTGCCAGGCTGAGGGGGGGCGGGTGATCAAGGATTGGCAACCGGCCGCCGAAGTGGGTACCACGTTTTCATGCGCCCACGTGGAAGCCTCGGGTTCAGAAGCGCGTCACCAAAAAGCCGCGCGGCGCGCCGATGCTTTGCTGAATCGCCTGTTTATTGAGCCCTCGCTCGGGATGGGCTATCCGGTTGACCGACTTTCCACGCTGGCCCGTCTTGAAAAATACATGCGGGCGGGTGACGAGCAACTGATGTCGTTTGATTTTGACTTTGTTGGCCTGCAGAACTACACCCGCGAGGTGATCCGCCACGCGTGGACGATGCCGTACGTATTTGCCCGCCCGGTGGACGCGAAAAAGAGAGGGGTGCCAACTACCCTGATGGGTTGGGAAGTGTATCCGGAAGCGATCTACCGGATGCTAAGGCAATTTCACGAAGCTTATTCTCTAAAGAAAATTGTAATCACCGAGAACGGGGCTGCTTTCGCTGATACGGTGCAGAACGGGTACGTGGCCGATCCTCGTCGGACTGATTACATTCGGGAAAACATTGCACAGTGTGCACGGGCTAAGCAGGAAGGGATTCCGCTAGCTGGGTATTTTGTCTGGACGCTCACCGACAATTTCGAGTGGGCCGAAGGCTACCAAACTCCGTTCGGACTGGTGCACGTGGACTTTGAGACACAGCAACGTACAATCAAAGACTCAGGGCACTGGTACGGTTCGTTTGTTCGCCAACAGAAGGCGTTGCCCAGTAGTTCTTCTTAGAATCGGAAGACGAGAAGGGTGGTTTCGCGCTCGTCTTTTTTATAGGGGCGCTCGGCAGCGTAGGATATACCTGGCGTAAATAACCATTCACGCTACAGTAGAAGCCCTCTTGTTTGCTGATGGTTTCTCCTAATGAGTAAATACTCGCTTTTAGTTCTAATAGGTCGTGACGATTCATAGCCAAAAAAGTTTAAAAAGTGATACCGTAAAGAATAATAGCTTCTCAGCTGATTATAGCGCGTCGGAAGCGTAAAGGTTGCGCGTAAGCTCAGGTTTTTTCATCGCCGGGTGCATCAGATAGTTCTCGGCATCTTCCCGATTGAAGAATACACGAAGTTGTAGCTGGTTGAACTTGTTGTGCGTTTCGTTGAGCCACTGGTGTTTTTCGGCCAGATGCTCGTACGAGTCGGCGGTGGTGAGCAGGGCCACGCGGCAGGGCGGATGGTCAGCCGACGCCTCGAAGATCTCGTGGTTCTTGCTGGACCATTTCCGTACGAATAGCAGAAAATGATCCACATCCATGTCGTGAAACAAGTCTTTGGTAAACAGCCACCGATTGGTGTTGTACATCACGGCAATGCTCATAGCAATATCCATAGTGTTGTGGTACAGCGCGGGGTTGCCGTGACCATTGAAATTGACCTCTACCGCGGCAGTAGCCTTGTTGAATTCTGCCGTAGCTAAACTGTTGATGATTCGATACATAAAGAAAAGCAGTCGTTAGTTGAAAAAGCACCCAGTGGTAGGTACATAACGGAAATGTCAATGGATGGGATGCCAAAATAGTTAAAATTCTTGCTAAAAACTGCTTTTATTCTAACAAAGTTTCAAACGTAATCGCTAAACTACTAGTCTCATTGCGTTCGGTAAATTAATTGATAG
The DNA here is from genome assembly GCA_965217295.1 of Cyclobacteriaceae bacterium. GTDB lineage: Bacteria > Bacteroidota > Bacteroidia > Cytophagales > Cyclobacteriaceae > Tunicatimonas. Next base: position 2,852,150 of record CBDCHR010000008.1, read on the forward strand.
GGTTTAAGAAGTAGGCTTTGGCAGGTGCTTTCAACTTGCCTAACGGTCGGGTACTATCTGCTGCACCGCCCGAGCGGCTTCGGTCACGGGCAATTTGCACAACCCTTGTTCGCACACGTAGATGGTAGTCTGTCCTGGAACGAGTTTGTCCTCCAGCAACGCCAAATCACCTTCGTTGCTTCCTCCTAACAAAAGCGCGTTAGGAAGATAATGCTGGTCAAAGGCGGTCCGTTGGTCGGCGTACGCATCTCCTACGATGGCCACTTCGTAGAGTGGGTAGGTCATCTGAGCCAACAAACTAGCCCAGTTGGCATAGTATCCCGGGTACGCCCGCAGGTTTTCCATTACTTGGGTTAGCATCGTCTGGGCTTTTTCTACGTAGGCGTCTTCGTAAAGGAGCAAGCCCAGTTGGTAGAGGTTATTGGCCATCACCGAGTTGGAGGCCGGAATCACGTTGTCACTTACCTCTTTCTGGCGGGCAATCAGCTCCGGGTGGTCATTGGAGGTATAAAAAAACAGCCCATTGGCTTCGTCATAGAATTGATTGAGCGCGTATTGCTGAAGCATTTGCGCCGTTTCTAGCCAAGACGCATCGAAAGTTGCCTGATACAGGTTGATAAACGCCGCAATCGTCTGGGCGTAGTCATCCAGAAAGGCATCGATGGTCGCGGTTCCGGCTTTGTAGTTGCGCGTCATAGCTCCCTGCGGACCGATTACCTTCTCTCGCAAGAAACGCGCGTTCGTTAGCGCCGCTTCCAAGAACCGAGGTTCGCCAAACGTTCGGTAGGCATCCACGTAGCCATTGAGCATCAGGGCATTCCAGGCTGTCAGCGACTTATCGTCCAGTCCGGGCCGCACGCGTCGGCTGCGCGCTTTCAGCAGAGTTTGCTTGCTTTTTTCAAGGCGCTGCTGCAGATCGGCTACTGATAGCTTACGTTGCGCGGCAAAAGCCGAATCAGATTCATCAACGTACAAAATGTTCTTGCGCTCTTCCCAGTTGCCCTGCTTGGTGATGTTGTAATAGTCCTGGAATAAAGCCGCCTCGTCGCCCAGCCGTTGATTCACCTCGTCGGCGGTCCACACGTAAAACTTTCCTTCTTCGCCCTCGCTGTCGGCATCCAGTGATGAGTAGAACGCGCCTTCGTCGGAGGTCATCTCCTGGGCAATGAAGCCCAGGGTTTCGTACACCACCCGACGGTAGAGCGGGTTCTGGTCCATCCGATAGGCCTGGCTGTAGAGGCTCACCAGTTGGGCGTTGTCGTAGAGCATTTTCTCGAAGTGGGGCACGCGCCAAGCCGCGTCGGTGGCGTAGCGGGCAAATCCGCCGCCCAAGTGATCGTAGATGCCGCCGCGGGCCATCTGCTCAAGCGTGGTTTGCACCCAGGCGTAGGCCTCGGCATTGCCGGTGTAGTAGGCATACTGCATCATAAACTGCCCGTTGATCGGCATCGGAAACTTGGGCGCGCCCCGGTTACCACCGCGTTGCTGGTCTAGTTTGGGTTTCCAGGTGTGGTACAGTTCGTCGAGCAGCGCCGCTTCGTAGGCGGGCTCATCGGTGGGGGGCACAAAAGCTTCGGTGCTGCGAATGCCCTCGGTCACCTGCGAGGCAATCTTTTCCAGCCGCTCGGGAGTGCGTTCGTACGATTCCTGCACCTGCCGCAGCACGCTCATCCACTGGTCTTTGGGGAAGTAGGTTCCGGCAAACACCGGGCGCCCGTCGGGCAAGGTGATCGCGTTCAGTGGCCAGCCGCCCCGCCCCGTCATCAGTTGCGCCGCTTCCATGTACACCTGATCCACATCGGGCCGTTCTTCACGGTCTACCTTGATGCTCACGAAATGCTCGTTCATCAGGGCCGCCACGGCCGAATCTTCAAAACTTTCGTGCTCCATCACGTGGCACCAGTGGCAGGCGGCGTAGCCAATGCTCACGATGAGTAGTTTTTTCTCGCGTTGCGCTTGCTCCAGCGCGGTTTCACCCCACGGTTGCCAGTTCACGGGGTTGTGGGCGTGCTGCAGCAGGTAGGGACTCGTTTCGTCGATCAGCGCGTTGGTCGGCTCCTCGGGGGTACTTGATTGTCCGCAGGCCGTGAGGGTGAAAAAAAGGGCAATGACGGAAAGAAGACTGTGGGGTTGCATAGGTTAAGGATTAAGTCATAGTGGCCTACTGATGGCCGATTAACCGGCGCGGGAAGAGGCTTGGGAGATCGCGGGCTGCTCGTCTTCTTGAAGTAGCCGGTGAATATCGTTGATGAGCACGTCCACCTTGTCGGTCACGGTGCCGTCGTACATGCCCCGGATGCGGTGGTGCTTGTCTACCAGAATAAACGCCCCGCTGTGGATTCGCCCGCCCGGAGCCTGCTCTTCTTCCGCCGCCGTCACCATGTAGCTCTTGAGCGCGATGTTGAAGATGCTGTCCTTCTCGCCGGTCACGAACTGCCAGGCCGGACTTTTCACTCCCAAGCGTTCGGCGTAGTCGTGCAGCAGGGCTACGGTATCGTATTCCGGATCGATGGAATGCGACACGATAGCCACTTCCGGATTGTCCTTGAACTCGTCGTACACCCGCAGCATTTCCTTTTTCATGATCGGGCAAATGGTGGGGCAACTGGTGAAGAAAAAGTCGGCGACGTAGATTTTACCCTCCAGGGTTTCGGGAGTAACCAATGCACTGTCCTGATTCACGAACGAAAAGTTGCCTACCGTGTGGTATACGGTGTCTTGGGTGGCTTCGTCGTAGTATTTGCGACCCAAGATCGGAAGCTCGTTGGTGGTTTCGGCGGTAGGCGAAGAACAGGCGGCAAGGGCGATCAGCAGCACCCCGGACAAAATGCGTTTCATAGGGTAAAGTTGTAAGGGTTGTAGTTAAGAAAGATAACGGACCGACGAATCAGGCAGCAACCCTGGCCTGTCAAGCGCGTACCGGTTTAAATAGGCAACACCATCGTCGGGCGTCAGATTCCCTTGGCAGGCTTATTTCGGTCGCGCACCCGTTTGTAGAGCCGGATGGCGACCATGAGCACCACAGCAAAGGCGACCAAGCCTAACATTGCCCACAGTAGACTCAGTGCGTTTTTGAGGATGACGATAAACACAATACTCACTAAAAATAGCGTGGCCACTTCGTTCCACACCCGCAACTGCTGCGAACTGTAACGCACTTCGTCGAGTTGCAACTGCCGGTATAGCCCATGACATAGTCCGTGATACACAAAAAGCCCCGCCACAAAACTGAGCTTGAGCCACAACCACGAGGGAACTCCTCCGGCCTGGTGGTAAAAATACAAAAAATAGCTCCCCAACCCCAGGGTGAGTACCGCCGAGGGCCAGGTGATTCCGTACCACAACCGCTTCGACCAGTCCTTGAGCTTCTCTAGCAAAATGCCGCGCGCCGGTTCGGGTTCCTGGTGGGCTTCTACGGTATAGATGAAGAGCCGAACGATGTAGAACAAGCCAGCAAACCAGGTGACGATAAAGATGATGTGAAGGGCCTTGATGTACTGGTAAGTCATGCCGACTCGCGGGCTACGGCGTCCTGCACCGCCCGGTCTTCGACCAGGTGTCCGCCCTTCATCCGGAGGACGCGCTGCGTTTTTTCGGCCAGCGTGAGGTCGTGCGTCACCAGCACCAGGGTGGTGCCCGAGGCGCGGTTCAGGTCGAAGAGCAGTTTCTCCACGTGCTGCCCCGTTTCCTCATCCAGGTTGCCGGTGGGCTCGTCGGCGAACAAAATTTTGGGTTCGTTAGAAAAAGCGCGGGCCAGCGAAACCCGCTGCTGCTCGCCTCCCGACAGCTGGTTGGGGTAGTGATGCTGCCGGTCGGCCAGTCCCACCTGATCCAACAGGGTCAGGGCCCGCTGATGCACTCCCTTCGTCCCTTGCAATTCCAGGGGCACCATCACGTTTTCCAGCGCGGTGAGCGTGGACATCAGGTTGAAATTCTGAAACACGAATCCTACGTGCTTCCCCCGCACGGCCGCGCGTTCGTCCTCTGTCAGATCGTTGAGCACCACACCGTTGAGGGTCACCGAACCGGAGGTGGCGCGGTCGAGTCCGGCACACAGGCCCAGCAAGGTAGTTTTTCCGCTACCGGAAGGCCCCACAATGGCGCAGGTAGCCCCGGCGGGAATGGTCAGGTTGATGTCGCTGAGCACCGTGAGCGTTTTCTCGCCGCTGCGGTAGGCTTTGGATAAGTTTTTTGCGATTAAAATATCATTCATGGAGTTCACAGCTCTTTGCGCTCTTTCAAAATATTATCAACAGTCTCTTCAAAATCAAACAGTGGTTCGTGCTTACCCGCTTCGTAGTCGATAATGTCCAGCAAATCTTCCGTATCAACCACCTCGGCAAACTCATGGTTCAAACTGGCCAGGCTAGTCAGGTGCATGGTTTCGGCATCGTACTTTTCGCCCTTGATGCCCACCCGGTCGAAGGTGGCGGTAGCATCCGCAACTAGGATAACACTATAGCCATAGTTGGCGGCCATCCGGGCGGTGGTCGACACGCAGTGGTTGGTGGTTAGGCCCACCATCACTAGCGTATTGATTCCGGCTTGATCCAGGCGCTCCTTCAAATCAGTACCGATAAAAGCACTGTTCACGTGCTTGACCAACACCGGTTCGCTAGGCAGGGGCTGCACAACTTCCTGAATGGCGAAGCCCGGCTTTGAGGCGTGCAAAGGCGATTCGGAATTTTGCGAGCTGTGCTGCACGTGAAATACCGGTAGGCTAAGCTTCCGCCATTGATCTAGAATACGCCGGGCATTGGTTTCGGCATCGGGGTTGTTCCGGTTTCCTCCGTAGTAGGCTCCATCCTCTAATCCTTTCTGGATGTCAACGAGGAGCAGGGCAGGCACTTGGTTTTTTAGTTGCATAGATTTGTTAGGTTCTTGAACGAAACGTATCCCACCTCGTTCTTAGTTTGGTTACGCGAACTCATCACAAAAGATCAATTTTTATGGTTTATTGCAAAAGTGCGCTGTTAATTTTCTGGTTCAGCCTGCTGGGAGTGGGTTGCCAAAGCCCAAGTCAACCAGCTGCGGAGGAAACCGCATCGGCCGAAACCACCACGGTGGCGGACAACGATACAACTCAAGCTGAAAAGGTCATTCTGTTCTTCGGCAACAGCCTCACGGCGGGCTACGGCCTTGAGCCATCGGAAGCTTTTCCCGCCCTCATTCAGCAGAAGCTTGATTCGTTGGGCTACGATTACCGCACGGTGAACGCCGGACTGAGCGGCGAAACCACCGCCAGTGGACTTTCTCGCCTGGACTGGGTGCTGGAGCGCCAACCCGTCGACGTATTCGTGCTCGAGTTGGGCGCCAACGACGGACTGCGCGGCTTAGAACCTACCGAGACACAGCGCAACCTAGCGGCCATTATCGACCAGGTGCGTGCGGCTAATCCACAAGTTGTTATTGTCTTGGCCGGGATGCTGGTGCCTCCGAACATGGGCAACGCCTACACCGAGCGCTTTCAACAGGTTTTTCCGGCGGTAGCTGAAGCTCAGAACGTAACGCTTATTCCTTTTCTACTAGAAGGAGTAGCCGGAGAACCCAAACTCAACCAGGCCGATGGCATTCATCCCACCGTCGAGGGGCAGCAGATAGTTGCAGAAAACGTATGGGAAACAATAAAGCCGCTTCTGGAAGCGGCTTAGATAGGCTGGCTACTGAAATGGATATACCGAGAGTCCTAGTGAGAAGCGCGTGGCGAGAAACCCACCGTCATCACCCACATCTGTAGTGTAGTTGACGAAGACAATATTAGAGAAGCCGCCCGGACTCAGCAGCAAACTGGCGTCTAGCGCAAATACGTTGCTGAGAAAGTACTGTCCTCCGCCGCCCAACGTGAGCGCTCCGCCTTTGGCGCTGATTTCAGGATCGTTGTCAAACACGGCGGCGGTGCTGGTAAGGGCCACGTCGGCATAGGGCCTAAACTTTTTGCGGTCATCCCGGAAGGTAAACCGCCCGCCTAGCTCAAACAGGCTTAGCGCGTACTGGTCGTCATCGCGCCATAATGGGATATCAGTTCCGTTGCGTTCCATTCCGGCAATGCTGTACCCGGCATAAAGTGTGAACAGGGGCGAAAAACCGTAACCCGCTTTCAGGCTCACTCCTCCGCCCCCGTCTCGATCAAACACTCGTACACCATTAACTCCTAAATTCAGGTCTGAACTTAATCCGGCATTTGTGGCTCCAATATTCAGAAACAGTCCTTCGGTATTGGATACCTGAGAAAAAGCGAGTTGACTGCTCACCAGTAGTGAAAAAGCGCCTAATGCCAATTTTTGAATGATCTTCATAACGTGAAAATTTTTCGGAGAATCAGACAAAAACCAAACCCAACCAGGCTGAGCAGCAAACGTAAACGCCCGAAACATTACTTCCCTCCGGGCCGGTCGGTTTCCGAAAGTTATCGCGCCACGATCAAACCTATCCGGGATACGTGGCGTTCAACCACATTATCCTTCGTTCACCCTATCTTTTTAGCGTATGCCCCGTCAGATTCCCGTCCGCGAGTTTTTTAGAAATCCCGAGAAAGCCAGCCTCGATCTGTCTCCCAGTGGAGAATACCTATCTTTTCTAGCTCCGCACCAGGACAGAATGAACCTGCACGTGCAGCGCATCGGCAGCGATGAAGTTAATCGCATCACGGAAGTAAGCGAGCGCGATATCGCGGGTTACTACTGGGCCGACGACGAGCAATTGGTGTATCTGCAAGACAACGGTGGCGACGAAAATTTTTACTTGACGGTGGTGAGTAGAGACGGGCAGAGCGACCGGCCGCTCACCAAGTTCGACGGGGTCAAAACTCAACTGATCGACGACCTGGAAGACATTCCCGACCAGGCGATTGTCGGCCTCAACCAACGCAACCCGGAAGTATTTGATGCCTATCGCCTGAACATTCGCACCGGATCGCTGGACCTGATCGCCGAAAATCCGGGCAACATTGTGGGTTGGATCACCGACCACGCCGGGGCCCTGCGCATGGCCGCCACCACCGACGGCGTGAACACCACGCTGCTATGTCGCGGCACCGAAGAAGATGATTTTCGTCCGTTGATTACTACCAACTTCAGGGAGTCCGTATCACCGTTGTTCTTTACTTTTGACAACCAAAATTTTTACGCTTCCTCCAACCGGGGTCAGGATAAGAGTGCGATCGTGAAAGTTGACAGTGCCACGGGCGAAGAACTGGAAACGCTGTTTGAGCACCCGGAAGTGGACGTGTCTAATTTGAGTTATTCTCATAAGCGCAAGGTGCTCACGGGCATCGCCTACACCACCTGGAAAACCGAGCGTAAGTTTCTGGACGAACAAGCCGAACAACGCTATAACCGGTTGAAGCAAGAACTCGGCGACTACGAAATTGCTATTACTAGCTCCAACAAAGACGAAGACAAATTTATCGTGCGTACCTACAGCGACCGCTCGCTGGGTGCTTACTACTTCTACGACGCGGTGGCCGATACCGTAGAGAAAATCACTGAGGTGAGCCCCTGGCTGCGGGAAGCAGAGATGGCCGAGATGAAACCGATTACCTACGCGGCGCGCGATGGCCTCATCATCCACGGCTACCTCACCCTGCCGGTGGGTGCCGAGGCGAAAAACCTGCCGGTGGTGGTGAATCCGCACGGCGGACCCTGGGCCCGCGACCGCTGGGGATTCAACCCGGAAGTGCAGTTTCTGGCCAACCGGGGCTACGCCGTGCTGCAAACCAACTTCCGCGGCTCCACCGGCTACGGACGCGCTTTTTGGGAAGCTTCGTTTCGGCAGTGGGGTCTCAGCATGCAAGATGATATCACCGACGGAGTAAACTACTTGGTTGAGCAGGGCATCGCTGATCCGAAACGGGTGGCGATTTACGGCGGCAGCTACGGTGGTTACGCTACCCTGGCCGGCCTGGCCTTCACGCCCGATCTGTACGCCTGCGGCGTGGATTACGTGGGGGTATCCAACCTGTTCACGTTCTTGCAGACCATTCCGCCCTACTGGAAGCCGATGCTGGAGATGATGTACGAAATGGTGGGCAACCCGGAAGAACTAAAAGAGCAGTTTGAGCAAACTTCCCCCGCCCTACAGGCCGACAAGATCAAGGCCCCGTTACTGATTGCCCAAGGAGCCAAAGACCCGCGCGTCAACGTTGCTGAGTCAGATCAGATCGTTGAAGCGCTGCGGCGACGCGGGGTGGAGGTGGAGTATATGGTGAAAGAAAACGAAGGACACGGGTTTCATAATGAAGAAAACCGTTTCGAGTTCTACGAGGCCATGGAGCAGTTTCTAGCGGAACATCTATCGTAGCAATAAAAGCGAAACATGCCCGAAATTACTAATCTGTCAGCGCTAATAAAAGAACTTACTCCTCAAATAAACGATGGTGAGTTTGTGTTTGTAACGGTAAAGGATACCGACACGGTCAATCGTTCTGAAGTACTCTGCGAGTTCAAAGAGCAGGAAGGCATTACAATGGTTGTGGAACAGAAGGTAGCCGACCATTTGCATCTTTCTTATGACTACGTATTTTCTTGGATTACCCTCAAAGTGCGTTCATCACTAAGCGCCGTGGGATTGACAGCCGCGTTCTCATCTGAATTGGCGAGACACGATATTAGTTGCAACGTAGTTGCAGGGTATTACCACGATCATATCTTTGTGAACGTCGAAGACACGCTAAGGGCCATTCAAGTGCTGAACCAACTGTCTGAGAATTATTGATCTTCAGCAGCTTGATTCGTTGAGAGTTACGGCGTATCCCAATTATACAGTACCCGCGAAAAATCCCGGTTCTTTAAATCTTCGGGCAGGATGAAGAAATTCGCGACCCCCCGGTCGCCCCAGTTAACGCGGTCATCGTCCGAATCTATCTGCAACAGCAGCACCGCGTTCTCGTATTCTCTCTGCTCAAAGCGCGGATCTTCCTGCGTGAAGTGGGCGTAACCTCCCATCTTGTGCCCCACCGCCTGCGATAGTCGGGCGTAAGAACCCTTTACTTCTACTGCATCCGATCCAAATTGGTCAAAGAACACGTAGGGCGACTCCTCAAAGGTACGGTCAAAGCGCACGTCTTGCAGCGACACCGGTGCCTCAGTCAGCTCGAAACTAAGCGCGTAAATGTCATCGAGCGGCATATCATCAAAATAGGGCAGAAAGCTGAAATCCTTTACGCAGTTCTTTGGATCCACCTTCGGATGATACAGCACCCGAAAGTAATCGGGAGTGTCGGGCTGCTCGGGATCCATGCCGTAGAGTTCGTCGTCAGCAATGTAGAACTGCAAAATGCCTTCCGAGGGGAAGTCATCCAGCGCTGGTAAGTCGCTACAATTGATTTGCGCCAACAAAAATAGCGGTTGCCCTTCCACGTCGGTAGGATACTCGGTGCCGAGGGGCAGGTACGGATTGCCCCCGAACTTGCTGGCAATGATTGAGGTGTCGACTTCTGCTTCGGTACGAATGCGAATAAAAGGCTGCACCGAAGCTTCAATGGGCTTCCGGTAGGAGGCGAGGGGATTGGGTATGGATAACACGGTTCTATTGAGTGATCATACAACAGGCAAAGATAGACCATCATTTATAATAATCATAGCTAAAAAAATCCGAATTGAACGACCAGCAAGTTTTATCCCTGGTGATTGAAAGAACCGGGTAGCCCTCGTTAGTTTTCCTCGGTTAGATTTGCCTACCTTTGCGGCAAGCGTCCCGTAAATCAGCCTATGCTATTCGTATGAAAGACACTTTTTTCACTCCCGGCCCTTCTGAGTTATACTTCACGGTAGAAGATCACATCAAGCGCGCCCTGAACGAGCAAATTCCTTCTATCTCGCACCGCAGTGCTCGATTTGAGGCAATCTACCGCGAGGCGGCTACCAACCTGCGGTCTTTACTAGCAATTCCCGATTCCTTCCACGTGCTTTTTACCGGCTCAGCCACCGAAATCTGGGAGCGCCTGATCGAGAACTGCGTCGCTGAACAAAGCTATCACTACGTGAACGGAGCCTTTTCGCGCCGCTTCTACGAAACCGCGCGCGAACTTCACAAAAAGCCGCTGATGCAGGAAGCTCCCGAAGGCACCTGCACGGATCCCCGTTCCGAAGCCATACCATCGTCTGTAGAACTGGTAGCATTTACCCAGAACGAAACCAGCACCGGGGCCGCCCAGCCGCTTGCCGACATCTACGCCGTCCGCCAGGCCCACCCTGAGGTGCTCATCGCTGTAGACGCGGTTTCTACCTTGCCCTACCCCGACATCGACTACACCCAGGTGGATAGCGTATTCTTCTCGGTACAAAAGGGTTTTGGTCTGCCCGCTGGCCTAGGGGTTTGGCTGGTTAATGATCAATGTGTAGAAAAGGCGCAACAACTTGAGCAACAGGGGCACCGCATCGGCACTTACCACTCTTTGCTTTCGTTGGTAGAAAAAGCCCAAAAAAACCAGACCCCCGAAACGCCCAACGTGCTGAATATCTACCTGCTAGCCAAGGTAACCGCCGATATGCTAACGAAAGGTATTGCCCAGATTCGCCGGGAAACCGAGTACAAAGCGTCCCTGCTGTATCAGACAATAGAAGAACATCCGCTGCTTGCGGCTTTTGTTAAAGAACCAAAATACCGCTCTAAGACCGTCATTGTGGCAGAAACACACGTGTCAGCGGCTGACATAATTTCTGCACTAAAAAAAGACCGAGCAATTGTAGGAAGCGGATACGGCAGTTTTAAGCAAAAGCACATCAGAATCGCCAATTTCCCTACACATTCTAAGGAGCAAATAGAAGCACTATCGGATAAATTAAATGCAATAAAATAACCAAAACGGTCTAAAATTTGCACCATTAGAGATAAGATTGTTTTTAGGAAATGAATAAGCCCTGCAGATAGTACTCGGTGGGCAAAGAACAATACGAATGTTTTCCTTTTGGGTGAACATGAATTACTTTGCCTCTGTTTATTAAGTAGGTCTACAATTATTCAACAGAAATTAGAGAACTAACTAATTATATGGATCCACTTAAAAAAGTTTTAGTGTGTTTGGATGCCACTGAAATGGACGCTACGCTTATCCAGTTTGCCACTTTTGTAGCGCAAGCCGAATCGGTAGAATCTATTCACTTTGTAAATGTGATCATGAAGACTCAGTTGCCTAGCAAGTTGCGCAAGGAGTTTCCTGATTTGATGGAAAAAGCATTGGTTGACCGCAGGCGTGAGTTAGAGCAGAAGGTGATTGAACATTTTGATCTTACTCTTGACGTAAAGGTGAAAATCGCCGTAGAGCAGGGACCGCTTCCTTCCAAGCAAATACTCGATTTAGCTAATCGGCATAATATCGACGTGATTGTGGTGGGTCGGAAAAAGAACCTGCGCAACAATAGCGTAGTTACTCAACGGTTGGCTCGTCGGGCTAGCTGTTCGCTGCTAATCGTTCCGGAGAAGGAATACGCCTCGGTTCGCAAATTAATGGTGGCCACCGATTTTTCGAAAGATTCTATTGGGGCAATGAACGCCGCTGTTGACATGGCTATGCGTGAGGTAACGCGCGGCAATCAGGTGGAAGTGATTTGTCACCACTCGTATCAGGTTCCGGTAGGATACCACTACACCGGAAAGTCATTTGACCAGTCGGCGCACGTTATGGAAGAGAATGCTCGAAAACGCTACAAACGTTTCATTCGTCAGATAGATACCAAGGATATAAGAGTGACTCCCTCGTTTGCGCTGGCGAAAGGCGACGATTTGGTAACCAGCATCTATGAAACTGCGATCAACTATCAGGTAGATTTTGTGGTGATCGGTGGAAAAGGCAAAACGGCTTCTACGGCTTTGTTCCCTATTGGAACAAACACCGAAAAGTTAATTAGTGTAGATTCTGAGATTCCGCTGTTGGTCGTACGTTCTAAGCATAAAAACGCTGGAATCATCGACATGCTTCAGCGAATATAACTCGCACCGAACGCTACTCCTGCCCGTTTAGCCCTTAGAAAAGCTTCTACTATTTTGTTAGTGGAAGCTTTTTTTATGGCCCCTGGGCTTTCTTCTTCATTTGCACAATGTAAGTTTTGGAATAACATTACATTTTTTTGATAAGCAATATCACTAATTAGCCTTTTTTAGTTTAATGGCATTACATATTTTTGAAAAAAATAGAAGAAACCATTTAAACGAACCACTTATGAAATCAGGTAGACAGTCAGTAGAAGCCACCAATGCCATTCTTCCCGAGCACATTTCGCTCAGTAGCCAGCAGACCGAAGAGGCATTAACTCTCTTCAACCATTACGACATCAATGGCGATGGAAGCATTACCAAAGAAGAACTAAAGAAGATTATGCGCTCGTTTGAGCAACCGCTAGAAGGAGCCGAGATAGACGACTACTTTGCTGTCTTTGATTTGAACCACTCCGATGGAATTGACCTATTGGAATTTTTAGGAGTCATTAAACACTGGTTGGCTAACCAAATGAACCGCCTGGCCGAAAGCGAAGCGCTGGGTAGTTCCTTTGAACTTGATGAGCTGCGGATCTTGGTGAGTTACTTCACTATATCGTTGTTTAGCAAAGACCAAGTTCTGCAACAGGCCAATAGCCCGGTAGATTCTGTAAACATCCTGATCAGTGGCGTGGCGGTTTCTGAAGCGAAACGCTCCCGACAACTCCTCACCGAAGGCAGCGTCTTTGGAGCTACGCAAGGAACGAAGGTTGTATCATATGAAACCCAGGTAACCGCCGAAACCAATGGTATTCTGCTGAAAATGACCATTGATCAGGTAGCCGAATTAGTAACGCAGCACCCCTTGATCACGCTCAAGCTGAATCAGTCGCTGGACTATAAACTGACCTCGATGATTGCCAAGCTAACCAAAAAGCCGGTTCGCCGCGGTCTCTAACCCACCGTCACGATACTTCGGTAACGCACGGTGAGCACGGCGGCCGACATCAGCGTGAAGAGTGCCATAAGTCCGTAGCCCCACAGGATGTGAGAACCCACTCCGAAAAAAGGGAACGATAAAATCAGGATAAATGCCGTTCGGTTCATCACATTAATGATTCCGAAAATGCTGTTCACGCGTCCAATCACCTGGTTGGGCACGTGTCGGAACAAAAAAGATAGGCGCAGCACGCGGGCTCCGGCATTGGCAAAGCCAATCATCAGTCCCACGCACAGAAACACCCCCACCGATCGGGTAAGCGTACTGAGCGTCAGCGCTGCTGTGGCTAGCAGCAGCATGATGATAATGGCGCGCACGGCGGTGAAATTCCGAAAAAGGGCTCCCACCAAAGCCCCCGCGGTTAGTGCTCCCAACCCGTACAGCACTTCCATCGCTCCGAATACGTTTCCTCCCGCCCGCAAATGGTTGGTGATGTAGAGCGGCATCAAGGCATTCAGCTTTACCAGCATCACCACAAAAATGCTGTGCGAAAACACCCCGAACAGGAAGATGGTGGGGTTGCGACGCAGGTAAAAAAAACCCGTGCGTAGTCGCTGAACAAACGCTCCCCGATCGATGGTGTCCAGATGGGCCGGGACGTAGCGGATCAGCGCGATCAGGCCGATAGACAACCCATAGGTGATGCCGTCCATCAGAAATATTTCCTGAATGGTCCAGGGATCCACCTGCCAGTTGATGGCAATAGACCGTTCCCCAACACTCCACGCGTAGGCGATGTCAATACCTTCCAGCAGCAAGGCGGCCCCCGCCCCGGCCAGCACGTTGGTACTTTGTCCCACAATCTCGATAGCCGACGTTACTTTCGTATACTCTCCCTCTTTGGTGATCTCGTGCGTGAAGGCGTAGAGGTTAGGATAGTGCAGATAGAAGCCGAACACCGTGGTAGTGAACACCAGGATAATGAGTAGGGTGGGCATGTCGCCCGTTGTAAATCCGTAGGCCGCCGCGCTAAGCAGAATTGCACCTTCCACCGCGTTATTGATCAGAAAAACCTTTTTGCGGTTGAAGCGATCAACGATGGTTCCGGCGGTGAGTCCCCAGAGCACGGTGGCCCCGGTGATAATGCCGTAGATTAGGTTGAAGTCCGAAGAAATGCCCTGCCGCGCAAAGTACCAGGGCACCGACAGCATGGTGATTCCCTGAGCGAAGCCGGAAATACCGTTGGCAGTGAACAGAAGGGCAAGGGATTGTCGGCGACTCATGCAGTTGACAGAACACCGTGGCCGAAAGAAGGTTTTAACGAAAGATTTTAGGAATGGCAAGGATGCTGGATGATCTTCAAAGTGGTCAGATGCTAGGTACTAGCGGCTGCATCACGGAGGATATTCTAGATGTCAATAATATAGAATATTAAAAGTGGTCGTATAAATTCCAGTATCCAGTATCCAGTATCCAGTATCCAGTAACCTATGAGCATTACCAATCTCAAGCAGCAGTCAAAGGCCAAGGCCATGAAGTACTGCGCCTACCAGGAGCGGACGCAGCAAGAGGTACGCGACAAACTGTATAGCTACGGCTTGTATCCCGACGCGGTGGAGGAAGTACTTACGGACCTGATCAGCGAAGACTTCGTCAATGAAGAGCGCTACGCCCAGTCGTTCGCCCGAGGCAAGTTTCGGCAGAATCGGTGGGGACGGATCAAAATTAGGCGGGAGTTGCAGCAGAAGCAACTATCGCGCTATTGCATCGACAAAGGAATACAAGAAATTGATCCGGAAGCGTACGAGGAGACGCTTTTCAGGTTGATGAGTGATAAGTGGACTACGCTGGCGCAGGAAGACGCGTACGCCCGGAAGCACAAAACGGTGCGTTACGTGCTTGGCAAAGGATACGAATCCGAACTTGCCTGGAAAATGATAGAAACACTAAAAACCGATCAGGCGAGTGAATAACGAAAGGGAGTTCACGCCAGGGCCACCAAACAATCATCTTCCAGCACTGGAATCACTTCGTAGCGGCTTTGGCGAAGACAAAACTCAATATCTTCCTGCTGTCCTAGTTGCTGCAAGCGCCGCACGTGCGACGACTGCGACAGGAAGCCCAGCAGGTCTTGCTGAGCCGCCCGGTAGGCCACGCTGGCCATCAGGGCCGCATCGCTGCCCATCTGAAAGTGATCTTGCAGACGATCCGCCAGCGCTCCGGCAAACAAAGTGTCTTCCAAGTTGACGTGGCCCTTCCAACCCGCACACACCACCACAACAGAAGCTTCCTGAGCAGTCAGGAAGTCAGCGACCGCTTTTAGGTTCAGAAATGAGCCAATGATCAACCGCCGGGCTTCCTGGGCTTTCGCGATAGCCAGCGTTCCGTTGGTGGTGGTCATGGCCAGCGATTGGCCCCGCACCCGATCCGGTTTATACGCAAGGGGCGAGTTGCCCAAATCAAAGTCGGCGATCTTCATACCGTCCCGCTCACCAGCGATCAAGTAGCCCTGCGCGCGCCAAGTCCGACACTCCTCGGGATGGGCCACCGGTCTGATCCGCTCCACTCCGTGAACGAAGGCAGTCACCATACTGGAGGTGGCCCGCAGGATGTCCACCACAACCACCGTTTGGTTGGATAGGTCGTGCTGGGACAGCAGTTCGGGGGTAAGGCAAACGTCGATGGTTTTCACGCGCGTTATGATTGCTGGACGAACGGAGGCTTCACCACTTGGGCCCGCAGCCGACGGTTGCGCACTCCAACCCACACCTCCGTATCCGGTTTAGCCAGCGCTTTATCCACGTAACCCAGCCCAATACCCCGGTTGAGCGTGGGTGATTGTGACCCCGAAGTGACGCGGCCGATGCGGGTATCGTTGGCGTCGAACAGTTCGTAGCCCGCCCGGGGAATACCCCGGTCGACCATTAGCAAACCCACCAATTTTTGTTTTCCGCCCGCGGCTTTCTGTTCTTGCAGGTAAGCATCGTTGGTGAAGGCTTTAGAAAACTTGGTCACCCAGCCCAATCCCGCTTCAAACGGACTGGTGGCGTCGTCGATGTCGTTGCCGTACAGACAGTAGCCCATCTCGAGCCGAAGGGTGTCGCGAGCACCCAGTCCCACGGGTTGAATGCCAGCGGGCTCTCCGGCGGCAAAGATAGCGTCCCACAGCAATTTTGCCTGCGCATTGTCGACGTAGAGCTCAAACCCGCCCGCTCCGGTGTAGCCGGTAGCGGATATGATTACGTTGTCGATACCGCCTATCTTTCCTGTAACGAAAGTATAGTTCTTCATCTCGTTCAGATCAACCGGGGTAAGCTTTTGCAGCACCTCAGTGGCCCGGGGACCTTGCACAGCCAGCAGCGACAGGCGGTCCGAAGCGTTTTCAAGCTCGGCTCCCTGGGTGTTGTGCTGGGTAATCCAATCCCAGTCTTTTTGGACGTTAGAGGCGTTCACCACCAGCAGATACTCTTCAGCACTGAGGCGATACACCAGCAGATCGTCCACGATGCCACCCTGTTCGTTGGGTAGGTAAGCGTACATGGCCTTGCCGTCGTAGAGTTGGGCCGCGTCGTTGCTGGTCACACGCTGCACCAGGTCCAGGGCGTGGGGGCCGCGCACAAAAAATTCGCCCATGTGCGACACGTCGAACACACCCACACGCTCGCGCACCGCCCGGTGTTCTTCAATGTCAGAACTGTAGCGCAGCGGCATCTCGAACCCGGCGAAGGGCACCATCTTCGCTTCGAGGGCCACGTGGGTGTCGTGCAGAGCCACTTGTTTGAGGTCGATCATATTTCTAGAGTAGATTGTACGTTAGGTGTGGTCGCTAATGAACGCTTTTAAGCACTGATCAACCGTGTAAGCTCCTGATATAGTGGGCGAGCTGCCGTGTTCGGGAAGGTTGCAAGTTATCACTTTGAAGTTGTTCTCTAAAAATCTAACCTGATGTTTCCACATCGACTGCGTCACCAGCGCTTCGTGCACCAATAGCAAGGTGCTTGGATTATTTTCCCCATAAATTTTATACTCCATCATCAGCGATGCTTCTGCGTGGCAAGTTAACACCGGAACGACCGCCGATGCCAGAGGGTCAAGCCATGTTGCTGAATCGCGGCGCGGTGCGCTTTCGTAGGATAACCCACATTGGTTTCCCAACCGTAGTGCGGGAAGTCTTTCGCCAACCGTTGCATCAGCATATCACGGTACTTTTTGGCTAATACCGAAGCCGCCGCAATAGAAAAATACTGGCTATCGCCCTTCACAATGCACTGGTGCGGAACAAACGGGTAGGGCAGAAAGCGGTTCCCGTCTACCAGCAGCAGTTCGGGCGTGACAGGAAGTTGATCTACCGCGCGATGCATGGCTAGAAAAGAAGCTTGCAGAATATTAATTTCATCAATAGTGTGGTGGTCTACCTCAGCCACCGCATGACACAAAGCGGTAGCCATGATTTCTTCGGCAAGTTGCGTCCGCAGGATTGGCGTGAGCTGCTTAGAATCGTTGAGAAGAGGGTGAGTAAAATCCTTGGGCAGGATAACCGCAGCGGCCACCACCGGACCAGCCAGGCACCCGCGCCCCACCTCGTCGCAACCGGCCTCGATCAGGTGCGGGGTGTAGGAAGCGCGAAGGGGGGGAGATGCAGGGAGAGGAGAGGCGGAGAGAGACGCGATGCGTAACGTCTTTACCGGAGTACTTTTTTTTCTTTCGTATCTCATACCTCACATTTCACACTTTCTCAAAAAGTGATTTCTTCTTCCACCCGGCCGCACTTCAGCATCTCGTCGCCGAAGTAGGGGTTTTTAATTTCGCGGTTATCACTTAGCCAGAAGGCACCCCGATTGTCAAAGGCCATCGGACAGTACTGCTTATAGATCGTTTGGTCGCTGGGAGGCTGAGCTTTTAGGTGATCATACAACGCAATTGAAAGGGAATCAAAGTAGGTGCGCTGCACCGCTAGGTCAGTAGCGGCCGCCATTTCTTTCACGCGCTGCTGCACGTCGGGCATCTTTGTAGCATCCACCAATTCTAGTAACTCGATGGCCTGATCCTGGGCGTCCCTGGCATCAGAAGCTACCAGTGCATCTTTTAGGGCTAAGTAACCGTCCACCACGTCGCCCGCCGTTTTTTGTTCGGCAACGGTCGCCTTTTCGGTGCGCGTGGTGACGGGCTCGCTGGTCTCACTAGCTTCTTGCTGCGTATTTCCCGAACAGGCGGCTAAGCTTAATGCCAGGGCAGGAATGAAAAATCTGTACATCATCATAAATGGATATAGCGTTGCGAAATTTACCTTACGCAAAACTACTGATAAAGATAGTACTGCCTAATCGCTTCCAGCTCTTTTTGTTCCTAGGCCGTGTGCATTGCAAACAGTTTTTCCCCGACCGAACTCCGCAGCGCAGAAATTCCGGTGTCAATGAGGCGAAAGCCTCGTTCCGTCAAACAAATATTGTCAAATATTTTTCTGGCTTCGCTCGAAGGACATTGCAACTCTCGGTGGCCGACAGGGCAATTACAGTATCATTGGCTTCTTGAGATAGCTTTTTGGAATAGCATTTCTCCACGAACTAGAAGTTACTCTCCTATCGACACCGTTATCGGCCAGCCGGCAAACTGCTGAGCATCGTCTTGCGTCACGTCGGCATCGCGGGGCCAGCACATAAAGGTGACTTCTTGTTGGGCTTTGTTGAACCGGATCAGGCCGTAGCCTGCTCCGTTCGCCGGGCTGTCCGGGTTGGCGTAGGCGTGCACGGTAATCAGGTTATCGAAACCATCGCGGTAGCCACCTACCCAGGGCAGGGGACTATCGGCTGGTGGATTCACCCCCGCTTGCTCGTCGGCAGGCCACCACCAGCGGCTATAGTAGTCGTTAACGCTGGCGGGCACCACAAAGGCCCAGGGTCCATCGTCAAATTCATCAATGCCGTGCCGGATCACGGTGGCCAGATGCTGATCACCCGCAATATGTACCGCTTTCGCTTTTTTGATGGCCTTCAATGCTTCGTTCCGGCCACTTTGGGGCCAGCCGTTGGAGTCCAAGTCGGCGTGTAGTCGGTTTTCCTTCGAGCCGTGCAGGTGCGCCCCGCCGCAAAAGCCGGTCTGCGACAGCACCGCTTTCATAGCTATACCCTCTTGTTGGTTAGTCCAATCGTCTAAGAAACTAAGTTGCCGCTCTCCGAGCAACACCAATCCGGGCAGGTCGATGGTGGCCGGATCGTAGTTAGGGTCGTTGATGTGATCGGGACGCGGGCCCTGCTGGGGAATCTTGCCCGCGGGTCCAGACTTAAACTTACGATCTTCGATGATGGCGAAGTCCACTCCCCCCAGCCGCAGGTTGGTATAGTACACGCCGATGTCCTGCTGCACCGGGGTGGGGTCGTAGGGGTCGGGCAGGTGCGCGGTTTGGGCGCGCTCGACCATTTTTACGTAGTCAGGGTGATAGTAGTAACCGCCGTCGTCGCCAGACTTATTTTCGGCTTTTTTGCCGCTTTCGCCCCACAAGTTGCCCTGTCCGATGTCATGGTCGTCAGGAATACTCACAGCGGGGCGGTTGCGAAACACCTCGCGAAATTGCAAACCAAACTTGAGCCAGGCGGCGGTGTGCTGCAGGTGGTCGTAAGACTGGTCGCCCGCGAAAAATACCAAGTCGGGGTCTTGGTGGTTAATGTTGCGCACGTAGTTCTCGCGCAGGCCGCGGTCTTTGTTCGAGTTGCACGACAGGGCAGCCAGCACAATTTCATTCTTGTCGATGGGGTCCTTACGAATTAACCCCTCAAACATGGCTCGTTTGCCGTGCCGCAGACGATAAGGGACATCCTGCGAAGCATCCCAGTCTTCTACTCGGAACAGCGCCGACCAGCCCAGGTCATTCACTTCCTGCTGCTGAATCTCTTTCCAGTCATTTTCTTCTTTCACTTCCAGGCGCACCCTTCGGGTTTCATCGGGATACAAAGGAAACAGTTGCGCCGAGAGCTTGAGGGTGTTGTCGGCCACTGTATACATACCGAAGGCAACTACCTGATCGCGGGGCACGTCCAGTTCCACGATATCGTTCGGCTTCCGATTCCACCAATCGTTGGTGGCCAGGCTATCTAACTCTTCAAAGGGGGCCTCCGTAGGTGGCTCCCAGGTAGATCGGTCGGCCGTCTGATTATCTACGGAGGTGCAGTGCAGCAGCGTAATGCTTAATACAAAAATCGAAACAAAGGAGGGACGCATCATGATTAAGTAGGTTTCTATTAGAGATTACAGCGTGCCGAATATAGAACAAGAAGGACTGAATTGCGAAGCAAGTGGTACATTTATCACCGTTTTGGAACCTTCTGCGCCGCCTATTCGTATACAATTGGCACTTGATTATTATATTCTGGGGCCGACCGGCTTTGACAGGATGTGTGGTTACGTGTATAAGCATGCAGGCGCATGGGAGGCGCGCCTTGATCACTACTCCCAAAACCCAATTGGCGAGTCTAACTACGCCATGGCCGCCTAATTTTAGCCTTATAGGTTGAAATAAGGGCTTCTCGGTCGAGCGAATCGCTCCCGGGCCACATCCCACAGGGCCTCTGTTCTATAGGACCTGAGTTTGGGGTGTCGACACTTTAGAACTAGCCTTGGCAGGGTTGTGATGCCTTGGTGAAACTTAATCGCAACTACGGTAACGACCGGTTGTCTATGACCACTTGTTGCCCGACAACTAATTATAGACTAAGCATGTAGAAGACACGATAGCGGCCTTCACTGGACCAGGGTTCGAATCCCTGCGGCTCCACATTTTAGATTCAAGTGACAGCAAAACCCCTCAAATTTCACGATTTGAGGGGTTTTTTGTTCGATGGGGCTTCGATGTGTTTATAGTTTCTCGTGTTTAGCGACCGTCGCGTGGGTGACCTATTCGGTTACCTATTTCTGTTTTTGAAGTAGTCATCAGAAAGTCTCGCCTAACCGACTAATGACTAGTGCCGAGGGCACTAGACCGAGGCCTTCACGGTTAAGCCGAGCATCTCGAGGTGCTGCGGTTCTTTGTCAAGCGCGATGCGGGCGATGCGGTAGAATCGGGACATGCCCTGCCTTAGGTCGGCATTAGCACGCTTTTTCTGTCGGGAAATCACCTGCGCGCGTCCTTTCAGGTCTACCTGAAGCGTACGAAGCTCCATCATTCGGGCCAGCAGCTTTCGCATCTCGACCACTTCTTTGGCAGGTATCTGATACGCCACCAGGGTGTCCTTCACCGCGGGAGCGTGGCGGTAAAAACTGCTTACCTGCCTGATCCACGCGGGCAGCGACTTCTGTCGCGGGCCAATCAACTCCATCTTTTCTAGCCAGGTAAGGTCATCTTTAAACGCCACCCGGGCCAGCAGCACGTGCTGGCTGTAGAGTTTGTTGCCCTCGTCGCGCACCTTGTAGAGCGACTGCGTGGCCCCCTTGGCCTCCGCCGTGGTGTCGTCATACTGGTTTTCCAAGTCCTGCACCAGGTGTAGTTGTGCCTCCAGTTGCTTGGTCATATACTCGTCGACCCCGTACTTGTTGAGGGCTTGCCAGATTTCGTCCGCGCGCTGCGCGTTGGTGAGCGCGATGGTGGTTTGGTGAAGAAAAGTGCTCTGTTTTTGCATGATGATATAGTTTTATGGTTCAGTGATGCACCAGAGCAATAAATGTACTTAAGAAGTGCTCTATCAGGGCAATAGACGGAAGCATACCACAAAGTGCGTAAAAGGATCGAATGGCACATTTTGGTGGCGAAAAAGGCCTTAGTTGAACGTGTAACCCATTCGGGCCTAGCGACAAGAGGTAAGAAACATCGGTATAACGTCATTTTACGGAGAGCGCCGACCAAAGGAGGTATGCTCGGCACGCGGGAAGCCGTTCCCAAGCGCTGAGAAGGCCTGCTGAACCCTTCGGAAGCTCCGCCCGAGCCTTGAGGAGGCCTCCTTGGGGCTCGGGAAGCTCGACCAAAGGTCTGAGAAGGCCTGCTGAACACGCGGGCGGAGCAAAAATCGCTCTGGGAAGGATTACTTTAGAGGCTCAGCGTTGTTACCCTCATCTTCTCTCTTTGCGTGAGCTGTAGGACGCTGGGCACCGCGTCTAGCGTCATCCTACCTCCTCCAAGGCGCATATTTATTTCTTAGTTAGAAGGATGCAATAAGCCACCGTCTTACGCCAGTAAACTAATGCGCTCAAATCAGCAACATTCTTGTTCAAAGGGGGTTAATGATCTACGTGAGGATTTCGCGCAATCGCGCCGCGCTCCTTATTAACTTTTTAACCAAAACGAATAAAGCCCATGTCTGAGCCCACCGCTAATCCCGATGCTGCTATTCAGCTAAAAGAAAAAGTAGGTGACCTAAAAATCGCTATGATGACCACCGAAGTGGCCGATGGTCACCTACACTCTCGCCCTATGCACACTTCCGAGGTAGAATCTACTGGCGTGTTCTGGTTCTTCACCAGCAACCAGTCCGGCAAGGTGCACGAACTGCAACGCAGCAACCAGGTGAATCTTGCTTACGCCGACCCCGACGGCAACACCTACGTATCGGTGGCCGGTCATGCTGAACTGGTAGAAGACAAAGCCAAGATGCACGACCTGTGGCATCCCATGCTGAAAGCCTGGTTCGCCGACGGCCTCGACACCCCTGATATCGCCCTGCTCAAAATCACCGCCGACAGTGCCGAGTACTGGGACACTTCATCCAACACCATGGTACACCTCTACGGGATCGCCAAGGCCATGCTCACCGGTGACTCGGCCCGCGGTGATGCCGGAGAGCACGAGGAACTGGATATTCGGTAGTTGAATGACTGAATGAGGGGGGGATGCGTGAGTGGATTGTTGGATGAAGGCGCACACGAAACCAGGCAACTGATACGTTGCTTAGAAAAAATAGCTTAGCTATGCATCGAATTGCTCTTGTCCTGATCGCGGTGGTTGCCACAACCGGCGCACTGACCGCTCAGACTAAGAAAGAAAAGAAAACCAAAGAAGCGTCGGAAGCTCCCACAGTGGCCCTCGACACCACGGACCAGTTCATCATTGACCCCGCCACGCAGGTGCCGCTCACGGTGAACTTGGAGGCCGACGAAGAAGAAGAGGACGAGAAAAAGGATAAGAAGAAAAAGAAGCAAAAGAAAAACGTCTATTTTGGTCTGAAAACCAAGAAGGGCTTTTCGCGGAAGGGTTCGGGCGAGGGCACGGAGTTGGAACTGTTCCGGTATTTGAAATCCTACCAAGAACCCGACCCTTACGTGCGCGACGTGTATTGGTACGATACTAAGCGTAAGCAAATTCGCACCACCCACAACATCGCCAAGAACAAGGCGCTTATTCTGCATGGTCCCTACAAGAAAATTACTGAGGAGGGCGAGGTGCTTGAGCAGGGTATGTTCTACAAAGGAACCAAACACGGCCGCTGGACACGTTATAACCGCAAAGAGATTCTGCTGGACAAAGAGAAGTATACGCACGGCTGGCCCCGCGAGTCAGAGATCACCTTCTACGATGAGGATCAGCGCGCTAAGGTGAAAGAAGTGATTCCGGTAGAATACGGTGAAGAAGAGGGCTATTACTTTTACTTTCATCCGGGCGGAAGGGTGGCTGTGGAGGGAGAATACCAGGAGGGCAAAAAGGTCGGTCTGTGGACGGAGTACTACGACTACGAGAAGCGCGCCAAGAAGCAGATTAAGTATCCCGACGACCCCTACGACGAGGAAACTAAACCCCACATTGCCAAAGAATGGAATCCGCAGGGGCAGGTGGTCTACGATTACAAAGAAAACACCCCATAACCACAGGATGCACCGTAATTCCGTCGATAACTTGCCCCCGTTATGATTCCCGAAGCCCAGTACTGGATTGACAAACTAGCCCTGGAACCGCATCCCGAAGGAGGATTCTATAAAAGAATGTACGAGGCTTCCGGTAAAATAAAGTCGCTAGATCGTCCTTACGCCACCGCCATCTACTTCTTGCTGCTGGAAGATAAATTCTCGGCGTTCCATCGGATCCAGTCTGACGAACTGTGGCACTTCTACACAGGCAGTCCGCTCGACGTTTTTATGATCAACGAGCAGGGGAGTATGGAGCAGTTTCGGTTGGGAGCTGACGCCGAGGCGGGGCAGGTTTTTCAGGCGGCGGTGCCCGGCGGGCGGTGGTTCGGTTCGCGCATGGCCCAGTCCAACTCCTACGCGCTGGTGGGCTGCACCGTGGCCCCCGGCTTTGACTTCCGCGACTTCGAAATGGCCGATCGTTACCAACTCACCACGCAGTTTCCGCAGCCGCCACGCTGATTAAGAGCCTGACGTATCCTGCCTAGTTTTAGACGACAACCGCATGCTTGATCTGTTCGAAGCCAGTGAGTTCGATGACACCGGTCGGATTGACAATATTAAGATTTGGAATCCAAAACGAGACTCCGCCGCCGGTGGCTTTTTCGTTCGGCGACAGGCGGGAAGATGACAACCTTTGCCCCAATCTTACCAAGGGAAGATATCTTATCTATACGACAAACGGCGCATCTTTGCGAATTATTATGGTCTAATCAAAGTGTTCGCGTAGCATTCCAACTCGGATAAGCTGTATTGTGCCATCATAATGCGCTAACGGCAACTCAACACTGCAGAAAGTTAGCGTATTTTCTGAGCACCTTACTTCTTCTCATCCGGTAGTTCAACTGACAAACTTATTTTTGTACGCATTTTGCGTGGTTGATAATCTGTATAACCAATCACATATAGTATGAACGCTTCATTAATTAAGAACTGGTGTGATAGCAGCTTGTCGCCCATGGCTTGGTCCAGAATTCTGACCCGGATGTTGCCCCACTTTAATCAGAACGGATACTACTTCCAGAACCTTAAAGATCCAGACGATAATCTGGTCTTTAAGCCGGAAACCGTCAAGGTGCTAGAGCAAACAATACAGGATATTTACCAGAGTCAGTTGCCGTCCGCCTTGTAATTTCAATAAACCACGTAAAATTCAGACCCATGAATACTACCCAAACAGCACCGTCGCTCACCGGTGAATTTCATAAGAACCGCAACGCGTTCGTAGCCCAGGGAGAACCTTTGATCTTTCACTGCCACCACTACAATACGTTTCTGCAACTCAGCATTGAAGAAACCAAGCACTATCTGGATGTGTATCCAATTTTGCAGGATACTGCCCAAGAAATAGCCTACGCCCAGTTTAGCAATTATTTTAGAAGCAACCCCGAACTGGGTGTGGTAGAAAGAAAAGAAGTGGTAAGTCAAGCGTTCAGCGAGTTCGGTTTTGGGATCGTATGTCTGGATGAGCTTTCGGCCCAGGGAGGAACGGTAACGTTGCCCACGGAGCACTATTCGGCTACCTGGATGTTGAAGTACGGACCTCGAACCAGCTACGACTGTGGTGCCGCCTTGTTTGCCACCGGTTTCGTGGCCGGAGCCGCCGAAGCGCTCTTCGATTTGCCTTTGGGACAGGTAGAAGCTCGTCAAATCGAATGCCCCACTAAAGGGCATCAACAATGCACAATTGTGGTTTCCCCTAGCATCAAACAGCGCACGCTAGAAGCTTCGCCAGGGGAGGGGGTGTATCAGACTTTTGGATCATTGGTGCAGCCGCAAGACACTGGTATTCGCTACGAAGCCATTCAGGATGCACTTACGGGAATGCCGATTGTGGGCGGAAAAGACGGACTCATCCAGGCGTTTGGAGTTACCCTCACCCGGCACTATGCTAATTACTACACCCAGATTTCGTATCGTCTACTAAAAGCGATGGAAGCTAAATTTGGGGCCGATGGGGTTAACATCGTAAAAGATTTGCTTGTTGAGGCGGGCCACGTATGCGCTTTCAATACCTTTGGCGGAATTATGGAATCGGCCGAGTGGAACGCGCTTATCCAACCAATGATTGATTCGCGCGAGGATTGGGTGCATGGGATTGTGGCGTGCGTGAATGCATTAGGCTGGGGGCAGTGGGAAATTAAAGAACTGGTGCCTTACCAGAAACTGGTAATAGAGGTGAAAAGTGGTTACGAAGCTAATGCGTATCTGCAGTCGTTCGGGCAGAGCAATTATCCGGTGTCGTATTTGGTGACCGGGGGAGTTGCAGGAATTATGAACCTAATTTACAACGGCGACATCACTGAAACTCCCGAACTCAGTGAAACTTATTACGACCGTATTTTTAAATCAGTCGATAAATTTTCGGCACGGCAAACCAAGTGCCGAGCCATGGGTGATTCAGCTGACCGTTTTGAAGCTACTAAACAGTAGACGATGATGCTGGGTCGTGCTTTTGAACTGCGCGAGATAAAAGACTGCCGAAAGTACCGGAAGCACGTTTATCGTCTTTCGCAAGCGCTTGACGATTCTTTTGTCGCGCACTTTAGCTTTTTGGGATCTCCTTCGGTAATCTCTTTTCGTCAATTTGTACCCAATGCGCACGACTTGCTTACCATCCGCAGCGATGCGTTCGGCATTGAGCTGTCGGGTGGATTGTTAGGAAATAATCTTTTTGTGACCTTCGGTAGCAAGGACCAAGCGCTCGTCGAATTTCTGGAGGATGAACTACGTCAGTGGATAGGCCAGCGTCAGACGAACTAACAAAAAGCGTCTTCAAAGTGTCTAATAGCGGTTTGAGGCTGCACCGTGATAGCGACAATATCGAAGCGGATGTTGCCTTCCCAAGCTAACTCGTGCACGTAGTGATCTGCTGCCTCGGCAATGCGTTCAGCCTGGGCTTGGTCGACGAAGGTTTCGGGATCGCCAAAATTAGCGTTACGCCGGAGTTTCACTTCCACGAACACGAGCGTGTCGCGGTCGCGCATCACCAGATCAATCTCGCTTCGGCGGTGGCGGTAGTTTTTGGCGACCAACGTCAGTCCTTTCTCCTGCAAATACCAGGTAGCCATCTCCTCGCCCTGCTTTCCCCGGCGGTGCGCTAAATAATCACTCATCCTTTTTGTCCAAGTCTCGTTCTATCCAGTATCTGCTTTTTTAATCCTAACGCATCAAACATGTTACCAAAGATCAACCCAACCGAAACTCCCGCCTGGAAGGCCCTGCAGCAGCACTATCAGCAAATAGAACCGCAGCACATGCGAACGATGTTTGAGGACGACCCCGGCCGCTTCGAAAAATTTACGCTTCGTTTTGAAAGCACCCTGCTCGACTTTTCCAAGAACCGCATCACCGAAGAAACAATGAAGCTGCTTCGGCAACTGGCCGCCGACACCCAGGTGAAGGAAGCCACGGAGGCTATGTTTGGCGGCGAGAAGATCAATCGTACTGAAGACCGGTCGGTGCTGCACATTGCCCTGCGCAACCGCGCTAACGCTTCTATCAAAGTCGACGGACAAGACGTGATGCCCGAGGTAAACGAGGTGCTGGACCGCATGAAAACCTTTTCGGAGCAGATCATCAGCGGCGATTGGAAAGGCTACAGCGGACAGGCAATCAGCGACATTGTGAATATTGGCATTGGAGGATCTGACCTGGGTCCGGTGATGGTGACCGAAGCCCTGAAACCTTATCAGAAAGAGCACATCAGCGTGCACTACGTTTCTAATGTGGACGGTACGCATATCTCGGAGACGCTAAAGCACCTGAATCCGGAAACCACCCTGTTCATCATTGCCTCAAAAACCTTCACTACTCAGGAAACTATGACCAATGCGACCACCGCCCGCGACTGGTTTCTAAAAGCCGCGCAGGACGAAGCCGCCGTGAAAAAGCACTTTGTCGCCCTGTCTACCAACCAGAAAGCGGTGGAAGACTTTGGCATTGATGCCCACAATATGTTTGGCTTCTGGGATTGGGTGGGCGGACGCTATTCCTTGTGGTCGGCCATCGGGTTGTCAATTGCTTGCGCCATTGGATTTGATCGCTTTGAAGAACTGCTGGCGGGCGGGCACGCCATGGACGAGCACTTCCGCACGGCTCCCGTGGAAGAAAACATTCCGATGACCCTGGCCCTGATCGGAGTGTGGTACAATAACTTTTTTGGTGCCCAAACCGAGGCTATTTTGCCCTACGATCAGTATATGCACCGTTTCCCCGCTTACTTTCAGCAGGGTAACATGGAAAGCAACGGCAAGTACGTTGACCGCAACGGAAAGCCGGTCGATTACCAGACGGGTCCGATTATTTGGGGCGAACCGGGCACCAACGGACAGCACGCGTTCTACCAACTCATCCATCAGGGCACCAAACTCATTCCCTGCGACTTTCTGGCCCCGGCGCAGAGTCAGAACTCCATCGGCGACCACCATCCCAAGCTGCTGGCCAACTTCTTCGCCCAAACCGAAGCCTTGATGATGGGCAAGACCGAGGAGGAGGCCGCCCAAGAGTTGCGCGAGCAGGGCAAGAGCGACGCCGAGGTTGACGAACTGACGATCTACAAATCGTTCGAGGGCAACAAACCGACCAATTCTATTCTGTTTCAGAAGTTAGACCCCTACACGCTGGGCAGTCTGATCGCCATGTATGAGCACAAAATCTTCGTGCAGGGCATCATCTGGAATATCTATTCCTTTGATCAGTGGGGCGTGGAGCTGGGCAAGCAACTGGCCAAGAAGATTCTACCTGAACTGGAAGGAGAGGACGAGGTGACATCGCACGATGCCTCGACGAACGGGTTGATCAATGCGTACAAGGAGATGCGGTAAACGTTAGAGGTTGTGGACCTGGAAAGTCTTTAAAGCTTTCCGGGTTTGGTCTTTAAAAGAGAGCTTATGGAGAGTATTGAGATTAAGAACTTCGGTCCAATTGAGCACGTCAAGTTGGATTTGAAGGATATTAACGTGTTTATTGGTACGACGGCTAGTGGGAAAAGTACGGTAGCGAAATTGGTAGCAATTTTTAGAGATATGGTTTTCATAAGGGCGGGAGACGCACAGATGTTTAAGAAATTACTGGTAAGACATAATTTGGACTATGCTATCAGTACCGATACTTGTATCACGTATAATTATGACCTTTTTTGTTGGAAACTCTACCGGGGAACCATTGAATCAGATGATTCCTTCAACAGATTGATATCCGAAATCTTTAGTATTAGAAGTACTCTCAGCAGGAACGATCTGGACCCGGTAGACGAAATTGATAAGGCAGTGTCAAGTTCTACTTCAATTGAAATTGAAAATTTGGTGATTATTCCTACAATTATAAAAATTGTAAATCATAGTTTAGAGGAAGGAAGACAGAAAATACTATCCAAAGCTGGTAGTACTCAACAAAAAGAGAAACTATCTGGTATAATCAACAGAATCAAAGATGATACGAACAAATTAGAGCTTGACAAAAACGTGAGTTTAGGGGATACTCTTAAAAGAATAGATGCTCTTTTTGCAGAAATGTTAAGCGTAGTAGGATTGTCAACGCCAATATACATACCGGCCGAAAGAAATCTGCTATCTACGGTTGGGCAATCGTTATTTGGACTGATGAGTAATAACGTATCTATTGCATCGACAGTCAAAGCGTTTGGGGCTGAGTTCGAGTCGGCTCGCAAGCAACTGAAGCAGTTAGTTATTAGCTTTCTAAATACTGAATATGCGTACGCTGATGGTAACAATACCCTTATTTTGGAAGACAGCACGCAAATTAAGTTAGAGCAAGCTTCCAGTGGTTTCCAATCCATCATCCCCTTACTGCTAGTGATAGAAGCAGAGGCGGATGAGAAAAGCGTACTCGGAAAGTATTTCATCATAGAAGAACCCGAGCTAAATCTTTACCCCACTGTTCAAAAAGAATTACTGGAGTTTATTGTTGAACGGATCAATAGGTATCAGAACAAACTTATTCTCACCACCCACAGCCCCTACGTCCTCACAGCACTGGATAATCTGATTCAGGCCGACAACGTAGTTAGGCAAAATCCGGATGCCAAGGAAGAAGTTGAAAAGCTGGTGCCCTCCGAACGATGGGTAAACTTTGATCGCGTAGCGTGTTACTACTTCGAAAACGGCACCTGTCGTTCTACCCTAGACGAAGAACAGCGTTCCATCGGCCCATCAAACATCGACGACGTGTCTGACACCATCGGAAATATTTACGACCAACTCCTAGCCATAAAGTATGACAAGGTGCTGTAAAGAGTTGATAGAAAGCCTGGATGCGAAAGAATACTCGGACTGCTTCAGTGCCAAAACCGTAGCGGAAGAACAAGGCAAAACGTTTCGGATTATCAATAAATTCAGAAAACCAGTCTGTCGGGTGCGCATAGATGATTGTCTGATCAAATCAAAAGACGTCAAGAAATGCGATTTTTTGTTTAAAATCTGTGAATCGGAGCGTTATCTGTTGATAGAACTCAAGGGCAGTAATGTAGAAGATGGTTTTGCTCAACTTGTCAACACCTTCTGCTACTTGAAGAATAAGCTAGGTGCTGAGTCAGAGCATTTTGAGGGCTTCATCGTTTCTACCCAGGTACCCCGAGCGGCCAATCTGAAAGTTCGTAGGCTAAAAGAGCAATTTTTAAAGAAGCACCAGTTGCCGGTACAGGTAACGAGCCGACAACATCGTTTGAATATTTGAGGTGGGTTGTCTGGTTCTGCCCGTGAACCTTCGCCAACGCGTAGTGTTCTACCATCATGATAACAAAGACGAGCTACGGCGTTTTCATAGTGGTCACCTTATTTTGCCTTTTGGACGGTAAAGCTGTTGCCCAGACTCAGCCACTGCCCAGTATTTTAAAGAACCAACGAGCCTACGCCCTAACCGAGCAGGCACTGGATCATATCTACAATGTAGACATCGAGCAAAGCGAACCGTTGATCCGTCAGATTGATCAGCTTCTTCCTGATTACCCGGCCGTGCCTTTGCTCAAAGCCCTGGCCATCCGTTCGGCCAACTATCCCTTAGAACCCGGCAGCACCGCCTTCCAGCAGATGAAAGACTATCTCTACCAGGTGATAGACCAATCGGAAACCATATTAGATGAAGATGAAGACCACGCCGAAGCCAACTTCTTTATGCTGTCGGCGCACGGACTGCTCGCGCTATACGAAAACGAAGACGGCAATACTTTTAAAGCGGTGGGACAAGCCAAAAGCGCTTATTCGTATCTGAAAAATGGGTTCGACTTGCTAGAGGTGTATCCTGACTTTTACTTCTCGACCGGCTTGTACAACTACTACCGCGAGAAATACCCCGAACTGCGTCCTGCTTACCGTCCGTTTATGTGGTTCTTTCGGGGCGGAGACACCGCACTGGGGCTTAAACAATTAGACACGGCCGTACGCAAATCCTTGTTTTTGGGAGTGGAAGCGGCCGATTATCTCACGCATATTTACCTGTTTTACGAAGACCGTCCGGACCAAGCCCTCACTTACGCTCGGCGCCTGGTCAAGAAATATCCTAACAATCCGTATTTCGCCGTCAACTACGCGCATGCCGCCTTAGGTGCCGAGCAGTTTGCGGGCATCGACACGTACGTTGAAAAGCTCATCAGCAGCGACAAACGCTATTTTCAAATAACCGGTCACTTGTTTAAGGGCATGTTGTTGGAGAAACGGGATCAAAAGTGGGACGCGGCCGAAGCGTCCTACCTGCGAAGTTTGCAGCGCAACATCGGCATTGCCGGAGAAGAGGCCAAAAATTATCGCAGCTACGCCTACGCGGGTCTGGCCCGGATCGCTGACCATGAGAAAAAAACCAGTCAGGCCAAAAATCTGTACGAACAGGCCCTCAACGCCGCCCAGTATCCCCCGGTGAAAAACGAGGCGGAGAGATATTTACAGTAGCCGGGAACCGTCCGTAGTGAGAAGGCAATTCCGGATCGCTAACTAGCAACAGGGCATAAAAATGGTTGGGCGTCACGCGGAAGGCATTCAGCGTGAGGTTGATGATTTTGCGGAGGTACACTGCGCTAGCGGCTTGGCTTAACGTTTACTTCAGCATTTCGGTCACCGCGCCTTCGTTGGCCTGCTGGCTGCACAGTTGGTTGTAAAGGTGCACCACCCGCATCTGCTCGTTGATCTTGCGTAGCTTTAGCTTGCAGCGCTTGATATAATCCTGCACCAAATCCTCGTAGCTATTCATTAGAGGAAGCACCTGTTCCTTGAAATCATCAATCTCAAAAAAATCACCTTGGTTGTAGGCGTAGTAATCGTGGCGACACAC
Organism: Cyclobacteriaceae bacterium; assembly: GCA_965217295.1. Lineage (GTDB taxonomy): Bacteria > Bacteroidota > Bacteroidia > Cytophagales > Cyclobacteriaceae > Tunicatimonas. Next base: position 2,884,107 of record CBDCHR010000008.1, read on the forward strand.
CGCATTCAGATAAATGTGCGGGGCGCGCTTGTCTTCGGTGACCCGCGGCTTGCGCACGTACCTGCTTTTACGCAAAATCGTCAGATCACCCTCGGTGAGCACCTCAAAAAACGTTTTGCGTTGGTAGCCTTCATCCAACTGGTGATCAATAGCTACGTAACGACGCTCCCGATGCTTCACTAAATCGAACAAGGTGAAGTGAGCAATCTTTTCCGCCGTATAGGTGCGCACCACTCCGTCGTGGCGCACCTGGATGGCATTGTACTTCAGGTCGTAGTTTATCTCTCCGGCAACCACCCGCTGGCTTACCAATGTGACTTGGCCCGGACACCAGAAACCCTGGTTCGGGTAGGGGGGGGGAGCACCCTGACTGGCATGGGCAATACTACTAATGAAGAACAACGCAACCAATACTTTTTTCATAACCAATCGACCTTTACTTTGTGGATACTAAGGAAGCAGCGGCACAAACTGCTGCACGGTCGATCTGTATCAAACATAGCACCGCGGGGCGCTAGCCTATTCCGTATTTAGTAGGGAAGCAGGGTGGTGTAATAAAAAAAAGGTTCGTCTTAGATCGCGTTGTTTGACTTTGGCCAACCGTGCGTCAGCTCCGAGAGTTACGGCTGATTGTTGCACAATTCGAAGAAGCGACCTGCGTTGGAATGGACATTTTTTAGTAGGTAGAGAAGATTGGGCATTTCATCGCGGACGTACCAAGCCAACGTATCTGGCACCTTGCCTTAGCGAAAATCGTTAACTGGCCAAAAGCTTTCTTCACACGGCCACTTCGGCCTTGATATGCGGATGCGGATCGTAGTTTTCTAACGTGAAGTCGTCGTAGGTGAAAGCGAATAGATCTTTCACCGCCGGATTGAGGCGCAACTGAGGAAGCGGGCGAATGTCGCGTGATAACTGCAACTCGGCTTGTTCCAGGTGATTGCTATACAAGTGGGCGTCGCCGAAGGTGTGCACGAAATCGCCGGGCAGCAGATCGCACACCTGAGCCATCATCAGGGTGAGCAGGGCGTAGGAAGCAATGTTGAAGGGCACGCCCAGAAACACGTCGGCACTGCGCTGGTAAAGCTGGCACGACAAGCGGCCTTCGGCCACGTAGAACTGAAAAAAGGCGTGACAGGGGGGCAGCGCCATGCGCGGCACATCCGCCACGTTCCAGGCCGACACGATCAGACGCCGGGAGTCGGGGTTGCGCTTGATTTGCTCAACCACCTGCGTGATCTGGTCGATGGGTTCGGCGTTCGGCACCGGCCAACTGCGCCACTGGTAGCCGTAGATGGGCCCCAGGTTGCCCTGCTCGTCGGCCCACTCATCCCAGATACGCACCTTGTTCTCCTTTAGGTAGGCCACGTTGGTGTCGCCCCGCAAAAACCACAGAAGTTCGTAAATGATGGAGCGCAGGTGCAGCTTCTTGGTGGTCACCAGCGGAAAACCCGCTTGCAAATCGAAACGCATCTGGTAGCCGAACACGCTGCGGGTGCCCGTGCCGGTGCGGTCGCCCTTCACGGTGCCGTGGTCCAGAATGTGGCGCATCAAATCGTGGTACTGCTGCATAAGCTAGGGGATTGGACGGGTAAATATACGGCTTGCCCGCCACAATGCGAACGATTGGTGGGGAGGATGACCAGGCAGACGGCGTATTTGCCGGAGCCAGCTTTTTGTGCTACTTTGAGCGCCCTAACCGAACCTGTTTGCCAACTTCTACTGCGGGAATTTCCTGGAAAACCGCCGCCGCGCTGGTCATTGCCAATATGGTGGGCACCGGCGTGTTCACCAGCCTAGGCTACCAACTGCTCGATGTGCAGGATACGGTAAGCATCGTGCTGCTGTGGGTCATCGGCGGAGTGATGGCCCTGTTCGGAGCGTTTAGCTACGGACAACTGGGCACCCACTTCGCCGAGTCAGGCGGCGACTACATCTATCTATCGCGTATTTTTCACCCGGTGCTGGGCTATTTGAGCAGTTGGGTGTCGCTGCTGGTGGGCTTCTCGGCCCCCGTCGCCATTGCGGCCATCGCCATGACGCAGTACCTGGCCCCCTTCGGGATAGATAATTCGCCCTGGCTAGCCATTGTCGTTATCGTAGCGGTCGGGCTGATCCACTCCTTTAGCCTGCGGCGGAGCAGTCGGTTTCAGAACGTGGCCACGGTGATCAAGGTGGCGTTTGTTCTCTTGCTCATTGGATTGGGGATACTCTTTGCGCCCGAAGTATCTCCCAATGCCATTGCCCTTGGAGCCTCCTGGCAGCAGGAACTCACCACGCCGGGCTTCGCCGTGTCGCTCATCTAAAGCTACGCCTACACCGGCTGGAACTCGGCCGCTTACATTGCCGGAGAAATCCGCGACGTGCGCTACAGCCTGCCCCGCGCCCTGATCGCTGCTACCTTGCTGGTCACCGTGCTCTACGTGGCGCTGCAACTTATCTTTTTGAAGCACGCCTCGGTGGAGCAGTTGCAGGGGCAGGTCGATGTGGCCACCGTGGCTACGCAGAACCTGTTGGGCACCACGGGTGGGCGCTGGGTAAGCTTTTTCATTGCGCTGCAACTGGTAGCCACCATCGGCTCCTACATCTGGATTGGTCCGCGCGTGACGCACGCCATGGCCCGCGAGCACTCGTTTTGGAAACCACTTCGCCAGCGCAATGCGGCTCAAATTCCCGTGCGGGCGCTGTGGTTGCACGTGGTCATCGCCGTAGCGCTCACCCTCACCGGCACCCTCGAGCAGATTGTGATCTACGCCGGGTTTGTGCTGCAGCTCAACGTAACGCTGGTAGTGGCCAGTGTGCTGTTCCTGAAGAAACGCCCCGCTAGCTTCCGGAGTCCGTTTTATCCCTACGCCCAGTACTTGTTCATCGCGTTCAGCGTTTGGATTTTGGGCTACACCCTCTACGACCGGCCCCTAAAGAGCCTCATTGGGTTAGGCATCATTGGGGTGGGGCTGGTGACGTATTTTTTTAGTCGGCGGGAGGCGAAGACAAAAGAACGCCAGACCAGTGATTTTTAACTGTCAATCCGTATATTTTGCCATTAGCTTTTCTTTATCTTACTCATTATGCAACGACGTACCTTTCTGCACCGTAGCCTGCTGGGAAGCACCACCTTATTACTCGCCCTACCCGCTTGTCAACCGAAAGCCGATTTCGCTCCGTCGGACGAATCCAGTGGTTCTGCTACTTCCTTCTCCCTCGAAGAAGCCACTGTTCCGGAGCTACGGGAAGGGATGGAGTCCGGCAAGTACACCGCCCGATCCATCACCCAAGCGTACCTCGACCGCATCGAGGCCATTGACCAAAGCGGCCCCACCCTGCGGTCGGTCATCGAGGTGAATCCCGACGCCCTGAGCATCGCCGACCAATTGGACGAGGAACGGCAGCAGGGCCAACTGCGCGGACCGCTGCACGGCATTCCGGTGCTGCTCAAAGACAACATCGACACCGACGACCAAATGGAAACCACCGCCGGGTCGCTGGCCCTGGTGGGCGTGCCGGTTGCGAAAGATGCCTGGGTCACGCAGCGGCTGCGCGAAGCAGGGGCCGTCATTCTGGGCAAAACCAACCTGAGCGAGTGGGCCAACTTCCGCTCTGAGCGCTCAAGCAGCGGCTGGAGTGGGCGGGGCGGACAAACCAAGAACCCCTACGTGCTGGATCGCAACCCCTGCGGCTCGAGCGCCGGGTCGGGCGTGGCGGTGTCGGCTAACTTGTGCGCGGTGGCCATCGGCACCGAAACCAACGGCTCTATTGTATGCCCCTCCACCACCAACGGCATCGTGGGCATCAAACCCACCGTCGGGCTGGTGGGGCGCTCGGGCATCATTCCCATCTCGCACACGCAAGACACGGCCGGTCCGATGGCGCGCACCGTCACCGACGCGGCCATTGTGCTGGGCACGCTCACGGGCACCGACCCCCGCGATGCAATAACCAAGGAGAGTGCGGGAAAAGCGTCGCCGGATTATACGCAGTTCTTGCAGAAGGACGGCCTGCGGGGCACCCGCCTGGGTATCGCGCGGCAGCATATGGGTTTCCACGAAACGGTGGACCAACTAATGGAAGCCGCACTAGACGCCATGCGCGAGCAGGGTGCGGAGGTGGTGGATGTGGATGAGTTAATCCCCGACGGGGCGGTAGGCAGTGCCGCGTATCAAGTGCTGCTCTACGAATTCAAGGAGGACCTGAACCAGTACTTAGCTACTAGATCAGGCGTGACTCGGGGTGGCGGTGATTCGTTGCGCACGCTGCGCGATCTGATTGCCTTCAACGAGGCCCACGCCGCCGAAGAAATGCCCTACTTCCGGCAGGAAATCATGGTGCAGGCCGAGGCCAAGGGCGGTTTAGACGATCCTAACTACCGGGAAGCACTGGCCAAGATTCGCCGCTTGTCGCGCGACGAGGGGATTGACAAAGTGCTGCGGGACCAGCAACTCGACGCCATCCTGGCTCCCACGGGCGGACCCGCCTGGCCCACCGACCTGGTGACGGGCGATCACTTCCTGGGCGGCAGCTCATCTCCGGCCGCGATGGCGGGCTACCCCAACATCACCGTGCCGATGGGTTTCGTGCACGACCTGCCGGTGGGCATCTCCTTCTTTGCCGGGGCCTATAGTGAACCTACGCTCATCAAGCTGGCTTATGCCTACGAACAAGCCACGCAGCACCGCCGAGCGCCGAAGTTTTTAGAGACATTGGATTTGGATAAGTAAATTTCACAGAAAAATTTCCTGATTTCGTATATTTGAGCATGAGTAAAGAAGAAATAAAAACAGCGATTAGCGAGATGCTGGAAAACACCTCCGAACCAGTGCTCAACGAAGTGTTTGACTATTTGAAAGCCACTGAAGGAAAATCTACCGAGTCAGTAGCTCTTTCGCAAAACTTAAGAACTATCTTATCCGAAGACAGTGAACTTCTGGCAAGGCTAGCCCAATGATCTCTGAAAAGGAAGCGTTAGAAATCCACGCAATCTTGCTCGAGCGCTTCGGCGGATCTTCTGGAGTTAGAGATCACGCCTTATTGGACTCCGCGCTCAATCGCCCCTTTCAAACCTTTGATGGCAACGAACTCTACCCCTCACCCATTGAGAAAGCAGCGGCAATGCTGGAAAGTATTGTAAAAAACCATCCTTTTATCGACGGCAACAAGCGAACCGGATACGTTCTAGCCCGACTCTGCTTGATGAAAGAGCGCGTCGATATTCTGGCAGATCAAAACCAGAAATACGCGTTTGTTATTGACATCTCAACGGGAAAGATAGGTTTTGAGCAAATAAAAGAGTGGTTAGAACGACATACGATCCAAAAGCGATAGCAGTATGAAGGCTTTTTTAGAGCATATTAACTCACAAGGAATTGAATCCCTAAAATCTGAGCTAAAAGAACTTTACAGAAGCTTTGAGGTAGTACGCAGCTACTATCAAATCAAGTTCAGCGGCAACGAGATGGATGAACAACTACTCTCGTCCTACAAAGATCAGGTTATCAAAGCAATCTATCCAAATAAGCACATGCAGGGAGGCTTGGATACTGAAAAAGTGGACAGTGTTGCTAAACAGTTGAATAGCCCTTCGACTATCCGGTATTACATCGAGGTAGGTTTGTTCGCGGTAGAGACGTGTACCGACATTGCCAATGAGTACGGAGGAGACTTTGGCGAAGATTTTTACATCTACTTCGAAGAGCTTTTTGAAGATGCAATTAAGGCCATTTTCAAAGAGAGGCTTGAAAGCGAGTACCAGATAAGGCTAAAAGAAATAGCGGACTCCGCTTGCGATGGATACGGTCATTACGATCAGTTGCAAGAAACGTTTAGCGAGTATTTCTGAGGGGATGCATGATTTCTTTTTCTTTCGTACGCGGTACAAATGCTACAACTATCACTAAATGAGCTACACTTGGGTGACGCGTTACGCTATCGCTGAGCGCGCTCTAAAAAGTGTTTCTTATCTTTGCCAACCTTCAATTATGAAATTTCTTCCTTCCACTTTATACTCATGTCCGTTTGTAGGTTGATACCATAATTCAATTCGACTTCCATATTTGTCACCCCAATCTCCTTCATAAATTGTAAACTCTCCTTGCCGCCTTTGTGGTTCAAAATTGTCGACTACGATTTTTGACTTGACTTTCATTCGTCCTCCTGATAGTCGATCATTAGAATTTATTTCAAATGCTTTCACATAAAAATGCCCTAATTGAGTCGGCAAGTGGTCAGTTTGGTAAATGTAAAGTCCTGGTTGAAGGTAGTTGATTAACACAAAATCGTGTTTTTTAAATTCTTTGTCTGTCGGTAACGAGTCAAGAGGCAATGAAAAGTCAATGTTCTCAGGTATTTCTTTATGTACTCCGTAATAGTCGGGAGGTGAGTAGATGAATATTATTATTACGTAATTAAACAAGAAAGCAGCAAGTCCGAGTTGCGGAAATATGAGATACCATTTGCGATTTACAATCTGAACAATGCTTGAAACAATCGTTCCTATGGTATTCAGAAAGAATATTATTAACGAAACGTCAATTATCCAATCTCGCTTAAAAAGTGTTCCCAGAAAAAAGATTCCAATCGCCAAAATGTTAGTGGCAATCGGAATCCACCAAATTGTGAAATATTTCTTGATGTGTCGAAGAGTTTGTTTCATTCAAATTAGACACAACGATCGTATAGGCGACGCGTTACGCTATCGCTAAACGCGCCCCAAAGAGTGGGGGGTAAAATTTTTCTTTTTGTACGCGGTACAACATTCAACGCAGCCATCAGGCCGGGCTTGTGGGCTTTTATATTTCAAATGTCAACATACGAACTTGGAACAAAAGTGCTCGTGCTCATCTTTCCCCGGCTAGCGGCTGTATGGTGTTATGCATCGTTTTCACTTTTCATACTTCCTCCATTTGGTTTCGTCAATAAAATTGACGTTAATTTTTGAAGCAATGATAAAATATTCTGACACTTCTCTAACCTTGAATATCTCTTCAATTGGAGGTCCACTATCTACCATACCACAACCATATCTTCTTTTTATTATTTTCACTTTTTCACTATTTTTACTAACATAAAAAGTTTCTTCATTTGTCCAATCACACATGTGACTCCACAACATCGCTATCAAAATGAAGACTGCAAATATTGAGGTCCCAATAGTTAAAAATACTTTGAAGAAAATTCTGATTGAATTATCGGTTGATTTTAGGGTTCCAAGTAACGTTAATAGGATACATATAGGCAACCCGAAAAACCTAGCTTCTTCGTAGGAATCTCTAAACTGAGTTTCAGTAAACTCAAGTCCGATCAGATTGAATAGTATGGGACTAATGATCCAAAATATCAATAAACTTATCGCAATCTGTAAGATTGCCTTCCTCAGTTCTTCCATTTCAATGAGGCATAACATCTGTACAGACGCAATTTTGTCTATATACAATATAGTAACAAGTCATTATTTTCATGTCTCACTAGAGCACGTACGTAAGCTCTTCTGCGTACGAAACATCTACGCAAAACCTACCCCTTACTACGTACCAACAAACCCAATCCCTCGAGTAACTGATCGTTTTCTTCCAGGGCGATGCGGGCCACTTTGGTGAAACGGCGTACCCAAGCGTTCAGTTCTTTCAGGGCAATGTTGCGCTGCTGGGTGGCCATCTGGGCCTCGCCGACCAGCGTTTTACAGTTGATCTGGGCCTCCGCCACCGCCTCGATCATCGCCTGGGCCTGCGCCAATTCGTCAGCGGTGACGCCCATTTTGGCAAAATGACCGGGCATCTGCCGGATTTCCTGGTAGAAGTAGCGCGCCTGCGTTAGCCAGACGGCCAGGCTCCGCTGCCGGGGCTGATTCATCTGCAGGTGCTTCTGCTGCGCCAGGTCGTTGCGAAACACCAGCTTGGCCGACTTCACGTGGTAGTTATATTGCTCCCAGGCCGCCGCCCGGTCGCGCTTGCAGTGTTCCGAAGCGCTGAGTTGCTGTCCGTACCGAGCGGTTTTGTCCAGTTGCAACAACTCCACTTTGTTCAGAATGGCTTCACCCTTCCTAATTTCTGGCTTCGGAAAACCAAATTTGGCCAGCTTTTGGTTGACAACGGGTTGACGAAGCGCCCCGTTGATCAGGAGGCGGGTGCTCTGAATTTGCTGCGCGATCTGCTTGTTGTTAGCCATAGAAGTCAGTTTTTTAGATAGTGCAACAAAAATCCGCGATAGTTCTAACAATCACCAGCGTGTAGCACCATGAACCTTACAGGATACAGAAAAACCGCGAATAAGCACGATTGACCGGACGGGCAGGTCTGCCCATCCCCTTAAACTCGTGAATAAGTGGGTGGGCAATGTTGCCCCGCCATTTATTATCCAAAATAAATGGTCGGGCACCTTCGCGCAAGCAAATATTTTAAGAAATAAATGGACGCGCAGAAATTTTTGTCCATTTGTTTTGAGAAATAAGTGGGAGCGCCGCACCGCACCGGGGCTTGTTCAGTAAGACTGATAATGGTTAATCAGCAGCGTTGCTCTCTTGCTAATAACATAAGCCCAGTGCCACATCTTCAATTGGTGCTACGGACGTAAACCACTATATTTCACCACCAACCAACCTATCCGATGTCTACTTCCTTCATCATTCGTTATTCCTTGTGGTCCGCATTCGGATTCATCACTCATTATTCACTGACCGCTTCACTTCCCGCCCACGGGCAGCCCTCCTTTCGTTTCACCCCGCAGACCACTTCCACCACCGTCAGTCTGCGCGGACTGAGCGTGGTGAGCGAGCAGGTGGCCTGGGCCAGCGGCAGTGCGGGCACCGTGTTGCGCACCACCGATGGCGGCACCACCTGGACCCAACGGCCGGTTCCGCAAGCAGATTCGCTCGACTTCCGCAGCCTACACGCTTTGAGTGCCGACGAGGCCTTCGTGCTCAGCGCCGGAGCACCGGCCTTATTGTATCATACCACCGACGGCGGCACCACTTGGCGCCTTCGCTACGAAAACCGCAGGCCCGGCATCTTCTTCGACGCGCTTGCCTTCTGGAACCCCACCCACGGCATCGCCATGAGCGACCCCGTTAATGGGCAATTCGTGCTGATCGCTACCCACGACGGCGGGCGAACCTGGCAGCAGTTACCTACCGACAATATGCCCGATCCCGCGGAAGGAGAAGCTGGTTTTGCCGCCAGTAACGGCGGCTTGGCTACTCAGGGCGATCAGCACATTTGGCTAGCCACCGGCGGAGCAAAGGCTCGGGTGTTTCGATCTAACGACCGGGGAGCGCACTGGCAAGTGGCCGACACCCCAATGCAGCAGGGCGAGGCCTCGCAGGGCATCTTTGCCATGGTGATGACTGACTCGCTTCGCGGCGTAGCATTGGGTGGCGACTACTTACAACCCGCCGATACTACCCGTTCCGCGTGCTACACCACCGACGGCGGACAAACCTGGCAATTGCCCAAAACCTTTCCGAAAGGGTATCGCTCGGCCGTCGCCTATTGTCCCGCCACCGAAGTGCTCTTAACCGTGGGCCCCTCGGGTGCTGATTATTCTCTCGACCACGGACGGACGTGGAAATTCTTGGATACGGTGGGCTATCATACCGTCCGGTTTGCTCCTGACCAGCGGGTAGGATGGGTAGCAGGCAGTGACGGCCGAATAGCTCGGATTAGGTGGTAACCCAGAGCTGTAGACCCCGATTGGTTAGCGCAAACATCATTTTGACACGAATGTCGTAAGAATGACGCACTGCCGACGCAAGCAATCAAGCGTCCGTTGCCTAGCTTTGAGAAAAAACGAAATGCAATGGAATCTAAAATCATATTAGCCGAAAGAATCCGGCAACAGCGAATGCGAAAAGGGTACTCTCAAGAACATTTAGCCGACAGTGCTGGCATCAGCCTGCGCACCCTGCAACGCATTGAAGGGGGGCAGACCGAACCACGCGGACATACGCTCATCGCTTTAGCACAGGTTCTGGATGTGGCTATTGAAGACCTAATGGATTTTACGAAAGAAGAAAACAGTGGCACTTTGCACGCAATCAATTTGTCGGCGCTTGCCTACTGGGTATTTCCGCTAGGTAACATTCTCCTTCCCTTAATCATCTGGATCATCAACAAGAACAAAGTGAAAGGCGCTAACCGGTTCGGAAGAAGACAAGTACTCATTCAAGTGGGTTGGACCGCATTAATCTTTTTGTCGGTCGTTATATTCCTATTTGGCACCCTCTTCTACAGACCAAACGGCGAAATTTTAGGTCCTGTGCTTCTTCCCCTACCCATCATTGTCACCGCCCTAGTGTATCTACTTAACACGGTCTACATTCTGTTTGTGTCTATGATGATTAGCAAGAACAGACAGTTGCCCTTTCTGGGATTAAGGCAATAGGCCAACCTTCCTCATAGCTTTTCACTTGGTATTGTGGTTGTTAATCCACAGGAGTAACTCTAATGCCTAAACACCGGGTCGCTTATCCAGGAGGTACTATCGCTTACGGCAAGTTTCTCCGCCGTTCCGGCAGTCCGACAGCCGGGTAGCTGCTCTATTCTTCCTGAGAAAACCAAATGCGTAGTGTCGGTATGCGCTCCTTCCATTGTTAGCCGCCCTACGTAGAAGCCGGTGATCTGCCATACTACTGATCGCTGCAACTGCTCAGTAGATACTTTCTCGGTTTTCCATTTCGAATCGCCCACCCCCCAACCAGTGGTGCTGGCAGTCAGCGAAACACTGTCTGATTGAGAAGAAAGGCTGATCTCTAAATTTGTCTCTTTTAAGCTTGGTTGCGATAACCTAATCCGGTATGACCCATCAAGGACGCAATCATCCTCATTATACTCCATTGAGTGTCCTTCTTCAATGGCTGATAAACTATCCATAACGTAGTTAAAGCGCCCGAAGCCTTCGCCATCGGTTAGTTCACGGGCGGTTTGGGCAATGCGTTCGGTGGCACTCATCTGGGCAGTATCCGCCTGGTTCAGCTCATTGGTTTTTTGCTCAAAGGCGTGGGCCAAACTATCGTGATAGCGGTTGAAATCGGCTAATGAGGTGAAAGTAATGGTATCGTAGTCAACCTGCCGGGTCTCTTCGTTGAATTCACCGTACGGAACATCCACCGCCTGTCCGCTTTCCAGACGTTGTCGCATTTCAAATAAATTGGCCTCCGTAGTATTGCCGCCATCCAACAGCTGCAAAAAATGGAGGTACGCTTCGTCCGACATATAAGGCATCTTTTCTTGAAAATGCAGATCACCAAATAGCTTCTTTTCCAAAACTTCAACTTGCTGTCGAACTGATTTGTCGGGTTGCGCTATGGCAGACGTAACTGAAAGGATGCAAAGGGCAAGCAATGCGGCGCTTCGACCGATACGTTGCGAAGAATTCATAATTGTTGTGCTAAAGACCGCTTCAAATATATTGCTTCTTATCGCTTAAGCAAACCAGAACTGTCGGTATCAAACTTTGAAACAATAGATCGGACTGTTCGGGTCCGTTGCTTTCTTGTACCCTGTTCGATATTTTGTAATATTACGTGTTCCGCTTTACGACTGCCTATGGCTTCTGACACTAACATCCTGATCATCGACGACGATGCCGACGTGCTGCACTCGGCCCAGTTACTGCTGCGCCAGCACTTCGCGCGGGTGGATACCGAGCAAGACCCCACCGTGATCAACCAGGTGGTGTCGCAGCAGCCTTACGACCTGGTGTTGCTCGACATGAACTTCCGGCGGGGCGAGCACGACGGGCGCGAAGGCTTGTACTGGCTGGAGCGTATCCTCACCATCAACCCGCGCATTCGAGTGATACTGATCACGGCCTACGGCGACGTGGAACTAGCGGTGGAGGCCATGCGGCAGGGCGCGGCGCACTTCCTACTCAAACCCTGGAAGAACCAGCAACTGCTGGAGGTAATCGACACCGCCCTGGCCCGTCAGCCCAACCCTACCGCCTCTCCGGCAATAGCACCCGCCGCCAGCTCGATGATTGGCGAGTCGCCCGTGATGCGGTCGGTCTACGACTTGATTGCCAAGGTAGCTCCCACCGAGGCCAACGTGCTCATTCTGGGCGAGAATGGCACGGGCAAAGAACTCGTCGCCCAAGCGCTGCACCACCAATCGGCGCGGCGCACCGGGCCGTTCGTGCGGGTTGATCTGGGTGCGGTGGCCCCGTCGCTGCTGGAGAGCGAACTGTTCGGACACGTACGGGGGGCGTTCACCGACGCGCACCACGATCGCAGCGGGCCCTTCGAACAGGCCCGAGGCGGCACCCTGTTTCTGGATGAAATTGGCAACCTGCCCCTGGCGCAGCAGGCCAAGCTGCTCAGCGTGCTGCAAAGCCGCACCGTGCGGCGGGTGGGGGGCAACGAAGACATTCCGCTCGACGTGCGCCTGCTGTGCGCCACCAACCGACGGTTGCACGAGGCCAAGGGCGCCGACGGCTTCCGCGAGGACCTGCTCTACCGCATTAACACGGTGGAGATTCGGCTGCCGCCCCTGCGTGAGCGTACCGGAGACATTTCGCTGCTGGCTAACCACTTTTTGCAGCACTACGCTCAGAAATACCGCAAGCCACATCCTGACCTTTCCCTTGAGGCCCAGCAGCAACTCGAGCGCCACCCCTGGCCCGGCAACGTGCGCGAACTACAGCACGCCATCGAGCGAGCCGTCATCCTTAACGAAGCCCCCACGCTATCGGCCGACGCCTTTGCGCTGGACGCTTCGCTTGCGACGCAATCCGCCACCAACCCGGTGCAGACCTTGGACGAGAACGAACGCAACTTTATTCGGCAGGCGTTGCAGCGGCATCAGGGCAACATCACCCAAACCGCCCAAGCGTTAGGCATCACCCGCACCGCGCTCTACCGTCGCCTCGATAAGTACGGCCTCTAACATACCCTCTCAATACTTCCTCACCAATACCAACCAACGCGCATTTAAACACCTACCAATCAATAGCTGTTTACCATTCAGAAAACAAAACCCTTCAATTCCAAACCTAGAACTTTCAACTCCGAACCCAGAATATAGAACCCACCAACCTAGAACCTATCATGAAAACTTTACTTCTACTAGTATCCACCATCCTACTATCCAACTTGCTTTCCGCTCAGATACCCAATGTCACTTCTCGATTGGAAGTATACGACACTGAAACTGGCGAGCGCAGCGTGGTCTACGAAGAAGATACGCACTTTGAAGCCCCCAATTGGAGTCCCGACGGCACCTTCTTCTTGGTGAACGGCGCGGGCAGTCTGTACCGCATTCCGATGGACGGCAGCGCCAAGCAACGCATCAACACCGGTTTCGCCGATAAGTGCAACAACGACCACGGCTTCATGCCCGATGGCAAAACGATCATTCTAAGCCACTACGACCAGCCCGGGGTGGCCTACGCCGACCTCGACTTCATGACCTCGCGCATCTACACCCTGCCCGTCAAGGGGGGCACGCCCCAACCCGTCACTCCCAACACTCCTTCGTTCTGGCACGGCGTGTCGCCCGACGGGCAAACCCTGTTCTATACGGCGCTGCGCAACGACGATTTTGATGTCTACGCTATTGGGGTGCAGGGAGGCAAAGAAAAGCAACTCACCGATACGCCCGGCCTGGACGATGGTCCCGAGATGTCGGCCGATGGAAAGTATATTTATTTCAACTCCATGCGGTCGGGGAAGATGGAACTGTGGCGCATGCGGGCCGACGGCCGCGAACCTACCCAACTCACCGACGACGCCTACTCCAACTGGTTTCCGCACCCCTCGCCCGACGGTAAGTCGCTGGTATTCCTGTCTTACCTGGAAGATCAGGGCGACGCCCATCCGGCCATGAAGGACGTGGCCCTGCGACTGTATGACTTGTCTACTGGCAAAATCAAGGAACTCACCCGCCTCACCGGGGGACAGGGCACCCTCAACGTGCCCTCCTGGTCGCCCGAGGGCCAAAGATTTGCCTTTGTGTCGTACGAATACATTGATAGGTAAAGTAAGGTCTCACTCTTGGTACAAATCTTCCCTCTCATCGTGCCAAAACGACAGCCCATCCGTTTGTGCGGCGAAGTTTCGGCTATCATCTGTTTCCACAACTTCCTCCACGAAAGTGATAATCACCTTGAATTTCTTCTTGGTAGGGATCTGATCGGTAGCAATAATCTTCTCACCGTCAAAAATACCTCTTACTGCTTGCATAAGTATGTCTTTTACGAAAAGTAACAAGTTTTCATCGTAGGGTTGTTACGTTGACCCAATTAAAAAACTCGCTTCTCAAACATCCACACCAGTCCAACCAACACCCCGCCGTACACCAGCGTGCCGATTCCGTAGAAGAACCAGAAACTTCCGTCCGCGTGCAGGGCTTCTACGCTGCGGAACGTCCAGTAGGTAGGGATCACCGCCAGCGCGTGCAACAGCTTATGGGGCAAAAAGTAGATTAGCGCGGGCAGGTTGAGCGCAAAGTTATACAGTTTGAACTGGGCCAGCCCTTCCACCTTGTTCTGCGCGAAAGTGGCCACCAGCAGCGCCAGCAAGGGGGCCAGCAGGGCGTACTGCCCCGCCAACAGCAGGGTTTGCCCCCAACCTATCGCCACCCAGGGGGTGAGGCGGAACAGCATCACGTTGACCAGGCAGGCCACGGCAAACCCCAGCAGCATACGCACCCCCACCAGCATCCCAGCCGAGACGGGCATCACCCGCAGGGCCGAGAAAACCTGCTCGTCTTTCTCCTCCAGAAACACGAAGCCGTTGATAAAACCGAACATGGTGGAGGTCTGCATACCGGCCAGCATCAGAATCACGTAGTCGTAGTCGCGCGCGGCCGGGTAAGCAGCAAACAGCACCGGCACCAACCACACCACCAGCAGGGGCATAAACAAGAAGATGCGCAGCATGGGATCGCGAAACACCATGCGGAAGTCGTTGGCGCTTAAAATAAGGATTTGGCTCATGATAAGGTTAGCAGTTTCTTTCCCCAAAAGTACGTTGTGATTAGGGCCAGTAGCAAGTAGCCGTAACCGTATACGTACTGCCAGTCGGCAATTGGTTCAAACGACGCCCTCAGCAACAGCACTCCCGGCATAGAGGGCAGCAGGTAGAGCAACGGGTGGTCCCACACCCCGAACAGCCACAGCAACGGCAGCGACACCGGAATGATGAAGCCCAACGAGCGCACCAAAAACGCATTGAAGCTTGGCGTCCGCCTCCCCATCAAGCACCCCAACCAGGCAAACAACAGCGCACTGCCCAGCGTGCCCACTCCGAAGTTCAGGTAATTCAGTCTCCACCCGTAGCTCACCCACGTCATGCCCAGGGCGGTGCCGGTGGCGATCAGGGCCAGGGCGAGTCCCTTCGACCACAAGTAAGCTCCGCTGGCCAGAGGCGTGACCGACAGGGCATCCAGCGTGCGCTGATCTTTCTCGAACAGCAGCAGGGCCCCGGCGAAGAAGTAGCTCATAATGATGGGGTCATTGAAGATCATCACCACCAATACCGCCTCCAGGTTGCCCAACGACCTGAGCAGGTAGAAAATCCCCAGGTACGCGGCCGCCACCAGCAACGACACCGCAATCATCTGGTTGCGCTGCAGGTGGATCAGGTCCCAGCGGAGCAGGTGGACAAACTGCTTCATGGTTGGGCGGTTTGAGCGGCTCGGTGCAGGCTTTGTCCGGTCACCTGGATGAACACGTCCTCCAGGGTGGCTTCTTCGGAGTGGATGGTTTCCACGGCACTGTTCCGGATCAAAGACAGAAAGGCGGCGTTCTGTCCCAGGGCGTCCAGGGGAAACTCCTGCGCGTCCGACTGGCCCGCCAGTTGCACCCGCACGCGGCGCTGCCCGTGCCGCAGCTTGAGCGCGGCGGGCGTGTCCAGCGCCTTGATCTCCCCATTAATGATCAGCGCCACCCGGTCGCAGAGGGCGTCGGCCTCGAACATGCTGTGGGTGGTGATAAAGATCGTTTTGCCTTCATTGCGCAACTTCAGGATGATGTCTTTCACCACCCGGGCGTTCACCGGGTCCAGGCCCGCGGCGGGCTCGTCCAGAAAAAGAATGTCCGGATCGTGCATGAACGACCGAATGAAGTTGAGTCGCATCTTCATGCCCTTCGAGAAGTCACTCACCCGCTTGTCGGCGTCGTTTTCCAGTCCGACCAGCGCCAGCAGCTCGGGCAAGGGGGCGTAGCGGCGTTCGTAGAACGAAGCGAAAAAGCGCAGGTTCTCCCGGGCGGTCAGCTTGAGGTAGTGGTTCGGCAGCTCAAAGCCGACGCCCACCGTGTGATAGAAGTCCCGGCCCCACTGCGACAGTACCCGGTCTTTGACCCGCACCTCGCCGGAGTAGCCGGTGAGTAGCTTATAAAGAATCCGCTGCGTGGTGCTCTTGCCGCTGCCGCTCGGACCCAGAAAGCCGAAGATCTCACCGGGAGCAATGGTAAAGGAAATGCCTCGAAGCGTGTCCTGCGCAGCGCCCGGATACCGATAGCGAAGTTGGTCAACGTGGATCATGCTGCATACCGAATTTTAGGAGGTGAATAATAGGTACAAAACCTTTTTGGCAAATACAATTAGTCATCTCATTACCGTTTGGTTGCCGAGATATAGGCATGGGTCAGCACTGCCGCGGGGTAGTAGGAATCCGCTGGGCAAGCGAATAAAAAAGCGCAACCCTGCATATATTGCGTCATGAAGTGCTATGCACCTAACCCTGGTGCTGGCACTAGTCATATCATTGGCAACGTGACTATTCCATAAATTAAGTAAAAAGTTTAGATGAAAGTATTTGCAAAGATTTTAGGCGCGCTGATCATTCTTTACAGCTGTACTACCAACAATCCCCCTGTCAACAGATTGAGTACCAATTTCAACCAGGGTTGGCAGTTTCAACTTGCCAAAGCCCCGGCCGACCACCCGGAAAATAGCGAAGAGGCATGGAAAGACGTAGATATTCCCCACGACTGGAGTATTGAACAAGGCTTTGCCGACACCGCTCGAACCGGCGGACGGGGTGGTTATTTTTCCGGTGGAATAGGGTGGTATAAAAAGACATTTCAGGTCCCTGCTGACTACAAAGATAAAAATGCAGTGATAGAATTTGATGGCGTTTATAAGGATGCTGACATCTGGATGAATGATGCGTACGTGGGCCATCACCAGCATGGATACTTGAGTTTTTCGTTCGATGTCAGCCAATACTTGAAAACAGACAGTAGCAATACCATCCTGGTTAAGGTAGATAATTCTGACTGACCTCACGACCGATGGTATTCTGGGGCAGGAATATACCGCAGTGTGCGTTTAACCTATCTGTCGGACGTTCACATTCCTACCTGGGGCACCTTTGTTACCACTTCTCAACAATCAGCCGAAAATGCCCGGGTGAGTATTGATCTGGCCATCAACAACGTATCCGATCAGGAACAGTCTGTTTACGTAATCACTGACCTTATAGATGCTTCAGGAACGGTAGTGGCTTCTCAACAATCAGCAACCGTTGCGCTTGACGACAGCATAACCTTGCATCAGGAAATAGCATTAGATTCTCCCCACCTATGGTCGCTGGATGAACCCTACCGGTATGAGGCTTTACACAAAGTGTATGCCGATGGCAAAGAGACCGATCAATACGCAACTCCTTTCGGAATTCGTGAAGTAGCTTATTCTAAAGATGGGTTTTATCTCAATGGTGAAAAAGTGTTTTTGAAAGGTGTCAACATTCACCACGATGCCGGTCCTGAGGGCAGCGCCGTATCGGATTGGACAATGTACCGCCGACTAAAAACCCTCAAGGAGATGGGATGCAATGCCATTCGGTTGTCACACAACCCCCATTCTCCGGTACTGATGAATATGTGTGACACCATGGGTATCTTGCTGGTTGCAGAAGCTTTTGACAAATGGGAAGTAAACACTTACATATGATATGGGCAGGCATCGATTATTTTGGTGAAGCAGTTCAGCCATGGCCCCTAAAAGGTTGGGAAAATGCCCCGATCAACACCGCCGGTTTCAAGAAA
Organism: Cyclobacteriaceae bacterium; assembly: GCA_965217295.1. Lineage (GTDB taxonomy): Bacteria > Bacteroidota > Bacteroidia > Cytophagales > Cyclobacteriaceae > Tunicatimonas. Next base: position 2,902,083 of record CBDCHR010000008.1, read on the forward strand.
CCGTTTTTCTATTTTCTACAATCACGCTACCGCGACCTCCCCATGGCACATATTGCGGTGCGCGATGTGAATGCGAATAAGACGGTTGGAAAGCACGGCTGGGATTGGCCCGTGGTCGAATCTCACTGGAACTGGACGGGGGCGAAGAACCCGCTAAAAGTTTTGGTTTATTCAAACTGTGAGGAAGTAGCCCTGTATCTCAACAATAAGTTGCTGGGCAGCACCTCCGAAAAAGATGCTGATCAAGGGTATTTCGAGTTTAGGGTACCCTTTGAAAAAGGCGAACTAAAGGCCGTCGGAAACAACAACGGGAACGCCGTCGCTGAATACGTTTTGAACACGGCGGGCAATCCCTACGCAATACGATTAAGCACCAACCGAGCCTTGTTGACCGGAACAATCCCGGCAGTATCTCACGTGATCGCCGAAGTGGTGGATTCTGCCGGAGTGATCGTGCCCGGAGAAAACTTTACTGTTCGGTTTGATGTGCAAGGTGCTGCTAAAATTGTTGGGGTCGACAACGGGGATTTGTGGAGCACCGAGCCTTACACCGGAAATCAAAGAGAAACACGAGATGGTAAATGCTTGCTGGTAATCAAGTCAACTGGAAAAGGAGAAATAAAGGTCAGCGCAACTGCCGCAGGGCTAGAAAGTGGGGAGCTGATTCTCGAGTCGAAACCTTTTTGATAAGGCGGTGAATAAAGGGGCCTACCGGGGTTGGAGGCGCGTACCAACGATGCTGAGTTCTGCTTACTCAGGCGAGGTTTTGTCGACCACCATAATCCCCACGCTGGAGCGGGCAAACACCCGGCACTCAACAATGCGCCGCCGACCGAACAGCAGTGACTTGCCCACCAAGAGGGCTACCGGCAGCGCCAGCAAAGGAACCAGCAGTGCGTGCTGCCCCGCCATCAGAACCGTATGCCCCCCGCATTGCCCCCAGGGGGCAAGACACAGCGGCAAACTGTTAATCGGCAAGCGATAACAAACCCTAGCAGCAGGCGGCAGCCTTTGCCGACGGTCTAAGCACCGGGTTGGGACACCCTTCCCTCGGAGAACGGTGACAAAACGTCAGGAGACGACACCCTTCCGGACGTGCCGGGTCTCGAAAAACCGGGTTCAATGACCGTTCCGGGGTGGAAGGGGGTCGCGGACGTAAGTTTCAGCACCATTCCCGCACTGCCGCGTAGGGTCGACGTAGGGTTTGGTAACCGTTCCGTTGCGACCCACCGCAGAAGAATGACAATCTGTCGCTGAAAATGGCGTGAACGACGCTTTATCGCGGTTTTTCCGGAAACCTTACGAACGTACCTAAGAAAAATACATCGTTCGGAAAGCTAACCAAAGAAGTGCCTTCTTGCCTTCGCAACGTCCGATGGTCGGACGACAGAAAATCAGTATTCACCTTTTACAATCAAAGAACGATGGCTCAATCCATTCCCAAGAAAATTTCGGCGGCCCAATCCGCCTTGTACAACGCCAGTGCGCACGCCGACATCAAGGCCCGGCTCAAGAAGTACGGCATGACGCCCGAAGAGATGAAAAAAGGCACAACTCTGCTCAACAACGTGTTGCTGCAGCATCATCAGAAAGACGATTGCTACGGAGAAAAGAAGGACTTGGCCGTCCGGATCGCGGAGCAAACCAAAGAAACCCGCGAGCGGTTTAGTCGTCACGTGTCGGTGGTCAAGCTTGCCTTTGCTGACCAGCCTACCGTGATCGCCAAACTCAAAGTGGAGCGGTTGTCGAAGAAGCAAGACGATTGGCAAGCGCAGGCTACGTATTTCTACCTCAAGGTGAATGATTATCTGGACGTGCTCAAGGACTATAAGCTGAGTGCCGAGGATTTGGCGCAGAATCAGGCCAACCTGGACGCCCTGGTGGCGCTGCGCAACCTCCGCAAGCAGCTGAAGGGAGATGCCGAAGAGGCTACCCGCAGCCGCAACCTCAGCCTGCGCGCCCTGCGCCTGTGGATGAAAGAATTCTACGGCATCGCCCGCGTCGCCCTGGCCGACAAGCCGCAATTGCTAGAAGTGCTGGGGATCAAAGTGAAGTCGGAGCGGATTTCTTAGGATAGTTCTTATGTGGATTAACTCGCATTAACTTACGAACCGTCATTCCGGCCGCCGTGGAACGGAAATTCGCGTAGCGAAGCAGAGCGAATTATCCGGAATCCCTCGGTTGCGAAGGGAGTGCTCAACATGCCTGAATGGGTCGGAGGACGCTTCGCTACCCTCCGACCAGATTTTGGGATTTGCGATTTAGCCTATGGAAATTGCTAACAACATCAGGGATAGTATTTATCCAGTTTACAGAAAGCTCCTTGCGGAAAACTCTTTCGATGATATCTGTACTTTTAGTTTCCAGTGGGGAAAAGACTTCCCATTCACGAAAAACACGGGGCTTTTATTTGTTGGAAAGGCGGTAAATGGCTGGAAGACGAATATAACAGACGTGGAAAAACTTTTTGATATAGACAATCATGAAAGGATATTTGCAAGGAGTGACCAGATGGAATGGGTCAATGACCTTTCAGGAAAAAGAAACGGATATAATACGAGAAAATCTGCATTTTGGAGATTGATAAAAGAGGTAGCCATAACATATTATCCCGACGAATGGTACTCGAATATCGCGTGGACTAATTTATACAAAATTGCTCCGTGGAACGGGGGTAATCCAGGTAGCAGACTTCAAAACGTTCAACGAGCATATTGTTTTGAACTTCTGAGAAAAGAGATTGAGCTTTTATCGCCAAAATACGTGATTATGCTAACTTCTGATTGGGAACAACCATTTTTAAACTACCTGAACGATAGTGAGGGAGAGGAGATAGTTGCATCATCCAAAAAGAAATGGGATGAATACGAAACCTATCTAATTGAAATCAAAGAAGTTAGATACATTATTTCACGTCATCCACAGGGTAAGAACGAATGGAAACATAAAAATGCGATTATAGAACTGATCGACGAGAATTGAAAATGCCAGGCTGGTCTTAAGGTAGCAATAGCGTCCTAAAACCTAATCAGCGACACTGTATGCGTCGCAGGGGTTCATACGACTAGGGTGAGAGGGGTGAGAGTTTTATTGGAAGATCCCCGTGCTCTGGTCTTAGGTTAAGCGAAGCGGTCCTGAGACCCATTCAGCGACGCTGTACAAGTTAAAGGGGAGTTGTACCTTGAATAGGTCGGAGGACGCCGGGTGCCGCGCACTTCGCTACCCTCCGACCAGGTCTGGGGCCAGATTTGGATGCGTGGTGGGAACGCGCCGTTCCCACAGATACCAAACTTAAGTGGAAAATTTTGCATCCCCTCTTGAACAGCCTACAATCAGTCCTCATCCCTGGTCACGGGCGGACTACCTAAAGTTCACGACGTAAATAATCTTTTCCAACCTTACCAATTCCAAAATAAAGCCCTAACTTTGAATCCCATAAGCAGCATTCTTATGGGTTTCGTAAAGTACATTTTTGTGACCGGTGGGGTGACGTCCTCCCTCGGCAAAGGCATTATCTCCGCATCGCTCGGCAAGCTCCTGCAAGCCCGCGGACTGCGCGTCACCATCCAGAAGTTCGATCCCTACATCAACATCGACCCCGGCACCATGAACCCCTACGAACACGGGGAGTGCTACGTGACCGACGACGGGGCCGAGACCGACCTGGACCTGGGCCACTACGAACGTTTCCTCAACGTGCGCACCGCGCAGGACAACAACGTGACCACCGGCCGCATCTACCACAACGTGATCACTAAGGAGCGGCGGGGCGACTTCCTGGGTAAGACCGTGCAGGTGATCCCCCACATCACCGACGAGATTCAGGCCAACTTCTTCCGATTGGGCAATACCGGCGACTACGACGTGGTGATCACCGAAATTGGCGGCTGCGTGGGCGATATTGAGTCGTTGCCCTTTGTGGAGGCCGTGCGGCAGGCCCGCTGGGAGCTGGGGCCGGGCAACTACGTGGTGATTCACCTCACGCTGGTGCCCTATTTGCAAAAGGCCCAGGAGCTCAAGACCAAACCCACCCAGCACTCGGTGGCCCGCCTGTCGGAAGCTGGGGTGCAGCCCGACATCCTGGTGTGCCGCACTGAGAAGCAGCTTCCCGACGACATCCGCCGCAAGATTGCCCTGTTCTGCAACGTGAGCATGGACTCGGTCATTGAGGCCATCGATGCCGAGTCGATCTACGACGTCCCCCTCTACATGCGCAAAGAAAAGCTCGACGAGCGGGTGCTGGCCAAACTGGGTCTGCCCACCGACATCGAACCTGATCTGGCGCAGTGGAAGGACTTTTTGGGTCGACTCAAGAACCCGGTAAGCGAAGTGAAGATTGGCGTGGTGGGCAAGTACGTGGAGCTGCCCGACGCCTATAAGTCGATTGCCGAAGCCTTTGTGCACGCCGGGGCGGTGAACGAGTGCAAGGTGCAAGTACGCTGGATTGCATCGGAAAGCCTGAACGCTGAGAATGCCGAAGAAATGCTGCGCGACCTCGACGGCGTGCTGGTGGCTCCCGGTTTTGGCGAGCGGGGCATTCCGGGCAAACTGGCTACCGTGCGCTACGCCCGCGAAAACGGGATGCCTTTCCTGGGCATCTGCCTGGGGATGCAGTGCGCCGTGGTGGAGTTTGCCCAGAACGTGCTGCACCTCGGCGGGGCCAACTCCAGTGAGTTCGACGAGCAGGCCACCGACCCGGTGATTGCCCTGATGGAGGAACAGAAGGACGTGGTGACTAAGGGAGGCACCATGCGCCTGGGAGCCTACGCTTGCGAACTGAAGAAAGGCTCACTGGCCCACGAAGCCTACGGCACCCAACGCATCAACGAGCGGCACCGCCACCGCTACGAGTTCAACAACCGGTACCTCAAGCAGTTTGAGCAGGCTGGTCTGGTGGCCACGGGAACCAACCCGGACAGCCACTTGGTAGAAATTATGGAGTTGCAGGGCCACCCCTGGTTCGTGGGCACGCAGTTTCACCCGGAACTCAAGAGCACGGTGCAGGAGCCGCATCCGCTGTTTATCGACTTTGTGGCGGCCGCCATTCGATACGAAGGGCACAAGAACGAAGTCGGGGTGGAAGTGGCCGCAGCCGAGAAATAGCTCGTTTGGAAGGACTGTCGCTACTTGACACGACCACCGATAGCGCGCCTGAGCACCGCCGGTTGCTCCTATTAATACGGATCAATGTATTCACTTTATTGGAACCTTGGAGGCGATATAAAACTGGTTGAGAGCGTAGCAATCGCAGAATTTTTGCCTAATTTTGCGGCATGGATAAGAATCAAGCCATTGGGCTACTGCTTTCGGCGCTACTGCTGATTGTTTATTTCCAGTATTTTGCCCCCTCGCCCGTTCCCGGAGTGGAGGAAGGTGCCCCGGAGGCGAGTGAAGCCCCCGCCCGCCAGGCTGACCTCACCCCCAACCCGGCCGTTACCCCTTCGCAGCTTCCTGACTCAGCGCAACAGGCGCTGAACCAACAGCAGTACGGAGCCTTCGGCTCAGCCATGACTGGCGAAGCCGAAGACATCACCCTGGAGAATGACAACGTGGTTATCACGCTGAGCAGTCGCGGCGGCACTCTCACCCGGGTGATGCTCAAGAAGTACAATGCCTACCAGAAGGGCCCGGTGGTGCTCCTCAACGAAGAAAGCAGCGTGATCGACCGACTGGTCACCACTCCACAGGGCGTTGTTAATCTAAACGATCTGTACTTTTCGGCTGAGCCGACGACCGGTGAGGACAGCAGCCAGTTGGTGCTCACCGCCACCCTGGGCGATGGCAGCCGTATTCGTCAGGTATATACCCTGGGCGGCGATAGCTATCAGCTTGGTCACGAACTGAGCATCTCGAACGGTAGCCAGCTACTCACTGAGCAAACCCTGAAGTTTATATGGAAGGATGACCTGCAAGTGGTGGAGAAGGATCCGGAAGAGAGTAGGCGGCGCAGTCAGATTAACTACTACACCGCCAACGGCGACCTGGAAAGCTTGTCGTCACTCACCGGCGAAGGCGACGAAGAAGAAACCGTGACGGAGCCGCTGAAGTGGATATCGATGAAGCAGCGCTTCTTTAGTTCGGCTATCATCGCCCGGCGGTCGTTCGGTGGGGCGCAGCTTAGCTCCCTGAACCCCGTAGAGGGCTCGGGCATCGTGAAGCGCATGGCCATGAACGTGACCATGCCCCTGAACAACGGCACCCTGGCGTATGACTACTACTTCGGCCCCAACGACCAGCGGGTGATGGAAGACGTGGCCCCGGCGTTTGAAGAGAACATTGACTTCGGCTGGTTTATCTTCGGCATCATCAGCAAGTACGTGATCTCGCCGATCTTTCACTTTCTGGAAGGCTTCATCGGCAACTACGGCCTCATCATCGTGATCCTGGTGCTGCTGGTGAAGACGGTGCTGTTTCCGCTGTCGTACAAGTCGTACGTGTCGATGGCCAAGATGAAGGTGCTCAAGCCCGAGCTTGACGAGATCAAGGAGCGGAACGGCGATGATATGCAGGCCGCTCAGAAAGAACAGATGCAGTTGTACGGCAAGGTGGGCGTGAACCCAATCAGCGGCTGCGTGCCTATGCTGCTACAAATGCCGGTGCTACTGGCGATGTTCAACTTCTTTCCCAACTCCATTGAGCTGCGGCAGGAGCCCTTTCTTTGGACCGACGACCTGTCGACCTACGATTCTATCCTGAGCTTGCCCTTTGAGATTCCCTTCTACGGCGACCACGTGAGTCTGTTCGTGATCCTAATGACGCTTTCTACCATTCTGTATACCTGGTCGAACAACCAAGCTACCTCGGTGCAGGGTCCCATGAAGTCGGTGCAGTACTTTATGCCCGTGATTCTGATGTTTGTACTAAATTCGTTTCCGGCGGCGTTGAGTTTTTACTACTTCTGTTCCAACCTGATCACCTTCGGGCAGCAGGCCATCATCCGCCGGTTCGTGGACGATGAGAAAATTCACAAGAAATTGCAGGAGAATAAGTTGCGCAACAAAGACAAGAAGAAATCGAAGTTTCAGGCCCGCATTGAGGAAGCCATGAAGGCCAGCCAGGAAAAGCAACAGCAGCGCAAGGGAGGCAGCAACGGCAGTGTCGGGAAAGGAAAACGGAGAAAGGAAGAAAATAAAAAACGGTAGCCACGCGATTTATCGCGTCGCCCCCACCCATGACCGAAGTCAAAGACATTAAAATCCGTAAGAAGAAGAGGCTGGGAAGCTATCCCTACGTGAGCGTGGTGTTTAGCATCACCATGGCGCTGTTTGTGATCGGTCTTTTTGGACTGTTGCTGCTGCACGCCAACGCCCTGTCGCGGGTGATTCGCGAGAATGTGGAGGTGCAGATATTTCTGAACCAAACCATCTCCGAAAACGACCGCCTGAAAATTCAGAAGACCCTAGCCACCAAAGATTATATCGCCGACATCAACGGTGAGCAGCAGATCAGCTATATATCCAAAGAAGAAGCGGCCGAAGACTTTATCCAGGAAACCGGTGAGGATTTTCGGCAGTTTTTAGGAGAGAATCCGCTGCACGATGCCTTTGTGATCCGCATCAAACCCGAGTATTATACCGCCGAAGCGCTGCAGAAGGTCAAACTAGACGTAGAACGGCTCAGTGGGGTGTTTGAGGTGGCTTACGTGGAAAACTTGGTGAAGTCGATCAACGAAAACCTGACTAAGATCAGCCTGGTGCTCGTGAGTTTTGCGCTGTTGCTGGTGCTGATTGTCACAGTGCTGATCAACAACACCATTCGGCTAGCGCTCTTCTCGCAGCGCTTTCTAATTCGCAGCATGCAGCTGGTCGGAGCCACCGCCCGCTTTATTCAGCGCCCGTTTTTGGCCCGTTCGTTGGCCCACGGACTGCTGGGCGGGGCGCTTGCCTCGGCCTTGCTGGTACTCATTCTGCAGTACGCCAACCAACAAATAGAAGACATTGAGCAACTGCAGGACCCATTTAAGGTTGTCCTTCTGCTCGCCGGGTTGCTTATCCTGGGAGGTGCCTTAGGGTTTATGAGCACCTACCGGGCGGTGAAGCGCTACATGAGCATGTCGTTGGATGAATTATATTGAACTCGATTGCTCAATGGTTCGATTGTTGACTTTCAGAAGAACCAACCATCGAGCAATGAAACAATTGAACAATGAGACGCAGCGTGTCAACTGAAAACCTTACCTCCAAACCCAGAACCTAGAACTCTCAAACCCAGAACTTTTAATCCCCGAACCCCTATGGAACCCCTACCCTTCGGTAAAAAAAACTACATCTTCATGCTCGTCGGCATCGGATTGTTGATCCTCGGCTTCACCGTGATGTCACTTGATGGCGAACCTTATGGTTTTGGTGCCCTCGGACTCACCGTTGGGCCCATCATTGTGATGCTTGGCTTCATCATTGAGTTTTTTGCCATTTTGAGCAAGCCCAAGCACGAAGCCTAGTCAAATCTTACCTGCTAACGTCTGGTTTGCGCTTAGGTACGCTTTGTGCGGTAGGTGCTTGGGCGTGTACCATAGCGCGCCTACCATCCTACGATTACAGAATCCATGACCCTTATTGAAGCCATCGTTCTAGGAATCATCCAAGGACTCACCGAATTTTTGCCCGTAAGCAGCAGCGGTCACATTGAACTGGGCACCGTGCTGCTGGGCGTAGAAAGCGAGGATAACCTGCTGTTTTCAGTGATTGTGCACTGTGCCACCGCCCTGAGTACCATCGTCGTGTTCCGAAAAGACATTGCCGACATCTTTGCGGGGCTGTTTAGTCTGGAATGGAACGAAGGAAAAGACTACGCCGCTAAAATTCTGCTCTCGATGGTGCCGGTGCTGGTGATTGGGTTGCTGTTTAAAGACGAAGTAGAGGCTTTCTTCGGCGGACAGGTGCTCTTTGTGGGGATGATGTTGCTGCTGACCGGCACGCTGCTGGCACTCACCTACTACGCGAAAGACCAGGTCGGAGTGGTTACGTACGCCAAGGCGTTGCTCATTGGGGTGGCGCAGGCGGTGGCTATCTTACCCGGCATTTCGCGCTCAGGAGCCACCATTGCCACCGCCCTGCTGGCCGGAGTGGATAAAGGTCGCGCCGCCAAGTTTTCGTTTCTCATGGTGCTGGGACCGATCATTGGGGCCTCGCTGCTCGAGCTTAAGGATTATCTCGAGGCTCCGGCCGTTGCCAACGCCATCAGTACCACCGCTCTGATGGCCGGGTTTCTGGCGGCTTTCGTGTCTGGCCTGCTGGCTTGCCAGTGGATGATCGCCATCGTGAAGCGGGGCAAGCTGATCTACTTTGCGATCTACTGCTTCGTGGTGGGCACCGTGGCCATTCTGGTGGCCTACTTCTAAAACTATTTGGCATCCGGACGGGTCTTACTACTATGACGACGCAACTATCTTCTTCCCCTCCCTGGGATTTTGCCGAGGGTGAGCGGCTGCTGATCGACAAACCCCTGACCTGGACCTCGTTCGACGTGGTGAAGAAGATCAAGTACCAGTGTCGCATCAAGAAGATTGGGCACGCGGGCACGCTCGACCCGTTGGCTACCGGACTGCTCATCTTGTGCACCGGGAAGATGACCAAGCAGATCGACCGCTACCAGGGGCAGGAGAAAGAGTACGTGGGTACCCTGGTGCTCGGAAAAACCACTCCCTCGGTCGATCTGGAGACCCCCTTTGATAGCGAAACCCCCATTGATCACCTCACGGAGGCGGACCTGACCGCGGCTCGAGAATCACTCACCGGGGAGATTCAGCAGATCCCCCCAGCCCACTCCGCGGTGCAGGTCAACGGGCAACGGGCCTACAAACTGGCCCGGCAGGGCAAGGAGGTGGTGATCAACCCCCGCACCGTCACGGTGAAAGAATTCACCTTTACCGAAATGGCCTGGCCCGAAGTCTCTTTCCGCATTGTGTGCTCCAAGGGCACCTACGTGCGCAGCCTGGTGCGCGATCTGGGCGAACAACTGGGCGTGGGAGCGTACCTACAGCGCTTGTGCCGCATCCGCATTGGCGAGTATACGCTGGATGATGCCTACTCGCTGGATGAATTCATAGCCCTGGCAAAAGTATGAAAGTACACCGGGGAGACGCTTCGTTTAAACCGCCCCGCGCGGCGGTGGTCACCAGTGGCACCTTTGACGGGGTGCACGTGGGGCATCAGAAAATTCTGCGTCGGCTCAAGGAGCTGGCGCGCGAAACCGGGGGCGAAACGGTGGTGGTCACCTACTGGCCCCATCCGCGCATGGTGCTCTATCCCGATGATCCGGCAATTCAATTACTTACCACTTTTGAGGAAAAGCTAGTATTGCTCGATGCGTTAGGCATTGATCATCTGGTGCAGATTCCTTTCACCAAAGAGTTTTCGCAACTCAGCTCCGATGCGTTTGTGCGGCAGGTGCTGGTGGACAAGATTGCTACCCGGCACCTGGTGATTGGCTACGACCACCACTTTGGCCGCAACCGCGAGGGCGGTTTTGAGTATCTGAAGGAACACGCTGCCGAGTATGGTTTCAACGTTGAGGAGATTCCCCGGCAGGACGTGGATCAGGTGGGCGTGAGCTCCACCAAGATTCGCAATGCCCTGGAGGCGGGGCAGGTGCTCACCGCCCGGGAGTACCTGGGCCGTCCCTACCGTCTGACGGGCTCAGTGGTGCAGGGCGACCAGTTGGGCCGTCAACTGGGCTATCCCACGGCCAACCTTCGCATTGATAGTCCGCACAAACTCATCCCCGCTGACGGGATTTATGCTGTGCACGTAGCCCATGCGGGGCAGCGCTACGAGGGAATGCTGTACATCGGTCACCGGCCCACGATACAAGGCACCAGCCGCAACATTGAGGTGAATATCTTTGATTTTGATCAGAATATTTACGGCGATGAGCTGCGGGTTGACCTGCTGGCCCGCACCCGGGGAGACATGACCTTGGATAGTCTGGAAGCCCTTGCCGCCCAGTTAAAGGAAGATAAAAAAGAGGTAAGCGCGCTGCTTAAGCAAGAGACGTAGTGTCTTCTTTTATCAAGTGAGCCGATAGAAATCAGAAAGATTTCCCGGACAAAAATTTGTTGTCAGGTATCGCTTTGACCGGCAGGAGGTTATCGAGAAAGCGGCATCTACCCGACAGCGAACACTAGCATTATTGCGAGCGCTTGCTTAATTTGCCTGAAGCATTACTAACCGACCCATGAAGAAAATCAATCATAGCCAGAGCGCCCGGCGGGCCGAGAGCACTACCGTGGGCGAAGCCATGCGTGACTTGTTGGATACCTACAAACTCACCGCTCGTTACGAACAAACTCAACTTATCCAGTCGTGGGAGCGCCTAATGGGGCCCCCGGTAGCCCGGCGCACCGACAAGCTTTTTATCAAGGATCGTAAGCTCTACGTCAAGCTCAATTCTGCCCCCCTAAAACAAGAACTTAATCTGTCGAAGTCTAAAATACTGGCCCTCTTCCTGCGCGAGTTTGGCGAGGTGATTGTGGTGGATGTGGTATTTTTGTAGAAATTTCCTGCGGTACATAAAATTTTATAGGAAAAACTTACTTGCTGTTGAACGCTCACACAGCGTGACGCGCTGCCTACGATAGCGGCTTTTCTGACGTTGCGTCGTTTCGGGGATAGTAAGCGTGGCGTAAGATTAAGCCTCAAGCGGTAGAAAGCGTGGCAAAACCCAGCAGCAGTGCCGTTGAAATTACTTGGGTAGTGTGCAAACAGTGTTTTTGATGTATCTATCTTACCCAATTCCTACATAGATAGCGTTCCATGGGCACTCCCCCCCTGGTTTAGTTTTCCGGCAGCGTTCCATGAGCCCTCCCCCTCGGAGAAAAATGATAATGTTACGCCGCTTTGCCTCTCCCGTTTCAGTTTTAGGGTTGACGTAGCGCATTTCCTTAGAGTCACATCTGCCAAGGCATTTGCCTCTCATTGTTTCTTTTTAGAAATTTTCTGGCCGAAGTACCATTACCCCAATTTACGAGTGGCATCGGTCTCATTAATAGATAAATTTTGCCTTCGTTAAAACTAAAGAAAAGTAGTCATGGTAAAAATTAAGAAAAGCAGTATTGCCCGGCAGATAGAAGATGCCCAACAGCTTATTGATGGCGCCCTCGCCCAACCCGAGGTGACGAAAGAACTCTCGAAGCTAGGTTACCCTCCCAAAGAAATAAAAAAGGGAAAGGCGAAACTGAACCGGGTGATTATGCTGGAAGCCACCAAGTCGAATAAGTACGGCTTGAAGCACAACGCCTCGGTGCAGTGCAACCAGGATCATGCTGAGACCTGGGCGAAGTATATGCGCCACGTGAAGCAGGCCCGCCTGACCTTTGCCGACGACCTGGGCAAACAGAAGCACCTGGAGTTAACTGTTCGTCGCAAACGCGCCATGGCCGATTGGCTGGTGCAGGCGCGCTATTTCTACCAGGAACTGCAGCAGATGACCGACGATTTTGCGGCGATGAACGTGACGGGCGAAGAACTGGCGCAAACCCTGGCGATGATCGAGGCAGTAGCGGAAGCCAAGCGAATGCGCAAAAGCTTCGCCGGAGAAGCCCAGCAGATGACCCAGGAGCGCAACACGGCCCTTCGGGAGCTTAACACCTGGACGCGCCGGTTCGCCAAGATGGCCCGCATGGCACTGGAAGATAAAGACCAGCTGCTGGAAGGTATGGGCCTGCTGGTGCGCAGTAAGGGGTGAGGGTTTGATACCGGCATCAATTTCTGTAGTTGTAAACCACTGAGAACAAGTAAAAATATTTATGCAAAAATTGAAGCTAATCAACTGTTTATGGATTATAAGTACCCTGATTACAGTTTGCTGTACACCTAAAACAACCACATCAAAGGGAACACGAATCGGAGAAACAGTAGAAGTAAGGAATAAAGCTATTGACTGGGAAGCGTATGATGATTCTTCTACAACCCCGAAAACCGGGATTGACTATGAAGATTTGCAGGGAGATTGGAAAGCTTATCGTGGAGTTTATAAGTTTGGAGAACTTGTAAACGGGATGGAACTAACAGAACCAATAATAATTGAAGTTAAAGAAGATAAGTATAGGAGGAACAATAAATCTGAATTCGAAAGCTTTCAAATCCAAAATAATTTACTACTAAAAGGTAATGGGGTTAGAATTGATTCAGGAGTTGTAAACAAAATCACTCCTAGCGAATTGACTATCTCTTGGAAAAACAAGTCAAATTATACGAGATACTACTACAGAAAGTGAAGAAGCAGCCTATAACACCATGCAGCTGCCAGCCGGGTGAAGTGAGAGCTTAAAGTTTAGTTTCCCAAAGTCAGCATATTAACGGTCAAACAAGGAAGGGGTTCGCGCAAAAGAATTGTTGATTGTGTAGCTCGGTCTGTTGCTGTCTGACTTGATGATGAACTCCTTTTTGGTGAGGTTATTAATGATAGCCCTGATCTTTCGCTTGTAATCGTTGTACTCCTTTACGTCTTGTATCTTTTGATTTTTTCTAAGGTAAAGGAAATCTCCTATCTGTGCCGCATTAATATCCTTAGGATTTTTTCCAAACTCATTAAGGTGATAAATAGCATTCAGGGTGTCTTTGTAATGGATACCCAGGTCATCAAAGGCTCCGCCCAATAGGGCACGAAGTTCATCCAGGAAATCGAACTTGGTCAGCGTGCGGTCCACAAGGTAGGTAGGATACAGATCGGGGCTCCGTGGGTGGTTTTCAATTAAACCCCACCTTTTTAGGTCAGCCGTTACGTCAAAATGGTTGTTATCAGGGGTTAAAGCAATGGTATACTTTTCCAAGCTGTTGAGGCGCTCGGACTTATAAAAATACGCCAGGGCGGTCTGTTGTTCTTCCGTTAGTTCTCTTCCGTTGGTTTTGCGGAAGATGTATCCGCCGAAGCTTTTCAACCACCACTCCGCCTCGTCGTCTAACACTTTTCCCTGGGGAATGAACAAGCCAACGTCTTGTTCTGCGTATAGTATGTAATACGATAGGTCGATCTTGTTCTCTAGCGCCAGGTTGGTGAGTGAAGACATGCCCCAGCCCTTGCCTTCCCAACGGTCAAAAGCTTTCAGCACGTCGGCCAGCCGGGGATTATGGGCTTTTGGAATGGGAATGATTCTTCTGATGGGAATCTCACCGTTGATCCGCAGCATTTGTTCTTGACGAAATCTACCGGGGTTTCTGATCTCGAGATGCTTTCCGGGATCAATAGTGATGTTCACAAATTTATCAACGCTATAGTCACGATGCGCCAATGCATTGTTTACCGTTTCTCTGACTAGCCTTTCAGGATACTCGAAGGTAGTTGAGCCGCCCTTTTCGGTACTGATCCCGGTAGAGATGTTGGTATATACGAATCCAACGCTGCTTTCCAGCAGGGGAATAATATTGTCTTTGAAGACTTTCTTGTTCTTGGCAATTTGAATCGGGCTTTCCACAAAACCATCAACCTGACACCTTCCACCGACAAAATCGTACAAGTTCTGGCCACAAACCAACATTCCTAAAAGAGTAGGTTTGCCGCTGACCATAAATTTTCTTCTTTCCAGAAAGGACTGAGCAGAAGCGATATCAGCCTTGAGCGTTTCCACCTTCATTCCCTGGTTCACTCGCTGGATGTAGTCATTCAACTTATCAACATCCAGATCATCAGCCGAGGCTCGCTCCACGGGAGTGAGTTCGCGGGCTATTTCTAGTTCAGCCCGAAGTTCTTTCTGTTGCCGTACCGTAGCAGGAGAGATTTTGTGGTCACCGGTTAGCTTTCTTTCCCACGCATGTCCCTGGTACATGACGTACTTCTTATCTTCCGGAAGCTTCTCTACGTAAACCACACAGACCTGCCCGTCCATAAAGTCCCGGATTTCAAACAAGTCAGGCCTGATAAATTCCGTTAGACTCACCGGCTCCCCCCCGTCAGTGGTGAACTGGTTGGGAAGTTCTTTAAGTTTGTCTTCGTTGTTGAGGCTGAACCCGGTAAACTTATAAGCTGACTTGCCGGAGTTTTCATGAATACCCAGAATGATGATTCCTCCTTGTGAATTAAGAAAAGCGCAGACAGATTTGTAAAGCTCTTTCCATTCCGTGCCTCGGGAAAGGTCTTTTAGTTCAATCTTATCGGTCTCGATTGATTGGTACGTATTTGTTTCCAAACAATTTTCTAACCGCGAAAGCACCTTATCCACTGCTTTCATCTCGTCTACTTGATATGATTGTTAATCATCATCTCCAGGAGTTCAATCTTGCCGCTGCGCTGCTCGGGCTCGCCCTTTTGTTCGGCCAGGTCGCGCAGGTCCGCCAGCGACAGTTCTCCTTTCTCGAAGGCCGCCCCCTTGCCCCCGTCAAACGAAGCGTAGCGTTCCTTCAGCATTTGATCGAATTTTGAGTTCTCCCGGATGTCATGCGCAATTAAGAGTCCGCGGGCGAAGGTGTCCATCCCGGCGATGTGGGCGATGAACAAATCTTCCATGTCGGTGGAGGTGCGGCGGGCCTTGGCGTCGAAGTTGAGTCCGCCCGGGGCGATGCCGCCCTGCTTCAGCACGATCATCATGGCGTGAATGCAGTCGTAGAGGTCGGTGGGGAAGTAGTCGGTATCCCAGCCGTTTTGCAGGTCGCCCTGGTTGGCGTCGATGCTGCCCAGCATGCCCGCGTCCGAAGCAGTTTGCAGATCGTGCGCGAAGGTGTGGCCCGCCAGGATGGCGTGGTTTTGCTCCACGTTGATTTTGAAGTCATCGGCCAGTCCCTGGTCACGCAAAAAGCCTACGACCGTGGCCGCATCGAAGTCGTACTGGTGCTTGCTGGGTTCGGCCGGCTTGGGTTCGATGAGGTACACGCCCTTGAAGCCGATCTTGCGGCCGTAGTCGCGCGCCATGCGCAAGAACTGACCCAGGTGATCGAGTTCGCGTTTCATGTTGGTGTTGATCAGCGAAGCGTAGCCCTCGCGGCCGCCCCAGAACACGTAGTTCTCGCCGCCCAGTTCTACGGTAGCCTCCAATGCCGCTTTTACCTGGGCCCCGCCGTGGCACACCACCGCAAAGTCAGGGTTGGTCGAGGCGCCGTTCATGTAGCGGGGGTGCGAGAAAAGATTGGCCGTGCCCCACAGCAGTTTCACGCCGGTGGACTGCTGGTATTCTTTGGCCCGTTGCACAATTTCTTGTAGGTTTTTTTCTGATTCGGACACGCTGCTGCCTTCCGGGGCAATGTCGCGGTCGTGGAAGCAGTAGAAGGGGGCGGTGATCTTGGTAAAGAACTCAAAGGCGGCGTCGAGGCGAGCTCGAGCGGTATCCATGGGGTCGCGGTGGTCGTCCCAAGGGAATACCCGGGTGCCCGGTCCAAAGGGATCGCCTCCGGCATTGGTGAAGGTGTGCCAGTAGGCAATGGCGAAGCGCAGGTGCTCCTTCATGGTTTTGTCGCCGACCCGCCGGTTTTCGTCGTAGTAGCGAAAGGCAAGGAGGTTATCGGTGTCGGTGCCTTCGAAGGTGATTTTGTTGATTTCGGGGAAGTATTGGGATGAGGTCATGGTGGTTGTGGGTTGGTATAGAGACGCGATTAATCGCGTCTGTACGGGGTGGATTGATTAATCGAGATTTGGGGAGACGCGATGCATCGCGTCTGTACAAGATATCAGATTTCTTTATTCAGAAGAGTGAGCCAGTGCTGGTAGGCTTCTTGGTATTGGGTTTGTCGTTCTTGGTTAGGTTCTAGGGTTTCTAGTTGCTGTAGGTTGTCGAAGGCTTCGGCGGGAGTGGCGTAGATGCCCGCGCCGATGCCCGCGCCCCGTGCGGCACCGACCGAACCGTCGGTTTCGTAAAGTTCCAGGTAGGTACCGGTCGTGTTGACGAAGGCCTCTTGGAAGAGCGGACTCAAAAACATATTGGCCTTTCCGGCTTTCACGCGCTGAATTGACAAGCCCATGCCTTGCATGATGTCAAAGCTATACTTTAGCGCGAAGACCACGCCCTCTTGAGAGGCGCGGAGCACGTGCGCATTGGTGTGGGTGTTGAAGTCCAGGCCACGGATTTGGGCGCCGATCTCGGCGTTGCCCAGCGTGCGCTCAGCGCCGTTGCCAAAAGGTAACACCCGCACTCCGGCCGAGCCTACCGGCGCCTGGGCGGCCCGTTCGTTCATGGCTTCGTAGGTGAGTTTCCCGCTGAGCAGTTGATTTTTTAGCCAGCTGTTCAGGCTGCCCGTGCCGTTCACGCAGGCCAGGATGCCGTATACCGGCTGCTCGGCAGTGTAGTTGACGTGCGCAAAGGTGTTCACGCGCGACTGCGCATCGTACTCGAGTTGGTCGCTCACTCCGTAGATCACTCCGGAGGTTCCGGCGGTGGTGGCTACCTCGCCGGGTTGCAGCACGTTGAGCGACAAGGCGTTGTTAGGTTGGTCGCCCGCCCGGTAGGTCACCCGCGCATCGGTAGGCAACCCTAGTTGCTCAGCCACGGCGGAAGTCACGGTTCCCTGATCGGCAAAGGTAGGCACCGTGGTCGGAAGCATCGATTCGTCAATTTTGTAGTGCTTGAGCAACGCGTGCGCCACTTGTTTTTCCTGGAAATCCCACAAGATCCCTTCGGAGAGCCCTGAAACGGTCGTCTGCACCGTCCCGGTCAGTTTCATGGCGATGTAATCACCGGGTAGCATCATCTTATCAATGCGCGCGTAGCGTTCGGGTTCGTTTTCCTGAACCCATTTAAGCTTGGAAGCGGTGAAGTTGCCCGGAGAATTCAGCAAATGAGACAAACAGTAGTTGCGTCCTAGGTCGTCCCAGGCCTGCCGACCGATGTCGACCGCGCGGCTATCGCACCAAATAATGGATGGACGTAGCACCTGCTGGTTCTCGTCTACCACCACCAAACCGTGCATTTGGTAGGCAATGCCAATGGCTTGCACTTGAGAAAGGACCTCGGCGTGTTCAGCACGCAATTGCGCGGTGGCTTTGACCAAATGCTCCCACCACAGGTCGGGGTGCTGTTCGGCCCAACCTTCTTGCGGGGCCGTCATGGGCAGCTCCTGCGCCGGTGAGGTGGCCGCACCAATCACCTCTCCGGTATGAGCTTCTACCAAGCTGGCCTTGATCGATGAACTACCAATATCGTATCCTAATAGTACTTGCTGAGGCATAGTAGCGTGGTAAGATAAGCGAACGGGCTACAAGGTTGTAAAAAATAAAAAAGCGAACAAGAGTTCTTGTTCGCTTCTAGTGATGTAGTGCAATAAAGTGGGTTATACCGAACGGTCGGCTTCGTAAAGTTCGCCCTGCTCGGTGAAGTAGATCACCGAAAGCTGTTCTCCGTTCCAGAGTTGCAACTCGTACAAACGACGAGGCATCAGGTCGGTGCGCCGGGCGGTGGCGTGCTTGAGGGCCGCGCCTTGCAAAACAAATACCTGGGTAATGGTGATTCCTTCGTAGGTACCTTCGTCCAGCGCGCGCACCACCGATGAAGGAAGCTGAGCATGGTCAATTTCCTGACGGTTGATGTCGGCAATAGATTCAGGGTTAGTCACACTTTCGGGAAGGATCATATCCTGGGCAAGCACGGAAGTAAGGGTGACAGCAAGGGTAACGAAGAGAGAAATAAGGAGTTTCATGGTAAATAGCTAACGATGTACCATTGAACGCAATAAAAACGATACCAAGTATTTAAAAGCCTAACTATCAATAACTTACACTATTAGATCATTTCTAAGCTCGTTTATAAGTAGCCCAGGTTGGGGAAATTTTCCCCAATTAATGCCTAATCAGGACAGCATGACCACTGGTATGAAAAAATTGCTTCGCCCTTCCCACCGCGGTTGTCGCTAGGGTGACGAAGCAATTCACTTACGTTATTTATCTACCGTTGGGAGACTACCTTCAAGAAAGGAACCCCACGCTGGACGGGGGTCGTTTTCAAACCCAACCAATCACTCACTGCCTCGTAGTCTTCTAAATCGACCGGGCTACTGGTTCGGGCGTTGGCTGAGTAGTTGGCCGGGACGACCACAAAGCGCGCTAAGAAGTTGTCGAACACATCGCGTTCGGGGTCTAGGGGAAAAGCTGCTTCGGCGTACAATCTTACGTCGGCGGCGGTGAAGTCGTAGCCAATTTGCAGCGTCCCTTCTTCGTATAGGTAACTCACCGGAAGCGGTCGCCACACGTCGATGGGCGCGCTGCCGTCTTCTGTTTCAATCTGGTCCCACAGCAGATAACCTAGCACAACATCTTCCACGTAGATAGGATCTTGGGACGGAAATTCGTAGAAGGTTTGCCATTCGTTGTCAGCATTTAGGCTAAATTCTACTTCGTACATTAAGCCAGTGCCGGGCGCGCCCTGCGGACCGGGAGGACCCTGCGGGCCGGGAGCGCCATCAAAACCATTAAAGCCGTCGAAACCGGGGGGACCTTGCGGGCCGGGAATAGGGTCGGAGTAACATCCGGAAAAAATGGCTAGTATAAAGAAAATCGGAATATATCGGAGAAGTTGCATGAGATAAGCGGTTAGGTAAAACATAGCGGAAGTTTCCGCAATCAAGGCCGACTAGCCTGACCAGTTAGCTAATTACAAAAAAGGTGCCTCGCGTAAGAAATTTGTAAAATTAGATGTTAATTAGGTTCATATACCGGTTTTTTGGCAACCAGAGCGGATTATACTACTGGTATCTTTGCTCCGGGAAACTTGTTACGCTACCTTTGCTGTTACAAAACTTGATCGGATTTACTACTACAAGACCTAGTCGTCACTACTCAACTTATGAAGCTACCTTCAATTTATTTCAGTGCTATTCTGTTGTTTGCTTTGGTGTCCTGTCAACCCACCAGCGATTTTGACACAGATAATCCGGATTTGATCCATCAGTCGATGAAGAAGTTGACGGACGTGATCGTCTACGATATCTTCTCTCCTCCGGTGGCGAGCCGCATCTACGCGTATCCCAGCATTGCGGCCTACGAAACGCTTATTTATGACCATCCGGAGTACCAATCGCTGGCGGGGCAACTGAACGGTCTGAAAGCGCCCCCCACCCCCGAAGCCGGACAAGAATACTGCTATCCACTGGCTAGCTTGCACGCCTTTCTGACGGTTGGTAAAGCGTTTATTTTTTCGGAGCAAGATATTGAGGAGCTCGAGCAGTCGCTGTATGAAAAGTACGATGGGGCGCTCTCGGGTGATGTGTATGACCGCTCAATGGCTTATGGCTCAGCGGTGGCCGAGCATGTCTTGGCTTGGGCTAGCCAAGATCAGTACAAAGAAAGCCGGTCGTACCCGAAGTTTACCGTGAACGATGCGCCGGGTCGCTGGCAACCCACGCCACCCGACTACATGGACGGCATCGAACCGCACTGGGCCGCCATTCGCCCCTTCGTGCTGGATTCGGCCAGCCAGTTTGTGCCCCCGCCCCCCACTGATTTCAGTATGGAAGAGGATAGCCCTTTTTTTCAGGAGGTGAAGGAGGTGTACGAAACTGGGGTACAGCTTGACGAAGAGCAGACCGAAATTGCTAGTTTCTGGGATTGCAATCCGTACGTTTCGCACCACCAGGGGCACGTGATGTTTGCTACCAAGAAGATCACTCCTGGCGGCCACTGGATCGGCATCGCCTCCATTGCCGCTCGACAGAGCGGTGCCGATTTAATGAAATCGGTAGAAACATATACTGTGACTGCGGTAGCTTTGATGGACGGGTTTATTAGCTGCTGGGACGAAAAGTATCGTAGCAACCTGATCCGTCCGGAAACCCTAATCAACATGCACCTGGATGAAGACTGGGTGCCACTACTGCAAACTCCGCCTTTTCCTGAATACCCAAGCGGACACAGTGTAATTTCTTCTGCCGCTGCTATTGCGCTGACCGATTTATATGGTGATAACTTTCATTTCACTGATTCTACGGAATATGAGTACGGATTACCGCCCCGGGACTTTGACTCATTTATTGAAGCTTCCAAAGAGGCCGCTATCAGTCGGTTGTACGGAGGCATTCACTACATGCCCGCCATCGAGAACGGCGTGGAGCAAGGACGAAAGGTGGGTAGATTGGTGGTGAATCGCCTCAAAACCAGAAAAGACGAATCGGTAGCTGAGAATTAGGTTATTTTTTCTTTTGGATCGCCTCGAAATTCAACAGGTCCATAGTATCGCCTTTGGACGACATTGCGTAGATCTTATTCTTAGTAAGATACTTCAACGTTGCTTCCGTAAAGGATAGGCTAGAAAATATGGGAACAACTTCCTTTCCTTGATACTCAGGAAAGTACTCAAAAATTTTTTTCAGTTGTCTATCGCGAAATGCTTTCACATCGTTGGCATCGGGTTTGGTTTTAGTTTCGTTAACAATTAGGTAGTCCGAACAAACCAGAATTGCATCAAACTCCAGGGCAGACTTTCCGGCGACTTGG
This sequence comes from Cyclobacteriaceae bacterium, assembly GCA_965217295.1. Classification (GTDB taxonomy): domain Bacteria; phylum Bacteroidota; class Bacteroidia; order Cytophagales; family Cyclobacteriaceae; genus Tunicatimonas. The sequence goes on from CBDCHR010000008.1 coordinate 2,923,428, forward strand.
TTTTTCCGCTTGATGCGCAAGCCAAAGAACTCTACATCGGTGCATCCGAAGTATTGCTGAGCAATGGTCGGTAGGTTAGGCGCAACGATGTCTTCCACCACGGTGCCCAGACGGTTAGCAAGTTCGCCCCACCGTTTGTTTGACATCACTTTGTACTCCTGTAGGTCTTCCTGAATTTCCCTCTGAACCCTTTCTAGGTTCTGCTCCAAATTATGCCGATCCGCTTGCATCTCTTCGCGAAACTGCTGCATGTCCTTGTCACGCGCCTGTTGGTCAGCCCGTACCTCTTCGCGAAACTGCTGCATGTCCTTGTCACGCGCCTGTTGGTCAGCCCGTACCTCCTCTCTGAAGGTAGCAGTGTCCTGCTCCATCCGCTTAAGCATCATGTCGGTCTGGACGATGAACCGACCCAGTACTGCTTCCAGTTTGCTTACGCGTTCTTCTACTTCTTCCATAGGTCATTAAACGGGTATCTGGCGGCGAGGCGACTTTTTTCGACCAGTTGATTTGGGCCGTTTGGTATCATTATCATGGCTTTTTAAATCTTGGTACCGGCGATAGCCCGATATTCCAAAGCCAAGGAGCATCACCAAGGTGCCAATCCAAAGCACGTTGATCAAAGGCTTCTCGATGGCTTTAAGCACAATGTAGTCTTTCTGCGTGGTTTCCACTCCGAAGGTGAACGAGTTGGTTTCGGGCGAGATGGTTAGCAAGCGCAGACGTACGCCTAATTCACTCTGCGTATCGGCGACTTGCCCCACCATACGGTCTCGAATCAAGTAGATAGGATTGAGCACAAAAGCTTGGTTCTCGGCTTCTACCCGCACCACCGCCTGCACGGCCAGATCACTCTCACGCAAATCTACGTCGTCCGATTCGCTGATCCGCTCCACGCTCTGCAGGGTGGCCACGTAGTCGTTGACGAAAAAGGGCTCGCCCATTTTCACCACCATTTCTTTCATCTCACTCCACTGCTTCTCGTCGCCCTCGTTTGACATGGCGTTCACGAAGGTGTACATATCCTTAGTCACTTTGTGCAGAATATCCGGTGAGGCCAGCGTGCCCCCCATCCCGGGATTTATTTGCGTGCGAGGATACAGTCTAAACTCATCCCCACTACCGTTATCGCGGTAGACTATCTCGTGGTAGGTGTTTTCCGGACGGACCGCCACGGTATCACCCTTGCTCAGATACTCCTTGCCATCTACCAGAATATCCTGACGAGCCGTAGCGATAGTCTCATCTTCGGTAGGGCGCATCAGTTTGCGGTCTACGTAACCGGGCACACCGTCTACTTCCATTCTTCGGCCGCGGTAGGTAAGCTGGTAGTCAAGCATCTTCCGAGGTTCGTTGATCCACAACACCAGGTTCTCAGCGTTCTCCTGCTCGGGCACGTCATCACTGAAGATCGGCTTGCCGGAATAATTAATAGAAACCACGTTGGAGTATCCGGACGAAAATAGGATGCCGATGAACATCAACGCTACCCCAATGTGAGCGACTGATCCGCCTACGAGTTTCACCTTGCGGCGGGCGAGTTGCACTAGGATGGTCGCATTGGCCACCACGGAGTAGAGCGACGCGGTGAGCAGCACAATGTAAACGGGATCCGTCACTTTGCCCAGCAGAATAGCTGCCGAGCTAACCAGCAGGGTAATAATAAAGGGCAGGGTAAGCGCTTCCCGAAGCCGGGCGGCATCCATTTTCTTCCAAAAGAAAAACTGTCCGGTGCCCGACAGCAAGGCAATGGCCACGGCAAACCACAGCTGAAACTTGGTATAGAAGCCGATCTGGTCGGCGGGAGGAGCCACGTTGGACACTCCACCGAGCAGTTCCACGATGGTGTTATACACCGGAATGGAGGTGGGCACCAGTACCTGGAAGCTCATCAGGCAAAGCGTGGTGGCTCCGATAAATATCCAAAACTCCCGGCTGTAGGCCGACGCCTCTTTCTCGGAGGTGGGCACCTCATTCCAGCGCGTAGCGGCCAGGACAATAGCTCCCATCATAAAAAACAACATGTAGATGAGCAACTGACCCGACAAACCCAGGTCGGTGAACGAGTGCACCGAAGCGTCGCCTAGGATGCCGCTGCGCGTCAGGAAGGTGCTGTACAGAATCAGCACAAACATGCTGATAACCAGTACCATCGATGTCTTGAGCGCCGTTCGGTTGTTTTTAAAGATCAGTAGCGTATGAATGGCTGCCACCAGCACCAGCCAGGGCACGTAGACCGCGTTCTCGACCGGGTCCCAGTTCCAGTAGCCCCCGAAGTTGAGGGTTTCGTAGGCCCATATTGCGCCCATGATGATGCCCAGTCCGAGCACCGCCGCCGAAAACAGTGCCCAGGGCAGGGTGGGTTTCACCCAGGCTTCGTAGCGTCGCTGCCAAAGTCCGGCAATGCAGAAGGCAAAGGGCACCAGCGTGGTGGCAAAGCCCAGGAACAAAGTGGGTGGATGAATCACCATCCAGTAGTTTTGTAACAGCGGGTTAAGGCCGGTGCCATCTTCGGGCACGAAGTCGGGATTGATGGCGAACACGGGGGCTTCCATCACGTCGCGCAGCAACAGAAAGGGCGAACTGCCAATTTTTACATCACCGATAACCACCCCCAGAATCATGGAGGCCAGAAAAGCCTGTACTAGTGCAAACACGGCCATCACCGGGGCTTCCCAAGCATTTTTGCGGTTCGCGCAAATGAGGACTACGCCCAGTATCACGTGCCAGAAAATCCACAGCAGAAAGCTTCCCTCCTGCCCTTCCCAGAAGCTGGAAACCATGTAATAGGCGGGCAAGCTGCGCGAGGAGTGGGTCCAGGCGTAGTGATACTCAAACAGGTTGTTGTAGATAATGTAGAACAGACTTGCCACAATACCGAGCACCAGGGCTCCGTGCACCAGAAAAGCGGTACGCGCAAAACGCCGCCAAGCGGGGGCCTCCAGATCGTTCAGGTTGGCCGCCTTGATGTAGGCCCAGGCGGCCACTAAGGCACTAACGAACGAAGCAATAACGAAAAAGTGGCCGAGATTACCGGCGAAAGTATTGATCATAGGTTAGGCGTTTAGCTGCTGCTGTAGTTCTTTGACGTAATCGACGGATACGTGGGCGTAGGCAGCAATTTTCTCTGGTGCCAAAGTACCATCGCGCAGCATAGCCACAATTAATTCGTTCTTCTCCTCTAACCGACCTTCCTGTCTGCCTTGCTGTTTACCTTCTTGCTTGCCTTCTTGCTTGCCTTCTTGTTTACCACGCTGGTAGATCACATCGGTTTCAATATCAAAGTCAAAGGGCATCTTTTCTATGTTTAGTAGGGTTTCTTGTTGTAAGTTACGCAGTTTGCTCATTACCACCAACTGACGAACGTAGCGCTGTAGTTTGGTAGGGTCTTGACTCGCCTCCAGCAGTCGGTTAGTCACTTTAGCAACAACCGCTTCCGGGGATTCGTTCTGGAAATCACCGAGTATGGCCAGCAGAATCTCTTCAGGAATATCCGAAGAGAGTAGCCGTCCGTGGTCGTACTGCTGGATGTCAATTAGCTCAAATTCGAAGTTGTTATCATCGCCAGGAATCAGCTCCGATACCCTGGTTTTCATGGTAGGCTTTTTCTGCCCCAGATAAACCACAAACTGCCGAACCGGCAATTGATGAACCTCCTGCAACAACGCCCGGTAGGTTTGCATCCGCAAGACCATTTCGGTTTCGTCGCTCACCTGAAACTCGATATGCAGAATGCTTTTGCGCCCTTGCTCATCCGTGATCCGGCGGGTTACGTCCGGCTTACGTTCCAGCGTGAGGTGAAGATCGACGGTGATTTCTTCCATTGCTTCCGGACGAATGCCGAATAGCTTATCCGACAACGGAAGAATGACCGCCTCAATGTTCTCTTTGATAATCCGGTCGTACTCGTTTGGCATTCGGGCTACCCGATTTCTTCTTCTTGATACTTAGAGGGGCACTTGAGCAGGATTTGCTCGGCCACGAACAAGTTGTTGTGGTAGGAGCCGATTACGACCGTCTGCTCGGACCGGACCAGATCGGAGGGCATGGGTTCGTTGTAGTAGACCTGCTGCTCTTGCCCGTCTTGGTCGACCATCACAAACGACACCGACAGCTTATCAGGGGAGGGGCTTAGTCCGACAATGTTGCCCCGTTCGTCTTTTTTGAGCTGACCCACCACGTGAATCAGCTTATCCTGACCGGCCGTCGCCATCTCCTGGGCTTCCTCAAACGTGACGTACGAACTGGCGTCACCGGCGGTGGTCATGATGATACCCGCGCAGATGGCAATAACGGCAATGGCGATGATATGGGTCTTTTTCATAAGGTTTCGTTACGTAGTTCTTTCTCTAATAGAGTCACCTTGCGGTCGATCCGGATCGCGTAGATCACAAAACCGGAAAATAAAAGCAGGATTACGGCTACCACCACGTAGATCTTTCCTTCCTGCCGCATAACGTCCGCCATTTCTACCGAGCTGGTTGCCTCCGGCGGAGTTGGACTAGACTGAGCGCTCGACGGTTGATGAATTGTCAACAGGACGAGGACGATTAGCGCGAAATAGCGCGTCTTCCATTCTTTCATTGATTGTGTCTTTAACGGCTTGCAACCGGATGCGCAAGCTAGTGAACCAAACTCCCAGCAGCAGCCAGCCGATCACTGCCGGATAAAATACGATGCGCAACTGGCTATCCAGATCATAGCTACTGAAACCAGGATTGCCTCCGTTGCCCGGATGCAAGGAGTCGGTCATGCGGGGAAGGATAAAGAGCAAGGGAATCAGCGTGGCGTAGGCAAAAACATTGTAGATCGCCCCGATGCGCCCCCGTTGTTGCTCATCGGTCAGCGAACCGCGCAGGATAAAGTAAGCGGAATAAATGAGCAGGGCAATCGCGGCTGCATTCAGCTTCGGGTCGCTCGTCCAGAAGGTGCCCCAGGTGAACCGGGCCCACAGCGAACCGGTGAGGATACCCAAAACTCCCAGCAACATACCCGTGTTGGCAAACTCAAGGGCGTAAACATCGTGGCAATGTAGCGGATTTCGGAGATACTTCACCGAGTAAACCACCGACACGGTGAACAAGCCCATCATGCCAAACCACATAGGCACGTGGAAGTGCAGCACCCGAATGGTCTCGTTTAGAATAGGCAAACGGGGCACGTCGGCTAGCAATCCGGCCACAATGGTGTAGCCGATCAGTAATACCGTTAAGCCTTTCCACCACTGCTTTTTCATTGCGTATCGTTTGGTCGCAAAAGTAACACAAAGCGGGGCCTTTTCGTCCCTTTAGTTGTATAAATTTACGGAGGAATAAGGAGACGAAATAAGAAGTAAGCGAGCTGTTTTAAGAGAAAAGAGCGCGCCCCATCCCTCGAATAAACGCTCTTTTCTTCACTGAGTTGGCCACCCGGATTTCCTCTTGAAAAGTGGTTTCCTCGCTCAGAAAGCGTAGCACCCGCTCGGGGGGATTTTTGCGAAAGATATCAGTGAATATCTCTTTCACCGGGTACTGGTTCTGGTTCATCACCTGGAGGAGCGTATTGTCGTACAGATTAAACCTTTTATTCCAGGTCGCAGAATGCCGCTCGGGCCTTCCCGTCCGCAGTAGTGACCCTAGCAGCTGCTCACTATCTTGTTGCATGCGCTGAAAGGTGTAGCCCGTTGAGGGTTTGGTCATGCCCCCAGCTGTGCCCAGGTTGATTACGTGCTCACTACGCTGCGACGGATACGGCTGATTCGTCATGGGAATGACTCCAAATTCTTCGTGTTTGATGGCATAATCGTCCAGCGATAAAAATTGCTGTAAGTACTGCCTCAATGCTTCTTCATAACCACGGTCGGGTAGCAGTTCGAGTGAGAACAACGTGAATTCTACCAGCGCCGTACGCTTATCGGTCGGTAGCACGTAGAAAAAGCGGCACTCACCGTGCTGGTCGATGCGAAAGTCCATCAGGGTGGCTCGCTCAGGATCAAAGAAATCTTCCGGGGTTTGGATCACCCACCCTTTGAAGTGCTGTAGCAAATAGATGTGTTGGTCAATATTTAACCGCTCGTGCGGATCGCGTAGGCTATTAAATACCCAATCGGCCGTATAGGATCCTTCGGAAGTTTCTACCCGGGCCCCGGCGGCCGTTTCGTGGACAGACTGCACCTCCGCCTTCAGCCAGGTGATATTGGGGTAAGCGGTAACGCAAGATCTCACGTGTTGGTAAAAATCGCCACTGCGGATCATTTTGTAGTGATACGGCAGCAAGTTCAAAAGCTTTGAATAACCTTCTCCGTGAAAGTATACGTGCTGCCAGCGGTGATGCACAATCGCCTCGAAGGGCCCGGCTCCCGCTTCCCAGAAGCACCAGGTACGGTCATTCGCCTCTTTCTCGTCACGGTCGATAATTAGGACAGACCGTTGGCTGAGCCGGGTTTGCAGCAGGTGATGCACCAGGCTAAGTCCCGCCCCGCCCCCTCCGGCAATGATGTAATCGTAGTGCGTGGTGTTCATGTTAGAAAATCAGGAATGAGATAAACCCTTCAGTTAGGGCGGCAAAGACCAGCAAGAACAGGTATACGTTGGCTAACAGAAGAAACTTAATCAAGGTTTTGAGCAGTCGCTGCCGGTAGACTTTCAGGAACGATAGCAATGAGTATCCCAACAGCAGTAGCAAAAGCGCCTTATTTACCCAGTCGGGAACGGTTTCTAACGCATTAAAAGTTATGAGAACGAGTAGATACAGGCCAGAAACGAAGAAGGCAAAGGCGTGCAGGTGTAGCACATGCACCAAATGATGAACATAAAAAAAGTCCCGACGAATGTAGAACAGCTTGATGACCAAAGCGAGTAACGGCAGCACAATGAACATCATCACCGGCAGGTTTTGCATCAAATAGCCACTGAACACCGACACATCGTTTTTCACCACCTTGCGAAACTGATGAAACAATCGGCTGGTCACTTCTTGATTCCCTAAGTCCATCTGTACATTCCCGGTTTTCCGAAGAGAATCTAGTGCGGCTTGATCGCTCAGGCTGGCATCGCGCATCACGCTCAACATAGCATTCCAGCTTGAGACGGTAACTGAATCCCCTTCAACTAAATTGCCCTGTGTTTCAGGGTCCGACACTAGTGATACTTCCTCCAAATTGCGTTGCACCAGCAGCGTAGCCACGAAAAAGAAAAATACGCTTACGATCAAATACAACCGCAGCGGATGTACGTAGCGCATGCGCTTGCCCGCGTTGAACTGGTTGGTCAGGTGGCCCGGTCGTACAAAGAAGGGTTGGATGCTCCGCCCGATGCGCGTGTCGAATGAAAAGTAGTTGGAGAAAAAATCACCGATAAACGTGCCGAACGATACGCGGTTGTCGTTGTTTTCTTGTCCGCAGTGCGGGCAGAAATTGTATACTTCCGACAGCGTATGGTTACAATTAAGGCAGCAATTGGTTTTTCGGCGAATCTTCATGCGCAGGTAAGTACCTAAAATATTGAATATCGCGCAAGGAATACCGAATTTTGAATGGATGAACTCACTCCTTCTCTTGGTTAGCTTCGCTGGTTCATAATGCGCTGCTCTCTGCCACTGCCCGGTTGGACGGCCCTTCTTGCAAGCGTTGCTCTGCTCCATGGTTGCTCCTCTCCCGAGCCTTCCGAATCTACCTCTGAGGCCACCCCTGCTCCGTCGGCCGACACTGTGCGGGTGCACCACGCCCGGGGGTTTGCCATAGACTACACCGGGGCCTATCCCTCCCTATTTATCTACGGATCGGCCGACACTACGCGCTACACCCTGCTGCCGACTGGCGCTGCTCCGTCGGAAACCCCCTTGTCAGCCACTACGCTCATTTGCACACCTGTGCAACGCCTGGTGGTTACCTCCACCACCCATCTAGGTCTGGTAGAGATGATCGACGCGCGCGATTGCCTGGTGGGCATCGGACAAGCCGACTACGTTTACGACGCTGACGTCCGCCACCGGGTGGCGCAAGGGCAGATTCAAGAAGTGGCCGTTGGTGGAAGTCTGAATGTCGAGTCGGTGCTGGCCCTGCAACCCGACCTGGTGATGGTGTCGGCCAGCCCCGGCGGCACCGCTTCTTACCAGCCCCTGCTCGCGGCGGGCATTCCGGTAATCGTGAACGCCGAGTGGCAGGAGGCTAGTCCGCTGGGCAAGGCCGAGTGGGTGAAACTGCTGGCCGTGCTGCTCGGCAAAGAATCAGTAGCCAACGAACGCTTTGGGGCCATTGCCACGACCTACGATTCGTTGAGACGGCAAGTTCCGCCCACGGCGTCCCCACCCCGGGTGATCACCGGGTCGCCGTTTCAGGGAGCGTGGTACGTGCCGGGGCACCACAGCTACGTGGGCCAGCTGCTGCGCGACGCCCACGCCACTTGGCCCGGCGAGAACGACAGCTCGGCGGTGTCATTTAATGTTTCTTTAGAAACTCTGTATCCCTACGGACTGTGCGCCGACTGCTGGATCAACCCCGGAATGTACGCTCAACGTAGCGACCTGGGCGAAAAGGACGAGCGGCTTACGGACTTCCGCCCCTACCAGCGCGGTGCGGTGTACGCCCACACCCGCCGAGTGAGTGACTCTGGGGGTAACGATTACTACGAAAGTGGGGCCGTGCGCCCGGATCTGGTGCTGGCCGATCTGATCGAGATTCTTCATCCCGATGTACTGAATCATTCGCTCTACTATTATCAAAGGTTGGACTAACTCGCCCAGCGGCCTATCTTCTTCTCTACTGCTTCCTCTTCGTATGCCCCCTCCCTCATCATTCGCTACCATTGGCCGACCTCATCCGTGGATGACGATAAGCCTGGGAGTCACGCTGTTGACTTTGTTTGTGTTGGATGTGGCCCTGGGTTCGGTTAGCATTCCCCCGGCGGAGGTGTTGGGCATATTGTTCGGCAAATCCGCTTCCTCCCCGGCTTGGACGAGCATCGTTACGCAAATACGGCTGCCCAAGGCCATAACGGCCATCCTGGCCGGATCCGCCCTATCGGTCGGTGGGCTGCAGATGCAAACGCTGTTTCGCAATCCGCTGGCGGGTCCTTCGGTATTGGGAGTCACCTCGGGGGCTAGTCTGGGCGTGGCGCTGGTTACGCTATCCACAGGAGCTACGCTCAGTGCCTACACCGGACAAGCCCTCGGGATGTCGGGCAGCTGGCTGATCGTGCTGGCCGCCACGGCCGGGGGAGCCGCGGTGCTAGGGGTGGTGCTGTGGGTGTCGTTTCGGATCAACGATTCGGTGGTGATCCTCATCGTAGGACTGATGATTGGCAACGTTACCCTGTCGGTGGTGGGTATCTGGCAGTACTTTAGCCAGCCCGAGCAGATTCAGAACTACGTTTTGTGGACGCTGGGTAGTCTGAACAGCGTTACCCCCCGCCATCTGCCGGTGCTGCTCACCGTGGTGGGCGGGGGCATTGGCCTCAGTTTCTTGCTGTCGAAACAACTGAACGCCCTGCTATTAGGCGAAAACTACGCCCGTAGTCTGGGACTCAACATGGCGCAAGCGCGGGGTTTTACTATCCTGATCACCAGCATTCTGGCCGGAGCTATCACCGGCTTCTGCGGTCCGATTGGCTTTGTGGGCATTGCGGTGCCCCACCTTACTCGCTCGTTGCTGGGCACCACCAACCACTTCGTGCTGGTTCCGGGAGTGATGGTGGTGGGTGCTATTGTGATGCTGGGCTGCGACATTATTTCTCAAATGCCCGGGAGCCAGACGGTGCTGCCTATCAATGCCGTGACGGCCCTGGTGGGTTCGCCGGTCGTGATCTGGATCATTCTGCGCCGCAGGAATTTAAGTGCTGGTTTCAACAGAAGTGGCTAGGGAGTATTGACTTAGTGCTAGAGGCGCTGAATTCCTGAACACATAACTCAAGGCTATTTCTTGTGCTTTTGATCAATTTCCTGCGTCAGTTAGAGCAAACTGATCGCTTCTATCTGGTGAGGAAGTATCTACGATAGAGGGTGTTTCGTAGACCTATTCAAAGTTCTCTTCACATTTTGCTGCTATACCACCCGCAGCAGAAACCGCTTTTTCTTGCCGCGCTGCACCAGCAGATACCGCTCCTGCAACAACGTAAAGTCTACCGGAGCTTCCGGGTTGGTCACCTTTTCCAGATTGATGCTCACTCCTCCCTGCTGGATGGTGCGTCGGGCTTCACCTTTCGATGGAAACACCAACCCCAACGCGGTTTCCGACAGCAGATCCACCACGTTCGTCGTGGCGTCGTAGTCGGCCCGGGCAATGGTTTGCTGGGGCACTCCTTCCAGCACCTGCAGCAGCGTGGCCTCGTTGAGCGTAGCCAGATCCTCAGCGCTCGACTTCCCGAACAGGATGTCCGACGCCCGGACGGCCGCCTGGTACTCTTCCGGAGAATGCACGCGACTGGTGATCTCTTCGGCCAGCGCTTTCTGCAATCCGCGCTGGTGTGGGGCGGCGGCGTGGTCGGCTTCCAACTGCTCAATCTCAGCCTGGCTCTTCAGGGTGAACACCCGCATAAGTTGACCACAGTCTTCGTCGGCCGCGTTGAGCCAGAACTGGTAGAACTGGTAGGGCGAAGTGAGTTCGGGGTCCAACCATACATTGCCCGACTCCGATTTTCCAAACTTAGTGCCGTCGGCTTTGGTCACCAGCGGGGTGGTGAGCGCGAAGGCATTGCCCCCGGATTTGCGGCGGATGAATTCGGTGCCGGTAGTGATGTTGCCCCACTGGTCGGAGCCGCCCATCTGAAGTTTCACGTTGTGGTGCTCATGGAGGTGGTAGAAATCGTAGCCTTGCAACAACTGGTACGAAAACTCGGTGAACGACAGGCCGGTTTCCAGGCGCGACTTCACCGAGTCTTTGGCCATCATGTAGTTGACGGTGAGGTGCTTGCCCGCTTCGCGCAGGAAGTGCAAGAAGCCCATCTCGCCGAACCAGTCGTAGTTGTTGACCAGTTGGGCGGGATTGTCAGAAGTTTCGAAATCCAGAAATTTCTCCAGTTGCTGGCGGATGCCCGCCTGGTTATCGCGCAGGGTGGCTTCGTCGAGCAGTTGCCGCTCGGCCGACTTGCCCGAGGGGTCGCCGATCATGCCCGTGGCGCCGCCCACCAGGGCCACCGGCACGTGCCCGGCCCGTTGCAGGTGCACCAGCAGCATGATGGTGGCCAGGTTACCGATGTGCAGCGATTTGGCGGTGGGGTCGAAGCCAATGTAGCCGGTGGTGACTTCTTGGGCGAGCTGCGCTTCGGTGCCGGGGGTCGTGTCGTGAATCATGCCGCGCCAGCGCAGTTCGTCGATGAGCGAGGAGAGGGATGATAGGCTCATATTCGTTATTTTCGTTTGTCGGTGGTGCAAATATAGGCTTTCGTTCCAACGATTAGGTCTTGGTAGGGGTCATTTATCGGTAAACCAACCCCTCACTTACTGATTATGAGAAAGATCGGTATTTTTATCGGACTGCTGCTAGCCCTGACCAGCTACGGGCAGGTCGGCTCTGCTCCCTACGCAATTAGTTATCACGATGCGGCTTGGCTGACCAACCAGAGGTTTCCGGTGGCAACCTACGATTGGCAAAGTGAGTAAGAATACTCAAAATTTAAACCGATCGCCTGCATAATCGTTTAAGGTAACATACCCTACGTTTAGCGGTTGTGTCCTTGGTTTAACCCTTACTTCTTTGAAAAAAATACAATTACCCGGTTACGTCCGGTATCTGGTGGTGCTGGCGAGCATCCTGCTCACGCTCCATGTGCTGATCATCGCTAAGTCGGTGTTTAGCCCCATTTTCACCGCTTTTATTCTGGCCCTGCTGCTGCACCCGTTGGCCCGGCGCATGGAGCGCATCCGCATTCCCCGGGGTATCAGTGCCGTGCTATCGATTGTACTTGTGTTTGTGCTGTTGTTTGGTCTGTTCTACTTTTTCTCTGCCCAGATTCGCAGTATTTCGGGCGATCTAGCGGCTATTGAAACCCGCTTCAACGACATTATCGACCGGGGCTACGTGTGGATGGAAGATCAATTTGGAGTGGAACAGCAGGAGCAAACCACTTACCTAAAGAATTCGCTAAACAATGTACTGCGCAACAGCACCATCTTCCTGACCCGCACCGCTTCGGCCACGGCGGGGTTCTTCACGGCTTTTTTTCTGGTGCTGATTGCCCTGTTCTTCTTCTTATATTACCGGCGATTCCTGGTAAACTTTGTGTACCAGTTGTTTTCCGCCGATGAGCATAACACGGTGGGTAATACCATTCACAAAACCGAGAAGGTGGTGCGAAGCTACATTCTGGGACTGCTGGCCGTGATTGTAATTGTCGGGGTTCTAAATATCACCGGCCTCATGTTGCTAGGCATCGAGCACGCGGTGTTTTTCGGAGTGCTGGCCGCGGTGCTCACGATCATTCCCTACATTGGTATTTTCATCGGGTCGCTTCTGCCGGTGGTTTTTGCGCTGGTTACCAAAGACTCGCTCTGGTATCCGGTGGGCGTTGCCCTGATTTTCTGGGGGGTGCAGTTTTTAGAGGGTAACTTTATCACGCCCAACGTGGTGGGCAGCAGCGTGAGCATTAACCCTTTCGCGGCCATTATCGCGCTGTTTTTTGGGGGCATGATTTGGGGGCCTATCGGCATGATTCTGGCCATTCCGGTGCTGGCCATTATCAAGGTGATCTGCGACGCGGTAAAACCCCTGCAACCCTATGGCTTCTTGTTGGGCAATCCGCCAGATGAGCAAGAAGCCCGTGAGCGGAAACGGAATCGCCTTAAACGAGGCACCAAACGGCGGGCTATTATTGTGAAGGACGAGGAAATAGCAGAAAGAGTATCATAAGGAGTAACAAACTCCCTCCAGCCTGACGGCAAAGTCCGGCGTCTTTTTACTGGGGGGATGATTGGGCGCGGAGCTCGGCCTCCTGTGGCGCAACCAGCGACGCGGTACAATTCGTAGCGAACGACGCTCAAGGGCATCGGCTAGCGTTGGATGAGCTACTCGATTGCCGACGTTTATCCGGGCGACGTACCTTAGGAAGAGACAATTAAGAAAAGCATGTCCCATCATTTTATAGCTCACGGACAATCGTGCGGCGACTGTCCGTGGACTATAAAAATGATGACCAGGAATTTTGCAGAAAGGCTATTTTTGACTGCCAATCGCCGCTGATCTGGCTCTTTTCTTTACGGTACCTTAATCACCTTCCCGGTGATGACGCCCTCACCGGTGGTGATCCGGTACAAATAGGTGCCGGTGCGCCACGATGATACATCAAGCCGGTGCTGAATCAGGTCGCTCTCGGCGGTCGGTTCGGTAAATGAGTAGCGGTACACTTCCCTTCCCTGCAAATCCATCACGCGTAGGTGCGCCGGACCAGCTTTTAGCCGGAAGTCTAGTTCGCGCGCCGTAGGATTCGGATAAACCGAGACGAAAGCGGACGTATTCGCTAGTTCCTCGGACCGGGGCTTGGAAGAAGCAGCGGTTCGGGCCGCTACCGCCGACGCCGGAACCATTTTGTCAGAAGGAGTGATCTGCAGGTAGTCTACGTTGGGTCCGCTGTTGCCCAGGGCGGTGAGGCGGATGCGGTGTTCGCCCGCCGTGATCGACACCGGGTCAAGGTCTTCGCTGCGCCAGGCGGTCCAGCTAGAAGTTGATGTGCCCAGCACCGTGCCGATTTCTTGTCCGTCGAGCGTTACCCGCATACTGCGGGCGGCATTACTGCCATTGGCGTACCGAAACGAAAAGCGATAGGGCGCGGTGGCGGCAAAGTCGACCGTCCACTCTACGTAGTCGTTGTTCTTGTTGATATAGTCGACGAAGCCGGTGCCGCTGAAGCCGCTTTGGTTCGAGGCCACCTTTGGTCCGCTTAGCGTAGCATCTTCTGCTTCGTAGCGCGCGTAAGTGGGCACCGCCACGAAGGCCACCAGGTAATTCATATTAGAACCCACCGCCGGAGGAGCCAGGTTGGCCCCGATGCGTAGCTGGTTGCGGTAGGTGGCGAAGACGGTAGACGGCACCCGTTTGCTGTACACCTCGTAGAAGGGCGAACCGGGGTCGGTGGTGCCGATGGTCAGGTCGGTCTTGGTCCAGTCGCTCAGCCAGGCGGGCAGTTGGGTGCTACGGGGATCGTAAGCCACGTAGGCGATGGCCGGTTCTTTGAGATACACTGTCATAAAGTTGCCGCCGGTGGTCAGCGACTTATCGTTGTTAGGCGGTTTGATGAACGAGGCGCCCTGCAAGAACTCGGGCACACTGGTAACGGTGTAAGGGCGGTCGGTGAAGAACGTTTCCCCTTCGTTAAGCTTGCTGATCTCGTAAGCATTGCTGCTCTGCACGGCCACCTGCTTGATCAAGTCGTCTTCGGCGGGCTTCTCGGGTTCGGTTTTCTGCTCGGCGGGCACTTCGGCGCGGATGTACTCTACGAAGAAGTCTTCGCCCGCGGTTTGGGTAGACACGCTCCAACTCACCCGCCCCAGCGTGGCGTAGGTAGTGTCGATGGCTTCCAGCACCGGCTCGTCGGCGAAGCCGCTTTCGTCGCCCAAGTATACTTGGATGAGGCCGTTGTCATACTTCTCGATGCGGAACGAATGAGACTTGGTGGGGTCTAGCGTAACCACCTGATCATCAATAATATCAGCAAAGAAATAATTACCAGTGTTGACGCCCAGGGAAAGTGAGTTGCCGAAATCAGTGTTATATCTGAGCACGTAACCACTGTTAGCATCAGGGTCTTGCTGTCCGAAGATAAGGAAGTAGTTGCGGTAGTAGCCCGTCACAAAGTTCGAGGCCTCGGTTTCCAAAATGTAAGAAGTGACATCGAAGGAGGGCACGGTGGTGAGTCGCAGGTAGTTGTCATCAGGAGCGTTGTAGGCTTGTCCGTTCTGAATGGTCCACCCCCCGTCGCCATCCCAAAAGGGTCCCAGTTCGGCTCGTTCGAAATCATCGTCGAACAGCACCGGTGAGGTGGACAACACGCTGGCGGAGATGTTTTCGACGAAGAAATCCTGGGCGGCGGTTTGGGTGCTGATGAGCCAGCCTAGCTTGCCCAGGTTGGGATAGGCGGTGTCGACGGCCTGCAGCAGGGCGGTATCGGCGTAGGCGGTGCCCACCTCGGCAATGAAGAGCTTGATGGTGCCGTCGTCGGTATGCTCCACCCGAATTTTGAGCGGATCCACATCGTTGAGGCCAATCTTTAGGGTGGCCAACTCCTCAGGATAATAGATATTGTCGGTGCTTTTCACAATGGACAGGTAGCCACCGAAGGCGCGGTCGTAGCGAATGGCGTAGGTGGAGTCGGGGGTGGACTGTTCGCCAAAGGTAAGAAAGTACTCGCGCCAGTAGCCGTACTCAAAGGGGTAGGCGGTGGTTTCGAGCACGTAGTTGGTTTCGCTAAAGCTTTGGGTGGTGGCCAGTTTGCCTCCGGGACCTTCAACGATGTTGTAGGCTTTGCCGTTTTGGATGCTCCACTGGGCGTAGGCGTCGGTGGTCCAATCGGGTCCGAAGGAGGTACGCTCGAAGTCGTCGGAGAAAATTACCTGCGCCTGGCTGGTGGGGGCTGCGAGCAGCAGGAGAAGACAAGTGGTGGCGTAGGCCAACGGGTGGATCAGCACCGCAGGGAGTAAGGGTAGGTTCATCGCGTAAAAATTAATGGTTATGGCAGGTAAGGTAACGACAATTATTGTTGATTTTGAGTAATATTGCCTTTAACACCTAAAAAAATCCGTATTTTCTTCAAATAGTATTCCGTTACCAGGCTAAATTTGTAATAACAAGATACGTGAATAATCAGCCAACAGTTTGAGCGAAGCACCGGCCGAGGGCAATGGTGCTTAGGAGTCCGAAGCTAAACCCACCGCAGTCGTTCGCGGCGGCGTTCTTGCTGCTGTCGAATTTGGAGTTTTGCTTGGTAAGCGGCCAAGACTTCGGGAGAGGGCAAAGGGGGATCGGGCAAATCTGGCACTCCGGCTGGTTTGCGAGAGGTTGTGCTCAATCCAGCGCGAAGTTGATGATGCCGATGAGCGCCCCGACAATTGCCAAAAACTGAATCAGACCAACGATGTATACCTGCTTCACTAGTCGAGACTCAACCTGGGTGATCTGGTTGGTAAGGTCAACGGTAGTTTGTTGTAGGCGCAGGGTAAGTTCGGCTTTGTCTTTTTGCATTCGTTCGGTGAGCTCGACTTTGTCTTTTTGCATCTGTTCAAGCAGTTCGGCCTTGTTTTGCTGTACGAGTAGCGTGAGCTCCGTTTTGTCTTTTTGGGTGAGCAACAATTCAAGCTTAGACTCAAATTCGCTGCGCTGACGATCGTCAATTTCCTCCAGCAGATTGGTTAAAAACTGCGCATCTTCCGCAGAAAAGTTGTACTTGATTAGTACTTCAGAAACTTTGTTTCTTAGCGTTGGGCTCATAACATTCGTTTGAGATACTGCTAAACGTACAAAAATGCCTGTTCAGATGCAATCGGAAAAGAAGCAAGCGAACGCACTAAAACCCACTCAGTTCATCAGGTGCCAATCTTCCAGGGTGACGAACTGCGTCTGGTTGTTATCGTCCTTATAGCGCTCGAAAGCCGCTCCGATTACCTTTTCGGGGTGGGCTTTGATCTTTTTCATAATGGTGGTCATGTTGGGGTAGGGAATCACCTCCAGTGCTTCCTCGTAAGAGAACCACTTTATATCAGTACAATCGGGCGGCACCTGCAGTTCGCCGCTCACGTAGTCGGCTTGGTAGTAGTGCATCAGGGTGAGGTAGGGGTTGCCCCGCCAGCGCTGGGTGTAGAGTCCGCACAGCTGTGGGTTCTTAATCTTAATGCCCATGTGGCTGGCCATTTCGTCCAAGAACTTGCTGACAGACAATGGTTGGTTGTAACTATCCCCCACGATTTCCCATTCGCCCTGCCACTTCACCAGCAGCACCTCGCCCTGGTCGTTGGTGACGTACAATTTCATGAACGAATAGTTGTCGGGCTGGTTTTGGGCAGCCAGGGGCGCGGCGGTGAGCGTGAGCAAAAGGATGAAGAGAGTCTTCACAAAAGGAGCTTAAGTTAATAATGACTGGAATTCGCCGATAGTAATAGGTCTTACCACCGGAAATTCCACTTGGTTTAGTATTCGGAAGTGGCGGTCGTGCGTCACGACATAGTCAGCATTGGCCGCCACAGCGCAGTCTACAAACTTGTTGTCATCAGGATCGTCCTTGATTAAATTCCAACGAAAGGAAGGGTGGACTAACAGCACATTAGGTAAAAGAAGCAAAAAGTCAAGGTTAGCTTCTACAAATGGCAGGTCGTACCTTCTAGTTAGCTGCTCTTGATACTCAAAAAGAATTTCGTTGCTTATCAACAGGTTGTAATCACCGTTCAGCACTTTTTGGTAAACCCAGTAGTATTTCATGTGCGGAATGAGCGACACAATGAACACGTTGGTGTCTAATACTACACTAAGCTTCCTCACTAAGCCATTGATCTATATCTTGCTCGGTTAGTTTTTTTTCTCTCGCTTGCTCACCTACTCTCGAAGCGAGTCTTTCTCCAAAGTACTGACCCAGTATTCGTTTGATGTCTTCCATTTCTTCTGGAGTAGGTTCCAGAGCATATACTTTTAATAGCTCAAGTTGCAAACTGCTCAGTTTGTTGGCCGGATAACTAACTGATTTCATTTTTCTTGCTTTTGTTTTCATAAACGTGGTTTCCTATTTCATGTTGCAGTGGCAGTCGTTCTTCCGATAAGGATTGTAGCCAAGGGCGCGGCGGTGAGTGCGAACAAAAGGATGAAAAGAGTCTTCATGGGGTTGCTTTACCGGAGAACAAGCTTTATCATTGGCAAGATAGCTGATTCACTATAAATCCTCAAACCATGCTCCCTACCCGCCGACACTTTTTAAAGGCCGCTACGGCCCTCGGTACCTCCCTGCCTTTCGTCGGCCAGGCCGATACCCTAACCGTTACTCCACCCGGCAACCCGTTGGATGCGGTGCTGGCGCAACCGGTACTCCGCCGCGATCTGTTTCTTGATCCGGTGATCATCGACCGACTGGAGCTGCTGCGCTACGGCGACAACTTCCTGTGCCGCGTCACCTCCACCGACGGGGCCGAGGGGCTGTCGGTGAGCAACAACTACCAGATGATTTATCTGTATCCTATCTTCACGAAGCGCTTGCAGGACTTTTTTCCCGGTCGCGACGCGCGCGACTGGGAGCAGTTGCTAGAAGAGGTATACGTGCACAAGAGCAACTACAAGCTACAAAACCTGGCGCTGTGGGTGCCGCTGGCTACCATCGAGTTTGCCGTGCTGGATATGCTGGGTAAGATCGCCCAAAAGCCAATCGGCCGCTTGATCGGTCAGATTCACCACCCGCAGATTGCGGTGTACCAGGCCAATAACTTCCGGGGGAAGTCGGCCGAAGAATCGATCTATTTGATTCGGGAGCAGGTGGAAGGGATGCAGGCCAAAGCGCTCAAGTTCAAGGTGGGCGGCCGCATGAGCAAAAACGACGATAGCCCGCCGGGCCGCACCGAGAAGCTTATTCCGCTGGTGCGGCAGACCTTCGGCGAGGCGATGACCATCTACGCCGATTCGAACGGCTCGTACGATGCTGCGGAGGCCATCCGAATCGGCAAGTTGATGGAGGAGTACGCGTATGACTTTTACGAAGAGCCGGTGCCCTTCGACTGGTACGAAGAAACAAAACAGGTAACGAAAGCGCTAACTATTCCGGTGGCCGGGGGCGAGCAGGAGCCTAGTCTGCGTAACTTTCGCTGGCTGATCAAAGAGGATGCGCTGGACGTGGTGCAGCCCGATATCTTCTATTTCGGGGGCATGGTTCGATCAATGCGGGTGGCACGGATGGCGGCGACCAAAGGCAAAACCTGCACGCCCCATATTTCGGGGTCGGGACTGGGTTATCTGTACATGATGCACTTTGTGTCAGCTCTGCCCAACGCGGGGCCGTACCACGAGTTTAAGGGGTTTAATAATGAAATTCCGCTGGAGTGCCCCACTTCAGATTTGGCCAGTCACGGTGGGGTGGTGAAAGTGCCCACCGGGCCCGGACTGGGCGTGCTGATTGATCCGGACTACGTGGCGAAGCACACGGTGGTGTAGGTTAAGTTTCGGTTAGTCAAACAACCGCCTGATTTTGCTCTTCTTGGGCTTTTGTAGCTTCTCAAGCACACTCTTCATCCCCTGCTGCATCAACGCCATGCCGACCATGTCTTCGGTGGCGATGGTTTGAGGATGATCTTCGTCGATGACGTACATCATGTTGCAGTAGGAGGCTGCTCGGTCGAGGTCCTCTTGCCGCAGGAAGTAGCGGGCCATAAAACTGTTGAACGACAGCACTTCGGTGGCGTGAAAGATGGTGCGGTCGGGGTACAAAAAGGGCAACGAGTACTTGTTGTCGAGAATGGCGATGGCTTCCTCAAACTTCTTTTCGGTGAGCAGCTCCTCGGCGTAGCCCAGTTTGGCATACAAATACTCCGGAAAATTCTCGTACATCTGTTCGGCCAGTTGCCGCGCCTCTTCTTGCTGCCCGGTTTTCTTTAGGGCCAGGAAAAGGTAGTTCTGAAAGATCGGGTGCCGGGGGTACTTTGCCACGGCCTGGCGCACCTTGGGGAGGGCCGCTTCGGGATCGTCCTGTGCCAGGTGGAACAGTTCTTCTATCGTATCTTGAAGCGCCGGGAGATCGTCGGCGTAGAGCTGATCGTATTCCGTTTCCATAGCATCGTACACCACTTCCATACCGCTTACGGCTATTTCCGAATCACCGTGTTCTTGGGCATACTCCTCCCTGACCTCCTGGGCGCGAGCGGATATTAAACCACGGAACGGCCGTTCCGTGTCAATACCAAGATCATCTTCTTCATCCCACGCACCGCCGTAGACCACCTGGTAGTTTCCCTCTCCTACGCTTTGGTTGAGTTGCTTGATGTAACGGGCCGGGTTCATCTCCGGGTTCACCATCAGCACCGGTTCGCCCTGGTGACCGAAGTCCAGGTCCATGAACTCGACCCGGTCGTCGTCCTCTTCCAGAACATACTGAGTAACTTTGAGGAAGTCTTTGTGGGGAGAGAATCCTAGGTCTTCGGCAAACGCAACGGCTCCGTAAATCACGTTGTGGGCCAGTGCGTACTTGCACACCTTGAACTTATTTTCCAAGTCACTCGCCTCACCCAGAAAATCTTGATAATCCAGCAAAGTGGCGTTATAGCGGTAGAGCGTATCTTTCACTCCCAAACAAAATGTGTCGACCAGATAGATGCCCATAATCAGATGCCCGCTGGGCATGCGGCGCGTTATCAGCACCATCGCGGTTCCTGAGTCTTGCCAGCTATCCGAAATGTGACACTTGTAAATGGGTAAGTTTCGGCTCTTGGTCTTGATGTATTTTTCGGGTGACATGTGCACCACCGGAGCTTTGCTCTTGCGTTTTTTAGTTTTCTTAGCCATCAGTGATAAGGTTGTATTAATAAACATTCTTACAACGAAGCTACGCACAAACCGTTAAAAACTGTTCCTTTTCGCGCCTCAATTTTATATCCAGCAAACTTCTTCGCATGCTCACCCTCACCGACATCCGGCAGGCCGCCGCGCGCATTGCTCCCCTGATTCACCGCACGCCGGTGCTCACCAGCGCCACCATCAACCGGATGGCCGGTTGCCAGATTTTCTTTAAGTGCGAGAACTTCCAGAAGGCCGGTGCCTTCAAGATGCGGGGGGCGGCTAACGCCGTGCTGTTGCTCACCAAGGCCGAACGGCAACGCGGAGTCGCTACGCACTCGTCGGGCAACCACGGGCAGGCGCTGGCCCGGGCCGCGCAGGTGGTGGGCTGCCCCGCCTACATTGTGATGCCCCGCACCGCTCCGCAGGTGAAGCAGCGAGCGGTGGAAGGGTACGGTGCCGAAATTATTCGCTGTGAGCCTACGCTTGCCGCCCGGGAGTCCACGTTGGAAGCAGTGGTGCGCCGCACGGGCGCGCACTTCGTGCATCCCTACAACGACGAGCGCGTGATGGCCGGTCAGGGCACCGCCGCGCTAGAACTCATCGACCAAACGAACGAGTTAGACACGGTGATGACCCCAGTGGGTGGCGGAGGGCTGCTGAGCGGCACGGCCCTGGCCACGCACGGCTTGCTGCCTATGGCTCACGTGGTGGCGGGCGAACCCCGCGGCGCCGATGATGCCTACCGCTCGCTAGAGGCCGGACGTATTCTCCCCTCCGAAGCGCCAAATACCCTGGCCGACGGACTGCTCACCTCGTTGGGAGACCTCACTTTTCCGATCATTCAGCAGCACGTGGATCGCATCATCACCGTATCGGACGCCGAGATTATGGACGCGCTGCGCCTGGTGTGGGAACGCATGAAAATCATCATCGAACCCTCGTGCGCGGTGCCACTGGCCGCACTGCTCAAGGAAAAAGAAGCCTTCGCCGGTCAGCGGGTAGGCATTATTCTGACCGGAGGTAACGTGGATCTGGCAAAGCTTGCTTTCTAGTACTACTGCTCCCTTAGCTCTTGGTACGTGATCACCCAACGTTACTAGTCGGTTTTTCTTTCAATCTGTGCTATCTTTTCAATAGATTTACCGCTATTTTTGAGCCGTGGTAATAAAAGCATCGTTTCATTAGCCAGAACTTCCTCTTTAGTTAAACCTTAGGGCTGGGGTTTTTGTATTTACAGTGAGTCGCTGATCGTTACTGAGTATCCTTATGCAAGTGAGAAAAATTCACATTATCCCCTCCATTTCTATCCTTGACAAGAAGATCACGCGGCTCAAGCAAGGAAATTTTTCGCAAGAACAGGTGTATGATGAAAGTCCGGTGGACTTGGCCAAGAAATTTGAAGATCATGGAGTCATGAAGCTTCAACTGGTCGATCTGGACGGCACCCAACGGGGCCAGCCGGTGAACTACGCTATTCTGGAGGCCATTGCCGGGCACACCGGTTTGGAAATAGATTTTGCGGGAGGCATCAATACCGACGGGGACGTGCAGCAGGCCTTTGACTACGGCGCGCACAAAGTGACGGCGGCCACCGTAGCCGCCCGTAATCCCCAAGAATTTGCTTCGTGGATCGTTTCGTACGGTCGGGACAAGATCGCGCTGGGTGCCGATGCCATCAGTGATACTCCTGAGGGAAGAAACGTAGCCATTCAGGGCTGGCAGAAAGACTCCAATATCGATCTCTTTGAGCACGTTGAGTACTTCTACTCGCGTAGCCTCAAGTACCTCAAAACCAGCGACGTTTCCAAAGAGGGTGCGGGCGAGGGTCCTTCGTTTAACTTATACCGCGACCTGATCGAGCAGTTTCCGGGCATCAAACTGATCGCCAGCGGGGGAGTGCACCGGGCCGAGGACATTGAACGGTTGCAAGAGATTGGGGTCTACGGAGTCGCTTTCGGACGGGCCTACTACGAAGGACTGATCAGTATGAAGGAATTAGAACAGTTTTGCGCCAGTTGATATGATCCGCTACGGCCTGATCGGTTACCCCCTGAGCCACTCGTTTTCCAAACAATACTTTGCCCGTAAGTTTGCGCAGGAAGCAATCGTCGACACCGCTTACGAGCTTTTTCCGCTCGCGCACCTTGACGATTTTCCTGACTTACTTCAGCAACACCCGCACCTGGTGGGGTTGAACGTGACGATTCCCTACAAGCAGCAAATTATTCCCTTCCTCGACCGGCTTGATCCGGTGGCGAAGCGGATTGGGGCAGTGAACACCATCAAAATTGATCCCACTTCGGGCGAACGGGTTGGATATAACTCGGACTACTACGGGTTTAAACAATCGCTGGAACCCTGGCTTAAAGAGAAAGAGGTGAAACAAGCCCTGGTGCTGGGCACGGGCGGGGCGTCCAAAGCGATCGTTTGCGCGCTGCAGGATTTAGGCATTGCTTATCAATACGTGTCGCGTCACCCATCGCCGGAAGCCATCACCTACGAAGCACTTCGGGCCAACTACGCACTGTCTGACTTTTCGCTCATCGTCAATACCACACCCCTGGGCATGTCGCCGCACGTCAATGCTGCGCCCGACCTGGCCTACGATCAACTCACCGCCGCGCAGCTTTGCTACGATCTGGTGTATAATCCGGAAGAGACTTTGTTTATGAAACGGGCGGCTAAGCAGGGCGCGTCGGTCAAAAACGGACTGGAGATGCTGCACCTACAAGCGGAGAAAAGTTGGGAGATCTGGAATGCGTAACTACGGATTGATCATGATGTGGGCGCGGTGCGTGCCGGGGTCCATAATCCAGGGCATGCCGGGAGCCTCGGGACTCAGCGGTAGGCCGGTGCTTTCGGCAGTAGCATAGGGAATGTACACCACGTAGCGGAAAGCGCCCTCCTTCACTTCTCCCGTTTCGGCATCGTAGTTTTCGGCGGGCGCTGAGTAAACGAACAGCGTGGAGGGCTGCTCGGGCATCTCGAGTTTTCCAGCCTTCACTTCCTCCTCACGTAGGTCGAAGATTTCTTTGGAAGACTTGCCTTCGGCCTTTAGGTCGCGCCCCCGCTGCATGAACGGCTCCAGATCGCGGTGGTAGCACGACGCGCTAAACCCTTCTTTGGTGGGGTCGTCGGCCAAGCAGATCAAAGCGTTGGTTCCTTCCCGCAACGTCACCAGCTCGCCTTGCTCATCGTAGCCGTATACGGTGGCCTCGGCGCGTTGGTCGGCCGGAGCGGCCAGCAGGGCCGTCGCGATCTGTTGTTCAGCATTCGGGGGTGTCGACTGAGCACTGGCTACCCAGGTGAATAAGCAAGTAACTAGAGCGGGAAAAAGAACTTTCATACCAATACGTTTTGGCAAAATGTAAGACTTTTGCTCTGAATCAGCAACTAAAACCGAGAGGAGATTAAATACATTCGCCAGAACCTACGGAACGGCTGGCGAGCGCCTACCGAATTTCGAACACCGCGCGCATGCGATAGCTGAGTTTGATCTTCTGAAAATCTATCTCGGGAGACGATTCAGCTGCATCGGCCGAGGCCATCGCCATGCTCCGCGCTTGCCGGTAGTAAACCGGAGGAGCATCGCTACCGGTATCGATTTCCTGCACTTCCAAAATACCGCCGAGGCGCTCATCAAGGCCCTGCAACAAGTAACCAGCTTTTTCCTTAGCGTTCTGCAAAGCTTTGATTTTCAGATCTTTGCGGTACTGCTCAATCTTTGAATGGTCGTATCGATCTACGTTGGTACTCTGTATCCCTTTGGCATCGAGACTCGCCAGCAGTTCGTTCACCTGGTTGAGATCGCCGAACTTGATGACGTATTTTTTGCTAGCCAGAAATTCTTCGCGTTGCGGCTTTTTCTTGCGGTACCAGTCGTAGTTGTAACCGTAGACGTTTTCAATTCGAAAGTCATCCTCTTTGATGCCAAGCTCCTTAACAGTTTGGTATAGGGTCCGCTCCAATTGGTCAATCTTTATCTTTTCTTTGCTATCGTTCTGGTACTCTTTCAGCGTGATGCTAAAGTAGATTTCGTCGGGAGTGATCTCTTCTTCGGCCTGGCCGTAGACCTCTATCTTCTTCGTCATAGATTGGTCGGTTTGGGCCAAGCCATAGTTAATTGAGCTAACCAGCAGCAGGATTGGTACGAGGGGGAAGTAGCGCATTATTGTTTTATCAGAATAACGGTTGAGTGGGTAAATTAAGTACACTATCCGGAAGAAGTAGCGGAAAGTGTCGTGAGCAGTATTTCTGGTCGCAGCCACTTTTTCTGCATTTTTGCTTATATTTAGATGTTAACCCCCATCCCTATCGGAATGAAGCATAAATACGGCTTACACGGAAAACTGCAAGCGACTGAAGGCAAGGGTGATCAGCTCGCTTCTATCCTGCTGGAAGCATCTCGCCTAGTTTCTTCCGCCGAAGGATGTCATCTGTACTTTGTTAGTAGAGACCAAGATAATCGAGATGCGGTTTGGGTCACTGAAGTCTGGAACAGCGAAGAGGATCACGATAATTCGCTCAAGGTTGCAGGAGTGAAAGAACTCATTACACGCGCCATGCCCCTGCTTGCCGGACAACCGCAAAAAGGGCAACAGCTAGATGTTTTAGGAGGAAAAGGAGTCAATTAATCATACAAAACCATGTCTTACGCACGCTATCTGATCAGTTTTTTGCCCTACGCCATCGTACTCTTCGGTAACTTGACGGGAGGATACTGGACTGTTGGCAACATCGTTTTCACCTTAGGATTTTTGGTAATTATCGACTGGATTGTTCCAGAAGACAAGCAAAAGTTGGCCAACACTGACGGTACTTTTCCAGATGCGGTGCTCAGTAGTTCCGCGGTGCTGCACACCCTGGGGGTAGCTAGTTTACTCTACGGAGTGTATAGCGAAGTTTTGGTCGGAAAATTCATTTGGCTAGCGGCCGTCTCTACCGGTTTCGCGGGCGGACAACTCGGCATCACCGCCGCGCACGAGTTGATTCATCGGGAAAAAAGCCGGTGGATGCAGAACCTGGGTATCTGGAACTTGTTTTTGGTTAACTATTCCCACTTCTTCACCGAACACCGCTTGGTGCACCACGCCAAAGTAGGCACGGCCGAAGACCACGCCACGGCCCGTTACGGCGAGAGTTTTTACGCCTTCCTGGTCCGCTCGGTGCCGTCACAGTGGTTTAGTGCGCTCCGAACTGACGCCCAGCGGCAGCGCAACAACGGACGGGCTACCTATGGAATGGGTAACTTCACACTACGAGCCACATTGGCTCAGTTGGTTTTTATGGGAGGAATATTCGCCGTACTCGGGGATACTGTGCTTGCCGCCTACGTGGTGCAGAGCATCTCAGCGTTTTTTCTGCTGGAGTACGTGAACTACATTGAGCACTACGGCCTAGAACGCCACCCCGGCGAACGGGTCGGCAAACAACACGCCTGGCAATCAGATACCCTAACCAGTCGATTTACTCTGTTTGAACTGTCGCGGCACGCCGACCATCATATGCGGGCTAACAAACCATACTACACGCTTGACTCGCACGAAGCAAGTCCTACGATGCCCGCCGGATACTTCGGAATGTTCTACATCGCGTTGGTTCCGCCGCTCTTCTTTCGCATGGTGCACCGGCGCTTACCGAAAACGGTAAGGCCACCGGCGCATTCTGCTAATTAGTTGTCCTGCAAGCCTTTTTCCGCCTGTTCGGCTTCGCTTTTGGCTTTAGCCGCTAGCTCCTGCGCCTTCTGACGCGCTTCTTCAATGATGGCGTCTTCGTCGTAGCCGTTGCCCGAGCCAACCATGTCGCTCACGCGGTGACGCAACTCTTCACCTGACTCCGGGGCCAGCAGCAGCGCGGTGATCGCTCCGGCCACCACTCCGCCAACAAATCCGGCGATAATACTTCCGGTTTCGTTGCGCTCTTGCTTCTTCTTATCAGCTACGTAATACCGTTGCTCGGGAAGCTTCTCTTTAATTCCGTTGAATGCCTTATTCAGCGCTATAGCCATACCGGTGATCACACTCATAGTCTTTAAAGACGGCAGAGAACTGCTCTTTTTCTTCTTTTTTCCTAGAATACTCATAATAAAGTTGGTTGAAAAATAAAAACTTCGTGGTGTATTTGCCTCAAAGTTACAAAATCAATAAGTCTGTTCAACGAATAATTTTAAAGACAGTTTCATCCTGTCCCAAATATGCTAAAAAGAGCCTTGGAATTTGCCGGAACAACCGATGCGAAACGCCGTATACCGTACGGTAGGTCTTTGCCCGCGTGCACTGAACTAAATTGACCTGCTTTTTATTCATCAATGTATGCATCCTTTTAAACGCCAGGCCGAAACCACCCTTCCCACCCGGTTTGGTACGTTCGCTATGATTGGCTACGGGCAACAGGCCGACCAACGCATGCCTCACCTGGCGTTGGTAAGTGAACGAACAGATTTCGACCAGGCAGTTCCGGTTCGGGTGCACTCAGAGTGTATGACCGGCGATGTGTTCGGCTCGCTCCGCTGCGACTGTGGCGAACAGCTAGAAGAATCGTTGCGCCTCACGGGGCAGCACGGTGGGGTGGTGGTGTATCTGCGACAAGAAGGACGAGGAATTGGTTTACTGAATAAGATGAAGGCCTATAATCTACAAGATCAGGGAATGAATACGGCCGAGGCAAACCTGCACCTCGGGTACGATATTGACGAGCGCGATTATGGCTTGGCCGTAGCGATCTTGAAAGATCTCAACATTCGTACTATCCTGCTGATGACCAATAATCCGGAAAAAATCAAAAGCTTATCGGAAGCGGGAATTGTGGTAGAAAAAAGGCTTCCCCTGGAGATCAAGCCCCATCGTGAAAACTACGCGTACCTGCACACCAAGCAGGAACTGATGGGGCATTTATTAGACATCGAAGGTGCCCGGGAATAGCTTGCTTACGCTGGTTTACGCTCGCTTTGTAGCAATCGCGCGCAGGCGTTCTCGCTCATGGTCACTCAGACCGTGGTAGCCACTTTGGGTAATCCTGTCCAATAGGGAGTCTATTTCGTCTTCTAACGTTATATAGTCGCATTCATCCTGCGAAATGCTTGCTCCGCCTACCCACTGTTGGGTGACTAGCGTGTGATCGATTAGGGCAGAGGCATTGGCTGGCATAACTTTCGGTGATCGCATCGGAGCTTTCACTAATGCATAAAATAGCACTACAGAAGGCAACAGCAGTGCCGCGGCCAACCACAGCGTGGTTTGGAGCGAATCAGGAGCTACCACCGGACTGAGCAGCAGTCCAACGATGGCTCCGCCCAGGTGCGCATCATGGTTGGTGGTGCCGTGGTCGGTTTTCATCGCGAAGATCGATATCGCCAGAAAGGCCACGGCCAATGGCCACAGGGGTAAAATAACGGGAAGTGAGGATACGCTCAGCGTGAGCAGGGGAGAAAGCGTTAGACTGGCCATTAGCACCCCGCTGATTCCACCGGCAGCACCTACGGCGTGAGATTGTCCACTTTGGTCGTCCCGCGAAATATACAATGCCAGCAGATTTCCTCCCACCGCACTCACCAGAAATATAAACAGAAAATTAGGCGTATCGAGCGGACCTTCGGTTGCGTAACCTAAGCCCAGCAGCACCAGTATATTGAGAAGCAGATGCATCCAATGATCGTGGATCCACAGGGCGCTCCACAGCCGATAGTACTGGCTTTTCTCTAGGATTCCATCAACTGCCAAACCATAACGAAACAGAAAGGAAGGCAAAGTGCGTTTGCCTATTGTAAAGACAACACAAACGAATATTATACTATTTATCGCGTAGACATTATATTCCATATGCTATAAATTGGTAAAATACAATATATACCAATTTTGATAGCAATAGCCTAGCTAATACCGTGATACCTTTCATCGGTAAGGGTTCCTACCAATGACTGAATTAGGTGCTGAGATTGGCTACACCTGCGAGTAATCAGTCGGCATCAAAAAAGTGCGATCGATACGCGACACGGTATCGGCGTACTCGGGAAGTTGGGATACGCGTTTCCAGTCGGGATGGTCAATGAAGGCTTTCCAGTTTTGGTCGCGCTCGGCCATGTCGGTGAACGCCAGCAGGTAAGTGAGTTGGGGTAATTGATCACCAATCAGCGTCTCACCAAAAAACACGCTTTTTAGCCCGGTAGCGTCAAAAATAGGAAGTTCTTCTTTGTTAAACATGGCAATCTTGCGCCGGGCGGCGTCTTCATCGAAGCTTTCGTAAGTGCGCAGCTCAAAGAGGCGCTCGCCCTGGCTAGGCACCTTTATTTGAGGCATCCCCTCAAAAGAAAGCATCAATGAGCTTTCGTAGCGCAGGTAATTGGGACTATCGGGATTGCCCTGCTCAAAATAGGCGGCACTATTGCGCTGATAAGCGGGTTGTTGGTCTAATTGCTGCCGGGCCTGCGTCCACTGGTCTAACGATGTATAGGGAAGTAGAACGTACAGTTTGGGAGGTTCGGGCTGGCCCATTTCAGTGAATACTCCTACGTTACGAATCCCGAGGGCGTTGAGCGCCGGAATCATGGCGTCTCTCCAGTAGGCGTCCGTCACCGACCGCTTGCCTCCGTTGCGAAGTTCATACACGCGCAGTTCGTAATACTCGCGCACGGCTTGTTGAGGGCCCATTGATGACTGAGGCAGCGCACTGCTACCCGCGGCAACCAGAGCCGATTGCTGGATAAAGTTTCTTCGATTCATGAGGTGCGGACTTCTATTTCTTGGGTAATAGTAGCCATAATGTTATCAAAATGAAACCTAATTCGCTCAATTAATTCTTCCCGCGGGTCGTGTGCGCTTGTCTCCAGCAGGTATCGTTTAGCATCGCTCAGCGATTTCTCAAACGCATGAAGTTTTAGCATGCGCACGTAGGACATAATTTTATGCTTCGCAAAGCGAAAGGGTTCTAAGTTTTGATGCTTGATTGCCTCCAGGATAATCGGCTTACTCTCTTCCGAAAGCAATTTAATCTGTTCCAGAATAAGCCGGTAGCCTTTCTCATCGTCACCGTACAGTTCGTGCAATTCCGAAAAGTCCGGTTTATCAACGGCTTCGGAGCGGACTCTCCGGTTGCCGGTTGGTTCGGGGACCATGGATGGAGGGGGAAGCAGCGCCTGAAGTTTGGTATGCAGCTGCTGGGGGTTGAGGGGCTTGGGCAGGTAATCGTCCATGCCCACCTGCCGAATTCGGTGCTGGGTTTCTTCTGACACCGAGGCCGACAAAGCAATAATCGGAATGTCGCGGTAGTGGGGGTCCGACAGGTCCCGAATCTGTTGGGTAGCCTCGAAGCCATCCATGTGGGGCATCTGGATGTCCATCAGAATCACGTCATAGTGCTGCTGCTTAATTTTCTCGAGCGCAATGAGGCCGTCCAAGGCGGTGTCTAAAGAAATATCCCAGCGGTTCGCAAATCCTTCCATAAGTAGTTGGTTGGGGATGGTGTCTTCTACGTAGAGGACCCGCAGTCCCCCTAGGGAAGCGTAATCAGACAGGCTGGCCGGGGCGTCTGGCTCACGGGAAGTAGGCAATTTGAAGGGTAGCCATATCCGAAAGGTGGTTCCGACTCCCTCCTGACTATCCACCGTCACCCGACCCCGCTGCCGCTCTACCAAGGTTTTAACGATCGACAGACCCAAACCGGTGCCACCGTACCGACGGGCGGTGTCGGCCCCCGCTTGCTGGTAGGGTTCGAAGACCCGGCTGAGTTGGTCGGCCGCAATACCTACTCCCGAATCGGCTACTTCGAACAGTAAGGTGCACTGGTCTTCGGACAAATCTTCTACGTAGCCACCGAGCACAATTTGGCCTTCGCTGGTAAACTTGAGGGCGTTGTTGAGCAGATTGTTCAATATTTGCCCCAAGCGGTTCGCGTCGCCCACGACGGTTTCCGGAAAGTTATCCTCTAACAACAAGCGAAACTTTACCCCTTTACCGTTAGCCAGGTTCTGGTAAGTAAGTTTGGTACTCTGAACAAACGACGTTAGATTAAACGGTTTAGTATCAAACGATACCGTTCCGGATTCCAACTTGGAGTAGCTAAGAATATCGTTTACCAGTGCCGACAGGTTATCGCTCGAGAACTTTAGCGTTTCCAGAAGCTTTCGCTGATCGGCTTGGGGAGCGCTTGCCAGCAGCAAGTCGGCGATCCCTACAATAGCGTTGAGCGGAGTGCGTATCTCGTGGCTCATGGTCGAGATAAACTCTTCGCGTGATTTCATGGCCTGCTCAGCCGCTTCTTTGGCCCGCACTAGGTCGGCTACCGGAGCAGAAGCGGCATCCGCCTCCGCTTGGTGCGCAGCAACCTCCGCTTCCCGTTTAACAATGTTGGTGAGGCGAATAACGGTGTAAGTCAACTGGTTTTGACCGTCGAAGAATGGGGTAATCTGCGCTTTAGCGACTAGCGGTTCTTCGTTACAGTGCTTCAGAGGCAAGGCCATCGTTAGGCCAGTGGTGCCACTGTCCTCGGCCAGCGTGAGCATTTTTGCCCAATCTTTAGGGTAAAGCAGATCGCGTAGCGTGCACTGCTGCGTCACTTCTTGGGGGGTGTAGCCCAGGTGCACAAAGCAATTATTGCTGACGTAGTCAATAGTGAGATCAGGGTTGGTAAGCATAAAGAGTTCATCCGTGGCGGCGGCGGTGCGCTTCTTTTCGCGGGCAATTAGGTACGCTACCGAACCGGACTGGTAAACAAATTGCACCCGGTTGGTGATGAGCAAGCGCGGTCCGTTGGTGGGTTGCGCGTGGTACGTAAGCGTAATTTGTGGTTGGTTCTCTGCGATAGCGCCGTCCAGCGACTGGCGGATAGCGGATTGTTCCTCTTCCAAAATACTACCAATAAATCCTCCGGATGCTTGGTAAGCATGGTCCGAATCAGCCCCAAGATTAACAACCGCAGGGTTAGCAAACACGCACCGGAACTGCTCATCATAGACCGACAGTGCGTCAGTGGAGCGGTAGGCGGCTTCCTGAAAGTCTTCGAGACTATTGGTGGGTAGCAATTCTTCTACCACTAACATGAATAACCGAGGGTCCTGCTTACTCACCCGACTCAGTAACAAACTCACCGGACGCTGGGTATCATCGTGAAGCACGGCCAGCGTATTTATCGTTAGGGGGCGTGGCGGGGGGGCAATGGCTTCATCGGAAAAAAATTGCGCCAGGGAGGAGTGTATTTGAGACTCAAACAACGCATACACCGACTGCGCTAAGGACTTCAGAATGGGTCCGTAAAAGCGCTGCGCTGCTTCGTTAAAGAAGATGAGCTCACCCTGCTCATTGACGACAATCACCACTTCACTGGCTTCGTCCAGTAACGAACTTATATTTTCCTTATCCATGTACTTTTCCGCTAGATATAGGAATAAAGATACTAAAAATTGTAATTTATATACAATAAATTGTCTTTTATATGAAAAAAGCGGCAATAAACAAGGTTTTTACCGTAGATGATAGGCTAAATCGCTCAAAAATAGGACTTAATCGCAATAAGTTAACAAGCTAGCCAAAATTCTTACAATGAGGCTTTTTTAAGAAATCAATCACGAATGCCAGCAAAACGCGTATCTTTGCTCTATGAGTATCTCGGATGGAAAAGACCGCTCGGTAGCGGAACAAGTGGCCCGTATGTTTTTGGAGATTGGGGTCGTTAAGCTCAACACCCAGGAGCCCTACACCTGGGCCTCCGGCTGGAAGTCGCCCATCTACTGCGATGGCAGAATCTCTCTCTCTTACCCTCCGGTGCGGTCCTATATCAAGGAGGAACTGGCCACGGTGATCGGGCAGCGTTTTGGGGAGGCCGATACCGTGGCGGGAGTGGCCACCGCGGGTATTCCCCAGGGAGTGCTGGTGGCCGATCAACTGAATCTACCCTTCATGTACGTTCGCTCTTCGCCCAAGGCCCACGGCATGACCAACCTGGTGGAGGGAGAAGTGGTGAAGGAGCAGAAAGTGGTGGTGGTAGAAGACCTGGTTTCTACGGGAGGCAGTTCGCTAAAGGCCATTGCGGCCCTGGAGCTGATGGGGCTGAACGTGATCGGACTGGTATCGGTTTTCACCTACGGCTTTGAGGAGGCCCGGCAGGCGTTTGCCAAAGCGTCGATCCCCTTTGTTTCGCTGAGCAACTACGATGTTCTGCTTCACGAAGCGATGGAACAAGACTTGATCTCCATGACCGAACTATCTTCCTTGCGCGACTGGCGGGAATCTCCCAGCACTTGGGAGGGCTAGTGCCTCCCGACGCTAAGCAATCCCGTTTTCAGTCACTATCTCGGATATGCTGCGTAAGCAGCCGGTACACCTTGGCGTAGGCGGGGTCGAAGCGCCGCAGTTGCTTCAGGTGCCGCTTGATGGTGGTGTCGTCGCCCCGGGCCGCCGGACCGGTTTGCGCCGCTGCCGGTCCCTCCAGCGCTTTCTGCACCGTTTCTTCGATGAGCGGATGCAATAGCGAAAAGTCGACGTGATGCGCTTCGGCCAGGGTTTGCGCCATGCGCAGCAGGTGGTTGGTGAAATTGTTGGCGAACACCGCCGCCACGTGCAATGTCTGCCGCTCTTCGGAGCTCACCAGCGCCACGTGCTGACTAAGCTTGCGGGCCAGCTTGGTGAGCCGCAGCAGCACCTCGGGATCATCAGACTCTAAACAAAAGGGTACGTTACGGAAATCAACGGGGTGTGCTTGGCTAAACGTCTGCACCGGATAAAACACCCCGGTGCGGTTGGTGGCCGCCCGGCGCAGGGCACCGAGGGGTTGGCTGCCCGACGTGTGCACCAGCGTGACTCCGGGCGGCAGCTGTAGTTGTTGCGCTACCGTCTCGATGGCATCGTCGGCCACGGCAATGATAAAGAGCTGCGCCTGACTGCTTGAGAAGTCAAGATGATTCTGGGCGGGGGTGCCGTAGAGTCGGTCGGCCAGGCGCTGGGCGTGTCGCAGGCGGCGGCTGTAGACGCTACTTACGACGAGTCCGGCATCTTCCAGGGCGGGGGCCAGGTGCCCGGCGAGGTTACCGGCGCCAATGACGACTAGTTTGGTGTACTTTTTCGGGAGTTGATTCACGTGCTCGTTCTTGCTGCTTCCTACCTGCTAATTTACGTTTTTGTTTGATTGTTCTTTTGTTCCCTCTCCAAAACTCCTAGCTTCGTAATTTTATCGCATATACGCCATGAACGACCAAATCCAAGCCCTACACGAAGAAATCAACGGCAGCACCGTAGCCAATGAGGCCGAACTAGAGGCCTATCGTCTGCGCTTCATCAGCCGCAAAAGCGTGGTGGGCGAACTCTTCGGGCAACTCAAGCAGGTAACCCCGGAAGACCGGCGGGCGGTGGGCGCCCAACTCAACCAACTCAAGAACGCCGCTCAGGACAAGTTCAAAGAACTCATCGCCTCGCTGGAGCAAAGTCAGGCGGGTTCGAAGAAGCGGAACGGGCCCGACCTCACCCTGCCCCCGCCCCCGGATGCGGTGGGGGCCATCCATCCGCTCACCCAGGTGCAGCAGCGGGTGGTCGAAATCTTCGCCCGCATGGGCTTCGTGGTGGCCGAAGGACCCGAAATTGAGGACGATTGGCACAACTTCACGGCGCTCAACTTCCCGCCCAACCACCCCGCCCGCGAAATGCAGGACACCTTCTTTGTGGAGCGCAACCCCGACGGAGAAGACATGCTGCTGCGCACCCATACCTCGTCGGTGCAGGTGCGCCTGATGCAGAGCCAGTCGCCGCCCATCCGGGCCATAATGCCGGGGCGGGTGTACCGCAACGAAGCCATCTCGGCGCGGGCCCACTGCGTGTTTCACCAGGTGGAAGGGCTTTACATTAACGAAAACGTGAGCTTCGCCGACCTGAAGCAGACGCTACTGCACTTCGTGAAGGAGCTGTTCGGGGAAGAAAGTAAAATTAGGTTGCGACCGTCGTACTTTCCCTTCACCGAGCCCAGCGCCGAAGTCGACGTGTGGTGGGGCACCGACACCGAGGCCGACCGTCGGGTGACCAAGGGCACCGGTTGGCTGGAGATTGGCGGTTGCGGCATGGTAGACCCCAACGTGCTGGAGAATTGCGGCATTGATTCGGAGAAGTACACCGGCTTCGCCTTTGGGATGGGCATCGAGCGCTTCGCGATGATCAAGTACCAGATCAAAGACCTACGCCTGTTCACCGAGAACGACGTGCGCTTTCTCAAGCAGTTTGTACCCTTCAACTAAACGCGCATGAGCGACGAGGTAAACGATCAGGAACCGGAATCTAAGAGTAAGCCTAGCCCCGGTTGGTTGGAGCAGTTCGGCATTCCGGTTCGGCAGAAGTTCTGGAGCTCCGACAAGTTTCTGAGCCTGCTGGCCTTTCTGATCAGCATCGGCACGTTTTCTACCTTTGCGTATCAGACGTATCTGATCCGGAAGCAGCAGTACGCGAACACCATGCCGTATTTGATTCTGTCAAGAGAGACCGATGGCGGTGGTGCTTATTTGGTTAACAGACTGTATATATCTAATAAAGGAGTTGGTCCGGCTTTTATTCAAGATGTGAAAATCCGATACCAGGACACAGTTTATCGGCAAGCTATTTCTAACTTCTATTTCGATAACGTTAACCTTGCCGATAGTATTGATTACAGCATCGACAACGGCTATATTCCAACCGGCTACGTAGTCTCCGCCGGTGAACAGATGCTACTGATAAAACCTAACAGCGAGCCAGCAGCTTCGGCAATTAATAGGCTATTTTTTGGGAGGGATAAGGCGGTAATAGAGATTACTTATTCATCCGTATACGATGAAGTCTGGCGGGTGTCTAATGAAAGTTATCTTCCTGAAAAAATAGACTAATCCCATTCTACTTATCACCGTAGTGCCCTTTACAGGATACGATGATAATTGCTTCGTCGCGCACCTCGTATACCAACCGGTGTTCCCCAGTAATCCGGCAACTCCACAGCCCTGAGAAATTTCCTCGCAACGCTTCAGGTTTGCCAGTGCCTTCAAAAGGGGTGCGCCGCACTTCCTTAATTAGTTGATCTAACTTTTTGAATAGCTTTTTGTCAAGCGTGAAGATAGATAAGAAATCATCGTAGCTTCCTCCACGGAACGTCAGGTCTCTCATGCAGGTTGCTACGTGGTGCGTACGTAATGCTGCTTCTTGGTAGTTTCTACCTCTAGCGTACCTTCCTCCAGTTGCTCAACCATACGATCGTATTCTTCAGCGGTAAAGCGGTAACCGGGGGTTAAACGACCTAGGTGACGTAGCACTTTGGCTTTTTCTTCTTCAGGGAGGCCTTCAAACAAGGTAATAATATTGTCGGCAGTGGCTTTCATAGCTGAAATCATTTTTGTCTTAACGCTTTTACGAATTACAGTATGCTCTGTTTCATGTCGTTCCGCCAGCCGACCCGTTATGCTGAGTATTTACTCATTGCAGGAAAATCCTTCACACCCGCACCAACCGAATCGGATAGGTCTGGTTGGCGTTCCACTGGCACACGTAAATGTTCTTGTCCTCATCAATGCACACGTCGTGGCAGTGCTGAAACACCGGGTCGGACTGCACCATCAGCTGTAGCTCGTCGCCTTCGTAGCGCGGTTCGGTGCCGCCGGGGTTCGACACCACCTTATCGTTTTTGTCCAGAATCGTCACAAAGCCCGAGTTGTCGGTTTGGTTCAGGTAACGCAGCCGCGACCAGCATACGCCCGCGTACAGCATATCATCGTCGATCACCGGGCGACACACAAAAGCACCGGGTAGGAAAATGGTAGACAAATACTTCCCATCCAGCGTGAAGCGCTTAAAGGCGTTATGGGCCCGAGAAGTACAGATCAAAGTCGGATTATTCGCATTGCGCAAGTCCACCCGCACGCCGTGCACGGTGCTAAACTGCTCGTCGCCGTCGCCTGGCCCACCAAAGTGCCGGAGGTAGTTTCCCTTGGCATCGAACTGAATCACGTACTGCGAGCCGTAGCCATCGGCCACGTAAATGTCGCCATTGGGTGCCACGGCCGTCTCGGTGGGTTTGTAGGGCTGCTCGGGGTTGTAGATACCCAGTTCGTGCGGAGTTTTCAGCGTCATCAGCACGCGCCCGTCGATCGTGGTCTTGTCCACCCGCCCCAGGCCGGGGTCACAGATGAAGAGCACGTCTTCGCCTCCCTCGTCGAAAATAGTGAGGCCGTGTCCGCCCGGATACGCATGACCCCAGGTGTCCAGCAACTTGCCTGACTTGTCGTAGATGATAATATTGTTCTTAGGTTCATCAGTGATCATCACCAACCGCCCTTGGGAGTCCAGCACCATCTCGTGGCAGTTGTTCACCGGCGTCTGCTTGGGATTTAGGTTGCCCCAGTCCTGATCCACGCGGTAGGTGAATCCGTTGTGTCCCAGCACCTGCTTGCCCAAACCGGCCGAGGCGGTTCGGATGGAAAACGCAGGGTCGGGCGAAAACAGGGCGGTACCCGCCAGGGTGGCGGAGCTCTTGAGAAAGTTACGGCGGTTGGGATCGGTGGGGAGCATCATACAAAATAAGTTGGGGGGGTGAAGCGCGAAAGATACGGATTTCGAAGAAAGGATGCCAGATGAATTTTCTGATGAGCTAGATGCTGGATGACTTTCTATGTGGCAAGACACTGGATGATCTTCAAAGTGGTCAGATGCTAGGTACTGGCGGCTGCATCGTAGAGGATATTCTAGATGTCAATAATATTGGATATTAGAAGCTGGCCGTACGAATTCCAGTATCCAGTATCTTGCCAACCCCACAAGTCATTCAATATCCAATATTGCGGTGAGAACCATAATGCGATTCCGGGAAATAACGCTAAATTTGTGAACGGCTGCTCACTAAAGACTGCCACTTTGTCAAATACG
This sequence comes from Cyclobacteriaceae bacterium, assembly GCA_965217295.1. Classification (GTDB taxonomy): domain Bacteria; phylum Bacteroidota; class Bacteroidia; order Cytophagales; family Cyclobacteriaceae; genus Tunicatimonas. The sequence goes on from CBDCHR010000008.1 coordinate 2,960,703, forward strand.
AGTACCGAACACTACCTAATCTCCGCTGGCGCGTCACGCGTATGAGAAAACTACTGTTGGCGATTTTTTGGTGGACAGGCTGCTTGCCCCTGCTGGGCCAGTCGGTTGATGATATCCGTTGGACCGAAAGCTACGACAACCAACCGCTGTCCACCATCCTGGCCGAAATTCAGGCGCAGCAACCGGTGCGCTTTTTTTTCCGTCCCGAGTGGGTTGCCGATCTGACCTTTTCCGGAAGCTTCCGCGACGCTCCGCTCGACGAGGTGATGAACCAACTGCTGGCCCCCACCGAACTCACCTACCAGCGCTACCAAGGCCACTCCGTGGTGCTGTTACAGAAAAACCCGAACGCGCTCACCGCCGCCCTACGGCGACGTGGTCCCGACGAACGCCTGATCGTGATTGGCGATTCGCTGCGTCCCGGCCAGAAGAGTGCCACCGTGAGTGGTTACGTGCGCGAAGGGGCCACCGGGCAGGGCATCACGGGAGCCACCCTGCTGGCCCAGGATGCGCAAGTAGGCACATCAACCAATATAAATGGTTATTACTCGTTCGTTTTGCCCGTGGGCTTCCACACCCTGGTGATCAACTCGTTGGGCTTTGAGGAAGAAACCCAGGAGGTGCGCGTGGTATCCGATGGCACCCTGTCGGCAGACCTGTTCGAAGCCACCGCCCGCCTGGAGGAGATCACCATCACCGACCGGGCGGCCGACGATAACGTGAGCAACGCCCAGATGAGCGCTACGCGCATGGACATCCGCAAGGTGCAGAAGATGCCCGCCTTCCTGGGGGAGGTCGACCTGATCAACGCCATCGAGCTGCTGCCCGGCGTGAGCGTGGCCGGAGAGGGCGCCGCCGGGTTCAACGTGCGGGGCGGCGACGTGGGCCAAAACCTGATCCTGCTCGACGGTATTCCGGTGTTCAATCCCTCGCACCTGTTTGGGTTCTTCTCGGCCTTCAACGCCGACCTGCTCAGCGACGCCACGCTCTACAAGGGCGGCATTCCGGCGCGCTACGGCGGACGGGTGGCCTCGGTGCTCGACGTGTCGCTTAAGGAGGGCAACCTGCGCGAGGTGACCGGCAGCGGCGGCATCGGACTGGTGGCCAGTCGGCTGGCGCTGGAGGTGCCGCTGGTCCCCGAAAAGAGCTCGCTGATCATCGGTGGCCGGGCGTCGTATTCCGACTGGATTCTGAACCGGGTGCAGGATTTAAACATCCGGCAGAGTACCGCTTCGTTTTACGATGCCAACGTGAAGTGGACCTACCGCCTCAACGAGGCGCACAAGGTGGGCATCACTGGTTACCTGAGCAACGATGACTTCAACTACGCGGGCACCACCGCCTACGGCTACCAGAACCAGGGAGCGGCCCTGCACTGGGACTACCTGATCTCGCCCGAGTGGCTGTCGGCCCTCACCCTTACCCACTCGCGCTTCGGCTACCAGGTGGGCGACTTCCAGGACAGCACCCGCGCCACGTCGCTCGACGCCACCTTCGCCACCACTGAGGCCCGCTGGAACCTGACGCGCTTCTGGGGCGAACGCCACCAGGTGGACGTCGGCATCAACGCCGCCCGTTACGACTTCGCGCCGGGCGAACTGCGTCCCGACGGTGAATTTTCGCTGATCACTCCCGAAGATTTGGCCGAGGAACGGGCCTGGGACCTGGCCGCTTACCTCAACGACGAGTTCACGGTTTCGCCCGCCCTTACGCTTACCCTGGGGTTGCGCTACAACCACTACCGGGCGGTGGGGCCGCGGACGGTGGCTATTTACGAAGAAGGACTTCCCCGCTCGCCGGGCACGGTGGTGGATTCGGTACGCTACGGCGCGGGACAAACCGTCGTTTCGTACCAGGGCTTTGAGCCGCGGGTGGCGCTGCGCTACGGACTCAGCCCCCGCAGCAGCGTGAAGCTGAGCTACCAGCGGATGCGGCAGAACTTGCACCTGATTTCCAACACCGCGGCCATCACCCCCACCGACATCTGGAAGCTGAGCGATGCTTACGTGCCTCCGCAGATTGGGGACCAGTACGCGCTGGGCTACTTCCGCAACTCCCGCAACAACGCCATCGAGTCATCGGTGGAAGTCTACTACAAAGACCTGCAAAACTTGGTCGAGTACCGCGACGGGGCCGAAATTCTGATGAACGATCAGTTGGCAACCGATTTGCTCACCGGCGTGGGCCGGGCCTACGGGGTGGAAGCGTACCTGGCGAAAAACCTGGGCCGACTCACCGGCTGGTTGTCCTACACCTACGCCCGTACCCTGCGGCGGGTAGAGGGCAACACCAGCGACGAACGCATCAATCAAGGCGACTGGTACCCCTCGAACTTTGACAAGCCGCACGACTTCACGGTGGTGGGCAACTACCAGTTCACGCGCCGCATCCGGCTGGGGTTCAACTTCACCTACAGCACCGGGCGGCCCATCACCCTGCCCGAGGGTACCTACCGAGTCGGTAATCAGGATATTGCCCATTTCTCGGACCGCAACCAGTACCGCCTGGCGGACTATCACCGGCTGGATGTGTCGTTTTCGGTGGATGGCAACCTAAAAAAGAAAAAGAATTGGGACTCGAGCTGGACCTTTGCGTTGTATAACCTTTACGGGCGTAACAATCCGTACTCGGTTTTCTTCCTGAACGATGCGGGCGGCACCCTGTCGGCCTACCAGCTGTCTATCCTGGGACGTCCCTTTCCTTCGGTTACCTATAACTTTAAGTTCTGATGCGGTACGCGATGATCATTTTTGGGCTGCTGATGCTCCTAAGCGGATGCATCGAGCGGATTGACCTCGATGAATCGCTGTCGGGCGAACGGCTGCTCGTGGTCGATGGCCTGATCACCGATGCCGACGAACCCTATTCGGTGAAGCTCACCTACACCTCGCCCAGTCTTAAAACCTACGAGGGAGACCCGCTGATCGGGGCCGAAGTGTACATCACCGACGAAGAAGGCACGCGGGCCGATCTGCTCGAAACCGGCAACGGCGGCGAGTACCTCACCGACCCGAGCACCTTCCGGGGGCAGGTGGGTAAAACCTACCAACTGCACGTGGTTTCGCCCAACGGCCAGGCCTACGTCTCGTTGCCGGAAACCATGCCTGCCGTGGCCCCCATTGATAGCATCTACTACGCGCTAGCCAGTGAAGACTACCAATCTTCTTTGGGAACAATTTTGCAACGATGGGGCGTGCAGTTTTATCTGAACACCGGCAGCGGCAACGACCAGGCCGCTTACTACCGGTGGGACTGGCGAGAAACCTATTCCTTTATCGCTCCGCTGACGCTGCCTGACCAATTGATCGTACCCCTGTGCTTCCGGTCGGGCTCGCAGGCACGTTACTTGAACGTGGCCTCTACCGAAGATTTGCGCAGCGATCGCATCATTGGACGCGAGATTAACTTTGTGGCCAAGAGCGGGCTGCAATTGCAGCGGCGCTACAGTTTGTTGGTGAAGCAGTACTCGATGACCGAACGCGCCTACCGCTTCTGGGCCAACGTGCAGCAGCAACGAACCGACGGTGGCTCGGTGTTTGCCCCGCCACCCGCTCCCATTCCGGGCAACATGACCAGCACGACGGATGCTCGGGAGCGCGTACTGGGTTACCTTCAGGTGTCGTCGGTTACCGAGAAACGAATATTTGTGAACCGGGGGCAGGTGCCGCCCGGTCCGGGTGGGTCACCGGGAGGGAGTCCCGGCTGCGTGGATGGTGATCCGGAGGCGGCTGAATCGTGCTTCGACTGCACGCTGCTGCCCGGTGCCACCACCGAGGTTCCTTCATTTTGGTAACTATGCAACGAACTATATTCCTTGTAACGTGCGTGCTATTTGCGCAAAGCGGATTCTCGTCTTCTGCTTTCACCGAACCGCGGGCCCTATCCCCCGAACGCGTTCACCTGCAACTGTCGGAGCGCGTGGTGGGGGCGGGGGAGACGCTCTGGTTTCAGGGAACGTTGCGGGGAGACCCTTCGCTTAGCACAGTGCTGTACGCCGAAGTGCTGAACCGGGCCGGGGCGGTGGTGCAGGGCATATTTGCGATTGAAGACGGAGTGGCTCGGGGACAACTCCGTCTGCCCGACACGCTATCGGGAGGCTGGTATCAGGTGCGGGCCTACACCCAGTGGATGCGCAACGAGGGCCCGATCGCATTTGCCACCCAACCGCTGCTGGTGGTGAATGCCTACGAAGACCGATTGTCGGCGTCCGCTTCGGATCAACGAACTCCGGAGCCGCCAGCAAACTCTCGCCAGGCGGCGGAAGAAGCCGTGCAGATTGAGCTAGACCAAGGTCGCTACCAGCCCCGCGAATTGGTGACGGTGCGCTTGCAATTGGCCGATGCAACCCAAAGCGCGCGGGTAGCCATTAGTGTCCGCAAGGTGGACCCCATCAGAAGGTATCAACCTCCTGAAGAACACTCAGTGGAGCCCTCCGAAACTTCTTCTAGCCTCCCCCGCTACTCCTGGGAAGACGATGGGCTCACCCTCAGCGGAAGCGTGACCGGCATGAACCAAAGCACGGCCGACCGCACGGTTATCCTGTCGATACCAGGCACCGATCCTTACTTCGAGTACGACTTCGTGGACCAGCAGAACCGCTTTCGCATTCCGATCAACAAGCGGCGGCAGGGTGAGCAGGAAGTGGTGCTGCAAACGGCCGACCCAACGCTGCGTGTGCAGTGGACGATCGATGAGAAATTCGCTCCCGAAAATACCTACGCGCGCGAAGTGTTTCCGGAAGTCCCGGCGGCGGCACTGCAGAAGTTGCTCGCCACGTATACACAGCGCTCGCGCATCAACGCGCAGTATGATCTGTATCGCCCGGTCGACTCGGCGGCGGTCGCTAACCGTTCAGCCTTTCGTTTTTACGGAGCGCCAAACTTCACGGTGCGCTCCGATGACTACGTGGCGCTGCCCAATTTTGTGGAGGTGAACCGCGAACTGATGCCGGGCGTCCGCCTGCGCAACCGGCAGGGCACCTACGACTTTGATGTCTTCGATATTCCGACGCGTACCTTTCTGGAAGGGGAACCGGCGGTTTTTATGGACGGGGTGCTTATTCGGGACGTAAACTACCTGGTAAATTTTCCGCCGGACAAAATCGAGCGCATCGAGACGGTGAACCGGCGCACCTACTACGGGGAGTACCGGTTCGACGGCGTGATTGCGGTGTATACCCGGTCGGGCGACGCCTACGGCCCGGCCTTGTCACCTACGGCCCGGCAGGAGCAGGTGACCCTGTACACGGCCCCTCGAGCGTTCGCTTTCCGTGACGCTCGGGAGGCCTACGAACCGGACTTTCGTAGCCTGCTGCACTGGCAACCATTGGTAATCCTGCAGGATAATCCGCTGGAAATCGAGGTGATTAATTCTGACGAGCTAGGCACTTTTGAAGTGATTGTGGAAGGGGTGACGGATGGGGGAGAACCGATCTTCGAGCGGGCAACTTATACCGTTGAGCTTAACCGCACCAGCGGCCGCGAAGGAGTGATAAAGGGAGAATGGTGAATTATTTTGCGGTTTGATGCGTTGTTTGGATATGGTAACTATTCATGACACTCGCAAATCTCAGATTGCTAAAGAAATCTTAAAACAGTACAAAAAGTCCCATCCCGGAGTATTTTCGCTTTCTTACTTTGATCCTAGCGAACTCAATGACTTCCTGGTTCAGCGTGGTGACCACGTGCTAATGGATAAGAAAGGCATCGAAAGTTTCTTACAAGCTTTCCGCTAGAGCGCACCGCTTTTCCGGCCTATTGATCAATGTAACCCTGCCCAAAATCTTTTAGATGGTCGATCAGAGGCAAAGCCATTTTGCCCCGCTCGGTCAACCGGTAGTCTACCCGCGGCGGTACTTCCCCGTAGCTGTGCCGAATAACCAGATCGCTATCAACCAAGCTCTTCAACTCCTGCACCAGCATTTTCTCACTAATATCGGGCAGCAAGCGCTTCAATTCTCCGAACCGAACTGCCCGCTCACCGATCTGAAAAATAATCAGCAGTTTCCACTTTCCCCCCAGCATTTCCAGCGTGGTGCGGATCGGACAACGGGGGGTGACCTTCACTTCTTTCTGCATACTTACTAAAAGGTATGTACCTATCTTTCAACTATATACTCCAAACATACGTTCATCTGTTTAATTAAGCAACGCTAATTTCTCAGTTATGAAAATAATTTATGCATACGACGCGCTCTGCGGTTGGTGTTATGGTTTTTCTCCGGTGATGGAGCAGTTCTATCAAGACCACCGGTCGGACGTATCTTTTGAGGTAGTATCGGGCGGAATGATCACCGGTTCGCGCATTGGACCCATTGGCGAGGTAGCCTCGTACATCCGGTGGGCCTATAAAGAAGTGGAGCAAGCTACCGGAGTGACCTTCGGGAAAGGCTTCCTGGAAGGGGTGCTGGAAGAGGGAACGACCATCTTCACCTCTGTTCCCTTAGGCATCGCCCTGAGCGTATTCAAATCGCATCGTCCCGAAGAGGCCGTGTTGTTTGCCGGTGCCTTGCAAAAGGCGGTGTATTACGAAGGGCTGGCTCCGCAGGATACCGCCGCCTATGCACCTTTGGCAGAAGCCTTCGATCTGGACGGAAAAACCTTCGTGGCGCAGATGCAGCAGCCCGAATTCAAAGCGCTGGCGGAAGCCGATTTTCAACGGTCGCAGCAGCTCGGAGTCAGCGGTTTTCCCACCGTATTCGCCCAAAGCGAAGGAAATTATCACCGCTTGGCGAGCGGCTACACCCGCTTGGCTGATTTGGAAAGTCGATTCGCCACCCTCACTCAAAACGTTCACTAAACCAATTTTTACGTATGAAAACTATTGCCCTATTCGGAGGCTCCGGCCGCACCGGACAACCATTTTTAACCCAAGCCCTGGCGAAGGGATACGCGGTGAAAGCCCTGGTTCGTAGTCCTGAGAAAATCACCACCCAACACGAGCATCTCACGCTGGTGAAGGGCGACGTGCTCAACTACGACGACGTGCGAAACACCGTTGCCGACACCGACGTGGTGGTGAGCGTGTTCGGACACGTGAAGGGCTCGCCCGAGTGGTTGCAGACCAACGGCACCAAGAACATCGTGCAGGCCATGAAGGAGGTGAAAGTGAACCGCATCATTTCACTGTCGGGGGGCGGACTCCCTTTTGAGAAAGACGAACCTAAGTTTGCCGATAAGGCTATTCGGTTTGTTATGAAGGTGGCGGTGCCCAAGGTGCTCAACGATGCCATCGAGCACGCCAAGGTGCTGCGCAACAGCGGCCTGGAGTGGACCATCGTTCGGGGTCCGAGACTCACGGAGGAGCCCAAGAAGGGAAACTACCGTGTGGGTTGGGTAGGGGTGAACGCCAGCTCCAAAGTTGGCCGGGCTGATCTGGCCGATTTCATCCTGCGGCTGGTTGAAGATACCCAGTACGATCACCAGATGCCCTTTGTGAGCTACTGACGATCAGGATGGGTAGGATGCTTGTTTTGATGGAAAGGGATAGGCAGGTTAAAGGCAATAAGAAAGAGCGATCTCGTGACGAGATCGCTCTTTTTTTCTGCTTATCAACGAGGGGCTGGAAGCCCCTCGCTCACTGGGAAATGACCGTAGCTTTAGGCTGCTTTATCTTTCTTGCCTAGCATCAGGAACTCGCTGCCCACTACCTCGGTGACGTAGCGCTTGTTTCCGTCCTTGTCATCGTAGGTGCGGTGGTTGAGTTTTCCTTCCAGGGCTACTTCTTTGCCCTTGTGCAGGTACTGCCCGGCCAGTTCGGCCAGGTTGCCCCACAGCACCACACTGTGCCATTGCGTATCCTCTACCCGCTCGCCCTGCTTGTTCTTGTACGTTTCGGTGGTGGCCACGGAGAAGCGGGCCAGTGTGCCCCCGTTGCTCAGTTGCTTCACTTCGGGGTCTTGACCCAGGCGTCCAATGAGTTGTACTCGGTTTTTTAATGCGTTCATCGTTTTCGTTATTTAGTTGTTGAACATTAAACTCGTTGGCAAAGGTGGGGCAGGGTAGGCAAATGATTCGTCTGCTAAGCGTTTGTAGTCGTCTATAACCGTTTGTAAACGTTTGTAAATGCTTGGAACTTCATGGATAAAAGGTAGAGAGTGATTTCATTGGTATCGCTACGTTCGGAGGAAAATCGGATGATATCCGAGAGTAATAGCGGTCTGATAGGCAGCCGGTCGCTATATTGCATTATGAAAAAAGCGCTTAATTAAATGACAATACATCTCTTCATTCACTCCGCAGTGCATCCACCGGGTTGGCCAGGGCGGCTTTGATGGCGCGGGCACTCACCGTGAGTACGGCCACCACCACCGCTAGGGCAATGGCCAGCAGAAAGGGCGCTGCTGTGATCTCGGTGCGGTAGGCAAAGTCGGCGAGCCAGCGGCGGGTGAGCCACCAAGCAATGGGCGCAGCCACCACGCCCGAGATCAGCACCACCTTCAGGAAGTCCACCCCAAGTAGCGTGACAATCTGCGGCACCGAGGCACCCAGTACCTTGCGCACGCCAACCTCCTTGGTGCGCCGTTCGGCCACGTACGAAGCCAACCCGAACAGGCCCAGCAGCGCAATAAACAGGGTGATGCCGGTGGCGTAGAGCAAGGTTTGGCCCAGCCTCTCCTGCTCGGCGTAAAGCCCGGCAAAGTCATCGTCCAGAAAGGTGTAGCGAATGGGATGGTCGGGTTCTATTTGCTTCCAGAAGGTTTCTACTTCGGCGATCGTCTCGCGCAGGTTGTCGGTCTGCAGGCGCACCGCCACCGCGTTGATCCAGCCACCGCGCAGGGCGTTGATCCCCCCGGAAAACACTAGCGGACGGATACTGCGCTCCAGGCTACTAAAGTTAAAGTTCTTCACCACGCCGATAATGCGTCCGCGCTCGTCACCAAGGGCCTCCGCTCCCGTAAAATCAAGGGGGTGGCCTACCGGGTCTTGCAAGTCGTACTTCTTCACGAAGGCTTCGTTCACCACAAAGGTTAGGTAAGAGGTGTCGGTAGGCGACAAAAACCGGCCCTGCTGCATCTCTAAATTTAGTACCCCGGGGTAGTCGGCATCCACGAAGAAAATATCGCTGTTGATCGACTGTTCCTGTCCACCCACCTCAAACCCATAGTCTGAGTAGTCGGAGCCGGGCAGTCCGTCGGCGGTGGCCATGGCTTTGACGCGGGGGTTTTGCAGCAGTTGCGACTTCAGCGACAGTACTTTTTCGTAAGTTTCCTGGGCGTTCACCGTGATCACCATCACCTGCTCGCCCCGGAAGCCCAACTCCTGGTTCTGCATGAAGCGGATTTGCTGGTAGATGAAAAACATCACGATGGTGGCCACAATGGCTCCTACAAACTGGGCCACCACCAGGCTCTGACGCAGCACCTTGCCCTGGTCGCGGCGTAGCCATTTGCCCTTGAGCACGTCGGTGGGTCGATAGCCCGATAGCACAAAGGCGGGATAACTGCCGGAGACGATGCTTAGCCCGGCAATGAGCAGCAGCAGATAGGGTAACAGTTGTGCCCAGGTGCTGAGGTCCAGCACCAGATCGCGGTTCACCACGTTCTCGAAGGCAGGCAGAGCCAGTTCGGTGAGCAACACGGCCACAGGCAGGGCCAGCAGGCACTGCAAGCCCGCCTCGGCTAAGAACTGCACCATCAGTTGGGATTGGTGCGCACCAGTTACTTTGCGCACGCCCACCTCGCGGGCGCGGCGGGCGGCCTGGGCGGTGGCCATGTTCATGTAGTTGATGCTGGCAATGGTAACGATCACCAGCGCCACCAGGGCAATGACGAAGACGGTGCGCTCTTCGCCCTGCCCGGAGAAAGGACCGCCGATCTTGCCACCGCTCAGTTGCACGTCGCGCAGCGGCAGTAGTTTCCAGTCGGGATACTCGTCAACGTTCGCTCCGAAGCTTTCCATCTCAGCCCGGATGCGGGGGTTGATCGCGTCGGTGATTTTCTTCTCCAGCGCCGCCACATTCGAGTTCGGATTTAGCGCAACGTAGGTGGCGGGGTTATTGCCCGTCCAGGAAAGATATACGTTGGTCGTATCGCGGATCAGCGCGTCTATTGCCAGGTGACTGCTACCGGCAAAGGGGGCTAGCACGCCGGTGATCTCGTAGTCGGTGTCGGCGTTCACGCGCAGGGTGCGGCCCACCGGGTTTTCGCTGCCAAAGAGCTTTTGGGAGGTTTCATTGCTGAGCACCGCGGTGCGGGGGCGCTCCAGGGCGTTATCGAGGTTGCCGTAGCGCAGCGGAAACGGAAGCACCCGCAAGAAACTGCTGTCGACCGTGGCGATTTTATCCGCAAAGATGCCTTCCTGGTCTTCAGCCCCAATGAGCACCCGTCCGCTCTCAACGGCCCAGGCCGCGCTCGTTATCTCCGGAAACTCGTTGCGCAGTGCTTCCGCCAGGCGGTAGGGAGTGAACGTATTACCCCCATCCGAATCCCACTGTCGGTATACTTTATAGATGTTCTCCCGGTTGGGCACCCAGCGGTCGTAGCTGTATTCGTGCCGCACGAAGAGTAGGGCCAGCGTGGCGGTAGCAATGGCCAGGGCGAGTCCGCCCACGTTGAGCATCATGTAGTTCTTCTGCTTCCAGAAGTTGCGGACGGCGATGAGCAGATAGTTTTTGAGCATGGCGGTTTGGGTCTACCGCTACCGCAACAAGCCCAGTGCCAACCCACCGTACGGTGCCTAGGGGTACTTTAGCTCGTCTTTGAGTGTTCGGAACCGGACAGCAAGTGATCGGTAACGGACAGTCTTTGGGTTTGATACCTTTAGCAAAAGGCATCGGAATATCGTTTATTGATCGTCCTTCCGTATCTTCGTCGCACGGATAAACCTACCCATTATGATTCTATACAACGTCACCATCAACGTAGAGCAGTCGGTGGAGCAGGAGTGGCTGCGCTGGATGCAGACCGAGCACGTGCTGGACGTGCTCAACACCAAAATGTTCGTCACTGCGCGAATTTTCCGCCTGCTGGACGTGGAGCAGAGCGAAGGCACCTCCACCTACGCCGTGCAGTATCTCGCCAACAACCGGGAAGATTATGAACGCTATCAGCAAGAGTTTGCCCCCCGCCTGCAGCAAGAAAGCCAACAAAAGTACGGCCCCAAAACGGTCAGTTTTCGCACGTTAATGGAAGAGGTGTAGCCGCGTGATTAGTCACGCGGCCACCATTAATCGCGCAGCTGGTTATTTACCGGTATCATTGCCATCAATCGGCTGATACTCCTGAATCTGCTCCTCCGTCAACCGGCAAGTGATCCACTCGGGCAGCCGGGCCGCGCCGAGCGATTCATAAAACTCGATGGCCGGGGTGTTCCAGTCCAGCACCTGCCACACCACCCGTTTAGCGTTTTGCTCTTGGGCTTTCACCACCACCCGGTCGAGCAAGCGCCGACCGAGTCCCCGTCCGCGGTACGCTTCGGTCACAATGAGGTCTTCTAGGTAGATGCACTTCCCCTTCCAGGTGGAGTAACTGTAGAAATACAGCGCCAGGCCCACAATCTGACGCTCATCTTCCGCCACAAAGAACTCGAACACCGGGCGCTCTCCGAAACCGTCTTGCTGCATGCTTTTGACGGTTGTTGTCACCGCGTTGGGTTCTCGCTCAAAAGTGGCAAGCTCCTGGATGAGATCGAGCACCTGCGGCAAATCATCGGCGGTGCCGGGGCGGATTGGGATAGTCACGAAGCAGAAATTTTGGGAGAAGACGTCAGCAATGAGCGAAAAAGCGGCCAATAGTTAGCTAGCACGATGATGTACAACACTAGGTTTAGTACTGATACTGGCCAGTTGCGCGGATCAAAGAAAGTGTGATATAGCAAGATGTTAACTACCACCGGCCCCAGAATCAGCAGTGCCAGTGGCACCCGGAAATTTGTTAGTAACAACAAACCGCCGATCACTTCCAAAGCCTTCACTATGTAGATAAAGCCGCTGTCGACCATCATCTGCATAAACGGATGCAGTTCAGGCACCGGAATAAAGGTAACGAAACCGTTGAGTCCAAAAACAACGAAGATGATGCCTAAGAGCAGACGAGACACTAGAAATAGCCAATGCATAACTTTTTTTGTTAGAAGAAAACATATACCTCAAAGAATACGCACCAGCGTAGGGATTCATTCCTGCGTTGGTGGTTCATAGATTACCGCGCATTCTCCGGCTGCCAGTCCATATTATAAAACGTGAACGCGAACAAATCAGTCCACTCGGCAATTTGCATGCTGGTGGGCTTTCCGGCTCCGTGCCCGGCCTTGGTTTCAATGCGAATGAGCACCGGATTGTCTCCGGCCTGCTTCTCTTGCAAGGTAGCCGCAAACTTGAACGAGTGGGCGGGCACCACCCGGTCGTCGTGGTCGGCCGTGGTGATTAAAGTGGCCGGATAGCGCACTCCTTCCTCGATGTTATGCAGGGGAGAGTAGGCGTACAGGTAGTCGAACATGGCCTGGCTGCTGTCGGCAATACCGTAGTCGTAGGCCCAACCGGCTCCGGCCGTAAATTGGTGGTAGCGCAGCATGTCGAGCACGCCCACTCCCGGCAGAGCCACTTGGCATAAATCAGGTCGTTGCGTCATGGTGGCTCCCACCAACAGCCCGCCGTTAGAGCGACCCGAGATGGCGAGTTTTTCCGTAGAAGTATACTTTTCCTGCTTCAGGTATTCCGCCGCGGCAATAAAATCGTCAAACACGTTTTGCTTGTTCAGTTGCGTGCCCGCTTCGTGCCAGCTTTCGCCGTATTCGCCACCGCCCCGCAGGTTGGGCATGGCGTACACCCCGCCGTTCTCAAGCCAGTAAAGGTTGGTGATGCTGAAGCTGGGAGACAGGCTGATGTTGAAGCCACCGTAGCCATACAAGTAGGTCGGGTTCTGCCCTTTCAGCTCCAGTCCCTTTTGGTGCACAATGAACATCGGCACCTGCGTGCCGTCTTTGCTCGAGTAAAACACCTGCTTGGTTTCGTACGCATCCGGATCAAAGTCGACCGTGGGCTGGCGAAGCACGGTAGATTCGCCGCTGGCGATGTCGTAGGCATAGATGGTGGTGGGATAAGTGAAGGAGGTGAAGGCATAGAACACCGTATCGCTGTCTTCTTTCCCATCGAAGCCAAAGGCGGTGCCCAGGGTGGGCAGGGCAACGTCGCGCTCCTTGTTGCCCTGCAAATCGTACTGCTCAATGCGGGTGGAAGCGTCCTTGAGGTAGTTCAAAAACATCTTGCCTCCGGCAAAAGAAGGTGACTGCAACACTTCCTTTCGTTCGGGTATCAAGTCCTGCCAGTTTTCGGGCTGCGGCTGCCCGGCATCCACCGTCACCAAGCGCTGGTTGGGAGCATCGCGGTTGGTGAGAATATACAGGGTGGTTCCCTCGCTGTGCACCACGTACTGCTCGCTATCGAAGTCCTCTACCACCGGAATGATCTCACTGCCCGGCTGACTCAAATCCTTGAAGTACAGCTCGTTGCCGCTGGTGCTTTCGGAGGCGGTGATCACCAGGTAGCGTTGGTCTTCGGTGACTCCGGCCCCCACGTAGCGCCGGGGTTGGGCTTCGCCTCCGAACACGAGTTGATCGTCGGTTTGAGGGGTGCCCAGTTGGTGGTAGAACAGTTTGTGGTGGTTGTTGCGGTCCGACAATTCGCTGCCGCCTTCCGGCTTGTCGTAGCTGCTGTAGTAAAACCCTTCGTTGCCCCGCCAGGCGATGCCGCTGAACTTCGCATCCCGGATGGTATCGCCCACGAGCGTGCGCAAGGCCACGTCCATCACCATAATTTTGCGCCAGTCGGAGCCCGATTCGGAAATGGAATAAGCCAGCAGCGACCCGTCTTCGGTAAAGCTAGTGCTTCCCAGCGACACGGTGCCATCGTCCGAAAAGGTGTTGGGATCTAGAAACACTTCGGGTTCGGCGTCTAGCGTCGCCTGCCGCAGGGTCGCCTGCCGCAGGTTCGCCTGCCGATAAAGCACCGCCTGGTTCTGAAGTCCGTCGTTTTTATAGAAGTAGTAAGCGTTGCCTTCCTTGACGGGGGCGGAGTACTTTTCGTAGTTCCACAGCGTGGTGAGCCGCTTATTGATGGCTTCGCGAAAGGGAATCTGACTTAGATATTCCTCCGTCACTTCGTTCTGGGCTTCCACCCAGGCGGCGGTTTCGGCCGAGCGGTCGTCTTCCAGCCAGCGGTAGGGATCGGGCACTTCGGTGCCGAAGTAGGTGTCGATCTGACTCACTTGCTCGGTGGGGGGGTAGTTGATGGGCATATCGTCGGTGGCTTCTTCGGTGGTGGCGCAGGCGGCAAGCCCTACGGCCAGACTATAAAAAATAGATTTCATGGTGGATAAGTTTACTGCTTGGATTCGCAGCTAAAGTACAATGGAATTGTTAATTTGCCAGGAGTAACAGCATCGGAACTAGTTTGTTAGACTATGGTCATCATTGTGATGGGAGTATCGGGTTCGGGAAAAACGCACGTGGGCAAGCTGCTGGCCGAAGCCTTGTCGTTGCCCTTCTACGATGCCGACGATTTCCATCCGCCGAGCAACGTGGCCAAGATGCAACGGGGCAACCCACTCACCGATGCCGACCGCAGGCCCTGGTTGGCTATTTTGGCCGATAAAATCAAAATCTGGAATACCCAAGGGGGAGCGGTGCTGGCCTGCTCAGCCCTTAAAGAGAGCTACCGGGTGCAACTGTCGGTGAACTACACCGCTAACGTGCGCTTCGCCTACTTGCAGGGCAGCAAAGAGCTTATTCTGAACCGCATGCTGGCGCGCGATCACTTCTTTCCGCCCGAACTGCTGGACTCGCAATTCGCTGATCTGGAAGAGCCCGGTTCGGAAGAACCCGATCAGGCGATTGTGGTTTCTTCCGAGCTACTTCCCGCGGCGATGGTAAGGGAAATTGTGGAGCGCTTAGGGAGGTAGCCCGGGAAACTAGGCACGTTGCCGATGCTTACCGCTCTAACCCAAGATAGCATTGCTTGTCCCTACTAAAGTCACCCCAAAAACCAAGAGATATGCGTACACTCGGCGCAAACGAAGCAGGTGGCACTTCGGTTGGCCCATTCCAAACCGAAGAACGAGGCAATGGATGAGTTAAGTTGTGCTCTTCTGTTCCAGAACAGGGTGTTCTGACACACCGGACAACGTAACGAATGACCAGCCACTTCAACCGGTTGGGGTTCTGGATTCTTAAATAGTTTCATAGCTGTGTTAGCAAGTAAAAGTATAGGATATCAGTTGGGTTAGCGGCCTAATATAGTCCCGCAATCGCTCACAAACCAAGGACGCTACTCTTATCGCAGCCGAAACAGATCGATCTAAATAATTTGCAATAGGATTGCGTTTATGACCACCACTTCGTTATCTTGCTGCCGTGGTATCACTCAACCGTCGTACACTGCGCTGTCTAAGCCAGGCCTTACTGGTCTATCTGCTGGGTCTGCACCTGGTTGGCGCTCCCCTGCACCGCCATGCGGATAACCTGCCGCATGAGGATGGCCCCGCTGTCATCATCGCCAATGATGCTTGCTTGCTCTGCGACTGGCTGGTGCAGCCTTCCCTGGTGGTTGCTGACCAATGTTTCGTTGAGGAAGTGCTCGGGCTGCCCGCACTGCTCAATGCCGCCGCCCCTCCTCAGTGGATTGCCGCCTGGGTTGGCTTCTCCGAAGGCTCCCGCGCCCCACCCGTAGGCTAGTTTCCCCTCTTACTATTCCGTAGCTCTTGCTTTACAGCAGAGGCACCGGTGTGCCCCAACGAGAACACTACGGATTCCTGCTCATTACCACGTTCTGGCAGTTAGCTCACTGGTTCGGGTTCCCGTTGGCCTCGACGTACGCAGAACTATCTTTTCTATCCCAATAAAACACTGCTGATTATGAAACTGATAACATTCATCACTTACGCGCTGCTATTCAGCTCGATCTTATTCTTTTCCTCCTGCGTTGACGACGACGTTCCGCCCGAAGAAAATGAGGAAGAGACCATTACCGACGTTACCCTAACCTTCACTCCTACCACCGGAGCACCCGTCGTCGCCACCTGGAAGGATGCCGACGGGGAAGGAGCCGGTGACCCGGTGCTTACCCCCGTTACCCTGGCGGCCAACACCACTTACACCCTGACTATCGACCTGATCAACGCCATCGACCCCGATGACCCGGAGAGCATCTCTGAAGAGGTGGAAGAAGAAGCTAAAGCCCATATGTTTTTCTTTGGCTGGACGGATGGTTTATTTAGTGATCCCACCGGCGACGGCAACTTGGGAGCGGGCAACCGAGCCGATCCGGTCAACTACGAAGATGATGACGATGATCCCGATGATCCGAATGACGTAGCCTTCCCACTGGGACTGGAAACTGCCTGGACCACGGGCGATGCCACTACCGGCACCTTCCGCGTGGTGCTCAAGCACCAACCCGATATCAAATCGGCTACCTCCGACGCCACCGTAGGCGAATCGGACGTGGATATCACTTGGGAAGCGACGGTGCAGTAGTGGTTCCTGCAATCACTAGGGTTGGATTGCTACCGCTTGTGTCATAAATTTTGCCGAAAGCCTTCGTTGCGCTACTGCCAAAGTGGAACAACGAAGGCTTTCTGATTTACTTTTTTCCTGCATTGCCCTGCTGATTAAACGCCAAACCAACCGTAGGGTCTTACTTGTGCTGTTGGAGCGGGAAGCCATCGTTCTGTTTCCTGGCTCCATAATTGCAACATAGCCGACCGGAGCCCCCGTACGGTATGGGTGGCGCTTACGTATCAGTCAGATAGTCTGATCAGGGTCTAAGCGTAGGACTTCTACGACCAGTAAAGTAAGCGGTGACCGTTTCAAAAACACCGGTACAACCATTGATCCTGCGGTAAGACTACTAGATTTCTAGGTTTTTTGCATATGCTCAGGAAAATCAACCAATTGACGCTCAATAGCTTTTTGCTAGGATTAGTTGCATTATTAATTTTACTAAATAGCATTAGTGTCTTCCGAAACAATCAAATTATTATTAAGAACAACCAGCTCCGGGAACGCATTGCCGCGGCTGAACAAACGACCGCTTCTGTCCTCACCCGGTTGGTGCAGGCCACCGACGTCACGGTGAGAGGTTACGGAATCACCGAGCAAGAGATTTACGTTAATGCGTTCGATTTTCTCTACCAAAAACAGAAAAACATCTACGCCGGACTCATTGCTTCTTTGGACAGCCTAGGGGTTGATCTTTCGAGCGTTAAAAAACTAGAAAAAGGTACGTTGGCCTATATCAATTTCTCGTGGCAGATGATCGAAGAAGTGCAGGCTGGCAACATGGATAAATTTAAGGCAATGCTGGCCGAAGGGCGCGGCGATCAGATATATGAAGTATACGTGGAGGCTAGCAGCGAGATATTCGCCCATATGGACCAACTGAACGAAGAAGCGATGGCTAGCTACTCTTCGGCCCTGCGGTGGAACAAGTGGCTGCAAATTGCGCTGCTGGTCATTAGCTTACCCACCATTGTTTCGGTGATCCTGAGAATAAAGAAAGAGGCTACGATCAGAGATAAGCTATACGGAAAGCTAGCGGAAAACAATCATCAACACTTGTTCAATCCGGGTGATGAAACCGATAGCCAGCACGACTATAAACTAGAAGAAGTGCTGGACGCTTCCATAGAAAACATGCAGCAGGCCGCGGATTTCGTGACCCACATTGCCGAAGGAAACTACGATGTTCGGTGGAAGGGCCTCAACGAAAAAAACAACGCGCTCAACCGAACCACCTTGGCCGGAGCTTTGGTGAAGATGCGCGAGAAAATGAAGGCGACCAAAGAAGCTGATCAGAAGCACCTTTGGGTAACCGATGGCCTGGCGGAGTTTTCGGCGCTGGTGCGAAACCACCAGCACGACTTCAAGCTTTTTGCTGATGAAGTGATCACTTATCTGGTTAGTTACCTGGGCGCTCAGCAGGGCGGCCTGTTTGTGGTGAGCGGCGACGATGAGGATGACCAGTACTTACAGATGGAGGCCAGCTATGCCTTTGACAAAAAACGGTTTATTGAAAAAAGAATAGCGTTCGGCAAAGGGTTGGTCGGACAAGCCTATCTCGAGAAAAAGCCAATTGTATTAACCCAGGTGCCCGAAGGATATACGCATATCACGTCTGGTTTGGGCGATGCGACGCCCCGCTGCCTCATAATTATGCCCTTTGTGTATAACGAAAAGGTTGAAGCGGTGGTCGAGCTGGCTTCATTCAACGCTTTTGAGCCTTATCAAAGGGATTTTCTTGCGAAAGCCGGAGAGTTTGTGGCCTCGTCTCTCATCAGCTTGAAAACCAGCGAGCGGATGCAAACTTTCGTGCGGGAGGCCCAAGAAACTAGCGATGCGATGCGGTCGCAGGAAGAGGAACTGAGGCAAAATATGGAGGAGATGGCCTCTACCCAGGAAGAAATGCAGCGCCGGGAGCAAGAATTGCTACAGCGATTGGCAGCGCAAGAAAAAAGTGCATGACCGGTTTCTAGATGTAGAAATTTTTCCTAAAATAGAGGCTCCACGCAATGCTAACCTATCAGGAAGTCAATCTTTGGGCTTTTTTTACAGTCTTTTATGTGGTCAAGACCAGTTGCCCCTGGCGTAGCTTACCCCATGACTTTCCTTCTCCACGGTGTTTGGTTATTTCAACCGATGGAGCAAGGCCGACTACGACGTGATGCACCATACCACCTTCGCCAACGAGGCGGATATGGAAGGGTACTTCAACCATCCCAACCACCAGAAATTTATCGCCGACAACAAAGACAGTTGGGCCGATGTGTTCGTGAGCAATGCACGGGTGGAGTAGTTCTATTAGCTAGAGACTTGTAAAAATCTAAGTCTTAATAGAGGAAGATCAATAATTGTGTTTTCCTCCAGATTTAATAGAAATGTGGATAAAAGACTAAGATCATCTCGATAAGGCGGGTAATAGTAAGTACCTATCAACCATTAAACTTTATTCCGATAAATTCTTAAGGCTCGTGTCGACACGAGCCTCTAAGAAAATTATCAGAATAACCTCTATTTTATACCAGATTTTTGTATGTCGCTTTTCCCATGATTGGTGTAATCAGATTCAGATAAAAGCTTCTTCAACGCCTTATCAACCTTAGCATCAAATCCATCAATTACCTTCACTTGTTGGACCTTCATATCCTCCGACAACTCAACCTCAAATATTGCGAAGTCATCATTGAGCGAGATGTCTTTGAATGCGGCTAGTTGGTGATCTAAGCTTTCTGCGTTGATATCTAACTGACTGTACGTATAATCGATATTGTTTTCTCTCAAAATTTCTAACTGACGGATTTTTTTTCTTATCGATGCTTTGCGCTCCTCCCCATTCTTTTCCGATGAAAGTTCGGAATAGTTTTCGTACTTATCTACCTGCTCAGACCCCGAGCAGTAACTGATATGGTACTCCCCGTTTTGACTTTTTCTAGCATAGATAATCCAGGTAGATGCTTTTGCCATTGTCAAAACGCACATTCCACCACCGGTAACTTTTAAAGAATCGGGCAGCTTACCTTTAAAAACTTCTACGGGATTTATTTTTATCCAATATTCAGGGATATTGTAATTTAAGTCGCCCAACGTATCCTCAAAACCTTCGGCGATCACTGCAGTAGCTACGAAATCGCTGTTTAGAAAATAGTCCATGCCACGCCCGGGACTGCATTTGCACGCAATAGTTTCTGAATGAGTAATCAATGCAATTACAACTAAAGTTATTTTTTTCATGGGTCAGGAGCATTAACAGCTTCTATTATGAGCTAAAGCTAAACCCAATGTACGGAAACACAGCAATGCTGCCAAATGCAGCACTGCTGTGATAATAGGGTCACGGCAACTCATTATCGGTCAGCCGCAACCAATCAGGCTAGTTACTCTACCACGGTTCCCTGAATGCGAAGCACCTGGGCCGGTGCTCCGGTAGAGAGCGTGACGGATACCGTCTTGGCAAAAGCACCCAGTTGCGCCGCATTATACGTCGCCCGCACCACTCCCCGTTCTCCGGGAGCGATTGCCTCTTTGGTGTAATCAGCGACCGTGCAACCACACGACCCCACGGCCCGCATAATGAGCACCGGCTCCGACGAACGGTTGGTGAAACTAAACTTAGCCGACTGGGGCACCTGCTGGCGAATTGTCCCAAAATCGTGCGCCGTGGTTTTCCACTGCACCGCAGCTTCGGGAGTTGCCATCGCCAAAGGGCTTTGCGCCTGAGCCGTCCAGACCATACTTACTAAAACGAACGTCATTAAAACATACTTCTTCATTGTTAACTAATTTTAAGGTTCAACAAAATACTTACCGGTAAGCAGTTCAAAAGTAAAGAAACGATCGGTAGGGCGGTGTTAACAGAATGCTAACGTTTGTTAACGAAATGTTAACGTCGGGCACCGAAGAGGTAAGTTCGTTATCTTTGGCGTATGACCAACCAAGCAATTCGCACGTGGGTGGGGTTCGGTGCCCTGGCCGTGGTAAGCATCATCGCCCTGCAGGCGTACTGGATGGTGTACACCTGGAATACGGAAGATCAGCAACTCAACCAGCGAATATTTGTGGCGCTCAGAAGCGTGTCCGAATCGCTGGCCGCCTACAACAGCAACGCGGTGCCGCCCCACCAGCCCGTGCGGCAACTATCGCGCAACTACTACGTGGTGCGGGTGGATGACGTTATTGACGCCAACGTGCTGGAGCATTTCTTGCGCACCGAACTGGCGGCTAGTAACGTGCTTACCTCGTTCGAGTACGTAATTTATGATTGCGCTGATGACCGGATGCTCTACGGCAATCGGGTAAGCCTGCTCAACCAGCAAGTGAGCACGGCAGCCCCCCGTACATTGCCTACCTATAGCGACTACACCTACTACTTCGGTGTGGTGTTTCCCGACAAATCGGCGGTGCTGATCAACCGGGTGCAACCCTGGTTGTGGTTGTCGGGAGGGATGTTGGTCGTCGTTACCTTCTTTTGCTACGCGCTCGTAGTAATGCTGCGCCAGAAGCGACTGTCGGAGTTGCAGACTGACTTTATCAACAACATGACGCACGAGTTCAAAACCCCCATTGCTACCATCAACGTGTCGGCCGATGTACTGATCAATCCGCAGGGTACCACGGCACCCGAGCGGTTGAGGCGCTACGCTACGGTTGTTAAGGAGCAGACCCTGCGCCTGAACGAGCAAGTGGAACGCGTGCTGGATATTGCCCAGCTAGAACAGCGGGCCGTGCCCCTGCAGAAGAAAGATACCGACATTCACCAAATCATCACCTCGGTAGCCGAAAGCTTCTTGGCCCGATACTCTCCGCACTTAAACCTTGTTGTAAACCTCCAAGCTGCCTCGCCGGTGGTGTCCACCGATTCGTTCCACCTGACGAACGTACTGCATAACCTGGTGGATAATGCCGTCAAGTACAGTGCCCCGGTGGCTCAGGTGAAGATAACTACCTGGGAAACCCGCCACGGCATAGGAGTGCAGGTAGCCGATGAGGGAATAGGAATTCCCCCGGCATTGCTAACGAAGGTGTTTAGTAAGTTTTTCCGGGTACCCACCGGCAACGTGCACAATGTGAAGGGGTTTGGACTAGGCCTTTACTACGTGAAACAAGTGTGCCGGTTGCACCACTGGAAGATTGCCGTAGAGAGCAGTTTGCAGCAAGGAAGTATGTTCACGATTACCATGCCGCGATGAGCAACCCCCGGGCTACTATCTTGTACGCCGAAGACGACCTAAGTCTGGGTTTTGTTACGCAGGACAACCTGGAACTAGCCGGTTTTCGGGTGGTTCACTGCACGGGCGGATCGGAGGCCTTGGAAAAATTTCAGCAGCAACCCATCGACGTATGTTTACTGGATGTGATGCTACCCGAAATGGATGGTTTCGCGTTAGCGCGTGAGATACGCCTTCTCGACGCTCAGGTTCCTATCCTATTCTTAACGGCTAAGTCGCTCAAGGAAGATAGGATTGTTGGCTTCACTTTGGGAGGGGATGACTACGTCACCAAACCATTCAGTATTGAAGAGCTGATTCTGAAGATCAACGTTTTTCTGCGGCGTAGCCAGCCGGAAAAAACTACTGAGTCCAGCACGATCCTTATTGGAAATTATAGATTGGATATCCGCCAGCAAACACTCATCGGACCCAACGTGACACCCCAAAATCTTACGTACCGTGAAGCGCAACTGCTGGTTTATTTCGCCCGGCAAAAAACGTGCTTCTACCCCGCGAAGCGATCCTGATGCACATTTGGCAGGACGACGACTACTTTGCCGGTCGCAGTTTGGATGTGTTTATATCCCGGCTTAGAAAATACTTGGCAGCGGACCCTAATCTGCGCATCGAGAACGTCCACGGGGTAGGTTTCCGATTCGTAGTTCCGTAAACAGTGAATTGGGTAGGCTTCCCGGCGCGTTCAAGCCGAACGCTCCAGCAACTGGGCGTTTACATCGATGATCTCTTCGAGCAACGCTTGATCCAACTGCACCTGGTGCAGCGACTTGGCCTGGAGCAACTGCTCCACGGTGAGTCCGTCGACCTCGCGCAGGTCGGCCTTGTAGAGCGTGGCGTTGGTGAAGTTCACGCCCATCACAATGGCGCCCCGCAGGTTGGCTTCGGTCAGAAAGGCGTTCTCAAAGCTGGCTTTAATCAGAAAAGCCCCCGACAGGTCGGCCTTCATCAGCGAAGCGCCTTTGAAGTTGGCACCGCTGGCGTAGGACTTCTGCAACTGAGCGTGGTTAAGGTTGGAGGCCTCAAAATTGGTCTGGTTCATCCGGGTGTTAACCAGTACCGCTTGGTTTAAATTGGAATGAGATACGTTGGCCGAGTTGAGGTTGCTCCGGGTCATATTCGTGTACCCCAGGTTGGTTCGGGCCAGGTGGCAGTTCACCAGGTCGATGGTATAGATACGGTGGCGGTTGAGTCGCTTGATGTTACCCGCCGTCCGAAAAGCGGCTTCTTCCGATTCCCACAGCCTAAAGTCATCAATCTCATCCTTGTAGGTGCGGATTCGCAGGTTTTTCTGTCCGTTTTCGTTCAGCCAGTAGATCAAAATACCAATCACGGCGATGTCAAACAGCATCCCGTGGGCTTCGGCCAGCACCTGCCCCACAAAGTTGTAGTTGTCTTCCACGTAATACTGATAACTCAAACCAATCACCAGGGCGGCCAGCGAAACCAGCACCAGAAAGGAAGTGAGCACGGGCTTTTCAACGATTTCGCCGAACCGTTTTCGGATAATAGGGAGGTATTTAATAAGCTTGGAACGCATACAGAAAAGAAGTAGCCAACGGAGGAATCCCTCTCATCGGAAGCCTAAAAATCAGAGTTCCAAGGTACCCTCATCGAAGCCGACAAGAAGGATGTTTTCCGGCAAAAAAGTACCATGTAAGAACTAACCCCGGTTTAGCGCAATGATCTTTCTTGCCAGCACCCGGCTAATCTTTTCGTACGACTCGTGGGTCCAACCGCCCACGTGGGGCGTGAAAAGCACCCGCCCCGATTGGCTTAATCTATCGAAATAGTGCCGCTGTTCGGCAGGCATGCGCGCGGGTGGTTCGCTTTCCAGCACGTCGAGGGCCGCTCCGCGCACCTTGCCCCCGGCAATGGCTTCCGCCAGGGTGGCCAGCGTCATGATCTTACCCCGGGCCGAGTTGAGCAGATAAATATCCTTTTGAAAGCGGTCGAGATACGATTTATTCACTAAATGATGGGTCTCTTCGGTCAACGGTACATGAAAACTAAGCACCTCCGCCCGCTCGTGCAACTCGTTCATGGTCGCTTGGGTCGCGTAGCGGTCAGAGTAGTCCTTCCGGTACTTGTCATACGCCAGCACGGTCACCCCAAACCCACTGAGCCGCTGCGCGAAGGCTTGTCCCATGTAGCCGTAGCCAACCAGGCCCACCGTTTTTCCCATTAGCTCCACGCCCCGGTTTCCCTCCCGGTCCCACTCCCCGGCACGCACTTGCCGGTCGGCCCGGTGAATGTGGTTGAGCAGACAGAGCAGCATGCCCACCAAGTGCTCGGCCAGGGCGTCGCGGTTGCCCTCGGGAGCGTTGAGGATGGCGATGCCGCGGGCGGTGAGGGCCTCCACATCGAGTTGGTCCAGTCCGGCTCCGGCCCGCCCCACGAAGCGCAGGTTCGGTGCGGCATCGATCAACTCCTGGTCCACCGCCAGCTTGCTGCGCACAATCAGTCCCTCATACTCGGCGATGCAGTTCAGCACCTCGGGGCGCGATAGGCCTGGCCGGTAGTCGACGGCGTAGCCGACTCCTTTGAGCAGGGGGATGATACAGCCGTGCAGGTCGTCGATGATCAGGCACTTTTTCATAACTAGAAATTATACAGAATATGCGCCACTCCGAAGTAGACGGTGAGGCCCAACAAATCGTTGGCGGTGGTGATGAACGGACCCGAGGCCAGGGCGGGGTTGATGCCGAACTTATCGAGCACCAGCGGGGTGATGGTGCCCATCAGGGAAGCCAGCAGCACCACGCTGAACAGAGCAATGGCGACGACGATGGACAAGCGGGCGGGTTCGCCCAGGATGAGGTTGAACCCCAGCACCAGCACTCCCAGCGCCAGGCCGTTGATCAACGCCACGGTGATTACCTTGAGCAGACGCTTGGCCATGCTGTCTTCAAACACCGAAGAAGAAGCCAAACTCTGCAGCACCAGCGACGACGACTGGATGCCCACGTTGCCGCCCGTGGCGGTGATTAGCGGAATAAAGAAAGCCATGGCGGGCACCAGCATAATGTCGGCTTCGAACAAGCCGATAAAGCGGGCCCCGATGAGCCCACCCGCCATGCCGATGATGAGCCAGGGCAGACGGGCCCGCGACAGTAGCCACACGCTGTCGCTGCGCTCTTCCACGTCTTCCGAGATTCCCGACATCAGTTGCCGCTCTTCCTCGGCCAGTTCGGTGATCACGTCCACAATGTCGTCGATGGTGATGCGGCCCACCAGCCGGTTCAGGGCATCCACCACCGGCACCGACTCCAGGTCGTAGCGCCGCATGACGTCGGCCACTTCTTCTTCTTCCATGTGGGTGGTCACCGAGATCACTTCGTCGTCGTACAAGTCGGCCACCAGGGTGTCGTCGGTAGCCAGTAGCAATTTTTTGACCGACACTTTTCCCAGCAAGTGGTGGTTGGCGTCGACCACGTAGACCGAGTAAATTTTGTCGATTTTCTCGGCCTGTCGCCGAATCTCCTCGATGCACTGCTTCACGTTCCAGGTGAGGTAAACCTTGATGAGTTCTTTGGCCATCAGTCCCCCGGCGCGGTCTTCTTCGTAGCGAATGAGGTCCTTCACGTGGTGGGCCCGCTCCTCGTTGCGCATCAGGTCGATCACCTCCTCGCGGGTCTGGATCGGCAGGCGGTTCAGGATATCGGCCCCGTCGTCCGAGTCGAGGTAGTCGATGAACTCGGCCAGCTCTTGGGAGGTGAAGTTGCGCAGGAAAGCCGTCTGATCTTCGTCCTCAATTTCGATGATTACGTCGGCCGCCTTTTCTTTATCCAGCAACTTGAGCACGTACTTCGACTCTTCGGTGTTGAGCTCGTAGAGTACCGATAAGATATCTACCGGGTTGGCTTCTGCCATACTTTCTTGCACCAGCGCGGCTTCGTCTTGCGCGATCACTTCCCGCACCCACTCCAGGTATTCTTGCGATACCTCAAAGGGCATCAAGGTTATTGCTTCCACTAATCTGCTGGGTTAACTCCACAAAATCGCCGACCGACAGTTGCTCGGCCCGTTGGTTGAGCACCGGTAGTGCCTGAACGGCCGGGGACAAATTTAGGGGTTTAAGCGCGTTGCGCAAGGTCTTGCGGCGGTTTTGAAAACCCTGCTTCACCACGCGACGAAAAAGCACTTCGTCGCACGCCAGTTGGGCGGTGGCATTGCGTTGCAGTCGGATCACGGCCGAGCGCACCCGGGGCGGGGGATGAAAAACATGGGGCTCTACCGTGAAGAGGTACTCCACGGTGTAGTAGGCTTGCAAAAGCACGCTCAGGATGCCGTAGGTTTTGCTACCGGGCGGGGCGCACAGTCGGTCGGCCACCTCTTTCTGCAGCATACCCACCACCTCGGGCGCCCGTTGGCGCTCGTCGAGCACGCGGAAGAAGATTTGGGAGGATATGTTGTAAGGAAAGTTGCCAATGATGGCGTAGGGAGCGGCGAAGTGCTCATCGAGGCGGGTTTGCAGAAAATCTTCCGAGAGAATAGGTAGTTCGGGATACTGTTGCTCCAGGTAGGCCACCGATTCGGTATCCACTTCAATGACCGTGAGTTCGTAATTAGGCTGTTGCACCAGAAACCGGGTGAGCACTCCGGTGCCCGGTCCGATCTCGAGCACCTGCCGGTAGCCGCCGTGCTGGGTAAGGCTGTTCACGATGCGCTCGGCGATGGCCGTATCTTTCAGGAAATGTTGCCCCAGGTGTTTCTTCGGGCGGACGTGGGGTGGATTGGGGGGCATCAGAGTGACTGAGTAGCTTGAAAGTGGTTAACTCCTTTCGCAGTAAACAATATAGTAGCGAGGATAGAAACGGCGCAGGATTGGGCGGATGCCTAGCTTCCACTCAGCACTGATCCACAGTTGGCTATCCAAAATTTTCCATCCGGTTCTTTCCATAAGCAAGTCAAACTGCCGCTTTTCAAATTCGTGATAATGCTTGTCCCACTCGTCTTGTTCGTTCCAGTAAGCGTTAGCAAACCATAGTTTCAGCGGAATGGATGCAACAAGCTTTTCCGTTTTCAACTGTCTTAAGATATTGAATGGGGCAAGCATATGCTCAAAAATCTCAAAGGCCGTAACCGCTTCCACGTTGCAGTTAAGATAATTTGTGTAATCGATATCCAGGTTTTCGCCTTGTGTATTCAATACTTCGTGTCCTTGCTTACGCATCTTTCTGGACAAATCACTTTCAACGCCCAGATCTAGTATTTTAGTATCTTTACTTAAATGTTTTCCTAAAAAGGCTAGCGTTTTTTCGTGTCTCTTCTCGTGTGAACTTTTCTTCATAAATATCTTCAGTTTGGCAATGACAGCACTTCTTGCACGGTTGTCAGCATGAGTTTATGGTTCCGATTAGCGGATAAAATTTCGGCAGCTTGATGACTGTTCTCTTTGTATTGCTTAATTTTTTCTATCGTAAGGTCGTTTAGGCGTCTGGCCAAAGCTTGAGACGTAAAATCTTCAGCTACTACTCCTAATTGGTATTGTTCAACCACTCTTTTCATTTCAATCGATGGGCCAATGCCTATACTCAGCCGTGCCTGTACAAAATCAAACAATTTGTTAGGTAGGGCATGGGTGTAGTTAAAATTAATTGGCTCTAAAATAAAAATACCCATGTCGTATTGGTTCAGATAAGAAACTACCTCTTGGCTGAGTACGGGAGGTACGATCTGCACATTTTTAGTGTCTGCCACCATTTGTTGTAGTTCTTGATAGCGATCTTTGGTTTTTTGAGAAGCAGTTTTGGGTAAGATGAGCATTAAGTCCAACGAATAACGATCATCTGCGTACCGCATCATCGTTACCATATTTGATATCTTTCGCGATATTGTAAATATGCCATGATGGATCAATCGTATTTGGGTAGGATTTATTGGCGATGGGTACAAATTATGATAAACAGGAGCATTTGTGAGCACGCGAGGTTTCACGTTGAAATTTCGTTCGTACTCGTTAGCAAGCCCCTCGCAAACGGTGAGCATACCGTCCGTTTGAGGAATTAGGTTTCGGCAGAAATAGGTGTTGAAGCCCTGAAAAAATATCTTCCAATACAAGCGATCCTCAAAATGACGAGGTGCGTATTCGTGCGCATCAAAAAGAATTTTAGTATGAGACGCCTTAAGATAGAATGCCAAGGGAAGCGTTTCAATATCGTTGGCAACAATGATATCGAACTTTTTAGACTGTAAGTTTTCCTTTAAATGCTTGTAAGGGTACTGCATCCAATAAGCAGCCTTGTACCTGCGGGCGAGTAACAAAATGGCTAGCGCTATCTTGCGCGGCAGCGTTAGCGGCACATAGGCAATAGAGAAAAATGTAACTTCGTTTTGCTGTGAAGTGCCATAGCCTCCAAAAGTAACATCGTAGGTGTCTTTTAAAAAATCAATCTGGCGGGCTACGCGGATATCATGTTTGGTATCGGTGAAGCATACGATCAGTGCCTTCTTTTTCATATAGTTTCATTCACCACTTTATAGATTGTCCACCTGATGCATCAGTAGCTGTTGACTGAGGCAAGGTATGATAACACAAACTTATCTTTTTTAACGTACGAAATCCAAATGTGTCCCGCTATAATATGCTAGTTAAAGCATTAGCTTTGCGCCTATGAGCTATACCGGCGCTTAATACTAGTCATGGGCATTATCATTCGGCAAAGCATCTGGATTAGCGTTTCCTCTTACCTGGGCATTCTGCTAGGGTACGTTAACGTTATTCTACTCTTTCCCCTTTTTTTAGAAACTGACCAGATTGGCTCCGTCCGGTTTATTCAGAGCACTAGTTTGCTGTTTCTTCAGTTCGCGCAGCTGGGTCTGTCGGCGGTCGTGCTGCGCTACTATCCCATCATTGCCCAACGCGCCGAGAACACCAGCGGTTTTATTCCGTCCGTACTGCTGGCATCGGTCTTCTTTTTTCTGGTTTTCTTGCTTGCCTTCACGGCGGTGGAAGATCGTATCTGGCAGTACTTCAGTCAAAATGCTCCGCAAACCCAAGACTACGCTCGTCTGATTCTGACGCTGATGTTTTTGATGGGCATCCAGGCGGTGCTAGAAGCCTATAGCCGCAGCATGTTAAAGGCGGTGGTCGTGAATGTGCTGCGCGACGTGGTACTGCGCGCCGCAACTACGCTGCTGGTGGCAGGCTACGCCCTGCGGTGGTACGACTTTATGACTTTCCTTTGGCTGTTTGTTGGTATCTACGCGCTTAACTTGGTCTTGCTCATCGCTTACCTCGGGCAACGTGGGCAACTGCGGTTTAGCCTGGACTTCCGCTTTTGGCAACATGTGAACGTGCGCGAGATGGTGTCGTTCTCGTTGTTTACATTTTTGGGAGGAAGCGGATCGAGCATCTTCCGCCGGGTGGATGCTTTCATGATTACCTCCATGCTGGGGTTGTCGGCCACGGGTATCTATACCACCATGTTCAACATCGCGGTGGTCATTGAGGTACCCATGGCCGCCATCTCCCAGATCAGTCAGCCTATCATCGCTAAGGCTTTTGCCACCAACGACCTGGAAACAATCGCAGTAATCTACCGGAAATCCTCAATCAATCAGCAACTTATTGGTAGCCTACTTCTGGTCGGCATCTGGGCCAATCTTCATAATCTGTTCGTCATCATGCCCAACGGTGAAGAATTTAGTCAGGGCTACTGGGTGGTGGTAGTGGTCGGATTATCCAAGTTAGTGGATATGAGCACCGGTTCTAACAACGAAATTATCAATATGTCGGAGTATTACCGCTTTAATATGCTGATGATGTTGGGTTTGGCAGGGCTGGCCATACTTACCAACTGGCTGCTTATTCCTCGCTTTGGCATGGAAGGGGCGGCGGGAGCCACCCTGCTCACCATTGTTGCTTTCAACGCGGCCAAACTGATATTCATTTATGAAAAGTATCGCCTACTGCCCTTCACCGGAAAAAATTTGTGGCTACTGGCGGTCACCGCAGGGGTGCTCTACCTAGCGTTGGCCATTCCGCCGATGGATTCGGTGTGGTTCGATCTACCGTTGCGCTCCTTAGGGATCACAGTGCTGTTCGGAACGCTGGCGTTTCTGCTGCGCATCTCTGAAGATGCTAATCAATTACTGTTCTTGGTATTGCGGCAAGTCGGTTTGTATGATAGCGACCGTTCCGATTAAGCAAACCTATTCGCAAAATAGTCATTTGCAAACTATAGCCTAAAGATAGTTCTGCTCTCATGTCCATTAAATACCTTCCTTCCAATTACCGCTGATATGCATGTAAGTTATCTCTAAAGTGCATGTTTTTGTTAGAAAAATAAAACTTTAACTTTGGAAAGTGAAGAAAAACTTCACGCAGAATTTTAATTAATTGTAGGCTAATACGAAAACTTATGAAAAGATTTATCATTTATGCAGTTGCCTGTTTGTTTTTTGCTTGCGAGGAGCAAGGGACTGATCCTCAAACCAACACCAAGTATCCAATAGCAATAGGTTTCGCGTCCGGTGACAATTCCTCCTCCCGAACAAATAGTAGCAGGCAAGTGGATGCGGTTACTATCACTATTAAGGATAGCGATGGAAACGCCCTGTATAGTATGGAGCGATTGGATTTGATAGCGATTGGCGAAGGGTACATTACCAAAGCGCTTGAGCTAGTGCCAGGAAGGTATACCGTGGAAGATTTTATTGTGGTGGATAAGGAAGATGCAGCCCTATACATTACCCCCAAGAAAGGATCTAAGACCGAAAAGCTGGTAAACACCCCCCTGCCTTATTTCTTCGAGGTAGTTCCTGATGATACCAATAACGTTGTGCTTGATGTGATCTCAGCCGAGCTTGGCGACGCATCTGATTTTGGCTACGCTACTTTCTCTTTTAACGTGGTTCTGGATTTAGAAGCAGGATTGGTTGCTTACTTTCCTTTCAATGCCGATGCAATTGATCATAGCAGATACGAGAATCACGGTTTGGTAAATGGCCCGGTTCCGACAGTTGATCGGTTTAATACCATGAAAGGAGCGTATTATTTCGACGGAGTAGATGATTATATTGAGGTGGCTGATGATTCTTCTCTCTACTTTTCTAACGAGTTTTCTTTGTGCGCTTGGGTCAAGCTTCAATCAGGCAAAGCTTGGGGTAGCAGGATCATCGATAAAGCGGTGGGTAGCCGAAGCACCGGATTTGTGCTAGATACGTACGATGCCAAGCAAACTGGAAGAGCCATTCGGCTACAAGCAGTAAACGCCTGGACCTACGCATCAGACGATTTATTGACACTGAACGAATGGTATTACGTAGTAGCCACTTTCAAAGATGGTGAAGGTAAGATCTACATCAACGGCGAACTCGATTCCCAAAGTCAAGGTGACCAAAAAACGCTGGTTAATGACGCTGTGCCGCTACGAATTGGATTCGACTCCGGTGTTAGAGTAGGGAACGACTTTGATGATGGTTTCCACGGCGCAATTGATGAAGTTAGAATATATAACCGAAGACTGAGTGATCAAGACATAAAAACCCTATTTCAACAGAAATAATCGGTCTCTTGCCTGTGTTAATCCGCGGTTAGACAATAATTTACAGTTAGACGATTGATTAAGAGAGGGTCCACTGCTACAAAATTTGGTAGCGGTGGACCCTTTTCAATTATGATCCAGTTCGCAACAGCGATAGTCAGGGGAGTAGTTGCTAAATGATCACCCTGTCGCCAAGTTGCGAGTGGAGACGGTTGCGTTTGTGAATTGTTGGCCCCCTTCAATAGGAGGATACTTCCCCCTTTTGGTGCGCGAAACCCAACCCCCAAGAATATCCACCCACCACAATATCCAAAACATTGCTAAATTGCGGTAAAATAAACCGCCCTATGTCTGTTAAAATCAAACTTACCAAATCCCCCAAAGAATCGCTTAACACCGTCGTGCTGCTCACTTCCCTCGACACTCCTGAGCAGCACACCCGCTCGGAAGCCGAACAGCAGTACGTTGAGCAAAAATTAAAACGCGCATCCGCCGAACTGCTAATTATCAATCAGTACGACCGCCTGCTGGTGCTCATTCCTCCCGTGGCTGATAAGAACGGGCCCGCCCTGGCCGAGGCCTACCGCAAGCAAGGCGTAGAGTTGTTCAACTTGGCCAAGAAAGAACAGCTCAACACTTGGCAACTGCAAAGCGACGGCGAAGAACCCACCGCTCTGCTTCACCTGGGCGAGGGACTGCTGCTGGCGTCCTACGCGTTCGATAAGTACAAGGCCACTCCCAAAAAGTCCGACCAACAACCCTTCGCGCTCAAATCAGTAGCGGTGGTTCACCCGCAACTGAAGAAGAACCAACTCAGTGAACTACGCAACGTGGTGGAAGCCACTTTTCTGGCCCGTGACTTGGTGAACGAACCGGTGATCTCCCTCAACGCCGAGAAGCTGAGCCGGGAGTTCAAGAAAGTGGGCAAAGCCAGCAAGTTCAAGGTCGAGGTGCTGGACAAGGCCAAGATCAAATCGCTGAAGATGGGCGGGCTGCTCAGCGTGAACGCGGGCAGCACCGATCCGCCTACCTTTTCGGTGTTGGAATACAAACCCTCTAAACCAGTGAACAAGCGGCCCTACGTGCTGGTGGGCAAGGGCGTGACCTACGATACCGGCGGACTGAGCCTGAAACCCTCCACCTCGATGGACACCATGAAGTCGGACATGGGCGGGGCGGCCGCCGTGATTGGCACGCTGGCCGCGGTGGCCAACAACCAACTGCCCGTGCACCTGATCGGTTTGGTGCCCGCCACCGACAACCGGCCCAGCGGCAACGCCATCGTGCCGGGCGACGTGATCACCATCTCCGACGGCACCACCGTGGAGGTGCTTAACACCGATGCCGAGGGGCGCTTGATCCTGGCCGACGCCCTGGTGTTTGCCAAAAAATACGATCCGGAACTGGTCATCGACCTGGCTACCCTCACCGGGGCCGCCGCCGTGGCGGTGGGCAAAGAAGGCATCGTGATGATGGGCACCGCCGACGAAAGCCAAAAAGCGGCCCTGAAGCTAGCCGGAGAAGAAACCTACGAGCGCCTGGTAGAATTTCCGCTGTGGGAAGAGTACCAAAGCTACCTGAAGTCCGACATTGCGGATATGAAAAACATCGGGGGGCGCACGGCCGGGGCCATCACCGCCGGGATGTTTCTTAAGCACTTCACCGACTACCCCTGGATTCACCTGGACATTGCCGGGGTGGCCTTTCTGGACGGTGCCGACGGCTACCGCAGCAAGAACGGTACGGGGGCCGGAGTGCGGCTGTTGTATCAATTTTTCCGCAACCTCACCTCCTCATGAGCGGACCCGCAGCAGAACCGAGTACCCCGTCTGCCAAAAAGGATAAGCACCGCGAGACCCAACCCCCGGTAATTGGCATCAGCATTGGCGACGTGAACGGCATTGGCCCCGAGGTGACTATCAAGGCGCTGGACGATAAACGTATGCTGGGCATGATGACCCCAGTGGTGTTTGCCTCGGCCAAGGTGATCTCCTTCTACCGCAAGCAGTGCGGTCTGGAGCGCTTCAACTTCATGACCGTGAAGGGCACCGATGATATCGCCTATGGCAAGGTGAACGTGATCAACTGCTGGGATGAGCCGGTGCCCCTGGACCCGGGCAAGGTAACTTCCGAAGGAGGAAACGCCGCCTGGTTGTCGCTGAAGGCCGCTACTGAGCAGCTAAGAACCGGGGCGCTCGACGCACTGGTGACCGCCCCCATCAACAAGCACAACATTCAAAACCAGGAGTTCACCTACGCGGGCCATACCGAGTTTCTGGCCAAAACATTCGACGTAGCCGATAACCTGATGCTTTTGGTACACAACGACCTGCGGGTGGGAGTGGTGACCGGACACATTCCCCTACAGCAGGTGAGCATCCAACTGACCCGAGACAAACTGCGCAAGAAGATACGTCTGATGGAGCAGTCGTTGCAGCAGGACTTCAGCATCGTGAAGCCGAAGATCGCCGTGCTGGGCCTCAATCCCCACGCCGGAGAGGATGGGCTGCTCGGTTCGGAAGAAGAAGATATCATTCGTCCGGTGATTAATGAACTGAGAAAAAAAGGAACGCTGGTATTTGGACCGTACCCGTCCGATGGCTTCTTCGGGGTGTTTTCGCACCGGAAGTTTGACGGGGTGCTGGCCATGTACCACGATCAGGGGCTGATTCCCTTCAAGACGCTGGCTTTTGAGGAGGGAGTGAACTTCACGGCCGGTTTGCCGGTGGTGCGTACCTCGCCCGACCACGGCACCGCCTACGATATTGCCGGCACTAACCAAGCGAGTGCCACCTCGATGCGCGAAGCGCTCTACTTGGCCTGCGACGTGATCAAGAACCGCCGACTCAGTACTCCCGAAGTACGGTAGCATAACGCTAGACCGAAAACGCATCACAAGTTTATGCGAACGATCGTGGTTGGTAGTGTTTTTTGCCTCCTGTGCCTGGCCGGATTGCCGAGTAGGACCCAAGAAAACGCGTGGTTTGGAGGAATGAAGGGCCACCTGGGTTTTATTATTCCGCTATCGGAACCCCCGGGAGCTGGGTAGCTCCACCAGCCTGGTGATGTTCCCCTGTTGGGAGGAGGAGAGATCTACTTCGACGGGGCCCAGTCCGAACGAGCGCGGCAAGGAGGGGCCAACAAAAATCCGATGCTAGCCTTACTCACCGTGGGTCACGCCCTGGTTTTCGGGCGGTTCTCGTTCACCCAACAGCTTGCCTACGAAGTGTATCGGCCGGTAGCCTACCTACCGCCGAAAGCCGTTCCCAGCGCTACGCCGTCTACTACCAACTGGGGCGCTGGCTGAGCTTCGGCACCTCTATGAAGGTGCAGTGCACGGGCACGTAGCGGACGTTATGGACGTGCGGATCGGAGCGCAGTGGTAGTAATTTATACTCGTTTAGGTTAGTAATTTTGGATTTCTGGTTAGAGGGTAGCGATAGCACGCGGCGCCCGGCGTCCTCCGACCCAACTGAACGAATACTTGGTAAAGAAACTACTGTCTTTAAAATCACTTTTTTGCCCCCTTAACGAGTATAGGTGCCGGTTAAGATCATTCAGTAGCACGTTTGTTCCTGCGGCAGCGTCCACTGCGGCAGCGCTCGCTACAATACACCACCGCTTCCCAATCGTCGGCCCACTTCTTGCGCCAAGCGAAGGGCCGCTGGCACACCGGACATACTTTGGTGGGCAGATCGCTTTTCTTACGGTGTTTCACGGGACTGGATACTGGATGATCTTCTGGATGGCGGCCGCCGCGCGGTCAGATACTGGATACTAGCAAACTTTCTATGCGGCGAAGATACTGGCCATTGGATACTTGTTTGCGTAAATTCCAGTAGCCAGTAGTCAGTAACTATTCAAATAGCAAGTATAAGGTAACCGTATTCGTCACTACCCGATTGAGCGGGTCGCTGTAGCGGTTTTGCTTGTCGCCTAGCACGTTGGTGAGTCCTCGTGAGAACCGTACTTCGGGAGCGAATTTGAACAGCGGAAAGTAGCAATCTAGCCCAAAACCCAGTTGCAACGACAGGTTGGAACCCGTCATGGGTAAGCGAATCTCTTCGTCATCACGGTTCTTTTTGCCAGTGGCCTCAATGCCGTACTCCACACCACCAATCAGATACACCCGGTTGTTGCCCCGCCGCACCGACTTGTATTTGAAAAGCAGCGGAAACTCAACGTAGGTCGACTCTAACGTCTGCTTGTCGACCATTGCCCTTCCGCGATTGGCGTAGTTGTAATCGAGCGTGTGCTCGTAGAACACCACCTCGGGCATCACGCGCAGGTCCAGGTAGTCGGCCAGTCGGAAGTTGGCAATCAAGCCTAGGGAAAAGCCGAACGAGTTGCCCGGCATCACCGAATGCAGTGAGTCGCCCCCGGCCAAGAACGTATCGGCGTAGCGGACGCGAAGGGCGGATGAGTGCACCCCAATAGAGAAGCCGTAGTGCAACCAGCGGTTGTCGTAGTTGGGCAGGTTGTCCGACTGGTGGGCCGTCCGGCGGTCTTTTTGCGCCTGGGCGGATGCAACGAACCCTAAGAGAAAGAAGATGATAATCAGGCTTTTTTGCCCCAGTAGATGGAGCTGATACCGAAGGTGAGTGTTTTGCATTGCGTTTGGGTGTACCCCACCTGTCGCATCACGCGCAAGAACGCTTCCCCATCGGGAAACGCC
Source organism: Cyclobacteriaceae bacterium (assembly GCA_965217295.1). Classification (GTDB taxonomy): domain Bacteria; phylum Bacteroidota; class Bacteroidia; order Cytophagales; family Cyclobacteriaceae; genus Tunicatimonas. The sequence continues at coordinate 2,996,581 of CBDCHR010000008.1, forward strand.
TGCACCGATTCGGGCAAGTAGGTGTAGGCGGATTGATCTTTGGAAATAAGCTTGCCAATGAGCGGCAGAATGTGGGTGAAGTAGAAGTTGTACAGCTGCTTGAAGGGAAACCCCTGGGGTTTGGAAAACTCCAGCACCACCGTGGTGCCGCCGGGCTTCAGCACGCGGTGCATATCGGCCAGTCCCTGTTCCAAGTGCTCGAAGTTCCTCACTCCAAAAGCAACGATGATGGCATCAAAGATATTATCCTCGAAGGGCAATCTCTCCGAATCGCCCCGCTTCATTTCAATTTTTTCGGTTAGTCCCCGGCGCTTCATTTTCTCACGGCCCACCGCCAGCATACCCTCCGAAATATCCACTCCGATCACCTTTTTGGGCTTCAGCGCCAGGGCTTCCAGGGCAAAGTCGCCCGTGCCGGTGGCGATGTCGAGAATGAGGTCGGGCTTTTCGGGTTTCAGCAGTTTGATGGCTTGCTTGCGCCAGTAGATGTCGATCCCTAAGCTGAGCAGGTGGTTGAGCAGATCGTAACGCTTGCTGATGTTGTTGAACATCTGCGCTACTTGTTCGGTTTTGGTGCCTTGCTGATCTTTATAGGGAACGACGGCCATGGTGCAATAGTAGAGATGAAAGTATCCCTACCCAACGCCCGGCACCAAAAATAGTTCGCCTACAGAGTCTATCCTACCCAAACCGTTTTCTGATTCATAAACTCCCGGATGCCCAGATAGGACAGTTCGCGTCCGTAGCCCGACCGTTTCGCGCCGCCGAAGGGCACCGCCGGGTGTGAGGCCATCATCTGGTTCACGTACACCGCGCCCGATTCTACCCGTTCGGCCAGTGCTTTACCTTTTTCTACGTCTTGCGTCCACACCGAACCGCCCAGTCCGTAGGGCGAGTCGTTGGCCAGTTGCACCGCCTCGTCTTCGTCGGCTACTACAAACACCGACGCCACCGGTCCAAACAGCTCCTGGGTATAGGCGGGCGACCCCGCTGGTATGTCCGTAAGCACCGTGGCGTTAAAAAACGCTCCGGCGCGGTCGGGACGATCACCGCCGAGTAATACTTTAGCACCCTTCGCCACCGATTCTTTCACCTGTTGAAGCAATCCCTCCGCCAAGTCTTCGCGGGCCATCGGGCCGTAGTCGGTAGCACCGTCGTTCGGATCGCCCTGCTGCAGACCCTTCATGCGCTCTACCAGCGCGTCGGTGAATTCACTGGCCACCTCGCGCAGCACAATGAAGCGCTTGGCCGCAATGCAGCTCTGGCCGCAGTTCAGCATGCGCGACTGCACCGCGGCAGCCACCGCTTGGTCAAGGTCGGCATCGGGCAGCACAATGAACGGATCGCTACCGCCCAGTTCCAACACCGTTTTTTTGAGTTGTTCGCCCGCCTTCTTGGCCACAGCGCTGCCCGCCCGTTCGCTGCCGGTAAGGGTCGCGGCGCGCACCCGTGGATCTTCCAGGACTTGGGCTACCTGCTCGTTGCTGATAAACAGGTTTTGAAAGACTCCTTCCGGGAAACCGGCTTCGCGGAACACCTCTTCCAGCGCCAGGGCGCACTGCGGCACGTTGGGAGCGTGCTTGAGCAACCCCACGTTGCCCGCCATCAGGTTGGGAGCCGCGAAGCGAATGGCCTGCCAGAAGGGGAAGTTCCAGGGCATCACGGCCAGCACCGCGCCGATGGGAGCGTAGCTTAGGTAGGCTTCGCCTGCATCAACGGCCAGCGGTTCGTCGGCCAAAAAGCCTTCCGCGTGCTCAGCGTAGTAGTCGCAGGTTAGGGCGCACTTTTCTATCTCAGCCACCGCTTCGCGCTTCAGCTTGCCCATCTCGTCGGTCATCAGTTGAGCGTAGCGACCTTTATGCTGCCGCAGTTGGCGTGCGGCGGCCTGCAGGCGAGTGGCTCGCTCCGCAAAGGTGAGTTCTTTCCAGCATTCGTAGGTGTCTTCGGCCCGGGCGAGCGCTTTTTGCACCGCTTGGTTGTTGTGTTCTTTAAACTCCCGGATCAGCTGGCCGGTGAATGGGTTAAAGCTTTGGTAAGTCATGGGGTGTTGGGCTAGTGAAAACGGTGTGGTTATTTTACGTATATTTATCCGTTGATACTCTAATTGGTCATGGAAGTTTCAGAAATAACGCTGTATAAGACTTTAAAAGCTAGTTTAGGCGAAGAACAAGCGCAGATTGTGGTCGAAGGAATGAAGACACAGGTGAAAGAGGCGCTGGAGAACAGCAAGAGCGTGCTGGCTACCAAAGAAGATTTGTTTGGTTTGCGTAGTGAGTTGAAAGGTGATATAGCCTCGTTGCGCGACGAACTGAAAGGTGATATCCACGCGCTCCGGGTGGAGTTAAAGGGGGATATCCACGCTTTACGGGTGGAATTAAAGGGAGACAACGCCTCGCTAGACGTGAAAATAGAGAAGACGCGGGCGGACATGATCAAGTGGATGTTTATCTTTTGGATCAGCCAACTGGCGGCGATCTTTGCCATGCTTCGCTTTCTTATTGATTAGCAAAACCTCTTTCGCTTTCCCCGCGTTGTCCGGGTATGCCTTTACGAAACGATTTGCTGCTGCGTACCGTGCGTGACGTATCCACGCCGGACGTATCCACGCCGGTCATGCCCGACCGGGACGTATCCACGCCGGATGAACACACTGCCCGCCCCCCCGTCTGGTTGATGCGACAGGCGGGCCGCATCCTGCCCGAATACCGCGCGGTGCGCGCCCAGCTCAGCGGCTTCGTCGAGTTGGTGAAAACCCCCGAACGCGCCGCCGAAGTCACCATCCAACCCGTTGATTTACTGGGCGTTGATGCCGCCATTATCTTTTCCGACATTCTGGTAATTCCCGAAGCGATGGGCTTGCCTTACGAGATGGTGGAGAAGCGCGGCCCCTACTTTCCCCGCACCGTGCGCTCGGCGGCCGACGTGGACCGGTTGCGCGTGGCTGATATCTCCGACGACTTAGCCTACACCCCGGAAGCCATCAAACTGGTGAAAAAGGAACTGAACGGACGCGTGCCGGTGATTGGTTTTGCCGGAGCGCCCTGGACAATCTTCGCCTACATGGTGGAAGGGCAGGGGAGCAAGACCTTCTCCCGCGCCCGCGCTATGCTCTACACCGAACCCAAACTGTCGCACCGCCTGTTGCAAATGATTACCGACAGCACGCTGGCGTATCTGAAAGCGCAGATCGATGCCGGAGCCGATTTAGTGCAAATCTTTGACTCTTGGGCGGGCATTCTGCCGGCCGCGCACTTTGAAGCATACTCGCTGCCCTACATCCGGCAGCTGTGCGATGGGATCAAGCAGGTGCCGGTCACGGTGTTCGCCAAAGGAGCGTACGCCAGCTTACCCGATATGGCCGAACTATCCTGCCAGACCATCGGGCTCGACTGGAACATGAACATTGCGGAAGCCCGCCGTCTGTTTCCGGACAAGGCGTTGCAGGGCAACCTGGACCCGGCGGTGCTCTATGCCGACTTCGCGACCATTCGTCGCCACACCCGGCAGATGCTGGAGGCCTTTCGGGGGCACCGCCACGTCGCTAACCTGGGCCACGGCGTGTATCCCGACATTAACCCCGACCACGTGCGCTGCTTTGTGGACACGGTGAAGGATTATGGTGAACGTACAATGAACGAGAACAGTTAAAACAAGTAAGCATGCCGGAGATCAGCCGATTTTATGGAATCATAATTTATATGTGTGCCAAAGATCATTCGCCCCCGCATTTCCACGCAAAGTACGCAGAGCATTGGGCGGTGATAGAAATTAAAACCGGTGATGTTATGGAGGGGGAACTGCCAAGAAGAGCTTTGCGCTTGGTGCAAGATTGGGCGGAATTGCACAAAGAAAGTTTGATGGCAAACTGGAGCGAAGGACAAAGTGGGAGTCCAAGTTTCATAAAAATAGAACCTTTAAATTAACTTCAAAGATGATTCATTTAATAGAACAAATTACTGCGATAAAGCCTTACAAACTGACTTTGCTGTTCAATACTGAAGAAGAATTGGTTATAGATTTGGAAGCGAAGTTGCGTGAATGGGCGTTACCCAATGGAAGTGCTTACCGTCAACTTCTAGATCGAGATTATTTTCAGACAGTGGCCTTAAATGAAGAGGCACAGACTATCTGCTGGGACAACGGTATCGATTTGTGTCCGGACGTACTCTACAAGATGGGTTACGCGAAGATTGCTCAGAAGGAATATTCTGCCTCCAGGTGAAAAACGTTCTTTTCGGTCTTCTTCTACTATCTACCCTAGCCTGCACCAGTCAGGGCCAGCAGAATCCCCGGGGCGAGCGCATTAACGGGGTGTGCCTGGTGGCCCCCCCGCAGCCGCTGGCGCCCGACGACCTGTTGCCCGTACAGGAACTGGGCGCCGGTTGGGTGGCGGTGGTGCCCTACGCTTTTAGCTACGGCGGCAACGACCCCCGCATCAACTACGACACCTCGCGGCAGTGGTGGGGCGAACGCAAAGCTGGGGTAATCACCACCATCGAGTACGCCCAGGCGGCCGGACTCAAAGTCATGCTCAAGCCCCACGTGTGGGTGCGCGGACAAGGCTGGCCGGGCGACTTCACACTGAACAGTAAAGCCAAGTGGCAGCAGTGGGAGCAAAACTACGCCGCCTACCTGCGCACCATCACCCACATTGCCGACTCCATGCACGTGGAGATGCTCTGCATCGGCACCGAATACCGCCACGCCGTGACCGAGCGCCCCGGCTTCTGGCGCAATCTGATTCAAGAGACTCGCGCCAATTACTCGGGTCAACTCACCTACGCCGCCAATTGGGATAACTTCGAGAACGTAACCTTCTGGGATGCCCTCGACTATATCGGCATCGACGCCTACTGGCCGCTGTGCGACCGGCAGACGCCTACGCTAAAAACCCTGGCGACCGGGTGGCGCGAACCGCTGCGTAGCATCCAACGAGTGCAACAGCAGTACCAGAAGCCCGTGCTGTTCACCGAATACGGCTACGAAAGCCGCGACTACACCGCCCAGGGGCATTGGCAGGCATCCGAGGAGACCAAGGTTGTCAACCTGGAAGCCCAGCAACGAGCCTACCAGGCGCTGTACGACGCTTTTTGGGATCAGCCCTGGTTTGCCGGAGGCTTTCTGTGGAAGTGGTTTCCTAACCACGCCGAAGCGGGGGGCGAAGCACATACCGGATACAGTCCGCAGAACAAACCGGCGGTGGCCGTCATCCAAAAAAACTACCGTCGTCCGTGAGTTCCTGGCAGCGGCGGATGAACGAACTGGGGCAGACGCAAACTCCCTTTCTGTTTATCATCGACTTTGAGCAGCGGCAACCGCTGGTGTTACCCTTGTCAGAAATAAATCCAGCCGAACTGCGCTACGACTTCCGGGGGGTGAGCAACGGCCTGCCGGAGCATTGGTCGGATCAACTGTTGATCTTAGAAAGAAGCTGGCTGGATACCCAGGTCTATCGCCGGTCGTTCGACTACGTGCAGCAACAACTGCAACGGGGCAATTCCTTTCTGGTGAATCTGACGTTTCCTACCGAGGTACAAATCAATGTGTCGCTGTTAGATTTATACTGCCGGAGCCGGGCACCTTATAAATTGTGGTGGAAAGATACGTTCGTGGTGTTCTCGCCCGAGTGCTTCGTGCGCATCGCCCACGGGCAGATCAGCACCTACCCGATGAAGGGCACCATCGACGCCACCCTGCCCGATGCCGAGCACCGGATTTGGCACGATCCCAAGGAGATCGCTGAGCACGCGACCATTGTCGATCTGTTACGCAATGATCTGAGTCGGCACGCCACGCAGGTGCGGGTGGCCCGTTTTCGCTACGTAGAAGAAGTGGCCACCGCCCGCGCTCCCCTGCTGCAGGTGAGTTCCGAGATCGTTGGCACGCTACCATCCGACTACTACCGCCACTTGGGTGACTTGCTGGGCGATCTGCTGCCCGCCGGGTCGGTGAGCGGAGCACCGAAGCCCAAAACTTTACAGATCATTCGCGAAGCGGAACTAGGGCCGCGTGGCTACTACACCGGGGTGATGGGGCACTTCGACGGAGAGCGCTTGGATAGTGCGGTGATGATTCGCTTTGTTGAGCGGGTGGGCAGTCGCTATTTCTACCGCAGCGGCGGCGGCATCACGGCCCGCAGCGTGCTCGAGGCCGAGTATCAGGAACTGCACGACAAGGTGTACGTGCCGGTGGGGTAGGGCTTTGAAAATAAATAGATCATACCTATTATTGTACCTATGGAAATCATTGAGATAGAGGCATTTTCTGCTGAAGCCATAGAGCCAGTGAAGGCTATAGTAGAAGCTCTTTCTGCTAGCGATGAAACAGTAGTGCTGAAAGCAAGTGGAGAAACGATTTGCACAGTGCCTCAAGGCGCGATTAAAAAAGATAATACCGAGGGCGACTTTCCGCGAGATGTTAAACAAGATAAATCAAAGCGCGTTCCCGGTACAGCGAAAGGTCAGGTATGGATATCTCCTGATTTCGACGAATTACCAGAGGATTTAGCCCAATCATTTGGTATAATCGATCAGTAATGTCTTCTGTCTTACTATATACCCAAATAGTGCTGTGGCGGATTAGTGATAATCAAAAGCTCAACGATTATCTTTGCTGTCATGCCACAACTTCTGGAATCCATCAAGGTAGAAAACGGACGATGGCACAACCTGCCGTACCACGAACAACGCATCCACCGGGCACAACGAGATTTTTTTGGTAAGGTAACCATCGCGCGCCTGTCTGATCAGCTCACTCTTCCCGAATATACCCAACGAGGTTTGTACAAATGCCGCGTGTTATACAGCCGAGAAGTAGAACACGTCGAGTTTCTTCCCTACCACCCCCGCCCCGTCCGCACCCTGCGGCGGGCGCACTGCGACACCATAGATTACGCTCATAAGTACGCCGACCGCAGCCTGCTGAACGAGCTGTTTGCCCAACGGGGCCACTGCGACGACGTGCTGATCATCAAAAACGGGCTGGTGACCGACACTTCGTACGCCAATGTTGTGCTCTTCGACGGACAACAGTGGGTTACTCCGGCCCAGCCGTTGTTGCGGGGCACCCGGCGCCAGCAACTGCTAGATGGGGGACTGATCCGAGAAGCAGTCATTGGGGAGAACGATCTGCCGAAGTTTCAAAAATTTCAGATCATCAACGCTTTTCACGTTTTTCCCGGTTTTTCTTACGCTATTTCTGGACTGACTTAGCCTTTGTTAAACGTAGTGTCTCAGAAAAAGTTAGTCTTGTGGGCTGCTGACCAAGCGAACAAAGTTCGTTGAACAACCTCGAAAACCGAAGGGTGTAGGGTGAACCGTCTAAATTTCAGTTTTTGATCTTCCTTGGACAAAGATTTAAAGCAGAAGGTTGGTTTTAAATAATTAATCCTATAAATTTACATTTACCTTTAATAGTACATTGGTAGTTCGCTGTGCACTTCACCTTGTTTATCACTTTAGTTTAATACGACCAAGCAGTTTATGCTGCCCACTAGCTACTTCGCAGCCGTCTCTATCAGCTTCTTTCGTTCGGCTTGGCGCTCTTGAAGCTTCATTAGCACGGTCAGGCTCATTCACCTTGCTTAACTTATCACCAATTTAACCTTACACCTTTTATGAGAACAAATTTTACAAACTACGTACGAGTCGGTAGCTGGCGCGATCTAACGATCGTCGTGGCAAGCGGACTGTTAATACTTTTCGGTTCGCTGAGCGCGTTGGCCCAGGATCGCACCATTTCTGGAGCGGTCACCAGTGCCGAAGACGGCACTGCCCTGCCGGGAGTGAACGTGATCCTGAAGGGAACCACCCAAGGGACCGTTACTGACATTGAGGGTAACTACCGCCTAAGCACCGATCAGGAAGACGGCACCCTATCCTTTTCCTTCATTGGGTTGCAATCCAAAGAAGTAGATATCAACGGCCAGTCTGAGATCAACGTCACCCTCGCCGAAGACGTGGGGCAGTTGTCCGAAGTGGTGGTTACCGCGCTCAACATCCCGCGCGACAAGCGCTCGCTGGGCTACGCCGTGCAGCAAATCGACGGCGAAGAACTGTCTAACATCAAGAATAACAATGTGGTCAACTCACTGTCCGGTAAAATTGCCGGGGTGAGTGTGAACGGCGCTCCCGGCGGAGGACTAGGCACCAGCGCCCAGATTCTGATCCGAGGCATTAGTTCAATCACCGGGGATAACCGACCCCTATACGTGATCGACGGAACGCCGATTGATAACTCTAACTTTAACAACTCGGACACCCAGAACGCGGGTGGCGGAGTAGACTACGGTGACGCGGTCGCCGATATCAACGCCAACGACATTGAGTCGATGACCGTGCTGAAAGGAGCCAACGCAGCCGCACTCTACGGTTCACGGGCCGCCAACGGCGTAATTCTGATCACGACCAAGAGCGGTAAGGGTAAAAAAGGCATTGGCATTGATATTAGCTCCGGCGTAGAATTCAATACCGTGGCGGTGCTTCCTAACTACCAGAACGAGTACGGCGGCGGCTACAAGCAGTCGTTTGATCTGTACGAAGGCCAACCCGTGGTAAACTACGCCGCTGACGAAAGCTGGGGTCCTCGCATGGAAGGCCAGCTGGTGCGTGAGTGGTTCTCTTGGTATCCTGATGATCCCCAGTTTGGCCAGCTTACCCCTTTTACTCCTAGTCCTGACAACGTGCGGAATTTCTACGAAACCGGAGTTACCTACAACAACAGTGTGGCGCTGTACGGTGGCAACGAAAAAACCAACTTCCGCTTATCGTACACCAACTACCAGGGAACCGGCACGGTGCCTAACAACGAACTGAAGAAGAACACGGTGGCCCTGAACGCCAGCAGCAGTCTGACCGATAAGCTAACCGTGTCTAGCCGGATCAATTATACGGACTTTGCCCAGACGGGTATTCCGATCACCGGCTACAGTGCTGACTTGGGCAACACCAACAACAGCACCAGCTTCAACCAGTGGTTTCAGCGTCAGTTAGACATGGACCAGTTGCGCAATTACCAGACGGCCACGGGTGACCAGCGTACCTGGAACATCAAGAGCCCGACGAATCTTAATCCGCTTTACTGGGATAACCCCTTCTTCGGAATTTACGAAAGCCCGGTCAATAATTTCCGGGAACGCGTTTTCGGTGACGTTTCGTTGCGCTACGACATCCTGGACAACCTGCACATCCAAGGATGGGCTCGAACGGACTTCTACACCGATCGTAGAGAGCAGCGTTTGTCCGCTAACTCCCTCCAGACCGCCTACTACCTGGAAGAAGTGCGGCAGATCAGAGACAATAACTACGAATTGCACCTGACCTACGAACCCAAAATTGGGGAGGATTTCACCCTAAACTTGTTAGCGGGTGCCAACTTGCGTAGTCGCCGCTACTACCGCAACTACGAGCAAACCCAAGGTGGTTTGAGCGTTCCCGGATTGTACAGCATCAACGCTTCTATTGATCGTCCGGTTATTGAAGATGAGCTGTACCAAAAGCAAGTGCAATCCATCTTCGGAAGCGCCAGCTTTGGTTACAAGGGCATCGCTTACCTGGATGCAACCTTGCGCAACGACTGGTCATCCGTATTCCCGCCCGAAAATAACAGCTACTTATACCCAGCCGTAACGGGTACGTTCGTATTCTCCGAATTGCTGGCCAACCAGAACCTGTTTTCTTTGGGAAAAATAAGAGCCAGCTGGGCCAGTATTCGTCGGGATACCGATCCTTATCAACTGCAGAACGTGTACACCGCTACCCCCTCATACGGAGGAAACCCGGCCTACGCGGCGCCTAACTTGCTGAGAAACCCTGATCTGAAGCCGGAACTAAACGTTACCAAAGAGATCGGACTGGAAATGAATTTCTTGCAAAACCGCATTGGCTTCGACGTTACCTACTACGATATCTCTACCACCGACCAGATCATCAACCTGGATGTATCATCCACCAGTGGGGCTACCGCCGCCGTGGTGAACGCCGGAGAGCTGACCAACAAAGGGTGGGAAGTGATGGTGTTCGGTACGCCGGTGCGCCTCGACAATGGATTTAGCTGGGATATCAACGTGAACTGGGCCCGAAACGTTAACCAGGTGGTGAGCCTTTACGACAGCTTGGAGACTATCCAAATTGCTAGCTGGGGCCCTTCTATCAATGCGAAGGTAGGACAACCCTACGGCACCTGGATCACCGACGGCTTCACCTACACCGACGACGGACGACGACTGGTAGATGAAGATGGTAACTACGTGCGCGCCACCAACCAAACCTTCGGCACGTATCTGCCGGATTGGACCGGAGGGGTCACCAATACTTTCCGCTACAAAGGCTTGTCTCTGTCTGCGACCATCGACGTGCGACAGGGGGGGCAGTTCTACTCAGTGAGCAACCGTTACGGAAATTACTCCGGACTGATGGAAGAAACCGTGGGACTCAACTCACTGGGCAACCCCAAGCGTGACCCCGTCGCCGAAGGTGGCGGAGTGATTGCCCAAGGAGTGGTTAACACGGGTACTGATGAAGCTCCGGTGTACGTGGAAAACACCACCCCCCTGGAGGCCCAGAATTACTACGGCAACCTGAGAAACTACCGCGAGTACTATCTCTACGATGCTAGCTTTGTGAAACTGCGCGAAGTGCGCCTGGCCTACGCACTGCCCCAGTCGCTGATCGGCAACACCCCGTTCACGGGGATTACCGTGGCTGCTTACGGACGCAACCTGGCGATCTTGAACAAGAACGTTCCTAACGTAGACCCTGAGACCGCCGGTGGCTCGGGCAACGTGCAAGGGTTCGAGAACGGACAGTATCCCAGCACCCGCATCGTTGGCTTCAACGTGAACATCAAGCTGTAATCGTACTTCCCTTCATTTAAGTAAGTTATGATGAACAACTCCTGCCGTGGCTTCTCACCCGGGAAATCACGGCAGGTAAGTCCCATCTGACCATTAAATCTATAAACAGATGAAAACCCATAAAATTAGTTTATTTCTATTTCTTCTGATTGCCGGAACGATGCTTAACTGCACCGACAACTTTGAGGAGCTGAACACCAATCCTTTTGATCCGGTAGATGTGCCTACCTCTTACTTACTCACCCAGGCCGAGCGGGCCAGCATGCCCCGGGGAGACATCGACGGTACCCCAATTGCTACTTCCATGTTCTACGCCTCCAACCTGTACCCCCAGTTGATGGCCGAAACGCAGTATACCGAGGTGTCTCGCTATGACACGGAAGAGCTAAGCTTTGCCGGATTCTACACGGGCCCGCTGGCGGATTTGCAGCAGATCATCAACCTGAATACCGATCCCGAAACTGCTGAGTCATCAGAGGTAGTGTCTTCCGGGGCCAACGTTAACCAACTGGCCGTTGCCCGAATTTTGAAGGTATACAACTTTCAGATCGTGACCGATACCTGGGGGGACATACCCTACTCCGAAGCACTTCAGTTTGAAAGCGGCTTTATTCCGAAGTACGACAAGCAGGAAGATATCTACGCTGACTTTGTGAAGGAACTCACCGAAGCTTCCGCGCAAATTGACGTGAATGCCGACGGAGTGGTAGGTGACCAGATTTATCAAGGTGATATGGCCATGTGGAAAAAGTTCGCTAACTCACTGCTGCTGCGCGTAGGGATCCGCATGTCGGAAGCCAATCCGGGCTTGGCCCAGCAGGCCATTACCACCGCGGTGGCCAACGGAGTATTTGCCGACGCCAACGATGGTGCTCTGTATCCTTACCTGGCCGATGCGGCCAACGCCAACCCGATCTACTATCACTTCAACATCGATAACCGGACGGACTACGCGATCAGCAACGTGCTGGAGGAATACCTAAACTCGGTGAACGATCCCCGACTAGGCGTCTACGGAGAGCCGACTGGCAACTCGATGGAAGCCGGTGACCCCGTAGTGAAAGGGATGCCCTACGGACTAAGCAACGCCCTGGCCGGTGGAATCACCAATGGTACGATATCGTTCCCCGGTCAGTATTGGAAAGACAATCCCGCTATCATGGGAATCATCATGTCCTACAGCGAAGTACAGTTTATTCTGGCCGAAGCCGCCGCCCGAGGTTGGATATCCGGCGATGCCAAGACGTATTACGACGCTGCTGTTACCGCTTCCATGAACTACTACGGTATCACTGATCAGTCAGCGATCGATGCCTACCTGGCGCAGCCCAAAGTAGCCTACGATGCAGCAAATTTCAAGAAGTCGATCGGTACCCAGAAGTGGATATCGCTGTACACCGTGCTGGGTGAGCCCTGGTCGGAGTGGCGTCGGTTGGGATACCCCGAACTGGCTCCCGCTCCGAACGCAACGGTGAATCGTCCCATTCCTTTTCGCCGCGCCTACCCCCAGAGCGAATTTGAGCTAAACCAAGCCAACTTCCAGGCTGGGGTGTCGCAGCAACTGGGAAAAGCCGCCGACAACACCACCGTGAGTGATCCGGTATGGTGGGACAAATAATCTTCCTTTTTATTTAATAACCTTTACCGAAAGAGTTGCTATTGTTGGCAACTCTTTCAATTTTTGATCCCCAAACTATAACAACCCCCTATGAAAAAGTATGTGCCATTTAAATTGTTTTTAGGCCTCGTATACTTGTCGGTTGGTATGATCAACGTGGCATGTCAGGAAGAGGGAAGCACCGACCCTTTGCCGATTGATCGCCTGGTGATTGGCGGTGAAGAAGAACCGGCAGCCGGTGATACGCTCACCTACAACACCAGCCTCTACGAGGGAGAGTCCTACACCTGGGCAGTCCCCACCGGTGCTACCATCGTTGGTGGCGCGGGCACCTTTGCCATCGACGTAGCCTTTAGCTCCGCCGGTAGTGGTGACATCACTGTAGCCGCTCGTGGAGCAACGGGCAAGCTCACCGTAGCCGTAGAAGACCCGGCCCTTCCCGAAGCGGCCGTTGCCTTACCGAACGACGCGGTGTTGATGGCCGGAGCGACTGGTCCGGTACGCATCAGTTTCGAGCAGCCGATTGAAACGGCCCCGGTGGTGGGCGTGGTTCCGGCGGCGGGCACGGCCGGTGGGGCGGTGAGTGCCGTCACCCGCGTGAACGACCGCACCTTTGAGGTAATCTATACCGCCGGAACGGGCAACGGAACCGACAAAATTAGCGTGGACCAAGCGGTGACCACGGCCTACTACGGTGCCTCGGCGATGGATACCGTGATGACCTTCAACGCGTACCCAACGGATAATACCGCCGCGACCGGGGAGCTTTCCGCCTCGCGCACCCCGGTGGACAGCACTACCACCAGCACCCTGTCGGTGATGTTTGATGAACCGCTTCTCACCAGCGACACCGTTAAGGTATCGGTGGTGGGTGCCTCGCAGGCGTACGTAACGGAGGCGAACATGATGACCGCGGACGGACAAACCTGGACCTATAGTTTCCAACCCGAAGGAGGAACCACCGAACTGGCCACCGTGACGGTGAGCAATCTGCCTACTGACTTGGCCGGTAATCCTACGGAGGTCGTTGATCCGATTTCTGTTCAGATTAAGAATTGATGAAGTGAAAATCAACCGCATACCCAAGGCCGGTCCTCACGGGGTTGCCCAGACCGGCCTCTAGTAACTTGCCTAGGCAGCCCCGTGGGACGCCAGCCACGGGTTACGATCATTCTGAAAAAGCTACCACACCCTTGGTAGCTTTTTTTGTTTTGTTATGCTAGCGTAGGAGGAAGTCGGTGAACCGAGAGAACTCCTTGATCCAAAATAGTTTTTCCTGAAATATTTAAAAAAGTTGATCGACTGAAAAAATCGGAGAGCTTCGTTATATTTGTGAACTACTAAATAAAAAAGAAGAAACTATGAAAACCTATCCGTCATTCAAACTATTAATCAGTATTCTTGCCGTGGGGATTTTGCTATCAACAGTAGCATGCAATGAGGAGGAGGTAGCGGACTTTGTGCTTAATGAGTTCACCATAAGCGGCCCGGAGGAGGTGGCTCCGGGTGATACCGCTACTTTTTCTACCAGTAAGTACGAAGGTGAAACTTATACCTGGACAGTACCCGCCCTCGGAGCTACTATCGTATCGGGTGCGGGCACTTCGACAATCGTGGTGGCTTTCACGGCGGCGGGCAGCGGCAACATCACCGTGGCCGCCCGGGGGATTAGTGGCACCACGGCTGTAACCGTAGTGAGTGCCGCTCCGGTGGCCACCGTCACTTTGCCGACCGATGCCGTCTTGATGGCCAGTGCGACTTCCAATGTTCTAATTAGTTTTGACCAACCCATTGAAACAGCCCCGGTGGTGAGCGTGGTTCCGGCCGCGGGTACTGCCGGTGGTTCAGTAGGTGCTGTCACTAAAGTGGACGACCGTACCTTTGAGGTGACCTACACAGCCGGAACCGGCGATGGTACTGACCAAGTGAGTATCGGCAGCGCAGCAACAACGGCCGACTACGGAGCCTTAGCAATGGATACCGTGATGACCTTTGATGCGTACCGCACCGATAACACTTCGGCTACTGGAAAGCTCACTGCTTCGCTCACCCCGGTGGATAGCACCACTACCAGCACCCTATCGGTGATGTTCAGCGAACCGCTGCTCACCAGCGACACCGTTAAAGTATCGGTGGTGGGAGCGGCCCAGGCCTACGTGACCGACGCCAACATGATGACTGCGGACGGGCAAACCTGGACGTATGATTTCCAGCCCGAAGGAGGAACCACCGAACTGGCCACCGTGTCGGTGAGCAACCTACCCGCCGATTTGGCCGGTAATCCTACGGAGGCCGTAGAGCCGATTACTATCCAAATTAAGAATTGACACAAGCTGAACTGCTTTCCCTTACCTACGGCTGGTGTCCTCACCGACCGCTAGCCACGGGTACCGATTACCTCAGAAAAGCTACCGTATACTTGGTAGCTTTTTTCGTTTATCACCCCAAACATTAAACTTTATTCCGATAATTTTTCCGGAGGCTCGTGTCGACACGAGCCTCAAAAATTTATCGGAATAACCTCTATTACCCGTGTAGGTTAACCATCAAAACCAACCAACGTGGTTCAATCGCCTTTTCTACTGAATACGCCCAGTCGCATCCCGGGTTCACGCCTCCTTTCATGCAGGTGGAAGAACTGGCCATTGACATGAAGGCCGTGCGTGATATCACCAAAGTATATCGGCAGGTAGACCAACTGTGCCGCAGCCTGAACGACACCGTGACGCAGTCGGGCAGCGAAGCTTTTGCCGAGGCGCTGGCCTACTACCAGGCGGTGAAGCAAGCCGCCAAAATGGGCCGCCCCAACGCCAAAGCCGTATACGAAGACCTGAAAAAGCGCTTCGAGCGGTAAGTATCTTCTGTCATTCACTACCACCAGCCCGTCGGATTCCGTCGGGCTTTTTTGTTGGTGACTCCCGTCGCTTTCCGTATCTTAAGTCGGCTAAAGACCTACTCAATGAGCTTTGACGTGATTGCTACCGAACCTTTTGAGAAAAAGGTCAAAAAGCTCGCTAAAAAGTATAAGTGGGTGTACGACAAATTTCCCATTAGGGAAAAGTTGTTAAATTAGGGCAAAAAACGATGGACTTCAAAGAACGAGCAAGCCAGTTACTGAACAAACACCTAGTGGAATGGGAATCAGACCCTATGCGCCTGGAGAGTGCCTATGATTATGAGGCCAGCTATGCCAGGATGATGCAAAAGTTTGAGAAGGAACTCTTGCAGGCATCATTAGGCAGGGTACCCAAGAGCAAGAACGCAAAAAAAAAGTCCATACCCGGTTTGGGAAAATAGATGTTTGTCACGGTCATGTTATGTCTAAGCTTGCCGGGACGAGCAACATCAGCAGCCTGCTTCAAGAGAGCATGTGCTACGTTGGACAGGCGTTGGTTTTTACCGAAGCCGAAGAAGTTATCAACCATCTGAGCGGTGCCCAGGTGAACGCCAAGCAGATAGAGAGAGTTTGTCATCACTATGGGCAGTGCATTGAGGATGAGAACAAACTGGCTATTCAAGAGCAAGTGTACAAAGAATACCCTGCGCAGCGAGTGAATGAAAGGCACTACGTGAGTGTGGACGGGGCCATGTATCTGACGCGAGAGGAAAGCTGGAAGGAAAACAAACTAGGGCGTATCTATGAGCAAGATGATCGGGTGCAGATCAGCAAGAAACGTACCGCCTTGCTAAACTCTACCTACGTCTCCCATTTGGGGGAGCACCGCGATTTTATCATTAAGATGAACTATCAACTAGAGAACCTCAATAACCTGGTCTTTATTGCCGATGGTGCTCGCTGGATATGGAATTGGGTAGATAGCACCTATCCAGAGAGTACACAGATCGTAGATTTCTACCATGCTAAAGAGCATCTGTGCGCTTTTGCCAAAAGCTATTTCGGCCACGAACAACTACGCAGTGAGTGGATTGAGCAGGTCAGCGAAACGATGATCAGTCAGGGCATCAACCCGGTGATCAATTCCCTACAAGCCCTGCCCAAGCGAAAGAAAAGCTACGCAATAAGCAAGAAACTACTGGCTTACTTGCGCAAGAACCAGCAAAGAATGCAGTATCATAAGTTCGTTGAACAGGGCCTACTCATTGGATCAGGGGCCATAGAATCGGCCCATCGGGACGTGCTACAGGAACGAATGAAACTATCCGGACAGCGATGGACAGTAGCTGGCTTTCAACAAATGGCCCAACTTAGGGTCGTCTACAAAAACCAAGAAAATCATAGAATCACTCGGTTGTGCAGAAACGCCGCATGATAGGAAATTTGTCGTACACCCGTATAAGTTTTTGTCCACTGATCTGGCTCCTGTCTTTGATGGGCTTGCTAATGAATCTATGTTGGGCACTTAGTCTCACTACGTCATTCCCGCGGAGGCGGGAATCTTCCCCCCGCATCGGCGATGATGCGTTTACTAAGCCTCACCTGATGCTGCAAATGGTCAAGCTATCCCTGGGTTAGACCCCGAAAACATTCAAACGACTCCCCGCCTCGGCCCCGCGAGGCCCGAAAAGGTTCAGGCGACCCCTGATTTGCATCTTGCGAGGGCCAAAGAGGTTCAAGCGACCCCCAACTTGGGCCACGCGACCCCCTCGGTGGGCTTCGCGGACCCTAAAGAGGTTCAAGCGACCCCCAACTTGGGCCTCGCGAGGCCCAACTTACCCCCCCCTTTTTCATAGATGAATTAGGGGATATTTCTTACATCGCCACCGCGGCTGTGCGCTACTTGATCTCCTCCAAGATACTATAGATCTGAAAAATATCATCCTGGGTGGCGTTAAAGGCATTGCTCACCGCGTACTGATCATCCTCTAGCAAGACGAAGAACCAGTTGCGGCCCACCACGTAGCAACCAGGCAGAAACGTTTCTTCGTTTTGTCACCAGGCTCCTATGCCGAACGTTCGTTGCACTTCTTCAAACTTCCAATCTCGAAAGGCTTTCGTTAGCATAGCGGTAGTTGATTTTGGAGGAAGATAGTCAAAAAAACGCTTGGGCGGCAAACTAATGATCACTTCATCATTCGGCGTTCCTTGTTCATCATTCAATATTTTTCCAGTCTGACCCGCTATCCCCGTACTTCTGTCCACTCGAACGCTAGGCACTGGCAATTGTAGTCGCCGCCAGCCGCTCGTAGGGAACAATTTCTTGCAAGATGTCGCGCCCCGAAACGACGGGCCAGGGGCTTTCTGTCGGAGAATACGTCGCTTCCCGACCCGGAATTTGCTGCACCACCCGGGCGCGCAACTGCCGGTAAAAGTAGGTGCTGCGCTCGGTTTGGTCGGCCAGGTGCCGGTGAGCGTAGGCGTCTAGTTGCGCCAAGAAGTGGGTAGGATCCGCAAACGGCCGCTCCAGCCAGAGCAGTATTTTTAGGATAAACCACTGCCAGCCGTAGCCCGCGTCGACGAGCAGGGGTTGCAGGCTGGTCTCCTGGGCCGACAGTGAATGAGACGCGGCGTCTTCGGCGAACCGCGGGGGCGACGCTGCTGAGGTGTTGCGCAGCAGGTAGGCTGCGTAGGTGCGATACAGCTCCCAGCGGGCCCGGTCGTAGGGCGAGGCAATGAGCGCATCCTCTTCACCGGCCAACTGCTGGCACACTTGCCCGGCTCGCCGGTAGTCTCCCATCCGTAGCCAGTGCACGCACTCTACTTCGCGCAGCACCAACCAGGCCACGGCCGGTAGCGACTCGTCGCGGGAGCCGGTGATGGTCTGCTGCACCATCCCCGATTGGCCGCCCGGGTGCGGAGTGCTCCAGTACTGCATGGCCAGGCGGTCGGCATTGGCCACCGGGTCCAGGCCCGGCAGGGCGGCGTGGCGGTGCAGGTGTTGCTGCTGAAAAAATACCGTACGTCGGAAACGGGCCCAGTCGCCTCGGTGGAAGTACGCCAGCAGTTTGAGGTGCCGACCGTAGAAGCCCACCGCCGGGTGCGGGGCCTGCCGCTGCCACTGCCGCACCTCATCGGCAAACGCCTGGGCCTGGCGAGCAACCAACGCGGAGGGGGCCAGTCGACGCCGGTGTTCTAAACGCACCGTGTGGTAGTGACTGCGGGCCTGCCGCAGGGCCTCCGCCTGCCGACTTGTGGTCTGTAGTTGCGCGTAGTAGCTCTCGCAGGCCGCCTGTTTTCCCTGGTAGCTGGCCAACTGGTGCTGCAACTGCAGTCCTTCCTGAACGGCCAGCAGGTCGAACTGGGCTTCGGCAGCCCGCTGGTGGTGGTTGAGCAGTTGCTGGGCCAGGGCGTAGCGCCCCCGGCGAATCAGGGTGTGCACGATGGTGAGGTTCTTTAGGTAATCTAGGCGGTGCTTGAGCACGGGCAGCAATTCGTCGCTATCGGTGCGCGAGAGCAGTTCGTAGTAGTGATCGATGACCTGGATTTTCAGTCGCTGCTTGAGCATGGTATACTTCTTGGTGACCGAAGGGTCGCCGTAGATCAACTGCCGGGCCTCCTCATCGGTGGTGACCTCGCCGTCGCGGATGGCGCGGTAGAGGCGTTCGTTCTTAGCGCCGGGCGGAGAGAACTGCTCCACTTCGGGATAAAAATGAAAGTAAGCGAGTCCGATAATTTCCTGAAGAAACTGCATTATCGATATTTTTTTCGATAGGTCAAATGTTACCTTTCTAAACGAAGTAGGCAAGATTTCGGGCAAAAAGGGCTGATTTGAGAAGCTAAGTCAAGAGTTTACTTGAATAAGTATGCCATAAATTGTTTTAGTTATAAAAACGCCATGTTACCTGAGGGGGCACATCGTAAGGACAATTGGTAGGAGGCGCCGGGTGGGGGGGCTATATTTACTGTTAGTAAACGAATTGCAGTGCTCGCTACCATAGCTACTACCTTTTACCATATTTACTACCTAAGATAGAGGCTGCATTCTTTACCCAACCCACTAGATGTCACCTGCTCCGCCAACTGGCGGAGCATCATCTGGTGCGACTACCTCAGTGATCGAAGGGCTACGGACGATCTTTCCCTACTAATAGCACTTCTGCCTAGTAAAAACCACCAGGAAATCCAGACAATCATAATCTCGATAAACCGCCAGTGCCCCATCAAAACCGGGGTTGTCAGCGAGCAGACAATCATCTTGCTTGTGTTATTAGGAGAAGTGCCCACGACAAAGTACATTGCCTAAATAGTGGGTATGCCTACCATCTGCCTGATCATTTGCTAAAATAACAGCTAAATGGCCGTTAATTTATCGATTAGACCGGTAGTGTTACTCCGGGGGGCGGGTAGAATAAAAAACTGGAAACGTAGCGTGATTGACAAAAGCAGCACCGAAAGTTGATTCTTAAGCGAAATGGATTTACTTTCGCCCTTCATAACCCTGCCTACCCTTGCTGCTGACCACCAGTAGCACTTAGGCCACTTTTTATTTCCGGTCAGTACGAAACACTTTAGTAGGCTTATTCAAATGTATGGCTCAAGTGGTATACTCATTTTGTTAGCCAGACAAAGTTACAATTAAACAAAATAATCTATTGACATTGTAAGATGTTACCTTTAAGTTGCTTTTATTTTTGTAATATCTCAACTGCTTTTTTGTAACGGACGCTTGTTTTTATCTGTTTACGACCATCCTCTGATCAAATTAGAGGGTATTTCCGAGTTTCATTCAATTACAAACTACACACGTATGAAAATTACCTTTACACCACGCCTGGCGCGGGGCTTGATCAGCCTGTTGTTCGTCGCCGGTTTTGCGTTCGCCGCCCAGGCCCAAGAGCGCACCGTTTCCGGAAACGTTACTTCCGACGAAAGCAACGAGGGCCTGCCCGGGGTCAACGTAATCGTGAAGGGCACCACCGTGGGTACGGTGACCGACATTGAGGGCAATTACCGAATCCAGGTGCCCCAATCTGCCGACTCGCTGAGTTTTTCGTTTATTGGCTTTGCTGACCAAACAGTTGCCATCGACAACCGGTCCACGGTAGACGTGGTGATGGGTGCCGATGTGGCCGAGCTTTCTGAGGTGGTGGTTACCGCCATCGGTATCGAGCAGAGCCGTCGCCAACTGGGCTACGCGGTGCAGGAGGTAGACGGCGAAGCAGTGGCGAAGGCCAACGAAACCAACCTGGTCAACGCACTTAACAGCAAGGTGGCCGGGGTGAATGTCTACGGCTCATCCGGAGCACCGGGAGCGTCGGCCAACATCCGTATCCGCGGCAACACCTCAATCACGGGCAACAACTCGCCTTTGTTCGTGGTAGACGGAATACCAATCAACAACGATACCTACTCCAGCAGTGCGGTAGGGGGAGTGGATCAATCTAATCGAGCGATTGATATCAATCCCGCTGACATCAAAAGCCTGACGGTGCTTAAAGGAGCGGCGGCCACTGTACTCTACGGAATTCGCGCGGCCAACGGGGCGGTGATCATCACCACCAAGAAAGGAGCACTTAACACCAAACCCGAGGTGACTTTCTCTACTTCATGGGAGGTGAATGAGATTAACAAAACGATGGACTTGCAGTCGGAGTACAGCCAAGGAAGAAACGGTGCTTACAACGGACCGCTTACCCGTGACCTATGGTCGTGGGGCGCACCGATTTCTGAACTGGAGTTTGACGGAGCCACGGACTATCCCTATGATCGTAACGGAAACCTAGTTCCCGCGGGAGAAGGCAACGGAACCCCCGCCCGGGCCTACGATCCGTACGATTTCTTCGTACGTGGTTTGGTTACCGACAACAACGTGTCGGTGCGGGGCGGTACGGCGGGAACCACTTATTACTTGTCGGCGGGTTACCTAAGCAACCGGGGCATCGTACCCAACTCGGAGTTTGATCGCATTAGTCTGAAAACCACCCTGAGCACCAAAATCACCGAAAAGTTGACCGCCGGGGTTTCAGCTACCTACGTGAACTCCGGTGGAGTGCGTCAGGAGCGAGGTTCAAACCTTCGAGGCATCATGCTGGGCTTGATCCGTAACGCCCCGACCTTCGACTTGGGCAACGGGCAGTCTGGTCAGGCCGCCGCCGATGACCCGAGTACTTATTTGCTGCCCGATGGTACGCAGCGAAGCTACCGACAGGGTATTTATGACAACCCCTACTGGGTAGTGAACAAAAACTTCTCGACCGACGAAGTGAACCGGGTATTTGGTTTTGCTAATCTGCAATACGAAATTCTTCCCTCTCTCAATGTGTCGTATAAGCTGGGACTAGACCAGTTCAGCGACAACCGCAAAGCGCGGATTGGTATTGTTCCTTTCCCCGCGGCCTTCGGCGGCCCTACTGCCGGTTCGTTTAACCCCGGTGAGGTGGACTACGATGACGTGTTTCAGCGAGATTTGAACTCTGACCTGATCTTGACCTTTAATAAAGAACTCAGTTCTGACCTGTATATTGACGCAATTGTTGGCCATAATTTCTTCTGGCAGTACTACCGCCGCTTCGGCTTAGATGGAAACGCCCTGAGCGTGCCCGACTTCTTCCATATTTCTAACACGACTCCGGCCAATGCGCAGGAAGTGGTGAGCGAGAAGAAGGTATCGGGTGTATACGGACAGGTGAACCTAGGCTACCGCGACTTTTTGTTTCTGAACTTGTCGGCCCGCAACGACTGGTCGTCTACCCTGCCCGAAGGCAGCAATTCGTTCTTTTATCCGGCTGCTAGCGTAGGGTTTGAGTTTACCGAAGCGTTTGGCATCAGCGATAATAATATACTTCCCTACGGTAAAATCCGCGGCAGCTACGGACAGGTAGGAAATGACGCTCCGGTCTACGCAACGGCAAGTTACTACGCGCGGACCTCAGTGACCGGTGATGGCTTTACCGACGGACTGGAGTTTCCCATTTTAGGAGTGAACGCCTTTGAGCAGGATGGAACCCTGGGAAACAACACCCTAAGACCAGAAACCACTACCACCTTTGAGATCGGGGCTGAGTTGCGCTTCCTGCGTAATCGGTTAGGCATTGATTTCACCTACTACAACTCAGAGACCACCGACCAAATCATTCCGGCGGACATTTCAGCAGCTTCCGGCTTCCTAAGCCGGGTACAGAACGCCGGTCTGGTAACCAACGAAGGAATAGAAGTAGTATTGACCGGTTCGCCAGTACGTACCAATAACTTTCAGTGGGATATTATAGCTAACTTCACCAAGTACGAGAACATTGTGGAGGTGATTACCGCTGACTCATCGGTGACAAACATTCTCATGAGCGGCTTCACGAGCACATCTTCACGAGCAATCCAGGGCGAACCCTTCGGAGTGTTGTTTGGCGACCGACTGCAACGGGTAGAAGACGCAACGAGTCCTTTCAATGGCCAGCTAATCATTGGGCCGGAAGGGTTTCCGCTACCCGCCGTAGAGTCGGGTATTATCGGTGACCCTAACCCTGATTGGATTATGGGAATCACCAACACCTTTACTTACAAAGGGCTGTCTTTGTCAGCACTGATTGATATTCGCAAAGGGGGAGATGTTTGGAATGGTACCTACGGCATCGCGCAGTACTTTGGACGTACGCAGCACTCGGCCGACTTCCGGGGCGAGGCCGGTGACGGAGTGATTATTGACGGAGTGGTGGCTGATGGCGATGGCAGTTTTGTGCCTAACACGCAACAGGTAGACTTAAACAACGATGCCATCGGAAGTGCGGCTAACCGATGGACCCGCTACGGATTTGGTACGTTAGGAGAAGAAAACGTGGAAGACGCTTCTTGGGTACGACTGCGGCAAGTGCGGCTTACCTACTCTCTGCCCCAGTCGCTGATGGACAACATCCGCGGTTTTAGCGGAGTAGATATTGCCCTGACTGGCCGAAACCTCCTGTTGTTCACCGGCTACAAAGGCATCGATCCTGAAACTAACCTGGTGGGAACTACCCAGGGTGAAAACGGATTTGGCCTGGAGTACTTCAACAACCCCAACGTTCGGGGGTACGGTATCAACCTCACCCTCACGTTTTAATCTGAAAACGATACACTTATGAAGACTATACAATCTATATACACAAAAATTGCGGTAGGGCTACTGCTGCTGGGCGGATTCACCGCTTGCGAGTTCGGGGATACCAATATTGATCCGGCCAGTGTTACCGAAGCTCAAGCAGATCTCAACCTATTACTGCCCTCCGCCATTGTGCAACTGGGTTTCTCGGAAGGAGCATTGGGTGGTAGAAATCCCGGCATGTTTATGCAGTACTTTCAGGGACAAGATGCGCAGCAGTTGGCCATCACGCAGTACAACATGCAAGACAATGTGATGAACAACTTCTGGCGCACCGGCATGTACGCGGGGGGAATGAAGGATCTAAACCTGATTATTGAAAAGACTACGGCCCAGGAAGGCGAAGGAGCCGAGAGTGTGATTAATGCCCCCTACTACCGTGGGATTGCCAAGGTACTGATGGCCGAGCATCTTAATATTCTGACTACCTTCTTTGGCGACGTTCCTTATTCTGATGCATTTCAAGGAGAAGAAGGTAATATCACTCCGGTCTACGATTCTCAAGCCGAGATTTTTGCCACCATTGAGCGACTGATGGATGAAGGCATTGCGGATCTATCGGGAGATGAAGGTAATATCACCCCGGGTAACGATGACGTGATCTTTGGCGGTGATGCCGACAGTTGGGTAGCGGCCGCCCACGGACTTAAAGCGCGCTATTTGATGGAGCAAGGAAAGTTTGCGGAAGCTAGCACCGAGCTTGCTTCGGCCATCAAAAGCAACGCGGGCAATGCGCTGTTTCCCTTTGAAGAAACGGTGAATGGTGCCAATCCTTTCTGGCTCTTTGAAAACGATCGTACGGCTACCTTAGCTACCCATCCCTATTTCCGGGGGGTGATGAACGGCGATCCTCGTTACGACCAATACATCAATGGCAGCAACGGGTTTGCCAACGTGTTCTGGACCAGCCAAGGATCACCTACCAAACTGATTACCTACTCGGAGGTGAAGTTTATGGAAGCCGAGATCGCTGCTCAGGGTGGAAATGCCGCCGCCGCCGAGGCAGCAATGGAAGCGGGTATCCGAGCCAATATGAGCGTTATGGGGATTGGCGCCGGAGCTATTAATGCGTATCTATTAGAACTATCGGGCGGTGACGTGGCTACGGTGATGAACGAGAAGTACAAGACGATATATCCGCTGACCTACGTGGCCTGGGCTGACCAGCGACGTACGGGCTTCCCGGCGTTAACTCCCAACCGAACAATCAAGACTGATGCTCCATCTATTCCCCAACGGTTTCCGTACGCAAGCAGTGAAGATCAGTTCAACCAAGTCAACAAAGATGCGGCACGCGACCGTTTGGGTATCGTAACGCAAGACGACAACATCTATAAGCCCCTTCCGGTCTTTCAATAAAATAGCGCTATTGGCCGGAAAGCATCTACTTGTTCAGCCGGTAATGCATCACTTATTAAATGAAGTAAATTCATGAAAAATACGTATATAATAGTTCTAGTAGTTGTGGCGGGTTGGATAAGCACCGCCTGTGAGGAGAACCCTGACTTCTTTGACGTGGAAAAAGCTCCTTCTATCATCACGTTTGAAGGATACCCAGCCTTTAGCGGAACCTTCGCCACTACTGACGATATCACCATTCCGGTGACGGCTACCAATGCCGGAGAAATTGTGGTGGAGCGTGTGGTCAATTATACTTCGGGAGGCCCCAAAACAATCGAAGAAACTTTAACTACCCTAACTGGGCCTACGGCCACGTTGAACACTACCTGGGATGCCATTTTGGCTACCCCGGAGGGTGTGGGACTGGGAGCCATCGATAATGTTCAGCTAGACTTCAACGTGACGGTAGACGGGCAGCCAACCTTCAAAACGTTCGATCTGGATTTCTCAAATCCGATCTCGCTGGGGTTCACCGAGGAAGTGGACGGTGAAGACGTTGACTTTGCGGCTCCCGCCACCTCGTTTCGTGATTCTACGTTTTCGGTGTACTTCAACGTGAACACCGAGCAAACGCCGATTGAAAAGGTAGACATTTTTACCAAAATCAACGAATCGGCTTCGTTCGGCACCACCCCGGTGCAAACCATTACCGGAGGCAGCACCGATCTGGATAAGCAGACCGTCAACTTTACCTTTCCGGGGGAAGCGGCTATTGCACCTGATTCTTCGTTTTTTGTGCAAATTGTGGCCACCACCACTAACGGAAAAACCGCTACCCGCATGGTAGAAGTGGAAGCTTCGGAGGTCCCCCTTTCCGAAGAAGGTGAGTTTGTGCTGCGACCGGCTACCTACGAAATAGCTGCCGGAGTGACCGATACGCTGAACCAAGCCGTGGACTTTTCGGAGCTGGAAGTGATCTCGACGGCAACTATCAACAGAAATCCGGCTTTGGCGGACATGGTGCTGGTTGCCGATACCACCGCCCAAGAGCTGTCGCTGGAGGCGCGGGGGGCTACTGATTTTGTGGTGGCCAGTAGTGCCTTTAGCTTTGCCGGTGCCACCTACGAAGCCACTCGGGATGCCTTTGCCGCTGGCACACCGGTTACCGGGCTAAGCGATATCACTTCGTTGCCCGACGGACAGGTGGTAATCGTTCGGATTGGTGACGTAGCAGATACATTCTCGGAACGCTACGCCGTGATGCGCATCGCTGACGTGGACCGAGGATTTGATATCAGCCAAAGTGAGGTAACCATTGAGTACCGAGCGCGCTAGAGGAATAGATCTTAAAAACTAGAGAGGCGGTTTGGTAGACATCAAACCGCCTTTTATTTGCGCCACTGTTCGTTATAATGCTCTACCATAGTAATCAGATCGTCTTCTCGCTTAGGATTTAGTCCCTCTTTTTTTGCGAATCTTTTCACCGTAGGCCGGTATTGTCTGAAGTGATCAAAAATCTTCTTATTATTTTTTAACTCATGAAGAGATTTTCCGGTGGCGACAAAGTACTTCACCGTTTTGATCAAGCGGTTTTCCGTAGCGCCTACGTCAAGCTCCGGGCGGTAGTTGGCTTTTTGAACCGTAAGGTGATGCTTCTTGAACAGATTGAGAGTGCCCTCGGCAAGCACTTGGTAACAGTCCCCCACCGGGGCGCCCCCAGTAGTGTACCCACTTCCGTTGATAAACGTAAGAAGCTCACCATTGTCTAGCCAGTAAAATTGTTGCACATCATCGATGGGCACCACCTTCACCGTCGGTTCGGTTTGCACCTCTACGTTTCGAGTTAGCAGGTTATACTTAAGCGGATAATTTTTAATAGTATCACCGGTGAGAAGCACAATGCTGCCCTGGTTCCAGCGATCACTAATATAGTCCTCCCCTTGGTCTTCACCTTTAGGCGAGTAGTTATTGATTGGCACCACCAGTCCGCCCGATTGTACATTCATGTTGATATAACCCGGAGGATAAATGATCTGCGCTGACACTGAGGTAGCAATTGTCAGAATTATCGGTGCGAAGAAGAAACCTTTGGTAAATTTCATAGCGCTTGGGTTGTAGTAGGTAACTAAAGGTAGCCAAAATCCGAATTAAGGACAAGCACGCGACGCAGGTCTTCTACCCACCATTTTTTGGCTTAGTTAAGCGTGTCACCTTCAAGTAGTGCTTGCTTCGCAAGCCCCCCTTGCCTATCTTTAAAAACACCCAACGCTCACCCCGATGATGGAAACGCTAGAGAAAAAGCAGGTCTATACCGTTAATGAATACTTCGAGATAGATCAACAGTCAGAAGAAAAACTGGAATATCATCACGGAAAAATTATTCCTATGTCCGGAGGAACCACTACGCATAGCAAAATAGCAGCTAAAATAATTACTGCTTTATCTAATCTGTTAGACGACCAACCCTACGAAGTATATAGCAGTGACATTAAGATTTACCTGCTGAGATACGGAAAATTTGTCTACGCCGATGCCTCGGCGGTGAGTGGTAAGCCGGAACACTACCAAGGACGGCGCGATACGATTGTTAATCCGTTGTTGGTGGTGAAGGTGCTCTCACCGTCTACCGAAAAGCATGATCCCGTATCCACGGCGGGCAGCAGCAAGTTTGCGATGTATCGTACGCTGCCTTCGCTACGCGAATACGTACTAGTGGAGCAAAGTTGCCCCTACGTCACTACCTTCTTTCGCAACCAAGCCGAACACTGGGAAGATACCGAAGTGAGCGATTTGAACCAATCGGTTTGCCTCCGTTCGGTCGGCAAGAAGGTATCGCTCGCCCAAATCTATAAGAACATCAACTTCACTTCGTAATTGTCCGTATGCATAACCCGGTGCATATCGGTGAACACTCCGAACCCGAGGCGGACAGTACCGTATTGCCGTCTCATGATGACCATGAGGGACTCATTGGCTCGCTCACGCCGTAAAAATCAAGCCACCAACTCCGCTACGCGTTGCTGCACGGCGACCATCGCGCTGTAAATCTGAAAGATATCATCCTGGGTAGCCACCAGCGCATCGCTCACGGCGTACTGCTGCTCGTCTAGCACCACTAAGAACCAATTGCGCCCCAGTACGTAGCATCCGTAGAGCGGAAACGACTCGATGTTCAGCCGCTGCGCGGCATCCACCGTGGAACCTACCATCGCGATCAGTAACTGACCCAACGGATCACCAGTAGCCTCCACTTCGCGTTTATATTCGTGCAAAAACACGCGTGGCTCCCGAGGATCTTGCCGCCCCTTTGCCAAAAGCCAATCAATTCTACCGGCTGCGACCAACGGATTTCCTGCTTCGTCCTGCCCGTACTCAAAAGAGAACGGACGGTCCATAAACGGACGCATTCCGTGCTCTTCAAAGGGAATAAGCGAAAGCAATGGGCCAATAAAGAAGACTTTAAGTTCTTCTTCATTATACGTGTTGATGGAGCGAGACAGCTTATTGCGTAGACTTTCTAGCGTATGGTTATCATCCTCATTAGGCTTTGCGTTGGCACTTAGCCAATCGGTAAGAACCGGATGCTCGAGTACTTGCTCAATACCAAAAGTAAGTTCTACTTCCTCAAACTTCCAGTCGCGAAAGGCTTTAACAATCATGGTTTCGGTGCTTAAGTGGTTAAGGCAGTAAGATAGCCAATCGGCCTGTAGAGAACAAACTGCTTGAACCGCGTTTTGTAAACCGCTTGCTAGAACAAACAATCATGATTTGGGCCGGTTAAATGACTATTTATGTAGAACCAAAAGCCAACTCTATTATGCCCTTCATCACCAACCAACAAGCCGCCGAAACCGTCGATATTCATTACCAAGATTACGGCACCGGACAGCCGGTGATTCTTATCCACGGCTGGCCGCTGAGCCACCGCGCCTGGGAGCCGCAGGTGCCCGCCATCGTCGAGGCGGGATTCCGCTGCATTACCTACGACCGGCGCGGCTTCGGTATCTCCTCAGCCCCCTGGGAGGCCTACGACTACTCAGCCCTGGCCAGCGACCTCGACGAACTCATCACCCAGCTCGACCTCACCGACTGCATCATTGTGGGCTTCTCGATGGGCGGCGGCGAGGTGGTTCGCTACCTGACCGACTACGGCACCAAACGTATCGCCAAAGCCGCTTTGATCAGCTCCATCATTCCGCTGGTGAAGCAGAAAGATGACAATCCGGATGGGGTGCCCGAAGACGCGCTGCAAGAAATCATGCAGGCCCTGCAAACTGATCGGGTGGGCTTTCTGAAAGGGTTCCACAAGAACTTTTACAACTACGAGCAGAACAAAGACAAAATCAGTGAGGCGCACCTGCACTACGACTGGTCCATTGCCGCCTACGCTTCGCCCCGCGCCACCATCCAGGCGGCCAAAGCCTGGGCCGAAACTGACTTCCGCCCCGAACTTGCCAACGTGACCGTGCCCACCCTCATCGTGCACGGCGACGCCGACCAGGTGGTGCCCATCGATACTGCCGGAAAGCAGGCTGCCGAAGGCATCGCTGACAACCAGTTTGAAGTGATCTCCGGCGGCCCCCACGGACTCAACGTGACTCACCGCGAACAACTCAACAAACTACTGCTGGCCTTTCTGAATAAATAGTTTAGTCAGCCGCGCGAAACACCAGCGTGGTTGAGTCATTGTACAACCGAAGTTGTCGTTTCTTTATCCGGAACGACAACTTTTGTTTAGCGAGCGCCCGTAAAAAGGTGGCTTCGTCATCAAGGGTAGGGCAGGCCATCTTAGTAGAAGCCAGTGAACCGAACTTGAGGCTATCACCAATCAGCTCAACGCTTCCGCTAAAACGGTTGCAGCCTCCGAACCCTACCACGCGGTTCTCCGACAACTGAAATTCTACGTAGGGAACCTCGGCTTTGTCAACGTCAACAGACTGGTTGTTCAGGCGGCTGAGTATCCATTTGCCGTTTAGCTGGTAATCACCTTGGTAACGACCGCATCCCGCGTAGGTGGTGGCACCCGTCGTGGCTACCGCCGCCCGTACTTCCACGCGGTAGTCGGAGGTTTCGCCCGACATGGTATCCTGGCACTTTTCCCGGGTCACCGTCACCGAGAGTTCGCCTTGCTCGGTGGTGGCATTCCACGCGGTCACGTTCTCCTGCGGATAGGTGGCCGCCGGAACGGGCGTGATCAGGTTCAGCCCGTTGATATCTTTGAATCGCATTCGTTGATCAAAGTCTATTTCCAGACTCCAAGACGGTTCGTTGCCCGTCGCCTTGAAATCAGCCTCGCGCGGGGAATTGGCCGAGGGTTCGTCGGGTTTCTCGGGAGAAAGCACGTACTGCTGGGCGAAGCCGCTCTCGATCGGCGCACCGGACGCATCAAGCATCCGGAGTTTTCCGTCGGCCACGGCCCAGCGGTTCATGCCTTCGCCCGACGGTTTGAGCAACTGCACCACCGTATCGGGCTGCACTTCGTAGGTGCCCGAATCAACCCGCACGGCTACCGATTTCTCTAGATATTCCGTTTGTTCCACGTACGTGCCATCGTCGTTGAGCGTCAGCGCGTAGC
The DNA here is from genome assembly GCA_965217295.1 of Cyclobacteriaceae bacterium. Lineage (GTDB taxonomy): Bacteria > Bacteroidota > Bacteroidia > Cytophagales > Cyclobacteriaceae > Tunicatimonas. The sequence continues at coordinate 3,026,937 of CBDCHR010000008.1, forward strand.
GAATGCCGGGGCAATCGGCGCAGGGCAACGTGCCGTAGAAGGTGCCGGTGGGAATTTCAATAGGGAGACGGCTACAACCCATCAGCAGCAGTATCTCCAGGGTTAGACCAAGCATAATTCTACTCATAATACATTTTGGCTATTGTTCGTTGGGAATTATAGTGTAAATTTAACGCATTAAAAGCGCTTGATATACCTTTCTTCTGGTAAAGACTTTCGGTCTTCCGCCCCGCTCGTTTCACCTTTTCGGTGAACACGAACCCATCTCTTTTTGTCTAATCTTATCAAGCGTATCATGCAGTCAATAACCAACGTGGCCGTTATCGGAGGAACCGGTAAGGCCGGAACCTATCTCGTCCAACAACTCATCCACCAGGGCTTTCACCTCAACCTGTTACACCGGCCCGACACCCGAGTTGCTGAGCATCCATCCGTAACCCCCGTCGTGGGCGACGCCCGCGATTATTCCGCCATCCGTTCGTTGGCCGAAGGTTGTCAGGCCGTCATCAGCACGCTGGGGCAACCCCGGGGCGAAGCTCCCATCTTCAGTGAGGCCACCCGCCACGTGCTGCGGGCTTTGCAGGAATTTCAGATTCATCGTTACGTAGGCATCACCGGCCTAAACGTAGACGCCCCCGCCGACCGCAAAAGCCCATTCACCCAGCAAGCCACCGACTGGATGAAAACCAATTACCCGGATACCAGCGCCGACAAGCAGAAAGAATACGCATTGCTCGCGGAAAGCCAGGCCCGCTGGACACTGCTACGGCTTCCCCTAATCGAGCTAACGGATAAGCGAAACGCGCTATCCGTCAGCCTGGAGGATTGTCCGGGCGACAAGATAAGTGCTACCAGCCTGGCGCACTTCCTGGTGGAACAGCTAACCGACGACCGGTACGTAGGCCAAGCACCCTTCGTGGCGAACGCTTAGCTCCAACCGGTTTATGCATCAGGAACGGTGATCTCGCCCCGTAAGTACAGCACCGCTTCTCCGGCAATGTCCACTCGATCCCCACGGTGGGCGCAGTACAGCGTGCCCCCGCGGGGCGAGCGTTGCCGGGCGGTGAGCTGCTGTTTCCCGAGCCGCTTGGCCCAGTAGGGTACCAGCGTGGTGTGCGCCGAGCCGGTTACCGGATCCTCGTCGATGCCCGACTGCGGGGCAAAGCAGCGCGACACAAAGTCTACGTCGGAATTAGGGCCGGGAGCCGTCACGATCACGGCCCGCACCGAGCGGTCTTCGGCCATCCGGCGGAAATCGGGTTGCAGGGCCAGCAGTTCGGCTTCGCTCTCCAGCACCACCAAGTAATCTGAACTGCCCCGGAAGGTTTCAACCGGTTGCCCACCGCCTAACCCATCGCGTACGGCGGCCGACAAGTCAGCCGACTCTAACGTATCGGCGGGGAAGTCCATGACCAGGCGCGCGTCCTGTCGACGCACCGTGAGGCGTCCGCTGCGGGTTTCGAAGGCCAGTTCGGCGGCGGTGTATCCTTCCCGTTCGTAAAGTACGTAGGCCGCCGCCAACGTGGCGTGGCCGCACAAATCTACCTCCACGGTGGGCGTGAACCAGCGCAGCGCGTAATGATCGACTTTCTTTACGTAGAAGGCGGTTTCGGCCAGGTATTTTCCGCCGCAATCTGTTGCATACGTTCGTCGGGCAGCCAAGCTTCGAGCGGACACACCGCCGCCGGGTTGCCCCCGAACAGTTGATCAGTAAAGGCATCTACCTGATAAAGAGAAAGTTTCATAGAACCAAAGGGGGTTAAAAGAACGGCGCCAATCCATAAATGAACGCATTGCGCTACCAAGTTTTCAAGAAAACGATTATACTTGAGCAAACAAAGTAAGCCCCGTGCGCAACCCCCGCTGGCTCCGATACGGCCTCGCCTTCCTGATCTACCTGCTCATTGTGGGGGTGGTCTACTTTGCTGAGCATAATCAGGAAGGAGCCAACATCACCACCCTGCCCGAAGCGTTCTGGTTTTCGGTGGTCACGCTCACCACCGTGGGCTACGGTGATTACTATCCCGTGACGATTGCCGGAAGAATCGCGAATTTGCTATTTTTGCTGGGCAGCGTCGGCGTGATCGGCTACCTGATCAGTCAACTTACCGGGCAGGTGAACCAGTATCTCGAACGAAAACGATTAGGACTCTTGGGAACATCCTTTAGCAACCACATCCTGGTAATCGGCTGGGACAAGTTCGGCAAGCAGGTGGTCGACGAGGTGATCCACTCCGGCAAGCCGGTGGCCATTGTCACCAACGATAAGAACGAGATCGACCTCATTCACGAGGCCTATAGCCAGCAGAAGGTGTTTGCCCTGTTTGCCGACTACAACAACATCGACGCCTTCGAGAAAGCCAACATCAGCCAGGCCGCCACTGTGTTCATCAACTTCGTCGACGACACCGAAGTGCTCATCTACCTGCTCAACCTTAAGAAAGTGTATCCCGACCTCAACTACGTAGTCTCCCTCACCAACCCCAGCCTGCGCGAGACGTTCCAAAGCGCGGGCGTGCGCTACGTGGTGTCGCAAACCGAGATCGCCTCGCGTCTGGTGGCTAGCTACACCTTCGAGCCCGATGTGGCCGTGATCGCCGAATCGCTGATGACCACCGCCCTGGGTGGCGAAGACTATGACCTGCTCGAGTACCGCGTCACGGCGCAGAATCCCTACCGGGGGCATGACTATTTCGATGCGTTCGTGGAGCTGAAGCGGGAGCACGACTGCGTGCTGGTGGGCATCAACCAGCGGCAGCCCGACGGCACCCGCGTGCTGCACAAAAACCCCCCGGCGGGCCTCACCATCGGCGAGCACGACTACCTGGTGCTCATCTGCGACGGCGCGGCCAAGCAGAAACTCACCCAGGTGTTCGGCGTAGACGAAGGCCGCATGCTAGACAACCAGACCCAATTGTAGGAACATGATTAATCATGTTCCTACGTGGGTGGTATTATTCTTTCCACTGCGTCTCAATCCCCTGTTTGCCAATCCACTGCTGAAAGTCCGTGAGCAGTCCCGCGCTTTCTCGCACCGCGGGGGGCGTGGTTTTCCGGTCTTGGGCAAAGACGGTCAGCAGGCCCACCGCCTCGCCGATGCTCCACTCCACCGGGTGCAGGCGGTAGCAGCCGTTGGTGATGTGCGTGGTGCCGATGTTCTTGTTGGCCGGTAGCAGGTTCTGCATCCGCTGCGGCAACAGCGCGCCCAGCGGAATTTGAAAGGGCAGCGAAGCGAAGTCAATGTAGTTGTTGCCCCCGCTGCTGGGGTGCAGATCAATGTGATAATAGCCTACCCCCACACTGTCGTCAAAACGCGCAGCGGTGGCTCCGTCCCCCGCGACCAGTGCCCGCTGTTCTTTGCCCACGTGTTCTTCCCGGATCGTAAACTTCGCCCGGATGCGGCGCGACTCCCGCACGTAGGGGTACTTGGCCAACCCGTCGTCGGTGCCCAGCACGTCGCCGCGCAGCCGCAGGCCCGGCCAGCCCTGCCCGCCGTCGGCACGCGGTGCCTCGGTTTGCAACCAGTAGAACAGCGATAGGCTCAGTTGCTTACTTTGCTCCACGTGACGCTGCGCCTCCTCGGGCGACACGTCGACCAGATTGCCCAAGAAGTAGTCGTTCTGCGGCCAGTTCACGCCCGTCACGTCACCCGCGTAGGTGCCGGGCGCGAAGTTATCGCGGGAGATCACGCGGCGGTAGTTCCACAGGTTGAGCACCTCGCCGGTGGCGCCGCCGCGGGGATCGAAGCCCAGTGTCTTGGGTTGCAGGGTGGAGGGGTGCGTGTAGGTAAGCGACAGCAGCCGCCCCGGCCAGGGGGGAGTGAGATCGGGCACCAGCGTGCGCCAGAAGTCATAGTCGCGGGGTTTGTCAATCAGATGCTCAGCGGCCGACGCTTCGGTATCCGGCACGTAGTCCATGGCCAGGCACATGGTGAAGGCCTGCTGGTTGGTGGGGTCGGCCCGCTCGGGGGCGTGCAGTTCGCCCGTCTGCTGCTGCGACTCGGTGCCGGTCACGTACTCGGTGCCGGTGAGGGGCAGCAGGTCGCCCAGTTCGGTGGCGTCCACAAAGTAGGGAGCGCTGAGTGCCACCGAGTCGGTGGTGCGCCCATCGGTGGCGATGAGGGCCCGCACCCGGTCGCCGTCCACGTCGGCCCCCGTGATGCGGTGGTGGAGCAGCAGCGTGAGTTGGCGGTTGCTCAGATAGGGAGCGAACAGTTGGTGCAGCACGGCCAGCGCCACCCGGGGTTCGTGACACAGGCGCGACACCGCCCCGTTGCCCGGGTTGAAGTAGGGTTGCTGCCGCGCCGCAGCGGTCACCGGGTAGTGGTCAAAGTAGTACTGCCGGATGGCGGTGCGCAGGTCGCGGTAGGACTGGGTAGCCCCGTGCGTCTCGATCCACTGGTGCTCGTCGGGCGGCACACCCTGCTGGGTGAGCTGTCCGCCGATCCAGTCGGTTTCTTCGGTCAGGATCACCCTTCGCCCGTGGCGCAGGGCCGCCAGCGCCGCGGCGCATCCACCCATCCCTCCGCCCGCAATCACCACGTCGGCAGCGTAGCCGTTGCTCTTCGGCGAAGATATACCCCAAGGAGAGGCTAATGTTGGGAAACCTAGTGGCGACAGGGCAGCGGGGACGGACAATAGTTCGATGAAGGTGCGTCGGTGCATGAGTAGAGAATTGAGAGGCTTTTCAAATATAACAGCCTGCGCCCTGAAACCAATACCCAACATTTTCCAACCTTTTGAGCGGTGGTGCTTATTGCTGGGGAGAACCCAAAGCCAAAGGGTTGGAAGTGCTCGACGTTTGGGAATTGTGCTGTTGAAGCGGATTTGCCGAAGCACGCTAACAAACCGGGTGGTTTATTATCCGGATGGAACAAACGGTACTACCTGACAACAAGTAGCCGGTTTCCATTCTTTTCCTTCTGCGGGTGGAAAGCACAAACCCGCAACAGATTGATAACCCCAAAGGCGTGACACAAAATGTGTTTCAAGCCACTCATCTGCTCGAAACAATAGCCTACGACCGGTCATGAGTCATTGTTTCGCTCGAAAAGATGACTAAAACCCGGTAATAACCTACTTACTCGACCAAAACAACGATGCATACCTAATCTAGAGCAATAATTTCAACTAAAAGTGCACGTCGAACCCAGTCCGGAGTCATTCTTTTGAGCCAATCTTTCCATCATGACCGGTCCGGAGCGATTCTTTGGCAATGATGCGTGGCCCATTTCCCCGCAATTGCCGCTCGTTGGCAAACGAACTTTGGTAGCACTTTGCTTCAATTCTTACTCAGCTAAGAAATGGGGCGTACTGCGTTTTTCATTACGGCGCGTGCCGACCAAGTTTGCGGAGCGCAGGAGGGCTGAACCACGAGCAGCTTTCTGCGCTACGAACCCAGTAAACTAATTTAACTTATGAAAAAGAACACCATCACCGCTGAGATTGTCGGGGCCCGAATGGCCATTGAAAACGCTATGAAGCATAAGCTGATCCAGAAGCGATTAGCCGCTTGCTCGTACGACCGCAAGAAAATGCTCGAGGGCAAAGTCCTGAGCGAAGAGGCGCACATGCTGCAGTCGCTGCAAGAAGACTTATACGTTCAGCAGTACCAACAAACTGATGCCTTTCGGGCGCAGATGGCCGAGATTGATGAGCTTCATCGCAAACACCGTTTGTTCGCTCGCTTGGCGCTCGGCGACCGACGAAGCGCTATGAAGCAACTGAAGATGAGCGGCAAGCAGAAGACGGACATGCTGAGTCGGCTGGATAACCTGAAGACTTTCTACCTATTGATTGAGATTTATACCGATCAGATGGAGAATTTTAGAATTGCCCCCGAGGAGCTAGCCCAGACTAAGGCGATGGTAGACGCAGCCCACAGCCTGTACCAGGATCGGATCCACCGCCGGGGTGATGCCCAGCACGCCACCCAGCAGCGCGACAAGAAGCGTCGGGAGCTGCGGCAGTGGATGACGCAGTTCAAAAAGGCCGCGCGACTGGCCCTGCACGACGAACCCCAACTCATGGAGGTGCTCGGTGTGCCGGTGCGCAGCCAGCGGGTGTAGCCGAAAGGCTAACGTGCTTCGCAATGGTCGGGGGTTCTCTAACGAGTAACCCCCTCAGACCGGTGGGGGGGATGAAAGTTTTCAAGCAGTACTATACTATCTCTATCCGAGCACGAGTAGGGTCACAACGGGCACCCGTAGGATCAATCGATAGAGGATCCTACGTGATGCGAGCATTTGCTTGAATCTTGCCATAAGTAAAGTCATCCGAGAAAAACCAATGCGCTTCGCAATGGTCGGGAGTCCTTTTCAAGTGACCCCCTCAGACCTGTAAAGTAATTTAGGACTAGAAACCAGCCACAATTCACCCCTATGGCCGTCGGCATCACGCATTCCAACAAGTACCCTACGTACTTTATCACCTTCACCTGCTACCGTTGGATACCCTTGTTCGAGATCACGCAGGGCTACGATTTAGTGTATCGGTGGTTTCACTATCTGCGCGACAAGCAGTCGACCCGAGTGGTGGCCTACGTAATCATGCCAAATCACTTCCACGGCATTTTGCACATGACGGCCGAGAATTTTAACCTTAATACGATGATCAGCGAGGCGAAGCGATTTATGGCCTACGACTTGCTCAAGCGTCTGCGGCAGCTACACGACCGTCGGTTGCTGAGTTTGCTGGAGGCGGAGGTATCACCGCTTGAGCGGGGGAAGGGGCAAATTCACAAGGTCTTCGAGCGGTCGTTTGATGCCAAGCCTATCTACACTCAACCGTTTTTTGAGCAGAAACTGAACTACATTCACCACAATCCGGTGCAGGAGCATTGGCAGTTGGTGGAAGACTATACCGACTACGAGCACAGCAGCGCGTCGTACTACGAGCGGCAGGAGGTGAAGCACTTTGAGCCGACGCACTATCTGGACTTGTAGTTCGACGGGAAGAAGCGTTTCCATATGGTCGGGGGTCCTCTTCGAGTGACCCCCTCAGACCGGGGGTGCTATGTGCCAGGCTTTCTTAACCCAACGAGCACGAGTAGGGTCACTCGAAGAGGACCCTACGCAAACGATTTGAGAAAACTAAGAAAGCGAATTACTGTATACAATGTTCTGATATACATAAGCCTGCTAACGTACCTAGCTAGGTTTTTGCAATTCTACTGATACTTCCGCTGCAGAATCTCGCTTAGGATGATGGCCCGCTTGGCGCTGTCGGGGTTGCGCAGCGAGCGGGCCAACGAAGCCCCCATCGATCGTTTGCCTCGCTTCTTCTTAATCGTCTCAATAGGCTTGATACGTTGTCCATCATCCTCCAGCGAGATCTTATCGGCCAGCTTCTTTGGAACCGGGTCTACCAGTTGGGGTGGGGGAGGGGCGCCAATCTCTTCCCTCTTCTCCTGCAAGTAGGGAGGCAACTCGTAATCGTCTTCCTCCTCTTCAAGCGGCGGTTGTCCCGATAGCTCGCGCAGGATATCACGCAAGCTGGGTTCATCAGCAGACTTGCGTCGCGAACGCTTGGGGTGGGCCGTCACGGGAGGGTCCTCGTCGTGTGGTTGCCGAAAGTCGCGCTGCGTGTCTTGTTCGGGAGCGCGCGTCACCGCTTTCTTCTTGCGGTTCAGAAATTGCGACAGCAGCGAGAAGGCGGCAAACGCCAGAAAGATCAGTACCTCAATATACTTTTCCATAAACAAAACTTCACGTGAAGAAAACGTAGCGAGCAAAACCGTTTAGTCGACGAATCGTCGATTGGCAGTCTCTTCGTAAAGATAAGGATTAATTAGCGTGCTTGGTTCAATGGCCACCGAAATGTTCATTCCGGCAAAGTATCCTTCCTTTCTGCTATAATTCGGCTATATTCGCCCCTGAAACGCGAGCGCAGAGAAAAAACCATTTGTCCATTCGTTAAATCTACCGCCTCTCTGCCGGAACCGGAACAGCCGTATGCAATTAACCACCCTCGAACTAAAAGGATTTAAGAGTTTTGGCGATAAAGTTACCATTCATTTTGACCGCGGCATCACCGGCATCGTCGGGCCCAACGGCTGCGGGAAGTCCAACGTTATCGACGCCATCCGCTGGGTGCTGGGCGAGCAGAAAACCCGCGCCCTGCGCTCCGACAAGATGGAGAACATCATCTTCAACGGCACCAAGAAGCGCAAGCCTACCCAACTGGCAGAGGTTTCGCTCACCTTCGACAACACCCGCAACCTGCTGCCCACCGAATACACCCAGGTAACCGTTACGCGCCGCTACTACCGCTCGGGCGATAGTGAGTACCAACTCAACGGGGTGCCCTGTCGGCTCAAGGATATCACCAACCTGTTCATGGACACCGGCATTGCCTCGAACAGCTACGCCATTATTGAGCTCAAGATGGTCGACGACCTGCTCAATGACAAGGACAACTCGCGCCGCCACCTGTTTGAGGAGGCGGCGGGCATCAGCAAGTTTCGGGTGCGTAAAAAAGAGACGCTGCGCAAGCTGGAGGGCACCGACGCCGACCTGGACCGGGTAGACGACCTGCTCTTCGAGATCAACAAGAACCTGAAGTCGCTCGAAAAGCAGGCCCGGCAGGCCGAGAAGTACTACCGCACCAAAGAGGTGTACAAAGACGTGAGCGTGCGCCTAGCCAAAACCCGGGTGCAGGCCCAGCGAGAGGCGCTCGACCGCATTCAGGCCCAACTAGACCGGGAGAACGACCGCAAGACGAGTCTGACGCGGCAGTTGGCCGAAGGGGAAGCGCAACTGGAGCAGGGCAAAACGGAGAGCGTACAGCGCGAAAAGCGGCTGGCCTCGCGGCAGCGCACGCTCAACGAGCACGTGGAGCGGGTGCGCAACTACGAAAGCCAGAAACAGGTGAAGAACGAACGCCTGCGCCTACTGCAGGAGCAAAACCAGCGCCTCACCGAGCAGCGACAGGACGACCGGCGGGCGGTGGACCAGCTCTTACACCGGCTGGATGATTTGCAACGGCAGAAGGCAGTGGTGCAGGAGCAACTGGAAACGAGCGGCCAGCGCGTAACGGAGCTGGAGGAAGAATACCAGACGTACCAAGCGCGGGCGCAACGCCTGAAAGGAGACGCGGCCGAGTCTAACCAAATGTTTCGGCAGCAGCAGGACGTGGTGTACCGCCTGCGGCAGGAGCACGAGGTGAAGCAGGTGCAGTTGAACACCGCGCGGCAGGCCTCCGAGAAAAGTGCCGCCGATGCCGACGCCCAGCACGCCGACCTGAGCAAGTTCGATACCCGGGCCGCCGCCCTGGCCGAGCAACTGGAGCAACGACAGGCCGACCTGCGCACCGCCGAACAGGATAAGGAGGTTTGGCAGCAGCAGATAGACCACCTGGCGGAAGCGATTGAGATTACTAAAGAAGAGCTGACGAAGCTCAACCGCGCCCAGGACGCTACCCAGAACGAGTATACCCTTACCCGGTCGCTGGTTGACAACCTGGAGGGATTCCCCGAGGCCATCAAGTTTTTGAAGAAGAATGACCAGTGGACTAAAAAGGCCCCGCTGCTGTCGGACGTGGTCACCTGCCCGGCGATCTACCGGGTGGGTGTAGAAAACTTTTTGAGTCCGTACATGAATTACTACGTGGTGGACACCGCCGCCGAAGCCTGGGAGGCGATCAAACTGCTGAGCGATGCCGCCCGGGGCAAAGCGCACTTCTTCGTGCTGGATCAGCTGGCCGATTTTACGCCCGCCCCCGTAGAAACAGTGGACCACGCCGTGGCCGCGGTGACCGTAGCCGAGTGCGATCCACACTACGCCCGGCTGATTGCGTACCTGCTCGACAACGCCTACCTCACCGACGCGGAGTTTGTGCTGCCTGCGCCGGATATGCGTACCTACATCACGCAGGACGGGCGGGTGATTCAGCGACCGCGCAGCGTGTCGGGCGGATCGGTGGGCGCGTTTGAAGGCAAGCGCATCGGCCGGGCCAAGAACCTGGAGCAACTTCAGCAAACTCTCCGGGAACGAAAGACTGACATCGAGGCGCACCAAACGCGACTGGCCGAACAGCAGCAGCAACTGCGTACGCTGCGGCAAAGCTCACTCACGAATACGATTACCGAACTGCAACGGGAGATCAACCGGCTGAACCAGGAGTACGTGACCTACCGCTCGCGCCAGGAGCAATTGGCCGAGGTGCTCACCGGCAACCACCGCAAGCGCGAAGATGCGCTGGAACTGATGCAGGAGCTGGAAGAAGCCTGCGCCGCCCTGGCCCCCCGCGTGGTCGAAGAAGAACATCTGCTGCGGGAGGTTGAGCAGAACTCCCAGCAGCTTAACGCGAACATGGCATCGGAAAGCGAGCTTTTCAGTGAGAAGTCGGCTGCCTACAACCAGGCGAAGATCAGTTTCTTCCAACTGGAAAACCAGTTAGCCAGCGTCAATCAGGAGATCGACTACAAAGAAGAAGCGCACCAAACCATTGTGGAGCGCCTCGACACCAGCGAACAGGAACTACAGGAGGCCGACGAGGCCATCCGCACGCTGCTGGAGAGCAACGAGGTGAGCGAAGACGAACTGCTGGCGCTGTACGAAGAAAAAGAATCGCTTGAGGCGGGGGTTAATGAGGCGGAGCGGGACTACTACCAGGCACGGGGAGACACTGACACGCGGGAGAAGTCGTTGCGCGAGTTGCAGCGGCAGCGCGAGCAGTGCGACACGCTGATCATGACCGCCCAAACCGAATTGAGCAACACCAAACTAGCGCTGAGCAGCGTGAAGGAACGGCTGTCGGTAGAGTTCGAGGTTGAACTGGATGATTTGCTTAAGGAGACGCCGGAAGAAGACGAAGAAGCGCTGGATGCCGAGGAGCTGCAAGTCAAGCTGGACAAGGTGCGCGAGCAGTTGCAGCGCATGGGCCCAATCAACCCGATGGCCATGGAAGCCTACGACGAGATTAAGGGGCGGCACGACTTCATTGCCCGTGAGAAAGACGATCTGCTGGGCGCCAAAGAGTCGCTGCTGCTCACCATCGACGAGATTGATACGGTGGCCCGGGAAACCTTTCTGGACGCCTTTGGGCAGATCAAAGAGAACTTCATTCGGGTGTTCCGATCGTTGTTCACCGCAGAAGATAAGTGCGAACTGCGCCTGGTGGAACCCGATAACCCGTTGGAGTCGGCCATCGATATCATTGCGCAGCCCAAGGGGAAGCGGCCGCTCACCATCAACCAGTTGTCGGGGGGTGAAAAGACGCTCACCGCCACTTCGTTGCTGTTTGCCATCTACCTGCTCAAGCCCGCGCCCTTCTGTATCTTCGACGAGGTAGACGCTCCGTTGGATGACGCCAACATTGACAAATTTAATAACATTATCCGCGAGTTCTCGGGCGAGTCGCAGTTCATTATTGTCACGCACAACAAGCGTACCATGGCCAGCACCGATATTATTTACGGGGTAACGATGGTGGAGCAGGGCGTGTCGCGCGTGGTGCCGGTGGACTTGCGGGAGTTGGAGGTGTGAGGGATACATTGGATGACTTGCGGGAGCGGTCAGATGTTGGATAGTGGATGCTGGATGACTTGCGGGAGTAGCTAGATTGGATGTTGGCGGCCGCCGCCTTTAGGTTTGTGGTGTAGTAAAATTCTAAGAAAGCAGTAGTTGCTATTGAGTTGTGAATATGTGGGCAACTTGATAGAGTTGTCCATATATTCACAACTTAACCACCAGCCCCAAGTGAACCGGGCCCCGGCGGCTACGGTCGCCGCCAAGTTGAGACCGGGCCCCGGCGGCTTATCCCGCGATTCAGACTTGGGCTGGTTTTCTCAAGACCGGGCCCCGGCGGCAAGCTTCAAATAGAAATTCAGGTTTTAGACCTATTATTAAGGTTTTGCAAGTGCCACCGTGGCGCGGTCTTGATTATCTGTTAATCACTAACCCCTAAGTTATGAATTATTTGTTTTTCATTGGTATTGACATCAGTAAAAAAACGCTAGATTTCGCTGTTAGAGACCAAAGCAAGCATCTTTTCCATTTGAAGGTGGACAACTCAATGGCTGGTCTGAATCAGTTCAAACAGGAGTGTCTGGCCAAGGAAATTAATCTTCAGCAGAGCCTGATTTGTTGTGAGCACACGGGTGTGTACAGCCAAAATATCCTGTCATTAGCTACTGAGAATGGCTTTTCTCTTTGGCTGGAATCCTCCTTGAGAATCAAGAGATCGCTAGGATTACAGCGTGGTAAAAGCGATAAGGTCGATGCCATCAGGATCAGCGAGTATGCCTCCCGCTATGCTGATCAAGCTACCATTTGGCAGCCGGAAAGACAGAAAATCAGCAAATTGCGCCAATTAGTCTCTCTGCGCAAAAGATTGCTCAACGCTAAGAATGCGCTTAAAGTCCCTTTAGATGAACCGGGCCGCCGGGCGGTGTCTGCCTTCCAGAACAAGAAGCTTCAAAAGGAAATGGAGAGGCTCAATAAAAAGCCTATTGAAGCTTTAGAAAAGCAGATCGCCGAAGTAGACAAGAAGATTAAGGTTCTCATTAAAGAAGACGACTCGCTTAGGCACTTGTTTGATGTAGTTACTTCAGTAGACGGAGTCGGTGAAGTAGTCTTTTGCGAAATGGTCATTGCTACTAACGAATTTAAGCTCTTTAGCTGTCCTAGAAAGTTCGCCTGCTATTCGGGGGTAGCCCCCTTCGAGCACACCTCTGGAACCAGTATTCGAGGGGGGACAAGAGTAAGCCATCTGGCTAATAAACAGATGAAAAAGCTGCTACATATGGCGGCCCTCTCTGTTGTGTCCGGCAAGGGTGAGATGGCTAATTATTACCACCGAAAGGTAGAGCAAGGTAAGAACAAAATGCTTGTTCTAAACGCAGTACGCAATAAAATCATCCACCGAGTTTTTGCTTGCATCCGAGATGACCGAAAATATGAAAAAAACTATACCACTGCCCTTGCTTAAACCATAGAAATCGCGGATGATTGCAGGACACTTGTTGAACTTCCCACAACTGGTTACATTGTGTGACAATGACGGCAACCGTAAAAAATAGTAAAAATAGGTAATAAGTGTTTGATAAATCAGTCTGCTTTATCTAAGTTCGAGCAGGTACGCCGCTATTTTCCGAATTTAGAATACTTTGATGAAGCGAGCTTTATGCCACACCGTAGTTGATAGTCAGGCCGACAAAATCAATATCCATGAATAAGACGAAACAACCAGAGCAAATTCCGCCAATGCGCCGGGGGGGCAATTCTTACAAACCCGAGGATATTCGCCGTTGGGGGTTACAACGCTTTATGGGGGAAGTGGCACCGAAAGAACCGTTTTCAATCCCTGATTTGGGATTTACCGACGAAGAAAACCGCCGTATGGACGAATTGCTTCGTGAGGAACAAGAAAATAAAGAGGATTGAAATGGTCTTTGATACCAACCTGATCATTCACCATATTCGCCGTCAGCAACCCTTGCCCAGCCAAGTAATTATACCAATGGTGGTCGTGGGTGAACTGAAAGCATTTGCTCTGAAGTCTGATTGGGGTTACCAGAAAGTTACCTTTTTACAGTCGCTTATTGACTACTATCCATTGGTGGAGGTTTCTTTGGAATTGTCCGGACTATACGCTGAAATAGATGCTTATAGCCAAGGAAAGTTAAGTAACCGACCACTTCCTGATAGGCTATCTTCGCGAAACATGGGGAAGAATGACCTATGGATTGCCGCTACTGCTTTGTATTTTGATTTTCCGTTGCACACTACCGACCATGATTTCGATCATTTACCGACGTATGGTTTACGTTTGGTCAAGTATTAGGCATCTTCTCGCAGTTCATGATCGTCACGCACAACAAGCGCACCATGGCCAGCACCGACATCATCTACGGGGTGACGATGGTGGAGCAGGGCGTGTCGCGCGTGGTGCCAGTGGATTTGCGGGAGTTGGAGGTGTGAGCGCGGTAGTTGGATTGACCAGAGGATATTGCACGAATCCTAAGAAAAACAATATCTTGTAAGCAGTACAGAATTACACGATAGATGATATTTGAAGTTGTAAGTAGATCTGGTAGACCTTCAAGCTCTACAAAGCCTATTGCATATTTAACTTGGGATGCTTGGAATGATTATAGTTTTTATACGCTATTTGGATTATCTTACATTGATGATCAGTCCGTTACCCACCATATCGGTGGGGTTAAAATTGCTCGCTTCGGACAGGAGAAAGGAGCTTCAGAAAAGAAGCTATCTATTGGAGACTCGTTTGATAATTTAGATAATAGTTCATTTTCCTTAGGTCAATCTGATACTTACTATACCAACTTAAATAAATTAGGCTCTGATGTAAGAGATTCCATACTGATTGGCTTAAGAGACATTGCGCGTAACTCTGCATTGTTTGAAAAAGCGGCCAAAGAAGAAGTGACTAAATTATCCCTCTTCAGAGATGTAAGTCCAACTTCTGTTACTGGTCAGTATAGAAGACTTGCTAGAGGGGGGGCTAGGCTAACGGACTACAACTTCAAATTTGTTGCTCCTAAGATTAGACAGGAATCCTCTAGTTTCGATATGACATTCAATGTGAAGCCAGAGTCATTCCCACCAACGAACATACACGTACTGATAGGACGAAATGGTATTGGGAAAACTCATTTAATCAACAACATGATTCGTGCCTTAGTTGACGATAGCTCGAGCAGTGAATTTGGGAAGTTCGAAACAGAAACGCAGGAGGAAAGTGATTTTTTTGCCAATCTGATCTCTGTGTCTTTCAGTGCTTTTGACGAAACAGAACCTAAGCCAGAGAAGAAGGACAAAACGGAAGGTATTCAGTACTCTTACATCGGATTAAAAGATCAACCAGATCAAGACAATGTGTTTAGTCCTAAGAGTGCTGAAACGCTTAAAAGCGACTTCTTTGATAGTTTGGACTCTTGTAAACGAAGTTCAAAGAGAGCGAGGTGGAAAGATGTGATTAATATGTTAGAGTCTGACCCTAACTTCAAAGAAGCTGAAATAAAATCGTTGATTGATATTAAGAACAAATCAGAGTTTAAAGAGCAGGTATTTGATGTGTTTAGAAGGTTAAGTTCGGGTCATAAAATAGTGCTTCTAACTATAACAAAATTGATAGAAAAGCTTCAGGAGAAGAGTCTGGTTCTTATGGATGAACCGGAAGCGCATCTACATCCACCATTACTGTCAGCATTCGTCAGAGCACTTTCGGAGTTGTTGGTAGACAGTAATGGCGTTGCAATTATTGCCACACACTCTCCTGTCGTTTTGCAAGAAGTGCCAAAAAGTTGCGTCTGGAAACTGAGGAGAACTGGTGCCGAAGCAGTCAGTGAAAGATTAAATATTGAAACGTTTGGCGAGAACGTGGGCGTACTCACGAGCGAGGTCTTTGGTTTAGAGGTAACAGAATCTGGTTTTTACAGAATTCTCAGTAAAGTAGCCTCAGAGCATGAAAGCTATGCCAACGCTTTAGCTTATTTTGACGGGCAGTTAGGAATGGAAGCGAGAGCACTGCTAATGGCTTACTTTGCAAATGAGTCGGATAAATCATGAGAAAATTAAGTAAGCCGGAACTCAAAGCTGAAGATGTTTTCATGACCTGTATAAGTATAGTTCAGGATGCAGATTTAAAGACTCGTTTGATAGCCTGCAAAGATCTGGTTACCGAAGCGACCGAAGAGTTTGATGCTAAAGTATCAACTAGCGATATTCATACAATCAGGAAAGAGTCGCTTATCAATGGAAATGTGACTGCAAGTGAATTAAAACAGGTTTACACTTCTAGAATGGTTGGAAGAGGTACACCAGGTAGAAGTATCTATGATAAACTGATTTCATCCCCGACACATGGTATTTGCCCTTTATGTTCTCATCGGTTGGTAGAAACGTTAGACCATTATCTACCAAAATCAGAATATCCTCGGTTAGTAGTTTCACCAGTTAATCTTATACCCTCTTGTACTGTATCCCTCCGGTGAACTAGACGGCGATGGTGATTAGCTCAGCTTTTTGATCAGGTTGCCGAGGCTTCCACCGGTGGGGCAGCAGTTGGTCTATCCGACTGATGGGGTGATCGGGCAGTCGTTCCAGGATATCTTTCAGGTAGCTGTAGGGTTCGATGTTGTGTAGCTTACAACTGCCCAGCAGGCTGTAGAAGACAGCAATACGTTGAGCGGCGGTGTGGCTTCCGGCGAACAGATAGTTTTTCCGGCCCAAAGCAATGGGGCGGATTGTATTTTCAATCAGGTTATTGTCAATCTCTAGCCGACCATCAGTAGTATACAAGGACAAAGTTTTGATACGCCGTAGTGAGTAGGCTACCGCTTTACCAATCAGGCTTTTGGGTAGCACGGCGGCGGCTTGTTCCAACAGCCAACTATGCAATTCTTCCAAGATGGGTACGGCCTGTTCTTGCCGCAGCACGTAGCGTTGCTCATCTGACAAGTCAGCTTGCCGGGCGTGACGTTCAATGGCATACAACTTCTGTATCTCGGACAGAGCGTAGCCTGCCCGGTCAGCATCGCTGTCCAAGGCTTTTTCAAAGTATCGGCGGGCATGAGCCATGCAGTGCAGCAGAGTGATATCATCGCGCTGGGCGTTGATCCATTCGTAAGCTTCGTATCCGTCGGTCTGTAAGTGACCGGCAAAGTCTTTCAGGCATTCTTTGGGCCCTTCTCTACCTCTTCCGGGCTGATAGTCAAAGAAGACCAGATGCACTTCCGGGCTATGGTAGGCCCATTGGTAACCCCGGTGTGTTTTTCCTTTCTTTTTCTTATCCAATACAGGTATCGGTGTCTCGTCCGCTTGTAAGTAAGTCTGACCAAGCACACACCTGCGCAAGGCGTCGTAGAGGGGATTGATTAACTCACAAGTGCTACTCAGCCAACCACCTAGCGTACTTTCGGAGAGTTTGATACCCAATCGCTCGTAGCGTTGTACTTGTCGGTAGACGGGCAAATGATCACAGAACTTGTCCATTAGGATTTGCGCCAGCAGCCCAGGGCCCGGTATGCCCTTATCAATCGGGCGGTTGGGCAAAGGAGCCATATGAAAGTACTCTTCCTCACTCACATAGCGCGGTCGGACGTAGCGACGTACAAACAGTTTAGCAGGCTGGTAATCTAGCTCTTCACTTATCTGCTCGCCAATCTTTTTCATCGTAGAAGTATCCTCTTCGGGTTCCAGCACGACCTCTACGCGAGGTAGGTGCGCCGGTAGCAGCTTGCGCGACGGGGGAATGGATGTGGCGGGTTTGGGTAGTGTTCGCTGATAAGTTTGCTTTTCAACGCCAGCCTTGGCTACAATCTCTTCTTGCGGGAGCAAGCTGAGTTGCCCTGAGGCGGCCACCCCAACAAAACGCTCTCGTTTGCTGCCATAGATGAGTCGTTTCAGTTCAGCTAACTCCTGACGCAACCCTTCATTCTGTTCGCGCAAGGCTTGGTTCTCGGCTTGTAGGGCTACGTAGTCCATAGGGGCAAACATAAGTAGGCGCACTGAAAATCCAAACACCTAGGCCGAGAGCGGGATGCCGCCCCGGTCGGGCATGACCAGTTTGTAGCGTTTTCGCCGTTGCTTCACCTCTACGTCCAGTCCTTCCAATAAAGCCCATAGCTCGGCCGAAGATAAGGCTACCACTGACTGCTTACCATCCGGCAAACGAAACGTCCCGGCCTCTAAGCGTTTGTAATACAATACAAAGCCCGACGGTTCCCATACGAGCAACTTTAAACGATCTCTACGCCGTCCAACAAATACAAACGCATCGCCCGATAGCACATCGGCCCCGATCTGCTGGGTAACGATACCCGACAGCCCATCAAACCCTTTGCGCATATCTACGCTCTGTGAATACAAGAATATCCGCTTGGGTAAACTGACCAGCATCTACAGCAAGGATTTTAGATACCCCACCGCTACTAGCTGCCCAAAACGCAGCACCGCCCCCGAAGGTAACACTACTTCCAGGGCCACCGAGCCGGATACATTCATACGGACTGGAACAAAACCGCCTGACTCATCGCTCAGACCAGTGTGGTGATCGCGGTAACGCCGCAGCCAGTAGGCCAACACCGAAACCGAAAGGTCGTGCTCAGCACAAAATACTTTTTGCGTTTGTCCACTGCCCTGCCATTGCTCGACTAAAGGAAACATCTCGGCTTCCGTACGAAAATTTGTCATGCCTTTTTTCTGGCAAGGTAGTAGAAAGGCTAATCATAAATCAAGGCCGCTTCACCGTAGGGATACCTTGTACTGACTGTAACAGAGCGAAATCAACACATTCACCAAAGAATCCAGAAGAAGAAGGCATGCATCCGTATTACGACGATATAGAAGAAGATATTTGGTTGAAAGCTTTAGTAGTCCACTCGAGTCCGCCAGTCGTTGAGTACTATGTAGAACCAGTTTGTAGTTGGTCTGATTTACTTAAGAGAAGAGTTAAGAATCATTTCTCATCGCTATCTCTTGCTAAATTATACACTTCACAAGCAGCAGTCGAGCTAACGAACATATCACATACGTTAGAGTCAAAGTTTAAGCATCTAGGCGCAGTTGGGGTAAAGTTTTACTTGGGGGAAGCAGCTGATAGTAGGTTTCGTGTAAATAAGAACTCATGGCGAACAGCACTCTATAAAGCTTTAGCCCAGGATGACTGGTATTGTAATGGTGGATTTAAGATAGATTACTAATACCTTTGTATTTCCAGATATGAGCGAAATAAACGAAGAGAAGCGATTTATTTCTATGCTTTCCGACTATGGCTTTAAGGTCGCGTTCGGAAATGAGAATCACCCAAAATTTCTTAGAAAAGCTTTGCAAGCACTAATTGCTTCGGATATTCCTATCCGCGAGGTTCGGTTTACTAAGAATGAAGTCACAGCAACAACTAAAGACTCAAGGGGTGGGTTGTTTGACATTACTTGCGAAGACGAATTAGGTAGGGTCTTTATCGTAGAGATGCAGTTGTTCGACTTCAGTAACATGATACACCGGGCGAAGTTCTACGCGTTTCATCGGTTCAATATCATGGTGAGAAAAGGTAAATACCGTTTCAACGACTTAAAAAAGATATATACTATCTCATTGCTAGCAGGCAAAACCTACGGAACAGAACTCTACCATCAGATTGGAACAATCAAGAATCAGCACGGTGAACTAATGGATGACCAAATTACCCACGTAGTGGTTGAACTAGACAAGTTCCGAAAAACGTTAGATCAAGTGGAAACCGATTTGGACAAATTGCTTTATACAATGAAACTCACTGATACTGTCACCGAAGATGCTGAGCTCCCCAAGTTTACTAGTGAAGACTGGTTGGAAGAAACGTTAAAAGAGCTTGATAAAGCGAATATGACTCCCGAGCAGCGTGCCGAATTGGAGATGGTTATTGCTGGCAACGTGAGTGAACGTGTTGCGTTAGAAGAAGAATGGCAAGAAAGAGAGCGTAAAATTAAAGCCGATGCAGTGAGAAATGCTATCGACTTAGGACTTTTATCAGACGAACAGATTGCCCTAATCAATGATGTAAGCGTGGAAACAGTAAGACAAATCAAAGAAGGGTAGATTTTAGAAACTGCTTGAGTACCGAATCAAAATTGATTACAATTTTGTACATCATCCACCGTGGACGCGGTCCAGAGCGAGCATTGCAAGACCCGAAATCTCCCTAATCCAGCGACTAGTCCTTATCGCTGAATTGGGGGGATTCCGGCGGTCCTGGGATCCAATCATTGGCGCTGTATGCGTCGTAGCGGACGCTACGACAGAGACAGTTACAATCACCTCAGTTCCCCCGGTAATACGATGGACCAAAAACCCCGTTTTCGGCCACCACCAGTGGGGCAATGGGGAAACCGTTTCCGAAGAAGCTGTTGAGCCAAACGATTTCGCCCGTGTTGGCATCGATGCTCATTAGCCCAACATCTTGGTCAATATCGCCCGTGCGCAAGATGGCGTGCCCGTGAAAGAACAGGCGACCGTTGGCATATACCGGGCCGTGGTCAATCTGCACGTCGTCGCGAAACCATAGCTGCTCACCATCGGCCAGACGCGCCGCAAACGGGCGACCGGCAGGACCGGCAAACGAAGAGACGTTATCGTACACCCCGAAAACCACGTCCTCCACGATCAGCGCCGACCAAAGGGTGGCGGAACCCGTCGCGATGGCCCACCGCTCCCGGCCGGTGGTAGCATCCAGGCAGTACAGCACCGAAGAAGTGATATCGTCCGACGGGATGACGTGCACCACCACCTGGCCGTTCTGCACCGAGGGCGGACCCACCCCATCGGCCTCAAAGACCCACTTCGGCTCAAAAGTTTCGGCGTCGTAGGCGTAGAGGTTTTTGGCGGGGAGATACAGGGTGTTGCCCTCGAACAGCGGGGTGCCGGTAAGATCAAACGGTAGCTCCAGTTTTTGCAGCAACCGGCCGGTCTGCTTATCCAGGATATGAACGTAGGGCGGCAGGTCACTGATGAAGCCCTCTTCCGAAAAGACGTACACCTTGTCGTCATGCACGATGGGAGTGGCGTTTTCGTTCAGCACGTTGTCTAGCTCGCCATCCGGATCGGTTGAGTAGTACCATTTGATCTCTCCGGAGTTTTCATCGAGGGCCACCACCACTCCAAACCCACCCGATGCGTAGCAGGTGCCGTCTAAACAAACCGGTTCGGTGAGGCCCAGACTACTAAACTCGTACTCAAGCATCGGAGTGTCCCACAAGAAAGACGGACCGGTCGGATCAAGAGCGTTCACCGCGTTGTCGTCGGTGGTCACGAAGATTTTACCGTTATCGTATTCTGCTAAAATCTCAATGTCAGTGAAGTCGGCGAAGGTGTATATTTCTCGTTCTTGCCCCGTTTGGGCATCTACCGTGAACACACCTTCGTCGCGGCTCGTAATCAAAAAGGTGTTTAAGGTGGGGTCACCCGCTACGATGCCGCTGGCGGCTTCGTCAAGCGTGGCTTCGTCAAGCATAGTTTCGTCGGCTCGGTTGCAAGAGAAAACGGTGAGCAGAACAAAAAAGTAGAGAAAGTGTCTCATTGTAGTGATTTTAGATGGCCCTTTCAAGCCTTCGCTTCGCATTAGCGCAAACGTGCTGGCATTTCGGGCAAAGATCAGCTTTTTTACTGATCTGCCATAGCACAAAGTTACGTATTGCAGTCGCTAACCAGTCTTTCATCGGACGAGATCTTTTCTGGCTCAACAACCGCCGTCGACGGTCTGCCCACGCTGCGATTGGGCCGTCGACGAGAATTGTATTCCTTTCATTTCCTTCTAATGGTAGTAAGGTGGTACTGCTTAAGAATTTAAACCCCCTCCGGTGTAACAATCTACCGAGCGATGCATCTAAGGGGTAAAAAACGAACGACTATGAGAAAGCTGTTTTTTATCTTTATGTTCTTAGGCTGCATCACCGCCCTGCGGGCGCAACCGTCCGCGATCCACGTTGAGCAGCGCGGCAGTGGAGATCCACTGATGTTTCTGCCCGGTTTTGCCACCCCCGCTTTGGTGTGGGACGAAACGATTGAAAATATCCGGGGGGAACACGCTTACTACCAGGTTTCGTACGCGGGCTTCAACGGACTGGCCCCGGTGGGCACCCCGTGGTACGAGAACGTCCGGGCGGCTCTGTTCGCCTACGTAGAGAAACACAATTTGCGCAACCTTACGCTGGTTGGACACAGCATGGGCGGCAATCTGGCTACCGAAGTGGCGGCGGCAATGCCCGAACGGGTGCGGCAACTCATCATCGTCGATGCTATCCCCTGCATGCGGGCGCTGATGATGCCGGGCGTTGATGCCAAATACATTCGTTATGACAGTCCGCAGGTGGTCAGGATGCTGCGGATGAGCGAAGACTCGCTGCGGCAGACGGTGATGATGACCGCCCAGAATATGACCCGGCGGCCCGAGAAGGTGGATACGCTGATGCGCTGGATGATGCGGGCCGACCGGGAAACCTACGTATACGGTTACACCGACCTGCTCAAGATGGACCTGCGGCCCCAACTGCACCAAATTACCGCTCCGACGCTCATCCTGGGGGCCTCTTTTCCCGACGAGAAAGCGGTTCGGGAGAACTACACGAAGCAGTACGCTAATTTGGAGAACAAAAGTATCCGAATTGCACCCGATAGCCGCCATTTCATTATGTTCGACCGGCCCGAATGGCTGCACAAGCAGATTAATACCGCCCTGGCTGATGAGAAGTAACGACCGGGAAACGGCGTTTACCGAACTCTACCGGACCTACCGGGACCTGGTGTTTCACCTGTGTCTGGGGTTTGTGAAGGGCGATACGGAGGCGGCGCACGACTTATCGCAGGAGGTGTTTATCAATTGCTGGCAGGCGATTGACAAGTTTCGGGGGCAGGCTTCGTACAAGACCTGGGTGTACCGGATTACGGTGAACACCTGCCTACAACACCTGCGCCGTCACCGCAAGCAAATGCGGGTGCCGCTGTCTGATCAACTTCCGATTGCCGCGCCGCCTCCTACTCATTCTTACCAACCCCTGTACCAAGCCATCGGACAACTGGGCGAGGTGGACCGGCTGGTGATGATGCTGGTGCTGGACGAACTGAGTTACGAAGAGATTGCCCGAATCACCGGGCTGGCTCCCGGTACGCTGCGGGTGAGAATTCACCGCATTAAAAAATCCCTCAAAAAACTACTCGATCATGAACGAACCCAATAATGAACT
This sequence comes from Cyclobacteriaceae bacterium, assembly GCA_965217295.1. Taxonomy (GTDB): domain Bacteria; phylum Bacteroidota; class Bacteroidia; order Cytophagales; family Cyclobacteriaceae; genus Tunicatimonas. The sequence continues at coordinate 3,049,620 of CBDCHR010000008.1, forward strand.
GCACCACCTGTGGCGAGAAGCTAAGAAAAGCACTCGCCCGGCGACCTCCGACGCTGAGACGCTTATCGTCCGAGCGAAGACGCACCAGAAGCACACGCGCAATTTCCACTGGGGCAACATTGCCGTGTTGCTGGGGACGGTCTTTGGTTTGCTTGCCTTCTTTCGCTACGTTGCCCCGTTACAGACGCTACTTAGCCACGTCGGTATCGGGCTGATGATCGGCGGATTGTTGCTTCGTACTGTGATCGAGTTGTACAGCGTTGTTCGTTCCACCCGTATTGACCTGAGCGCTAACGCTCGGCAGGCAACCGACGATGCCTTGGCTTTTCTTCGGTTTCGGAAGACGGTTCACGGATGGGTCACCATTGCTATCGTGTTCCTGTACAGCCTTGGCTTTTATTTGTTAACTCCTGAGTTCAGTCAGTACTTCTCTCTACCCTGGATGATCCTAATCAACGGGTCTTATTTGGTAGGAGCAGCGATTCTTATTAGACTGATTCGCCGGGGCATTCGAAAAGAAGTAACTGCCCTGGAAGAACTGGCAGCTATCGGGCGGGAACTAGGTGCTGCCTAGGACGTGTTGACATATAAGCTTAGGCGGTGCTTTCCGAGCGTTTTTGCCCCCGGCGGGGTCCGCTGCTTTTCGTTGCTTTCGTTGGCCGATGCCCTCGCATCGCCCGCCTCAAGCGTCGCGCCACGATGGCCTTAATCAGAACAAAAACACCCTGGAAAGCCCTCACCAATCTATATGTCAACACGCCCTGAGTAGTTATTGCGTGATGTTAGTGCCGGTATTTTTCATATTGGCATTAACAATTGTATAGACGCAATTGCGTGGGACGCCCCGTGTCTACAGGCAATATAGCAACAAGAAGGCTTTCTGCCATTATCGCCCTAAGCTTCTTGATTCAGCTATTTGCCTATTGTCTTCGCCAAAGCAAATGCCAAAGTAGGCCGGAGTATTTCCGAACCGGATTAAGCCTAGCGCCCAACAGCCTAGTCGGCAAAACAGACAGCAAAACTTACCAGGGTAAAAGACAAGCCGCAACCCCACTTTTAAGCCCCCGTAAGGTTTGACCCAAAAAGCCAGTGCCCCGCACGAAGCAAATGTGCCCTGAACGGCAGGAAACAGCCTTACTCAGCAAACAGTAGATCGCGCGCGCCCCGCGTTGGTGATCGCTAAGTAGTTCATGACGTCTGATTCTCCTGATTTCTTACGCTGAACAAGTTCATGGTCAGAAACTCCTCCCGATTTCTGGCCATGAAGTAGTTTTTGGTGAGAAAATCAAAACGTTTCCTGGTCAATAACTTTAAATGAATACATTACCGGAGTTGTTTTGCCTGATTTCCGGACGTTAGCGCGGTTGATTGCCGGAAACTACGGCTAATAACCGGTATTCAGCTCGCCGGACAGGCGCACTCCCTGGGCGTAAAACTGGATGTCCTCGATGGCCTGCTGCGGAATGCCTAAAACCGTGTTGTCGATCAGCAAAGAAAAGCTCATCAGCAGTTGGTTATCCTGATACAGTCCTTGCACCTGCGCGGGAGTTCTATACCGCGCCCCGCCCAGCTGCACCTCGCTGTCCACCAAAACGGGATCGCTCGTGAACATCTGGCTCAAGTCCGTCACCCCCAGGGGGAAGAAGATGCGGATAATAATCGGGTTAGACCGGTCGATGCGCACTAGGCGCGCTAAGAATTCGCGCTCTTCCGGGGTGGTCGTGTCCAGCACGGTACGATCGGCCAGGTCGGGCTCAACGGTAGGGATGGCCAGGATGAACTGCTGCAGACGCCGGTCGATGCGGGCCAGCATATTGGGAAAAGTATAGGTGTAGGGACGCTGCACAGTATTGACTTCCAAATGCAACGTGTTGTCACCTACGTAAGAACTTCCCTGCGGCAAGCGCTCGGTATACTGAAGCGACTGCGACCACCCGAACCGGACAGAAAGTACGATCAGCACCAGTGCTATAAAAAATTTCTTCATCTACCAAAAAACGATTGTGATAGCTAAAAGTTAACGGGTAAGTCGATAATTGAGTTTACTCTTGAGCCACGAAATGCGCGGTGCTTGGGGTGGTGTTTTCTGACAGCCATTTTTTGTATATTGATCTTAAGTATGAAAACGAGTTACTTTCTTATCACCCTGTCTTTGCTGGTTTCCCCATCCTGCCAGCGGGACTCACCCCGGCTAACCAATGATTACCTGACCGGCCGTTGGGAGTACTTGGGTGCTTGGGAAGATACGGTTCTGCAACAGGATACGCTCATGGTATTTTTTTTAGGAAACGATGATACGACTTTGACAGATTCAATGGGCTATCTGGTGGTTACCGACAGTGGAACGTGGAGGTTTACCGAAGTTGATCACCAAACCGTCGCGGCCCGACGCGACCCTTACTATATGACGTTTGACTTTGAGAACGATTCGGTTGGTTACTTCCGCGATCAAGACCCCAAGCATGCACTTATTAGTTCGTACAGCGTCAACCGGTCTAACGGTCGGCTAACGGTCTATGCCGAACCGGTTATCGACGAAACGATGGCAGAAACAATCGTGCCCGCCCAGGAGGGGGTGATGGAGATGATAACCGAAGATACGCTGCAGATTCGCTGGGACCACGGGGCCGTTAACAAATTCGGGCGCGTCAATCGATAAGGCCCATGAAAATACTGTTTCTAGTGGTTGCTTTTCTTTCTATAAAATATCAACCGACCAGTCGGGCTCCAAACCCACTGCTGAACGACGTCGTGAACGTTTTTTATGGAGCGGAGGTGATAACGGAGGCGATCCGCGAAGCGTTGGAAGACGAAGTGAACGCCGGTAGGCTCAACACCGTCGACAGTTTGTTTCTACGCATGGAAGCTCTGTCGTTCCGGACATTACCCGACAGCGTTAGGGCTCATTTTCTGCCAAATACGTACCATGCGCTCCCTCCTTATGCGCATAGCACTCCCGGAAAGCAACCGGTGCCAGCGGGGTATAAAGTTGTGGTTGACTACTTACATTCGGAAGGAATCCTCGGCAAGAATTGTAAGAACTTATTGGATGAATACTTGCTCGAGCCGTCGTACGTCCTTGACTTATACATAGAGGATGGCACGCTCAACCATACCTTTATTCAGCTACTGACCAAGCTAGACGAGTGCAACGCGTAATAATAACATAACATTAAACATCATTCTGATAATTTCTTACCCGGAGGTTCGTGTCGACACGAACCTTAGAAATTTATCAGAACAATCTCTTTAAAATCCGCGCCAGCTTGGCAACACTTCCCCCCTCATCGCTGATTTCTGCCATTCCAATTGCCCGTTCGCTGCTATCCTCAATTTTGAATATCGTTCGATTTGGGTTAGACAAATAACTTTCAACCTGGCTTCTATCAACTGGAAACGAGAAAATGGGCCCGGCAAATTGGACTAGTTCTGCTTCGTTGGTAATCCACTTTCGCAGATATTTCCAATCGTTGATTTCAAATGACACTATTTTGATCATGGGAGCAAAAGTAGCCAAATCGTAGGATTGGCTATATTTGCAGCAGCAATTAACCTAAAAACTATGATCATCGTCACCGGAGGGGCCGGGTTTATCGGCAGCAACATCGTCCGGGCGCTCAACGAGCGGGGACACGAGGACATTCTGGTGGTAGATAACCTGGACAAGTTCGAAAAGCACCGCAACCTGAACGCCCTCTTCATCGCCGACTTCATCGACAAACGAGCGTTCCTAGAGCAACTGCCCCGGTTAAGTGACGTAGCAACCATCTTCCATCAAGGAGCGTGCTCTTCTACCACCGAAACCGACGGACGCTACATGATGGACAACAACTACGCGTTCTCCAAGCACCTGCTGCACCACTGTCTAGACCGGAAAATCAGCTTTTTGTACGCTTCCAGCGCGTCGGTCTACGGAAACGGGGAAGGTGGTGAGGGAGTGGCAGCTTTCCGCGAGGAGCGCCAGAACGAGAATCCGCTCAACGTGTACGCCTTCTCGAAGTTTATGTTTGACAACTACGTGCGCCGGTTGTGGGAAACGAACAAACCCACCACGCAGGTGCTGGGGCTGCGCTACTTCAACGCCTACGGCTACCAGGAGAACCACAAGGGCAACATGGCCTCGGTGGTGTACCACTTCTACCGGCAACTGCAGCAGGGCAACACCATGAAACTCTTCGAGGGCAGCGAAGACTTTCGCCGCGATTTCATTTTTATCAAAGATGTGGTGGATGTGAACATGTACTTTTACGATAACAAACAAAGCGGCATCTACAATTGCGGCACCGGGCAGGCCCGCAGCTTCACCGACATCGCCCGCATCATCCAGCGGCTGGAACCCAGGGCTGAAATTGAGAATATCCCCTTCCCCGACCACCTGCGCGGCAAGTATCAAACCTACACCCAAGCCGACTCGCACAACCTTCGCGAAGCGGGCTACCGCACCCCCTTCACCAGTCTGGAAGAAGGAGTAACAATGTATTATCGGATGCTAAAAGAGCAAGGGGGATTATTTAGATAGTGGATGCTGGATACTAGATGCTGGATATCTGCTACATGGCTAGGATACTGGATGCTAGCCGCTAGTAACTAGTGACCAGTATCCAGCATCTTGCCCCCTAGAAAGTCATCCAGTATCTTGCCACCCAGAAAGTCCTCACACGTCTTCCTGCTTCAAGGTAGCCAGCATACTCACCAGGTCGCGGATTTGCTTTTTGGTGAGGTAGTGGGTCATGCTGGGCATACTAGAGGGGGCGTTGGTGCGCGTGGCAATCTCTTCTTTGGGTAGCACCACCGGTTCCTGGTTGCCCACCTGCACGGTGAGTTGATGCTCATCTTCGGCCTGCAGCACGCCGCTGATCTTGCGGCCGTCTTTCATCGCCAGGATCACCGTGCCGTAGCCGGGGGCCAGGCGGGCGCTGGGAAGAATTAACGACTCCAGTAGTTGCGCTCGAGTCAGGCGGGAGCCCACCCCGTTGAGGCGGGGACCGGCGTTGCCGCCGTAGTCGTCGTAAGCGTGGCACTTCATGCACTGGGCGGTGGAGTTGCGGAAGGCAATGGCCCGCCCGCGCTCGGGGTTGCCCCCTTCCAGGCAATCTTCGTACGAGGCCAGCAGCGCATCGCCGGTGAGATCTGAGGCGTTGGTCCGCACCTGCGCCAGTCGGGCCTTCAGCGCGTCGGACTGCGTGCTGTCCACCGCATCGGCCAATTCTAGCTGAATGCCTACCGGCAGCGTACCGTCTTCTAAGCGCTGAATCAATTTCTCCAGCACCGGTTCGGCGTGGTCCGGCGGCAGCGTGCCCAGGGTGAGCAGGGCGGCTTGCTGCTCCTCGGTGGTGCGGGTGTCGATCACTTCGCTGAGTAGCGTAGTCATTTGGTCGGCCGGGAGGTTGGTATCGGTCAGGCGATCCAAGGCCACGGCGCGCACCTGCTTTTCGGAGTCCGACAGCGCCTGGGTGACGGCCGGGGCGGTGGATTCGTTGGCCAACTGCACCAGCGCCTCCAGGGCGGCAATGCGCACGTTGGCGTCCGGGTCTTGCTTGAGGCGCGCCAGTAGAGTAGGGGAGGCTTCATCCGCTCCCAACCGTCCCAGGGCCCGCGCGGCGCTCATCCGCAGGACGGGCGCCTGGTTTTGAGCAAGTTGCGTGAGCACCGGAGCTGCCTGCCGGATGGCCGGTTCAGGAACCCGTTTGACGGTGCCCCGGTCGCGCCCGGTCACCCGGTCGAGCACCGAGGGTTCGGTCCAGGTGCCCAGGGCGTCCAGCGCTTCGGCCCGCATGGCTAGCGGATGATCCTCGGCCTGGGCGTAGTCGATGAGGTTCTGTAGTGCCTGTTCGTTGCCCACGCGCAGGTTGGCGCTGATGGCGCGTCGGATCAGGGGTTCGTTCTGAAAGGAAGTAGTTGTAAGCAGGTTACCCAGCGCGGGCAGCGCCTTTTCGATAGAGTAGTCGTCGTTGATGGCGCGGGCGGCTTCGGTGACTACGCCTTCGTCTTCATCGTCCAGAAATTCCACGATGCCGGGGTCTTGCAAGCGGCGCAGGGCCACCACGGCAGCAAGGCGCACCGCGCGCGAGGGATGCTGCGCTAGTGCGACCACGGACTGCGATTGGCCGATGCGGGCCAGTGCCAAGCTACCCGCGTGGCGGAGGTAGACGTCTTCGTCGTTGTTGGCTTCCAGCATGGCGACGATGGGCTGGAAGGCCGGGTCGTAGGCAATGCGGCCCAGGGCTTCGGCGGCGAAGAAACGGGCGCGGGGATACGGGTCTTCCAACAAGGGCATCAGCGCCGGTCCGGCATTTTTGTAGCGCATGTCGCCCAGCCAGCGGGCCGCCTGGGCGCGGATTTCCGGGTCGTCATCGGTGAGCAGCGGAAGTAAGGGCTCGGCGTAGTGCGACGCCTGCCGGGCCAACTGACTCAGTCCCCAGATGCCATGAATGCGCGCCAGCTGAAATGCCTGCTGGGCGATCACCTGCTCAAACACCTCAGCGCCCTTCTCGCCGCGATCCACCAGGGCAAACTGGGCCTTCTGCCGCACCCGCTGATCATTATGCGCCAGCAGTTCGCCGAGTTCTTCTTCACCGCGCTGACTAAAGTCTTCGGCCAGCAGGGCTTTGGTCTGCTGTCGCTCTTCCTCGTTGGCACCATCGGAGACATCGAGTTTCCAGATGCGTCCATCGTTTTTGGGTTCCCATCCCTCGATCCAATCGCCCACGTACAGGGCACCGTCGGGACCAAAGTCGAGGCCGGTGGCGGCAATGCCACTCAGCACCTCTTCGTGTTCGCCCAGCTCGAAGCCTGCGCCCTTAGGCACCAGGGCAAACGAATGAATGCCCGAGCGGGCCGGGTTGCCCACGAAGCTCGCCACAAAGAAGTGGTCTTTCCAGGCGGGGCTCAGCGCCGTGCCGGGGTTGTGAACGAAGCCGGTGGGCCCGTTCACGAAGTTCTGAATGGTAGGAAGGATGTAGGCTGCTTGTCCGTCCCAGCGGGGTACATACATTTTTTCGTCCATCCACACCTTATACTCATTGTTCTTGGGATCTTTGTACTTGCCAAACTGCCAGTTGATGCGCCAACCGGTGTCGGAGCCATCAACCAAGTAGACCAGGCGCTCGCTTTCGCCGGGATGGTCGCCGTCGTTGTCCTGGCCGATCAGGTTGCCGTAGTCATCGAAGGTGAACTCGTGGGTGTTGCGCAGACCCATGGCAAATACCTCAAAGTCGCTGCCGTCGGGGTTAGAGCGCACCAGCACGCCGCGGTTCGGGTACTTCCATTCCTTACCGTCGGGACCCTTACCATTAAAACCAATGTCGCCGATGCCCCAGTAAATGCGCCCGTCGGGCCCCATTTCCAGCCCCGACATGCCGTGTCCGCCAAAGCCCACGTGCACCCCGTAGCCACTGGATATAGACGTGATCTTGTCGGCCAATCCGTCGCCGTCTTCGTCTTGCGTGCGCCACAGGTCGGGGGCCACGCCTACGAACAGGTCTTCCCCCGCCACCAGCACGGCTCCGGCCACGTCGGTCACTTCCTCGTCGAAGTCCTCGATCACCAGTTGGGTTTGGTCGGCTACTCCGTCGCCATTGCTGTCTTCTACGCGGTAGATGCGTTCTTTCTCAACGGTCAAATCCTTCCAGTCGTGCGAGCCGTCTTCGTTGAGGTCGGCCAGCCAGGTGTTTTGTTCGCTCCGTTCCGGGGACAGGGTGGAGCGCAGAAACGCGCGCCGGTCGTCGACCGATTGCAACTGAATAGAAGGAATTTCCCAGTCCTGGTGGCCCCGAATATCAAACTCCGAGTGTTTGGGTCGGTTGGCCCGGGTGTAGTAGAGGCGTCCCTGGTCGTCGATGTCCAACGCAATAGGATCAGCCACCAGCGAGTCGACGCCCCACAGGCGCAGGGTGAGTCCGTCGGCTAGCTTAGGATTGACGGTAGCGGCGATAGAATCGGCGAGCCGGGCGGTTTGCTCGGGAGCCATTTGTTTGAGGCGAAGGTCGGTTTCGGATTCGTTGCAGCCCGCGGTAAGAAGAATGATACCACCGACGATGATTGAGCAGAGCGAGTTAGTGCGCATAGAAAGTTAGGCGAGAAGATGGACGGATGAAAGTACGACAACTCCGAAGAAATTCCAGAATAGCGTCGGGATTTCCGAGCTATCGCCGGTGAATAAAGAAGCGAAAAGTAGCGCAAATAGTTCAGCCCAGTCCGGCGTCCTACGCTGCTGAGGCCGCGGCAGTTTCGTGCCGTGCCTTCAGTTGCCGAACGAGCTCAATCTCCTCGTCGCTCAGGTTTTTGGGGGTGGTGAGGCTCACCGTGGCAAACAGGTTGCCGAACTGTGCGGCATTGCCGTAGTGGGGCATGCCCATGTCCTTGAGGCGGAGCACTTTTCCGTTGTCGGTGCCCGCGGGGATGCTGATGGACACGGGGCCCTTGAGGGTGTTGATGGTGACTTTGCCTCCCAGGATAGCGGTGTACACGTCCACCGGCACGTTGGTGTATAGGTCGTTGCCCTTGCGGGTGAAGTTGGGATGCTGCTCAATGTTGATGGTCAAGAACAAGTCGCCCGCCGGACCACCTTGCATGCTTTCGCCGCCCTTGCCGCCAATCTTGAGCGTCTGCCCGTCTTCGAGGCCCGGCTTGATCTTGATGCGCAACCGCTTGCCCGATATGTTCACCACCGGGGTGACGCCCTCGTAGGCCTGTTGCAACGGGATGGTGATACTGGCTTGGTGGTCTTGCCCCTTGATGGCGTACCCGCGCGAGGAGGTGTAAGGTCCTCGGGAACCGCCGCCCCCCTGGCCGCCAAAAAAGCTCTCGAAGAAATCGGAAAAGCCGCCACCGCCAAACAGGTCGGAGTATTCTTCACTAAACTCCTGCTGGGTGCGACCGCCGCCGAACGGAGAGCCGTAGCCCCCGCGGCCGTTGGTGCCCTGCTGCTCGTACATCTTCCAGTTAGCGCCCAGCTCGTCGTATTTCTTACGCTTCTCGGGGTCCTTGAGCACTTCGTAGGCTTCGGTCACCTCCTTGAATTTCTCTTCGGCGGCTTTGTTACCCTCCGTCTTGTCGGGATGGTACTTCACCGCCAGCTTGCGGTAGGCTTTCTTTATTTCGCTCGCCGTGGCAGTCTTGGCAACTCCTAGTGTCTTGTAGTAATCTTTGTATTCCATCCGTAGATTAGATTAAACGCAGCAAAGTCTCTTCACTTGGGGCCGGAGACTCCGGCTGAATAAAAGGTACACCGTAAATAACGATTAGAACATGCTTTTGGGTGTCGGGGAAACAAAAAAAGGCGGGAAGTCCCGCCTTTCGTAGTTTAGGCAATTTCAATGAGTCGGGCGGGCTTGGGCTTCACCTCTTCCCGCTTGGGAAGCGCCAGGCGCAAAATCCCTGCCTCATAACGGGCCGCAATCTTGTCGCCGTCTACCGTGTTTTCGGGCAGTCGGAAACTGCGCCGGAACGCTTGCGAACGGAACTCACGCTTCACGTAGCCGGACTCGTTTTCTTCTTTCTCAGTTTCTTTCTCAGCCGCGATGGTCAGTACATCCTTATCAACTTCAACTTTGAAATCGGCTTTTTCAAAACCGGGGGCGGCCACTTCTACGGCGAAGCCGTTGTCGTCTTCTTTCACGTTTACAGCGGGCAAATGATTGTTGCCCTCGGCACCCCCGAAAAAGTGATCCATATCCCGGGTAAAGAAGTCATCGAAGAATCGAGGTCGATTATTATATCGTACTAGTGTCATGATGAATAAAGTTTAAGTGAATACTATATTTGGTTACAGCAGGACATTAACAAAGGCAGTACCACTCCGCAAATTCGCATGAATGAGATGAAAATAGTGACAGAAAGTCGTATTTATTAGATTTTTGCAAGAAATTAGCGACATAATGTCATAGTTTGCGCATTAACGCTAATCAGAGAGGCAAATTTTTCGGCTTCTACTGAGCCGAAGGCTTGCTTGATGCGAAACGCGGTGGCGAATTATTACTGGTGTTTGATAGGTATCACGCGCCGCTGATTGACGATAGCAAATACCCGGTCGTTGGTGCCCGGTTGCACGATAGCGCATCCGGTGAACTGCCCAAAAGCGGGCAGGATACCCAGTTGTTCGGTAAAGTAGAAGCAGGGAAGTTTCACCCGCTGACCCATCCCGGCCCGTACGCTCGCCCCCGGATGCACGTGTCCGGCCAAGTTGTATGGCTGATCTTCGGAGCGGGGGGCGGCGGAAAAACGCAATCCGCCCCGCCGTTGCACCGGTTCGGTAACCGGTTGGTGGGTGAGCAAGAAAGGATCGAAGGCCCACTGTTCGGCATACACCGTCAGGTTAGGATGTTGATACGCTGCTTCGGGCAAAACGTCGTGATTGCCCTTGACCAGCACCACCGACAGAGCCACGTGTTGTTGCAACCAATCCTCAAAGGCTAACCACTCGTTGTTGAGATCGCTGTGAAACAAATCACCCAGAATTACCAGCACTTCGGGTTGCCAGTGGGTGATCAGATCGGTGAGCACCGCCAGGTCTTTGTTATGAATGGCCCCGGAGATAGGTGCGCCGTGCTTTCGAAAGTGACCGGCTTTTCCCAAGTGAACGTCCGACAGCAATAGGAAGCGCTTTTCTTGCCAGAAAATAGCCCGCTCAGGCAGCAGCGTCAGGGTTTGTTGGCGCAAGTGGTAGTCAACGGTGAGGTTGGCTTTGTCTTCGGCGGTTTTCGCGGGATTGGGTGGCACCATGTAACGTATTTATTGTATCATTGAGGCTGTTTTTCGACCAGTGAAGAGCGTGGAAAAAGCAGTACAGTACGAACCAGAAAACCAAAAAGCGCCCTACCTGGTTTAGATAATATGAAAACGCACTTTTCTTACCACCCGGCTCTGCTAAAAGTAGCGGCCGGGGTAGTTTTTTTTCTCGTTGCTGTTCCCAACCTCTGCGCCCAAGACGCCAATGCTATTCTGGGCGAGTGGTACACTGAGGAGAGCAAGGCCAAAGTAGAAATTTACGCCTGCGAAAGTAGTTACTGTGGCAAGATTGTTTGGCTAAAGGAACCAAAGAACCCGGATGGTACTAATAAGCGGGACGCTAATAATCCGGACGAGGATTTGCGTTCGCGCACCATTATCGGCACCAACATTCTCACGGGGCTTCAGTACGATGGCGACGATGAGTGGGAAGACGGTGAAATCTACGATCCTGAGTCGGGCAAAACGTACTCGTGTCGCCTGGAACTGGAAGATCAGAACACGCTGGAGGTACGGGGGTTTGTTGGCTTGTCGCTACTAGGACGTTCCCAAACCTGGACGCGGGTGCAGTAGAGATTAGGAAGTTGAAGGAATCCCTCAGTTAATTTGCTATTGCGGTAAATTTCCCGGACGGCTACACCGGTTAAAAGACCCAACGTTCTGCAAACATCGTCAAGGTTAAGGACTAGTCAACCGTATTCCTTCTCCCTCCAGCGCAATTTTTTTGTCCTTATAAAGACCTCCGATGGCCCGCTTGAACGCTTTTTTGCTCAGCCCAAAGGCCCGCTGAATGTCATCGGCGTCGCTTTTGTCGTGGTAGGGAAGGTAGCCACCGGTCTCGGAGAGTTTCTGCAACACCGTCTCCCGGCCGGCATCAATACCGGCCACCCCAATGGGTTGTAGGCTAATATCTAATTTTCCGTCGTCGCGTACCTTTTTCACGTAACCGCGTCGCGCCTCACCAATGGCCAGTGCATCGAACACTTCGTTGCGGTAAATAAGTCCTTCGTAACGCTGGTCCACCAGCACCTTGTAGCCCAGATCGGTTTCCTGAAACACCAGCGCCGTCACGGCTTGCTTTTCGTTGAGTCCAGCCATCTCACGCTGAAAAAAGGGCTGGAGTTTGGCCACCGCAATCACCCGCTGGGTGCGCGGATCGAGGCACACCCGCACCACCACCCGCTGTCCGGCCCGCGGTGGATTCAATTGCTCCTTAAAGGGAAGCAACAGATCTTTCTCTAGTCCCCAGTCGAGAAAAGCGCCGATCGGAGTCACGTCTTTCACCGTGAGCGCGGCAAATTCACCCACCTGGGCGGGCGGAAAATCGGTGACGGCTACCAGGCGGTCTTCCGAATCGGTGTAGACAAACACCTCGATGGAGTGCCCCACTTCCATGTCGGGAGTCACGTAGCGGTTGGGCAGCAGGATATCGCCCTGACTCGAGCTGAGGTACAGTCCGAAGTCCGAAGAGCGAGCCACGGCAAGGGAGTTAGTATTTCCGATCTTTAGCATGACTAGCAAACTTATCGGGGCACAATGTGTTTAGGATAAGGAACTGGCTGTAGTTGTTGCGCTGGTTTGGACTTATTGATTAGAAGCCAATTCACACCGAAGCGATGGACATGACCGTAGAAAAATGGACTACCCGAGGATACGAACAGCTAGCGCAGGAGAACTACCAGGAGGCGTTAGGGCATTTTGAGCGGGCGCTATCCGTGAATGATACTCATCCGGAGAGCTTGTACGGAAAGGCGCGGGCACGTTTTAAGTTAGAACAGTTCGCCGCTGCTATTGAGGACTTCGATCGCCTGATCAATCTGATCCCGAAGAACGCCACTTACTTTAGTGAGCGGGGTGTGGCCCGGCACCTGGCGGGCGACAACCGCGGCGCGCTGGAAGACTTTGACGAAGGGGTGATGCTGGAGCCAGACAATCCTTACCGTTATTCCAGTCGTGCTTACGTGAAAGACCGCATGCAGAACTACCAAGGAGCCATCGACGATTATACCCGGGCCATTGAGCTCGACCCGGAGGATGCTATTTCGTTTAATAATCGTGGTATGGTAGAAGAAAAGCTAGGTTACCAGCAGCGGGCCCAACGCAGCTTTGCGCAAGCGGATGCCTTGCAACCCGGTTCTACTAAGGTGACCCTGCCTCTGCCACCAAAGAAGCTTCCGGACATGCCGTCCGCTAAGCCCAGTTCAGCTGATTACCTGCGAACCATAGGTTCGGTGTTCACTTCCAAAGAACGGTTTCGCGATTTTGTGGCCTTTCTGCGCGGAAAAAATATCTCAAACCAGTAACCCCCCGTAAATCGTATGTTTGGTCTGTTCAAGAAAAAGTCAGAAGTAGAAAAGTTGCAGGATAAGTACAAAAAGCTGCTGGCTGAAGCGCACAACTTGTCGCAGCGCGACCGGCGGGCGGGTGATGAAAAAACGGCCGAAGCCGAAGCGGTGGCGCAGCAGATTGAGGCATTGCAGAAGCCAAATACGAAATGAAGATAACCAAAGCTGGCTTTCCAACCAGATCTGTGTTGAATGCCTCAGACTTTGATTACTCGGATAGTTATCAGGGAAATTATTCAGACAAAAAAGACGAAATCAGCGCAGCAGATATAGGAAAGGCATTTTTCACTTCTGCGCCTAGATGGACAGCCGTGTTATTTCACTTGCGCAATAAGGTGGTATCTATTTTTGGACTAAAAGTACCCGGTAGAACAAACAATAGACGAGAACTGAGTAGGGCCTTCAAATGTAAACCGGGTGAAACATTGGGATTGTTTAGGGTCTACGACAGAACTCAAGATGAAGTGATTCTAGGGGAAGATGACAAGCATTTGAACTTTAGAATATCACTACTGAAAGAAAACAGTGATAAAACAACTGGCTTGAAGAAGTTGACAATTTCAACAACGGTTAAATTCAACAACTGGCTCGGAAAGCTTTATTTTGTGCCAGTAAAACCATTTCACCAACTTATTGTGCCAATCATGTTGCGAAGAATAACAAAGCAAGTTGAGACAAAGAAATAAGATATGAACCTTAAAAAGCGGGGCAAAAACATATTTTCCTTACTGAAAGCCACCTACGTAGAGTGGAACGAAGATGAGCCATTCCGGCAAAGTGCGGTGATCGCCTATTACTCTATCTTCTCGCTGCCCGCGCTGCTGATCATTATTGTGAACGTGGTGGGCTTGGTGCTGGGCGAAGAAGCCGTGCAAGGAAACATTTCAACTCAAATCAGTGATTTAGTGGGTGCCGAAGCCGCTCAACAGGTGGAGGAGATGATCGCCAACGTGAGCCAGCAGGGCAATAACGTGATCGGGATCGTCATCGGTATAGGCACTTTGCTGTTCGGAGCCACGGGCGTGTTTTATCAACTCCAGCAGTCACTCAACCAAGTGTGGGAGGTGGAGCTGAAGCCCAACACGGGCTACGCAAAACTGGCCATTGATCGCGCTACTTCGCTGGGAGTTATCCTGGCCATTGGCTTTCTGCTGCTGGTATCGCTGCTGCTCACCGCGGCTCTTACCGCGCTGGGCGGATGGATTGAGCGCCAACTGCCCAACTTTATGGTCTATCTGTTCCAAGCTGTTAACTTTCTGGTGTCGTTTGGGGTGGTTACGCTACTTTTTGCGCTTATCTATAAGGTGTTGCCCGACGTGAAGATCTCCTGGCACGCGGTGTGGATCGGCGCAGTGGTAACCGCTTTGCTGTTCACCATTGGCAAGTCGGCTATTGGATTCTACTTCGGCAAGTCCAATCCGGCTTCGGCCTTTGGCGCGGCCGGATCAATTATCCTGATCTTGCTGTGGGTCAACTATTCGGCCCTTATCTTTCTGTTCGGAGCCGAGTTTACTCAGGTATACGCGCGGCGCTACGGCGAGCGCATCGAGCCCAACAGCTACGCCCAGCGCACGGCTGGATTCAGACTCAAAGAACAGGAACAGCGTAAGCGAGACCAAGAAGATGCGGAGAAAGACGCGCAAGCATCGGCGGCCGGTGAGTAGCGGGCTGGTTTATTCAAATACGTTACTACCTTCAGCGGACAGCATTATTTCGTTCGTGGTTGATCAACCATCGTTTTCTTTCAATGCCGCCGCCGTAGCCTCTTAGTTGATCATCCTGCCCGATTACTCGGTGACAGGGGATAACGATAGAGATACGATTGGCCGCATTTGCATTGGCAACCGCTCGAAATGCTCTTGGGCGATTGATAACCTCTGCCTGCTGTCCGTACGTAGTGATTTTCCCAAAAGTAACTTGCCGAAGAGCCTTCCAGACTGAGTTCTGGAAACTGGTTCCGGGGGTTTGAAGAGTAACCTCAAATTTTCTCCTGGTACCCTCAAAGTATTCGGCAACTTCTCTCTTTATTTGTTTCAGATGAACATTTCCGCCTGTAATAATTTTAGCCGACAGCAGTCGTTGCAGTTCGTCAAGCTCTGCCTCCAGCATTGGTCTATCCACAAATTCTAGCAAGCAAAGTCCCTTATCAGTCGCCCCAGCGAACATTGGACCTAGCGGTGTGGTGATTCGGTCAATCAGAATCATGCAGCCGTTCGTATACTTTTGGGGCGAACTTCCCACGATCTTTTTGAAGGTGTAACCAAAACCGCTCAGCGATTCGTAACCAGCATCAAACGCAGTAGTGGTTACTTGTCTTCCGTGCTTCAAATCCTGGCGAGCGCCGTTGATCCGCCTCATCCGCTGGTAAGCATGAAAAGTGATTCCGTAATTCTTATTAAACCACCTTCGCACCACTTGCGGACTAATGCCACGTTCGCGAAGATGATGATCCGTTATCTTACCTCGTTCAGTGTCTTCTATCAAGCATAGGGCTGCATCAACCTGAGCGGGAGGTTGGTTGGCATTCTCGGTTGGTTTACAGATCTTACAAGGTCGATACCCATTGTCAATGGCCTCTTGGCAGGTCGTGTAAAACGTTACATTTTGTAATTTCGGTTTACGCGCCCGGCAGGTAGCAATGCAAAAAACGGAGGTGGTTTTTACGCCCACGTAAAAAACCCCGACAAAACTTGGTTGCCTTTCCAGCAGTGCTTTGTAAAACAAAGCTATTTGGTTCTTTTCAAGTACCCGCATGATGGAATATTGATTTAAATGACTGCTCGTTAGCTACCGTTTTGGTTATCGTCTCAAAACATTCGCGTACTTTATTGAACAAAAAATTTCCCATACTGATCCGTTTTACTCCCAATTTGCTTAATCGCCCAAAATTAGGCAGGCCTGGCATGCACATCACATTGAGGGGCAGATGCGTGCTGTTTACCAGGCGGACAATATCCTTTTCTTCTACAACGCAGGGAACAAAAATCCCGTCAGCCCCGGCGTTCTGATACATTTGAATTCTTCTTACTGTTTCCTTAATCACGTCATGGCTTGGCACTACAAACGTATCTATTCTCACGTTTATAAAAATGTCGACTTTGTCTTTACGAAGCGTCGCCTTCACCTGGCTAAGAGTTTTTGAAAACTGCTCCGCCTTTAACAAAGTTCTTTGCTCACTCACCACACTGTCTTCAATATTGATTCCCATTATCCCCCAGTTTTTTAGCTGTCGAATATGATCCGAAATTTGTTGGGGTTCTTGACTATAGCCGGATTCCAGATCGACAGACAGAGGAAGGTTCGTGCCACTAGCAATGCGTTGTACGACGTACGCTAGTTCAGCAAAGGATATTTCCTCGCCATCGTTGTACCCCAGCATCGTCGCGATTGCTGAACTCGAGGTCCCGATCGCTGAAAAGTTTAGCTTTTCTGCTATTTTGGCACTTGCTACGTCCCAAACGTTGCAGAGCAGCAACGGGCTGGTTTGTTGGTGTAAGTTTTTAAAGTTCATCTTTGTTGTTTTTGCTCAAAGTAGGGAAAACGAAATGCAGCTAGCAACCGAAAATTGAACACGTATTTTTTTTACCGCTCCTGATTTGCTAATCGCGGCTATCATCGCTTACATTCTGATCACCCTGCTCATCGGAGTGGGGGCGTCGCGGTGGGTAAAGAATTCCCGCGACTTCGTGCTGGCGGGTCGTCGCTTGCCGCTGTTGCTGGCCTCCACCGCCCTGTTCGCCACTTGGTTTGGTTCGGAAACCGTACTGGGGGCCTCTTCGGAGTTTGTGAAACACGGCCTGATCGGTGTGGTGGAGGACCCGTTCGGGGCGGCTTTGTGTCTGCTGCTGGTCGGACTCCTGGTAGCGCGCCCGCTGTACCGACTCCAAATTCTGACGTTCTGTGATTACTACCGCGATCGCTTCGGCGCCCGTACCGAACTGCTGTCCAGTTTGTGCATGGTGCCTTCGTACTTCGGATGGATTGCCGCGCAACTGGTAGCCATCGGCATCATCTTCCGGGTGGTGGCCGGAGTGCCAACGGTGTGGGGAATCGTGGTTGGCACCGTCGTGGTGGTGGCCTACACCTACGTGGGCGGACTGTGGGCGGTGTCGATCACGGACTTTTTGCAAACGATCATCATTTTGATAGGTCTGATCTGGTTGGCGGCTGATTTGACCGTGGCGGCCGGAGGGCTACCAACGGTGCTGGAGCGACCCGCGCCGGGCTTCTTTCGGTTTTGGCCTGAGGCCAGCCTAAATAGTGTCTCGCACTACGTGGCGGCCTGGATCACCATCGGGCTAGGGTCTATTCCGCAGCAGGACGTGTTTCAGCGGGTGATGGCCGCGCGCAGCGAACGCGTGGCCGTACGCGCCTCCTACATCGCGGCGCTGATGTACGTGACGGTCGGCATGGTTCCGCTCCTCATTGGCTTGTGCGCTCTCCAGGTATATCCCGAACTGGTGAGCGGGGTGGCCGATGCCCAGTTGACCTTACCCACCGTGGTGATGCAGCACACGGGGCCGGGACTGCAAATTCTATTTTTCGGAGCGTTGCTGTCGGCGATTATGAGCACCACCAGCGGAGCCGTGCTGGCCCCGGCCACTATCCTGGCCGAAAATTTGATTCGTCCGCACTTGCGCGACCAAAGTGACCGACGCTTACTGCAAATTCTGCGCGGCTCGGTGGTGCTGGTGGGAGGCGCCTCGGCCCTGATGGCGATCTGGCAGACCAACATTTACGACCTGGTGGCCCAATCGTCGGCGCTGAGTCTGGTGTCGTTACTCGTGCCCCTGATGGCGGGCTTGTACTGGAAGCGGGCTACCGAGTGGGGAGCAGTTGCGGCGATTGTGCTGGGCATGACCACCTGGCTGGTCGCCGAGTACGTAGCGAGCGATTTTCCGCCCATTCTCTACGGCTTGGCCGCCAGCACACTCGGAATGGGAGTAGGCAGTCTGTGGAAAAATGCGCTGAAAAGTGCGTGAGTAAGTTTGGGGCGGGTTTGGCCAGGGAAAGGATACGGGGAGCAGATATCTTGATTCCCTAAATGTTCTACAAATCACTTCATCATTCGGTGTTCTTTATTCCTTGCTCGATATTTCCAACTGACATCAGGTGCCTACGAACGATCCTCTTCGCTCCGGTTTCTGGTTGTAGGGTAGCGATAGCGTCCTACGACCCAATTGCGAAAGCACTTTGCACCATAGGTAAACACCTAATTTCTGGTCGTAGGGTAGCGCCAGCGTCCTACGACCCAATCGCAAACGCACTTTGCACGATAGCCAAACCCCTTCACGTACTTCTTCCGACCTTCCTTGTCTTCTTTTCATTACCGATAAGTGCCCAGCAAGCCACCGTCGCTTTCTACAACGTTGAGAACCTTTTCGACACCCAGGACGATTCGCTCAAGCAGGACGATGAGTTTCTGCCCTACGGCGTGCGGGGGTGGACGCCATCGCGTCTGAAGGCCAAGTACCACAACGTTTACAAAGTGATCGCCGGACTGGGAGACGTCGGGCAGCCTCCGGCCCTGGTGGGCTTGGCCGAGGTAGAAAACCGTGCGGTGCTCGAAGGGCTGCTGCGCCACACTCCCCTGCACCGGATGCGTTACCAGATTGTGCACGAAGAATCGCCCGACCGGCGGGGCATCGACGTGGCGCTGCTCTACGACCCCGCGCAGTTCCGGTACCTGTCGCACGAAGCAGTGCCGGTTGATTTGGGTGCTCTTAGCGACCGTCCCACCCGTGACATTCTGTACGTACGGGGTGTGCTTTTTGGCTCCGATACGGTGCACGTTTTCATCAATCACTGGCCCTCGCGCTACGGCGGCGTGAGCAGCAGCGCGCCCCGCCGACAACGCGCGGCCGAAGTACTACAGGCTCGGGTTCACCAACTGCAACACGAGTGCCCCGACGCGCTGATGATCATCACCGGAGACCTTAACGACGGACCCACTGACGCCAGTTTGCGCCTGTTAACCGAAGCTAACGGCCCGGGTTCGCCGCTGGTTAACATTAGCGAATACGAATGCGCGGGCACGCACAAGTACCGGGGGGAGTGGAGCATCTTTGATCAGTTTATCGTCAGCGCTAACCTGCTGCGCGGCAACCGAATGCGGGTAAAAGGCGAAAAAGCTCGGTGTTACCGTCCCGACTGGCTGGCCGAAGAAGACGTGACCCAACTGGGCTTTCGCCCGAAGCGCACCTACGTGGGTTACCGGTATCACGGGGGATTCAGCGACCACTGGCCGGTGTACCTGCAACTGCGGCGAGAAAGCGCGGAAGTAGCTGAAAAATAACCTATTTTCGCCCCTTATGAACTCAATCAGTAGTAGTATTATCGTGCCCGCCCGGCTGGTGTTTCTGATGTGGGCGGTATACTACGTGGACCGCTTGTTTCCGGGCGAGTTTGCTATCTACGGGCTACTGCCGCGCACCGTCCGGGGACTCATCGGCATTGTGACGGCCCCGCTACTGCACGGTAGCGTGGCGCACCTGGTTTCCAACACCATGCCGTTGCTGATCCTGGGTACGGTGCTCTACATGTTCTACGACCGCATTGCGGGCCGCGTGTTTCTGCAGTGCTACTTTCTGACGGGTTTGCTGGTATGGTTGTTCGGTCGGCCGTTTTACCACATTGGGGCCAGCGGACTTATTTACGGATTAGCTTCTTTTTTGATGTTCTTCGGACTCTTCCGCCGCGATTTTCGGTCGTTGTTGATTTCTATCATCATTGTAATTTTTTACGGAAGTATTTTTTACGGAGTGCTGCCCACCCAGGCGGGTGTGTCGTGGGAATCGCACTTGTTGGGAGGGGTAGTCGGCTTTTTCAACGCCATTAATACCAGCGCCTACAAACGAATTAGCAATTTTTAGCGCTATCGGCACTCCCCGGCGTATCTTTGTGTAATAATAAATGATCCTTATGAACCTCACCGAATGGATTGATGCCCACTGGCATATCACGCGGGCTACCCAGCTCAACCTGATATACTCGCTGATCGCTATCGTGGTGCTGGGTGTGCTGCGCTACTTCAGCCTGAAGCTTATTTTTAAGCGGGTGAAAGACGTGCGCGACAAATATTACTGGAAAAACGGTATTAAGAACGCCTACACGGTGCTGATGATTATCACCATCTCGGCCATCTGGATTAATACGGTAGATTCGCTGGCCACCTATCTGGGTTTGGCTACCGCCGGACTCGCCATTGCGTTGCAGTCGCCCATTGTCAATTTGGCCGGTTGGTTGTTTATACTGGTGCGCCGACCCTTCGAGGTGGGCGACCGAATTCAGGTAGGCGGGCACGCGGGCGATGTGATCGACATTCGCTTTTACCAATTTACCATCAACGAGATCGGCAACTGGGTGGATGCCGACCAGAGCACCGGCCGGGTAATTCACATTCCGAACGGAGTGGTGTTTCGCGAGCCCCAGGCCAACTATACCCAGGGGTTTACCCACATCTGGCACGAAATCGGGGTGATGGTGACCTTCGAGAGCGACTGGGAAAAGGCCAAAAACATTCTGAACGCCATTCTGAAAGAACATACCGAACACCTGACCAAGGCGGCAGCAATGCGCCTCACCGAAGCCTCGAAAAAGTTTATGATCTTTTACTCAAACCTCACGCCCATCGTCTACACGTCGGTGAAAGACAGCGGCGTGATGCTCACCATGCGTTTCTTGTGCAACCCCAAGAAGCGGCGGGGCACGGCAAACAACATTTGGGAAGATGTGCTTCGGCAGTTCGCCCAGCACGACGACATCGACCTGGCCTACCCGACGCAGCGGATTTATTACAACCTAAAGGAAGGAAAAGACGGCGCGCGGAAGCAGGAAAAAACGCATCCGTATGAAGATATGTCCGTAGACCCGACGCAAGGATAGCATTCGTGGAGTACGTATCTTTGGTAGCAGTGAAGTAGAAGATCACGGCCTTTTCATATTGCCAACGTATCGTCTGCTTCCGTAAGCGATTTGTTTGAAAAACTTTTACGGAAAATTGATCTAGGATTAATAGTCATATATCTGGGGACATCGCTTCTGACAACCTATAAAATCACAATTGGAAGAGGACCAGAGAATAGTTGGAAAGGAAATATTTTTGTAATAAACTTTATTCCGATAATTTTTCCGGAGGCTCGTGTCGACACCTAGAGTATATACACATCTCAAGTAGTGTTGTGTTTGGCGAGTTGGTAGCCCTGAAATCTTTCGTTGAACCTTTGCAGGCCGGTGAGTAAGTCGATGGGGCCAGGGGGCCTTTGGCTTTGGTAGCCACTCCAGCCCGCTAATCGGGCGATGACCCAAGCGGCAAAAGCCAAGCTGGTTGGCCCGTAGGGATTCTGCAGTTTTTGGCTCTTTCCAGCTAGTTGCTCGTTGAGCAGCATCAAGCATTCTTGCTCTTGCTCATTGAAGGCACAGGCCATGGTCTGCTCAGTTTGACCGTCTCGGGCTCTCAAGAGTTGCAGCACCCGCACGGCAGCCATCAGGGCCAATACGCTGAGTTTCTGTAGCTTTTCATAGCTTTCCACCTGGCTGCTCTCTATGTCAAGGCCGTTGCTTTTCAAGATTCTGAATACCTGCTCTACGTTCCAGCGTTGCTTATACCATTCTATAACTTGTAGGGCCAGGGCAGCGGTGTCCACCACGTGCGAGGTCAACAGTATCCAGTGAATAGGTTCTTGCCCATTCACTACACTCTCAGGGAGTTCTTTGACTTCCACTACGTAGGTGGGGTGATAGTTGGGTTGGGCATGGATGCTTCTGCTGGCTGACTTTTTCAAAGCAAGCTTGCCGTATTTGATGGCTAGTTTGGCCCGATGGGCACTACGACCATCACTGGCCGGTACGGCTAGCTCATAACAGTGCTGTTGCGTCCAATTTTCTGCCTCCGCTGAGATGGTCTGCCCCCCGTGGGTGAAACGATCAAAGCGGGCACGAATCACATAATCTACCCCCAGGGCAGTAAGCCCGGTGAGCAGGGGGTAGATATCAGCTTCCCGGTCGGCCACTACTGTTTTAACCGCCACCTGCTCACACTGAGCAAGGGCTTTTTGAATGCTACTCAGCCAGCGATACCCTTCTTTTTGTTCGTAAACAGTTTTGTCCCGAGCAGTACGCTTGGCCTGACGACTCACAAGTTGCTCAGGCCAAGCACGCTTGACAAACTCCAAAGCCGCAATGCCATGACAGCCATAGTGCTGGGCATCTATACAGAGTACCGGGTGAAGGTAAAACCCTTGTATCTGACCCTTATCTACTTTGCCCAGTCCTTGGATGGCTCTTTCCAGACTAAAGCCAATCTTTGTGGTGTCTTCTATAAGCAAACAATGGCAAGATGAACAGTGATTCCTCATCTGGGCATAGAGTTGCTCTTCCAACATGGGCACACTTACTTTATGGTTGCCTATAAATCTACCAAACTGAACCTCCTCTTTGCGCGCATTGGACAGTGCCCGCAGGCAAAGCGTCTGCTTTTCGCTGATACGTCCGGTTAGCTTGTCTAGCACACGATCCAAGCGCTTGTCGTGCAACTTCAGAACATCTTGTTTTTCCATTCAACAAAGCTATCATATTTGTGTATATACTCTAGGTGTCGACACGAGCCTCAAAAATTTATCGGAATAACCTCTAATGACAAAGATGAAAATGAAAACACTGGCTACAACATCGCTCAGCCCTCAGCCTAGCGAAATTGATGCTCGCTCATTAGTTGCTTCAAGCACGAAAATTAATACTTGAATAATAAACGCTCACAAGTCGTCCGAGGGCTGCCCTTGTCGTTATGGGCAACATAGGAATAAAAAAATGACTAAATTTGATAGGGAAAAACTATTTAGGTTATGGCCAAAGAAAAATTAATAAAACTTGAGCAACAGGAGCAAGAATTTGTCAATCATTATGCTGAACTAGGATTTGCCAATCCAGACGAAATGATAAAAAAAGGGTTGCATCTTCTCAAAGAAGAACTCGATCATCACGCTCAACTAACGCAATCCGCCGATTTGTACGCAGAATTATACAATGAAGATGAGGAACTAAAAGAATGGACTGAATCTGCTACACAAGATTGGGATTGATCTAAGACAAAACTTCAACGAGGTGATATTATCACCGTGAATCTAAATCCGACAAAAGGCTCTGAGACTGGCAAAATT
The DNA here is from genome assembly GCA_965217295.1 of Cyclobacteriaceae bacterium. Classification (GTDB taxonomy): domain Bacteria; phylum Bacteroidota; class Bacteroidia; order Cytophagales; family Cyclobacteriaceae; genus Tunicatimonas. The sequence goes on from CBDCHR010000008.1 coordinate 3,072,850, forward strand.
AGACCCTGTATAGTGGTGACCAATAATGTGTATAATCAAAGAGTTCCTATTATTCAAGTGGTGCCTATCACAGGATGGACGGAAAAGAAAGGAAGAATTGTCACCAATGTAGTTATTGAGCCAAACGCTGCAAACGGACTAACTGAAAGATCAGTGGCTGATTGCCTGCAAACTCGTCCGATAGATTATCGTCAACGATTAGTAGATGTGAAAGGAAGATTGTCAACAGAACAAATGCAAAAGATAGACACATCCTTGAAGATCATCTTTGATTTGAAATAGAAAAGTATGCCTATAATATCAGGCAAGCGGCATGGCTAGTTGATTTGCAAATGAAGCATTATTGGAAACAAATAGCAGAAATGCTAACTCGGATGAAAGATGCGCCAAAGCCGCCACGCCACATACACAAATCGTTGAGCACCACCTAAAGAAATGAAAAGATTTACAAAGATCTTAATTTTTGTAATTGCTTGTAGCTATACATTGAATTTAACAACACAATGGATGTTCGGAAAGACTTCATTAGTGAAGAAAGTGGTTCGTGATACACATACTAGTTATAAAGAATTTCAATGGACTAAAAACGTCAATCTGATTTCAGATTTAGATTTTGATGAAAGTCAGGTCGTAATCTTTAAAGACTTTTATTCAGATACAAAAGCGGACTTGAGATACATAAGAATTGATGAATCGCATGATTCGGAAATCTTATACAGTGATAATGTTTATTTACATATACTATTTATCAAGAGACATATAGGAAGCATGATTTATGAAGTGGAAGAATCAGAAAAGATCAATGAATATTATCACGGGTACAGAAGAGCCTATTTATGGATACTGATAGATTGGATTTTAATTGATGAAACGTTCTTAGGGATTTCTTAAATGAAAAAAGGCAGTGCCCGACATAGTGCAGTAGTTAGCCCTATTTGAAGAGTACTCGGAGCTTCTTTCTCCAAGTACGAATATTGATAATTGAAAGATAAACGCTAGCAAAGCCAGGCCAGCTACTCGCACCGGTCGTTTTGCTTCTGTTTTTTTTGGAAAAGCCGTGAATAGAGAATCCAGCTAATATTGAGCGCCGGAACCGCAATGACCGAAAAGTTATCGAGGAGTTTGACGTGATATTAGGCGGTGAGCAGTATCTTTTTAACCCAAAAAATTAACGTCTCGGTATGGTATCAATCTCACCCTACATCGCTAGCAACTCTTTGGCATTTTCGTAGGCGATGGTAGAAGGCTTATTGCCCCCGATCATCTTAGCAATTTCTTCCACCCGTTCGTCCTCACTCAGTTGGCGGATGCGACTCACCGACTTGGTGGAGCTATTATCTTTATACACAAAGTAGTGCGCGTCGCCCTTGGCCGCTACTTGGGGTAGGTGACTAATGGCCAGCACCTGGTGGTTCTTGGCCATCTCCTTCATCATGTTCACCATTTTGATGGCAATTTCGCCCGACACTCCGGTGTCGATCTCGTCGAAGATGATGGTAGGGAGCGAGGTTTTACCCGCCAGCACGTACTTGATGCAGAACATCAGCCGCGAAAACTCACCGCCGGAGGCCACCCGCTTCAGTTCCTGGGGAGCAATCCCCTTGTTGGCGCTAAACAAAATTTCAAGCTCGTCGGCTCCTGACTCGGCCGGAGCAATCGGTCGTCGCTCTACCCGCAGGGCGGCGTCGGGGATGCCCAGGTTGCGCAACAGACGAGCAATCTGATCCGAGAATTTACCCACCACTTTTTCCCGGGAGGCCGTAAGTCGCTCCGCCTCGGTCATCATCTCCTGCTGGGCCGTGTCGCGCACGGTTTTCAGACGCGTTAGCTCGCTATCCAGGTTATCTACCTCCTGCACCTTATTTTCAAGCGACTGCTGAATGGCCAGTAGTTCGACCGTAGATGCCACCTGATGCTTTTGTTGCAAGCGGTACATGTTGTTAAGGCGGTCGCGGGTGGCCTCCACCTTGTCGCGGTCGAAATCAACTAACTGGGCCTCGTCTTCTACCTCACTCTGGATGTCGCGCAACTCAATCAGGCAACTGTTCAAGCGCTGGTAGAAGCCTTCGTATTTGGTTGAATACCGGGCTATTTTGAGCAGTGCCTGGTTGGCCTGATTCAGCAGCGTATCCACTCCCATCTCTTCGCCGTTGAGCAGCGACTGCACCAGGCCGAGCTGCTCCTGAATGTTGCCGGCGTTTTCCATCACCTGCAACTGCTCTTCCAAACGTTCGTGTTCGCCTTCGATCAGTTGAGCCTTCTCAAGCTCCTCGAGCAAAAAGCGGTTGAAGTCGTCTTCACGACGCAGTCGGTCGGCTTCGGTACGTAGTTGCTCGTATTCGCTGGCCGCCCGGCGGTACTGCTGGAAGCTCTGTCGGTAGAGCTTTCTCTCCTTTTCGTTACCCGCAAAAGCGTCGATGATTTCCAGTTGATACGAATTGTCGCCCAGCAGCAGGCTGTCGTGCTGGCTGTGAATATCCACCAGCAGGTTGCCCACGCCGCGCATGGTTTCCAGGCGAACGGGAGTGTCGTTGATAAACGCCCGCGACTTGCCATTGGGAGAAACTTCACGACGGAGGATGCAGATAGGATCGTAGTCAAGGTCTTCTTCGGCGAAAAGCGGTTCCAGGCTGAACTTATTGATGGTGAAAGCTCCTTCGATCACGCACTTCTGCTCTTCATTGTACAGCGCTTTCTTGTCGGCCCGGTTGCCCAGCAGCAAACCAATGGCCCCCAGCATGATAGATTTGCCCGCCCCGGTTTCGCCGGTGATGATACTAAGTGCCTCGGAAGGACGCATTTCGAGTGCTTCTAACAGTGCGTAATTCTTTATAGTAAGACTCTTAAGCATACGCTAGGGTCGATAGGTGGAAAAGACTAAACGCAATTTGGGGGGGGAGATGTTCATAACGGACGCAAAACATCATAGGGTAAAGATAGCTGAATACTTTTTACAAGTACATACCTTGATTAATTCTTTTTCGAAGACATCTTTTTGTTGCGTTGAAAGAGAGGCCTAATCGGCTAGTGTGACTGTATCAGGATTTTGCAGCCGCTATCTGGTCAAACTGGGGTAAAGTGGGGGAATTGTGCCCTTCAAAGGCGTGGGCGTGGGGCTAATATTCCCCAGTGGATTGTCGGAATAGCCTCTACAGGGCTTGGCACGCGTTGGCAAAGCTTTTGCAACCTAACAAGCAAATACGGTCTGGCTTCGCGCTATTTTTTGGACCGGTACCAATTTTTTAGCTTAACCCAATATCAATTACTACACGACTAGAAGGCAGCACCACAACCGGTGCTGTCTTCTTGTGTTTAAGGCAGCCATCTTGACGACAAAGCTCAGTCCAGGAACATTAAGTACAGTTTTGAGTTACTTAATCACAACTAATTTTTAAATCCTATCCTCTAATTTTTTACTATGGAAACTAACGCACAAAATTCCGGACGCGATCGCGTCGATTACACTACCAACAATGCGTATACCCGAGCGGGAGCGGCGTTGCTTAGCAAGATATCCTGGGGCGCGGTGCTTGCCGGGGTGATCGTATCACTGGTTACTATGCTCGTGCTCAATTTGTTGGGCATTGGTATTGGCCTCGCTTCTATCAATCCGGTCACCGAAGCGTCTCCTTTTTCAGGAGTGGGTACGGGAGCTATTATCTGGTATATTTTAAGTAATCTTATTGCTATTTTTGCCGGAGGATACACTGCCGCGCGCTTATCCGGTATTCCGATTCCGGTGATCAGTACTTTTCACGGCATTTTGTCCTGGTGTTTGTATACCCTTATCTCGTTCTGGTTACTCACCACCGCCGTGGGTAGCATTGTGAGCGGAGTGGGGTCGGCCATCTCGCAGACGTTGTCGTCGGCCGGGTCAGTGATCACCGGGGGGCAGAGTAGCTCTGGAAACTCGCAGCAGCAGTCCGGTCAATCGTCCGGCAGTTCACTAAGCTTAGACCAGATTACCAGTGAGGTGAAGCAAATACTGCGACAAACCGACGATCCGGCGCTGCAGCCCGGTACACTGGCAGACCAAGCTCAGAACGTTGCTCAAGATGCTCTCCAGTCCTTGCAGAGCGGTAATGCTATGTCGGATCAAGAAATTAGTGGCATGTTGCAGCAGTTGCTGTATAAAGGAGGCAATCTGGTAGACAAAATTGACCAAAAAGACGTTGCCAGCGTGATTGCTTCTCGAACCGGGATGTCACAAGAAGAAGCCAACAACGCGGCTGAAACGGTAGTACGCAACTTCAACGAAGCAAAACAAGAAGCCCAGCAAGTGGCAGCTCAGGCCCAGCAACAAGCCGCCGAGGCCTCCGCCCAAGCCGCCGATGTGGCCTCAAGCGCCGCTATTTGGAGCTTCGTGGCGCTGGTGCTCGGAGCCATTGTGGCCGCCGCAGGTGGACGAGCCGGTCGCCCTAAGGATGACTTTGTGGACGTGAAGCAGGAACGGGAAACCGTAGTACGATAGTCTTACTAATTTCGGCTAGGTAAGCAGTTACCCAAGGATGGGGAGTTTTTCCCCACCCTTTTTTTGTAGAACCATGATCACGAGCAATAGCAGCTTTGGCACGGTTCTGTTACTAAGTACAACTAAATTGATTAGATTTTTTTACTTTAAACACATCATAACCATGAAAATTTTATCAAGCATTATAGCAGGAGCATTTGTATTATCAACCGCCGGTTGCGGCAACGTAGGCGACGCCAACGAAAGTGCCGATTCTGACGTACGCACCGAAACTAAAGTGGTGGACGTGGACACCGTGGGAGCTGAGACCACCTACGACGTACGGGAGCGAACCATTGAGCAGGTAGATACGGTAGGAGCAACCACCGAGTACGATGTCGAAAAGCAAGTAGTCCGACGTACCGTTGATGTTGACACGCTGACCAAGGACGTTGATGGACAAGCCCGCGTTGATATGGAAGAAGGCGACTACAAAACGGTCGACACCGACGTAGATACGGAAACCGTAACCGAAGAAGTTGACGTAGACACGAACAACTAACAAACAATCTTGTGCATTACAAGTTCAAAGGATATCCATCGCAGGATATCCTTTTTTTTAACCTCAATTTTTACTTATATGAAATTTACCAAACACATTCTATCGTTAGCCTTGGTGTTACCGCTCGCTAGCACCAGCGCATTCGCTCAGGATTCGTTGTTTCTCACCGATGTGGTAGCAACCCCGCAATTCTTTGTCAGCCTGCTGGCTGGAGTGCTACTGGCCATTGGTTTCCAGGTGCTGCTCACCGCATTGTCGGTTGCTATCGGTATCAGTGCCGTCGGTAACGTGCAGCACCAAGCCAATCATCCTTCGAATGACCACAACAAAGACAAGGATAAATCGAGCGGCTCGGATACCCCTTTGGGCGTAAAGCTTAGCTCAGGTTTGGGGCTTTTCACCCTAATCACTTCCAGCATTGCCCTGTTTTTTGCGGCCATGTTGGCGGTGAAGCTTAGCCTTATCGGAAACACCGCCATTGGAATCACCCTGGGGCTGGTTATCTGGGCGGCCTTTTTTACCGCACTAGCCTATTTGGAAATCACCTCGGTAAGCACCTTGGTAGGAAGCCTGATTAATACGGTGGTCTCCGGAATTAAATCGTCCGCTTCTGCCGTAGGAAGCGCCTTTCAGGGTTCACCCTACAGCAAAATAGAGGACATTGCCGACCATACTATCAACAAGGTCAGAAACGAGTTGCACGATTCGCTGGACTTGAACCAAATTAACCAGAAGATCGATGAGTACGTGAAACGCGTAGAAGAGTCAGGTCCTGATTACGAGCAGGTGAAGAAGGACATGATCAACATCCTCAAAGATATTCGAATCGAAGAGAAGACTGAGAAAAAGGTTGGCGGAGAGATTGATACCGAGATGTTTATCAAGTTTGCTTCAAAGCAGCCTAACGTTAGCAAACAAGACGCTAAGAAACTGGGTAAGGCTTTCCAAGACGCGCAGAAGGCGGTGGAAGAAGGAGATACCAACGAAGAAAAGGCTCAGAAAGTAGCCGCTCAGTTGTCCGGCAAAAGCGAAGAGGAAATCTCAGGATACGTGCAGCAAATTGAGGATTACCTGCGCAGCACCGATAAAGAAGAAGTAGACCCGGATGCTATCCGCAATGACATTGAGAAGATCATTGAAAACCCAAAAAATGCTCAGGAAATTCTGTCTAACCGGGCGGGTAAAATGGACCGTTCTACTTGGGTAGCTTTGCTAGAGAAAGACCAGCGCATGAACCACGACCGTGCCGAAAAAGTGGTGAGCTACGTGGAGCAAGCCATTGATTTTGTTGCTAAGAAAACGGACGAAACGAAGCAGTCGGTACAGGGAGCGCAAACCTCAGTAGCTGAACAAAAGGATCAGGCCCAAGGACAAGCCAACGGCAAGGCCAATCAACTTTCGCCTCAGACCGAAAGCAAACTGCAGGCTTACTTTGACGGATTGAATCGCCCGGAGCTCCAGTACGAGAGCTTGAAGTGGGACGTAGAGAAGATTATGAACGACCCGAAAGCGGCTCCCGGGGTTATCAAGAACCGGCTATCTCGCTTTGATCGGGAAACGTTGATGGCGCTGCTAACTTCCAACGATCGCTTGTCACGCAAGGACGTAGAAAATTTGAGCAGCAAGATCGACGAGAGCAAGAGCAACGTGATGAAGAAGGCAGAGGAAATAGACCGAGAAGTGTCTATTGCCCTGGAACGCGCCAAACAGGAAGCCCTGCATCAAGCCGAAAACACCCGTAAAACTGCAGCTTCGGCCGCTTGGTGGCTATTCGCTACGGCGGTGGTATCCGGGGTAGCGGCGGCCCTGGGTGGATGGGTTGCCATTATCTGATATTCTTTTTTGGAAAAAACCGATGGGGACACGAGTTACTTGTGTCCCCTTTGTTATTTTATGATTGAACACGTATTTCTTCTCATACTTGGGATTTTGATTGTCGGCATGGCAATCACCGACTTTGCGATCACTGCCTTTGTTCCTACCGGTGAGGGCCGAATCACCGCATTGATAGGCCGCTCTTGCTTCAGAACCCTGATGTTTCTGGCGCGTAAAGAAGGCAACCACCGCGCACTTAATTATATCGGTCTGTTGTGCATTCTTATAACAATTGCCACCTGGACGCTGCTGCTCTGGACCGGATTTTCGCTTATCTACATTTCCGACACTAATTCAGTGCTGGTCGGGTCGAGCAAAGCCCCCACCGATACTTTCGAGAAAATTTACCACGTGGGCTACACCCTATCTACCTTAGGGATCGGTGATTACGTGCCCGGTAACAACTTCTGGCGGATATTTACCTCGTTCGTTTCCTTCATTGGCCTGGTCACCGTCACCATGTCGATCACTTATCTGGTGCCCGTAATTTCTAATGCGATCCAGAAGCGATCGCTGAGCCTGCAGATCAGCAGCCTGGGCGAAACCCCTGAACAAATCATTATCAATAGCTACAACGGTGAGGATTTTAGCGACCTGAACAATATCCTCAGTGACTTGTCGGCCGGTATCTTTCTGTACACCCAGAATCACGTGGCGTATCCCATCCTGCATCACATGCACAGCAACAACCCGAGCGAAAACATCGTCCTTAAACTCGTTGCCCTAGACGAGGCGCTCACCATCTTTCTGTATCATGTTCCTAAGCACCAACGGCCCAACGTATTGGAGGTGCAGTCGGTGCGTCGGGCGATCACCGCCTACGCGAAAACGATCACCTACATGGATCCTGCGGAAGAGTCGCCCCCGTTGCCTCGCTTCGAAATGATTGAGGAGTTCACCGGGTTGCAGTTAGAACGTACCCAGGGAGCCACCTGCACCGAACTGTACGAGGCCCTGGCCAAACGTCGCAAACTACTCTACGCTGACCTGCAAATGGATGGGTGGCAGTGGGCCGATATGCACGGTGAAAAGTATATTACCGATTTGGACGTTAACTACAACAACGAATTACTAAAAGTATGAGTTGGTTCTTTGATTCGGCGCACTCGCTGCTGTGGGTAGTCATTTCGTGTGCGGTATTTTACTTGTTTATTATTGTGACTACCCGGATAGTTGGGTTGCGGAGCTTCACTACCTTTTCCAGCTTCGATTTTCTGATCACCCTGTCGATGGGGGCATTGTTGGCCAGCACGGTGGTGAGTCGCGAAATAGCGCTGCTGGAAGGGTTTATGGCAATCTTCACGTTGTTCTTGCTGCAAATAGGCGTTTCGCTCACCCGTGCCCGGTGGAACTGGGTCAGAAAGGTGATCGACAACCAACCGACTCTACTGATGGAAAACGGCCAGGTGCTGCACGACAACCTGCGGGCCGTGCGCATCACCGAAGACGAACTGCGGGCCAAACTGCGGGGTAGCAACGTGTATAACTACGCCCAGGTGAAGGCGGTGGTGCTAGAATCATCGGGCGAAGTATCTATTCTGCGCCAACCCGACCAGGAGCTGCTTCCGGAACTGACCACCCTCGAGGGGGTAGTAAGACGAGTATGATGTAAGTCTACTTGCTTTTTTTAGTCATTTTTAACTAGGTAGACCGGCAATTAGGCAATAAAATTGATAGAAGTGGTTTAATAAATTCTACGGTTCGTGTCGATACGAACCGTAGGTTTGATAATCTCAAAACCATATTCTTATGCCTAGTGACAATCACAAGCAATTTATTGCCCGACGAACTCAACAGCTGCCTAAAGCAGACTTGTTTCTTCACTTCATTGCCGCCCTGCGCCACGAGTGTTACCTATACGCCAGTATCCTACGGGACGAAATCCGTCGGCGCACCTTCACGTTCCAGGAAATAGACTCGCTGCGAAGCAGTTCGTTTTATCCCCTGCTCAACGGGGTGCTAGAGGGTTAGGGGTAAGCTTGCTTCGCTATCTTCTATTCATCAGGATTGGCAATAGAACCCGTGAGCGCTACCAAGTGAGAGCGCATGTTTTCGGTGTGAATGCGAGACTCTTCGGCCTTGCGCCGAAAGTTGTCGGCCATGCGGGGCCTCCCCTTTATCTCTTCGCCTGCCACCAGGTTTTCCAGCATGTTGGTGCGTTCCTGCATAAATTGCAGCACCGACCACAGCGAACCCTCCACGCTAGCATCTTCGGTGCTGGGAGCCTGATGATTTAAGTTGCTCTCTTGCTGGTTAGAAGCTTGCATCACCGGAGCAGTAGCAATCTCCACCTGCTTTCGCAAATTGAAGGGCGGCTCTCCCGGAGCAACCGGAACTTTCTTTAGCAAAATCTTGATAAGCGCTCCCATGTCGTCTACCTCCGAAATATAATCGGCCGCCCCGTGATTGATGGCGTTAGTGGGCATGTCGGAAAACGGAGCCTCGTCGGGGTCCTGCACAATGGTGGTTCCGCCGCACTCCTGAATAGCTTGTAGGCCCCGGGTGCCGTCCGACAACAAGCCGGTGAACAAAATTCCGATGGTGCGGTGCTGATGGGCAACCGCCGCCGAACGAAACAGCGTGTTGATCGAGGGACGCGAACCGTTCTCCATGGGTCCGTAGGACGTCTTCACCGTTTTCTCGCTAACGATCAGGTGCTGGTCGGAAGGGGCCACGTAAATGTGGCCAGGACGAATCGGCTCACCGTCTTCGGCCTTTTTCACGGTGAGCGAAGTGAACTCCGATAAAATACGGTCCAGCTGCCTGGTGTGGCCCGAGGCAATGTGCTGCACAATAAACCCAGCAATGGGCCAGTCGGACGAAAGCTGAGGAATGAGTCGGGTGAAGTATTCAATGCCTCCCATAGAAGCACCGATAGCGATAATTCTAAGGTCTTTCATAGAAAATGAAGTAATCATTTGTGCTGATAAAACCACCAACGCGGCGGTTTGTTGGGGCTATGCTTCCCGCGGCAACTCTTCCAGCGTCCGTCGGCGCTGGTTTACCTGCTCAATAATCTGGTCGAACAAACGGACGCACTGTTGGTGAGCCTGCTCAATTTCCGTTGCCGGGCTGTCGTTGGCCAGGAGTTCGGCGAGGTGTTCTAACTGCTGGCGCAGCCGATCAAGCCCCAGCAGCGTGACGGTGGTGCGAAGCTTATGCAGCAGGTTTTCTAGCTGCGCTGGGTCGCGCTGTTCCACCGCTTCGCGTAGCCTGGTTTTGTTCTCTCGAAAAGCGTGGCTCACAATACCGTAAAATCTGGTTTTCTGCTCGGTGGTTTTGAACTGCTGCTCGGCACCATCGAGGTCAGCCAGCGAATCGGAAGCCTGCGTTGATGCTTTATCGACTCCGTTGGTGCTGTCGGCTACCGAAGCCTGACCGTACCGGGAAATTTTGGCAAAAAGATCATCGGGATCGAAGGGTTTGGTGACCACATCGGTGAAGCCGGTCGCTTTGGCCGACCGCACGGGTTCGGAAGTATCGGCAGTAAGGGCGATAACGGGAATGTTTCGTTTTTCGGTATCCATCGCTCGGATAAGCCGAGTGGCTTCGTAGCCGTCCATCACCGGCATACGCATATCCATTAAAATCAAGTCGTAGTCGCGTTCCGACACCCGCTTCACTGCTTCTTCACCGTTGGTGGCCTCGTCGGCCGTGATACCCAGACGGTCCTGCAAGTACTGCTGCAGAATCATCCGGTTGATCGCCACGTCTTCAACGATCAACAAGCGCAAGGCGGCGGACGAAGGCGGTTTGGTGGCGGGTAACTCCTCTACCGGAGCTTCTAATACTGAACTCTGCTCGGTAGCTTCCCTCATCGTCAGCAAAAAATAAAACCGCGACCCCCGACCCACTTCGCTTTCCACCCGAATGGCGCTGCCCATTAACTCCAGCAGCATCTTGATGATGCTTAGCCCCAAGCCGGTGCCTCCGAAGTTACGCTGGGTTGAACTGTCGGCCTGGGTGAACTTATCAAAGATTCGCTCTACCTTATCCGGGGCAATGCCTACGCCGGTGTCTTGCACTGAGAACAAGAGGGTTCGCTCGTCTTCGTGCGCTCTTTCTACCGATATTGAAAGACGCACCTGTCCGTCTTTAGTAAATTTAAGGGCATTGCTAAGCAGGTTGTTGAGCACTTGGCCTAGTTTCACGGGGTCGCCCACCACCAAAGTGGGCACGTCGGGTTCTTGTTCAACGACGAGTTCGTTGCGGCCTTCTTGGGCGTGCAGTTGGTGGGCCTGCCGCAAACTGGTGAGCAGGGAGGCCAGGCTAAAGGGAATTTGCTCGACTTCTACCTTGCCTGCTTCTATTTTACTCACGTCCAGGATATCATTCAACAGCGCCATCAGACTTTCGGAAGAAAATCGCAGCGCGCGCAGGTTGTCGAGTTGTTCGGGGCGCGGGTCGTGCTCGAGCAGCAGCCCCGACAGGCCGATGATCGCGTTCAGGGGGGTGCGAATTTCGTGGCTCATAGTAGCCAAAAAATCCTCCTTGGCGCGGGCGGCTTGCTCGGCTGCTTCTTTGGCCTCCTTGAGCTCCTGCTGCGTTTGCTTCAGGGTGGTCACATCGGTGATGGTGCCGTACCATACCAAGTCTCCGTTTTCTATTCGTTCGGTTTTGGCAGAAATGTAAACCCACTTGATGCCTCCCGTACGGGCGCCGACCACCCGCCCCTCAAAGATGAAGATGCCGCCGTTGCCCCGCAAAGCCTCGTCGTTGAGGCGCATAAACTCGGGAAGATCGTCGGGGTGGATGGCCTCAAAGGCTTTGCGGGCGTTGGCGGTCAGTTCTGCCGGAGTCAATTCGTAAATATCTTCAATAGCCCGGCTCACGAAGCGGAAGTAAGGTTCACCTTCGGCGGGAGTAACCGATTCAAAGATCACATCGGCCACGTTGTTGGTTATATGGCTGATTTGCTGCTCTTTGTCCCGAAGGCGTTCGTCGGCCCGCATCCGCTCTATCTCGGCCCCGGCCCGCAGTGAGAATATCCGCAGCATGTGGTCGGTGTTGGACACCTGGCGCAGGGGCTTGGTATCGATCATCACCAGGATGGCCAGGGCTTCGCCGCTCAGGGGCGAGCGCACCGGAATGCCCAGGTAGCTCTTGGCGTTCCACCGTTGCAGCTTGGGGTCATCAGGAAACCGCTCTTTTACCCGCTCAATATAGTGCGCCTGGTTGTCGCTGGACACCGCCTGGCAGGGCACGTTTTGCAACTGATACGAAAAATTGCGACGGAGTCGGCCATTAATGCGCAAGGCTTTGGTATGTACCGTATCGGCTTCGGCATCAATCAAACCAACGTAGGCATACTTCACCTGGAACAACTTGGTTACCTGTTCGGTCAAGTTCTTGAAGAAACGGTCGCCGGTCAGGTTGGCACTGCGCGCGGTGATCTGCTCCATTTGCTGCTCGGAAACAACCCGTTGCGTTACCTCTTTGCTGAGCATTGCTCCGCCCAAGATAGTGCCGTCAGACTTGCGAATAGGCACAATATTGATGTCGTAGTACCGCTGGTTGTTATTCTCATCACTGAGCGACGATTGGTACCGCTCTAGTCTAACCGTCTCTTCGTTCAGAGCTTTGGCAAACATCTGAAGCGTATTTTTTTGCACGGTGGGGTAGTCTCTGAGCAATTCAGAGAGATTATCTCCCGGGTGTATTGTTTGGTGAAACCGCTGGTTGAAGTCAGCTTTCTGGGCGGGGTTGGTCACAATCACGCGATACGCAGTGTCGATCGCCAGAATGTTCTGATTGAGTCCGTTAAAGATACTGCGGATAATTGCCTGTTTTTCCTCTATTAGTTGCTGCGCTTTCACGCGCTCGGTGATATCAATGGCTACCCCCTTGACCCCCACCACGGTTTGTTCGTGATAGATGGGCTCCACCATCACGTCGTAGCTCAGTTGATTCACGGCAACCACCCGGCGAACGCGCTCACCGCTGGCGATCACTTTAATTTTTGCCGCAATAAGTTCTTGGTATTCATCGCCTAGCAACTCGTAATCAGATTTGCCTAAGACGTCGTCTATGGCAAAATCCGGATGGTTATTATACTGCCAGGTGTAGCGCAGTTCGGTATCCTGATAAAAGAGAACAATGGAAGCGTTGGTCAGGGCCAATCGGTAGCGGTCCCGACTAATCTCCAACTCCTCGTTTATCCGGATAAGTTCGGCCTCTTTTTGAGCTAAATCTTGGTTGGCTACCCCTAGCTCCGCGTTGGTGGTGTGCAGTTCTTCGTTGGCCGACTGCAGCTCTTCGTTGCTGGTTTCAAACTCTTCGTTGGCTGATTTGAGTTCTTCGTTGGCCGACTGCAACTCTTCGTTCATGGCATGCAACTCTTCGTTGCTGCTCTCTAGTTGTTCGGTGAAACTTTGCAGGTGTTCTTTGGCAATGGCCAACTCATGCTCCAACTCTAGCACGCGCCGGGCCAACTGTTCTTCGTCGCCGTCTAGCTCCGACGCTTCGCTCCGGAAGGGATAGCGGGCTGATGCGTCAACCGGCTCGAAGACAACCAGGTGATACTCATTGTCTTTTGTTTGGGGCACGAAAGGTTTCACCGCAATGCGAACCAGATGCTCTTGCCGGTTGACCACAAAGCGGACAAGGTTGCTCCGCTGGGGTTGGGCGCTCTGCTTTGCTTTGGCAAAGGTGGCCCGCAGTTCCAGGTGCAGCTCTTGCCGGACAATGTTCAGAGAGTTTGCGTTGAGCAGGCCTTCGCGCAAATCAACGTAGGGTTGCAGTTTGCCCCGGATATACATCACGTCCAGCGCTTCATTCACCACCAGCAGCGGATGTTCATAGGTTTTTGCCAACGCCTGGTCGGTGAGTTGCTGCAGGGTGAGGGCGGGCTGCACCGTTCTTTCGAGCAGGGGCGGGGAAGAAATGCGTTGGCTGTAGTTGGTATAGCGGGTGCGGTGCCCGGCAAATCCTTCAAGTTTCTGAAAGATTTTGTGCGTGGTATCTACTTTTGAAAACAGATCGGACTGCGAGACGCTTTCTGACTTGCCTAGTAGCAGATATCCTTGTGGATTCAACGCGTGATGAAATAATGGGATTACGTGTTGCTGTAGTTCGGCGCCAAAATAGATAAGCAGGTTGCGGCACAGAATCAGATCCAGTCGCACAAAGGGCGGATCGTGGCTGATGTCGTGCTCAGAGAACAGCACCCACCGCCGCAGGCTCTTTTTTACTTCGTATCCTCCCTTTTTTTTGGTAAAGTAGTTATTGAGGCGTTCAGGACTCAAATATTCTACCGCAGCATCCGGATAAAAGCCTTGTCGGCCCGTGGCCAAGGCCTCCTTATGAATGTCGGTGGCAAAAATCTGAACGGGGTAGTCTTTGGCCCGTTCCCCCAGCACCTCGGCAATCAGTATGGCCATTGAGTAGGCTTCTTCGCCGGTGGCACACCCTACCGACCACACCCGTAGGGGACCTTGGGGTTGCTTTCTGGCCACGATTTCTTCCAGACACTCTTTAAGCTTTTCAAACGCTACCGGATCGCGAAAAAATTCGGTGACCCCAATCAGCATGGTCTTGAAAAGCAAAGGAATTTCCTGGTCCGAATTTGCCCGAACGTACTGGTAATAAGCGTCCGTGGTGCGCAACGAAAGCGCTTCCAACCGCTTGTTGATCCGGCGCTCGATGGTAGATGGTTTGTACTTTGAGAAATCGGTGCCCGTTTTTTCAGTCACCAATCGAAACACCCGTTGAAGACCGGTTTCGTGGGGCGCCTCTTCGCCCGGCGGGTTTTGGTTGACATACTTGTCCAACTGCTCTCCCATCCTATCGACGGAAATTGTCTCGCTGGTGTAGCCCGTTTGGATGGCCGATTCGGGCATGCCGGGGTATTGTGCCTCGTTGGGCAGCTGCACAATCACGTAGCCTTCGTGGGTCCGAATGGCCGATACGCCTTTAGCGCCGTCTTGTCCGGTTCCCGAAAGAATGATCGCAATGGCGTTGGTTTGTTGGTCTTCGGCCAGCGAGGTCAAAAAGCGATCCACCGAGGGCACGGCGTGCACCGTCCGTTGTTCTTCGTTTAACTGAATTACCCCCCCGGCAATGGTAATTTCGCAGCTGGGCGGGGTCACGTAGACGTGCTTGCTTTGAATGGATTGCTGGTCTTCGGCGGTTACCACCGGCCAGCGCGAGTTGCGGCTAAGCAGCTCCACCATCTTGCTTTTGTGGGTGGGACTCACGTGCTGAGCAATGACCAGCGCCAAATGCTCATTGTCGGGCAAAACAGCCACTAGTTTGAGAAGGGCATTGAGTCCTCCGGCAGAAGCGCCCACTCCGGCAATAAACAGCGGGCGAGGGTGGTCAGCAAGATTCGGGGCAGACATAGTGGGTATTAGATTCCGAACCAAACAACGCCGGTCTGTTCAGACGTCGTTTGACCGACCAATATAGGGAAAGGGATTTAAGCAAGCAACCTCACTTCGTATAATTCAGCTTTCTATCCAGATAGCTCAACAACCCTTGACCCTGCTTTCAGCGCCTCAAAATACAAATTTGGCTAACTTGGATAGAGGTATTCCGATGTCCAACTCATCACCTCATTCCACTCTACCTCGTTGTCCTTTCCTTTAAGTAGAATAGACAAGGCTAAACGGGCAATGCGTTCGGGAGTGAGTTGTTTCTGCGCCGTGAGCGACTGCTGCCGCTTGGGCTGGTAGGTCTGGATGGCGTTGATCAGGTCTAGGCTGGTTTGGTAGTCGGCCGTTTTCAGGTCGCCCACGTGCAGCAGTTCGGTATCGCTGGGCGCTTCGGAGACCACCACCAGGTGCCCCGTGCCCGACGCGCTGAGCAACGGAAGGTCTGCCAGCAGGCTGGCCCACACGTCCCGGAGGTAAGCCGCAGCGGCCATGTCCAGGGTTTGTTCGTCAGAAATACCGGGATGATAAAACAGTACGTCGAGCCGACCGAAGCGTTTCAGGGTTTCCTGAACCCCGCGGCGCACCCCTGACGGAAGTCCGAAGTCGGCCTGCACCTCTTGCCAGCGGGCGGTATCGCGAAACTCCGGTTCTTGTTCGGGGAACGCGGGGTAATCACCGACGGTCATCACCGAAGCACCGTGCTGCAGGAACAGGTGCGCCACACGGTGCGTAATAGTTTCGGAGGCACTGGCGATCAGGGCCACCTTGTTTTTCAACAACTGAATCATAAGCGCGTTTTGTGGGCTAGGAAGGGGAGGGGCTAGTGGTTGAGGGCGTCGGAGGTATCGGATTGGCCCACCGCCTGGAAGTGGCGCGCCGCCTTGATGGTTTTCTCGTTGCCCGTCTGGGGGTCGTCGTAGGTGCGCTCGTGCACTTCGATAGACAACTGCTTTTCCTTCAGTTCGTTGGTATCCGCTTCCTGGTTATCGATACCCACGGCGTGGAATAACTCGGCTATGATAGGCTTTCCGGGCTCGCTGAGGTAGAAGCGATTGTTCACAAACCCGTCCTCATTCTCGAAGCGGCAGTTAAAAAAAGGAACGTCTTTATACTCGCTGGATCCTGACTCCACTTCGGTGATGGTGACGGTGTGTCGGCCGTTTTCTAAAAACGGTTTTTCGTTAATTTCAACTTTCATAAAAAAAGTAAATTTAGATAAAAAAAGGATTAATGGATGTGCACCAACCGAAGCGGTGACGGAAGTACGCTTACAACCGCGGTGAGGTACCTAAATGTTCCGAAAGCCAGAAAAAGGACAATAAAAGTTGCATGCCCGGAAATTTATGACTTGGGATGGGGGGCATCGGTGGGGGAGGCGGGGAAGAATAGTGAAGTTTTCTGCTGTTTTGGGGGTTGTTAGATGACTATTTCGTGAGGATTTAGGCCAACGAGCGTTCGTTGATCGGCTTGGGTCGGCTACGCAAGGAGCCTGACTCGACTACCCAAGACGCTTAGGTCGACTACTCAGCCACTTGGGTGGGTTACTGAGGCGTCTTGAGTCGACCAGTCAGACCCCTTGGGTTGGGTTACGCCAGCGTCTTGGGTAAGAGAATTGGGCGGATTTTGCTGATTTGAGGAGATAATACAGTAATGTGATGCTTCCCTTGATCTTGTGTAATAACAAATATGCTCCCTTATGAAGCTCAAGGGTTTTTTGTTTTTCCGGATACTAAATTTTCCATGTATTCTTCCCCAAATACTCTTGGAATATCGCTATTTACACCTTTGCCAATCTCTTTCCATCTTCCTTCATTGTACTTATAGATAGTAATCAAACTGTTTTTCTGCACTTCGTAATACTCTGAGCTGCCGCTTTCGGATGTCTCTTCAAGTGGCCCATTCAGGTCTTCCTTCTTGATAAAGAAAGAATACAGATTAAACTTTTTGTGCAAAGTCACAGTGTCCTTTTTTATTAGACGGGCAGCTTCGCAAGTTACGTAATAGGAAGGAAGGTAATCCCCTTGCTCATCGCAACCTCCTTTGGGATCTGTAATGGCTTTATCCTCCCATCTTCTCGACAAGTCTTTAGTCACTGCAAAAACACACGCCTCTCCTAATTTGATTTTTGGTAACAGTTTAGGTAGTTTGTAGATCACGCAGGAAAGACTCGCCGTTAAGTACTCGGCAGAGTTCGGTAAAGACTGACTTATGCTGCTTGCGTGCAGTAGAGATAAAGCTACGGATACGCGCATAGTAATCCGCCCCGATAGTAGCTCGGAAACATCCGCTTACTTTCAGCTTGGTTTTCCACGGCCGAATATCTCGTTCAGCTAAGTTGTTGGTAAAAGGGACCACTTCGTGCTGGGCGAAGGCTAATACGGCCGATTGATGTTTGACCAAACGATCCATCAAATTACGTCCCTTACTCTGTTTGGGACGTCCCGGTCTGGCCAGACCTCGGCCCCGCGGTTCCGGGGGTGGTTCTTCCCGGTTGGCTTGTTGCAAGATAGTTTGGTATTGGCCAATGGTAGCTTGTAGTGCTACGCTGCTCAGCGTGCCGGTTCCTTGCTCGGTGGCTAAGTAAGTACTCATCAACAGGGTGTGCATTTGAATAGCCCAGTGGCTTCCCCGTTCAATCAAGGCGGTGAGTTCACGCAACAAATGCGCTCCGCACAGAGCGTGTTTGTACTGTCCCCCGGTAAAGTAGCTGAGCCAGCAATCATGCACTACCCATCCATCATAGCCCGGCAATACGCTCTTAGGGTCTTGCAGTGCCTGCCCCCCTCGTTTGTTGTGCCCAAAGAAGTAGGTGAACAAACTGCTGCAGGCTACGTGCAACCAATGCAGTTGTCCTGCCACACGCCCCCCGGTTTCATCCACATGAATAAGGGCTTGCTTGCCTAGTTGATCACGAATGATGGCCTCTTCTAGTGCTAATCGTTCATAGTAGCAGGCGTTGGCTGACTGAATTGTAGATTCGTTGAGGGCATAGCCGAACAAATCGGTAAACAAACTCTTAATTGCGCCTGTCGGCATATTATGCCCTACACTGAGCAAACTGACCAATGCTTTCACCTTATGACCGTATTGTACAGGAGCCGATACATCTTCGGGAAAAACCCCTTGGTGTACTTTCCCACAACCAGGGCATGCTTTGCACTCCGTGCGGTGTTCGGTGACCACCAATGCTTGGGGTGGCAGATCAAATACCTGTCGTTTAGCAGTAAGCTGCCCGCTCACTTCACTAAGTGCATTACCGCACTGGCAAACATCAGCTACCTTATGGAGAACCACTTGGTCAGCTTGGCCTACCATCCGAAGGGTATCGCCTCGGTGACCGGGCTGTCCACCACGTCGCTTGCCCGAAGAGCGCGGAAAGGCGGGCTGCTTGGCAAGTCCATCGCTAGAAGGCGGACGGCTGCTATTACGGCTGTTTTGACCCAGCATGGCTTCTAGCTCGGCTATCCGAGATAAAGCGGCCTGCAAACTGGCTTGCAGTTCACTAATCTGTTGGGCCTGCTGCGCTATGGTCTCCTTATCACTCATCAGTGGCTAGTTCCGAAGCTTTTTTCTATTTTGCAAATCCACCTAAACAGTTACGATTTTTGATATAGGGAATTCATAATAAGGGAGCGATATCTCATAGCTATCTGTACCTTTTTCTACCCCAATAGCCAAAATATCAATATAATCCTCATCTACGTAGTTTAGGAAGTTTACTGGCGCATAATTTTCCTTGTAAGAATTCTGTGCTTGACACGCTGATATACAAAGCGAAGCAGAACCGACTAATAATAGCTTTTTGACAGATGAAGCTACTACAATGGCGTCCAAAACGATATCTCCTTCAAAATGTATCTATCCAATAGCAGATGAATTTCTTCATCATAGCCTATGTTGTTTTCCAAATCAGCAATACGAACGACGAGCAACTGCTCTGCATCCTCTTTCTCTTCAGCACTTAATTGATTAAACGAATTAGCAAAAATCTCTTTTAAAGCATTGGAAGAATCACCTACTCTAATGTTCTTATAAGTAAGAGGATAGTTGTTGTCAACAATAGTGAAACCAGTGATCTGATCTTGATAAACGTCAAAGAACGATCTTTTATAATAATATCTTTCAGTAGAATCTTCGTCTACTACTGGATCAAAATAGAACTCAACGCTATCGTACTTACCAAATAATTTTATTAGTTCCCCCTTTGAGGATCCTAGTTCTATACCCAACACATTTGCTTGCTTATCATCAATTGTATTGTATTTTTCTACTTGAGCTTGTGAGTTGCAAGAAAGAAGAACTCCTGCAATCCATACAATATATCTATTTAGTCTTTTTGGGCGTACCATCTTCATTGAATTTTGTAGTTAAGTAATTCTCAGGGTTGACCAGCACTGCTGTCTTATACGATCCATCCTTGTCGCCAATTTTCGTAATGATATGAACGTGCTGCCTGTCTTTTTTATTTTTTAGAGACTTTGCATTACCGGTTACCCCTGAAATTCCTATTACACTGCCTGCTTCTACAGTACCTTTCACACTGCTACTCTCTTTTAGATGTGCGTACAAAATGTACATAACTTTTTCATCTGGCAACTCACTTTTTATAATCACATAATAGCCTAAATTCAGTTCTTTTTCGGTTGGAGCGGCAAACACCGTTCCTTTTCTGATACTTCTGATTTTTGTCCCTATTGGTGCATGAATGTCTAGACCTCCGTGGTATTTTTTGAGGCTAATCTAATCGAAGTACGCAACTACTTTGCGTAGTATAGTGCCATCAAAATGAAGAATACAAGCATAATCAGATATTTGATCGAGTTTGCCCCGTCTTAGCTCTAGAAACACTTTCTCATCGTCCTTATTTAAAGAATAGAAGCTGGGCAATTCTTTACCTACGGTCATTTCTTTATCACGATATATCATCTTTAGGCTTGAGTCATTTAGCTCTATGCTTAAAAGTTTATATTGATCTTCTAATATTCCTTCACCAAACGAAGGGTCGTAGAATTCTATATGAGACGAACCGTAAGTAAGTTTTGCTATCTCTGTCTCGTACATTTCACTAATTCTAATTTGCATATGGTCTGGCTCGCCAAAAAATTGAGTAAAATCAGATTTAGTTATGTAGTTATAGTAATTTGTATCTTGAATAGTATCTACCCCTTTAACCAAAGGTAGACTGTTCAGCTTGATTTCTTCAATATATAAATGTGGCTTGATATCTTGAGAGAGACAGCTACTATTCGTTAGAATTACAACAATAAAGACACTAATTAATTGCTTCATGACTATTATCAAATTTTGTTTTTAAGAATTGTTCTGGATCTATCCTTGTTTTGCCACCGTAGAATTTTCCGTCGGTAGATGCTTCGATATGAACATGATATCTCTGAGCGTCTATTCCCTTTGCATTACCTGTGTTGCCTGTTAGACCAATAACAGCACCCTGTTTAATTTTAGATCTAGTTTTTAACGCATTCTTAGCAACTTCCGAAATCTTATTGAGATGACAGTACTTTAGGTAAACGTCTTGACCTTTGTAGCTCGATTTAATAATCATTGATATACCTAGATCGCCATCGTCTATCTCGTCGATACTGAAGACCTCTCCTTCTAGTATAGAGTGTAACTCAATTCCTATTTTGGCATACAGATCAATGCCAGAGTGGAATCTCCCCCCACTTCCGATTCCTACCCCTCTTGGTGTAACGTATGCGTGTCCAGTAGGGCGACATTTCGCTGCATGAAGTGATGTTCTAGTGCAACCAAAACGCCCTCCCTCTTTACCATAGTCACCCGAAGGAACAATTGAGAGGTTCGGAAAAGGGTCACCCAACAGCGTACCGTCAGCAAGCACGTTGTCACCCTCTTTTGTGAAATATTTCTTAATCTGGTCAACATATTCTTTCTCTACCTGCACCAGCATTTTCGCTTTGGTGGGGTCCTTGTCTTCGCAGAACGCTAACACCGCGTAGGGTTTCTCTTCGCTACTGCCCAGGTCTAGCTCGATGAGATCGTTCCGCTTGAAGCTAGGATTGTCTTCTAAAATATGTAGTGCCAGGGGTACGTTTTTCTTATCCAGATCAAATTCATACGTGTAGATCACCTTCTTGCCTATTGCGTACTTTGGTGATTTCCCGAACTCAGCCTTGGCAGTAGCATCCATCAGGTACCGGACCAACCCTTCTTCCCGCCCCATGTTGAAGATTACTCATCGTAGCGAGTAGAGATGTTGTATATTTTTTCTTCCTTTACCAAGAAGAGAATCTCTAGCCCCATGCGTTTTCCGTTTTTGAATACTATGATTCGGAAGGCTTTGTACGGGTCTGTACTAGCAACGTAATCGCTGTAAGACTTTGGAAAACCTTGTTGTAGTAAACTTAGACTATCACCGACTTTAAAGACGGTACTTCCGATGTGAACTGAAAATCTTGGATCTGCTAATTCGAATTCTTCAAGTATGTAGCCAGACTCGCCTGAGTCATAAAAATAGAAGAAGCTTTTATCACCGCTACCATAATAAAGTATTTTGAACCTATAATCGCTAATCTCATCTACCCCACTTCTTTCGGAATCAGGCGTACTTAATATCTTCAAAGCCTGATCTAATCTATCACCGATGTGTAGTCCTTCTACCGCAATCAAGTTTAAGTCAATCACACTTTGTTGAGTGGAATCTGCACTATTGCCGTAGTAATAATCTCTTTGGCCACAGGCGGAGATACAAGTGCTAACTGACAAAATGATCGTTGTGAAAAGCTTATTTTTTGTTACCATTGTTATCAAACTTAGTTGTTAAAAACACGCTAGGGTCTATCTTTTCGCTGCCCATATACTTGGTGGTAGCTATTAAATGTAAATGCAATCTATCTACTTCGCATCCTCTTCTGCCATTAGGCTTCATTCCAGCGTTTCCGGTATCTCCGGTTAGCCCAATCAATTCGCCTTTTTTAATTTTGTCTCCTACTGCTACATCTACGCTATTTAGGTGGCAGTAACGAAGGAAAACGTATTTTCCATCCTTCGTCTTAGACTTGATGACTATATCATTTCCTAGGCCACCTTGGTATGAGTCAGAGTACATGAGCTTGTCAGAATGATACTCTCCTGGTGCCATCTTGTCGAAGATCCACACTACTTCGCCACTTAGAATTGCGTGCAGGGGCGTGTTAGGTACGACTCGGATATCCATACCATCGTGGTACTGAGTACCTTTTCCGGGATAATTCTTACAACCCTTGCGCTTCGTGCGTGTGCACCCGAAGGTTCCCCCGTGCTTACCGTAGTCACCGGAAGGCACAATGGATGGGTTTGGAAAAGGATCACCCAATAACGTGCCATCCGCTAAGCGCTTGGGAGAGTCAGATTTGAAGAGCTTTTTGAAGGCAGCTACATGTTCATTGGCTAGTTGTACGAGTAGTTGGGGTTTAGTTTCGTCCTGATCAGTGCAAAAGGCCAGTACGGTGTAGGGCTTGTCTTCATCAACGATGAAATCTACCAAATCGCTGCGTTTAGGGGTTAATCCTTCTCGCTGTAGCGAAAAGACAGCCATAGTTGCCGGGTCATCACTACCTTCCATTCTCACGCCGTAACTATAAATAATGTCTTTGTCGTGGACGTAGCTAAACTCTTGGGCTGCTTTCCCGTCAAGAATATCTTGTAATAATCGGCCTACCATTTTTTCATCGTGTCCCACATTGGTGTACATCCAGGCTTCCTTGAGGTAGTTCAGTGCCTTAAATCCCCAATCCTGCTCAGTCATAGTTTGCCACACGAAGTCATAGGCTAGATTGCTATAAGCTTCGGTTGCCTCGTCGTTTTGAATCGTCGTATTGTCAAACTCCCCGGTGTGCAGGTTTAAGTCTACCGGCAAGTTATCTGTAAAGACGTGAGGTTCGGAAACTGCTTGAATTGTGGTAAGTCCTTTCTTGGTATAGTAAACGTGCAATCCCTTGATCCTGGCCTTCGGATAATATTTGAGTATTGCTACGGGTATCGAACCGTCCTTCTTTCGGGGGATTAGTTCGTTGATAGTACTCAGAGAACTGATCTGTTCCTGAGAAAAAGCAGTAATCAGCCCCTTGTTGATCCACTTGCTCATGGTGGCTTGGTCTTTAGCCTGAAAAGCAGTGTTGAATTCATTGGAATACCACGGACTGTAAATTTCTACAATCCACTCTACGTCAGTACGGTTAGTTAGGTCCGACACGTCGTCCTCATCCTGAAACCAGCCCAGCATCCGTACCGGATCGTGGACGAAGTCCCATTGATACTTGTGCAACCGGGTGCCCGCCCCGTAGTCCATTAGGTTGTCGCTGCTGCCCTGGGTGAGGGTGGGGTAGGTCTGCCAACTGTGCTCCAGGTTGAACCACCCGTGGCCCAACTCGTGGGCAATGGTGCGAGCTAGTGATTCTCGGGCCTCGTGCTCGTGCACGAACACAAAACCGTAGTTACGCTTCTTGGGCATGTAACCCTTCCGGCCGCTACTACTCTCCCCGGCCAGAAAGACGTAGGCAGTTTCTTGTTCCTCCTCGTGCTCCTGGCGGTAATCTCTAATAACCCGCTTGAGGGCTTTGGGGTAGTTAGACAACATGCCCGAGGTGTTGTCTTCCAAGGGCACATCCCGATCACCCCAGTCGGTACTGAAGTGCTGGAAGGTGACGTTCAGCACCACTCCCGCCTGGGCCAGTATGCGCTTCACCGCTTCCCCCGTTTGCTGCACTTCGGCCCCCTGTTCTTCGATGGTCCCATCCAGGGCAATGAGCACCAGGTTCTTGGGCAGCGCGTCATAGCTGATGGTGTTGAGCTTGCCCACCAGCTCAGCATCCTCGTTCCCGCTGGCGTATACTTTCAGACTGCCTTCTTGCTGGTGGGCCTGCCCGGTCAGGGTCAGTTGCTGCTGGTGCGATTGACTGCCCGGTTGGGTGGACACAGCGTTTCCATTCTGCCGGAAGACCACTCCGGGGGGAAAGGACGTTTCTTTGTCTGCCTGGGCCAGTACGGCGGTCGGGCGTCCGCTAGGCAGGGCTTTCCAAGCCACGGGGTAGTCTGCCTGGTTGATCTCAATCTGTTCGTGGTTGCCCCGGTGGGCGGGGTAGCGCAGCGCGTCCAGTCCCAGGGCGGGGGAACCAACGGCTACCGGATTGGCAAAGGTGATCGTCGGCACTTCCCCGGCGGGGGGTAGGGCGTTGAGGTAGGCTTCTAGCTTGAATAGGGCCAGCAGCAGACCCTCGCGCAGCGCGTCTTTGGCAATAGGGGTGTTGTCCGACCAGTAGGTGAGCCACTCGGTGACAATCTGCTCGGCCGTGGCTGGGGGCAAACGCGCTGCCAGCGCTGGGTTCACCTGCACTTCGGTACGTTGCAATGCTTTGGGGTCAAGCCCGTACCAGGTGGTGATCACCAGCGTGGGAACAGTTTGTTGTGATAATCGGGTTTGCTCCGCCCGGGCGTTGGCCTGGTAGGGAAAGTCTTCTTCGGACAGGGTGTAGAGCAACACCCGCAGGGCGTGGCGTTGGTTGAAGGAAAGCAGACTGTCTAGCACCGTGGTCCGACTATACTCTTCCGCCTCACCCAGCACAAAAGCCAGGTCGTTGAGGGGCATGTCAGTTTGCTGCGCCCAGCCAAGTCTGCCAAACAGCAGTGCCAGCAGCAGTAGCCACCGGCCCCTTCGGTAGTTGGTTGCCCTCACTTTCACCCTTTGCGTTGTGGTTCTTATTCGTTGCCAAAGGGGGCAAAACTAGCCGGGGACATTAAGAGCTAAAAGCTTCAGGCAGCGTAGATACTACCCGCGTAAGATTTAGACCGACTTTTAATTCTTCAGAATAGCCTGATACGCATCGGTTTGGGAGGGATCAATTTCTACCAGCGCGTTGTAGGCGTCGCGCCGCACCGGGGTGTCTCCTTTGGTGAACACGCTGATCAGCTCGTCTTTCTTGGCGTCCAGAAAGCTGATCACCGCGATGGCCTGCGGAAACAGTTTGCTCACCTTCTGAATTTCCTGCACCGCGGCCAGAATGTTCTTGCGGCCTTCTTCGTCTTTCTCGGTGAATAAATCCAACCCTTCCCGGTGGTAGGCATAGTTGGCTCGCCGGACAGGTTCCATCTGGGGATTGATCATATCGTTCATCAGGGCGTAGCGGTTGCGCCCCGCGTTACCGCTAAACTGGTCCCACCCTGGTCCGCCATTGGCCGCCGTGGCGGTTTGCACCACCTGCTGGGCCCGCTCAAAATGCGGACTGCCGCCCAGTTCGCTAAACGAGTCGTAGTCGTAGCCCAGCACCATGTAGGCGTAATAGGCCAACAAACTGGTTACCTCGTTGAGGTAATTGTTGGGATTAAACTCGTTCTGTTGTCCTTCTACGTACTTGAACGACCAGTCGCGGTCGGCGAAGTTGAGCATAATCGTTTCGTAGCCGCTGCCGTAGACGGGGCGTGACGACTGGATCTGCACGGTGGCTTCGTAGCGCCC
This sequence comes from Cyclobacteriaceae bacterium, assembly GCA_965217295.1. Lineage (GTDB taxonomy): Bacteria > Bacteroidota > Bacteroidia > Cytophagales > Cyclobacteriaceae > Tunicatimonas. The sequence continues at coordinate 3,098,580 of CBDCHR010000008.1, forward strand.
GGCCGCGGGCACCGCAGTGATGTTGATGGCAAAATTACAGTTGATCCGCTCCTTGGGTCCGTAGGTGTCTTCGGTCCACTTTCGGTTGTTCAGAAAATCCTGAAATGCAGTTTGCATTTCCTGTACCAGCCGAGGTTCACTTAAACTCACGTTTTGGGCGTTCACCCGTACCGTGGCGTTGAGTTCTTGGGCAACCAGCTCACTGGTCAGTCCGAAAATCAGCGTCCCTATCAGTAAGTATTTAGGCATAGAAGGTGGAGGTGATGGTGTCGAAAATATCGGCGGCCACGGCGCGCTTATCCTTTAGAGGAAACGTGATCGGCTCGGTTGTATTTTGCGTCAGTATTTTAATTTGATTGGTGGCGTGGCCGAAGCCCGCCCCAGCATCATTCAGCGAGTTGAGCACGATCATATCGAGGTGCTTCTTCTTGAGCTTGGCAGCGGCGTGCTCCAGTTCGTTTTCGGTTTCCAGCGCGAAGCCCACCGTCCGCTGCCCGGCCTGCTTCTGCGCCCCGAGCGTCTGCGCGATGTCCACCGTTTTGGTGAGCGTAAGGGCCAGGGTATCCGATGATTTCTTGATCTTTTGTGCTGCCGGTTGTTGCGGAGTGTAATCAGCCACGGCAGCCGCAAAGATCGCCAAGTCAGCAGTTGGGAAGACGGATCGCGTGGTCTCAAGCATCTCTTGCGCGGTTTGCACTCGGACTACGTTGATATTCGGATGGTCGGTGTTTAACGCGGTGGGGCCGCTCACCAGATGTACTTCCGCTCCCCGCCGGGCGGCTTCTTCGGCCAGGGCGTAGCCCATCTTGCCGCTCGAGGCGTTACTCAAATAACGCACCGGGTCGATGGGCTCGTGGGTAGGGCCCGCGGTAATCAGCACCCGCTTTCCCGCGAGGGTGTCAGCCGTTCGAAACAGTTGCTCCAACACTTCTACCAAGTCGTCGGGTTCCATCATCCGGCCCACGCCCGACAGGCCGCTGGCCAGTTCGCCCGCGGGGGAGTCAAGTACGTGGTTGCCGTAGGTGCGTAACGTTTCAAGATTATGCTGCGTGGTGGGGTGCTGGTACATGTCCAGGTCCATCGCGGGGGCCACCAGCACCGGGCAGCGGGCCGACAGGTAAACGGCGGTAAGCAGATCGTCGGCCAAGCCGGTCGCCAGTTTGGCCAGCGTGTGGGCGGTGGCGGGAGCAATAAGGTAGGCATCGGCCCACAGGCCCAGTTCGACGTGGTTATTCCACGTGCCCTGGGTTGCGTCGGCCACTAGGTTAGTGAGCACGGGACGTTGGGAGAGCGTCGCCAGCGTGAGCGGCGTGATAAATTGCTGGGCGCCTTCGGTCATCAGCACCTGCACCTCGGCCCCGGCCTTGATGAGTCCGCGCACCAACCAGGCGGCTTTGTAGGCCGCAATGCTGCCAGTGACGCCCACCAGCACTTTTTTGCCCCGGAGTGCCAGAAGATTAGTCCTCGAGGTCCTCGTCGACCTTCCGGAACATCAGTTCGTCGTTCAGAAATTCTTCTACGGCCAGGTTGGTGGGCTTGGGCATACGCTCGTAGAAGCGGGAAATTTCTATCTGCTCCCGGTTTTCGAACACCTCTTCCAGGTTGTCGACCGTGGAGGCGAACTCGGCCAATTTGCCGTTGAGTTCTTCCTTGAGCGAAACGGCGATCTGACGGGCCCGTTTCGACATCACCACCACCGATTCGTAAATGTTGCCGGTGGGTTCGTTGAGGTCATCCAGATGGCGGGTGACGATGGAGGCGGATACGTTGGGTTTCTTGGTCATAACTATTGGGTGGATGCTTTGCTGTCGCTGGGTTCTTTGCGAATTTTGGTTAAACAGGTTTCGTAAATCGACTCGGCTTCCTGAACAAATTTACTTTCGGGATAGCGATCTACAAATGATTGATAGTACTCAATGGTGGTGTAGTAGCGTTCTTTTTGCTTAGCGGTGATACTCTGTTCGGCCAGTTCAAACTGGGCTGCGAGCTTCCAGTAGCCGATCTCTTCGTTGTAGTCGGAGTCGGGGAAGTCGCGCTGAAAGTTATTAAACGCGATGATGGCCGCCTTGTACTGCGACAGTTTGTAATACAGCAAAGCGTTGTCGTAGGCCTTTTTCTCCAGTTTACCGCGGGTTTCGGCCAGCACCACTTCGGCTCGTTCCTTATACTCACTGTAGGGGTAGCGATTGATGAAGCGCTGGATGGCCTGGATGGCCTCCGCGGTGCTGGTCTGGTCCAGGCTGGGATTGGGAGCCTCCAGATAAAGTGAGTAAGCGTGCATAAACATCGCCTCCTGCGCCCGTTCGCTGCGAGAATAGGTTTCGTAAAACTGCTTGAAGTAGTGAGCACTCAGAATGTACTTCCGCTGGTAATAATGCGCGTAGGCGTAGTAGAACTGCGCTTCCTCGGCGGTTTTGGTTCCCTTGATGATGGGCATCACGTCTTCCAGCAGCAAGGTGGAGCGGTAGTAGTCCTTTTCCTGATAATACTTCAGCGCGGCCTGGTACTTTTCCTTCCAGTCGGTGCTTTTCATGATCTTCCGAAAGTCACTACAGGAAGTCACCAGCAGCCAACTGCCCAGCAAAGTGTATAAGATAAATTTTTTCAATAGCCTGAATTAATGAGCAAAGGTAGTCCCTTTCCGCAGAAATACCAATCGGTGCTCGGCACCCGGTATCACAACAACAGCAGAACGGCTCGAAATATTCGATTCGGGCTAGAAAAATGTGTAAAACCGGATAACCGCTTTTGTCGATTCCCCGGCTTTTCCCATCTTGACCGCCGAAAACCGCCTATGGAACAGGACGAAGCAGCGATACTACAACAATTGGCGCAGGGCAACCAACAAGCCCTACAGCAACTGTTCGACCGGCACTACGTTGCGCTCTGCCGGGTGGCTCTTCGACTCGTACACCGCCCGGAGGTGGCCGAAGAAATTGTGCAGGACGTGTTTGTTTACCTGTGGGAGAAGCGCGGCGACTGGCGAATTACCACCTCGGCCGGAGCCTACCTGGCGCGGGCGGTGCGCAACCGTTGCCTCAATCACCTTAAAAGCCGCGCGGCCCGCTACGACTGGTCCGAAGAAATTCAGGACTACCAGCATCCGACGGATACTGCGCCGGACGATACCCTGCAGGTGGCCGAACTCACCGCTGCCCTGGAACGCATTTTACCCCAGTTGCCCGAGAAGTGCGGACTGGTGTTTAGTCTGATTCGTTACGAGGAGCGCTCGTACCAGGAAGTGGCCGACCAGCTGGGCGTGTCGGTCAAGGCCATCGAGTACCACATGGGCAAGGCCCTCCGGCTCATCCGCCAGCACCTGGTGCGCTACGGCTACGGACTGGTGGCGCTTAAATTTATCGATTTTCTTTTAGGGGAAGACCTTTTTTAGTTGTCTTAACCGAAAGGGAATACTATGGATACCACCGACTGGAGTTTACTGGCCAAGTACGTGCAGGGCGAAGCCAGTGCCGACGAGACGAAACGAATGCAGGTCTGGCTCGCCGAAGACGCCGCGCACCAGGAGCTGCTGGAGCGGGCGCAAGCGGCGTGGATAGCGTCGGGCGACGTATACGAAGCTTACACTCCCGAAACCACCGCCGCCTGGCAAGCTATCGCCCGCCGTACCGGCGCTCGGCGTAGCGACGCCCGGCGTACCCGCGACACTCCGGTGGTGGCCCTTGCGACGAAGACCAGCCGACGCGTTTGGCTGCTTCGGGCGGCCGCGGTGGTCGGCTTGGTGGTGGGATTGGTATTCCTAGTCCGTTTGCTCAACCTAACCGGCAACCCGGAACTGGCCGAAGCAAGTACCGGCGACCACGAAACCAAACAGCTAATCCTGGCCGATGGCACGCAGGTGTGGCTCAACGAACGCACCACCCTGCGCTACGATAAAGACTTCGATGACTCGGTGCGGGCGGTGTACCTGTCGGGCGAAGCCTTCTTCGAGGTGGCGCGCCACGAAGACCAACCCTTCCGGATTGTGGGCGAGGGAGCGGTGGTGCGGGTGCTGGGCACCTCGTTCAACGTGCGGGCCGTGCCCGCCGACATGGCCATGGTGGTGACGGTGGTGAGCGGAGTAGTATCCTTAGCGAATCGAGATGATCAGCAATCTTCCGTAATCCTGACAAAAGGGGAGCAGGGAGTGTACCGGGTTGCTGACCGGCGCGTGAACAGATCGGTTGCTATTGAGCCCAACGCCCTGGCCTGGCGCACCCGTCGGTTGACTTTTCAAAACCAGCCCTTGTCGGAGGTGGCAACGGTGCTGGAGGAAGTCTATCAGCGGCTGGTGGTGGTTGATACTGCCAGCGCTAATCTGCGGCTAACCGCAGCCTTCGACGACCAACCGCTGGAAGAAGTGCTGGAGATAATCTCCCTGACGCTAGACGTGGACCACCCCGTACGGGGGGATACCATCTACCTGCAAAGTCTGAAAAAATAATTGCGTTTTTCTTTAGGGATGGTGTCGGTTCTGCTGTCTTATCAGCAAACAACCAAATTATCTAAAAACATGAAAACAATCGGTATTGCCCTTGCTTTGTTAGCCGTTACCTACTCACTCTCTGCCCAGTCGGTAGAACCCATTGAGGAGCCACTCCGCCCCCTGTTCAAGCTTGAACTGGGTGGGGCGGGCCTGGGACTGGCCTACGAGTTGCCCGTGGCCGACCGCTGGTCGGTTAACGTGAGCACGGGCTTGGGAGGCGGGTACCACATCGCTGATAATTTCAGCGGAAGAACCTTTCAGTACACCTGGGTAATCAACGACCCGGTGATCTACCTCAAATCGGAGGTGAAGTACCACTACAACCGCCCCAAGCGGCTTCGCCGGGGCCGGTCGCTGCGCAACAACGCCAGCAACTACGTGGCTTTCCAGACCAAGTACACCACCGAACGGGTGTTCGGAACCACCGTCTATGATCAGCGAGAAGACCCGCTCAACAACACGTTGCTCAACGAAATTCACTGGGGACTGCAACGCCCCCTGGGCCAACGGTTCCTCTTCAACTTTCACCTAGGATTAGGATACGCGTTTGACTACGATTTCAACAACGGCAGCGTGTATCCCGGCCTCGGACTCAAATTCTCCTACATAATCTCCCGATGATACCCCCGTAGTACCGGTGAGCCATCCGCAGCGGAGCCTGCGGACGCCCCAATCCAAGAGTCAACTCGAAGTGTCATTTAGACCTTCGTGCCCGACCCCTTATTGCCCAGTTTAAACCAAAACAATCCATCTAAAAATCAATCAATCATGAAAAAGATAAAAATATCAGCCTTTACTTTATTACTAGTTACACTAGGAACCGCTTGTCAGGAAGACGAGCCGATAGCCGAAGCCGCACCGGACTTAACAGAATTCTTGGCCCAGGGCCTGTGGGAGCTCGCCGAAAGCTCCGTACAGTTTGACGACGGAAGCACCGAGGAACTAGCACTGGACTACTGCGATATCAATACCTGGGAGTTTTTTGAGAATGATAACGTGATTGTGGTTTACGTTCACTGGCGTGCCTCGTTCGTGCTCGACGAAGAGTGCGATCAGCAATCGTTCCGCATTGTGCAGAGTTACCAACAAAACGACGGCAAAGTTACTTTGGAAGGGCCTCGCCAGGGACTCACCGAAGACTGGGCCATGCAGGGGTTTGCAATTACTGAAATGCGAGTAGAGCGGGTGAACGACGAGAAAATCCGGTTAACCTACCGGGTTCATAGAGACGGCCCGGAAGCAGCGCGGGCTCAAATCACGCAGACATTCTTTTTGTCATCTCGTCGCCAACCATAGCGGCAGCAGCGCGAAATAAACAAGGGGCGCCGGATTTCTCGGTTCAACAGTTACTGCGAACCAAGCAGGGTGGGTTATTTTTGAAAATAATTGGCCCTGCATTTAGGGTAGGGGAGAGTTAGGTTGTCTACCTGTTAATACAAGTGCACAAGTATCTTTCAACTAGACTAACCTTCGCTCATGAAACACGCCTACTTTGCTATTATCTTAAGTTTGACCGGAACTTATGCTCACGCTCAGTTTGGGGTTAGCATTCACCAATCAAACCTGCCGCTTGCCGGTATCAATTACGAAATACGAGGCCGTCTTCTACCAGAACTCCGGGTGGGTACCGATAATTTCTTTTACGATACCACTTTGGAGTTCACGGTGAGCTACATCTTCAAAAAAACCGAACAGATTAACGCATACGTTGGGCTAGGGGTGCGCTCGCAAATTTTTGAAGGAACCGTGGTGCCGATAGGCATGAACATCTATCCCTTCGAGAAAAAGAATTTCGGCTTCCAGATGGAGCTAGCGGCTTTGGTAAGCGAAGAAAGTCTGCTACGGGGAAGCTGGGGTATTCGCTACCGATTCATCAGAGAATAGTTATCTGTTTAACCATAAACCAACTCATTACTATGACGTACAAGGAAAATTTGGCAAGCTCGAGCAATAATCGCTACCGGAAACTAGCTTTCTTCTTACTCTTTGCGGTTAGCACGCTCACCGGATACGCGCAGTCGCGCTTCACCTACGGGGTAGAAGCAGGAGCGGGAAGTGCGCAGCTAGATATGTCTTTTCTCTACGGTGGCACAACGCCCTTCCACCACCAATACGTAGATGTCACATTCTGGAACGCGCGGAACGACCGCCGACGGGCTCTTCAGATAGGAGGGTACGCGCGCTATTATCTTCTGTCTGCCATCTACGTGCAATCAGGACTCTACTACGCCTCGGACGGCGGGCAAGAAGAACTGATCAAGAACACGTACCTGGGCGACGCGGCGGATTGTTCAGGCGGATGCGAACTGCGGGAGTATCGTCAGCGCGTAAACTATACTTTTCACTACGGCGAAGTGCCGCTGTTGGTAGGAGTTCGCCTGTTTCAGCAACTGAGGCTGTACGGAGGGTTTAGTGGGGGGTTGGTACTGGGCCAGAACGCGGAGGTAGCGATAAACGATCCGTATGAGCTAAATGAACTCGATTGGGGTTACACGAGCGCTCGTCTAGGCATAGGCTTGGATGCACATCGGTTCTCAATGGATATTTTCTTTCAGAAAACAGTAAGTGACAACGGAGGAGGATGGGACGCTACCGCGGAAGTGCCCGGCTACTTCGGACGGGAGGGAGTATATAGTGGGGCTTCCGACGTCAATATCACGAAAGTTTTGGCCACCATCGGTTACCGATTGTACTAGCCAAACGGGAGCAAACCGGAAAAATATCATTACTTTAGTTACTACTGATGTCTCGTATCAACCGCTTTCTGTCTTTCGTCTGTTTGGTCTACGCCCTGTGGGGGGTGCCGCAACTCGGGCTGGCGCAACAAAACCTGAGCGCCCCGGTAACGCTGGATTCGACGTACCTGACCGTGCGCCAACTGCTGCAGCAGCTTGAGGCAACCAAGCAATTCCGGTTGGCCTACAGCGAAAGCTACCTGGACGTGCGGAAAAGCGTGCGCCTGCCTAATAAAACCCCCACTTTAGAAGAGGTATTGGACGCTATCGGGCAGGCCACCAATACCACCTACCAGGTGCGGGGTAACCAAATTATCTTCCGAAAGAAAGACGCCAAGTTTACCATCAGCGGCTACGTCCGGGAGGCGTTCAGTGGCGAAGACTTGATTGGCGCCAGTATTTGGCAGGGCCAGACGGATTCAAAAAATCCAGACCGGAACGATATCACGCCCGGCACCAGCAGTAACAACTACGGGTTCTACAGCCTGACGCTGCCGAACGACACGGTGCGCCTGCGCTGCTCGTTCGTCGGGCACGCGTCGCAAGAAACCACCTTTGTGCTGCGCCAAGACACGGTTATCAATTGGGATTTGGCCGACGAGATGCTGGCCGAAGTGATGGTAACCTCGGCGGCGGTGCGCCCGCTGGAGCAACCCACGCTCGATTTGCCGGTGCCGGTAGCCGACCTGCTCACCACCCCTGCCTTGTTCGGTGAGGTCGATCTGCTCAAGAGTCTGCAGCGCTTGCCCGGCGTGCAGTCGGGCGCCGACGGCGGAGCCGGTTTGTACGTGCGGGGCAGCGGGCCCGATCAGAACCTGCTGCTGCTCGACGGGGTGCCGCTCTACAATGCCTCGCACCTGTTCGGTTTCTTTTCGGTGTTCAACGCCGATGCGATCAACAACGTTGACTTTTACAAGGGCGGTTTCCCGGCGCGCTACGGCGGGCGGCTGGCTTCGGTGGTCGACGTGCAGCTGCGCGAAGGAAACCGGGAAAAGTTTCAGGGAACCGGTTCGGTGGGCTTGCTCGCCTCGCGGCTCACGCTGGAGGGACCGCTGGTTTCGGACAAAACCTCTTTCTTGCTGTCGGGCCGCTACGCGCACCTGGGGCCCTACACGTGGTTAGCCAGTAAGGTAAACAGCACGGGTAATAACGGCTTTTACGGCTTCTACGACCTGGCGGCCAAGGTGAACCACACTCTGTCGTACCGAAACCAACTCTACCTGAGCACCTACCTGGGTCAGGACCGTTTTAGAAACGAAACGGCCTTTGAAAGTTCACTGCTCAACCAGGATAGTAACTATTTGCGTGACGTGGCGGGCCGTGAAATCATTCAGTGGGGCAACGTGACGACCGCCCTGCGGTGGAACCACGTGTACCACCGGCGCTTGTTCAGCAACCTAACGCTCACTTACAGCCAGTACCGCTTTCGCCTACGCGAAACCAACGACGTTCTGATCGTCGACAATGACGTGTCTACCAGCACGTTCACCGACAAGGACCGCGTCTCGGACATTCAGGACTGGGCGGCACGCGTAGATTATGACTACCTGCCCGCCCCCCGCCACCACCTGCGTTTCGGGGGCGGACTGATTCATCACACCTTTCGTCCGGGTTCGGTGGCGTTAACGCATCGGCTCAACGACCGAGCGGCGGTGGATACCTCGTACGAGGCTTCGGTGGTGCAGGGGGTGGAGGCTGACCTTTTTGTGGAAGACGAAATACAACTCGCGCGCACGCTCACCGCGAACTTGGGCGCGCGTCTGACCGGTTTCTGGGTAGATCAAGCCTTCTACACGGTGGGGCAGCCGCGCCTTTCGGTGCGATACCAACCCACGTCGGCCACTGCTTGGAACGTGTCGTACGCGCGCATGGGTCAGTTTATGCATCTGCTGACCAACCCGGCCTTCAGTCTGCCCACCGACCTCTGGTTGCCCACCACCGAACGGTTGCCTCCCGAGACCGCCCAGCACTGGGCCGTGGCGTACCAGCGGGCCCTTGCCGGGTCGTACGAAATTCAGGCCGAAGCCTACTTCAAAGACATGCGCAACGTGGTGGAGTATAAAGAAGGGGAATTCGACTTCTACGAAGAGATTCTGGATTGGGAGGATCGAATTGTGAGCGGACGGGGGCGCAGCTACGGACTGGAACTGCTGGCGCAGCGCACGGCAGGGCGGCTCACCGGCTGGCTGGGCTACACCCTGTCGCGCAGCGAGCGGCGGTTTGAGGAAGTGAACGACGGGCAGTGGTTTCCCTTTCGCTACGACCGCCGCCACGAAATTGATTTCGGCGGCGTTTTTCACTGGAAAGAACGGGTGGACGTTAGCTGGGGCTGGAGCTTGGCATCGGGCTTTGCCTTCACGGTGCCTACGGTAATGTATATGGAAAAAGCGCCGGTGTCTCTTGGTAACGATCACTACAACTATTCCAATAGAGACCTACTAGCGGTTTACGGTCCGCGCAACGGGCAGCGCACCTGGGCCACGCATCGGCTCGACGTGGGCATTTCGTTTCGTAAGCCCACCCGCTGGGGCGAGCGCACCTGGGAGTTCGGCTTGTACAATCTGTACAGCCGAAGAAACCCCCTGTTAGTTAACGCAGATTCTTGGGGCTACGCCGACGGAGTCCATTACCGGTTCTATCAGCGAAGCCTGTTTCCTATTGTTCCTTCCGTGAGTTACCGCTTCACCTTTTAGCCATGCCGAACGCTACGAATAAGCTATTGATCTTCTTCGGATTCGCTTTTTTTGGACTGGGCTGCCAACGGGAGATAACCCTCGAACTGGCTCCCCACGTTCCCCAACTGGCGGTATACGCGATGTTGCAGCCCGATAGCTTGGCGGCGGTGTGGGTCACCCAAACGCAGTCGGTGCTGGATGGCTCCCCCATCATGTCGGCGCGGCAGGCCCGGGTAACCATCACTCCCGAAGGGCAAACCCCGCAGTCCTTAACGCTGGTACACGCCGAGGAAGGAAAATACCAAGGAACCTTTCGGCCGCAAGCGGGGGTAGCGTACCACCTGTCGGTGCAGTCCGAAGGGTTTCCGACCGTGGAAGCCAGCACCCGGGTGCCGCATCCGGTATTAGTGCAACTGACTGATTATTCGTCAGAAGTGGTAAGACCATCGCCAAGCTGTGAGTACTGTTCCGATTCGGCGGTGTATCATCACCTGGCGCTGACCTTTCAAGACCCGGCATCGGAAGAAAACTACTACGAGGTGATGGGTTGGAAGGATTACTTTTACGAAATATTGTTATTTGATCCTTCAGGAAACCTAGACACTATCCTATTGCGCCCTTCCATAGCGCGTCTCAACTTCCGGTCAGATGACCCTACGGTGGCTACGTTCGACGATATTGTGTTAAATGCTCAGTACGATAACTTGTATATCGACAACCTTCCGTTCACCGATCAACTGCTCAATGGAAAAGAATATACGTTTCGGTGCAGCGTGGTAGATAGTGACCTAAGCACCAAATTGCGGGTGCTTTTCCGAACCTATCATCCCGATGCCTACCGCTACGAACGAGCCAAGGAGAAGCAACAAAACAACCATCCCGATCAACTGTTCTACGAACCGGTGCAGATCCCCACCAACGTGCGCGGCGGCTACGGCATCTTCAGCAGCTTCAGCCAGGATTCGGTGGTGATTGCGTTGGACGAGTAGCGGTTTGTTTGAGGCAAGCCAACGCAGCAAGTAGTCAAGTTTTCCGTATCTTTCGGAAGACAACACCAGAAAGCATGACCTACAGCGATTTTACCTCAACCGATCTGATTCGGCAGTTCGGTCTTAGGTTCGTGGCAAGTGAATTGTTTGCTGATACGCCGGAGATACCGCCTTCGCCGTGGCTCACCGAAGCCCTGCGCAAAGGACAAGAACAGGGCTTCGCCAGTGAAAAGTCTCGCTCCGAACGATTGGTGACTCCCATTTTGCTGGAGGTGAGCGACCGCAATCAGCACAGCTTTTCTATTTACTCAGGGATGAATCTGGACATGGACGAAGCATCCGGTTTAAAGGGAGAGTGCGATTTTGTGTTTTCGCTCAGCCGGGTGCAGGATTTTATCTCGGCTCCCATCTTCTGCATCACCGAAGCCAAGAAGCAGGACTTGGAGCAAGGCACAGTGCAGTGCACCGCGCAACTGCTGGGAGCCAGAAAGCTCAACGAACTGGAAGGCAATCCGCCGCTTGCCACCCTGTACGGTTGCTCTACCACCGGCATCGAGTGGCGTTTCTTGAAACTAACCGACCGCACGGTGACCTTGGACGAAGATCGTTACTTAATCACCGATTTGGGTAAATTACTGGGGGTGCTGCAGCAGATTCTGGACGAGGCGCGACGGACCTTGGTGGTCAACGTTTAACTTGCGAATGCGAATGCGAATGCCCCTTTGATGTGCCAACCTACCGACCGATGCATATCTACTATTGTGCGCGGTGGATACGGCAGCTTCAATCAGTATTCGGTGGTGACCGGGTTGACTTAACGCAGGAGCAACCTCACGGCAGACGCTGACTACTGTAGTAAGTCATGTCTCCCCAATAAACCAACTTAATCTCGTATGTACAGTACCCCGACGTGGTCGGAGCAACAAGAGGCGCCTTATCCATCAGAATACATTCTGACTGGATCGTGTCAACTCCTAGTTGGAGAAGTAATGGACCCACAAGATCAGGCGGAATACGCAAGTAAATAGAAGTGTCCCCCGAATCTAAGAGGCCGAAAGAAGCATTCTCTGGGTCGTCGGCATAAAATACTTGGGTGTAAGGCACGTCGCTGCCATTAACTATCCGGACAAACAAAGGTTCCTTTTCATCGATAGACATGTCCTCTTCACAAGCGCTCAGCAGCAACAAACCTCCCAAAAGTCCGAGTAAAATACGCATAAGGTCAACTTTTTGTATCAAGACCCGCGTTGAGGGGAAAAGGTTGTAATCACTATGAAAATCGGATTGCTTTCGGATACCCACGGCTACCTCGACGACCAGGTGTTTGGCTACCTGGCCGACTGCGACGAGATTTGGCACGCGGGCGATATCGGCAGCCTGGTGGTGAGCGAACAACTGTCGGCGTTTAAGCCCTTCCAGGCGGTGTATGGCAACATCGACGGGGCCGATATTCGCTCGCGCTACCCGGAAGATTTGTGGCTGGAACGGGGAGGATTACTGGTGTGGATGACCCACATTGGCGGCTACCCGCCGCGCTACAATCCGCGGGTGCGGCAGGTGCTGGCCGAACGGCAACCGGACGTTTTCATCTGCGGCCACTCGCACATCCTCAAGGTGATCAAAGATCCGAAGCGGAACCAGATGCTGTGCCTGAATCCGGGCGCGGCGGGCCGCCACGGCTTCCACCGAATGCGCACCCTGCTGCGCTTCACGCTGCAAAAGGGAAAAGTGAGCGAACTGGAAGCGGTGGAGTTGGGAAGGAAATAAGGTAAAAGGAGTGCCTGTTGGTTAAACAGAGATTTGTCCCAAACCGTCATTCCGGACAAGTTGCAGCGTAGAGAAGACTTGATCCGGAATCCCCTCAATGCGAAAAGAAAAACTGTTACTGCTGCGCGTTTTCCGCCTTGCAACCAGGGGATTCCCGGTCTGCGCTAGCGCTTCGCCGGGAATGACGTTGTGGGGATAGCCTCAACGCGCTTCTGCAAAGATAACCGAATCAATGCTTCCCGCAGTTTTGGGTGAGTGCTTACTTTTCGTCAGCCTCCGTATCAGCCTCGGAAGGAGTTTCATCGGGCGCTCCGGCTTCGGGCGAGACCACGTCGGGAGCCACTTTGGGAGAGTTGTCTTCTTTCTCCTCTAGCTTTTCTTCCACCATTTCGGCGTCTTCGACTGAGCCTTTGGCGGGCTCGCGCACCTCGGCGGTGGTGTCAGAGGTAGCCTTTTCGGAAGCACTGTCGCTTTTGGGAGCGACTTTGGGCGGAGTTGCCTGAGACTCAGGTGGGGCCGCCTCCGGCTTCTGCTCGGTGGCGGGGGCACTTTTGGGAGCTGCCTTCTCGTCGGTTTCAGGCTTGGCAGCAGATGCGCTGGCGGAAGTCTCTTTCTTCGACTGGCTAGGCTGGCCGCTCTTCTTAGCGAACTCTTCCTTGATGGCCTCTACATCCACCTTTTGGATGGGAGGCAGGCGGGTAAATTTTTTGATTGCTTCCTGACGCTGCTTGGCGCGGGCTTTGTTGCGGAGTCCTTTGCGCTTTAATCGAGTAACGGCCATGACGGGATATCTTCTGAGTTTAAAAACGAGGGGCAAAGATAAGAATTATCGACAAAGAAGCGAATGGTTCCTGCCAATTTGTTTGTAAAGCACTAGCGAAAGTCTATGGTTGCTTCATCAACGCTGTAACCGGCAAAAATGCCGTAACCACCCTGGATATTGCCCGGCACCAATACGGGTTCGCCATGCGGAATTTCTCGCAAGGACTGTTGAAGTAGCTTATTATAGGTGTAATCATACTGTTCTTGCGTAATGGTTCTTAGCTCAACAATAAGCTCACGACGAAGACTGTCTCCAATGAAAGTGATGTCAGGATCGATTCGCACAGTGTATTGTTCGCCATCGAACAAGTCATCGCTGAATAGGATAGGATTACCGTATACTTGGGTATTTGTTCCCTGAAGTGCGTAGTTGCTGTTGACGATAGCCGGATCGTTGCTTTTCATGATAGGATAAAACGCTAAAGCTTTATCGGCAGAAAGTACGCAGTTGCCTGTCGTATCGCATTCTTCTGCTTGCTTCTGCCCGGTTATTCTTATCGCATAGCAGTTACGTTCTCCCGCGGGATCATCTAAGGTTATTCCTACCTTGTTTACCCCGAAATTAGCTTGCGAAGACGAAGCGGTAGTAGCGGATATATGTGTCGTGTCATAGGTTAGCTGCTGAATTTTGGTCGGTTCGGGAATCCGCGTAGTAGCTACAATTGACGCAAAGCTCTCTTTCTCAACGCGCAGCGTATACGTTCTTCCGGCAGATGGAAAACCAAAGACATCCCTTGAAATAGAGTAGACTCCTAAAGTTTGACGCTCCTCAAATGTAGTAGTGCAGTCATCAGTAAGAATTGTAAAACACCCGTTTTCTTCTTCTAAAGTCACCCGCGCGCCCGACACTGGTTGGATGTCAGTGTTGTCAAGCACTGACTGACTTTGGGTTACTTGGATAAATCTGGCAGAAAAATCTTCAACTCTCATAACATGGTTGACCACCAACCGGGGTGGTTCTTGGGGCAAATCAATATCCACCACCGTCTCGCAGCCTATCAACCCTCCAACGAGCGCAATTGGAATTAGCCCCTGTTTGATAAAGTTAGTGAAGAAGGTTATGAAGCGTATCATATTCTTTTATAACTGCTGGCTACTTTTGGCAACCCAACAAACCTCTTGATGTTCAACCATCAATCTTACTCCAAATCCACCACCATCCGACTCACGCTAGAGCCTGCTACAATGCCGTAGCCGTTCTCCACATTGCTGTACACTTGCACCGGCTCGGCAAACGGGTTGCCCTCGTTCTCATACTGCAAATCTACCGAACGTAAGTAACGGTACCGTTCTTCATCAATGGTATGTAGGATGATATACAACTGGGTATAGGCCGAATCCCAACTATAGAGCACGTTAGAATTTAATCGTAATGAATAGGTTTTTCCGTTGAAATAGTCATCGTTGAAAGAAAGTATCCCGCCAAAAAAATCTTCACTGCCGGTGAATTCGTCAACAACTCCCGAAGTAGCCAGATTATCAATTCTGAGGTAGATAGGCGAGACAGCCCGAACCGTATCGGTAACCACGTAGTTGCCCAGCGTATCACGCTCACCCCGGAACGAATTTACGTAACGGTAAGCCGATATTTCGTAGTAGTTGCGCTCGCTATCCGGATCATCAAGGATAACGCGCACCTCATCCAGGGCAAAAGAAGTCTGAGGAGTGCTGTTGAATCCTCGGTTTTCTAGAGTGATCGTATCGGCTTCCACCGCCTGAATAGGGACCGGCATAGGTATGGTGGTTGTGCCTTCTACCGGCTCAAACCCCGCTTTGCTCACTCGCAACGTGTAGGTTTTCCCGATTGAGGGAGTGAAGGATGAAAAGTAAATACCGCTCCTGTCGCTTTCTTCCAGCGTAGCGATCAACTGGCCATCTTCCGATAGAGTAACTAAAGCACCACCAACTGGCGGTAGAAAAGTATTGGTTAGAATCGATTGACTCTGCGTAAGCTCCACTACTACGATGCTATCGGCTTGCAAAAAGGCATTGAGCACCAGGCGCGGAGGCTCTTCGGGAATGTCTATATCAACTACCATTTCGCATCCTACCAGCAAACCAGTCAGCGTGATCACTGATAGAAGTTTCCTTAAAGGATCACTAACGTGCGCTACAAAACCAAGCATAGACGGTGCGATATGGTTACTGAAACTACTCTAAATCCACCACCACTCGACTGGCACTCGACCCCGCCACGATGCCGTAGCCGTTTTCCACGTTGCTGTACACCTGCACCGGTTCGGCAAACGGGTTACCTTCGTTTTCATACTGCAAATCTACCGACCGGAGATAACGATACTGCGCTTCGTCGATGGTGCGGAGAATCACGTATAGTTGCGGCTCCGAATCGTCGTAGAAACCGTATTGTTCCGGACGAAAGCGTAGCGAATATTGTTTTCCGTTGAAAAAGTCATCGTTAAACAGCAAATCGGTTCCGAAAAAGTCAGAGCTACCTTCCAAGGGGTCGCTTTCGCCGCCCGCAATGGCCGGATCATCGCTGCGAAGGTATATCGGGCTGAAGTAGCGCACGGTGTCGTTGTCTATAAAATTATTCTCATCATCGTATCGAGGTTGTATTTGTACTACAAAGCGATAGACTGAAACTTCGTAATAGTTTTGCTCGTTGGCCGGATCGTCAAAAATTAGTCGTATCTCATCCACCACCACATTTCGGTCGGTAATCAGGCTGTCCTCAAAATTAAGGTAGCGGTTAATGAACACGCTGGTATCGACCGCTATCGAGCGAATGGGCACCGGCGGAGCGATAAAAGTAGTGGCTTCAACCGGTTCAAACCCATCTTTGCTCACGCGCAAGGTGTAGGTGCTGCCAACCGCGGGAGTGAAGGTAGAAAAGTAGACGCCCGGCGTTGTGCTTTCCTCTAGCGTAGCAACCGGCTGAGCCTCTCCCCGCAGCGTGACCGTGGCCCCCGCCACCGATTTTAGATCAGCGTTGGTCAGTATCGACTGACTCTGCGTCAGTTCTACCACCACGGCACTGTCGGCCTGCAAAAAGGCGTTAGCAACCAGGCGCGGCGGCTCGTTAGGAATGTCCACGTCGACGATGGTTTCGCAGGAACCAAGCATTAGAGCGAAGATGGCAAAGGGCAAATGGAGTGGTTTCATGGTCGGTTGGTTAGAATTTGAAGCGATAGCTAACGGAGGGAATAATCGGAAACAAGCTAACCTGACGGAAGCGGTTGGGCTGGCCCGGTCGGGAGCCTTCGTCCAAGTACAGGTAAAAGGGATTGCGACGGCTATACGCGTTGTACACTCCCACCACCAACGAACCCTCACCCCACCGTGTTTTCCTGTTGAAAGCAATGCTGGCATCGAGCCGGTGGAAGGCCCGCATCCGAAAGCCGTTGCGCTCGCCGTAGTGGTACAAATTGCCACCCCCAAAGCCGAAGTTGCTGAAGCGCAACTGCGTTCCGGCGTACTTGGCGGTGGGCAGCGTAATAGCATTTCCGCTACCAAAAACCCAGGCGAAAGAAAGGTCTACCCGCTCTTTCCACTTATGCATCACGGCCAGCCCGACGTCGTGCCGCCGGTCGTAGCGATAGGGGAAGCGCTCGCCGAAGTTGAGATCATCGAACTGCCGGGTGCTCCACGATAGCGTATAGCCCAGCCACCCAGTGGTGCGCCCTTCTTTCTTCTGCACCAGCAACTCGGCACCGTACGACTCACCGTTGCCCACCACCACCTTATCCTGCCAATCGCTGTTCACGTCGATGAAGCTGGCTCCCTCTTCGTAGGCAATCAGGTTTTGCATGCCCTTGTAGTAGCCTTCCAGACTGATCTCGTAACCGTTGCCCCACTCCCGGGCCGCGCCCAGAGCAAACTGCTGCGCGTCCTGCGGACGAATCCGGTCGGTAGATGATACCCACAAATCGGTGGGCAGGCCGACGCCCGCGTTGGTGAGCAGGTGGATAAACTGCGTCATGCGCGAATAAGAAGCCTTCAGCGACAGCTGCGGTGAAACCAAATAGCGGGCGGCCAGGCGCGGTTGCACCGAGGAGTAAAGCTCTTGGTCCACATAGAAGCCCGAGAAGTGGACGCCCACGTTGAGTTTGAGACGCCGCGAAATTTCAATATCGTCTTCGCCGTAGAGCGCAAACTCGGTGGCGTAGGTGTCGCTGGAACCCAGCAAGGTATCGAGCGGGTCACCGGCGAACCCGTCGTCGTACTTCAGGTTGAGCGCTCCCGGCTCAAACTTGTGGCGCGTTACGTTGGCCCCGAAACGCACGTAGTGTTTCGGCGAAGGAATGTAGTCCATGTCCAGTTTGGCCGCAAAGTCCTCAATGCCCGAAATGTACTTGGTCAATCCCTGATCCACGTTCACCTTGGTGCCGTCGAAACTTTCGTAACGATAGTCCTCGAACAAATTAAGGCGGTAGCGGCTGTAGGTCAACGTCGTGTTGCTGAACAATTTGGGCGTAAACATATGGTTCCAGCGCAGCGCCGACGTCACGTTTCCCCAGTTGAGTCCGACCTCGTCTTCGTCTTTGGTGGTAGCACCGCCAAAGTCATCTTTGTACTGATACCGAGAATAAAAGCGGTCGCTGCCCAGGTACGCGCTTAGGTACAAACGATCCCGGTTCGAGAAACGATGGTTCACCTTGGCATTCAGGTCGTAAAAATAGTAACCCACTGTTTCGTCGCCGCCGGTCTGGGCCTTGATGAGCGGACGCGCCAGCAGATCAATCCACGTGCGCCGCGCCGACACGATGAACGAAGTTTTGTCCTTGATGATTGGGCCTTCCAGGGTGAGCTTTCCGGCCACGAACCCAAATGACCCTTCACCGTGAAACTCCTTCATGTTGCCCTCCTTCATGCTGATGTCGATCACCGACGACAACCGCCCGCCGTAGCGCGCCGGGAAACCTCCCTTGATCAAATTTACGCTGTTGATGGCGTCGGCGTTGAACACCGAGAAGAAGCCGAACAGGTGCGAGGCGTTGTAGACCGGCACCCCGTCGAGCAGGATGAGGTTCTGGTCGGGGCCGCCGCCGCGCACGTAGATGCCGCTGGTGCCCTCGTTGCCCGACTGCACACCCGGCAGCAGTTGCAGCGTTTTGAGCACGTCTACCTCACCCAAAAACGCGGGCATAGACTTGATCTGCTCGATGGGCACCGACACCGCGCTCATCTGCGTCACTTCCTGAATCTTATCGGCCTCGGCCGCGGTGATGATCACCTCATCAAGCAGGGCGTTGTCTTGCAAACCTACGTTGACAACCGTGTCCTGCCGCAGGACCATGCGTACTACCTGGGGGCCGTAGCCCACGTACGAGTAGATAATGGTGACGCTGTCGCTGGCCGAGAGCGTGAGGCTGTAGAAGCCGTAGGTGTTGCTGCTGGTGCCGCTCAGTGAGCTTTTCTCAAAGGCGTTGGCCCCGATCAGACTTTCTCCGCTGGCGGCGTCTTTGATGTAGCCGCTGATTGTGTATTTTTGCGCCTGAGCAACAAGCGAGTAGGGGAGCGCTCCCAAGCACAGGAGCCATAGCAGGTGTTTCATAAAAGGATGCGTAGTTGGTTGAGGTACATATTGTAGTAGACAAGCGCGGAGGCCACTTCCCTAAGAAAGTCTCCGCTTTGTTTCTAACAAAAGTAATTGACACCTGCTTAGGAAGTCACGATTCCAAAAACCGTGCTACGGATGCAAAAAACCGGTAAATACCGAATTTATCCGATGTCCGACGGCTTGAGAAGGCCTCCTTATTGCGTGGGAAGCGCTTCCGTCGGCCTGAGGAGGCCTCCTTTGGTCGCGGGATGTAAGGCCCATGTACTGAGGAGGCCTTCTTTGGTCATGGGATGTAAGGCCGATGTACTGAGGAGGCTTACTTTGGTCGCGGGAAGGATGGTTGCTTTTTTGAGGAAGGTCACCGCTGACTAATCCGCCACAATAAAGCAACGTGTTTCGAGCAAGTCGCAAAGTTATAGCGTTAATTATGAAATGGATACTGTGCGCTTTGGGGGTGGGGTTAGCAATGAGTGCTTATGCTCAGAATCTCAGCGAAATTGCCCTACAACTTCCCAGTCAGCCCGGCTGGAACGAGGTGCGCGAGGGCGAAACCCTGGAGTTTTCGTTATCGGCCACCGGCGGGTCGAGCGATGAACATTCGTTTCAACTGACCGCCGATAGCCTTCCCGGCATGCAACTCGACCCCGCGGGCGACTTTAGCTGGCAACCGAACTACGACGCGGTGGATCCGAACGAGCCGCAGAAAACCGTTACGGTACGCTTTGCGGTGCGCAGCGCCACCGGGCAAACCGCCACGCAATCCGCTGATCTGATCGTTTATAACCAAGCCCGGATTTCCGCTCCCCCCAACCTGCCCCCCTTCTTCGTGAAGCAGCAGACCGACAACCGGTACCAACTGTCCCTGCCCCCCGACTTTGCCGTGGCTGACAGTACGCATACCCTGCCGGAAGGAATGCGCGCGTCACCCGGCGGCGAACTCACCTGGAACCCGACCGACGAACAATTCGAAGCTCTACAAGAAACCCCGCTGCCGATCAGGGTGGCAATTCAAGACCAAACCTACGGCGACGTGCTGATGGCCTCGGTGGACGTGCTACCGGCCGCCCCGGCCAAGGAAGAAGCGCCTCGGGCCTCGGACCCCGACAATGCCGTGCGTCTGCAGTTTCCGCGCCGCCGCGGCTGGAACGTGGTGCGCGAGGACGAAGCGCTGAACATCAAACTGTCGGCCACCGGCGGACTGGATCAGCGCTACTCCTACCGGGTGCTCAACGGTGAGGCGGTGGGCCTGAGCTACGACACCCTGGGCAACGTGTACTGGAAACCGTCGTACGAGGTGGTGGACCGCCTGGAAGAGAGCAAGAAGATTCCGTTGATCTTCGAGGTACGCAACCAGAGTGGACAGCGCGACCGGCAGCAGCTGAGCCTGCGGGTGGACCACACCAACCGCCCCCCCGAGATCGGCGACCTGAGAAAGTTCTACGTGCAGTACGGCACCGACAACACCTACCAACTGGGCAACAACGACGCCATCACCGACCCCGACGACGATCCGATGGTGTTCAAGCCGGTGATCAGCCAGATGCCGCAGGGCATGACCCTCTCCGCTCAGGGCGAACTGTCGTGGAAACCCTCGCTCACGCAATACTCCCGCCTCCGGCGTGAGCCTATCGAGCTGGATTTTGTGGTGGAAGATCAACCCTACGAGGCCCAGCAGGTAGGGAAGCTGCGCATTGAGGCCACCCAGCAGGATTTGCCGCCCAACATCTCGGTGGTGCCCAACCAGGATCATTTCTACATCCGCGAAGACGAGTCGCTCAATCTGAAGTTCTACCTGTCCGACCCCAACGGCGACGAAGACATCGTGGGCTTCGACTTCGTGTCGGACCAGCGGATTCCGCGCAGCGCGCTGGTGCGCAACGAGCCTACGCAGTGGGAGTTTGTCTGGCAACCCGGCTACGACTTCTTCGTGGAGCCCGGCGATGCGGGCACCTACCAGATCACGTTCTTCGTGATGGACCGCACCAACCAGCGGCAGGAGCGGCGGGTAACGGTGACGGTGCAGGATGCCGAAAACCTAGTAGAAAAAGACCAACTGCTCTACCGACAGTACCGCACCGGCCTGATGCGCATCTGGGAGCTGATGACGCAACTCAAAGAAAAGGAAAAGGAACTAAGTCGCAGTTACCGCCGGGCGCGGCGTGGCAAAAAGCACCGGGTGCTCACCACCGCTTCCATCGGGGCCATCACCGGCTTATCGCCCGTGGTGCTTAGCGACGACGTGACGGGTCAGCGGTACGTATCGGGCGTGGGCGGCACGGCTTCCATGACGCTCGGTAGCCTGGAGGCGGGTAAGGTGATTGGCAAAGACCCCAGCAGCATTTACGAAAAGCTGAGCTACATCAACCAAAAACTGAACGAACTGCAGACCCAGGGCAACGTGTTCGCCGGGAAGTACGCCCTGTCGGCCAGCCGCCGGAGCGCCGAGTTTAGCGAAGACCTCAAAAAACTAATCCTGTTGCTGAAGATTGAGAAGGTGACCGAACTGGAGCTAGACGCCAGTTGGAAGAACCCTAAAAAAGCCAGCGACAAAAACATTCAGGACATCTTTCGGGATTTCAATCCGGACCCCGACCAATCGACCCAAATCAATGAGTAACCAAAAGCCATCGCTGCCCAAGGGCACCCGCGACTTCGGTCCCGAGGTGATGAGCAAGCGCACCTATTTGTTAGATACTGTTAAAGGAGTGTTCCGTAAGTTCGGCTTCCAACCGCTGGAAACACCCACGATGGAGAACCTGTCCGTGCTCACCGGCAAATACGGCGACGAGGGCGACCAATTGTTGTTTAAGGTGTTGAACAGCGGTGACTTCTTTAGTTCTGTGGAAAGTATGGTAGTATGGGAAGTAGCCAGGATCAATAATGCTTTGACTGCATCGCTTTTCTATTTCTACGATCGCATTAATAAGCAAGCTACAGAAAACCTCGAGAGGGAAGTAACCACCGTAAGTAGGGAAGAGTGTGATACAATTCTACAGGAGGAACTGCAAAAGCCTGCCTGGATATTTCTTAATGATCAATCATTTTTAAACCGCGATGGAGAGCTATATTATGAACTTTGGGAGGAGGTTGAAAGAGCAATAACAGATTTTTTTAAAACCGAATTGGGCAAACATGCTTTGTATGACATTGCTAACTACATAGAAGAAAATCCTTCTGAGAAAACGATAGACCCAGAGTTTTATAAAGAAGAGTATAAGAGAGACCGTATTGCTAGAAGTTGGGTTGCTGAGTTTACTGCTTTTCTTCTTCGCGACAGAAGTAGCAAAAGTATTTTGTCCTCAAAGAATATGACAAACTTCATCGCTAACAAAGGCTTGCGCTACGACCTCACCGTGCCCTTCGCCCGCTACGTGGTGATGAATCAGCACGAGATCACCTTTCCCTTCCGCCGGTACCAGGTGCAGCCGGTGTGGCGGGCCGACCGTCCGCAGAAGGGCCGCTACCGCGAGTTCTACCAGTGCGACGCCGACGTGGTGGGCACCGACGCGCTGCTCTGCGAAGCCGAAATCATCCTGATGCTGGAAGAAGTGTTTGCTAATCTTCAACTCACTGATTATACCATCAAAATCAACGACCGCCGCCTGCTGCACGGCCTGGTGGAGGTGCTGGGCGTGCCCGATAAGGAGACCGACTTGCTCGTCGCTATCGACAAGCTCGATAAGATCGGCGAGGAGAAGGTGCTGAACGAACTGCGCGACCGCGGTTTCAGCGATCAGGCCATTGAGCAACTGAAACCGGTATTTGGCCTGACCGGTACCAATGATGAACAACTCACCACCGTGGCCGAACTACTCAGCGACTCAACCGTGGGGCAGGAGGGCATTGCCGCGCTGCGCGAGGTGATGGAGACCGCCCGCGCGCTGGGCTCTTCGCTCGAGCACCTGTCGTTCGACCTCACATTGGCCCGAGGCTTGTCCTATTATACCGGCGCAATCTTCGAGGTGAAATCGAACCAGGGCTCGCTCCGCAGCAGCATCAGCGGGGGCGGGCGCTACGACAACCTCACCGGTGGTTTCGGTCTGCCCGGCGTGTCGGGCGTAGGCATCTCCTTTGGGGTGGATCGCATCTACGACGTGCTCGACGAACTGAACTTGTTCCCCGAAGCCAGCCACGCGAGCACCCAGGTGCTGTTCGTGAACTTCGACCGGGCGCTGGAGACAAAAGTACTGCCGCTGCTGTCGCAGGTGCGGCGGGCGGGCATCGCCGCTGAACTGTATCCCGAACCGGTGAAGATGAAGAAGCAGTTTGCCTACGCCGACAAAAAGGGCATTCCCTACGCCGTGGTGGTGGGCACCGACGAACTGACCATCGGGCAGTATGGCCTGAAAAACCTGCGTACGGGCGAGCAGGAAGCGCTGTCGCTAGATGCGATTATTAAGCAGGTAAAGCAATAATGGCTCTAATCGACGGTTTATTTCATAAATCCTCTGCTCTAGCCTTGCCAGTTTTTCCGTCTGCCCAGATTCTGCTCTTCTCTTGTCTGCTACTCCTGGCAGCGGGGGGGGAAGTGTGTGCCCAGGGATATCCGAGCGAGCAAGACCGCTTCATTGTCAGCCAAATACGCGGTTGCGCTCCGCTCAATGTAGCGATTCTCAGCGAAACCATTCCGCCCGGCAATACCAATAACCCAATCTATGACTTTAATTACGAAGGTGATCGCAATAATATAACCTTCAACGAAGATCAAGATTATCGAGATACGACCTACGCTATCCCAGGTACTTACAAAATTCTCTTAATCTTAGGTGATTTTGATAACTCAGACTCAATAACCATTGAAGTGCTCGAGCCGCGCCCGCCGCAGTTTCGAGTCTACACCTGCATCAACAACAGCATCCTGGTAGAACGCACCGACAGCTACTACGACCGGCTACAAATTGACTTTGGCGATGGCATCACCATTGAAACTTCCGCCAGCGAGACGGTGTATCCCTACGCAAATCCCGGCACCTACCCCATCACCGTCCGCGGACTGTTCGACAATGCCGATTCGCAGTCCTGCGCCGTGGGCGACACCACCATCACCACCATCAATACGCTCACCACAGCCCGCCTCGATGCCGTAACGGTAGCCAGCTCGGACACCGTCCGGGTCGACTACCAACTGCCCAACCCCGACGTATCGTACCGCCTGGAAGTGGCCGAAGCAGGCACCGACGACTTCACCCTGGCGCAGTACAATCTGAACGATCCGGAAGGACTTCAGATAAGCAACCCGGCCCTTCGTCTCACCGAGCGGTCCTACTGCTTCCGGATCGTGGCCGTGAACCGCTGCGACGAAGCGTTGAATCTGATCTCCAACATAATCTGCAGCATCGCGCTACAAGGAGAAGCCCAAGACCAGCAGAACCAGCTTACCTGGCAAAATCCCGACTTTTCGGAGTACGAGGTGCTGCGCGATGGTGAACTGGTGACGACCTCCTCCGACCGGGTATGGGTGGATACGGACGTGGTGTGTCAACAGACATACACGTATCGAGTGCGTGCTGAGAACGCCAATGGCACCAGCATGTCGGCGCCCCTCACCCTCACCGCCATCAGCGAGGCGGTTTCTCCGGCCCCCGACTCGGTGGGGGTGCAACCGGCGGGAACACAACTTCAACTCACGTGGCGGTTGCCCTCGGGGATAAGCAACTACTACGTGTACCGGTCTGTAAACGAGCAAGACACGCTGCTGTACGATTCAGTGCGGGTGGAAGACCTCACTCAATCGGCTTATCAGGATGCGGACGTGGCGGTGGGCGAAACCTACTGCTACCAACTGGCCTACGTAGACGACTGCGGCAACGAGTCGGCGCGCAGCGAAGCGGTGTGCGCCGCCATTCCTACGCAGGGCGAAGTGCACTTCCCGAATGCCTTCACGCCCAACGGCGACGGGCGCAACGACGTGTTCACTTATACCGCCCGGCTGATTGAGCGGGTTGAATTGCGCATCTATAACCGCTGGGGCGAACTGCTCTTCCAAACCACCACGCTGGAAGAAGGCTGGGATGGGACTTATCGGGGAGTCACAGCTCCGCAGGGCACCTACCTGTTCCGCGCCGACGTGACGGATCAACTTGGTAACCAATTTATCAAGCAAGGGCGTTTTGTTTTGCTAAATCCTTAGTCAGCATTCAATATTTGCCTGCTAAGTCCCAACACCCGGTTCGGTGTTCGATAGTCAAATGGCTTAACATTTCCGCTCAAACCAAAGTTAATATTTGTAGGACCCGACTAACGGGTTAAGTTTACAGTTTCGAAACCCACTTAAACAACACGGCTATGTTTGATATGAGCAAAATGATGGAGAAGGTGAAAGAGGTGCAGGAGAAAATGAAGGAGGCCCAGGAGAACTTGGCCAACGTCACCGCCACCGGTGAGTCAGGGGCGGGCATGGTGAAAGCTGTGGTCAACGGCAAGAAACAGGTAGTCGATCTGGAAATTGACCCCGACCTGCTAAAACCCGAGGATAAGGAGATGGCGCAAGACCTAATCATTGCCGCGGTGAACAAGGCGCTGGTGGCCGTAGACGCGCAGGTGAAGGAAGAAATGAAAAAATCGACCAGTGGCGTGTTGCCCGACATTCCCGGACTCGACCTAGGCAGCTTTGGCGGATGAGTTCAGCCGCCGTTATCATTCTTAACTACAACGGAGTCCATTTTTTAGAAAAATTCCTACCCTCGGTGGTCGCGCACAGCGCGGGGCACCGGCTGATTGTGGCCGATAATGCTTCTACTGATCGATCACTGGCCTTTTTAGCTGGTGCTTATCCTCAAGTAGAAGTGCTCTCATTTAACCGGAACCACGGCTTCGCCCAGGGTTACAATCTGGCGCTGCGCGATATCGACAATCCGTACAGCGTTCTGCTCAACTCCGACGTGGAGGTCACCGCCGGATGGATCGATCCGTTGTTGGAACTGATGGATCGTGATGATCAGGTGGTGGCGGCCCAGCCCAAAGTACGCTCCTACCATCAGCCCGACCATTTTGAGCACGCCGGGGCAGCCGGAGGATACATCGACCGTTTGGGGTATCCCTTTTGTCGCGGAAGAATTGTTGATCAAGTGGAGCGCGACGAAGGGCAATACGACAATCCCGTACCGGTGTTTTGGGCCTCGGGAGCCTGCTTCTTTGTGCGCACCGAAATTTTTCGTCAACTAGGCGGCTTTGACCCGCTATTTCACGCCCACATGGAAGAGATCGATTTATGCTGGCGTATGCAGGCGGCCAATTACCAGATTTGTTACCAACCTCAAAGCGTGGTGTACCACGTGGGGGGAGGCACCATGCCTGCTACCAATCCGCGCAAAACCTACCTTAACTTTAGAAATAGCACCGGGATGTTGTATAAAAACACTCCCCGCCGCCAGCTCTGGTGCCGGGTGCTGCTAAAATTGGGTCTCGACGCAGTGGCAGCGCTGCGGTTTATGCTTCAGGGGAAACTGCCGGACGCCCGGGCAGTGCTGCGCGCGATGCTTGATTTTGTGCGTCAGCGGAACAACTGGAAGAACAGCAGGGATCGGGTTCCGCAAAAACTGGGTGAGAGCCCGGTGATGATGCCCCGCTTGTTAGTTATTGAACGCTACTTGAAAAGAAAAAAAACGTTTTCTGAACTGAATTTCGGTCCGAAAGGCTAGTAATACCACAGTGGATTTCTACTTTTCCGAAGGTGCTGCCGGAAATTCATCCAGAAAGCGATGCCCAGGTAAACCAAAATGGGTGAGCCAAAGGTGAGAAAAGAGGCATAAATAAAATAAAGTCGAATGGTAGCCGTGGGGATTTCCATTGTTTTACCAATCTTAGTACACACCCCGAAGGCTTGATTCTCGAAAAAATATTGAATTTTCTTCATGCTTTGCCAAATTTGTTAAAACAATGAACAATACGATGCGGTTCAGTGAGGGATGAATTTAACAATTATTTCCACAAGATTGTAATATTGATCTTAAGATTATAATTTCGCGACACCAACTAAACTTATAAACTCAAATTATGAATCAAGTTAGAAAAATACTGTTTACCGCGATCATTCTGGGAACGTTTGCCTTCTCCGGATGTAACTCGCTGAAGAAGATGGTGAAGCTCGCCAAAGATCAGCAGCTAACCGTTGAGCCGTCTCCGCTGGAGCTTCAGGGAGACAGCGTAAGCTTTAATATGAGTGCCAAGCTACCCGTAAAAATGCTTAAGAAGGGCAAAGTTTACACCGTTAATACCTTTTATCAGTACGGAGACGAACGCACCGATGTGGGTAGCATTGAGTTCCGCGCCGAAGATTTTCCCAACGGAGCCGAGCAACAGCCTACCGAAAACCGCAGTATGGCTTTTGCCTACACCGGTGAAGATATGGACAATGGCACCTTGATGGTGCAAGGCGTAGCTTCTGATCCCAATAAGGATAAGCAAGCCGAAACTCCCGAGATGGAAGTGGCCAAGGGATTAATTACCACCCAAAATATGGTGGCTTCTCCTACTTTCGTCGTTTACTCGAACCACGGTTACAACAACCAGGAAGAACTACTTCCCAACAACGTGAGCTTCTATTTTCCGCAGGGCAGTTCGGTGTTGCGCACCTCTGAGGTACGTAGCGACCGCGGCAACCGCTTCCAGAACTTTATTGCCGAGAAGAACGTCACCCGATCGGTTACGATCACCGGAACGCACTCTCCCGAAGGATCGGAGCGCGTAAACGAAAACTTGTCCGAGGATCGCGCCAAGCGCATTGAGGAGTATTACCAGCAGCAGATGGATCGCTACGACTACAAAGGTGCCGCCGATTCTATCGATTTCATTCTGAAGCCTGTCGTTGAAAACTGGGGACCCTTCCGCGATTCGCTACAGGATTACACCGGCATTTCCGAGAGCGAAAAGCAGGCTTACTTCGATATCATCGATGGCTCAGGTAGCTTTGAGGAAAAAGAAGATCAGTTGCACCAACTGCCTACCTACCGTCAGGTGTTCCGCGACGTGTATCCCAACCTGCGGCTGGCCGAAACCGAAGTGCTCACCGTGAAGGATAAGAAGCCCGACGGACTGATTGCTACGCTGGCTAAGCTGCTCTCTAACGATCAAGTGTCTACCGACACCCTGACCAACGAAGAACTACTGTACGGCGGTACGCTGACGCCGAGTCTGGAAGAGCGCGAGGGTATTTACATGGCCGCTACCAAGAAAGAAGACAGCTACGCTGCGCATAACAACCTTGGTGCCGTTTACTTGGCCCAAGCCATTGAAGCGGGTGAGAGCGGACAATCTGATTTGTTAGAAAAAGCCATTGCTCAGTTTGAGCTAGCGGCGCAGCGACAGAACAATGCCGAAGCACACGCTAACCTGGCCACGGTTTATATGATGCAGGGTAATAAGGAAAAGGCCGAGGAAGAAATTTCTGAAGCAAGCGGTATGCAACCCTCTATGCCCGAAGCTTCGGCTGGAATCAGCGGTATTGAGGGAGCTATTGCAATTGCTCGTGGAAAATACGATCAAGCAGTGTCAGCACTTTCTAACGCGAACGAGTCAGCTACCAACCTGTTCAACCTGGGACTAGCTCAAGTGCTAACCGGCAACTACGAAAGCGCCATCACCAGCTTTGAAGAAGCACTGGCCGTTGACTCAGAGTACGGGAAGGCTAACTACGGAATTGCTATTGCTAACGCCTACTTAGATAACGAACAAGCAATCTACGATGCCCTTGCCAAAGCAGTGGCTGGCGAATCTGAATTGAGAGAGCAGGCACTTAACGACCTGGTGTTCGCTAACTACCAAGATACTCAAGGGTTCACTGATTCTCTGAAGTAATTTTGGTCTAAGACCAATTTAGAGCCTTCCCAAACCGGAAGGCTTTTTTTATGTTATCCTTTTGTTTCGCAATGGGCACTGCCTATTTTTGAAACCCACTACACTATCCACTTCATGAGAGAAATTCAGTTTAGAGAAGCGTTAGGCGAGGCGATGTCCGAAGAGATGCGCCGCGACGAGAAAGTATTTTTAATGGGCGAAGAGGTCGCCGAGTATAACGGTGCCTATAAAGTGAGCCAGGGCATGCTCGATGAATTTGGGGCCAAGCGGGTGATCGACACTCCCATTTCAGAGTTGGGATTTACTGGTATTGGTATCGGGGCGGCTATGAATGGTCTGCGACCTATCATCGAGTTTATGACCTACAACTTTTCGTTGGTGGCTATCGACCAAATCATTAACGGGGCCGCCAAAATGATGTCCATGTCCGGCGGACAGTTTCCGGTGTCCATTGTGTTTCGCGGACCCACCGGCAACGCGGGTCAGCTAAGCTCGCAGCACTCCCAGAACTTTGATAGCTGGTACGCCAATACGCCCGGCCTCAAGGTGGTGGTGCCGAGTAACCCTAAAGACGCCAAGGGTCTGCTCAAAACCTCGGTACGTGACGATGATCCGGTGATCTTTATGGAATCGGAGTTGATGTACGGGGACAAAGGCGAGGTGCCTGAGGACGATGATTTCCTCATTCCTATTGGTAAGGCCGATGTAGTGCGCGAGGGTAGTGATATCACCATCGTCTCCTTTGGAAAGATGATGAAGGTGGCGAACGAGGCCGCTCAGGAACTAGCCAAGGACGATATTGCGGCCGAGGTAATCGATCTACGCACCATCCGTCCCATCGACTATGAGGCAGTGGTCAACTCGGTGAAGAAAACAAATCGTTTGGTGGTGGTGGAAGAAGCGTGGCCGCTGGGAGCCATCTCCAGTGAAATCGCCTATCACATTCAGCGCCACGCGTTTGATTACCTGGACGCTCCCATCCGCCGCATCAACAACTGGGACGTGCCCTTGCCCTATGCTCCCACGCTGATCGAGCCCGTGCTACCCAACGTAAAGAAAACGCTGGAGGCTTGTAAGGACGTGCTATATATATAAAAACCGTACAGACGCGATTAATCGCGTCTGTACTGCTACTGCTATCCGAAGGGATTCATGCCTGCCATGCTGCGCTTGCCGCTCATCTTGTTCATCATCTTCATCATCTTGCGCATGTCCTCGAACTGCTTGAGCAAACTGTTCACCTCCTGCACCGTGGTGCCACTGCCCTTGGCGATGCGCTTCTTTCGACTTCCGTTCAGAATGCCGGGGCTGGCCCGCTCTTCTAGTGTCATCGACCGAATGATGGCCTCGATAGGCTTGAACGAATCGTCGTCGATGTCAATGTCGCGCAAGGCTTTGCCCATTCCCGGAAGCATGGCCACCAAGTCTTTGATGTTACCCATCTTCTTAATTTGCTGAAGCTGCGATAGAAAGTCGTTAAAGTCGAACTGGTTCTTCCGAATCTTGCGGTTCAAACGTTCCGCTTCTTCCTCGTCGAACACCTCCTGAGCCTTCTCCACCAGGGTGGTCACGTCGCCCATGTCCAGGATGCGGCGGGCCATGCGGTCAGGGTAGAAGGCGTCGATGGCGTCCATCTTTTCGCCATTGCTCACAAACTTAATGGGCTTGTTCACCACGGTTTTGATAGACAAGGCGGCACCGCCCCGAGTGTCACCGTCAAGTTTTGTAAGAACTACCCCATCAAAGTTGAGCCGTTCGTCGAAGGCTTTGGCCGTATTCACCGCATCCTGACCCGTCATCGCATCCACCACAAACAGGGTCTCCGAGGGATTCAGGGCTTCCTTGAGAGCGGCAATCTCGTTCATCATGGCTTCGTCGATGGCCAATCGCCCCGCCGTATCCACAATCACGATCTTTTTGTTGTTCTGCTTGGCGTGCTGCACCGCCCGGCGGGCAATGGCAACGGCGTCTTTGTTTTCCGGTTCGGCGTAAACTTCTACGCCCACCTGCTCGCCCAGCACCTTGAGTTGATCAATAGCGGCTGGTCGGTAAATATCGCAGGCGGTGAGCAGCACGTTGCGGTTTTGTTTCTTAAGGTAGTTGGCAAATTTGCCCGAAAAAGTGGTTTTTCCTGATCCTTGTAACCCAGCAATCAGCACCACCGCCGGATCACCCGTGAGGTTGGGGCCCACCCGTTCGCCCCCCATCAGGTCAGCCAACTCTTCCTCCACAATTTTGGTAAGCAGTTGACCGGGCGACACGGCGATGAGTACTTTCTCACCCATCGCCTTTTCACGGATCGTATCGGTGACGTCCTTGGCAACTTTATAGTTAACGTCGGCATCGATCAGGGCACGACGAATCTCTTTAACGGTGGTAGCCACGTTCACTTCCGTGATGGCTCCTTGGCCCTTAAGCGTTTTAAAAGCTTGGTCGAGCCGGGTACTTAATGAATCAAACATATTAATACTAGAATTTACAAAAACTACGTTCGGAACATCCCCCCAAAAAGTATTCTTTCAGCCGGATTCAGGCTTTAAAATAATAGGAATAGCGTAGGGGCAAAGGTAATAAATTAATTGGGAGGATAGGAAGAGTGAAGGAGATCACAATCTGAAAATGAGGAAGTGAATAGGACTCACCTCATCAGATTTTGGTTGGATGTATGTTTCTTAGAATTTTGCTTCTGCGATTGTTATAAGTATTACTATATTTATTATGAAAATAAACGAAAAATAACGACTGATATGGATTTAAGAGAACTACTGTTGAGAGGCAAGAAGAAACGTGCTAAAGCGCACCTGGGCAATCTGATGAAAATTGCCGAATCAGATGGGAGCTTTGATCCGATTGAAGTGGACTATCTACTCTCGCTCGCCGGACGGTTCAACATAACGGAAGCCGAGCTCAAACGCATCCAGGATCACCCGGACGGGGTACGATACAACCCTCCCACCAACGACCGCGAACGCTTCGATCAGTTGCGTCAGCTGGTGAGTATGATGCTAATCGATGGTGAAATTCACGACCAGGAAATGGCGGTGTGTAAGGCTTACGCCGAACAACTGGAACTTCGTTCGGAGTTTGTGGATGATTTCGTTCGGGTAATCGGCGAATCGGTAGACCAGGAAGTGCCCAGCGACATTATCATCGCTAAGCTTCTTACGGTGGCCCAAGAACGGGAAGCCGCTCGGGTTAACGAGCCCATTGTTTCATAACAAGTAGGAAATAGTTATCAATGTTGAAGGAAGCGGACCGGAACATGGCCCGCTTTTTTTATGTCAGCGAACCAAAGCTGCGGGTTTTTGTTAATTTATTCATACGTTTGCTTGAATCTACGAAGAACCCGCTACCATTTTGAAATTTAGTGATTTTCACCTGCATTCCGAGCTAATCAGCGGCTTGGAAGCCATGGGTTTTGAAGAACCCACCCCCATTCAAGAACAAGCCATTCCCCCGGTGATGGAGGGCAAAGACCTCATCGGCTGTGCCCAAACCGGCACCGGAAAAACGGCGGCTTACCTGCTGCCGATGCTTCACCACCTCATTGAAGGAGGAGCGCACGGCATCCAAACGATCATTATTGCCCCTACCCGCGAGCTGGCGGTGCAGATCGACCAGCAACTGGAAGGCTTTCTTTACTTCACCTCGCTTAGCTCCATCACCATCTACGGCGGAAAAGACGGCGCGGCCTTTGACGTGCAGAAAAACGCCCTGAAGCGGGGTACCGATATCATCATTGCCACTCCCGGTAAGCTGATTTCGCACCTCAACCTGGGGTACGTGGATACTAGTGGGCTCAAGTACCTGATTCTAGACGAAGCCGACCGCATGTTGGACATGGGATTCTACGAAGACATTATCCGCATTGCGTCGTTTTTGCCCGAAAAACGTCACACGCTGATGTTTTCGGCGACCATGCCTCCCAAGATTCGGCAGTTGAGCAAAACGCTACTGGAAAACCCGGAAGAAATCAATATTGCTCTTTCTACCCCCGCCGAGAATATTCTTCAGGTGGTGTTCCACGTGTATGGCAATCAGAAACTGCCGCTCATTGAGCACTTGCTCAAGGCCAAGCGGGTCAACAGCCTGATTGTATTCTGCTCGCGCAAAACCACGGTAAAGGAAGTAGGTAAAATTTTGAATAAGCTTGACTACAACGTGGCGGCAATACATTCTGATCTGGAACAGGATGAGCGCGAGGAAGTGCTGCGGCAGTTCAAGAGTAAGCAACTGCAGATTCTGGTAGCAACCGACATTTTGTCGCGGGGCATCGACGTGGAAGGCATCGAACTGGTGGTGAACTACGATTTGCCCAACGATCCGGAGGATTACGTGCACCGGATTGGACGCACCGCCCGGGCCGACGCTTCGGGAGCAGCCTTCACGTTTGTGGAGCCCCAGGACCAGTATTCCTACTCCCGAATCGTTAATCTGATTGGCGACGAGAACATCACCGTAGCTAAGCTACCGGAGTATTTAGGCGAAGCGCCTTCTTATGACCCTGGGAAAAAGCACAGCAGCGGCGGTCGCTCTAAAGGCAAAGGGGGCGGGGGGAAGAAAAAGTTTGCCAAGAAACGCGCGCGCTAGGGCGTAGGCTATTACTATTTGGGTAAATTCAGCACCAATGGAAGCGTTAATCTCTTTTTTCGAGAATATTTCTTCCCCGTGGCGGGCTTCTTTGCTTATCGGAGGCATCGTCTTCTTCTGGGTGCTGGAGGGTATCCTTCCCCTCTTCGCTTTTCAGTACCGGAAAGTGCGCCACGCCGGGATGAATCTTTTCTTCACCCTCACTACTGCTATTGTTGGTTTGGGACTGGCCGGAGTGCTCTTGTGGGCTTCCGATTTTACCTCTTCTCGGCAAATCGGATTGTTGTATTTGGTGGAGCTGCCACTCTGGGCGCAGGTAATTGTAGGGATTTTACTTCTGGATTTGATCGGAGCCTACTTGGTGCACTGGGTGGAACACCGGGTGGTTTGGATGTGGAAATTTCACGTGGTGCACCACAGTGACCCGCACGTAGACGTGACCACCGGCCTGCGCCACCATCCGGGAGAGACCGTTTTTCGCGTAGGATTCACCATTCTGGCGGTACTGATCATTGGCGCTCCCATTGGGGTGGTGATGTTGTATCAGAGCCTTTCGGTGCTGTTTGCGCACCTTACGCACGCTAACATCAAACTGCCCCGCCGCGTCGATCGATGGCTTTCGTGGGTGCTGGTGACCCCCGGGATGCACAAGGTGCATCATCACTTTCAGCAGCCCCTCACCGACACCAACTACGGCAACATCTTCTCGCTGTGGGACCGGCTCTTTGGCACCTTTGCCTACGTGCCTGATCTGCAATCGCTCACCTACGGCATTGATACGCACATGAAAGCCGAGGAAAACGATCGGCTAAGAAATCTGCTGGCTATTCCTTTTCAGAAGCATCGGAAGCCAATTACCGACCATCAAGAAAAGGTGCAAGCTTAGTTTTTTGTTCAGCAAGTTACCGCACAATGGTGACGCTGCCCGTCTGCTGCCCCGCTTCGTCGCCGCAGTTGATTAGGTAAAAGTAGACCCCCGCCGGAATAAACTGGCCGCTGTTGGTGCCATCCCAGGGATTGTCGTTGGCGTAATTTTCCCGGGTAAAAACCTGAACCCCCTGCCGGTTGAACAGGGTCAGTTGGCAATCGGGATACAGCTCCATTTTTTCGATGTGCCAGGTGTCGTTTTGTCCGTCGGCGTTGGGACTGAAAATCTTGTCCGGCACCACGTCCAGTGAGCGGTCTACGTAAATAGTGTACTCGGCGGTGACGGAGCAACCTTCGTTATTGGTTACTTCACAGGTGTAGGTAGTGGTTACTAGGGGGCGGGCAATCGGGTTGGCGATGGTGGTGTCGCTCAAGCCCTGGGCCGGACGCCACAAGTACGAATCACCACCCGAAACCTGCAACTGCAGGGTGTCACCCAGGTCCACGCGTTCGGTGCTGGCCTCGATGATCGGCTCGGGGTTGGGCACGTCGCGCACTTCAATTTCTTTGGTGAGTGTACAGCCGTCGTCGGTGGTTACCGTGAGGGCGTAAACCCCGGCCTGCGAA
The DNA here is from genome assembly GCA_965217295.1 of Cyclobacteriaceae bacterium. GTDB lineage: Bacteria > Bacteroidota > Bacteroidia > Cytophagales > Cyclobacteriaceae > Tunicatimonas. The sequence goes on from CBDCHR010000008.1 coordinate 3,133,451, forward strand.
GCGGTGATGCGGGAAGTGGTTTCACCATTGTTCCAGGTATAGGTGGCAAACCCCTCGCTGCCTACCAGCGTGACGGTTTCGCCGGGGCATAAGTTGGCTTTTCCTTCGGTTGCCAGCGTAAATACCGGCGATGGAAATACCGTGATGGCCTGCTCGTGCCGACTGGTCGTCTGATTATCAGCCGAAAGTACCTCTACGGCGATGGTGAAGTTACCCGCCTCCGGATAAAGATAGTTTACCGAGTTGCCCTCGAGGGTGCCGCCGTCGCCGAAGGTCCAGCGGTAGCGGACCGCCACTCCATTGAGTGAGTCGGGCAACACCCGGTAGTTCGCTTCCTGGTTCTGGCACACGGTGGCCGGAATCTCAGGCTGACCGTCCGCCACCACGAAGGGCGGGCTTTCTCGCACGCAGCTTAAACCGTTGGTGATGGTGACAACGTACGAACCGGCTTTACTTACGGTGAGCGCGTTGGTGGTGGCACTGGCTATGGCTTGTCCATCCCTGAACCAAGCGTAGGTATGGTCTTCGGTAGTTGGTATGGACAGGGTGATGCTGGTCTGGGCGTTGAGCAGCACCGGGGGCTGGTTGGCGCTGACCTGAACGGCCGGGGGCTCGCTCACCTCAATGGTGGTGGTGGCTTCGTCGCTGATGCAGCCTCCCTGGTCAGGGCTGGCTTGCACGTAAACCGAGTAGGCTCCGGCTTGGGCAGCGGTGATGTTTTCTATGGTGAGCACGTTGGTGCTGGCATCGGGGATTATCGCTCCCTGGGGATCGGTCCAGACGAATTCAGCATTGATGTTTTCGGCCTCGATGGTCACCGTCTCGCCGAAGCAGTAGGGGGTAGCAGGGTCAGGGTTGACGATTACCGGTTTGTCGGGTACGAAGCCATCGGGGCGCACCACTTTCACGACGTTGGATACCCGGCGGGGGCAGATCACTCCGTTATGAAGCGAGGAGACCCACACCCGGTAGTGCTTTTCTAGCGACGTAGTGTAGGTATCCGTTGAATCTACGGCGTCGATAACAGGCAGGAAAGTGACTCCGTCATCCGAGACTTCCCACTCGTGCTTGATGGCAATACCTCGGGTCGCTTTGAGTTGAAACGGCAACACGTCGCAGACGCTTAACCCATCTACCGGATCAAGTTTGGGCTGAATGCAGTTGCGGTTGAGTTGGATGACTATTTTATCGGTGTCAATGTCTGTGTACGCTAAATCCGGCTTCCCGTCACCGTTGAAGTCCGCCCCTCGGGCGGTACGCGTTCGCTCAGTAAGAATCTTCTCCGATTTATCAAACTTTAGGGTACCAGGAGCGCTGTTGTTAAGAATCACCGATACCAGTTTCGGAAAGCTGTTTTCGTTGGCGATAACCACGTCCGGCAGCCCGTTGCCGTCCATATCGGCCAAGTCGAGTCCTAAATACAGTAGCTTCGGCCCTCCCGCATTAAACTTAGCTTCGCGTGTAAACGCTACTCCGGCAGTATCGGCCACGTTGCGAAAGACACCTATGTGACCCTCACTGCTCACCACCACATCGGTCTTTCCGTCACCGTCCATATCGCCCAGTTTGATGTTCTTGATCTCGTTGGTTGCTAGCTCTACCGGAGCAGAAAAAGCAATTGTGCCCGGTGTGCTGGTATTGGTGAAGGCCAACACGGTCTGGCCGCCGTTACTAGCTACCAGATCAGGCAAGTCATCACCATTTAAATCATCCACGTCTACTCCCGCCACTCCCACCGGGTTGATGCCGTGGTCGGTGAAGGGAAGTAACGGTTGGGTTTGAAAGCTGATGTCACTAACGGTGCTGTTGTTTTGAAAAATAGAAACCCCGCCGTTGCCATTTAGGTCAGCGACCACTATTTCCGGTTTGCCGTCGCCGTCTAAATCGCGGATGTCCATGCGTCCCCCCTGGGTCCCCTTGATGGCGTAAAAGACAGCATCACTTTCGGATTCAAATTTAATATCCTGCCCGGCAGTACCCACGTTTTGATAGACGACGATTCGGTTCTTGTTGCTGCTTTGGTTCGAGAAAGTAAATACCAAATCAGGCATGCCGTCGCCGTTCAAGTCACCACAACGCACCCACCGGGTTTTTCCCGCTTTAATGCTTGCGGGGTCAGGGCGGATGAAATCTACGGCATCGATACTGATCGTGCTATTTTGTAGGATACCTGCCTTTTGCGTAGCGGTATGGGTGGTAACAATGTCATTGCGGCCGTCCCGGTTAAAATCGCATACGCAGAAGTTGTAGAGCTCGTCGCCTTCCGTAATAAAAGTCTCTGGAGCATCCAACTGCGTTTTGTCAAACTCAAAACCATCGTAACTAAGCGTAAAAACCTCGGGCGAGAAAGCCATCAAGCCGGTAGATAAATTAATCACCGAAATGCTGCTGGTGGTGGCTCCGGCCGGAACGGCGGCCCGGATTCTAGTATCTTCGACCGTGACAGATTCCGAAGCGGCGGCACCAAAGAAAACCACAATCTGGCTAGCCGAAGTGCCGAAACCGGAGCCCCGAATGGTGATGATCTCGTTGACGGTGCCGTGCGACTTACTAATGTCACGAATAAACGGAGTTTGAGCTTGGGCAGCGCCAATCGCTAAAAGCCATAGCAGGCATCCAAATAGGACCTTTTGGACAGAATAGCGGGGATACTTCGCGGGGTGGTGCGACATGGAGACGGTTCGTTGATAAACGAAGAAAGGTAACGTCTCCGGGTAGCTTTAAGAAAGGAAGTTGGGCGGTTAAAGCACGGGTGTAATATCCGTAGTGGATAGCAATAGGAACGAAAAAACAAATGAACAAGGAAAAGGGAACGCTAAAGAGATATCACTTCATCATTCAAAATTCCTTGTTCATTATTCGCTGTTATAGCGGACGGGCATTTCACCCGGAAAAAGATTACATCGTTTTGCCCACCTTGGCGATCAAGTCGGCGGTGCGGGCCGAGTAACCGGCTTCATTGTCGTACCACGAGAGCACCTTCACCATGTTGCCGTTCACGTTGGTGGACAGCGCATCAAAAATAGATGAGTGCGGGTCGCCGATAATGTCGGAAGAAACAATGGGGTCTTCGGTGTACGCCAGCACGCCCTTCATGGGTCCTTCGGAGGCTTCTTTCATGGCTTTATTCACCTCTTCGGCGGTCACTTCTCGTCCCAGGATGCAGGTGAGGTCGGTCATGGAACCCGTGATGGTTGGTACGCGCACGGCATTGCCATCCAGGCGACCCTTAAGGTCGGGAAGCACCAGGCCAACGGCTTTGGCGGCACCGGTGGTGGTGGGCACAATGTTAATCGCGGCGGCGCGGGCCCGACGTAGGTCGCTGTGGGGAGCGTCCTGCAGGCGCTGGTCGGCGGTGTAGGCGTGGATGGTGGTGATAAACCCCTTCTGGATGCCACCGAAACTATCGTGCAGCACCTTGGCCACCGGGGCCAGGCAGTTGGTGGTGCACGAGGCGTTGGAAAGAATTTTTTCTTCGCCGGTTAGCGTATCGTCGTTCACGCCGAGCACGACCGTTTTGATGCCCCCTTTGGCGGGAGCGGAGATGATTACTTTTTTGGCTCCGGCGGTCAGGTGCTTGCCCGCTCCGGCTTCGTCGCGGAAGATGCCGGTAGATTCTAGCACAATGTCGACGCCCATGTCGCCCCAGGGAAGTTTCTCGGGATCGCGTTCGGACAGGGCGGCAATCTTGGTGCCGTTGACAATAATGGACTCGCCTTCGACGGATACGTCGCCCGGAAAACGACCGTGGGCTGAGTCATAGCGCAGCAGGTGGGCCAGGGTGTCGTTGTCGGTGAGGTCGTTGATGGCTACTACTTCGATATCTTCGTTTTTAAGAAGGTTTCGGAAGGTGAGTCGGCCAATTCTTCCAAAACCGTTGATGGCAACTTTCATAATAATGCTTAGTTAGAGTGGATACTACTGTTAGGTTAATAAACTAATTCGCGGGAAGTTGGGTTATGGTTTTTCTCGCTTTGTGGGGGCGAAAGTAGAGAATTATGCAGAGAATTGCGCGGACGCTACGAAATTGCTGCTTTTTTTTGGCAAAGTAGCCATCGGCTTTTATATTTGCACTCTGAAAAAAGCTGGTCCACGGTGGCCCGGCTATGTTTTGGTCCGTTCGTCTAGGGGTTAGGACGCCAGGTTTTCATCCTGGTAACAGGGGTTCGATTCCCCTACGGACTACGATTTATTTGTTTTCTTCACTGTTTGCACCTTCCTGCCCTTCGGGGCAGGATTTGGTTTTCAAGCTACGGTCCGTTCGTCTAGGGGTTAGGACGCCAGGTTTTCATCCTGGTAACAGGGGTTCGATTCCCCTACGGACTATTTTCTTTCCTTCCCCCTTTCTTTATCGTTGGTTAGTTAGCTGCGGATAGCAAGTCATACTCCTTCCGACCTTTTTCGGTAAGATAAGGCATCATTAAGCTGAACGCTACTTGAGCAAAGTGAGCCAAGTGATCAGTCGCATCTTTGGGATACAGAATCTCAGCGTGGGCTAGCCAGAAATCGGATACGATATTAAAATGAGCGGCTAAGTTAGCGTACTGCTGTTTACTGACATCATTTCTAAGCGTACCGGACAACTTCAAATCTTTGATTACCTGCTCGAACTGCTGCTGACGCAGTCGGTAGAGTGCCTGGTAGTGATTTCGAATGCTAGCATACTGGCGCATAACTTCAGTGAAATCCAGCAGTAAAAAACGATAGGCAACAAACTGATCAAAAGTGTAATGCAATGCTTGATACATACTTGATAGCGTTGCCGGATTGCGCTGGTGCTGGTCAAAAGCTTGGTTTAGTTGCTCCACTAAATCAAGGTACAAGGCATACAAAATATCTTCTTTAGTACGGAAATGATAACGCAAGTTGCCGTCGCTAATTTTCATACGAGCAGCGATCGTTTTAGCAGACACCTGATTTACTCCCTTCTCGTTCAGAAGCTTCAGCGCTGCTTTCAGTATCTTTTGACGCGTGTTCACACTTTTAGCTCTCAGGGGCTAGGATTGTTGATTGACAGTCATTAAATTCACCTCGATAATCCACCTGCTTTGCAGGTGGTTATGTTCTGATGGCTATGCCTATTTTTGAGGCATGAGTAAATATAAGAAACTTAGCCATGTTGTTTATAAGTGCGATTATCATATTGTCTGGGTTCCCAAGTACAGGTTTCGTGTCCTGAAAGGGGCCATAAAGGAATTGGTTGAGCATGATATCAAGATGTTGTGCCAATGGAAGAGTTGTGAGGTCGAGGAGTTGAGTGTGCAGGAGGATCATATACATCTTTTGGTTTCAGTTCCCCCGAAGGTTTCCATCTCAAAACTCATGGGAACACTGAAAGGCAAGATTGCAATAAAGCTTTTCAAGAGCTATCCTAAGCTGAGACAGAAGCCTTATTGGGGGAACCATTTCTGGGCGCGGGGGTACTTTGTGAGCACGGTTGGGCTTGATGAGAACACGATACGAAAGTACGTCAAGTATCAAGAGAAGGAAGAGAGGAAAGTGGAGAATCAACAACAACGTTTCGATTTTTAAGATGGAACCCAGCCGCCCCCTATGGGGGCTAACCAAAGCCACCTTCTCAGAAGGTGTGATTTTTACTTAGCCCGAAAGGGCTAAATATACTAACTTTTATGAAGATTGCTATTCTAGGGGGAGGAATCGGAGGATTGTGTGCCGCCATTGGTTTACAGCGAGCCGGGCACGAAGTTCAGGTGTACGAAAGTGCTTCGGAGCTGAAAGCAGTCGGAGCCGGCTTGGTGCTTTCGGTAAACGCAATGCGGGCGTTGCGACAGTTGGGCTTGCATGAAGTGGTGCAATCAATAGGGTATGCGTTTGATAGCGTGGCCATTCTGGATCAGCGGGGGGAGATAATCAACGAAACCAAGATGCAAAAAGTGGCTCAAGTTTACGGAGGGGGTAATTTCTCCGTCCACCGATCCGACCTGCAAGCGGTATTACTCGATCAACTCCCGGACGGCCTGTTACGTTTAGGGAAAAAGTGCGTAGACTTCACCCCGCACACGCAGATCACGCTGCGGTTCGAAGATGGCAACCAAGCGACGGCCGATGCCCTCATTGCGTACGACGGCATTCACTCGGTGGTGCGGAAAAAACTGCTGCCGCAGGTCGTGCTACGATACGCCGGTTATACGTGCTGGCGGGCGGTAGTTCCCTACCGGTTTCACCGTTATGCCGAGCGTTTCTCTGAAACCTGGGGGCTTGAGGGGCGCTTCGGCATTGTGCCGTTAAAAGGCAATCACGTTTACTGGTTTGCCACCATGAGTGCCCCTCAGGATGACGCTAAAATGCGAAACTTTGGGGTGGCTGATCTACGGAGAAACTTTCAGCACTACCATGAGCCAGTAGTAGATATTTTGGAACATACTACGGGTGAGCAACTGCTCTGGAACGATATTTTGGACTTCAAACCTATCGAGCACTATGCTTTTGGAAACATAGCTCTGGCGGGGGACGCGGCTCACGCGATGACCCCCAACTTGGGACAAGGGGCGGGCATGGCCATCGAGGATGCAGCGGTGCTAACTTTCTGTTTGTCGGATAGTGCTACCGCTGAGGAGGCATTCCGACGCTTTGAGTCAATGCGTCAAAAGCGAGTGTCGTCGATCGTGACCGGAGCGTTTCAGCTAGGTAGAATAGCTCAATCAAATAGTCCGTTGTTAAGCAGACTACGCAATAAATTGTTCCGGATGATGCCTTCCTGGGTGGGAGAACGGCAGATGAAAGAACTCTACAATGTGCCACTAAAAAATTAGGCCACCACACTCGCCGCCAACAGATCAACCAGCAACTGCTTGGACAGCGGCTTGCTGATCACCTTGGTCACTGAACCATACTGAAGGGCTTCCTGATGGTCGCTGTCGCGTACCGAACTGGTCAGAATCATTATGGTGGTGTCACGGCCCGAGTTGCCGTACTGCGCTTCGTACGAACGAATAAAGTCAATGCCCCCCTGGTTAGGCATAATCAAATCCAGCAAAATATACTTTGGAAATGGCTGCCCTTGGGCAGCGATTTGCCCAAGTTGCTCTAGGGCCGAAGCGGCACTGCTGAAAGTGACAAAGGAAGAAACATACTCGGTTTTTTCTACCAACAAACGGTAGATTTCCAGGGTATCCTCGTCATCATCTATCATCATTACCATTGTAGAACATTTTAAGCGCCGTGCCGTGAAATGAATAGCTGCAAATTTGTTGGTTTAACTATTTAAACCGCAAATGTGTTAGTTTCCTAGCTCTCATTTTAGTGAACGGCTCATCTGACCCGCTTATATTTGATCAATTATGGCCCTGACCCAAGCATTTAATCTGAAGAAGTGGATCGACGAACACCGCGACGTGCTCAAACCCCCGGTGGGCAACGCCCAGGTATACCACGATACCACCGACTTCATTGTGATGGTGGTGGGTGGTCCCAACGCCCGAAAAGATTTTCACTACAACGAAACCGAAGAGTTTTTTTATCAGCTAGAAGGAAGTATTACGCTGAAGGTTCGAGAAGACAACGAAACCAAAGACGTAGTCATTAGCGAGGGAGACATTTTTTTGTGTCCGGCCAAAACACCGCATAGTCCCCGCCGACCGGCCAACACCATTGGGCTGGTGATTGAAAAGAAACGCAACGAAGCCCACACCGACGGTCTGCTATGGTTTTGCGAGAACTGCGACCACAAGCTATACGAAGAATATTTTCCGCTGGAAGACATTGTGGGGCAGTTAAAAAATGCCATCAACAAATTCCACGACTCAGAAGAGTTGCGCACCTGCGACAATTGCGGCACCGTGATGGACGTGCCTCAGTGAGTTGACTACTGCTCGTTAAGTTGCCAGTCGTATTCGTAGTGGCTCACCTGGTAGTTGCTAGGGATTTTCTGATCGCGGTACTGATTCACGTAGGCGATTAGCGAGGCGTTGTTCGACGTGAAATCATCCTTGTACCATTCAAATATTTTAGAGAGCTCCACCTTCTTCTGGTCTTTTTTCACGCGCACAAAGCTGTCACTGTTAAGTGCCTGATGGGTTTTCTCATCCAGTTGTTCGTCTAATTTATCAGCCTGGTAGGCAAAATCAGCGAGGGGAGGGCAACTCACCGCCGCGCACACCAGTACAAAATGGATGCGCGGATCTTGATAAGGCTCCAGTAGTTTTTTCTTTTCCAGTTCATTCAGGGTCAACTGCTCACCGGCTACCGTATGCTTTGCTTGGTCGAAAAATCCCTTCACGTCCATGGGCGACTTCACCGGGTAGTGCTCGGCAATCTGGTGGATGGTGATGATATTGTAGGCATTGATATAGAAGGCCTTCTTCTCAGCGTCTGAAGCGCCCTTCAGCGACATCTCGCTAATTTGTTGATAGAGATCGTCAATTTGGTCGCGATCCCGGACAATGCCTGCATAGTCTACCTTTCCGTCGGACACGCGATTGCTCAAGAAAGCATCAGTCTGCTCGGTGAAGGTGGCTACACGTAGCGTGCTCAGCAGACTGATAACAAGAACAAAATTCATAGTCGAGGCGGTTAAATTCTTAATTGATGACGGCAGTAGATTAGAAACACTTACGTAGCGAACCACCCTCTTGGGTGTCAGATAGGAGACATTTTAGGAAAATACTTGTCTCATCGCCTACCAAACAGAACCCCAGCGTTCTAACCTCTTCCTCAAAAGTCGGCTACTAGACATTTGTTTTGGCCGGTATCCCAGATACTTGCAGAGCTTTCGCCAATCAATTTTTCTTATCCCACAAACCACAATTCTTATGAGACCTTGCCTTATCAACGTGCTAAAAATCGCTTTCCTACTTCTGACAGGGGTTTTTCTGAGTTTTCCAACCTTTGCTCAGCCGATCACCGATGGTTTTATGAAAGGCAAAGGAAACGGTAGTTTAGTTGTGTCCTATTCTTGGGAACGCTACGACGAATTCTATGCCGGGTCCACCCTGAGAGAAGGCATCGACACTGGATTAAGAACCTGGGGCGGAGAAATTACCACGCAGAGCGTGAGCTTATACGGAACCGTGGGACTCACTGACGAGGTGGACATCATTATGAACGTACCCTATATTGCGGTGCAGGGGGCGGGAGTGGATACGGTGAGCCAGGAAGACAGCGGATTGCAGGATGCCTCTTTGTTCATTAAATGGCGGCCGTTGTTCATAGAGACGGGGGGCGGTAACCTATCGTTCTTGGGAGCCTTAGGATTCGCCACTCCGCTTAGCGATTACGAGGAAGATTTGCCACTTTCTATTGGCAACCAATCTACCCGAAGTGATCTGCGATTAATAACCCATTTTCAGAGCAATGCGGGACTATTCGGCGAGCTGCAGGCCGGTTACTCTTTGCGCTCGAACGACGTGCCCAACGCCACGTTGCTGTCGGCCAAGATAGGCTACGCGGCAAGCGCTTTTTACGTAGATTTGTGGTCAGAGACGCAGGTTTCTGATGGCGATGCGCTAGATATTGGGCAAGTTCCCTTCAACGAAACCCGCGTAAACTACACCCAGATCGGAGCATCTCTGTTTGTACCCGTGGCTTCGGGCTTCGGAGTGTCGGCCGGAGTAGGGAGGTACGTCAGTGGCCGCAACGTTGGGTTAGGCACCCGCTTCTCGGGCGGAGTAGTGTATAGTTTCTGAAACAAGTCCACAGTTATTAGTCGATAGTCGACAGAATACTGTGGACTATGGACTATCGACTATGGACTATCGACTGTTGACTATTGCAATATTGACGACATTTTTTACCTTGCTTATTGTGTACAATTGCAGGGGCTAACCCTCGATTCAAATGACCCACGTCTGCATTATTGGTAATGGCATCGCCGGAGTCACGGCCGCCCGGCACATCCGCAAGTTGAGGTCAGCAAACGAATGTCAGATTACTATTATCTCGGCCGAAACCGATCATTTCTTCTCGCGCACGGCGCTCATGTACATTTACATGGGGCACATGACCTACGAGCACACCAAGCCCTACGAAGACGGCTTTTGGCCCAAGAACAATATCAATCTGGTGCGTGATTACGTGACGCGCGTGGATACCGAGCAGCAAAAATTGCATTTGCAAGCGGGCGGCGATCTGTCGTACGATGTGCTACTGCTAGCCACCGGATCATCAGGGAATCGGGCGGGTTGGCCCGGCGAAAATCTGAAAGGGGTGCAGGGGATGATCACCTACCAGGACGTTGAAGCAATGGAGGCGAACACCCAGAACGTGCAGCAAGCGGTGATTGTGGGAGGAGGCCTCATTGGGATTGAGATGGCGGAGTGTCTGCACTCCCGGCACATTCCGGTCACGCTCATCATTCGGGAGAAAGAGTACTGGCGAAGCGTGCTGCCGATGGAAGAGGCCGCGATGGTGAGTCGCCATATCCGCAGCCACGGCATTGATCTGCGTAGTGAATCAGGACTCAAAGAAATCAAAGGTGAGGCGCAGGTCGAGTCAATTGTTACGGTCGAGGACGAAGAGATTGCTTGTCAGTTTGTGGGCATCACCATCGGGGTGCACCCCAATATTGAGTTTCTGGAAGGTTCGGGCATCGAAACCGACAAGGGGATTTTAGTGAACGAGTACTTACAAACCAACGTGCCAAACGTGTATGCCGTGGGCGACTGTGCGCAGCACCGGGAGGCTCCGCCCGGCCGCCGCAACCTGGAGCAAATCTGGTACAGTGGTCGCATGCAGGGCGAAACCGTAGCCAAAACCATTTGCGGCCAGCGGATGCACTACATTCCGGGAGTGTTCTTCAACTCTGCTAAGTTCTTCGACATTGAGTACCAGGTCTACGGACAGGTAAACGCTCATCCGCAGGAAGATGAAGAGCACTTCTACTGGGAGCACCCGGAGGGTGAAAAAGCGGTTCGCATTGTTTTCTCCAAAGAATCGGGGGTGGTGCAGGGGTTCAACCTGATGGGTATCCGGTTCAAGCATGCGGTGTGCGAGCGGTGGATCAAACAGCAAGCGGACGTCAGTTACGTGGTGGAGCGATTGCGCGAGGCGAACTTCGATCCAGAGTTCTATAAGCATCACGAAAATGAGATAAAGCAGGCATTTAACGCGGCGTACCCGGAGCGGGCGGTGCGGGTGCGGAAGCGGGGTAGGGTAGCGGCGTTGCTGGGCTTGTAGGGGGCGTTTTTTTGCACACGGATTTCACAGATGACACAGATAGATGGGCAGATTTCACAGATGAAATACAAAGTACTATGAGAAAAGTGATTCAGATTGTTGGGTTGGGGTTGTTTGTGGTGGGGTTTGGGTTGTGGGTGGGCACGTTCTTCTTGTCGGACTTTCGGCTGACGGATGAGATTCTGTACGATAATTTTGGCACGGAGGGGGAAGAACCCGCCAATGCCGCTGCGCAGGAATACGACAGCGAAAGTGAGTCGCAAAGTGCCTCTGCCAACAACAGTTCCTACCGCTTGATTCTTGCTGAGGCCGATGAGATGTTGGGTAAGACCTATGGTTATAATCTGCCCTTTATCAGCGATTTGGACGATGTGATTGAGCGCACCAACCAGCGGGTAAAGCAAGTGTACGGCATCACTTCGGAAGAGGTGAGCCAGGTTGCTGACAAGATTGCCTCCGAAAACGACATGACCTACTCGGCCGACGTGGCCGCTTCGGTATTCTCCTCAGACGGAGTGGGCGAAACCAAAGCCCAGAGCCTACGCGATTACACGGGGTGGTTAGAGGGGAAAGAGTTTGATAGCCCAGAAGCCCTACAATCGCAGTTATCAGGCACCGTTGAGAGCATCAACAATGGGGTGATTGAGCAGAAAGGCATTGGACGCTACCAGGCCAAGGGGTTGAAAACCACGATCGTTAAAGCTTCAACGGTTGGACTTATTCGCGACCACACGGTGGCGGTGCTGCTGTTTATCTATCTGGCGAGCATCATCGGCGCACTGATGTATTTGCTTCCCCGGGTAGAAGAACACGCCGGGATCAAAAACAACCATATTTTCCACAATGCGCTCAAGCACCGGGGCTGGTTAGGTATTTTGGTGGGTTCGTTTCTGATCGTTTTCTACGTGTTTCTCTACTTTTATCCTTATTACCTCACCAACTGGATTTTGATGGTGGATCCGGTGAGTGAGCAGCTAAGCGGTAATCCGGCCGGCGAGTTTTTCCTCTACGGCTTTTTGTACACCCTGTGCATTGCCGTGATGGGCATGCGGATGATCATTAACTACCGCCACAACAACTACCAGATCATTCGCACGCTGTCGGTGATGTTCTTCCAGACCGCCTTCGCCTTCCTGATTCCCGAAATTCTGATCCGGCTCAATAATCCGTACTACGATTTCAAAAACATTTGGCCCCTGGACTACGACTTCTTCTTTCCCAGCAGTCTGAACCAGTTGCTGGAGAACGGCGGACTCGGCATTTTCATGATTGTTTGGGGCATCATACTCATTATCGTTGCCGTGCCGGTGCTGGTTTATTTCTTCGGCAAGCGTTGGTACTGCTCGTGGGTGTGCGGTTGCGGGGGACTGGCCGAAACCCTGGGCGACCCCTACCGCCAACTGTCCGACAAATCGCTGCGCGCCTGGAAGGTAGAGCGTTACACGGTGCACGGTGTGCTCGTGTTTGCCGTGCTGATGACGGTTGGAATGATTTATACGTTCTTCACCGGCAGCGGCAGCTTGCTGGGGGTGCCCACCTACAGCGTGGCTTCGGCCTACGGTTTCTTCATCGGAGCGGGTTTCGCCGGGGTGATCGGCACAGGGTTCTATCCGCTGATGGGCAACCGGGTGTGGTGCCGGTTTGGGTGCCCGCTGGCCGCCTACCTGGGCATCGTGCAGCGCTTCAAGTCGCGCTTCCGCATCACCACCAACGGCGGACAGTGCATTTCGTGCGGCAATTGCTCTACCTACTGCGAGATGGGCATCGACGTACGTTGGTACGCCCAGCGCGGGCAAAACATCGTGCGCGCTTCCTGCGTGGGTTGCGGTATCTGCTCGGCGGTGTGCCCCCGCGGCGTGCTCAAGCTTGAGAATGGAAAAGAAGAAGGTCGTTTCGGCCAGCCCATCCTCATTGGCAACGACAGCGTACGAGTAGCTGATGCTAAAGAGAAAGAATTAGCGTAATGAACCCAATGCTTAAACACATTCGGATGCCGGTGATCGTGAAAGCACTTTGTGGGGCCACCATCGGTTTTCTGGTGGGTCTTTATGTGACGAACAACTACTTTGGAGGCTCCATCAATTATGTGGTGTATCTGTGCGCTGCGGTAGGGGCATTGGTGGGAGTGTGGCTGCTACGGCGGTAGTGCAACAACGCGGCAGTGTCGGCTGATAGCCACGCTTTTAAAAGTTCATAATATGAAAAGTCCAATCACCGGTCAGGAGATGACCCTACGACGAGAGGAGCGGGAGATGACTTTCCGTAAGGAAATATTTTCTATCCAGTATCACTACTACTTGTGCGAAACGAGTGGCGAGCAGTTCACTTCTACCGAACTAGACGAACTGAATACGCAGCAGTTGTATAATCAATACCGACTAGACTCTCATTGTAGAATCCATTGAGTAACACAAGCAGCAAATCATTTTCATCATCCTAGTTCTTTTCTACTTTCTGAAAAAGTGACTGAACCGCTTGCTCTGCTTCCTGACGATGCTTCTCAAGTATATCTATAAATAGCATATTCGAAATAATTCGCTGCGCCTAGCTGAATGGGTAGGCTGATATCACCCATAAATCTCATTCAGCACTCCCGCCAGCCGTACTCCGGCCAGCAACAACTGCCGTTCCACCACCGGGAAGTTGAGGTAAGAATATTGATACCCAATTTGCCCGTCTTCCGGAAGGTCATAGACTGTGTCGCGTAACTGCATGGCCTCGGTGAGCCAGTCACGGGGGGGAGTGGATTGCCACCGCTGTATGAAAGCATAATCGGCTCGGCGGTTGAGGTACTTGGCCAACTCGGTGTAGCTCAACTGCTTACTATTGATCATGTCACTGTCCCACACGCGGTGCAGGTTTGAGGCCTCGCCCATCCACTGTACGCGTACGTCGTTGCCACCCCGGTCGGTACCGGTGCCTACGTGTAGCGGCTGATGCAAGTCGCCCACCAGGTGCACCAGTATCATCAGGTACTCGCGCTCCTGCTGCGCACTAAGGGTGTCGCTCTTGAGACTGCCGATGAGGCGTTGCACCGTTTCGTAGGCATTGCCGGTGGGTTCTTGAATGACGGGATCGTAGGTTTGTCCGGGAGGCACGGTCACCCAGTGCCAAGTGTTGGTATAGTCGTAGGTGGAGTCGGAGCGGATTTCGTCCATCCAGGTGCTCACCATCGCCAGCGAGGTGGGGCCCAGCAGCGCATTGATGTTCTTCGCCGCCCGGCGATTGAGGTGCCATTCGGCCAGTTGCCCCACGGTGCGGTGCCCGGTTTGGCCCCAGCCTAACGAGACGGACAGCGTAGTAGCCGATAGTAAAAAAGTTAGCAGTAGACGAGTCATTGCGCTGGCTGAGGTTAGGTACGAATTAGGGCTCAAGATAGATAAGGCAGGGGGTTATATCAACGCTGCGGGGCCGCTTCGGGTAAATACGTCGTCATAATTTTCTCTAACGAGGCCTCTCTACTCTTGGAATAGACTTCTTCGTGAAAGGCGTTGAGCAACTCGAGTAGCTGCGTTAGGCTTTTCTTCTCTTCGTCGTTTAGCCGCCCTAGCAAAAGTGTCGACAGGCGCATAATCCGCGCGTCAATCTGATGAGCCAACCGCTCTCCCTCCTCAGTAATGCGCACCTGCCGGGAGCGACGGTCGGCTTTGTCGGCATTGTGGCCAAGCAGGCTAAGCGTGAACCGACAGTAGCCAAACTAGCAGCGGTCGGCGCAGTAGGAGCAGCCATTTGGATTGTTCGCCGACTAGTCCGATAAAAGAATAAACGGTAAACAAGAACATATGAAAGCGATAGTTTTTGAAGATTACGGTTCGGTAGAGGCCCTAAAAATTAGGGAGCTTCCCGAACCCACCGTGAAAAAGGGCGAAGCACTCGTTCGGATTAAAGCGATAAGTCTCAATCCTCGTGATACTGTGATTAGGGAAGGCGAGCTAAAGTTTTTGACGGGCCACTCTTTCCCCAAACTTACCGGGGCCGATTTCTCGGGAGAGGTAATCAGCTTGCCCCCCGAGGTTAAGCATCTTTGCGAAGGAGACGAGGTCTTTGGTTATCTTGAGCGGATTAAAGGGGGAGTTTCTGCTGAAATTTGCTCCATTCCGGTTCGGTATCTGGCGGTCAAGCCCGTGGAAATACCCCACAAAACGGCGGCGGCCACTGGTTGTGCCTATCTGACGGCTTTTCAGGCACTAACCGAAAAAGCGGCATTGCGCAAGGGGCAGAACGTGATGATCTTTGGCGCTTCAGGCGGGGTTGGAACCGCGGCTACTCATATTGCCAAGCAGCTGGGCGCGCAAGTAACCGCGGTAAGCCACTCGAGAAATCGGGATTACTGTCTTTCTCAGGGGGCAGACGCGTTTGCGGCCTACGACACTGAAGACGTATTTGATACGAAGGCCAGGTACGATGTCTTTTTTCAGGTGTACTCCAAGCGGGGAGATGTTTACTCTTCCGCTAAAAAGGTGCTGCGCAAATATGGTCGTTTCGTCTGCCTGATTCCGAACCCACTGTACGTTTTTAAGAAGTTGTTTTTCAGGCCGAGGTTTGATTTCGTGCTGGTAAAAGCGAACCAGAAGCACCTTGAGCAACTGGGCAAGTAGATACAAAAGGATGTGTTTACCCCTAATATCCATCGCGTATATAGCTTTGGTGAGTACCAAGACGCTTTTCGTGAGCTTGAAGCCAGCTCTGTACAGGGCAAGATTGTCATTGATGTAGCCTCAGGCAATAACTGACTCGTAAAGAGCGCTGCTAGCTATTTGTTAAAGATCACTCCTTAGTAAGCGTGTTCCACCTATCTGGTTACTACGCGTTAACGACCATCTGCTTATGTAATTTCAAAATATATGTTGTGTATTTTCAAAATTGTTATCTTTGCGGTCATAGATTGTTTGTATGACTATTGTTAAACGTCAGTTGGCAACTGCCCTCCAGGCACTTCTGCCAAAGTACCCTATTTTAGCGCTCACTGGCCCTCGGCAATCCGGTAAGACAACCTTGCTACGAGCTATTCTTCCTGAGTATCGGTACGTTTCGTTAGAGAATCCTGACAACCGCAGTTATGCTACTAATGACCCGGTAGGATTTTTAAAGGAATACAACGCTCAAGTAATCTTTGACGAAGTGCAACGGGCACCTGCCCTATTTTCCTACTTGCAGACAATTGTAGATAATAGCGGACAGATGGGACAGTTTATTCTGTCCGGCTCACAGAACTTTCATTTATTAGAACGCATTACGCAAAGCCTGGCCGGTAGAGTAGCTATCTTTAAACTTCTTCCCTTTGACTCGGATGAGCTAAAGCAGGATAATTTGCTAATGAACGATTGGAAATCGTTGATCATCAAAGGATTCTACCCAGCAGTTTACGACCGTGACCTTCCACCTCCTACCTTTTACAATAACTATGTTCAGACTTATATTGACCGGGACGTGGCTGAACTCACCAACGTACAGGACACCCGTCGGTTCCGTAATTTTATTGAGCTTTGCGCCGCCCGAAATGGGCAACTTCTCAATTTAAGTAATCTAGCCAACGAATGCGGAATTTCTCAGCCCACCGCGAAGTCCTGGTTGTCCATTCTAGAGAGCAGTTACATTGTTTTTCTGTTATCACCCTACTATAAGAATTTCAGCAAACGAGTTGTCAAGACTCCTAAGCTGTACTTCTACGACACCGGACTGGTTGCTTATCTGTTGGGGTTCCGACAAGTCGGCGACCTTACCGATCAGAGCTTGCTGGGCAGTCTGTTTGAGAATCTGGTGGTGGCCAATGTGATGAAGAAAAATCATCACCAGTACTTACTACGCGACTACTGGTTTTGGCGAGATTCTAGCGGGCATGAGATAGATCTGCTAACCCCAACGGGCGGCGGACTAGATATCTTTGAGATCAAATCAACCCAAACGATTCTTCCCAAGCTGTTTCAGGGTATGGATCGATTCTCAGAAATTACCCAGGGAACGGTAAAGACCCGAACGCTAGTTTACGGGGGAGACGAAAAACAAGATCGTACGCACTATCGAGTGCGGGCATGGGATGGAATATAAGCGGATGCTTCTAATACTCCGTGATCATAAACTCCGTCCGCCGGTTCTCCTGGTGCCGTTCCTCTGAGCAAGGCGTGCCATTGGCACAGTCGTTTGTTAATTTGGTTTCTCCGTAGCCCTTGGCCACCATCCGGTCGGGCCGAATGCCCTGGGCAATAAGGTACGATACCACCACCTGGGCGCGTTGGCTGGACAGGTACTGGTTATACGCATCGCTGCCGCGCACATCAGTGTGCGAACTGAGTTCTATCTTCATGCTCGGATAACCCCGCAGTGCCGCCAACAGATGTTCCAGCTCCGGAATGGCATCGGTACGAATGTCCCACTTATCAAAATCGTAGAAGATCCGGTCCAGCCGTACCACTTTGCCCACTTCAATAGAATCCAGGAGCAAGTCGTAGGTCAGAATACCCGTGGTGTCCTGCGTGCTAAATACCTGGTTGGCCCCGATAAAAGCGGCTCGTTCGGCCCGCAGGCGGTACGACTGGCCAGTGCTGATGGCAAAGCGGTACTGCGCCGCACTGTCAGTCACGTACTGCCTGGTTGCTTTGGTTTCTACGGTTTCTATCGTCACGGTGGTGCCGGGCAGCGGTTGCCGAGTCGCGCGATTCAGAGTGGTGCCGCGCACCATCACGGCCGGGGCTGCTTCCCGAAGCGACGGATCGCGCGCTCCAGTAAAATTTGCTTCCGGACCGTCTACTCTGGAAATACCCGCCCTATCTTGACCACCTTCTGCCAACACCGGTTGATCCAGGTACAGCACCACCGAATCGGGGCGGGCAACTCCCCGTTGGGTTAAGAAGCGCACGGTATCCGGCGAATAGCCAGCGCGCGTCGCGGTGACCCGGTAGCGGTGCTCCCAGTCCAGGATGAACGCAAACGTACCGTCAGCCTGGGTTCGTACGTCGGCCAATGTATCACCAGGGGCACGTTGCAGCATCACCTGGGCCATCGCCAGGGGCGTACTGTCCTGCACCGACCGCACCACTCCGGGAATGCTAAGCGAAGCACTGGGCCGGTAGCGGAAACGATAGACGTTGTCGTTGCCTAGCCCCGCATCGCGGTTGGTCGAGAAAAAACCATCCGCCTCGTCTTTTCCGGCAATCAGGCCAAAATCATCGTAGCTCGAGTTGATTGGGTACCCCACGTTGCGGGCTACCGCATTTTTTTCGTTCAGATCAATGCGATAGATATCCAGCCCGCCCAAGCCCCCGCGCCCGTCGGAGGCGAAGTAGAGCACGCCGCTCGGGTGGATAAAGGGAAACATTTCGTTGCCGACGGTATTCACCCGTTCGCCCAGGTTAACCGGCCGACCCCAGGTGTTGCGCTGCCACTGGCAGACGTAAATATCCGTGCCCCCCTTACCTCCGCGGCGGTCCGAAACGTAGTACAAACGACTACCGTCGGCCGATACCGTGGGGTGGCCACTGGAGTACTCGTCGGAGTTGTGAGGAAACGGACGCACGTCGGTCCAGTCCAGGGTGGTCGTGTCGTCGCGTACCGCCGTGTAAAGCTTGAGTTTCATCTGATAGTCTTTGCTCCGCCCCTTGTGGCGACCGTGGTAGTTGTTGCGGGTAAAGATCATGCGGCGTCCGCCCGCGTAAAAGGTGGCGGGCCCCTCGTGAAACCGGGTGTTAACGGCTCCGGCCAAGCGTTGCGGTGTGCCGAGCCGGTTGAGTGAATCTACCGGAGCATAGTAGAGATCCAGGTAGGCCTGATCGTACCAGTCGTAGTGCTTACCCGACGAACTTCCTTCTCGCGCCGAAGCGTAAACAATGCCCTCGCCCAGAAAAGCCGGTCCGAAATCGGAGTGCGGGGAGTTTATTGCGGCGGGAGTCAAGGTATAGAAGGCAGAATCCTGGTAGAAGGTGGCCAGTTGATCAAAGGCGGCTTGTTTTTGGTTGGCTAACTGCTGGGCTGCCCCCGACTGCCCGTAGGCGGCGTACCACTGCTTGGCCCGCTCGTACTGCTGCTCACTGGCCAGTGCCTGCGCGTAGTGCAGTTTATCATCCGCAGTGAACATCGGCAGGCTGTCCTCCAACTGTTGGTACCAGTAAGCAGTTTGGGGCGCATCGTTGAGGTGGTGGTAGCAGCGCGCCATTTGTCGAATCAGGGCGACGTTGTCGGGCGTATCTTCCAGCACCCGATTATAGCCTTCGGCCGCCGCCGGGAAGGCAAAGTACTCGAACGAGCGGTCGGCCTTGCGCACAATTTTCTGTTGCTTCTTGCTCATCGATGTCTGCGCGTACGCCCCACCGGTTAGCAGAAGCAAACCCATTAAGCACAACCATACAAAACGTATCATACCAATTCTAATCACTCATTTTTTCATTCACTCACTCACTCACTCACTCCTTTTAAAAGTACCTCGGAGTAATAATCTTTGACTTCTGCACCGCCACCCGGTAGTTGAGCATCAACTCGTGCGATCCGCTGTTTACCTGCCGTAGCGGACTCACCGTCATGTCGTAGGCGTAGCCGATGCGTAGTTTCGGACTAGCCTGCACTTCTACCAGCCAGCTCAGGGCGTCGAACGAACGGTACGACATGCCCACCCACAGCGTCTCCTTGATCAGCAAATTGGCGTTCAGGTCGATCGATACGGGGGCCCCCTGCACGGCCTTCAGCAGCACGTTGGGCTTGAGTTTGAGATCGCGATTGAGGTCGAGCACGTAGCCCGCGGTGGCAAACCAGTGGCGAAACTGACGCGCCTGGCTCTGTTCATTGCCCGGATACCGGTTGTTAAGCAACTGGGGGGCCGATATCCCGGCGTAGAACCGCTGGGTGGCGTAGTATACTCCGGTCCCAAAGTTGGGCAGAAATGCCTGGGCATTGTCTACTGCGAAATGCCGGTCGCCGTCCGCTTCGGTTTTCACGCGGCTGAAGCCCGTCCGGTACGAATCAAATCCCACCTGCAAGCCTGCCGACAGGGTGCCGTGTTTCAGCTTGATGCGGTAGGCGTACACCCCGTACACCCCGGTCTGGTCGCTCACCCCGATACGGTCGTGGGTCATCAGCAGGCCCAAGGCCACGCGTTGGTTGCGCAGGGGAGCATGGGCCGAAAAGGTTTGGGTGCTGGGCGCACCGTCCAAGCCAACCCACTGCTCGCGGGCCAGGGCGGTGAGGTCCAGGGCTCCCTGACTGCCCGCGTAGGCGGGGTTGATCGCCAGGCCATTGAACATATACTGCGTGAACATCATCCGTTGCTGTGCCCACGCCGGAGCAACCAACAGACACAACCAGAGCATCACTGCCGCCCCGGTCTTCCGACCAGTGGCAATGATCACCAGCGTGGCGAACCGAATTTCGGCATTTAGCCGGGCCACCCTTTGCGTGTGCTGAGCACGACGAGTGGTCTGGTTCTGGGGGTAGTAGGAGGGAAGTGTCTTTTTCATCATTAGCGATTCACGATTACGTAGCCGGAGCGGGGCGGTTGGTTGTTGCCCAAATCAATTAGGTAGAAATAAGTGCCATCGGGCACGTCTCCCGACACCAGACCTGCGGTGGAGTAACTGCTCCAGGCCCGGTCTTGGTTATTGTAGCCGGTGATCTCAAACACCAGGTTGCCCCAGCGATTGAAGATGCGCACCGTATTGTTAGGATAGTTCTCGATACTGCGGATACGCCACACGTCATTTATTCCGTCACCATCGGGCGAAAAGCCTTCGTAGATTACCAGGGGATCTTCTTCCGCATCCGGAATGCCGTCGCGGTCGCTGTCTAACCGGCCATTAATCACCAGGATGGTGATGGTAGCCTGCGCGCACTGCGCTGGGGTGGCGGTGTTGCACACCTCGAACACAAAGCGGTCAGTGCCCGAAAAGTCGGCAGTAGTTTCGTAGGTGAACGAACCGTCAGGCTCAATAGTCAGCGTGCCGTGCTCGGTGGCAATGACCGGGGAAGTGGCAAATACCAACGTGCCGTTGGCGGGGTTGATTACGTTGGGCAGCAGCGAGCCGGTGTAGACCAGAATATCTTCCATCCGGATTTCGCCGTCGATAGCCGCTAGTGTGTTATCTTCTAGCAGGGTGATAATCACCGGGGCGGAACGCTCGGCGTAAACGGAGCCATCGTGACCGTTCCACCAAAACTGGACCACCCCGTCGAAACCAGCCTCCGGGGCAAAGGAGAGGGAGTCGAGTTGGTCTACGGCAATTTCATCCCCAACCGCTACCGGCTGGTTTTTGAGCAGCAAGGTTCCATTGGCGGGAAGGCGCTCAATTTTGACTTTTGTCAGCGTATCGCCCTCCGGATCACTGAACTGCGACTGAAAGTTGGTGACGGTGAAGAAAATAATTTCGTTTTCGGGGCCGCTCACGCGCACCGTATCAACGGCGGGAGGGTCGTTGACCGGAGTCACCACGATACTAGCCACGTAGGGCTCGCTGGTGGCCCGCCGTTCGTCTTTCACCCGAAATAAAAACGAGGTATAGGGAGTGCCGTTGGCGTTTAGGGCGGGCGCAAAGACCAACTTGCCGCTGTCCAAAGCGGTTAGGCGCACCTCATCGTCTATCCGCACCGTATCGCCCTCCAGCAGTAGCCAGCCATCGAGGGGCAAACTGCTGATCACCACAAACGCCAGGGTGTCGCCTTCGGCGTCGGAGTATCCATCGGCAAAATCAGCCAGCGTGAAAACGTAGTCCGTGTCCTCTTCGGTAGTCACCGTGAAGTCATCGGCCTCAGGAGCGTTGTTAATCAGAAAAGTGACCGTGCTGGTAGCGGTAGCGGCAGAATCGTCTTCTACCGTGTACACGAGCCTTCCGGGAGGGGCCAGGCCGTCGTAGTTGTCGGGCGTATCGTACTGCAGCGTAGTAAAGGCCGTGGCCGGTAGTCGGTCGCCAACCGCCAACGGACGGCCGTCGGCTTGGGTAACTACCCCCAAATCTGGCAGCGCACTGACGGTCATCTCAAGTTCCTCCAATGCATTGTCTACGTCGCTCGGAGGTGGCAGGGTAAAAGCGTTGTCCCGGCTGTACTCCGCCACAACCAGGGTGTCGGCATGACCGTCGGGCGGGTCATTTTTAGGAACGACGTAAATCGTGGTTGTATTGGAAACCGCTCCGTTCACTCCCAAGTCGTTATACGTGATGCGCACCGTTCGGGGGGTGTCGTCGGGGTCTTGCGAGTTGTTGCGGTAGGTGATGAGTTTAAGGGCCGATTCGTAATCGGCCAGGCTTCCGTTGCCACTGATAATCAAATCACCACTGTCGTTATAGCCGTGGCTGAACCCCGGCGGAAGACTTCCGGACAACGACAGATTCTCCTGATCGCCGTCGATGCGATTGGTGACCGAAACCACAACTTGGGCGATGCCATCGTGATCCACGTCGGTGATTTCCACGTCACTATCGGTGACTACCACCGCCGGGCCATCTTCTACAAAAGTGTTGCTAAATTCAGCGGCGCCGTCATTGTTGTTATCATCAGCGTCAATGTCTAGCGTTGGGGGGTCGTTGTCGGCACTCACGAAGATATCGGAGATGATGGTGTTGCTCTCGTTGCCATCCTCGTCGGTGGCCAGGAACACGATCACCCGGGAGCCCTCATCCGGATCCTCAGAAATATTCACGTACCGGATTTCCTTTAGAATAGCCGCGTATTCGGCCAACGAAGCCGCCCCGGTGATAATGATATCGCCTGAGACAGGATTGTACTTTGGGTCGGGGAGACCGGCGGCTTGCGCGGCGGCAATGGCTTCGTCGGTGACCAACAAATACTCCTCAGTGGGATCGTATAGCTCAATCTCGCTCAGCGAGATAATTACTTTGGTCAGTTCGTTGCCGTCGTTGTCGCTGATGAACACTCCCGGATCGGTGATGGCAATCGAGTCGGGACCGTCTTCGTGCATGGTATCAAAATAGCTACGGCCCTCGTCCGTTCCGTTCAGGTCGACCTCCGGAATGGCCTGCACCACAATCTGGAAGACATCACTGGCGGTGCTTCCGGCGTTGTTGTAGGCAGACACGCTGATCTCCACCACCCCGTGGTCCAGGTTGGCGGGGAATCCGCTGAAGGTGGCGGTGCTGGCGTCGAAGGTCAACCAATCCGGGAACGGATTTCCGTTGGTCATGCCCGCCGTATACGTCAGCGCGTCAGCATCGGCGTTGCTAAAGGTGTTGGCAGGTATCTGGTAGATAAAGCTTTTGCCTGCCGTGGCCACGGTATCAGGCAACGGATTGGTGAGCGTTACGGCTCCCCAGAAAGAAGGCGCACTGAGCGCAGGTTTATTAGCCGCGCTGGCAAATCCTGACTGGTTCAGTCCGGTCATCAGCCCAAACATCACTAGTGCTATCCAAAAAAAAGCAGGAGATTTCTTCATAATTCGGCGTTGCCGGTAGCGCCAAATATAGAAGCTTCAAACGGGCGAGAAAGGAAGGTTTCAAGGACTAAACCACTCGAGTAAGTTTATAGCGCAAACTCATCAAAGCAGTCGGCAATAAGCGGGTAGGAAATCAAAGAAGAAGCAAACACCCTTCGTCTAAGGAGATCTAACGCCCGATTACCGGGGCGTACGAAGCGTGAAAAGCGATGCCTCATCTTGAACTATTGATTTTTCGTATTGAATTCAGCAAATGCCGTTGTCGGGTAGCGGGTAGGATTTTGAGAGAGATTAACGCATACGTTCTGTTTTCAGCCAACGGGGGTTCGGCAACTGACGCGTAAGGTATCTCGCTGTCTTGCACTGATTGGTGACCGAAAAGTCAGCGTCCTTCCTAAAAAATACGCTTTTTTGTGGTCCAAGAGCGCCTTCTACGCAAATCGGTACCCGCCCCAGCGGTCTAGCTGCCGCTTAGCTCAAACGCGCTGACCTCCTCAAACATCGCGGTGGGCACCTCCTCCAGCACCTGAATATCACTGATATCCCGCTCGCCTCGGTCGCCGCCGAGTTTGAGGCTACCGTAGGTTTGGTAGTCGTTCCAGGGGAGCACAAAGCGCGGAGTGTCCATGGCCGCCTCGGGGTAGTAGGCCCACTGTTTCACCAAGTGATCTTCGGGGTCGACGTACACTTGGTATCTGTTCTGCGGGGTAACGCCCACTCCCTCGAAGCGCAGCTCGAGCACTTCGGCGGTGCCGCCGCCCGTCAACGTATCCTCTCCGGCGTAGGTGAGCGTCACGCCGGAGTCCTTGAGCTTAAAGGGCATAAACAGCCAATAGCTATCATTGATCCAGATTTCTTTGCCCCGCTGCACGTACTTGGCCAGCGAGTCGGGTTGCGTAATCTCTTGCCCCTTTAGCCGCACTTTGCCGGTATTGTCCTGGATGTTAATGGCATAAATAGCCGAATCGCGGGGCACTTCGATGCGCACGTCGCCGGTCTGCTTGTCCCACAGCAGCGTTCGAAAGCCCAGAAAGTTCCACTGAAAGTAGCGCGTGGTGTCCCAGGCGGTGCGCCCGCCCATCGCCTGCATCACCTGGTCGGCCAGTTGCATAGCGCGTTCGTCGGAAGCCGCCGCGTTGAAGCCCGTCGCGGGTGGGTTTTCAACCGTTTCGGTGGTTGTTTCGGTAGATTCAGTGCTCGGAGAGGGTTGGCACGAAGCGGCAAGCATGGTGCCAACCAGCAGGATATAACAAATTTTCATAGCGAAGTCTTTTGCCAAAAGTAGCAAAAAACCGCGTTGAAACAAGTTACGACGGTTGGGGAAGCTGTTCTTTCTACGCTGCGACGCGCTTGGAGAGCGTATCGATGTAGCGGAGCGAGTCTTCGGCGGAAGCCTGAACGGCAGCAGTAAGCTCTTGCAGATGGAGCTCACCGGCATTTCCCGCCGTAAGCGCCGTTCTCAACGTTTCTAAGCATTGCTCTAGTTCCTTGTTTTCCACCATCCGAATAGTGGGCAGCATCTTGTGCAGTATGCGGCCCAACGCGTACCCATCGTCAGTCTCAACCGCCGTTGTCACTTGTTGAGGCAACATCTCGAAGCCCGTCCGCAGGCTATTCAGAAGCTTCGTAGTGAAGGTGGAGTCATCGTCATACTTGTCGATAATGTGCTGTAGCGTCACTACATGGTCGTCCTGCGAGGCGGCCGGTACCTGCAGATGCAGATTGGTGCTGATCTTTCGGTAGAGCACGTCGGGACTAAAGGGCTTCGACAAATAGTCGTTCATTCCGGCCTGCTTCACCCGGTCTTTGGCATCGGAGACAACATCGGCGGTCAGAGCAATGATGGGTAAGCTTTGGTACTTGCCCCCCAACTTACGAATAGCCTGGGTAGCCTGATAGCCATCCATTTGGGGCATCTGTAAGTCCATCAACACAATGTCGTAGTCTTGCTTCTGCACTTTGTCCACGGCAATCGCACCGTTCTCAGCCACGGTGACCTGCACTCCCATCTTACTCAAGAAACTGATAGCCACCATGCGGTTAGAGGAATTATCCTCTACCAGTAGCAAGCGCACGTCGTTGAGCTGATACGTCTCGGTGGCAGGGATCGGTTGGCCGTTCTGCCGTTCGGCGATGCCGTAGGAAAGAGCAAACGAAAACTTGCTGCCCACTCCTCTTCTACTCGTCACCTTTATGGTTCCGTCCTGAAGCTCCACCAAGCGCTTGCAGATGGTTAAGCCCAGCCCGGTGCCGCCAAACTTGCGCGTGGTATCGGAGGTGGCCTGGGTAAAACTATTAAAGATCGTCGGAATTTTGTTTTCACTTATTCCGATGCCGGTATCGCGCACTTCGAACGCTACTTCCAGACGGCCATTGCCCTGTTTGACCAGTTTCACGTGAATAGAAACCAAGCCACTTTCCGTAAATTTTAAGGCGTTGCTCACCAGGTTGTTAAGCACTTGGGTGAGCCGTACCTGGTCGCCCACCACGCGTTCGGGTACCGCTTCGTCGATTTCAAACTTCAGACCGATGCCTTTCTCTTCGGCGTGAAACAAGAACGCCTGCACCACTCCTTGCACCACCTCCTGAATGCTGAAGTTTATCTTCTCGAGCTTCACCTTTCCGGCTTCTATCTTAGAAAAGTCTAAGATATCATTGATGATCACCAGCAGGTTATTAGCTGAGAACTGCAGGCTTTTGAGGTATTCCAACTGCTCAGGCTTGGGGTCTGCGTCCATCAACAGGCGGGCCATGCCAATGACCACGTTGAGCGGAGTACGGATCTCGTGGCTCATGGTAGAAAGGAAATCCTGTTTGGCCACCGCCGCTTTTTCTGCCTTATCCTTAGCACGTTGCAATCTGT
This sequence comes from Cyclobacteriaceae bacterium, assembly GCA_965217295.1. Taxonomy (GTDB): domain Bacteria; phylum Bacteroidota; class Bacteroidia; order Cytophagales; family Cyclobacteriaceae; genus Tunicatimonas. The sequence continues at coordinate 3,159,814 of CBDCHR010000008.1, forward strand.
TGTTCACGCGCACCTGGCTGCTCATGTCGAAGCAGACAAAGGCGAAACCTATCTCCTGGTCATTGTCTCCCCGCAGCACGGTGCTGCTGGCGTGCACTGGCAAACGCGTGCCATTTTTGTGAAGGATTTCCAAATCTCCTTCCCAGTGTTTGTCTTTGGTTAATCGGGCGATCCGTCTATCGTGCTTGTTCCACTGATCCGGGTGAAGCAACACTTCGCGCAGCGGCCGACCGAGCACTTCCTCTTTCTTCCAGCCAAACATCTTTTTGGCCCGCTGGTTCCAGTACACGATCTCCCGGTTCTGGTTTCCGGCAAGAATAGCACTCTCTAATTGATTGAGTAATGATGCTTGAAAGGTTACTTGCTTCTGCGCTTTTACCCGCTCCGCCACTTCGTTTTGTAGCTGTTCGGTCGTGTTCCTCCAGTCGGTGGTACGGGTTTGCACCATCGCCTCCAGGTGGTCGCGATGAAATTGCAGTTCTTCTTCCGCCTTAAACCGTTCGCCAATCTCATTTTGCAGTTTGAGATTGATTTCGTGCAAAGATTCTACGGAAGGAAGCTTCAGCAGGCGAGAAACCAAGGTCCATACCGCCACCACCGTTAGCAATGAGATAAGGGAGGTGAGGGCACTCAGCAAGTTTACCACCCAGTCGGCAAGCTGCCAGAGGGCGTACGCTTCGCCCGCGTATAGGATTGCATTGAGCACCAACGCAACCACGAGTAGAGTCAGTAAGGTCTTGATTCTTACTAAGCCCTGGCGCGGATGCGTGTTAAATATGTTTCGTATTGTTGCCATGTTAGGGATCTTCACTAATAGTACGCCCTATTCGTCAATGTTATTTCTCAAAAGTAACTTACATAAGATGTGCCATATAAGTCATTTACGCTGCTTACTTGCTGATTTCCTGTAATTTATGCTTTTACCCGTCTTCCCCTAAAGTGGAAACCGATGCGGTATTCATCCTAACCCTTGGGAGTAAACCAAACCTGATAATTACCTAAGCATAACGTTACATTGCACAATTTCGTGTTAAAATTTACTTCAAGGACGCTTTGTTGTCTGCTTATATAATATGCGTAGGTAACTTTTAATGACAAAGCAGTGTCTGATCAGTCAGTGTCACACTTTAAAAGTACCAATTACTTATCCGCTCAGTTCGCTTAAAACAACCTGAAATGGTACACGAGAAGGAAAAAGAAGAAAATAACAGAAAATTAATACTATCAAACCAAAAAAGCCCCCGGGGGGGCTTTCACTAGATTACAAACTAACGGTTACCTTACTTAGTGTCGGTATCGTTCACTTCTTCGTACTCAACATCGGCCACATCACCATCGGCTGAGCTGCCGTCGGCACCGCCCGACGCACCGGAATCTCCTCCGGGAGCCCCGGGGCCGCCTGCTGCCGCGTCAGCACCCGCGGCCTGATACATCTCTTGCGAAGCATTCTGCCAGGCCGCATTCAGTTTTTCCATAGCAGCGTCAACTGCTGACAGGTCCTGCGACTGATGCGCAGTCTTTAACTCAGCCAGTGCATCTTCAATGGGCTTCTTATTGCCCTCCGAAAGCTTGTCGCCGTACTCTTTCAACTGCTTCTCGGTTTGGAAGATTAGCGAATCGGCGGCGTTGATTTTCTCGACGCGTTCCTTCTCTACCTTATCCGATTCGGCGTTCGCCTCCGCTTCTTTGCGCATCTTCTCGATTTCCTCGTCGGTGAGTCCGGAAGATGCCTCGATGCGGATATTCTGCTCCTTGCCGGTTCCTTTGTCCTTGGCCGACACGTTCATAATTCCGTTGGCGTCAATGTCGAAGGTTACCTCAACCTGGGGCACGCCGCGGGGAGCCGGGGGGATACCATCCAGGTGGAACCGACCAATCGTGCGGTTGTCTTTCGCCATCTGGCGCTCACCCTGCAGCACGTGAATCTCAACCGAAGGCTGGTTATCCGATGCGGTAGAGAACGTCTCTGACTTCTTAGTAGGAATAGTGGTGTTGGACTCGATCAGGCGGGTAAATACTCCACCCATCGTCTCAATACCGAGCGACAGCGGGGTTACGTCCAGCAGCAATACGTCTTTCACGTCACCACTGAACACACCGCCCTGAATAGCCGCTCCTACGGCGACCACCTCGTCGGGGTTCACTCCCTTGGAAGGCTTCTTGCCGAAGAATTTCTCCACTTCTTCCTGAATCTTCGGAATGCGGGTTGATCCTCCTACCAAAATCACTTCGTCAATGTCAGAAGGTGATACCCCGGCGTCTTTAATTGCCTGACGGCAAGGCTCCAGCGTTCTTTTCACCAAATCGTCAACCAATTGCTCAAACTTAGCGCGCGATAGTGATCGTACCAAGTGCTTCGGAATGCCGTCTACCGGCATAATGTAGGGCAGGTTGATCTCGGTTTGGGTTGAAGACGACAGCTCGATCTTGGCCTTCTCTGCCGCTTCTTTCAGACGTTGCAGCGCCATCGGGTCCTTGCGCAGATCGATGCCTTCGTCTTTCTTAAACTCGTCGGCCAGCCAGTCAATAATCTTGGCATCGAAGTCATCTCCACCCAGGTGCACGTCACCGTTGGTAGATTTCACCTCGAACACTCCGTCGCCCAGTTCCAGAATAGAGATATCAAACGTACCACCTCCAAGGTCATACACCGCGATGGTGATATCCTGGTTCTTCTTGTCCATACCGTAGGCCAGGGCCGCGGCGGTAGGCTCGTTGATAATTCGCTTCACCTCCAAACCGGCAATCTGTCCGGCTTCTTTGGTGGCCTGTCGCTCGGCATCGTTGAAGTAGGCCGGTACGGTAATCACCGCCTCATCTACCGTGGTTCCCAGATAGTCTTCCGCTGTAGACTTCATTTTCTGAAGAATCATGGCCGAAAGCTCCTGCGGAGTATACATACGATCACCGACCTTCACGCGAACAGTGTCATTGTTTCCCTTTTCAATCTGATAAGAGACGTTCTTTAGTTCCGAAGAAACCTCCGAGTACTTCTTACCCATGAACCGCTTCACTGAGCTGATGGTGTTCTGCGGATTGGTGATGGCCTGTCGCTTAGCCGGGCTACCTACCTTGCGCTCTCCGTTACCGTTGTCCAAAAAAGCAACAATAGAAGGAGTAGTTCTGCCTCCCTCGCTATTGGGAATGACGACGGGTTCGTTCCCCTCCATCACCGCCACACACGAGTTGGTAGTTCCTAAATCTATGCCTATAATCTTTCCCATGATATTGTCTGTTCAGGTTTGCGTTACGAAATATTTTGTATCTGTTGTTTATCAAGGGGTATGCCAACGCCCCCGGCTATGACAGATTGGCAGAGCAGTAGCCGCGTCATTCACGACGCGGCATCCATCAAATAAAATCCAGTTTTGTTCGTACCTTGCGTAGAAACATTTATCCTCCGCGTATGCGCTTTTGGTTTTTCTCGTTTGTTCTGCTTATTACCGCCGAAGCCATGAGCCAGTCGCTTCCTGCCAACGAATCCATTCGGTTGTCCGGAGTGATTGTGAACGAGGCCGACGAGCCTTTGCCGTTCGTGACGGTCACTAACCTAAGCACGCAGCGGGGAGTGGTGAGCGACGAAGAAGGCTTTTTCTACCTCACTTTCTCGGCTCAGGATACCCTGCAACTGTCGGCAGTGAACTACGAAGCCTACGCGCTATACTTCGGCGACACCGCGCAGGCCACTAACTACGACCTGACCGTCCGCCTGAGCGAAAAGACGTACCAACTGGAAAACGTGACGGTGTTTGCCTTCCGCGACGTAGAAGCTTTTAAACGGGCCGTGCTGGCCCTCAACGACCTACCCGAACCCGAAGAAGTGGTGATTCCGGGCAGCTACCAGGGGCCCCGCCGGGAAAAGAAGGCGTCTGTCGGCAGCCCGATTTCGTTTATCTTTGATCGTTTCAGCAAGCGCGCCAAGTACGAGCGGCAGGTGCAGCAAGCCCGGCAAGAGGCCACCTATCAGAAAGCTTTGTCCAAAAAGTATAACCGCGCGATGATCGAGGAGATCACCGGACTCAACGACGAGCGCCTGGACAAGTTTATCCTGTTTTGCCGCCTGGAGGACCGATTTATTGAGGAGTCGAACGAGTACGATATCATCGTAGCGATCAACCACTGCTACCGCGATTTTCAGCAGCAGAACTAACGGCAACTACAAAGTTTCGCGCACCCGTCGGGCGCCTTCCACCATGTTGACGAGCTTCTTGCGGGCGGCCCAACGGGCGGTTTGGCTCAGTCCGCAGTCGGGGGCCACCGACAGTTTGTCGGCCTCCACGTGCTCCAGACACTGCTTGATGCGGTGAACGATGTCCTCCACGGTCTCAATGTAGTAGCTCTTCACGTCCACAATGCCCACTGCCACCTCCATCCGCTGCGCGAACTGGGCAATGAGCTCAATCTCGGCAAACTCCCGGCTGGCCATTTCCACGTGCACCTCGTCCACCTTGAAGTCCAGGAAGTCGGGCAGCATGGGGGCAATGCGACGGTAGCCCACGGCATGGCCCTTGAAGTTGCCGAAACATAGGTGCGTCGACAGGCGGCAACAGCCCACCACCGGCTCCACCGTGCGGTTGAAGATCTCTACGAAGCGCTTTGTGTCTTCCTTATAGGCGTAGCAACTCATTGAGGGCTCATCAACGGTGATTTCGGTGCATCCGGCGGCCACCAGGCCCTCCAGTTCGCGCTGCACCATTGGCAGCAGCGCTTCGGTGATGGCGTAGCGGTCGGGGTACTGCGCGTTGGGTAACAGGCGACCACTCAGGGTGAAGGGACCCGGCAGGCTGGCTTTGAGTACCGGTCCGGCGGGAGCCAGTCGCTGCAGACGCTCGAACTCTTCCACCACACCCAGTCCCCGCGGAGCGCGCAGTTCTTCGGTGATGGAGTGCTTGCCGCGCTGGTCGTGGGCGGGCGGACCCCACTTCCGGGGCACCAGGGCATTCTGGGTGATACCCTCGATGAAGCCGTAGAACGACAGGTTGAAGTCCAGGCGGGTTTGCTCGCCGTCGGTGATCACGTCGAGCCCAGCACTCACCTGATCTTGCACGGCGGCTACCACGGCATCATCAATCATTTCGGCAACGTCGGACGGGCCAAATTGCGCTAGGTTTTCGGAGGCAAACAGCAGCCAGCCGGGGAAGGGGTAACTGCCAATAACAGTGGTGCGAATGGGACGGTCGGTCATGGGATGAGATTGGGTTTGCTTAGATAATTAAGGTGAAGAGATATGTGCACGGTAATCGTGCAACAGGGGGCACATCAAAAAAGGAGCCCCCGGACAAAACTACCCGTGGAACCCAAAGGTATCCAAAACCGATTGACCTTCCAACTTAGCACTTTGCTCTCAACGGTACGGATGCAATTAGTCAGGGTTAGGCTGCTTTGCGCTAACCAAACTAGCCTAGGGGTCAGGTAATTCAATCTGATCCCTTCCCTGCCTCTGCCTGCCCGACGTGCTGATACAACTTTGCCAACCGATGTGCGTGCTCGTCGTAAGCCCCCTCGAACAGCTCCACGGCGCGTTCGGCTCCCACCACCGCGCCCGAACTGAGCACTTTCGGGGGTTGCCCGGCAGCCGTCAGGCGTTCAGCCACTACCGCCTTGATGCTGTTCACAATCATGGCTCCGCCCACCGTAGAGCCGGGCGAGACGGGAGTGTCTAGTCCGGGCACGGTCACCATCGCGTCGCCCACCGGAGCGCCGGTATCGAGCACCAGGTCGGCGAAGTCAGTGAGCTTTTTGCCGTCGGCCCGCTTGCTGCTACTGGCGGCCGAGTGCTGCTTGGTGACCAGGGCCACCACCTTGATGCCTCGCTGCTGAAACAGTTCGCCCATTTCGATGGGCACCACGTTGCAACCGCTCGAGGAGATTACTAGGGCGCAGTCTTGTTCGCTCAGGTCGAAGTTGCGCAGGATGCGTTCGGCCAGGCCCGGCACGTTCTCTAAAAACATGGCCTGCCGCTGCCCGTTGGCCCCCACCACCAGGTTGTGAAACGACAACGAAAGCTCCACAATGGGGTTGAACCCGGCGAAGGAGCCGTAGCGCGGCCACATCTCTTCCACCATAATGCGGCTGTGCCCCGAACCGAACAGGTGCACCATGCGCCCGGCCAGAATGGTATCGGCAAACCACCCGGCCGCCTGCTCAATGGCCTCGGTTTGGCCTTCAACGGTTTGCAAGATTGACTGGCACTTATCTAAATACTGTTGGACAACGGACATCATTTGGTTGGTTAGGAAGAAATTAAATAATGTTTTTAGGGGTTCGCATCGACGCAAGTACGTGGTTAGTGGATCTATTAATGTTGCACGTTGAGCAGAGGGCAGTGAACAACGAAGGTGAAAACGTTATAAAATCACTTCATCATTCGGTACTCTTTGTTCGCCATTCGGTATTTTCTTCCCACCCGACCGACAAGTTAATTGCGTACCGACACGAACCCTGACAAAGTAAAGGATTTAAACGCTATTTGCCGCCTTCCAGCGCAAACAAAGCGGCTCCGACCGCCCCGGCATAATCGTCGAACTGCGCCTGACGAACGGGAGTGCGTTGGTCACCGGGTCGCCACTCGTACACGTCCATGAACGAAGCGAGTGGATCATATAGGGCGTTGCCCGCTCGGGTGATACCGCCGCCTAGCACAATCACCTCGGGCGAAATCAGGTTCACGAGCGAGGCCAGGGTGCAGGCCAGGTTCTGCACCGACGTGAGCCACAGGAAGCTGGCAAACGCATTGCCCCGCTCGTAGTCGGCCACCAAATCGTGGGTGCTGTGGTAGCGGCCCATCGAGCGGCGGGGGAGGCTGGCGTTGCCGATGGCCTCTTCGATGCTGCCCGGCATGCGGGTGATATCCGGAAAGCCACCGCTGTCGGCCACCGTGTGCCCAATGTGCCCAGCCCACTGATGAGTACCCCCGTAAGGTTTTCCGTTGATGAGCAGTCCGCCGCCCACGCCGGTGCCCAGGGTGAGCAGAACCGCGTTTTGCGCGTCCTTCGCCGCGCCCAACCGACTCTCGGCCAACAGGGCCGCCATCGCGTCGTTGAGCACGGGCAGACGTGACACGTTCAGGAACTCTGCCCAAACCAATTCTTCTAAGCCCTGCAGGCGTCCGGGCATGTACTTGATCATCGTATAGGCGGTATCCGGGATGCCCGGCGCGGCGATTCCGATGGCCAGTTCTTGCTCGGGATACCGTTGCTGGACCGCGGCTATCATTGTTTGCATGGCTTGCTTCCACTGCGCTTTGCTCGACTGGTTTTCTGCGTCCGGCAGGTCGTTCGTGTCGGTGTGATAGTGGTCAACGACTTCCCCCCGGTGCACTAAAGCACCTTTAATGTGAGTTCCTCCTAAATCGATGCCAAGTGCTGGTTGGTTCATGTGTTGGATGTTGGATAACTTTCAGCGTGGTCAGATATTGGATGTTGGATGATTTTCAGGGTGACCAGATGTTGGATACTGGATAATTTTCTATTTGGCTAAGGTACTGGATATTAGCAACCAATGGCTAGGATCCAGCATCCTAACCCTAAAGAAAGTCTTCTAACATCCACTATCCACCAACTAGCCCCGCGTGGAACGCCATGCAGAAAGTTGTCCACTACAACTGCCCCTCGCTCAACGTCCAGCCGCCGTCTACGGCGATCACCTGGCCGGTGATGAAGTTCGCGGCGTCCGATAACAGGCAACTCGCCAGGCCGTCCAGGTCCTGCGGATGGCCAATGCGTCCGCCGTCCAGGGGTTGTTTGGTGCGAATGAATTTCATGATGTCCTCGTCGTTGGCGGCGCGCTGCGCCATAGGCGTTTCCACCAGGGCGGGGGCAACCGCGTTCACGCGAATGTTGTCGGGGGCGTAGTGAGCCGCAATGGCCTTGGTGAACCCGATGATGGCCGACTTGGTGGCCGCGTAGGCGTGGGTGGCGAAGTAGTGCGGCGAGGGCGAATAGCCCAGCACCGATCCCATGTTCAGGATGGCTCCGCCCTGCTTCTCTTTCAGAAAGTGGCGCACCGCCGCCTGGTTCGACAGCATCAGACTGGTAAGGTTGAGCTCGAAGGTGCGGTTCCAACCCTCCAATGTAAGTTCGTGCAAGGGGCCATCGCCGAAGCGCCGTCCGCTGCCGCCCGCCACGTGGTACAGGCCGTGACAGCTACCCCAGCGCTCGGCGCACTGATGGATGGCTTCCGGCGCGGTGGCCTCCTCGGTGGCGTCGCCGGTAAGGGCCCGCCCGTGCTCGCCGAGTTGTCGTTGGGCGTCCTGCACGGTGGCCTCAGTGCGGCCCACCACCACCACCCGTGCCCCGTGGCGAACAAAGGCCCGCGCGGCCGACAGACCCAGCCCGGTGGTGCCACCGATGATCACAATGTTTTTGTCTTGTAGCATAAGGTCAGGAGTAAAGCACGCAAAGTAACAATTATAATGAAACCCTTGCTCTTCTCAGACATCATCTGTCTTCTCAAGAAAGTAATCCCCTAGCACCAAACAATCCATCTGTGTGACGGTGAAGCAGCGGTAGGCATCCTCGGGAGTACATACGATGGGTTCGTCGCGCACGTTGAAGCTGGTGTTGATCAGCAGCGCGTAGCCGGTGGCCTCCTTGAAGGCCGTCAGCAGCTTCCAGAACCGGGGGTTGGTATCGCGGCTCACCGTCTGCACCCGGGCGGAATAGTCCACGTGCGTCACGGCGGGGATATCAGAGCGGGCGTGGCGCAAGCGATCAATTAAAGGAGCATCGGACGGAACCGGGACAGAGATTTGCCGGTCGAGTTGCACCGGGTGCACCTGCAGCATGTAGGGTGAGGGTGCACTGATACTGAAGTAGTCGGCGGCATCTTCTTCCCGCACGCTGGGCGCAAACGGCCGGAAGCTCTCCCGAAACTTGATCGAGCGGTTGATTTTCTGTTGCATCTGCGGATGGCGCGCATCGCCCAGGATGCTGCGGTTCCCCAGCGCCCGCGGACCAAACTCCACGCGCCCCTGAAACCAACCCACCACCTTGCCCTGCTCCAGTTGCTCCACCACGCAAGCAATCAGTTCGTCTTCCTCGTAACGCGTAGCCGTTGCGCCGTACTTCCGCAGCACAATCTCGATGGCCTTATCCGAGTACGACGGACCCAGGTAGCCACCTTGCATGGCATCGGGTAAGATAATCTTTCGCGGCTGATCCTGCCCGACGTGCCAGGCCGCGTAGGCAGCTCCCACCGCCCCGCCCGCGTCCCCGGCCGCGGGTTGAATCCAAACGTTTTTGAAGATGTCTTCCTGAACGAGCTTGCCGTTGGCCACCCCGTTGAGCGCCACTCCTCCGGCGATCACCAGGTTTGCACTGCCGGTGAGTTGGTGCGCGGTGTGCGCCAGCCGTAGCACAATGCGCTCGGTGACGTGCTGAATGGCCCACGCTAGGTTGGCATGTTGTTGGGTGAGCGGCGCATCCGGCTGACGGCGCTCCAGCTCGAACAACTGCTGCCACTGCCGGTCGTCGGTCATGCGCAGGTGGGTCAGGAAGCGGAAGTAGCGCAGATTCAGGGCAATCGAACCATCGTCGTGTAGCTTGACCAACTCGCATAAAGTATCCGCTACCCACCGCTGGGTCGGCTCCGCTTCCGGATCGCCGTAGGCAGCCAAGCCCATCAACTTATACTCACCACTATTCACCCGAAAGCCTAGGTAGTAGGTAAATGCTGAGTAAAGCAACCCTACCGAGTGCGGAAAGTGCAACTCGCGCAGCAACCGAATTTGGTGGCCCTGCCCGTGGCTGATGGTGGTGGTGGCCCACTCGCCCACCCCATCAATGGTAAGGATAGCCGCATCCTCGTAGGGCGAGGGGTAAAACGCGCTAGCCGCGTGCGACAGATGATGCTCGGGAAAGAGCAGCGGGGGATTCCCGTCGCCCAGCGAGCGCAGGTGCTGACGAAGCAGCCGCTTAAACAGCAACTTGTCTTTGATCCAGCCTGGCATCGCCGTAAGGAAACTGCCCAGCCCGTGGGGAGCCACCGCGTGGTACGATTCCAGTAACCGCTCAAACTTAATAAAGGGCTTTTCGTAGAACACCACCGCGCTCAACTCCTCGTAGCGCACTCCTCCCTCGGCCAGCACGTAGCGGATGGCTTGCTGCGGAAACGAAGCGTCGTGCTTGATGCGGGTGAAGCGCTCCTCCTGCGCCGCGGCCACCAACTGCCCGTCTACCAGCAGCGCCGCCGCACTGTCGTGGTAGAAGGCTGAAATACCAAGAACAAAAGAAGGCATGGAGGAAGAATGATTGAATGACCGAAGGATAGAATGGGCATTCAATCATTCCATCCCTCAGTCATTCAAAATAGCGAATAAATAAACGGAGCCAGTGCCGATCCGCCCACCAAAAAGCTGAGCAGACTGAGCAACACCAGCATCACCACCAGCGGTAACAGCCAGAACTTCTTCCGGTGCTTGAGAAAATCCCACAGGTCGCGCAAGAACTCCATCGTCAGTAGGGTTTATCCAGATCAGTTGCTGACCAGGAGTGCGCTTTGTTCTTGAGCATGGTAGTCCGATCTTGTTTAAAGGCACGAAGGTTCAGCGGGTCGCGGCCCCGCCACCGCCGCCATACGCCCACCGGCACCACCAGCAGGCCGAACAGCAAGGTAAGAATGATTCGCGAAGAAACCGCGCTCAGCCCCTCTGCCAGCCCGAACCACCCCACCGCCGCGGGTTTCCACACCACTGGGAAAGTCATCGTAACCAGCAGCAACCCGAGGGCCGCTTTATACCACCCCATCCACTCGGTGAACAGTCCTAGCAGCAGCGCTACCAGCGTGAGTGCCATGCCCGTGTCCACCGTTTGTCGGTGCGTAATTGTTTGCAAACGTAGCTTCATACGCTTATTCTTGGATGGATACCTGATCAATTTTGGTCCGCAACTCCTGAGCGGTGGGGTTGGCAGGTTCGGTTGCTAAGACCCGGTCCACGTAGGGACGGGCGGCCGTAGCGTTGGCGAACCGCAGGTAGGCCGCCGCCACCTGGAGGGCCACCTCGTTCCGGGTAGTATCCTGGACGTAGACTTGCTTCAACCGCACAATGTTTTGGGCGAACGAGCGCAGTTCGGCAAACTTACTGTGGGTTTGCGCCGCGTATTCCAAATAGGGCAGGGCCGCTTCGGGACGATCTTGCTTGAGCAGGGCGACGAACAAGGTCTGGGCCAGTTCCAGGGTGGGAGAGAGGTCGAAAGTTCGCTGTAAGTACCGCAACCCCTTGGCTTCGGCCCCCGCTTCCCGGGCCAGCGCTCCGGCCCGTTGAGACGCCCGCGCGTCCTGAGGGTGCTCCAGCACCAGCGCCTCGGCCACCCGCATCGCTTCCGTTAGTTGCTCGGTTTGTACGTAGTGCCGTAGCAGTTGCTGCATGGCTTCGTCCCACGTGGTTTGCTGCACCACCAGGCGACCCGCCAGCGCTTCCTCCGTCGTTTTCTCGCGATCCTCTACTGGGGGCATCGGTTCGTTAAAGGGCCATCCCTCTTTCAGAATCATCGTTTCGTAGGCTCCGCGTAGCGAGTCCACCGCTGTGACGGGCATCTGATCCCGCAGTTCCTCCAGCGACAGTTCGCTCTGCGTGGGCACCTTCACCAGTCCTTCGCGCCGCAGCGCTTGGTAGAACGCTTCCGAGAGCAGGGCGTAGCCGTACAGGTTAGGATGCACGTGCTCCAGCAGCGTCTCCTGTCCGAAGATGCCGTGCGGCGAGTGCGCCGCGAACACCTGCTGTGCGTTCACAAGCGCCACGTTTGCGTGACGCTTGGCGAGTTGCTCTACTACCTTATTCATGGCTTCGGGGGCGCGAAAGCGGAGCTGATCCCGCTCCTTCGCCTGCACGAAGTGCGCCTTGGCTCCGGCGAACTCCTTCTGGGTGTAGGCCCGTTGCCCCTGCTCGAACTGGGCAGCCGCCGCGGCTTCTCCCGCGGTGGGGTCGCTCACGAAAGGAGGCAAGTCCTTTTCGTTGCTCACCAAATTGCTGAGCAGCACCGGAATCTGATGATCGTTAAGTACCTCCAGCAGGTCGTTAAGGTTGGTTTCGTACTGGTCTACGCCCTGTTGGTAAATTTCTGATCCCAGGGGGATGGCTTGCTCGGCGGCCAGCCGCTGCATCAGGTTGGTGCGCAGGTCGGGAGCGTCGGCCAGGCTGCGGCGCAGACCGTTCACCGCGTTGCCCAGCAGTTGCACCAGCCGGAAGTCGCGCAGCCAGATCATGGCCCGCACCAGGGTCGGGCTGCTTCCCAACTGACTTGTTGAGCCCACGCCCAGCGTGCCGTAGTACTCGTTGTGTCCAGCATACACCAGCACCACGTCGGGGGCGTAGTCGACCAACTGCCGGGCGAAGTCGAGCAGGGTGTAAGTGGTGACGGCGGTGAGCGAAAGGTTGATGATCTCGAAGTGGGTCTCCGGCACCGATTGCATCAGGCGGTAGTGCAGCCAACGGTGAAATGAACCGTTGTGCAGGTAGGGATAGCCCAAGCCGGTGGAAGCGCCCAGCACGAAGATCCGGAAGGTGCTGCGGTCTTTGTCGGCCAGAAACAGCTCCTGGTTCCCCAGCGTTGCGTTCTCGGGGGTGGCGAAGTACTTCTCCGACACGTTCGGATTCATCATCCGGTAGCCCGGGTGGTCGGGAGCGTCGATGAACAGGGCGTAGTCCTGCCCGTAGTCCACCATGCGCAGCAGGCCTTCTATCAGAAGCAGCAACGCGAAGGGTAGTAGCCCGGCGATCACCCGGAAGGCGATCCGCCGCGTAGTAGAGCGGCGCGGGGAAGCAGACGGAGCGGATTTGCTCATAGCGTGGACGAAAAGCTACGTTGCAGCACTTCCTCCGTATCGGGCATCACCGGGGTTGACAGTCTTAACTCGTCCCAGCGAAGCTTAACGCGCTGATCTTGTACGGTAGCCTCCGGATCCGACCATTTCGTCAGGTCGTCGTCGGTGTGGAGGCGGGTGGTCCAGCTCAGCGTAGCCTGTCCCATGTTCTTGAGATCAAAGGCTTTCTCTTCCCCGGCGTAGAGCACCACGTCCACCCAGCAACGGGTTGCGTCGCTACCGGTCTCCACCGTCTGCACCTCCTGTCCGTCGAAGTAGGTCCGCAACAAACGGATATCCATCTGTACCTCCCCGTCGCGCAGGGCAATCGTCCCCTCGTCCACCGTCAGGCTGTCCAGCAGCTCGGCCCCGCCCAGCTCGAAGCGCAGGCGCAGGTCGTGCGCCCGGAAGATGCCGTCGGGCAGGCGGTCGAGCGAGATGTGGTAGTCACCGCCGTCGATAGCGAAGTTGAGGGTGGTGAGCACGGCGTTGCCGCTTTGCACCGAGAAGATGTTGCCCGCCGCAAACTCCACCCCGTCGTGCAGCAGCTTGGGCTGCAGGTAGTGCGGCTGCTCAGGCGTGCCCCAGTAGGCGACCAGCGGCCGTCGCTGCTGCCAGGTGGTGGAGCGGTTCACCGAGCTGATGCAGTATTGCGGGTGCAAATAGGAGTAGCCCACCACCGGATTATCGCCTACACTAAAGGTGTCGGTCTCCACACGGGCTCGGGGTAGTTGCCGGAAAGCGTGCACCAGTGATTCGGGCATGCGGTGCTGCAGCTTGTAGTAGTCCACCGGGAGTTGTGCCTGCTGGTAATCAATCTGGCTTTGCGAAGCCCCGTAGAGAAAATCGTAGAAGTCGTTGCGCAGTAGGGTGGAATAGCTACGGCTATGCGGCCCGGCCAGCTGGGCGCTGGGTGGGTGGAAGTGCGTCGCCAGCACCTGCCAACCCGTCAGGTAGCAGTAGTCCACCATCCGACGGGCCTCCGGGTCCGAGATGTACTGCTTCATTCGACAGAGTTCGTCCAGCGCCACCCGGGTGTAGGTAGGGCTGTTATATTCGGCAAAGCCCTGCAGTTCGGCGGTGTAGTCGTAGAAACGGCGCAGGCGCATGGCCGCGTACTCCTGGAGATCGGGCAGGTCGAACAGGTGGGCACCCAGATGGGTCACCAGCGTGCCCATGATAGCAATGTTGGTGTAGCCGGGCTTCACGTCCCGCTTCTCGATGGACCGGCTGGCGTGAACGATGGCCTTTTCCATCGACTGCCTCAGGGCCGGGGGTAGCATCGCGTGGTGCTTCATGTAGGTCTCTAACAACGGCACCGCAATAAAGTCGGCCCAGTTCCAGTCAGGCTTGTTCATCTGGGGCAGGGTTTCTTCCAGGTGGTACGGCCAGATGCCGTAGGTGTCGTGGGTGGAGTCCTGATCCTGGTGGGTAATTATCGTCCTGAAGATGTCGAAGGCCCGCTGCTGGTACTCTGGCAGGCCACTGTCCATCAGGTCGGCCGCGTAGTAGGTCGATTCCCGAAAGGGGTGGGCGGTGGTGTCGATCAGGTTGGTATGGTAGTGGTTAGCCGTGGGCGGAACGTACTTCTTGAGCAGATGCACGGCGGAGTCGTACTCGTCCTCGCGCTGCTGCAACTCATAGATCAATGCCTCCTGCTGCGCCTGGTTGGGCAAGTAACGACGGGCGTTGGCCATGAGGCGTTCTTTGTCGGTGTCCCGATTGGTGGGGACGTTGTCCTGGTTGGTGGAGACACCAACCAGGGAGGTAGGGGGGGACAGCGGTGCCTCAAGGGAAAGCAAGGTGGGCAGAAGCAAACTGCCGACCAGAAGGGTGCGTAGGGCGTTGTGGAGCATACGAAGGATTTGCCAAAAGATACTATGCCTCCGGCAGAAATACCACTGTTCGGACGGAATACTACTGCGGATTGGTTGCTGGTGGACCCGCAGTGGTGTTCTCCAGCCACAGCACCCCCGATTGCTTTTTCCACGCATCCAGCGCGATGCCGAAGGGCGGACCAATGGTGTAGCTGCCCAGCACAATGTCATCGTCCCCGTCGCCGTCCAGGTCGTTGGCGTCCATGGTGATCCACCGGCCCCGGGTGTGGATGGGGCGGGTGGTGGCAGTGAAATCCAGGTCGCCCCGGTTTTCCAGGTACACAAAGCTCCGCTCGGGCTGCTGCACGTAGTCAGAAAAGAACGCGATTGTCGCAACGTCCAGGTCGCCGTCCTGGTCGTAATCACGCGCCATCGCCCGGTACGCTCCGTGCATCGGAAAGAAGTACGCTTGCTCGAAGGTCCAGTCGCCCTGGTTGAGGAACAGGTACACTCCGTGGTAGGGCTTTAGGATCATGGAGTAATCAGCATTGTCGCCACTGGTATACAAGATATCCGGGTGCCCGTCGCCGTTGAAGTCGTGTAGCTCGAAGGAGGTAGAGCCGTAGGAAGCCGGAAATCGCAGCAGCACCCGCTCCCGGAACTGCCCGTCGTCCTGGTTCTCGTAGCGCACCAGTTTCTCGTCGGCCTGGGCGAAGAGGGCAACCACGTCGTTGCGCCCGTTGCCGGTTAGGTCACGCACTTCGGCCATCACCGCTCCCGGCTCGTCGCGCAGCACCTCCTCCTGGTACGCTCCGTCATCTCCTAACTTCCAGTACGACAGCCGACCGCTACGGTACCCAAACTGGCAGGTGAGCCACTCGGCGGTGGAGTCACCGACCAAGTCAACGGATAAGGTCTGGGTAGGCCGCGCCAGGCCGGAGAGGGCGGTGGGAGGGGAGTAAGGAAAAGAGACGTACCCCTCCGTGCTCTCCTTCGGCTGCACCGAAAACCCCAGGTGGGTAACCAGTAACGCACGCTGAGGTCCTACCCAAGTGAGCCCACTGACGGTGGGTTGTTGAGCGATCGCCCTTGATTCTTTGCCGTGCGGGTCCAGGTCGAACAGCGTTTGCACCCCGGCGTCGGCCACGTAGAGGTGGTGGGTCAGGGTATCGATCCGCACGCAGGTGATGCCCGGCGGAGCCGAGCGGTCGATGGGCACTTCGTGTTCGGCAAAGCGGTCGGTGAGCGGCAGCGCGGATGCCGGGGAGAGGGTTAATTGCGTTGGGGCGGCGGCCTCGTAGTACGCTTTGATCTTTTCCCAATCGGCCATTGACAACTGTGGTTGGGTGGGGTAGCCACCCTCTAGCAGCAGCGTCTGAAGATTCTGGCGGGCCGCCGGGCTGGGCGCGTCCAGCAGGCCCAAGTGCAAGCCCATCACCGGCAGCACCTCCTCCCGCCAGGTGGCCTTATCCAGCAACGCCGGTTCGGAAAACTGGTGACAGCTACCGCAGTGGGTGCGGGCCAGGGCTTTGCCAGCAGACCGAGCGGACTGTTCAGAGGTGGGTGAGCATGCGGACGCGAGCAACCCGAAACAACCGACTGCGATCAGTGAGAGAGATAATGTAAAGTGCTTCATTCTCCCGCTATCGCTCAACTGCTTTCGGTGATTTCACTTGCCTGGTTCGGAAACTTTTGGATGAGCCACCGCAACACATCAAGTTGATCCTTAGCCGGAGCCCTTCTCACCTGGGCAATCAGCTTGATGGTATCGGGACGATTGAGGGTGAGGTTGGAAGCGCCTTCGTTGCAAACCGAACAGATAGCTCTCAAGTCATTAGGTTCGTCGGTGCCACCCATCGACTTATCAACGATATGCCCAATGTGAAGCCGGGTCTTTCGGTCCTTATCGTAGGGGTGAATTTCACCTGCTGCTACGCCACACATCTGGCAGGTGAATCCATTTCGATCAAGAACGAGCGCCCTGGTTTCTTTAGATATTCCCCGTTCAAAGGCAGGCAAGGGTTGAAGATCAACCAACAGATACTGGCCGGGCTTCATGTCGCTGCGGTCATTGTGGGTGACAATATTGAAACCCTCTTCGTTTCTAAGCTCTCTGACCCGTCTGGCCCACTCGCTAACGCCAGCGACGGTGCGCAGCGTCTCAGAGTCGAGCACCTTGCCTACGTTAGCAATAAAGTATTCTCTCAGTTTAGTCCGTGCCCCTTTTTTCTTTACCGGTTTATTGGCCATCGATCAGCGCTTTTTTAATGGATCGTCCTACGGCCTCGGCCACCGGGGGGGGGAACGCGTTGCCTACTTGCCGGTAAGCGGGCGTTTTCTTACCGACAAACTTCCATTCTCTTGGAAAGCCCTGCACTAAGGCGGCCATCTTCAGGGTTAAACGGGGGTTGCCTTTGAAGCCGTTCACAGGTGGTTCGTTGGCCAACCCTTTGCCATCTACGCCAATCTTCTCCCACGCCTGCTTGGCGCGCGTCGGCCCCAGGTCTGCTCCGCCGTGTTTCTTGGAGCCTCCCACCAGGGTAGGAGCCACTCCTTCTGCACGATGTTTCCATTCATCAACGGACTCCCAGCCGCGTTGCGCCATTTCTTCGTACAAAAGCTCACCTACCGTGGGCGGCTTATCCCGATGTTGTTGAGGCCACTCGAAATGCTTATAGTATCGGGGACGCAACGCCACCAAAATAGACCGGGGGCGCAACTGCGAGACTCCGTAATCCGACGAATTGAGGAGCTTCCACCCACACTGATAGTCCATCGCTTCTAGCCGCGAGATGATCTCAGCCCGGTAATCGCTGAATTTAGCGTCAAGAAGCCCGCGTACGTTTTCCAGCAACACTGCTTTTGGCTTACACTCCCTTACCAAGCGAAGGGCTTCGGGGAACAAATCGCGCGCATCGGACCGCCCCAGTTGTTTCCCCGCCACTGAAAACGGCGGACAAGGTACTCCGCCCGCGAGCAAATCAACGTAGCCCCTATACGGGCGGGCGCTAAACATTTGCAGGTCGGTTTGGATCACGTTCCACTCCGGGCGGTTGGTGTTCAATGTCATACAAGCCAAGTGCTCAATTTCCACCAGAGCGATATGGTTAAAGCCCGCCTTCTCCAGACCAAGGGCTTGCCCCCCAGCCCCGGCACATATTTCCAGCGAGCGGAACCCCGCCGGGCGGAACCCCGCCGGGGTAGATCTATCTTCATTCATGCGCAATAAAGCTAACGCATTCGGGGAGAGTTTCCAACTCTCTACGTGAGAGACACATCATTCCAACTCCTTTTTCAAAGCTTCCAATTGAGCAATGGTTAAACCGGTTGCTTGCGCTATGGCTTGGTTGTCTATCCCCAAGGCAAGCAACTTTTTGGCGGTATGCATTCTTCCCTGCTCTCTACCCTGCTCTATTCCTTCTTCAATGCCTTGTTTTCTGCCTTGTCTAATACCTTGTTTAATGCCTTTTTTAATGCCTCTTTCTTGGGCTCTCTCTTCGGTTTCTTTGATCAACTGCTGCATATCGGCCACTTTGGTGTGCTGTTCACTGGCAATGTCGCGCAATCTTTTCAGATACCATTTGTAATTGGCCCGCTCTTCGTCATTCATGCGCAACTCATCCAGCTTTTCTCGAGCCTCGTCCAAGCCCGGGGCCGTGAAGTCTTCCCGTACCTCACTGTTCTTAAGAAAGTAAATCCATTCGTCCAGCTTATCGCTCACCTGGTTGTCGAACTTCTCAGCCTTGATAATCCAGTACTCGGGAAAAATCTCGTGTACTGCTTGCTTGTCGTAGAGCGCTTTCTGCTTATCGGCCAGCGTGAGCACGTCGTGCTTGTGAATGCCGTGAAACTCGTTGGTGCCGTGGTATACGTAGTCTTCACCTTGCCCCAAATCAAAGTAAGCAATCGTGACCGAGATCACCTTCTTAACGTTCGCGTACGACTCACCTTTCTGAATGTATTCCGAAATAACTTTCGATGTCCCGTAGATCATCCGATGAAAGTAGTCATATTGCTTGCTGTTCTGCACCTCGATGATGATCAGTTCGCCTTTCTGATTCTTGACCAGCATGTCTACCCGGTTGTGCCGGTCGCCCTCACTCTCCTGGTTGCTCTCACTTTCCAAGATACGCTCGATGATCATAGGCTCGCCCAGCAACACCGTCAGAAAGCCTTCCAAAATTCCAAAGTTTGCTTTATCGCGCAGCAGTTTTTTGATTGCCCAGTCGAAGCGGATCAATTGTTTTGCCATGACTTGATTCTTTTTGAACAAAGATACGCAAAAGCGCGGGCCGGTTCAACGCTTTTGCTAGCGTGCTGCGCCACGCGGCCTTGGTTCCCCTACCAAAATTACCAGCGGTTGACCGGCAAAACCGGGTGTCCCGAAGGTGATGCTCCCGGAGCATCGGCACCGGGACGTCTGGATGAGTACGATAACATGGCCGCTGGGGCTATTTTGCCCCCCGCCCGACGGTGGAGATGTAAGAAATGACCCCCGGATGTTGGTCGATGTAAGGAAACGCCCGTGTTTCATCGTCGGGGCGCGTGTCCCGACGGTGATGCTCCGGGAGCATCGGGCCCACGCCCCCCTTTTTTAGCACTTTGCCATCGATGGTACCAACGTAAGGCGGGCGTCGCACTTGCCGGGCAAAGCAGAAAAAGAATCTCTTGCTTTGTCCTAAACCAAATTTCAGAATACATGAAAGTAAGAGCTTTTGACGATTTGCTAAAGGCTTCCAGCCTATCGGTGAACAACACCCTGGCTGACAAGCAAGCCCAACAGGCGCTGGCCAAGTATGGGTTCACGCCCAAGGATATCAAGGAAGGCAAGGGGTTGCTAACCAATTGCACGAAGCAATGCCGGGCGCAGGAGCAGCATTATGAGACCCAGTGGGCCTTGAACCACCGGATTAAGGACGAACTGAAAACCATCCGGGCCCAGTTTGTGGAGCACGTGAAGGTGGCGCGCTTCGTGTTTCGCAAGGATGCCCCCGTGTTGCACCAGCTCAACGTGCAGCGCCTGGAGCGCACTGAGGATGCTTGGTTGAAACAGGCCAACGCATTCTACGAGCGTATCGTTGCCCACGCGGCCCGGCTGGCACCCCAGGGGGTAACGCCGGACGAGCTCGCCCAGAACCAGGCCGCTTTGCAAGCCATCGTCGCCCTGCGCGAAGAACAGGCGCGCATCAAGGGTGACGCCGAAGATGCCACCCAGCGCAAGAAGCAGGCGCAACGAGAGCTGCAAGAATGGTTGTCGGAGTTCCGCAAGGTGGCCCGGTTGGCCTTCAAGAAGTCGCCCCAGAAGCTGGAGGCGTTTGGCATTCGGGTGCGGTAGACAAAATGAAAGCGGCTTGTGGAAACACAAGCCGCTTTGGATAGACCATTTACTTCAAAATTCATTCGGACACCCACCGGGTCACTCGAAGAGGACCCGGTGACGGGCAAAGACGCATAGGTCTCTGCCCGCCCGGAGGTCCCTTTCAGGTGACCTCCGGGGTGCCCGAAAGAAATGTAAATCAACCGCCGTCGCCGCCGTAGCCGGTGCTTTGCTGCATATTGGGATTGGCATCCAGTTCGTCCTGCGGGATGGGGAAGTAGTAGTCGCGCTCGTTGAAGATCACCGGACCGGAACGTACGGTGGGGTACTTGGCTACCTCTTCGGCGGCAATGCCCCAGCGGATTAGATCGTACCAGCGGTGCCCTTCGGCAAACAGTTCTAAGAAGCGTTCTTCGCGGATGGCGTCGCGCAGGGCGGTGCCGCTCAGGCCGGTTAGGTCCGCCTCATCCGAAGGTGTGTCGGGGTCGAGTCCGTAGGCGCGGCGGCGCACCCGATTCACGTAGTCCAGCGCTACCGCGTCGTTGCCCAGGGCGTTCTGCGCCTCGGCGTACATTAAGTACGCTCCCGCCAGGCGATACACGATCACGTTCGCGCCGAAGTTGCGGTTAGTAGAATAGACCGAGTACTCGATGGGCACGTACTTTTTGAAGCTCCAGCCCAGCGCTCCTTCGTCGCCCACCATGCGCTCCAGAATCTGCCACTCGCCGTCGCCGAACACTACCGAGTCCACGCCGGGCTCCAGCATGTTCACGCGCAGGCGCGGGTCGTCGCCGAAGCGCAGCACGTTCACATCGTGCGGATACACGTTGCTCCAGCCGGTGCCCTTGGGAGCAATCTGCAGGGCCAGGTTGGTACCCAGTCCTCCCTGCCACATATTCTCCTGCAAGTCGGTAGAGAAATTGATCTCCAGCAGCGATTCGGAGCTAAACTCGTTCTCGCCGTTGAACAGGTCCTGGTAGTCCTCAAAGGGCACGAGCGAAAACTCCCCGTTGTTCACGATCTGCTCCAGGTAGCCGTTGGCGGTGGCATAATCATTGAAGTTCATGTAGACCTCGGCCAGGGTCATCTTGGCCGCGTAGGCATCCACGCGGGCAATATTCTCCCCTTCCCAACTATCGGGCAGGGCGGCTTCGGCGGCTTGCAGGTCGGCGATGATCTGCTGGTATATTTCACCCACGCTAGCCCGGCTCACGAACATATCGTCGCGGGTGGGGGCCACTTCTACAATCAGGGGAACCCCGGCCGCACCGGCATCCACGGCAGGGCCTTTTTCGCCCCACAGCCGAATGAGGTGGAAGTAGTCGAAGGCGCGCCAGTAGCGGGCTTCGCCCCGCATCACCTCGATGCGGGCCAGGTTATCGGGCGTGAGCGTTGCCTGGTTCTCTTCCACAAACGCGTCTACGTTGGTCAAAAAGTCGTTGGTCCGGGCCACGCCGCGGTAGAAGCCGCGCCAGAAGTTATCGATCAGGTCGTTGCCCGGCGTCACCTCATTGCGGTACATCTGGTTCCAGCCGTCGGTGCCCAGCCAGTCTTGGTTAGCCGTTTTGGGCAGTCCGTACGACACCTTGGGCAGGAAGTCGGCGCCGTAGGTTTCTTCGGACTTTTGGGCGGCGTACACGCTGGTGAGCACTAGTTCCAGATCGCCCATGCTCTGGAAGAAGTTCTGGGCATCAATCTCGTTCGGATTGGCCACGTCCAGGAAGTCGTCCTGGCACCGGCTGAACAGCAGCAGGGCGGCCAAGAGGCATCCGGTGGTTTTGAGTATATTTTTCATAGGGATAGGGATTAACAATTAAAAACCAATTTGTAGTCCGGCCGACACCAGTCGGGTTTGCGGATACTGTCCGAGACCGTCGATGCCCTGCCGGGTATTGTTGCCATTTCCGGCGCTCAACTCAGGATCTAGGCCTTCGTACTTGGTAAAGGTAAGCACATTCTGTCCGTTCACAAAGATCCGGGCGTTGGTCAGGCCAATGCGGCTGATCAGCGACTCGGGCAAGCTGTAGCCTACCTGGATGTTACGCAGTTTGAGGTACGAGCCGTCTTCCACCATGTAAGAGGAAGGGCGGCGGAAGTTACCGTTAGGATCGCTGGCGATCAGGCGCGGATGCTGGGTGGGGTTTTCGGCCGTCCAGCTTTCAAATACCCGTTCGCTGGAGTTGTAATCGCTGAACACGGTACGGTAGTAGGCCTTGGTGGCATTAAAGATATCCACGCCCTGCACGCCCTGGAAAAACAGCGTGAGGTCGAAGTTCCGGTAGGCCACATTGGCGTTGAATCCGTAGATCATCCTGGGCCAAGGGTTGCCGATATTGGTACGGTCGTCGGCATCCACCGTGCCATCGCCGTTGATGTCCCGGTAACGCAGGTCGCCGGGTGCGGTCTCTTCTGTCTGGTAGAAGCCATCGGGCGCGGCCTCATTGAGGGCGTCGATCTCATCCTGGTCCTGAAAGATTCCTTCGGCCACTAGGCCGTAGAAGTAGCCGATGGGCTGGCCCACCTCGGTAAGGGCGATGCTGCCCGCGTAACCCGGACCGCCGCCGCCGTTGGGGATTCGCAGTCCTTCTTCCAGTTGCTGCACCTCGTTGCGGTTCCAGGCTGAGTTGGCGGTGATGTCAAAGTTCCAGTCACCGATGCTCTCCCGGTAGTTCAGGGCCAGCTCAAAGCCGCGGTTCTCCACCGAGCCGATGTTCACCTCGGTACCTTCCGGGATGCTGCGCTCGCGCGACACTCCGAACGAAAGCGGCAACTGCACGCCAATGAGCATGTCGTTGGTAGTTTTGACGTAATAATCGGCGGTCACGTTAAACCGACCTTCCAAGAAGCTAGCGTCCAGGCCAATGTCGGTTTGCACCACTTCCTCCCACTTCACTTGCTCATTGGGGAAGCGACGCAAGTAGTAGCCTCGTTGCTTAGTGCCCCCGGCCTGCCCGGTAGCATCAAAGGCGTAAGTAGACCGGGTGTTGGTGTAGGTACGGGCGAAGATATAATCGTCGATTCGATCGGAGCCTAGCACTCCGTAGCTGGCGCGTAGTTTCAGATCCGACAGGAAGGAAGCCCCCTGCATAAAGTCTTCCTCAATGATCCTCCACCCCACTGATAGTGAAGGAAACACTCCGTACTGAAAGTCAGGGCCAAAGCGCGAAGAGCCATCGCGCCGCACGTTAGCGGTGAGCAGATAGCGGTTCGCAAAGGTATAGTTGATTCGGCCAAAGAGCGACTCCAGACGATACTGATCAGCGACGGTGTTTCTCCGGGTGATATTGACCGCTCCGGCCGCCAGGGCAAAACTGCGGGCGTAGTTAACGGGAAAATCCTGGGCATCCGCCGCAAAGTCTAGTTCGTCCTGCTGAAAACGTTCGTAACCGCCCAGCACGGTGAAGTCGTGCTTACCAATGCTTTTGGTGTAGGTGAGTACCAGGTTGGTGTTGAGCGACTCATCGTCGGCACTGCGGTGCTCCAGTGAGTTGAGCGAGTTAGATAGCGCGCCGTAGTTGAAGGCTTCCGAGAATTGCTCGCGGCGAAAGGCTCTCACGTTTACTCCCACACTACCGCGCAGGGTTAGTCCTTCCAATGGCTCAATCTCCGCGTACACGTTTCCATTGAGGCGGTTGGCGGTTTCCAAAATATGGTTCTGAAGCTCACTAGCCAGCGGGTTGGGTCCCTGAAAGTAGGAAGGAGCGGTGCCCCAGCCGCCGAAGTCATTACTGGGATCGTACACTGGCATAATGGGAATGGCCCGGAAAATGGTGAGCAAATCGCCCCCGTCGTTGTTGGTAGGGTTTTCGCGGGTGCGCGACACCAGCAGCGATTCGCCGATACGAATGTACTTGCCAATCTTGAAGTCGGCGTTGGCGCGCAGCGAGTAGCGCTCGAAGTAGTTATCGACCATAATGCCCTCTTCCTTATCGTAACCGCCCGATACGAAGTAGTTGGCGTTTTCGTTGCCACCGGCCACCGACAGGTTATAGGTCTGCTCCAGGCCGCGGCCCGAGAACACCTCATCCACCCAGTTGGTGTTGGGCAGACTTCCGGGATTGTCCCAGGCTGGTTCGGGAGTGCCGTCCGCGTTAAGGCGGCCAATTGAACTGGCTCGCACGAAGCCCTCGGTGTCCAGCATGTCGGGCAGGTTCACCGGGCTGCGTTGCCCGACGGAGGTATTGAAGTTAACCTTCACCTTGCCTTCGGTGCCGCGTTTGGTGGTAACCAAAATCACGCCGTGGGCGGCCCGCGCCCCGTAGATGGCCGAGGCCGAGGCGTCTTTGAGAATCTCAATCGACTCCACGTCGTTCATATTGAAGAAATTACCCGGGTTCTGCGGCACCCCGTCGATCACCCACAGGGGCTGGGTGTTGCCGATGGACCCAGCTCCGCGCACGCTTACACTGGAACCGGCGCCGGGGGCACCTTCTTCCCGGGTAACCTGCACTCCCGCAGCACGTCCCTGCAGGGCGGTCTCCAGCCGTCGCTCCGATATGCGATTGATGTCTTCGGGTTGCACCGATGAAATCGCGCCGGTGAGGTCTGATTTCTTCTGGGTACCGTAGCCAACGACCACCACTTCGGAGAGTGATTTGATGTCAGG
The DNA here is from genome assembly GCA_965217295.1 of Cyclobacteriaceae bacterium. GTDB lineage: Bacteria > Bacteroidota > Bacteroidia > Cytophagales > Cyclobacteriaceae > Tunicatimonas. The sequence continues at coordinate 3,184,355 of CBDCHR010000008.1, forward strand.
AACTAGGGTAAGGTCAATCACGCTCTGGCTTCCGATGGTGACTTCCTCAGAGAGGTAGCCCACAGAAGAGAAGACCAGCGTTTGGGCGTTGTCGGCCACCGTAAGGCTATAGTTGCCATCGATGTCGGTGACGGTGCCCACGGTAGAGTTTTTCACCACCACGTTCACGCCCGGCAGGGCCTCGTCTTCTTCGTCGGTCACCGTTCCGGAGATGGTCCGGTCAAGGGTCGCTACCGTCTGCATAGGACGCATTCCGAGTCGGGCAATAAGGTCCACCTGCGCCGCACGCAGGCTAGTGCGTTCGGAAGCGGGCGTTCTTGCAACCTTGGTCGGCTGAGGTACGCGATAGATGCCGTAAATTTGTTCGCTTACCTTCTCGTGGCGAAGGCCAATGGGCTTTAGCAGTTGGGTAAGCGTCTCTTCCAAATCAGCTTCAGCGGTAGCCGGGGCTTTCACCGCCTGGTTCTTCACCAGTTGGCTGGCGTAGTTGAAGCGCACATTGTGCTTTTTTTCTAGCTGCTCGAGCACGCTGGTGAGCGCTACGGCTTGTTTTTGTTTGGGTTCATCGTTGTGAACCCCACTGGGGGTAGGAGAGGACATGGCCAGGGTCTGCGCTGACCCGGTCTGGATAGACCCAATGACCGATCCCCCGCAGAGCGCCAGCAGCAACAGCAGCCGACGAAGGGTAGGTAAATTCCAATACATAAGTTAGGGGTTTAAGTGTAGTGAAGTTAGAAAAGTGCCGCCGCTTCCTTCTGTAAACTGACGGCAGAGCGAGACTAAGGGGTTAGGAGGTATCCATTGGTATCTTGTTTAAGGGTGAGGTTAAACGACTTTTGTATGGTTGTCAGCAGAATGGTAAGGTCATCGGTGGGGGCCGACCCGGTGAACCGCAGGTTGGCGATTGTGGAATTGGCAAACCGAAGCGACACGTTGTAGCTGTCGGCCAGTTCTTGTTGGATAGCTCCCAGGGTTTGGTCGTCGAAGTAGAGTTCGTGGTCTTTCCACGACGTGTAGACAATCGGCTCGGGCACCCGGGTGACCACAAATTCTTCGGTCTGGTGCAGCCGCACCCGGTCGCCGGGCTGCATGGCCAGCGCCTGCGCGTGATTGGCCTGCTTGCGCAGCAGGACGCGGCCGGAGCTAAGCACCACGTCGGTGGTGCCGCGACGATCTTTCACGTTGAAGGTGGTGCCCAGCACTTCTACGTCCAGGTTGCTGGTGTGCACGATAAACTTAATGGCTTGGGCATCGTCGTTTTGCCGGGGCATCACGTGGAAGTAGGCTTCGCCAGTGAGCCATACTTCCCGAAGTTCGGTGGAAGAGCGCACCGGGATTCGGAGTTGTGAGTTGGCGTTGAGGTTTACTAGCGTACCATCGGGAAGTTTAATCTCTTTCACTTCGCCGTAGGTAGTTTGGTGGGTGACGTAGGAAGGAAACAGTAGCGGTTGGGCAAGCCACCCTATAAGAAACAACAAGCTCACGGCGGCGGCCATCATCAACCAGGGCCGACGCGCCCGGTTGGAAGAGACGACGAGGGCGGGGATGGTTGAGGTCACTCCTTCGTAGATGCGTTCAGAAGCAGTACGGTCGATGGGGCGCGGCATCGATAGCTGTTGCCAAATATCCGCCAATACAGTGTCGTAATCAGTGGCTTCGTCAGCCACTAGATAGTCGTACAGTTGCCGAAGTTCCTCGGGAGAACAGCTTCCGGCGAGGTACTTTTGTAAAAGCGTTTGTTTGGTCATAGGTTAGCTTGCCGCTTGCTAGTACTACTGAAGCTGGAATGTTTTAAATTACTGTGATAACAGAACGGGACAATATTTACAACAACACCGAAATTTCGATACTTATATTATGACTCGACAATCAAATAGGGCGGATTGTTGAAAAAACAGCAAGGGGTTAGAGGCCAAACAGCAACACTGCCAGAAGGCTCACGTGCTGTAGCAGATGCAATCGGAGAGATTTGGTTGCCTTTACCAGTTGTGACTTCACGGTGTGCACCGAAAGCTGTAGGGCTTCGGCAATCTGTTCGTGGGTCATATCCTCGTCGTAGCTCATGCGAAAGATGATCTGCCGTTTCTCGGGCAGCATTTTAATGGCTTGTTGGGCTAGTTCATCGTATTTATCAGCCGAGGGGCCATCCTCGTGATACGAAGAAGTGCTCAACGCCGAACGGAAATCTTCCTTGAGGCGAGCGGTACGCGCTGCTTCTTTAAGATAATCAAAGGCGCAGTTGCGGGCAATGCGGTAGACGTACGGATCGAGCGGAAGGTTAAGGTCAATGTTATGCCGAAACTCCCACAAGCGGATGAATGACTGTTGCACCACCTCTTCGGCATCCGGAGTAGATTTTGTAAATTTGAGGCAGTAGGCAAATAGTTTGTCTCGGTAGGCATCGTATACTTTACGAAACGCTCCCGGGTCACCCGCAACAAAGCACCGGACGGTACGCTTTTTTACGGTAACTTGCAGTTTCATACGTAAACGATTTTCAAAAACAGTCTCATTATCAACCATAAACTTAAGTATTTGTTAGCAGCCAAGCAAGGAGCGGCGGTGGTAGTTGGTTTGTTGTTGTGGACGGCTGGGTTGGCAACCGCCCACCGCCCTCCGCCCCGCGACTCGACCACGCGCCTGAACCGGCGGTGGCTCTACGCCGGAGCGGCCTACGGCGTGGCCCAAGCGGGACTCTACGCCGCCTGGTACCGGAATCAACCCCAGCAACGGTTTCAATTCTTCAACGACGGGGCACAGTGGAAACAGGTAGACAAAGTCGGGCACTTCTACTCAGCCTTTCAACTAAGCCGGGCCAGTGCCGCGCTGGTTAGACACTTAGGAACGCGGTGGTCTTCTGAGGAGGTGGGCGGAGTAGTCGGATTTCTGTCGCTCTTGCCGGTGGAGGTGTTCGATGGGTTTTCGCAGGCCTACGGCTTCTCATGGCATGATCTGGCCGCCAACGCGGCGGGGTCGGTGTGGTGGATGGGACAGCACGCCCTGTGGGATGAGGTGCGCCTGGAACCCAAGTTCTCTTTTCATCGCACGGCCCTGGCCGCCGAACGGCCCAACGTCCTGGGAAGCAACCTGCCCGAAGAAGTGCTCAAGGACTACAACGGACAAACTTATTGGCTGTCGGTGGACTTGCACGCATTTTTGAGGCGGCGGTATCCCCGTTTTCCGAAGTGGCTCAACGTGGCGGTGGGCTACGGGGCCAATCAGATGCTACACGCGCGTGCGTCGGCCAACCAAGCGGCGGGTTACTCGGCCTACCGGGCGTGGTATCTGGCGCTGGACCTTGACCTGCACTACTACCGAAAGCCTCCGGTGAGCTTTGGCAATCGCTTGTGGAACGGACTGATATACGCTGTTTCGCTGGTGCACCTGCCCGCTCCTGCCGTAGGCTACCGTTCCGGAAAAGGATTTACGTTTTATCCTGCGTATTTTTGAAGCGGATGGAGAGTGATTGAATGAGAGAAGGTTTGAAGGATAGAATGAGGTAGGGGGGTAGAGAGGTCGCTGGGTAAAAGGAAGGGTAAATTGCCCATGGTTCGATTGCTCAATTGTCCAATGGTTGCTTTCAGCGACGCCCAACCATCGAGCAATGAAACAATCGAACAGTGAAACGACTGAGCAATCAATTCTCGGTGCTATAAAGTGTAACCCTACAATTATCAATTCGTCTATCCAGTATGAACATCGGAGATAAAGTACGTTTGTTGCGGGGAAGCGAGGAAGGGGTGATCACTCAATTTCTGGAAGGGAACCTGATTGAGGTAGAAATTGAAGATGGGTTCGGGATTCCGGTGATGCGCAGCGAGGTGGTGGTGGTCGCCCAGGAGGAAACCAAATACTTTCAGCGGCCCGATTTGCCTCGGGAGGCAGCAAAGCCAATGGCAAAACAAGATTCCGCCCCGCCGGTTGCTTCGGGAGTTTACTTGGCCTACGTGCAAATCAACGATCAGCAGCTTTCGCTTCACCTGGTCAACACCACCGACTTCGAGATGCCCTACGTGCTGGGTGAAGAAACCAACGGCAACTTTCGGGGAGTATCTTCGGGAGTGCTCAGCGCGCAAAGCACGGTTAAGATTATGAACCAGGCAGTAGCCGATTTTGATCGGTGGCCCGTGCTGATTTTCCAGGGGCTGTACTTCCGTTCCGGAAATTACCTGCTGCGCGAACCGCTGATGCGCCGCATCAAGCACAAGGCTGCCGCCTTTTTCAAGAGCAAAGCCACCGCCCCGCTGCTCAACCAACCGTCATTCTTATTTTCCATCGACGAAGCCGCTAATTCAGTAGGCGGCCAACCGCTGAATCCGGAAGCGCTCAAAGAGAGCCTGCTATCTTCCAAAGAGGAAGCCCGGGCTAAGAATCAAATCAAACTTACCCGTCCGCCCGCCCAGGTAGATTTGCACATCGAGGAACTCACCGATACGCACGACACCATGAACAACGGCGATATGCTGAACCTGCAGCTCCAAACCTTTGAGGAGAAACTAGACCAGGCACTCGCCACCGGCATGGACGAAATCACCTTCGTGCACGGGGTGGGCAGCGGCACCCTGCGCCGGGAGATTCAGAAACGGCTTTCGGGTATGAAAAGCATTCTGTACTTCCAGGATGCCCAGCGCGAAAAGTTCGGCTACGGCGCCACACTAGTACGCCTCAAGTAGCGTTGTTGGGACACTGCGTCTTGAAACCAACTTATGATTCGTTATTTGATTACTTGTTCGTTGCTGCTATCGGCAGCTATCAGCTTCGGGCAAGACACCACGCTGGTCACCACCTACTACGATTCGGCTCAATTGCGGGTGAAGGAGCAATATTACGTGTTGACCAACGACAGCACGATGGCCCACGGACCGTACCGGAAATACTACGCCGAAGGCCCGTTGGCCACTGAAGTGCAGTTCCGGCAGGGAGAGCCCGTGGGTTGGATGGAAGAGTACTATCCCGAAGGTGCCGTACAGCGAAAAACTCCCTACCGGCAAGGCGTCAAGGAGGGGCAGGTGGTGGTGCTCACCCGGTCGGGCGATACGCTGCAAACCGCGACCTTCCGCAAAGATACCCTGCAGGGCCCCCTAACGGTCTACTACGAGGATGGCACTCCTAAGAACAAAACCCAGTTTGTGGACGGCACGCCCGACGGACTCATTGAGTCGTATTATCCCAGCGGAAAGCTGCGCGAACAGATGACCTACCGGCGGGGGCAGCCCGACGGACCGGTGCGGAGGTTCTACGAAGACGGCACCCTAAAAACCGAGCTCACTTACCGGCAGGGAATCACCGAAGGGGTGGTGACCGAATATTATCCGAGCGGAAAGGTGGCCGACCAGACGATGTTTGCCCGGGGCGAGCGCAACGGACCATCGCAGTCTTTTAGCGAGACGGGTCAACTGCTGCGCGATGAGCACTATGAAGATGGATTTTTAGAAGGAATCAGTCGCTATTTCTATCCTAACGGCACGCTTAAGGAGGAACAGGAGCACCGCCGGGGTAAATCAACGGGGGAGCACCGCCGCTTTTTTGTGAACGGAAAGCCGGAGGTGATAACCACCTACTCAGACGAAGGAAAGAGTCTGAAAAGATACGATGAAAACGGCACGCTGCGCGAAGAAAAACAGTTTGCTACCCAAAAGCCGACCGGGGTTTGGAAAACTTATCATCCCAACGGACAACTAGCGCAGGAACAGCCCCACGTGGCCGGGCAATTGCAGGGTACGGTTACAAGCTACTACGAGGACGGAGCGGTGCAGAAAACCGAAGAATACCAGAAAGGAAAGAAGACCAAGACCGAAAAAACCTATTACGGTTCCGGGGCACTACAAAGCGAAACGGAGTACTATTTCGGAGCAAAACAAGGAAAACATACCGCGTACTACGAAAACGGGTCGGTGAAAGAAGAAGGGACCTACAACGGCGGCAAAAAAACGGGCGATTGGAAGCAGTATGATGATGAGGGGAACGCAATCCCGTAGGTGCCGGTCGCGACCGGCACCTACGGGATTTTTGTCAACGGCTATTGTCGGCCAGCCACTGCTTGGCAAATTTCTCTTGGGCGAAGTAACCGGCGATGATGCCGTCCTTCTTAAGCGAGCTAGCCGACTTCTTTAGAACTACTTCATCGAATACGTTCTCGGAAAGGACAATGGCGGTGAAGCGTTCGGTACCAAGTTCCTGGTTCGAGCGAGGTACCCATTCCTCATTGGTCCAGCGCAGGTCCTCGGTGCTGATGCCCTTTAGGTCGCGCTGGTTGATGAGCCAGTGCCGGATGTTATGGGTTTTGGCCAGTTGCAGCGATGTTTCCCAGGCGGCGCGATAGTCTTTTCCCTGGGCGAAGCCGTGCCAGGTGTGCACCAGAACGGCTAGGGCGTCGTCTAATTCAATCTTCACGTACTGGTTTTCGTACTTGATCATGTTGTTGATGGTGATGAGCGTTAGAGAAGCAGATTAGAAAACCGAATTTGCCAGAAATCCGCTACTTTTGCTTGGGCATTTTGTCCGAAACCTTAGCCCGTAAGTAAAGACCGGAAAACGTTGACATTCGCTATTCGGTGTTTTTTACCTCGCTGATTTTTATCCCATGAAAGCTATACTCACCTCCCAGCCCGGCGGGGCCGACCAGCTGCACCTCGGCGCGTACGAAACCCCGGTTCCGAAGCCGCATGAACTGTTGGTGCGCGTGGCGGCCACCGCGGTGAACCGGGCCGACCTGCTGCAACGAAAGGGCAAGTACCCTCCGCCCGCCGGAGCCAGTCCCATCTTGGGCCTGGAGATGAGTGGGGAAGTCATCGAGATCGGTGCCGACGTGACCCGCTTCGCGGTGGGCGATCTGGTGTTCGGGCTGCTACCCGGCGGCGGCTACGCTGAGTACGCGGTTATCCATGAGCGAATGGCTTTGCCCGTGCCTAATAATCTCACCCTGTCCGAAGCCGCGGCCGTGCCCGAAGTTTTTCTCACGGCCTACCAGGCCTTGCACTGGCTGGGAAAGCTACAAACGGGCGAGCGGATCCTGATTCACGCCGGAGCCAGCGGGGTGGGCACCGCCGCTATTCAACTGGCCCGGGCTATGGGTGCGGGCGACGTGCTTGTCACCGCTTCGGCGGCTAAGCACCAACTTTGTCTGGAGTTGGGAGCAAACTACGCCATCGACTACCAAGCCTACGATTTTAAGGAGGAAGTAATGCGGATCACCGATGAAGGAGGAGTAGATCTAGTGCTGGATTTTGTGGCTGCTCCTTACTTCGAAAGAAACATTGGAGTGCTACGCACCGACGGACGCATGGTGCTGCTGGCGCTGCTGGGCGGTTCGCACGTCGATCACTTTAACCTGGGCAATCTTCTAAAAAAACGTTTGCAGATCAGCGCTTCTACGCTTCGTTCGCGCAGTTGCGACTATCAGATCAACCTGACGCAGGCGTTTGCCGATTTTGCCCTGCCGCTGTTGGCCGACGGAAGTTTGCGCCCGGTTGTTGATCGGGTCTACGACTGGAAAGAGGTACAGCAGGCGCACCAGCGGATGGAAGCCAACCAAAATAGTGGTAAACTGGTGCTGGAAATCCCGCAATGACCCGCATCGGTCAGATCAGTTCATCCGATGCATGCCCGAAAATTCGTCAAAAAATTGCAAAGGCAGTCTGACACTCAATTACTGCGGTGAGAAGAAAGATTATCGCAAGTATTTCGTTATTAAAGGTTATTCCGATAAATTTTTGAGGCTCGTGTCGACACGAGCCTCTGGAAAAATTATCGGAATAAAGTTTATTGAGACACATACTCACCTGATGGATCACCGCTTACTTTACTTACTGTTTGCTGCATTGGCAGGACTGAGTGGATGCGCTTCTGTCAAAACTTTTGTCGATACTCCCGAAGAGGGCGGTATTTCAGAAACCACCTACGCCTTTGTGCCCCTGTCGGGAGGAGAGCTAGACCAGGCCAGTGCTGTCTTGTACAATGAAATTAGCCGACGCATTGGAGAGAAGCTCCGGCAACGGGGCTACACGGTGGATACGGAAAATCCGCAGTTGCTGATTGCCTTCAACATCCTGACCGAAGAACAGCGTAAGGAGATCACCAGATCCAACAACCCCTACGGAAATTACAACCATATGTGGACCAATACCTACGGTGGGGGCTGGTGGCCGCCGATGGACCGATCGCGTTATAAGGAAATCTGGATTGAAAAAACCGGTACGCTGGTTATAGACGTTGTGGCGGCGGCCGAGAAAAAACTGCGCTGGCGCGGCCTGGGCACCGGCCCGGTTAATGACCCCGAAGAGCGTTTTGAGACGACCTACAAGATTGTGGACAAACTTTTTAAGCGGTTTCCGGCGGCTACTGCTTCTTCCGGTGCTCGCTAGCTTGGCTTCTTCCGGAAATTTTAGTTTGTTTAGAGAACAAATCGATTGGTTATTGATTAAGCGAGAAGGAACCGCCGAAAACCAAAACGTTGTTCACTTTTTGTACGTATCTAAAATTTTACTAGCATGGCTAAGCCCCGACTTGAACTCATCCAAGCACTTCGTCGAACCGCGCACAAGATCGCCAACTCCAACCATTATCAGTGGGGACATATGGGTAGTTGCAACTGCGGCCACCTGGTGCAGGAAGTAACTCAACTATCCCGCGCTGAAATTCATGAGTACGCCATGCGCACCCGCGGGGGCGACTGGAGCGAACAGGCCCTGGACTACTGCCCCACCAGTGGTTACCTGATGGATCAGGTGATTTCTATTATGCTGGACGCGGGACTGGAGGTGCAGGATTTTCAGCACTTAGAGCGCCTTTCGGACCGAGCGGTGCTGCGCTGCCTGCCCGAACAAGAACGATTTCTTCAGCACAACCAGCGCAAAGACGTAGCCAAGTACCTGCGCACCTGGGCCAGTTTGCTAGAGGAACAACTGCTCAGCCAGGTTGAGCTTCCTCAATTTTCGGCGACCGTGCCGGAGAAGCTGACCGCCTAATTACCCCAATTCTTACGAATGATAGCGGGGGCGCCCAAGTTAATCTTGAGGGTTCCCGGTAATTGATGGTTGACCTTACATCTAACTTACATTTGCCTATGATTTTTGCCTAAAGATACTACCTTTGGCCGCTGTGGAAGGATTTTGACCGACCGCAACTCAATCCATAAAGGGTGCTAACTGTATGGTAAGTTTTTTCCTTAGCGAGTCATTTCTGTATCTTCTATTAGCCACTGTCCTGGCTTTTTTCACTACCCACGGCACCATTCCGGCAGTAATCCGGGTAGCTCGAGAGAAACACCTGCTAGAAGAACCCAACGGACGGAGTTCGCACGCGCAAAAAACCCCTTGTCTGGGCGGGATTGCCATTTTCGTCTCCTTAGCCATTGTCTTCCTGCTCGTAGCTCACCTGTATCCCGTAGCTACCGGAAAATCTCATCTTATTCTTCCTTCGCTTATTATTTTGTTCTTCATTGGTCTCAAGGATGATATCTTGGTGATTGATCCTTACAAGAAGCTGGTTGCCCAACTGATCGCCGCTGGTTTGCTGATCGCCTGCGCCAATATCCGCATTGGAAGCCTGTTTGGATTGTTTGGAGTGTACGAACTGCCCTACTTAGCTAGCTTTGCGTTAACCGTCTTCATTTTTGTGGTGGTAATCAATGCCTATAATCTTATCGACGGCATCGATGGTTTGGCCGGAAGCTTAGGGGTGGTGGCGGCCCTGGCGTTCGGCATTTACTTTTACGCGATCGGAGTAGGCTGGGCCACCGTGCTTTGCGCCACGCTGATTGGCTCGCTAGTTAGCTTTCTGTGCTTCAATTTTTCGGAGAGAAATAAGGTGTTTATGGGCGATAGCGGCTCGCTGATCGTTGGTTTCGTTTTGGCTATCTTGGCCATCACCTTTATTCAGGCAAACGAAACCGCCAATCCGTATCCTATCAAGAATGCCCCCACCGTAGCTGTCATTCTGTTAGCTATTCCGTTGTTCGATGCCTTGCGCGTATTTAGCCAGCGGATTATAGCAGGACGCGGCCCTTTTCAAGCCGACCGAAATCACGTGCATCACTTTATGGTAGACAGTGGGCTTAGCCACTTACAAGCCACCCTGCTGCTTAGCGTGCTGAGTGGAGCGGGAATTGTTACCGGATTTTTACTAGCAACCGAGGCCTCGGTTGGCCTTTCGTTCGCCCAACTCACCGGAGCGTTTTTGATCTACTCGTTGTTGCTACGGCGCAACACGGCCATTCGCCGCTCTACCGTATTTGTCAAGAAACGGATCGCTCAAGTTCAGCCTCAGCGAACCCTTCCCCACGCTCCTGCCCAGCCAATCAACGTCGAGTTGCCGGTTGAAGTAGAGGTGAATTAGACTCTCTTTTTTTCTGCTAGTGCTTAAAGTGGCGGAAGCCCGTGAACACCATCGCCATGCCGTGCTGATTGCAGACGTCGACCGACGCCTGATCCTTGATAGATCCTCCGGGCTGAATCACCGCTTGAATGCCTACTTCGTGGGCAATTTCTACGCAGTCGGGAAAGGGAAAGAACGCATCGGAGGCCATCACCGCTCCCGACAAATCAAAACCGAAAGATTGGGCCTTAGCAATGGCCTGCCGCAGCGCATCTACCCGAGAGGTTTGTCCCACTCCGCTGGCCAACAGTTGCCCGTCGCGGGCCAGCACGATGGTGTTTGATTTGGTGTGTTTGCAAATTTTGCTGGCGAACAATAACGCTTCTCGGGCAGCTTGGTCCGGCTCTTTCTTGGTGACTACCTTCAAGTCTTCCCGCGTATCGGTTTTGGTGTCGCGGTCCTGTTCAATAACCCCATTGAGCAAAGTCTTGAACTGACGCGGTGCGGCAAGCGGCTGCTTTTGTACCAGTAAAATCCTTTTCTTCTTGGTGGTTAGTAGGGCTAATGCCTCTTCGGCAAACGCCGGGGCAATGAGCACCTCAAAGAACAGCTCGTGCAGTGCCTGCGCCGCTTCCTCGTTCACGGAAGCGTTGGTGATCAACACCCCGCCGAAGGCCGACACCGGGTCGGCGGCCAGCGCTTTTTGATAAGCCTCGGCGACCGTAGGGGCCGTGGCACAACCGCAGGCGTTGGTATGCTTCAGAATGGCAAAGGCGGTTGTGCCGTCAAACTCCTGCATCAGGCTCACGGCCGCATCCACGTCTACTAAATTATTGTACGAAAGCTCTTTGCCGTTGATCTGTTCCAGCATCTCGCTTAGGTTTCCGTAGAATTCGGCAGCTTGGTGCGGATTTTCTCCGTAGCGAAGCGGAACGCGCGGCATGGTTGTTTTATCAAAACTTTCCAACGCTTCCGGAGCATCGTTGAAGTAACGATGAATAGCCCGGTCATAACCCGAGCTGGTGTGAAACGCCGCCTGGGCAAACTCCCGACGGTCGGCCAAATCAGAGGAGCCTTGTTTTTGTTGCAATAATTCGGTCAGGGCCGGATACTGCTGCCGGGAGGATACGATGAGCACGTCGCGGAAATTCTTGGCCGCCGCGCGGATCAAGGCGATACCGCCAATGTCGATCTTTTCTACAATATCACTCTCAGAAGCTCCGGAAGCCACCGTCTCCTCAAACGGATACAAATCGACAATCACCAGATCAATCGGAGGGATTTCGTATTCGGCTACCTGCGCCTGGTCGTCGGCGTGGTCGCGGCGGTGCAAGATGCCGCCGAACACCTTGGGATGGAGCGTCTTCACCCGCCCGCCCAGGATGGAAGGATACCCCGTCAGGTCTTCTACCGCGGTGACCGAAATCCCCTGCTCTTCAATGAATTGTTGGGTGCCCCCGGTAGAGTACAGCTGCACGCCGTGCTGGTTGAGCAACTGCACCAGTGGCGCTAGCTCGTCTTTGTGGTAGACCGAAATCAAGGCGGATTGAATCTTCTTTTGCATAGGGTTGATGAGATGGGAGGAACAAAACTACGGCTTTTTGTTAGCATTGCCAACGTGGGCCGCAGCAGTTGGCGGCTTGGCGGTCTCTTTCCGATTTCACTTTTCAGGGGCGATTTCATCGGCCATACCAGCAATATTTTGCTACCTTTGGCCCTCCATCATCATTGACTCCGTGGAACATAAAGTACAGCAATTTCGATCCATCAAGATTCGCCGAGAAGACGCGCTCAACTACCATACGGCCGACCCGCCCGGCAAGATCGAGGTGGTGCCCACCAAACTGCTCACTTCCCAGATCGATCTGGCCCTGGCCTACTCGCCCGGCGTGGCCGAGCCCTGCCGCGAGATCGCCGCGCATCCGGAAGACGTGTACAAGTACACCGCCAAGGGCAACCTGGTAGGGGTAATCTCCAACGGAACCGCCGTGTTGGGGCTGGGCGACATCGGTCCGGAAGCCTCCAAGCCGGTAATGGAAGGAAAGGGAGTGTTGTTCAAGAAGTTTGCGGGCATCGACGTGTTTGACTTGGAGATCAACGCCAAGGATTCCGAAGAAGTCATTCGCATTGTGCGATCGCTGGAGCCCACCTTCGGGGGCATCAATCTGGAAGACATCAAGGCCCCCGAGTGCTTCGCCATTGAGCAAGAACTCAGGGCAACGATGAACATCCCGGTGATGCATGACGACCAGCACGGCACGGCCATCATCTCGAGTGCGGCCTTGCTCAACGCACTGGAGATTGTGGGCAAAAAGATTGAAGACATCCGCATCACCGTGAGCGGGGCGGGGGCCTCGGCGGTGGCGTGCACCAAACTCTACCACGAACTGGGGGCCCGCCGCGAGAACATCGTGATGTGCGACATCAAAGGAGTGCTGCGCCGGGACCGCACCGACCTGGACGATAACCAAGCCTTCTTTGCCACCGAGCGCGACCTGCGCACCCTGGCGGATGCCCTGGCTGGTGCCGACGTTTTTTTGGGGCTGTCGGCTGCCAACATCGTGTCGCCCGACATGCTGCGCACCATGAACAAACGTCCCATCGTGTTCGCGCTGGCCAACCCCGACCCCGAGATCAGCTACGACCTGGCCATGCAGAGCCGCGACGACATTATCATGGCCACGGGGCGCTCCGACCACCCCAACCAGGTGAACAACGTGCTGGGTTTTCCCTACATCTTTCGGGGTGCGCTCGACGTGCGGGCTAAGGCCATCAACGAGGAGATGAAGATGGCGGCCGTGCGCGCGCTGGCCGCCCTCGCCAAAGAACCCACTCCGGAGATTGTGAACAAGGCCTACAGCGACGAGCGGATTATCTTCGGCGAGCACTACCTTATTCCCAAGCCACTTGACCCGCGCTTGATCACCACTATCTCGCCCGCCGTCGCCAGGGCGGCCATCGCCTCGGGAGTGGCCCGCACCACCATCACCGACTGGGAGCAGTATGACGTGGAACTGCAGCGTCGCATCGGCATCGAGCAGAAACTGATGTCGCAGGTGATTGGCAAGGCCAAGAAAGACCCCAAGCGGGTGGTCTTTGCCGAAGCCGACGACCTGAAAATACTGAAGGCGGCCCAGATCATTCAGGACGAGCAGATTGCGCTCCCTATTTTGCTGGGCAATCAGTCAATCATCGAGGCTCTGATCGAGGAACACCGGCTGGAACTGTCGGCCTGCACCATTATTGACCCGTCCGAAGAGCGCACCAAGCGCTACCACTACGGCGACCAGCTGTTTGAGCGGCGCAAGCGCAAGGGCATGACTCGGCAGGAAGCGCGCCGCGCCATGCGTTCGCGCAACTACTACGGCATTGCGATGGTGCAGCAGGGCGAGGCCGATGCCTTTATCTCGGGGCTCACCAGCGATTACCCCAAAACGGTGGTGCCCGCCCTGCAAATTATCGGGGTGCGCCACGAGGTGGACCGGGTAGCCGGGATGTACGTGATCTCCAACAAGAAAGGTACCTTCTTCTTTGCCGACGCCACCGTGAATGTGAACCCTTCGGCCGACGAACTGGTCGATATCATCGGCCTTACCGCGGCGGCGGTGCGCTCGTTTGGCATTGAGCCGCGCATGGCCGTGCTGTCGTACTCTAACTTCGGATCCAGCAAGGGCCCGGTGCCCAACAAGGCGGCACAAGCCACGGCTTTGGCCCACAAACGCTGGCCCCACCTGGTGATCGATGGCGACATTCAGGCCAACGTGGCGCTGAACGTGGAGCTACAGCGCGAAAATTATCCGTTCAGTCGCTTGGCTGAGCAGGGGGGCAATACTTTTATTTTTCCGGACTTGGCTTCGGGCAACATTGCCTACAAGTTGTTGATGGAGATTGGCGGCGCCGAAGCCATCGGGCCGATTCTGCTGGGCATGGATAAGCCGGTGCACATTCTTCAGCTAGGAAGCACCGTTCGGGAGATTGTGAACATGGTGGCCATCGCGGTGGTGGATGCGCAGGCGTACGAAGGGTTGAGCGTGTAGGACTTTGGCTAATAGCTCCTGAGGTTGCCCCTATGTCAAGCAAAATATACAAAGCACAATGAAGCCTACTATTTTAGTACTATCAATTTTTTTGATGCAGCTTGGATGTAATAGGCCCTTTTCTTTGCAAGATTATGTTGCAAACAATCATATTAAAGTAGATCTCAACGAAAAACAGACTAACCTCGGAGATATCTTCTTGAATGATTTACAAGGAAACGAGGTGTTTTTCTCTTCTGAAGAACATGCTATACTAGGCAACAAAAAATTAGAGATCAAACTACTCAATTATTTCGTAGAAAGAGCGGGAGTAAAGTATCTTCTCGTCGAGTATGGCTATTGTCAGGCTATGAGATTTAATAGGTACTTAGAATCCGGAGATGAAAGCATATTGGAAGAGGAGGTCAAAAGTCTTAAAGGTACACTTAGTTATACGAAAGACTTTGCGATCTACTGGCAGCAATTGTTTGAATTGAATCAAAAACTTAGTAATAAAAATAAAATTAAAGTTGTTGGTATTGATCTTGGTTGGACGCCTTCTGTTGTCAAATATTTTGAAGAAGAACTCAGAAATACCGCCTTGAATGATTTGCCAAGCCTTCAGAATCTTCTGCATAAATACGATAATACTACTCCTCAGGGTGAGTATAGAGAACTTTACGAGAAAGTGTTATCTGAATTTAGTGGTGCTGACAAATCGGTGTTCACTGATCAACAGAAGTTTGAGATACCGTACGTGTTTGAAAACTTGATTAACTCTGCTGAAGTATTTTCGCAGGAAGAGCCTATGGATATTCACAGGAAAAGGGACAAATACATGTACGATAACTTTATCAAGTTATATCCTCGCTTAGATAGAGGAAAGTTTTTTGGTCAATGGGGGCTTAACCATGTATATCAAGCTCCTCAATTGAATGTAAATTGGTTAGCTTACTTACTAGAATCTCAGGAAAATTCACCGGTAAAAGGGAAAGTCTTATCTATGGCTATCTACTACAGAAACTGTGAACGTATAAAGTGGAAATCCGAAGAAACACAATTGTTAAATAGCTTCACAATTAGTCCAGATTCCTTGGGAATTTCATTTGATAAGAACAGCATCTATTTGGTGCGATTAAATGCTCCTAACTCGCCCTTTGAAAAAGAACTTCTATGGTACGGACCTAACCGACCAGATTTAGGTGTGACTACCGATTACCATGAATATATGATTATCGGAAATCAACTTCCAGCATCAACTCCTTATGAATGACTTTGCTTAATATCATGTAAGCAACTCTGCTCACTACCGCTCGTACAGCGCCTACAGATTTGCTTCGTTGAGCCAATCGGTTTTCTTCTTGATACTCTTCAGGATTAAGTACAGAACACCCGAAAGAGGAGGGGAAGATAGCTTCGGTATTTGAATAGAAATTGTCCTTGCGCTTCGAAGGCTTCGTTGAGAACCATGCTGACTATTTGGGGGGAGTGAGAAACTTTGGATGAGGCAACCACGGGGGCAAGTTATACTTTGTGGTTGCCAGTTTGCAAGCGGTTATCAAATAATTTCGGATTGGTCGTTACTTTTGGTGCTGCTCAAGAGAGTTTTGACGAATGGCTTTTAGGGGGGGGAAGCCAACCAAATGGGGCGGGCCCGGTACGGAGCGTACTAAGGGCGCAGCAAATTGCTTCGGCCGTAAAGTAAAAAGGTGCGAACGCCTAGCAAAATGCTCGGCATGCCGAGCAAAAAGCTCCGACTTCGGTGCTCGGAGGTGCGACGGCGGAGAAAATAGCTCCGCGGCCGACGCAAAAAGGTGCGGCGGCGGAGCAAAAAGGTTCGCGCACGGTGCTCGGAGCATCGAAGGCGGAGCAAAAAGGTGCGATGGTGCAGCTTTGAGCACCCCTGCCGGAGCAAAAAGGTGCTATCGGGATGCTAGGTGTGCTTTGCTTTGAGCTCCGTTACGTACGCTTCGTCCACCTCAGCGGCCTGAGCAATGGCGTCTACGCTCAGCGCCGTGTTTCTCAACAGGCTGATGATCATGTTTCTTTTGACTTCTCCTTCTGCCTTGCCTTCGAAATATAGGGTGTCTTTGGTTATGTCAAACGTGATTGGCATGGTCTCTAATTGTTCTGTTTAGACTACCTCCTTATACTGCATTTTGTACAACTGCGTATAGAAGCCATCCATCGCCAGCAACTCGCTGTGGGTGCCCTTCTCTTTGATCTCCCCGTGGTCGAGCACGATGATCTGGTCGGCACTCTGGATGGTGCTCAGGCGGTGAGCAATCACGATGGCGGTGCGCCCCTTCATCAGTTTGGCAATGGCCCCCTGGATCAGCTCCTCAGTTTCGGTGTCTACCGAGGAGGTGGCCTCGTCCAGCACAATTACTTTCGGATCGTAGACCATCGCCCGGACAAACGAGATCAACTGCCGCTGGCCCACCGACAGGGTAGCGCCCCGCTCCATCACGTTGTAGTTAAAGCCCCCGGGCAGGCGCTCGATAAACGGCAGTGCCCCCACCAGGTCGGCCGCTTCCCGCACTTTCTCCGACGAAATATCCGGGTTGCCCAGGGTGATATTCTGCTCGATGGAGTCAGAGAACAGGAACACGTCCTGCAACACCACCCCAATGTGGCGGCGCAGCGTGTCGCGGTCATACTCCTTCACCTCGTGGCCATCGATGATGATTTCGCCCCGCTTGATGTCGTAGAAGCGGCTAAGTAGGTTGATGATGGAAGATTTGCCCGCCCCGGTGGCTCCGACCAAGGCAAGCGTTTGGCCAGACTGCACCTCGAAGTTAATGTCCTTGAGCACGTAGTCGCGCTCGTTATAGGCGAACCACACGTTCTTGAACACAATGTGGCCGCTCACGCGCTCGGGTTGATAGCTGCCGTTGTCGTCGATGTGCTCCTGACTATCCAGTAACTTAAAGATGCGCGACGAACTCACGATGCCCAACTGCAGGGTGTTAAAGCGGTCGGCAATCTGCCGGATGGGCCGGAAGAACATATTGATGTACATGATGAAGGCGATGAGTACGCCGATGGTCACTTCGTCGAAGAGCACGCCGCGGGCTCCGTACCACACCAGCAACCCGATGCCGGTGGCCTGAATTACCTCGGCCACTGGAAAGTAGACGGAGTAGTACATCACCGACTTGAGGTGCGCCTGCCGGTGTTCGTCGTTGATCTCCTGAAAGCGTTCGTACTCGCGCTGTTCGCTGCTAAAGATCTGCACGATGTTCATGCCCGTGATGTGCTCCTGCACAAAAGCATTGAGGTTAGAAACCGCGTTGCGCACTTCGTTAAAAGCGACCTTGATTTTTTCTTTAAAAACGTAGGTGCTCAGAATGAGCAACGGCAACGTGGACAAACTGACCAGGGTGAGTTTCCAGTCGATGTAGAGCATCACGCTCAGGATGACGATGATTTGCAGGATGTCGCCGATGATGGCCGCGATGCCCTGACTGAAAATATCCGACAGGGTCTCAATGTCCGAAATATTGCGGGTCACCAACCGGCCGATGGGAGTGTTGTCAAAAAACTTTAGTCGAAGGCCCAGCAAGTGTTTGTAGAGCTTGATGCGGATGTCGCGGATCACGTTCTGGCCCAGCAGTCCCGACACGTAGGTATGAAAGTACTGGGTGATTCCCTGCACCACCAGCAGGCCAATCAATATCATCACGATGGTGACCAATCCGGGATAGTCGCCCTCCAAAATATAATCGTCGATGGCGGTTTGTACGAGCACGGGCAAAGCGGGACCCAGAAAGGCAACGGCTACCGTGAGAAACACCAGCCAGTAGAACTGACCGGAGTAGGGTTTAACAAATCGGAAGATTCGTCGCAGGATATCTAAGTCAACTACCTCACCGCTACTCGTCTTTTCTTTGTCCATATAAATGCTATCAAGCGTACTGCTTCTTTATTAACGCAATCGAAAGAAAAGGTTCGGGGTTCTAGGTTCTGAGTTCAAAAAACCTAGAACTCATAAACCACCTTGGTGAGGTATAGTCCGTGGGCGGGTACGGAGCGTCCGGCCTGGCTTCGGTCCTGGCTATCGATGATTGCCCGGAAGGTTTTCAGATCGGTTTTTTCGGTTCCTACGTCCAGCAGAGTACCCACGATAGCCCGCACCATGCCCCGCAAAAAGCGATCGGCCCCAATGCGGAAGACCGTGCGCTGTCCGGCTGGAAGCTCGTCGTGCGTTACCCACTCGGCCTGATGAATGCAGCACTGGTAGGTGGAGTTTTGGGTGCCCGATTTGCTAAAGCAGGCGTAATTATGCTCGCCGTAGGCGGTCAATTGCTGCGTTGCTTCATGAATAAGGTCCAGGCGCAGGGGTTTGCGAAAGTAGTAACTACGCTCTTGGGCGAAGGGATCTTTGAAATTGTGCAGATGATACGCGTAGTAACGGGCGCGGGCCCCGAAGCGGGCGTGGGCCGAAGGGGGCACTTCGTACAACTGCTGCGCACTTACGCTGAGCGGCAACACCGCATTGAGCTGAGGCAGCATCATTTCGCTCGACAGGGGGGCAGACCAGTCGAAATGAGCTACTTGCTGATGGGCGTGCACGCCGGTGTCGGTGCGTCCGCTGCCGGTCACCACCACGGGTTGTCCCAGCACGCGGGCTAGGGCTTCGTGCACCGCTTGCTGCACCGTGTAAGCGTTCTGCTGAATTTGCCATCCGTGAAAGGCGGTGCCCCGGTAGGCAAGGGTCAGAAAATAGCGCATAATTAGGGTTGATCCAAATTCAACTTGCGAAGTGGCGATTGCCACGGGGTTATAGTGGGCTGCTAGTCATTCTGGCAAATGAATAGAAGCTGTGCTCTAGTTTTTTCCTAATGATCTACGTACTATATTTGTTTACTAACAAGAAGAATAGCCCTACCTGCTCGTTGCAGCACGGTAAAAACTGAGCAGGTCTGATCAAGCGAATGTTAAGTCTCGTTCGCAAAACTTAACAATACCTTTATAGTGAGAAATGCCAAGACTCCGGCAACTTTTGTAATTTTAGTTGAAGGGATGTTCCTCATCTCATTGCCTTTTAGTTAGCTTTCCAAGAGCATATCTTCATCAATACGAACATAACAAAAGAAGTGCAAGTAGAAGTCAAAGAAAAACAAGCGCGAGATAGCGTATTCCTTCTGCTGAGCAGGGTACTGATCATTGTGGGAGCGGTGGTGCTTTTTCTCTTGGCTATTGACCTGATCAGCTACTCTTTTCTGCACATACGACAAGAACTGGGCACCACCATTCTGTCGGTAGCTGATAATCCTTTTATCGGGTTATTCATTGGCCTGTTGCTCACCGCAGTGATCCAAAGCAGTTCCACCAGCACCACCATGATTGTGGCGCTGGTGGGGTCGGGTGCGATGAGCCTTTCGGCGGCCGTCCCCATTGTGATGGGAGCCAACGTGGGCACTACCCTGACTAGCACCCTAGTCTCGTTGAGCTTTATTGCCAAAAAGCGTGAGTTTCGCAAGGCCATCAGCGCCGCCACTGTGCACGATTTTTATAACGTTATTCTGGTGGCAATTCTGTTTCCGCTTGAGTACCACTACGAACTGCTATCGCGCCTGAGTGCGGGTTTGGTGGTTTGGTTGAGCAAGCATCTGAACCTCGATCTGCTGGAAGCGGTGCCCTTCGGTCGGGGCCTATTGGATGGAGTAGGCCACTGGGTGGCGTCTCTGATCGGCAACGATTGGCTGCTGCTGCTGCTGGCCTTTGCGTTGCTGTTCACCATCATCAAACTCATCTCTCAATTTATCTCTCGATCACTGATCGGAAGCTCCCGGGAGCGTTTAAAAGAACACATCTTTCACAATCCCTACAAGGCATTCGCCTGGGGGGGGATTCTGACGGCGGCGGTACAGTCTAGCTCCATCACCACTTCGCTCATCGTTCCGTTGGTGGCCAAGGGAAAGGTGTCGCTGCACAAGGCGTTTCCCTTTGTGATGGGCGCCAACGTGGGCACCACCATCACCGCGCTGGTGGCCACGCTATTTAGCTCTCAGGCGGCGCTCGAGTTGGCCATCGTACACTTCTTGTTCAACTTGTTTGGGGCCCTGCTGTTTCTGCCCTATCAACCCATTCGCCGCTGGCCTGAACTGCTGGCTGCCACCTTTGGCAAGTTGACGCTACAGCACCGCATTTACGGATTTCTGTACATCATCTTATTATTCTTTGCTATTCCGTTTTTACTTATCTACTGCTATCGGCAGGGGCTATTGTAACCGCACTGAGTAATTTTTCCGGAAACATTGCTTTCCTACTACCGGCTCCCTACCTTGCTTTTTTTCTAGCCTAAGCAAAACCAAACTCATGGCAATCAGTGCAGCAAACAAGAAGAAGTGGCACCAACTCGTAGCGCGCCTTCAGCAGCAAACCAACCTCACCGACGAAGAGGTAATTACCGTCAAAGAGTGGGGAGTAGCCCTGTTGGTGACCGGAGTATCGGTATGGATTCTCTACCGAATCGTTCGTAAAATTTTCGGCCCGTCCAAAAAGATTGTGGTAGAGAAAGAGGTGGTGCGGAAAGATGATCCGCCTGCTAACGATCGGGCTGCCAGCCACAATTCTAACGAACAAAACAACAAAAAAAGAAAGTCAGGGAAGAAGTCTTCCTACGGATCTCCCTGGTTTCCGCTCATTCGGCGCTACGCCGGTCCGCTACTACTTGCCTTGGCGCAACGGCAGGTAAACAGCTACCTCCGCGCTAAGAGCATCATCCGGTGACCGTTTATCAGCGGCTGAACAACTGTCGCCAAACCGGCACGAAAGCCCTGGCGGTGCTCATCGATCCTGACAAAGTGGACGACCTCACCGCTTGTCGGCGTCTGGTTCGGATGGGGGTAGAGAGTCGCGTGGACTTTTTTTTGGTCGGGGGGAGCCTGATTACCCGCGATAACTTCGGGCACGTGGTTCGCGTGATCAAAGAAGAAAGTGAAGTGCCCGTGGTGTTATTTCCGGGCAGTAACCTGCACGTTGAATCTTCGGCCGATGCTATTCTCTTTCTTTCGCTTATCTCGGGCCGCAACCCCGAATTGCTGATCGGGCAACACGTGGTGGCCGCCCCCGTGATAAAACGAAGTGGTATGGAAGTGTTGCCCACCGGCTACATCCTCATCAACTCGGGCGGGGCCACCACCGTTTCGTACATGAGCAACACGGTGCCTATTCCGCAGGACAAACCCTCGGTGGCGGCCTGCACTGCTATGGCGGGAGAGATGCTCGGGCTCAAACTGATTTATCTGGAAGCAGGAAGCGGAGCCCAACAACCCATTGAGGGCAAAACCATTCGGCTGGTGCGCAAATCGGTCGATGTGCCGTTGATTGTGGGAGGGGGCATTGATGATCGGTACAAAGCCCAGCGGGCGCTAGAGGCGGGTGCCGATATGTTGGTGGTGGGCAACAGCATTGAGGAAAACCCTGCTTTGCTCACTGAACTGGCTGAGCTGATGGAGACCTACCGCGGCAAAAAAAGGTCGTGTAAGCCTACCTGAAGTCTTATTTTTTACTGCAACGTTAGCGTGATAATGAATAGGGTAGTGCCCCCGTTGCTGTCTTCGGTAGCAATCCAGGCGGCGTATTGTCCAGCCACCAACTGGGTAGGATCATCCACCGTCACCACCCCTTCTTTGGTAAGCGATGCCCCCGCCGGGAGCGTGCCCTTCACCAGTTCGGCGCGCACAATGGCTCCGTCTCGATCCTGCGAAGTGGCGAGCACATCCCCCTTCACGTAGCGGTCGATGGGCTTAGGCTGACGCACCGAATACATAGCGTCGATATCTTCTTTTCCCGAAGGCTTCAGTTTTACGGTGAGCGAATGGGTTTCGGTGGTGCCCGCTTCATCGGCGGTTTCCACCACGAAGCGGTAGGTTCCTACGCTTAGCTGGCTAGGATCAATCACCACCAAGCATCCGTTGGGGAACAGGGTGGTGCCCGCGGGAGTTTCTCCCTTTTTTAGGGTAGCGTTAGTTACCGGACTGGGAATGTCTCGGGGTACCGCGATGATCTCACCGCTCGTATACTGATTAACGGGACAGGGCGGAAGAACGAGATAGCTATCCGGTTTGTCGGCTAGAATCCGAGCGGATAAAGCGGGGGATGCCGATGGGGGCAAGAGGATGGCTAAGGGACCGTTGGTGTTTTGGGCGTACAGCGAGAAGTTGCTACCAATAACGACGCTTGCCAACAAACCGGCACCGACATAAAAAAGATGTTTTCGGAGTACCATCATAATAAAGTTACTAATCGTGGTTAAATGAGCCTTGGTCTTGCTAATTATCGCGTAAATATACCGATGCCTATTGGGCTATATCGTTTCGTTTTCGCCCAAAGCATGTAAGGGCAATTTTGTGGTAGAATTACACCTTTTCTAAACCAATTGTGATTACTCTAAGGTTTATTTGCATATTTATGCTTTGTTTATACTTGATTCTGTGCTCCTTCATTGATTTCATCGCGCCGTGCGTAGTCAGATAATCGCTTTAAGAGCTAAACAGCACGCACTCAAGCACTATTACGCTGGTTGGTGACCAATCCTTGCTCAATCGAGTAATAAATAAGACCAGCGGTATTCTTGGCCCCACATTTTTTCATTAAGCGTACGCGGTGGCCATCCACCGTGCGGCGGCTAATCCCCAAGATGTCGCCGATTTCTTTGTTGGTATGTTCTTGACAAATTAGCCGAAGTATCTCTTCTTCGCGTTCCGTGAGCGGTGCAGAAACATTACTGGCGTCCAAAGTTTGTGATCCGAGAATACGCTGATGCATCACGCTGATCACCCGCTGGTCGTAGTACTTTTCTTGCTGCAATACCGAATCAATCGCCTTCGCTATCTCTTCGCCGGTAGCATCCTCAAACAAATATCCTTCTACTCCCAATTCTAGCAACTGGAAGACAATAGGCTTGCGCCGTTCGTGCGAAAGGGCAATTACTTTAATTGGGGCGTGTTGCTGCTTAAATGCGGTAAGTAGCGATAAACCGCCAGGTTCTTGATCTTCCAAATCTACAATCACCAGGTTGGGGCCGTAATTTTTTACCTTCTCAACAAAATCGCGGGGATGCTGGCATTCTTCAGTGACCAGTTTGGGAACGCGCTGCGCCAGCATATGCCGGATGCCCTTTCTGAAAATTTCACGGCTACTGAAGATGATGGAGTACATAGTTGACTACATTAAGCGATGCGAGCACCCTAAGATCCTAAAACTACCAGGCTTCGCTACTAAAGCAATAGTAGTAGGAAATGCATCAAGAAAAAAAGTCAATCTATGGTCGAAAAGCTACATCGTGATTTTTTAGGATGTATATCATTCGAAACGGCGCGGTGGGCAGGGTAAATACCAAAGTTCAAGGAGCCGCAGGTTTCTCGATGATGTATAGCCGGTTGCCGATCTGCAAGGCGGGCAGCAGTCCGTCGTTCACCGTGTGCCACACCTTGCGATAACTAAAATTATTTTTTTTGGCAAAATACTTGGCGCTCACCAGTTGGTTGCAGTCTACTACCTCTAGTGAGGTACCGTTAGCGGGCAACGTTTTTTTGTCCAGCTTTCGAACCACGTAAAAGGTGTTCTCAAGATTGATCGAGCGGAGGCTACCTTCGCGCACGGCCTCGATGGCTGTGTAGTAAGTAATATTGGTTTGCTGGGCCAGATGATACAGCGAAATTAACTGAGAACTATAGATGACATCCGATTGAACGCCCTGCCGGTCTTTGACCCGAGCACGTATTCGAATAATCGTTTTGGCCTTCGAACTGGTAGAATAGGTAGACAAACTGTTGGTAGATTGGTGACTGTAGAACCGTAAATAAGAAAGATTACGGATCAATTTCAACCATTTTTTCACAAAAAAGTAACCAGCTTCGTAGTGACCTTTTGCCAAAATTGATTTTGTTGTACTGTCTCTTTGATGGTTGCTGCCAATAAAAAGCCCACCTAATTGCTGAACCGTTCCGCTTAGTTGCGTATCCCCGGCAACTTTCCTACTATTGTGCCTCCTTAAATATCAACCTACCCAATGTCTTCGAAACTATATCTCATCTTTGCCCTATTCGTTCTTATCATCCCCGCCCAGGCCCAAACCGATACCCTGCGCACCGTTGAGCTGGCTAACGTGATTATCGCTGAAAACCGACTGCAGGTTCCTTTTTCAGAGTCGGCCCGCAGCATCCAGATGGTTACCCGGGAAGATATTGATCGCAGCCCGGCGCGAAGCGTCAACGAACTGCTCACCTACGTAGCGGGAGTAGACGTGCGGCAGCGCGGACCGGGTGGCGTGCAAGCCGACGTGAGCGTGCGGGGCGGCACCTTCGAGCAAACGCTGGTGCTCATTAACGGCGTGAAGGTGAGCGACCCCCAAACCGGCCACCACCAGATGAACCTGCCGGTGACGCTGGACGCTATCGAGCGGATTGAAGTACTCAAGGGGCCCGCCGCCCGGGTGTACGGACAGAACGCTTTTGCCGGAGCCATCAATATCGTTACCCGCGTGCCCGACGAGCCGGGCGTGTCGGCCGGAGCCTACGGGGGCGATTTCCAGACCTTCGGCGGCAACGTGGGCCTCGCATTGCCGGGGAAACGCTACCGACAGCACCTGTCGTTGTCGCACGACCGCTCGGGGGGGTACCGCCCCAATGCCGATTATCAGGTCACCAATGCGTTTTACCAATCGTATCTGAAAGTAGGCGCGGGCCAGTTCAACCTAATGGGCGGACACACGCTGCGGGACTTCGGCGCGGGTGGGTTCTACGTAGAAGAATCCGAGGAATACGAGGAAGTACGCACCTCTTTGGTAAGCATCGATTATCAGGGCAAAACCGACCGCTGGACCTACCAGCCGCGCGTGTACTGGCGGCGCAACCACGACGATTATGTATTCCGGCGCAGCGACCCGGCTTTCTTCAACAACCTGCACACCACGCACGTCGTCGGGGGGGAACTAAACGCCACTTACCGAAACAACGGGGGGCTGACCGGCCTGGGCGGCGAGTTGCGGCGGGAAACAATTGCGAGTACCAACCTGGGCAACCGGGAACGTACCATCGCGGGCTTCTTTGTGGAGCACCGGTTCTACTTTTTCGACCGGCTGGATGTGACGCCCGGAGTGTACCTTAATTGGTACTCGGACTACGGGTGGAACTGGTTTCCGGGGATTGACGCCAGTTGGGAGTTTAGCCCGGCTTGGCGGGCCTTCGCCAACGTAGGCCGTTCGTTTCGTATTCCTACGTACACCGATCTCTACTACGCCGGTCCCCGAAACATTGGCAACGATCAATTGCAGGCCGAAGATGCGGTTACCTACGAGGCGGGCGTGAAGTACTTCGGTCGGAACGTGTGGGGACAAGCCAGTTACTTTCGCCGCGATGCCTCGCAGTTGATCGACTGGGTCCGGGACGCAGGCGACACGCTGTGGCAGCCCCGCAACTTTTACGATGTGGACGTGCAGGGGCTGGAAGCAGGCATTAATTTTAGCTTTGATAATGCCTGGATCCGCACGCTTTCGCTCAATTACACGTACCTAAACGCGGCCCTGGCGGATACCGAAGGAGTGCAATCGCGCTACGCGCTGGAAAATCTGAATCATCAGTTAATCTTGGGAGCCGATCATCGAGTCTGGCACCGATTGCGTCATCACCTGCGCGTTCGCTACCTGGACCGCGTCACGCTACCGGACTACGTATTGGTAGATAGTCGTCTGTATTACCGGGACGAGCGGTTCAATATTTACGTGGAAGCGACCAATCTGACCAACACCCAGTATACCGAAGCAGGCTACGTGCCGATGCCAGGGCGGTGGTTGCGGGCGGGCGTCTCGTTGATGATTTTCTGAAGAGCAGAGATATTGGCTATCAGAAGTTGGCCGTACAAATTCCACCATCCAGCCTCACTCGTAGCGCAAACTATCCACCGGATTGCGCACGGCGGCGCGGATGCTCTGAACGCTTACCGACAGCAGGGCTACCAGTAGAATGACGAGTGCCGGAACCAGAAACAACCACCACGACAAATCAATGCGATAGGCAAAACCGTCCAGCCAGTCGCCGATAAAGTAATTGGCCACCGGCACGGCCACCGCGGTAGCGATTAGGATTAGCTTCACGTAGTCTTTCGATAACAGTAGCAGTATGCCGGACACCGTGGCCCCCAGTGCTTTCCGAATGCCAATCTCCTTAGTGCGGCGCTCGGCGGTGAATGAGGCGAGTCCGAACAGCCCCAGGCAGGCAATAATGATCGCCAGCAAGGCAAACGCATTGGTGAGTCGCCCGACGGCCTCCTCGCGCTCGTAGAGCCGGGCGTAGCGGTCGCTCAAGAAATCGTAACTAAACGGATAGTCGGATTGGTAGCGCTCAAAGGCCGCCTGAATGCTCACTATCGCCGATTGCGTCTGCCCAGGAACCGCCTTAACCAGCGCCAGTTGCGCGTACTGAGGTCGGTACAAAATCAATAAGGGATCGATAGTAGCGTGCAGCAAACGCGAGTGAAAATCCTGCACCACCCCGATGATCTGCCCCTTCTGCCCGTTGTAGTCCAGCACCTGCCCCACCGGATGCTCCAAACCCATCGCCCGCGCGGCGGTTTGGTTCACCAGGTAGCTGGCCGTGTCGGCTAGTCGGGTGGAGGAAAAGTTGCGTCCCTGAAGCAGGGGGATGTCCAGCGTGTTCAGTAGATTTTCGTCGGTGGCCAGCACCCGGAAGAATAACTCGTCGTCGGGAGCTCTCCCGGGCCACTGCACCCCGCTGTTGTTGTTGGTGACCTGCACCGGGCTCTGATCGACCAGGGCCACCTGGGTGATGCCGGGCTGGGGTAACAGCTCCTGCTTGAGCACGTCGTACTGCGCCGAAGAAACCCCTTGCAGGGGGAGGGTGATAATCTGGTCTTTCTCCATACCCAGCTCCTGTTGCTGCAAGAATCGAATTTGCCAGTGCACCGCCAGTGTGCCGATGATGATCAGCAGCGACAAGCTAAACTGAAACACCACCAGGGCTTTCCGAGTGGTGCCTCTGCCCGAACCGAACTTCATTTTGCCGCGGATAATGCTCACCGTCTTGAGCGACGACAAGAAGAAGGCCGGATAAGCTCCGGCCAGCAATCCGGTGGCGATCACCACGGCGGGCAATAGCCAGCCCCACGCACTGGCCACCGAAGACAGCGCCAGCTCCTTGCCCGTGATATTGTTGAAGAGCGGCAGTAGTAAGAAAGTCAGCAGGACCGCCAGTCCGGTGGCCACGACGGTTAGCAGCAAGGCTTCGCCCAGGAACTGGATCGCCAGGGACCGCCGCCCAGCACCTACCGCCTTGCGCACCCCGATCTCTTTGGCGCGTTGCTGCGACTTAGCAGTGGTGAGGTTGACGAAGTTGATGCACGCCAGCAGCAGCACAATAACGGCTACCAAACTAAAGATGCGCACGTACTGAATGAGTCCTCCCACCGGTCGCCCGTTCGCAAACGTACCGTAGAGGTGCCGGTCGCCAAATGGTTGCAGGAAGATGCTGTTCTGCGCATCGGTCCATTCGGGAAACATATCCTGGGTGTAGCGCTGGTAGGTATCGGCCACCTTTTGGTTAAGCGCCTCCCGGTCGACCGGTTCGGCCACCGCTGCGTACAGGACAAACATAAAGTTGCCCCAACTGTCGGGGTAGTTGCTACGCGGATTCTGACTCAGCAGTTGCTGCATCGGAATCACGTAATCGAAGCGGAGCGACGACTGCGCCGGAACGTCCCGGAATACTCCGGCCACTGACAGGGAAGTGTTGTCACCGACGGTGATGGTTTTACCGACGATCTCGCCTTGCTCCCAGTCGGTGCCGAACAGTTTGGCGGCCAGTGATTCGGACAGGACGATTCGGCCGGGGGCGGTAAGAATTTCTGCCGCATCTCCCCGGAGCAGAGGGAAAGTGAACAACGAGAAGAAGTCGGCTCCGGCGTACATGCCCCTCTCTTTTAGCGACTTTTCTTGGTAGCGCAGGAGTCTTGACCAGGAGTAGGTGGTGAGCACGGTCCGTTCTATTTCCGCATAATCGTCTTGCAAGACGGTGGCCATTGGGTAGGGCATCTGGTCGCCGGTCAGGATCTCGCCCTGCACTTCGGAGTTGAACATCACCTGGTGCAGTTGGTCTCCGTGGGTATGGAAGCGGTCGTAGCGCAGTTCGTCCTGTACCCACAAAAAGATCAACAGGCTACCGGCAATGCCCAGGGTGAGTCCGATAACGTTGATGAGGGTGAACGTCCAGTGCTTTCGGAAGTTGCGTACGGCGATCAGCCAGTGGTTCTTGAGCATGAGGATAGGTTTAGGTGAGTGAAAGTGATTTTGCTGGTTTGGCAGCGTAAGAAGCAGTCTCTACATTAAACTTTATTCTGATAATTTTCTCTGAGGCTCGTGTCGCCACGAGCCTTAAGAATTTATCGGAATATCCTCTATTGCCTAACGGAATACCTCGAAGTACCACTTTTGGGGCATAATTGCCAGCATTTTGCAGTGAACGACCGCTATTATGCAGTGAACGACATTTTATGTCGCCGAAATAGCGCGTAAGTTTGCCTTACACCAACTACCAGACGCATGAGCCAGCCTTCCCCAGATGCCCCCGAACTTTCAAAGGAAGAAAAGAAAACCACTGAACCCGCTCCCGTGATAGTGCAAGAAGACAAGCGGCGGTACCTCTACGAAGGGGCGCTGATTGTGCTCAGCGTATTGCTCGCGCTATTTCTGAACGAACTACGAAATAGTTGGCAGGAGTCGCAGCAAACTAAAGATATCATTGAGAACCTTCGGAACGAATTAACAACGAACAAAGCAACGGTAGAAGGGCACCAGCGCTACCTCACGCTGGTGCTTCATAACATCGACTCTGCCCTTGCTTATGAAGACTATCAAGCTAAATTGATAGCCTTCGAAGAAGGTTACTTCGATGTGCAAGTGGTTGCTCCCAAAGGCATTTTCAACAGAGGATTTATTGACGATATTGCTTGGGCAATCGCGCAGGAAAACAATATTTACTCGAAAGTAGATTTTGAGACGATTTCGCTTCTGTCGGAGATTTATAAACAACAAGCAATGATCAACAAAGGATACGACACGGTGGGCGAGATTATGTCTAGTCGCGAAGCCCGTGATTCTACCAAAGTTAAAGAGACCCTTAGTATGATCAAGTATAACGCCTACAAAGGCTACTCCTACGACCGTATGCCCGGTCTGCTCAGAAGCTACAACGAGGCGCTGGAGAAACTAGAAGCGTACTAAAACCGGAGAGCTTGGGTACGTAGAAAGGTTTAATTTGGTAACAAAATCCAACATCCAACATCCAACATCCAACATCCAGCTTACTCGACTTCATAGCTCCGGCGCGACGCCAGTACTGAAAATAACCAGAACACGCTGAACAGCAGCAGCAAGGGGCCGAAATAGCCCACAATACCTAATTCCCAGAACGAACTTCCGGCGTTTTGCGTGAGGTAGATAACCAGCGTGATCAAGCACACGTTGATGGCAACAATGAACCCGCCGAACCAAACAATAAGCCGCTCCTTAAACGCTTCGTTGCGCGCGTATAGGCTAGCCGACACCGGCAGGGCCTCCAGTAGGCGACGCAACACCAAAGCAGGCAGGTTCACCAGTACAAATACGACCAGGGCCAGATAATAGAAGATTTCGCGGTCGAGGCTAACGCTTTCGTACGGACTGAAACGCTCGGGCAGGGCGGCGTAGCCGAAGGTGAGGGCGGCAAAAAACAGCAAAAACGTGAGCACCCAGGCGGCGTTGACAAATTTGTTGGTGTGCATAGTAGCGTATCAACTGCCGAACCGGTGAACTGTTTTTTGCCAACTAGTTTGGTACCTTTGCTGGCGTATGAATCGCAAATCACTAATTCTTCCAACACTACTGGCCCTTTCCGTAGGTTGCCGCACCGCCGTAGACCTTGAAAACTTCGATGAAGCGGCGTTCCGTTCCGACCCCAACGGTTGCACGGGTGCGCGGGCTAATATGAAAGAATCACTGTTTGCCGCTGATCAGCACTTGAAGGGACTTACGCAGGAAGAAATCTGGGCCACGCTGGGCAAGCCCGACCGGCAGGAACTGGCCACTCGTAGTCAGAAATATTATGTCTACTACGTGGAACCGGCCCCGGAGTGCACGGGCGATAGCAGCCGCTTACCCCTTACGCTTTTCGTACGCTTCTCAGCCATGAACCGCGCCTCAGAAGTGAAGTACGAAAACTACTAGGGATAAGATAGGGATCAGTTTAGGGGAGGAGGATTTTCTCGCAGTTCTTCCGGGGTCATCGTATGCATATTGAACGGTTGCCACTGAGTAGTGACCCACTTAAACTTTCCGATACCAATATCCGCGTTGGTGGTCCAGTAGTTCCACTCGGCCTCCATGGTAGCCCAGTAGTCGGCCCCTACGCTGAGAATGAGGCGGGCTTGCACCCGGTCGTCGGGTTGGTCCGGATCATCAACCACCAAACGGGCTTGCACGGTGGCAAACACGCCGACAATATCGTTCGAGTCAATCGGAGTACGCCCCGGATTCCAGAAGTGAAAGTTATACCCCGCCCCCGCCGGGGCCACGGATACGGAGCCATCAGGTTCGGTACGCAGGTTCGCCGGTATGTTTTTATCCTCAGCAAAATCCTCTACGTACGCTGCCCCCTCTACTCGCCTAGACGCTTGCCATAGGTGCCATCGGTTATCCGATCGGCTCAGGTAATACGCTTTCAGGTCACGGATTTGTACACGGGTGTTGGTAGCGGGATTGCCTGCTACCGGTTCGTAAAGTTGCCCCCAAGCGATCATCGCCCGCCAGTTACCGGGGTCGTTTCCCATCCCGACGCGGGGGGTAGTGGCCCATCCCTGGTTATCAGGTACACCGCGGGGACGAGCTTCATGCGGACCGGTCATATCGGCAATCACCAGGTCTACGGTGTTCTCGACAGGTTCTTCCGGGAGGTCATCGTCTGCTTCGTCGGCCCTTTGGCAATGACCGAACAAAAGGAATATCACCAAGGTGCACCCCCCAACAGAAAGTGGTGGATAGTGCATGTCTAAATCGGTTTGAAGGTTTTCCTCACGCGTTGCCGCCCCTGCGGGCGGGAGTAGCGGTGCGGATTTAAACAGCCCGACCAGGGAGTAAACTTGATCTTGATCGACAGGATGCCGTACCAGTCGTTGGTCGCCGAGTTGCCGCCCGTGAGCGGCTCGTTCTCCGCTAAGCGACGCGTCACGGGATCCGAGAGCGACTGATAATAGTCAATGGCCAGCGGACTCAGCGCTTCCTGCGCCACGGTTTCCTGGCTCACGGCATCGAGTTGATCACTCAGCACGTAGCGGGCTGCCGCGTCCACTACCACCGACAACATGGGGTTGATCTCGTACTCCAGGCCCAGTCCGAAGGGAATCATCGCCAGCAAACCCGGCACCCGTCGTCCTTCGGGCTGCACGTCGCGCAAATCCCACATTCCCAACTGGCTCTCGCCCCGCGGGCGTGAGGTGGTAAGGCCCAGTCCGGCGTAGGCAAAGGGGGTAAGCAACCCCCGCCGAAAATAATACAACGCCGACGAATACAGCTCCACGTTGCGCGACCGAAAGCTGCGGGCTCGCGTGGGATCCACATCCTGCCCCCGCAGTCCGTACACGCTAAATCCGGACTTCAACTGCCAACGGTCGGTGAGCGGGTACCAACCCTCTACGTTGAGGGCCGCCCGGTGGCTACCGATTTGCCCTTCGTTCACGTCGCCCCCGTACTGGGTGAGGCCCGGCCCCACGGCCCA
This sequence comes from Cyclobacteriaceae bacterium, assembly GCA_965217295.1. GTDB lineage: Bacteria > Bacteroidota > Bacteroidia > Cytophagales > Cyclobacteriaceae > Tunicatimonas. The sequence goes on from CBDCHR010000008.1 coordinate 3,216,459, forward strand.
ACTTAGGCGCTGCTGCGCGTGCGCGGGAGAAGTGGCCCAGCCAATAAAAAGCAACCAAGCGCAAACAAAGGGGGGGCGAAAATAATTGGTCATAGTCAGAAGTAGGTTGTGAGTGATCGCGATTTTCAGCGTATCATCAAAAAAAGGTACCCGCGCGGTGCTTCAACTTACGGATAAATGTACGGACGAGCTTTCAAACCCTTTGGAAATAGTCTTCTTTTGCGGAAAAGCGCTCCCTTTTATGATAAAACGTCGGTTTTTCTCGCTTATTCTGCCCGTAATCGCCATCGGCTTGGCCCACTGCACCTCCCAACCCGCTATGAACGAATCCACCAATTACCAAGAACACCTTCAGTCTCTTGCTCAACAAGACTCCAATCTACTGATATACGAGGCAAAAGATAGCCAAAAAATAGTGGTTTACCAGATGTTCACCCGGCTATTTGGTAACCTCCAAACCCAAAACGCCCCATTTGGTACGCAGGAAGAAAACGGAGTAGGCAAGTTTAACGACATCAACGAGCAGGCGCTGCAAAGCCTAAAGGAGCTGGGCGCTACGCACGTGTGGTATACCGGGGTGATCGAGCACGCCGTGCTGCACGACTATCAGCAATACGATGTTCCGCTCGACGATGCCGACGTGGTGAAGGGCCGCGCCGGATCGCCCTACGCCATCAAGGATTATTACGACGTGAACCCCGACCTGGCCGAAGACGTGCCTAACCGCATGTCAGAGTTTGAGGCGCTGGTAGAGCGCACGCACGCCCAAGACCTTAAGGTGCTCATCGATTTCGTGCCCAACCACGTGGCCCGCTTCTACCAGTCGGATGCCATGCCCGATAGCGTGGAAAACTTCGGAGCAAAGGATGATACCCAGCAGGCGTTCGATGCCAACAATAACTTCTACTACATCGTCGGCGAACCGTTTTGGGTACCGTCCGACTACAACTCGTTGGGCGAGCATCCGTTTCCGACCAAAGACGGCAAGTTTGACGAAAACCCCGCCAAAGCCACCGGCAACGATCAGTTTGTGGCCGACCCCACGGTGGATGATTGGTTTGAAACCATCAAACTCAACTACGGCGTTGACTACATGAACGGTCGGCGGACGCACTTTGAGCCGATCCCGGACACCTGGCACAAGATGCACGATATCTTGCAGTACTGGGCCGACAAGCAGGTCGACGGCTTTCGCTGCGACATGGCCGAGATGGTGCCCGTAGAATTTTGGGAGTGGGTGATCCCCAAAGTAAAGGAGCAGCATCCCGACTTGGTATTTGTGGCCGAGATCTATAATCCCCAGGCCTACCGCACCTATATCGAGCAGGGTGGATTTGACTACCTCTACGATAAAGTGCAATTGTATGACACCTTGCGGGCGGTGGTGGAGGGGCACGGCACCACCGACCACCTCACCGACATCTGGCAGTCGCTGCGCGGCATCAACCACCACATGCTGCGCTTCCTGGAGAACCACGACGAGCAGCGCATAGCCTCCCGCTTTTTTGCGGGCGACCCCGTGAAGGCCGAACCGGCGATGGTGATCACCGCCCTGTGGCACAGCAGTCCGGTGATGGTGTACTTCGGACAAGAAGTAGGCGAACCCGGCGGGGCCAACGAGGGCTTTAGCGACGACGACGGCCGCACCACGATCTTCGATTACTGGGGCGTGCCCGAGCACCAGAAATGGGTAAACGAGCATCGCTACGATGGCGGACAACTGAGCGAAGCGCAACAGCAACTGCGGCAATTTTATCAGCAACTGCTCAATTTGGCGCACGAGGAGGTGATTGCTCAGGGCAACTTTTACGATTTGCACCCCTACAACCGGGAGCAAACCAAAGGCTACTCCGATCAGGTGTACGCCTTTCTGCGGTTCACCGACCAACAACGTTGGCTGGTGGTTGCCAACCTGGATGCTCAGCAAGAGCAGCAGTTTGACTTAAAAATTCCGGCTACGGCGCAGCAGGCAATGCAGTTGAGCGAAGGAACCACCTACGCGCTGCGCGACCTTTTGTCTTCTGACACCCAGTTAACGTGGTCGGTTTCTGATGACGCGGCTATTCCGATTACCCTGGCGCCGCTGCAATCGCTGGTGCTGGCAATTGAGGAAGCCGACTGAGACTAGAAATAGCAAAGGCAATTTGAAGGTCATTTGTTTTTAGTTTGAAGCTCAAGCCTACCTTATTTTGAGCTATATTTGATCCGTTGTTGAGCTTCAAAATTTTATTATGAAGATTCAGGATCAGATTATTTTAGTACTGACCAGCAATCCCGGTTTATCGTCAAGAGAAATTCACGAGCGGCTAAGCTCGGGCAGCAGTTATTCTACAACCAAGAGAGCGTTGGCTGAGCTAGTACACAAAAAGCTGGTCGACCGATCCGGGAACAAAAGAAGTAGCACGTACAACGTAGGAAGATCGTATCAAATACTTCACTCGATAGATTCGGAAGCGTATTTTGAAAAGGATATTGACGACCGAGAAATAAAGGAGACGTTTAACTTCGCTCTAATTCAGAATGAGTTGGGTGCGCTTGAGCTATTTACCGATGAGGAGAGGAGCAAGCTAGACGAGTTGCAAACTATCTATTCGGAAAATATAGCGCAACTCTCGAAGGAAGCGTACGACAAAGAAATTGAACGACTGGCCATTGATCTAAGCTGGAAATCTTCTCAGATTGAAGGCAATACCTATACGCTCTTAGAAACCGAACGGCTCCTCAAAGAAAAACAAACTGCCTCCGGTAAACACAAAGACGAAGCAGTGATGCTGTTGAACCACAAAGAAGCCATTGATTTTATCATCGCTCATCCTGACTACCTACAGAAAATAACCGTCCGAGCCATTGAGGATATCCATAGTATCCTGACCAAAGAGTTGGGAATCAGTCGCAACCTTAGAAATCGAAGGGTAGGGATCACGGGCACCAACTACCGACCATTAGACAATCAATTTCAGATTATAGAGGCCTTTGAAAGTATGTGCGAACTGATCAACCAAAAACCCGGTGTTTTTGACAAATCACTGCTGGCGCTGGTGCTCATCTCCTACATCCAGGGCTTTGTGAACGGAAACAAAAGGACCGCCAGGATTATCAGCAACGCGATTCTGATTGCCAACAACCACTGTCCGATCTCCTTCAGAACGGTAGACTCCATTGAGTACAAAAAAGCCATGCTCATCTTCTACGAGCAAAATAATATCACCGCCTTCAAGCGGATATTTATCGATCAGTTTGAGTTTGCCGTGAATACTTACTTCTGACCTACGCAGGCTTGTCAATGAGGATAGAAGAGGCTTCACCCAGCGATCACTTTGCGCTGACTTCTTTAATGAGGCAGTCAAAAGCCTTCTGGAAGTACGAGCAGGGCCAATTAGACCGCTGGCAAGAAGAACTAACCATTTCGCCGCGCTTCATCGAGCAGAACTACGTGATCAAGGCATCCGACAGCACTAAAATCGTGGGATTCTACGCGTATGCCGTTTGCCCCACGCTGGTGAAACTGGAAAGCCTGTTTGTGCTCCCCAGTCATATCGGAAAAGGGTTAGGTCGGTCGCTGATGCACCACTTTTTGGATCAGGCATCAGCCGCACCGCTTGATACCATCGTGCTCGATGCCGATCCCCACGCCGAAGAATTTTACCGGCGCTTCGGTTTCCAAACGGTTGCTCTGAAACCCACGTCGATAGCGGGCCGTTTCCTGCCAATTATGGTCCGGCATTCCTCTTCTTCACCACCGGAAATACTGTTCGAAACCGACCGATTAATGGTGCGACATTTCGTCAAGCGTGATCTGGACGACTTCTACGACATGCAGGGCAACCCTGCGGTGATGAAGTTTGTGAAGCCGCCGCTCACCTACGAGCAAACGGTGGAAGAACTCAATCGCTTTATCGGGTACTACGCCCGCCGGGACCTGCTCTACCGGATTTGGGCGGTTGCTGATCAGTCTACCGACTCGTTGGTCGGCCTTTGCGGAGTGTACCTGAACGATAAAGAAGAACTAGAGATTGCCTACCGATTGCGGGAAAAGCACTGGGGCCAGGGCTACGGACGCGAGATCGCCCGTGGGCTGATCGACTACTGCTTCACTACGCTGCAGTACGATGAGCTAGTGGCCTACGTTGTCAAAGACAACCGGGGTTCGGTCAATATCCTCCGGCAAGAAATGAAATTCCAAGCTGAGTTCTTTTCTCAAAAAGACCAATGGATAGAACAGGTGTATCGGGTATCCGGAAAAGCCGGGCGGCAGGGTTGACCTTAGGCAGGTTTGTGGGCTTTTGTCCGATCAAGCGCTGGCAAACTCGTCTATTTTAGTATATTTATCACCTACACCAACCTTTCCCAGATAATGAACTACCTGTTTAGCGCATTGGTGGCGCTGCTGGCGGTTAGCTATTCCCCGCACCCTCTTCAGGATGAACTTTCCTCTCCGCAGGATACCGTCCGCATCACCCTCAACGCGATCTCCGGTTTGCAGTACGATACGGTGCGTTTCCGGGTGCCCCCCGGTGCCCACGTAATCGTCACGCTCAACAACACCGACGAGATGGCGCACAACCTGGTGTTCACCAAGCCCGGCTACCGCGAAGAGATCGTGAACTTAGCTCTTGAATTGGGCGACCAGGGCAACGCGCGGGGCTACGTGCCCGAATCGGATAAAATCATCGCCGCCATTCCGTTGCTCACTCCCGACCAGCAGCAAACCATCGAGTTCGATGTGCCCGACCGCGAAGGCGTGTACCCCTACGTGTGCACCTACCCCGGCCACGGCGCGGTGATGTACGGTGCCATGTACGTGACCACCGGCCAACTGCCGCCCCTGGCGCAAGACGTGCACGTGCCTTCTGTGCGCCGCACCATCGACAACCGGCCCGAGCGGGCCTCGCTGCCTCCCAAGCACCCGTATCCCGATATGCGCCCGGCGATGTACCGCACCTTTATGCCCGACTGCGGTCCGGCGGGTATTGCTGTGGGTCTGCTGGGCGAGGTGAGTTACTGCTGGGATGCCGGAGCGTGCCGCCTGCGCTACGCCTGGAAGGGAGGCTTTTTGGACTTAACCAAAAACTGGGCGGGCAAGGGCAAAGAAGTGGCCGAACTGGTGGGCACGGTGTTCTACCGCGACCGCACCGACTTCCCCTTTCGGCTGGGTCGACGAGAGCACGTGCCGCAGGCCGAGTTTCAGGGCTACACCATGCACAAGCGTTACCCAACCTTTCGCTACACACTGGACGGGGCGGAAGTAACCGAGCGGATTGTGCCTACCCTGGAGCAGCCGGGCATCAAACGCATCATGACCTTCACCGGCCTCAAGCAACCGCTCTGGCTGGCAAAAGCGTCGTATCCCAATACAAACATTTACTGCAACAAGGGCCAATGGGAAGGAGACTATCTGAAGCTTTCGCCCCAGGAGGCGCGCGAGTTCACCATTACGATTACTGAAATATGAAAGGGTTACCCTATCTGATTGCCTTGGGTTGGCTGGGAGCGTGCACCTTGTTGCCCGAAGAAGGACGCCTGATTGATGATCCTCGCCTGGACAATTTTTATGCGGTCGAAGATATTTCCCTTCCCGCCGGGCTCACCCCGGAGGTGGGCGGCATGGACTTTATGCCCGACGGCCGACTGATGGTGGCCTTTCACCGGGGCGAGGTGATGATCTACGACCCGGACACGCAGGCGTGGAGCCTGTTCGCCGAGGGACTGCACGACCCGCTGGGAGTGCGGGTGCTCAACGACCACGAGGCGCTGGTGATGCAGCGCCCCGAACTCACCAAACTCATCGACGCCAACCGCGATGGCACGGCCGAAACCTACCAAACGGTGACCGACGACTTCGGGATGTCGGGCAACTACCACGAGTTTGCCTTCGGGCCGGTAACTGATGCTGCCGGTAACCTGTACTTCTCGCTCAACTGTGCTTCCAGCAATGCGGGGGTTTGGGACGAACCGCGGGGCCCGTATAATCCACTGGGCCATCATAAAGGCATGTACTCCAGCGTGCCCTACCGCGGCTACGTGATGAAGCTCACGCCCGAGGGCCAACTAATCCCTTTCGCCAATGGGTTTCGCTCGCCCGACGGGCTGGGCTTCGACCAGCAGGGCAACCTGTTTGTCACCGACAACCAGGGCGACTGGTTGGGTACTAGCAAGTTGTACCACGTGAGGGAGGATAAGTTCTACGGGCAACCCTCGAGCCTGGTGTGGCGCGACGGCTGGAACGTGGACCCGCTCACCGTGCCGTTGGCCACCCTGGACAGCATGCGCACCGAGGCCGCCGTGCTGTTTCCGCACACCATCATGGCCAACTCCCCCACGCAACCCCTGCTGATTCCTGACAACACTAACTTTGGTCCGTTTGCCGGGCAACTGCTCGTCGGTGAAATGGACTATCCCCGCATCATGCGCGTGATGCTGGAGGAGGTGCAGGGTGAATATCAAGGAGCTTGCGTAAACTTTTTCGACTCTACGCACCTATCCATTGGCAACCACCGCCTGGCGTTTGCGCCCGACGGCAGCCTGTGGATCGGCAAAACGGCCTACGTGTGGGTGGGCGATAAGGGCATTCAGCGGGTGACCTACCAGGGCGGTCGCCCGATGGACGTGCTGCGGATGAACGTGACCCCCCGGGGCTTTAACCTCACGTTTACCCGTCCGGTGGACCGTACTCGCGCGGCTGACCCGGCCAGTTACTACGTGCAGCGTTACTATTATGCGTACCATCAAGAATATGGCTCGCCCCAAATGGACGTGACCCCCGTGCCGGTGCAGGAAGTTACGGTATCGGACGATGGGATGCAAGTCGCGCTCACGCTGCCTACGCTGCAACCCGGCTACGTGTACGACGTACAAATCACTGGTCTGCAAAGTGAGCAGGGCGTGCCCCTGGTGAACAACCGCCTGTTCTACACCCTCAATAACCTACCCGATGATGAACTCCAGGCCGTCCGCTACTGAACTGGATCAGAAATTCGTGGCTTGGTGGAAACCTCGTCGGAAAGCCAAGGCTCGCTTCATTGTTGGCCACGGTTTGTGGTGGGGATTGTCCACCGCACTAGGCAGCTACCTGCTCATCATCCGTTTTGACTTTGAGAAGTTCGACGTCACGGAGGTAGCGATTAAGTGTGCCGTGTTTGTTGCGGGGGGCGCGCTTACCGGTTACTGGTTCTACCGCGCCAACGAGAAGCGATTTAAGCAAATAAACGACTCTGGCAATTAAACCAACCGCGTTTAGCAATACTACTCATGCGTCATACGCTCTTCTGGATTACTTTACTGCTAGCCCTCATCGCCTGCGAACCGGCAGAGCGCCCTCGGGAGCAACGTACGCGCGAAACCGCCCGGGCCTACTTCGAGGTATACCAGCAACGCGAAGACTGGGATAGCCTGCTCACCTTTTACCGCAACGACATCCACTTCAAAGACGCCAACCTCAGCTTTGAGGCCGACGGGATCGACGCCTTCAAAGACTTCTACAACTGGCCCGACACCAGTTTCCGCAAGATTGTGCCCGACCAAAAGCATCTGGTGCTGCAAACCATGCTGGTGCAGGATAGCGTGGTGGTGGGGCAAGGGCGACTCAGTCCCTTCTTCTGGCACAACGAGTTGCAGGAGTGGCCCGAAGATTTCACCATCTGGCTTTACTTTGACCAAAACATGAAAATCTATCGGCAAATCGACTGGGTGCGGTATCCTACCTGGATGATTCAGTCGTTCGAGCAGTAAGGTGAACTACTTAACTTTCTTTCTGGGCCTTGGGCTGTTTATCCTCGCGGTGCTTGACCTGCTGTTCACGGCGTTATCGCCCACCGGGGCGGGCTTCATCACCGGGCGCCTGTCGAAGAGCTTGTGGAAAATATTTCTGTTTCTTAGTCGTAACATGGGAGCGCATCGCCTGCTGGAGATGGCCGGGCCTCTGATCACTGGCGTGCTGCTTATCAACTGGCTCGTGCTGATCTGGACAGCCTGCACCATCATGATCTACAGCGATGAGGCCTCGGTGATGAACATGGAAACCAACACGTCGGCCAGCCTGATCAGCAAAATCTACTTCACGGGCTACACCTTGTCGACGATGGGCAACGGAGACATGGAGCCGGGCGACGGCTTCTGGGAGTTCTTCACGGCCTTGTTCTCCTTTTCGGGGTTGATTCTGATCTCGATTGCCATTTCGTACCTGATTCCGGTGCTCTCGGCCGAGATCGAGAAGCGGCGGCTCAGTGTATACATCACCACATTGGGCTGCTCAGCCACCGAGATCATCGAGAACAACTGGAACGGGCACGATGCCAAGGCCCTGGAGGCGCACTTCGGGCGACTCACGCCCATGATTATTGCCCACGCCCAGAACCACAGCGCCTATCCGATTCTCAACTTTTACCATACCTCGAACAAAAAAGAAGCCTTCGCACTCAACCTCACCAACCTAGACGAGGCCATCACGCTGATGCTGTTGCACCTGCCCGAAGCCCAGCGGCCCCGCGACGCTGAACTCTATCCCCTGCGAAAGGCTATCTCTAACTACCTGATTACCCTTAAAACCGCCTTCATCGAAGACACTTCCGAGGTGCCGCCCTTCCCGGACCTCACGAATTTTGCGAAGCTCAACATCCCGCACACGTGCGACCAAATCCAGATTGGCCGCCACTACGCGCAGTGGAAGAAGCGGCGTAGTACCCTGCTTGGGCTCATTCAAGACGACGGTTGGCAGTGGGAAGACCTGGATGCCGGAGCGTACGACCATACCTTTGACCACCACTAATTGCAGCGGGCAGCGGCTGCCCGGCACTAACCCTTATTGTTGCTTATGATCAACATCGCTATTTTTGCTTCGGGCAGCGGCACCAACGCCGAGCGCCTGTTTGAGAAGTTTCGGAATCACCCGCGGGGCTGGGTGGTCGTGCTGCTCACCAACAACCCCCAGGCCGGAGCCATTGCCCGGGCCGACCGCTTCGGAGTGCCGGTGGTGGTCTTTACCAAGCAGGACTTAGCCGCTACGGAACCGGTGCTGACTCATTTGCGCGAGCACGCGGTTGATCTGGTGGTACTGGCGGGCTTCCTGTTAAAAATTCCGTCCAAGCTCATTGCAGCCTATCCCGACCGCATCGTCAACCTGCATCCGGCCCTGCTGCCCGCCTACGGGGGGAAGGGTATGTACGGCCACCACGTGCACGAAGCGGTGGTGGCCGCCGGGGAAACCGAAACCGGCATCAGCATCCACTACGTGAACGAGCACTACGACGAAGGCCGCCTGATTCGGCAGGTGCGCTGCGCGATTGAGCCTGACGACAGTCCGGAAGACGTTGCCGCCCGGGTGCATCGCCTAGAGCATCAGCATTATCCCGAGGTGGTAGCGGAATTGGTAAACGAGCTAGCCCAGAAGGCGCAGTCAGGCTCATTAGATTGAGCGGACAATAGGCTGAATTAAGAGTGCTTTGGGCGTTATTTTGTATCTTAGTCGCTCACCAAACATTTTATGCTATGGCCGTCACGCTAGAACGTCACCTCATCAACACCGACACCTACCACCGGATGATCGAGACGGGTATTCTCACGGAGGAGGATCAGGTAGAACTTATTCACGGAGAAATTATCAGTATGAGTCCGATTGGAAAACTGCACATAGCAATCGTAGATCGCATTAGCAAGGCCCTTAACCGAAGAATTGATACTGAGGCTATTGTTAGAGTACAAAGCCCAATTGTCGTTCACGACCATAGCGAACCGGAGCCGGACATCACCCTGCTAAAACCGCGGCCCGACTTCTACGCTACCCAGGCGGCGCAGCCCGAAGACGTTCTGCTAGTCATCGAGGTGGCTCACACTACATGGAGCACCGACTACGAGGTTAAGCGCCCATTGTACGCCTCGGCAGGGATTCCGGAGCTGTGGTTGGTCAACGTCAACAAGCACGAGATAGAGGTGCACCGTACGCCCGCGCCTGGCACCTACAAAAGCATTAGCATCCTTCAGTCCGGCGACACGGTCACCCTGCCGGTGCCGGGAGTGGAGGCTACGGTGGCCGTGGATGAGTTGCTAGGCCCGGTGCGAAGTGCGTGAAGTTACCTAAATTTACAGTTGACGTCTTTCTGATTATACCCCCGCAAAATGAAGCGTATCTTCCTCGGTGCCCTGGGTTGCCTGCTGAGCCTTAGCAGTCTGTGCCAATCCACCAATCCGTCGGCGACCTTTCCGTTGTCGGTCAGCGAAAACCAGCGCTACCTGGTTGATGCCCAGGGTGAGCCCTTTCTCTACCAGGCCGACACCCCCTGGTTCTTGTTTTTTAAGCTGACGATGGATGAGGTGAAAGAGTATATGCGGACCCGAAAGGAACAGGGCTTCAGCGCGCTACAGGTGATGCTGACCGGAGGCAAGGGGCTGAAAAATCTGTACGGAGAGCTTCCCTTTGAAGGTGATTACGATCTGAGCCGACCCAACGAACGTTTTTTTCAGCGGGTAGACAGCGTGGTGATGGAAGCGCAGCGGCAGGAGTTGCTGCTGGCCCTGGTGCCCCTGTGGTCGGGCTGCTGCGGCGAAGACTACGCGGGCACGGACAAGCAAGGCAACCTGTTGCCGCTCAACCGCAACGGAGTAGAGAAAGCCCGCGCCTACGGAGCGTGGGTAGGCCAACGCTACGGTGACTACGACCACCTCTGGTGGGTGCTCGGCGGGGATAATGATCCTTTCAACGCTCTGAAAGAGATTGAGGCGATGGCCGATGGGTTGCACCGGCAGGCGGGCGACCAGCTATTTACCTACCACGCGGCCTCGACCCACAGCAGCACCGACGTGTTTCCAGAAGCCGACTGGCTCGACGTGTCGATGGTGTACACCTACTTCCGCGGATTCGGCAAGGCCTGGAACAAGATCCAGCCCGACGTGTACGAAGTGAGTTACGATGCGTATCAAAAAACTCCGGCCCGCCCCTTTTTTCTAGGAGAGTCTACCTACGAGGGGGAGCACGATGCGTTTGGCTCGGCCCGGCAGGTGCGCAAGCAGGCGTACTGGGCGATGCTATCGGGAGCTACGGGCCACGCCTACGGCTCCCCCAACTGGCGCCTGCGCGACGATTGGCGAGCAGTGTTGCAATATCCCGGAGCCAAGAGCTTGCAGCATTTGCCGCCGCTCATGGTGTCGGTCGGCTGGCCCGATCTGCAGCCCGATTGGCTCGGTGCCTTCGTGATGGAGGGCAGCGGCGGCTACGCCACCAACGAATACGCCGTTACGGCTTTTGCCCGGGATTCGTCTCGCTCGATCACCTATATTCCCTCAGGCCGCACCGTCAAATTGAAACTGTCGCTGCTCGGCGAAAAGCGTTGCCAGCTGGCGTGGTTCAATCCCCGCACCGGCGCTGAGACGCCGTTGGGCACGCATGCCACCACCGATTCGCCCTCGCTGACCACTCCCGATGAGCAAGACTGGATTCTACTCGGCCGAACGCAAAGTCAGGATCGTTGACGATAAGACCTATCGACTACCTTCCGACCGGTAAGGTAGCGACTTGCTCTCTCACCTTCCCCAACGTTGGGTTGTACAATAGTTTACTTATACATACAAGCAATTTTGGCCAAATAGATGGCTTGTTGCTGTATTGCAGGTAGGCGCGGGGCGTCCCACGCAGTTGCGTCTGTACAATCGTCAACAAAAATATAGATCGCTGAGGTGCAACATTGAACATTCAGCAATTAAACCGTATTTTTACGGCAGAAAAACTAAACTAAACAAAACATGCATACAGCAACGGAAAACAAACTAGTTGATAGCTATTTTAGGTTCATGAAAAATTGGGACAACGAGACCAAGAAGAACCTAATAATCAAATTAACTCAATCAATAGATTCAACTGATAAAGAAAATCGCGATTTTTCCTCATGCTTTGGCACTTGGGATGATAGTAGGACAGCTGATGAGATAATTGAAGATTTAAGAGCCGATAGGGTTGATAACCGAGAAATTGAAGACTTTTAATGGATTACTTGCTTGATACGAATATCTGTATCCACTATTTCAAAGGTCAATTTGGATTAAAGGAAAAAATATAGAAAACTGGGTTGATCAATAGAAAGTACTGCTGCTACATCATGCAGCCGGGGGAAGTTGAACTAACCCACCGGGTCGGTGTTCAGCCTGGATGGCCCCCGTGGCCCGACCTTCACTAACCTTCCCGAGAAGTCCTCTGGGGCTTAGGACACGGATGTTTTGACGAAGCGGCTAGCCTGCTGATTGCAGATGGCGTACTTTCGGGCCATGATAGTAGAGTGAGATTGAGGGAAGATCGAGCGGACGCTCTATTTGGTTATTGGGTCGGAGGACGCCGGGCACCGCGTGCTTCGCTACCCTCCGACCAGATCTAGAGGGCGGACCGCAGAAGCATCAGCCATGTTAAAATTGCAATCTATTTCTCGCCCAACTGGTCTCTAGTTTTGTAGTCTATTTTCACTTTCTTGTATTATTTGGGATAGCATCTTGTCACGAGTACCTTCGCGCCTCACTTCTTGGAGATGTGGAAAGTCATCCAGTGCTTTGCGGGCGTACTGATTAGCTAGCTGATCGTTCCCAGCTAAGTGATTGATAACAGCCGCTACAAACGTGTTAAAGTAGTACTCTTCAATCGCTAGTGACTTTTGAAGGATACCGCTGATAGAGTCTAGCGGGGCATCCTTAAGCGTACTAAACGCTTCTAATTCTGAGTTAGAGGAATACTTATCAGAGACTCCGATAAGTGTCAGAAACGCTTGATTAGCATAATTGAACAAAGGATAGACCTTCTTATTACGTGTTTTTAGCTTGTTCCACCAAACCCCGGAAGGCCTAAACACTTTTTCGCTCAATGTCTGATCCCCTTCTTTGATGATATTATCGGCTGATTTATAGTTGGCCGCGATATGTATGATCTCACCATTCGGATTCAAGTAAAAATAAGTGGGATAGCTATACGCGTTAAATCGTTCAGCCAAATCTCTACCGACCAACGAAGTTTCATCTACAATCAGGTTGATGAAGTTCTTATTGTAGAAGCTTCCTACCCTCTTATCAGAGAAGACCTCCTTCTTCATTTTATAGCAAAATCCACAGTGCACGCCAAATTCTATAAAAACTGGCTTATTTTGCTCTTTAGCTAGCGATAGTATCGTGAAGTAATCCTCTGAAGCAAAGTTGACCCCGGTAGTTGCAGGCTGCGCATAAGTTAACAAAGGGTAGAATAAGAGTACGATGATCCTTAACTTACGCATTGGTTAGGGCTAAATTGGATACTCATGAGGACTTGCTAGTAATGAATGTAGGATGTCTATAGTAATAACGCAAAATTATGCGCTTGTCTTTTGAGGTGGTTCAATTAATCCGGACAAATAATTAAGATAGTAAAGTTATTTTGCCTGCATTTATCAATGATCGCTTTGCTGTTTACGCTAATATTTTTTTTGGCGGAGTGCCGCCCATCTAAAAGCCTTCAAAAAAACAGAGGCTTTTGGCTAAAAAAATATGGCCTTTATGTTTGCTTGTTTTTCTCAAAGCCCTCTTCATATTGCACTGGACTCAAATAGCCAATGGAAGAGTGTTTGCGGATCAAATTATAGTAGCCTTCAATATATTCAAAGCTGCGGTAGTAAGCGTCCTTCAAGCCATAGCACACCCCACCGTCCAGCAGCTCCGCCTTGAACCTGCTGAACAGAGACTCAGCCTGGGCATTGTCGTAATGGTTGTCCTTGCGCGTCATGCTTTGGCGATACTTGTGAGTCTTCAATAATGCTCTAAAGGCAGTAGAAGCATATTGCCCGCCACCATCCGAATGCACGATCAAACCTTGTTGAGGCTGCCTGCTTCTGATAACCTTCTGCATGGCCATAATTACCAAGCTCTCTTCCATATGGCGATCCAGATGCCAGCCCACAATACGGTGACTCTCCAGGTCCAGCCAAGTGGCCAGATACAGCCATTTCTCATAGCCCGCTTCCTGATTGGGCAGATACGTGATATCCCCCACAATAACTTGATTAGGCTCAAAAGGTAGGTTATCAGTTTCTAAAAGTAGGTTTTTACTGCGTCTTAGGTGCGGATGGCTCTGTGTGGTCTTAGGAACAAAACTCTTCGGCCACCGTGGCGCGGTTGAATAGCTACCAGACCCTGTTCCCGCATCCGACTCCGGATCTGGTGCCTACCTACTTCCAGACCCTTATCGCGCAGTTCAGACTGTATCCGACGCCAGCCGTAACGCCGCTTGTGGAACGTGAATATGGTCTTTATCTCTGCTGATATCATTGCTTTTTCTTCTTTTAACGCATAGCTTTGCCCTGCCCTATAGGCATAATAAGCACTGCGGCTTACCCCCAGAACCCGGCACAGGGTTAAGGCATCAAAATCCGCTGATAGCTTACCAATCACCTGATAAATCTCATTCAGGGATGGCGACTGAAAATGCTCAAGGCTTTTTTAAAATATCGCGCCGCGCCACGGTGGCTCCTGTTGCGTCTCTTGCAACTCTCTACGCAGTCGCCTGTTTTCCTCGACTACTGATCCATCCGCTTGCTTTGATGAAACCTTAGCTAAGCTTTTCCAACGGTAGATCAGGTTCTCATTGATGCCAAATGACTCGGAGAGCGAGCTGACGCTACGCCCCTGTTCGTGCATTCTCAATAGATCAGACTTGAATTCAGCATCGTATTGACGACGCTTTTTGCTCTTGCTTTCTCTTTTCATAGGTACACAAAATTAAGATAGTTTCGTGTCCTGATTTGTTAACACATCTCAGGGGTGTACGACAAATTTCCTATCATGCGGCGTTTCTGCACAACCGAGTGATTCTATGATTTTCTTGGTTTTTGTAGACGACCCTAAGTTGGGCCATTTGTTGAAAGCCAGCTACTGTCCATCGCTGTCCGGATAGTTTCATTCGTTCCTGTAGCACGTCCCGATGGGCCGATTCTATGGCCCCTGATCCAATGAGTAGGCCCTGTTCAACGAACTTATGATACTGCATTCTTTGCTGGTTCTTGCGCAAGTAAGCCAGTAGTTTCTTGCTTATTGCGTAGCTTTTCTTTCGCTTGGGCAGGGCTTGTAGGGAATTGATCACCGGGTTGATGCCCTGACTGATCATCGTTTCGCTGACCTGCTCAATCCACTCACTGCGTAGTTGTTCGTGGCCGAAATAGCTTTTGGCAAAAGCGCACAGATGCTCTTTAGCATGGTAGAAATCTACGATCTGTGTACTCTCTGGATAGGTGCTATCTACCCAATTCCATATCCAGCGAGCACCATCGGCAATAAAGACCAGGTTATTGAGGTTCTCTAGTTGATAGTTCATCTTAATGATAAAATCGCGGTGCTCCCCCAAATGGGAGACGTAGGTAGAGTTTAGCAAGGCGGTACGTTTCTTGCTGATCTGCACCCGATCATCTTGCTCATAGATACGCCCTAGTTTGTTTTCCTTCCAGCTTTCCTCTCGCGTCAGATACATGGCCCCGTCCACACTCACGTAGTGCCTTTCATTCACTCGCTGCGCAGGGTATTCTTTGTACACTTGCTCTTGAATAGCCAGTTTGTTCTCATCCTCAATGCACTGCCCATAGTGATGACAAACTCTCTCTATCTGCTTGGCGTTCACCTGGGCACCGCTCAGATGGTTGATAACTTCTTCGGCTTCGGTAAAAACCAACGCCTGTCCAACGTAGCACATGCTCTCTTGAAGCAGGCTGCTGATGTTGCTCGTCCCGGCAAGCTTAGACATAACATGACCGTGACAAACATCTATTTTCCCAAACCGGGTATGGACTTTTTTTTTGCGTTCTTGCTCTTGGGTACCCTGCCTAATGATGCCTGCAAGAGTTCCTTCTCAAACTTTTGCATCATCCTGGCATAGCTGGCCTCATAATCATAGGCACTCTCCAGGCGCATAGGGTCTGATTCCCATTCCACTAGGTGTTTGTTCAGTAACTGGCTTGCTCGTTCTTTGAAGTCCATCGTTTTTTGCCCTAATTTAACAACTTTTCCCTAATGGGAAATTTGTCGTACACCCCATCTCAGTTCTCTGGCAGGTAATAAAAACTAATTTTTACGGAATCAATCTTTCCGGATAGCTGCTGTTGCATTGAAGCTTGCACAAGAACGCTTACAGAGTCATTGACTGAGGTAAGTTTATCGGGATTAATAGTGAGCCTGATATCTTCTGCATATTTCACCAGTCTTGAACATTGAAAGCTGCTGAACAATATTAATAAAGCCAGATATGCGGTTTTTAGCCCGTGTTTTATTTCCATCTATCTATAGTGTAGCGACCAACTATTTACTTAGCGTTTGTCCTTCTCTTCCTCTGATCGCAACGTCCGTTCCGGCCTACCGCAGAGATAGTGAGTAGTGAATAGGGTAGTAAGCTGCTGGTAGGCGTAGTGAAGTGACAAACGAGCAGGTGTTGACTACAGCTCTCTGACTTTGATATTCCTATAAACGACCTTTCCGGCGTTCTGCAAGCCAATGTGCCCCGATTTTGCTACGCCGTAGTTGGGCACCTCCGCCCATTTGCCGGAAGCTTTTCGGGCTTCCCAGTCTTCATTCCCAAATTCATACGTAACCACTTTGGTGCCGTTCAACCAGTGCTCCACGTGCGGATAATTGACGACGATTCTCGTTGCGTTCCACTCACCCACCGGTTTCAGTTCAGCATTTTCCGGGGCGTGCATGGCGTAGTTTGCCGCCGTATACTGGTTGGGCTCCATTTCCTGCGGCCATCCCTGATCGTCCATCACCTGGTACTCAGGGGCCGATTCGTATATTGGCTGATCGCTCCCCCTTTGCACGTAAAAGAAGATCCCTGAACTGTTCTCAGGGGCAATTTTCCACTCCAAAGACAGTTCAAAGTTTTCGTACGCTTGCTTGGTGATGATATCTTCGTCCGCATCCCAGCCAGCGCCGGAGCTACGCAACTCCCCATCCTTAAGTTCCCAGCCCTTCATCTCACCCTGGTTATACATTTCCCAGTGATCCAAGGTGTTGCCTTCCGACAGCAGCACCCAGTCTTCCGACTGATCCTCAGCAGCCAGCGTTTCATCATTATTCTTAGTATTACCGGAGCAGCAGTACAGCACTAGGGTGCTTATCAGCAAGAATAGTGTCTTGATATTCATCATGATACGTTTAGTTTGCAAACCCAAATGTAATGGATTCCCCGGCCAAACTAAAGGCGGCCGCCACCCAATCACAATACCTCGCTGGGCTTGTCGGTCTTCTCGGCAATGGCCGCTTTCTCCTTGGTATCAATCTTAGCTATTTCTTTATCTACCTCGTCCCAGTAGTTGTTGGCGAACTCTTCGTAGGGCCGGATCTGGGTGCCGCCCAGCACCAGCGACAGCGTCATCACTACGCTGCTGATGATGATCATGAACAACAGCACGCCGGAGTTGAAATTCGGACTGAATAACTCGTCGGGAATGCTGAAAAATAACAGCACCGTGATCAGCCCGCGGGGGGCAATGAACAGCTGGGGTAAGATATCCTTCCGCACGAAAATAAGCAGCATCAACCAACGAACGGCGTAGAGCACCACCAGCAAGATACCACTCACGATGGCCGTATCCGCGTCGTAGATGGTCGACAGCACAATGGTCATGCCGAACACCACAAAGAAGAAGGTGCGCATCACGAAGGCGGTTTCCAACGTCACCAGGTGAAAGTTGTTCAGAATGCCGCTCACCGCCCGGCTGTCGACCAGTTTGTTCAGTGGCTTGAAAAAGAACACGCGGTGGTTGTTCAGGATGAGTCCGAACACCAGGATGATGACCAGCGATGAGAGGTGGAACAGCTTGCCCAGCGAGTACAATAGCAACAGCACCGCGATGAGCAGAAACAGCTTCACGTGGGTGTCAAGCTTCTGAAACAGCAGCACCAGCGCGTAGCTCACCGCCACTGACAGCACCAGCGTGAGCGCGATGTTGCTCGCCACGTTCCAGACAATGGCCGGGGTGGTTTCGGTGTCGGCGTTGCCCAGCAAGAAGTAGAAGAACATAATGCCCAGAATGTCCGAGAAGGTGGCCTCGTACACCATAAACTCCTTCTTAGCCTCATCAAGTGCGCCCACGCTCGGAATCACGATGGCACTGCTGATCACCGACAGGGGCACCGCGTAGACCAGGGCCGTGAAGAAGCTCTCGATAAAGTAGTACTGGATGATGTAGGCCGACGCCAGGGAGGTAACCACCAGCGCCAGCAGCGCCACTACGAACGACTTCCAGATCAGGGGCCACTTTTCTTTGGTGAGTTTCAGGTCAAGGGCCGCCTCCAGCACGATCATGGTGAGCCCGACAATGCCCAGAATCTCCAGCACCGAAAAGAGCAAATCACCGGTTTCTATACCAAACGAAACAGATAGCTGCTTGATCCCGATGCCCAGGATGATAAGCAGCAGCACACTGGGAATGTTAGTTTTGCGCGAAATTAGGTTAAACAGGTACGACACAATGATGATCACCGAAATGGCAATCACCACGATGTAAGGGTTATATTCCATTTCCATAAGCAAGCCAACGGGTAAGTTACTCAGGCAGAACGAAACTACCCATGAATGGTTTTGCTGGATACTGGCGGCTAGCATCTAACGGGGCAGAAAGCTATCCAGCAACCAGTGGCCAGTATCACTCTTGCTTGGCCCGGGCGCTGATCCCGCTGGTCACAACGTCAATGAGTTTGGTCTGTTCGCCCTCCCCGTTCACCAATCCGAAGTTGCCGCTCCGGTAGTTCCAGTTGGCGTAGGCGATGTCGTGCTTTTCGAACAACTGCACCATGTCCTGGTACCAGCGCAGGCGGTCGGCCTCGGGCACCGTCGCCATCGCGCCCCACTCCCCGCAGTAGAGGGGCAGATTGTGCGCTTTAGCCACCCGTAAGGGTTTTTCCATCATCTGCTCCAGTTTCAGCTGCGTGTATTCTTTGATACGCGGCTTAATCTCCTGCACAATGCTGTCGGGAAACCCGGTTAGTTCTTCCGGTTTCACAATCTGGCCGGGGTAGTGCACCGGTCCGGTATAATCGCCAATATCGGTCCAACCAGCCTGGTGGTGGGTGAGCAGGAAGGGCTCGTAGAAGTGGAAGCTCAGCAGAATGTGCCGGTCGTTCTCCGGTATATCTAGTTCGTCGAAAGTGTCGGCCGACTGCCAACGGTTGGAGCCGATCACGATGGTGCGGGTGGGCTCCTGCTCACGGATCACCGACACGGCCCGGGCCACCAGGCGGTTCCAGTCGTCGGGGTCATCGGCCACCGGTTCGTTCATCAGTTCGTAGGCCACCTGCCCGGTGGGATATTGCTGCAACTCGTCCGACAGGCGGCGCCACAGCTCGAAGAAGCGCTCCTGGGCGGCGGGCTCCGTCCACAGCGGCTTTTCTTCGTTATTGAAGTGGTGCGAGCGCAGAATGTGCAGATCCACCACTACCCGCAGGTCGTGGTCCAGGCACCAGCCGATGGCATCGTGCAGCAAATCCATCGCCTCCCGTTCTATCTGACCTTCTTCATCAAAGAGTTGCTCCTCGTCTACTGGAATGCGCAGGTGGTCGAAACCCAGGTCGGCTAAGTAGGCCGCGTCTTCTTCTTGGAAGAAAGTACGGCGTTCTTCGCCCCGTTTCTCGCTCTGCGACAGCCAGTGCGCAATGTTGGTGCCCCGCTGGATGGCGAACGAGGTATCGGCGGAGGGAGCAGGCTCGGCAACGCAGGAGGATAAGTGTAAGGTGAGCAGCGCTAGGGTGAACAGGATATATTTCATAAGAGGGTTAGGTTGGGTAGAAAGCTAAGATAAGCAATTTTGTAGAAAGGGCACCAAACTGTCCGTAATCGAACAATGTCTGTCCGCTAGTGAACAGTGACTGAACCCGCCAATCCCCCCAGAACCCCCTACAAGCCCTTTTTCACCCTGGCACCCTTGTTGACTAACTGGAAACAAAACCAATCCTACGACGATGACAACCTATTGCATTACCCTACTAAAACGTATCTTCACCTTCTTCTTGCTGCTCAACGCGGGTACCGCCCTGGCGCAGTACCCAGTCAGCGGCACGGTGCAGGACGAGCAAAGCAAGCCGCTTCCCTTCGCCAACGTGCTGTTGCTATCGGCAACCGACTCGGCGCTGGTGCGGGGCACCGTGGCCGACACCACCGGGGCCTACGCCCTGGAAGTGCCTACCAACAACCGCTACCTGCTCTCTATCCAGATGGTGGGCTACACCAGCTATTTTTCCGAAGCCTTCGGTCCGGAAGCGGCCCGGCAACAGCGCCCTACGGTGCAACTGGCCGAAGCCACCACCGAACTGGGCGAGGTGGTGGTGCGCTCCACCAAACCCATGATCGAAGTCACCTCCAATGCCCTGGTGATGAACGTAGAATCCAGCCCGATCTTGCAGAACGGCACGGCCAAGCAAGTGCTCGAGAAGTCGCCCGGCGTGGTGGTCGACCAGAACGGCAATATCAGCGTGAAGGGCAAGTCGAACGTGCTCATCTACCTCGACGGCAAACCCACCTACATGTCGAACGCCGACCTGATGCGGATGCTGGAGAGCATGCCCGCCCAAAACATCGAGAAGCTGGAGATTATGGACAACCCCCCAGCCAAGTACGACGCCGAGGGCAACGCGGGCATCATCAACATCGTGCGCACCGCCGAAGCGGCCGTCGGACTCAACGGCACGGTGGGCGTGAACCTGGGGCGGGGTCGCTACTCGCGCATCTCGCCCAACGTGCAGCTCAACTACCGGCAGAACAAGGTGAACCTGTTCGGCGACTACAGCTACTTCTACAACAAGAACGTGGGCTCCACCACCCTCTTCCGCCGCATTCCTAATGAAGGTCAGGGGGGTATCACGACTTTTGACCAGGCAACCAACCGCCTCAACCTGCCGCAGGGGCACAACTTTAGGGCGGGGGCCGACTGGTTCGTGACCGAGCGAACCACGCTGGGCGTGCTGGTGAGCGGCAACAACGGGCGTTTCGAGCAAACCGAGAACAACCGCACCGTGCTGGGCGGAGTGTACGACAACCCCTTCGACGGCCTGGATGCGCGCAACTCCACCAACAACCAGTGGCAGAACCTGACCTATAACCTCAACTTCGAGCAAGACTGGAAGAAAGCGGGCAACCTCAGCCTGGACTTTGACTACGCGCAACGGTCCAGTATCAACCTACAGGGCAACGACAACTTCTACTTCAGCAATAAGAACGCGACGGTGCCCAACCCGCTGCTGGTGCGCACCGACGCCGAAACCGACATCAGCATCTTCGCCGCGCAGGCCGACTATTCTCGCTCGCTCAGCAAAGGGTTGCAACTGGAGGTGGGCAGCAAGCTGAGCCGGGTGGCCACCGACAACGAGTTGGACTTTAGCACGTTGCTAGACGGAGAACGGATCACCGATACGTTGCGCAGCAACCGCTTTATGTACGACGAAGACATCACGGCGGGCTACGTGAACCTGAACAAAAAGTGGAACGACCGCTGGAATGTGCAGGTAGGCGTGCGGGGCGAACACACCTTCTCGCAAGGAGAATCGCTCACGCTCGACAGCCTGGTGCAGCGCGACTACTTCAACCTGTTTCCCAGCGCGAGCGCTTCGTACACTATTCCCGAGCAGCATAGCTTCTCGCTGTCCTACAGTCGCCGCATCGATCGGCCCAACTACGGCAACCTCAACCCCTTTGAGTTCTTCCTGGACCGCTTCACCTTCCAGCGCGGCAATCCGTTCCTCAACCCGCAGTACACCAATGCCTTTGGGTTCACCTACGGCCTGAAGAATGCGGTGTTCCTCACGCTCAACTACAACCACACCACCGACGCCATCACCGACGTGCTGGAGCAGGAAAACGCCGACCAGACCACCTTCCAGACCACGGTGAACCTCAACCAGATCAAGAACTACAGCGCCAACCTGTCAACTTCGCTGCCGGTGGCCCAGTGGTGGATGGCCAACCTCAACCTGACGGCCTTTTACAACGACGTGCTGTCGCCCTACTCGGAGGGTGGGGTAATCGACAACAGCCAGTTTAGCTACGTGCTGCGGGCGCAGAATACGCTCTCGCTGCCTAAGGAATTCAAGTTGGAGGTGACGGGTTTCTACCAGTCGCCCTTGATCTGGGGCATGTTTGAGGTGGGCCCCCAGTACCAGATCGACCTCGGACTGGTGAAAGAGTTTGGGCCACTGCGCATGCAGGCCAGTCTCACCGACCTCTTCAACTGGCGACAGAACCCGGTCAGCATCCGGCAGGGCGACATTAGCGTCGACGTGGTGAACAAGTGGGAAACGCGGGTGTTTCAGCTCAACCTATCGTATCGCTTCGGCAACCAGAAGGTGAAAAAAGCCCGCCGCCGCGGTACCGCCTCGGATGATTTGCAGCAGCGCGCGGGGGATTGAATTTCTAGTATAACCATAACCCTAGTCTTAGGTTAAGCGAAGCGGTCCTACGACCTCAATCAGCGGCTCGTATTCCCCACCGAACAAAGTGTCCGCTCGGTCTTCCCATCAACGACTGCCCCCCCTACAATCCAAACACCCCCGGCAACCACAAACTGATCTCCGGCACGTAGGTGATCAGCAGCAACGCCACGATCATCGCCAGGAAGAAGGGGATGAGCGGACGCACCACCGACTGAATCTTAACATCCGCCACGCTGCAACCGATGAACAGCACCGTGCCCACCGGGGGCGTGCACAAGCCCACGCACAGGTTGGCGATCAGGATGATGCCGAAGTGCACCGGATCCACGCCCAACTGGCTGGTGACCACCGGTAAGAAAATGGGCGTGAAGATCAGTACCGCTGGGGTCATATCCATAAACACTCCCACGAACAGCAGCACCAGATTGATCAGCAGCAGGATGACAATCGGGTTGTCGGACAGTGACAACAGTCCGGCGCTCACGCTTTGGGGAATTTCCTGGTAGGCCATGATCCACGACAGGCCAATAGACGTTGCCACCAGCAGCAGCACAATGGCGGTGGTGAGCGAGGTTTTGATCATGATGCCCGGCAGATCGCGCCACGATATTTCTCCGTACAAGAAGGCCAGTACCAGGCAGTACAGCACCGCCACGCCCGAGGCCTCGGTGGCGGTGAACACCCCGGCAATGATGCCGCCCAGCACGATCACCAGCAGCAGCAGGCTGGGCAGCGCATCCAGGAACTTGCGAAAGCCTTCGCCCAGCGTCACTTTGTCACCCAGCGGATAGTCGTGGCGGTAGGCGTAGGTTCCGGCTACCACAATCAGGGCCAGGCCCATCAAAATGCCCGGCAGGTAACCGGCCACGAACAGCGCGGCAATCGACACGCCCCCGCTGGCCAGCGAGTACACGATCAGGATGTTGCTGGGGGGAATCACCAAACCGGTGGTGGCCGACGAGATGTTCACGGCGGCGCTGAAGTTCTCGTCGTAGCCTTCGGCCTTCATGCGGGGGTGCATGATGCTTCCGATGGCCGAAGCTGCCGCCCCCGCCGAACCCGAGATCGCTCCGAACAGCATGTTGGCCAGCACGTTCACAATGGCCAAGCCGCCGGGCAGTCGCCCCACCAGCACCTTAGCGAATTCCACCAGCCGGGTGGCGATGCCGCCGTTGTTCATCAACTGCCCCGCCAGGATAAAGAGCGGAATGGCCAGCAGGGTAAAGCTGTCCAGGCTGGTAGCCATCCGCTGCGCAAAGGTCGCTACGGCGGGCAGGTAATCGATGGACAACAGCATGGTGAGGATGCCCGCCAGCCCGATGCTGTAGGCGATGGGCACGCCCAGCGTCACCAGGGCCAGAAAGCTGATTACTAAAACAATGATTTCAAAAGACTCCATAAGTGAATTGAAGGACTGAAGGGGCGAATGATTGAATGAAACCGGGGGCTAGTCCATCCCGAGGGTCTCCGGAGGACTGGGGGGAGTGGTTTGATGGCGGCGGAAGGTATTGTCGATGCTGTAGTAGGCGATGAGCACGCCGGTAATCGGCACGATCAGGTAGACGTAGCCCAGCGAGAGCTGCAGCGAAGCGGACAACTGCCCGAACAGAAAGCCGGTGTACACCAGCCAACTTCCGCCCACGATGAGCACCGCCAGGGCAAACACCACTACCAGCCCGGTGACGATCACCTCCAGCCGCCGCTGACTCGCCGGAGACACCCGCATGGCCAGCAGGTCGATGGCCAGGTGCTGCTTTTCGCCGGTGGCGTAGGCCGCCCCGAGCAGCCCTAGCCAAATCAGCAGAAAGCTGGCGAGCTCGTCGGTGAAACTCAGGGGCGCATTAAACAGGTAGCGGCTAAACACCTGCAGCAGCACGTCGATCACGATGGCCGACATCAGCACGACGAGCAGGAAACGGACGGCGCGGTCGACCGCGTTGCGTAGAGCCATATTATTCGAGGGCTTGGATGCGCTGGATCAATTCATTTAGGGTGGGTTGGGCGCGATAGGCGGCGTATATTCCTTGCACGTCGGCCGCGAAGGGGTCTTTCTCCGGATAGTTGATCTGCACTCCAGCGGCTTTCAGGGCGGTCATGGCTTCTTCTTCCGATTCGCGCCACAGTTTGTGCTGCCGCACCACCGAGGCGTCGGCGGCTTCCTGCACCCAGGCGCGCTCCTGCTCGGTGAGGTCGTCCCAGGCGGGCGTGCCGATCAGCAGCACGTCGGGCACCTGGGTGTGCTCGTCGAGCGAGTAATACTTGCACACTTCGTAGTGGCCCGATAGGTACAGACTGGGCGGGTTGTTCTCGGCGGCATCCACCACGCCACTTTGCAGGGCGGTGTAGATTTCACCGAAGGGGATGGGGGTGGGCGTGCCGCCCATGGCCTTCACCATGTTGATGGCGGTGTTGCTCTTCTGCACCCGAACCTTCATGCCGGTTAGGTCAGAGGGAACGCTGATGGGTTTTTCCTTGGCGTAGAAACTGCGGGCACCGGCGTCGTAGAAGCCCAACCCCCGCAACCACACCCGCTCGCCCGACAGCAGGATGTCGCGGCCCACCTCCCCGTCGAACACCCGGAAGGCGTGCGCCTTGTCGCGAAACAGGAAGGGCAGTCCCAGCACCTGATATTCTTCGGCAAAGCCTTCCATCACCGCGGCCGACACCTTGGTGATGGCCACGCTGCCGAGCTGAAGTAGCTCCAGCACCTCGCGTTCGGCTCCGAGTTGGGCGCTGGGGTAAATTTTGACGGTGAGCTGCCCCCCCGACTTTTCTTCCAGCACCTCGCCCAGGTAGACCATGGCCTGGTGCACCGAGTGATCGGGCGACAGACCGTGCGCCAAGCGCAGCACTTTTTGTTCGCTAGCGGTATGGCACGAGGTGAAGAGTAGTTGGATCAGTACCGCTGCGCCTACGGATAGGATGAACTTATTCATAGTGTTAGATTGATGCGCTAGTATAACGAATATTTCGCAGTTTGCGCCTATCAATCACCGAGTAGGCTACCGGCTCATCTCGTAACCCTGCATGGTGACGTAATACTTGGTGAGCATGTTACGCAGTTCCCAGTCGGGTAATTCACCGTCGACCAAGTACTGCAGGTAGCGCTCCGTCACCTGGGCAAAGTGCGCTTCGTGGCCTAGTCTAAACCGGTCGGGAATAACAACTTCCCAGCCACTAGACGCGGGGCGGGTAGCGAGTCCGGGATACTGCTCGTTGAGTTGCTTCAACGCCGCTTCCAAAGCGATTTCCAGTTCTTTGCGGGCAGTGCCGACCGTCGGTTCCACGTAGAGGGTAGGCTGGTAGTTTTGTTCGGCGTCCTGGCGGATTACCAGGTTGGCTTGGCTGCCCCGCATGACGGAGTAATGGGTGTCAGCCGCGCCTTCGGGAGCCTGGAAGTTCCAGATCACCGAGGCCTTGCCGTGCACCCCGCGCACGGTGAAGTTAATCTCCCCGTTCGAGAACACGCTGAGCTTACCGTCTTGTACGTCTTTTTGCAGATAGTCCGGAAACTCGTTCAGGCCGGTCACTTGCTCAAACTGTTCTGGGCTTAGTTCGGTGGCCCAGCGGCGGGCGGCCACCACCTCCACCTCGGTGGTGTCGATGGCTTGGTCAGGAAATGTCTCCCACAGGATAAGGTCCACCAGGTGGGTCGACACGTCGACGATGCCTTCGCCCTGCTGCGCCACGTCGAAAAACCAGGCCGGGCGCACCAGCGGATTGCCCGATACGTATTTGAAGAAGTGGTGCACGCTTTCTTTGGAGATCGCCGGTTCGTCAACCGTTCCCGGAACGAGTTCACCAAACACCGCGGTTTGCTGCGACAGTGCCCGCTGCAGCACGGTGGTGATCTCGTAGCGCTCGGTCATGATGTCGTACAACAGCACATCTTTCTCCTGCGCCACGCGGAAGGCGTCTTCCAGCAATGGATATTCCGACGGCTCGATCGCCATCGGTTTGTCGGCCAGCACGTTGAGTCCCGCCTCGAGCGAGGCGTGGATGTACTCGGTCTTTTTGGCGTTGTTGCCCGACAGCACCACCACGTTGCCCGGTTTCTCCTCGATCATGCGGTCGAAAAAGTCGGCCCCGGTGTAGATTTCTTCTACCCAGTGGGTGGGGTTCTCCGTGCGGGTATTGTACTGCTCGATGCGCTGCAGATGCTGCTGCAGATCGTCTCCGGCGGGAGCGTAGACCGGCACCACCGAGTCGATTTGCGGGTACATGTTCTTTTGCACCAGGGCGGCGTGGAAGTGGCCGGGATCGAGGGTGATGAGTTTCACCTCGCCGTCGGTCCCAGTGAAGGTGGTGGTAGACATGGGTTCGGTGGTTGTTTGGGAAGTGTCGGGACTGCTACAGGCCACAGGCAGTAGGAGGGCCAGCAGCGATGCGCTTAAGTAGTGTTGCATAGGTTGGTAGCAGCAATATAGAAGAGTTTAGGGCGGTTTTGAAAGCAGGGGGCAATTTTTTTGGCTACACCACCTCCGACAACTCCAACCACCGATCCGTCTTCCGGTCCAGTTCGCTGATGACTTTTTCCAGCGAGGCGGCGGTTTCGGACAGCGCAGCGTGGTCAGCTGAACCGCTGGTGGCTAGCTCGTTCATCCGCTGTTCCAGTTGCTCTTTTTTCGCTTCCAATTGAGCGATGTCCTTCTCCAACTGCTCATACTCTCGCTTCTCCTTATACGATGCTTTGGCCGGTTGACTGGCAGGAGCGGGAGTAGTGGCCGGGGCCGCTTTGGGAGCGGATAGCTTTTGCTTGGGCGCGGAAGTCGCTGCCGCTGTAGCCCGGTAGTCGGTGTAGTTGCCGGGAAAATCAGTGACTTGCGGACTGTCGCTGTCGAACACAAACAGGTGCTCCACCAGCCGGTCCATGAAGTAGCGATCGTGCGAAACAATCACTAGGCAACCGGCAAACTGCAGCAGGAAGTCTTCCAGAATGTTGAGCGTGATCAGGTCCAGGTCGTTGGTGGGCTCATCCAGGATCAAGAAATTGGGATTGCGGATGAGTACCTGCAGCAATTGCAGGCGGCGCTTCTCCCCGCCGCTCAGGTTTTTCACCCGGTGGTAGTGCATGTCGGGCGGAAACTGGAAGTGCTGCAAAAACTGCCCCGCCGAAATAAACTGCCCGGGAGCCATTTCCACCACCTCGGCAATCTCCTTCACCACGTCGATCACCCGCTGCTGGTCATCAAAGGTGATCTCCTGCTGGGTGTAGTAGCCAAATACGGTGGTGGACCCGGCCTCGATCTGTCCCTGGTCGGGTTCTTTGCGGCCGGTGAGCATATCCACAAAGGTGGTCTTTCCCGAGCCGTTCGGCCCGATGATACCCACCCGGTCCTGCTTGCGAAAGGTATACGAAAAGTCGTCGATGACCGTGTGTCCGTCGTAGGCCTTGGTGAGCCCTTCAATCTCCAGCACCTTTTTGCCCTGCCGCCGCCCCTGAATGCTCAGCTCCATCGTGGATTGCCCGGTCGACTGCTGGGCTTTCTCGGCCAGCGAATCGAAGGCTTCCACGCGGTACTTGGCCTTGGTGCCCCGCGCCCGGGGTTGCCGTCGCATCCACTCCAGCTCCTTACGAAATAGGTTCTGCGCTTTGCCGATCTCAGTTTGTTCCTGAGCAATTCGTTCGGTTTTCTTTTCCAGAAAGTAGGCGTAGTTTCCGGCGTAGCGGTGAATCTGCCCGCCCTCCAGCTCCAGAATTTCGTTGGTAACGCGCTCCAGAAAGTAGCGATCGTGGGTCACCAGCAACAGCGCCATGTTCTGGGCTGATAAGTAATTCTCAATCCACTCAATAGTCGCCAGGTCCAGGTGGTTGGTGGGCTCGTCGAGCAGCAGCAGGTCGGGCTTTTCGATCAGCGCCTTGGCCAGGGCCACCCGCTTGCGCTGTCCGCCCGACAACTGCGCGGTGGGCTGGTCCAGGTCGTAGATGCCCAGTTGCCCCAGAATCTGCTCGATCTGGCTGTCGTAGTCCCAGGCGTTCTGGCTGTCGATCTGCCCGATCACGTCGGCTAGGCGGTCGGAGGTGGGGTCGTGGTTGAGCAGGTGGTGGTAGTCTTGCAGCAGGGCCAGGGTGGGGTCGTCGCTGCGGTATACGAACGATTCGACCGTGTCGTGCTCCTCAAAGATTGGCTGCTGCTCGGCAAAGGCCACCCGTACCCCGTTGGTGATGGCCACCCGACCACTGTCGGGTACCTCGCGCCCCCCGATGATTTTCATGAGGGTGGACTTGCCCGAGCCGTTGATGCCCACCAGGGCGATCTTCTGTCCCTGCTCAATGCCGAACGAGATGGTATGAAATAGGTGATTGTCGCGCCCTTCGGCGGTGAGGTAGCGTTTGGACAGCGATTCTACGGAGAGATACAACATAGCGTACTAAAAATGGAAACTTACGGGCGAACCGACGCACGATTGCCCCAGAACCTTCGTTAGAAATAAGGCCGCAAAGTACGCAAATCTGCCGGAGCGGTAACAAAAAAAAGTGAACCTAAGAGATTCACTTTTTTTACTACTAATACAACAACCTAAAACTACTCAATCAAAAGCTTTTGCCAGGAGGAAATCGATGCGGTGCGTTTTTAATTGCTTACGTTGATCGTACAAGTTTGTTCAACAAATTTAACTAAAAATTAAACAAAGTAGCAAACTTATTTATAAAACTCTGTTTGTCAGTTTTTTACGTGGTAGAATTGATCGGTATAGAGAACAATGAGTTTCTAAGCGATTACTTTTTGTTGAGTCAGAAGAAATTTTAGACCACCTTATCTTCCTATCAGGAAACATAATGCACTTATTTTGACGAGATGAAAAAACTATTTTATAAACTGCTGCTTATCACCGCGGTGGTGACCATTGGTGGCTGCGCTACCCAAAAGCCCGGCCGACTTCCTAAGAAAGGCCCTATTCCTTGCCCGACGAAAGACTGCTAGCCCCATGCCCAACGACATCACGGTGGCCATCGACGGCTACTCCGGAGTAGGAAAAAGCTCTACGGCCAAGGCGGTAGCGCAGCAACTGGGCTACACCTACGTGGACTCGGGAGCGATGTACCGGGCGGTAACCCTGCATTTCTTGCGAAACGGCGTGGAGCTAGATGATACTCCGGCGGTAGCCCAAGCGCTCGCTGATCTTCAGATTGGTTTTCAGCCGCATCCCCAGGGGGTGGGCTACGAAACCTTGCTGAACGGTGAAAACGTGGAGCAGGAGATACGCAGTATGCGGGTATCCAACCACGTGAGCCCGGTGAGCGCCCTGCCGGTGGTGCGTCGAGCCATGGTAGCGTTGCAGCAACAACTCGGCGCGGAGCGGCGGGTGGTGATGGACGGCCGCGACATCGGCACCCACGTGTTTCCCCAGGCTGAACTGAAGGTGTTTATGACGGCCGACCCAACCATTCGGGCTCAGCGACGACAAGCCGAACTGCTGGAAAAGGGGCAAACGGTGACGGTTTCGGACATTGAACGCAACCTTCTGCAGCGAGATGAGTTGGATTCGAGTAGAGAAGAGTCGCCCCTGGTGAAGGCCAGCGATGCGGTCACCCTGGATACCACGCACCTGACCTTTGAGGCTCAGGTGGAGCAGGTGGTCGCTTGGGCCCGCGCCATTATTCAATCACCCAAGTAGGACGATCCAATGAAAGTCACTATTGATAAAAATTCAGGCTACTGCTTTGGCGTTGAGTTCGCCATTCAGATGGCCGAAGACGAAATGCTCGACGGCAACAATCTGTACTGTCTGGGCGATATTGTGCACAACGATATGGAGGTACAGCGCCTGCACCAAAAAGGATTACGCATTATCGATCGGGCCGATCTGGCCGAACTACGCGACTGCAAGGTGCTGATCCGCGCCCACGGCGAACCGCCCGAAACCTATCAGCTAGCGCTTGCTAACAACATCGAACTGGTAGATGCCTCGTGCCCCGTGGTGCTCAAGCTACAGAACCGCGTCAAGAACGCCTTCGACCACGTAGAAGACATTGACGGACAAATTGTGATCTACGGGCAACCCGGGCACGCCGAGGTGATCGGGCTCACCGGACAAACCCGCGGCAAAGCGATCATCGTGATGAATGACGAAGATCTGAACAAGATTGATTTCACCCGGCCGGTTACGCTGTTCAGTCAAACCACCAAGAGCACCAAGGGCTTCTACCGCATCAAGGCACTGATTGAAGAACGGTTGGCCCAGGCCAATAACGCGCTCAACACCATTGAGTTTCAGGCCAACGACAGCATCTGTCGGCAGGTATCGAACCGGGAGCCGCAGTTGCAACAGTTCGCCCAGGAGCAGGACGTGATCATCTTCGTGAGCAGCAAAAAAAGCTCGAACGGAAAAGCCCTGTACAGCGTGTGCCGGGCCGAAAACGAGCGCAGCTACTTTATTGCCAACGAAGAAGAGCTGCAAACCGAGTGGTTTGCCGGGGCCGAGCGCGTCGGAGTGTGCGGGGCCACCTCCACCCCCATGTGGCTGATGGAGCAGGTGGCGGCGGGCATTCGATCGTTAGACGTGTTGGTGTAGGCCAGCTGAGCCCTACAGGCCGTTACCAAGGTCAATTTATCCCGTAATTTCCCCGCGTGCACTTATAGGTTGTTAGGGTATTTTGATTACTTTTGCAGCGTTTTACCGCACTCATAACTCGCATTGATGCCTGAACCCATCAAACTCAAGAAAGGATTTACCATCAACTTAGCCGGAAAGCCAGTCCGGCAGCTCGCCGAATCACCCTTGTCCGATACGTTTGCTCTTAAACCCACCGATTTTCCCGGTCTGATTCGCCCCAAGGTCACCGTGAAAGAAGGCGATGCCGTGAAGGCGGGCACTCCCATTCTCTTTGATAAGAAAATGAACTCGGTCATGTACTGCGCCCCGGTGAGCGGCGAAGTGGTAGAGATCAAGCGCGGCGAGCGTCGCAAACTGCTAGAGATCAAGATTCTGGCCGACAAAACTATTGAGCACGAACAGTTTAAGGAGCATTCTATCTCGGAGATTCCCTCGCTGAAAAAAGAAGATGCCCTCGAGGCAATGCTTAAAAGCGGTGTGTGGCCGCAGATCATCCAACGGCCCTACGGCATCGTAGCCAATCCTGACGATACCCCCAAGTCGATCTTCATTTCTACCTTCGATACCAGCCCCCTGGCTCCCGACTACGATTTTCTGCTCAAGGGGCAGGGCAACTACTTCGAGGCGGGCATCGAGGTACTCAAAAAATTTACCAGCGGCAAGGTGCACCTCGGAGTGGACGCCAGCGCCGAGGTATCGTCAGTGGCGGGCACGGCCAAGGGCATTGAGCTGCACAAATTTTCCGGACCGCACCCGGCGGGCAACGTGGGCGTGCACATCCACCACGTGGACCCCATCGGCAAGGGGCAGGTGGTGTGGACGGTCAATCCGTACGGAGTGGTGCAGATCGGACGGCTCTTCTTAGATGGTGTTTACGACGGCTCAAAAATTATTGCCCTCACCGGCTCGGAGGTGAAGGAGCCGCAGTACTACCGCACCTACCAGGGAGCGTGTATCGACAAGCTGGTGGACAACAAACTTAAGAGCGACCACGTGCGCTATATCTCGGGCAACGTGCTCACCGGCGACAAAATTGCGGCCGACGGATACCTGGGTTTTTACGATAACCAGATCACCGTAATTCCCGAAGGAGATTATTACGAATTTCTGGGCTGGATGAAACCAACCATGAACAAGTTGAGTTTCCATAGAGCAGTCGGGTTGCTCTCGTTTCTGAATCCTAAAAAGGAGTACGTGCTCGACTCTAACATGCGGGGGGAAGAGCGGGCGTTCGTGCAAACCGGCATCTACGAGCAGGTGTTGCCGATGGACATTCTGCCGGAGTACCTGATTAAAGCCATCATGGCCGAAGACTACGACGATATGGAGGCGTTGGGCATCTACGAAGTGATTGAAGAAGACGTGGCCCTGTGCGAGTTCATCGACATCTCCAAGCACGATTTTCAGCATCTTATTCGCGAAGGAATTAACTTAATCCGAGAACCTTAGGTATGCAATTCTTACGAAACATTCTAGACCAGCAGCGGCCCATGTTCGAGAAGGGCGGCAAGCTTGAGAAGTTCTACTACGCTTTTGAGGCGGGCGAAACATTTTTGTTCACTCCCCGCGAAACGTCTCCGGCCAAGGGCACGCACATTCACGATGCCATTGACCTAAAACGTCTGATGATCACCGTGGTGATTGCCCTGGTGCCCGCCCTGTTATTTGGTATTTACAATGTGGGGCATACTCACTTCTTAGCCGTGGGCGGGCTGGACACCGCCACCTGGATTGACAAAGTGCTTATCGGAGCCCAGGTGGTGTTGCCGATTGTGCTGGTGTCCTACGCCACCGGCGGACTGGTGGAAGTGATCTTCTCCGCTGTGCGCCGCCATCCTATCAACGAAGGCTTCCTGGTCACGGGTATGCTGATCCCCCTCATTATGCCGCCCACCATTCCGCTCTGGCAGGTGGCGTTGGCTACCATCTTTGCGGTGGTGATCGCCAAGGAAGTGTTCGGCGGTACGGGCATGAACGTGCTTAACGTGGCCATGACGGCCCGGGCGTTCCTCTACTTTGCCTACCCCAGCGACATGTCGGGCGACGTGTGGTATTACAAGGGGGGACAAGAATACGTGAACGGTTTTTCCGGAGCAACTCCGCTGGGCATTGCGGCCGAAACCGTGGCCGTGGAAGGAGCGCAGCCGGTGGTGGCCTCCCTGGATAGCTTTCAGAACGGACTCTACGAGTTCTGGAATCTGTTTATCGGGCTGATCCCTGGCTCAATCGGCTCCACCTCACTACTGATGGTTTTGATTGGTGCTCTTATTCTGATTGTAACCAAGGTAGCGAGCTGGAAGATTATTCTGAGCGGCTTTTTAGGAGTGTACGTGATGGGGCTGATCTTTAATTTGGCTGGAGCCAACGAATATATGAATATGCCCGCCTACTATCACTTTGCCATCGGCGGAGTGGCCTTCGGCATCGTGTTTATGGCCACCGACCCGGTGTCGGCGGCGCATACCGAGTGGGGCAAATGGATCTACGGCTTCCTGATCGGAGCTATTACAGTAATTATTCGGGTGATGAACCCGGCCTACCCGGAAGGAATCATGCTGGCAGTATTGTTTATGAACGTGTTTGCCCCGCTGATTGATTTCTACGTAGTTCAAGCTAACAAAAAAAGGAGGTTACAACGTGCGACAGTCTAATGCTTACGTAATTGGTTTTTCCGCCGTACTCACCATCATTCTCGGCGGTTTGTTATCATTCGCCGCGCTGGGGCTTCGTCCCCTGCAGCAAGAACAGGTGGCACTCGACACGCAGAAGAAAATTCTGGGAGCGGTGATGCAGCTTAAACCCACCGATGACGTGCCGGGTATTTACCAGGCGCGCATTCAGTCGCTGGTGGTGAACGCCCAGGGCGAAGAGGTGGAAGAGATCGACGGGGCCCCGGTGATCGCCGAGGCGGTAGACGTGGGAAAACAGTTCAAACTCCCCGCCGAAGAACGACTTTATCCGGTCTATAAGTTGATGAGCGAAGGCAATCCTGAAGAGGTGGATTCTTACATTCTGCCGGTGTACGGCAACGGCCTGTGGGACAACATCTGGGGCTATCTGGCCCTGGAGAAAGACCTGACCACGGTGCGCGGAGTGGTATTCGACCATGCCGGAGAAACTCCCGGTTTGGGGGCTCGCATCACGAGTCTGGAAGTGCAGGAACGTTTCCGAGGTAAAAAAATTAAAGACGACTTGGGAGCGCTGGTTGCCGTCAATATGGTGAAGGGAGAAACCGGCGAACCGAGCATCTACGGCGACAACGAAGTAGACGGCCTGTCTGGAGCCACTATCACCGCTACCGGTGTCAACAACATGCTGCGCAACTATCTCTCTTACTACGAACCGTACCTGGAACAGGCCACGGGCAATGATTTGGAAAAACCGAGAAAGGGCAAACAGTATACCGACGTATAACTAGTCATTCACTATTATTAACTAACTGCAAGTTACCATGAGCGATACCGCACAGGTTATTGACAAACCCAAAGTAGCTCCGAAAGAACCTTCGGAGGCCCTGCTCTCCAAACGGCGTCGGCGGCTGCTCTCCGACCCCATGAGCGACGACAACCCGATCACCATCCAGGTGCTGGGCATTTGTTCGGCGCTGGCGGTCACCACCCAGTTAGCGCCCACCTCAATCATGGCCATCTCGGTGGTCTTCGTGATCGTATTCTCTAACCTGATCATCTCCCTGATGCGCAACTTGGTTCCCGGCCGGGTGCGGATCATTGTGCAACTGGCGGTGATTGCTACGCTAGTAACGCTGGTAGACCAGGTACTAAAGGCCTACTTCTTTGATATCTGGAAATCACTAACCGTGTTTGTGGGGCTGATCATTACCAACTGCATTGTGATGGGGCGACTGGAAGCCTTTGCAATGGGCAACAAGCCCTACGATTCTATCCTGGACGGTTTGGGCAGCGGCTTCGGCTACGCCTGGATCATCCTGGTGGTGGCCTTTTTCCGCGAACTGCTTGGTTCGGGTGCCCTGTTCGGCTTCAAGGTGTTTGAAGCAGTTGGCATTGAGAACTTCCCGAACAACGGACTGATGGTGACTGCCGTCGGTGCCTTCGTTATTCTGGGATTATTGATCTGGGTTCAGCGTTCCGTCAGCGGACACGTAGAGCGATAGTATAACTCATAACTTTCCGCCTCCATGGATATCATTAACATTATCATCAAGGCTATCTTCATTGAGAACATGGTGCTAGCCTTCTTCTTGGGCATGTGCTCCTTTTTGGCCGTCTCTAAAAAAGTGTCTACCGCCACCGGTTTAGGGGCAGCGGTGATCTTTGTGCTCACCATCACGGTGCCTTTCAACTGGTTGCTGCAAGAGTACGTGCTTAAGGAAGGTGCGCTGGCCTGGGCCGGAACCGATTTTGCGGGCATAGACCTGAGTTTCTTGCGCTTCATTATGTTTATTGCCGTGATTGCGGCGATGGTGCAACTCGTAGAAATGGTGATCGAGAAAGTCTCACCCTCGCTCTACGGAACCCTGGGTATCTTTCTTCCCCTGATCGCCGTGAACTGCGCCATCCTGGGCTCGTCCTTGTTCATGGTGCAGCGCGACTATACCGTGGTGGAGGCCACTGCTTTTGGCTTCGGCTCGGGCACCGGCTTCTTTCTGGCCATTGTGGCCCTGGCCGCCATTCGCGAGAAGATGAAGTACTCCAACGTGCCCGATGGTCTGAAAGGACTCGGCATCACCATGCTAATCACCGGTTTGATGGGGATTGCCTTCTTATCCTTTGTTGGGATTTCTATCTAACCGCTTAAGTGATTCGGAGCAGGATCAAGGCTCGGCAGAAACGCTGAGCCTTTGCTGTTTGGGGGATTCTTCGTAGCTTTATCCAAATAACGGCACCATGACCGCAATCGGAATGTTCAAGGAGCTTCGCGGCAAGCTGGGGGAAGAGACATCCGAGAAACTCATCGGCTTCATTCAGGATTCTCAACAGAAGCGTTTTGAAGAGCGATGGAATCAGTTGGTGACCAAGGATATGTTCTACAAAGAGATGTCTGGGCTTAGAGATGATATGAATAATTTCCGCTCAGACATTCACAAAGAACTGCGCACCCAATTACGTTGGTTGCTTCCCCTTCTTTTTGGTCAACTGGGTATTCTACTGGCGCTACTGGTCAAGATCTTCTTAGACGGTTAGCTGCACGCTTTGTTTCTTCCGGAAGATAGCCCGCGAATCCCGCGACATTCTCAACAATAGCCTTATCTTCGCCCTCGGTGAATCCGACATGAACAAACTCATTACCTATTTCTTTCGGGGGCTGCTTTTCGTTGTGC
Source organism: Cyclobacteriaceae bacterium (assembly GCA_965217295.1). Taxonomy (GTDB): domain Bacteria; phylum Bacteroidota; class Bacteroidia; order Cytophagales; family Cyclobacteriaceae; genus Tunicatimonas. The sequence continues at coordinate 3,252,715 of CBDCHR010000008.1, forward strand.
CGGTGGCCCTTACGGTCTACATCATTCTGCTCAGCATCCGCTGGCTGGACAATATCATTGACTTCAAACTGCCGGGTTTGGGCATGCTCACCATTCTGGCCTCGATCACGATAGTAGGATATCTGGCTTCCACGCTGCTCGCCGGACCGCTGTTCAATCTGCTGGAGGAGTTACTGCGTAAACTGCCTTTTGTCAATATTATCTACTCCTCGCTTAAAGACCTGATCTCGGCCTTTGTGGGTGATAAGAAAAAGTTTGATCAGCCGGTGCTGGTTACGCTCAACCCGGAGTTTGTCATTCAGAAGCCCGGCTTCATTACTAAGAGCGACCTGAGCCAGTTGGGGCTGGTGGACCAGGTGGCGGTGTATCTGCCCCACTCTTACAACTTCTCGGGCAACCTGTACATTGTGCCCACGCAGTACGTGACTCCGCTCAGCGCGTCTAGCACCGACATCATGAAGTTTATCGTGTCGGGCGGAGTGTCGGGCCTGGAAGACAAAGAACTGCCGTAGACGTCGGGGCGTTTTACCCACAAAACCTATTGAGCATGAAACGATACGATGTAGTAGTAATTGGTTCCGGTCCCAACGGATTCGCCGCGGGCATTCTAGCGCAGCGCGCGGGCTTGTCTACGCTAATTCTTGAGGCCGAAGCCAAGGTGGGCGGGGGAGCCCGCTCCGAAGAACTCACCCTGCCGGGCTTCGTGCACGACATCGGCTCGGCCATTCACCCCATGGCGGTGGCTTCGCCCTACTTTCGTACGTTGCCCCTGCATGAGTTCGGGCTGGAGTGGGTGCACCCCGACGCTCCGCTGGCGCATCCGCTCGACGGGGGGCGGGCGGTCACGCTCGAGCAGTCGGTGGCCGACACCGCCGCCCAACTGGGCGAAGACCTGGAAGCTTACGTGCGCCTAATGCAGCCGGTGGTGCACCAGTGGGACCGCATTGCCCCGGCCTTTCTGGGACCGTTGCGCTGGCCCAACGACCCGCTGGCGCTGGCGGAGTTTGGCCTCCGGGCGGTGCAATCAGCTACGGGCCTGGCCCAACGCACCTTCCGGGAAGCGCCCGCCCGCGCCTTGTTCGCCGGACTGGCCGCCCACTCGATGCTGCCGCTCGAGAACATCGTTTCGGCCGCCGTGGGGATGGTGCTGGGCGGCCTGGGGCACGTGGTCGGGTGGCCCTTTCCGAAGGGCGGGGCCCAACAGATCACGAACGCCCTGCAACAGTATTTCTTGTCGCTAGGCGGCGAGGTGGTGACCGAACACCGGGTGACGGCGCTTACCGACATTCCGCCCTGCCGGGCTATGCTGTTCGACATCACCCCCCGGCAGTTGCTGGATATTGAGGGGCTGGAGTTTGCCCGTTACTACCAACGACAACTGGAACGCTATAAACACAACCAAGGGATTTTTAAAGTAGACTGGGCCCTGAGTGACCCGATCCCCTTTGCTAATCCTGCTTGTGGTCGCGCGGCTACGGCCCACTTAGGCGGCACGATGGAAGAGATTGCCGCCTCGGAGCACGCCCTGTGGAACCAGGAGCATTCCGACAACCCCTACGTGCTGCTGGTGCAACAAACTCCCTTCGACCCCAGCCGGGCCCCGCAGGGGAAGCACACTGCCTGGGCCTACTGCCACGTGCCCCGCTACTCGACGGTAGACATGACCGAGGTGATCGAGCGGCAGGTAGAGCGCTTCGCTCCCGGTTTTCGCGACACCATTCTAGCAAAGCACACCATGAACACCCACCAGGTGCAGCAGTACAACGCCAACTACATCGGAGGCGACATCAACGGGGGCGCCCAAACCCCTAACCAGCAGTTCACCCGCCCCACCCTGAGCCTGACGCCCTACCGCACGCCCCTGGAGGGAGTGTACTTATGTTCGTCTTCTACCCCGCCGGGCGGAGCGGTGCACGGCATGTGCGGCTACCATGCGGCGCGGGTGGCCCTCAAGGATGTGTTCGATATTGAAGTAGACCCGGTTTCCTAGCGAGTTATTGCTGTTCTATGCTAACTAGCATCCACCGCAATGGGCCTTTTAGTGGTACAGAATTTAAAAGCGGTAGCGGCAAGCCGCGCGACGGTCGCCGGAATCCCCCGATGCGAAGACGAACGGTGCGGGATATAAGCGTAATTTCCGCCTTCGCCCGGGGGGATTCCCGTTCCACGGCAGCAGACATTTTCCTACGCTAGCGCGGCGTGAAATTCCGGAATGACGGTGGGGGTGTGATCCATGTGGCTATGAAAATGATCACCATCCCGTGCGGTATTCTCGGGTGACGAAGGCGTTGGCGGGCTCGAAGTTGGTGATCTCCATGTTTTTGCCGTCCCACAGCAGTTCTTTTCGTCCGGGAAAGACCTGTCCTTTGCCGTCGGCGGTGGCCTCACGGTAGCTGTGGCTGCGCACGGCCAGATTGCCCATGATCACCGTCTCGGTGAGAGGACCGGCCACTGAGAAGGGAGAACTGGTGGTAGCGCCGTACCCCGCTTTGCAGGCCCGCACCCACTGCGCCTGGTGGCCGTCGGGTCCGTTCTTCACCGGGGTGATGTTCACGGCCGGGGCGTCCATTTCTTTTCCTTGGGGCGAAAGCAGGTAGGGTTCTCTTCCCCACATGCCCGCGATCAGTTCGCCCTTGGTACCCACCAAACGCATGCCGCCGTCGTTGTCGCCCATCGCCCGGTTGGGGTCCAGTCCTTCGGGACGGGGGGGCTGGATGCCGCCGTCGGACCAGGAAAAGTCCACGGTGGGCATGGTGCCCCGCGCCGGGAACTTCAGATGCACCACCGAGGAGGGCGGGCAGCTCTCGGGATAATAGGCTTGCTCGAAGAAGTTGGCGTAGACCGAGCCTACGCTGCAGTAGACCGATTCAGGATAGCCCAGTTGCAGGGCACGGTAGGGAACGTCCATGATGTGACAGCCCATGTCGCCCAGTGCCCCGGTGCCGTAGTCCCACCACCCCCGCCAGCGGAAGGGCATAAACGCCTCGTGGTAGGCGCGTTGCGGAGCCACTCCCAGCCACCGGTTCCAGTCGACCCCTTCGGGTACGGGCTGCGCCTCGGTGGGAAGCGGCACGCCCTGGGGCCACACGGGCCGGTTGGTCCAGGTGTAGACGGTGTGCACGTCGCCCAGCACCCCCTGCTGCACCCAGGCTTCGATGCGGCGGGTGTCGTCGCCGCTGCTGCCTTGGTTGCCCATTTGGGTGACCACCTGGTAGCGTTCGGCCGCTTCGGTGAGTTGGCGCGCCTCGGCGATGCTGTGGGTCAAGGGCTTCTCCACGTACACGTGCTTGCCCAGTTCCATGGCAGAGAGGGCAATAATGGCGTGCATGTGGTCGGGAGTGCTCACGATAACGGCGTCGATGTTGTCCTTTTCTTTCTCTAATAGGGTACGGTAGTCGGTATAGTAGGTAGCTTTCGGGTGCTCGTTGCGGGCCTTCTGAGCCTGCCGGTTGTCCACGTCGCACAGGAAAGCGATGCGGGCCTCTCCACTTTTGTGGGAGTTGGTGAGGTTGACCCAGCCTTTTCCACCGGCGCCCACGGCGGCCACGTTGAGTTGATCGCTCGGGGCGGTGTAGCCCACTCCGCCCAGCACGTGGCGGGGCACAATGAATACTCCGGAGGCCAGGGCCGATTGCTTGAGAAAGGTGCGGCGGTTGGTAGGGGATAAGTTCTTCATATATAAGGAGTGGGTTAGGGGTGCATGGGTAGGGGGATGGTGGTTCTTGACGAAAAATAACTAATAAGGATTTTTGATAAATGCTTCGGCAAGCAAATTCACGCGCTTTTCCTGAAGTAGGCTGAGTAGGTTCATGCTTTAAGGTAGCAAATGACGTTGTTGGGTGGAATTTAACTTTAGGGTTGGCTAGCGTTAACGCTTCGCTTCTTTCACCACGATATCGGGGTTGATGCGTAGCAACTCGGCGATGAAGGCGGCTTCGGGTTGCGGGGCGATGAAGGCTTCGCCGGTGAAGAACTGAATGCGCAGGCCGGTGTAGGATGCGGAAGTGTTGGCTCTCAGGAAAGTGGTTTCAGGGGTGATGCGCCAGATGCGATCAATGGGGATGCTGCCCCAGCGCAGTCCGGAACGGTAGATCAAGCACCCGTCCTCGATGCGGTATACGGTGTGGATGAAGGGCAGTAGGGCGGCCACGGAGGCGAAGACCCAAAACGCCAGCAAGCCATACAGGAAGGGGCCGGGCGATAAGATAGGGAGGGCCAGCAGCAGGATGGGAAGTGATAGCAACGAGGCCGCGGTGAAAACTGCCTTGCGGAGGTCGGTGCGTCCTGAATAGGTGATTGCGTTCATGGGGCGTTAATTAATTGACGGATAGTTCTTGTCCGGTGTCGTTGCTTTGATAGGCCAGTTCGATGAGGCGAATCACGTTGAGGGCTTCTTCGGCGGGCACAGCCAGGGCTTCTTTTCCCTGCAAGGCCTGGTATAAGTTATCGTAGAAGCGGGTGTAGTCACCGGTTTCGGAGGCCACCGTCCCCCGCAACTGGATTCTGTTAAATTCAGTATCGAGCGTGCCCCAGTCGGTTTCGGGTTCCTGCCCGATGCGGGAGTTGTCGGGCGACACACCCAGCTTGAGCAAGTCTTCCTGGGGGTCGAGTCCGTACTTAGTGAAGGTACCCTGGCTGCCCAGCACTTTGTAGCGCGGTCCCTGGTCCCGCACCAAATAGCTCGACTTGAGCACCACCTGCATGGTTTCGTAGCTCAGAATGAGGTGATAGGCGTCGGGAGCTTTGCCGCCCGGGCGCTGGATGCTTAGCTTGGCAAACAAGGTTTTCGGCATGCCGAACAGCACGAGCGCCTGGTCGATCATGTGCGAGCCAAGGTTATACAGAATGCCCGAGCCGGGGCCGTCTTTTTCTTTCCAGGTGTCGGGTTGGATGAAGTTGCGAAAACGGTCGTAGTGCGCTTCGTACTCCACCACCGTGCCCAGCACGTCGGCCGCCAGCACCTTCTGCACCGTTAGGAAGTCGCTGTCCCACCGTCGGTTTTGGAACACGGTGAGCACGCGGCCCTTTTCCTCAGCCAGCGCGATGAGTTGCTCTCCTTCTTTCGTAGTGTTGGTGAATGGCTTCTCAGCCACCACGTGCTTTCCCGCTTGCAGGGCGGCTTCCGCCATGTCGTAGTGGTAGGGGTTGGGCGTGTTCACTACGATGACTTCTACGGTGTCATCGGCGAGCAGGTCTTCGTAGGTACGCACCAGTTTCACCTCGGGATAGCGTTCTTGTGAGTCGGAACGATTCCGTTCCAGCACGGAGTGCAGGCGAAAGTGGGGGTGAACGGACAATAGCGGAGCGTGAAATACGAGTCCGGACATGCCAAAGGAAGCTAAAGCGACGTTGATCATAATTTAGGTTCTGGGTGGTCGGGTTCAGGATTCTAGGTTCAAAAACTGAGTTCCAGGCTTAAGACTTTTCTTTTGAAACCTGGAACATTGAACCCAGAACCTAAATAATGGAATAAATTCTTACTTTTGGTAACAAACCCCGAAAGAATGCATCGAATGAACCGCCGCACCTTTGTGCAACACGCCTCCGTTGGATTAGCGCTGCCCTTCGGCTTATCAGCCTGGTCGGCTGCGGGAGACAGTCCCCGGAAAAGCGTAGGAGTGAAACAGGTGAGCACCACCTTTGAGCGGGAGCCGCTGGCCACTTCCTACGGTTTCAAGGGCGGCTACATGACCGACGTGTGGCAGACAGTGGTTCGCCTGCAGAGCACTTCGGGACGGCACCGCATTGGCCTGGGCACCCAAAACGTGCTGTGGTCCGACGCGCGGGTATTCATGAACCATTCCGAGAGCGGCGGCAATGCCCTGATGTACGCGATCACCGAGCGGGCCGCTCAACTGCTGAAGGGGCAGACCTTTGCTTCTCCGATTGAGATGCAGGAGCAGTTGTTGGATGAACTGATGACGTACGGCAAGCAAATCACTAACAACCAGCAACTGCGCCCCACCTTTGTGCTCAACGCCCTGGTGGCGGTCGACAACGCGGCCTGGTTACTGCACGCGGCCGAGAACGACATTGATCAGTTTGACGCGATGATTCCGCAACCCTACCGCGCGGCGCTGGGCTACCGGCACCCGAAGGTGGTGAGCATCCCGTCGTTTTCGTTTGCCACGCCGGTGGCGCAGATGGAGCAGCTGGCCGAGGAAGGCTACTTCTTTATGAAGATCAAACTGGGGCACCCCGGCGAGCAGCGCGACATGATTGAAGCCGACAAGGCCAAGCTCACCGCTATCCATCAGGCCATCGGGCAGGGCACCACTTCCTACACTGCCGACGGCAAGATTCCCTACTACTTTGACATGAACGGCCGCTACGAAAAAAAAGACACGCTGCTCGAACTGCTGGATCACGCAAAAAGTATCGGGGCGTTCGACCAAATTAAGGTGGTGGAAGAGCCCTTCCCCGAAGAATACGAGGCCGACGTGAGCGACGTGGGCGTGCGGGTGGTGGCCGACGAAAGTGCGCATACCGAGCAGGATGTGCTCACGCGCATCCAGATGGGCTACGGGGGCATTGCGCTCAAACCCATTGCCAAGACCCTGAGCATGACGCTAAAGATGGCCAAGGTGGCGCATGAAAACCAGGTGCCCTGCCTTTGTGCCGACCTGACGGTGAACCCCATTCTGGTGGACTGGAACAAGAACGTGGCCGCGCGATTGGCTCCCTGGCCCGGCTTCGAGAAAGTTGGCCTGATGGAAAACAACGGTCACCAGAACTACCGCGACTGGTCGGAGATGCTGAGCTATCATCCCTATTCCCAGGCCGATTGGGTTACCGCCCAGAACGGGGTGTTTGAGCTGGGCCGCGACTTTTACCAGCGCAGCGGGGGCATCTTTGGGCAGTCTGAGCACTATGAGGGGCTATTCTCTCCACCGAAGTAGGAGAAGGCAAGCAAGGCTACGACCTAAAGGCAAATTAAACGGCGTTTGCTTGGGCAACTACGCCAAGGCAATTACCTTGTGGTTTCATTTGTTCAAACCTAATATCTCAATCGTTATGAAACGTCTCCTTACACTCGCGCTAAGTGCTTGTCTGCTGAATGCCTGCCAGAATACCGCTACCACCGAAGAAACTACGGCAACGACCGCCGCACCGGTGGTCGCCACGGCCGATACCGCCCCAGCGGATAACACCCTCACTGAACAAGAAAAAGCCGAAGGCTGGGAACTATTGTTTGATGGCACCTCGACCGACCACTGGCGCGGAGCGCATAAAGAAAACTTCCCCAACGGCGGATGGACCGTAGAAGACGGCATGCTGATCGTGGAAGATTCGGACGGGGCCGAGTCGCAGAATGGGGGCGACATTGTGACCCAGGACGAGTACTCGAACTTTATCTTTCAGACAGACTTCAAACTCACCGAAGGGGCCAACAGCGGCATCAAGTACTTTGTGACCGAAGCCTACAACTCGGATAAATCGGCCATCGGACTGGAGTACCAACTGCTGGACGACGCCCGCCATCCCGATGCCAAGCTGGGCAACAACGGCGGCGGCACGCGCACGCTGGCCTCGCTCTACGATCTGAAAGGAGCGCCCGCGGATAAACCGGCCAAGCCTATTGGGGAGTGGAACACCGCCCGGCTAGAGGTGCGGGGCAACCAAGTGACGCACTACCTGAACGGCACCAAGGTGCTGGAGTACGAGCGCGGCAGTGATGCGTACAACCAACTGGTGCAGGGTAGCAAGTACAAGGATTGGGATAATTTCGGCATGGCCGACCGTGGACACATCCTGCTACAGGACCACGGTGACCGGGTGTACTTCAAGAACATCAAGGTGCGTACCCTGTCCGATTCCTAGCAAGAGGTGCCGCACGTAATCGTAAGAAAAACTATCGCAAGCGGGAGTGAAAACATCAGATATCATTAGGAACAACAAAGAACATATTCTTCAGTGCTGGATGAAGCAGGTGAAAGAGGACGTTCCGAAAGCCAAGCAGCACAATGCCACCGCGCTTCGCGACGACCTTCCTGATCTGATAGACGACATTGCGGCAAGCGTAGATATGGACCAGCTGGAACAAGACACCCATAATAATTTTGACCACGGACGGTTGCGCGCGGCTTTTGAGAGCTATACGCTTTCGGACGTGGTGCGCGAGTACCGCGTGCTAATGCAGGTGCTACTCGACGTGGTGGATGAGCAAGGAACCGTGAGTGTTTCGGATCGGGACAAGGTTATCTTTTTGATTACCCGCGCCATTGAGGAAGCCGCCGAAGTGTTTTATCAAACCCGGCAGGAAGAAAGCGAGCAGGCCAGGAAGCAGGCCGAACAGTTGGCGGCCCGGCTCGAAGAGGAAGGGCAGCTACGCGACAACTTTATCGGCAGCGTTACCCACGATCTTCGTAACCCAATGACCAATACGCTATCGCTGGTGGATATGATGCGGACTACGACTGATGAGGCGGTGAAGGACAAGGCGATGGATGCCATCCAAACGAGCATGGAACAGGCGGATACGCTCATTCGCAATTTGCTAGATGCCAACCTAGTTAAAGCTGGAGCCACGCTGCCCGTTGCCATTGAACGCTGCAACATTATGCCCACCGTGCGCGCCGCGGTGGAAGGATTTAATGAATTACGTGGTCGGTCCATCCAGCTAACCGACGCCCCCCCTTCGCTGACAGTATGCTGCGACGATAAGGCGCTTCGTCGGGCCCTCGACAACCTGATCAGCAACGCAATCAAATACGGCACGGGTGACGTTTCCGTCTCGGTTGAGAAGTCATCACAGAATCAAACCATTCGCTTTTCGGTGCACAATTGGGGAAACCCCATTTCGGAAGAGCAGCAGACTGAGGTGTTTTCTCGTTATTACCGAGTGGCGGGGCAGCGCGCCTCTTCGGGGTGGGGCATCGGACTGTCGTTAGTGAAGGGCATCGCCGAAGCCCACAAAGGGCAGGTAACGCTGAGCAGTTCACCGGCCGAAGGCACCACCTTTGCCATTCACATTCCTTCTGGCGCTATTCCCGCGGCTTCATAATCTCGTAATTCTCCAGAATACGCTCAAAATTCTGCTGCACCGAATGCTTGGCCACAAAGTCGCTCACCGAGGGATAACTCTTGACTTTGTCGATATCCTGCTTGCGTAGTGATGAGCTAAGCACCACCAGCGTGGTGTCAGGATGATCGGGATAAAATTCGTTCTCGTAAAGCTCAATAAACTCGAAGCCATCGTACATGGGCATATTCAAGTCGCACAACAGCAGGTGAGGATACATCTCTTTGGTGCACGAGCGTAGGTGCTGTAGGGCATCTTCGGCGCTGGTGAACGCCATAAATTCAGTTTGCTGGGTATTGGATTTAACCCACTCTTCGGCCACAAAATTGTTGATATCATCGTCGTCAATGGACAGAATTCGTAGCGTAGTGACGTTTTTGTTCATACGTATGTAGATAGATGTGAAACGTTGTTCCTTGGTTGGGGGTGCTCTCTACTTTGATGTGACCACCGTTTTTCTCCACCATGGTCTTTACCAAATGCATGCCAATACCTTGCCCGCTGGCTTGCCGGGTGAGTCGCTCAAAGGGCTTGAAAAGTTTTTCGTGGTAGCGCTCCAGGTCGATGCCCCTTCCGTTGTCGGCCACCGTGAGCAGCAGGTAGTCTTCCTCGGTTCGGGTGCGCACTTCCACGCGCAGGGGGCGGTCTTCAGCGCGATACTTGAGCGCGTTGCTCAGCAGATTATAGAGAATACTTTCTAAATAAGGGATAATATAACAAAAAGCAGCCGAAGAGAAGTCAGTAACAAGTTGGGCCGATGCTTCCTGAATTTGAGAGTCCAGGCGGTTGATAATGGTACAGTACACCTCTTCCACCGACAGTTTCGAGGCCTCATCCTGTCCGTACTGCTGAATATTGAGAATCTTAATCAATCCGCTCAACGTACTTTCCAAGCGCTCTACCGAAATGCCAATCTTACTGACAATGCGGGTGTCTTCGGGCTCAGTTTCTTCTAAGAGTTGCACCAGCGACAACAAATTAGCCACCGGCGCACGTAGGTCGTGCGCCGCCATAAACACAAAGTTGTCCAGGTACTCGTTGGCGATTTTGAGTTGTCGGTTGGTTTCCTGGATCTGGGCGTTGAAGTTGGCCTGCTCGGTGACATCCAGCACGATGAGAATGAACACCGGGCGGCCGTTGTACTGCATCTGCTGCAGATTGGCCAGCACGTGGTAGTGGCTCCCGTCGCGCCGCTGGTAGGTGGTCTCGAACTGAATATTTTCCTCCGGTTGCTCGTCCAGGGTTTGGGTAAGGTCCTGAAACTGCTGTCGGCTCACTTCCGGGGCAACGTCTAACAGGGTGAGCGCCGACATTTCTTCCAGGGTATAGCCGATGTTTTCCCGGGCTCCCCGGTTCACGTTGATAAAGCGAAGGGTGCGGGCATCGCAAATATAAATTTCGTTGTGCGAGTTCTCCAGCAAATGCCCGTACTGCAAGGCGGCTTCTTCGGCCATCTTGCGCTGCGTCAGATCCACACACGTGCCCACCATGCGCGGGCTGGTTTCTTTGTTGGCAGGCGCCACCAGGCGACCCTGGGCGTAGATGTAGTGCACCGATCGGTCTTTCCACAGCACCCGAAACTCGATATTCAGGGGACTTCCGTCCTCAGCTGCCTGCTGGAAGGCCGCTTGCACCCGCGCTTGATCATCAACGTGAATGCGGGCGAAGCAGGTGGCAAACTTACCATCAAATTCATCAGCGCTGATGTCGAACAAGCCCCGCATGTGCCGGTTCCAGTCGGCCTGGTCGCTGCGGGGCACCCACTCCCAAATGCCCACCTTGAGCGACTCGATCACCATCTCGAGCCTCCGCATGGCTTCCCGGGTCTTGCGTTCGGCACTCAAACGGGCGGCCCGGGCCTTTTTGGAGTCCGAAATATCCACGAAAGTAACCACCACTCCCTGCGTAGTATCATCGTCCACCCGGTAGGGCAGCACCTGGTTAAAGTAGTACTTCCCGCTTCGGGTGGCCACCTCCCGCCGCACCGGTTTGCCGGTTTCTTGCACCTTGCGGATCACCGACTCCAGCGTGTCGCGCTTCAGTTGGGTGGTGAAGCTGGTGAACGACCGTCCGATGTCTTTCTGCCGGATGTTCACAATCTCTTCGCTGCGCGGGGTGATCATCCGGACGATGAGGTTCTCGTCGAGAAAGATGGTGGCAATATCGGTGCTGGTGAGCAGGTTGCTTATGTCATTGTGCGAGGCGGTGGCCTCTTCAATCTTTTGCTTCAGTTCGGCGTTCACGGTGTGCAGCTCCTCATTCACCGATTGCAACTCTTCGTTCGAGCTCTGCAATTCTTCGTTGCTAGCTTGCAACTCTTCATTGCTGGCTTGCAACTCTTCGTTACTCGACTCCAACTGTTCGGACAAACTTTGCAACTGCACGGTTTTTTGCTCTACCTCTTCTTCCAGCAACTCAATTTGCTCATTGATGATGCGATCGTGGTTGAGCAATAGGGGGGGGGCGGTGGGTTGCTCCACCGGAACAAACTCGATGAGCACCACTGATTGGGGCTGCTGTTCCACCCGCACTTCTTTGAATCGAAGGTTGAGTACTTGTTTTCGGTCGCCCTGGCCGAAGGAAACGTTTTCGTAGTAAACGCTGCTTTGCTGTTCCTGGGCTTTGCGCACCCCACTGCGAATGAGCAATCGTTCTTCCGAATTCACCATATCCAAAAGGTTCAGCCGCACCTCCTTTTGCGGAAACTTCAGTAGCTGTTCAACGGAACCGTATACGTAGAGCAGAGTGAACTCGTGGTCGATGAAAACGGTGGTGGGAGCGTGCTCCCGCACCATCACCGCAGCGTACTCGTCGCGGCTGGACTTCTTTTTCCCGGAGGTGGGCTCGGTGCGCACGTGAATGCGACGGTCGGGATGACGACGCGACGAAAGGGAGGGCGTAGACGCGTAGCGATCAAATTTCTCGTGCTGCACGTTCTGGAAGATATTGGAGCGCGGCGCTACGGTCCGGAAGGCTTCCTGCACCCCACCCAGGTTTTCGTTGGCTCCCAGCACCAGATACGCCTGATAATTCAACGCGTAGTGAAAGTTCTCCAGAATGCGCTGCTGCACCTCGGGCTTGATGTAGATAAGCACGTTGCGGCACGAAATCAAGTCCATGCGAATGAACGACGGGTCTGATATCAGGTTATGCACCGAAAAGACAATACGCTCTCGGATTTTCTTCTTGGCCCGGTAACCTTGCTGGGGAGTTTTTTCGAAGTACTTCTCCAAAAAAAGCGGACTCACTTCGTGAGAGATACTCTCTGAAAACACTCCGGCCCCGGCGCGGGCCAGCGCCTTCTTGTCAATGTCAGAGGCGAAGATTTTAAAGTCGAAGGGTTGATGCTTTTCCTGGTACTCACTGAGCAGAATCGCGATGGTGTAGGCTTCTTCGCCCGTGGAGCAGGCGGGCACCCAGATGCGCACCGGCCCGCTGCGTTTTTTGCCCGCGAACAACCCCGGAATCACTTCCTTACGAAACACCTCCCAAACCGCTGAATCACGAAAGAAGCTCGACACCGCAATGGAGAACTCTTCGGCCAACAACTGAACCTCCGGGTCGTGCTCTTTCAAAAAGCGGTAGTAGTCTTGCAGGGTGGGGCAGTCCACAATCTTCATCCGCTTGTCGATGCGGCGCAGCAGGGTAGGCGCGCGGTGCTGACGAAAATCGTTGCCAACGCGGTCGTATACCAAGGACAAAATCGTGTTCAAGATGCGGTCGTCGGCCATCTGATCCCCGTCGGAAGGCGCCGGTTCGCTGCTGGCCAAGCGGTTAACCTCTCGCACCAGGTCAGCAACGGGAAGGTTGAAGTCGACCGACACGGCGGTTGCCGTGGCCCGGGGCATGCCGTCGAACTTAGCCGTGTTGGGGGTTTGCACCATCACCATGCCGCCGTGCTCCTTGACGTGTTTCACGCCCCGGCTGCCGTCGGTGCCTGACCCCGACAGCACAATGCCAATGGCCCGATCCTGGTAAGCCTCGGCCAGAGACTGAAAAAAGGTGTCGACGGGCAGGTTGATGGTGGGCTTTTGCTCTTTGGGTGAAGGAGAAAGTCGTCCCTCAGCGGCCACCACGTTGTGTAGGCTGGATATCAGATAGATATGGTTGGCCATCAGTGGTACCGACTTGTTCACTACGGTGATGGGCAAGGAAGTATGGCGGCCGAGCAACTCGTTCATCATACTTTCGTGGTCCGACGAAAGGTGCTGGATGACCACGAAAGCAAAATTGGTGTCTAAGTTAAGCCGGTCAAAAAACGTCTGCAACACCTCTAGTCCGCCCGCCGAAGCGCCAATGCCAACAATGTGTGAGGGGTGGGTACTATTCATGCTAAACAACTAGTTTGCTATTACCTAGAGGTGCTAAAGTAAGCAAATAGCTAGGATTTGAGAAGAGGGTAGATAAATTCTATATTGGCTCGCCCAACCTACCGACATTTTTATGAACATTACCTTTTTAGACCGAAAAACCCTGGGCGACGTGCCCAACCTGGATCAACTCAACCAACTGGGGAGCGTAACCTTGCACGACACCACGCGTCCCGAGCAAGTGGTGGAACGACTGCAAAAGCAGCAGGTGGCTATCACCAATAAGGTGGTGCTCGACCGGGCCATTCTGGACCAGCTGCCCGACCTGCGGCTGATTTGCGTGGCCGCCACCGGCACCAACAATGTGGACACTGCCTACGCCCGCGAACGGGGTATTGTAGTGAAGAACGTGCAGGGATACTCTACGCCCAGCGTGGTGCAAGTGACCTGGACGCTGATTCTTACGCTGTTACAGCGTCCGCAACACTTCAACGAATTTGTGTATTCGGGGGCCTACGCCCGGCACGATATCTTCACCTACTTTGATCCGCCCTTCGGCGAAGTGGCGGGCCAGCGACTGGGCATCATTGGTTTAGGCACCATCGGCAAACAAGTGGCACAAGTCGGCACGGCCTTCGGCGCGGAGGTGGCCTACACCTCCTCCCGCCCCGACGCCTCGCGGGACCCTTCCAAACCGGCCGAGTACGCTCGTTTGCCCCTGGATGAGCTGCTAGCCACGTCGGACATTGTGTCGATTCATGCCCCGCTCAACGAGGACACCGAAAATATGATTGCCTACCCCCAACTGAAGCGTATGCCCGACCATGCCTTGTTGATCAACACGGGGCGCGGGGGCATTGTCAACGAAGCCGATCTGGCCCGCGCCATTGACGAGGGCCTAATTGGCGGGGCCGGGGTGGACGTGTTTACGCAGGAACCGCTTCCGGAGGATCATCCGTATTTGCGGGTGAAGAACAAAAGCCGATTGCTGCTCACCCCGCACCTGGGCTGGGCCAGCACCGAAGCCCGCGCCCGTTTGCTCGATGGAGTATGCGAAAACATTCGGGAATTTCAGGCATCGTCGTAGCCATGCTGGCGTGGTTACGACAGCCAGATACAAGTATCCGAATACTGGTAGGTAGCGGCGGAGGAAGAGCCCACTAACTGGGAACGAGCGTTGGCGGGCAGAAAACCGAGTGCGTCGTGCAGGGTGTCGGAAGAAATAACAGTGGCCAATTCATCGAAAATGGCTCGCAAAACCCGAAGCGCTTCGGCTTGGTCGCGCATGATATGATTTCGTTCATGTTGCCGCACCGCGTCGGCTAGTTCGTCCAGGCTGCTGATGGGAACCGGGGCGCGGGGCGCAATGTGCCAGTCGTTCAGGAAAATGATCTTTAGCGCCACGGGAAGCATCTCCAGAAACCGCAGCGACTGCTCGAAGCTGCTGCGGTTGCGCACCACTCGAAACACCGTGCGCAGGTGCGACAGGGCACGCTCGTCGTCGTTGAAATAGTTGGCGCGATAGGCTACCTTACGGATAAAACCATCAAGTTGCGCCGAATACTTGGGGGGGGGCGGGGTAGGTATCATGATGATGTGGTTTTAGAAAAGGTTCTACGAAGAAATGGTAATTCAATATACTGTCTTTTTCCGCAAAAAGTGACAACAAAATGACAATAAAAATTCATCCGGCCACGCCACGGAGCAAGTCTAAGATTATCAGTAGTATTTTTACAACAAATCGCAGATTCTTGTACTGGTTCCTCTAGGGCGTGTTGACATATAGATTGGCAAGGGCTTTCCAGAGTGTTTTTGTTCTGATTAAGGCGCTTGAGGCGGGCAATGCAAGGGCATCGGCCAACGAAAGCAACGAAAAGCAGGGCAAAAACGCTCGGAAAGCACCGCCTAAGTTTATATGTCAACACGCCCTAAAACCAGGGCATCAGCAGGCACCATAGAAACGTGATGTCGGCGTGGGTCGCTACGTACTCGCGTAGAAATCGCGAAGCCTTCCCTAATTGCCCCTTCACGGTGTTTTTGGATATTCCAAGTTGCTGCGCGATTTCTTCGTAGCTCAGCCCTTCTTGGCGTCGCAGGGCAAAAATAATCCGGCGCTGGGGGGGCAACTGTTCAATGGCACGCTCGGCAAGTGCTTCGTATTCTTCAGACAAAAGATGCGCTTCGGTGGGGTTGGCCGACGGGTGCACCTCAATGGCCGTCAATTGGCTAAAGATTCGCTGCTCACGGACAGCCTTTTTCAGGTAATTGAAACTCAAATCTTTGGTGATTTTGAAAAGAAGAGCATCCAGAGTAAGGCTCGGGTCAAGCGTCTCTCGTTTTTTCCACACCGTCATAAACACATCCAGTACCACTTCCTCGGCCAGTTGCGGCTGCTTCACCCACTTCTGACAGTAATTATACAATTGCTGATGCCGGTCAGCAAACAACTGCTCGAACGTCCGGACGTTGCCTTGCCGGAGCTGCTCAATCAAAATCTTATCTGGCTGACTAGGATTAGACATTCGATGCGGCTAGGTGTAAATGTCGCAAAAATACTGTATGAACTAGACTCTTATTAATCAGATTAAAAAGAGATTGGTTCAAAATTATTTTTTGCTCGAGTAACCCTTTTGCTTTTTTGGATTGGTATACTGATAGACAGCAACCCTAAGAATTGTTGAACCAGCGCTATCGCACTTTTTATGCTTAGTCAAAACCAAATAGAGAAGTACTTAACCAATCAATTGAGCGAAGCCGAACTTCGGGTGTTTTTGGAAGAGGTGGATCGCACCGATCCGGCCGACCTTCCGGAAACGTTGCTAAGGCAGGTGTGGGAGCGTTCGGCTCTTCCTCCCGTACCACAAAAAACGTCGGCGCGTCTATCGGCCGCTCTCCGGGAGCGCATGTCCCAGAGCGGTTTGCCCCAAAGTTCTGCTTCTCGGCCAGTGTGGTACCAGGCCGCCGCGGTAGTGAGTGTTTTAGTCACTGCCGCCGCGTTGTGGTTTTGGCTTGGGTCGGGCGCACTCACCGAACATACTACCGGCTACGGCGAAATAAGCACCGTTGCCCTGCCCGATGGTTCAACGGTGACCCTCAACGCCAACTCATCGCTGCACTACGCCGAACCGTGGGACCCCCAACAACCGCGGGAGGTGTGGCTCGACGGCGAAGCCTACTTCTCGGTGGTTCATACGGAAAACGACCAACGCTTTCATGTGCATCTCACCAACGACCTTCGGGTGGAAGTGCTGGGCACCGAGTTTAACGTAAAAGACCGCCACCACAAAGCGCAGGTGGTGCTGCACTCGGGGCGGGTTCGGCTAACGATCAACGATCCGGACCAACCCCAGAACGTGCGTATGCAACCCGGCGAGCTAGTCGAGTATTCGGAAATTGATCAGGTACTTGTTCAAAAGCCGGTAAATCCGGATCCCTACGCGGCCTGGCGTCAGCGGCAGATGGTCTTCGAGCGAATGCCCCTGCGAGAAGTAGCCAACGCCCTGGAAGACCACTACGGGGTGCGCGTGGTGATTGCCGACGAAGATTTGGCCCGTACCCCTTTGACCGGGGCCTTTCCCCTGCGCAACCTTGATATGATCCTGGAGGCGCTGCCCACCATCGCGAATGTGGAAGTGATACAAAACAGAGAAAAAATAATAATCCAAAACCGCCAAACAACCAGCCCTTAATCCTAGTAATCAATACATTTTTACGTCAAATGCCTAGCTTATGAACAACGAATCTACCCCCGTGTATCATCGTTACCTGTGCTTTCTGTTGCTATGGGCCGGAAGCGTGGTTCCGGGCTTCTCACAACTGTTAGCCTACAATCAGTCTTCTGACCAGCCACAACAAGCCTTGGTGAGCGTACTGAAGGCACTAGAGTCGCAGCATCAGGTCGTGTTTATCTACCGTAGCGAAATTGCCGATCAAAAGCAGGTCGCAGCCCCGTGGCTACCCAACGACCCGGCCACTCTCGCTGAGAAACTTGATCGCTTGCTGCTTCCGCTTGATCTACGCTACAAGAAAGCAGAGGATGCCTACTATTTGATTTATCCGAAAGCTCCGTCCCCGGTCCTTTCACCCCTTAATGGTGGCACTCCCGCTCATCGGCGTGAAGCAACGGATCATGCTTCCTTGCAATTTATCCCCCGACGCGCGGTTACTCAGCTTGGAATAACCACAACGGTTCGCCCCTGGCAAACGGTGACGGGCACCGTGACCGACGAGACCGGCACGGGCCTGCCCGGAGCCACCGTGGTGCTCAAGAGCAGTCCCGGCGTGGGCACCATCACTGATATTGAGGGCAATTACACGGTGAATGTACCTGATGATCTGGAAAATCCGGTGCTGGTTGTCTCCTTCGTGGGCTACCGCAGTCAGGAAATCCCTCTCAATAACCAATCGACGGTTAATGTGCAACTGGAACTCGACGTGCAGTCGCTCG
Organism: Cyclobacteriaceae bacterium; assembly: GCA_965217295.1. Lineage (GTDB taxonomy): Bacteria > Bacteroidota > Bacteroidia > Cytophagales > Cyclobacteriaceae > Tunicatimonas. The sequence continues at coordinate 3,270,494 of CBDCHR010000008.1, forward strand.
AAGAAGTGGTGGTGATTGGCTACGGCACGCAGAAAAAAGAAGACCTGACCGGCTCCATCACCGCCATTTCTACCAAAGACTTCAACGATGGCTTCGTGCCCACGGCCGAGCAACTCATTGCCGGTAAGGTGGCCGGGGTGCAGATCACCTCCAACGGCGGCGCGCCCGGTTCGGGTAGCCAGATTCGCATCCGGGGCGGGGCCTCGCTCAACGCCTCCAACAATCCGCTGATCGTGGTCGACGGGGTGCCCATCGCCACCTCCGACGTGTCGGGTTCGCCCAATCCGCTGAGTTTTATCAATCCCAACGACATCGAGTCGTTCAACATTTTGAAGGACGCCTCGGCCACCGCCATCTACGGTTCGCGGGCCTCCAATGGGGTCATCATCATCACCACCAAGCGGGGTGCCGAAGACCAGCCGTTGCAAGTGGACGTGAGCACCCAGCACTCGGTGGCCACTGTGATCAATACCGTAGACGTGCTGTCGGGTGATCGTTACCGTGAGGTGGTCGCCGAACGGGGCACCGAGGCGCAGCAGGCGCTGCTGGGGGATGATGATACCAGTACCGATTGGCAGGAACTTATCTATCGCCCGGCCTACACCACCGACAACTCTCTGAGCATGAGCGGTGCGGTGGGACCGCTGCCCTTTCGGGCTTCACTAGGGTACCTCAACCAGCAGGGCATCCTGAAAACCTCACAGTTTGAGCGCTTTTCGGGTGCCCTGAACCTGAACCCAACTTTTTTGGACGGAGCCTTGCAGGTGAACCTAAACCTGCGCCGGGTAGTTTCGAAGAGTCGTTTTGCCAGTACCGGAGCCATTGGCGCGGCGGTGGCTATGGACCCAACCAAGCCCATCTACACGGATAATCCAACCTTTGGGAGGTTTTATCAGTGGACCGACGCCGATGGCAACTATAATCCGAATGCCACCACTAATCCGCTGAGTATTCTGGAGCAGCGCCGCAATAAGGCTACCGTGTCCCGCACCATTGGTAACCTACAGTTCGACTACCAACTGCCGTTTTTAGAGGGGCTAAAGGCCAATCTAAACATGGGGTTTGATGTGTCGGATACCGACGGGGAGGAGTTTCAACCGGCCAACTATGCCCCGGTGGTGGTGCAGGGCGGCAGTGTGCGCCCCTACGTACAGACCAAAACCAACTACTTGCTCGACTTCTATTTAGCGTATAACAAGTACCTAGATAAGTTAAACAGCCAAGTGGAAGTAACTGCCGGGTACTCGTATCAGGACTTTTCAACCGATGAACCCCGTTTCCCGACGCTCAACCTGGCGGGTGACACCATCAGTCAAGAGAACCCGGTGTTTCCGCAGAACCGGTTGGTGTCGGTATTCGGTCGACTCAACTACACCTTTAACGAGCGCTACCTACTCACCGCTACGCTGCGCCGCGATGGTTCGTCACGCTTCACCGGTGACAACCGATGGGGTTTGTTCCCCTCGCTGGCCCTGGCCTGGCGCATTAATGAGGAGTCGTTCCTGATAGATTCGGACGTGGTGTCGCAGCTGAAGCTTCGCCTGGGCTACGGAGTAACCGGGCAGCAGGACGTGACGGGGGATTTCCCGTATCTGCCCCGCTACACCTTTAGCGATCCTGGGGCGCAGTACTTGTTTGGTAATACCTTCTATACGCTGTTTCGTCCCGAAGCATACGACCCCGATATCAAATGGGAAGAAACCACTACCTATAACGCGGGCGTGGACTTCGGTTTCATCAACGGCCGCATCAACGGTACGCTGGATGTTTACCGCAAGGATACCGACGATTTGCTCAGCATTGTGCCCACGGCGGCGGGCACCAACTTCACCAACCAGTTGCTTACCAACGTGGGTAGCATTCGCACGCAGGGAGTAGAGGTGGTACTGAACTACATCGCCATCGACCGGGAAGATTTCGGACTGGAGTTCGGAGTGAACGGTACGTACAACGACATTGAGATTACGAACCTGAGCCGCACCAGCAACGAAGATCAGATAGGAGTGCAAGTGGGAGGCATCGGCGGTGCCATCGGCTCTACCGCCCAGGTGCACACGGTGGGATTTCCGCCCTTTAGCTTTTTTGTGTACGAACAGGTGTACAATGAGCAAGGACAACCCCTCGAGGGCGTGTACGTGGACCGCAGTGGCGACGGGCGCATTACCGAGGATGATCGCTACCGCTACCAGTCGCCCAACCCGAACTTCTACTACGGATTTAACATGACGGCCCGCTATCAACAAGTGACCTTTGGCTTGGTGACGCGCGGCTCGACGGGCAACTACGTGTATAACAACATCAACTCGCAGTTTGGTAACTATTCCAGCCTCACCTCGCCGGGCTTCTTGAGTAACATCACCGAGGATGTGTTCAATACGAACTTCGCAAACCGCACCGATGAGATCTTGCTGTCGGATTACTACGTGCAGGATGCTTCTTTCTTTCGGATCGAGACCATCAACGTAGCGTATAATTTCGGTAGCCTTTTGAACGGTGGATTTCGCAACGTTCGCCTGTCGGCCGCCATTCAGAATGCACTGGTGTTTACCAACTATACCGGTCTGGATCCCGAAATCCCGACGGGTATCGACAATAATTTCTATCCTCGTCCGAGAACCTACACCCTAGGGCTGAACCTTAGTTTTTAACCGGTAGGAACATGATTAATCGCGCGGCGACCGTCATGTTCCTACAAAATTAAATAAATCAACAATGAGATATCGACCGATCAAGAATTTGCTAATCGCGGCCGGATGCTTTCTGGCATTCGGGGCTTGCAACGAAGTATTAGAGCTGGAACCCCAAAACGAGTTCACCTCGTCGGTGGTGTACGAAGACTTTGACAACTACGTGAACGTGCTGGCTAAACTCTACGCCGGTTACGCCGTTACCGGGCAACAGGGCGGCACCGGTCGGCCCGATGTGCTGGGCATCGACGAAGGAGCTTCGTCCTACTTCCGCACCCACTGGAAGCTACAAGAATTGCCGACCGATGAAGCCGTGCTAGCGTGGGTGAACGACCCCGGGGTGAATCCACTGAATCTGGGCAATTGGTCGGCGAGCAACGCGCTGGTGCAGGCCATGTACTATCGCATCTATTATCAGATTACGCTCGCCAACGAGTTTATCCGCGAAACTTCCGACGGGCAACTTAGCGCGCGGGGTATCAGTGCTGACGATCAGATTACCGCTCGGCAGTACCGCAGTGAAGCGCGTTTTTTGCGGGCCCTCAGCTACTACCACGCGCTAGACTTGTTTGGCAATGTGCCCTTTTTGGACGAAAACGATGGGGTGGGCACCTACTTCCCCGAGCAGATTGGTCGCTCAGCGTTGTTCGATTACGTGGAAGCTGAACTGTTAGCCATTGAGGATGAGTTGGTGGCCCCCCGCAGTAATGAGTACGGCCGCGCGGACCAGGGTGGGGCCTGGATGTTGTTAGCTAAGCTTTATCTAAATGCTGAGGTATACACCGGTCAGGGCCGATACCAAGACGCGCTCGCGTACACTGAGCGGGTAATTAACGCTGACTATGCTTTAGAAGCTGACTATCAGAATCTTTTTTTGGCAGATAACAATACCGCAGCTGGAATTATTCTGCCCATTGTATCAGATGGCGTAAACGCCCGCTCATTTGGTAACACCACGTTCTTAGCCCACGCCGCCGTAGGGGGGAGCATTGACCCCGCCCCGCTGGGGCTTAATGGCGGTTGGTTTGGCTTGCGTACCACCTCGGCCTTGGTGAGCTTGTTTGACCTGAGCGAAGAAAACAACGAGCGCAACACCTTTTACACTGAGGGACAGTCGCTGGAAATCAACGACCTATCAACCTTTACCGATGGCTATGCCGTGTTGAAGTACCGCAACGTTACCTCTAGTGGCGAACCGGGCAGCGACCCAGCGCTCAATTTTGTAGATACGGACTATCCACTGTTCCGGCTGGCCGATGCTTATCTGATGTACGCCGAAGCGGCCCTGCGCGGCGGGGGGGGTGACCTCAACGCGGCCCTGGGCTACGTGAATGCCCTGCGCGAGCGCGCCTACGATAGCAGCGATGAGAACATCAGCGCGGGCGAACTCACGCTGGACTTTATTCTGGACGAGCGGGCGCGCGAACTCTATTGGGAGGGGCACCGTCGCACCGACCTGATTCGCTACGGTCGCTTCACCGGCAGCCAGTACGTTTGGCCCTGGAAGGGCGGAGCACAAGAAGGTGCTGCCATCGCTGACTTTCGGGCCCTCTATCCGCTGCCCGCTTCCGACCTGACGGCCAACCCCAACCTGGAACAGAATCCCGGATACTAACCATTGAGCGTAGCCTTGCTCTGTCACTAACGCACAAATTTTCTTTGACATGAAACGCAATACCATCTTTTATAACTTCTTGGTTCTACTGCTCGCGCTCGGACTGTTCTCCTGCGGAGAAGAAGACCAAGCCGATCCGGTGCTTCGGGTAGCAACTACTCCTGATCTCTCTGCCTCCACCGATCAGATAGTTCTGGCTGAGGATCGAGCCGATCAAATCGCGCTAAGCCTTTCCTGGAATATTACCGACTACGGTTTCCCGGCGGCGGTAGGCTACACGCTTCAGTTCGATCAGCCCGGCTTCAACTTCGATTCGGCGATTACGGTAACCATCGATACCTTCGTTGTTCCCGCAGTTGATAACCTGGATTATGTTATGACCGTAGCGGAACTCAACCGCATCGCCATCCAGGCGAGACTTGTCCCTGACGAAGCCAATCCGCTAGCGGTGCGGGTGGTGAGTCAGCTACAGGACCCCGGTGGGGCGGTGACTTCCGTGGACCCGGTTTACTCGCCGGTGCTCACGCTCACCGTGACTCCCTTCTCCGCCGAAACAGAACCGGGCGTGCTCTACGTGCCGGGTGCGTACCAGGGTTGGGATCCGCCCACCGCCGCTCAACTGCTGTCGGCAGAAGATAACGGAGAGTACGAAGGCTACCTTACCTTTCCGGATGCTGAAAGCCTGGAGTTCAAGTTTGCCCCCCAGCCCAGTTGGGACTTAGCCTACGGAGGCGACGCCACTACGTTGGACACCGATGGTGGTAACTTATCCGTACCTGAACCGGGGACGTACCTGCTTATCGTTAACCTAAACAATCTCACCTGGTCAGCTATGCCTTCGTCCTGGGGAGTGATTGGCAACGCAACCGTGGGCGGTTGGGATGCGGACCAGAACATGATTTATGACTACCAGCAGGATATTTGGACCATCACCACCGATCTGGTTCCCGGCGAAATGAAGTTTCGCCTGAACGATGCGTGGGAGAGCAATTATGGGGATGACGACCCCAGCGATGATGTGCTAAACTTTGACGGGAGCAATATTCCGATCACCGAGGGGGGTACTTACAATATCGTGCTGGATTTAAGTGGGGACATACCGACCTACACTTTATCCAAGCAGTAGATACCGGTGATGTGCGCTTAAGAGAGGAATCAATTGTTAAGTTTCTCATCTATTTCTGTGCCTTCCGCTAAAACTTCAATTGAAGACCTACCTTAATCGCAAACCGGCGCACCGATGGATGATCCAGATAGGTGAGCCGGTGGTAGGCCTCCACCCGAATGAGGCGGAAGATATTCTCCACCCCGTAGCCGACCTCCGCGAAGGGAGTGCGCTCGTTTAAATGCCTAAAGGTTGGCGTCACCTGATCGTCTGGCGCTTGCGGGGCACGATTTTCGGCGCGCACGCCGCCGTAAAGCACGTTGGCCGAAGTGATCAAACGCCAGTCTAAGCGTCGCAGCAAAGGAATACGGTTCAGGAAGAAGCCTTCAAACGAATGGGCATAGCGCAGCGAGGCGTAGCGGTCGCTCACGAACTCGGCGCGGTTCATGGTGTTGAACCCGTGGCGATAGTAGAAGGGCGACGTATTGCCCAGGTGAACCTCCAGCAGGGCGTAAGGAAGCTGAGAAAAGATGCAACCGCCCTCCAGGATATACTGCGAGGTGCCCAACACCCCCAGACTCAATTGCTGTCGTGCCGAAAATTTTACTTTTTGGTAAGAAAAATCACTTCCCAGCACATTGTTAAGCCCTAAGCTGTACTCCGCCCGCAGCACCGGCCAGCGCCTTCCTCCCATACTGATCCGGCGGTTGTCGCGCTGCACAAACTGCTCATCACGGGCAAACTGCAATGCTACCCGCAGTTCGGTGGTCACAAAGTCGCTGGTGTCTCGCCCCTGGTTCTCCAGCATCGGCGGATAAGAAAAATCAAACAGCGGTTCCATATACTGCCGCTGAATTTCAATCTCAGGACCGAGTCCCTTGGGTAGCTGCCGAAACAGACGGATACCGCTGCGCCGGTAACGATACCCGGTAGACAAATCACCCCACAGCGCGGCCGCCTCGAAAAATTTCACTTCCTTTTCACTTTCCGGAAACCAGCCTAACTGGCTGAGGTCCTGCGCGTGGGAAACCGTTAGCTGCGTCCAGGGCGCGCGGCGCCAGATATAATTGGCCTCCACGCCGTACTTGAACTGCCGATCAAGCGTGCCGTAGGCTAAGTGGTTGCGGAAGGTCCAGCGAGAACTAAAGCCAGGACTGGTCTTGAAGCCCAGGCGAAAACGGTGGCCCTCCACATCGTTACGAGCGTAAGTGTAGGGAATGGGGCCTAACTCAATCATACCCAGATCATAATGACTGCTGGCGAAGGTGTCAACCAGTTTCGCCGTCCGCTTGATAGCGGGCAGTTGGTTGAGCGTATCAATGATGGCAAACGCTCGTTGGTCATCCTCATCTAGTGGATCGTGGCGGCGCATCCGCCAGAACGCGCTATCGGCCCGGTAGGCACCTTCATCGATGGTGACGTTGGTGGCGTAGAAACCCAGTGGCTTTTCCTGGTTCACCCGCACGTCTCGGTTCGACACCAAGGAGCGCACCCGGAGGCCCGGATAATCCGAAAACTTTTCTGACTCAATGGTGGTCTGCGTGGTGGTGGGTAGCCAGGCTCCGTCGGCCACGGGGGTCAGGTTCTGGACAACGCGTACGCTCCGGATGTAGTTGAGGTTGGCCTCCGGGTTGATGCGGGCGTCTATTGCCTTGAGGGCCGCGGTTTCTTTGGTGATCCAGGCGGTTCCTTCAAAAGCAAGATCTTGAGGGTTCTTTGGGATAAAATCCAGGCGGTAGCAGTAGTCACCGTCCCGTATTAAGCTATCCGACAGGTAGTAGTTATAGAGCAGCCTTCCGGAAGGGGCCAGGGGCGAGACGAATGCCTTGCCCATAATCTTCATCCAGTTTTCGTAAAAATTAAACTGCTGCAACGAAGAAGCGGTGAGTTGCGATAACCAACTACTCGACGACAACCCAATGCCGGATATTTTGGACTTGATAATGTCCTCTCGCTTCACTTCCGGATGGTTTTGGTAGTACGCCCGCGAAAGCGTTTCGGTCATGATGATCGGAATATCCGCCCGGTCGGTGGTGTCAGACCGAGCCCGCTGCCGCTTGGCCACCTGATATGCTTTGCGAATTGTTTTGTTATGAATCTTCCCTGAAACCTCACGCAGCGCCACCTCGGTGCGGATGTAACTTTCGTAGTCATAGGCGCGCAGCGAACGCTTGTCGGTGCGGCTGCTTTGCCGCTGCACCCGCTTCAGCAGCGCAAAGGCCGGGTTTTCGCGGGCAACAAAAACCAGTTCGTTCAAACTCACCACCTCGGGGGTAAGGGCAATGTTGATCTGTTGACGATTGTCAATGGCGACCGTGCGCGCAACGTACCCCATGAAGCTAATGTACAGACTGTCCACGTCGCCGGGCACCTTCAAGCGGTAGTAGCCGTCCAGATCGGTGGTGGTGCCTCGCTCCGTACGGTGAACCACCACGTTGGCGAAAGGAATAGCTTCCTGCGTGGTGGCGTCGGTTATCCGGCCGCTCACCGCAGACTGAGACCAACTGTCGGCAAGGGGCAGCCAACCCAGTAAGCAGATCAACATGATACGCATTAAATAAGTCAGACTGACCGGGCAATGGTGTTGCATGGAAGTGGCTCGCGGTGGGGTTTGATGACGTTATGAAGCAAAAGTAATCTGATAAATAAAATTAACTTCTCAAGCTTGTAAAAGGAATACAGACCCTATCGGCCGGGTAAGCAAAACGTCGTTGGGCGGCGCGTCAGTAGAAGCAACAACTTAGCCAAACCTTCTGGTTAAATCGCCAAAGTACAACCGGATTTTACCTGGAGCAGCACCATCCACAAAAAGAGGGCACGCGAGACTGGGAGGGCAACCGGTTGGCTAGAATCTGCCCCCTAGCTTAAACAAGCCCTCCCCTAGGCAGTTATTCAGAAAAATAACAACCCAACATTCCTATGAAGTCAATCACAAAAGATCAACTACAAGAACTAGCCTCCGTGGGTGGAATCAACTGCGTGAGCATTTACCTGCCTACTCACCAGCGGGGAAAGGAAGTGAACGAAGGAAAAGACACTATTGCTCTGAAGAATCATTACCAAAAGATAAGAGGTCAGATAGAGAAGAAGGGCTTTTCGGAACAAGAAGCCAATGCTTACCTGCAACCCATCCGTGCGCTGATCGATGATGCTTCGTTTTGGCGTCACCAGGAACAAGGGCTAGCCGTTTTTTTGGCTGATAATTACTTCAAAACCATAAAGCTGCCGTATTCCGCCAGCGAGTTTAGTTGGTTATCCACCTCCTTCGATCTGGGCCAATTGGTGCCGCTAACGGCTAATAATCGGGCTTTCTATATTTTAGGAATCAGTCTGAACAAGGTGCGCGTTTTGGAGGCTGATGAGCACGGGGCAGAAGAAATAGATCTGTCGGCCCGGCTTCCGGAAGGCATGGAAGACGCGTTAAGCTACTATGATTTCGAGAAGAACCTTCAGTATCATTCCGGCGGGAGCCAAACCGGCACCGGGGGCACCATCTTTCACGGTCAGGGCGGTGATGGAGATAAAGAAGATGCGTACATCGCCGAGTATTTTCGTCGCGTCGACGAAGCCCTGCCCCAGGTCATTGCCCACCGCGACCGTCCGGTGGTGCTGGCCGCCGTAGAAGAGTGGCATCCCGTGTTTCGAAAAGCTAACACCGCCGTAGAGATCTACTCGAAGGGCATCACCGGAAGCCCTGACAACCTAGCCCCCCCAGAATTGCATCGGCAGGCCAAGGAAGTGCTTCAGGACTACTTTCACCAAAATCAACAGAAAGACCACGCGCGCTACACCTCCTTAATGGGAAGCGCACAAACCTCGTACGAAATTGAAGAGATTGCTCCGGCGGCGCTGGACGGCCGCATCGAAGCCCTGTTTGTTGCTCGGGGAGCGCACCGCTGGGGAGTGATTGATCGCAGTAACAACGAAGTAGAGCTTACGGACGAGCCGGGCGAGAACGCCCACGACTTGGTTAGCAAGGCCGCGGTAGAAACCGTACTACACGGCGGGCGCGCTTATCTGGTGGACGCCGAAGAGCTTCCCGAAACGGTGGACGAAGCCGTGCTGGCCGCTATTTTTCGATATTGATGCAAACCCAAGTAGACAAATTCAGTAAGCTGGTCATTGTGGGCGACCGTTTGCTTATCAAGCCAAAAAAAGCGTCGGAACGCACCAAAAGTGGGCTACTCCTGCCGCCCGGAGTGCAGGCGAAAGAGCCGATTCAAACCGGCTATGTCATGAAAACCGGACCAGGCTACCCCATTCCGGTCCCGATCGATGACGAACCGTGGAAAACACCTGACCAGCGTATCAGTTACCTTCCGTTGCAGGCTCAGGAAGGCGATCTGGCAATCTTCCTGCAAAATGGTGCTTACGAAATTATGTACGAAGAAGAAAGGTATTTCATCGTGTCACAGGCAGCCATTCTGATGCTGGAGCGGGAAGATGATTTGTAGTTGGTTGACCGGATTGCAATACTTCGCGTCAAAGAATCACGTTTTTTGAAGATAAACCTTACTTTAGCACCTCCCCAAGGGATACTCCGTATGAAACGCATTATCTGCTGCCTGCTTCTTTCTCTGATGGTTACCGTTGCTCACGCCCAGCAACCCGCTTGGGAGGCCGAGGAAGGAGAAATAGATGACACTGAGGTGATCATTGAGAAAGACCGTGAGATTGAATTGCCCTCAGCTAGTCGTCAGTTCGAGCGCGTGCCTCCTAGTAATGTAGTTACTCTGGAAGTGAAAGTGAATTATCAATTTAAGGATTTCACTCCCCGCTTGCCCGCCATTGATCCGAAAATCAAGGTGCTCAAGATAAAAGACCCGCCACTGGACAAGCTATACGGCAACTACGTGAAGGCGGGGTTTGGTAACTTCTTGTCTCCTTACCTTGATTTCTACGCCAATAGCACCCGCAACGACGCCTACACTTACGGAGTGCATCTGGAGCACCTTTCGTCGCGCTTTGGTCCGGTAGATGGTGACAATTCGGGCAATAGCCACTCGCAGATTGGGGTGAATGGTAAGTATTTTGTGGGCGGCAACACCCTGAGTGGTGAGGTTGGCTACGAACGCAACCGCTATCATTTCTACGGATACCAGCCCGGTCTGGAGGTTGATCGTAACGATATTAAGCAAGTCTTTAACGTAATTTCCGCCCAGCTAACCCTCGAGCGCGAACAAGTAGACAAACCCCTCGACTACGCGATCGGGGGTAGCTTCCGTACGCTTAATGATGCCTACGCTGCTTCTGAAAACCAGATTGGGTTGCAGGCCCAGCTTCAGTACGCGGTTAATGAACAGTTCAAGGTAGGCCTATCCAGCGATGTGTACCTCATGCAGCGCACCGATCAGGCGCCGCTGGCCGAAGCGAGCCAATTGACCAACCGTAACTTATTCCGAATCAACCCGACGGTGACCTTCAATACCAGCGACGAACCGCAGCGCGGACTGGTGGTTCAGTTGGGCTTTCGTGCCGTATACGAAAACGATACCGCACTAAACGCCGGTCAGTTGCACTTGTACCCCGACTTGTCAGCCTACTACAATCTATCCGACGGCTTTAGTTTATACGCAGGCATCGACGGCGACATTGAGCGCACCTCGCTGCTCGGTTTCGTTGAAGAAAACCCATTCTTGGGGCCCGATGTGCCGCTGTTGCACACCAACCGTACCCTAGCTTTTCGGGGCGGACTACAGGGCCGGTTCACCAGCGCGGTAGGCTTCCGGGCCGGATTTTCGGTGGGCAACTATCGGCACCTCTACTTCTACGCCAATAGCGCCCTTGATTCTACCCGTTTCACCATTCTGTATGATCAGGAAAAAACCCTGCTATTCAATCCGTTCTTAGAAATCACTATTAACAGCGCCGAACGGTTTCGCACTACCCTGCGGGGCGATTACTTCAGCTACAGCGTGAACCAGGTGGATGAGCCCTGGCACCGTCCCACCACCCAACTCAGTGTGCTTAGCACGTACAATGCCTACGACAAACTGCTGTTCAGTGCCGAACTGATGGCCCTCGGTGGCATTCAGGGAATAAACCTGGCGAGTGATACCGAAAAAGCCCTTGATCCCATTATCGATCTGAGTTTTCAGGCCGATTACCTATTTTCCAGCAGATTTTCTACTTTTCTGCAATTAAAAAATATATTTGCACAGAATTATGAGCGCTTTCTCAACTATCCATCGCGGGGCTTAATGGTGATGGGCGGAGTTTCTTATAGTTTCTAACGGGCTATCATGATCCTGAACTACAGAAGGTTATCTGCCAATTCGTTTGTTGCCTTATTCGCTACGCACGTACCATTTGCGCGACAATCGCGCTAAGTTTTTGAAAATTCTCTGTTACTTCGCAGGTGGCAAATGTCCTATCCCTAATGCAAGGATAAACTAATACCCTAAATCAATCCGTCATGGAAGAGAACAAACCGTTATACCACCTGGAAGACACCGAAGACTTTGGATTACATCAATCTGAGTATGAGCCCATTGAGCGTGAGGAGGATGATGCGCCTCCTGCCTTTCAGGAACCTACTTACTACAGTGAAGAAGACGAGGAATCCGAGAGCAACCAAGAAGGTATCATCGTTGCCGTCATCATAGGCCTACTGGTGCTGGTAGGATTGGTAGTTTATTTGTTTGGATTCGGTGGAAAAGAGCAGGTGGCTTCTTGGTTTGGTAACGATGCCCAGGTTGAAGAGACGCAACTAGTCACTACCGAAAAAACCAAACCCGAGACACTGGTGATCGAAGAACCCGAACCAGCGGTGGTGACTGAAACCACGCCGGAAGAGCAACTAGTGTCTGAACCTGTCTCCGAAAGTGGTTCAACCGGATCTTATAGCACCATTGAAACAATTGCGACGCCCACTGGTCGTTCTTACATCATTATTGGTAGCTTTGTGGATGAGGACCTGGCGCGCGACTTGGGTGAACAATTATCTACACGAGGAGTGGGCATTCGTATTCTAGCACCCACTTCGCGGGCTCCGCTCTTGCACCGGGTTGCGGTGGCTGATTATGATACCTTTAACGATGCACTGGCTGAGGTGGAAGCCTACAAAGCAGACTACGGCGAAAGTGCTTGGGTACTGAAATATTAATATGACCATACTACAGATCACCGCTGGCGGTGAGATAGACACCACAACCATTGAGAGCGGAGCCGAGTCGCTGCGCGTTATCGACTTACTAATGAAGGGCGGATTTGTGATGATTCCGTTGCTGATTCTGCTGTTTATCACCATCTACATTTTTGTGGAGCGGATTCTTACCCTCAAAAAGGCGTCGAGGGTGCCCGAACAGTTCACCGAAAAAATCAGGCGACTGGTTTCGGCGGGCGATATTAGTGGCGCCCGTTTGATCTGTTCGCAAACCAATACGCCCATCGCCCGCATGATCGAAAAGGGTATCTCCCGCATCGGCACTCCGCTCAAAACCATTGAGGATGCCATCGAGAACGTGGGTAAGCTCGAATTGTACCGTCTGGAAAAAAACCTGACGCTGCTGGCCACCATCTCCGGGGCTGCCCCGATGATCGGCTTCCTGGGTACTGTTACCGGGATGATCCAGGCCTTTATCGCCATTGCTCAGGAAGAGGGCAACGTGAGTCCCAAACTGCTTTCTACCGGTATCTACGAGGCAATGATCACCACTGCCGGAGGATTAGCCGTTGGAATCCTGGCTTACCTAGGATACAACTACCTCATTGCCCAGGTGAACAAACTCGTGCACAAAATGGAGTTCACCTCTATCGATTTCATTGACCTGCTTCAAGAACCTCGCTAACATTGCCGTACAGACGCGATTAATCGCGTCTCTAATCCCCCCCCAATGGATCTCAGCCCCCGAAACAAAATTGAAACTTCTTTTAATTTTTCCTCTATTGCGGATATCATCTTTCTGCTGCTGATCTTCTTCATGCTGACCTCTTCGTTTGTTACTCCCTCGGGACTGCCGGTCAACTTACCGAGCAGCAAAACGTCGACGATCTCCATGCAAAAGGTGAGCGTTACGATCACTCCCGATCTGAAGTACTTTGTGAATGACAAAGCCACCCGACCCGAAGCCTTAGAGGAAACCCTGCGTGGGTTGCTAGTGGGCGAGCAGGGAGCGGTGATCCTGAACGTTGATAAGTCTGTTCCCGTTGAATATCTAGTACGCGTGGCGGGTATTGCCACTTCTTTCAACGCAAAGGTATCAATTGCCACCAAGCCCGAACAGTAAGCGCCTCCTGCTCGAGCACAAACCGAACCGACATGGCTACTTCGGATGAAAAGAAAAACAGAAGAATTGCCCTGGCCGTGGCCACAGGTTTTCAGGCACTCTTGCTATTGCTATTCTTCTTTTTGGTAGCTTGGCGAAGGCCAGACCCTCCGTTGCCCGAGTACGGCATTGAATTAGACTTCGGATTGGATCAACAAGGGTCGGGGCAAACCACGGTTCCTGAACCCACCCCGGTGGTTGAAGAGGTGGTAGAGGAAGAAGCTACTCCGGAGCCCGAAGTAGAAGAAACTCCTGAAACCCCGGTAGCCGAGCCCGAAGTAGAAGAGGTGACCGAAGCTGAAGTGACCGAACCCGAACCGGAAGAACCGATAGAAGAAGTGGTTACCGAAACCCAGGTTGAAGAAAGCCCGGTGGTGGTGGAGGAAGTGGAAGAGAGCGTGAAGGAAGTGGTTGCGAAACCTGAACCCAAACCCGAGCCCGTTCCGGTACCCAAACAAGAAAGTTTGTATCCCGGTAAGGCGGCCAAGCCCTCTAACCAGGGCGACGATGTTAAAGAGATCGGCGACAAGGGAAAAGAAGAAGGCAAGATAGATGAACGAGCCATCTATGGCGCAAAAGGAAGTGCCGACGGAGCTTCACTGCAGATGGCCGGATGGAACTGGGATAATATTCCCCGACCCAACGATTCATCAAATGAGAACGGACGCATTGTCTTTGAGATCACGATCGACGATCAGGGTGAGATCATTGGAGTGAAAACCATCGAGAAGACGGTGAGCCCTACTGTGGAGCGACAATATCGGCTGGCCGTGGAGCGACTCACCTTCAGCACCACCAACGATAACGTGCGTCCGGCACCCACCTCAACCGGAAGGATTACGTTCATTATTCGGGCGAAGTGAACAGGGTAAAAGATAATGTATAGAATTTTTATTACTTTGTGGTCTACCCATTTTGCCCAAAAATCCGTATATCGTTTTTGGGCAAACCAGATAAACAACAAGTAAGTGCCATCTAACCCGATCAAAGTAGTCTTAGCCGATGATCATGCTATTCTTTCCGAAGGCACCGCCGCAGTACTAAAAGACTACGAAGACTTTTTGCTACTGGGTAAAGCCACGGACGGTGAGCGGGCCCTGTCACTCGTTCTGAAGCACCAACCCGATGTCTTAGTTTCTGATATCACCATGCCCGGAAAATCAGTGTTCGATATTGTGGACGAAATTGCCAAGCATCAGCTCCACACCAAAGTTCTTATCTTTTCGGTGCACGATACTCCCGATTACGTCTTCAAAGCCCTGAACAGCGGAGTCTCTGGTTACATCACCAAGTACGTTGACCGTGACGAACTTGTGAATGCAATCATCACCGTGGCGCAGGGCAAAGAGTACTACAGTCAGCGGATTACCCAAATCATTGTGAAAGGCTTTAAGGAAAAGAAAAACCAAGACGGCGACACCCAAAATCCCATCAACGTACTCTCGAAGCGAGAACGCGAGGTGCTCGCGCTGATTGTTGAAGGACTTAACTCCAAACAGATTGCTGAACGCTTGTTTCTCAGCGAGCGCACCATTTCCAACCACCGGGCCAATATGCTGCAAAAGTGTAAAGTAAATAATACGGTTGAGTTGGTTAAACTGTATCTCGATAATGCCAACAAATGGTGAGCACTCCCGATTATCTCCTCTAAGCGACTCTCCCTAAACTTTCTGATTCTTTACAAACGTAGGTTCTTTGCAAAAATAGACCGGTAAAGGTGCGTATTCGTGCGTAGCATTATCAAAAAAGAATCGCGTGAGAGAAGAGTTATTGTACTTCGTTTGGCTGCTTCAGTACTTTAGTAAACAGGCCATCACCACCGAAGATGGTCAAGCCCTGACGATCGTTCACCCTGGGGTTCGCAATGCTTCTTCGGGTCCTGATTTCGCCAACGCGCGGGTGCAATTGGAGGATATGGAATGGGTAGGCTCAGTAGAAATTCACCTCAGCGCTTCGGACTGGGATGCCCACGGACACCAGCGGGACCCTGCCTACAACGGAGTGATTTTGCACGTGGTTTGGCACGCCGACCGGGTTGTGTACCGACAAGACGGAACCCCTATGCCCACCTTGGTTCTGGAAAACCGGGTGGCCCCTTCGGTGATTGACAACTACCGACAGTTGGTGTTCCACGCCCCGGACCAACAGGATATCGCGTGCGCCCCGCTCCTCTCTGAAGTGAACGAAATACAAAAACTGACGATGTTGGACAAAACGGCCGCCCTTCGTCTGGAGCGCAAATCGCAAGAAATTCTTGACCGTTTGGATAAGAACCAGGGCGACTGGTCAGCAACTGCCTACCAGACTATTTTTCAAAGTTTTGGATTTCGTGTTAATCAAGCGCCGTTCGAGCAGTTGAGCCGGGCGGTTCCACGATCACTGCTGGCGAAATACCAACATAATTTCACCTCAGTGGTAGCTTTACTACTGGGACAGGCCGGTCTTTTAGAAAACGAAGAATGGCCCAGCCAGTGGCAGGAAGCCTACGAGTTTTTGCGGATAAAACACCAGCTCGAGGGCAGTGCCCTAGCTCGAAGCCAGTGGCGATTTTTCCGCACCCGGCCCGCCAATTTTCCTACGGTGCGGATCGTGCAGCTAGCCGCAATACTAGTAGAACTTCGCAACGGGTTAGCGCCGCTGTTCGAGCCTGAATCGATTCCGAAGCATTACGCGTTGATCAAAGAAACCCAACGTAGATTGCCAGAGTTCACGCCCGCCATCGGTCGGGAAAGTGTTTACAAGCTTCTAATCAATGCCGTGATCCCCTATCAGTTTGCTTACGGAGGCTTTTTTAAGGAGCAGTCGCGGCGAGACCATGCTCTGTCGCTGTTGCAGGCACTACCGGCCGAAAACAATCGTCTGGTGAGTAAGTACCGGCATTACGGTTATCCGCTTACCTCAGCGTTAGATACTCAGGCCGTGCTGGAGTTGCATCATAGTTTTTGCAAGCCCAAGCGGTGCTTATCCTGTACTATTGGGGGAAGTATCGTTAAAACTGCTAATTTGTTCGTTACTTCGGGGCCTCACTGAGCCGGAACCCCGTGGATGCAGTCCTTGCCGGGGCGCTTAACTATCTGGCGCGCGGCGCTCAGTCATGCTTGAGTTCTATCGGGATGGTCACAATATCACAGAAGTGCTCAATATCATCCTTTAGCACCGGGTCATGCTGGTCGTAGTACCACTCCACGGTGGCGGCGTGGCCCGCTTGCCGGATATGAGCAATGCGTTTCACTACTTCAAACAAAGCCTTGGCCGAAGCGGTATTGAAATATTTCAGACGAATGGCCAAGGTGGTCTGGTTCGCTGGATCCTGTTGATAAGTGTCTAACCACTGAATAACCGGAAAGTAAAAACCCAGGGCATCTTGTTCGTCTGATACGCCCTCGATGGCAACGGTTCCTTCCGAGGCGTCGAGCCGCACGGATGGGGTGGTATCAGTGGCCGGGATATGTAGAGGTTCCATTGCGTAGTTATTGAGCGGCTTTCACTAGCTTGTTGGCAAAAATAAAATCATGCAATTCCTTCACGTCGGTGTGCAGCGCGTCTTGGTTGTTGCCTTCCCAAAGCTTTTTTCCTTTGTACAAAAACAGAATATGCTCGCCAATGCCCATGACCGAGTTCATGTCGTGGGTCACCACAATGGTGGTAGTATCAAATTCTTCAGTGATTTCTTTAATGAGTTCATCAATAAGGATAGAAGTCTGCGGATCCAATCCGGAGTTGGGTTCATCGCAAAAAAGGTAGCGTACATCGTTAGCGATGGCCCGCGCAATGCCTACTCGCTTCATCATTCCACCACTGAGCTCGGAGGGCATTTTTTTGTTGGAATTTTCGAGACCAACGCGTTGCAAACAAAAGTTCACCCGGTCTAGCTTCTCGTCGCTGGGCATGTCGGTGAGGATATCCAGGGGAAATTTCACGTTGCTCTCCACGTTCAACGAGTCGAACAGAGCACTCCCCTGAAACAACATACCAATCTCCCGACGGATTTCGGTGCGGGTATCTTTGTCAGCGTGCGTAAAATCGCGGCCTCGGTAGAAAACGGTGCCCTCATCGGGCGGAATTAAGCCCACAATAGACTTAAGCAGTACGCTTTTACCAGTGCCACTGGAGCCAATAATCAGGTTGGTGGTGCCCGACTTAAACTCCCCGCTGATGTCTATCAAGACTTGCTTGTCGCCGAAGGTCTTAGAAATATGCTCTATCGTGATCATAAAAGCGATGATATCGAAGTAGATGAGGCTATACCAGAATAAGTTGAGCAACCGCATAGTCGGCTAGCAACACTGCAATACAGCTGTTGGTGACCGCCGTGGTGCTTGCTTGACCCACTTCCAAAGAACCGCCCCGGGTGAAGTAGCCCTGGTAGGCAGAAATAGTAGAAATGATAAAGGCGAAAACGACCGCTTTCACCAGCGCCGTAAAAATGAAATATTGGTTAAAATCCATTCGCAGCCCGGCCACGTAGTCTTCGCCCGTAATCGCACCGCCGAGCGTTCCGGCTATGTAACCGCCGTAAAGCGATAGAAACCCGGCCACCACCACCAGCAGGGGAAACATCAACAACGCTGCCAGCAACTTAGGAAGCACCAAATAGGAAGATGAATTGATCCCCATCACTTCTAAGGCGTCGATTTGTTCGGTGATCCGCATGGTGCCCAGTTCGCTGGCGATGCTCGATCCCACCTTGCCCGCCAGCACAATGCTCGTGATGGTGGGGGCCAACTCCAGTACCGTCATCTCGCGCACGATCATGCTGATCACCGAATCAGGAATGAACGGACTCACCATGTTGGCGGCCGTCTGAACAGTGGTTACGGCGCCAATGAACACCGATACGATGGTAACTAGGGTTAGAGAGTCGGTACCGATTTTAACGGCCTCGTCGATGGTGCGGCGGACGTACGTGCCAAAGGTTTCCATTTTATTGAAGAACGAACCAATAAAAAGAAGGTAATTGCCTAGGCTTTTCATAAAGAATACGCTACTTGAAAGTGAGTTAACGGCAAGTGATTGCTTTTAGTTTGATCTGTTCGGGGTAGAAGCAAACCATCATTCGACTACGGGCGAAACATTTTCAAACCTGCGGCGATAAATGTAAAGTAAATTCGTGGAATATTATGAAAAAGTTAGCCGTAGTCACCGGAGGAAGCCAGGGAATTGGCAAAGCGCTGTTGCTGCAACTGGCCCAGGAAGGGTTCGCGCTGGCCACTTGCGCCCGAAACGAAGAACTCCTGAAAGAAGTGCACCAAGAAATCAGCGAACGGTACCCTGACGTGTCCGTTTTCTATCAGTCGGCCGATATGTCGCGGCGGGATGACGTGCAGCGGTTTTCGGAAGCTATCATTCAATTGACTACTCCGGTAGAGATACTAATTAACAACGCCGGAGTGTTTATCCCCGGTCAGATTCATACGGAGGCCGAAGGAGTGTTCGAGCAAACCATGCACACCAACGTGTTCGGCGTCTATCATCTCACGCGCGCCCTGCTGCCCGGTATGATTGAACGGCGTCAAGGCCATATCTTTAACGTATGCTCTACGGCCAGTATCACGGCCTACGTGAACGGGGGATCTTACTGCGTTTCTAAGTTTGCGTTGCTGGGCCTGAGCAAGGTGCTGCGCGAAGAACTGAAACCGCACAACATTCGAGTGACCTCGGTGCTGCCGGGAGCCACGTTAACCGCTAGCTGGGAAGGCACCGAACTGCCATCCGATCGCTTCATGCCGCCGGAAGATGTGGCTGAGGCCATTCTGGCAGCTTATCGTTTGTCAGCCCGCACGGTGGTGGAAGAGTTGGTACTGCGGCCCCAACTAGGAGACATCACTTAACTGGCTCAGTCGCTCAAGCTAGGTGGTTTCGGCTACCATAAGCATCTCTTTCTCCAGACGATCAAAAATAACTTGGGCTTGCGCAGCAAATAATTGGGTGGCCCGCTGCAATTCTTGCTGCTCGGGCTGAGGCTCGCTTGCCTTTTCCTCGATCATATGAAGTTCCTTGACCAATCCCTCGGCCTTAATCTGTCCGAAGGGAGAGCGCAACTTATGCGCCAGGTTCGCCAGGTTCGACCAGTGCTGCTGACGGGTGGCTTGGACTAGCTTCTCTACTTCTTGGGGACAGTTTTTTAAGAACAAGCGGAGAATATCAACCAGTTTTTGGGGGTTATCGCGCGTGATCGCGGTGAGTTCGGCCAACGAAAATGCCGGAGAGAGTTGCTGGGGCGGGGGAGGCAGCACGGTAGGTTCAGCGGTAACCGTACGCCCGCTGGTATGCTGCACAATCTTAGCGCATAGGTCAGACTCCTTGAATGGTTTTAGGAGATAATCATCAAACCCCTGGGCGAGAAACTCTTTTAAAATTTCGGGCTGCACGGTCGCCGTGAACGCAATAACCGGAGTGGATGGGTGCCCTTCTTTTATTTTCATCATCAGCTCAATTCCGTTCATCTCGGGCATATTGATATCGGTAAGCACCATGTCGTAGGTTGTCTGACGCATGGCGGCCAAAGCAGCCACTCCTCCGTCCACAATATCTACCTGGGCCTCCCACTTTTCTGATAGGACCTCCAACAGCAAGCGGTTCACCTGGTCGTCATCGACCACCAGGATGGCCTTGTCCGAAACGTCAGCCATTGCGTAGACTGGCGCAGGCTGGAGCGCGGGGGGCACCGGACTGACGCTCTTCTGGTAGGTGATCGCGAAGGAAAAGGTGGACCCTTGTCCGATTTTGCTTTCCACGGCAATCCACCCATCCTGTAACTCAATCAACTTTTTGCAAATAGAAAGACCCAGGCCAGTGCCTCCGTAGCGAAAGCCCGTGATCTCTTCTTCCTGATTGAAAGCCCCAAAAACGTGCTCTAGTTTATTATTAGCAATGCCCGCCCCGGTATCTTTCACCGAGAACTCGACGGTGACGTGCGTATCGGTAGTTTCCTTGGCCACCGCCTGCACCGTAACGCCCCCCCGGTCGGTAAACTTAACTGCGTTGCCTACCAAATTGAACAGGATCTGGCGCAGCCGGTGCGCATCGCCTTCCATCGCAACGTCGAGCGCGGGGTCTATTTCGCGGCTAATCGTAATTTTCTTTTCCTGGGCTTTCACCCGCATCACGTCCACCACGGTTTGCATCACTTTCTTCACCGTGAAGGGTTGCTGATTCAGGGTAAGCTTTCCTGATTCTATTTTGGATAGGTCCAGAATATCGTTTACAATAGAGAGCAGATGATCAGAGCTGCTGTCAATGGTATTCACGTATAGGTATTGACTGCGATCTAGGGCGGTTTTCTTGAGCTGCTCTAAAAATCCCGTGATCGCATTTAGCGGGGTCCGAATCTCGTGGCTCATGTTGGCCAGAAACTCTTCTTTGACCTGCGCCATCTTTTCGGCGCGTTTCTTCGCCCGAATCAGGTTTTGGCGATAATAGTTGCTCTGCGCCAAGTCTTTAAACACCAAAATTAGAAACAGTAAACTCCCCAAAATCACAATGCCGCCCACGGTGGTGATCGTAGAAACTGAACTGGTAGCGATGTGACGCGCCCGGGCGGCATTGGCTTCGGCAAGTGATAGTTCTTCGCGCCGCACACTACGAATAATGGAGCGGATTTGGTCCATAATCAACCAGTCTTGCTCAATAATGTCCAGTTCTTGCTTTCCCAGGTATTCTTTCATTTGCGAGTCTTCGCTTTCTATATCGTTGATGATGTCCTTCACATCGTCTAGCAGCGCGTCGGCTTGGTTGGCATTCAACCGGTTTGGGTTTAGGTTTGCCTGTTGCTTTGGTTGGCGCCTGGTAGGTGCCGAACGAGGCATTGGATACCCCTCTTGGTGCGGAATTTTTGGGCGTACCCGCGCAACGGGCGGCTGCGGGTCAGAAGGAACGTCTTGTGCCTTTTGATCAATAATTTCAAGCGCTTTTTTGAGAGGAGTCTTCTCTGCTTCCTTATCTTTTAGCTCCAAAAACGACCGAAGGTTGTTTTGCTTTTCCTTTAGAAGTGCTGATACCGAATCGATCCGAGCCAACTGGTACGGGTTGCCCTGCATATCTTGCTGAAGCCGTTGTATACGCGCGTTGATGGTAGAAAATTGCTCCCAGTAGTTTTGAAGATAACGTCGTTCTTTGGTAAGACTATAGGCCCGGGCACTTCCTTCGGCAATGGATATTTCGGTCATCACTTCGTTCAGATGCACAAGTTGGACTTCGGGTTTGCTTAGGGTGTCCATTGCCTGTAACATCTGGTTGAAACTGTGATAGGTAAAGGCGCTAGCGGCCACAATAGCGCTAATCACCACCAGAATACCCAGGAGAATTTTCGCTTTGATCTGCCGGTTGGGAAACGAGTATTTCATGGCGATAACGGTTTAACGTAGTCAAGACGCAGGTTGCAAAAAGATAGGGGTCAAGGTAGCACAAACAAAATGCCTTAACCGGGTAGTTTTTACCATAAAATCACGCGAAACACAAGATCGAAAAGAATATTATTATCAATAAGAAGTGGATTTTACTAATACAATTCTCTTGAGTATAAATCACGTCAGTGCCTACTAAAGCGACAGGTAACGCAATTATCCTAACACTTTATACAATACAAACAAACGTTTAAAGTAAATCGAGAAAACGGTGAAGGCTAAAAAAGCGATACTCCGCGGCCAAATATTACATACCTTAGATTTGTCGCTAAAGAGCTAGCGTTAAGAGTTTGCCGATTTCGCATCGGTACTTAAGTCAAGAGATTGCAAAAATCAACATCGCCTACGGCACTAGCAGAAATCAACAATTCTGTTCGAATCTAGTTGTCAAAGCAATTATCTTGGACCTCCGGATGTTGTCCTGACAAATGAACTTCTCCAACCACGTATGATCTCTTCTCCTTCCTCGACCCTTTCTCATCGATTCTATTGCCCCAGTTTGTCAAGTTACACCCGGCGCCTGTCGCGCGAGGTGATGATTGGCGACGTTCCGCTCGGGGGGAAGCATCCCATCCGGGTGCAGTCGATGACTACCGTCGACACCATGGATACCGAGGGGTCGGTGCAGCAGGCCGTTCGCATGATCGAGGCCGGTTGCGAATACGTACGCATCACCGCCCCCAGCATCAAGGAAGCGCAGAATTTGGCTAATATCAAACAAGAACTGCGCAAGCGCGGCTATCCTACCCCCCTGGTGGCGGATATTCACTTCACCCCCAACGCCGCCGAGCTGGCGGCCCGCATTGTAGAAAAGGTGCGTATCAATCCGGGAAACTACGCTGACAAAAAGAAATTTCAGGCACTCAATTATACCGACGCCTCTTATCAAGAGGAATTGGAGCGAATTTACGAACGCTTTGCCCCCCTGGTGAAGATCTGCCGCGAGCACGGCACCGCCATGCGTATTGGCACTAACCACGGCTCGCTCTCGGACCGCATTATGAGCCGCTACGGCGACACTCCCACCGGCATGGTGGAGTCGGCGTTGGAGTTTATTCGTATCTGCGAGACCCTCGGCTATTACGATCTGGTGATATCTATGAAGGCCAGCAACACCCAGGTGATGGTGCAGGCTTACCGGTTGCTGGTTCGCAAGTTAGACGAAGAAGGTTTGCAACCTTATCCCCTGCACCTGGGAGTGACCGAAGCGGGTGACGGTGAAGACGGACGAATCAAGTCGGCGGTGGGCATCGGCACATTGCTCGAAGATGGACTGGGAGACACCGTGCGGGTGTCGCTCACCGAAGAACCTGAGGCCGAAATGCCGGTGGGCTTCCAGTTGGTGAACCGCTACCGTTACCGAAACAGTCACGCGCCAATCCTTCCGGTAGACGAGGTGCCGAAAGATCCGTACTCGTACCAACGGCGAGAAACCCACGCCGTGGCGAACATAGGGGGCGGCAACGTGCCCCGCGTGGTAGCCGACGTGCGACCGGTAAGCGATTGGAGCTACCGCAACCTGAAGCACGTGGGACACTATTACTTGCCTGAGCCTGACAAGTGGACCATGAACGATCAGGGTTGCGATTACGTCTACTCGGGTCAGCAACCCATTGACTTTATGCTTCCCAACGGGCTCAAGGAGATTCAGGATTATTCAGCGTGGCAACACTCCGAGGATCAGCATCACAAGCTACCCATGTTTACCTGGGAGGAGTACGCAACGGCTTTCCATAAGCACGCGCACCTTAACTTTGTGCGATTGACCATTGCCGACTGGGGCGATCCGGTTTGTCGGGCCCTGGCTGACGACCCCACCGTGGTGATTGTTATGGATACTAACAACCAGCACGCAGTGGCGGAGCAGCGGCGCTTCTTTTTTCTGCTGCTCGAGCACCGGATTAT
Source organism: Cyclobacteriaceae bacterium (assembly GCA_965217295.1). Taxonomy (GTDB): domain Bacteria; phylum Bacteroidota; class Bacteroidia; order Cytophagales; family Cyclobacteriaceae; genus Tunicatimonas. Next base: position 3,294,478 of record CBDCHR010000008.1, read on the forward strand.
GGCCCCGGTAGTCATTCTCAGAAAGTATGACACCACCGACCAAGAATTGCTCACGCTCTACGCAGCCACCGACGTGGGCGGGTTGCTCGTCGACGGACTGGGCGATGGCGTGTTGCTAAGCACCGAACTGAACCCGGAAACGACCAAGGAGAAGACCTTAGACCAAGTGGCGCAGAACAACCGACTGGCCTTCGGGATACTACAAGCTGCCCGAACCCGGATGTCAAAAACCGAGTATATTTCGTGTCCCTCTTGCGGACGCACCCTGTTCGATTTGCAAGAAACTACGGCGATGATCCGACAGCGCACCGACCACCTGAAAGGAGTGAAAATTGGTATCATGGGTTGCATCGTGAACGGTCCGGGTGAGATGGCCGATGCTGACTACGGCTACGTGGGTTCCGGAAAGGGGAAGATTACTCTCTATAAAGGGCAAGAGGTGGTAAAGCGCAGTGTGCCTTCCGAACAGGCGGTAGACGAATTGATTGAACTCATCAAGGCTGATGATCTTTGGCGTGAACCTTCCGAACAGTTGGTGAATCAAGTTTAGTGAGGATGAGCAAATAACGAAGGAATAGCGAACTCCGAATGTTGGGATTTGTTAGGTTTCTAGACTAAACAAAGAGCGATGAACCAGAACGTTAATCCGAATTTCAAAGAAGACAAAGGAAATTCTGTAAAAGAATACTTTGCCTTTGGTGAGGTGCTAGGCTATTTTTTCCGCAAGAAAGATCCGAACCATCGCCCTAATTTCAACTTGCGCATGATGCACGGAATCAATAAGATTTCTATCATCATGTTTTTGCTAGGGATCACTTTCTTTATTCTCAAACGGTTTGTCTTTTAGCAGTGAACATTGAGTCTTTCCGTACCTACTGCTTGGCCAAGCCCGAGGTCACTGAGGGGTTTCCTGTTGACAACCAAACTCTGGTGTTCAAGGTGCTGGGAAAGATGTTCGCACTAACCGATGTAGATAAATTCGTGAGCGTAAATCTAAAGTGTGATCCTGAAAAAGCGGTGCTGCTTCGTGAGCGTTACTCAGGAGTGTTGCCGGGGTATCACATGAACAAACGACACTGGAACACCGTGCTGATGGATGGTTCGGTTGATGACCCGCTAGTAATCACGCTGGTTGATCATTCGTATGATCTGGTAGTGGCTAAACTGCCAAAGAAAGATCGGCAAGCATTTCTCGCTGAGAAATCAATTAAAAAATAACCGAAGAGAGCTTCTTTTTTTGCCCTTACTGGCTTTATCATGATGCTCAATCCGTCGCGTTTGTTACCTACCTGGCTTGCTCTGGGCGACTCGTACACCATTGGCGAAGGCGTTGACCCCGCCGACCGATGGCCTACCCAAGTGGCCACTCGCAACAATATGGCTTTGCCTCAGTACGTGGCTAAAACCGGCTGGACCACCGTGGATTTGCTCAAGGCTATTAGTCAAACTCATTTTCAGAACTACTACGACTGGATATCGGTGCTCATCGGAGTAAACGACCAGTACGATGGGCTAGGCACTGACGTATTTCGCCGCGGACTAATCGAAATAATAGAATTTGCTATTCAAAGAGTGATTCATCCATCACGAGTTCTAGTGGTGTCTATCCCTGACTACAGCGTTGCTCCCGCGGTCAAGGATAAGGAGATAGCGTATATTACTCTTGAAATAAGCCAGTTTAATACCGTAGCAAAAGAAATTGCCACCGCAGCGTCAGCTACTTTCTGTGATATTACCAAACTCTCGCGGTTGGCGGCCAATGAGCTGACTCTGTTAGTAGAAGATCAACTTCACCCTTCCGGGAAAATGTACACGATGTGGGCGGAGAAGATAGCGCAAGAGGTACTCGTTTAGCGGTGTTCAGTGCGGTTAGCTTTTAGTTTGCATAATACGCTATAGTGATCCCTAAAGTTAAGCACAAAAAAGCTTCCGAAGAGACTACTAAAACTATCCTTTATAGCAAACGTTTAGTAGTTTTGAAGCTTTACGGAAACCACTGCTCCGCCATGATAGAAACCCTTGACCTTTCGGTGACCCGCGCCGAAACCAGCAAAATTGACCAGGTAGATTTCAATAATATTGAGTTTGGTAAAGTCTACGCTGATCATATGTTTGTGGCTAATTATGCCAAGGAGCAGTGGTCTGACTTACGAATAGTACCGTTTGCACCCATGACTTTTAGTCCCGCCTTAGCCGCGTTGCACTACGGGCAATCGATCTTTGAAGGCATCAAGGCCTACAAAAGCGCCGAGGGTGAAGCCATTCTGTTTCGTGCCGACAAAAATGCGGCCCGCTTCAACAAGTCCGCCGAGCGGATGTGCATGCCGATCATTCCCGAAGAAATTTTTATCAGCGGCATCGCTGAACTGCTCAAGCTGGATCGCGACTGGATACCTGATCGTCCCGGCACCGCGCTTTACATTCGGCCTTTTATGTTTGCTTCCGATGAATACATCGGGGTGCGTCCTTCCGAAAAGTATACCTTTTGTATCTTCACCGGCCCGGTCGGAGGCTACTACAGTCAGCCGGTGCGGGTAAAGATTGAAAAAGAATTTGTCCGCGCGGCCGAGGGCGGCACCGGTTTCGCCAAAACGGCCGGTAACTACGCCGCCTCGCTCTACCCTGCTCAATTGGCGAAGCAACAGGGTTACGACCAATTGATCTGGACCGACAGCAAAACGCATCAGTACATTGAAGAAGCCGGTACGATGAACATCATGCTGGTCATCGATGGCAAACTGGTCACTCCCCCCACCGGCACCACCATTCTGGACGGAGTAACGCGCGACAGCATTCTGCACCTGGCCCGCGACTGGGGCATGGAGGTAGAGGAACGCCGCGTGAGTGTGCGAGAGATCATTCAAGCCATTCAGGATGGTACTCTGAGCGAAGCCTTTGGAGCAGGCACTGCCGCCACGGTGGCACACATTGCGACCATTGGTCACGAGGGTCAGGATTATGAATTGCCCCCGGTGGCCGAGCGCGAATTTTCCAACAAGGTGCTGAAAGCGTTGGATGACGTCAAGTACGGCAGAAGCGAAGTCCCGCAGGGCTGGGTGATGAAATTCTAACAGCGTACAGGCGCGATTCATCCATCGTGGACGCGGCGCGTCTCAACGCGCCTTTTCAAACAACAATAACATGACCACCGACCAACTAAAAGACATCAAAGCCCGCATAACCGCCCTACGGGGCTATCTTTGACTACGATACCAAGAAAGAACATATCGCCGACGAAGAGCGCATTTCGCTGCAGCCCGACTTTTGGAACGACCCGGCCGAAGCGGAAAAGGTAATTAAAAGCATCCAGACCAAAAAGGTATGGACCGACAGCTTTGAGCGAGCGCAAACCGCCTACGAAGACCTTGAAACGCTTTACGAATTCTACGAAGCCGATGAAGTAAGCGAAGCCGATATTCAGAAAGAATACCAAAAAACGCTGAAGGTCGTAGAAGAACTAGAGTTTAAAAAGATGCTCAGCGGCGAGGAAGACCAACTCAGCGCCGCCGTAGAGATCAATCCCGGTGCCGGTGGAACCGAAAGCCAGGACTGGGCCGAGATGCTTATGCGCATGTACATCATGTGGGGCGAAAAAAACGGCTATCAGGTCACCCAAGTCGACTATCAGCCCGGCGAAGCCGCCGGTATCAAATCAGTAACGCTAGAGTTTGCCGGTGACTTTGCCTACGGAAACCTGAAATCAGAAAATGGGGTGCATCGCTTGGTACGCATCTCGCCTTTTAACGCCAATGGCAAGCGCCAAACCTCTTTCGCCTCGGTATACGCGTATCCTCTCATCGACGACACCATCGAAATCGAGGTGAACCCCGCCGACATCACCTGGGAAACCTTTCGCTCGGGAGGGGCAGGCGGACAGAACGTGAACAAGGTAGAAACCGCCGTTCGACTGCGTCACGCGCCTTCCGGGATTATCGTGGAGTGCCAGCAAGAGCGCTCTCAACTGCAAAACAAAGACAAAGCGATGAAGCTTTTGAAGTCACGGCTGTACCAAAAAGAAGTGGAGAAGCGCAACGCTGAGCGGGATGAAATTGAGAGCAACAAAGATAATATTGACTTTGGCTCCCAGATTCGTAATTATGTATTGCATCCCTACAAACTGGTGAAAGACGTGCGCACCAACACCGAAACTTCCGACGTGCAAGCAGTGCTCGACGGGGAACTGGACGCGTTCATGAAAGCGTACTTGATGAGTTTGTAGACAACTAAAGCGCAAGCAATTCATCCTACCATCCCAATATTAAATTTGCGTAACATTGGCGAGAAAGGCAGCAAAGCAAGTCACCAAGACCTTAATAATAAGTATCTTGTCAAAAAATTTAAACGAATCGAACATGCGCACTTTTATCTTTTTAATCTGGCTACTTTGCCGGGCGATTGCTACCGCCGCCCAGGCGCCAGTACAACCAAATAATCCTCCTAAAAACGTTATTCTACTAATCGGCGACGGCATGGGGCTTGCCCAAGTGTCGACAGCATTTTTTTACCAAGACAAATCTTCCAACTTTGAGCGATTTTCGATTACCGGCTTGATAAAGACTTCTTCGTCCAGCGACAAGATCACCGATTCGGCCGCCGGAGCAACCGCCTTCTCGGCCGGAGTATTAACCTATAATGGAGCCATTGGGGTGGACCCCAACGAAAAGCCGGTGCCTACTTTGGTAGAAATTCTTTCCGAAGAAGGTTTAAGTACCGGTTTGGTAGCCACCTCGTCCATCACCCACGCCACGCCCGCTTCCTTTTACGCACACGTAGCGTCCCGCAATTCGCAAGATGATATTGCCAAGCAGTTACTCACCTCGGAGGTAGACTTTTTTGCCGGCGGGGGCACCAAGTTCTTTGTAAATCGCGAAGACAAGGTTAATTATTATGACAGTGCCGCTGCCCACGGATTCAAAATAGATACGACTGGGTTATCTGTTTCGGGAAACCATTCGCTCGAGCAACGCTACGGTTACCTGCTGGCTCCCGATGGCATGCCGCGGATGCTGGATAATCGCGGCAGCTTTCTGCCCGAGGCTACCCAACAAGCGGTCAACTATCTGTCGCAGAACAAAACTGGCTTCTTCCTGATGGTAGAGGGTTCGCAGATCGATTGGGGAGGACACGCCAACGATGCGCAGTACATCATCACTGAGGTGCTGGACTTCGACCAAACCTTGGGAGAGGCGCTAGATTTTGCCGAAAAAGACGGGAACACGCTGGTGGTGGTCACCGCCGACCACGAAACCGGAGGGTTTGCGCTATCAGCTTCCGGCGAAAAATCCGGGTCGGGATCAGACTATAACGAGCTAAATGGCACTTTCTCTACCGGCGGACACACCGCCACGCTTATTCCTGTGTTTGCCTACGGTCCGGGCGCTGAAGCTTTCAGTGGTATTTACAAAAACACTGAGATCTTCCATAAGATAATGAAGGTGATGCATCCCGAAGGTTCCTCGTCGGCAAAGAGAGAATGATGTTATTTCGCTCGGTTGAGTAAAGATTTGCGGCGCGACGCATCGATGTTTGGTAAGTAGATCCACAGCTCGGTGCCGTGATCAACCCGACTTCTAATGCGCACTTCTCCGCCAAGTTTTTCCACGTTCGACTTCACAATAAATAGACCTAAACCACTTCCCTTTGAGGTTTGGTTCCCCCGGTAAAACATGTCAAACGCCCGGCCTTGCACCTGCCGGGTCATGCCCTGTCCGTTGTCCTTGACTTTTATCTTGATACCGTTCTTATATCTTCTTGCCGAAATCTTGGTCACTGAGTCTGAAGCGTAGTGCTTGCGATATTTGATACTGTTCTCAATGATGTTCTGCAGCACCGAACGAAATGATTCTTCCTCAGTGTTGAGCGTCAACTCACGGTTGGCTGATAGTAGCACAATAACGTCTTGGTAGCCCGGATAACCCGTGAAGGTAGTAATTACATCTTCTATAATTTGGCGGATGTTGAACTGCTTATGGTGTAAAACTCCATCGGCAAATAAGCGAGTTTCTAGCAAACCACTTAGCGCGTTTTCCAGTTTGCTGGTGCTTTCTTGAATCAAGTCCAGGTAGTACTTTAGCGTCTCAAGCGTTTCTTCTTCGTGCTCCAACAGTTGAAACAAGCCAGTTACCGAAGCAAGGGGGCCTTTCAAGTCATGAGATACGCGGTAGATTAGCGTTTCCAGCTCCTGATTCTTTTGCTTCAGTGCGTCGGTAGCCATCAGCATCTGCTCAATATCGCGTCCGATCAGCAAAAAACCCTTTGACCCAAAAGTCCCCCTAACCCGAGACAACGAAACCGAAACGGCCAAGCTTTTTTTGCCACGGACTTTTAAGCGAGTTTCGCAGTTCGAAATGTGCTCTTTCTCATTAATATCGGCTAAAAGTCGGTTCAAAAACTTTCTCTGCCTTTTTAAGAACAATGCGCTGATGTGCACTCCAGTTAGGTTTTCTTCTTTTTGATTGAGTAACTGACAGGTTTTATGGTTTACCGAAAGCACCCGAAATTCAGGGTCGAAAAAAATTAGCATATCATCAATGCACTCTAACAGACCCGTAGCGTAGTGATCGGTAATCGTCTTGGTGATTGATTTTGCTTCTGTCAAGGGGAAGGATATTTTGCTCGAATCAAATACAAAAGGGTGTACGACAAATTTCCTATCATGCGGCGTTTCTGCACAACCGAGTGATTCTATGATTTTCTTGGTTTTTGTAGACGACCCTAAGTTGGGCCATTTGTTGAAAGCCAGCTACTGTCCATCGCTGTCCGGATAGTTTCATTCGTTCCTGTAGCACGTCCCGATGGGCCGATTCTATGGCCCCTGATCCAATGAGTAGGCCCTGTTCAACGAACTTATGATACTGCATTCTTTGCTGGTTCTTGCGCAAGTAAGCCAGTAGTTTCTTGCTTATTGCGTAGCTTTTCTTTCGCTTGGGCAGGGCTTGTAGGGAATTGATCACCGGGTTGATGCCCTGACTGATCATCGTTTCGCTGACCTGCTCAATCCACTCACTGCGTAGTTGTTCGTGGCCGAAATAGCTTTTGGCAAAAGCGCACAGATGCTCTTTAGCATGGTAGAAATCTACGATCTGTGTACTCTCTGGATAGGTGCTATCTACCCAATTCCATATCCAGCGAGCACCATCGGCAATAAAGACCAGGTTATTGAGGTTCTCTAGTTGATAGTTCATCTTAATGATAAAATCGCGGTGCTCCCCCAAATGGGAGACGTAGGTAGAGTTTAGCAAGGCGGTACGTTTCTTGCTGATCTGCACCCGATCATCTTGCTCATAGATACGCCCTAGTTTGTTTTCCTTCCAGCTTTCCTCTCGCGTCAGATACATGGCCCCGTCCACACTCACGTAGTGCCTTTCATTCACTCGCTGCGCAGGGTATTCTTTGTACACTTGCTCTTGAATAGCCAGTTTGTTCTCATCCTCAATGCACTGCCCATAGTGATGACAAACTCTCTCTATCTGCTTGGCGTTCACCTGGGCACCGCTCAGATGGTTGATAACTTCTTCGGCTTCGGTAAAAACCAACGCCTGTCCAACGTAGCACATGCTCTCTTGAAGCAGGCTGCTGATGTTGCTCGTCCCGGCAAGCTTAGACATAACATGACCGTGACAAACATCTATTTTCCCAAACCGGGTATGGACTTTTTTTTTGCGTTCTTGCTCTTGGGTACCCTGCCTAATGATGCCTGCAAGAGTTCCTTCTCAAACTTTTGCATCATCCTGGCATAGCTGGCCTCATAATCATAGGCACTCTCCAGGCGCATAGGGTCTGATTCCCATTCCACTAGGTGTTTGTTCAGTAACTGGCTTGCTCGTTCTTTGAAGTCCATCGTTTTTTGCCCTAATTTAACAACTTTTCCCTAATGGGAAATTTGTCGTACACCCAATACAAAATTAATCTTTATGAAATAAGTTGGAGGGCGGGTTCAAACAGAAAAGTACATACGTAGCAAATCAACCCGAGAACCAGTTTCTCAAGATACTTCTATCACTAACCAAGTAGTTGGTGCCAGCCGCTAAAATGAGTACATCAAAACTTTCGCTAACAATTGATAAAAATAGCAGGCAAGCATCCCGCCGTGATGGAACACTACAAAAGAAATGAATTTGTCACATTGACAGTTTCGGCTCAAAAGGAATAATCAGGCGGGGCAAAATACTTTGCGGTGTCAAAAAAACGCAGTCTTAGGTAAACAAAGGATGTTTGTAAGACCTTAGACCAGATTCCAGCGCCTATTCTAGCTTTAATAGCTGGCGATTGGTGCATTGTGCAATTCTAAACAAAACAAGGTTGATCTACCTGATTTTTTGCGTTCTGAGGAAGTGATAGTACATACTTATTAGACAGCTGAGTCCATCGAATGTTTTTTATTGCGGCCTAAAGCCTATTTTTGATATCAATACCAAAGAAAAATCTCTTTTGAAGAAGCTAAAATCACTGTGCCTTATTTTGTGCTTGGGAAATATCATCTCAAGTAGCTGCGAATTTGAGGAGATTGACTATAGCGAGCCAATTCCAACCGTGCTTCCCGCCTCCGAGATTACCTCGAGCAGTTTTCTAGCCTCCTGGATGCCGATTGAAGGAGGAGAAAAGTATACCATCTCTGTGTCAGATAACCAGAATTTTGATGAGAACACCTTTTTAAAGGGTTTTCCGACTACCACCACCAGCACCAGTTATCAAGTTACCGGACTAGAAGCGGATACCAAGTACTTTTATCAGGTGAAGATCAATTCTACTAAGGCCGAATACTCGGCGGTGATGCCGGTAACCACGCTTCCTCTGTTAGCCCCCCAGATTCATTACCCCAAGCAAATTACTCCCCTAAGCTTCGTGGCTCAGTGGTTGTCAGTTGAGGGGGCCGAAGGATACCAATTATACGTATCGGAAGACGCAAACTTCACCAGTTATATTGATGGATACGAAGGAAAAATAATTGATGATACCACCGCTTTGGTAAGCGGGCTAACGGTGGATAAGAATTACTTTTACCGCGTCAGAACCGTGCGAGGAGCTTCAATATCGGTAGTGTCGGAGCTAATGGAGGTGAGCACGAGCACCTTAGCGAAACCGGTACTGGCGGAGCCTTCTGATACTAATTTTACCAGCGTTACCATCAATTGGAATGTGGTAGAAGGGGCCATTTCTTATCGGGTATACGTAGCTACTGATCCTTTGGTCATCACCAATGTGTTACCGGATTACAACGGTAGAATAGTGATTGGATCGGCTTCCCTGATCATTACGGGAATCAATGCGAATACTACCTATTATTATCGGATTCAGGCACTCAACGAGCAGTCGGCCTCTGAAGTGTCGGAAGTGGGAACGATCAGAACGACTAATTTGCCAGTACCCGCTGCCCGCCCGGCAACCGCTGTCCGCATTGATGGGTTCCAAGCTAACTGGGATTCGGTAGCCAATGCGGCTAGCTACGTGCTGGATGTCTCACGAAACGAAAACTTTACCAGTTACGTAACCGGATATCAAGCCAAAGAAGTGGTGGACACCGCTGAGGTGATCAGTGGATTGCTTAGAAACACCAACTACTATTATCGAGTACGATCCAAGGGTTTTGGGGCGGTATCAGCAAGCTCTAACGTTATTCAGGTAACTACCTCATCGTTCGCTAGCCCCCGGGCGTTGGAAGCCATCGAGCTCCAGCCGACGAGCTTCCGAGCAGTGTGGCGACCGGTAACCGGGGCCGATAGCTACCGGCTGGAAGTAGCTACCGACGCCAATTTTGAGAATAACCTTGCGGCTTATGATAATATTTCGGTCACCGATACCACGCAGCAGGTAACCGACTTGGTAGTAAACCGCCGCTATTTTTATCGAGTGAGGGCCCTGAAAGGGGGGATACTTTCGGGTTACTCTAATATTGTTGATCTAACGACTACCAACCTATCGATACCCCAAAACTTAACGGTTACCAATCAGCAACTCACGCAGTTTACCATTAATTGGAGTGCCGTAACCGGGGCCACGCGATATCGGGTGGACGTTGGGTTTGATCCACTGGTAGAAAATAAGATTGCCGTAGATTATGACAATCGAGTGGTGAACGGACCCACTACCTCGTTGGTGGTGGTAGGACTGGAGGCTAATCGCACTTACTACTTCAAAGTACGGGCTGAGAATACCGTTTCAACCGGAGGTAGCGCCACCGGGTCGGGCAAAACCGCTTCTATCGACCCTCCCAGTAATCTTTCGTTTGAGGATGTAGAACTCACCAGCTTTAAAGCAAAGTGGCAAGGTGCGACTAATGTCGACAGCTACCTGCTGGACGTTGCTATTGACGATAAATTTACGAATCTGGTAGTAGGGTTCAATGGCCATGAAGTATTTCATCCTGATGTGGCGAAAGTAGTGACCGGGCTTGAGCCAGGGCGGACCTATTATTTCCGCGTGCGATCCAAAGGGTCCGGGGCAACATCCGTTTATACTGATCCGCCTGTTTCGGTAACAACCACCTCTCTTCCTGCCCCGGTAGCAGAAGACGCTACCCAACAAACGGTATATCAATTCACGGCTAACTGGCAAACAGTGAGCGGTGCGGATAGATACTTACTCTACGTAGCTACTGACCCGGCGTTTGCCAGTGTGCTGAGCGCCTACGATGGCAAAGAGGTGCTGGGTAGTTCTCACGAAATTACTGGCTTGGATCCCTACACCACCTATTACTACCAATTGCAGAGTAAGCAATCTACGGCCGTTTCAGGATTCTCTAATCCAATTGCGGTAGACGCGGTGGTCGGTAGCAACTGCGTAATTACCGAGCAAGATTTTGGTGGCTTAGGAAGGGAAGAATTTGCCTACGATACGGATAGTGGTCTGTTAACTGCCATTAAGTTCCTCGACGGTAGCAATAACCCGGTAGTTGATCATCAGATCGTCTACGATGGTACCTTCATTATCGAGAAGATAATCATTGATAGCGCGGATGTTCTAAAAGAAGATCGAGTATGGAGTTATGTTTACGAAACCTATAATGTAAGCGAAAATCGGATAAAAGAGATCAACGTAAGCGAGACAGAGTTCGGTCCAGTCATTGGTAAAATTCACTTCAGCTATACTGCCGTTGATAATAACCAAGTAAGCATGATTCGCTATCGTAGCTTGCCAGCTAACGCTATTACCAGAAGAGAAAGCTATGCTTACTTGGGTAACCAGATCGAGGTGAGCGATAGTAGTGCCGCCACCGGCGGGGTGGCTAAGGTTGTCAAACGGCTAACGCTGGAAAATAAATTTCATGCCGACGCTATGTTACCTTCCGATATCGCTCTGCTGTTGTTCAATCCCAGCGAGCCGGGCGAAAGCATGCTGCCGTTTATTCCCGAGCAGCGACCAATCTACTACGAATACAATATTGCTTCAGGATCAACCGGAATATATACCTACCCCTACGCTGATGTATCAAAAGGTATTCCCAAACGCATTTTGCCCAACGGCGGGGTGCCTGAAATAGAATATTCATTTAGTGGAAGCTGTAACTTCTAGATGTTAACGGGCTGTTCACAATAAATATAAGCATGATACAACAATTTTGTAGGGTACTGATGGCTTCCGTTGGGTTGATCTCTCCGGTTCTTGCGCAAGAGGACAGTTTGATGACCACTACACCTTACAAACTCTCAATTCAGGAAGACATCCTTAACCTCAAAGTTCAGAGCGCCGAAGTCCACCAGGTCTACGCCGCCTCCCGGAATAAGGAAGAGCTTTCTAAAACCAATGTCTCAACCTACATCATTACTGCTAGCGAAATTAATCAGTCCGGTGCACTCACGCTGGGTGAAGCCCTCAGATTGGCTCCAAGCCTGTTGGTGAAACAAGCTACCAACGGCTATTATCATGTGTCGTTCCGCGGTTCTGCGGGGGGGGTAATGCAACAATCCGGTAGCAGTTTTGAAAACACTTCGCTGTTACTCACCATCAACGGTATACCTTTCAACAACGCTTACCAGGGCGGGATTTTGTGGGAAACCGTCCCGGTAGAACTCAACGATATTCTTCAAATAGAAATTGTAGCGGTCCCTAGCACAGTGTTCTTTGGCCCGAACGCAAGCAGTGGGGTGATCAATCTGGTTACCGAAGAGGTGGAAGAAATAGTCTTACGGCCGAAGGTGAGCCTCCAGGGTGGATTTAACGGCAATTACGCGCACCGAGGCAGCGTAAGTTTTGGGTTGTCTAATCGTCTGAAGTTTCGGGTTTCTGGCCACTACAACCGGCTGGCACGCTGGCAAGAACAGTTTTACCTTCGTAATGAGCAACGCTACATACCCGTGGATTCGCTGCTCTACTACCAGGCAAATGCTCAAGAAAGCAACGTGTCGGCCGAAAAAGCGCTTCATAACAACGGAGTCAACGCCACAGTTGTCTTCCGACCCAACGAGAAGGTCAATTTGGAGGCAATCGTTAGCACCAAAGAGTCGTACCTACAGAGTATTCTGCAACCATTAGGAGTGATTGCCCTGACTAACCGTGACACGGAGACCAGCAGCAGAGTGGCAGTCCGTGCGCAAACCGGAAGGTTTAAGACTAGCCTGGCCTATTCCACCGCGAAGCAAAACTTAGCGGTTGGATACGAAGGCTTTGATATGCGAAACAATAATCTCTTCGCCTCAACCGAATACGGTCACCGGTACAAGTACTACGGTTTTAAAATAGGAGGAGATATTCATTTTAACGCGTTTCGGAATGAGCGCCCGGAAAGCTTTCGCTCGCAACCAGCCATAGCTGAGGTTGCCTATCGAGAGCAAGTGCTGCTCGGCACAACGTCTATACTGACCAACGGAGCATTTCTAGATCAGCAGTTAAGCCTATTAGATAACAAGTGGAACCTATTCGGAACGGTTCGCGCTGACCGGTTTAGCGCTACAAACCAGTTCTACGGATCTTATCGGGCGGGATCTACCTACCAAGTAGGAAAAATCCATATGGTTAGAGCCAGTGCCGCTTTGGGAGTAGGCAACACCTTCGCTACCAATTATTATTGGTACGATGACACAACAAACGCCTATCAAACCAACCTCAATTTGAGTCCCCTCAGAACCCGCACCTACGAAATTGGGTATCGGGTAGTGCCGCGTAGCGAAATTTCTCTGGGTGTTACTTATTATCGAAGTCGCTCGAATGGATTCGTTGACTCGAATGTTTACCTACAAAGTCCTAGGATAAATAGTGACGAAGTTATCGTACTTAGCGGAATCACCTTAGACGCAAAATGGAACATAGGAAAGCTCGAAACAAGTGCTTTTTTGACTACCCAGCATCCCACGAGCGGATCTTCCGCTTCTGAATCTATTGCGCAGGCGGTTCCTAATTACTTTGGCGGATTCACCGGAAACTATCGCACCTTTCTGAACAAACTAAAGATTGGAGCCAGTGTGTATTATTACGATAGTAGCATTGCTTCAGGAGCTAAGCACGATTTCGTGGTCGGAGCCAAACTGATTGCCAACTGTAAAATCACGTACAACTTCTGGGATGAACATATGGTATTTGTCAACGCTAGAAATATGTTCAACAGCCAGAAAGTGGAATTTCCGTATGCCGATCAAATGGGCAATTTGTATATGCTAGGTATAGACCTCGCTTTCTAATCAGTGATAAAGAATATTTTCCATAGCGCCCTTCTCAAAGCCCAAGCACGATTTGGTCATCGTGGCAAACAGCTGTTTATATGGCTAGCAGTAGCGGCATTTCATGCCATAGTCATTAGATCAGCACAGGCGCAAGAGTCATCTAACCTGTCGCAAGATACTATCTATCAAAACAAGGTGCTGAGTTTAGTAGAAGAGTCAGAAGCTTATCTTGAAAACAAAGATTACCGAAGGGCAACCCTACGGGCGCAACGGGCACTGGATATTTCTCAAAAGAACAATTACGTTTTTGGAGAAGCCGAGAGCGTCAATAAATTGGCGAATATTAACCGTGAGCAAAAAAATTATTTAGAAAGCGTGCGCTACAGCCTGTGGGCAATCAGAACGTACGAACGCAGTGGTGATCAGCCAAACCGCGTGCGGAAATACCTGGAAATTGGTTACCTGTATTATGAGCTGAAAGCCTATACCAAGGCAGTTGACTACTTTCTCACGTACCAAAAAGCAAGAGAAAAACTCATTGGTAAAGCTGATTTGCCTACCGAAGTAATTGAAGCGATCAGTCGTTGCTACGTTCAACTTCATGAATATAATGAAGCACAACGGTATTATACGATGCTACTACAGCGCTATCAGGATGCTGATAACACGATCGAAATCGTTAAGACTTACCAAACACTTGCGTTCATAGCTAAAGAAAAAAACGATTACCAAACTGCCATTGATTACGAAAATGCCCTGCTCAGAATCTACCAGCAACAAGAAGCGGTAGTAGAGCTGGTTCACGCTTACAACAATCTAGGGTTTCTCTACAAAAGACTCAACGACCTGAAGACTTCTCTTGAGTACTTCAGCAAGGCAGTCGATCTAAGCCAAAGTCCATTACTAAATTTGAGCGAAAATTCGCAAATTGCTCTGTTTACTAACTTGGGTATCGCTTATACAAATCTTTCACTTTTTACGCGAGCAAAAGAGTATTATTTGCGGGCTCTCAGAATCCGGGAGAGGCAAAAAGACCAAGTTGGCGAAGCCAATGTGCACAATCACTTGGCGTCAAACTATTTTGTGGGAGGCAAAAATGCTCAGGCGTTAACGTCAGTGATCACCGCTATCGAGATTGGAGTTACGCACGACGCCAACGAGGTGCTGGCCACTAGCTACCAAATCTTGTCAATGATTTATGAAGCCGATAACAACCTCAATAAAGCGCAACTCTACGCCGAGAAGTATAACGAAATCAGAGACCGGCTAGAAAATGAAGAGGTAGCAAAATTTGAGCGGATGCTAGACCAGCAGTTAGCCATTGAAAAACGGGAAGACGAGATCAAAGCCCAACTGTTGGAGCAAGAACGCAAAGCACTGGAGGTGGAGCGAAAGGAAAATGAGTTGGAACTACTCAGGCGTGATCAGGACCTGCAGGCCATTGCCTTGCAAAATCAGCAGTTAGAAAAGGATAAAGCAACCCAGGCCCTCACCCTGGCTCGTCAGCAGCTTCAGGCCGAAAAAAGAAACCAAAAACTCAGGGATCTGGAACGACAAAAGCAAGTGCAAGACCTGCAATTGCGGCAGCAAAGCTTAGAAAAACAGCAACAGGAGCGGGCCATTGCCCTGCTGGAGGCCGACAAAAAGCTGAAGGACCAGAAGCTGCGCGAAGAGGCAACACTACGAAAGTACGGCTACGGGATCATTGGTTTGTTCTTGTTGATTCTGATAACCATTGCCTACAGTTTTGTCCAGAAACAAAAGGATAATAAAAAGCTCCATAAGCAGCAAGACGAGATTCAGGAGAAGAACGAACAGTTGCTGATGGGAGAGAAAGAGTTGCGGGCTAACATGAACCAATTGCAACTCACGCAAGAGGTGCTAGCCGAACAGAAGCAGCAATTGGAAATGGAACACCGAAAAACGCAAGAAAGTATCCATTACGCCCAGCGAATTCAGTTCTCTATTCTCCCTACTGATGAACAGCGGTCTAGCATTGTGCCGGAAAGTTTTGTGATCTATCGTCCCAAAGACATTGTCTCAGGCGACTTTTATTGGATATCGCAGAGCGAGGGCAAAAAAATCACATCGGTGGTAGATTGTACCGGTCACGGAGTGCCGGGTTCTCTGGTTTCTTTGATCGGTAATAACCTGTTGAACGAAGCAATTAATGAGCACCAACTCACGAATCCCGCCGAAATTTTGGATTATTTAGACGTGAAAGTACGCGCTAAACTCAAGCAAGACGAAGGCACTAACCGGGATGGAATGGATCTTGGACTATGCGTTTTGGAGGAAGAAACTGAAAAGGAGGTTCGCTTAACCTACGGGGGAGCCAAAAACACTTTGTTTGTGATCACTAAGGGAGAACTTGTTATGCTGAAGGGCGACCGTAAGTCAATCGGCGGTATGAAGAAGAATTTCTCGTTTACCCAACAAGAAATTAGTCTACAAAAGGGCGATGCTATTTATATGACCACCGACGGATTTATTGATCAGGCGAATCATAAACGAGAGCGCTTCGGGTCGCGCCGACTACGCGAGTTGATTAATGAGGTGCACCACTTACCAATGAACGAACAAAATGAGCAGTTTGCGTTGGCATTAGACAAACACCAAGGAAACACCGAACAGCGAGACGATATTAATTTAATTGGAATAAGAATATAGCCACACAAGTAAATTAAAGATCTTACGATTATGGAAAGAGTTAAGATGGTTGATCATTTTTTTACCCAGGATAAGCAAGTACTTATCTCTTATAAGGGTCCGGTGACTCCGGTTATCATGGCGGAAATAAGCCGCGACATTCAGGATAAATTAGCTGAAAACCCCCGAGCCAGCCGGAAAGTATTTTCGGTTTTCTTAGAACTAGCTCAAAACATTCTGTATTACTCTTCGGAAAAAATTCAGTACGCAGGGCGCATCGATAGCGTTGGAATGCTCCAGATTCTTGAATCTGACAAATTCTACGTGTTTTCCTGCGGTAACACCATCAACCGTGAGCACGTAAATCAACTCATCGAAAGTTGCCATACGATCAACTCGCTCGACAAAGAAGAGCTTCGAAAATTAAAGCGGCACCAGCGGCGACAGCCCTCTACCGAGATAAGCAAGGGAGCAGGCATTGGGTTGGTACAAGTCGCTATTCTTTCTGGAAATCCACTGGAGATTCAGGCGCAAGATTTAGATAGTAATCATGCAATATTTACCTTATCCGTAAACATTAATAAATAGAGATATCATGGAAACAACAAAGCTCGATAATCTGGAAATCAAAGGAGAAAAAGGCACTTACTTCGTCCCGCACGTCAATTTCGACGCTGAAACTGGCATCTGCACCTTAGAAGGAGAGTCTTACCTGGAAGATACCTGGGATTTTTATAAGCGTTTGGTAGATTGGTTACGCGCGTATTCCGAAACCGGTCGGTCCATCACGTTTAACTTTAAACTCACTTACTTTAACACCAGCTCTTCCAAAGGAATTTTAGAAGTCCTTGAGTACCTAAAAGAGTATGAAGGTCTGGGGGGAGTGCTGAACATCATGTGGTACTATCCCAAAGACGATGAAGACATCCTCGAGGAAGCGGAAGACTTTATTGAAGATACGCAGTTAGATATGGAATTGATTCCCTACTAAGCAGCGCAATCAACTAAAGCAGCATCAACCCGAGCACAGGATTTACCTGTGCTTTTTTTTTGCGAAAACCACACATTCTAGTGCGTAAACTTTTACGGATAAGGACTGACACCGCATAAAAACCTAAAAAATGGGGCGTCAACCAATATTATACTTTATTGATTTGGTGTTCTATGCCAAATCCAAAGTGCTAGGAAGTTGAAGAACCTCCACCAAGCGCAAGCTGCTGCTTCGACTCCCAGGGGCCGCCGTGGTACTCCCACAGGTGCAGCCCGGTGCCAGTGGCCTCAAAGGGTTCAAAGTCTTTAGTGAGCTGTTCGTGCAGGCGCTTTGCTTCGTCGGGCGCCACTTTGTTCTGCACCGTCACGTGCGGCCACAGCTTTTGCTGATCCTGCGAAGTGAGGTAGGAGCGCCACTGCTTCTGCAACTGCCGATGCAGTTGTTGCAGCAACGGACTTTCCAGGCGGTAGGCCACCCCGCGGCCCAGCAGCCGAACTTCGCTCACCGCTAATTTCAGCGGGCGATACCGTTGGCTCACAGTATGTAGCTCCGAAACCAATTGATCTGCTTCCGCACCGGGAAGTTGGTGAAACAAGGTGAGGTGCGCCTCCAGATAGTTGCGCTCGGCCGGAAAGTGCCGTTGCCGCAGTTGGTTGAAGAATGTCGTCGCTGCCTCGTCCAGCGTGAGGGTGAGCACCAGGGGATGATCGGAAGAATTCATGGACGGACGGCTTAAATATCTTCAATGCGTACGGCCTCCGCAGGAATGGCAAAGTAGTCGGCACCAGCGTCGGGGCGAAAGGCCACTTCCGACAGCGTGATGTTGGTGATGTGCTCGCCCCGCTGCTCGTCTTTCCACCAAAAGGTGCGGTAGCGCTCGGGCAGGGTGATGCCGTCAACCGTCTGCGCTCCCTCGTAGGTCATGAGCTTCTCCGGGGCGTGCCCCCCGTCGGGAAAGTAGCCGGGGTAGGAAACAATGTAGCGAATGGCGTCCACTTGGTTATTGTCCTGCGCCACGTAGATTACGTAGTAGTCATCGGGCGCGTCGCCCACCCCATCCTCGTAGGTCACTTTCACCAGGTCGTAGGTCTTGCCTGCTAGCGTATCGGGCTCCAGGAGTGCCAGATTGATGCCCTCGTCGGCCAGCACGAAGGGGATGCCCACAAAGTAGTAGGGGGTAAGTGACCAGAAGCGCACGTCGTAGGGAATGAGCGTGTCGGTGGGGTAGGCCCAGGCCTGCTGCCCGTCCCAGCCGTACTGAATCGTCGTGTCTTCGGCCAGACGGTGCCGGGTTTGGGCCGACCAGTAGCTGGCCACTTCGTAGGTGTCGCGCGGCGTGCCATCATCTAGTGGCCGGTAGTTGAAGCGGAAGGCCAGCGGGCCGTTGGCATACCAGCGGGCCAGTCCGCCGTGGGCTTGAATGGCTTGCCCGATACGCTGCCCCGCTTCGGAGGCGTTGAGCCGTTGCTGCGCGGCCGCTACGCGTTCGTCTACCTGGTCGGGCAGGGGCACCGCCTCGTTCATCACGGCGGCGGGCAGGTCGTCGGGCGAAGCCGAGTCTTCGCGATTGGGCACGCAGTGGGCGCACAGCAGGATACTACAGAGAAGCATTAGGAAAAGTCGCATAAAACAAAAGAAAGGTTGGGAAGCCGCTTGGGGGGTGCTTACGAAAATGACTGAGGCGGGTTGTTGGGTGCGCGGATGCATGCAATAATGAGTATCATGGTTTTAAAAAATCTCGCTTTAAAACTTCATATAATGATTCAGGAGTTCTACGGATCAATTTTTTAAGATCAGAGGTAGGCTCCTCTACTTTTCTATCCTTGATTAGTCCATAGAGTGGTACAGTGTAATCGGCAATCATTACTGGGACGTTGTTATCCTGAAGCACTTGGCGGTAGGCGGACTCTTCCGGGTCTACGTTCGTGATGGTTCGACCCAATATTTCAGAGAGCATTTCAGCCACCTCAAAATGATCGAAAGATTCTCCGCCGGTTAAGATGCTGACCTCCTGGGTGGGAAATTCATCCGTAGATAGTAGAACAGCTACCGCTTCTCCCAGATCAACGGTTGAAACAAATGGGGTTTTACCTTTACCGGCAGGTAAAAATATGATGTCTCTTTGTTCAATGTTGTCTCTTTACATACACGCCAAAACCTTGAGCATAGAAACTTGGCCTGATAATATGCCAGTTGAGTTTTGATTCTTTTATTCGTTTCTCCATTCTGAAGTGAAAAGGAATTTCCATCAAAGTTTCCATTCCATTGGAAGACAAATAAACCAAGCGCATGGGGTTATTCTTAGTCAAGTATGCTAAAAATGGGGCCGCTAAATCGATATGTTCGGGATTTAAAGCGGGTGGTTCCATGAGAAACACTCCATCCACGTTGGTAGCATGATGAAAAGTGTTCTCATCTTCGTAATCAAAGTATACTCCTTCCATACCTTGATCCTGGGTAAATTCCTTTGACTTCCGGCTTCCGGCTTTGACCTCATGGCCTTTTTGTACTAAAGCTCTTACAACCTCTTTTCCTAATGTGCCGGTAGCTCCAGTAATAAAATATTTCATAGTATTTGAGTATATTTAGCTAGACTTACACACAAAGGTTGTTTAATAAGTGCATGAAAGTCAAGTAGTTACTATATCGTAAATTAGTTACCAAAAAGTACGCACTGCTCAGTATCAGAAGATTATGGATGAAAAAATAATTGATAAAAACGAAAGAAAATTGCCTACTCTATCACCCTGTCCCGTGGCTGAAACAGTCAAAATCATAGGAGGTAAGTGGAAGCCATCCATACTTTGGGAGTTGTTCCAACTTAAAACGCTTCGTTTCGGTCAGCTTTCAAAGCTTATTCCTAACATTGCCCCAAAAATGCTCACTCAACAACTTCGTGAATTAGAAGGTGATAAAATCATTTATCGGAAGGTGTTTGCCGAAGTCCCGCCCAAAGTTGAGTACTCGTTGACCAAGCGTGGCGAAAGTCTGTATCCCGTTCTTTATCAAATGTCACTTTGGGGGCTCAGAAATTCTTCACATTTTGAAGATTATGCCTGAACCTACGTTCGCAGTCCGCGTGAAAGAGACTGAGGATGCCAACTACTTGATTTTGAGCTTTCGCACAACTGGTGGCGGTGTAAAACTAAGGAGCCGGACCAACGAAGCGCCCGCTTTATAGTATGATAGGTTGGTGCTAAGATTCGTCTACCGGGAAACCAGGCCTTCCAGCACGTCGCCCACGTAGTAGGAAACCAGGGCCGCAATGGCGCCCAGTACCAAGGTCTCGAACACGCCCCGCCACGCGTTGGTTTGGGTGACGTAGGTTTTCAGGATGCCGATGATGATAAACCCCAGACCGGTAAACACCGACGACCACAAAAATAAGCTTCCGGCCACCGGGGCAAAGTAGTCCCAAACGTAAATGAGCAACGGAATCAGGCCGATCAGGATAAACGACACGTAGGTCACCGTGCCCATGACGAAGGGGGATTTCTGCTCTTCAATCATGTCTAACTCCTCCTTCATCATCACGTCGACCCAACGGTCTTTGTCCGCTATGATCACGTCGACCACCTCGTCGAGCAGTCGGCCCTCAAAGCCCTTCGCTTGGTAGATCTCGCGAATCTCGGCCTTCTCTACCTCTGGTAAATTCTCTACCTCCCAGTATTCTACCTGCTTGTGCTTTTGGTAGTTGTCTTTCTCTGATTTGGTAGAAAGGTACGCTCCGATCGACATGGCGAATCCGTCGGCAAACAGGTTGGCAAACCCCAGGATGATGATCACTGAACTGCCCAGGTCAGCCCCTACGGCTCCGGCCACCACCGCAAAGGTGGTCACGCAGCCGTCGATGCCTCCGTAGACAAACTCTCCCAAGTAGGTCTCGAACCGGCTGAACCAGCCACCCTGTTTGTGGAGCGTACTTTCATTGTGTTTCATAAAGCGTTGGGAGAAGATGGGACGGGGTGGACAAGGGGCGTGCTGCCGTGGAGTGATAGTCTAAAATCAGACCTGATAAGTCGTATTGCTAACTACAAATAAGCTGCGGGGGTTCGGTTATTTTCTGCAAGGTTTTTGTCGTTCTACTTGTCTTAACCTAACGCAACCTCACCGATGAAACCTACCGCTTTCTGGGCAGGTGCTGTGCTGGCACTCTCTACCACCACCTGTTTTTCTCCCCGGCCTATCCTCCAACTGCAACCCGATGGTGCCCCCTCGGCCTGGTTCTACGGCAAAGAAGTGCTCACCCGTGAAGCCGACAGCGTACGGGTATCGCTGATCTTCGACCGCTGGGTGGGCAACGAACTGGTGTTTGCGACCGAGATCATCAACCGCTCGGCCGACACGGTGCTGGTGGCTCCCGAAACTTTCTTCTACGAAACCTTCCGGCAGGGCGACACCACCGCGCTGAGTAATGTACACCGCGCCCTGGACCCCGAGCGCGAAATCATGGACATTGAACGAACCATCTCGCGCGAACAGGCCCACCGGCGCAACGCATTTGTGTTCGACGTGGCGCTCACCGCGGTGGTGCTAACCGCCGAGCTGGCTACCCAGAGCCACAGCGACGGAGACATCGGAAATCACGGAAGGGGGGTAGATATTTACTTCAACAGCGGCAGCGACAACGACCTGGTGTTCTTGAACCGGGTGCGGCAGCAGTGGGCCTACCAGGCATTACGGAAGACGTCGCTACCGCCCGGCACCGCCCTGCGGGGCAACGTGGTCTTTATTGATCAGCCCGAGGCGGTATCTTACGCGGTATACGTGCCCCTGGGAGAGCGGATCATGTCCTTCAACTACCGCAAACAGATCATTCAACCGTGAGCTGGACGACTTTCTGAATGGCTAGATATTGGATGACTTTCTGAGGGGCTAGATATTGGATGATCTTCTAGGTGGCAAGGATATTAGATACAGGTCACATAAATTCCAACATCCAACATCCAACATCCAACATCCAACATCCAACATCCAACATCCAATCACACCTCGCGCAGCAGTCCCCAGCTCATGAGGCGGTCGCTGTCTTCGAGCCAACGGTTGCCAATGTCGGTGCGGTAGTACATGTGAGGGATTAGAATGTTTTTGATGCGGGTATAGACCTGCTTCTGCGCTTGGGCCATCGTGGGCCCGTTGCCACAGACGATCAGCGCCACGCCCGCAGCCCCGGTAATCATCCACTCGCCGTTGCTCAGCTTCAGGTCTTCCAGGTGCACGCCCTCGGTC
This sequence comes from Cyclobacteriaceae bacterium, assembly GCA_965217295.1. Lineage (GTDB taxonomy): Bacteria > Bacteroidota > Bacteroidia > Cytophagales > Cyclobacteriaceae > Tunicatimonas. Next base: position 3,316,942 of record CBDCHR010000008.1, read on the forward strand.
GGTCGCTTGAATACCACCACCGCATCCTTCGACATCGACTCAAAGTTTTTCTTGTCTTTATAGGGAAAGGGAGGCACCACCAGGCGCACTCCGATGTGGAACCCGCTCTTTATCTTGAGCTTTACGTCCTGCCCCGTGGCAATATCATGAAAGAACTCGCCGATCGGGGTGATCATGCTATCCTGCTGCATGCTAATAATGGGATACCCGAAGCGGGAGGTCCATTCCAGCGGAAAAATGCCGTTGCCATTCACAATGCAGTTGATGTCGATGTAGCCCACGTAGTTTTCTTCGGCCAGCCGGGCCTCAAACTTCTTGAGCGTGGCATTGAAGAGCTTGTTAGGGCCGCTCCAGAACATGGTGGTGCCCATCTCACCGGTGGACGGCCCCAGGTTACCGGGGAAAAGCTTCTTGTGCTCGAAGTTGATGTTGATGGGTTCAATAAACTTTTTGCCGTTGAAGAATGCTCCCACCGCCACTTCCACCCCGGTGACCCGCTTCTGCAACTGAAACACCGGGATCTGATCGGCCCAGGCGCGTTGGTAGTCGCCCAGCACCCGCACCACGTCTTGTCCGTCTTCTTCTTCGCCCACAAAGAGCAGACTTTTGATGTTCTGCGCTTCGCCGCTGGGCTTGATCACGTAGCGGGCCGGGTTGGCCCGCACGTAGGCGATGGCCTCATCAAACGCGGTGAAGTCGCGGTAGGGGATAATAGTGACCTTGTGCTTTTTGAGTTCTTCCTGCCCGAAGGAGCGGTCGTCTTCCAGGCGGTCGGTATAGGGTGTCCCGCCGACCACGGCCTTGCCCTGTTGCCGCAGTTCGTGGGCGAGTTGGCCGTGGCCCAGCACGTCATCGAATACGATCACGTCGGCCCAGTCTACCTCTTTGCGCCAGTCGTCGGTTTTGGGGATGAATCCATCGCCTATCTCCTTGGCGTAGTCGGTGTTGATGTAGTACTTCACGGCGTGGCCTTCTTTCACCACCTGCCAGGCCACGTCGGTGATCAGGGCGTCGTACGAAACAAACAAAAAGTTCTTTGGACTCATCTATTCTTTTATCTCGGTATGTCTGATTTCTCCTCCCAAACCGCCCACACGTGCCATCAGGCCAAATATCACAATGCCCAGCACCAAGGTGGCAATGTATAAGCCCCGCAGCACGATAGCTCGTCCGCTGGTGCGGCGCGAAATGAGCAGCGTGACCAGCGCCAGCGCGCCCAAACCAGCCATGAACCAACTGGCTAGCTCGGCCGCTTTTTCGTGCTCGTGAATCACGTCGTGATCTACCCCCAGTTCTTCAATAATTTCTTCGGCACCTTCGCCGGTGAGTTGGGTTGGAATGGTCAGCAGCGCCATCACGAACAGGGTTACCAGCCCGGCTTGCAACAGGCTTTTGTTTTTGGCGAACAGGCCGTAGGCTAAGAAAAGCACTCCAAACAAGGTTCCGATAATAGGGTAATGATTCAGCAGCAGGTGCAGGTGGGCGTCGTTCATAGCGTGGACGGTTGAGCGGCCAATGATAGTTGGTTTGGTTGGATTGTGAAAGCTTTGCGTAACTATTTTGTTTCAGCAGAACACTGCGCTTTGTGGGTAGTTCTACCCTTAACTTGCTCATACGCGCATGAAAAAAATACTGTTAGCCGGGGCCACCGGAGTGTTAGGCACCGAGATTCTTAAGCTCCTTCATCGGGCAGGTTATCAGGTTCGGGCGCTGGTCCGTCATCCGGAGCAGGAAGTCACCGTGTGTCCTTACTGCTACGAGGTATTCGTGGGCGATGCTACCGATCTTTCCTCCCTGCGTGGTGCTTGTCAGGGCATCGACATCGTGCTAACCACCATTGGTAAAAGCATAAGCTTGTTCACCAATAGCGCTGCTTCCTTTCACGACATCGACTACCAATCCAACCTGAACCTGCTCAACGAAGCCCGAGCAGCGGGGGTGCATCGCTTTGTGTACGTCTCAATCTTCGGCAGCGAAACTTCGCCCAAGTTGCGCGTAGGGTGGTCGCAAGAACTGTTTGCCCGCCAGCTCATGCAAAGCGGACTGAGCCACACCATTATCAAGCCGGTAGGTTTCTTTTCGGGACTGCACGACCTAATCATTATGGGCCATAAGGGTTTTGTGATTACTCCCGGCGATGGCGAGTGCCTGACCAATGCCATTCACCAGCACGATCTGGCGCAGGTGTGCGTGCAGTGCCTGGAAGCAGGTCCGCTGGTGATGGAAGTGGGCGGACCGGAAATTCACAGCCGCAACGAGGTGGCACAATTGGTTGCCGACCACACGGGGGCACGAAGGCTCAGTGCGCCCGTGTGGCTGGTGTTATTGGGACTGCGCGTGCTTCGGATATTCAGCAAAAACCTGTACGACAAGCTGAGCTACTTCACCTACATCACCACCCACAACATGCTGGCCCCGCCCTACGGGGGACGGACATTTGCTAACTACCTGAAAACAGAATTGCCGAAAAGCCTGACGTAGCAGTTTGCTAATTCAACTGATTTATCGTCACCACCGGAATATCTTTCGGGGCTCCTGGATGCAAGAGTTTTTGCTCGTCTGCATCGAACTGATAGCCTTCGCTAGTGAGAGGCCAGAGCATGGGTGCCAGAAACAATATGGCGGCCCGGTGGCCCTGATCAACGGCGCCTTCGTTTCCGGTGCCCTTCGATAGCTTTGCCTCGTTCTCAATCTCAAAGGGTCTATCGAACCCTTTCGCCAGCAACGCCTCTACGAAGGCCCGCCAGTCCATGCTGTCGGAGCCGCCGAAGCCGGGCAGCATGGCTTCGTAGTTGTGCCGGTCCCAGGCACTGGTCGGTTGTGGAATGCCCAGCCGTTCAGCCAAATCTGCATTCACCTGCTGCGCCGGATACATACCGCCCCAGTGCGTTCGCATACTGTTTTGCAAATTACGCGTAGCCTTCACGTGCACCCGCTTGATGCGGCCAACGTCCGAAGCTTCGATTGCCGCCACCGGGTCGGTGTGCTGCCACACGTCGTGCGACGGATCGTAGATTTCGCCGTGGGCGGCGCTGGAGACCAGTTCGTACATGAGCTTACGGGCGGCCAGCACCCCGGTCAGGTTATTAAACGTGCCGGTGTAGCCCGCTGAGCGCCAGCCTTCCATTGGGCAGTTCTCGTACACCACCGTCACCCCCAGGTCTTCGGCATACCGGATAATAGGGGTGAAGATCTGCTGATAGCGCTCCAAATTCTTTTCAAAGCCACCTTCCTGGTTACCCAGCTCGTGGTTATAGCCCACAAAGGTGCCCACCGTCACGTCGTTGTCGTTGCCTCCCAGCAGGTGGGCCATGCGGATCAGGCGCAGCAGGTGGTTTTGGTTGTGTACCTGCTGTTCGGCGTCCCCTCCGATGCAATTCTCGAAGGCGCCTACCGACAGCCGCAGCCCGGCTTTGTTAAAGCTATCTATCGTCCGTTGCGCCGCATCCCGGTCGAACGTTTCGTAGTCCAGGTGGGTGGCCACGTGGTCGGTGCGGGTGCCGTCGCGGCGAAAAACGCACAGGTCAATGCCCTGCGCCCCCGCCCGCTTGGTTCGGTCGATCACTTCGGGGAGCGAAAGAGCATCAAAGGCGGAGCTCATGATCCACAGTGGATTGTTCATAAGGCAGTGGCGGTGAAATGTAAGTAAAAGTAGTGTACTTGAACCACTCAGACAAAGTTTATTTGATGGTTATCCGCGATTTTCTCCTAATGGCAATCGTTTTAAGTTGTTATCCTTACTCATTTTGTTACATTTACTTCAAGTTAATTGCCAAACTTGGTTACTGACGGGTATCCATTGTTTACTATCACTAGTAAAACTACTATTTATATGCCAGCTACTACTATCGTCCATGTCCAAATTTTTCCAACCGTATTCTCAGTCAACGCTTGATAAGCTTTCTCAACAAGAGCTAGTCGCCATCATTCTCAAGCAACAAACAAATCAGCAAACGGCCCGGGTAGCCGACTCTTCTTCGGAGATAGCCTACGCCTACGACGATTTCTGCCGTCAGATTGCGCAGAACTTTCCCAACGGAGCGGTGGCTATCCTTGATAAGGATTTAAAATATCTATACACTGCGGGCGAAGCGCTGCAGCAGCTTGGGCTCACCGAAGAGACGTTGATCGGACAGCCCATGGAGGTCGTGTTAACACCGGAAGATACCGTCCGCCTGAAAAAAGAGTTTCAGCGTGTCCTGCAAGGCGAGCGCTTTTTTACGGAGACCACCATCGGAGGGGAGACTTACCTCGTTAGTGTGAGTCCGCTAATTTCTTCGGAAGGAGTGGTGGACCGGGTGCTGGCTGTTTCGCAGAATATCACCGAGCAGCAAACCGCCCTGCGCCAGGCCCAGGAAAGTGAAACCCAGTTTCGCACCCTGGCCGAAAGCATTCCGGGTGCTGTATACGTGTCAACTAATGACCAAGACCGAAAGGTGCTCTACATTAGTAAAGGAATCATTAACCTATGTGGCTATCCCGTAGAAGATTTCGTGGAAGGACGCATCGGTGCGGCTGACCTGATCCATGTTGATGACCAGAAGGTGAACGAGGAAACAGTAGCCAGAGCAGTAGCCAACCAGCAACCCTACCAGCTTACCTACCGCCTGAAGCACCGGGATGGGGGCGTTTGCTGGATAGAAGAACACGGGGCCAGTGTGATGAAAGATGGCAAGAAATACTTCCAGGGAGTGCTGTTCGACGTCACCGAAGCGAAGCAGTACGAAGAAGAGTTGCAAAAGCAAAACGAAGAACTCAAGCGGATGAACGGAGAGTTGGATCATTTCGCCTACAGCGTGTCGCACGACCTGCGGGCACCGCTCACCTCCGCCCTGGGGTTGCTGCACTTGCTGAGGGTGGAGGAGGATCCGGTGCAGCAGAATCAGTTTATGACGCTGGCTGAGCAAAGCTTGCATCAATTAAACAATTTCATCCAGGAGATCATGAGCTTGACCCGAAACTCACGTACTGATCTTACCCTGGAAGAGGTCAACCTCAATAAGATGGTAGACGAGGTGATTGCCTCTCAGCAGCAAAACGCCAACCATGATCGAGTAAAGGTTTGCAACCATACCAAACCGAACGAAACCTTGCTCACCGACCGCCGCCGCCTCCGGATTGTGCTCAATAACCTCATATCCAATGCCATCCGCTACCATCGGCGAAGCCACGAACGTCCCTACGTACAGATTTCGGCCCGCGTTGAGCCGCAGCAGACCACGCTTCGAGTAGAAGACAACGGTATTGGCATCAACCAGGAGCACCAGGATAAGGTATTTAATATGTTCTACCGAGCCACCAACCACGTGTCCGGTTCCGGCTTGGGACTGCATCTGGTAAAGGAAACCGTTCAGAAGCTCAAGGGGCAGGTCAAATTAGATTCACGCGTCAATCAGGGCTCTACCTTCACCGTGCTCTTGCCTTCCCTCAAAGAATAGTCGCGTTACCACGTGCCACGAACCAGCAAATATTTCAAAATTCCCGTTCACTCCGACAGCAATATCTCTTCTAGCAAAACGCCTACTTGCTCTTCATCCAGCCCAATGCGCATCTTTGGGTGGTAGAGCAGCCGAATCAAGTCACGGTCCACATCGGCATACGCAGTAGTGGTGCTCCAATCCGACAGAAAGATACTCAGCGGATAGATGGATGCATCGCGGGCCAGCCCCAGCGACTGCGTGAACTCCTCGCGCAGCAGGTGCTTCTGCGCTTTAAGGTCGGCCCGCTCAGTGTCCACGTACATATGCCCCCGGTTAATCTCGTTTTGTCCATTCCAGAACACCGAAAACAAACCCCAATTATCATTCACCAGACCAGACTGTGAGGAGTACAACTCGCTGTAGCGCTTCCCAGTACCCAGAAACACATAGTAGTTCGACTGCACGGAATCGGCAGCCATCGCTACGGAGAAGCCGTCGGTTGCCAGGGCATTGATCTCACCCATAATGGTAGCTAGTTCATCGCGCAATTCGCGGTTTGCCTGCCCCCCTACAAATACCCGCATCGGACTGCGCCACTTGCGGGTGATAGCGCTGGCGTTGCCAAACTCGAAGCCTAGGGCAATCTCTTTAAAGTAAGCCACCACCTCCCGCTGATAGTCACTCAGTTCGGGCTCCACGTCGGTGAGCACAATGGTGACGGGCGCTGTTCCGCTTGCTCCCCCACCCGATACCGTCACCGTAGCGGTGATCAAGGGGTGTTTCTCGTAGTCAAACCGATCCCGATTGGCCACCCGGAGCACTCCGGTGCCGGGGTGGATCGCGAGCGCACCGCTCGGATTTTGTGCGCTGAGGGAGTAGTTGGTCCGTGATTGGTTGGTGGTGACCGACACCGCGCCTAACAACTGATCAGCAGCTGGGTTTTCGGCAACAGATACTGAAAAAGTATTCACCGCCAGGGTGGGTGCAGGAGTATCGTCGCGACAGGCTGTTATGCCTGATCCCAGTCCCAGTAGCCATACGAAATGAAGGAGAGTGCGCACGGCGGTAAATTAATTATTCTGGCAAAAGCAATAGTCTTCGCCGAACGGACAGGTATCTCGATCCTCCTCGCACAAGTAGACCGGCTGCTGATAGTCGACGTAGTAGGTTTCTATGGCATCAAAGCCCCGGACCAGGGCCGTGTAGGCTAGTTCGTGGGGCGGAGCGTCGGGCGTGTGGTACTGGTAAAGCATCGGCTCAAAGTTAAATTCCAGGTAGAGGTGCGTCAGGATGCGCACCATAAAGTCCAGTTGCTCTTCGTCCCAGTACTCAGCCGGAGGAAACATCTCCTTTTCGAGCCCAAACCAGTGGCGTAAGGGACGGCTGATCATGTAATCGGCGCCAGGAAACCGCTCTTTCCATTCGTTGGGCACAATGGCGTCGGGCATGTGTTGGTCGGTGCTGGGCTTGTTCTCCTTAGCCGCCTTGCGGATGTCGTCAACGAGTTGATCAAAGTAACTTGCCATAGTAGTTGGATGGTTTGGTGGGCTGCTGGCACGCAGCAATCGTTTGGTAGACAGCTAGCAAAAAGTGTGCAGCGCGTTCCGGATGTTAGAATGTCGACAGCATTTCACCGAACGGTGGCCGCCCACGCCAGCACCGGCGGGTATAGGTCAGCCACCGTTTCCTCTTCAGACTTGGGGGCGCAAAACTCGGCTAGCTTCCGGTTGAACTGTGGAAACTTTTAGCGAAGCCAATGAGAAGCCTCCAAAGTTAGGCCCCGTCACGTAGAACGAATCGGCCCTAGTGACCACCACCTGAGGGCTATCGACACTTGGTGAAGTGCCAGGGAGACTATCGGCGCAAGCGGCCAGCAGCAGAACCAGGGTCGGTAAGAAAACCAAATGGGATTTTCATCACTCAAAGTTGTCAAAATAAGTGTAATCCTTCGTAATCAACCCGTCTTCAATGGTGAAGATCGTGCAGATCGGCAGTTCAAAAGACGAGCCATCTGGGGCCGTGCCGCTCGACACAAACTCAACGATCAGGTGCTTGTCGCCGGACGGGTAGGTTTGAATAATTTCGTCGTGCAGGTTGGAGAACATTTCGCTCATTTCACAGTATTTTTCTACCGTCTGCTTCCGGGTTTGGGTCACCACCTCGGGGCCAAACGAGGGGTCTTTAAACGCTGCCGGGTCCGCGTACATATTCGCCATCTTCTCCCAGTCGTGGTTGTTGAAGTGCGTGAAGTACTGCTTGATTAGTTCGGTGTTTTTAGTGTCCATCGTAGGTTGGTTTTGGTTATTGTGCCACGTTGATCCGGTGAGCATGGTGAGTATTAAAAGGGCGGTTTTCATTGATGGTTAGTTAGTGATGCGAATACAGTTAAAATGATTTTTGGGGATGTTGTTTTCAAGGTAAAGCTTCAGAGTATGATTAGCGCGATTGTGTTTCACAAGTCCTTTTACTTCGACATTCATTATTCCTTGTTCTTTATTCGATATTGAATGTTGAATATCGAACCGGGCGCCGGGCGCAAGGAATTCAGAATGATGAACTACAATACAAATTTTAGGTTCGCTAGTCATACATGCGTGTCAAATCCTACGCTGGGAAATCGGTAACGGTGCCGCACGGTCAAGATAAGTATCTCACTTTGGGATAGCAAATACTGCTTTTGTGGGCACTTGCATCGTTACATGCACCCTGTCGACGGCACTTAGAGGGTACCTGCAGCGAGGTTTATACCCTAAAATGCCTGTTTTTAGGCAACTTTTGGCTTGCATGCGCCCGCTAATCCCACCTTTTTGGGTCCTCGGCGTATGTTTTGCCCCTCGAATGGTACTCGAACGCAAGGTCGACGTAATGTTTGTTGACTAAAATGGGTGTCGTTTGCCTACGTGTCTTCATGTTTGGAGGCAAAAAAGTAGGAATACGGCGAATATACACTAAATAGTACAAAGTAATTTGCTATTCATTATGGAAAAGTATCTTATCCGGAGGATACGCACCTTTGTCACTCACCAAATGAAGTAGTATGAATTTGTACACGCACGAAGGATTGTCAGAAGCCGCCCAACTGACTATCGACATTTTGCAGGAAGACCCGCAGGCAAAGCAACGGCTGGAAGCGGTAGGGTTTGGTAACGCCCAGTTTCAGATTGGTAAAAAATGTGTTCAGGCAGTTGATGGGCACTTAACAACGCGCACCCGACTAGAGCAAGAGCGTTGGTCGCTATCAAAGCAGACGAACGCTGGCTTGCAGGCGGTGCGTGATCAATTGAGTGTGCACCGTAAGGCGGCTGTGTTTGCTCTACGCGATGAGCCGGGGCAATTATATTCCTTGAATATCGACCGCCTGGAAAGGGGTATCTGGGCCTGCGTGAAACAATCGATTCACTTTCATCAGCAGGTTTTGCAACAGAAAATCTCGCTCGAGGCCCAGGGCATTAGTCAGAAAGAGGTTCAGGAGGCGTTGAAAACGGCCACGCAGCTGTTGCAATACAAAAAAAAGCGTTTCCATCAGAAAGGACTGCGGCAGCAGAACACCCGCGAGTTGCGCCAGGCGGTCGTGGCGCTGCGCGTCTGGGTGATGGAGTTTCGGGCCAATGCCCGTTTGGCCTACCGGCAGCAACCGCAGATGCTGGAGATGTTCGGCATCCGGGTGAAAGCATCGGTGTAAACTGTAGGAACATGATTAATCATGTTCCTACATGTTTCTACGGAGGGGCAATTCCTTCTTTTGAACCTGAAACAGTACGGAGTACCACCCCGGGGGTTCTTGCACCAAAATAGTGCGCCGCATTATTTTCCTTTGCGTCCTTAAACCCCGTTAACTATTTACGCATGAACTTATATAAGACCGACGAACTGCTGCATGCGGCCGAGCTGGCCGTTGAGGGTGCGCTGACCAACCCCAGCGCCTGCCAGCAACTGGAGGTGTACGGAATGAGTTCGGCGCAACTGCAAACCGGAAAACTGCGGTGGCGGACGTTGGCGCACCTGCACGAAGTGCATACGGGCCTACGAAACGAGCGCTACGCCATCTCGCAGCAAATCAACGCCAGCTTGCAGGCCGTCAACGAACAGTTTCGGGCGCACGTCAACATTGCCCGAACCGCTTTCCACGCCAACCCCGCCTTGTTTGAAGCCCTGGGGGTGAGCGCCCTGGCCACCCGGCGCTGGGAGAGTGTGCGACAGGCTGCTCGCTTCTACCAGCAACTGCACATCCGCGACATTTCGCTGGAGGCCTTTGGGATTTCTGCGGTGGCCCTGGGGCACGCCCGGGAGCAGGTGCAGCAGTTGCTTGCCCTAAAAGAAGAGCGCGTACGGAAGAAAGTGCTGGTTGATGAGCGCACCCTAGAGGTTCGGGGAGCAAAACTGGCCCTGCGGGCCTGGATGGTAGAGTTTCGCATGGTAGCCCGTATTGCCTTGCGTAGTCATCCGCAGATGCTGGAGCTGTTCGGCATTCAATCCGTTACTGCGATTTAAATCCTTTACCCAGGGCTTGTGCCCTCACAAGCTCACAACAGTTTATCAAAATATTCTTTATCTTATAACCACTTATTCACTAGTCGACATGAGAATATTACTCACTCGCGCGATGGCAGCCTTATTGGCTATCGGTATGACCAACTGTGCTTCTATCATTCACGGATCGAGACAGACGGTTCGCTTTTCCAGCCAGCCTTCGGGGGCCACGGTTTTCATCGACGGAAAAGCCCACGGAACCACACCCACCGCCGTGGTACTTAACCGCAAGGGGCGCGTCTCGGGAGAGGTGGCCGGAAAAAAAGAATACGCACTGAGCATCGAGATGGATGGCTATTATCCTTACGAAATGCAGATTCAACGAACCGTAGACGGATGGTTCTTTGGCAACCTCATTTTCGGAGGTCTGCTCGGCATTGTGATCGACGCGGTGAGCGGAAGTATGTATCAGCTCACTCCCAACCAAGTGGTTGCCACGATGGGCCGTAACACCGCCCACACCGACTCCGAGGACGGGAACATCATAATCTCAGTGTCGCTGGATATAGATCCCTCTTGGAAGAAGATCGGACAGCTAGAGAAGCGGAATTAAACCTGTGAACGTTCAGTATGCTGGTTCCTCATCGGGTAGGTCGTTGGTTGGTAGGGTTAGCCACGGTGCTAGCCATCACGTCGCTTTACCAAGCTTGGTCGGCTTCCGGTGAACTGAAACAAACGCTACAGCGGGCCGAGCAGGAGCTAGCGGTGGCGCGTGATAGTCTGGCGCAGGCGCAGGTGCAGATTGACTACATGGTGCAGGAGATCGGTAACAGTCAGCGGGCGTTGCGCATTATCAGCGAGCAGGTTCGGCAAGCGCACCTGGAGCACGAAGCGCAGCGGGCAGCGGACGCCCAGTATCGGCAATCGTTGCAAGAGCGGTGGCGGGCGGAGCAAGAGGCTCGCCGGGCGTTGCAGCAGGTGGCCCAACAGTACGCCATAGAATGAAGCGTTGGTTAATCATACTGCTTCTGCTGGGTGGAGTAGGGGCGGCCTTCGCTCAAACCACATCACCCACCCCCAACTCAGCGCCGGAGCAGACCCGGACGAACAATACGCAAGCAGATATCCCGCAACTGCTGCTGCCCCGCACCATGCTGCCACCCCTTTCCGATTCAGCCTACTTAATCAGTCCGTCCCGCTACCGGTTTTACCGGCAGCTGCACCGCTACGCGCTGGATACCAGCAGTCGGGTCAGCGACTCGCTCATCATATCCTACGCGCAAAGCCTGCAAACCACGCAGCGCGCCTATGATACCCTGCTCGAGCGGTACCAGGCCAGCGACCAACTATCCGCCCAGACCCTGCGGAGCACCCAACTGGCCCTGGGGCAACTCAGCCGATCCCTGAACCAGACGCAGTACGCGCTGGCCCAAACCACCCGCAGTTTGGAAGAAGCCGAAGCGCAGGCCCGTGCCGCCCGGCGACGGTCGTTGGTGCAGCGACTGGCCTACGGAGCGGGCGGGGTTGGGGTCGGGTTGGTGCTGGGATTACTGCTCCGCTGAATCACCTACCGGCGGAGCGATTGAGACAGAGTAATTGCTTTTTACAAAGTCCCCCAGTACCTTTCGGCCTGATCAATAGTTATACCGATTTGCATGCGTGAGTACGACCAAATTGCCGAATGGTACACCGCCGTGCGCAACCCCAAGGTTGGCGTTTCCGACGTGGCGGCCTTCGCCCGGATGCTCCCGCCCCGCGCGAAGGTTCTCGATCTTGGGTGCGGGGATGGCATTCCTATCTCGCAACTCCTCGCCCGAGAAGGCTTTTACCTCTTAGGGCTTGACAGCTCACCGGAGATGATCGCGCGTTACCGGGCCAACTTCCCGGGAGTCTCTACCCAGTGCGAGCGGGTAGAGGAGGCACACTTCGCAGCGGACTCGTTTGAGGGGGTAGTGGCATGGGGAGTGTTGTTTCATTTGGCGGAAGCCGAGCAGAAGGCCGTGATCCGGCAAGCTTCGGAGTGGTTGAAGCCCGGTGGACGATTCCTCTTCACGTCGGGCGGCACCGCGGGCATGAGCGAGAGCGAGATGAACGGCGTGACGTTCCGATACGTCTCGCTCGGAGCGAACGCATACCGCCACTTGATTGAGCAAGCCGGGATGTGCTTGGAGGATGATTACAGCGACGCGTGGGAAAATTATGTTTATGTCGCCAAGAAATCGGCATAACCCGCCACTTCATCGGCTAACGCGGCCAGCATTTACTTTGTCTCGATAGGTGTCCGTCTGTTAAGCGTCTGGCAATTCTTTGCGCACGGGGCTTTTCTTTTTCGCCCGAAGGACGTACTTTTGCCCTCTGGGCAGCACTGCCCGGTCTTAGCTACGATACTATGAGAAAAGCGGGTTTTGTGATGGCTATCCTCGGGATCATTCCCCTGATTTTGGTTATTCTCTCGTTGATTGAAGAGGCCGGTTACGGTCGCAACCTGCCCTTCGTGGGCAACAGTTGGATTGTGATCATTGGTTTATTTTTCTTCTTGTCCGGGGTGTCACTCATTGTCTCCTTCGGAAAAGCCGATTAGGTGTCCGATCATGTAGCTTCTTCTCAGATAGTTACCCTCACTTGCTTTCGTTTTTCGGGCTGGCGTAACCAACTGTGGGGCATGTCGCAGATGCAACTGGCACTTTTGCCCCTTCGAAAGGTGTCTGGCCTGTCATTCTTCCGGATGTTAGGCACCGGCCGCCGGTTTCATTACTTCCCTGACTTTTCAGTATACTGCCTCCTGGCGGTGTGGAACGACCGGGCCGCAGCCCAGCGGTTCTTCGCTGATAACGATCGCTTTCGTACGTTCACCGAACGCAGCCACGAGCACTGGACGCTGTACCTGAGTAGTTACCAAGCGCACGGCTACTGGTCGGGTGAGCAACCTTTTAACCCTACCACTTCGGCTCCGGAGCCTAACCAGCCGGTGGCGGTGCTCACCCGCGCCACAATCAACCCCTGGCGCTTGCGCTCCTTCTGGCGGCAAGCCTTGCGGATCAACCAACAGTTTGCCCGACATACCGACTGCTGGCTGTCGCTGGGCGTGGGCGAGTGGCCGGTGGTGCAGCAGGCCACCTTCAGCCTGTGGAAATCGGCCGACAGTATGAAGCAGTTTGCCTACGGTAGTGACCTCCACCGACAAGCGGTACGTAACACCAAGCAGCACCACTGGTTCACCGAAGATCTGTTTGCCCGTTTCGTGCCCGTGGACTCAGCGGGGAGCTGGAATGGACGAGATCCGTTGACTGAAGGATTGAAAGAGGGAATGATTGAATAGGGGCCATTCAATCCTTCAGTCATTCACTCCTTCTTTACCGCACGTTCGTCAAACTTGGGGGGGGCATAGAGGAAACCAAAGGCTTCGCAGTCTTCTTTGGTGTGCTTGGCGTGGTGGATGTAGTGCGCCCGGATCATACGTTTGAGGTAGGGATGCTTCGCCCTGAACTTGAACGGGATACGCTGGTGCACTAGAATGTCATGGAACAGCAGATAGAACACTCCGTAGGCGGTGACGCCAAAGCCGACGTAGCGCAGGAAGAACAACGACGGCACCTCGTAACCAGTGACGATTAGGGCTATAGCGGGTAAGCTGAACACCAGGGCAAATAAATCGTTGCGCTCCAGCCAACCGTGCCGGAGCGAGTGGTGCGAATGGTGCCACGACCACAAAAAGCCGTGCATAATGTACTTGTGCGTGAACCAGGCGACGCCTTCCATGAACAAGAAGGTGCCAACAAAAATAGCAATCTTCGCAAGTGAATGCATGCGCTGAGAAAATGTAATTAAGTGAGAATGATTGAATGAAGGAAGGACAGAATGGCCGAATAAGTTCCTGATGAATGCACTACGGGCTCATCAAAGGTAGTTTCGTGCTACAGATAATTAAACTGGTTCTTAAAGTAGGTTCTTAACAGCAGCATCAGCTTCTGGTTATCGGGGATGCGGATGCGCTCGTTGGTAATGCGGGCGGCGGAGCAGTTTTTGATCTTTTTGAACAGGCGCAGGTAGTACACGTAGGCCAAATATACGCCCAGTCGCGCTGCCGGAGGCAAACCAAGAATGCCCTGGTAGGCGGCGTCAAAGTCTGCTTGGATGTCGGCTTCGATGGTAGTTTTAGCCGACTGGCTAAAGTGGTTGAAGTCGACGTCCGGAAAGTAGACCCGCCCCCGGTCTTGGTAGTCGCTCTTGATATCGCGCAGGAAGTTCACCTTCTGGAAGGCCGCACCCAGCCGCTGGGCGGGGGGCTTGAGTCGTTGATACTGGGCGTCGTCGCTCTCGCAAAACACCCGCAGGCACATCAGTCCCACCACCTCGGCCGAACCGTAGATATATTCGTCGTAACCCGAAGCGTCGTATACCTGTGGTTGCAGGTCCATGGCCATGCTGTGCAGAAAGGCGTCGATTAGATCGGTCTCGATAGCGTATTCGGTGACGGTCTTCTGGAAAGCGTGGAGCACCGGGTTCAGACTGATCTTATCTTCCAGGGCTCGGTAGGTTTCTTGTTTGAAGTCGTTAAGTAGGCGCGCTTGGTCGTGGTCGTAGAAGGTGTCGACGATCTCGTCGGCGTAGCGCACAAAGCCGTAGATAGCGTAGACGGGATCGTGAAACCGCTGGTGGAGGCTGCGAATGCCCAGTGAGAAAGAGGTACTGTAGTGTTGGGTAATAATTTTGCTACAGCGAAAGGCAGTCAGATCAAATAGGTTCATAAAATAAGGTGCGCAAACTTTTAGTACAATATACGAAGAAGCACCCGGTAGTAATAGTGTACCAGACTATTCTCAACGCTTATAATTGAGCAGTACTAACGGGTCGGCTGCTCGGTTGATATCGTTTAGTAATCTCTCGGGCGGCAACCAACCCTGATATCAATGATGGTGGAACTCCCGGGCCGGGGACGGTTAACTGTCCGGTATAGTATAAGTTATCGATGTTTTTGTTCTTCAAACTAGGTTTCAGAATAGCGGTTTGGCGTAATGTGTTGGCCAAACCGTAGGCGTTGCCCCGGAAGGCGTTGTAGTCAGCCACAAAATCACGGTGCGCGTAGCTTCGCTTATAAACCACCGCATCCCGAACGGACTGACCGGTGAGCCGCTCCAGCCGTTTCATGACCAAGTCATAATAATGTTCCCGCGTTTCGGGTGAGTCATCCAGTCCGGGAGCTACCGGAATGAGCACGAATACGTTTTCGTGGCCAGGCGGAGCGCAATCAGGATCAGTTTTGGAAGCACAGCACACGTAGAATAAGGGATTGGAAGGCCACTGGGGGGTTTTGTAGATCTCTTCGGCGTGTCGGGTAAAGTCTTCGTCAAAGAACAGATTATGATGAAGCAGGTTGTCCAATTTTTTGTTCACGCCCAGGTAGAACAACAACGAGGAAGGAGCCATCATCCGTTCGTTCCAGTAGGTTTCTGAGTAGTTTCGGGTGGCGGGGGTAAGCAACGCCTGGTCGGTATGGTGATAGTCGGCGCCAGAAACCACGACGTCAGCGTCGAAGCGATCGTGTTCAGTGATCACCTCGGTAGCCAGACGACCGCTGGTGAGAATGCGTTGTACGGGTTGGTCGGTAAGCAACTTCACTCCCTGTTCTTCGGCCAACGTCACCATGCCCCGAATGATCTGATACATACCTCCTTTGGGATACCAGGTGCCCAGCGCCAGATCGGCGTAGTTCATCAAGCTGTACATGGCCGGAGTGTTTTCGGGAGTGGCTCCCAGGAATAGCACCGGAAACTTGAGCAGTTGCCGCAAGCGGGGGTTTTGAAACAGCTGATCAACGTGCGTAGCCATCGACGTGAACATCTGCAGGCGGAACAGTGAGCGAAGGACGCGGGTGTCGGCAAACTCTAGGGGAGAAAGACCCGGCTTATACACAAACTCTTCCATCCCTACCCGATACTTATACTCCGCTTCTTGCAAAAATGTGTCAAGTCGGACACTGCTGCCGGGTTCGTGCTGCTCGAACAGTGCGTGCAACGCTTGGAGGCTAGCCGGAATCTCCAGCGTATCTTTCTCACCGAAGAAAATGGCGTAGGAAGGATCGAGCCGGAGCAATTCGTAGTAATCGGCCACTTTTTTGCCGAAGGTGGCGAAGTAGTTGTCAAAGACGTCGGGCATCCAGTACCAGCTGGGTCCCATGTCAAACACGAAACCATTCTCGGAAAAAGAACGAGCCCGCCCTCCGGGCGAGCTATTCTTTTCAAGAATGGTTACGTCAAATCCCTGGTGAGCCAAGGCAGTGGCTACGGATAAACCCGAAAAGCCAGCTCCAATAACGATTACTCGTTTACGCATTCACTCGCTAGTCTCTAACCGAATAGTTCTTTAGTACGGATTTTAGTTCTTTGCGAGCAATATGGATTCGGTTTTTCACGGTGCCAATCGGAATTTGCAGGCGATCGGCGATTTCGTGGTACTTAAAGCCCCGAAAGTGCATCATGAAAGGAGTTTTGTAGGCGTCATCCAACTGGGCAATTGCTTGATTGATGTCGCGCAGGGCAAAGCTAGAGTAAGCGCGGTTCTCAGTGGTGTTGCTAGCGCTATTGATGTAATGGAGGTTATCGGTGGTATCAATGAAGGTGTTCCGTCGCACCATCCGTTGGTAGTTGGTGATGAACGTATTCTTCATGATCGTATAAAGCCACGCTTTAAGGTTGGTTCCATCGGTAAACTTATCTCGGTTAGTGAAAGCCTTAAGGATGGTTTCTTGCAACAAATCGTTGGCTTCTTCCATGTCTTTGGTAAGCTTAAGCGCAAAGGGCTTCAAAGATTTAGACATTTTGTCTAAGGAATAGCTGAATTCTAGTGCGGTCATAAACGTAAAGGTTAGGTGTTTTTGTTGAAACTGGGACTAAGAAAAGTTAAACAAGCGTTAAAAAAGTACCTAATGGATTCAGATAAAAGCGAGCGTAATATTGATACGGTAAATTCGGTGAAAGAGAAACGGTAGCTGAAGAAAAAGTCGGGATAAGCAAAAAATGGGCTGATTGCATAGGGTAAAAAGATTCCGATTTAGGATAACGCTTGCTTGTGGTTACGTAAGCTTCGAAAGTTTGTTTAATATTTGAGCAAATAAAATCAAACAAGAAGTCAAGAAACGTCGAAATGAGTACTTATGACTACCTAGACCAGTAGCTCTGCCTAACCGGGCGGAGCCGAATATCTCAGTAGCTTGTAAACGACTATTGACCGGCAGCTACTTGTCTGCCTCGATAGATGGTGCTTCTGCTGAATTTGCTTCTACGAATTCGATCATGTGCTCTATGCGATGAAAGACCGTCACGTTGTCGGCAAGCTTTATGTCCTGACTCAGCACTTGGTATCCGCTCAATAGAATAGTGGCCTGGGGAAAGGAAGTGGCCAGGCGGTGCACGTAATCTTGCACCTGATTGGCGGGGGGGCTAGTGGTGATCACCGTGACGATATACTCGGGATTGAGAATACCGTAGATATTAATTACGTCGTCGAAGGGAAGATTTTGCCCGAAGTAGATTGCACGGTTATGGCGGGCTTTTACAATATAGTTCGCAAACAATAGCGTGAGCTCGTGCAACTCGCCTTCGGGAAGATAGAACAGGTATTTATCTACCGTGCTTCGCTGAGGGGGCGGAAGCCCATCAAGCGCAACGATTATTTTTTGCCGGATAAGGTTCGTGACAAAATGCTCTTGCGCCGGATTGATCGCATCCGTTTGCCAGAGCACTCCGATTTTGGACAAGAAAGGATAAATTACGTTAAGTACAGTGGCCTCGAAGCCTATTTTGCGCGCATTAGAAGCAACGACTTCCTCAAATCGCTCCTCGTTAAGATCAATCATTGAGAGTAGCAACGCGTTAATCTGGTCAGGATAACGCCAGTTTTTCTTAGTAAGCTGAAGCACAATTTCGTTTAACTTATCCCGGCCTAGGGTGGCTATCTTAGAGATCTTGTAGCCATTGTCTTTTAGCAGGGCAACGTTGAGTATCAGCTTCAAATCTTCACTATCGTAGTACCGAATGTTGGTTTCGGTACGCTTAGGTGATATGAAATGGTAACGTTGCTCCCAGATACGTAGCGTATGGGCCTTTATTCCAGAGAGTTGTTCTAGGTCCTTTATTGAATACGTACTCAATGGGCTGATTTCAGGTTCGCTTTTATTGCAGAAGTAACTGCAACGCTAACCCCCGATAATGCGATTTGTTCAGGAACGCCTGTTACCAAGGTCGCAAAATTAAGAAGAAAAGCGCCTGGATAATTAGTAGGGGTAGTGCTAAAGGGTTACCTTTTTCAAAGGATGTCGCGATAAATAATCCTTGCACCAGTAGCGCGGTAAGCAGCCAACCCAAGTAGTTATGCAGGGGTGGATGGAGAGTTTCCCAGTGCCAGAAGTCATACTTGATTGCCACTGGCTCGATAAGATAGTCAATAGCAACCATGAGTATAGCAGCGAGCAGCACTTTTATAGGAATTTTAGCGGAGAGGCAGTGAACCACTGAGCCACACAGATAGGTAAGCAGTAACCAGTTAACGGCAATCATGAGGGGCACATTAAGCACCTTGATACCCAGGGTTGTATCGTAAGCGTAGGAACCGAAAACGAGCGAAGTGTGCACTCCTAACACTTCTACCCAGTAGCCAATCAACATCACCCCAACAATAAACCACCAAAAAGAAGAACGCCAGTCCTGGTGAAAGTAGAGCAGCACGAACACGGTCAGCAGTAAGTGAAAGGGGGTCGCCAACTGAAACAGCAACTTGGCGGGGCTAAGCAAACCAACCACTCCGGCTCCGTGAGTGACCGCCAGAAAAATTGTGGCTCGCTGCGGAGTGATACCTACGTAGTCAGATTTTTTTTTTTGCTGATTGCCGGATGCCGGTTGCATCAATCAAACATTAACGTGTCGCTCAGCATGGTACGAAGAGCGCACCAATGGACCTGATTCAACGTACTTCAATCCCCGGGAAAGTCCTTCTTCTCGGTAGGCGGCGAACTGGTCGGGATGAATGAATTCAGCCACCGCGATGTGCATTTTGGTCGGTTGCAGATACTGCCCCAGGGTCAGAATGTCTAAACCATGGGCCACCAAATCATCCATTGCCTGATGAACCTCATCGATGGTTTCGCCTAAGCCCAACATAATGCCCGATTTAGTGCGTTTGCCGTAGTCTTTTGTGCGCCTAATCTGTTCTAAACTTCGGGCGTATTTCGCCTGTGGGCGTACCGGGCGATACAGTCGCTCGACCGTTTCCACGTTGTGCGATACCACTTCTTGTCCGGCATCAATCATTCGGTAGAGCGCGTCCCAGTTCCCTTTCACGTCGGGAATAAGTGTCTCGATGGTTGTATCCGGACTCAGTTGCTTCACTTCTCGCACGGTTCGATACCAGATTTCGGCCCCCCGGTCTTTCAACTCATCGCGGTTAACGGAGGTGAGAACGGCGTGTTTGACCTGCATGAGTTGGATGGCTTCGGCCACACGACGGGGTTCGTCTTCGTCGTATTCCGGGGGTCGGCCGGTGGCCACCGCGCAAAAGGAACAACTGCGGGTGCAAACGTTGCCCAAAATCATAAAGGTGGCGGTGCCGCTGCCCCAGCACTCGCCCATGTTGGGACAGCTGCCGCTCTCGCAGATAGTATGGAGTTTATGTTGGTCCACCAGGGTACGCACCTTGGCGTATTCTTTACCCGTTGGCAACTTCACGCGCAGCCAATTGGGCTTGGCGGTGCGCGGCGCCTGGTTAGAAACGACCGGTAATTCAATCATATTGATAGGAGAGAAGGCGTAGTGTAGCTTACGACAATTCTAAAACAGTTGTCGGCTAAGATAAATTCCAGTAAACTATCGTCGGCTACCGTAGAACAGCATGATAAAGGCGGAGGGATAAAAGCGTTGTGCTTCGGCCACCTGGGCAATCTCAATAGCTTCCGGAAATGCTTCAAACTGGAACCCCACCTCAAAACCGGTAACATCGTTCTTAAAGGTGCCAAACTCGAATGCCAGGGCCGCTTTGATGTTTGCGCCTATCTTGAGGTTAACTTCTCCCTCACGAATGCCTCGCAAAAAAGGGCCAGATCCAACGACTGATCCGGTGTTTCCTTGGTTCGCAATATCACGGGCCGGAATTACTTCTACCCGTCGGTCACGACCGTACTGCACGTAGTAAGGGGTAAGCAGACCTAGGGTAGGGCCTCCGGCCATAATAAAGTTTACCTGAACACCCTGCTGGGGGGCTTTTTTAAATACTACCCACTCACGGCCGTACTGAGGGCGAACGGAAAAGAGGTAGTTGGTTTTGCCAAAAAGATACGTGTTGCCCGTGGCTTGAGAAGGCGTTCGAAGTTCTTTGGGATTTTTGACATTGACAATTTCCAGCCCAAAGGACTGAAACTTACCTTCGCTGATTTGTCGACTGTATTTGCCCGCCACGCCGCCGATTAGACCAGAATTAGAGTTTTTGCTGACGCCCCAAATGTATTCCTGATTGTATTCATAAACATTATCATCTTGCGCCCACAGCTGGGTGCTTGTACAACATAAACTCATCAGCAGGCAGACAAAGGATGCCCAAAATTTCGTAGATTTCCCGCTCATTGAAAAAAAGTATAGTTTGTGTAAAGATACAAAGTATAAATCTAGGATTTATTATGCCGCAAATCAAATCTTCTTATCAAGGCGAACTGCGCACTAAAGCCATTCACCTGAAATCATCTAGCCAACTAATCACCGATGCGCCCACCGATAACCACGGCCGGGGCGAAGCTTTTTCACCCACTGATTTAGTATGCGCTGCCCTGTGCAGTTGCATGATGACGATCATGGGAATTCGTGCTTCTAAACACAATATCACGTTAGAAGGTTTGGAAGCCGATGTGACCAAGCACATGTCGTCCGATCCTCGGCAAATTGCCCAGATTGACGTTGCGTTTCGCCTAGCGCATACCAATGCTACGGAAGAACAACGGGAATTGCTAAAAAATGCGGCGCTGCACTGTCCGGTGGCACTGAGTTTGAATCCGGCCATTCGCCAGGAGGTGACCTTTGATTTTTGAGAGAATCTTAGGTTACAACTGATCTACTTGCTCCTTTAGCGCGCGGTAGGATATGCCCATGTGCGAGGTGTCGTACACGCACTGCTCATTGCGAATGAGTAGTATTTGGGGAGATTGGTGCGGCACCCGGAATGACTCGGCAACTTTCTGCGAGACATCTCGGTGGCGGATAAGGTCCAGATAAAAAATTTCAGCGCTCTCCATTTCTTGTTCGTTCCAGGCGCGCTCGAGGCGGCTCAGGGCCATGCTACTGATGCTGCACCGGGTGCTGTGCTTAAAAATAATAACCGGCCGCTCGCGCGACTTTTCTTGCAGTTGGGTCACGGTGCCCACGTCTTCTAGAGATTTCCAGTTCATGGTTTAATAATACCAAATTTCAGATTCTTTACTGTCGTACCTCGGCTTACGAACTTTCTCCTTCAAATGTTGGGGTTGCTCCTTAGATTTGAAAATATGGGTAATCCAAACCCGGCGCTTGCGGTGCCGCTCTTTCTGCTGGTAGGATGCTTTGCTCTTCTGGGCCAAGTGGTGCACGCTGGGGTGTTTATCACTGCCGAAAAAGCGCTTTTTCACGCGAATGCCTCCTTCGTGTTGATGCACTTGATCTGCTAACTTTTTGTGGTAGCGGGTTTGGCCCTTCGGAGTTCGAACGCGAATTTGGCCTTGGTACTGGGCCATGTAATAAGCTTTGTTCTTTTCAATCTTTTGCCGCAAGTAAGGGCGAAGTTGTTTTTGGTGCCCCGCGAACGCGTTATGTTCCTTTGAAACCTTTTCGTAGGTCTTGCGCTGAGCCGGGCGGGTGGGAATAAGTACCGGTCCTTTGAAACTACCCACCGACTTATCAGGAGCGTCCCGATCTCTGCGTACCCGCATATCGCCTTGATAGCCATTAAGTTGAATAGAAAGATTCTGCAAGTAGCGCTCCTTTTGACGGTGATAGCGGTTGTAGCGGTTAAAAATCCGATCGAGCAGCGGAAGATGGGCTCTATCTTTTCCTTCTTCGGCGTCTGGAGCACTCATTGGATGAGCCTCGAAGGTGTTTGACCCTTCAGAACGGCTTTTGGAGGGCGGGGGAGAGTAGTTATCCTTTACCTTACCAGAACTGGTGATGGAGCGAGGCCGTAGATAGGTATCCTTAGGCGTAGAACTGGCGGGCATCGAGAGTGGCGGCCGATACTTAGCCTTTACGGGACGGGACGAACGATTTGGGTTCACCCGCTTGACCTTCTTTTTATTTCGGCGCACCTTCACGGTAGGCACGTTGCTCCCGTCTTGTGCCCGCGTAGGCTGACCGGTGAATAGCAACACTCCGACCAGCCCGACCAGGAAGCAGTGAGTGAGAGAATAAAAGTTTTCTTTACGGTTTTGCTGCATAAATTAAGAGGCCAAAGACGACCCTTCTGCTACCGGGTAAACGGAAGCGCAGAAGTACTTTCAGCGAATTCTGTGGATTTCACCGGCTGAATCGTCTGAGAAAAAGAAGGGCAGGGAATGGCCCGACTGCGGCACGAAGTGGCAACCAGCGCGCCCAGGACTAGAACTAGTAGGTACGTTTGGAATCTTGAAAGAACGTTACGCATCACAAATCTGGAACAGTTAATAAGCAAAATGACTTATTCTCTTCCTGGTAGGAAGCGGGTTAAATGTACCGTTCGGGCAGCAACATTCACAGCCGCTTTTGTGGGAATCATTACATCATCAGGAAAAGGAGCGAATTGATCTAAGGTCATTGAGACCTATTATTCGTATCCAAGGTGGATCAGTGCTTCGCCCTGGTTGACAAGCGGATGGTTGTTGATGCAAATGACGTGTCCGTCGGCCGGAGCGCGCACCTTACGCTCAAACTCACCGTAGGGGTCCATCACGGTGCCCAAAGTGCCTCCTTTTTGCACGCGGGCCCCGTTGCGGATGCTGGCTAAAAACAGGCCAGAGGTTTTGGCACGAATCCAGGTTGATTTCCGTAGCAAAACCGGCGGCTGGGTCGTAGCGACTTCTTCTTTACGCATTCCCAAAAAATGAAGCACCCGTAGTGCGCCGTTGAGCCCTTCTTGCACCGCAAAATCATCCAGGCGAAGCGATTCGCCCCCCTCGTAGAGCAACACCGACTTACCAATGGAGTGCGCCGTTTTGCGCAGCGATTTATCCAGATACTTGGAAGCAAGGATGAAGGGGGGGGCAAACACCTGCGCCAGCTCCAGACTTTCTTCGTCTTCTAACACCGAGCGCACCTGGGGGTAGTTAGATCGACTCGCTCCTCCGGTATGAAAGTCCAAAGCGTAATCGACGTGCCGCACCACCTCGTTGAGCAGGGTGTAGGCAATGCGACTGGCCAGCGACCCGGTGGACGAACCCGGAAAAACCCGGTTCAAATCCCGCCCGTCGGGCACCGCGCGCGACTGATTGATGAAGCCGAAGATGTTCATGATCGGAATACAAACAATGGTCCCCCGATCCGGGTGGTGGTATCCTTGGCGCACCACGCGGCGCAAAATCTCAATACCGTTGGTTTCGTCGCCGTGCAATCCGGCCAATAGCAACACTACCGGACCTTCTCGCTTGGCTCGGTTGATAAACACCGGCACCTCCACGTGGGTGCGAGTGGGCAGTTTGGCAATGTCCATCGAGAGCTGCACCGAGGTGCCCGGGGTGATATCGTGACCTAAAATAGTGAGCGGGCGATGGGGCAAGGGAGGGGAGCTAGATGATGAAATAAAGTGAAGACCTAGAGTGGAGGGCTGGGTAAAAGAATGGGTTTTGTCGTTAGTCCATAGTCGACGGTCCACAGCAATAGGTATTGCTTTGACGGTGGACAATCGACTATGGACTGTTTGCGACTAATCCACGTCTACGTTGCGCTCGATGTACTTGATGATCGATCCGGCGATGTCTTTGCCCGTGGCGGCTTCTATGCCTTCCAGACCAGGAGAAGAGTTCACTTCCAGGATCAACGGACCACGGGCCGATTGCAGCAGGTCTACTCCGGCTACGCTGAGGTTCATCGCTTTAGCCGCCCGTAAAGCGGCATTTTCTTCCTCATCGGTAAGTTCTACCACCTGGGCGGTACCTCCGCGGTGCAGGTTCGAGCGAAACTCACCTTCTTTGGCCTGGCGTTTCATGGCGCCTACCACCGTGTCGCCGATAATCAGCACCCGAATATCGGCTCCCTTCGCTTCTTTAATAAATTCTTGCACGATCACCCGCGCCTGAAGTCCGTTGAAGGCTTCCAGCACTGATTCAGCGGCTTTTTTGGTTTCGGCCAGCACCACGCCGAGTCCTTGGGTCCCCTCTAGCAGCTTGATCACGCAGGGAGCACCCCCTACGGCATCGATAACCTGGTCTACGTCTTTAGAGTAGTTAGTAAATACTGTTTTGGGTAAGCCCAGTCCGGCGCGGGCCAAAATTTGCAGACTGCGCAGCTTATCGCGTGAGCGCACTAGCGCCACTGATTCGGTGGTGGAGAACGTTTTCATCATCTCGAACTGACGCACTACGGCAGTACCGTAGAATGTGACGGAGGCACCGATGCGTGGGATCACCGCGTCCATTTCAGTTAAATACTCGCCCCGGTAAAAAATGGTCGGCTTCTTCTTTTCAATCTGAATGTCGCACTTCAGGGTGTCGATCAGCCGGACTTCGTGCTTCCGTTTTTTTGCTGCCTCGATCAGGCGCTTGGTGGAGTACAGGTTACCATTGCGAGACAAAATGGCAATTTTCATAGATATCGGTAGTTTTGGTGAGAGACAAAATTAACAAAAAGGATTAGACTTCTCCGTTTGCAGCGTATTCTTCGAGCCGTTGCTGCATTTTTAGGATGCGATCTTCCAGACTCTCGGAGCTAATTTTTTCCCGCAGTCGGTCTACGGCAATAGGGAAGGCGAAGGGAGAGGTTTGGGGAGGATGGCGAATGATGAGCTGCTGTTGGTTGATGAGATGCAGCGTTTCGCTTAGCTGCGTGTGGGCTACCTGCTGGTGGAGCGCCTCGTCCATCGCCTGGGCCATCAACAGGTTGTTTGGGTCGTACTCGGCGAACACGTCGTAGATGATCTGCGCGGTGGCCTGCAGGTGGCGGTTGCCGATGGATTTGCCCGGGTAGCCCTGGAAGATGAGTCCGGCAATGGCGGCAATCTCACGAAAGCGCCGCTTGGCCATTTCGGTGCTGTTCACGCTGGCCAGCAGGTCGTCGACCAAGTGATCGGTGCCGAACAGATCAAGCTCCAGGGCTTCTTCCAGCGGAATTTCTTGATCCGAAAGCAACTCGAAGCCGTAGTCGTTCATGGCGATAGAAAAGCTGATGGGCTGAATCTGGCTGATGCGCCAGGCCACCAGCGCGGCCAGCAGTTCGTGCACCGCCCGCCCGGCGAAGGGGTACATGTACACGTGATCGCCCTCGCGGGTGGGAAGTCGCTCAATGAGAAACACGTCTCGACTCGGCAGAGCCGACCATGATCGTTGCACATTGAGTAAAGGCGCCAACGCATGAAGCTCCGGGTCGGTGTACTTGCCCTGAATGAAGTGATCTAGCTTGAGACGAATCATGTCGGACAGTTGCGCGGACAGCGGTAGGCGTCCGCCGCTCCAGCGGGGCACTAGTCCGTCTTTGCCCCGGGCCTTGCTCACCAGCACCGTCATGTCTTTGATGCGCTCCAACCGCAGGTTGCGTCCGGCGAACCAGAACTTATCGCCCTTGTTGAGGCGAGAGGCAAAGCTTTCTTCGATGGTGCCGATGTAACCACCGCTCAGAAACTTTACGCGCATTAGTGGGTCGCTCACGATGGTGCCCATCGACAGGCGGTGGCGCATCGCGGTGCGGCGGCTGGTCACCTTATAGATTTCGTCTTCCACCACCACCTTCGAGAACTCGTCGTATTCGCCCAGGCTGTTGCCGCCGGTGGTGATGAACTGCAACGCCCACCGCCACTGCTCCGGGCTAAGCTGACGAAAGGCGTAGGTAGAACAAACCTCTTGATACACCTCCGCCTCGCGGAAGCCTTCGCCCACGGCGCGGGTCACCAAGTACTGCACCAGCACGTCGAAGCAGTTCTCCAGCGGCTTGCGTGACTCCACCACCCGCTGCCGAACGCCCTCCTGCAAGGCCGCCGCCTCGAGCAACTCCAGCGAATGGGTGGGCAGAAAGTAAATGATGCTGGTCGCTCCCGGTTGGTGTCCGCTGCGCCCGGCCCGCTGCAAAAAGCGCGAGATACCCTTCGGACTACCCACCTGGATCACCGTTTCTACGGGTCGGAAGTCCACGCCCAAATCCAGGCTGGAGGTGCAGACCACCAGTTTAAGGATTCCTTGGTGGAGCGCGTCTTCTACCCAGGTGCGCACCTCGTTGTCGAGCGAGCCGTGATGCATAGCCATCTGCCCGGCCAGGTCGGGCACTGCCTCGAGCAAGCGTTGGTACCAGATTTCGGTTTGGGCGCGGGTATTGGTGAACAGCAGGGTGGTTTTGCTCTGCTGGATGATGGGCAAAACATAGGGGAGCATCCGAATGCCCAGATGCCCCGCCCACGGAAACATGTCGACGCGTTCGGGAATGATAGAGTGCACCTCGATGCGCTTTTCTACCTCCGAACGCACGATGCGGCTGGGTCTAACGTGGTTCGGCCCCAGCAGAATGTCTTTTGCTTGCTCCAGGTTGCCAATGGTGGCCGACACTCCCCACACCCGCAGGGTCGGCCGTAGCGCGCGGAGGTGCGATAAGGCAAGTTCTAGCTGTACGCCTCGTTTGGTGCCCAGCAGCTCGTGCCACTCGTCGGTGATTACGCACTCGAGGTGACGAAACACGCGCCGATGGTCCTTCTGGCTCAGCAGCAGGTGCAGGCTTTCGGGAGTGGTGATGAGGCATTCGGGCAGACGACGCAGTTGCTTCTGTCGATCTTTGGTAGAGGTATCGCCGCTGCGGACGGCCACTTGCCACGGTACCTGCATCCCGTCGCAGGTGCGCTCCATCGCCGCGCGGAGGTCTTTGGCCAAGGCGCGCAACGGGGTGATCCACAGCACCCGCAGTCCGTTGTTCTGGGTGGTGGCATAGTCATCGGGGTGCTGTTGGATGAACGACAGCAGGCAGGGCGTCCACAAAGCGTAGGTTTTGCCGCTGCCGGTGGGAGCATTGAGCAAGCCGCTTTCGCCCGCCAGGTAGGCTTGCCAGGTTTCTCGCTGAAACGGAAAGGGATTCCAGCCCTGCTGGGCGAACCAGTCTTCGGCGGGGGAGAGTGGGATAGGAGGGGCGGTGGACAAGGGCGAGCGTTTTGGGAACAACGCGCTGGGGTGGGGGATTGTTAGCGGGTCGATTGCTCGATGGTTCGATTGCTAGTGGATCAACCAGTGCTTGACACTATGCGTCGTTGAACAACCGATTGAGCCAGGCGGCGAACTGTTGGCAAAGGGCGGTGTCGGTGGTGAGGTAGCGCTTGGTGGACTGACCCAAAGGAATGCCAGGTTGGTCTTGCCAGGCGATCCAGGTATGCATTAGGGCTTTGGCGCGATGCACTTCCTTATACCGCTGAATCTTTCTGATTTCTAGCTCATTGAGTGTCGCTTCGGCGAATGAAAGACAATCATCGTCTGGCACGATCAGTTGCCG
Organism: Cyclobacteriaceae bacterium; assembly: GCA_965217295.1. Taxonomy (GTDB): domain Bacteria; phylum Bacteroidota; class Bacteroidia; order Cytophagales; family Cyclobacteriaceae; genus Tunicatimonas. Next base: position 3,344,486 of record CBDCHR010000008.1, read on the forward strand.
CATAAAGTCTTCGAGCATGCCTGGATTCTGGTTGTCGGGCATCAACCAAATGCCTACCTTGGCAAAACCTAATTCAGGAGAGGAGAGCACTGCGCCACCGGGCGGAGCAGATTCAGGCATATTATAATTCAGCGAAGTTAGTATTGCTTTAACTTGCTCCCACCGATTCTTATTCTTATCAGGGTCGTCGGTATCTTTGTCCATGACAATTCCCAGGCACTTTCTCCCGGGCGCAATCAGTTCTGCTTCAATCGATTGAAGTAGCTTGTGATCATCACCCTTATCTGCAACATCATAGGTATCTTTGAACTGTAACTTATCGCGTAGGTTCAACATCACATGCTTATCGTCTTTACCCTCAACGACGAGCAAATTACTGGGTATAGCCATCAGCGAGTTTCAATGTGTTGATCAGCGGCTGCTTCCAGCGCAGAGTGGCTATAGAAGATGGGCTTGATGATGTCACCAAACCTTTCGAGTCGAAAGTACTGCCCTTCCGACTGGTTCTCTTCAATATTAAGAACACTCGCAAAAGCGTGAATGCAATCGTCGCTGTGCGTAGTAGCAAATACCTGCACGTTAAGTTCTTTGGCCAGTTTGAAGATCATCTTCCACAAGTCTTCCTGAACGGTATAGTGCAGGCCGTTTTCAAATTCATCGATGAGTAAGTAGCCATCCTTAGCGTTAACCAAAGCCAGAACAATGGTAAGGATACGGTTCATGCCGTCGCCCATGCTTCTCAGGGGAACTCTTCCTTTGCTTTTAGATAACTTAATCTCTGGGCTTCTCTTCTCAACGCTTGAGTCAGCCACAAAAGCTAACTTTTCGGTATCAGGTTCAATAATCTGTAATGCCTCAACAACATGCCTCACATCATCTGTAGCGTCAATCTTATCCCAATTCCTAACGGATGGTTCGCTTATAAGAGTTCTAACAAACTGAAGGTTGAATGGCCAGTCAGACATGATGTACCCAAAGTTGTTTTCCCGATCTAGATCGTCTAGCATCTGATGCTGTGAGCTTTCTCTACTGTATGAAATAGAAAGACCAACTCTCAGATCGTTTTCTGTTTCTAATCTACTACGATCCTCGACAAGCATCCACTTGTTTTCCACAACCACTACCTCTTTAGTGTCGGGATTCACAAGTTGATGACTTTTCTTTTCTTTTTTTATAAAACGAATGGAAAGGCTACATTCAAGTTCCTTAGGATTGATTATTCCACACTGTAAGTCTTCGGATGGGCCAATGACAATGCGCTCTTCATCTAAAAATCCAGGCTTATTTCTATAGAATAAAGATCTGTACGATTTTAAGTTGTTTGCTAGGGTACTTTGGTGCCGACTATAAAACTCACCCCTTGCTTTCAGCAACTCATCAATCCATCGCAGGCTACCCCCCGCCGCATACAACGACACCGCTTCTAACAGCGAGGTCTTCCCCGTATTGTTCTTCCCCGCAATCAGGTTCACCCGCGCCAGTCGCTCAATGTCCAGGCTCTTGAGGTTGCGATAATTCCGAATGCCTAAGGATGGTAACATAGCCGTATCATTTGTTTAGTTTCACATCTCACATCTCACATCTCACATCTCACATCTCACATCTTTTCCTTCACTTCAATTCCCAACTCACCCAGCTGCTCCCCCGAAATTGGTGAGGGCGTGTCGATCATCACGTCGCGGCCCGAGTTGTTTTTGGGGAAGGCGATGTAGTCGCGGATCGAGTCGGCCCCGTCGAACAAGGCGCACATGCGGTCGAAGCCGAAGGCGATACCGCCGTGGGGCGGGGCACCGTATTCAAAAGCCTCCATTAGGAAGCCAAACTGCGCCTGCGCCTCGTCATCACTGAAGCCCAGGTGCTGAAACATGAGCTTTTGCAAGGCCCGGTCGTGAATCCGGATCGATCCGCCCCCAATCTCTACGCCGTTAATGACTAAATCATACGCATTGGCCCGCACCGCACCCGGGTCGCTGTCGAGCTTAGCAATGTCCTCGGGCTTGGGGGAGGTAAAGGGATGGTGCATCGCGTGGTAGCGTTGCGTATCCTCGTCCCACTCCAGCAAGGGGAAGTCCACCACCCACAGCGGTTGGTATACCGCCCGGTCGCGCAAACCGAGTTCGTTGCCCAGGTGTAGGCGCAGTTCCGACAGCGCCCGGCGTGCGGAATGCCGCCCAGTCGCGTTAGTATCGCCCGACAGCACCAGCAGCAAGTCGCCTGCCTGAGCTTCCATCACCCCGGCCCACTGCTGCAAGTCTTCCTGACCGTAGAACTTGTCTACCGACGACTTAAAACTGCCGTCGGCGTTGCACTTCACGTACACTAGGCCCTTGGCCCCAATTTGCGGTTTGCGCACGAAGTCGGTGAGGGCGTCTAATTGCTTGCGGGTGTAGTCGGCACAGCCGGGCACACGGATGCCTACCACCAGTTCGGCCTGGTCGAATACGTTGAAACCCTTGCCCTGCGCCACGGAGTTGAGTTCCACGAACGTCATGCCGAATCGCGTGTCGGGCTTGTCGTTGCCGTACAAGCGCATCGCCTCGTCGTAGCTCATCCGGGGGAACGCTTCCAAGTCTAATCCCTTCACTTCTTTGAACAAATACTTGGTCAGTCCTTCAAAGGTGTTGAGGATATCTTCCTGCGTAACAAACGACATCTCGCAGTCGATCTGGGTGAACTCGGGCTGACGATCGGCCCGCAGGTCTTCGTCGCGAAAGCATTTCACAATCTGGAAGTAGCGGTCGAAGCCCGACACCATTAGCAACTGCTTGAAGGTTTGGGGCGACTGCGGTAGCGCGTAGAACTCGCCCGGGTGCATGCGCGAGGGCACCACGAAGTCGCGCGCCCCTTCGGGAGTAGACTTGATGAGCACCGGCGTTTCCACTTCAATGAACTGCTGTTGATCCAGGTAGGTGCGCGTCTGCTGCATCATGCGGTGGCGCAGTTGCAGCTTTTGCCGCACGGGGTTGCGCCGCAAATCCAGGTAGCGGTACCGCATGCGCAGGTCTTCTCCGCCGTCCGACTCGTCTTCGATGGTAAAGGGCGGCACCTTGGAAGGATTCAGCACCGTGAGCTCATCCACCTCAATCTCAATGTCGCCGGTGGGCATGTTGGGGTTCTTGGCGTAACGCTCGATCACCTTTCCTTTGGCTTCCAGCACGTACTCGCGGCCCACCTGCTGGGCCTGTTGCATCACGTTGACGTCGGTTTCGCCTTCCTTGAAAATGAGTTGGGTGAGGCCGTAGCGGTCGCGCAGGTCAATCCACAGTACGCCGCCCTTGTCGCGCACGCGCTGTACCCAGCCAGTGAGGGTCACGGATTGACCAATGTGTTCTGGTCGTAATTCGCCGCAGGTATGGGTTCGTAGCATAATGTTCGTCAGTTGGATAGCGTTGATGCTCAAAGTTATGGTAAATTATCAAGGCTTCCTGGCTTTCCGGGCATTTAATGCTGCTGAGCAGATGCTGTGTGGTACCGAGAATAGAAAGTGAAGATGGACAAGAGAGGGCCGCTGAACGCGTAGGGTCCTCTTCGAGAGACCCTACGGGTGCCACGGAAGATGACAGAGTTAGCAGTCGTTGAACAGAGTTAATGGTAGATGAATCCTGCTGTTCAGAAAAAGATTTCCTGCGCCAGTCGGTAGGTGTTAGCGTGGGCTTCCACAATGTGAGCAATCTTCTCCGAATACCCGCCACCCATATTGATGGTAACCGGCACTCCGGCATCGCGGCAAGTTTGCAGCACAAAGTGGTCGCGGGCTTTGCAACCGGCCATCGTCAGGCCCAGGCGCCCCAACTTGTCGGTGGCCAGCACGTCTACGCCCGACTGATAGAATATAAAGTCGGGCTGCACTTCATCCATCAGGCGGGGCAGGGTGCGGCGCAGGTGACGCAGGTAGGGGCGGTCGTCGGTGCCGTCGGGTAGGGGAATGTCCAGGTCAGAGCGCTCCTTGTGCATGGGGTAGTTCTTGGCTCCGTGCATGCTAAAGGTGAACACGGCGGGGTTACCTCGGAAAATCTGGGCGGTGCCGTTGCCTTGGTGCACGTCCAGATCAACGATGAGCACCCGAGTCGCCAGCTTCTTTTCCAGCAGGTAATTCGCTCCGATGGCGCTGTCGTTGAGCAGGCAAAAGCCCTCGCCCCGGTCGGTGAAGGCGTGGTGCGTGCCTCCGGCCACGTTGCCCGCCACGCCGTATTCCAGTGCGTACCGCGCCGCTTGTATCGTGCCCTGTGCGATGGTAATCTCGCGCTGCACCAGTTGCTCCGATAGCGGAAAACCGGTCTTCCTGATCTCAGACTTGGTGAGTTGTTGGTGCTTTAAACGGTGCCAGTACGTGGCGTCGTGAGTATTAGTGATGTAGCGTTCTTCCAGGGGGTGGGGAGCAAACAGGCTGGCCTCGGTGATGGTGCCCTCGTAGATGAGCTGTTCGGGCAGCAGATCGTACTTGATCATGGGGAAGCGGTGATTCTCGGGCAGCGAGTGGGAGTAGTTAGGGGTCCAGGCGATCTTGAGCATGAAGAACGGAAACGGGAAGTCGGCTAAAGAACTGTTTTTAGAGACTCTAGGTTCGGGGTTGTGGTTCTGGGTTTAGAGGTTCTAGGTTCTTAGTCTAACAGATAACCTAAAATCCCGAACCTTCAACCTTTGTCACCACCCGCATACCAGCCTCTAAAGTCTTGTGCACCGGGCACTTATCGGCAATCTCGGCTAGTCGTTCTCGTTGCTCTTCGTCCAGCGGCCCGGTTACGGTGACGATTCGCTCAATCCGGTCAATCTTTTGCTGCGGGTCGTCACAGTTCTCGCAGTCGTGGGCGTACACCTTTTTGTGCTCCAGCCGCACCTGCACGGCTTCCAGGGGCCAGCCCTTGCGGTCGGCGTACATGCGCAGCGTCATACCCGTGCAGGCGCCCAGTCCGGCGGCCACCAGGTCGTAGGGCGTGGGCCCCAGGTTGCTACCGCCGACGGACTCGGGTTCGTCGGTCACCAGGTGGTGCGGCCCCACTTGCACGGCGGTGGTGAAGCCCGCTTCGGTGCGCGTCATCACGGCTGACGCAAGCTCGGCGGACGATTGCTCCGCCTTTGGTGCCACGTAGCGCTGGGCCCAGGTACCGATCATGGTGCCCGCGTACTGGGCATCGGCCAGAGCGCTGAGCAGATGGTCGGCCCCGTCTAAGGCAACGAACGACTTAGGGTGACGCGACTGCCGGTAGATATCCGACGCATTGTCAATCGACACGACCTGGTCCTCCGGTGAGTGCAGAATGAGCAGCGGCTGGTGGATGCGCTCGTAGTCGTGCTTCTCGTGCGCTTGTTGCAGGTCGTCGATCAACTGCTGAGTGATGGTGAACGGCCGTCCGCCCAGGTTGATCTCGGCCTTACCTTCCCGGCGAATCGTGTCCAGGTCCTGGGTGAACAGGCGCTGCAGGTGGTCGGGACGCGCCGGAGCGGCCAGCGTGGCCACGGCCTGCACCGAATCGATGCGTAAACTAGCCAGCAGCACCGCGGCTCCGCCCAGCGAATGGCCCACCAGCAGTTGGGGAGCTTCGTGGTGCTCTTCCAGGTAGGCCGCCGCGGCCAGCAGGTCTTCTACGTTCGACGAGAAGTTGGTGTTGGCAAACTCGCCTTCACTGTCGCCCAAACCGGTGAAGTCGAAGCGCAGCACCGCTGTGCCGTGCTGGGTGAGGGCACGACTGATGTGCCGCACGGCGTTCAGGTTCTTGCTACAGGTGAAGCAGTGGGCAAAGATGGCGTAGGACTGCGGTGCGAAGGCGGGCATATCCAGCCGGGCCGATAGCTCGTGCCCCTGGGCGTTGGTGAAGGTGATGGCGTGGGTCATAACGACAAGAGGTTGTTTCCGGAGGCAAGTTACGTATTTGCCGGAAGAAAGGTGTCACGGGCGCTACATTGGGCAAGTCAGGGGCAGATTGTGGTGGTAGCAAAAGCCAAACCTCTCACTATTCCCATCGGGAACCCCGATGGTCACCTGAAAGGAACCACCGGGCGGGCAGCGACGGGAACGAACGGTTTCGCTCACCACCGGGTCGGCTGCGGGTGACCCGGTGGGTGCTTGAGTCGCACGGTAAAAGGTGCTGGTCACGGGTAACAAACGACGCGCTTTCAACCAATCTTTGGACCACGTAATATTTCTGCCCATCCGGTCGAGCATTGCTCTTAGTCATCCCCCAATTTTGTCGCATCACCAATTAATCGATCAGCGAAACCCTTTTAATAACAAAAAGAAACACCCTATGGATTATTATTTAGTTGACAACTCACTAACTCCTGACCCCACCGACTCGCGCGCCGTGGTGATCAGCAAGGGCACCAAAACGCGCGACGACATTATCGACGGCATCGTGAAGGACAACGTAGGGCTTTCCGGGTCGGAACTTCTGGCCGTGTTTGAGGCCGAAAAGAAGGTCGTGAGCGAGTTTGTGGAAGCGGGCTACAGCATCAACACCGAGATGTTTGCCATGAGCGCCAGCATGCGCGGCGTGTTCCACAGCGTTCGGGAAACCTACACTCCCGGCAAGCATAGCCTGCACCTCAACTTCTTGCCCGGCAAAACCCTGACCGAGGCCCTGAAGCGCGTGGTGCTGCGCAAGGTGACTCCCAACAAGAACGTGCCCCTGCTCTCGGTGATAGAAGACGTGGTGAGCGGCACCACCAACGAGCGGATCACCCCCGGCAAGGCGGTGCGCATTTTCGGCGATAAGCTGACCTTCGATGCCACTGACGCCACCCAGGGCGTGTTTCTGGTGGACGAAAAAGGAAAAGCAACCCGCGCCAACGAATACATTGAGATGAGCAAGAAGAAGATATACGCCGGAATGCCCGACACGCTGAAGGCGGGTAACTACACCCTGCAGGTGGTTACCAAAACCAAAGCAGGAGAAGCACGCGTCGGACAGCTCGACTACCTGCTGGCGGTAGACTGACCGGCCGCTGCTTTGGCCCACGATAAGAATTTTTGGTGAACATAGTTTAACGATGGAAAGGCTTTCGCTACTAGTGAGGGCCTTTTTTTTGCTCCATGAGAATAGATTCACTATACCGAGAAGGCTACCCGAGTAGGTCAGCGGAGGCGCTAGTCTAGGAAAAAAGACAATGTCGAGCCGGGCGCCGGGCGCAAGGAATACTGAATGATGAAGGAAAGCATAGCTCCTAGTAATGATTCTGCGCAACCCTTGGTAATGATGCTCAGCAACTCCTGGCAATGACTTTGCTTGATTCCTGGGTAGGAGTCTGCTTAACTCCTGCTAATGATCTTGACCAACTCCTGGTAATGAATCAGTCTGTTTCATTCTAATGAACCGCGCGGCGCGTGAGAAAGGCGCGTCTGGCTCCTGAGAAAGGCACGCCTGAACCGTGGGGATGGCACGCTCGACGCTTGGGAAGGGTACGCTCAACTCCTGAAAATGAGCGCGTTGAATCCTGCCGGAGAAACAACCTTTATCATTGACCGACCCTTAGAAGTGCTCCGGTCAAAAAAATCGCGATAGTTACTACTAAAGCCAGAATGATTCACGCAAAAACGAGCTTTTAGCCAACCTAAGCGGATCGCCAGCCGAGTAAGGTTGACGGCAAAAGCTACCTTTTTTGAGCGATAAATTGCTCCTCGCGCCGCTTTATTACTCTTCTTATTTTCCCGGTCGGCACCCTCATCAATTGGTCTCTACTCTCTACAAAGTATCGTATTGAGTCATCTGCTCAATCACAAGATGTCAGCGGGCAGAACACTGTTAAAGTTGGCAAAACTTCTTAAATTGTGCATTCAAGATGATACAGTTATACATGGAAACTTCTCAATTAGATCTGTTCACAGAGATTATCAGTGATACTGAGCACGAAGTCATTCCTTTTAGGTATGAGATGACGAGTTATGGCGCTGACTATCCGGTTGATTCTTTGGTCAAGCGTTTAAGAAACGGAAATATCTTTGTTCCGCCATTTCAGCGCAGATACGTTTGGAATAAGTCTGAGGCATCAAAATTCATTGAATCTTTACTACTTGGCCTACCTATTCCTGGAATCTTTTTGTCCAAGGAAAATGAGAACAACAAGCTGCTAATTGTTGACGGACAACAGCGGCTATTAACGTTACTATACTTTTACGACAAGCAGTTTAAAGACGGATCAGAATTTAAACTGCTTGAGGTACAGGCAGACTTGGAAGGGAAGGACTATGATAGTTTATCTCCGGCCGACAAGAACAGGTTGGACGACTCGATCATTCATGCCACCATCATTAAGCAGAACGAACCAGATGACGATGACAGCAGCATCTATCAAGTTTTTGAAAGAATAAACTCAGGCGGCCGCCCCTTAAGTTCACAAGAGATTAGAGCTTGTATCTTCTATGGGAAACACAATGAACTATTAGTTAATCTGGCTACTACAGACTCAAGCTGGAGAAATATAATCAGAGGAGAACACAACGAAAGGCTAAAAGAAGAAGAGCTTATCCTGAGGTATTTTTCTTTGCTCTTAAACTTTCATGTTTACAAAAAACCAATGAAGGAATTCTTAAACGTTAGTATGGCTAAGAACAGAGATCTCGAGATTCATAGCGAGGAAACTTTGAGAGGTTACTTTCAACCAACGGTAAACTTCATTAGTGATGCATTAGGAGACAAAGCATTCAGGATGCAAAGGGGGGTGCATTCGGCAGTTTTTGATGCGGTGATGATTGCCACCACCAAAAAACTAACCGCGGGGGGTATTTCTTCGGTAAATAAATATGTGAAGGCGTATAACGGACTTCTCGATGACAACCAGTTCAAGAAATATTGTATGTCAGGTACTACGGATGAAAATACTATCGAGCAGAGGATACAAATCGCAACCCAGAAGATAGCAGCATTAGATTAGTATGAAGTGGAAGCTGGAACAGCAAGAGAAGAAGCTCAACAGTTTGTTTGAAACAGTTCAGAACGTGGAAGATGAAGAGCAACAAGCACTTCTTGCTAAGTTCTTGTGCGTGAGAGCTTCGGGGTTTGTGGAAAGTTCCGTCCGTAATTTGGTGAGCGAATTCACGGATGGCACGTCACCCGCTCAAATACAGTCCTACGTGAACAAAGAAATTAGATACGTCACGAATCTCAGGTTTAGCAAGTTGGCAGAACTTCTTAATGATTTTGATAATAATTGGTCCGATCAGTTCAAGGTCAGGGTGAATGACGAGCAAAGAGCAGCATTGAATGCCGTAGTAAGCAATAGAAACAATATTGCCCACGGGGAAAACGACGCGATTTCGTATTTGCAAATGGTGGCGTATTATCAAAGGATCAAAGAGGTCGTTCATATTTTCAAGGGAATAATCAAGAAATAGCAACAAGGCCTGTTCCATCGCTACCGGACACCAGACGCAAGGAATAATGAATGGTCAAAGGTGAGAATATTACACTAGTTACTTCATCATTCGGCGTTTCTTGTTCATCATTCGATGTTTTCTCCCCTCCCCCCCGGGCAGTGTCCCCACTGCCCGGCTGTTGTCAAAAAGCAACCGAAAGTTGCCCTCCTCGTCTTTTTGCGTTATCTTTAGAAGACTTAACTCAACTTAACCCAAATATGTCTCAACTATCCGATAATGCCCGCCGGAAGTTTCTTAAGAAGCTTAGCGGCACGGCGGCGGCCCTGGCCACGGGGCCCGCGGCACTGGCGGCATCGCCGTCCAAGACCTTTCACATCCTCAAACGACGCGGTCCGGTGCCCGCCAATGACCGCATCACCATCGCGGGCATCGGCATGGGCATCATGGGCTTTGGCGACGTGAACGCCGCCCTCACCCAACCGGGCATCGAGCTTGTCTCGGTGGCCGACTGCTATCAGGGGCACCTTACCCGCGCTAAAGAAATCTACGGCGACCAGGTGAAAACCACCATGAACTACCAGGAGATCCTGGACGATCCGGGCATCGACGCGGTGATCATTGCCACTCCCGACCACTGGCACGACCGCATGGCGATCCAGGCCATGGAAAAGGGCAAGGCGGTGTACTGCGAGAAGCCGATGGTGCAGTATATCAAGGAAGGGCCCGCGGTGATTGAGACCCAGAAGAAAACCAACAAAGCCTTTCAGGTGGGCAGTCAGTTTGCCAGCTCGCTGGCCCACCGCAAGGCCAAAGAATTCTACGAAGCCGGAGAGATTGGCCAGCTCATGATCGCTGAAGCCTTCTTTGATCGCTACGACGCCCTGGGCGCCTGGCAGTACTCCATTCCGCCCGACGCTTCGGCCGAAACCTGCGACTGGACGATGTTCCAGGGCGACGCCTCGGACCTGCCCTTCAGCGCCGAGCGCTTCTTTCACTGGCGCAATTACCGCGACTACGGCACCGGCATTCCGGGCGACCTGTTCGTGCACCTGTTCACCATGCTGCACACCATCACCGGGGCCATCGGGCCCGAACGCATTTACGCCACGGGCGGACTGCGCTACTGGGAAGACGGGCGCGACGTGGCCGACGTGATGATGGGCTTGTACGACTACCCCAAAAGCGACCAGCATCCGGCCTTCAACCTGGGGCTGCGGGTGAACTTCGTCGACGGTTCGGGCGGCCGCACGGGTATCCGATTGGTGGGTTCCGAGGGAGAGATGGATATCGGGTGGAACAGCGTGACGGTGCGGCGCAACAAGCTGCCCGAAGCGCCCGGCTACGGCGGATGGGACACCTTCGACACGTTCCCCGAAGCCATGCAGAAAGAGTTTGAGCAGGAGTACAAGAAGAAGTACGCCAGCGAACTGACCACGAAGTTTACGCCGACCGAAGAAACCTACGAGCCGCCCAAGGAATACGGCGGAGAAGGTATGCGGAAAGACCACTTTGCCGACTTCTTCAACGCCATGCGCACCGGCGAAGAAACCGTGGAGGGCCCGGTGTTTGGACTGCGCGCCGCCGGTCCGGCCCTAGCCTCCAACACCAGCCACTACGAGAAGCGCGTGGTGTACTGGGACCCGCAGAACATGACCGAGGTGACCGACGAGAAGGCCATGGGGAAACGAGAATAATACCAACGTAGGAACATGATTAATCGTAGGAACATGATTAATCATGTTCTTACAATAAAATAACCAACCAACCCTATGAGAAACCTACTGATTATTGCTCTTGATATTCTGGTATCCATTGCCATCGCGCTGATTTGGGGCTGTTCTACTCCCAATAGCGACACGGCCATCGAACAGGCACCAGTAACCCCCGCCGAAACCGTCTCCGAATCGGCCGACGACTGGGAGGTGCTCTTCGATGGAGAAAACCTCGACCACTGGCACGACTACCGCGGCGAGGGCATTAGCTGGAAGATAGAAGACGGCCTGCTGACCACCGACGGCGGCAAAGGCGACATTGTCACCGACGAAGCCTACCAAAACTTTGAGATGGAGTTCGAGTGGAAGGTGGCCGAGGCGGGCAACAGTGGCGTAATCTACTTAGTGCAAGAAGACGAGCAGTATGAACACAGCTTCGAGACTGGACCGGAGTATCAAATTATCGACGCCGATAACTTCACTAAAAAGAACGACTATCCGCTGAATGAATCGCAGAAGACAGGAGCCAACTACGCTATGCACGCTGCCGAAGGAGCGGAGATGAAACCCATCGATGAGTTTAATCAGGGTAAGATTGTGGTGAATGACGGACACGTGGAGCACTGGCTCAACGGCAAAAAGGTAGTGAAGTATGACCTGTGGACCGACGCGTGGAAGGAGCAGGTGGCCCAAACGAAGTTCAAAGATATGCCCGGCTACGGACAGGTTAAAGAAGGCCACATCGCCTTGCAAGACCATGGCGACCGCGTATGGTTTCGCAATGTACGGATCAGACGGTTGTGAGGTTCGGGGTTAGAAAGTTCGGGGTTCTAGGTTCTGAGAGAAAACATTAAACTTAGAACCCAGAACCATCAACCTAGAACATAGAACCATTTAAAACCACGTTGGGTGACATTTCTTAGATCGGTAATCTTACTGGGATTCTGCTTCGTTGCTTCGTGCTTTGCTCAGGCTCAGTCGGTGAATGACCAAGCCGCCATCCAATCCATTATGGATCAACAAGTTCGGTGCTGGAACGCGGGTGACCTGGATTGCTTTATGGAAGGCTACTGGCGCTCGGATTCGCTGATGTTTATTGGCAAAACCGGCATCACCTACGGCTACGACCGCACCCTGGCCAACTACCGAAAACGCTATCCCGACCGCGCGGCAATGGGCACGCTCCGCTTTGATGTGCTGTCGCTGGAAGCACTGTCGGAAGATGCTTATTTTATGGTGGGCCGCTGGTCGTTGCAGCGCAGCATTGGCGACGTGGCGGGACACTTCACGCTCTTGTTTCGCCGCGTGGACGGACAGTGGCGGATTGTGAAGGATCACTCAAGCTAGTAAGCTGGGCTACCGCCCCCGGGTTGTTTAATCAAATAAGTAGCAAGGTCTCGGTTGGACGACAGTTAGGGAAAACATTATTCTATGAAGCAAGTGTGCTATGCTAGTTCCTTCTTAATCTTTATAATCGCACTGCTGAACGGTTGTGCACCGTCGAACAGCGAAAACACCACTACCGTATCAAGCTCGGCCCCACCTTCGGATACGTTGCCGCCGGTTTTCGCGCAGGCGCTGGAAGCCCACGGAGGGTTGGCCCGGTGGCAGGCCCAGCAGCGGCTGGAGTATGACGTTTATCGCCAGGGCAGGCGGCTCGATCACCAACTTATCGCGCTGCGGTCGCGTAAGGTGCTGCTCACCGGCGACGACTACACCATTGGCTACGATGGCACCCACCACTGGGTGAGCCCCGACACGGCGGCCTTCCCAGGTAATGTGCGCTTCTACCATAATCTGCAGTTCTACTTCATGGCCCTGCCTTTCCTATTTGCCGACCCCGGCATCCGCTACGAGCCGCTGGAGCCCCGCCGCATCCGCGACAAAATCTACGATGGAGTACGAATCAGCTTCGAGCCGGGCGTAGGCGATGCTTCCGACGATGCGTACCTGGCCTACTTTGATCCGGATACCCACCACCTCACCTGGCTGCTGTATACGGTGACTTACTTCAGTGGTAAACCCAACGAGAAGTACAGCGCCCGCTGGTACCAAGCGTGGAACGAGGTGAGCGGACTGCTGCTGCCCGAACGGGTGATCAGCTACCGCTGGGAAGATAACGCCCTGGACGAAGTGCGCGATACAACGGTGTATCGCAACGTAGAGATCAGCAACATCCCGCCTGATGAGAGTATGTTCTTGATGCCTAACCAAGCCGTAGCGGTGGGAAGTTGGAAGTAGAGTAGTCTGTGGCTCGTGTTTCAGGTGTGCCCGACGTGTGACGTTTAGCAGCTCTGGACGTATCTTATCGCTTTTTCTGCCCATTCATCACCCAACCTTACAAGCAACTTACGCAGCCTGAACAGCCAGCGCTCCGTCGCCTAAACTTACTTCATTCGGATTCTGACAGTAGATGCGGGATGTTAGGCGGCACCAACCAACTCCGGCCCTGCCTAAACCCTTCGATCCGGACTAATTTCCGGTCATTCGGGTTCAGTTCTCACATCAACCCCTCCGCTTTCACTTAACGATTTTAGGGCAGCGTAAACTTGGCGTCCTTGGCGGCTAAACCCCGCTACTATGCTGAGATTCTCTACCCTCATCGCTATTCTACTTACGGGCTTCCTGAGCCACGCCCAAACAACGTATTACGTGTCCACCACCGGCCAGGACGATGGCGATCGAGATGGTCTTTCATCCGCCACGGCTTGGAAAAGCTTAGCCTACGCCTGCGATCAGGTTCCGGAAGGCACTGCTACCATCCAATTAGGTGAAGGCACCTTCGTGGCTACCCAAACCGCCGTGCTAAAAAGCGGCTTCACGGTCGTAGGGCAAGGCGCCGACAAGACGACTCTAACCAACGCGGCCTCCTTCACCGCTTCGCCCGACGCGTACTGCAATTGGGATAAGCAGGCGGCCAGTTACCTGGTTTCAGTGCCTTCCAAAAGAAAGAATGTTGTTATTAAGGATTTGCTCTTCACCTCAGCGGATGAGAATCCGCTATACGGGGCCATCCACGTGTGGGACAGCGACCAAATTGAAATTAGAGATGTTACCGTTCGCAATTTCAGCTGGGCCGGACTCTATCTAAACCGATCAGGGCAAATTAACGTGCAGGGCTGTTTCTTTGAGGACGCCAGCTACGAAAAGCACTGTAGCCACTGGGGCGGGGGGATGCGCACGCGCTACGTAAAAGATATCGAGATAGCCAACTGCGAATTCAAGACTACCAAGGGTGGAGGCTACGGTTACAAGGCCAGTGGGCACGAAAATGCTAAGATTCACGACAATATTTTTCATAACAAAGTGACCCTGGACAGCGCCTCGGGAAGGCCGTTCGATCTGGAATCAGCGCATGAGTTTGAGTGGGGATTGGAGATCTATAACAACGTGTTCAACGGTATGGTGTCGGTGCCTCGCGCCGGGGCACAGAAGCACCCTTCTGATCGGGGAGACTACACGTACACGGTGCGCATTCACGATAACGTGTTCTACGGGTCGGGCGGAGTTGAAGGGCCCCGCAGTTACCTGGAAATAGACCATAATTATTTTGCTCACAAGTGGGGAAACAGTGGGCGGGTGTTTGAGATCCACGGCGGAGAGAACGCCGGACCGACCAAAATTCACCACAACGTGGCCGAGTGCTCGATGGGTTTTGTGTTCAAAAAGAACGAATTAAACGAAAACATAAGTATCCTCAACAACACGGTGTATCTGGTGAACTCCGACCGACATAACTTCCCGACCAGTTTTCTGGAAGTGAGTGGGGAGGTAAACAACTGGCAGGTGAAGAACAACGTAGTGTTTTCGGTGGATGCAGCAGCGCCGAATAAACCTTCGGCGTTCAGCCGGGGTAGTCTGCCCGAAACGGGCATGGATATCAGCGATAACGTGGCCTGGAAGGTGACGAAGGTTCCATCAGGTACTCAGGAAGCCGATCCGCAACTGGCGCTTCGCGGCGAAAAGCCCGATGCCTACTACGCGGCGGGCGGGGCAGAGAGCTACGTAGTGGATCGGGGCGCGGAAGTAGGCTTCCCCTTTGAGGGAACCGCACCTGATCTGGGAGCGTACGAGTGGAAACCTGCCGAGGAGCCTAAGCCTACGGTTGAGGAGGACCCAAATCCGAACCAGCCCGAACCAGGCGATACCACCGTGGTCACCAGCATTGATCCAACGTCGAGTACCCACGAAAAGGAGTTTATGATCTATCCCAATCCGGCCAGCCATTCTCTCACCGTACGTCGAGCGGTGGACTATAAGAAATCGTTTAGCGCTGAGCTAATCAACCTGTTGGGTGTTCCCCTGCAGATCTTCCACTCTTCGGCCGGTCGTCAGATTCAGTTCGATCTGTCCGCGTACGCCCCGGGGATTTACTTTGTGCGGTTACGCGCTGCCGGAGAAGAAACCATCCAGCGGGTCATCAAGCGGTAGCGCTTTTAGTTCATTGGGTAGAGCCAGCGGATCATCAGTAGTACCGTAACCAGATAAATCACCGTTACCGGTAAGCCCACGCGCAGGAAATCCCGGAAATTATACCCACCGGGACCGTACACAATCAGGTTGGTTTGGTAGCCAATAGGCGTGAGGAAAGCAGCCGAGGCGGCGTAGGCGATGGCCAAGTAGAAAGGGGTGCCGTCTACCTCTAGCGAATTGCTCAACGAGTAGGCCAGGGGGAAGGTGATAGAAACCGCTCCCACATTGGTGATAAAGGAGGTGAGCAGGGTGGTGATAAGTAGCAAACTTCCCAGAATTACCGTAAGGTTAGCTCCTTTGGTAATGTCTAGCAACCACTGGGCGATTAGGTCGCCGCTGCCGGTCTTGATCATAGCCTGCCCTAGTGCCAGCGAGAACACCAGGATGCCCACCAGGTTGATGTCCACCTCCTGTTTCACGTCGGGCAGGGTGAGCATCCGCAGCCCCACCATCGCCGCAAAGATAATCAGCAAACCCACGAACAGCGATAGATAACCCAGAACAATCAGGGTCACCGTGCCGAGCGCTACTCCCAAAAACGACCACACTTTTTTCCGGTTGGGCTGCAAGCGTTCTTTGAGCTGCGAGATAATAAAGATGTCGCGGTACAAATCGGCTCGCTGCCGGAAGTCTTTGCCCGCGTAGAGTAGCAGCAAGTCGCCCTGCCGCAGCCGGATCTCACCGATCTTGCCACTAATGCGCTCTCCATTGCGGTGGATGGCCACGATGGCCGCATTGTATCGCTCTCGGAAATCAATTTCCTTGGCCGTCTGTCCCACTAAGCTCGAGTTTGCTCCCACCACCGCTTCGATCACTTCAATCTGATCTGTGTTGCGGGTATCGGCGTGCTGGGGCAGGGTGAGGCCCGGCCGATTGTCCACCAGATCCACCACGTAGTCGGTTTCGCCGGCGAAGATGAGCACGTCGTCGCTGCGCAGCTTTTCTTGCGGGCCCACCGGTGAGATGGTCTGCCGCTGCCGAATGATTTCCACTAGGTAGATACCGCGCAAACTGCGCAGTCCGGCCTCCAGCACGGTTTTTCCCGCTAGTGAAGAGCCGGGCGAGAGGATCGTTTCCACCAGGTACTCCCGTTTATTCTTCTCGAAGCTTTCCAGAATATCCCGGCGGTCGGGCAGCAGCCGGTAGCCAATCAGTCCCAGAAAAGCGATACCCGTGATGCAAACCGCTCCTCCGATGAAGAGTAGCGACACTCCCGGAATCTCGCCCACCCCGCGCTCGATCATAAAGCCATTGAGCACCAGGGTGGTGGAGGTGCCCACCAGGGTGACCATGCCGCCCATGATGGTAGCGTACGAAAGGGGAATCAGCAGCCGGGAGGGCGATACCTGGTTGATTCGTCCCCAGCGAAACACGTAGGGTGTCATCAGGGCCACGATGGGAGTATTATTAACGAAAGACGAGAAGATCGCCACCTGGGTCATCATCCGAAACAAAAAACTTCGGTAGCTCAGCGGCCGCCCGCGGGTACCGAGCCGATACACTTCATCAATGAGCGATTCCAACGGGAAGTTCTTACGCAGGGCCGCGCTGAGCACAATGAGCAGCACCACGCTGGCAATCGACTCATTGGCGAAACCCGCCAGCATCTCGGGGGGAGTGAGAATCCCCAGCACCACAAAGCCCAGCACCGCCAGCAGAAACCCCAGGGCCGGGCGCACCCACTCTCGGTAGATGGCAACGAATAAAAATAAGATGGTGAGCAGGGTGACGATTTGCTGAACCGGAAGCGGAAGCATACAATAAGGTATTCAAAGACAGAACATCAATAAACTTTATTCCGATAATTTTTCCGGAGGCTCGTGTCGACACGAGCCTCAAAAATTTATCGGAATAACCTCTGATGGAACAATTAAACGGGCAGCGCGGCCTACGCCCCATCAACGAAGAACAATTCTTTTAAATCTCTCCGCTTTTAGCCATCTTGACCCCCCATCAACCAGCCACCATGACTGCCCTAAACCTACCTTCTTTCCAGCACCAACTACGGCGTCGGGCGGGCAAGGTAGCCATTTTTGATATTATCCGAAGAAAGTATGTTGCCCTGACACCGGAAGAATGGGTACGTCAGCACTTTGTGCACTATTTAATTCACCAACTTGCTTATCCCAAGTCACTGATCAGCGTAGAAACCGGACTGCGCTACAACCAACTGGCGCGCCGTTCGGATGTGCTGGTGTACGACCGTACCGGCGAACCGTTTATGGTCGTAGAGTGTAAGGCGGCTACTGTGCCGCTATCTTCACAAGTGTTTGAGCAGGTAGCGGTCTACGGGCAGTCGCTACGGGCGCGTTACCTCACGGTGACCAACGGCCTGGACCACTACTGCTGCCGCATGGATTACACCACCGGAACGTATGCCTTTGTGGAGACCCTTCCGGAATTTGAGAGCTGATTAACCTACGTGTTCTTCCACCCTCACGTGCGGTAACCCGAAAGCTTCGGCCACGCTTTGGTAGACCACGTCACCCCGAACAACGTTGAGTCCTAGCGTGAGCGGGGTGGATTGGGAGCAGGCCTTCTCCCAGCCCAACTCGGCCAGCAGCATGGCGTAGGGCAGGGTGGCGTTGGTGAGGGCCAGTGTAGAGGTGTAGGGCACCGCGCCGGGCATGTTGGCCACGCAGTAGTGCAGCACGTCGTCGACCAAGAACGTAGGGTCTTCGTGGGTGGTGGGGTGGCAGGTTTCGATGCAGCCGCCCTGGTCCACGGCCACGTCGACCAGCACCGTGCCGGGCCTCATCTCTTTCAACATGTCGCGGGTGATCAACTTGGGTGCTTTCGCGCCGGGAATCAGCACCGCACCCACGATCAGATCGTGCGTAGAAATCAGCGAGCGGATGTTATACTCGCTCGACATAAAGGTGCTCACGTTGGCCGGTAGGATATCATCCAGGTAGCGCAGGCGGTTGAGGTTGGTATCCAGGATGGTGACGTTGGCTCCCAAACCGGCGGCCATTTTGGCGGCGTTGGTGCCCACGATGCCCCCGCCCAGGATCATCACCTTGGCCGGACGCACGCCGGGCACGCCGCCCAGCAGGATGCCGCGCCCCCGCATGGGCTTCTCTAGGTACTTGGCACCTTCCTGAATGGCCATGCGCCCCGCCACCTCGGACATGGGCACCAGCAGGGGCAGGGAGCGGTCGGGCAGCTCCACCGTTTCGTAGGCCAGGCACACGGCACTACTCTTTTGCATGGCGCGCGTCAGCGGTTCGCTGGAGGCGAAGTGGAAGTAGGTAAATACCAGTTGATCTTGGCGAATTAGGCCGTACTCGCGCTCGATGGGCTCTTTGACCTTGATGATCATCTCGGCCGTTTCGTAGACTGCTTCGATAGAAGGCAGCATTTCAGCCCCGGCGGCCAGGTATTCCACATCGTCGAAGCCACTGCCGAGCCCCGCCTGGGTTTGCACGTAGACCGTGTGACCGAGTTTGGTAAGTTCTTTGGCCCCGCCAGGGGTGAGGGCTACCCGGTTTTCGTTGTTTTTTATCTCTTGGGGTACTCCGATGATCATGGGTTGGGCTGTTTGATGGACTGAAAAGTGACGAGGCAAATATAGGGGTTAGCGGGGGATAAATGGGCCTTGGTGAAAAAACTATCCCGGCCAGTATTGACTATTGGCAAGGGACGTTATACTGACAAGGTGATTTCGTTTTCTGTTGTACTTGATCAGAATCTTATGAAACGATTGGTTGGTTTACTCGGCTTTTGCTCAGTTTAGTTACGGAATCAAAGGCGGGGCAAGTTTGGCTGGTATGGCCTTAGAATATCTGGGAATAAGCAATGCGCAGTACCGCCTATCTTATCAAGCGGGAGTGTATGGCGTACAGTCCGTCAGTGATCGCGTGTTTTTCAGACCTGAACTGATGTATGCTAACGAAGGATTTCGTGCGGAAGCGCCAGCTTGATATCGGACTAGCTGCCGGGGTGGGGTATGCCATCAACAGCAGGATAAGTGTGGACTTGCGGTACGTATACGGGTTTAGAGACGTAGCACCGATGAATTATGATTACCGGTGGATAGACCCCAATGATCCGCTAATACTACTAATAAATACGGCAGATTTTCAATCCAAGAATCGTGCATTTCAGCTATCCCTGGGTTATCGCCTGAACTAATCCCGCAAAATCACCCCTGCCGCCTCAAACGAGAGCTTCACCTCGGGCTCCGTGATGGCTTCAATTTCCTCCTTCGGCTTCCCGGCGTCTTCGGCGTAGTGGCGCAGCATGGCCACGTCGACCGTATCAATCGTAGCCTGCCCCTGCACCACCGCGGTTTTGCCCGCCGCGTCCTTAGGCACGAAAAAGCCGTAGTCCTTGAAGCGCACCATCATTTCTTGTCCGCCCACGTCCATGGTCATCCAGCATCCCTTGGCAGCGCACACCTTGGTGACTTCACCGGCCACCTTGGCCTCGACAGAGCCCCGCTGGGCCACGGTGTTTACTAGTTCCGTAGAAGAAATCACGCTTTCCTCGTCGATGCGTTCGCCGAAGTGCTGCGCCGACTGCGCCCGGGAGGCGGTGCTGATAAACAAGATAATGGCGAAAGAGAATAAATGTTTTTTCATGATGGATAGTCGTTTAGAATAAAAGAGAAAAGGTTGACCCGCTCGAAGAACGATCATCGAGCAGGGCTTCGTACTTACTGATTTCGTTATCAAGGTGCTTCTTGTACTGATCGTACATAAATCGGTGAAACACGTCGATGTCTTTTTGTTGACGGGCCTGCTGCAACGCCACGAAATAATCGGCCCGGTCCTCGCTAAAAACAATAGCCAACGGCAGACCATAGTATGCCTGAATGAAGTTCATCAGCAAGCGGCTACTGCGCCCGTTTCCATCGTAAAAGGGATGAATAGACACCAGGTTGAAATGCGCGGCAAACGAAAGCTCCAACTGCGTGGCTGCCGCTGTCTTTTGGGCAAGTGAATCACGAAGTTCACTCACTAGTTGTTCGGTGAGCTTTGGCACCTTATCGTAGTTGGGAAAATACGTTCCTCCGGCCGTTACGTTGCCTTTTCGGAACTCACCTTGGGACGAATCCACCTCGCCCAGCACCGTATTGTATACGCCGCCCGTACGGTGCATCACCCGCGCATTGATGCGTTGAATCAAGCGCACGCTAAGCTCCTGCTTCGCCTTTGCTTCTTGCAGAACAAACCGCAAGGCTTGATAGTGGTCTTTAGCCATCAGCGAATGCTCCAGTGGTTTCCCCTTGGGCGTAAGTCCTTCGTCGAGCAACAACTGGGTTTCGGTGTCCGTGAGAGTGCTTCCCTCAATGCGCGTGCTATGGTGAGTGATGGCATAGTGGTTAAACTTGTCGTAGTCCACCACCTGCGACAACTTATACTGCTGATAACGTTCAAGTAACTTTTCTACAGAAGTATCCATAATTCCTTTTACGGAAATCACCACCCCCACGTTCCGGTCCCGCCCTTGAACGGCCCAACGATATTAGGGGTGATCCAACCGCCGTAGAAGTCCCCTTCCTGCGCCTGCACGCGCTCGTCCCCCACGTAGCAGGCGTCCATCTTGGAAGGATAAAAAGCGAGGTGATCCTTTAGCGCAGCGTAAGCAGGCACGGGATCAGCGTAGAACCAGGCGGCGTTGCGCACGCGCTGGCCGTTCACTTCCAGATTGTAGTAACCCGCTATGCCCTTAAATTCACAGAACGAACGGTGCGTATTTTTTTGCAGTAGGTCCGTGCGCAAATCTTCGGGAGGCAAGTAATAGACCGGTGGATGACTGGTTTCTAGGATACGCTGCGCTCGGTTGGTGTCTGCGATCACTATCTCGTTGAAGATAATTCGAACGTGCTGGCTGACGGGTTCCAGGCGGGGCGGGCGGGGATAATCCCACACCGACTCTTGTCCGGCTTGGGGTTGGATGCGTTTCATCTGTTTGTTTTTCTACGAACGCCCCGCTGTCCCGAAAGGTTCTTCCGGAAGTTTCACGGGTCTTTATTGCTCGTGTACTATCGTGCTGGTACTTCACTGAAACTTACCGATGAAATTCTCTTATTTACCTTACCAAAATAACCATTATGCCACAGAGAATAAATCAGCAATGAATCCATCAGAACACTACTTAAAGGAGGAACTGTATCATCGGATTGGCACCTGTCCGAAAATCTTCGATTTCATTCAGGAAGGGTCACTTGACGGTCTCTGGTACTGGGATTTGCAAAACCCGGAGGAAGAGTGGATGAACCCCCGGTTCTGGACCACGTTGGGCTACGATCCGGCCCAGATGCCCCATAAGTCGAGTGCCTGGCAAAACATTATCTTTCCGGAAGACTTGGTGCTGGCCAAAGAGAACTTAGACCGACACCTGAACGACCCGTCTGTACCCTACGACCAGATTGTGCGTTTTCGCCATCAAAATGGGTCCACGGTGTGGATTCGGTGCCGGGGAATGATTATCCGAAACGAGCAGGGTGTTCCCCTCAGGATGTTAGGAGCCCATACCAACGTGACGGCGCTTAAACAAAAAGAAGAGAACCTAGCGCGCATTGCCCAGGAAACAAACGCCTCGCGGCAAGAACTGCAATCCTTTCTAGACGACGCGCACGATCTGATTCAGAGCGTTGACCGCGAGGGAAAATTCTTGTACGTGAACCGAGCCTGGTGCAACACCTTGGGTTACACCCCTGAGGAAGCCACTTCGTTAACCATATTTCAACTGATCGATCCGGATTGCCTGGCCCATTGCGAGCAGCAGTTCAATGCGTTGATGCAATCTCAGCAATCCACGGTGGTCAACGCCGTGTTTCAGAGCAAATCTGGCAAGCGGATCCACGTCGAAGGGCACGTCAGCATGCATCGTTTGGAGGTCGGACAAGCTATCACCCGAGGCATTTTCCGCAACGTGACCGACCGACGCAAAGCCGAACAAGAGCTCGTTCGCACTCGGGAGATGCTGGAGCAAACCAACCAGGTGGCGCGCGTGGGAGGCTGGGAACTTGATCTACGCCTGAATACCGTCTACTGGACCCAGATGACCCGAGAAATTCATGAAGTTGGTTCGGAGTTCGTTCCGGAATTGGAGACGGGTATCAACTTCTACCAGGAAGGGCCCAGTCGCGATACGATTCGACGGGTGGTAACCCAGGCAATTGAAACAGGAAAACCTTTTCGCGAAGACCTGCAAATCATCACCGCCCGGGGCAACGAATGCTGGGTTAGATCCATTGGTCACGCCGAATTTCAGGAAGGGGAATGCGTTCGACTCTACGGAACCTTTCAGGATATTTCTGAGCAGAAAATGGATGAGCAAAATTTAGTTGAAGCGATGAAGAACGCCGAAGCGGCCAGCGTGGCCAAGTCAGAGTTTCTGGCCAACATGAGCCACGAAATTCGCACCCCGCTCAACGGAGTGATTGGCTTCTCGGACCTACTCATCAAGACCCAACTCGACGAGAGCCAGCAGCAGTATATGCAAGCGGTGCACCAGTCGGCCAATTCGCTGCTCGATCTCATCAACGATATTCTTGATTTCTCGAAGATTGAAGCCGGTAAACTGGAAATAGCAACCGAACGGTGCGATCTGTGGGAGTTGATGGAGCAGATCAGTAACGTGGTGAAGCACAAACTGCAAAGCACCCGGGTTGAACTGCTACTGAACGTGTCACCGTCGCTTCCTCGGTACGCTTGGATTGATCCAATTCGGGTGCGGCAGATTCTGGTCAATCTGCTGGGTAATGCCGCCAAGTTTACCGAGGAGGGCGAAATTGAGATTAACGTAAACCTGGTGCCCGAAACCAGTACCGAAGCCCAAAGCTGCCTAGAATTCTCGGTGCGCGATACGGGCATCGGTATTGACCCAACCCGGCAAAGAAGCATTTTCAAGGCCTTCTCGCAAGAGGATGCTTCCACCACCCGCAAGTACGGCGGCACCGGACTCGGTTTGACGATCTCCAATCAATTGCTCAAACTGATGGGAGCTGATCTACAGCTTAAAAGCCAGGTGGGCGTGGGAAGCAGGTTTTCTTTTAAACTTTACGCTAAAACGAAGCAGGAACCAAATACACCTTTGCCAGCAGTCTCAACCATTAATCGAGTACTGGTGGTGGATGATCATCCCAAAAATCGGCAGATCATCCAAGAAATGCTTTCTATCAGTGCCATATCCAGCCATTGCGCCAGCAACGGCGAAGAGGCGCTAGAAAAAATAGCTAGCCATGATTATGATGCCGTAATTATTGATCAAAATATGCCTACCCTCACGGGCATTCAGGTCATTCAACACGCACGGGAGATGATGCATATTCCTGCGCACCAACTCCCGTTCATCCTGTTGCACAGTTCGGCCGACGACCACGAGATCAACGCCGCCCGGCAGACGCTCGGTATTCAAAAGGTGATTAGCAAACCAATCACCCTGCACCAGCTAACCAACGCTTTGCGCTACCTGGATACTTCTCCTCAGCCAGACATCCAAATCCAGCCTGAAGAGCAAATTAGCCAACTGTCTGTTCAAGAAATCAGCATACTGCTGGCCGACGACAATCCCATGAACCGTCTGCTGGCCCGCACCATGATTACGAAAATTTTACCAAATGTACGTATCACCGAAGCATGCGATGGATTGGAAGCGCTGGAACGGTTTGCGGAACAGCGACCGGCGATAGTCTTGCTGGATATCCAGATGCCCCACCTGAGTGGTTACGAAACGTGTCGGCGGATGCGGGCCATTGAGCCGTCTCACACCACAATTATTGCGCTCACCGCGGGCACGGTGAAGGGCGAACGCGAGCGTTGTCTGGAGGCCGGCATGGACGATTACATCAGCAAACCCTTTGTTTTGAATACGCTCGCGGCCACCTTCCAACGCTGGATCGGCGACGCCCCTGCCGGGGATCAGAAAAATAACGCCACCGACACTCCCATGAAGCAACACATTAACTGGACCACCTGCCTGGACACCGTGGGCGGTGAAGTAGCCGTGGTGGAAGAGATGATCGCGGCAATGTTTGACGAACTGGACGAAGATATACCGCTGTTTCAACGAGCAGCTCAGGCGAAAGATGCGGGAGCGCTAAAACAACTGGGACACAAACACAAAGCGAGTGCGGCCATGGTAGGCATGGAAGTGCTGGCTGCCCTGATGAAGGAGTTAGAAGCCCAGGAAGGGTTTGCTGAAGCGGCGGTTGCCCTGGTTCGGAACATTGAGCAAGAGGTGGAACTGGTTCGAGCCCTGAGTAGTTCGTGCCCTACGCATTTCACCAAGTAGTTCAACTATTCTCGCTCGGCCAGTTGGTCCTTTCCTTTTACCAACTTCTGTTGGTGCTCACTGACCATATCCTGAATTCGGGCTAACACTTCCGGATGTTGCTCAGCCACGTTGTACTGTTCCGAAGGATCCTGACTCAAATTGTAAAGGAGGGGGACCTCGTGTTCTTCTTTTTCGCCAAACATACCGTATGCTCCCTGCGTGACGTAATGCGCTTTATAGTCGCCCAAGCGGGCGGCATAGAGTGTTGTTCCTCGGTAGAACAGCATGCTCTCCCGGGGGCTGGGCTCGCCCCGAAGCAAGGTGCCGCTCAGGTCTTGTCCGTCAATAATCCGGTCCTCCGGAATGGGTACTTGAGCCAATTTGCTAAAGGTAGTGAACAAATCCAGCGTAGTTCCCAAACCCGTGACCACGGCCGGTTCTACGTTGGTGGGCGACCAGAAGATGCCCGGTTCGCGCATGCCTCCTTCCCAGGTGGTGCCCTTGCCCGCCCGCAGCAAACCGGCACTTCCCCCGTGCGTCTTGAACGGCAGCCAGGGGCCGTTGTCGGACGTGAACACCACGATGGTGTTTTCGGCCAGGCCTTCTTCGCGCAGGGTCTTCATAATCTGACCTACGCCGTAATCAATTTCTTCCACCACGTCGCCGTAGAGCCCGCGTTCGCTGGTGCCCCTAAATTCTTCCGAAGCAAAGAGCGGGATGTGCGGCAAGTTATGCGCCAGATACACGAAGAAGGGTTCGTTCTGATGTTCCTTGATGAAGGCAATCACTTCCTCAGTGTACCGCTTGGTGATGGTGCGCTGGTCGGCGGGTTGCTCAATAACTTGCGTATTGCGAAGTAGGGGCACGTTATAGTTCTGGAATCGGATAGAATCTTCCGAAAGCTCTCGGTAGTTTTTGCCGCCTACGTGATCCATGTCGTTGGAGTAGGGAATGCCGAAGTAGTAATCGAAGCCGTTGTTGGTGGGCAGATACTGCGGACGATGACCTAGGTGCCACTTGCCCACGCAAGCGGTGGCGTAGCCGACGGATTTGAGTTGCTCAGCCAACGTGACCTCACTGGCGGGTAAGCCCCGCACCGAATTGGGAAACAGCACCCGGCTACTGTCGCTGCACATGCCGCTGCGCACGGGTAGGCGGCCGGTGAGCAGGCCCGCCCGGCTGGGAGTGCACACGCTGGCGGCGGCGTAAAAGTTGGTCCACTTCTGCCCCTCCCGGGCCATTTCATCCAGATGGGGAGTGCGGATAGTCGGGTGACCGTACCCTCCCAAATCGCCGTAGCCCAGATCATCCGCAAAGACAATAACAAAGTTAAACCGCGGCGGTGCCTGGTCGGCTTGGGCGTGGCAATAACTGCTAACAAGAAAAAAAATCAGAAAAGTGAACAGCTGAAAAGAGTGGCGCATAGGAAAGTCAGTCGTTAATGATTCCCAAAAAATACCTAATCTTAGTTCAAGATGCTACCGATATCAGGTTTTTGCCAAAAAAAAGCGTCCGAAGGGGACGCTCAATAATAATCCGCGGGGTTTGAAACCCCTAGCTGGTACGGATAAAAAATCGTTTATTCTTCGATCGCTTCTGAACCCACTTTGGCGGTCAGAAACTCCCGGTTCATGCGGGCGATATTGGCCATATCTATTTCCTTCGGGCACTCGGCTGAGCAAGCCATAGTGTTGCTGCACGCTCCGAATCCTTCGGCGTCCATCTGCGCCACCATCTTCTCAGCCCGCAACCGTCGCTCCACTTGGCCCTGGGGGAGCAGAGCGAGTTGTGAAATTTTGGCGCTCACGAAGAGCATCGCCGACGCATTTTTGCAGGCTGCCACGCAGGCTCCGCAGGCAATGCAGGTGGCCGCGTTAAACGCCTCGTCGGCAATGCTTTTGGTGACCGGAATTTCGTTGGCATCGGGCACCCCTCCGGTGTTCACCGATACGTAGCCTCCGGCCTGGATAATGCGGTCGAAGGCCGAACGATCCACCATCAGGTCCTTGATGACCGGGAACGCTTGGGCGCGCCAGGGCTCCACCGTGATAGTTTCGCCGTCTTTGAAGTGGCGCATGTGCAACTGACAAGCCGTGGTGCCCTTCATGGGTCCGTGCGGTCGGCCGTTGATGTACATGGCGCAGCTACCGCAGATTCCTTCCCGACAGTCGTGGTCGAAGTGGATGGGCATCTTTCCTTCCTTTTCCAGTTGCTCGTTGAGCACATCCATTAACTCCAGAAACGACATATGCGAGTTGATGTCCTTCATCGGATAGGTCTCAAACTTTCCCCGGCTGCTGGCGTTCTTCTGTCGCCAAACTTTTATCGTAACGTTCATAGGCTTACTTATAACTTCGTTGCGTGAGTTTCACGTTTTCAAATTCCAGTTCTTCCTTGTTGAGGGCTTCGGGCTGGTTCTCTCCCTGAAACTCCCAGGCCGCTACGTACGAAAAGTTTTCGTCGTCGCGCTTGGCCTCGCCCTCGGGGGTTTGATACTCTTCCCGGAAGTGCCCACCCGCCGATTCTTCGCGGTCCAGCGCATCCTCCACCATTAGCGCACCTAGTTCGATAAAGTCCGACAGCCGACTAGCTTTTTCCAGCGTTTGGTTGAGCTCTTCGTCGGTGCCAATCACCTTCACGTCGTTCCAGAAACTTTGCTTCACCTGCTGGATTTCTTCGCGGGCTTCTTTTAACCCTTCGGCAGTGCGCGACATACCGCACTTGTCCCACATGATCCGGCCCAGCTTTTTGTGCAGTTCGTCCACGGTTTGGGTGCCCTTGATGCTGATCAGCTCCTTCATGCGGGCTTTTACGCCGGCCTCAGCTTCTTGGAAAGCCGGGTGGTCGGTGGGGGTCTTGTCGTAGGGTAGGTTGGCCAGGTAGTCCCCGATGGTGTAGGGAATCACAAAGTAGCCGTCGGCCAAGCCTTGCATCAGCGCGCTGGCTCCCAGGCGGTTCGCTCCGTGATCCGAGAAGTTGCACTCGCCCAGGGCGTACAGTCCCGGCACGGTGGTCATCAGGTTATAATCCACCCACAGTCCGCCCATGGTGTAGTGCACCGCGGGATAAATCATCATCGGAGTTTGGTACGGATTGAAACCGGTGATTTTTTCGTACATCTCGAACAGGTTGCCGTAGCGGGCCGAGATGGTATCCTGCCCGTCGCGCTGAATAGCATCGGCAAAGTCGAGATACACCGCCAGACCGGTTTCACCCACGCCCCGCCCCTCGTCACACACCGCCTTAGCGTTGCGCGAAGCCACGTCGCGGGGCACCAGGTTACCGAACGCCGGGTACTTCCGCTCCAGATAATAATCCCGCTCAGCCTCCGGAATTTGGGTCGGATCGCGGTCGTCGCCCTTTTTCTTCGGCACCCACACCCGACCGTCGTTGCGCAGCGACTCCGACATCAGCGTGAGCTTCGATTGATATTCACCGGATACGGGAATGCAGGTGGGGTGAATCTGCGTATAGCAGGGATTGGCAAAAAAGGCCCCCTTCTTGTGCGCGCGCCAGGTGGCGGTGGCGTTGCACCCCATAGCGTTGGTCGAAAGAAAGAAAACGTTGCCATAGCCTCCCGAGGCTAAAATAACCGCGTGGGCACTGTGCGATTCTATTTCGCCGGTGAGCAAGTTACGCACCACAATGCCCCGGGCCTGCCCGTCGATGGTCACCAGATCAAGCATCTCGGTGCGGGAATACATTTTAATCTTTCCGTTGGCCACCTGCCGACTCATGGCGCTGTAGGCTCCTAATAGCAACTGCTGACCGGTTTGACCGCGGGCGTAGAAAGTCCGCGACACCTGCGCCCCCCCGAAGGAGCGGTTAGACAGCAACCCGCCGTACTCCCGCGCGAAGGGCACGCCCTGGGCCACGCACTGATCAATAATATCTACGCTTACCTCGGAAAGGCGGTACACGTTCGATTCGCGCGAACGGTAATCGCCGCCCTTCACGGTGTCGTAGAACAAACGGAACACGCTGTCGCCGTCGTTCTGGTAGTTTTTGGCAGCATTGATGCCGCCCTGCGCCGCGATGCTGTGCGCCCGCCGCGGACTGTCCTGGAAGCAAAACGATTTCACGTTGTAACCCAATTCGGCCAGCGAGGCCGCCGCCGAGGCACCGGCCAAGCCCGTGCCCACCACAATGATGTCGTACTTCCGCTTGTTGGCGGGATTCACCAGCTTGAGATTGAACTTATGCTTGGTCCACTGCTCGGCAATGGGGCCGGTGGGAGTTTTGGAATCTAATTTCATACGAATCAGGCTAAACTTTTAATGTAAATGTACACGGGCATGGCGGCAAAGAGCAGCGGCACCACGATGGCGAAAATGTATCCGGCGTTCTTGATCAGGGGCGAATATTTTTTGTGCTGCAAACCCAGCGTCTGGAAGGCGCTCCAGAAACCGTGGGCCAGGTGATAACCAAGGCCAACCATGGCCAGTACGTAGATGAGCACGTACCACCACTGCGAAAAAGCCGCTTCCATCACCGAATACAGGTCGCGCACTTCAATCCCGGCGTAGTTGACCAGCGGCACGTCGCCGAACTTCATCTCGTACCAGAACGAACGCAGGTGAATGACCAGAAAGATGAGCACGATCGTGCCCAGAATGCCCATGTTGCGCGACTTCCAGGTGCTGTTCTGCTCGGAGTGCGCCACAGCGTAACCAACCGGACGGGCATTTTTGTTGTAGACGGACAAGTAGAGCGCGTAGAAGACGTGTAACAAGATGCCGGTGTACAAAATGTAGGAGGCCATCTTGATGAGCGGATTGGTGGTCATGAACTGGGCGTACAGGTTAAAGGCTTCGCCGTCGTCGCTCTTGAACATCAACATATTACCGGAAACGTGTACCACTAAGAATGTGATCAAAAATAGGCCGGTGAGCGACATCACCACCTTACGACCGATGGTACTGGATAAAGCTTGGGTAAACCAACTCATGTATTGTAAATCTTTACTATTTTTGGTAAAATGAACGGGCTAAAGTTATGTTGCCAGCCACTAGGATACAACGGCGAGGCCACTAAACTTACTATTTTAAATAGGTCTAAACTGCTGCTCGGGTATCTTGGCCCTATAACACCTATTGCGCAATGGCTGGTTCGTATAAGTAGGTCTATCTGTTTAGTTTTTTCGTTTCAATTCTTAAACAGACGATCATCCCAAATTTCAGTTTCCGTACGGTTACATTGATTAGGAGAATCGCAATTTTTCGGCCACGGTTGGCGTTATTAAGTACGTACTATTTAAAAAGAATTGTTAAAAATAATATCCGTATATTTAAATAGCAGAACTGCTTTGGTGAGTTCTGGAGGTATTCCATAGATTATCCGCATGCTGTATAAAAAAATTGTTACTAATTACTGGAAAAGCGTCGCGTTTCTTGCGTGTTTACTCTTAGGGGCTAACGTGCGGGTAAACGCTACCCACATCCGCGCTGGCGAAATTATTGCCGAACGCCAATCGTGCCAGGGCTTCACCTACCTTATCACGGTGGTGGGTTACGTAGATACTGGCTCAGAGGTTGACTTCGGAAACGGGCAACTCTTTTTTGGTCACGGCGACCCAGTGGATTTGAGTACCGAAAACGATTTCAACCAGACAGTGCTGTATAATGCTGATCAGGAAATAGGCCTTAGTACCTACCAGATTGAGCACACGTTTCCCGGCCCCGGTACTTATACCATCACTTTTCGCGAGTTTAACCGGAACGATAACATTAGAAACATTCCGAATTCGGTAAATACTCCCTTCTACGTAGAAACGCAAATTGTCATTAGCCCGCTGTTTTGTAATCAGTCGCCCCGCTTTTTGAATCCCCCCATTGACGGAGCTTCGGTGGGTAATCGCTTCATTCATATTCCCGGAGGCTACGATCCCGACGGGGATAGCCTGTCGTACGAACTGGTGTTTCCTAAAGAAGACCGCGATTCGCCGGTGATTGGCTACGAATATCCCAACGACTTCGATATCAGGGTAGGAGAGGGCAACCCGCTCACTAATCAGGCGGGTACGGGACTGCCTACCCTCACGCTGGACCCGATCACCGGGGAACTGGTGTGGGATGCTCCCGTCTACGCCCTACCTAACCAGCAAACGGAGTACAATGTGTCCTTTATTATGCGGGAGTGGCGCAAGATAAACGGCGAGTGGATACAATTGGGTTACATCACCCGTGATATGCAGATCATCGTGGACGATGCCGACAATGAGCCGCCCGAACTCACGATCCCGGTCGATACCTGTATTGAAGCGGGCACCGTGCTGGAGGCCGAGGTGATTGGCACCGATCCCGATGGCAACGACGTGCTCCTGTCGGCCTTCGGCGACGTCTTTGAGCTGCGCACCGATCCCGCCACCTTTGAGCCCGTCAACACTGGGCAGCCCACTCCGGGCACGGGCACCTTTCGTTGGCAAACCAGTTGCGCCAACGTGCAGGAGAAACCTTACCTAATTAACTTCAAGGTGGCCGACGTGAATCCTGCCTCCGGCCCGTCCCTGGCCGACTTCAAAATCTGGCGCGTAACGGTGGTGGCTCCGGCTCCGGTAGGTCTCACCGCCGAAGCGGTGCCCGGACGGTCGGTGAACCTGACGTGGGATGAGTATACCTGCGATGCG
This sequence comes from Cyclobacteriaceae bacterium, assembly GCA_965217295.1. Taxonomy (GTDB): domain Bacteria; phylum Bacteroidota; class Bacteroidia; order Cytophagales; family Cyclobacteriaceae; genus Tunicatimonas. The sequence continues at coordinate 3,375,834 of CBDCHR010000008.1, forward strand.
GTAGACAGCATTCGCTTGCAGATCTGGCGCAAGCCGGATAGCACCACTTTTGTGCCGGAAAACTGCCAGGTGGGCATTCCCGCCGGTTTGGGCTACGAACTGGTGGCGCAGGTAGACCGCAGCGTGGTCGCCTACCGCGATACCGAACTGAACCCCGGAGTGAATTACTGCTACCGCTTGGTGGCGGTATACCCGGACGGAGCGGTGAGCTACGCTTCGGAAGAGGTGTGCGCCGAGATGGCCGTGGATGCCCCCGTGATCACCAAAGTGAGCGTGCTCACCACCGACGAAACCACGGGCACCATTCAGGTCGACTGGCGCTCGCCCTTCGAGATTGACGAGACCCTGTTCCCGCCGCCCTACCGCTACCAGGTGGTGCGCCGCACCGGGTTCACGCGCAGCGGCGAAACGGTGGTGGCTTCCGGCATTATCGGCGACACCACCTTCACCGACACCGGGCTCAATACCCTGGATGAGCCTTACAACTACGTGGTGTATCTGTTCGACGCCAGCAGCAACGAACCCATCGATTCTTCGGCCCTGGCTTCGTCGGTTCGACTGTTGCCCACCCCTAACGTAGGAAGCATTGGGTTGGAGTGGATTGCCACCGTACCCTGGTCCAACAGCGCTCCGGAGTATCCCTATCACTACGTATACCGAAACAGAATTGATCCGAATGATCCGGCGCGACTGGTGCTCATCGATAGCGTGAACGTGCTGGAGGCGGGACTAAATTACCTGGATGACGGCAGCAAAACGGGCGGCGTTCTGTCAGATGAAATTGAGTACTGCTACTTTGTGACTACGCAGGGCAGTTACGGCAACGAAAAGCTTAATCCTCCTCCCATCATCAACAATTCACAGGTGGCTTGTGCCCAACCCAACGATACCATTCCGCCCTGCGAACCGTTCGCGTTAATGGTCCCGAACGCCACCGCTGAAGAGTGCGCTGCGCAGTTGGCCGGGAAGCCCTGTGATTTCAACGACTTCTCTAATTTGATTCAGTGGGACAACAATACGGAAGGAGCCTGTGACAATGACGTGCGATCTTACAACATTTATTTTTCAGGGGTGGGTGAAGACAGCACGCTCAACCTGATCGCCAACACCGAAAACACTTTCTTTGAGCATAGAAACCTAAGTTCGCTGGCGGGGTGCTATCGAATATCGGCGATAGACCGGTCGGGCAACGAAAGTGCGCTGAGCGAGCCGGTCTGCGTGGAAAACTGCCCCAACTACCAGCTGCCTAATATTTTCACTCCTAATGATGACGGTTCAAACGACACGTTCCGGCCTCTAGACAACAGCAGCATCAGTCGCCAGGGCGAACCCGCTGACTGTCCCCGCTTCGTTGAAAGCGTTGATATCACCTTCTTTAACCGCTGGGGGAAGCAAGTATACGATTTCACCTCTACGGACAGCGAGAACTCCATTTACATCGACTGGGATGGGCGCACCGATAGCGGTGAGTTGCTGGCTGCCGGGCTTTATTATTATACGGCGGAAGTCCGATTCATAACCTTAGATCCCGCACTGAGTCAGCAGACCATTCAGGGTTGGGTGCAGATTATGTACACGCGCGATGACCTCTGATTACCGGGTTGTACTCTTTAATGGCTTGTGCAACCGTTTTTATAATTCTTCCTCCGGTATTTCGCGATTATCTTTATATTATTGGCGCAGAACCGGTACCGGTGGTTTGGTAAGTCCGAAGCCTGTCGTTACCGTACCGAAGGCGAGAGCGCCCGGTTCTTGATTTAGTCTAACAAAAACTCATGAGAGCTTACATTTTTCCGGGCCAGGGCGCCCAGTACCCCGGTATGGGGAAAGAACTTCTCGAAGACCACGCCGCCGCGCGGGATTATTTTACGCAGGCGAATGAGGTGCTGGGTTTTTCCATCACCGATGTGATGCTCGAAGGAGACGAAGAGAGTCTGAAACAGACAAAAATTACCCAACCCGCCATCTTTCTGCATTCGGTGGTCGCCGCTTTAATCCAGCCTGATTTCAGTCCGGATATGGTGGCGGGACACTCTCTGGGCGAATTTTCGGCCTTAGTGGCGAACGGTGCCCTGCGTTTTGAAGATGGACTTACGCTGGTTTATCAACGCGCACTAGCCATGCAACGGGCGTGCGAGATAAATCCATCAACCATGGCGGCGGTGCTGGGGCTAGAAGACTCAGTGGTAGAAGAAGTATGCGACGAGATAACGGATGAGGTGGTGGTGCCCGCCAACTATAACTCACCGGGGCAGGTGGTGATTTCGGGTTCTTTTGCGGGAGTGGAGCAAGCGAGCGAACGGTTAAAGGAAGCGGGAGCTAAGCGGGTTATTCCTTTGTCGGTGGGAGGAGCTTTCCATTCACCAATGATGCAACCCGCGCGGGATGAACTGGCGGAAGCAATTCGCACTACCAACTTTCAACCTCCGCGTTGCCCGATTTTCCAAAATGTTAATGCTCGGTCAACCATTGACATTGATACCATCCGAACCAATCTGATTGATCAGCTGACCGCCCCGGTGCGATGGGCGCAATCGGTGACAATGATGATTGATGCCGGAGCGACCACCTTTGTGGAGTGCGGCCCCGGAAAAGTGTTGCAGGGATTGGTGAAAAAGATAGATCGGACCGTAGCCACCCAAAGTGTCGGTGAGTAGCTTTCGGAGAAGCATTCTCCGGTCGATACTAATTTACGTTGGTTCTCGCTTTGTAAGCTAAGTAATCCCGCGAAAAAGGCGTTGGAGTTTTAACGTGACGCTCGCGGTCCTCTAGCTTTTTGTGATAGTTGATCTGCTTATCTATATCTTCAATAAACGACCTGATGCGGCTGATTTGCTCCGCTAAAGTCTTGTTATATTCTTTTAAAGAGTCTATCAGACTGCTATTGACATTTTTTTTCTTATTGCTCATAGGACTGGTCGTAAAAAGTCATAATTCAGTGTTTTTCTTACCTACGTAAGAAAACAAAGATAACGAAACATTTCGGTAGTTCCTAGCAAAATAATCCTACTGTATAGCATTTCAATGCAGACTTTAGGAGTGATATGTACTCCTAACGTTCTTTTTTGAGAAGTATTTTGACAATTTCTTCCCATTCTTCTTCTATTCGCTCTTCGGGTAAGGTGCGGCCTGCCCGAACGTACCAGTAGTCAGCATTCACCAGATCTTTTTCCTTACGGTGTAGGTAAGCATGCACCCAGGCGCTCTCTGAGTCATTATCTCGCTGCGCAAAATCATGGGCCTGGTCCCAATCATCCCGCGCATCGTGCCACAGTGCTGCCAGAGGATTACCTAGTCCTGAGGGCATTTTGCCTTCGTTGATCGTTCGTTGAAACTCCTCAAAAGTCATAAGTAACAGTGGGGTTGTAGGGTTGAATCATATCTACAAATAACGCTTGTAATTGTTGCACAATCAGCCTAGAAACTAACGTGCCGTAAACGCTTACCACCGCAGGTTTTCTTGAGTAAGTCTAATTTATTGCGTCCTTTCACCCTGAATTTTCATCAAGCACCTTACCAAGCTTGCTATTTTAACGGAAACGTCACCTAACTTTGGCCGTCTATGAAATCGCTGTACCTCTTTGTGTGCTTCTACTTGGTCGGATGGAGCCTTCAAGCCCAATCTGTTCAAAGCTTTACCTTGATTAATGCCGACACTGACACTGATATCAGTGAGCTGCTGGATGGGCAAACGCTCAACCTAGCCACACTGCCTACTGCTAACCTGAGCGTTCGCGCTAATCCGGGCACTGCCCCGGTAGGCTCGGTGCGCTTTGCCTACGACGGAAACCCCAATTTTCAAACCGAAAACGTAGCTCCGTATGCCCTGAAGGGCGATACCAACGGCGATTACAATGCCTGGACGCCCACCCTCGGTACCCATACGCTCACCGCTACCCCCTACGCCGCATCGAATGCCGGAGGCGCGATCGGATCGGCGCTCACTGTGGTATTCACCGTGATCGATCAGACCAATCTGCCGGAGCCTCCCACCAATTTGGTAGCCACTGCCTTATCGCCTACCTCCATTTACTTAGACTGGGAGGATGCGCCCTTTGGCAACGACTACGCCATTGAGCGCTCATTGTCGCCCACCTCCGGCTTCAGCCAGGTAGATGCCAGTTATTTCGGCGACAGTCAACATACCAGCAGCGGCCTGCAGCCCAACACAACCTATTACTTCCGAGTTAAAACTTTTTTTGACGGCGAGGCCTCGGCCTACAGCGCAGTGGCTTCTGCCACCACCGAATCGGATGAAGCTTCTTCAATTGTTTACGCCATCAACGCCGGAGGCTCGACCTACATCGCCGCCGACGGCACCGAATTTAGCGCCGATCAACTGGTGAGTGGCGGCAAAACCTTTACCAGTAGCGCTGCTATCTCGGGTACCGATGATGACCTGATCTACCGCAGCGAACGCTACGGCAATTTCACCTACGAATTGCCGGTTACTAATGGCAGTTACCAAGTGACCTTGTTGCTGGCCGAAGTTTACTTCGGCGCTCCCAACAAACGCGTGTTCGACGTATCGCTAGAGGGGCAAGAGCGCCTGAGCAACGTGGATTTGTTTGCGCTGGTGGGCAAAAATGCCGCTTATTCCGCTACCGAAACCGTAGCGGTGACCGACGGTAGCCTGTCTGTTGCGTTTTCGGCCGACATCAACAATGCTAAGCTGTCGGGTTTGCTCGTGAGCGGCACAACGACTGATCCGGACCCCGAACCCGGGGCGGTAACCGTCAGCGGCGAAGCGCGCAAGTGGCACAAGCTGACGTTAGCTTTTGATGGCCCTGCCCACCGCGAAGCAGACGTTGATCCAAACCCATTTCTTGACTATCGGCTCAATGTCACCTTCACCCACCCCGGTTCGGGCAAATCATATACGGTTCCGGGCTACTTCGCAGCCGATGGAGACGCCGCCCAAACCAGCGCCACGGCGGGCAACCAGTGGATGGTGCACTTCCGTCCGGACGAAACGGGTGCGTGGAATTATACCGCCTCTTTCCGTAGCGGAGCCAACGTAGCCATCAGCACCGACCCCACCGCCGGTGCCGCAGCATCGGCCATCGATGGACTTTCCGGGTCGCTAATCATCGATGTTTCAAACAAAACCGGTCGCGACTTCCGGGCGCGGGGACGCCTGGAGTACGTCGGTGAACACTACCTGCGCTTTGCCGAAACGGGCGACTACTTCGTGAAGGGTGGCTCGGATGCACCCGAGAACTTTTTGGCCTACGATGATTTCGACAACACGCCCAACAACGGTGGTCGCCGAAAGTCGTGGTCGCCTCACGCCGGAGACTGGAACCCCGGCAACCCGAGCTGGCAGGGCGGCAAAGGCACTGAAATGATCGGCGCCCTGAACTATCTGGCGTCCGAAGAAGCCAACGCTTTTTCGTTTCTGACGATGAACATCAACGGTGACGACAAAAACGTGTATCCCTACGTCACCACTTCAGACTTCAAGCACTTCGATGTTTCTAAGCTTGATCAGTGGGAAATCGTTTTCGAACACGCCCAAACGCGGGGACTTTACCTACACTTTAAAACCCAGGAAACGGAGAACGACCAACTGCTCGACGGGGGCAACCTGGGTGTCGACCGGAAATTATACTACCGGATGCTTATCGCTCGCTTTGGTCATCACCTCGCGCTGAACTGGAACTTGGGCGAAGAAAACGACATCTGGAGCGAACTTAACGATCCCAACCAAACTCGTGTGAAAGCCTACGCCCAATACATCCACGATGTGGACCCTTTCGACCACCACCTGGTGATTCATTCCTATCCTGGGCAACAAAGTCAAGTGTATGATCCGCTGCTTGGCAACCAGTCGCAGTTAACGGGAGCCTCGGTGCAAACCGGTTACTCTAACGTGTATCGCGATACAAAAAAGTGGGTGGACGCTTCATTGGCCGCGGGTAAGCCCTGGGTGGTGGCCAACGACGAACAGGGAGGCGCCGATGTTGGAGTGCCCCCCGACTTGGGCTACGTCGATCCTATTACCGGACAAACCTACCAGGGAAAGAATTCTGACGGAAACTCGGTATCGGTGACGCAGGATGATATTCGCAAGAAAACGCTGTGGGGCAACCTAATGGCCGGAGGTGCCGGAGTGGAATACTACTACGGCTACAAACTGCCCCAATCAGACCTTAGCTTGCAAGATTATCGCAGCCGCGACCTGATGTGGGATTATACCCGCTTCGCACTGCAATTCTTTAACCAATACTTGCCCTTTGCCGAGATGACCGCCAACGCCAATCTGGTGGGCAGTGGGTGGTGCCTAGCCAAATCCGGTGAAGTATACGCCATCTACCTGGAAAACGGAGGAACCACCACCATTAACCTGGGCAGCGACGGAGCCGCCTACGACCTGCAGTGGTACAATCCCCGCACCGGCGGCAGTTTGCAATCGGGCAGCATATCCACCGTCACGGCCAATGGCAGCGTGTCTATCGGCAACCCGCCGGGCACCACCAACCAAGACTGGGTGGCTTTGCTTCGCCACCAAGGGAGTAACGCCGTAGCGGCTACCGCCCCGTCCGATGTCGCGCGTGTGGGCGATATGGTGGCTTACCCGGTTCCGTTGCAGGATCAGCTAACCATTGATTTCGAGCAAGAGAAGGCGCAGGTAGTGATAGAAGTAGTCGACTTCACCGGAAGAGTACTTCAGCGAACCGAAAAGGCAGACGCAGCTCACGTAGAGCTTCCTATTGTGCGCCTATCTCCCGGAGCCTACTACCTACGCGTTTCGACCGACGGCCAAACCTACCGCACCACCGTAGTTAAATCTGAGTAGCAGCCTAACCGGCAGGGCCAATCGCGTGATTCGGACGATAAACCCGATTCATGCATCTTGCCTGTCCTCCTTCATCCGTATCGGCAATTCCGTAGGCTTCGGTCGCAGATAGCGCAGGTTCAATCCACGGTCACCGACCGGAAAGTCGGGGTATTGTCCGAATTGTTTAATGAACTCACGCCCACCTTTCTGACCACCCGAATCGTATAACCTTCTATGAAGACCATTATTTTGAAGGAACCCGGACAGTTTGTCTACGCCGAGACGGAGTTGGATAAAGACCTGCAACCCCGCGAAGTGTTGCTAAAAATACGCAGCATTGGCATCTGCGGCACCGACTACCACGCCTACGGCGGTAAGCAGCCCTTCTTCTCGTATCCCCGGGTGCTGGGGCACGAACTTGGCGCCGAAGTGCTTGAGGTAGGTTCGGCGGTTACCCGAGTAAAACCGGGCAACAAGTGCTCGGTAGAGCCGTACCTGAACGTCACGCAGGATCAGGCGGTGCGCAACGGGTTCACCAACTGCGGAGAGAACATTTCGGTGGTGGGCGTGCACCAAGACGGCGGAATGCGCGAGTACCTCAAACTGCCGGAGCGGTACCTACACTCTTCCGATGCCTTAAGTTACGATCAGCTGGCCCTGATAGAGCCACTAAGCATTGGTTGCCATGCCGTGAACCGGGCGGGTATCACCGCGGACGACTACGTGCTGGTGGTCGGTGCCGGTCCGATTGGACTGGCCGCCGGGCAGTTTGCTACCGCAACCGGAGCCAAAACGGTGGTGATGGATATCAATGCCGACCGACTCGCGTTTGCGGCCTCAATTCTGGAGGTGACGGGCACGGTGGTGGCCGGGCAGGAAGATCCGATAGAACAGCTTCGTGCGCAGTTCGACGGCGATTTGCCCACCGTGGTACTGGATGCCACCGGTAACCAGTACTCGATGGTCAAAGCTCTGGAGTACGCGGCTCCCGCCGGACGCATAGTGTTCATCGGCCTGTTTCAGGGCGATTTTTGCTTCAACGATCCGTATTTCCACAAGAAGGAGCTGACGCTGATGGCGAGTCGCAATGCACTGCCTGCTGATTTTGAGCAAATCATTGGCATGATGGAAGCAGGAGAAATTGATACCAGCGCCTGGATTACCCACCGCTGCTCCTTTGAGGAAATGGTGGATCAGTTTGATACCTGGCGCGAGCCCGCATCTCAGGTAATCAAAGCGATGGTAACCCTATGAAAACTATTGAGCCGGTTCAACTAACCATTGTTCTTGAAAACTGATTATTACCAGCACGTGCCCGGGATCGCGCCAGACGAAGTGCGAGATCTTGCCCGACTGATCCAGTTCGTATACATTTCCAGGCGGTGAACACCCCCTTCTTGCGGAGCTTTCTGATCTGTAAAAGGATCGCTGCCGCCCTTGTAGCCGTAGCCCAGGCGCACGTTGTCGATGCGGACAAAGTCGGCGCACATCGCAAACTTCCCGTCGGCACTTACCGTATAGGTGGCTCGGGGCAGGGTGCACTGTTCCTTGGTTTTGATGTTTATCATTCCTTACTCGGTGCTTGATATTCAAGTAGCTAAAAGCTCCAGTCTACAGAAGCTTCTGTTTTTTTATCATTGAGTGCTGTATGCAGCCGCAGCAACCCCGACAGCAAATCGCCTACGCCCAGTTTGGCCTCGTAGTAGGAATCATCTTTTTGACGCACGAACAGGCCGTTGCGCCAAAGGTGCTCGATGGCCGTATCGGCGTAGCGTTGGGCGTGGTTCAGGTACTGCCGGTCGTCGGTGAGTTCGTACAGATCAACGTTGGCGTTGAGGGCTTCGCCCAGGTTCTGCGCGCTATACACATCCGGCAACGGTTGGTTATTAGCGACAGCCAAGGCTTTCTTAGCCATCGGCAGCATCACTTCCGACGAGTCCCGACGGGCAATGTAGGCCGTAACCCGACCCCAGGTGAGCAGGCTGGAGGAGCCGTAGCCCTGCTTCCAGGGCGTGGCCCAGTGGGCTTCTTCCGGTACGCTGCCATCTAGGTTGAGTTCTCGGTAGTACTGTTGCTCATTCTCATCCCAACCGTATTGGTCGTAGGCTTTTAGCAACGTGGTAGCCTGCTGCTTCATCTCTTTCGAGCCAGTTATCTCTCCGGCTTTGTAGAGCCAGTAGGTATAGAGCACTGTATTGCTTAGGCTGGCATCCTTGCCCCCGCCCGTCGGGGATTTATGGTACAAGCAGCCAAACACCAAGTCGGTGCGGTGGTCGCGCAGGTTCCAGTACAAGGTGCCGATCTGCCAGCTCTTTTCTTTCCAAGCCTCCTGGCCAGTCTGCTGGTACAAAAAGCCAAAGGAGTAGGCGTACAGGGCCGCGTGCTTGATCCAGGGCATAATCTCCTGCTGGTACTCGGTGGAGTTCCAGACCGCGTGGCGGTTGAACAGGTGGGTTTGCACGTCGGGTCCGTTGAAGTGATACTTCAGCCCCTCGATGGCCCGGCGGGTGCGGGCCGAATCAATGGCCCACAGGCGCTGCCAGGGCGGCGTCCAGGCGATGAGTTCGTGGGGCATACGGAAGTAGGAGCGTAGGTCCAGCAGGCGATCTTCAGCCACCGATACCGTGTCGGTATAAAAGTTATAGTAAAGATGTTCGCCCCAGCCCAGCAGACCGGTTTCGGGGTGCTGGGTATGCGTTAGAAAGTTTTTAGAGTAGTTCTGAGCCGCTTGCCGGTAGCGGTCGTTGCCGGTCAGTTCGCTGAGTTGATCAAACACGGTCAGGGTGAGCACGTCGTGGTAGTAGTTGGACCCGCCCACGGCCCGGTCGTGCGCCCGCACCCCGGTAGTGGGCGGCACGCCCCGAATGGGTACGGACCGATCGCGGATGTCAATGACCGAGGCCCACATGGCGGTGGGGTAGGGGCCGTAGTGGTCTAGCCCAATTGACAGCAGGGTGTCGGCGAAGGTTTGCACGTAGCGCAGGTAATCTTTTGCCGGGGATTGCGCCGGGGCAGGCAGTCTAAAACCCAGGCTGATAAGCAGGGTAAGGCTTCCGATTATCGGTAACCAGGAGGTTGTATTCTTTTTTTGATCCATGAGAATTGCTTCTTTTTAAACTGCTTCTACCGCAGCGGTATTGCATTGTAGAGTTGAATATCGCTAAAAATATCGGTCTAGATCACTTGATCCGTAAAACGGCTGGGTAACAATTTTTGCAGCAACCCAAACGTGCCCACCATCGACAAGATCCGGTGCGGATGCAGCTTTGGCCAGGGGGGCGAGGGCTGGTTCCAATAGGCGTACACCAGATCAGCGTAGCGATTCACGGCTTTTATGATATCATCTCTCTGGTAGCCGGGTGCCAGGGTACCCAGGTAGCGCAGGGCATACAAGGCGTCCAGTTCCAAATAGTGCATGATCTGGTCACGGTCCTTGGCCCGGTCGAGCCAGCGTCCGTTGGGCAGTTGCAAAGCCGTAGAAGCGGTCGAAGCCTTGCTGGAGGGGCCAAAAACCTTTTCAGTTGCCCCAGGTCCCACTTGCCAAAGATGCCGTTAGTGTAGCCTGCCTCCTGTAGTATTTCTGAGATAAACATTTCGCGCAAATTGATGCAACCTTCATCAGTCCGGCTAGGCACTTTGGCGATCGAGCTGGTAGCGGTATTCTTTGGGAGAGTAGCCGACAATTCGCTTAAACTGCCGGTTGAAGTGGGTGAGTTGGTTGTAGCCCGAAGCGAAGGCAATTTCGGCCACGGCCTTGTCGGTCTGCTGAAGCAACTTGCAGGCGTGGCCCACCCGCACCTCGTTCAGAAAATTGGTAAAGGTTTTGCAAAAGTGCTTCTTGAAGTACCGACAAAAGGTGGTGGGAGACATGTTGGAGTAGGCTGAGATCTCGTCTAACGTGATATGGTGATCCGCAAAGCGGTTGATGATGTATTCGTACGTTTTGTTGACAATTTCGTAGTCTTTCTGGCTGCTCATCGGGGCAAAACCCCAACTGGACAATACCCGCCGTTGCCCGTTGAGGGCCATGGCCTGAAGCAGTTGGAAAAAAGCAATCATCCGATCAAACCCGGTTAAGTTGGTCAGTTCTACTATTTTTCGATGAAACAACGCAACATCGGCGCTAGCAAACGCCACGCCCCGTTGCGCCTCGTGTAGCAGGCGGGCAATCTGCTTGTTCTCGGGAAGGTTGAAAAAAGCGGCCCCAAACATTTCCTTTAAAAAGCGCAGCGTGATCACGTTGCCCCGCTCGTAGTTGTCGGGCTGCACCGCATGAAGCACGTGCGGCCCGATCAGAAACAGGTCGTTATCAGAAAAGTTCTCAATAGTATTGCCCACGAACCGCTTTCCACTGCACCCTATGATCACCGAGATTTCGTATTCTTCGTGCGTTCGCATCAGGATTTCGGACGATGGCACAAAACCGGTTTTGACGGCATAGCGTCGGCTAAAAAAAGAGCTTTGATTGGGTGGGGTCCACTTTTCTACCAGAGTTTTCATTGGGTTGAGGATTAGCGAAGGAAATTTACTAACATTTCATCGAGAATAGCAAACGCAATTAGTTTTCTGATAAAATAGGCATCGCAAAAGTGAAAAAATTGCTTGATTTGCAATAATTGCTAAAATAGTGTAATAAAGCCGTCAGATAGGCCAAGTATGTTCAGGGGCAATCCTCTTGCTTTGGAGGATCAGTTGGTTGATTCATTTTATGACGCGCCGCACCGCTATCTTTCTTAGTATATTGCTGCTGACCACCGGCTTCGCCGCCTGGGGACAAGCCCGCTTCTACGTGTCTCCCGCCGGGAACGATAGCAACACCGGTACCAGCAACTCCCCTTTTCGCACCATCGCCCGGGCCCAACAAACCGTGCGGGAGGCATCGGCTGATCAACAAGATATCGTGGTGCACATTCGGCCTGGGCAGTACTACCTCACCGAGCCATTGCGCTTCGGACCCGAAGATGGTGGATCTAATTCGCACCGGGTGACTTACCAACGTTCCGGTGACGGAGAGGTGCTGATCCACAGCGGGCAAAGAGTAACGAGTTGGCAACCTACTTCGGACAACCCCAAGGTGTATCAGACACCCTTGCCCAACGCCCGGTTTCGCCAACTGTACGTTGACGGCCAACGGGCAATTCGGGCCCGCTATCCCAACGGCGGAGAATTTCTGGAAAGCACGGGCTGGGACTACGAAGACCGGCAACTGATCATACTGGGCCAGCATCCGGTTCTCGCCGAAGGCCAGGATGGCCTGGAAATGATGCTGCTGCAGAGTTGGGCCGAGAGTTATCTTAGGGTGCAAAGTATCAGCACCTACGGCCTGAGCTTCCAAAAATACTCTCGCGTCAGCTTTGCCAAGGAAGAAGCAGATATTTTATTCAACCGACCCTATCCCATGCACGAACCCGCGCACCGCCTTCACTTCGAGAACGCCCGCGCGCTGCTGGATGCCGAGCAGGAATGGTACCACGACGAGGTTAACGGCATCTTGTACTACCAACCCGCCGCCGGGGTGGATATGCGCGACGTGCAGGTAACCTACCCCACCCTGGATACGCTCCTTATTGTGCAGGGCACCCCCGACCAGCCGGTGACCAACCTGCGTTTTGAAAACCTGTCGTTTCAGTACTCCAACTGGACCTACGCCAGTGAGCACGGCTACCTCAACGGTCAGGCGGGACAGCATAACTACCGAGCCGAACCCAACAACGACCAGTACGTTTACCGTCCCCCGGCCGCGGTGTACGTGGCCAATGCCGACCGCGTAACGTTTGTGCGCAATAAGTTTAGCAACCTGGGTTCTACTGGCCTGGATCTGCACTACGGCACCCGCCACTGCGCCGTGGTGGGCAACACGTTCCGCGACATCGCCGGGAGCGGAGTTGCGCTGGCCAAGTTTACCCAAGACCCTTCGGTTGAGTACCACGTCCCCTATGATCCTTCGGACACCACCGAAATATGCTACTCCGATACCATTGCCAACAACCTCATTGAGCGGGTGGCCAACTATTACTTTGGCTGCGTAGGAGTGGCGGCTGGTTATCCGGCGCACGCCCAGATCACGCATAACACCGTGCGCGAGCTACCCTACTCGGGCATCAGCGTAGGTTTTGGGTGGACTGATCAACCCAACGCGATGTCGGACAATCTGATCGCTTACAATGATGTGAGCGACGTGGTGAAGCTACTCAACGACGGAGCGGCTATTTACACGCTTTCGCACCAGCCGGGCACCCGCCTGTACCGTAACTACCTGCACGCCATGTCGGCTCCCCAGGCCCCCTGGCAGAAAATCAAGTACGCCATCTACTGCGATGAAAAAACCGGCGGTTCGGAAGAGAGCCCCTTTGTAATTGAAGAAAACGTGCTGGAAGGAGGGCGGAACAAGCTCAACTTACACCAGGCGGGCATTATGTTGCTCAAACACCCCATGCACACCGCTTCGCAGCGCAACGGTGCGCAAATCGTGGAGCAGGCCGGAGTAGAATCTGAGTATCGAGATATAATTGTCGATAGTCCATAGTCCACAGTCAGCTATGGACTATCGACTATAAACAAATAGAAGATCATTATGACCCGACCGACCTACCGAAGCGAACGCACGCAGCCCGACCGGACGCGGCCCGACGGATTGCCGCTCAGGTTAGTGTTGGGCACTGCCGGGTTGGGCGGCGTTTGGGGAGATATCGACCGGCAGGAGTCCATAGATACTATTTTATACGCGCTGGAAAACGGCGTGGATCGGTTGGATACCGCCCCGGCCTACCGCGACGCCGAAGCCATTGTGGGCGAAGCCCTGCGACAGTACACCGGTCAGCGTCCGCTAGTGAGCACCAAAGTGGGCAAACTACGGGCCGACGCGGCAGACGAGCGAACCAATAACTACCGAATGGCCACCATGCAGCAAAGCGTAGCAGAAAGCCAGGAAAAGCTCGGTACCGACCGGCTTGATCTGCTCTTCTTGCACGAGCCCGAACAGGTGCCTGCCGATGCCGTCCCGGAAGTGATCGACTTTATGAAGCAGACCAAACGAAGTGGATCCGCCGCCATGATTGGTCTGGGCGGAGTGGTGCCGTCGGCCTTCCGCGAAGCCATCCGGCAGGGAGTGTTCGATGTGGTGATGAGCTACAACAACCTGGACGCTGCCTGTCTGGACGGGCTGCAATCGGATATTCCTTTCTTCCGTACTCATGGTCTCATCACCTACCAGGGAAGCGCGCTGCACATGGGCCTGCTCGGCAATCGCTTTGAGAGATACCAGGAGGATCCCCCGGAGTGGATTTCCGAAAACGCTTTGGCCCGGGCGGGCAAGGTGCACGCCCGGGCTCAGCGGTTGGGCATGAAATTGCCAACGCTGGCGCATCGCTATCTGCTCTCAATGCAGGAAGTAGACTACTTGGTGCTGGGCGCCAAAAACCTACCCCAACTCACCGCCACGCTGGCCGACTGCCGGGCGGGCCAACTGGAAGAAACCGTATTTGAAGAACTAACTGATTTGATCCAATGATGAAAGCCAATCCATCGGTTGATGCCGCCCCGCCTCCGCCAAAGACTCCCATTGGTCAGGAGCAATTCGATATCCGCATCGTAGAGATGCGCTGCGTAGCTCCGGTCGAACTGGCGCGACCCTTCTGCGACGCCACGATGGGACCCTTCGTGCACTATCGCGCGTGCTTTGTGCGGCTCACCGACCAGAGCGGCGCGTGGGGCGAGTGCGAATTTCCGATCACCGGCTTGGATCTGCTTAAGCACATCTTCGTTCCACTGCTGCTGAACACGCCGGAGGCTACTTACGAAGCGCTATATCGCACGCTTTACTGGAGTATCCGAAACGAAGGATTTCGGGGCGGGGCGGCCCTGGCCCTGGGTCATCTGGATCGGGTTTTCCACGATCTGGCCGCCCGTCGGCAGGCAATGCCCTTGTTTCGCTACCTGGGAGGAAGTAACCCGCGGGTGCGCGCCTACGCCAGCGGCGGCGGCATGAACCTCATCGGTAACGAACTGCTCGACGAATGTCTCTCCTGGGAAGCGCAGGGCTACCAAACCATCAAAATGAAGTTCGGCGGACTGGCTACCAGGGTGCAGGAAGACCTGACGCGGATTGCCTCGGTTCGGCAAGCACTGCGGCCTCAAACCAGGTTAGCGGTGGATGCCAACCAATCGATGAGCCTCACCAAAGCACAAGCGCTGAGTGGAGAACTAGGTGCGATGAACATTGCCTGGTTGGAAGAGCCGGTGCATTCGGCGGCACTGCACGACATTGAAGCGCTGTGTGACCGTTCACCGGTTCCGGTTTCCTACGGCGAGTCGGAGCGCACCGCCCTGGTATTTCCTTCGCTGGTGCGGGCCGGGGTGCGGCACTTGCAACCCATTGCGGGGCACATCAGTAGCCTGCACGAATGGCTGTCGATCGCCGAACTGGCGCGTCATCACGGCTTGATGTTTAGTGGGGGGGGCACGTCCCACCTCAACGCAGCGGCCGTGGCGGCTGTGGGTAATGAAGCCCAGCTGGAGTATCTGGAGCCAGTGGTGGGAGTGCTGGCTTCCCTGCTGCGAGTGAAGCCGGAGGTGCAAGACGGCCACTTTATCATACCCGAAACTCCGGGCATTGGCGCGGAAGTAGATTGGTCTCGTTTGGAGAAAGAAAAGCGGATCACCGAGCGCGGTGTCTGGAAGTGATTTATCTAAAGCAAAAATGCTAAGCGAACAACCATGAATATCCACCGGCATTTACATCCCCTTGATTTTGGCGTGGTAGCGATCTACCTACTGCTGCTGGTGGGCATCGGGGCGTACATCAGCTTTCGCAAGAAGAAGAGCGACGAGCGGGACTATTTCCTGGCCGGTAGCTCATTGCGCTGGTACAGCATCGGCCTCACCATGTGGGGCACCAACGTGGGGCCGTCCATGCTCATTGCTTCCTGTGCCGTGGGCTACACCACCGGTATCGTGGCCGGTAACTTTTCGTGGTACGCCTTCGTCTTCATTGGCCTGCTCGCACTGGTCTTTGCGCCCCACTACAAGAACACCGGCGTGAGCACCCTGCCCGAGTTTATGGGCCAGCGCTTCAACAAAACTACCCGCGAGCTGCTGGCTTGGTACTCGCTGGTGACTATTCTTATTTCCTGGCTGGGGCTAACCCTCTACGCCGGAGGGCTGCTGGTGAGCCAGATCATGGCTTGGCCGCTATGGGCTTCGGTGAGTGCGCTGATGCTGTTGGCTACCTTTTTTGCGGTGGCGGGCGGCTTAGAAGCGATTGCCATCACCAACGTGTTTCAGATGATTCTGCTGATTGTGGCTTCCAGCTTCCTGGTGATCGCGGGACTGCGCGAACTGGGGGGCGTGGACCGACTGCTCACCGAATTACCCGCCGACTACGGACGACTGTTTCTGCCCGTTGACAACCTCGACTATCCCTGGATCGCCATTGTGCTGGGGTATCCGGTGCTGGGCATTTGGTTCTGGTGCACCGACCAAAGCATGGTGCAATCGGTGCTGGGTGCCAAAAGCCTGGAGCAGGGGCAGTTAGGCACCAACCTCACCGGCTGGCTCAAGATCATCGACGTGCCGCTGTTTATCCTGCCGGGCATCATCGCGTACCTACTTTACCCCAACCTGGCCGACGAAAACGAGGCTTATATGACGCTGGTGACCGGCTTGTTGCCGGTCGGCCTGGTGGGGCTGATCATGGCCGTGCTCATTGCCGCGCTGATCAGCACCATCGACTCGGCCCTCAACTCGCTAAGTACGGTGTTCACGATGGACATTTACGCCCGTCGGTATAACCAAGATGCCTCGCCGCAGCGGTTGGTAGTTATCGGCCGCACGGTGGTAATCGTGGGAGCGGTGCTGGCGATCCTGATTGCCCTGGGCCTGGAAAAAATTAAAGGCATGGACTTGTTCAGTTTGTTTCAGGCCATCCTGGGGTATTTGGCCCCGCCGATGGCCGCGGTGTTTCTGCTGGGGGTCACCTGGAAGCGGATGACCACCCCGGCGGCGAACGTGGGCTTAGTAGTGGGTTCGATCGTGAGTCTGACCGTCGGGGTTATGCAGCTTCGGGATTGGCCGGACCCAGCTTTCTGGCCGCACTTTCTGCTGGTGTCTTTCTTCTTGTTTGTCTTCATTCTGCTCCTGATGATCGGAGTGTCGTTGGGCACCCCGTTTGATCGCCAGGCTGATTTCCCTACGCTTATCCAGTCCTATGCCGCCTTAAAGTACACGCCCTCGCATCAGGTGCTGGGACTGTGGGTAGGTTTATCTATGGTTATGATTTCTCTTTACTTAATTTTCAACTAAATGTTCTACACAATGAAAAATCAACTACACCATCATTGGTGGGGGCTGGCCCTGCTGCTGAGCTTGATACAGCTGGCAGCCGTTGCCCCCGGGTACGCGCAAGGCACGGAACGAACCATCACTGGCCAGGTCACTGATTTATCCAACGACGAGACGCTGCCCGGCGTCAACGTGCTGGTGAAGGGTACCACCGTAGGCACCGTAACGGATGTGGACGGGAACTACCGCTTAACCGCTCCCGCCGACGCCGAAACGCTGGTATTTTCTTCCGTCGGTTACGCGGGCGAAGAAGTGGCTATCGGGGGAAGGTCAACCATCGATATCACCCTGGACCCCGACATCCAGTCGCTCTCCGAAGTGGTGGTGGGCTACGGTACGCAGAAGCAGTCGCAAATCACCGGGGCCGTGTCGACGGTGAGTTCGGAAGATATCCAGTCGGTGGCCGCACCCAACTTCGAGCAATCGTTGCAGGGCCGAAGCTCCGGACTCAACCTGGTGGCCGGTAGCGGGCAGCCCGATGCCCCCATTCGTATTCAGATTCGGGGCACCAACTCGGCTACCACTTCCACCGAGCCGCTGATCATCGTCGACGGCGTGCAGCTCAACGGCGGCACCTCGGCCCTGAACTTTATCAACCCCTCCGATATCGAGAGCGTATCGGTGCTCAAGGATGCTTCGGCCACCGCCATCTACGGTTCGCGGGGTGCCAACGGAGTGATCCTGGTAACCACCAAAACCGGTAAGCAGGGCGAAGGCAAGATCACCTTTGGCTACACCCGCGGCATCACCAGCCCGATCAACATGGTTGAACTAGCCGATGCCGATCAGTTTCGTCAACTGCTGTCCGAGGCCCGGATCAACTCCGGACTGGAGGGCACCGTGCCACCCCAGGATTTGCAACGCCTGCTGGGGAACCAGTTCTTTGAAGGAGCAGCCTACGCTTCGTCTGATCTTTACAATACCACGAATACC
Source organism: Cyclobacteriaceae bacterium (assembly GCA_965217295.1). GTDB lineage: Bacteria > Bacteroidota > Bacteroidia > Cytophagales > Cyclobacteriaceae > Tunicatimonas. The sequence goes on from CBDCHR010000008.1 coordinate 3,393,886, forward strand.
GATTGGCTAGACCTGATGATCGGCGACGGCAGTTTTGATCAGTACGACATTTCGTTGTCGCGCGGAGCCGAAAAGTCTTCGTTTTTCGTGTCGGGACAATACCGCACGCAGGAGGGCAACTACCGGGGCGAGCAGTTCGATCGCTTCAACTTCCGCTCGAACCTGACCTTTAGCCCCAAAGATTTTATCAACTTCGGTATTCGCTACAACGTGAGCTTTATCGACAACGACCGTCCGGTAGACCCCCGTCGTTTGCCTAACTTCGTCACGCTCAACAATGCCACTCAGAATTGGGGCGGAAGCGGGGGCTATCCGAAGTTGTACGGCAACGCGCTGCCCGTGTTTCCGGTCTACTGGCCGACGGGCACCACGTTTCCCTACGGCAATCCGAACGAACAGTATCCCTTTGATCCCACCTCGGGCAACAATGTGCTCTACTCGGCGCAGAACACGCACAATCAGGAGCGTACGATCGAAAATCTGGCTAACATCTTCGTGGAGGTAAAGCCCCTCAAAGATCTGACCCTGCGGGCCGAACTGTCGGGACGTTACACCACCAACTTCACCTCGCGTTGGAACGGAGAGAATATCCGACCCGTTGGTGAACCCGACCCCACCGTTTCGCAACTGCCCGACACGCTGGCCTACGTGTGGGAAGGATCGAATCGCTTCGAGATTCTCAACTCACGTGCGCTAAATTACAACACCAACGTGACGGCCAACTACGCGCGCGACTTTGGTGATCATAATTTTGGCTTGCTGCTGGGCTACGAGGCCATTAAGATCGATCCGCTGTGGGACCAAACGAACATAACGCAGGGAGCCGCTAGCACCAACGACCCGGAGGTGCCCGCCGCTACTGTTAATCAAGGCCCCGACCTGCTTAACGCTCGGTATAACATTGGCGACGAAGAGCGTTTTGTGTCGCAGTTCAGTCGGCTCAACTATGACTACCAGGACCGTTACCTGCTGCAACTTACGCTGCGCCGCGACGGTAGCTCAAAGTTTGCTCCGGCCAACCGCTTCGCCTACTTTCCCAGCGTGTCGGCCGGATGGGTGATCACCGAAGAAAACTTTATGCCGAAGGGACTGACGAACGTTCTTTCATTCGCCAAGTTGCGCGCCAGTTGGGGTAGATCGGGCAACGCGGGCATCGGCAACTTCTTGTTTCTGCCGGGCAGCTTCTTCAACTGGCCTCCCTACGGCTACGGATCGTACGCTTCCGGCTCGCTAATTCAGAGCGAGATCGGCACCGACGACATTCGGTGGGAAACCTCCACCACCATCGACGTGGGACTGGATTTTGATTTGTTCAGCGGCCGTTTGGGCGGTACGGTGGCTTACTACCGTACGCAGACCGACGACCTGTTGTTTGCCACGCCGCTGCCCGCCAGCCTGGGTATCTACGCCGGAGTGGCTGATCCGGGATCAGCAACGCAGAACATCGGCCAGATGCGCAACCAAGGCATAGAGCTTTCGCTCAACTCGGTTAACGTGCGCGCCGGTAACTTTGAGTGGACTACCACGCTGAACCTGACCACCAACCGAAACGAAGTAGTGTCGATCTACGAAGGCTTTGGTAACGATCCCAATAGTTTGACTCCCTACGGTGAGGTATCGGTATTTCCGGGTGAAGCCCTGGGCACCTACTATCTGCCCGAGTTTGCCGGTTACGACGACCAGGGGCAGATGTTGGTGTATGAGCTAGACCAGGACCTGAAAGCCGAGGGCATCACGCAGCGCACCGGTGAGCGGATTGTGATTGAACAGGGGCAGGTCAACGAACACAGCGTGTTGCAGCGCGGCAAGACCGGCAACCCAACCTTCTTTGGTGGGTTTGGCAACACCTTCTCCTACCGCGGATTTTCGTTGCAGGTTTTCTTCTCCTTCCAGGGAGGTAACTACTTGTACGACGATAACCTGAGCTTGGTGCGCGTAGGGAACGGCAGTACCGTGTTGCGGGAAGATTTGGTGGGCAACTACTGGACTCCGCAGAACACCGATGCCGAGTATCCGGCGATTTACTGGCGAAACCGGGCCCCGGTAGAGGAAGGGGAAAGGGAGACGGTTGCCTCGACCACCAACGACCACTGGCTGAAACGGGGCGACTACGCTCGACTACGTACCGTGTCGCTGGAATACCTGTTGCCCAACAGCATCCTGGAGCGCACCCCGCTACAGTCGGCCCGGGTATTTGTCACGCTTAACAACGTGGCCACCTTCACCAACTACGACGCCTACGACCCGGAGTATTTAAACCTGGGGCTCGGTGACGACCGCAACACGCCTTCTTCGGCGCTGCGCCGCAACGTAGGGCAGGGCGTCATTAACTCGGTGCCCTTCCCCCAGGTGTTCACTACCTCCTTCGGTATCAATCTCGGATTTTAACCCACTAAAAAATAAGACAATGAAACTTAACCGATTATATATTCTCTTGCCCTTTTTGCTGGGCACTCTGTCGTGCGGCGACGAGTGGCTGGACGAAACCGAATTTGGCAGCAACCGCACCACCAGCGATTTCACCACCAACGAAGACTATGACAAACTGGTGCAGGGAGCTTACTTTAGCTACGGAGCACCGGGGGCAGCCCTGTCTTTCATCGATATGGATATCATTCACGGTATCGCTACCTCTGATCTGGTGCGCCTGATTCCCGGAGCCGACGTCATCTCCGGCATACGGCAGGTCAATGATCTCTACTTTCGTGAGTCAGCGCGCGACAACATTGGTTGGCTCTCCCGAGGCTTCTACGGAGGCTATCAGGCCATCCACTTGTCCAGTCTGGTGCTGGATTTCTACGAAAACAACGAGCCGTTCAATGACCAAACCGCCGACCGGGTGCCGTATATTCGAGGCGACGCTCACTTCGCGCGGGCTCTGGCTTACTACAAACAGACCCAAGTGTTTGCTCCCCCGCTAAGCTCCGCCCCCGACGCGCTAACCATGCCGTTGCGCACCGAGCCTACCCTGGGTGCGGGCGACAACCTACCGCTGGCCACGAACCGGGAGATTTACGACCAGATCATTGCCGATGCCGAAGCGGCTATCCAACTGCTGCCCAGCATCACCGATATCATCAACAATCCGGGCAACTTTCCGCCGACCGCCCTGGCGCGCGGCAACCGGGAGGCGGCGCAGGCGCTACTGGCCTGGGTCTATTTTGAGATTGGCAACGAGGGCGACAACTGGGACCAATCACTACGGTATATCGGTGACGTGCTGGGCAGTACCACCCCGGGCGCGGCCAGCAGCACCTTCCCGTTGGTGCAGTCTGAAAACCTGCAAACCGGGGTGTTTGTGCCGGGCGGCAACTGGCCGGACGAGAGCTTTGCCACGGTACGGGCTTCGGAGACTATTTTTCAGTGGATCAATAACCTTACCTGGCGGGGAATTCGGGTGGACGGTCCGCTATCTTCTAACCTACTAACACCGGGTGCGGAGCGCCGGGGGTTGGCGATGAGTTCTACGGCGCGGGAGATTACCGGCTGGAACGACGCGGCCACGGCCGAACTCGATCAGCGGTACCGCGACTGGTACGTGCGGCTGACTCCCAACAACGGTGACGACACGGTGCTGGTGGATATCGAGGACCCGGTGTACGGGCCCGACCTGTATGCTCCCTTCGAGGACAATATCTGGACCACCAAGTGGCAGAACATCGTGATGAACGTACCCCTGTTTCGTTCTCCCCAATTGTACTTAATTCGAGCCGCTATCAACTTCGAACGAGGCGATGCCGCAGCGGCGCGCGAAGACCTGAATGTGACGCGCACCCGCGCCAGATTAGCGCCCCTTACCGGCGCCGTAACCTTCAACGATGTGGAGGCTGAGTGGATCAAGGAACTAGGCTTCGAGGGGTTGCGACTGCGCTTCTTGCGGGCCCTGAAGCGGGAAGTAGGTCCGGGAGATCGTCCCAACGCAACGCCGATTCCCTACGATGATCCGAGTCTGGTGTTTGCCCTGCCGGAAGTAGAAACCATTCGGAATCCGGCGATCGAGTAGAAATGCGTAGAATGCAAGATCAAAGTAGGTTTTTCAGGTAGACGGTCTGAATAATTTACCGTTTTCGGCAGAAATATCCGGGATCGGGTGCACGTCGCGGGGGGCGGCCGATGCTCCGTAAAAACCTTGATCAGGATCGGCAGCCTCCGCCCTTTGCTTGATCCACACCTGGTTGACGTCGTTGCCCTTCCAGGTTGGCAAACAGCGTGAGATGCACAAACGCTATAAACTGTGTATCCACATTTTTCGCAAGCGAAAGGTCAGTTAGTAACCTGAATGCAGAAAACGTCTAATATCACCGCAATAAAGAATATTAGTACCAGCCAAACCGGGTAGCAACCACGTATCTTAGCGTTCATAACTTAAGTAATCAATCTCAGTGCGTGATTCTATGAACGAGCCTTTAGACGGTAAAGCACTTATATACTGCGACGGTGCCTTTAACACTCCGAACGGCAAAACCGCCCACGGCCTGGTCCGTTTCACAGAACGCTACGAAGTGGTCGGAGTGCTCGATGCCACCTACGCCGGTCAGGATGCGGGAGAAGTGCTGGATGGCAAGCCCACGGGCATCCCAGTTTTCGCTTCAATAAGCTCCGCCATTCAGGTTTTAGAAAGTCAAGGAAATTCTCCTGCCTACCTGGTCATTGGACTGGCTCCCGACGGGGGACGGCTCCCCGAGCAAGCCAAAGAGACGATCCGGGAAGCGCTGCGAAGAGGGTGGAACGTCGACAGTGGATTGCACGACTTTCTAACCAAAAACGAAGCGTTTGGGCAACTGGCGGCTGCCCACGGCGGAACCATCCGAGACGTGCGCAAAACGCCGGACCGCGATGAGCTACACTTCTTCACCGGTGCCATCGAGCGGGTCAACTGCCTCAAGCTGGCCGTGTTGGGCACCGACTCGGCCCTAGGAAAGCGCACCACGGCCTGGCTGCTGGTGCACGGACTCCGAGCGGCGGGGCTCACCGCCGAGATGATCGGTACCGGGCAAACCGCCTGGATGCAGGGCGCGCGCTACAGCATGATCCTGGATAGCTGCATTAACGACTTTGTGTCGGGTGAAATAGAGCACGCCGTGGTGCGTGCCTGGGAAGAAACCAACCCGGACGTGATCGTCATTGAGGGACAAGGCAGCCTGATGAATCCGGCTTATCCGGGCGGTTTTGAAATCCTGGCTGCCGGGAGGCCCGACTTCGTGATTCTCCAGCATGCGCCCCGCCGCTTAGAATACGACGGATTTCCGGGCTACGCACTTCATCCCTTACCCGAGCAGATCCGGGCCATCGAGATGATCTCGGGCAAGCCGGTGATCGCCGTAACGGTGAACCACGAAGGGATGGCCAAAGAAGAAATTGAGCCAACCTGCAAGGCGATCACCCAAGAAGTCGGCCTTCCGGCCTTCGACGTGCTCGCTCACGGACCCGAAGCCCTGGTGCGGCTGGTGCGATCACGCCTAACTGATCGCCCATGACGATTACGCACGTTTCCTACGAACGCCTGGAGCTGAAGCTCAATTCGCCCTACACCATCGCTTACGAAACCGTTGAACAAGCAACTAACTTTATTCTAAGGGTAGAAACCAACAGCCGCCTGGTAGGCTACGGCTGTGCCGCCCCCGACGTAGTGGTTACCAGTGAAACTCCTACGTTGGTAGAACAGCAACTGGATGGTCAGATTACCGGGCTGTTGCAAGGAAGAAATCCCGGAGAATACTTGCGTATCCTGGAAGAACTACGCACGCGGCTGCCAACGGCCGCGTCAGTGTGCGCCCTGGTGGATATGGCGTTGCTCGATTTGCTGGCCAAAAAAGCGCAGGTGCCGCTGTATCAGTTACTGGGTGGATACCGCCACCAAATCACCACCAGCGTTACGGTAGGCATTTTGCCGATCAGCGAAACCCTAAAGACAGTAGCTCGCTACATTGACGACGGTTTCTCAGCCATCAAGGTGAAGGGGGGAAACAATGTGGACGAGGACATTGAGAAAATGAAACGGCTGCACGCCAAACACCCCGGAGTGACGTGGCGGTTCGATGGAAACCAGGGATATTCTATGAACGAAGCGTTGACGTTTGCTCAGGCCACCGACCACCTGAATCTAGAGTGCCTGGAGCAACCACTGCCCGTGACTCAGAATAGAGCACTGCAAGAGGTAACGCAACGGGTTCGCGTGCCGGTGATGGCTGACGAGAGTCTTAAAACGTTGGATGATGCGGTACGCCTTACTTCGGAACGCCAGGTGAATATGATTAATATCAAACTTATGAAGGTAGGAGGAATCGTGGCCGCTACGGAGATTGATACCGTGGCGCGGGCGGCCGGGATGCCCACGATGGTGGGGTGCGTAGACGAGTGCGCCTTAGGCATTGCGGCCGGGATGCACTTCGCCCTGGCGCGACCTAACGTACGGTACGCTGACCTGGACGGCCACCTGGATTTTGTGAACGACCCCTGCCAAGGGCTGTTCCATTTAAAGAAAGGCGTGCTCTACCCGACGGATCAAGCCGGACTCGGAGAGGTGCTTCGCTAACCTTTACTATACGCAGCAATGGCTTCCTACAGTACCCTGTCGTATGATCAAGTAAACGAAATACTCTCCGCCTACGGCCGCGCGGCCGCTAAGGAGTACCGGCCCCTTAGCGGCGGACTGGAGAACACCAGCTTCTTGGTGCTCACGGGTGGACAACGCTACGTGCTGACTGTGCTGGAGCAAAAGTCACTCGACAAAACCCGCGACCTGGCGCGTCTGCTTGAGCACCTGCTGCACCACAACTTTCACACCTCGCGCGTGATCAAAACGACCGCCGGGGCTTTGGTAAGCACTTTCCAGGAGAAACCGGTGCTGCTTAAGCACTACGTCCCCGGCAAAATCACCGCGGCGCTGAGCGACGAAACCTTAGCCGCGATCGGGGGGCAGATGGCCCGGCTTCACGCCGTCCCGCCCCCGGCCTACCTGCCTACCGAATATAGCTACGGCCAGCAGACCTTCGGTAGCTTGTTTGCCCGGGGAGACGGTGAGCCGTTTGTTCGCTGGCTCAAAGCAAAGGATGCCTTTATCCGAGAAAATCTGAATGCCGACCTGCCCCGCTCCTTTATTCACGGCGACGTTTTCTACGACAACGTCATTCTGTCCGAGGACGGCATCATACTCACCGACTTTGAAGAAGCCTGCTACTACTACCGGATTTTTGATCTGGCGATGGCCGTGGTCGGCATGTGCGCTCCGGGGGGCATCATCTTGCTGCCGAAGGTCCGGGCGCTGCTGGTGGGCTACCAGGCGGTGCAATCCTTAGCGTCGAATGAAAAAGCCGCTCTGCGCGCGTTTGTGGTCTACGCGGCCACCGCAGCGGCCTTCTGGCGCTACCGACAGTACCACGTGGTCTTTCCCGACAAATCTATGAAGAACCACCATAAGGCAATGAAAATGATTGCCGACGATGCGTTCGGACGGTCCGATAGCGAGTTCAACGCACTATTTGAATAGTTTTAAACAGAAAATTATGCTTCAATTCATCAGCACCCTGGGCGGCGGAGAGCCGGTCGACTTTGAAACGGCTATTCTCAGTGGCTACGCCCCCGACGGCGGGCTATACGTCCCGGAAAAACTGCCCAAGGTGTCGCCCGAGACCCTGCAATCCTGGTCGCGCTTGTCGTATCCCGACCTGGCCTTTGCGGTGATCTCGCTCTTTGTCGACCGGAGCATCGTGGGGGAAGCCGACCTGCGAAGATTAATCCGCGACAGCTTTAGTCACTTCACCCACCCGGACGTGATTCCCTTGCGTCCGCTGAAGACGAGCGAAAACCTCTACATCATGGAGCTGTTTCACGGCCCCACGCTGTCGTTCAAGGACGTGGCGATGGGCTTTCTGGTGAACCTGGTGGATTTCTTCCTGCAGCGACGCGGCGAGCACCGCAACATTCTGGTGGCTACCACCGGCGACACCGGCCCGGCCGCAGCCCACGCGTCGGTCGGCAAAACCACGCTGGACACCTGGTTGCTCTACCCCCGCGGTATGGTGACCGAGGAGCAAGAGCGGCAGATGACCGGGTTGACCGAGGCGAACGTGCACGCTGTGGCGGTGGAGAACTGCCCGGAAGGAGGCGACGACCTGGATTTGGTAATCTCTCAGTTGATGGACAATCCGGTGACCAAGGAAAAATACGGCATCTCATCGGTGAACTCCATTAACTGGGGGCGGGTGATGGTGCAAACGGTGCACTACTTCTACGGCTACTTCCGGGTGGTGGATGAAGTGGGCGAACGGGTGAGCTTTTCGGTGCCGTCCGGAGCCTTTGGTAACTTGTGTGCCGGTACGCTGGCGCGGGAGATGGGCTTGCCCGTAGAACAATTTATCTGCGCCAACAACGAGAACGCCACGCTGCACCGCATCTTCCGGGAGGGCGTGATGAGCAAACGCGCGTTGGTCAACACCGCTTCGTCGGCCATTGATATCATTTTGCCCTATAACTTCTGGCGCTTTCTGTACTTTATCACCGGGCAGGATGCCCCCCGGCTGAAAGCGTGGGTAGAAGAGTTCAAACAGACCGGCGAAATCCGTTTCGACGCGGCAACGCACGCCCTGATCAAACGAGGCATTCGCTCGAAAATGATTACCGACGCGGAAACCCTGGCGTTGATCAAAGAGGTGTTTCAGCAAAACGACTACTTAATCGATCCGCACCTGGCCGTGGCCCTGGCTGCCGGACTCGCCCTACGGAACGAACTGCCCGAGAACGGAAAACTAATTTGCTTGGCTACCGCCCATCCGGCCAAGTTCACCGCGGTGATCAAAGCGGCACTGGAACAGGAAGAACTACCCGAGCAAGCCAAGCACCCTTCCATTGAGGCGGCCAAGACGCACTTTCACAATATTTTGTTGTGCGAACAGCCGCAGTTGTCTTCCGCCCTGGTGCACGCCCTGGAACAGGCCTCCCGAAAAGCATAGCGTCCCCGGTTGGCATTGCCCCGGGGTAGCGTATTAGTTTTTAGAGGCCGGTAGATGGTCCAGGGCAAACTTGGCAATCTGGATGTCCTGGGTAGCCACCCCGGTAAGGTCAGCCACGGTGATATCGTCTTCCCGGCGCCGGATACCTCCAGCGCTGATCACGGTGCCCAGCTCGATGATTTTCTGATCGTTCAGTCGATGAGCTTGGTACGCGCGGTGGATTTCGCCGTGGTGCTGGCACTGCGACACGCTGTCGACCACGATGAGATCGGCCCGCTCGAGCAGGGCTTCGTCCAGCTCCTGCTTGCCCACCGTGTCCGCTCCCACGGCGGTGACGTGCGTGCCGGGCAGCACGTCATCGGCCTGGATCAGGGGCGTAGTGGCGGGCGTGGTCGTCACAATCAGGTTACTCTGCTGCGCCAGATACCGGTAGTCGACAGTGGTTTCCAGGTCAAATCCTTCCGGCTCCAATTGCTTTTTAAATGCGGCAAGTTTTTCTTCCGATCTTCCGGCCACCGTCACCCGGCGGCAATCGGTGACGTACTTCAGGTAGCGCAACTGCAAGGCCGCCTGGGTACCGCACCCCACGATGCCAATCCCCGTCACGTTATCCGGAGCCAGATACTTCGCCGCAATCGCTCCGGCTAGGGCCGTCCGCACGTCCGTGAGGTAGCCCTCGTCGAGCAGTACAGCCTGCAGTACCCCGGTTTTTTGATCAAACACCAGCATCAGCCCGTCGCTCGAGGGCAGACCTTGGGCGGGGTTCTCGTAGAAACTCGAAGCGATTTTGATGACGTAGTAGGCGTCTTCCCGAATGTAGCCATACTTGATGTGCACATCGCCGCGCGGGGCATCAAACGACAGGGTACCCACCGGGGGGACGACGGCTGTATCCGTCGAATAAGCGGTGAAGGCAGCTTCCAGGTAGTGCATCAGGGCCGTGGGGTCAGCCTCCGCAATGAGGCGCTCGAGGGTGGGATTGTCGACAAAGGGGACCATACCGATTAGATTTTCTCGAAACTTACAAAAGAATGGATAAGAAACCGGGGTGCGCCTCGGTTTGCGATCATTGGTACCACCATTGCGAGGAAAAGTATTAACAGAAGTGTGCCAAATCGCCTAATATGGATTCTGCAAAGCATTATTCGTATTTACCATCAACACATACGCTGTGACCTTATTTTTAACTGAAGTTTCCAAATTTTATTTGGCTGTCATACTCCTGACCGTTGGGGCAGTTCATGCCCAATCCCATGGAGAATCATCCGATACGGCCACCTTATTCCGGGTACATTCGGTATCGATCAACAAAATCCACAAGGAATACGACGGACAGTGGCAGGGCATTACCGTGGCCTCGGACGGCAACTGCTACTTTTCGTCTTCTACCCACTCCATCTCCCACGGCGCAGGCTTTCATCGGTTCAACCCGACCACCCGCGAGCACACGGTGCTGGCCGATGACATGACCATCGTGTGCGGCGAAGAAAACACCGACTCCCAACAGGGCAAAATCCACAGTCCTATCGTAGAACTGGACGGCTGGCTGTACTTCACCACGCACCTGTCGAACTACTGGAAGGAGGGCATTGAAAACTATACCGGAGCGCACGTGATCGGCTACCAGATGGCTACGGGAAAGTTTCGCGACCTGGGAATCGTTCGGCCTAAGTACTCTATCTACTCCGCCATCAACGTCGACCCAATCCGAAAGAAACTGTACGTCTTCGTAGCTCCCTTTACCGAAGAAACCAAAAATACCGACGGCTGTCACCTGTACAGCGTAGACATCGCCACCGGTGAGAAAAAAGACCTGGGCCAACTCACCCGGAACCAGAGCGGAGCTTCGCTGTGGTTTTTTATCGACGATCAGGGCAACTGCTGGTTCACACTGTGGAAGGGGCACTACCAGTACACCTACGATCGCGGCAACCTGTACTGCTACCGCCCCGAAACCGGCAAAATAGAAACTTATGAGGACGTGCTGCCCACGGGCCAATTCATCGACGCCACCCCGGTGACCGACGAACGGCTGTACCAGGAGCGGGCCTGGACGTGGGCGCAGGCCTTTCCCGACCAGAAAAAGTGTTACTTCACCATGGGCACCTGGGGCGGGGGCGACGAGCGCCTGTGGATTTTTGACCCGGCGAAAGATATCGCCTCGGGAGCGGCCTTTCAGGAAGTGGCCGCCATTGGGTCTACCTTTTTGCAAACCGCCATCGGCGGCGATCGGCTCTACTTTGTGCAGTACGCCGACCTGCAGGACGAGCGCGACCTGGACTCCGAGAATGAGCGCGAGCGCGATCCCGACGAGGTGGGCTACGACGAAAGCCTGCACCTGCGCAGCGTGTCGCTGACGGGTGGCATGAAGCAGACGGTGAAAGACCACGGTAAGATCGTGGACCAGGACGGCCGGGCCGCCCGGTTTATCAATTCTATGGCTGCCGATGCGCAGGGGCGGGTGTATATGTACGGCAGTTGGTACATTCAATCACCCCAGGAAGCCACGCTACAGTACCAGTGGGGCGATCATCCCAACGGCAACGTCTTCAAACTGCTGAAGCGAGGCGAATTCTTTGCCTTCGCGGATGCCACTGACGGCAAAAAAGAGTAAACGTATCAATGTTCGCCGGATTCGTACTAGCGGTTGGCGGTTGATGATGCTACCTTATCCACCCGGTAGTCCTGAGTTTCTGAAATCAAACACCCCCTTACGTTTCACCCTAACCAATCCATTGATGAAGACCAAAAACTTTTACTTTCTTAGCCCAGCCTTGGTGCTGGGTTGGCTGCTCTTGCTGGCTCATCCGGGCCGGGCCCAAACCAACACCGTGTCGGGGATGATTACCAGCGCGGCCGATGGCTCTCCCTTGCCCGGCGTGAGCATCGTGCAGCAGGGCACCATCAACGGCACGCAGAGCGACGTTGACGGTGGCTACTCGCTGGCGGTGCCGCCGGGAAGCGAACTGGTGTTTTCCTACATCGGCATGGAATCGCAAATCGTCGAAGTAGGCGCATCCACCACCATCGACGTGGTGATGCAGGAAGACGTGGGCCAACTGCAGGAGGTGGTGGTGACCGCCCTGGGCATCGAGCGGCAGAAAGAGTCACTGACCTACGCTACGCAGGAGGTGGAGATTGAAGGCATCGACGAGGCCCGCGACAATCAGAACCTGGTCAACAGCCTGTCGGGCCGGGTGGCGGGGTTGTCGGTGCAGCGCTCGGGCAATGGCGTGAGCGGTGGCTCCCGGGTGATCCTGCGCGGACTGCGCTCCATTGGGGGCAACAGCTTTCCGCTCTACGTGGTGGACGGCGTGCCCCTGGGCGGCGACATTGCCGACCTGAGTCCGGACGACATCGCCTCAATCAACGTGCTGCGGGGAGCGAACGCGGCGGCGCTCTACGGCGCGCGGGCCAACAACGGGGCCATTATCATCACCACCAAGTCGGGCCGCGCGGGCGGAGGCATGAGCGTCGACCTCAACAACACCGTGACGCTGGAGACGGCCAATATTTTGTGGGACTATCAGAATGCTTTCGGGCAGGGCAGCGCGGGGCAGTACGAGCCACTATCCGTGCGCTCGTTCGGAGCACCGCTCGACGGACGCGAGATTCCGTTGTGGTCGCCCGGTGCGGAGCTTAGCAACGGTACCTACCGCTATTTGCCCCAGCCCGACAACGTGCGCGACTTCTTCCAGACCGGGGTGAGCGTTGCCAATAACTTATCGATTCGGTCGGGCAACGCCCAAACGCAGACCTTCTTTAGCTATACGCACGAAAATCGCAAGGGCACCGTGCCGGGCAACGAGCTGAGTCGCCACAACGTGAGCCTGAAGCTGGACAACCAACTACTCAACGACAAGCTCACCCTAAGCTCCCGGGTGAACTACCTGCGCACCACGCTGGACAACGAACTGGAGACGGGGCGCGACTACGCCAACCCGGTGCGGCACGCGCTACGGCTGCCGCGCAACATTCGCACGCAGGACATTAGTACTTTCGAGTTCGTGAACGAAGACGGCAACCTGCGGCAAAATTACTGGGACCCCGGCAACAACGGCGGGGCTAACCCCTACTGGACGGCCAACCGAAACCTGAATCAAAGTGTGATTAATCGGGTGATCGGCTACGCCATGCTGAGCTACGAGATCGCGCCCAATTTGAGTGTGATGGGCCGAACGGCCGTAGACCAGAGCGCACGCGTTCGCAACGACCGGGACTACGTGGACTACTACATCTTTGACCCGCTGGGCAATTACTCGGTGAGCGAGCGCAATGACCTGGAGTGGAATTCCGACTTCCTGGTGAGTTACAGCAAAGACGTGAGCGATCTGCTGAGCTTCAACGTCAATGTGGGAGGAAATCACCGCTTGGCTACCTCCCGTTCTATTTTCACGGAGACCAACGGCCTGGCGGCCGAAAACATCTTTACCATCGGCAATGCGCTCAATCTGGGAGCCTCCGAAGGGCTGAGTCGCAAAAAGGTGAACTCCCTGTACGGCTTCGGGCAGGTAGCTTACCGGGACGCCCTCTTTCTGGACCTGACCTACCGCAGCGACTGGAGTTCTACGCTGCCGCCGGAGAACCAGCGGTTTGATTATTATTCGGCCGGCCTGAGTGCAGTAGTGTCGGAACTGTTTAGTTTCCCGGAGCCTGTTTCTTATCTTAAGGTGCGCGCTTCGTACGCCGAGGTGGGCAACGACACCGATCCGTTCCAGTTGGTCCGCAATGCCTTTTTGGAATCGGGCGGGGCGGTCACGTTCATTGAACTGTCTAACACCCTACCCAACGAAAACCTTCGGCCCGAACGCACCAAGTCGGTAGAGTTTGGGATAGAAAGTAGTTTTCTGGATAGCCGGGTAGGCCTGGACGCCACGTTTTACCAGACCAATTCGGTGGATCAGCTGTTTGCGCAGGATGTGCCGCTGGCCTCGGGGGTTTCTCGCCGGTTCGTGAACGGAGCCGACATTCGCAACCGGGGCATCGAGCTGGTGCTCACGGGCCGTCCGGTGCAGACCAGCGTTTTCGACTGGACCGTTGTGGTTAACTTTGCGCACAACCGGGGCAAGATTCTTCGGCTAGCCGAAGGGTTAGAGACCCTCTCGTTCGCCGATGCCTTCATTACCCGCTACGAGCTCAACGTGGGTGACGAATTTGGCAATGTCTACGCGCGCGGCTTCGCCCGCGACGAGCAGGGCCGGGTGCTGGCCGACGATAACGGCCTGCCCATCAACACCGACGGCAAAGACGTGCGGGTGGCCAACTACAATCCCGACTGGCTGGGGGGCATCAACAACACCTTCACGTATAAGAACCTGAGCGTGGGCTTTTTGATCGACATCCGGCAGGGCGGTGAGGTAGTCTCGTTCACCAACGCCATTCTGGCCGCCGACGGAGTGCTAGAGAAAACCCTACCGGGCCGCGACGGCACGCTGGTGTTCGGAGAAACCGTCTTCCCCGAATTTGAGGTGGTGAAGGCCGACGGCTCGCCCAATACCACGGCCATCACAGCCGAAGATTTTTGGGGAAGCATCGGGGGCGAGAACGCGGCCAACGGCGAAGCCTTCGTGGAAGACGCTTCCAACGTCCGGATGCGCGAGATCAACGTGGGCTACAGTCTGCCCGCCGCGCTGCTGGACCGCACTCCCTTCGCCCGAGCCAGGCTCAGCCTGGTGGGCAGAAACCTGTTTTTCATTCAGAACAACGCCTCCATCGATCCGGAAGTGGTGGTCGGGCTGGACGATACGGCCGATGGTTTCGAGTCGTTCTCGCTGCCCACCTCCCGCAGTATCGGATTCAACCTTAAGCTAGGCTTTTAAACATAAACAAGCGATGAAAAAATCAATCATAATCAGTTTATTCAGCGTCTTGGGCGTCGGGTTGCTCACCACCTGCACCGAAGATTTTGCCGAAACGAATACCAACCCCTTAGCCCTGAGCACGGCTGCCCTGGAGGGCAACGAAGGTTTGCAGGGGCAGGCCTTTGCGCAGGCCCAGTTCTACGGAGTGGCCGCCTACGAAGATTTCTACCAGATTTCGCAAAACCTGTTTGCCGACCTCTGGTGCCAGTACTTTGCCACCACGCAGTCGTTCTTCGATTCGGATCGTTACGTGCAGGTGGGCAGTTGGTCTAATTCGGCCTGGGGAGCCTTTTACGGGCGCGCCGCCCCGCAGATCAAGCTGGTCGAAGACCTCACCGAGCAGGACGGCAACGAAGTGGGCAACGCGATGGCCAAAATCTGGCGCGTGTTTGCCTACCACCGCATCACCGACTACTGGGGGCCGATTCCTTATTCGGAGTTTGGCAACGGAGAACTCTCGGTGGCCTACGACCCACAGGAAGAGATTTACAACGACTTTTTTGTCACCCTCGACGAAGCAGTGACGCAGCTCAAGGCCAATCCCGGAGGGGTGTCGTTTGGCTCCAACGACGGCATCTACGGCGGCAACGGTGACCAGTGGCTCACGCTGGCCAATAGTCTGCGCTTGCGACTGGCGATGCGCATCCGCTTCGCCAATCCCGAAAAAGCGCGCACGGAAGCCGAAAAAGCCGTGGCCGACGGCGTGATGACCGACAACGCCGACAATGCCTCGGTGGCCGTCGGACCCATCTTGCGCAACCCCCTGGGGGTGATCACCGACTGGGGCGAGTTTCGGATGAGCGCCAGCATGGAAAGCGTGCTGGAGGGCTACGAAGACCCTCGTATTGCTACCTACTTCTCACCGGCCGAGGAAGGAGATACCGACGGCGACGGAATGCCCTACGAAGGTTTGCTCAACGGGCAGTTTCGGTCGGTGCTGGAACAGGGTCAGAACGACAACCACTCGGATTTGGGTCCGCAATTTTTGCCCGAGCCTAAGGGCGGGGAAAACGGGCCGCTGGAGGTCATGAACGCCGCCGAAATGTACTTCCTGCGGGCCGAGGGGGCCCTGGTGGGTTGGAACACGGACGGCACCGCCCAGGAACTCTACGAACAGGGTATCCGCACCTCGATGCAACAAAACTCGGTAGCCACCGACGATAAGATTACGGCCTATATCAACAGCAGCAACCAGCCCGTGCCCTACGCTCCCGACGCCGCACCGCTCACCGACATCCCGGTGGCCTTTGCCGCCGATGCCGAGCGGCAGCTCGAGCAGATCATCACCCAGAAGTGGCTGGCGCTGTACCCCAACGGCTGGGAAGCCTGGGCCGAACTGCGGCGTACCGGCTACCCTAAGCAGTACGCCCGCGTAACGTCCGACAACACCGACGTGGCCGCCGATGAAATCGTGCGCCGCATGGTGTACGTGGGCAATGAGTTTGACACCAACCGGGAAGCGGTGGAGGCGGCCATTGCGCTGCCCGAAATGGCCGGAGGGGATAAAAATAGCACCCGGCTGTGGTGGGATAAACGATAGACGTTACCTTGCCCTGCAAAGGAGATTATCCTGAGCTAATTTTGAAGGCCAAATGGTTTCGCATAAGTTCAATAGCTTAACACTAATCGCCCAGAATGTAATGGTAGGCTGCTGGCTCACTTTCTGTTTTTCTTGCACTCGTTCCGACCCATACCAGGACATCACCTTCCGTAGTGAAGCTTTTCAGACGGATCGACAGTACCGTATTTATCTGCCGTCCGGTTATCAACAGCACCCCGATGTTCGCTATCCGGTGGTCTACTACTTTCACGGCTGGGGCGGCCGCTACAAGTGGGACAACTATGACCTTGATGATGATATCAATTATCCTGATAACGGGAGGAAGGAGCCGCCCTTTGTGATGGAATGGAAAAACTACGTCCGGGACCATCCGGTGATCATCGTGACCTGGGACGGATACGAACCCAATCTGCATCCGGGAAAAAAATTCCGGGAAGGAATTCCGTACGGAGATACTTCTCCGTACGATTACCGACGGGCCCACGATCAGGAAGACCACCACTGGGGCTGGGACTACCGTCGGCACTTCCGAGAGCTGGTGCAGCATGTGGACCAAAACTTTCGTACCGTTGCCGACCGGGACCACCGCGCCATTACCGGGCTTAGCATGGGCGGGCTGACGGCCTACTACGTGGCGGGCCAAAACAAAGATTTAGTCAGTTCGGTGAGTGCTTTTGATCCGGCCGACAACGTTCCCTTGTACGGTCCCCGGGGAGAGCAGGTGGCCTTTCCGGTGCTGGAAATGTACCGGGCGTTGGAGGGGCTATCGGTACGACTGACGATGACCGACGGCGACTGGCTCAAGTACAACGACTGGGAACTGGTCCGAATTTTTGAAGCAGCCCACCCGGCTCACTTCGAGTGGCACGTTGCCGATTATCCCGACCACTGGGCGGCCGACATTGATCAGCAACTGGACTTCCACCGAGCGGAGTTTCAAAAAGAACACCGCTCGCCGGAAAACTGGAGCCACGTTTGCCCGGCTTTCTCCTCGTTTTCGGTGTGGGACTACCAAGTTGAGGTCCAACGAACCCAACCGGCTCTTACCCTACTGGAAGACGTGTCGCCGGGGCACATGAAGGTATCGGCTCGGCAGTATATACCCAACGGACCCCTGGTGCCGGACGAACGCATC
The DNA here is from genome assembly GCA_965217295.1 of Cyclobacteriaceae bacterium. Classification (GTDB taxonomy): domain Bacteria; phylum Bacteroidota; class Bacteroidia; order Cytophagales; family Cyclobacteriaceae; genus Tunicatimonas. Next base: position 3,411,394 of record CBDCHR010000008.1, read on the forward strand.
ACGGTGACTACCGGGGCTGTTTATTCGCCCGACGTGCCGGTTCAACTCACCACGTACAATCTTTCCGATGGTAAGATCGAACAGCGGAAGGCGACTACCTCCGTAGAAGGGAAGCTCACGTTTGAACTGGGCGGCGGAGGGCATCTGATTGGTATACACGAAGCAGGTTCGAAGAGCGAGGCTAAGGTAAAGATAATACCTCCCAACGGGCAAGAGCACTTTTATTTTGAAGAAGGAGTAGACTATCGTTTGGATTTTACGTTGGTCAACGTCGGACAGAAGCAGGCCGAAAGCATTGAAATAACGGCCTCATCAACGCATCCCTACCTCACGTTTACCGACAGCATCATCCAGATAGATCAGGTAGCGGCCGGAGCTTCGATCGCGTTGAAAGATCAGTTCGATTTCAGTATTGCCCAGCACCACGATTCCAGCCAGGTGGGCACCCTACGCTTTGACGTGAAGGTGAACGGCCTACCCAACGGCACGCAAGAAATTATGTTTTTTACGGTTCCTGCTTCGCCGCATCTGGAAGATTCCGATGATATGATTGTGTTAGACGGGCGTACAGTGGCTGATGTACCCGTGTACCAGCCGGGACCTAACGAGATACAACCACAGGAGATTGCCGGGGGGCAGGGGAACGGCAACGGAGTCTGGGAGCCGGGCGAAGAAGCCTTGGTGTACATTAGACTGCCGCGGGGAATGGCCCCTAACGACACCAATACATTTCACCGAACCTATCTGCTCAATCACCTCAACGTCCCGTTGGTGGAGGTCAACCGATTGGATTATGACGAAAAAGTGAACCAGGCCGGGGCTACCAGCGTGGCAACGATCATGTCGCTTTTAGAGGATAGGCCAGGAACGCTTGATCTCTGGTTCCGAGTGGAAAGCCTCTTCAACGACCGGGACGATTCCACTTCCCGCGCCACGGTATACGCGCGTCGGTACGATTACCGCCGAGCAAAAGTGAAGGTAGGTCAATCTTATTCGTTCGCAAAACAGGTGATTCCCTAAACTTAACATTCTATTTTTAACACTTCCATTAAACCCAAAACATCATGAAAAATCTCAAACAATTTGCAACACTAGGCACGGTCTTTCTGCTCGGCTTGCTGAGTAGCTTAAATGCCTCGGCGCAAGCCATCGCTACCGAACTCACCGGCTTGGGTGATTTTATTTCCGGCGACCCGGGCTATGCCGATGTCCCCGGCTACCAGACCGTCGACTTGGGCGGATTCATTCCTCATCACCCGGCCGCCGGAGCCTACAACGTCGATGGCACCCTGCTGGTGACGCACGCCGGTCAGGTGTACCGCACCTCCGACGGAGGACAGGCCGGTTCGTTTGCCGATAATGCCAACGTACAGGTTAAGCAGTGGAGCAACGTTGACCCGAACGTGATGTACTATACAAATCCAACCGAGTGTACCAGAAACAAGTTGGAAGGGGCTTCCACTACGTTATTTGATCTGGCTTTGGCTCAAAACTATTTCGGCATCGACTTCGAATTTTTCTTCGGCGGAGCCCAGGAAGGAACCTTTGTGGTGGGTGATGATGAGGCGATTGTGGTGTTTGGGATCGCGAATGGCACGGCCCATACCTTGGTCTGGAAAATAGGAACCGGCTGGCTGCCCGACCACTATTCGTTGCCCTGGAACGATTTTGACTATTACAACGCTACGCCCATCGCTGACCCGAAGGTAGCCAATAACCTGGGCTACATCTACCTCAAACCGGTGCCGGGCAGCGGAGACAACAACGTGCCGTGGGCCATCATTTCCATCACCAACACCGGCGCTTCGTCCCGCATTGATTCGGACTTGGGGCAGTGCCACCACGCCACCGCCTGCGTATGGCAGGATACCGACGGGTCGTTTAATCCGGGACTGGTTGATATCTTTGGCAACGTAGTTCAGCCCGACGGTGCGGACTTTGAAATTCTTAACAGTTGGGACCCGGCCCTGCACGTCGGGTGGGTGAAGGGGACGATCTATGCCGCCGGAGAGAGTAACGCCGGGGGAGCGAACGTACTGGCCCTGCGCAAAACCAACCAGGGGGGATACCAGGCGGTAGCCAACGGGACGTTCAGTGGGAATAACTCGTACTTCAGCGCCTACGCCAAAAACGGCATCACCAACCTGAGCTTTAAGCAACTCACGCAGAACAACGTACGAATGAGAATCCTGGGTAGCACTACCCCGGACCCTGAGCCCGAGCTTACCGACTACTGCCCGAGCAACGGCCAGAGCACCGAAGACGAGTGGATTGCCGAAGTGCAAATTGGAAGTTTTAGTAATTCTTCGGGCAACGAAGGCGGGTACGGCGACTTCTTGAGCCAAACCATTGCCCTGGAGACGGGCGAAAGCTACGCATTGAATCTGACTCCTGGCTACACCGGCACCGAGTACAAGGAATACTGGAAAATCTACGCCGACCTCAACCAAGATAGTATCTTCGACGAAGCCAGCGAACTGCTCTTTGATGCCGGGGCCACGCAGACCGGTGCGGTCAGCGGCACGCTTAGTATCCCCGCTGATGCGGCTTCCCTCACCACCCGTTTGCGCGTGGTAATGAAGTACACCGATGCAGCCGACAACGACGGCCTGGCCCCCACCGCCTGCGGCTCCTTCGGCTACGGAGAAACCGAAGACTATACCCTAACCGTGAGCGAACCTGCCGGGGAAGCGGGCACGGGGCTGCGCTACGCTTTGTACGACAACAAAACCCTGAGCGGTAGCCCGGTCGACACCGGCACCGACGCCCGGGTCAACTTTAACTGGAAGTCAGCCGGGAAGGTAAGCGGGTTGACGGATAACTTCTCGGTACGCTGGACGGGTGAGGTGAAGCCTCGCTACGGCGAGACCTATACCTTCTTCACCCGCAGCGACGACGGGGTGCGCTTGTGGGTAAACGGGGAAAAGCTCGTTGACAACTGGACCAACCACGCCCCCACCACCAACCAGGGGCAGATCAGTTTGCAAGCGGGCCAATCCTATAGCATTCGGCTGGAGTACTACGAGAACGCGGGCGGGGCGGTGTGCCAGTTGCGCTGGAGCAGTGCCAGCCAAGCCAAAGAAGTAGTGCCCCAGGAGCGTTTGTATCCTAGTGCCGCGTCTACCACCCCGACCACGAACTACACCGTCCGGGCCCGCGGCGTGCAGGGCACCGAGGTGATGGCCCTGCAGATTGGTGGGCAGACCGTGAAAAGCTGGACAGTGAGCACGAGCATGCAGGACTACAGCTACACGGGTAGTCAGACCGGTTCGGTGCGGGTAGCGATCACCAACGATCAGGGGCCAAACCACGACTTACAGATAGATAAGCTAACCGTAGACGGCACAGTGTATCAGGCCGAAGCGCAGGCGGTGAACACCGGGGTGTGGCAGAACGGCAGTTGCGGGGGCAGCAACTCAGAGTGGTTGCACTGCTCGGGTTATATTCAGTTTGAGCTGAGCACTGCCAATGCCCGGCAGGGCAATTCACTCGCCAAGAATCACCTGACCCAGGAGATTGCCCCGGCGTTAGCGTTGTACCCCAACCCCAGCAGGGAGGGAGTCTTTACGGTGGCGGGGCTTTGGCAAGACGGCCAGATAAAGCTGTATGACTTGCAGGGAAAAGAGATTAACGTAGCACTCCGGGTACTGGGTGCGAAAACCGAAGTGCGACCCCGCGGCTACGTCCCCCGGGGCTTGTACCTAGTGAAAATACAATCTGTCCAGGGCGGCGTTTTGCAACGCAAGTTAGTGGTCGAGTAAATCCTCCAACCGGGGAACAAATAGGCACGGAACCGCTATTTGTTTCCTGGCTTCGGCCGAATTTTCAGGTAATCCATCACCGCCTCATCGCCCTGCAAAGCGTCCTGCGGAATCGGATGCGCCGCGTCAAAAACGCTCAGCTTTGCCTTGGGTAGTACATCCACAAAGTCTTCTACGTATCTGTCCTGGTAAGGTACCGCCTCGTGGTTGAGCTGGAGGTGGTGCCGGAAGAAGTTGTAAACCGGGGCCCGCTTGCTATACGCATAATCGTGTCGCTCGTGGGGCAGATGCACGTTAGAGACAACGTGTTCCCGGTCGTACAGGGCGTAGACTTTTTGAATATAAGGATACTCAACCCGAGGGGTGTTGTGGGTATAGTCAGCTCCGTCCGAGACCAAAATCATGGGGCGGGGAGCGCACAGGGCGGCAATCTCCACGTTGTTGGTTTGGTAATCTTCCCCCCGGTGAATAGGCATTCCGCTTTCGCAGGCACAACCGCCGAAGAAGTGGGCCGACACCTGCACCACCGGGGCGGCTGCCTTGATTCGGTCGTCAATGGCGGTGAGCACAAAACTTTGGGTAGCCCCCCCCGAAGCGCCCGTTATGCCTACCCGCGTGCTGTCCACGTCCGGTCGGGAAAGCAGGTAGTCCAGCACCCGTCGGCTGTTCCAGGTTTGTAGTAGTAAGACGATAGGAATATCGTGGGTTACCTGCTGGCTTTCCCCGTAGCCCACCATGTCGTAGGTGAAGACGATAGCCCCCATGCGGGCCAGCACGGCACAGCGCGTTTGTACTTCCTCCGAAAATCGGCGGTCTTCCCAGTGTCCGTGGGGGCTTAGAATGGCCGCGTAGGTTTCCTGCTTTGCTAGGGGGCGGTACAGGTTGCCGGTGATATAAAACCCGGGGAAACTTTCGATAACAATGCTCTCAACGCTGTATCCGTCTCCTTCCGAGTAGTTCCGGATGATCGGGTTGAAATTGCCCTGAATATCAGGCATTTGGTCGAGCTGTAATCCGCTAATGATGCCCTGGCGGATGGTCTGGGCCCGTTGCTCCCACGAGGCCCGGTCGCTCCATTGCGCAGCGAACCCCTTCATCACCAGGTTGGCTTCATCTTCGGTCCAGTAGTGTCCCTGGCAGAGTTGAGCTTCCTGGGCGTAGCCCACGGAAAGTGCTCCGACGAGTACGCAGATTAATAGCTGTTGTTTCATCGTGATATCTGGTTTGTAATACATGGTTCCTACCGCAAGCAGAAAGAAAAATAACTACTAAATTTCATTTCAAGCACCATCCTGAACAAAAGTATCAGATATACGACGATACGTGCTACTATTCGATCCGTTAACGATGAGCAAATAATTATTTTTGGGATGGATAGGGTGGTGCTTATCAGTCGGCGATTTTCGCATTTGCCGAAAAATAAACCGCGCTTGTCACTAAGTTAATAAAGTCAATAGCCATTGCGCATTCGTAGCAAATATTGCAGCGGTATCATCTTCTTCATTTTGGCGAGTTTGTCCGCCTGCCGGATGAATTCGCCAACGTCTCCCGAACTCGTCCGCTGGCAAGCCCGGGCAGAGAACGTAACCATTCGGCGGGACGACTTTGGGGTGCCCCACGTGTACGGAAAGACCGATGCTGATGCAGTGTTTGGCTTACTGTACGCCCAGTGCGAAGACGATTTTCCGCGCGTCGAACAGAATTATCTCAAAGCGATAGGTCGACTGGCGGAGGTGGCGGGAGAAGACGCCCTGTACAGCGACCTGCGGGCCCGTCTGTTCATGACCCAAGCGGAGGCCATCGCCTATTACGAGGACAGTCCCGCCTGGCTCCGAGCGTTGTGCGTTGCCTGGGCCGACGGCATCAACTACTACCTACACACGCACCCGGAGGTGCAACCCCGGTTGCTGACCCGTTTCGAACCCTGGATGCCCCTATACTTCAGCGAAGGCTCCATCAGCGGCAATATTGAGCAAATAGCAACGCCAAAGATACGGGCGTTCTACGAAAACAAAACCCCACTGCCCGAAACTCCCGAGCACGAACGACGAAAAAACGCTGCCGAAGAAGAACCACAGGGCTCCAACGGTATTGCTATTTCGGGCGAACTCACGCAGTCGGGCCACACCCTGCTACTGATCAATCCCCATACGTCCTTCTACTTTCGGGGCGAGGTGCACATGGTGAGTGAAGAAGGACTGAACGCCTACGGGGCCGTGACCTGGGGGCAGTTTTTCGTTTACCAGGGCTTCAACGAAAAAATGGGCTGGATGCACACCACGACCTACACTGACGTGATTGATGAATTTCAGGAAACGGTAGCCGCGAAAGACGGATCGTTAGTCTACCGCTACGGCGACGAATGGCGACCCATCGAGACATCCGAAGTGACGCTGAAGTACAAAAAGGGTAGTACGATGAAGAAGCGAACGTTTCCTATATACCGAACCCACCACGGACCGGTTACGCACCGGCAAGACGGGCAGTGGGTGGCTACGGCCATGATGTGGGAGCCGGTGAAGGCCCTCCGGCAGTCGTACACCCGCACCAAGCAAGCAGACTACGAAGGGTTTCGGGAGGTGATGAATATCCGCACCAACTCTTCGAACAACACCGCCTACGCTGATGCGGCGGGCAACATTGCCTATTTCCACGGCAACTTTATGCCCCGGCGCGACACCACCTTCGACTACACCCAACCCGTCGACGGCAGTAACCCCCGCACCGATTGGCAGGGTCTGCATACGGTCGACGAAATGATTACGCTCCTGAACCCTCCGAACGGATGGATTCAGAACTGCAACTCCACTCCCTACACGGCGGCGGGGGTATACAGTCCAAAGCGTCCGGATTACCCCCGGTACATGACCCTGGACCGGGAAAACTACCGGGGAGTCCACGCGATTGCGTTGCTGGGCGACCGGAAAGGGTATACCCTGGATAGCCTGATTCAACTGGCCTACGATCCGTACCTACCCGCCTTTGCTGCATTGATTCCCAGATTGATCGAGGCCTACGATGCATCGGGCAGGTCGGCCGATTCGGACTCGCCAATAGCGGTACTGCGGTCGTGGGACTTCACCACCTCCCCAACGTCGGTTGCCATGACCCTGGCCCACTACTACGGCACGCTGTACCAACAACGGGGTGAATCACCCGAGAGACTTACTCCGATGGAGCGCATTCAGTACTTTGGCACTGAGTCTCCTCTCGAAGAGCGGCTAGCGATCTTTGCGGAGGCAGTAGAGCAGTTGGAAACCGACTTCGGCACCTGGAACGTGCCCTGGGGCGAAGTGAACCGCTACCAGCGGCTGAACGGTGACATCGATTACACCTTCGACGATGACCAGCCCAGCCTCCCGATTGGCTTCGCTCCGGGCCATTGGGGAGCCTTGGCTGCCTACTCAGCCTGGCATGAGTCCGACACCAAAAAAATTTACGGCACCGGGGGAAACAGCTTTGTAGCCGTGGTAGAATTTGGCGATAGCGTACGCGCCAAAAGTCTGCTGGTCGGCGGGCAGAGTGGTGACCCTGCTTCTCCCCACTTCAACGACCAGGCTCAGCGCTACGCTGACGCGCACTTTAAAGACGTGCGCTACTACCGGGAGGATGTCCTGACCGGTGCACAGGAGACGTATCATCCGGGTAACAGAAAGTGAGAAAACGCTCGGGCGGAGGATTCAGGGAGTTTTGCCCGTCAGTACTTCCTGGGCGAGTACGCGCATCTCATCGGCCAGCCCAAAGTACCATTTTTTTCCTCGTTCTTCGTCGATTTCACGGGCCAGCGTAACGAGCCGTTGGGAAGCTGGTTGCAGCCCGGCTTGGGTAGGCTGCCGCTGAGCCAGGTAAAGCTGATAGTAGCTCTCTAATGCTGCTTGGTAAGACCGGATGATCAGCACCATGCCCTCAAATAATTTGATCAGGCGGTGGTAATCCTGGTCGTTCAACATGCTCTCTACCGACCGAACATCAGCCAGTGACTGTTGTGCCAGGATCAGGGCCCGACGCTTTTCGTCGCGCAAATAGTTTATTCCTACTGCCTCAGTTTGCTGAGCAAAGTTCTTCCACGAATCACCTACGGTGCTAGAATCTCCCGGTTTTATCCGGGAAAGAGTCGGGTACCAAACGTAGAGCCGGAAACTGACCCCGGCCAGATCAAACGTCAGTTTATTGATGTCGCCGGTGCGCTCCAGGGCGCGCACGATCGGCACCGCCGCCCCTTCTCCGTAGCGCCCGCGGGCCCACTGCATCCAGTATTTTTTATTGATGGCCTCAATGTCTTCGTGCCAGGTACGGGTGGTTTCGCCCAACCACGGCAGCGGCTCGCTTAGGGCGCGGGCAAAAGCGTAGCAGTTCACTTCCAGCGGACTGTCGAAGATGGTCGGAAAAGGAAGTTCGTTGCCCGGTCGGGGGTCGTGGATTAAGCGCCCCACGGCCCCGGTAGCGTTCAGGGCCTTGCTCGCGCGCAGGTGGCGCACGATGTCGTCCGGATAGCACACCGGGAAACTCATGCGCCCCGACCATTCGCCGTACAGGTCAAACTCCACGATCAGCTTTCGGTCTTGGTAGCGGTGCATGATGGGGTTGATCGCCAGGTCGAGGTGCGACCAATCGGCGAACACCGACTTGGTCATCACGTACACGTCCGGAGGTAGCCGGTCGAGAATATTCCAAAAGGTCTGGTAGTCTGCCTCGCTGACGATAAAATCCCGAATGATGAGTTCCTTCCCCGCCTTGCGGCACGCTTCGTAGATAGTCAGGTACAACTTAAGCAACGCCTCTTCTCGGGATAGCCCCCCGGTGTTGCTCAAAATGCTGGGAGTTTCGTGCAGGCTGATCAGGGTGAGGCGGTCTACCTCCGGCACCCGACGAAAGAACTCGGTGAGGGTGTAGTCGATGTACTTCCAGAGCAAACCGCTGCGCAGGTCGGTGATCTCCGGGTACTCTTGCACCATCTCCTCCGGCACGTCCCGCATCACGTGGTACCAAGCGTTGATTTTCAGGCTGGTATTCGCGGCGGCAAGCATCCGGCGAAAGCGTTGCCGGTCTTTTTCTTTCTGATCCTGCGGGGCCTCAACCCCTTCGTAGGTGAGCGTAGCGTGGCGATGCAGCTTAGGAAAAGAATCAAACGCAACCAAGGCCTCCACAATGCCGCCGGGCATCACGTAGTCGTGCAACTCCAGGGTGTTGATTCCGTACTCCGGCGCGCGGGCGCTGGCCTCCCGCACGTATCGTTCCTCCAGGTTCCGATCACCACTCATCACGGCAATGCTCCAGCCCCGGTAGGGGAAAGTGGTAGGGGTAAAACTACTTTGATCACCTTCTCGATCTTGAGCAAATGCGCTCTGATGCAATAGCAGTTGCCATCCCACCACGATCAGCCAAACGTTTACTAACCAGTGTGTCATGTTGATACTTGAAACTTTGAAGGAAAATATAGATTCTATAACGAGTAGTACCACGGCAGAAAATCATGGTTGAACGGATGGAAGGCTGCTCAGTACACCTGCTTTCCACCGATAAACGTCTGCTCCACCCGGAGACTAGGTACCTGGGCGATAAGAACGGTCATGATATCGTCGCTCAGCACCACGAAGTCCGCGTGTTTGCCGACTTCAATACTGCCTTTTTCGGCTTCTTCAAAATTGGAATAAGCCGCCCAGATCGTCATACCCCGCAGGGCTTCCTCGCGCGAGAGCGCCTGGGCCGGTCGCCACCCTCCCGACGGCTTGCCTTCTACATCCGTGCGGGACACCACAGCGTAAAAGGTGAGGAACGGACTGACGGGTTCTACCGGAAAATCAGTGCCCAGGGCTATTTTTCCTGCCCGGTCGAGCAGCGTGCGGTAGGCATACGCCCCTTTTACCCGTTCGGTTCCCAGCCGGTCTTCTGCCCAGTACATATCACTGGTGGCACTCTTGGGCTGCACCGAAGGGAAGACGCTGGGGCCGAACAGAGAGAGGTCTTTCAAATCCACCACCTGAAGGTGCTCTATTTTCCACCGTCGGTCCGTTTGGTTTCCCAGTGCTTTTTGGTAGGCCTTGAGCACCACGCTCACCGCCGAATCGCCGATGGCGTGGGTGTTTAACTGATAATCAGTATCCGACAGGCGCAGGGCCAACCGTTCGATGTCCTCGGCCGAGGTGGTCATGGCCCCGTAGTGCCCCGGCCGGTCGGAGTAGGGAGCTTTGAGAGCCGCACCGCGGGAACCCAAAGCGCCATCACCGAACACCTTAACCGACCGAACGTGGAGGCGGTCGGTCTTGACAATGCCCTTATCTAAGTAGTAGGCGATGTCGTCCAGTGTGTTGCTAACCATGGCGTACATCCGCACCGAGAGGTCTCCCGCCCGTTGCAGGCTGTCGACCAGTTCAATGACGAAGCGACTCAGACCCGCGTCGTTCACCGTGGTTAGTCCGTTTTCTCGGCAGATCCGATCAGCATTCCGCAGGGCCTGAATCTGCTCGGCCCGGGTAGGTTCGGGAACAACAGAATCAACCAAGGCCATCGGATTATCGATCAGCATCCCGGTAAGTTCTCCGTTATCCTGCATGATTTCCCCGCCCCGCACGGCGGTCGAGGCGGTGATGCCCGCCAGCTCCAGGGCCTTTTGGTTCACCAGCAGGGCGTGATAATCGATGCGACGCAGGGCCACGGGAGTATCCGGAAAGAGCGAATCTAGTTCCTGCTTGGTCGGAAACGCCTTGTTGTCCCACAAATTTTGGTCCCACCCCATGCCCTCGATAAACCTTCGGGGGTGTTCTTCTTGAAAGGCAACCACCCGATCCAACACTTCCTGATAACTTTTCGCACCGACCAGGTCTACCTTTTGCTGGTTCAGCCCCAGCCAGTAGTAATGGCAGTGCGCGTCGATCAAGCCGGGGGTAATGATTTTGCCCGCCATATCGAGCGTCTGCGAAGCGGTATATCGGTTTAGGAGGTCGTCAGATTGCCCTACGTCAACAAACTTGCCGTCCCGCACGGCAAAGGCCTCTGCCTGAGAGAAGCGATCATCAACGGTATACACCCGGGCATGGTGCACAATGAGGTCTACCTCCTCCGAATCAGGTTGGCAACCAGCCCCGGCAAGGGCCAACCCCAGAAGCCACGGTGGCCCGACCAGCTTAACGCGAGGCAACCCCCGGGTGATGATGGATAGGTTCATAGCTACCAATATTGAAGGAAAATCCAGCGTTTCTATCACGCAACCCCCTACTCCGCACAAAAGTATCAGTAATTGGATGATGAATACTATCATTGGGCCGCGGGGTTACCGACAGATGATTATTTTTGAAAACTGAGCAAGTTTCAATCGGATGCGATGGGTTCCGGGGTGTCTTCAAGAGATACATTGGCGAGATACAATTCGGTAGCTTGCCCATTCACTAACTACGTCCGCCGAACCAACTATGGAGAAAGAAGACCAAGCAGTAGCCGAGCCAACCGCGCTTCGTTCTACTAAAGAGGACGCACTGACCCTTACGGAGGCGCTGGTGCCCGTGGTGGCCCTGGTGGGGATGCTGGCCTACAATGTGCATATCTTCGGCAATGCCGCGCTCGACGGCTCCAATCAGTTTATTCTACTGCTCGGCGGCGGAGTAGCCGCCCTGGTGGGGTTCCGACGCCACGTGCCCTACGCGCGGATGCTGGACGAAGTAGCCGATAACATCAAATCGACTACGGGTGCCCTGCTGATCCTGCTGATGACCGGCGCCTTGTCGGGCACCTGGATGCTCAGCGGCATCATTCCGACCATGACCTACTACGGCCTGCTGCTGCTAAACCCAACGGTGTTTCTGGCCGCCAGCGTGATCATTTGCGCGATCATCTCGGTAGCCACCGGCAGCAGTTGGACCACCTCGGCCACCGTGGGGATTGCCCTAATCGGGATTGGCAACGCCCTGGAGGTGTCGGGAGGGATGACGGCCGGGGCGGTGATCTCCGGGGCCTACTTCGGCGATAAACTCTCGCCGCTAAGCGACACCACCAACCTGGCTCCGGCCATGGCGGGGGGCGAACTCTTCGCGCACATCCGCTACATGACCCTGACCACAGTGCCCACCCTGTTGGTTACGCTGCTAGCCTTTGCCGTGATCGGTTTCACGCTAACCCCGAGCGGGGCAACCGATACCCAGGCCCTGCTGCGCACGCTGGAGACCACCTTTGCTATCAACGGATGGCTACTGCTGGTGCCCGCCACGGTGGTTTTGCTGATCGTCCGGAAAGCTCCGCCCCTGCTGGCCCTGCTGGTGGGTACGCTGCTGGGAGGGTTGTTTGCGCTGTTGTTTCAACCCAACCTCGTGGCGGTTGCCGGAGGAAGCGACGCGCTCACGTTCGAGTCGGGCTACCGGGGCGTGCTCAACGCCATCACGGTAGACACCGCGGTGGTCACCGACAACGCCACGCTCAACGACCTGTTCACTTCCGGCGGGATGGCCGGGATGCTGGGCACCGTCTGGCTCATCATCTGTGCGATGGTGTTCGGCGGCATTATGGGTGGCATCGGGGCGTTGGCCACCATCAGTGGTGCTTTGCTGCGGCTGGCTACCACCATCTTCGGGCTGTTCGCCAGCACGGTAGCCAGTTGCCTGACCCTGAACCTCACCGCTTCAGATCAGTACCTGGCGTTGGTGATTCCCGGAAAAATGTTTGCGCAAGCCTACCGGGACCGGGGGCTGGCTCCCGAAAACCTGAGTAGAACACTAGAGGATTCCGGAACGGTGACCTCGGCCCTGGTGCCCTGGAACACCTGCGGAGCGTACCAGAGCAGCGTGTTGGGAGTGGACGTAGGAGCTTACTTCGCGTATGCTATTTTCAACTGGCTCAGTCCGGTTATGACCCTGTTGTTTGCCGCCTTTCGAATTAAGATCAAGGCACTCCGTGAACCGACTACTCCTCACCGGGAGGTCTACGCTCGCTGAGGGGGCCGATAACCTTGACGAACGAGGAAACTTTGATAAATTGTCAGTAGCTACTTTTTTTTACCACTTTTATTTACGTATTTCTATCTTTTCTGATCTGGCAAGTGCCACGTAGTTTGAAACGAGTTACTCCATACGAAGAAGAGCTATTGAACCGGATCATTCACGGCGACGAAGGGGCCTTTGCCCAAATCTTTGATCGGTATAAGGACAAACTGTTTGCCTACGGCTGCAAGATTACCAAGTCAGAGGAAGTAGCCGAGGAGATCGTTCAGGATGTCTTTCTCAAAATCTGGACGAACCGGGAAAAGATCAACCCCGAATTGGCCTTCGATGCCTATCTGTTCAAGATCACCAGGAACCTGGCCCTCAACTTCCTGCAACAAGCCGCTCGCGATAAAAAGCATCGAGACCGATTGACCGATTACTTTCGCCAGCTACCGGAGCGCAGTCCGACCGAAGACCTGTTGGTATCGGCGGAGTATCAACGGATGCTCACTGAGGCGGTCGCTCAACTGCCGCCGCGGCGGAAACTGGTGTTTAGCATGAGTCGCCAGGAGGGAATGACCCACGCCGAGATCGCCAAGGCCCTTAAACTCTCACCGGGTACGGTCAAAATACATATCATCCACGCGGTCAAATCCATCAAAGACTACCTGCGTATCCACGCGGACATTACTTTTTTGCTCGTCTGCCTGGGTGGTCTTCTGGCATGATAGTCTGCATTGGCAATCTCTAATACGACAAGGTAAGCGTTGCTGGAATACTACGTAAACTATTTTTAATCAGTTCGTAATCAGTTGGTTACCCAACAACAAGAAAATTTTTTCTAAAACGAGTATACCTGTCCTGCCCGTTTGCTGGTACTTATGACGTAACCCAGCAACCATGGACCAACACCGTCGTCAGGAACTGCTCCGAAAATTTGCCGAAGATACCTGCACTCCCGCCGAGCTTCGGGAGTTGTTTGGCTACCTGCGTCAACCCGGCTACCGCACCGAGTACTCCGAGGTGTTGCAAGACCTCTGGAACCGCATGCACGCGGACCAAACGCTGGACTCGGAGCGTTCGCAGGTCATTCTGAACAACATTCTGAGAGGCGAAGCGGCGGCAAAAGAAAACCCAACGGTTGCCCGGCCGCAGTTTTGGCTTAGCCGGATGGCGGCCGTCTTTATCGGTACTTTGATCGTAGCCGCCGTCGGGTACCTGTACCTACGAGAAGATACCGTTCGGTACCAAACCGAGTACGGTCAGTTGCAGGTAATTATGCTGCCCGACAGCTCCCGGGTCACCCTGAACGGCAATTCTACGCTCAGTTATCGCGCTGATTGGAGCAATCCGACCGATCAAACCGGGGCGGTCCGGGAGATATGGCTGGAGGGAGAGGCGTTCTTTGAGGTAACCGAGATCGTTCTCGCTGCGCAGCAAAAAGCCAAGTTTGTGGTGCACACTACGCAGCTCGACGTGGAAGTGGTGGGTACGGCCTTTAACGTGACCAACCGCCGCCGGGCTACCCAGGTGGTTCTTAATTCAGGAAAAGTGAAGCTGCACGTTCCGGTTGAAGAGCAGGACTCGATAATCACGATGCAGCCCGGTGATCTGGTGGCATTCTCCGAAGCGGCCCGCGCCCTGGAGCAACGGGTGGTGCAACCCGAGCAGTACTCGTCGTGGAAAGACCGGCAACTGGTGTTCATTGATACGCCATTGAGAGACATCATTGCTCTGCTGGAAGATACCTACGGGTTTCGCGTGGTGCTCGAGGACCCCAGCATCGCCGAGAAGAAATTCAACGGAACCGTATCCACCGAGCAGATTTCACTGCTGCTGAAAGCCCTGAGTTCAACCTTTAACCTGACCATACAGCAAGAAGATGATCTGATTACAATACGACGTCCGCAGTAAGGCTAGCCTGCGAACGTCTTAGTATACTAAACGATGCTGGCCCCTAACCTAGCGCCCTATGAAACAATTACTACGCATCCGACTCCACCCGTGGGTGATCTTGCTCAGCCTGAGCCTCAGTTCTTTTTTGGCACAATCCCAGGGTGAAATTGCCGCTTTGTCGTCTTCCTCCCCGGCCAATGCCAAAAATCAGGATGGTCAACAGATGGCGCTTCGCGACGTGCTGCTGGATCTGGAGAAAACGCACACCATCCGGTTCTACTACGATAGCGAACTGCTTCAGGATGTGTTTGTATCGGAAAAGGTGCTCGGCGATGTCTCGGAAGTTGAACAGCTTCTCAATAAACTTCTTCCGGCCTTGCGCTTGCAGTACGAGAAAATTGGGAAAAACGCTTACGCTATTCAACCACGTGTCCGCACGAAGGGCGTTAAACGGTTGCGTAAGAATGCGCTTAAATCTGCTATCTCAACCTACCAAGCACCGGAGCAGTTAGCGGTTGCGAAAAATGAAACGCTCCAGCCGAACGTCGTAGCCCAAACCATCACGGGTCGGGTCACTGACGTTGCCGATAATGGTCCGTTGCCGGGAGTCAACATTCTGGTGAAGGAAACATCCGTAGGAACGGTTACCGACGTGGAGGGCAACTACCGGCTCACGGCCCCGGATGAGGCCACTACGCTGGTGTTCTCCTCCATTGGCTACCAGACCCAAGAGGTGGCGATCAACGGTCAATCCACCGTCAACGTAGCGTTGGCCGCCGACGTACAGTCGCTGTCCGAAGTGGTGGTGGTAGGCTATGGCTCGCAAAAGAAGAGTGACCTCACCGGATCGGTGAGTTCGGTGTCGGCCCAGGAGGTGGCCGAGTTTCCGCTGCAGCGGGTCGATCAGGCCTTGCAGGGCCGGGCACCGGGTGTGTACGTGCAGAATCTGGACGGTTCGCCCGGCGGAGAAACCATCATCCGGATTCGTGGACTCAACTCGATCAACGGCGACAACAAACCGCTGGTGGTGATCGATGGCTTTCAGGGCGGCAACCTGGATAACCTGAACCCCAACGACATTGCGTCTATTGAAATTTTGAAGGACGCCTCGGCCACGGCCATCTACGGTTCACGGGGGGCCAACGGGGTGATCCTGATCACCACCAAACTCGGAGCCGTGGGCACCCCCAAGATCAGCTATGACTACAACATCGGCTTCCAAACCCTGAACAATAAGCTTGATCTGATGGACGCCGGTGAATTTGCCCGGCTGGTGAACGCCGACGCCCTCACGCAGACCGGCGGAGGGGCCACGGCCACTCCGATCTTCACCGAAGAAGAGATTGCCGAGTTCGACCGCACCGGGGGCACCGACTGGCAGGACGTGATCTACGGCACGGGAGTGATCCAGAACCACCAGTTGTCAATTAGTGGCGGTACCGAAAAATTGCAGTACCTGGTGTCGGGGGGCTTTCTGGACCACGAAGGGATTATGAAAAACTCATCGTACCTCCGGGGATCGCTTAGAACCAATCTGCGGGCCGAACTGACCGATTGGCTCAACTTTGGCATCAACGGGGTGATCACCCGCGAAGAGACCAGTTCGCCGCCCTTTCGGGAAGAAGTGTCGTTCGTCGGCCAGGCCGTGAACGTGACGCCCCGCTGGGCTCCGACCGAGCCCGTATTCGATGCGTTTGGTAACTACGCCAAGCACCGGGCGGGCTACGGAGCCGATGATACCTGGAACCCCCTGGCCAGTGCCGTGGAACCGCAGACTCAACAGCCGACCAACATCTACAATGCCAACTTATTTTTAGAGTTTGAACTAGCCAAGGGCCTACGATTTAAGACCACCGGCGGGGCACTGGTTAACAACGACACCTACCGCAGCTATTACAACCGCCTCACCTTCGACGGACTGGCCAATCAGGGATTAGCCACCCTGCGGGAGTCGCAGAATGTGCTGTATCAGAACTCCAACATTCTTACCTACACCCGACAGTTTGCCGAGCGGCACGAACTCACCGTGACCGCCGTGGCCGAGCAGCAGTTCGAGCGCTTCGAGAGCAGCGAGATATCAGCTTTCGACTTTTTGGTGGATGCCACCGGTATTGATGATCTGGGAGGGGCAGCCAACAGTGTGGTGGAAAGCGATCGTTACACCCGCTCGCTGTCCTCCTTGCTGGGCCGGATCAACTACTCGTACGATGATAAGTACCTACTCACCGCCTCCTACCGGGCCGACGGTTCTTCGGTGTTTGGCTCTAACAACAAGTGGGGCTACTTCCCGTCGGCCTCGGTGGCCTGGCGGGTGTCCGAAGAAGAATTTTTGGAAGGCACGGTGGTTTCCAACCTAAAGCTGCGCGCCAGCTACGGCATCACCGGCAACCAGGCCATCGACCCGTACCAGACCCTGGCTAGCATCAGTTCGGGCTCAAACTACCCCTACAACGGCACCGAGGCGACCGAGATTGGCTTTTATATATCGTCGCTGGCCAACGACGACCTTAAGTGGGAGCGTACTACTCAGACCAACTTCGGGCTAGACGTGGAGTTCTTTGAAGGGCGACTCGGAGCCACCGTGGACGTGTACCAAAAGACCACCGACGATCTGCTGCTGGGCCGTGAACTGCCCGGCTACGTGGGAGTGGATTTCATCATCGATAACGTGGGTTCGGTAGAGAACCGGGGGATCGAGTTGCTGCTGCGGGGCACCCCGGTGGCCGGAGCCCTCACCTGGAACACGTCGGTGAACTTCACGGCGAACCGCAACGAAGTGCTGGATTTGGGCGAAGACGACCGCATTCCGTTCACCACCACCACGGGCGGCTACTCGCTCAACGAATTCATGTTTTTGGTGGAAGGTGAACCTTTCGGCCAGATGATCGGCTGGGGCTACGAAGGCACCTGGAATACCGACGAGGCCGAACTGGCCGCCGAGTACGGTCAACTGCCCGGCGATCCGCGCTATACCGACGTGAACGAGGACGGCGCGATTGATATTGACGACAAAATAGTGATTGGTAACGCCTTTCCGGACTACCAGATCGGCTGGAACAACACCCTGTCGTATAAAAACCTGGAACTGTCGTTCCTGATTCAATCCAGCCAGGGCAACGATCTGTTCAACACGCCCCGCATCCGACTGGAGAGTCCGAACGAGGGAACCAGCCGAGCCCTGCTAGACCGCTGGACGCCCGATAATCAGGATACCGACGTACCCGCTTTTATTGACCAAAGAACCCGGGAAGATGCTAATTTAGTGAACACGGTTTCACTGAGTGGCAACGAAACCTCCCGGTGGGTAGAAGATGCTTCCTACATTCGCCTGCGGGCAATCACTTTGGCGTATAACCTTCCCACATCGTGGCTTAGCCGCGTGGGTATCTCTAACCTAAGGGTCTATACCAGCGGCAACAACCTGTTCACCATCACCGACTACACCGGCTACGATCCGGAGGTAGGTTCTTTTGGCACCAACGATGCCAGTCTGGGCGTGGATTTCAGTACGTATCCCTCGAGCAAGACCTTCACCTTCGGAGCCCAAGTCACCTTTTAAAAAACAAAACATAACCTAACGCACAATTATGAAAAACATACGAACAAAAATAACGGGCCTCGCCGCGGCGGTGCTGCTGGGGGCAATTACCGGTTGTGCCGACTTGGAAGAAGAGCCAACCAACTTTGTGTCGCCGAGTAATTTCTACGAAACTCCGCAGCAGATTGAGGCCGTTTTCGCGGCGTCGATGAACAACCTGTGGGATACCTGGAGTGCCCACGCTTACCAAGCCTGGATCGACTTTCGACATACCGACCAGCTGAACGGGGGCGATTTGGTCATCACCGAAGACCACGGGCTTACCCTGTGGAAAATTCACTACCGCTCCATTCTTAACCTCAATGCTGCCATTGACGCGTTGCAAGAAGGTAAACTGGGTGCCTCTGTCTCGGAAGAAGACGTGCAGACGCTGATGGCTCAGGCCAAGTTTCTGCGCGCCTACAACTACTTTACGCTCGTACGCCTCTTCGGCCCTCTTCCGCTGCTGACCGAAGACACTGACGTATTGTCAGCGGAAATTACCCGCTCGTCCGTTGCTGAGGTATACGACCTGATCATCAGCGATTTCCAGGTAGCCAGCGACGGGCTTCCGGAGACGTGGCCCGCCGAACGACAGGGGCGACCAGCCCGAGGTGCCGCACAAGCGATGTTGGCGAAAACCTATTTAACCATGGCCACCGCCCCGCTGAACGCTACGGAAAACTACGCGCTGGCCGCCCAGATGGCGCAGCAGGTGATCGACGGGGGCAATTACGCGCTGGTTGAGGATATCCGCGACGTATTCAGCTTGGCTACACAGTACGGCCCGGAAGCCATCTGGGGATTTAATTCCAACAACGTAGACATTAATACCGACCCGCAGATTTGGACACCAGCCAACATGGGTGGGTGGTCTGATTTTACGGCTACTCCGGAGTGGGAGCAAGCCTGGCCCGACCAAGCCCGCAAGGACGCCTACCTGTTGCTAGAGGATGACGAAGGAACCCCCTACACCGAGTGGGACGGTCAGAACGTACCGCACGTGCGCAAATTCTTGTTCGATCCCGAGAACTACGACCGGCTGGTATCGACTACTAATATGCCCATTATTCGCTACGCCGACGTGCTGCTGATCTTCGCTGAGGCCACCAACCAAGCCAACGGCGGACCTACCGCCGATGCGGTAGCGGCAATCAATCAGATTATCAATCGAGCCAACGACTACCAAGCGAACCCAAACTATCCACTGATGACCGGCAGCGAATCGGTGCAGGAGTTTGACGATGCCGTGATCCGGGAACGAAACTACGAGCTGTGCTTTGAGCAGGACCGCTGGTACGATATCATTCGCAAGAGAATCCTTAAAGAGGTGAACCCGCAGTGGGAAGAAAACTTTTCGGAAGATGATTACCTGTGGCCGATTCCGCAGAGCGACCTGCGGCTGAACCCCAACCTGGAGCAAAACCCCGGCTATTCGCTGCCCGAAGAGCGTGCCGACGGCTGATCGGTGTGCCGGATATTTTTCGCGTAGCATGTATTTATCAACCGTCAGCTGACATGGTGAGGTCTGTTTTATCCCGAATGCGTAACCAACGCGGGCCTACGCTAGGCATCCTTGGGGTGTTGGTTGTGCTGGGATGCACCCGACCGGGTGATGAGTCGTCAACGGGAGCGCCGCTCTTTCAGAAGGTGGCTGCCGACCGAAGTGGCATCACCTTCGCCAATGTGCTAACGGAAACCGACAGCCTCAACATTATTTTCAACGAATACTTTTACAACGGTTCGGGGGTTGCTATTGGCGATATCAACAACGACGGACTGAGCGATATTTTTTTCGGCGGCAATATGGTAGAGAGTCGATTGTATATGAATAAGGGCAACCTGTCGTTTGAGGACGTCACGACGGCGGCTACCATCAGCACCGATGGACAATGGGTCACGGGAGTGAGTATGGTGGATATCAATCAGGACAATCTGCTGGACATCTACGTGTGCGTGGGCGGCGGCTACGGCGAAGACTACCACAACCTACTCTTTATCAACGAAAGCACCGAAGACGAGGTAAAGTTTACCGAACGAGCGACGCCAGTGGGTCTTGACAACGACCGCTACAGCGTGCAGTCGGCCTTTCTGGACTACGACGGCGACGGTGACCTGGACGCTTACCTGCTCACTTCCGCGCTGGAAATTCCGAACAAAAACACCATCCGCCCGCGAAAAAACGACGGCTCGGTGAGCAATACCGACCGTTTGTACCGCAACGAGGGACTAGACTCTCTCACTGGCTTGCCCCACTTCACCGACGTGTCGCGCGAGGCGGGCATCCAGTGGGACGGGTTCGGACTGGGCGTTGCCGTCAGCGACGTCAACCGTGACGGCTGGCCCGACGTGTACGTGGCCAACGATTATCTGTCTAACGATCTACTCTATATCAACCAGAAGAACGGAACTTTCCGGGAGCAGGCCAGCGACTACCTCAAGCACCAGAGCTACAACGCGATGGGCGTAGACATCGCCGACTTCAACAACGACGGCCTGGCCGATATTGTGACCTTGGATATGCTACCTCCTGATAACTATAGAAAAAAGATGATGGCCGGTGGCCTACGGGGGGAAGAGCGCTACCGGATGGAGCAGCAGTTCGGCTACGCACCCCAGGTGATTCGTAATTGCCTGCAACTCAACCAGGGCGTTATTCACGGCACTCCCGCCTTTAGCGAAATAGGGCAACTGGCCACCGTTGCGGCCACCGACTGGAGCTGGTCCGCTTTGTTGGCTGACTTCGACAACGACGGTCACCGCGATTTGCTGGTGACCAATGGTATCCCCCACGATATCACCAACCTCGACCACACCGCGTACCGCCAGCAACTGGCTTATACCAATCCTACGTTCGCCGAATACAGCCAGAAGCTGGTGCAGGACCTGCAACGGCTGGGGAACATCAAGCTACCGAACGTGGTGTTTCGAAACCAAGGCGATCTGACGTTTGAAGACAAATCGACCGATTGGGGGTTCACCGAGCCCACCTATTCGAACGGGGCCGCGTATGGCGATCTGGACAACGATGGCGATCTGGATTTGGTGATCAACAACCTCAACGACCCGGCACTGGTGCTAGAAAATACCCTGAACACGCCCGAAGATCAAGCAGAAGCTCACTTTTTGTCCATTGACTTAGTGGGAAGTCCGGCCAACCGCAAGGGCGTCGGAGCCACCGTCACCGTTTTTCATTCTTCGGGCCAAACCTACTACGAGCACTTTCCTACCCGAGGCTTTTTGTCTTCCGTAGACTACCGGGTTCACTTAGGACTGGGTTCAGAAGATCAGCTTGATTCCCTAAAAATTAGGTGGCCCGACGGACGGCAGCAGGTCTTGACATCCGTGGTGCCGGATCAGCGGCTCACGCTGCGGCACGTCGACGCTGAGTTACCCGCCCCTTCCCTTCGTGCGCAAGTGCCCCCGTTACTGTTCAGCGAAGTAACAAAGCGCTATGGGCTTACCTACGAGCACCAAGATCAGGAAACCAACGATTTTGCGGTGCAACCCCTCCTGTTGCATTCCTACTCGCAGGAAGGCCCCGGCCTGGCAGCGGGCGACGTGAACGGCGACGGGCGTGATGATCTCTACGTTGGTGCCGCCCCAGGACACACCGGACAGCTATACGTCCAGGCCGCCGACGGCTCGTTTTCCGCTGCTCCGCTACGGGGTAGTGAACCATACGCCGACGTAGCGGCTCTCTTCTTTGATGCGGACGGTGACGACGACCTCGACCTCTACGTGGTGAGCGGCGGGGCCCGCCACCCGGTGGGCAGTCCGAACTACCGCGACCGACTGTATCTCAACGACGGGCGGGGGAACTTCACTGATGACTCCACCGCGCTTCCCAAGCAGGCGTACTCGGGGGGGGCGGTGGTGGCGGCCGATTACGACCACGACGGTGATCTGGATCTGTTCGTGACAGGACGCACGACGCTGCCAAGTTTTCCGCAACCGGAAAGAAGCGTGTTGCTGCGCAACGAGAGCGAAAAGGGGGCGGCTCGCTTCCGGGATGTGACCGATGAACTGCTTCCGGGGGTGAATCAAGCCGGAATTTTATCAGCAGCGTTGTGGTCGGATTTTAACCAAGATGGTTGGCCCGACCTGCTGCTGGCGGGCGAGTGGATGCCCCTCACGTTTTGGGAGAACCAACGGGGAATCTTCACCGATGTGACCGCCCGCACCGGACTCGCCCCGTATTCCGGCTGGTGGAACAGCCTGACCGCCGCGGACTTTGATGGGGATGGCGACGTGGATTACGTGGTCGGAAACCAGGGGCTCAATAACCGCTTCACCGCTTCTCAGGAAGAACCGATACGACTGACCGTGCACGACTTTGACAGGAACGGAAGCCGGGAGGCGGTGAGCAGCCACTACGTGCAGGGAGAGAACGTGCCCTTGTTCGGACGCGACCGGCTCAAGAAACAGTTGCCCTATCTTCAAAAGAAGTTCACCAACTACCACGACTTCGCGCAAGCGAGCTTCGCTGAGGTAATTAGCCCGAAAGAGCAAGCAGCAGCCCGCGTGCTGGAAAGCCGGTACCTGGCCTCGGCCTACGTGGAGAATCAGGGTAACGGTACCTTCGCCTTGCACGCATTGCCCACCGAAGCCCAGTTCGCTCCGATCAGCAGTACGCTGGCGCGTGACTTTGACCAGGACGGTTTCTTAGACGTGCTGGTCGTGGGTAACGCCTACGGCAGCGACGTGGCCTCCGGCCCTTACGACGCTTCTATCGGACTGCTGCTGCGCGGCGACGGGTGCGGAGGATTTACGGCCGTGCCCGGCCACGAGAGCGGGTTTATGGTGGAAGGAGAGGCCGAAAGCATGGCTTTGCTGTCGGGGGCGGGCAACACGACCCTGGTGGTGGTATCTCAGTATACCGGACCGCTGAAGGCTTTCGGAGTGAGGCGAGCCAGTGAAGATAACTACTTGTCGGAACGGGCGAGGCCCTGATGACCTAAGACTTAGTATTAATCAAAAAATCTATTCATTCAACTAACATTCAGCAACTATGAACTATTTCAAGAAAAAACAGCACTCGAAGTGCACACTAATTTACCTTTTCCTGTTTGCCCTGACGGCAACGTTTGGGTTGTCTTCCTGCGAAGAACTCTGGCCACTGCTCGACGAGTTACGGCCGCCGGGCAGTGACCCCGGGCAAACAACCCGCTACTACGTCTCGCCCGAGGGGGATAACACTAACAGCGGAAGAACCGAAACCGCCCCTTTTGCCAGCCTTCAGTTCGCCGCCGATACCCTGGCCCCGGGTGATACGCTGGTGCTGTTGGCGGGCACCTATAACGAACGGGTGATGGTGCAGCGTTCGGGCACGACCGAAAATCCGCTGGTGATCATGAGCCAGCCCGGCGACGAAGCAATCATTGACGGCGCGGGCATCGAGATCTCAAATTTTGGCTACGACGGCTTGTTTGAAGTGGTTTCGCAGCACCACGTAAAGCTCATCGGTTTGCGGGTTGAAAACTCGGGTAACGTGGGCATCGTCATCAAGGGGCCCAATTCGTCGCACATCGAGGTACGCGATTGTTACACCAACAATACGGAGTCGAGTGGTATTTCCGCCTGGGGACAGTCCGAAGAAGGAGCGTACGACGGCATTAGCCACCTCCTTATTGATAACTGCGAGGTAGTGCAGGCCCTGAACAGCGAGGAAGGCTTTCAGGAGTGCCTGACAGTGGCCTGGGGAGTAGAAGACTTCGAGGTAAAAAACTGCCACGTGCACGATGTTGGCTACGGCAGCCAGTGGGGAGGGCCGCTGGGCATCGACTGCAAGGTGGGCGTGCGCAACGGCAAGGTGCACGATAACCTAATCCACGATATTCCGAATGCGTCGGGCCTCTACGTAGACGCGTGGGATCGCTTGACATACAACATCGAGTACTATAACAACCGCATCTACAACTGCGCGGATGCTGGCGTGGTCATTGGTTCGGAGGCAGGCGGCGAACTGCAAAACATTCGGGTGTACAACAACCTGATTTATAACAACGACTGGGATGGCATCCGCCTGGCCCAGTACTACGGCGAGGGCACCAGCTACGGTCCGAAGGACAGCATCATGATTTACAACAATGTGGTTTACAACAATGGACTGGTAAACCGGGGCGGTATCTGGGACAATGACCCCTACGCCACCGGTGTCTATATTGTCAACAACATCGTCAGCAACAACAACGGCTACCAAATCTCGCTTGGTTACGATGAAGGCGCAAAGCCCAGTCACCTGGTTTCTCACAATCTGATCGAGGGCTTCCGAGGCATGTTTTATTCCGGCGAGGGGTATATTGTGGAAGAAGTGACGGGCGACAATGCTGTAGAAGGCGACCCATTGTTTGTAGATGCGACCAACGGTGACTTCAGCCTCCGGGCAGGATCTCCGGCCATCGACGCGGGGAACAACGACTTCGTTCCTGCCATCGACTTCGACGGAGAAACCCGGCCAAAAGGGGATGGCGTCGACATTGGAGCCGACGAATACTAAACCACTAAAAAACTTAATCATGAATATTATCAG
Organism: Cyclobacteriaceae bacterium; assembly: GCA_965217295.1. Taxonomy (GTDB): domain Bacteria; phylum Bacteroidota; class Bacteroidia; order Cytophagales; family Cyclobacteriaceae; genus Tunicatimonas. The sequence continues at coordinate 3,436,069 of CBDCHR010000008.1, forward strand.
GAAAACAACCCTACTGTCGTTAGTCTTTGGTTTGGGTAGCCTTACCAGTCAAGGGCAAATTGTGCAACCGCCGCTGACGAAGAAGCTGATAGAATTTAGCCATTCTTCGCCCACCACGCAGCAGTATCATGATAGCACAGCCTTTTACGACGCCGGTCCCTTCGATGGCATCACCGTGAAATTATCCGAGGCGGTTGGTGGGGGAAACATCTTTATGGTCGACGAGTGGCCCAAGGTGACGCCGGAGGCCAAGCAGAAAGAAAAGGAAATGATGAGCAGCATCGCTGAAAACACGAACCTGAAGCACAACTTCCTGGTGCTCTACGGTGCTTCGCAGATGGACTGGTTTTCGGACGAGCACTGGCAACGGGCAGAGGAGCAACTGCGCCACGGTGCCCGGCTGGCCAAACTAGGTAACTTCAAAGGCATCCTGTGGGACCCCGAAGCGTATAAGCCCGGCGTGAACCCGTGGAAGTATCCCGAGCAAACCCAGGCCGACCAACAATCTTACCCAGAATATTACGAACAGGTCCGAAAGCGGGGGCGGCGGTTTATCCAGGTGATCCAGGAGGAGTTTCCGGGCCTCACCATCCACGCCCTGCGGGGGATTTCCGACTTTCAGACCGGCTCGCCGTTCTCCGAAAAAATCTTGCCCATCAGCGATGCGGAGCAAGCCCAAGCCGCCCTGGAAGACGCTTGGTGGGGATTGCACCTGCCCTTCATGGTGGGTATGCTGGATGAGATGGACGACGACGTTATCTTCGTCGATGGCAACGAAGATGCCTACTACTATACCTCAGCGTTGGAGTATTATCAGTTGCGGGATATTGTCTACGACGAGGCCCTGCCGCTGATTCCAGAGGATCTGCACCCAACCTACCGCAACCACTACGCAATTGGCCACGCGGTGTCGGTCGACTACCTCGTGGGCAACTGGGCCGGTTACCTCAACGGCTTCTCGTACCGGCTGTCGGGGCAGGGCAAGGTGCTTAGCGACGAAGAACGTGCTCGCTGGTTTGAGCATAACCTGTACTACGCCCTGTCTACCGCCGACGAATACGCCTGGCTCTATTCGGAAGAAGCCAACTGGTGGAGCGGCCGTGATGTGCCCGAAGGGTTTGCCGAAGCCATGCAAAGGGCCAAGCAGAAGGTGACCAATAACGAGCCCTTAGGCTTTAGCGTAGAAGAGCGGCTCAAGCAGGCGCAGGAACAGGCCGAAAAAGAATTTGCGAAAAAATAGAGAGATTTTTGAAACCTGACTCATTTTTTATGAACACTTTGGGGCGCAACGCCTACTGGATCAACGGGCTTATCGCATGGATTTGCTGGTTGGGAAGCGTCGTTCCGGCTTTTGCGCAGTCTGACCAAAGTCTGCCCGACACGTTAGCGCTACCGTTGCTCGAGGGCGAGCGGTGGTGGGGCGGCATGGTCAACCACGGCACGCTCATGCCGTTTGGTGCCGAACCCTACGCGGTAGACCAGTGGGGTAATACTAGCTCTAACCAGGCGCAACCCCTGTTTCTCTCCAGCCGCGGTCGGTACGTATGGTGTGACAATCCGCTAAAGGTTAGTTTTGAGGCAGGTACGCTTCGCGCCACTACCCGCCGGGGGAAGATCATTCAGGGGCAGTCAGGCACCACCCTGCGAGAGGCCTACCGGGCGGCCTCGCAGCAGTTTTTCCCACCCTCCGGGAGCCTCCCAGACACCCTGCTCTTTACTCAGCCTCAGTTCAACACCTGGATCGAGCTACAGTACGACCAGAACGAGACGGCTATTCTGGCGTATGCCCAAGCCATTGTTGACCACGGCTTTGCGCCGGGGGTGCTGATGATCGACGACACCTGGCAGGCCAACTACGGCACCTGGGAGTTTGCTCCCGAACGGTTCACCGACCCGGCCGGTATGATGAATAAACTGCACGCCCTGGGGTTCAAAGTGATGTTGTGGATCTGTCCGTTCGTGAGTCCTGACTCGCCCACCTACCGGGCGCTGAGCAAGCAACAGGTGCTCATGTTTGAGGACAGCACCCACACCTGGCCCGCCATGGTGCGGTGGTGGAACGGAGTGAGTGCGGTGCTGGACCTGTCTCATTCCGACGGTCAGGCGTGGTACACGGCTCAGATGCAGCGGCTGATAGATCAGTACGGCGTAGACGGCTTTAAACTGGACGCCGGTGATGCCTTTTTCTACGAGGGCTTATCAGGGCACCAGCCGGGATTAACCGCAAACGACCACACCGCGTTGCACGCCCAGGTGGGGCTAGCCTTCCCGCTCAACGAATACCGGGCTTGCTGGAAGATGGGCGGGCAAGCGCTGGCGCAACGCCTGCAAGACAAGTCGCACCAGTGGAAAGATTTGCGCGCCCTGATACCCGAAATGCTGGCCCAGGGGCTGATGGGCTACCCCTTTGGGTGTCCGGACATGATTGGGGGTGGGGAGTGGACGTCTTTCCATCCGGATTCGGTGATTGACGAAGAATTGATTGTTCGCAGCACCCAGGTACACGCCCTGATGCCCATGATGCAATTTTCAGTAGCCCCCTGGCGGGTGTTGAGTCCGCAGAACCTCGCCCTGTGCCAACGCTTTGCGAACCTGCATCAACAATTCAGCGAGCGGATTCTTACCCTGGCAACCGCCGCGGCGCAGACCGGTGAACCCATTGTGCGACCAATGGAATACGTGTTTCCCGGGCAGGGCTACGAGGAAATCAAAGATCAGTTTATGCTAGGCGACTCCATCCTGGTGGCCCCGGTGGTGCAACTGGGAAGCCGGTCGCGCAAAGTGCATTTTCCGGCCGGAAGCTGGCAAGGCGATGACGGCCAACGCGTGACGGGCCCTGCTATATTGGAAGTAAAAGCCCCACTGGAACGATTGCCCTGGTTTGAACGAATTTCTGACCTATAATATATATTCATCTTAAAATAAACCACTATGAAACCAAGAAGACAATTATTGACTCTCATTTTCTGCTACGCCTGTGCGACCAGCCTGGTACAGGCTCAAAGTACCTATTACGTGGCAACTAATGGAAACAACAACAACGATGGCAAAAGCCTGAGTGCCCCCTGGCGCAGCATCAACTACGCGGCCCAGCAGGTGCAGGCGGGTGATGTGGTGCTGATTAAGGGCGGCACCTATCAGGAGCGGGTGCTGCTTACCACCTCGGGCACGGCAACTAACAAGATTGTCTTCCGGGCCGCTGATGGCGAAACCCCCATTATCGACGGAGCCAATCTGTCCTTCTCAGACAACAATCGCCGGGGAATATTTGAGATCAACTCAGCCCGGCACATCAGGCTGGAAGGCTTGTCGGTGATCAATGCTACCGGACTAGGGCTAAACGGTTGTGCCATCTTGGTTAACGGCCCCAGTGCCTCCCACATCACCATCAATGATTGCTACACCGAAAACACCCCTTCCTCGGGCATTGCCGCTTGGGGCAATACCGGTGCCTCGGTCTACAATGGCGTTACCGATCTGATTATTGAGAACTCCACGGTGGTAGGCGCCCTAGACGGCGGCTACCAAGAACACATTACTATTGCCGACGGAGTGGAAAACTACGAGGTGCGCTACAACGTGGTGCGGGATGGACAAGTGCCTAACCCGGTCAACTACCCTATTGGCATTGATTCTAAGATTGATGTTCGCAACGGCAAGGTGTACGGCAATGAGGTCTACAACCTGCAGTCCTCCAACGGCATTTACGTAGATGCTTGGGACGATGCAGCTTACAACATTGAGATTTATGATAATATTGTCTACGATGTTGACGGGACCGGGATTCAAGTAGGAGGTGAGCAGGGGGGGGACGCTTATGGCATCACTATATACAATAACGTAATTTATAGCACTGGTGCAGATGGCCTGAAAGTGAACGGCGCAGTAGGTGATGTCGCTGTAGACCCTGACGTTTACGATATTTCTCTTTATAACAACACCGTTTACCAGTGCCGAAGTGGTATTTGGGTGCAAGGGAATACCGGTACGGTTGAAGTATTCAACAATATTTTCTCGTCTAACAACTTAAACAATGGAATTTATATCTACGCTAGCAACGCAGCGAACGTATCGCCTACCAATAATTTGATTGATGCCTACGTAGGACGTACGTGGAACGATCCGGTGATGGAAGAAATCCGGGGTGCTAATGCCGTTGAGCAAGCCCCACTCTTTGTAGATGCGGCTAATGCTGATTTCCGTTTGCAAAGCACGTCTCCGGCCATCGATGCCGGAATAGCCAGCGGGGCCCCCGCTACTGACTTTGCGGGTAATGCCCGTCCGGTGGGGGCCGGTTACGACATTGGGGCTTACGAACAGCAGGGTGGAACAACCCCTCCGCCGCCGGTTGCTGGCTATTGCGCGAGCAAGGGCAATAGTACTGAAGACGAGTGGATTGCCGAAGTGGTGATTGGCCCGTTCACCAACACTTCGGGTAACGAAGGGGGCTATGGTGACTTTACCAACCAAAGCATCACCCTGGAACAAGGCCAAACCTACGCGGTGAACCTCACGCCGGGTTATGCAGGCACCGAGTACAAAGAATACTGGAAAATCTATGCCGACCTTAACCAGGACGAGGACTTTGCCGATAGCGGCGAACTGTTGTTTGACGCCGGGCAGGAACAGACCGGCCCGATCAGCGGTAGCCTGACCATCCCGGCAACGGCTTCACTAGGTGCGACCCGCCTGCGGGTAGTGATGAAGTACACCGATGCGGCCGACAACGACCCGGCTGCCGCCGAAGCCTGCGGCAGCTACGGATTCGGGGAAACCGAAGATTATACCCTGACCGTGACCGAGCCTGCCTCAGTAGCATCAGAGCTGCCTTCCCCCTGGCAAAGCCAGGACATCGGTGCGGTAGCCACCAGCGGCAGTGCTTCTTTCGCGTCGGGTACCTTCAGCGTAGAAGCTTCGGGGGCCGACATCTGGAACAACGCCGATGAGTTCCACTACGTCTACCAGCCCCTGTCGGGCGACGGGGAAATCGTGGCCCGGGTGAACAGTCTACAGAATACCAATGCCTGGGCCAAAGCCGGGGTGATGATTCGCGAGTCGCTGGCGGCCAACGCCAAGCACGCCTTCACCGCGGCGACGGCGGCCAACGGCATGGTGTTTCAACGCCGCAGTAGCACCGCGGGCAGCTCCAGTAGCACCAAGAGCAGCGGATCAACTCCCTACTGGGTGCGTCTGAGCCGCAGTGGCGATACGTTCAGCAGTGCGATCTCTTCCAACGGGACTAGCTGGACCACGATAGGTACGGCTACCATCAGCATGGCTACCCAGGTGTATGTGGGATTAGCCGTCACCTCGCATAACGACGGCACGCTGACCACAGCGCAGTTTACCCAGGTAGAAGTAGGTACCACTTCGGGCAACACTGCTGGGGTGGCTCAGCAGGATAGCGGCCCTGACGGATTGGTCGTCATCGAGGCTGAAGCATACGAAAGCACAACCCCGCAGGGCGGACGTCAGTGGGTAGAAGCGACAGCCCCCGGAGGCTATACCGGTAGCGGGTTTATGCAGGCCACTCCTGATCAGGGGACACTGAACAATACTGGCTACGTAACAAACAGCCCTGAGCTTGCTTACCGGATCAACTTTGTGAAGACGGGCACGCACTACCTGTGGTTGCGTACGTATAAGACTTCGGGCACGGATGACTCGTTCCACGCGGGGCTGGACGGCAGCGGGGTGAGCACAGCGGATCGCATCCAGGGGGAGGACAGCAGCAATAGCTGGCAGTGGAGTGGTAAGGACATGGAAGGTCAGCGCGTGCGTATCAGTGTGAATAGCACCGGGAAGCATACGCTCAATCTGTGGATGCGCGAAGACGGAGCTCGGGTAGATAAGATCGTGCTGACGACCAGTTCCAGCTACACCCCTTCGGGCAGTGGGCCTGCCAACGCCCGAACCTACGCTACGGCTAAGAATGATGCCTTGCCAAACCCCTTAGCCGAAGGAGCCTTGATTAGCGGGAATGAGGACATCACGGTATTTCCAAATCCTTCGTCGGGTATTGTGAAAGTATCCATTCCCCAGTGGGATGAGGCAATGGTAACGGTATTTGACACTAGCGGAAAAGAAGTGCTACAGAAATTAGCGAAAGACCAACAGACCGAGCTTGATCTACGCGACTACCGGGGTTTGTACCTCATTGAAGTACAGACCGAGCAGTCCAGGACCATCAAGAAGGTGATGGTGGAATAAATCCGGAAGCAGCAGCCCTGTTGATCGCTTCGCGGTAAGCAGGGCTGCTCTTTGCTATACTCTGGGTTCATTACTTTGGATAGCATTTTTGCCTTGTCACGGATATGATCAAAATAACTCGTAATGCAATTAATTCCTGACCGATGTATCTTTTACCTGATGCTGCTGCTAGTTGGCCGGACCACCCATGGCCAACCGCTTTCGGATTCACTCACTGCGGATCAACAACGGTGGGTAGCGCAAACCATGCAGGGCCTCACGATCGAGCAAAAGGTCGGGCAGGTACTCGCTCCGGCGATTAGTCCTACTGGCCTAGGCTCGAATCAGGCCGCGGTGAAGCAGATCGCCGCCTGGATTGAAAAGTACCAAATTGGCCACCTGTACATTGCGGGCAACCGAATGGACCCGGTGCAGCTAGCGCAACTAACCAACGAAGCGCAACGCCGGTCGTCGGTTCCCCTGCTCATGCACACCGACCTGGAGTGTGGTCCGGGCAGTCGGATTAACGGGGGGACAATCCTGCCTCCGCTGATGGGCGTCGCCCAAACCCGCTCGGAAGAGGTAGCCTACCAAGCAGCGGCCATCACCGCTAGGGAAGCACGGGCAATGGGCTTTCACCTGATTAACTCGCCGGTACTGGACGTGAACATCAATCCCGACAACCCGGTCATTTGTATCCGTTCGTTCGGCGACAATCCAACGCTGGTAGCCGATATGGGCCAGGCCTTCGTGCGGGGACTCAATGACCATCGTCTGATTGGGGCCGCCAAGCATTTTCCCGGTCACGGTGACGTAGCAAGCGATTCTCACAGTAAAATGCCTACGATCTCAGCCAGTCGACCGCGACTGGACAGCGTAGAATTTTATCCGTATCGAGAAACCATCTCAGCCGGATTGAGGGCCATCATGACCGCTCATATTTCCGTACCCGCCCTGGACCCTACGCCTAACTTACCGGCCACCAAGTCGCGGCCGATCATGACCGATCTGCTGAGGAATGAGTTTGGTTTCGACGGTTTGGTCATCACCGACGCTTTTGATATGAAAGGAATCTTGGAATCCGGCTCGTTCGAAGAAAGTGTAGTACAGTCGCTGGCGGCCGGAAACGACGTAGTGCTGCTGTGGACGGACCCTCGCTTTGAAACGGTGTTTCCCTACGTAGTGAGGGCCGTTCAAGAGGGAAGAATCTCGCCGGAGCAGCTTGATGAAGCCGTTCGGCGAAACCTAACCATGAAGGCTCGTCTAGGACTGCACGAGCAGAAACTGGTTGTCGTCGATAGCGTCCGGCAACGGGTAGGCACCCCCAAACACCAGCGCATCGCCGACGCGTTCTACGAGCAGTCGGTGGTGCTGGTCAAGAACGAAGGGAGTATTCTCCCTTTGACCCAGCAGAAGAAGGTTGCCGTGCTGTCAGTGAACGATGACAAAGAGCACCTAACCATTGGAAACACGCTGACCGGTGAATTGAAACAGCGAGCGAACGTAGTTGCTGATGTAGCCATTGACCCAACTGCCTCAGCGCATCAACTCCAACGGGCCTTGAGTGAGGTACAGCAGGCTGATGTGATAACAGTAAGTTTGTTTGCTCGGATCTTTGCCAGACGTGGCTCTTCCTCGCTGATCCACGAGCCAATAATTCGGTTCCTACAAAAACTAGCCGCCGGTGATACCCCGGTGATGGTGGTCTCCTTTGGCAGTCCGTATTTGCTCACCCACTTTCCGAAGGTAGATGGGTACATGATCGCCACTGAACCCACCTGGGATTTCTACGGCTACGACAAACACCGTCCGGGGCAACTAGCCGCGGCTCGTGCGCTGCTCGGAGAGATTGACATCACCGGCCAGCTGGCCGTCACGATTCCCGGACTGTTTCCGTTCGGGCACGGCCTTATCTACTATGCCGCGGCAAAGCTTGCTGAATAATATTTTTTATCCGAGTAAAATATCTTCAATACGATAATGCTTATTACGATCAACTGATTTGCCATGATAAAAATTTATGAAAACTGCCTTTGGACTATTGGAATAGGGTTTCTAATGGCCGCCTGCACCGCTACCGAAGCGGAACAGAAGGCATCAACTGACGAAGTGATCCTGGATAAGTCTTTAGCTCCCCTACCCCCCATGGGCTGGAATAGCTTCGATTGCTTCGGACTCAATCCGCAGGAAGCCGACATCCGGGCTAACGCCGAGTACGTGGCCCAGCACCTCAAGCCATTGGGCTACGAGTACATTGTGATCGACGGCGGCTGGTACCACGACTCGCTCGCCAGCGACTACACCCTATTTGCCACCAACCAGATCAAAAAACCTAACTTTTCGGTCGACGAATACGGTCGCCTGGTTCCCGACCCCGATAAGTTTCCTTCCTCGCGGGGTGGCAAAGGCTTCAAGCCGCTGGCCGATTACATCCACAGCCTGGGCCTGAAGTTTGGCATTCACATTATGCGGGGCATCCCCTGGCAGGCCGGGGCGCGGCACCTCACCGTCAAGGGCACCGAGGTAGACGCGGCCACCATCTCCGACAGCACGCGGGTGTGCGAGTGGTTCTACGGGATGCCGGGCGTGAACGTAGACCAGCCCGGCGGGCAGGAATATTATAATTCGGTATTTAAACAGTACGCCGACTGGGGCGTGGACTACGTGAAGGCCGACGACCAGAACTACAAGGAGGAACTGATTGCCATCAACAAAGCGGTGGCCAACTGCGGACGGCCGATGCTGCTGAGCATCGTGGGCGACCTGAGCGACGAAGTGCAAATGAAGTACTCCCACCTGTGGCGTATCTCTTCTGACTTCTGGGACGACTGGGAGATGCTCAAGGCGCAGTTTAGCCACGCCATCCACTGGGCCCCCACCATCGGTGAGCAGGGCTGGCCCGACCTGGACATGCTGCCGGTGGGTAAAATTGGCAAGTACATTTGCTACAAGGGTCCCGAGCGGTTTTCGCAGTTCACCGAAGAGGAGCACTACAGCTTGCTGAGCCTGTGGTACATGATGCGCTCGCCGCTGATGCTGGGCGGCAATCTGCCCGAAAACCCCGACTTTCTGACCGAACTGCTGCACAACGAAGAAGCCCTGGCCCTGAACCGCCACAGCGAAAACAACCGCCTGGTGCGGTGGCGCAACGCCGAAATGGTGTGGGCCGCCGACGTTCCCAACTCCGAAGACAAGTACGTGGCGGTGTTCAATAACTTCGGCTGTGGCTCTTTGCCCATGGACGTGAGCTGGGAAGAACTAGGTCTGGAAAAAGGCGAATACACGGTGCGCGACCTGTGGAAAAAAGAGGACATCGGCACCTTTGCGCAGGGCTTTGCCCCCGCGGTACGGTCGCACGAAGGCAGACTGTTTAGAATCTCCCGGTAAAACGGTTGTTGCCCCGACCACCTAAGCCGTCGTGGTGTCGTAGCCAGGAAAGTCGGTTTATCATCAGAAATTTAGAATAAAACCATTACCAATTAAACGATTCGTACTAACGATCATAAGCCCGTAGGTATCACCTTAGTGCCAGCAAAAAATCTCTTGTTTTTTATTGGCACCTTTAACCCTCACTGCTTATGTTCTTTTCTAAACTATCGTTGGCCCTGGCTCTCCTCACGGGACTGGTAGGTCTCTCCCAAGCGCAAGTCTCATCCGGTTCGGCCCACGTGATGCGCGATGGCGAAAAATTCTTTCCCGTCGGTCTGTACGGCCCACAGTTTCGCTCTCCCTTCGAAGAGAAAGCCCAGGCCGTAGACATCCTGGCCACCGACGGCTTCAACACCATCTTCCTGGAGGACATCGCCACCAGTCGTTTCGGCGAGCTGCTCGACCAAGCCGACCAACAGGGCATCAGTGTGCTGGTCGGAATAACCAACCTAAAGGAGGACGAATTTGTCGAGGAAACGGTTACCGCCTATAAAGACGCACCCGCCGTGTTGGGCTGGAGCTTGCTCGACGATGCCGACAACGGAGAGTGGACAATCGACGAAATTCGCGCCCGCAACAACTACCTGAAAACCCTGGATACCACCCACTTCACCTACACCACCCTGACGGGCTACTACCCGGCGCGGCGGGAGGCGGTTGACGAATTTGTGGCTATTGCCGATGTATCCGCGCTACAAATTTATCCCATCGAGCCGTTGCCGGACTACGACGTGACCGACGAAAACGCCCTGACCGAAACCTACCTACGCACCTTGCAGTACGTGCAGGCCGCCGAGCGAAACGGCACCCCGATGCTGATGAACGCCCAAACCTTCGAGTGGTTTGAGGGCGGCAATCCCGACGTGCGTTACCCCACCGTGGCCGAACTGCGCAACATGGTTTATTCAGGATTAGCCGCGGGCGTAGACGGCATCATCAGCTACGACTTTACCCTGGATTTATACAATAACCAGCGAGACTTGTATAATGAATACGTGGCTATCAAAGACGACATCCTCAATAGCACGGTAGATTTCTACCTGGAGGGCGAACTGACCCGCTACGCCACCGACGATCCCGCTCTGGTGGCTTCCTATTATACCTATCAGGACGAACTACTCCTCATCACGGTCAACACCAGCTACACCGCATCCCAGAACGTAAGCATTCAACTACCATCCGGCTACGAGTCGGCCGAACCCTTATTTGAGCGGATGCCCGCCACCCTTAGCCTATCGGAAGATACGGTCCAGGGCACCCTGGCTCCCCAGGCGGTGCAGGTCTACCGACTCACGAAAGCGAGTGCGGAAAAAGATCTTATTTCCCAAGTTAATAGCGACCCTCAGTTCTCTACCCTGGCTGGTTTGCTCGCCCAAACCGGACTCAACCCCGACCTTTCTCAAGTCGGCCCCTTCACCGTGTTTGCCCCTACCAATGAGGCATTTGAAAAGCTAGACGCCCAACTGGCGGCCACCAACCGCATCCTCTCGCCCGAACAACTCACCGGTTTGCTCTTGTATCACGTGGTGCCCGAGCAAGTGCTGGTTAGTGCGCTGAACGAAGCCCGAACGGTAGAAACCCTGGCTACTCCTACCCTGGACTTGATTCCGAAGGCGGGGCAGACGCTGGTGAAAGCAACCTACAACCAAGCGCTCATCACGGACTCCGACATCCGGGTGACCAACGGGGTTATCCAGGCGGTCGACGAGGTGCTGCTGAGCATCCCCGGTATCGCCCCGGAAAATATCATACCGCTGCTGGGTGATGACCCTCGATTTACCCGACTGGTTTCGCTGCTGGCCCAGACGGGCCTGGACAACGAACTGTCGGCTACCGGACCGTTCACCCTGTTTGCTCCCACCAACGAAGCCTTTGCGCAACTAGATACGTGGCTGGCCGACTCCAACCGCATCCTGTCGCCCGAGCAGCTGACGGGTTTGCTGCTGTACCACGTGGTGCCCAACGAACTGCTGACCAGTGAGCTTAAATCGCGCCAGACCGTGCCCACCCTGGCCACCCCGACTTTAGAACTCATTAAAAGCCAGGGGCAGGTAAGCGTACAAGCTACGTATACGCAAGCCCAGGTAGTGGATGCCGACCTGCTGGCGGGCAACGGGGTGATCCACGCCGTCGACCAGGTGCTGCTGAGCATTCCCGGAATTGCCCCGCTGGTGCTTACTTACTGCGACAGCCGGGGACAGAGCACCCAGGACGAGTGGATCGCCGAGGTGCAGATCGGAGATTTTACGAATACTTCTGGCAACAACGGCGGGTACCAGGACTTTCTGGCCCGCGCCGTTACGCTGACGGCGGGCGAAAGCTACGCGGTGACCCTCACGCCGGGCTACACCGGCGAGGAGTTTCCGGAATACTGGAAGATATTCGCCGACCTGAACCAGGATGGCGACTTCGACGATGCCGACGAACTGCTCTTCGATGCGGGCAGTGAAAACATCGGTCCGGTTACCGGAACGCTGCGCTTGCCCGATAGTCCTACTCCCGACAGCACCCGGCTGCGCGTGGTGATGAAGTACACCACCGGCGACGACCCCACCATCCCCGAGGCGTGCGAACCCTTCGGCTTTGGCGAAGTGGAAGACTTCACCCTAAAGGTAGAAGGGGCAGCAGATAATTCGCCCACCGGAAGCGGTTTGCTGGCCGAATATTTCGTGAAAGACAAAAAGCTGACGGGTACCCCCGCGCTGACCCGGACGGACTCCACGGTAAACTTCAACTGGCGAGGGGCTTCGCCGGATGCGCAGCTTCCCCGCGACAATTTCTCCGTGCGCTGGACGGGGCAGGTGCAGCCGGAGTATAGCGAACAGTATACTTTCATCACGCGCAGCGACGACGGGGTGCGGCTGTGGGTGAACGGCGAACGGATTATTAACAACTGGACCAATCACGCCGTGCAGACCGACCGGGGTAAAATCACCCTGCAAGCGGGACAGAAGTACGACATTCGGCTAGAGTACTACGAAAACCGGGGTAATGCAGTGTGCAAGCTGCTGTGGCGCAGTGCCAGTCAAACGCGCCAGGTGATTCCTACGGCGCGCTTGTTCCCCGCCGACAACGCGTTCGCTCGAACCGCTAACTCACCGCTGGTCGAAAAAGTCACCGAGCCGCTGACCACTGATTCCCAGAACGTACTGTTGTATCCCAACCCGAGTGCCGATGGCGCATTCACCGTGCAGGGAGTAGCCGAAGACAGCCAGGTGCGGATGTACGATCTGACCGGCCGGGAAGTGCTGCTCACTGCGCAACGGGTAGGGACCCAGCTACGTTTGCAACCGAACACTAACGTTACCCAGGGGCTCTACGTAGTTCGGGTTCGGCAGGCCACCGGTGAGGTAATCACGCGTAAGCTTATGGTGCGGTAAATTATTGTTTATTTGATGACGAATAGCAAGATGGTAAAATCGCGGCGGCAGTTTTTGAGTACCCTGGCGGTAGGCGGTTCCGCGCTGATGGGGGCGGCCTCCGCCCGGGCTCAGAGCCAGGATCAACGGCCGGTCGTGTCCCGCGTCCGGGACGCGGTGCTGTACGTCAACGAGCAGGCTTATTTTCCCTTCGGGTTCTACTTCGAGCACGCCGGTAGCTTGGAGGTTCACCGGGAAGGACTGCAGCTGATGGCTACGCTGGGGTGCAACACTACCTACCTCTCGCTGGGCGACGATGACAAGTTTTTGGCCGAGCTAACCTCGATCTACGATCAAGCCCACGCACTAGGCATCGGGATTGTGGGTGAGAGTCCGCTGCACCCGTTGGACAATGACGTGCTTGCCGTAGACGCGTTGAAGGACCACCCGGCGTGCCTGGGCTGGACCATCGGTGACGACGTCATGGATCAGCAGCCGAGCGATCTCGCGAAGATCGCCAGCGAAGTGAGGCGGCACGATCCCAATCATATCGTCTACGCCAGCAGCAACGGCATCCAGCGCCAGCAACGCATCAGGATCGAGGATTTTCTGTACCGCGGTCTGGATGCCCTGGCGGTACAAGCCTACCCGGTGCCGTCGCCGCGCCACTGGTGGGACCAGGAGCCGGGGGTGAAGGACCTTCGCCTGGTTTACTACCGCTGTCGTCGCCTGGTGCAGGCCCTGGAGCCGGTAGGGATGCTACCGATGTGCAATCCGCAGTCGTTCACGTGGTGGTACGAGTCCGACGACCGCTACCCCACCGCCGCCGAAACCGGCAATATGCTGTACCAAGCCCTCATTGCCGGGGTGAAGGGAGTGCTGGCCTACACCCTGGCAAACTGCTGCCGCGAGGAGGGCGAGGAAGAATCCGTTCGCTACTTCTTCGACGGACAACCGGAGTTGAAGGCGGCGTGGACCCGGCTGGCATCCGAAGTTCGCACGCTGAGTCCGTATCTGCTCCACGGGAAGCGTAGCACGCTCACCATCGACCCCTCGTTCGACTGGGTGGTGGCGGCTACTTGGGAATACGAAGGAAAAACGCTAATTATGGCAACCAACTGCGACACGAAACCTCAACCGGCGCGTATACCGCTGGTGGGTGCCCCTACTGCCGGTGAAGTGCGGGCCGTGTTTGCCGACCGCCCCGGTGAGATGCGCGTCGCCGACGGATTTTTGCGGGGCACCATCGGCCCGCTGGACGTACACGTATACGAACTGATAACCTAACACGACACCAATACCGATATGATGAAAATCTATGGGCATCTCATTCTATGGATAGCTACCGTTTTTGCGCTGTCGGCCTGCACCTCAACCGGTGCTGAGCGTACCCCGGCCGACGCTGATTCAGTTTACCTGGATAAATCATTGGTGCCACGGCCCCCGATGGGCTGGAACGGATGGGATACCTTTGGTTTTTACCATACCGACGAAAACGTGCGCTCCGTAGCCGACTATATGGCCGAAAACTTGGCCGCAGTAGGCTACGAATACGTGGTGGTGGACATGGGCTGGTACATTACCCCCGAAGAAAGCGACTACGCCCGCTGGGCATCCAACCAGTTTCCCCGGCCCGACTACGCACTTGATACGGTCGGCCGTCTGATTCCTGACCCCAAAAAATTTCCATCTTCGCGGGGTGGCAAGGGCTTCAAGGCCCTGGCCGACTACGTGCACAACCTGGGCCTGAAGTTTGGTATCCACATTATGCGGGGCATCCCCTGGAGTGCGGCCGAGCAAAACCTCACCATTCAGGGAACCGACATCGGGGCAAGCACAATTGCCGACTCCACCGACGGCTGCGAATGGTACGAGGGCATGTACGGCGTAGACATGAGTAAGCCCGGCAGTCAGGAGTACTACAACTCGCTGTTCGACCTCTACGCCTCCTGGGAAGTCGACTACGTGAAGGCCGACGACCAGGTCAACGAAGACGAACTGATTGCGATCAATAAGGCCATCGCGCAGTGCGGGCGACCCATGGTGCTGAGCATCGTGGGCGACGTGAGCGACGAGGCGCAGCAGCGCTACTCCCACCTGTGGCGCATCTCTACCGACTTCTGGGACGACTGGGAGATGCTCAAGGCGCAGTTCGGTAACGCCATCCACTGGGCCCCTACCATCGGTGAGCAGGGCTGGCCCGACCTGGATATGATGCCCATTGGCAAGGTAGGAAAATACATCTGCTACAAAGGCCCCGAGCGGCAGTCGGCCTTCAACGAAGACGAGTTGCATACCTTGTTCACGCTGTGGTACATCGTGCGCTCCCCGCTGATGCTGGGGGGCGACCTGCCCGAAACGGATTCCCTCACGCTATCCCTTATCAAAAATACCGAAGCCCTGGCCGTGAACCAGCGTAGCGAGAACAACCGCCTGGTGAAGTGGATGAACGCCGAGATGGTCTGGACGGCCGACGTGCCCGACTCGGACGATAAGTACGTAGCCTTGTTCAACGTATTCGGTTGCGGCCCACTGGAACTGGGGCTGGCTTGGGAAGAAATCGGGTTAGAGGGAAATTCGTACCGCGTTCGGGACCTGTGGAAGCAGGAGGATATTGGGGCGTTTGCCGGGAAGTTTACGCAGCAGGTCAACCAGCACGGGGCCGGGCTGTACCGCATCACCGCGGATGTTCCGGGGAAGTAACCTCATCCGGGTCGGTGCGAATGCGGGACCACGTCCTGAACAACAGGTAGGCAGCCAGCAGGGTGACCACGGTTAGCACCAGGGCTATTCCGTACCGTCCGTAAATCCACTGCCCGGTGGCAAACAGCGCACAGTATACCGCTACCACCCCCAGAAACATGCACAAAATGCCCCAGGGCACGTCCCAGGCCTCGGTGCGTTCGCCTACCAGTTCGTTCTCCTGCTGCGCTTCTCGCACCACTTTGCGCCACCCCGGCCCGCCGGGGTGCACCAGGCGGTAGAACCGACGCAGCGTAGCCGGGTCAGTGGGAGGAGTGAGCAGGGTGACAGTTACCCAACCCACGGTGGTGACGCCCACTCCCCAGAGTAGTTTATCGCCGGATGACAGCGGAGAGAACCCCAGCGCCGGGTGGATAAGCTCAAGGTAAAGGGCCATCACGAACGAGATCACCATGGCGGCGATTTCGCTGTAGGCACTGATGCGCCACCAGAACCACCGCAGGATAAAGATCAGCCCGGTGCCCGCGCCCACCTGCAGCAAGATGTTGAACGCCTGCAACGCGTTGCTGAGCAGCAGGGCAAAGATCAGCGTAGCCACCATCAGCCCCACCGTGCTCACCTGCCCCACCCGCACCAGCTGCCGCTCGGTCGCTTGCGGATTGACAAACCGCTGGTAAAAGTCATTCACAATGTAAGAAGAACCCCAGTTGACCTGGGTAGAAATCGTCGACATAAAGGCCGCAATCAGCGAGGCCACCACCAGCCCGAGAAACCCGTTGGGCAAGAAGCTGAGCATGGCCGGGTAGGCAAAGTCGTTCTGCACGTACTGGGCGTCGATGTCCGGAAAGGCCGTGCGCATGGACTCGACCGTGGGGAACACCACCAGCGAAGCCAGCGCCACCAGAATCCAGGGCCAGGGCCGCAGGGCGTAGTGCGTGACGTTGAAAAAGAGCGTAGCGGCAATGGCACCGCGTTCGTTCCGCGCCGAGAGCATCCGCTGGGCGATGAAGCCGCCCCCTCCCGGCTCCGCCCCCGGATACCACACGCTCCACCACTGCACGGCCAGCGGCAGCACCAGCAGGGTGATCACCGCATCGCGGTCGGAGAAATCGGGCAGTAGCGCGGTTTTGGCCGCTACCGTTTCGTAGCTCATCAGCTCCGTTAATCCGCCTACCTCGGGCATATTAATAATAATTAGGGCCGCGCCCACCGCGCCGATCATCGATATGATAAACTGAAAAAAATCGGTCAGCAGAATGCCCCGCAGTCCGCCGATGGTGCTGTAGACGGCCGTCACCGAGAGGGCCACCACCAGCGTTTGCAGGGCCGACCACTGCAGCATTACCGCCCCAATTTTGATGGCGGCCAGCGACACCGAGGCCATCACCATCACGTTGAAAAACACGCCCAGGTAGAGCGCCCGAAACCCCCGCAAAAAAGCCGCCAGTCGACCGGTATACCGGAGCTCGTAGAATTCCAAATCGGTGAGCACCCGCGAACGTCGCCACAGCTTGGCGTACACGAACACGGTGAGCATGCCGGTGAGCAGAAAGGCCCACCACGCCCAGTTGCCCGCCACGCCGTGCTGCCGCACGATGTCGGTGACTAGGTTGGGGGTGTCGCTTGAGAAGGTGGTGGCCACCATCGACACGCCCAGCAACCACCAGGGCATGTTGCGGCCCGACAGAAAGAAGTTGGCTACGCTGTTGCCCGCCGTACGGGCCGCGTAGAGCCCGATGACCAAAGAAACCGCAAAGAATCCGAAGATGATGATCCAGTCGAGGGGGGCAAGGGCCATACGGTAGCAAGAAATAGGTGGGTTGACGAATACACAAACCGGGGAGCACAATCAGTTTCCCGCGGCGATCTGGTTTGGCTCCGGATCACGGCGCTTCGCGCGGAGGGGAGGTGACGGGCATCAGGTAGCCAAGGAAGTCTTGTGATTCACCAGGCGGAGGTAGGCGCTGGGAGTCATTCCCTTGATGTTTTTGAACTGCCGGTTGAAGTTGGAAAGGTTCTCAAAGCCCGATTCGAAGGCCGCCTGGGAAATATTGACCCGTTCTTCGGCCAGCAGGCGGCAGGCGCAGCCAATTCTGATCTTGAGCAGGTAACTCTTGAACGACATTTTGTACGTCTTCTTAAAGGTGATAAAAAACTGCGTGCTCGACATGTTAGCAATTTCGGTAACGTCCTTGATTTTGATGTCTTCTTTGTAGTGCTGCAACGTATGCTGAATCACGGCCCGCAGCGGCTCGTTGTCCCGGGCCTTGTAGGGTTCCAAAAAGGTCGGACTGCAAATCAGGTCGTAGTCGCGGGTGGTGGATAACTTGTCAAGGATGGAAAATAAGGCAAGCAGTCGCTGCGCCGGGTTCATGTCCATCATGGCCACCATTCGTTGGATAATCTCCTGCTGGGTATTGCCGAAGAGTCGGCACCCCTGGGAGGATTGGGCCATAAATTTTTTGAGGTTCTTATATTCTGGGATATCGAAGAAGCCTTCGCCCAGAAAATCTTCGGCAAACTGAATGACCAGCCCCTCGCCCGTGAAATCGCCCTGCGGCGAAAAGTACGCCTCATCGCAGCGCCACACGTGCGGCAAGTCGGACCCCAAAAACACCAGGTCATTCTCCTTGAAGCGGTGAATGGCATCGCCCACAAAGCGGATGCCCCGGCCCTTCAGGATAAGCACCAGTTCGTACTCAGGATGGTGGTGGTATTTGTCGAAGTCCCGGGTTTCGTGGTGAAAGATAAACGAACTGTTGGGGTCTTGGAAGAGACGGACGGTGGCGGCCTGCATAGCAAAATAGGTTAGGAGAATACGCAGATAGTACTCATAGTCCGATAATACTAGCAATTTAAGTTTAGGAATACAATTTCGCGATGATTAGTATTAGGAATAGAATGTTTCCTACTATACGCGTTAGCTCGTTTACCGTAGCTTTGTTTAGCGTAAATAATTTCCACCCGCACGACCCACTATGAAAATTACTAACCTTCTCACGCTGCTTTTCGCGCTGAGCACCTCTGCTGTTTTTGGGCAACTAACGGTCGGCGTAGGCCAAACCGACATCACCCCCGCCCTGGGCACCCCGCTGGAGGGCTACTACATCGAGCGACTCGCCACCGACGTGCACGACGAACTGCTGGCCAAAGCCCTGGTCTTTGAGGAAGGAGGCACGTCGGTAGCCATCGTTATCGTCGACCTGGTAGACGTGGCGCAAAAGGCTGTTGACGAAGCCCGGGAGCGCATCGAGCGCGAGCTTAGTATTCCGCAGGAAAACATCATCATCTCCGCCACCCACACCCATACGGGGCCCTTCTTTACGGCCGAATACGAAGCTACGCTGTCGGGTAAAATCTTCGATGCGGTCAAGATTGCCGCCCAGCACCAGCAACCGGCCGTCATCAAATCCGGGGTAGGACGGGAAGAAAACGTTTCGTTCCACCGCCGCTTTATGATGAAGGACAGCACCGTGCAGTTCAATCCCGGACCCCTCAATCCGGATATTGTGCGTCCGATGGGTCCCATCGACCCGGACGTAGGCATCCTGTACGTAGAAAGCCCCGCCGGAAAGCCCATCGCGGTGCTGGTGAACTTCGCCATTCATCTGGATACGGTGGGCGGCACCGAAATTTCGGCCGACTTTCCGGCCTTTCTTAGCGAGGTGCTTAAGAAGCAACTGGGCGACGACACCATGGTGATGTTTGGGCTGGGCACCTGCGGCAACATCAACCACTTCAACGTGAAGAGTCCCGAAACGCTCAAGGGCTTCGGCCGGGCCGAGCGCATCGGCTACGCCCTGGCGGCCAGCGTGATTCGAGAGATGCCCGCCCTGGAAGAAAGTAAGGTCACGCAGCTGGAAGCCGCTAACGAACCGCTGCAACTCAACATCCCCGAATACACCGAACAGGAAGTGGCCGAGGCGCGGATCAACGCCCAAAAAGAATCGGATCATGAGTCGTCTACTCCCGAAATCCGGGAAGCCATGAAGGTGCTGCGCATTGAGGAGATGAACGGCCAGCCGCTCAAGGCCGAAGTGCAGGCCATCGGCCTGGGCAACGTAGGGATCGTGGCCCTGCCGGGCGAAATCTTCGTCGAACTGGGATTGTCGATTAAAGAACAGTCGCCCTTCAAGCACACCCTGATCCTGACGCTGTCGAACAACGCGGTGGGCTACATTCCGAACGAAGCGGCCTTTCCCTACGGAGCCTACGAAGTGGAAGTGAGCCAGGTCGCTCCCGGCGAGGGCGAACGCCTGGTTGCCGCTTCCGTCAAACTGCTCAATGAACTCAAGAAAGAAGCCACCACCTCCACCAATGAATAAACGAGCCATCATTCACCCCGACCGCATCACTGACTTCGACACGGGGGCCTACTCCGACGGATTGGTTGTAGGCAACCTGTTGTTCGTGAGCGGCCAAGCGGCGGTCGACTTCAAAACTTCGGCGTTTATGCTGGGCACCATCGAGGAAGAAACCCGGCGGACGCTCGACAACATCCGCGCCATCGTTGAGCAAGCGGGCGCGACGATGGACGACGTGGTGAAATGCACCGTGCACCTGGCCGACATGGGCGAGTTTGGCCGCTTCAACGAGGTCTACGGTTCGTACTTTTCCGGCGTGAAGCCCACCCGCACCACCGTGCAGTCGGTACTGGACCACGGCATCAAAGTAGAAATCGACGCCATTGTTTACCTACCTACTGCCTAATGGAATGGTCTCCTGAGGCGTACCAGGTTGAAAATACCGAGGAAATCGATTCGCCTGCGCTGCTGGTGTATCCGGACCTCATCGCGCAGAACATCCAGCGGGCCCTGGCGATGGTGAACCCCAAGCGGGGCACGTTCTTACGCCCCCACGTGAAGACGCACAAGACGCCGCAGATCGTGCGGATGATGATAGACGTCGGCATCGACCGCTTTAAGTGCAGCACCATCGCCGAAGCCGAAATGCTGGGGCAAGCCGGAGCTACCGACGTGCTACTGGCCTACCAGCCCACCGCCCCCAAGGTAGCGCGACTGGCTAAGCTGCGAAAGAAGTTTCCCAACACCACCTTTTCGTGCCTGGTAGATAACCCATCAACCGCCGAGACGCTGTCCGAACGGTTTGCAGACGATCCGTTACCAGTGTTTCTGGATTTAAACGTCGGGATGCACCGCACCGGCGTTTCGCCCGAGGCCGCCCCCCTGCTGTACGAACGGTGCCGAGCGCTATCCGGCATCCAGGTAGTGGGAATTCACGCCTACGACGGGCACATTCACGCTACCGAGGTCCAGCAGCGGAAGCAGGAGGCGGATGGAGCGTTTGCGTTGGTGGAGGACGTGTTGGGCGCGATTGATTCTCACCAAGGCAACGCCCTCACCCTGGTGGTGGGCGGAAGTCCTACGTTTCCGTTTCACGCCCAGCGCGCCGGGGTAGAATGCAGTCCGGGCACCTTTCCGTTGTGGGACGCGGGCTACACCCAGGCGTTTCCGGACCTGAAGTTTGTCCCGGCGGCGTTGCTGCTCAGCCGGGTGATATCAGTGATCGACGGGCAGCAACTTTGTCTGGACGTGGGCAGCAAAGCCGTGGCGGCCGATGCCGCCTGGCCCCGCCTCGTGTTCCCCGACCATCCCGAGGCCGAAGCCCTTCGCCAGTCCGAAGAGCACCTGGTGGTGCGGGTACCCGACACTTCTGCTACCCGGGTGGGCGACGTATGGTGGGGAGTGCCGCTGCACATTTGCCCCACGGTGAACCTCTACGAATCGCTGCATGTGGTTCAGGATCATCAGTGGGTAGAAGATTGGGAAGTGACCGCCCGGCAACGAAAAATAACCATCTAACCGCATGAGAAACTACGCTAAATCGGCCGAACTACTAGAACGCTCCCGGCACGCCTTGGCGGGCGGAGTGTCGTCGGAATTCCGAAAGTACAACCACCCCCACGCGCTGTTCTACGAGCGCAGTCAGGGAACCCGACTCTACGACGTAGACGGCAACGAGTACCTGGACTTTACCCTCAGCCAGGGTCCGCTGATCGCAGGGCACTCGCACCCCCACGTGCTTCGGCGCGTGCGCGAGTACAGCGAACAAGGACAACTCTTCGCCGGGCAGCATCTGCTCGAGGTAGAATTGGCCGAGAAACTCCAGCAGCACATTCCCTCGGCCGAACTGATGCGCTTCTGCCTGGACGGCTCGTCGGCCGTACACACCGCCCTGCGCCTGGCGCGGGCCAAGACCGGCAAGCCGAAGTTCCTGCGCTTCGAGGGACACTACCACGGCTGGTTCGACAATGTGGCCTGGGGGCTGTCGGCCCCTGAGCCCACTGCCCTGGGTGACCGCGAACGTCCGGAAGTGTATCCCTGGACGGCCGGTTTACCCGGCGGAAGCCGCGACGAGTTCATCGTGATCCCCTGGAATGATCCGGCTCTGTTGGAGGCCACCGTAGCGAAGCATCACGAAGAGTTGGCGGCCATCATCACCGAACCCATCATGTGCAACAACGGCTGCATTGTGCCCGAAGAGGGCTTTCTAGCGACCATGCGAACCCTGTGCGACCGGTTTGACGTAACGCTCATCTTTGACGAGGTGATCACCGGGTTTCGTACCTCGCTGGGCGGAGCGCAAGCCTACTACCAGGTTACTCCTGATCTGGCTATCTTTGCCAAGGCCATGGCCAGTGGCTACCCGATTTCGGCGGTGGTGGGAAAAAAGGAGTGGACGCAACTGTTGGCGGATGGCGAAGTGATTCACGCCGGTACCATGAATTCGGGCAACCCGTCGGTAGCGGCGGCGTTGGGTACCTTAGAAGTGCTGGAAAAACCCGGCACCCACGAGCGCATTTTTCGGCTGGGAAGAAAGTTGATGGCAGGCTTAACCAAGCTCGGACAAGAACACGAACCAAACCTGCTGGTGCAGGGGCTGGGCCCGATGTTTCAGACCTGCTTCACCGAGCAGACCCGGCTCAAAGACTACCGCGATACCCTGAACTGCGACAAGGCCCGGCTCCGGGAGTTTGTGGCCGGCATGCACGACCACGGGGTGCGGATCATCGGTCGGGGGCTGTGGTATATTTCGGCCGTGCACACCGACGAAGACATTGATCAGGCCCTGGACACGGCGCAGCGCGTGCTGATGCAAATGAATAAAACGACCTAGACCCTCTTTCTCAATGAGCATACACGACACCCCAATCGGAGTAGTAGGAGTTGGCCTGATGGGCAGCTGCATTGCCACCGACCTGCTGCTGCGCGGTCAGTCAGTAATTGCCCTTTCGCCGGTAGACAGTCCGGTGGATGCTTCGGCACCCCGTCGCATCACCCACCAACTCCAGCAGTGCTACGAACACGGCATGGCCGACCAGCCAGCCGAGGCGTATCTCTCGAAGATTCGATTTACCCAAGACTACCACGCGCTAAAACCTTGCGGGCTGGTCATTGAGAACGTCATTGAGCAGCTAAGCGCCAAACGAGCGGTGTTTGAGAAGATCGAAGCGGTCGTTAGCCCGGAGGCGATCATCACGACCAATACCTCAGCCACCCCCATCAGCCTGTTGCAGCAGAGCATTCGCCGTCCCGGGCGGTTTCTGGGATTGCACTGGGCCGAACCGGCGTACACCACCCGCTTTCTGGAGATCATCTGCGGCGAGCAGAGCGACCTGGCGGTAGCCCAAGTCCTCTACGCCACGGCCGAGCGGTGGGGCAAAGAACCCACGCTGGTGCGCCGCGACATTCGGGGCTTTATCACCAACCGTCTGATGTACTCGCTCTACCGCGAGGCGCTTTACCTGGTAGAAAACGGCTACGCCACGATGGAAGACGTGGACCGAACGTGCCGCAACGATGCGGGCCACTGGCTCACCTTCTGCGGCCCCTTTCGCTACATGGACCTCACCGGTTTGCAGGCCTACTACCACGTGATGCAAGACTTGCTGCCCACTCTAAGTCACCAAACCACTACTCCCGACCTGATTGCCGACATTGCGCGGGAGGGAGGCAACGGTACGTCCAACGGGCGGGGCTTCTACGCGTACACCGAGGAAGAAGCCCGGGAGTGGGAACAGCGCTTTGAGGAATTCTCTTTTGATATTGCCAAGTTAGCCGCCCGCTACCGTACGCAACTCACCCCGGAACCCGGCGAGTAGCGTCGCGTTGCCCTGTTTCCTACCGTTAAAGTCACTCATTATGTTCACTGTCGACGCGCACCTCGATCTGGCGACCAACGCCATTAGTCTTAACCGTGACCTTACCCAGCCGGTGCACCGGATCAGAGAAAAGGAAACCGCCCTGGCCTGGGTTGATACGCAAGACCGGGGCAACGGCACGGTATCGCTTCCCGCCTTGCGTCAGGGTTCGGTGGGGTTGGTGATTGCCACGATGATCTCCCGGGTGTCGGAACGGGGTAACCCTTTGCCTAGTCTGTCTTTGCCCGGCTGGCATTCTCCCGCCCAAGCCTACGCTTTTGCGCAAGCGCAGTTGGCCTGGTACCGGGTGATGGAAGACCAGGGCGAGATGGTGCAAATTAGCACGGTTGAGCAGTTGGATCAACAGGTGGCCCGCTGGTCCGATCCGGCTACGCCCGACGAAACCAAACCGATTGGTTATATCCTCAGCTTAGAAGGGGCGGACTCGATTGTGGATTTGGGGTACGTAGAAAAGTATCATCAGGACGGCCTACGGCTGATCGGTCCGGCGCATTTCGGACCGGGTCGCTACGCCGCCGGTACGCACTCCGACGGTAGTGGCTTCACTGCCCAGGGGAGAGAACTTTTGCGAGAAATGGAGCGGCTAAACATCATTCTGGATACAACCCACCTGACGGATCAGGGCTTCTACGAAGCCATGGATTTGTTTAGCGGGGCGGTGATTGCCAGTCACCAGAACTGCCGGGCCCTGGTGCCGGGCGAGCGGCAGTTCACCGACGATCAGCTCCGGTGCATTATTGAAAGAGGGGGAGTGATCGGCGGGGCGCTGGATACCTGGATGCTGCATCCGGGCTTTCGGATGGGGACTGATATTCCTAAGGATTTAAGCATTGGTCTGGAAAAGTTGGTTGATCACTTCGACCACATCTGTCAGTTGGCGGGCAACAGTCTGCACGCTGGTTTCGGTACTGATTTAGACGGTTTGTTTGGCATCGAACAGAGCCCCTATGACCTGGATACCATTGCCGAATTGCCTAAGTTTGAGACTATTTTAATTAACCGGGGATACAGTGCCGAAGACATCCGGAACGTTTTTCATGATAACTGGCTACGGTTTTTCCGAACGGCATGGCAGACAGAACGCCCGAAATTCTAGACTACGGATATTCGCTTGTTGAGGTATTGAACGGCGATCACGAGAGCGCAGTAGTAGCAGCGTCAATAGTGATTTAATTTGCTATTAAAAGTGATCAATAAGATTAGCCCGTCCTCGGCTTTTACAGCAAGTGTTTGCTAAAAAATTCTTGTCGTTTGCCATCAACTGCGATTCGTACATAGATGGGTAACTCGCCATTGGTGTTGATACGGTTTCGGCGAACAATGCTAAATTCAAATAAAAAAATATCGTACAAAATACTAACATACAGCAACTTACGCTTTAATCAATGAACAGAACAAGGACTGAAAAGCTGTTTACCGATCTGTTCCTCTGTTTCTTGAAAATCAATGCATGAATTGACCTTTCAGAAAACAAAAAACCCTCAAATCGTGAAATTCGAGGGATTTTATAAGATTTGATGTGTAGGATGCGGTCCGGACGGGACTCGAACCCGCGACCTCCTGCGTGACAGGCAGGCATTCTAACCAACTGAACTACCGGACCTTCCTAAACCTGCCTGCCGACAAAGGCAGGGTAGGCAAGAAGGAAGTGCAAACATAGAATCATTTGCGCTCTTTTACAATGATACACCCAAAATTCTTTAGCCATTCAAAGAACTCGTCCGGGCTATCCTCCGATTAGATAATCTAGAAATTATATTTTAGCTTTACCGCCTGATTACACCATAATACCGCTATGTTGCTGGAATTTGAAAAGCCCATCGTTGAACTGGAAAACAAACTGGAAACCATGCAACGCATGGCCGACGAAAGTGGGGTAGACGTGTCGGAAGCCGTCCGGAAACTGGAAGAACGCATCGAAACCCTGAAGCGGGAAACCTTCGCTAACCTCACCCGCTGGCAACGCGTTCAACTCTCGCGCCACACCGAACGCCCCTACACCCTCGACTACGTATTCGAGTTGTGCGACGACTTTATCGAACTGCACGGCGACCGTACCGTGCGCGACGACCGCGCCATGGTGGGCGGACTCGGTCAAATCGACCAGCAAACTTTCATGTTTATTGGCCAACAAAAGGGGCGCAACACCAAGCAGCGGCAAGACCGCAACTTCGGCATGGCCAATCCCGAAGGCTACCGCAAAGCGCTGCGCCTGATGAAACTAGCCGAAAAGTTTAACAAACCCATCGTCACCTTTATCGATACCCCCGGCGCCTTTCCGGGTATCGAGGCCGAAGAGCGCGGACAGGGCGAAGCCATCGCCCACAACCTGCGGGAGATGTTCATGCTCAAGGTGCCCGTCATCTGCATCATTATCGGGGAAGGAGCGTCCGGAGGCGCGCTCGGCATTGCCATTGGCGACCACGTTTATATGCTGGAGAACACCTGGTACTCCGTGATCTCTCCCGAGTCGTGCTCGTCTATTCTGTGGCGCAGCTGGGAGTATAAAGAACAGGCCGCTGAGGCACTCCGACTCACCGCCGAGGATATGCTGGAGTTTAAGCTCATTGACGGCATCATCAAAGAACCCCTGGGGGGTGCCCACACCGACCTGAAGCACCAAACAGAAATTCTGAAAAAGCAGATCCTCAAAAGCTACAACTCCCTCAAGAAACTCTCGCCGGAAAAGCGCAT
Source organism: Cyclobacteriaceae bacterium (assembly GCA_965217295.1). Classification (GTDB taxonomy): domain Bacteria; phylum Bacteroidota; class Bacteroidia; order Cytophagales; family Cyclobacteriaceae; genus Tunicatimonas. The sequence continues at coordinate 3,462,625 of CBDCHR010000008.1, forward strand.
CGAGAAACGCATCGACAAGTTCACGCGCATGGGCGTGGTGAAGTGACTATGAAAATTGGTTTGGTCTTGTCGGGAGGAGGGTCCCGGGGCATTGCGCACCTGGGGGTGATGAAAGCGCTGGAAGAAGCCGGGATCACCATCAGCATTATCGCGGGCAGTAGTTCGGGAGCCATCGCCGGGGCCTTGTACGGCAGCGGCTACCGTCCCGAAAAAATCCTGGAGATCGTTCGGGAAATAAAGCTTTTCAAGCTCATCCGACCCGCCATCAGCATCTCCGGACTGCTCAAGATGGAAAGCGCCGAACTGCTCTACCGACAACACATCCTGGAAGACACCTTCGAGGCCCTCTCGATCCCCCTCATCGTGGCGGCCACCAATCTGGGACTGGGAAAAACCATCTACTTCACCGAAGGGCCGCTCATCCGCCCCCTGATGGCCTCCACCTGCATCCCGGTGGTGTTCGATCCTATCGAGGTAAACGGAAGCTTCTTCGTCGACGGGGGCTTACTAAATAACTTCCCCGCCGAAGTGCTCACCGGCAAGTGCGACAAAATTATCGGATCGCACTGCAACCCGGTGGACGATGCCTTTCGGATGGGTAACTTTCGCACCATGCTGGAGCGTACGTTCTTGCTCACCATCAACGCCAATGCCTATTCGAGGCGCAAGTTCTGCGATATCTTCATCGAGCCACCCGAACTAAAAACCTTTAAAGTGTTCGACATTGCCCGGGCCGATGAGATCTATCAGATTGGCTACGAGTACGCCAAAACCATGCACGATCAGTTCGTGGAATTAGCTAAACACCAGTAGGTTTGGGGTTAAAAGATCTTAGGTTCTGATCTAGGTTTGTAGCCTCAGAACAGAGAACCCAGAACCGATAAACCCAGAACTCAGAACTAATACAATGCTAAAACTACTCGCTCGTCTTATCTTCTTCGTCTCCGGTTGGAAACTCGATCCCGCCTCGATCCGTGATATCCGCCGCGCGGTGGTGATTGCCGCCCCCCACACCAGCAACTGGGACATTGTTTACGCGCTCGCCGCTCTTAAGCTGCTGGAACTGCCGGTGAAGTTCACTATTAAAAAAGAGTGGGTGAACTCTCCGATGGGGCTGATTTTGCGTCCGCTGGGAGCTATTCCCATTGATCGCGAGTACCGTAAGGGAAAGAAGGTAAGCATGACGCAGACCATGATCGAGCTCTTCGACCGCTATGAAGAACTGATTATGGTGGTGACGCCCGAGGGCACCCGGCAGTACGCCCCGGAGTGGAAAACCGGGTTCTACCGCGTGGCCGAAGGAGCCAACGTGCCGGTGCTGCTGGGCCACCTCGACTACAAAAACAAGGTGGCGGGCGTGGGACCGGCCATTTATACCACCGGCGATATTGATGCTGATATTGAGAGGATAAAGGACTTCTACCGCACCAAGCAGGGCCGCTACCCCGAGCGCGGAATTCGTTGACTACGGGCGCGACCGGAGTTATTCTGCCGCCGGGGGCCAGTCGTCGGTGCGGAACGGAACGGCGGGAAGACGAGCTTGATTGTACAAATTCACCACTGGGTTCTTGGCCCAGCCGTAGCGCACCGCCACCGGCGTCGCCACCGAATCACTGGTGATTGTGACCGCGTTGCCGCGCATGGTTGCCTTTGCCGGATAAAACACCCGATCGCTACCCGCTAAGGAGAATCCTTTCGGCGGTTCATCCCCGGAAGTTCGCAGCCCGTGGGCGTACTCAAAGCGTACCGTCACCCGGTTTCCGGCGATCTGGTGCGATTGGTAGGTGGGACCGACGTGGACCGTATCTTTTCCGTAAGCGATTGCTAACGCATCGAGCGCCAGCCGCTCGCCCACCGTACGTTTGTCTTTGGGATGAATGTCATACGGATCTCCCACGTCGATGGCGGTGGCCATGCCGGTGTAGGGCAAGTACAGTGCCTGTGCCTGCGCCTCCCGAAGCCAGGGCCAACCCTGTTTTTCTACCGCTCGGGTGGGCTCGCCAAAGTTAGCGAGTTGGACGAATAGAAAGGGAAAATATCCCTGCCGAAATTGAATGCGCCACTCGCTGATCAGGGTCGGAAAAAGTTGTCGGTAATCTACCCCCCGATGACCATTGCTCTCGCCCTGGTACCAGATCACCCCGGCAATGCCCAGATCAAGCAGCGGGAAGATCATACCGTGGTACAGCCCCGAAGGGACGTGCTGCAGGTCGTAAAACGTGGGCACTGTTTCCTCCAATGCATTGCTCAACCGCCAAGCCGAATCAAGGGGCACCAGCACCGATCCGTCCGCCCGATGCAGGGCCGCCGCTTCGCCCGCCAGCACGTAGGGATTCCACCAGGGATTGGCCAGCCGAAAAGCCAGCACGTTTTTGCCTTTCCGAAACAGGCCGGGCGCTAGGGTGACCTCGGCCGGATCGATGCGACGGTGCAGCACGCGGGTTCCGTTGAGGTAGATGTGCATCTGCGAGCCGGGTAGCCCGAGGTTAAGTTGCAGCGAATCACGGGGCAAATCGGCGAGTTGAAAACTTTTCCGAAACCAGTAAATCTGCCGGTCGGGGGCGTTCCAGCCGGTGAGATTTGTCACGGCCCAATCAGCATCAACGAAGGAGGGTTGGGTTACTCCCTTCGTCAGCCCGACGAACGAGCTATCGGTGAGCTGCACCGCGCGGGCCGCACGGGCTTCGTTGATCACGTTATACGCTTCCAAAGAATACTTTCCAGAGCGCACTTCCGGCACCTCGGGACCCGGCAGGTGAGGCAGGCGGGCCAGGGCTTCGGGACTCATCCAAGCCTCAATGGTGCTACCGCCCCAGGTGGCGTCGATAATGCCGATCGGAACGTCGACTTTCCGCTGAATCGACTGGGCAAAGAAGTAGGCCACCGCCGAAAAGTCGCCTACGTTGTCGGGAGTGCTCACCCGCCAACGTAGGGTGTCAGTCAGTGGGGTGGGGGAGGAAGCCGGACGCTTGCTCACCTCCAAATAGCGCAGGGTCGGGTAGTTGGCCCGCTGTATTTCGGCTTCGGCATTCAGCACTCCCTCTTTCACCTTATACTGCATATTGGACTGTCCCGAGGCGATCCACACGTCGCCCAGCAGCACGTCGGCGCAGCGCACCGAATCGGTACCGTCGGTGATGGTGAGTTCGTAGGGCCCTCCGGCCGCCCGTGCGGGCAGCGTCACGCGCCAGCTTCCCGACGGGTCGGTGTAGGCCGCGGCGGTTTGCCCATCGAGTGAGGCGGAGACGATGGCTCCGGGTGTGGCCTGTCCGAAGATAGTGATAGGCTGGTTGCGCTGGAGCACCGCGTGGTCAACGAAGAAGGGAGCCGGGCGCAACGATTGGGCCGGAAGGGTACCGGCGAACCCGCTGATGAGCAAAAGAAACGTTAGGAAAGTGCGTAGCATATCTCGATATTTTCTGCTTTTCAATTAGAGATTATTCTGATACAAGTTTACGATATTAGAAATTCGCCTCCAGCACCAACGAGGCCCCCGGTTGGCGCACCGTGTCAAAACCGTTTTCGCGGCGGGTGGTCACGGGTTGGCCGTTCACCTGCCACTGCCGGTACGAGCCCGCCGGAAGCGCCACCTCGATGGTCCAATCGGCTTGGGTCTGACGAACCGTGAGGCGAAAGGAATCGGCGCTGCGTTCAATGGCCACGTTCAGCCGGTTGTCACCGATGCGCACGTTTTCCACCCGGGCCGAATCCCAGGCGGAAGGCAACTGGGGCTGCAAGCGTACTTTCCGCTCGCCCGCTTCGGGATGAATGCCGAAGAACTGCTGCACCACCGGAACGGCGTAGCTGTACACGTTCCAGGCCTGCGTCATCATGCCGTAGTCGGGTGACACCTCGTAGATCGAGCCGGGCAGGGCGTAGCCAAAGCTGCGAGTCATCCGTTGCAGGTAGTCCAGCGCCCGGTCGGGACGGCCGTAGTTGTTTTCGGCGATGGCCTGCACTCCGGTGGGCAGCGTCATCACCGCCCCGGTGTACGAGAACGTCTTCTTAACCTGGGCAAACGACCCGGCATCCTCACCGGCCGACGCGTCCCGATCAATGCCGGTCACGAACATGCCGAAGGGATTGGTGAAGCGACGCGCGGTTTCCAGCGCCGCCCGCGCTTGCGCCGAGTCAGCCAAGCCCATCTCCAGCGGGGTGTTCACCACCCAATTGTGGTGCAGCACAAACCCCTGCTTCCCGGAGGGAGGGTCGGCCCGCAGTTGCTGTTGGGTGGCCCGCAACTCTTCCACCGCCCAGGGCTTGTCAAGCGAATCGGCCCGCACCAGCGCATCGGCTAACAAATGCTGCGCCTGCGTGGGGGTGCCGATAAAATCAGCGTACGAACCGTACTCCGGCACCCAGAACCGGGTGTTGATGGTCTGTTTCAAGCGTTCGGCGCGCGCTTGGTACGCATTTGCTTGCCCGGTGTCGCCCAGCACCCGCGCCATGGCGGCCGCATCCACCAGCGCGCGCTGGGAGTAGGCGGCCACGTCGATCATCTCACTGTTGAGGCCATGAATCTCCATCATCCCGAAGCCGTCGGGCAGCCCGTTGCCATCGGCGTCGTTCTCCCGCCATAGCCAGTTCAGCCCCCGCACCACGAACGGGTAATATTTCTCCAGAAAGGCGCGGTCGCCGGTCCACTGGTACACCGCGCGGATGAGCGAGGCAAACTGCGGCGTCTCGTTCACGTTGCCCGGGTTATACACCGCCCCGTTGGTGGAGGCCTCGTGCATCACCCGGCCGTTGCCGTTGGTAGTTTCCGACAGCCGGCGCACCAGATCAATCGTGCTATAGACAATGTCCCACTGCCCAATAGCCAGCGCTCCCTGTAACGCGTAGGCGTTATCCACTCCGAACCACCAGGGATAGTCGGGGAGTCCGGCCGACAAGCCGCGGCCCTGCTCGGGCACGTCGCGCACCAGCCAGTCGGTGTTGTACTTTACCCAGCGGAAGGCGCGCTGCAGGTCTTTATCGGGCACGGTGAGCTGGGTTTGCTGCGCCAGGGTGCGGTAGCGCTCCTGTTTTTGCCGCAGTAGCGAGTCGGCGTTATGCTGCACGTAATCATAGGTGGCCTGGGCTTGCGCTGCCGAGACGTAGGAACCGGCGACGGTGATCGGCAGGCGGGTACTGGATCGGGGCGGCACGTCCAGGATGAAGCGCAGCGTGGCAACCACGCCCTGCCCGGCCGGATCGTAGGAGCAGTATCCTTCGGTCAAGGCGTGTTCGTTCACCGGCAAGGGGGAGCCGACGGTGACGAACCAGGGGTTGCCCCGGTCTTTTATTACCCAGCGCTGATCGGCCGCGTGCCAGTAGGCACTGTCGGGATGGTCTACCAGGCCGGTGCGTTCGCCCAGCCACACCGGGCGCAGGTCGCTGTAGGCGGCAAACTCTACGGTAAGCGTTCGTGCCGAGTCGGTGGTGTTGGTGAGGGTATACTTGATGGCGATCGCTTCCTGGGCGTCGGGCGCAAACTGAAATCGATCAATGCGCATCGCGGGCACCGCCCGGGAATAGACGTGGCGGTTGGCGAAGGGATAGTTGACGAACGAATCGGCGGCCGCCAGGCAGTAAACTTGGTCTTGTTCGTAGACGGTGGCGGTGAAGCCGTCGAGCAGCTTGATGGGATGGTCCCACAGTCCGCCCATTTCGCCGGTGACGTGCCAGCCCAGGTCGGGAAACTGCCCGTTCTGATGACCCACCAAATACACCCGGTCGCCTGCTGTCACGAAGGGTGAGTTAAGGTACTCGGAGCGGCCCGGCAGTTGCTCCGCTTCGGCCACCTGCTCAAGTAACGGAGGCGAACCCTCCGGGGTGGGAGTACAGCGCGCCAGTAGCAGTAGCAGAAAAACAAGCCGGGTTAGGGTAGGCATAATCCGTGAAGGTACAAATTAAAACGGGGTGGGGTCAAATGAATGCGCTCTAGTTTACCAACTCAGTTTGAAAGCGAAGCAGATTTGCGTTACTTTAGACTTTGTAGGGCCGTAAACGGTTTGTACGAAAGCGTGGCGCGATATTCGGAGCCCGCTAGATGAGATAAGTTTGAATACAAATTATGAACGGAAGTAAGAACAGGAATAGAGGTTTGAGGCAGTTTTTGACTGTCTTTGGAACCTAGAGAATATAATGGATATAAACGCAATTGCGTTTATACACTCGTTGGTGGCAATGGAATGAAAATGAGGAAAAAGATAAAGATCGTATCATTTTTAAAAATCTGGATATCGATTACAGTGTTAACTCTCATCTCATTATGGTTTGCAGCCGCACGAGATGAAGGTGGCGGAAATGGTGTAATCAGAGACTTTGTAGCTGATCTATTTTGGATTTTTAGGTTTCCTACTCATCCACTATTCTGGGATTTGATGGATGATTATCCCCTATTCTTTTTTCCAGGACTAATTATCAACACAGTATTTAATAGCATGATAGTTTATCTATTGCTCAATTATTTACTTAATGCGCATCTTGATAAGAAAATTTACAAACGTAGAGAATGAAACACATGCCACCAACACCATGCAGCCGCCAGCCGGGTGAAGCGTTAGAATTGCAGTTTTGTTGCTCTAAGTCAGCTTGTTGATACTCGGAAGATAATCGCTCACGATCCCCGGCCCGACGGCTGCATTATACGTTGTGTGCTACCTAAATGAAAATCTGTATTTTTGAGGGATATGGAATTAGCTTTCGATTTACAAGGAAACTTACAGCCCTACGAAAAGGTAAGCCTATCGCTGGAAGAATTTGAAGACTTCTTTGTAAACCGACTTCCTGACAACAGCCGAAGAAGATACGTTTTTGACCGCTATTTGAATTTTGTGCATGATTTCTCCGAACAAGTTTCCCAGCACTTTATTCAATGGGTTGATGGCAGCTTTGTCACAGCGAAGGAGCATCCTAACGATATAGATTTTGTTACCTTTGTTGATTACCAGCTATTTGAGGCCAAAGAAAAACTGATTCATGAGAATTTTAGGTTAGCGGGAGCAAAAAAGAAGTACGAAGTAGACGCTTATACCGTAAGGCAGTACCCTGAAGAGCACGTAAAATATATGCTTTATCGTTCCGATTGGGTATACTGGTATCATTGGTTCAGCCAGACTAAAAAGAATCGAATTAAGAAAAAGTACCCAAAAGGATTTATAGAAATTAAGTTTAACGAATTAACTTATGGGAGCAATAGATAAAGAAGAAAAGGTCGCCAGAATCAGCGACATCATTGAGCAGATCGAAGAGTTGAACAAAATGATAGACTTACATCGAGGTCATCAGGGTGACCTGTCAACCATTACGCAGTATGAATATATGCGGAACACGTTTGTCAAAGAGTTAAATGAATTGATGGGGGATTTTAAACTAGACGTCAGATTGACAGAACATGCCGCTTAACGAAAAGGCAGCACACAGCACCATGCAGCCGCAAGCCGGATGATATTGAGCATGAGCACTTGTCGCTCCAAGTTTGTATATTGATGCTCGGAAAATCAAAGCCAACAAGCCCGGCCCGACGGCTGCATTCAACGTTGTGCTTAGTGCAAATGAAAAAGACAGAGAAATTATTTACAGTAGGAATTTGTTGCTTACAACAAGAATTGGCTGATAAGTGTGGAACAACCAAGAACTATATCTCACGAATCGAAAATGATGCTTCTGATATAAGATTATCAACTCTGATGAGGATAATACAAGAAGGTTTAGGAGCTCATTTGAAATTGTCAGTAGAAGCATAAATGCCAACACCATGCAGCCGCCGAAAGTTGAGCATGAGCACTTGTCGCTCCAAACACTATCTTTGCTCATTGAATGAGAAATTGCTAACAAGGCTGGCTCGACGGCTGCCCTAACCGTTATGACCTATTTTAGTAGCATGATACGATGCGCTTTCCTCACCGCCCTTGGGTTGCTACTCTTCCGGGTAGTGGTCGCTCAAACCAACGAGCCTCTCTTTACGCTGCTCTCGCCGCGTCAGTCCCGAGTAGATTTTATTAACCCGGTGGTGGATACCAAAGCGCACAATGTGCTAATCTACTCCAACTACTACGGCGGGGCCGGAGTGGGAGTGGGCGACTTTGACCGGGATGGGTTTCAGGACCTTTTCTTCGCGGGTAATCTTACCGGCGACCGCCTGTATTTAAACCGGGGAAGCCAGGGTGTCCAGCTGGAGTTCGCAGACGTCACCGCTGCTGCGGGCATCACCGACAACGGCGGTTGGTCGTCGGGCGTGGTGGTGGCCGACGTGAATAACGACGGCTGGCCCGATATCTACGTATGCCGCGAACTGTATGACAACCAGCCGGAGTTGCGCCGCAACCGACTCTACCTCAACCAGGGTAAGTTGAGTCCGGAAGGATTTCCGCAATTCACCGAGGTTGCTGCCCGATATGGTCTGGACAATCCCGAACGCACCCGGCACGCTACCTTCCTGGACTACGACCGCGACGGCGACCTGGACCTCTTCTTGCTCAACCAGCCGCCTAACCCCGGCAACTTCTCCGACTTGTACGGCACCAAACCATCGCGGGAGAACGCTTCGCGACTCTATCGGAACGATGTGGCGACCGCCGCGGCTGACTTCACCGGAGAGCCCCGGTTTACGGACGTGACCGCCGCGGCGGGCGTGCAGCAACCCGGTTACCCCAACAGCGTGACGGCCAGCGACCTGAACAACGACGGCTGGACGGATCTCTACGTGGCCCACGACTTTGATGCGCCCGATTGCTTCTTTCTCAATAATCAAGATGGCACCTTTACCAACGTAATCGATAGTGCGCTGCGGCATATTTCGTACTACAGCATGGGCGTAGACGCCGCCGATATTGATAACGACGGGTGGCTAGACCTGATGGTGCTCGATATGGTAGCCGAAGACAACTTCCGGCTGAAGGCGAACATGAGCGGGATGGACCCGCAGGCTTTCCGAAAGGTGATGGAGGCGGGGGGACATTACCAGTATATGTTTAATACGCTGCAACGCAACGTGCCCCGGCCTGAAGCAGATGCGCTCTATCCGCTGTTTAGCGACATCGCCCAGCTGAGTGGCGTGCCCAGCACCGACTGGAGCTGGTCGAACCTGATTGCTGATTTTGACAACGACGGCCACAAGGACATCCACGTGACCAACGGACTGCTGCGCGACATCCGCAACACCGATGCCGACAAGGCTTTTTCGCACTACGTGGACAGCGTGGCCCGCACCTGGGTGCAGAATAACCCCAATGGCGGCGACGTCAGTATCTGGGACATTCTGGATCTGGAAGAGGCCATGCAGATTGTGCCGTCCGAAAAACTGGCCAACTATGCTTTTCGCAACCGGGGAGACCTCACCTTCGAGAAGGTCACGCACGACTGGGGACTGGACCAGCGGGCATTCTCGCACGGTTCGGCCTACGCCGACCTAGACAACGACGGCGACCTGGACCTGGTCGTCAACAACGTGAACGACACGGCCTTTGTCTACCGCAACAACACGGTCGAGCAAGGCCGACATCACTATCTGCACGTGGTACTTACCGACACCGGGCAGCACCGGGCACTGGCGGGTGCGCGGGTGCGCATCAAAGCCGGGGATCAGGAACAGTGGGTAGAACTCACCGGGGTGCGCGGGATGTACTCAACCAGCGAACTGGCGGCGCACTTTGGCCTAGGACCGGCCACGACGATAGATTCCCTTACCATCCGCTGGCCCGACGGCAGCGTGACGCAGCGGAGCAAGGTTGCTGCCGACCAAAGGCTATTCGTAGACCGTAGCGCCTCACAGCAACCTATTCCGTTGGCTAGTCGACCGGAACCCTTGTTTGCACCCGTAGCGACCATTGATTTTCGTCACCAGGAGAATGACTACGACGATTTTGCCAAACAGGTGCTGCTGCCGCACAAGCTATCGCAGTTCGGTCCGGCCCTGGCGGTGGCCGACGTAAACGGCGACGGGCGCGACGACTGCTTCGTGGGCGGCGCGGCCGGGCAAGCCGGACAGCTATTTTTTCAGGATGCGCAGGGTGAATGGAAACCGGCGGAGGCACTTAGTGAGGATGCCCAGTACGAAGACGTGGATGCCGCTTTTCTGGACGTCGATAGCGACGGCGATGCTGACCTGTACGTGGTGAGCGGCGGTAACGCCTGGCCCGACCAGAACGATGCCTACCAGGACCGACTGTACCTCAACGACGGCCGGGGAAACTTCAGTCGAGCGGTCAACCGTTTGCCCACCCTGACCGAAAGTGGCTCCTGCGTGCGTCCCTTCGACTTCGACGGCGACGGCGACCCGGATTTGTTGGTGGGCGGACGTCACCGGCCCGGGCAGTACCCAGCGCCGACCACCACGCGCTTGCTGCGCAACCAAAACGGCACCTTCGAGGACATTACCAAGGTGCTGGCTCCCGATTTGATCAACCTGGGCATGGTAACCGACGCGGTGTGGACCGACGTGGACCAAGACCAGCGCACCGATTTAGTGCTGGTGGGGGAGTGGATGCCGATCACGCTGCTACGCTACGACGGAACTTCTTTTGCGGAGGCTACGGATCAACTAAGATTAGACGACACGCGCGGGTGGTGGTTTAGCGTAGAATCGGCCGATGTCGATAACGACGGCGACCTCGATTTGGTGGCCGGAAACCTGGGTCTAAACTATAAGTACCATGCCAGCCCCGAAGAGCCTTTCGAGGTGCACTACGACGACTTTGACAACAGCGGCACCAAGGACATTGTGCTGAGCTACTATAATTTTGGGGAGCAGTTTCCGCTGCGGGGCCGTTCGTGTTCTTCGCAGCAGGTGCCCCTGATCGGGAAAAAGTTTGTCACCTACGAGCGCTTCGCCGCGGCCAATCTTGTAGACGTGTACGGAGAGAAAAACCTGCAATCGGCACTGCATTATCAGGCCACCACCTTTGCCAGTGCGTATCTGGAGAACCGGGGCGACGGGCGCTTCGAGCGGCACGATTTGCCCAACCAGGCGCAGGTGTCAAGTATCAACGATATTCTGATCGAAGACTTCAATCGAGATGGAAACCTAGACCTGTTGGTGGCGGGCAATTTGTATGCCTCAGAGGTGGAAACACCGCGCAACGACGCCGGCGTGGGTTTGCTGCTGACGGGAGACGGACAGGGAGGTTTCGAGTCTGTACCCACCTACGAGAGTGGCATTGTGTTGCCCTACGACGTGAAGAAGCTGGCGACGGTAAACGTAAATGCCTCAAAGCGGCTACACGTGATGGCGGCGGTTAATGACGGACCACTGCGGGTCTTCAAGCAATCGGTAAATTTTACTGCTGACCCTTTGATAGCCCCTGGTAAGTGACATTTTGATAAAAGTAGCAAAAAAATAGCGCTTTTGTTAAGGGCAAAGGCCGAATGCTTGTTCTTCTGGTTGGGCTTTCGTACTATTGTCTATACCTTATTAGGTAGTAGTTTATATGGTAACAGGGAACTTTCTCTTGATTTGAGGGAGCTCCCTTTTTTTGTGCCGTCGGGTTTCAATTATCTTAACTAAAAGAGTTTATAAAACTTACTACGTAGCCCATGACCTTGATTTAGGATGCTTTTAGATATAAGTTTTTAGAGTTTTACGAATCAATCTTTGGGGTGATCCGTGAAAAACCTATTTGTAATTATACTAGTCTCAGTTACTGCCTTTCTAACACCTTCTTATAAGTTGTTAGCTCAAAAATCAAGTTTGCGTTTCATAGAACTTGAAAATGGACAGAAGATTAGCAGTAAGGAAGTGCGTTACGTAAATCCTCCGTTCAAAAGACCATATCTCCTAGTTGACAATGAGTCAAGGTTTCAGATATCTACAGTAAAAAGCTATCAAAATGAAAGAGGTTATTTCCTGAAGGGTAGCTTACCGCCCCAGGGCGAAACAGGTTTTGCCAAACGGGTGCTAGAAGGCAAAATTAGCGTATATGAAAAAACTACGGTTGCCTACATGACTGGACCATACGCTTACGGAGGAGTTCACCGAAGTGATTACTACACGAAAGGAAAAGCGGGTTTTCGAAGGGTGAACATTAGAAACCTTGCAATTGATCTCAGTGACAATCCTACCAGTAGGAGCCACGTAAAAAAGGCCAAGAATACAGGAGTGATTCAAAGCATTTTCTACGGTCTGGGAGCGGCCTGTATTGTGTACGGTATCGCTTCTTTCGCTAGTCAAGATCATTCTCAAGTAGACGGTGGCCCTAATTTTCCACCTACCCTAATTGCCGCCCCAATCTGTTTTTTAATCCCACTTCCCCTGAATGCTACCAAGAAAGACCACTTGAATAAGGCTATAACCTTGTACAACAATTCTTACTAAAGCTTACCGTATGAACAAAATTTTAACTGCTTTTTTAATAGTAAGTTCTGCCTATCATGCAGCTGCTCAAAATGACACAAAACGATTATACATCAGCCCAGAAATAAGTCTGAACGTAGCATCTTTGAAGAATAGGTCTGATAACTTTGACCGGGCCCAGGGGGCTGGATACAAAAACTACGTGCGCCCTTCTTTAGGTCTGGGAGTCAGTACGGAATTTTTTGTCAGCCCAGCAGTATCTTTACAGACCGGCTTGCTCTACGTGCCTAAGGGAGGAGGTTTTCGTAAAGAGAATCCTTCGGTGTTCTACTTGGGTGGTCAGGGAAACGAAAAAGCCTACTACTATCGGTACTATCAGTTGAACTATCTGGAAATTCCAGCACTATTCAAAGTAACATTTAATGCCGGTGACTTCGAAAACAGTACCTCTGAAATGCCTAGAATACAAATGTTACTTGGCCCGGCATTCTCGTTCAACACACGTTCACGCGTACGAGAGAACGAATTTCATAATGGAAGCGGGACCGGTTTGGTAAGCGTGAACCAATCTTGGAATGTAAGAGCGTACGATTACGCTAAAAGCACCATTTCAAACTTTGTGTTCGGCTTTGAATTGCAATTTGCAACTGACTCCGAGCAGTTGGTTTCGGTCAGTCTAAGAAGAGTAGGAAGTTTGACCAGTGTTTACGAGCAGGCAAACTATGGCAACAACGATAGCGTTACCAACCGGACTTACTCATTAACAGCTGGACTAAAGTTTTAATCATCCAATGAATTGATCCAGGTGGCGATTTTCTGTGCATCTTCTTGGGGCACCTGCGCCATCGGCGGCATGGGAGTATAGTCAGGCCAGTTCTGAGGCTGCGGATTGTAGATCAGTTCCACGATCTTTTCGTCTGAGTACTGCCGCTTGGCCACGTCGGCGTAGGCTGGACCCACCTGCTTGGTCTGGGCGTTGTGGCAGGCAGTGCAGGTGTACTTGCTCAGCAGCTCGTTGATTTCACCCTCGCTGAGCACCGCTACTGCCTGGCTAGCGGAGGTCGATCGGGGATCATCGGGAGTGGTGGTCGATTGCGGAGCGGTGGTCAGGGCCGGTTGCTTCTTTGCGGCCGCGGTAGATTCGCTGCCGGAGGCTCGGGAAGTGAACGCACTAGTGGCCAGCTTCTGGCCGTCCGGAATGTTGTTGAGCGTATAGTAAGCCGTGGGGTGCACCAGTGAATAGAAGTTGCCTTTAGACCGCAAACCCTTGAGCGTGAGGCGGTGGATGTAGTAGCGACGCAGGGTATCAAGCACGATCCGGGCTTTCATCCCATCGTCCGACACCTGCACGCCGACAATCCGGCCGCGCTCGCTGTTCACCGGCGGACTGCCGTAAACGGGTTGGTACTTATAGATAAAGCTTTCTACCTCGTACGACGACAGGTCTTCGGCGGACTTCTTATCTACCGGTTGGGTAAACTCCACTTCAAAACCGTCGGGCATGGCCCGTACGGTGCGCATCTCGAAGGGCACGCGCCCGCTCCACACCAGGCGCTGCAAGCCCTCGTTGGCTTCTCCGGCCGATCCCCAGCCCCGGTTGGTCTCCCCCACAAAGAGCGAGCCGTCCGGTGCCCAGGCCATGCGCAGCACGCCCGACCGAAATCCCTGCCGAAAGTCGAAGGCGACTCCCTGGTACTCGCCCTTCACCTTTTCCATCACCACGCGCATGATCTTGCTCTGCCCCTGGTCGCCCATCAACAACTGGCCCGCAAACGGACCGAACGTACCTTCGGGAATTTTCACCAGCTCCGAGTTGGAAATCCCCAGAATGCCGTGGGGCATCCACACCGCCGGGGTCTTCAAGTCCGGAAATTGGTCTTTCAGTTCGAACAGTGCTTTATACTCTTCATCAACCCGGTTCTCGGGCTTCACGTAGCGGCCCGCCTCGTTCTTGACCTGCCGCTGGTCCACCTGGGCGTAGAGTTGCTCAGTACTTAGGTCCACCGGTGATTCGGGACGGTTGGTCCAGCGCAGCCCGGCCGGGTGGCCGCTAAAAGTGCCTTTTTCCACGTGCCAGATGCCGCCCGAACCCATCCAGTCGCCCTGGTTCTCGGTGTAGAACAGTTCGCCGTCGATCATACCGAGTCCGGCCGGAGAGCGCATACCGGTGGCCCAGGGTTCCATCTTGCCGTCGGGGGTGATGCGCATGATCCAGCCGCGCCAGGGCACTCTGCTTTCGCCACGCCACCACTCTTCGTTGCCGAAGGCCACGTTGCCCGACACAAAGAACGATCCGTCAGGGGCTACCTTGGGACCGAAGGTGTACTCGTGGTAGTGTCCGGACAGCGGCCAGGAGTACACCGTCTCGTATACGTCGGCTTGTCCGTCCATGTCGGTATCCACCAGTTTGGTCAGCTCACCGCGCTGCGCGCAGTAGAAAGCCCCGTCCTGGTAGGTGAGCCCCAGCACCTCGTGCAGCCCCGAGGCGAAGCGCCGGAAGTAGGGGCGGGCGCTGGTAGGGTTCTCCACAATAAACACATCGCCGCGCCGGGTGGCTACGCCCAGGTTGCCATCGGGCAGCACCGCCAGGCCGCCTACCTCCAGCAGCGCGTCTTCGGGAGCGCTGATTTTAATGATCTTAGAAAAATCTTCTTCCTTGGGAGATTCTTGGGCGGCTACGGGTTGGAAGCTTGCAACAGCAATAAATAGCAGACAGGGAAGGGCCGTTAATGGTGTAAAAATACGGTTCATGAGCGGTTTATCGTTTTAAGGTTATTCAAACGAATGCGTTGCGAACGCACCCGAGCGTTGGTTAAAACAGCAAAGAATAGGTTAGTTTTTTGCGTACGGGCACGAGCAGTTCCTGGGTCTCGCCCACGGTGCGGATCAGCGGCGTTGCTCCGTCCGCATCGTCAATGCGTAGGTAGTACGATTGATCGTTGATGGTATAAAGCCCGGCTTTTTGCTCGGTGATATTTCCTACCGCCAGCCGCACGTAGAGCGAATCAGCCGGATTTTGTAGGTTCAGCGATCGCTGGAAACCGTGGCCCTGCTCCAGCACCCGAAGCGTATCAGACACGGCGGCACCGAACGCCTCGTAGCGGAACACCGGCGATCCGGGTTGGTCGAGGGTGTAGCCCCGGGGGCGAAAGCTGCTTTGCGCCGTGTCTTCGGGCCAGGCGGCCTCGGCCGAGGGCAGGGGTGCAATCGCGAGGGCCGGTTGGTTTAGCAGATGCTGCACCGATCCGCGCGGGCGCGAGGAGCCGTCGCCCCGGTTGTGCCACATGGGCGTAGCGTCCAGAAAGTTGCCGCGCCACACCTGCACCAGGGCCCCGTGGTCCAGGTCGTAGGTGTAGTGCAACTGCTGCGAACTGCCCACCGACACGGCGTGGGTCACGCGTGGGCCATCGGGTAGGTCCATGAAACTGCGCAAAATAGGCTTCTCCTGCGGATTGACCAGAATGGGATCCACGGGCTCTTGCCGACCGGCCAGTTCGTCGGTGAGCAGGTACTCGCGGATGCCCGGTCCGGCCACCCGCAGCCCCAGGGCCGGTTGCACCCAGTCGACGTGCTTGGCGTAGGCCAGTTCGAAGGGCAAATTGCCCGCAGGCAGGGTGACCTCCCCGGTTTTTTCGTCCGCGCTCATCGTAACCACCTCCTGCTCGTTGATGCGCAACAAACCCCCGCCGCCCGGAACGTTTAGGTCGAAGGAGTAGGTGCCGGGTTCCTGCACGCGGAGCGTACCCCGGTAGCGGATCAGATACTGCGCACTTTTGGGCCGTAGATCGGAGGTGAGCACCACGGAGTTGCCCTCGGCCTCCGGGGGAAGGCTGTCGTAGGTGGGCTCCAGTTCGTATTTGCCCCCGTAGATTTGGTAAGTAAGGTCGGTAAGTTCGGGGCGGGGTTTGTCGTACTGGGTGATCTGAATATTGCGAAAGGCCACCGACCCGTGGTCGCCCTGGAAGCGCAGCGGACCGGTGGCTTTTTCATCGTTACTCATGGGGCCGCGGGTGGGGCCGAGCAATGTCACGTTTTCGTGCACCATCACGCCGTTGAGTTCCACCCGGAGGATTTTGGCGTTTTCGGTTTTCTGGCCGTTGGCCCCGAAGCGGGGAGCCTGAAACGATATCTTGAGGTGCTGCCACAGACCGGGGGCGCGGCTCACGTTCTGGCGGGGAGCGTAGCCCTGGTAGCCCTTCTGCCCCTGCGGCTTGGTCTCGTCCCAGCGCTCGTAGACTCCGGCGTTGCCCCCCGAAGTAACGCGGGTGTCGCCCCAGCTATCGAGCAGTTGCACCTCGTAGCGCCCCTGTAGGTAGATACCCGAGTTAGACTCCTTTGCCATGAGGTAGTCTAGTTCCAGATCAACGTCACCGTGCTCTAGGGTGGTGTAAAGGTCCTGCGGCTTCTTCGTCCGGTCCATCAGGTTCACCAACACTCCGGTGCCGGACTGGGTGTTAAGTTGGTTTTTTTGATTCAAGTCGGCGGTGACGGACCCCACGATCTGCCAGTTCTTGGAAGGCTTCCGGAAGGCCGATAGGTCGTTGAGAGAAACAGTAGACTGGGCAAAAGATGCCGACAGTGTAGCGAAGAGGAGGTATCCCGCAAGGCGGAATGATAAGAAGGAGAGTTTCAAGAAAGGTACAGGTTGATGGTGATATTATAACCAGTAAGATACTGGGAAAATTCATTTTACAAAAGCTGACCAGAAAGGTTCTTTGATGCAGCAGATGATTGAGCGGTAGCAATACTCAGCTATGAAAGGGCAATGCCCGCCGCTTCGGCAATCCCCTTGATATATCCGATAGCGAATATTTTCCCTGTGATCTCATACCCCGCCGACAACCCACTGTCAAACGTACCCTGGGCTTCTCCGTACATCACCGGGGCGTGGTCGGGACGCAGCGGGCCGTCGAAGCCGTGCGTAGCGTAGTGCCGGAGCAGTTCGGCCATCGGCGTAGGGCCGTTGTCGTGGAAAGTCTCGCGAAAGTGTTGTTTGTCTCCTTCCACATCGCGCAGGTGCAAATAGTCGATGCGGCCTTCGGCAAGCCAGCGTTCCGACAGGGCAAACAAGTCTTCGTTCATCAAACCAAAAGTAGCCTGGCAAAAGGTGATGCTGTTGCCGCGGGTTGGGTAACGTTGCCAAATCTTCTCAAAACTTTTAGCGCTGGTCAAAATTCTACCTATGCCTTTTAGCGGACTGATTGGCGGGTCATCCGGGTGCAGGGACATGCGCACTCCGGCCTCTTCGGCCACCGGCAGCACGGCATCCAGGAAGTAGAACAGGTTATCCCACAACTGGGCTTCACTAATGCGCTGTGTCTCCGGCACCAGTTCCTGCGCATCTTCGCTGTTAAACACACTCACCAGTGCTCCGCCCCGTTCTTCAACGTCCGTGCGGGTACGGAACCAACCAATGCTGGCCATAAAGTTGTAGCACAACAAACGAATATCTAACTCTCCCATATTGCGCAGCATCTGTTGATAGCGCTCAATCTGCTCGTCCCGATTGGCCAGACCTAGCTTGATGGGTTGCATATCGAACTGATCGCCTTCCAGTCCGTAGAGCGTAAAGCCCGCTTCGGCAAAATCTTGCTGAATAGACTGTAGAGCCGCAAGGTCGTAGGGAGCGGGTTTGCCCGACAGCGCGGGCATCGCCTTGGTGATGGCGTGGCGCACTCCAATCTGACGGGCCAACGTCCACTTACGCTCGTCGTAAGCGGGTGGCAAAAGCATGGTAATCTTCATTAAAACATGAAATGAGAGATGCGAGATATGAAAAAAAAGGAACAGAGAGGGCGGGGGGGGATTGACTAGAAGTAGCCGCCCTTGTCGGAAATGTCCTTGGCGCTCTGGCCTTCTTTAACCCAACCGAAGATTTTCTTCTCGTTCTCCCGAATCTCTTCGGCTCGAACCAGCACCTCGTAGGCAATGTCGCGCGGCACCGCCAGCACGCCGTCCACGTCGCCCATAATAATATCGCCGGGTTTAATAAACGCATTACCAATTTTAATAGGCACTTGATAGTCGGTGATCAGGCAGCGGCCCAGACTTCCGTTCGAAGATCGGTACTTATAAAACACCGGAAAGTCGGCTTCCAAAATCTGGTGGGTATCGCGAATGCCGCCATCGACGCAGGCGGCGCGCACGCCCTTGCCCTTGGCGGTGGCCGTCATGACCCCGCCCCACGAGGTAGACTCCTCATCGCCGCTGGTGTCATAGATTACGAAAGCGTTGGCGTGCATTTCGTCGAGCATCTTGGTGCGGAACTCCATCTCGCCGCTCACCCGCGTGCTGGGCGAACTCTTCACCGTAAAGGCAAAGCCCGCCACCGTCCGGTAGCGCTCCAGGGCCTTAATGCGGATAGGCAGGGCCTGGTCGAGCAACGTAAACTCGCGCAGCACGTCGTTGATCGCGCCGGTATAAATCTCTTCGTAGCGCTCCAGCAGTTCTTGGTCAGAAACGGGAAATGCCTGGGTAGAAATGCCCTCGCGCACCTCGATGAGTTTCTCGAGGTTCATCATGCCTACTTCTTTTCGGTATTGTTGCGTGCTCATGGGGTTGAAATAAAGGGGTGAATAGATTTTGTTAAGGCTCACTGAATCAATCCTTGTTAATCGGAATAAGATTTTGCTCGGCAATCAAGATCGGTGAGTCGTAGATAGGGATATTTTCAAAGGTATAGTGCGTGCCGTTTTTCTTCCAGGAAGAAGCCGGTATTTGGTGAACACCGCCCGTCCGCAGATCGACCCATACCGGGGTTCGGAAGTTGCCGTTGGGAAACGAGAAAGTCATGGACGTCTTAGCGTTTGAGTTCGTAGGAGTTTGGCTATCCTTCCATACGGTCACCACCTGCTGGTCGAAGGTAGACTGATACGCAAAGACAGACAGCGAAGAGTCGGAATCTACGGTATACGGGTAGTTGCTGATGCGTGCCAGGCGGTGGTCAAAAATTGCGGTGGCGTGCTGGTAGGCGCTGTACGACGGCTTTCGCTCCACAAAGTTTCGATTTAAATCCGATTTGATGAGCCCCTTGGTATTACGCTGAGGTTTTTCCATGCGCTCCTCATGGTTGTGGGTGTACACAATGTCGATGATCAGGAAGTAACTAGACGGGATATCACGCCCCAGATCACCCATCATCTTGCGCAGTGCCCATTTGGCCTGCGATAGCTCGGTCCAAGGATAGTTGCGCAGCGCGTAAATATTCTGTTCTTCCGAAGGGCAACCCAGTTCGCCCTGCCGCAGCGTGATGCGGTCGGAGTAGTTAGCTATGATTTGCTGAAACGCTTCGTAGCGGGGGTACACCTCCGAAGGATTGTAGGTGTAGCCGTGGACGGTTATATCGTTAACGAGCGAAAGCTTGTCCTGCTGATGTAGCACCCGCAGAAAGGTGTCCAGGTAGTCTTGCCCCTTTTGTCCGGTGCTGGCCATAGAAAGTGCATACAGGGTAGCATCGGGAATAACCTTGCGAATGATCTCAGCGGTGCGCACGTAGAAGCGCGCGTAGTCCTCCGCCGAATTTTTGTCTCCGTTATCGGGTTCGTTCCATACTTCCCATACTTTCACCTTGCCTCGGTAGCGCTCAGCCATCACCTGCACCCAATTGTCCCAAGCAGTAAGGGCTTCGGCAGAAGTGGGCAGTCCGGCGCTTAAATGAATGCCGCCACCGCCTTCGTAGATGGGGTTGCCATAGGAGGTTTGCAGCCAGGGTTCTACTCCTTCGGCTCGAGCGTGATTGATCACGCTGTCGAGCCACTCGAAGCGATACACTCCTTTTTCAGGTTCGCACTTAGCCCAGCCCGCTTGCAAGCGTACCTGCTTGGCTCCTAACGGACCCAGATGGCCCTTCCAACTGTCAAAATCCACCAGGTCGCGGTCCATGGTTTCGGCTCCGATCGACCAGTTGTTGGCCACAATTTCGTTGGCACTGCGGGACTGCACTTTCCCGAGGTAAGGAAAGTTGATGCCGGTGGTGTCTTGGGCGTAGCCGAAGGTCGCTGAGACAAATACCACTAGTAGAGATATGGTACGTTTCATGTTTGGTGGTTCAAGGTTTTTAACTTCGATATTCATCATTCCTTGCGCCCGGCGCCCGGCTCGATATTCGATATTCAATACATTCGGGTCTATCAAACTCCCGGGCTGGACAAAAACCCCCCATCAATCGGCACGGTGATGCCCGTCACGAATCCTGCATTGCGCTCGTCGATCAGCCAGTTCATGCAGCCCAGCAGTTCGGGCGCTTCGCCGAAGCGGTTCAGGGGCGTTTGCCGCAGGATATTCTGCGCCCGTTCGGTCTGGGAGCCGTCGTCGTTGAACATGATCTTGCGACTGCGGTCATTCAGGAAAAAGCCCGGAGCAATGCCATTGACGCGCACGTTGGCCGGAGCCAGATACGCCGCCAGCCACTGGGTGAAACTCACGATGCCGTTTTTAGCCATGGCGTAGGCGGCCACTTTGGTGATGGGGCGATAGCTGGTCATGGAAGCGAAGTTGATGATGTTGCCCTGCTTTTGCTTGGCCATGCCGCGGCCGAACACGAAGCAGGGAATCACCGTGCCCATGGTGTTGATGTCGATCACGCTTTGGAAGGTTTCCATGCTCAGGTTAAAGAAGCCTTTCACCGCCCCGTCGTCGAGCAGTTCCCGTTCGTCGTACTCCGGGATATTGGTCAGCGCTTCGCTCTGGTTGCCCCCGGCCCCGTTGATGAGCACCGAGCAGATGCCCAGTTCTTGCTCAACAATATCGTGGGCCCGGCGCACCGCCGCTTCGTTGGCCACGTCGGCGCTCACCGATAGGGCTACGCCGTCGGCGGCTCGGATTTCTTCTTCCACAACTTGTAATTTTTCCAGGGTTCGGCCCAGTAGGGCGACGCGGTAGCCTTGGCGGGCCAGGTCCTTGGCCATCGCCGAGCAGAGCGTCCCTCCGGCTCCGGTGACAACGGCCACTTTGTTATCCGATGTTTTCATAATGCTTAATTAGTTGGTGCGTGATGAATAGTGTTTTTGCTTTGTATCCACTGCTCGGCATTTTGGTAGGCGATGTCCTGCACCAACGAGCGTAGCAGGTTCATATCGTTGGGCAACTGTCCTGCTTCGGCCCAGGTGCCCACCGTGTTGCACAGCACGCGACGGAAGTATTCGTGCCGCGAAAACGACAGCGGACTGCGCGAGTCGGTGGTCATGCCGATGAAGCGGCTGAGCATACCGTAACTAGCCAGCACGTTGAGGTGCCGCTCGATGCCCTGGTAGTGGTCGTTGTACCACCAGGCCGGGCCGAGTTGGATCTTGCCCGGTACGCCGTCTTCGGCGAAGGAGCCGGTGAGCGAAGCCATCGCTTCGTAGTCGGATGGGTTGAGGGTGTACAGAATGATTCGGGGCAGTTGGCCCGACCGTTCCAAACTGTCCAGCAAGCGACCCAGGCTATCGATGTCGCAGGTGCTTCCGATGCCCGCGTAGCCACCCGCTCCCCCGGCCAGTTGCTTCAGGCGGCGGCTGGTGCGGCGCTGCGCCCCGATGTGCAATTGCAGCGTCCAGCCCTGGTCAGCGTAGGCCTTTCCCAGGAAGTTTAGTAGATAAGATATAAGCTTGGTGTGCTCTTCCGGGCTCAGCGTCTCGTGGTCCAGCACGCGCTGAAAGTAGGTTGCTGCCTCGGCTCCGGTAGGCAATCTGAAGTGAAAATCCGGATCGAGGGCGTGGTCGGCCAGTTGGCAACCGGCGTCGGCAAAATACTGTATCCGCCCGTGCACGGCCGACTGATAATCGGCCAGACTGTTGATTTTGTGCCCGGCCTGTTTGGTCAGTTTATTCAGCCAAGACCGGTCGTTGGCTTTTCCGAACGACAGGATGGTGTCGCCGCGCAACGAAGGGAATACGTTTAGTTCGTGCGTGAGGCTCACCTGTCGGTGGGGGGCCAGATCGTCCAGCAGATCATCCGAGGTAGACATCGTTTGCACCCGCCAGCGTTGGATCAGCGGAACCACTCGATAGTCATCTTGCTGCAACTGTTCGTTGCACGCTTGCCAGATTTCCGGCGCGTTATCGGGGTTGAGCAGTTCGTCGATACCAAACACCCGCTTCATCTCCAGCGCGCTCCAGTGAAACAGCGGGTTGCCCAGGGCGCGGGGCAGGGTTTCGGCCCACCGTTGAAACTTTTCTCGGTCGGGGGCAGCACCAGTGATCTGCGCCTCCGGCACCCCGTTGATACGCATCAGGCGGTGCTTGTAGGGATCCAGGCTGAGCCATAGTTGCGTCAGATTTTCGTAGCGTCGGTTGTTGGCTAGATCGGCCGGATCGATGTGGTTGTGATAATCGATAATTGGCAGATCGACCACCGATTGAAAAAGCTCGACGGCAGTATCGTTTTGCAGGAGAAATTTGGGATGGATGAAGGGGAAATGACTCATTGTATTAAAAAGTAAGTTTGTTCATTGTTCTAAAATCGGGACGGAGTCCCTGCTTAGCGAGAGCACCGAACCGGAGGTTCGGCGCTAGTGTACGGGTGATGGTTAGCATCTGTTTAGGTCAAACTGTTTTTTGGTGAATTGTTTCTTTTTCGGCGGATAGACGGACGCTCATTGGTTTTTTACGTCGAGAAGTCCAGTAGAACATCAGCCCTAGAACGCAGCAGATAACGCCCACGCTCAAGGTCAACTGTCCACTCAGCAGCCCCACCGAGGGCAGGCTCATCGCCACGAACAGCAAGCCGGTGCAGCCCAGGGCAATGGCGAACAGTAACTGGATAGACCGATAAAAAGTCGGCTCAATGGTCGGCTGTTCTTCTCTTGGAACCGGAGTGTGCAGGCGCTTGAAAAACCGGTCGATCGTTTGCTGCTGCTCCGGCGCACGCTGCCCGATGTAACCCGATACAAAGAAGACCAGCAGGCAGACCGCAATGGCGATGAGCGTGGACAGCTCCCAGGAAAACATCGGTAAATAGTTGAGTGCCAGTCCGGTAATCACCCCGATCACCAAGCTGGCGACGGCTCCCCAGGCTTTGGGCCGTTGGAACAGGATTCCCATCACCACCGGGATCACCAGCGGAATGGCGAACAGTCCGGTTAGCAGCTTATTCGCCTCAAACGCTCCGCCGAACACTCCAATGAAAAAGGCTCCGCCGATCACCAAACTGCCCACGACCAAAGTAGTAACTCTTGCCACAAGCATCAGTTCTTTTTCAGATGCCCGAGGGTTGATCTTGCGCTGGTAGATATCGTTGGTAATTACGTTGGCCACCACGTTGTATTCCGAGTCCAGCGACGACATGGTGGCGGCAAACATGGCGGCCAACAGAATACCCATGATGCCGGTGGGCAGCACCTCCAGGGCCACGCCCACGTAGGCCATTTCCGGGTTTTCCAGGGCGGGCAAGATCACCCGGGCGGCAATCGGGGGTAGCAAAAACAGCAGCGGAAAGATCAGGAAGAACACCGCACTGGCGATGCCCATCTTGCGTCCGGCAGTCTCATTTTTCACGCTGTAGAAGCGCTGGATAAAGGCCCAGTTGCCGTTGAACTTGATGGCAATCATCACGTAGTAGGCCAGCAGGTAGAGCGGTGCCCCCTTGGGGCCGTTGAACAGCGTGAAGTGATCCGGCACCGTATCGATCATATTGCTGAGTCCGCCCGCGGCCGCGAAGGTGAGGGGGATAAGAATCAGCGTAGAACAGATGAGCACGATAAACTGCACCGCATCGGTCACAATGACGGCCCACAGTCCGCCGGTGACGGTGTAGATCACCACAATTACTCCGGCTCCAATGATCGAGACATCCAGACTGAGCGGCGTAGCGGCGGCAATGAACAGGCCAATGGCGTAGAGCCGTACCATATTTTCGAGCAGGCGAAACAGCACTCCGCCCCAGGAGAAGATTTGCCGCACGTTGGCGGTGAAGCGTACCTCCATAAATTCTACCGGGGAAGAAATCCCCGCCCGTCGCCAGCGCTTGGCCAGAAACGCCACGGCCAGCAGCATGGGCGGCACCGACGACCAGATAATGAGCAGCGCCACCAGCCCGTACTCGTAGGCAATCCCGGCGTGGGCCACAAACACGAAGGTGCTGAACATCGACATGAAGTTGCTGATGCCCCCGGCAAACCAGGGAATAGCGCCGCCGCCCTTGAAGTACTGCCCAATATCCTTGACGTACCACCCGAAGAACACGCCGATGCCCGCCATGAACGTCATGTAGATGGCGATGGCGGCGTAGTCTAGGGTTTGAATGTTACTCATGCTTCAACATTATAAAATTAGTTACGTATCTTTGCTCTATGATCCAAGTCATTCACCGGGCACTCAACATCCTTGAGTTTATCGCCCAGCACCCCCAGCGGGATTTTTCCCTCACTGAAATTGCCGACCGGCACCAGCTCAACCACGGTACCTGCGCCAACATTCTCAAGACGCTGGTCACCCGCGGTTACGTAGAGCAGGTAGGCCATAAAAAAGGCTACCGGCTCGGCGCGATGTCCTATCATCTCACCCGCAATCCTGCCTACAAACGCGATCTGATCAACGCCGCTAACCAGCCCATGCAGCAACTCACGCGGGCCGTCAACGAAACTTCGCTGCTGACCATCATCGTTGACAACCGGCGCATTGCTCTCCACGCCGTGGAGTGCGACCGTGATATCCAGGCGCGCGGCAACGTGGACCGCACAGTCTACGATTCAGCCACCGGGCGTCTGCTGCTGGCCTATCAGCCGGATGTAGAGCAAGCCCGCTTTGCCCGCACCCACGGCCTGCCCCAACCAGGAGAATGGCCAGGCATCACTACCGAAGACCAACTGCTCGCCGCCTTAGCTAAAATTCACGCGGCGGGTTTGGCCATTGATATCACCAACCGGCAAATTGTGGGCTTGGCCGTCCCGGTGCGTCAGCGCGGGGCAGTGGTGGCCGCCTTGGGAGTATTTTTGCCAGAAATCCGCTACACCAACGAACACCGGGAAGAAATTATCCGCGAACTGCAAGCCGCCGCTAAGCAGGTGAGCGAAAACTTGCAATAGCGATAGTGTCGACAGCCCACTGTTGTTGGTAGACAACTGCTGTGGGCTATAAGCTTTCACCCCGACAGTGCCCGCTGAGTATTTTTGGTTTGTTCTATCATTCCGGCGATGTTCATCTTGCGGTCGCCGCGGTACCAGTGTTGCCATTTTTCTCCGGCTGAGGCGATGGCTTTGGCTTGTTGTACTTGTTGTAGGTGTTGTAAGGCGCGTTGCAGATGCGTTTCAGCGGCCTGCCTGTTTCCTTCGCCAACCGCAAACTGGGCCAGGATAACGGCCTCTAGCCAGCGGTTGAGTCCGAGCAGCATCTGGTGTTGGGCCGTTAGGTTGGTCTGGAAAAATTGTAAGCTGATTGAGACGCGATGAATCGCGTCTGTACTTAGAATTTTTTCAGCCTGGGCGATGCGGTTGCCCGCCGCTTCTAGTTTTTCTATTTGCTGCAGGAGGATGGGCAGCAGGGTGTCAGGAGGCATACTGTTGGCGGGATGCATATCGGACAAATAGCGACCGCCCCAGGATTGTTCAGCCGTTGGTTGAGCCTCTTTGGCTAGCATTTTACGGTATCGCTCGGGTTCGTTCATCTGCATCTTTAGGCGATCCAATAGCATGAGGCCGTAGGAGCGGGTTTGTCCGTCGAGCAGCAGGGGTGTTTTGGTTTGGGGGTGCACTTGATAGCTGTCAAAAAAGGCCTGGTAGGCAGATTGCACAGATTCAGCCGCTTTGCCGAAGCGCCGCTCAAACCAGTCGTGCATGAAAGTATCTGACTGAAAAGCATCCATATCGTAGAGCATCTCCGCCGAGGCTTCCAAACCTAGTGCGAACTCCCGTAGGTTAGAGATATTCATGATGGCGTATTGCGAAGCGTCATGCTCCAGTGCTTCCTGAAACATGGCGTAAGTCTTCCGGGGTGGCACCCCCTGCACTAGGTGCGGACCGGAGCCCCAGAGTTGGTGATGGTAATACACTCCGTACGCGTTGGCCGGGTCCCGCTTGGTTTGATAAAAGTCCGGCTGCCACTTCCAACCCGGGCTGTTGTCGGCAAACACGATGATGATACTATCCGGAAACGTCAGGTGCCCCTCTTGGTTCAATCCGGCCCCTTCGGCCCACAGGGTGGTAGACAGAATAGGATTTTGTACCAGCGTGTCGATGATCTCGCTTTGCACCCGGATGGCCTCAGAAATAATGGCCCCGCGCTCGGCGTCGGACTGGGGCACGCCGGGATCAGCCATCCACATGGGGCGGTCGGCAATGCCGCGTAGGCCCACCTGCCAGATCACATTAGGATGTTTCGCCCAGCGGCGGGCATACTCTTGCCAGGTTTGAATGATCTTCTCGCGCTCGCTGTAAAACGAAAACAGGGGTTCTTCTCCTCGTTCTTTCCAGTAGTTCTGATAAGCGAACGCGCTCACGCCCAGGGGCTCGATGTGGTGCATGGAGACAAACAAGCCGCGCTTCGCTGCTTCGGCGACCAAGCGCTCCTCTGGTGGATTGCGAATATCGACGAAGCTGGCCGGAATCACCAGGTTCAGGCGCAGGCGCAGCAAGGTTTCGAAGACGGGCCGGATGACGTCGGGATGCACCACCTGGCTGTAGTATCGATAGTCAATATCGCGCTGGCCGCCGCCGTTTTTCCATTCGGTGAGCAGGTCTTCGTCGTTAATAAAGCCGCCACGAAACTTGAAAGTTGGTTCATTCTGCACGATACGCACCTCCTCCCAGGCGACTTGCTCCTGCTTCTCCGGTTCCAGATCGCTCCAGTAGTACATCGGGTCCACGCCCAGGTATTCTTCGATAAAGTGGTAGATGCCGAATATAGTAGCCCGCTCGTCGCTGCCCACGATGAGCAGTTGCGGCTGACCGTTTACTTCCTGGTTTTGCACCACGTAGGCTTCCCATTGACCGGACAGGGTGTCGAGGTCGGGATGTAGCGCTAGGGCTTCTTCCGCTTGGGTTTGGTCAGCCAGATTAAAGATCATTAGCTGAGTACCGGTTTCACTCAACTGGCTAACAATCTCCAGTCTTTTGCCGCTGATCTTTTCTACGTCTGATACTAAATCGTTCACTGCTAGGCGAACCGGATCGGTGGTCGTTTTTACCAAATAAACGCTGGCTTGTTGGTTCTCATCCACCAGCACGAAGCTTGGTAAGGGCGATTGGCACGCCGAGAAAAAAAGAATAATAATGTATAGACTAGGAATTGTAAATTTCATTTGACTTTTATATTAATGAGTCTGCTCCGTCATATTTACCATTGCTTCTGCGTACTCTCTTCCCAGGCGGCGTTCCGAAAGGGCATCCAGGTGCGTCCAATCTCCCTGGTGCGTAGCGCCCTCTAGTAACACCACCTCGTAGCGATCTACCTCGTCGCGCAATTGCAGAATAGCCCGATTGATTACTTCTACCGAAGGGTTGATTCTGATCTTTCCTTCCGGTTTTTTGCGCGTCTGAAAGCTGGGCAGCAGACCTGCCACGAACGGAAGCGTATCGTTGTTCAAATCGGCTCTGAACTGAACGATTAGGTTCTTTAATTTCCGGGCGTAGCCTTCTGCCTTTTCCGGATTACTGTCGCTTTCTCCCTGATGCCAGATAATGCCTCTTAAACTTCCCGACTGCATGGCAATTTTAGTTCTGGCTAATGCCTGGTCGTAGGGGTACATCTGGGTTTTGGGATCAAAGGCACCCGGTTGCCAAAGGTCAATACTAGTGCCCCCGACCGCTGAAGGAATCAAGCCAATGGTAACGGTGGCGTCTTCCTGGCGCAACCGTTTGGCAAAAGCCAGTCCCGGACTTACGCCCGTGATGTCTTTATCAATCCGAAGGGGCTCTTTGGCAATTTCCCACGCATTTTGCTTATTCAGCCGAAGCACCCGAACGTCGGGAAGGGTATCTACCGCTTCCACCGGGTTGTTACCCGCCATGTTAGACTGACCTACCATGAGGTAGAGGTGAAAGGTGCTTTTGGCTGCCTTAATTTCTACCTGTTCTCGATTTTTCGGAGCAATCCTCTCTTGTCCGTAGCTTGCTGAAACCAGCCCTAACAATAACCATGTTCCTGTATATATTGCCCTAATCATAAAGGTTGATACTGCCAGGTGATACTATCGCTGAGCGCTGGCTTTCCGGTGATCTTGACGCTCACCTGATTTTCCCCTTCAGTCAGCGTTAGTGCGTGCCGATACACCCCCGGCTGGCTCTCTTGCATCTTGCCTACCTTCTTCTGGTTGTGGTACAACACCGGGGCCTGCTTTGCATTGCTGTACACCTTCACTTCGGTGTCGGCTTGCTTTCGCTCAACGTAGCGCCGGTCAGCGATGTAGACCATCGGCTCCTCGCTCCACTGCGACTGGTAGTAGTAGTAAGCGTCCTTCCTGGTCTGCCGATCAAAGCTCACCAGCCCCTTGTCGTTAATGCCGATGCGATCCCCCTCCCGGCGGTGCGCCGCCCCGTTGTCAAACATCAGCCAAATGAACTTGCCCCAGATAAAGGGACGCTCTTCCAACTGCGGCCAGTGCTGCTCGTGG
Organism: Cyclobacteriaceae bacterium; assembly: GCA_965217295.1. Classification (GTDB taxonomy): domain Bacteria; phylum Bacteroidota; class Bacteroidia; order Cytophagales; family Cyclobacteriaceae; genus Tunicatimonas. The sequence goes on from CBDCHR010000008.1 coordinate 3,491,423, forward strand.
AAGTACGCCTGCCAACCTTCGGGGTGCCAGTCCCCGCCCGGGGCTGGGGCGTGTAAGCTGTCTTCGTGATGGCGGATGCTGGCCCCCGCCCCGTACTCGCCCAGGGCCAGCGGGAGGTTAGGATACTGCTCGTGCATCGCATCGGCCCACGGACCAATCTCGCTGGGCTGCCCGCCGTACCAGCCAAAGTACTTGTTCCAGCCGATGGCATCGGTTAAAGCGTTGGTGGGGTTGTCCTGAAAAGTAGCCGCTACGGTGAGCCGGTCGGGGTCCAGGGCGTGAGCCAGACTGTCCAGGGTCTGTAAGTAGGCGTAGGGATCGTCCCAGTCGGGTTTGACTTCGTTGTACAGGCCCCAGAAGATGATGCTCGGGTGGTTGTAGCGCTGGCGGATCATCTCAATAAGTTGTTGCTTCCCGTTCTGATGAAAATCTTCCGAGGCAATGTAGCTCTGCGCCCGGTAGCCCCCCGGCCCCAGCCAGGGAATCTCCGTCCAGACGATGATGCCCGCCGAGTCGCACAGACTGTAGAAGTAGTCAGCGTGGGGGTAGTGGGCCAGGCGCACCGCGTTCACCCCCATCTCCAGCATAATCTCTACGTCCTCGCGCATGTCGGCTTTGCTGATGGCCGAACCTTTCCCGGCCCGATCCTGGTGGCGGTTCACGGCCTGCAAGTCCAGGTACTGCCCGTTTAGGAAGAAGCCGCTATCAGCATCGAGGCGGAAGGAACGCAAGCCCAGCGGCTGCACGCTTTCTTCCAGTAGTTCCCCATCACTATCTAGCAACTGCACCAGCACGCGGTAGAGGTAGGGATCAGCTCGTCCTTGCCAGCGATGAGGCTGGGGGATGGTGAGTGAACTGGTCAGCGAAGCGGTGGTGTCGGTAGCCACGGTTTGTTCTTGCTGCGCTTCGGCGACGGTTTGCTTGGTGCTGTCCTGTACGGCTACGCGCACGGTGTAGGTGCCGCTTGGGACGGTTTTAGACACCAACGTGGTGACACTGATCTGAGCCGTTGCTTCACTCACCGTATCCTGACGAACGAACACCCCGGGGGAGGCATCTGATAAGGGGCTGATGCAGGTCTTGGGTTTAGCCAGCAGGTGCACCGGGCGGTACAGCCCGCCGTAGTGGTTGAAGTCCCCGGTCAGGGGCATCAAGCTGGCATCGTAGGCATTGTTGACTTTAACGGACAACGTGTTGAGCGTATCCAGCTTGACCAAGTTGGTAATCTCGAAGCAGAAAGCGGTGTAGCCTCCCCGGTGGCGACCGGCGAACTGGTGGTTGACGAACACGTCGGTGACCGCGTTACTGCCCTCAAAGTAAAGGAACAGGCGTTGGTCTTGATAATCGTTAGACAGCACAAGTTGTTTCTCATACCAAGCCGGGCCGCGATAGTAGTCCAGCTCACCGGAGAGGGCGTCTTCGGCGTTCCAGGTGTGAGGCAGGTTGACTTGCTGCCAGGGCGGCTGCTTCTGCATGTTGTACTCATAGCCCTTCACAAAGCGCCAGTCCTGAGTGATGAGGCTATCGAGGGATTGGGCAGACAGGAGAGTAGGCAGCAGCCCGAATAAAGACAGTAGGGTTAAGAGCGCTGGCAAACAAAAGGTTTTCATACTTATCAAACCTGGATAATGTCCTGATCTGGTTATCTTGATAGTATCAGCAGTAGGGAAAAATCCTACTGCTGTACTGATAGTGGTAATATACCATCGTTGATGCATGCTACTTGTTAATCAGCAGCTTCTCTCTAACAACCTGGCCATTCTGCTGAAGGTCAACAAGGTAGAGCCCCGAAGACAGATCACTGACATCTACGCTTCCCCCAAACCGTACGACTTGATTCAGCAAGTGCTTTCCTTGCAAGCTATAGATCGTAAGCTGCGTGGTTTGCTCGGTATCCGAGAACTGCACCTGGAGCGTGCCGCGGGTTGGGTTAGGGTAGAACCGTAGTCCTTGTTTCAACCCTTCTTCCGCTACCATTGGCTTTTCTTTCCGATCTACTACGCGGGCATTGCTGGCTCCGACATCTTCTATTCTCCACTTTGGCCCGTCCCAGGTACTTTGGGGTTGTCCTAAGAATTGTAGTCCATCGGCCAGCTTATCGTAGAGATACTGCCCGGTCTGCTTATGCCTGATCCAAGCGTATCCATCAGACCTTTCTTCCAGAAACAGTTTGTGAGAACTCCAGTCTTGCACCTGATCAGCGGTAAGTCCATTCAACGTGATCTCTCCGTTTTTGTACCATAGATACTCACCAGTATCCGTATGTTTGAGGGCTTGGCTACCGTCATTCAGATTAACCAGCTCAAACTTATGCGAACTCCAGTTTTGCACTTGATAGCTAGTTAGGTCTTCTGTGCTAAACTGGTTGTTTTTGTACCAGAGATAACCACCAGACTTCTTGTTTTGTAAAGCCACTTCGTCACTAGCACTAGGCGGCGGGGTATAGGTTCCTTCCCGGGAGGGATCTACTTCCTCGTAGCTTTTGCCAACGCGAACCTGATCGAACCATATTGTGGTAGACAAATTTTCATTGCTCCCGCTACGGTACACGCCCCACTTTCCTTTAATGGCTTTTGTTTTATTAGAATAACCGACCTGCCCAAAATATTCTGCCCATACGGCACCATCTTTCCATACCCGAACGTAGCCATCAAATCCTCCCTTCCAGTTGACCACCAAGTCCATCCACTCTCCCCTGGGGATAGTCTTGAACGCTCCTACTCTAAGAGGTTGCACATCGTCTCGGGCATCCTGACCGTCGCCGTCAGCGTCCCACTGCCCTTTGAGCACCCGGATATACATCTCTGGGACATTACCAGCATCTGAACCAACCCCATACTCGCTTTCCCCATTAACGCGTACCATTAGTGCAATGGGGGGAGACATAGGCGACCCTTGCCACCATTGGGCAAAAATAAACCACTTGTTGGGAACAGGAAAGCTTTCGTCAAAGCGCACGCTCATTCCCATCCACTGATCTTCACTGTAATTCGGTTTTGCATAAGCAGTATATTGACACTCAGATCGGCCATAACGATCGCCCGGTTTCATCTGTACTTTAATTGAATGATTGCCTTTTCTGCTATAGGTGTTGTCAATGACCGGCTTAACGTTGGTAGATTGCAGTGACCATTCGTAACTTCGTCCGTTGTCTTCAATGCGTTCGTTTGCGTAGACGGCATCTTCGGCATCTATGTAGCGAGACTGTGCCTGATTTAAGAGCGGCACCAGCCATAAGCACAGTGTTAAACCTAAAATTGTTGTTTTGATTTGCATAACTATTGGGTTTTGGGTTAACGTTCGTACTTACTCGGGAATAGTGCCGCATTCGTTAGTATCCCGCATTCTGTGCCAGGTTTGCGTTGATATTTGCCTCTATTTCCGCCGCCGGAATGGGCCACAGTGCGTGGTAGTCCTGGATATCATCTGCATTGTGGGGATTGTACAGACGCACGCGTTCCACCAATTTATTCAAGCGTTGCAAAGTAATTCTTCGGTCTTCTTCCACGCTCAGTTCACGCGCTCGCTCATCCAAGATATAATCAATGGTTACTTCGCCGGGAGCTACCGGCGTGGCATTAACGCGTGCACGTACCACATTAATATCAGCCGCGGCACTGGCCTGATCTCCTTTGCCCAGGTAGGCTTCGGCGCGTAGCAGGTACGTTTCGGCGAGGCGCATATAGTACTGGTCGGTATAAGTAGAACCTCCGGCAGCGGTGAGTAACCCCAAGTCGCGGTTGGCATACAGAGGATCGGGATGTTGGTCAGGAGTGGTCACTTTGCTCAGCCAGGGGTACCAGCGCCAACCTTGGGCAATCAGGTTGGGGCCGGGATACTTTACGGCACTGGAGTCAAACCAGGCCGAGGCTGGATCATCGTAGAAGAAATCCCGCACGTAGTTAATGGATGAATTACGAAAATCATCGTCAAAATCACTCTCCCACAAGGTGTTTTCAAAGAAACCGGTAGGTTGCATGAAGGACACTCCTCTACCCCCCACGTTCAAATCGGAGCGCCAGCCGAGCACCGCCGGTTCGCCGTCGGGGTCCTGTAGCGTCCAACTGGCGGGGGCATGATTTCGCTCGTACGTATTGCCCGTCCGGCCGGTAGAAGACAGCATGCCCCCCGGCACGTCGGTTTCCATCTGCGCTACCCAAATGGCTTCGGTATTACCATTGCTCCGATTCTGATTGCCTCGTCGGAACAAGTCATAGTACACGTCGCCCGGCTCACCGGCTTTAGAGCCGAAGCGTTCGGTCATCAGCGCGGTTGCGGGGTCATCGATCACCACCGTGGCGGCGGCAATGGCCGCATCCCAATTCTCCTGCGCCAGGTACGTCTCGGCCAACAGGTGCTGAGCGGCTAGGCTAGAGGCGCGTCCGTCGGCGGCCACTTCCTCAATACCGGGTAAGCTATCAGCGGCAAACGTAGCGTCTTCCACTATTTGCGCCAGCACTTCCTCACGGCTGGCCCGGGTGAAGTCGGTCTGCGGAGAGGTGACTTCTTCCAGAATCAAGGGCACTCCGCCGTACAGGTGCACCAGGTACCGGTAGGCACGGGCGCGGAAAAACCGGGTCTCTGCCTTGATCAGGCTTTTCTGCTCGCTGGTGAGTTCTTCGTTGTCCGGCAGACGGTCTAAGATGGTGTTGGCGCTGGTCACAATTTTATACAGACGATCCCAGTGCCATTCCGGCATATCACTGGTGGGATTGAGCGTGATGTTATAGTCACCAAACCGGTTGTTGGCGTTCGACTCCCGAGCATCGAACATGATATCGGTGCCGTAGAGTTGAGCATGGGCGTTGTCATTGTCGTCAAATCTTAAATCGCGCAGTTGGGCGTACAGATCAAACACGGCACTTTGATAATTCTCAAAGGTGACAAAGGCGTTGCTGGGACTGAAAAAGTCCAGGGGTTCTTCTTTCAAAAACTCGTCTTCGTTGCAGGCCGTTTGCACCAGCAGCAGAGAAACAATAATCAAATAATATTTATGTAGCGATTTCATGGGTATGTCTATTTTTAATTATAGTGAGATGTCTAAACCAAACGAAAAGCCGCGCAATACGGGCACGGCGCTTCTCACTCCGTCGTCATCGCCCTCTATTTGCTGATTAGCCCCCAGTCCCTGGCCGGTTTCAGGGTCCCAGCCTTCCCAGTCGGTAAGGGTGATCAGGTTTTTACCACTCACGAAAATTTTGACGCCCTGTAAGCCGATGCGGTTCACCAGGGTTTCATTCAAATTATAAGAGAGGGAAATATCCTGCAAGCGAACGAAACTACGCGAGAAGTACCGATTTTGAGCAATGGCAGCGTCGTCTCCGGGACGGCGATACGTCGCTCCGGGGTTAGATGGAGTCCAGTAGTCAATTTCGGCAAACCAGTTGCTGCTCTGCGCGTTGCCAATGGTGTTGTAGGGGCCAGCCCAGGGATTGTTCTCGCCTAAGTACCCATCACTTCCTCCCTGAATGGATTTGATGAAGAACTTCAGGGTAAAGTCGCGGTAGCGTAGCGTATTCTGAATGCCAAACTGATAGGCCTGTTCGGCTCTTCCCAGAATCTGACGGTCGTCCTGCGGAGTGATCTCACCGTCTCCGTTCAGGTCACGCAGTCGGTACTGACCCGGCCCAAACCCGTCGGGAATCGCTTCGCCGTCGCTAATCTGCCACAGTCCGTCAATCACGTAGCCGTAGATAGCCCCGATGGGCTGGCCAATAAATAAGTTGTTGGCAATCAAATCATCTTCTTGCCCATCGTTGTCCCGGTCCAGACCCAGTAAGCTTTCGATGCGGTTGTTGTTGGTCGCGAAGTTGAGGCCGATGTCCCAACTGAAGTTGGCGGCACGCACCGGGGAGGCGTTTATAATAAACTCTAGCCCGGTATTGCTGATCTCGCCCACGTTGGAGGTAATGTTTTCAAAGCCGGTGATCTGGGGCAGGATGAAATTCCACAGCAAATCGGTGGTGCGGGACTGGTAATAATCCACGCTTCCCGACAGTCGGCTATTGAGTATTTCAAAATCTACTCCTACGTTGATGCCGGCGGTTCTTTCCCAAGTAAGATTGGGGTTAGCCAGGGAAGAAGGGCGTTGCCCGCTCACCGTGGTTCCTGCGTCTCCGAATACGTACTGTGACTCACCGTCTGCTGAGATTCTAGCCAGCGAACTGTAGCGGGTAGTAAGGTTGCCGTTGATGCCGTAGCTGGCGCGTAGTTTCAAGAAATCAATGGCAGGGCTGTTGGCCAGAAAATTTTCTTCTGACAATACCCAACCCACTCCTAGGGAAGGAAACAAGCCTACTTTGTTGTTATCGGCAAAGCCACTGAAGCCATCCCGACGCAGCGTAGCGGTGAACAGATACCGGTTTCTAAAGTCGTAGTTGATACGGGCCATCTGGTAAAGATAGCGCTCTTCCCAGGCCTCGGAGGCAATCTGCGGAATAATGGCCTGCCCCAAGCTATTGTAGGAAAGGGCTAGGTTAGAAAAATTAGTCCCGGTGGCGCTGGTTTGGTCATAGCTGATGCGATTGAATCCGTAGAGCAAGGTCACGTCCAAACCGTGATTCTGTCCTAAGTCTCGTTTATAGGTCACAATGTTGTCCAGCAACAGGTCATAGGTGGCATTATTGGTTTTACTAGCCAACCCCGATTGCCCGGCCTCAAAGGGATTGGAATTACCCAGAACGTTCCAGCGGTAGTTGTTGCTAAAGTTGACGCGATAGCTAAGGCCCTCTATCTGGGGGATGCGCACGTTGGCGTAGAAGATGCCCGACAAGTTATTGCGCAAGTCGCGATCATCTGAAGCACTTTGCAGAAAGGGATTCAACCGCTGGTCACCCAGGGGGTTCACAATCAAATCCCCGTTCTCGTCCCGGGGAGTTACGAGCGGACTCATCTGCGGGATCAGCGACAGGATCGGACTCTCACCCGAGTAGTCGGAAAACGAGCCAAAGGTATTTGCCCCCACGGTGAGCCAGTCGGTGATTTCGGTGTCCACGTTGATGCGGGCGGTGATGCGCCGGTACTTGTCGTTCAGCACCCAACCCTTCTGGTCGGTGTAGCCGCCGGAAAGAAAGTAAGAGGTATTCGGACCGCTTCCTTTAATACTCAGATGATGATTGGTAATGTAGCCCGGGTCGGTCACCTCATCGTACCAGCTGTAGTCGGTACCCTCGGCAAAACCTTTCAGCAGGGGCGGAAATAAGGCAGTGTTGTTATCAATCGTCCAGTCCGGATTTTCCTGCGTATAATTTGGGGGCAGATAGCCATTTTCCCAGTCCACGTCGCGCACCCCCTTCAGAAAGCCCTCCCGGCCCAGGGGAGTGAGTTCGTTGGTCGGAGTCTGGGTAGTGTAAGAACCCGAGTAGCTGATGACCGGCTTTTGCGCCGATTTTCCGTTTTTGGTGGTGATAATGATCACGCCATTGGCGGCCTGCGCTCCGTAAATTGCCTTACTGCTGGCGTCCTTGAGCACATCCACCGATTGAATGTCCTTGGGGTTTAGGTCGGCCAGGTTTCCCCGGTAGTACACCCCGTCGAGCACGATGAGCGGGTCCTGGTTGCCGTTGATGCTGGACTGCCCCCTGATTTGAACTCTGGGTTCTTCACCCGCCGTGGCCACTTGCCCGATATTGATGCCCGGCGTAGAGCCGCTCAGCGACTGCAAGATGTTGGTGTTAGGCGCCTCCTCAAAGGCTTGGAGCGGGGCCGAAACCACCGAGCCGGTCACGTCCTCCCGTTTTTGCGTACCGTAGCCTACCACCACAATCTCCGACAGCGACTGAATGTCGGGCGAAAGATTGACGTCGATGGTGCTACGGTTATCGATGGGCACTTCCAGCGTCTCGTAGCCCACCGAGGAGAAAACGAGAGTTTCGGCATCGGCCGGGGCACTTAGGGTGAAGTTTCCCTCCACGTCGGTGATGGTGCCCACGGAAGTGCCTTTCACTAAAATGTTAACTCCCGGCAGTTCGGTGCCTTCAACCAGGTCCCGTACCTGGCCAGAAATAGAGGATGTCTGCGCGAGACCACTAAAGGAGTGTCCCAGCAGACCCAACGTAATAAGTAGAGATAGGCGAATCATCATGTAGTTTTATATTATAAAGTTTATTTTTACCATACAAATATATGTAAAAATCTCACTTCAAACCAAAGTTTATCGGAAGAAATTAGCAGATAGCTATCAGAGGGTCGTATTTATAGGAGACAAGAAGGAGAGGGGACCGATACAATAGTCAAGATTGACCTTGTTACCGGTAAAACGGAACGATTGCTCCCCAGTGGCCTGTTTTTTGCTCGCACCGCACTAACTGATTGCGTGTACAACCGCCTTTTTCTACACTTATGAAATACCCCGTTCGATTTCCCCGCCTGGCCTTGCTCCTTCCCTTTTTGTTCTTCTCCTCCTGCGACGTGCTGCAGGGCGTGCTGGGCGATCTGAACACCGGCGGACTCTCTTCAGCCGAGATTGTGCGCGGACTGAAAACCGCCCTCAAGCAGGGAGCGAAGTTCGCGGGCGACAATGCTTCGCAAGAAAACGGCTACCTGAACAATCCCGTGGTCGATATTCGTATACCCTTGCCTGATAAGTTGCGGGGAGTAGAGCGAAACATCCGCCGGATTCCGCTGGTGGGCGATAAGGTGGTGGATAACTTCATCACGGCCATGAACCGGGGAGCGGAAGAAGCCGCCAAGAAGGCCGCCCCCATCTTCGTGGATGCCATCACCTCGATGACGGTGACCGACGGACTCGGCATTCTAAAGGGAGGCGACGAGGCGGCGACCAACTATCTGGAGCGCACTACCACGGCCAACCTGACGAATGCCTTTAAACCGGTGATCAAAAACGCCCTGGACCAAACCAAGGCTACCGATTATTATAACGCCCTGAAAAACGCCATCAGCACCTTCAACCGAACGCCGCTGGTCAACAAAATCAACGTCAACGTGGGCGAACTACCCGTGCTGGAAGACTACGCCACCGAAATGGCCCTCAACGGGTTGTTCAAACTCGTGGCTCGCGAAGAGAAGAAAATCCGCGACGATCCCTTCGGACAGAGCGAGCAGATTTTACGCAAGGTGTTTGGGAGTCAGAAATCAACCGCAACGCCTACAGGAATAGGAGGGTAGAAATTAGGGAAGGTATCTAGTCGTAGGTACTCGCTTCGCTTAACCTACAACCAGATTAGAACCAGGCTTGGTTCGCTACTTAATCTCTCCCGAACACTGAATGCCGAATGATGAAGTGGGTTTAAATACTTATATCCGGTAGCATTACCCAAGAGACCGACAGCATTCTTTACTATTCGTACAAAAATTCATCATAGGCACTCCGCAATTCTCGCAGCGCCAGCGCATCGCCTTGCCTTTGCGCTTCGGCAATTCCTTTTTCGTACGTTTGCTCGGCCCGCTCGGGCTGGCTCAAGTCCACGTACAACTGCGCCGCATGATAATACGTCGGCACATACTGCGGATGCTCGCCGAGTAGCCTTTCGTAGTATTCCAAGGCCTTTTGAGGATGATCCCGGCGATATTCGGTGGCCACGGCGTAGAGCGTAAAGGCATCGTCGGGGCTTTCTTGTAAGAACCCCAGCAGGGCATCGAGGCGGTCGGTAGACATTGTTCGATCAGATTTTTATTTCTTTTTGATTTACGTAACTTCGTGGCAAAAAACCGGTTAACCAAGGAATAACCACTGAGCCTGTTCTATGAAAATCCTCGTTTGCATCACCCACGTGCCCGATACCACGTCCAAAATATCCTTTACCGACGACAATACCAAGTTCGACGCCACCGGGGTGCAGTTTATCATTGGTCCCTATGATGATTACGCCCTGGCCCGCGCCGTAGAGCTTAAGGAGCAGTCCGGCGGCACCGTCACCCTGCTCAACGTGGGTGGCAAAGAAACCGAACCCACCATCCGTAAGGGCCTGGCTATTGGCGCCGACGATGCCATTCGCATCGACGCCGAGCCCACCGACGCTTTCTTCGTGGCCCAGCAGATTGCCGCCGTGGTGAAAGAAAACAGCTATGACCTGGTGCTGATGGGGCGTGAATCGATCGACTACAACGGGGGGCAGGTGCACAGCATGGTGGGTGAGTTGGTCGGCATGCCCGCTGTCTCGCCGGTGATGCAATTGGAAGTAGACGGTGATACTGCTACCGTGGCCCGCGAGATTGAGGGCGGCAAAGAACACGCTACCGTGCCACTACCCTTTATCGCCGGTTGCCAGGAACCCATCGCCGAGTGGAAAATTCCCAACATGCGGGGCATCATGAGCGCCCGCAGCAAACCCCTGGAAGTGCGCGAACCGGCCAGCGAAGAAAAACTGACCTCCACCCAGCGCTACGAACAGCCTCCGGCCAAGGGAGAAGTAAAAATGTTCTCGCCCGACCAGATGGGTGAACTGGTGCAGGCCCTGAAGAACGAAGCCAAGGTGTTATAATAAAGGAGCACTTCGCAAGAAATTCTCATCTGACCCGTTAACGCGTAGTAGCTCTTTTTTTCCAAGCATTAACCCCATCAAGCATGTCCGTACTCGTATTTGTAGAAAGTGCCGAAGGTACCGTCAAGAAAACTTCCCTGGAAGCGGTCGCCTACGCCGCTGCCCTTAAGCAGGGTGATGTTATCGCCGTGGCAATGGGCAATACCGTTGCTTCCGAAGCATTAGAAAAATTAGGTAGTTTCGGTGCCACTAAAGTGCTGCACGCCAGCGATGAGCGGCTCAATGAAGACCAGATTCAGGCCTACGCCTCGGTGCTTAACCAAGCCATGGAGCAGACGGGTGCCACGATCCTGGTGCTGGCTAAGTCGTCGCTGGGCGATCCGGTGGCCGCCCGCTTGGCGGTAAAGCAGCACGCCAGCCTGGCTTCCAATGTGGTGGCGCTGCCCGAAAGTGGCGACAACTTTGTGGTGAAGCGCAGCATCTACACCGGTAAGGCCTTCGCCTACACCCAACTGAGCACCGACAAGAAAATCATCGCCATCAAGAAGAACGCCATCGAACTGCCCGAAGCCGACGGCACCGCCCCGGTAGAAGCCTTTACGCCGACGATGGACGAGGCCGACTTCACGGTGAACATCACCTCCACCGAGAAGAGCGAGGGCGAGGTGCTGCTGCCCGAAGCCGACGTGGTAGTATCGGGCGGCCGCGGCCTGAAGGGGCCTGAGCACTGGGAAATTATCGAAGAACTGGCCAGCACCCTGGGCGCGGCCACCGGATGCAGCAAGCCGGTGTCGGACATGGGCTGGCGCCCCCACCACGAGCACGTGGGTCAAACCGGCATCAAGGTGAGCCCCAGCCTGTACGTGGCGGTGGGCATCTCGGGAGCCATTCAGCACCTGGCGGGAGTGAACTCTTCTAAAAACATTCTGGTCATCAACCAAGACGAGGAAGCACCCTTCTTCAAATCGGCCGACTACGGAGTGGTGGGCGACGCCTTTGAGGTGGTGCCCAAACTTACCGAAGCCATTCGCGCGGCGCAAGATTAGTACGTACCCCATGTTTAATTAGCCCCCTCGGGATAGTGGATAAAATAGAATTAGAGATTTTAGGACTTTCTTCCAGCCAGTCGCAGTCGGGTTCCTTTGCCCTGGTGCTGGGCGAAACCATTGGCAACCGGCGGCTGCCCATCATCATCGGCATGTTCGAGGCCCAGGCCATCGCCATCGAGATCGAAAAGATCGTGCCCAACCGCCCCATGACGCACGACCTGTTCAAGTCGTTTGCCCACAACTTCAACTTCACGCTGGAAGAAATCGTGATTTCCGACCTCAAGGAAGGGGTGTTTTTTGCTAAAATTATTTGCAACGACGGCGCCCATACCACCGAAATCGATGCGCGCCCTTCGGATGCTATCGCCATCGGACTGCGGTTCAGCGTGCCCATCTACACCTACGAGAGCGTGCTGTCGGAAGCAGGCATTGTACTCACCGAAGAAGAGAGTTCAGCCACCGAAAGCAGCGAAGCACCCACCAAGGGCAAGTCGAACAAGCCCCTCAACGAACAACTCAAAGACCTGCCTTTCGATAAGCTTAAGGCGCTGCTGGAAGAAACCCTCAAAAAAGAAGACTACGAGAAAGCCGCCCTGGTCCGCGACGAGATGAACCGCCGCAACTAGCGCATGGACTACCTTCGCGGTGCTCTGGGACTCGCCACGCTGGTGGGCTTGGCCTACCTGTTGTCGACCAACCGGCGGTCCATCAACTGGAAGCTGGTGGGGGCCGGACTGGGCATTCAACTGGCAGCTGGGCTGCTGATCCTGAAGGTGCCGTTCGTTGCCGCACTCTTCGATCAGCTGAGCGAGGGCTTCGTCACGTTTCTGAGCTTCTCACAAGAGGGGGCCCGTTTCATCTTTGGCGACCTGGTCGACACTTCGTCTTTCGGGTTTATCTTCGCCTTTCAGGTGCTGCCCACCATTATCTTTTTCTCCACCGTGTCGGCCGGATTATACTACCTCGGCATCCTGCAAAAGGTGGTCTACGGCATTGCTTGGGTGATGACGCGCAGCATGCGCCTGTCGGGAGCCGAAAGCTTGTCGGCGGCGGGCAACATCTTTCTGGGACAAACCGAAGCGCCCCTGCTGGTGCGGCCCTACATTGAGGGCATGACGCGCTCGGAGATCATGTGCCTGATGACCGGCGGCATGGCCACTATTGCGGGCGGAGTGCTGGGCGGCTACGTCGCTTTCTTGGGCGGCGACGATCCGGTGCAGCAGACTCGCTTTGCCGCCTACCTGCTCAGCGCTTCCATCATGAACGCCCCGGCCGCCATCGTAATTTCTAAAATCCTGGTGCCCGAAACCCATCCCGAGCAAATAAAGTCCGATCTGAAAGTAAGTGATGAGCAACTGGGCGTGAACGTGATCGACGCTCTGTCGCGCGGGGCGGGGGAGGGGCTCAAACTGGCGCTCAACGTGGGCGGCATGCTGCTGGCCTTTATCGCGGTAATTGCCGCCATCAACTACTTTTTGACCAACGGGATAGGGGAGATTGGCGGACTCAACGGCTGGGTGGTCGCGAGCACCGACGGAGCCTTTGCGGGCTTCTCGCTGGAGTATATTTTGGGGCAGCTGTTTCGGGTGTTTGCCTTTATTATGGGTGTTGACTGGGTTGATACGCTTCAAGTAGGAAGTTTATTAGGACAGAAAACGGTGATCAACGAATTTGTGGCCTACCTAAGCCTGTCGGAGATGAAGAACGAGGGCGTGCTCGGTGGCAAAGCGTTGGTGGTGGCTACCTACGCCCTGTGCGGATTTGCCAACTTCTCGTCCATTGCCATCCAGATTGGCGGCATCGGCAGCATCGCCCCCGGACAGCAAGCGAACCTATCGCGCCTCGGACTATGGGCCCTGGTGGCCGCCACCTTCGCTTGCATGATGACGGCCACGATTGCCGGGATGCTGGTGAGTTACTAGCGTATATGAAGATAGAGAAACCTATTTTTGCCCTTTGATGGGCAAATTATCTTTTCAAAACCGTTATCTTTACTAAAAAAACTCATGACCACCATTGCCGAAATAAAGTCTACCTTACATCAGTACATTGTAGAAACTGATGATGTGGACGTACTAAACGAACTACGTAACTATTTTGAAACCCTTCTGCAACCGGATAAGACCATTGCTTACACCACTACTGGCGATCCTTTGTCGCGGGAAAGCTACCGGCAAGATTTAGACGAAGCCATTGCTCAGGCTAACCGGGGAGAAGTAATTAGTCAGTTGGATATTGAGCAAAACCAGCCGTGAAGCAACGGGAAGTTGTTTGGACGCGTAAAGCTCAAATGGCCCTAGATCAGCTTTATGCCTATTGGCACGACCAGACTTCCCCACAACGGGCCTGAAGTATTCGACAAGAGATTGTGCGCACTGCAAAAGACTTATCACAACAGGCTGAAATCTATCAAATAGACGAGTACTATCCTAATAATATGGGTGACGTTCGCCGCTTTTTTAAAGCCAACTATCGAGTGGTTTATCAGGTCAAAGAAAATCAAGTGGTTATCTTAAACATCTATCATACCCACCAAAGTCCCGAAGGATAAGCTGTACCTAGAAAGTACGTCCCAACCCAACTCCCGCCCAGTGGTACCATTCGCCTTCTGTCCGAAAAAAACTACCTGTGTGTATTGGAACAAACGGAGTGTAAGCAACACTCAAAAAGAAGCCTCCCTGCGGTTTCTGCAAGCGGTATCCTATTCGAGCAATCGCATCCACAGTTTGGAACCTAATTTGCCGTTTTTCTCCTCCGCGGATAAGCTCTTCGTTACCGTTGCTATAAGCCATTCCTATTCCCACGTTAAAGTGATGGTTGCCCTTGCCAATAAACCCGTTAAAGGTAGCCGGTAGCACGAAGCCACCGCTTCCACCCCAGTAAACGCTCACCCCCCCCTGCACACTCAGTTGAACAAAAGAAGAAGACCGCAGGCGGCGATCATAGTTAACGGAATAGACGTTTGCCGGGCCGCCCAGCTCTACAAAGATTGTATTGCGTTTGACAGTGGGTTGAGCGTCCTCAGATTGCGCTCGGGCGGCTTCGGTAGCCAGCAAAAGAAAGAGGCAGCAGATGATTGTTTTCATAGGAGTAAATGGTTAACTGGGGTTTCGTAAAAGGTGAACCCATGAATAGAAATTACCAATGGTCAGATACCTAGCATCTGACTCAGCAGTGAAACATCCCGATACCAAATGCCATTTTTCTGTATCAGTTATTATTTTTGTTTCATTTACTTGCGGCACGAATGATAGAACGCCCCGAAATTCAATAGGACGATTGATTGCTGTTTCAGAAAAATACATTCCTATATTATTGACAGCGAATTCTGTCTTGCGTGATCGTAGGACATACATAGATGAATAATACGTTTTGCCTCGGACAAGTGGCTCTTTTAGTTGGATTTGTAAATATTCTCGGTATTCAATTCCAGCATCAACAAGCGTATATATGCCAGCCATAGTAGTACCAGTGCGAGGCAACTGTCCTTCGGTGAATTGACTGTAATAACAATTCTGGTCTATTAATGAACTGAGAATATCCGCAGATGCGCCTGTTGGGGCTGACCAAAGCTGTACATAATCTTTAATGGTTGGAGTATTGTAGTCTCCGGAAATAACATCACAGGGCAGAGAATCTACTTCTTTAAAACTCGGATTGGGCACCAGATTCTGCGCTACTGACCAAAGAGGCAGTAGCCATAAAAGACTACCGATACTGCTGAACTGTGGTAAGGTCAAGGTGGAAGATGAGGTGAAACGAAAACTGAAAAGCGATAGCAAAGATCAAAGTTTTTTCTTATCTTGGTTAACACGGACGTTCACATTATAGTACTTTTAGTTCATATTTTTGAACCGGCATTTCTCAACCTAACCCACGACCACCGTGAGCGATCATGACAAGATCCGTAAGTTGCGCGAACTGCGGGGCATCAAGCAAGAGACGATGGCCAAAGCGCTGGGCATTTCCCTGCGGGCCTACAGCAAAATAGAGAGTGGCGAAACTGCTCTGACCACCGGGCGGCTGCAACAGATCGCCCGCGTGCTAGGCATTGAGCCCGATGAGATCATTGCGTTTAGCGAGCAGAACATCTTCCGTAGCTGCCAGCGTTGTCCCTATCACCAACTTCCCCCCATCACCGATCTTTCCTTCTTCACCGAACGTCTGCTCTACCAGCAACGCATCAAAGAACTGGAGCAAAGAGTAGCCGATCTGTCAACGGACATTCGGTAAAGTATCTCTTCTTCGTTTGCGTAATGGCTACCACAATTGCCGGGGTGCTGGTGGATTATTAGCGGTTTGATAGGGCAGCCGCCGATCATCATTCTTCGGATACCCTTTTTTTCGTCATCATTGGTAGTAAAAATTGCGTTCTCTAAGTCGAAACCCACGAGAATTGATTAACTTTCCACTAAATTTTGTCAAGGGTATTTTTATGAATAAAGTCTTTAGTTCGCTCATCACTGCAAGTATCGTTTTAGTAGGATTATTCAGTCGCTGTTCGGAGGGACAGCCCGCCACCGCATCATCCCCCGAACGGCCCACCCTGCCGGTGACCAGCATTGAGGCGCGGGATACCGTTATTTACCGCAGCTACGTGGCCGACGTGCAGGCTGTGCGCAACGTGGAGCTGCGGGCCCGGGTGCCCGGTTTTTTGGAGAAAATTTACGCCGACGAGGGACAGGCCGTCGCCAAGGGGCAGCGTCTGTTCAAGATCAGCGAGGAAGAGTACGCGGCCGAACTGGCCAAGGCCAAGGCCAACCTGCAGAATGCCATTGCCCAGGCCAAAGCCTCGGAGCTGGAGGTGGACCGGTTGCGGGTGCTGGTCGAAAAGAACGTGCTGGCCGCCTCCGAATTGGAGGTGTCGCTGGCCAAACTAGTGGCCGTGAAATCGCGCATCGAAGAGGCCCGCTCAGCCGAAGTGAACGCCACCATGCGCCTGTCCTACACCAGCATCCGCGCCCCCTTCGACGGCATCATCGACCGCATTCCCCTGAAAACCGGTAGCCTGATCGACCACGGTACCCTGCTCACCACCGTCTCCGACGTGAGTTCGGTCTACGTCTACTTCAAC
Source organism: Cyclobacteriaceae bacterium (assembly GCA_965217295.1). Classification (GTDB taxonomy): domain Bacteria; phylum Bacteroidota; class Bacteroidia; order Cytophagales; family Cyclobacteriaceae; genus Tunicatimonas. The sequence continues at coordinate 3,507,988 of CBDCHR010000008.1, forward strand.
GTGTCGGAAGGTGAGTATTTGGAGTACGTGAAAAGCAAGGGCGGTGACACCACCCAGAGCCAGCGCAGCGTGCGGTTGATCCTGGCCGACGGCAGCCCCTACCCGCACGAAGGAACCATTGAGACCATGGACGGTGAGTTCACGGCCAGCACCGGCTCCATTGCCTTTCGCGCGCGCTTCCCCAATCCGACCAAGCTGCTCAAGCACCGGGCCACCGGCCGCATCAGCCTGTCGAACGTACTCAAAAATGCGCTGATGGTTCCCCAGAAAGCGGTGTTCGAGATTCAGGACAAGAACTACGTGTTCGTGGTGGACGACAACAACCAGGTGCACCTGAAAAACTTCGTGCCCAAGCTGCGCTTTTCCTACTACTACGTGGTGGCCTCGGGCCTGGAGGTGGGAGATCGCATCGTCTACGAAGGAATTCAAAACCTCCGGGACGGCATGCAGATCAATCCCGAAGCAGTCGCCATGGACAGCCTGATCGCCCTATCGCAATGAAGTAAGGAAACTGGTAAAAACTCGGAAATTAAATTATAACCTCATTTCTCAATTTCTAGCCATATAGAAAGTATCCGCGCGGCGGCCGCCAGCATCTGGCATCCAATATCTAGTATCTAGCCTTGTAGAAAGTCATCCAGCATCTTGCCACTCTGAAAGTCTCCTATGTTCGACATCTTTATTCACCGTCCCGTTTTGTCGCTCGTTATCTCGCTGTTTATCACCCTGCTGGGCGGGCTGGCCTTTCTCACCCTGCCCATCGCGCAGTTTCCCGACATCGTGCCGCCCTCGGTGTCGGTGCGGGCGAAGTACCGCGGAGCCAACGCCGAGGTGTGCGCCAAAGCGGTGGCTACTCCCCTGGAAAAAGCCATCAACGGCGTGCCGGGCATGACGCACATGTCGTCGGTATCGACCAACAATGGCCGCATCGACATCGAGGTGAACTTTGAGGTGGGCACCGACCCCGACCTGGCCGCGGTGAGCGTGCAGAACCGGGTGGCCACCGTGCTCAACGAACTGCCCCAGGAGGTGATCGAGAACGGGGTGACCACCGAAAAGGACGTGAACAGCCTGCTGATCTACATCAACATCGTGAGCACCGACGAGACGATGGACGAGAAGTTTATCTACAACTTTGCCGACATCAACATCCTGCAGGAACTGCGGCGCATCGAGGGGGTGGGCTTCGCCGAGATTGTGAGTGAAAAGGACTACTCCATGCGCATCTGGCTCAAGCCCGACCGCCTGACGGCCTACCGGGTGTCGACCGACGAGGTGATCCGGGCCATTCGCGCCCAAAACGTGGAAGCCGCCCCGGGCAAGGCGGGCGTTAGCTCCAACCGAGAAGCGCAGATGCTGCAGTACGTGCTGCGCTACACCGGCAAGTTCAATGAGCCGCGGCAGTACGAAGACCTGGTGATTCGGGCCAACAGCGACGGCTCGGTGCTCAAACTGCGCGACGTGGCCGAGGTGGAATTCAGCGCCATGAACTACGGCCGCATCTCGAAGAACAACGGCCGACCCGCGGCCTCCATCATGATCAAGCAGCGGCCGGGTTCCAACGCCCGCGAGGTGATCGCCGGGGTAAAGCAGCGCATCGACGAGATTCAGGAAGCATCGTTTCCGCCCGGCATGAGCTACAACGTGACCTACGACGTGTCGCGCTTCCTCGATGCCTCCATCCACGAGGTGGTCGTCACGCTCTTCGAGGCCTTTTTGCTGGTGTTTCTGGTGGTGTTCCTCTTTTTGCAGGACTTTCGCTCCACGCTCATTCCGGCCCTGGCGGTGCCGGTGGCGCTCATTGGCACGCTCTTTTTCATGCAGCTGCTGGGCTTTTCCATCAACCTGCTCACGCTGTTTGCGCTGGTGCTGGCCATCGGTATTGTGGTCGATAACGCCATCGTGGTGGTGGAGGCGGTGCACGCTAAGATGGAAGAAGAGGGCCTGTCGCCGCGAGAAGCTACCTTTGCCGCCATGCACGAGATCAGCGCGGCCATCATCGCCATCACCTTGGTGATGTCGGCGGTGTTCGTGCCGGTGGCCTTTCTGTCGGGACCGGTCGGAGTGTTCTACCGGCAGTTTTCTATTACGCTGGCCATCGCCATCGTTATTTCGGGGGTGAACGCCGTGACGCTGACCCCGGCACTGTGCGCGCTGTTGCTCAAGAGCACGCACGGAAAAGAGAAAAAGAAAAACCTGCTGCAACGCTTCTTTGGCCTCTTCAACCGGGGCTACGACGCCCTGGCGGGAGGATACCGCGGCGTGATTACCTACCTGGCCGCCCGGCGGGTGCTCACCGTGCTGCTGCTGCTGCTCTTTGTCGGAGCCACCTGGGGCATCAGCGTGATTCTGCCCACCGGTTTCATCCCCACCGAAGACCAGGGCGTAGTGTATATCGACGTGACCACCCCGGCGGGAGCCACCGTGGAGCGCACCGAGCGCGTGCTCGATCAGATTGAGCGCGTGGCCTCGGAGATAGAGATTGTGGAGGCCGTGTCGACGCTGGCGGGCTACAGCCTGGTGAACGGCGTGTCGGGCGCTTCGTTCGGCATGGGGATGGTGAGCCTGCGGCCCTGGGACGCGCGGGAGCAGTCGGCCGAAGATATTATCAATCTGCTTCGGGAAAAGACGCGGAATATCACCGACGCACAAATTGAGTTCTTCTCGCCGCCCACCGTACCCGGATTCGGCAACTCCAGCGGCTTTGAGTTGCGGGTGCTCGACCAAAGCGGCCGCGGCGACCTGCAGGAGATCGCGCAGGTGACGCGCAACTTTATTGCCGACCTGGAGGCCTCACCGGCCATCGCCGATGGGTACACCAACTTCGACGCCAGCTTTCCCCAGTACCTCATCCACGTAGATCAGGAGATGGCCGCTAAAAAGGGAGTAACGGTGGAGCTGGCCATGAACACCCTGCAAACGCTGATTGGCGGTTATTACACCTCCAACTTCATTCGCTTTGGGCAGATGTACAAGGTGATGGTGCAGGCTTCGCCCGAGTACCGCGCCAAGCCCGAGGACTTGCTCAATCTGTACGTCAAGAACGACGAAGGGGATATGGTGCAGTATTCTACCTTTATTACCCTAGAGCGGGTATATGGTCCGGAGCAACTCACTCGCTACAACATGTACACCGCCGCCCGGGTGAGCGGCACGGTGGCCCCCGGCTACAGTAGCGGCGACGCCGTGGAGGTGATCAAGCAAACGGCGCGCGACAAACTGCCCCGCGGCTACTCCTTCGACTGGGCGGGCATGACCCGCGAGGAGGTGAAGTCGGGCGATCAGGCGATTTACATCTTTCTGATCTGTCTGCTGTTCGTCTACCTGCTGCTGGCCGCCCAGTACGAAAGCTTCCTGCTGCCCTTGCCGGTGATCTTGTCGCTGCCCACCGGTATTTTCGGGGCCTTTCTGGCGCTCGAGCTGTTGGGCCTGCAGAACAACATCTACGCGCAGGTGGCGCTGATTATGCTCATCGGACTGCTGGGCAAAAACGCGATTCTTATTGTGGAGTTTGCCATTCAGCGGCAGCAGGAGGGCCGAAGTGTGCTCGAGGCGGCGGTGGAGGGAGCGGTGTCGCGGCTGCGCCCGATTCTGATGACCTCCTTTGCCTTTATTGCCGGGTTGATTCCGCTGTGCGTGGCCACCGGGGCGGGAGCCATTGGCAACCGGTCTATTGGCACGGCCGCGGCCGGAGGGATGCTGATTGGCACCGTGTTTGGTCTGCTGCTGATTCCGGGATTGTACGTGCTGTTTGCCCGCGCTTCCAAACCGGAAAAAGAAGAATCTCCGCCCAAGGCCCAGCCCACCGAAATGGAAGTGTCATTGTCAAGCAACTGAGTTATCCCTATGTCTTTATCCCTTCGCGGATTTGTCCTCGTTTTTTGTTCTGTTCTTTTATTCGGCCGCTGCAAGGTAGCCGACTTGCCGCAGTTGCCCGCCACGCCGCCGGTGCCCGCCACCTTTGCCGGGGAAGCGGATACGCTGAGCATGGGCGATCTGATCTGGGAGGATTTTTTCAACGACCCGTTCCTGCTGGCGCTCATCGACTCGGCCCTGCAAAACAACCTGGATCTTTTGGCGGCGGCCCAGCGGATCAAGGTGGCGCAGGCTGATTATCGTTTGCGACGAGGGGCACTGCTGCCCGCGGTGCGGGGAAACGTGGCCGCCAATCTGGGCACCGTGGTGAACCCCAACCTGGTGAACGATCCCAACGTGGATCAGAGTGCGAACAATATCGCGCAGAACTATTTTGTGGGCTTTCAGAGCTCCTGGGAGGCCGATCTGTGGGGGAGGTTGCGCCTGCGGCGCGAGGCGGCTTATCGGCGATTTATGGCCAGCGAGAAGGGGCAGCACCTGCTCATCACCAACCTGGTGGCCGACGTGGCGCGCCTCTATTACGAACTGCTGGGCCTGGACAACGAACTGGCCACCATTCGGCAGAACATCGAGTTTCAGGAAACCGCCCTGGAACTAGTGCGCATTCAGAAGATTGGGGGGCGGGCCACCGAGTTGGCCGTGCAGCAGTTTCAGGCGCAACTGCTGCGTACCCAGAGTCTGGCCTTTGAGAAGCGGCAGGGCGTCATCGAACTGGAAAACGAACTCAACAGCTTGCTGGGCCGGTATCCGCAACCCATTGCCCGGGGCACCTCTATCTTGGAGCAAAGTCTGCCCAACGTGGTGCGGACGGGAGTGCCCTCGTCCCTGCTGCTGCGCCGTCCCGACATTCGGGAAGCCGAACTGGCCCTGGCCGCGGCGCGCGCCGACGTGGAGGCCGCCCGAAAGGCCTTTTTTCCTTCGCTGGTACTGAGTCCGTTCGTAGGCATGAACGCTCCCGAGCTGTCGTTGCTGGTGAAGCCAGAATCGGTTGCGATGGGCGTGTTGGCGGGCCTGACGGCTCCCATTTTTCAGCAAAACAGAATCCGAGCGGGCTACGACCGCGCGTCGGCCGAGACGCTGGAGGCTTTCTACAACTACCGGCAGATGGTGATCACCGGCCATCAGGAGGTGGTGACCAACCTGCGGCGCGCCGAAAACTACCGGCAGGCCTACGAACTGCGCAAGGAAGAAGCCGAGGTGCTTAAGGCGGCAGTGAGCACCTCGGACCTGCTGTTTGCGGCCGGTTACGCCAACTACCTGGAGGTGATCACCGCCCAGGCGCGGGTGCTGGAGGCCGAACTGAGCGTGGTAGACACCCGCAAGGAGATTTTCGTCTCGCTAATCAATTTGTACCGCGCCCTGGGCGGCGGATGGAAGTAGGGTAGGGGGCCAAAACCTGTGGGAAAACAAGTCCAGGACGATCGCTAAAAATAGCCACCCCTCTTGGGTCCAGATATAGACGGCCGCCGCGCGGTGATGTCCGCTGTCCATACCATGGTTGGCGTATCTGCCCCAAAATGTTGATTCAAACGGTTGGGAGCGACAGGTAGTTGGTGATTAGAGTCGCCGGGACGCCGGTCGGTATTTCTCACAAACTTTTTTTTTCTTTGGACCGGGCGCCGGGCGCCGGGCGCAGCAATACCATGCTGCCGCAATAGACGAGCCACGCGATTCTCGCTACAGTTTATCCCGCGGTCCCCCGGTTCGTCATGTATTCGCGGACTTCCGTAAGTCTGTCCCGGTGGGGCCCACTGCTTTGCTCGTGTATAGCACTGATTTGCTTTACCAATTGCTTATTTTGTCCACTAACCTGTGCTCTTCTCAGTGTCTACTTTAACGGGGGAACTCCAACTCATGTACAGCTCAAAACAAATGACACAGAAGAACTATCCCCTTTTTACACAGCCTCGCAAACGCGCCCTAGACAGTAATTCTAACTGGCCTCTCCCTCAGCGAACCGCCTTCTTGAATCTTCGATCACCTCCAGCGCAGCTTCGCGATCCTCCCAACCGTCGATACCGACCTTCTTCTTTTCCAGGTCCTTGTACACCTGGAAGAAGTGCTCGATCTCCTTCTTGAGGTGAGGGTTGATCTCATCTAGCGTGTTCACCCGGTTCCAGATGGGGTCGCTTACCGGCACGCACAGGATTTTGGCATCAGGCCCTTTTTCGTCGCGCATGCGAAACAGGCCAATGGGCTTCACCTCGATGAGGCAGCCCGGAAAAGTGGGTTCCGACACCAGCACCAGCACGTCCAGCGGGTCGCCGTCGCCCGCCAGGGTATCGGGAATAAAGCCGTAGTCGCTGGGATAAAACATCGACGAGAAGATCATGCGGTCGTAGCGGATCATTCCCCGCTCTTTGTCAAATTCGTACTTGTTGCGGCTTCCTTTCGGAATCTCAATAATGACGTCGAACGTCACTTCATCGGGGAGGGACATCGTAAAAAAACGGTTAGGTGACCAATCAAAAGCGAGCGGCGCAAGTTAACTAATTAATGCTCCAAACCCACGTCTTTTCGCACACCTTGCAATTCACCTTCCCGGCGGGTACCTCGCGCGGGGTGATGACCACCCGCCCTACGCACTTCGTGGTGCTGCAACAGGAAGATAAGCGCGGCATCGGCGAGTGCGCCCCGCTGGCCGGACTCAGTGAAGACGATACGTCTAACTTGCCGATGATGATCGATCTGGTGCTGCAACGGGTGGCCAAACGCCCCCTGCCGCGGAGCGCCCGCGAAGTGTTTCAACTGGTGAGCGACGTGGTGCCTACCAACCTGCCCGCGGTGCGGTTCGGCCTGGAGACGGCTTTGCTCGACCTGCTGCACGGCGGACGGCGCCTGGTGTTTCCGTCGGTGATGCACCCGCAGTTCACGCCGCTGCCCATCAACGGGCTGGTATGGATGGGCGACCCGGCCTTTATGCAGCGGCAGATCGACGAGAAACTGGCCCAGGGCTTTCGCTGTATCAAACTCAAGATCGGAGCGATCAGTTTTGACGACGAGCTGCGCCTGCTCACCAGCGTTCGGAAGCGCTACTCAAGCGAGGCGGTGACCCTACGGGTGGATGCCAACGGTGCCTTTTCGGCGGCCGGGGCTATGAAAAAGCTCAAGCAACTGGCCAAACTCGGCATTCACTCCATTGAGCAACCCATCGCGCCGGGACAAACCAAAGCAATGGCCGCCCTGTGTCGAGAGAGTCCGGTGCCCATTGCGCTGGACGAAGAACTGATCGGTTGGCACGCGCGGGAAGAACGGACGCAGTTGCTGGATGCCATTCAGCCGCAGTATATTATTCTGAAGCCTACGCTGCTGGGCGGCATAGTGGCCGCCGATGATTGGGTGCAACTGGCCGAAGACCGGGGCATCGGGTGGTGGGTCACCTCCGCCCTGGAGTCGAACGTGGGGCTCAGCGCCATTGCCCAGTGGGTGGCCACCTACGAACCCACGCTGCCGCAGGGGCTCGGCACCGGCCAACTGTATCACAACAACATCGGCGCGCCCATTTACATTGCCGAAGGTCACTTGCACTACGACCCCACGGGCGCGTGGGACCTGTCACTTTTTCAATAAGTAACCTAACGTTATGAACTATACCTTGATCACCGGAGCCAGTTACGGCATAGGCGAAGCGCTCGCCCGACGCTGCGCGGGAGAAGGGTTCGACCTGATCTTGGTGGCCCGCTCGGCCGAACGACTCGAAGAGTTGGCTGCGGAGTTAATCCAAGAGTTTGAGATCACCGTCCATCCGTTGGTGCGCGACCTGCTGGCCCCGCACGCAGCCGAAGAGTTGTACCAAACTTGCCACGACGCGGGCTGGTCGGTGCGTACGCTCATCAACAACGCCGGGGTAGGGGTGTGGGGGCCCTTTGCCGAGGTGCCGCTCAGTGAGCAATTGGCTACCATGCGCCTCAATGAGCAGGTGCTGGTTGAACTGTGCTACCGCTTTCTGCCGATGCTCAAGGCCGAAGCCGACGCGCACATCCTGAACGTGGGCAGCACGGCCAGTTACCAGCCGCTGCCCTACTTTAGCGTGTATGCTGCCACCAAAGCGTTCGTGCGCTCGTTCACCAGCAGCCTGCGGGTGGAGCTGCAGCCGATGGGCGTGAACGTGACCTGCCTGAATCCGGGACCGACGCAGTCGCAGTTCTTCCGGCGGGCGGGCTTCACCCAGGTGGATGCCTCGCAGTTCTTGATGGACCCGGCCGAAGTGGCCGACGGGGCAATCCGCGGTATGCTGTCGCACAAGCCGGAGGTGGTGCCGGGCTTCTCGAACCAACTGGGCACCTACCTGAGCAAGTACTTGCCGCCCTCGCTCACCCAGCAGGTGATCAAAACCTACTTCAAGCCGCGGGGCAAAGACCTGGAAAAGCTGCCTGAGTCTTGAAAGAAGGAGATTATTTCCTTACTTTCCGTTTCAAACGAACGGATCCGGCGGCATGAAGATCAACCAGCACGAGCAACAACTTCTCCAACGAGCCATTGCGCACTGGACGGAACAAGGGCTGATAAACGCCGATACGGCGCAGCGCCTGCGGCAGTCAAGCCTGCCCCACCAAAAGAATAGCTTCGACTGGAAGAACTTGTCGCTGATTGCCTTTTTCTTTGCGGTGTCGTGCATCATCCTGGCCACCGTTTTGCTGCTGCTCGACGACTGGCTCATGGCTACCCTCAACGCGTTACTCGATGCTTCGGATCTGGTGAAAATGCTCATCTGGGTGGCAGTCACCGTCGGACTGTACTACGGAGCGTATCGTCACCAGCAGCGGTATCCGGCCCGGGTGTTTAGCAACGAAACCCTGTATATGTTCGGAGCCATTGGGGTGGCGTTTTCGCTCACCTATCTGAGCTTTGTGCTGGGTATCGCCGAAGGCTACTTTGCGGTGCTCATTCTGCTCGCATCGGGGATATACGCGGCGGCCGCGGTGCGGTGGCGCTCCAAGCTCACCTGGTTTTTGGCGCTGGGCACGCTGGCCATCTGGTTCGGCACCGAAACCGCCTACCGGTCCGACTGGGGAGCGTATTTCTTAGGGATGAACTTCCCACTGCGCTATGTGGTGTTTGGTGGACTGCTACTCGGTTTGAGTTGGCTGCTTGCGCGCGCCCCGCGGGTGCGACCCTTTGCGCCGTTGACCTACGTGACCGGCCTGTTGGGTTTATTTTTTTCGCTGTGGTTGCTGTCGGTGTTTGGTAACCACGGCAGCTACGACTCGTGGGAAGCCGCTTCGCGGATCAGCTTTCTGCACTGGTCGCTGTTGTTGGCGGCAGGCTCAGGATTGGCGATCTACTACGGACAACGGCGCGGGGACAAAATGACCGCCGAAGTGGGGTTGGCCTTCTTGGTGATCAATGTGTATACGCTGTATTTCGAGTTCTGCTGGGACAGCCTGCACAAGGTAGCATTCTTTGCCATCCTGGCCGCTTCGTTCTGGCTGCTGGGCAAAAAAGCCGAACGCTTGTGGCAGTTGGCGGGAGGAGGGTGATTGCCTCTTGATGCCGCGCTACGCGTCTCTTAAATTCTCCAAAGTTTTGTGTTGGTGGATGTGAGTTTGAAACTTAAACTATACTTCGAAATTCATCATTCCTTGTTCGAGATTCGATATTGTTTAAATATCGAATCTCGAACAAGGAATACCGAATGATGAAGTATGAGAAGAAAATACAGTTGCCCTAATCATGTGTCGGCATTAACGTAAACCTCAAAAGTAGCGATTGGAATGGCAGTCTATTCGTACTACTTACAAACCCCCGCCCCCTTTTTCGCGTTACCCCTACGTTTACCTCATCACGCGATACAATTATGAACCAACCCTACGACGTGCTCATTGTGGGCGCCGGACCCTGCGGGCTATCCTGCGGCATTGCCGCCCAAAAGGAAGGACTGCGCTACGCCATCCTGGACAAGGGTAGCCTGACCGAATCCATTCGGCGCTACCCGCACGACATGACATTTTTCTCCAGTGCCGACATGATCGGGATCGGGGACGTGCCCTTCACCTCCCTCAACCTGCGGCCCAGTCGCGTGGAGGCGTTGAAGTACTATCGCAAGGTGTCGGAACACTTTAAACTCAACGTGCACATCTACACGGAGGTGCGCGACATCAACCGGCAGGAAGATGGGTTTGTGGTGCAGACCAATCAGGGTGAGTACCGCGCCAAGAAGGTGATTCTGGCCATTGGCTACTACGACATTCCGCGCGAGATGGGCGTGCCGGGCGAACATCTGCCGCACGTGACGCACTACTACGACGAGCCCTACAAGTATACCTTTACGCGTACGGTGGTGGTGGGCGGAGCCAATTCGGCCATCGAGACGGCGCTGGATTTGTACCGCAACGGCAGCGAGGTCACGGTGGTGCACCAGTACGACGGCTTCGACAAGACGGCCAAGTACTGGATTGTGCCCGACGCCGAGAATCGGGTAAAGAAGGGAGAGATCAAAGCCTACTTCAATTCAGAAGTGACCGAGATCACCGATAAAGACGTGTACGTGCGTAACATCAAAACCGGGCGCTCGGAGAAGATTCCGGCTGATTTCGTGTTTCTGATGATTGGTTACCACCCCGACGCGAAATTTCTGCGGCGCGTGGGTATCACCCTGAACGGAGCCATGCTAATTCCGGAGATCGATCCCGACACCTTTGAGAGCAACCTGCCGGGCATCTACATGGCCGGGTCGGTAATTGGCGGTGAAGAAACCGCCAAGGTATTTATTGAAAACGGCAAGCTACACGCCGAGCCGATTATTAGGCACATCAAGCAACGATTGGAAGAGGAGGAAGCATATTTGAAGAAAGAGGCGTAGCATCTCGAGGATTGATTCGACATGGTCAGACTCTTAGCTATCCTATACCGTTCACTTCTAGGTTTAGTGCCTGATTGGTAGTGAGGTTTACGTCTATTTGCCAGTACTTGCTGCATCCGTCAAATGGGACAGTGTACTCATCGTCAAAACCTATCCTAGGATCGGTATTTCCAATTAGTCTGTCTTTTATCGAGTACCTATTCCACAGAAGGTTTATGTGAACTATTCTGTTTCCTTCGCTATAGTATCCGACGTATTGCCTAAAATAGTTAGCTAGATTTTTATGAATGACTGGGCAATTTCCGAATTGATTCGGTTGACCTTTGTTTAGACGCTTAATCTGGCTTCTTAGAACTTTTTCGGCTTCGGCAATATCGTCTTTTGTAGGAGTAAACCTTTTCGTGCTGTCAACATCTATAAAGTTTCATTCATCACTAACAATACCTTTCCAACGCTTGACTGCCTTAGCGATACTAAAAGTTAGTTCGATTGGTCAGCTTCAGCGTTAGCATCGTTTTCATCCACGGCCCAGGAGATTTCTACGGTCTGTCGGCCCCACTCCTTGGCCAAATCGATGTCTTCTCCCATGTAAATATCAATGCGGTTGTTCCAGCGGCTGTGCATTTTATCGAGCACCCGGTAGGTGCCGGGCAGTCCCTTAATCTTCACCGGAGTATTGTAGTCTAGCCCTTGTTTCAGCAGATCGCGCGACACGGCGATGGCCTTCACGCCGGGTTCTAGCTTGTCGCCCCAGGCAGCCGTGGCAGGGTCGCCCTTCTTGGTCTGCGCCTCTAATGAATTGTAGGCGGTGGCGGTAACTTCCAGCGATTTTACTTCTACCGGTTCGGGACCGCGGCACGCATTAAGACCGGATATCAGCGTGCAAGCGGTCAGTAAAACAAGTGAGGGAAGATGGGTAGAAGAGCGCATAGTGGTGTAGATGTGGTTACTATCAAAATGACCGAGTGGAAGCTAATGTTTCCCAGCCTGATCACGTCCGGCAGTAATCTACCAAAAATTAGGCAAGAGAGCAAACCGCTAGAACAGGCTCTGTTGAATTCCTAGGTTGATGGGGCGGGGTGGGGCAATGGACAAACCACAGTGCGCGTTGAGCTGCTCCACTACGTAAATCGCCAAATCTACGCACAAATGTTCTTCGGGTTGGTGCACGATAAAGTAGACCTGTTGCACTCCGGCCGCCAGCCAGCGCTGAATGCGGCGCACCCAGGCATCCACGCGCAGATAGTCGGTGGCGTGCAAGCGGTTGCCCACGAAGCGAATAAACACCCGGGGGGTGGTCAGGCGCTGGTGGATCACGTCGCGCCGCCCCGCCGTGTCGGTGATCACCACACTGATGCCCAATTCCTCCAGCAGATCGAACGCCCGGTTGAAGAGGCGCGGGCGGCTGAACCAGTCGGGATGCCGGAACTCCACCGCCAGCGGCACGTCGGTGGGCCAGTCGGCCAAGTAGGCAAACAAAGCTTTGCCCAACTGGGGCGAAAAAGAGGGCGGTAGTTGCAAGAAAGGAATGCCCAGACGGTTACCAAAGGCGGCTAAGCCCGCCAGAAACTGATCGGTGGCCCGCAACGACTGCCCGAAGTCAGTCTGGTGGCTAATCAGTTGCGGCACCTTGGGACAGAACAAGAAGCCCGGTTCGGTGCGTTCGCACCACTGCTGTACCAGCTCCGGGGTGGGGATGCGGTAGTGGGTGGTGTTGAGCTCGATGGTAGAAAAGTGGCGGGAGTAATGGGTTAGGTAATCGGTGGGTGAGGTTTTGGGGGGGTAGATTTTGCCGACTAAGTCCTTTTCGCCCCAGCGGGCCGAGCCTACGAACACCTGCGGGGGCGCGTCGTTTCGATGGCCCGATAAGGCGGTAGCCGTTTGGGGATGGTCGGCTGGAAGTGAAAAGTTTACCCAACGAATGTCGGGCAGTTTGCCAAATTTCATAGTGGGTAGGTTGGGTCTTTGATAAGGCTATTTCGGGGCAGAAAGTTGCAGAATGCAGTGTAAATAGCGTAAGTTTGATCAGAAGGGGTTGGATGAGTGAGGATGGTCAGGATTGCTAGCTCTACAGGAGCGAAAACGCAGCAAACGCAGATAGACTGAAAACAATGAGTATCAAGAGCATTCGTATTCAAAATTTCAAATCTATTCGCGACAGTGGAGAGGTGGAACTGCGTCCAATCAATGTGCTGATCGGAGCTAATGGGGCGGGGAAGAGTAATTTTATTAGCTTCTTTAAGTTTTTGAATCGCCTGTATGAGCAGCAACTGCAGTTGTACGTGAATCGGAATGGGCGGGCGGATAATTTTTTATACTTCGGAAGAAACGTATCTGACTTCCTGAGTGGTGTAGTGTTGTTTAATTATGAATACACTGATAAGTACATCTTTGGATTAAGTCCCGATCAATATGGCGGGTTTATCTTTGTTCACGAAATTTGCACCTCTGCAGGCGGGGAGAGATCGGAGAGTTCAGTAGGAGGCAAAGAGAGTTACCTCAAAGACAGCATTGATGCTGCATCTTATAAGATAAGATTGCACTTGATTTCATTCAAGGTATTTCACTTCCATGACACCAGTTTCAACGCCAAAGTGAAGCAACCCAGCAATACCACCGATTACGCTTACCTTCACGAAGATGCGGGTAACCTCGCGGCTTTCCTTTACCGATTGCAGGAAAAGGAAGTTAACAGCTTTCGGATGATCGTGAACGTTATCCGATCAATTGCTCCATTTTTTGATCAGTTTTATCTGCAACCTGATGAGATAAATGCTGATCAGATATTCCTTCGCTGGCGTGAAAAAGGTTCTGAGCAACTGTGGAATGCTCACGGCTTGTCCGACGGCACCCTGCGCATGATTTGCTTAACGGCCCTGCTATTGCAACCTGATCCACCAGCGACGATTATTATTGACGAACCGGAATTAGGGTTGCATCCTTTTGCTATTGCTAAACTAGCGGCTATGCTCAAAAGTGCCTCGCAGAAAGCGCAAGTCATCGTTTCTACCCAGTCGGTCACACTGCTCGATCACTTTAATGCTGATGACGTGATTGTGGCCGAACGGATGGAAGAACTAAACGGCCGATCTGAGACTGTATTCAAGCGGCAGAGTGAAGGCTCTCTGAGAGAATGGTTAGAAGAGTACACGCTGGGTGGGCTTTGGGAGAAGAACGTGATCGGGGGGCGGCCAGGCAGCATTCCGTCGTGATTCGTGCAATCTATATTATTGCCGAAGGGCCAACTGAGGAAGAGTTTGTTAGAAGTCTGATGCAGCCTTATTTTGCTGCTAAATACGGTTTTTATGATGTCAGAGCAATCAAGTTGGGAACCAGTCCGGGGCACAAGGGCGGCGATATGAGTTTTGCCCGGTACAGGTACAACGTAGCACTATTTCTGAAGCAAGAAAGCGATGTTTTAGTAACTTCACTAATTGATTTTTATGGGCTGAGAACCGATTTCCCTCAGTACGAAGCGGCAAAAAGACACAACCAAGTAGAGCAACGTGTGGAATTTCTGGAACGTGCCTGTGCCGAAGTCATTGATAATGATCGTTTTATTCCCTACATCCAACTGCATGAATTTGAAGCACTATTATTCGCTTCAAGAAGGGGATTTGATACGTATTTTAGCCACCTTACCAAAAAAAGTAACGATGAGCTGACAGACGTTTTTAGCCAGTATCCTAACCCGGAAAAAATCAATGATGGATACACTACGGCCCCCTCCAAACGCTTAGAACAATTGATTCCCGGATACCAAAAAGTGCTCTACGGCCCCATGATTGCTCTTGAAAACGGTTTTTCAACTATTCTTGACAAATGTCCTCGCTTCAGGGCCTGGATTGAACTGCTGGAAAGCAAGATACAGCGCGATGGATAGAAGAGCGGCAAAATATCAACCATCAAACCCCAAACGCCGAACGCCGAAGTATAGACCACTTCATCATTCATTATTCCTTGTTCGATATTCATTATTCTTTTGGGCTCTTCCTTCCTTCGCCCAAACCGGCGGCCGCCACACCTTCGATTTCCTCAACCTCAACCCCAGTACGCCCGTCACCGCCTGGGGCGGAGTGCAAGCCGCTGCTCCGGCCGATTCGGGAGCAGTGAACGATGTCCATCGGTTCTTGAGCAATCCCGCCCTCAACAACGAGCATCTAAATCAGCAGGTGAGTCTGTCGTTTCGTCCCTACTTAGCCGACATCAAACTCGCCACGGTATCCTACAGCCACGCCGTGGAAAGCCTGGGGCAGTTCGGAGCGAGTGTTTCTTACTTGGACTACGGCGAGTTTATGGGCTTCGATCCGGCCGGACTGCCCTCGGGCGACTTTTCGGCTTCCTCGTACGTTGTTGCTCTCAACTACGCGCACCAGATGGCTCCGTTTCGGCTGGGAGGCAATCTGAAGTTGGCCTCTTCGATGATTGCCGGACTGCGTGCTACCGCGTTGCTGCTGGATCTGGGGGGAGTGTATCAACATCCGACCCGAGACCTTACGGTGGGCCTGACTATCACCAACCTGGGGGTGCTGCTTCAAGACTATCTTTCGGGAACCGGAAGCCGCTTGCCTAGCGACGTTCGATTGGGAGCAGCCTTCAAACCACAGTATATGCCGTTCCGCTTTCACCTGACCGCTTATCGGCTGTGGTACGGCAATTTGGTCGAACCTGCCGCTGCGCCGGATGAGGGGGTGGTTAGCCAAATTGCCCGCCATTTATCATTCGGCGGAGCCTTACTATTAGGCAAGAACTTCGAGATGTACGGCGGCTATAACCATTCGATCAGAAGTTCGTTACAACTACAACAAATCGGCGGAGGTGCCGGTTTGTCCTTCGGATTTATGTTCCGTACCCGAACGATTCGCGTCGACTTTTCCCGCTCAGTGTACCACGTGAGCGGAGCCTTTAACCAGTTTTCGTTGTCAACCGACGTGCATCAATTGTTTTTTAAGTAAGTCCATCAATTCTACCTCACCTTATGCTGGAAGCAAACGCCTATCTCACTCCCCGACAGATCGTCGCTGAGCTTGATAAATATATTATCGGACAAGATGATGCCAAGAAAAACGTGGCTATTGCGCTGCGTAACCGCTGGCGACGCATGCACGTGCGCGATGAGATGCAGCGCGAGATTGTGCCCAACAACATCCTGATGATCGGGGCCACCGGCGTGGGAAAAACCGAGATTGCCCGCCGCCTGGCCAGCATTGCCGACGCCCCCTTCACCAAGGTCGAGGCCTCGAAGTTCACCGAGGTGGGCTACGTGGGCCGCGATGTGGAAAGCATGGTGCGCGACTTAGTAGAACAGTCGGTGAATTTGGTGCGTACGCGCCGCAACGAGGAAGTGAAAGAAAAGGCCGCTGAGGCGGTGGAAGAAGTGATCCTCGATGCCCTGATTCCTCCAATGAAAGACGCTCCTACCCGCAGTACCTCCGGTGCCATTGGGTTCGACCAGCAAGATGAGCCTAGCAGTGATGCTGAGTTGAACCAGCGCACCCGCGAGCGCTTTCGCGAGAAAATCCGCAACGGCGAACTCGACGACCGAAAAATTGAAATCAACATCCGGCAGAGCAACGGGCCGGGCATCGGCATGGTGGGGGGTGGCATGATGGACGAGATGTCAATGATGAACCTGCAGGAGATGATTAGCGGGATGATGCCCAAGAAAAACAAGAAGCGCAAGGTGACCATTGGCGAAGCCAAAAAAATTTTGCTCGAGGAGGAAGCCGCTAAGCTCATCGACATGGACGAAGTAAAGGAAGAAGCCATTCGCAAGGCCGAGGACACTGGAATCATATTTATCGATGAGATCGACAAGGTGGCGGTTGGTTCCGATCGAAAGGGCAGCGGGGCCGACGTGAGCCGCGAAGGAGTGCAGCGCGATTTGTTGCCGGTGGTAGAGGGTAGTTCGGTCACTACCAAGCACGGCATCATCCACACCGATCACATTCTGTTTATCGCGGCCGGAGCCTTCCACGTGGCCAAGCCTTCCGACCTGATCCCTGAGTTGCAGGGACGCTTCCCCATCCGGGTAGAGCTGAATAATCTGACCAAGGAAGATTTCGTGCGCATTCTGCGCGAACCAAAGAATGCGCTTACCAAACAGTACGAAGCGCTGCTGGACGCCGAAGGAGTGGTGCTAGAGTACGAAGACGATGCCCTGGACGAACTGGCCGAAATTGCTTTCCAGATTAACGCGGAAATAGAGAACATTGGCGCCCGCCGTCTGCACACCGTGATGAGCCACCTACTCAACGACTTCCTGTTCGATGTGCCCGATAACATTGCCCCCGACACCACCATCACTGTGACCCGCGAACTGGTGAAAGATCGCTTGGCCGGACTGGTGAAGAACAAGGATTTGAGTCAGTACATTTTGTAACTAGATCATGCGTATGATCACGGCACAAGAGCTAGAGAAATTACTGGTAGGCCCTGAGACAGATCGTGTTGAGAAAACAATTTCAACTACCAATCTTGACAAGTTTGGCGAGGCTATTTGTGCGTTTTCGAACGATATGGCTGATAACCAAGCACCTGGATATTTGGTTGTTGGGGCGAACGATAATGGTTCTCGTAGTGGTTTGGTAGTCAGCGAACAACTTATGCAGACTCTCATGGACTTTCGTACTGACGGGCGAATAGTGCCTCCACCATCTTTAACAGTGAGTAAGTTGTCATATTCGGATGGCGAAGTAGCAGTTGTAGAAGTCCAGCCTTCTTTCCAACCTCCGGTACGATACAAAGGCAAGGTCTGCATAAGGGTTGGGCCTAGAAAAGGTACTGCCAACGAGGCAGAAGAACGAAGATTGAGTGAGAAACGCTCTTCTTTTGCCCGAAGCTTTGATACGTTACCTTGCTACGGCAGTACACTAGACGACTTAAGTATCGATACTTTTAAGCTGTCATATCTACCGAGCGCGGTTGATACCGAAACCTTAGCAGAAAATCACCGCAGTGTAAGAGAGCAGCTAGCATCTTTAAAATTCTATGATCTGAAAGCCGATTGTCCGACGAATGTAGGTGTACTGTTATTCGGGAAGAATCCTAGGTTCTATCTAAGCGGAGCTTATGTGCAGTATGTGAAGTTTGAGGGCGATACCGATACGAGCGAGTTTGTCCATGAACATCGTTTCGAGGGAGACCTGACCACGCAGATGCGAATCATGGATGAGTTTATCAAAGCACAGATCGTTAGAAAAGTTCAGTACAGCTTGGGCGAAAAATATCAAGTGAACTATCCTGCCACTGCCATAAAAGAGCTCCTCTACAATGCGGTTATTCACCGCGATTATCAGTCTAACTCACCTATTAAATTCTACCAGTTTTCAGACCGAATTGAGATTAGTAATTCGGGAGGCTTGTATGGCGATGCACGCCCGGAAAACTTTCCGAACGTCAACGATTACCGTAACCCTTCACTAGCTGAAGCCGCGAAAACTTTGGGTTTTGTTAACGCTTTCAATGTTGGAGTGAAGCGAGCAATAGATTCGCTTACCAAGAATCAAAACCCTAAACCAGAATTTATCAAGGATCAGGCTACCTTTTTCAGTGTTAAAATTTATAGCAAAACAATATGAGAACCATCGCTTTCTTCGACAACGGTGGCAGATCAGAAGGAACAACAACTGCTTATCATGCCGTTCATATGTTGGCAGAGCTGGGCTATAAGGTATTAGCGGTGGATTTAGACCCGCAAGCATATCTAACTTCTTTGTTTTTGTCGAGCGAGGAGCTAAGCGAGACATACGAGAGAGAATTTCCTAAACTTACTCTGTTGACTGCTCTTAAACCCTTGGGCAAGGCTATCGGAGATGTGGAACCGGTCACGATACATTCTATTAGCGACAAGATTGGGCTGTTAGCTGGTGATCCGGGGTTGTCAGTGTTTGAGGACGAGTTTAGTGCTAGCTGGAGCAAGTGTTTGGATGGAGACAAGGATGCTCTACGAGTCACAACGGCTTTCTACCGCATCATTGAAGAAGCTTATTGCAGGTTTCAAGCCGACTTCTGCCTCGTTAGAGTTGGTCCTAATTTCGGTGCCATCAACCGCGCGGCACTTATCGCTATCAACTATGTTGTCGTTCCGGTAGAACCTATTATCTTTTCTTTACAGGAAATTAAGAATGTAGGAAGCCGTTTAGCCGTCTGGCGGAGTCAATGGAAGAAGATACGAGATAAAACCCCTACATCTTCATTAAAATTACCCAATGGCCTTATCGAACCCATCGGTTATACAGTCACGAAACACGGCTTAGGCTACTCGAGATTGGTGGAGTCATTTTACGATTGGGGATACCAAGTGCCCCAGGTGTTCAGAAAGTGGGTGCTGAAAGATTCTGATGTAGCTGCTAATGTTTATGTAGAATCTGACGCTTATTGTCTTGCCCTGTTGAAATACTTCTATAGCTTAATGCCGATGTCTTTGGAGGCGCGCAAACCTATCTTTTTGCTGAAACCAGCCGATGGAGCCATTGGCGCTCACGGGGAAGCGGTAAAAAGTGCCTACGATGGCTTCAAAAAGCTTGCTGAAAAAATCATAGAACTAACCCAAACAAAAAACCAAATGTCAGGTCGGTAATCCTCAATTCAATAGATCCAACGCCGTTTCCAGTATTGTATCCCGCCCCGCCGCTTCATCCTCTGAGCTGATATCCACCCGGACATCCGGCTCCACGCCGTTCTCAATGGGCACCCGGTTCAAATCCATCAGCTGCGTGGCCGAAAACCTAAATTTCCAACCGTTGAGCAACTCTCCGCTGTAGGGCGCTCCGCCTCCGCCCCCCGTCACGTCGCCCACCAGCGTCACGTTGGGCAGGGTCGCCATATAGGCTGCGAACGCATTGGCCGCACTATAGACGGTACGGTTGGTGAGCACTACCACCGGTTTGTTAAACGAAGCGTGCTCGGAGAGCTTCACCGGAAACGCTCGCGTAAAGTCATCGTGCGCCGGACCTTCCTTGTAGCGGACGTACCCTACGGTTAGTTCTTCTTCGCCGTTGCGTTGCGCCAGCCGGGTGGCCAGCGTATCCACGTAGGCCAGAGCCCCACCGGTATTGTCCCGGATGTCAATGATGATCCCGCTTAACCCTCGGTAGTCGTCGATGAGTTGATCCAGCCGGTCGCCATCGATGGGGTTCAGGAAACTGCCGTAGCGGATGTAGCCCACGTCCCGGATCACCTTGGTCGGGAAGGGGAGCACCACCCGGTAGTCTTGGCCCAGGT
This sequence comes from Cyclobacteriaceae bacterium, assembly GCA_965217295.1. GTDB lineage: Bacteria > Bacteroidota > Bacteroidia > Cytophagales > Cyclobacteriaceae > Tunicatimonas. The sequence goes on from CBDCHR010000008.1 coordinate 3,527,891, forward strand.
AGTTGCGCTCAATGATCGTTTCGTTGTAGTTGGCCGGATAGTCAAAGTACCAGTCGGAATAGCGCGCCACGTCGAAGTCCGACACCAGATTCACATGACCGTCGCGCAGTTCGCCGAGCATGTCGGCCATCACTGCAAACAGGGCTTCGTCGCTCATATCCTCGCTCACCAGCGGACGGTAACGCTCGTACACCTCGTCCCAGTCAATGCCTTTATAATCGAAAAAAGAGTATTTCTCGTCAACGGTCTTCCACAGCAGGTTGAAGTTTTCTTCGGGTTCGTTGGCGGGGTCGGGGTCGATGATTAAGCGCTCGCACGCGCTGAGAAAGACTATCAGCACCAGCAACAGACTAAGTTTATTGAAGTAGATCATGTCAGAAAGTAACTTAAGATTAAAGAGCAATAATCCGGGCGAACGACAGGGTATGGGTACCCGACTGATACAGGTTGGGCTGGGCCACTGATACCAACTCCCAGCGGTAAGCGATTCGGTAGGCGATGCGCTTCACGGTCTTTCCCCGGCGCTTGATACCCCGATGAAAGTCTACATTCACTTGGTTGCTCACTCGAAATAACTTGCCCCACGAACCCACCGTGAATGCATCCCCTAGCGTACCTTCTTCTTCAAAAACCGTAGGCACTGGCCAAGCGTAGGGAGTGTTGCCCAGCAGGCTCATCAGCGGAAAGCGAAGCTCGTCCGAAAGCACGAACCGCTTACCGAACACCGTCAGGGGAAACTGCACCATCCCGGAAGGCCCTAGCAGCACCGCCAGTTCGTACGAAAGCACGTTGTTCACGTTTTCGGGATGAACCTTCACGTTGAATAGCCCGCCCACAAACCCTCCGGCGTACAGCTTGACGTTCTGGTTGGACAAGGCAATCGGATAATGCAAAGCGTGCTGGTATTCCACTCCCAGTTGCGCCAGCACACTTTCGCTCCGTAGATTAGTAAACGATAGGGAGCTAAACTGCCAGTGCCGATGAACGAAGGCGCGAGGCTTGAACTTATAGGTGTTGATGCCCCAGGAAATTCCCGAGCCGGTATAAAGCAACGGAGAAAGGGCTTTGTCACGCATGGTGCCAATGGCAAGGCCCCCGGGGCGCACCCTGAACCAGTCGCCGCGTTGCCTGAAATAGCCCGGATCGGTGATGGTGTCGTGCAGCATCAGTTCGTTTTGCGCCTGAATCGGAGTATTGGCTAAGCAGAAAAGCAGACCCAGCAAAAAGCCAGTACGTAGCAGTAAGCGTCGATGAAGAAGCATAGCGGGTAGTTTGGTTAACGATGAGCAAGGCAGACAAAGACTGTTCCACTCACGGGCAACAGTAAAGCCGCAAGATATTATTTTTCGCACCTATTTTTTGTGTGTACCTTTATCGCATGGACTATTATTTTATCACGGGCAGTAGCCGGGGCATTGGCCGCGCGCTGGTCGACAAGGCGCTAGCGCAATCCGATACTCGGGTGACGGGATTCTCACGCACGGCGAGCGAAAACCACCCGCACTATACGCACGTAGCCGTGGACTTGTCGGACGTGTCGGCCCTAGCCGAGCGGGTAAACTCGTTTTTTCCGACGGTGGAAGCGCCGCGGCGGCTGGTGCTGATCAACAACGCCGGAACGCTGGGCGAGGTGAAGTACCTGGGTGATCTAGACGATTCGTCGATCATCACCCTTTTCAACCTCAACGTGACCGCCCCCACCCTACTAATCAACGCCTTCATCCGGCAGTACCGTGCGGTGCAAGCTCAGAAACTAATCATCAATGTGAGTTCGGGAGCGGGAAAGTATCCGGTGGACGGCTGGTCGGGCTACTGTGCTTCTAAAGCGGCGCTCGACATGGTGTCGCAGGTGGCCGCGCAGGAAAGTGAGCTTCGTCCACACGGGTTCCGGGTGTTCGCGCTGGCTCCCGGGGTGGTGGATACCGCCATGCAGGATGACATCCGAACCACCGACGCGGCCAACTTCAGCAAGTTGCAGAAGTTTATGGATTATAAAGCGGAAAGTGCCCTCGACGATCCGGTAACGACTGCCGAGAAGTTCTTCCAATTGATCGATTATCCCGAACGCTTCGAGGAAGTGTTGCAGGACGTGCGGAACTTTTAGAAAAAGAATTGCCCGCTTCGGGTTTCTTTTCCGCCCAACAATCGTTTATTTTACTGAAAGATGGTTAGCTGAATAATTAGGCCCGAAAAAAAACGTTAGATTTTCGAAACGAGATTACAACCATTTCTCCCATCCGGTGTCTTAGTGCCAAAGACCTGCTTATGAAACGAACTATCCTTGCTTGTTTTCTCGCTACTTCTTTTCTGGCCTGTGGTGACTCCGCCGAACTCGATTCGGTGAATACCCTGGGCACCGACGTTCAGTTTAGCATGGCTGAATACGTTGAATTAGGTCAGCGTACCCTCTCTTTTAAATTCCTCACCGTCGATGATTACCCCTGCATCAATTACCGCATTGCCAGCGAAGTGCGCCGCGAGGGCTCGGCTATCACCGTCTCTCTCCGCGAGATTCAGGGGGCCGATGTGTGTCTGGAAGCCGTGGCTCCCGCGGCCTCCTTTCTAGACGTTGGCGAGCTTTCTCCCGGTGAATATCCTATCACCATCGAGGTAGGGGCCTCCCTGGCCAACCGCGGCACGCTGCTGGTCACCGAAGAGGCCGTAGAACTGCTGCTGGGCCAAACCGAAGGACTTATTGTGCCAACTTCCCGGATGCTGCGCGTACCCGAGGACATTATCTGGGGCACAGTGCGGGCTTCAACCGAGCATGCTGGGGTCAGTAACCAGCTTATACTGCGTTTACGCAGTCTGGGAGCCGCTTCCAAGCTACTGCCCGAAGGTGACTACGGATACTTTTCGGTGGACGCTGTCGGCAGCGTAAGACCTTCTTCACTCACTTCGGGGCAGGACAATCTGTTCGTTCTCGGCTTTCGGGGCGAAGCCAGCAACCTGGAGCAATTGGTAAACGAAGTCGCCGATACCTACGGCCACGAAGTGACCGTGAGCCTGCGCACTAGCCGCGGTGATGAGTTTAGAAATTAGGAGCGGAGGGCGGATTAATTAATTGATTTCAGCTCTTCAATCATTTTTTTTGCGAATGCTGCGGTCCTTTCGTCAGCATATTTTATCGTCTTCTCATAATATGCAATGGACTTCGTAATGTCGCCCTTGAGTTTATAGCCGTGAGCAATGTTACTAAGAACGATTGCATCTCTCGGATTAATTTCTTCCGCTCTCAAAAGAGGCTCAATGCCTTTGTCGAACTGCCCTGTCAAAAGATAAGTGATTGACAAGTTAGAAAGGCTCTCAACATGATTTGGATAGTGTTTTAATATCTCGTTAGCGATAGTCCTCATATTTGTCAGGAGGTTATCATTATTTGCATTGTAGAGAGTTAGCTGGTAGCTTTGGAGAGAGGAAAGAAAAAACTCTTTTCCTTCTTTTTTCTTCTCATTATTTGTCCAAGTCCATTCGTTATTGTTCTTCGCAGCGTACTGAATTGCTTTAACTATCTCATCGGTAAATTTTTGCCAGTCTTTAGCTTGACCCAATGCATGAATTTTGCCGAATCGCATGTCAAGTCGGTTAGGATAAATCTTTAGTCCTTGATCTATTTTGTCGAATCCTTTTCCTAATGTTTTTGGAGCAAAGTTGATTTGGCTACTTATATATCCTTTAGTTTTTCCTGCGCTATCTTGTAATGATAAACTCTCGCCCTCTGGCTGGCTTTGGTTGAGTGAAAGGATTTCTTGTTTAGACTTTTGAAAGTAATAGTTGAAGTAACTGACGTATAGCTCAGCGTCATTAGGCTTTCCCTCTTCCCATTGTTGTAAAATTTTAAGTTGCATAGAAGTATCACCTTTCTGGCAATACTTATCAAATTCACTCTTGAAATCTTGTCCTTGCGATATGTTCGTTAAAATGGCAAAGATTAAAATGCTGGAAGTTTGTTTCATATTATTTTTGAATAATTAACAATCCTCTTGTTACCTGAGCAGGCTTAGCATACTTTTCTGCAAATTTTTGGCCATTCCAACAGAATACTGCTAATTTGATCGTACACTGTAATCCTCATAGATACAAATACCGTAAGAAAATCACAAACACACAACAATGCCGCAACCAAAGCCTCATTTCCGCAAAAACAATCTGCTGCCTAAAAATGTCCGAACCAAATTTGCCTGTCAATGGCCTTGCTGGCTTGCCTTACCCATCTTACTAGTCATCGCCGCCTGTTCCACCCCCGCTGATGATAACCCGGTGCCCTCTGCCTATACGCAATGGCAACCCATCACGCTATCGTTCGAAGGACCCGCCACCAGCGAGCAAGCCGAAGTCAATCCCTTCTTATACTACCGCCTCACGGTGCACTTCACCCACGGTGACACCACCTACGCCGTGCCGGGCTTCTACGCCGCCGACGGGCAAGCTGACAATACCGAGGCCGACGCCGGTTCCGTCTGGCAAGTGCGCTTCGTGCCCGACGCTCCGGGCAACTGGACCTACCGGGTAGACTTTCGGCAGGGCGACAGTTTGGCCATTCGTTCCGCAGACCAAGGCGGTGAGCCGGTGGCCCTCGACGGTGCGGAAGGAGAATTTCAAGTGGCGGCGGCCGCTGACACCGTGCGCGGGCGGCTGCGCTACGTGGGTGAACGCTACTTCCGCTTCGCGGGCAACGGGCAGTACCTGCTGAAGGGCGGGGCGGGCAGTCCGGAGAACCTGCTGGGTTACGCCGACTTCGACGGCACCTTCTTCGGGGGGCAGGAAGAACAACGCTCGGGCGAAGCCGCCGCCGATAAGCAAATGCACACCTACCAAGACCACGTGCGCGACTGGCACCCCGGTGACCCTACTTGGCAAAACGGCAAGGGGAAGGGATTGATCGGCGGACTGAACTACCTGGCCAGCCAGGGAATGAACTCGATCTACTTCCTGACGATGAACATCGAGGGCGACGGCAAAGACGTGTGGCCTTACACCGGTTACGACGAACGCTACCGCTTCGACTGCAGCAAACTGGCGCAGTGGGAGCAGGTGTTCACGCATGCCGACAGCCTGGGCATTGTGTTGCACATGGTGCTGCAGGAAACCGAGAACGAACGGCTGCTCGATAGCGGTAACGTGGGCCCGCAGCGCCGACTCTACTACCGCGAGCTTATTGCCCGCTTTGCGCATCATCCGGCGCTGATCTGGGACATGGGCGAAGAAAACGGCTACGCTAAATTTTCGCCCAACGCGCAAACCACCGAGCAACGGCAAGCGATGTTTCGCTACTTTGAGGAGAACGATCCCTACCATAATCCGGTGGTGGTGCACACTCATGCTTGGAACGGCGCACGCGACCCGGTTATTGAGCCGCTCTTGGGCGAGGCCAACCTAGACGGCCTTGCGCTGCAAGAGGGCACTCCGGCCAAGGTGCACGCGGTTACCAAACAATGGGTCACGGCCTCGGCTGAAACGGAGCGGCCCTGGGTGGTGAGTCTGGACGAAGTCGGACCCCACTACCGGGGGGCAATGCCCGACGAGGTAGACCCTGAGCATGATACCCTGCGACACGAGGTGCTGTGGGGCAGCCTGATGGCCGGGGGTGGGGGAGTGGAGTGGTACTTCGGCTACCGCTACGCCAACGACGACCTGGGACTGGAAACCTGGCGCACCCGGGCCAACCTCTGGGGCCAAACCCGCCATGCCCTGACGTTCTTTCGAGAATATTTACCCTTCTGGGAGATGCAACCGGCCGACGAACTAGTGGTAGACAGTGCCTACTGTCTGGCCAATCCGGGTGAAGTATATGCCATCTATTTGCCCCCCAACGGCGAAGCAACCCTGGACATTGGCGCAGATGAAGCCACTTACACCGTGCACTGGTACGACCCGAAGCAGGGGGGAGCGTTGCAAACCGGCGACCAGCCGCAGACTAGCGGGTCGGGGCAGGTGTCGTTGGGAGGCCCTCCCGAGGGTGATGTAGCCCGCGATTGGGTGATACTGGTACAACGTGAGTAGGTACCGCTTCGTCAATTTACTGGAAAGAAATATAAACGGAGAAATATTGAGCAATACCGTGCAGGAAAGCGCTTAAGGCGTAAGGTTTTGTCGCTATTACTCAGGTTATGGGTAAGAAGAAGGTAGGGTCGTTGACAAAAACGTGCGGTATCGAGGTTGTTTCCGTTGATTTGAACGCAATTCCGATGGTTTTTATCTCTATTCCTTTAGAAAAATACCCGCGTATTCAAATTGAGGACTCTTTTTCGCGAGCGAATTTCTTATTCCTTTTCTTTGCTAACGTTATTTACGAACCAACAACAAAAGAAATGGATTTAAAAACAGATAAAGGCGCGCTGGAAATTGCGGAACTCACGTTGAACATTTTAGCGCAGGATAAAGAACTTCTCCAACTGATGGAGGCCCACGGCTATAAGGTCGAGCAAACCAAGAAGGGAAAGTCGTTGCTTGGTAAAGCTATTGATAGTCGCCGCCAGAAGGACGCCTGCTATGACGCTCAGTGGGAACTAGGTCAGCAGGTGAATGCGCAGCAGACGGCGGTGCGGGCGCAGTTTCGAGAACGCGCGAAGGTGGCCCGTACGGCGTACCGAAGTGAACCCAACATTGTGCACCTGTTGCGTATTGAGCTCCTCGAGAAAAACGGATGGGATAGTGTTCGGCAGGCAGCTTATTTTTACCACAAGCTACAGGAGCGGAAACTCTCGCTACAATCATTTGGGGTGAGCGATAAGGATATACAGCAGGCCACCACAGACATCACTAACCTGATGGTGCTAAGGCAGTCCCGCCTACGGCAGAAGGGAAAGTCTGAGGATTGCACCCAGGCCAAGAATGTGGCCTTCCGTGAGCTACGAAGCTGGATAAGAGAAGTGCGAAGCACAGCCCGGTTTGCCTTCAAGAAAAACCCGCAGATGCTGGAGGCTTTTGGGGTGGTAGTGCGCGCTACGGTGTGAGGGTGCGTTGGTGGAGACCCCAACTAGGGAAGTAGGCTTGGCTTTGGTGGTTGGTGAGGACCCAACGAAGGATGAGGAGAAGTGATTAATGGAGACACGAGAAGTGGTTGGTGGGGACACCAACTAAGGGGAAAAGAAAGTTTGAGCGCGCTGGCTTGGCTCCGGCAGGTCGGAGGCTTACTAGCCCACTGCGCCCGAACCGGAGGTTCGGATAATTAGAGGAAATGAGACAAAAAAAAGCTACTGCCTAACCGACAGTAGCTTTTCTCTAACTTGCTTCAACAAAAATCTTTGTGGAAGGAGCGTAATTTAGTTCTGACCTTCTTCTTCAACGCCTTGGGCGGTTCCGGTCATACTGGGGGGCAATATTACTGTATCCACAATGTGCACCACTCCGTTAGAAGCTTTCACGTCGGCCTTAGTTACTTTGGCTCCCTCAATCATTACATCACCACCTTTGATCTTCACGTTTACATCTTCTCCTTCAACCGTGGCAACAGATTGCCCATCAGACAGGCTAGAAGACATGGCTTCAGAAGGCACTACGTGATAGGTGAGTACGGTAGCCAGTTTTTGCTTATTCTCAGGCTTCAATAAACTCTCTAGTGTCCCTTCGGGAAGAGCCTCAAAAGCTTCGTTGGTGGGCGCAAATACGGTGAAGGGACCATCGCCTTCAAGCGTTCCTACCAAATCAGCGGCTTGTAGCGCTTGCACCAAGGTAGACAAGTTTTCTTGTGACATGGCCAGTTGAACAATGTTCTGCTCGTCTTGCATCGGGGCACTATTTGCCGTAGTGGCAGCTGCTCCGGCGGCAGCGGCACCCGAGGTGCTCATTGTTCCTTCTTCGATATCTTCAGCTTGCTCCTTGATAGTTTCGTCTGAATTCACGTCAAGGTTGTCATCTACGATACTGTCGTCTTCCTTATTAGCAGACTGAGTAGCGTCCGTATTAGCGGTGATGTCCGTTGCTTTCATCTTCGCCTTAGAATCACGGGCTGCTTCTTCGGTGGTTTCCTCCACGTCGGTAGCGGCGGTGTTCATTGCGTCCTTAGTTTCAGTAGCGGCTTCTTCAGCGGTGTTTTCTGTCTTCTTAGCGGCTACGTCCACCGCTTCTTCGGTTTCTATCGCAGCTTCCTCCATTTCGTTAGGAGCTTCTTCTACTGCTTCTTCAGTTTCAGCGGCAGCGTCTTCAACCGTTTCTTCGGTTTGGTAAGCAGCATCCTCAACGGCATCTTCGGTTTCCATAGCAGCTTCGTCTACTGCTTCCTCAGTTTCCATCATCGGCTCCTCTACCGTGGCCTCAACGTCTTCTACTTCGTCAGCAACGTCTACGTCATCGTCGTCGGCGGTGGTAACAATAATGTCATCATCGTCAGCATTTTCCATCTGGCGCTCGGCTTTATCCATCGCTTCTTCAGTTTCAGAGAAAAGCCCCTCGTCGGTAGCTTCTTCAGCTTCTTCTTCCACTTCATCGGCAGCGTTGTCAACCGCTTGTCCCACGTCGGTAGCAGTCTCATCAATCTCTTCACCAGCGTTTTCCAAACCCTGGTCAATGCTCTCTCCGGCATTATCTAGCGCCTGATCGGCGTCATTAACGACTTCTTCAGTTTCTTGCTCTATTTCTTCACCAGCGTTATCTAGTCCAGCATCAACGTCGTTAACCACTTCTTCGGTTTCTTGTTCGATTTCTTCACCCGCTTCGTCCACCTGAGCCGATACATCAACGTCATCATCGTCAGCGTCAACCACGGTGGGTTGACCGGTTCTCTCAGCCTCTCGTTCGGCTTGATCCATCGCCTGACCGGTTTCTTCAAAAGGCTCTTCTACGGCTTCTTCGGTTTGGTTAGCGGCTTCCTCCATTTCGTTAGGAACCTCTTCCATTTCTTCCTCAGTCTCCTGAGCTGCATTTTCTACCCCTTGTTCCACGTCAGTGGCAGCATCTTCTACGGTTTCTTCGGTGTCGTCCATTGCCTGGTCCATTTCCTGACCAGCTTCGTCAGTAGCTTGATCTACATCTTGGGCGGTTTCTTCTACGGCTTGTTCAGTATCTTCGGCAGCATCTTCTATGGCTTGCTCGGTATCCTGAGCAGCTTCATCAACCTCTTGCCCGACATCCTGCGTAGTTTCTTCTACGTCCTGTTCCACTTGGGTGTCTTGGGCAATGGCGCTCATGGTAGTCATCATGGATAAACCAGCTATGAGGCTTAGTACCTTCATTTTCATAATCAAATTTATTAAGTTAAAAATTAGGAATGTTTATTTACCGAACTCAGTAGTGAGGTATTTGTTTAACACAAGACCAAAAAACCGGTGCGGCAATCGAAATTATATTCTGAAAAAGGATATTATCGGTATCTTTTGCTGTCGTTCGACTAACTATCTGTCTTGGCGAAAGTTACTTAGCCATGTTTCATCTTTAACCTGAACCAATGAAAAGCGTATTAATCGTATTTTTTTTAGCTCTCACTGCCTCGGCTTGTTCTGTTCAATCCAATAAGGAAGGCGACGTAGATAATGACTTTACCGATGAAGAAATCTTAGACAACAACGACTTCAATAGCTCCTTTACTACTTCTCCTTACTATAAGCGATGGAACGACAACGGCGATCAGGTGGTAGACCGCGCCGAGTTTGCCCAGGGATTTTTTGCCACCATCGACAAGGACGACGACGGCACGCTTAACAACCAAGAGTGGCAAAACGCTCAGGAAGCCTATTTCGGCAGCGACGACATGGCCGACTACCAAACTTTTGAGGTTTGGGATCAGAACGGAGACGGGCAAGTGCAACCCGATGAGTTTGCGCAGGTGCTGGATCAGACCGACTACTTTGCTGAGTGGGATGATGACGGCAGCGGCCAACTGGAAGAGAGCGAAGTGGCGGAAGGGGTGTTTGCCATGTGGGACACTGATGGCAACGGCGTGATTGAGGCTGAGGAGTATACCGATTGGTTCGAGAAGCGGAAGAGTGATTAGCTGGTTGCTGGATACTAGATACTAGATGATCTTCTGAATGGCCAGATACTAGATGACTTTCTGTGTGGTAAGGAACTGGATACTAGATGGATTTTCTGAGTGGCAAGCTGGATATTGGATATTAAAAACAAGTTGCGCAAATACCAGCAACCAGCAACCAGCAATTATTTACTCTACTAAAGCCAACAATGCGCGAAACGGGGAGTTATGCCCTATAACCGATTTTTTCTACTATTATTCACCTTAATTTTTTTGCTATGCGTGTTATACCCACCAAAGTGCACGGCGTGCTCGACTATTTGAGCGGCCTGCTGTTTATTGCTTCCCCCTGGTTATTTGATTTTGCCAACGGCGGGGCGGCTCAGTGGATCCCTATATTTGTTGGGGCCACCATTTTGTTAGTATCGCTGGTCACCGATTATGAGCTAAGTGTAGCCAAGCTGGTGCCGATGCCTACTCACTTGGCCCTTGATGTGCTAAGTGGCGCGCTGCTGGCGGCTTCCCCTTGGTTGTTTGGCTTTTCTGAGCTGGTTTACTGGCCACATCTGCTGCTCGGGGTGGCCGAGATTGGCGCGGGCTTGATGACCCGGCAGGTGCCCGACTACCGAGTGTCTACTGCGTCTCCTACTCACCAACGACCTACTCCTGGTGGAGTGCCTAAAGATGAGCGGTTGTATCAGGCAGGCGATGTCATTGAAGTGGAAGACAATCGCACTTCCACCGAAGCACAACGCCATATGCAGAATGACGAGGAACTAGATATCCACGTGCGCGAGAAGCAACAGCAACGCGCGGCCGACACTGATCGCGCCCGCCGTACGGGCAGCGCCGAACACCTGCCAAAGCAGCGCGATTTGTAATCCAATTACCCGATTGCCGAATAGTTTGATAGTTAAGTTGCTGACAATGCTCCTTCAACAATCGAACACTCGAGCAATCGACCCATATCTACTGCCCAGTCTCAATACTTTTTTAACCACAAACCCAATTTTTTATGTTTTACCACGATTCAAAGTTACAGTACCCCGTAAAAGTCGACAAGCCCAACCCGCAGTTCGCTAAGATGCTACAACAGGCCATTGGTGGCATTGAGGGCGAGATTCGCGTGTGTTTGCAGTACTTATTTCAGGCCTGGAATGCCCGAGGCCCCAAGAAGTACCGCGATATGCTGATGGAAACCGGCACCGAAGAGATTGCCCACATCGAGATGCTCTGTACGGCGGTGGCGCTGAACCTAGAGGGTGCCAACTACGCACTGAAAGAGAAAATTACCAGCGAAAATCCCGCCGTAGAAGCGGTGCTGGGTGGCATGAATCCCCGGCACATCCTATCATCAGGCTTGGGTGCAATGGCCGTAGATAGCGCAGGAGTGCCCTTCAGTGGAGCTTATGTAATAGGTACCGGCAACATCGCCGCCGACATGTACTCCAACGTGACCGCCGAAGCCGGAGGACGCGCTCTGGCCACGCGCTTGTACGCCATGACCGACGACCATGGCATGAAAGACATGCTGTCGTTTCTGATTGCCCGCGACACCATGCACCAAGAGCAATGGCTGGCGGTGCTGGAAGACCTGGGTGCCGAAGCCAATCATCCGATTCCGAACAGCTTTCCGCAGGACAAGGAAGCGCAGGAATTTAGCTACGCCTTTATGTCTACCGACATCAGCAAACCCGCCGATCCGAAAGAACGCTGGACCACCGGAAGGTCTATCGACGGCAAGAGCGAGTTTTCGTTCGTGCACGCCCGTCCACACGGCGAAGAGCCGTCGCTGGGTATGGCCGACGTGCCGCAAACCTACGCGCAGAAGGAGCAAATGGGAGCTATGACCGAAGCCAAGGAAGCAGTGAAAGACGTAGTCAGTAAGGCAAAGGACAAGCTATCGTAGAGTAGAAGATTAGCGTCATTTATTGTTGGTAGCGAGGATGCATTACATTCTCGCTACCCTTGTCTTAACCAGGCATGGACATCTTTAGACGTGATAATAAGACAATTTGTCATAATAAACTGCTATTTATCACCAAATTAAGACAAAATGTCTTGGTTTTGCTTTATAAAGTGAGTGGTCGGAAAGTTGATAAGAAAAGAACGAAGAACACAACCATAAATCAACAACGACATGAACTTTAATAATTACACCATCAAAGCCCAAGAAGCCTTGCAAAAGGCCGCTGAGATTGCCAGTGGCTACCAGCAGCAGGGCATCGAACCGGCGCACCTGCTCAAGGCAGTGCTGCAAGCCGACGAGAACATGATCTCGTTCGTGCTCAACAAACTGAGCGTCAATCGTAATCAACTGGAGAGCAATCTGGAGGCAATTATTCAGTCGTATCCTAAGGTGAGTGGACAGCAACCCTACTTAGGCAACGATGCGGCCGCCGTGCTGCGCAAGGCCGAAGGCTATCTAAAAGAGTTTGGCGATGAGTACGTGGCCGTAGAGCACATTCTGCTTGCTCTGTTAGACGGCAAAGGCAAAACCGCCCAGCTGATGAAGCAGGCCGGATTCGCCGAAAAAGAACTGAAAGCCGCAATCAGCGAACTGCGCGGCGGCGAATGCGTTACCGACCAAAACGCCGAGGCCAAGTACAAGTCGCTGGAGCGCTACTCGAAGAACCTGAACCAACTGGCCAAGGCCGGAAAGATCGATCCCGTTATCGGGCGCGACGAGGAAATTCGTCGCGTACTACAAATTCTGGCCCGACGCACCAAGAACAACCCCATGCTGTTGGGCGAACCCGGCGTGGGTAAAACCGCCATCGTGGAAGGTCTGGCGCAGCGCATCGTGGACGGCGACGTGCCCGAAAACCTAAAGACCAAAACGCTGATCGCCCTCGACATGGGGCTGCTGGTGGCCGGGGCCAAGTACAAGGGTGAGTTTGAGGAGCGCCTCAAGTCGGTGGTGAAAGAAGTAACCGATTCTAACGGAGAGATTATTCTCTTTATCGATGAGATTCATACGTTGATCGGGGCTGGTAGTGGGGGTGAAAGCGCCATGGACGCGGCCAACCTGCTGAAGCCCGCGCTGGCCCGCGGCGAACTGCACGCCATCGGGGCCACCACGCTCAAGGAGTATCAGAAGTACATTGAGAAGGACAAAGCGCTGGAGCGCCGCTTCCAGGCCGTGATCGTAGACGAACCCGACGTGCCTGATTCTATCTCCATCCTGCGGGGCATCAAAGATCGCTACGAACTGCATCACGGGGTGCGCATCAAAGACGACGCGGTGATCTCGGCCGTAGAGCTGTCGAACCGCTACATCAGCGACCGCTTCTTGCCCGACAAGGCCATCGACCTAATGGACGAGGCAGCCTCTAAACTGCGCATCGAGATCGACTCGCTGCCCCAGGAGCTGGACGAGCTCAACCGCCGCATTATGCAGTTGGAGATTGAGCGCGAGGCCATCCGCCGCGAGAAGAACCAGGAAAAAGAATCGCAACTGACCAAAGACATCTCCGAGCTGGAAGAGAAGCGCAAGGACCTGCGCGCCAAGTGGGAAAACGAGAAGGGCGTGATCCAGGGGCTGCGCGACGAGAAAGAAAAGATTGAGCGCTATAAGTTGGAAGCCGAGCAGGCCGAGCGGGCCGGTGACTTCGGACGCGTGGCGGAGATTCGCTACGGCAAAATTACCGAGAGTGAGCAGAAGTTGAAAGACTTCCAGCAGCAACTCGTGGAGATGCAAGGCGAGAAATCGCTGCTCAAAGAAGAGGTAGACTCCGAAGACATCGCCGAGGTGGTGGCCAAGTGGACCGGTATCCCCGTGTCTAAGATGCTGCAGAGCGACCGCGAGAAGCTGCTCAATCTGGAAGAAGAACTCAGCGCGCGCGTGGCTGGTCAGCACGAAGCCATTCAGGCCCTGTCGGATGCAGTGCGTCGCAGCCGGGCCGGTTTGCAGGATCCCAAGCGGCCCATTGGTTCGTTCATCTTTTTGGGCACCACCGGCGTGGGTAAAACCGAGTTGGCAAAAGCCCTGGCTGAGTTCCTCTTCGACGACGAGAACAACATGGTGCGCATCGATATGTCGGAGTATCAGGAGCGCCACGCCGTCAGTCGCCTCATCGGAGCCCCTCCCGGCTACGTGGGCTACGACGAGGGTGGGCAACTTACCGAAGCCGTACGCCGCAAGCCCTACTCTGTGATCTTGCTAGACGAGATAGAGAAAGCGCATCCCGACGTGTTCAACATCTTGCTACAGGTGCTAGACGACGGGCGGCTAACCGACAACAAGGGCCGCCTGGCGAACTTCAAAAATACCATCATCATCATGACCACCAACATCGGTTCGGGCTTGATTCAGGAGCGCTTCCAGGACATCAATCCCTTCAACGAAGATGAGGTGGTGGAAGAAACCAAGCAGGAGGTGTTTGAACTGCTTAAGAAATCAGTGCGCCCCGAGTTCTTGAACCGCATCGACGAGACAATCATGTTCCGTCCGTTGTCTAAGGACAACATGCAGCAGATCGCGGAGATCCAGTTCAAGCAGATTCAGCAGCGATTGGAAGAGAACGGCATCCGCATTGAGGCCACTGACGAGGCGCTGAAGCACTTGGCCGAACTAGGCTTTGATCCGCAGTTCGGAGCCCGCCCCCTGAAGCGGGTGCTGCAACGCGAGGTGCTCAACCAGCTTTCTAAAGAGATTCTGGCGGGCACCATTGACAAAGACTCGGTGGTGGGCATTGAACTGGGCGACGACCGGCAGATCAAGTTCATCAATCTAGATACAGTTGAGATTGAGTAAGCAAGTGAAAGATTTAGGTTAATAAAAGAAAGGCGCGAGTCAGCAGGCTCGTGCTTTTCTTGTTGTCGCAATTTGCGCTATATTGGGCTGATTGTTTTGCACCTTATTTTACTGTAATGAAACAAGTAACCTTGCACGTTGAAAATGATAAGTATCAGTTCTTTATGGAGTTGATGAGTAGCCTGAACTTTGTTCAGATTGAAGAAGATCAAGAGGATTCTAAGGAAGAGATTATAGAAAACCTCAAGCAAGGCTTTCAAGAAATGAAGTATTACAAGGAAGGTAGGAGTAAGGGAACCCCTCTAAAAGATTTCTTGAATGAGCTATAGTGAGGAAAGTCAGGTGGTGCCTGAGTGATTACTTATATTGAAGTTGACAATCAACCTATCCTCTTGCTCTCAATCTACAACAAAGGGGAAAAGGATACCATTTCGGACAACGAGATTCAGTGCTTGCTTCAAGATTATACATAGACGAAACTACCTGAAGATGTTGATATCAATCAGTAAGTGGCTATCCTTCGCTTCTCTCTGACAATAACGCTCACCTTGCGCGGACTAGCGGGGCCCTCCCATCCCTTCAATCTTAAACAGGGCTTCCAATAAATGAAGCTGCACCAAGAGGGCAAAGTCAAAGGCCCCCCGCCCTAGAAGATCAATACGCCGCAATCGACTTGATCTTCCGAAACAGCACCAACGACCGCGGAGGCAGCGAGTACGACCCTTCGATCACATCGTCGGCAAACCCCCCTTCGTAGGTATCCAGCACCAGTTCCCACTTCTGGCGCTTGTTCTGATCAGGTAAGTTAAACACCACTTCCTCCCAGTAGCTGTTCACCATCAGCAGATACACGTCGTCGGTGATGCGGCGCCCCTTTTCGTCATACTCATTCATCTCCTCACCGTTGAGCAGCATGCCCATGCAGCGCACATAATCCTTGGTCCACTCTTCTTCCGACATATCTTGCCCACTGGGTGATAACCAGCGGATGTCGGTGATGCCCCGGCCCCGAATGTCACGACCGTGAAAGAACTTACGGCGCGAGAAAATATGAGATGCCTTCCGCAGGGTGATCAACTGGCAGCAAAACTCCTGAAGCTTGCGCTGCTCGTCCGTCCAGTCCCAATCATACCAGCTGATTTCGTTGTCCTGGCAATACACGTTGTTGTTGCCCTCCTGGGTGCGCCCGTACTCGTCGCCGCTCAGCAGCATCGGCACGCCCTGACTCAGAAACAGGGTGGCCAGGAAATTCCGCTTCTGCTGCTCACGCAGCGCCTGGATGTCCGGGTCGTCGGTGGTACCTTCCACGCCGCAGTTCCAGCTTTCGTTGTGGCTCTCGCCGTCCTGGTTGTTCTCGCCGTTGGCCGCGTTGTGCTTCTCGTTGTAGCTCACCAAATCGTTCAACGTGAAGCCATCGTGGGCCGTGATGAAGTTAATAGAAGCAAACGGCCGCCGTCCGCTCACCATATACAGATCGCTCGAGCCGCTCAGCCGGTAGGCAAACTCGGCCACCTGGCTCTCGTCGCCCTTCCAGAAGCGGCGCACGCTGTCGCGGTACTTGCCGTTCCACTCCGACCACAGCACCGGGAAGTTGCCCACCTGGTAGCCCCCCTCGCCAATGTCCCAGGGCTCGGCAATCAGTTTCACCTGCGAAATAATCGGATCCTGGTGGATCGTGTCCAAAAAGGTAGACAACTTGCCCACCTCATGCAGCCCCCGCGCCAGTGTCGAGGCCAGGTCGAACCGGAAGCCGTCCACGTGCATCTCGGTGATCCAGTAGCGCAGACTGTCCATCACCAGTTGTAGCGAGCGGGGGTTCAGCATGTTCAGGCTGTTGCCCGTGCCGGTATAGTCCATATAGTAACGCTGGTTCTCGAGCACCAACCGGTAGTAGGCCTCGTTGTCGATGCCCTTAAACGATAGAGTAGGACCGTAGTGATTACCTTCGGCCGTGTGGTTGTAGACTACGTCCAGAATCACCTCGATGCCCGCCCGGTGCAGCGACTTCACCATCTCTTTAAACTCCACCACCTGCTCGCCCATTGAGCCCGAAGAACAATACTCAGAATGAGGCGCAAAGTAGCCAATGGAATTGTAGCCCCAGTAGTTCGCCAAGCCCTGGTCCACCAGGTGCTGGTCGTGCACGAAGTGGTGCACCGGCAATAGTTCTATGGCGGTGACGCCCAACTTTTTGAGATGATATAGCACTGCTTCGGAACCCAGTCCACAGTAGGTGCCCCGAACGTGGGGGTCCAGCTCCGGGTGCTGCATGGTGAAGCCCTTCACGTGAGCCTCGTAGATGATGGTCTCGTGCAACGGAGTCTGAAGGAGCTCATCCCCCTCCCAGTCGAAGGCCTCGTCAATCACCACCGACTTGTTCATGAAGGGGGCGCTGTCGGTAGGGTCCATCTCCAGGTCCCGCTTCGGGTCGGAGCTGGTCACCGGGTAGCCAAACACCGCGTCGTTCCAGTTGATGCGTCCGTCGATGGCCTTGGCATAAGGGTCCAGCAGCAACTTGTTGGGGTTGAACCGCAGGCCATTGGCCGGGTCATAGGGGCCTTCCACCCGGAAGCCATAGCGTTGGCCCGGCTTCACGCCCGGTAGGTAAATATGCCAGACGTAGTTGGTCTGCTCGGTCATGCGCAGCGTGGTGACGGGCGAATCCGCAGCGTCAGAGTCGAAGAGGCACAACAGCGCTCCGGTAGCGTTTTCGCTAAACAAAGCGAAGTTCACGCCTTTGCCGTTCCAATTGGCACCCAGGGGATAAGGCTTGCCGGGCCATACGGGGTATTGTTCGTTCATAGGTGAGGGTAAAAGAAAGGTTGGTTGAGAAGAGGTTGCCGGGCATCAAAAACACCCTGGCCACAAAAGTAAGCTTATTCTCAAAGCAAACGCGCCCGATGCCCCAGGTGTTTAACTCTGCCGAAATCTTACTTCTTGCTGCCCGTCACCGGGACCCCGCTGGTGCGTTCTTTGCAGACCACCGGACAAAGGAAAACAATTTCTCACCACAAAAACGTAATGCGTATGGCACACGTAAAAAACAACATCGTCACCGAAGGGTTCAGTGGCAAGCTAGGCAACACCATCGTCTTCCGGCAGTGGGGCGGCAAAACCGTAGTGGCGGTGAAGCCTACCTACCGGAAGCGCGAACCCACCGACGCGCAGAAAGAACACCACCGGAAGTTTCGCCAGGGCAGTCGCTACGCGCGGCAGGCCATTCAGGACCCCACCCTGAAGGCAACGTATCAGCAGCGCGCCCAGGGTGGGCAAAGCGCCTACAACGTGGCCATGGCCGACTTCATGAACCTGCCCGACATCACGGAAATGGACTTGGGCACCTACACCGGCGCCAAGGGACACGCCATCACCATTGCGGCCGAAGACGACCATCTGGTAGCCGACGTGCAGGTGGCTATCTATAACCGGGCGGGCAACTTGCTGGAGCAGGGTCCCGCCGAGCTAGACGGCAACGGTGTGGATTGGGTATACACCACCCAGAAAGCCAACGGGCAGCCCAAGGGCACTAAACTGGTGGTGCAAGTCAGCGACCTGCCCGGCAACACCACCACCCGGGAAGCAGTGCTGGCGTAGGCCCAGAAACACCGCTTATCAATCAAGAATCCGACCAGCAATGGTCGGATTTTTTTGTGCCCCGGCCGTTCATTCATCAAACGAAGATGCTTTCGGTTCACCATTTCTTACGCCGTACCTTCTCGCTCGGGTTTGCCCTTTCTGGCACAACCCAAACGGGACGCTGTCTCTCACTTGAGAACCTCTATAGGGTAGCACTGAATCGGTCGCCTTGCCAATTTTCGGGATTGGCGACAATATAATCGGATATGCGTTGGTATGCGGCATCGTTGCAAATGATACGATCGTGAAACCGTGCCTGCCACCCGTGTTCCAGCCCCAATCGGTTGGCATGTCGCGTAACGGCCGATTTGTAGGAACGGACGACGGTGGATAGGGTTTGGGCGCGGGGCGATATGGCCGCCATCCGTTGGTTTTTCGGGGATGGCGGTTCCGGTAACGGGGGCGTAGAGACGTTGCATGCAACGTCTCTACCGGAACCGGAACCGGAACCATCAACGGGTTGCGCCACAATATCCGGTTTGTCCAATATTAATATCCCGTGGACGTGGTTAGGCATTACCACGAAATCGCCTAATTCCACAAACGGTGCGTGGTGGGGTATCTGGTGCCACAAAAGGTCGGCAACCACCCCCGTTCGTGATAGACACATCTTTCCACCGTTGATCTCACCAAAAAAACATGCCCGGTTTTCGGTGCAAATGGTTACAAAATACGCTCCGTTCCAACCGTAATTCCACCATTGCGCGCGCGCCGAGGCGATACGGTATTTATTTTTGTATTTTTCGCTCACGAGTTCAGCATCGTTTTCTCTGTATTCAACTCCCCTTGTTTTTCACAATCCTTGTACCCTTTTCAACACTAATCGCCCTGATGTAAAAGACTGAACAGAATAGCAAAAAGCATCTGCCCAAAGTCATACCATGACTCTTTCCCACAAAACATAATCTCATCCACCAACCAACACCTATGAACCCGTACCAACAGAACGTAGAGAAACACCAAAAAACCGTCGAAAGGCTCAGCAAGAAACTCACCGAGCTCTCGTGGTCCCGCGTGGTCGTCTTTGTGTTCTCAGCCTTCTTCATCGTCCTGCTGGCCAGCAACGGCGTAGCGATCATGGTCTGGCTGGTGGCACTGGGGGGTGGCATCGGCTTTGCTATCCTAATGAAGGAGCACAACCAAGCGACGTACCAAAAACAGCACGCCACGTTCCTAATAGAAATCAACGAGCAAGAGATCCTCCGGCAACAGAACCAACTGGCCACCTTCCCCAACGGACGTACCTTCATCCGCCGCGACCATCCCTACGTGGCCGACCTGGACGTGTTTGGCTCCCACTCACTCTACCAACTCCTCAACTGCACCACCACCGAGTCGGGCCGCGAACGCCTGGCCGGGTGGCTGTCCGAAGCGGCTTCCGAGGCCGTGATCCGGAAGCGGCAGCAAGCAGTGCAAGAACTCGCTCCGAAATCGGAATGGCGACAGGAATTTGAGGCTGCGGGCAAGCACTTCACCAATAGCCAGAGCGACTTCCGCCAGCTGTTGGCCTGGCTGGAGGAGCCGGTACACCTGCTGCCCCACGCCACTAAATACCGGGTGGTCAGCGTTATCCTGGCCGTGCTCACCACCCTGGCTTTGCTCTACCATATGCGGTTTGCCTACGCCTCCGACTTCCTGCTCAACACCCTGCCGCTCATCGTCATGGTGATCGTCAACGTCTTGTTTTTGAGAAGATTCAAACCCCTGGCCGAAGCGATTATCGACCGCACCCATGAGAACGTTAAAACCCTGGGCGGGTATCAGGCCCTCATCGGCAAGATTGAGTCCGAAGCGTTTCAGTCGCCACTGCTGCAGCAATTGCAGGCGGCCTTCCGCCAGGACAACTTTTCTGCTTTCCGGGAGATCAACTCCCTGAAAAAGATTCTGGAGATAGCCCAGCTCAAGGGTACCGAAAGCACGGGCGATAACAAGCTCTACCCGATCATCAACCTACTGTGGCTTATTGATCCCCATTGGATCATCCGCGCCGAGCGGTGGAAGACCCGCAACCGGGCCTACGTGAAATCCTGGGCCGACGCGGTGGGCACCTTCGAGGCGCTGAGCAGCCTGGCTGGCTTCGCCCACGCCAACCCGACCTATACCTTTCCAGAGGTACGGGAAGGAGCCTGCACCATTCGCTTCACCGCCCTGGGGCACCCGTTGCTGCATCCGGATCGCCGGGTGTGCAACGATTTCAGCCTGCGCTCATCCGACAACATCGTGATGATCACGGGATCTAACATGGCCGGCAAGAGCACCTTTTTGCGCACCGTGGGGGCCAACCTGGTGCTGGCCCTCGCCGGGGCTCCCTGCTGCTGCGCCCGCGCGGGCGAGATAACGGTGATGCAACTGTTCTCCAGCATGCGCACCCAAGACAACCTGGAAGAAGGAGTGTCCTCGTTCTACGCCGAACTCAAGAAGATAGAGCAACTGCTGAAGCTGATCCAGAGTGGCGAGCCCGTCTTCTTCCTGCTGGACGAGATGTTCAAGGGCACCAACTCCAAAGACCGCCACCGGGGCGGCTTCTCGCTCATCAAGCAACTGGAAGAGCTCAACGCCTTCGGCATCATCTCCACCCACGACCTCGAGCTGGCCGACGAGGCCGGGAAGCACGCCCTGGTGACCAACTACAGCTTCAACAGCGACATCCGGGAGGGCGAAATGACCTTTGACTACCACCTCACCCCCGGCCTGTGCCGCGACTTTAACGCCAGTGAGCTGATGCGCCGCAGCGGGATCAACATCCTGTCGGAAAGCACGTAAGTTTTCCGCCAAAAAACCAGCCCTATCCGCAACAAGGGCCCGCTACCTGCATCCTTGAATAGTACAATATTGCCCCATCCCGCCCGGAGCACGGCTCGAGTACGGGAGGAGCACGGAAACAGCACGGTTGGATGAAAGCCTGTTTCTCAGAAGAATGCAATAAACCGCCGCTCTGGGCCCGCCAACAAACCACCGAACCAGCAATACTTTCAATCGCAGGAGATTGATACCCTACGTAAGGATTGCGCCCGTTTTATGCAAACCTCGAGACCGTTGGTTTTGATCAGGAATTTCAATACGTTAACGAGAAGAGACATCGTGAAGATAAATCAAGAGAGCTTCCAATACTTCAACGCATCGCACCAGACCCACCATTAGCAAACTCTAAGCCTGCTGGGTTCGGTGCTTGACCGAAAAAACGTAGACATTGAGCCGATTATCAAGCGGCTATTGGCATTTCAGGTAGCCATTCCCAGCTGGGCCCTGGGGGCGGGTGGCACCCGCTTCGGACGCTTCCCCCTGGTCGGGGTGCCTACCACCCTGGAAGACAAGCTGGAAGACGTGGGGCTACTCCACGCGCTCAACGGCAGCGGTGGCGCTATTTCTCTGCACATCCCGTGGGACATACCTCAGGATTACGCAGCGATTCAGCAACAGGCCGATGTCTTGGGCATTCGCTTTGATGCAATGAACTCCAACACCTTTTAGGACCAACCCGATAACCTCACGGTAGGCGCCATCCGACCCTGTCAGTTGTTCCTTATCTTTAACGAAATCATACGCGGACTGGATGATCCGCACAACACCAACCCGCCGCTGGACTGGATGATCGATGCCTCGCATAATACTAAATACCCACTGGAAGGTTTGTTACCGATACGCTCACGAGGACCCGCACCGGCAACATGGTAGCAACGGGGCTGTAGGCGGTGCCTTTCTCTACTCCAAATGTTGCCTCAGCACTCTTTTGCTTGAAGCAAGCGTATCATATGGTCAATCATCGTCGCCACCGCTGCCACCAGGGCCGGTCCTCGTCGTCCGTCTCGTAGTAGCCGTAGCCGTACTTCTCGTACGAGTAGCCCCGGGCCGTCGCTGCATCCATGCCGTTGAAGATCACCGCCAGCTTGCTTAGCCCCTGCGACTGCCTGATTCGGTTCAGGGTGTTGGCAAACGCCTTGCGCGAGAAGTCGGCACGGAAGACGTACAGTGGCAGGTCCACCTTCTTCATCACCAGAGCCCCGTCGGTGACCAGCCCCACCGGGGGGGTGTCAATGATCACCACGTCGTAGAGTGCCTTCAGATCGTCGATTAAGGCATTGAAGGGAGCACTGGCGATCAGTTCGGCCGGGTTGGGCGGAAGTGAACCCGCCGGAATGTAGTCCAGATTCTCAATATCCGTCGACACCAGGCAGTCTTGCAGGGAATACTCACCGATTAGGACGTTGCTCACGCCCCGGTTGGTGTTGGTGTCGCCAAAGGCCAGGTGCACCTTGGGCTTGCGCAAGTCCACGTCGATGAGCACCACCCGCTTGCCCGACAGCGCAATGACGTTGCCCAGGTTGGTGGCTACAAACGTTTTGCCTTCCGATCCCACCGTAGAGGTCACCGAGATCACCCGCTGCTCCTGCTGCGCCCCCACAAACTGCATGTTGGTGCGTACCGTGCGGAACGCCTCGCTGATGGCCGATTTGGGCGAGTCACGCACCACCAGGGTGCTGCCCCGCGAGCGTACCCGCCGGTAAAACGGAATGGTGCCCAGAATCGGGGCCGTGATGTAGCGTTCCAGTTCGGTCTGGCTGCTGATCTTGTCGTTCACCACGTAGCTTACCGCCACAAACAACAGGCACAGCATCAGGCCTGACACCATGCCCGCGCCCAGCACCATGAATCGCTCGGGAGCAATGGGCGCCCCGGGCATCGTGGCGGGCAGCAGCACCACAAAGTCGGTTGTCGTGCCGGCCTTGGCAATCTCCAGTTCGTTCTTGGTCTGCATCAGCGACAGATACACCTGCTCATACAGGTTGAAGTAGCGCTGGTTTTTATCGTACTGCGTGCCCTGCGCGGGCAGTTGCACAAACTTTTGCTCCACCGTGGCCCGGGTGCGGTCCACCTCCCGAATGGCTTCGGCGAGCTGGTCACGGTAGGCCGCCAGCAGTTGGGTGATGTCTTTCTTGAGCAGCGCCACCTTCTGATCCTTTAGCTTCAGGGCGTGCGACGACTCCTTGTACGACTGCATCAGCAGCGACCGCTCATTGAGCAACTGGTTGAGCTGCTCCACGTAAGTGCTCAGGTCTTCCGGATAGTCGGTGAAGGCGGCCGGGCCGGTGTAGATGAGTTCCTCGTTCTTCACCTGATCCGACAACCCGGCGACCGCTTCCTGGGTTTGGAGGAGCGACAGCTTGCGCAGCTCTAGTTCTTTCAACTGGGCGATGGCTTCGCCGATGGCCGACGGCAGGTCGTTGGTCTTATTGTCAATGGTGAAGTTCTCGAAGTAGCTTTCGTAGGTTGACAGCCGTTGCTCAATGCTGGTTAGTTGCTCGTCTAAGAAAGCAATCTTTTGCTGGGTGGCCAGGTTCTTCTGCTCCTGCGAATACTTTAGGTATACTGAGTCAATCAGGTGCACTAGGTCGCGCACCTTCTTCTGGTGGTAGCCCTCAAAGCCAATGCGGATGGTCTTGGCGTTAAAGTTTACCGGCTCCACCGTCATGTTGCTACCCAGGTAACTCACCAGCGCTTGGTCGCTGTTCACCGTGAAGTAGTAAGCCCCTTCGCCACCCGCGGCGTAGTGGTCGGTCAGCGTTACCACAAAGCGGTAGTCAGGGGTCTCAACCACTTCGCCGAAGCGGTAAGCCCGGGTTTGCCCCTCGTCGCCTTCGGGAGAAGCCAGCACGTATTGGTCACCATTAATAATCTCCAGGTCGATGGGGCGATCGTAGAAGGCGGGGTTTTTGATGGTGTATTCCACCCGAAAGGGGGAGTTCCGGTAGCGCTCCTGAAACAGCACCCGCCCGTAGGCATAGTAGCTCACGTCGAGGTCGGCCACGTCGACCACCTTGCCGAAGAACAGGTTCGACTTGAGCAACTCTATTTCCCCGGCCAGGTCGTCGAGCCCTTGCGATACGGCGTTCAGGCCCAGGATGTTGGCCTCGCTCTTCACGTTGAGCTTGAGCACCGAGTGCGATTCGTACACGGGGCGGGTGTAGCGCACGTAGAGATAGGCCGCCAGGTTGGTGAGCAGCAGCAGCAGCAGTAGCCAGCCCGCGTTCTTGCGCACGGTGAGCCACACCTTGGTGAGGTCAAGATCCGAACCGCCCCCGCTGCTGGGCATGCCGGTTAATGCATCCGTGTCGGACAACTGGTTTGCCATTAATTAGGGTTTAACCGATCAATTAGTATGATAAGGGTAAATATGCTGGTAACCAAGCCCAGCACGGGCGAGATGTCGCGAATGGCTTCCGACACCACCCGCTGCACCGGTTGCACGTAGATAATGTCGCCCGATTGCACCCGCAGGGAGGCGGCCTGCATCCCGTCGATGGTAGACAGGTCAATGACCTGCACCTCGGGGTTATTCAGATTGCCCCGAATGAGGCGGATATTGTCGGTGCGCGCCTGGGTGGTCACGCCTCCGGCCAGGGCCAGCACCTCAATCAGGTTGGTGTTCTCGTTGAGCAGCGGCACCACCTGCCCGGCCGTAGCGCCCAGCACAATCACCCGCTTGTTGGTGTAGCGGGTGATCACGAAGGGTTCTTCGTAGAGGGTAGCGTAGCGCTGCGCCAGCAGACTGTCGGCTTGGTTGAGCGTGAGTCCGGCCAGCCGCACGTCGCCCACCACGGGCAGCGCAACCACGCCTCCTTCGCGCACTAGGTAGCGGGGCACCTGCCGCTGCTGTTGCCCCTGCTGACCCATCACCCCGATCTCCTTGCGGATCTCAAAGTTGGGGTCAATGAGCAGTTCGCCCCGGTTGGTATACACCTCTACCTCGAGGTAGTCGTTCTCCTGAATCAGGTAGTTACGCTGGATGTCCGCGGCTACCTGTTGCAGTCCGGCCGGTTGGTCGGTGGCGAACAGGATGCGGTTGCGGTAGATGCCGCAGGACGAGGTGCCCAGCAGCATCCCCAGCAGAATAAGCTTCGGGAGCAGCGGATGCAGTAAGCGCCTAGTGGCCGGTGGTATCTTCAAGCGGAACGGAGTGTGATTGGTTGTAGGCGGCGAAGCTAGGCAATAACTGGTCTTTTTCCGAAACAATCGGCGAATCAATGCCGTGTTGCTCTAGTTCCCAGTCAATGTTGAGGTCAGGATCGTCCCAACGGAGCCCGCCGTCGGAGGGTTGGTGATAGAGGTTGGTGCACTGGTAGTTGAAGATAGTATCTTCCAGGGCCACAAAGCCGTGGGCGAAGCCTTCGGGCACGTATAATAGATTGTGCCGCTCACTGTCGATGAGCACCTTGGCGTGCTTCCCGTAGGTAGGCGAACCCGGGCGCAGGTCCACCGACACGTCGAGCACCCGCCCCTGTACCACGCTCACCAGCTTGCCCTGCTGGTGGGGAGCGCGCTGAAAGTGCAGCCCCCGCAGCACGCCCCGTTTAGAAAAAGACTGGTTCACCTGCACGAAGTCCGGACCAATGCCTAAAACCCGAAACCGCTCGGTGTGGTAGGTTTCCAAGAAGTAACCCCGCGCGTCGTGGTACACCGCTGGGATGATTTCAATAAGCCCTTCAAGGTGATGATGGTGTACGTTCATGATGGTGGTTGTTGGTTACCGTAGGGACATGACGGTCGCCGCGCGATTAATCATGTCCCTACTACAATAGGATAAATATTGATTGATAACGTATTGTTCGCTGAAACGTTGGGTCACCAGTGCCCGGCCGCGTTGCCCCATCTGCTGCCGCTCGGCGGAAGTCATCTGCTGTAAACGCTGCATGGTTTCTACCAGACCAGCGGCGTCTCGGGCTCGGCACAGCAGGCCGTTGTGCCCGTCGGTAACCACGTGGCGACAGCCGGGAGTGTCGGTGGTGACCAGCGGCTTTTCCATACTGGCCGCTTCCAGCAGGGTGCGTGGCAGTCCTTCGCGGTACGAGGGCAGCACCACCGCATCGGCCCGCGCAATGAAGGGGCGCACGTCGTCGGTGGTGCCCAGGTAGTCAATCAGTCCTTCGTCGACCCAGGCATCTACCGTAGCGTCAGGGATGCCCCGGCGGTGCTGCGGGTCGCGGGCCCCGAGCAACTGAAAACGGGCCTGCCCCCCCCGTTGCCGCAGCCGCCGGGCCGCTTCGGCGTATTCCATAATGCCTTTGTCGATAAGCAGCCGGGCAATCACCAGAAAAGTGAAGGGCTGATCATCAGTTTGCATCTTATCTGCCGGAGCAAAGTGCTGCACGTCGACGCCCGATCCGGGTACCACCGCGGCCCGATCCGGTGCGACTAGCCCCCGCTCCATAAATAGTGCATGGTCGTCGGGATTGTGAAACAACACCCAGTCGGCCCAGCGGAAGGTGAGACGGTAGAGTTGCTGGGCCACCCACGACACCACCCCCTTCTTGAGGAACACCGTGCCCAGGCCCGACACGGTGTTCACCGTCCGGATGCCCAGCCGGTGCGCCGCCACGGTGCCGTAGATGTTGGGCTTCACCGTGAAGTGCAGCACCACGGCGGGCCGCACCTCCCGGTAAACCCGGTAGAGCTCCCGCAGGTAGGCCAGGTCGCGTCCGGGGTGGATGCCCCGCCGATCCATGCGCACGGTCACCAGGCGGTAGCCCAGTACGCGCAGCCGGGCCGCGTGCTCGTCTTCCGGAGCAACGAGCGTCACCGTATGTCCCGCTTCCCGCAAGGCATCAATCAGGCCCCGCCGAAAGTTATACAGGTTCCAGGAAGTGTTTAGGACGATGGCGATATGCATGGACTTTCTGAATGGCTAGATGTTGGATATTGGATGCTGGCCTATGATCGGTCTGTCTCTAACTATTTGCTTCGCAAGATGGCGAACCGTAGGCTGATATAAAAAGGATATAGGGGAGTACTTGGCAGGGGGAGGCAAGGTTTCGGTGGATTATGCAACTTTTGCGGGGCACCCCGGCCGGTTGCTTACTAATGTGTTGAGGTGTTACCTGAGTGGGTTGATCCTCGTGTGATGAATCACGAATCGATAATTGAATGCCCGCCATTTGACCCATCGACCCCGGCGCTTTCATCTACGTGCCCACCGAATAGTAGCAAAACAACGAGAATGGTACAGCGTAAGGTTAAACCAGGATTAACAGTATAAGCACCGGTATAGCATAAGATATACAGGATAAGGAATGGTTGCTACTGTGAAGAACGAGCGGACGCTACAGCCAGTGAAAGTTAGTTTTGGGTCGTAGCGGGCACTACGACTTTGGGCCCTGCCATTCCAAGGACGAATTCATTCTACTCATCTTCTAATCCGGCAAATCCCGATCAATCCTACCTATCCTGATCTTTAGTCGTTGCGCAAAATAGTCGCCGGGTTGGTCAGCGCGGTCTTCACCGTCTGGCTGCTGATGGTGACCAGGGTGATGAGCAGGGCCAGCACCGCCGCCAGCAGGTACGTAAAGATGCTCATCTCCACGTGGTAGGCGAAGCCACCGAGCCACTCCCGCATCGCGTACCAGGCGATGGGCCAGGCAATCAGATTGGCGATCAGGATCAGGATGATAATTTCCTGACTGAGTAGGCGCAGAATGCTGCTCACCGGCGCGCCCAACACCTTGCGGATGCTCACCTCCTTGGTGCGCTGCTGGGTACTGAAGGTGGCCAGACCGAACAGGCCCATCGCCGCGATAAAGATGGCCAGCGTGGCGAAGATGATAAACAGTTCGTTCTGGCTGCGCTCGCTGTCGTACAGGTGCCGGTAACTCTCACTCAAGAACTCGTAGTTGAACGGCTGATCGGGCACAAACTGCTTCCACGTGGCTTCCATACGGGCCAGGGCCTCCGGCATGTCGGCCGCCGCCACCCGCACCGACAGTTCGTGAAACCGCTCGGGATGACCATTGAAGATAATCGGCACAATAGACTGGTGCAGCGACTCAAAGTGGAAGTCCTGCACCACCCCCACCACCGTGCCCGTGGTTTCGCCGTTCTTGATCATCTGCCCCACGGCCTCTTCGTTGCTCCACCCCACCATACGGACGGCCGTCTCGTTGAGGATAAAGCTGGTGGAGTCGTCCGAGGCGATGGTTTCGGAGAAGTTGCGGCCACTCACTATCGGTATCTGGTAGGTGGCGAAGTACTTGGGATCAATGCGCACTTCTTTCATCACCACATCAGTGATTGCTAAACTATCACCCTGCTGCACCGAAGTGCCCGAGAAGGACGTTAGCCGTTCGGTAGGCACGTGGCTCGATTGAGCAGCATTGATGATGGACGGGTCTTGGGTGAGTTCATTGTAAAAAGCTTCGTATCGGTCGCTCAGGCGATAGCTGTTGTACAGTAGCACCACCTGATCCTTGGTGTAGCCCAGGTCGCGGTCGTTCAGGTAGTTCAACTGCTGATAGGTGATCAGCGTGGCGATGATCATCACGATGGATACGGTAAACTGTACCACCACCAGCACTTTGCGCACTTGGCCACTGCCTCGGGTGGACCCGCTACGTCCCTTCAGGGTGAGGGCGGGCTTAAAGCCGGAAATGATGAACGCCGGGTACAGGCCCGCCAGTATGCCCACCAGCACCACCGCCCCCAGCACGCCCAGCACCACCCCCGGTTGCATAAACTGCTCGGCCGCCAGCGACTTGCCGGTGAAATCGTTGAGCCAGGGCAGGGCCAAGCTTACCAGCACAATGGCTACCAGAAAGGCAAACAGGGCTATCAGCACAGATTCGCTCAGGTGCTGCACGATAAGTTGCTGCCGAAAGGCACCCACCACCTTGCGCAGGCCCACCTCTTTGCCCCGGCTGGTGGCCCGGGCGGTAGACAGGTTAATGAAGTTGAAGCAGGCGATGAGCAGCAGAAATGCGCCAATGGCCCCCATGATGTACACGTGGTTGATGTTGCCGTTGGCTTCCAGTTCCGAATCAAGCTGCGAGTGCAGATGAATGGAGGTGAGGGGCTGGAGGAACAGGTTGGTCCAGGTGCTGGGCGGAGCCTCATCAAAGCCGGTCATATTGCGGTCCAAAAAGTCTGGGAACTGCGCTTCGGTGCGGGTGGGGTCAAACTCCTCGTTCACCAGAATATAGGTGCTGAAGCTGTTCTCGCCCCAGGCGGTTTCTAGCTGTTCCCGTCCGTAAATGCTCTCGTCGTTGAGCGTGCTAAAGGCCACCAGCACGTCCGGGTGCCAGTGTGATTGAGGAGGAAAAGCCTCGTACACGCCAATGATCTCGAAGTAGTGCTCGTCGGACTGCAAACGTTCCCCCACCACATCCTGCGTGCCGAAGTGCCGCTCGGCCGCCGCGTCGGATACCATCAGGGTGAAAGGTTTCTCGAGCGGGGCGGTGGCATCACCCGACACGATAGGAACGGAGAACATGGTAAAGACCGAGGGCTCGGCGTAGAAGGGCTTGTCAAAGTTGAGGGGTTCGCCCACGCTGCCGTCGTTCGCGATACGGCGCAGGGGCAGGCCGCAGTACGTGGTGCGCACCACCTCCTTGATATCAGGAAAGTCATTCTCCAGCAACGGTCCGTAAGGAGAGGCAATATCTGCTATATGCAACGCCACGCTGCCGTCGGACGACAAAAAGTTACGCGTGACGCGGTAGATGTCATCGGCGTGGGCGTGGTAGCGGTCGTAGCTTAGCTCGTCCTGCACGAACAGGGCGATGAGCAGGGTGCCGGTGAGGGCCAGGGCCAGGCCCAGGATATTGATGGTGCTGATGAGCTGGTTGCGCTTCAGTAGCCGTAGGGCGATTACGAAATAATTCTTGAGCATAATGCCGGGGTATAGGGTGCGTAGGAGATTACTCTTGCGGTATAGTACCCCAAACGGCTTGCCAAGCTGCGGAATTGCCGTTGAGGGCCGATAAAGGCCGTTTCTAGTAAAGTAGCAGTTGGCGGATGTGTCCGCTGGTGAACAATGTGTGTTCGGTTGCGGACAGTTGAGGTAAACGCGCGGTGTTTGGAAAATGTAACCAAAATGGCTACATTTGCTTACGTATCATGAGGATTATTAAGAGACGAACGCTCCTGGACTTCGCTGATAAACATGCTACGGCTCGTCAACCTTTATTAGCATGGTACGACGAAGTACGACAAGTGGTATGGGAAAAGCCCAATGAAGTGAAGGTGATGTACAACTCAGCCGACATTATCAACCAAAAGCGGGTAGTGTTCAATATCAAAGGAAATCACTATCGCCTCGTTGTCGACATTGAATATGAAATAGGGTTAGTGTTCATCGTTCGGGTAATGACGCACGCTGATTATGATAAAGTAGACGTAGCAAGTATTAGTTATGAAGGTTAAGGTACTGCAAAACGAGGAGGAATACAACACGGCTACGGCCCGTATCTATGAGCTTATGCAAACTGATCTTGCTCCCGATAGTGAAGAAATTTATGAACTACAGTTGTTGGCATTAATCGTAGAAGAATACGAGAACAAACACTATCCGGTACCTCCCCCTGATCCCATTGAGGCAATCAAATTCCGCCTGGAACAATTAGGATTGTCTGAATCCGAGTTGAATAAGATACTAGGTGGACGACAGCGCAAGCATGACATCATGCATAAGAAGCGAAAGTTAAGTCTGCCAATGATTCGTAGACTTAACGAACAACTCCATATCCCTGCCGAGACCCTTATACGAGATTATCAGCTAGAAAGATTAAACTAAGTGAGATGTGCTTGCGCCTCTACGGAAAGAACAACGAAAGCAGCACCAGCATCTTTAGCCAACTGAACAAAAATTGTCTTTTCCGTCCCTCCGCGACCAGACGCTCCAATCCCCGCCCCCTCCAATCCACTTACCTTATTTCCTGCGTAGGTAGAACCGTGCGCCAGTAGCGTAGTCACCGATAGCCTTTGGTCAAACATCCAGCTTTCTTCCCCGACTGTCTCAGTGATTAGCAACTCCGGTTGCCAATTACCAACTGCGCTACCTTCGTTTGTTTCACTTAATTCATCCATAGCATGTCTACCCCCAATTCTCTTTCTCAGTTCAAAAATAAACAGCCCGCCCCCGCGTCCCGAAGAAGCTTTTTGGCCTACAGCGGAGCCACCCTCACCGCCACCGGCCTGTTCTTGCTCGGCTGCGGCGAAGACGACGACATGGTACCGCCCACGATCGACGACACCCTGGCCGCTCCCTCCAACCTGACAGCCAACAACAAGACCGCCGGGCAACTCACCCTGAACTGGACCGACAACTCGGACGACGAAGACGGCTTCGTGGTGGAGCGCTCCCTGAGCATGGACACCGGCTTTGCCTCAGTGGGCACCGTGGCGGCTGGGATTACTACCTATACCGACACCACCGTCGAGGGCGCTACCACCTACTACTACCGCGTAGCGGCTACCCGGGGCGCCGAGGTGTCGATGTACTCCAACATTATCAACAGCACCACCGCTGCCGTGGTGGCCGTGTTTGGCAGCGGCGACGTGGGCATCCTGAACTACGCCTACGCCCTGGAGCAACTTGAAGCGGCCTTTTACACGGCCGTTCTGGCCAATGGCTACTACGACACGGCCGCCGAGAATGAGCGGCAGATCCTGGCCGACCTGCAGCAGCACGAGGTGAACCACCGCGAGTTCTTCCGGGCCGCCATTCCGGCCGAG
The DNA here is from genome assembly GCA_965217295.1 of Cyclobacteriaceae bacterium. Classification (GTDB taxonomy): domain Bacteria; phylum Bacteroidota; class Bacteroidia; order Cytophagales; family Cyclobacteriaceae; genus Tunicatimonas. The sequence goes on from CBDCHR010000008.1 coordinate 3,559,690, forward strand.
GCCATCATCCCCGACCTGTCGGTAGACTTCAGTAGCATTGACTTCAATAATCGCAACAGCGTGCTGGGCACCGCCAAGGTATTCGAAGATCTGGGCGTGAGTGCCTACAACGGGGCGGGGCAGTTTATCCAAAGTGCCGACTACCTGCTGCTGGCCGGTAAGATCGTTTCGGTAGAGGCCCGCCACGCGTCGGCCATCCGCGACCTACTGAACCCCAATTCGGCCGATTTTGCCGGAGACGATATCATTGGCCCCACGGGGCTGGAGATCACGCGCTCGTTTGCCGACGTGCTCACCGCGGCGGGTCCGTTCATCACCACCGAGATCGACGCCAGCGGCTTGCCCACCGAAGCCGGGTTCCAGATAGGCTAGGTGCCTCTCATTCATTAGACACCATTCTGATAATTTTTTACCCTGGGCTTGTTCCCTCACAAGCCCATCCAATTTATCAGAACATCCTTTGTTATTATCACGCATTAAAAAACCCATATCATGAGCATTATAAAGTTATTAGACCTGTTCGGCCAGGATGCGCCGGAAGCCCAAGAAGAAACCGGCAACTCCCGCCGGGAAGCCTTCCGCACGATGGGCCGGTACGGCAAAAAACTATCCATGGCCGCGCTACCGGCGGGCCTGTTAGCGTCACTGCCCCGAGCCGCCTTCGCCCAGGAAGCCCCCGACCCGCTAAGCATCCTCAACTACGCCCTCACCCTGGAGCACCTGGAGTACCGCTTCTACGAATTAGGAATGGATACCCCCGGACTCATTCCCACCGAAGACCGCGCCGTGTTTGCCCAGATTCGGAAGCATGAAGCAGCGCACGTATCGTTCTTGCAGGCCACCATCACTGCCTTTGGCGGCACCCCGGTGGCCGAGCCGGACTTTGACTTTACGGCGGGTGGCACCTTCCCCAATCCGCACGACCCGGCCAACTACGCCATCTTCCTGGCCCTGGCGCAGGGCTTTGAAGACACCGGCGTGCGGGCCTACAAGGGCCAGGCAGTTGCGTTGCAGGGAGCCGCCTTAAGTAGCACTCAAAACAACGCGCTCACCGCCGCGCTGAGCATTCACGGAGTGGAAGCCCGCCACGCCGCGCAGGTGCGCCGCATGCGCCAGCAAAAGGGCTGGATTCCGCAGGCGCAGGGTATTGCCGGTTTTGAGGCAGCCACCGCCCCCATCTACGCCGGAGAAGACAACGTGATGCAGGGCGGCGTGGACGTCACCACCCTCACTCCCGATTTCGGGCTAGACGCGGTGACGGCCGCCTACGACGAACCGCTGACGATGGAAGCCGTGGCCGGAGCCAACGGAATCGCGGCTGCGTTCATTGTTGGCTAAGACTAGGTTGATTGCGTTAGTGCCGGGAGCTTTTTGCTCTCGGCACTTTTCCTTGCCGAACTGCTCAGTAAATGATTAACTATTCAGTGCCCGGCTACCCTATTAATGTAAGAAATGTCCCTTAATTCACCTATGAAAAAGGGGGGGTAAGTTGGGCCTCGCGGGGCCCTCTTTTGCCCCCGCGAGGTCCAAGTTGGGGGTCGTTTGAACCTTTTTAGGGTCCGCGAGGCCCACTGAGGGGGTCGTGCGGCCCAAGTTGGGGGTCATTTGAACATTCTTTGCCCTCGCGAGGCCTGGGTTGGGCCTTGTTTGAACCTTTTTGGACGGCGGAAGGCCCAAATTGGGGGTCGTTTGAATGTCTCCGGGGTGCACGGAAGCAGATTTCCCATGCCCGCCTTGAGATCGGTGAGGACCCCGACCTGGGTATGGCGAGCTTTTTGACCTTCTGTCCATTTTCGTACGGTAAGTGTACGGTAGCGAACACTTCGGAAATTAGGTTGTGTCACAAGTTGTTCATTTTCAAGCAACTACAGCCGGGAGCGTTTTTTGATAGGGAAAATTATCCACCTACTCTTCCTAACCGATGCTCCAGAACTTATTTAAGGTCGCTTTCCGCAACATTGGCAAAGACCGCATCTACAGTGTGCTCAACATTTTAGGACTCACTCTCGGCATCACCTGCAGCTTGTTTCTGTTTCTGTACCTGCTCGACGAGCTAAGCTACGATCAGTTTCATCCCAAGAAAGACCGTATCTATCGGGTCGTCACCCACTTCACCGAGTCCGACAACCAGTTCACCTGGCCCTCCGGCCAGATTCCGCTGGCCCAGGAACTGGAAGAAAACTATCCCGACGTAGCGCGTGCCGTTCGCTTTATCGGGGCCGGGCGAGAGTTGTTTGCCAACGACGAACGCGACGTGCGCTTCTACGAAGAAGACTTTTACTACGCAGATTCTTCGGTCTTTGAGGTGTTCAACTTTCCCCTTATCGCGGGCGATCCTGCTACTGCTTTGTTAGCTCCCAACACCGCCGTAATTACCCAATCTACGGCAAAGAAGTACTTCGGCAGCGCCGATCCCATCGGACAGTCGTTTCGCAATGGCGACGAAAACTACCAGATCACCGGCGTGGTCGAAGACGTGCCCTCCAACTCGCACCTGGAATTCGACGCGCTGCTCTCGCGGGCGAGCCTGCCCGACGAGCTGGGCGGCTGGGGGGGCTGGGGCGTGTCGACCTATCTGCTGCTGCGCGAAAACGCCGGTTTGGCCGACGGCGAACGGGCCCTGGCCGATGTCAACAAAAATCGGGTAGTGCCTATCTTTACTGACTATGGGGTTACGATTGACTATTGGCTACAGCCCTTGTCTGATATCCACTTACAGTCTAACTTCGGTGATTCGGGCGAAAATGGGGATATGTCGTACATCTACATTTTCGCGGCTGTCGCCTTTTTTATTCTCATCATCGCCAGCATCAACTACATGAACCTGGCCACGGCGCGGGCCACCCGGCGGGCCAAAGAAGTAGGCGTACGCAAGACGATGGGCTCCTTCCGCAGTCAACTCATTAGCCAGTTCCTGACCGAATCTACGCTGCTCACGTTCATTGCACTCTTCATCAGTATCCTGCTGGCTCTTGCCCTGCTGCCGTTGTTCAACCAGTTGGCCGGGAAGGAAATCAAGGTGTTGTTTCTACTGCAGCCCAAGATTATCGCCGGATTTATTGGCATGGCACTGGTGGTAGGCATTGCCGGAGGTAGCTATCCGGCCTTCTACCTGTCTAGTTTTAATCCGGCCCTGGTGTTGAAGGGCAACGTGACGCGGGGCACCGGTAACGCACTCTTGCGCAAAGTATTGGTGGTCACCCAATTTGCTATTTCTATCGCCATGCTCATCTGTACCTGGATTGTCTACGACCAGTTGCAGTACCTTCAAGACAAAGACCTAGGCTTTGAGCAGGATCAGGTGCTAACCGTCACCATGCCCGACTCTACCATTCGGGCCAACTATTCGGTGCTCTACAACCGGCTGAAAGACAATCCTAACGTGCTGGAGATATCTAATTCTTCGGCGAGGCCTGGCTCCGGGCTAGACAAAAACCTGATGAATGTCGACAGTCCGGAGGGCGTGGTCGAGCGCGGGGTAGACCAGTACCGGGCCGACTATGACTTCGTGGAAGCGATGGGCATGAAGATCGTCGCGGGACGCAACTTTTCGCGCGACTTTCCGACCGATACGGCGGCGGTGCTGGTCAATCAAGCCATGGTGGCCCGCATGCAGTGGGACGATCCGATCGGCAAACGCTTTTCGTTTATTGGCGATGAAGACGGCCCCGGCCCTACCTTCACCGTGGTGGGGGTGGTGCAGGACTACCACCAGCAGTCGCTCTACAGCCCCATTGAGCCGCTGGCCATCTTCTTTGGCGACCAGAATTACTTCCTGAACATAAAAATTGCTCCGCAGGATGTGGCCAGCACCCTGGCGTTCGTAGAAGACACCTGGGCCGAAGTGAACGCGGGCAAGCCCTTTTCCTATGATTTTTTGAATCAGGACTTCCAGTCGCAGTACGAGGCGGACGAGAAACGGGGGCAGATATTCACGCTCTTCTCGTTGCTCACCGTGGTGATCGCCTGCCTGGGACTACTTGGTTTGGCGGCCTACACCACCGAGCAACGGGCCAAAGAAATTGGCATTCGTAAGGTGATTGGCGCCAGCGTATCGAACATCATCGGCCTGATCTACCGAGACTTCCTGATGCTGATCGCCATTGCCATGGTTATTGCCTTTCCGTTGGCGTACTTTTTTATGGACGGCTGGCTGCAAACCTTCGCCTACCAGACCGAAATTAAGTGGTTGACCTTCGTGACCTCGGCGCTGCTCACGGTACTGATCACCATGAGCGCAATCAGCTTTCATACGCTACGGGCCGCCATGAGCAATCCGGTAGATTCGCTAAAGAGCGAATAAGCGTCGCGGTGGGGGCAGCCGGGGGGCGCCGCTACCGCACGGCTGGGCTTGTTTGGAGATGCACGGCCTTTTCATAAAGTCTGTTAAAGGGAATACCGTACCTTTTAATTAACTTTATCGGACAGCAGGCGCGGAGGAAGTAGCGGCAAGCCCCCCGCGATCCTTTGGTTAAACGTTTGTAGTCGTTTATAAACGTTTAACTAATTGCCAACGTATCGTCTGCTTTCGTAAGCGATTTGTTTGAAAAATTTTACGGAAAATATAAATAGGATAATACTATGGGCAATTTAGGGATTTTTTGTTAGTGTAACCATACGAATGCTATATTGCAAATAAACGCAATTGCGTTTATACACTCGTTATGTGCAAGCTGAAAATCGTGCTAAAATTGAACATTTGAACTAATTTCAAAATTTAGCAAAAAAATGTCCAAAAAAGAAAGTGCGAACTGTCTTTATAGTGAACTAAAACTTTTAAAAATGAAAAAATATTTATTATTACTTCACGAAGACATTGAGAAAATGCAACAACTTTCGCCAAAAGAAATGGAGGAATTAGGGAATTCCCATATGGCTTGGGCTGAAAAATTAGGAAAGTCGGGACATCTAATTTCTGGCGAGGGACTTGAAGAAAATAGCGTTCAGATTTCTGGAAAAGACAGTATCGTAAAAGACGGAACATTTTTGGAATCCAAAGAAATGATTGGAGGCTATTATTTACTGCAAGCAAAAGACTTAAAAACCGTAATTGAATTGGCAAAAGGTTGTCCTTGCCATTTGTATGGCGGAACTACAGAAATAAGACCGATTATGGAATATGAAGAATAAAAAATCTTCAGTTGTAGAATCGAGTTACAGAACTTTTTACGGTAAATTATTTTCAGCTCTTTTCAGCCAATTTGGTGCAAACTATGTTAGCGAAATTGAGGATGCAATTCAAAATTCATTTTACAAGTCTTTAAAAAGCTGGAAACCAAATCAAGTTCCTACCAATAAGGAAAACTGGCTTTTTATTGTTGCTCGAAATGACGTTTTGAACCAAATAAAAAGAGAAAACCGATTACAATCGGTAAATCATTTTAAATCTACCGAAGAAACAGAAAATCCGAACGAGGATTTAAGGCTGAAAACTGTTTTGTTTTTAGCCAAATCCAAAAACGTTTCTTCAAAAGTTAAAGTGATTTTCATTCTAAAGAATATTTTTGGTCTGCATATCAAAGAAATTAGTGAATGTACTTTATTGTCACAAGATGCAATTTACAAAAGTATAAGCAGAGCAAAAAAGGCCTTTCGACAAGCAACTGAAAACGCAGATTTTGATTTGACATTCAAACAAGTGTCCGAAAATGAAATTGCAATCGTAGAAGAAATTCTCTATGCAGTTTTTAATATCGGTTTCGACTCTTTCAGCGAAAAAATAAAGTCAATTATAAATGAAGATTTGTGTTTAGAGGCGTTGGCACTTGCAAAAGTATTGTCTGACCAATTCGAGCAAACTACCACCAAAAACCTTCTCGCCTTATTTTGTTTTCATCTTGCAAGAATTCCCTCAAAGGTTAAAAACGACAAAATCATTTCGTTTTTTGAACAAGACAAAAAGAATTGGAACAATGACTTTATAAAATTGGCTTTCCACTATTTGGAGAAACCTGAAAAGCTGAATAAGTATTATGTTGAGGCGTTAATTGCAAGTAAACATATGACAGCAGCAAAAAATGACATTGAACATTGGAACGAGATTATTAAACTCTATAAAATAATGCTTTCGCTTTCAAATTCGCCAATTATGAAATTGAACCTTTGTTACTCTTTAAGCAAAGCACAAAGAATGGACGAGGCAAAATAATTATTACAAATGGTAGAAAACAAATTGCCAAACGAACATATCTATCTTTCATTGGTAAAAGCCAATATTTTCAAAAACACAAAAACCTTGGAATCTAAAAAAATCATAGACCAAGTATTACAAAACATAAACCAAAAAATCAGACGAGAATACATATTGGAAAATATGTCAACGGACTTCTGAACAAAACATTAAAAATTATGCGAACAATATTTATAATCCTGATATTATCATTAACAATATCTTGTACAGAAAAAAATAATTCTTCCGCACAAGCGGTCAAAAACACTCAAATAGTCGAACAATATTTTGAACATTTTAATAATCACGAATGGCAAAAAATGGCGGAAATGTACATTGAAACGGCTGAATTTAAAGACCCAACTCTTGGAGAAGGAATTGTGAAAATGACAAGAGCAGAAATAATTGCAAAGTATTCAGAACTGAATGGAATATTTACTGACATAAACGATAAAGTTATTCAAACTTATCCATCTGGAGAGAAAAATATAATCGTGGAATTTGTATCGAGCGGAACTGCACCTGACAACTCGAAATTTGAATTACCAATTTGTACAATTTTCACAATCGAAAATGGGAAAATAACAAAAGACTTTTCGTACTTTGACAACTTTGAGGAATAAAAGCCTGCACATAACAACGTATATAAAACATAGCTATTTCGGGCTTTCCGAGAGGTTTTTGTTTCTTTATTAAGTCCGCCAAATTTTTATTTTTGTATATTTAGAAAATTAAAGATAAATAGAAAAAATAAAAATTCGGCTCGTGCATAATCCGAAAGTTCAGCGTCTATTTACACGCTACGTTTCATATACCAACCGTTGGCGGTAATTAGAATGAGCAATAACAAGAAACATAAAGAGACAATAGAAGCTTGGAAGAAACAGGAAGAAGAAGAGTTTTTAACGACTATACCATTTCCTGAATCTATTTTTCAGGAACTTTTTGATTATTTGGACTTAAAACTTGAGACCGAACCTTGTAAACATAATTTCAATCTAACCTCAACCTTCCTAGCATCTAAAGGCATCATTTTTCACGAACACATTGACTTTTTTATTGAACACGGAGGCGGATGTGATTGTGAGGTGTTAATGAACGTAGAGGACGTATTCCCTAAACCACTTGATCAGCCACCAAATAAGATTGAAAAATCTGTAAAGCGAGAAAAAGTAGCTTTCCTGAAATATCAAGACTTGGAAATTGATTCGGTTCCTTCTCCTTGGAGACTATTTAAATCAGGAGAAGATTACGAATTTCAATTCGGAAAAAACCAGGATATAATAATTAATCTGATCAAGAATTTAAATGTGAGTAATTGGCATGATGATGCCTATTGGCAAAAACAATGGGAAGCAATCGTAGACTTGAAAATTAAATCTAATAAAGAATTGATTTACGATGATTTGGAAGGGTTTGATAGAGTAATCTTCAAAACACAAGATTGGACTCCGGTATTGACCTGGATAAGAAGAAAAGGAAGTAATTCATGGGGATTAATGTTTAAAACCGAAATAAGCCGATTTCGGGGAGACATAAATGAAGTGGAAAACTTACTGAAGAAAATAAAATAACATACCGCCAACACGAGGCAAGCAGCATGGCTGGTTGAGTCGCGAACAGGAGTATCAACGCAAACAAGTAACTGAAATGCCAACTCGGACGAAAGATGCTCCAAAGCCGCCACACTGCCTGCCCGCACGTTAGGCACCACTATAATGAAAGTAAAAGAAAGATTAGATTTAATTCTACAGGCTTTAAAACGTAAAGATGATACGCTTTCTTTAGCTTGCATTAATTCAATCAGCAATCATACAATTTTATTTCAACCAGGATTTGAATCTAAAAGAAGCCATCTCTACGATGTTTATAAGACCAGATTACACTTTGCCCAAAATGTTAGGAGAGACAAATTCAATGAAGAAGACCTGAAATATTGGGAAAGGGCATTAGGTGCTATTGAAAACAAGGATGATGAAACGATTGTATTATCCGGAATAACAGATGATGAATATGCTTATCTGATATTTTTGGTGAAGGATTTGAGTGAAGTAGTAACAATTATCAGATTGACTAACGTAAAGTCATTTGCGGAGTCTGAGCGATATTATGATGATTTGATTCAATCTAAACATAAAGTGACTGTAAGTACGGTCAAATTCAGCAAAGGTGAATTTGTCAAAGATTGGAAAGAAAGCGGTGCCTAACACTGTGCAGCCGCCAGCCGGTTTAAAGTTTAGCTTGAAAATTAGTTTCGCCAAGCACAATAATTGATAAACGGAAGAAAAACATTAAACAAGCCCGGCCTGACGGCTGCACTAATCGTTATCGGCACAATAATTCTTTTCATAGTAGTGCTATTTGTCAATTTCAAAATTTTTGAAAAGAATTTCTCTAGTGTTTCACAAGGACAGCCTATAAAGAATTATAGTGAACGTAAAACAGCACTTCTAGTTGTAGATATTCAAGAAGGTACAACCGGAGATGTCTCTAGGAACCCCTTCTACAAAAAACATTCTGACAGATTGATAGAGAAAATTAATCACATATCTGACGTTTTTAAGAATAAAAATTCTTTGATCCTCTTCATCAGAAGTGAAATTTCAAATCCATTGATAAATCTATTAGATAATTCTTATGCAAAGGGCAGCTTAGGAGCTAAATTCGATAAACGGCTGAAGTTAGACTCGGGTCTGGAGGTTGTTAAGGTTGGAAATGATTCGTTCTCAGATACCGAACTTGATAATATTTTGTCTAGTAATAAAATAAATGACTTGTATATTGTTGGTTTGGATGCTGCTTATTGCATCAAGATAACCTCTGAAGCTGCACAGAACAGAAATTATCATGTCAACCTGATTGAAGAAGCCGTTTTATCTGAGTCTGAAGCAATGAAAGATAGCATGATAACAGATTTCAGGAATAGAGGAATAGAAATTTTGGATATTGATAATATAGATATTGCGAAATAAAGAACACGGACGCACAACAAGAGCTAGCCTCAACCGGGCGGAAATTTGAGCTAGAAGGTTTTTTACTCCAAGGTCTAGAAAATGCTAACTTGAAAAGAAAAACGCCAACAAAGGCCCGGTCTGACGGCTAGCAAAACCGTTAATTTTTGCTTCTGTTTTTTTTGAAAAGGCCGTGTTTGGAGATGTAGTCCAATAGTTAGTACCTTGTCGTAGCGAAAGCGTTCGCTTGTGCTACCTTAGGTCTGCTTCTCCTATGAATAACGACATCATCACCGGACTCTGGTTTTTTGAGGAAACCAACTTCGCGAATATATTCTGCCCCCAGCGCATCGTGGAGCTCGACCACCAGATTGAGCACCGCACCTACCAGAAGGGTGACCTGGTTTACTTCGTGGGCGAGCCGTCGGCCTACGTCTACGTGGTGAAGGAAGGGCGCGTGAAGCTCGGCTCCTACGCCGAAGACGGTAAGGAGATTGTGAAGACGATTATGACCCCGGGCGAGGTGTTTGGCGAACTAGCCCTGACGGGTGAAGACCGCCGCCGCGACTTCGCGATGGCGCTGGATACAGACACGGTGGTGTGCCCCATGACCATCGATGACATGCAGGCCCGGATGGCCGACAACCAGGAGCTGAACCTAACGATCTTCAAGATGGTGGGCAACCGCCTGCGCAAGCTGGAACGGCGCATCGAGCTGCTCATTTCCAAGGACGCCCGCACCCGGGTGGTAGAATTCTTGCGCGACCTGGCCGAGGAGAAGGGTAGGCCGGTGGGCTTTGAAACCATGATCCCCAACCACCTGAAGCACCAGGACATTGCCAGCCTCACCGGCACCTCGCGGCAAACCGTCACCACCATCCTCAACGACCTCAAGGAAAAAAACGTAATCAACTTCGACCGCCGCAAGATTCTGATTCGTGACTTGGAAAAACTCAGGTAGTTACCCCCCCACTGATCAATGAATTTGACTACTCCCCGCTTACTACTGCGCGAAGTTATTTGGGATGACTTAGCTGATATCCACCGGTTGCACACGTATCCGGAAGTGGCGCAGTTCAATACCCTCGACATTCCACGAAACCAGCAAGTTACCCGAGAGGTGATGCGGCCAACGATCGAGAATGCCGCCGAAGCAACCCGAATCCACTACGGCTGGACGATTCGAACGGCTGACCGAAACCTGTTTGTTGGAGAGGCGGGCTTCAACCTGTCCCCGCCGCGTCACCGGCGGGGCGAGATATTTTACAAACTGCTTCCGAAATACTGGGGACACGGCTACGCTACCGAAGTAGCCCAAGCGCTGGTGAGGTTCGGGTTCGATGGGCTGAAGCTCCACCGCATTGAAGCAGGAGCCGCCACCGAGAACCACGCCTCAGTGCGAGTGCTGGAGAAGATTGGCATGACCCGCGAGGGCATCGGACGGAAGATTCTGCTTACTCCCGGGGGATGGCGCGATAATTATCGCTACGCAATCTTGGCAGATGACCCACCGACTTCGTAACTTGCCGAGGCTTTTTCGCCTAACCCCAAAGCCATGCCTGCCGAACTGATTCCCGCCCTCCAGAAAGACGATGCCCTACTGAAGGATATTCAGCGCTCCGCCTCCGAGCGGGAAGCCTTTCATTTGTGGTGGCTTGGCCAGAGCGGCTATCTCATTCAGTGGAAAGGACACTATCTGCTCATCGATCCGTATCTCTCTGACTCGCTTACCCACAAGTACGCCCGCACCGAGAAGCCCCACACCCGCATGAGCGAGCGCGTGATAGATCCCTCGCGCCTTAACTTTATCGACGTGGTCACCTCGAGCCACAACCACACCGACCACCTCGATGGCGACACGCTCCGCCCTCTCTTTCGGGTGAACCCCGACCTCAAACTGGTCATTCCCGAAGCCAACCGAGCCTTTGTGGCCGAGCGTTTGGACCTAGACCCCACCCTGCCAATTGGCCTTACCGACGGCGAGTCCGTAACCGTGGCTGACTTTACCTTCCACGCGGTGCCCGCCGCCCACGAGACAGTGGAGCGCGATGAGGCCGGTCGCTGTCGGTTTCTGGGCTACGTAATCCAGTTCGGCCCCTACACCGTTTACCACAGCGGCGACACGCTGCGCTACGAGGGCATGGTGGAGCAACTGAAGCCTTTTGACATTGACGTGGCCCTGCTGCCCATCAACGGGCGGGCCCCCGAGCGCAAGGTGGCGGGCAACCTCAGTGCCGAAGAAGCCGTGCGCTTGGCCAAGGAGATCAACGCCCGCACCGTGATTCCGGGCCACTACGATATGTTCACCTTCAACACCGCCAACCCCGACGAATTTGTGCGGGCGGCTGAGGAGCAGGGCCAGCCCTACCAGGTGCTGCGGGGTGGCGAACGCTGGAGCAGTTACCAACTGCCTCCGACCACCGAATAAATTTTCCAATCAGAACCTCCCGATCATGTTCTTGAGAAAGCTAACTTCCGTACGAAGAATCTTTGATCCGAAGCATGTTTTGCTTTTAAGCTGTCTCCTGGTTGCCGCTACCCTTCGCCCCGCGCCGGGCGACTCCATCGCGGAGCGACTGGCGCAGTACGTGTCCACTTACTGGCAGGAGAAAGTCTACCTGCACTTCGACAAGCCTTACTACAGTTCGGGTGAAACCCTGTGGTACCAATCGTACCTGGTCAACGCGGTTACCCACCGGCGGGGCGGGCGCAGTTCGCTGCTTTACGTGGAACTGCTTGATCCTAATAACGAAGTGGTAGAACGGCACCGCCTTCGGGTGGAAGACGGAACCGCGCACAACGGCTTTGTGCTGCCCGACTCGCTATCTTCCGGCAATTATCGGGTGCGGGCCTATACCAACTGGATGCGCAACTTCGGCGAAGCCTACTTCTTCGATCGCACCTTCCCGGTGTGGGCCACCGACAGCATCGCTATCGGGCAGACCCTGCAACAAGAGTTGGAAACCGAAGAAAAAACATTCGTGTACGAAGACCGGCGTTCTCTTGTCGACCTGCAGTTCTTTCCGGAAGGGGGCGAACTGGTTGATGGCTTGGCCAGCCTGGTGGCCTTTAAGGCGGTGGGTCCCGACGGTAAGCACATCGATGTGCGCGGAACTGTTGTTGACCAACGCCAACGGGAAGTAGCCCAGTTCGAGACGCACCGCCTCGGTATGGGCGCATTTGTTCTGAAACCTACGGCTGGCGAGTTCTACACGGCCCGGGTTGATCTGCAGGGAGTGGCATTGGAGTTTTCGCTACCTCCGGTGCAGCCGCAGGGCTACGCATTGCGCGTGATCCACCATCCGCAGCGCGATCAGGTAAAAATCACGGTGTATAGCAACCAGCCCGACCTGCCCGTGACGGGCGGCCAGGTGATTGCGCATCGGCGGGGAATGGTGTTTGCTGCCTTCACGGTAGAAAAAGATCAACCCCACTTGGTGGTGGATTTGGAGCGTTCGTTGTTTCCGCCGGGTATCTGCCACCTTACTTTTTTTGATGCGGACGGGGTGCCTCATTGCGAACGGTTGCTCTACGTGAACCTTCCCACGGCCCCTCAAACAACGCTTCAGACCGCCGCACCGTCTTACGGTCAGCGTGACTCGGTGGCAGTGCAACTCACGCTGCGGGACACGAGTGGTCAGGCGGTGGCGGGTCTGGCTTCTCTAACCGTTACCAACCCCCGGCAGATTACGTATAATCCGTACGCCGAAGATATTCGTAGCAACTTATTGTTGACTTCGGAGCTGAAGGGCTTCGTTGAGCAGCCGTCGTATTACCTGGAAGACACGTCGGCCGAAGCCTACCGGGCGCGGGACTACCTGATGCTTACCCAGGGGTGGCGGCGCTTCCGCTGGGAGGACGTGCTGCACGACAGCGTGCCGGAGCTTAGCCACGTGCTCGAACGGGGATTTACCGTGAGCGGTCGGCTAGTGAAGTTTTATAACCGTAACCAACCCGACAACGGTGCGGTAGAAATAATGGTGATGCCGCCTAACTTCTACTACGCTAAAGGTGAAACCGGTGACAATGGTCGGTTTGCCTTCGTCGGCAACCAGTTTGATGACTCTACCGAAGTGGTGGTGCAGGCGCGACGTATGGTGGGCAAAAGCAATGAACTCCGTCAAGATGTAACCATCGAACTCGATGCGTTCCGGATGCCTCCTCTGGCTCCGCAGGCCCGTCCGCAACTCACCCCTACCCTGGCGAGGATGACTGACTACCTGAACCAACGCCGCCGAATTGACCAGATCGACGCCGCTTATAACTTTGACGAACAAACCATTGTGCTGGAGGGCGTTGAGGTGAAGGGCCGACGCAATCGACAAGAGGATCCGTTCTACCGGGCCGACGCCCTGTATAGCAACCCTAGCAACCGCGTAGTGGTTGACTCTATGCCGGGGGCCGCCGGGGCACTCAACGTTTTTGACCTACTGCGGCAGGTGCCTGGCGTGCGCGTGCTAGGCGCTTTTCCGAATCAAACCGCGGTTATCTGGGGTGCCAGTTCGATCCCCGGCAGCGGTAGACCGTTGTTTCTGTTGGATGGCATTCCCGTTGACGCCGCGCTGATTAATAATCTCAACGTAAATGACGTGTACTTCGTGGACGTGCTTAAGGGACCGTCGGCGGCTATCTACGGCAACCGAGGAGCCAATGGAGCCATTGCGGTGTATACCCGCCGTGGCTCCTCCGATGTGGCCAACGAAGAGCAACAGGGCATTGCTAGCTTTACCCACCCTGGCTACACGCCGGTACGTGAGTTCTACGCTCCGCGCTACGGCACCCAAAAGCCCGAGCACGTGAAACCCGATATCCGCTCCACCCTGTTCTGGAAGCCTGATATTGTCTTTGATGAAAGCGGCGAAGCCACTGTGTCGTTCTACACCTCCGACCAGCCCGGCACTTACGAAGTGCGGCTCGAGGGCCTCACCGCGCTGGGCAACCCGGTGGTGGGGCAGAGTAGCTTTGTGGTGAAGAAATAACCAACGTCAGACCGGACAGCGCCGTTAAACCTAGTATGAATTATCTCTCAACCTTTGCTTTCGCTCTCTTGCTTGCCACCTTCGGCAGAACCTCCGACCGACCCGAGGTCTACCTTTTTTCTTATTTCCAAAAGAACGGCCAAGACGGGCTGCACCTAGCCTATAGCGAAGACGGTCTTCACTGGAAGGCCCTGAATAACAACCAATCGGTGCTCGCCCCGCAAGTGGGAGAGGATAAACTGATGCGCGACCCCTGCATTATCCGCGGGGGCGACGGGCAGTTCCACATGGTGTGGACGGTGAGCTGGAACGAGCGCGGCATCGGCTACGCCAGTTCGCCCGACCTGATCCACTGGTCCGAGCAGCAGTACTTGCCGGTGATGGAGCACGAACCGACGGCCATGAACTGCTGGGCCCCAGAACTCTACTACGACGAGGGGAGCCAACAGTATCTTATCTACTGGGCCACCACCATCCCCGGCCGCTTCCCCACCACCGACGCCAGCGCCGACAAAGGACGTAACCACCGCATGTACTACACCACCACCACCGACTTCGACACGTTCAGCGACACCAAACTGCTCTACGACGACGGCTTCAACGTGATTGATGCCACCATCCAAAAGGTAGACAGCACCTTCGTGATGTTTCTGAAGGACGAAACCAAGTATCCGGAGGCCGAGAAGAACATCCGCATCGCCACCAGTGCCCGGCTCACCGGACCGTATTCCAAGGCTTCCCCGCCCATCACGAAGACGGAAAACTGGGTGGAGGGCCCCACCGTGGCGAACACTGATCAGGGCTGGGTGGTGTACTTTGACCAGTACACCGAGCACCGGATGGGCGCGGTGCGCTCTACGGATTTGCAGCAGTGGACGGATATCTCCGATCAGCTTGACTTTCCCGAGGGCACCCGGCACGGCACCGTACTCCGGGTAAAGGCTAGCGTACTGAATCAATTGCAAGAAGCCTACGGTGAGTAGGGCACCACTTTTCGCACCGCCAGCGAATCGGTACACACCTCCAACAACTTCTGCTGCGTTTTGCCCAGCCCCGGATGCACAAACTGCGGGGCCACCTCGACCAGCGGCACCAGCGTGAAGCGGCGGCGGTGCAACTGCGGATGCGGCAACGTGAGCCAGGGGGTGCGCACCACCCGGTTTCCGTAGTAGAGGATATCCAGATCGATCAGGCGCTCGCGCCAGTGACCCACCTTCACCTTGCCCAGTTGCCGCTCGATTTCTTGCAAGGTGCGCAACAGCACCTCGTGTCCCAAGGTAGTTTCCACCCGCACCACCTGGTTATAGAAAGCCGGTTGATCGGTCACGCCCCAGGCCGCCGTCTCGTAGCAAGACGAAGCCTCCGCCACCGGCCCCACCGCTTCCGCAAGGCGCTGCGTCGCCCGAAGCAGGTTGGCCGCCCGGTCGCCCAGGTTGGTGCCCAGCAATAAATAGATGTCCTGCTTCATCGTCCGTAGGCTTTCTTTTTAGTTCTCCGTATATTTCGCCCCCAAAATAGCTAAACAACGATTGATTATGAGATTTCTACGCAACGTATTGGCCACCCTGGTCGGCCTGTTTATCTTCTTCGGACTCATTACCCTGATTTTTGCCGGGATTATTTCTGCCGCTTCGTCGGAAGAGGAGGTGGAGGTGAAAGCCAACTCGGTACTGAAGTTGGAGCTTAATCGGCCCATCGTGGAGCGCGAGAACGACGACCCGTTCAGCGATCTGTCTTTGCCGGGCAATAACGACGCGGGGGTGATCGGATTGATAGAACTGCGCCGCGCTATTCAAGCCGCCCAAGACGATGATAATATCAAGGGTATTTACCTGGTCACCGGGGTGGCCCCGGCCGGTTGGGCCGCCTACGAGGAGATCCGCAACGACCTGATCGATTTCAAAACTTCGGGCAAATTCATCGTGGCCTACTCCGACTTCCTCACCGAGCCGGGCTATTATCTAGGCAGCGTAGCCGACGAACTGCACCTGTTTCCCGAAGGGCTGGTGGAATTTAACGGACTCTACCAGGGCGTGACGTTCGTGAAGGAAGCGCTGGAGAAACTGGGCGTAGAGCCCCGCGTCTTTCGGGTGGGCCAGTTCAAGGGGGCGGTAGAACCCCTCATCCGCAACGACATCAGCGAAGAGAACCGCATGCAGATTGAGTCGTACCTGGGCTCTATCTACGACACCTATTTGCAAGGACTCGCCCAAACCACCGACCTGAGCGAGGCCAAGCTGCGGGCGATTGCCGACTCCATGCAGGTGTTTCTGCCCCAAGAAGCCCTGGACCAAGGGATGATAACCCAATTGTCGTACGATGATCAGGTAAAAGAGAGCATCCGCCGCCAGCTGGGTATCGAGGAGGCAGAAACCGATGAGGATGAAGACGACGATGATGAGGAGGAGGACGATGATGAGGATATCAATTTTATCTCGCTCGACAAGTACCGCCGCTCGCTGGACAAAGACGATGACTACTCCCGTAACCGCGTGGCGGTGATTGTGGCTGAGGGCACCATCGTGAACGGCAACGGAGATAACACCTCTATTGGGGGAGAGAAGTTTGCCAAAGAAATTCGTAAGGCCCGCGAAGACGACAACGTGAAGGCCGTGGTGCTGCGCATCAACTCGGGCGGCGGTAGCGCCTCGGCCTCGGATCAGATGTGGCGCGAGGTGCAACTCACCAAGGAGGTAAAGCCCGTCATCGCTTCCATGTCCACCTACGCCGCCTCCGGAGGTTATTATATGGCCATGGGCTGCGACACCATCGTGGCCCAGCCCAACACCATCACCGGCTCCATCGGCGTTTTTGGCCTGTTCTTCGGCGCTCAGGAGCTGCTCGACAAGATCGGCGTGTCGGTCGACGTGGTGAAAACCAGCCCGCTGGCCGATATCCTGGACCCCTCGCAACCGCTGGGGCCCGCCGAAGAACGCATCATCCAGAGCTTCGTAGATGATACTTACGAAACTTTCGTCAGCAAAGTGGCCCAGGGACGCGGCATGAGCGTGGAGCAGGTGAAAGGACTGGCGGGCGGGCGCGTCTACACCGGGAAAGAAGCCCTTGAACTCGACCTGGTGGATATACTGGGCGGCCTCGACACCGCGGTGGCCATTGCCGTGCGGCGCGCTAACCTTGAGGAAGGCGACTACCGCGTGCGCTATTACCCGGAAGTCAAACCGCTGTTTGAGCAAATCCTCGAAGGGTTCGAGCAGAGCGCCAGCACCTACTTCCTGAAGCGCGAGCTGGGTCCGCTTTACCCGCACGTGCAACAACTGCGCGAACTGGAAACCATGCAGGGATTACAAATGCGTCTGCCCTTCATGACGGACATTCGGTAGTATTGGATGTTGGCGGCCGCCGCGCGGATGACTTTCTGAATGGCTAGATATTGGATATTAGGAACAAGTTGCGAAATTCCAACATCCAACATCCAACATCCAACATCCAACATCCAACATCCAACATCCAACATCCAACATCCAACATCCAACATCCAACATCCAACATCCAACATCCAACATCCAACATCCAACATCCAACATCCAACATCCAGCCCGCCGTGGAACGGATCCACCCTCTAGCCCCCCCGAAAGTCCACGTCTACGTAGTGCTGCACCAGGCGGATCACGTCCCAGGCGTCGTCGAGGGCGCGGTGGGCCACCGTCGTATCAGCGAAGCCCGCGCGCTTCTTGCAGGCCACCATGTTCGGAATCCACTGCTTGTCCTTGGCCGGGTTCCAGTAGAGCAGGCCCGGGTCCAGCGCCACCCGGTGGAAGCTGATCTTCTGCCGGAAACCGGGCAGTCGCTCCAGAAAGATACGATCGAACTTGTCGAAGTTCTTACCCGCCGCCTGCACGCGGATACGTCCGCGCTCGTGCCAGCGGAAGCCGTGCTGCAACAAAAAGTCGGCGAAGCGCTCCACCAGCTCGTCAGGCGAAAGCACCACCGTATCTAAGGTGGGCGCGCGCAGTTCTTGCACCAGGGCCGCGTTCATGCGCAGGGCGGTGGCACTGGCCTGCGCGAAGGTAGGCCGCACCAGCACCCGAAACTGCGGGGCATCGGCGCGCGCCACCGGGTGTTGGGTGTCATAGACGATAGCCGCAAACTCCAGCACCTCGTGCACCCAGGGGTCGGCCCCCGTGGTCTCCAGATCAATCGAAACAAACCGCATAGCAGGAGTAACCCCGTTGCCGCCCAACTGTTGGCAGGCAACGGCGTCGGGTCTTAGTTCGTATGATAGCATGGTGACTTACTTTTTTAACTTTATGGCAAGTTTTTTATCCTGGTGCGGGGGACTCTTTCTACTAAGCTTCTCCGGTGGTTGCGGCCCCGTTGAGCACCGCACTGATGCGGAGCTTCTCTCGGTTGATGCGCCGGAAGAGCATTATCTGGCGCAGTACTCGTCTGGTCAGCACGACTCGACGCAGACACAACTAATCATACGTCCCGACAGTACGTTTATCTTGCAAATCACTCCTCCGAAAGGCTCGGCAGACCAGGTCTATTCAGGAAGACTTACTGCCACCGACAAGCAGTATCAGCTCTTCTTCCCCGACACCATTGCCCACTTCAACGAACTAATCACGCCGGTTCACGCCGATGCCTCAGTGGTAGCTTATCCTGATTATTCGGTGGTGCTGGACAGAAAGCTTCGGCAACTGTACGTGAGGAACACGCTACTCACCGCTGATTCGGCCGGTCGTCCTTAGAAAAACACGGTGAAAATAGCGACCCTTGTGCGGCATCATTTTGAACAATTTAGCGTGAAATGAGTTGTATACATACTATTCACTACACCACCACTCCTATGAAAAAGTCAACTTTTAGTAACGTACTTAGTAGCCTAGCATTTGCTAGTGTGTTCTTTATTGCCGTATCGGCTTGTTCGGATAACAAGCAGGAAACCGCCGCCGAAACCGAGGAAACCGCTACGGTGGTAGAAGAAACTCCGGCCCCCGTCGAAGAAATGGAGGAGGAAGAGGAAGTAGAAACTGATATGCAGGTAGACGCTGCCCCCGCCCAAAAGATCCAGAAGCCTGTTGATAAGGATCCGGTTCTCACCATGATGTCTACCAGTTACAAGGATTGGAACACCGATGGCAACAACGTACTGGATAAAGAAGAATTCTATCAGGGTTTGTACCAAGTGTGGGATAAGAACAAAGACGGTAACATTGCTGAAGACGAGTTCACCGACGGAGCTAACAACTTCTTTGCCGACTACAATTTTAAAGAGTTCGGTCAGTACGCCGATTGGGACACGGATAACAGCGGCGACGTGAGCGTAGCCGAGTTCCGCGAAGGAATGAAGAGCACCGTAGACAGCGAGCCTACCGCCCAGGATCTGTTGGTAGTCTGGGATACGGATAATGATCCCGCGATCGAGCGCATTGAGCTCGACAACATCACGGTTCGTTTAGACAAGGACAGTAACTAGGTAGCCTACTAAACCGTCTGTTCGTCTCAACACCGACATATTCCCAAATTGAAGCAGCTTCGGCAAACCTTCGATTTGGGTTTTTTGTTGAATGAGCATGAAAAACACTATTATAAAACTCAACGTGGCGGTGCTCAGCCTGTTCACCGTGGCCTGTTCACAAGCCCAACAGTCGGCCTCCTCGGGCAACCAAGCCGCCGATATTCCTGACAAGTACATTGGCATTCCCGTGGCCGAAGGTGCTTCCTACGATTATCCGGTGCAACTCCCGGAAGAGCAGTGGAAGCAGCGCCTTTCCGACGAACAGTACTACATCCTGCGCGAAGAGGGCACCGAGCGCCCCTTCACCGACCCGCTCAATGACAACAAGAAGAAGGGTATTTATTATTCTGCCGCCACCGGGCAACCGGTATTCTCTTCCGACACCAAGTTTGAGTCAGGAACCGGTTGGCCTAGTTTCTACGAGCCGATTAGCAAAGATGCAGTGGTGCTTAAAGAAGATAATTCGTTCGGCTCCACCCGCATTGAGGTAGAAGACAGCGGCAGCGGCTCGCACCTGGGCCACGTGTTTCCCGACGGGCCCCAACCCACCGGGCTGCGCTACTGCCTGAACGGAGCAGCCCTGCTGTTCGTGGCTGAGGGCGAAGAACCTCCGGTTTTGGTGAAGGATTATTTGGAAGAGCATCCTGACGAGGTGCCGGGGAAATAAGCGTTCATTCCGTACGTTTTTCACCATCATTCCAGCCGTAGTGGCAGCGCTCTGCGGAGGGTTGGAATTTCCATCTTCGTAGCGGGAGATTCCGGATATTTTGTTTCGTTGCACTTCACAAAATTCCGGAATGACGTTTTTGGATAGCTTGACTTTTTGCTTGAATGCAAAATTCACAACAATTCTTTCCTCCGCCCCCCCCTCAATCCCGCTGGCTGCCGGGGATCATCACACCGAGCCCGCCGTCGATGCGGTAGGCTTGCCCCGTCATGAAACCCGCTTTGTCGCTGCACAGAAACGAGATAAACTCCCCAATTTCGGTGGGTTGCCCGATGCGTTTGGCCGGGTGCATGTCGATGCACTCCTGCATCACCGCCTCCGGGTCGGGCGACTGCGCGATGGCCCACTGCAACAGGGGCGTATCCACCGTGCCGGGGCACACCGCCACGCAGCGAATGTGCGGCGCGTAGTCGACCGCGATGCTGCGGGTGAGGCCGAGCTGGGCTGACTTGGAGGTGGCGTAGGCCGCCACGTTATGCTGGGTGAGGATCCCCAGCACACTCGACACGTTCACCACGACGCCCGGTGTGGATGCACCGCGCCCCGCTTGCTGCATGTAGGGGATGGCATGCTTGGCGCATAAGAATGCCCCCTTCACGTTCACGTTCATAGTTAAATCCCACACCTCCTCAGTGGTCTCGGTAACCGGTGCGTAGCGCTGCACGCCCGCGTTGTTCACCAGATAGTTCAGCTTCCCGAAATGTTTTACGCCTTCTTTGAGGGCATCAATTACCGCTTGCTCTTCGGCCACGTTGCAGGCGATAAAGTGGACGTGATCGCCCAGCGCGTCGGCGGTCTGCTGTCCGCTTTCGGCGTCGGTATCCAGAATAATCACCTTCGCTCCGGCCTTCACCAGCACCTCCACCGTGCCCCGCCCGATCCCTCTGCCGCCTCCGGTAACCACCGCCACCCGATCTTGATGTTCCATCGTGTTGTAGATTATTGTTGCGGGGAAAGATAGCAGAAATAGCGCACTAGGCCAACTGTCTGGGGCGGGGATTCTGGGTGAGCTAGTGGGTCGAACGGCAGCGGTTCCCGTCTGGCAAACGGTTGTCTGGGCCGATGCTAACGAGGGCAGATGGAGCACTTCGTTGCCCCTGGTGCGCATTGGTCTACGGCTCGCGCGCACTGGTTTAGGTCGATCGTCCCGTGACTTACGGGTTTCGACCACTAACTTACCCCTGGCGAGCCGTGACTTACGGGACGCGAGACGTAATCTACCCCTCGCGCGCAGTAATCTACGGGTCGCTAGCAGCAATTTACCCCTCGCGCGGGGTCATCTACGTCTCGAGAGCTGTGCCGAAGTGTCCGTTTGACCTGATGTAGACCCCGCTTGGTTGTTTTTAGGGCTCGTCACTCCTTCCGAAGGGCTGAGGCGGAGTAGCGAAGCCCACCCAAACCCTTTCGAACTGCCTGACAGACGCTGTGGCTTAGGGTGGCGACTTACCTTGCGTTTTGAGGAAACCTGAGCACCGCACGTCAACCCGTCTTTTGTCCATAAAGCGGTTTTTTCTTACGTGAGTAAGGTTACCGTAGCTAATAGCTTGCCGACGCGAACCGCGGCTACTAGTTTTGTCATACAATAATTATCCAACAAACCCCAAAGTCATGAGCAAAGAAAACGTAGTATCCATTCAGGTGCCCGAAAAAGAACTTGATACGGCTATTAAGAAAATAAAGGAAGTGAAAACGTTGCTGAAGCCCTATCTGGTGGCGCTGAAAGCGATGGAGCGGAAAAACATGCTCAAGATGAGCGACCGCACGCTGCCCTTCGTGATGAAGGCCGCCGAGTATGCCCGAACCCGCCAGGAGTTCTCGCCTCCTTATTTGAATCCCGAAGAGTTAGCCATTGATCTGAAGGCGGTGGAAGACCTTACGCGGGTGCACCGCGAGGCTGAGCAACTGTGCAAAAGCCTGGACGATACCATCATGCTGTCGGGCAGTGAGGCCTACGCCGAATCGCTGGCCTACTATTCGGCCGTGAAGCAAGCCGCCCGGCGCAACATCCCCGATGCCAAAACGGTGTTCAACGATCTGCGCAAGCGCTTCGAACGCCGATCAACCGGCGAATTGCCCAACGAGGAGTAGCATCAATAAGATTGGATTAGTCTTTAATTTTTTCTCTGGATGTAGTATCTTTAATCAAGTTTTGACATCATCCAAGATTATAAGATGGATTTACAAACAGAAAGAGCAGCTTTATTAAATCAGTTGGAGCAAGTCGATGATTTAGAGCTAATTCGGGCCATTAAGCAGATGGTGATCTACGGACTAAACCGCGATGAGCATATTTCTATCGAGGCGTATAACAAAGAACTAGAGGATGCAGAGCGTGAGATTGACCGCGGTGATGCTTACTCTCAGCAAGAGGTAGAGCGAATGGCGAAAGCGTGGTGAGCGATAATTCTGGTCACAAAGCTGTCGTATCTTGGAGCAAGAGTGCTTTCAATGCGTTGCAGAATGCGTATCAGTATATTCTATCAGAATCACCATCCAGCGCCGAACGTGTCAGGGAGGACATCCTAACGGTCACGCGAAGATTGCCCAATAGTCCAGAGCGTTATGCCTCGTTAGGGCTAATCAAGATAAAATGTACGACGTTTTTGGAAGAAACATATTAGAAAAAACAATCTCACAGACTCTTGATGAGATAAAAATAACATCATATTATTTTAATAACTGATGTTACGCACCGACTTCAATGTTGAGTTGAGCTTTGAAGTCGGATAGCTGTTTGAAAGCAGCTTTCACTGCATTTTTGTAAAGTATTGCCTTCATGGCAAAATGGTTGAGATTAGTTTTCATTTTCAAGCGCTCCAGTTTCCAGAAGGCAATCATGGAGCAGAAGAAATGGTTGGCTTGTGTCCTGACCGTTTTGGTTGGTGACTTAGGATAGCTAGCGTTGCTCTTGACTGATTTGTACATCTCTTCTACTTTCCAACGGTTGCTGTAAACATCCTTGATCTGTTCACCGCTCAGCGACAAATCACTGCTCACCAGATAGAGTACCCCTTGGCTGCCGTCTTTGTTATAGTAGACCGCTTTGGTAAGTAGTAGGGGGAAACCGACTTGCTCAAGCTGGATTTCCACCGCCTGCCCTTCTTGTAGTTGCAGTTGGTCTGTTCGTTCTTCTTGTCCGTTGCCCCCAACCACTATTACCTTCCGGTTGGTCTTCAAGGGCATGATGAATTCAGTTTTGTGCCCTTCCTTGATGTGGCGCATGTTTTCGGCGGAGGCAAACCAGGTGTCAGCTAGCAGATAATCCACCCTAGAAAGATTCTGGCAGGCACTGCTCACCATCTTGCGGAAAAGGGTCTGTTTATCGGTGCTGGCCACTCTTTTCTGCTTGCCTGTTTTCTTATCGGTAGTCCATCTGTCTTTTTTGACCAACTCCATACCCACTGGCAGAGAAACCCCAGCACGGTAGAGTAGGCAGCTTAACTGGTTGACCCCCTTAACTGATTTGCCCACGGTATGATCAAAATGCCAGCAAATAAGCTCATTCTCATCCGTATAGGGCTTAGCTTCCACCGTATCGTCCAGGATCAGATAGCTTAATCCTGGCTGTTGCTCTATCTCCCGCACAGTAGATTTTACCAGTTTCCACAGGTCTTTGGAAGTAAAATCATCTTTGGAAAGAAAACGGGTAATCTTGTCGTGGCTAAGACTACCTTCCAACATGTCAGACATACCAGTAGCCGTAGTCTGAGCAGTGGAAACCAAAAGATAGTCCGTGTATAAATCTAATATCTCCTTATCCATGACTGGTTCTCTTGCTTGATAGTAGCTTTTATCCGTAAATTTAACAGATCACTTGGATTGGGTGCGTAACATCAGTTAATAATGAGATAGAAGAAGAAATCAATATCGTTTACCTGAAGTTTGATGTTTGGATAAGTATTTTTTTTGACGATGGTGTTCTATTTATCAGAGAGAGGGCATTTGATGAAAATATGATAATTAAAATGGATGGTGATATTGCTGAATCGAGGCTTCTTGACGTAGATATGCGATTTCCAGAAAACAAACTGATTATCAATCGGGAGCTGGAAGAATATCAAATATCTAAAGACTTCACACTGCGACTATATTTTAAAGGTAAGAGGCAATTGCTTTTCTGTCAAAAGAGTTCAGAACCAGGATACTTTGATTCACCAACGATTGAATTTAAACAGGAAGACTAGTCATAACAAAATGCACCGACTATGTCTCTTTGAAACTCACTCGTAAGCGTATTGCTCCAAGTACCGAAATTGAAACACGAACAGAAAACGCAAACAATCCGGTCAGGCAGGGGCGTCGGCCGATATATATAAGCAAAACAATCCTGGTAACTATCGCGCCTTTGTCAAGCACTCTTACCGAGTATCGTATCGCCATACCGAAAAGGTTCTAAAGATTCTGCGCGTGAGACACGTGAAACAAAAGCACAAAGAATATTAAGTACTGCCTAGCAAAAACTCACCGTTTCACGTAAAACAGCTTGGGGCCGTCGCAGGGTTGGGTGTCGTTGATGAGCGTGTCGCCGTGTAGGGTGAACAGCTCTTTGCCAGATAAACAACTGGTGTAAAAAAAGTAATCTTCCGGATACGTGAGTTCAATAAAGCGTGGCCCGTCGGTGCCGGTGGTTTGAGGCTGACGCAAACGGTACGTGCCCCGCACGGTGTCGCCCCGGGTGGTGTACTTATAAAACGTCTGGTCGGCCCAAAACCGGTAGTAGGTCTTCCGCTTCATGGTGTCGTAGTTGATCACCTGGGGCGTCCAACCCGAAACCTCCTTCACCAGTTCCCATTCGCTCGCTCCCTGGACAAGGGCAGTTTCTTCCGGACGAATGGCCTGCGGTTCGTCATCGGCCGAGCCGTCGTCGGTTTCACCGTAGGGCTGGCATCCTCCGAGAAGCCCCGCGCTGAGAAAGAAAATCAAGGGCAATCGTATCATAACCGGGTTGGGTTGATGGCTCGTGCGATTAGCAAAGCAAGGGTTTGAAAACACTTCATCATTCGATATTCAGTATTCCTTGTTCGATATTTGAGAAACATTGAATAAAGAACCCCCAATGTTGAATGTTGAAGGGCAATACATACACCAATTGTTTACAGTAGTTCTCTACTGACCCATCCTCTGTGCAAATGGTTGGAAAGTATTAGAGGTTATTCTGATAATTTTCTTGGAGGCTCGTGTCGACACGAGCCTTAAGAATTTATCGGAATAAAGTTTATTATAATCCTTTTTTCCCTAACCGTAAAAAAACCGGCACGTGCACCATCTGCTGCTCCACACTACCCCATGCCTGTTTTAGATCGGCCTCGATGCGGCGCACCGGATTCTGTCCCTCGTGCTGCTGGTAGTGCTTCACCGCCGACCAGGTGTTCAGGTAGCCAATCAGATCGGTAAACGTCCAGCGAATCGACTGCGTGAACTCGGGCGTGGCAATCTCATCGAAGGGAAAGGGAATGGTCTGGTAGCGTGCGTCCACGTACTTGCGCTCCGGGTCCCAGTAGTGGTCCAGCGTATCGGAGTGGAGGTGCCGGACGATCGTATCAACGGCCTCGTTGACGGTCAGCAGGGTGTAGCCCCACACCGCCAGCAGCCCGTCGGGCTTCAGCACCCGGTTCACTATGCCGTAGAAGGTCTCAAAGTCGAACCAGTGGATGGCCTGGGCCACGGTGATCAAATCCAACGACTGTTCGTCGAACGAAGTGTCTTCGGCGCGTTGCATCCGGTAGGTGATGTTGGGGTGCTGCGGAGCCTGAGCCAGTTGGTTGGCGCTCAGGTCAGTGGCGTATACGCGGCCGAAGCGTTCGGCCAGCTTCACGGCCACCTGCCCGTTGCCGGTGCCGCAGTCCCAGGCCGCCCCGAAGTGGCTGAGACGTTCGTAAATGAAAGTAAACAGCGCGTCCGGGTAGGTTGGGCGGTAGCAGGCGTAGTCCGAAGCGTGTCCCGAAAAGTTATCTTTCATTGGCGCTGGCCAGGCCATCGATGGGCGTCAGGCGGTACACCGCGCCCGGATCTTCCACGCCCACGTAGATGTAACCGTCGGGACCCATCGCCACGCTGCGCAGTCGTCCCAGGTTTTCCATCAGCAGTTCCTCTCCGGTGATTTCATCGTTGGCGATCTGGCAGCGGTTCAGGTACTCGTAGCGCAGCGAACCCACCAGGAAGTCGCCCGTCCAGTTGGGATAGCGGTCGCCGGTAACGAAGGCCGCGCCGCAGGGAGCAATCGAGGGCACCCAGTAGTGCAACGGCTGCTCCATGCCCGCTTTCTCGGTGCGCTGCGTGAAGGTGGTGCCGTCGTAGTTGAGGCCGTACGAGATCACCGGCCAGCCGTAGTTGTCGCCCTTGCGGATGATATTGACCTCGTCGCCGCCCCGCGGACCGTGCTCGTGCGTCCAGATTTTGCCGGTGGTGGGGTGAACCGCCAGGCCCTGCGGATTGCGGTGTCCGTAGGAGTAAATAGAAGGCATGGCCCCCTCCTGGTTCACGAAGGGATTGTCGTCGGGGATGCTGCCGTCGTCGTTGATGCGGTGAATTTTGCCGCAGTGGTTATCGAGGTTCTGGGGATTCTCGTCGCGGTTGCCGCGGTCGCCTACCGAGAAGTACAGGTAGCCCTCGGGGTCGAAGGCCATGCGCGAGCCGTAGTGGTGGCGCTTGGTGGAGTAGGGCAGGGCCTCGAAGATGCGCTCCGCGTTGGTGAGAGCGTTGCCCTCGAGCGTGGCGCGGGTGATGGCGGTGGTCGACACCGTGTCGTCACCTTCCCGTTTGAAGGCCGAGTACGACAAGTAAACCACTTGATTGTTGGCAAAGTCGGGGTGCAGCAGCACGTCGAGCAGGCCACCCTGCCCTTTGTCCAATACATCGGGAACGCCCTCGATGGGCTGCAACTGCCGGTCGGCGGTGAGGTGGTACAGGGTGCCCGACTTCTCGGTGATCAGCATCCCGCCGTCGGGCAAGAAGGCCAGGCCCCAGGGCGAGCCTATGTCGCTGGTGAGCGTGTCGAGGTCGAAGCGCAAGGCTTCGGTCCGGAAGGTATCGGTGGCCAGGGTTTGCTCCTGAAAAGCGTAGCGCTCCACGTTCTCGATGCCGGTAAGGATGTACTGGGCCAGTCCCTCAATCTCGGCTTCGGTGAAGGTCTCCTTAAACGAGGGCATGCCCAGGTCCGCGTAGCCCTGGGTGATCGATAGCTGAATGCTGTCCTGGCTCTGGCCGTGCTTCCACTTGCGATCGACGAAAGCCTGCATCTGCTGCCCGTGGCACCCGGTGCAGTAGGACTGGAAGTGGGTTTGGGCCTGCTCCAGCACGGCGTCCGGCACACTGTCCGTCAGGGCCAACGATTCAGCGGTAGCGGGGGGCGGAGAAGAAAAATCAGCCGAAAACCAATAAAGTCCGGCAAAAATGAGCAGGGAAATACTATAGAACTTAGTCATAGGAGAAAACGATTTAGTTAAGAATTTCAATGGGTACGCTCACCTGGGCATCGTCCCACTCCAGCACCATTGCCAGGGGAGCCTCGGTGAAACGAATGGTAAATTGTTCGGTTGGGGTGGCGGGAGCTTGCACCGGAACGTCGACCGACACCACGTCGGCATCCGGATCGTGGGGCGAGGTGCCGTCGAAGTTGAGTCCCCAGTCGTAGCTTTTTTCGTTGAACATCACCGTCCACTGCCGCGCGGTGGGGATGGTCCACAGGGTGTAGGTGCCCGCGGGCAGCGGCTGTCCGTCGATACGCAGGTCTTGCGAGGCGGAGAACACGGTGGCCTCGTTGGCCCCGGTGCGCCACACGTTGCCGTAGGGCACCAGCGTGCCGAAGACGACGCGGTCTTTTTTGTAAGGGCGGCTGTAAGCGACCGATAGTTGAAGGTTGTTTTGGTGGTAGGTAACGGTTTCCTGCGGACTGTGCGCTTTGGTGCGGGCCATCATAAACTGAAAGCCCACGAACGCCAGCACCGCCAGGCAGCCGATGACGATGATCGTCCACTTAATGATTTTGTTCATTGCTTAGGGTAGGTTAGGTGACGTAAGGTAAGCAAAACTGGGATGAAACCAACTTTGTGTTGTCCGGAAAGATAGACCTACCCCAGCCGAATCCGCCCGGTAAAGGCAGTGGCCGGATTGGTCACCAGCAACTGATTCACCCCTTCCTCGCTCAATCCCTGTTGCCGTAGCTCGGGCACGAACCGCTCCAGCAGCACGGCGTGCGAGCGGTAGGTGCCACCCTGGGGTTCTCCCACCCGGTACCACCCCGCGTCGCACGACACCAGCACCCGGTTAAGTAGCCCGGCGTCCCGCAGGGCCTTCACCTGCTGCGCGTGATCGACGTAGTTCTGCTCGCTGATGCCGTCAATTTCTACCCACGCGCCTGCTCGGGCTGCCTCAAGGTGGTTTTCGGTGCCCTTGCCCTGGGCGTGCACCCAGATAAACGCGCTGGGGTGCACTCCGGCCAATTGTATAATCTCCAGTTCTTCCAGCGCGGCGGCGGCATCCCCGGTGTGGGCGGCAATAGTTAGTCCGGTCTTCGAGTGCGTGATAGCAGCGGCTTCCACCAGCTTGCGGTCGGCTTCGTTGAGGGGGCCGTTGTTCACGCCAATCTTGATGAATCCGGGGCGGATGCCGGTGCCATCGATGCCGTTGCGGTACTCGTCAATCCAGCGCTGGGCCAGTTGCTCGGCGGTTTCGGTGGCCACGTAGTTGGGCAAAAACATGCCGTCGCGCGCGCCGTAGAGTCCGGTATTGGTCAGGATGTGCAGTCCGCTGGCCTTCGACAAGCGCTGCAGCAGGCGCACGTCGCGCCCCAGGTAGTTAGGGGTGCACTCGGCGAACGATTGGGCCCCTAGTTTCTTGATCTCTTTCAGGTAGGGCAAGATTTTATCAAAAGCTTTGTCGGCATCGTAGCGGTCGGGACTCACTATTTGGGCCCCGCCGAAATCGACCAGCACGTGCTCGTGGGCGAAGGTGCGTCCCAGCGCATCAGGCTTGATCAGTCCGTTGACGGTGAGGATGTACGGTTCGGAAGTGACTGACCAAGGCAAGGGAAGGGCAACGGCTACTCCGGCAGCGGTAGCGGTTTTCAGAAATTGGCGGCGGTTGTGGTTCACGTTAGCACAAATTTAAAATCATTGCTTGGGATCAGCCAATCTATCACTTTCTTTGTTAGGTTGCTAACGAAACATATGGACCCGCTCCTCATTTATTCGGCCGCCGCGGCGGTGGTCCTTTCCCTGGCCCAACTGTTCATCAACCGCATCACGGTGCTGGAAGCCATTCCGCGCAGTAAGTGGCTGTCGGTGGCCGGAGGGATTTCAGTAACCTATATCTTTGTGCACGTGCTACCCGAATTGGAAGAGTGGCAGAAGTTGTTTGCTGCCGAGGGGAAAGCGGGTTTTTTAAAGCACCATCTATACGTGGTGGCCCTCATCGGGCTGGCCGTTTACTACGGATTGGAACGGGCGGCTAAGCTTGTCGGCACTTCACAAGGTGAGACATCTGGTGCGCCGAAGCCGCTGAACGCCAAGGTATTCTGGATTCATATTGCCTTGTTTGCGGTGTATAACCTACTGATTGGCTACTTGCTGGTGCACCGCGACGTCGCCACGGTTACGGCACTGGCATTCTTTACCCTGGCGATGCTCTTTCATTTTGTGGTGAACGATCACGGACTACAGCAGCATTATCCTCAGCGATACCAAGCCCAGGGGCGGTGGATTGTCTCCGGAGCGGTGCTGCTCGGTTGGTTTGTGGGGGTTTTGCTGCCGGTTTCCGAAACCGGAGTAGCCATTATCTTCGCCTTTATTGCCGGAGGCAACATCATGAACACCCTCAAGGAAGAGCTTCCCGAAGAGCGAAAGAGCAACTACTGGGCATTTGCCGCCGGGATTGTCGGCTACACCCTTTTGCTACAGTTGGCCGGGTGAGTCTGCCTCACTATACCGCCCAACAACTCGCCCTACGCAACGGGCAGGATCGTCCCGAAGTGTGGTGCGCCTACCGCGGGCTGATCTACGACCTGAGCGACTCGCGCATGTGGCGGGGCGGACAGCACTACGAGCACTGGGCCGGGCAGGACTTGACCGACGAGTTGCTCACCGCTCCGCACGACGAACGGGTATTTACTCGTTTTGCCGTGGTGGGACGGTTAGATGATTAGCTGTCATATTTACGTAGATATTCTAGGGGAGAGCATCAGCGGTGGGTTCATCAAAAAATATAATCTTCCGCTTATTAAACTTTATTCCGATAAATTCTTAAGGCTCGTGTCGACACGAGCCTCCAAGAAAAGAATTAAAAGCTTCACAGTAGTGGCAAACAACGATCTCCTGTACCCGCTTGAGGAACACTGACCGGATTACGCCATCCAAAGCTTTTTTGCTACTTTGCGCCGTATTCCAACCTTTTCCTATGCTGCATTATCTATCAACCATCCCGCTACTGTTTGGCTTTCTTACCGCCCTAGCCCAGCCGCAATCGCCCAACGAGTTTCTGGGCTACGCCCTGGGGGACCGCTTCACTCCCCACCACCGGGTGGTGAGCTACTTTGAGCACGTGGCCGAGCAGGCGCCCAACGTGAAGCTCAAGTACTACGGCGAAACCTACGAGCACCGTCCCCTGCTGGTGGCCTACGTGACCGCCCCCGACAACTTCGCCCGCCTCGACGACATTCGCCGGGCCAACCTCAACCGCGCCGGACTCATTGATACCACAATAAGCGAAAGCTTTGACGACATTGCTATTGTGTGGCTCAGCTACAACGTGCACGGCAACGAGGCGGTGTCTACCGAGGCGGTGATGGGCGTGCTCTACGAACTGGCCGACGCTACCAATGCCCGCACTCAGGCCTGGCTCAAGAACACGGTGGTGATCCTGGACCCCTGCATTAATCCCGACGGGCGCGACCGCTACGCCACCTGGTATAATCAGCACGTGGGCCGCCCGCCCAACGCCAACCCCGACAGCTGGGAGCACCACGAACCCTGGCCCGGCGGACGGCCCAACCACTACTTCTTCGACCTGAACCGCGACTGGGCCTGGGCCACCCAGCAAGAAACGCAGGCCCGCCTGAAACTCTATAACCGGTGGCTGCCCCACCTGCACGCCGATTACCACGAGCAAGGGGTGAACAGTCCCTACTACTTCGCCCCGGCGGCCGAGCCGTTCCACGAACTGATCACCGACTGGCAGCGAGAGTTTCAAAACACCATTGGGGCCAACAACGCGCGCTACTTCGACGAGGCCGGGTGGTTGTACTTCACCCGCGAGCGCTTCGACCTGCTGTATCCCAGCTACGGCGACACCTACCCCACCTACAACGGGGCCATCGGCATGACCTACGAGCAGGGCGGCTCGGGCCGGGCCGGACTGGCCGTGCTCACCGACGAAGGCGACACCCTCACGCTGGCCGACCGCATTGAGCATCACGTAACCACCAGTTTGTCGACCATTGAGGCCACGGCGCAGAACGCCGCGCGGGTGGTCAGTGAGTTTGCCCAGTTTTATCAGCGGGCGCAGAACGATGCGCCGGGCACCTACCGCAGTTTCGTGGTGAGAGCCGGAGGCAATCCTGATAAACTAACCGCTTTGCGCGCGCTGTTAGATACCCACCGCATTCGCTACTCCCGAAGCACGGCCCGCCGCGGCCTGTCGGGGTTCTCATACCGCAGCGGGCAGACGGGCAACTTCCGGATCGAGGAAGGCGACTTGCTGATTCCTACCCAGCAGCCCAAGTCGGTGCTGCTGCAGGTGCTCTTCGAGCCCCAAACGACCTTGTCCGACTCTATCACCTACGACATCACCGCCTGGTCGGTGCCCTACGCCTACGACCTGGACGCCTACGCCCTCACCGATGCCCTGGCGGTAGGTGACGAAGTGCCGCCGACGAAGTTCACTTCCGCCACGGTAGACGAAGCGGCCTACGCCTACGTGATCGACTGGAACAGCGTGGCCGACGCTCGGTTCCTGGGTCAACTGATGCAGCACAACATCAAGGTTCGCTTTGCCACTCGCCCCTTCACCGTAGAAGAGCAGTCGTTCGAGGCCGGGGCGCTCATCATCACCCGGGCTAACAACGCGGCCCTAGGCGAAGCCTTCGACCAAGCGGTGCTCGACGTTGCCAACGCGCAGGAGCAGGAGCTGACCGCGATGGGCACCGGCTTCGTAAGCAGCGGGTTTGATTTCGGGTCGGGTGAGGTGCGCTACGTCGAACCGCCCCGCATCGTGGTGGCCACCGGTGAGGACGTTTCGGCCTACGCCTTCGGCGAGATCTGGCACTTCTTCGAGCAGCAACTCCAGTATCCCATCACTCCCGTGGAGGTCGACCGCCTGGAGGACATCAGTCTAAACGAGTACAACGTGCTCATTCTTCCCGACGGAAGCTACGGCGAAGCCTTCAAAGACGTGAAGCTGGCCGACTGGGTGAAGCAGGGCGGCAAACTGATCGCGCTGGAAGGGGCACTGTCGTTCTTGGCCGAAGACGAGGGCTTCGGACTCAACCCCTACGCCGGTGAAGAAGAGCAGCAGCAGTTGGAAGCCGCCCGGGCCGAGGATCGTAGCGAAGAACAACTAGCCTCCTACGCCTCGCGCGAGCGGCGGGCCCTCAGTAGCGATATCTCGGGCGCGATCTTCCGCTTGCGCCTGGACAATACCCATCCACTGGCGCTGGGATATCCCGACTACTACTACACCCTGAAGCGGGGCACCGACCGCTACGCCTACCTCGACGGCGGCTGGAACGTGGGCACCCTGGCCGGTCGCGAAGATTTGGTCAGTGGTTTTGTGGGAGCTGACGTGCAGGAACAACTGACGCAGTCGCTGGTGTTTGGGGTGGAGGAAAAAGGCCGCGGCAGCGTGGTGTATATGGTCGATAACCCATTGTTTCGGCAGTTTTGGTACAACGGCAAGCTGTTGTTTGCGAATGCCGTGTTTTTGGTGGGGCAGGATTAACAGAAGCTATGAATACTGTACCCGACGCTCAACTTATTTTAGGTTATAAAGAATTTTTCAATGTTGATCCACCCTCAAGAAGGCTTGATATCATTGAAGGAGTTTGTAAGGAAAGTTTAATAGCTGAGTTTGCTGGGCTAAACCATAGACTTAAACCAAAAGTAGTAAACTACTTTGATACTAGTTTAGAGACGCAACTCAAAGAATTGAGATATTTTTGTCGGAGAGACGATTTGTTGAGACGTTATACTCAAACCATTAGACTCTATAACGGGAGAGAAAAACACTTTCCTTTGATTTTCACTAGACAGACATGTTTGTTTGCGCTTGAAGAGATAATACGGTCAGATTTGCCTGTTATAGATAATTTTAGAATGGGTAACGCTGAAAGATGGGATTCCGTATTCAAATATCTACTCGCTGTTAATACGGTGATCACTGCGATGGATGATGACCACAAAGATGAGTTGATAAACTTTGAGACCCTTAATCCGAAGATGTTGCCTTTAAATGAAATATGGAATCTGCTCAAATTTCATTGTCGAAATCCTAAGTTTATGCCTCTTTTCTACAATAGTCTTAAATAAGAAGGGAGTTACAACAAGCAAGGAAAGAGCGTTATCTTCTTTAAATGGATGATTGAAAACGGTAACTAAAGATTGTATCTTCAAAGCTGCCTACTGTTGTGATGAGTCGCGACGTTGATGAAATTTCTGTTCGGATAACTTATAAGGGTTCAAACCGTATCTTTCCGTATGAACACTCCTTCTTTTTCTTCTCACTTGTTCTGGGATACTGATGTGACGCAAACCGACTGGCACATTCAAACTGAGGCTGTACTTACCCGCGTGCTTAACCGAGGCACTTTGGAAGACGTTATTGAGGCCGAGCGCTTCTACGGCTTAGACTCGATTCGCAAACTGCTGCACCACACGCGCACTTTATCGCCAGAAGGTCGTCGATTGGCCGAGGTAGTGCTCAACACATTATAGTATTATGCTCCCCCCGCCCGAGCTACACAAAGAAGTAGTATCTCCTACGGTCTGGACGCAACTCAACCAACTTATGGAGCTGCCCGCCCTCAGCAATTTTCGTCTAGCCGGAGGAACCGCGTTATCCTTATACCGAGGTCATCGGGTGTCGATAGATTTAGATTTGTTCGCTGAACGCAGTTTTGTGGTACGCTCACTTGTAGCGTCCGTGGCCGAAGCGCTTCCTAATATTGTGATTGACCAAGTGCAGGCACACGGGGTTTCTGCCCACTGGCAGAGCACTAAAGTCGACCTCTATTATATGGGACCCTTTCTTTATCCGGCTGCAACGCTAGAAGATATTCGTCTGGCGGATGTGCGTGACTTGGCAGCCATGAAACTAGAATGCATTCTGTCTCGCAAGGAGCGTAAAGATTACCACGACATCGCTCAACTGCTGCAAGAAGCCCCTCTTGCTGTCTGGCTTGCTGAATTTCAAAAAAAGTATCCCTACTACCAAACCCGAGCCGTAATCGATCATCTACTGGCCTCTTCAGAGGCAGACAGCAGTTTGGTTCCTCAAATTCTCGGTTCAACAACTTGGGAGCAAACAAAAGAGCAGGTGCGAACAGCGGTGCAAACCTTTTTGCTTTCTATTAAAGAACGCAAGACACAAGCGGCCCGCCAGCGCGAAAGCAAACAAGCTCTCATGCTAAAAAGGCGCAAGAAAAAATAACAGTTAGCTCGCTATTGCGAACCGAATGATTCATATTTGATCCAATCCAGGGCACCTATTTTTCAAACCAACTTAACCCCCCCCCCCCAACCATGTCTGATTCCCTACGCTATCCCATTGGTCAATTCTTGCCCCCTGAAAACTTGACGGAAGACGAGCGGCAGCAGCACATTGTCACCGTGGCCCAACTGCCGCAACAGCTCACCGAAGCGGTAGAACCCCTGATCGACGCCCAGCTCGACACCCCCTACCGCGACGAGGGCTGGACGGTGCGACAGGTGGTGCACCACTTGCCCGACAGTCACCTGCACGCCTACGCCCGCTTCCGCTTTGCCCTCACCGAAGACAATCCGACCATTCGTCCCTACGCCGAAGACCGCTGGGCCGAACTAGCCGACGCCCGCACGGCGCGCATTGAGCCGTCGCTGCAACTGCTGGAAGCGCTGCACCAGCGCTGGGTGATGCTGCTGCAATCGCTCACCGACGAAGACTTTGCCCGCACCTTCGTGCATCCGCAGCAGAACAAGACCTTTCGGCTGGATGTGGCCCTGGCTAACTACGCCTGGCACGGGCAGCACCACCTGGCGCACATCACCACGCTGAAAGAAAGAAAAGCGTGGTGAATTCACTAGCGCAGTGCGTGGGCTGGCTGCTGGTTCTGCTCACGGCAACCGCCGGGTTTGCCCAGTCGCCCGACGAGGAACCCCTGCGGGTGGGCGTGGCCGGACTGGTGCACGGGCACGTGGGCTGGATTCTGAAGGCCACGCAGCGCCCGGATATCGAGGTGGTGGGTATTGCCGAGTCTAACCGGGAACTGGCCCAGCGCTACGCCGAGCAGTACGGCTTCTCAATGGATTTGGTCTACGACGATTTGGCGACCATGCTCGACCAAACCCAGCCCGAGGCAGTCACCGCGTTTAATTCGATCTACGACCATTTGGCCACCGTGGAGGCTTGCGCTCCGCGGGGCATCCACGTGATGGTGGAAAAGCCGCTGGCCGTGAGTCTGGTGCACGCCCGCCAGATGCAAAAGCTGGCGCAGAAAAACAGCATTCATCTGCTCACCAATTACGAAACCACCTGGTACGGCAGCAACCACGCCGTCCAGGCACTGGTGCAGGACTCAGCGCTGGGCGAACTGCGCAAAGTGGTGGTGCACGACGGTCACGCTGGTCCGAAGGAAATTGGTGTAGGTCCGGAATTTCTGGAGTGGCTCACCGACCCCAAACTGAACGGCGGCGGGGCCCTGATGGACTTCGGCTGCTACGGGGCCAACCTGATCACCTGGCTGATGCAAGGCCAACGGCCCACGTCGGTGACGGCCGTCACTCAGCAGATCAAGCCCGACGTGTATCCCCGGGTGGAAGACGAGGCCACGATTATTCTCACCTATCCGAAAGCGCAGGGCATCATTCAGGCCTCGTGGAACTGGCCGGTGAGTCGCAAGGACACGGAGGTGTATGGCACAACCGGTTACGCCTTTGCCCTGAACGCCACCGACCTGCGAATTCGGCAAACGCAGGCCGAAATCGAAACGACCCGGCAAGTGCCTACTCGGGTGGCTCCCTACGACGATCCGTTTACCTACCTGGCGGCGGTGGTGCGCGGCGCGACCACGGTGGCCCCCACCGACCTGTCGGCCCTGGAAAACAATCTGACGGTGATGGAAATCCTGGACGCGGCGAAGCGGTCGGCCCAGAGTGGGAAGCGGGTGATGCTGAAGTAGCGGAAAACAGTAAGTCACCGCCTTATGGTCCTAAAAAATTTCTTCGCCTACTTGCAAGAGCGGTTTCCGCCGGTGAACATGCTGCTGTTCGCCATTCTGTTCTTCACCGTTTACTCCATCAGCAGTCTTTCGCCCGCCTCGGAGCGGCTGCACGGCGTGGCCTGGGGCGGAGTGGGGGCCGTTATTTGCTTCTTCTTCCGCCTGCGCGTGTTCGACGAGATCAAAGATTACCAACTCGATGCGCTTAACCATCCGCAGCGGGTGTTGCAGTCGGGCCGCGTCACCCTACGGCAGTTAATCGGAGTGGCGCTGGTGGGCACGGTGCTGGAGTTGGCGTGGTCGGTGGCGATGGGGAGGGGGGCGCTAGTAGGCTGGCTGGTCGCGGCAGGCTACAGTTTGTTGATGCGCTACGAGTTCTTCGTAGGGAAGTGGCTGCAAAAGCGCTTACTGCTCTACGCGGCCTCGCACATGCTCATCATGCCGCTGGTCATCGCCTGGGTGTGGTTGGCCTTCAACCCAACCCTTGGCATCCACGCGGGGCTGCTGGCCGCACTGAGCCTGCTGGCGGGCTTCGCTTTCGAGGTGGCGCGGAAGATTCACGCACCGGCGGCCGAGCGACCCACCGTAGACTCCTACTCCAGGGCGATCGGTTATCGGACCTCCATCGCGTTGGTGCTGTTGCTGCTGCTGGCGGGAGCGGTGGTGCAGGGGCAACTGCTACTGGTCGTAGCGGCTCGTCCCGGGGCCTTTGCGGTGCTCAGTGGGTCGTTTCTGGCAACGCTGGTGGCCTACGGCATTGTTCTGAAAAAGCCGTACGAACCGACCCTTCGAAAAGCGGAACTGGGAGTGTCCCTGTTCATGCTCATTAGCTACGTGACAATTATCATTGAGGCTACGGTTAAACTTTAACTTCGCAACAGGCATGATCATCAACCAACCTAATAACGTGCGAAACGAAACGGTGGGTGGCAAAGCGTTGGGGCTGCTCAATCTACAAGCGCGGGGCCACCGGGTGCCCGACTTTCTGGTGCTGCCCGCTTCCGCTTTTTTAGCGTACTTGGCTCAGCGTTCGGGAAGAACCGTTTTGTCTGATTCCCAGAAGTCGGAAGTATTAACCTACTTGGTCGAATGGAACTGGCCACAAAACGGAGTGGCGGTGCGCTCCTCGGTAGCCGACGAAGACGGAGCGGATCACGCCTTTCCGGGAATGATGGACAGCTTCTTGAACGTGAAGGACGAAGAACACCTCTGGCAAGCGGTGGAAGACGTGGTAAACAGCGCCTGGTCGGAGCGGGCGTTGGCCTACCGACAGGAGAAGCAAATTGAAAAGGAGGCCGTTCCGGCGGTGATCATTCAGCGACAGGTTGACGCCCAGATCAGTGGCGTGGCGTTCACCGTGAATCCTACGTATCCCAGCGAGATGGCGATTCATACGGTGGTCGGTCTGGGCGTGGGCTTGGTAAACGGTGAGTTGGAGCCCACCGAAACCTACTTAGACCGGACTCGTGGAGAGATCGCGCACCAGCAGGTTCGAGTTAATACCGAATGCTACGCTTTTGCCCCCGAAAGTGGCATTAAACGAGTAACGTGCAGCAGCGATGGGCAGCTTTCTCCGTCCCTACTGGCGGAACTTTACCAAACCGCGCGGCGCGTGGAAGAGCAACTGGGGGCGCCCCAAGACATCGAGTTTTGCGTCGCCAACGAACAACTTTACCTACTGCAGGTGCGGCCTATCACCGTGCCGATTCCTCCGGTAGTGGTCTACGACAACTCCAACATTCAGGAAAGCTACTGCGGGGTGACCACCCCACTCACCTTTAGCTTTGCCCAGCGGGCCTACGCCACGGTATACCGCCAGACCATGCGCGTGCTGGGCCTGCCCGAAGCGACCATCGCTGCCCACCACGAAACGGTGAACAACCTGCTGGGGCGGGTGAAGGGCCGCATCTACTACAATATCAACCACTGGTACCGGGGCTTGCTGCTGCTGCCGTCGTTCCGCCAGAACAAGGCCGACATGGAGCGGATGATGGGGTTGTCGGAGCCGGTCGATTTCGTAGAGAACCAGTCCAAACCCCTTGCGCAAAAAGCCAGGATGCTGCCCCGCTTGCTGACCACCCTGGCGCGGCTGCGTTATCGCTTCGCTCGCCTCGAGCAAGATTTCGACCGGTTTCGCAAACATTTTGCGCAACGGCTCGAAGTCCTCTACGCGCTGCCGCTCTCTGACTTGTCTCCGGAGGAATTATGGCAGCAAAAAAAACAGTTGGATGATCAACTATTGAATAGCTGGACCACCCCGATTATCAACGACTTCTACGTGATGATGAAGAACGGAGCGGCTCTCCGCTCTCTCAAAAAAACCGAAGAGCAGTCTCCCGAAGCAGCCCTGCAACGGCATCTGTCCGGTGACCTGGAAATTGACTCTCTAAAGCCCACCCTGGAACTGATGCGCCTGGCCAAGCGGGCCAAGCAAGACCCTACGCTTTGCGCGATGCTCAGTGCCACTCCCGCTGCCGACTGTCACGAGCAGGTTACCGAGCAGTTTCCCCGTTTCCTGGCCGAAGTGCAGCAGTACATTCATCGCTACGGCGACCGCACCGTCGGGGAGCTGAAATTGGAAACCGTTACCATGCGGGTGGATCCCACCGTTTTCTACCAGTATCTGCGTAACTATTTGTCCACCGAGGTAGTCTTCCCAACAAAGCCGTCTGCCGCGGGGGGGGGCGCCACTGCGGCGGGCACTTACCCCAAGGTTCGTAGGCCATTGGCCCAGCTGAGGCAGGGCATCCAGCGGCGAGAGGCCATGCGCCTGGAGCGCACCCGCTTGTTCGGCATGTACCGCACCCTGTTCATCGAAATGGGCGAACGCTTGGCGAGTGCCGGTCAGCTATCTCACCCGCGCGACATTTTTTACCTGGAAGAACACGAAATCGAAACGCTCGTCGGGTCACTGGCTGGTTTTGACAAAGCGGTGATTGCGGCCCGCCAACAGCAGGCCCAGCGGTGGGAGGAAGAAGTGGTGCCCTCTCGGGTGGTGGTGCCCAGTCGGCCGTTGGCTCGCTCGGCACCGCCCGTCAGCCAGGACCGTCTGCGCGGCGAGCCCTGCGTGGCGGGACACGTGCGCGGAGAAGCCATCGTCATCAGCCGTCCGGATGATAACCTGGCGGTGCAGGACAAAATTATCTGCGCCCTGCGCACCGATCCTGGCTGGGCGGCGCTGTTTCCGGTGTGCCGGGCGGTGCTCATCGAGAAGGGCTCTTCCCTGTCACATTCGGTGATTCTGCTGCGCGAACTGGGCATTCCCACCATCATCAACATTCCGGGCCTCACCCGGTCGGTGGCAAGCGGTACGGAAATTGAACTGGACGGCAGCACGGGGACCATTGCTCTCCGTTATCCTGAAAATTGACCACCCATGGAGCGTCTAGTCGTGAACGGCTGCTTGCCGGACAGCTTTTTTGCCTTGCCACCGCGCGTGTATCAAGCTTATCCGTTCGCCATCGAAGAAAATCAGCGCGAGGTGCATCGCCTGCTGGCGGCGGAGCGGGAGGACTACGACGCCGTGCTCTACACCGACCACCGGACGGTTCGGCTGCTAGGCATTTTTTCAACAACCGGCGACACGGCCTACTTTGCCTACTGGGAAGCCACCGATCCGACCACCAATCGGCTGGCGTTTGAAGCCTTCGAGCACGAGGCCGCCGAACGAAAGGTGCAACGCATCAGGGGCCCGCTCACTTTCAATACCTTCCACCGCTACCGGCTGCGGCTCCAAATTCCCTCGTGGACGATGTTTGATCGGGAACCGGTAAATCCGCCGGAGTACGTCGGCTGGCTTGCGGAGCGGCACTACGCGCCCGTGCTGCACTTCGAGAGCCGGATGATGCGATCGGCGCACATGCCCCAGCTCTACGAATCAAAGGAACAGTATCTGGAGACCCTCACCGACCTGCCGTTTCGTTACCTGCCCCTTACGTCCGAAACCTGGGCGGCCCGGACGCCGGAGATATTTGCGTTGGTCGACGCCATCTTTTCGCAAAATCCGGGCTACCGTTCCATTTCCTTCGCCCAATTTGATCAGCTCTACGGCTCCGACTTCGCGCAGAAACTATGCCCCAACAGCTCGGTCTTGCTCGAAGACCTGGGCAGTAAGCAACTGATCGGCCTGAGCTTTTGTCTGCCCAACTACCGTCCGTTGCCGCTTCGCACGAAGCCGACGTTTGTGCGCGATTATTCCCGGCTGGCCCACAAAACGCTGTTGATTAAATCGGTGGGCATCCACCCTGACTTTCGTCGGCGCGGACTGATGACCTACCTGGGAGCCTACTGCATGCAGACGTTCACCGCGCACTACCAGGACGCTATTTTCTGCCTGATGCGGGCCGACAATCCGTCGCTGCGTTTCACCGACGATTTGCCGTTTGAGCGGTGTTCGTACGCCCTGTTTGAGAAGAATCTTTAACTGAAGCGAATAGTATAATCTATCCCCTAACCCTACCCAAAATCTACCTCCTTGATAGTATCGAAGTAGCTATCGATCACTCTCGGCAAGAAGGGATAGGGGCCTACGCAATGAGCCATAGCGTATAGTCCCAAACGATGCAGGCCAAAATCAAGCGCTGCCAGTTGAAACCCGCGACTGAATGCTGCCTGGTCCGCGAAAATCGGAACGTGCCGGTGCAACTGTTCCCGGTAGTATTCCAAATACGCGGTGCGCTGCGTGTAGCGGTCGCCGTCCAGCACAAAGCACAGCAGCTCCACCACGTCGTACTGCGGCACGTGGAAAGTGGCTAGTTCCCAGTCGTACAGGCAGAACTGCTTTCTCTTAAAGCACGCGTTGCGGGGGTTCAGATCGTTGTGCACCAGGGTGGTGGGCATCGCTTGCAACTCGGCCTGGTACTGAGGGATGGCCGCAATAGCCCGCGCCAAGCGGTCGGTACGTGAGGCGGTGTACAACTCCGGGAGATGCCGCCGGGCGTTGGCCAGCAGGGCTTCCCACAACGGAGTGAGTTGCTGAAAGTAGTCGGGCGGCTGCGTATCGGACCAGTACTGCAGGTCTAGCGCAGGCGGTTCAAGCAGGTACTTGGCGTGCCACTGCGCCAGCTGCGCCAAGGCCGCTTTGATGAGCTTGTCGGTCCAGCGATGCACCTCCATCACGCTGTTGAGCAGGCTCACGTCCTCTAAATACTCCATCAACACGATGTACACCTCGTTTTCGGAGTCTTTGTAGCAGCCGTAGATTGCCGGAAGAAGGGGGGCAGACAGTTTTCGGTATACTTCCAACTCTCGTCCGTGCGTATGCTGAAAGCCGGTGCGCTCCCGAAATTCGGGATACACGCTGGCCAGGGGGTCGCCGCCCGCTTGCGCCAAACTGTTGAGCATGGCTGAGATCTCCCGGCCGTGGGGTTTCATTTTCATCACCAGCTTCCGGATTTGGGGCTGCCCGTTTTCTTGCCACGTTACCCGCAGCCCGAAGTGGCCCATGGGTTTGGTGCTGGTGCCGGAGGTAAGCGTCACCAGAATGCTGGCGCGGTTGTCGACGGCAAACGGAGTCACGGCCGTGACGACAATGTCCCGCTCAGGATGTCGCTGCCGCATCACCGATTGGATGAACGCAGGACTGAAATAAGGTGCCAGTATCGATTCCATACTGTTTGTTATTGGGGGTGAGGCATTGAGAAAACCCGAACCGACTTAAAGTAAAAGCAAGTTTCTTGCTCCATCGCCAGGGCAGCAGCTGCTTTATCTCGCCACGGATCGAACGCACCGGCGTGACCCTGGTCGTTA
This sequence comes from Cyclobacteriaceae bacterium, assembly GCA_965217295.1. GTDB lineage: Bacteria > Bacteroidota > Bacteroidia > Cytophagales > Cyclobacteriaceae > Tunicatimonas. The sequence continues at coordinate 3,602,148 of CBDCHR010000008.1, forward strand.
AGCAGGTTCCAGAACACCAGGCGCAGAGGTTTTCCGGCTCTCGAGGCCAGCGCTTCCACTGATTCTCTAAAGTCCGACCGGCTGGTGTACTCAAAAATATTAGACAAACCCGCCTTGGTCACCGAGGCGCCCGCTTCTGATAGCAGGTAGCTGACGGCCTCGGCGGTGACCACCTCAAGTTTGGGCAAGGCGGCGCGCAGGGCACCGTAGTTTTCCGCGCGGTAGCAGGGAGGCAGCCCAGCATTTTCAAGGTGGCGCAGTCCGAAGAAGAAAAACCGAAAGTGAAAATTGTCCCGTACCGGATGCTGCCGCACGAACGCCTTCAGACGCTGGTAGAACACTTCGCCGCCCTGCTCCGGGGCGTAGGCGTACAACTTGGGGTCGCGGCCCTGGCTGAGGTTGCGGTTGTTGAAGTAGCGCACAAAGCGATCGGAAAAGGAGGGCACGTCGATATTTACATCAAAAAAGGAGGCTTGTGCTTCCGCGCTTTGGCAACGCGTGAGTTCTACCAGGGCCCGCTGAAATTTGGGGGGCAAAATGTTATAAAAACCGTGCAGGTACTGCTCCAGCCGCCCCGAAAGCAGCAGTCCTTCAGGGTGCAAGTCAAAAAAAGCCGTCCAGAACGAGTGATCGGCCTCCGAAAGCGTAGGAAGGACTTCAGTCACCGCATCGGCTACCGCGGCGGGCCCATCGAGTCCCAGCACGCCTCGGAACACAGTGTAGGGGTGGGCTTGGATAATTTGGGTCTTAAGCTGTAGCAAACGATTCTGAAACGGGTTCACATCGACGGCGGTGACCCGGCCCGGCCCCGCCAGCAGGGCATTAAGCACGTTGCACCCGGCGGAGGTAATTACCAACGCGTGATCGTCGGCCGTCAGGTTCAAGGCGGTGTTTAGGGCTTGGTGCCCCTCCCACGCCAGCGAGTAGCGAATCTGGTCGAGGGCCACCTCGTGAAAAGCAGTTTTCATGGTTTAATTTTATGGTAGAGAATCTTGGATTGGTGTCGCGTGTCGACCGGTAGGTGAGGGATTGAACGAATCGTATTTAGATATTTAGCGTCTATCACCCCGGCCAGTGCCGCTCGCCCGGCGGCGGCGGAAGCAGTTCCTTCAAAAATAATCTCAAAAGCGGTGCCACGCGCCAACGCGGCAGCCTTTTTTACGCCCGGCTGGTGGAGCAGGTAGTGTTCTAGCTGATAATGCTGCTTTCCGCCGATCACCGCTTCGTTGCCCCGGCGGGCCGTCAGCACCAGTTGATCGCCTTTTACGTAGCCGATGTCGCCGGTGGCAAACCACTCCTGACCGGGAGAAAGCACCACGTGCGGACCGCTCACCCACAGTTCGCCGATTTCACCCGGAGGAAGACGATCCGTAGCCACCAGCTTCCACCGCAGTCCGGGGTGAATTGCCCCTACGGCGTAGCCCAGTAGCGGATCGAGGGGTTCGGTGAACGCGCGCACCGCAATGGGTTCGGCCTCCGACGAGCCGTAGATCACGTATACTTCTGCGGCCGGAAAAAGCGCTTGCAGTCGTCCAAGCAAGCGTTCGGGTACGGGCGACCCACCCACGCCTACGGCCTCCGCGGCGGGCAACGCAATTTGGTGGGCTTCGGCATAGTCTAGCAGCCGGGTGAAGTAAAACACGTTGCCGGTGAGCGTGCGCACCGCTTCCGATTGAAGTTGAGCGGCAACCTTTTCCGGACGCAATTGGTCCAATCGAAAGCCGGGGATATCGGGCAGCAGGGTGCTGATGCCCGCCGCCAGGTTGTGCAGCAGCACGTTGGGGAACAACGGAAAGTCGACCGACCCGGGCTGCGCCGGAAAGTAGCGCAACAGCGCGCGGTGTTGGTGGGTGAGCACCCCGTGGCTTCGGTAGATGGGCCGGGGGCGTCCCGTGCTGCCGGACGAAAAGGTGATCAGGGCAGGCTGCGTTTCCGGCACCGGGTGGGGCGCGGGGGTAGTCGCGGTTGCTTCAAGGGGGGCAATGCGAATAAGCTTGATTCCGGAGAGCAGCCCAAGCGCTCGCACCTTCAGGGAAGGATGCTGCCCCGCAACAACAGCACCTACCCGGCAATCTTTTCGGATGCGGTTCCACTGCCCTGGCCGCAGGCCCGCGGGGGGAAGAAGCGCCACCGCCCCTTCGGCCAGCAGGGCTAACAGCGCTACGACGGCTGCGGGAGAAGGCGGAACGGCCAGCAGACAAACGTCGCCGGGGCGAACGCCCTGCGAAACGAGTTGGTGCCGGAGCGCATTCACCCGCTTGGTGAGCTGACCAAAGGTAAGATCATCGGTTTGGGGCCAGCGGATAGCTAACGCAGTGGGAATCGTCCGCGCCGATTGCTCGATCAGGGCGTAGAAGTTGAGCATATTGGTGGGGCAGGCTGAAGTCAAATTGGAATTATAAAAGCTGAGCGGCTCGTTTACGTAACGCCCAAATTTACTGTTTATCGTTTTAGCCGATGGCTGCGTTGCGGTGGCCTTGAACAAACCAGACCAGGATCAACGTATTAAAACTAATAAATTAGTTTAAAAACTAAATAAACAGTTTTACATTAACCCAGCGTCTTTTCTTGAATTAAGTTCTCTACGACAATGCTCAGCAACTTCTTACGAATTGCCCTGCGAGGTTTCTATCGCGACCGCTCCTTTTCTATTATTAACCTGTTAGGGCTGTCGCTAGGAATCGTAGCCTTCGTACTTATCATTCAGTACGCCTCCTTTGAGATGAGTTATGACGCTTTTCACGAGAACAGCGAAAATATCTACCGGATGAGCCGACACGAGTACGGAGACCTTCCGGAACCTTCCCGCCAATAGCCATCTGGCTTTTGACTTTATCTTTCCGATTCAGGGTTTGCTCAATAACTTTCAGTTCGAAGGACAAGGCTGGGGCTGGACCAATTTTTATAACTACCTGCTCGTGCGGCCCGGAACGGATGTTTCTGCTCTTCAGGACAAGCTATCTGTCCTCCCCAAAAAGCACCTGAGCGCCCTGCTAAACCGCCACCAGATGCGGATGGAGTTTCACCTCCAGGCAATTGCCGATATTAATCTGCATTCGGCGTTGGCCGGGGAAGTGAAGGAAACCGACCAGTGGAAAAAGCTCAGAATACTCATCGCCGCGGCGTTCTTCGTGATTGGTTTGGCCTGGCTCAATTACATCAACCTGACCACCGCCCGGGCCATCCGGCGCTCCCGGGAGGTGGGGCTGAGAAAAGTGATGGGCTCTGACCGGTGGATGCTGGTTCAGCAATTCTTGCTTGAGTCACTGCTGGTCAACGTCATTGCCATTGGGTTGGCGGCTCTCATCCTGCTTGTTGCTACCCCTTTCTTCAACCAACTGCTGAGCGAACCGCTGTCGTTTAACTGGAGCGAGCAGTCCTCGTACTGGTGGTTGTTTGCGACCATCTTTTTGGGAGGGACGCTGCTAAGCGGACTTTATCCGGCCGTCTATCTTTCATCGCTGAAACCGATTCAGGCGTTGCAGGGGAAGATATCTTATCTGAGCAAAAACCGCTTGAGACAAACCTTGGTGGTTGTCCAATTTGCTGCCTCGCTGTTGTTGATGACCGGCACGGTGGTCATCTACCAGCAGGTAGCCTTGTTGCAGCAACAGTACCTAGGTATGGATATTACGCAAAAACTCATCGTAAGAGCTCCCGGAAGTGCCCAAAAAGGGTTCTGGAACGAGTTGGAAGGGTTTAAGAATGAAGTGATGAAGCGAGCCAGCATCAAAAATGCGGCGGTTTCGTTTGAGGTGCCCGGACACGATTTGCGGTGGGGACAAGAAGTGGGCGTTGCCGGAGGCAGGCAAAACGTTATTTTACAGTGGACCAGTTTTGATCATGACTTTGTTCCGGTATACGATATAGACATTATTGCCGGAAGAAACTTCTCCGAGACGTTTGAGGGACCGGTGGTCCTTATTAACGAAACGGCCGTGGAGGCGCTGGGTTTTGAGAGTCCGGAAGAAGCGCTGGGCCGAGAACTTACCGGTGCAATGCCTTTGAGTACTTTTTCCTGGACGAATACTTTGCCCGGCAGTTCGCTTCAGACCGGCAGTTTAGTCGCGTGATCACTGTTTTTTCGGGGCTGGCTCTGTTCATCGCGGCGCTGGGTCTACTGGGGTTCACTACCTACCTGACCCACCGCCGGGCCCAAGAAGTAGGGATACGAAAAGTGGTCGGAGCCGACGGGTGGGATATTCTTGTGCTTTTTAACCAAGGGGTGGTTAGGCTCGTCTTAATCGCGTCTCTGGTTGCGCTTCCGCTAGGCTACTTCGGGGCCGAAGAATGGTTAGCGAATTACGCCACTCGGGTCGATCTTAACTTTTTTTATCTGCTACTACCCGGAGCAGTGCTATTGGTCATTACGCTGGTCACCACTACCTGGCAAATCTCAAAGGTGATGCGAACCAACGCGGTGGACTTGTTGCACAATGATTAACCTACCTGCTTCTGGGTATATTTCGTACAAAATGTCCCGAGGTCTATGGCATTCTGAGGCTTAGGGATTAGCATTGCGGTCGGCGGCTACCGGGTAGTCAGTCAACACGCTTCTTTCAACTAACCTAACCAGTCATGAGAAAAATTTGCTTGCTATCAACCGTCTTTACCTTATTGGTCATTTTGTTGTCAGCCCATTCTACGATAGCCCAGGACTGGGGCTTCGGCATCAAGGGGGGGATTAATTTTGCTAGTTGGAACGTGGATGGCGGCAATGACCCTGATGGCAAGGTAGGAGTGCACGTGGGAGCGTTCGGCAATACTTCAATTAATGCTGACGGGAATTTATTTGTGCAACCGGAGTTACTGTTTTCTTTGTTGGGTGTAGAAGATATTAACCTCACTTACATTACTCTTCCGGTGGTCATCAAATATTATATTGTGAATCAGTTCAGTATTCACGGGGGCTTATAACTCGGAGTACTGGTGGCTGCCGAAGATGATGCTGACGAAGATTTGACAACTATTGATTTAGGAGTACCAATAGGAGCGGAGTTTGACGTCAACGAAAATTTTGGACTAGGTCTGCGTTACGTTATCGGAGCCACAAACATCTATGACCCTGATTTCGATACCGATACCGACATCTACAATCGAAACTTTCAACTGTTTGCCAGCTACCGCTTTCCGTAGGCACTTCGTCGGTCGTAACTATTCCTCTCTGCGTACACCAGCTAGGTACTTCCCGATCACGTTACCTTATTTCAGGATAATTCGGCCGGGACTTCTTGTATCTACTCAAAACCCTCCCCGGCCGCCTTGCACTTTTGCCGTATTTTGCTACCTTGACCGGTCACGACCAACCACCATTTTTCTATGTTTTCTGATCCTGACTTAACCTACTTGCGGCAGCGGGGCACCGACCCCGACACCGCCGAACAGCAACTACAGTACTTCCGTGAGGGCTTTCCTCCCCTTCGACTCGTTAGAGCCGCCACCGTCGACGATGGTATCCTGCGCATTGAGGACGACCTGGCCGACGAATTCATTAAAAAGTATGACGCGGAGTCGCTCGCCCGGCGGGTGGTGAAGTTTGTGCCCGCTTCGGGGGCCGCCAGCCGCATGTTCAAGGCCCTGTTCGCCTTCGCCCAGTCGTATTCCGGTAGCGATGAAGATTATCAGGTCTTGACCAGCGATGCGCAGCAGCAAGACATCTTCAACTTTTTTAAGCGCATCCAGGACTTTGCGTTTCACGATGATCTTAACCAAGCACAATCGCGCCAGGGACTCGGACTGAGCGAATCGGTGCTACAACGCAAGTACGCCGAAACTCTCAACACCCTGCTACAGGAAGACGGGCTTAACTACGGTAACCTACCCAAGGGGCTGCTGAAGTTCCACCGCTACGACGACACGTCCCGCACCCCGGTGGAAGAGCACCTGGTGGAAGGGGCGCACTACTGCCGCGACGCCCAGAACAACGTCTACCTGCACTTCACCGTGTCGCCCGAGCACCGCGCGCTGTTCGAGCAGCACGTGGCCGACGTGCGCGAACGCTACGAACAGCAGTTTGGCGTTACCTACCACGTGTCGTTCTCCGAGCAGAAACCCGCCACCGACACCATTGCGGTGGACATGAACAACGAGCCTTTTCGCAACGACGATGGCACCCCACTGTTTCGGCCCGGCGGACACGGAGCGCTCATCGAGAACCTCAACGACCTGGAGGCCGACTTGGTGTTTATCAAGAACATCGACAACGTGGTGCCTGATCGCCTCAAGGAAGAAACCTACCGCTACAAAAAACTACTCGGCGGAATCTTGCTGGCTTTGCAAGAAAAGATATTCTCCTACCGGCGTCAGCTCGACGAACTGGAAGAGGCGCACGCCGAGTCGCTGGAAGAAGTGCGCGCCTTCGTAGAAGAACAACTGGGGGCCGTTCCGGCGCAGGTGTTTGCCTCAATGAGCGGAGCCGAAAAGGCGGCCTTTCTGATCGAGAAGCTCGACCGACCTGTCCGGGTGTGCGGCATGGTGAAAAACGAAGGCGAACCCGGCGGCGGCCCGTTCTGGGTCGTGAACCCCGACGGTAGCACCGCGCTGCAAATTGTAGAAAGCGCCCAGGTTAGCCTGGACGACCCTGAGCAGCGGTCGGCCTGGGAAAACGCCACCCACTTCAATCCGGTGGACATTGTTTGCTCACTACGCGACCACGAGGGCAACAAGTTCGATCTCACCCACTACGTGAATGAGCAAGCCGGTTTCATTGCCCAGAAGTCGAAGGACGGCAAGGAGCTGAAGGCGCTGGAACTGCCCGGCCTATGGAACGGCGCCATGGCCGACTGGAACACCGTTTTTGTGGAAGTGCCCATCGGCACTTTCAACCCGGTGAAAACGGTCAACGACCTGCTCCGCTCACAGCACCAAGAAGCGTAGATTGGATAGTGGATAGTGGATAGTAGATATTGGATGACTTTCTGAGTAGTTAGGATGGTGGATGATCTTCTGAGTGGCAGGGATGTTAGCTATTGGATTTAGATACTGGTCGTTCAAATTCAAACATCCAGCATCTAACCCCTTCCGCAAGTCATCCGCGCGGCGGCTGCCAATATCCAACGTCTAACCGTCTCCACAAGTCATCCAATGCCCAACATCCAATATCCATCTTCCAACCCCTACCTGCTGTGGGCCGACGCCGTGCAGGAGCCGCCGAAAACGTTCGGAGGCAAACTGCGGAAGTTGGGTCCGGGCTTCATCCTGTCGGCCGCCATTGTGGGTTCGGGCGAACTGATCGCTACCACCACGCTGGGAGCCCGCGCCGGGTTTGTCACCTTTTGGGTGATTATTGTGAGTTGCTTGGCCAAGGTGACCTTGCAACTGGAGTTTGGCAAGCACGCCATCTACTCGGGCGAAACCGTGATGGCGGCTTTCAACAAACTGCCCGGACTGCGCTGGCGCGGCACCCACTGGACGATCTGGACGTGGTTGTTTATTCAACTGTTTAAACTCTTACAGGTGGGCGGTATCATCGGGGGCGTGGCCATCACCCTTCATATGGCGATGCCTGCTATACCCATGACGGTATGGGCTTTCGTGACGGCCATCACCGCTTCGCTGCTGATCTACCGGGGCTACTACCAATTTATCGAGCGCGTGTCGCTGGTGCTCATTGGGTTGTTCACGCTACTCACCTTTGCTTCGCTGTTCTTTTTGCAATACACGCCCTACGCCCTGAGTGGGGATAACGTGCTGGAAGGCCTGCGCTTCAACCTGCCGGTGGGCATGATCGGGGTGGCCATTGCCGCCTTCGGAATCACCGGGGTCGGTGGCGACGAGATCATGTACTACAACTACTGGTGCCTGGAGAAAGGCTACGCCCGCAACACCGGTCCGCGCGTGGTAACTGGCGAGAGAAAGCAAGACCCAAACTACGAAGCTGCTTGGCTGCGCCGGGCCCGGGGGTGGATTGCCGTGATGTACTGGGATGCGATCTTGTCGATGGTCGTCTATACCATTATGACGGCAGCGTTTTACCTGCTGGGGGCAGCGGTGCTGCACCAGCGCGGCGAGGTGCCCGAGGGCTACGCCATGATCGAGTCGCTATCCCGCATCTATACCGAAACCCTGGGGCCGGGCGCTAAATCCGTGTTTCTGCTCGGAGCGGTGGTGGTGTTATTCTCTACCGTGTTTGCGGCCCTGGCCAGCTGGACGCGCATCTTTTCCGACTGCTTTGGGCAAATTGGATGGATTAACTTCTACAATCCTACCGTGCGCCGACGCAGCATTGCGGTGCTGGCCTGGGTGTTTCCGCTGGTGTGGACGCTGCTGTTCCTATTTATCCAATTGCCGGTGCTCATGATCCTAATCGGAGGATTTGTGACGTCTATTCTGTTGCTGATCGTGGTCTACGTGGCCTGGTACTTCCGCTACCGGCGGCTACCGGCGAGTTTGCGCCCTACCACTGGCTACGACATTGCCTTCTGGGTGAGCGCCGTGGTGATTGTGGGGGTGGGAGTGTACAGCGTGGCGAAGGTGTGGTAAAAAGCTCTATTTTCTTTTGTGCTTTATGGGTGAAAACAAATTTACGGCTAATGATCAGTTAGTTTCGCTCTTGAAGCCTTCTGTGCAAAAAGAATTGGCGAACCAGGGCATTAGGTTCTTTACCGAGGCAAAAGATTTGATTCACTTCATTACCCAGTAGAGATGGAAAATATTATTTTAATCACTGAATCAGCGATTTCGCTTGAGAAAATTAAAACGATTGGCTGTTTCGCCTGGCGTCAAGAAGGCGAAAATCTTCTGCACTACAGCACTAAGGATCAGTTTCTGTCTATCATCTATTCTGCTGCTGGAGCTGGCGAATACGATGATGAGGAACTGACTGAGATCAAGTCGAAAATAAACACCCCGACCTTCTTCTTATTGGATACTAATAGCTTTGATTTGTTAAAGAAATTCGTTAGCTCACTACCTGATAATCTCAGCTTTTTGATTGATAACAACTTTGGTAGCATTATGGACAAGCGAGGTTTTATGAAGTTTAATGATCCGAGTGAGCTTTTTTCTACTCAAGCAGTAAAGTCTCTTCTTTAGCAATAGTCAATGATTCGTTCGGAAAGAACTGATCGGTGCCTGACAAATCCCCCCCACCCGTTGCAATCCACCCATAGATGACGTAATTTTGCCCCCTGAAACGAACAAAAAGCTCCTAACCCTCTAGCATACATGCCAAATATCGGAAAAGTAGTGCAGGTCATCGGCCCCGTGGTCGACGTTAGTTTTGACGCCGAAGACACGAAGCTACCTAACATTCTCGACGCTTTAGAAATTAACCGCTCCGACAACACCAAACTGGTGTTGGAGGTGCAGCAGCACCTGGGCGAAGACCGCGTGCGTACCATCGCCATGGAAGCCACCGAAGGCCTGGTGCGCGGCATGGAAGTGATCGACACTGGCCAACCCATTACCATGCCGACGAGTCCCGAAATTCGCGGACGCCTGTTCAACGTGGTGGGCGAAGCCATCGACGGACTCGCCCAGCCCGCCCGGGGCAAAGGCCGCTCTATCCACAATGCGCCGCCTAAGTTTGAAGACCTGTCCACCTCCGAAGAAATTCTGTACACCGGTATCAAGGTGATCGACCTGCTGGAGCCCTACGCCAAGGGCGGCAAGGTAGGCTTATTCGGTGGTGCAGGAGTAGGGAAAACGGTACTTATTCAGGAGCTGATTAACAATATTGCCAAGGCCTACTCGGGCTTCTCGGTGTTTGCCGGAGTGGGCGAACGCACCCGCGAGGGCAACGACCTGCTGCGCGAATTTATCGAGGCCGACATTATCAAGTACGGCGAAGAGTTTAAAGAATCGATGGAGCACGGCGGCTGGGACCTGAGCAAGGTTGATATGGAAGCCATGCGTGAGTCGCAGGCCACCCTGATCTTTGGGCAGATGAACGAACCTCCCGGAGCGCGCGCCCGCGTGGCCCTGTCCGGACTCAGCGTCGCCGAGTACTTCCGCGACGGCTCGGGCGAGGGCAAGGGTAGCGACATTCTGTTTTTTATTGATAACATCTTCCGCTTCACGCAGGCGGGTTCCGAAGTGTCGGCCCTGCTGGGGCGGATGCCCTCGGCCGTAGGCTACCAGCCCACGCTGGCCACCGAAATGGGAGCTATGCAGGAGCGCATCACCTCCACTCGCAACGGCTCCATCACCTCGGTGCAGGCCGTCTACGTACCCGCCGATGACTTGACCGACCCGGCCCCGGCCACCACCTTCGCCCACCTGGATGCCACCACCGTACTGAACCGAAAGCTCACCGAGATCGGCATTTACCCGGCCGTAGACCCGCTGGATTCTACCTCCCGCATTCTGACCGAGGCAATCGTAGGGGCCGAGCACTACAACACCGCCCAGCGCGTGAAGGAGATTCTGCAGCGCTACCAGGAATTACAAGATATCATCGCGATTTTGGGCATGGACGAATTGTCGGATGAAGACAAGCAGGCCGTACACCGCGCCCGCCGCGTGCAGCGCTTCCTGTCGCAACCCTTCTTCGTGGCCCAACAGTTCACCGGAATCCCCGGCGTGCTGGTCGACATTAAAGACACCATCAAAGGGTTCAATATGATTATGGACGGCGAACTGGATCACCTGCCCGAAACCGCCTTTAACCTGGTAGGAAGCATCGAAGATGCCATCGCCAAGGGCGAGAAAATTATGGCCGAAGCGAAATAGCCTATTAGATATTGGATGTTGGATATTAGTTTGTCCAATATCCAATATCCACTATCTAACCTCCAACAATGCATCTAACCATTATCACCCCCGACCAGCAAATTTTTGACGGCGAAGTGGATTCGGCGACTTTCCCCGGCGAAGACGGTTCGTTTCAGGTGCTGAACAACCACGCCCCGCTGGTGAGTGCGCTGGGTAAAGGGGAAATTCGCTACCGCGGGCGGAGCAACAACGCTTCGGTGATTGTGGAGGGAGGAGTGGTAGAAGTGCTCAACAACAACGTGACCGTGCTCGCCGAGCGGGTATTAGACGCGGCTGGATAAACTCTTCGTGCGTTTCACGCAGAACCTAACGTTTCGCCAGCACTTTTTTGGCAGACAAATCACCCAACGGCTTGTTCTCCCCTTCCGACCCTACCGGGAAAGACTCAATCTTCGTAGGAGAAACTAGCAATGCGCCTTCCTGATCCAGCGTTCGGAGACGATACATTCGAGGCAACTTCTTTGATCCTGCCGTGAGGTAATAAAGCTGATCGGTATACGGATCTATCCCTACCTGGTAAGGCGTCTCGTCTAACAGACAAACCAAAGTGCGCACTTGGGTTCCCGACAGACTTGCTTGCTTGATGGCACTGTGACCGGTTCGCGGATCGCGCAAATCCGTGAACACAATGCGGTTGTTCGGACTATCCACGCAGAAATCCTGAATAAACAGGGCGGGCTGATTGGCTCCCACTCCACCAATAATTCGCTCGGGATTGCTTCCGTTGGGAGGCACCCGGTAAATTTCGCCCGCGAAACTTAGCCAGTAGATGCGGCGGCTCGCCCTATCGGCCACCACCTTCACCGGTTGGTCCATCGCCGGTAGGGTAGCAAAGTACTGCGTCACCGCTTGGGGAGCGACGGCGGGCGGCGGCTGGTAGTTGCATTGGCAAAGCCCCAAACCCATAAAAACAAACAGGACGGTGATGAGCAGTGAGCGATTCATGAGCGTTATCGTTGGTAAAAGGTTGCTGCCGGTTAGTGGCTCTGGGCCCGCAAAACGTAACTACCGGCTTCATTTAGCTTAAGAACGTAAATCAGATCCTTGCTGAATTGCCTAAAGTGAGTAAACTCTCCTTCTTTTGGTCGGCAACGGTGATCAGCGCACCGTACCGCGCCCGAGTGAACCCCAACGGCGGGCTGGTGAAGTGCCCAAAACGCAAATAAAAGCGGGGTAGACGCTATTTTTCCGGAATTTTCATCACTTTTGGTTACAATAATATTCTCTCTTCTGACTAACCGACAATACATCCATGAGACACGATAGTCCTTCGGACGAAGAAATCATCGCGGCGATCAAGAAGAATAAAAATTTGAACGAGACGGTTCGCTACTTGTACCAGGCCCATTTTGATAGTCTGGCTAATTTCATTCGCACCAACAGCGGGCGACAGGAAGACGCGGAAGACTACTTTCAGGAAACCCTGGCGGTGTTTATCAACATTGTGCACCGCGACAAGTTTCGGGGAGATAGCAGTATCAAAACGTTTCTTCACTCGATCATGCGGAACTTGTGGCTGAACGAGCTCAAGCGCCGGAACAAAGCCCAGGCTCGAGAGACCGTTTATTACGAGCAAAGTGAAAAAGAGACGAGCAACATGCAGCACACGGTTCACGAAAGTGAAACCACGCGCCAGGTGTTAGCCTTCTTTGATCGGCTGGGCGAAAATTGTAAGAAGATCCTGGTGATGTTTTACTATGAGGACAAGACAATGAAGGAAATTGCGCTGGCCATGAACTACGACAACGAGCAGGTGGCCCGGAACACTAAGTATAAGTGCGCAAAAAAACTGACCGATCTACTTGACAGCAGTCCGGGAATGAAAGAAGCATTTAAAAATCTACTCAGTAACCATTGATGAAAAACTTTTCAGACTCTGAACGGGCGCAGCAGATTGATCGCTACCTGGCGGGCCGCCTCACCACCGAAGAAGCTCGCCAATTAGAAACTGCTTTGGCCCAGGACTCTGCGTGGCAGCAAGCCTACGAAGACGCCAAATTGACGCGTTCGCTGGCCCAAGCGCACGGCTTACGAGACGACATTCGATCGATCCGCACGGCCATGTTGCGCGAAAGCACTCCGGAGGCTCTTCTGGAACCCATGACCGGCACCCCGATGACTCCCCCAACCGAAACGGTAGCGTCCGGTTCAGATGCTAAGGTGCGTACCCTTTCCCCAGTGTTCGGCTACGCGGGCCGTATTGCCGCGGGATTGGCCCTGCTACTGGTGGGCTTCTTCGGCTTTCAGTACGCCACGCTGTCGGGCGATGAGCTGTACGCGGAGCGGGCCACGGTGTACCAAGTGGCTGCGAGCCGCTCGTCCGAAGAACCTAATGCTTCGCCCGAAGAACAACTAGAACAACTGTACCGCGCCCAGCGCTTCGCCGATGTCACCGCCGCCTACGAGCAGCTAAGCGACCCTTCGCTGATGGCTACGTTTTTGGCGGGCAACGCCTACTTGCAGCAGGATGAAACCGACCAAGCCATGGCAGCCTTCCGCGAGATTGTGCGGATCAACGGCAGCCAGGGCATCAACCGGTTTGAGGAAGACGCGCAGTACTATCTGGCCCTTAGCTACCTGAAAGCCGACCGTCCGGACGAGGCCCTACCCCTGCTAGAGAAAATCAATAGTGATCCCCAGCACAGTTACCACTCCCTGATCAGCGATTATTACCTGTGGAAGGTAAAATTTCTGAACCGCATTCGTTGATTGTCGTAGCGACGGATTCGATCCGTCGCTACGCCGTTTGTTTCAACCCAGCCCGTTTCTGTCGCCGCCACAGCAACCATCCGCCCGCCAACCCAACCAACAACACCCCAATTACCAACCACCACCATCGATCATTTTCGTAGATGGGTGCCGGATCGCCGATGAATACGAAATTAGCCCAGTAGTAAGGAGTTTTCTGCGCGGGGTGCACGGCGGGATCATTCAGATAGTCGAGCTTCGCCTGCCGCAGGGCTTCATCTTTCTCCCAACCCTGTTTGAGGTAGTGGTGCAAGCGAGCGGTGAGCTGGGCCGACGAACGGTCGTCGGCTTTCCAGAGAGTGGTGACGGTGTTGGGGCAGCCCGCGTAGGCAAACGCCCGGGCCAGGCTCATCACGCCCTCGCCCCGCACCAGTTGGCCGTTGCCCGCCTCACAGGCGCTCAGAATCACCAGTTTCACGCTGTCGAGTCGCATGTTGTATAATTCGTGCGTGTACAGGCGGTAGTTGGCCACCGAGTCGCGCTGCTGCGGGTAGAACGCGATGAACGACTGCGAAGGGTCTTCAGCGTTTACGGTGGCGTGGGTAGCCAGGTGCAGCACGTTGTAGGAACCAGCCACCCGCAGAAACCGGCGCTTGGTGGCCTGGCCTTCGGTATAGATGCTACCGCCCACGCTTTCTACCTCGGCCTGCGAGTCGCGCAGCAAACTGAAACCCTGACTGCGCACGTTGCCCGCCACTCCGCCGGTGAAGGGAGCCATCGCCAGCACGCTTTCTGTCGGGTAGCCGCGTCGTTCGTCGATGGCCTGCCGCAGCAGCGAAGCCGAGTAGCCGTAGTGCAGGGTGTGCGTGTGCAGCAGGTAGTTGGTCCGCTGCCCATCGACCGACAGCAGATCGAAGGGCAGGTAGTGCAACGGGCCATCGGGCACGATGATGAGCTTGCGCGCGTCGGTAAGGGCGTCCGCTACCGGAGCAATGAGGTACCGATACAGCGTGGCTAAGCTGGCTTCGTCCTCTCCCTGCCCGGGGCGATGGTCGTAGAGGTGCCGCTGCGTTCGTTGCATTGCCGAATCTAGCTCCGGCGTGCGGGCCGCGCTGGCGACTTGCAAGGCACCGGAGGTCATCAGAAACAAGTACAGTGTGTCGGCACCCATAAAGTACTCCAGCAGGGCCTGGTCGTCACTGAGCAGCGATCGCTGCAGCGCGGCAATATCCAGCGAGTCGGGCTGGTACTTGCGCTGGTAGTAGTGTTCGTCTTTTTGCAGGTACTTGATGGAGCGGGCCAGCGCAATTTCCTGGTCGTTGAGTTGCTGCCGGTAGCGCTCGTTCTGCGCCGAGTCCTGGCTCTCGACCAGCTTTAGGCGCAGCGCAGTGATCTGTTGCTTTATTCGGTGCTCATCCTGCACCAGGCTATCACTCACTTGGCCTGAGGACTTGATCTTCACGTCGCGCAGACTTTCAGTGAGCACTGATGCTTTGCTGGCCTCCGAAAACTGAAACGCCTGCGCCACGTACTGCGGGTCGTTGGTCAGCTGGTGGAGTTGCACCGCCGTGGCGATGGCTTCTTCGTAGACTGGCGCCACCTTGTTGACCAGAAACAGCTTAGCCTCGTCGTTGTCGTAGGTTTTCTGAATGTGCTGGGCCACGCGGATGGCCAGTTGGTAGGTGGCCAGGGAGTGGTTGAGAGCAATCAACGTGTTACGCTGCGCATACATTTTTCCAAACGTCGATGCTTTTTGCCTTAGCGTTTCAAACAAATACGGTAAAGAAATTGCGTCGGCGAAGCCGGTCGGATTGGAATAAATATCTTGACTATTAAAAGAAAAGGTTTGAGCAGATAAAGACTTTTGGTAGTAATAGAGCGCACTATCGAAAGATAATTGTGCTGCCTTTACATCCCCTACCCCCCGATAAGCATTAGCCAAAATGACGTTCTTGTTACTGAATAAACTACTGTTGAGCGTAAGTGACGATGCGTAATAATGTAAAGCAGAATCTAGCTTACCCAGTCGGGTGTGGACTGTTCCAAGATTATTCAAAGTAACGTTTCTGGCACGACTGTTTTGGTTGGGCAAAGCTCTTTCCAAATAATATGCGGCACTATCATACTGCTTCTGCTCTTTAAACGCTGTTCCAATGTTGTGAAATAGCGTGTATGGTTGTAAGTTACCTTTGATCAGAGGCTTAAAGGCAGAGATAGCATCAGCGTAGTTGCCTAACTTGAGTTCAATTAAAGCAATATTTTGCCTTAAAATATCCTGATCGGATTCGTCATAGCGTCCGCTACCTTTAGCGATTGATAGTGACTTGTGTAGATAGCTACTAGACTGCCGGTAATTCCCTAATGAGAAATAATACGTTCCCATAGAGTTATACAACTTATCTTGTTTCTCTGTGGCAGGATATTTCACTGCTAGTTTTTCTGCTTGTCGATAGTAATACTCTGCCGAATCCATTTTAGACATGTAATAATAAGCATCTCCTGCGTACACAAAGTCCTCGTAGTGTAATGAGTCTACTATTGAAGGCTGATAATTTCTAGCTTTAATAGCTTGAATGAAATTGTTAACAGCACCTCTGTAATCCTGTCTATCAGTGTAAAGTATACCCACCTTACGGTAGCAATCTGCTCGCAGTACGTACCTGGTACTATCGCTTTGGTAAGCGCGAATAGCTTCTTGATACAGTTTCAGAGACTGCATATCTGTTTCTTCGGTCGGATAATCAGTATCAAATAGAGATTCCGCTATCTGGTACACAGAGTCAGCATATGTAGTATTATCCGTTGATTGTCCAAAATTACTTAATGGTAACAAAAGCCACATCAATAGAACCTTTGCTTTCAATAAGCTTACAAGCTCTTTGAACATAATTCAATTCGTCTACATATTGACAATAATAATATACGTCGGTCGCTCTCTATCCTCTCGCCCGTTGATCGGATACCTTTGTTTATCTCTATATAATTGCTCCAGTTCGGCAGGAATAGCACCGCGGGTTTCGTAATAGAACACTTGAACCCTGGTACTATTCAAGAACCGCGTTCCGCCTATTGCGTAGAAAATTTCGAACTCACGGGTGAATCCGTCCGCCAATTCGCCCTCCAGACGGCGCAGGCTCTCAAGCGTACCCGGCAAATCAATAATGCCCGTTGCGTTATCGATCACGAGTCCGGTGGCAGAGGCGGGTACTTTGTCCTGTTCTAGCCGTCCAATCGCTGCTTCATCGTACAATCCTTCGGGAGGGCGCGCTTCAATACTGGCATTGAATATAGGGGCCGCCTCAAATTCCTCATCCGCTAGCACGTAAATGCTATCCAAGTAGTCGATGCCACTGATGATGATAGAGGTTTCACAGACGGTATCCTCCTCAGCCGAAACGTAACAAATATAGTACTGTGCGCCCGACTCGCTGGTGTTCACATTAATTGCTCCAGTACGACTGTCCATGTCTAAGCCTTCGGGTTCAGCAGAAAATGTTCCGACAGGTACTGACTGCTGAAATTCCGGCGTGATGAAATAGCTAGACTTTGGATCAGTAGGAACGAATACCCCATTCTCGCCAGGATACGCAAAGGCGCATTCTGTCAGTTGGGGTGGTTCGTCTTCGCAATCACAGAGTCTGTCACAAGCCGAAAAGCTTAGCAGTAGGATGATAAATAGCCCGGCACTGTTTAGTAGGGACTTCATAGTACATTGGTTAGGTTGGAACAAAGTAGCGCTTATTCACCCGAAGCAAAAACGGATGATCGTTAAGGTTACGTTAACTTTCAGTAGGTAGTAGGAATGGCGGCTTATGTCTCTTTATACGCGTTTGCGCAAAAGGTAAACAGCGCGTGGCAACTTTTCGCGAAGTACCTTCACGCAATCTGTGTCGCCTTCCTTTAACACAGAAATAGGTGGACAGGTGAACCACAGAATCCGCACACAAAAAAAGTCGCTCAACGAGCGACTTAACTTTTAATCAGTATTAGTCATTTGACAAAACTTAATTATATAACAATACGAGAGGCAGCAGTGACAAGGTGGATAAGCGTAAAACCTTTATAAATAATATATCCATGGTCTACTATTCGCTCATTCCAACAACGACAAGGTACGAAGGACGTTTCCTTCCACCATTAACAGCGGCAGCTACATTTGCCAGCTGCTCTTGCTTCTTCTGATCAGTTTGCGCTTTCATTTCAGAAAGGCTTCTTCTTTGCTTTTTAGCTTTCATGATTAGTTGATTTGGATGTGTGCCGACTGTTAAGGGTGTTCGACATACCCTGACGGCGTTAATTTACTGATTTCTTTTAGAAAATGAAACGCAGGATAAATTTTTTTTGAGCAGACAGAGCAAGACGCTTCATTGGCGCAGAATGTTTGTAGCTATTAAGCGTGCGGATAGCGTTAGCTCTCTGTTAGTGACCGGAGACCATAAAATATTCTTTGAATCAGGCGTAGGTCATCTACTATCACTTCTGCTGTTCCCTGTAGTCTTTGATGAAACGGAATATTACGTTGGTAGTTCGTGACCAATCCCTTGGGAAACGCTACTCTAATAGCGTATAAGTTATCACGAGGAATCAACGAAATGCTTTGTACTGTCCCCTGTATCATTCCGAACTCTTCGTAGGGATAGTTATCCAACTGAATGTTTACCCGGTGGCCTACTTTCACCTTTCCTGAGTTACGCAACGGCATCAGCAGTTCGCCTACAATCTGCAACGAGTCCAACGGAACGACAGTCATCACCTCGTCTCCGGCTTCCACAACGTGGTTTTTGCTCCAGTACCGAAAAAACGATACACTGCCAGCGATGGGTGCTTGCAGCAGGTAGGTGTGCTCCCAAGTGGCGATTGCACTTTGCAGTTCGCCCAATGAACTAACGTAAGCGCGTTGAAGCTGATCTTCTTTTTCCTGGTTTTGTAACGTGAGCTGTCCCAGCAGGCTTTGTAGTTCGGTTAGCCTTATCTCCGTTTGAATCATTTCCAACTGAGCTCCTTCCCTAGAGGACTTCGCGATTAGGAACGTTTGCTCACTGTTCTCGCGTTCTCGGGCGGCTATCGTTCCCTGTCGGAACAATTGTTGGTTTCTCTGGTGATCTTTTTCGGCTAACAAGAACTGTTGCTGGTGAGTCTGATGGCGTTCGGTTTGCGCAGATAGCAGTCGCTGGTGCTCACGAATCTGCCTCTTGATTGACCACATCTCTTTCTTCAAGGGGTCAAATTCCTGGTAATATCGAAACTGACGGTAATGGTCTACGAAACGGGTGTATGCCTCCTGCACTTCTCCTAACGCTAATCTTTCTACAAACGAAACGGGCGATGATGCTAAAGAGTCAAGTTGTTTTTTGAGGTATACAACATCCGCCAAGTCAGCGGTATTCACAATAGAGGCTAATAAACTGCCCGGCTGGACCGTATCTTGGTCCTGTACGTAGATGGATTCCAATTTTCCAGCGGCCCGAGCTACAATGCTCGCCGGAGGATTAGAAGTAGTGATAGTGATTTGCGCACTAATGACGTCAGGATATTTGAGCAACCAGCTGATCAATACTAGTACTACTAAGCAAAAGAACACTACGGTAATCCCCCACTGAATGATCCAAACGGGCAATCTTTCCAGAACGTCCCTTACCTGTTCGCTACGTTCATCCAATTGGTCTATCTTGCGTATTTCCATACCAATATTTATAACCCTAACTCTAGCTGATTTTTAACTAAAGTATAATAAGCTCCCTTGGCCCGGCTCAACGTCTCGTGTGTTCCAGTTTCAATAATCCGCCCCTGATCAAGCACCACAATCTGATCGGCGCTTTTCACTGTACTTAGCCGATGGGCTATCACAACAACAGTCTTTCCTTTGCAAAAGCGCTCCAAATTTTCCAGAATAACTTTCTCATTGTTAGCGTCCAGCGCACTCGTAGCTTCGTCGAAGAATAAATACTGTGGATTTTTATAGACTGCCCGTGCAATAAGCACTCGCTGACTTTGCCCAGCACTTAGGTTTACGCCACTTTTTCCTATTTTCGTGTTGTATCCATTAGGTATACTCTCAATATGGTCTTCAATATTGGCAACTTGTACCGCATAAACCAACTGTTCCCGGTCAATAAGCCCTTCCGATTTTGACTCACTGATATTGCGGGCAATTGTATCGGCAAAGATAAAACCATCTTGCATCACCGCACCACATTGGGTGCGCCATACGGTGGTATCAATGTGTTCTAAATTCACATTTCCCACCTGAATACTTCCCTGCTGAGGCGCATAAAATTTAAGCAATAACTTTAGCAGAGTAGTTTTTCCGCTACCGCTAGCTCCTACAATAGCCGTAACTTTCCCTTCGGGGATATCGAGGTTCAAATCCTTAAGTATATAAGGAGTACCCG
Source organism: Cyclobacteriaceae bacterium (assembly GCA_965217295.1). Classification (GTDB taxonomy): domain Bacteria; phylum Bacteroidota; class Bacteroidia; order Cytophagales; family Cyclobacteriaceae; genus Tunicatimonas. The sequence goes on from CBDCHR010000008.1 coordinate 3,621,941, forward strand.
GTCCGCCATACCGAAAGCACACATCATTATTAAGCGAAATACTTTTATCATTGGGCAAATGACGAATTTTTGTCTCATTGACTGACTGTTCATCTTCTTTGGTGTGCACTTCGGCTAATCTCTCTAAGCTCATTTTGGCATCTTGTGCTTGCTGAATGAAAGTCACGAAATCGTTGAGGGGCACGTTCAACTGTCCAATAATGTACTGTAGAGCTAGCAACATCCCAAGTGTCATGCTTCCTTCTAGCACTGCCATCACTGCAATGAAGGTAATTAAGATATTTTTCAGCTCGCTAATGAAAACCCCACCGTTGTACTGGTATTGTTGGATCAGTAGCCCTTTAATAGCTACTCGATGAAGCCGTATTCGAATAGCCTCCCACTCCCACCGGCGTCGCTTTTCAGAGTTGTTGAGCTTAATCTCGAGCATCCCGTAGATTAGCTGAATTAAGCTGCTGGCATTGCTTTTTGATTCCTCGAACCGCTTGTAGTCTAACCTAGCCCGTCGCTTCATAAAAAAGAGCACCCAGGCTCCATAGAGAATAGACCCAATCCAGAATACAGTAAAGATTTTCAGACTGTAGTAAGCCAGCACTACACTAAATACTATCAAGGTGAAGGCAGAAAATACGAAAGTAAGTGATGTGGAGGAAAGAAAGTTCTCAATCCGGCTATTGTCCTGTATTCTCTGATATAGATCACCCGGCTCTCTGGAATCGAAAAAAGCCAGAGGAAGGCGCATAAACTTAATCAGGTAGTCAGATAGGATTGAAATGTTAATACGTGATCCTAAATACAGCAGTAGCCATCCTCTAATTACTTCAACGGCGCTCTGAGAAAAGAATAGCATCAATTGCGCAATCAATACTAAGTAGATAAAACCAATGTCCTGATTCTTAATTCCTATATCGACAAGCGCCTGAGTCAGAAAAGGAAATGCTAATTGGATAACGTTGCCAACGATCATTCCTAGCAGTAACTGAACGAGGTAGCTTTTGTAGGGCCTGAAATAGGGCAAAATAAAATTCAGCCCCTTTTTTGGCTTTGTTGCTTGGTCGTCAGCATCTTCATAGAATTGGGGCGTCGGCTCGAAGAGTAGCAGTATTCCCTCCCCTTCAGTAGTGTAAGTTCTGGAGTCGAGCCAGCCTTCCATAAATTCTTCCTTAGGCCGCTTTAACAAGCCGTATCCTGGGTCAGCGAGATATACTACATCTTTCTTAATCTTGTACACCACTACAAAATGTCGTTGTCGCCAGTAGGCAATACAAGGCAACGGTACATCCTCAGCTAGTGTGTCGTAGTCAATAGTGGTAGCAAAACTATGCAGACCGATAGACTCGGCAGCTTCAGATATTCCAAGTATAGTGACTCCTTCTTTGGTGATGTAGCATTTCTCACGGAGGAACTCAAGGGAAACTTCTCTTCCGTAGTACTTAGCAATTATTTTCAGGCACGTTGGCCCGCAATCTGAACTATCAAGTTGTCTATAGACAGGAAAGCTTTTTAGCATAAAGAAGATACCAATAATAGATTTGACTTTAATGATAACTATTTCATCGCTAAAACAAGTGCTTGCCAAGTGTATACTCTCTCTTTAGTAGTACCTTCTTACTTATTCTTGTTTTTATTATGTGGTGGTTCTAAATTATGCAATGACTTTTATCCGCGATAACGTACACTATCTAGCTATTTACATATTCAGAATAAATAGTTACATTATTTATTTATATTATTGCTATACACAAAATAATGATACCATGATTGACAGCACGGTTTCCAACGAAGAAATTCTTCTGCGCATCAGCGGCGAGCTGAAGCAAAAGATTGCCCGGGTGCGTTCGCACAGCAACCAACTGCAACAGGCCTTCGCCGGAGCGATGGACAATGAAAACCAGCAGCGCTTCGAGTCGATCGAAAAAGACTGCTTGGACCTGAACAGTATTATCCACAACCTGATTTCGCTGAATAACCAGTATGATGAGCACCACCATCCCCTCCGGGTGGATACCGTGCACCTGAACCGCTTTCTCACCGCCTACGTCGCCGACTACACGTCTGAACCAGCGCAGCAAAAGCGCATTCAGGTGTCGTACGAAGACATCGACGAAAGCATTCACATTCACATCGACCCCCAGGCCATCTCCGAAGCACTGTCGCACATTTTGTCCAATGCCATGAAGTTTTCGCGGGCCGACACGCAGGTGGTGATCAAACTGGTGCGCTACGCCAACGTGGCCAATCTGTCCATTTCGGATCAGGGTATTGGGATTCCCAAAAAGCTGCGGCCCTACCTGTTCAAGAAATTTAGCAAGGCCACCCGCCACGGCACCGAGGGCGAAGAATCTACCGGACTGGGGCTGTACCTCACCCGCAACATCATCGAAAAGCACCAGGGAAGCGTGTGGCTGGAAAGCGAAGAAGGACGCGGCACCAACGTGTATATTAACCTGCCCATTCGGGAGAAGGTGGTGTGACCTATTTCTGTCGCCGACAAAAACTGAAAGTAGCGGATTATGAGCAATTCATTTCATCCGCTGCTTTTGATACTTCGTTTGTTAAAAACTATAACTATACCCCAGCGTCCCGGTGAACTCGGTGAACGGATTCGCTGCCGGTTGTACTAGGTTCTTGGGCACCCCGCGCCGAAGTGCCATCAGGCTGAGCGTAAAATTGTTCTTATTGAGATTATAACTCGTGTTGATGCGCGTGTTTACCACGTTGCCGGTGGCTACACCCGCGCTCAGGTAGCGGTTATAGGACGATGACCAGGTGGCCCGCAGCTTTTTTTCGTAGAACGATTTGTTGAACGATACCGCCGGACCCAACGCCGTGCTTTGCAGCTCAGGATCAATGTTGCGGTTGGCATTGATTGAGGCAGTGAACCCCAGATCGGAGGCAGCGATGCGGTAGCTATAGGCCAGGTTGCCGTTGTAGAACTGTGATTGCCGGTCGGTGACCCGCTGCCCCTGCCGCTCGTTGGCCACCTGATACGAGGTGTTGAGGCTGATCGCGTAGGTGTTTTTGCCCTGCTTGCCGTTGTAGCTGCTCGAGAAGTTGGCGTTGTCACTCACCTGCACAAAATCCAGCGTCAGCGTGTCGGTGGCGTTCACAATCTCGTTGAGGCGGGGTGCGCGGCGACTGTTGGTGATGAAATTAGAGTAGCTACCCGAGAAATTCCATGCCGCCGTTGGGCTGTAGCTCAGGTTCAGAGAGTTGACGAGTCGGCGCTGCTGGTTTACTTCGTTGCCGTCGAGGTTGTTGCGCTGCACGCCGGTTTGCAGGGCCGCCGTCACTTTGCTATCTAACAACTGGGTGTTGCCGCCCACTGTGATGTTTTCCACGTCGTTGTTAAAAAAGTAGGCTCCCATCGTCTGGTAGCCCGGGTCCACGCGCTCGTAGCCCATCTGTAACCCGTAGTGGCTCCCGGCGTAGTGCAACGTGCCTTTGTAGGCCTGCTGGTAGGTAGAAGATACCCGCGGCGTGAAGAGTCCGCCTAGCTTTTGGTAAATGCTTCCGGCTACCGGCGAGGCTTTTCCAGCGCGCACATCACGGGTGTAGGCACTGCTGGCCCACTCGCCCGTGAAGCTAACGCGCTTGAACAGGCGCTTGGCCACGTTGATGCCGAGCACCAGGTTTTCGCCCGGCAGCACGTTTAGTTCCTCCGGCGGGGGGGCAATAGAAGTCGGATCGTCCTGGGCCTTGAACACGATCAAATCCATGTAATCAGTGGCCGAACCGTAGCCCAGCTTGGCACCGTAGCCGTAGCGCTGGTAGGTGGGGAGGCTACCGGTTTGTTCGGTGGTGTCGTAGGCTACCGCTTTGTTGAGTCGGCCGTACATGGCCCCTACGCGCCACCGGCCGGGGTTGAGCTCCAGTCCCGCTCCCAAAAAAGTGTGGCCCGCCAGGGTGTAGGACGAGAAGTTCATACTGCGCCAGCCCAGGTGCGCCGTGGCCCACTGATAGGTCGGACTCAGCCCGTACTGGTTGAAGGGCTGGTGAAAGGTGGTCTGCTGGTTGGAATAGTTCACCGACAGCGGAATGCTTAAGCCGTAAACCGACACGTTGAGCGAACCTGACAAGAAGTACGAAAACGGATCCCGGCGCGATGCTGCTCCCGAAGAACCGTAGAGAATGCTACTGCTAGAAAATGATCCGGACACCGTGATGGGTTTGGTATCGCCAATGGCTCCCAAATCCTGAGCGTATCCGGCCTGAAAGCACCCCAATTCTACCGTCAAGAGCAATCCAATGCGTAGTAGCCTTCGTATCATGCGGTTACTGCTTAGTGGGTTGAGACACAACTAATTCGACCCGTCGGTTCTTCGCCCGGCTGGCTTCGGTATCGTTCGGCATCAGCGGCTCAGTGGAACCCATACCATCGATTTCGATGCGGTTAGCAGCTACTCCCTGCGCCACTAGGTAGTCTTTCACCGACTGCGCCCGGGCCAGTGACACCCGCCGGTTGGTGCGCTCTTTGCCCACGTTGTCGGTATGACCCACCACCCGCAGGCGCAATGCCGGGTTCATCTGCATTAGCCCCACAAAATCATTAAAGTAGGCCTGCGCTTCGGGCGTAAGCGTGGCGTCGTTAAAGGCGAATTCAAAGGTTTGCTTCAGATGAAAAGCCACCGGCAGGCTTATCGGCTTGCCCGTCGGTTCGTTGGTCGCGCTTGTTTCGCCGGTACTATCTTCGTGTTCGTGCGTATCCGCGGGGGAAGCATCTGTCGCTGGCCGGGTGCGCGAGGCAGGCTTCTTTTCGTAGAACGTTCGCACGTCTCCCACCGAATAATCGCGCACGACCTGCGTTGGCGGACGGCGGTTGATGCTCTTGCGAATTGCCAGGGTTAGTTCGGTAGCGTTCTGCATCGTTTGCCCCGCGCTGCCTACGTCGTAGCTAAACCCAGCGCTGAAGTTCGGCTGGTTGAAGCGCAGCGATAGAGCTAGGGCCTTCGTATCGGTGTAGTACGTCCCCAACTCCACACTGCCCGACCGCAGGGGGTCCAGCGGATTATTGTTTTTGAAATGATAAGCGTACGCCGCCCCCGCCCGCAACAAGTTTTGGGGACCTTCTCGCATCCAGAGCACACCCGGCGTGATCGTCCAACTGCCATTGTCGAACACCCGTTGACCGCCCTGCACCACGTAGCGGCGGGGCAGTCGGTAGCCGCTGGTCAAGAAAAGCTCCGTGGGCCGTTGTAGGCGCTGCACCGCGATGCCCAGGTAGGTCATGGTTTCCCGTCGCGCATCGGTACGATAGAGGTACAAACCGCTGCCCACGTTCCAGTAGTCGCTCTGCAAACTGCCCCTGATACTTTCTCCCGGATCGGCTCCCGGATCAAAACCCACATTAGGCACGTATTGGCTGCCGGTGGTGACGTGGCCCGACGAAAAACGCTGCTGGTGGTATCCTCCCTGCGCGCCCCAGCTCAGAAAAGTGCGCGGAGCCAACGCGAAATTATAGGCGAAGGCAACCTCTAACTGTGTGCGCTGAAACGATGGCTGCTCGTCGGGATGATCAGCGAGCAGACTGATGCCGATGCCCCCCCAGCGCTCGTTCGTGCCGTTTTTAATGAGCGGATATTTTCCGGTGAATACGGTCGACTGTAGCGACACGTCTTCCAGAAACTGCTGGCGGCGGTAGTCGAGCATCAGGGTAGCGTGGTTGTCGGTAGCAACGTGCGCGGGGTTTAGCTGCAACGGGACGCTGTTCGTCTGGGTGAAGTAGGAATCCTGGGCAATAGTGACGAGGGGTAGCCCAAGTAGAAATATGTAGGTAATAAATTTAAGCATGGTCTTCTCTCACTGATGGCACAGATGATTTGGTTAATGGATGATTTGTGATGGGTAGTAGTTGTTCTCTTATATTGATTTCACAGATGGTTTAGTTGATGACGCGGGTGATGGAATCTTTTAAAGTCACGCTGTTGAAGTTGATGAGTAGGCCCAGGCGTTTGTCGGTGAGGCGCAAGTAGGTAAGCAGTTGTTTGTAGTGGACTTTCAGGACGGTCTCTACCGATTTGAGCTCAACGATCACCAGGTCATCTACCAGTAAGTCCAGACGAAAGCCAATGTCTAGATATATTTCTTCGTAGCGCACCGGAATCCCTAACTGGGTTTTCACCTTGTGCCCCGCCTTCGTGAGTTCATACACCATCGCTTGCTCATACACCGATTCCAGCAACCCCGGCCCCAGCACATTATGCACCCGAAACGCCGCTCCCCGAATCTCATAACTAATATCATTCTCTATCATATCTCTATAATTTTCTGTGTCATCCGTAAAATCCGTGCACTATCGAACCAAACCAACTTTCCCCGACTGCCTCCCCTCAAACCCCACTGCCTGTCCATCAAAAAACTGCCCCCGGATCATCCAGCGGTAGCTCCCACTCGGCAGCGGCACCCCGCGCAGCGTTCCGTCCCACCCGGTTTCCATAATCTCCGCCGCGTTCGTAGAATAATAAATCCGCTTGCCCTGTCGATCAAACACCTGCAATTCCAGTTGCTCAATGCCCGCACCGTACACCCGGAAGACTTCGTTCTGCCCGTCCCCGTTGGGTGAGAACAGGTTAGGGACAAACACCCGATTGTCGACCGACACCGTTACGGCATCCACCCGATTACAGCCCAATTCGTTGGTCACTGTCACCTCGTAAGTGGTTGTCACCACAGGCGATGCAACCGGGTTAGCAACGTCAGCGCGCGACAGACCTTCGGTTGGAAACCACGCGTAGGTCACCCCGCCGGTAGCAAACAGCGACGTGGTTTCTCCGGCTCCGATGGTCACATCTTCGCTGGCGGTGATTTCGGGTAAATTGTTAACGGTCACCGTGACGTAGGCGGTGTCGGGAGAACAGTCACCGGCTTGTGCTACCAGCGTGTAGGTGGTAGTTTGCGGGGGTGTGGCGACGGGGTTGGCCGAGAACGGATTGCTGAGCGATATTTTTGGCAACCAAGTGTAGTGGTAGGGTAGGACCGCTCCCTGCGCGGTGGGTTCCCCGCCCAGCACGGTTGATTCGCCCCAGCAGATCGCGCGACTCGCTCCGGCATCCAAGCGGGTGGGCGGGTTCACCGTAACGACCACGGTATCGTGATTCACACAGCCCTGGGCGTTGGTTACCCGCAGCACGTAGGTAGTGGTGGTATCCGGCGTGGCGCTCGGTTGCGCGACGGTAGCATCCGACAGCGAACTAATAGGCTGCCAAGCGTAGGTGAAATCGGATTCAGCGGACTCTCCTAAGGGGATGCTTTCTCTCTGACAAATTAAATGGTCTTCCCCGGCGTCGGCGATGGGCAGGGTGTAAACCGTTGCTATGATCGTATCGTAACCCACGCAACCATTGGGGTTAATGACTTCTACCCAGAGTGTGTCGGTTTGCTCCGCTACGTAGGCTAGTTGGGCGGTATTGCTGGCCAAGCGGCCCTGCCGTTGCGAAAACCAGTTCACGCTATCTTTGGCTCGTCCGGCTTCGAGTAGCAGCGTATCGCCCGCGCAGCGATAGCGGTCGCTCCCCAGATCAGCCACGGGCAACGCGTAGGTTTGCACTACCAGCGTATCGCGCAGCACACAACCCAGCGCGTTGGTGAGGGTGGCCACCAAGGTGTCGGTCTGCAGGAAAGCAAGCGCGACTGATCGCTGGTTGTTGATAACGATTCCTCGCGTTGAGTGCCAGTCGACCTGATCGCCGGGCTGGCCTATTTCCAGCCTAATGGTATCTCCGGCGCAGAGGGCGGTGTCGGCTCCCAAATCGGGCGCGTAGCAGATGATAAAGCTTGCTTCGGCTGAGAACGCGGAACTGCGGTGACTCGCATCGAGCGACTGCACTCCCCAGTAGTAGCGTCCCTCGGGCAAGTTGCGCAGGCTGAGAGTAGTGGCGTAGTTCGCATTCGTTCCGCCGATCACCGTTCTTTGACCATTGCTGAGCGAAGCATGGGCGGGCACCACGTCTGCCTGGCCCGGGGCGGTGCCCACGTATACTTGATAGGCAATTCCGGTATCCGGGGTTTCGGCATCCGTAGCAGGACTCCATCGCAACCGAACCGAATCTTCCGACGGGGTAGCCCGTAAACCATTCGGCACGCTGGGTGCGGCGTTGACATTCGTTAGTCCGTTGGTGTGCAGTTGGCTCTCGCCGCCCCGGTTGTTGGTTCCGGTGACCAGGGCATCAATGGCTCCGTCTTGGTTGTGGTCGACGGTGCTTACATCACCGTCGTAGACCGCCAGCAGTCCGTGGTTACTGATGACACTGAAACTACCGTCTTGCTGATTGTGGTACAGGAAGTTCTCGGCGTTGGCGTTGCTCAGGCCGGTGGTAAACAGGTCGGAGTAGCCGTCGAGGTCGTAATCGAGCCAAACGAGCCTGCTGTTTCCCAGGGCGGTCAGTCCGGCGGCAGCATCGGTGAACACTTCATTGCGGTTGTTGCGGTAGATTTTGCTGATCGTGATTCCCCCATTGGTGATGCCGGACAGCGCAATGTCAGGATAGCCATCGTGGTCGAAGTCGCCCCAGGCCGCCTCCCCGAATGATACGGGAGGAAGCACCGTATTTTGAAAGGTAAATTTGGCTTTTCCTTTGTTCCGATAAAGGTGCGTAGCCCGACTTGCATCGCCGAGCAGCCCGGTGAGCAGCAGGTCAGGACGGCCGTCGTGGTTATAGTCGGCCACGTTGAGCGAGCCGTAGGTGAATCCGGGCACGTCTACTTCCACTTCGGCAAATACGCTGTCCTGGTTCCGATAATACTTGCTCACGTTTTGTTGACTGGCATTTGCCCCGGCATAAAAAAGATCCAGGTCACCGTCCTGATCAAAGTCGGCCAAGGCAGCGGCTCCGTAGGCAACTCCCACCAGCGACGAAGGATGCAGCACGAAGTTTTCGTTGCCCTGATTAATGTACAGTTCGCTGATTCGCCGGTTGGTGGTGGTTAGCCCGGTGAGGTGGAAGTCGAGAAACCCATCTCCGTTCACGTCGCCCCACACCACGCTGCCGTGCGCCACGGGAGTGAAGGTGCGGTAGCGCGCGAAGGTGCCGTCGCCGTTGTTGCGAAACAGTTCGGTGGCGTGGTCGCCGTTGGCCCGGGTGCCGATGAGCAGGCAATCGGGGTAGCCATCGCGGTTATAGTCGCCCCAGGCGGCCGTGCTGTTGCCCAGTTGGGGCAGATCAGCAATAGCGTGGTTGGAATAAACCTGGGCAAAAGATGGCACCGCTCCACCGAGAAACGCAGCCAGGATAAAGGGAAGCAGTAAACTGAAAATACGAAGCAGTGGCATGATTGAGTTAGCGAATTACGAAGCGAATGATCTTCACCTCCGCGGGTGTTTCAATAATCAGGGAGTAGACTCCGGGCTTAAGATGCGTGAGGTCAACCGCTTCTTCAATGGCTTGAGTATCGGAAAACTGTTGCTGAAAGTAACGGTAGTTGAACAAGGGGTCGTACACGCTCACCCGAATGGTCTGCGCCTCCGGCAGACTAATCTTCAGCGTGAACCGCCCGTCGTTCGGATTCGGATACAGTAGGTATTCGCTTTTGGAATGATATCCCAGTCGTCCGTTTTCTACCGAGGGATTAGCTACACTGGCATCGCTGACGATGATCTTTTTCTCCACTTGGTCCAGGCAGTTGCCGATCATCACCGTCAGGGTGATGGTGTACTCGCCGGGCGCGGGAAACACTACGTATTCTTTTCCCCCCTCCGATTGGTAGGTGGTCACATTTTCGTCGTACTGCCACACGGTTTGCTCGGGGGCGGGCCACGACACTTCCGTGAGCACCACCGTATCCCCGGCCAGAATTTCGGTCGGTAGCAGAAACTCGGCATCAATCACGTTGTCAGTCGTGATCAGGTCCAGCGTATCGTACACCACGCAGCCCTGCTCGGTCGTCATTCGCAAAAAGTAGCGCCCGGCCTGATCGATATCCACCCGCGGCGCGGCACTGGTAAAACCGTTGTCCGACGTCCAGGCATATTCCTTCCCACCGGTTCCAGCATCCACCGTCACCGATTGGCCGGTGCACAACGTGATGGCCTGGGGCTCGAGCAAATCCTTGGGAGCCGGAGTAGGCGCTACCGTGAGTTCGCGGAACTGCGAGCAACCGTTCTGGTCGGTCACTGTCACGGAATAGGTACCCGCCGATAAATTACTGGCTCGGGCCACATTCTGTGGTGGGTCGTGGTTCCAGGAATAGGTGTACGGTGCCGTTCCTCCCACCACGGTCACTTCGGCGTAGCCATCCGTTCCTTGGTGGCAGGTGGGACTAGCGGCCACAGCGTTGATAACTTCCAGCGGTTCGGGTCCGTCGATGGTCACCGAATAGTCAAGCGTGACGCCCGCCGCATCGGTTACCGTGAGAGAGTAGGTTCCCCGGGGCAGATTGGTGCGCTCGGCCGTAGTCTGGCTGGGCGAATTGCTCCACTGCAGGGCGTAGGGCGGAACGCCACCGCTCACCGCCACGCGCACACTGCCGTCTTGGGCATCGGCGCAGCGCACGTTTTGCAGGGCTTCGGTTATTACGCGCAGGACGGGGGGAGCGGCTTCTACCTCTTCAATGGTGTAGGTCTGCTCCCAGCGGCACTGCCCGTTGTACTCGGTAGCAATGGTATGTTCACCCGCGGCTAACCCGCTAAATTCCGCTCCGGTGGTGCTCAGTACGCCGTCTAGGTAGTAGTTTTTGTTTTGTCCTCCCGTGACGCGTAAGCGAATCAGGCCGTTCGCCAGGCCCACGGTGGCGGGAATCTGATCGGTGACCTCCACGATCACATCGTCTGCATTTAAGCTAACCAGTTGCTGAACCTCGCAGCCCAGTCCGTCGCGTACCGTAAGCAGGTAGGCTCCGGCGGTGAGTCCATCAAACGAGCCCTGCTTTTGGTCAGCCTGGCCATCAATACGGTAGGTGTAAGCGGGATAACCACCCACTGCCGACACGATCAACCTGCCGTTGGCCGTACCCGTGCAACTTTCAGGGTATACCTTCACCTCGTTGATGACCAGCGGAATGGCCGGTTGCGTTACCTCGGTGACTATCACGGCTTGGCAACCCGCGGCATCGCGCACGGTGAGGCGGTAGGTGCCGTGCGCCAGGTCGGTGGGATGAAGAGGATCAGTAGGCGTGAACGAACGGTAGCCATCCGGGGTGGGAATGGTGGTGTCTAACATCTCCCAGGCGTAGGTGTAGTCCCCGCGGCCGCCCGTCACCGCATCCACCGTGATGCTTCCGGTGGCGCTGCCGTAGCAAACAACCAGCTGCATCGTGGTAGCGACGTCGATCAGGTCCGGTTCGTCGAGGATAAAGTTGAGTACTCCGGTGCAAAGTTGGCTGCGCGAATCGCCGTCGAGAAAAGCGGGGGTAGCGTAATCTTCGTGGTGCGCGTCTACGGCGTAGAAGGTGTGGTTGCCCGCGCCGAGTCCGGTGAACACCGCCACTCCGATTTCGTTGGGAGCAACGTAGTTGAGGCCATCGACCGAATAGTAGTAGTCCGGGTTGGTGCCGGGCGTGCCGCCGCGGGCTTTCACGTGCACCGAGCCGTCGATAGCCCCCGCACAGGAGGGCTGGTTGATCACTACGGTTTCTACGGTGATCTTAGGGGGCTGATCGAGAAAAACCGTATCCACCACCCGGCTACAGGCGTAGCGCGGCTCGTCGGGGTCGGTAACGGTGACGGCGTAGCGGGCAGAAGGTAAGCCACTGAATTCAATAGGAAATTTGGTAGGATCCGCTGCGCTGGCCGGTTCTGACGTTCTGGTGACCTCAACCGATGGGTCAATAGAACGAAGGCTTATTTGGTACGCTTGGGTGATGGGGCTACCCCCCGAAGGCAAGAAGAACAACTTCCCATCGGAACCGCCGTGGCAAAGAGGCATAACGGAGTCTACCAGTTGGGCGGCCAGCGGAGTGGGATAGGTGAGGCGAAACTCGAGCGGCTCGGACGCTACGCAGCCGTTGATATCCTTGACCTCGACGAAGTGCTCACCGGAATCCAGGCCAGCCAACAGGAATTCCGCTTCTTCACTCACCGCTGCTTGCCAGTCGCCGCCGTCGATCCGAAACTGCCGGGTACCGGTTCCGCCCTGCGAAGCAACGGTGATTTCGCCGTTGGGCACGCCGTAGCAGGTGATGGGAAGGGTTTCCGACGATGAAATTGTAAGCGGTTCAGGTTCAGCGATGGTGATTGCGTCGGGCAGCGTTTTGGAAAAGGTACATCCGCCGGTGGTTTCTACCGTCACCAGGTATTTTCCGGGAGCCAGACCGGTGAAAGTGGTTGTGCCTACGAAGGAAAATGCTGGTTGGTGAACTTGCCCATCCTTGTGGAGCGTGGCTGAGTAGGTGTTCGTCCAGTTGCCCCCGGTGGCGGTTACTTCAATAAAGGCATCGGCGGCACCGTGGCAACTGATGTCGGCGGTGTTGTAGTCACTCACCACGGCGGTGAAATCCAGTGCTTCAGGTTGGGTGACGGTGGCGTTGCCGGAGGGAGGCGAGTCGCAACCCCGACCGTCGTTGATGGTGTAACTGTATTCTCCGGCGGATAGTTGGCTGATGGTGAGGGTTGAAGCACCCGTGTTTACGGTATAAGTCGGATTGTTTACTACTTCGTTGTTTCTTTTTAATGTTAGCGTGAGCGCTCCTTCCTGGTTTTGATAGGAAACCGTGATCTTGCCGTCGGAACCGCCGTGGCAGGTGACGGGGGTGGCGGTTGAGGTGCCGAGCGTGAAGGGATCGCGGTAGGGAATGTTGATTGTATATTCGTTGTAGCAGTATCCAGCGTTAGAAAAATCACTTTGTTGAGTGTAGGTTGCCGTTTTTAACCCATCGTATCCGCCATGAAGCACCTGCACTTTGTAGTCGCCGGGAAGCAGATCTTTAAATGGAAAATCTATGTTAGCCGCTTCTCGGCCCGACGAACGAATCTCGGTAGATTGCACATTGCCCGCTGCATCGAGTCGGCCGATATTGTAATAGTAGCGAAGTGCCGGGTTGGTACTACTGGCTCGAATGATTAGCTCACCATCCCGGGTAGTGCTACAGGAGGCTTTTTTTATATCATTAGTAGTGTCTATGTGGGTGGATAGCGTAGGTACGTCTTCAAAGAAAAACAGCTGGTTAGATTCTCGGCTGCTTAGAGGCTTGGTACAACCGTTTCGGTATACTTCCACTGTGTACCGAAGCTTTTGTCCCGCGTAAGCACTAAAGCCATCGTCGGTTATTGTGTGCTGCGTTTTGCCGGCGATAAGCTCACCTTTGTCTACTCCTTCTCCTACTTTTCTGTACCATTTGAAATTATAATTCTTCCAGGAGCGATCGGCGGGGGGTGCTGCGGTGAGGGTCAGGGCCGAGGGTTTACAGTAGAGGTTGGTAATAACCTCATTGCCATCGGTGGTGGCATTCACCGAAGAAGGGGCTACAATGTCATAAAACTGATGCTTTTTCTCAACCCGTTCGCTCCACGGGGATGCTTCGCCGTTCTTGTAGATTTCTCGGTATTTAATCCAAAGGGCAGGTAAATTAGTAGCATACCCTAATTTGTTCTCTGTCGTAGTTTTTTTGTCTACGTCGTGGTAATCTTCTTCGTAGTATGGATCAGAACCGTAGACGCATTCGTAGTAATTACCATCTTTTGCAGGATGGGCGGCCAAGCATTGCGCCTCGGTAGAGTCTTTTGCGAGGAGCACTTTCTTCGAGATATTCCACTCGAATTGATTAACAAAATTGCTGTGAGGGAAGTCGTTTTTCGCCAGAAAATGAAGAGTATCTTCATTAAGACACAGATCAACGTTTTCGTTTTGCGGAATCAGCGCTGGTAAAACCGAAAAACTCCACCGGTATTCTATCGATATTTCGTACTTATTCGGACATAAAAGGTTATTCTTAGGATACCAAGTTCCTGGCTCCTTATCCATATAAACAAGGTCAAAACCTTTCATGCATCGCCGGTCGTCTTTGCAGAGGAAATTGTCATTGTATTCGTTGTCATCATCGCAATCTTCTTCCCACCCCTCAAGCCAAATCTGCACAGACTTGCCATAGTCCATATAGGTAGCGGTACTTCCAGATGCTACTACCTCCTGAGGCAAATCTTTTTTCTTAACATCATTTATTTCAGCCTGTATCTCTGTACTTCCGTAGCTATCTTCCGGCTCCAGCCAGACGTCGAAGCGTATTTCGTTGTTGGAAGGGCCCCTTGCAGCATCTTTATAGGCTTTTACTTTAGTCAACTTTATCTCTACCTTTACTTTCGCAGATTGACCAAAGCTTTGTTTTGCTCCAATTAGCAAGAAGATCAACAATACAGCTCCTAGTAAAAATTTATGTATCCCCATTCTCATTTAGTACCGAACCGTTAATTCTTCACTCAGCGGCGATTGTCCGCCGTCGCGGTAGATGGCCTGCAGGCGGTAGGTATAAGCCGTATTCACCGTCAGTTGCCGATCCTGGAAGGTGCTCCGCGCGCCGGGCACGCTCTTGAGCAAGCGCAATGGCTGGCCCGCCGCCTGCCGAAACAGCAGATAACGCTCCACTTTCTCGGCGGGATAGCTCCACGCCAGTTCTACCCGCTTGGCTACCCGGTCTACCTTGCTGTAAAATTCAGTAATCGCCGGTCGCATGCCGTCGTCAATGTGGGCCACCTGCACCGGAGGGGCCGGGTCCGATTCTAGTCCGGCGGCGTCCACCGCCACCAGCGTGTATTCATAGGTGCGGCCCGGCACCGCGGTAGTGTCGCGAAACGCGCTACCGGTCTCCGTACTGTCAAAACGCGCCAGGGCTACCCAGTCCGAACGTTCGGCCCGCTGTCGGTACAGCACGTGCTGCGTCACATCCTCGCTGTCGCTGGGGTGCCACGTGAGATACACCGCCGAATCTTGCGACTCGGCTTGCCGAAATACCGGAGGTGCGGGCGGCACCACGTCCGGACGCTCCAGCCGCAGCGTTTCCGAAGGAGCCGAACGGTTGTGGTGGTAATCAACCGCCACCGCTTGGTAATAGATGAAGCGGGTGAGCGTACGCACCACGGTGGTATCCTGGTAGACCGATTCGGTGAGCAGCGCGTCGGATGCCTGCACGAAGGGGCCGTTGGGCGCGTTGCTCATCAGCACCCGGTAGCCCGACAAATCGTATTCGGAGTTGGCTTGCCAAGTGATGCTTACCGCCCCGAGGGTATCGATGTGGCCTGCCAGCGCCACGGGTGCGGCCGGAGGAAGGCTATCCTCGAGTTGGACCAGCGTGGGGAAGGACGCGCGGGTCCTTCCCTGCCGGTCGACCGCCACAACCTGGTAGTAGTTCGTCGGCAGCGGTAGGGTATCCACAAAGCTCCGAGCTGACGCCGGAAGCAGTTTGGCGGTAAGGGTGTCGGCGGGACCGGCGGCGCGCTCGGCGCGCAGCAGGTGGAAGCCTGACAACTGATCAAGGTCGGTCGCAGCCAGCTTCCAGGGCAGTTGCACCTGCCCCGTGGGCAGCAGCGTAGGTTTGGTGAACGATGGGGCCATCGAAAGTCCGGGCGGCACGCCGCGGCCGCTTAGCGTATCCGAGGGCGGGCTGATTTCGCCGAAGGCAGTGATGCCGCGCAGGCGGTAGTAGTACGTCGTGGTGTTGTCGGGCAGCGAATCGGTGCTATACATGCGCTCGGGCGACTGCGCTCGGGATTGGGTAGGGTTGATCAGCGGCGGTTGGTCTAGACGGGCGAAGCCTTTGGTTAAATCGTCGGTGCGCTCGATGAAGTAGCTAGTGAAGATGTGGTCGTAGTAGCGTTTGTTCCAGCTGAGCTGAACGATCCGGTCGCCGAAGGTTGCCCGAAATTGCTGAGGAGCGGGAATAGCCACGGTGTCGCGGACGGCCAGAAAAACGAAGCCCGTTTCCGCAGAATCCGTCACTTCAGCAGGCAGTGCCACGCGCACCCGGTAACGGTATTTCTCATCAGGGCGCACGTCGCGATCCACGAAACGCAAACCGTGCGCCTGGGCGGCAGCTACCGATTGGTCGGCCGCGAACAGCGCAAACGAGAAGCGGTTTTCGGTTTCCTTGGCCCGGTCTACCCAGCTAGCCACACTGCCCGAGGGATCAACAATTTCGAAGGATGCGCCGTAGATAGCCTGGGCAGCCACGGCAGCGTATTTGTCGCGCTGCGCGATGGGTTCCCACGTAGCCAGGGGTTGGGGTTTAATCGGTTCGGACGTGAGCACCACGGTGGGCGGATCGGTCAGCGTGTACTGATCGCCCTTGGCTAGCGTGGCCCGCTCGATCACGTAGCCGTAGCGGTTGCCATAGTCCCACACCCGAGCCTGGTTGGGTGCCCACCGGATCACGACCGAATCAAGATACGTTTTGGCGATCACTTCCACGGCGGGCGTGAGCGCGCGGGGCGGCGGATCAACCGACTGCGCCCCACTGGGCGAGCTCAGCCAGCCGCCAATGGCCAGTGCCAGTAGTAACCTAATTTTGTTCATAGTCAGAGAGGAGCGTTATGCATCGTACTCAGAATCAAGCTGTTCTCATCGAAAACGGCAGGTAGCACAATGATAGCGGCTCTCCAGGAGAACAAATACCCAGGATGGGCGCAAAGATTACACGCGATAGATTTAGAAAGCAATTTACCCGAAGCAAGGGTCTCTCGACCTTCGGGCGGGAGTGGTGCGGAAAAGAAAAAGGGCCAGTGAATTCACTAGCCCTTCTAAAATACGGAAAAAGTTGAGGTGGGGCGCGCTACTTCAGTTTCACGTTCACTTCCATGTTGCCCTGGGTAGCCTTGGTGAGCGGACAGTTCTTAAAGGCATTGTCTAGAATGGTCTGCGCCTTTTTCTCGTCCACATCGGGGATAGTCACCTCCATATCCAACTCGAAGCGCAGGTCTCCTTTTTCTACCTGAACCGCTTTTACCTTCGCCTTCACCTGAGTGTTGTCTAGTTCCACGCTGTTTACCTTGGCTACGTGGTAGAGCGTCCCCTCGAGGCAGGCCGCATAGCTGGCGGCGAACAATTGCTCGGGGGTGGTCCCTTCTTTATCGTTGTCTTTGCCCGAGGGCATATACACATCGAGGTCCAACGCTCCGTTTTCCGAGGAAACGTGACCAGTTAGTCCTCCCTTAGAAGTCACTTCACTTTCGTACATGGTTTTCATAGCTGATTCTTTATAGTTCTCAAAAAATTTGTTTCACCTTCTTATTACTTTTTTAGAAGGGGATTGTTTGCCAACACCAGACGTATTGTCGGGGGCTGGCACCGCGCGACAGAAGCTGTGAGTACCGGCTAGGCAATTGGTGCAAGCGCAACTTACAGTGTTCACTTACTTGGTGGACCAGACAGAGGCTTAGCCTTTTGTGTATTTAAAAATTAAGTAGCAACACCTTCAATCCTCCTCACGATAATCACGATTCCTGCTGTGACTGCTACTCTTACCCCGGCCACTCGGGCGGCGGCGCTGATGGTACGTTGCTAATGAGTATACAGCAGAAGGGAAAACGTAACCTGGTCAGGTGAAAACAATAGTGAGCAAGCTTATTACGAAATGTTTCGTAATAAGCTTGCTCTTCTTCTTTCTCATCATTATCATTGCATTACGAAACAATTCGTAACAGTATGAGAAAGAAAAACCTACCCAAGCCTTCGGAACAAGAACTGGCCATTCTACAGGTGCTTTGGCAGCGGGGTGCCGCCACCGTCAGGGAAACAAACGCGGTGCTCAACGAACGCAAGCCCACCGGCTACACCACCACCCTCAAGCTCCTGCAAATTATGCACGACAAGCAACTGGTGACCCGCACCACCGAAGGGGCCAAGGGACGGTCGCACATCTACTCGGCCGCCGTGAAAGAGTCGCAGATCAACAGTCACCTGTTGGATAACTTCATCCAGCGGGTTTTTCAGGGATCTACCTCCAAACTGGTACTGCGGGCGCTGGGGCGCGACGACGCCTCGGCGGAAGAATTGGAAGAAATACGGAAATATCTTGATGAACTAGACAAAAAGTGAACGCTATGCTTCTTCCTGAAAACTATCTCCTCGTTCGCCAATCGCTCGAAGTCGTTGGCCTTAGTGTGTTTCATACGCTGTGGGCCGGGGGGTTACTGCTCTTGTTGCTCATGGTGGTTCTGCGAGTCATGCCGAACCAACTGGCGAAGGCCCGTTTTGCCGTTTCCCTGGTGGCCCTACAACTGCTGTTTCTGCTTTTATTGGGAATATTTTTCTATCAGTGTCACCAGCTTTCTCCCGCTGCTGAGCCCGTAGACAAAACAACCGTGGCTCCGGCACCCACTGTCTCAACCGTGCTTCCTTCGGTATCGACCGTTGCCAAGGTAAACGCTTTGCCCCTTCAAGTGCCCTGGTTCACCCGCCTGCAACAATGGTCGCGCTGGTGGGCGGCCTTGTGGTTGCTCGGGGCCGCGTACCATGCCCTTCAACTGCTGCTCGGGGTGCGGCACACCCGGCAACTTAGAACCAATGCCCAAGCGGTATCCGGCAACTGGGAAAGAAGTTTTGGTTGCTTGAAGCAGCGTTTAGGAATCAAGCGGCCGGTGAGGTTTTTGCGATCCGATCAAACCGCGGTTCCCCTTACCTTTGGCTGGCTCAAACCAGTGGTGCTGATTCCGGCAAGCTTGCTGACCCAGCTTTCGCCCGAGCAACTGGAGATGATTGTGCTGCACGAACTGGCGCACATCCGGCGCGCTGACTACCTGTGGAGCCTGGGGCAGTCGGTGGCTGAAGTGGTGCTGTTTTACCATCCGGCCTACTGGTACATCGCCCGGGTGCTGGAACGCGAGCGGGAGTTCGCCTGCGACCAGATGACGGTCAGCCTCACCCAACAACCGCATACCTACGCCCGCACGCTGCTGCAAGTGGCGACCACCACCGCGCCGAACTACGGTCTGGCGGTGTCGGGAAAGCGGGGCTTATCGAACCGAATTAAGCGGATTGTGAATGCGGCACCCGGCCAAAATAACGGGCCAGTGTTGCCCGCTTTGGTTCTGATTGGGATTTTGGGGATAGCTTCTGCCGCCTTCGCGATGCAACGACACCACTTTGGCTCCGGGGACGGCCCTAAAGCACAAGAACAGCTAGCTGACTCGACCGACGTAGATTACGGCCCTTCGTTTGAGGAAGTGATGGCTCAGGTGTCGGATGAAACACTGGATACCACGAGCCTAACCCTGGATGAACTCTACGAGCGTGCTCTTACCATCGACCAATCCCTCAACCAGTTCGCACGAAGCTTACAAGAATACATAGCTTCCCATCCTGAGGCCTACGAAAACCGACCGGCCGATTCGCTCATTAACTATTCTAGTCCTGAGGTACTATACGTGGTTGATGGGCAGGTACGAGATCCCAAATCGGTTCGGCAGGGCGATATTGAAGAGACCTCAGTCTATCACGAGCTTGAGGAGCTAAAGTTAGAAGGAATAGACCTTCGGGGCTACTCGACGGTAGTAGTAGCATCGACTACCGCAGGCTCCGATAAACTTCCACCAGGTTCGATGCGCAACAGTCCCCACCTATACTTGCGTAACGGCTGGGGGAACATTACCCCGCCACTATCTACTAACAACTCTCCGAACACGGCCAACCCAACCGACCGCTGGCTCTACGTTGTCAACGATCAACTGCAAACCAACCGGCCTACGTTTTTGGACGAGAATTACCAGACAGCCGGATGGGAAGTGCGCTACGTGCCAGTAGCGGGATCGTGGATTAATGATTATTTGACCAAGGAACAGCAGGCTTCGGTAAACGTGTACCGCTACAATGGCCTCCTGTTTGCTACTCATCAAGACTACCAGCCGAAACACACGGTCTTTGGCACGGTGGTGAAGCGGGAGTATGGATACCTGGTTCCGGATGTTACGGTTCGGGTGAAAGGAAAGAACGTTAGCACCACCACCAATGCGTACGGGGATTATCGATTGGTCGTCCCCCACCGACTGGATACGATTGAGTTCTTATTTAATGAAGGCGTGATAGAAGAGGTTCCGATTGATGGCAGACGAGAGATCAATCTCACTACCCCCATAGACAGGGCGCTCATAGAGGAGATGAAAACGAAAAAGATGCAGGAGATACTGCGCCGGACAGAACAAAAATTGCAAGCGAATAACGAGCACGACTCGCTACTCCTCACCGGTCAGGCCTACAACTGGTTTACCAATCAATACATTCCTGATGTACAAGTAGTGGCTAACGATTCAGCCACCACCATTACGGATGCGGACGGTCGGTATCAGTTCCGGCTTCCTTCGGGTACCAAAGAAGTGTCGCTCGCCTTTTCTGCGCCGGGCTATCCTACGCGCAACATGGAAATAGACATGAACGGAAAAGAACGTTTACACGCCGTAATAAGTATGGTTCGAGAAGACGAAAATGCGGTTATAGAAGCGCTGCAGACGCAACCGGCGCAAGATTCTGCCACAACAAATACTCTCGTTATCATCGATGGCGTACCTCAATACGACAAATCCTGGAATGAGATAGACCAAGAACTGAAAGAAAATTCCTTGTTTTATCACTACACCCTCACTTCCCACGGCGCTGATTCGTCTCAGGCTATACTGAAGGCGTTGCGAGCGGAGGGATACGATAGCGTGGTTAGTATTAATAGCTGGGCGAACCTGAAGAAGGACGGACAGATTGCCTCCGCTAAGCTGGAGAAATTCTTACAAGTATTTCCCAATCCTACCCAGGATTGGTTTACGCTACAGTTCTCTATTGGAGAAGAACTGCCCGTAACGCTCACCATCCTGAACAACCAGGGTCAACCCCTTACCACCCTCACCGACCAAACCTACCCCGTGGGTGCGCATGAGGTGGCTTGGGATGCCTCGGACCAGAAGCCCGGAGTGTACTTCGTGCAGTGGACCGTCGGCGAGCAGCGGGTAACGCGGAAGGTGGTGATAGAATGATGTGAAAGTTGGTTTAGTACCTGAACGCCCCGGCCATCAACAATTGTTCGGCGCGCGGTATGCCATTGAATAAACTCAGCAATATCCAGGTAACTAGCGGGATGGTCTCTTACCTTGCCTTCGTTGTTTCCGGTCATGGTCATCGCCGAGGCGAAGTGAATTCGTTCCAGGTGCCCGCCATCTAGCGTGCGGTCGAGACGCTTGGTAAAGAATGTATGATGGCTTCCTGCTATCTTTTCTATTTTAGATTCGGCCATGTTGATGCCTGCCTGGGTGGCCAGCCGGTAGGCTAGATATTCCCACTGTGCCCGGTCTATGGTATCGTTTGTGGTGGGAAACTTAGCAATCCAGGGATGCCCCTGATCATCCAGCACGTTGGCTTTGGGGCGGGCTCCACCCAGAGAAGACCCTGGCGCCACTAAAATAGCCAGCCACTGGTCCGATTGGTCGCTACTGATCTCCAACTGATTGGCTCCGTACTGAAGTTCTCTAGCGGAGGCCCAGGGTGGAATAGAAGCCTCATCTTGATGATCCATAAACGGTCCGTCCGGATCAAGCCTGAACCGTAGTCCGCCCATACGAGCTTCATCATACACCCCCGGCAAAAAGTCTATATCGTAGAGTGCCCTCGCCGACTTGCCTTCCTGTCTTGCTCTTTGCGCGTTTCGTCGCTTCATCAGCGTCCGTCCCCAGGTGTCAGGCATAGCGTCTGAAAACATCCCAAAGTTCTCTTTCTGGTTCGGAAACTGCGCTCCGGCGTACCAACCAATGTCAGGGTCAAGCACCAGAGGACGTTCTGAAGCCAGCCAGTCGGGATGATACGCAAAGCTAAATGACTTTCGCCCCTTGCCCCGATGGGCTGACAGTATACCAATGCATTTGGGGGAAGTAAAACCCCGCCAGTGAGCGTATACCCATACATCAGCTTTGTCCGACGGCATAGTATCTAATTGCCTGATAACAGCGCTAAATCCTGAAGCCTTCTGCCTAACTCATCGTCCGCGGCTAGTTTTAAAAAATCCTGATGCAGATTGAGGGCACGTAACACGTTAAAATAGGCCCCCAGAGAAACACTGGAAGCTCCTTTTTCTATTTTGTAAAGAGTGGAGCGATCAATAGAAGCTCTTTCGGCTACTTGCAAGGTGGTCAGCTTCCTACGCTTGCGCGCCAGTTTAATATTTTCACCCATCTGAGCTAGTATATGCTGATGCTGAGGAAAAAGAATCTGCTTTTTTCTTTTCATAATGTCGTTAATTATCCACACAAACGCGCGTAATGTTGATAATAAACCACATTTTGTAGAAAAGGTTTTGTTAAATGCAGAAGTTAATCCACCAGCACGTTGCTCACGAAGGTAGACTTCAGCAGCAGCCAGCCCAGAAACAGCGCGATCGCCCAGGCCAGATAGGGACTGTAAAAATCGGTGGTATCTTTGTAGCGGGTCTCCTTGATCTCGGCCCGCTCATATTTATCGATCAAGTCGAACACCTCCTGCAGGGCCTCCTTGTTCGACACCCGGTAGAACTGCCCTTCGCCAATTTTGGCGATCTCGCGCAGCGTGGTCTCGTCGAGCGAATTCTCCACGTAGCGGGTGTTGCCAAAGAAGTCTTTGCCGAAGGGCACCTTACCCTCTTTACCAATGGCTATTGAGTACATCTTGATGCCGTAGGCGTGCGCCAGTTCGGCCGCGGTGATCGGGTCGAGGTTGCCCGCCGTGTTGTCGCCGTCGCTCAGCAGCACCATCACCTTTGAGGCGCCCTCCTCGTTGGCTTCGCGCCCTTCGTCGGCATCACGCATGCGGTTGGTAGCCACCGCCAGGGCACTCCCGATGGCCGTGCCCCGGCTCTCGATCATATCAAAGTCGATGTCCTCAATAAACCCGTTCAGCAGCTCGTAGTCGGTGGTGAGCGGAGAAAGGGAGTAGGCATCGCCCGAAAACACCACCAGGCCAATGCGGTCCTGACTCCGGCCCGCAATAAAGTTCCGGGCCACGTCCTTGGCCGCCTCCAGCCGGTTGGGCGTAAAATCCTCGATGCGCATCGACTCCGAAATATCGATCACCAGCATAATATCGATGCCCTCGCTCCACTGCTCCACCTGCTCGTTGGTGCGTTGCGGACGGGCCAGGGCTACCAGCAGCAGGGCCAACGTGAGGGCCAGCAGCAGGAAAGGAATGAAGCGCAGCCAGGTGATCGGATTGGTCTTGAACGCCGCCTTGGGGAAGGCAATGGGCAGCTTTTGGCTCGAGCGCAGTCCGATGAGCCAGCGCAGCAGAAAAAACAGCGGAATCAGGGGCAATAGGTACAGATAAATCGGATGCTGGAAGCTGTAGCTCTGCAGCACGGCGGGAGTGAACCACTCCCAGGTAAACCAGCCGGTGGTGGTGTCAACCATGTTTCACTTCTTCAATGCGCTGCGCAAAACGCTGGCGCGTGTGGTGTCGTAACTGCTCAAAGTGCTCGATAAGTTCACCGTTGCGTTGCTTGCCGTAGATGCGGCGGTCGATGGCCCGCAGATCGTCGCGCAGCAGCTCGCCCGCGGGCAGCGCGGCAATCTCCCGGGTGGTCATCTTGGTGTAGGGCGCGCGGTCCAGTCGCTCCATGTAGCGTTTCCAAACCACCAGCGCCTCTTCCGAATGCTTCGCCGAAGGGTCGGTCTTTAGGTGGGTCATCGCCCGGGCAAACTGTTCGGTAAACTGCCGGTTGGCCTTTTGCAAGCGCCGCAGTTGCCAGCGTTGCCGCAGTTGCTTGCCAAACAAGGCGTAGAGCACCGCCAGCAGCGCCAACAGTGCGGCAATGCCAATGAGCAGATACGGGTAATTAAACTGTAACGGAACGTCGAGCACCTGGGTGTTTTCCTTCAGCGCCAGCGAGTCGGGCAGCTGCGCGATGACCTGCTGGAGGAGCACCGAGTCAATGTCGGCGTACAAGGCGGTGCTGTCAAGCTGCCCGTTTTCGTCGGTATCAATTACGTAGACCGGTAGGGTGAGCGGCTGCACCGAATCCAGCTCGAAGGTGGTGAGTTTGTACACCACACTGTCGTAGCTGAGCAGACTGTCGGAGCGGGTAGGAAAGAACTGCCGATCCAGGTACTCAAAGGGAGCGTAGCGCGTGTCTTCGTTCGGAAACACCACCTCCAGGTCGCGCGGATAGCGAAACGTGAGCGTGTAATACACCGGTTCGCCGATCTTCAGCGTGTCGGCCGAAAAGTAGCCATTGGGACGCAACGACTGCGCTGAAGCAGAGGTAAATGATAGGAAAAGACAAATGATTGAATATCGAATGCTGAACACCGAACAAGGAATGTCGAAGTGAGAAAAGAACTTTTTCACTTCATCATTCATCATTCCTTGTTCGATATTCGATATTCTCTTCGGTTTCCTACGCACTTTTCTTCACCCGGTTTCGCACTTTGAACAAATGAATCAGCTTGGGCACGTAGTCGTCTTTGGTGCCAATCGACAGGTAATCGGCCTGGTACTTTTTGCACAACTCACGCAGGGCCGCCGCCGTGGTGGCGTAGGTGTTGCTCACCCGGTTTTTGAAGAACGACGAGGACGAATTGATCCACCGCGTTTTGCGGCTTTCTTTGTCAAACACCGGAATGATTCCCAGGTTGGGCAGGTTCGTTTCCCGCTGGTCCGACAGGTGCACCACAATCAGGTCGTGCTTGCGCGCCAGCGCCCGCAGGTTGTGGTCGTAGTCGTCGTCGATAAAATCCGACACCAGAATCACGATGCTGCGGCGCTTAATGATGTTGAGCAGGTAGCGGATGGCCACGTTGAGGTCGGTGCGCGACGAAGCCGGGGTCAGGTTGTAGAGCTTCGAGATGATCTGGTAGGCGTGCTTGTCGCCCTTGCCGGGCTTCACGTAGGCTTCTTTCTGGTCCGAAAAGCAGAACATGCCCACCTGGCTGCCTTCCTTGATGGCCGACAGGGCCAGCACCCCGCAGATTTCTTTGCCGATGTCCACCTTCTGCACCCCGGGGTCGCCGATCTCCTGCGAAGCGCTGATGTCCAGCACCAAATACACAATCTGCTCGCGCTCTTCCTTGAAGGTTTTCACGTACACACTGTGCCCCTTGGCGGTGGCGTTCCAGTCGATGGCCCGAATGTCGTCGCCGTACTGGTAGGGACGCACGTCGTCGAAGGTGATGCCGGAGCCCTTGAACACCGAGTGGAAGTCGCCCTGCATCTGGGTGGTGATGGCCTTGCGGATGGCAATCTCGTATTTGCGTAGTTTCTTAAGGAGCTGATGAACTTCTACCTTGTTCATGCGTTAGAATAAGATTCGGACGTTGGTATTTTTATCGGCCGTAGCGTTGATTTTAGTCGGCAAAATTAGGGTTATTCCAATCAATTACACGCTTTCAACCAAAGTTTTGGCTACGGTTCAACTTATACTGAAAACCAACGTTCTACTATTTTTAGTATTTATGGTTAATAAATCCAACGGTTGACCGGCAATCTTTATTAAAATAACGTTCTCATCGATACCAACGTCCATCCTTCTAATTTACCTAAGTGGGTTCAGCGGTTGCTGATTTTCTTCGGCGGGTTATTTGCCCTCTGGCTAATTGTTTACATCGCCTTTCGAACTCCTCCGGTGCAACGCTACGTCACCAACCTGATTGGCGAGCAAGCGTCGAAGCAGCTGGGCACTAAGGTGAGCCTGGAGGGCATCGATATCGAGTGGTTCGAGGGGGTGGAGCTGGCCGGAGTGTACATTGAGGACCAGCAGCAGGATACCTTGCTCTACGCCGGGTTGTTGGCCGCCTACATTGAGCCCATGGCGCTGTTCAACAAAACGGCGGCGATTCGCTCGGTAGAAATCCGCGACACCTACATTAATCTGTACCAGCCCGCGGGACAGGAAGATCTCAACTTTGCCTTTATTCCTGAGGCCTTCGCCTCCGAAGACACCACCACCACTCCGGAAGACACCACCGCGGCGGCCTGGAAAATTGAACTGTACCAACTGCTGCTCGACGACATCCGCTTCGATTATCGCGCCGAAGGCACCGAGGTGGAGCTGGCGCTGAATAAGTTGTCTATGTTGTTCGAGTCGCTGGGGCTGGAAGAAAGTTACATTCAGGGAGACGAACTCGACATTAATGGGCTGCGCGTGGCCCTGGCTCTCCCCCCCACCGATACCTCGGCCGCTGCCGATTCGGTGACCACTCCCGTAGCTACCGATGCGGCTCCGGTGGCGGCGGATGCTGACAGCAGCAACATCATCAATCCGAGCGGATTCCGCTACGCGCTCAACCAACTACGGCTGGAAAACAGCCGACTGGCCTACCGCGTCAAGGGAAGCGAAGACAGCACGATGCAGCAGATCAACTTTGAAGACTTGGTGGCCGATCAGCTTAACCTCACCGTAGAAGACCTGTACGTGGGCGAAACCGAGGCCCGTCTGGAGGTACCGCAACTTTCGTTCGTAGAGGCCAAGAGTGGGTTTCGCCTAGACGAACTGGCGATGTCGGCCCAGGTGGCGATGCCTGAGGTGAAAGCCGAACTCACCGAACTGAAGACCGGCCACTCGGCCCTGAATGGAAACATGCGCGTGGGCGTGAC
Source organism: Cyclobacteriaceae bacterium (assembly GCA_965217295.1). Classification (GTDB taxonomy): domain Bacteria; phylum Bacteroidota; class Bacteroidia; order Cytophagales; family Cyclobacteriaceae; genus Tunicatimonas. The sequence goes on from CBDCHR010000008.1 coordinate 3,648,391, forward strand.
CTTGGCTGAAAGTACTGCCGAACTGATGCGTAGCCTGGCGGTGCAGTCGCGCCTGGACGGAGCGGTGCTGGGCCTGGCCGACGCGGCCTACTTCACCAACGCGCTCGACAGTTTACCGGCGATGAAAGATTTGTCGCCCGAGCTCTCGTGGCAGGTGGCCATTGCCGAGGGCAACGGCAACGTTCAGGATCTGGCTTTTTACATCGGCGACCAACTGGCTTTGCGCGCCGAGGCCTCATTTAAAGACCTGTCCGCCCTGGATTCGGCGGTGGCCGGTTCGCCCTACTTCAACGTGCAGGTGCCCGAGTTGTCTACCGACCTGGGCTTTGTGAGCCAGTTTGTGCCTCCCACCTCGCAGCAGTACATTCCGGCCACCAACGACCCGAATCTGCTGCTCACCGCCTCGGCCGAGGGTTATTTGAGTGATCTGGATGCCAAGGTCAATCTGCAATCGGGAGTGGGAGAGATGAACGCCATGGCGCACTACGCCCAGGAAGGGCCACTTACTAACGTGCAAACCAACCTACAGGCCAACAACTTTCGGCTAAGCGCATTGCTGCGTCCCTTCGTAGGCGACACCCTGGCCCGCGATTTTGATCGGCTGTCGTTCCACGCCGACGCCAGCGTACAGCAACGCACCACCGCCCGCGATACGACCCTGCAAGCAGCGAACGTCAATTTGGTGGTTGATGAGCTTGATTACAAAAAGCATAAGTATCAGGGATTGGTGGCAAAAACCACCCTCATCGGTGGCAACCAGGTGGAGGCGCAAATTCGCTACGAGGACAGCCTGCTCAACCTAATGACCAATGCCCAGGCCGACTTGGATCAAGAAAAATATCAGCTTAATCTACACTTACAGAACGCCAACCTGTTTCGACTCAATCTGGTGCCCGATAGCATCGTTATTGTCAACAGCCGACTCCAGGCCGATATCGAAGGAACCGATCCGGATCTGCTCACCGGTTTTGTAAAGCTTAGCGACACGGAGGTGGTAAAAGACCGCAGCCGCATTGTGCAAGACTCGCTGATGCTGATCGCCGAAGGCCCAAAAGAGAACCGACGGCTCATCCTGGCGGCCGACTATATGTACGCCGTCGTCACCGGGCAGTTCACGGTGGCCGAACTTCCCCAAGCATTTGAGGACTTTGAGCAGTACTACTTCGCTGCTTCCGAGGCGGTGGGAACTGAGACTACGGCAGATACGGTGAATACCCAACAAACCGGGGGGCAGCGAATCGCCCTTCGACTGGAAGTGGAAGAGGTACCTACCTTGGTGCGGGCTTTTGTGCCGGAGCTGGAAATCCCCGAACCCATGTTTGTTGGGGCGGAATTTAACAGCGTCAATCACCAGTTAGAGTTTACCACCAGCGTGCCCCGCCTCATCTACGGTACCAACGTGGTGGATAGTCTGTACCTGAACGCGACCACCAACGACCGACAGATCGATGTAGAATTCTATACCGACAACGTGCAGTCGGGTTCGCTGAGCATTCCGCAAATTCGATTGGAGGGCCATCTGACGGGTGAAACCCAAGCGGGTCAGGACAAACCGCTAAGCACCACGGTGGCTGATTTCGATCTGAAACTAGGGCAGGTCGATTCGCCCTATCACCTCGACCTAAGCGCGCAGGTGGAGAGTGGGCAAGACACCATCACCACGCAGTTAGAGAAGCTGGAGCTGATGCTCAAGGGGCAGGGCTGGAAAACCCCCCGCAACGCCACCATCACCTACGCCGATCAGTACCTGGACATTAACAACTTCTTCTTGAAGCAGGGTGATCAGGAGATCGCGCTGTCTACCAGCCAGGACGGCGACAAAACCGATCTGAAGATCATGATTGAACAGTTGCGGCTCAGCCCTCTGTTGTCGGTGCTGGATCTGGAAGACTACCAGGTGGAAGGCACACTCTACGGCGAAGCGGAGGTGCTGGATATGTTCACTCCCGGTCCCGTTGATGCCAACTTCCGAATCAACCGGTTGGCCGTTCAGGATACGGTGCTGGGCAACGTGGCCATGCAGTTCGAGAAGGGAATTCCGGTATCAGAATCCGAAGACATCGTCGACGTGCTACTCACCCTACAGGGCCGGAGCAACGACCTGAAGGTGGCCGGTGAATACAATCTGGCAGCGGGGCCCGACGAAGAGGCCTTGGATTTCCAGGTGGACCTCACCCGCCTCACCTTGGACGACTGGCAACCGTTGGCGCAGGATTTCCTCAAGGAGCTCTCGGGTACGCTTCGGGCGGACATGACTATCAAAGGGAGCACCACCAAGCCGTCTGTCGACGGGAGTTTCACCTTTGCCGACGAGGTGTTCATCACCCCGGTGGCCACGGGTGCCCGGATTTATGCCGAGAACCAGCAAATCAACTTCACGGGCGACGAAATGGTATTTGATCAGTTTACTTTGCTCGACTCGGCCCGCACCCCGGCCGTGATCGACGGCACCGTAACCTTCGCCGACCTGGCTGATTTGCGGGTAGACTTAACCTTTGACACCGAGCACTTTATCTTCGTGAGCAGCGAGGAATACGAAAACGAAGAATTTTACGGACGGGCCGTGGCTTCGTCTAACCTCACCATCAGCGGGCCGGTAGACGAAGTGACGATAGCCGGTAACCTGGCCGTAGAAGAGGGCACCGCCATGACCGTCGCCTTGGTATCGGGTCCCGAGGAAGCGGCGCAGGCGGGGTTTGTGAACTTTGTCGATGTGAGCGAGTTTGCCCGGGCCGACACCGTGCTGCAGGATTCGCTGTCGCTCGTGTCGGCCAGCACCGAAACCGATTCGGTAGAACTCAGCGGCTTTATTCTGAGCACCGAAGTGCAGGTGGATCCGGAAGCGCAATTCACGGTGGTGATTGACCCGGTGAACGGCGACCGGCTGGAGGTGGCCGGTGAGGGGAACCTGAAGGTAGACCAGAACCTGCAGGGTGATCTTACCATGCAGGGTACGTTCACCATCAACCGCGGAAGTTACCTGCTCACCTTCGCCAAGGTGGTAAAGAAAGAATTCACTGTTCGAGAAGGAAGCTCCATCACCTGGAGCGGCGACCCCGCCAATGCGGCCATGAATATGACCGCTGTGTATACCGTAGAAACCAGTTTAGAGGAACTTAATATTGAGGCGGAGGCCCCGGTGAACGTCTTGCTCTCTATTGAAGGCTACCTGGAAAATCCGGAGTTGTCGTTCGGTATCGAAGTACCGGGGTCAGAGGACCTAGACGCGCTCGCATCGCAGGCGCTTGAAGAGCGCATTGCCGACATGGAACAAAACGAGACGGAGCTCTACAAAAACGTATTTGGCTTGATTGTGCTGGGTCGTTTCATTCCGCAGGGCGGCGGACAAACAGCCGACTCCGGAGGCGGAACCGCTGGTGCGGTGAACGACCAGATCAACAACAGCGTGAGCCAGTTGCTGACCAGCCAATTAAGTCGGTTGAGCGAAGACTACTTGGGCGGAGTTGAAATAGACGTGGGTTTGGAAGAAAGCCAGGGAGGCAACTCGGGCGTGGCCGGGCGCGATATAGACGTGGCGCTGTCTAAGGAGCTTTTCGATGACCGGCTTACGGTGACGGTGGGAGGAACCACAGCGGGCGGACAGGGAAATAGCGGGAGTGGATTTGCCGGGGAGTTTCAGGTGCTGTACCGCATCACGGAAGACGGTAACCTCAACCTCAAGGCGTTTCAGAACAGCGAGCGCAACCAGCTCACCGGCGACATTCAGCAGAACGCGGGCGTCTCCTTGTTCTATCAGTCCTCTTTTGATAAGTTCTTTGCGGGTGAGGAAGAAACCCTGAAGTCGCGCTCGCTGGAGGACCAAGAATCACCAAAAGAAACGAGCCCAACTCCTGCTTCACAACGAACCACCGAACGTCGTCCGCCGGAGAAGGAAAAATAGTAGCTGGCCCCTAAATTTGTGGCAGGTTATAGTCATTGGGCTTTTGGCATAATGTGTTTTTGATCGGCGTTGTTCAAATGTCTCCTCAAACCCATCTTCCTGATCTGTACCCCTATTGCTCCACCGAGCGGTGCCTTTATATTGCGCCAATGACCACTCCGGATAAGGTATTCTAGGGTATCGTACTTTCCGTAAATGAGTTTGTAAACATGGTGATGAACAAGTTCAAGAATTGCCCATGCGCAAAGTATGTAAAATAGCGGATCAAATCTTGAATCAAATCCCTGTAACAAGCTCGGGTTTAAGCTTAAAGTGCTAAGCACTGCTACTAGAGTTAGAAGTCCGACATAGCCAACTCCCATGGCTAAGAACCTAACAAAGACTACTTGCTTTTCAGGAGAATTGCTTCTAAGGGCGTTTAAGCGTACAGTCCAGAACAACAAGCAAACAATAGCGTTGATAGCGACTATAGCAAGGGGGAGGAGTCTTGCTACATTACTTTTGTTCAACCCATTTACGATAGTAAGGCCAACACAGATAGTAAGTACTACTAATTGTGCAATCATGCCATCTCGTGCACTGTCCGGTATAAGTCGCCCTTTGAATTTCATGAATATATCTTTTATCAGACAGCTATTATACTTACGCAGCCTGAGAGACCGCATCAGACGAAAGTTCTCGCGTGGTGACTAAGCCCGCCGACCTGATGTATTGCAGGCGCGCTAGCGTAAAGATGGCTCCCGATAGCACAACAAGCGTAACCACCGAACCTTCTATTCCAAATTCGCCTCCGTTGATCAGTGATGGTGCCTCAAAGGTAGGGGTCAAGATACTTTCAGTAGCGTTGCCACTGACGGAGAAACCGTAAACCGGTCCTTGCAAGTAGTTCCAGATAAAGTGTACTCCAATAGGTACCCACAGGTTGTGGAAGACCAATCGCAACTGAGCCAGCAGCACTCCGGCTAGAAATATACTGATCAGACCGACCGCGCCTAGATGGTCATTGGCCAGGTGCATGGCAGCAAAGAAGAGCGAAGAAAGCATAACTGCCCATACTACCCCGTAGTGTTTCTGCAAGTAAGGAAGTAGGTAGCCCCGCGATAATAGTTCTTCAAAGATGCTAACTGCCATAAATAGCAATAGCGAGGAAGCAAGCGCTTGGGTAGGGAACCCAGAGAAAGCGAGCTGCCCATTGCCAATACCGATAATGAATAGAAAGCACACCGTGATGAGGATGCCACCGAGCAACAAGCCAAAGCCAGTGTTCTTAATCACAGACTGCGTAATCCCTAAAGTAGTTAGTGAGGGTTTCCAGTGTTTCGCGAGCCGATTAGCAATGAGAATAGAAAGCACAGTAGCGGTGATGCTTGTTTCTAGCATTATCAGACGGAATAAGTCATCTTCACGTCCAAAATCTTCTCCGGTTAGGACGCCACTGATTAGCAGCGGGGCTATCAGGAGAATGTGCATGAAGACGAAAAGCAGACTGAATGCGGAAATTTTGAGAAAGGGCAGTAGTCGGTGCAATAAGCTTTTAATGAGATTCATGTCAACAAGGTAAATTTTGAATACCTAGGTAAGATAGTGTACGACGACTTGGGCAACAAAAACATTATACCAACCGCAAGGTTAGCTATACGAAATTTACAAAATGGGGCTAGCAGAGCTCAGCAAACTACTTACCACGCTATAGGTAATAGTATGGTGTATCATAGCATTTACAAAATTTAAAGCCTACACTGAATGTAAAACTCTGCTCCTAAGTACAAGGAGCAGAGTTTTTTTACTAGAATCTATTTTAACCAATTTTTAGTCGATATCTTCGCCAATCATATAGCCAATCACGAAAAGACCGATGCAGATGCTAGCCGATACAATCAATCCCCCTTCTACAGAAAGAAGCTCGTCATTGGATAGCTCATTATAGGAATTTCCATAAATCACGTGTGAACACGTGCAGTAAGTAATTTGGTTTTTCTAATGCAGGCTCAACAAATGCAACGGTAATTGCTATGAAGAGTAGCCAAAGTATACCGCTGATTGGCCTGCATTAACTCGTCTTTTTAGTTCAAACATTTGTTTGACTATAGTACAATATACGACAAAATCAGGGGGCCAAACAAAACTAGTCCTGGATTTTCTGCCTCAATAATCTGTAGTTCTTCTGGGGTTAGCAATTTCATAATATGGGGTTTAACAATGCTAATAAAATGTGTTGTAGGCTGACCAAGCAAGGGCTGCTAGGCCAATAGCAATGAGTGCTGGACTTCCGCCTTCAATTGTTACAAGTTCGTTCCTATTGAGATCTTTCATAGCTATAATGTGATTAAAGGTTTACTAAGAACACTACACAAATAAGGATGGCGCGGCCCACTGCAACAGTCAAGGTTCCATCTTCAGTATAAATTTTGTCACACTAGGCGTTTGCCAAGATTTAAAAGAATAAATATAATAGAATCTCCAGCGTACCCACCTTTGGTATTGGATAATTCTTGTTTTGTAAGTGAGATCATAATTATAGGGATTGGGTGATAAATAATATTTGATTTACTGATAAGTAGCTAGCTGCGCTGTCAACTACACGGTATAATAAGGCGGAATAAGTTCAGGACGAATTGGATCAGTGGCCGGTCCTGGATACACCGGGTCCGGGTAACAAATCACGATTCCGGGGAATATGGCTCCACCCGATACTTGCTGAAGGTCGCGCTGAGATAGCGAAACGATGTTGTTTGTGTTGTTCATTGTGATAAAGTTTAAAACTAAAATATATTGGAGAGTCCGTCGAGAATAGCTTGTTCCACTCGGGCCAAACCGCTGAAGTCAGGCTTAGGCATGCAACCGCCAAAGATGGCTTGTGTATCGGTTACAGACCGCTCTTTCATCAGTAGTAAATTGGAAAAGGAAACTCGTCGAAGATCGGGGGAATGCAGCCACCGGGGGCTACGCCACCGTCAATAGTTAGTAGTTGCTGTTCGTCTAGTAGTTGAATTGTGTTGTCGTTAGATTTCATGCTTGAGATGGGTTTTAAAGGTTACAAATAATTTTTACAGGTAAAGGGCAGTGTTTACCAGCGGGGCAATGGGTCCGTTCGGTCCGTAGCCAGGAGCGTACAAAACACAACCAGGTACAGTAATGTGAAATGATGCACCGCCGGATACGTGCTGAAGATCGGCCTGAGAAAGTGATGCAAGGGTGTCTGAATAATTCATGATGATAAGGGTTTAAAGGGTTCAAATAACTAGCTGATACAAAGGTAAAGGTTGGCCCTCCAGAAAATCTGGAGTGGTGAAGATTCTTACAAACTTGCTAAGCAACCACATGATAACAATGGGTCGAGTAATGGCCCCAATGATTAGAGCTTACAAATTTTACGCTGCTAACGGCTGAGCGTGCGTTTCGTTGGGAAGGAAGGGCAATATATGCCGTAATTCACGAACAGTATAATAAGCGGAAAGCACCTTGCCGTTTAGTATCAATGTAGGTGCCTGTGCAATGTTTGCACGCTGTAACCAAAGTGAGTGAGCTTGTAGTGTTTCTAGGGTGTACGACAAATTTCCCATTAGGGAAAAGTTGTTAAATTAGGGCAAAAAACGATGGACTTCAAAGAACGAGCAAGCCAGTTACTGAACAAACACCTAGTGGAATGGGAATCAGACCCTATGCGCCTGGAGAGTGCCTATGATTATGAGGCCAGCTATGCCAGGATGATGCAAAAGTTTGAGAAGGAACTCTTGCAGGCATCATTAGGCAGGGTACCCAAGAGCAAGAACGCAAAAAAAAAGTCCATACCCGGTTTGGGAAAATAGATGTTTGTCACGGTCATGTTATGTCTAAGCTTGCCGGGACGAGCAACATCAGCAGCCTGCTTCAAGAGAGCATGTGCTACGTTGGACAGGCGTTGGTTTTTACCGAAGCCGAAGAAGTTATCAACCATCTGAGCGGTGCCCAGGTGAACGCCAAGCAGATAGAGAGAGTTTGTCATCACTATGGGCAGTGCATTGAGGATGAGAACAAACTGGCTATTCAAGAGCAAGTGTACAAAGAATACCCTGCGCAGCGAGTGAATGAAAGGCACTACGTGAGTGTGGACGGGGCCATGTATCTGACGCGAGAGGAAAGCTGGAAGGAAAACAAACTAGGGCGTATCTATGAGCAAGATGATCGGGTGCAGATCAGCAAGAAACGTACCGCCTTGCTAAACTCTACCTACGTCTCCCATTTGGGGGAGCACCGCGATTTTATCATTAAGATGAACTATCAACTAGAGAACCTCAATAACCTGGTCTTTATTGCCGATGGTGCTCGCTGGATATGGAATTGGGTAGATAGCACCTATCCAGAGAGTACACAGATCGTAGATTTCTACCATGCTAAAGAGCATCTGTGCGCTTTTGCCAAAAGCTATTTCGGCCACGAACAACTACGCAGTGAGTGGATTGAGCAGGTCAGCGAAACGATGATCAGTCAGGGCATCAACCCGGTGATCAATTCCCTACAAGCCCTGCCCAAGCGAAAGAAAAGCTACGCAATAAGCAAGAAACTACTGGCTTACTTGCGCAAGAACCAGCAAAGAATGCAGTATCATAAGTTCGTTGAACAGGGCCTACTCATTGGATCAGGGGCCATAGAATCGGCCCATCGGGACGTGCTACAGGAACGAATGAAACTATCCGGACAGCGATGGACAGTAGCTGGCTTTCAACAAATGGCCCAACTTAGGGTCGTCTACAAAAACCAAGAAAATCATAGAATCACTCGGTTGTGCAGAAACGCCGCATGATAGGAAATTTGTCGTACACCCGTGTTTCTAAGACTTTCTCAGGGATAGCATTTGAAACAGGTAATTGTATCTTTTCGGTATTTTGGCTGTTAAGAATGTTTTTTAAGAAAAGAATAAAATCCGACTCACCTAAGTGGAGATAAGAGTTTATGATACTTGCCGGACTGTTGCTAGTGACTACCTTGGCGCCTGGTAAATCGTCTATAAGTATGAGCTTAAGCTTGAGCATATTGCGAAAGCTGGGTAATAAGTCCAATAATTCGTTGCAGACCTTGATACAGGTCGGACAAACCATATTCATGACGAGGCATATTGTGTGCTTTGCTTCATTATCACCGATCATAATATAGTTTTCTTTAAATTCGGTGTCAACGACAGGAGATTTAAGATGCAAAGCATCAAATACGGGCATATTGCTTATCAACCTATAAAATTGGTTCTTAATGCTCCTATGAGATACGTTTTCAAGAATTGTATCCTTTATGTAAATCCACAATAAGAACGGAGTTGCCAGCGATAACATAAGCAGGGTTACTGTTGGAATATCAGGTAGCATGATACTAGATTTGGATAAAAGCGTAAGTGAGATAAACCCTTCCACCCATAACAAAATAGTTACAGATAAGCAGTATAGGCACCATTTCTTTATAACGGCAGCTTGGTAATAAATCGCAAATAGAGTATACGGGAACGCCAGAATTGAGGCAGTACCTAATAAAAGCAGGGACTCATAATCAACTGATGCTGAAGAGGAAAGAGTGAGGGAAGCAAAAACCAGGGTTCCAAAAAAATAAATTAAACCAGCGTCTAGAACAGAAATCCAACCGAATAGCTTTGACGCTGAAGACCTTAGAACGCTTTGGCAGCTTATCTTTGAGCCTATCCTACATTGTTCAAAGAAACCGGCGTTGTTGTTGACGACAGCTGTTGACAATAAAGCACATATAACTAACCCTACGGTTTTAACGAGTAGTAGAGGCGTGGTGAGCGTGATATTATACACAAAGGTGTGCATCAATACGGGAAGCAAGCTGATGGCAACGATAATAAGATTGCGAAACCTTTTTATAGACTCGATGAATTTTTTAAACCAATAGTTTTCTTCAGTAGGAACATTTTCTCCATCAATTAGAACAACGATGCCGCTCCATTTATCGATAAAAATCTGCTTATCTAACTTTGTCCAACCAGAAATCGGGCTAAAGTAAGTAATCGTGTTTTGGTTTATTTCACCTACGAATACGATACCTTCGTAAGGTAAGTGGGCAAAGAAGTTGGGTTGAAGCTGGCGTAATTGTTCCGGACGAAGCTTAATGGCTTTGTTGTCAATTTTCAGCGTGTTTAGAGTATCTAAAAGAGATGGTAGATTGGGATAGGCTGGATGTCTTAATAGAAGATGAGCAATCCTTTGCTCTGATACTTTTATTTTTAATGAATTAATTGATGCTTGGACAACTTCAACAAGAGTTTCTCTTTCTGCAATATCTTTAGAAGGGCTGAATATCATAAGTATAACAGTTTATTTAGAAGTTCAAGAGAATTCATCAACTGCACATGCACATCACGCGCAGAAATTTCTTACGAGATTTAATGTTGTTTACTTGACTACACTAAAGATGAATTGGCCAAAAAGTCGCTTACATTACTACTTTTGGCACTTGAGTACTTGTAATAAGATGGAAACCTTTTTAGGTCTCCATCTTATTAACCACAATTAATGAGTGAGATGATAGAAAAACTGCCCAATAGCTTCCCCCGCGTAATACGCAAACAACACAATTACGACAGCTACTATTACCGGGACGGCATTCTTTGAATCACTCGTTTTAAGAAGATCATTAATTTGCATGACATTACTGTTTAGTTGATAGCATGATAGATGGCTTCGCCAACTGCCTCGCCTGCTTTATAAGCAGCAGCAACAATAGCGATAGCGGTTAGGACAGGGATGGGAGTGCCGCCATTCTCCTTTTCTAACTCTTCGGAAGAAAGAAAGCGCAATTCTAGTTTTTTATCTAAATTATTCATAGTATTTAGTTTTATTAAATTTATAATATTATCTATTAAATTGATTTCTCAGACTACTACTCGCCTGCGTTGTTATATCCGTTGTAGACGCCTACCGCAAAGGCAAGCACAGCAGCACCGGCAACAGCGGCACCAGCGATGCATAGTCCGCCACAAACAACTCCACCATTGACATCGTGCATCTCATCAAACGATAATACCTGAGAGTCAAATTGATCTAAATTAGCTAAATTTTGCATTGTTTAAAGTTAAATGTGAAACATAATTTTAAGTAAAGATGTAGGTTCGTCAACCTATTCGCTTCGCGAAACTTTGATAAAATTCTAGCTATCCGACTGCCTCGGATAAACAGCTTAGATGAAGGCGCAACAAGGCCTTGTGGATGAATCTAATATTTAGAGGAATACTCTAATTAACATATAAGAATAAGTTTTGGCTGTTCGAAATTAACTAAGCAGCCAGCCTTTGATTATTGATAATTACTCGTTGGATCGTATCGGCTACTTCTTCGTGTCGGTCACCTGCTATAATATTCTTTCTCATCTGTGCGATGTTTCTTCTAAACATATTTGACTGAAGTACCTGCCCTACTTTTCTAGTTAGGGTTTTAGCACTTTGCTGGTGGAGGTTGTTCTGTATACCAATCTCATGATAGGCTACTCGAGCAGCATTACCATTCTGGTCCCACATGTTATTCAGTGGACATACTATCATAGGTACCTCAAATAATATACATTCTACCACCGAGTTCAACCCCCCGTGTGTAATCATTAAATCTGCACGCCGGAGGATCTTCAGTTGGGGAAGCGTACTGTAAATTTGAATATTAGAAGGTATATCTCCCAACTTTTTGACATCAATTCCTGATCCTGTAGACAGTAGAACCTGCCAAGGTTGATGCGCAACAGCTTTAATGATTTTTCTTAGAAGGTATATAGATCTACCATTATGTATCGTGCTGATCGTACCTAGCGAACAGTAAATAAGAGGTTTGCTTTGGTTATTTATCAGACTTTCTGTCTCGCTGTCTAAGGACGGCTCAACCCTGTCAATATCTACCGCATGACCAGTCGGCACTTCATAATTCCGGTAGGTTCTGGAAAAGTCAAGCTCTCTGGGCGCTAAATTCACCTCGTATAAACCTTTTAATCCCATGTTGATAACCCGCCTTTGATCCACCTGATCTTTAGAAATCTCACACTTTTTAATTATTTTGGTACTCAAAGTGCGAGGGTCACTACCAAAATAGATTAGCTTCCACCAATATTTTCTAAGATGCCTTTTGAAGTAGTACTTATGCCAGCTCAACTGCGCTAACTTGAGATACAATTGTGAATAGCGGGGAACGAGACGACTATGTAAGGGCGGCACCGTGGGGGCCTGGGTAGTAGACATCATTGTTTGTAGCATTATGACATCAATACCATAAGCGGAATAAAGCACTGCTCGGTATAACGGGAGCATACTATCAACCACAACTAAGTTAGGTCTCAAAGCGACAATCTTCTTAATGCGCTCCATCATGAACCTTCGCTCCATCATGTTGACAGACAAATCCTTTAGGTACTTTCCAAATATCTTACCTATTGTGTTCTGTATTAGGTATTTGAGAAAGTTAAAGGACTTCTCACGGGCTGCTTCTTGGCTTGCTTGTATAGCAGATATTTGTAGTTGATAAAGATCATGCGTATCGAATCCTTGTAACTTGATTTCTTCCTCACATCTTCTCGATGAAGCATAGACCACCCTATGACCTTTTTTTTGAAACTTTTTAGCTAGCTTAAACGAAGGGTTAAGATGGCCCGTAGCTTGTATAACATCAAATACAATAGTTGCCATAAATTTTAAACTGCATTATATATTAAACGAATGATCTGCTTCTTTAGAGTGAATTTTTCTTATTTAAATTATACCAAAATTGGTATGAGAGATATTATTATGGGACCGTACAATACTAATCCTAAATTTCCGCCTTCAATCGTATATAATTCTTGTGAGTTTAAATCTTTCATTGTTCTTGGTTTTTATTGTGTACCTCTTTAGAATATTTCCTTGTCAACACGTACATATGCTCGATTTACACAAAAGAATTTCTAAAGAGGTATAATTAAATTGTAGTTTTGTGATGTTACTGCTTTATAACTCTCTGATGGCATCCTCTTCGCCACTAGGCTGTGTCTGATAAATGTGTTTTGAAGTATCGTCGGATGAAAGCGAGTTTGACCATTGCTAGGAAGTTGACCGCTAGTTTTTCGTAACGCGTAGCGGTGCGCCGATACTCTTTAATCCAACCGATAGCCTGTTCTACACTAGCCCGTTCTTTATAGGTATCTTTGTTGAACCGGGGGCGGGGCCCTTTTTTACGTCGCTTGGTTCCCTCACGTTGTTTTTTCTCTGGTATCATGGCTTTGATGCCTCGTTTGCTTAAGTATCTGCGCAGATAACTGGCATCATATCCTTTGTCGGCTACTACTTCTTCGGGGCGGTTGCGTGGCCGTCCTCGCTTAGTAGGAATATTGACCTGCTGCATCACGGCTACAAGATGTTTGCTGTCGTGAGCCGCCCCACTACTTAAAGTAGCAGCCAGCGGTACTGCGTTGCGGTCACATAAGCAGTGTATTTTACTGCTAAATCCGCCTCTAGAGCGTCCTAATGCATGATCGGCAGGCTCACCCTTTCGGTAAGCAGCCCTTTTTTTGCCCCTAGCTCGGTTGCGCCAGCGGCTGATTTATGAGCTCTCACCGTAGTGGAATCTACTTCCCATAGCTCATAATCTATTAACCCTTCTTCGTTAAGTTCCAGTTGCAAGCGAGCCAGTAACCGGTCAAACATCCCTTCTATGCGATAGCGTCTGAAGCGGTCATACACGCTTTTCCACTTCCCGTAACGTTCTGGTAGATCTCGCCACGGCGCACCACTGCACAATATCCAAAACATTCCATTTAGGGTTTGCCGATGATCATTCCAAGGGGCACCCCGGCTACCTTCGTTGCTGGGAAACAAATCTTCTATCTTTTCCCATTGTTCATCTGTTAGTTCATAGCGTCTCATGAGTAGTCAACTAACCTGCTACCCCCTTCGTTTGATTTATCAGACACAGCCTAGTGAGTGTAAGTAACCTGTGAATATTACAAATAAAAGACAGGAGGAATATCGCTGGGGTCTATCGGGTCAGTTGTAGGACCAGGAAAAGGACAAGGATCAAACGGGAAGGGATACTTAGCGATAGAGAGCCCACCAGTTATCGTCTTGACATCTGATAGATCTAGGGCAGTTGTCAGTTTTGTTAATGCGTTCATAATGTAAAGGTTAAAATGATAAATACTTAAGACAAAGATGCTTTTGGGTCTTCAGAAAAACTGAAGGCTTAAAGTTCTTTAAGAATGGGAAAAGGAAATTCAGGAAAGATTGGAGGAATACAACCGCCGGGGGCTACGCCACCGTCAATAGTTAATAGTTGTTGTTCGTCCAGTAGTTGAATTGTATTATTGATAGATTTCATATTCGTAATATGTTTAAGGGTTTAAAATGTTTGTTAGTAACAATCCTTCTTACGTACCTTCAGAAATAGATACTTGACTTTCCGGCATCATTGCTTAAAATCCGGTTACTATGTCCGGAAAGTCAGTGGGATGAACCGGATCTGTAGTTGGAAATCCGGGTACGTACAAGATACAGCCAGGCACGGTAATGGGGAATGATGCACCACCGGATACATGCTGAAGATCAAGTGAAGAAAGTGATGCAAGGGTGTCTGAATAATTCATAACAATAAAGTTTAAAGGGTTTGAACAATTAACTGATACAAAGGTAAGTAGCAGCCCTCCAGAAAATCTGGAGTGCCAGACTTTCTAAAGAAATAGTTTTTTATTTGGTGTAGTACGGAGGAATCACCGGGTCCGTAGTAGGATAGCCCGGGCGAACCGGTCCAGGAAGTTCACAAATAGGACCAAATACGGGAAGATATTTGTATCCGCCGGTGACTACGCGTAGATCATTCGTGCTGAGAGATGTCATTTGAGAATTTTTCATGTTTGTAATAGGTTTTAAGGGTTTAAAATAGTTGTTGACAATGGTCTTTCTCCTATAAAAAGCGGTACTCCGGCAAATCCGGAGCAGTAGAATTATTGTAACCAAATGTTAGGCAAAACACTTGGAACGAGAATGCCGCCTAGCCCAACGAAGTCGCCGCCTATGACGTCGCGCAGTTCGGCTTCGGATAGTGTTTTAGTTGATAAATCCATGAGTGTGAGGTTTATTAGGTGGTGAATAACTAACTGATACAAAGGTAAGGGTTAGCACTCCAGAAAATCTGGAGTTAATAAAACTTTTGAGATTTTCTGAAAACAGAAAACGATATTATGTTGTCGCTTTTTTGTTTCATGCGCCCCAGCGCCGTGTTTTACTACCGGAGTCTGATTGTGCGCATTGCTTCGGTCAACCGGATAATAATTTCGTTAAGTTCTCGCTCTCCGGGCTTGTCGGTGCCGCCCCGCACCGTGTAACATTCTTTCGAACGTAGTGCTATCAGCGTAAATAAATTGTTGCGTAAATCTTTCATTACTAAAGGGGTTAAAAAGGTTAAACAATCAACGGGAAAAGTAAACCGGAGCACTCCGGGAACTGGAGTGTTCCGGCTTAGATTCTTTCTGCTTTTTACCGCAACTTACGCTGCCGGGCGAAAGCCGTGGGGTATCAACGGAGTCAGAAAAAATTGATCATCATCCGTTTCAGATTCATCGTCCAAATAAGGCTCGTGCCATCGCTGGTGTGTGATCATCTCTTCTAGAGAATTCAGGTCGGGGTCAAAATGCAAATCTTCCATAGCAAAACAGGGTTTAGAAGGTTGAGTAAAAAAATATAGTTACAGAAGACTGCCTCAGGCAGCCATCCGATTGGTTGATTCATGGTTGCGGCCCTCTGTAGAAAGGCCTTCCGCGGGGCGGCCATCCGCGAGCATGGGAAACTGCTTGCGCCACAGCTCGTAGTATGCCCCCTGCCGTTGTAGCAGCTCGTGGTGGTCTCCTTCCTCTACCAGTTGCCCCTTGTCCAGTACGCAAATCTTGTCGGACTGGCAGACGGTAGACAAACGGTGCGCGATGATGATCACGGTTTTTCCCTGCTCCCGGAGCATGCTCAGCGCATTCTGCACGTACTCTTCGGAAGCCGAGTCCAGCGACGAAGTTGCTTCGTCCAAAATGAGCACCTCCGGCTGCTGGTACAGCGCTCGCGCAATGGCCAATCGTTGTTTTTGTCCGCCCGACAAGCTGGCCCCATTCTCGCCCAGGTAGGTGCCGAAGCCCTGCGGCAACGATTCCACAAAACTCATGATACCCAAAGACTGACAGATACTCACAATACGTTTCATATCCGGCTGGGTCTCGCCAATGGCAATGTTTTCAATTACGTTCCCGGCGAACAAATCAATGTGCTGCGGCACCACACTCACCAGGCGGCGCAGGCTCTCGTGGCTCACGTAGTTGAGGTCATACTGCCCAATCAGAATGTTGCCGGCGTTGATGCGGTAGAGGTTTTGCAGTAGTGACATCAATGTACTCTTGCCCGAGCCACTTTCGCCGACAATGGCGGTGACTTTGCCGTGGGGAATAGTCAGGTTGAGGCTGCTGAACACCTCGGTGCGGGACCCGTAGCGAAAGCCAACGTTCACGAAGCGAATGTTGCCGAGCATTTCCGCTTCCAGCTCCACCTTGTTCTCCGTTTCCTCTCGCTCCAAGTCCATCAGCTCAAACAAGCGGTCGGCCGCAATCAGGGCGTCTTGGATAGTCTTGTTCATGCCAATCAGGCTGGTGACCGGACCGGTAAGGTAGCCAATCAGGGCGTAAAAGGACAACAACTCGCCGGGAGTGATCACCCGGTCCAGCACAAAACCGGAACCCACCCACAGTAGAATGATGGTGAACAGGCGGGACACAAACTCGGTGGCCTGACCCGAACGGATACCCACCATTCCGGAGTGATAGATGCGGTGCAGCAGTTTGACGAACCGGGTCTCGGTTTTGGTGTTGGCAAAGCTTTCCAGTCCGAAGCGCTTAATGGTGCCCACCGCGTTGAGCGATTCTACCAGTTGGGATTCCAGATCAGCGGCGCTCTCCATGAGCTTGCGCTGGTTGCTGCGGTTGAAGCGGTTGGTGACGTAGTAGATCCCCGCGTAGAAGGGAATGATGAGTAGCATAATCAATGCAAGCTTCCAGTAGTAAGCAAACATCACCGTGAAGGAAAAAACTACCACCAGCACGTTGACAATGAGGTTGACCGACACGTCGTTGATGAACGCCCGAATCTTGACCGCATCGTTTACCCGGGAAATGATCTCGCCCACCCGCATGGTGTCAAAGAACTGTTGCGGGAGCTTAAGTAAATGTTTGTAATAGCCAAGAATCAGCTGGGCATCGATTTTCTGCCCGGTTTTTAGGGTAAAGATAGATTTGGTGGAGCCGATAAACACCTGCAAGATGAGTAGCACGACCATCACCACCCCCAGCAAATTCAACAGATTAGTATTGCCATCTACCAGCACGTGGTCGACGATCTTCTGCACGTACACCGAGGTGGATAACCCAAGAATCGTATAAATTAATGCACCCACCAGCGCCTGGGTCATGATGGACTTGTGGGGTTTGATCAAGTGCCAGAAGCGTTTACTAACGGACACCTTTTCGTTACCCGCCGCAAAATCTTCGTTAGGCGCCAACAAAATCAGAATACCGGTCCACTGCTTCTGGAATTCCTCGTGGGTGAGCTTATGCATCTGCCCATCGCCCGGATCCATCACCTCGATGTACTTTTCGGTCGTGTCGTAGATGACCACGAAGTGGTGCAAAACTTCTTTTACAATTACGTGGGCAATGGCCGGTTTCGGAATTTTAAATAAGCTCTCGAACGGACCCTTAACCCCCTTAGCGCTAAACCCTAGTTTGGCCGCGGCCTCGATCATCCCCAGCACGTTGGTGCCTTTCTTATCGGTAGAAGCATACTGACGAATTCGGGCAATCGGCACCTTCAGCCGGTGGTGGGCGGCAATAGATGCCAGGCAGGCGGCCCCGCAATCGGTGATATCGTGTTGCTTAATTGTCTTTTTCATTACAAGTATTTTGATAAATGAGCAGTTTGTTCGGCTTTCCTGTTATCCCTGGGCGGTTGGATTCAGCCAGTTATCCACTTTGTCGTACAGAAGTTGGTAGAGGCTGCGTTCGTTCACGCGGAAGCGGGCGTGTACCGTCATTCCTTTTTTTAGATTGCCCCGATAGCCGTTCCTCAGCGTTAGGTGGGTCTGATCCAGGGCACTGCGCACCTTAAAAACCGGCTGGTCGTTAATCACCGTCACGTCACTGGAAATAGACAGCACCTGGCCAGTAATAGTGCCCCACTCGTTGTAGTTGAAGGCATCCACCTGAAAAGTAACGGGCATGTCCGGATGAAGAAAACCAATGTCGGCAGGAGAAACGTAGCTCTCAACAACCAGCAAGGAATCCGGCGAAAGCTCGGCAATGGTTTGGTTGGTGAATACGTAACTGCCAGGGTAAATGCCCGAAAAGTTCTGGATGGTACCGTTCTCGGGGGCCACCAGGCGAAACTGCTCCTTCTCTTTTTCCAAGCGCTGCTGGTCGGCCAGCAGTTTGGCGAGTTCGTCGCGGTGCTGGCGGAGCGACCCTTGCCACTGGTTGCGGTGCTGCGCAACGAGCGAGCTCAACTCAGCTTCCGCCATGTTGAGCGTAAGTTGGCGTTCTTCCACGGTTTTGCGCGCGATCACCTGCTTCTGGGCCAAGGTGGCGGCCCGGTCGTAGTCTTTTCGCGCCTGGGCGATGCGCGTCTTAATACCGGCTGCCTTCTGACGAAATTCGAAAAAGGCTTGGCTATACAGCGAAGAAACCAAACTTGGGGGTTGCTCAACGTTGGTTAGATCAGCCGCGATCAGTCGAGAAAGATCGCGACTAAATTCTTGCAACTCTTCAACCCGCTGACGGTCAAAGGACAATTGCTGGTCCAGCAGGTCGGTTTGTATGGTCAGGAGTAATTGCCCTTTCCGGATGGTCTCATTGTCGCTCACTAACACTTCGGCTACTTTGCCCGTGGTAGGAGATTTTACTTCGGTCTTTTCGGCGATGGGACGGATCAGTCCACTGCTCTGCACGGTAACGTCCACGTAGATGAAGGGCAGCGAAGCCACTGCCAGCGCAACGAAAGCGATTAGGGCGATGTATACGACCTGGCTACGCGTGGTATGTTCGGCCCAGTGCTGTTCTACGCTGTGTTCGGCAATTTCTACCGGGAAAATGGGTTGTGACATGGTGAAATGGAGTTAGTTGGATGAAAGACATTTCGACTCCAAGGTTCGTGTCGACACCTAGAGTATATACACAAATATGATAGCTTTGTTGAATGGAAAAACAAGATGTTCTGAAGTTGCACGACAAGCGCTTGGATCGTGTGCTAGACAAGCTAACCGGACGTATCAGCGAAAAGCAGACGCTTTGCCTGCGGGCACTGTCCAATGCGCGCAAAGAGGAGGTTCAGTTTGGTAGATTTATAGGCAACCATAAAGTAAGTGTGCCCATGTTGGAAGAGCAACTCTATGCCCAGATGAGGAATCACTGTTCATCTTGCCATTGTTTGCTTATAGAAGACACCACAAAGATTGGCTTTAGTCTGGAAAGAGCCATCCAAGGACTGGGCAAAGTAGATAAGGGTCAGATACAAGGGTTTTACCTTCACCCGGTACTCTGTATAGATGCCCAGCACTATGGCTGTCATGGCATTGCGGCTTTGGAGTTTGTCAAGCGTGCTTGGCCTGAGCAACTTGTGAGTCGTCAGGCCAAGCGTACTGCTCGGGACAAAACTGTTTACGAACAAAAAGAAGGGTATCGCTGGCTGAGTAGCATTCAAAAAGCCCTTGCTCAGTGTGAGCAGGTGGCGGTTAAAACAGTAGTGGCCGACCGGGAAGCTGATATCTACCCCCTGCTCACCGGGCTTACTGCCCTGGGGGTAGATTATGTGATTCGTGCCCGCTTTGATCGTTTCACCCACGGGGGGCAGACCATCTCAGCGGAGGCAGAAAATTGGACGCAACAGCACTGTTATGAGCTAGCCGTACCGGCCAGTGATGGTCGTAGTGCCCATCGGGCCAAACTAGCCATCAAATACGGCAAGCTTGCTTTGAAAAAGTCAGCCAGCAGAAGCATCCATGCCCAACCCAACTATCACCCCACCTACGTAGTGGAAGTCAAAGAACTCCCTGAGAGTGTAGTGAATGGGCAAGAACCTATTCACTGGATACTGTTGACCTCGCACGTGGTGGACACCGCTGCCCTGGCCCTACAAGTTATAGAATGGTATAAGCAACGCTGGAACGTAGAGCAGGTATTCAGAATCTTGAAAAGCAACGGCCTTGACATAGAGAGCAGCCAGGTGGAAAGCTATGAAAAGCTACAGAAACTCAGCGTATTGGCCCTGATGGCTGCCGTGCGGGTGCTGCAACTCTTGAGAGCCCGAGACGGTCAAACTGAGCAGACCATGGCCTGTGCCTTCAATGAGCAAGAGCAAGAATGCTTGATGCTGCTCAACGAGCAACTAGCTGGAAAGAGCCAAAAACTGCAGAATCCCTACGGGCCAACCAGCTTGGCTTTTGCCGCTTGGGTCATCGCCCGATTAGCGGGCTGGAGTGGCTACCAAAGCCAAAGGCCCCCTGGCCCCATCGACTTACTCACCGGCCTGCAAAGGTTCAACGAAAGATTCCAGGGCTACCAACTCGCCAAACACAACACCACCTGAGATGTGTATATACTCTAGGTGTCGACACGAACCTTGGGAATTATTTGATGGTCGCGTTCTGGTAGAAATCCAGCATCTTCCGATGAAAGACAAACTGATATTTTGTTTGGATGGAAGCCGCTACGGCCTCGTTGAGCTGCCTTTTGGCCTGGCTAAAGCTGATCACATCAATCACTCCCAACTCAAACTGGGTGGTGGCACTTCGGAAGGCCTCTTCCGCGGTGGCGGCTCGTTCCTGAGCCGCCTGATACTCTTGGGATAGGGTCTGGACGTTCCAGTAAGCGGTTTCTAGCGTCTCCCACAGTTGCTGCTGCTGTTGCACCAACGACAGGTCCGTTCGCTGGCGGTCAATCTTGGCCTGCTGCACCTGAGACCGCAACTGGCCGCGATTATAGATCGGAACAGACAGCTCAAAGCTCACAAATTTGCGCAAGTTAAAGTCCAGCTGGTCCGCGTAGGTATACCGCTCTAGAAACGGCGGAGGGTTGTCCGAGTAGGATGAATAGCCTCCCAGGTTCAGTTTGAGGGTAGGCAAATATCCTCCCTGGGCAATTTTCACATCTCTATCGGCGACGGCCTGTCGGATGGCTGCTCCTTTCAGAGCGGGGTCTATCTGCTGGGCTTGTTCGTAAAGAGTGACCAAAGATTTGGTTTCGGGAAGGGTTTCCTGGGGTACTTCCGGAGTCATCACTCGAATGGGTTGGTGCGCGGGGATAAATAACCACTGTCGCAATTGCAGCTGCGCCAGTTGCCAATCATTCTTGCGCCGAATGGCGGTGAGCTGATCCTCGGCCCGTTGGGCTCGAAGTTGGGTGAGGTTCGTAGGCGACACTTCGCCGGAGGAAACCAACAGTTGGGTTCGTTGCAACTCTTGTTCGGTTTCCCGCACCCGGTGGCGGGCATCCTCCCAAAGCTCGCGCCGGGAGAGAACCGCCAGGTAAGCCTGCATCACCGACAAAATAGTTTGGCGCTGCGTGGCCGACAGATCAAAGCGCGCCGCTTGCAGAGCGTCCTTTTGGTTGCGGATGGTGCGAATATTTCGCCAGCCGTCGAACACCGTCAGGTCGGCACTTAAGCCGTAGTCCTGAGACCGTACCGGCTGGTCGGTGAAGTCGTTGGTGACCGGATTGATGGATCGGCCCACGTTGTAGTTGTAACGACTAATTGCGCCGACCGAAGGAAGCAAGTTAGCCTTTGCCTGATCCACTGCGGCCTGCTGAGATTTGATCGTCAGCGCGTCCTGTTTGATCTGTAGATTCTGACTAAGCGCTCGTTCCACACTCGTTTCCAGCGAAAGTACCAACGTATCGGGGGGGGCAGCTTGCAGTCTTCCGATCACAATCAACAGGCAAAGCCATCCGTATTTAAAAGAATTCATAGGATAAGGTTTTATAATGAAGTAGTGCGGTAGCCCGGTGACCCTTGGATCGGTATACTTACAAATACAATGAAGTCTGGTTAGGGCGTTATTCTATGAACTGTGATTAGCGAGTGAGATAATAGATAAACTGACCAACAGCATCACCCGCGTAGTACGTAAAAAGGACTATTACAACCGCGGTAGCTAAAGGAACTGTTTTCTTGGGATTGTCGAATTTAAAAAGATCAGTCAATTTCATAACGTTGAGTTTAGTTGAAAGCGTGATACATAAGCTTTGCTAACGGCTTCACCTATTTTGTGGGCAGCAGCAGTGATAGCGCTAAAGGTTTACAGTGAAGTAACGCGGCAGCCATTCACCGGCGTTTTGGCTACTAAGCAAATGCGGAGGTTGTCTAGCTTTAAATAGCCGGTAACCGGGATGCCGGCCACCGGGATGCCGGCCACCCGCTTGCGCGTATTTGATCTCGTCTTCTTCCAGAACCTCCACGTTGTAGCGTAGGCTCAGCGAGCAAGGTCGGTCGTAGACGTAGCTTTTTCGGTAGATGTCGTAGGCAACCGGGGCCCCCATTTCTTTCAGCGTTTTTATGTACTCATATACCGAAGCTTCGGAAACCTCCAAACGGTTTGCCAATTCCTTAGGCGTGCCAGTAGCCTTGCGCTTGATCAGGAGGTGCAACCGCTCAATGCGATCTAAATACTTGAGAGCAATCATAGGGTGGGGGATAATGGCGGTCCGAGAGGGAAAATATTTCTCGGACCGCCGTTGTTCTCAGGATAGAAACAGTCTACCAAACGCTGCCCAGGATCTTATTCAGCAACGCTGCCGTATTTTGGTAAGAAAGGTCTTTATCAGATTCAGCTTCCAGATCGCCATCGTAGGCCTTACGCAGGTTGACCACTTGGCGTTTGATCTTCTCGCAAATGTTATCGATTCTATCTTTACCCTGGTAGTTCGCATCAGCTAGTATGCCACGTCGGAAACTTTCGGAATAAGCACGAATGGCCTCTTTGGGTAGTTGGTTCTTGGCAAAATAATCCCCCTGTATCTCAAGGTTGTAAGGGGTTCTTTCGATTTGAATAGACTGTTCCAGCCAGGCAACCGCCTCTTTTAGATTGACACCTCTTCGGATACATTTCTCGGCTGATTGGGCCAAGGTGTGCCAATCGTGTGGGGCGGCTTGCTCCACGGCGTAGCGGGCCTTTTTGACCACTTTTTCGCTAACGTCACCAGCAAAGCTTAGCTGATTGGTGAGGATGAGAATGCCGATTAAAGCGCTCATACGAATAAGATTCATTGATACATTTTTCATAACATTGATGGTTAAAAGATTAAATAAAACGAAAGAAAACAAAGGAATAAATTGCTATGCAGCCCGTACCTGGTCGGCGTCTACCCCAATAGGAATGGTGGCTGGCTCAGACGATGGCTGCACGATAAGCTTGTGCTGCGTAGGGCGTCCAATCACAGTTCCTCGGGTACCGGTGGCTGTGCCCCGCACAACGACCACTTGGTCTCCTACCTTCCCCTGGAAAGAGCTCGTGCAGGTGCGACGAATGGCCTTAATCTCTTCTTCGGATACCGGAGCTGGGCGACCGTTAAACGAGACGAACTCGGCCAGACCCGGAGTCTTCGACAGTGAGGCGAGGCAGTTGCGGGTAGTTTGCACAAAAACGTAGTTTGAGAACAGAGGGACCTCTAACGCTCGCATCCCCTGGGGAGTCCGCCGACGGATGGTGCGAAGGGGTAAGAACGAATTGAAACCTTTTTTAATAAATTTGGTGTGTACTTTTCGCTCGGAGCGAGCGTGGGTGTACACGACAAACCACTGAAGTTTGAGTTGGGGTGAGTCCCGATGGGGCTCCACTGCCCGGAGATGTTTAGCTTCCATAGTTGCAAAAGTTAAGTGACTGACATACGTGGTATAATTGATTGGCCATATCTCAAAGGTGAGAAATGTAGATTTCTTTAGATAATTTATTATACCAGTCCACCGATTCAGTATATTAAGCCGCTTAGATTTTTAGAGAAACATATCAACCCTTTTTTTAGCTATACTTATGATACAGTCTTCCTTCGATTTTCATCCCACGCTAGTGCTACGTACTCCGGCCTTCCCGTTCACCCAACAAATTGACAAAAATGCGATTAGAGAACATTTGAGAGACCCTGAATTTGCCGAAGCACTCTACATTGCCTCTTCTTCACTGTACCGACAGAGTCAGAAATGGCTGCAGGGTGAGGTTAGCAACGATAGAGAGGTGCAAAAGCTGACCTTAGCAATTGCTAAATATCTGAGTCGAAGCCGAAGTCGCTGCACTCCGTTTGGTTTATTTGCCAGCAGCTCAACCGTGGCGTGGGGTGAAGCGAATAGGATAACTTTAGGAGAGAAGAACCGGTGTGCTCGCTTGACTATGGGGTTTTTGAGAGAATTGGCGCAGCAACTGTTGGGGCACGAGGAGATTTACGATAATCTGCACTATCGACCTAACAACAGCGCTTACATTATAGGTGATGAAGTACGTTACGTAGAGTACACGAGCCAAGAAGGGCGTAGGTCGTATCAAATCAGTTCAGTAGCGCGTTCGGAAGAGCTTTCTTACGCTCTGAAAGCATGCGAACGGGGCTTGACGTACGGAGAAATTGTGGAGCAATTGGCAACGCGTAATATTCAGCGATCAGATGCCACCTTGTTTGTGGATCAACTAATCGAGGCACAACTGTTAGTCAGCGAACTAGCGCCCACCGTCACCGGAACTGATTTATTATCTTTGATAATAAGTGCGCTTGACCGCATCAAAGCAGAAAGGGGCGTTGAGTCATTGGAAACACTGCTCGCCTTGCTAGATGCTACCGAACAGCAACTGTCTTTGCTAACGGAGAAGAAAGAAAACGCGTCCGTTGAAGCGTATCAAACTATCCTTAATCAATTGAAATCGCTCAACGTACCGCACAACTCATTTCAAGTCAACCTTTTTCGGAAGACGAACCCAGGAGAGATTGATCAGCGATGGCAAGTAAAAATACGAAAGGCAATGGAGGTAGTTGCTTGTCTTGCCCCCCAGTCAGAAAACCAACTATTAGCAACCTTTAAGCAGCAGTTCTACGAGCGCTACGAAGAAATGGAAAAGCCTTTGTTGTCGGTGCTCGACACCGAGACCGGTATTGGATACGGAGACACCAGCCAGCAAGTGAGCAGCTCCCTGATTGAAGGATTAGAATCGTCCGCTTATCGGCAAGGGCAAAAACCGGATCAGCCGGGGGGAGCAGCGCAATGGCTTCTTCAAAGGATAGCGCGTAGTGAGCAACGGGGCAACGAAGTGATCAACATTAGCAAACAAGACATAAGATTTTTGCCTCCATTAGAATATACGATGCCTCCGTCTACCTCGGTAGTATTTCGATTCATTGCCAAAGACAGAATCTACCTGGAAGGAGTGAGCGGCAGCAGCGCCGTTAATCTGCTGGGGCGATTCGCTAACGATGACGAAGAAATACGGAAAATTACGCAGGAGATAGTTGATACGGAGCAGAGCCACAATCCGGACGTAGTTTTTGCCGAGATTGTGCATTTACCCGGACAGCGGGTTGGCAACATCCTTCGGCGCCCGTCGCTGCGTCGCTACGAATTGCCCTATCTGGCACAGTCTACGCTGCCCCAAGACCAGCAAATCGCGCTGCAGGATCTGTGCATTTCCGTGCGCAACGGACGCATTGTGTTGCGCTCTCAGCGACTCAACAAAGAAGTGGTTCCCCGCCTGAGTACCGCGCATAACTATAATCACCAAGCCCTGCCCGTGTACCAGTTCCTCTGTGATCTTCAATCTCAGGGGCTACATCATTCTTTGGGTTTAAATTGGCACCCCCGCCGTTACCAGACCAAGCGGTTGCCGCGTTTGGTCTACGGCCAGACGGTGCTAGGATTAGCCACCTGGTATCTTCCGAAACAAGATTTTCAGCAGCTATGGTCCGGTTCGCCCACTGATCAGCCTGCTCAAATTACCCTGTTCGTAGAAACTTGGAAACTACCCCGGTACTTCGTACTAGCGGAGGGTGATCGCGAGTTGTTGGTAGATTTATACAACGAAATCACCATCCAAACCTGGATAGACGCTATCAAAAATCAAGATGCCATTTTACTCAAAGAGTTTCTGTATGATCCTGAGGAAAGCGTAGTGGTAGACGAGCAAAACCGCCCCTTTACCAATCAATGCATTGCTTCGCTGATCAAAAGGGAAAAGACTTACGCACCGGTTTTGATAAAACCGATGCGTGACGCAACGATTCAACATACCTTTAGGTTAGGATCAGCGTGGCTGTACTATAAGTTTTACGCTGGAACGCACTCGTCGGACAAGATTTTACTGGAAGCCGTTGGGCCCCTTACCGAAACGCTTCGGAGAAACGGACAAGTAGACCAGTGGTTTTTCATTCGCTACAATGATCCAGATGATCACTTAAGGGTTCGTTTGCATCTCACGGATCCTTTTCAGTTGGGCGAAGTAATCAGCCAGGTGAATGAGCACATTGAGCCGTTTGAGCGCAGTGGTCACGTGTGGAAAAGCCACACCAACACCTACCGGCGAGAGATAGAGCGATACGGATCGGCTACTATGACCTTAAGCGAGGCTTTTTTCTTTCAAGACAGTCAGCATGTGCTTGAAGCATTAGCCCACACCCAAGAAGACAGTTTGCGGAGTCAACGCTGGCTCAATGGCCTGGTTACGGCAGACCGGTGGTTGACCCTGTTTGGCTACGATCAAGCGGACAAACAACGGTTTACAAAGAAAATGAAGAACAAGTTTTATAAGGAATTCAACGTAGACAAAACATTTAAGCGGCAGATCGATGCCAAATACCGAACTTATCGGGATCAGATTACCGCGGTTTTAGAGGCAGGATATTCGCAGGATGAAACATTGGATAAGCTAATAGAGAACATTAAACGGCAAAGCGAAAACTCATCTGAAGTGTCCATGGATCAGCTGGTGGGCAGTTACGTGCACATGCATGTCAACCGGCTGATGCCTGCTGACCAGCGGCTTCATGAGTTGCTGATTTACGACTTTCTGACCCGTCACTATCAATCAATGCTGGCCCGGGGTTAGCGTGAAGTACTGCTACACAAAAGGGCAGCCACCACGCCACGGAGGTCGAGCTGTAAAATTATGGGTAGAAGTGGGTCAAACAGCTAGTCGTCAACATAACACTACCATTGTTTGAATTCAAGCTTTGTTGGCTTCAGGAAAAAATATTTTTAAACCAATACTTTCCATAAGCTGACTGGCATTAGTTTCTTTGCATATTCCTTCTTTTAATATATAATCAAAAAAAAGCTTATTGCCTAAAATTTTACTGGAAAAATGATAATTTTTTATATCTAGAGTATTGTTGAAATACTCCCCCACTTCTGTATCATGCGTAGCAATTATACCAAAAGTATTCAGTTCGGCAAGGTTATGAATTATACTATAGGTACCTATCTGTCGGTCGTATGTGTTAGTGCCTTTAAATACTTCGTCTATGAGGAAAAACAAAGGATGAGATTTATTTGACCTCGCAGTAGATAACAATGATTCTATTCTTTTTAACTCTGCACCAAAAGTAGAAACGTTTTTGTTCAGACTGTCTGAAGTTCTCATACTAGTAAAAACTTTTAATCTTGGAATTGATAGATATTGAGAACAGACTGGCGCACCCATATAAGCTAGTGTCGCATTAATTCCTATTGTTCGGAGAAACGTGCTTTTCCCCGCCATGTTAGAACCGGTAACTATAGATATTCTTTTGTCAAAATTAAAAGTATTATAAACACGATCTTCAGCGCTAACTAATGGATGAGATATATTTATGGCCTGTATTTGGCAGGGATTTGAATTTATTTCAGGAAAATTGAATTTGGGGTTAGCAAAAGCAAAAGATGATAAGCTGCTGACTGCTTCAATTTCACCAATTGTTTTAAACCAACCAGTAACCTTATTACCATTCTTTTTTTTCCAGATATCAGCCACTATTAGAAGATAGGTGTCAAGCAAGAATACGTAATTAGCTAATACATAGAAGAAGTTTTTATAAATAGGTTCGTAAGATAAACCACGTTGGCCCATAAGGTCCAACATCCACCCTATGCGAGCTATTCCTGTGACTGCTTGTTTGGCACTACCTTTTCCAAGTTGACGTTGATGATGTATTAACAAATCAGATGAAAACTTTTCATCTGTGATAGTATCAACTACCTCTGCATATGCTTGCAAAATCGGAAGATTCTGACGAAAAGCTAATATGGTAGAGTCTAACGAAACTCTGAGTTTATCGAGATATATGATATTACACATAAAAACAAAAGTAGTAGCTGTAAGTAGTAGATAATTATTAAATACTAAGAAAAGAATTGTAAAGGATATTAAACAAAAAGGTGAAATGACAGCATAAGTAATTAAAGCAACCTTGGGGTAGCCATAACAAGGAGTTTTTGCCCACTGCACAAAATTTTCTACGTTACCGGTGTCAATCTTATTCTCTACGTTATTAATCTGCAACTTCTGTCGCCACTCAATTTTGGGTGCTAGCTCTTGAACGGCCTGCTGACGAGCCTCAATGAATTCGTCAGTGGAACTATCTTGAAATAGCATCCAGTCAGCTAGTTTTTTCTTTCCCCATTCTGTTTCGTTTCTTGTTAGAAGCTGGAATAGTGAACCCTGGCCGAAGAAATCCAAATCACTGCTACACCTGTGGTTGTAATCTACAAAGCGTATCCCCTCATCAATACCTATAAAATCATGCCGTAACCTCTTTATTTCCTGTAAATTGATATGCACGTAGTTTTCGTATTTTCTACGCTTGCTCTTAGCAAAACTGTGTCTATATACCAATAATATAAAAATCGTAAGATACATTACGATTATCAAGTAGATTAAAATTGTTGAGCTATTCCAAAAAAAAATAATTAGTAATAAAGCGGTTATACTTAAAGCAATTCTAGCAAGACCTAATCTTTTTTCTCTAATTAGGGCCTTGTCTCTAAGCTTCTCAAACTTTTTTACTCTATCTGCAAAGTAGCTTATCATCATCGATCAAATATATGCCAAAGAAAGCTGCTCTCCTTAACGACAGAGAGCAGCTTTAAATCAACTTGTCAAGCTAACCTTCTTGAACTCTCTATTCCAGAAAGGTTGTATATTAAATCCCAAGGAGCATACCAAAGAAATCTACCTCCATTAACTTTTTGAGCATCTGAAGGAGTCAGCGTAGCTAATTCATTACTGTAGTTCGAAACGTTCTTAGTTGTGTTCATAACATAGAGGTTAAAATGTTCAATAAATTAAAACAAGGCGCATGCGAAACACTGGCCAGTGAGACTTTGCAAAATCTAATACAAAGATGCTGGCTGTCACTCCAGAAAAACTGGAGTGACAAAATTTTTCTACAAATTTTTGATTTGCAAGAAGTCAGGAAATTCCTAGTAGGAAAAAACGCCCAACTAGATGAAGTCCACACATCAACATATTCGCCCAGAAGGTTACTAAAAGATATCAGAAATTACCCTCAGTCTTTCTCAAATAAAAACTTTGCAAAGTGTCGTAAGTCAGTTTTTGCTTCCTAGTATCCTCAGGGATTCGAAAAAGGCACTTCGATAAGTCTCGCCTAGCGGAACGTAAGCTTTCATGTTGTGGAACAGGATCTGGTTACCATCCACGGCGCGAACTTTCTTAAGCGATACAATATACGATTTGTGCACGCGCATAAAGTAGGACGGAAGCTGTTCGGCCAGCGCTTTGATGCTGGTGTAGGTGATTATTCGGTCCTCAGCCGTGAACAGTGAGACGTAGTTCTTTAGCCCTTCTACGTAGATCAAATCTTTAAAATCAACCTTAAGCATTTTGCCTTTTGTTTCGGTTTTGACGAACATGTACTCGTCTTCTCGCTCAATAGGTTGCCAGTCGGGCGCGGTAATGGTCGTGTTGTTTAGCGCCCGCTGCGCCGCTTTGAGGAAACGGTCAAAGGCAATGGGCTTCAGTAGGTAGTCAAGCGCCTCGTTCTCAAAGCCTTCCAGGGCAAATTCACTGTAGGCGGTGGTGAGAACCACCTGCGTTTTGCCCTTAAGCATCTTCATAAAATCAATGCCCGACAGGTGGGGCATCTGGATGTCTAGGAACGCTAAGTCTACCGTCTTTCCATCCATCACCTTCATGGCCTCCAGCGGGTCGCCTGCTGTGCCCACTAGCTCCAAAAAAGGGGTTTTCGCCACGTAGTTTTTAAGAATGTTAACCGCACTTGGTTCGTCATCTACGATGATACAGCTAATCATATTGGTAGAATTTACAGGTTGATAGTTAGCCGCACCGTGTGAAAGTCTGGCTGATTGTCTATTTGTAACTCATAGTTGTTCTCGTAGACAACGCTCAAACGGCGTCGGGTGTTTTCTATGCCGATGCCGGTAGACCGTTCTATCGGGCCGGACTTCTTTTTATTGTGCGTACAAAAGATTAACTGTTGGTCGGTGATCGTAATTTCAATGCGCAACGGGTGCTCCGGGTCGAGCAGGTCGCCGTACTTAAAGCAGTTCTCCACAAAAGTGATGAGCACCAGCGGAATAATCATCCGGAACGAAGGGTCGCCGGTAATCGTAAGCTGCACGTTTAGTTGGTTGTTGAAGCGAAGTTGGTTGATGGCGATGTAGTCTTCCAGGTGCTCAATCGAGTCGGCTAGCATCACCTTCGGAGTATCACTCTTTTGGAGCGCGTAGCGCATGATCTTCGAAAGCAGCAACACCCCTTGGGCAACCGGTTCGGAGTGGGGATGAATTTGGTCGTAGAAGAAATTTAGGGTATTGAACAGAAAGTGGGGGTTGATCTGATTTTTGAGATAAGCGATCTCAGCGTCCTTCAGATCATTCTCCAAAATTCTTAGCTGTTGCTCGTCCTTGCGCTTCTGTTCTTCCAGTTTTCTTTTCTCTTTTTCCTGCCTGACAGATTTGGTGCCGAACCAGTAGCCAAAGGCAATAATTAAGAAGTAACCACCCCGCCAGAGTGATTCGGCCAGGAAAACTCTTAAACTGTCGTATGGATAAGTTAGGGGTTGATCCGTGAGCAAAGGAATAATGGTGACTACTACTTGGTAACGGAAGTAAACAAGTAGTCCAGTGAGCAGCAGCGCGAATCCGAAAAACGCGAAGTAACGTTTTCGCTCCAAATAAACTGGGAATAACAATGAGACATACAGGTAGAACAGAGCAATATTAAAAGTGAAGGTCAACGACTCGGCGAAACTTTCTTCTACTCCCCCAATCAAACGGATAATAGTGAGTTCGTAAATAAAGTAGACTACCCAGCACGTAATGTGGATGAGAACAATTTGTGAACGCTTGGTCATGCTGATGGTGAACAGTTAGCGGGGGTAAATTACTTCAAATGCCTTACAGTAGAATAGTGAAACATTGGCAATTAGCAAAATCCTGTCCCGTTCAAAACCAGATTATGACTATACCAATGGTTGTAGCGTGATCAGTCTTGGATTTGATACGGACTATCGTCGGGTTGGTATAAAGTTTTTTGCGCACTGCCCCCGAAGGCTGATATTTGTTTCATCAATCAATCATAACCCTAACCCCCACAATCATGAAAGTTACCGAGACCAACTTCCGCAAGCCGACGCTCAACAAAGTGACCGTTGCAAAACTGACGCACCATAATAAGGATATTAATAAGAAAGATTTTACTCATATAACGATCACCAGGTGGTAGTATCAGCATAATCGGTTGAAACTAAGGGAAAAACATATTGCGTCCATGCACACGCTACTGGAAAAGCGGTTGTTCACGTCGGAAGATCTGACTGGGCAACTGCTTTACTCGTACACGCACTACCAGTTGAATCAGGATGTTCAAAGCAAAAACCGAACGGTAGCAGCGCTCACTGAGCTAAGCACCCGGGTAGTGGCCGACCAGATGACCGACGCTCGTACGCTGCGCGGACTGTTATTGTCCGGGGCCTGCCTGGATGCGGCCGTCGCTTCATCGTGCCACCGAAAGTTGGACGAGTACCTGATCAACCAAACTGCTTCCTGGATTGCGGATTGCACCCTAACGGGATGGTATAACGCGGCGATTGTCGGCCGATACTTTCTGCTGAAAAAAGAACATGAGCATTTAAAATCTTGGGTATCTGCCTGGGGTGAGATAGGAAAGTCATCGAATGCACTTCTGCCTACCCATCCATTACGCGCCTACAACGAGCACACGTTGCTGGGCTTCGAGGGAGTGTCCGGACTACTGCTGTTACTGATTGACATTGAGGAGGCAGTTCGGGAAGTAGCGCTCCGAGGAATGATTCGGGAGGGTATCCGGTATTTGCTGTCGTACCAGAACGAGATTGACTTTTCCGCTCAACGATACGCCGCATTCCCTCAGAAGGCTATCTCCGGCGGGGCATCATCGGTAGAGCAGTTGGGTTGGGGCGGCAGCGATTTGCCTCAGGCAGTGTTGCTTTATCGCGCCTATTCGTTGTTTCAAGAACAACAACTCAGGCGAACTGCCGATTTGATAGGATTAAATACGTTGTTGAGAAAGGACAAAGCTCATCTGCTCACGCAGAATGAAAGCGTATACGGTGGGGCAGCGGGTGTAGCGCAGACATATAATGCCTTATATCGTTTAAGTGGCCGCCCGGCCTATCAGGTGGGATACAAATACTGGCTGCAGGAGGTGCTTATCTCTTTGGATACCCAGTTTTACGATGGATATGCTGGTCAGGAGTATGACTTGTACAAGGGTTTGTTGGGAGTCTACTTAACCCTACTATCGTACCAAACCCCGAAGAACTTAGTGTGGAAACAAGCGATATTGTTGTAAATAAACGCTGAGACTATAGCCATCTTCGGCAGTAGCCAAGGTTTTTGTAACAAAAGTTCATTATTTGAAACCACACCCTAACGATGCACCTGAAAACCGTCGTAGTTCTCCATTTCACCTTCTTCAACAACCACGTCAGCCACGCGCGCCTGGTCTGGCCCGTGCTGACACCAAGCTACTAACTGTTCTAGCACTGGTTCATCGCCTTCCGCTTCAATGCGGACCGAACCGTCGGGCTCGTTGCGCACCCAACCGCAGAGACCCAACCGCTGGGCTTCCTGGCGGGTGCTGGCCCGGAAGAACACGCCCTGCACCTTCCCGGTCACGCGGACGCTAAGGTGTTTAGTACTCATGATGTCGTTTTTTCGTCTGCTACCAAGGACACGGCGTTGGCGGCGGCAATCCGGTCGGCCCCAGCTTCTAGAAGCGCTAATGCTTGTGGCCGATCCACCTCCCGCCGCACCTGCACGGCTACCGAGGTGGGCAGCGTATCGCGCAGCAAGCGCACCTGGGTCAGCAGCGTATCCCAGGCCACGTCTTCTGCCGCCAACTGCAGTCCGTCGGCCCCCGCGTCGGCACTTAGGGTGGCGATCTCAGTAATTTCAGATTCATTTAAGTAGGCCGTGTCAAGGGCAACCGTGAGCAGGGCTTCGTGTTTATGCGCCAGTGTAGCGCACTTGGCTATTTCGATTTTCACCCAGGACATCCCCGACTTGAAAGCTGATAGATTCATTGCCACTTGCAACTCGGTGGCTCCGTCGTGCAGCGCCTGCTGCATTTCGACCACCTTGGTTTGCATCATTTGGTACCCGTAGGGATGGCTAACCACCGTAATGAGCGAAGCGTCAGCGCTACCTAGCTCTCGCCGAGCCTTCTTGATCCAGAAGGGCGGCAAGCATAGTCCGGCAAAGCCGTGCGCCTTGGTTTCACGCACCATTTCCTCTACCCGCTGCGCGGTGATGACGGGCGATAAGTTGATATATTCCAGCGAAGAAAAAAGGTTATTCATCTGTTTTTGGTAACAAGCGTGGAACAAAAATAGGCGCAATCCGTTAGAATTATCATCATTTTTCTTTACAAAACTAAATTTTTCAGGCAATGAAGAACGTATCAAAATTACCTATTTATCTATTAATGGCCTTTTTTATGGCCACTCCTCTGTTGGTGCAAGCTCAAATGGGCGACTCTCGTTTCGGAGTGAAGGGCGGGGTTAACTTGTCTAACTTCAACCGCGGCGACGTGGGAACCCAAAACATGCGCATTGGGTTCAACCTGGGTTTGTTTACCGAACTGGCCGTGGGCGAGAACTTCAGCATCCAGCCCGAGCTGCTACTCTCTACCAAGGGCAATCGCGCTACCTACGGACAAAGCGGCGGAGTAGCTGACATTGCGGGAGTAGAAGGCGACGTGAAGACTAATCTTACCTACATTGATATCCCGGTACTGGCCAAAGTGACCGTTGGCGAAGTACTTAATATTCACGTAGGTCCTTACGCCAGTTACCTGATTGGTGCTAACGCCTCTGGTGAGGGAGATATATTTGATGGTTCAAACGAAATAAACCGCGACAACTTCAAAACCTGGGACTACGGACTAGCCGCCGGGTTGGGAGCAGATATTGATGTTGTGACCATCGGCGCTCGCTACAACCTTGGATTGGTAAATGTGGCCAAGAGCACGGCGGCGGAAGGCATTCTGGATAACTCCAAAAACTCAGTGTTACAGGTTTACGTAGCGGTTGGGTTTTAAGAGCCCAAAATGACGCCCCCCACGGCACCTTTCTAACCTCCAAATAGCGTTTCCTAAGGAAGCGCTATTTTTTTGCTTCAAACTGGCTACACTGGTGCCAGACTTCCAGTCTGGTGACCAGCGTACCGGGGTTCTCTGAACCCAATCGAGCCGACAAGTGCTTATTTAAAAACGGTTACAGCGGGCGCGCGACCGGATGCAAGTACTGCTGAAGCGGCACCGCGCCTCCTGAAAATATTTTCGGTCGCGCCGCGTAACTTTTCAGAAAATGCGCGTCTAATAGAAGAAGGCCGCACTTCAACGAGCTTGAGTTAATCATTTATCCTTACTGGTCGTTTGTCGGCAACACCGAGTACTTGGTAGGTCAAAACGGAGTGCTACTTAAGTACGAAGGAAACTAGCGCAACCCATCACTCAATCTCCCCCACAAACTCCGCATCTTCCAGAATGTACATCAGTTGCTCGTAGTCAGTGTCGTTAAGCTTGAGCGTGCCTTTGAAGGCTACCAGAGAAGCCTGATACTCCACCGGTTCTTTCAAGAACACCTCGATTACCGTTTCGGGGCCGCCCGAGCCGCAGAAGAAGCACGAGGCCAGCGGCAACGACGACACGATCACGTGCTCGGGCTTGAATAAGCCCTCGAAGGGAATGATGTAGCCGGGCACCGTCACGGTGGTGCCCTCCAGCGCCTGGGCCGCGTCGCTGAACTGAGGTACGTACATTTCCCCATAGTCATCTTCAGCCACTTCGTACGATACCGAAGATAAAGCTTTCCAGACTTCAGTGTTTATGGCGTCTTGGGCCTGAGCGGCCGCAATGGTAAACAGCCAAAACAGTACAAAGGTGATTCGAAATTTCATGTATATTATTTTGTTTGTTCTACATCATCAGCACAGGGATTAGGAAGCATAGAATTTTAAATGTACCCCAGGCTTGTGTCCTTACAAGCCGCTGGAGGTCGGTGAGGACACCGACCTTGGGTAGGTTATTGTTTCAACGCTCCCTCAATCCCTGGGCTGCCAAAATTGTTAAGGTTAAAATCTCTGTTCAGTGAACACTAACCACCGGATACAGTTTTGCTACCTTATCCACCACATAGTCCACTTCTTCTACCGTATTCAGTCTACTAAACGAAAAACGAACCGCCGCCCGCTGCGGATTAGCATCGAGCGCCCGCAGCACGTGCGAACCCAACGCGGCTCCGCTCGAGCAGGCCGAGCCGCCCGATACCGAAATGCCCCGCAAATCAAGGTTAAACAAAAGCATATCGGAAGGCGGGAAGCTCACGTTCAGCACCGTGTACAGGCTGTCATCAAGCTGCCCCGAGCTTCCGTTAAACCGCACGTCGGGGATTCGCTCCAGCAACTGATCAATCATCCGCTGCTTGAGCGCCCGGATGTGCCGCCGATGCTCGGCCACCCCTTCGCAACTGATCGCTAGCGCCCGGGCCAGCCCGATGATACCGTACAGGTTTTCGGTGCCCCCGCGCATGTTACGCTCCTGGTTGCCACCCCGTAGCAACGGATGAATTTTATGGGCCTTGTTGATGTAGAGCAGCCCCACGCCCTTAGGACCGTGAAACTTATGCGCCGCTCCCGCTACGCAGTGCACCGGCAGTTCGCGCAGGTTGAGCGGATAGTGCGCCAGCGTCTGCACTGTGTCCGAATGGAACACCGCCTTATGCGCCGCGCAAAGTTCGCCCACCCGCTCGATATCAGTGAGGTTGCCGATTTCGTTGTTGCCGTGCATGAGCGACACCAGCGACCGCGGCTTGCTCGCCAGTAATTCTTCCAGATGATCAAAATCTACGTTGCCCTGCGCATCAACGCG
Source organism: Cyclobacteriaceae bacterium (assembly GCA_965217295.1). Taxonomy (GTDB): domain Bacteria; phylum Bacteroidota; class Bacteroidia; order Cytophagales; family Cyclobacteriaceae; genus Tunicatimonas. The sequence continues at coordinate 3,684,700 of CBDCHR010000008.1, forward strand.
CACGTAGCTAAGTTGAATCTGCTGGTGCTGTTCCAGGGTTTGCAGGGGGTGCAGCACCGCGTGGTGCTCCAGGCGCGAGGTGATTACGTGTTGCAGATTCAGCGCCTCGATGCTGCAGCGTAGCGCGGTGTTGTCGGCTTCGGTGCCTCCCGAGGTGAAAAACAGCTCGCCGGGAGTGACACCCAGCAGTTCGGCTACCTGCTTGCGAGCCGCTTCGATGGCCGAACGCGTGGCTCTCCCGTGCGCGTGGGTCGACGACGGATTGCCAAAGTGCTCGCTGAAGTAGGGCAGCATGGCCTCGAGCACCCGCGGGTCCAGGGGAGTGGTAGCAGCATTGTCGAGGTATACGTTCATGGTATAGCAGATGCTTGGGCGGCAAATGATGGTGCTGGTAACCGGGCTTGCCGATGGTTATATCATCGTCAAAGTACCGCCGAATATATAAAAACCCAAAGAATGACGACCTGATTCTTACCTTTCCGAAATAATCTCCCGAATGTCAGCGACTAGCTTCTTGGCCAGATGTTCGGCGGTGACGCGCGAGTTAGACTCGGAAATGATGCGGATGATGGGTTCGGTATTAGACCGTCGCAGGTGCACCCACTCCCGGTCGAACATGATCTTCACTCCGTCGGTGGTGATCAGGGGTTGGTTGGAGTAACGTTCTTCAATGGCCTTCAGGATGGTGTTGGTATCAATGCCGGAGGTGAGTTCCAGCTTGTTCTTGGAAATGTGGTACTGCGGGTAACTCGCCTTCAGCTGAGAAACCGGACGGCCGAACTTGGCCAGGTGCGACAGAAAGAAGGCAATGCCCACCAGCGCGTCGCGCCCGTAGTGCAGGGGGGGATAAATCACCCCGCCGTTGCCCTCGCCGCCGATCACCGCGTCGGTTTCCTTCATGGTTTGCACCACGTTGACCTCGCCCACCGCCGAAGCGGTATAGGTGCCCCCGTGCTTTTCGGTCACGTCTTGCAGCGCCAGCGACGACGACAGGTTCGACACGGTGTTGCCGCCGCCCCGCAGACCTAAAATATAGTCGGCCACCGCCACCAGTGTGTATTCTTCGCCAAAGGGCTCGCCGTTCTCCTGAATCAGCACCAGTCGGTCCACGTCCGGGTCCACCACAATGCCCAGGTCGTAGGTGCCCTGCTCGATCTTGCCACAGATATGGCTTAGATTCTCCGGAACCGGCTCCGGATTGTGCTGAAATGATCCGTTGGGTTCGCAGTAAAACTTCTCTACGTGCTGCACGCCCAGCTTTTCCAGCAGCAGCGGCACGCTGATCGATCCTACCGAGTTGATGCAATCGATGGCTATCCGAAAGTTTCGCTCGCGGATAGCGTCCACATCCACCTCGGGCAGGGCCAAAATTTGGTCAATGTGCGCTTCGGTGTAGCCTTCCTTGGTTTCGTAGGTGCCCAGCTTACCGACGGTGGCAAAGTCAAACTGTTCGCTCTTCACCAGGTTGAGCACCTCGATACCTGCTTCGGCCGAGATGAACTCACCCTGCGCGTTGAGCAACTTGAGCGCGTTCCACTGCCCGGGATTGTGGCTGGCGGTGATAATGATGCCTCCCTGCGCTTCTTCGGCCACCACGGCCAGCTCTACGGTGGGGGTGGCAGCTAGGCCAAGGTCCACTACGTCGATACCCAGTCCCTGCAGCGTGGCAGTGACCAGCTGCGACACCAGGGGGCCCGACACGCGCGCATCGCGCCCGATAACTATCTTCGTTTTCTTCTGGCCGACGTGCGTGCCGAAGGCCGCGGCAAATTTAACGATGTCTACCGGAGTGAGAGCGTCGCCCACCTTCCCCCCGATGGTGCCTCGAATGCCGGAAATTGATTTGATCAGTGTCAATGCGCTGCCGTAGTTAGGTTGGTATTGTTGCGTTCGGTGACTTACTGAACCGGGTTCATCCGAACCGGGCTCAGTTGAATTTGGCCATCACCTTGTTCACTTCCGAATCGGGGTTGCCGCAGGCGCTGTCCGAGGTAACCGTTTTGCCGCAGTAGCCACAGGCCGCGCCCTCCTTATTGAGGTACGGGTTCTGCGAGGCGCAGGTGCCCTTAAACTCACCGTCCTTGAGAAAGAGCAGCCGAACGCTCATGCACAGGAAAAAGATAGCCAGAAAACCAATCGCCAAAAATATCGTTGCCATAATTTATTAATTTAGCACTTGCCAGATTTGCCCTCGCAAAGATACCCCTTTGCCTAGCAATTACAAGGGAAGACCGCCTCTAACAATAAAGGGAGGATGCCTTTGGGTAGTGAACGAGCGGCGAGGAGGCAAAGTTTCTTACCAGCAATCCTATGGATCATACTTCGGCGCTAGCCGCTTTTGACCGACTGCTCACCATCATGGACGAACTGCGTGCGCAGTGCCCCTGGGACCGAAAGCAAACCATCGACAGCCTGCGCCACCTCACCATCGAGGAAACCTACGAGCTCTCGGACGCCATTCTGCAGGGCGACCTGCCCGAAGTGCAAAAAGAACTGGGTGATCTGGCCTTGCACATTGTCTTCTACGCCAAGATCGCCAGCGAACAGGGCGCCTTCACCATCACCGACGTGCTGCAGGGCATCAGCGACAAGCTGGTGCGCCGCCATCCCCACGTATACGGCGACGTGACGGCCGACGATGCCACCACCGTGGAGCGCAACTGGGAGCAGATCAAGCTTCAGGAGAAAGGCACCGTCAAAAAGACCGTGCTGGGCGGAGTGCCCACGGCCTTGCCCGCCCTGCTGAAGGCCTACCGCATGCAGGAAAAAGCCCGGGGCGTGGGTTTCGACTGGGAGCGCAGCGAGCAGGTGTGGGACAAAGTGCAGGAAGAACTGCAGGAGTTTAAAGAAGAACTGCGCAGTGGCGATGCGGTGAAGCAGGAAGAAGAGTTCGGCGACCTGCTGTTTTCGTTGGTCAACTACGCCCGCTTCGCCGGGATCAACCCCGAAGACGCCCTGGAGCGTACCAACAAAAAATTCAAGCGACGCTTCGATTATCTGGAACAGCGGGTGCAGGAAGACGGAAAGAACCTGAGCGAAATGACCCTAGCCGAAATGGATGTTTACTGGGAAGAAGCGAAGAAGTCGATGGTCGATAGTCGATAGTCCACAGTCGACAGACCATGGCCGCTTTTGCTGTGGACTATCGACCGTGGACCTTCGACTACTCAACTGTGGATTAAAGAAACGGAGGTTAAAATTCAGAATCAATTCACTGTGAACAGTACGCGATCAACTTTTCTCCACCTTCGCATTCCCTTTTCGTTTTTCTTGTTGCCGGTTTATTTATTTGCCCTGAGTATCTCTACCGATTATCAGGTCGCCGATGCGCTGCTGGTCTTTTTTATCGTCCATTTTCTGCTGTATCCGGCCAGCAATGGCTACAACAGTTACTTCGACCGCGACGAAGGGAGCATCGGCGGACTGGAGCACCCGCCGCCGGTGAGTAAGCAACTCTACTACGTGGCCCTGGCGTTGGATGCGGTTGCCATTGCCCTGGGTTCCCTCATCAGCGGCCTGTTCGCAGGGATGCTGCTGGTCTACGGACTGGTCTCCAAGGCGTATAGTCACCCGAGCGTGCGGCTGAAGAAGTACGCGATTACCAGCTGGCTGGTGGCGGGTTTTTTTCAGGGATTTTTCACGGTGCTGACGGTCTACGTAGGCATCAACCGGGCCGGACTCACCGACCTGGAGCAGCCCGTGGTGTGGGTGGGGGCACTGCTCACCTCCCTGATGCTGTGGGGTTCGTATCCGATGACGCAGATTTATCAACACGAAGAAGACCAGCAGCGGGGCGATACCACCCTGAGCTACCAACTCGGCGTGCGGGGCACGTTTCACTTCACCGCGGCGCTGTTCTTGCTCACCATCGCTGGTTTCTGGCTGTATTACCGAACGTGGTTTGTCTGGTGGGAGGGCGGAGTGTTCGTGCTGTTTCTGCTGCCGGTGCTGGCCTACTTTGTTCAGTGGTACCAAAAAGTGCGAAAAGATCCGCGCCGGGCCAACTTTCGCGGCACCATGCGGCTCAACTTTGTCTCCGGGCTGTGCCTCAATGCCTTCTTCTTGCTCACGGTGTTTTTGCACAGGTAAGTTTTTGGAGCATCTATCTGTCCTACTGTTTAGGGGGGGCGCGCCGCGGGTCCCAATCCCCGTTGTTTTAGTTTCACCTTCTTTTGCTTTATCATTCCCTAAAAAGCAGCCCGGTTTATTATCTGATTATTAGTATACTTGCAACACTTAACTAACCTAACCAATATTATTCAATGGGAGGATTCTCTACCATCGACTTTGTCGTTTTCACGGCCTACTGCCTGTTTATCATCGGCATCGGCCTGTGGGTGTCGCGCGACAAAAAAGGGCACGAAAAAGACTCACAGGACTACTTTCTGGCCAGCCGGTCGCTGCCCTGGTGGGCGGTGGGCGCTTCGCTGATCGCTTCCAACATATCGGCCGAGCAGTTCATCGGCATGTCGGGTTCCGGCTACGCCCTGGGGCTGGCCATTTCTACCTACGAGTGGATGGCTGCCGCCACGCTGCTGGTGGTCGGCAAGTTCTTTCTTCCGATCTACCTCAAAAAGGGCATCTACACCATGCCCCAGTTCTTGGCCGACCGCTATAACGACACGGTGCGCACCTTTATGGCCATTTTCTGGCTGCTGGTCTACGTGTTCGTGAACCTCACCTCGGTGATCTACCTGGGAGCGCTGAGCATCGAAACGGTGCTGGGCGTGGACCTGCTCTACGCCGTTATCGCGCTGGCCCTGTTCTCGCTGGTGTACTCGATCTACGGAGGACTCACCGCGGTGGCCTGGACCGACGTGGTGCAGGTGGTGTTTCTGGTGCTGGGCGGGCTGGTGACCACCTACCTGGCGCTGGACATTGTGGGCGACGGCAACGTGCTGGGCGGCTTGGCGCGGCTCGGTAAGGAAGCACCCGACCATTTTCACATGATTTTGCAAGAAGGTTTTATGATCACCGACGGAAAGGGCGGCACCGAAGATGCCTACCAACTGCTGCCCGGCATCAGCGTGCTCATCGGCGGCATGTGGATCACCAACCTGAGCTACTGGGGCTTTAACCAGTATATCACCCAGCGGGCGCTGGCCGCCAAAAGTCTCGATGAAGCCCAGAAAGGAGTGGTGTTCGCCGGTTTCCTAAAACTGCTTATCCCCCTGATTGTGGTGATTCCGGGCATTGCCGCCTACGTAATCGTGGAAAACGAAGAGCTGGGCGGAGCGTTCTCGCAAATTATGACCGACCCGGTTGACGGCTTCATCAAGCCCGACCGGGCGTACCCGTCGCTGCTTGGTTTATTGCCCAACGGCATGAAGGGGGTGGCCTTTGCGGCTCTCACGGCGGCCATCGTGTCGTCGCTGGCCTCAATGGCCAACAGCACCGCCACCATCTTCACCATGGATATCTACCGCAATTACATTAATAAGGGAGCGTCAGAAGGCGCGTTGGTGCGTATCGGCAGAATCGTGGTGGTAGTGTCATTTGTGGTGGCTTGTTTGGTGGCTCCGGCGCTGCGCGGACAAGGGCAGGTGTTTCAGTATATTCAGGAATACACCGGCTACGTATCGCCCGGCGTGTTTGCGATTTTCGTGTTCGGGGTCTTTTGGAAGAAAACTACGCCCCAGGCGGCGCTGGTGGCGGCTATCCTCACCATCCCACTATCGGGAGCGCTGGCTTATTTCTTCCCTGATCTGCCCTTCATCGACCGGATGGGAGTGGTGTTCCTAATTCTGGCGGCGCAAATGATCGTGATGAGTTTGGTGCAGTCGGGCCGCGACCAACCCAATTCCATTGACTTGTCGCCCGCACTGTTCAAAACCAGTCGGGCCTTCAACGTGGGGGCATTGGTGATCATTGGTATTTTGGTGGCGCTATACGCGGCGTACTGGTAAATAGCTATCCCAAAAGAAGAGTACAATAGCTTAGTGGGCTAACCCGGATTACTTTAAAACCTTATACGTTCGCCACTGACCGCTGCTACGGATTAGCAACAAGTAGACTCCTGGTCTCACGTCGCCTACGTCTAGACGCGATATTCCGTATTCCTCTTTGACAATCTTACCCGCGGCATTGATGAGAATTACTTTTTGGGCTGGTTGTTCGGAGTCAATTAGCAGGTAGGACACGAATGGGTTAGGAAAGACCTCAAGCTTGTCTACCAAATCTTCTATTCCTACTACTGTATCGACCAACACGCTATCCGATCGGCTTCGGCATCCTGCTCCGTTGCTTATCTCAACTTGATAGTAACCGAGGTGCTGAGGTATAATAGCTTCTTTACCAACTAGTTCAACAAGTTCGTCTCCGTCAAAGTACCATCGGTAAGAAGCTCCTTCGGAAGCAACTAATCGACCATCTACATTTTGCAGCGTAGCTACCGGTGCCGCCAAGACGGTCACCGTTAGGGTATCATTAGTTACGCAAGCGGTGGTAGTATCTTCTACCATAACGATTACTTGAGCAGCTCCTGAGGCAGTGGTCCAAGTTGCTGTAGGAGTACTCGTTGAGACCCCTTCTGTTGCCGAAGCAGTAGGAATTACCCAACGGTAGCGATAGTTAGAGTAATCATTGTCTACTGAAAACGTTACTGTTTCATTAGTACATACCTGTAGTGGTGCTTGAATAGTAATTTCCGGTTTGGTAAAAATAACGATATTCGTACGCTCATCTCGCTCTGATTGAGCACTCACATTGATCTCAGGTGGAAATGTCGGACAAGCAGTATGCGAGTTAATTTCCACCGTATACGTGCCTGCTTCGGCGACGTAGATGCTTTGTTGATTGTCGTAGGCTAGCTTTTTTCCGTTTCGATACCACTGCGTGTACACTGCATAAGGATTATCAATTCTTAACCGGACGGAGTCACCGGAGCAAAAACTGGTATCATAAACTACGCGAAACGAGGCTGCATCGGGGCAGAGCGTTGGCGTGGTATCTTGCACGCTAGCTAAAAAGAAATCAGTGTTCCTATTGCCGCTATTGTTAACGATGGATAGATCGTCAAAGGCCAGTTGTTCGCTGGAATAATTTCCTGCGACGAACAGCTTGGACTGGTTAGTCACCACCGCGGTTCCATGATCGCTGCCCGGCCCCTCCGCCAATTTCACCCACTGAGGATAGCCTATTTCGTTGTATTTGATAATGGCGGCCCGTTCTATATGACTAGAATCACTACGGAAGCGCCCTATCTGATAAGGAGACGCAAGTCCGGAAGTAAAGTATACATCCGTGCCGTGGGTAGCGATGCCACTATTTTCGGCATAAATGAAATCGGATTCTATAAATCGGGTAAACAGCTTCTGGCCCTCGGGGGTGAGCTTAGCTACGAACCGATCTACCCGACCGTAGTACCCGCTCACCATCCAAATACCGGAAGCATAAACGTCGCCTACATCATCTATGGCTACCGAGAAAGCCTTGGAGTAATGAGGAGAATGAAAAACTTCAGCCCACTGGTATACTCCTGCCAACGAATATTTGCCTATAAAACCCATTCCCGACAGAGGACTACGGAAAGTAGTATCTTCAAACTCGATATCTCTGCCGGAGAGATGACCTACAAAGTACACGCCTTGGGCATCGACGGCCACGTCGTAGATATACTCTTCGGAGATACTGCCGGGCGTTCTAGCCCACTGTACCTCGCCGTCCCCATCAAGCTTGATGAGCAGCATATCACGATCAAAAATCTCGCGGCCCCGCACCTGATGTACAGAATCGCCCACTGGAAGCGTAGCGCTAAAGTGCCCCCCTATGTAAACATTATCCTGATAGTCTATTGCAATGCTTCGTCCGTAGACCTCACCGTTCCCTTGAATAGGGGCGAAGCTTTTTACCCAAAGTACAGTACCCGCCGCATTGGCTTTCATAAGAAAAATCTTGGGTAAACTACTACCAGAAAGTGAATAGTCGGCTAGGGTGAACCCGTGGGAGTAAACTCCTAGTAGAAAAACGTTGCCTTTAGTATCCACCTTAACATCGGTACCGAACGTATCGAAGGCTCCGAAGCTTTTGGCCCAGATAAGCTGACCGTCTGCTGAAACCTTGGCCACGTATGCCCCACCATGCAGTAGGGTAGTATCCCCAATAGTGGTCCCGCCATTCAGGTCACCCGTGATGTATACTGCGCCGTTAGCATCGGTGGCAACGTTGCGAGCGCGATCGTCGGTCCATTCACCCGCCCCCCAAGCCCAATCAAAGACCTGGCTGGTGGCATAGCGGGGCAAGAGCAGCAGTACTCCGACCAAGATAGTATGCCAAATAAGTTTATTTACACGCAGAACCATTAACAAACCTAAAGATTTATATAAAAATACATTTTGTAGTACATACAACCATTGTATATTTATAAATTGTTATGTTTTTAACGCCGTATAGTTTGTTGAGTATGACCCACAAGGCCAACAGGCTTAGCCACTATTTGCTGTTATTTATAGGCTGGATGATCCTACTGCCTGCTCCTACCTCCCTAATCGCTCAGTCTTTTCAGGAAGTAGATATTTCTTTTCCGGAAAACACCGAACTGCACTTTCCCGACATGCAGTGGGGGGATCTGGATAATGATGGTCGCTTGGATTTAATCTACGGAAGCTACTCTAGAAATGAATACAACGTGTATCTGCTGTATCAACGCGAAAACGGTTTTGAAACCGTTCCCCTGGCCTCTGTTCGCATAGAGACCAGTGGGTTTCATCAGCTACTGGACCTGGGAGACTTCGACAACGACGATGACTTGGATATTTTGCTGTCCGAAGGACGTCAACCGCGTCGGCTACTCATCTTAGAAAATACGGATGAGGGTTTTAGAGAGTACGATAACCAAGGTTTAGGCTTCTCTCAAGAGCCCTACTGGTCAGTTATGTGGGGAGATTATGACAACGATGGAGATAGCGATTTTCTGTTCTCAGGTCTTCAGCAAAACAATCTCTACCAAAACCGTCGCGGTGTGTTTGTTCCCGCTCGTCAATCGACGGTCCGGGATGTTGCCTACGGAGTATGGGTTGACGTTGACCGCGATCATGACCTGGATATAATTGGGTTCGCCGAACGAGAGAATTCCAGCTACGTATGGAAAAACAACGAAGGAGGCTTCATTCGGGATATTATCAGTAGTGAGATGAAAATTACCGATGTGCAGGTAGCGGATTACAACGGAGACGGAAAGTTGGATCATCTGCTGAAAAATCAGGACCACTACGCAATTTACCAATGGGGAAACGACAGCCTACTTCGGGAAGATATTGACTTACCCGAAAACAACGTAGCCGTATGGGGGGACTTCAACAATGATGGATGGTACGATATACTGCTTCACGGATACCAGTACTGTACCCAGCAAACGTGCGACAGCTATTTGTACACTAACAATCAGGGAACTACATTCACTGAAACGTTGCTGCCAGAAGTTAGGGGGCATTGGTACAGCATCGTGGCAGTGGCGGACTACGACCGAGATGGTGACCTGGACGTAGCGGCGGCGGGTGATGGAGAGTTTCGGCTGTATCGTAACCAGTATCCTACTCCTAACTCACTTCCGGAACCCCCTTCTGTTCTCTCGCAAAGCGTAGACGGTGGTCAGGTAAAGCTGTCCTGGAACGCCGGGAGCGACCAGGAAACTCCCACCGCCGCTTTAAGCTATAACGTGTACGTCCGCGACGAACAAGGAAAGCTAGTGGTGAGTCCGCTGGCCGACTCACAAAGCGGCTTTCGCCGGGTCGTTGGTTTGGGAAATGCTTCTTTGAACCTCGGGTACACGTTGCGCTGCTTACCAGCTGGCACCTACACTTGGGCCGTGCAGAGCATTGACGCCAGCTACCGGGGTTCGGCTTTTTCGACGGAGCAACAGTTTACAATAGCGAATGCCCCCCCGGCAGCCCCCGAAAACGTGAGTACATCGGTTACATCTAACCAGCGCGTGCAGCTAACCTGGGACGATAAGTCCGATTATGAAGTTGCCTACGAAGTGTTTCGAACGGCGGAGACGAGCACGTTTACTCCGTTAGATACGCCATTGGCAATCTTACCAGCCAATACCACTACTTTTACCGACACATTTAGCCTAGCAAGTAACACCGCGTACGTCTACCGGGTGGTGGCGACTACCTGCGCGCATCCCAGCGAGTTTTTTGGTCAGGCCACTGCCTCTACGTTCGCCGACCCCTTTCAAATTGACTTCGGACTATACCTGGACGAGGCTCACGGAACGTTTTCCTCCCTAGCTGATTTGGACAACGACGGTGATCTTGACCTTCTACTGACGTACTCAAACGATGAGACGAACACTCCCGCGGCTACCTACATCTATCGGTGGGAAGTCGATCACTACGAACGGACCGACCAGGAGTTTCCGGTGTTTTCCAACGATGCTACCTTACGCTGGATAGACATCAACCGCGACGGTTATCTGGACTTTTGGCATAACCTACGTGAGCACTGGTACGAAGATTCTCTGGCGGTATACATTAACGATGGCACCGGCCGGTTTGCTACCCCTGATTCGCCCGTTTTTGTAAGCGACTCGGGTAACATACCCTCAAACTTTTTCTGGGAGGACTATGACCATGACGGCGACGTAGATATTATGCTGTCTGGGGGAGGATATAATGAGGCATTGCCAATCACTATCTTAGAGCAGACTACCGCAGGGGTATTTAATGACGCCGGTATCACCGAGATACGGGGAAGTATCAAGAGTAGAGAACCCTGGGCTGACTACGACAATGATGGCGATCTGGATATTCTCGTTGCCCAGACAACTGGTTGCGGAGAGAACCGATGGGTAATCTACGAACAAGAAACCCCAAAAGTGTTTGCCCCCAAAGTATTGCCGAACGTTCCGGCACTCACCGCTAGCCTGTCTTTGTCACGAGGCCAGATGACGTGGCTAGACTACGACAGCGACGGTTGGCTAGACATTCTCTACTCCGGCTCTACCTACTGCGGCAATGGCGAAGGAACTACCGGACTGCTCAGGAACAACGGTGATCGTACTTTCTCATCGGTGTTCGAAGAGACGTTTGTTCAGGAAATATACGACGTTCAACTTGCCTGGGGCGACTACGATAACGATGGAGATACTGATATCTTCGTGTACGGAGACCCCTTCGGTGGTTTTTCGTCGCAAACGCGTATTTACGAAAATGAAAATAACGTAGCCTTTCAGGAAACGAGTCCGTACCTACAAAAAAGTACCCACCGAGGACACATGGCCGTTGGTGACGTGGAGGGTGATGGCGACCTGGACGCTATCGTGTTGGGCGAAGCCGATTATGTAAGCCCCAAAATCATCCTGTATCGCAACAACGTGGCACCGCTCTGGAACCAACCTAACACGCGCCCGGAGGCTCCTACAAATCTAAAAACCATCTTGTCCGGCACTACAATTAGGTTCAGTTGGGATAGAGCTACCGACTTAGAATCTCCCGAGAGTGCCCTTACTTATAATATCTACGTCAAGGATAGTAGCGGAAGATTTGTAGTCAATCCCTACACAGGTCAGGACGACCGGCTTTTGTATCCACGGTTGGGCAACGCCCAGAAGAACGACTTTTTCCTGGCTTCGCTTCCCAAAGGTACTTACACCTGGGGGGTGCAGGCGGTGGATAATGGTCACCTTAGCTCGGTATTTTCCGAACCGGCTACTTTCTTAACCGACGGTGACGGCATGGTTACCGCGGTGGAGCCCGACAAGCAGTTACCAACCATGCGTCTGTATCCAAATCCGGCAACGCAAACAAAGGTATTCGTTCAATTGCCACCGGAAACATCCGGAGCCTATTATTTGACTGTTACCGACAGCTATGGTCGGCAATGCTACACCCAATCTTCTTTTGCCGCCGATGCGAAGACGCCTTTGGAGATTGATTGGCCGACGAAGTCTTCCGGCATCTACTACGTTCGGCTCAAGATCCAGGACCGAGTGTATTCTCAAAAATTGGTACAGTTAGCCCAACCCTAATTATCAATTATGCGCTTTATCATTACTACTTTATTTCTAGCAACAACTTGCCTCAGCGCATCTGCGCAACTACTGCTGAAGAACTTTAGAGAAGTTGGCGAGTCGGTAGCGTATAAGGATTACCTGTACTTTGCCGCTAACGATGACACCCACGGTATGGAGCTTTGGCGGACGGACGGTACTCCGGAAAACACCGTACTGATCAAAGATATAAAGCTAGGCAAGGAAAGTTCTGGGCCTCAGCGCTTTTTAGTTTACGAAGGGCAGTTGCTTTTTTTAGCCGACGATGCGCAGCACGGTGTAGAAGTATGGACCACCGATGGTACTCCGGAGAATACCCGGCTCCTCGTTGATTTCGTGCCGGGAACCGCCAGCTTTATCGGCAGAAACTGGACTGTTTATCAAGACCATCTCTTGATTTTAGGCGGGTACGATGATACGATTTACGAAGTGTTTCCCGCCGAAAATCGCATCGGCTGCTTCCCCGCCGACTGTGACAAACAGGCCTACGCCGCGTCGCTGTTCACAACTGAGCGCGCTTTGTACTCATACAGCGACCACCGCCACGAGCTGGCCATATACAATGACGAAGAGCAACGCTTTGAAACACTGAATACCGCCGGTTTTGAACGCATTGATCGAGTGCGCTACACCGGCGAGCAATTGTATGTCGCGGGGGTTGGCAAAATTGGAACGCTCAACGAGACAACCCGAGAGTTTACCGAACTGGCTTCCTGGCCGATGGGCCGATACGACGAGCCGGAAATCGACAACTTAATTGGAGTGGGCGAACTGCTTTTCTTCTCAGTTCGACTGGACTATGACTCCGGTGACGAAGAAGACAGCGACGGTTTATGGGTGACCGATGGCACACCGGCAGGCACTAAGCTACTAAAGTCATTCTTGTTCAGCTCCCACTGGTCCAATTCAGAAATCATGAACTTCGTAGAAGCCAACGGTAAACTGTACTTCGCCGGTAGCAGTGCGGGGCACAACAGCAGTACCTTGTGGACTTCCGACGGTACGCCAGCCGGAACCCAAGAGGTGGCCGACGTGCCGGTTCGCAAATACGATGATCGGGACGATGTTGTAGCCAAACTTACGGCGCAGAACAATCGTATCTACTTCAACAGCGGCAATGCGCTGGGCATTTATAACCTAAGCTATACTGACTCTTTGTACTTGTTTCAGGGAGACTTCACGCAACTATCCTTTAAGCAGGTAGTGGGAGAGCATTTTTATTTTGCCGGAGGAGGACAGTTTCATCAGGACTTGTGGGTAGATGATCCGCAACCAAAAATTATGGTAAGTCGGTCGCAGGTTATCTTTGATAAAGTAGCTGTGGATAGCTGTCTACAAGAAGATGTACGGATAACAAACATCGGTCGGAAAAACCTATACTTGTCAGAAGTAAGTATCTCGGGTAATGCGTTCTACGTAAACAGCGACTCTTCCTCTTCTCAACTTCGTCCCGGCTCCTCCGTAGATCTTCGCCTGTTTTATTTTCCTGATACTACCGGCTTGGCCCACGGACAGCTTAATATTTACAGCAACGACCGCTCGCAGCCAATTGTAGACGTTCCGTTGGAGGGGTCGGCCCGATCCCGTTTGCCCGAAGACACCAGCTATTGTGCTAGGCTAGAAGCCGTCAGCCGACAGGTAGTTTTAAGCAAGCCCTCGGAAGCTGTTCTTTGTAGCAACTCTGTTGTAGACGAGAACGTATCGCCCGGAACAGTTATTGGGCAACTTGCAACTGTGGAGTTGAGTGGTGAGCTTACCTTCTCACTCGTATCGGGGGAGGGCGATCGTGATAACCGCTACTTTTCTATAGAAGCTGACCAATTGTACGTAAATGTATCCCCGGATTTTGAGCGAACTAGCGTTATGTCACTTCGCGTAAGAGCCGAAGGTTCGCAGGAGGCTGTTGAGGGAGTTTTATTAATTACAGTAAATGACAAAGATGAGTCTGCTCAAGTCTCAGACTGCGGACCGGTACGCCAGTACCTGGATCAGGGACTGGAGGATGTGGCATTTTGGGACGAACGCACGGCCATAGCGGTAGGACCCAATACCATTATCAAATCGACCGACGGGGGCACTACATGGACGGACGTTAGTCCTAACCTTCCGACCGACCTCTACCGTAGGGTGATCGCTCCCGGTGATGGTAATCTGTACGTAGCGGGTAGCGCATTTTTGCTTAGATCAGTAGATGTAGGTGAGCACTGGCAGGTACTTGAGTTTTCCGAAGCAGACGAAGCTATTACCGACCTTTCTTTTCCCGATCAACACCATGGTTTTATAAGCACGCTAGCAGGTAATATCTACCGGACGTCTGATCAGGGGCAGAGTTGGAAACATTCAGGGGCAGTTGAGATTCAGAGTCGTATGTATGATCGCAACAATATTAGCAGCCTTGCTTTTGGCGATTCGTTAGTCGGTTTTGCGGGCGATACTCGAGGAAAATTGTACCAGACTACCAGCGGCGGGCAAGACTGGAATGAAGTGTCACTTAACGGCATCAACGTTCTGGGCGAGGTGGTTCATTTGCAGATACTCAGCCAAAATGTTGTATTCATGACTAACCGCAAAGGTGCAGCCTATCGCACTACTACCGGAGGTGAAAATTGGATTCCGGTGGCTCCTCAGTACACCGATATTACCCACCTGCACATGGTAAGCCCTTCCGAAGGATACTTCTTCCGGGAAGACGATGGGTTATACCAAACAAAGGACGGTGGAAATCAGTGGAGCCAAGTACACGAAGTGGGAGGAACGATGCGAGGAATGGCCGAAAGCCCCCAAAGTCAGCGGTTAGTAGCGGTAGGGCGGTCAATAGATAATTACTCAAGCAGCGACGTTCATCACAAGCTTATCATTAGTGCCCAAAACGATCAGTGGCAGACGATTTCCTACTTCCCCTTTGGCGAATCCGCAGAGCTGCAGTGGACCAATAATTCCGTAGGCTATACTACGTTGCGCCAATATTCGGGTCATACGACGGCTTACCGAACTAACGATGCCGGACTCACCTGGCGGTCTTTTCCGTTGCCCGTTAACGAGGAGGGTACCCTGAGTGCTTACGACGAACAGGTACTCTATTATACGACCTACGATAAACTATACGAAACGACCAATGGAGGAGATAGTTGGCAAGAGAAAGCCAATGATTTGTATATCAAATCGGTGGCCTTCGCGGATGAGTCAACCCTGTTTGCCGCGACCCACGATCGGGTTGTGAAGTCGACCGACGGGGGAAGCAACTGGGAAACTGCGTTAACTGAGGAAGATATTGAACATTGGTCATCTATCGTATTCATAAATGAGTCTACTGGATTTGTTCGTAGCGGGGGCAAAATTACGAAAACGGAGGATCAGGGAAGAAGCTGGGAGGTAGTGTTTTCCGACGAAGAGGTGTACATTGGTGGCTTTCAGTTTATTGATACTAACTTAGGTTTTGTCTGGTCACTGGAAATTGATTATGATACTCCGGTTGAGTTCTATAGAACTACCAACGGTGGAGATAGCTGGGAAAGGATTCAGAGGCAAAACAATCAAAGTAAGTTGAGTCCACTATTCTTGGATAGCGAACGAGGATGGGCTTCCTACGGGAATCGAGTCTACTACACGCAAGACGGCGGACGTAACTGGCAAGAGAAGTATTACACGAGCGCATCGACCGATATAGATCTACTCCATAATGGAGAAGATTTAGTTATATATAATAGCGATGCCTACCATAACGAAGGGGTGTTGCAGAAAATTATCGACAATGCTAACCCCGCTTTAGCTGGTAATATAATCGGTGAGCGGAATGTTGTTCCCGGCAATACGCATCACTATCAGGCTCAGCTACTTGAGCACACAAAGTATCAATGGAGTGCGGTCGGCGGTACCATTCGCCGGACTTCTGACCACGAAGTATGGGTAAACTGGGACGAAACCGCTACCGAGCGGAGCTTGACACTTACTCACTCAGACGGTTGTGGAGCTACCAACACCAGCCGACTGGACGTTGCCGCTGTTCCTGAACGGGTGATAGTGATAAACGAAGACCTAACGAAAGAAGAAGACACGATTACTGGGATAGATGAAAACGAACCCTGGCTGATAATTGCGTATCCTAACCCAGTCGAACAGCTGCTTCATATTGATCAAAAGAGTTTTGGCGAAAGTATAGAGCGAGTCAGAGTGATAAATAGCCAAGGGCAATATGTACCAGCAATTTATCAATCTACTGCTTACAATTTTTCAATTGACTTTCTGCCGCTTGAACCGGGACTGTATATCGTTGAGGCAATCGGAAACAGTCGTCGCAAAACGTTCAAGATCATCAAAAAATAATAGCTTATTTAGTGGTGTGTGTAGTGTCCCCAAACCAACGGTATATGAGAAACGTGAGGGAAACAAGCATATTGATAGCAGCTAAAACAAAACCGCCACAATACCCGCCCGCCACCACCGTTGTGGCACCAAACATTGGTCAACGTTATGCGAATCTTATGCTGTTGCCTGGCCCTGAGTGCCACGATTGCTACCTTCTCGGCCTGCGAAAGCGATAATTTTTGCAATACACTTCCCTACGTGGTGGTCGACACGGTGATCAACCTAAACAACCAGCAGTACCAGGCACTGCGGCTCGACCAGGGGTTCGTGGAAATTTTAGGCGGCTACCGGGGCCTCATTATCTACCGGGCCGATGCCTTTACCTACCGCGCCTTTGAAAAAGCCAGTCCGCACCGCGTCGACGAAGCCTGCGCCGAGGTGTCCGTAGACCTATCGGGCCTGTTCATGCGCGAGTTCTGCGATAACTCCATCTACGACTTCTTCGGCAACCCCAGCGGGGGCGTCGCGCAGTGTCCCCTCCGGCAATACAACACCCAACTCGACGGCAACCTGTTATACATTTACAACTGAGCATCACCCAGCGTCACTTAATTACCTCGGGTCCGGGCTTTCCGGCCCGCGTCCGCCGCTCGGACTCAACGACATTTGCTTCGCTATGCTGCGTAAGGTTCCGGAATTGGATGTTAATTCAGTCTGCCCGAATGTACGTTCGATCCAACCGGACTTCCCCGCGGTTGGGGAGCGCCCTTGTTGCTTCAAAGCGCACTACGACGTTTTGCAAAGTGGAAAAGGAGCTCAGTAGCGGGCTTACGACGCGTCGTAAAGTGGAATAGGAGCAACGATACCACCTTACGACGAATTGTAAAGCGGAAAAGTAGTTACCCGGCGGTTCTGCGACGAAGTGTAGCGGGGGATCATAGCGATAATTCCCCACTGCGACGAATTGTTGGGCGGGAAAGTAGCCGCGGAGCGCTATTACGATGAATTGTCAAGGGGAAAAGAAGTAATCATCCCACCTTACGACGGATTGTAATGGACGCAGGAGGCGAAAAGTGCTTTTACGCCACGGGTAGGGGCTTTCTCGAAGCGACTTTACTCGCTTACCTGGGTCGGTAGGGTGCCCGGAGAGCTCCACGTGCTGCGCTGATTCTACAGATGGTAGGAATGGAACCTACTGTTTTCCAAAAACGATTGGAAGAATCATTCTTACCGCACTATGCTCTCCCAAAGCCGTGCAGTAGCCCGGTGTCCATTCGGGACTTTCCTTAACTAGACGCACGGCCTCCTGGTCTAACGTAGGATGAAGTTTTTGGACGACACGTACACTGTCTTGCATAATCATTCCGGCAGTATCTATGACAAATTCTACCAGTACCTTACCCCTTATTTTCTGTTTCTTTAGCTCTTTGGGGTAGACCATGTTTTTTGAAACATACCGGTAAAACCCACTCATACCACCAGGAAACTCCGGATGTTGATCGACGACATAAAACACCTCGCCATCTTGGGGAGTAACACCTGATGGGGAATCAACGGCGGGAGCTTGACTGTATCCGGTTGAACTAATTACTGCAAAGAGTATTGGGAGAAGAATAGTAGCTTTCATTGTTAGCACTTTTCTACTAAGATAATAAAAATATCATAAGAAGCAGCTGTTGTCTTTTCTCACTTCACTGGTCCTAGCGTCTCGCTATGACCTTGATACACGGACATCTACTTGTGACAAGTAACGGAGCTGTACGACCAGAACAGGGTGGGAAACTAATCCCCCCGTTGTTTCTTAAGCCATTTTTGGTAGATTTCTTTCCCTTTTGAAAATTCAGTGCTTGTAGCGTAGAAATGATGTGACCCATCGTTCTTTTCTACATTAAGCACGTAATAAAGATATTCGGTCTGCGCAGGATTTAAGGCGGCTTCAATAGCAGATTTACTTGCTGAACTTATCGGCCCAGGAGGTAGCCCACTTATTTTTCTGGTATTGTAAGGATGGTCTACATCGACGTCACTCTTATGAATAATGCCATCCCACCGATCTTGTAGTTTGGCTATGTAAACATTCGTCGCATCTATACCCAGTGGAATCTGGCGGTCAAGTCTATTATAGATCACTGATGCTATTAACGGGCGTTCCTCATCTATTTTTGACTCGTTTTCAATGAGGCTAGCGATAATCATAATCTCTCTTTTGGTTCTCCCCCTTTGTAGCGCTAATTCGTTCCATTCCGGTTGCCAAACGTTTCTAAATTGTTGAACCATTCTAATGATCATATCTTTAGCGGGGGTGCCTGCCTCAAATTGATAGGTAGTAGGATAAAGATAACCTTCAAGGTTTACGGCACTAGAATCTATATCCTGAATCAAACTAGTATCATCCATCATTGCCAAAACTTCCTCATAGCTTGCGGGAGGCGCTGAAGAAAATTGCTCGGTTATTCGTCTAGCTATCTCAAAACGAGTCCATCCTTCGGGGATAGTAAGATTTTCGGTACGCTTTTTTCCTTTCTTTAGTAAATTTATTACCTGCATCGGACTAATTGGCGACGGGAATAAATAATCGCCCGCTTGCAGCTTAGCGTCCCTATTAATTAATCGGAGATATAATCTGGTTGCTAAGGGTGCCTGTACGATATTTCCACTTTTCAGTACTTCAATAATTTGGTTAGGAGTTGATCCATGTTTTATGGCAATATAATTTTCATTGCTACTATGCTCAACCCGCGCATTTAAAGAAGAGTACAACCAAACGGAAAACGCCCCGATTGTTATGCTTATAGTCAGAAAAGCTACTACTAATATCCGGACTAAATTCATGGCATGGTGTTCTTAAAACTGACGGTGCTGTTTGTGATATATGCAACTGCTTCAAATGAACCCTCACAAATGCACCCTGGCAATCGGTTGGTCGGGTACTAATAACGACCGGAAGTTTGTTTCTGACACCCCTCACCAACCGCGTACCCTTCAAAACATTAATCGGTGCCACTAATCACTCTCGATCAGAGGCAAAAACGTCGGTTGGCGGCACTGATCGCTCTCGGCCAGACGTGAAAACGTTGGTTAGCGTAAGGTATCGACGTGATTTTTGCGGGCCATTCTGCTCGCTACAGGTTAACCGGAGGACTGTGTGGTTGCTCTAGGTGATAGTTGATTCGTAAGATGCTAAGTGTGGCGCACTTCGCTGCCCGGCAACCAAATGGGGTGTTTGGTAAATGTGGTTTCCACCGGGACGCGCATGTAACGCCTCGTCTGCTTTTCTTCTTACCCCAACGCCTCAGCACCGGCCACGATCTCCAGAATCTCTTTCGTAATCGCGGCTTGTCGGGTGCGGTTGTAGGTGAGTTTGAGGTCTTTGAGTAGCTCCCCGGCGTTGTCGGTGGCCTGGTCCATGGCCGTCATGCGGGCGCCCTGTTCGGCAGCGTTCGATTCCAGGTAGGCGCGGTAGAACTGTATCTTGAGCGACTGCGGAATTAGCTCCTGCACCACAAATTCTTCCGAAGGTTCGTAGAGGTAGTTGATGGGCGCAGCGGTGGTCAAATCGTCGGCTTCGTCGAGGGTGGGGGGCTGGATGGGCAGCAACTGCTCGGCGGTGAGCGTCTGCGTGGCCACGTTCTTGAAGCGGTTGTAGATCATGATTACCTTGTCGAATCGCCCCTCAGCAAAGGCGTCCATCACGTAGCTACCCGCCTCGCGCACGTTCTCAAACGACTGGTCGGAGAACAGGCCTCGGTAATCGTCAATGACCTGGTAGCCGCGCTTGTGGTAGTAGTCGTAGGCCTTTTCGCCCACCGGCATCACGTACAAGCGCTGGTTGCGCTCGTAGGTTTCGTACTCGTCGGTGATGAACTGCCGGGTGTAGCGAAACACGTTGCTGTTAAAGGCCCCGCACAGCCCGCGGTCGGAGGTGAACGGCACCAGCAGCACGTTCTTCACGTCGCGTTCGGTGGCGTACAGGCTGGTGTTCTCTTCACTGAGGTTGGCCGACACGTTGGCCAGAATCTGGGTGAGCTTTTCGGCGTAGGGGCGCATCTGCATCAGGCGATCCTGGGCGCGCCGCAGCTTCGAGGCGGCCACCATCTTCATGGCCCGCGTGATCTGCTGGGTCGACTTCACCGAAGAGATTCGGTTCTTTACTTCTTTTAGACTGGGCATATTTCTTCGTCGTGGGGACGTGATTAATCACGTCCCTACAGTTAATTATAATTCTTGGCCAGGTCGGTGGCGACGCGTTTGATCACGTCGCGGGCATCATCGTCCCACTTGCCGCTGCGGATGTTATCCAGGGTTGAGCGGTTCTGGGTGTCCATCATGGTAAGGAAATCTTTCTGAAAGGCGCGTACCTTGTCCTGGGGTACCTGGTCCAGGAAGCCGTTGGTCGACACGTAGATAATGGCTACCTGCTCCTCGACCGACATGGGTGAGTACTGGGGTTGCTTCAGAATCTCCTGGTTCTTCTGCCCCCGGCTAATGGTTAGCTGGGTAGAGGCATCCAGGTCGGAGCCGAACTTGGCGAAGGCTTCCAGTTCGCGGTACTGCGCCTGGTCGAGCTTCAGCGTGCCGGCCACCTTCTTCATGGGCTTGATCTGCGCCGAACCACCCACCCGCGATACCGAAATACCCACGTTGATAGCCGGACGAATACCCGCGTTGAACAAGTTGGTTTCTAAGAAGATCTGCCCGTCAGTAATGGAGATCACGTTGGTAGGAATGTAGGCCGACACGTCGCCCGCTTGCGTTTCGATGATGGGCAGGGCGGTAAGCGATCCTCCTCCTTTCACCATCGGTTTGATAGCATCGGGCAGGTCGTTCATCTGCTGCACGATGGCGTCGTTGTCGTTAAGCTTGGCGGCCCGCTCCAGCAAACGCGAGTGCAGGTAGAACACGTCGCCGGGATAGGCTTCGCGTCCGGGTGGACGACGCAGCAGCAGCGACACCTCGCGGTAGGCCACGGCTTGCTTGGATAGATCGTCGTACACCACCAGGGCGGGGCGTCCGGTGTCGCGGAAATACTCGCCGATCACCGCACCGGTGAAGGGGGCAAAGAACTGCATCGGCGCGGGGTCGGCCGCCGAGGCGGCTACGATGGTAGTATACTTCATGGCACCGGCTTTTTCCAGTGCTGACACCACTCCGGCCACGGTAGAGGCTTTCTGCCCGCAGGCTACGTAGATACAGTAGACCGGTTCGCCCTTTTCGTAGAATTCCCGCTGGTTGATGATGGTATCCAGCGCTACGGCGGTCTTACCGGTTTGTCGGTCACCGATGATCAGTTCGCGCTGTCCGCGTCCGATGGGAATCATAGAATCGATCGCCTTGATTCCGGTTTGCAGAGGTTCGCTCACCGGCTGCCGGTAGATCACGCCGGGGGCGCGTCGCTCCAGTGGCAGGTCAATCACATCGCCGGTAATGGGGCCTTTGCCATCGATGGGGACACCCAGCGTATCCACCACGCGTCCGACGATTCCTTCGCCCACTTTAATGGAAGCGATGCGGCCGGTACGTTTGACGGTGTCGCCCTCTTTGATATCTCCCTGGTCGCCGAATAGCACGGCCCCCACGTTGTCTTCTTCCAAGTTGAGCACCAGGGCGTTGAGTCCGTTTTCGAACTCCAGTAGCTCACCGGATTGGGCTTTGGTGAGTCCGTAGATGCGGGCCACGCCATCGCCCACTTGCAGTATGGTGCCTACTTCCTCGAGTTCTGCTTCGGTTTTGAAGCTGGAAAGTTGTTCGCGTAATATTGCCGAAACTTCATCGGGCCTTACTTCTGCCATGAGATTGTGTGTTTATCTTAAAATGATTGAAGGATTGAAGGAATAAGTGATTGAATAGACTTAACATTCCATCATTCTGTCCTTCCATCATTCGTTTAGTATGTTTTTATATAGCTGTCGTCATCAAACTCGTAGGACAACGTTTTTAGCTTATGTTTCACGGAGTTGTCCATGAGTCGGTCGCCGATCTTTAGTATAAAGCCGCCGATTAGCTCGGGGTCTACCTTCTCAACCAGCTCTACGGTTTTGCCACCCGTTTGCTCAGCAATCAGGGTCTTGAACCTGGTTCGCAGCGTTTCGGTGAGGGGGAAGGGCGTGGTGACGACGGCTTTTTCGATGCCCTTAAAGGTACGGTACTGGGCGACGAATTCTTCGGCAATGGCCGGCAGATGGAGCTCCCGATTCTTGCGGGTGATGATATCAAAGATGGCTAGCGTAGAAGGGTCTACTTTTCCATCGAAGATTTGATGCAAGATTTTCTGCTTTTTGCCGTGGCTGATAATTGGATTCTTGAGCATCAGCAAGAAGTCGCGGTTGGTTTGGCAGAGTTCTGAGAAGCTCAGCATGTCGCGGTGCACTTGTTCCACGACCCCCTTCTCGATGGCTAGTTCTATCAGTGATTTTGCGTAGCGGTTGGCTACCCGGTGGTCAATCATGGGTTAGGAGATTGGGTAGGTTATGAGCTTCGTTAGTTCTCGTTGAGGTCGTTGACCAGTCGGGCCACGTAGTCTTTTTGTTTTTCACTGTTGTCGAGCTTTTCGCGCAGAATTTTCTCGGCAATCACCAGGGATAAATCGCCTACCTGATGCTTTATTTCGGCCAGCGCGGCCTGCTTCTGTACTTCAATAGAAGCCTGGGCGTCGGCCACGATGCGCGCGCTTTCTTCTGAGGCTTGCTCGCGGGCTTCTTCGCGCAGTTTGTTGGCCGCGGTGGTGGCGTCCCGTAGCATGACTTCGCGCTCTTTGCGGGCGTCGGCCAGCAATTGCTCGTTTTCGTTCTTCAATTGGGCCATCTCCGCCTTGGCCTTCTCCGCAGCGGACAGGGCTTGTTCAATGGAGGTCTCCCGTTCGTTGAGGGCCCCTAAGATCGGCCGCCAGGCAAATTTGCCTAACAAAAATAACAACAGGAGAAACCCCAGCAGTTGCCAAAAGATGAGTCCTAAATCGGGAGATAATAATTCCATGAGAAGGTTATTGGTTGCTTACTTAATTTAGTTCAGAATTCAATTAACCGGTAGTAGTGAAGTAGATGTTGGATAGTAGATATTAGATGATTTTTATATGATCCAACATCTACTATCCAATATCTAGCAACTGCGAAAGTCCGCCGAGCCCCTAACGAGCTCCGCGGCTTTCTTTTACAGCTTAAAGATTGGGATAATCACCAACGGCAATCAGCAGACAAACTACTACGCCGAACAGGGCAATTACTTCAATGAGGGCGGCAATAATCAGCATCGCGGTTTGGATACGTCCGGCGGCTTCGGGTTGGCGAGCCATCCCTTCCATCGCTGAACCACCAATCCGACCGATTCCCAGTCCTGCGCCTATCGCGGCAATACCGGCACCGATTCCTGCGCCCATCAGGGCAACTCCTGCGTCTAATAACAGCATTGATAACATACTACTTGAGGTTAAATTATGAAGAAAACTAAATTAAGTGCTTGTCAACTTCCTCTTCGGCGTGGTGATCCTGGTGTTCGGCTACCGCCGCGCCAATGTACATGGCGGAGAAGAGGGTAA
This sequence comes from Cyclobacteriaceae bacterium, assembly GCA_965217295.1. Lineage (GTDB taxonomy): Bacteria > Bacteroidota > Bacteroidia > Cytophagales > Cyclobacteriaceae > Tunicatimonas. Next base: position 3,708,528 of record CBDCHR010000008.1, read on the forward strand.
AAATATAGGCCTGAATGGTGGCCACCAACAACTCGATCAGATTAATAAAAACAATAATGAGCGAACTGCCTATCCCAATGGCAAACGAATCGAACAGAAAGGGTAGGGCGATCAGACTCAAGATAACGATGTGACCGGCCGTGATGCTCACGAACAGACGAATCATCAGTGAAAACGGCTTGGTGAACAGCCCTAATATCTCCACCGGAATCATAATAATCAGAATGGGCCACGGCACGCCGGGAGGGGCCAAGTGCTTCCAGTACTCTTTGTTGCCGTTCACGTTGGTGATAATAAAGGTGAGCACCGCCAGCACCAGCGTCACGGCGATGTTGCCGGTGAGGTTGGCCGCGCCGGGAAGCAGTCCCAGCAGGTTGTTGAACCAGATAAAGAAGAACAGCGTGAGCAGGTAGGGCATGAAGCGGCGGTACTTGCGCGCACCGATGCTCGGAATGGCAATTTCGTCGCGCACAAACACGATGATGGGCTCGAAGAACGACTGAATGCCCCGCGGGGGAGTTTTGGGATTGTGCTGGTAACGGCGGGCAATGCCGATGAAAACGATCAGTAGGATTGCCAAACTGATAAACAGGGCTGCCACGTTTTTGGTGATCGAGAAGTCGTAGACCGTGCGGCCCGCTTCCAGCGGCACAATGTCGTTGTGCTCATCGATGGTGTAGCCCTGGTAGGGCACCGGTTCGTGGGCTTCGTCGAAGAAATTGCGGGAAGAAAATACTTCCACCCCCCGGTCGGGCGAGTACAGAATCACCGGCAGGGGCAGGGTGATGTCGGTGTGGCCTACGGTGGCAAAGTGCCACTGGTGCGAATCCTGCACGTGGTGCAGAATAAACTCGGTTTCGCTTTCCTCTTCCCCTTCGTTGGCAAAAGCCGATGCGGAAAAAATGACGAGTAAAAAAAGAAAAACGGGGCGTAAATATGAACGTGAACGGGACTCCTCGGGCATGCTAGGTTGGTTTCTCTGAATTCGGCCGCAAGGTAGTTAATAACCCATAGATTTCAAATGCTAAGAACACAAAATACACCGCCATGAAGTTAAGAACGAATGACAGCCGGTCTGCTATGTTAAGCCGGAGGGCGATATAAATAGCGACCACGCTCAAGACCAAGCGCAGCAGCGTGCCGATCAACGCGTACTTCACCAGCGATTCGGGCGATTGGCGGCCGCCCCGCTGCCCGAGCCACAGCGACAGCGCGGTGAGGATGAAGACAAAAGCGACGATGTACCAGATGGCATCGTGAATAAACGCAGCACGAAAGCCGTATTTGAGCAAAGCCAACAGCAGAACAACTGCGGCGGTGAAAGAGAGAAGGGATCGGGTAAGGTTTTTCAGAAACGAATGTGAGGTAACCCCTGGTTTTTTTGCCTATTGGTGGGTCTAGGCTACTCCTTTGGTAATTGCCGAATCAGCAAAAACATGGAGCCGACCAACGCCAGCACCACCAGCAGTAGGGTGACAAACGGAAAACGATTGCCAAGGTGCTTATCCAACTTAATGCCTCCCCAGGCCGCTAAACCCACGGCGGCCAGCAACTGAAAGGCCAGTCCCGAGTACTTCAGATACGTTTGGGCGGCACTCCGCTGGGCGGCATTCCGCTGGACGGCACTCCGGTTAGAGGGATCGGGATTCGTTTTCTTCTTCGATGGTGGGGTCGGTTTCATCCAATGAAGTTTCTTCCAGGTCGGTTTTCTCTAGGTCAGTTTCGTCGTCATACTCACGGTTATCCACCACGTAGGGCGCTTCCACCGTCTGAGGCTCATCTTCAAAATCAATGGTGTCCACTGACACGCCCATGCGGCACGAGCCGTTGAAGGTGGCCCCCGATTCCACCACCAGTTTGTTGGTCATAATATCGCCGTGAATCACCGCGGTGGGCTTGAGCGTGAGCAACTCTCCGATTTCTACCGAACCCTGGATTTCGCCCGCGATAATGGCGTTGTCGGCCAGCACTTTGCCTTCCACGTAAGAAGAAGGACCCAGGGCCACCTTCGATTTGCTCACCACATTGCCTTTTACTTCGCCTTCCACGCTGATGTTGCCGTTGGTCTCGATATTGCCCTCTACGGACGTACCTTTGCCAATAATACTACTGGAGGTGCTACTTTCGTCAAATTTCACTTTTTTTTCGGTTTTGGAGCCAAACATAGATTGAATAGATTAGAATGAGACAAATTCTTCAGGGTTCATGGGGTTACCGTTGTACCACAGCTCGAAGTGTAAATGGGGGCCGGTGGTGAGTTCGCCGGTGTTGCCAATGATCGCAATCACGTCGCCCGCACTCACGAAGTCGCCCGACTTTTTGAGCAGGCTAGAGTTATGCTTATAGACCGAAATCACGTTGCTGCGGTGCTGAATGGCGATCACGTAGCCCGCGTCCTGCGTCCAGGAAGATAACAGCACCGTTCCGTCGGCCACGCTCTTGATCGGCTCGTTTTTCTTGGAGACGATATCCACTCCGTAGTGCCCGCCCTTGGTGCTGTAGGGAGCCGAGATGATGCCCGACAGGGGCGAGAAAAAGAACAGTTCGTCGAGCTGGCTACTGGCCGCGCTTCCCACCGAAAGCAGTTCTAAACCGCTCTCTTCAAACTCCTCCCGAAACTGGGCGTCAATGTCCGAAACCTCGGTTTGTACGGTGCTAACGGCTTCCACTTGCCGGTCGTCGGCGCTAGCAAGGTATCCTTTTTCGGTGCCCAGCACCGAATCGCCCCGCACGATGTGCTGAAAGGCTCGGATAAATTCACCCTTGCGGCCTACCTCTACTTCCAGAGAATCAACGGTGAGCGAAAGTTCTACCAGCTTGCGGTTGGCTTCGGCTTGGGCGTAGCGCGGATCGAACCACTGCTCGAGTAGCGTGCTCACCAGAAATAAGCTGCCCACCAGCAGAATTGCGCTGCTTAGCACAATGAAAAGAATCAACTTGGCGTATGTAAAGGTATAAGTCGTTTTCTCCGCAAAATCCTCTTCATTGCGAACGATCAGCAGGTAGCGATTGGTTAAGCGGCTGGAAAACGTCTTTCTCGACTTCAAAGCGTAGGAATTTTTTGTTCTATTTGCAACAAAAGTAACCATTAATCTATATTCCCCTAACTTTGCCTCCCGCTTGGTCCGGCAACGGGCGGCGGGCTTTGCGTTAAATTTAACTATTATTTGGTTGAAGGTGCACGTTTTGGTTAAATATTACATCCTGCTGGGTAGCCTAGCCCTGGCGCTATCGGGCTGCGCTCCGGAAAAGAACGGACTGGTGGCCGGAGCCTATCACAACACCACCGCCCACTACAACGCCTTCTTCTACGCCCGCCTGCGCATGGACGAAATCCAGCAGGCCATCGCCGAACAGCAAGAAGACAACTACAACAAGATTTTGCGTATACTGCCCGAACCGGACACCGCCTTCATCAGCAGTCTGAACGAGCCGATCGAAGACTGCATCAAGAAGGCCTCGGTGGCTATCGAACGGCATCCCAACAGTCACTGGGCCGACGATAGCTACATCCTGATCGGCATGTGCCGCGACTTTCGGCAGAACTACGGCGACGCAATCAAAACCTACAAATTTGTTAATACCGAGAGCAAGGACGACGCGGCCCGCCACGAAGCGCTGGTGAAGCTCATGCATACCTTCACCAAGGCCCAGGAGCAAAACAATGCCGTGGCCGTGGCCGACTACCTGCGCAAGGAGAAACTGAACCGCGAAAATAAGGTGCAAATGCACTTGGCGAAGGCCTACCTCGCCCAGCGCAACGAAGACTACAACGCGATGGTGGGCAACCTGCTCATTGCTGCTCCCGAGATGAAAAACTCCGAAGGAAGGGGTAGAATCTACTTTATTCTGGGGCAACTCTACCAGCAGCTGGGCTTTGCCGCCCAGGCCTACGACAACTACCAGGAAGTGCTCAAGAGCAACCCGGAGTACGAACTCTACTTCTATACCCGCCTCAACATGGCGCAGGTCACCGACTTGTCGGACGGAAGCGACGTTAAGAAGATCAGGAAATTCTTCCGCAAGCTGCTGCGCGACGACAAGAATGAAGAATATCGCGACAAGATTTACTACGAACTAGCCGCGTTTGAGCAGCGGCAGGGCAACCTGGAAGAAGCCATCGGGTACTACGACCAGTCGGTGCGGGCCAGCGTGAGCAACAACCGGCAGAAGGGATACTCCTACCTGGCGCTGGGGCAAATTTACTACGACAGCCTGGACGACTACCGCACCGCGAAACTCTACTACGATAGCACGGTGAGCGTGCTGCCCAACGACGAAGACAACTACGCCGCGGTGACCAAGCGGCAGGAGATCCTGACCAACTTCGTGGAGCAGATCACCATCATTGAGGTGCAGGATAGTTTGCTGAAACTGGCGCAGATGGATTCGTCTCGCCTGATGGCAATTATTGATGACATCATTGCCGAACAGCAGCGCGAGCAGCGAAAGCAAGACCGACTGGCGCGACGCGATGAGCGCGGGGGGCCAGCCAACAGCAGTTTCAACCAGATGAATTCTCCGTTTGGTGCGCCCGGCGGCGAACCAACGGCGGCCGCCCAGGCCCAGGGCAGCGACTGGTACTTTTACAATCCGGCGGCCATCAGCCAGGGACAGTCGGCTTTCGCGCGGCAGTGGGGCCAGCGACCGCTGGTCGACAACTGGCGCCGCGCCCAGCGACAGGCGGTGCCCAGCGATAGCGATCCGGTGGCCTTAGAAAACGATTCAAACGCCACAGTACCCACCGACTCGAGCCTGGTGGCGGGAGAAGGAGGAGGTCCGTCGGTGGCCGGTTCGGCTGAGCGTGAGGCGCTCTACGCTAATATTCCCTTCACCGACGAGCAAAAGCAAGCTTCGCTCGCGATGGTTGAAGAAGCTCACTACGCGTTGGGCGGTATTTACAATTTTGATCTGGAAGAGAAGCGCAAGGCGATCGAGACCTTTGAGACGCTGCTAAAGCGCTTTCCCACCTCGGAGCATACCCCGGAAGTGCTGTACCTATTGTACCTCATCTATCAGGAATTAGACGACGCCACCTACCAAAAGTACCGTGACCGGGTGCTTAAAGAGTTTCCGGAAACTATCTACGCCAAGCTGATTAAGAACCCGAACTACGAAGAAGAAAGCAATCTGGCCAGCGAGCAGTTGAAGAAGCTCTACCAAAAGGCGTACGCGCTCTACCAGCAAGGTAACTACGATTCGGCCCAGCAGCAGGTGCGTTCGGGACTGGCCCGCTACGGTGATAACGATTTCACCGACAACGCCACGCTGCTGGCCGTTCTGATCAAAGGCAAAACCGAAGGCGAATACGAGTACCAGTTGGCCCTGCAACGGTTTCTGGAGGACTTTCCCGAAAGCGACGTGCACTCCTACGCGACGGAGTTGCTGGCGGGCATCGATGCCTACAAGCAGAAAATTGAAGCAAGACGGGGCACCGAATACATTGTCGAGTTCGACGAGAAGCACTCCTTCATTGTGGTATACAATAACGTGAAGAAGCTATCCACCGAACTTCCCAAGGCGGTTGATGCATTCAATCGCCAGTATTTCAAAGGTGCCAACCTCACCTCGGCTAACCTGATGCTGGAAGACGGCAAGGTGATGATTTTAGTGGAACAATTCCCCGACAAGGAAGCTGCGGAAGCGTATTACGCCCAGTTCAACGGAGAAAATTCGCCCCTGAAAAAACTACCGCCGGAATATTCCACGCAGAACATCGAAACCAATTTTGCCATCTCGGAGGATAATTTGACCATCTTGTACCGCACCAAAGATGTGGATAGATACGCGCAATTTTTTAAGAACTATTACATGAAGTAACGGCGTAGCGGAAATCTCAGAAATTTGTCTGATTTTTGCCTTTAAGGTTCTAGGTTCTGAGTTTTAGGTTTGCAGCCAAATATTTAAACCCAGAACCTAGAACATTACGAACCACAAAGTATATGTCTGAATCTAAGAAAAAAGCGAAGGCCAAGAAGCCGCGCGGACGCCTGTACACCGGTTTGGTCATCGGGTTATGGACTCTTTTCCTCTCCTTTGCTATCCTGTTTCCACTGTACGTCTACACCGTAAGCATCGATTTCATGGGGCTCTACGGCGGGCTGCCCAGTCTGAAGGCCCTGGAAAACCCGGAAAACGACCTCTCTTCGGAGCTCTACTCGTCCGACAACGTGCTGATGGGCAAGTACTACCGCGAAAACCGCAGCCCGGTCACCTACGAAGAAATCTCGCCCAACTTGGTCAATGCGCTGGTGGCCACCGAAGACATCCGGTTCACCGAGCACAGCGGCATCGACCTGCGCAGCATGGGCCGCGTGGCCTGGGGGGTGTTTAAGTACGCCGTCACCTTCGGAGCCAGCGACATTGAGGGGGGCGGAAGCACGCTGACCCAGCAGACCGCCAAAAACCTCTACAAAACCCGGGGGCAAAACGAAGGCCCGCTGATGAAAATCCCGGGTTTGCGCATGCTGATCGTTAAAACCAAGGAGTGGATCGTGGCGGTGAAACTGGAGCGCTACTACACCAAGAAAGAGATTCTGGCTATGTACCTCAACACCGCCTCGTTCAGCAGCAACTCCTACGGCATCAAAGTGGCCGCCAAAACCTTCTTCAACAAACCCACCTACGACATTGCCGTCGAGGAAGCCGCTACGCTGGTGGGCATGCTGAAGGCCGCCACTTACTACAACCCGGCGCGGAACCCCGAGAACTCCCAGCGACGGCGCAACGTGGTGATGAATCAGATGCGCCGCAACGGCTTAATCTCCGATAACCTCTACGATTCACTCTCGAAGCAACCCATTGTGCTCGACTTCAAGGTGGACGACCACAACGACGGTCCGGCCACCTACTTCCGCTCGGTGGTGGCCCGTTGGCTGCTCGCCTGGACCAAAGAGCACGGTTACGATTTGTACGAAGACGGACTGAAAATTTACACCACCCTGGACAGCCGCATGCAAGAGCACGCTGAAATGGCCGTGAAGACGCACATGACCGACCAGCAAGCCAAGTTTGAAAAGCACTGGGGCAACGAGGATCCCTGGCGTGACGAAGACGGCAAGGAGCTCAAAGACTATATTCCCCGCCTGGCCCGACGCACGCTCCGCTACCGTTCGCTGGAGAAGAAATACGGCAAGGATCACGATTCGGTGAAAATCCACATGAACACGCCCGTGCCCATGCAACTCTTCACCTGGAAGAACGAGAAAAACGCCATTGATACGGTGCTAAGCCCGATCGACTCTATCAAGTACATGCAGCGGTTCTTGCACGCCGGATTCGTATCGATGGACCCGCACAACGGGCATATCAAGGCCTGGGTGGGGGGCATCAACCACCAGTTCTTTAAGTACGACCACGTGAAGCAAGGTAAGCGGCAACCCGGCTCCACCTTCAAGCCGTTTGTCTACGCAGCCGCCATCGACAACGGCTACTCGCCCTGCTACGAGGTGGTGGACGCCCCGGTCACCTTCACGGTGATGAGTGGGGGGGAGGAAACCACCTATACCCCGAAAAACGCCACGGGCGGCTACTCGGGCGAACGTATGACGATCCGCAAGGCACTGGCGCAGTCGAAGAACTCGGTAACCGCCTTTGTGATGAAGCGCCTGGGACCGCAGACCGTGGTCGATTACGCCCACCGCATGGGCATCACCAGCGATATTCAGCCGGTGCCGGCCCTGGCGCTGGGCGGCGGCGGCGACGTATCGATCTACGACATGGTGGGAGCCTACAGCACCTTTGCCAACCAGGGCACCTGGACCGAACCGGTATTCATCACCCGCATCGAGGACAAAGATGGTAACATGATCTACGACCACCCGGTGAACACCCGGGAAGCGCTGAGCGAAGAAACCGCCTACCTGATGTTATACATGCTGCGGGGAGCCACCGAAGAAGACGGTGGTTCGGGCAAGGGAATCCCCTCGGCCCTGCGCGAGGGCAACGAGATTGGCGCCAAAACCGGCACCACCCAAAACTACTCCGACGGTTGGTTTATGGGAGTGACCAAAGATTTGGTCTCCGGCGCGTGGGTAGGTGGCGATAACCGCAGTATTCACTTCAAGACGCTGGCCCTGGGGCAGGGAGCCCGCATGGCCATGCCCATCTGGATCAAGTACATGCAAGCGGTGTACGACGACGACCGATTGGACTACGAAAAAGGCGCTTTCCGCCGTCCGGCCCAGGGCATATCCATCGAGATGGATTGCGGTCAATACCAACCCAAACCCGGCGAAGAGGTCGACTCGCTACGGTTGGAAGAAGAAACCCTGGAGGTGGACGAAAGTGAAATTTTCTAACGTTTCTTAATCAAAATAATCCAAACTACTTCCGCGAGTGCGTTTTTTTTCACTCATTGAGAAATAATTTGCTAAATCCTCGTCCTCACGATCCCGGCACCTCTTTCATTTATTTGGCTGGGTGACCTGAGGTCGAGCCAACCCGGTGTGGTTACCAGTAGCATTCATGGAAGAAACGTATACGGAAGATCAGCAACTGATTGCAAAGATCAAGGAGGGCAACGAGGCGAGTTTGGTGGAAGTCTACCAACGCTACCGCCCCCCGTTTATTCAGTGGGCGCAGAACAGCTATAAGGTAGACGAATCTACCGCCGCTGATGTCTTCCAGGATGCGGTCATTTGTTTGTACCGCAACATTGTGAAGGGAAAGTTAGAGAACCTTACCAGTTCACTCAAGACCTATTTGTTCGCTATCGGCAAAAATGTGTTGCGTAAAAAACTGCAGACGCAGGTAGCCCTGGATCACGACGACCTCTGGGTGGTGGAGAACTTGCAGGCCGAACCGGTAGACCACTTTGCCGAAAATGATCGTCAGCGGTTGGTTGCTCGTTTGATGGACACCATTGGGGAGCCCTGCCGCAGCATTCTGCAGTACTATTACTTTAAGGGGTTCTCGATGGAGGCAATTGCTCAAGCGATGAATTACAAAAATGAGAACGTGGTGAAGACCCAGAAACTGCGTTGTCTCACCAGTCTGAAAACGATGGTGCGGGAACGATACAGTAGCGATGATTTTATGTAATCTTTCATGAGCAGCCAACCGCACGCCGAAAACCGATGGAACCAGATCGACCGCTACGTGAGCGGAGAGATGGTGGAGAAGGAGCGCGACCTGTTCGAGCAGCGGATGCGAGAGCACGCCGAACTGGCGCAGCAAGTGCACCTGCACCGGGACATGCTGCTGGGCATGGAATACTACTTCATGCAGCAGCTCAAGGAGCAACTGGCGTTGAGCGATCAGAAGAAGAAGTCGTTTAACTGGCCATTGTTCCTAAAAATTGCGGCGGCGGTTTTGCTGGTGGTAGGCTTGGCCGGAACGGCCTATTATTATGGACAGCGTCCGGCCGACCCGGAGCAGCTTTTCTTATCTTATTTTGAGGGCTATCCGAACACGCTCACGCAGGTCAACCGCAGTGAGCTACCATCTGGCGAAACGTCGCCCGGCGAGTCGTCGCCCGGCGAAACTTCTTCCGACAGTACTTCTTCTGAAGAAATAGCCGCCGCGATGCAGCACTACGAAACCGGTAACTTCCTCGAAGCGGTCACTGCCCTTGACCAAATACTGTCTTCAGCCGACGTTTCTGACGATCAGCGCACCGCGCTGATGTTTTATCGAGGAGTCACCAATTTGCAATTAGGTAACGGCCGGCAAGCCCGGGCTGATCTGGCCGAGGTGATCCGGTCCGACACCCTGCTCACCGAACCGGCCACTTGGTATACCGGGCTGAGCTATTTACAGGACAAAAACGTGGCGGAGGCGAAGCGAATCTTGGCGCAACTCCGAGAAGCACAAGGAGATTATGCGGAGCAAGCCGCCAAATTGCTGGATGATCTATCTTAACCACCCAAAGTAGTTGCCGCGCACCAAACGAATCTCGATTGCCGATTTTTTGAAACTAACTATGAAAAACCAACCCGTTATCATTGTCGGCGCCGGTGGCTTAGGAAAAGCTACGCTGGATATTTTCCAGTCGAACCAGGTGGTGATCTACTGCTTTTTGGACGACAACGAAGCGCTGCACGGCACCGAGGTCAACGACGTGAGCGTGCTGGGCGCCACCGAAGACCCCACCTACCTGGCCATGTTTGGCAAAAAGTGCAACGCCTTCGTTGCCATCAACGACCGGGCGGTGCGGCAGGGTTACTTTAAACTACTTAAGGAACAACACAAAACCATGCCTACCAACGCGCTTCATCAGCAAGCGCTGGTCTCCGAAACCGCTCATCTGTCGTACGGCATCTTCGCCAACGCCGGGGTGGTGGTCGGCAGCTACGCCCGGGTGGAACAAGGGTGCCTGCTGCACGCCAACGCGGTGGTCGACTACGAAGCAAAACTCGGGAAGTTTGTGCACCTGGGTGCCGGAAGCGTGGTGCATGCCGGGGCCGAGGTAGAAGATAACGTGTTTATCGGAGCCGGAGTAACCATTGCCGGGCCGCTAAAAATCGGGAAGGGTGCCCGGGTGGGAGCCGGTTCGGTGGTGATCGAGCCCGTGAAAGCCGGAACCACCGTGTTTGGCAATCCGGCCCAACCGGTTGGATAAAAGCCGCTACGCATCAAAATTCTACCGATGTTTGCCGTACCTTGGCGACAGTTTACAAGATTTTTATGAAAGTACGAGAAGACGAGTGGACACTGGAGATAACGCCGCGCTCATCCTTGTTTGCCCTCAACCTCAAGAATATTTGGCGCTATCGGGATTTGCTAATCCTGTTTGTGAAGCGAGACATCGTCACTTTTTACAAGCAGACCATTCTCGGGCCCCTCTGGTTTGTGATTCAGCCGATTCTTACCACCCTTATTTTTACAGTGGTCTTCGGAAAAATAGCCAAGCTATCAACCGATGGCCTGCCGCCGGTGCTGTTCTACCTCAGCGGCATCGTTATCTGGAACTACTTCTCCGAATGCATCCGGGCCACCTCCGGGGCCTTCACGGCCAATGAAGATATTTTCGGAAAAGTATACTTCCCCCGGGTAATTGTGCCATTGTCCACCGTTATCGCCAACCTGATCCGGTTCGGCATTCAGCTTGCTTTGTTTTTGCTCATTCTGGCCTACTACGTAGCGCAGGGAGTGGTCGTTGACCCCAGTTGGTGGGTACTGCTGTTTCCCTTACTCATTGCTCTGGTCGCCGGGCTAAGCCTGGGCTTTGGGATGATTGTTTCTTCCCTAACCACAAAATACCGTGACATGACATTTTTGGTAACGTTCGGTATACAACTGTTGATGTATGCCACTCCCGTGATCTACCCGCTATCGGAAGCCCCCGAAAAGTATCGGGCGCTTATCCTGGCCAATCCTATGTCGCCCATCATCGAGGCTTTTCGATACACTGTGCTGGGAGCCGGTTCTTTTAACGGACTGTCCTTGGCGTATAGTGCGGGATTCACCGCCGTTGTGCTTATCTTGGGGCTGCTGGTTTTTAACCGAACCGAGAAAACATTTATGGACGTGGTATGAGTGAAATGGTTATCCAGGTAGAAAATTTGAGCAAACAGTACCGGCTGGGCCTGATCGGAACCGGCACGCTAACGCACGATCTCAACCGGTGGTGGCACCTGGTGCGCGGCAAAGAGGACCCGTACTTGAAGATAAGCGAGGTGAATGACCAGAGCCAGAAAAGCAGCAGCAACTACGTGTGGGCGCTCAAGGATATCAACTTCACGGTGAAGCAGGGCGAGGTGCTCGGCATTATCGGAAGCAACGGAGCCGGAAAGTCAACCTTACTAAAAATCTTGTCACAGGTGACCTCGCCAACCACCGGAGTGTTTCGAGCCAGAGGAAGAACTGCTAGTCTGCTCGAGGTAGGCACCGGCTTTCACAAAGAACTCACCGGCCGGGAGAACATCTTCCTGAACGGAGCCATTCTGGGCATGACCAAGGCCGAAATCCGGGGCAAGCTAGACGAAATTATCGCTTTCTCGGGAGTAGAACGCTACGTGGATACCCCGGTGAAACGCTACTCTTCGGGCATGAAGGTGCGGCTGGCCTTTGCGGTGGCGGCTCATCTGGAGCCGGAGATCCTGATTGTGGATGAAGTGCTGGCCGTGGGGGATGCCGCTTTCCAGAGAAAAGCCGTCGGCAAGATGCAGGAAGTGAGCCGCGGCGAAGGACGCACCGTGCTTTTCGTTAGCCACAGTATGGGAGCGGTTAAGCGATTGTGTACCCGCGGCATGGTGCTCAAGCAAGGATCAGTGTACTTCGACGGAGCCACCGAAGAAGCGGTGCAAACCTACGCCCGCCTCAACATCGATTATTCTAACGAAGCGGTGGTCCGGCGCACCGACCGGGAAGGGCTGGGAGATTACCGGTTCACCGAAGCGTGGATCGCCGACGAACATCAACTAAAAACCGCCGAAGTGCGTACGGGAGCCGCGGCCTACTTCCACGCAAAGATTTCTCCCCAGAGAGCGAGTATCACCAAGAACGTATACGCCGCCATCTGCTTTCGCGACGCGTTGGGCACGCGCTTGTTTACGCTGTCCACCTCGCTATTTGGCCAACGGGTGGCCCTAGACGGCGAAACTTTGCTCACCTTTGCCATCAAGCGGATGCCGTTGTCCGAAGGCGACTATTTGTGCGATCTTTATATCGCCGAAGGGAGGGGCGACACCCTGGTGCAGGATCACCTGAAAAATGCGCTCAAGGTGCGGGTGTTCGGCAACGACTACTTCAATTCGGGCGACCCGCAACCCCGGGGACTGGATACTTTTTATACCGACTTTCAGGTGATCAAGAACAACGAGGTGCCGGTGATTGCTACCTAAAAACCCAACACAATGATGGAAAATACGCTTAGGTTCGGAGTGGTAGGGTGCGGGCATATTGGCAAGCGACACCTGGCGGTGATCCACGCCGAGCCGCACGCCAGTTTGGTCGCTATCTGCGATACCGATCCGAAGAAAGTAGCCCAGTTCACCGACCAGTACCCGTCGATCCGCGGGTACGACAACTACGAGCAGATGCTAGAGGAGGCGGATATCGATATCGTGTCTATCTGCACGCCCCACGGGTGGCATGCCACCATGAGCATCGCGGCGGCCCGTGCCCAAAAGCATATTTTGGTGGAAAAACCCATGGCCCTGAGCAGCCGTGAGAGTCGCGAAATGATCGAGGCCGCGCAACAGCAGGGGGTGAAGCTTTACGTGGTGAAGCAAAACCGCTACAACGTCCCCATCCGGCTAACCAAGAAAGCACTAGATGAGCAGCGGCTTGGGAAAATTTTTATGGTGCAGTGCAACGTGATGTGGAACCGGCACCAGGCCTACTACGAACAGTCGTCGTGGCGCGGCAAAAAGCAACTGGAGGGCGGCGCCCTGCAAACGCAGGTGAGTCACTTCCTAGATTTGCTGGTCTGGTGGTTTGGCACGATCAAAGAAGCCAAAACGATCATGGACACGCTCAATCACGATATTGAAATCGAAGACTGCGGCGTGTCGGCCCTGCGGTTTGAAAACGGTACCATTGGCTCGCTGCTGTGGACTACCTGCGTTTATAACGTTAACTACGAGGGTAGTATCACCATTATCGGAGAGAAGGGCACCATCAAAATTGGCGGAAAGTACCTGAACCAGATAGAGTTCTGGGACGTGCAGTCGTATCCCATGCCCACGGAAGAAGACTTTGCCGACCAGCCCAACGAATACGGTCAGTACCAAGGCTCCAGCTCAAACCACGATAAACTGATTCATAACCTGATCGATCAGATTATTGATCGTCGGCAGGGCATGGTGGAAGGAGAAGAAGGAATGAAAACCATTGAGGCCATAGAAACGATTTATGCGCACGCCGAGTAGCCAGGGAATTGATATCATGCCGTACGAGGAAGCCGATAAGCGCTACCGCCACGAACAGGTCGATGACCTGTTTTATGCGGAGCCCTGGCTCAAGGTGCTGCAAAAGACCTACGGCTACGAGTTTCAGATGGCACTGGACCGGGCTACCGAGCAGTTTGTTATATTTACGGTGCTGGATAATCTGGCCGGAAAAAAAGTGGTTAGTCTGCCCTTTTGCGACTATACGGTGATTGATCCCCACGCCACCGGAGCCATCGTCAGGCTGATGCAGCGCTTGCAGGAGCAGTACCCCACGGTGTCGGTTGTGCTGAAAACTACCTACGGGCCCGACCATTCGCTGGCATCGGCCCTGGGCACCCCGGTGCGGCGGGCCTACTATCACTGCATTAACACCCAAACGTCTCCTACGTTTTCCTCTTCTTTTAAGCGGGGAGTGAAAAAAGCCCGCAAATCGGGAGTGGGAGTGACGTTTAGCACCGAAAAAGCATCTTTGACTACGTTTTATCAACTCTACCACCAGCTCAGAACCCAAAAATTTGGTAGCATTCCTCAGCCCTACGTCTTCTTCGAGCATATTTTCGATGCGTTTGTGGCGGCGGGACAAGGCTTTTTGGTGGAGGCAAAAAAAGACGCCGAGGTGATTGCTTCAATCATTGTGCTGCAGCACCGGCAAACGCTGTACTACAAATTTGGCTGCTCGTCGCTCAACGCGCTGGACTACCGGCCCAATAATCTTCTGTTCGACGCGTTGGTTCGGTACGCAGCAGACAAAAAGTACACGAGCATTAACCTGGGGCTGAGCGGCACCGGCGAATCGTATCAGGGACTGGTACGCTTTAAAGAAAGCATGGGAGGCGAACGGCACGATATTACCTATTTCGAGCACCGTCCGCCGCAGTACGACGCAACCAACGAGCAGAAGTTTAAGGCAATGCTCTCTTCGCTCACCAAGACAATGGTCAAAGCTCCGCTGAATGCCCAAACCACCAGTGCGCTGAGCGAACAATTATACCCCTACTTTGCATGAGCTTCGTTATTGTCGGCAACAACGATGGCCCCCTCACGCTGCTTAAGGCACTATCGTCTACCAAACATCAACCGGTGGCGGTGGGATTGCAAAAACCGGTTGCTGCTTCGCTTCGGGAAGCGTATCGGCGACACGTGCCTCCTGATGCGCTGTGGGAAGGATTCGACGAAGAACAGCTACTGGCTCGACTGGCCCCGCAGCAACCTCGTTGGCTGATCAATTGCTTCTGCAACTTCAAATTTAAAGCGCTGCTAGATCAGTACGCGTGTCTCAACGTTCATTTGGCACCGTTGCCGCGTTACCGGGGCCGCCACCCGCTGCACTGGGCGCTGATCAACGGAGAACCGGAGTTTGGCGTCACCATCCATCAGATGACCCGCGCGTTTGATGCCGGGCATATCTACTGGCAGGCAATGGTTTCGGTAGACGACGGTATGTCGGTACACGCCCTGCGGCAGCGCCTGATGGAAAAGTTGGAACAAAACTTTGCGCGTTTCTGGCAAGACTTTCTGGCCGAGCGTGTTTCTCCTGTTCCAAATCCAGACCAAGAAGCAACCTACGTGGCTCGGCGGTTTCCCGAAGACAGCCAGCTCACCGAGTGGCACGACCGTGACCTGATTTACCGAAAGGTAAGTGCCCTGCAATCAGAGGCAAATCCGGCTTACTTGCAAGTAGGGCAGCACCAGATCCGGGTGCTGGACGCAAAACGTAGCAGCGCGTTCTACGTTGGCCGGGCCGCCCCGTTTATCAGCCGTATACTAGCCGATGGTATCGTAGTGACCTGCGGTGACGGGCGCACTGTTGAGTTGCTGGGCTTTAACCCCCGGACGTACGGATTAGCAATCAACCAAAAACTTTTTTAACGATGCATGTTCCCTTAGCCGACCTAAAGGCGCAGTATGCTTCTATCCGGTCTGAGATAGAGAAAGCGATTTTTGCCACCATTGAGAATACGTCTTTCATTAACGGTCCGGCGGTAGCCCAGTTTGAGGAAGCCTTTGCGGAGTATTTAGGCGTAGCGCACGCCGTGGGTTGCGGCAACGGCACCGACTCGCTCGAGATGCTGCTGCAGGCGATGGATATTGGGCCGGGCGACGAGGTAATCGTCCCCGCCATGTCGTGGATTTCTACGTCCGAGGTGGTCGTCACGGCCGGGGCAACTCCCGTTTTCGTCGATGTGGACCCCGATACGTTTACCATTGACCCTACGCTGATCGCGGCCAAAATTACCGACCGCACCCGGGCCATTATTCCGGTTCATCTGTACGGGCACCCCGCTGACATGCCCGCCATCATGGCCACGGCCGAGCAGCACAACCTTCGGGTGATTGAAGACTGCGCGCAGGCCCACGGAGCGGCCATCCGGGGGCAGAAGGTCGGCAGCTGGGGGCACGCGGCCAGCTTTAGTTTTTTCCCCAGTAAAAACTTGGGAGCCTACGGCGACGCGGGAGCCATGGTGACCAACGACGCTGCGCTGGCACTGCGCGTCCGGCAGATCGCCCGCCACGGACAGGAGCGCCGCCATCATCATATTCTGCACGGCAGAAACAGCCGCTTGGATACCCTGCAGGCCGCCATTCTTCTGGCCAAGTTGCCCTACCTGGAACAATGGACCAACCAGCGCATCCGGTGGGCCAACTACTACCAGGAGCAACTCGGTGACCAGGCCCCGCTGGCTTGTCCCGTTACCCGACCGGACTACCGACACGTGTTTCACTTGTACGTTATCCGCCTCCCTGATCGGGATAATTTGCGGAAGTATCTGACCGAACAGAACGTACAGACCGGCATTCATTATCCTACGGCACTGCCGTTTCATCCTTGTTACGAAGATCTGCAGCAGCGGGCCGAAGATTTTCCGGTTGCCCATTCGTATCAGTCTCAAATTTTATCAATTCCCATGTA
This sequence comes from Cyclobacteriaceae bacterium, assembly GCA_965217295.1. GTDB lineage: Bacteria > Bacteroidota > Bacteroidia > Cytophagales > Cyclobacteriaceae > Tunicatimonas. The sequence continues at coordinate 3,725,274 of CBDCHR010000008.1, forward strand.
CGCCGAACTCCCTACCGAAGCAGCGCAGTACGTGGTTGAAACCATTCGTCGTTACTGATATGAACAAGCTCATTAAGTTCGACGTGATTCACCCGGGTGAGTACCTGGTGCAAAAGAAGAAGAGCTGGCCCGATTTGCCAACCATCTCTCGGCAAGAGTACTTAGACCGGTTGATCCGCTTACGGAGCAATTATTCCGACTTTTATACTTATCATCTCAATCAGGAAGGAGACTGGCAAGCCGAGGAGTTTTTTTTGCTGGACGACGATTTCATCGATAAAACCGCCCGAGAACTCTTCGGGCCCGCCTACGTTGCCCGGAAGTACTGGAATGGCACGAAAAAGAAACGGCTACGGTTTGAGCGCAGCCGCTGGCGAGATTACGTGGTTGATCAATACCTGAAAAAAACCCAACCGGACGTTATTTTTGCCCGATCCCAGCCCATTGCGAGCAGTTTTTGGCAGAAGTATCGATCTGATACGTTGCTGGTCGCGCGGTTGTCGGCCCGGCTACCCTACAACTGGCATCCCAACCACTGGGATATCATCTACACCGACCAACCCGACTTCAAAACTTTTTTCGATCTTCACGGTGTGCAGACAATCATCAACAACCAAGGCTTCGACGCCCGCCTGGTGGATGAACTATTGGTTCGGGACAAAAAATACGAAGTGACGTTTGTGGGCGGCTTGGGCACCGAAAATTTCTTGCAACGGACTAACTTTATTAACCGGGTTGCCCCCCAACTCAATTTCCGGTGGTGGGGCTACTGGTGGGAGTACGGGGGGGACGGACGAAGCATGGCCGACTTTCCGGCCCTTCACCAAACGTTTCAGGGTTTTACCTCGGGCTTGGAGATGTTCCAAATCTTTAGAGACAGCTGTATCGTGCTCAACGACTACGTGGATACCGCCAACGGCATCGGGTTTAACCAGCGTATGTTTGAGGTGATGGGTTCCGGGGGCTTTATGCTCACCCGGCAAGCCCCCAACTTCGACGGCCTGTTTCCGCCGGACGTGTTTGCTACCTACCGAGACGAAAAAGAGCTGCTTGATAAGACCTCTTACTATCTGAAACACGAAAAAGAGCGCGAAGAGATCGCCAAAAACGCTCAGAAATTTGTGGCGGAGCACTACGACTACCGGGAGATTGTGCAGAATTTTAGTAAGGATTTGAAGCAGGCCCTGGCCGAGAAGCGGGGATGAACTTAGAGCGTGCTGATTGGGCGGGACGCACGTCGACCGCGCATCATCCGAATTCTTCGTTTCACCCTGTTTAAAATCCATCGGACGTCGGTAGCACTTTTTAGCAAGTACACGGATGCGTCGCCGTATTTTTTGCGCTGCCAAGACAAGCGGGCCGAATAGAAGTACCGTTTGGTGAGCAAGTGGTTGCCCTTGATGGCCCAGCGCAGGGCGGGGAAGTGCTCCGAGAAAACCAGCAGATCGTCGATCATCAGTTTGTTCTGCACAATTATATCTTTCCAGTAAGTGGTGCTGAAGCTTTGGCTATGCACCCACCGTACTGCCTCCAGCGCGTCTAATAGTTTCGTCTTGCCGTGCTGGCTAACCAGCAACTGAATGGCGTAGTCGGCACTGCAAATCTGCCAGAACCATTTAGGGAACTCTCCGATCAGATGGTTACGAAAGAGCATGGTCGAGGTCTGAATAAACCACCCTTCCGCCACTTCCCGGTGCGTAAAAGAGGTTCCCGGGTGGGGTTTGGGCCGCCGTTCGCTGTCGTAGTGCGTGTCCGACGCATCATCTTCCGATACCACCTTTATGTCATGAAAGGTCAGCACGTAGTCGGGGTGTTGCTCCAGGAAGTCTACCTGGCACTGTAGCTTATCGTCGCTCACCCAGTAGTCATCACCGTCCAGCATCGCAACGTACTGCCCCCGACAGGCGTACAGGTTGGTAACATTGTTTAGTCGGCCAGGAATACCTTTGTATCGGGTGGGATGAAGAACAATATGTATCCGGTCAGGGTAGCGCCGCTGGTAATCTTTGACTATTTCCTGGGTTCCGTCGGTAGAACAGTCGTCCCCGATGATGATCTCATAAGCAAAATCAACTTTTTGCTTGAGCACACTTTCAATGGCCCGCCCAATGTACCTGCGATGGTTATACGTAATGATGGATACGCTTACCTTCGGAACTTGCGCCACCATACTACCAGGGTTTTAGGAAAGCGCTAACTACTGGCCCCACTAGCGGCATAGCACAAAGTTATGGGCATTCTTGAACAGCGGATTGTCTTTGTCTTCTTCTTTCCAGGCCGAGGTGTCGGTGAAAGAGGCGGGCGCTTCGGAGGATGGGATCACCCGAAAATCGAACGAGACCCGGCTTCTTCTCGTCGTATTCACTTTTGCTCCGTGCTTGAGCGATGCACCGTTGAAGCGCACAAACTCACCAACCTGCATATTGACCGGTTTGAAATCTTCTTTTCCTTCCTCGCTCTCTAGCCAGAAGGTATTGGTATCGTAAGCCGGGGTTTGGGGAACCAGGTAGTTGATCTCCGCCGTGCTGTGCCCGTAGTCCCGGTCACGATGAAAACGCGATTCTCCCGGATTATTCAGAAACAAAATGCGGTGGGTCGGTTTCTTCTGATAGTAGATTGGCTCGCCGAACTGCGCCCGAACCACTTCCCGGATAAAGCGTTCGTAGGTTTGATAAAACTGCTTGCCGACTGCCCCGTTCAGCCCTCCGTACAGTCTTTTGTAGAGTGTGGCCTGTTCCATATTCTTGTACAACGAATGCTGCGCTCCCGTCTCCGAAGAGACATCGGTTTCTAGTCGCGTCAGATCGTCAACCTCTAAGTAGTCGGCAATAATTCCGGGGAAATTATAGTCCTCGATGGGGTATTCGTATATTTTCATGTCTAGTCTTCGTAAACGGCGTAGCCAATGCCGGTGCGGCCGAAGCCGTTTCCGTTGTAAAACAAGTACTTGATGCCCCGGTGCTTGATCACGCACGGGTAGGTTTGCATGGTCGAGTCCCACCCCGATGAAGAGTACCGAATACCCGCCGCTTCGTCTTTTCGCTCCCAGTCTACGGCGTTGGCTGATTCGGCGTAGCCGATGCGGTAGCTGTTGGCACCGTCCCGGTAGTCTACGCTGCCCCGGTAGGCGTACCACATCTTATAAAGGTTGTCTTCTTTGATCACCGAAGCCCGCGCGTTGGCTTCGTAGGGTTCCTTCGGATGGATGCAGGTCAGATTATCGCGGTGCCAGTCAATGCCGTTGTCGGCGTGGGCGTACTTGATGATGTACAGCGGCTCCGGCTTATCGTCAATCATGGCGAAGCCGGTGCTGGAGGCGTACCACATGTGCCAGCGGGCGCCCTCTCGCATAATCCACGGCGAAGCGGTGAAGAACGGCTCGTCGCGGCTGCGGTCCACAATAGCTCCCGCAAACATACGCTCAAACGTGACCCCATCGTTATGGCTCACCGCCAAGCCGATGGCGTTGCGGTAGGGCACCGATCCGCTGGGGTTCCAGCCCACGTAGTACAAAAAGAGACCCTGATCGGTGGGCACCACGCAGCAGGGCATGATGCCCCCGTCATCGAAGGTGCCCCGCATGCCCAGTGGCATCACCGGCCGGTCGTGCACGTGCAGCACCCGCTTAGGATCGTCGGCGGCCACGTCGATAAAGGTGGGAATGCTCTGTCCGCGTTCGTTGCGGGGGGCAAAGAAAATTCTGAAAACGTCGTCGTTGAGCACGTGCACCGTCGGCACGCAGGCGTGGCTTACCATCCAGGGTTGCTGGCGGTCGGTGCGAAAGATCACTCCTTGTTTGTTCCAGGGCATGGCTATCCGCCGCTTTTGTGAGAAATACTGTCCAAGTCTACGCTCTTCTTGGGCATCACCACCGACTTTTGGCCTAAATGAATTTCGTAGGGTTTTGTGTCTTTGGTGATGTTGGCTCCCATGCCCACCAGCGTAGCCTCCGCAATCACCGTTTCGTCTCGTACCGTGGCGTTGACCCCGAAAAAGGCGTGGTCCTCAATGGTGCAGGCCCCCGAGATGACCACGTGGGAGGTGATAAACACGTGGTTTTTAATTACCGTGTGATGACCGATGTGGTTGCCGCTCCACAGAATGCAGTTGTCGCCGATGGTGACGAACGGTTGAATGGTATTGTCCTCAAAAATAAAACAGTTCTCACCAACCGTCAAGTCTGGCCAGGTGGTTGCTTTCGAACTCACGTAACTGATCAACCGATAGCCCATCTGCTTGGCCGCTTCGTACTTGGTCCGGCGCAGATGGTTCATCTTCTTGAAACTGATGGGCAGAAACATACAGCACGCATCGGGCGGAAAGTGCTGCGTCACTTCCTCGAAAGCGACCAGAGGCAGACCTTCGTACTGTTCTTCTTTACGATAGGCGGCGTCTACCGTGAAGCCCGCCACGGTGTGGGGACTGTCGTGCTTCAGGTAAAAATGAGCTAGGCTGGCCAATTGGCTATCACCGAAAATCACTACCTTTTGGGGAGTTTGGAGGTCAATCATGCGGGTCTGCTTGGGTGATGAGCGTGTACTGTTCTAGGAGCTGATTGATCTGGTGGACGTCGTTGAACATTAGCACGTCTAGTATCGAAAGGTTGGGCACGAAACTGTTGCCTTGCTGCGGGTACAATACATCAGCAGATTTTACGAAGTAAAGAGCTACGTTATTTGTAGCAAAAGTAACGGCGTCATATAGCTCAGTGCCTCCTATAAGGTTGACGTAAGTGGTAGCTTTTTGTTGTTGGCAGATGGCCACGATCTTGTCCTGACCCTTCAGACTTCGATCGTAGGGCAGCGACGATGATTGTCTAAAATCGATGCTCAAACCCACGTACTTAGCCACGCTCTCGACGCTGTCTATGGCGAGGTCGGCGATGGTATCATGTGCCCCCCTGAGCACCTGGCTCAGCAGATCGTATACGGCCGGGAAGAACGGAGCCTGCCGATAATTTTGGTCCACGGTTTTTAGAAACGTATTCCGCCATCGCCCGTAGTCCGATGGGTGCAGGTAGGTGTCTTTGATTAGTTTGTTCTGACTGGCCCGCTGGAGCGGAATACTAAACAAGTTTTTTTGTCCCGATACGAGCAGTTGATTGCGATGAATCCAGCCTTTTTTGATAAAGTTCACATCATCGAAGAAAACGAAACGATCCGCGGCGCTTAGCAACTGAAAATAACCCAGGTAGGGGAAAATATAAGGCTGCATCACGGCTAGTCGCATCGGCTATAGCGTTGACTTGATGATGGTGATAATCCGGGTGACGTGTTCCTGCTCCAGACTGTGGTAAAACGGTAGGCAGAGCACCCGTTGGGTAATGTCTTCGGCCACGGGGCACGCTTCGCCCGGGTGGAAGGGCAGCTGATTGAGGGAAGGGTAAAAGTAACGGCGAGGGAATATGTTTTGCGCTTCCAGGGCTTCTTTGACGCGGGACATCGCCGCGAAGTCCTCAAAAATCACCGGGAAGTAAGCGTAGTTATAGTCAATCCGGTCCGACGGCTGAATGGTCCGCACCGACAGGTTTTGCAGTGCTTCTTGATATTGATCGTAAATGAGCTTGCGTTGACCGATCAATTGTTGCACCACCGGTAGGTTGCACAATCCCATAGCAGCGTGAAACTCCGAATTCTTCCCGTTGATTCCCACCCGCGCGTAATCGTCGGCCCGGTGACCGAAGGCCTTGCTAAGAAACACTTTTTCGTTGATATCAGGATCATGACTAATCACGGCACCCCCTTCTACCGTATGAAACACTTTGGTGGCATGAAAGCTGATCGTGGACACGTCGCCGTACTGCAGGAGCGGGACACCGTCCAGCTTGACCCCGAAGGCGTGGGCACCGTCGTAAATGACCTTTAGGTCGTGTTTTTTGGCCAGCGCCGCGATCTTTTTTACGTTGCAGGGGTGACCATACACGTGCGTAGCGAGAATGGCGGTGGTCTCTTCGTCAATGGCCGACGCTATTTGGTCGGCATCGATGCAGAAAGTATGCGGCTCTACGTCGACAAAAACCGGCTGGCAGTTTTCCCACAAGATCACGTTGGTGGTGGCTACGTACGAGTAGGGAGTGGTGATGATCTTCCCCCGTAGCGCTAGGGCCTTCAGCGCCAGTTGCAGAGCCACCGTCCCGTTGGTTACGTACTGCACGTGAGGCACGGCCAGGGAAGCTTGCAGCGCAGTCTCCAGTTGTTGCACCAGTGCACCATTGTTGGTTAGCTGACCACTCGCCCATATCTGCTGCAGGTAGTGCACGTACTCCTCCAGCGGGGGTAAATAAGACTTTGAGACAAAAATTGAATCTTCGTCTGACGGTAAGGAGGTCGGGTTAGTATGCTGAGAGGCGAGCTTCAAAGCAGGTCGTTACGGACAAAAAAACTATATGCCATCGGTAAAAAGCATTCGGCCAACGCCAATACCGAATGCGTTGCCCAAAATCAAGGTGCTAATTTATAGAACTATGGAGCGGGAAACAACGTACATAGAAAATGAAATTCAATTACCATTCTATTAATCCAAATAAGATCATGAGTAAACCCGTAGAAATAACCGACGCTAATTTCGAAGAAGTAATCCAATCAGAGCACCCCGTGCTCGTAGATTTTTGGGCCGAGTGGTGTGGACCCTGCAAGATGATTGCCCCGGTGATCGACGAACTGGCCAACGACTACGAAGGCAAAGCGGTGGTAGGGAAAGTGGACGTTGATAGTAATCCGGAAGTAGCCGGTAAGTTTGGCATCCGTAGCATTCCTACCCTGCTGGTTTTCAAAGGCGGTGAGATTGTCGATAAGCAAGTAGGAGCCGTCAACAAGGGCACGCTGGCGCAAAAATTAGACGCTCAACTGGCCTAAATCTTGCTCAACGCTAAGCATTGCTTTCGAGCGAAAGAACAAATCAAACAAATAGTTTTACGTACCTTTTGATAAGTTCCTTCCCTCGCTTACCTTTGTTATAGAAATAGTCTAAGAATCTTTATGATTAGTTGCCTTTCCAAGACGAACGAAAAACTTACTGCTGCCCAGCGCTGCGCTTGCTGGTTCTGGTGTTGTGGTATGTCGTTTCTTAGGAAGGACAACGTAGGTCTAAAACAACCTGACTGCTTCATGTAACCAGTCAGTTCAAATAGATAAAGCGCGTGCAAAGCCTTCCTAATTTCAGGAAGGCTTTTTTATTGACTACTAATTAACATCCTATGCAAAGTTTTCGCACCGAACTGGAAGACCCCGTCGTCGAGCAGGACATCATTGATCTAGAACAAAAAATCCATCTCTTTCAGGAGGGTAAAATGGACGAAGATCGCTTTCGCAGTCTGCGCTTGGCGCGCGGAGTCTACGGACAACGACAGCCCGGCGTGCAGATGGTTCGCATCAAGATTCCCTTCGGGAAGCTAACCACCCAGCAACTCGTGCGCATTGCGCAGGTATCAGATGAATACGCCACCGGAAACCTGCACCTCACCACGCGGCAGGATATTCAATTGCACTACGTGAGTTTGAACCGCACTCCTGAGTTGTGGGCCGAACTGGAGCGCGACGAGCTCACGCTGCGCGAGGCCTGCGGCAACACGGTGCGTAACATCACCGCTTCGGCCCGGGCGGGCGTTGATCCCAACGAACCCTTCGACGTGTCGCCCTACGCCTACGAGATGTTCCGCTACTTCTTGCGCAACCCGGTGTGCCAGGAGATGGGACGGAAGTTTAAAATTGCCTTTTCGGCCAGCGAGCAAGACTCAGCCTTCACCTTCATTCACGACATCGGAGCCATTCCGCAGGTTCGCGTTATTGATGGAGAAGAACAGCGTGGCTTCAAGGTGATGATCGGGGGCGGTTTGGGGGCTCAGCCCCACCTGGCCCAGGTGGCGCACGAGTTTTTGCCCGAGGATCAACTCATTCCGTTCACCGAAGCGGTGCTGCGGGTGTTCGACCGCCACGGCGAACGCAACAAACGGGGCAAGGCTCGGATGAAGTTTCTGCTGCAATCGGTGGGGCTTGATGCCCTGATGGAGCTGGTGCAGCAGGAGTGGAAAGCTCTTCCGCAGAAGAGCTACCGGGTAGGACGAGACATCGTGAGTCAACCGGCCCCTGGTCCCGAAGGCTTGGCCGAAATTGAGGTGCCCGATGCAGAAAAGTACCAGCACTGGCGAGAAACCAACGTGTTTGAGCAGAAGCAAGCGGGATTTTTTGGCGTATTTATTAAACTGCCACTGGGCGATCTTCATTCGTCCGTCGCCCGAAAGCTGGCTACGGTGGTGCAGCAGCACGCCGCTAACGATATTCGCATCACCGTGAACCAGGGCTTGCTGCTTAAGTACGTGCGGCCGGAGGCGTTGCCGCATTTGTTTATTGCCCTGGATGAGTTGCAACTGGCCGAGCCGGGCTTCGACAGCGTGGCCGACATCACCGCTTGCCCCGGCACCGATACCTGCAATCTGGGTATTTCCAACAGCACCGGTATCGCCCAAGCCTTAGAAGAAGTGATCGTTCGGGAATATCCTGACCTAATTAAAAACAACGATCTGAAGATCAAAATCAGCGGTTGCCCCAATTCCTGCGGGCAACACGGATTAGCCAGTATTGGCTTTCACGGCAGCTCGATGAAAGACCCGCAGAAACGGGTGATCCCGGCCCTGCAGGTACTGTTGGGTGGTGGAGTGGATGGCAATGGCGCGGGGCGCATCGCTAACAAAGTGCTGAAGATTCCGAGTAAACGCGGTCCGCAGGCATTGCGGGTTTTGCTGGACGATTACGACGACAATCGCCTCGACGGAGAATACTACGCCGATTACGTAGCGCGGCAGGATGAGCAGGACAAGCATTACTTTTATCATCTGCTCAAACCCCTTACCGACTTAGAAACGATGGTGGCGAACGAATACTTCGACTGGGGGCACACGCAAGAGGACTTCAAGGTGGAGGCGGGAGTGGGAGAGTGCGCCGGGGTGATCATCGACCTGATTGCCACTTTGCTGCACGAAACCGAAGAAAAGCTGGTGTGGGCCAGCCAGAACCTGGCGCGGGGCACGTATGCTGACGCTATTTATCATGCCTACAACGTACACGTCGGAGCCGCCAAAGCACTGTTGCTATCCGAAGACAAGAAATCGAACACGCAAATGGATATTATTCGGGCCTTCGACGAACACTTTGTAGCGACCGGGATCATGCCAATAGAAGGAGGCTTTGCGAATCAGGTCCTGCAAATTAATAAGAACGAACCCACCCCGGCCTTTGCCCGAAACTATCTGGCTTCGGCAACTGATTTTTTGGCCCAGGTGCACCGCGTAAGAAGTCAGCAATTAACTCCCGTTTCGCAATGATGTTACCAACTACTCCTCCGCTTCGTCCGCGGCTCACGCTGGTGGGGGCCGGTCCGGGCGATCCCGACTTGCTCACCATTAAGGGAATGAACGCCCTGCAACGGGCCGACGTGGTGCTTTACGACGCCCTGGCCAACGAAGAGTTGCTAGCCTACGTGCCGGACAACGCCCCAAGAATTTACGTTGGAAAGCGGGCCGGGCAGCACAAGGTGCCGCAGGAACAAATCAACCGGATGATCGTGAACTGTGCCTATCGCTACGGTCACGCCGTGCGCCTAAAGGGCGGCGATCCTTACGTGTTTGGGCGGGGCCACGAAGAACAAGCCTACGCCGAGGCGGCGGGAGTGCCCACCCAGGTCGTTCCGGGGATCAGCAGTGCCTATGCTGTGCCTGCCCTACAACACATTCCGCTCACCAAGCGGGGAGTGAGCGAAAGCTTCTGGGTGATCACCGGCACCACCCGCACCGGTCAGTTGTCTAACGATGTGGCCCTGGCAGCCCAGTCGACCGCCACGGTGGTAATCTTGATGGGGATGAACAAACTGCGGGACATTCAGTCGGTGTTTGGGCAGCACGGAAGAGCAACCACTCCGGTGGCCATCATTCAGCACGGCTCGTTGCCGCAGGAGCGGGTGGCGGTTTGTGAAGTGAATAATTTAGTTGCCACCGCCGCCGAACAGCAACTGGGTGCTCCGGCTATCATTGTTATCGGAGAGGTTGTCAATGAGCGAATCAGTTCAGTGCTACCCATTGAGCGTTTAGAATGCGTGCAATACGCCCACGCCTAACCAACCATTACCATGGAATCAAACTGTATATCAGATAAGTTAGCTATTACCGACTGGCGGAACGAGCGCTTCAACGTGAGCAACCCGGAGGATATTACTCGCTTGAACACGATCTTTAAGGAGATGTCACCACCTGAACGTTTGCGCGCTTTTTACTGCAACCAGTCGTTACGCGATTCCAAGGTGCTGCTCACCTCATCGTTCGGCACCACGGCGGTGTTTCTGCTGCACCTGTTTTACCGAAACAACATACAGCAGCCGGTTCACTTTCTAAATACAACGTATCACTTCGAGGAAACCCTGGCCTATAAAGCTGATCTCGCGCGTTTATTTGATCTAAAAGTTGTTGAGTTGTATCCTGAAGAGTGGAAAAATAAATTTACCCGAGAAAACAAGTTGTGGGAGACGGATCCTGACCTGTGCTGTTCGGTGAACAAGGTGGAGCCGATGCTCACCGTGAAGAACCAGGCCGACGTATGGGTATCGGGACTGATGGCCTGGCAGAACGACACCCGCAAAAACCTGGACGTGTTTCAGTGGCGCGACGGGGTGCTCAAGTTTTACCCGATCATCGACGTGACCGAAAAGGAAGCGCTGGCCTACTTGCAGCGCTACGACTTGCCCGAGCACCCGCTGAAGCCACTAGGTTACGAATCCATTGGCTGTAAACATTGTACGTTCAAGGGCCAGGGCCGGGCCGGACGTTGGGCGGGTCAAGCCAAAACTGAGTGCGGATTGCACAAATAAAAAAGGCGACCACGGGGGCCGCCTTGGTTGTCGGAGAAAAAGGTGGCTATCGCCGGGCAATCTTCCGCACAAATACTCCTTCAGACGTATACACGCATAGGGTATACACGCCCACCGGCAAAAACTGTAAGTCCAACTGAACGGTAGCGGACGAACCCTGCTCTGCCTGCTGCACTTCTTCTACCAGCCTTCCCTGGCTATTGAAAACCGCGAGGTAAGCAAACCGCTCGCTTCCCACGTTTATTTCTACCATGCCCTCGCTCGGATTAGGGTACACCTTCACTTTATCCGGACTAACCACTTCCTCGATTGCGGTAACAACTTCTTCCTCTTCTTCTGGGTCAGGGTCCTCGTCAGTAGGTTCCCCCTCACCGGGCGCTTCCGTTTCTTTCGGCGGTTCTGTAATGGTGATCGTATTGCTAACGACCGCATTAGAGTTTACCGTGGTGCCGAGGGCCTGTACGGTATAGCGATAGTCTCCGGCGCTCAGCGAATCAGTATCAGGAAAGCTGTTGATGTCGGCTGCTAGCGTATCCAGCACCACCAATTCAGACCCATTGGCCAACGAGCGCTGCACTACATAATGGGTTTCGCGCGCCGATTCATCGGTCCAACCTAAAATGATGATACTGTCTTTCACCGTAGCGGTCACTGCCGTTGGATCGAGCAATTGAGTAGTGACTGATACGGTATCCGAATACGTAGAAGTGCGCGGTAGGTCTTCGGCTTTTACCCGGTATTCGTAAGAAGAAGCTTCTCCGACGGTTTTATCCTGATACTGTGGCGAGGCGGTGGCCGTTACGTTGGCTACCACCGCGAACTCGCTACCGCCGGTGGTGCGCCGCTCTATAACAAAGCGAGCCGCGTTGTTGCCGGAATACGACCAGTTTAGTTGAACAAATGGACCGATAGAGGCATTAGCCGTTAGGTCGGTAGGGTTGATCAACGAACCGGCGGTGATGGTGTTGCTTGGCGCCGACACGCTTTTGGTGGCCTGAACGAGAACGCGGTAGGTATAATCAAAACCCGGTTGGACAGTCTGGTCGATGAAGGTAACCACGTCTGCCAGAACGGTGCCTAAGGTTTGGTAGCTGGTTCCGTTGGCAGTACGTTGGATAATAAATCCCTGCTCTCCGGTGCTATTGTCCTGCCAACTTAGGGCGATTTCAGTGGGACTGCCCACAGTAGCCGTCAGGTTGCTGGGAGGATTGTAGGTATTGATTACCACGGTGTCGCTGTACGGCGAGTTTTGTGCAGCACCCCTTGTGCTTACTCGATAAAAATATTCTTTATCAACCGGTAATCCGTTCCGTTCGTATAGGGTGGAGTCAACTCCTTCGACACCTATAATTGCAAAGTTGTCTAGATTACCTTCTGACCGCTCAATTTCGTAGCCGGTTTCGTTGTTGGCGTGGCTCGTCCAGCGAAGCGTGACGCTGGTTTGAGTGGGAGTGGTAACCGTGAGGCTCTCGGGAGCGTCAGGGATGGGTGATTGGAAGCTCCAGAAGTCCCTTTTTTGAGCGGTTCCAGTGGTTACGTGACCGCCTAATCCAACAAAGGCCTTTCCTCGTATTACAAAGGCAATCGCCCCGGTGCGATTGTCCTCAGTGGCATCACCAAAAGCATCTTCAGTTTGGTTAAGCTGTGCTGAAGGACTAACTACTGTCCTAAACTTTGGCTCAAAGATAAAAAAGTCGGTTGCTTGACTAGCTATCTTAATTCCTAGACCTATGTACGCTTTGCCATTCAGAACGAACGCAACTCCATCTTCCCGAGCGTACATAGCATCGAACTTAGCACCTATCGTGTACGTATCAGTGATAGGATCGTACTCGTAAATATTCTTCGGAGCATCACCATTTCCCCCCGCAATGTACCCTTTACCTTCTACAGCGAAAGCCATAGCGTCGCCTCGGACGCCGGGTATCTTATTATTTTTCTCAGTCCATTGATCAGTAGTAGAATTATACTCCCACAAGTCATTTGTCGCATTACTAAGGCTAGGCGAATTTGAATTGGTGTAGCCCGTGCCTACGTAAGCCTTTCCATCCACTACAAAGACGACGGCATTTCTTCGATCACCTCCGCCAAAATTGGCTACCGTGTCCCAAGAATTGGTTACTGGGTCGTAACGATAGAAATCATCAAAAAGGGTAGTACCGCTTCGGCCAGTACCTACGTAGCCCTTACCCTCGAGAACGAAGGCAACTGCTTGTTGTCTTCTAAATCCCGGAAAGTCAGCAATTTGCGTCCATTCTTTAGTAGCCGGTACGTATTTCCAGAAGTCGGTGAGGGTGGCGCTTCCCCCGTCACCAGTGCCAATGTAAGCCGTATCACCAATGACGAAGCTCACGGCGTGGCTGCGGGCGGCAAATCCAGGGGGGGGATTCAAACCGGAAATACCGGCATCTGAGAACCACTGTTCCTGGGCGGGGGCGATCAGCCAGATAAATTGAAGGGCTAAAATAGTCGTAAGTTTACGCATATCAGTATTCTTATGGTAAAATGATACTAAATGTACTGCGTGAAACTACGGGGGCAAAGCGCATTGCTAAGCACAAAGCACGCTTGTAATAATTATAAATAAATAAAAATAGTTATAAATTTATCCAGAATGTGCAATAGCTTGTTGAATATCCGCCTGTATGTCGGCCACGTGCTCCAACCCGATCGAAATCCGAACGAGTCCGGGAGTGATACCCACGGCAGCCTGCTCTTCAGCGCTAAGCTTAGAATGGGTGGTGGAGGCTGGGTGGGTGGCAATGGTGCGCGTATCCCCCAGGTTGGCCGTTAGCGATAGCATTTGCAGAGCATCCAAAAACTTTTTAGCCCGTGCCAATCCGCCCCGCAACTCAAAGGTGAGCAGCCCGCCGCCAGTGCGCATTTGCTTTTTCGCCAATTCGTGCTGCGGGTGCGAGGGAAGAAACGGATACTTGACCCAATTCACCTCAGGCTGTTGCTCCAGAAATTCGGCAAGCACCAGGGCATTTTGGCAGTGCCGTTCCATGCGCACCGCCAGGGTTTCCAGGCTTTTAGACAAAACCCAGCCGTTGAAGGGCGATAGGGCCGGGCCGGTGTGTCGTGCCAGAAAACGCACTTCCTTGATTAAGTCTTTCCGTCCCAGCACTGCCCCACCAATGGTTCGGCCCTGCCCATCAATAAACTTAGTGGCCGAATGCGTGATCAGGTTGGCTCCATAGTTTACCGGGTTCTGCACGTAGGGAGTGGCGAAGCAGTTGTCTACGTTGTAGATGAGGTTGTGGCGGGCCGCCAACTTCCCGATCATATCCAGGTCGATCAAATCCAGTCCCGGATTGGAGGGAGTCTCAACGAAAATCATCCGGGTATTTTCATGAATATGCTTCTCCCACACGTCGAGCGGGGCGGTGATGTCTACGTACGAGTGGGTGATCCCCCAGCGGGGCAGCAACTTGGTGAGAATTTGATGCGTGGACCCAAAGAGGGAGCGCGAGGCCAGCACGTGATCGCCGCTCTGCACAAACGAAGCAATGCTCAGAAACATGGCGGCCATGCCCGAGGCGGTGGCTACGCCATCTTCGGTGCCCTCGAGCAGGCAGAGCTTCTCAATAAACTCGTTGTTGTTGGGATTGGAAAAGCGAGTATAGATGTTGCCCGGCGTTTCGTCGGCGAAGAGCGCTCGCGCTTGTTCCGCGTCGTCGAACACAAAGCTGGAGGTGGCAAAAATGGGCGTGCTGTGTTCGCGGTGCTGACTGCGTTCGGTTTGGGTGCGAACGGCGTTGGTCTCGAAGTGGTACTGATTTTCCAAAGAAAGGGCGGATTAGACGACGCGAAAGGTAGCGAGAAATCGCTGTATGCGCAAAGGGAAGTTTGTGGAGACACAAATCTAGGAGTAGGTTGATTTAAGAGATTCTAGCGAACAATGTCGTAGCTATAGGTGATCTCCGCTACTTTCTCTACCATTTTGGCTACTGAGCAGTATTGCTCCACCGAGAGTTCTACCGCCCGCTTCACCTTGGGCTCGTCCAGGTCGCCAAACAAATCGTAGTGCAGATGAATTTTAGTGAACAGCGAGGGCACCTTATTGGCTTCGCGCTCCCCGTCTATCGTAATTTTGATATCATCCAGGGGCTGCCGCTGCTTGCGCAAGATGCTGATGATATCGATGGCCGAGCAACTACCGATACCTGCCAGCAGCAACTGCATAGGGCGCATCCCGGCATCGTGCCCGCCCACCGCCGAAGAGGCATCAAGCACCACCGAATGGCCGTCTTCATTGGCCGCTTCCAGGCGGAAGTCCTGATCAATTCGTTGAACTTTAATTTGCATCCGAATAAGAATGATTAATTTTGGGTGATAACGCAAAACACACGCGCAAGTTACTTAACCACAACCGCACCACCATGAAAGAAATTACGGTAGAAGAACTGAAAGCCATGCAGGAACGCGATGAGCCGTTTCAGCTCATTGACGTACGAGAGCCGCACGAGTACGATGAGGCAAACCTGGGAGCCACCCTGATTCCCCTCGGGCAGATAAAAGATCAAGTGGAACAAATTGAGCGAGACAAGCCCGTGGTGGTGCACTGTCGCAGCGGAAAGCGCAGTGCGCAAGCCATTCAGTACCTAGAGCAAAACCACGGGTTTGATAACCTGCACAACCTGAAAGGTGGGATTTTAGCGTACCAAGCGGAGGAAAAGTAATCTGCTGCTCAATTACTCCTTGGGAAGGTCCACCTTTGACGAGCTGATGGCAGGCTTATCGACGGGTTCTTCCTGAGGCTTCTTGCGCCAGCGAATGGCTTTGTCGCGGGTTTCGTTGAGCAGTTCACTCACTTTATCAAAACTCTCTACGTACTTCAAACTGATTCCCTGACTGGTGGCGTTGTTGTTGAGCTGCCCAATGGCTTGGGTAAGGGTGTTGGCGTTGCTTCGGTTATACATTTTCACGCGGTACTTGCCGTCGGGAGTGAGCAGATACTCTACCGTTACGTCACCAATCACACTGGCGGTGCTGGTTTGGTTGTTCACGTCGGTGAAGCCCCCGTCGCGGGTCACGCGCAACCGCCCGTCGAACAGCGAGTAGGAAAGACGCAGCTGAAAGGTGTTGAAGCGGTCGTCGTCAAAGTTGCCCAGGTTAACGTCGATTTCCAGGTTTTCATCCACCTGGCTCAGCCAGTAGCTAAACTGGTTCGAGAGCAGTTCACTCACGCTTCCGCTCACGGCGCTGCTGCCGTCGAAGGAACCTCGTTCCGAGAAGCGCCGCAGCACAATGAGGCTGAACACCTGCCGCTTCAGTTCTTCGGGGTCGAGGGTGGCACTGTTCTCCAGCGTCTCAACGGCGCTCAGCAAATTGGTGTTGTTTCTGGGATACTCGTCGATGGCGATGCCGAAATCTATCTTTGGGGCCATCAGGTCTCCGGTGATGTCGAGTAACACCTGCGCTTTGTAGTTTCGGCGAATCTCGTCGTTTTCTTTGGCTTGTTGGTCGAGCACCAGCGGGGCTAATGAAGCCATCTGATCGTAGGTGGCCTGGATATTGAGCGTGCCGCCGTACGGGTTGCCCTGCCAGGAGATGCTGCTGCCCGGCTGAATGGTAAATTCTTTGTTGATTACGTTGTACAGGGTAAAATTATAGCCCCCTTGCTGCAAGGTGAGGTCGCCGAACATACTAAAATCGCCCGCCGAACTGATCAGCATCTGCAACTGTCCTGCTCCTCGTCCCCGAATGATATCCCCCGTCTTGGCATCAAAGATAATTTCTCCGTAGGCATCCGGGGTCACTTCTACCTCCAGGTCCAGCGTGAGCCCGGTCAGATCAGTCTTCCCCACTTTATCATCAATGGCCAGGGTGGTATCTGTATAGTCCACGAACTGAATAAACTCCGACTGTTCCACTCCGCCCACGCCGCCGATAGGAATGTAGAACCGCGTGCCCTTCTCCGTTTTGGCCCGAGCGGCAATGGTTAGGTTATTCAGCGCTCCCTGCAGCGAAACAGTTCCGGTGGCATAGGCATTTCCGTAGAACAGATCGTTGTCCCTGAGTGAGGTATTTAGCACCGTCACGTTGTTCAGGGTGCCATCAAGGTCAAGGACAAACTGAGAAAAATCCTGATGCCCTATTCCTCCGTTGAACACGGCCCGTTGGTTGCGGTCGTCCAATAGCACCAACTCCTTGACCCCGATGGTGTTGTCGTCGAAGAAAAATCCTCCGTTTACTTGGTACTGGGTATTCAGGTAGTTTATTTTTAGATGACCGTCGGCGATAACCCCTTCTCCCCGCAGCACGGGGGCATTTAGGGTGCCTGTCACGCTGAATTCACCGCTGGCAAGTCCCCTGATCTCCGAAAAGAAATCTTTTACGAAGGGCTCGGCGATGTCGATATTCGCTTTCTGAAAATTAGCCAGCAATTGCAGGCGCCCCGAGTCGAGGGGGTTGTAAGTGCCTCCCAGGGTGATAATGCGTTGCCGGTCTCGGTCCACCATAAGGTTGATGTCCATCAACCCCTGTCCGCTGTCCCAGTTTACCAGACTGATGATGTCACCCACCGCAAATCCGTCAATGGCAAATTGCGTTACCGATAATTCGCTTTCCAACGCCAGGTGGTTCGTGGTATCCTGCGTGCTGCCAAAAGCATTGCGTATATTAGCGTAGCCGTTGATTTCTCCCTGATAATTATTTTTAAGGATAGGATTTAGGTTATTCACTTGAAAGTGATCGACCCGCAGCGTGAACAACTGCTGAGCGTTGGGCGACAGAGAACCCACCAGGGCTACCGATTGCCTTTTTTCATCGGCCGACTGCTGATAGAGTTGAAAATCGGAAAACTGAACCTCACCGTTTGATAGTAGCACCCGGTTTTGGTCAGAGAAATGCCAGCGATCGTTTAGTACCAATAGTTCGGACGGATTTAGGTGAACGAAGGTGCTGTCTTCCATGAAAGTGAGCTCGCCGCTCAGGTTGGCGTAGTTGCTGGTGCCCTGCTGCTTGATGCCTTGCTGAAAATCGATGTGATCGTTGGCCCATACGGCGTCGACGGTTAGATCACGCATCTGGGCATTCAGTTTCTCACTGGCGAAATCCTGACGTTCGGAGTGGAAGTAGGCCGCGGCCAGAACGTCGGTGCTATCCACAATTTTGGACGTGGTGACGTCAACGTCGTTGTCGTAAAAAATATGATCCTGGTAGCGAAGCGTGTCAATGTGCGAGCGCAAACTAAAGATGTTTGTATACCCGCCGGTGAGCCGACCGCTGGCCTGCACATCGGACGATAAGGTAACCTGCGGCACAAACAGATTGAGGAGCGGGTTGATATCTTTAAACTTCAGGTCGTAGTTAATCTCGTAGCGTTGATCCTGATAATGAGCCACTCGATGGGTTTTTTCGTCAGCGTAGTAAGCAGCCAGTTGTTCCTTGTCGTTCTTGAAAATAAGCTGGTACTCACGGATCAGCTCGGGTATCTCGCTGATCAGGGTAGTAAACTGAAAATTGCCCGCCAAGCTAGCCTTTATTCGCTCGGTGCCCAAGGCAAAAAGACGCTGCTGCTCCTCCGCCAGGCGGGATTGAAACCAAAGGGTGTCGATGGCCAACTGCCGCTCATTATACGATACGAACAAATTCTCAAACTGGGCATCACCCACCAGGTTGTCTACCTTGAGCCCGCGGGTATCGGCGTCTAGGCTGGTGCTAATGAAGACATCATCTTCGGTGAGGTTGAGCGGACGCAAGAAGGCGGTATCCAGCCGGGCCTGAATCTTGATGGCTTCTCTTCCGTCGCGCAAATCCACCGTTCCGTTGCCGCTAAACCGCAGATTGGGGTCGGCGATGCTCAATTGCCCTTCGAAGAAAGATTTGGCCAGGGTTGCGTCGGTCGCAATGTTTTGGTACCGGTAGTCTTTCACGTCCAGGTAATCGAAGCCCGCTTTCAGATCGAAGTTAGCATCTTCCAGGGTAACGCCACTTCCTTCCACAAAGCCGTTGAAACTGGTTTTGTGCAGTAGGTCGGGCCGTTGCGTCAGCGTGCCCAGGTCAAAATCGGTTAGGGCCAGGCTTCCCGAGTAAATCGGGATGTCTTGTAGTTTTAGGTTGATATCAGACTTGATCCTACCCAGTTGCGTCTGAAAGGAGCCGTTTGCCACAAAGTCGTTCGGAAAGCCCAGAAACTGGGTGTTGAAAGTGACTCGGCCAAACTTCAGCGTATTTTGATACGCGGTTTCATCGTTCACGTACTGCCGCACATCTTGCGGTTGCACCACGGAGTTCTTCAGCTCCAGATCAATAAAGGTTTCCTTCATTTCGGGCAAACCGCTAAAGTTAACCACCCCCGTCAGGCGACTGCTTCGGCCGAAGTACAGCTCCAGGTTGCGCACCGTGAAATCAGTTACCTCGCCCGAGAAATCTCCGTTGATGGCAAACACGTCGCGGTAAGGAAACAGCGTCGGGGCAAACAAGGCCAGATCTTGCGTGTTCAGCTTGGTATCCCGAAGGTGCGCCTCAATGGTCACGCTGTCGTTGAAGTAACCCAAACTGTTCTTGCTGTCGTAGTGAAGCACCACCGAGTCGCGCAGCACTGATTCGCCCACCCGCATCTCAAAGTTCTCGAAGGCCATGGTGTGGTCGCTAAACCAATACTTTCCCTGAAAGTTGTGCACCTTGAGGTCGTGCACCGCCTGATAACCACGCATCTGCTGCACGTCAATCTCCAGGGTATCGGCCACCGAGCGCAAGTTTTTTACGTCCGCGTAGATGCTGTCCAGACTAAAATGATGGTAGTCGAAACGATCGGTGATGATTTCGTTGCCCTGATCGTAGTAACTAAACCGAACATTGTTCAAGCGCACTTGCTCAATGTTGAACTCAGGGTATCGCTCGCTGGGAGTCTTGTTTTTCTTGCGGGTAAGTTCTCGCACCCGGTTGATGAAGGTGGTGATGTTGAGGCTGTTGGTAAGGGTGTCTTTGATCAGGTAAACCGCCCCCTCGTCAATCTTCGCTTCATCCAGGTAAATATTGCCGTTATCCCAGCCCGTACGTATGTCAAAATCCACCGTGAGCCGATCCACCAAGATCATGGGGCACTGCTCTTCGTCGTAAATGGCAATGCTATCGAATACTGCGATATCAAACCACTTGATATTGACCCGCTCGATGCTAGTAGGGAACCCGGTCTTTTTAGAAATTACGTGGCTTAAACGTTGCAGAACGCGGGTTTGCACGGAGGGAATCTGCACCACTGTGATCAGCAGCAGCAATAGCACAAAAAGCGTCACCGTCAGCCACAAAACTGTCTTGACAATCTTCTTGTTGATACCTGACCCTTTACTACGTTCCTTCTTCAAGTTTTCTGCCAATGAATATCCACGCGATGCCTACCAAACCGATCACTATCTTAGCCATCGAGTCGTCGTGCGACGAAACCTCAGCGGCGGTAATTAAAAACGGTCGGATGATGAGCAACATTGTTGCTACCCAGTCGGTTCACGCGCACTACGGAGGGGTAGTGCCCGAGTTGGCCTCGCGGGCGCATCAGCAACATATTGTCCCGGTGATCGACCAGGCGCTGCGCGCCGCAAATATAACAAAAACTATGCTCAGTGCGGTGGCCTACACCCAGGGGCCGGGTTTATTAGGCGCACTGCTGGTGGGGGCTTCCTTTGCCAAGTCGCTCGCCTGGGGACTGTCCAGTCGGGGACTATCCAGCCGGGAACTGTCTGTGCCGCTCATCAGCGTGAACCACATGCGGGCGCACGTGCTGGCGCACTTCATCGACCCTCCCCATCCGACGTTTCCTTTCTTGTGTCTCACCGTGAGCGGGGGACATACGCAGTTGCTACGGGTGGATGACTACCTGGATATGCAGGTGATTGGGCAAACGCAAGACGATGCGGTGGGAGAAGCCTTCGACAAAGCGGCCAAACTGCTGGGCTTGCCCTATCCCGGTGGCCCGCACGTTGATCGCTGGGCGCAGCAGGGCAATCCGCGGGCGTTCACCTTTCCCGAAACCCAGATGCCAGCCCTTGACTTCTCGTTTAGCGGTATCAAAACCGGGTTTCTCAACTTTCTGAATCAACAAAAGCAACGCGATCCCAATTTTGTGACTGATCATCTGGCAGATATTTGCGCGAGCCTTCAGCAAGCGCTGATCGACATGCTGTTGCATAAATTAACCTTAGCGGTTGAGCAGACCGGTATTCAACAGGTGGCCATTGCCGGGGGAGTATCCGCCAACACGGGATTGCGGAAGGCAATGGCCGAAGTAGCGGAGCGGCGGGGGTGGAAGGTTCACATTCCGAAGTTTGCGTACTGCACAGATAATGCGGCGATGATCGCTATGGCGGCCCACTATCAGTATCTGGCGCAAGATTTCAGCGACCTGCGCATCAGTCCAGATCCGCGGTTAAAGATAACGTAGGGAAAAGAACCGGTGGTTGGCCGTCATTTGGCTTTTTCATTGACTATTTTTGACAAACGCTAAATTTGCTATCTTACCCGCGATGAACAATCAATCTTCGATCTATGAACTACTCATCCGCCGGGCTTGTGGCCCTGTTTTTCCTCACTGCCTGTTCGGTTAGCAATTCTTCTCAAAATACCGCCGTTGCCGAGCGGCCACCCAATGTTGTTTTTATCCTGGCCGATGATATGGGCTACGGCGATGCGGGCTGCTATAACCCGGAAGCGCAAACCGCTACGCCGTACATCGATCGTTTGGCAGCGCAGGGCGTGCGCTTCACCGATGCGCACGCATCGGGCCCCTGGTGCGTCCCTTCTCGCTACGGACTGCTCACCGGGCGGTATCCCATCCGGGCCACGCTCGACTGGCAAAAGCGGGCGCTGATCGATTCATCGCAGCTCACGCTGGCCTCAATGCTGCAACGCAACGGCTACCGCACCGCTTGTGTGGGCAAGTGGCACCTGGGCTTCGACGGGGTAGACAATTGGAGCACCTTCCGTGGTGATCAGGTGCTGTCGGGGGGGCCGGTGGACCGGGGTTTTGATTCGTTCTTCGGGATGTATGCTTCGCTAGACATTCCTCCCTACTTTTATATTGAGGGAAACCGCCCGGTGGCTCCTCCCACCGACACGGTAGCGGCGCACCAAAGCGAAAGCGCCACCACTCCCATTTCGGGCGCCTTCTGGCGAGCGGGCAACATTGCCCCCGACTTTGAGTTCAGCGAAGTGCTGCCCACCTTTGCCCAGCAAGCCGTTCAGTTTGTCACCAACCAAGTGCAGACCGACAATGACCAACCGTTTTTTCTCTACCTGGCACTCACCGCCCCGCACACCCCCTGGGTGCCTACCGATGACTTTGTGGGTGAGAGTTCGGTGGGCGAATACGGTGATTTTGTGATGCAGGTCGACAATATGGTGGGCCAACTGCTGGAAACCCTGGAAACCACGGGGCAGCGCGACAACACGCTGGTGATTTTTGCCAGCGATAACGGGCCGGTGTGGTTTCCGGAAGACGTAGAAAAGTATAACCACCGTTCGGCCGCCAACCTGCGGGGCATGAAAGTCGACGACTGGGAAGGGGGGCACCGGGTTCCGTTTATTGCCCGCTGGCCCGGCCATATTCCGGCGGGCACGGTGCGCGACGACCTGCTGGGCTTCACCGACGTGCTGGCCACCATAGCCGCCGTGGTGGGCGACCCGCTGCCCGAAGCTGATGCGCTGGATAGTCACAATTTGCTTCCGGCCTTCCGCGGCGATTCTTTGAGCAAACCAATTCGGCAGGAGCTGATCATCGGAGAAGATGTGGTTCGGCAAAATCAGTGGAAGCTTATCGTGGGCGGCGGAGAAGGGGTGCTGAGTCGCGATTATGGACGAGGAGCGCACGAGGCTCCCACCGAACAACCAAACGAACTGTATAACCTGGAAAAAGACCCGGACGAAACCAACAATTTATACGAGACAATAATCGACAAGGGTGAAGAACTAGCGGCTTTGCTTAACAAGATAGAGAAGCGATCCAAACAGAAGGTGCTCCCGTAGGCTTCTTCACGATACCGGCACCGCGTATTTCTTCTCCAACTGCTCCAGCACCTTGTCGAGCGGATATTTGTCGCTGGACAGGTAGTGGGTGGCCAGTCCGTCGACGGTGGCGTAGAGCAGCAGGGCTTCGGACACCGAGTTCTGGTAGCCCATCTGCCGCAGTTGCAGCGATAGTTCTGAGATCAGGTAGTTGTTAAAAGCCTCGAACTGTTCGGCTAGCAAGGTCGTCAGGTGCCGCTGCGTGCGGACGATGTGCAGGAGCCGCCAGTGGTTTTGCTTGCGGGCAATCACCGAAAAAATTGTTCTGAGCAGCGCCAGCAAGTCATCGTGCGATTGTCGGGTAAGGTCGAGGGAGTGCTTCAGATCGTCGATACCTTCTTGAACAATAGCTTCCAGCAGTTGCTCCTTGCTGGCGAAATAGTTGTATAGCAGCCCGAGCGACATAGACGCATGCTTAGCAATATCGCGGATTGAGGTTTTATCGTAGCCGTTTTCGCTGAAGAGTTGCAGGGCGGTATCGACAATGCGGCGTTTTCGGTCGTGGGTGTTCATAGCGGTAGTAAGGTAGCAAAAAATAATGTGAAATTATGCGTTGATTGCAGGCGATGCGGCCAAATCGTGACACTTGACGCTAACGTGGGCAACTACGAAAAGATGCACTACTTTAATCGGAAAAAGTACGGATAGATAACCAGTCGGTTTAAAAAGCTTCCGAAATATTGATGTAGAAGTTGTTGGTTGCCTTTCCAAAGGCCGCATCAATTCGAATATTCAGGTTTTCTTCCGGAATCAGCGTATAGCGCAGACCAACTCCGCCCGAGGGCTTCAGGTTCGGAATGTTGAAATTTCGAAACTCCTCCGCTACGTCACCTACCGCCACAAAGCCCACCGCCCCCAGGTTTTTCCAGATGTGCACCCGGTACTCGGTCTGCACGGCCACCAGCAGGTTGTCCAGATACCGCCCTTCGTAGTAGCCGCGCATAATCATATCCCCGCCCAGCGGAGCCAGTTCGGTGAAGGGAATATCGCCAAAGGCGAAGTAGCCGTACACCTGCGAGGCAATAATGTCGCGGCGATTTTCAAAGGGCTTGAAGTAGTTCCGTACGTCGAGCACGCCTACCTGGTAGTTGAAGTCGCTGCCCAAAAATTTCTGGTGAAAGCGCTGGCGAAACTCAGCCAAAAAGCCCGAGGTGGTGCTCAGCACGTTATCGCGGTTGTCGAACATCAGTCCCAAGTCCCAGCCCACCGCCTGGTTATCGCGAATTCCCACGGGATTGTCGGTTTGCAACAACCCATCCGCAAGCGTTTCAAGGTTGTAGGTGAGCGCGTAGCGAAAGCCCAGACCGGCGTATAGTTTGTCCCACACGTTGCGGTAGGCGAGGTGCTCCACACTGAAGAGCGTGGATGAAAAAAGTTCTTCGTTTTCGGCCGGAGAATCGTTACCAATGCCGTAGTAGAGCCGCGGAAACTGAATGTAGGCAATTTCACCGCGTTGGATATAGCGTTCATCGTACGAGAAAATAGTGTACTCCGGCGAAGCAAGCAGTTGGTTGTTCAGGGTGTAGCGAACGGCAAACGACACGAACGAGGTGCGGGACGACTCCAATGCACGCCTCGACCGGAACAGCACTTTGCCGCCCACGCCGAACTGCCAACTGGTTTCGGGGGCGTAGGCCACCACCGGAGCCACCACCCATTGAATGGGATGCTCGTTGCGCCGCAGGGGAATTTCGCCGGAAAAAAAATCAATCACCCGATCCGCCAAGCTGAGCACCCCCCCTTCTCCTTGTTCTTGCTCCTGAGCGCAAGTAGTGCCGCTTAGAAAAATCATCAAACCAGCCAACCAAAAAAATCGCTTCATAAAGGCATCGAAAAGATAAGAAACAAAAGCTTCAACGGCTGCGAAGAGGAAAGGATATGCAAAACCAACGCTCCGAGGCCCCGATGAGCAAACGCGCTACTGATCAAATTCAAAGTACTCTTCCTCTAGTTCCACCTGGTAGGCAGCTTTGCGACCCTTGTTCTCAAAGATCGCCTTGCGCTCTTGCCTTTCGTCCTTCAGGTTTTGCTTCAGGGCAATTTTAGCTTTTTCAAAGTCGTAAGCAATTTTGTAATCATCTATGGAGCCCCGGGCGGTGAGGAAAAGTTTCATCGGTTTGGCGTCGTCAGGAGCGATCTCACCAAAATTTTTCCTCCGTTGCTGCGCGCGCTCGCGGGCCTGCCGACTGCGCAGATGCACGTCCCGCAGCGGCATCTCAAAGCGGTAGTCCAGCACGTTGCCGAAGGTGTGCACTCCTTCCACTGTGATCGATGACACGTTGTTGTGCACTTCCATGGCGGGGATGTACACTTTTTCGTTCGCGATGCGAATGCGATTGCTTAAAGCCCCAAACCGCAACCGCGCCAGGTGTTCGTCGTCCACAAAGCGGGCAATTTCTTGAATGGGCGCAAAATCGTTCAGTTCACCGTCCGCAATGCGGGTATCGGCCGTAACCAGCAGTGATGGATAGTCCAGACGCAACGCCCGGTCAAAGTTCATTACCCAGTCCACCTGAGCGAACAGACGGCCTTTAAGATGCCGGGCGGTAAGAAAATCCTGCTGAAAATCCTCGAAAATGTAAAAAAGGCTATCGGCATGAATACCCTCAAAATCACTGGTCGCTCGCAACTGCACCGACTGCGGTCGCTGGGCGTTCACCGTGCCACTTGCCGAAGCACTGCCTCCCGCAACGTCCACCGACAAACTGCGCACGCGAGCCACCTGTTGCTTCACCTCCAACCGACTGCGTAAGTTGATACCCTTAAACCGACGAAACTTGATCCGATCTACCTGGCAATTAAAGTCTACCGATAAGCGAGGCTCAAGGTAAAACCGGTAGGGCTGCTTCGTGGTGGTGGCTTGCCAATCGCTTTGGTTGACCAAATCGGTGGTTCCTCCTCCAGCTGACTCGTTCATCGTGCCCGACAGCAGTTCATCCAGATCGATCAGCGAAGAATGTAGGTCCGCTTCCACGCTTAGCGGTTGGGTAGGGCTTAGCAGGTAGGCAATTGCGTTGCGAAAGAAACCGTTGAGGTTAAAGTGACTGTGGCCCACGTAGCCCGAAAAGTCGCTGACGGCCACGTCGTTGTTCTGAAAGATAAAGTGACCGTCCAACCGGCGAAAGGGAAGGGGGTACTTAGCTAGTTGCAGGTGAAAGTCGCGCAGCCTGAGCGACCCCGAGCTCTGGGTGCGCTGTCGTTGCGCGAGCCGGGTGCTGCGCATATCGCGTAAATTTCCGGCTAGGCTAATATCAGCCGTAAGGTATCCACTGGCCGAGCGCACCTCCGCCAGCGGATAAAAACCCAGCACCGACTGCACGTCGATATCCGTCTGCACCTGTGCTTCCAGATAGTGATCTCGAAAGTTACGCACGAGCAGGTTGCCGCGTACGCGTTTGCCGTCGAGCGTTCCTTCCACATCCTGCAGCGACAGCTCGGAAGTGGTCAGGTTCTGCTGGACGCCGTTGGTGAAGTGCCCGGTAAGGTGCAGGCTCTCTAATTGTTTTTGGTAGTCGGGATGATACAGCGACGCGTTTTGGCAGCCGAAGCGCACGTCGACGCGGGGGTGGGGCAGGTGACCGTTCACCGTTCCTTCAAAATATACTTCACCCGCGCTGCGGTAGGCCAGCAGCGGCTTAGCCATTGCCGTCGGCAACAAGGATAACAGCGTTTGCACGTCCGTTTGGTCTCCCCCCACCGCTAAGTTGAGCGAGGTGCCATCGGCATGGTTAAAGTGACCGCTCACCGTGAAGCCCCCTTTTTCCAGTTGAAGAGACGAGGGCATGATTTGCCAGTGCTGTTGCTTATGATCGTAATTGAGCCGGGCATCTACCAGTAAATCTTTTTGGACAAAATAACTGTCATTTTCTATCCGGATGCCCTGGCTGAGCAAATCGCCCTCCAGTCGGATATCGTACTGCGCCCCGTGCACGTCTAGGGCGGCCTCCATGCGTTGCGCCACCATCTTGGTGTGGTGTTGCAGTGGGTCGTCTACGTAGTCTACCTCTATCTGATCAAGAATAATGGTTTTTAAGCGGAATGCCAGTGGCGACTGAGAAGCAGACACACCAGAAGCGGGGGCGGTCGAACGAAAAATGGTAAAGTTGCGCTGCCCCGCAGCGTCCACGTGCAAGTACAAACGGCCCTGCCGTAGTGCTACCCGGTCGATGAGGTACTCGCCCCGCAGCAGTGCCCAAACATCGAACGAAAAGTTGACGTGCGTTACCTCCGCCAGCGGGGGGGCATCAGCGTGACCCGCAATTCGTACGTCGTCTAGCGCCACCGAAACCCGGGGAAAAGTGGATAGAAAAGACAGAGAAACCTGGCGGGTTGCCACCGGAACGGTCAGGTAGCGGTTCGCCTCCTGCACGAAGCGTTGCAGTATTTGGTCCTGGTAGTAGTAACCCAAACTGAGGGCACCACTCACCGCAATGACGAGCAGCCACGCGGTGTACGTTAGTAGTTTCTTAATCAAGAGTGCCGTTTAGTATGCAACGTGCAAAACCCGTCAAATATGATACCCACCTCCCCGAAAAGAGCGGCCCAGAGTAGGGGGGAAAGGTACGTTGTACCCGAAGCAACAAAACTAAAAAATTATGGTTTCGATAGTTGGCAAATAAATGAAGTGTATTACATTTGCAGCACGTTTTTGCGTTATGGGTTCTTAGCTCAGTTGGTTCAGAGCACTTGGTTTACACCCAAGGGGTCATAGGTTCGAGTCCTATAGGACCCACTTCCGTTTAGCACGCTTTCCTACCCGGAGGCGTGCTTTTTTTATTCTTCTTCCCGCCGGGTGGCGGCAAACGGTTACCATCCCGTCCCGCCCGGGAAACAGCAATCCGCTCTTTATTCTTACCCGTCTGCTTTTCGTAAGGAAAAAAAATTTAAAAGTCCCTGCCTTCTTAGCTTTTTTGTCGCGCCCGGTATACCCTGTCTGTAGTAGCAGCCACCGCGCAAACTTAAGTTTTGCAGTCTATGACTGGTGTTGCTTCGATAGTTTTTCGACAGACGTACGTGCTTTCTCTCCTGCTGCTGCTAAGCACTAGTGGGTGGTGTCTGGCTAATCCGGCAGATGACCCAGTGTACGGCAATCAGGCTTTTTTTCGGACGGCTCGCGCGGAGCGTGCGCAAAGCAAGCAAACCATTTGGTACGAAGATTTTGATTTGACGAACGGAACCACTTCCGACGGGGGACCAACCGCCTGGACGCTTACGACCTCCCAAAACCGAACCAGTGTGCAGGCGGGTAGATTAACCGCTGATAACGACGAAGGCTCCTGGACATCGGCGGAGATTGATATTTCGGCCTATGCTGAGGTAAAGATCGCCGTAGATATTGAGGGTACCGGCTCCATGGAAAACGCCGATGATTTACAGGTGTATTACACCGTTGACGGTGGGCCTAATATTCCCTTCACCAACGGACTTTGGGCAAATGTCTTTGCTGCAACAACCGCAATGATTGGGGGAGTGAGTGGCGAAAGACTTCGGATAATTGTTGTGTTCAAGAGTGATCAAAACAATGAAAAGCACTTCATCGACAATGTTCACATCTATACCGAAGCCAGTGAGCGGCACGCCATTCAAAACGGAAATTGGAACGACGCAAACACCTGGTCGTACACTTCCGGCGGCCCGCCCTGTTTGTGTGTGCCCGACTTGCTGAGTGATACTCACATCGCCGGATACACGGTGGATGCACCCACCAGAATCGATACCCGCAATCTGACGATCCATAACGCAGGTACGCTCCGCTGGACTAATAACAGCCAAGATTTATCGCTGTGGGGCGACGCCACGTTGGATGTGCAAAACGGAGGGAAAATCCTTCACCAAGCTTCAAACTCTATCAAGTTCAACCAATGGAATAGTATTGCGCTTGATAATGAGACCGACCGGCTTGGCGAAAGTTATCCTGGAGTTGATGTTGTGATCAACGTAGATGATCCGGTAGGATTTCAAGCCTACGAATTGGCCTTCAACGCGCAGGGGAATTATACCATCCAGGGGAGTGGAAACATGCAACTGTTCGAGGATTTCGACATCAATCACTGGGCACAGCTGGTAAATAACCTAGCCGGTGAAATCAGCGTGGCTCAGCGCTTTAAATTTCATTACCAAGACATCACCTTTACCAACAACGGCACCATCACCGTAGACCAACACTTGTGGTATCGTAACAACAACGGGCATCTGATTAACAACGGCTCGTTTGAAGCAGCGGGCCTGGAGATAGACGCCAGCGCTGGCAGCCAAATCACCAATACCAGCAATGGGAACCTGACCATCAAAGGTCCTGCTGAGATCAAGAACAACGAATTAACGATAGAGAATGAAGGCAGCGTAGAGATGGCCGGAAACATACAAAACGTTGAGCGGGAAGAATTCTTGTTCTACAATCGGGCCGATGCCATATGGAAGTTAGGAGGCAACATTATCAGCGATGATATCTACTTATTCGCGGCTGAAGCCAACAACGAAGTGCACTACAATGGCATCACTGACCAGCAGATGCTCGTTCCCCGAGATGTCAACAATCCTACTCAGGAAGGAGCCTACTGGCATCTTATGCTCTCCAACAAAAGAACCAGCGGCACCGGACCGAGGTCTACCAAAACCTTATATCCTTCCGGTCCTCCGTCACGACTGACGATTAAAGGTGATCTCACTATTGTTGGTTCAGTCAGTGGAGAGACACGATTGGATATTGGTAGCACCGATACCAACATCAACATTGGTGGGGATTGGGAGCAAGTCAATAATTCATACGCTGCATTTGGAGAAGGGGAGGACAATGAAACAGTCACTTTTGATGGATCGAGCGATCAAACGCTTCGAAGCAACGAACAATTCCAAAATTTTACCCTCAATAAAAGTGCGGGAGAGTTGCTGGTTGCGGAAGGATCTAGAATGAAAAAGGACGCTACATTCGTTAATGGTATCCTCACCGTCGCTGCTGGCAGCAGTGTGGTTTTTCAACCGCTCTCTCAAACAAGCGGCGCTTCCGATGCCAGCCACGTGCGGGGGAAAGTGACCAAGCAAAATACCACCGACTTCACTTTTCCGACCGGAGACGGCACGCACTACCGACCGCTTGGCATCCGTGGATCGAGCGGTGCTGCGCACTTCACGGTGGAGCACATCATTGGCGCTCCCGCCAACGCTACGGCTAAACCGGAAAATATGGTGAACCTGGCCCCCTGCGGCTACTGGGAAGTGGCTCGCTCCGGTGGCACCGCCCCCGCCTCGGTCACCCTGCACTGGGACGAAGATTGCCCGGTCGACATCAACGAATTGGTCATTGCCCGCTGGGACGGGGGCCAGTGGGTGTCTGAAGGGCGCGGCACCCTCACCGGCAACGCTACGAAAGGAAGCATCACCACCCCGGTGGCCATCAATGCGTTTGGCCTATTCGCCCTGGCCGAAGTCACCGCTCTTCCGGTCGCCAACAACGATGCCGAAACCACTCAGGAAGATACTCCGTTGGCAATAAACGTGCGGGCAAATGATACTGATAACAACGGCACCGACCCCGCTTCGGTGGTGATTGTGCAACCGCCCCTCCGTGGAACGGCCACCGTTGATCCGTTGACGGGCACGGTCACCTACGTTCCCGAAGCTAATTATTTTGATGAAACTGCTCCCGACGAGCTATTCTACACCATAGAAGATACCAAAGGAGCGCTGTCCAACGCAGCTTCACTCACGATCACCGTCACCTCGGTCAACGATGCTCCTACGGTTATAGATGATGAAGGAAGTACCCAGGTTGCTACGGTGTTGATGGGCAGCAGCGTGCTAGCCAACGATACGGACATCGAAGGCGATGATATCAGGGCGTCGCTTGTCAGCGGCCCGAACAACGGCACGCTGGCTTTTCGTGAAGATGGCACGTTTACCTACACTGCCAATGCCACCTTTGTGGGCACTGAAACATTCACCTACCAAGCCTGTGACGACGGCACTCCATCGGCTTGCGCCACTGCTACCGTCACCATCACGGTGCATCCGTTTAACTACGCTCCGCGGGCCCAGGACGATAATTTCACCACCGAAGAAGATCAAGTACTGGAGGGCAATCTCGCCGCTAACGACACGGATACCAACCCGGATGATGTGCTTACCGTAGAGGTCAACCCGCTACAAGCTCCCCAACACGGCACCGTTACGCTACAAACTGATGGCAGCTTTGTCTACACCCCGGAAGCCAACTTTTTCGGTGCTGATTCATTGGCCTACCGCACCTGCGACAATGGCGAGCCGGTCTTGTGTGACACTGCTTGGCTAATGATCCGCATCACTCCGGATAACGACGCGCCCGTGGCGATGGACGACGAATTCAGCGCAACTGAAGGGGAAGAGATCGTTGGTGAAGTACTTGCCAACGACTACGATATAGAAGGGAGCCAACTAGGTGAGGTGATGTTGGTGAATCTGCCCTCTTTTGGTACGATAGCATTGCAAACCGATGGAACTTTTATTTACGAACCTCAAACTGCCTTTGTTGGCGAAGATCAGTTCACTTACCAGGTATGCGACGGGCAATCTCCTACGCTATGCAACCAGGCAACCGTTAGGCTAATCATAGAAGCCGGGTTGTTATCAATCCCGAAGGGCTTCTCACCCAACGGTGACCAAGTAGGTGACTATTGGCACATCAAGGGAATCACTGGCTATCCGGGTAGCATTGTAACAATTTTTAATCGCTGGGGCAATATGGTATTCCAGGTAATGGGATACGATAACCAAAACATTGTGTGGACCGGTGAGTCGGAGCGGGGCCTCCGATTGGGAAGCAATCAACTTCCTGAAGGAACCTATTTCTATGTCATTGACTTGGGCGAAGGCCAAAAGCCAGTGAGCGGGTACGTATTGCTTAAACGGTAGTCATGCATACAATTTGTTTGCTTAGCATTGTTGCCCCGCAATGTTAGCAATGCTGTCTGGTTCAGTAAGCAGCGATCCGCTTTGTTTTCTTACACGTCTGCTTTTTGGCGGCAAACAACGTTTCAAAATAGCTCCCTTCTTAGCTTTTTTGTCGCGCTCGGTACGCCCTCTTTTAAGAAGCAATACCTCTCAAGCTCAAGCCATACTATTCATGAGTCAGGTTCCTTTAGTACTTTATCAGTGCTTTTCCGTTTTTGCCTTTCTCTGTTTGGTAGGCAACCAGCGGGCGGAAGCTACTGCAACGTATTCCTTACTGCTTGAAGAACGGCCTCCCTATCGAGTTACTCGAGACGAAAGTGCCCAAACCATAACAACCATTTGGCACGAAGACTTTGCCCTGGCCGATAAGACCACTTTAGATACCGGGCCCACCGCCTGGACAACCAATAACACTAGCCTGGGTACCGATGGCGACAACTACTTTGAAGTGAGACCTGATCCCGGATTAGGAACGCAGTTATTGGTAGCCAAGAATACGGACGGAGAAGTAATTTGGCGTTCCGAAACGATCAATATTGCCGGATATTCCAATGTAAAAGTATCTGCTTATATCCGGGGGGATGGCCCCCCCGATATGGATGGACATTTGCAGTTATACTACATCCTCACCGACAATAGTGGCGTTGAGGGTCTCGAAACTCCGTGGCTTAACGGCTTGCAACGGGGTAGATTTGCGCCGACTACCGCGATGGCTGATGAGCTAAACGGCAGTACGCTCCAATTGGTTATCAAAGCGCGAAATACCACCGATGATGACTATTATAAGATAGACAATATCAGCGTCTACACTGAATCAAACGATCGCTACTCTATCCAGGACGGCGACTGGAATGATCCCGATACTTGGTCCTATACTATTGGTGGTCCTCCTTGCGCTTGTGTTCCCGACAAACTCAGCGATACGCATATCATTGGTGACTATACGGTAGATGCATCTACTCCCTTGGATACGCGGAACCTAACTATACATAATGGTAATCAACTAAAATGGATCAACAACAACAGCCTTACTCTTTGGGGAAACGCAATCTTAGATATAAAAAACGGGGGAGACATAGAATACAACGACTTCAACTCTATCAAATTCAACCAGTGGAACGATGAGACTTTTGATGATGAGCCTGACCGAGCCGACGATGTTTGTCCGGGGGGGGATTGTCCAGAAGTTAGCGTCATTATCAATTCGGATGATCCTGCGGGTTTTCAAGCTTACGAACTGGCCTTCAACGCTAAAGGCACTTACACCATTGAGGGTGATGGTGACGTAAACTTGTCAGACGATTTTGATATCAATCACGCCGCTCAAATTACTAACAATTTGCAGGGTGATATCAATGTAGGAAAGCACTTTAAGTTTCATTATCCAAGTATAGAAGTTATCAACCACAACAACATCATCGTGAATGGCAACCTATGGTACCGAGACGATGGCAGTGGTGAGCTAATCAACCACGGGAGTATTGTTGTCAAGGGTAAGACCAACATGAGTAACAATATTCTCATTGTAGATAACCGGGGTTTGATAGAAATGGCTGGTCAAGTCAACAGTGCAGAAGAAGGCGAAGTGCTTTTTTATAACCGCGAAGGCGCTACCTGGATGTTCGGCGGGGATAATATTGACAACAGTGTTCGCTTGTTTGCTCACTACGAAGATAACACAGTGCATTACAACGGCGAAGCTGACCAAGTGATGCTTACCCCTCGGGACATAAGTGACCCTACTAAAGGCGGCTCCTACTGGCACTTGATTGTTTCCAACAAAAACACCAATGTCAACGATCCGGAAAGCAAAAAAACATTCAAACAACTAGGTACTAATCCGCCAGAGTTAGACATCAACGGTAACCTAACCATTGGTAATAGTCCTACCGGCGGGGTGTTGTTAGAAATGGAAGCTGACCAAGTGATGTCGGTAGCCGGTGATTGGGAGCAGATAAGTCCGGGTGCTGCAACTTTTGAAGAAGGAAGTGGCCAGCAAACGGTTATCTTCGACGGCACTACCGACCAGTACCTTCGTACGGAAGAGCACTTTAATAAGCTTACCATTGACAAAGGTGATGGTAGGTTTATCACGCTCAACGACATAAGGACTAAAGATGAAGTCAATTTTATTGACGGTATTGTTGAGATAGACGCTGGGTCAATATTCACCTTTGAGTGGAGTAGTACGGTAGGAGCCGTATCCAATGCGAGCC
This sequence comes from Cyclobacteriaceae bacterium, assembly GCA_965217295.1. Lineage (GTDB taxonomy): Bacteria > Bacteroidota > Bacteroidia > Cytophagales > Cyclobacteriaceae > Tunicatimonas. The sequence goes on from CBDCHR010000008.1 coordinate 3,759,275, forward strand.
ACGTACAGGGAGGAGTTAGAAGTAGAGGTGACAAAGACTTCACGTTTCCTATCGGTGATGGTATAAATTATCGTCCGATTGGTATCAGTGAGTTAAGCATTACCTCTGATATCATGGTAGAGTACTTCAGCGCAACCCCACCCGATGCTGAGCAGCGACCCGACGAAATGATTACCTTCGGGTTGTGTGGCTACTGGGAGATGACTAGTAGCGATGCTTCGGCAACGGGTAAAGTAACCCTGCACTGGGATGCCGACTGCCCGGTAGACGTTAACGAAGTGGCCATTGCCCGCTGGAATGGTACGCAGTGGGAAGCGGTGCCCGGTACCACTACGGGTGACAATAACTCCGGAAGTGTTACGGCCAATGTAGCTTCCAATGAGTTTGGCTTGTTTGCCTTGACTGAGTTGACGCTCGCCCCGGTCGCTAATGATGACCCAGTAACTACCGAAGAAGACGCTTTGGTAAACATTAACGTAATTGATAATGATACGGATGCCAACGGTATTGATCCTGCTTCGGTAGTCATTGTAACCCAGCCCCAGCACGGTACTCTTGATCTTAATCCGACTACCGGTATTGCTACCTACGTACCAGAGGCGGACTACAACAACGATGCAGCGACACCGGACCAGTTCACTTACACGGTAGAGGATACTAAAGGAATAGTCTCTAACCAAGCCACCGTCAGCATTACGGTAACCCCGGTGAACGATACCCCGATAGCAACCAACGACCGAGACACCACCAACTTTGCTGCCGTACTGGAAGCGGGCAGTGTGTTGACTAATGACACAGACATAGAAGAGGATAGACTTACTGCCTCGCTGGTGAGTGGTCCTGGCAATGGTACGCTTGAACTGCGCCCCGACGGCAGCTATACTTACACCCCCAACGCCACTTTTGAGGGCGCCGATAGATTCACCTACCAGACCTGCGACGACGGTAGTCCGTCGGCTTGTGCTACGGCAAGCGTAACGATCACCGTGCGGCCGTTTAACTACGCCCCGCGAGCTCAAACTGACAGCTTCACCGTAGCGGAAGATCAAACATTAGAAGGTAATGTACTAACCAACGATACGGATATCAATCTTCAGGATGTACTGAAAGTAGCTATTAATCCGATCTATTCAGCGCAGCACGGGGCGGTAGTGCTGCAAGCCGACGGCCAGTTTCTCTACGTACCGGAAGTCAACTTCTTCGGCACTGACTCGCTGGTCTACCAAATTTGTGATAACGGCGGACCGGTCTTATGCGATACCGCTTGGGTGTACGTTCAAGTGACCCCGGTCAATGATGCACCGGTCGCGGTTGCCGACGAGTACACAGTAAGCGAAGGGGAAGAGATCAACGGACAAGTGCTGACCAACGACTACGATATTGAGGGAAGCGAGCTGATCGACGTGGCACTGGTAAGTAGTCCGATGTCCGGTGAGTTGATACTACAAGCCGACGGCAGCTTTACTTATATTCCTCACAGTGGTTTCGTGGGCGAAGATGAGTTCGTTTACCGCGTGTGTGAAGCGAAAGACTCTATGCTATGCAGCCAAGCGGTCGTGCGACTCCAGGTAGAAGTCGGAGCACTGGCGATTCCGAAAGGTTTCTCGCCCAATGGGGATCAGGTGAACGACTACTGGCAGATCAAAGGGATTACAGGCTATTCGGGCAGTATTGTAACGATCTTCAATCGCTGGGGTGGGGTGGTCTTCCAGGTGATAGGTTACGATAACCAACAAGTTTTGTGGAAGGGAGAAGCCAACCGAGGGGTACGGATAGGGGGCAATCAGCTTCCCGAAGGCACCTACTTCTACATCATTGACTTAGGCGAAGGGCAAAAGCCGCTGAGCGGATACGTATTACTCAAACGATAGCTATGAAAATGATTCGTTTACTAAGTATTATTCTGGGGATGCTGATCCTGGGGCCGTTGTGCCACGCCCAGCAGGGGGTCATGTTCACGCAGTATATGTTCAACGGTTTAGCACTAAATCCTGCTTACGCCGGAAGCCATGAGGTGATCAGCGCTACCATGATCGGCCGACAGCAGTGGTTGGGTATCGACGGCGCTCCCAGCACCCAAACCCTTTCGGTGCACTCGCCCATTAAGAACGAACGGGTGGGACTGGGGATGCTGCTGCTGCGCGATCAGATTGGGATTACCGACCAACTCAACGCCACGGTGGCCTACTCCTATCGCATCGAGATGGAGCACGGAAAGTTAGCGATGGGTCTGCAAGGAGGCATCAGTAACTACCGGGCCGACTATAACAAGCTGGAAATTGGGGGAGACCCGGCGCTGAGTCGCGGGGTAGTGAGCGCCTGGCAGCCCAACTTTGGCGCCGGGATATACTACTACAACGACCGCTTTTACGCGGGTCTGTCGGTGCCCCAACTGCTCGAGCGGGTTTACGATTCGTACGAATCCACCGCTGCTGAGGGGCGGGGGTTGGTGCGCCATTATTTCTTGAACACCGGGTACGTCTTTGATCTAAACGATGATCTAAAGCTCAAACCGAACATGCTCGTCAAGATGGTGGAGGGAGCCCCCGTGCAAGTAGACCTCAACGCTAACTTACTGATCATGGAGGTGCTCTGGGTAGGCTTGTCGTGGCGCTCATTCGACTCAATAGACGGACTGTTGCAGTTGCAACTAACCGACCGCCTGCAATTAGGCTACTCATACGATTTTGCTACGACCAAAGAGATTCAGAGTGTGGACGGAGGGTCGCACGAGCTCTCGCTCAACTACCGCTTCACCATCGGCCACAAAAAATCGGTTTCTCCACGCTACTTCTAGGACTACAAGCATGAAAAAAGGTATTACTGTTCTTTTGTTAGTCATCGTTGCCTTGTCCGCCCGCGCACAAGTCAAAACGATTACCACCTACCTGGGAAGCCCCACCAAACGGGCCGATCACTTATACCAGAGTGAGTACTATCAAGAAGCTATTGCGCTGTACCAACGGGCGCTAAATAAACATCCGAAAGAAGTGCGCCTAAAACTTCAGATCGCCGAGTGCTACCGCAAGCTTAATAATCCCGAGCAGGCCGCTCAGTGGTACAGCCAGGTGATCTATAACGAAATGGTGGTTACTCCCGAACACCAGTTTCACTACGCTCAGGCTCTGATGAGCACCGGTCGGGTGCGACAGGCCGAGATGTGGTACGCCCAGTATTATCAGAACGACACCACCAATGAGCAGGCCCGGCACAAACTACGCAGCATCAGCCGACGGGCCACCTTTTATCGCGATAGCTTACTGTATAAAGTGCAACCCTTGCGAATTAATTCTCCGGCGACGGAATTTGCACCCGCCTGGTACCAAAATGGACTAGTATTTATCTCAGCGCGAGACACCAAACTGCCTATCAAGCAGGTGTTTCGATGGAACGAGACTCCGTACCTGGAGATGTTTTTCACAAAAGTTGACTCGAGCGGCAATGCCAATCGTCCTAAGTTGTTCGGCACGGGCTTGAACTCAGCCTACCACGAAGGCCCCGCCGTGTTTTACGACAGCAGCACTCAGGCCATCTTCACCCGCAACATCAACCAGAAAAAAAGAAAGAAGGCTACCCGAACCCTGGGTCTTTTCACTGCTCACCAGAATGCAACCGGCTGGTCGCAGCCTGCGCCTCTGACGCTAAACAACCCCGCGTACTCAGTAGGCCACCCGGCCGTTTCAGAAGACGGAAAAGCACTCTACTTTGTATCGGACATGCCCGGTGGACTGGGCGGCACCGATCTGTACGTGAGTCGGCAGGAGAACGGGGCGTGGACGGAACCCGAAAACTTGGGACGTCCCATCAACACCGAAGGCAACGAGATGTTCCCCTTTCTTTACCAAGATCAAACGCTGTACTTTTCTTCCGATGGGCACCAGGGCCTAGGAGGGCTCGATCTGTATAAGTGCGAAGTAGGCGGTAGCGTTGTGGATAACATGGGCTACCCGGTCAATAGCCCCTACGATGATTTTAGTCTGGTGCTCAGCGAGGAGGGAAAACAAGGTTTTTTTGCTTCCAACCGCGGCGGTCAGGCAGGAAATGACGACTTGTACCGGGTAGACATTAATCTCAAGACTCTTGAATTGCTGGTGGTGGATAAGAAAACGCAGGAGCCGCTGTCGGATGCCGAAGTGATCTTAATCGGTAACGGAATGCTCGAAGCAGTTGCCCTCACCGATAGCACCGGACTGGTACGGATGGATGTGAATCCGTATTTTTCTCATTTAATTGATGTCGAAAGAGAAGCCTATCAGGGCAACGCCGTTATCCTAGATTCGGGCGCGTTGCTCACGCAAGCCGAAGGATACCAACGCGTGATTCTGCTGCGGCGCGAAACAGGAACCGTCGACCTCACGGCCCGACTGTACAACAAACTCACCAACGAGACACTGGCCAATACGCTGGTGCATTTGGTTAACATTGCCACCGGAGATACCATCAGCCAGGTAACCAATGAATTGGGCGAGATTCAAGCCAAAGTAGACGATATTTCTTCCTATCAGTTTAGCGGAGAGATCGAGGGTTCTCCCTGGCAGTATCCCATCATTGAGGCGAGCGCGCTGAACGCGCAGGGCAAGAACCAAATAAGTATTCCCATCAATCTGCACGCTAACACCAGTCCCCTGCGGGTGGTGGCTCTGGATGCCGACACCGACCAGCCCGTCGAGTGGGCCACGGTTCGGTTGATTGAAGACGGCCAGCAACGCGCTCTCCTACGCACCAATCACAAAGGAACGGCGCTGTTTGATGCCGATCCTAGTAGAAGCTACCTCATTAGCGTTGAGCCGTTGCTGCACTACGATGACGTGGCTATTGTGATGGCGGATGAATTTGAACCGGGCGTTGAGCACCGGGTGGAGCTGCGCCTTCAGCAGGCCGAAGGAGTGGTCACCATTGAGGCCCAACTTTACGATAGTCTCACCAAAGCGCCGCTGGCCAACACCCTGGTGAGCGTCAAAAACGAAGCAACGGGCAAAGCAACCACCGTGTTCTCAGACGAGCAGGGCACCATTCGCATGAAGGTAGAACGCGGAGTAACGTATCGGGTGGTGGGCCAAGCCGAAGCTAAAAAAGAATCGGGCGGCACCCTGGTAAGTATCCCGAAAGAGGAATCTGCTGAGGTGCTTGATCGGAAAATTCCGGTGTACCAACCGCAAACCTACGATGGGCTACTGGCAGAAGCGGACCAGGAAAGCACCAAAGTCCGGACGGAAACAACTGCCGCTGAGGATTTGGTTAGTGAAACAGCGCTTGAAAATGCAACCTTCATAATGATCAACAGCCATCCAACGCACCATGATAACAACCAGCGCTGGGTTGAACTGGGCGACGGCATCTATCAGTTGCTAAATGAAGACGGAGAATGGTATCTGAAGAACGAAGAAAAAAAGAAGCGGGTAAGCAACGGTGATCTGCTCACGCAGCAGGGTTGGACGGCTCCCAACAGTGAGTCAGTTGTCGTAGAAAACGTTTATTTTGCCTTCGACAAGTACGTGATCAGTGCGACTGCGGCCGCCGAATTGGACAAAATCGTGGCGTTGATGCAACGGCAATCCAGTCTCAAACTAGAAGCCAGCACGCATACCGACGTTCGGGGCTCTAAAATGTACAATCGTATTCTGTCGCAGAAACGGGCCCAGGCCGTACAGGCCTACCTGGTGAAGCAGGGGGTGGAAGAAGAGCGCATCTATCTGAACTTCTACGGAGAGGATCGTCCGCTGCAGACCTGCGAGCAGAACGGCTGCTCAGAAGAGGTTCACCGCATGAATCGTCGGGCTGAGTTCTTACTAAACTTTATTTAACTATTGTAATTTAATTTTGAACAATTAGATAATAATTACGTTATTTGTACCGTTGGATGTTCCACGTTAAATACGTAGTCACTATGCTTGGATTCTTCTTGTTCGTGTTTTTTGTTTGGTTGGGTATGGTTCCCACAAAGAAGTGAACTAGCGCTTCGGTGTTAACTTAATATTACCAAAAGCCTGGTTATTGTTAACCTTTTGTTATCAATGACTTTCTCATAGCCTCAGTGTAGTAGTCCCTACTATATTGGGGCTTTTTGTATGTTTACCTATTCTAACCAAATCATGAAAACTCGTACGATGCTATCCCTGCTTATTATCGCTTCTTTGTTCGCCAGTAGTGGTTGCCAAGAATTACTAGAAGAAATTATTAAGCACCGCGGAGGCGACAATCCGCCTGCTGAAAATCCGGCAAACTTCCAGGAAATAGGCCAGATTGCCCTGGGCACCGAAGGAGCGGCCGAAATCACCGCTTACGATCCGTCTACTAAGAAGCTCTTCGTGGTGAGCAACGACGCCGACTCCCGCATCGACGTGGTGGATCTGCAAGACCCGACCCATCCTGCTCTGCTGGAGTCTATTGACATCACTCCCTACGGCGGCGGGGCCAATAGCGTGGCGGTGTACGACGGGCTAGTGGCCGTAGCAGTGGAGGCCGACCCGGCACAGGAACCGGGCTCTGTTGTATTCTTCGCTACCAAGACCCTACAAGAAGTGCAACGAGTGATCGTAGGTGCCTTGCCCGACATGGTCACCTTTAGCCCTGACGGAAAGTACACCTTATCAGCCAACGAGGGTGAGCCTTCGGATGAATATGATGTGGATCCGTTGGGTACGGTATCAATTATTGAGATCAGCAACGACTACGCAGTGACAACGCTAGACTTTAGTGCCTTCAACGAACAGCAGACGCATCTGGCGAAGGAGGGGCTGCGGGTGTTTGGCCCGGAGGCCAGTCTGGCTGAAGACGTGGAGCCGGAGTACATTGCCGTTTCCGAAGATTCGCGTTACGCCTGGGTATCGTTACAGGAAAACAACGGCCTGGCTCGGATTGATTTAAACAGCAAAACGATAGATGACATCCTGCCGCTCGGGTTCAAAAACTACCGACTGCCCGAAAACGCCATTGACGTCAGCGATAAAGACGACCGCATCCAACTTAATCCCTGGCCGGTTTTTGGTATGTATCAGCCGGATGCCATCGCGGCCTATGAAGTGAACGGGTTGTCGTACGTAGTAACCGCCAACGAAGGCGACGCCCGCGACTACGACGGCTTTTCGGAAGAAGAACGGGTAGATGACCTAACCCTCGACGCCAAAGTATTTCCTGATGCCGAAACCTTACAGCAGGAAGATCAATTGGGGCGGCTGGAGATTACCACCACCCTGGGCGATACCGACGAAGACGGTGACTACGAAGCTTTGTACTCCTACGGAGCGCGCTCGTTCAGCATCTGGGACGGAGCCACCGGCGAGCAGATCTACGACAGCGGCAACGAACTGGAGCAAGAGGTGATTGCCGCCCGCCGCTACGATGACGGACGTAGTGATGCCAAGGGTGTGGAACCCGAAGGAGTCGTTTTGGGCAAAGTAGGCGAGCGAACGATTGCTTTTATCGGCCTGGAGCGGGTAGACGCGGTGGCGGTCTACGACGTGACCAATCCGTACGCTCCGCAATTTTTGCAGCTATTGCTAAGCGGCGATGCGCCCGAAGGCCTAGTATTTGTGTCGGCCGAGGATAGTCCCAACGGAAAAAGCCTGTTTATCGTGAGCTCTGAGGGCGATGGGCTGGTAAAGCTGTTTCAGCCCTGATCCCAACTTTCTTCGACGATCAGGGGTCGTAAAAAGACACTAGCAAATGTAGCTTATGAAACGGTACCTGATCGTGCTCTTTATAACCCGAGACGAGCAAACGTTACGAATGAATTCGTTGCGAGCACCGATTGAGTTCTCCTAGGATATTATTAGAACCAAGGTGCGTCTGTTTGTAAAAGCAGGGGCATCATCTAACTGGTTGCTGGGAAGAGGATACCGGAACGACTATCACCATAGATCCTCCGATGGAGAGACACGAAGCAAGGCCGAATTGCTGATGAGTATAATTTAATTAATACTTTGTAAAATACGACTAAATTTTAAATTTGCACTAGTCTACCTAATACCCCCATTTTTTTGGTAGCATAAGCGTGCTCAATGAAAAGATTTTTAAAGCAATTTTTTGAAAAACAACTACGCTATAGCCCCCTGTTTTACAAAAGGCTGAAAGCAGTTCAAGAATTAGAAAAAGCAAGCAGTAGCAGCGTAGATGCCTGGCGGGAGGAAAAGTTGCTTTCGTTGATTCGGAAGGCCTACCGGAAGTCTTCCTTCTATAAATCGCTTTATGATCGTCACGGCATCGATGTCAGTAAGATCAGATCTACTCGAGATCTGTACCTTTGCCCAATCGTTACCAGACAGGACGTAGTTGAGCACCACCGAAGTATTTTCTGCGGTTACCCACTGACCAGTAGAAAAACTGCCTCCAGCGGCACATCCGGTCAATCGGTGACGGTGTATCGCGACTACGCATCGATTGTAGAAGAAGGAGCCTACCAGTGGGCGCACCGAATACGCTTTGGTCACTACCCCGGTATGAAAACCGTGGTGATTCGTGGCAACCTAAGCGCGCAGGAAAGAGAGCGGTACGATCCGTTCACCAAAACGCTGTATCTCTCTAGTTTCCACTTAAACCGAGAGAATGCAGATTGGTATTTTCAAAGAATCAGTGATTTTGCACCCAACGCAATTTTTGCTTATCCCAGCTCGGTAGAGTCGTTGGCTAATCTCTTTATCGAAAAGAACCAGCGCTTGCGCGTACCGCTTGTTTTCACCTCGTCGGAAACCCTTTATAGCTACCAGCGAGAAAAAGTGCAGCAAGCCTTTTCGTCTCAGATCGTAGACTGGTACGGCAACGCGGAGAGAACCATTGCCCTAAAGGAGAATGTGGATAACACCTACGACCAGCTTCCACTCTACTCAATCAACGAGCTCCAGAAAAATCGCGTGATCACTACCAGTCTTATCAACTTCAGCTTCCCCCTTATTCGATACGAAGTAGACGACGTGATTCTGTTGGATGACGAAGACCGGTCTCCGGCGTGGCAAAGAAAAGTTCAGGCAATTCAGGGAAGGAGCGATGACGTGTTGGTGCTGCCCGACGGCACCCAAGTTGGTCTCATTTGCAACGCCTTCGATGGCATTGACCACATCCGGATGAGCCAGGTGGTTCAAAAAGACCGGGAGACCATTGACGTGAATCTGGTTGTCGCCGACGCCTACTCGCGCAATGAAGAAGCCCGGTTGACCAGACAACTGAAAGAATCGATTGGTGAGAACACCCCTTTCTCGCTCAATTATGTGGTCGAAGACAATATTATAAAATCAGATAGTGGTAAGTTTAAACTTATCGTGAACCACATGCATCCCGACGGAGAGTCTCTTTCGGCCTGAGTTTACCCGGACAAACGATCCATTCACCTCCCTTTTTCTCCCGTTCACCCCAAAATTCCTGCCGGGCGTAGGCCACGATGCTATGTTTGTAGCATCTAAAACCTAAACACGAACCGGCTATGAAAACTTTACTTTCATTTTTGCTCATCACCTTCTGCCTGGCAACGGCTCAGGCCCAGCAACGTACCCAAACCGTCCGCGGTCGCATTGTGGACACCCAATCGGATTTTCCCCTCACGGGCGTCAACGTGGTCGTCCTTGGCATTGGCCCGCTGATTGGCACCGCTAGTGACCTCGAAGGCTACTTTAAACTGACCGGCGTGCCCGTCGGACGGCAAACCCTGCAGGTCACGTTTTTGGGCTACGGCGAGCGCACCATTCCTAACGTGATGGTAACCACCGGCAAGGAAGTGGTGCTCAACCTGGCGCTGGAAGAAAAAGTGCTGACGACCGACGAGGTGGTCGTCACCGCGGACGCCGAAAAAACGGCAACCAACAACGAACTCACCACCGTCAGCGCGCGCTCATTTAATCTGGAAGAAACCGGCCGCTACGCGGGCAGCCGCAACGACCCGGCCCGCATGGCGGCCAACTTCGCCGGGGTGGCCGCCAACAACGACGATCGCAACGATATTGTGATCCGCGGTAACTCGCCCAGCGGGTTGCTGTGGCGGCTCGAGGGCATCAACATTCCCAATCCGAGTCACTACGGTTCGCTGAGCGCCACCGGCGGCCCGGTGAGCATGCTTAACTACAACGTGCTCGATAAATCAGATTTCCTGACCGCCGCATTCCCCGCCGAATACGGCAACGCCATTGCCGGAGTGTTTGATCTACAACTGCGCAACGGCAACAGCGAGAAGCGGGAGTACCTGGGGCAAATTGGCTTCAACGGGGTGGAACTGGGAGTGGAAGGTCCGTTCAGCAAAAATTCACGCGCCTCCTACATCGCCCACTACCGCTACTCGACCCTGGGAGTGTTCGGTGCGCTGGGCCTCGACTTCGGTACCGGGTCGGCCGTTCCCCAGTACCAAGACCTAACCTTTAAGATCAACGTGCCCACCAAAAACGCCGGGCGGTTCACGGTGTTCGGCATCGGCGGCAACAGCAGCATCAACCTGCTGGGCAGCGAAGAAGACCTGGAAGCCAACAGCGATAACCTGTACGGCAGTGAGAACCAGGACGCTTACCTGACCTACGCCACCGGCATCGCCGGACTGTCGCACCTGTATTACTTCAACCCAACCACCTACTACAAACTGTCGCTGGCGGCTTCTCGCCAAGAAAATACCTTCCGTAGTGATTCGCTAAGCATTGAGGATCGCTCGGTGATCCCGCAGGAAAGCGCCGACTTCGTCAACAGCAAGTATTCGGCCCACCTGATGGTCAACAAAAAGTTTAGCGCCCGCAATACGGTGAGCGCAGGAACTATTCTTGATCTCTACGATTTTGACCTGGCTAACTTTCGCCTGGTGCCGGGCGATGAGCGTCCCATCCGCAACAACGACGGGCAGAGCCTGCTCACCCAGACCTATGCGCAGTGGCAGCACCGGTTTAACGATCAACTGACGCTGAATACCGGGCTTAACTTTCAGCACTTCGCCATCAGTAACAGCCAAGCCCTCGGACCCCGCGCCGGATTATCCTACCAACTCAATGACCGGCAGACAATCGGTTTGGGCTACGGCTACCACAGCCAGATTCAACCGCTGGAATCGTACTTCACCCGCACGGTGCTGCCGGATGGTTCTTCGGTAGAATCCAACAAAAACCTGGACTTCGTGAACAGCCAGCACTTTGTGGCCTCGTACGACCATTCGCTTACCGCCAGCTTGCGCCTGAAAGTAGAGGCCTACTACCAGTCTATCAGCAACGTGGCGGTGGAGCGCGATCTCAGTTCGTTCTCGATGCTAAACGCCGGGGCCGATTTTGGACCGGTAGACGAAGATTTTTTGGTGAATAACGGCACGGGCCGCAACTACGGACTGGAGCTAACGCTGGAGCGCTTCTACAGCAACGGCTACTACTTTCTGCTAACCACTTCGTTGTTTGACGCCAAGTACACCGGCAGCGACGGAGTGCAGCGCAGCACCGCCTTCGACGGGGGGTATATCGCTAATCTGCTGGGAGGAAAAGAATTTGAGGTGGGGAAAAAGGGTAATACGCTAAACGTAGACGTAAAGTTTACTGCCTCAGGTGGAAACCGCTTTACGCCGGTGGACTTCGAGCGCTCGGCCGCGTTGGGCTACGAGGTGCGGCAGGACGAGCGCGCCTTTTCCGAATCGCTGGACGACTATCTGCGGGCCGATCTCAAAATATCATACCGCATCAACGCCCGGCGTGTGACCCACGAGTTTGGCGTTGATCTGCAGAACATGACCAACAACCAAAATGAATTCGCCCGCATCTACAACCCCCGCACCAACAGCGTGCAGATGCAGTACCAGATTGGTTTCTTCCCCGTGCCGCAGTACCGAATCTTGTTCTAAAACAAATGATTTTGCCGGCAAATTATTGCTACCTTACTTCAATGAAAGCGCCCTTTATCAACGAACGCCGTCTGCGACTAATTGGGATTCCCCTGGTCAGCGTGGTGTTTATGTTTCTCTACAATGACGATCCGCTCGATTCGCCCGCGGTGGTTGTTCAGGAATTTCTTATTTCGTTCACGTTTACCTTCACGCTCTGGGAGGGTAACCGGGCCATCGTGATGAACATGCGCCGCTGGTATCCGCAGAATGAGCAGACAGCCCGGCGGCTTATGTTGCAGATACCCATTGCGATACTATTTACCGCGGCCACTTCGCTTTTCATCTACGAATTGTTCGGGTGGTTCGGAGTGGTGATCTGCGACTCGATGAGCCAAAAGATAGTAAGCGCCGCGGTTAATCTGATTCCAACCCTGCTGATCCTTTCCATCTACGAAAGTGCCTACTTCTTTGAGGAGTGGAAGCAGAACTTTCAGCGCTCCGAAGCCCTGGCCAAAGAGAACATCCGCTCGCAGTTCGAGGCACTGAAGAGCCAGCTCGATCCGCACTTTCTGTTCAACAGCCTCAACACCCTGGCGGCGCTGATCGACGACGAGAATGAACCCGCTCAAATTTACCTGGAACAACTCTCGGACGTGTACCGCTACGTGCTGGTGAGTCAGCAGAAAGAAACCGTGCCGCTGCACGAAGAACTAGCCTTTGTCGATGCGTACGTTTCGCTGAACAAAATGCGCTTTCGCGACAACCTGATCGTGCTGAACGAACTTCCGGAAGAAGCGATGCTGCGGCCGGTGCCTCCCCTTAGTATTCAGATTCTGGTCGAGAATGCCATCAAGCACAACGTGGTGTCGCGCGACAAACCACTGACGCTGCGCTTGTCGATGGATGCGCCCGGCTATATCACCGTAGAAAACAACGTGCAGAAAAAGAATATTTTGGAAAAATCGACCAAAACCGGCCTGCAGAACATGATCAACCGCTACGCCCTGCTCACTTCCGAAAAGGTAGAGGTGTTGCAGACGGCTGATGTATTTTCCGTTAAGGTTCCGCCCCTGGCCTCATGAACGTTGTCATCATTGAAGACGAGTACCCCGCCGCCGAGCGCCTAACCAAGCTGCTGGCACGGGCTGACCCGCAGGTGAGCGTAGTGGCTACGCTCGACAGCGTGGCGAGCGCGGTACCGTGGCTCCAAACCCATCCCGCGCCCGATCTGATCATGTCTGATATCCAATTGTCCGACGGGCTCAGCTTCGAGATTTACGAACAAGTACTCATCAAGAGCCCCATCATCTTCACCACTTCCTACGACGAGTACGCCATCCGGGCCTTCCGGCATAAGAGCATCGATTACCTGCTCAAGCCGATCAAGTTTGAAGAACTGCAACGGGCCATTGAGAAGTACCGCAACTTTCGGCAGGATTTTTCGGACCCAGTTCCGGCGGTTCGGCTCGAGCAACTACTTGACGTTTTGTCGCATACCGGCCGCTCGTCCAAAAAGCGTTTCCTGGTGAAAAAGGGCGAGCAACTCATTCCGGTGGCGGACGACGACGCGGCTTATTTCTATACCGAGAACGAACTGGTGTACCTCATCACCCATACCGGCAAGAAATACATTCTCGATTACACCCTGGAACAACTCTCAACCCTGCTGGACCCCGCCCGTTTCTTCCGCATCAACCGGCAGTTTATCGTGAGCTTAGCGGCCGTCCAACAAATTCATACCTACTTCAGTAGTCGGCTCAAATTACACTTGCAACCCGAGGCCGATGCGGAAGTGCTGGTGAGCAAGGGGCAGGTGAAGGGCTTTAAGGCATGGCTGGAAGGGATAAGATAACAGTTAATGGTGAGTCACTGTTTCGTTAGGTGCCATTATCAAGCAATGCGCTGAAGTCACGGAAGGTAGCAAGCAGCATGAAGGTAATTCGCTGCTAAACGTTTGTAATCGTTTACAAACGCTTAATCAGGTAGAGCAATTTGTCTTTAGGACTACGGAAAATATTTATTCGTAAGATTATGTATGATAGAAAAATAATACAAAAATATGCGACGATGCGAAAGAACGGAACCATTGTCCAATAGCCTCTCAGTAGCTATATTGCGGATATACGCAATGCGTATGTACAGATGTTAGTGGTAATTAGAAAACAAAAAAAGCGAATGATAGGGATATTAATAATTCTGTTAATTTCTTGGATTGTTCTTTATTTAATTGAAAAGAAGAATCTACTTGTTTTAGGTATTTTGCCAATAATAAAAAGACTAAAAGAATTTATAATTGGATTTATTGTCACGGCAATTTTATGTACTGGAGTTCAATACATAGAAATAGTACTAAAATCTTCAAGTTGGGGGCTAAATGAAAACTTCACGGTGGGAATGATTGCCAACTATTTTTGGTGGGATTTTAAATCTGTTTTAACTGAGGAGTTGATGTTTAGAGGTGCTTTGCTTTACATATTGATTAATAAGTTTGGTGCAAAAAAGGGAATTTTAATATCTGCAATTACCTTCGGTATTTATCATTGGTTTTCTTTTGGAATTTTAGGTCAAATAGTCCCAATGATTGTCTTATTGATTGGGACAGGATTAATGGGATATGCCTGGGCATTAGCATTCTCTAAAACCTCCTCGATTGCAATGCCAATCGGTCTTCATCTCGGTTGGAATTTTACATTTAACACAATTTTTTCGAAAGGACCATTGGGTGAAGGAGTATTAAATTCTTCTGGAGGAGAAAACATCAGCGACTGGTTTTCTTTATTAGGGCTATGGATTGTGCCTTTAATTGTTTTGCTTTTTGTAATGCATTTAGTTACAAGTGATGACAATGACTTAAAATCTAAAGAAATAAAAACTACCACTAACATTGCATAAAATGTTCATAGCGAGCAAAAGCTCGCTACGCCATTTATGCGAGACCGTTGTATACTCATCTCACTCTTAACCAAACATAACCTAAACTAATACTATGAAACCCCTTCTTTTCGTCTTATCAATCCTACTTTTACTAGGATGCGCCTCGTCCGAACAAGTCGCCAACGCACCCCAGACCTACTCTATCGAGCAGTTCTACGAAAACGTGAACCTGGGCGGGGGAAGCTTTTCTCCCGACGCTTCCAAACTCTTGATCAGCAGCAACGAGTCGGGTATCTACAACCTGTATGAGATCGACGTAGCGAGCGGCGAACAAACGGCCCTTACCAATTCTACCCAGGAATCATACTTTGCCGAGTCGTACTTCCCCAACGATGATCGTTTCGTGTTTTCCTTTGACGAAGGGGGCAACGAGAACTATACCATTCAGGTGATGTCGGCCGACGGGGAAGCTAAGGAACTCACGCCGGGCGATAGCGCGCGCAACCAGTTCTGGGGATGGAGCCGCGACGAACAAAGCATGTTCTACGCATCCAACCGGCGCGATGCCCGCTTTATGGACCTGTACGAACTGCCCATCACGGCCGTAGACGAAGAGGAACCTACGGCGGAGGTGTTTTACCAGAATGAGGACGGACTCGACGCCGAGGCTATCTCCCCCAACAAACGCTACTTGGCCCTCACCGAAGCCCTCACTAGCGCCGACGGAAAGATGTATTTGCTGGATCGGGAAACCGGTGAGCGAACCGACATCAGCGAACACGAAGGCGACGCTACCTACAGTCCGCAGTTCTTTAGCGACAACAATCAGGATCTGTACTATCTGACCGATGAGAACGCCGACTTCGTCTACCTGGCCAAGCGAAACCTGGAAACCGGCGATGTGGAAAAGGTGTACGAGACCGACTGGGACGTGTGGTACGCCTACGACTCGTGGAACGAGAAGTACCGGGTGATTGGCATTAATCAGGACGCCAAAACGGTGGTAAAAGTCTTTGATCAGACCACGGGTGAAGAAGTGACGATGCCCGACATTCCGGGCGGTAGCATCGCTTCGGTGAATATTGCTAAGAACGAAGAACTGGCCCGACTCACGGTGAGCACCTCGGCCTCGCCAAGTAACCTTTACCTCTATAACTTCGCTACCGGCGAACATCGCAAGCTAACCAATACCCTAAACCCGGACATTAATCCCGAAGACCTGGTCGAAGGGCAGGTGGTGCGCTACCAATCGTTCGACGGACTGGAAATTCCGGCCGTTTATTACCAGCCACTGCAAGCCAGCGCGGATAATCCGGCCCCGGCCCTGGTGTGGGTGCACGGCGGCCCGGGTGGGCAGTCGCGCCTGAACTACTTCGCGCTCGTTCAGTACCTGGTGAACCACGGCTACGCCGTTCTGGCCGTCAACAACCGGGGAAGCAGCGGCTACGGAAAAGAATTCAATCACCTGGATGACAAAAACCACGGCGACAAAGACCTAAAAGACTGCATCGCCGGAAAAGATTATTTGGTCTCCACCGGCGTGATTGATCCCGAACGGATTGGCATTATCGGGGGCTCCTACGGCGGCTACATGGTGATGGCCGCCCTGGCCTTCGAGCCCGAAGCCTTCGACGTGGGCGTGAACATTTTCGGGGTAACCAACTGGCTGCGGACGCTAAAGTCCATTCCGCCCTACTGGGAAAGCTACCGAACGGCGCTCTACGACGAGATGGGCGACCCCACCACCGAGGACTCAGTGCGACTCTATAACATCTCGCCCCTCTTCCACGCCGAGAACGTGACCAAACCGCTGATGGTGCTCCAGGGGGCCAACGACGTACGCGTGCTCCAGATTGAGTCCGATGAAATGGTGGAAGGAGTAAAGGCCAACGGGGTGCCCGTAGAATACGTCGTTTTCGACGACGAAGGCCACGGATTCCGCAAGAAGGAAAACGAGATTGAAGGCTACGGTCAGATCAAGAGCTTCCTGGATGAGCACCTGATGGGCGCGGCGGAGTAGATTCTCTTTTCTCCACCAGTTTGGCCCGCACCGCCATCAGCAACAGCCCGGCGGCCAGCACCTGAAACGCGCCCGACAGGGTGATCCACTCGGCCAGAAACCCAATGATGGGTGGGCCCACTAGGAAGCCGAAGTATCCGGCGGTAGACACCGCCGCAATGCCCTGTCCGGGCGAACCGGGCGATAGGTAACCGGCCGCGCTGAAGATGATCGGTACCACGTTAGACAAGCCCAAGCCCACCAGCGCAAAGCCACCAATGGCCCAGAAGGGGTTCGAGCTAAAGGCCGCCAGCAGCATCCCCGTCATGGCCATCAGGCTGCCCCAGCGTACCACCGACACCCGCCCCAGGGCGCGCACCACCATATCGCCGGTGAGTCGGCCCACGGCCATGGTGAGCGAAAACACGGCGAAGCCCACCGCCGCCAGGGCCGCGTCGGTGCCCGGCAGATCGAGCAAATACACCGCCGTCCAGTCGGCCATTGATCCTTCGGCCATAAACACGGCAAAGGCCAGCGCCGCCAGGATGATGGTGGCCCGCTCACGGGGTAGGGCAAACAGGGGCGGGGCAGATTCTTCAGCCGTGGTGGCCTTGGGTTCGGGCGGCAGCAGGTAGCGCAGCGCCACCAGCGTGAGTAGCAGCAGCAGCACCGACATCACCAGCATGTGGCGCTCCGGGGTCCAGCCCAAGGCCAGCAAACCGGCGGCGATGCCCGCGCCTACCAGTCCGCCCAGACTGAACAGTCCGTGAAAAGACGACATGATGGGCTTGGCGTATTGGTCTTCTACGTATACTGCGTGGGCGTTCATGGCCACGTCCATCGCTCCGCCGCAGGCTCCCAGCAGAAATAGGTTGAGTACAAACAGTGGGTACGAAGGCACGACCAATAGCGGCGGAAGCACCAGGCAAAAGGCTACCCCCGCGATGGCGCACATCCGGCGGCTGCCCCAGCGGGCGATGAGTCCACCGGCCAGGGGCATGGTGGTGATCGCTCCGGCGGCAATGGCCAGCAGGGTAAGTCCCAGGGCGGCTTCGTCCAGATCAAACTTACGCTGGGCAAAAGGAATGTGGGGAATCCAGGTGGCGAAGCCCGTACCGTTGATAAAGAATAGGGCGGCAACGGCGAAGCGGGCACGGAGTAGGAGAGGGGTAGACGGCATTAGGTTTTCATAATCGGAGTTCAGGGACAAAGGTACCAAGGTTTAGCGAACCTGAAACTACGGATTATCGACCCATTCAGAAAAAGCTTGGCTTGTATCTCGGCTGTCGGTTTCCGAGTATTTTTCTATATTCGGGCTTTAAAAAAATAACGATGAATCTCCTCATGCTCAAACAAGCACTGCTTTTCGTAACCGGATGGTGTCTGGCGGCAGCTTGCGCTTCACCGGACCAGCAAGATAAATCCACGTCTTTGCCTCCGCGCCCTAACATCATCTACATCCTGGCCGACGACCTGGGCTATGGCGACCTGAGTTGCTACGGGCAAACTAAGTTCAGCACTCCCAACATCGACCGGCTGGCGGCCGGAGGGATGCGCTTCACCCAGCACTACTCGGGCAGCACGGTGTGCGCTCCCTCGCGCTCGTCTCTGATGACCGGGCTGCATACCGGGCACACCCCGGTGCGGGGCAATAAGGAAGTGTACCCCGAGGGACAATACCCGCTGGCCGACAGCGTGCGCACGCTGGCCGAAGCGATGCAGCAAGCGGGCTACGCCACCGGAGCCTTCGGCAAGTGGGGACTGGGTTATCCCGGTTCAGAGGGCGACCCTAACTTTCAAGGTTTTGATACCTTTTTCGGTTACAACTGCCAGCGCTACGGGCACACCTACTACCCCCGGCACCTGTGGAGCGACCAGGATTCGCTGGTGCTGGAAGCCAACGCTGGAACCGAGCGGGGTACCTACGCGCCTACGCTGATCCACGAGCGCACGCTGGAATTCATCGAAGACCATCAGAACGAGCCGTTTTTCCTCTACGTGCCCAGCATCATTCCGCACGCCGAACTGGTGGCCCCCGCCGCGTATATGGATCGTTTTCGCGGCCAGTTGCTTCCCGAGACGTCGTTCGAGGGCACTGATGCGGGCGAAGGTTACCGCACGGGGGCTTATGCCTCGCAGCCCGAAGCCCACGCCGCCTTCGCGGCGATGATTAGCGTACTCGACGAGCAGGTGGGCGAAATTATGAATAAGGTGGAAGCGTTAGGGCTGGCAGACAATACACTAATCATCTTCACCTCCGACAACGGTCCGCACCAGGAGGCGGGAGCCGATCCGGACTATTTCGATAGCAACGGCCCGTTGCGCGGTTACAAGCGCGATCTGTACGAAGGGGGCATTCGGGTGCCGATGATTGCCCGGTGGCCCGGACACGTTGCGGCCGGTAGCGAAACCAACCACGTATCGGCTTTCTGGGACGTGTTCCCCACACTGGCGCAGCTGGCGGGGCAACCGGTCACCGACCGAGACGGTGTTTCGTTTTTGCCGACGCTGACCGGCGAGGGCGAGCAGGCGCAGCACGAGTATCTCTACTGGGAGTTTCACGAAAAAGGGGGCCGCCTGGCGGTTAGGAAGGGCGATTGGAAAGCGGTACAGTACGAGGTGCTGGCCCAACCCGACGGTCCGCTGGAGCTTTATGACTTGGCCACGGACGTGGGCGAACAAAATAACGTGGCGGAACAGCACCCGGAAGTAGTAGACGAGATGAAGGCCATCCTGCGGTCGGCACGCACTCCCTCACCGGTGTTTGCCTTTGGGCAAGACACGTATCTGGGAGTGAAGTAGTGAGGCCGGTTGTTATTCAATGCGGATCACAATTCTTCGGTAAGCGGTTAGCGGAAGAGTACGTTGGTCGGTTAATTCCAGGATCAAATGAACGGTTTGCCCGGCTTGGGCTGATTCAGGGATTTGAAGCGACACAGTGGGGTTGTTTTGGGGGGCGGGCATTAGCTGTTCCGCGTTGGGGTAGGTGCCCGCTTCCGGGTAGACGAACCAGTGGTACCGTAGGGTATCCGCATCCGGGTCGTGCGAGGCCGAAGCATCGAAGGTGACCACCGCGCCGGGCTTCGCCGTGGTTTGGATAAGGCCGCCCCCCGGAAAACCACTCAACGCCGGGGCGGGAGGGTGGTTCGCTTGGTCGTAGCTTTTGATTCCCCATTGCACGCGCGCCGCAAAGCCGTTTTGGAAAGCCGGGCGCCAGCGATACACCGTAGCCATAGCCGAAGAGTCTACTTTTCCGGAGGCTTCATCCCGGTAGGTATCCGCCGCATCTACGTACAAGCGGAGAGTTCGTGCTTGGTAGCGGCCGCCCCAGCTGCCCCAGTCGGGATGCGACGGTTCGTTCAATCCGTTATTCAAAAAGTAAAGCCAGGACGGCGAATCGCCTTCTTTCATGGCGCCGTAGGGGTTGCGATCATTGCCCCCGGTGTAGGCTTGGTCGGGATAAAGATTTGCCAGAGCGTTCTGTCCGATAACGTGTTCGTGCAGCCAATCGCGCGAGGTGATGGTCATGTCCCCTCCCAAGAACATCCCCCGGTAGGCAGAAGCCCACTTGTTGCCATCCGGAGCCAGGGCCACGATCTTCCACACCTCCGGAAACTCGTCGATGATCCAATCCACCGACGAGTCTTGTTTTCCGATGAAGTAGATTCGAAGTTTTTTGATAAAATTTTCAAAATTTGCTTCCGACAGGGTAGCTCGGGCTTGCCACAAGGCTTGGGCCACGTCGGCCCCGCCGCCCCACACCGATACGGACACCGGTTCCGGGCTTTCGGAGACCATCTTCACGATCCAGTCGGACCCTTCGGTGTTTTTTCCTTCACCCACGTAGGCTTCAACCGGCACGGATGCGCCGTTGCCCGCGCTGCCTTTCTTCACAATGCTATGCAGGTAATCGGCGGACGGGTAGTCCGGGGAGTGCAACCGCAGGTTGTCCTCAATGGTAGCATAGGCAGCGATCAGCGCGTGGATGATACTGTCTTTAAGGACCGGAGGCTCATTGTCGTAGTTGGCATCGGCGTTGGCAATTAGCCCCAGCAGGTTGAACTCGTTGGCGTAGTGCAGTAGACGTACCATCGACTGCTGGTCGTCCGGATCCTGGCCAATGTCGGTGGTGACAATTAACGGTTTCGGTTGAGCCTGAATAGTGAGGGAAAGGCCGAACAGCGTCAGTATCGTCAGGACAGGTATAGCTTTTATTATAGAAGGGTAATCCGGACGAGGCATACGCTAGTTTCACAAAGGTTTGAAGCGGCTGAACTTGGCTATGAGCCAACAAAAAAGCACTTATCAGAATCGATCCGTAAGTGCTTTGTTGTCAGTGGGCCCACCTGGACTCGAACCAGGGACCACCTGATTATGAGTCAGGTGCTCTAACCAGCTGAGCTATAGGCCCCAGCAGGAAGTAGTTCACAAATCTATCAAATCTGCGGCTACTTCCCCAATCTAAACATGAATTTTGTAACTAGATCATCCTAGCACAATTCTTCGAACACATTTTCCAGGTGGTCGGCGATCATCTCGGCGGGGCGGCCCTCAATGTGGTGGCGCTCCACAAAATGCACTAACTCTCCGTCCTTGAACAAAGCAATGGCGGGAGAAGATGGAGGGTAGGGCAGGGTATACTCCCGGGCGCGGGCCACCGCTTCGGTGTCTACTCCGGCAAACACCGTGGTGAGATGGTCGGGCTTTTTGTCACTTTCAGCCAGTGCCATCTTCACACCGGGACGTGCGCCACCGGCCGCACAGCCGCACACCGAGTTGATAACCATCAGGGTGGTGCCCCGGTGGTCTTTCAGGTGTTGGTCCACCGCTTCGGCGGTTTTTAGTTCTTCAAATCCGGCTTCCGTTAAATCGGAGCGCATGGGTACTACTAGTTCTTCTGGGTACATAATATCATCTGTTTTGTATATAAAAGATACTGGATGTTAGATGCTGGAGGCTAGTAAGTAGTGGCTAGTATCCAGCATCCGTTTTCACATAAATCCTAACTCTAACTTGGCCGCTTCCGACATCATATCCTGGGTGTAGGGAGGATCAAAGGTGACCTCTACCTTCACGTCGTTGATGCCGTCGATGGCCCTAATTTTCTCCTCTACCTCGCTCGGAATCGCTTCGGCCGACGGACAAGCGGGCGACGTCAGTGTCATGAGGATATAGACATTATTCACCGGGTAGATATTGATCTCGTAGATCAGTCCCAGTTCGTAAATGTCCACCGGAATCTCCGGATCGTATACTGACTTGATGGCGTTCAGTACGCGCTCGCGCAGGTCGGTGGTCGTGGTTGCTTCTTCCATAATTTAGTTATCTAGGCCGGTATGACGTTCCAAACGGGTGAGGCACTCCTTAATGTTATCAATCTCTCTGGCGCGATTCATAGCTACCTTTACATTTAGCTTACATCCTACAACGTATTCTTGCCCCCTTGCGTTACCCCTGGTTGCTCATCTGGGCGAACCGCTTCATCTGCTTAATCATGGCGGCAAAGCCGTTGGACCGCTGCGTGCCGATAAAGCGGTTCATCCCGATCTTGTCAATGAAGTACAACTCGGCGTTCAAGATATCTTCCGCCTTTTGCTCACCAAAAATCCGCACCAGCAGACTTACCAACCCTTTGGTGATGGCCGAATTACTGTCGGCCGCAAACTCCAACTGATCGCCTTTTTTCTCAGGCACCAACCACACCTTCGACTGGCAACCCTTCACGGCGTACGCATCGGTTTTAAGCGACTCGTCCAGCGGGGGCAACTTTTCACCCAACTCCATGATGTAGAAATTGGTCATTTCAGGATCACCTTCCAGTAAGGCAAACTCATCGATAATCTCATCCTGAATCTCGTTGATAGACTGAGCCATACCTAACGTTTGAGGCGATGAACAATACGATCGAGACTGTTAACCAGCGCATCAATTTCTTCCAGGGTGTTGTATATCGCAAACGAAGCCCGAACGGTTCCTTCCAGTCCCAGGCGGCGCATTAAGGGTTCGGTACAGTGGTGTCCGGTGCGCACCGCAATGCCTCCGGCGTCCAGTAGCTGACCCAAATCAAAGTGAAAAAGGCCATCCACCACAAACGATACCACGTTCATTTTTTCGCGGGCGGTTCCTACAAATTGCAGTCCCGGCACGGTGGCCAGGGCGGCCTGGGCGTGTTCCAATAGTTCTTGCTCGTGGGCGCGCATGGCGGGTTTGCCTAGCTGGTTGATGTAGGCAAACGCCTCGTTCAGCGCCACCACGTCGGCAATGTTGGGCGTGCCCGCCTCAAATTTGTAGGGCAGATCGTTGAAAGTAGTCTTCTCGAACGATACACTCCGAATCATTTCTCCCCCGCCCTGGTAGGGAGGCATTGCCTCCAGCAAATCTCGTTTACCGTACAAAATACCCACCCCGGTAGGACCGAACATTTTGTGCCCCGAAAAAACCAAGAAATCACAGTCCAGCGCCTGCACGTCAATGTCCAGGTAGGGCGTAGATTGAGCACCGTCAATCACCACCACCGCTCCCTGTTGGTGGGCCAAATCAATGACTTCCTTCACGGGATTAATGGTCCCCAGGGCATTTGATACGTGCACCAGGCTGACCAACTTGGTGCGGGGCGAAAGCAGCTTTTCGTACGCGTCCAACAAAAGCTCGCCCTGATCGTTGATCGGAATTACTTTCAGAACCGCGCCTCGCTCTTCGCACAGCAACTGCCAAGGAACAATGTTGGAGTGGTGCTCTAGGGTAGAAATGATAATTTCGTCGCCTTCCTGAATAAAGGTACGGCCGTAGGAAGCCGCGATCAGGTTGATGCCTTCGGTGGTGCCCCGAGTAAAGATGACTTCCTCGGGTTCGGCCGCGTTAATAAACTGCCGGGCCGATTGCCGGGTGGTTTCGTAGGCGGTGGTGGCGCGTTCGGCCAGCGTGTGGATGCCCCGGTGGATGTTCGCGTTGTCCTGCTCGTAGTATGAGCGCAGGGCGTTGATCACCGACGTGGGCTTCTGGGTGGTAGCGGCATTATCTAAGTATACCAACGGTCGTCCGTTCACCGATTGGTGAAGGATCGGAAAGTCTTTCCGAACGCGTTCTACGGATGGCGAAGGGGCTTCGGCGGTTGCTAGGCTCATTGGGTAGTTTCTTTCAGCAGTCGTTGGTCAATCACGGCTCGCAAATAATCCTTGAGTGCGTCCGATTTCACGTTCTGGATCACCTCACCCGCGAAGGCTTTCAGCAGTAACGCCCGCGCTTGTACCTTGTTCAGTCCCCGAGCGCGGAGATAAAACAGTTGCTCAGCGTCCATCTGCCCGGTGGTGGCTCCGTGCGAGCACTTCACGTCGTCGGCCCAGATTTCTAGTTGGGGTTTGGTGTCTACCGAGGCGTCGTTGGTGAGTAAGATGTTGCGGTTCGACTGAAAAGCGTTAGTTTTCTGCGCAACTTGTTGCACATAAACTTTTCCGTTGAACACCCCGTGCGATGCTTCGTCCATAATGCCCTTATAGAGTTCGTTACTAAACGAATTAGGCTGCCGATGGTCTACCGAAGTATGGTTGTCCACGTGGGTCTTGCCCTTCACCATGTACAGTCCGTACATATGCGTTTCGCATCCCTCGGCATCCAGCGACACGTCCAGATTATTACGGATAATAGCTCCGTTAAGAGTAACCGTTACCGCCTGAAACAAACTACGGGCCAATTGGTACACGTGCGTGTGGCCAGTATGATAGGCCAGTGGACTCTCGCTCTGCACTTTGTGGTAGTAGGCCACGGCGTCTTCGTGCAGCCACAGTTCGGTGGCGCTGTTGTAGTACGCCGGATGCGCACCCGTATGGAAATACATCTCCGTGATGGTGGCTTGGCTACGCGCTTCCAGCACGCACAGATTGCGCGTTTGGCTGAAGGTAGGGGCCGAAGTCGTGTCGCTTAGATAGTAGATGTAAGTAGGGTGCGTCACCACCTGCCCGGCGGGTACGTGAATGAGCGAACCCTGCTGCGCCAGTGCGGTATTCAGTGCCACAAAGGCATCGGACGAGGCGGCGGTTTGGCGGGCAAAGTAACGGTTCATTAGGGCCGGACGCTGCTGAAAAGCCTCAGCCAGCGGCTGAATGACCAATTCTTCTGGGGGACTCACCACGGTGGAGAATTCGTCCGAAAACTGCCCGTTGACGAAAACCAGTACGTTGGCCTGCTCGTCGACGCGCCACTTCGCAAATTGATCGGCCAGATCGCCCGAGGTAGCCGGGCTGGCCACGGCTTCCGCAAACTGCTTTTCCAGCGCCCGGGTGATGGGAGTATATTTGTACTCCTCATCGCGCTTGCCGGGCAAGCCAATGCGTTCCAGCACTTCCATCGCGGCCCGGCGCTGCTGATGCGACGCTTCGTCGCGCTCACCGTTCAGCCGCTTTTCGTAGTCGGCAAACTGCTGGGTAAATAATTCTTGTAAGGGCATAATCGTTACTTCGTTTCCGCCAGGGCGGCTTCTTCCTTGATCCAATCGTATCCTTTTTCCTCTAGGGCCAGGGCGAGGTCTTTGTCGCCTGACTTTACGATGCGGCCGTTGTAGAGCACGTGCACCACATCGGGCACAATGTATTCTAGGAGTCGCTGGTAGTGGGTCACCACAATGGTGGCGTTGTCGCTGCGTCGCAATTGGTTCACGCCGTTAGCCACAATGCGCAGGGCATCAATGTCTAAGCCCGAATCGGTTTCGTCCAGAATCGCCAGGCGGGGAGCCAGCATGGCCATTTGAAACACCTCGTTGCGCTTTTTCTCACCGCCCGAAAACCCTTCGTTGAGCGAACGGCTGAGTAGTGACTGATCAATATCTACCAGTTTCATCTTCTCCTTCATTAGCTTGAGAAACGAAACAGCGTCTAGGGGGTCCATGCCCTTGTGCAGCCGGATTTGGTTCACCGCCGTCTTCAAAAAGTTGGTGGTGCTCACGCCGGGGATTTCCACGGGATACTGAAAGGCCAGGAAAACCCCTTCGCGGGCCCGCTCTTCGGGCTCCAGGGCAAGCAAATCGATGCCTTGGTATTGCACACTTCCTTCGGTGACCTCAAACTCCTCACGGCCCGCCAGCACCGAAGCGAGCGTACTTTTCCCTGAGCCGTTGGGCCCCATGATAGCGTGCACCTCCCCGGCGTTCACCTCTAGGTTGATGCCATTGAGGATGGGTTTATTTTCTATTTTAGCGTGTAAGTTCTTAACGGAAAGCATAGTGATATTCGTAAGTAGATCGCCACCCGGAGCGTAATCGCTCTGGGTAGCAGGTAATAATCATCGGATGATTGAGAGAGGGGTTAGCCTACGCTACCTTCGAGCGTGAGGGCTAGCAATTTCTGGGCTTCCACCGCAAACTCCATCGGTAGTTGGTTGAGCACCTCCTTGCAGTAGCCGTTCACAATCAGCGCCACCGCGTCTTCTTCTCCGATACCACGTTGCAAACAGTAGAAGATTTGATCCTCGCCAATCTTGGAGGTGGTTGCCTCGTGCTCAATCTGGGCCGAGGCATTGTCTGATTCAATGTAGGGGAACGTATGGGCTCCGCACTGGTTGCCCATGAGCAGCGAGTCGCACTGCGAGAAGTTACGCGCACCCTCGGCCCGCTTGGCCACGCGCACCAGTCCGCGATAGCTGTTCTGGCTCCGGCCAGCCGACACGCCCTTCGAGACAATGCGGCTGCGGGTGTGTTTACCCAGGTGGATCATCTTGGTGCCGGTATCGGCCTGCTGCAGGTTGTTGGTCACCGCCACGGAGTAGAATTCTCCGATGGAGTAATCGCCCTTCAGAATGCAGCTGGGGTACTTCCAGGTGATGGCTGAACCGGTTTCCACCTGCGTCCAGGAAATCTTAGAGCGGTCGCCCGCACAAATGCCGCGCTTGGTCACGAAGTTGTATATCCCACCCTTACCGTCCTTATCGCCTGGGTACCAGTTTTGCACGGTTGAGTACTTGATTTCAGCGTCTTTGGCAGCGTACAACTCCACCACGGCGGCGTGCAGTTGGTTCTCGTCTCGCATGGGAGCGGTGCACCCTTCCAGGTAGCTCACGTACGAACCCTCTTCGGCCACGATAAGCGTGCGTTCGAACTGCCCGGTATTGGCCGCGTTGATGCGGAAATACGTCGACAGCTCCATCGGGCAGCGTACGCCCTTGGGAATGTAGCAGAACGAACCGTCGCTAAACACCGCCGAGTTGAGGGCCGCAAAGTAATTGTCGCCCGGAGGCACCACCGAGCCAAGATATTTCCGGATTAACTCCGGATGATCGTGCACCGCTTCGCTAAATGAGCAGAAGATAATGCCCATGTCACCTAGCTTCTCCCTAAAGGTAGTAGCGACCGATACGCTGTCGAACACCGCATCAACGGCCACGCCGGTCAGGCGCTTCTGCTCCTGAAGCGAGATGCCCAGTCGCTTAAAGGTATCGAGCAACTCGGGATCCACTTCGTCCAGGCTGCTGGGCTTCGCCTTCTGCTTGGGAGCCGCGTAGTAAATAATGTCTTGATAATCAATGGGCGGAAACTTGACGTTGTGCCAATTGGGCTCCTTCAGCGTGAGCCAGTGGTGATACGCCTTCAACCGCCACTCTAGCAACCAGGCGGGCTCATCTTTCTTCGCCGAAATGAAACGAATGGTGTCCTCATTCAGCCCCTTAGGAGCTGATTCAGACTCAATATTAGACTCAAAGCCGTATTTATAGTCAGATTGGGTAAACTCCTCAAGAATTTGATTGTCTTTGCTCATAATACTCGTTCTTTTGTGTAGCAACGCAGCGTAGCGCAATTCGTTCGGAAATCCGGGATATTTCTCGGACGGAAAAGCCCCTCGCTGTTGTTTATTTAGAACGTATTCAAATAACGGGGAGTTTCAAGAAATGGCTTATTCGTTAAGCTGAATATGGCGGTTCAGGCTCTCTTCGAGCGATATGATGGTTTCGGTTCGCACAATGCCGTCGATCTTTTGAATCTTGTCGTGCAGCACCTCCCGCAGGTTCTTGGTATCCTTGCAGTGAATCTTGATGAAGATGCTGTAATTCCCCGTTGTATAGTGAATCTTTACTACCTCGGGCACCTTCTTTAGTTCATCCACTACCTGATCGTAGAGCGAACTCTTTTCCAGGTAGATCCCCAAAAAAGCGGTGATATCGTACCCTAATTTTGAGTAGTCCATGTTCAGCGTGGTTCCCCGCACAATCCCCATTTCCTCCATTTTGCGCATTCGCACGTGCACGGTGCCTCCCGAAACGTAGACCTTCTTGGCGATTTCGGTGTAGGGAATTTTGGCATCTTCCGACAAAAGCGCCAAGATTTTCAGATCGATGTTGTCAATTTCTAAATTTTTGCTCATTCTGGTTCAGGAAATTGGGTTTGATGTAATCAATACGGCCGAAAATTACGATAGATATAATTTTTTACCAAACTTATTAAATATTTTTTAAGTTAATAGGGAAAATATTAGTTTTGTGATGATTCAAACGGTGGAAGTTGTTCACCGGTTTATACTGTAGGGTGATGAAACTGGCAGCCATGCCCTCCCGTCTCGAGGGTGGAGACAATGGAACAAATTCTGTAGTGTTAAAGCTTACAGAACTAACCACTCTTTGGAGGTTCGACTCCTTCCCCTACAGCTTTCCGGCACGCCGGATCTCACATTTTTGGGTTAATGTTGTTTATCAAAAAAGGCTGTGAATTTCATGGCCTTTTTTGTTTCCTGCTTCCGCCACTCCTCCTTTTATCTTCCCGTTCAGCCCCTTTTTCGCGTGTCTTGTCCGAGTACGCAAGAATGTTCGGCAATATGGCAATTTTTGTTAAAGATTTAGTAGTTTGCTAACGAAAATAGTAATACTTTTTGCCTAATCCATAATCCATTAAACAAATAACTTTCATGAGCGATCCTGCCTATCCCTGGTTCCAAAGCTACCCCGCCGAGGTGCCCCACACCATCGACACCAATAAGTACTCCTCCATTGTAAACTTGCTAGACACGTGCATCAAGAAGTACGGTGATTCAGTTGCTTTCGAGTGCATGGGGGCCACCCTCACCTATCGGCAAGTGGACGAGCAGTCACAGCATTTTGCCGCCTATCTCCTGGAGGTTTGTCACCTGAAGCCCGGTAGCCGCGTAGCGCTGCAAATGCCTAACCTGTTGCAGTACCCGGTGGCTATGCTGGGCGCCCTGCGGGCCGGAATGATCGTGGTCAACGTGAACCCGCTCTACACCGCCCGCGAGATGAAGCACCAACTGCAGGACTCCGGGGCCGAAGTCATCGTCATCCTGGCCAACTTCGCGCACAATCTGGAGAAAATCGTGGCCGATCTGCCCCTGAAGCACGTGATCGTCACCGAAATCGGTGATATGCTCGGCACCCTGAAAGGAGGCATCGTCAACTTGGTGGTGAAGCACGTCAAAAAGATGGTGCCAGTATATCGACTTCCCCAAGCAACCACCTTTAAGCGTACCCTCAGGCAGGGCAGTCAGCACGCGTTCAAGGCTCCTGCCATCCAGGCCGAAGACATCGCTTTCTTACAATACACCGGCGGCACCACCGGCGTGGCCAAGGGGGCGGTGCTCACCCACCATAACCTGGTCACCAACATGCAACAGATCACCGCTTGCACCAGCCTGAAACTGAAGTACCGCCAGGAGGTGATGATCACCGCCCTGCCGCTTTACCACATCTATGCGCTCACCGTCAACTGCCTGTCGATGCTGGAACTGGGAGCGAAGAATGTGCTGATTACCAACCCGCGCGACATGAAGGCCTTCGTCAAAGAACTCAAGAAGCAGCCCTTCACGGTGATCACCGGAGTGAACACGCTCTACAACGCCCTGCTCAATCATCCTGATTTTGGCACCATCGACTTCAGCCACCTCAAGGTGACTAGTGCCGGAGGAATGGCGGTGCAGAAGGTGGTGGCCGAAAAATGGCAGGCGGCTACCGGGGTATCCGTGACCGAGGGCTACGGGCTCACCGAAACCTCGCCGGTGCTCACCACCAACCAGGTGGATGGCTCCGAGCGCATCGGCAGTATCGGCCTGCCGGTGCCCAACACCCAGATCATAATCGCCGACGATGACGGAAACGAAGTGCCCTTCGGAGAGCCGGGCGAAATTTACGCCAAGGGGCCGCAGGTGATGCGCGAATACTGGAATCGCCCCGACGAAACCAAGGAAGTGTTCACTGACGATGGCTGGTTCAAAACCGGCGACGTGGGCGTGATGAGCGAAGACGGGTTTATCAAAATCGTGGACCGCAAGAAGGAAATGATCAACGTGTCGGGTTTCAACGTGTATCCCAACGAAATTGAGGAGGTGGTTTCCGCCCACCCCAAGGTGCTGGAGGTAGGAGCCATCGGCGTGCCCAACGAACGATCAACCGAAGTGGTGAAAGTCTTCGTGGTGAAAAAAGACGAGAGCCTTACCCAGGAAGAGCTGATTGCCTACTGCCGGGAAAACATGACGGCTTACAAAGTGCCGAAGATAGTAGAGTTCACCACCGAATTGCCCAAATCGAACGTAGGCAAGATTTTGCGAAGGCTGCTCCGCGACCAGGAAACGGTGCCGGTGGCTAGTCCATCTTAATTTCCACGCGGCGGTTTTTTCGGCGCGCTTCGGGGCCTTCTTCTTCGCTAAGCGGTTGGGTAGATCCCCGACCGTAGGAAACAATCTGTTCCTCCTTCACCCCCTGGGCGATCAGGTAACGCTTGGCCGCCTGGGCCCGCTCAATAGAGAGCTTCAGGTTATAGTCTTTACCCCCGGTATCGTCGGCATGGCCCACCAGCACCACATTGCGGGCGGGGTCTCTAGTCAGCAAACCCGCTACCTCCCGAAGGTACGGAATGGACGACGTTTGGAGCGCGTTAGCGTTGAGTTCAAAGAACAAGAAACGCGTATCGTCGGCACTGGAGGCAGACCCAGCACGCCCGGTAGCCGGAGTGGGATTGGTTTCCGGTTGTTTTATTCCCTTAAATTCATCCAGCAAAGCCTGCGTTTCGGCCAGCAGGGCCTGGGTTTCTGCGTCCAATTCCGAAGAAGCGGGGCGTCTTCCTGTACTATCCAAAGGGAGACGTCTTCCTCCCTCGATGCGACTGGCCAACTGCTGATCCCGCTCCTCTTTGCTCACTGACTTCGACGTGTAGATGTCGGCCGACCGTCCGTAGCGATTGCTGACGAAAAATACCTCGTCGTTGGCCGCGATGGTGAGGTAAGCGTCGAAGCCTGCCGAGTTGATATCATCCCCTAGGTTGCGCGGTTCCGACCAGCGGGTCCAGGTGCTATCCAGACGGGTCGATACGAAAATATCGGCATTGCCGTAGCCGGGGTGCCCGTTGCTGGCGAAGAACAGGTGGCGCTGATCTTCGCTCAAAAAAGGCGACATTTCGTAACCTTCGGTGTTCACGGTGTCTCCCAAGTGCATCGGATCGCTCCAATCGCCCGAAAATGAGTCTTTGAAGGTAACGTACAGGTCTTCTTGCCCCACGGCGTCCGCTTGCTGCATGGATATAATAGCAACGTCTTCGGACGAAGAAACAAAAATACCGTAGAAGTTTCCGATTTTGTCAGCTAGCTTAGGAATTTTCACGTCGTTAGGTTCGAGCCAACCGCTGGTTTGATTAAAGGAAAAGGCCATGCCCGGTCGGTTGGCCTCTCCGCTCTGGTACGCGTTGAGGAGATACAAGGTGTTGCCGGTTTTGCTGACCCCCACCACCGCGTTGTTATTGCGGTTGTTGAGCTGGTCAAGATTGTTAGCGGGTAAACTCCACGCCCCGTTAGGCAGGCGCTTGGTATACCAGATATCTTGCCCCGACCGAGTACCTCCCACGTTGGCGCTGTAAAGGGTGCGCACGAAGTACAGGGTACTATCCCGCGCTGAATAAATCGGATAGCTCTCTTCGGCCCGCGAGTTGATGGTGTCGGATAGCACCGTGGGGGGCTGAAAGTAGAAATCCTGGGCCCGTACCGGTCCAGTTAACAGACTAAGAAGCCCGCCAAGGATAAAAGCACTAGTTTTTGCTTGAGTGTTTTTCATGATATTACCATAAATAAGGAGTGCTGTCTTGTTGCTTAAACAACGTGAAGCCCAAAACAATTTCGTGCGTTCCGGAACGGAAATCGCTCACGGCACCCACTCCGTAGTCGTACGCATAATTAATATTGAAACGATTGTTAATATTAAGGCCCAGCATGGCGGCCACGGTGCCCGAATTGCGGTACGATGCGCCCACCCACACCACCTCTTGGTAGCGCAAGCGTAAATTTAGGTCATAAGTCAGCGGCAACACGCTGCTCACCCCCACAAAGGCGCCCGGCAGTAGCATAAACGACTCGCCCAGTCGAAACCGTCCGCCGACCAAGCCGTAGTGATACACGTTCTGCCGAACGTCCGCCGAATCGGTCCCTACCGTGATAGGATTGCGCAATATGCGGTCGGCTGAATAGCCCAGGTAGTAATTTTCGTGGTACAGAAAAAGCCCCAGGTTCAAATCAAAGCTAGTAATGCCCCCCGACTGGCTCAGGATGCGGTTGATCACATCGTCATCCGCCGTGTTGTTTTGGCCGGGCAGCGTGATACCATCGGCATCGATGCGGCGGTTGTTAACGCCCGCCGACACTCCTAAAGACAGCCGGGTGCGTGCCCCCAGGGGCAGGTGGGTGGCGTAAGTAGCAAAGGCCTGGGTTTGCTGAAAAATACTCTGCTGGTCGTTGATCACGTACCCCCCGATCCCGTGGCGCACCCGATTTCCCGTACTAACCACCGATTCGGTTTCTGGCTGATCAAAAGCGGTTGGATCGCTGATGCGCAAGGCGTTGTTCTGATAGGTGAACTCGCGCGGCTTGGAGGCCAGGGGGCCGTGCGCACTCAGGTAGAACGTCTGCGGCGAACCGGCTAGTCCGGTCCATTGCTGTCGGTAACCAATTTTCAGGTCCGTGAAATCTTCAACGCCCGCCACCGCCGGGTTCACGGTGATCAGGTTCTGAAAGTACTGACTAAATCGAAAGGGCTGCTGTCCGTAGCACAACGAGGATACGGTAAGTAGTGCGTATAGCAGATATAGTTTCTTCATAATCATTGGTAATGCACGGCTTCAATCACCGCAAAATCGTTAAAGGCCCCTTATACACTTCTCCCTCAGCGCCGGTCACCAAATAATAGTAGGTTCCTTCGGGCAACGCCTGTCCCTGATAGGTGCCGTCCCAATCGTCTTGGTACTTCGCGTTGCGATACACCGAATGTCCGTAGCGGTCAAACACCTCCACGTCCACCGGGGAAGAAGTCGTTCCGCTACCGATGTTCCACTCATCGTTGGTATCATCCCCGTTGGGAGTGAAGGTATTAGGAATGGACAAGCTTAGCGTTGAGTCCGGGCAGTCCGCCACGATCACAGCGACGCTATCCGCAACCGACTCACCGGTGGTCGAGTTGGTAACGGTAACCACGTAGGTGGTGTTTTGGGCAGGACTAATCAGCACGGA
This sequence comes from Cyclobacteriaceae bacterium, assembly GCA_965217295.1. GTDB lineage: Bacteria > Bacteroidota > Bacteroidia > Cytophagales > Cyclobacteriaceae > Tunicatimonas. Next base: position 3,792,387 of record CBDCHR010000008.1, read on the forward strand.
AGCCTGATCGCTGGGTTGCTCGAAACCGCAATCGCTTAGGCAACTCCACCGGTAGTCAATCTCTTCGTCCGGGGTTGCGGCAACGGTGACGCGCAGCGTGTCGGTGTCGCCGGGGCATACCGTGAGCGTGTCTTGCGGCAGGTTGATAGCCAATGTCGATAGCACGCTTATTTGGATCGTTGCGTCCGACACCGCCAGCGCTTCTCCGTCGAAGGCATTCCAGCGCGCCGAATCATCGCCCACAAACCCCGGATTGGGTACGTAAGCCAATTGTCCGGCCACCACATCGGCCACCGGAACGGCATAACCTTCCGCCGAAGAAACATCAGTCGGCAGCAGACGATTGCCCTGGTGCACCAACACTCCGTTCTCCGGCAGCGCCGTGAGGTGAATTCGGGCGGGGCCAAACGAAGGAGCGTTGTCTGCGTCCTGGTATCCTTCGGTGAAATCAGCCAACCTGAACACGTACGATGAGTCTGCACGAGTGCTGATCACCAAACTGCTTACTGTCGGGACTTCATTGGCAGTAACCGCAATCGCCACGCTGGTCTGAGCGCTGCTGTTGTTGCTCGACGAGACGTTGACCGCCAGGGTCTCGGTGCCCCGGTAGTTTTCATCGGAAGTGTAGCGAATTCCGCTCAGGGCATACGCTACGGCGTCCGCCCCGCCCGTGAACACCAGCGAAGGATCATCGGTGCCATCGCCCGCCGCGAACGTGAGCAGCGGAATGATTTCGGCAGGAAGCGATAATGCTCCGTCGCCCACCGATAGTGTCACGGTGACGGAAACTTGCTGCGTAGCCGAAAAAGCCAGGGGCGGCACCGAAAGGGGTTGATTCGCCGAGGTGCTCAACGGATCAACCGTGCCCAAGGAAAGCATCAGTTCCGGAGGATTGATTACGATACGTACCGGTTTGCTATTGGCGGCGAAAGTGGTGCCGTCGATGGCATTCCAGAGAAACTGATCTTCTCCAACGTAGTCAGGAGGAGCTCGATACGTCAGTGCCGCAAACTCGCTGGAAGTTACCCGTAGCCCGTTTGGCCCGGCATCGTTGATTCGGTTGTTCGTTACTTCTTCACCCCGCAGCAGTAGCGTGCCTCGTTCGGGTTTAGAGCGAATGTAGATTCCGGCAAAGGGATCGTCTTCAGGATCATCATACTGCTCGGCAAATTCGGTACTGGTGAACGAGAGTGTATTTCCGGCAATCACTTCTTTGCTAAAGGCCTGGATGCGAGGGGGCGTATTAGCCGGAGCGCCTACTACCATGAAGCGAGAAACCGGTACGCTCTCGGCAGTGCCGTCAAAAACGCTAATCGTCACCCGGCGGATCCCTTCCGTCGGCAGTACGTTCTGGGGGGTTTGATTGCTGAACTGCACGCTGCGTAGGGCGCGTTGAAAAGTGGCCGGGGGGGCGGGGCCACTGAGGGTGAGCGTTCTGCTGCCCTGGCCGGTCACCGTAAGCTCGGCCGGAACATCAGTGAGCGAGAGTTGATCCTCAGTGTTCTGAAATCCGGTACTAATCGTGACTCCCGCACTGCTGAGCAGTTCACTATCCCCATCGGCAACTTCCCCGGTTCCGAAAACCGGAAGTTCCACTCCCGTTCCGGCCGGATACGTGATAGGATTATCGCTCGGTAAAATCACGTCCGGAGCGTCATTCTCGGCAACGACCGTTAGCGTCCGACTAATCGGAGCGCTTTCCTGATTTTGGTCATCAAAAGCCCGAAATGAGAGAGTACGTACGTCGGTTTCGGGGGCTACTTCGTTGGTGTTCTGATAGGTGACGCTGCGCAGGGCGTTCTGAAAGCTCACGGCCGGTTGGCTGCTGCCCGCCGGATAGCTGAGTAGTAGCAAAGTGCCCGTAGTTTGATCCACCACTCCACGGATGTTTTCGGTGCTGGAAAACCTCAGTTGATCCTCGCCCGCCACGTAGCCCGCTAACTGCACCTCCACCCGGCTGAGAGGATTGTCACTACCCAGGCGAATGCTGTTGCTGAGGGGCAACGGCGGGCTGCCCTCCCGGAAGGTTAGGGGAGTAGTGGTTTCTGGGTCACTGATCACCGGGGGTGATTGCGCCCAAACCGTTCCGGCAGCGCTCAGCAATAGTAGCACAATTTGGGCCGCCTGATTCATTATCGCAAGATGGTTACTGAGCCTTTGTAGCTGGTGGAGCCATCGTTGAGGACGATGACGTAATAGTAGGTGCCAACCGGCAACTCCTTGCCTTGGTAAGTGCCGTCCCAAGCCGCTCCGTCTTCTTCCGCGCGGAACAAGCGGTGACCGTAGCGGTCGTAGATTTCAACTACACTGCTTTCGTAGGTAAACAAGTTCCCAACTTCCCACAGATCATTGTCGCCGTCGCCGTTCGGAGTGAAAGCGTTAGGAATATCCAATATCTGGTCAGGACAGTCGATGACCACCACCTGCACCGAGTCGGTAACGCTGAGTTCTTCCGCATCCGTAACTACTACCCGGTAGGTGGTGGTCTCGGTGGGCGACACCGCTATTCGATCAACGGTGGCCGTCAATGCCTCGCCGTCCGCCGACCAGCGGTAACGGTAAGGAGGGGTGCCGCCCTCCACTTTTACGGTCAGCTCCAGCAAATCGCTCGACCGGCAGGCTTCTATTTCTTCGCCTAGCTCTGCGCGCAGGTCGGACACGGTGATCAGCACCCGGGCCGCTTCCTCCGCGAAATCCGCTCCGTCCGAAGCGTTCCAGGCAAACTGGTCTTCCCCTAAAAATCCCTGGTTGCTCACGTACGAAAGCGAAGAAATAACGTCGGCACTTAGAATAAGTCCGTCGTCCAGGTCGGCGGTGGTCAGGGGAGTTCCATTCAGCAGCAACGATCCGTTGGTAGGCAAGGTAGTGATTTGTAATTCTTGAAACCCATCGGCCGTGGGGCGCTGGTCGGGATCGTTGTACTGGGACTGGAAAAGCGAGGAAGCAAAGGAATAGGGCGTGCCGCTCAGGACCACCACGGCTACGTCGTTCACCACCGGTGGCTGGTTGTTGATCAAAAGAATCTGCCGAACCGCTACGTTACTGGCCGTTTCGCCACTGAATCCCTGAATCTGTAGCGTGCGACTGCTTTCTTCTGTTTCGGCGTTGCGGTTGAAGTAAACGAGCGTTTGCAGCGCTTCTTGATAGGTCGCCAGTGGGGCGGTTCCCGCAAGGGTAAGCACTCCTTCGGCATTGTTCCAGTCAGCCGTCAGGCTTTCCCCGGCACGAAGGCCCAGCGAATCGTCGGCGGCCACGTAGGTCTCAGGATCCAGGGCGATGACCAAACGGTCGAGGGTTTCGCTGTCCGGGTCTTCCAGCCGAACGCGGCGACTCACCACCACGGGTGCTCTTCCGATCGAGTAGTACAACGGCGCTGTTTCCAAATCCACCACCCGAAGCGTATCTTCTACGGCTTCTACCATCACCTCGCGCGTTAGGGCGTTGCTTTGTCCACCCGTAGCGTCGGTAACCTCAAAGCGAATGGTACGCAAGTCGGTACTCGGTTGGTCGCTGGTATTTTGGTAGGTGACCTGGCGCAGTGCTTCCTGATAGTCGGCTACCGAGGCGGTTCCCGTAAGCGTGAGCACACCTTGGTCGAAGGTTGCCGAAATAGCCGAGGTGTTTTCAAAGGCCAACACGTCTTCCGGCGTGTAGCCACTGTCGATAGCTACCACCGCGGCCACCACCGGATCGCCTTCTTCGTCACTTACCTGCAGACTGTCACTAATTGGAACCGGCGCACCATTTTCGGTGAATAGCAATGCTTCGGGCTCGATGGCCGACAGCACCGGATTGTCGTTCTGTGGGATGATGGTGAGGACCACACTGGTCTGGGCGCTCAAGGGATTGTCCGGGTTGCTGGGAGCGTCAGAAACGGATAGGGTGAGCGAAGCCGTGGTTACGGTTTCGGCAGGGTTGTAGATTAAGCTAGCGAGGGCGTCGTTTACCGCGATAAGGGTTCCTTGAAACGTCAGGTTGCTATCTTCCTCGCCGGTGCCCTGCTCGAAGGTTACTTCCGTCCGGACCGCTTCGGCGATGGTGAGGGTTCCCTGATCGACGGCTAAATCAACCAGCAGTCGGTCACCGTCGGGCTCGGCCACGCTTAACCCGGACAAAGGGACGGTGCTGTCTTCTTCTATGTTTAGCGTGGCAGGAGCCGTGATGCGGGGAGGATCGTTCTCGGGCAGCACGTTCACCACCACCTCCGCCGAAATGCCCGGTTCGCCCTCATTGTCTCGGGCGGTCCACTTAAAGCGGTCGGCCCCCGCGTAGTTGGCGGGCGGGGTGTAGGTAAGCGAAGTGGAGGCGAGGTTCACTTCAAATCCCTGGCGCCCCAGGTCATTGTCGGTGAGGGTGCGCCCGCCTGCCGAAAGAATGCCCCGTTCGGGAAGTGTCAGCACGAATATAGTACCCGAAAAGCCGGTGCCGTCTTCATCGCCGCCGTAGGCCGTCGCAAAGTTTTCTTGGGTTAGCGTGGCCGGAATATCCTCGCGGGTGCTCAGGGGAACGTCGGCCAGCACGGGGGGAATATTGGAGTTGGATACACGAATGAAGCGCTCTTGTGGGTTGCTCTGATTGGTGCCGTCGTTCACCACAAAAGTGGCCCGTCGGGTGCTGGCGGTAGGGTTCACTTCCTTCAAGTTGTTGTAGCGCACCGCGCGCAGCGCCCGTTGCATCCGCTCTGCACTGATTGGGCCGTTGATGGTCAAACGACCTGTTTCGGGATCCCAATCTGCCTGAATACCTCCCTGGTCTAAGCTTAGCTCGTCTTCACCACTGACGTAGGTATTGTTAGAAAAAAACACCTCGGCTCGCACCAAGTCTTCGCCTTCGGGCTCCTCCACCCTAATATCACCGGTAACTATCTTGGCCGCTTCTCCTTCAGCATAATCCAAAAAGGTGCGCGCCACATTGCTGAGCACCGGGGCTTCGTTCACGTCCTCAATGGTGATCGTGATATCCGAAGCAACGGTGCCGTCGCCGGTAGCGCGGATCCGGACGAGGTAGCTGGCCCGTTCCTCCCGGTCGAAGCGGACATTGGTGAGCAGTCGGCGGTTTTCGATGCGAAAGTTCTCGTTGTCGTTGCCATCGCCGACCAGGGCAAAAGTGAAGGTGCCCTCCCCCCCCTCGGTAGTGATGGTTCCCACCTCCGTGCCGACGTTCTGGTTTTCCAAAACGCTAGCCGAGGAGAGCAGAACAGCGGTAGGAGGTTCGGCCACGTTGGTTACGGTAATAGTAAACGCTTGAGCGTAGGAGCCATCCTGGGTAGCCTGAACACGAACTTGGTAGCTCGCCCGCTCCTCAAAGTTGAACGAGGCGTTGGCTTTGAATTCAGTGCCTTCAATAAAAAACAAGTCGTTATCACTGCTGCCCGGTCCGCCCACCAGGGCGAAGGTGACGTCTCCGCCGCTTCCGCCCGCCGCGCTAAGCGTGCCCACCGTAGTGCCGACAGGTTGGTTCTCCTGAATTTCTTCCGACGAAAGGGTGATCTCGGTCGGAGGCTCAGGAAGGTTGCCTACGGTCAACTCAATGATTTCTTCGTAGGATCCATCGGCGTTGCTGGCCACGATCACTACGGTTCGGGTGGGGGTTTGCTCAAAATCAAACTCCCGACTGGTTTGCAGTTCGTTGCCTTCCAGGACGAAGTCACCGTTGTTGCCGCGCCCCTCCGGCAGTGCGAACGTGTACTCTTCAATGCCACCCGTGGCGCTGACGGTGCCCACCACCGTGCCCGCGGGTTGGTTTTCATTCACCGACTCAGCGGATAAGATAATGTCGGTAGGCGGTTCGAGCTGGTTGGTTACGGTTATCTCCAGAACTTCCTCCAGCGAGCCGTCACCGGTGGCCCGCACCCGTACCGAATAGGTAGCTTGGGTCTCGAAGTCAAACCCGGCGTTGGTCAGCAGTTGGTCGCCACTGATGGTGAAGCTATTGTTGTTGTCGGACCCATCACCGCCCACTAATTCAAAGGTAGCAACCGCTTCCCCCCCCGTTGCCGTGAGGGTTCCTACCACGGTGCCCACGGGTTGGTTTTCGTCAACAGTAGCCGAACTTAGTGTAATTTCGGTCGGTGGTTCCACCACGTTGTTTACCCTAATAATGAAATCCTCAGAGAACGACCCATCGCCCGTGGCTGTGATGGTAATGGGATATTCTACTTGCGCCTCGAAATCGAGCGAGGCCTGGGTGAGCAGTTGGGTGCCGCTAATGGTGAAGGCCGCCGCGCCGGGCCCGCTCAGCGCGTAGGTGACCGCCGCGGCGCTGCCCCCTTCTACCGAAAGCGTGCCTACCACCGTGTTAGAAGGGAGATTTTCGTCTACGGTGGCACTCGTTAGTAGTATATCCGTCGGCGGTTCTTCGGCATTCACCACCTGGATGATAAAATTCTGCGCCGGAGAAACCCCGTCGCCGGTGGCTTGCACGCGGACGGCGTACTGGGTCGTGGTTTCAAAATCCGGCACTTGATTGATTCTCAACTCGTTGCCTACGATAGTGAACTGCCCGTTGTTCTCACCGCCCGGCCCGCCTACCAAGGCAAACGTGACCGGCACCTCGGGAGCGCCGCCCTGCGCGGTTAAAAATCCCACCCGGGTGCCCACAGCTACTCCCTCAGGAATAGTATTGGCGGAAAGAGTAATGCCGGTGGGCGGCTCTTCTACATTGGTTACGGTGATTACAAAATTCTTGGATTCTCGCTGCGTATTAAGAAACCCAAACCGCCGCTCCACGCGGACTTCCAGGATGCGCTCGTCAACATTCTCGAAGTCAAATGGCCGCTGGGTAAATAGCGTAGCATTGTTGATAGCAAAGAGATTAGCATCGGGTCCTCCGTCCACCAAGTAGCGCCCCGACTCGCTAAACTGACCCACCGCTGTACCCCTAGGTTGGTTTTCAGCAACGCTTGAGCCGTTTAGATCAAAATTTTGCGGACTTAAAGGAGCAACCACCTCCACGTCGAACCCCTGAGGCGCACTGGTATTGACGTTTCTGCCCTGGTCGGTACCGTCATCGCGCAGTACTACGCTTACCCGCGCGGTGCCAATTTTATCGTCCGCGGGTTGGTAAGTCAGGGTGCCCTCCTGAGTGATGGCGGGAGCCTGCACAAACAAACTGTTGTCGCTGGTGGTAACCTCAAAACTAATGGCTTGGCCGACTTCGTCGGTGGCAGTGGCCGGACCGGGAGCCACGTTAGTAGCGAAGTTAGGCACCGATACGGATTCCGATTGGGCTTCTACGGTTTGATCGTTGCCCGCTACCCCTTCAAACTGCGGGGCATCGTTCACCGCATTCACCCGGAAGGTGAACCCTTGCGCAAAAGTGTTTTGCTCATCGCTGGTTGCCGTGATCGTAAATTCTTCTTCCCCGTTTTTGTTCGGCAAAGCCGAAAAAAGGTAAATTCCGTTGCTGTTGTCGGCAGTAAGGGTAGCAAAATCAACCTCCTCGGGTCCGGGAGATATCGCGTAGGTCACCGCCTGTTCGGAATTTTCCGGGCTTACGCTCACCGATTCCGGATCAGCAAAATCCTCGTTTACTTCGTATACTTCTTGGGCCAGCGAGAATCGGGGCAGGGCCTGCACGGTCACCGTAAGTGGATAGGGAGCACTTTCAGTTTCGCCGTCGTTTACGACCACCGGCACGGTGAGGATGCCGTTAAAATCAGGATTAGGCGTGACGGTGAGGCCCGCCACGCGGTAGTTATCCCCGGTCCCCACCCGCAGGGTGAATCCCTCGGGGTAGGTGTCGTCAGTGTCTTCGTCAGTAACACTTAGGTTGTCCAACGCTAGCGTAACCGACTGATTTTCAACCGTAGTAAGGGGAGATTGGCCAGCGATTACCGGTGGGTCGTTTACGTCGTCTACTGTGATCACAAATTTTTCCGCGGCGATACTATCTTCGCCTAGCGAACCTTGAAAAACCACGTTCACTTGCAGGGCGTAGGAGGCTACTGCTTCAAAATTAAGCGAATCGGTGGTAACCAACTGCCGGTTAGTGATGCTGAACGGGGCATTCTCCGGCACGCTAGCAACCAAGCTAAACGAGGCGGTAGCCGGTGAAAATGTGCCCACGGGAGTGCCTACCGCCTGGTTTTCAGCAATCGTACCGTTAGAAAGCGTAGCTGACTGAACTCCCTGCCCATTCACTGGTAGAGACTGAACCAGCGATAACAGCAGAAAACATCCGTACCAACAACATGTAATCAAAGAAGATCTCACAGACGAAAAGTTTAATGCGTAACAAATCATACGTACGTTGGGGTGAGCAACTTTGTCGTATATTCATCCGAAAATTTGCCAAGAGTCACAAATATAAGACATTTGACCGAAGCCCACACCAAATCACTCGTGTAATAATAAGAATATTTTTTCACAAATTTGTTATACATTAGCGTTTTATCATCGGTTTCCAGCTTACTGAATGAACTTTGTTCAAGTCTCCAAACCGAATGAGCTGACTGCTGTTCTTTAGATTCCGACCCATTTCGTTAAAAAGGCACGGCCGTTTGTTTTCTATAGATTCTCTTACAAATCACCAAGAATGATAATTTTCTTCTGGACATGCTTTTTGCTGGTACTCTACACCTACCTTGGCTACGGTCTGTTGCTGTACGGACTAACCCGCCTCAAAAAGCCTCGCTCGGTCCGCTTTCATTCCGAAGCTAGTCTGCCGGAGGTGACGCTCATTATCGCTGCCTACAACGAGGCCGACTTTATCGCTCAAAAAATTCAGAATTCTCTAAATTTACAATACCCTGACGGGCGACTCAACATCTGGATTGTGACCGATGGCTCGGATGACGCCACTCCGCAGATCGTGGAGCATATCGAGAATGTCAGGCATTTTTTCCAGCCCGAGCGTCGGGGTAAGATCGCGGCGGTCAACCGCGTGATGCCCCTGGTAACCACCCCGGTCGTGGTGTTCACCGACGCCAACACCCTGCTGAACGAGGAAGCGGTGATTCGGCTGGTGCGCCACTTTGCCGACGAAACCGTGGGAGCGGTGGCGGGTGAAAAGCGGGTACTCAGTCCCGAGCAAGACGCAGCCAGCGGCGCGGGCGAGGGATTGTACTGGCAGTACGAATCGGCGCTGAAACGCTGGGATGCTACGCTCTACTCGGTGGTGGGAGCCGCCGGTGAACTGTTTGCCGTGCGCACCGACCTGTTTCATGAGGTGCCCGCCGATACTATTATTGAAGATTTCTACCTTACTCTGTCGATTGCTCGGGCGGGCTACCGGGTGGCCTACGAACCCGACGCCTACGCGGTGGAGGGCCCATCAGCTTCGGTGAAGGAAGAGCTGAAGCGCAAGGTACGCATTGCGGCCGGGGGCATTCAGGCCATCGTGCGCTTGCGCGGACTGCTGAATCCCTTCCGGCACGGGGTGCTCACCTTCCAGTACGTGTCGCACCGGGTGCTGCGCTGGACGATCACCCCGTTTGCCCTGCTGGGCCTGTTGATCAGCAATGCCTTTCTGGCTTGGGAACCCCTGGTGTTCTTCCGGCTATTTTTTCTGGGACAAACCATGTTCTACACGCTGGCGATTGTAGGACTGTTTTTAGCTGCCCAGAAGATCAAGATGAAGGTGTTTTTTGTGCCCTACTACTTTTGCGTGATGAACTACGCGGTGTTAGCCGGTCTCGTTCGCTACCTAAAGGGATCGCAGTCGGTGGTCTGGGAGCGCGCCGCGCGGGCCCCGAGCGCACCTGCTCGGAGTTAATTCAGGATGAACGCAGGTTGGCAAAGTGTTTGAGGCGCATAAGCGAACCCCACCGTTATGCGCCATCTGCTCAACGAATTTATCTGCACCTGTACCGGTGAAGCCCGCCGCCATAACAACGCCACGCTGTTTGCTTTTTACGGCGCAGGCTTTGGGCTATTTTTGCTGATGGTGCTGCTCGACGCAAATTTCTAACCCCACCCCCAACACGGTGCCCCGCTTTGGGTGCCCCACTTTTTTGTCGTACTTTGCCCAGCCGACGGCGGCCCCCGGCCCCCGGTCCGGTTTTTTGGCATGCAATACAAAAAGAACAAACTTTCTGCCCACTCGGCCGACCACTTCGGAGAAGCCCGTTCCTACTGGTGGAATGAGGACTTTCTGGAGCTGATGGCCGAACGCCTGTCCCTAAACAGGTGTCGGTCGGCTGCTGATATCGGGTGCGGCACCGGCGAAATGACCTTCCGACTGGCTCCCTACCTACAGCCCAACGCCTCAGTTACCGGACTGGATCAGGAAGAAACGCATCTGAAAACCGCCCGGCAGCGGGCGCGCCACCGTAAAGAAGCGAAGAATATTGAGTTCACGTTTGTTCAGGGAGATGCCGACGCCCTTCCCTTTGCCGACGGTCAGTTCGACGTCACTTTTTGCCAAACCTTACTCATCCATACCGAAGACCCCCTGCGGGCGATTCAGGAGATGAAGCGGGTAACCGCCCCGTCCGGTCACGTGGTGGCTTTGGAGCCGAACAACTTGGTTTCTCATCTGATGTTCGATAAATACGTCGAAACCGACTACGAGGTAGATAACGTGCTGGAAATGGTGGAGGTGCGGCTTCGCTGCGAACAGGGAAAGAAAAAGCTAGGTCAGGGGTTCAACTCACTGGGCGACGTGCTGCCCGACCTCTTTGTGCAGGCCGGACTCACCAGCGTGCAGGTGTGGCAGTCGGATAAGGCCCTGTCGCTGATCCCCCCTTACGATACCCGCGAAAAACGGGTGCGGGCTGCTCAACTGGTCGACTGGTTGGAGAATGACGAAGGCGGATTGGGATACGACGAAAACTTACGGTATTATCGGGCCGGGGGCGGGAGAAAAGCCACCTTCGATACCTACTGGCAGCGGGTATCGCGCTACAAAGTGTCGATGTTGCAATTGCTGAAAGAACAAAAGTTTATCTCGGCCGGGGGGCAGATGATGTACCTGGTGGCGGGAGAATCATAGCTCACTATCCAACGCTTACCCATGAAATATCAAATTGTAGCGCTTGCGCTAACCATCGCTGGACTGGCGCACGCGCAACCTTCTCCCGAGTACCAGGTGCGTATGGACCGCACCGCGTGGTTCCGCGACGCCCGCCTGGGTATGTTTATCCACTGGGGACTCTACGCTATTCCGGCCCGGGGCGAGTGGGTGCGCAGCCAGGAACAAATGACCATCGAAGACTACCAAACTTACTTCAACGAGTTTGATCCGGACCGCTACAACCCCCGCGCCTGGGCGAAGTTGGCCAAGGCTGCCGGGATGAAGTACGCCGTGCTCACCGCCAAGCACCACGACGGCTTTTGCCTGTTCGATACCCAAACCACCGACTACAATGCCACGCAAACCCCCGCCGGAAGGGACCTGGTCCGGGAGTTTCTAGAGGCCTTTCGGGCCGAAGGCCTGCGGGTGGGCTTATACTACTCGCTCGTCGACTGGTATCATCCCGACTACCCGGCCTACGGCGACCGGCAGCATCCGATGCGCGACAACCCCGAGTTCAAGGACAAATCGCACAACTTCGATAACTACCTCGACTACATGCACGAGCAAGTGCGCGAGCTGGTCACCAACTACGGCCAGCTCGACATCATGTGGTTCGATTTCTCGTACCGCGACTATCGCGGAGAGAAGTGGCGCGCCACCGAACTGGTGAACATGGTGCGTCAGCATCAGCCGGATATCCTAATCGACAACCGTCTGGGGGGAGACTTGGAGCGACGCGCTCCCGAAGTTTTTGCGGGCGACTTCGACGGGCCCGAGCAGATCATTCCGCGTGAGCCGCTGGTGAACGAAGACGGGCTGCCCCTGCCCTGGGAGGCTTGCATGACACTCAACGACCACTGGGGCTACGCAGCCACCGACCATAACTACAAGTCGGCGCAGGACGTGGTGCGCACGCTGGTGAACGCGGTGAGCAAAAACGGAAACCTGCTGGTAAACGTGGGTCCCAACGCCTACGGAGAAATTCCGCCCGAGTCGACCGCTATCCTGCGGGAGGTGGGACAGTGGATGGACCACAACGGCCCAGCAATTTACAGGTGCCGAGCGGCAGCGTTTGAGAAACCCGAGTGGGGGAGGTTCACCCAGCGCGGCGATACCCTGTTTGCCTGCCTAACCGAACCCAACATGGGCCACATCAGCCTGAAGGGCATGAAAGGAAAAGTGGAAAAAGCTCGTCTGCTGCGCGATGGATCGGAGGTGCTGCTGAGCGGCTTTTGGAACGATGAGTCACAGTACGACGCCCCGAATGATCTGTTCATGAATTTCGGACGACCGGTGGCGCGCACCTATGCCCTACCCGACCCGCTTTGCACCGTAGTGATGCTCAAACTTACGTCTCCAACTCCTTCATCCAATCCCAACCGGTAGCCCGTAGGTGATTAGGATGCATCCTCAATTTCGAGTGTCTCCAGGATGTCGGCCAACTGATCAAAGTTCTGGTAGCCCGGTTTGATCTCCTGGCTTCCCCGCAGGGCAATGCCCGCCAGCGGATGTTCCTGAACCAGGGCCGGTAACCAATCGGCCCGAAGCCCAAAACCCAGCAGTATCGGGTACTGCCGGGACAAATCCAACAGATCACCTACCAACTCCGATCGCGGATTAGGCGAAGAATGCTCGATTAGAAAGTAGGTAGCTCGGTTGCGACAGCTGCGCATAATATCCGCCAGGGCAACCACATCTTCGTCGTACTTCTGGGCATCCAGGCAAACAATAAGCGGCTTATTGAGGGTTTGGAGTGCTTCGGCTAGTTTGGGCTGGCTGGTTTGCACGTAATCAATGCGCGCGTAGTCCGACAGCGTTTGTTCAATTTCTGTTAAGGAGTAACTATCAAACTCAGCGGCAAACTTCACTCCGGCTAACCACTCGGTGATCGCCACAAATTTTTCGGGGTCCACGTAGTTGGGTTGCTCTTTTTCCAGACCAAAGCCCAACAGGTGCACTCCCATCCCGGCGCAGTAGCGCGCATCGCTCAAATTAGTTACGCTACCTACTTTAACAAACGTGCTTAAGGCCATGATAATAAGGGGGGGGTGAAAAATGAAAGTCCAAAGTAACAAAAGGGGCGGGGCAAATACTAACGAAACTGAGGGTGAACTTAGTCATGTCATATAAGTGGTAATTTTTCAACCGCGTGACGGTCGTCTGGCGGGGGGAGCGGCGTTTTATACAGATTGGTGCAAAAGTTGTAGGCCATATTATCGTAACCCAACAAACCGGAGGAGCGATGCGACACGATGTGGTAGAAAATCTGGTAGAAACCCGAACCGAAGGCGATTTGTTAGCGGCCAAAGAAACAGTTTTGCAGGGGCAGGGCGTGCCGTCGTGGGTAGCGGGAGCCAACGAGGGAGATCAGTTGGCCAACCTCTGCGCGGCCTTGTACGTGCTGAACCAAATGAAGCAGGGGGTACGATCGAGTGTCGCCCTCCGCCAGTATAGCACCCAAATCCGAGAAGTTCCTTTTTAGCACCCAGTACCCATGCGTATCCCCTTGAAAACTATTTACTATTTCGTTGGCTGCCTCAGCAGTCTGGGTTCTCTGTTCGGGTGCGCCTCCGATGAAAATTCTTCGCTCAATCCCGTCTTTGATGAGGCACTGGGTAGCCAGTATTATCCGCTCACGGTGGGCCGCTACGCCATCTACGACGTGGAAGACATCCGCTACACCGTGCGCGATGGCATCGACACCAACCGATACCAACTTCGCGAGCGGGTGGCTGATTCCTGGAGCGGGGCGGGGGGAGAAATAATCTATTCGTTGGAGCGTTATACGAGAGATTCGCCGGAAAGCGATTGGCAGTTGGATTCGGTGTGGACGGCTCGCAAGAATGAGCACGCCGTGGTGGTGGTTGAAAATAACGTGGCCTATACCAAGTTAGTCTTTCCCTTTCGTGATGCGCTGGAATGGAATGGCAACATTTTAAACAATCGTCCGGAGCTACGCTACCGGCTTACGACGACCGACAGCACCCTGCGACGCGATATTGGCGCAACGTGGAGCGATGAGATAGACAAGAGCCGCACGGTGGTGCAGCGCCAACTGGAAACCCTGGTCAACGATAGCGTGCTGACCGAAACCTACGCCCCGGAGCTAGGACTTTTGTACAAAAAAACGCGTATATTACACTACTGTGCCGACGACGACTGTATCGGACAAAAACAGATTGAGTCCGGAAGATCATACCGGCAAACCTTGCTTACCTATGGTGAAGACTGACAACCTATTCCCCCTCCTTTATCGCATTTTTTTCTTATTTCTACTAAGCATTTTTCGGATTGAGGTATCCCACGCCCAAGCGCCGCCGCAAAACCGCTACGTCATTTTCTTATCCGACAAAAACGGAACTGATTATTCGTTAGATCGCCCGCTGGAGTACCTATCGCCCGCGGCCCTGGAGCGAAGGGCAACGCAGGGCATCGCGCTCGACAGTTCCGATTTGCCCGTTAACGCCAACTACGTAGCCCAACTGGCCGAAGCCGGAGCCGAGGTATACTACACCTCCCGGTGGCTCAACGCCGTGATGGTGGACGGCGACCGGAACGCAGACGCTTATCGGGCCCTGAAATTCGTGGATCGAGTGGAACTCATCAAGCCAACCCGATCAGATGGCGGGCGCAGCAAAGGCAGCGACGGAGGAGCCGCCTATGCCGGAACCCCTTCATCTCCCGCTGACAACATTGAAGCGCAACTGCTCAACGTGCTTCAGAACGAAATGCTGGGCATCGACGCCATGCACCAGGCGGGCTATACCGGGCAGGGGGTTTCGGTGGCGGTGTTCGACGGGGGCTTCAAGGGAGTGGACACGGTTGCTTACTTCCGGCACCTGTACGAAAACGGGCAGATGATTCCGGGCTATGATTTTGTGGGCAACAGTCCGGACGTGTACCGCTACGGACAGCACGGCACCGAAGCGTTGTCGTGCATCGCGGCCTACCAGCCGGGGGTGCTGGAGGCCGGAGCCTACGAAGCCAACATCATGCTGTGCATCACCGAAGAATCGGGTTCCGAATACCGGGTAGAAGAATACAACTGGCTGTTTGCTGCCGAAATGGCCGACAGCGCGGGCATCGACGTCATCAGCACGTCGCTGGGTTACACCACCTTTGATGACCCAACGATGAACTACGAGTACGAAGACCTGGACGGCAACACGGCGGTGATCACCCGGGCGGTGAACCTGGCGGCGCAGAAGGGAATCCTGTGCGTGATCAGCGCGGGCAATGAGGGGTCGGGGCGCTGGCGCTACGTCTCTCCTCCCGCCGATGCCATTGATGTGCTGTCGGTAGGAGCGGTGAGCAGCAGTGGCGACCGGGTGTCGTTTAGCTCGTTTGGCCCGACCGCCGACGGGCGCGTGAAGCCCGACGTGTCGGCACTGGGACTGCAAACCGTGGTGGTGAACGCGCGGGGTGAAGTGGTTCGCTCGAACGGCACCTCGTTTTCGGCTCCGCTCATCACCGGCCTCACCGCCGGAGTATGGGAAGCCTTTCCCGGCGAAACCAACCTGGAAATCATCGAGCGAATCCGCCTGGCCGGTAACAGCTCATTGGCTCCCAACAACGAACTGGGCTACGGCATTCCTACCTTCTCGGCGGCCCTGTTGGTACCGGTTCCCGACGAGGAAGAGATTCGCGAGGCCAACTACCGCGTGTATCCTAACCCCATTGAGAGTGGAAAATTATTTGTAGAAGCCAAAACCCGCGATCTATCGTTCCCGGTAAACGTGCGCATCTACAATAGCACCGGGCAACTGGTGACGCAAACCCGCTTCACCTCCGATACCTTTAGCCCCACGCTGTCGTTAGACACTTCCGGACTCGGTCGGGGAGTGTACATTCTGCACATCCTTTCGCCCACGGCTTCCGACACGATGAAGGTGATTAAATTCTAGGACTTGGCATTAGCGAACTGAAATTCCTACCTTGCCTTTTTAACCTTCATCTGCTCAACCATGCCCCTTATTGCCCCCTCGGTCCTGGCCTCCGACTTCGCCAATTTGCAGCGCGAGGTAGAAATGCTGAACCACAGCGAAGCCGACTGGATTCACGTTGATATCATGGACGGCCGGTTCGTGCCCAACATTTCGTTCGGTATGCCGGTGTGCGAGGCCATTCGGCGACACGCCACCAAACCGCTCGATGTGCACCTGATGATTGAGCAGCCTGAGCGGTATCTGGAAGCCTTTCGCGACGCGGGCGCCGCCCACCTCACGGTGCACTACGAAGCCTGTCCGCACCTGCACCGCGTGGTACAGCAGATCAAGCAACTGGGTTGCCAGGCCGGGGTCGCCCTCAATCCCCACACCCCGGTTGCGCTGCTGGAAGACATTATCGGCGACGTAGACATCGTGCTGATTATGTCGGTGAATCCGGGGTTCGGCGGGCAGACGTTCATCGAGCAGACCTACGCCAAAATCCGGCGACTGCGGAGCCTGATGGAGCGGGCAGACACCACGGCACACATTGAGATTGACGGGGGGGTGAGTGATCAAAATGCGCGTGCCTTGATCGACGCCGGAGCCGACGTGCTGGTGGCCGGTAGCTTCGTATTCAAATCGGACCAACCAGCGCAAACCATTGAGCAACTCAAACAACAAATCGAACCGACGGGCCAATGAGCAGATCGTGTTGCTTCTTAGTAATCATTCTGCTGTTGACCTGCCTTGCCACCGCGGCACAAGCGCAGACCGCTACGGTGCAGGGAACGGTGCAAGACAGTGGTGTTGCAACAATTGTTGGAAATATTATTAATAGTCAACTAAGCGTTGCACCTCTTAACTCTTGCCGCACTTGGTATCAATATCATTGCTAGAGTTTTGTTTTTGGTTTGGGGAAGAGTTCAAGGATACGTAAATGGTATTACAGCAGTCGTCACTAATGGTGACCGTGGGGGACCATCTTATTGTTTATTGTGTGTAGACGGATCATCAGATCCTTGTTGCTGCGAAGGTTGTCAATTTTAATCAACCAGTATTATCACATAAATAAGGTATGAAAGCGTTTTCTTGTTTACTGCTGATTTTGGTATTGTCCATTAGGCTGTGTCTGATAAATCAAACGAAGGGGGTAGCAGGTTAGTTGACTACTCATGAGACGCTATGAACTAACAGATGAACAATGGGAAAAGATAGAAGATTTGTTTCCCAGCAACGAAGGTAGCCGGGGTGCCCCTTGGAATGATCATCGGCAAACCCTAAATGGAATGTTTTGGATATTGTGCAGTGGTGCGCCGTGGCGAGATCTACCAGAACGTTACGGGAAGTGGAAAAGCGTGTATGACCGCTTCAGACGCTATCGCATAGAAGGGATGTTTGACCGGTTACTGGCTCGCTTGCAACTGGAACTTAACGAAGAAGGGTTAATAGATTATGAGCTATGGGAAGTAGATTCCACTACGGTGAGAGCTCATAAATCAGCCGCTGGCGCAACCGAGCTAGGGGCAAAAAAAGGGCTGCTTACCGAAAGGGTGAGCCTGCCGATCATGCATTAGGACGCTCTAGAGGCGGATTTAGCAGTAAAATACACTGCTTATGTGACCGCAACGCAGTACCGCTGGCTGCTACTTTAAGTAGTGGGGCGGCTCACGACAGCAAACATCTTGTAGCCGTGATGCAGCAGGTCAATATTCCTACTAAGCGAGGACGGCCACGCAACCGCCCCGAAGAAGTAGTAGCCGACAAAGGATATGATGCCAGTTATCTGCGCAGATACTTAAGCAAACGAGGCATCAAAGCCATGATACCAGAGAAAAAACAACGTGAGGGAACCAAGCGACGTAAAAAAGGGCCCCGCCCCCGGTTCAACAAAGATACCTATAAAGAACGGGCTAGTGTAGAACAGGCTATCGGTTGGATTAAAGAGTATCGGCGCACCGCTACGCGTTACGAAAAACTAGCGGTCAACTTCCTAGCAATGGTCAAACTCGCTTTCATCCGACGATACTTCAAAACACATTTATCAGACACAGCCTAGTGTTCAATCACAGGATTTGCCAAGTAGGCGTAGGCAAGACATTCTTTCCCATGTATTTTTAGCAACTGAGATCGGGTCTAACATCTTAGACGTTAAACAACTTAATGCCGAGGTAACCGATCTAGGCTTGCTCGCTCTTGATCCGTATACCAATAACTTCACTTTTCAAATCGGAGCCGGACTCACTTATTTTGAATCGTACTTTTCGCTGACGTTAGTGGCTACTAATGCGTTCACCAATATTGTGGGTCCGGATCGTTTGTTTCTATCAAGTACGCTGAACGGAATATACGCTGGTATTGGGGTAAGAAAAAACATCGTAAGAATATTCAAAGATAGGCTGTCGCTGGTCGCCTCGGTAGATTACAATACTGCTAACTATTTTCTCGACTTATCAAGAGCTACGATTTTTGATAGAAACGTCGGCCCGCTACTAGATAGCTCGCAGGCCATCATAGCTAATACTGATAGTGATATTGTACAGCCTGCACTAGAACTCTCTTATACTATACTGAAAGGAAAGAATCGTCTGGAGATAGGATTCAGGGTTGGTTACTTATACCACTTGAAGGAGAATGGTTGGGAGAATCAACACGATGTTAAGATAATAGGGCTCTCTCCAATAGGCAACAAAGAGAGCTATAACGTTGCACTTAGATTCGTATACCAGCATCAATTTACAAAAAATGCGCATTTGAAGAATTAGCACTCCTAACTTTCCTCCAATTACCTAGGATTGTTGGAGTCAACGTATCACCTAATGAATCTGATTGGTCGCTTGTGGTAGATAAAGCAACTGAAATTCTTTACATTAGTCGTGAATTTGCTAATGTATGTTAACACGCCCTAGGATACTCAGTCACGTAGCCTTCTGTTTTTCATGGTTTTTTCTACAACATATAGTGTGTGCGCAACAAGCTACAGTTTGTGGTATTGTGCAGGACAGCCTTGGCAAAACATTATCAGATGTCTTTGTTCAAGCTAATAGTATGCAAGGTGCTGTTACCGAATCGGACGGCACGTTCTGTCTGTCCGCAGCTCCCGGCACCTACGACCTGGTTTTTTCTCACCTGGAATACACCAATATCCTGCGGCAGGTGAGCCTGCGGGCCAACGACACCCTGCGTATGGTGGTCACCCTGCAACCCGACGTGCGCCTGTTGGAGCAGGTAGAAATTCTGGGCAACCCCCGCGATGCCTCCCGCCGCGTGCCCGGCCTGGTGAAGCTCGATCCGCAGATCGCCCAGGACATTCCTTCGCCCTTCAACGATTTCAACCGGGTGCTCACCACCCTGCCCGGCGTGGTGAGCAACAACGAACTGTCGTCGACCTACTCGGTGCGGGGCGGCAACTACGACGAAAACCTAGTGTACGTCAACAATATTCCCATTTACCGCCCCTTCCTGATTCGGGCGGGGCAGCAGGAGGGGCTGAGCTTCATCAACCCCGACCTGGTGTCGGACGTGGCCTTTTCGTCGGGCGGGTGGCAGGCCAAGTACGGCGACAAACTGTCGTCGGCCCTCAACGTGACCTACAAGCAGCCTACCCAACGCCGGGCATCGGTGCGCTTAGGACTGCTGGGCGGCGCGGCGCACGTGGAAGAAGCCCGGAAAAATATGACCTTTATTGCCGGGGTGCGGCACAAGAGCGCCCAGTACCTGCTCAATACCCTGGAGGTGCAAGGACAGTACCTGCCCCGCTTCACCGACCTGCAATCGTTCCTGACGATAGATTTGGACGGCACCGAGCAGAAAAAAACCGAGCTGAGCGTACTGTTATCCTACGCCAACAACCGCTACCTGGTGCGCCCCGAGAGCCGCGAAACTACCTTCGGCACGCTACAGCAGTCGTTTCGCTTGTCCGTGGGCTACCGGGGACAGGAAGAACTCACCTACCAAACTGGTCAGGTAGGACTACTACTCGAGCACCGCTTCAGTGATCGCTGGCGCACCCAGTGGATTGCGTCGGGAGTGCGTACGCGGGAGCGGGAGTACTTCGATCAGTTGGCATTCTACCAGTTGTGCGACGTAAACAATACTCCGGGCAGCAACAATCAGGACGAATGTGCTACGACCCTGGGCTTTGGAATCAACTACGCCTACGCCCGCAACAAACTGGCCGCCGAAATCTTCAACGCCGAGCACCGCTCTACCTACAGCCTGAACGCTAAAAATACGCTGGAATTTGGCGTAGGATTTAGCTACGAGCACATCGACGACCAGCTCGACGAGTATAGCTTTAGCGACTCGGCCGACTTTGTGACCATCAACGAGCGGGTGGCCAGTGCGCTGGACTTGCAATCGGAGCGCGTGACGGCCTACGTGCAGAACACGACCGAGCCCAACGAGCAGCACACCCTGAACTACGGAGTGCGGTTGAACCACTGGAGCTACAACGGGCAGTGGCTGGTGAGCCCGCGGGTGCAGTACGCCTACCGGCCCGCCGGGCGCAAGGACCTGGTGTTTCGGCTGGGCGGCGGTTTATACCAGCAACCGCCTTTCTACCGTGAACTGCGCGACCGAAACGGGCAGCTGAATCCCAACATTCGGGCGCAGTCGTCGGTGCACCTGATTGCCGGAGTGGACCGGCAGTTCCAGATGTTCGGTCGGGACTTTGAGGTGCTGAGCGAGGTGTATTACAAGTACTTGTACAACGTGATTCCCTACGATGTGGACAACGTGCGGATCCGCTACTTCGCCCGGAACGACGTCACCGCCTACGCCACGGGCATCGACACCCGGGTGAGTGGAGAATTTATTCCCGGTGCCGAATCGTGGTTTAGCATCGGCATCCTGCGCACCCGCGAGGACGTGGCCGACGACGAGCGCGGTTACATCCGGCGACCTTCCGATCAGTTGATCAACCTGGGTATCTTCTTTCAAGATCACTTGCCCAACGACCCCACCATGCGGGTGCACCTGAGCGTTTTGTACGGCTCGGGCCTGCCCTTCGGTCCGCCGAACCGCCCTGAGTACCGCAATTTTCTGAACGGCTCCGAGTACCGGCGGGTGGACATTGGATTTTCGAAGGAGATTTTTCTGGGACGGGCCAAAGCGAAACGGCTGTTTCGCTCGCTGTGGCTAGGGGTGGAGGTGCTCAATGTGCTAGGCACCGATAACCCGATTTCGTTCACCTGGGTGCAGGCCGTGAATAGGCAGCAGTACGCGGTGCCCAACAGCTTATCAGCTCGTTTTATCAATGCGCAGGTGATTTTGCGGTGAGCGTATCAGAGAAGGTGGCTGAGGAAAGATAGCTTCCCGCCGACAACTGCTCCACCATTTGTCTTTTAGCCCATGAGTAACTATCAAATTGTTAGAAATATCCAAAAACACATTGAGCTCGACGATGCTGAGAAAGAGTACGTTCTTTCTCTGCTGGTTGTGGAGGCTGTTCAAAAGAAGGAATTTATTTTGAAGCAGGGTCAGGTTTGTAAGAAGTTGTATTTCGTTGAGTCGGGCAGTCTGAGGGCCTTTAACATCAATAGCGACGGTAAAGAATCTACGATAATGTTTGCGGTTCAAGATTGGTGGATCACCGATATGGACTGTTTTTCGAACCGGAAGCCAGCATCGCTGTCCATTGAAGCCCTTGAAGACAGTAAAATAATAAGCCTAGACTTTCATCTACTGGAAGAGCTTTACCGAAGTGTGCCGAAATTTGAGCGTTTTTTTAGAATCCTCTTCCAGAACGCCTACGTACGAGAACAACTAAGGGCACTCCACAACATATCCTTCACAACTGAGGAAAGATATCAGCAATTTATTAAAAAGTACCCAGCGGTAGCCGAGAAGGTGACCCAGAAACAAATAGCCTCTTACCTTGGAGTGACTCCGGAATTTCTAAGTTCTCTAAAGAAGAAGTGAAGCATCTTAAACTATCTTAATTTTTAAGACGAAGCGATTCACGTTCTTTGTAAAAAATCAAGATATGATGCTTATACTAATTGCCGGTCCTTACCGAAGCGGGACAAACAACAACCCCCAACTTATCAAAAGAAATATGGACCGGCTAGAATCCGCCGCGCTCCCGATCTTTCGCAAAGGACATATTCCTATGATTGGTGAATGGGTGGCAAATCCGTTGATAGAACTTGCTGGCTCTGAAGAAATCGGTGATGACATTTTTAACGAAATCCAATATCCCACCGCCCATCGACTATTGACCAAATGCGACGCAGTCTTGCGAATTGAAGGTGACTCCAAAGGGGCAGATCAAGATGTTGAACTAGCCAAAGAGCTTGGTTTGACCGTGTACTACAGCTTAAAAGATATTCCGGATGCCGAACAGTAGAATTCGTAACCTGAAAACCGATGTACTATCGGACAATTGGTACACTTTGAAAAAAGTCACCTTTGAGTACCTCAAAAAAGATGGAAATTGGGAAGTGCAACATCGAGAGGCCTACGATCGGGGAAACGGCGCAACCATTCTTTTATACAATAAAAAAAACAGAACGGTTATCCTTACCAGGCAATTTCGCGTGCCAACGTACCTAAACGGTAATGATTCCGGAATGCTCATAGAATCTTGTGCTGGCTTGCTGGATAAGGATGACGCTGAGCGCTGCATTAAGAGAGAGACAGAAGAAGAAACCGGTTACCGCATTTCAACCGTCGAGAAGGTCTTTGAAGCCTACATGTCTCCCGGTTCGGTTACCGAAATCATTCATTTCTTTATTGCCGAATACACTAAATCTATGAAGATCGGTAAAGGGGGTGGTGCTGAGGATGAACAAGAGGAAATAGAGGTCTTGGAGCTGAAAATTGACCAAGCAATTCGGATGGTTAAAAGCGGAGAGATCAGAGACGGCAAGACAATCATGCTCCTCCAGCACCTTCAACTTAAGGGCGTTTTTTAAGCAACCACTTCCCCGTCCCAGTTTATATCATCCCGGTCCGCAAAGGCTTCTTGCGCCCGCTGCTGGCCCAGCGCGTAGCGGCGGCGAAGCGTCGCAGGGGTGGCGTCGAACACCTCCCCGAGTTCTTCCTCCGGCTGAACGATCTTGTACGAAAACTGCCGCAGTGGTCGGCCCCGCGTATCGCGCAGCACCACGCCCTGCTCCCGGGCCTGTCGCACCAGCGCGTTGACCCGTACAAACTCCCGGATGTCGTTCTCGAAGATTTCGGCCAATGTGATCTCGGTTAGCGAGCGCAAAGCAATCTCTACAATGTTGAATTCTTTGCGCTCCACGGCCAGCTGGCCCGAACTGCTGTTGATAATCAGAATGCGGTACACTACGTCTTCCTGCTCGTCGTCCATAAACTTGATCACGTCGCCCAGCGGAGAACTGTTTTTGAGCCCACCGTCGATGAGTTGCCGGATGGGGGGCTGCGGGTCGCGCAGGTTCACGCCATCGAGTGGGGGCCACACCACGGGCACGGTGGTGGAGGCCAGCACGCCCTGGATAAAGTCTTCGTTGCTGGCGTAGTCGGTTTGCTTCGGATTGTAGTATTGCCCATCCACCAACGAAACAAACCCGGAGGTGAACACCACCTCGGCCGGAATCTGGTTCACGTTGAGGGACTGCCGCAGTAGCTCAGCCAGCGGTTGATTGCTGGCAATGGCCCGGAAGTCCCGCAGGCGGGCGGTGGCCTCTTGCCCCACCTGCGCCAGTTGCTGCTCGATGAAGCGATTTCGCTGCTTAGAGAATAGCAGCAAGCGCAGTCCCTGCCAAAGGCCGACCCTAAGTTGATAGTTGGGGAAAAAACGGGCCTTGAGCGTCTCGTAGCGGAGTTGGGGCTCTCCGGCTTCGTTCAAAAATTCTGAGTTATAAATCACCGAGCTGCCTTCTTCTTCGATACGTTGCCAGATGGTTTTCAGAACGTCGTACTGCCGGGAGGCGATGAAGGCTCCGTTGAGCGCGCCGGCCGAAATACCGGCAACCACGTCGAAGCGCAGCTCCGAATCAACCAGCCCTGCTTCGCGCAGGTAGTCCAAAGTACCAATCTGGAAAGCGCCCTTGAATCCGCCGCCACTGAGCACCAGGGCTGTCTTAACTCGTTTGGCCATAGCTTTTGACTACCTGCGTCAGTGAACCCGGTTAGCTGCTGGCTTTATCCTTTAAGTAGTCAGGAAAGTTCTTGATGAGTTTCTTCACCTTGGGCTTGGCCACCGACATGATGTAGGGGTTGTTCGGGTTGTTCTCGTAGTAGTTCTGGTGGTAACCTTCGGCATCGTAAAAGACCTCAAACGGCTCAATCTGCGTCACAATAGGCTTATCGTATTTACCAGCATTTCCTAGCTCTTGTACGTAGGCTTCCACCACCTCTTTTTGCTGCGGATTGTGGTAATACACGGCCGAGCGGTACTGCTCGCCCACGTCAGGACCCTGCCGGTTGAGTTGGGTGGGGTCGTGGGTGCCGAAGAAAATTTTCACTAGTTCTTGATAGGTAATCTCGTTGGGATCGTAGTACACTTGCACTCCTTCGGCGTGGCTGGTCTTTCCGGCACTCACCGCTTCGTAGGTGGGGTTGGCCTGTTCGCCGCCGACGTAGCCCGATACCACGCTGCGCACGCCCCGCACGCGCTCGAACACCGCCTCGGTGCACCAGAAGCAACCGCCCGCGAAAGTAGCCGTGTCTAGTTGCTGCTTCTCAGAATCGGTTAAAGCCGTAGGTTCTACGGTGAGCGAGGCTTGTGCCACGTTGGTTTTGCTGGGCGACTGGCAAGAGAGTAAAAAAATGAATGATAAAAATGAAAATAGGTAATTCATAAGATAAGTAACTTTTGTGTACTGCTTCCAACGCGCCACCCCAACGAAAAGTTTGTTGCTAATGGTTACAAAATCATCACTGCCAACGGAATTTTGCTCGTCTGAAGTGATCGGTTGGCGTTGGGATAGTTGTCTTTTGGAAGAATTTAAGTATTTTTCTACCCGTGGATGATTACATCCGCTTTTATTGGTACTCACTACGCCCAACCACCATGCACCGACGCGCTTTTATGAAAACCGGGGCGGCGGCTTCCGCCCTGCTGGCTACGGGGCTTCCGGCGTGCACCGCCACCCAAGTGGTGCCCGAAGTTACCGCCGCCAACATTCCGATGTGGAAGGGCTTTAACCTGCTGGAGAAGTTCAATGGGAACGAAAACGACCCTTTTCAGGAGGACGACTTTGCCATGATGGCCGACTGGGGCTTCAACTTCGCCCGCCTGCCCATGTCGTACTGGACGTGGGGCGACGTGAACGACTGGAGCAAGATCGACGAAGCCACGCTTCGGGACATTGATAAAGCCATCGGCTACGGCGAGAAGCACGGCATCCACGTGAATCTGAACTTTCACCGGGCACCGGGCTACTGCATTAACCGGGGCGAACTGGAGCCGTACCAACTCTTCGAGGACGAGGAAGCGCAGGAGGCCACCCGCTTTCACTGGCGCACTTTTGCCGAGCGCTACCGCGGCATCCCCAACCACCAACTCAGCTTCGACCTGCTCAACGAACCACCCAGTATTCCTGAATCGCAGCACAACCCGGTGATGCTGTCGGTGATCGAAGCCATTCGCGGGGCCGACCCCAGCCGCCTGATTGTGGTCGATGGGCTGTCGGTAGGCCGCAAACCCATTGTGGGCTTTGTGGACCAGAACGTGGTGCAGAGCACGCGGGGCTACGACCCGATGCGGGTGAGCCACCACGAAGCTAACTGGATCCCGGGCAGCGACACCTGGGCGGTGCCCACCTGGCCCCTGGTTACCGACGAAGGGGCCACGCTGGATCAGGCCGCCCTACGGCAGCGTCTGATTGAGCCGTGGCAAGCGGTGATTGCGCAGGGTGTGAACGTGCACGTGGGCGAGTGGGGAGCCTACAACCAAACGCCCCACACCGTGGCGCTGGCCTGGATGGAAGACCTGCTGCAACTGTGGCAGGAAGCCGGTTGGGGCTGGGCGCTGTGGAACCTGCGCGGATCTTTCGGAGTGCTGGACAGCGGCCGCTCCGACGTAGCCTACGAAGACCACCGCGGCCACCAACTGGACCGAAAGATGTTAAACCTATTGCAAAAATACGCAGTTACCTAGTTCGTTATGAAAAAGAAAATCATTCTTCCTGCTCTGGCCGTAGTAGCCGGACTGCTGGCGGGTTGCACCGCCACATCAAGCAACCAAAACGAGGTAAACGTGCTGGTGTTCTCCAAAACTGGCGGGTTTCGTCACGAGTCGATTGAGCCGGGCATCGCAGCGGTGAAGAAACTGGGCCAGCAGCACGGTTTTCAGGTGGAAGCCACCGAAGACGCCAGCGTGTTCAACCAAGAAAAGCTGAAAGACATCGAAGTGGTGATGTTTCTAAACACTACGGGCGATATCCTCGACGCCGAGCAGCAGGGGCAACTGGAGCGCTTTCTGCAGGCCGGAGGCGGCTTTGTGGGAGTGCACGCGGCCGCTGATACCGAGTACGAATGGCCCTGGTACGGCAAGCTGGTGGGCGGCTACTTCAACGGACACCCCGGCGACCCCAACGTGCGCGAAGCCACCCTGAACGTGGTGAACCAAGGACATCTAGCCACCGATTCGCTTCCCAAGGATTGGACGCGGCCCGACGAGTGGTACAACTACAAGACCCTCAACCCCGCCAACCAGGTGCTGATCAAGATCGACGAGTCTACCTACGAGGGCGGCACCAACGGCGACAACCACCCGATGTCGTGGTATAAGGAGTACGACGGCGGACGAGCCTTCTATACTGGCCTGGGCCACACGGTGGAATCGTATAGCGATCCGCTGTTTTTGCATCACTTGGCGGGAGGCATCCAGTACGCCATTGGGGAAGGAACGCCCGTGGATTATAGCCAGGCGCGCTCCGAAAATCGCTAACCAATTGACTATGAAGTGATCGTTGGGATGGCCTGCGGCACTATTCGTTACTTTTCAACCTCCTCGTACCCCTGCAAGCTTTGCGACAGCTTATCCAGTTCGGCTTCGATCTGGGCTACCGCCGCTTTGATCGCTTCGCTCGATTGCGTCCAGTCGCGCTCCTGTAAACTCTGCACTTGGTTGATGTTGCGGTTGACGTCTTTCTTTTCTTTCTCCAGCTCCTCGATGGCCGACTTCATGTCGTTGACGGCCGCCGAGTTTTCCGACTTTTTGGCGGTCTTTTTCAGATCATCAATGCGCTTGTCAATTTGCTTGATGCGGTCTTCAAACGTGCGTACGCGGGTAAGCTTGTAATCGGCGTAGAACTGTTGTCGGTCTTCAATGGCTTCTTGTGCTTCTTCCTGCGCTTCGCGCGCCGCTTCTCGGGCGTCTTCCAGATCATCTTGGATATCAGCTTTGGTTAGAGCCCGGCTGCAGCTAGCGGCGCTCAACGCAAACAAGGCAGCAACGGAGAGAATGAATAGATTTTTCAGGGAAGTAGTTCTCATCACAAAATTGTTTTAGTGTTTCTTACGCTAACGGAAGGGCTATCCGAATGGTTTTAAGAAATTGTCGGCTATTTTATTTATTTATTTTACTTTGAAGTGACAAAGTATTTTATTTTAAAGTAAAAACGTTACATTTAACCCGTACTGGCAGAACGATCCTAAGTAACCGATCTCAGGGCAAACCGACCCCATCAACTATGAAGGTACTCACTCGCTTTTCGCTACTTTGGTTCACTGTTGCCCTCGCTAACTGGGCGCTGTTGACCAGCTGTGTTTCTTACGGCCCGGCCCTGCTGGGCAATGAACAGCCTTTGGTGCCCCTGGCTACGCTGGACTCGGTGCCCACCGTCTCCACCGGAGCCTACGGCACCCTGGGCTGGCCTACTGCCTACTGGCCAGACGACAATAACACGCTGATAGGCGCCGGAGTGTACCAATCCCGTAACTTATCTTACCATAGCCCGGACCGAAAGCGCGGGTGGTCGTTCGTGTACGGAGCGATGGGCTACACCGGCCGCTACCACGTGGGGCGCGACTCGACGGCCTACCGCTACGGCGGGGGGCTGCTGCACGGCGCAGTGCGTTTGCACCTGCCAATTTCTGAACGGCTCACCTTCGTGCTGGAACCTGGCCTTAGCCTTTTCTACGAAGACGGTCGCTACCTGGATTTCCGACAGGAAGTCCTCCGGCAAGACTCGCTCAGCTTCAGCACCGACGCGGCCCGTCCGCTGTCGGCTACCCTGCTGTTCTCGCAGACACTCAATTACCGCCTCAACGACCACTGGAGCGTTATGGGAGTATATACCACCGGCCTGCCGACCAACCAGTTTCTGTTTCGCTACCAGTTTAGCGGGGCGCTGGCCGTCACCCGCGACCAACTCACGCTGTGGGCCCGCCCCGGATTGCACCTGAGCATCTACGGGGTGCTGGCAGCGGCTGACTACACTCTGGCCACCGGAATGAGCTACCGGCTGAGCGGAAGGTAGCAAATCGGATTACTTGCGCATTTACGCTTCCGCCAAACCTAACCAGGCCCCAAACGACGCTTGCTCTTCCGTAGTCGCATCCTGGCGCTGCTCAATAGTATATACTGAAAAGTAATCTTCTTTGTCGGCCTCCAGCACCAGCGTCTTCGTCCGTTGCTGCCGCAGCACAGTGAGCTCCACCCGGGTTCGGTTCAACAGCAACCCCTCGCCCGAATCGTCGGCGGGGGCCAGTCCGTCGATGGCCAGGATTTTGTCGCCCAGACTCAGCACCCGCGCGGCGGGCGAGTCGGGCGCTATCTTTTGCACCAGCAGGGCGCTTTCGCCGGTGCCGGTGCGAAACCCGAAACTCCGTTCGCTAGGCCGGGCTGCCTCCTGCCGCACCAACTGGCATCCTACTGTCCGTAGCACCTCGTTGAGCTTATCTTCCAGCGGTTCGGTGCCGAAGACAAAGCGTTCAAAGTAGTCGTTGAGCTCGTTGCCCGACAAGTCGGAAACCAGCTTCTGCAAATTAGTTAGCGAGTAACCCCGTTCTTTCTTACCAAAATAACCCCACAAGTACTGCATCAACGTATCCAGCGATTGCTCTTCTTCGGTGCACCGCCGCAGCTCCAGGTCCAGGATCAGGCTCACCAGCGCCCCCTTCACGTAGATCGATACCTTGCGGTCGGGCACGCCCGGCGCGTAACCATCAAGCCACAGGTCCCAGGAAGAGTCCACCAGCGAATGGTTGAACCGCCCGAAGTTGTCGAAGTGCCGCTGCAGCAGTTTGTTCAGCTCCAGAAAGTATTCGTCGCGGGTGAGCACCCCACTACGCACCAGAAACAGGTCGCCGTAGTAGGTGGTAATTCCTTCGGCCACGAAGCCGGTGGGGAAATAATTCTCCCGCGTGTAGTCGTAGGGCATCATCTCGCGCGGACGGATGCGAATGATGTTCCAGGTGTGAAACAGTTCGTGCGAACTCACACCCAGGAAGTCGTAGTACAGCGCGCTACCCTCGCGCAGCTGGTCGGTGGGTCCCAGCGCGATCACCGTAGCGTTGAAGTGTTCTACCCCGTGGTAGGCCCGGTAGGGTAGCAGGTGGTACAAAAAGTGATAGTCGTCGGTGGGGAAGCCGTCCATCATCTGCATCTGCACTTGGGTGAACGCCCTGAACTTCTTCAGGGTGGTCGCTTTGTCCAGATAGCATTTTCCCTGAAACCACAGGTGAAAGTCGTGCCCGTCCACCTCATACTGCCAGTGCGTGAGCCGGGCGCTGGCAATTATCGGACTTTCGGCTAATCGGTAAAAGCTGGTTGCTTCCAGTACGTGATGCTCAACTTCTTCCAGACCTCCGGCAATCTGATAATCGTTTGGCAAGTCAAGTTTCACGCGATAGGCTTCCTCCGGTCGGTCTTCTACGTAGAGCGCGCAGTTCACGAAGTTGATGTACACCTGTTCCTCATCCAGCCAGGTGCTTCCGGCATTCAGTTCGCCAGCGTAGTATTCGTAGGTTACCGTGAGCGTTTCAGTATCAGTGGCAGGTACCTCCCAGCGGTCTTTGGTTACCTTGTGGAAGGGGAGGGGCTCACCTTCCGCATCGTGCACGGCAAATTTGCGGATGTTTTTGGCGAAGTTGCCTAGTTCGTAGCGTCCGGGACGCCAGGCGGGTAACTGCAGGTAAGTGGCATCTTCCCCCAGCTGGTCAACAGTGAGCTCCAGGGTGAGCCAGCGAAGGTTAGGGCGTTCGTATGAGATACGGTAGTGAAGCATAGCACTGAGCGGGGTTAGAAAAGGCCAAAGTGCACATATTTTGCAAATATTCCGCGGCTAAAGGGCTAAGTATTGGCGCGTTCGAGTAATTTTAGCCACGGTTCGCTATCGCACTGTGCATGTCGTACTATTCGCTCTTATTGGTTGGCTTGGGAGGAAGCCTGGGAAGTATCGCTCGCTTCCTGGTGGGGGTGGGGTGCGCCCGCCTGCTGCCCGGCTTTTTTCCCTACGGCACCTTTTTCGTAAATTTGATGGGCTGCTTTCTGATCGGCGTGTTCTACGGAATGTTCAGCCGGGAGTGGTTGCACGATCCCGGCAGCAAACTGTGGGTCGTAGGATTTTGCGGAGGCTTCACCACCTTCTCGTCGTTTTCTTACGACGGTCTTCGGTTATTGCAAGAGGAGCAGTGGCTTACCTACGGCTGGTACACGGGCGGTAGTGTGCTGCTGGGTTTGCTGGCTACCTACGCGGGCTGGACCCTGGCGCGGTGGGCTTGAGAAGGGGCAAAACAAATCAGCCCCGTGGAAAATCCACCGGGCTGATTCAAATCATTTAGTTAAGGGTGTGTAAAACAAGTTGCTCTTATCAAGAAGAACAACTTGTAATTTGTCGCTCAATGTAAATGTCGCTCAATACAATAGGTTAGATTGTATAGCGGTTAAGCTTATGAGAATACTGTGCCGCTATCGACTTCCTGAGGTAATTGTCTATAAGTCAATCACTTAAAATAATGGGACCAGTTAGAAAAGTCGCGAAATTATAAGTGAACAGACCTATTATTACGCACATTGGGGAAATGTTCCCCAGCTATTCTAAGCTGCCTACGCGTTGGGGTAGTTGATCCAGCTTAACAGATTGGTACAGATTTTTCTGTTGACCAGTAGAAACCCGTGCAAGGTATGCTAATCTCTAAAAACAACGCGCTAAAATCGAAGGTGGTGATCGGGTTTGTCCTGGTGCTGTCGGCTTTGCTGGTAGCTTGCTGGATTTCGTACCGCAGTTTTGGCGAACTCACCCAAGCGGTGAACACCCTATCCTCTCCCGACACCACCCTGACGCAGATCGACCAACTGCTAGTCACCATCACGCAGACCGAGAATGCCCTGCAAGAGTATACCGTATCCAAATCACCCGAAAAGCTGGCCAATTACTATCAGCTCGTGACGCAAATTAGTGACAACGTAGGCTTGCTCAAGGCGCGCTCCGATAGCACCGAAAAGAATGTAGACGCTATTTTCAACCTAATTGACGTCAAGCTAATAAGCTTAGAATCATTTATGAAGATCAGTCGGCAGCGCGACGAGTTCGATTTTTACGATAAGGCGCTGAAGGAATTGGAGCAGGGCCGAAAGGTGCTCTCCAACCGCGATTCCGCTCACTTTCTGGAAGACTCCCGACGCAAGCAATCGCTTATGAGCCTGGAGCGCCTTAACGATCTTATCAACGCCGACGAGATAGACGCCGCCGTTCGGGAAGTGACCGAATTGCCCGCCGAATCGGTGAAGAAAGTTCTTCGCCAGGTGCGCAACCAACAGTCCGTCCGGCAGCGGAAGATCAACGAGCAAGAGCTTGCCTACCTCGAAAACAATGCGCAGGTGATGGGCAGTATCCACGCGCTGCTCACCCAGCTCAAAAACCGACAGCAAGCGCGCTACCACCTTCGGTCGGAGGGGGCTAAAGCCTCGATCCGCGACGCGCTCGTGCGCATCGGCATCATCTTGCTGATCGCGCTCCTTAGTGCAACAGTTATTGTGTACCTGATTCTGGCCGATATCACCCGCAGTGAGTTTTACAAGCGACGCCTACTCATTGCCAAGTCCAATGCCGAGCGACTAGCGCGGGTCAAAGAAGACTTTTTGGCCAACATGAGTCACGAGATTCGTACGCCCCTCACCGCCATTCTGGGCTTTGCCGAACAGCTGGGCTACACTCCGCTTAATCAGCAGCAGGGCGACTATCTGCGCGCGCTGGACGCCTCCTCGCAGCACCTGCTGGCCCTGGTGAACGACGTGCTCGATTTTTCTAAGATTGAGGCCGGAGGACTGGTGCTGGAGCAAGCCCCGTTCTACGTGCTGGAGGCGGTTGAGGAGGTGCAGTACGCCCTGCAACCCCAGGCCGAAAAAAAGGGATTGTACCTGCGCATTGAGGCCGACGAAGAGCAAGCCAACTACGTGCTGGGCGACGCGTTCCGGCTCAAACAAATTCTCTACAATCTGCTGTCTAATGCGATCAAATTCACGACCGAGGGAGAGGTAACCGTCTCCTTGCAAATGGCTCCGCACGCCGTGGACGAATGCAAGGCCATCATTGAGGTGCGTGATACCGGGATTGGTATTGCGTCCGAAAAGCTGGATTCGGTTTTTCAGGTGTTTCACCAGTCTGATGCTTCCACCTCCCGCCGGTACGGGGGCACCGGACTGGGGCTTTCTATCAGCAAGAAACTGGCCGAGATGCAGGGCGGCACCATCGGCGTGACCAGCACGCTGGGTCAGGGAAGCGTGTTCCGGGTGGTACTTCCTTATCTAGCGGCAATAGAACCCGAGTACGAAGCAAGCGAAGTGGTTATTCAGTCAGAGGCACGGCAGTACCGGGGCCAGGTGCTGGTGATCGACGATCAACCACTCAATAGCCAGTTGCTGGCCCTGGCGCTCGAGAGCAAAGGAGTGGCCATGGTATCGGCTGTTTCCGGACAAGAAGGTCTTTCGATACTTCAGTACCGATCGTTCGATCTCATCTTTTGCGACCTGCAAATGCCCGAAATGGATGGCAAGCAGGTGATTCGCGCAATTCGAGAAAAGCAGTCGGCCGAAGGCGAATCAGTGCCGATTATTGCCTTCACGGCCAATGTGCTGCCCCAGGAAAAATCGCAGTACGAAGCCCTGGGCGTGAGCGGGTTTCTGTTCAAGCCCTTCAATCACCAAACCTTAGACCAACTGCTCGCGCAGCACCTGGATTTTGTTAACGATATCCAGGTCGAAGCGAGTCCGTTATCACTGGAAACGACCGCACAATACACCCTGGCGGGGGTGAAACAGTTTACCGGTGCCGATACGGGACTGCTGGTTGACTACCTTGAAAACCTGACCCGCTCGTACGCCGTCTCAATGGGTTGCTTGCAAAAGGCATTACGCAAGCAGTCAACCGAAGAACTGTCGTTCTACGCGCACAAAATGGTGTCGCAGGCCGAACTGCTTCAGCACCGTACGCTCACTACCCAGCTGAAACAACTAGAGCAACTGTCGGCCACCGATGCGGTTACGCCCGAGGTGAGCCAGCGCGTACGGCGCGTTGTTGAAACTACCGAACAATTGATCGCCGACGTGCAAACTGAAATGGATCGCTTGCTTCAGCAGGTAGCATAGCGGAATGATTGTATTTTTGGGACTATAGCGGATATCTGCACTTTAACGCTTTGTACGCCTATGATAGATTATCTGAAACCCACTACGATCCTCTCTATCCTTCTCGCAGTGGGATACCGTTCTTTGATAGCCCAATCGTATGCCTCGGAGACCTTGCTGATTGAGCAAATTTCTGATGGGGTATACCAACATACCTCGTTTCTGGATACCGAAAGCTTCGGCAAGGTGCCCTGCAACGGCATGATCGTGATGAGTGGAGGGGAAGCAATCATTTTTGACACGCCCACCACCGGGGCGGCCTCCGCAGAACTGATTGACTGGGTCGAGGACCAGCTACAAAATTCGGTTAAAGCGGTGGTTCCTACCCACTTTCACCAGGATTGTCTGGCGGGATTGGATGAGTTTCACCGCCGCCAGATTCCGTCCTACGCTTACCGGCGAACCATTGACCTAGCTAAGAGAAACGGGGTCACTCCCCCGCAGAACGGCTTTGATGACTCGTTAGAACTATCGGTGGGTAACCAAACCGTGGACGTTGCCTTTGTGGGTGAGGGACATACGAAGGATAATGTGGTGGCTTATTTTTCGGCAGAAAGCGTGTTGTTCGGCGGATGCCTGGTTAAAGAAGTGGGCGCTGGAAAAGGAAATCTGGAAGACGCAAACATAGCTGCTTGGTCCGCCACAATCGTGCGATTGCAGGAACGCTACTCAAAAGTGGCAGTTATTATTCCCGGCCACGGCAAGCGGGGAGGTTCTGAACTGCTTGACTTCACCCGCCAGTTATTTTTGGCTCCGCAGTGAGGACGGCAACCGCGGACTTATTCTAAATTGTATCGTTTAAGCTTATTGTAGAGCGTTTTGCGATCGATATTGAGCACCTTGGCGGCCTGGGTTTTGTTGAATTTCACCTTGATCAGGGTTTCTTCAATAAGGGCTTTCTCGGTTTTCTCCTGCACCGCCTTCAGGTCAGGATTGCCCGTGGGCCCCGAAAAAGTGCTGTTCACCTCGCGGGTGGTGGGGTAGATAATTTCGGCGGGGAGCGCGTCGAGGGCAATCAATTGGCCGGTAGACAAAAGTGCCGCGCGTCGGACCACATTCTTGAGTTCCCGGATGTTGCCCGGCCAGTGGTAGGTCTTTAGTTTGTCTAATACCTCGGGCTCGAATCCGTTAATAGATCGGTTTAATTCGCCGTTAGCTTGCTCCAGAAAATAACGGGCGAACAGAGGAATATCTCCTACGCGTTCGCGCAACGCGGGCACATCGATCTGAAACTCATTGAGCCGGTGAAACAGATCCTCCCGAAAGTCGCCCGCGCGCACCGCCTGCTCCAGGTTTTCGTTGGTGGCCACAATGATCCGCACGTCCACCGAAATATCTCTGGTGCTGCCCAGTTGCCGCACGGTTCGCTCCTGGATGGCGCGCAGTAGTTTAATCTGGTTTTCGTAGGATAAGTTGCCAATTTCGTCAAGGAACAGCGTGCCCCCGTCGGCCGCCTGAAACTGCCCGATCTTATCCTGCAACGCCCCGGTGAAAGCGCCCTTCAGATGACCGAACAATTCGCTGGCGGCCAGCTCTTCCGAAAGGGCCCCGCAGTCGAGCGCTACGAAGGGCTTGCTGGCCCGCTGGCTCTGCTGATGAATCATGCGCGATACGTACTCTTTGCCCGTGCCGCTTTCGCCCTGCACGATTACCGAAATGTTGGTGGGGGCCACCAGGTCGATGTGTTTTTTCACCTCCAACGCCCGGGGGCTGGCACCTTCCACAAAAGAAAAAGAGGGAATAGACGAGCGCGTTACGCGCGGCTGCGCTTCGGGGGTGGGTTTCTTCTCAGTGAGCGCTTGTTTGATTGACAAGCGGATTTCGTCGGGATTGATCGGCTTGGTGACGTACTCAAAGGCCCCGAGCTGCATGGCCTTAACGGCCGTTTTGATGTTCGCGTAGTTGGTCATGATAATGACCGGCAGGTGAAAATATCGCTTCTTGATGTTTTTGAGCAGCTCCAACCCATCCATATCGGGCAGACGATAGTCGATGAGGACCAAGTCATACGATTCTTCGTAAACGGCTCGGATGCCCTCCCGGGCGGCGTAGGCTTCGCCCGTCTCAATCCCCTGCTGGTTCAAGAAATTTCTTAACAAGGTGCAAAAAGCAGGGTCGTCATCAATGATTAGTACGCGAGGCATCCTTTACCGTTAGGGTTCACTCAATCTGCAAAGATACGCATAGAAAGAAATCAATCTATGGCAATCTAAAAATAACAAAAAAAGGCTTCAGACCACTCGGGTCCGAAGCCTAGTTACGCAAAATAGCGTCAGGATGTTCTACTGTTGCTCACCGTTCTCATTATAAGTGACGGTTTCTTCGCTGTTTCCGTCGGTCACCGCAATCTCGTACATTTTGGCTTCGGTGCCTTCGGCAGCCGCCATTTCAGTCACTGACTGCACCTGCCACATAGCGTAGTCTGAACCTTCAAACGCAGACTTCACTGCATCAGGAAGTTGCTCAAACTGCACTTCTTGGGCTTGCGCTGAAGCAGTGTAATCATCAGCGGGTTGCTCAAGCTCTGACGTGGTTTCGTCTTCCATGATGCTTTCATCTTCAACCGGTTGGTCTTGCGGAGTAATCTCTTCGGTAGGCTCAGTCACCTCTTGGGCGAAAGATGCACCGGCAAACAAGAACGTCATGGCAAACAGGGCAAAAAATAACTTTTTCATAAGATGTAAAATTTAGTATTAGGTTTTAAATGGGTACGCTAAATAGATACGCAATAGTGTGCCACAAACTAACTATGATAATAACTTACTGACGTTCAGTGCTTTAACGAAGAGTGCGCAGTGTGCGCCACTGAAACAAAGCGGGGAAGGATGCTTTGCTCAGTGCGCGTTTTGTGGAAATTGTCTACGCTAGTAGCTTTCTTCTGAACTGGGAAACTCCTGTTGTTTCACGTCGGCAATGTACTGACGCACGGCGGCGTCCATCGCCGTTTTAAGGTCAGCGTAGCGTCGCAGAAATCGCGGATTAAAGTCCTGGGTGATGCCCAGCATATCGTGGAGCACCAGCACCTGTCCGTCGGTGCCCGGCCCCGCGCCGATGCCAATGGTGGGAATGCTTACCGCTTTCGACACCCGTTCGGCCAGGGTAGCGGGTACCTTTTCGAGCACCAATCCGAAGCACCCGCATTCTTGGAGCAACTGAGCGTCTTCCAGTAGCTTTTGTGCTTCCGGTTCCTCCTTAGCGCGCACGTGGTAGGTGCCAAACTGATAGATGGACTGGGGAGTGAGTCCGAGATGGCCCATCACGGGCACCCCGGCGCTGATGATCCGCGTGATAGACTCCCGAATCTCTCGTCCGCCCTCTACCTTCACGCCGTGGGCGCCCGATTCTTTCATAATGCGGATAGCCGACCGCAGTGCTTCCGAGGAGTTGCCCTGGTACGAACCGAACGGAATGTCCACCAGCACAAAGGCCCGCTGCACCGCCCGCACCACCGACGAGGCATGATAGATCATCTGATCCAGCGTGATCGGCAGGGTGGTTTCATGACCGGCCATCACGTTGGAGGCCGAGTCGCCCACCAGAATAATATCCGTGCCCGCCGCATCCACAATGCCCGCCATCGAGTAGTCATAGGCCGTGAGCATGGTAATTTTCTCGCCCCGCTGCTTCATCCCCTGAATTTGGTGGGTGGTAATTCTCTTAGGAGAATTTAACTTTTCTGATGGGTGTACAGACATAATGGTGGGTTTGCTGCTTAAACACAACGATTGCTGGTGATGACTTTGCGTAGGTAGGACTCCTGAAAAATCCGGGAATCGCTTCTCAATAGGGAAAGGTCAACTTACGTACTCATAATCACTAATAAAAACTTTTTGACCACCCCGTGGCTATTCTTGTCCCTTTTGTTCGATGAAACTCACGCTAAAAGCGTAGTTTGCAACTCAAGCACCTCGTTTTAAGTTAGTATCTGACGTAGTAAAGACCTTTTTTTGGGAAGTGATTTTTAAACTTTAGTTACTTCTTCACTGCCTTTTTAGAAGGATATGCGCGATGGTTTACCTTGTAGCTTTCGCCAATACTACCCACAGAGTATTAATATTTTAAGTATTAAATTGCATTATAAAAATACTAGGGACGAATATGCAACAATATCCAGAATTGACCAAGACTTCGGTATCAGCCGAAAAGTTCTATAACGAATTCAAAGCGGTACTGCCGCAGGACAAATTCTTTACCGATCATGAGTTTGTAACCTATTGTGACGATTTTCAGAACGCCTACTATAAGTTTTTGCGCCAGAACCGCAACAGCTCTTACCGGGTGAATACGCTGATACGTTCGTATTTCTACAACAACCGGGGGCATCTGAAGCGCCTGGCGCTCTACGCAATATTCATCAAAGAATCATTGGAAGAGATTGAAGAGATGCTGTTGGCGTGCGAGTATTACGAACTGATGAACCGCTTTAACGCCTCCAAAGAAAAAATTTCCCGCTTGGTAAGCGTCATGATGAGCGACTCGATATGACTTAGAAAGAAATTCAAGATGAGAGAAGCGATCTTAGCAAGGATCGCTTTTTTTGTGCCTATATTTTGTTGCTCAGTCGCTTGACCACGCTGGTGTAATCGATGAAGTACAAAATCCGAACGGAGATACTGTTCGTGGTAGGTGCATCCAGCATGGTGTCGACGTTAGCAAAGTAGCCGTCGAGTAGTTCGTTGCCATCGTTGATGATGCTGTTCTTCCACACCACACTGATCTCGCTGGCCGGGGCAAACACGTACTGATACACCATGTCAATGTTGAACGCATTGTAGTTGCGGTCTTTATTGCCCTGATACCCACTTTCCAGGTACCTACCCGCGTCGCTTAACTCGTAAAACTCCTGATAGCGCGCCTCCGACCAGTAGTGCCGCAGGCGGAAGGTAAGTCCCATTTTGTGATTAAAGGTATACTTGGTGTTGAAAATATTGCTAACGATGGTGCGGTCGCGTCGCCCGAAAATGATGCGGTACTTATTATCTTCCAGGGTTTCTTTCGCCGCAAACCCAACGTCGCTGTTTAGTCCGGTATGGCTGATGCTGCCCGAAAAGGCGAGCCGGTTGTTAACCCGAAACCGGGGGCGCACACTGACTCGAAACCTCCGCTGATCCTTAAAGTCAAAGTCAGTGTAACCGGTGTAGACACCTACCGCAAAACGATTTCGCCAGTCGGTGCTAAACGATAAGTCTATTGATTTGTAGGACGGAAAAACCACGTAGCGGCCGTCTACCCGAGGCTCAAAATAATCGTACTCTTCGGTAGGTGAGGCCCGAAACGACAACTCCAGCTCGTTAAAACTGCGAAAGGTGCCTTCTACCGAAGCGCTCAAAGTAGTTTGGGTGTAGACCGAGGGATCATACCGACGAAAGTAGTTCACGTCCAGATCGGTGCGCAGACTAAGCAGTCGCCAGAAGGGTTGGTATACGTTGTAGCCCAGGTTGGCCGAGGTTCTAATCTCGTTATTCGCTCGCAAGAAGCCCAAATCGTTGGGATCGTAGGTATCGCTTTCAATGTAGTTGCTAATTGATCCTCGCCAGTTGCCGCTGGTTTTAGCCAGACTCAGCAGCGAAGTATAGCCGAATTCGTTGCCATCTGCCAAGCCGTACTTCTGACTCACCGCTCCGCGTCCCGAAAGGGTATAGCGATTGCCCCGGTTGCTCAGGCGAAACACCGCACCGGTAAGATTAGCATCGTAGTAGTGCCCCTGGCGGAGCACGTTGGTGTTGATGAAACTCACGTAAGAATTGTTTTTGAGGCTTTGGTCCAGGGCTAGCACGCTGTAGTTGGTGATTGGACTGGTGACCACCGTGCGCGATTCTCCGGTTTCTTCGTTCCGGATCTGAGCCTCCATGGTGCCGGTGATGGCGTTGAACACTCCCACTCCAAACCCACTGGCGGTGCGTCCCGACACCTTAGTAGCATTGATCAGGTTGCTTTCTTGCGGATTAGAAACCAGCACTTCGTTCGGGGCCAGGTTGTCGTCGGCTTGTCCGTAGCGCAGCGGTCGGCCGCCTACGCGCCGCGAGTAGAAGAAATCCCCTTTCTCAAACAGATCGGTGCCTTCTTTAAAAAACTGCCGGTTTTCGGCAAACTGCACCTCGAAGGGCGACAGGTTCAGCACGCGGTTGTCGGACACCACCTGCCCGAAGTCAGGCACCAGAATCATGTCCAGGGTGAAGGCATCGTTGATGCCGTAGCGCAAATCCATACCACCGTTGAAGCGGGTGTTCGCGCTGGCGGGGTTGTCGGTATCGCCCGAGTAGTGATCGTAGTAAGCCGAAACGTAAGGAGAAACGGACAGGCGAACCGGCGATTTTAGGTTGGTGATCCCATCCAGGCGACCAAACTGGTTCACAAATCCGTTCTCCTGCGGATCTATCTCGCTCCAGTAGTTGGTTTCGTTGTTGCGCCGAATGCTGCGGCGGAAGTTGACGCCCCACTGTTGGATCGGGGTTTTAGGAAACCGCAGGGCCGCCATCGGAATTTCTATTTCCACGAACCAGTCGGTGCCGATGCGCTGCACTTCGCTGCGCCAGGCGGCGTTCCAACTGCGATCGTTACCGCTGGCTGTCCAGCGGCGGTCTACCTGCACTCCGGCGGCCGACACCAGAAACTCAAAGGCGTTGATGCCGTCCTGATACGTATCAAAGTAAACCCCGAACACATCGGCAAAACCAAAGTCGTCGCGCTGCGAAAACTCGCGCATGATACTGTCGGCCGAGATATCGTACAAGAACGCCCCGATGTAAATGGCGTTGTCGTCGTAGAGAACTTTCACCTCCGTGGGCACCGAGGGTGCTCCGCCGGGGTTGGGGCTCCGCTGCACGAAATTATCCGCACCGCAGCGCGTTTTTTGCCAGACGTCTTCGTTCAGGATGCCGTCAATCTGAGGGGCACTGGTGATCCGGGTAGCGTACAAAAACTTGGCGGCAGCAGGCGGATCGTCAGAAGCAAATGCGGGGGTAGCAAGTAAAAAGAGACTTAGTAAAAGAAACCGAAGCTTGAGCAACATGAAGGATTATAATGATCAGAAAAACGCAGTCAAGGGAAGCGCAAAAATAGTACCTGAGATCACTACAAAAAAAGCAATAAATTGTTTGAATGGCAACATGAAAACGTAGTAAATAGTACAATTATTATATTACGAATTAAACGATGCTGCGGTGAATATTTTGCTATTCAGACAAAAAATTACCGAAATAAAAAGAAAACTAGCAACAAAACGGGATGGTGGCGAACAGGAGCAGCTCAGAACCCTAGCTTCATCCCTACATAGTAGTTGCGGGGGGCGGAGGGTTGAAAGTAACGGGCCCCAAAAGCGTTGAGATCGTTGCCCAGACTATACGTTTGGTTGAGCGCATTGTCTATGCCTACAAACAACTGAAATTGCACTGGGCTGTCAGTGGGGTTCTGATAGCCGAACTTCGCCTGAACAAGGTGATACCGGTCGGCGTAAACGCTGTTGGCATCGTTGAGCGGAATCTTGCTGGTGCGGTTGTACGTAGCATTCACAAATAGCCCGTAGCGCGTGGTGGCCTGCGCCGAAAGCACCAGCACGTGCGGAGCCACGCCCGTAAGCCGGTTGCCCGAAAAATCTTCGCCTTCCTTAACGTAATTAACGAACGTGAAGTAGTGGTACGTATACGCTCCTTGCACGTGCAAGTCCCGCAACCAGCCGCGGCCGTCCTCTACGGCATACCAGGTGCTACTTACTTCCAGACCGCGCTGGTTGGTGTTGCCTGCGTTCTCGAACAAGGTAGTGCCCCGTTCCGATTGCTGCTGCACGATGGTTTCGTTCAGGCGAAACAAGAAAGCCGTCACGTCGAAGGTGAGGGTAGGAGTCGCATTGCCCCGCACGCCCAGTTCGTAGTTAACCCCCCGCTCGGGTTCCAGACCCAGGCTGATGCTTCCTTCGTTGGTGCGCACTTCTTCCAACGCCGGAGGGGAAAAGCCGTAACTCACACTCGCGTGGGCCGCCACTTGCGAAGAAAGGGCTTTGGTAAGTCCAATCCGGGGTATCCACACCGGATCAAATGATTTATCGACGCGGTAAGAGCTATCGAGAGCCGCATCAGCCAAGCGGTAGATGTCGTAAGTGAGGCGGTTGTGACTCAGCCCGAGGGTGAGCGAAATGTCGGCGGGAAGTTCAAAGAGGGCATTCGCGAAAAAAAGCGCCTGTCGGGCCCGCAGTTCATCGTCGAAGTTGAGGGTATCGGGTTGCCCACCCCGGTTGCCGAAGTTGCGGGCCACGTTGGTGGCGGTTTGGAACTCGGCACCGGCCGTGAGGCGGGTAGCCACGGTGCCCAGCGTGGCATCGTAGTGAAAGCGGGTGCGCGCCCCGCCGCCCTGCCGACTATCGCGTTTGTAGTCGAACAGAAACGGGTTCTCGAAGAAGCTAAAGTCCCCGTAGAGCGTGGTCAGGTTGCTTAGGCGGTCGTTCCAGACGTACTCTTGGGATAAGCCCAGTAGGGCGTACTGCTGGCGAACTCCCGCCTGCGACTCCTCACTGCCCATCACAAAGGCATTACCCGGGCGGGCCTGCCGCGGGTTTTCGTCGTATTGCTCCTGGGTGAGCCCCCCCGGAATTTCATAATCTAAGTCGGAGTAGAGAAAATTGGTGCGAATTTGCCGGGCGTCGCTCACCTGAAATCGACCGCTGATTTCCAGCACGTCGCGGGCAAATTCGGTGTGCTGTCGGTAGCCGTCGGCCTGCTGGTGGGCGTACTTAACGGATAGCGTAGTGGCTGCCGATTGGTGGTTTACCTGCGCGGTGTAGCGCTGCAATCCGTACGAACCCAGTGTTGCTCCAATCTGGGCGGTGGGCAGCGGTGATGCATCAGTCTCCGGGGTGAGACTATGAATATTAACGACCCCGCCCGTGCCCGCACCGTAGACACTCCCGGCGGGGCCTTTCACCACCTCGATGCGGTTCATGTTGATCACATCCAGCAGATTGAAGGCCGTGCTGCCGGTCGGGTCGGTGAACGGAATATCGTTCCAGTATACTTTGATGTTGCGCACGCCGAAGGGCGCGCGCAGCGAACTGCCCCGGATGGCGATGCGGTAGCTGCCCGGCGAACGTTCTTCCATCCGCACCCCAGGCAGGGTATTCATCACCGGCACCACCGAGGTTTCGTCGTAGGCCTGCACGCCTCCGGCGTTGATCACCCCAATGGCGCCGGGAGTACGCAGTAGTTTTCGTTGGTTATCGTAGCCAATCACCGTAACCTCCCTGAGTTGCCGGGTGCGGACTACGGTGGTATCGGAAATCTCTTGCGCGAAGGTGAGCGAATACTGAAGAGAGAAGAACAGTAGCGGAACCGCTAAAAATCTATTGAGCATAAAAGTATTGATGGTGTTACAAAAAGAGTATGACAAATCAAATGTATCCAAACCGAACCGCCGAGCGGTTGACGTAAAGAAAGAAAGCGCAAAAGCGATGATATAGTTTTTTAGCTTCTTAAAAAAAACCGGGCTAACCGGGCGGTTACGTAATTGGCGAAAATTTCCTGTAGTGAAGCATCTGCGCGTTATAGCACAATAACTTAGGTTTTATCCGAATCACCAGCGTCGTCAGCCGCTAAATGCACTATCTCTCACTCTTCCCCTGCTCCACATACTTCTTCAAATCACTGATTGTGGTTAAACCCAACCGTGTGGCTTGCGCTTCGCGCATCATCAGAGCGGCGGTGTTATTGAAGCCCAGGGGCGGTAGCAGTGTGAGGTCAAACCGCCGTTGCACTTCGCGTTGCGCGTAGTCGTATACCCGATCCTTACTGCCGGTCAGACTGTCCAGCACTGCCGGAGGGGGTTGCAGCATCACCAGCAGCACCGTACCGGTGTATTCGGGATACAAGTCCACGTCGCCCAGTTTGATAGCATCCATCAGCAACTTGGTGCCGCCAAAGCCCTGCTTAAGTTCTACCGTCAGATCGCTATTGGCTTCGATCAACATAGTGAAGAGTTCGGCCAGAATGAAGTTCTCGGTGAAGTTTTTTGAGCCCACCACCAGATCGGCGTCGCCCCGTTTTTTGTCTACCGTCGTTACTCCCTGCTGCTCCAGAAAATCGCGGGCCACGGCGCGGGGCGAGCGCTGGTTCTCATCCACCTCGTAGTTCATCTGCATTATCTCGGCCGCCGAAATCTTACCGGCGATAGTTTCGAACACTGAGCGCAAGCTGGGGAATCGCAGCAGGGTGGCCTGTCGCACCAGGGGGGCAGCGTAGTAGGGCGGAAAGTGACCAAGGTCGTCCTCGAGCACCCGCAGGTTGTAGGCCCGAATGCGTCCGTCGGTAGAGAACCCGCTGATCACGTCCACCTTCCGGCTTGAAATCGCCTGGTACATGAGTCCAACCTCCATCTCCTGGATGGGCATCGAGAAACCGTAGACCCGCTGCAGGGCCCGGTAGCCATCTTCCCGCTCCATAAACTCCGAATTAAATCCCGCCACCAAATCGTTCCGCCCCTCCGTCTCTGATCGGTAGAACAGAAAGTAGGCCAGTCCGACTAATCCGACCACCACCAGGGTAGTCAGAAAAATCGGTCGGCCCCGTTGTCGCAACTGCCGCGTCACCGTATTAGATTGCAACCCCCGTTCCAACCCTCCAAGCAACACGTCCAGCACAATGGCCAGCAGCGAAGCGGGCACGGCCCCGGCCAGAATCATGTTGGTGTTGTTCACCGCAATGCCCCGGAAGATATACTCGCCCAACCCCCCGGCCGCGATCAGGGCGCAGAGCGTGGCCACCCCGATGTTGATCACCGTGGCGGTGCGCAGTCCGGCGAAAATCATCGGCAACGCCAGCGGCAGCTCCACCTGCTGCAGCACCTGCCGATCCGACAAGCCCAGTCCGCGGGCGGCCTCCACCACCAGGTGATCCACTCCCTGAATGCCCGCGTAGGTGTTGCGCACGATGGGCAGCAGCGCGTAAAGGAATAATGCGATGATCGCCGGGGTGACACCAATGCCGAAAAACGGAATCATAAAACCCAGCAAGGCGATGCTCGGCACGGTCTGAATGATGTTTACGAAGCCCAGCACGGGGCGCGAGAGCGGTCGGTAGCGCGTGAGGAGAATGCCCAGCGAAACCCCCACCAGCGTGGCGATCAGCAGGGCCACCGAGGTGATCCACAGGTGCTCGTAGGTCTGCTGCAGGATCTCCCGGCGGTGATCAACAAAAAAGGTAAACAGATCAGACATAGTACAGGTAACGGCGGATTGCATCCGCCGCTACGCATTGACGAGGTTATAAAACAATCTCGTCAAC
Organism: Cyclobacteriaceae bacterium; assembly: GCA_965217295.1. Lineage (GTDB taxonomy): Bacteria > Bacteroidota > Bacteroidia > Cytophagales > Cyclobacteriaceae > Tunicatimonas. The sequence goes on from CBDCHR010000008.1 coordinate 3,837,083, forward strand.
TTAGGTTCGGCCTCGCCCGCCACCCGGATAATATCGCTGACATCAACCGGTTCCAGTTGATCCGGGTCGCACAGATCGGTGACGATAGAGACGGCCAACACCCGCAGGCCCATGTGGGCGGCCACGATCACCTCGGGCACGGTCGACATGCCCACCAGGTCGGCCCCAATGGTGCGCAAGAAGCGGTACTCGGCGCGGGTTTCCAGGTTGGGTCCGTTCACGGCGGCGTACACTCCCTTATGAATGCGAAAACCCGCTTCTTTGGCCACCTGCCAGGCGCGGTGCATCATTTCCGGATCGTAGGGCTGGCTCATGTCCGGGAAGCGGGGACCGAACTCGTCCAGGTTCGGACCGGTCAAGGGGTTGGTGGTTTGCAGGTTGATGTGGTCTTCAATGATCACCAGGTCGCCCTTCTCGTAGCGGGTATTGATGCCGCCCGCCACGTTGGAGATGTAGAGGGTGGTGATGCCCAGCAGCTTCATCAGGCGAATCGGGTAGGTGATTTCCTGCATGGTGTAGCCCTCGTAGTGGTGAAAACGCCCCTGCATGGCGAGCACCCGCTGGTTGCCCAGGGTGCCGTAGATCAATTTCCCGGAGTGGGTCTCCACGGTGCTCACCGGAAAGTGCGGCAGGTCGGCGTACGAAATCGTGTGCTCGGCCTGAATCTCCTGCGCCAAACCGCCTAGTCCGGTGCCCAGCACGATGCCGATGGTGGGGGGCACGGTGATCTTGTCGGCTAGGTAGCGCTGGGTTTCTTGAAGTTGGTCGGTCATGGAGGTAGTTTACATTTTTTTACCGAAGAGACGCCATGCGTGGCGTCTGTACGATAGATTAAAAATTCTGAAGCGTAGTTGCGATGATGTCGCAGCACGCGTCGAGCTGCGCTTCGGTGATCACCAGGGGTGGGGCAAAGCGAATGATGTTGCCGTGGGTGGGTTTGGCCAACAATCCGTTCTCTTTCAGTTGCAGGCAGATGTTCCAGGCGGTGTCACTGTCTTCCGTATCATTGATTACAATGGCGTTGAGCAGCCCTTTGCCGCGCACCAGCGTGACCAACTCGTGCTGGTCGGCCAGTTGCTGCATGCGCTGCCGGAAGCGTTCACCCAGCGTCTGGGCGCGTTCGGATAATTGCTCTTCCTGCACCACCTCCAGGGCGGCCATGGCCACCCGGCAGGCCAGGGGGTTGCCCCCAAAGGTGGAGCCGTGCTCACCGGGTTTGATGGACAACATCACCGCATCGTCGGCCAGCACGGCCGATACGGGCAGCACGCCGCCCGATAGGGCTTTGCCCAGGATCAACACGTTGGGGCGCACCTCTTCGTGCTGACAGGCGTAGAGTTTCCCGGTGCGGGCGATGCCGGTTTGCACCTCGTCGGCCATAAAGAGCACGTTCTTTTGCTGACACAGCTCGTAGGCGGTGCGGATGTACCCCGCGTCGGGCACCACCACCCCAGCTTCGCCCTGAATGGGTTCCACCATAAATCCGGCCACGTGCGGGTCTTCCAGCGCTTTCTCTAGCGCCGGTAGATCATTGTAAGGAATAATTTCGTAGCCCGGCATGTAGGGACCGAATCCTTTCCGGCTGCTGGGGTCGGTTGAGGAGGAAATGGCCCCGAGGGTGCGCCCCCAGAAGTTGCCCTCGGCAAAAATAATTTTGGCCTGGTTGTCGGGCGTGCCCTTGACGGTGTAGGCCCACTTGCGGCAGAGCTTCACGGCGGTTTCGCCGCCCTCCACGCCGGTGTTCATGGGCAGCACCCGATCGTAGCCAAACAGTTGAGTAATGTAGCGTTCGTAGGCACCCAACACGTTGTTGTAGAACGCCCGCGAAGTGAGGGTGAGCACCGAGGCTTGTTCGGTAAGGGCTTGGATGATCTTCGGGTGGCAGTGTCCCTGATTCACTGCACTGTAGGCCGACAGGAAATCGTAGTAGCGGCGACCTTCCACGTCCCACAGGTGCACCCCTTCGCCCCGGTTCAGCACCACGGGTAGGGGGTGGTAATTATGCGCTCCGTACTGTTCTTCTTGCTCAATGGCCTGCTGGCTGGTCGTGATCGTTTCGGTCATAGGGTTCGTTTGATTTTTTGTACGTGGGACAGGGGGACGTTCTGGAATTCGGCTATTTGTTCGTCAGGCAATAGACCGGAAGTGAGCATTTTGACGATGGCTTCTTCTTTGGCTCGGGCAGCTTCTTGTTCCCGCTGCTTGATCTCTTCCCGTGCCTGAGCGGCTTCTTGTTCCCGCTGCTTGATCTCTTCCTTGATAAAGTTGCTTTCTTGCTCTTTCTGCCTAATTTCTTCTTTGATGCGGGCGGTCTCCTGCTGAGCTTCGGCTGCCTCACGTTCCAGATCCTCGGTGATTTGGGCTGCCATGCGGTATTTGATAAGTGCTTTCTGGTAGGCAAAACGCTCTTGAGGAGTCATCGCGCGCAGATTAAGTTCTTCTACAGCGGCCTTCATCCATTCTTCATCCCAAAACTCAGGCGGATTGAACGGCTCTAATACGCTGGTTTTTTCGGTCGTTTTCATCGTGTACAACAGTTTGTCTAAATCGTTTTATACGTTTTTCCGGCCAGTATGGATATGACGTAGATTTGCGGTAAGTCGTCGAAGTGATAATCGCCTTTCATCACGAACTCGTTGAGCTTGTGAAGCGCATAAAACTTGGCGCGGTGGATAAAGTGCTTAAAGTTGCGCAACTGCATCTCTACGATAAACACTCGCCCCAACTCATCCTGACAAGCCATGTCAAACAAACCACTGCGACTTTCTTCGGTAAGCCCAGGTGCTTCGTTGCTGATGAACTCAATGTGATTGATGGGAGTTGGCGAACCGATCAGGGCTTGCACTGCCTTCTTGGTGAACACTGGTTTGGCTTCATTTCCAAACGTCACCTTAAAGCCATAATCAGAAAGCATTGAGATGAACCGTCTTTCGTTATCCTTCATACGCGGCAAGCTACAAAAAACGGACTGTCTATTGGTAGGAGTCAATGACAAAAAGCCAGAAGCCCTTTTGATTGAAGATAAAATTTAAGATATTTGTGCCCTTGAATTTTTAAACGAACATCCGTTATGGCCCGAATTTGTCAAGTGTCCGGCAAAAGACCCCGCGTAGGAAATAATGTATCCAAAGCGAACAATAAAACGAAACGCAAGTTTTATCCCAACCTGCAACGCAAGCGTTTCTACTTGCCCGACGAAGATCGCTGGATAACGCTGCGCGTGGCTACTTCCACCCTGCGCACCATCAACAAAAAGGGAATTTCGGCGGTGCTGAAAGAAGCGCGGGCCAAAGGAACGTCTTTGGTGTAATCATCGTTTCAGAACAGTCCCGTTAACGACTATACATTATGGCTAAGAAAAGCAAAGGCAATCGCATCCAGGTGATCATGGAGTGTACTGAACACAAAGACAGTGGACTGCCCGGCACCTCGCGCTATATCACCACCAAAAACCGCAAGAACACCACCGAGCGGTTGGAGCGCAAGAAGTATAATCCGATCATGAAAAAACAAACCGTTCACCGAGAAATTAAGTAATCATGGCTAAGAAAACCGTTGCAACTCTCAAAGACAAAAACGCAAAAAACTACGCGAAAGTGATCAAAGCCGTAAAGTCCGACAAGTCCGGCGCTTTCACCTTCCGAGAAGAAATTATTCCCTTGGATGACGTGAAAAACTATTTGGCGAAATAATCTTCCGCCTGCATCAAGAAGTAATATAAGCCCCGCGTGGGCTTTTTTTGTAGTCCGTCCTCATTTTTTACCAAGCTCTCGTCAGCCACCTAACCAATTTCACGCATGGCATTCAGCCTGTTTTCCAAGAAAAAGAAAGAAACCCTAGACAAAGGGCTCGAGAAGTCGAAGGACAGCTTCTTTTCCAAGATGGGTAAAGCTCTGGTGGGCAAATCCAAGGTGGATGAGGAAGTGTTGGACGAATTGGAGGGCGTGCTGGTAAGCAGCGACGTGGGCGTGGACACGATGATCAAAATCATCAAGCGCATCGAAGATCGCGTGGCGCGCGATAAGTACGTGAGCACCAGCGAATTAGATAAAATCCTGCGCGAAGAAATTGCTGCCCTGCTGGCCGAAAACAACGCCCAACCCGAGGCGAATAGCGCCGACGACTTCACCCTGCCCGCCGGGCACCATCCCCACGTAATCTTGGTCGTTGGCGTGAACGGCGTGGGCAAAACCACCACCATCGGCAAACTGGCGCATCAGTTTCAGCAGCGGGGCAAACGGGTGCTCCTGGGAGCCGCCGACACCTTCCGCGCTGCGGCGGTAGACCAACTCAAGCTGTGGGGCGAACGGGTGGGGGTGCCGGTCGTGTCGCACGGCATGAACACCGACCCCGCTTCGGTGGCCTACGACGCGGTGAAGCAGGGAGTGGAACAAGGAGTGGATCTGGTCATTATCGACACCGCCGGGCGCTTGCACAACAAAGTGAACCTGATGAACGAGTTGTCGAAGATCAAGCGCGTCATCCAAAAATTTGTACCCGAAGCGCCCCACGAAGTGCTGCTGGTACTTGACGGCAGCACCGGACAAAACGCATTTTTACAGGCCAAGGAGTTCACCCGCGCCACCGAGGTCACCGCCCTGGCCATCACCAAGCTCGACGGCTCGGCCAAGGGGGGCGTGGTGATCGGCATCTCCGACCAGTTCAACATCCCGGTGAAGTACATTGGAGTAGGCGAGAAAATGGAAGACCTGCAGACGTTCAACAAGATGGAGTTTGTGGATTCGTTGTTTAAGCAATAGTTCAACGGACGCGTGTATTAAAATGCCCGACTGTCAATACCTATCCCCCGCATTCGTCTGAAAACTATCTTTTTTGCTTTTAAAATCAGTAATGATATTTCCATCATAACGATGCACCCCGTCTAAAGCGCCAAACCAAATACTTCCATCCTGAGCTTCTAAAATCCCAAAAAGCATCCCTTTGTTGCCTTCATATTCTGACTCTATTTCGGTCACCGCTGGCTCTTTACTGAACGAGGTATTTTTATCATAACGGGAAAGTACCCATCTTCCGTCACCCGCCCTTTGTGAGCTAGTCCAAATACTGCCCTGATTATCTTCGTAGATATATCCCACAAAATTCTGGGTGACGTTGGTAAACGTACGGCCGTCATAGCACCAAAGGCCCCTATTTCCCCCGAGCCAGATATCACCGTCTTTATCTTTGATGATCGAGCGGACGTTCGTAAACGGTTTGCCATCGTGGGTCAACGTGGTAAATGTTTTTCCATCGTAAACGAAGGTATTGCCCCTGGTGCCCAACCAGAACTTGCCGGTTTGGTCTTCAATGATAGAATTAACTTCATTAGGGGGACGTGTAAAATCCGGAAAAGACTTTCCCGTTTTATCTTCAACCATAGAATCTCCTTCCATCATAAAATTTCGAAAGGATTCTCCATCGTAACGGCTTGCTCCTCCGTTAGCACCGAACCAAATATTGCCCGCTTTATCTTCATAAATACTACCGATCTCATTATTAGGAAGACCCTCCTTGGTTGTGAAACTTCGAAAGGATTGCCCGTCGTAACGATAAACCCCTGCGCCAATAGAGCCAAACCATAAGTTGCCCTTGCTATCTTCCAAAACAGAAAAGAAGCGGGACGAACTCACTTCACGGGTAACGTTGGTAAACGACGTTCCGTCGTACCGAAAAACCCCATCAAAAGCAGCCATCCAAATATTGCCACTTCTATCTTGTATTATGTTGCGAGTGATAGTGTTAGGTCCTTGGGAAGTGATGGTGTCTTTGTCGGGCTTGATATGATCCTTGGCTACGTCTGTCTTGTTCTTTTCTTTACAGGAAGTGCCAAAAACTAGTATCCAGAGCAGAGCATATCGGTGAATATATTTCATCAATTTGTCTATTGGGTTAACGCGAATGGTAGAAAGCAATAATGATTCTGATGTCAGTTCCAACCAGCGGGTCTTCCTTGATTTGCTTCAAACTTAGTCATCCGTGAGGGCTGAAATCGTAAATCGTGTGTAAAAAAAGTGTAAATTGAAGGTAAATTCTGAGGAATGAGACGTTCTTCTCAGGTAAACTCTATGCGCGTGAAGTATTATCTCTTTGGCATTGCTATCATACTTTCTATCAGCACCCTGCTTATCTCCGCAGTAGCAATGCGCAATACCAGTGATGATACCGAGTTGCTAAAAAACCGAGCTGCCCTGGTGGTTAGAAAAATCGGTCACTCCTTACTACTGCACGCCGGTGATTCTTCTTCGCGAGTATTACCGATCAAACAGTTAGATGAAACCACCTTTGAGTTGACGTTTGAAATCCCCTTTTCTTTCGTGCCTGATTCATTGGTTAGCATCGTTCGTAGCCAGTTGACCAAGTATCATCTTCCCGCTGATTATGTAGTACAGGTCGTTGAATCCTCCTCTCAGGACATTGTCTACGGTTTTGCTATTGGTCCTGATCAGGCCGATATTATTCCCTGTAAAGGAAGAGTGCAGCCCCGCGGTCACTATACCGTACAGATCGCCTTTACTAACATTGGCACGTCAGAACGTTCTACCAAATCCTACTTCTTGTTCTTGCTGGCACTTGCCAGTGTAGGCACCGTTGCCTTTGTCGGAAAGGTGTGGGTAAGACAGCAACGATCTGGTCAAGTGTCCGAACAACCTACCGTCTCGGTGGGAAGCTATCGTTTCGAAGAGAAGCAAGGAATATTAAGCAGTGACATTGAAACCATCACGCTCTCGGCTAAGGAAACTAAACTGTTGCGTATTTTTGCGGCTGAACCTAACTCTTTAATTGAACGAGACCGCTTGCTAAAAGAAGTATGGGAAGATGAGGGCGTCTTCACCGGACGTAGTTTGGATATGTTTATCTCTAAACTCCGAAAAAAGCTTAAAAACGATACTTCGCTACGCCTGACCAACGTACGTGGTAAGGGATACACGTTAGAAACAGAAATTTGAGATAATAGACCGAACGGCGTTATTCCGAGCAAACTAGTCAGATAAAAGCAAAAGCTGCTTCAGATGCAATTACGGATGCGGGTCAAATTGTCACCAAAGCTGCTTATCCTACCGACGATTTCGTCTGGGGAACCCTGTCCCTTATGTAGCGGAACCCGTCAGTTGCCTCTATTTTTCCAGCATCCAGCCGCTAGTAAGGATCCACGTCAATAATCACCGACGTTTTCTTTAAATCCTTCACTTTCGTGAGCTTGGTGCACTCGTCGCGGATGATTTCCTTCACGGAGGGCACGTTGATACCATCGCGCTCCAACTTGATCATCAGTTGCATCAGGTACTGGTTGCGCAGCCGACTGATGAGCGGCTCTTCCGGCCCCAGCACCCGCTGGCTGCCCAGCCTGTCCTGTAGCACGTAGGCCAGTTGCACGGCGGCCCGCTGGCTGATCTTCCGGTCGGGATTGCGCACCGTAAGGCGAATCACGCGCACGAAGGGTGGGTAATTGTATACCTCGCGCTCCCCAATCTCTTCTTCGTACAGCCCCTGGTAATCGTTCGAGACGATTTTATACAGAATAGGCTGTTTGGGATTGGTGGTCTGGATCACCACCTTGCCCACCTTGTCGCGCCGCCCCGAGCGGCCGCTCACCTGGGTGATGAGCTGAAAGGTGCGCTCGTGCGAGCGGAAATCGGGGAAGTGAATCATGCGGTCAGCGTCCAGGATGCCCACCAGGCTCACGCCGTCGAAGTCCAGCCCCTTGCTTACCATCTGGGTGCCCACCAGGACGTCCATCTCCCGGTTGGCGAAGCGGTTGATGATGTCCTCGTAGCTGTTCTTCTTGCGGGTGGTGTCCAGGTCCATGCGCTGCACCCGGGCGGTGGGCAGCAGTTCGCCAATTTCCTCTTCCAGTTTTTCGGTGCCGTAGCCCGCGCTCTTGATCTTGCTCGACCCGCAGGCGGCGCAGGCCGCGGGCAGCCCCTCCTTGTGGCCACAGTAGTGGCAGCGCACCTCGGCGGCGTACTGGTGGTAGGTGAGGCTCACGTCGCAGTTGAGGCACTTGGGGATGTTGGCGCAGTCTTCGCAGAACAGGTAGGGCGCGTAGCCGCGGCGGTTCTGGAAGATGATCACCTGCTCCTGCTGCTCCAGTCGGTGCTTCATCTCCTCCAACAGCACCGAGGTGAAGTCCTGCTGCATCGTCTTGCGCTTGCGCTCTTCTTTGATGTCCACCAGCTCAATGTCGGGCAGTTGGGCGTTGCCGTAGCGCTGGTTGAGCGTTACCAGGCCGTACTTGCCCTGCCGGGCGTGGTAGTATGATTCTACCGAGGGCGTGGCCGAGCCCAGCAGGGTTTTGGCGTGATGCAGGCGCGCCAGCATCAGGGCCGCGTCGCGGGCGTGGTAGCGCGGGGCCGGATCAAACTGCTTGTACGAAGTTTCGTGCTCTTCGTCCACAATGATGAGCGACAGATTGTCGAAGGGTAGCAGCACCGCCGAGCGCACGCCGATCACCAGGGGGAAGGTACCCGCCAACACTCCCTGCCACACCTCCACCCGCTCGTTGTCCGAAAAACGGGAGTGATAGATGCCCAGGCGGTCGCCGAAGATCTTTTTCAGCCGCACCACAATCTGGGTGGTGAGCGCAATTTCGGGCAATAAATAGAGCACCTGCCCGCCCCCGTCGAGCAGTTGCTGAATCAGGTCAATATAGATTTCGGTTTTGCCACTGCCGGTGATGCCGTGCAGCAGCACCGTATCGAGCGTCTGGAAGTGCTTCAGGATTTGCTGTTTGGCCCGTTGCTGCGCCGTGGTGAGCGTGAGGTCGAAGTCGGGCAGCGGACCGCTGCTCTCGAAGCGGGACACCACCTCCTCAAAGGCCTCGAACACCCCGTTCTTCACCAGCGTATTGAGCGACGAGCCCGACACACCCCGCGCCAGCACCTCCGATTTGAGCACACCCCCGGCGTTGCGGCTGGCATCGTGGTAGTAGGGCAACAGGTGCATGTAGGCCAGCAGGGCATTGAGTTGCTTGGGACTTTTCTCCAACTGCTGAAATAGTTCTTCCAAACGTCCTGCGTCTCGGGCGTAGGCCGGGGCCATCCGCAGGCGCTTCACGATTTTAGGCTTGTACTTTTCCTTGACTTCCTCATAGATCAATATCGCTTCCTTAGCGATGAGCGACTTGATGGTTTGGTAGAAGTTCTTAGCTTCGAGCAGTTCGCCGATTTCGTTATAAGTAAGCGTGCTTTTCTCCTCCAGCGCTTGCAGCACCCGTTCTTCCTGCTCGCTAAACTCGTAGGCACTATTATCGGGATCGAACTCGGGGTTGAGCTGCGCCTTGGACTCGCTACTCAGCTTCAGGCCCGAGGGAAGGGCAATGTTGAGCACCTCGCCGGCCGTGCACACGTAGTAGGCAGCAATCCAGCGAAAGAATTTGATCTGCACCTCCTGCACGATGGGATGGGGATCGAGCACCTCCAGCAGGTAGTTGGCGGTGTAGTCTTTTGGTGGTTTGGTGTGCAGCTTGCCCACGACGCCGGTGAGCACGCGCCGACTGCCGAACTGCACGATCACCCGGCTGCCCGCTTGCACATCGTCTACCATGGCGCGCGGAATACGGTAGGTGAACAGCTTCGGAATAGGCACCGGCAGGATCAGGTCGGCAAACCAGGTAACCAACTCGTCGGGCGCCTCGGTGTTCAGTTCAAACGAATGCGACAACAACTCACTCATGCCAACAAATATAAGAATGTTGGTGGGGGGATGATGGATATCGGGCGACTTTCCGAAGAGAAGTAACTAACCGGAAAAAAAGAAGCTTTAGGTCGCTAGGCGTATACTATTGAACCCTTTGCGTCTCTGATTCCCCTACGTCTTTGTTCTGATAATTAGACTTTCTCAAGTTTCCGAAGTTGTAGGACACCGATACCCGAAAGTAGTTGGTGTTCCAGACGTTGTCGTAGATCACATCGGTTTGGCCTACCCGATACTCACCGCTGGCCCGTATGCGGTAGAACACATCGTTGAAATCCAGATTGACGGTCAGCGCATTGTTTAGCAGTTTTTTCTCTGTGCCTACGTTGATAGAAGAGTAGTCTTTCTCAAAGTTGATGCCGTCTCGTTTATCGCTGAGGTACCACGCCGTCAGATAAAACGTGATCCAGTCTTTCACGTCAAAACTGTTCTGAGAATAGAGGTAGTAGTACGGCTTGCTGTTGTTGGTCGTGAACACTCCAGTCTCGTCGAGCAGTCGGTCGAAGCTTACGGTGGCGGTATTGTTGGATCGCCACCAGGCCAGGTTGATGTTTTTAGACAGTGTTCCGAAGAAGGCGTGTCGTTCGCTTAGGTTCACCCGCTGTAACACGTACTCCCGCGGGTTGTCTTCCGACTGAAACGCCCCGCCGTCAATGGGATCAATCGTGTAGTTATAGCCGAGTTTGAGGCTAAGTCCAGCCCAAGCACCCCCGGCCTCCAGGGCGTGAACGCGCGAGGGTTGAAGATTAGGATTACCCCGGATAGAGGTGAGAGCGTCTTGGTAAGTCACAAACGGATTGAGGGTTTGGTAGGGCGGACGCACGATGCGTGCTGCGTAGGTGAAGTAAGCATTTACCTGCTCCGTCAGCGGCACGGTGAGCGAAGCGTTGGGGAACACGTTGAGGTAGGTATCGGCCACCGTGCTACTGCCGTCGATGCCGGTGAATAGCGTATAATCGGTGAGTTCGGCTCGCAACCCCATACTGTAGTTGATGCTGCGGCGCATTTTTCCTTTCAGATTGAGGTAAGCGGCGGGCACCCGCTCGTGGTACTCAAAACTACTCGACAAAGCGTCGTCTCGGGTGCGGGTATCGTCTTCGCCAATATTGAAGAATGTGGTGCTCGAGTTGATGTGTACGTGCCCGAATTTTGCCCCTCCTTCCACGCTGTATCGCCGGTTGAGCACCTTTTCGTAATCAAGCTGCGTGCTGAAGATGCTGATGTCGTTGCCGCCGGTATTGTTGATAAGCGCCAACCGCTCTTCTTGCTCGACGGTACTCGCTTCAGAAATGTCGTTATCGAAATTATCCACATAACTCGCAAACTGACTACCGACGAATAAGTACGAACCCACACTATCGATCGGTCGATGATAATTGGCGTTTACCGTGTTTTTCCAGGTTTGGTCGTCTCGGGCAATGTTAGTGTTGTACACAATGCGTTGGCGATCCTCAATGGTGTTGTCACTCAGTTGCCATCCGCCCAAATCTTCGTAAGCTCCCGTGTACTGTACTGAAAGGTAATGATCCGCCCCGAAGTTATACTGGGCCCCCAGTCCGTAGTTAGAGAAGTTGTCGTACGCGAACTGCCAGTCGTTCTTGATGGTTGAGCGAAAGAAGTCGTTAGGAATATTGCGGGTGCGGCTGGTGCGCTGGATGTGCCGACTGTTGCCCAGTTGCAAACCGTAGTTGGCATTGGCTGACCAGTTGCCTCGGGCGTAGCTATAATCGACGTTGGTTCGGTTGTCGTACCCCACAAAATTGCTGTAGCTGTAGTAGTTTTTGACCGTACCCTGCCCGCCCGGTTCGCTATTCGCTTTGGTGATGATATTAATCACGGCGTTTCCTTCGGCATCGTAGCGCGGACCGGGATTGCTAATAATCTCAATGGTCTCGATGGCCGTCGGCGAGAGCGCGGTCAGGCGGTCGGTAGACACGCGCACTCCGTTGATAAAGATGATCGCTGCGCCTTTGCCGAAGATTCCGATCTCTCCGTCGGCATTATACACCACGCCGGGCGAGCGGCTCAGCAACTCATTCACCGAGGTGCTGGTGGCCAGGGCGGTGTTCGCCACGCTGACCTCCAAGGAGCCGTCCGCTTTTTCTCGAACCAGTGCGCTTTTGGCTGTCACCACAACTTCTTCTAACTCATTCTGAGTGCTGGCTACAACAATATCGCCTAGTTCAATTCGCTCGGCACCTTCGTACCTGATTATTAGAAAAGTATCTTGGAATTCCAGAGAAGTGAGTTTGAGCAGCACTTTTTGTTCATCCAGGTTGAGTAGCTCAAATGTTCCCTCCAGGAAACTGGTGCCGCTGATGATACTGGAGTCTTCGGGAGAAACGACCATCGCGTTGCCAAACAAGGCTTGCTGATCGGCAGCGACGACGTTTCCGGTGATCGATTTGATCGTCTGTGCGCAGGAGATCGTGCCGACAACCAGTGAGCATGCGGCTAGTACGAACGTTTTCACGTTGGGGATCATATACGATAAATTAAGGGGTGACGAGCACTTGGTACTCAGTGTACTTTAGCAATAGTACTCACCAGCGTGCTTGCCAGAGGAAAAAGTAGACGGATACTGCTTCTGAGTGGTCAGAGAGGAAAAAAGCAAAAATGCGATTTTGTCTACGAAGACCGTCTATGTGTCACCTTGACCAGCGAGTCCGGCTATTTTTATCCCAACTTATCTTTTATACTGGTATTTTAGGATATTTTGGACGAATCCCCCCGTTCGTGCCACGACGGCTTTCAAGCGGGGGATGCGGCGGGTTGGATTTTATAGAATGCTTCATTTCTGTATAAATGTTTCGTATATTGCTTATGTGCTGCGCGCTTACAAATATGCCCTGTTTCCCAGTGAAGAACAGCAAACCATTTTGGAAAAGACGTTCGGTTGTTGCCGTTTGATCTACAACACTGGCCTTGAAACGAAGAACACCGCCTACCGGATGCGGGGCATATCGTTGGGATATTTTGAGTTGAACAAGCAGCTTACTGATACAAAGCGGGAAGTAGACTTCCTTAACGAAGTACCAGCACAAGCCTTGCAAATGTCTTTGCGCCACCTGGACAACGCTTTCATTAACTTCTTCCGCCACGGCGCATCGTTTCCGCGATTCAAAAGCAAGCATCGCAAACAGTCTTTCCAGTTGCCGCAAGGGGTGCGCTGTGACTTTGAAAACGGAAAAGTGTTTCTGCCCAAATGCAAATGGGTAGATTGTATTTTCAGCAGACAGTTTGAGGGACAAATTAAAACCACTACGGTAAGCCGCACCCCAACCGGAAAGTATTTTGTCTCTATTTTGGTAGACTTGCCCGTCAAGCCCGCTAAATCCAAACCAGTTAATCCAGCCACGGCGGTAGGCTTGGATTTGGGGGTCAAAACGTTTCTAGTCACTTCGCAAGAAGAGGAGTTTGAGAACCAAAAATTCCTTTCCCGTAACTTGAAACACCTCCGTGTTGAGCAGCGTAGCCTTGTTCGTAAGCAGAAGGGTTCTGCTAATCGTGAAAAGCAACGCTTGGTAGTAAGCAAATTGCATGAGAAAATACGAAACCAGCGTAGCGACTATCTGCACAAGATTTCTACTAAGCTTGTTGATCGCTATGATACTATTTGCATGGAAGATTTGAACGTGAAAGGCATGGTCAAAAATCATTGCCTTGCCCGTGCTATTGGTGAACAGGGTTGGTCAGAGTTTAAGCGCATGTGTGAGTACAAGTGCCAAACCTACGGCAAGCACTTCATTCAGATAGGCCGCTTTGAGCCAAGTTCTAAAATGTGTTCTGTATGTGGTTCTACTAATCATCAACTAACTTTGAAAGATCGGCAATGGACCTGCCACTCCTGTTCTACTATCCATGATCGCGACGTAAACGCTGCGATCAACATAAGAGACTTCGGGTGCAGGTCAGCACCGCGCGGCGGCCGCCTTTGTCCGTTAACGTGGGGGGATTGGCTCCGTGCGTTGGGCAAGAATCTGCTAGGGTCCACCGTGGACGCGGTTTAGCCCGGTAGTATGTCAATGCGTTGCTATGGATCGTATCAAAAACCTTTATCTCAGATTAGACACGCCAGTCATCCGGCACATGCTTTTCTGGGTCGTCATTTTTTTGTTTCACACCATCACCGCCAACCGGGAATTTTACAGCAGCTCCGGGCATCTGCTTGAGGTCTTTTTTATGATGACCGTTTTGCAGGCGATGATTGCCTACACGACGATCTACCTATTGATCCCGAAGTTTCTAAGCAGAAGAAAGAATCTGCTTTTTGGCATATTGCTAACCCTCCTGCTCGTGGTAGCGGTGGCCGGGTATCATACTGCCAAGTTCTACTACCTGGAACCCGCCTATCCGCAGTCCTACGCACTGCATTTTGAGAAATTTGGTTATTTATCCGTTCCCGAACGGGTGGCCGATATCTCCGTAACGATCAGCAAAGCCGTCTTTTTCTTCTCGCCCACGCTGCTGTTGTTGCTGTTTCAGTTCTACCGGAACCAGCAACGTTTGTCTAAAATCAATGAGCAAAAGAAAACCGCCGAACTCACCGCGCTGAAACACCAACTGAATCCGCATTTCTTGTTCAATACGCTGAATAACGTCTACGCCCTGGCGGTCAAAAAGTCGGATAAAACTCCGGAGGTCATCAGCAAACTGTCGGATATTTTAGATTACATGCTGTACCGCTGCGATGAAGACTTTGTGTCGATTGAGAAAGAAATTGAGCTGATTGAAAATTACTTAATGTTAGAGAAAATACGTTACGGGACGAGGGTAGCCATTACGTTTGATACCTCCCTAGAGCATGACGCCAGCATTGCTCCCCTGCTGCTGCTTACCTTTGTCGAGAATGCCTTTAAACACGGAGTGAGCCAGGAGATCGATCAGGCCACCATCAATATCAGGTTGCAAACCCAAGAACACGCCATCGCTTTTTGCATTGAGAACTCTATTCCTGATACAGCGCAGGGTGACGAGGCCCCGAAACAAGCCATCGGGCTGAAAAACGTGAAGCAGCAAATGGAGTTGCTCTACCCCAACGCGTACCGGCTTCAGGCCCATAAAACCGAGGGCTCTTATGTGGTTACTTTAAACATAAAAACGACATGACGTACACCTGCCTGATCGTAGACGATGAAGAATTAGCCCGGGAGCTGATCGCTACCCATTTGGCGCAACTATCTGAATTTGAGGTAGTTGCCGCCTGCGCCAGTGCCCTAGAAGCGCGGCAGGTTTTGCAACACCGAACGATTGATCTGTTGTTTTTGGATATTGAAATGCCCGTGATGAAGGGGACAGACTTCTTCAAAAACCTGCTGCATAAACCGAGCGTCATCTTCACGACTGCCTACCGGGACTATGCCTTGGATGGATTTGATCTAAATGCGGTAGATTACCTACTGAAACCCATTACTTTCGAGCGTCTGTTTAAAGCGACGGAGAAGTTTTTACACCAACAACCGGAAGCACCTTCCGCCACCACTAGACCCGAGATAGGGAGACAGCAAGACCACGTGTTTGTCAGAAAAAACCGGAAGCAAGTAAAGCTGTTGTTCGACACGATCTTATACATCGAGAGCCTGAAAGACTATATCACGATCCATTTGACAGACGAAAAACACACAGTTAAGTACAGCATCACCGCCTTCCACGAGTTGCTCGACCATCGCTTTCTGAGAATTCATCGCTCCTACATCGTCAACGTCGATAAAATCACCGCCTACACGCAACACGATGTGGAAATCGGAGACCGAGAAATTCCTATCGGTGATCATTATAGACAATCAATTCAGCAGTATTTTCAAAAATAGGGAATGATAGGCATGTCATTATTCCAAAGCCTTCTAGCTACTTTTCTGCCGTGATCGTATATATCACATCAGCGATGTCGTGCAGGTTACTGTGCTTCTGGTTAGTTAAAAGAACAATAATAATTTCATCCTGCTTATGATCGCGCACCAAACACTCGTAATTCTGCGAGGAGCCGTGATGTAGGTGCAACTCAATATCATCATTTTCCCAATCGCAACGGCCTAACGGAGCCTGAATATTGTCACCTTGAATAGCTTCCTCAGATAATCGCTTCATAGATTCTTTGGTGACTATTTCAAAGTTGTCTAACTGACTAAACCATTGATACATACCGGTGGCCGTCGAACCAAAAATGGTTATCTCAACGCCATAGTCATCTACCTTAAAGTTATCATCAAAAGGCATCGCCATGAAACTGGTATCAGCGTACGGGTACTGCTTTTTGATTATGATCCCGTCTAGCTTGAAGGGCAGGAGTATTTTTTGCTCCACGTATTCTTTGAACTTCATCTTTGTCAATACCTCCACAATTCTCCGCAATAAGAAGGGATTGTAATTGGAGTAGAGGTAGTCGGTCCCCGGCACGAAGGCAAGTTCTTCCAATGTTGAAAGCTCCTGTATCACCTGTCTCTCGTTTACCGTCAGTCCCTGCTGAAAGTAAGATTCCCAATCTATCTTAGGAAGTCCACTCGAATACTGCAACAGATTTCTGATCGTAATCGTATTCGCCCACGCCGAAAGGTGAGGCACAAACTGGGACAAACGATCGTCAAGCGTTAGGTGTCCTTGCTCCCGGAGTTGCATAATGGCGACGGCGGGAAATTCTTTTTGGATAGAACCGATCACAAAACGATGCTCAGCAGTAAGATGAATGTTCTTAGCTCCATCCGCATAGCCGAATGAATGCTCATAGAGCACCGTATCATTGCGTACGACCAGCGCATTTCCGTTGAACTTCCCTTTTGCGTGTAATTCTTTCAGATAGGCATCTATGTCGGTTGCTGGCTGGCAACTCAGCAGAAGCGTAGCCAGTAGGATTGGAATGGTCATTTTCATTATTTTATAAATTTGCTGCTTTTAACTCAGTCTAAAGGCTTCCGAGTAGCAGTCTTGCTAATGATTTTCCAGCCGTCTTCGGTGTCCTTCAACAAGAATAAGTCGACGAACTTCCAATCCACATCGGGCACGAGAATCTCTACCTTAGCGGTAGCAATGTCGCCCTCAATTGCTGTCGATACGATAGTACCCGTTCGTCCGTTAAACTGACCGCGTTTATTATCCTCAAAAAAACTTATGTATTCTTTAGGACTCAGTCGTTTAAATTCATTTTGTATCGTCAGGTACAGCGTGGCATCGGTGGCAAAAGCATTTTCCAACATATCCAACTTATTGTAAGAGCTGCCCTCGATATAACGATGAAGGGTTTTTTCTACCAGTTTTTGATCCGATTGGGCGAGCAAGGACGAGCCGGTGAACAAAGCGATGAACAAGAGAATATAGGGTTTCATAGCGTTGGGGTTTAGCTTCGGACGGGCTACCTTCCGGACAAAGGTTCCTTCCCAAAGCAGATGTAACATGCGTTGAGGTGGTATACAACCACGACGCAATGATACTTCTCGTCGCTTAAAAGACGCTCCAATACAGCCACAAAGGCGTAGTGATTTATAATATCGAACGGAAAAGGGGGCTTACGGCAGCATTTTCTTGCGCTGGGCGGGGGTGACGCCCCGATACTTTTTGAAGGCTGCGTAAAACGAAGACTTAGACTTGAAGCCGCACTCGTTACCAATGGCTTCCAGCGTCAGCTGATGGTGGGTGATTAACATTCCTTCGGCCGCCTTTACCCGGTACTCATTAATGAAGGCCGAGAAGCTTTTGCCCAAATTATCGTTCAGGTACTGCGATAGATAGTGAGGAGTAACCTGAAGGTGACGCGCCAGGTCAGACACTTTGAGGGCCGGGTCCCGGTAGAGGGGCTGCTGGCTAAGCAGGGTTCCTAGCTGATCTTCCAAAGCACGGGCTTCGCGGACACTAATCTTCTTATTGGCGTACTTAGCTGGTTTCTCAAAGAAGGCAAGCGTCTTTTTCCGTTTGAAGACCCAAAAAAGTAGCGAAAGGTAAAAGACAAACGAAAACGACAGCGCCCCTACGATATACGAAGTGTAGCTCACCGTGTTGTAGGCCACCCAGATAACGGCTACTCCGCCGGTGATCGTCGACAACCAAATTTCCTGATCATCTAGTTTTTCCTGCCTGGAAAACAGTTTTCGGAGGATGTCTTTGATGACGATGAATGACAGAACGACATACACCAGCCACTGAGCGTAGAGTATCCAACCAAAGGAATCAAGGCTTCTAAAACGCCATAGCGTGCGGTGGTCCCAGTAGGGATAGAAATAGCTGACGCATCCCATAATAGCCACCGCCGGTCCCACGTGAAGAAGCCAATGCCACTGGTGAGGCCTGTCATCGCTCGTGCTGGAGCGTACGTACAGGTACAGAAAGGGACCAATGAGTGCACAAGCGGATAAGCCGATCTGCACGAACAGACTCGAAATATCAGGATAAAAGACCAAGAAGACGGATTTGGTTACCCGGATGCTTACCATAAGCAGCAAAGCAGAGAGAAAGTAGTTTGCTGCGCTTTTATGTTTAACAAAAAACGCAAAGTAGGCACTCAAAAAGAAGCCATTGAATGCCCCAATAGCACTGAAAAAGAATAACAACGACTCCTCTACTTTCATATTTCATACAAACCACAGCATGCTCAGCAAACTCACCCCAAACCCGAGCCCCGCCCCCCGCCACACTCCCGGCGACGCGTGCCGGTTCAGGTAGAGCCGCGCCGACATCACGCCGCCCGCCAGCAGCACCGCCACCAGCGCCGGAACGATGAACGAGATTTCCGGATAACGCAGGCCTAATCCGACCAAAAAACCAATCAGGGCTCCGGCACCCGTGGCGTGGGCACTTAGCTTGGTGAACAAGGCCGTTGCACTCATGGTCAAAATCAGGACGGTGACCGTTGCTAGAATAACGACCAGCACCAGGTTGACCTGCAGCTTAACCAGAAACAGGTAGGTGGTGATTAGATAAAACAGACCGGCGAATAAAAAAGGCAGCACCCGCTCCTGCCGCGTTGCTAGGGTGAACATGCCGGGCAAACCCGCCGATGGCAACACTCCCAGACGAATCGCGCCGACGCTAATCATCGGAAGGACGAATGTGGTGATGCCCAGCGCGAGCAGCACTTGGTTGGCGGCTCCGGAGGGCAGGGGTTGCACAATGGTCGGGGCGTAAAAAAATAGCAAGGCAAAAAGGTAAAGCGTGATCAGCAGCGGGTGCATCACCGCCGAAATACCAATCGCTAACGTTCGGGTCATTAAAGCTCTTTTCTGAGGCGGGCCACCGGAATTTGCAGTTGCTCGCGGTACTTGGCCACCGTGCGCCGGGCAATGTTGTATCCCTTGTCTTTAAGCAATTTCTCTAATTTATCATCCGACAGCGGCTTGCGCTTGTCTTCGTTGTCGACCAGTTCTTTGAGGTAGTTCTTCACCTCGCGGCTGCTCACGTCTTCGCCCGAATCGGTGGCAATGCCTTCGGAGAAAAAATACTTTAACGGATACACTCCGTACTCTGTTTGCACCGATTTGCTGTTGGCCACCCGCGACACCGTGGAGATGTCCATGCCAATTTCGGTGGCAATATCTTTCAGGATCATCGGACGAAGGTTGCTTTCATCGCCCGTCAGGAAGAAGTCGTACTGGTACTTGATGATGGTTTCCATCGTGTTGAGCAGCGTTTGCTGCCGCTGCTTGATGGCGTCAATAAACCACTTGGCCGAATCGAGCTTCTGCTTCACGAACGTCACCGTCTCCTTGAGCTTCTTGTCTTTCTTGTTGCTCTTGTCGTAGGCCTGCAGCATGTTGGAGTACGAGCGGCTGATCTTGAGTTCGGGCGCGTTGCGCGAGTTAAGCGACAGCTCCAGCTTGCCGTCGTCGTTTTCCAGAATAAAGTCGGGAATGATGTACTGCGTGCGCGCCAGAACGTCAGGGCCGCTGCCGCCCGGTTTGGGATTGAGCCGGGTGATGATGCTGATGGCTTCCTTCAGCGTATTCTCGTCCACCCCCAGCTTACGGCAAATTTTGTCGTAGTGCTTTTTGGTGAACTCTTTAAAATGTTCTTCAATGATCTCAATGGCCGCGCCGGTGTAGCGATCGCGGTCGGAGCGCCGCTCCAGTTGCAGCAGCAGGCACTCTTGCAAGTCGCGGGCGGCAATGCCGGGCGGATCGAACTTCTGAATCCACCCCAGAATCTGCTCCACTTCCTCCAGGTTGGTGTCGATGTTCTGCGAGAAAGCCAAATCGTTGATGATGGCCTCCAGGTCGCGGCGGATGTAGCCGTCGCTCTCGATGCTGCCGATCAGTTGCAGTCCAATGCGCTCCCGCCGGTCATCGAGGCCCAAAAAACTGAGTTGGGTAATCAACTGCTCGGTCATCGACACCGTAGTGGGCATCGGCATGGTCTTGTCTTCTTCGTCCGCGTAATTGCCGTCGCCGTGCATCTTGTAGCCGTTAAACTCTTCTTCGGCGATATAATCCTCAATGCTGATCTCTTCGCTGTAGTCTTCCTCGTTGTCCGTATCCTCAAAGTCATCGTCGGATGCGACGGGGGCTTCCTCTTCGTCGCGCCCTTCTTCGAGCGCTGGGTTCACCTCCAGCTCCTGCTCGATGCGGGTGTCTAACTCCGCGGTAGGAATTTGTAGCAGCTTGATGAACTGAATCTGCTGCGGAGAAAGCTTCTGACCTAGCGATTGATTTAATCCTAGCTTTTGCATTAGGTTACGTTGTTAGTTTTCAACGTGTTTCAAATGTATCATAATCTCACAAATCTTTGATAAAAACGGCAAATTATCGTTGCTTTACCCCCGTCATAAGTACAGATGTAAGGTATGCAGTCAACGCGCAAGAAAATAAAAATGTTGTTGTCGGAGCCCTCGACCGAGCAGGAGGTGACCGCCAAGGGCTGGGTGCGCACCCGGCGCGGCAGCAAGAACGTGGCCTTCATCGCGCTCAACGACGGCTCCACGATCAAGAATTTACAGGTGGTAGCCGACCTGGGGCAAATTCCCGACACCGTGATGAGCCAGGTGGCTACTGGCGCCTGCCTGTCGGCAACGGGACCGCTGGTGGCCTCGCAGGGCCAGGGGCAGGCCGTGGAGCTGCAGGCGAAGTCTATCGAGGTGCTGGGAGCGGCCGACCCCGAGGCGTACCCCTTGCAACCCAAGAAGCATTCGTTCGAGTTCTTGCGGGAGGTTGCCCACCTGCGGCCGCGTACCACCACCTTCGGAGCGATCTTTAGGCTGCGCCACGCGATGAGCTTTGCCATTCATCAGTTCTTCCACGACCGCGGTTTTCTCAACGTGCACACCCCCATCATCACCGGCACCGACGCCGAAGGAGCGGGCGAGATGTTTCGCGTCACCACCCTGCCCCCGGCCAACCCGCCGCTGACGGAAGACGGACGAGTGGACTTCAAGAAAGATTTTTTCGGCCGGGAGACTAACCTCACCGTATCGGGTCAACTCGAAGGAGAGCTGTCGGCCCTGGCGTTGTCGGAGATTTACACCTTTGGGCCCACCTTCCGGGCCGAGAACTCCAACACCTCGCGCCACCTGGCCGAGTTCTGGATGGTGGAGCCCGAGATGGCTTTCTACGACCTGGAGGACAACATGAACCTGGCCGAAGCGATGCTCAAGCACTTGGTGCGCTACGCCATCGATCACTGCGCCGACGACCTGGAGTTCCTGAACCAGCGGGCGCTAGACGAAGAGAAGGACAAGAAGCAGGAAGAGCGCAGTGCGATGTCGTTGCTGGATCGCCTGCAGTTTGTTCTGGAAAACGATTTCGCCCGCGTCACCTACACTGAGGCAATCCAAATCCTGCGCAACTCGAAGCCCAATAAGAAAAAGAAATTTCAGTTTCTGATCGACGCCTGGGGCGCTGATTTGCAGTCGGAACACGAGCGGTTTTTGGTAGAAAAGCACTTTGAAAAGCCAGTGATTTTGTATAACTACCCCGCCGACATCAAAGCCTTTTACATGCGGCAAAACGACCCGGACGCCGAAGGACGCGCCACGGTGGCGGCGATGGACGTGCTGTTTCCCGGCATCGGCGAGATCATCGGCGGCTCGCAGCGCGAAGAACGGCTCGACCGACTGCAGGCCCGTATTCAGGCGATGGGCATTCCCGAAGAAGACGTGTGGTGGTATTTGGATACCCGGCGCTTCGGTACCGCTCCGCACAGCGGCTTCGGGCTGGGTTTCGAGCGCCTGGTGCTGTTCGTGACCGGCATGGGCAACATCCGCGACGTGATCCCCTTCCCCCGCACCCCGCAGAACGTTGCATTCTAGAATGAGTGAATGAAAGAATGATTGAATAGTCAGTCGTCATTCAACCACTCAATCATTCAGTCATTCAATCTATGTCTAAACCCTCGGAGGTTATTGCCGCCCACTTTCCGCATCAGCCTACGGCCGGTCAACAGCGCTTGTTTTTGTTGTTCGATATCTTCATGGCGCAACCGGAGGATCGCCGCAACGTGCTGCTGCTTAAGGGCTACGCCGGGACGGGAAAAACCACCGTGGTGAGCGCCCTGGTGAAAGCGTTGCCCACCTTTCGGGTGAAGCTGTTTCTGATGGCTCCCACCGGACGCGCGGCCAAAGTGATGGCGGGCTACGCCGAACGCAACGCCTACACCATCCACAAAATCATCTACCAGCGCGCTGCCGATCCCATCACGGGCAAGTACCAGTTCAAGCGGCGGCGCAACCCGCAGAAAAACGTGCTGTTTGTGGTGGATGAAGCCTCGATGCTGGCCGACGATTACGGACGTCGCAGTGGCCTGCTCACCGACCTGCTGGATTATGTGTTTGAGCAGCCCAGCAATCGCCTGATGCTGATTGGCGACGTGGCCCAACTGCCGCCGGTGGGGCAGGAGCTGAGCCGCGGACTCGACGCCGACTATCTGCAAAACGTGATGCACCTCAACATTCTGGAAACCGAAATGACCGAAGTGATGCGGCAGGAGCAGCACTCGGGCATCCTGTCTAACGCCACCGCGCTGCGCGAGCAACTGGGTCAGCAGGTGCGCATCAAGCTACGGACGCGGGGGCTGGCTGACGTGTACCGCATGACGGGCGAGCGTCTGGAGGACGGACTGCGCTACGCCTACCAGAAGTTCGGTAAGGATAATACCGCAATCCTGTGCCGCTCGAACCGCGAGGCGGTAGAATACAACCGCTACATCCGGCAGCAGATTTTTTTCTACGAAGACGAGATCAACGCGGGCGACTACCTGATGGTGGTGAAAAACAACTACTTTGTGCTGGATGACGCCTCGCCGGTGAACTTCATCGCCAACGGCGACTTTGCCGAGGTGATGAAGATTGTCACGTTTGAAGAACTCTACGGCCTGCGCTTCGCCACCCTGGAGCTGCGCCTGCTGGACTATCCCGACCAGCCGGTCTTTGAGGCCAAGGTGATTCTCGACGTGCTGCACTCAGCGACTTCCGCCCTGGAAGAAGAGAAGTACCAGGCGCTGTACGATCAGGTGTTTGCCGACTATCAGGAACAGAGCACTGCCGCCGAACAGCGCGAGGCTATTCGGAAGGACGCTTACCTCAATGCCCTGCAGGTGAAGTTTGCCTACGCCCTCACCTGCCACAAGGCGCAGGGCGGGCAGTGGGACGCCGTGTTCGTGAGCCAGGGCTATTTGATCGAAGAGATGGTGAACCAGGAGTACCTGCGGTGGCTCTATACGGCTATTACCCGGGCGAAAAAGGAGCTGTACTTAATGAACTTCAAAGAAGAGTTCTTCGCGTAGGGTAGAAGGCAATAGATGCTTATTTCGCACCAAATGCTCGATAAAACCGGCGAAACGCTACACTTGCCAAAAAAAACCGAGGGTCATGAAATCTTTTAAGGAATAGTTTTTGTTAACTGCCCAGTAGAACTTATTCTAAATTATACCTACAAACTTATGAAAAAGTTGAGCATTCTTTTCTTCTCTCTGTTGTTCATTAGCGCTGCTTACGCCCAGGAAGACCCCAAGGTGGAAGTAACCGACGGACCTAAAATTGTCTTTTCTGAAGACACCCATGATTTCGGTGACATTGAGCAGGGCACCAAGGTGAGCCACGTGTTTGCCTTCGAGAACTCCGGCACGCAGCCTTTGATTCTTTCAAACGTGCTCACCACCTGCGGTTGCACCGCCACCGATTGGCCGCGCGATCCCGTAGCTCCGGGCGACGGCGGCAAGATCGAGGTGTCGTTTAACAGTGCCGGTAAGATGGGCAAGCAAAACAAAGTGATCACCGTGGTTTCTAACGCCGTGAATGCGCAAGAGCGCGTAAAAATTATCACCAACGTGTTGCCGAAGAAAGAGACGAAGTAGTAGTTTCTTTTCGTCATTCAAAGAATAGCCTCGCTGCGCAACTGCCAGCGAGGTTTTTTTATGCCGCGAAAGTTAAGCGGACGCTGGTACCCCGTTGGGGTTCGCTGTGCACTTCTAACTGCCCGTTTAATTGCTTCGCTAGGGTTTGCACCAGCTGCATTCCCAACGTGCTGGCTTGCACCGGATCAAAGTTGCGAGGAAGTCCCTCGCCATTGTCTCGAACCACCAGAGAGACGCGACCGCCTTCAACCGAACCGCTCACCGTTATCTCCGGAAGGTCCGGCGGATGCTGAAAGGCATACTTAAAGCAGTTGGTGATTAGTTCGTTGATAATTAAACCACAGGCTACCGCCTGGTCCACATCCAATTGGATGGGAGCCACATCTACCGCGAGCGTTACGTCTTCACTGTCTCGGTATGTAGACCGAATCGTAGCCGTTAGCAAGGGCACGTAGCGGCTCAGTTCAATGGTGGCGTATTCTTCGTGGTCGTAGAGCTGCTCGTGAATAATTGCCATAGCCTTAACGCGACTCACACTTTCCTGAAAGAGTTGATAAACGTGGGGCTGGTCTTTGATGCTTTCGGACTGTAGGTAAAATAGTCCGGAGATCACGTTCAGGTTGTTCTTCACCCGGTGATGAATTTCTCGGGCGAACGCATCTTTCTCAGCCAACACTTTTTGTAATCGTTCGGCCGCTTTCTTCTGCGGTGCGGTATCCACAAAGGTGGTCACTTTAAAGGCCGCGTTATCGCCCAGCAGCGTTCGCTGTACGCTGAGGCTTACTTCTTTGGTTTGGCCATGCTGATCCAGGATCGTCCAGGTGCCGCTGCCCTCATCGGTACTCCCGTTCATAAATTCCTGGTGCAGATTGGCCGCAAACCCTCGGATATTTTTCGGGAAAAAATCAGTGAAGGGCCTTCCCAACGCTTCCGACTGGCTGCACTGATGCAGACTGCAAAACGTCTGGTTCACCGATACGAGCGTACCCAATTCGTTGGTGATGCTTATCCCAACTTCGGGAGTCCGAACGGGAGGTAAGGATGCAGCCGTAGCTTCTGATACCGTAGGAGTGATGGATCGACGGTTAAGGGCTTCGCTGATGGTCTTCACCAGCACCTGCCGGTCGTAGGGTTTGTGGATGATGGCGTGCGGGTGTACATTGCGCGCCCGCTCCAGCGTGGTGCGGTCGGTGTTGGCCGTTAAAAAAACCAGGGGTAGGTTGGGCCAGTTTCGCTTCATTTGCTGCGCGGTATCAATTCCGTCCCAATCGCCCATGATCCGAATGTCCAAGAAAGCAAGGGATACCGAATGCTTGTCGGCCACCGCCACGGCCTCGCGTCCGTTGTTTACGGCCAGTGAACGGGGAAAGCCCAAATCCTTGAGGTAACGAGCCAGGGTGAGCTGCGCAATAGCATCATCCTCCACAATAAGAATACAATCGTCCATAGACTAAAAAATTGGCTGATCCAAACCTCACCGGATATAACTGATTGACGACCGAAGTGTTTTTTTACAATTTGGAAGTACTGCTTCCATTGGGTGGCTTGGTGTATTTATTTTAAGTATATTCGTCCTTTGAAACTAGGTAACCATTAAATCCCAATTTGTTGGACAATGAGGATCAACCCCCTGCATTTATGAGCAATCAGTCGGACACCAAAGCTGCCGAACAACAGTTGATTGCGCTAGAAGAAGAACTAGCCGCCCGCATATTGGCCGAAAGCATGATGATCCACGACGTGCGTAACCCCCTTTCGTCGATCATCAGCATCACTGATATGCTAAGCGACCGCGCCACCAACGAAGACGATAAGCTGTGGCTAACGCGAATTTTGGCCCTGGGGCATCGTGCGTTAGACATTCTGAAAGCTACGGCGGGCTACGCCCGGATGGAGCGCGGCGAGCACGAACCGGAGGTGCGTCGCTTTAATCTGCTGGCGTGCTTAGCGACCGTACTGGAAAAACTAAGCCAACTGAAAGAGAGTCGGTCGATAACGGTTGCGTGTCTCTTCAACGGTCGCCCGATCGCCGAAGACACTTGCGGGGTGGCGGGCGATCAGTTCTTTCTGGAGCAACTTTTTCACAATTTGATCACCAACGCGCTGGAGGCTTCCCCCCCGCAGGGGCGGGTGCGCATCGACGTCCAGCCCGGTTGCCCGCTGCGGGTGGTTATCCACAACCAGGGAGTGATTCCCGCCGCGTTGCGCGACAAAATATTTGACAAGCTATCCTCGTATCAATCGAGCCGGGGTGGAGGCCTGGGAGCGTACATTGCCAAGCTGGTTGCCGAACAGCACGGGGGTTCCGTGCGCTTCACCACCGCCGAACAGGAGGGCACCACCTTTACCGTGGAGTTGCCCATTGCGGAGACACCGTAGACTATCCAATCGTTTTAACCCAATCCCTGGCGCATGATCAGATTCACCGTAGGCGGTGTTCCCGAATATTTTAACCGGCCCTGGCACCAGGCTCTTGAGGAGGGCTCTTTTGCTGAACGGGGGCTGGAGGTGGCCTGGAAAGACTACCCGGGCGGCACCGGGGCCATGATGCACGACCTGCGCGAAGGAATAATCGACGTAGCGGTGGCTCTCACCGAGGGCGTGGTCGCCGAGATCATCAACCGGTGGTCGTGCCGCATTGCGCAGTGGTTCGTCACCAGCCCGCTGCGGTGGGGAGTGCACGTGGCTGCCCAGGCACCCTATCAGCAGATTGCCGACTTGCAGGACAAAACCTTCGCAGTGAGTCGGTTCGGCTCCGGCTCGCACCTGATGGCCTACGTGCTGGCGCAGCACCACGGCTGGTCTCCCGAACACTTGCGCTTCGAGATGGTGAACAATCTCGACGGGGCGCGGCAGGCATTGGCCCAGGGAGTGGCCGACGGTTTCTTGTGGGAGCAATTCACCACCCAACCGTGGGTTGATGCCGGTGAGTTTCGGCGGGTGGGAGTAATCGATACGCCCTGGCCGTGCTTCGTGGTGGCCGTGCGGGCTGATCACTCCGGGGAGGGACTACCGCGGCTGCTCAACACGGTGAACCAATCGGCCGCCCGGCTAAAGGCCCAACCCGGTGCGGCCGCCCGGGTGGCGCAACGGTACGCCCTGCCGATTTCCGAACCCAAACCGTGGTGGGAGCAGGTGCACTGGGCCACTGACCAACGCGTGGAGAAAACGGTGCTGCACCAAGTGATGAAGACCTTGGCCGAACTATCGGTGGTGCCTATGGTGATGAAGCCGGAAGATCTTTGCGGGGAAGGATGTACGCTGGTATAGCTTATTTAGGAAGCGCCTCGGGGGAATTTACCTCGCTAAATTTCTGCAGACGGTAAATATTGCGCTGGGTTTCGTCGCTGTATTCGTACTCAATACGATCCATGATGCGCTTCACCAGTAGCAAGCCCACCCCCCCTTTTTTTCGCTTTTTGATGATATCCTTGATGCAGGGTTCGCGATAAGCAGGAAAGTCGAAGCCCTTGCCCTGGTCGTAAATCTCGAAGGTGATTTCGCCACACTCTTTCACTAAGATGGCCAATTCAATGGTATGCTTGGGATTGCAATTGTGGGAGTGAATCATCAGGTTCGCGCAGATCTCATCCACCGCTAAAATCAATTGGTTGAGAACTACGTCTGACAGTTCGTATTTCTTTAGCTTGTCGTAGACAAAGTCCCGAATGGTTTGCAACTCATCCGTGCAGCACGATACCCGTATATTATAGTTCATTCGATACTAGCTTAGCCTCTTCCTGAGAACCCACGATGGTGAGCACCTGGTGCAATCCTAAAATTTCAAACACCTTGTACACTTTCTCGCTCATGTTGAACAAGACCAACCGTTTATTACTCGTTTCCAACTCCTGAATGTACGACATGAACACCCCCAGACCCGCTGAGGAGATGTAGTGTAATTCGCGGCAGTCTACCAGAATTCGCTCCGCATCCGAACGAAAGGCCTTCTGAAGAGCCTCGTCCAGATAAATAGAGGAACTGGCGTCTACCTCACCCTGAATAAGAATGAAGCATTGATTCCCGTCGAAATTGACTTGTACGTCGACCATAATATTCGGGTATACGCTGAACGGACCCAAAAAGTTGAGTCAGTCTACCGGAACTTGATGATAAAGGCCGTGTAATCATCGTCCAGCGGCGTGCCGTCGCAGAAGTCGTAGAGCGATTGGATAAGCGCTTTCTGAATCATGTTCGGAGCTTCGTGGGCGTGCGCTTCCACTATCTGCTTCAGGCGGTCGAAACCAAACTCCTCCTTGTCGGCATTGGTGGCCTCGATGATTCCGTCGGTATAGAGCACAATCACGTCTCCGGTGGCGTACACCACCCGGTTCACCTCGATATACTTGTTGAAGTTCTCATTGCGAATGATGCCCAGGCCGAGTCCCCGGATTTCGAAGTACGAGGCCTGCTGCGCTTCGGCTTGGTAGTAGAGGGTGGGCGTGTGACCCGCCCGGGCAAACTCCACTTCGCGCCGCAGTGTATCCACCACGAAAAAGGAGACGGTGATGAACGAAGTTTTCTCCAGGCATCGGCCCAGCGCGTTGTTGGCGTACACCAAGAACTGGTCCGGTGAAAGGTCGAGCTGGGCCAGGCTATGAAACACTCCCTTCATCTGCGACATGTTGAAAGCCGCCGAGGTGCCCTTGCCCGACACGTCGCCGATGATCACGATGTACTTGTGCTCGTTGATCTGATAAAGATCGTAGTAGTCGCCCCCCACCTGGTCGGCCGCTTCCGAAAAGGCTTCCACGTCGAAGTACCGGTTAGACACCGGTTTTTTAGGAAGCAGGCTGCGCTGCACCCGGCTGGCGATGTTTAGTTCTTCCTGATAGCGCTCGTTGATCACGGTTTCGCCCAGCAGCAGAAAGTTTTCTACCGAAATGCAGGCCTGGCTAGCGAAGGTGCTCACAATTCCCACCGTCTCTTTATTAAACCCATCCGAGACCTCTTTTAGCACGACCAGGGTGCCAATGGTGGCGTTTTTGACCACCAGGGGAATCCACAGCACCGAGCGGTAGTCGGTGAGACGGAGCACGCGCATTTTTTTGTTGGCAGGGAGGACGCTCTTTTTGCGCAGCAAGCGGGGGGGGGCGGGCAGCGGATTGATGATTTCGGGCTGCTCGCTGCGTCGCTGAAGTTGCTCCTTCATCAACGCTATTTTGTCAACATCAATGTTTTTGGTGAGCAGCAGCGGTTCATCCCGGTGGGTAGCCTCCAACCAACCCGCGTCGGCCAACACCACTTTGGTGGCACTCTCCAGTAGAATCTCGTAGATCTGCTCCGCGTTGTATCCCGCTTGGTTCGACTGACTGAGCCGCTGAAAGTTGATGACCTCTTCCAGTTTCTGCTCAAAAACCGAGGAGGTGGGCAGGTTAAACAGAATAACGAGTAACGAAAACAGGCTGTAGATCAGCGTGAACCCCAGTGCCGCCAACAAGAAGGGATTGAATATCAAAAAGGTGGTATTGCGCGGCAAGCCTTGGTCCAGAGAGGCGTAGAGTTCCAGGGCATAATACACTAGGAAAACTACCACGGCCAGCATGATGGTGATGCTCTTCCACTTTTGTCTGAAATCGAGATAGGCAACCCACTTCAGGTTAATGGACAATACCAGCGCCAGCAACAGTAAGGTGGCCAGGATGGCGGCGTAAAGCCCTCCAAACTGGGTGATGGGCAGAAATTCTATCAGTATGCTGGCCAGCAGTGCTCCCTCAAACACGTTCCATAGGGTAATCAAACGGGTAGAGCGTTGATAAAGCACCAACTGCTTCCACACCATCAGGGTAGAAAGCACGAAGATGACAAACAGGCCAAACCGAAGGTGAAAGAAGAAGCTAAGTAGAAAAACATTTTCTGACCAGCGGTTGGCCTCCACCAAATTATAGAATAGTCGAATGGAAAGCGATACAATAGTGACCAGCAAGCCAACGGCAAACACCCGCCACAACAGATCAACAAAGTTGAATCGTTCGGCACGCCCGGTCACGGTTCGGTAGTAAAAAAAGATGGCCGCGAAAAACAGGCTAAGCAACAGGGTATGCACCTGGTCGGGAACGCCCGTGGGCAGTCCCTTTCGAATGCCAAATAGCTGCACCAAGTCGTTGGCTAACAACGAAAGCCAACTGATAATGCCTAGGGCAAGCGCGAAGCGAACAACGTTTTGGGGGTAACGCATGCAAGTAGGTTAGCGCAAGGGGTAAGCTTAACAAAGAAAGCCACGCCCAAAGCTAACAAAATCACGGACTATAGTTAGGCGCCTCGCGGGTGATGCTGATATCGTGGGGGTGGCTCTCGCGCACTCCGGCGGCGGTGATCTTCACGAAGCGGGCCGACTGCAATTCGCCGATGGTGCGGGCTCCGCAGTAGCCCATGCCCGCCCGCAGGCCTCCCACCAGTTGGTAGAGCACCTCGTCGACCAGTCCTTTGTAGGGCACCCGGCCCACAATCCCTTCCGGAACGAGTTTCTTAATATCATCTTCGGCGTCCTGAAAGTAGCGGTCCTTTGATCCTTCTTCCATCGCCTCCACCGATCCCATGCCGCGGTACGACTTGAACTTACGCCCCTCGAACAGGATCATCTCACCGGGGGCTTCGTCGGCCCCGGCCAGCAGGGAGCCAATCATCACGGTGTGGGCTCCGGCGGCTAGGGCCTTCACCACGTCGCCCGAAAACCGGATGCCGCCGTCGGCGATCACGGGGATGCCCGAGTCGCGCACGGCGCGGGCGGCTTCGTAGACCGCTGAGAGCTGGGGCACGCCCACCCCGGCAATGATGCGGGTGGTGCAGATGCTACCGGGGCCCACGCCCACCTTGATGCCATCGGCCCCTGCTTTCACCAGGGCCAGGGCGGCCTCGGCGGTGGCGATGTTGCCCACCAGGGTTTCCAACTCCGGAAACTGTCGCTTCACTTGCTTGCAGGCCTCAATCACGCCGCGCGAGTGGCCGTGGGCGGTGTCGATGCTGATCACATCAACGCCCGCGTTTTTCAGCAAGCCAACGCGCTCCAAAATGTCGGGGGTCACTCCCACCGCTGCGCCTACCCGTAGTCGACCGAATTCGTCCTTGGAAGCATTGGGGCGGTCTTTGTTCTTCAGAATGTCCTTGTAAGTGATTAATCCGCTGAGGCGGCCGCTGGGGTCGATGATGGGAAGCTTTTCAATTTTGTGCTGTTGCAAAATTTCTTCGGCGGCCTCTAGCCCGATGCCCGCTTCGGCCGTCACCAGCGGGTGGTGCGTCATCACCTCGCGCACCGGCACGCTGTTGCTCTTTAAGAACCGCAGGTCGCGGTTGGTTACAATACCCAACAGTTTGCGGTCGGCATCCACCACCGGGATGCCCCCGATCTTATGCTCCTTCATGATGGCCTTGGCATCCGACACCGTGGCGTTCACGTCCAGCGTGATGGGGTCCAAGATCATGCCGCTCTGCGAGCGCTTTACCTTGCGCACCTGGTAGGCCTGCGCTTCGGCCGACATATTCTTATGAATGATGCCGATGCCTCCGGCCAGGGCCATCGCGATGGCTAGTCCGGACTCAGTGACGGTGTCCATTGCGGCCGAAACCAGGGGAATGTTGAGCCGAACGCGGGCGGTGAGGGCAGTACTGGTGTCGGTGTCGCGGGGAAGAACTTCGGAGTAGTTCGGCACCAGAAGCACGTCATCGTAGGTGAGGGCTTCGTAGAGGAACTTGTCGGCGTGGTTCGTCATAGCAAATAAAAGAAGATTATTTGCCGGTCAAAATTACTGACATTCCTCGACATTATAAAGTACGCATCCGCATTTTGTTTGCCTGACTCCCGGGGCAGCACCCCTCAGTTAACAATTGCCCCAGGAGCGCCGTTGTTAACGGTAGCTTGTCTGCTAACCGTATCATCGAGCTTGATATGCCCAAAACCGCCAGAAAAGATCAATCGGAAGAGAAAGGACAAAGCCGAATAGTATTTCTGGTGAGCGGTGGTTTGCTGCTGGGCGGAGTGTTCGGTTACTTCCTGGTGGCTGATTTTCAGCAGTTTGTCGACGAGGCTTTCCGGATACTGACCAGCGACGATGAGGCAAAAATCAAGGAGTGGGTGAGTGGCTTCGGAGCGTGGGGGCCGGTGTTTATCGTGGTCGCAATGGTGGCCCAGATGTTTCTGATTGTTATCCCCTCGGTGGTCCTGATGGTGGTTTCTACGCTGGCCTACGGCCCCCTGTGGGGTTCGCTGCTTTCGTGCCTGGCCGTGCTGATCGCCTCCAGTCTGGCCTATTTCATTGGGCTGCACGCCGGATACGCCCTAGTTGCGCGGCTGATCGGCAAAGAAGCCGAAGAAAAGGTGGAACACTACATTCAGGAGTACGGGGCCTGGGCCATCGTGCTGTTTCGAGTGTCGCCTTTCTTATCGAACGATGCGATTAGCTTCGTAGCAGGAATCGGAGAGATGCGCTACCCTAAGTTTATTCTGGCTACGGCCGCGGGAATTATTCCGCTCATTGCGGTGATCGCCTACGTGGGGCAGGACACCGAAACGCTGGAGAAGAGCATGCTGTGGGTAACGGGCACCACGGTGCTGGGTTTTGTGGCCTACCTGGTCTACCGGCGTGCGAAGAAGTGATGGGGGGCAATCGCTGAGAAGGACCGCTAGTTGCTAAACTTATCCTTGGTTTGCAGTAGGCGCTCGTCGTGGATGCGGGGCAGCTGAACGTCCTCAAAGAGATTCCGGTAGTTTTCCATATCCAACCTTTCGAGTTGCTGAATCTGTCGGGCGCACTCGTTGAGCATGCCCAATTCAATGAGATCAAACTCGTTTTCGGAGGTTAGCACAAAAGAAACTTCTTCTACTCCCGATGAATCATTGCCTTCGTCCGATAAATAGTTGTATTGCTTACTGAACTCATAGCCGTACTCGTTCAGTAAATCCTCGAACTTTTCTTCCACAAATCTGTCGATCGTCACGCTAACCGTTTGCATAGAACTTCTGTTAATAATCAAAGATGAGACGCTAATCTACGGGCTTGCCCACAACAATAGCAATCTAAAAAATGGGTCGACAATACATTGTAAGGTGTGCTACTAATCGACAGCATTTTGCTGAATCACATCCTTTACGCTTGCTTCTTACAAATTTTTTAGGCAAAAGTCAAGTCTGGTTACTTCTGTTTGAGAATTTCGTGGGCTCGAAGGTAGACCACCCGCGGAAGGTAATCGCCCTGTTGTTTGGCGTTTTCCAGAAACTCAGCAATCTTTTCTTTGCTGGTCATTTGCTCCAGAGCGGCAATAAGTTGGTCTTCTCGCTGGCTTTCGGTGACGGCCGCGTACAGCTCGTCTTCGTTCGGAAACTTCTTTTGGAAGTCATTTCTCAGGCTATACCGCCGGTTAAAGGTAGCGTAGGTCATGGAGTAGAACAACAGGGCGTCAATCCAGCCAATCACCACCGGAACCAACGTCCAGCACAAACCAAGGTACCACCACGCGCGGCGCTGTCCCAGGTAAAATCGATGCACGCCCAGCCCTCCCAGAAGCGCCGCCAGCAGGGTAGCCAATGTTTTGTTTTTCATGGTTTACTCCTTTATTTTACTGGGTCGTCGTTTAAAACCCAGCCAGTCTGATGAATGTAAGAAAGCGTAATAATACGCACTCCGTTTAATATTTGCGCGTCCCTTAAACCAACAAACCGACCGAACCCGACGCTTAGCTCCCTTTCCCTTTGGCAAAATTGTTCGGCGGATAAGTGATTGAGCGCGAGGCCAATCACGACAGCCGCGGCTAGCGCCTGGCAGGGTACGAAGCGCAGTGGGTTCAATATAGAATACAATTGCCAAACGTACGAGAAGATACTTCCCGGCGAAGCGTAAGAAAATCGGGCGATGCGCGCTATTCGGTATCAAAATTTGGGCAAACATCGTCCTAAGAGTAAGGCGCCCCTTTTCCGGCAAAGTAGGGTAAAGCCAACCGGTTTTTCAGGTTTTTTTGGCACCCTCAGTTTTATTTTTAAATTTTAGACGATCGATAAGCGAACCATGAAAAATCAAGCACATCATCCGGCCAAGGGCGACCTCCTGCTATCGGAGCCTTTCTTGGCTGATACCAACTTTGAGCGGTCGGTGGTACTTATCTGCGAGCATACCGACGAGGGGGCACTGGGCTTTGTGCTAAACAAGCCGTCGCTGCTCACGTTGGCCGATGTGGTGGAAGAAGCGGCGGGGTTTGAGCAATTGTTGTATACCGGGGGGCCCGTGCAGCAAGATACCCTGCATTTTGTGCACCGCGCCTCTGCGCTGCGCGAAGGTTCGGACAATCTGGGCGGAGCACTCTACTGGGGGGGGGATTTCGAGCTGCTTCTTAGCTTGATCAACACCCGGCAGTTACCCTCGCAGGATATACGATTTTTCGCCGGTTATTCGGGCTGGGCCCCGGGGCAGCTAGCCGCCGAGTTGGACGAGGATGCCTGGATTGTTTGCAAACAAGCAACGATCGAGCAGGTTTTTGATGTACCACCGGAGCAGTTGTGGCGCGAAGTGTTGCGCACCATGGGTGGAAAGTACCGAATGTTTTCAAATTATCCGACCGACCCCCGCCTAAACTAAGCGGAAGGTCGCTACCAGAACAACGCATGTCAGAAGACCAAGACAAACTAATTCCTGCATCTGAGTCGCCGGAAACCACCGCCGCCAAAGCCGCTAGTGAGCGCGATACTTCTCCTAGCGTGCCGTCCGAAGCATCGTCCCCGACTCCAGATTCCGAACCCGCTGCCGAGGAAAAAGCAACGGATTCCTCAGCGGACGCTTCTCCAGTAGATACTTCGCCCGTAGAAGTTTCTTCAGAAAGTGAGGTTGAAGCGGAAGATACTTCGTCCGTCAAGCAAGTAATTGAAGCAGAAGAAGTCCCCATTGCCGAAGCTGCTACCAGCGTTTCGGACGATGTCTTTCCACCGTCAGGCAATCCAGTCCCGGCCGAAGATGCTTCGGCTGCTTCAGATAACGCTGCGGCAGGCGACCCTGCGGCAACTGATGCTGAGGAAAGCGCCGCCGTGCCGCCCCCTGCCGACGATGATGCAGAAGAATCTGAGTCACCAGCCGACGATGCCGACGAAAAAACCGAGACGGCTCCTGACTACCAGACCTATACCAAGGAAGAACTGGCGGTGGCCCTGGAAACCCTGGTGAAGGAAGGCGACGTGCCCCGGGCCGAAGCCGAAGCCCAGCGAATGCGTCCCCATTTCGATCTGTTGCTCGATACCGAACGTGAGGTGGCCCGGCAAAAATTCATCGCCGAGGGCGGTGAAGAAGGGGACTTTGACTTTCGTCCCGACTTTGTCTACGAACGCTTTCTGACGGCCTACCGGCAGATCCGCTCCAAGAAAAAGGCGATGGCTACGGAGCAGCGCAAGCAGCGGCAGAATAACCTGCAAGTGAAGCAAGAGATTCTGGACCGCTTGCGCACCCTGGTCGACAGCGAAGAAACGCAGGCCAGCCTGGAACAGCTTCGGGCTCTGCAACAAGAGTGGCGGTCAACCGGGCCGGTGCCTCCTGCCGGAAGCCGCAACCTGTGGGCCAACTACCACGCGCTGCTCGACCGCTTCTATGACCAACGCAGCATCTACTTTGAGCTTAAGGAGCTAGACCGAAGAAAAAACCTGGAAGCCAAGCAGACGGTGGCCGAACGGGCCAAAGCGCTGGTAACGGAACCCGACCTGCGCAAAGCAGTAGCTGAGTTAGACGAACTGCACGAAGAGTATAAGCACCTGGGGCCGGTGCCCAAGGAGGAGCAGGAGGCGCTGTGGCAGCGGTTTAAGGCGGCTTCAGACAAGGTGCACGACCGTCGCCGGGAAGAGGTAGAAAAGTTTAAGGGCGAACTAAACGAAAACCTCATTAAAAAGCAGCAGTTGGTGACCGAGGCCCAGGAACTCAGCACCTTTAGCAGCGACAGCATTAAGGAGTGGAACCGGAAAACCAAGCTGGTGCAGGAGCTCAAGCAGCGCTGGGAAGCCATCGGCAGTATGCCGCGCAAGCAAGCCAAGTCGGTGAACCGAGATTTTTGGTCCCACTTCAAGCAGTTCTTTGCCCACAAGGGCGAGTTTTTCAAGCAACTGGATGCCGAGCGTGGCGAAAATCTGGCCCGGAAGGAAGCTTTGGTGGCCCGAGCTGAAAGCTTGAAAGAAAGCGACGACTGGAAAACAACCTCGCAAGAGTTTAAAGAGTTGCAGCAGCAGTGGCGGGCTATTGGCCCGGTGCCCGAGAAAAAACGTGAGGACGTGTATCGACGCTTCAAAGCCGCGGCCGACCATTTCTTCAACCGCCGCCGTGGACAAAGCAAAGAGCAGGAAGCCGAGCAGGTGCGTAACCAACAGCAGAAGGAAGCCATTTGCCAGCAGATTGAGGAACTGGCCCAAGCAGACAAAGCCAAGCAGGAAGATTTGCTAGCGCTCACCGATAGCTACGCGGAGATTGGTTTTGTGCCCCGCGACGCGATGCAGCCCCTCCAGAAGAGGTTTGATAAGGCCGTGCGCACGGTGATGAAGCGTCTGAAACTCAGCGACCGGCAGAAGCAGCGGGTGGTGGCCGAGGTAGAACTCAGCAGCCTGAAGGCCAGTCCGGGAGCCGACCGCAAGATCGACAAGCGCGAGAACCAGTTGCGCCGCCAGATCAGCCAGATGGAAGACGACATCGCCCTGTGGAGCAACAACATCAGCTTCTTTGCCGCTTCTAAGGGGGCCGACAAGCTGAAAGCGGATTTTGAAAAGCGCATCGAGGAAGCCCAGCGGGAGGTAGATGAACTGAAGTCGCAGCTCAGCGCACTGCAAGATATTCGCTAAAATAGCCGAAAATAGACTTGGTGTGTTTCGGGTATTCTGCTATCTTTGTGGCCCTTACGCCCCCGTAGCTCAGCTGGCCAGAGCAGCTGACTTGTAATCAGCTGGTCGGCGGTTCGAATCCGTCCGGGGGCTCTTCCTAAAAAAGCACTTACGAGAAATTGTGAGTGCTTTCTTGTTTCTAATCCGCAGCAAACTTCGCTACGCAACAATTCGGTCATGACGCACGACGAGATACAGTACCACGTTCAGCACCACGTGGCCCTGCGCTTTATTCGTAAGGACCACGCCCCGCTGATGGGCGCGTTCCTGCAAGAGTCGTTCAAGTCGGGCAACCGCACCAAAGTACCGGAGATCGAACTCACCGACCTGTTGCAGGATTTCCTGGGCACCCTGCACTACGGACGAGAAGAAAAGGTATATCCTCTCAGCCCAAAAGACTACCTCACGCAGTGGACCCAGAACGGCTTTCTGCGCAAAGAATACGAGAAGCAGAGCGATATCCCGGTCTACCAACTCACCTCGGGCTGCGAACTAGCCCTAAAGTGGCTGGCCTCATTAGACAAGAAATCGTTCGTGGGCACCGAAAGCCGTCTGCTGCACATCATCCGCCTGCTGGAAGATATGGTGCAAAAAACCCAGACCGACCCCGCCGAAAAAGTCAAACTGCTGAAAAAGCAAAAGGAGGCACTGGACCGGGAGATCGACGAGCTGAGCCGCGCCGATGGCCCCATCGTGGCCGATGAAACGCAAATCAAGGAGCGCTTTTTCGAACTGGAACGCACCGCCGTGGAGCTGCTGGCTGATTTCCGGGAGGTGGAAGAAAACTTTCACGGGCTGGACCAGCGGGCGCGGGAAAAGCAACTGCGCCGCGAGATCGCCCGTGGCCAGGTGGTGGGCGAAGTGCTCGACGCCTACGACGAACTGTGGGCCTCCGACCAGGGAAAAAGCTTCGCGGCTTTCTGGGAGTTGCTGATGAACAACCAGCAGCAGGAGTCGCTGGACGAGATGCTGCGTGAGGTAAAATCCCTGCCCCACCTGCCGCCCACCAGCCACAACAGCATCATCAGCCGCCTGAAGATCAACCTCATCGAGGCGGGCGACCAGGTGAATCGCTCGAGCCATCGCCTGGTGGGGCAGCTGCGTCGCTTTCTAGATGCCCAGGTGCTGATGGAAAACAAGCGCATGATGGAAACCATTCACGAGCTACAGGAACTGGCCGTGGAGGGCAAAAACGATATCTCCTGGCGCAAGCCTTTCTTTTCCATCGATGGCAAGCCCCGGCTCAACTTCACCCTGAACCGCCCTCTGTTCACCCCGCCCGCGCGCCCGGTTATCTCTTCGGAGCCGGTGGAAGAAGGCCGCACCGAGCAGCACGCCGACCGCACCAATCTGTTGTTTGAGCAGGTGTACGTCGATCCGCAGGAACTCAAGCGGCGCATCCGGAAGCTGTTGCGCTCCCAGGCGCAGGTCACGCTGCGTGAGGTGACGGAGCATTATCCGGTAGAAAAAGGCTTAAAAGAAGTATTGGTGTATCTCGACATCGCATCCAAAGACCGCACGTCGCTGCGCAACGAAGAAATTATTGAGAACATCGCCGTGTCGGACGTCAAGTACTCGTCGCAGAAGTTTTACGTAGAAGTGCCCCAACTGATCTTTTCCCGTCATGGTTGATTTCGATCTCAACAACGTTCCCCGCTACCACGCGGTGCTGGTGCAACTGCTCAAAGGCCCGCTCTACGCCCACGACCAGCGGCACTGGGATTTGCTCGTGCAACACCAACGGGAAGTACAGAAATACTTCGGCCAGATGCCCCTCAAGCTGCACCTGGACGAGGTGGAAGGCTACGCTTTCCTGAAGCCGCTTTCGCCCGAGGAGGAAGAAGCCTGGCAGGAAGAATTCGGCGAAGCACCGCCCCGGCTCATCAGCCGGCGCAAGCTCAGCTACGGGCAGACGATCATCCTGGTGCTGCTGCGCAAGCGCCTGCTCGAGCACGACGCCATGCGGGGCGACACCCGCCTGATCCTCGTCCGCCAGGAGATTCAGGAGATGGTGCAGGTGTTTCTGCCCGACGAAACCAACCAGGCGCGCCTGACCGAAAGCATCGATACGGGCATCAACAAACTCCAGGACATCGGCATCCTGCGAGCGCTGCGCAACGACCCGGAGCACCTGGAGGTTAACCGGATTCTTAAAGCCAAAGTCACTCCCGCCGAATTGGAAGAGATAATTACTTTATTGCGGACTTACAAAAGTGGCAAAGCATGAGCGCCGATACTTCCTACCTTGATTTTGGTTCATCGGAAGAAGCCCGCCGCGGCTACCGGCTAGAAGCCCTGGAAGTGTACAACTGGGGCACCTTCTATCGGAAAATCTGGATGATTGAGCCTTCCCACAAAAATGCGCTGCTTACCGGCGACATCGGGTCGGGCAAGAGCACGCTGGTGGATGCGCTCACCACGCTGCTGGTGCCCCACCACCGCATCGTCTACAACGCCGCCGCCGGAGCGCAGGGTAAGGAGCGCTCGATCCGCTCGTATATCCGCGGCGAATACAAAAGTGTGCGCGAACTGGGTACCCACGCCAAGGCCGTGGCGCTGCGCGACGAGCGGAAGACCTACTCGGTGCTGCTGGCCCGGTTTTTTAACGAAAGTCTGCAAGAGCGGGTCACGCTGGCGCAGGTGTTCTGGCTGGAAGAGCAGCAGGAGAAAAAATTCTTCGTCGTCTCGCGCGACCTGCTCACTGTCCAGGAGCACTTCACCAACTTCGGAGCCGACATCGCCCAACTGCGAACCCAGCTGCGGCGACTGCCTCACACCGAGGTCACCGATGCCTTCAAAGACTACAGTCGGCAGTTTCGGCAGTATTTTGGAATGAGCAGCGAAAAAACGCTGCAGTTGTTCTACCAGACCGTCTCGATGAAGTCGGTAGACAACCTCACCACCTTTGTGCGCCTGCACATGCTAGACCAGACCGATGCCCAGCACCAACTGGCCGACCTGCAAAAGAACTTCGAGAACCTCCAGCAGGCCCACGAGACGGTGCTCAAGGCCCGCCGACAAACCGAGTTGCTTGCGCCGGTGGTCGGAGAAGGCAAAAAATACGATGCTGCCTCCCGGTCTATTGAGCAACTGGAAAGCGCGCGGCAGGCGCTGCCCAGCTGGATTGCCGAACAAAAGTACGCCCTGCTCCTCCGGGCGCAGGAAGCCGTGCAAACCGAACTGGCCAGCGTAGAAAATACCATCATCGAGCGAGCGCGGGAACTGGAGCAGCTCGAGGCGCAGGCCGACGACGTGAAAAAAGCGTATTACCAGAGCGGCGGCAACCGCTTGCAGGATATCAAAGACAAAATTGCCGGGCACGAACGGGAAAAAGAACGCCGGTTTCAGCGGGCTGAGCAGTACCAAGCACTGGCCCAAACGTTCGACTTTCCCGCCGCCGACACCGCCACCGCCTTCAAGCGCAACCGGCAGGAGGCCGAGCAAATTTTGGCTGGCACCCAGGCCGAGAAACAGCGACTGCTGGAAGAGCGAGACGATCAGGTGGTGCAACGGGAGCAGTTGACTCAGCGAAAACGGGAAGAAGAACAGGAACTACAGTCGCTGCGCGAGCGGCAGAACCAGATTCCACGTCAGCAGATTGCGCTACGGCAGCAGCTGGCCCAGCACCTGGAAGTGCCCATTGAGCAGTTGCCCTTCGTGGGTGAGCTGCTGCAGGTGCGGCCCGAAGAAGCTGACTGGGAAGGGGCCATCGAGCGGTTGTTGCACAGCTTTGCGCTCAGCCTGTTGGTGCCCGAAGAACTCTACGCGCGGGTGAACCGCTACGTCAACCAGACCAACCTGCGCGGCCGCCTGGTTTATTATCGGACCGCCGCCGCATCGGCGTATACCTCGGCCGACGTAATTGCAGACAATTCGTTGCTGCACAAAATAGATATCAAACCGGACACTCCCTTTGAAGACTGGCTGGAGCGGGAGCTCGAAAAGCGCTTCGACTACGCCTGCGCCAACACCATGAGCGAATTTCAGTCGCTCGCCTACGCCATCACCCGCGAGGGGCTGGTGAAGCAGGGACGGGCGCGGCACGAGAAAGACGACCGCCGCGCCCTGAGCGACCGCCGCTCCTACGTGCTGGGCTGGTCTAACACCACCAAGCTCCGCGCCGTGCGGCAGGAAATTGAACAACTGGACCGTCAGCTTCGTACCGTAGAGCAAGCCGTTGCCGAACTCAACCGGCAGCGCGAGGCTGTCGACCGGCGGGCTGCCGGAGCGCGCGACCTGGGGCAGTTTCGTCACTTCGAAGAAATCCACTGGCAGGAAATCGCCCGGATCATCCAGGCCCTACAGACCGAAATGACCACCCTGGCGCAGGCTTCCGACACCTTGCGCCAACTCAAAGACACGATGGAGCGTCTGGCCGACGAGATCCGGGCGGGCCGGAAGCAGAAAGAAGAAAGCCTGGCCCGCCGGGGCGCGTTGCAAAACAAGCGCGACGCCTACGCCGCCGACCTGGAGCAAACCGCCCGCCTGCGCGAACTCGTGACTCCCGAAGAACGGAGCACCCACTTTCCGGCGCTGGAAAAGCTCGCCGGTACGCGTCCGTTCCGACTGGAAAGTGCCGAAAGCTACCGGCAGGAGGTGCTCGATAAAATCAACAGGCGACTGGAGAAGAAGAACTCTGAGAAGCGCGGCTCCTCGCAGCGTCTCGTCGGACTCATCAGCGCCTTTACCCGGGCCTTCCCTTCCGAGTCGGTGGAGCTGGGAGCTTCGCCCGACTACCTGCCTGACCTGCGGGATTTGCACAAGAAGCTGGTGAAAGACGATCTGCCCAAGTTCGAGACGCGCTTCCGCGACCTGCTGCGCAAAGGCACGATCAACGACGTGTTGCTGTTCAAAAACAAGCTGGAAGCGGCCAGCAACGAGATTGTGGACAAGATTGACTTGATCAACCAGTCGCTGCGCGAGATTGAGTACAGTCCGGGCACCTACATCCGCCTGGTGCCCGACCAGGAAACCGACGCCGAGATTCGCAACTTCCAGACCGACCTAAAAAACTGCCTGAAGGACACGCTGGGACAGGAAGATTACTACAACGAAGAAAAGTACTTGCAGGTGAAAAAGCTGCTGGACCGCTTCAACAGCGAAGAGAGCGCCGAGAAACGCTGGAAAGACAAAGTGACCGACGTGCGCAACTGGTACTCTTTCGGGGCCTCCGAAAGAAACCGCGAAACCGAAGAAGAAACCAACTACTACAGCGACAGCGGCGGAAAATCGGGTGGGCAGAAAGAAAAGCTGGCCTACACGGTGCTCGCCTCCGCGCTGGCCT
Source organism: Cyclobacteriaceae bacterium (assembly GCA_965217295.1). GTDB lineage: Bacteria > Bacteroidota > Bacteroidia > Cytophagales > Cyclobacteriaceae > Tunicatimonas. Next base: position 3,879,157 of record CBDCHR010000008.1, read on the forward strand.
ACCAGTACGGCATTCACGACGAGCAAAAGAACCGCCGCTCGTTCCGCTTCGTGGTGATCGATGAGGCCTTCGGGCGGGGATCAGACGAAAGCACGCGCTTCGGGTTGGAGCTGTTCAAAAAGATGAACCTGCAACTGCTGATCGTTACCCCGCTGCAAAAGATCAACATTATTGAGCACTACATCGACTTTGTGCACTTCATCAGCAACCCGCTGGGCAACCAGAGCGAGATTACGAATTTGACCAAGAAAGAATACTTGGAGAAAAAAACGGCTTACTTACAGGAAGATTAACCTCTCATCATCGGATGGCACTTACGTGCCGCAGATAGCCATCCGACGACGAGGGATGGCACTGGCAGTTAATAATGAGTTAGCGAAAGAACAACCGCTTTGAGAGGGGACGGAGTCCCCCGAGTACATGAGCCACAGAACCGGAGGTTCTGCGCCAGTGGTTGTAGACAAAATGATAGCGTAACCTTGTTCTATGCCTGCCTTTATTAGTCCAGCGGAAATTAAGAAGCAAGCGGGGCGGTGGTATCCGGATTTTTTGGCGGCTACGCTCCGCGGTGAAGATTTCTTTCCGCGGGACATTCGGTTTCCGAAGATGAAACCAAGTGCCCTGGCGAAGCACTTCGGAGAGGTGCATGCCTCGCTGGTGCAGCTGCGGGCCAAAAGCAAGGAAACCGTGGGCCAGGGCTATACGGTGGGGTGGGAAGAAGTGAACAACCGCACCATCGGGCGCAACCGGTTTCCCGTCCGCATCTTCGTAGCTCATCAGCAGGATTACCTCAGTTTGCTGTCGGCCGAGCGCCGAAACCACTTTCAGCAGTTTGAGGGGGCCGTGACGCTGATCCGAGAAACGTTTCCGTTGCTGGAAGGTTGGATGCCGGGCAGTGAGAAGAAACTAGGCGACTACGGGCCGGTATGGGCCGATTTGTTACGGGTGTGCGACTGGTTTTGCATCACTATGAGGCTGATCGCCACTTTATCCGGGAGCTGCCTATTCGGGTGCATACCAAATTTGTGGAACAGCATAAGGCTATTCTCAGTGAATTGCTTACCTATTTGTTGCCGCCCCATCAGGTTAGAAGTTCGTTCGTGGGAAACCGGGAGCATAACTTTGAGAGGCGCTTCGGCCTGAAGTATGACGAAACGCTGGTTCGCTTTCGGTTGCTGGATCGGGAGTTTTTGCCGGGCATGAACGACTTGTCTATCCCGCACTCGGTCTTTGCGCAAACGCCGTTACCGGAAGCACAGGGCATCATCACGGAAAACAAGATGAACTTCTTTACGCTCCCCGCTCGAACAGACACGTTTGCGCTCTTTGGCGGCGGCTTCAACATCCACTTGCTTCGGCAGGCCGAATGGTTGCACCGCAAGCACCTCTACTACTGGGGCGACCTCGACGCGCACGGCTTTGTGATCCTGGCCCAGCTCCGACAACTCTTCGGGCACGTAGACAGCCTGATGATGGACCGGGCTACGTTTGACGCTTTCTACGTGGGCGACCACGGTCCGCCCGCTGCCAACGTGCGCACCGACGGGCTTCGGGAAGACGAGCAGAAGCTATTTCACTATTTGCAGAAAAACAACCTCCGTCTGGAGCAGGAGAAAATACCCCATCAGTATGTTTTAACGCAACTAGCCCGAATCACTTGAAACAAGAATTGCAAGCTCTTTCCTGTTGTAGATCAGCTAAACCGGAGAGGGGAATGAGTGCGTTCAAAGGATTTCTAAAACTTCCAGCAGGGGAGCAAGGTCAACGCTGGTTTTTTCGGGGAGAACCATTGAGCACACCCGGTCGGAGGTGATCAGGCTTAGCGATTTGTACTGCCCGAAGTTGCCAAAGCGACCCACCCAAACGTTATCTTCCCTAACCAGCGACTCCACCATCGCCAGCTTCAGGTCCAAGGTGAGGCCCGTGCGCAGCACCTTGGTTAAACTCTCTTTGGCCGTCCAGAGCAGCGTCAGGCCTACGGGGTAGGGCAGTGGCAGGCTCCGCAGCAACCGGTGCTCTTGCTCATCTAACGCGCTGGCTACGGAAGTGATCCGTTCGGCATCGACGCGCTCCGTATCTATTGCGAGAGGATGCGCTTCCGGATAAGCCAGGGCTAGCCCGATTTCATCGGTATGCGAGATGCTTACCTGCACATTTTCCAGGAAGCGGCTCCGCACCACCGGGAAACCAAAGACGCCCGCGTCGATAAAGATATCGGGCGAAGCAACTTGAGGTGCCAGCGCCCGGATGGCTCGCTTGGCGGCAACCCGCCCCAGCAGATACGCCCGTTTTTGCCGATCAAACTTCAACTGATGATAGTGGTGCTTTTCTTCCGGATGCAATAGCTCCCAGACCGACTCCTCACCGCAAGGGGCACTGGCCGACCGACGGGCCAAACCGAAACCGGCCACGTTGGTGGTGGTTTGCCTGATTAAATGAACACGTCCGAAGCTCATACGTCAGTGAGTGGGGTGATAGCAGCGCTCGCCTCAGTAGTTCGTGTCGACGCAAACCGCTGAAACATGTCGACACTAATCCGAACCGTTGCGCTTTAATAATTAGCAAGTTTAGATAAAAATACTTGCCTTTTTTCCAAGAAAGCTGCTTATTGTCGTCTACCAGAATAAACAATGTAAAACGCGAGTTGGAGCTACCAACCAACGCGCGTTGTTTCTAACTACCTAACGTATCCCTCATGGAAAAGCTCCCTGCTTTGCCGTATCGTCTATCCAAATTCAAGGCGATCCCCGAAATCATCCCGCTACGAACACTAGTTTCTAATCACCGCTTACCCCGGTATAGGTCTACCCCTATGCTATAGATTGGCGTCACCGATCACCTAATCTCGTTACCATTAAATACTACCTATATGAAAGAGCAAACCTCGACGGACAGCTCCGTCCGCACCCGCGAACCCATTGCCATCGTTGGCATCGGCTGCCGGTTTCCCGGCCAAGTGAATCATCCTGACGACTTCTGGAAACTACTTACCCAGGGGCGCAATGCGATCACCGACGTTCCGCCGGAGCGCTGGTCGCTGGAAAAGTTCTACGACCCGGATGCCCGCAAGGCGGGTAAGATCAAAAACCGCAAGGGCGGCTTTGTCGACAACATAGACCATTTCGATGCTAACTTCTTCAGTATATTTCCGGCCGAGGCCCACCGGATGGACCCGCAGCAGCGGCTGCTGCTGGAGGTGACCTACCAGGCCCTGGAAAACGCGGGCATACCGCTGGAGGCCATCTCCGGCTCGCGCACCGCCGTGTTCACCGGGGTATTCATGAACGACTACTGGGACATCCAGACCTCCGCTGCGCAGCGGGAAGCCATCAGTCCGCACGTACCCATGGGCGCTTCGCTCACTTCGATTGCCAACCGACTCTCCTACGTCTATAATCTGAAAGGGCCCAGCGTCACCCTGGATACGGCTTGCTCCTCTTCGTTGGTAGGGGTGCACCTGGCTTGCCAGAGCATCTGGAACGGCGAAAGCACGCAGGCAATTGCGGGCGGGGTGAACGCCATCCTGCGTCCGGAGTCTTCGGTGATGATGTCGAAGGGCAACTTCCTTTCGCCCGACGGGCACTGCAAAACCTTCGACAGCCGGGCCAACGGCTACGTGCGCAGCGAAGGGTGCGGCGTGGTTATTCTGAAACCACTGGCGCAAGCCCAGGCCGACGGCGACCCGATCTACGCCACGATCCTGGGATCGGCCGTGAATCAGGACGGTTACACCGAAGAGGGCTTCACCGTGCCGAGCCTTTCTTCTCAGGTTGCTATGCTCCGCACCGCTTATCAAAACGCCGGAGTGGCTCCCGACCGGGTGGCCTACGTGGAAGCCCACGGCACCGGCACCCCGGTGGGTGATCCTATTGAGACCAACGCCTTCGGCGCGGTGATCGGGCAGGGCCGCAGTGAAGACAACAAGTGCTGGGTAGGCTCGGTCAAGACCAACATCGGCCACCTGGAGTCGGCGGCGGGCGTAGCCGGACTGATCAAACTGGCCCTGGTGCTTAAGCACGGCAAGATTCCCAAAAACCTGCATTTCAAGACTCCTAACCCGAAAATTCCTTTTGATGATTATCGGTTGCGGGTGCCCACGCAGTTGACCGACTTACCCACGGACGATAATCCGGCCATCGGGGGAGTTAATTCTTTCGGAGCGGGCGGCACCAACGCCCACCTCGTGCTACAAGCATACCAACCCGAGGCCGCGCCCGTTCAACCCGAGCCGGTGGCCGATCAGGCAGTTTCGCTGTTCACCCTGTCGGCCCAAAGCGATGAAGCCCTGCGAGCTAATGCCGAACGATACGTAGATTTCTTGTCAGCGACCCCGGCGAGCCTGGCTGATATTTGCCACAGTGCGGCCACCCGCCGTTCGCACCTCGACCGCCGACTGTCAATTGCCACGCGCAGCAAGGAAGAACTACAGGAGAAGCTCCGGGCCTTTCTAATCGAAGAAAACCGACCGGGCCTGCGCTCCGCGCGGGTCAAGAAGGGGCACACCCCCAAAATCGGCTTCATTTTCTCCGGTCAAGGTCCGCAGTGGTACGCGATGGGACAGCAGCTCATCCAAACCTCGGCGGTGTTCCGCGAAGTAGTTGAGCGCATCGACGCCCAGTTTCAGCGAGTGGCCGACTGGTCGTTGCGGGAAGAGATGCAGCGCGACGAGAACAGCTCCCGGGTGAGCGAAACCCGTATCGCCCAACCGGCGATCATGGCCATTCAGATTGGCCTAGCCGAACTCTGGAAGTCCTGGGGCGTCACCCCGGCCGGTTGCGTCGGGCATTCTATTGGCGAGGTGGCGGCGGCCTACACCGCCGGAGCCCTCACGCTGGAGCAAGCGGTAGAAGTGATCTACCACCGCAGCCGGGGACAACACCAGGCAACGGACAAAGGCAAGATGCTGGCGGCGGCCCTCACCGTGGAGGAAGCGCGGCAGGCAATTGCCGGAGTAGAAGATGTGGTATCCATTGCGGCGATCAATGGGCCGAAGATGCTCACCCTGTCGGGCGATGCCGCTCCCCTGGAACGCATCGCGCAGCAACTGGAGAACCGAGAGGTGTTCACGCGTTTCTTGCGGGTGAACGTGCCCTTTCACAGCCACCACATGGACCCGCTCAAGGAAGAGCTCATCAGCTCGCTGGATCATCTGCTGCCCTCCGCAGCCGAGCTGCCGCTTTACTCTACCGTGACCGGCCAGCGGGAAGACGGTTATCACCTGTGCAGCGCGTACTGGTACCGCAACGTGCGCGAACCGGTATACTTCACCGATGCCCTGCGCCAGATGGCCGAAGACGGCATCGATACGTTTGTAGAGATTGCTCCTCATCCGGTGTTGACCACCGGGGCGCTGGCGCTGCTGAAGGACCAATCCGTGAAGAATGCCCTTGTCGTGCCGTCTTTGCGGCGGAAGGAAGACGAAGCGCTGACGATGATGGGTTCGCTGGGCGAACTCTATACGCACGGCTACGCCGTGAACTGGGCGCAGCTGATGAAACCGCGCAACGCGTGGGTCGTGCTGCCCACCTACGTGTGGCAGCACGAACGCTACTGGTTCGAAACCCCCGAGAGCGCCCAGGATCGCCTGAAAGGAAATCCGCACCCGCACCTGACCCGCAGTGCGTCGATGGCGGCCCATCCCGAAGAGTTCACCTGGGATTTGCAGCTTGACCCTCAGGTTCATCCTTACGTGGAAGACCACAAGGTGGAGGGAACGGTGATCTTCCCGGGCACCGGTCATCTGGAAGTTGCCCGCGCAGCTGCGCAGCATTCGTTCGGAGACAGCTTCGGGTTTCTGGAAGATGTTCACTTTGAGTCTGCGCTGTTTCTTCCTGAGGAAGGAAAATCGATGGATATCCGGTTGGAAGTGACCTCGGCCGAAGGAAGCTACCGCATCTACAGCCGACCGACGGGAAAAGACGAAGAGGCTGCCTGGACAATGCACTCACGAGGAGTGATCAACCACCTGGGAGATCGTTTCGAGGAGTCTCTCCTTCAACTGAATGACGTCAAAGCGCGCGTAACCGAGTTGCTGTCGGTCTCCGATTTCTATCTGGAGCTTAAGCAGCACGGATTGCATTACGGCGAGGCGTTCAGGAACATTATCCGCCTGTGGCACCAGGGGGACGAGTTGCTCAGCGAACTCAAGCTTCACAAGAGTCAGCACCACGGCCTGGACCGGTTTGGGGTTCATCCCGCCCTGCTGGACGCTTGTCTTCACACCATTCTTTACGCCGGTAAGTGGAGCAACGAGGAGCAGAAGATGGGCATTTACCTTCCCGTGGCGATCGAACGATTCAAACTCTATCAGCAGCCCGGCCCGCACGTTTGGTGTCACACGCAGCTGTTATCGGTTACGCCTGAATCGATGCGGGGCAACTACGTGATCTTTAACGATAACGGAGAAGTGGTCGCTGAGATTCAGGGACTCACCTGCAAGTACATCGCCGGTTCACGGGGCGAAGCTGCCGACGAAACCTACCAAGGCAGCTATCAATACGACTGGGAGCCGACCGAAACGGCGGATATTTCCCAGATGACCCGCGTCAACGGCGACGCGACGGGAGGCTGCGTTATCTTCGCCGACCAGCAGGGCGTGAGCGAGGACTTGCTAGCCAAGTTCCGGCAGAATAATCTGGAACCGATCATATTGGAAAAAGCCGATAGATTTCAGGCTTGTCCCAACCACCACTACCGGGTCGATCCTAATCAACAAGCTGATATCGAGCGAGCGCTCGCCGAGATAACGGCCCGGGGTTTCCAGGTGCGGCGTATCCTGTACCTCTGGGGTTTGGATAGCACCCCGGATGCTGCTCAGTCGACTGAGACGCTGGACCTTCAGCAACGCGCGTTGGCGCAACACACGCTCAACACTTTGCGCGCCACCGTGGCCCACGGCACCGAGCCCGCGCTGTATATCGCCTCGCAGGGCGCGGATCGTATCCACGAAGGCGACCCAATCTCCGTTAACCAGGCAGCGCTCTACGGCATGGGCCGCGTGATGATGAACGAGTTTCCCTTTGTGCGCACCTGCCTGATCGATCTGCCCGTTTCGCTGAGCGATACGGTACTGACGGCGCTCTACGAGCGTTTCACGCTGGTGGAGCAGGCGCACTATCCTGAACTGGCGTTACGTGAGCAGGGCACCTACGTACGGAAGCTGCGGGCGGTCACCGCGCTATCGGCGGCGGCGGAAGCTCAGCAGGAGCAGTCGGCCTGCGGCATGCGTTACCAAGCCAGCGTGCAGGATTACGGCACCCTGGACGGTGTACAGTTTCGGCAGATGCCCCCGGCGGTGCTGGGCGAAGACGATGTGGAGATCGAAGTTCGCGCGGCCGGACTCAACTTCAAGGACGTGATGAACGTGATGGGGCTGCTCTCCGACGAGGCAGTGGCAGGAGGAATCGCTGGCAAAAACCTGGGGCTAGAGTGTGCGGGCGTGATCAGTAGGGTAGGGGACAAGGTGAACGACCTGCGGGCCGGTGACGAGGTGATGGCCTGGTCGGCTAATTCCTACGCGGGCTACACCGTTACCCCGGCTTCTTGCGTCGTCCGGAAACCAACGCGCCTCAGCTTTGAAGAAGCCGCTACCGCCACGGTGGTGTACCTCACGGCACACTACTCGCTCAACTACCTGGCCCGCTTGAGTGCCGAAGACACGGTGCTGATTCACGCGGCGTCGGGTGGAGTGGGTATTGCGGCGATCCGAATGGCCCAACGCGTGGGGGCAACCATCATCGCCACGGCCGGTACTGAGGAGAAACGCGCCTTCGTTCGCTCATTGGGCGTTAGCCACGTGTTCGACTCCCGCAGTCTGGCCTTCGCCGACCAGGTGAGAACGGTGACGCAGGGACGGGGAGTAGACGTAGTGCTCAATTCTTTATCCGGCAAAGGGCTTACCCAAAGCATCAAGTGTCTGGCCCCGTTCGGCCGGTTTGTTGAGATTGGCAAAGCCGACATCTACCAAGATGCTAAACTGGCCCTGAAGCGCTTCGGAGAGAACCTCTCTTTCTACGCCGTTGATGTGGATCGACTGATGCGACAGCGTCCTGTTCTCAGCCAACGGTTGTATCAGCAGGTAGCCGATATGTTTACCGATGAGCAGTTGGCAGTGCATCCCTACCGCGTGTACCCGGTGAATCAGCTACCCGACGCCCTTCGGGTCTTGAGCAAAGGCGGGCACATCGGAAAGCTCGTGGTCAGTATGCGGCCGGAGGATACGGTGCGCGTTCTTCCGGCGCAACGGTTGGTCCTGGATGCGCAAAGCACGTATCTGATCACTGGCGGAGCCAGTGGCTTCGGGCTGATGCTGGCCGAGTGGCTCGTCGCTCAGGGAGCGCGTCACCTGGTGCTGCTGAGTCGCAGTGGGCACAAGCATCAGGCTGACTACCAGCTGGTGGAACAGATGGAAGCGCAGGGGGCGGAGGTGTATTCCTTCAAGGCCGACATCACCGATGCCAAGGCCGTGCAAGGGGTGGTGAACTACATCAGTGAGCACATGCCCCCGCTGCGCGGAGTGATTCACAGCGCGGCGGTGTTGAGCGACGCTACGCTGGACAATACCGACACCGATCGTTATCTGCGGGTATTTCGACCCAAAGCGCTGGGGGCCTGGAATCTGCACCAGGCTACTCAGGAGAAGCCTCTGGACTTCTTCCTCATGCTTTCGTCCATTTCCGCCCTCTTCGGCTTGCCGGGGCAGTCTAACTACTCGGCTGCCAATAACTTCCTGGATCGTTTGGCACAGCAACGGCAGTCGCGAGGACTCGCGGGCTCGTCCGTCAACTTAGGGGTGCTGGGCATGTACGCCGGTATGTCGCAAGAAGGAGGCAACGTGTTGCGGGTGCTGGCTAACCAGGGGTGGCTGCCGCTGTCGCTCAAGCAGGTCACCGACAAGATTGAAGCTGTACTGCTGCAACAGCCCGCCGGGCGCATGGTCGCCAACCTGGACTGGACGCGGTTCCGCAGTTTCTTCTCGCACTTGCAACAAGACCTTCGATTTGCGCACTTCTTGCAAGACGATGCGGCGGCCAGCCAGCGAACCGGGCAAAGCATCGCCGACCAACTGCGCAGTTCTCTGGAAACTGAGCAGAGGTCGGCACTGGAAAAACTACTGTCGGAGTCAATTGCCAAGATTGTAGGGTCGTCAGCGGACCAGATTGATGCCGATATCTCTATTACCGGTATGGGATTGGATTCGTTGATGCTCAACCAACTACGCAACTGGATTCAGCAAAAGCTGGAAATCAACTTTCCGCTGATGCGCATTGCCAAGGGCCCTTCCGTGACGGAATTGGCTACCCAGTTGGCCGCTCAGCTTCAAGAAGAGGCGACGGCGGCAACGGAAACGGCGTCTCCATCAACCGGACCAGCCGCGGTGGAGAACAGCACGGACGCTGGTGCCATGTCCGACGTAGCGGGAAGTGCGCACGACACCTCCGGAATCGCTGACCAGGCTGACATTGAGGTGCTGGCCGACAAGTGGCTGGTGCGCCACCGGGGAAACAAAGAAGCGGTGCAACGGCGGGTATTCTGCTTTCACCCGGTGGGGGCGGGGGCTTCTATGTTCAGCCACTTCCTGTACAATCCGCCCGCCGAAACCGACGTGCTGGCCGTGCAACTGCCGGGTCGCGAGAACCGAGCCGACGAAGCTCCTTATGAGGACATGAACCAACTGGTTTCGAATTTGGCCGAGATGATCCGTCCGTGGTTAGACCAGCCGTTCTATCTCATGGGCCACAGCTTCGGGGGAATCGTTGCTTTTGAACTGATTCACTATCTGAAGGAACACTTCGATATTGAGACCGAGCACCTGATTATCACGGGCACCATTGCCCCCCAACTTACCAAGGTGTGGCGGCAGCGGGACTCGATCAGTAGAACCGCCGAGTTGTCTTATTCGGAAGAGAAGCTACTCTCGTTGCTCACTTACATTGATGATGTAGACTTTCTCAAGCGCATTCTTCCCGTGATGCGGAAGGATATGCCGCTGATCATGAGTTATCACTATCGGCAACGGGCACGTTTGGCCGCCTCTATTGCCGCCTTCGCCGCCGAAGAAGATGAGGTGGTGTTGGTGGAAGAAGTGAAAGCCTGGCAGGAGCAAACCGGGGGCACGTTCACTCTGGAAGTTGTGTCGGGAGACCACTGGTTCCTAAGTCGAAATCGCGAAAGAGTTGCTCAGCGGTTGCAAGCAATTGTTGCTTCAGTGCCGGTGGCCCAGTAGCACCGAGCCGGGCGGCAACCATCCGGTTGTTCGCTCGGCTTTTAAATTAAATGGCTTAACTTACCTTGGTGAGGTATTTCGCTTTCTATTCGTTTGTTACCTCCAATTACCGTTTCGCTGAGAAGCCGTTGGTGCAGTTTTGAGTTAAGAATAGGGTGTTTATTGGGGTAAATCTGTTTAGTTCACAACGAAGTGCGCATATGTTGACAATTAGAAAGAAAATGGTACGTACCTAACTTTGTTGACCGTATAGAAAAGAAAAGCAAGAGGGGCTCGGCTATATTGCCGGAAAAAAAGCGCATGTCTATACTTCAATCTGGTTATCGTGAACAGCTTCCAGACTACATCAAAAATCGGGTAGTACCCACCAATCTAGTGGCGCTTCTCGTCATTTTTTTCATAGGAATACCATTTACCTTCATAACACCTGTTTACTTTTCCTATTCATTAACAATCATTCCACTAACAGGTACGCTGACGTGTGTGGGAGTAATCTTGTTCAACAAATTAGGGTATATCCGCTACTCGCGCGTTCCTCTCTCCTTGGTTCCGGTCACCACGGGTTTTTTTTATAATATGCTGCTTTGTGGACCGCTGGATGATCCAATCCCCAGCGTGTATCTCATCACCCTGGGGTTTTCTCTAATCCCTTTCGTTACCCTCGATATTCGCGAATGGCCCCTTTTGCTATTCTGTTCCGTATACAGTTTTTTAATTTTGATAGGGTTTCCAATCACTCGACACTGGGCTACCGTAGCCGTGAATTCGGATATCCTCCGGAACGGGTGGTTGAGTCACCTAACCGTTAGTTTGGGCACGATAATGACGATGGGCTGCATGTTTGGTTTATCATTTATAGGCAAGAATATGATGAAGCAAAGCGATCAGCTACGCGAGGTAGCCGAGCAAGAAAACGAAAAACTAATTACGCAGCAGCGAGAGAACGAAGAAAAAACCCGGGAGCTAGAGCAAGCGCGTGAAGAAGAAGAAAAGCGGCGGTGGATCAACAGCGGAGTGACGCAGATGATCGAGATACTGCGCCAGGCTAGCGATATGAGCGAGGCTTATGACAAGGCGCTTTCCGGGATAGTAAAGTATCTGGACGCCAACCAGGCGGGTTTGTTCATTGTAGAACGGCAGGAAGAACAGATCACCATCAACCTCAAGTCTTGCTACGCCTACGAGCGCAAGAAATTTCTCAAAAAAAACGTAGCCCCGGGAGAAGGTCTACTGGGGCAAACCTTCTTGGAACAAACCACCATACGCCTTACGGAAATGCCTGCTGATTACGTGCAGATCACTTCCGGGCTGGGGCAGGCTCCTCCCCGGAACTTGCTCATCGTTCCGATGATCGTCAACGAAGAGGTTGAAGGACTGCTCGAAATTGCCTCCTTTAAAACTTGGGAAAACCATTACGTTGAGCTAGCTGAAAAAGCGGCTCAGGAAATAGGAGGTTATTCTGCCAAAGAGCGAATCGTTTCGCACACGCAGTATCTACTCAAGCAGTCGCAGGAGCAATCGGAAGAACTTCGGGCCGCTGAAGAAGAGATGCGACAGAACCAGGAAGAACTGCAGTCTACCCAAGAAGAGATGGTTCGGCAACATGCGGAGCTGCAGGAACAAAGCGCTCAGCGGGAAGCCGAGCTACTCGCTGAAATAGAGGCGCTGAAGAATAATCTAGCCGAAGTTGAATAGGGCCACGCCGCGACGGATGGGTTTCTTTGGTAACTTCGCGCGGGTGGGGTTGCCAGATATCGTGAGTTTTTACTACTTTTAGTCACGACTAAAACTTATCACCATGAAAGAAACCACGTTTGAATCTCGGGCCAAAGAAGCTTTTGGCGATCTGTACGGCAAAGTAAAAGAGATTGAAGACCAGGCCAAGCAACTGCGCGCCGAGCTCGATCGAAAACTAGCGGAGCAGGTAGGCGACCTGAAAGACAAGAACACCAAAGCCTACGGCACCTTCGAAGATGTGAAAAACTCCAGCGCCGCTGCCTTCCACGACATCCAGCAGGGCGTAGAGCAGGCCTCGTCGGCGCTAAGCGAAGCTATCAAAAAAGCGTCATACCACTTCAAGTAGCAACCTCTAGCGTCTTCTACCAAACTTGCCTGCCCTTGTCCGTTCTACCTTCCGAACCAGTTGCTGCTGCCGATGCCGAAGCGCCCGCTGCCCCCCGCCCCGGTTCGCCTTTGCACCGCGTGTCCTCCGACTTTGAGCAACTCACGCGCACGCACGTGCTGCCGGTGCTGCGCGAAGCCATTGAGGAACAACGCGCGTTGGTGCAGGCGGTAGATGAACTGGTTAAAGAAAAGTATCAACCGCTGGACGAGGCCCGGCAGGTGGAGGATCAGGCTACCTTTTTCAAAGCGTATACCGAGTACAACCAGGCGGTTTACGCCCTCATTGAGCACCGCTACGAAAACAACGTCGGCCGCTCGTTCGATGAGGTGTTTACTGACTACGCCACGGAAGCCAATCAACTCATTCAGCAACTGCCCCTGGTGCACGTGGCCACGCAGCCCGAAGAACGCTTTGTGGCACTGCCCGGCGACAAACCAGCCCTGCGCGCGCTAAAACTGGCGAAGCGCTACCACCGCACCCTCACCCGAGGGCCGTGGTGGGCAAAAAACGTATTTCGCCAACTGCTTCGTAAAGAACCTCACCCGGCCCCGATGCGCGCCTATCGCGTTCCCCTGCGTCACCTCACGCAGTACTACTACCGCGAAACCTGGATCACCCAACTGCTGCCGATAGTAGAAACCATCTACCAGCGAACCGCCGCCAATACCCAACGCCTGTGGCACTTTGAAGATCAGGTATACACCCGTTGGTATACCCATCTGATGGAAAATTACGCCGAACAAGACGACTGGCTCACGCAGCTACCGGAGCTGCCGCAGGAAGACTATAAGTCTACCGTGGCCGAACTGCTGCAGGACCTGGACGAACTGGAGCAAACGGTAGTCAGCGAGGTGGAAGCCCAATTGGCCGCTACCCACGAACAGTTTGCTCATGCCTACGCGCGCGCGGGCACCGCCGAACTGTCGGCGCGTCGGTATGGCCCGCGGGCGTTGCGTCGCCGAAGAAACCAAGGCACACGTAAGTTTCAGGGGAGCACCCAGGGTTGGCGTAACACGCTGTACGCGCTGTACGAAGACTGGCGCATCGATCAGGGGATCAATCTGCTGTGCACTACGCTGTTTAATGAGCATACGCGCCTGAAGGCCAGCCTGCACGAAAAAATAGAGGGAGCCACTGTTCCCCAGGTGGAACGCATGGTCGGGTACATCCGAGAGGTGGAACAGGCCATTCATCAACAATCCAACGGGCAACTGCGACAAACTTTGCAGCAGCAGCAGGAAGCGGTCGACATGCAACTCATCCGGTCGATCATTCCATCCACCGTGGCGGTGCTCTACCGGCAATCACTGCCCGCCGCCGTCACGGAAGTGTACAAGCGTATTCAGGAAGCCGTGGATACCGTAGCCGACCGGCGGGCCCTGGTTGGAACAAATGAGTACGATCGCCCACTGCGAGTAACTGAACTCAACTACGTGTCGCCCCGCCAGATCGTTAGCTTCGAGTCGTTGCCGAAGCTGCGTACCGCCATCGGAGAAACCAAGGATAACACCGGACAGCGGGTGCTGCAGATTCAGAAGATGATTACCGAAATCGGTCAGGTATCGTATTTCAACCTAGATTCGGCATTGTCGCTCTTCGAAAATGAGGAAGAAGACGCGGTCAAGGCCAAGTCTATTGCCGAAGAAGGCTTGCAACGGGCCCTCAAGAGTGCCGAAAGCGCGCAAGAGCAAATACGAAGCGTGGGCGAAGAAGTGGATACGGCCGTGTGGCAAGCCATCCGGCAGTTCAACAATAACCTGGTGGCCCTCAAAAGCAATGACTACGCCCTGGAAATAAAGTTGCGTATCGCCAAGGCTAAGGCAATGGATCGCACGCAAGCGCTCAAGCAACAGTCGCTAGACTACCTAAAGCACGGCATTCCTCACGCAGCGCGTTACGTACAGCGACAGTACACGAACCTGTCCGAAGCGGCCGGATCTTACCGGCAGCGCTTCGGCCTGGCGCCCGCCGCCACCACGGTGACCACCGAGGTGTCGGACTTTCTGAACGATACCGAAGTGGCCGTTGATCGTTTGCCCTACGTTTACCAGCGGCTGTATAGCAACCGCCCCCTGGAGGATACGGTGTTCTACGAAGAGCGCACTCCCGAAATGACCCTGCTACAGAAGGCTTACCACAACTGGGGGCGGCAGCGGTACGCCAGCACCATCTTGGTGGGCGAAAAAGGAACCGGAGCCACCACGCTAATTAACTTTTTTCTGAAGAAGCTGCCCTCGGTGGAGCTCGACCGCTACGAACTTATCCGGATCGATACGGCCCAGCGCTGCTGCACCGAAGCCGATTTGCTCAACTGCTTAAGCGCACTTGTCCCCAACACCACCTTCACCCGCCTCAACGAAGTGGTTGATTATCTGGTTAGCAGCCCCCGCAAGCACATTATCGTGTGTGAGGATATTCAACACTTTTACCTACGCAAAGTGGGTGGTTTTCAGGCACTTAAGGTGCTCTTTGAGCTTATTTCGCGCACCCATAAGCAGGTTTTCTGGCTCTGCGCCTGCACCTGCTACGCCTGGGACTTTCTGGACAAAACCACCCGCATCTCCGATTACTATGAGTACATTATTTCGCTAGAAAAAATCAGTGCGCAGCAGTTGCAGGAAGCCATTCTGAAGCGACACCGGGTGAGTGGTTATCATATTCAGTACGCCGGAGCGGTAGCCAACCGCTCGCGTAAGAAATTCCAGAAGATGACCGTCGAGCAGAAGCAGGAATACCTTGAGAAGAACTACTTTGAGGATCTGAATGACTTAACTGCTGGAAACTACAGCGTGGCCCAGTTATACTGGCTACGCTCTACGCAGCAGGTACTTAACGACACCATCACCATCGGATCGTTAAACGCAGTAGATTTCTCTTTTACCAAAGCCATCCCGTTGTCACAGATGCTCATACTGCACGCGCTGCTGTTGCACGATGGTTTAAGTGAAGCGCACTTTCGGGAGGTGAACGAACACCAGGCCACTAAAAATACCGCGGCAACCCAACTGGGTCTCCGCCAACTGCGCGACGATGGACTGGTGACGCTGAAGGATGATGTTTACACGATTAACCCCCTGCTGTACCGACAAATCGTGCAACTGTTGCGCAGCAAAAACTTCCTGCACTGATGATGAGTAAACTCCTGGGTTTTCTGGTGAGTGGGCTGCTATTGGTAGTCCCCGCCCTAGCGCAGAACGATTCGCCGGTCGACACCGCGCCGATCGACACCGCTTCGGTCCGCACTGATTCGGGCCAAGTTCAATTTCCGGGTAACATTCGCATTAGTGCTCAAACGCTGGTTATTCAGGTAGACAGTATGGTGGCTCCTGTTGCCCCGGGGGTAGCAAAAATTGATTCGGTAGCGCAGAAAGCGGTTAAGATCACCACTCCCCCCGCGGTGAAGGACATTTCTATCTACAAAATTGTGTGGAGCGTACTGATTTTTGGGTTTGGTTACTTCATCATTCGCTTTCTCACCCAGTTGGTAGAACTGATTGGCGAACGAAGCACCAATTACCGGATTATGATTAAGGGCTTTGTGCCGGTGGTGCGGATTATTGGGTGGATTATCGTCATCTTTATTATCATCGCCGGAGTGTTGCAACCGCGCATTGAGGCCGTGCTGGCGCTCACCGCTTCGGTAGGGGTGGCGGTGGGCTTCGCCTCGCAGGACATTCTGAAGAATATTTTTGGCGGGGTAATTATCCTGCTGGATGCTCCCTTCAAGGTAGGCGACAAAATTGAGATTGGGTCGCACTACGGAGAGGTGGTGGAAATTGGCCTACGGTCGACGCGCATTGTTACACCCGACGACTCGCTGGTGTCTATCCCGAACGGTGAGCTAATGAACCAATCGGTGTCGAACAGCAATGCGGGAGAGTTAAACTGCCAGGTGGTGGCGGAGATATTTTTGCCCCTGGATATTGACACCGAGCGAGTACGTAGCATTGCTCGGGAGGCCGCGCAGACTTCGCGTTACATCTTTTTAAATAAGCCGATCACCGTGCTCTTTTTCAACGAGGTGAAGGAGCGCCGTCCCTACTACAAAATGCGGTTAAAGGCCTACGTGATGGACATTCGCTACGAGTTTATCTTCAAGAGCGAACTCACCGAGATCGTTATTCGCGAACTGCTGCACGAGCAAATTATCACTACCGAAGATTATGCATAAAAAAAGCCCGGAGCATACTGTTGCTCCGAGCCCTTCTTTGATAAGGTTGAGGCAGCTACTAAATTTCAGCGTCGATCTCTTCCATGGTTTCGTTGATGCCAGCTTTCACATCCATCCAGTTCTCCTCAGTAGAATTCTCTAACTGATCCAGATCGCTTTGCAGCATGTCAACTTTCTCCTGGTATTCATTCTTAGCTTCACCGGTAGCGGTAGCCATTTCGTTCTGGAGCTCGTTGATTTTGCTCTGAAGCTTCGTCTGAAATTCTTCTTTCTCGGTTTCAAAGTTGACCGCCATATCATCGGCAGCATCTTCCATATTATCACCCATATCTTCCATGCCTTGCTCAATGTCGTCACCCGCCTGCTCAGCTTCATTCTGAGTCTGAGGCGAACAATTAGTAAGAGCAACAAAGCTGAAGCATCCGGCAACAATAGCTACGAGGTATTTTTTCAAATTGAGGGTTTTCATAATTTAAAATTTAGTTGGTAAAAATTAACGTTTGGTTTAATTAATTGTCATGCACCCCGTTGGAGTGCTGAAGCGTCATTTCTGACAGCTTCTCACCACCCTTAATTCCAAAGTCCAGCGTACGGATCGGGAACGGAATGGTGATATCGTTTTCATCAAATACCTTTTTGATCGCCATAATGCCATCGCTCTGAGCCAGCAAAAATTCGGATTGCCCGGCCGATTTGGCCCAGTATCTAACCGAAAAGTTGATAGAGCTATCGCCGAACTCACTGTAAAACAAACTTACGTCACGGCGTGTATCAATACTTTTCAGTTTCTCAATGGCCCCAATGGTTAGTTCCTTTACCTTTTCGAGGTCATCTCCGTACGAGACGCCGACTGTTAAATCTACCCGCCGGTCGTGGGTGTTTGTATAATTCTCAACGACTTCCTGGAAAAGGTTTTTGTTAGGAATAAGCACCTCAATACCCTGAAAAGTGCGAACGGTAGTAGTTCGGAGATTGATGTTAGTTACCGTCCCAAAATTATCTCCCGACTTGATAATGTCACCTACCCGGAAGGGCTGCCCCACCGCGATAAGCACTCCGGAAATAAAGTTTGCCGCAATATCCTGAAAAGCAAAACCCAAAGCGAGCCCTACAATTCCTACTCCGGCCAGTAAAGAAGTCACCGCCCCGTCAAGTCCGACAATCGTTAGTGCAACAAAAAAACCGATAGTGAGGACAGTCGCGTAAATGACCGTGACGAGCAGGTTATTAACGGCATGGTTTTGTGAAATTCGCCGAAGAACTTTTCCGGCAACGTTTCTAACCATTTTTGCTAGCACAACAAAAAGAACAGTAACAACAACTGCAATTACCAAATTAGGTAATAACACAATCAATTGCTCTAACCACGTCTCAATCTTGTCGGTGATTAGCTTTACTGCATCAGCAATCTTTATATCCAAAGCAAATGGAGTTTTTTAGCATCAAGTATTGATAATGGATTTAACGGCTAAAAGAATGATTTCTTCTTTTTCTTAGCTTTCTTCAGTGACTGCTTGCTTTGTTTGGAATATTCATCAACTGCTTCGCTAATTGTTTCAAGAAAAGTATCGATACTACGATTTAATGAACCTTCAAAATCTTCTTTAAAGTTGTTTCCTTCCTCGGCTAGCTTTTTGCGAGTTTTGTCACCGCTTTCGGGCGCCATCAAGATGCCCGCCACGACTCCGGCAACTGCTCCTACTATAATTCCTGGTAATAATTTCATAATAATGATTAGTTAAAAATTTAGTATGGAATAAAGGATGAAAATGTTGTGCCAACGTGAATCAATACTGCTACAGATTGCGATAGTTGACAATTACTCAGCGTAAGAAATTGATTATCAGTTCTATAGCAATAGGTCAGTCTGGTATTAACACAGATTGAATGTATAACGCGTACCATCGCAAAAAGTTATTGCGAATTTTTCTCCCCAAAGTGTAGAAGTATACTGAGCGCTTTCTTAATAAATTCTAGAGGGATCGCTTTGGTGAACATATTGAACAATTCTGAGTTATAAGTAGCATATAAATTTACGGCGCAACGCCAATTTTTTAACTTAACCCCTTCATTATGTCAGTTTTAAGTATAGTACTCGCTATTTTTCTTCCTCCCTTGGCTGTTGGCCTGCAAAAGGGAATCACTGGTTCTTTCTGGCTCAACGTGCTGCTTACCCTTATCGGATGGGTTCCGGGCGTCATTCATGCTTTTTATACCTTAAGCCGATAATCAATAACTTATTTACTAACTTAACCATTTGCTAATGAACACCTTGACTAACCAAAACAAAGACGAAACTATTGAGAAACTAGCCCGTTTCGGAATGGGTGCCAAAGGGGTGATTTTTATTATCTTAGGCATTTTAACCGCGATGGCGGCCTTCAATGAAGGTGGACAAAAAGCGGGACAAAGCGACGCGCTGGAGTTCATATATAGTCAGCCCTTTGGCCAGGTGCTACTGGCAATTTTGACGGTTGGCTTGATAGGCTACGTAGTGTGGCGCTTCGTGCAAGCGTTTCGCGATCCGGAAAACGAAGGAGACGATAAGAAGGGTATGGCCAAGCGAATCGGATACGGAGCTAGTGGAGTGCTTTACGGATTTTTAGCCTACGAAGCAATCAAAATGCTAGTTCAGAGTGGCTCTTCGGGCGGTGGCGGCGGAAATAAACAAGTTGTAAGTATGCTACTGGAGCAACCTTTTGGTCAAATACTGGTTGGAATTGTTGCGGTTGCTTTGTTCGTGAAAGGGGCATTTGAAATACGCAAGGCAGTCACCGAAAAATTTATGGAAGAGATTAATGCCGCACAACTGGAACACAAAGTCAGGAAAACACTTAAGAACGTTGGAAAAGTTGGACTCATTGCGCGAGGCGTTGTGGTAGGGATTATCGGTTATTTGTTCTTGCGGGCGGCTATTGAATCTAATGCCAGCAAAGCGGGGGGCACCGAGGGTGCGTTCAGCTTCATCCAGGATTCTTCCTATGGTTCTATCCTGCTCGGAATTGTCGCTATTGGGTTAGCTTGCTACGGGGCATACATGCTAGTGAAAGCCCGCTACAAAGCACTGCCCGCCAATATGTAAACTAACACTAATAATTAACTACATTATGGATTTTGATTCGATTACTGATAAAGTATCAGACTATCTAGACGATGAAGATGGCTTCAATGGCCTTCTGGTGAGCGGTATTGCTGCCGGAAGTGCCTTTCTGGTACGCCGGGTGCTAGGCTACGGATGGAAAAAGACTATGAAAACCGACCCGCCGAAGAATCCTGCCGATCGCGACGTTTCTCTAAAAGAAGCACTGGCTTGGACATTGCTTAGTGGCGTAATTGCTGCTTTGGTTCGCCTGTTCATTCGCCGAAATGTGGTGGTGGGGGCGCGAAAAGTCTGAAACCGGCTTATCAGCGTCGTTTTGCTGAACTTGTATTTTTTTGATATACTAATTTTTTGCTATGATACAGAAAGGATCCACCGTTCGCTGGAAATGGGGAAACGGCAGTGCCGAAGGTAAGGTCAAGGAGACTTTTTCCGAGGAGGTAACCAAAACAATCAAGGGAAGCGAAGTCACCCGCAAGGGAGAGAGCGGCAACAAAGCTCTGCTCATTGAGCAAGAAGACGGCGATGAGGTGCTCAAGTTAGAGAGTGAAGTAGAAAAGGCATAATCGGTCGTAACGGACAACAGTTTCTTTGGTTGGTTTACCGAAAACACTTACTCACAACAGCGACCAGGACCTCGGTTACACTCGAGTGGGCCGCGGAAAGGGTTTTAGCTACCATGATCCCGATGGTGAGCGATTAACTGATCCCGATGAACTTTCTCGGGTAAAGGCACTCTGTATTCCTCCCGCCTGGAAGGACGTGTGGATTGCCCAAGATTCGCACGGTCATTTGCAGTGCACCGGGATTGATCCCAAGGGTCGCAAGCAATACATTTATCACACCGATTGGAACACCTATCGCAGCGAAGCTAAGTTCCGTAAGCTTATGGAGTTTGGCCGCGCGCTTCCCACTATCCGCCGCACTACTGAGCAGCACCTGAAAGCTAAAGAGTGGTCAAAGCCCAAAGTACTTGCCCTGGTGATTCAGATTCTGGATGCGTATCACATCCGCATTGGCAACGAATACTACCGGCAACAGAATGAAACCTACGGACTCACCACGTTGCGCCGTAAGCACGTTGAATTCGACCAAGGGTTGGCTCGATTAGAGTACAAGGCCAAAAGCGGCAAGTATCGTAAGATAAACATCGAGAACAATCAGTTGGCCAAATTGGTGAAACAGAGCTCAGAACTGCGGGGTTATGAACTGTTTAAGTACCAGGACGAGCACAAAAAGTTTCATCACATCAATTCGCACGACGTCAATGAGTACCTGCACGACATCTCTGAAGAAGAATTCAGTTGCAAGGATTTCCGCACCTGGGGCGGCACCACGTTGGCGATAGAGAAGCACGAAGTGGCCCAACAAATGGTAACTGAAAACCCCCGCCTTAAACTGGAAACTACCTTGGTGAAGTTGGTAGCTAAAGAACTGGGCAACACCATTGCTATCTGTCGTGATTACTACATCCACCCACGGGTACTGGAAGTGGTTCTTAGCGATCAGGTAGATCGATATCGCGACCGAAAACTTGAGAATCTGTCGGCCAAAGACTGCCAACTACTGAGCGACAGCGAACGGATTGTACTGAACGTTATTGGGGAGTAAACTTATCCGGGTATGTTGACTCAAATAGCGCAGCGAGAATTTTTTAGCCCTCGCTGCTGAGTTTTCCTACTGATACCCTACTATAACCATTTCGTCCATTTCGCCTTCTTTCTCCGTAACCGACAACTCACTATTTTTGGAATCATCACGAAGTGACGCAGGAGCATCCACTCTATCCAGTTTGAACGTGATCGGAATGACCATTCGAACGTTGACCGCTTGCCCGTCGGTTGTTCCCGGAATCCACTCCGGGGCTTCTTGCAACACCCGTACCGCCTCTTCATCGCATCCTCCGCCAATTCCTCTCAGAACTTTGGTCTGAGTAATTTGGCCGTATTCGTCCACCACAAACTGCACAAATACTTTTCCCTCAATACCTGCTTGGCGTGCTGCTTGGGGATAACGCATATTATCACCGATGTGCTTATAAAATGTGCTTATTCCGTCCTTCGGTTCGGGCTGGTTTTCTACTACCGTAAACACGCCGTCAGCATCGGGCAGATGCATCTGTTTTTCCCGAAGCTCCTCGCGTCGAGTAATCAACTCCTCAAGGTTTGATAGCACCGCCGGGGAAGCTTTTTCCTTCAAAAGCATCATTTCGCTAATCGGACCCTGGTTTTGTTCACGGTAGTTGTCTAACGCCTCCGTAAGCTGTTGCTGTGTTGGATAATATTGGAAAACTAAGGCCTGAATTTCCTGATTAATCTTTGTCAAATCACTTTGCACTTCTTCGTACGACTGAGCCACCGCCTCGCGGGTGACTTCCTCTTCGTCGGGTTGGCAAGCAAAGGTGAAAAACAAAGAGGCGAATACCGGTACAATCAGCACGTAGCGGTACCAGGGAGTTTTTTTAGTTGCGTAAATCATGTGAATTCGGTTTAAGATAAGAGATGGATAAAAAAAACGGTTGACCAACAGCACGTTACGGCTGCTGAGCGTGTGCTTGCTAAGCAGTCGAGCGTAGGCGCGCTGCGCTACCGGGGCCTGCCGCAGCACCCCGGCATCAGCGGCGTATTCATGGGTCTGGGTCAGCGCCCGCTCGTAGAGATACACCAGCGGGTGGAACCAGGCAAAAGCTTTCAGCAGCGTGATATACAACACATCGTAGCTGTGGCCCTGCCGGATGTGCGTCTCTTCGTGCAGCATCATCTGCCGGGTTTCTTCCACCGTAAGCGGCTGGGTGTTGTCCCAAAACAGATAGCGAAAGAACGACGCCGTAGGAAACTGCCCGTCGGTATACAGCAGTCGGTAGCGCCGGTGCGGAACCACTTGCTCCCGGCTGCGGCGCACGGTTTTGTGCAAGCGGTAGAATTGCCCGGCAAAGCGAGTCAGCATAACAAGTACGCCCAACCCGTAGAGCATTTCCCACCACGGCAGGCCGCTGCCCAGCGTTTCGGTTACTCTGCCCTCCGCCGCCGGAAGTAATAAATAAGCCGCGCCTTCGCCGGGCGAACCGCCGCCGCCCCAACCGAGGGGCACTTCCAGCAGGGGCAGTATCCAACCCAGTCCCGAAGTCGCCAATAGATATAGGCGATTGTGCTGAAAAGTGGGTTGCCGGTGTAGCACCGCCAGATAGAAAAGATAAAAGACTCCCAGGCAAACGCTGGCTTCTAGCAGGTAAAGAGTGAAGGCATTCATAAGCGTGAAATTAAGAGGATGATTTTTTTAGCTGGCTGATGTCGAAAGTCATTCGTACCGTGCTGGCCACCGGGCGACCGTCTTGGCGGGCATCGTTCCACCACACCTTGGCGTTGTTGATGGCTTTGATAAATTCGCCGTCGGCTTGGTAGGCAGCGTGCGTATCGTGGTGGGTACTCAAACCACGGATTAGGTTAGGCGAACGGGCGCGTCCGCCCCATACTTCAAAGGTCACTTCCACGGTGCCCGTATCGTACAGGATAAAAGCTTCGGCCGATCGCACCTCGTGCTCAATAGCCTCGCGAAAGTAGTCCATGCCCCGCATTGGTACCGCCGGTTGGTCTAGCTCCGACGATAGGTAAACCTGCGAATCCGCCGGAACACGAATTTCGTTGCGCCTCTTCAGCGTGGTGTCTTCCATCACTGCTACCCGTAACTGGGTAAAATTGGCTTCCTCCTGGGGAAGAACGTAGAAAATATGTCTTTGAAAATAAGACCAGCGATTCTCCTGACGTGATTTGTTTTGCCAGTTGGTGGTATCCCACGCGTGATACTCTCCCCACTTTCGAGCCTGCGGGTCATACAACTGTTCGTCTATGAAGCGCAACGCCTCTTCGTTGACTACCGGACGTTCAGCAATGACGGCCAAACCCGCGTCTTCCAGGAAAAAATGTCGGTTAATATCGTCCACGGTGAAATAGTAGTAGAAATTAAAATGACGATCAGTATGCGCGTAGGCCAAGTGTTGCATTGTATCCTTTAGCGATTGGGGCAACCAGTCGTAGTGCGCAAAACCGGTGGTCGTGGTATCAGTGGTCGCAGTAGTTTCCTCATTGGTGGCTTGGTTCCCGCTCGATTCGCACGCGGTGCAGACCACAATCGCTAATGAAAAAAGCTTCCGACTAACTTTCCCTTTCATCCTCATCGCGTTTGGGCTGCTCTAAATCCTCTTCCACATGCCGCATCAACCGCTCAAAATCATGAATATCCATGTCGTTTTCTTGGGCGAAAAACGAAACTAGCCGCGAAAACGACCCCCCAAAGTAGTTGCCGATAAAGCTTTTCAGAAAGAAGTGACTGTAGTCTTTTTTAGCCACCAGCGGGTAGTACTCATGAGTCTTGCCGTAGGCCTGATACGACACAAACCCCTTTCTTTCCAGAATACGCACGATGGTCGATACTGTGTTGTAAGCCGGTTTAGGATCGGGCATTTTGGCCAGGATATCTTTCACAAACCCTCGCTTGATTTGCCACAGAATTTGCATCACCTGCTCTTCGGCTTTGGTCAGTTCTTTCATTGGAGTTTAAAGATTATGGGCACCATCATGCGGACGCGCACGGCTCGGCCCCGTTGCTTGCCTGGGTTCCACCGCGGTGAATTTCTGATAACGCGCAGGGCTTCCTCGTCGCAACCCGCCCCAATGCCCTTCGCTACCCGAAGCTGACTCAGCGAGCCGTCTTTGTCCACCACAAACTCAACAAACACCTTTCCCGATACTCCGCGGCGGATTGCTTGCTTCGGATACGCAACCGTTTCACTTAGGTAGCGATAGAAAGCATCTAATCCTCCGGGAAACGACGGCTGAGTTTCGGCGAAAATAAGTATTTCATCAGCAGTTTCTTCCGGTGGTTCGGCGCTTGCCAGATAATTTTCTAAGACTTCATCCAAAATTTGCACGTCAATAACGATGTCAACGTCAATGTCTACTTCCTCATCGTCGGGCACCGGAATGATCTCGGGCTGCACCCGTTTGGGTTGGGGCGGTTCGTGCACCGTGGGGGGGATGGGGGGCAGAATTTCTTCTTCATAGGATACGGGGGGAGGCAGATCAATGGGGGTTACCCGGGTGCGCCACTCAAAGGCGACCGTAACGGTTGCCAGACTGAGGATCAGACCAACGGCCAAATGAAAGTTTCGTTTTCGTTCCAGATCAAACGAGGGGTTTTTCTTAGGTTCCATGGGGGTTGTGTTTTGGTGATACCCTAATGTATGACTATTATTTTAGTTACACAACTATTTCATTAGTTATTTGAATAAAAAAAGAGCCGGATCGGCGAGGATCCGGCTCGTAGGGTTGCTCAAGGGCGCGCTACGCGCTCTTAAGTTTTGCTACTTTGATAATTTTAAACGTCTCTAGCGCCTTGATCAGCGGGTAGGTAGGATCGATTTCAAACCAGCGGGCCGCAAAATCTTGTCGCTTAGGCAACTTGTGGTGATTGTTCTGGAACAACTCACCCAGCATCAGAAAATCGAACGCTAAAGTGTTGCGCGACTTATCGTTATTGTCAAAGTTAGAGTAACCGTACTTGTGACCGCACCAGTTCACGATCGCGCCGTGAATAGGGCCCATTAGGTAGTGCAAGGGCAACAGTCCGTACATCCACCAGTGGGTGCCGGGTAGTTCGGCAATAGAAATCGCCCAAATGTAAAACAAGGTGTACAACGTTCCCCAACCAATTCTGGACAATTTGCTGTCGCCAATTTTGTCTATCAGGGGCCAATCAGGCACATCTTTGGTAAAACGTGGCTCAACGTCGGTTTTGTGCTCAAGCACCCCGTTGTAAATGTTTTTGGTTTCCCACATCATCGTGAACAAGTTCTCGGTGTGGTGCGGCGAGTGCGGATCGTCTTCCGTATCGCTATAGGCGTGGTGCATCCGGTGCAAAACAGCGTAGGCCCGGGGACTCAGGTAAGAAGACCCCTGGAAAATCCAGGTGAGCACGTAGAAGGTCTTTTCCCAGAAGGGACTCATGGTAAACATCTTGTGCGCCGAGTAACGGTGCAAGAAGAAGGTCTGAAAGAACAGCGACAGATACCAATGGGCAATAAAGAAGGCAATTATAATCACTGAGGTGTGGGTTTGGTGAATAAGAACAAAGATAATCGTTTATGCGCAGAAAATGTTTGGTAAAAAACAAAATAAGCGCCCAACGACCGCCTAAGATAAAGAAACAAAGCAAACGGTATTTTCATTCCCAATTGTTCCGCTAATCGCAATAGGGATTTAGGCATCACTCCTGCGTAAAGGCGTAGGTCACGATGTTGGCACCCATTTGCAGGGCCTGCTGCCGCTTCTCTTCGGGGTCGTTGTGGATGCGCTGGTCTTCCCAACCATTGCCTAGATCAGTTTCGTAGCTGTAAAAACACACCAATCGACCTTTGTAGAGCAAGCCCAAACCCTGGGGCGCCTCACCGTCGTGCTCGTGAATCTTCGGAATACCCTTCTTAAAAGTGAACTTCTGTTGATAAATCGGATGGTCGGGGGGTAAATCCACAAATTCTAACTCGGGAAACACCTTTTTCATCTCCAGACGCACGAACTCATCCATGCCGTAGTTGTCGTCGATGTGCAGAAATCCCCCGGCCAACAGATATTTGCGCAGGTTTTCGGCTTCTTCGTCCGAAAACACCACATTACCATGCCCGGTCATGTATACGTAGGGATACAGAAACAACTCCGGGCTTCCTACCTCCACTACCTCTTCTTCCGGCGCTAAGCCAGTCTTTAAATTAGCGTTACAAAACGCAATTAGGTTAGGCAATGCAGTCTTGTTGGCGTACCAGTCGCCGCCACCGTTGTACTTTAGCTTGGCAATCTTTAGCCCGCTTTGAGCTACGGTCGTTCCTGACAAACCGGCCCAAAACAGGGCTATTAGGGTGAAAAACTTCGCTTTTCTGTTCAATGTTATGGTTTATTGATTTCTAGATTAAAGTTAATCCGCCATCTACTGCCAACGTACTACCGGTGATATAAGTGTTGGTTAAGAGCGAATAATAAGCATATGCCAGTTCTTCTGCTTTTCCTATGGTTAACCGACTCTTCATCAAGCATGTCCATAGAGTGCACGAAGGCATTCTGACCAATTTCATCTCTCACTTGATTGAGCTTGTCTTCGCTTCGGCTAACCAAATGAACAATTGCGCCTTTTTTCGCACAGAGTTTAGCAAGTGCCCTTCCAATTCCCGAAGAGGCACCGATAATAACAACTTTTTTGTCTCTTATTGATATCATGAAGCTTTACTTGTTGGCTATTAATTTGAGAAACTTAGTTTACTCATTTCGGGCAATTTCTCTTTGTAAAGTTTACTCGGCGTAGATTGGTTCAAGTCCACCGGACGCAAACGTACTTGAAACGAGTAAGTGTTTGCATCCAGTAAATATTCCTTGTGCGTGGCGGGTGTCCAACTGTCGTCTCCTCCCAGTCCCATCTGGGCATAATCCAGATTGAGCGTAACCTGATCGGTTTCCTCCACCTGATAGGTATGCGTGGCCTGATCGAAGTCTTTCAAATCGTAAGCATGGGCACTCACGTTGAGCATGTTCGTCGGCCCACCACTCGCAAAAAGGCCCGCCCCGCTGGCGTTGGTGAGCGCGACCCAGCGCACTTGGGTTTTGTTGCCGTTTTCCTGCGGCAACACGTAGGGAGTATACTGCTCGGCCACGCTGCCTACGTAGCGGCCCACTTTGGCTCCGGTAAGTCGATCCGCGTAGGTTTCGTGCGGACCACGACCGTACCACGCCAGTTGATCCATCGCGGCGGGCACCTTCAGTTGCAAGCCAACTTTAGGCAAAGGTGGAGCATCCTGAGCCACCTGAAACCGATTCTCTAGCACAATATCTCCGCTTCCGTACACGGTATACACTCCTTCGTACGTCAGCAGATCGTCGGCCGTTTCTTCCCCTTGTATACTTCCCTTCACCGACACCCGCACCGCTCGTTCGTTCAGTTGCCGGGCCGCTACCGACTCCGGAACAAACGTTGCCTGGTCGAAACCGGCCCCGCGCCAGCGATGGGCAAACGATTGTTCTCCCCCTCCTTCGTCATTGTCGGTCGGTGCCCGCCATACATTGGGTAGCAGCGGAGCCGTCATCAACTCCTGCTGCTCAACCATCAGCGAAGAAAGTCCGCCCACCCGCTCATCAAATGCAGCCGTGAAGTTGCTGCCGGTGATTTGAATACGCCCGTCGGCTTGTTGAAAACCAAGCGACGGCATAGCATTCAGTTCGACCTGAGTGGCCAGCGGAGTCCGCTCGCTCAGCGAAAACTGCTCCCAAGCCACTTCGTGTCCCGCTTCGGCCCAGGAGGTGGCCTCGTTGAGCACGAAGCTAAGGGTCAGCAGGTATTCGGCATCGTTCTGCCGGATCATTGCTTTCACCGGGATGCGCACTACCTGGCTTTCACCGGGTGCCAAAGCCAGCGAACCCAATGTGCCGCTTTGCCAAACTTCTCCGTCGCGTAGCACTTCCCAGTCTACCGTTAGTGCCCTCAGATTGCTAAAATGATAAGCGTTGGTGATGCGAAACCGCCGGTTAGGAAGGCTGACGGGCTCCACCTTCACGTATTGAAACACTTTTTTCGCTTCTAAAATCTCAGGCTGCGGGGTGCGATCAGGAAACACCAGTCCGTTGATGCAAAAATCACCATCGTTGGGGAAGTCGCCGAAGTCGCCACCGTAGGCCCAGTAGGCCGTGCCGTCGTCGGTGGTCTTCTTCAACCCCTGATCCACCCAATCCCAGATGAAGCCGCCCTGCATGCGCGGGTACGCTTCAATCACGTCCCAGTAATCTTGCAAATTGCCCAGGCTGTTGCCCATCGCGTGCGCGTACTCGCACAAAATAATGGGGCGGGTGGTGTCCTGCGCGTGAAACGCAATCATCTGATCGGTGCGGGCGTACATGTTGGCAATCACATCGTAACCGCTGGGCTCTTTTCCGTAGATTGCTTTTTCAGTGCTTTCGTAGTGAATCGGTCGGGTAGGGTCCAGTTTACGTATTGTATCAGCCATTGCTTGCGTGTTGGGACCGTCGCCGGTTTCGTTGCCCAGCGACCACATCATGATCGACGGATGGTTTTTGTCTCGCTCGGCCATCGCCACTCCCCGCGCCACAAACGCCTCCTGCCACACCGAATCCTGCACCGGCGAGCGGCCCTCGTTCCACAACTGGTGACTCTCCACGTTGGCCTCGTCAATCACGTATAAACCGTATTCGTCGGTGAGGGCGTACCAGCGCGGGTCGTTGGGGTAGTGCGAGGTGCGCACCGCGTTGATGTTGTGCTGCTTCATGAGCTCAATGTCCCGGCGCATCGACGCTTCGCTGATCACGCGTCCTCTTTCCGGGTCTAACTCATGACGATTCACTCCTTTAAAGTAGACGGGCACGCCGTTCACCAAAAATTGTCCGTTCTCAATAGCCACCTCCCGAAAGCCCACCCGGCTGCTGATCACTTCGGTGGTGCTTCCGTTAGCGTCTTCCAAACTCAAAGTAAGTTGGTATAGATTGGGCTGTTCAGCGCTCCACAAGGCCGGATTTGGCACATCGTACGAGGCCTCAATAACCATCTCCTGTCCAACCGGAATAGGTTTCTCTACCGCAATTTGGTCCTGCAGTATCGTGTCTTGCCGAGCATCCAGCAGCAGCACCCGAACGTTTTGCGTTCGAAAGTTAGAATCGGCGTAGTTGGTCAGGTGTAGCCGCAGGTTGGCCGTAGCGTCGGTGTAGCTTTCGTCCAGGTCGGTAACGAAAGCGTAGTCGCGCAGGTGCACGGCCGGAGTGGCGAACAGAAAAACGTCCCGAAAAATGCCACTCATGCGCCAAAAGTCCTGATCTTCCAGATAACTGCCGTCCGACCAGCGGATCACTTGCACCGCCAGCGTATTGCTGCCGGGCTGAACAAACTCCGTAACGTTGAACTCGGCGGGCGTCATGCTGTCTTCACTGTAGCCCACCCGCTGCCCGTTTACCCACACGTACATGGCCGACTGCACCCCCGCGAAGTGCAAAAACAGTTGCTTTCCTTGCCAATCGTCTGGAATCTCAAAGGTAGTCCGGTAGCTACCTACGGAATTGGTGTCGGTGGGCACCCGCGGCGGATCAGCCGGAAAAGGATGGTTGATGTTAGTATAAATAGGAGCGTCGTAGTCACCCAACAACTGCCAGTTGGAGGGCACCGGGATATCGTCCCATCCGCTGGCGTCGTAATCGGTACGGTAAAAGTCTTCGGGCGTATCGTTGGGCCCCTGTGCCCAGTGAAATTGCCAGGTGCCGTTGAGCAGTTTAAAATAGTCCGATTGCTCCCGCTGCCCGCGCTGCGCCGAAGCCGCATCCGCAAAAGGAACCAGGGTAGCGTGCGGCGGCTCCGTGTTCACATCAACAATCGCCGGATCTTGCCATTCCGCCTCCGAAAAATCTCGTTGTGCCGAATGGCAGCCCCCTAGCACGGCAACTAAAAACAAAATGTTCAGGTAGTGCATACGCCTAGTCTCTTTCCTAGTGATATTAAAACCAAAGATACTTTGTCAACGCTTCAATCCCCTCACGCACCAATTCAATCACTCACTCACTCATTCATTCTATCCATCCCCAACGCGCTCAGCAATCCGTCCACTGTCAGTCCTTCAAAGTTATCTACCACGTAGTCCGCCTCAGTGTTCTCTAGTTCTTCTCGCGTATGGGTCGTCGCCACTCCCACCACGTACATGCCCGCGTTTTTGCCCGCCTGTATGCCCAAAATGGCATCTTCAAACACAATGCACCGCGCCGGAGGCATCTTCAGTTGCTCGGCCGACAGTAAGTACACTTCCGGGTCGGGCTTGCCGTGCGTCACCATGGTGTCGTCCACAATCACCGGGAAGTAAGTGCGCAGCCCGGTGCTGTCAAGCGTGAAGTTAACGTTGGCGGGCGGGGCCGAGGTGGCAATCGCGCGAGGAATGTCGTTTTGCTGAAGTTCTTTTAAAAAGGCTACCAGACCCAACGTAGGCCGGATATCCTTTCGGTAAGCCTCCCGGTAGGCGGTCTCTTTCTGTTCGCCCAGGGTGCGAATTTCTTCGGACGACAGCTCCCGATTCAGCAGCTGGGGCAAAACGGTGTGCATCACGCGGCCGTTCACTTTCTCTTTATATTCCGCTTCGCTCATACTGATATCATGCTTCTCGAAGAACGACAGCCACGCTTTCAGGTGGTAGCGGTGGTTGTCCACAATCACCCCATCCATATCAAAAATTATCGCTGGTGTTTTCATCTGCTGTAGGTACTGGTTAGTCGTTAATAAATTCTTTCACTACCCTTTTATCCGATCAGGATGGTCGGTGACAAAGGCTTTCCAACTCTTAGCGTGGTGCACCGGGGAGGCTTTCTGATAGTGGTGACACAGGGCCACCGCCACCGCGTCGGTGGCATCAAGTAGTTGCCGCT
The DNA here is from genome assembly GCA_965217295.1 of Cyclobacteriaceae bacterium. Taxonomy (GTDB): domain Bacteria; phylum Bacteroidota; class Bacteroidia; order Cytophagales; family Cyclobacteriaceae; genus Tunicatimonas. Next base: position 3,910,222 of record CBDCHR010000008.1, read on the forward strand.
CGTCGGTGCGATCCGGAAACTTGATTAGGCTCTTCAGCATCTGGGCTACCTGCTCCTTCGAGGCGTTGCCGTTGCCGGTCACCGATTGCTTCACCTTTTTGGGAGCGTATTCCACGATAGGAATCTGCCGACTCAGGGCCGCCGCCATCGCCACGCCCTGCGCGCGCCCCAGTTTGAGCATCGACTGCACGTTCTTCCCAAAGAAGGGGGCCTCCAGGGCCATTTCGTCGGGAGCGTACTGATCAATGAGCCCGATCATCCGCTCGAAAATCTTTTCTAGCTTCTGTTCGTGACGCGCGTACTTTTTGAGATGAATCACCCCGTACTGTAGCAGGTGCAAGGCGGTGCGCTGGGCCGAAATGGTGTCTATCTGAATGAGTCCGTACCCCATCACGCTGGTGCCCGGGTCCACTCCTAAGATAATCTTCTCACGAACAACAGCAGGGTTAGGTGGGCTCATTCGCCTAAATATAGGGTTTGTGAAAGGGGATCACAAAGCTCTCGAAATAATTTCAGTAAGTTCGCATCTCCGGTCAATAAGTTTCTCCTCGCTATGGTGCTGCTATTCACGCTACTGAGCGCGCTCTACGTCTCTCTGCTGCTTTGGCTGTCCATCCACTGGAACCAGATACCGACCGCAACCGGGGCGCTGCCCCCGCCCAAGCAACTTCCTTCCCTCGCGGTGGTGATTCCGGTACGCAACGAGGCCCTTACCCTGCCTGACCTGCTGCGCGACCTGGCCGGGCAAACCAATGGCGACGGAGAACCGCTGGCCTTCGAGGTGCTGGTCGTCGACGACGCTTCCACCGACGATACCCGGACACGGGCGAATGACTTTCAGGCCCCGGCAAACCTGCGGGTGCGGGTGTCTTCGTTAGCCGTGCCCGCTGGGTTTGTAGGATCGCACAAAAAACTGGCCCTGCAACAAGCGATCAGTGCTACCCAAAGCGAAGTAGTGGTCACCACCGATGGTGACTGCCGGGTAGGTCCGCACTGGCTATCAACGATTCAGCAGCACTTTGCCCAACACCAATCACTGTTGGTATCAGGGCCGGTCACGTTCACGCACGAACGCTCGCTGTTCGAACGGCTACAGACCATCGAGTTTGCCAGTCTAATCGGTACGGGGGCGGCTTGCTTGCACGCGGGACGTCCCACCATGGGCAACGGCGCTAACCTGGCCTTCCGTCGAGCGGCTTTTCTGGAGGTAGACGGCTACGCCGATAATTTGCACGTGCCCTCGGGCGACGATGAGTTTTTGCTGCAAAAAATAGCGGAGCGCTTTCCTCACCGCGTGTCCTTTTTGAAACGAACGGAGGCAACGGTGCGCACCTACGCTAAGCCATCCGTGGGCGAGTTTTACCAACAGCGAAAACGCTGGGCCAGCAAGTGGCGCTTGCACCGTCGCTACGCGGTGGCCGCCCTGGCGATGTTCATCTTCACCTATCATCTCAGCGTGCTCTTGGTGATTTTTATGACGTTGTTTGGGCCGTACCCCGGGTGGATACTGGGATTGCAATTGTTACCCAAGGTAGTGCTCGAGTACTTATTCTTGCGTTCGGTACTTACGGTGATGAAAAAGCGCCTGTCCGGCAGACTGTTTCTGCTAATGCAACTAATTTACTCGCCCTATGCCGTCTTTTTCGGATTGCGTGCTAACTTTGGGGGCTACCACTGGAAAAATCGGACCTACCCCTAGTTATGTTATGACTGATCTGGAGTATGATGTGCTAGACGAGCTGTACTTTGTAGTTTCCTTTACCGAATTGCAAGCAACGTTAGACTTGGAAGCTGACGAACTAAAAAATGTGCTGCAAACGTTGCTCCGCCGGGATTGGGTCAAGTGTCTCAGCAGTCAAACTGATGAGCTAAGCGAATCCGAAGTTAATTTTGAGCAAAATCACCGAGACTACTTCTACTTAGCTACCAAATCCGGGTTATTGTCTCACCACGGCAAGTAGCGACCCAGCGTCCCCATTATCCGCCCAGTTTCTCTCAACCTTGCTTTTATGTACTTAGACCGATCAGTGGCTCCCCCTTCTCACCCCATCCGGCACGTCGAACTAGTTCAGGCTGTTACGCACCATTTGCCAAACGGGGTACCCATGCACATCGTGCGGGCGGGGCAGCAACCGGTGGTGAGTATCGAGGTCGTTTTTCGGCGAGGAGGGATCAAGCACGAGGCCCACGACGCTGCCTGCTTTTTTGCCCTGAAAATGCTAAGCGAGGGCACCCAAACCCGCACCGCTTACCAGGTGTCAAACTTCGTTGACTCTTTGGGAGCGTATTTGCAACTCACCCCGGGCTTAGACCGCTCGTCCGTAGAGATATACTGCCAGAGCAAACACGCCGACCGGTTGTTGCAGCTCTTGCAGGAGATACTAACCCAACCGGCCTTCGCCGAAGTGGAACTGGACAAACTCAAAGACCGACAGAAACAGCAAATCCGTTTGAGTAACGAGAAGATAAGCACTTTGGCCTCTAAAGAGATGAAAGCCGTGCTGTTCGGGCCGGACCATCCCTACGGAAAATCGCTCACCGAAGCGTCGGTTGAGGCGCTAACGAGAGAAAATTTGATTGATTTTTACGATAATTGCCTTTGCACTGCTCGGGAGGTAGTTTTGTCAGGGGATGTCAACCCAGCGGTGGTTGCCTCAGTGGAGCAACATTTGGGCGCACTTCCGCTGAGTAAGAATGAATCGCTAGTGCCCCCCCTTGCTCCAGACTTTTTGCCGGTGGCCCAGCGCCTGGTTGAGCGAGCGGATAGTCTTCAGTCATCATTGCGTGTAGGCCTGCCCCTGTTCAAAAAAGATCATCCTGACTACCACGCAATGCGCATCGTGAACACGATTCTCGGTGGCTATTTCGGGTCAAGGCTGATGCGGAACATTCGTGAGGAGAAAGGACTCACTTACGGAGTGAGCTCCGGAATGGCTACGCTGGAGGACGGGGGGTACCTGGTGATCGGAACCGAGGTGAAGAAAGAATTTACCCAACTCGCGCTAGACGAAATCTACCAGGAGGCCAAGCTGCTTGGTCAGAAGAAGGTACCCACGGCCGAGCTAGCGACCGTGAAAAATTACTTGGCCGGACGATTGCTCAAATCAGTGAATACCCCGTTTGCCCTGGCCGAAAAATTCAAGAATATATACTTGTACGGTCTCACCTATGATTTTTACCAAAATTACCTGAAAACGCTAGAGACAATCACTCCGCAGCAGGTACTAACGGTCGCCAATCAGTATCTCATTGCCGACCAGTGGCGCGAGGTGGTTGTGGGTGGATACGCCTAGATTGCCCTGAATCCCCGAATTGCAAATTTCATTATTCCCTTTGAAGACTGCCTACGGATCTTCTGAACCGCCTCCGCACCGCACCGGCATTTGGCACTAAGATGCTCCGCAACCGATCGAATAGGGAAGCGTACTTCCGCTTTTTACCGCAAACAGCCGAGATAGTACATTGCCCAACGCTCTTCGGGTCTCGTACATGCGAACGGCTTCCCCTTTTTTCATGTATTTTGTTTCCAAATTACTCAGCCGAGTAATCCGAACAACTTTTGACCGACGACAAAATGCTGAATAGTCAAAATACAACAGCGAATATTGCTGGTGTAACCACTGCCAAAAGTAAAAAAATAGACGTAGAGGTTACCGACCTTCGAAAAATCACCGAAGTGGTTAAGAGCAGGTACCGGTACGACTTCTCCAACTATGCCATGTCTTCGCTGCGGCGCAGGATTCAACGTATTTTGGAATTGTACAAGATGGCGTCCGTAGGTCAACTCATTGAGAAGATTGATAGCGATGCTGCTTTCTTTGATGACTTCCTTTCTGAAATCACGGTGAACGTCACTGAGATGTTCCGCGATCCGTCGTTCTGGCGAGAGGTAAGGGACCACGTAATCCCCAGTATTCTTCTTAATCACGAATCATTCAGCATCTGGCACGCTGGCTGTTCTTCCGGCGAGGAAGTGATTAGTATGAGCATTCTGCTGCACGAAATGGGCATTGCCGATCAGGTCAATATCATTGCTACCGACATTGATCGACCCATCCTGGAAAAAGCACGCTCACGCGAATATTCTCTGAAAAACATGGAGCTCAATGAGAAGAATTATATCCGTTTTCAGGGCACGTCTTCTCTACGAGATTATTACACTGAGAAAAATGGCAAAGCAGTGATGAACGCTTCGCTGCTCGAGAAAGTGTCCTACCGAAGCTTCGATTTGGTGCAGGGGGCGGTGTTCAATAAGTTTGATCTGATTCTCTGCCGCAATGTGATGATCTATTTTAACCAAAACCTGCAAAACAATGTACTAAAACGATTGCACGAAAGCCTGTTTAAATACGGATATCTCGCCGTGGGCTCCAAAGAGTCGTTGATTTGGTGCGAGATTGCCAATAAGTTTATTGTCGTGAATAACGAGGAAAAAATATACAAAAAGATCAAGGAATAGCCCCCTCATCTTAGCGGGTCATAAAATTATGGGTAAGTATCAGGTGAGCAATCAGTACAAGGCCATCGTTATTGGTGGGTCGGCGGGCAGCTTTCAAGGGATCACGAAGATCCTGTCGAGCTTGCCCGAAGACTTTGCCCTACCGATTATCCTATGTTTGCATCGCCTGAAACACGTGAGAAATGGCTTTGTAGAAGCCCTATCAATAAAAAGTATTAAGCCCGTCACTGAGCCGGTTGATAAAGAAAGCATTAAGCGAGGGCAGATATACTTAGCCTCCTCAAATTATCATCTGTTGGTCGAGCTGGGCAACTTCTTTTCGTTGTCCACCGAAGAAATGGTTAATAATTCTCGCCCCTCCATCGATATCACGCTTGAAACATCGGCCTACGTTTATCGGCAGAAACTCATCGGAATTCTGTTGTCGGGCGCCAACCGCGACGGTGCCTGGGGCATGAAACGGGTACACGATCTGGGGGGGCTCACTATTGTGCAAGATCCTCAGGAATGCGTCATCGACACCATGCCCGCGGCAGCCCTTAAACTTTCCGAAATAGATCATACGCTAAAGATCGACCAAATTGTCGACTTTCTTAGTGAACTGAACCAGTACCACTAACAGAATATCCATGAAAAAAATCAGCGCTATCTTTTCTTTGTTGTACTTCGTGAGCTTAGTAGCTTCGTTCTACACCCTTTACCAACTCCCCACCTACTTGGTGAGAAGCCAAGCAATAGACCTAATGCAGTTGGAGGGCGCTCAGTCAGTGTTCTACCAGACGAACGCTATTTTGGCGCTCTCATTGGTTCTAGGAGGCACTGCTTTGGGTTTTTTGTGGCTTCGCGATAGCAAGCCCGTAACTGCCGCAAGTTTGTCAACTGAAAACGTGATATTGGCTCCCGTGGTTGAAGCCTCAAATGAGGATGAAGAAACCAGTGCGCCGATGCTGATAGAAGAACTCGACGAACTGCTGAGCTACGAAGGCGACGAGGAAGCAGTATTTACGCAGGCGCTCGCTCAAATTTGCCGAAAAGTGGAAGCCAGTCTGGCCACAGCCTACCGAACTGTACGTGTTGATGAGCACGCGAACGTTGAGCTGTTTGCTTCTTACGCTTATTCTATTCCCGAAGGAGATACGGTCACCTATCGCTTGGGCGAAGGGTTGGTCGGGCAGGTTGCCAAGCAAGGCCGTGGGGTCTTCATCGACGAAGTGCCCAGTGGATACATCAACATCCTTTCGGGATTGGGGCGGGCCACCCCGACTTACCTAATGATTCACCCGCTGAAACACGATGAAGGAGTGGTAGGAGTGGTAGAGATCGCTTCATTTACAAAATTTACGACGCGGCAGAAAGAATACGTAGAAGCAGTACTCGATCAATTAGCGCTAAAATTAGTGAATACCCACAGTGTAAGTTTAGAAGAGGCTACGCACTAATATTTGGTAAGGAATATAGCATTTTGCGGCGCCAGCGCGTGAGTTCTTGCACCAACCGAAGATAGGGCATTACCGCGACAGAGTTAATGAAAACGGCAGTTTAAATTATGTTTAAACAGATAAACATTGGTAGTAAAATCACCGCTTTGGTGCTAACCTTAGTGGCGCTGGCAGCCGTAGCGATCAGCTTCATTGCGTACGTTATGGTCACCAACGTGCTTCAAAAACAGTACGCCACTAACCTATCTACAATTAACCAGTCCAAAAAAAATCGCATCAGTGACTATTTTGCCCAAGTAGAAGGCTCTCTGGCTAATTTGGAGCAAACTATCGTAAGAGACAGTGTGGGTATCGTATCCACCACAGTAGCGTCCGACGAAGAAACGAAAATATCATCACCGACCACCGCAGGAGATTTGTCGCTAAATCAACTCATTAAGCAAAATTTTCGTATCCACCATATTTACGTGGTTACCCCCGCCGGGCGAATTAGGTACGCAAGCGACCTGGCAGACAAAAAAGAGGGAGAAAGCTTTTACGATCCCGAGGGGCAAATTATCAAAAATGCGCGGGAGGCAAAGTATTACAGTGGAGTTCACCAGCAGAACAACCAAGCGTTTCTCTACGTAGGATTGCCCCTGGAAAATCGCGGCGATGTGCTTCTGGCGCGCGTGGAAGTAGATCCATTATACAAAATCACCAATGACTCAACCGGGTTGGGCACCACAGGCGAAACAGTGATTGGCCGAGCGTTCAAGGACAAAATAGTTTTTCTGAATCCGCTACGACATCCGGTTGGTCAAGTTCTGTCGGGTGGTAACGACAAGGGAGGCCCGATGCTGCGTGCCCTGGAGAATACTTCGGGAACTACGCTCAGCACCGACTATCGAGGTGCTCCGGTACTGGCATCTTGGGATCATATTCCTACACTAAACTGGGGGATCGTTACAAAGATAGATGCCCAAGAAATTGAGGGGCAATTTAGTGGTTTGTTAATCCGGTTTTTGGTGGCTGGGTTCCTTATTTTAGTTCTTGCACTAGCGGTAAGTCTGGTCTTTTCACGGTTTCTCATCAAATCGCTTCTAACCCTTCGTGACACCTTAGCTCAATTAGGCCGGGGGGTACTGCCCAACAGAATCCTGAGAAACGGAAGAGACGAAATAGGGCAGATGGGCGAAGCCACCGACCAACTAATCCAGTCACTGCGACGAACGGCTAACTTTGCGCACAAAATTGGAGAAGGAGCCTACGACACTGACTTCACTCCCCTGAGTGACGAAGATACGCTGGGTAATGCGCTGCTCAATATGCGCGATAGCATTCAGAACGCCGAAAAACGCGATGCTGAGCGCAATTGGATCGTGACCGGGGTAGCCGAGGTAGGAGAAATTCTGCGGTCTCACAATAACCTTGAAGAACTGGGAAACGAAGTTGTTGCCTACGTGGCCGACAAAATAAACGCCATCCAGGGAGCCTTCTACGTGATCGACGATCAGGATAAGGCTAACGTCCAGATAGTTATGCGAGCCAGCTACGCCTACAATAAAAAGAAACATTTACAAGCAAGCTTTCGAATGGCCGAAGGTCTGGTCGGACAAGCGGCGGTGGAGCAAGATACCCTGGTCCGCACCGAAATACCTTACGACTACGTCACCGTCACTTCCGGATTACTCGGCGACCAGCGCCCCGAAGCGCTGATGATCGTTCCCTTAATTACCAATGAGCAGGTATACGGAGTACTAGAGTTTGCCGGCTTTAAGAAGTTTAGCGCTCGAGACGTTAAGTTTGTTGAGGAGATCAGTCTAATCACCGCCCGGACGGTGTTTAACATCAAGGTGAATGAACGTACCCGTAAGCTGCTGAGCGAATCGCAAACGATGAGCAACGAACTGCAGGAGCAGCAGGAGGTGCTTCGCCAGAACGCTGAAGAAATGCAGTCTACGCAAGAAGAACTGCAACGCACCAACAGCGAACTTGCCGACCAAGTCCAAGAAGTGGAGCGTACGCAAAACCGAATGGCCTCGCTATTGGTCAACGCCTCGGAGGTGATCACCATTTACGAAGAGGACGGACGCATTCGCTACATAAGCCCCTCCGTAGAGCGCATCTTTGGCTATCAGCCCGACGAAATGATCGGTCAGAGTGACATGCAGCACATTCAGGGCGAAGGGATTAAGGTGTTCAGTAATATGTTCACCACCCTCATTGGCAACCCCAAAGAATCGGTTACGGTGCAGTACGTTTACGATACTAAACACGCCGGTGAAGTGTGGGTAGAAGCCACCGGAACTAACTTGATCAATGATCCCGCTGTTCGGGGTATCATCGTGAACTCTCGCGATATCACCGAGAAAAAACGGGCCGAGCAGGAAGAGCGGATGCGCAGTAAGATGCAGGCACTTTCCGAAAATTCGCCCGATTTGATCACGCGGATGAACCGAGAAGGTACATTCTTTTATATCAATCCCACCATTGAAACCTACACCGGAAAAGAGCCCGCTCACTTCCTAAACAAAAACCTGGAAGAATCAGGTTTGGGCGAGAGTATCGTGGAAGAATGGAAAAAAGTGCTCTACGAAGTGGGTGCTACCAAGCACAAAGTGTCGCGCGAAATTGATTTTCCTTCAGAAATGGGCGACCGTGTGATGAACGTAAACGCTATTCCTGAGTTTGACGAAGACCAGAAGCTGGAGTCCGTGCTCGTGGTTTCGCACGACATCACGGATCGAAAACTTATTGAGTTAGAGGTTCAGAACAAAAACCGAAAGATTAACGATAGCCTCAACTACGCTAGTCGAATTCAGGAGGCCATTCTTCCGGATAATCGTATCATCAAGCAGGTATTTCCTGAGTCATTTATCTACTATAAGTCACGCGATACAGTAAGTGGCGATTTTCCCTGGTTTGTGCAGCAAGGAGATGATATCTTTATTGCAGCAGTAGATTGTACGGGTCACGGAGTTCCGGGCGCTTTGATCTCACTTATAGGGTACTTCTTATTGAACGACATTGTGAAGAGTAGAGGCATCACCGACCCGGGCGTTATTTTGGATCAATTGGATGAGGGGGTGACCCAAACACTGAGGCAAGATAGCGAAGACGCTAAGACCAAAGACGGAATGGACATTGCCCTCTGCCGAATTAACAAGGGTCAAGTGCAGTACGCGGGTGCTCACCGGTCATTATACTTTATGCAGCAGGGAGAACTAGTTGAAATTAAGGGCGACAAATTTCCTATTGGTGGGGGAATCTATAAGAACCAAACCAACTTCACCACGCATACGATTGAAGTGAAAAAAGACGACGGGGTATACTTCTGTTCCGATGGCTTCCCCGATCAGTTCGGTGGTCCCGATAATCGTAAGTTTGGTCCAAAACGAACGCGTGCCCTCATTCAGGAACAACACGCTCTTCCGATGGCGCAGGTGAATAAGAATTTCGGCAATATCTGGGAAAACTGGCGGGGAGATGAGCGGCAAACGGATGATGTGCTCATGATTGGCATAAAGTTTTAAGAAATCGTAATTACCATTAAACATCTATAGACATGAAGTATGTGTATGACTTACACAAAGCCATGCGAGAACAAAACCTGATACTGGTCTACGAGGGCGAGTTCACGCAAGAAATTACCAAATCGGTGCTCGCCATGGCAGAACGCAACATGGATTCCATGGGCGAAGAATCCACTACCAAACGTAAGGTTTTCAACGTGATGGTAGAGTGTCTACAGAATATTGTGAAGCACGGAGAAAGCTACGAAAGTGGTGACGGTTACGAATACAACGCGGTGTTCATGATTGGCAAAAAGGGCGAAGAGTACATCATTGCCTCGGGCAACCCGCTCTACAATGAAGGAATCGAAGGACTCCGTCAGCGACTCGACAAAGTAAACAGCCTTGACAAAGACGGATTGAAGCAACTCTACAAAGATATTATCAAGAATACGTCAATATCTGAGAAGGGAGGAGCCGGTCTGGGATTTGTGGATATGGCCCGAAAATCAGGACAAAAGCTAGAGTACGGATTTGTGGAGATGGATGACGAACGGTCTTTTTTCTCTTTGAAAACAATAATCTCTAGATAATAATAAGGTCGAACAAAACATCTTTTCAAATAACATAGCTATGGAAATTATCAATCTGGAGGGTACGGAAGATACGCCCAAAATTTTGCTTGACAAAAACAATGGAATCTTTGAAGTATCAGGGCGGTCGCTACCCGAAGACTCGGCTGAATTTTATCAGCCTATCATCGACTGGCTGGACGGATACGCCGGAAGCCCCAACGAAAGCAGCACGTTCGTCTTTAAGCTAGAATACTTCAACACTGCATCCTCTAAACTGATTCTGGACGTGCTTTCTAAACTAGAAGACATCCAGAGTGCCAAAGTGATGTGGTACTTTCATGAAGATGATGAAGACATGGAAGAAGCAGGCGAAGAGTTCTCAGAATTGGTAGAAGTGCCTTTTGAGTTTAATACCTACTAGCTTAATTCTTTTAGCTAGGGTCATTGCATCCACTAAGTCATCGTATTATTTATCATTACTCACCGGCGAGTGGCCCAGCGGCTGCTGCGGTGCCCCTTCGTCTGCGCGCGTCAATCCAAAAGCCAGATACAACGTACGTAAGCCACCATGAGTGAAGAAATACTAAAAGCTCTTACCCAACTGTTCGCCATCATCACCAAGCAAGATGGTGGAGTAACGGAGAAGGAAAGAAGTTACGTTATCAATTTCTTCAAATCAGAGTTGGATCAAGACTCGGTGGTGGAGTACGTGACCTTATATGATACCTTTGCCGACTACGGAAAAGAGGAAGAAGAAGATGACGGGGTGAAAGTGAAGAAGCGCAAACTAACTTCGGTGCGCGATTCGGTCAAGACGCTGGCGATTTGTAAAAAGATTAATAAAACCCTCACCCAGAAGCAGAAGGTTTTTGTTTTAGTAAAAATATTAGAACTAGTGGCCTCCGACGGTAATCTCACCGAGCAGCGGGTGAGTATCATCGACACGGTGTCCCATACCTTCAACATGGCCCGCGATGAGTTTAAGATCATTGAAGGGTTTGTTCTGGAGCGAGAGGAAGTTTACCAACCGTCGGCCGACGTGCTAACGGCTAGTTGCGAAAACAACGGAGAGATTAAGCACGTAGAAACCGCTGTTGATGGAAAGATACTGTTCCTCAAAGTAAGCAGCGCCGAATTGTACTTTGTCAAGTACTTAGGTCACGACGACATTGTGCTGAATGGGTTTATCATGAAAGCCCACCAGTGTTACCTGTTTTCGAACGGGAGCACCATCAAAACTCCCCAGGGCAACGCGCTCTACTACAGTGACCTGATTCGGCACTTCCTGTCGAAAGACACCATCCAAACCATTTCGTTCAACGTGAACAACCTGTACTTTCGCTTTCCGAACGGAGGCACTGGGTTGCGAAACATTAATATATCAGAAGGGCCGGGCAAGCTCATCGGTATTATGGGAGCCAGCGGTGCCGGAAAAACCACCTTGCTGAACGTCCTAGCCGGTATCGAGGTGCCCTCCGAGGGTGAAGTGTTAATTAACGGGTTCAACGTCCACTTGCAGCAGGATCAAATTCAGGGCGTGATCGGTTACGTGGCTCAGGATGACCTGCTCATTGAAGAACTCACCGTTTACGAAAACCTCTTCTACAACGCAAAACTCTGCTTTGCCGATAAAAATGATCAAGAGATCAGTGAGTTGGTCATCAAAACCCTCGTGAGCCTGGGATTGGAGCACCGCCAGCACTTAAAAGTAGGAAGTGTGCTGGATAAGACCATTAGCGGGGGCCAGCGAAAACGCCTGAACATTGCCCTGGAACTAATTCGGGAACCGGCAGTCATGTTTGTTGATGAGCCTACCTCCGGCCTCTCTTCGCGCGACTCAGAGAACGTGATCGACTTGTTGAAGGAGCTGTCTCTTAAAGGCAAGCTCATCTTCGTGGTCATCCACCAGCCCTCATCCGACATTTACAAAATGTTCGATAAGATGTATCTGATGGATACCGGTGGCTATCCGGTTTTCTACGGAAACCCGGTAGAAGCCGCTACCTACTTTAAGCGAGCTACTGATCAGGTGGATGCCGACCGGGGGCAGTGTCGTGAGTGCGGCAACGTTAATCCTGAGCAAATCTTCAATATCATCGAGGCCAAGGTGGTGGATGAGTACGGACAGTTCACCAATAAACGGAAAGTGTCGCCCAAGAAGTGGTATGACATGTACACCGAAAACTTTCAACTCAAAAAGATCGCCGACGTTCAGGAAGTGCCGCCCAAGTCGCTCAGTATTCCCTCGCGCTTCAAGCAAACCGCCATCTTCACCACCCGCGACACTTTGTCTAAGATCAGCAACCGTCAGTATATGCTGATTAACTTTTTGGAGGCTCCTTTGCTCGCCTTATTTCTCTCTTTCATCATTCGCTACCAAGACAGCACCGCAGGCTCCTATAGCTTCCGGTTCAACGAAAACGTACCAGCGTACTTGCTCATCAGCATCATCGTAGCGCTCTTTATGGGGCTGACGGTGAGTGCCGAAGAGATTATCCGGGACCGAAAAATACTGAAAAGAGAGTCGTTTCTTAACTTAAGTTGGAACAGCTACCTCACCTCCAAAGTGCTCATACTGTTCACCTTATCAGCCGTTCAAACGCTTTGCTTCGTGCTCATTGGCAACACCATTCTGGAGATTAGCGGAATGAACCTGAGTTTTTGGCTGGTGCTCTTTTCCGTCTCCTGCTTTGCTAATGTGCTGGGACTCAACATTTCCGCTTCGTTTAGTTCGGCCGTCACGGTTTACATTTTGATTCCATTGATACTGATTCCGCAAATGATTCTGAGCGGACTACTGTTCAGCTTTGATAAGCTAAACAGCGTGGTAGGATCAAAAGGGGAAGTGCCGATTATCGCCGATATGATGGTTTCTCGGTGGGCTTATGAAGCTATGGCCGTGCACCAATTTAAGGAGAACGCTTTTCAACGCCCTTATTACCCGCTTGAAAGAGAAGAACGACAAGCAGACTTCAAGGCGGCCTATCTGGCTCCGCAACTTGAGACTAAGTTACAGTTGGTGAGCAGCCACCTGAACACCCCAAACGATTCGCTGAAAATGGCAGTCCGCGCCAGCTTGGCTACGTTACGGAACGAACTTCGCAAAGCACCCTTCCGACTAAGTGCCGACACCACCCACTGGGAAGCGCTGTTGCGCGAAGAAACGGTCACTCCCCAAATAATTGAACAGCTACGTACCTATTTGAAGAAAAGCAGTCAACACTACGTGGGTCTCTTTAATAAGTCGGTAGAAAACCGCGAGAAGCTGGTTTACTACCTCGAGAACCAACCCGATATTCAGTACGATTTAAATGACTACAAAGACAGATATCACAACGAGAGCTTGTCTGATCTGGTCAGAAACGTAAATAGTCCCCATCGGATCATTGAAGATCAAGGAAGGCTACTACAGGCAGTGGATCCGGTATTCAACGACCCCGCAACAGAAACCGGTTTCTTCAACTACCGCACTCATTTCTTCGCCCCCCGCAAACAATTCGGTGGAGTGCTCATTGACACGTACTACTTCAACATTGCGGTGATCTGGCTGATGACTATTCTGCTTTACTGCTGCTTATACTACGGAATATTCTCCGCAATCATCACCAAACTAAGCTCACTCAAGATCGCCGAAAGTAATAAATAGTTGCTTTTTGCGGAGAATGAGCCGCACGTAATAAAAGTGCTCAATACCGATTGGGTACGACACCCTAGTACAATACTTTTGTCACATCAACTGGTACCCACTTCCATGAAACAATTAGCAGTTTTAAGTATCATCCTGACAACTCTTGGTGCTTGTGATTCGGAAACCAAGCTGAACGAACAAGCTTTCCTCGACAGCTTAAGCACCGCCCAAGCAAACGAACCGGTGATATCAGATGAAGTTCTCGAGAGTATTCTTCAGCAAATTCCGTCTCCGCTAGAGATTGCGGTATTACTAAAGCAGTCAGGAACCGATTACGACAACCGTTTGCTCAACAGCGCGAGCAACACTTCAGCGTATAACAGCAACTTTAAGAAGGCACTGAATTTAGGAGTGTACGGAACAGACCTGGGATACACGAACATCTACGAAAAAAATCAAGACGCTCTTTCGTACCTGACGGCAATCAAAGATTTATCAGAAGGGTTGAGCATTGGGCAATTTTTCAACTTCGGCACCATCCAACGGTTGGCGACTAACAGCCGAAACCTGGATTCACTGCTGCTGATCACCACCCAGAATTTCAATAACATCAACGCCCACTTGCAGGAACAGCAGCGCGCTAACTTAAGCGTACTGTTGCTCACCGGGGGGTGGATAGAAGCGGTACATATTATCTGCCAGGTAGCTGAACGAAATCCTGACAACCAAGAATTGCGGGAGCGCATCGGCGAGCAGAAAATCATCATGGAAAATATTATGCTTCTGCTCTCTTTCTACAGTGATTCTAATCCTAACATGAAGGAGTTGGCGGAGCAAATGGCGGTTCTTCAAGCCGAGTTTGAGGATATTGAGATTACGCATACCTACGCCGAGTCTACGTTAGAAGAAGTTAACGGTATCGTCACCATTTCTAACAATAGCACCAGCTCGATCAGCATCACCGACGAAAACATTCGCGATATATCAAACACCACTGCGTCAATCAGGAAGTATATCATCAACTAAACCATTGCTCAGGTACATGAAATCTATTAGTATCTTACTCAGTATTGCTTTGATCGCGTTGCTAACCAGCATCGAGGCCAACGCCCAATGCAGTCCCTCACAGTATACTGAAGCGTGTATTCCTCAACTGGCGGAAGGGTTCAATTTCGTGAAGAGTTACGAAGTGAACGGCGAAGGAGGGGCCAAAGAAAAAATCGAGTACTCTTACGTATTCGCCAAGGGCACCCAGTACTTCCTGAACATCTGCGCGGCCGGTGAAAGCACTGACGGAATTGTGGTAAGCCTGTACGACTCAAGTCGAAAGAAGGTGGGCACTAGCTTTGCGAACGGTAACTTCAACCGAGGGATTATTTATCCTTGCAACGCCACTGGTATTTACTACATTACCTTTACCTTTGATGGGTCAAGCAACCATTGCGGTGGGGCGGTATTAGGTTTTAAACGATAATACTTAGGGGCAGCAGCCAAGTGCGCACTCCAGTAGTTGCAATTAGTATCTTTGGTGGTTATTATAAAGGTCTCACGCTGAGACCTTTTTTTATGCAAGAACATCTCATCACCACCGATTACACTGCCCGATACTACACCCTGGGCGAAATGAACGACGACCCGCAGCAAGAAGTGTGGATTGTTCTGCACGGCTACGGCCAGCTGGCACAGTACTTCATTCGTAAGTTTGAGCCGCTGCTTCAGGATGATGTCTACGTGGTAGCTCCCGAAGGGCTATCGCTTTTTTATTTGCAGGGGACTGAAGGGCGCGTCGGGGCCACCTGGATGACCAGCGAGTTTCGTGAGCAGGCAATTAATAACTACCTCGTCTACTTGCAGAAACTTTACCAAAGTTTAGGACTGCAAAACAAGCGGGTCGTGTTGTTCAGTTTTTCGCAAGGCGGAGCTACGTTGATTCGTTGGGTTGTGAAGCATCGTCTCTCTTTTTACAAAATGATTGTGTGGGCTGGCGGTTTTCCTTTGGATGTAGACCTGGTTGCCAGCCAAGAAGTGTTTCTACACCAGTCTATATACTACGTTTACGGTGATCAGGATCAATACATCACCACTGAACGTTTTGCGGACCAAAAATCACGGTTCGAACGATTCGGCTTTCGTCCGAAGATAATTCGCTACGTGGGCGGGCACTCCGTTGATCCGCTCGTTCTGCGGCGGCTGCAACAAAAAAGCCATCCCGAGTAGGATGGCTTTGCTGCTTAGCTAAACGCAAACAGTCATGCCTGGCCGTTGGCAGCTACCGCGTCGGCGTCCACTTCCGAAGCTGCTGCTTTTTTGGCAACTTTGGGCTCTTCTACCTCTACGCCGTTCACTTTGTTGCGAATTTTAGTCTCGATCTCGTTCATCAGCTCAGGGTTGTCGAGAAGAATTTTCTTGACTGCATCACGACCCTGACCTAGCTTCTCATCGCCGTAGGAGAACCAGGATCCCGATTTCTTCACGATTTCCATTTCTACTCCTAGGTCCAGTATCTCACCTACCTTAGAAATACCCTCTCCGTACATGATGTCAAACTCAACAACCTTAAAGGGAGGGGCCACTTTGTTTTTCACCACCTTAACCCGGGTTCGGTTGCCGGTTACGTTGTCGGCTCCTTCCTTGATCTGGCCGATGCGTCGGATATCCAGCCGCACCGAGGCGTAGAATTTAAGGGCGTTACCACCGGTAGTGGTTTCGGGGTTGCCAAACATGACCCCAATTTTTTCCCGCAGTTGGTTGATGAATATGCAGGAGCACTTGGTTTTGTTGATCGCACCGGTGAGCTTTCGCAGCGCTTGGGACATTAGACGGGCCTGAAGTCCCATCTTGCTATCGCCCATGTCGCCCTCAATCTCACCGCGGGGAACCAAAGCGGCCACCGAATCGATCACGATAATGTCGATGGCTCCGGAGCGAATGAGGTGCTCGGCAATCTCCAGGCCTTGCTCGCCGTTATCAGGTTGAGAAATAAGTAGGTTTTCGGTATCGATGCCCAACTTTTCGGCGTAAGAACGATCAAAAGCGTGTTCGGCATCCACAATGGCTACCATGCCGCCTAGCTTCTGCGCTTCGGCCATACAGTGCATCGCCAGAGTGGTTTTGCCCGAAGATTCGGGTCCGTAGATTTCTATCACACGCCCCCGGGGGATACCGCCAATGCCCAGGGCAATGTCCAGACCCAGGGAACCGGTAGAAATCGCGGGAATATCAACCACGCTATCGTCGCTCAGTTTCATAACCGTGCCTTTGCCGTAAGTTTTGTCTAACTTATCGATGGTAAGCTGCAATGCTTTTAACTTTTCCGTTTGATCACTCATAAGAGGGTAATTAGGGTGAATATTTGTGTATCAAAGATACTTATTAAGTATACTTATTCCAAGTACATTACGCTATTTATAGCATTGCTGACGGCCGGAGGCCTCTTTGCTTAAAGAGCCATGAGCAAACTTGAAAATAAACATACGCACGACAGTAAAGGTAGTAATTACTTATGAAAAAGATAGCCATTGGCAGTGGTGTTCTACTGCTCTTGTTGTTGGTTTGGCAGCACGAGCTAGTGTGGTACGGAATTTCCCAAGCCCGGGGACAGCTGCGTATTATTTGGAACGCAAGGCCTATTGAAGAAGTGATGAACGATCCGGCGGTGGCTGATTCGCTTAAGCAGAAGATTGTCCTGGTGCAACACGTCAGAAAATTCGCAATCGACTCGTTGGGCGTGAACGATTCGGACAGCTACCGTACGCTCTACGATCAGCAGGGGAAACCGGTGCTGTGGGTGGTGACCGCCTGTGAGTCCTTTTCGCTGGCAGACAAAAAATGGTCATTTCCCATCGTTGGCACCTTTTCGTACAAAGGATTTTTTGAGTATAATCAGGCCCTGGCGCTTCGCGACGAATTGTCAAGACAGGGTTATGATACCGGCATTCGCACGGTGAGCGCCTGGAGTACGCTAGGCTTCTTCAGCGATCCTATTTTGTCCGGTCTGCTGTTTCGAACCGACGGGCAGGTGGCCAACACCATTATTCATGAACTTACGCACGCCACCATCTTCGTGAAAAACGACCTGAAGTTTAACGAAAACTTGGCTTCTTTTGTGGGAGATAAAGGGGCGGAGGCCTACTTAGCGTACGCCTACGGCCGCGCTTCTGAGCCTTATCAGGCGTATGACAACTACCGCACCGACCGCCGAAAATACTCCGAACACATGCTCAGAGGCACGCAGCAACTAGATAGTCTCTACAAAGGGCTAACCGCGGTTGCCGACTCAACTACCAAAGCCAACCAAAAAAAGCAACTCGTCACCCAGATCCTGCAAAAAACCGATACGCTGTCGCTACGTTCGCCGCGCTACCGAAAGTTGCTGAATCGACTTCAGCAGCCGGAAGCTTTGCCCAACAATACTTTCTTTAAAGCGTTCGTGCGCTACCAGGGCGCTTCTGATAGCCTGGAACAAGTGTTCCAAACGCGCTTTGACGGAGACATTAAGAAGTACTTAATGCATCTCAAAAACCAGTACGGTAAGGTTCTTTAATCAGAGCAGGTACTTTTATTCTTCTTTTTTCGTAATAAGAAATACAGTAGTTTGCTAACTAGCATGGTTTTTTCTAGTAATACCAGTACCATGAAACTTTGCCTATATTTTACGTTAGGAACAACTTTGTTGCTTACCCTTGCGCTCAACGTGCGTGAGTACCGCTATATTCCGAATGAGAGCTTTGCCACGGGTGAAGTGCTGACCTACCGTGTGCACTGGGGATTGGTGAACGCGGGCGAAGCCGTGATGAAGGTCAGCGATACGCACTTTACGGTGAACGATCGCCCTTGCTACAAGATCGATGTGTTTGGAAGTACCACTGGATTGGTCGACGTGGCCATTCGGGTGCGTGACAACTGGGGAGCCTACGTAGATACCGCCTCCATTGTGCCGCACAAGGCCTATCGATATATTCAGGAAGGCAAGTACCGCAAAAACGAGATGGTCAACTTCGACCACGAAAACGATCAGGCTACCGTACTGCACCTAGATAAAAAAACGCGCAAACTCAAGAAAAAAGAAGCTTTTGCCGTGCCGAACAATGTGCTTGACATTGTGGGCGGTTACTACTTTTTGCGTACGATTGACTACGACAACTACAAAGAAGGTGACATTATCAAAGTTGCTAGCTTCTTTGACAAAGAGGTATATAACCTAGAAATTCGCTTTCTGGGCCGTGAAACCATCAAAACTCAGGTGGGCGAAATCAACGCGCTGGTGATGGCCCCATCGCTGCCGGACAATGACTTCTTCAGTGACGGCGATCCGGTGAAGGTTTGGATCTCGGACGACAAAAATAAGGTGCCTCTCAAGGTGAAAGCCGAAATTGCGGTAGGGGCCATCGAGATTGATATCAAAGAGATGAAAAACCTGCGCAACTAGTTTTTCTTCCGCATTTCTTCTCGGCGCATCGGCATAGCGTCAATGATCGCGTACAGTGTGTTGCGCGTCACCAACGTATCACTTCGCATCTTCTCCGAACCGTCCTTCCCGATCAGGACAAACGTGAACGAATTCTCGTCCACTCGGTATCGCTCACGTAACTCAGTCGCTCGATCAGCTCTTTTGGTAGCTGTTTCACTCACCACGCGATCAGAGAGTACACTGAAAATCAGCAGATTACGATCGTCAAGACCGGGTTGGTTGGCGCGAAGCAGATCAACTTGCTGTCGATACAATGGATTGTTAGCCTGGGAAGAAAAGAGAAAAATCAAACGGTTCTTCCAGCGGTAGTCGGCAAGATCAGACATAGTTTGCGCGTGAATGCAGTGACAGAACAACAGCAACCAAAAGATAAGCAAAGCAGATTTCATCTGACTAAAAGAAAATGCTGACAAGAAATATTTAATCAGAATAAAAGTTTAACAAAATTAGTATATAAAGAATAATATTTTGTCTATCTTAATAATTAATTGTAAATAGTAAGTCAATAACCTATAATAGGGACACTTTGTTGCGCTGTTTGCTTACTTTGGGTATTTAATTTTTTGTATATTTCCAATACAAATCAAAACTATTAGTGTTTCATTAACTTTAAAAGATAGTTCTTATGGTAATGCTCAACAACCTTACTGTTCCTCAAGATACCGACAGTAAACAACAGAAGTATGCTCTGCTGCTTCATCAAATTAGAAACGTGGTTTATAACGAAGAAGACTTGACCGCTAACCTAGCGAACGTAGCCGCTCTGCTGCATCACGGGATGGGATTTTCCTGGACGGGCTTCTATCATGCTCGTGGTGGTGAACTTGTTTTGGGTCCTTTTCAGGGCGCAGCCGCCATATCCCGAATTTCCATGGATCAGGGGGTCTGCGGCACCGCATTCACCAAAGAGTGTACTTTAGTGGTAGATGACGTCGAGCAGTTCGCCGGTCACGTTCCGGTGACCGATGACGATCGGTCTGAAATAGTGGTCTGCGCCTACCGAAGGGGCGAGGTAGCCCTGCTGCTTAACATCAACAGCAATCGGGTCAAAAACTTCAGTGAATTAGATAAGCAAAACCTAGAAGAGGTGATGCACTTGCTGGAAGAGGTGCTGTAAGTAATCACCCTCACCACTTTGTTATCAGTAGCCATCCCCAGGGATGGCTTTTTTTGTGTAAGTTTGCCTACCGTCAATCTAACCCCACCGCAATGAAACTACTGGAAGGAAAAAACGTGCTTATCACCGGTGCCTCGAAAGGAATTGGAAAGGCGATCGCCCAAACTTTTGCCGAGCACGGTGCCAACGTAGCGTTTACCTACTTATCCAGCACCGAAAAAGCAAAAGCCCTCGAGCGAGAATTATCGGCCCAGGGCGGAAAGGTCCAAAGCTACCAGTCTAACGCGGCGGAGTTCGCCGCGGCTGACCAGCTCATCAACGATGTGGTGCGCGATTTTGGATCGCTGGACGTGCTGGTGAACAACGCTGGCATCACCCAAGACAATTTACTCATGCGCATGAGCGAAACTGCGTGGGACGAGGTGATCAACACCAACTTAAAATCAGTCTTCAACACAGTAAAAGCGGCTACCCGTTCGTTTCTCAAGCAACGGAGCGGTTCCATCATCAATATGACTTCGGTGGTGGGCCTCAAGGGGAACGCCGGGCAGGCTAACTACGCGGCTTCCAAGGCGGGCATCGTTGGTTTCACTAAATCGGTGGCCCTTGAACTAGGGTCGCGTAACGTGCGTTGCAATGCCATTGCCCCGGGGTTTATAGAAACCGAAATGACCGAGAAACTGGACGAAGCAACCGTAAATCAGTGGCGAGAAGCGATTCCCCTGAAGCGGGGGGGGCAGCCGCAAGACGTGGCACACTGCGCTTTGTTTCTGGCCTCTGACCTGTCCGCTTACATCACCGGTCAGGTCATTCAGGTGGACGGAGGAATGCTTACCTAACCAGCATTTATGCAAGGAATACAGTTGTTGTTTGAGAATTCTCCCTGGTGGATCTTGGTGTGCTTGCTGGTGGGTGCGCTCTACGGATGGCTGCTCTACACCCGTGGCCAGCAGTTCAAGCATCCCTCCTGGGGAAAACCGATCAATTACACCCTGCTGGTGTTGCGGGCGGGATTGGTTTCGCTGCTGTGCTTTCTTGTGATCGGTCCATTCATCAAGCAGATCAAGAACACCGTTGAACCACCCGTGGTGGTGGTGGCCATCGATAATTCATCGTCCGTGGCCGCGGTGATGGATAGCGCGCAGCTTACCGCTTTGAAGCAACGGATAGATAGCGTTACTACGGCGTTGCGCGAAAATGGCTACACCACCGAAATACGCGATTTTGAGTCACTTATCCCCCTAGACTCGCTAAACTTCACTTATCCCAGTACTGATCTGGACGGAGCTTTGCGAACAATTGCTTCTGACTATGAGGGGCGCAATCTGGCTTCGGTGGTGCTGTTTTCTGACGGAATCTATAACCAAGGGATCTCGCCGACGTACCATCCGTATCGTTTCACAATCAATACCGTCGGGCTTGGTGACACCACCGCGCAGCAAGACGTGAGTGTCAGTAACTTGTTTTATAACAAAATTGCCTACCAAGGAAACAAGTTTCCGCTGGTGGCCGAATTGACCAGCAACGGCTTTGCCGGTGAAAACTTAACCGTCAGTGTCCGTCGCGGCAGTGCAATACTGGATACCCGGGTGGTTAATCTGACCAAGCCGCGCGAGGTAACTTCCGTTGAGTTTTTGCTGGAAGCCGACCGGGAGGGCATGCAGCACTACGTGGTGACGGTGGCTGAGCAAGACGAAGAGTTTACCACGCAAAACAACGAAGCGCACGCTTACGTGGAGGTCATTGAGGGCAAAGAAAACATCCTGCTCCTGGCGCGGTCGCCTCATCCGGACATTAAGGCACTGCGATTGGCTATTGCCAGCAACCAAAACTACGAATTCACTTCGCTGATTCTGAGCACCGACCAGATTGCTGAGAAGCAACTTGAGGAAAAGAAAATTGACTTAGTAATTTGGCACCAACTACCGGGCAAAGAGCAGTTGCCGGAAGAAGTGCAACCCTACCTAAAATCGGCCGGTGCGCACTGGTATATCGTAGGCAGCCAGACCGATCTGACTGCCTTCAACGCCACCAACGACGTGCTGGAGATACAGAACATGGGCCGCCAAAACGATGAAGTGAGCGCTGCCTATAGTAGCGACTTCCGGGGGTTTCAACTGTTGAACGAGCAGCGGGCAACCATTGAAAAACTACTGCCCTTGCGCGCGCCCTTCGGCGATGTGTCCGTAAAGAACGCAGCAACACCGATCCTTTACCAGCAGGTTGGGAAGGTGAGAACCAGCAAACCCTTGTTGGCAGTGGCCGAAACGGACCAAGGAAAGTCGGCGGTGCTGCTAGCTGAAGGAGTATGGAAGTGGCGGCAGCAGGAGTACGCCCGCACTGGGAACACCGACGTTACGGACGCACTTTTCACCAAGTTAATTCAGTACTTATCGGCCAAAGAAGACAAGCGACGGTTTAAGGTGTACCCAATCAAGGGTGAGTTTCAGGATAACGAGCCCGTTGTTTTTGAGACTGAGTTGTACGACGAATTATACGAAGAGGTGTACGGTGCTTCCGTGAAGCTGGCTATCACGGCCGAAGACAGCACCCGCTTCAATTATAATTACACAACGAACCAAAGCAATACCCAATATCAGGTCAGTAACCTGCCGGAAGGAGTGTATCAATATACCGCCCAGACAACTATCGGCGGTTCGGCGCTGTCTAGCCAGGGCAACTTCACCGTCCGCAGTTTGCAGATTGAGTCACTCAACCTTACTGCTAACCACACCATTTTGCGCGACCTGGCGCAGGAGAACGGAGGAGCATACTTTGATACGGCCGAATTATCCAAGCTATATGATGCGGTGGGTAGTCAGGCACCTCGGGGAAAGATTTATACGAGCGAATTGTTTTTGCCGCTGATTAACCTCAAGTGGTTATTCTTTCTGTTGCTCGCCCTAGTCGCCGCTGAATGGGGCATACGTAAGTATCTGGGAAGCTACTAATTTTTTGAGGACTGAGAAGATTTGCTGGCCAGATTAAACCGACTGGGCGGAGGTGACAATTACTTTGTTGTTGTTTAAAAGGATAGGGTTGAGATTGACGCCGAAGCCGTCGATCAACAACGCCACGGCTACGGATATATCAAGGTGGCGGCTGTCGTGGACGCGGAGGTAAACCTTTCCGTCGTTCATAAACGGAAGGCTAGCGCTCAATGACATAATAGCTATTTGCCTGCCTTCGGTGCAGAGAATGCACTTGATACTACTGTAGCGATGCACCTCCCAGCAGCAGTCGTCGTTGGTGCACACCCAATAACCCGGTGAGGCTTTTCGGATCACAACATCTGATGTTGTTTCCAAACCGCTCATCAGGTAGGTAGGAATAAAGGGTTGACTTTTCTTGAGCGAAAAAACCAAGTTGCCCTGAAGATCTTTTACTGTCAGGCGCCCCAACGTCAGACTAAGCGGACGTTGCACTGTGTAGTAAGGCTCGTTATCTACCCAAATGGGTTGGGACGACCAAGGAAGGAAAGAACGGGCACCGATAGTAACGCTATAGCCGGTTATTGAACTCATACCCTGTAATTAAGCACTTAATATATAAACTTTAACGTCGCAAAACCACTATGATAGATGATTAATGTGGTTGAGGCACCGATTTCGCTGATGACATCCACCAAGAAGCTAGGCGTATACCAGAGAGAGCCATCACAGCACCGTCAACTACTAGCAAAGAAAGAAAAAGTTTTGGTGTCGATCAAGGGGGGCACCTGAGATCAGCGGCACTTAGGCGGGACAGACCAAGTGCCGAGAACAGCCAGCAGGTAGGGAAGCCTGTTTAGTGCGTAATGGTGATGGTGTTGTCAGGACGTAACTTTAAGAAGAGACGATCGCGCGCATCAACCTCCGCTACAACCGCCTCAGGAGTCACCTCGCCGGGCAAGAAATAGCAAAGTGTTTGTTGCACCTTTCCGCCCTTCATCTGCTTAACGATCACCGGTGGACTGTCCGAAGGAATTTCATCCAACTCGTCCATGGAAATGAGACTACGGCTGTCTTCTTCTTCTACTTTTTTAAACAAGTAAACCGAAAGCGTCAGCAAAAGCGCAGCGATACCAATAATAGCTAGCAACATTGTAGTGATTTTAAGCGAAAATACAAACTACCCCTATAAGCTTAACAATTTAGTAATGTAAATCAATAGTTAATAGTGATGGTTCACTAATTGCGGGCAAAATGTTAAAACCCCTCGAATGATTCTATTTATTCGAAGTTGGTTTTTATAGCGTACGAATAAATTCCTGTCCGTCAAGCATAATAAGAGAAATCACGTCAGCACGATATTTCAACTCGCCTCACCGTTATCGACTATCTTTTTAACTTTCTGTCGATCGGTCGAGGCATCTACCATCAGGTGCCAGCTTACTTCTCTGCCGTCCGCTACGGATCGATACGTAAGTCCTTTCTCGGTGGTGATCACTTGACAAATCCCCAGATCGTAGCGTAGCGACTCCACGGTGTCGCCGGGGGCCAGGGGGTGCTGGTTGAGGTCTTCCAGCACCGGCTGATTGTTCGCTGTCACCGGGCGGCGCAGTCTGGCCAGAAGGTGTTTAAAGAGTGAGGACATAAAATTAAGAATGAACGCTTACTGTTGAACGAGAGCTTGCTGCAAACGTTTGTTCATTATTTCATAATAAGTTGAATCTTTTTCATAACCGACAAAATGTCGCTTTCGTTGCAAAGCGGCCACCCCGGTGCTTCCACTCCCCGCAAACGGGTCTAAAACCGTTTGTTCCTCGAAGGATACCAGGCTGACTAAGTGCTCCATCAATTCAACCGGCTTCAGGGTGGGGTGGTGGTTAAAGGCCTCTTTGTGCTGCCGCACCTTGGGGATCATAAAGAACTTATCGTATCCATCCTGTAGGGGAGTGGTGCGCAGTTGGTTGGCGCAAACTCTGCCCAACGGATGCGGATTGTGGCCCACCGGCGACTCATCGGCCGCCAGAGGAATGCGGGTTTCCTCTAGGTTGAGCGCCCCCGTGCCGTACTTCAGCACGTTCTGTACCACGGTGAGTCCCGCCGCCCGGGGCTTTTGCACTAGGATAATCGGTTCGTAGGCGGGTTTGATGCCGAGACCAGCCCCCCGGTAGCGCTGGCCCTGCACCGAAGTGGGGCGGAGCTTTCGCTTGGGTTGCGCCACCCGGTAGTTGCCGGAGGGCTGACTACCCGAAGCACGCGCCGTGGCGTTCCCGCTCCGGTAGCCCTGCACGTACTGGTACTCACCCACCACTTCGCTTTCGCAGCCCAACTCTCGGTCAATCCCCAACGAAATGTCTCGACTCTTGGGCATGCCGTTCAGGTAGGCCCAGAAGATCACGTCCCGAATAGCGAAGCCCGCGTCCTCCAGGGCCACCATCAGCCGGTGCATCAAGCGCACCGAAGAGAATACCACCCCGTAGGCTCCGGGCTTCATCACCCGCAGGCTGTCGGTCCAAATCTGAGGATCAGGCAAGGCCTTGTCCCACGCGTGGTTTTGGTAGCCAATGCCGTAGGGCGGATCGGTCACCAACGCGTCTACCGAGTCGTTTGCCAGGGAGGTAAGTCCGTAGCACGAAACGTTTTCAATAGTGAAACAACTGTCTTTCAATGAGTTAGTAACTTTTAGTTAAACCAATAGTTCGGCTAATATAAGTTACGTTACCAATTATCGAAAGGTTTCGACTAGAAATATCTTTCTTTCGACATACTTACCGACCAAACCGCTGCGCTCTTAGTCAGTAGGCAAACAAAAAATCCCCTGACCTAGATAAGTCAGAGGATAAACAGTAGTCTGAAAAGCTGACCTTATAAAAGGTGCTCGACAAACATATTGCATCCGCCGAAGCAAACCAACTTTTGGCCGGTATTTGTGCAAACCTGCCCTATTTCTTACCTGCCCGTTATTACGCCCCCGCCGCGTTTGCCATTATTTTTGCGGCAGGGTGAGTGTCATTAAATGAATGTTTCACCCTTAAAATGCAGACAAAACTATGCTACTGTATTCGTTAGTGGATAATCCACTTACTGTTGACAACAAAGAAGACTGCCGGGCCCAGGTGCAAAACTACCTTTACCGGGGCGTCGAAGACATTGTGAAGCAGATCACCATTCCCGGGTCCATCCTTAAGGACACCGAATGCGTGGCGGTGATCAACGCTTTTCTAAAGGTCGTGACGGCCAATCTGGAAGAAGGCATCGGCTTTGAGTGCGACCACCTGGCCCTGTCGCAGTCGATTGGCGGAGTGTTTACTAACAAAGACGACCGCTACGACCCGGCCCGCCACCAGGTGAACCTGAACCTCCGCGTAGGCGACCCCGTGAAAGAAGCGCTCACGCGTGTGCCGGTGCAAAAGGTGAAGTCTAGCGTGCCGCTACCGCAGATCGAGGCGGTGTACGACCGCAAGTCGCGCACCACCGACCAGTGGATCACCGCCGGACACAGTGGCGACATCGCCGGGGAGCTGCTCAAGGTCAACGATCCGGAGAGTGCCGGGCAGGGAGTGTTTTTGGTGAACACCGGCAAGAAGGAAGAAATCAGAATACCTTACCTGCACCAGAACACGGCCAAGACGCTCCAGGTGGAGTGGCCCGACGGGCTGAAGTCAGGGCAAGAGTACCGCCTGGAGGTGCGCACCGCCGTGCACGGCGGCAAAGAAGTGCGCACCGGCAGCAGTGCTAAGCCATTGAAGGTGAAGTAGACGTTAGTCAATCAGCAAACAGCAAGCCCCGGCCGTTGGTCGGGGCTTTTTTTGTGGCCAAATGGTTGGAGAAACCAAGACACGGTAGTCTTCGAGCCTCGAGTAGTATAGTACTCGAGGCTCGAGTAGTATAGTCTTCGCGGCTCGAGTAGCGTAGTTTGTGAGGCTTGGGTACTATAGTCTTCCTAGCTTGGTCACGGTAGTGGGTGTGCTTCAGTAACCAGGGTTGCCCCGGGTAGGTGGCAATACGCTAAAATTCTTACATTGCTACTTCGCGGTTAGTTTTTGAGGCAAACTTAGCACTCTCTAAACTCTTCCGGACGGGTAGTGATATCAATGTCAAAGTACAGTACCCGGTTCTCTTGGCCACTGCCCAATATCCCTAATACCTGGGCACGAAATTCGTCCGGGGTGGGTTGGCTACAGAACTGCTGGTCGCAACAACTTCCCGGTTGGTAGGCTTCAACAATCACCGAGGGGTTAGTCAGAGAGAGCGTGTCGTAGGCGCGTACCTGATCGTTGTAAACCGTCACCCAAGAACGCATGGTGTCCACCGAAAATGTCTCTAAGGTCGGGCGATACAAGCATAAGCTAATTGTGGTTCCGAGAAGGCTGCCGTAGTAAATACGCAAGCTGTCTTCGCTTTCAACGTACCGAATAGAATCGCTGTATACCTGAAAGGAGTACTCCGCTTCATCAACTCGAAGCAATGAATGATCAGTAACTTCACAGTATTGACTAACATCCCATCCGCCAAAAACGCAGGCATGGCAGGCGGTGAACGTAATTAGCGTAGCTAAGATCAGGTAATTGTACCAGTGTTTCATTGGTTGATGAATAGTTTGAAATACCAATCAAATTTGCCTGATTTAAGCAGTTGTCCGAAGCCCGGAGGTGATGCCCACCCCCGGCCCAACTAAGGTTGCGGTAGGTAGCTTATAGGGTTTGCTGCTATAGACCCTAAATTAACAAAAATGGTTGGAAGGTGCCGACTTCCGCCCAAAACCGCAACTTACTGCCTACTGATTCACCGGCTCGGCCTGGTTATTAACTTTTCGCTGCCCGCGCAGTTGCACCGGCTTGGAGCGACCCTTGCGGAAGCGCATGTTGAGCACCTCGACCAATAGCGAGAAGCCCACCGCAAAGTAGATGTACCCCTTCGGCACCTCGTAGTGCAGCGCCTCCACGATAAGCATAAAGCCAATCAGGATCAGGAACGACAGGGCCAGGATTTGCAGGGTGGGGTGGTCGTTGATGAACCGGCTGATGGCCCCGGCAAATACCATCATCACGCCGATAGAAATGATCACAGCAATGATCATAATGGTGACCTTATCGGTCAGCCCCACGGCGGTGAGGATAGAATCAAAGGAAAACACCATGTCCAGCAGCACAATTTGAACCAACGTAGCGGCCAGGGTGACCTTCTTGCCCGAGTCGGTTTCGGTGTGATCTTCTCCCTCAATCTTGTGGTGAATCTCAGAGGTGCTCTTGGCCAGTAAGAACAGCCCCCCGGCCGCCAGAATCAGGTCGCGTCCACTCACGTCGTGGTTGAAGACGGTGAACAGCGGTTCGGTGAAGCCGATAATCCAGGTGATGCCCAGCAGCAGGGCCACCCGGAAAATCATGGCCAGGCCCAGTCCGATATTACGCGCCTTGGCTTGCTGGTTTGCCGGAAGTTTGTTGGAGACAATGGAGATGAAGATGATATTATCAACTCCCAGCACGATCTCTAAAAAAGTGAGGGTCAGCAAGGCAATAAGTCCTTCGCCGCTAAAAATTGCTTCCATAAGGTTAAATGGTTCTAGGTTCTGGGTTGTGAATGTATTAAGCCAAGAACTCAGAAACTAGAACCTATAACCCCGAACATTGTTAACCGCTTATGGAACGGATTCAGCCTGATGATCAGATTCGTTTGTCGCTGGAAGGACTGCTGCTGCGGCCCTGGACATCCGATGACGAGGCTTCGCTGGTGGAGCAGGCCAACAACCGAAGCATCTGGCGCAACGTGCGCGACCGTTTTCCGCATCCCTATACCGAGAACGACGCCAAGCTGTGGATCAAGATTGCCAACCGCGACACCACCATGCTCAACGTGGCGATGGAGGTGGACGGGCAGGCGGTGGGCGGAGTGGGGGTGGTGTTCAAGGACGACGTGTACCGGCGCACCGCCGAGATCGGCTACTGGTTGGGCGAAGCCTACTGGAACCGCGGACTCACCAGCCGGGCGGTGGCCGCCGTGTCGGATTACGTGTTTGCGCACTTTGACGTGGTGCGGCTCTACGCCGGAGTGTTTGCTCCCAACCGCGCCTCGGCCCGGGTGCTGGAGAAGGCTGGCTACACCTTTGAGGCCCGCCTGCGGCAGAGCGTGACCAAGGACGGGCAAACCCTAGACGAACTGGTTTACGCCCGGTTGCGAAGCCCGGAAAAGGAAACGCCCGAAAGCGAACAAGCGCGCTGATGGTCAGCTGGTGGTATCCTGACGTTACTTCTACTAAGCTCCTTTACGCACTTTTTCGGCTGATTTCTTTTGAACTACCCAGAATAAACTAATCTTGTGGCGATTCTAACTTTTTTTCACTAAACCCAATTTACATGACAACTAAACTGACTTTATGGACCGTGCTGGGTATGCTTTGCCTGGCTACCGGCTTCTCGGGCTGCCAATCGAGCAAGATCGCCTACGGCAACTCCTACTACTTTAAGCAGACTCCCCGACCGGTGACGCCGCCCACCGCAACGGAGAAGGCCAACCTGAAAGCCTCGTTAGAGAAGCAGGGACTCACCGAGGAAGCGGCGGCAACCAAGCTAAAGGAAGCGCAGGAGCAGCTCGATGCGGTGGTTGCGAAGAGCGAGAACTCGGCCCTGCAAACCAGCGTGGCCCGTACTAAGCAACTGGCCCGCGAAATGAAAGGCGAGCAGCTGACCCGCCGGGAAAAGCGCGCGAAGCGCAAGGAACTGCGGCAGGAGCTGCGTACGCTGGCCAAGGAGTTTAAGAATGCCGCTCCCGAAGAGACCCAGGACATTGATCGCAACCTGAAGCTTGCTTTGATCTTACTAGGGGCTGCTTTGGTGTTGTCCATTATTGCGGGTGCTACCTACACGGGCGGCTACGGTATTTTGTGGCTCTTGGCAACGCTCGCTTGGCTCGCCGGAGTAGTGTTCTTTGTGATCTGGTTGGTAGAAGAGGTATCGTAGCGATACGTCTGGCGGAAGCCAAAGTTTTCCTCATAAAAGAGCCTGCCCGGTTATACGAGCAGGCTTTTTTAGCTAAATGGTGTGCTAGCGGGCTTTGTAACGCCAAACATGCCATAGAAAGTTAGAAATGAATAGCCACTCCGATAGTTCCGTAGCCGAAAGCACCACGTCCGCCTTCAAAGTATACTCCGAACTTGTCATTGAACTTGTACTTAAAGCCTAGTACGGGGCCAAATTGAGGACTGATGTCAGTATCGCTATCGTTCTCACCAAAAATTCCACTAAGATTGTCATCACCAGTACGGGTTTGAAACTCAAGCCCAACAATAAGCGTCACGTAGAAATCGAGCTTTTCTTCGTCTAGTGACAGATCTAGTGCCTCGTTGAGCACGGGTACGTAGTGAAACGATCCCCGAGCGCCCACAGCTATGAAGTTCCAACTATAGTTAAAACTTATATAATCGTAGCTCCAACTAGCGTAGCCCACGTAAGGACCCACGCTGAAGTTCTCGTGGATACCTAACTCGAGGGCAGCTGTTAATGGAGGCACACTAACGCTGCGTCCGCCCAGATAACCATAGCCATAATAACCAAAGCTGATCCCGGCCATAAAGATTTTGTCGCCCTTGTTGTAGGCCAGTCCGCCGTAGGAGTCGCCGACGCGGACGGTGTTTTGGGCCTGGGCACTGAAGGCCAAGCTGCCGATTAGTAAAGTGAGTGTGCAAAGTTTTTTCATGATTATGTTGGTTAGGATGAAAAGTGAAAGCAAATATAAGACTTAACCATAAACAAAAGGAGGCGCGCCAACATTGATGCGCCTCCTTGCTCATTAATACCGGTTTCCGTCGGGATTATTGGTAAAGGTGTTTCCCGCGGCATCCGCTTCTAGGTTGGCATTGACAGACCCATCGGAGTAGATGCCGTAGCTACCACTGTCGGTGATGGTACTGTTAGTGATGTTAACTAGGGCACTGCTGCCTACCCCTACGTTTACGTTGGCATCCACGAAGTTGGCAAAATCATACTTTGAACTTCCTCCGAAAGATACTTCGGTGTAATCTAGTTTATTGTTGCTAGTGCTGGAGTTGATAAAGAGACCTCTCCATCGGAAGGTGCCGGGCGCGGCCGAGGTAAATACGATGGTAGAGTCGGATTTTCCTACGGCAATGAGTGCGCCGGACTTCGTGGTCTGAAAGAAAATGTCATTACCAAAATCAAACTTGGCTCCGGGCTTAATAGTGAGCACTTGTTGGACGGTCACTCCACCCGTCACCATGTAACGGGCATTGCCCTTCAGGGCTACCCAGGTGCTGGTTTCGTCGTCTAGTGTACCTCCGAATATTTCTACCGCTCCCTTGGTGTTGTCAGCAAAGATCGTATTGGCATCCAATTCGTCGACGCGCGCAGCATGCAAGCCTATTCCATATTCGGCATTGCCAGAGATCGTATTGTTTTCAAAGGCAGTTAGCTCGCCGTAGCGCACATAGATACCATAGCCTTCGCCATCGGAAACAGTGGAGTTGGTCAGCGATAGCTTAGCGCCGTCGTACATGCCGATGTTGGCCGGAATGTCTACAAAATCGGCAAATTCTCTGATGGCAATTCCGCCTGCCCGAGACACGGTGGTGTAGGCGAACTTGTTTTTGGAATCCGTAGAGGCCATTTTGATACCACCCCAGGGATTATCCGTATCCTGTGCTGTAAGAATAATCCGATCAGTGGCGGTTCCTTCTGCTACTAACGAACCATCGTCGGTTACGGTAATGAAAACATCCTCATCCATTCGCAATTCTACTCCGGCATTCAGAATAACATCGGCGGCTAACGTCAAACTGCCCGATACAAAGTAGTAAGCATCTCCGCTAAGCGCTTCTAGCGTAATGTTTTCATTGACCGTAGAACTGAATATTCTTACATCCCCAGCTATGTTGTCTGCAAAAGTAGTAGCCGGATCCACTATAGCGGCTTGGGTGATGGTCAAACTAAGACCGGATAGTGTGTTGTCAGTAAAGGCATTACTAGAAAATTCGGGAATCTCTCCGTACCGGACGTACATGCCGTAGCCTCCGCTATGGCTCACTTCGGTGTTAGTCAGTTTGAGCTTGGCTCCTTCGCCGAGTCCGATGTTGGCGGGCACATCCACGAAGTCAGCAAAACGCCTCATGTCGGAGTTGCCTCCGTACGAGATGACCACATGATCGAACGCATTGCGACTGTCTTGTGAAGCGAAGTAGATGCCACCCCAGCGTATCCCTCCGGCTAAGTTAGCCGTGGTAAACGTAATTTTATTACTGGCTTCTCCCAGCGCGATCAAAGCACCGCCGCCACTTTCTACTGTCAAGAAGGCGTTCTCGGCAAACTCAATAACCACTCCCGGCTTAACGGTAAGCACGGCGCTGGCAGTAATACTTTGGGTAACCCGATAATCAGGCTGGCTAGGATCGGCAAAAATGTCCTCCAGCGTACGGTCTTCGGTGATATTGCTGTTAATCAATACCGCACTCGCATTGGCCACCAACGTCACCTCAGCCGCATTGGTGTTGCCGCCGGGGTCGCTCACCGTCAGGCGAATTACGTAGTCGCCCACCACGTCAGGGGTAAATACAGCTTTGTCCTGATCGTTGCCCGTGATCGTGGCGGAGCTGCTACCGGCGGGTTTCCCAGCAATTGTCCAGGCATACGTTAGGGCATCCCCGTCCGGGTCTGAGGAGCGGCTGCCGTCCAGCTCGTAGGGAGAGGTGACCGTGACGGTATTGTTGTTTCGGTCTTCGCTGATAGGATTATTGTTCTTGTCAACAATCACGGCCACGGGCGGGTTGCCCACGGCCTCCGTCGCGGTGATGGTAGTTGCGTCGGTGGCGTTGTTGTTGTCGGTGTCGGTGACCGTGAGGGTGGCCACGTAGGTGCCTTCCACGTCGGGCGTGAAGGTGGCCGTGGCCTGGGTGGCGCTGTTCACTGAGGCGCTGCTGCCGCTAGGCAGGGTGGTGAGGGCCCAGGAGTAGGTGAGGGCTCCGTCGGGGTCCGATGAGCCGGTGCCATTGAGGGTGACCGAACTGTTCACTTTGGCGTCCAGGTCAACCCCGGCGTTGGCCGTGGGAGGATTGCCCACCGGTTGGGGGTCTTCGTCTTCGCCGCAGGCCGAGAAAAGCAGCAGGGTAGCAATGAGCGCGTACGTGATGTTTTTGAAATAGTGCATAGGGGAGAATGATTTGGGGTTCTTGGATAATTTGTTTCGCCCCTTAATGCACCGGTTTGAAAATAAGTAAACAGAAAGAGAAAATATTTTAACTTTATGTTTACCCCAGTAGTATACTAAGGATTAAGGAGAGAAACAGAACGACCGGTGCGCTTGAGAATCCACCCATCACTATCTACAGCTACTTATGCAAGACCATCCCGACAATGACCATACGCTAGACCGCTACCTGCGCGACGAAATGAGTGATCAGGAGCGGCGCACCTTTGAAGAACAACTGAGCAACGACGATGCGCTAACGAACGAACTGGCGCTGCAACGCGATGCTATCGAGGGCATTCGCCTGGACGGGAGCCACGCACTGAAGAAACGCTTGCAAGCTGTAGAGGCCGAACTGACGGAGCCTGCTCCGGTGATCGGCGATGACAAAAAGACGAACCGGCGGTTCTTGATGACCTGGGTGGCCATTGCCGCTTCGCTGCTCACGGTCGTGTTGCTGGGTTATCTGTTTGTGCCCTCCGCGTCGAGTCCCCAAGAGCTGTACGCAGCTCATTACCAGCCATTTCCCAACCTGATTAATCCGGCCCAGCGGTCGACTAAGGTGGAAGAAGCTACGGTGCTGGAGCAAGCGGTGCGGGCTTACGACGAGCAGCAGTACGACCAGGCGATCGCGCTGTTCGAGCAGGGCAACGCTTTGTCTGCGCCGGGTTACACCTTCTATCACGCCGCAAGTTACCTGGCACTCAACCAGCCCGCGCGGGCCATTCCGTTGCTGGAGCGGGTGGTGCAAGAGAAAACAGACTTGTTCTACGAACCTAGTCTGTGGTACCTGGCCCTGGCTCACCTGAAGGCTAACGACCCGGAGGCGGCAAAACCGTATCTGCAAACGCTAACCGAGCGGGAAGGTGATTATACCGAAGAAGCACAGGAGTTGTTGGAAGAATTAGACTAAAGCAACTATTTAAAGAAGCGCATCAGCCCCCGAGCGGATCGGTCCATGCGGTCGGGCCGAGGTTCAAAGCGGTACTTGAACTCGAAGGTCCACCCCTGCGTGCTAAAATCGGCATCAAAGGGTTTGGTATCATCCAGCACCCACGCGTTGCGCGCTGACAGGCGGTATCCTCCGCTTAGGCCAACGTAAAAATCCACTCCGTTTAGTTTCAGCACCCGCTCTACTCCCGCCCCCAACTCCCCAAAAAGCATCAGCCCATCGGTGCCGTAGCGCTTCGTTGCCACCTCGACGCTGGCCGGGTTAGCCAAGCTGCCCTGAAACCCAACGTTGCTTTCTACCGAAGAAACCGCGAGGCGGGCGTAGCTAAACCCGAAACCAAGATACGGACCCACCAACCAATTGGGGTTGGCCACCAAATCGTAGAAGCTAAAGCTGCCCAACTCTGCCACCCACAGCTTGGTTTGTTGATTGCTTTCTGTTTCAGTGTCCCCGACACCAAGCAGACTCAACCGAGCGCCGGTGTAAGAATTCTGATCCGCAAAGCGGCTGGTAAAGCCCATTGAGAACCCAATAAACGCATCAAGCACGGGCAATTGCCCTGCCGCCCGTAGTTGATCATTTAAAGTAGATAGGTCGCGAGCGCCTAATACGCTCAAGCTGACATATCCGCCGTACTTGAGGGCATCGGTACTGTCGGTTTCCTGCGCCAGCAAAGAAAGGGGCAAGAGAAGGATGATTAGAAGTAGCTTTTTCATGAGGATAGGTTTTTGTCGTTGGCATTTAAGCAAGGGATAAATTCTTTTGCGGGCAACGCTTCAACGCCATGCGCCGAATTAAGCAAAAAGTACCGATTTTGCCCTGCTCCTGTTCGGATTTATTCGTCAACGTATAACTAGTTTTGATGATTAGGCGTACTTTGGGGTTTTGAACCCTAGCGCACTACGCCATGCACCTATTCAGCATACTTGTTTTTTGCTCGATCACGCTCGTTGCCCTGCCGGGCGAACCTCCCCCGTCCACCGAGACCCAGACCACCTGTCGCGTGCGCCTGCCCGACTTAGCCGGAAGCTACGAGGGCGAGTGCCACCGGGGCAAGGCGCACGGACAGGGCAAGGCCATCGGGCGCGACACCTACGAGGGCGAATTTGCCAAGGGACTGCCGCACGGACAAGGCACCTACACCTGGGCCAACGGCGACTATTACGAAGGAGAATTTGTGAAAGGAGCCAAAGAGGGCACGGGCAAAATGGTGTTTGCCCCGATGCAGGCCGACAGCGTGCAAATCGACAGCGTGCAGGTCGGCCAGTGGAAGAACGATCAGTTTTTGGGGGAAGGGATGTAGCATCAATAGCCCTTTACTACCGACTTAAGCTATCTAACTTATCTAGAGATCGTCGATACCCTTCCTGAAGTCTCCTTTCATAGTTAATAGCATCTTCCAGCACGTTAATCCACCCCTGCTTCAGACGAATCCCACCGATGCTATCGGTCTTTAAATATTGCTGAACAAAGCCTTCTGCTACGTTTGATAAGTGAATTAAATCTACCATTCGCTGATTGTGGTTTTGAAGTCCCTGCTGAATATTATAGGTTTCCGTCAGTGAGGCATAAAGCTCGTAATCCAAGTGGTTCTCTACGTCCGCTGTCTGCAATATCTGCCAGGCGTAGTCTCGTATTTGGGCAGGATTTAGCCGGAGTACGGCTTGGGTAGGATCGTTGAGCAGCAGGGTATACAAACTATCGTGATAGGGTAACTTCTGCTTTACTTCAGCCAAATTATAGCTTAATTCACCCCGCACTCCGTTTAACTTTTCTCTAAACTGACGTCGGTCGGTACGGTCTTGGGCCCACTGGTTGAGCCAAAAAGCCATCAGAATGCCTAGCATAATGATTGTAAATTCAATCAGGTGTCTTGTCCACGGTGAGGTCGGATACATAAGCGCAACTAACGATGGTAGTAACTACGAATTAAATCAAACTGTACCGGATTGTTACCATAGATTCAGTAAAATTGCCGGTAATTAAACCCCGAAGGTATGGCCGACCATCCACTCATCCAAACCGAAGCCGCCCCCGAGGTCGTTGACCGAGTAACGGGGCGGGTGATCTACGTATTGCTGGTGATGGTGTTGCTGCAACTGACCTACCCCCTTTCGCTGCTGAGCAATTGGCAAAACGCGCTCTACTTCTCGCTCTACGTGGCCTTGCTGGCCAGCGGAGTGTACCTATCGAGCGTGAATCGGGGGAGGATGATTGCCACCACGGTGGTAGCGGTGCTCAACGTAGCCATCGGCATTCCCTGGGTGATGTCGGGCGGCAACGTAGTTTGGATGGCCTTGGCCAGTTACTCTCTGCTGATCCTCTTCCAAACTATAATCATTGTGGTGCTGGTGGAGTATATCTTTGTCACCGAACGGGTGAACCGCGACGTGATCTTCAGCGCCAGCACCATCTACCTGATTCTGGGCAACGCTTTCACGGCAATCTACATGCTCATCTACACCCTGGATTCCGAAGCGTTTGTCTCCACCACCCTGGACACCCCGCTGCCCTGGCAACGCATGGTCTACTTCAGCTACTCCACCCTCACTACGCTGGGCTACGGCGACATCACCCCGGTATCGCCCTGGGCGCAATCTATTTCCTCGCTCGAAGCCATCCTCGGACTGCTCTACATCGCTATCATCCTTGGGCGCATGGCCAGCCGCTACGGTACAGCACCTAAAAGCGAAGGGCGCTAGATGTCTTTCAGGGCGGGCCAGATGTTGGACGTTGGATGTTAGATGCTGGATACTGGACGACCTTCTTGGCGGTGAGGATGTTGGCGGCCGCCGCGCGGATGATCTTCAACACGGCGAGACACTGGATGCTAGCCACCCAGAAAGTCATCCAATATCTTAGCCACGTAGCAAGTATCCAACATCCAGTATCCAGTATCCAGCATCCAGTATCCTAGCCACGCAGAAAGTCATCCAGTCATCCAGTCAAAGTACAAACTTCACCACAAACAGCCCCGCCATCAAATATAAGGCAACCGGCACCTCGGCCGCCTTGCCCCGCACCAGCTTGATCAGCACGTAGAAGATGATACCCGCGGCAATGCCGTTGGCGATGCTGTAGGTGAAGGGCATCAGCACGATGGTCAAAAAGGCGGGCAGCGCGTTCTCGAAGTCAGCGAAGTCGATGCGCTGCACGGATTGCATCATCAGCATGCCCACCAGGATGAGGGCCGGAGCCGTGGCCGCGGCCGGAACCATGCCCGCCACCGGGGCCAGAAATACCGACAGCAGAAACAAGACGCCCACCACCAGGGCGGTGAGTCCGGTGCGCCCCCCCGCTGCGATTCCCGCGTTGCTCTCGATGTAGGTCGTCACCGTGGAAGTGCCCACCAGCGCTCCGAAGGTGGTGGCCAGCGCGTCGGCCAGCAGCGCGCGTTTCATGCGGGGCAGGCGCCCGTCTTTGTCCAGGAACCCGCCCTTGTCGGCCGTGCCGATCAGCGTGCCGATGGTGTCGAACAAGTCGACCAGCGAGAACGAGATAATCACCACCACCAGCGTGGTGAGCACGCTTAGCACCGATGCGACGGTCGCTGAGGCTTCCCGGTCGAACAGTCCGGCAAAGTCGAGCTGAAACAGGGTGTCGCCCAAGTGGATATCGGTGAAGCTAAACGTGTCGGGCACCGGCGTAGCTCCCAGCGGAATGCCAATCAACGTAGTGAGCACGATGCTGAGCAGGATGGCTCCCGGCACCTGCCGGGCGTAGAGCACCGCAATCACCAGCAGTCCGATGCCCGCCAGCAGCACCGACGGACTGCCAAAGCTGGTCAGCTCCAGAATCTGCGCCGGGGCGCGGCTGATCTGCTCCACCAGCGCGCCCGCTTCCAGCGTTTCGGCCGACAGGATAATATCGATGATCGGTCCCTGGTTCACCCGCACCAGCCCCGCGTTGTTGAACCCAATCAGGGTGATGAACAACCCGATGCCCGCCGGAATGGCGTAGCGAATGGAGCGGGGCAGCGCCTCCACCACCGCCGACCGCGCCCCGGTGAGCGTGAGCACAATAAACAGCACTCCCGAAATGAAGACAATAGCCAGCCCCTGTTGCCAGGTGAAGCCGTTCTGCAACACCACCGCAAAGGTGAAGAAGGCATTGAGTCCCATGCCGGGGGCCTGGGCGAAGGGGTAGTTGGCCAGAAAAGCCATCAGCAGGGTGCCCAGCGCGGCGGCCAGACAGGTGGCTACCAGCACGCTGTTGTAGTCCATCCCGGCCTTGGCCAGGATGCTGGGGTTCACGAAGATGATGTAGGCCATCGTGAAGTAGGTGGTGAGGCCCGCCACCACTTCGGTGCGTACGGTGGTCTGATTTTCCCGGAGGCGAAAGAAGTTCATCCGCCAAA
This sequence comes from Cyclobacteriaceae bacterium, assembly GCA_965217295.1. Classification (GTDB taxonomy): domain Bacteria; phylum Bacteroidota; class Bacteroidia; order Cytophagales; family Cyclobacteriaceae; genus Tunicatimonas. The sequence continues at coordinate 3,948,831 of CBDCHR010000008.1, forward strand.
ATTATCAATTCTGCTGTTTCTTTTAGCCGTTTTGTACTAAACTGCACCCGGTTTAATCAACAATACCGCCCTAATCAACTGTAACAATGCTCGGGCGCGTTTCTAACGCGTTCGGTACCCAAACGGTCTTCAAATAAAACAGCCCATGTACTTACTATCCTACCTATTTTCTCCCAGGTTAGTGTCCTCACTAACCTGCATAGTGTCTTCACTAACCTGTAGCGTATCTTCTCTAGCCTATATAAACACCCCCATCGTGCTTCTCGGCCTGTCCATCCTCCCTACCTTTGCCCAAACCACCTACGAACCGCTCGGCCCCACGGTCAACTCCTACGCCGACGAGCAGCACCCGGTGGTGAGTCCCGACGGACAACGCTTATACTTTACCCGCCGCGGACACGCCGACAACGTGGGCGGACGGCGCGATCCCGGTGATATCTGGTACGCCGAACGCACCGGCGATCAGACTTGGTCGGAAGCCAGGCACGCCGGGGCGAAGCTCAACAACGTGCAGTACAACGGCGTGGTGGGCTTTGACCGCAACGGGCGGATGCTGGTGCACGGGCACTATCAGCCCAACGGCACTCCGGCACGCACCCAGGGCCTGTCGGTTGCCGTGCCCTCGGGCGATGGCTGGAGCGCGCCCGAAGCGCTCGACATCCCTTACTTTTACACCAAGTCGGCCCACCGCAGCGGCAACCTGCACCGCAGCGGCGACATTATCATTGTCACCTTGCAATCGTACGACACCCGCGGAGGCGAAGACCTCTACGTGCTGTTTCGACAGGGTGATGGTTGGACCGAACCCCGCAACCTGGGCCCCACCATCAACACCGCCTACCAGGAGATGACCCCCTTTCTGGCTCCCGACGGCAAGACGCTGTTCTTTGCCAGCAACGGCTACGAGGGCTTTGGCAGCCGTGACATTTACGTGTCGGTGCGGCTCGATGATACCTGGAAAAACTGGTCGAACCCCAAGAACCTGGGGCCGACGGTCAACAGCGAGGGCACCGAACTGAGCTACTACGTGCCCGAAGAGAGCGACTACGCCTACCTGAGCACTACGCAGAACAGCGACGGACTGGGCGACTTGGTGCGGGTGCGAATCAGCGAAGAACAGACCGAACAGCTGGCGACGGTGGATACCACCATTGCGGTGCCCGTGGTGCAGGAGCCCGAACCCGAACCGGCACCCGCCGACCCGGTGGTCGCTACCGAAAAACCCCCGGCGGTGACCACCGTACCCGTGCGCGGAACCATCACGAACAAAAACGCGCAGCAGCCCATTGTGGCCAAACTCACCTTCCGCTCGCTGAAGAAAGACACTACGCAAGTTACCACGGTGCGCACCGATTCTGACGGAACTTTCAGCGTGCCCTTGCCTCCCGATGACGATTACGCCCTTACCGTTGCCGCTGAGGGTTTCATTTCCGCCCGCGACCGACTATCGACCGGCCCGGCGGGAGCCGAAACCCTGGTGCGCGACTACGCCCTCACGCCCCTGGAAGTGGGCGCTACCGTGAACCTGGAGAACGTGCTCTTCGACCGGGGCAACGCCACCATGCTGCCCGGCTCTTACGAGACCCTGGATGAGGTGGTAGAGTTGATGACAGAAAATCCTGATTTAGAAATTGAGGTGGCCGGACACACCGACAACCAGGGGCGCGCCGACCTCAACCTGACCCTGTCGGAGGAACGGGCCGTGGCCGTGAAGCAGTACCTGGTGGAGCAGGGAGTAGACGCTCAGCGGATTACCGAACGCGGCTACGGCGGCACCCGTCCGCTGGTGAGCAACGCCATCGAGGAAGAGCGCAGCAAAAACCGCCGGGTGGAGTTTACGATTTTGAAGAAGTAAAATTTGTAGGGGTGGGTGGCCCAAGAAATCTGGTCGTAGGTTTTCCTACGACCCAATTAACAACGCCAGGTGCCACGCGCTTTGCTAATCTACAATCTGAGACAGCGGCAGTATCACATAACATTTTAAATTTTCCAAGCATCACAGTTCGAACCTTATCGGTAAAGAGTATCTCACCTTCACTGGCCCTTCTTTGATTTCGCCCGGATTCCATTTAGGCATATTTTTAACCAGCCGAATGGCTTCAGCCTCGAATTGATCTTGATAATCACTTGCTAAAACTTCCTCTACATTGATCTCTCCCATACTTCCGTCTTTATCAATGGTAAAACTAAGATACACTGTTGCTGATATCCTATCTGTCCTGGCCTGACTTGGGTATTTTACCTCATTGGTAATATACTGCTGCAGTGCTTGCTTTCCTCCGGGAAATTCGGGCATCTTCGCAGTGAGTATAAAGACTTCATCCACAGCGCTCTTTTTGCGGTTTTCTTCTTGCTTGGCCAGTACCTCTTTACACCTCTCGGGATTTGGTAACTCAAATGAAAACGGAAGTGAGTACTGTGTAGGAACCTTTTTTCCCCGAAATGTCATCGGTTCAAAGGCTGGAATGCTCTCCACAACCCGCCAACATTCATCTTCAAAAATGTCAGTATAGTCAAGAAATTGTTCTTCACTGATCCAGATCTTTTTATCAACAATATTTCCGGCAGTATCTATCTTTATGTCAACAAGGGCCGTACCTGACACGCAGGCGTTATGTGCTTGTTCCGGGTAGTTGATTGTACTATCAATATATTTTCTCAGATCCGCTATCTTTTCCGGCTGATCTACTGGTGGGGTATTGACACTGCATACTTTGATTGTTGACTTATCGGAAGCTCCCGAATACCGCAAAAAATCAAAGTTATGGTAAAGACTATCCAACAAGATGGAAACAATAACGCTATCCTTTTTCAGTAGCGGTTTCACCAAGTTGGTAGAACTGGCATGCATCAATTCCCAAGTCAAGTTCCATATGACTATCCCAAACTCAGGTGACCAGATACGGGTATTTGCTTTAATACAAAAATTATCCGCATATACGTTGGAAGCATATTTATACACAGTGTAGTTATGATTCTCAATGTGATAGGTCTGTGAGTCTAACAACCACAAAGGTGAACCTAGTGAATTATTATAGGTTACTTCTTGCTTTGCGTGCGGATTGCCTGGAACCAGGTTAAATACGTAGTTGTGACTATACTGCTGGCTAGTATCGGATGGATTGATTGTCTTTTGGGAGTACGACAACTTATAGAGCGAATCGTTAATGTTCGTCTGAGTAAATTCGTAATTTTCAATTGAGGTGCCGATGTATCCTTCAGTAGCATAACTCACGATACCAGAAACTGCCTTATTTTTGGTTGAAGGCGAACAGGAAATTAGAAAGTAGGCTAAAACAACGAAGATTGCTCTCATCTCTCAGTTCTTTCCGTTTCAATGTCGTATGACAATTGTATAGATTTTCGCGATCCTAATTTAAACCCTAGAATTGTAGGACCGCCTCAGCGTCGCTGTATGAGTCGTAGGAAATCCTACAACCAGTTCAGGGCGCTACGACCAGTTCAGGGAGACCGCCGGTGGTTTAAGTATCTGAATCCTTCCCCTTCCACCAGTCTTTGCCAAATTTGTCTTCAAACTTCCGAGCATTTTCCTCGGAGAACATCCGCAGCAATGGGTTCATGTCCAGAAAATCCTCCTGCTTTCCCTCGACCAGCTTGTCCAACGGATAGCCTTTGATGCTAAAAACACTGCGGACCCACTCGAAGAACTCTTCCGGGGTAAAGCCTTCTTTCTTTAGATAAACGTCTACCATCGCCATTCGGTAATGATCTTCCTGGTTCACGTCGCGATGCAGTAGGTAATAATCCTGGTTGGCCAACTCCTCAAAGTAGATTTTCCGGGCCTCATCGTCATCGATCATATTATCCGGGTCCTTAAAGTAGTATTCCAACGCAATCACCATCACCTCGACGACGTTGCCCACCATCAGTTCGCCCGCTTCGTTAACAATGGTCGGGCGCAGGTAGGCGGTTTGCACGGGGCGTCCTGTTGTTTCTTGTTCGTCCGTCCAGGGAGCATGCAAGATGTAAATCCACTTCATATCTATTCTTTTGCTATTTAGAATAATCAAACGCCAGTTCCGCATTCACCCGCTCGTGCCAGGGCAAACCGTACTGGTTGAGCGCCTTCATAAACGGATCAGGATCGAACTCTTCTACGTTATACACTCCGGGTTGCATCCACTGGCCTTCCAGCATCAGCTTGGCCCCAATCATGGCGGGCACGCCGGTGGTGTAGGACACGGCTTGCGCCCCCACCTCCCGATATACTTCGGCGTGGTCGCAGTTATTGTACACATAGTAGGTTTTGTCCTGCCCGTCCTTCACTCCCTTGATCTGGCAACCGATGGAGGTTTGCCCCCGGTAGCCTTCGCCCAGACTGGAAGGTTCGGGCAGCACCGCCTTGAGAAACTCCAGCGGCACAATGTCTTGCCCCTGAAACTTCACGGGACGGATGCCCGTCATGCCCACGTTCTCCAGCACCCGCAGGTGGGTGATGTACTCGGGTGAGAAGGTCATCCAGAAGCGGGCGCGCTTCAGGTGCGGAATATTCTTGGTGAGCGACTCCAGCTCCTCGTGGTAGAGCAGATACGACTCTTTCGGGCCAATCTCCGGGTAGTCGATGGGTTGATGAATCTCCAGCGGCTCGGTCTCCACCCACTGTCCGTTTTCCCAGTAGCGGCCCCGCTGGGTGATCTCCCGGATATTGATCTCGGGGTTGAAGTTGGTGGCGAAGGCCTTGCCGTGGTCCCCGGCGTTGCAGTCCACAATGTCGAGGTAGTGAATCTCGTCGAAGTGGTGCTTCTGCGCGTAGGCGGTGAACACGCCCGTCACGCCCGGATCGAAGCCGCAGCCCAGCAGAGCCATCAGTCCGGCGTCTTTGAACCGATCCTGGTAGGCCCACTGCCAGTGGTACTCGAACTTGGCCACGTCGCGCGGCTCGTAGTTGGCCGTGTCGAGGTAGTGCACCCCGGTTTCCAGGCAAGCGTCCATGATGGTGAGGTCTTGGTAGGGCAGGGCCACGTTGATCACCATGGCCGGGGCGAATTTCTTGATCAAGGCTACCAACTCGGGCACCTGGTCGGCGTCTACGGTAGCGGTTTGCAGTTTCACGTCGGGAAACCGCTCGCGCACGTTGTGGGCAATGGTTTCGCACTTGCTCAGGGTGCGACTGGCCAGCATAATTTCTGAAAAAACTTCGGGCACCGCCGCGCACTTGTGCACCACTACGTTGCCTACGCCTCCGGCGCCAATGATTAGTACTTTCATGATTTGGGTTGCTTTATGAGTTGTTGGGTTTTAGGGATTAGAAGTTAGGTTACGGAAATCCAATACTCAATACCCAACACCCTAGCCACCCTGAAAGTTATCTCGACAATTAACGAAACCTTTGCCAATAACAACCGTTGTCTATACAACAAACAGCGAAGCCCAACGACCATGCGCCTGGAAGAAGCCATTAAGCAGCCCCGATTCAAGCATCCGTTCGAAAAAGCCATCCTGAACATCCGTTTCACCAACGGCTGGCTCGATCAGATTATTCTGTCGGTGCTCAAGCAGCACGGCTTGTCCGAAGAGCAGTACAACGTGCTCCGTATTTTGAAGGGACAGTATCCCAATCCTTCGCCCCTCCAACGCATCAGCGAGCGGATGCTCAATCGCATGTCGAACGTGACCCGTTTGGTGGAGAAGTTGCGCCGTAGCGGACTAGTTTCGCGGGAAGTGTGCCCGGCCAACCGCCGCAAGGTAGATATCCTGATCACTCAGCAGGGCCTGGATCTGCTGGACGAAGTAGCTCCCCAGTTAGAAGTCCAACTGCGCCAGCAGCAGCACATCACCGATGAAGAAGTGGCCGAACTCAACCGCATTCTAGACAAATTTAGAGGCTCAACTCTCGATCACCATGCAACCAAATAATAAACCGGAACCTCACGTATATCAGAGCCAACCCAGCCAGGTCGGCGACGGCTTCACCATTCGGCGACCGCTGCCCAACCGGGGGCTGAAACAACTGAGTCCCTTTCTGCTGCTCGACCACGCGGGACCTACCGAAGTATCGCCCAGCCAGCGGCAGCGGGGGGTAGACGAACACCCGCACCGCGGTTTTGAGACGGTGACGATTGTGTATTCCGGTGCCATCGAGCACCGCGATTCGGCGGGACACGCTGGCCAGATCGGTCCGGGCGACGTGCAGTGGATGACGGCCGGAGCCGGGGTGGTGCACGAAGAAAAGCACGGTCGGGAGTTTTCGCAGCGGGGAGGTACGCTGGAGATGATCCAACTGTGGGTGAACCTGCCGAAGGCCCACAAAATGACCCGTCCGCGCTACCAGGAAATCACTAGTCAGCAAATTCCTGTGATTGGTGCTCCGGGCAGTTCGGTGCGCGTGATCGCGGGAGACTATCAGGGGCAAGCCGGACCAGCGCAGACATTTACTCCGGTGACCATGCTTGATGTTCGTTTGGAAGCCGGATCCAGTCTGGAGGTGCCCCTTATTGAGGGGAATAACACTGGTGCCTACGTGCTTCGGGGGAACTTGCGGATGAACGGGGCGGCCGCGGGCGAAGCAGAAATGGCGGTGCTCGAGGAATCAGGGTCAACTCTTCATCTAGAAGCCGATACCGATAGCACAGTGCTACTACTGAGCGGGGCACCTATTCACGAGCCGGTGGCCAGCTACGGGCCCTTTGTAATGAATAACTCGCCGGAGTTGGTGCAGGCTGTGCAGGACTATGAGCAAGGCAAGATGGGTACGCTTACCGCTACGATTCTTTAGATAATTTAATCAATTTTCACCCTTTTTAAATTCTACTAAGTATGTCAATTAAAGTAGCAATCATTTACTACAGTGCCACGGGCACGACTTACGATTTGGCTCGGGCCATTGAGGCGGGAGCTAAGGAAGCCGGAGCCGAAGTGCGCTTCCGCAAGGTGCGGGAATTAGCTCCGGAAGAGGCCATCAAAAGTAACGAAGGCTGGTCGAAGCATCTTCTGCAAACGCAGGACGTGGAAGAAGCCAGTAACGACGATCTGGAGTGGGCCGACGCAATTATTCTGGGAACGCCCACCCGCTACGGTTTGCCCTCCGCCCAGTTGAAGCAGTTCATTGACGGAACCGGTGCGTTGTGGGGAAGCGGGAAGCTCGTGAACAAAATTGGCTCTTCGTTCACCACCACCGCCACCGCCCACGGCGGACAAGAAACCACTTTGACTGCCCTGAACAACGTGTTCTACCACTGGGGAAGTATTATTGTGGCCCCCAGCTACGCCGATCCCATCCAGTTTCAGTCGGGAAACCCCTACGGCACGTCGTTCACCAGCAACAACGGTGAATTAGACCCCGACGAAGTCGCGAAAAACGCCGCTAAGTTTCAGGCGAAGCGCGTGGTCGAGGTGACGAAAAAATTTTTATCCGGCGGTGAGTAATTAGAAATCCTACAGTTTGATCAATAGTTCGATGGCTTCATTGCTCAATTGTTGATGGTTCCAGGCCCAACAATCCAACAATTGAGCCATCGAACCTTTTTAGCTTCTCACCTGCCCATCTCCGTAAATCAACCACTTATAGCTGGTGAGTTCGGGCAGGGCCATCGGTCCGCGGGCGTGCAGCTTTTGGGTGCTGATCCCGATTTCGGCTCCCATGCCGAATTGGGCCCCATCGGTGAAGGCGGTCGATACGTTCGCGTATACTGCCGCTGCGTCCACCGACTGCATGAATGTATTGACGATTTCAGTGTCTTCGGCCACGATGGCCTCGCTGTGCCGGGAGCTATGCGTGGCGATATGATCCAGCGCTTCATCGAGATTGGTCACCGTTCTGACCGCCATTTTGTGCGACAGAAACTCGGTGCCGTAGTGGGTGACATCGGCCGGGTGCAGTAACCCTTCGGGATAATGATCAGCAAGGGTTTCGTAGGCGGGGGCATCAGCGAACACCGTCACTTGCGAAGCGGGCAGCAAAGCCAGCAGTTCGGGCAAATCGCTCAAGCGATCACGGTGGATAATAAGGCAGTCCAGGGCGTTGCACACGCTCACCCGGCGGGTTTTGGCGTTGTTGATAATTTGTTTCCCTTTTTCCTTATCGCCACTCTTGTCGAAGTAGGTATGCACGATGCCTGCGCCGGTCTCGATCACGGGCACTTTGGCGTGCTCGCGCACGAAATTAATCAGCCCCTGGCTACCGCGGGGGATGATGACGTCGATGGTTCCTACCGCCTCCAGCATCTCTCGGGTAGCCTCCCGCGAGGCGGGCATCAGGTAGGCCAGGTGCTCGTCTAATCCTTGTTGCTGAAGCACCTGGTGAATAATTGACGCGATGGCCGTATTAGAGTATTCAGCATCGCTGCCACCCTTGAGCACCGATACGTTGCCCGCTTTCAGACATAGCGCGAACACGTCGAAGGTCACGTTGGGGCGCGCCTCGTAGATCACGCCCACCACGCCCAGTGGCACTGATACCTTACGCAATTGCAATCCGTTGTCTAGCTGCTTCTCCTCCAGAGTTCTGCCCAGCGGAGAGGGCAGTTCGGCCACTTTCCGCAAATCAGAGGCAATGGCCCGGAGCCGAGTTTCGCTCAGTTGCAATCGGTCGTACTTCGGATCCTGTGCATCCATTCGCTCCAGGTCTCGCTTGTTCTCCGACAGGATGAAGTCAGTTTGCTCTTCGGCGGCTTTAGCCAGGGCGAGCAAGATGCTATTGATGGTGCTGGTATCTAAGCGCAGGGCGCGGCGGGCGGCCTGTTTCACGCGCTGAAAGCGTTGATGAATGTCCTGAGTCATAGAAGCGTACCTTTTAACGTAAAAGTACGGATTCTGCCCGGAAAACAGAATATTGTCCCCGAGATTCTACGAGGCCACCGGTTAGCTCTCTAACTCCGCGATTTTGTTTTGGTAAGCTTGCTCCTTACGGTGCATCTCCTCCTGGGTGGCCGCTAGCTCTTCCAGGTTCTGGCGCATCTCTTCTTCCTGGGCGCGCATTTCCTCGGCCTGCTGCTGGGCCTCAGCGAGCAGTATCCGAGTTTTAGTGTTGATACGGTTCATCTGAATGAATGCCGCCAAACTCTCACCCGCTTTTTCTAAGAAGTCCAGATGGTGATCTTCAGTGGGCTTGAACGTGGCGATCTCCAGAATGCCTTCTACCACCTCATTCACCATTAGGGGCACAATCACCAGTGAACGCGGGGTGGCTTTGCCCAAACCGGAAGTGATGGTAACGTAGTTTTCGGGAACCTCGGTCAAGCGCATTGGTTGTTGTTCCAGAAAAACCTGTCCTATCAGTCCTTCACCGGGAGCGATGGTTTTCTGCACGTACTTCTTGCGATCGTAGGCGTAGCAAGCTTCCAGGCGAATTTCTGTCTCTTCGTTTTCTCGATTTACCGTATACAGCCCGCCTTGATTGGCTTCCAGGTATTTCACGAAGTGAATGATCACCCGGTCGTAGAGCGCGGCAGTCTTCTCGTTCGATTGGGTACGCGTAAGGTCGGTCAACTGAGCGATGCCCTCGGCGGCCCAGCGGCGTAGGTTTTCAGCGTGCTGCGCATCTTCTAATTTTTTTAGGGTTTCGTCGGCAACCTGCTTCTCCTGTCGCATGGCTTCGCTCCTCTGCTCTGCTTCTTGTCGGGCCACTTCGCTCTCTAGTTCGGCACTGCGACTGATTTGCGACAGACCTAATAGCGCTGAACTAGCCGCCAGTATCGCAATGAAGTAGGAGACATGACTCATCCAGCCATCCTCCAGCAGAGTAATAAATGCCAAACGTGCTGCTGTGTGCGCCGGATCCACTACCACCCACTGCTTCACTACCGGAAGCAGTAAAATAGCCATCCCACTACTTGAAACGGTCAGTATAAGCAGCCCTTTCTCCCGCGTATCCACTACCACAAACGCCATAATGATAAACAGCATGCTGATGAAGGTGAGCGTAGTGAGCGGTTCACCGGTTGGACCGCACAGGGCAATATTATAGTAGCTTACTATGAATGCGGGCCCAACCATTACCAAGAACCGCGCAAATCGCGTGTGCCCGGCCGCCGTCAACGCAAAGTAAACGCCACAAACCACTCCTCCCAGCAGCGGAGAAACCGCAACCGGAGGGAAATAGATCCACGACAGTATTGCGAATGGAATTGCTAAAGCTCCCAGGAGGATGAGAGTAATCGAATTAGCAACCCTCACCCTGCGCTGCTTGAAGCTGGGCATGTCCTCGGTGAGTCCGATAGAGAGAATCTTTTTTAGCATGTTGGATAAGCTTTTGATACGAGGGTAAAGATGGGTCGGTGGCTTCGTATATGGTGGAAAGAGTTGACTAATATGTTACTAATGTACCAACCAATGAGCTTTTGTGGTTAGCGGTTCGGAAAATTCGGTAGTCAATCTCAGTTTGTAAGCAGATAGGATGTATATTGAGGGCCTCATCAAAACTTTTCACTAGTGCAACGACGAATATTCATTCAAAAAAGCGCCCTACTTTCGGCGGCTGGGCTTCTAACCGTTCCGGCACCATCCGGTGGGGCACCATCCGGTGGGGCACCATCCCATCGCTTCACCATGAGCCTGGACCCCGGTGCCATTGGTGTGCAGGTGGGTCAGCTCGAGTTAGTAGAATTAGCGGCGCAGCACGGTTTTGAGGCAATCACCCCGTACCCAACATTTTTAGCTGATCAGAATGCCGGGGCCGTAACCGGTCTGCTGGTTGATATGAAAAAAAAGAAGCTCGTCTGGGGCGTAGCCGGACTGCCCGTAGAGTTTCGAAAGGATGAAAGTAAGTTCAAGGCTGACTTAGCGGAGTTGCCTCGCTTGGCTAAGGCGCTACAAACCGCCAGAGGTACCCGCATGAGCACCTGGATTATGCCAACGCACGCAGAGCTAAACTACCTGAAAAACTTTCAGCAGCACGTGGATCGTCTGCAACAGGTAGCCCGGGTGTTGGATGATCACAACATCCGACTGGGTTTGGAATACGTGGGGCCGAAAACGCTGCGCGACCGTGACAAGTACGCCTTTGTATCCACCCTGGAAGAAGTCCGCGCTTTAATTGCTGACCTTAAACAACCTAACGTGGGAGTGGTGCTCGACAGTTTCCACTGGTACACCGCTGAAGAGAGCGTAGATGACATTTTGACGCTGACTAACCGGGAGGTGGTAGCCTGCGACCTGAACGACGCCCACCGCGGACGTTCACCCCGCGAGCAGATCGATGGCGAACGAGAACTGCCGGTTGCCACAGGTATTATTCCAACGAAAGATTTCCTAAAAGCACTAATGAAAATCAATTACGATGGTCCCGTACGGGCTGAACCTTTCAACCAGGTGCTTAATGAATTAGACGATCAGGCCGCCGTTGCTGCTACCGCGGCCGCTTTGCAACAAGCGTTTAGGCTCCTTGGCTAGCACCTACCACGATAAATTGTTGCTCAGAGCAGTATATCCCCTAAATAATTCTGAACTTTTGTTCGTGCACCGTGGTTATTATCGTATATTTGTCAATTGTTTTTCTGTTTTCCGCCTGAGTAACATCTGGCGGATTTTTGATGCATGCGCCTGTATTAAATATTTAACCATAGTTTAAACGTATTTTCTTTATGAGCACGACAGCGGTAAAAAGTAAACAGAGTGATTACCTGGAAAAAGCTATTGAGTTACTGGAGAGCAAGGGCTACGACAATATTAAGGCCGATCATCCTGACTATGAGCTTCCCGGTAAGTTTATCCGCAAACAAACCGACGAAGAAGTGATGCCTGATCTCACTGGCAAAACCACCTTAGGTAAGGATTATTTTAAGATTGTGGAGGGCGACAAGCACAATGAACAGCAGGTGGTGAGTAAGTGGAAGCTCTTTTCTAACTTAGCCAAAATGAAAAGCGGCAAGTTTTATCTCATCGTGCCCTACGGCAAGAAGAAGTACACCACCGAGTTGATCAAAAAGTACAACATTGAGGCTGATATGCTGAAGTTACCCAACAACTAAGCTTCTTTCCTTATTGACCGCACTCAGAGCCGGATCCGTTCCGGCTTTTTTTGTGCACTTGCACCGGTCGAAGCTTACCGTTGCAGTCAGCCATTCTCCTACTCAATTTCGATCACCACGTTGTCGGTGAGCGGATGGCCTACGCAGGTGAGCACGTAGCCTTCCTTGAGGTCGTCTTCGGTGAGGCTGTCTTCTTCGTCGAGTTTCATGCGGCCCGAAACGCACTTGCCCATGCAGGCGGTGCACAGTCCGCTCTGGCACGAATAGGGCAGCTCAATGTCCAGCGCCAGGGCGGTTTGTAAAATGGTGCTTTCGGGCTCCACCGTGAAGCGATGCGTTTCGCCTTCGTAGCGGATAGTCACCTCGTGGGCTTCGTTCACCGGGGCCTTTGTTGTTTGATACGCTCCCGGAGTGGTGTCAGTATCCCAGGTGGCGGCGGGTTTCTCAGAGGCAGCATCGGGCTTGGCGGTAGCCGACTTGCTCAGCACGAAGCTTTCTTTGTGGACAAGATGGGACGGAACGTCCATCGACTGTAGCGCTTGGCGCACGTTTTCCATCATCCCCTGGGGCCCGCACAAGAAATATTCGGTGGCGGCTTCCGAGAAGGGCAGCGCATCCAGCAACTCGGGCACCCGCTCGACGAGCACTTGTCCTTCGTGGGCTTCGGAATGGTCCGTAGCATCTTCCAGCACGTGCACCACCCGAAGTCGTTCGGGATACTGTTCTCGAAGCGACGCTAGCTGCTTACTAAAAATAATAGAGTCAGCCGAACGATTGGCATAGATGAGCGACACCTTCGACTGCGATTCAGTGTGCAGCACTGACTTCAGCAGGCCCATCAGCGGGGTGATGCCGCTGCCTCCGCCAAACATCACCAGGTGACGCTGGTTGGTGGCATCCACCGCAGTGGTGAAAGTGCCCGCGGGTTCGGCCACGCGGACGGTGTCGCCCGGCCTGAGCGTATCGTTCAAATAGTTAGAAACCTTGCCCGAAGCCACCCGCTTCACGGTGACGGCTGGGTGCGGGTCGACGGCCGGAGCGGTGCACAGCGAATAGGACCGCCGCACCTCGGCACCTTCTATAGTAAGGATGAGCGTGAGAAACTGGCCTGCCTTGTAGAACAATCCCTCTGGTGGAGTTTCGAAGGTGATGGTGATCGCCTCAGTAGTTTCCTTGACGATCGACCGGACGGTAAGTTCGCGGTACTTAGAAGACTTCTGGGGCGAAGACTTTTTGGGGTCGGGGGTTTCTTTCTTCTTTCCGAATAAATTGAACAGCACGGTAATTAATATTTAGTATACGGTTAAGGTGGCTTTATTACACTTTTATTGTCAATATTGTTTCGTAACCCAACGGTTCGATTGCTCAACTGATCGATTGCTCTATTGTTAATACAAACAGCCGAACAATAGAGCAATCGAACCGAATGTATGCTAAATTCGCACGATACAAACGCAAATTATGTCAGGACAAAACCTCACCCAACTCACCGCTGTTTCGCCCCTCGACGGACGCTACCGAAGATACGCCGACGCCCTGGCCCCCTTCTTTTCGGAGTATGGCCTAATTCGTTACCGAGTACGGGTGGAGGTAGAATACTTCATCGCCCTGTGCGAACTGCCGCTGCCGCAGTTGGAAGGGGTAGACCATGCCCTGTTTCCTCGCTTGCGCGCCATTGTGACCGACTTTACGGAAGCCGACGCCCAGCGCATCAAAGACATCGAGAAAACGACCAACCACGACGTGAAAGCGGTGGAGTATTTTCTCAAGGAACGGTGGGCGGAGCTGGGTTTGGCTGAGCAGCAGGAGTTTATTCACTTCGCTCTCACCTCGCAGGACATCAACAATACCGCCATTCCGCTCAGCGTGCGCGAGGCACTGGAGCAGGTGTACCGTCCGCTGCTGGATGAGGTGCAGCAGCAGCTACTGCGACAAGCCCGGCAGTGGGCCGACGTGCCCATGCTGGCCCGCACTCACGGGCAACCCGCCACTCCCACCCGGGTGGGCAAAGAGTGGGCCGTGTTTCACGAACGGCTCACCCGGCAAATTGCGCTGCTGGACCAACTGCCCCACGTGGCCAAGTTTGGCGGCGCCACCGGCGGCTTCAATGCGCACGTGGTGGCCTATCCCAACATCGATTGGCGAGCCTTCGCCGACCGCTTCACCCAGGAGCAGTTGGGCCTACGGCGCAGCCACCCCACCACGCAGATTGAGCACTATGACTTTCTGGCCGCCCTGTTCGATAACCTCAAGCGGATCAATACTATTCTGGTTGACCTAAGTCGCGACCTGTGGCAGTATATCTCAATGAACTATCTCACCCAGAAGGTAATCGCCAACGAGGTAGGTTCGTCGGCCATGCCGCATAAGGTGAATCCCATCGACTTTGAAAACGCCGAAGGTAACCTGGGCATCGCCAACGCGCTGTTCAGTCACCTAGCCGCTAAGCTTCCGGTGTCGCGACTGCAACGCGACCTCACCGATTCCACCGTGCTGCGCAACCTGGGCGTGCCGCTGGGCCACAGTCTGGTGGCGCTGCACTCGTTGCAAAAAGGACTGGACAAAATTGAATTAAACGCGGCGGCGCTGCACGACGATCTGGAGGAGCACTGGGCGGTGGTGGCGGAGGCCATTCAGACCATTTTGCGCCGCGAAGGCTACCCAAAGCCCTACGAAGCGCTCAAAGCACTCACCCGCGGGCAGGATAAAATTTCAGAAGCCAGCATCAAACGGTTTATTGAGACGCTGGAAGTGGATGAGGTTGTGAAGCAAGAACTGCGGACAATTACTCCTTTTAATTTTATTGGCTTGAAGGAATGATAGAATGATAGAAGGACAGAATGCTATAGAGATCATTCAATCATCCATCCATTCAATCATTCTCTTATTGGAGGGAATTGAGAAATTAGTTATGTTTGTGTCTAACATTTTATTCTTCAACACCGTCTTCTGCGCTCCAACGCGTAAAAGACACTCCTCTACCAAACAAAAGACGGGTCTTATACAAGCGGCTGCTTTCGGGTGCCGTTCTTTTATTTTGGGCAGTGAGGAGAATCCTAAAACCTACAAAGTATGGCAGACATATCGTATTACACCAAAGAAGGCTTGCAACGACTCAAGGATGAGTTAAATCTACTAAAAACCAAGGGGCGCACTGATATGGCTCGGCAGATCGCCGAAGCCCGAGACAAAGGCGACCTGAGTGAAAACGCCGAGTACGACGCTGCTAAAGATGCCCAGGGCCATCTGGAGCTCAAAATAGCCAAGCTAGAAGGAGTGGTCGGCAACGCCCGCGTGCTCGACGGAGCCAACGTGGATACCTCCAAGGTGTCCATTCTGTCGACGGTAAAGATCAAGAACCAGCAGAATGGAGCGCAAATGTCCTACACCCTGGTATCCGAAGAAGAGGCTGACCTGAAATCTGGCAAGATATCGGTGAAATCTCCTATTGGTAAAGGACTATTGGGCAAAAAAGTGGGCGAAACCGCCCAGGTGCAAGCCCCGGCGGGCACCATCAACTTCGAGATTCTGGATATCTCATTGAACTAAACGTCATCCCGGAATTTTGCGTAGCATGGCGCAGCAAAATATCCGGGATCTCCTCCACCAAAAACGCAATCTATTTTTAAAGCGTGTTCGGCGCGTATCAATCTAACTAATCTGTCATCGGGCGTGTTTGCCACGCGTCCGTTTACCAACCACTGCCCCATGTCTATCTTCACCCGCATCATCAACCGTGAGATTCCGGGGCACATCGTGGCCGAAAACGAGCACGCCATTGCCTTTCTGGATATTCGTCCGCTGGTGAAAGGCCACACTTTGGTGGTGCCCAAGCGGGAGGTGGATTATTACTTTGATCTGGAAGAGGATCTCTACCTTGAACTGAACCGCTTTGCCCGGCAGGTGGCCATCGGACTCAAGCAAGCCGTGCCCTGTAAGCGCATCGCCACCGCCGTGATCGGCCTGGAGGTGCCGCACGCCCACCTACATCTCATTCCCATCAACAGCATGGACGACGCCAATTTCAGCCGTCCCAAGCTGCAACTCTCCGACGAGGAAATGACCACGGTGGCCGGGCAGATTCGGGCCCAACTAAGCACGTAAGAAACGTCCCCGGTTCCGAAAAATTTATTTCTTTTCTAGTCCGCTTTTTTGCGTCTTCCGGCGTGCCTACCAAGAGCAGGTCCACCATTAGCCTGCTAAACTGCCTCCCGATTGCGACTGAGTGGTGGGTGAATTGATCAAGTTACGTACTTTTCTGTCATCAAGAGTTAGCTTTCTGCTACACTCCGGTGCTTCTCCTTTTCCCGTTCTTTTCCTCATTTCTGCTTGAAATCATCATTTAAGGAAGTGATGTTATGACATTACTTATTTTATCTATAACTAATTGTGGGTTTGCTTACCAGACCTTGCGTGAGATACGGTTAGACAAGCGCGGTTTTCGGCGAAATACGAGTGGTGTACCATTTGCCTTACTTTCTGCCTTCCCCCCGATAAGTATTATGCTATTTATGTGGGTAGTGAAATGCCAACGCAACACGCAAGTACGATGGGTGAAAGATTTTTACGCAATGCGCTCCTTTATAGCGGATTCTTACTGGGTTTGTCGCTAACCCTTCGGGCGCAAGGCTGCCCCGACAACGCAACCTTTGAAGTTACTCACGAGCAAACGCCGGGTGGTAATGATGGCTCTATCACTGTGACCTTTTCTGGGTTGCATGGTGATATGAAGCCTAGTGAACAAAATTTTCAGTATAGCCTGTGGAATAAAAAGGAAAACGGATATGTCTACGACCGAGCTAATCTCGACACGGGGTTTCATCTAGATTCGCAAATCACCCTAAAATTTCGCGCTCCCGGAACAATCACCTATAGAAATGTACCCGCCCGAACTGGCTATGTAGTAGTTCTTACTAGTCCATCGTGTCGGGAAACCTTTAACCCGGAAACAGGCGAGATCACGGTAAAAGCATTTAACCAGTAAGGGGAATAATGAAGAATTCTATTATAAGATTGCTACCTCCGCTTGCTGCGGTATTATACGCTTTACTGGCTGGCACTGCCTACGGTCAAATTTGTCCCGATGAAACTCAGAGTGAAAGGACTATTTCAGTTACTCCAGAACAATGCTATTTGGCAAACGATGGCGAAATTGAAATCTCTTTTGTAAATGCTCTGGGTGTATATGACGTTAGCTTAGGTGACTTTACTCCTGTTACTGGTGACTACGAATACAATCTACTCAAACTAGGCTCAGGGGGTGGTTATGTATACGATGAATCAACCCTCTCTGCGGGTTTGAAAGTAGTTCCTGGAATTGCGGTAAACTACATAGCTCCAAATAAAATAACTTTCACTGGTGTTCCTCCTGCTGATGGATATTCTATTGTTTTGGTGGGTGGGGACTGTGATGGCAGTTTTAGCAGTAGAGAATTTAGGCAGACTGATGCTTTCGGAACCCCGGTTCCTGCTGCCCCCGAGATCATCATCGACCCCGCCCAAATCACCACTCAGCCTAATACCGTCTGCGCTCCGCCTGCTCCCTTCGACGGCGAGATCAACATGAACAGCGCGGTGAGTGGCGGAGCCGGAGGTTATGAGTACTCCATCGACGGCACCACCTTTCAAACCAGTCCCATTTTCTCCAACCTCGAGCACGGCACCTACACGGTGACGGTCATCGACCAGAACAGTACCACGGTAGGAGATAACTGTACCAAAACGGTCAGTGTGATTATTCCCGACGGACGGGTGCCGCCCACCGCCGCCATTACTCCCAGCAATCCCGAGGCCTGCGCGGCGGTAGACTTACTGCTCAACGGCAATCCCACCGGGGGCGCCAACAATTACGTCACGCACACTTGGACGGGCGACGTAGGCTTTCTGTCGGCTACCAATGTGGTCGATCCCACCTTCAATTCGGCCACTCCCGGCACCTACAGTCTCACCTACGAGGTCACCGACGATAAGGGCTGCACCGCCACCTCGTCAGTTACCGTCACCGTGGTCGATCCCATCGCCATTAGTCTAATCGTAGACGAAGATGATCCTACCATATGCGCGGGCGAATCAACCAGCGTAACCGTTCGTAACGCCCAAACCGGCTACCGCTACCAACTGCGTGACGATGCCGACAACAGCCCGATCGGGGGGCCCGCCAACGGTGCGGACGCTGATCTAACGTTGCCCACCGGAAACCTCACCACCAGCACCACCTTCAATGTGCTAGTGAGTAGCATCAGCGGACCCTGTCCCGACGTGGAACTCACCGATCAGGCCACCGTTACGGTCGTTGACGCCGTAGACCTCACCCTGGCCGTGAGCCCCGATGAAAATACCATCTGCTCCGGCGAAAGTACCAGCATTCTGCTGCAAAACAGCGAGTTAAACGTTGACTATCAGCTGCGTAACGATGCTGACGATAGCAACGTCGGGCCGGTGATCACCGGCAACGGCGGAGATATATCTTTTCCTACCGGTACCCTAACGTTTAGCACCACTTTCTACATTGTCGCTGACAACGGCGTGTGCACCGAGGCCGAACTGGATAACAAAGCCACCGTCACGGTGAACCCATCACCCACCCAGGCCGTACTATCGGGCGACGCCACCGTGTGCACCGGGAGCAGCACCGACCTGACGGTCGCGATCACCGGCGGGGTAGGGCCGTTTAGCTTTACCCTCGTCAACTCGGTAGACGCCACCACCATTCCAGTTGCCAATTATACGAGCGGAGACAATATTTCCGTATCGCCCACCGCCGACGTCACCTATTCCATCAGTGGGGTGGTTACCGATGCTAACGGATGCGAAGTGGCGGGTACGGGTTCGGCTACGATTACGCTCAACCAAGGCCCTACGGCCGCCAGCATCTCAGGAAGCGCTACCATCTGTGAAGGAGAGACCGCCGATGTGCAGCTAACCATCACCGGCGGACAAGCTCCCTACACCTTTACGCTCAGCGACGGTACGGTGATCACCGGCTACACAAGCGGCACCGCCATTTCGGTAAGCCCTACCGCTACCACCTCGTATACAGTCGCTACCGTACAAGATGCGAACGGCTGTGCGGTAACCGTTGGTGGTTCGGCCGATGTCACCGTCAACCCCCGACCCACTCCGTTCGACGTAGATCCGGGTTCGCTCGCTCTGTGCCCCGGCGACGATGCTACTATCACCCTGAGCGGATCGCAGAGTGGGGTTGCCTACGAGATTTATAAAAACGCGATCCCTACCGGACAAATTGTTTCTGGTACCGGTTCGCCCATCAGCCTGACGCTTGCCAGCGGTAGTTTTATAAACAACGACGTGCTCACGGTACAAGCTAACAACAGCATCTGCGTTACTCCCATGAGTGGTTCGTCCACCGTGATAATCAGTACCATCAGCGCCTTTGGGATCACCTCACCGGCCAGCGTGACCGCCTGCCCCGGCGATGTTATAACGGTCAGTTTGGGCGGTTCGGAAAGCGGAGTGACCTACGAATTGCTCAAAGACGGCGTAGGCACCGGCACGTTGGTGAACGGAACCGGAAGTGCCATTAATTTCACGATGCCCGTAACCAGCGGTGACAACGGCAGTGCCTTTTCGGTGATCGGACGACGGACCACCTGCGAGCGGACGATGAACGGTAGCACCACCGCTACGGTGAATAACCTCACGGCGGAAGCAGGACCGCCTCAAAGCATTCCGGAGAACACTCCCACCCTTCTGTCGGGCAGCGCTAGCAACGGCAGCGGCACGTATACGTACGCCTGGACTTCAGCTCCCGCCAATCAAATTGCCCCCGGAGAAGAAGCCAATCAGAATCCGAACACCGTTAGCCTAACCGCTACCACAACCTTTACCTTAGAGGTCACTGATACGAATACTGGCTGTAAATCTACCGACGCGGTAATCATCTCGGTCACCGGAGGGCTACCTACGGTCATCGCTTCTGCGAGTCCGACCGCGGTCTGCGCCGGGGAAGCGGTGCAACTCACCGCCGCTGCTTCGGGCGGAGATGGCACCTATACCTACGCCTGGGATAACGGAGTGGGCACCGGCGCATCGCCCACTGTAAATCCCACAGTGACAACCACCTACGAAGTCACCGTGACGGATGGCAACGGCGATACGGCCAAGGATCAGGTAACCGTGACGGTGAATCCGCTACCAACGGCTTATAACCTTACCCCTAGTCCTAATGCGTTGGTATGCAGTGGGGCAGATGTTATTATTGCTCTGGACGGAGAAGATGCTGACGTCACTTATACTTTGCTGCAGAACGGGGCGGAAGTGGTAGGAAACGTGCCCACCAGCACCGGAACCGGATTGGAGTTCGTTCTGGCGAATGGCTCGTTCAACGCGGGCGACGTATTGTCCATCCGTGCTACGGACAACAACACCGGTTGCGCCAGGCTCATGAACGGTTCAGCTACGATTCAGACCAACGACCCGCAACCGTTTGCCGTCACCGCGGTGGAGACCGACGTGTGCACCGGAGAAAATGCCGTCGTTCAACTCAGCGGCTCGGAAACGGGCGTTGATTATAACGTGCTGATTGATGGCACCGCGGTGGCTACGGTGCCCGGTGACAACAGCGCGCTGATCATCACTATTCCTTTTGTTGATTTGGTTGACGGGGGTAGTGTAACGATCGAAGCAAATAACGGAAGTTGTACGGTAGCCATGACCGGGTCGGCCACCTTAAGCATCAGCGATATCACGGCTGCCAATGCCGGTCCCGACGAAACGATCTGCTCCGACGGCTACTTGTTTAGTGCCAACTCGGCAACGACCACCGAAACCGGAACCTGGACCGTTCAAAGCGGAAGCGGAACCTTCGTGAACATCAATAACCCGGCAACCGTCGTGAACGGACTCAGCCCGGGAAACAACGTGTTCAAGTGGACAATTAGCGATAACAACGGAGTGTGTGATCCCACCGAAGACGTGATTACCATTTTCCGACGAGACGTAACGGTAGCCGACGCGGGAACTGCCCAAACCGTGTGTGAGGACGAAGTGGTCTTGGCGGCTAATGCTCCGGCCCCCGGAGAGCAGGGAACCTGGACAACCACCGGCTCCGGAGTATTTGATGATCTCAACGATCCGGTCACCCGCGTTACCAACCTCGATGTTGGCGCAAACCAATTCGTTTGGACGATCAGCGACAACTCGGGCACCTGTCCTTCCGAACAGGCCACGGTTACCGTTACCCGAAATCAACTGTCGGCCGATGCAGGAACCGACCAGAGCGTTGCTACGGGAACTACCGCCAGTTTGAGCGGGCTCGCAAGCAACGGTACCGGCCCGTATACCTACCGCTGGGAACCGGCCGCGCTGCTGGATGATCCCAACGTAGCCAATCCTACCACGGTCGCACTGACGGCATCGGTCAATTTTACGCTCACCGTCACTGATCAGGGAGTGGGCAGCACTTGCCAGCGCACTGATCAGGTAACCGTTACCGTCACCGGAGGTCTCCCCAGCGTAATTGCCTCGGCCGAAGGTTCCGAAAATCCAATTACCGTTTGCGAAGGGGAAACCATCGACCTGAGCGCGTTAGGCTCCGGTGGTGATGGAGTCTACACCTACGCCTGGACCAGCGACAACGGAACCGTTATCACCCAAGCCAGTGCTAATAATCCTCAAGCGTCAGCAACCCCGACCATCACCACCACCTTCACGGTGGAAGTCACCGACGGCAACGGCGACCAAGCCACGGATGATATTGTAGTAACGGTCAACGCGCTACCCACGGTGTTTACGGTGGGCACTGACCCGACCCTGGTCTGTTCCGGCACCGATGCCACCATCAGCCTAGACGGTTCGGAAACCGGAACGCAGTACCAACTGTTGCGAAACAATACGGTGGTAGCCGCGCTAGCGCCGGTGGCGGGCAACGGTAGTCCGCTTACGACTACGCTGCCGCAAAGTGAGTTCGCCAATGGCGATGTGTGGACGATCCAGGCCGAAAATGCGTCTGGTTGCACCCGGATGATGGCGGGGCAGGCCCGTATCCAAATCAGTGACCCGACGGTGTTTACCATCACCACCCCCGCCGTGCTGGATGTTTGTCCGGGACAGCCCGCGACCATCACCCTGGATAATTCAGACCTGGGAATTGACTACGTGCTGATGACCGGCGGCAACCCAGTGACTACCCTAACGGGCAACGACGCGGCATTGAACTTTGTGTTGCCGGACGGAAGCTTCTCCGATGACGACGTATATACGGTGGTAGCCAATAACAGTAGCTGCCAGGTAGCCATGACCGGCAGTGTAGAAATCAATCTAGTGGGAGTAGATGCTACCTTTAGCTACGCCTCCGGCACCTACTGCTTCGATGGCAGCGACCCTAAGCCCGTAGCGGGCTACGCTTTCGGCGGAACGTTTAGCGCTCCCAGTTCAATTTCAATAGACTCGGACGACGGAACCATTGATGTTTCCGCCAGTACGGTGGGCGGACCCTACACCATCACCTACACCATCGGTAGCGGCTCGTGTGTTTCTACCGAATCGTTTGAGGTATCGATCATCAACAGTACGCCTGATCCCGCCTTCGACTACAGTCAGGACCAGTACTGCATTCAGGCGGGAACCACTCCGCCCGTATTCGCTCCCGGAGCCACGGCCGGAACGTTCTCTTACCAACCCTCGCCCGCCGGACCCAACGTGCTGGCGCTGGGCGCTGATGGCAGCATCGACCTGGCGACCAGCGATCCGGGCACCTACCGGGTAACGAACTTTATCGCGGGGTCGGGCGGTTCGTGCGCCGACGCAGTACACGAAGAAACGGTGCAAATCTTCGCCCCCGATGTGGCTGATATCTCGTACAACGGCGGCAGTGCCATCTGCCAAAGCGAAACGACTGATCCAACACCGGTCTTTGCCCCGGGTAGCACCACCACCGGTACGTTTAGCGTAGTCAGTGCTAATCCGGCTACGGCGGTGATGACGATTGTGACCGCCACCGGATTGATCGACCTGAGCGATACCGATCCGGGAATCTACGAGGTTGAATTTAGGACCAACGGGCCCTGCCCCGATGATACGACCATCACGGTAGTCATAGAGGAAGCCACCGACGCAAGCTTCACTTATCCGGCAAGTAGTTTCTGCCGAGGAACGGGCAGTGTGCCCCCCGGTTCGGTTACAACCGGTGGCGGAGTGTTTTCTTCGAGTGCGCCTACCTTGTTGCTGGTAGACAGTAGTAGCGGGGTGATAGACGTGGATAACAGCACCGCGGGCAACTACTTCGTCATCTATGAAACCACCACTCCCGGCTGCAACGGCCGCGACTCGGTAGCGATCACCATCAACGACATTACCGCCGACGCGGGCACCGACGACCTGGCCTGTCGACTCCGATACGACCTACTGGGGAATACTCCGGCTACCGGGGCCACCGGTGAGTGGACGCTAGCCACCACTCCTTCGGGCAGTGAAACCGTCACCTTTGCCAATCGCTTTGACCCAACCACATCGGTAAGCGTTAGCGATACGGGCCGCTACGAGTTTGAATGGAGAGTGACCCAGGGTGGCTGCTCGGTGAGCGACATGGTAGTAATTACTTTTTACAACGCGATCAATGTGCAAGATATAGGTGCCTATCTTGGCACGAGCGATTGTACAACTAATGATGGGTACAAGGGATTGGCAGCTGGAGGAGGAAGCGGATCGTTTGGATTTGAATGGAGCGAAGGTACAACTACCACTGTATATTTTAATGAAACTTTCTTGCCGCCTGTGGGGGGGTACGTCGGATATGCCGATGATTTGTCACCGGGAATTCACAATGTTGTCATTACTGATTCGGTTACTGCTTGTGATACGACGGTCATATTTACTATTGGAGTCGCACCGATAGACGATAAGGTTGCCTCAGCCGGTAACACAGTGTGTGGTAATAGCAGCAATGGAACCATCACTACCACCTCTACGGACAACACTGATACCCGAGAATATACTATAAACTACTTTGACCGTAACAACGCACCAGTAGGGCCTACTTTAGTGCTAGATACCAACGTAGATAATGATGTAACCGCTAACGGGTTTGTTAAAGGTACCTATTTTCTAGAGATAGAAGTAACCAGCGGGCCAAACCTGGGGTGTATAACGTATCAAGAGGTAGAAGTAGAAGCGCAGCCCGCTCCTTCCATATCGGTAGACAACGTGACTCAGCCTAGCTGTGTGGGCACCACCGACGGCAGCCTTTCTATCAACGTGAGCGGCACCACTCCCGATACTTACACCTGGAAGGACAGCGGAGGGTCAACCGTAGGAACCACGCAAAATCTCAGCAGTATTCCGGTAGGGGAGTATTCGGTGGATATTACTTACAACGGCGGAACGTGCACCCAAACCTTTGGCCCGTATAGTGTACTACCCCAAAATACCAGCGACGGGCCCACCGCCACTGCTCCGCTGGCTCCTAGTATCCAGTGCAGCAGCTTCGACGCCCGATGGAGTGACGAAGGCGCCGGTATCAGCTACCGCCTGGATGTTTCGGAAGATGCGTTGTTTACTACGCCGTTCTTAGATAATGAAACCATTGCCGCCAACGTCACCACCTTCACGGTGGGCGGACTGGCCCCCGGCACGCAGTACTTCTACCGCGTGCGGTCGGTCGACGGCGGCTGCGTATCGGACAACTCGAACGTGATCTCGGTCACCACCGAAACGGGCAACGTGCCTAGCGGACTCTACGCCACGGGCGCTAGCTGCGACCAATTTACTGCCAACTGGGCTCCTGTGCCCGGTGCCACCGACTACGCCGTGGAGGTGGCCACCGATGCCGCGTTTGCCAACTTGTTGGCTGGTTATAATCCGGCTCCGGTAGGAAGCGCCGACAATAAATTGCTCATTACCGGACTCACCGGCGGACAAACTTATCACTACCGGATAAGCGTAGCAACCAGTTGTGGAACCTCCGCTTACTCAGCCGCCGCCAGCCTAACCACCGATGGACTCAGCGATGCTCCCACCAATCTGAGCGCTACCGCTGGTTGCACCACCGCCGAACTAAACTGGCAAGCGGTGAGCGGATCGGTGAGTCGCTACGAAGTGTATCTGGATGACGATAGCGACTTTACCAACGGGACTTTATCGGCCACGCCCGATGCCACGGTATTGACGACTACCACCGTGTCCTTACCTACGCCAGGAGCAAATTACTTCTTTCACGTGCTAGCAATTTTAGACGGATGCAACACCACGATGGCATTTGCCAGCTTCACCTCCCGCAGCGAACCGATTCCGCCCGCAGCAAGCGCTTCGGATATTAAATGCGACGGGTTTACCTTGTCTTGGCCTGCCGTGCCGGATGCCGACGATTACGTAGTTGACGTATCAGAAGATGGGTTTGCTACTTTCACCACGAACACCATCACTGACTTAAGTTTGGAGGTTAATGGCCTAACGCCGGGCACACTGTACGAGTATCGTATCAGGGCGCGGGGCTGCACGGAAAGCGCGTTCACCAGCGGCACCGTGACCACCGACG
This sequence comes from Cyclobacteriaceae bacterium, assembly GCA_965217295.1. Taxonomy (GTDB): domain Bacteria; phylum Bacteroidota; class Bacteroidia; order Cytophagales; family Cyclobacteriaceae; genus Tunicatimonas. The sequence goes on from CBDCHR010000008.1 coordinate 3,974,250, forward strand.
ACACTCCGGCCGGACTCGCCAGCGCTCCCACCGCCGCGGTACCTTCGTGCGTGGGCTTCACGGTGAGCTGGACGGCCCAATCAGGTATCCGCTACCGGGTAGAGGCTTCACCGGTGGGAGATAATTTTACCACCGTAATAGAACCCTCACCCGAAGTAGACGGTGATTTCTACACCTTCACCACCCTGGCGGTAGAAACTGACTACAATTACCGGGTGATCCCCATAAACGACTGCGGCGAAGGTAGTCCTACCAACGGTTCGAGCTTTATCTCGACCAAACTGGCCGATGAATGCGGTTGCGGACACGATCAGGTGGCCTTCACCGTGACCACCAGCAACGCCACCTGTCCCGGCAATGCCGACGGAGCCTTTACCATCCTGTCGCGCAAAAAGTCGGGGGTCACCGTGACTCCCGACATGGGCCGCTTTAAGTATCGGTACCAGTCGCTGACCAACCCGGCCGATACGTCGGCCTGGGAAGCCGGAGAGCCCGGTTCGCCTCCGCTGCCCCATTTCTTCAGCGGAGTGAAAGCCGGTGACTACGAGGTGCTGGTTTGGGATACACTCGACCTGCCGGGGTGCTTGGATACCGTTGCTTTCATTACCACCATTGGTTTACAGAACGAGATTAGGATAACCGCCAAAGCCGAAACGTGCGACTCGCTCGGGCAAGTCGTGGTTGACTTCCCGGAGGCGTGCAATACTCCGGATCGCTACTACTGGGCGAGGGTAGGATCGGGAGAAGCTAACGGAGACAATAAGCGGGTAACCATCTCCGGGCTAAGTGCGGGCGATTATCAGGTAGAAATATTTGATTTCCTCACCGGTGAATCCTACGACACGCTGTCCGTCTTCGTGCCCAACAACTGCTCGACGGGTACCGACACCACCACGGTATGTAACCTGAATGGCATCACCTTCATCCCCGAAACCACCCTGGCCGCCTGCGAAACCGGGGAAGGAAGTGTAACTTTCACGGCCATCAACAACACTACCGAGACGTTCACCTTCACGGTGATTGAGGAGGGCGGCGTGGTGTTTGAAACCAAGGAGGGAAGCAGCGGCATCACCTTTGACAATCTGCCCAGTCGCCGCTACACCTACGAAATCTACGATGCGCTGTCGCAGTCGTGCCGGGGTAAGTTTACGGTCGGCACCAAGTCAGTGAGCTTTACGGCTACCGTGCCACAAACCATCGCCTGCGACGACGTGAGCACGTCGATCAACGTGACCGTGGATACCGATGCTACATTGGCGGCGGGTCCCTACGAAGTCTTTTTGATGGACCAAACCGATACCCTGGCGCAAACCAGTCTGCTGCTGGGTTCCACCACAACTACCTTTGCGGACGTGGCGGTAGGGGGAAGCTACGAGGTGGTGATCGTGGCCGCCGCCGAGGATGCTTGCGTTGCCCGTCGGACGGTGGATGCCACTCCGCCCGGCACCACGGCGCTGCAGTTCACCTACGCACTGGATAGCACGGCCTGCTTTCAAACCCGGGGGGGCGGCAAAGTAACCGTTCAGAATATTGTGGTGGCGGACAACACTCCCTTTGATGCCTATCTCTACCGGGTGGATAGCGGGGAGGAAGAAGAGTACGCGAGTCGCAAGTTCAGCACTACGCCCCAAAGTTTTGTTTTTGAAGACATTGCCAATGGACAGTACCAGGTGCATTTGGTGCAAGCGCAGAGCGGTTGCGTGAATACCGTACAAGAAAAACGCTCGGCCACCTTCACCATTGACGGACCAGAGCAGCAACTGGCCGCTTCCATTCGCAGCTTCGTTGAGGTGACGGTCAACTACCCCTATGGTACCATTGAGATTGATAGCATCACGGGCGGCGGGGCCCCATACGAAGTGCGCATCGCGGCCGACCCGAGTGGCGGCAGCACCAACTGGGTGGAGGTAGTTAACGAAAATCCGATTGTGCGTCCGTACCGACATGAATATCTAGATCAGCCGGTGGGCACCTACTTTGTTGAGGTTCGTGATCGCTTCGGCTGTGTGGTGCTGAAACAAGTGGAAGTAGGCTATACGGCCGAACTGTACATCCCTAATATCTTCACGCCCAACAGCGATGGCGAGAACGATACGTTCCAGATTCTCAATTTAGAGGATTTCGGAGAAAATGCGGGCGTACAACTAATTATCACCAACCGCTGGGGACGGCAGGTGTACCGGGCGAAGAACTACACCAACGCCGAAGCCTGGGACGGGGGAAATTTATCCGACGGGGTATACTTCTATCACCTGATCTTGCCGGATAATACTATCCACAACGGCTGGGTAGAAATCTGGCGGGGACGCACTCCTTAGAGGTTCTGGGTTGAGGGTTCTAGGATCTGAGTTGTGTTAACCCATATGTGATTAGCGCTAGAATTTTTTATTACTTCATCATTCGAGATTCCTTGCGCCCGGCGCCCGGCTCGATATTCGATATTCATGCAATATCGAATATCGAGCAAGGAATAATGAATTTCGAAGTGTGAAAAGCTATAAAACGTGGCTATGCTAAACATGTTCTACAACTCAGACCCCGAACCCAGAACCTCTATCACAATAGCTTCGCGTCCAATGAGATTTCAACCCCGGCCAGTGCTTTCGACACCGGGCAGTTTTCTTTGGCTTGCTTGGCTTGCTGCTGAAAATCTTCTTCGCTGATCCCCGGAATCTTTGCCTCGGTCACCAAGTCAATTTTGTTGATGGTGAACCCATCGCCTTCTTTGGTTAGATGCACGTGGGCTTCGGTACTCACGCGCTCGGGAGCGTGACCGGCTTGCTCAAGTGCTACCGACAGCGCCATGCTGTAGCACCCGGCGTGCGCCGCTCCGATCAACTCTTCCGGATTAGTGCCCTTACCGTCCTCGAAACGAGATTTGAAACTGTAGTTGCCCTCAAAAGCTCCGCTGCCGAGTGACACGGTGCCCTTTCCTTGTTCTAAACCGCCTTCCCAGACGGCGTTTGCTTTTCTAGTTGCCATGATACGTGGTTTGTTGAGTGAAAAATAGATACTGGTAGACTTTCTAAGGAGCTAGATACTGGATGCTGGTCACTGGATACTTTCTTTAAGGCCAGTAGCTAGTATCCAGTTACCAAACATTCCTCCGGGTGCTAAGTTTTCAAAAAAACAAATCTTTATGTCCACTCAACCCATTGCCATCTTTTGGTTTCGCCGCGACCTGCGTTTTGAGGACAATGCCGGACTGTATCACGCTTTGAGTGGCGACCTACCGGTATTACCCCTGTTTGTTTTCGATACCAACATTTTAGACGATTTGGAAGTGAAGCACGACGCCCGCGTTATGTTTCTGCACGACACGCTGACCGCCATGCATCAGCGGCTGGAAGACAAAGGCTCGTCGCTGTTGATTAAGCACGGGGTGCCGTTGGAGATATGGAAGGAGATTTTAAGCGATTATAATGTCGGGGCTGTTTACACTAACCACGACTACGAACCCTACGCCAAAGAACGGGACGAGGCCGTTCGGAAGCTGCTTGCGGAACACGACGTTTCGTTTCAAACTTTCAAGGACCAAGTCATTTTCGAGAAGGACGAGATCATGACCAAGTCCGGGAGTTTCTATAAGGTGTTCACTCCTTACAAAAAAGCTTGGTTGAATAAGCTAGACGATGCCATGCTGGAGTCCTACAGCTCAGGACTGCGCTTTGATAATTGGTATCAGACGAAGCCCATCCCAATGCCCTCGTTACAAGACCTGGGCTTTGAGCGGGCCGATATTGAAATTCCGCCCAACCGCATCGACGAAGACGTGATCGATCATTACCAGAAAAAGCGCGACTACCCGGCGCAGGACGGTACCACCCGCCTGGGAGTGCACCTGCGCCACGGCACGCTCAGCATCCGCACACTGGCCCGGGCCGCGCGCGACATCAACGCTACCTACCTGAACGAACTCATCTGGCGCGAATTCTACATGCAGGTGCTCTACCACGCCCCCCAGGTGGTGGATACCGCCTTCAAGCCAAAGTACGACAATATCCCCTGGCGTAACGACGAAGACGATTTTCAGCGCTGGTGCGAAGGGCGAACCGGCTACCCCATTGTGGATGCGGGCATGCGCGAACTCAACAAGAACGGTTACATGCACAACCGGGTGCGCATGATTGCGGCCAGCTTCCTGACCAAGCACCTGCTCATCGACTGGCGCTGGGGTGAAGCCTACTTCGGGCAAAAACTGCTCGACTACGAACTGGCCAACAACAACGGCGGCTGGCAGTGGTCGGCCGGAAGCGGAGTGGACGCACAACCCTACTTCCGTATTTTCAATCCCTACTCCCAAGCGAAGAAGTTTGACAAGTCCGAAGAGTACATTCGCAAGTGGGTACCCGAGTACGGCACCGACGACTATACCGAACCGATGGTGGACCACCAGGAAGCCCGGGAGCGGGCCATCCGCACGTTCAAGGAAGCGCTCAATGCAAACTGAGGATTTTTAGCAACAGGTCAGCAGCTGTAAGTAATCAGCTAAGCTATGTGTTATGTTGTTTTTTGGTTAAATCGAAGAAGGAAATATTAACGGATAGGTAACAATTCGGTAATATATTCTTCACACGCTTCTGGAAAGGTTGCTCTACCTTCGCCGATGATTGATTCACCTTCAACTTATCGGCCGATGAAACCATTTTTCCGCACCGCAGCCATCACTTTTTGGCTGTCAACTTCCTTACTACTCACCGCTGAAGCTCAAAGTTCAGATGTTCAGGGCAAAGTAACCGATGCGGAGTCCGGGCAACCCATCCCCGGAGTGAACGTGCTGTTAAAAGGCACTACCCAGGGCACCGTCACCGACATAGAAGGTAATTATCGACTGGCGGTACCCGACGCGGTCACTACCCTGGTGTTTTCGTACGTAGGTTACCTAACCCAAGAGGCCCCCATTAACAACCGATCGGCCATCGATGTGGCGTTGAGTGCCGATCTGGAATCGCTCAACGAAGTGGTGGTGATCGGCTACGGGGTGCAGGAGAAACGCGACGTGACCACGGCCATCGCTTCGGTGAGTCCCGAAGACTTGCAGGATCAGCCGGTGAGTGGCTTCGACCAGGCACTGGCCGGCAAGATGGCCGGAGTGCAGGTGGCGCAAACGTCCGGTACGCCTGGCGGCGGACTTTCTATCCGGGTGCGCGGCACCAGTTCCATCACCGCGGGCAACGAACCACTCTACGTGGTCGACGGCGTACCCTTGTCCAATGAAACACGATCCGCGACCAACCTGGGCAGCAACGACAGCGGGGTAGACCGCTACCCGGATCAGCCCATCAACCCCCTTAACTCGATCAACGTAAACGATATTGCCTCGATTGAGGTGCTCAAGGACGCTTCGGCCGCTGCCATCTATGGCTCCCGCGGCTCTAACGGAGTGGTGCTGATTACCACCAAGCAGGGAAGGGACGGAAAAACTAAAATCAGCTACAACGGCTACGTAGGGGTGCAAAGTGTGGCCCGAAAGATTGATTTGCTGGACGCCTACCAGTACGCTGAGCTTAACTACGAAGGACACAACAATTCTTACCTGGACGCGGTGCCGAGCGGCAGCGTCACCGACACCAACGAAGAGCGCATTGCCCGAGCCCAGGCGCTGGGCATCAGTCCCAACGAAGGCTGGCTGGTGCCCCCTGAAATTCTACCCTACGTCAACGGCACGCCGGGCCTCACCAACACCGACTGGCAGGATGAAATCTTCCGACAGGCGCTGATTCAAAACCACGCAGTGTCGATCAGCGGGGGCAACGACAACACCCGCTACTACGTGTCAGGCACCTACTTTGACCAGGACGGAGTGATTATCAGTTCGGGCTTCAAACAGTACAGCGCGCGTTTTAACGTAGACATCAACGCCACCGAACGCTTGCGCGTGGGGTTGCGGTTCAACCCTTCCTTTGGCCAGCACGACCGGGTGAATTCCGAAGGGCCTTACTGGGACAACGGAGTGATCGGGTCGGCGCTGGTGTACGGCCCCCTTTGGCCGGTGCGCAACGAAGACGGCTCGTTCAACTTCGACCACAACGCCTGGGGATACAGTCAAACTCCGTTCATCAACCCGGTGGCCACCGCGCTGCTGGAGCAAGACGAAATCGATCACACCCGTCTGTTGGGAAACGCCTACCTGGAGTACCAACTGCTGCCCCAGCTTTCGTACCGGGCATCGTTCGGCACCGACCTCAACTTCTTCCGACGCGACTACTACCGTCCCTCCACGCTGGAAAATCGGAATATCAAGGGGCCTTCCGATCCGTTGGGAATTAGCAAGTCCGATCAGTTTATGAACTGGCTGATAGAACACACCCTGTCGTATAACCAAAGTTTTGGTAAACATACTATTGCCGGAATTGCCGGGTTCACCGCTCAGCAAGAGCGGCAAGAGAGTACTTCGTTAGAGGCCAACAACTTCCCGAATGATCTGGTGCAAACCCTCAACGCGGGGCAGGTGAGCACCGGGGGCTCGGTCATTGAGGCCTGGTCGCTGCTGTCTTATCTGGGCCGCGTGCAGTACGACTTCGACAGCCGCTATTTGTTTTCAGCCGCTCTGCGGGCCGATGGTTCGTCGCGCTTTGGGCCAGACAACAAGTGGGGTTTGTTTCCTTCGGTTTCGGCGGGGTGGCGTTTATCGGAAGAGCCCTTCCTGCAGAACAGCCGGTTGATCAGCAACCTAAAACTACGCGCCAGCTACGGGCAAACCGGAAACTTCCAGATTCCTAACTATGGTTCGGTGGCCCTGATTACCAGCGCCGACTACGTGTTCGGAGAGGGCGACGGGCAGATCACCAACGGACTGGCCCCCGATACTCCCGGAAACTCCGATCTGCGCTGGGAGCGCACCAGCACCTTTGACGTGGGAGTAGACGTAGGGCTGCTGGAAGACCGCCTGTACCTGGAAGTGGACTATTACACCAGCAACACCACCGACCTGCTGTTAAACGTGCCGGTGCCCCTGGCCTCGGGCTTCTCCACCGTGCTGCAAAACATTGGAAAAGTCAACAACCGGGGATTGGAAGTGGCGCTCACCGCTCAGCATCAAATAGGAGACTTGTCACTGGAGGCAAAAGTGAACGTGGCGGCCAACAAAAACGAGGTAAAGGCGCTAGGGCCTGAAAACGAGCCCATCATTGCCACCGGCGGCACCGGGCGCGCTCGCTACGTCACGCAGGTGGGTGAGCCCATCGGATCCTATCTCACGCTGGTGCAGGAAGGGGTGCTGCGCGACCAGGAAGCCGCCGATACTCAACCTGGCTTTAGCAACTCGCAACCCGGAGACTTCGCCTTTCGCGACGTGAACGGCGACGGCGAGATCACGGTTGACGGCGACGCGGTGATCACCGGCAACTACATTCCGGACTACACCGCCGGGTTCACCGGCCGGGTGGGCTTCCGTAACTTGGACTTCAGTTTTGTGGTGCAAGCGGTGAAGGGCAACGAGATTTTCAACCTCTTCCGCCGCTACTTCTACAACATTGAGGGCAACATGAACAATTATCAGGGCGCGGTGGACCGCTGGCGTTCACCGCAGAATACGGGCGACGGGATGACCAACCGTGCCAACCGTTTCCAGACCGGGGGCAACTTTGAAATGTCGACCTGGCACATCGAGGACGGGTCGTTCGTGCGGGTACGTAACATCACCCTGGGCTACACGCTGCCCACCGCCATCAGCGAACGGGCAAAATTGAGCCAGGCCCGGCTGTATGTCACCGCTCAAAACCCCTTTACTTTCACCAACTACATTGGCTATAACCCGGAAGTGAGCAGTCAGCCCGACAACGCGCTGGCGGGCGGCGAAGACTACGGCACCTATCCGCTGGCCCGCACGCTCACCATCGGAGCAAATCTCACTTTTTAGGGTCCGCCCCGGAGAACCCCCTTCGTAAACCGTTCAAAACCATCTTCTCATGAAAAAGCTATTGATTCTCATCAGTATTATCGGACTGAGTGCCTGCGGCGACGACTTTTTGGATTTGGCACCCGAATCGCAGGCCAACGCCGAAAATTTCTACCGCAACGGCGAAGACCTGCTGGCTGCGGTGAACGGCACCTACGACGCCCTCCAGAGCAGCAACCAGTACGGGGGCGGATTCATCACCGTGATTGAGACGCGCTCGGACAATATAGAGGATAACGACCCGGCCGCGGGTGGGGGACGTCGGTTTCGCATCGACCGCTTTCAAGAAACGCCCACCAACGACATTCTGCAGGACGTGTGGGGTAGCGTGTACGTGGGAATTTTCCGGGCCAACACCGTGCTGAATCGCATCGATCCTATCGAGATGGACGAGTCCCTCAAGAACCGCTACCGGGCCGAAGCTCGTTTTGTCAGGGCCTTATCGTACTTCAACCTGGTGCGCCTGTGGGGCCCGGTGCCGCTTATTTTAGATGCCGAGTCGCCCACCGAGGTGCGAGAAACCGCTGTGCGCACTTCGGTTGGTGACGTTTACGCGGCCATCGAGGCCGACCTGCAATTTGGAATAGCCAATCTGCCGGATACTTATGCGGGCAACGACCGGGGGCGGGTGACTTCCGGCGCCGCCCGGACCCTGCTAGGGAAAGTGTATCTCACCCAGCAACGCTACGCCGAAGCCGAAACCATGTTGCGGCCGGTGCTGGGGCGTTATCAGTTGTTACCTCAGGTGGCGCGCGTGTTTGCGGTGGACAACGCCCTGAACGATGAAATGATTTTTGTGGTGCGTTACCGCAAAGACCTGGTCGGCGAGGAGCACGGCACGTGGTACGGCATCACCAACATTCCAAACGTGGCTCCGGGTTTGCTAGCGGCCTACGCGCCCGAAGACGAACGGGCGGCCCTGCTGGAGTTTGTGGCAATCTCACCCTCGTCGGCCACCAAGGTGCCCCGAAAATTTCTGGATGAACCCTTTTCCAACAACCAGATGGGCAACGACTTTCCGGTGCTGCGCTACGCCGACGTGCTGCTGATGCTGGCCGAGGCGCTTAACGCGCAAGGGTACGTGGCCGACGGAGAAGCGTTTGACCTGCTGAACCAGGTGAGAACTAGGGCGGGGGTGGCTGCGTTAAGCGCCGCCGAACTCCCGGATCAGGCCAGTTTCCGGGAGGCCCTGCTCAATGAGCGACGCCTCGAGCTGGCGCTGGAAAACCACCGCTGGTTCGACTTGGTGCGCACCGGGCAAGCTTTGGAGGCCATGCAGGCCATCAACCAGCCCATCCAGCCCTTTCAGTTGGTCTACCCCATTCCCCAACGAGAGATCGACGTATTCAACGACCCCGCCAGCTTCGCGCAGAATGAAGGCTACTGAACTGATGCTAATAAACGGACGACGTTTTTGTTTAGGAGCGCTTTTGCTGGCTCCGGTTGTTGTCAGTGGACAATCGGCGGTAGAAGGTTGGCCAAAGAGCGGTGAGCTACCAACCTACCGTCAAACGGCGATGACAAAGCAAGGCGTTCAACTCTCCATCGCCCGCACTTTTACGGTCGACTCCCTCGGAGCTTGCCAGGGCGTGAGCTATCAGGATGGCTACGCCTATTTGTACGGAGACCGGGAGGTAGGGGTGATGCGTCAGTACCAAGTGAATACATCCGGCCTAAAGTATACCGGTCTGGAGGTGCAGTTCACGCAAGATGGCAAAAACGTGATCAACCACCCCACGGGCCTCGCCCGGCATTCGGGGCTTCCTACCTTTATGGGCAACACCATCCGACTAAATCCTGAGGGGACCGATTGGAAGGCGGTGATCTACTGCCTCGACTGGGAGAGGCTCTTGCGCGACCGCACGCTAGACGGCAGCATTATCAATACCATAGAAGACGATGCGTGCATTCAGGGCACGCGCCCCGAGTACGTTCGGGTGGGGGGAAAGTGGTTCGTGGCCACGGCCGACTACGGCAACCAACGAAACGAAGTGCGGCTCTACGACCCGGAAAAGCTGCGGGCAGCCAAGCGCACCAGCGAACCGGGCGTGCTTCACCAGAAATTTAGCTGTGGCCCCTGGGTGCAGAACCTGCACTGGATCGATGACACCAAAATTTTGGTCTTGGTTCAGAACCAGAACGAGGGAAAGCAGTGGCGGCTCACTTTCCTGGACTTGGCGCAATCGTTGCAGCGCGGAGAGGCAGTGGTGATAAAAAAGATCGATATCGACCGCAACGATGAACTGGAAGGATTTACCTTGCTGGGAGATCCTCGGCACGGAGTTGCCGTCTCGGCGCACCGTAAGGATAACGTGAGCCTGGTTGATATGAAGTGGAAATAAGCGTCCCTAAAATTCCGGGAGTTGCCCAAAAGCTGTTCAAACGCGTACCGCAGTTGGTCGTTTAATCAATCGTCTTAACCCTTCAACTCTTCTATCCTCTAAACAAAGAGTGCTACTAATCGAGTTAAGCAGATAAACTCAGCTATGAAGGATAAAATCTGCTTGATCACCGGGGCCAACTCGGGCATCGGAAAAGTAACCGCGCGCGAACTGGCCGTGCAGGGTGCTCACATCATCATGGTGTGCCGCAACGAAGACAAAGCCCAACGGGCTCGGGAAGACATTGTTCGAGCGTGCGGGCACGAACAGGTAGACATTGTGCTGGCCGACCTGGCTTCCACTGAGCAAATTAAGGAGGCGGCAACCCATATTCAGCAAGAGTATTCCAAAATTGACGTGCTTATCAACAACGCGGGCCTTATGCTGGGCAACGAGCGGGAGCTAACCCAAGACGGTTTTGAGATGACCCTGGGCGTCAATCACCTGGCTCCCTTCCTGCTCACGCACCTGCTCTTAGATCAGGTGATGGCCAGCGGACGGGGCAACATCATCAACGTGGCTTCGGAGGCGCACCGCTTCACCTCCATCAAGTTCAAAAACCTGCAGTACAACCACGGTGGCTACGCCGGGTGGAAGGCCTACTGTCAGTCGAAGCTGTGCAACATCCTCTTCACCCGCGAGCTCAGTCGCCGACTGGTGGGCAGTTGCGTGGTGACCAACTCCCTGCACCCGGGCGGAGTGGCGACCAACTTTGGCAAGGGCGTCTCCGGAGTAGGGGGCGTGCTGATGCGTATGGTGCGTCCGTTTATGATCAGCGACGAGAAGGGAGCCGAAACCAGTATCTACCTGGCCACCAGCGGCGAAGGATACACGGTGAGCGGCAAGTACTTCAGCAGCAAGAAGATCACCGAACCCAGCAAGGCAGCGAGTAGCGACTACAACGCCAAGCGCCTGTGGGAAATCAGCGAGGAGTTGCTTGATATTTCATTTGAGCCGGAGGCAGTTGGTTCGTAGGGGTTGTCCGCTACGCGCCGAAGAGAACATTTTGCGCAAAAGAACCAGGACATTAGTTAAATAGCCTACTTATTGTTATAATGAATATAGACGCAATTGCGTTTATACACTCGTTAGCGGCAATCCTTGCATGAAGAAATACCTAATCATCTTAATTGGTTTAAGCATCGTGAGCTATTTAGGGCTCTACTGGTACATTTATTCTTCTCAAGACGATAAATTCAGATCCAAATCTTTAGTTAAAGACTATGAATTCAAATTCGATTCTGAATTCGAAGAAATCAACTTTGAAACAGTAGATAACGGACTTATTAACTCGCTACTCTTTAGGACTGACAGCTCAATTGGTGTTGTTTGCTTTTGGAAAGGGAACGGAGGAAACCTGGAAGGTTGGGGTAACCTCGCACCTATGTTTCTGAATCTCAACTATGATGTAATTATTACTGATTATAGAGAACATGGAAAAAGCAGGGGAAAGATTACAATGGATAATTTCTATTCCGACTGTCAAACGGTTTATGATTTTCTTAAAACCAGATACTCAGAAGATAAAATTACGATCATTGGGTATTCTATTGGAACCACTTTATCCACTCATCTATCAGCAACGAACAACCCGAATCAAACAATTCTAATCGACCCTAAAAAACGATTTTCAGCAGATATTTTTGATAAGGTCTTTCCATTCTTCCCAACTGTAAACATTTTCCCTTTTAACACCGAACAAGACATAAGAAATGATGAAACTCCCATAACCATTATAACAGGAACAAAAAGTGGACTCTACAAAGAAGCCAATGAACTCCGCAATTCTTTAAAAAGTATAGATAAATATTTCGAAATTCAAGATGCAACTCATGCATCAATACTTAACGAAGAGGGACTCAAAAAACTGATTGCAGAACTACTAAAAGATGAAAGCCGCTAACAAATGCTATGAATGAATGGGGTTTTATCGGTCAGGAAACTTCGGTGGCACTTGGAAAGTCCGCCACGAAGTGTAAATTTATTAATCAGTGTGGCTTTGAGCAGAGAGGTTAGTGCATTCTAATCCCCACTCATCATAGCTTGGCGTTAGCTGTCATTGTTTATAGAGGACAATAAGAAATTATATAGGTGAATAAGCTTGATTATATTGAAAGTTACTTTTGCGAGAATTATGAGGATGAACTTGTGTACGTTGTTGTGCATTCTCTTTTGAACTGTACCTCAGATGAAGAGATTTCGACTTTGTACTTTGGCAACGCAGGAAATCCTGAACTTAAAAAGTCTATCGAGAGATATATCGTAAAAAGAACTGATAATGAGCCAAGAAGGAAATTTGATAAGATAGCTAAGGTCCTCTTACACAACTATCCAAATCAAGACTATAAGACTCAGATTACAATTAGAGTTTTTCTCTCTAAATTCATAAGATCGCTTCCAAATGACATAATTAGGGTATTCTATGAGCTACTAATTGTTTCAGATAGAAAATTTGATAGACACAGAGCTAATGAAGTTGTAGATCTGATATGGGATGATGAGGTTGAAGGAACACTGATTGATAACTTTTCAAAATACAAAGACGAGTACAGCTTACTGCCTTTAGTCAACAACTTAGAATCAAGTAGTTTGTGCTCATTGATAAAAGAACATTGGACGAGAGACTTCCCGTCTCTAAGAATGAAAAGGGGTGTACGACAAATTTCCCATTAGGGAAAAGTTGTTAAATTAGGGCAAAAAACGATGGACTTCAAAGAACGAGCAAGCCAGTTACTGAACAAACACCTAGTGGAATGGGAATCAGACCCTATGCGCCTGGAGAGTGCCTATGATTATGAGGCCAGCTATGCCAGGATGATGCAAAAGTTTGAGAAGGAACTCTTGCAGGCATCATTAGGCAGGGTACCCAAGAGCAAGAACGCAAAAAAAAAGTCCATACCCGGTTTGGGAAAATAGATGTTTGTCACGGTCATGTTATGTCTAAGCTTGCCGGGACGAGCAACATCAGCAGCCTGCTTCAAGAGAGCATGTGCTACGTTGGACAGGCGTTGGTTTTTACCGAAGCCGAAGAAGTTATCAACCATCTGAGCGGTGCCCAGGTGAACGCCAAGCAGATAGAGAGAGTTTGTCATCACTATGGGCAGTGCATTGAGGATGAGAACAAACTGGCTATTCAAGAGCAAGTGTACAAAGAATACCCTGCGCAGCGAGTGAATGAAAGGCACTACGTGAGTGTGGACGGGGCCATGTATCTGACGCGAGAGGAAAGCTGGAAGGAAAACAAACTAGGGCGTATCTATGAGCAAGATGATCGGGTGCAGATCAGCAAGAAACGTACCGCCTTGCTAAACTCTACCTACGTCTCCCATTTGGGGGAGCACCGCGATTTTATCATTAAGATGAACTATCAACTAGAGAACCTCAATAACCTGGTCTTTATTGCCGATGGTGCTCGCTGGATATGGAATTGGGTAGATAGCACCTATCCAGAGAGTACACAGATCGTAGATTTCTACCATGCTAAAGAGCATCTGTGCGCTTTTGCCAAAAGCTATTTCGGCCACGAACAACTACGCAGTGAGTGGATTGAGCAGGTCAGCGAAACGATGATCAGTCAGGGCATCAACCCGGTGATCAATTCCCTACAAGCCCTGCCCAAGCGAAAGAAAAGCTACGCAATAAGCAAGAAACTACTGGCTTACTTGCGCAAGAACCAGCAAAGAATGCAGTATCATAAGTTCGTTGAACAGGGCCTACTCATTGGATCAGGGGCCATAGAATCGGCCCATCGGGACGTGCTACAGGAACGAATGAAACTATCCGGACAGCGATGGACAGTAGCTGGCTTTCAACAAATGGCCCAACTTAGGGTCGTCTACAAAAACCAAGAAAATCATAGAATCACTCGGTTGTGCAGAAACGCCGCATGATAGGAAATTTGTCGTACACCCATGAAAAGCAAAATCGTAAAAAGGATATATAAGCTTAACGTGGATAGTCTAAAATTTCTAAAAGAAATAGATGTACTATTCTACGTTCAAGCATTGACATTGAAGAAGGTAAAGATCACCAAAAGAGAGTATCCCTCCGGTGAACTAGACGGCGATGGTGATTAGCTCAGCTTTTTGATCAGGTTGCCGAGGCTTCCACCGGTGGGGCAGCAGTTGGTCTATCCGACTGATGGGGTGATCGGGCAGTCGTTCCAGGATATCTTTCAGGTAGCTGTAGGGTTCGATGTTGTGTAGCTTACAACTGCCCAGCAGGCTGTAGAAGACAGCAATACGTTGAGCGGCGGTGTGGCTTCCGGCGAACAGATAGTTTTTCCGGCCCAAAGCAATGGGGCGGATTGTATTTTCAATCAGGTTATTGTCAATCTCTAGCCGACCATCAGTAGTATACAAGGACAAAGTTTTGATACGCCGTAGTGAGTAGGCTACCGCTTTACCAATCAGGCTTTTGGGTAGCACGGCGGCGGCTTGTTCCAACAGCCAACTATGCAATTCTTCCAAGATGGGTACGGCCTGTTCTTGCCGCAGCACGTAGCGTTGCTCATCTGACAAGTCAGCTTGCCGGGCGTGACGTTCAATGGCATACAACTTCTGTATCTCGGACAGAGCGTAGCCTGCCCGGTCAGCATCGCTGTCCAAGGCTTTTTCAAAGTATCGGCGGGCATGAGCCATGCAGTGCAGCAGAGTGATATCATCGCGCTGGGCGTTGATCCATTCGTAAGCTTCGTATCCGTCGGTCTGTAAGTGACCGGCAAAGTCTTTCAGGCATTCTTTGGGCCCTTCTCTACCTCTTCCGGGCTGATAGTCAAAGAAGACCAGATGCACTTCCGGGCTATGGTAGGCCCATTGGTAACCCCGGTGTGTTTTTCCTTTCTTTTTCTTATCCAATACAGGTATCGGTGTCTCGTCCGCTTGTAAGTAAGTCTGACCAAGCACACACCTGCGCAAGGCGTCGTAGAGGGGATTGATTAACTCACAAGTGCTACTCAGCCAACCACCTAGCGTACTTTCGGAGAGTTTGATACCCAATCGCTCGTAGCGTTGTACTTGTCGGTAGACGGGCAAATGATCACAGAACTTGTCCATTAGGATTTGCGCCAGCAGCCCAGGGCCCGGTATGCCCTTATCAATCGGGCGGTTGGGCAAAGGAGCCATATGAAAGTACTCTTCCTCACTCACATAGCGCGGTCGGACGTAGCGACGTACAAACAGTTTAGCAGGCTGGTAATCTAGCTCTTCACTTATCTGCTCGCCAATCTTTTTCATCGTAGAAGTATCCTCTTCGGGTTCCAGCACGACCTCTACGCGAGGTAGGTGCGCCGGTAGCAGCTTGCGCGACGGGGGAATGGATGTGGCGGGTTTGGGTAGTGTTCGCTGATAAGTTTGCTTTTCAACGCCAGCCTTGGCTACAATCTCTTCTTGCGGGAGCAAGCTGAGTTGCCCTGAGGCGGCCACCCCAACAAAACGCTCTCGTTTGCTGCCATAGATGAGTCGTTTCAGTTCAGCTAACTCCTGACGCAACCCTTCATTCTGTTCGCGCAAGGCTTGGTTCTCGGCTTGTAGGGCTACGTAGTCCATAGGGGCAAACATAAGTAGGCGCACTGAAAATCCAAACACCTAGGCCGAGAGCGGGATGCCGCCCCGGTCGGGCATGACCAGTTTGTAGCGTTTTCGCCGTTGCTTCACCTCTACGTCCAGTCCTTCCAATAAAGCCCATAGCTCGGCCGAAGATAAGGCTACCACTGACTGCTTACCATCCGGCAAACGAAACGTCCCGGCCTCTAAGCGTTTGTAATACAATACAAAGCCCGACGGTTCCCATACGAGCAACTTTAAACGATCTCTACGCCGTCCAACAAATACAAACGCATCGCCCGATAGCACATCGGCCCCGATCTGCTGGGTAACGATACCCGACAGCCCATCAAACCCTTTGCGCATATCTACGCTCTGTGAATACAAGAATATCCGCTTGGGTAAACTGACCAGCATCTACAGCAAGGATTTTAGATACCCCACCGCTACTAGCTGCCCAAAACGCAGCACCGCCCCCGAAGGTAACACTACTTCCAGGGCCACCGAGCCGGATACATTCATACGGACTGGAACAAAACCGCCTGACTCATCGCTCAGACCAGTGTGGTGATCGCGGTAACGCCGCAGCCAGTAGGCCAACACCGAAACCGAAAGGTCGTGCTCAGCACAAAATACTTTTTGCGTTTGTCCACTGCCCTGCCATTGCTCGACTAAAGGAAACATCTCGGCTTCCGTACGAAAATTTGTCATGCCTTTTTTCTGGCAAGGTAGTAGAAAGGCTAATCATAAATCAAGGCCGCTTCACCGTAGGGATACAAAAGAGAATCGGAACTACTATTGGACTCCTTAACTGAAGAAAACAAGTACTATCTAATCTGGTCTATAGGAACCACGGGCGATTGGAACCAAACTGTTAACTTGATTGAAAAAGTTAATAAAGGCAAAATTAGAAAAGCGAACAGCTAACACCATGCAGCCGCCAGCCGGGTGAAGCAAAAGAGAGAAGTTCAGTTGCCCTAAGTCAATATATTGACATTCGGAAGATCACAGCCTACAAGCCTGGCAGTCGGCTGCATTTAACGTTGTAGCCAATTAATCACAAACTATGGAGAAAAGAGTAAAATTTGATTTTGAAATATACTTTACCAATGGAGGAAATATTAAAGGAGAGGACTTTCGACTTGATATTAGCGGAAACGATATTTCTGACAAAGAACTTTCTGACTATATTGTTGAAGATTTAAGACTTTTAATGGTTGGACAAACAAAGATTTTAAATAAAGTAATATTTGAGGAAACTCACAAAAGAAAACCTATCGATAAAGATAACAAAACAAATTTACTAATTGATTTAAGTCACACAATCGAAGACGGTCTTGTTACTTACAAAGGACTTCCAGCACCAATCATTTGTGATTATTTAAGTAGAGAAGATTCAAAACAGTTTTATGATAAAGGAACTGAATTTCAAATTGGAAAAATTGAAATGGTTACAAACACGGGAACTTATATTGATTGTCCATTTCATAGATTTGAAAACGGAAATGACCTTTCTCAAGTTGGATTAGAACGTTTTGCAGACCTCGAAGCTATTGTGATTAGAGTTCCGCATTCTGAAACAATAGAAATAACAGAAGAACATTTAAAAAATTATGAAATTAGAAATCGTGCTGTATTAATTCAAACTGGATGGGACAAACATTGGAACACAGAACAATACTATGAAAACAATCCCTATTTGACTAAAAAAGCAGTAGAATATTTAAGAGATTGTTCTGTGAAATTAGTCGGGATTGATTCTTACAATATAGATGACACAAAAGGGAAAAGAAGACCTGTACACACAACACTTTTAAGAGCAGAAATTTTAATTGTAGAACATCTTTGCAATTTATATCTTTTACCAAAATCTGGATTTACGTTTAGTGCAATTCCCCCAAAATTTAAAGGTATTGGAACTTTTCCTGTTAGAGCATTTGCTAAATTGACAGAAAAATAACTGGCTACAACAATGTATATGAAATCATAGCTCTCATTTGGTCACTACGCTTCATATACTCACCGTCGTCAGGACATACTAAAGAAAGCGGAAAATAGCAGTCAAGGCCACGCAAGCCACGCGCCACATATCCTAATAACACCCTAGTAAATATCCGGAAACCGATCAGGCTCCACCTCAGCCATCAGCGCGTACACCTTATCAAACACGTTCTCGGCGTTGGGCTTCGAGAAGTAGTCACCGTCCGAGCCGTAGGGTGGGCGATGCGCTTCGGCCGTGATGGTGAGCGGGGGCGAGTCCAGATGAAAGTAGCCCTGCTGTGCTTCCAGCACCTGCTGCATCATGTAAGCACTGGCTCCGCCCGGCACGTCTTCGTCAGCGAATATCACCCGGTTGGTCTTGGCCACTGAAGCAACAATGCGGTGGTCGATATCAAAGGGTAACAGCGATTGTATGTCGATCACCTCGCACGAAATACCCGCTTCGTTCAGTTGCAGCGCAGCTTCTAGCACAATCCGACACATCGCTCCGTAGGTCACGATGGTCACGTCGGTGCCCTCCCGCAGAATTTCCGGTTGTCCTAACGGCACGGTGAACTCACCCACGTTGGTGGGTACCTGTTCCTTAAGACGATAAGCGTTCAGCGTCTCAATTACCAGGGCGGGGTCTTCCGACTGCAGCAGGGTGTTGTAGAACCCGGCAGCCTGCACCATGTTGCGGGGCACTAGCAAATACATGCCGCGCAGACTGTTCACGAGCGTGCCGATGGGTGATCCCGAGTGCCAGATGCCCTCCAGTCGGTGCCCCCGGGTGCGCACAATGAGCGGAGCCCGCTGCCCGCCGAACGTACGATAGTGCAAACTGGCCAGGTCGTCGGTCAAAGTGGCTAAGGCGTAATAAATATAGTCCAGGTACTGAATCTCAACGATCGGGCGTAGTCCACGAATAGCAGTGCCGATGCCTTGTCCGACGATGGTGGTTTCGCGAATGCCGGTATCGGTGACGCGCAGTTCGCCGTGCTTGGCCTGCAACCCGGCGAAGCCCTGGTTCACGTCGCCAATCCGGCCAATGTCTTCGCCGATGGCAAACACCCGGGGGTCGCGCGCCAGCGCGTGGTCAAAGCAGGCGTTGAGCACCTCGCGGCCGTCCACCTTCTTGCCGTCCTCCTCAAAGACGGGCGGCACGGCTTCTACCCGCAGGGCCGAAGTGGCCGTTTTGTTGTGGAGCAGGGTGTTGTAGCGCTGTCGGTTGGATTCCGTAAACGCCCGGTGCCAGGCTAACAACTGCTGCCGCGCTTCGCTCGGTTCGTTCCGCGTCAGCCGCAGCACCTGCTTCACGGCGCGCATGGCATCCAGTCGCATTGGATGCACCTTTTTCCTGAAAGATTGCACCACCTGTTGAACCGGCGAGGGCTGGGCCGCCTGCTTTCCCGCGTTAGCCATCAGCGTGGCGGCTTGCTGAAGTTCATGGTCAACGGACGACCGAAAGGCCTTCCAGGCGGCGTTCTTAGCCGTTCGGGCCGCTTCTAGTGCCTGTAGCTCGATAGCATCCAGCTTTTCTTCCGGGGCCAGACCCTCGCTGAGGATCCATTCTCGCATCTTACGGATGCAGTCGTGCGCTTTTTCCCACGCCAGGCGCTTGCGCGATTTGTAGCGCTCGTGCGAACCGGAGGTGGAGTGGCCCTGCGGCTGGGTGAGTTCTTCCACGTGCACCAGCACCGGCACGTGCTGCCGGGCCACCTGGGCAGCGGCCCGGTAGGTGTCGCACAGCGCCTCGTAGTCCCAGCCCTTCACGGTGAATATTTCCAGACCTGGTACGGTATCGGTGCGCTGAAAACCAGCCAGGGCTTCTGAGATGCTCATCTTGGTTGTATGATACTCCTTGGGTACCGAGATGCCGTAGCCGTCATCCCACACCGACAGGATCAGCGGCACCTGAAGCACTCCCGCGGCATTGACCGTTTCCAAAAACATACCCTCAGAAGTGGCCGCATCGCCGATGGTAGCGAAGGTAACCTCGTTGCCCTGCTGCGAGTAGTTCGTCATATCAGCCAGGGCCAGGTTTTGACGGTAGAGCTTTGAAGCGTAGGCGAAGCCCAGGGCCCGGGGAATTTGCCCGGCGGTAGGCGACAAGTCGGAGCCGGAGTTATAATTATCGGTCTGGATGATGGGCTCCCCGGTGCGGTGGTCGATCAGGCGCGAGCCGAAGTGGGCATTCATCATGCGTCCGCCCGAGGCCGGTTCGGCCGCCAGGTCGGTGTGGGCGTAGATCTGGGCAAAAAACTGCTGAAGCGTGATCTCCTCCAGGGCAAATACAAAGGTCTGGTCGCGGTAGTAGCCCGAGCGGAAGTCGCCCCGTTGAAAAACCTTGGCCATGGCAATCTGTGCCAGCTCTTTGCCGTCGCCAAAAACCCCAAACTTAGCTTTGCCCATAAACACTTCCTTGCGACCCAGTAAGCTGGTGTGCCGACTCTCCCACGCAATGCGGTAGTCGTTCAGCACTTCGTTTACTGATGGTTCGCGGGCAAATATTTCGGGGGCAGTATCATTTATAGATTCCACACTTCGTTATTTTGTTCCAGGGGTGACAAGCTACGAAATCGTCCACTTCCAAAAATAATAAAAACCGGTAGGATGCCAAATAGGTACATTTCCTTAGTTTACAACCGCTGCCCCGGCCTACTTATTCTCAGCGCCGTAGATATTGTTCCGGTTTATTGTTTAACGGGGGAAAAGGCGTAAATTCGCGGACTATTACAAAAGTATGGGCTTTTTTCGAATTCTTCTGCGTAACAATCACTGCACCACCGGCACCCTGCTGGTCGCGTTGCTGGGGTGGATTGGGGGAGGCCCGACCTGGTCGACCGCCGGTTACTTAGCTTCCGCGCCGACGAAAAGTGAGGTTAATGCCGCCTCCGACGCCGGAACGAGTGATCAGGAAGATGACCGTCCGGTGCTGAGCAGCCTGGAGGCGGTAGTGGTGCCGGTCGCTAAGCTGCCGGTGGCCCTGCTGGGTGGCTTTGCGCCGCCCCGCCTGGTGCACGAAACGGTTGCTCCGGCACGGCTGGCGCTGTCAACCCCACAAAACAACTACCTGCGCACCCTGTTTCGACTGATCACACCGGCCAACGCCCCCTAGCGCCCCCGCTAACCCGTTGGCAGACCTTCGAAGCAAAGTTCTTATGATCAGGTCCGCCGTTTCGTTAGTCCATCATCGTAATGGCTAACCTATTATCCTACTTTATATTCTCGAATTAATTTTATCCTGTTATGCGTAACAAAAGTGGTATCATCATTCTCACGGTAATTATCTCGTTGCTGTGCTTGTATTATCTTTCCTTTACCCTGGTGTCGAACAGCGTGCAACAAGACGCGCAGGCCTACGCCACCGATGCCGAAGGAAACATCGACTTCTCCAAGAAACAACGGTACCTCGACTCGGTGTGGAACGAGCCGGTCTATAACTTCCTGGGCATCGAGTATACCTACCAGGAGGTGAAAGAAACCGAACTCAATCTGGGCCTCGACCTGCGCGGCGGCATGAACGTGGTGCTGGAAGTGTCGCCCGTAGAGATTATCCGCAGCCTGTCGGGCGATAGCAAAGACCCCGACTTCCAGCGGGCACTGGAGCTGGCGCAACAGCGGCGGGCCAACAGCCAGGCGCGCTTCACCACCCTGTTCGCCGAAGCCTTCAACGAGGTGGCTCCCAACAAAAGCCTGAGCGAAATCTTCGCCAACGCGGCCAACCGGGGTCGCATCAGCCTTAGCTCTACCAACGACGAGATCATCGATGTGATCGACGAAGAAGTAGAAGGGGCCATCGACCGCTCCTTTAACATCCTGCGCACGCGCATCGACCGCTTCGGCACTTCCCAGCCCAATATCCAACGCCTACAGGGCACCGGACGCATCCAGGTGGAGCTGCCCGGCGTGGATAACCCCGAGCGGGTGCGTAAACTGCTGCAGGGCGTGGCCAAGCTAGAGTTTTTAGAAGTGTATACGGTGCAGGACATCAGCCCGTCGCTCGAGCAGATCAACGGGTTGCTGGTGAGCGAACAGCAGAAGCAGGATGGCACCAACGCCGATCTGGAGGGACTGGAAGAAAGCCTTTCGGCGGACGATATGCAAGACGATCTAGCCGTGCTGTCGGAGACCGAAGTGGGCACCGCCGAAGACCTGGATACCGTGCCCGACGGCGACCTGGAAGCGCAGTTGGCCGGCACCGATTCTACCGCGCTGGATTCGCTAGGAAACAATCAGCTTTCGCCGCTCTATAGTTTGCTGAAATCGCCGCCGCAGTACGGTTTGGTCTACAGTGTAGAAGATACCGGCCGCATTAACCGCATCCTGGCGCGTTCCGACGTGCGCTCGTTGCTTCCCTCGGACTTAGACTTTGTGTGGGAGGTAACCCCCCGCGTGCAGGGCGACCTGGAACTGCTGCAACTCTACGCTGTGAAGCGCGGTCGCGGCGGCAAGGCTCCGCTCACCGGTGAGGTTATCACCCAGGCGCGGCAGGACTACGACCAAAACTCGCGTCCGGCCATCAGCATGCAGATGAACGCCGAGGGTGCCCGCCTGTGGCGTCGTCTGACCGCCGCCAGCGTGGGGCAACAGGTAGCCATTGTGCTCGACCGGCGCGTGTACTCGGCCCCGGTGGTGAACGAAGAAATTCCCAGCGGCAACTCATCGATTTCGGGCAACTTCACCATCGACGAAGCCCGTGACTTGGCCAATATCCTGGAAGCCGGAGCGCTGCCCGCACCCACCCGAATCGTGGAAGAAGCCATTGTGGGGCCTACCCTGGGCAAAGAAGCGCAGCGGCAGGGAGTGACCTCCATTCTGGCCGGACTGGGCTTGGTGGTGATCTTTATGATCTTGTACTACGCCAAGGGGGGCTTGGTGGCCAACGTGGCCCTGCTGTTTAATATCTTCTTTGTACTTGGAATTCTGGCCCAACCCACCATCAATGCGGCGCTCACGCTGCCGGGCATTGCGGGTATTGTGCTCACCATCGGGATGGCTATCGACGCCAATGTGCTCATCTTCGAGCGGATTCGCGAAGAACTGCGCAACGGCTCCAAGCTGCGTATCGCCATCGATGCGGGCTACAGCAAGGCCTACAGCTCGATCATCGACTCGAACGTAACCACCTTCCTGACGGCGCTCATCCTGTTTGTCTTCGGCCAGGGACCCGTGCGGGGTTTTGCCGTCACGTTGATGATCGGTATTGTGTGTTCGTTCTTTTCGGCGGTGTTTATCACGCGGGTGATCATCAGTTGGATGACCCGCAAGGGCGACCAGAGTAAGGTGTCGTTCGCTACTCCGCTGTCGCGCAACGCGCTGGCCAACCTGAATTTTGACTTCATGTCGAAGCGCCGGGTGGCCTACGCCTTTTCGGGAGTATTTATTGTCATCGGCATGATTGCCCTAGTGATCAACGGCCTCAACCTAGGAGTGGATTTTAAGGGCGGGCGCTCCTACGTGATTAGCTTTGCTGAACCCGTGGTACCGTCTGATCTGAGAACTTCCTTGGACGATGACTTCGACGATACCAGTGTGGAAGTGAAAACCTACGGAGCCAACAACGTGCTGAAGGTGACCACCAGCTACCGGGTAGACGATGAGTCGGATGAGGCCGATGCGGATGTTCGGCAGCGATTGATTGGCGGGGTAGAGGAGTTCACGGGCTTTACCTTTGAGGAAGACAATTCAGTGGCCGTACCAGATAGCCGCTTTACCATTTCGAGTTCCACCAAAGTGGGGGCCACCATTGCCGACGACATTCGCAATTCGTCGCTGGAGGCGATCTTCTTCTCGCTGGTGGTGATCTTTTTGTACATTCTAATCCGTTTCCGCCGCTGGCAGTACAGTACCGGGGCCATCATCGCGCTATTTCACGACGTGCTGTTTGTGCTGGGAGCCTATGCGATTGCGGGCTTGCTGGGCATTAACTACGAAGTGGATCAGGTATTTATTGCCGCCATGCTTACCATCGTAGGATACTCGATCAACGATACGGTGATTGTTTTTGACCGCATCCGGGAGACGTTGGGATACCGCCCCCGTACCGCGCTGAAGGATGTCGTAAATGAGTCGGTGAACAATGTGATGTCGCGAACGCTAATCACTTCGCTCACCACCCTAGTGGTGGTGTTCGTGCTGCTGGTGTTTGGGGGCGAAGTGCTGCGCGGCTTTTCGTTCTCGCTGTTCATCGGAATTCTGGTGGGTACCTACTCATCAATCTATATTGCCTCACCGGTCATTGTGGACCTGACCAAACGCCGGTTGCCCGTGGCCAACGCCAGTTCAGGTACTGAGGGGAAAAAGCAGCGGGTGTAAGGATACATCGTAACGGCGTGATTAATCACGCCGTTACGATTATTTGTTTCCAAAGATCATTAGATGCTGCTGCGGCAGCACGTCTTTATTTTCCAGTAGCTCCAATCCTACGGCCTTCATTTCCTGGACGGCCTGGGCCTCGGTCATTTTATGGCGGGGTTTGATCATCACGCTGGGGTCCTCTTCGCGGTACTCGACCAGCGCTACGCGTCCGCCGGGGGCCAGGGCGTCGGCCACGTCGCGCATCATTTCGTAGGGATGCGAAAACTCGTGGTAGGCATCCACCAGCAGCACCCAATCCACCGAATCGGAGGGTAGCTCCGGATTTTCGACCGTACCCAGGATGGTTTGCACGTTGCTGCCTCCTTCGTTCTGTTGCTTCTGCCGAATCATTTCTAACATTTCGGGCTGAATGTCGACGGCCAGCACCTTGCCCTGCGGCACCCGTGGACTGATGCGGAAGGTAAAATAGCCCGAACCGGCTCCGATATCCGCGACCACATCGTCGGGCTGCAGGTCTAGCGCGTCGATGAGCACGTCCGTTCCTTCTTCTTCTTCCCGACCCGACCGCTCGAGCCAACTCGCTCCCTGGTGTCCCATTACCTGGGCGATGTCGCGCCCCTGGTAGAATTTTCCTGTCCCGTCGGCGCTGGTGGGTGAGCCGTAGGAGTAGATACTGTCGGATGAACTTTCTTCACCTAATGAAGCAGTAGGGGAGGAGGTAGGCTGGGCACAGGCCGAGAGATAGCCACCAATAAAGGCAATGGCAAGAAGGTTCTTAGTAGTCATATCTCCTGTAGTTTAAAGCGTAAATATTAAACGTGCTAGACAGGATTGATACTAAGCAGCGGGGACGATTGTTTCACTATGAGGACTTGAGGCTACCTGGAAATCAATAGCAATTTCCATATAGTTATTGCAAACGGTAAATTGAGCGTTCCGGTGCTTAGACCGAACGCTCAATTTGAGGATGAGGTAGAAAACGCTTTTACTTACTGTAGAGAGCTTTAATCTCTGCTTCAGTCAACGCTCTATTGTATATTCTCAGGTCGTCCATCTTACCCGAGAAGAAACTGCCCGGATCCCAAACCCTGCCAATACTTCCCCCACCCTTAGAATGATTGTAGGTAGTAGCACTTCCAGAATAAGTACCTTCAGCCCTAATTCCGTTGATAAAGATACCAATTGAATCTTGTCCGTCTATGATACCAACAATGTGATACCATTGGTCAGCCTTGAGATATTCTTTCGCTCCAAACGTTTTACGGCTACTGGGCATTGGACCTCCTCCATTACCGTAACTGAAAGAAATTTGATTCATAGTCTTTTCGGTCTGTCCGACGCTAAACCAAACACCCGACTGCCTATTGTCAATAATATCGTTTCCAACAACAGCTGAATGAAACTCTTTGAAGTTTACCCAATACGAAAAAGTAATACTCAAGTTTGAAAAGTCCTCATCATATCCAAAATCGATTTTATCATCAATTCCATCGAAAAGGTAAGCGCTGTTTTCTACCCCGTTTCTATCAGAAGTTAGTGTTGCACCGATTACTACCCCATGATTTTCTTTGTTGCTTACATCGTTTGCGTTGCCATTAAAGGGTAGGTGTAGAATGAGCCCTCTTTCTAACGTGTTGACCACGTTGAACGAAAATACTCCATAACCATACTTGACAGGATCCCCAAGATCTGAAGGTATCACTTCTAGATCAACCTGCGTTGTTCTTTGAGAATTGATTTCAAAAGAAAAAGGCAAAGGTGTTTCTACTAGATTTTCAAATTCTGAACCTAGTTTAGGGGTCAGATAAATGGTAGCGTCGACAGAATCGAGCACCAAGAAGTCATCTATAGCGTACTGTCCTTCGGCAAATTCTACGTTCTCGGTAAAATAACCTTCCCCCAGCTTAACAAGATTGAGTTTCTTAGCATTAAGAACGTAATCTCCTTCTGAGTCTTTTATTGAAATAATTACGGATCTAGGTACCGGCTCTTTATGATCTTGTGAAAGCCTGGAGTTTTCAATTGATCTCTTGTCAAGTGAAAAGCGAATAGTACCTTTCTCTATCTGCTTGTTAATTTCTTGTTCCTCTTCCTTGCATGAAGAGAATAGATTGATAGAGATCAAAGCAAGCATTAAGTAACTGAATTGTTTAGTATTTATTAGCATACCCTTAGTGTTTATTGATTTCACCTAATTCCATTATCATATGATAAACCTAACCATTTATATAACTTTAAATAATAAAAATGTAACTTTTAAAAGTTATGTGTAAGGAATTAAAGCAATTGTAAACTGAGTTGATTTGGTGCGAGTGTCAACCATTGCCATTAGTGACAATACCATGCCGCGGAGGCACGTTTAGTGTGCGCCGAACGTTGCCATCCTAAAATTATCTACTCCAACTCTACCAAAGGGTCCCAGAATAGTTTTTCAAAGTCCTGCACGCGATCGTCCTTGACCATTACGCCCTCGGCCTCCAGCAGTTGCTGCATCTGATCCGGGGTGCCAAAGTGGTGCTTGCCGGTGAGTAGGCCCACGCGATTCACTACGCGTTGTGCCGGAACATCCGTTCGGGAAGCACCTTTGCCGTGCGCCTGGTTCATAGCCCAGCCCACCATCCGGGCGCTGCCCCGCGAACCCAGGTAGTGCGCAATGGCTCCGTAACTGGTCACGCGTCCCCGGGGAATCAGGCGAACGACGGCGTATACATCTTCAAAGAAGCTAAAGGTTTGATCAGAAGGCATTGGCAAAATATAGAATGAGCTAGGTCGTTTGCCTTTAAGATACGTTATATTTGTGGTATGCCCCAACCGGTACCGTTTCAGTTTGCTATTTTTCGTTCGCTCACGTCCCTTGTTTTTATAGTAACAATTGCACTGACAATTGCCTGCTCCTCGCAGCGGAAGACCTCTAATTATACCAGCAAAAAACCAACGAAGACGGTGCGGCGAACCGCCTGGAAATATAGTCCTCCGACTAGCCAGACAGCACAGGAAAAGTCAGCACAAAAAGAACCGGTACGAAAAGAATCGACCCGAAGCTTGGCAAGCAGCGAGCAAGTGCAGGTCGCCATTCAGGAAGCGCGTTCGTTCATTGGAACTCCCTATCGCTGGGGAGGCACCAGCCGGGCGGGGATGGACTGCTCAGGATTGCTAGTGACGGCCTTTCGCCGCAGTGGAATTACGTTGCCGCGCACCTCGGCTGATCAGAGCAAAACCGGGCAATTGGTAAGTTTGCACGAAGTGACGCTCGGGGACCTGGTGTTCTTCGCTACGCGGGGGCGGCAGATATCGCACGTGGGGATGGTTACCGAGGTGCGCGGCAAGAAAGACGTGCGTTTCATTCACGCATCCAGTTCGCTGGGAGTCATCGAGAGTAATTTGTTTTCAGACTACTACCGAAAGAATTTTGTAAAAGCGCGCCGTCCCTTTTAAGTTTCTGCTATTTTCCCTAATTTTGGAGATGTGAAAACGAAATGAGAAACACTTTTCATGTTTCACATCTTGTATTTCATATTTCCCCCGGGGGATTAGCTCAGTTGGCTAGAGCGCTTCGCTGGCAGCGAAGAGGTCATCGGTTCGAATCCGATATTCTCCACCCAAACCGCTAGGTGCTTTATCTTAAAGGGCCAGCGGTTTTTTATTTTGCCCCCATTGAGCACCGAAGTTATCTACCCTTCCCCCCTGATTTTAAGCAGTACCCTTTCCGACACCGGGCCTTAATTTCGAAAAAGGCACAATAATAGTGGTGAAAACGTGTGAGTCTATGGTCGTTTTATTACACGAACTATATTTCCCCCGTAAAAAGCGAATTTTGCCTGTTTTGGTTGAAAAGTGAAAATTTACCTACAATAAAGTATAACTTGCCGCCACCCCCCCGTAATTTTGCCATAATTTTCTGTACAAATACAATCAATTTAGTACTTATTATCTTCGGAAGGCTTTTCGTAGCAAAACGGCAATTGGTAGCAGATGCAGCAAAATTTGACTACTATTGTTTATGGCAAATAGATCATAATAACTCGTCAACTCACTAATCATTTACCAATGGCAAAATTAAAAAACATCATTAAGCAACTGTCCGATTCCGACTACACCTCTATTCACGAGTCGCTCATCGAGAACAGTGCTGAAAAGTCGGCTCACCTGCTCAAGGCAATGCGGGAGCGTTCGTTGTCTGATAACAAGATTATGGACGAACTGGGAGTAAACACCAATGCGTACTACACTCTGCGTTCGCGACTCAATCAGAAGATTGAAGAGTATTTGTTGCAGCAAATGGAAAACCCCCGCACTGATCTGATCAAGAAGGTGGCAAACATCAACGAGGTGATTTTTACCAAGAAAAGAGCCATTGCCATTGCTACGCTTAAGAAGATCGAGAAAGAACTGCTCGACTACGATCTGCCCAGCGAACTCACGATCATTTACAAAACCCTTCGTAAGCTTCACATCAATACCCCGGATCACTTTAGCTATTCTCAGCTTTATAACAAGCACGTGGCGTATATGCTGGCGGTTGACAAAGCGGAAGAACTACTGGCGCAATTTTTTAAGAAATACGGAGAATACACCTTATCGCGCGATGAGACCAATCGGCTGGAGCTTACCCTGCTCAACGAGGAGATGAACAATCTGTGCAACTTATACGATTCGCACCGCCTGTACATCTATCAGAGTTGCCTAAACATTTTCTTCCGCTTGTTTGTGGAAGAAGAAAGCTACGAGAGCACCACCGAACAGCAGCCCATCGAGGACATTCTAGATACTATGCAGGACACGCTGAGCAACTACTACCTTGACTCGATTTATCACCACTTGCAATTGGTGTACGAGCTGCTCCGTCTGGAGTATTACAACCACTACAAAGTGTACCGCAAGGCCGAGGACTTCTACGAAGAGGTGAACGACGCGACGGCAACATTACTGACAAATTACAGTCTGCATACGTACCCCGCCCAGTATCTGGTGAGCAAGATCGAGCGAGCGCACCGCATGGGCGAAGAAGATACGTTGCACGCAGAAAACCAGTTGTTGTTTCACGATTTTGAGTGTGATACCGACGATATTCCTAAGTACGTGACCTACGTTTGCTACCGTGCCCTTTCGTGCTATTACGCCGGGCAGTATAACGAGGCTTCGCGCTGGATCAATAATCTGCTTAACGAAACCAGTCTGAAGAAGTACCCGTCGGCGCAACTAGAGGTGAAAGCAATCCTGGCCCTACAGTACTGCCTGATGAACGACTACGACTTGTTTAACCAGTTGACCAACAGCATCCAGCGGCAGGTGCGTTTGCTGGGTAAAGAAAACTGTGAGTCGATTGTGATTTTCACCAAGATTCTTAAAATATCGGTATCGGACGTGAAGCGCGATAAGTACAATAAGATTAAGGCGTTAACCGAGCGGTTCACTCGCTTTGAAATGAATCATTTTGCCCCCACTATGCTGGTGAAGATGGACGATTCGTTTGTAAACAAACTCTGCTAGAGCTTCCGTTTAGCTCAAACCACGAAAGCCGGAGATTTATCTCCGGCTTTTTTTGTGCATGCGGAGGTAGGGGCTGTTTATGCTTTCGGATGTAACGGTGAGTCAGGCGTAGTCTAGAGGTTATCTACCGACATTTGGTAGCGAGCCGCTAGCGGTTGTAGGTGCAAAGAGAACCAATAGAGATTATTCTGATAAATCCTTGAGGCTCGTGTCGACACGAGCCTCCGGAAAAAGAATAAAGTTTAATAAGCTAAACTTCTTTAACAAATAAAGCCGCACCTTGGGCAAGGCACGGCTGATAAAGTTACTTGAAAAACGCTAAAGACTAGATCGCCAGCTTCTCAAGGTTTTTCTGCGTGAGAGGTTTGTTGATGTACTGCTTCACACTACCGTACTTGTGCGACTTGTTCACATCCTGCGGATTAATGGAAGAAGTGAGCATCACAATCTTGCAATACTTCTTGGTATCGTCGGCCAGTTTGTCAAACTCATCCAAAAACTGGAACCCGTCCATCAGGGGCATGTCGATATCCAAGAAGATCACCTCAGGAAGCACCGAGTGTCCGGCTTCGCCGAGCTTTTCGATGTTTTTTAAGAATTCAATCGCGCTCTTGGCTCCGGAATGCGTGTAAATATTATCGCAAATGTTGGTGGCCTCAATCATCTTTTGATTGATCAAGTTGTCGATTTCGTTGTCATCGATGAGCATTACAGCGCGGTGCTTTTTTTCTTGTTCAGACATAGAACGTTTACTTTGGTGGTAAGTTAATTGTTGCGAAAACCTTTGTCATAGTATATAAGCAAGCAATATACCACAAATCTGCTATTATTGCAGGGCACAAGCTCACGCTGCGAAAATAATAGGTTTATCCTTAATAAACTGCTTTATTGGTAGTTTAACTTACTCGCCATTTTGTAAACTTTGCTAACAATAAGTGATATTAAAGTTATATTTATGGGGGATATTTGGCGCATGAACTTAAATTGACCCTGAAAAAGCACACGCTAACCAGGGGAAGCATTACACTAGCTTTACCAACCGTATCCGTAGAAGGCTTTGCTACCGTCGCGCTTAAATCCCTCGATAAGGATGCCTCCCTGCTTCTGCAACATGATATCAGCCAGCTGTTGGGCATTTTCCACCTGGTCTCTATCAATGGCAGTGACTACAAACCCTTCTTGTAGGCCTGCTTCTTTCCATTTGCCTTTCCCTAACTCGGTCAGCAGGGCCCCGCCTTTGATGTCAAGCTCCTTTAGAACTTCGGCCGGAGGATCGATGAACACGCTACCTTCTAGCGTCGCTTTCAGTGGTTCGCGCATTAACTTGGCGTTGCCCATTGTGCCCTTGAGTACTGCATCTACCTCCTCGAGCTGCCCATCCCGCCAATATGTCACTTTTACCCCGTCGCCGGGGCGGTTGCGGGCTACCAGTTCTTGCAGTTGAGCGATGTTTCTGATCCGTTGCTTGTTGATCTCTACAATCACATCACCGGGTTCAATGCCTGCCTCGGCGGCGGCACTTCCGCCCGCTACTCCGTCAATAAATACCCCCGCTACCACGTCTAACCCCTTCTCGCGTGCCAGATTGGCATTCACATCGAGGATAGAAACCCCCAACAAGGCCCGCTGAACGGAACCGAACTCCAGCAAGTCGCCCATCACCTTCTGCACCAAGGTGGCCGGAACGGCGAATGAGTAGCCCGCGTACGAACCGGTCTGAGTGGCAATAGCCGTGTTGATCCCCACCAGTTCGCCCCGCAGGTTTACGAGCGCCCCCCCGCTGTTGCCCCGGTTCACGGCGGCATCGGTTTGGATAAAGGCCTCAATCTGTTGGTTGTTCTGATCGTGCAGAATGTTAATGTTGCGGGCCTTGGCACTCACGATCCCAGCAGTCACCGTAGAGGTAAGGGTGCCAAAGGGATTGCCTACCGCTAGCACCCATTCGCCCACCTGGATGTTATCAGAGTCGCCAAAGGGCACGAAGGATAAGTTGGTGTCGTCGATCTTGAGCAGTGCTAAGTCGGTGGTGGGATCGGTACCTACCAGCTCAGCTTCGTACTGACGATTATCGTTCAGCGTGACTTCAATGGTGTTCGCGTCTTCAATAACGTGATTGTTGGTGACGATGTAGCCGTCTTCCGAGATGAGCACCCCCGAGCCGGAGGAGCGGGAGGGCTGTCCCTGGTGGGGATTTCTCTCGGCGCCGTCTCGCTCTCCGAAGTAATCATAGAACTCCTCCAGCAAGTCATAGCGCGAACCGCGTTCGCCCCGGTAGGTAGAACGAATAAAAACCACCCCGGGTCGGGCCTGCTGGGCCGCGTAGACGAAATTGATCCCATCGGGAATCGCAAAGGTGGTATCGGCCAAAAAGTTTGAAAATGCTACGTTGTCCGCGCCGGGCAGGTTAGCGTAGCGCTGGGCGGGGGTGTCGTTGACGTAAGTGAGCAGTCCCACCGCTACCGCTCCCCCCAACAGGGCGGCCAAAATAATTCCCACAAAAAACTGTCCCTTGCTCATATATGCGTTGCGTTTCGTAAATGCTAACCGCCTGCCCCCGGAGGTGTTTTCGAATCAACAAATAATATACAGGATGTTAGCAGATTAAACAAAATAAATTGTGACAGAAAGTTTTGCAATTGAGTGACGAACCCACTAATATTGCAGTCTGTTTTTAACAGCAGGCAGACGGAATATTCCTCCTTAGCTCAGTTGGTTAGAGCGGCTGACTGTTAATCAGTAGGTCCTTGGTTCGAGTCCAAGAGGAGGAGCTTTACTAAAACCTTGTAAATCAATGATTTGCAAGGTTTTTTTATTTCCGCGGGTCACTTAGCACTCCGGTGTTCTTTTAAGTATACATCGCATCGGTAATTTTCTTGATCTCCATGACCATCCGTTCGGTATCTTCTCGCGAGGGGTTGGTATCCCAGCTGCCCTTCTTATGGGTTCCACCGATGATAATGCCGTCCTTGCGATTAATGGTATAGGCACTCCCGGAAGCAATCCGGTAGTGCACTTCCTGCTGCGGAATTACGAAGGCGAGTTGCCCCGAGATTGGGGTGAGGTGCACATCATCGGTTAGCACTTTGGCCCCAATGCCGGTGCAGTTAACCAGGCACGTTTCGGGTAAGGCATCCAGGTCTTCCCGCCGCTTAAACTCTCGGATGCTTACTACTCCTCCGAACCGCAGGAAATCATCCGTATACATTTTTAGTAGTGCTGGAATATTAAACACCATCGAGGTTCGACGGTACACTACGGGCGCGCGGAAGGGATGCTCCTTGGGAGAAAGCCGTACCGGTTGGGGCAGTACGTCCATGAAGGCATGCCGGGTATCGCGCGGCAAATCACCGTAGTGTTCCCCGCCTTGCTGCTGCCGCACGTCGTAACTATCGGTCCATACCACGTAATCTCCGAAACCCAACATGTTCTGATAAGTGAGAAAAGCCCGCTGGTGCATACGCTCAAACTGGTCCGAAAAGGACGTCGTAACCTGATCGGAGTCGATCAGGCTGTGGGCGGGAGACCAGGTGCCGGTGGCTTTGCTGGAGGTGATGTCAGGGGCCATTTCTTTGGTGTAGATCGTTACCTGGTACCCCCGGCGCTGGAGCATCCGGGCGGTGGTTAAGCCGATCACTCCGCAGCCAATGACCGCTACCCGCCGTGCGGCAACCGGAATCACCGAAGAGCTCAGAGAGGCGGTCGCCCGGGGCATACCGTCCCTCCAGGAAGCCTCGACCAGGTCGGCAGCCAGGTCGGCCGAACCCCAGGAGAGCGACCAGCCGCTACCGCCGTGTCCGTAGTTATGCACCAGCGTCTTGCTTCCTAAATCCTCTCGTTCTACCCGAGGGCCCACCGACCGGTAGGGACGTAAGCCAACCGTCTCCTTCACTACCCGGTCCATAGAAATGCGCAACTTGGGTAAGTAGCGGGAAGAGTAGCGAATGTTGAGCTGCTTTTCGGCCCGACGAAGGACTCGCGGGGTGCAGGCCGCGGTGCCTAAGGTGATGCCCGCCATAGCGGCTTTGTTCAGGAAGTTTCTGCGACTTTCCATGCTATAATATTTTGTTTTTCGAGCAATAACAGAATAATGAACTAGTATAGCAAGTATATTATCTTCACTATTAGTCCGGAAGGGCCGATATGCTGGTGAGCACTTCCGCGCTCTACGGCCGGGCTTAGGAACTATTGTGAGTGCTTTTTATTTATCGCCACCAAACGGCACCGCGATAGGTATTTCCTTGTTACGTATCGTACCTTAGCGAACTTAAACCGTTTGGTACGTATCGTTTCAAGCTATTCACCCCATCATGCCCACCGCCTTAGACCAACTAGCCCGTGAACTACAGGGCACCCTCCACCACCGCGACACCATGCGGATCCTGTACGCCACCGACGCCTCGGCCTACCAGGAGATGCCCCTCGCCGTAGCCATTCCCCAGTCCGAAGATGACATTATTCGACTGGTGCGCTTCGCCCGCGAGCACGGCACCTCGCTGATTCCGCGGGCGGCGGGCACCTCGCTGGCCGGACAGGTGGTGGGCAGTGGCATCGTGGTGGATATCTCGCAGACCATGACCAGCATCCTGGAGATCAACGCCGACGAGCGTTGGGTGCGGGTGCAGCCCGGCGTGATCCGCGACGACCTGAACTACTATTTGAAAGAACACGGCCTGTTCTTCGCTCCCGAAACCTCTACGGCTAACCGCGCCATGGCGGGCGGCATGGTGGGCAACAACTCCTGCGGACTGCACTCGCCCATCTACGGCACCACCCGCGAGCACACCCTGGAGATCCGAGCCATTCTGAGCGACGGTAGCATTACCACGTTTAAAGCCCTCACCCCGGAGGAGTTTAATCAGAAGTGTAGCGGTGAAACGGCGGTGAGCGAGCTGGAGGCAACCATTTACCGCACCCTGCGCGACCGCTTGTCCGACCCCGTCGTGCAGCAGGAGATCGTCCGGGAGTTTCCTAAGCCTGAGATTCCGCGGCGGCGCAACATGGGCTACGCGGTGGACATGCTGCTGCGCAGTGAGGTGTTCGGGGGCGATGAGCCCTTCAACTTCTGCCGCCTGCTGTGCGGGTCGGAGGGGTCGCTGGCCTTTATCACCGAGATCAAGCTCAACTGCGAGCCGCTACCCCCGCCCGTGGTGGGCCTGGCGTGTCCGCACTTCCGCACCCTGGATGAATCGCTGCGGGCCAACGTGATTGCCATGCAGCACGGCGCCCGCGCCTCGGAGCTGATGGACCACCACGTGATCGAGCGCACCCGCGCCAACCTGATGTACCGTCCCGACACCTACTGGATCGAGGGCGAACCCGAGGCGGTGCTCATGATCGAGTTTGCCGCCGACACCCAAGAAGCCGTCGACGCCGCCATCAACGCCCTGCACGCTGAGTTGCAGGCCAATGAACTGGGCTACCACTTCCCGGTGCTGTACAACGACGATACCAAGATTGCCTGGAACGTGCGCAAGGCCGGACTGGGCTTGCTCAGCAACGTGCCGGGCGACTACAAGGCGCAGCCGGTGATTGAGGATACGGCCGTGGCCGTGGCCGACCTGCCGGAGTACATTGCGGAGTTCAACCAAATCCTCGCTAAATATGAACTGTCGTGCGTGCACTATGCCCACGCGGGCGACGGCGAACTGCACCTGCGGCCCATCCTGAACCTCAAGACGCAGCAGGGCAACGAACTATTCCGCACCATCGCCCGCGAGATTGCCACCTTGGTGAAGCAGTACCGCGGTTCGCTTAGCGGCGAGCACGGCGACGGCCGACTGCGCGCCGAGTTTCTTGAGTTTATGATTGGCGAGCGTAACTACGCACTGGTGAAGGAGATCAAAGCCACCTGGGACCCGCAGCACATTTTCAACCCCGGCAAGATCGTGGACGCCCCGCCCATGAACGAGCAACTGCGTTACATGCCCGGCCACCCCACGCCCCAGTTCGACACCGTTTTCGACTTCGAACTGAATAAGGGCGTGCTGCGCGCGGCTGAGCAGTGCAACGGTTCGGGCGACTGCCGCAAGACGCACCTGAGCGGCGGCACCATGTGCCCCAGCTACATGGTGACCCGCCACGAAAAGGATACCACCCGTGCCCGCGCCAACATCCTGCGCCACTTCCTGACCAACTCCGAGAAAGCCAACCGCTTTGATCACGAGGAGATCAAGGAGGTGATGGACCTGTGCCTGTCGTGCAAGGGCTGCAAGGCCGAGTGCCCTTCGAACGTAGACGTGGGCAAGATGAAAGCGGAGTTTTTACAGCACTACTACGAGGCCAATGGCGTGCCGCTGCGCACCCGCATCATCGCCCACTTCACGAAGCTCACCGCCCTGGCCGCACTCACGCCTCGCTTATACAACTGGGCGGTGACCAATTCTCTCGTCAGTAGCCTGATCAAGCGGGTAACCGGCTTCGCTCCGGGTCGCTCCATGCCGAAATTGCACACCACCACCCTGCAAAAGTGGTATCGGCAGCACCAGCGGGGATTGCTGCAAACGCAAACGAATGGTTTCTCCTCCGCGTCCGCTACCACCCTCACCGGTGATGACTATAGCAATCTTCCGGCGCGGCAAGCCGAAGGGCGGGGCAAGGTCTACTTCTTCTGCGACGAGTTCACCAACTATAACGATACCGAGATCGGCGTGAAGGCAATTCTATTGCTCGAGCGACTGGGCTACGAGGTAGAAATCCCGAAGCACGTAGAAAGCGGACGCACGTTCCTATCTAAAGGCTTGCTCAAGCAGGCGCGCACCATTGCCGAAAAGAACATTGCGTTGCTCAAGGACATTGTCAGTGAGACCACTCCCCTGGTGGGCGTGGAGCCCTCGGCCATCCTTACGCTGCGCGACGAGTACATCGACCTGACGCGCGACGAAGTTCAGCAGCAGGCGCACGGCATTGCCGACCACACCTACACGCTGGAGGAGTTCATCGGACGGGAGATTGACCGGGGCCACATCACCGCCGAACGGTTTACAACTGAGAAACGGACGATCAAACTGCACGGGCACTGCCACCAGAAGGCGCTGTCGTCGCTGGTGCCCACCAAGAAAATGCTGTCGCTGCCTACTAACTATGAGATGCACCTCATTCCGTCGGGCTGCTGCGGCATGGCCGGGTCGTTCGGCTACGAGAGAGAGCACTTCGACTTATCGATGCAGGTAGGCGAACTGGTGCTGTTCCCCGCGGTGCGGAAGCAACCCGCCGAGGTGATCATTGCCGCCCCCGGCACCAGCTGTCGCCACCAGATCAAGGACGGCACCGGCCGGGTGGCCCAGCACCCGGTAGAGGTGTTGTTTGAGGCGTTGGTGTAGGAATGCGTTAATCTCATTATCTCATCGAGCACCCCGGGGGGCACCTGAAAGGTACCTCCGGGATGCGACCCCCGGGCGGGTGAAGACGCTTCTGTCTCTGCCCGCCACCGGTTCCTCTTCGAGTGACCCGGCGGGTGCCCGACCAGGACAACAAGTGGTACCCAACAAGCAACGTTTCTAGGTTGGTCGTAGGACGCTATCGCTACCCTACGACTAGATAGGGGGGGCACAAATCACAGAATTTAGGAACGTCTTAGTATTTGATTGGTTACAGCGTTTTGCCAGCGTAGGGCTTCAAGCCCTACGCTGGTAATCGGAATAACCTCTATTACTGTTGAACTTGTTATTCGCCATAGTTGCTAATATTCCCGGCACCAGACTGCCCCTACGGTTGCTCCTCGATCGCGGGCGTCTCGGCCGCCGTGGATGCGGCCGTCGGCGTTGCTTCGGTAGCGGGTGTTTCTACAACTTCGGGTGAGTTCACCGCCTCAGTGGGCGCCTTAACATTGCGCTTGCGCTTGCGGGGCGTGGAGGGCACCACGATGCCGAAGGTTTCCAGCAACTGCAGGTCGTTCTTGAACGCCACCCGGGCCAGTCGGCGGAAGTCGCCGTACCAATCGCGTAGCTCCTTGATCTTCTGGTTTCTTCGCTGGGTACCGCTTTCAGTTTTGCCCTTTCGGTCTAGCCGCTGGGCCTTCAGGGCGAGCAGCGCCTGAACGGCGGCTTCGTTCTGCTGAAAGGCTTCGGGAATGGCCCCGAATTTTTGCAGCTGAGCCATGTGCTTCGGTGCTTGCTCGTAGAACTCCCGCGCCTGCTGCACCCCATCCCACTTATTAGAAGTCAAGGTGGCAACCTTCATCTCTCGCAGGGCCAGCGGCTCCTGGCGGAAGGCAACGCGGGCAATGGCCACGTGGTCGCGGAACGTCCGCAGGGTGGTTTTTCCCTCCTGGTTAATCTGCTGCGATAGGCGGCGGGCCTCGTCGGCATCCTGCTTGCGGTCGCTGCCCGTTTGGTGGACATCGTTCAGCAGCTTTTTCCCAACTTGCACGCGTTGGGGAGTGAACCCGACGGCATTCATGGCCTTTTGCAGGGTTTTATTCTGAGAAAGATGGA
Organism: Cyclobacteriaceae bacterium; assembly: GCA_965217295.1. Lineage (GTDB taxonomy): Bacteria > Bacteroidota > Bacteroidia > Cytophagales > Cyclobacteriaceae > Tunicatimonas. Next base: position 4,012,297 of record CBDCHR010000008.1, read on the forward strand.
GAACGACGAGTCCGGCCGCTTCAATGAGGGCCTTAATAGAAGATGTTTTCATGAGATAAAGGTTTAAATGGTGAGGCGGCAAGATAGGGGAGAGCGCCGGGACGTTGCTCGGCAAAATGGGTCCGTAACTTACCAGGGTAAGAAGTGCGCCGCATCTCCACTTTTTGGCCCCCCGTAAGGTTTGGCCCGAAAAGCCAGCGCGTCGGTAGAGGAAAAAGTGCCCTGAACGGCGGGAAACGGCTTTGCTCAGCAAACAAAGGGTCGGATGTGCCCCGCGTTGGTGGTGGCAAAGTACTTCACGACACCTAATTCTCTCGATTTTCTTACGCTGGACAAGTTCATGGTGAGAAATCCTCTCCGATTTCTGGCCATGACAAAGTTTTTGGTGACTGATTCTCTCGATTTTCTTACGCTGGACAAGTCCACGATGAGAAATCCTTTCCGATTTCACGTCATGAACTAGTTTTTGGTGAGAAAATCAAACCGTTTCCCGGGCAATCATTTTTAATGGATGCCTTATCGGAGGGATTGGTTGGCACCACGCGGATACCGGGCGCCAGCGACGGTACGATGCGGGCGGGGGCGGGGGTGAGTGTCAAGCCAGACAATCGCGTTTAACTTCTAACGACGTCATTCCGGAATTTTTCGGAACAAAGTGTAGAAAAATATCCGGAATCTCCTTCGTGGCGGGCTGCGCTCCTCGGGGGATTCAGGATAATTTGCTTCGCTGCGCTACACAAATTTCCGGACCGCGCCGCGGCGGCCGTGTCCACGATGTATGACGTTATTTGAGTTTTAAAAGCGATTGCCCTGAGTGTCAAGCAGGATGGGTAGGAGAGAAGGATCTACATTGGCTATATTGCCTAAAGATGCGATTGCGTCTGTGCAGATGTTGCATCCAACTAGGACGAAAAATTTACTCGTGAGAATATCAAGTTTTGTGTTGGTAATTTTACTGTCACTAGTTTGCGGTTGTATAAAAAACTCCCCAGTGGAAGAACAGCCAGCAAAGGTTGAAGAGGCAAACGGGGAAACCTCGTCCGATTCTTTGGACAAAATACTCGTTCTAAACTTTGGTACTTTTCACATGGGACTTACTACCGATGCTAATACGACCGAATTTGATGAACACGATAGAGAAAATCAAGAAAAGGTTCATCAAGTTGCTAAGAAGTTGGCCTCTTTCAATCCTACGGTGATTATCGTAGAAACTCCGCCCGAGTATAACAAATCTATTCGATCGGAATATGAAGACTATCTTAAAAATCCTCAAATGTCGTTTGAGCAACCATCAGAAATTCAGTTGCTTGCCTATGAAGTGGGTCGTCTTTCCAGGACAGAACAAATTTACGGAATCGACCACAAACTAGATTACAATTACAATATCGGTAACGAAATAGAGAATCTCGTCGATTCCGTTTGGCATGACACCTATTATGACAATCCATTGAAATTTTATCCGGAGGTGAACGTAAATTTAGATTCCCTAAATTTATTTGACAAACTCAAAGTATTCAACCACGATAGGTTTTTAGATTTTCTAATAGCGGTGAATGCGGACATTCTTGCTCACGTAGGCAGTGCAGAAGGATTTGAAGGTGCTGATGAAGCGGCTAGATATTATCAACGGAATTTGCGTATGTATTCCAATCTCAACAGGATCGATCTGACTAAGGATGATAGGGTCTTTGTTTTGATGGGGGCAAGCCATACCGCATTCTTTAGAGACTTCTTTAGTAGGAGTCCTAAATATAGGATGGTTGATACATTTGAATATTTAAAATAGAAAATCGCTCTATTCGTGGGATGCCGGGCACCGCGTGCTATCGCCACCATACGATCAGATTTTGAGATGAGGAAAAACTTAATGTAATTGTTATGACCTACCATCACCTAGTTCAAACAATTTGCGTTGCAGTTTGCATATTGTTATCAGGTTGTGCTGAAATGAAAAGAAAGGAGAAGCAAATCTCATCAACAACTGACTCTAATCGCAACAAAAGTCTTCTAGAAATCAATGAACCAGTTGTATCCAATCAAACTACTGATAATCTATGTCAAGTTGCTCAATTCTTAGAAACCCAAAATTTTAACGGTGACTTCTATGTTTACGATAGTAATGTAAAATGGGGAATGGATGTCGATTCCGTAGAATTATCAAAAGAAATAATCAATCAACTTATAAGTGAAAATATTGAATACGTAGCTCGTGCCAGAGGAGTAATAGAATTTGAATTTTACCCAACTAAATCAGGAGAACATGGTTTGCTATTGAATACAGAACCGGCTAACCCTTTAATAACTTCCGGAAATGTAGAACCCAAATTTACAAAACTAGATAATCCCCGATGCTTGGACTTTGATTGGTATTATCAAACCTACAAATAAGATGGTAGTGTTACGGAATATATGCTGCTACGAAAAAGCGCAATGAAAGCTCGCTTTGGCTATTCTGATCGTAGGGGGCTTATATCGCTGAAGCACCGGAATTAGCCGAATGCGCCGCGAAGGGCAAGATCTATCAAAAAGCATTGTCTGCCGTAGAAGTGATCGTAGACGAATGGATTGAGACCGCTAAACTTAAAGACAGAGAGATTCCTCAACCGAAAGAAAAGTTGATATACGCCTGATGGTACATTAGAAAAGAATCTCGACTGGCGAAAGTAACGTCACTGTCGAGCCCGTAGGTGGGCTGAAAAGTACTATCTTGCTGCGGTTATACCTTTCGAACCAAACCAGATAATACACAGTATGGCATCAGGATTTTTTGCGCTCTTTGATGACATTGCGGTGCTCATGGATGATGTGGCGGCCATGAGCAAAGTCGCTACCCGGAAAACGGCCGGTATTCTGGCCGACGATTTGGCGGTCAACGCTGAGAAGGCGTCGGGCTTTGTTTCAGCCAGAGAGTTGCCCATCTTATGGAAGATCACCAAGGGGTCGTTTTTAAATAAATTGATCATCCTGCCGGTCACGTTTCTGCTGAGCGCTTACTTTCCGGTGGCCATTGTTCCCATTTTGTTGGCCGGAGGGGTGTATCTGGCGTATGAGGGGGCCGAGAAAATATACGAATACTTATTTCATCGGGGAGAGACTAAGCGTAGTGTGGCGGTCAAAGAAATGACCGAAGCTGAAGTGCGGGCCTATGAGAAGGAAAAGATAAAGGCGGCCATCATTGTGGACTTTATCTTGTCGATAGAGATCGTGTTTATAGCCCTGGGGACGGTGATGAAAGAGCCACTCGAGGTGCAAATTATCGTAGTGAGCGTCGTGGCGCTGTTGGCAACCGTGGGAGTGTATGGTCTGGTGGCCCTCATCGTACGAATGGATGATTTGGGCTATCAATTGATCGCCGCCGGTGAAAAGGGATCAGGTGTTTCTAAAAGCATCGGAACCGCCTTGGTAAAGACGCTGCCCTACATAGTTAGAGGGTTAGCGGTGGTTGGCACGCTGGCCATGATCCTGGTGGCCGGAGGCATATTTGTCCATAATGTACATTTCGTGCACGACCTGGTGCATACTCTGCCTGCCATTTTGGGGGAGTTTATTGTTGGTTTGCTCGTAGGGATTGTATCGCTGCTGCTGATCAAACTATTCTCAAAACTCACCGGAACGAAATAGCAACAAAACGAAATAGCAATAATAGGTAGCGCATAGCACCCTTCCTTTCAGTTGCCGGGCCGCGGTCAGTGGCGCTCCGTAGCGGGCTTCGCGTTGGTCACCAGAAACATGTAGTCCTGGTAGTCGCCGTTGCGGGCGGGTTCGATGCACACCAAGTAGGCGTTGGCCACCGCGGCCCCGTTGCGGTTCTTCACCGGGTAGGTGCGCACCGCGTGGGAGAGGGGGCCGGTGTTGCGACCGTCTTCGGTAAACGTTTTCTGGGCGGCGTAGCTGGTCACGTCGGCGTAGAATCCGAAGGGCTGCCCGTCCGGGTCAAAGGTGATTGTCCCGGCCGCAAGGGTCGGGTTCAGCGTCTGCCCCTGGTCTCCGGCCACGGTGCCCACTTCTTTCGTCCGCGCCGCGTCCCCCTGCGCAACGTAGTAACCGTAGGCCAGCGGACCGCCCGGAGAGTAGCGGGCCACCGGCTGCATGCGCACGGGACCGGAACCGGCCTGCGCAAAGAGCGGCACGAGCACTTCGTCGCCGATGGGGTCGGGGCCTTTTTCCAGGATCAGTTGGGTGCCGCCCACGTCGATGGCGTAGCCCAGGGTTTGCACAATGGCGCGGAGCGCCGGTTCGTTGCTGCCCTCCAGTGCCTGTGCGCTGAGTCCGTACACTCCGATGGTCGCCTCAGAACCCGCGCTTTCGGTGATGACGAGCTGCGCAGATAAAGCACCCACCGCTCCGCTGGGAGAGAAGACCACCTCCACGGTGGCGGTGTCGTTAGCAGCCAGGTTGAGGGGGAGAGCCGGGGCGTTGGTGATGGTGAAGGCCGCCGCGTCGGCCCCGGACAGGGCAATGTCAATGATGGTGATGGAAGCGCTCTGGTCATTGCGAACCACCACCGATTGGCGGGCGCTGGTCGCGTTCTTGGTGCCACTGAAGATCAGTTCGGGAGCCGGGTTCACGGCGTTGCCCGACGGCCGCACCACCGTGATACCGGTTGCGGTGGGAAGAAGCAGCGCAACGGTGAAGTTCGACAAAAACAGCCCTAGCAAGCTACCTAGTAGGGTTCGATAAAGGATGGATGGTTTGATGGGCATTGTAGGACAAGTGGATAGAAAACGTGGTGATAAGTACGCTTTTTACCCTTTACTCCCCAAGCACTGGCCAATCTTTTTTGTTTAACTTCCCTGCTTTATCGCATCAAGCCCGCTCACCAGCGTGCTACTCCGGATGGGATAATTCTGTTAACATACTTTAACAAAACCAGCGAATTATGGTCCGGTCTGGTATGTTCTAGTACTGAACCGTGAAACACGACAAGCGGGTGCCAGACGGGCGGATTGAGTAGTTGTTGGAGAGCATACCCTTTCAAGTGTTCACCTAAAACCAGTAAGCCATGAAGAAGACCAAAAATATAGCATTAGTCGCCATTGCGCTTTTCGCCTTTGTAGGATCGCCCCTAGTGTTGCAAGCCGCCAATAAGCCCGGGCAGACGGTTTATAGCCCCAGCGCCCTACGGGATGCTTACCGGGTAAATCTGCACGACATCTCGAACACAGCCGCCTACGCCGACCAGATTTTGGTGATGGACGAGTTGCCCTTTGTGCCCATTAACGTGCTGGAATCTTTGCAGGGCCGGGTGCCGGGCGTGCAGGTGTTTAACCGCGGGTTTTATTCGTACGCCGTGCTGCGCGGATGGCGGCAACCGCTCTACGTGATCGATGGCATGCCCGTGGATGCCACGGCCGTGAATATGCTCAGTCCCAATGATGTGATGACGATCGAGGTGCACAAGGGCTTCGGAGCCAGTTTCTGGGGCATGCGCGGCGGAAACGGAGCCATCGTGGTGAACACCAAGCGTGGATAGTGACAAGATGAAGTAGATTGAACTGGGAGAAAGGTCGTCCGAAGTGGGGCGGCCTTTTTTTATGCTGCACGGCGGCGCTTGAACTCTTTGAGGTACTTGCGCTTCTCCACGTGGTACCAGATCGCCAGCCCCACCGAAGCGGCCGAGATGATCACCGACAGGGTGGTGACCACCGGGTTGCTCGGGTCGGCGTAGAAATAGAGAATTAGAAATGACACCAGCAGCGACAGCGAGATGATCATGCCGCGCACCGAGTGCTGGCGGAAGCGGGCTTGCAGTTCTTCATCGGAAAGCTGGGTATACTGAGACATGAAAGAGGGGTAGGTGAATTCGCGGTTATTGGTATTCAACCAATTGCAATGAGTCGTTGTTCACCGCAAAGAGGTAGCCCCGGCGGTGATCAGCTAACTGGATGGGTGCGATCTCTTTCACCTCGCCGCGTACGTACAGCCCGGTTTGGCCAGGCAACAAGCCGACAAATCCTTGGTTTTTTTTCTGCAACACCATTCCGTATCCGGCATCGTTGCGGGGGGTTTCCACCTCCGAGGTGTACAGGTTTCCGGCCGTTACGAATTGCGGTGTATTGCCCGGTAGGGGGGCGATGGCGTTGATGGAAGTAAGTTGCGCCTCCCGGGGGAAGGGGTGCCACTGCAGTTGGTCACCGGTGTTTTCAAACCAGCCGCTGGCGAAGGTATCGATGCGATACACCAGGGCCGCTTCCAGGTTGTCTACTCCGTAAATGTCTTCCAGACTGGCATCCGCGAAGGCTTCGTAGGTAGGAAAACGCTCCTGAATGACGGGCACCTGCTGAGAAGAGCACTCCCGCCCGCGCACGGGAAGCTGCTTGCCGTTCTTTTCGTAGCTCAACACAATGTCGGTTCGGCCGTTTTCGTCAAAGTCGCTGGCGTATACCGTGAAGGGATGCGCGGCCGAGGTCTGGTACTTATAATTCAATCCCAGGTTGCCAGCCAAATAATCCTGGTCGCCATCGCCGTCTACGTCCGTAGCGTACAGGCGATACCACCACCCCCGGGTGTCGTCCAAACCTACTTCGTTTGAAATATCTCGGAACACCCCCTGTTCATTCTTGAACAAGCGAATGGGCATCCACTCTCCTGCCACCAGCAAATCCATCTGACCGTCTCGGTCGAAGTCGTCCCACAGCACGGTGGTTACCATGCCCAGGTCCTGCAGGGCTGGGGCAACCTCGGCCGTCACGTCGCGGTAGCGAAGCTGTTCGTCCTGCCCGCCCTCGTTGCGCAGGACAAAACTGGAAGCCGGATAGGGATACTGACCCGGTTGCAGTCGCCCGCCCACGAATAAATCCAGGTCGCCGTCGCCGTCGTAGTCCGCCGAGGCCACGGTTTTGCCGCTTACCGACGGCAACACAGACCAGCTTTTCACAAAGCCTTGGGGAGTGTTCACGTACAAGCGATCGCGAAAGTACGCGTCGTCCGCCCCGGTATTGTTCCCCCCGCTCACCACGTACAAGTCCAGGTCACCGTCGTTATCGGCATCATAGAGCAGCGCCCCGGTGTCTTCCTGCGCGCGGTCGGCCTGCCAGGGGCCGTCTACCTTGGTGAACGTGCCTTCGGAGGTCTGCTGATACAACGCCCCTTCCTGATGAGCGGCGTTGCCGATAAAGAAGTCTTCCCGACCATCGCCATTCACGTCGCCTACGGCCAGTCCGGGACCTTGCTGCGAGTTGCGGTGCGGTAGCAGAGGCTCGTAGCGAAAATCGTCGTAGGCATCTTCCTGATGCACGAAATCAATGCCCCGCGCCGTGGTGGTTTTGATAAACGTCCGTTCGGCAACTGCGGCAACCGCTTGCTCGGGAGAAGCATCCGCATAGCTCAGAGTAAGCCGCTGGTTGGCGGGCACGTTTTCCAAACGTTGCTGCCGACCGTCGGGCCAGGTGATCTCCACCGAGGCTATGGTTTCTGCTTTGCCTAAACCGAAGTGAAGCAACGGGGCCACGCTGGACTGAAATCCCCGGGTGAGCGTCATTTCCTGTAGCTGTTGCTGTTCAGTGGTTTTCACGACCACCCGGCTATCCAGACCAAAGGTGTTGTTGGCCGGACCCTTCAACTGAACGGAAAGATAGTGCGATGTATCAACGTTGGTTTCATTGATGAACAGCGAGGCGGCCTCGCCCAGGTTGTTGATTACCACGTCTAGGTCGCCGTCGTTGTCTAAGTCAGCGTAGGCGATACCGTTAGAGAATCCCTTATAGGCTAACCCCCAATCTTCGGTTACATTTTCAAAAGAAAGATCACCTCGGTTGCGGAACGCGTAGTTATCCAGCGGCTGACTGGGCAGCATATCAATAGTAGGGGTGTAGTTGCCGCCGAATACCGCGTTGGTATTCTCCTGAATTGTCTGATTGGCGTCGTTATTATTTACGTCGCGTTTCATACCGTTGGTGATCAGCGCATCTTTCCAACCGTCGTTGTCCAAATCAGCCAGTAGGGCCCCCCAGCTCCAGTCAGTAGTAGATAGTCCGGCCAGACGAGAGATGTCGCTGAATTGCGGAGTGCCGTTTGGGCGCGCACCATTGTTAAGTTGCAAACTGTTTTGCATATACTGGTAATGGAAGCCCATATCCACGGCTTGATAAAAATTCTCGGGCGACATACTGCCCATGTTGGTTTTGGCGCGTTTGTAGTCTTCGGGGGTCATGTCCACCTGCAGCAAATCTACCCAGCCGTCGTTGTTAAAGTCGGCCGCATCCACTCCCATTCCGAACATAGAAGTGTGGTTGGTAGCTTCTTTTGACTGCTCAGCGAAGGTGCCGTCTCCCTGGTTGAGGTACAGATAATCGGGCACGTTGAAGTCATTGGAAACGTACAGGTCGGGCCAGTGATCATTGTTAACGTCCGTAGCCACGATGCCTAGCGCTAGGCTAAAGTCTTGTACTCCGGCCTCAGCCGTTGCATCGCGGTAGGTGCCATCTCTCTGGTTGCGGTACAGGTGGCCGGATTCTTTCCACTGGTTCCGCTTCATCATAAGCTGATACGCTTGGTTGCCCAAGCTCACCGGAATAGATGGATAAGTAGCGACGTACACGTCCAGATAGCCGTCTTTGTCATAATCGAAGAAGGTGGCCTGGATAGAGGGGGAGTTATCGTTAAGGCCATAATCAGCAGCTTGTTCGCTGAAGGTGTTATCCTGGTTGTTGATGTAGAGTTGGTTTTCGGTGGTGGTGTACTTGCCGGATACGCACACGTAGATATCCAGCCAGCCGTCGGCGTTTACGTCGGCCATCGTGACCCCGGTGTACCAGCGATCATCCCCGGCGACGCCCGCCGCTTCGGTCACATCGGCAAACTGGTTACCTCCCTGGTTCAGATAGAGTTTGTTGGGGACCATGTTGCCGGTCAGGAATAGGTCCGACAGTCCATCGTTGTTGATGTCGCCAACCGCTACTCCCCCTCCCATATATAGATACGGAAAGGTGAAGTAGTTAAGCGTGTCGTTTTCGATGATATCGTTGGAAAATGATATTCCAGAGCTCTGGGGATCGATCGCAGAGAAGTGCGTAGATATCTTTTCGTCTTGAGGCTGACAAGCAATCAAAAGAGCCAATAGTATGAAGTACGCGCGGTGCACCATGATCAAGGTTATCTTAAAGCAAAAAAACTGTCTCGATAGCGAGACAGTTTCTTTCAAATGGTTGACTTGTTATTTTAAAATCCAGGATTTTGGTTCTCTTGAGATAAAGCCGGGTTGTTATCTATTTCCTGCTGGGGAAGAGGCTGTAAATCATAACGGGAAGAAATTTCTCCGGTAGTTTCGTCTTCCATAGGATTCTCGGTCAGCTTACCATTGTTTAACCAGCGGCGCACGTCGCGGTAACGTATTTGCTCTCCTACGAACTCCACTTGACGTTCGCGAACAAGCGCGGCAAACACAGCATCCGGGCTGGTAGCAGTGATAGGAGGCATATTTACCGACGGCCGGGCCCGCACTTGGTTAATGAGGCTCACCGCTTGTGATACGTTTCCGGCTTCTAGTTCTACCTCAGCCATCATAAGCAATACGTCTGCGTAGCGAAGAACGCGCATGTTGATGCCTGACCACAGGTTTTCGATATTCTTTTTGTATAAGTTGCTATACTTAAGCCAGTGAATTGTGCGGGCCGTAGTTCCCTGCAAAATTGAGGATGCGGTAAATTCTAGCTCGCCATTGTTATACATCTCACCGTATTCTAGGGTATTGTAATCCAAGCGAGGGTCGCCCGGCTCATGAGCGTTTATGTATTGATCAGAAGGCACCGTGTTGTGCCAATCAACCGGAGAGTACTCTTGTCCGCGGATAGAGACCTCTTTAAGTCCACTTCCGTCGCCACTCCAGCCATTGCTCTGACCAGCCGCGCTAGAAAACTGCACCTCAAAAAGAGACTCATCGTTTAATTCGTTTTCCTCGCGATGGTTGTCTACGTACTCATCCACCAAGCGGTAATTACCGGAGTTGATAATATCCTGTAGGGGCGCACGAGCGTCTTCGTACCGGCCTTGAAACAGCAGCACTCGAGCTTTCATTCCTTGGGCAGCGTACTTGGTTGCTCGGCCGGAAGGGTCTTCTTCAGGCAAAAACATGATCGCTGAGTCCAGGTCCGCATAAATTTGGTTGTAGATCACATCTACTGATTCAGCGGTAGGAATGCCCCGGACCGTTGTCAACGGGCTGGTGGTTAAGGGAACGTTCCCCCAGAGGGCTACCAAGTCAGAGTACATCCATCCTCGGATAAAGCGGGCTTCGGCGGTCAATTTATCAACAGAGGCTTTTTCTAATTGACCTCCGCCCGATTCCTCGGTCTTTTCCGGTAGGGTGTTGATAGCAACGTTAGCGTAGTTGATAGTTCGGTAGATGCCTTTCCATACCGAATTGATCAGTTCGTTAGACGCATCATGAGCGTAGTCCATAATGATGGAACGTCGCGCTTCCAAAGGAGGTCCTGAACTCAGCAACTCATCAGAAAGTAGGTCTAATAGCCACCAGTACTCCCGGCCGTACATATCGTTGGCCTGGAGGGCCGCGTAGATGGCCACTACTGCCGCTTCTGCTTCGCCCGGAGTGGCGAACGAGTTCCCAACACTAGCCGCCGTAGGATTGCCTTCGGTCAAGAAGTCATCATTACAACTCAGCGTGAAGAACAGCCCCACCATAGAAAGTACTGCTATTTTCTTTTTCATAATTATTAATTATCAGTTTGAGTAAAAGTAAGTGAGCGTATGTGCGCTAGCAACATTCGTGATCTGTCAACAGTTCACTACTCGTTGCGGCGCGCTTTGCGATTATTCAAAATTCAATTTGTAGTCCGCCGATGAAGCTCCGCATCTGAGGAACATTTCCTACGTCAATCCCTGCTTGAAACAATTCATCGTTGCTCGGGCGACCTTGTACTTCCGGGTCATAGCCTGAGTAGCCGGTAATCGTCAGTAGGTTAGAGCTAGTGAAGTACACCCGGACTTTGGACAGCGCACCGTTGGCAAAAGACGACAGGAGCGATTCCGGCAGTGAATAACCCAATGACAGGAACTTCACGCGGAGGAACGAACCGTCCTCGATGTAACGATCCGAGATACGGGCATTGCGATTAGGGTCAGAGTTAACCGCCCGGGGAATATCGGTATTCGGATTCTCGGGAGTCCAGGCATTCAGTACTTGGGTTCCTGTGTTGAACAAGCGCGTCATCCCTTCGGTGTAGAACCGGTTACCGTTGAGCACTTCGTTTCCTTGCGTTCCCTGAAGGGTAACCGAAAGATCAACCCCTCTGTACTCTACTTTACCGACCAATCCGTAGTTAATTGGTGGCAGATAGTGGCCAATGTTGGTACGGTCATCGGCGTCAATTGTGCCGTTTCCGTCTAGATCCTGAAAGCGAATATCACCGGGCGCGGCGTCGGCCTGATAGGCTTCAAAGCCCGCTGCTTCGGCTGCTTCATTGTCAGCGTCTATTTGGTCCTGCGACTGGTAAATCCGGTCAACCTTGTAACCATAGAAGTAACCCACTGGCTCACCCACGCGGGCAAACGTAGAAGGCTCTCCGGTGTTGATAAAGGTGGGGCCGACGATTGTAGCGGTTTCGTTGAAACCCAGGGACTTCACTTCATTGTTGACGTAGCTAAGGTTACCTTCTACCGACCACCGAACTTCGCCGGTTTGCTCAAAGAACCCTAGGCCGAGCTCAAATCCGTTGTTCTCAATGTCCCCAATGTTGGCCAGCGGCGTACCGTCTATTCCGGAAGAAGCAGGAATAGGTACGTTGATTACCAAGTCATTCACCCGATTATTAAAATACTCAAGGATAATTGCCACTTTGCCCTCCAGCAACTCAGCATCCAAGCCCACATTGATTTTACGGACTTCTTCCCAGGCAATATTTTGGTTAAACAGTTGGTTCACCGTTAATCCGCTGCTTACTTGATCGTTGAAGGCGTAGTTGATGTTGCCAAATACGGTAGGGTCCCAGCCGTAGGCACCAATTGAGGTGTTACCGTTGATTCCCCAGCTCCCTCGCAACTTCAAATCAGAGAATACCGTCGACAATCCGCTTAGGAATGGCTCATCAACCAAACGCCAGGCCGCTGACACTGCGGGGAATATACCTACGTTTACATCCGGTCCAAACTGCGAAGCTCGATCCCGTCGCAACGATAGGGTTAACAAGTATCTTCCTAAATAGTCATAGTTTAAGCGACCGAACAAAGATTCAATTCCGGTTTGGTAAGCGCGTGACTCGCCAAACTGAAATCTGGGTAGCGAGTTGCCAATGTTAAGCACATTCTCGTTATTAAGCGAGTCTGATTCAGCTACGATCGATTCTCCTTCGGTAATTTGCCGCTCGTATCCTGCTACAAAATCAAAATTATGATTGCCAAACGATTTAACGTAGTTAAGCTGGTGCGTAAGAATCGTAGATATGTCGTATGTGTTCTGCTTGCGCAAACTTGGAAAGAAATTTACGTTGAAATTAACCTCACCCGCATTGAAAGTCGGGATGTATTCCTGAAAATTTCGGTTGCGGTAATCGGCTCCGGCTTGGAAGCGGTACGAAAAGCCCTCAAAGAATTCGTACTCGGCGAAGACCGTACCGAACAGGTTCCAACTGGTTTGTTCATCGTCAATGATTTCATTAAACAGTACCGGCTGAAACGGATCAGATCCTTCGGCACCGTCCGGTCCCCGGAAACCGCCCTTGCGCCCTTCCGAAAATTGTTCTTGGTAACGCACCGGAATGTAAGGCATCAGCTGGATGGCCTGGATAATTGAGTTGGTGTTTTCTCGGTTCTCAACCAAGCGAGCCGCAATTAGCGATTGGCCAATTTTAAGACGGTTTAGATCAGCCGACGTATTGATGTTGAACGACATCCGCTTAAAGTAGGTGTTGACGATCGCCCCGTCTTGGCTGAAATAGCCGCCGCCGAGGTTATACTTAAAGGTTTCGTCACCGCCGGAAACGCGTAGGTAGTGATCTTGAATCGGCCCGCCGGGCAGAATTGCATCTTGCCAATCGGTATCTACTCCACTAAATTCTTCACCGAGTTCGTTAAAGCGTGATGGGATGGTACCGGTCGGGGCGGTGTACTCGCGACCAAACGCTAAGTACTGCTGCGCATTGAGAAGATCATAGCGCTTAGGAACGTCCTGCACTCCGTAATAGCTCTGGAACGAAAATTTAGGCGGGCCGACTTCACCGTCTTTGGTCGTAACAATGATTACTCCATTACCAGCCCGCGAACCGTAGATAGCACTACTTGCCGCATCCTTGAGCACGCTAATGCTACCAATGTTGTTGGGGTGCACATCGCTGAGCCGCCCCTGGCCCACCGGCATACCGTCGATGACAACGAGCGGATCGGAATTTCGGGTAGAGCCGATACCTCGAATTCGGATGTTGGCCCCCCGCCCCGGTTCTCCCGAGCCGGTGATGTTGACACCGGAAACTCGACCTTGCAACGCTTGCTCGACACTAGGCACCGGTAGATCGGCGATTTCCTCGCCGCCGACGCTTGATATCGCTGAGCTCACTTTAGCGCGTTCCTGGTTGCCGTAGCCCACCACCACCACTTCAGTGAGCGATTGGATATCGGGTAGCATCAGCATATCAATGGTAGACTGGTTGCCTACCGGCACTTCTTCAGTAGTGTAACCGACGGCCGAGAAAACGAGTGTTGCATCGTCCCGATTTCCAATGTTGAGGCGATAATTTCCATCGACATCCGTGACAGTTCCAACGGTGGTTCCTTTCAGTAAGATGTTCACTCCGGGAAGGGCACCTTCCTCATCCGAGGTGACGGTTCCGGAAACAGTACGGTCCTGGGCTTGCAGATTGGCGGTGATGCCCAGGAGAAGAAAAAACACGGACAGCCAGTGGCGGGTAAGTAAAGTAATTTGCATACGTGGATGTTATTGGGTTATAGAAAGATTTATAAAGCAAAGTTAACAAAAGTAGTGATTAAACACTGTACGATAATATCAATAATGCCAACAAATATAGCAGTAGTTTTGGAAATGTCAGACTCCTAGGACAAAAAACAGAATTAACTACCGGGGGTAGATTGTAGCTTTATTGGCTGATTCTAGAGGTCTGTCAAACAATACTTCATGCGCTGTCTGTCAAGAATAGCCGCTTTTTGCAACTATTGTAAAAGTGTGTAATACAAGGGTTGGTTCAGGGTAGTTATTAAAAAGCGTTCAGGTTTTTCAACGCTTTCTCTAAATGTATGAAATTATCTCTATATTCGCTTTTGTATTTCAAAACTACGTATTGTAGGTTGCAGGCGATTTCTGGTTGCTATCTCCTTTGGGTTTTTATCAATGCTTACTAACTACATCTATTCCTTATGAGTATCTCTACTTCCTACTGGCGCGTATTGCTGAGCTGTTTAGCTTTCTTGCTAGTTATCCACACCACCCACGCCCAAGACCGATCCGTTTCCGGAACCGTTACCTCCGAAGAAGAAGGAGCCCTGCCGGGCGTTAATATCCTGGTAAAAGGTACCACCCTTGGCACCGTCACCGACATTGACGGCAACTACCGCATCAACGTGGATAGTGAGAACGCCGTTCTGGTGTTTTCGGCTGTCGGCTACTCCAGCGAAGAAGCGGCTGTCGGTAACCAGTCTACCATCGACATGCTGATGCTGCCTGACATCAAGTCGCTTAGCGAAGTGGTGGTGGTTGGGTACGGCACCCAGGAGCGGCGCGACCTGACCGGGTCGGTATCATCGGTGGACGCCGAAGACTTTAAGAACATGGCCATGACCTCCGTGGAGCAGGGCTTGCAGGGCCGCGTGGCGGGAGTCAACGTAGTACAGCAGTCGGGGCAGCCCGGCGCGGGCATGCAGGTGCAAATCCGCGGCATCGGCTCTATTGGCAACTCCGAACCGCTGTACGTGATCGATGGTATCCCCGTGATCAATGACAACGGGGCCACCGGCGAGGCCAAGTTCAACGCCATGAGCACGATCAACCCCAATAATATAGAATCCATTGAAATCCTAAAGGATGCTTCGGCGGCAGCTATCTACGGAGCACGGGCCGCCAACGGGGTGGTGCTGATCACCACCAAGCGCGGCAAAGCCGGAGAGGCGGTAATTCAACTCGATGCTTACACCGGCATCCAGGAACCCTGGCGCTTGCTGGAGCTTACCGACATCAATGGTTATAAAGAGATCTCGGACGAACTCACCGACAATGCCGGGCTGCCCCGGGTGGTGGCGCTGCAGCGGCCTGAGGAGTTGGTAAACCGAACGGACTGGCAAGACGAGATGTTTGGTACCGCCCCCATCAACAGTGTGAACCTAAGCGTGTCCGGAGGAAGCGAGGCCGCCCGGTTCAGCGTGTCGGGTAACTACATGCGGCAGGAGGGAATTATCCGGGAAACCGACTTCGACCGCTTCAGCCTGCGCGTGAATACCGATTTCACCAAAGGAAAGTTCAAGTTCGGACAGTCGCTGTCGGTGAGCCGTACCAAAGCCAATGACCTGACTACCAACTTCTTCGCCATTATCCACTATCCTCCAAACCGACCCATCTTCGACCCCGAAAACGTAGGAGGAAGCTCGGGACCCAACCCTAGCCTCTACTCGGGCAACCGCATTATTGATGAACAGGACGCTAACAACCCGGTGGGCGAGGCGGAGCTCTTCACCGACCGCACCACCCGCTACCGCATGTTGGGTAATATCTTCGGCGAGTACGAGATCTTTGAGGGGCTGACGTATCGACTGAACCTAGGCGCAGATTTTATCTATGGTAACCGTTATATCTACCGCCCGCCCTACAAGTTCGGTGATCGTCGGGCTATCCCGTTCGCTGAGATCACCAACAACAACGCATTTTCTATATCTCCGCTGCTTGAAAATACGCTTAACTACAGCAAAAGCTTCGGCGAACACAACCTCGGGCTGCTGATTGGTTACACCCGGCAGTCGTATACCCAGCCCTCGGCCAACGCCAGCGGTCGCAACACCATCAACTCGGTGGTTCGGGTGCTGGACGGCGTGAACGACGTGCCCCGCGTGAGCGGTAGCATCGACCAGTTTGCTCTGGTATCTTACTTAGGACGACTAACCTACAGCTACGCGGATCGTTACCTGCTTACAGCCAACATTCGTCGCGACGGTTCCTCCCGCTTCTCGCCCGGCAACAAGTTCGGCATCTTCCCCTCGGCTTCGGTGGGCTGGCGCGTGAGTGAAGAAAGCTTTATGGAAGGAGTGAGCTTCGTGAGCGACCTGAAACTGCGCGGTAGCTGGGGACAAACCGGTTTCCAGGAGATTGGTGACTACACCTTCCAGACCGTGCTGGATCCCACGGTGAATTACCTTTTTGACGGAGACGTTGTCACCGGAGTGGCGCAGCGCAACCTGGCTCCCTCCGACCTGCGTTGGGAAACTTCTACCCAAACCAATTTTGGTATTGACCTAGGCCTGTTCAATAATCAGATTTTGATCAACGCCGACTACTATATCAAACAAACCGACGACATCTTGGTACCCATTCCGCCTACCCCCAGCACCGGAGTGCGAAACTCGCCTACGCTCAACGCCGGGTCGGTGCGCAACCAGGGACTGGAGTTCGCGCTTACCTACCGCAAGTCGGCCGGTGATTTTCAGTACAGCGTTTCCGGTAACTTTGCTACCCTTGACAACGAAGTGCTCTCGCTGGGCGGAGGGCAGCCCATCATTGCCGGAGGGGTAAACGTAACGCGCGTTACCCGGATCATAGAAGGGTTCCCCATCGGGCACTTCTTTGGCTACGAGACCAACGGAATCTTTCAAACCCAGGAAGACGTAGACGCGCACGCCAATCAGCCCAACGCTGAGCCGGGTGATATTCGCTTCGTTGACCAAAACGACGATGGGGAAATCAATACTGACGATAAGGTCTACCTCGGCGATCCCATTCCGGACCTTACCTACGGGCTGACCCTGGACGCTTCGTATAAAGGCTTTGATGTGAACCTGTTTCTGCAGGGCGTTGAGGGAATAGAACTCTACTACGGCTACCGCTACTTTGCCGAAGGCATGCTGCGTCCGTTTAACTTCGAGCAGCGCACCCTGAACCGCTGGACCGGGCCAGGTACGTCTAACGAGATTCCCCGTGCCATCGGCGGCGACCCGGCCAACAACACCCGCGAATCGGACCGCTTTATCGGGGACGGTTCGTTCCTGCGCTGCCGCAACCTCACGCTGGGCTACACGGTGCCCTTCAACGCCCTGGAAAGCATCGGCGGATTTATTGCCAACGCCCGCATCTACGCTACGGCTCAGAACCTGTTTACGCTGACCGAGTACGAAGGCTACGACCCGGAGATTGGCTCACAGAGCGATAACCCGGATCAGGCCAGCCGGGGTCGGGGTATCGATGGTGGGCAGTTTCCGCAAGCGCGTACCTACATGGTGGGCATCCAAGTAACATTCTAACAACCCAATAACAGTAAAAAGAACAAGTGATATGAAAAAGTATAATGCAGCCTTTAAGTTTGTGCTAGTCTTCGTGCTGGCCAACCTGGTGATCGTGGTATCGTGCAAGCGAGACGAAGAACTGCTGGAGATCGACAACCCCAACCGGGCCACTCCGGCCACCTTTTATCAATCAGCGCAAGATGCCCTGCTGGGACTCACTTCGGTGTACGCCACCTGGCAGGCTACTAACCTGGCCCAACGCTTCTACTTCTTCGGCAACGATATGCCGTCGGACGAAAGTATTGGCACCAATAATCTGCAGGCCACCCTGGCCCAGATGCTGAACTACACCTGGGATGCCAACAATGAGGTGATCGCCGGCATGTGGGATGCCTACTACACCGGGGTAGGGCGGGCCAACCGAATTATCGTGCAGGTGCCCGAGATTGAAATGGACGAAGGCCTGAAGAATCGTATCCTAGGAGAAGCCCGCTTTTTGCGCGCGACCTTCTACTTTGATCTGGTCAACAAGTGGGGCGACGTCCCCTTGATCACCGAGCCGCCCGTGGCCTCCATTGAGCAGCCCCGCGCCCCCGCCGAGGAGGTGTACCAATTGGTGATTGAAGACCTTAAATTTGCCCAAGCCAACCTGCTTACCAAAGAAGAATACAGCGGTAGTGATCTGGGGCGCGCCACCAGCGGAGCGGCCACCGGCTACCTGGGCAAAGTATACCTCTACCGGGAGCAGTGGGCCGAGGCCGAAGCTGAATTCATGAAAATCATCGACGGCCAGTACGGTACTTACCGCCTGGTGGATAACTTCCGATGGAATGGCATTGGCGAAGAACAAGTCGCCGAGGCCGAAAACAACGCCGAGTCGCTCTTTGAGGTACAGTTTCAGGACGGACTGGGCAACCAGTGGAACACCGACAACGCGGGCGGTGGCGAAAGCACCTTCCGCGGCGTGGAGTACGCCTTCGCCAGCTTTAACAACGTGCGTCCCAAGCAAGCCTTTGCCGACCGCTTCGAGCTGGGCGATCCGCGCTACGAACAAACCTTCTACGACGATGGTGTGGAGTGGTTCCGCGGCACCTTCACCAAAGAGCAGTTCGGCGGACTCATCGCCTGGCGTAAGTACCATAACTACGACATCCGTGACGACAGCAACCAGAGCTCGGGTATCAACTTCCGCCTGATGCGCTACGCCGACGTGCTGCTGATGGCCGCCGAAGCCAAGCTTAACAACGGTAAACCCATCCCCGAAGTACTGGCGCTGGTGAACCAGGTGCGGCAACGCGCTATCGCCCAGAAGACCAATCCCGACATTGAGCTATACATGCCCCGGACGCTAGACAACGTGCTGAGGTTGTATCCTACGGCCCAGTATCCAGCCAACACCCGCGAGCAGGTGATGGAGATCATTATGCACGAACGCGCCGTGGAACTGGCCGGTGAGCAACACCGCTACAACGACCTGCGCCGCTGGGGACTGGACGACGACATTGCCCGCGCTGACAACAAGCCCTACGCCGACCGGTTCAAACTGTGGCCCATCCCCCTGCAAGAAATAGAAACCAATCCTGAAATCAACCAGGAAGACCAAAATCCCGGATACTAATCGCCCCTTTATTTGGTTCGGAACCCAGACAGGTTCACCTGCGGGGTTCCTTTATCCATAACTATCTATGCTTACCAAGAAATCAATGAGATACACAAACTTACGCAAACTAGCCGGAGGAATCTTTCTTTCCTTGCTGCTCTTTACCGCCTGCCAAGAAGACGTGGAGGTGCGCGACAAGGACGGATCCGGCGTGATTGGCGTGCTGAACTCCATTGAAAGCGAGGGCAAGTTCTCTCAGTTCTATGGTGCTATCGGTTCCAACGGGCTACGGATCTCCGACGAATTTAACGGCAGCGGCCCCTCGTACGAGTACACCATCTTTGCTCCGACCAATGCGGCCTTCGACGCCTTCCTGGCCAAGTATGACACCTACGAAGAGCTCGGCGACATTCCCGACGAGATGCTGCGCAGTCTGATTAACTACCACGTGGTGCGCGGCAGCTACAGCTCGGCCGAGCTTGGTTCGGCTCCTGCCACCGAACAGGGCGGGCAGCTTACCTTCAACGGCACCACCGTGACCGGGGCTAGCAACTCGGCCACCATCACCACCGCCGACCGGGCGGCCCGCAACGGCTTCCTGCACGAACTCGATGCCGTACTGGTGCCGCCTACCTTCCCCACGCAGAACATCCTGCAAATTGCGGGAGGAGCTGACTTCACCTCGCTGGCCGCGGCGGTGGGCCGTTTTCCTGATTTGGTCGACGCCATTGACGGCGGCAGCGGAGCCTTCACCGTGTTGGCCCCCACCAATGCTGCCTTTGCCGAATTTTTGAACAGCCAGGGTTTTGCCTCACTGGCCGACGTGCCCGACCCGCTCTTGCGCACCATCTTGGAGTACCACGTTATTGAAGGTTCAGTTAATGCCGAAGACGTGGTCGGATCGCAAACCACGCTGAGCGGCGAGTCTCTTAACCTAGACGATAGTACTGATATCATCACCGCTCCCGACGTGGCGGCCACCAATGGAGTTGTACAAGTAATTGATGAAGTGTTGGTGCCTCCGAGTTTAAACACAGTGGCCGGGATTCTGCTGACCAACCCCAGCTTCAGCACCTTGGCGGCGGCCCTAGTAGCCAAAGACCTGATCACCCCGCTGAGCACGGGCACCGTCACCGTATTTGCTCCCAACAATGCTGCTTTCACCGCCGCCGAAGTTACGGATGCCGCCGCTGTAGAAACTGAGGTACTCACCTATCATGTAGTTACTGGCTCGCTGGCCGCCGCGGCAATCACGCCTGGCTTTGGCCGGACCCTTAATGGAGCCTCGGTGGTGCTTGATACCGCGGGTGGAATTACGGTAAACGGTACACCGGTTATTACCGCTGATATTGCAGGAAGCAATGGTTTCGTCCATGAGATCGGGGCTGTCCTGAGTCCGCCTGACAAGAATATTGTAGCGTTAGCTTCCGGAGTTGATGAGTTGTCTTCGCTGGTAACTGCCTTACAGAAAACTGGACTAGATACGGTGCTGGTCAAAGACGGCCCCTACACCGTGTTTGCTCCTACCAATGCGGCCTTCACCGCCGCCGGAATTGACGTGGAAGCCACCGAAGGTGAACTGCTGCGCCCCGTACTGCTCTACCACGTACTGACCGGGCGTCTGCTATCGAGCGACCTACCTAACGGTGAGGTGGAAACCCTGTCGGGTGAAACCATCAACGTGAACAACGCTGTGTTCACCGTGGCCACCGGCAGCGGACAAACCGTTGACCTAACCGCCAACAGCACCCTCAACGTGCAGGCCACCGATGGGGTAGTACACATCATTGATGCGGTGCTGCAACCGTAGTGCTTAAGGTATAACCTTTGATAAAAACCGTGGGCGGTGTCTCACAGCTCACTTTAGGAGTTGTTGTCATGCAAAGAGTTCGTTGGCTGCCGACGAACTCTTTTGCTATACGCACAGTAGCGCTCACGTAAGGTTTGCGTTCCTTTCGACTTGCGGCTTGAGCGGATATCCGGCACTTTTGTGCTAACCAGCTCCCGCTCCTTATGCCACTCAAGTACGCTTTATATCCCAACCCCTTCCGCAAGAAAGAATACATGGCTAGCGTACAGCCCGACCGCATCAGCACGCTGGACGACCTACTTAAGGACATGGTTAAACAAAGCCGCCACCATTCGGCCGCCGAACTCCATGGCATCCTCACCCTCTTTCTAGAAACAGTGAACGACCATTTGCAGAAGAACCACCACATCCACCTGCCGTTCCTGAAGATCACCACCAGCATCAGCGGCAAGTTCGCCGACGAGCAAGACCGGTTCGACCCCAAGCGCCACCGCGTCAACGTGAAGGTAAATCCCGGTAAGGAGCTAACGGCGTTCACTAAGCAGCTTAAGGTGCAGAAGGTGAGTCCCACCCGACCAACGCCCTGCATCAGGAGCGTGTGGACTTTCAACCAACTTGGATCCCAAACAGCAACTCCCGGGGAAGCGGTCGAGATCAAGGGTATGCACCTCAAGATTGATAAAAGTGATCCCCGGCAGGGCTTGTTCCTCACGGGGGCTGGCCTCCCCAATCTCCACATCACCAGGCTGTATCACAACCTGAGTACGCGCTTGTTTTTTGAGATGCCCCAGGATGTGCCTGCCGGAGAATACCGCTTTATGATCCGCACTACGGTAGGCAACAGCACCGAACTGCGCCAGGGCTACAGCAGCAGCACCATTCAAGTGCCACCATCCGCACCCCGCGTCTAAGAAAAACGCCACCCCCGCATTATTGATACGCAAGCTGCGTAACTCTTCTCCGCAACCTGAGCAACAATCCGTTGACGAGGGCCACCGCCCCCTCCCCTGCTAGGTTACATACTTTTTCCTAGGTATGTCGTAGCGTCTCTACCTGGCAAGGGTGAACTAAATGATCGCGGTAGAGTAAGTCTCTTAACCTACCCCCTGGTTTGTGCCCTCATCAACCAATCACTTCCCTCACAAAGTCACTTCATCATTCGGTTTTCCTTGTTCATCATTCAACATTCACGCTGATCACACCCCACCTTCGTGGTTTGAGCCCCCCAACCACACCAACCATCCCCTCACCAATCATCCCGTCGCTCTCCGCGAAACATCCCGTCGTAGCCGCTGCCCATGTACGCTCCCCACTCGATGGCGTCCGGAACGTAGATCTCCTTCTCCAGGCGGTGCACGGTGAGGTGCTTCGGATGATCACTGTTATTATCAACCACCTGCGCCACGCAGTAGACTACGTCCAGCCAGCCGTCGTCGTCCAGGTCGCCCACCCAGGGAGTAGACGACACGTTGATGCCCGCCTCGGGTTCATTGAAGCGGAGTACCTGCTGCTGGTGGAAGTCGAAGACCACCAGGCGGTTGTAGGGCACGTTCACCTCGAAGCACTGCTCCACGTAGTTCACGCTAAGCAGCACGTCGTCGTAGCCATCTTTGTTGATATCAACTACCACCGGCGAGGCGTACTGAAAGCGGCCCAGCGTGTCTTCCTGCACAATCTTACCCAGCCGCCCATCGACCAGGAACTGAATCGGGTCGCGCAGGGTGGGCCACACCCCCTTGCCGTAGTTGGCGAAGAAATCGGGAGTGTCGTCGCCGGTGAAGTAGCCCACGGCTGGCGTGGTGTAGGCTTCGGCTCCGGCAATAGGAACCTCCCACAGTGGGGCGTTGGTGGCTCCGTCGAAGGCCAGCAGGCGACCGTCCACCGCACTCGCCACTATATCCAGCGTCCCGTCGCTGGTCAGGTCGACCAGCACCGGGGGAGCGATAAAGCCTTTTTCTTCCCCGTGGGCCAGCACGACCGAAGTGCTCAGGTCCTGCGCCAGCACGGCCGCTAGGGGGGTGCGGTACAGGTGCCCGCCCATTGTCTCGCCCCCGGTGCCGTAGATCACATCGAGGGTGCCGGTGCCGTCCAGGTCGGCCACCACGGCCGATAGGTAGGTTTCTTTTCCGTCGGGAACGGGCGCGCTAGCCAGCATTTGCCCGGTGCGGCTGCTCACCACCATGAGGAGGCCCACTGGGCGGTTCGGGTCGTGGGGTTCGGCCAGGTAGTCGCCGCCGTTGGCCACCAACAGGTCCTCGTGTCCGTCGCCGTCCTGGTCGGGCACGCGCTGGGGATTGTAGAAGTTGTAGAGTCCGGCGGTGGGCCCGGGATCCAGGGAGTCTCCGGCTGCGTAGAACTCCCACAGCCGAGTGCCGCTCCGCCCGTTGATGGCCATCAATTCGGCGCGCCGCCCCCCGATAAATACCTCGTCCACGCCGTCGCCGGTCACGTCGAACAGGGTGGCCGACCCCACGATCTGGTCACGGGCGGCCACGCGCCACAGTAGTTGCCCGGTGGCCCCGTCCAGGGCAATTACCGCCGTGTCGCTAGCGTGTAGCTCCTGCCGCCCGGTGCCCAGCACAATGTCCAGCACGCCGTCGCCGGTCAGGTCGGTGAGGCGGGGCGACGAACTGCTGCCGATGCCCGGCAGGGTGATGCTCCAGGAGTTAACTTCCGAGCTGCGGTAACGAAGGACTACCCCCGCCGTGGCCAGTAGGGTGAGTACGATAGCGAACAAGAGTATCCATTTCCTCACGGGGCCAGGGTTGTATGATGTTGGTGAGGCGAGGTTGGGGCGGTGAAATGCAGACGCTCTAGCGGCAGGGGTTGGGCTTCCGGGTTTCCTTCAGTGATCTCATAAAAGGCGTTCATGGTCAGGTCTGGAAAGCGCTGGGTGCCTGACCTTGGCCACTGAACGGTCACTTCCTTGAGTTGGTCGGCGTCACCCAGTCCCACCTCCAGCCGCAGGGCCGAAGCGCCAAAGCTGCCGCCCGAACCCACGTCGCGGTAAATCTTACGTTCTTTCCCCCGCGTTTCTACCGTCAACACCACCCGAGTGCCAATGGCCGAACGATTGGTCTGGGTGCCCACTAGCCGCAGGGTGACCCAACGGTGATCGTCTTGGTAGGGGTTCTCGAAAAAGGCATTCTGGAAAACGTCGCCCTGGTAGGCTCCGCCCATCGACATCAGCAGGTCTTGGTCACCGTCGTTGTCCAGATCCGAAAACGATACGGCGTGGCCCTTCTGCAGGTGGCCGGTACCGGTGGCGGTGGTCACGTCCTGGAAGAAACGCCCCTCGGCATTGCGAAACGCGCGGTTGGGCACCACCGAGCGCAGCGTGGGGTCGCCCGTACCCAGGTACATATCCAGCCAGCCGTCGTTGTCCAGGTCGCCGAAGTTGGCTCCCATACTGTACAGGATGCGGTTGAGGTGGGTTGAATCCGAAACGTCGGCGAAGGTAGGATGTCCATCCGGGGGATATCCATGCGGGCTGTTGCCCTGGTTGCGATAAAGTTTTCCGGTGGCGGCTCGGTGGGGTAGGCCCAGCGCTTCGGCCGCCATGGCGCTGGTGATCGAAGGCTCGTCGGCCTTCCAGTAGTTGGCCGCGAAAATATCGAGCCAGCCGTCGTTATCGTAGTCCCAGAACCAAGTGGTGAAGGTGGAGTTGGGTTGGGCCAGTCCGGCCTCCCGGGTCACATCGGTGAAGGTGGGATTGCCTGCGGCATCGGGACCGTTGTTACGAAACAGGAAGTTGGAAGTAACGTTATTGCCCCCTCCGGTAGACACATACAGGTCAGGCCAGCCGTCGTTATCGTAGTCACCCGAGGTCACGCCCTTCACAAACATCGGGGCAACGCGGGTGCCAATGGTACTCACCGCGACTCCCGCCTCCTGGGCCACCTCCCGAAAAGTGGGATGTCCATCCGGGCCGTCGCCGTTGCTGATATATAGTTCGCTGTGGTGGAAGGACGTCGCGCTGGCCGTTTCGTTGCCGATGAACAAGTCCAGCCAGCCGTCGCCGTTGAAATCATTCCAGGTGGCCGTTTGGGTGGGGTGGAACGAGAGCAGCCCGGCGGCCTGGGTCACGTCGGTGAAGGTGCCGTCGCCGTTGTTTTTAAGCAGGGAGTTGGGATGGTGTCCGTAGTCCTGAAGCCAGGCTCCGCGCAGCACCAGCACGTCGAGCCAGCCGTCGTTGTTATAATCGGCCGGTAGCAGATTGAGTCCGCCGAACAGGCTATCCAGGTTGGCCTCATGGGTGGTTTCGGCAAACGAGCCGTCGGCCTGGTTGATCAGCAAGCGCAGGGGGCGGTCTTGTCCCCACTCCGACACCATAACATCCAGGTAGCCGTCGTTGGTGAAGTCATCCACCACCAGCCCACCCGACAGCCCACGGATGTCGAAGCCAATAGCCGCTGCCCGGTCCGGGAAGGGTTTGGCCGGGTAGTCGGAGCGGAAGCTGCTGTCGGGAATCAGCCAGGCTTTCGGCACCTGGTCGGGATACTGTCCTAGGGTCATGTAGGCAATGTTGAGCAGCCAGCGAGCGCTCAGGTCGTCGGGATTTTCTTGCAGCATCTTGGTGTACTGAGCAATGGCCTGCTGCGAGCCCTGCGGTAGCTGGTGGAAGCCCGCCGGTTGAATGGGAAAGAGACAGGAAGCGGCGGTGTGGTTGATGATGCAGTTCTCTTGCTCGCCCTGCCGTAGGTAGCTCAGGGCCCGGTAGCTCTCTAGGGAGGTTTGCTCGTCGGGATTGAGGGATTGATCTAGCTGCCCGGCATCTCGCTCTCGGATCAGTTCTTCCAGCTCCCGAGCGGCAGCCACCGAGGAGCCGTAGCGCAGCAGATCCAGGGCGCGTTGATAGCGATAGGAGGCATTGCCCGGATCACTTTGCAGCAGACTGTCGAAGTGGTGAATGCGGGTGGCGTTGGCGTAGAAGTTGTCGGGATGGGCGGTGGTGGTCTGCACTTGCTGTAGCAAGCGGAGCATGGTAGCGTGGCTTTGTTCCTCGGCCGAAGGCTGACAGCCTAACAAGCCAGTCAGACCAAACATACCGCCAACCAGCCAGCCTAGAACCTTACTATGATAAACCGCCATATCATTTGTTTGCTACTGCCGAACGATCAGCTGCTACCGGGTTCTTTATAAACACCCGCAAACTATCGTTATTGCTAGCAACCACCCAGGCGGGCTTTCCGTTCCGCTTTAGCTGGATGATATCCTTGACGTCGGTGTCCACGTGAAAGCCACTTTCGCCTAATGTAAGTGGTCGAAACTGTCCGGTGCCATCGCCCAGCAGCGCTTGCCCGATGAAGGCGTCGTAGCGGCCCACGTGCACGTCGGGAGCGTAGCTGTTGCCCACCATGAGCACATCAAGGTGGCCATCGCCGTTCAGATCGTCGGTGATCATGCGGTGCACCGGGGCGGTTTGGGTGATCAAGGGCATATCACGGATGGTGAAGGTAGGATGCCCATCCGGGCCGTTGCCCCGGTTTTCCAGGTAGCTGGTAGTGAGGCGTTCGGCTCTTAACACGTAGGCTCCTTCCAACTCGGTGGTGGTGAACAGTTCGTCGAACGTGGTGGTGGCGTAGGTTTCGTACTTCGGGAAGCGGCGGCGCATGGGGTTCATCTGGTCCGACAGGGCATCGCGGTAGGCCGCCGGATACTCCTGGCCCATGATGTAGTAGGTGAGGATCGGATCGATGCGCCCGTCTTGGTCGTAATCTTTGGTATATACGCGCAGCGGTTCGTCGGCCGAGGCGTGGTAGCGAGAGTTGAGTCCCAGGTTGCCAACGATGTAGTCCGGGTCGCCATCTTCGTCAAAATCCCCGGCCAGCAGGCAGTTCCACCAACCGGCAGTGAACTCGAGTTGGGTACTTCCGGTAGCATCGACAAACCGCTGGCCTTCGTTGCGAAAAAATGTGATAGGCATCCACTCGCCCACCACCAGCAGGTCAAGCGCTCCATCCTGATCATAGTCTGTCCACTGCGCGTCGGTGACCAGCCCTAGTTCAA
Organism: Cyclobacteriaceae bacterium; assembly: GCA_965217295.1. Taxonomy (GTDB): domain Bacteria; phylum Bacteroidota; class Bacteroidia; order Cytophagales; family Cyclobacteriaceae; genus Tunicatimonas. The sequence goes on from CBDCHR010000008.1 coordinate 4,039,104, forward strand.
TCAGGTTGGGGGCCACCGCCTGCGTAACATCCACGAACCGCCCGCCCTCGTTGCGCAGTACGTAGCTGGAGGCGGGTAGGGGGTACTGCTTCGGCACGAGCCGACCGCCTACAAACAAGTCCAGGTCGCCGTCCTGATCGTAATCGGCGGCCCGCACGCACGAACCGCTGGCGGTGATGGCCGGAATAGCCAACGAATCGGGAGTAAAATTGCCCTGCCCGTCGTTGCGGTAAAAGCGATCGCGGTAGGCTGGGTCACCGGCCGGAAACTCGTTGCCACCGCTCACTACGTACAAATCCAAATCATTGTCCTGATCGGCATCGAACAGCACCGCTCCCAAGTCTTCATAAATAGAGTCACCCGGCAAAGCATACTTGCTAAATTGACCGTCGGCCTGTTGCACGAAAAAATGTCCGGACTGCCGCTTTGCCCCGCCCACGTAAAAATCGTCAATCCCATCCCCGTTGATATCTCCGGCGGCCAAGCAAGGGCCGTCTTGTGAGTAGCGCCGGGGCAGCAGCGGTTCGTACTTGAAATCAACAAAATCTTCTTCTTGATGCTGGTAGTCAAGCGACAACGTACTGGATACGTTGGTTAGCAAGGGGGCGGGATGGGGGGGCGGAGCCGGAGGAGTGTCTATGGCATCCTTGTAACGCACCGTGATCGTCTGGTTGGCAGGTACGTCTTTTAGCAGTTGATATCGCCCGTCGGGCCAGGTGACTTCCACCGAGTCAACCGACGCGTGAGCGCCCAGGCCGAAGTGAATGGTGTTTTCTACGGTGGACTTATAACCTCGGTAGACGGTGTGGTGGTGATATTGCTGCCGTCCTTCGTAGCGCAGGCGCAGGGTCGCTTGCAATCCGGCAGGGTTATTGGATGGCCCCGCCAGCGAAATCCTCAGGTAGTTGCGCTCCGGTGATCTTTCTAGTGTGTTTTCATAGACAAAAGCCTCGTCGTTGATATTGTTCATCACCACGTCCAGGTCACCGTCGTTGTCCAGGTCGGCAAAGGCGGTGCCGTTGGAGAAAGAGGGCACCGTCATGCCCCAGTCTTCCGACACGTCGGTGAAGGTGAGGTCGCCATCGTTCTTGAAGGCGTAGTTATGCACTTTGGCTTCTTTGAGCAGGGCGGCCAGCTGTACGGCTTTCTCGCGCTTGGCTTCGGCGGTGCCGAACTGCGAAGCGGAAGCGCGGTAGCTGGCGTAGTCCATGTCGGTCACGTCTTTGGCGTAGCCGTTGGTGATCAGCAGGTCGCGGTAGCCGTCGTTGTCGAAGTCGGCGAACAGGGCACTCCAGCTCCAATCGGTGTTAGACACCCCGGCTAGCTGCCCGATTTCGCTAAAGGAAGGATCACCCTGGGAAGTGAACCCGTTGTTGAGTTGCAGAGTGTTGCGCACGTACTGCGGGGTGTAGCCAAAGCGCAGCGTCAGGGCGAAGCGGTCTTCGTTGGGTTTGCCGAACATCATCTTCTGCCGAAAATTGCCTTCCGGCAGCATATCCAGCACCATAATATCTACCAGGCCATCATTGTTAAAATCGGCGATATCGGTGCCCATGCCGTTGTGGGTCTGGTGCTTGAGGTAATCGGCCGCCCGGTCCGTGAAGCTGCCGTCGCCGTTATTGATCCACAGCAGGTCGTTGGTGATAAAATCGTTGGCTACGTAGACGTCGGGCCAGCCGTCCAGGTTAACGTCATTCACGGTGATGCCCAGGCCGTAGCCCTCGGTGAGGATGCCCGCCTCCTGGGTCACGTCGGTAAAGACCAATTTCTGGGGGCGATCGAGCGGCGTGTCGTTGCGATAGAATTTGTCGTTGCTGAGTCCTTCTCCCTGGGTTTTTTTGGGACGGGCGTTGTTTTGGCTGAACTCCTCCAGGCCGTTGGTGAGCAGGTACACGTCCAGATCGCCGTCGTGATCGTAATCGAAGAAGGCTGCCTGGGTTGAGTAGCCATCGTCGGCCAGTCCGTAGCGCTCGGCTTGGTCAACAAACGTCACCTCTTCACCGGGGGCATTGGCCCCTTGGTTGATAAAGAAGTAGTTCCGGCTCAGGGACGGTCCGAATTTACTGGCTACGCACACGTAGATATCCAGCCAGCCGTCATGGTTGATGTCTACCATCGCCACACCGGTGGCCCAGCGGCTGGTGCTTACCCCGGATGATTGCGTGACGTCGCGGAAGGTGAGATTGCCTTGGTTTAGGTACAATCGGCTCGACACCTGGTTGCCGGCAAAGAAAATATCGTCAAGCCCGTCGTTGTTCACGTCGCCCACTCCAACGCCCCCGCCATTATAGAGGTAAGTGTAATCGATTACGTTAAAACTATCGTTTTCAGCAATGGTATTGGAAAAGGTGATGCCACTTTGAGAAGAAGGAACCTGGCGAAATAAGGGCGTAGTTGGGTCGCAAGCAAACAGAAAAACAAGGCATCCCAAAAAAGGCAGGTGGTGTTTGTGCACAGTGATTGAAGTGATGTGACAAACACGAAGTTAGCGAAATTATCCACGGTGGAATAATTTAACCAGGAGAATTCTTTTAAGCGGTTGCCAGGCACGAAAGTGCCGGGCGAAAGGAGATTACTGCTGGTTTAACACTGCTTGCAGTTCGGCAATGGCAGAGGTTGTTTCCTGGGCTACTTCCTGAACCAAGCCGCTCAGTCGCTTGGGGCAAATATCAGCATTACGACAAGAAAGTTCTATGTCTTTGGTTTTCTCCAGCGTATTGTCCATACCCACGAACTGTACCGATGGTTTCATCTTGTGCGCCAACTGGCCCACCATTTCCCAGTCGCCTTCCTGCATTTTTTGCTGGATGAGCCGGAGCGTTTCGGGCATTTCCTCGACAAAGCTGGCGATAATGGTGTTCATAAAGTCATCGTCCCCGTCGCACAGGGCCACCAAATAGGATAAATCAATCAATGAAATGTTCGTCTTCATGCGTTTCGTTCTGTGGTATCAAACTCCCAGGGCCGTGGCTTCCTGCGTCTCTAATTCGTTTATTTCCATCTCCTTCAAATATCGGTAGATCGTAGATTTACCGATATCCAGCTTCTGCGCTACCAGCAACACGTTGTTATCGTACTGTTTTAGGAAGTGACGAATGATCAAAAAGGTGTACTCCCGCATTGTGAGCTCTTCGCTGGTGAAATTGCGCTCTTTGGCCAAACTATTAAAGTTAATGTTGTCGGCATCGATGGTATTATCTTCTGCCAGAACCGCCGCCAGTTCAACAATGGATTTTAGTTCGCGTACGTTGCCCGGATAGTGGTACTTCAGCAGTTTCTCTTGCGCTGCTTGGCTGAGGAGCATCCCTTTCAGTTTGTTTTCCTGACAAAACTGGTTGAGGATGAACTTGGTGAGCAACAAAATATCATTGCCGCGCTCGCGCAGCGGGGGAAGGTGCACGGGCAAACCCAGTAGGCGGTAATAAAGGTCTTCGCGGAAATTACCGGCCTTTACTTCTTCGGCCAGATTGCGGTGGGTGGCCACCAAAATACGCGTGTTGAGCGAAATGGTCTGGTTGCCACCGATGCGGGTCACCTCACGCTCTTGGAGTACCCGCAAGAGCTTGGCTTGCAGGCTAAGCTCCATTTCGCCTATCTCATCGAGAAAGATGGTGCCGTTCTGTGCTTCTTCAAACTTTCCGAGGCGACGGCTTGCGGCCCCGGTGAAAGCTCCTTTTTCGTAGCCGAACAACTCGCTTTCTACCAGCTCCCGGGGAATAGCCGCTAGGTTGACGGGTACAAAGGGGTGGTTTTTCCGATCAGAATTATAGTGAATGGCCTTGGCTACCACTTCTTTGCCGGTGCCGGTTTCACCGGTGATCGAGACAATGATATTGGTTTTGACGGCCTTTTCGAGCAGGCTGAACACCTTTTTCATGGGAGCGCTGTTGCCAATGATGCTGTTGGCAAAGTGATATTTCTGCGTGATTTCCTGCTTCAGGAAGTTGAGTTCGTCCACCAGCCGAACGTTTTTCAGGGCATTGTTGATGCTGTTGATCAACCGATTACGGGCATCCTGGTCCTTGTTGATATAGTCGTAAGCCCCAAGTTTCAGCAACTCTACGGCGGTGGTGATGTCTTCCTGAGAAGAAAGGATAATTACCTGCGTATCGGGATTATGCGCTTTGATCTTTTCTAGTAATTCGCGGCCGGTAGCATCGGGCAGAGAATAATCGAGGGTGACGATTTGGGGCTTGCGGTGCAGTTGGTCCAGGCAGGACTTGCCCGTGGTGAACACTTCGTAGTTAAAATCAGGATTCAGGCTCAGCACATGGTGCAAGAACTTCACGTAGGTGGGGTCGTCCTCCACCGCAAAAATTTTTATCGTTTGTTCCGCGTGCATACTGTTCAAATTCGGGTAATCCAATAGCGCAGGAAGCGAGCAGTGCGGAGCATAAAAAAAGCCAACATCGTTATCGATATTGGCTTTTGTAGGTAGAAGTAAAAAGGTGATTACACGGAAAAACTTTCGCCGCACCCGCAGGTGCGCGTGGCGTTGGGGTTCACAAACTGAAATCCCTTGCCGTTAAGTCCGTCGGAAAAGTCTAACGTGGTGCCCAGCAAATACAGCAGGCTTTTTTTGTCCACCAGAATTTTCACGCCCTGGTCTTCGTACACGTGGTCGTCTTCCCGGGTGGCATCGTCGAAGTCTAAATCATACATCAGACCCGAACAACCGCCCCCCTTCACCGATACCCGCACGTTATGATGGCGCGAGTGTCCTTCTTCTGCTCTTAAAGCACTAATCTTTTCTTTTGCTCTGTCAGTAATTGAAATCATAGTAAAATAAGGCTTATTCCTTGAGTTTCTTTCTAATAGTTGGGCGCGAACCTTACCCGTGTAAAATCGCTCTTGATTATAGTGTCCTCTTCTGTAAACGGATAAAGTGCCGGATAGGTGCCATCTCCCCGCAAAAGTACGCTTTTGCGAAGCAAGAATGAGCCTGAACCCAAAAATTTTACCGTACTTTACGCTCCGTCACTTCACTGAAACATGATTCTTCGAGTAGAGCATTTGGGTATTGCGGTAGCCGACCCGGTCGCGAGTCAGGACGTATTCGACCGCTTACTGGGCCAGTCGGCTTACAAAACCGAAGAGGTGTCTTCCGAAAGGGTTCAAACCACTTTCTACGCGGTTGTCGACACCAAACTAGAGCTGATTTCCGACACCCCCGAAGGAGAGATCGTGCGCAAGTTTATCGCGAAGCGGGGAGAGGGACTGCACCACATTGCGCTGGAGGTAGATGATATCGTGTCCGAAATAGCGCGCCTAAAGAATGAAGGATTCACGTTTGTCAACGACACTCCCCAAGCCGGAGCGGACAACAAACTTATCTGTTTTTTGCACCCCAAGTCAACCAATGGGGTGCTGGTGGAGTTATGTCAGGAAAGAAACTCGTGACAGCATGAAAAAGTCTGAAACATCTTCCAACGGCATGCCGCCGGGGCGTACTGAGATTGGTAGTTTAGGAGAATTCGGACTCATTGATCGCATTCGCCAGCATTTCTCGCTAACAAATGCCAGCTCAGTACTGGGCATTGGCGACGATGCGGCGGTGATTGATGCCGGAAACGCCTACCAGTTGGTCAGCACCGATATGCTGGTGGAAGGTATCCACTTCGATTTATCGTTTACCCCGCTGGAGCACTTGGGCTACAAGGCGGTGGCGGTGAATGTGTCAGACATTGCCGCCATGAACGGTATTCCCCGACAGATCACCGTGAGTCTGGGACTGAGCAACCGCTTTTCGGTGGAGGCGGTCGACGCCCTTTATCGGGGCATTGGCTACGCCTGCCGCGACTACGGAGTGGATCTGGTGGGCGGAGATACCACGGCCGCCCCCGCGGGTTTGCTGATCTCCGTTACCGTGCTGGGAACCGTCTCGCCCGAGAAACTGGTACGGCGTTCGGGAGCCCAAAACGGCGATATTCTGTGCGTGACGGGTGACTTGGGAGGCGCCTACGCCGGGTTACAGGTGTTGGAACGAGAAAAAATTACGTTTGCCGAAAATCCCGACGCTCAGCCCGAACTAGAAGCCTACGACTACGTAGTGCAGCGGCAACTCAAACCTAAGGCCCGTACGGATATTGTGCACGATTTTTATGAACACGAGATTGTGCCGACCGCGATGATTGACGTGTCGGACGGACTGGCCTCGGAGGTGTTGCATTTGTGTCGACAGTCGGGCGTGGGCATGCGGGTGTACGAAGATAAACTTCCGATGGACGCCCTCACCGTAAGCACCGCGGACGAGTTTCAACTGAACGCGGTTACGCTGGCCATGAACGGAGGCGAAGATTACGAATTGCTATTCACGCTGCGGCAGGCTGACTTCGAGCAACTGAAAGATCACGCCGATATTCACCCAATCGGCTACGTGCAGGGGGCGGAGCTGGGAGCGCAACTGGCCACCCAGAATGAACAACTGGTCACTATCCAGGCCCAGGGTTGGAATCATTTTCAGTCCTGAATGAGATAGGAGAGGCAAACCTTTTGCCTCAGATACGGTTTTATCAAAAAACAAACTAACCTCAACGCTCTGCTATGTTCTATTCAATCTTTTCAGCTATTTTTCTACAGGTCGGCGACCTCATCGGGGATATTTTCGAGGCGGGCTTCTGGGTAGCCATCATTCTGATTGCCTTGGTGGTGGGCGTAGGTTACTGGCTCTTCAAAAAACTAAAGGGCCGCAACCGCCACTGATTAGTCTTCCGGATAAGGAATAAACACGAAGTTGGTGAAGTCCTTATCCACCACGAACAAGCAGCAGAATTCGTCGGGATTCTTGTAGGCCTTCTTAAACTCCGGCTCGTCTTCCACCAACTTGCGCTGCACAAATTCATCCAAATAGGTGATGTAGTAGTTCCAGTGGGTGGCCATTTCGCCCCGGCCCACCAGCAACTGCCCAATCGGAATTTCTACCTTGGCGATTGGAAAAATTGGGTATTCTGAGAAGTCTTGCTTGCGCACCTGGTAGGCAGCTTCCTTCAGCGTATCAGCTACCACCACAAAGTCTTTTGTGATACTGCCCAGGTACTTTCCGCTCAGTTCAGGATCGTTGTTCATCGGTTTTTGCATAAAAAGAGTCAATCATCTACATTACGGGCAAGGTGTCGAAAAAGTTTGTTCCGGCGATAGCCCATCGGGAAGCTTTTTCGGCAGACAAAGCGCTTATGATTTCGTTCATTATGTTGTCTTCAAATCGGCTCCTTGGAATTGCTTGCATCACAACCATACTAGGGATTAGCGCCTGCGCATCCCGCCCCGGGGTCAGCAGCCGCGACTTTCGCCGGGCGGTGGATGAGTCGCCCGTCTTCAGTCAGAGTTTCACCGGCTTTGCCATTTACGATACGGAGCGTGAGGAAACGATGTACGAGTATCAAGCGGATAAGTACTATACTCCGGCCAGTAACACCAAAATATTTACACTATTTGCCAGTCTCAAACTTCTGGGCGACTCTATCCCAGCCTTTCAGTATCAGCAGCGGGGCGACACGCTCTTTTTCACCGGCACTGGCGATCCCACGTTTTTGCATCCGGATATTGCTTTTATTGACACTACCTACGAGCAGTCTGTTTATCAATTCCTGAAAAAGCACCCCGGTCCTCTTTTCTATGTGGAACGGCCCACGAGCGATGCGTATTTCGGTCCGGGCTGGGCTTGGGATGATTACGGCTCTTATTACTCGGTCGAAAAATCGGTCATGCCCATCTACGGCAATGTGGTGCGATTTCAATTTAAGAAAAACCTGCCCAAGCCGCTGGCCTATCCGGCTTCCTTCACGGCTAGCATCCAGGGGTTTGCCGATGCTTCGCTGCGTCCGGAGTACCTGCGGCGCGCCCAACACGAAAACGTTTTTTCTTACGGGCCCAAGGACGACACGCTGGCGTTTACCACCGACGTGCCCTTTATTCAGTCAACTGCCACGCTGCTGCGTCTGCTGGAAGACACGCTACAGAGGTCAGTAGAGAAATATATGGGACCGTACCGCAACGGGTACCAAACCTATTATAGTATCCCGTCGGATAGCGTATACCGGCAGATGATGCAGTTGAGTGATAATTTTATGGCTGAGCAATTACTGCTACTAGCATCTTCTACCCAACAGGATACCCTCAGCACGCAGTGGACCATCGATCACGTGACCGAGCAGTATCTCGATGACCTGCCCGACGATCCGCAGTGGGTAGACGGTTCGGGCTTGTCGCGCTACAACCTGCAAACTCCCCGCACGATGGTGGCGCTGCTGCTTAAAGTGGATAGCCTGCTGGGCGACGCGCGCATTCGAACTATCTTTCCGGCGGGCGGGGTGTCGGGCACCGTGGAAGATTGGTACGCTGGTCCGGATCAGCAACCCTACGTATTTGCTAAGACCGGTTCGTTGGGTGGCAAGCACTGTCTGAGTGGGTTTTTGTATACGCGTAGCGGAAAGAAGCTGATTTTTAGCTTCATGCATAACAACTTTGTGACGTCCTCTTCGGTGTTCAAGGCGGAGATGGAGCGTATTCTGCGGCAAATCTATGAGGAGTATTAGTCTAATTTTGGGAATTCCCCCGGCTTTTTCCCAATATAAGACAGTCACGCTATTTAGCGTAAGATGATTTTTTTGAGTATCTTTCTGAAAATCAACTGGTTATGTGCGAATTCGGTTTATTTGTACAGAATTCGCAGATAGGCTAGTGTACCCAAAACTACTGATATGAACGTTACCTTATTCCTTCGCAATACCTCATTTGCTCTTGTTTTAGTAGCCGCAGCAACCATAAGCTACGGGCAAAGCATCCCCCAACTGACCGCTTTCCAATCGGAAGTGCAGGGTGAAGCAATTGCTTTCAACTGGTCGGTTGCCGCGCCCAGTGCGGTGCAGTCGTTCGGATTGGAACGCGCCGGAGCGGATATGCAGTTTAAAAGCGTGGGCACCGTGTCGGCCCAGTCCGGTCAGAAGACCGAAGCTACGTATCGGTTGGCCGATCAGAATCCCCTGCCGGGCGTAGCCTTCTATCGTCTGAAAGTAGTTAACCAGGCGGGTGATACTGCTTACGGTAAGGTGGTAAGCCACCGAATAGCCCCAGCGGTAGAAGTAGGGCGATAAAGAAAAAGATTTCACGGTTCACCTTTGTTTTCTGTTTGTTTGAAATCCACCTTCGGGTGGATTTTTTTGGTTTAGTGATAAAGTGGGCTAAACAGAAAAAACCCGTCTCCCTTTCGCTGCCCGCGAAAAGTCCGTACTTTGGCTACCCAGAACGACAACCTTCCCCTATGGTCCGGTACTACTGCGTATTTTTGGCGCTATTGATGAGCGTATCGGTGTTCGCTCAATCGAGCGATCCGCCGCGGGCGCTTCGCTTCACCTTATCGGAGTGCGTCGACTACGCCGTAAAAAATAATCTGTCGGTGCGGCAAAGTGGCTGGGACGTGGTGCAAAGCGAAGTGGCGCTGCGGCAATCCAAGGCCGATTTGCTGCCTTCGGTGAATGCCAGCACCAGCGTAAGCTATAGTGTGGGCCGAACGCTGAATGAATTCACCTACGACTTTGTAGAGGCACCGGTGCAGCAACAAGACTTAAATGTTACGGCGCAAATAACCCTATTCAACGGCCTGCGGCGATTGAACACCATCAAGCGCAACCGCGTGGGGGTGGGGGTAAATGAACTGAATTTAGAAGCCACCAAGGATAATGTTACACTGGACGTGATTGCGGCCTACATGCAAATTCTGCTCAACAGGGAACTATTGGAAACGAGCCGGTTTCAGCAACGAACCGTCCAATCACAACTACAGCGTAGTCAGCGACTGGTAGAGGCCGGCAGTTTGCCCCAGGCTGATGCCCTGCAGTTCGACGCCCAACTGTCGCAGCGCGAAGTATCGGTGGTGGACGCTGAAAACAGCCTAGCCCTGGCGCAACTACGACTGAAGCAACTGTTGCAGATTCCGGCGGAGCAATCGCTGGAGGTGGTGATTCCCGAGGTGGAGGCGCCTGAAATTACTCAGCTGCCCGCTTCGGCCGAAGCCGTGTACGATGAGGCGGTCAACAACCTACCCGCCATCCGCAGTGCTGATCAGCAAATTACCGGTGCCGAGTACGATATTGCTATCGCCCGCGCCGACTATTATCCATCGCTTTCGCTGGTGGGAGGATTAGGATCGCGCTACTCTAGTTTGGCTCCCCCGGTTATTCCGCAGGCGGGTAGCGAAACCCAAGTCATAGAGCGGCCCGTTGGTTTCTTTCGATCCCCGATAGATTTAGGAGATATATCAGCAGGTGATCCTGTTCCGGTGATTGCCAATAGCGAGGTGCCCGCACAAACCACTGAGAATACCTACCTAAACCAACTGGATTTCAACCTACGGAGGTTCGTGCAACTGCGGTTAGACATTCCTATCTTTAACAACTGGCGCGTTCGGTCAAGCGTGGCTAACGCCAGAATTAGCCTAGAAAACACTCGGATCAATGCCCTGAGCCAGCGCAACGTGGTGCGGCAGAACATCGAGCAGGCCTACTTAGATGCCAAGTCGGCGGCCAAAAGCTACACGGCCACGCAGCGGCAGGTGGCTTCGTTGCAGGAAGCCTTCAAAAACACCGAAGCCCGCTACCAAGCCGGAGCCATCGATGCGGTGGACTACAACCAGGCGCAAAACGACCTGAACGGAGCCGAGTCAGATTTGGTGCGCACCAAGTACAACTACGTGTTCAGCCTGAAAGTACTGGATTTCTACCAAGGCAAACCCCTGAACTTCTGATTGGCCGATGACTACGCAAGACCTGCTTATCACCCCGGTCGTACTGTTTCTCGTGTATCTGTTGGCCTACGCGACGCGTCCTTTCTTTACCGACGCAGCGACCCGCCGCTACTTTCTGCCCGGACTGACGGTGAAGATTGTCGGAGCCATTGCCGTTGGGTTCATCTACCAGTTTTACTACGGCGGCGGACGGCCCAGTGGCGACACCTTTAACTACTTTGCCAACGCGGCGGTCATCCACGAGGCCTTCGGCGATTCGTTCGACACCGGTTTCAAGCTGTTGTTGGCCGACGGCACCTATACGCCCGATATTTTTCCCTACGCCACCCGCATGTACTGGTTTCGCTCACCCACCGAGTACTTCGTGATTCGGGTGATTGCCGTGCTGGGGCTGTTTACCTTTCATACCTACTCGGCCATTGCGGTGCTGTTTGCGCTGCTCAGTTTTAGTGGAGTGTGGGCGTTGTTCCGCACATTTTATAAATTCTTTCCGAGCTTGCACCTCAAGTTGGCCGTGGCGGTGCTGTTTGTACCGTCCGTGGTGTTTTGGGGGTCAGGGATCCTGAAAGATTCTATCACACTGGGGGCGCTGGGCTGGGCCACCTGGGCGATTGTCCGCCTTTTTTTAGAGCGAAGGGGGATGATGGTCGCTACTATCATTTTATTGCTGGCGCTCTACACCATCTACGCCGTAAAAATCTATATTGTGCTGTGTTTCTTGCCCGCGGCGCTGCTCTGGGTGTTCCTGGCCAATATTCGGCGGGTGCGCTCGGTGGTGGTTCGAGGGTTGATTACTCCGCTCATGCTGGTGGTGGTGATGATATCAAGCTACTTCGCGGTGGTAGCAATCGGCGAAGACAACAGCCGCTACGCGGTGGACAAGTTATCAAAAACGGCCGAGATCACGGCGCGTTACCTGACCTACGTGGGCGAAAAGCAGGGCGGATCGGTCTACACGCTGGGCGGTGACTTTGATTTCAGTCCGATAGGCATGCTGCGCAAGTTTCCGCTGGCGGTGAACGTAACGCTGTTTCGCCCTTACCTGTGGGAAGCCTACAACCCGGTGATGCTGCTGTCGGCCCTGGAGAGTCTGGTGACGCTCATCCTCACGGTCTACATTCTGTTTCAGGTGGGGCTCAGAAAGACGGTGGGCTACGTGGTTTCGCGTCCCATCATTCTGTTCTGCTTGCTGTTTGCCATTGCTTTTAGCTTTTCGGTGGGCATCAGTACTTATAACTTTGGCTCGTTGGTGCGTTACAAAATCCCGATGTTTCCTTTTTACCTAAGTGGATTATTTATTCTGCAGTATTTTGCCCAATATCGCGCTCGTCCGCTCCCCAAGAATGCCCGCCCCGCGACCGCATGAATTTTAGGATCGTTGCTCTTATCTTGTTCTTCTTAGTTTTCCTAGCCACCAGCGTTCAGGCTCAGAGCAGCTACGCTCCGCTCAACGAAGACTACTACCACCTCATCGAGCGCTACGAGATCAGCAGCGGGCAGCAAAGTACGGGTTTCGAAACCAGTCTGAAGCCCTACCGTCGGCGCGCTATCGGCCACTTCGTTGATTCGCTTGCGCTAAAAAACCCCTCTTCCCAAGACGATTACAACCGCCGCTACCTAGCCAACGATAACTGGGACTACGCAAACACCGCCGATTCGGTGAGTGGGAAGTCGTTGCTGACCTACTTCTTTCGGCGGCCCAGCGACTTCTGGCATTTGCGGCGGAAGGAGATTGCGCTGCACGTGAACCCGGTGCTGCACTGGGAACTGGGCCAAGACGGCAGCGGAGAAGGCTGGGCCTACACCAACACCCGGGGCATTCAGGTGCACGGCACCATCGACGATAAGGTGGATTTCTACAGCTACCTGGGCGAAAACCAAATTGTGTTCCCCGACTACGTGAACGACTACGTGCGACGCACGCTGACCGTGCCCTACGAAGGTTTTTGGAAGGGCATCGCCGACGGACGCGGCGTGGACTTCCTGACCGCCCGCGGGCACATTGGCTTTCGGGCTACCCGCCATATTCATCTTCAACTGGGACACGGAAAGCACTTCGTGGGGTCGGGCTACCGCTCGATGATCTTGTCCGATTTCTCGAACAACTACCTGTTCGTGCGTATTGATACCGACGTGTGGCGACTGCACTACACCAACCTGTTCGCCCAACTTACCTCCGATATTGTGGGCAACCGCACCGGCTTGTTCGGCACGGTGGAGTTCATTCCTAAGTACCTGGCGTTTCACCGGCTGGGTGTGCGCCTGGGAAAGCGAGTAAGCGTAGGAGCCTTTGAAGCCGTGGTTCACGGTGACGCCTCAGGAGACTTTGACTTTGATTATATCAACCCGATCATTTTTTACCGGGCCGTGGAGCAACAACAAGGAAGCACCGGCAACGCCCTGCTGGGTTTAGACGCCAACGCCATTCTGGGCAACAGCGTAGAATTGTACGGTCAGGCGGTGCTGGACGAACTGATCATCAGCGAACTTCGCTCGGGGGCCGGTTGGTGGGGCAACAAATATGCGCTGCAAATCGGCGGAAAATACATCAACGCGCTGAGCGTGAGCAATCTGGATGTTCAACTTGAGTACAACCGCGCGCGTCCCTACACCTACGCCCACGAAGACTTGTACCGCAGTTACACCCACTACGAGCAGCCGCTGGCCCATCCGTTGGGAGCCAACTTTGACGAAGTGGTGGGCATCGTCCGCTATCAACCCTTGAACCGGCTCAGTCTGAAGGGCAAATTGATCCGCGCCCGCTCGGGAGCGGATCGCGATAGTACCAACTGGGGTAGCAACGTGCTGTTCGATAACCGGGAGCGGGAACGCGACTATGGCAACCAACTGCGGCAGGGCGTATCCACCGAACTGCTGGTGGCCGAACTAATCGCTTCGTATCAAGTGTGGCACAACATTTTTGTCGATCTGCGGTATTTGCAGCACGGTCGCTCGGCCACTGAGACCGGGTTGGACGAACAAAACCACCTTGCGTCGCTGGCGCTGCGCTGGAACATCCGGCAGCGCAACTACGATTTCTAATCGCGAAACAAGCTTAGAAAATTTTGGCTGTTTGACCGCACCGAATAATGGTCAATCACTTTTTGCCGCCCGGCTTTGCCCATGCGGATTCGTAGGTCCGTGTCCGTCAGCAGTTTGCTCAAGTATTCGTACCAATCTTCGTCCGTAGCGCAATGGTATCCTTCGGTGCCATGCTCTACAATCTGGGTGTTGACTCCCACCGGAGAAACCAGGGCGGGGATACCCAGGGCCAGGTATTGTAGGGCTTTGAAACCGCATTTGCCCTGCGCCCAAGGATCGTCGGGCAGGGGCATCAAGCCAATATGAAAGCGAAGTAAATCATCGATTTCGGTAGCCATCTGCCAAGGAATAAACGCTAGCGAAGATAAAGACAAAGCCGGTGGGCGATTGGCAATTATTACCAATTGAAAATTATGCGTGCGTTCTAACTCCTGAAAGATAGGCAACAGGGGTTCTAAGTACTTCAACGTAGAGTGCGATCCGGTCCAGCCGATTACGGGCCGCTCGGTTGCTTGATCTTGTAAACGGTGGTGATGTTGCTCGGTGTCGATGGTGGTGGGATTGACCGCTACCTGCGGTGTAAATTGTTGAGCAAACTCAGCTAAGTACGCATTCCCGACACTCACCTTGTGACTCCAGCGACAAACCGCCGGAACCTTAGCAGGCCATTTGAGCAGCGAGCTGATAGAATTGACAGAAGAGGCATCGCGCAGCCAGATCGCGTCGTCAAAATCATAGATGATCCTCTTCCGAAAAACCTTTGCTAACAACCACTCAGCCCAGGGCGGACCTAAAGGAGTGGCTTCCCGGTGGATAAACACGTAGGTGGCATGGCGTGATTTGATCAGGTGAACCCACCGACGAAAAAAACCACGCAGGATTCCGAATACCTTTTGAGGAACGTGTCCCGGTTGGTAGAGAATTCGGTTGGTGTACTCATCCAAAAACGGGTAGATCGTATACGAAATGTTCTGTCGCGTCATGAGCACCAAATACTGCTCGTAGCGAAACCGCTGGCTCGGCGCTCCGCCGGTCGGATAGGGGCACCAGAAGGCGATGGATACGTGATTTTCGTAAGAGATCAAAGGGTACGGAAATCGATTGATGGACCGTAAGCTACGACGAACTATTGTGGTTAACAACTAGCCGTTGGCGCTGGTATCTTGGGGAGCGCGTTTGGCAGAAACGAACGAAAAGATTAGCTTTCGCGGTCTTCGTCAACTAACTAGCTTTTTGCTGCCTCATGGCTTCTTTCCTTCACAATTCCCGTTTGCCGTTCGTGCGTCCCGATTTTCCGGGCAATTTTTTTCAAGACGGGCAGTTTCATCACGCGCAGTACGCCAGTGCCGAAGCCCCGCTGGGTCGGGTGTTGCGCTGGCAACTTTCGAATAATCCCCAGAAACAAGAGAAAGCGCAGGACCCGTTTCGGCTGAGGCTCGTTTCGGATAGTGGGTTTTTCAGTGGTTCAGAAGATACGCTGGTCTGGTTGGGGCACGCTTCGTTTTTCATTCGAATAAACGGGGTGACGATGATCACCGACCCCTGCTGGAGCGATCTGCCGCTGCTGCCCCGCAAGGTGGGGCTGCCCGCCCCGATCGGCGAGTTTCGGAACATTGACTACCTGTTGCTCTCGCACGGCCACCGCGACCACTACGATACGGATTGCGTAAACCAACTCATTGATCAGAATCCCGGTATGGAGCTGCTGCTGCCCCTGAAACTGAGCGAACTACTCGGGCGGCGCCGGGCTAGCGTAGCTTACCAAGAAGCCGCCTGGTGGCAACAGTACGAGACTAAAAACAGATTAGAAATCACTTTTCTCCCGGCCAAGCACTGGAACCGGCGCTGGCTGCACGACTTCAACCGGCAACTCTGGGGAAGCTTTATGCTTCGCGGAGGAAACCGCTCGGTCTACTTTGGCGGCGACTCAGCCTACGCGGGGCATTTTGCCGAGATAAAACAATGGATGGGCGTACCGGAGGTGTGCTTGCTACCGGTGGGAGCTTACAAGCCGCCGTTTATGATGCAGGAAGCCCACATGAACCCCGCCGAAGCGGTTCGAGCGTTTCGCGATCTGGGAGGAAGTACGCTGGTTCCGGATCACTACGGTACCTATGATTTGTCGGACGAACCAGCGGGAGAGCCGGTCCGCTTGCTAAAAGCAGCGCAAGCCGACGGAAAAATTTCTGCTGACGAACTACGGTTCCTGGAAGTGGGCGAGCCGTTGGTGCTGTAGTAGTCTGGCCGCTATAACTGACAGCATACCTAAAAAACAAAAGGCCGAGGGTTGCTCCCTCTGCCCTTTGCGAACGTCCATTATGAAAATCAAATCTACAGCAGTAAATATAGGGAGCGGATGTTGCTTTTAGGTTAAGCCAATGTTAAGTTACTATGAACGTTTGCCTTTGAAGAGCAGAAAAATGATGTATATAAACGGGACTGAATCAAGGCCTGATACCAATACGTAACGTTCAAATGGTGATACAAATGTCTCAATCTCCTAGTCATAAAGTACTAATTAAGGCTCGGTGGCTTGCTAAACTCACCAAATAGTGCGTGATTCGACCCGTGCCGAAGATATTTTTTACTGGGTTGCCTTTCATTTTTTAACCGGGCTTTTTTGTTTGGACTTTGGTTCAAACACGGTAACCCCCCTCATCTTCCTCTAATTTTTTTAGGACGCGTCCGAAAGGGCGCGTCCTTTTCTTTTTGCTATCTTTGTTTAGTGAAATCCTCTGACGTACTAGGAGCTGCTTGGCTAGATTACTGGCAAGAGCAACCCCTTACTCCTTTGCTGCTTCATACCAGCTACGGCCCAACGGAAGAAATGCCGGTTGATTACTTTTTTCGCGATGCTAGTGCCTTTCCTCCGATTGAGCAATACGCACTGGGCTTATGTCAAAGACGGGTATTAGACGTGGGGGCGGGCGTGGGAAGCCATGCTTTATTTTTACAGCAGCACGGGAAGACGGTAACCACCCTTGAGGTATCGCCAGTGGGAGTACAAATTCAGCAGGCACGAGGAGTAAAATGTGCCATTCAGGCCGACTATCGTCGCTATCGGCAAGGCGGATTTGATACGGTGTTGCTGCTGATGAATGGAATCGGAGTGGTAGGCTCTCTGACGGGCCTTCTTGACTTCTTCCGTCGGGCGAAAGCTTGGATCAGCCCCGCCGGGCAGTTGTTATTTGACTCGAGCGACATTGCCTATCTATACGAAGATACCGCTTCCCCCGCTGATGGCTACTACGGGGAAGTGCGTTACCAGTTCGAGTACCGGGGATGTCGGGGAAAATGGTTTTCTTGGCTCTACGTAGACCAGGACACTCTCCGGCAGGTAGCGCAGGAGGCGGGGTGGCAGACGCAGGTGATTTTTCAGGATGATCAGGATCAGTACTTAGTTCGGGCCACGCCGTCGAATTGACCTCAACGAATTGCCCCGCGGACCTACTCCTTCCCTGATTGCACCAAGAAAACCCCCGCGATCAGCAGAGCCACTCCCAACAGGCGCTTCAGGGATATTGGTTGCACCGCGAAACCCATCCACCCGTAGTGGTCTACCACCAAAGAAAACGTAAGTTGACTGGCAATGATGAGTCCGAACAGTCGGGTGGGACCAATTTCCGGAGCCACAAAGATCACCGACATAATAAAAAACGCACCCATCACCCCGCCTAGCCACATCCACCAGCTGCTTCGTTGCACCGAATGCATTCCCAGCGCCGTGAAGTCCGATTTGAAGGCAACGTTAATAATCAGCAAGGTGGTCATTCCTACCCCAAAGGAAACTAGTCCGGCTAGAAACGGATTGCCCAGAATGGAACGCAATTGGGTGTTGGCC
This sequence comes from Cyclobacteriaceae bacterium, assembly GCA_965217295.1. Classification (GTDB taxonomy): domain Bacteria; phylum Bacteroidota; class Bacteroidia; order Cytophagales; family Cyclobacteriaceae; genus Tunicatimonas. The sequence continues at coordinate 4,056,728 of CBDCHR010000008.1, forward strand.
CCGGATTGAACCACCACCCCCATACCAACCAGTAGGGGAATTATAAAAAGGAGAGACCGCATACAGTGCAAGATTAGTAAGCGGTAAAGGTAAAAGAAACTGGTAAGCGGTAAGGAAATAGCGATCAACTATTTTTGGCAGGTAATAGCGACTGAAAGTTGTCCGCTCGGCGAGGAATAAAGGACAGAGTCCCTCATTACATTAAGCTAAGCACAGAATCAGAGATTCTGCGCTAGTTTTGGTTTTATAAGAGGAAGATTTTTTTAAATTGCCCTTTTTACGTTCAAAGTTTCTGCAAGCGTCCGGTTTGCTCATGACCAGCGGCTTGTATTGTATAATAATAAGTACCCGCCGGGAAGTTGCGCACGTCTAAGGTAATTTCGTGCTTTCCCGGGGGGAGGTTTTCTCTCTTTTCTACAATCACTGATTCTCCGTTACCATTGCGTAAGGTTAATACAACCATTGAGAGCCCGTAGTCTGTCTTGTATCGTACTACCGAATGCCCATGAGCCGGGTTCGGATAACACTGGTATATTTTAAAAGAACCGGTTGGTGATGGACCAGGCGCGGGTGCTGGGCTCGAAGCAGTGAGGCCCTGCACGAGCGGAAGCTTCTGTTCGTTGGTAGTAAAATTGGCAAACTTGCTGGCCCGGATCGCCTCCGGCGGAGCCTGTAGCCAGTCGGCCATGAGCGTTCCGAATACTTGTCGGTAATCGTACTGCTGCTTGAGATTGTCACGGTTGTCCAGGTCAAACAGGTCAGGATTCTTTCCCACCACGCCGGGCTTCACGTGTTTACCGAAGACAAACATAGGGGCGGCGGTGCCGTGGTCGGTTCCCAGGCTATGGTTGGAACGTACGCGGCGACCAAATTCAGAGAAAGTAGCGGTCATCACGCGATCTTCTATTCCCAGATTGCGCAGGTCGGTCTGGAATGCCTCAATGGCCGAGAACAAATTATACAGTAAGGCCGCGTGAGCACCGTGCGTAGGATCTTGACGAACGGCTTGGTGCGCATGGGTATCGAAACCGTTGAGGCGCGCCAAGAAAATCTTGGTTTTGCTACCCCCGCTCAGCAACCGGGCAATGGTCTTTAGGGGCATAGCCAAGTTATTCTTTCGAGCGCTGCTGGGAGTCTGATAAGGATATTGAGTAGGATAAGTGACGCCGGAGTTTTTCCCCTTCGCAAACACCTGCTCGATGCGTTGAGAATAGTCGCTGGCCTGTTGTTCTATTCCCTTGATATAGTCTATTTCCTCGCCGTAGTAGCCATCTTCTTTGCCGGGAAGCTTGCCGCCTACCGACGATACCAGTTTGTAATAGCGTTCGGGATCTTCCAGGGCAATGGCCACGGGCAAGCCGTTGGAGCGGTGGAAGGTCAGCGACACCCGAGAGCCAATTTCTACGGCCAGTGGGTCGGGCATCCCTTCCGAAGGGTAGCTATTCGGATAGTCTGGAAATATATTATCCAAATAGCGTCCGGCCCAGCCTGAGCCATAGTTGCTGTCATAGTTGCCCCCCATAAACCATACGTCCCGGCTACGGAAGTGCGACCCGTTCATGTTACGATAGGCTACCGATTGCACCAAGGCAGCTTTTCCGTGGTCATACAGATTTTTGAACGACCGCATATCCGGGTGTAACCCTAGTCGTTGCTGTTCACTCAACGTGCTATCCAAAGGAATAATCGCGCGGCTTCCCTGATTGGGCAGGGCAATATTGGAGCGCAGGTTAACGTACTGGTCGTACTGATGCAGGGGCACCAGCGTATTCAGACCGTCGTTGCCGCCGTGCAGTTGGATCAAGACCAGAACGCGGTCGTTGGTGCTCGCCGCTGCCAAACTCTGCAGGCCTCCGGCGGGGTTGGCCAGGGCATTGACCGGCAGGCCGTTGAGCAACAGCGGGCCTAGTCCGGATAAGGATACATTTTTTAAGAACTTTCTTCTTTGCATAACGGTAGTCGTTTAGCGGTTAAAATAGTTGATACTCGGGTGATTCCATGATCTTGGTGAACAGAAGCTCTAGCTGCCTGCGCACGCCGCGGTCATTGCCCGATTGTAGATAGTCCTTCCACTCGAAGGCCCAGTTGGTGGGCGATAAAGAATCCAATAGGATTTCTTCCAGAAAATAGGCCATCCGCTCCTCGCTCACGGGTCGGGGAATCAAATCTTCTACCAGTTCTCGTACCAACCGGGGGGCGTCGCCGGGGTCGGTGATGTTTTCGGTATTCTTCACGTAAGCCATCACGTCCAGGGTAAACTCCGGGGCCACTCCTCGGCGACGAATGCCCGAGACGATGCTTCTTCCCAGCACGTAGCGCCGAGCTAGGGTGGTAGACGTTATCCAGTTGCGGTTGTAGTTCGGACCTTGGTGGTAGGCCGGGTAGCCCGCTACCTCCGCGGGCTCGTAGAGTTGCATTCCTTCATCCTGCATTCGATAGAACACCTCTCCCCAGATCGTATAGAAATCTTCCGGATTGTTTTGGCTGGGTAACTTGATGCGATAGTAGCGGAACATCTGTGTGAATAGCTCCAGTGGTGATTTGATGAGCGTTCCCCCAATGCCATTAGCGGGCGTACTCACTTCGTAAAAGTGCTGGCTGCTGAGCAGCTTCATCAGTACGGGCTTTAGTTCATAATTATTACTAATCATCACCCGTGCCAAGGGTTCGATAATTTGGCTCTCGATGCTTGGGGTAATCCGGTGATACACGAAGAAGCGGTACAACTTGCGGCACAGGTGCTGCGCAGTAGCTGGCTGGTCGAAAACCATATCTACAAACTCCGCTACTTCTTGTCTGATTGCCTGAGGGGTGCGACCCTGAGACCGGATAGTCTTTCCACCAAAAGCACCACTGAAAGTTTTGCTACCGTAGTCGTGGAACCTTGCTTCGCCTTGGTCATCGGTGATCATGGTACCCATCGGAAGCCCGGTGTCGGGATCGATATATTTAGAGAAGGTGGGGTCAACATTAAATCCGGAGAAGACCCGCGCGGCCTCTCGCACGTCCTGCTCGGTGTAATTTGTGTAGTCGTTGGCTCCTCGCTGGTCCCCTTTGCCGATGGTATACAACTCCAAGAACTCTCGGGCAAAATTCTCGTTCGGCTTGCCAACGCGGTTGTAGCGCCCGTCGAGGTGCATCAGCATAGCGTTATCAAAACATAGCTTGAGGGCTAGTTGCTTGATGTTGCCCAACGCATAATGGCGGAACAGTTCGAGCTGATAGTACAGGGCCGAGGCATAGTTGGCGCGCGATTGCATGGTGGTGAAGTGCGTATGAAAGAAGTAGATCATGCGCTCTTGCAACGAAAGCGGCGAGCGGCACAGATGATCCATCCACCAGTATACCGTATAGAATCGGAGGCGACTGTTGTAGCTGTTGGCCGACGTGCGCGCCGGAAGCCAGGACTTGCCCGTTTTTACGTCTAGCGGTGGCTGGGGACGCGCGGTTTGCTTCATTAAGGTAGCTACTGCGTTAGCAGGTGACTGGGAAGCAAATTGGGTGATGTCTTGGCGGTTGGGGCCGAAGGTGGCACGGCGTAGCAAGTGGGCCGCCCGCGATCTTCCCAGGGAGGATGAGTGAGGAGATAGTGATGCCATACGGTGGTTTGTTCAAGGTAGATAATTTGATACTAGATATGGTGTTGGTCAGTGGCCTGCTGCTTTTATTACGGCCGCAGTCTCTTAAATATGAATTTCGGAAGCAATCGGATAATGGACGTAATCCAACGCCAGTACTATTCGCCGTAGACAATCAGCTTTTTCTCCTCCGCAGCCTAGTGGATATTTCGTGCCGCTTCTCCGAGTTGTGCGCTAAGCAGGGCGAGCAAGTCCAGTCCGGCGGTCATTGGGGTACGGACTCGGCAATAATAGCAAAATTGAAGACAGACCTCACATAATTGGTATGTGCTATTTGTAAAGCTTCTTTCCAATTCTTCTGTCTTTTTCGCCAATCGATTAGATATCCAAACGCGGAAGTGACCACGTTAGAAGCCGGAGACCGTTATTGTCAGAAGACTTAGGGACGATGATAAAATAAAGTAACCAACTCCACGGCTTGTGTCACCACAGGACGCTCGGAAGGGGTTTATGGAGACCGCGCCACGGTGGCACAAACCTCGGAATCAAGTTGAGTACGTTATTTGTTTGATGTCCCTTAGTAAATATCAAACCGGGTAGCATCAAAGAAATGCACCGTGGCAGTAACCTCGTACCGGGTAGTTATTTGTATTAGAAAACAGCGGATGAAAATAAACCAAAGACAATGTTTTATCCGACAATAGTAGCTCTACCCTTTCCCTTTAAGATTGGCGAAACGATTAAGACTGGCAAATAAAATAATCCGCTGGAAAGTGAAAACTATAGTGGTGCTAAATCTACCGTACGGACTCATTATCTTTAATAATTGATAATTTTTCCGTTATAGATTCTCTATAATATGCTCCCCACCGGGTAAGTCACCAAGCGCTAGTCGTTCTGGGCCACACTGGAGATCAGGGCCTTAAAGGACGCGGTTCGCGGAGAGGCGTACCAACGTTCCGCCTGACTCAGCAAACGAACTGCTTGCTGGACGTTTCGCTGGTTATAGTTCGCCACGGCTTCGTTGAAGTAGCTAAGCCCCACGAGTTGCGACAGGTTGATTGTTTCGGCTATCGTGAAATCATACTGAAAATATTTTTCATCTTCTTGTTCAACCTCCTGACTATAGAACGCAAAGCGCCGCTCTTGTTCGGCCGGACTAGTGATCCATCCTCCCTGCGGGTCGGTGCTTTCAATTAAGAAGGTGTCGGCTTTGGTCGTAACCACCTTGAGGTAAACGTGGAAGGGAAATTCACTGACTTGGTACGAGATGCCGAGCGCGTCCAGCAGCAAAGCGTAGAGCGCCGAACCGGTAACGCAATCGTAGCTACCCTCTTCCAACAACTCATGAAAGGTGGTGTGCGGACGATACTGCTTGAGAAACTTGCGATGGACTTTATAAAAAAAGTAGGAGAGAAATCGCTTTTCCGAACGATACTTTTGCTGCTTCTTCCGAAGGTGTGCCAAAAATTCGTTAAGCTCTTCGTACTGTCGATCAACGTCAGCTTGGACTACCGCCGGTTCAACCCGCATCAGCGCAGTGAGTACTTGCTTGGCCAAGATTGCTTCTTGAGTAGGCAGGTCACTAAAAGGGGTTATGCTGCTTGTATAAGCATTAGTGTGACTAATTGTTGCGATAAAACACACTACCAATACTATCGCTATGCGCTTGCTGAAAATTAAATACATAACTAACCTCCCTTCTAATATTACCCAATGTTAACATAAACTTAACAATTTGTTAACATTAAAGCAACGCAACTTTGGCATAGTTGTTACTATTGTCAGGGTTTTTCCCTCAGCGCGAATCAAAAAAGACTAGTTTTCTGAGAAAATTATTCGTCGCGTAGTGCGTCTACCGGGTCCGCCAGCGCGGCGCGCAGCGATTGTATACTGACGGTTAAACCGGCCACGAGAACAGCGGCCCCTCCCGCCAGGGCAAAAATACCCACTCCGACCTCGGTGCGGTAGACAAAGTTCTCAAGCCAACGCCCTACGGCCCAGTACGAAAGCGGAACCGCTACCGCGAAGGCAATGATCACCAACCGCAAAAAATCTAGCGATAGCAAGCCGGTAATCTGTCGGGCCGACGCTCCCAGTACCTTGCGAATGCCAATTTCTTTGGTGCGCTGGGCCGTAACGAACGCCACCAAGCCCAGTAATCCCAGGCAAGCCACCACAATTGCCAAAAACGTGAAAACACCCAGAATACCCGCTAACCGTTGTTCGGACCGAAACAAGCGGTCAAAATCCTCATCCAAAAAAGAGTACACCAGTGGATTGTCCGGCTCGAACTGACTCCAAACCTCCGCCACCTGTTCCACCCCTCCCGCCACGCTGCCCGGAGTAAGCCGCACCAGCACGTAATCGCTCACAAAACTGGGAGTGAAATACTGAAACGCAATGGGCTTCACCCAGCGGTCAAACGACTCGACGTTGAAATCTTTGATCACCCCCAGCACCCGCAGACGCTGTTCGTCTTCTTCCCCCTGGCTTTTGACGATCGTTTGCCCCACCGGATTCACCATGCCCAACGTTTGCACGGCTGATTCATTGAGCAGCACCCCGCCGGTCTGGTCCGAAGCCCTATCCTGCTGAAACCCTCGTCCTTCCACCATTTGCAATCCCAGGGTGGCTACGTAGTCCGGGTCGATGTAGAACCAGTTCATGCCCCGGCTCTGGTCTGATCCTTCTACCCGAATATCGCGCATCACCTTGAGCGGTTGGGTCGGAACGCCGGTAGCAAAGCTCACCTGCTGCACCGACGAGTGCTGGCGGAGAGCCGCTTTAAAGTCTAGCCAGCGCTCCTGAATTTCTTTGTCGTTGTTGATCAGCAGCACCTGTTCTCGCTCGAAGCCAACATCTTTTTGCTGCATAAACTGCAGTTGCTGCACCACCACGGCGGTGGTGACCACCAGCGTGATCGATACCACAAACTGAAAAACGATGAGCGTGCTTCGCAACCGACCCGCCCCGCGCGACGAAGCCGCTTTGCTCGAGAGCACCGCGGCCGGACGAAACGAAGAAAGGTAAAACGCCGGATACCCACCCGCCACGAATCCTACCAAGAGCACTCCGCCCGCCACGGCCAATAACAGCTCAGGATACGCAAACCAATCGAAAGTCAACTGCTTACCAGTGAGCGCGTTAAAGGGAATGCGCAACGCTTCCACCAGCCCCAGGGCCAGCAACATGGCCACCAGGCTGATGGTCATCGACTCCGCAAGGAACTGAATAATTAGTGACCGGTGGGGCGAACCCAGCACCTTGCGCACTCCCACCTCCTTGGCTCGGCGGGTGGCCTGTGCCGTCGATAGGTTGATGAAATTGATGCAAGCCAGCAGAATAATAAGCAGGGCCACTCCCGAGAGGGTGTACACCGTGGTGATGCTGCCGTTGGCCTGGTGCTCCCGCTGCAAATTAGAGTGCAGGTGGATATCGGTTACCGCCTGTAGTTCAAAGTGCATTGAATCGCTCGCCTCGGGGCCAATGTCTCGAGCTTGCAGATACTGTCGGGCGTGCGTTTGGGCAATGCGATCAATTTTTTGAGATAAGGCGGCCAACCGGGCAGCATCTGCTCGCACTTCGGGGCGCACCTTCAGGTAGGTATGCATGATATTCCATCCCCAGCCGTCGCCGTTCATAATCTCCTGGTACCCCTGCGGGTCCACCAGCATGTCGAAGGGAAAGTGGGTCGGGCCGGGGTCCACCACGGCCGTCACCCGTCGGGCCTGGCGGCTTCCGCCGAATAGAATTTCCTTGCCCACCACCTCACCTCGCTCCACCGCTCCTTGGCCGAAGTAGCGTTCGGCTGTTGCGCGGGTCAGCACCATGGAACTGGCTTTTTGCAGCGCCGTCGCCGCGTCACCGGCCACCACGTTGAAGTCCAGCACCTGCAAAAATTCCGGGTCGACGATGTAGATACTGGTTTCGCGGAACACGGTTTGCCCGCTGCTGTCTTCCTCTACCGGCAGGCGCATGGTGGAGTGATTCCAACTAAACGCCCGCGCCACCGCTTCCACTTCGGGAATTTCATTTTTGATGGCTTCGTAGAGGGGTGGGGGAGTGGTGGCCAAGTGATAGTTGCCGCCCCCGTTGCTGGTAACCCGATACACGCGGTCGGCATCCTCGTGAAAGCGGTCGAAGCGCAGTTCGTCTAGCACGTAGGCACTGATAAACATACTACTGGCCAGCCCGAGGGCCAGTCCAGATACGTTAATAAAGGTGTAGAACTTCCGGCGTCGGAAGTTGCGCAGGGTGATAGTGAAGTAGTTGGTGAGCATAGTTTTTGATTTATAGTGCTTATTCGTTCCGCAGTGAATCTACCGGGTTGGCCCGCGCCGCCCGTATCGATTGGTAGCCGACGGTGAGCAGCACCAACAGCAGCGATAGGAGCAAGCAGGCAATAAATATCCACCCGCTGATCTGAATGCGGTACGCAAAGCTTTGCAGCCACTGCCGCATCAGCCAGTAGGCCAGCGGCGCGGCTAAACAAAACGCAATAACGAGTAATTTGACAAACTGCCCGGAGAACAGCACCAGCAACTGCTGCACCGACGCTCCTAGCACCTTGCGAATGCCAATCTCTTTGGTGCGTTGCTCCGCCATAAACATGACTAGTCCATACAACCCCAGGCACCCGATAAATATCGCAATACCGGAGAAAAATTGGATCAGCGAGAGCAAGCGTTGTTGGTCTTTGTAAAAACGAGCAATGGCATCGTCCAGAAATTGGTAATTGAACGGAAAGTCCGGATAACTAGTCTGCCAAGCCTTCTGAAGTTGCTTGATCGCTTCTTCTGCCTGCGTCAGGTTCACCTTCAGGTTGAGATACTGGTACTGAGCCCGGCGGTTGGTGATCAGCAAGGGCGGAATCTTTTTGCCGAACGTGGCCGTGTGGTAATCGGCCACCACTCCGACAATCGGCAGCTCCGCATCATCCAGCGAGACGTACTTGCCCAGCAGTTCGTCGGGAGAAGCAGCGCCCACTTCCCGCATAAAGGTTTCGTTGACCACCCAAGCACTTCCCGAGTCGGAAGGGGGATACACCTGCCCCGCCACCAGGGGCATCTGGTAGGTGGTGAAAAAATTGGGGTCGGCAAATTGCAGGTTGACCGACCGTTGGCTTTCTTTAGCGCTTTGCCCTTCGTACCCGTACACGGTAGCGTGCATTGACTGAGAAAGCGCCGGGGTCTGCGAAAGCGAGATCGATTGCACTCCCGTATAGTTTTGAAGTTGCTCTTTGATCCGTTGCTGCGCTGGTGCGCCTTGGTCCGGAAATTCCACGGTGAGGATAGCATCTTGATTAAAACCCAACGGCGCTTCCAGTAGGTAATTCAGTTGCTGTCCGACCACCAGCACGAACAGGATGAACGTTTGGGCAACAAAGAGTTGGAACACCACCAAGGCCCCCCGCGCGCTCCCGCGGTTTTGCCGGGGACTCGGGATCGTGCCCTTCACCAGTTGGGCGGGTTGAAACCGGGATAGGAGCACGGCCGGATATGCTCCGGCCAGCAACGTGACTCCAGCAACCAACACTACTAGGAATAATACCGTAGATGCATTCAGTCCGATAGACACCTCCCGCAGATGATCATATAATTGTTGTAGTTGCAGCAGTCCTACCTCAGCCAGACCCAGGGCCAGCCCGGTGGCCAGCGTGGTGACCAGCAAGGCTTCTCCTAAAAAGTAGAAGATGATCTGCTGGCGAGAGCTGCCTACCACCTTACGGATGCCCACTTCTTTGGAGCGACGCCCGCTGATGGCCGTGGTTAGATTGATGAAGTTGATAACGGCCAGCATCACCAACAGTGCGGCGAGTAATCCCAAACCGGTTAGCAACTCCCGAGAAACCTTGCGGTAAGGAAAGCCCCCGTATTTGCCCTCAAAATGAACGGAAGATAGCGGTTGCAGGTGCAAAAACGCGTCCCATCCGCCGTTGTCTTCCTGCGGGGTATACCGCTCCAGATAGTTCATCAACTGATCCTGTAGGGCTTCGGGCGACGCGGAAGGGGCCAGCAGCACGTAGGTCTGGAAAGCCGAATTGAAACTATCCCATTCCTGATCAACCTCCCGGTTGCGCGCCAGGGTGTTGAAGGAGATCAGCATGGCAAAGGTCAAATCGGTATCCGGCGGCAGATCGGCCAGCACTCCGCTGACCTTGAGTTCGTGCTTACCATCCAAACTGATGACTTCGCCCAGAACGTCTCGCGAGCGTCCGAAGAGCTTCTCACTGAGCGAAGCAGTGATGACTATTTCATTGGGGAGGGTGAGCACCGTCTGCGGATTTCCTTCTAGTAGAGGAAAGTCAAAAAGCCGTAGATAACCGGGTTCGGTGTAGGCAACCGGCTCGTCCAGAAAAAGCGATTTGTTAGCTACCTGCACCTGCCGGTGATCTCCGTACACCTCCAGCGACACCACTTGGTCGAGTTCATCGGCAAAATCCTGTCGCAGCGCTTCAGGCAGGGGGCGGGGCACCCCCGCGTTGCCGCTTTCACCGTCCGGACTTTTGAAGTCAGCCACCACTCGATAGATGCGGTCTGCCCGTTCGTGGAACCGATCAAAGCTGAGTTCGTAGCGGACAATTAGGAAAACGATGATCGCGCTGCCAATGCCCAGTGACAAGCCTAGCACGTTGATTAGGGTGCTGGTTTTTCGTTTCCAGAGGTTGCGTAGCGAGATGCTCAGATAGTTTCGTAGCATAGTGCGTTGTTGTAGGACCGTTTCTTATCGCAGTTCAATTATCCGATTATAGCAATTCAAGCTCCTTGCCAATTGATTCATCACTTCATAAGCTGCTGTATATCAGCGTTTTGTTAATTTTCGAATGCCGATTACTGTATCATTTCCGTACACCCGTCCGTCCGTTTTTGATACAGCCTGCTGCTAGCCTTTTGAGCGCTTCAGAAAAATTTTCGAAAGTGGAAACGCCTAAAAGTAGGATGAAACTCGCCATTCCACTTTCTCCGGGCTTTCACCACTAATTTAGCCAAGAAACCAGGCTTAATATCAGTAAATACACGCTATTTTTTGCTCAAACAGCAGGTAGTTTTACCTGCTTTACGGAGCAAAATAGTAGTTGCGTAACAAGTTGGTACAGGTAAGGCTGCCGACCAAATATACGATCCGCGATGCGGCTGTGGTAAGGATGTTGACGCGTATTGTCCAAACGACTCCAACTATCGCTATGGCCCAAATGACTAAGATATTTGCCGTGGAAGACGACGTAATCTTCGGCAAAATGATCAAGCATACCTTAGAAAAAGAGGATACCTACGACGTCACCGTATTCACCACCGGCGAAGAGTTTTTCGATCATCTGCACGAACAGCCCGATATCGTCACGCTCGACTATAACCTGCCCGGCATGACCGGACTCGATATTCTCAAGCAAATCAATCAGTACAATCCGGACATCGCCATCGTGGTGGTGTCGGGGCAAGAGGAAGTGACTGTGGCGGTAGAAGCCTACAAGCACGGCGCCAAGTACTACGTGGTCAAAAACAAGCAAACCTTCGAGGAACTGGCCCACTGTGTCAAGACCTTGGCCGCGCATACCGATCTGAAAAAAGAGGTGGAAGTGCTGCGCGAGCAGATTATCGACCGCCACAACTACTCCAGCATCATCGGTGAGAGCGGTGCGGTGCTTAAGGTGATTCGGATGATGCAGAAGATCGAGAACAGCGACGTGCTGGCCCTGATCACCGGCGAAAGCGGCACCGGCAAAGAGGTGGCCGCCCGGGCGGTGCACTACAACTCGCGCCGCCGCAAGAAGAACTTCATTGCCATCAACGTGGCGGCCATTCCCGAAGACCTGATCGAGAGCGAACTGTTCGGTCATGAAAAGGGCGCTTTCACCGGGGCCAACGGACGGCGCATCGGTAAGTTCGAGGAAGCCAACGGCGGCACCATCCTGCTCGATGAGATTGGCGAGATGGACATCAACCTGCAAACCAAGCTACTACGGGTGTTGCAGGAAAAGAAAATATGTCGCATCGGCAGTAATAAAGAGATTGACTTGGACGTGCGGGTGCTGGCTGCTACCAATAAAGACCTGGGACAGCGGGTGAAACAGGGAAAATTCCGGGAAGATTTATACTACCGGATTCAAGGATTCTTAATTCATCTGCCTCCGTTGCGCGAGCGCGGCAATGACATCATCGTGCTGGCTAAACATTTCTTGCACGAATGCGGAGGCGCATCAGCCTCCTTTACGAAGGATGCCATCGAAGCCATGCTGGCGCACAACTGGCCCGGCAACATTCGCGAACTCAAGTCTTTTGTGGAGCGCGCTGCCTTGATCAGCGAGGGAGAAAAAATAGAAGCCTCAGACTTGGTGTTCTCTCCCACCATTCTGTAGAAAATAACCCAATACTTTCACTAATTAACGACACATCATGGGATCAAAACGATCAATGAACCAACGGGTCACCGTAAAATCTCAACTGACTCTTCAGTATGCCGCCGCGGGTTGTGTGCTGGCCGTACTGGTTGGAGTAGCCGTGTTTGCCTACCTCAACGTGGGCAATAGCGAGGATAGTTATGCGGCCAACACCCGCTTTTACGCCGTCCAGCCCGGTGAGTGGTCAGAGTCAGCGGTGTGGGAAGGAAGCGTAGCGCCGCCCACCGGGCAGATTAAGCACGACGTTGAGGTTTTGGGTCACGTGCGCCGCCGCGGACACCTGAGCTACAAAAAAGGGTCGAAGAAGACATTGACCGTAAAAGATACCCTAGTTATTGAGGGCAACCTCACCCTGGGAAACAAGTCAAATTTGACGGTAAATCACGGAGGGGTGCTCGTCGTGGCCGGAGATCTTACGGTAGACAAGAAGAGCGAGATTACCAACGAGGGCACCATCGCGGTGGGTGGAAACTGGCAGTTACATTCACTCTCAAAAATTGATTTCCTGGGTGATAGTAGTCAACTGTATCATTTTGGTGAAGTGCACACCCGCGACGAGAAAATTGCCTTCGGACGGGGTGCCAAAGCACTGGAAGATGCCCACGCGTCGCTCTACAAATTGGTCAAGAAAAAAAGCGACGCGCTAAAGCCTATTTTTTTCACCGCCACCTTGCAGCAGGGGCACGTAGTAACCCAGTGGGAGGCGGACAACGAGGCGGCCTACGCAAGCTTTATCGTAGAAAAGAGTACCAATGGAGCGGTATTCAACGAACTGGCGGTGGTTCCTGCAGGGGCCAACAGCATGCTGCACGCGCAAAACGCTTTCACTGATCCAAACCCTCCGGTGGGCATGAGCTACTACCGTCTCAAGCGAACCGATCTGGACGAAAACATCACCTACTCGCAACTGGTGCTGGTGGCCAACTGGGGAGCCGCTAGCTCTTTCGGGAACGAAAGCGTGAGCGTAGGTCAGTAGCTATCCAACGCTGGAATCAGCTTCTTTTATAATGCGTATCTCCTACTTCCCGCATCGTTCGGGCGGCAGCTTCGGCGGTGATATCGCGCTGGGGTTCGGCGAACATCTCGTAGCCGACCATAAATTTTTTCACGGTGGCTGAACGCAGCAGGGGCGGGTAAAAACTCATGTGCCAGTGCCAGCCCGCGTAGTCCCCGCCGTCGGTGGGCCGCTGATGAATGCCCATGCTGTAGGGAAAGGAAGTCTGAAAGATATTATCAAACCGCGTGGTAAGGGCCTTGAAGATGGCCGCGAAGGTTTCGGTTTCTTCCGGTGAGAGCTTGGTGATATCGGCTTGCCGACGCCGGGGAATAATCATTGCCTCGTAGGGCCACACCGCCCAGAAGGGAACCAGCGCCACAAAGTGCTCGTTGGCGAGCACCACCCGTTCTTCGTGCTTTAGCTCCTGAGCCAAATAATCGCCCAGCAGGCTGCGCCCCTGTTGCTGATAGTAGCTGGTTTGCGTCTCGGTTTTTTTCAGCACTTCCAACGGCACCGACGCTTGCGCCCAGATTTGCCCGTGCGGATGGGGATTGCTACAACCCATCACCGCTCCTTTGTTCTCAAAAATCTGCACGTGGTTGATAAATGGCTGGCTACCCAACGATTGATACTCTTTTCGCCAAACCTCAATCACTTTACCGATTTCCGCTTCGTCCATTTCGGGGATGGTGAGCGCGTGGTTGGGGGAAAAGCAGACCACCCGACAGGTGCCCCGCTCACCCCGGGCGCGTAGCAACCCTTCTTCGTACGAAGCGCCCGAAGATTCGGATAGCAAAGCTGCGAAGTCGTTGGTGAAGACGAACGGTTCGGTATACGCCGGATTGGTATGCCCCCCGGCCCGCTCGTTGCCCGGACATAAGTAGCACTGGGGATCGTAGGAGGGGCGGTGCTCCTCGGTCTTTTTTTCTACCTTGCCCTGCCAGGGGCGCTTGGTGCGGTGGGGAGACACCAGTACCCATTCGCCGGTTAGAATGTTATAGCGACGGTGGGGGGCATCAGTAAGAGATAAGTTAGTCATGATTAGGGTCGTTGGTTCTCGTCATTTTCCCTTGGTCATTGGTCTGCCTTACCAATGACAAAAGACCAGGAACAATGACGTGCTACGATTGATTCTACGTGGGTAATCTAATGGGACTTACGAAAGAGGTGCCTGTCCTACTCCATTGCTCAAGGCTAGCTCGTACACTTCCGGTTTCAGGGCGTACTTTTGCTGATACGGACGCATAATGTCCGCAACGGTAGCGGCGCGCTGGTCTTTCCGCATTAAATTAATAGTACACCCTCCGAAACCGCCGCCCATCATACGGGCTCCCAGCACCCCTGCTTGCTGATGCGCCAAATCTACCAAGGTATCCAGTTCGGGGGTAGTAATCTGGTATTCGTTGCGCATACCGGCGTGCGACTCGAAGATGAGTTCGCCCGCGCGGGGCACGTCGCCCTGCCGAAGAGCCCTCACCGTGTCTTGCACCCGCTGGTTTTCGCGCAACACGTAGCGGGCCCGCCGGTAGTCCTCGGCCGAGAGGGAGGTTCGGTAATCAGCTAATTGTTCCAGAGTAATGTGCCGAAGGGTTTTCACGCCAGGGTGATCGCGCTGGATTGTCAATACGACGCGTTCGCAGGAGGCCCGCCGGTCGTTGTAGCCCGATTCGGCCGCCAGCTCGTGCTTCACCATGGAGTTAACAAGCACCAGCGTGTAGTCGCCCAGGGCCAGGGGAAAGTGCTGATACTGTAAACTTTCGCAGTCTAGAAACAGCACCTGATCCGGTTTCCCGAATAGCACGGCGTACTGGTCCATAAGGCCGCACTGAATGCCAATGCGGTGTTCGGTAGCTTGCGCCAGCAGCGCAATCTCTTCGCGGGGGATGCTTAGGTCGAACAACTCAGATAGTCCGTAGATAAACCCGCAGCACAAGGCCGCCGAAGAAGACATGCCGGCTCCTAGCGGAATATCGCCCCCAAAGGTAGCGTTGAAGGGATGTACTTCATACCCTTTTTCTTGCAGCACCCGCCCGGCGGTTAGCAGATACTGCCCCCAAGCAGAACCGTCCTGATCCGAGCCACTGGGGGAAGACAAGGTGAATTGTAGCGCTTCGTTGTAGTTGAGCGAGTATACCGTCGCTTGGCGATTGGCACCAGTGCCGAAAGCGAAGTATAGGTACTTATCGATAGCGGCTGGAAGCACAAATCCGTCGTTATAATCGGTGTGCTCGCCGATCAAATTGATGCGGCCGGGCGCCTGAACGAGCAACGATGGTTGGGTCGCATAGTGATCCTGAAATGTTTGTGTGACGGTCGATAGCATAGCAATAGATTGTGCTTAGAGCTTCTGGTGAAGTGGGTAAGTTCATCGTCTGAAGGCAAAAGTAGGTAGAAAAAGCAGCAACACCTAACCCACCGGCCACTGACAAAAGTAGGGTTTACTCCGCCCGATTCCAGCTATTCTTCTATCTTTACGCCGAACAAATCTTTGTCTAATGCTTGACTACATCGTATGGACGGCCGATCCAACCTTGTTCCACCTAGATTGGAAGTTTATCGACTTCGCCCCCCGTTGGTACGGATTGCTGTTCGCCGCCGGTTTTCTGATCTCCCAGCAGGTGCTGTTCTACATCTTTCGTTCCGAAGGGCACAAAGAGGAAGACGTGGAAACGTTGACGGTGTTTATGGTGCTGGCCACGATCATCGGCGCCCGATTGGGGCACGTGCTGTTCTACGAACCGGCCAAGTATCTAGCGAACCCCATTGACATCTTCAAAGTGTGGGAGGGAGGGCTAGCGAGTCACGGAGCTGCCATTGGCATTCTGACCGCCTTGTATCTGTACAGTAATTACGACATTCAGTTGTTCCAGGGGAAGATGAAAAAGCGGCCCCGCCCGGGGCAAAGTTTTCTCTGGGTGGTCGACCGGATTGTGATCGTTGTGGCGCTCACCGGGGGGCTGATTCGCTTCGGCAACTTCATGAACTCCGAGATCATTGGCAAACCCACCGGCAGCGACTACGGCGTAGTGTTCGCCCGCGATTTGATTGACATTCTGGAAAACAGCCCCCTGGTAGATGAGGTGGAAGCATGGCAGGGGGAGTCCCCAGAAACCTCGACTGAAGCAGTGAGCGAAAACTATCGACCCGTTGAGGTGCAAATCACCTTTAACCGGGGGGGCTATCAGGAAGCCGAGATTCGGCGATTTATAGAAAATGATCTGAAGCGCATTCTGACCGGCTACGCCAGCGTGCGCCAGCACATCTACGAACCGCCCGAAACTCCTGTCCGGGCCGAACTCACGCAGCGGCGCGGCGCTTACGTAGCCACCGTCAGCACCTACGGCATTCCCCGCCACCCCGCCCAGTTGTACGAATCGTTTACCACTTTCTTAGCTTCTCTATTATTATTCTTTCTCTGGACGCGCCTGAAGCGAGAAACTCCTGAGGGGTTGTTTCTGGGCATATTTCTTATTTGGGTGTTTGGACTGCGTTTCGTGCACGAGTTCTTCAAAGAAGATCAGGTAGACTGGGAAGGAAGCATTCCGCTCAACATGGGGCAGTGGCTCAGCATTCCGCTGGTGCTCATCGGAGTGTATCTGCTGCTGACGCTCAAGCAGCGACAGGAAAAAAAGCGGACGGTGTAGTTAGACCGGCGCCTCCAGAACCGCCAACAACTCACTCATCATCATCGCCGTTGCCCCCCAGATGACACGTCCGTCAATAACGTAACACGGCGCTTCCAGGGTTACGTCCTTCATCGCTTTAACGCTTACCGTAGACTGATTGATCGACTTGGTGAAAGCAGATAGCGGGAGATCTAATACTTTAGCAACTTCCGTCGGGTCGGGTTGGTAAGTCGGTTGTACTTCAGTATAGGCAAGCACCGGAGTGACAATAAAATTGCTGGGCGGGATGTAGAGTTCCGAAAGCTCACCCAGCACCTGCGCTTCGGGCACCCGCACGCCAATCTCCTCCTCGGTTTCGCGCAGCGCGGTAGCCACCAACGAAGCATCTTGCGGCTCCACCTTGCCGCCTGGCAGAGCGATCTGCCCGCTGTGGACTCCGGCGTAAATCGGCCGCACGATCATCGGGAGATACAGTTGCTCGGCCCGAGGATACAGCAGCATCAACACCGCCGCCCGCCGCGCATCAGCGCGGGGCCGAAGCCGGGCGCGCCGGTGCACGTCGGTGGCCATGCGTTGCTGGGCCGACCAGCCGGGAGGGGTCCAGCCGGGAACTTCACCGCGCAGGCGGGCGCTTAGCTGCTCCAATAAGTCTTCGTCAAAATTCACAGGCTCGGTCGTCCAATCTCAAAGATACGGACTGGGAATGAAAGCAAGCGGTTTAGCGTTGAAGAAACGCACTACTTTTTGCTACTTCGCATGAAAGCCTCACTCTTTTTTCTCCTGCTGGTCTTGCTACTCGGATGCAGTCGCCGCAACACCGTGGGTTCGTTGTTCTCGGCGCTGTCGCCCCACGAGCGGTACGAAAAATCGCTGCGCAGCGCCGAACTCGACCAGACCGCCCTGGGTAAATTCTGGCTGTCCGTTGCCGAGCGCAGCCTACGCGATACGCTCACCGTGGAACTGCCCTTTCGCGAGGTGGGCTACTTTTTGGCCGAACAACCGCGGGCTGCCGCCTTCCGATACTCCGTACGCACCGGACAGCGCATTGAGGTGAGCGTGCGTACACCGTCTCCAGCGTCTTTGTTTTTAGATGTGTTCAGCGTGATAAACGACACCACGTTTGAGGCAATGGCTTCGGCCGATTCTACGCGGCAACTGTCCTACGAAGTGGAAGGCGACGGGGTGCACGTGCTGCGCCTGCAACCCGAACTATTACAGAATTTGAGCTATGAGCTCACCATAGAGGCCAGTCCTTTGCTGGGTTTTCCGGTGGCGGGGCAAAACAGCCGGGCGGTGGGTAGTTTCTTTGGGGCTCCGCGCGACGGAGGAGCGCGCCGTCACCAGGGCGTGGATATTTTTGCTCCGCGGGGCACGCCCGTGGTGGCCGCTTCCGACGGGGTAGTGAGTGCTCGCACCAGCAGCCGGTTGGGAGGCAAGGTGGTGTGGTTGAAAACCCATGGAATGAACCAGTACTACGCCCACCTCGATAGCCAATCGGTGCGTCCGGCCCAGCGGGTGCGGGTGGGCGATACGTTGGGCTGGGTGGGCAATACCGGCAACGCGCGCTTCACTCCTCCGCACCTACACTTCGGAGTGTACCGCTTCGGACGGGGGGCCATTGATCCTTTTCCCTTCATCGATAACGCCGTCCCGGAACCACCGTTGATCGAAACTGATACGGCACTGCTGAAGCGCCTTGCTCGGGTGAGCGCCGCGGCGGCCAACCTGCGGGCAGCGCCCACCACCCGGTCGGCGGTGGTGGGCACTTATCCCCAGCATACGTTGCTGCATCTGCGGGGAGCAAGCGGAAAATGGTTTCGGGTAGCACTGCCCAATGGGCAGCGGGGATACGTGCACCAGTCGTTGGTCGGCCCGGCTGAAGTGGCCATTGAGGAGGTGACCATCTCGGAAGATGACTACCTGTTCTGGGCGATTGATGAAGCGGCTTCGGATAAAGCCAATTTCTTATCAGAAACCCTAACGAACGCATCGGTGCCCGTGCTGGCCCGCTACGATTCGCTGCTTTGGGTGGAGGCGTTACCGAGAGCGCGAATGTGGCTGCGATTATCCGCGTCATAAGCAGTAGTGATCTTCGGGAAGCGCTTTGTTTCCAATTGTTCGTAGTGCTAAAAATTGTATCTTACCTCAAAAAGAAGTGACATGGAACCTGTTGTGCAAACTATCCCAGAAAGCCTAATCTACGAGGTAACCGACGACGGCCCGATCTATTACCAGGGTTATCGGGACTATCTTGATGGCGCTAAAACCCTAGAAGAAATTATGGGAAGTAGCATTTTGCAATCTTTAGTGGTCACCGATCTGGTGTACGCATTGATTTCCGGTTTAGACAAGAAATACAGAGTGCTAAGCAGCGAGCCAGGCATTCAGTTGGCCAAAGGAAAGTACCGGGCGGCCGATATTGCCATTGTGCGTCGCGACGAAATGAAGAAAGTTAAAGACAAGCGAAGGTACCTGGGCTTCGCCCCCGAGGTGGTGGTGGAAGTGGACATTAAAGCTGACTTAGAAACTACCGAGGGTTTGCGCGACAGCCTGGGCTACGTAAATAAAAAGACCAAAGAACTGTTTAAGTTTGGCGTGAAGAAAGTGATTTGGGTACTGACCGACACCGAAAAAGTGGTTGTGGCTGAGGCCAATCAGCCCTGGACATTTGTGGATTGGGATAAAGATATTTTGGTGTTGGACGCATGCTACGTCAACGTGAAGGCCATTGTTGATGAGATTTAAATTTCAAATGCTATCGAGCCGCCAACATCATTCCTCTAACGTTTCCACCACCAAGTTGTGGTTCGTATAAATACAGATATCGGCCGCAATGTGCAGACTCTCGGTCACCATCTCTTCGGCACTGAGTTGTTCCGAATGCTTTTTCAGGGCTAGCGCCGCGGCCTGGGCGTACATGCTGCCCGACCCAATGGCGGCAATGCCATTATCCGGTTCCAGCACGTCGCCGGTACCCGATAAAATCAGCAACTCATCCCGGTTGGCAATGATCATCATGGCTTCCAGCCGCCGCAAGTAGCGGTCGGTGCGCCAGTCTTTGGCCAGCTCAATGGCGGCCCGCTTCATATTGCCGCCGTAGGCACTAAGCTTTTCGTCGAAGCGCTCAATAAGCGTGAACGCATCGGCGGTAGAACCCGCGAAACCGGTCACAATCTTTCCATCCTGAAGCTTCCTAATTTTCTTGACGTTACTCTTGGCCACGGTGTTGCCCATGGTGGCTTGTCCATCGGCCCCGATGGCGATTTGGTTGTTGTGCTTGATGGCTAGAACAGTAGTGGATTTGATCAATGGTTTCATACGGAATAACGGTATAGGATAGGTCAGATAAAAGCGGCAGCAAAGTAGCTTAAAAATGAGGATACGCGATTTGTTCGTCGAGGGTTATAAAAAAAGCCCGGCAAACTGCCGGGCTCTTTCCAAGATGAAAAACGAAGATCGTTGCGAAGTTAAATCATGATGCGCAGTGGTTCTTCAATAAAGGCTTTCAGCGTTTGTAAGAAGGCCGCTCCCAGCGCCCCGTCCACGGTGCGGTGGTCGCACGACAGGGTAACCTTCATCACGTGGCCGGGCACAATGGCTCCGTCTTTAACAATCGGGGTTTCTTTGATTCCTCCTACGGCCAGGATGCAGGAGTTGGGCGGGTTGATGATGGCCGTGAACTCCTCAATGCCAAACATGCCCAGGTTGGAGACCGCGAACGTGCCTCCTTCCTGCTCCTGCGGCTGCAGCTTCTTGTTCTTAGCTTTACCGGCCAACTCTTTCACCTCGGTGGCAATGTGAGCCAGCGATTTGTTATCCGCAAAGCGAATAACGGGCACCAGCAGGCCTTCATCCACGGCCACGGCCACTCCGATGTGGATGTGCTGGTTGAGGCGCATGGTGTCGCCCTGCCACGACACGTTGAGTTTGGGGTGCTGACGCAGCGCGGCCGCCACTGCCTTGATGATGATATCGTTGTAGGATATTTTTACGGGCGAGTACTCGTTGATGCTGGCGCGGGCCGCTACGGCCCGGTCCATATTGATCTCCATGGTGAGGTAGAAGTGCGGGGCTCCGAACTTGCTTTCGGCCAATCGGCGGGCGATGGCTTTGCGCATTTGGGAAACTTTCACCTCCTCGTAGCTTTCTTCACCCACTACCTGGGGCAGTGAAATCGGTGCAGCGGGGGCGTCGGGCGATGCTGCTTTCTTCTCTTCTTTGGGCGCTGCTTCAGGCTTGGCGCTGGGCTGGTAATCTTCCACGTCGCGCTTCACGATGCGGCCGTTTTCGCCGGAGCCTTCAATGCCAGACAAATCGTAGCCCTTCTCTTCGGCCATCTTCTTAGCCAGCGGCGATGCCTTGATGCGACCATCCGTTTGGCTGTCGGCACTGCCGTCGCTACTGCTTCCGTTGGTGGAGCGACTCGGCGCGTAGGCCGGAGCATCTTTTTCCTCGCTGTCGGCATCTTTTGATGACGATTCGGAAGCTTTTTCATCCGATGCGTTGGCCTTACTATCGGCATTGTCCTCTTTCTTGGCTTTTTTGCCCGAGCGGGATTTGAGAAGCTTTTCGTAATCGGCTCCCTCTTCACCAATCACGGCAATCACGCCGTCTACGGGCACTGCTCCGCCTTCTTCCACCCCAATGTAGAGCAGCGTTCCGTCTTCGTACGATTCCAGCTCCATGGTGGCCTTGTCGGTTTCCACCTCGGCCAGGATGTCGCCCGACTCCACCGTGTCGCCCACCTTTTTGAGCCAGGAGGCAATCACTCCCTCCTCCATCGTATCGCTCATCTTGGGCATTAAGATCACGTTGGCGTCCACGTCCGAAGCATCGACCGACTCTTCGGAGTCGTCTTCGTCGTCTTGATCAGCCCCTTGTTCATCCGCCGAATCGTCGGCCGCGTCATCTTCTTTTTCTTCTTTACTCGCCTTTTCCTTGTCTGACTTTGACTTGTCTTTCTTTGGTTTCTCTTCTTTTTGTTCGTTGCCTCCTGATTCAATTTCTTTGAGCAGGTCAGCGATATCTTCTCCTTCTTCGCCAATAATGGCGATCACGCCATCTACAGGCACCGAATCGCTTTCTTCCACTCCAATGTGCAGCAGGGTGCCGTCTTCAAACGACTCCAGTTCCATAGTGGCCTTGTCGGTTTCCACCTCGGCCAGAATATCACCCGACTCCACCGTATCGCCCACTTTCTTAAGCCAGGAGGCAATCACTCCTTCCTCCATCGTATCGCTCATCTTGGGCATTCGTATTACTTCAGCCATAGTATTTCTCGTAGTTGTGGGTGCAGTAGGGTTTAGCAGCGTAGTGGGTGCACCGACCATTTACTCAGCCAAATTAAGGATCAATCTAACGTATATCAATGCAAATAAGATAAAAATGTTTAGGAACAAATCAGAACCGCTATCCTACCATGATCTCCGTCACCAACTGCGTTGTCTGCTCAATGGTGCAGGTGCCGTACAATACCGAGGTGGGTTCCTTCTGTTGAAAGGAGGATGAGTACCACCCCAGGATAGGATCGGTTTCGCCGCGCACTACCGAAAGCGTCAGAGCCGGGTCGGGCCGAACCGTGACAGCACGCGCTCCGGAAGCAACCAGTTTGTACGCATTGTTCAACGTCTCTACCGAGACCGCCGGGTGCAGGTGCAGGGGCAATTCCAGCGTGTGTTCTCCCGGACGATCCAGCACGATATCGTCCACAATGCGCAGGGTGTGGTTCATCTTTTCGAGCGACAAGGTCCGTCGGTGCGTAACGCCGAGGGGTTGGTACCCGTTGTGTTCGGCCACCACCAGATCGTGCGTATCGCTGGTTTCGCTGCGTAGCACCTTCACCCGGTAGTGATTGGTCCACATCGTCGGACCGGTGCTTTTGGCTTGGTCTTGCCCGTCGATGCGGATGGTGTTGTGGGCCAACGTTCCGATAAAGTAGCTTCGCCAGGCGGGTTCGGTGTGGTAGGTGTAGGTGCCCACGTCGGTGATCATCGGGTGCCCGTCCACGTGCAGCACCCACGAGAGGGCGTCGGCGTGCCCGTGCGCCGCAATGGACAAAAAACCCAGCGGGGCGGCATCCAGATGTACGTATACTTCCTGTTCATCCGTGGTATCTCGCAAGATAAAGTGCCCCTCGGCCGGATAGAAACGCGATGGGGGAGGGGGTGTCGCAGCCTCTACCCGGTTGTAAACCTGCCGACCGGGTTCTCCAAATAAGATGAGGTTTTTGTTGTCAACGTCGGCGGTACGGCTTTTCCAGGCTGGATTCGCAAAAAGAATAACACCTGATACCAGCAGCGAACGGAAGTTATCGGGCGGATCGCTATCGAAGAACACCACTTTTCCGTCGTCTTCGTCACCGTAGAAGGGGATGTTCCCTCGCTGATCCATCAACGAATAAATGTAGTCCAGTATGTGCTCGAGCGTTTGGCGGTAGCGCCGAGAGAACGGTTGCTGGTTTCGTTCGGCCACCACGTAGGGAATCAGGAAAAAATCGGTGATAAACTGAATGTACTCGGCCGCTTCTTCCTTGTTCACGCCCCGCGCCGAGTGTTGGGCTACAATCTCGTGTTCCAAACCCTGCCGGGCGTGGGCTACCCAGTGGGCCGACTCGTCAAACTTCCAGAAAGAGGCCGCTACGAACAAACCGGCGTGCTCGCTGATGAGGTGATTGTTAGCCGAGGAGAACTTAGAGGGATTTTGATAGCTGTAGCGGCAGTGTTGGTAGATGGTGGGTACCCAAACCTGATGCACAAAAGCTTCAAACTCCGGATTTTCTTCGGCCAGCAGGCTCGCTTGCAGAATTTCCCAGCAAAAGTACCAGACAATCAGCCGGATGTTGACCTCAATATTGCTGTACCAGTTCACGCCAATCAAGTAGGGGTTGGCTTCGGTCCACCGGGTAACCAGCTCCTGAAATTGCTTTAGAAAACGAGCGTCCTTCGTCTGGCGGTAGCGCAGGGCAATGAGGGGCAGAAACTGCAGGCGGTTCACCTCCCATACGTGCTTGGCACTACCGTATTCTTCGGTGCGAATGTTGATGTCTTTGGCAAAAGATTGGGGAAACTTTCGGCCCGAAGCAATATCCAGATGCCAGTCGATGGGCTGACTGTAGTCAAGCGATAGTCCGAAGATATCCAAAATGGTGTCTTCGGGATCAATGGATGTTTCACCGATAGGCAGTAGGGAAGCGGGCAGGCAAGAAAGAGAACCCAAAGGAGGTTTACCTATCTGGTTTCGTTTCTCCTGCTGTTTTTGAACGAACTGCTGCGCGCGAAAAACAACTTCGGGCATCGACATGGACCGAAGACGGTGAAAATACCAAGAAAGTGAAGCCATTGTGGGGAGGGGGGGGGGTGGACCCACAAAAGTGAGCATCCTCCCCAACGAATCCAAATAGTTATTTACTTAAGTGAGCCTAAGAACACATGAGTTCTGACTCGGAGGAGATAGCTAGTTGGTTGATGATAAGTTTGTATTTGCCAGCAGGTGATTTGACAATTTCGTTTTCGTCAATGTAAGCGATCTCAAAAGGAACGTCGTCACCCACCCGTCGACTGATGTTCGTTCGTATCTGTTGCTCATCTTCCGGTCCAAAATCCTCGTCGACCACCACATTCACCGTGAAGCCACGGGTATCCCGTTGCACAATCTGGGCAAACAACAAATGGTTAATGCCCTTCATGGTATTGCACAGCAGTCCTACGCGCGAGCCATCGGGCAGCACCAGATAGTCATTGCTACGCCCCTGAATACTTTCCACCACCTTAGGTTTATCCGCTTCGCTACCGCTTACCACAAAAATATCATCCACTTGGTAGCGAATCAGGGGAAAACTTTCGTTGATCAGCCCGGTGGTGATGGCGTGGTCTCCTCGGAATTCGTTGATCGAGTACAGAGGTAATTCATCGTATAATCCCAGCATATTCTGCTCTAGGGCGATGGTACGCTCCGCGTTGCCGTACCAATCGATAATCCGGGTGTCGAACACGTCTTCAACCTTTTCTCGTTGGTGGGTATACACTGTTTCGGACGAGGTGAACGATAAGGGAACCCGCAGTGACTTTCCCATTCCGTCAAAGTAGTTGGCTAGGGTGGCGAGCGAACTGGGATAGGCCAAAATGGCGTGAGGGGCAAAGTCGCGGATACGCTCGTAATACCACTCCGCGTTGTCGGGACTCAGGTTATAGCTTGATAAGTACAGGGTGTTACTGTGGGGATCGAGCAGTTCCATTTGTTTTTTGCCCAAGTTGCCCCGCAGCGTCACGGTTTTCATGCCAACCTCGTAGCCAAAACTCATGCGATGGGCCCACAGGTAGGCCGCCTCTTTCATGATAGATTGGTAATCGCGGTACAACGTCATGGGCGAGCCGGTGGTGCCGCTGGTGTGGGCGGTGCTGCGGTTCAGGCGATTGCCGATAAAAATAGCGCCAATGTGTTCACGAATAGCATCTTTGGTGATCACCGGCAACCGCTTAATGTCAGACAGTTGCTTAATTTTGTTGATTTTTACTCCGCGCAGATCGTAGAGATGGCGATAGAAAGGCGATTTGTGGTAGGCGCGGTGAACCAATGAAACGAAGTTTCGTTCTTGCAAATCACGCAGGGTGGCTGGTTCCCAGTTTCGCTGCGCACGAATGGCCCGAAGCTCTTTGGTGAAGAAATAGTTGTAGCGTACCCTGTTTTCTAAAAGAAACTTGAGAGCATTAAGCATAAAAATCAACCTTTATGAGCGAGTGAAATCACGCACAAGATACTCAGTATATAATGCAAAAAAAAAATGAATGCTTATAGTTTGTTATAGTCGGTAACGTTTTACTCATCACGGTTGCCATGTTACTGATTGTTTTCTAGGATAGCAATTAATCGAGCGGATAATGCGGGATAGGTGAAGCTATTTTGGTATTTTTGGTACGCACTTTCTCCTAATCCCTGTAGATCGTACTTTCCTCCTTCAATAGCTTCAATAAGTTCGGGCAACTCTGCTTGAGGGTTTTTGAAAAGCAGGGCTGATTCTTCATGGGTAAGATACTCCCGCATGGCTTCCATATCAGAAGCGATGATTGCTTTTTTATTTCTCATGTAGCCCAAAAGCACCATGTGGCCCGAAGCCCCGGTATCGTTTTTAAGCGGAAGAATGCAAGCCTTCGATTTGGCCAATAATGATTCAAACTCTTCTTTTGGAATGTCCTTTTTGATAATAATGTTAGGGGGTAGCTGATCGATATCATTGAGTTCTTTGTTCAGATGTGAACATACAATCACCAATTTGTTGGGAACCTGGCGAAAGGCCTCAATCAGATTCAGGTAATCTCGGTTGGTGTAACCGCCCGCAAAGTAATAGGGCTCGTCCACTCCGGGCTCATACTTCTCATCGTATAAGTCAACCTTCTTCCAGTCGCCCAACGGAATATGCGTAAGTTTGTGCCTATCGATTCCTAGTTTCCGAACGTACAGTGGTATTTCGTAGGCTGAATTGAGTACGATCTTTTCGTTTTTAATACTAAGCAGCTTCAAAATAACTCGAAAAACGCGAAAGGCCTTGTCCGAATGAATAAAAAAGCCGAACCAGAGCAACTGCTGGCACTTGATCAGACCTAACTTGATAAGCAATTTGATGGGTAATGCGGTGAAGCTGATCGCAATGATTGTGTGTGCGTGATTGAGCTTGCTGCGGTTTTTGAACACAAACCAGCAATCTTCTAGAAAAAACAGCAGCATCTCCTTGGGACTTTTTAACCCTTTGGATCGTTCGCCATTATTGATATCGATAAAGCCGTACTTATCAACCAGAAGCTGGGTTTCTTCTCGGAAAGCGTTTCGTCTGCTTCTTAAGATTATGTTTTTCATAGAGCAATAGTAAAGACTAACTGAGCAAGGTCTGATACAACTCGGCGAGCGAGTACATTACCGGGGTAGGGAAGTAACGCTGGGTAACCATTTCGTAGGAACGCGCGCCGTACGCCGCAATCTTGTCGGGATGATCGGTGAAGAACTTAATCGCCGCAAAAATGGCCGCTTGGTCACCGGGTTCGATGAGCAGACCATTTTCGTCGGGAACCACTACCTCGGGGATGCCACCCACGTTGGTAGAGATAATTGGTAAGCCAAACGACATAGCTTCCAGGATGGAGATCGGAAGCCCTTCGTGGTGCGACGGAAGTAGGTAGACATCTGCTTCTTGCAGCCGCTGTTCTTTTTGCGGTCCGGTCACGAATCCAATAAATTTAACGCTTTCGCTCAGTTCATACTGCGTGATCAAACGCTGAAGCTTTTCGGTCTCTCCGTCGCCTCCCAATTCTAGCACGTACTTTCCCCGAAGTGCTTCGCGGTGGGTTCGCAGCACTTCCAGCAGATCGTATACTCCCTTTCGTTCGCCAATTCTGCCCAAAAAAAGAAACCGAACGGGCTCGATTGCCCTCATTGATCGAGAAGGCCGAGCAGTGGCACTTACGATGTTAGGAACGATTCGGATCATCCGGGGACTAAAATTTTCCGAAAAATACGCTCTCCACCACTCTGAGAGCACAATAAGGCAGTCGGTCGTGTTGATAAAGTGCCGCACGCGGGTTTGAATAAACGACGGGGCACGTTGGTAAAACAAATGAAACATGGCACCGTGCATGTGATAAATCACCTTCTTGCGGAAGAGATACTTAGCCACCAAAAACAACGCGTATTTACGATAGAAACTACCCTTCGAGGCGCCGTGAATGTGAACAATTTTCACCTGCCGATGCGTCAGCAGTAGCTTGAAACAAAACTGTACTAATAGAAAGGGAAAGCTTAAAAAGGTGATACGAATATCTTCCGAAGTGGTGCTGGGTTGGAAATGGAAAGGATGAATGGCGTTCTTATACTCTCCTACCACCGATGATATGCCCCCTTTCCAGCCCAAGTTCGGAGCCACAAACAGCACGTATTGTCCGTAGGCGTTAATACGATCAGGGGAAGAAGTAGGGGAGGGCGTAGCGTTCACAACCAAATTATAGTGAAGGGGGGAAGTCAAGGCTCACGCAAAAATACGTTTTTATGGGATCGCACAAAGATAAGCGCATAAGAATAGACGAATATAAATCCATAGTGAGTAGCTAATTAATCAAGAAGTTGCTGATAAAGGGCGATATACTCTTCAGTCATGCGGTCCAGATTGAAATGCTCGTGAATTCTTGCGCTACCGGCTCTTCCCAAACGGGTCGCCAAATCGGGCTCATCCAGCAGCAAATGAAGTTTTTCCACCAAAGCCTCTACGTTGGCCGGGGGGATCACGTAGCCGACCGATCCGTCTAAAACCAGTTCGGCGGTACCTCCGCCCTGCGTGGCAATCACGGGTTTGCCCAAAACCATATACTCCATCAGCGCGTTTGAGATGCCTTCGCCGTGCACTCGATGGTTGGTGGTGAGCACGCCTATATCGAAAAGGTTAACCACTGACTCCACATCTTGGCGGCGCCCGGTAAAGATAATTCGGTCATGATCGTGTTCTTGCACCATCTGCTGACACTCGGCCAGCATCTCACCGTCGCCTACCGCCAGAAAAGTGACATCTGTCCGTTCGGTTACCACCCGAAGCGCGGCCTTCAGGTAGGTCTGATAATCCTTTCTAGTCTGAAACTTGCCCACCATACCCACCACCCTGGGGGTGTGAATACCCAACTGCTCCCGCAGGATTTCAGGGGGAGTGATGCTTTTAATGCGGTTGAAGTCGAAGCCGTTGTACATCACGTGGCTTCTTTTCGAGGGAGCACGGTAGGCCGTTATTCCCGCCGCTGAGTTACTTATAATGGCGTCGGAGAAGGGAAAGGTGAGTTTCCGGCGCAACCAGGGCTGAGAAAACGGTTTCACCCGGTGTGGTGCGTCGGCGATGATGGCATTCACAAACGGAATGCCCAACCACCTGGCAATAGCGAAGACGTAGACGGAGGTCATCGACGACCAACTCTGAATGATGGCCGGTCGAGCAGTTTTTATAATTCGATAAAGTTGCGGTATTACCGTAAGGTCCAGCCTTGATTTTCGCTCAACAAAATGGATTCTTAGGTCCAAATCATAGAGTTCGGGGTAGGTTACCACCTTAGACATCACAATGAGTTCGCAGCAAACTTTCCGAGCGGTGAGTCCCTTAAGTAGTTCTAGAAGTCTTCGTTCTTTTCCGCCCGCGTGAAAAGAATCAATTAGCGTGAGAATCTTTTTTTCTGCAAGATGATTACCAGACATAATTACGGACAACGATTGAGCACAACTCATGCTCAAATTTATAAAATAAAATCAATTTTTTGCTATAAAAACACAACAGTATATAAATTTGTGTTTCGTATCGAGAACCAGTGCATAGCTGGTCGTTTATTTGCGGTAACCTCCCTCATATTCATAGATAAGATCAGTGCAAGCTCAAGTTGGTCACCTTGCTGCTCAGCTTTGATATGTCAAAGGGTAAATTTATAAACATATGGTGGTAAAGTACGCGTATCTTATCTTTTCCTTTGTAGTGGCTATTTACTTATTAAGAAAGCATCAGCCAAAAAACCGTTTGGTCGCTTTTTTAATTTGTTTCTGGATTTTTGTGAGCGACTTAGCGAATACTCCGGATTTTATTATAAAAATCCCCGGGGCCCCCTTCGAGTTGCAACCCTTGCGCACGCTACTGCTTACGTTTTTAGGTTTCCTGGTCATTCAAGGGTTACTTAATAAGTATCGTAAGCGCAACTTGCCTCGCCAAGAGGTGACTAGCGTCCGGCCCAGCTACGAAATCTACCTTGAAATTTACGTACTCATTCTCTTAGTTACCTACGTGGTTCATTTTTCGCTGCTGGGTGCCGCTGAGTTTATCATCGCTACCACCGCTACGTTGTCGTTTTACGTAGTTTACGTCACCGTGAAGAAAACGGCTGACAAGGGCATGACGCGAATGGTTCGCGATGCCATTATCACGGTGGCCGTTGTTTCTAGCGTAGTGGCTGTAATTCAATTACTGGTAGACAGCAGCTTTCTGCGAGTATTGCCAACCTTTGACCGACCTGCTTTCGGTGGATTACTTCGTTCGACAGGGGTTTTTCGGGACGATTACGTGCATTCGTACGTGGTGATTATTGGGCTTATCTGGGCGATCTTTACGCTTCCTGACGGCATCAAAAAGCTGATAGTGGTTGGTATTATGCTGGTAGGGATACTCTTTGCCTTTATGCGGATGGGCTACGTGGTGGCGTTCGTATTTATGGCGCATTACTTCTACTTTTTGTACCGAGGAAATACGCAACTTAAGGCACTGATTGTGGTGACAAGTGTGATTGTCGGCGTGCTAGGCATTGGATGGGTAATCAGCAGTGGGGTGTTAGAGTCGTCGGTGGCGCAAGAACGGATGCTGGACGAAGGCACCGCCGAAATACGCGGTCGCCTGTATCTGCAGGCGGTTAGGTCATCGGTGAAAAGCGGAAAAGCATTCTTGTTCGGGTATGGCACCCAAGACAGTCCTGAATACTACGAAGCAATATATCAGGTCACCCAAAGCCATCTTTGGGCTTCGGGTGAAAAAGGAGGGTGGCACAACCTTTACGTAGAAATTCTCTTTTTTAACGGAATTGGAGCCGCAGTGGTGTTTATTATATTTCTATTTTTGTCAGCGCGCTACTTTTACCGGCTTGGTACCCGGGAAAACCCCACTCTGCTCATTCCTTTTTATTGTGTGCTCAGCTACATTATCGCCAACTTATCGTTAGCCCTTCCGGTGTATTCCACTTTTGGCATGCTAGTGGGCATCACATTTGCCTTGGCACTGAGTCAGCGTAAAGATCAGGTCAACGAGCAAAGAGCCCGACCCGCAAACGCCTCTCTTAATGGTATCTAAAGTACAGTTCAAATCACTTCTTCGCCAAAGCAAGGGGAAAAAGGGAAAGCAGATCATATCTTTGCTCACCTCCTACGGCCTGGGAATTATTCTAGGGATGGGCACGAGTGTGGTGAACACTAGAATTTTGGGGCCTGAGCGATTTGGGGACTACAAGTTCATTCAGAGCATATTCGACTTTCTGATGGTGTTTTTCTCGGTAGGTATTTTTCACACGGGGGGACGCCTCATCGCGTATCAGAAATACGAGAAGGATAAGCCTCAAATTATTGGCACGCTGTACGTGATCACCGGGATTATTTCAATCGCATTCATTGTGGCTACACTAATTGTTTCCTACGTTCAGGAGGACATTTTTGACAATCGTTTGGGAGCCACCATCCGGTTGTGTCTTCCTCTTCTGTTTGTATTTCCTTTTAAGGTGGGAATGATCAAGTTTTTAGAAGGAGACAACAAAATATACAGCCTTTCGGCCTTCGATATCACTCCAAAGGCCTTGTACCTGATTGTTTTCTTGGGCATTGGCTACTTTGCCACCGTCAGCGTTGAGGTGGCGCTGATTGTTTATCTGGTGACTAACGCCATTGCTATCGCGGTAATTGCACCGGTGCTCAAACCGAAGTTTACGCGCATCAAGGCCTACACAAAGACTATCCTAAAAGAAAATAAGCACCACGGGTACCACATCTACATCGGCACGCTGGTGAGCAACGGGAGCATGCAGTTTGGTACGTTTGCCATTAGCTATTTTTTGGACAACACCAGCGTTGGGTTCTTTAATCTGGCCAATACGATTGCGGTTCCGTTATCGATGGTGCCTCAGGCAGTAGGTACTGCTTTTTTCAAAGAGTTCGCTAATCTCAGTAAGATTCCTAATAAAGTGTTCTACGCTACCCTCGGGGTTTCAGTGGGAGCATTTTTGTTGTTCGTAGGCTCAATCAAATTTGTGGTAGTCCTTTTGTACTCCGAAGAGTTCCTGCCCGTAGTCAATCTGGTATACATCATATCCTTTGCCTACCTTATTCAGGGGTTCTTTTTAGTGATCAATCGTTTTTTGAGTGCTCACGGAATCGGGAAAGACCTAAGGAATGCTTCCTTTGCTCGCGGATTCATCAACATCGTTGGCTTTCTTTTACTTACTAAATTCTACGGGACTACCGGGGCTAGTTTCACGCTACTGCTGGCCAATATTGCCTACTTCAGCTATCTCTGGGTCAAGTACCGGCAATTTGTGCGCGGGGAGTTGGTGAGCGACCTGGAAGAGTAGATGAGCGAAGCTCCGCCGCGCTGAGTCAAAAAGCTGTACGGCGAACATTCTCATTCCAAAACAACAAAACTTCTCATAATGATTACTACTAGAGAGGGCAGTTGTTTTTTTCGTCCATATCATCTTAGACAACCGTCCATTTGATCGTTGTTATACCACGTGAAATGAAAAGTGGGTTTCGCTGATTTTCTCCCCACAAAACTGCCCACCCGTAGGATTGTCTCCTAGCTCTTCACGCTGTTTTTGACAGTTTGCTCCCCTCACTTCTCAATCAAGCTCAAATCTGACATTCCGTCTAAATCTGCTTTCCGTGAGGCACAGAAGTATAGACTAAACTTATCCTACTAAACGGTACATCACCTAGCAATGGGCCAATCCTTGGGACTTTCGGCCTGGACCCTTCCTTGATTCAGTCAAGTCATACCAAAAAACAAACGACTGAATAATCATGGACAGACATTTGAAAACGCTGGTTGTACTCTTTCTCATCGTACTAGCATCAGCAAACACCACGCAAGCAAATTCGAACCTAACGAGCGTACGAATTCCTCAAACCGGAACCAATCAACTGGTAGTGTCTTTTGTAACACCGGTTACGGTGACTGATGCAACCGGGTTTCGTCTTGTTGGCGGAACGAGCCGAATAGCCAGACTGATTTCAGGTAGTGGCACCAGCCAACTAACTTTTGAGTTAACTGATTATGTATTACCCGATGATCGCTTTAAGTTTTTGTACTGGTCAGAATTGGGTGATGCCCGAATAGGCTCCCAAAAAATGGGCAGCATTTCCGAAGTGTCGGTGTCCAATGATGCGAAAGCCTACCGGGGCCTGGGCCGGTTGTACTATGTTTCCACGAGCGGAAGTGACCAAAATAGGGGTACATCAAAAGAGCGTCCCTTTAGAACGGTTGATAAGGCTCAATCGGTGGTGCAACCCGGCGACTTCGTGCTACTCAGACGAGGCGACGTGTTTAAGAATACTTACATTGACGTAAAGAAATCGGGTGCGCCCCAGAAATACATCACGTTTGCTGCCTACGGCAGCGGAGACAAACCGGTGATTGAGCACGGTGACAAGAACACCTTTAGCATTGCCGACCGAGACTACATTCACGTTGATAACCTGCACTTCATAACCCGAGGCTCGGGCGAAACCGGAGTGTACATTGTGGGCAACACCAACTATCCGATCGTGAGCAATTGCCGCATCGAGGGAATGGGAAAGCCGCACTACGGAGTGAACTACGGGATTAAAGATGGAGCGGCCAAAAAAGTGGTGTATCCCCAAGTGCTCAACAATTATATCACCGGCTTTCGATGGAACATCCGCTCTTCGGGATACCCTTACGACGGTACCCACGAAGTGAAGGGCGGGTTAATTGAAAACAACCGATGTGCTGACAACCGAGCAATTAGCGACGGCGATGGTATAAGCGCCCAGCGCGGAAAGTACCACGGACTGATCATCCGCAAAAACGAAATTTACGGGTATTACGACGATGGTATTGATCTCTACTCGGCCGACAACGTGATTGCCGAATACAACACCATCCACGATCCCCAGCAACCCTGCACGTCGGGGCAGGGAATCAAGGCAGGGGGGATCACGCGCACCGAGATCGTGAACGGGCATCCCGCTACCAATATCATCATTCGCTATAACACGGTTTACAATCTCTACAACCGGGTGAGTAATAGTGGAGCATTGCATGGCATTCAAACCAATTCGGGGGCTACGGGCAAAGTCTACGGCAACCTCGTACATGATGTGCAGGGGCACGGCATTATTGTGAGCGGCCCTATTAGCCAGTGGGAAGTGCACCACAACACGGTAATTAACGCCGGTGAAGATGGTCTGCAACTATATACGCGGGGGGAGAACGGTGGAAACGTGGCCATTCGTAACAATATCTTAGAAGGAAAGGCCAGCGATCTGCGATGCATTATCCGGGAAGGAGGAAAAAAGGCGATTGGTGAACGAAACATTCTGCTCAGTAAAGGTTCTTCCGGGCACTACGAAGGACGGGGTGATGTGCGGGGTAAAAAGAAAGAACTGTTCGTGAATGCTGACCAAGACGATTACCGACTCAAAACTACGGCAGCGGCGATAGACGCCGGGGTAACCATTAGTAATTATACCAAATCGCGACACGGGCTTTCTATTAACAATCGGCACGATATCGGGGCTTTTGAGTACGCTGGCGCCGTGGCTGTTTCTGCCCCGCCATCACCATCTCCAGCCCCAGCACCAAGCCCAACTCCTCCTGCACCTTCTCCCTCGCCTGCACCTTCTCCCTCACCGGGACAAGCTTGGTTGGAGCCAGTAGACGTGACGAACCCAACCAATGGGATCAGCTATCAGTATTATGAAGGGAGCTACGATAAACTACCTGATTTTTCTGCCTTGCCATCCGTAAAAGGAGGAAAAACAACCAATATTGACCTAACGCATCGTCAGCGTGACAATGATTTTGGTTTTGTCTTCACCGGCTACTTTTACGCCTCTGAAGCAGGCATGTATACTTTTTATACCACCTCTGACGATGGCAGTCAGCTGTTTGTCGGCAACCGGCGTGTGGTTGATAACGATGGTATTCGTCCGGCAGTTGAAAAGTCAGGAAGCGTCGGGCTAAAAGCGGGCTACCATCCTATTCGGGTGACATTCTTTGAAAAAATTGGTCAAGAAAGACTACTGGTTCAAATGAAATACGGTGCCGATAACAAACAGAATCTGAGCGCGAGTGATCTTTTTATAGCCGGTGAAGTGCAACCGGAACCAGTGCCCTCACCCGCTCCGAGTCCAGCCCCTGCGCCTAGCCCAGCCCCAACTCCAGAAGTTAGCCACGGACTGAACTACCAGTATTTTGAAGGAGAATGGGTGAAGCTTCCCCAGTTCACTACCTTGAAAGTACGGAAACAAGGACGGGTAACCGATTTTGACCTCTCGGTGCGAGAGCAAGCAGAGCACTTCGGAATTTTGTACTACGGTGAAATCCAGATTGACAAAGCCGGAGAGTATACGTTCTATACCAAATCCGACGATGGCTCAACGCTATATATCAACGGAAAGCTAGTAGTTGATAACGATGGATTACATTCTTCCCGCGAGCGATCAGGGAAAGTACAGCTGAGCGCGGGGCGACATAAAATTGAGGTGCATTTCTTTGAACGAACAATAGGTCAGGTACTAGAGGTACGGTATGAGGGGGGCGGTTTGAAGAAACAACGCATCCCTAAAAACAAACTTTATCCTACCGAGCGGATTCAGGCGCCAACCCCCGTTCCTGCACCGGTTTTGTCAGACGCTACACCCGGACTTCGCTACGCTTACTACGAAGGCCGTTGGAGTCAGCTACCCGCTTTCAAGGATTTGAAAGCCATCAAAAACGGAGTGTTAGCCAACTTTAGCTTATCCCCTGCCCAAAAAGACCGATACTTCGGACTAGTGTACTCGGGGTACATCAAAATTGAAAAGAGCGGAGAGTACGCGTTTTATACGGTATCCGATGACGGCAGTCAATTGTTCATCAACGGTAAGCCCTTGGTTGACAATGATGGAATGCACGCTGCCCGCGAGCGATCCGGAAAGGTACAACTAAGTAGCGGGTACCATGAAATTGAAGTTCGCTACTTTGAAAATGCCTACGCGGAAAACTTAGCCGTAAGTTATCAGGGGCCGGGGGTAAGCAAACAGACTATTCCTGACGCGGTGCTTTTCTTAAATCGCCCCAGCGGTGCTAAGACAACCGTGGCAACACCAGCCAAGAATAGCGAACATATTCCCGAGAATTTGCGATCCGGCCAGCAACAAGTGAGCATCTATCCAAATCCGAGCCACGGGATGGTCAACGTCCAACTGAGCGCCCAGGAAGACCCGGTAACCATTCAGGTGAAAAACCTTACCGGGCATGTGCTATACCAGCGTGAGGTTCGTAACACTATCCTAAACCAGGTGATACCTATCAGCCTTTCGGACCTATCGCTGAAGGCCGGGGTTTATCTGGTGAGCGTTGAAGGAGCTAGCGTAGGAAGCCACGCTTTCCGATTAGTGAGAGAATAAATATGTCCGTACCTTCGTTGCCTCGTGGGGTCTGACCGACAGACCCCTTTTTTTATGAATCATGAAAAGCCTCATTATCCTTTTTGGGCTGGTGGTCTTAAGTGGAAAGACCCTCTCGGCTGATTTACAAGAGTTAGTAAGCCACGCCTGGATCAACGGTGATCGGCTGAGCGTAACGTTTCGGCAACCGGTTAGCGTGACGGATGCCCGCGGTTTTCGGTTGGTTGGGGGAGTGGCGCGGATAAAATCATTGCTCAACGCGCCAAGCGCCACCCAACTCACGTTTTCCTTGACCGATTACGCGTTGCCCGATGATCAGTTTAGGTTACTTCATTGGTCAGCGATGAGTGACCTCCGGCAAGAAAATAGGTCAGTAAGCGACTGGGAGGTGCCGGTGGTGAATCAAACCATTCAGTACGGCGGTACGGGAACCATCTACTACGTTTCTACTGCGGGCCGTGATACTTATGTAGGCACCGATTCTATCCGCCCACTGCGCACCTTGTCCCGAGCCCAACGGCTAGCGCGACCGGGTGATTACATTCTACTACGGCGCGGTGATACCTTTCGGAACACCGCCGTGCGTATTACCAAGTCGGGCAAGGCGGGCCAGTATCTTACCTTTGGCGCCTACGGGCGGGGCGCCCGGCCTATCGTGACCCACGCCGAAGAAGATCTGGTGGTGATTGCCGACCAGCACTACGTGCAGGTTGACAATTGGCACCTACAGGTGCGCGGTGATGGCGAAAAGGGAGTGTACCTGATGGGAGACTGTCGGCACGCAATTATTACCAACTGTCGCGTGGAGGGATTTGGGAAACCACTGTACGGTATCAACTTTGGGAAGAACGACGGTGCCGCTAAGCGAGTGGTTAATCCAAGAATACTCAATAACCAAGTGAGTGGATTCTTGGTCAATATTATTTCTACCGGATATCCCTACGATGGCACTCATGAGGTGGAGGGGGGATTGATTGAAAACAACCAGGTAGGCAAAACGCGCAGTGTGAAGAACGGAGACGGAATTGACGTGCAACGGGGCCGCTTCCACGGCTTAGTGATTCGCAAAAACGAGGTGCATGGGTTCTTTGATGATGGCATTGATCTGTACGGCGCGGACAGCGTTATCGTAGAGCACAATGTTGTGCACAGTCCGCAGCAGCCTTCCGACTCGGGGCAGGGTATCAAAGCCGGCGGACTCACCCGAAACGAGACGATTGATGGATACCAGTCTTCGAACATCGTCGTCCGATACAACAAAGTACACTCACTCTTCAATCGGGTAAGCAGTACCGGAAGTCAAAATGGTATAAACGCTAACGACGGAGCCTCCGGCCAAATATACGGAAACCTAGTTTATGATGTGCAAGGGCACGGCATTGTCATAAGCGGGCCCATTCATTCCTGGCGGGTGCATCATAACATCGTGGTGAACGCAGAAAAAGCGGCGCTCAACGTATGGACCGAGGGGGACTCAGACAGTCGAGTGGTCATTGCTCATAATGTGCTGGGTGGCAAGCAAGGTGATATTAAAGTAAACACCCGTAGCACTGGTAAGTTAATTACCGGCCTGGACAATGAGTTAATTCATCAGAAAACAAGCGGCCGCTACCGCAGTATAAGCGATCAACGAGTAGATGCGAGAACTATTTTTTACGATGTGAACCAGTTAGAACTGGGGTTGAAGCCAGCTTATTATAAGCATTTACTGGTAGATTCCGCGAGAAAATAAATCAAGAGTAGGATTTGCCTGACAACGAATAGGCGTAGTTGATTCATCTAAACTGAGCAATGACAAATAAGAAACTACAAATAGTCCATTTGGGAATTTCAGGATTTCCCCACAATGTTACGTTGGCTCCCATTCAAAAATCTTACTTGATCTACAAGGGTTTGGTAGAAGCTGGTGCTGAAGTTCGATACATCAATACGATTCCTCAAGCTACCCAAAGTGATCAGTACGACGGTGCCTCGAGCGGTAATACAGACGGAATTGACTACGTCTATACCAGTGGTACACCCTATCGCTCGGAAAGCTTTGTTGCCCGAAACTGGACCAAACTAAAAGGGGCACTACTAGAAATTCCTCTTCTGCTTTCGTTGGTACAACAGAATAAAATCGACGTAGCCATTCTGTACACATCGCACTTCTCAGTACTGCTATACTACCGAGCTTTGTCTAAACTGTTGCGCTTTCCACTGGTGATGAACTACGTAGAGTATCGCTCAGCTTTTGATACCAACAGTATTAGCCGAAAAATTAGTTGGTACATGACCGACCGGTTCGCTCCCGCGTTGGTAGACGGTATTTTACCAATCAGTGAGTTTCTCGTCGAGCACGTGAAAAAGCAAGCTCCTCAGACTCCCTACCTGAAGGTGCCAGCTCTGTGCGATTTTTCTAGGTATGAGGACCTGCATCACTGTCAGGAGGAACCGCGATATCTTCTCTACTGCGGCTCAGCTACTTACTTCGAGGTAGCTAACTTCATCATTGCTTCCTTCGAGCTACTTCAAGCTCCCGATGTGTTTTTACACCTTATCATCAACGGATGGCCTGGTCAGATGGAAAAAATATATCAACGAATCAGCCGAAGCAATAAGAAAGATTTTATCAAGACTTTTTCTAATGTCTCAAACGAAGATTACGCGCAACTACTGTTTTGTGCCGAGGGATTGCTGATCCCGCTTCGACCCACTGTGCAGGATACGGCACGGTTTCCTAACAAAGTAGGCGAATACGTGGCCTCGGGCAACCCTATGGTGACTACTTCCGTTGGCGAAATTTCTCACTACTTTGAAGACCAGGTTACTGCCTTTGTTGCTAACGTTTACGCTGAAGACGACTTTGCCCGCAAGATGCAATACTTGATAAACAACCCCGACGAGGCCAAAAAAGTAGGAGAGGCAGCGCGACAGCTCGGTCGCCAAGCGTTTGACTACCAACACAATGGCCTGTTAATGCGGGACTTCCTGTATCAAATTCTAGGAAGAAAACTCCGCCATTCCTAAGCGCTCTTATCACATTGAGTAAAACACTTTCTCATTTTTGAGAATACCAGCCGGTCTGGAAAAGAATGGGATAACTTTAACTAATCTATCCAATTAAACCGATCTAACACTCGGCTGACTTGGTGGAAAAGATATGTCGTTTTAACCATACTTAGTGGCGTAAAAATTTAATAATAGGTTCTGCTAGTAATTTCAAGCTAGGTCTTTAGGGTTTGAGTTGGTGGTTTTTTTGCCTGATGCGATTCGAATCAATGTATCATTTTAAACCAACGCCTAGCATATGAAACTGTTTACCCGAGGTTTTTCTCTCATCATCCTTTTATCGGTTACCACGCTAACCTATGCACAACGAACTTATTACGTATCAAATTCAGGCAGTGATTCTAACAACGGTTCCGAATCCCGACCGTGGCGGTCGGTAGCCAAAGTCAACCAAACTAGCTTTGCTCCCGGCGATAGAATCCTATTCAAAAGAGGGGGCAGGTGGGATCAAGAAATTCTTCCTCGAAGTAGCGGCTCATCCAGCCGACCGATTGTCTACGGAGCCTACGGCTCGGGAAATAAGCCAATTATTGCTCCCCGCTCCGGTTCTTACGGAGTTAACGTGCGCATCAAGAGCTATATTCACGTAGAGAACCTTCACGTGATCACACCCCCGAACGGAAGTGGCATTGCTTTTCGGGGCAATTCCCGAGGGTGTGTAGCGCGCAACTGCTACGTTGAAGGAAACAAATCTAATAACAGTCGCGCCGGTATCACCTTCTCAGCTACGCTCGAGGGTAATTACGGAACGTCGAACAAGGTGATCGGGAACGAAATAGTGAACTGCTTCGAGGGGATTCTGGGTAGTGGAGGAATACACAATGGGGGTTTGGTTGAGAATAACTTAATTCGAGACGCTAGACCCGGCGGAGAAGATGGCATCGTTGCCAAGCGCGGCAATTATGAGGGGCTAATTATCCGTAACAACGAGATAACCCGCTGGCGAGATGATGGAATAGATTTATTTGACGGAACGAACGTGATTGTTGAGTACAATAAGGTGCACGACGTAGCCTCGCAACTGAACGGTAGCGGAAACTGCATAAAAGCGGGAGGAAGTGGGTCCAGGAGCGAAGGGTGCATCATCCGGTATAATACCGTCTACAACAACGTGAGTGGCTCCGGTGGGGGAGTCAGAAATGGAATAACGAGCAACTCAGGTGATAAGATGAAAATCTACGGTAATCTGATCTATAACGTGAAGGGCGAAGCCATCGCCATTCCGTCGGGTAGCCAAAGCATTGAAATACATCACAATACTGCGATTAGTAACTCAAAAGAGGCAATCTATGTGGCAGGAGGGAACGTAGTTATCAAAAACAATATTTTCTGGGGAAGAAGCCGCCCCCTTAATTTCAACCGTTCCGTGAAAGGCAGTAACAATGTGTTTATTAACGGAGGTAACCAAAGCAACTACTCCGGATCCAATGATATTAAGGCTTCGGCTTCTGCTGTATTTGCCAACCCCTCTAGAGGGGATTATCAACTTAAGTCAGGATCTCCGGCCATAGACAAGGGGGTTAGAATATCCGGCTACACCACCACCATCAGAAAGAGATCAATAAAAGGAAACCCTGACATTGGAGTCTTTGAATATGGTGGAGCTACCGCTGCCCCCCCGACGGCCAACTTATCGGTGAGCGCCGGTAGCGATGTCACCATTACCCTTCCCACGAATAGCGCTTCCTTTCAGGCCCAGGCAAGTGGCAACAACGGAGCCAGCGTATCGTATCGTTGGACTAAAAGCAGCGGGCCTTCCGCCACTTTGAATAATACGACCTCATCCAAGCTGGAGCTACGAAATGCCCAGGAGGGAACCTACGTGCTATCGGTTACCGCTAGTGCCAACGGAAGAACCGCTTCCGATGAAGTAAGGTTGATCGTAAAACCTGCGAACGACAACAGTCCCCCGAAACCTACCCCGTCTCCAACGCCCAATCCAACTCCTCCGACGAGTAGCAAGAACGGGCTTCGGTATAAATATTACGAAGGTGCATGGATGGTCCTACCAAACTTTGGTAGTCAATCGGTGCGCAAACAAGGGGTCGTGTCTAACTTTGATCTGGGCGCGCGTAAACGAAGCGATCATTTTGGAATGGTGTTTACCGGAAGCATCGACATAAAGTCAAGCGGTGCCTATACGTTCTATACGAAGTCTGATGATGGTAGTAAGCTCTTTATCGACGGCAAGCAAGTGGTTAACAACGACGGCCTGCATGGTCCTCGCGAAAACAGCGGCAAGATCACCCTCTCTGCCGGAAGGCATAGCATTGAAGTGCAATTCTTTGAGCGCACGGTGGGAGAAATGCTGGAGGTACGTTACGCCGGTCCGGGAATTAGCAAACAACGCATTCCCAGCAGCGTGTTGTATCTTGACGGAAATACGCCCCCCAGCAACCCCACTCCCGCGCCTGCACCCAAACCAGATCCCTCCCCTGCGCCTGCACCCAAACCAGATCCCACTCCGTCGGCTTCGGAGGTGACGGCTAACGCCGGTTCTGATAAGAACGTAAGCGTAAACAGTACGATATCCCTGTCGGGATCAGGTAAAGGCCCTAATCCTTTCCGCCGCTACGCCTGGCAAAAGGTAAGTGGCCCGAGTGTCCAGATGAACAACCAGAATACGGCGAACCTTCAGCTCTTGAACCTTCAGTCCGGTACCTACGTATTCCGATTCACCGCCACCGATAGCGAAGGAAACTCTGGTTCGGACGATGTGACGCTGCGGGTGAGCGGCAGCAACGCCCGCCTGGCCAGTGGTGCTAAAAACAAAGTCGCTGGCGAGGCGCCTGCGGACCACCTGACCCCGGACGCAGCACTGCTCGCTTTCCCCAATCCGGCCGACCGCAGCCTGACGGTCCGTTTGCCAGATAGCCCGGACCAGTCAGGGGTATTGGTAATGACTGATTTGTTAGGTAGAGTGGTGCGGCAATTGGATCAATCGCTTACGTCGGATAGCCAGCAACTTCAACTAGATACCAGCGATTTGCCCCAAGGTACGTATTTGCTGAAGTGGCAGGGGAATCAGTCAGAGGCAATCAAGATCATGATTAGCCACTAACTGGTTAAGAAAGAAGTAGTTAGATGGGCGATTATCGGTCAATCGGGCGTTTGTGCCGGAAGATCAGGTAATCGCCCATTTGCTTTACCGGTATATAGGAAGAGAAATCGGTTCCGATAAAGTCAAAGCGAATTTTTATATACTGCCCCACCGTATCCAAGTGCCTTTCGGGCAGGCTTGCAATCACATAGTCTACCGTTCCGTCTTGCACTCCCCGGTAAAATGCCGAGTAATCGTAGGTGTTCGGCGGATTAGCCACCACGATTTCTTTCTGGGGAAATATAGCGTTCTTATAAAGAAACTTATTTAAATAGTTGTGGACGTGCGTAGTAATAAATACTTGATCGTCCGGCTGCAAATGTAGTTCTTCGTACATATAGCGAGCCACCGCTTGGTCGTCTAAGTAGCCTGAGTGGCCCACGTTATTAATCTTGATAACCTTCTTATGAAATTTGCCCGCGAAGCGAGGCAGCAAGGTAAATGCTATCAAAATCAAGTAAAACAACGGTTGGTACCCCTTCCATTTTTCCTGACGAGTTGGTTGCGTTCGGAGCCACGGATCGTAAGTAGCCACTAACACAACTACGGCAATCACCGTAAGGACGATAAATTCCGTAAAGTAATTGGGAGCCGCTCCGATCTTGATACTGGTGATCAGCGCAAAAGAAAAAGAACCCAACAGCGCCAGTCCTAAGAACTTGCGTGGGTGGCTTTTGCCTTTGGCCAGAAAATGAAAACCACCGAATAACCCAAGAATATTGATAAAGCGTTCTTTCTGAAAGTGCTCAACCATAATTCGTTCAGCAAACCAAGAAAAACTAGCCCCATTGTTCACGCCCTGCACCGCATTCTGAAAGAAGGCGTGAAAATCGTTCTGTCCGCTTAAAACAAGCAGCAAACCGAAGGTGGCGGTTATCGTTAGCAGAGCGATTACTGCCCACCGGAAGTTCTGAAGAAAAAAAACCAGGTAGAAAAGGAGCAGAATGGGCAGGTAGATAGCCGACTGTTTAGCAAAGATGGCCACGACCGACAACGCACTGGCTCCGACTAGATACCATCGGCTTCTTGGTTGATCTTCTTCGGTTAGTAACTTGAGAAAGAGGCCGACGGTGAGCAAAGCCAGCAGATTAAACAAACTGTCGGGACGCGAAAAACTTTCCTCATCTAGGTAGACAAATGCGTAGACCAACGCTAGCAAGCTCAACGATTGCTTTACTCGAAAAAT
Source organism: Cyclobacteriaceae bacterium (assembly GCA_965217295.1). GTDB lineage: Bacteria > Bacteroidota > Bacteroidia > Cytophagales > Cyclobacteriaceae > Tunicatimonas. The sequence continues at coordinate 4,099,837 of CBDCHR010000008.1, forward strand.
ATTTCGCAAAATCGCGAACACCGACCACGCAAACAGTAAATTGAGAAGCAAAGAAACGCTCCGTGAAAGCACGTACACGTGATGCACGTTGGCTGCTTCAACTCCAAAGAGGCGACCTACTCCCCAGCACAGATAATAGTACAGGGGAGTGTATTGCGTGATAGAGTAGGGAGGGTTAGCCGGGTCTACGTAGAGTGGGTACCCGTCTAGTATCCTTTGAAGAGAATATATTACGTTACTCTCGATGCCACCCAGTTCCGGAACGTAGGCGGTAACAAGATAAAGGCGAAGCACAAGCATCGCCAGAAAGGTTGCGCCCGCAATTAAGCCAATTAACAAGGCAGCGCGGGCAATGACCCACCGATAAAACGTTGTGATGACGAAAGGCAACCAGGGGCAAGAAACCGCTTTTTGATCCATCATTCGGTGGAGACCTACCAGGGATTAACCTCCTCGTTCTCCCAGGGTTCCGGGGTGAGACTCATCCGCTGAAATATGGGTTTTCGGTACGATTGGTTCTGGTGATGCGCAATATTGAGCAACAGAATGCCCATCACGTAGAAGCCAATCGCAATCAGGGCGGTATGGAAGAGCCCGACTGATATGGTGCTGGCCCATCCTAAAACGGCGTTGTCCGTGAACAGTTTCTGATACAATATATATAAGATAAAACCCATAAAAGAAGACGCCAGTACGATAAACACCTTTAAAAAGATCAAAAGAAGGCTTTCGGCGTGTTCGGTCAGTGATTTAAAGGCGTGGGCTACCAAACTGTCGATCCGCATCTTTGACTGGCCACCTAACCGTTGCTGGCGGTCATAGGTAACGTAGGCTCGCCTGACCTTGAGCTTGGAAAGATAGGCCGCAAAGTGGATAAAGGAGGTATGAAGGGTTGCGTTCAGCACCTTGCGGTTGATCATGCAGTAGTTTCCGAAGTTCATGTGTTGGCGCGTAATCATCCAAAACATTACTTGATAGAAGTAATAGGCTGCCCGAAAGAACATACCTTCGTTACGCTTGCCTCGTACCACGTGCACGATGTCTGCGGTATCATTCATTACCAGATCTATGATAGCGCGCGGGTCGTCTTCCCCATCCGAGTCCATAACCACAAACCGTTCGGCGGTGAGCACTCGACCGTGAAGCAATCCCTGGTAAATAGCTCCTTGATGCCCAAGGTTAAATTCTAGCGACAGAACGTGCAGCGAGAGGTTCTTAGCGCGGAAGGCAAAGTCCAGGAGTAATTCCAACGTATCATCGGTGGAGCAGTCATCGACCACCACCACCGTGAAGTTGTACGGCAGGTGCGACAACGTTTCTTCCAGCTGTTCCAGAAACCGGATCACCGTTTGGTTTTCGTTAAAGCAGGGAGTAATTATAGCTACTGGCTCATTCATGATACGCTGGTTTACCGATCAAACGGAGTGGAGTCGAAAAAGTGACACTTTCTCTATTACCTGTTAACCAAAATCGCACTTATGAGGCAAAAGGATTCTTGAGCTTCTTGACAGACGACGGTTTATTGTTGTAGTACCCGTCACCGTCACTCAAGTAACCGTAGCCATAGTCGCCGGAGTACTTAACGTCATTGAACAGGATATTCAGATTTTTAATCTTGTTGTTGCTGTGCAGCTCATTGATTCCCTGAAGGATATTTTTGTTGGTGTATTTGTAGCGCACGATAAACAGGTTAACGTCGAAGTACTTGAGCAGCACAAAATAATCGGCTACGTAGGCAATAGGGGGCGTCTCTATGATAATTACGTCGTAGCGGCGTCGTAACTCAGCCATCACGTCGTCCATTTCTTTGCTTTCGTAGAGTCGAATCGGATCGGTGAGCGGCTCTCCGGCCCCCAGCACATCCAGGTTCTGATGACCCGGCTGAATGGCTTCATCAATACTTAACCGACCGGTGATCACGTCGGCGATGCTTACCTGGCGGATGTTAAAGTACTCGTTGACCCGCGGTTTGCGTAGATCACAGCATATAAACAGCGTTTTCTGACCGGCCTCCGCGTAGGCCGAACTCAGGTTGATGGAGCAGAAGGTTTTCCCCTCACCGCTGATCGAGGAGGTCACTCCGATTACTTTGCTATCTTCACCCTGGTGAAAGTACTGCAAGTTGATCCGCGCAAACTTGAAGGATTCAGAGATGGCGGAGTTGGGCGATTCCAGCATAACCAACTTGGCTCCCTTACTTCCGTTGGCAATCATACCCAATAGCGGGGCTTTGGTTTTATTTTCAATGTCGTCTTTGTTGGTGATGCTGCTATCAACAAAGTCTTTTCCGATGATAAGGGCCAGGGGCAGCATGAGCGCCAGCAAAAAGGCTCCGGCGTAAATCAGGCCCGACTTAGGCCATATAGGTTCATCACCCTGCATTTGCGCTCGCTCAATGGTATCGATGTTGGCCGTGTTAGTCGCCAGTTTCATCTCGGCATCACTTTTCTTTTTCTGCCAGTAGGCTTGTTTTTCGTTGTACCGATCAAACTCCTGCTGCAGCACCTGGATCTTACGCTCATCCTGAGGCAACGAGCGAAGGTCGCTTTCCAGGGTATAGATACGGCCGTTGATACGTTTCATCCTGATCTGTAAGGAAGAAATAACCCCATTGATATTCTGTTCAATCGCCGATTTCAGGTTTTCTACCTCTTCGTTTACCTGTTTCACCAGGGGATTGGCCTGACTCGCTGAAGCATTGAGCTTGCGGGCGCGGGAGCTGATATCAATGTACTTGCTGATGTAGTTGTTCAGGCTTGGGTCGTTGATGCCCGCGTAGGAAGGGGCCACAATAGCATCGGACTTGCTACTTTTAATGCCGCGCAGCGTGCTTTGGTAATACTCCAGCTGATTCTGCAGATCGGCCCGTTCGTCTTCCAGATCGTTCATCTGATTGTAAACGCTGCTCATGGCATTGGCCGGATCATACACCGCTCCGCTCTTGAACGATTGTAGGTTCTGACGCGCTTGGTTGAGCGAATCTGTGGCGGCAGCCAACTCATTGTTAATGAACTCAATAGAATTTTCGCCTTGGTCGTTCTTGCCTTCGAGCACTTGGTTGGCGTAAGCGTCGATCAGGGTGTTGAGAAACAGTTCTCCCTTTTGGGGGATGGAGCTTTCAAAACTGAGGTTCACCACGCGCGCATCCTGGTTCACCTGGTCGGCCGGGGTGGCGGTAATGCCTCGTTTGTAGCTGCCCACCAGCGAACCGGTGCTGCTAATCTTGAAGCAAAGGTCGTAGTCAGTATAGTTGAATGAGGCTTCGGAGGCGGTAATTTCCAGGTTTAGCAGCTTACTTTCGTAGGGTTGCCCCACGGTAACCACCTCGTTGATGGTGATATTGTTGAGTAAGCTCACCGTTTTGCCGCTCGCAAAGTCCACCAGCGTAGCCTCATCGGCTTCGGCACTGATGCGTACCTGGTTCTCCGATACAATTTCAACGTAAATGGGTAAGCCTACTAACTGGGGCTTGCTGGCATCCAGCGTGATGGCAAAGGGGAAATCGTGGTATTTTTCGTTGAGCCACGAATTTTGCAAAAACGACGGCCAAAATTTTTCTACCGTGTAGTAAGAAACGTTGAAGTCTAGCTGATCAATCGCACTACGAACGGTATTGTCCGAAACCAGCTTGGCTAGCTCGTTAGTAAGCGCAATCTTTCGCTCGGCGCTTCTGCCGGATCGGGGAGAGTCATCTAGCTCCCGATCAATGGAGGTAGAACCTACTTCCACGTCTTCGAACAGAATCTTGGCATTCACCAGATACTGACTTTCGGTGTAGGAAGCGTATACGTAGGCGACTCCTAAAAACAACAACAAACTAGCGGCAAACCAATACCACTTTGAACGAATTTTGAACAACAGGGGCATCAGGTTGATGCTGTCTTCGTCTTGTTTCTTAAATTTTTCCATTATTAAAAATTATGGATTGTTATTTTGGGTGTTACTAAAGTTGATAATCACGTTAGCGATCAGGGCTAAGCTAGTGATGGCCGAGAAGACAATTCCAATAGGAACAAGGTTCTCTCGTCGCAACTGTCGCTCGCTCGGTTCTACGTAGATCACATCATTGGGCAGCAGGTAATAGTATTTAGACTTCATCACGTCCGAACTGGAAAGATCAAGTAAAATAACTTCCGCTCCGTTTTCGTTCTGACGAATCAGTTTAATATTGTTTCGGTTACCAAAATCGGTTAGGTCACCGGCCAAACTGAGTCCTTCCAACACGTTGGCCTGCCCGTTGTAAACGTAGTAGTAGCCGGGATTATTCACCTCACCCATCACCGAAATCTTAAAGCTGATAAGCTTCACGTCAACGGTGGTATTCCTCAAAAACTTGTCCACTTCCTGCTGCAGTAAATTTTTCGCTTCGTCTACCGTGAGGTCTTCTACTTTTACCTTACCCACCAACGGAACCGTCACGTAGCCCCCCTCGTCGATAGAATGCCCCTGAATAAAGAGGTTAGACTGGTTTCCGAACGCCTGCATCTGTTCTTGCCCGTAATTGAAGAATTGAGCCGATTCAGTATCAGGATTCTGAATGTCAATATGCAGCACGTCGTTTACCTGTAATTTGTAGGTGGGACGACGGTTGTTTATTTGGGTGGGATATTCGTCGGAGAAGGTCGGGTCTTGTAGGTAGATCAATTCTTTGCGAGCGTAGCAAGAAGACATCCATAGCAGCAGCAGTGCCCAGATTATCGTGGAAGAGGAGTTCAGCTTTCTTATCATCCTATCTATCATAACTAATCAGTAAAGCAAAGGGTTACAGCACAAAGTAACACCGACACAAATGTACAATAAATTACATGAATGTAAAACAATACGTATTATTAATTGTATTATTCTTTTAAAAGTGGGTGTTAATCTTATAGATCCCCAAAACTTTCAGTAATCCCCGTTTCCGTCCGTTTTCTTGTTAAGAAAGAACAACCACTCCCAAGAAAACGGAAGTAGGGTATGGAACCAAAGAGCGAAAAATTATCCCAAATAGTGCGCAAGGGTGCCATTGTAGATACCACTGGCTTCCTCAACGGACAGCAACGTGGCACCGTCCACTACGAATGCCTCACGCTTTACTTCTCCCAGAAAAGTGTAAGGCAAGTGGTTGCGGGATAGTTGTTCTTCCACCTGGTTTTTCATGTCCGGAGAGACGCCAACGATGGCCCGGCCTTGTGCTTCTCCGAACAAGTAGGCATCCTTTCGCAGATTCTCCGGACACTGCACCGAAAAACCCCGCCCTCCGCTCATTGCCGATTCGGCTAGCGCTACGAATAAACCACCGTCGGCCACGTCGTGCACGGCGTTTACGTGCCGATCACGGATTAGTTTGGCTACGGTTTGCTGCAGTCGAAACTCTTCTTCCAGGTCGAAATACGGAGCGGGAGAGGTCTTTACATCGTGAAAACTGTACAGATACTCCGAACTTCCAATGTCGTTAACAGACTTTCCGAGTAGGTAAATAAGGTCGCCTTCCGATTTGAACGAAAGTGTCATCTTGTTCCGATAATCTTCCAGTAGCCCGAGCATTCCGATCACGGGAGTGGGAAACACCGCTCCGCCGTCGTCCGACTGGTTATAGAAACTCACGTTGCCCCCGGTGACGGGCGTGCCGAAGCGCTCGCAGGCTTCTTTCATGCCCTGGATGGCCTGCACAAACTGCCAGTACACCTCCGGATCGTAGGGGTTGCCAAAGTTCAGGCAGTTGGTCACGGCCACGGGTTCGCCCCCGGCGCACACGATGTTGCGCGCGGCTTCGGCCACGGCAATGGCACAGCCCTGCTGCGGGTCGGCGTGCACGTAGCGCGCGTTGCAGTCTACGGTGACGGCGATAGCCTTGGTGGTGCCCTTGATGCGCACCACCGCGGCGTCGGCCGGAGCGTTGGTGGTGGTGGTGTTAGTGCCGATCATGGAGTCGTACTGCTCGGCCACCCAGGCGCGGGAAGCAATGTTGGGATGACCCAGCAGGAAGCGGGCTACCGCGGCGTAGTCGGCGGGTTCGGTCACATCGTCAATCGAGAACTTCTTGAATTCTTGGAAATAAGCGGGTTCTTGATACTCCCGGTGATAAACCGGCGCACCTCCTCCCAACACCAAATCGTGGGCGGGCACGTCGGCCACCAGTTCGCCCCCCTGGTAGAATTTCAGTCTTTTGGTATCCGTCACCTCGCCAATTTGGGCGCAGTTTAAGTCCCACTTGTCAAAAATTTCTTGAATCTGCGCTTCACTGCCCTTTTTCACCACCACCAGCATGCGTTCTTGCGACTCGGAGAGCAGAATTTCGAAAGGCTGCATGTTGGGCTGGCGGAGCGGCACCCGGTCTAGCCAGATATCCATGCCGTGTTCGCCCTTGGCGCTCATCTCGGAAGTGGAGCAGATGATGCCGGCCGCTCCCATGTCCTGAATGCCAATCACGCTACCCGAGGCGATCACTTCTAAGCTGGCTTCCAGCAGCAATTTCTCCTGAAACGGATCGCCCACCTGCACGGCGGGCAGATCATCAACCGAACTGTCGCTGATATTTTTGGAAGCAAAGGCGGCACCGTGGATGCCGTCTTTGCCGGTGGCTGAGCCCACGATAAACACCGGGTTACCTACTCCGTAGGAGGTGGCGCTGGCTGTCTTACCGGTTTCTACAATTCCCGCCGAAAAAGCGTTGATGAGCGGATTGACCTGGTAACAAGGATCGAAGAAGAGTTCGCCGCCCACGGTGGGAATGCCGAAGGCGTTGCCGTAGTCGCCGATGCCTTTCACCACGCCCCGCAGCAACCATTGGGTTTTTTCGTTCGACAGGTCACCGAAGCGCAGGGAGTTGAGTTGGGCAATGGGGCGGGCGCCCATGGTGAAAATGTCGCGGTTGATGCCGCCCACACCGGTGGCCGCTCCCTGATAGGGCTCGATGGCCGAGGGGTGGTTGTGTGACTCAATTTTGAAACTACAGGCCAGGCCGTCGCCAATGTCCACCAGTCCGGCGTTCTCTTCGCCCGCTTTGGCCAGCATGCGATCCGAGTCACGCGGAAGTTGTTTGAGCCACACAATGGAGTTTTTGTAAGAGCAGTGCTCCGACCACATCACTGAGAAAATACTCAGCTCTGTAAAGTTAGGCGTACGGTCCAGGATTTCCTTGATCTTCGTGTACTCGGCTTCGAGCAATCCTAAGTCCTGAGCGGTTTGTAGCGTGGTGGTTTCGGTGGTCACGTAAGGCAACAGTTGGTACTAAAGAAGGCAAGTTAGCGGATTTTTGCGAGAAGACCCTAGCCCCCGAGAGGAAAGTAAATAGGCGTGCCGAGTGGCGTATTTTGTCGGTGGTGTTACCTTTGTCAGCGCAATCCAGTAGCGGTGCCCAGCGCTGGAGGGAACCAAATCAAAATCAGCGCGCTATCCATTTTTTGAAACGATACCACCATGCACCCTAACGAATTAGAAACCCGTCTGCACGAGATGGGAGCCGAAACTGCTCGCCTGGAAGTCTCCAATGATGCTGCCGCCCTATTTTGCACCTCAGGAGCGCGATTGGTCGGACTCTGGCCCGACCCCCGTCAGCCCAACCTGCTGTGGACCAACCCCGAACCACCCAAGAATGCCGTAGGCCAAGGCCACTGGAGCAGTTGGGACACCGGCGGGGTGGGCGGCGACCGCCTGTGGCTAGGACCCGAATACCGGTGGTTTTTTGAGGGCGCTCCCCAAGCAGATTTGAGCAACTGGCGGTTGCCTCCCCAAATAGATCCGGGCCACTACGTTCTGCAAACCGCAGCGGGCGGAGTGGATTTTTCCCAAACCATCACCCTGCGCGATGGGGTGACCGCGTGGGTGAAGCGGACGTTTCGGATCGAGCCAACGCAGCAAAAGACGTTACCAAACACTCGAGCCGTCACGCTGCGCGAAACGCGTAGCTTGCAACTCACCAACCCGATGCCCGACACGCAAATGGACTTGTGGAACATCACGCAGGTGCCGGTGGACACTTGGTTGATTGTGCCCACGCGGGCACGTCCCGCCGTGGGGGTGTCTACCGAGAAAGTGGTCGGTGAACTTCTTCGCCGCGTGCAGTTAGCCGACGACCACTTTGTTTGGCAAGTCACCGGGAAGGGCGAGATCAAGGGTTCGTTGCCGGTTTCGGTGCTTACAGGGTGCGTTGCCACGCTGCGGCGAATTGGTGCCGACCAACACGCGCTGCTAATCCGGCGGTTCTTGCCTTCGTACCACGGGCACTACGGCGATGCGCTCTTCGCTCATCAGGTGGGCGAACAGTGCGTACACTGGTGGGATGGTTTTGGCTTCGGAGAGATCGAGTGCCACAGTCCTACCTTATCGGCGCACGACTCAACCATTACCGAACAGCATTATCTGCACGCCTGGACCGGGCCGACCGAAAGTATTCGTTCACTGGCCCGGGTCTGGCTTGAGTGCAATCTGCCCGACGATATATTTCAAACCGATTAGCCCACGACCCAGAGGCAGTGACTAACAGTTTAGTAAGCGGTCCGCTTACCCCAGAAGCATTAGCTTACCCCAAAAACCGATGGGCAAAGTCCTTGGCAAAATAGGTCAAGATGATGTCGGCCCCAGCCCGTTTGATGCTCAGTAAGCTTTCCAGCATGGCTTGCTCTTCGTTGATCCAACCGCGTTCGGCGGCTGCTTTCACCATCGCATACTCTCCACTCACGTGGTAGGCAGCAATCGGTAGCGCGTAGGCATCTTTCAGCAGGCGCACTATATCCAGGTAGGGGATCGCTGGTTTCACCATTAGGATATCCGCGCCTTCTTCCACGTCCAGGTCGGCCTCGATGAGCGCTTCGCGTCGGTTGGCCGGGTTCATCTGGTAGGTTTTTTTGTCGCCCATTTTGGGGGCTGAGTCCAGGGCATCACGAAACGGGCCGTAGAACGCGCTGGCGTACTTGGCGGTGTAGGCCATGATGCCCACCTCCGAATGGCCGTGGGCGTCAAGCGTGCGCCGGATGTGGCCCACCCGCCCGTCCATCATGTCGGAGGGAGCGACCATGTCGGCCCCCGCCTCGGCCTGCACCAGGGCCATCTTACTGAGAATATCCAGCGATTCGTCGTTCAGGATGCGTCCGTCGCGCACCAGTCCGTCGTGCCCGTCGGAGCTGTAGGGGTCCATGGCCACGTCGGTGACCAGGCACACGTCGGGAAACTGCGCTTTGATGGTGCGAATGGCGGTGGGGAATAGCCCGTCGGGATTGGCACTTTCGGTGGCCTGCGGGTCTTTCACCGCGTCGGGTAGGGCGGGGAAGGGCGCAAAGGTACGGAGGCCCAGTTCGTAACAAGTAGCAATCTCGTCCAGCACCCGGTCAACGCTGTAGCGGGAAATGCCGGGCATAGAGTCAATGGCAATCTGCTGGTTTTCACCGGGAACCAGAAACAAGGGTAGAATCAGATCGTCTACCGTTACGCGAGTCTCTTCTACCAAACGGCGGATCGCGGGAGACTTTCGGTTACGGCGGGGGCGGATTTGCATAGATGTTGGATGATTTGTGGGGATGGTTAGGGGTTTTGGGAATTAGGTTTTAGGTGACTTTCTGGGGAGCTAGATACTGGATGCTCGAAGACGCGATTGCGAGGCTGATGCAAGCGACGTAGAAGAACCCGAATCTGCCCACTATCGTTTAGCTGTTTAAAAACGAGAAATTGACCCAGCCGAAGTAATCTCGAGCAAGTAGCAAAAGCAACAGACTTATCAGACCAAGCCATCACCTACACTTGCTGCCTTTTCATCGATGGTTGCTAACAAAGATTGAACCACCGTTTCTATCTTGTCTTTAATCGTAGGGTCTGTTATATCTCTGTATTCGTCTATTTTTCCTCTGACCCCTTTTATCACTAAAGTGGATTTTTCGTTCACTATCGATTCAAGGGTGGTCATAATTAGGTGCAAAGATTCCAGCGCTTTCTCTCCGGAGGTAGCGGCTATAATAATACCTACTGGTTTGTTGGCGAAAAGTGTGGTCGAAACCGTCCACTCAATAGCATTCTTTAAGCTGCCAGGTAGGCTAAAAACGTATTCAGGACTGCAAAACAGCACGCCATCCGCCCACTCAATTCGGTCTCTTAGATTTTGAACCGAGTTTGGTAAATGACTTTCGTCGGCATCAGAGGTGAAATGAGGCAGCTGAGCAAGCTCAGCGTAAAGATCAACTTCTAACAGTTCACTATAGGACTTAGCCACAAACGCTAAAATTTTTTCATTTGATGACTGCTTCCTGGTGCTTCCTGAGATAGCTAAAATCTTTTTCCTGCTCATAATTTCTGTTTCAACGCCCACAACGAATCAGCAAACAAACGCTCCTTGTCAAAGAAATTGCGTACCACCCGAAAACCGGTTTTTTCGGCCAACTGCGCAATGTCTTGCTCGCTGTATTTCTGCGAGCGTTCCATGTAGATAGTTTCCCAAGCATCGAAGCGCACGGTGTGGTCCAACGCCTCAATGGTCACGTCTTGGGCTTTTGTGCTCACCAGATAACTAAGAATGCTCCCCTCGGCGGGATGATAGATAGGAAAGTACTGAAAGGTATCTACGTCGAAATTGCCGCCCAACTCTTGATTGATCCGTTGCAGCAGGTTGAGTTTAAACGATTTGGTGACGTTGCCCTCATCAAAGTACGCATCCAAAATGCGCTGCGGGTCTTTCTTGAGGTCAAAGCCGATCATAAGCCGATCGTCGGCGGAGAGTTGTTGCGCAATTTTTTTTAGAAAAGCAACACTCTCAGTAGCATCAAAATTGCCAATGTTCGCCCCCAGAAACAGCACCACTTTCCTGACTCCTTCATCCTCAGAATCTGCCAACTGATCAAACGCCCGGAAGTAGTCATCGCATATTCCCCGTACTTTTAGTCCCGGTAGCGTTTCTTTCAAGTCCTCGGTAAGTTCATGGATAATATGAGCGGAGATGTCGATGGGCACGTAGGTGAGCCCCGCCGACTGCTCCCAAAAGTACCGCAGCAGTACCTTGGTTTTGGTGCCATCGCCCGCGCCGAATTCAATCAACTGAAATTTCTTACCATCCGCACCGAAGTAGGTGAGCATTTCCTCCTTGTGCGCACGAAAAATCTCGTCCTCACTGCGGGTGGGGTAGTAAGTATCCATGGCCATAATCTCCTGAAAGATTGCATCACCGCGCTGATCGTAGAGATACTTCGATGGCAGAAATTTGGCCGGTGCCGTGAGCCCTTCGTACACATCGGCCGCGAAGGCCCGGTTCACTGGCTCGACAACTACATTGGCATCACTGTTTTCCACGATAGGGCAAGTTAGGTGCGTAAAAATTCCGGTTACAGATAGTCGGCCAGACGAATGCCGGTGAACTGCCACCGCTTGTCGGTCTGGAAAAAATTTCGGTAGGTGATGCGCATATGGCTCTCGGGGGTGGCGCACGAACCGCCGCGCAGCACCATCTGGTTCACCATAAACTTGCCGTTGTACTCGCCCAACGCGCCGCGCTCACGCCGGTAGTACGGATAGGGCAGGTAGGCACTCTGTGTCCACTCCCAAGCATCGCCCACCATCTGGGCGGCAATCAAATCAGTGCCCGCAATCTGCAACGGAGTGGGCTGATACAAGTTGCTTTCTACCAAATTGGCCGGAGCCAGTCGGTGAAAGTCCTGATCGTAGCCCGAGCGGCGGCAGGCCACTTCCCACTCAAACTCGGTGGGCAGTCGCATCCCCCGCCAGCGGGCGTAGGCTTCGGCCTCGAAGTAGCTCACGTGCGTCACCGGGGCATACTGATCGACCGGGTGCAAGCCGTGCAGGGTGTAGTGGTGCCACTGCCTATCGATAAGATGCCAGTAGGCGGGCGCTTTGATCTTGTTTTCGTTGATCCAAGCCCAGCCTTCGGCCAGCCACAGGTCGTAGTTCTCGTAACCGCCGTCCTCAATGAAGACCATGTACTCCGCGTTGGTCACTAGTCGGTTCAAAAGGCGGAAGGCAGGCAAATAGACCTGGTGCGCTCCTTCCTCATTGTCGAAGTGAAAGCCATCTCCTTGATAACCAACCGAATGCAGTCCGGCCGAAATTTCCACAAACGCCTCGCCGGGGGGAGTGCTAACGGTGGGGCGGGCTACGGGCTGCTTACAGTACACCGGAAACAGCGGATTATTGCCCAGAATGAATTTAATGTCGGTGAGTAGCAGTTCCTGGTGCTGCTGTTCGTGGTGCAGGCCCAGCACAATGAGCGCGCGCAGTTCGTCATCGTCTGCTACATCTAAATTATTGATCAACGCGCTCATGTGCTCGTCCACGTAGTCGCGGTAATGGTACACCGCTTCGGTGGAAGGGCGCGTCATGTTGCCCCGGTGTAGGCGCAGCATTTTCTCGCCCTTGCTCTCGTAGTAGCTGTTGAAGATGTAGTTAAACTGCTCGTCGTACACCCGGTAGTTAGGATCAAATTTCAGCAGCACAAACTGCTCAAAAAACCAGGTGGTGTGCGCCAAGTGCCACTTGGGCGGGCTCACGTCTTCGGTGGGTTGCACCACGTAGTCCTCAATCTTAAGCGGTTCGCACAGGCAAGCCGACTGTCGGCGTACGCTGGTATATTGCTGGTGCAGGTCGGAGGTTGACGATGTTTCGGGCGGAGCAACCGCGAGTAATTCAGTTTCCATAGGGATGGCTTTGCGTGGTATGAATACATAACCTAGGCAAAAAATGTTTATTGGGCATCTGATAATTTGAATCTCCTGCGGGAGTGCTGGGGTCCGGTTTACTCATCTCAATTTTATTACTACCTTACCTTTTTTAGTCAGCATCAACCTTTATGCCCTCACCCAGTACTTTATTGGTCTTATTGATCGGTAGCCACCTATGGATCGCCTGTCAGACGCCTTCCCGTTCCGAAGAGGAACCCGTTGATGCGCCTGCTCGTCGGCCCAATATTTTGTTGATCATGGCCGATGACATGGGCTACTCCGACATTGGTTGCTACGGGGGAGAGATTCGCACGCCCACCCTGGATCGCCTGGCAGCCAACGGCTTGCGCTTCTCGCAGTTTTATAACACCGCCCGCTGCTGCCCCACCCGCGCTAGTCTGCTCACCGGTTTGTATCCCCACCAGGCAGGCATCGGGCGGATGACCAGCGACCGGGGCATCGACGGCTACCGGGGCGATTTAAGCCCGCAGAGCGTGACGATTGCCGAAGTGCTTAAACCGGCGGGCTACCGCACCTTTATGAGCGGCAAGTGGCACGTGACCAAGCACATGGGGCAGTGGACCGGAGATAGTTCGCTGATTTCTATCCACAACTGGCCCCGGCAGCGCGGCTTTGACCAGTTCTACGGCACCATCCTCGGGGCAGGAAGTTATTACGATCCAGTGACGCTGACCGAAGGCAATGAGCCCATCGATTTGCAGGACACCAATTTCTACTACACCGACGCCATTTCCGAAAAAGCGGTGGCCTTCCTCGAGGAAATCCCGACCGACGTGCCATTTTTTGGCTACGTTGCCTACACCGCCCCCCACTGGCCGCTGCACGCGCTGCCCAAAGATATCGCTCGCTACGCTGGACGCTACGACATTGGGTGGGATAGCCTGCGTCGGGAACGACTGGAGCGCATGCGGCAAATGAACGTGATTGACCCGGACTGGCCCCTGAGTGAGCGTGACGAACAAGTACCCGCCTGGAGTGATGCGGAAGAAAAAGACTGGCAAGCCCGCCGGATGGAAGTGTACGCCGCGCAGTTGGACCGGATGGATCAGGGCATTGGCCGAATCGTGCGCACGCTGGAAGAAAAGGGCATCCTGGAAAACACCCTGATTTTCTTCCTAGCCGACAACGGCGGTTGTGCCGAAGAGCTTTCGGATGGCTGGGGCAAGCAACTGTTTATTCCCGAAAAAACCCTTGCCGGGGAACCGGTCATGCTAGGAAACAACCACCCCGACTTGATGCCCGGCCCGGAAAATACCTACCAAAGCTACGGCCGACCCTGGGCGAATGCTTCTAACACTCCCTTTCGGTTGTACAAGCACTACGTGCACGAAGGAGGCATTGCCACGCCGCTGGTGGTGCACTGGCCGGAGGGCATTGAGGCAAGCGGAGAATGGCGGCGCAGTCCCGGCCACTTGATCGATATTATGGCCACCTGCGTGGCCGTGGGGCAAGCCAACTATCCACCGGAGGTTGCAGGAAATCCTATTAAACCGATGGAAGGGGTAAGCCTGCTCACCGCTTTTGCCGAGGATACCCTGGCCCGAGAAGCCATCTACTTTGAGCACGAAGGCAACCGGGCGGTCCGTCGCGGCCCCTGGAAGCTGGTTGCAAGGGGGCGGGAGAGCCCCTGGGAGCTGTACAATACGGAACGCGATCGTAGTGAAACCAATAATCTGGCTACCGAACATCCGGAGATAGCCCAAGCATTGGCCGATCAGTGGCAAGCCTGGGCCCAGCGAGCCAACGTATTGCCCTGGCCGAAATAATGCCATGAGAACCCACGATTATTCTGCAAACCTTACCAAGCACGCTCGCGCAAATTCTCTGAATTTGTGCGGACTATACTCACGGACTCTGTCCGCCCCGGTAGGTTAGCAACCCACTTGCATTGGACACCGGTCTAGACATCCCTGACCAGAGGTCTTGCACCCGTTTAGCTTTTAAAGTAGATAACTAAATCATCCTGCAATGAGACTACTCTTTCTTCTATTTCTCGGAGGGGCAATCAACGCCTGCCAAACGACTAATTCATCCGAAGAAGCACTTCCGCGCCGTCCCAACATCTTGTTTTGCATCGCCGACGATGCCTCCTTTCCGAACATGGGGGCCTACGGCTGCTCGTGGGTCAACACGCCGGGCTTCGACCGGGTGGCTCGCGAGGGGCTGCTGTTCACCCGCGCCTACACGCCCAACGCCAAGTGCGCGCCGTCGCGCTCCTGCATTCTCACCGGGCGCAACTCCTGGCAACTGGAAGAAGCCGTGAATCACTGGCCCCACTTCCCGGCCAAGTTCACCACCTACGCCGAAGCGCTGGCCGACCACGGCTACCACGTAGGCTATACCGCCAAAGGCTGGGCACCCGGTAATCCCGGCCAGGTGAACGGCCAGCGTCGGCAACTGACCGGTACGCCCTACAATGCGCAGAAAACCACGCCGCCCACTACGGCCATATCGGACAACGACTACGCGGCCAATTTCGCCGATTTTTTGAATGCCCGACCTGCTGACGCGCCGTTCTGTTTCTGGTACGGCTCCACCGAGCCGCACCGCCGCTACGAATACGGCTCGGGAATCCGCCAGGGAAATATGCAGCTTAGCGACATTGATGCGGTGCCGCCCTTCTGGCCCGATACCGACTCGGTGCGCACCGATATGCTGGACTACGCCTACGAGATCGAGTACTTCGATCAGCACCTGCAACGCATGCTGGCGCTGCTGGAGGAACGGGGCGAGTTGGACAACACCCTGGTGGTGGTGACGGCCGACAACGGCATGCCCTTTCCGCGCATCAAGGGGCAGGCGTACGAGTACTCGAACCACCTACCGCTGGCGATGATGTGGAAAGACGGGATTGCGACGGCCGGGGCAACCGTGGATGCCCTGGTGAGCTTCATTGATTTTGCGCCGACCTTTTTGGAAGTTGCGCAGCTCTCCCCCGATTCAATTGGTATGCAACCCATTACCGGCCGTAGCCTCACCGACATTCTGGAGGCCGACAACCCCGCGTCCGATTTCCCCGAGCGCGACCGGGTGCTGATTGGCAAAGAGCGACACGATATCGGGCGGCCGAACGACGCGGGCTACCCCATTCGGGGAGTGGTGACCAAAGATTTTTTGTACCTACAAAACTTTGCTCCCGACCGCTGGCCCGCCGGAAACCCCGAAACGGGTTACCTAAACACCGACGGAGGTGCCACCAAAACCGTGATCTTGAACCAACGGAGAAACGGAGAAGAAACCAAGTTCTGGGAGCATTGCTTCGGTAAGCGTCCCGGAGAAGAATTATACCAAATCAGCCGGGATCCGGCTTGTGTCAGCAACTTAGCCAACAGTCCTGAATACCAGGGTATCAAGGGGCAGCTGCGCACGCGGCTGCTGGCTGACCTGGAGGAGCAGGGCGACCCCCGGGTGCTGGGCAGTGGGGCGGTGTTTGAGACCTACGAATACGCCGACAGTGCTTCACTGGGTTTCTACGAGCGGTATATGGCCGGAGAGAATTTGAAAGCCGGTTGGGTGAATGCTTCGGATTTTGAAGAAGAACCCTTACGCTGAGCGGAAAGATACATTTTGGGGGAGTGGGTATTCTTTGATGGTAGATGAGAAGAACTCACTGACTGTCACGCGCGCTTCCTTCCAGGCAAACACGCTCCGGCGGGCCCACAGGGAAGCTTGGTGAAAATCAGCGTGCCTCCTGGACTCTCCCAACGCAAAGCAGGCGTAGTAGCGGTAGGTGAAGGCGCTCCGCACAATTTCCGCATTGTTGTACAGCAGGGTTTTACCCAAAGGACGGTTACCCAGCAGCACCAGTTGAGAAATTAATTCCGGATGGGGATTGGCAACCGTCACCCGCGCGTACACCCGCGGAATTTGGTCTACTACCAGGAACACTTCACGCAGCATGCCCCGATGGTCACTGCCAACGCATTCGTCTTCTTGTAGTAAATCAAAAGATTGGTTAAGAACCTCAACCGACACCGGGAGGTTGTAGGCCTGGGCCAGGGCGCGCGTTAAAACTTTGGGCTTGGTGAGCCAGGCAATGGGGTGACCAACGGCGGGTAGATAGTCCTCTTCCACCCAGTCGGAGTCGACGGTAGTAGTCATAATACGGTAGATATGGTAGCTAATTAATGCTATTTGGTAGCACCAATTACGTAAGAAAAATGGGAATATTCAAGTTTTCTTACCTATGATAGCAAAAAAATTTCGGAGAGCACAGAATATACTTCGGCCTACGGCAAAAGTACAAAAATAGTGTGCGGTACAATGCCGGAAACGCAATCTACGAGAGCGGTGAGAGTAAGAAATTGGGCAGATTTTAGGAATTCGTCACATTGCAGGGTTCAGGTTAGTCACCTACTGCTTCACGGCAATCATTCCGACCCGTTCTCGGTCGTCAAGTTTGATGCCCGGAGGAAGATCGTTGTTTTCATCACCGAAAGTGATCAAGCGCTCAATGGCGAAACCAGCGTCGGTGAAACTCCGATGCAGGTCGTCCTCATCCACGTGGTTGATCTGGTTAGGCAGCTGAGATTTGATGTAATCGTCGCTACAGTACCGCGACAGGTCGTCGACGAATCCGGCGAAGGGCAACCCGGCCGCCTTTTTCTCTTCGTACACCGGAATGTAGTCGGCCACGTGCGCCAGGTAGGGAGTAAACGATACCACAAACACCTTTCCTCCGGGAGCCAGCCACTCGTGCAGCACCCGCGCCCCCTGCCGCACTTCGTCGGGAGTGAGGAAAGGAAGCACTTGGGATAGATACACCGCGGCCACCGGGGTGGTGGGCAAAGCAATGTCAGGGAAGCGCCCGTTGAGGAGGGTGAGGCGCGCACGGTCCGATTCGGCAACGTTGGCCGAGAGTTGGTCTAGGTGATCTTGACTCAGATCGATGGCAATCACCGAAGCACCCTGCTCCAGGAGGGGAATCGTGGCTACCCCGTAGGCCGCCCCAATATCCACCACCGGCAAGGTGGCTTGAGAAGCGTAGTCAATAAATGCTTGAGCAATGTGAGTGAGCTGGTAGGTAAATCCGCGCTGGTTCTGGGTAGGGTTGCTCATGAGGTAGGGTCAGTAGCAATGAAGTAGTACCAGCAAAACTAACAAAATCTCACCAAAGAGATAACAAGCGCGTTGAATAGTTTATGGTGCTTTTGCAACGCGCTCTCGAATAACTATTTGGCCACCGATTCAGTAGTCACTTCGGAGCGATACCACTGGCGGGCATTTTCTACACTACCAAAATTCTTAATCTTCACTGATTTGACGGTGACCGCCTGGTAGTTTTCAATCGACATTTGAGCAAAAACATCCGAAGGAAGAATAAAGGCAATATGGGTTAAACCACTTCGCTGGGCCTTGGGGGTCCACGCTTCCGCTACCCAATCGGTGTCTTTTTTCTGAACGACCTTGTGTTCTCGCGTGTCGGCCAGCCACATTACATTGCCGTGAAGGGCTAGTTTTTGCTGAAGAATCTCTAATCCCTTAAGCATGAAACTGCGAAAGCTTTCACTGGTCATGAAGCCGAAGAACCGGGCAATAACAATTTGATTGGCTTCGTCGTAAGAGATTTCCCCTCCTTTTGTCTGATATAAAACCATAGCGCACTAAATTTTGATTGGTGGAAGCCAAATGTATTAGAATAGATACCTCCGGCACGCAGAATACTACGATTTAAATTGCAACCTGAGATTATATTAGCTTTTAAAGATTTTGTAAGAATAAGACAACGAAAAAGCTTCTTATTTAAAAAAATTGAGGCGGCTCAGGGTAGAAATAGCGACGGAAGTTTTTTGATTGGCTATTAACCTTCTAAATTGGTTGCTTTATTACATCTGTCCTACCAACATAATGAAGCTCCCCCTATCAAAACCAAGCTATTTGTTTGCCCCGCCGCGATTCTTCTTGCTTGCTCTGCTACTTTCTTTCAGTTTTTTTGTCCGTTGCACTTCCGAAGAGCAATCCGATGAGGGGGCAGCTTCTCCGTCGGATACCACCGCCTGGCCCCGCGCCGTTACCTACGAAATCTTCGTGCAGTCGTTCTACGACTCCGACGGTGACGGCATCGGCGACATCAACGGCATGACCGCCAAATTAGGCTATCTGGACAGCCTGGGCGTAGAAGCCGTCTGGCTGATGCCCATTCATCCGTCGCCTTCCTACCACAAGTACGACGTGGTCGACTACCGCGACGTGCACCCCGACTACGGTACGCTCGCTGACTTTCGCAATTTTACGCAGGAAGCCCACGCGCGCGGTATCAAGATCGTGATCGACCTGGTGGTGAACCACTCCTCCAGCGAGCACAACTGGTTTGTGGAGGCATCCAAAGGACCCGACAATCCCTACCGCGACTACTACGTATGGGCCGACGAAGCCGAGATCAAGGACCAGATCGAAAAGAAGGAAACCCGGCTTGATTCGGACAACATCACCCAGTGGCACCAGGCCGAGGGCAACAACGAACTCTACTACGCTTACTTTATCGCGGGCATGCCCGACTTGAACTACGACAATCCGAAAGTGAAGCAGGAAATTTTCGACATCGGCCGCTTCTGGCTGGAAGACGTGGGCATCGACGGGTTTCGGCTGGATGCCGCCCGCCACATCTTCCCCGATGACCGGCCTACCGACAACCACGCCTGGTGGGTGGAGTTTCGGGCGGAAATGGAGGCCATTAAGCCCGATGTGTACTTGGTGGGCGAGGTGTGGGCCGATGCCGCCACGGTGGCTCCTTATATGAAGGGGCTGCACGCCCTGTTTAACTTCGACCTGGGCTACGCCATCACCCGCACCGTGCAGCAGGGCGTAGACACGGAACTGGTGCAAACTCACAAGAAGATCATCGACTTCTACCGCTCGGTGAATCCAGAGTTTATCGACGCTATCTTCCTGACCAACCACGACCAGAACCGCATTTTGAGCGAACTGGGCGGCGACGTTGGTAAGGGAAAGATAGCAGCTAGCCTGCTGATGACCCTGCCGGGCGCCCCTTACATTTACTACGGCGAAGAAATCGGCATGCTGGGCCAAAAGCCGGACCCTAACATTCGGGAGCCGTTCTTGTGGAGTGCCAACGACCCGGGCATCCCTACCTGGATCGAGGCCGAGTATACCACCCCGTCTACCGTAACGCCGCTGGACGAGCAGATGAGTGATCCGAACTCCTTGTACAACCACTACCGCAAGCTGATTGCTTTTCGTAAGGATTCACCTGCGCTCACTTTCGGAGCTATCGACACCACCACCTACCAGACGCCGGGACTAAGCTCATTTTACCGTAGCTACGCGGGTGATACGCTGCTGGTGCTGCACAACCTCACCGACCAGACCCTGGACGTGCCGAGCCGCCCGGATTATCCGCGCGCGGTGTTCAGCACCCGACCGGGAGGGAAGCCTACGGCCGAGACCATCTCGCTACCGCCCTACGGCACGTACGTACTCGCTAACGACTAACCGATGACCCCGACCACCGCTGCCGCCACCGTTGAGAAGCCTCGCCTGGGGTTCTGGCAAATCTGGAACATGAACTTCGGTTTTCTGGGCATCCAATTCGGCTTCGCCCTACAGAACGCCAACGCCAGCCGCATCTTCGAAACTTTGGGCGCGCAACCCGACGAAATTCCCATTCTGTGGCTGGCCGCTCCGACCACGGGCCTGCTGGTGCAACCGCTCATTGGTTACTTCAGCGACCGCACCTGGTCGCCCACGCTGGGCCGTCGGCGTCCGTACTTTCTCATCGGAGCTATTTTGGCCAGCCTGGCGCTGCTGGTAATGCCCAATTCGCCCGCGCTGTGGGTGGCGGCGGGCATGCTGTGGATTCTAGACGCGTCGATCAACGTGTCGATGGAGCCTTTTCGGGCGCTGGTGGCCGACATGCTGCCCTCGGCGCAGCGCACCACCGGTTTTGCGGTGCAGACGTTCTTTATCGGGGTGGGAGCGGTGGTGGCGTCGGCCCTGCCGTACATGCTCACCAACTGGTTCGAGGTGAGCAACACCGCGGCGGCCGGAGAGATCCCTGATTCGGTGAAGTGGTCGTTCTACCTGGGCGGCTCGGTCTTTTTCGCCGCCGTGCTGTGGTCGGTGCTGCGCACCCGCGAGTACCCGCCCAATGAGTTTCGCCGCTACAACGGCGAAGAGGGCACTGATCTGGTCGACGCCGGACTGAAACAGATCTGGATCGACTTCACCAACATGCCCAAGACGATGCTGCAACTGGCGGTGGTGCAGTTCTTTACGTGGCTGGCGCTGTTTTGCGTGTGGATTTACACCACCTCGGCCGTGACATCGCACGTGTACGGCACCAGCGACCCCACCTCGGCGCTCTACAACGAAGGAGCCGATTGGGTGGGAATCCTGTTTGCGGTGTACAACGGCTGTTCGGCGCTGCTGGCGTTCTTGCTGCCGGTGCTGGCCGAGCGCATCAGCCGGAAGGGCGTGCACATCCTGGCGCTGTGCGTGGGCGGAGTAAGCCTACTTTCCATCTACTTCATCAGTGACCCTACGCTGCTGATCTTTTCTATGATCGGGCTGGGGTTGGCCTGGGCAAGTGTGCTCACCATGCCCTACGCCATTCTGGCCGGTTCGTTACCGCCCGCCAAAATGGGCATTTACATGGGTATCTTCAACTTCTTTATCGTGATTCCGCAGATTATCGCCTCGGCCCTGCTAGGCTGGGTGGCCCGCGAATTCTTTGATAGCCAGGCCATTTACGTAATTATGCTGGGTGGGGTGTCGATGATCCTGGCCGGGTTGCTCGTCACCATTGTGAAGGACGTGGACGATGAGGTGGGGCAGGTGTGAGGGCCTCTTGATCACGTTTTTTGCGCGCTACCATAACCGGGCTTGCTCCTTCAGTAGTAGAGCTGATCATGCAGGGGAGACACAGCTTTGTGTTTCAATCGCTTATCCAATGCTTAAAGTCCGACGAACGCGCCTTACTAACGAGTACTCGGTCGGGCGAAGCAGGAGTGAGATTTAGAAGAAGGCGTCCGTTGAAATAAAACTCGATATTGACGATGGCCCGACGTGCTACTACGTACTGCCGGTTTGCGCGGTAGAACACGGTGGGATCAAGCTCTTGTTCTAGCTCTTCTAGTGTCTGCTGAAGAATATGCGTATCTTGGTTATGGGTTATTCCCCTTACAATCTTCTCCTTAGAAAAGAAGTACGCAAATGACTCAACCTCAATCGGTAGCAGCTTATTTCGATAATGAATCAAAAAGGATGACCGATACGAAGGAAAGGCAAAAGGCTTTTTCAGGAGCAACTCCCGTAGCGATGAAAGATTACTGAGGGGACTAACGATGCGTTGCTGATATTTTTGCAACGCAGTGGATACCGCATCTCGGTCGATCGGTTTAAGCAGGTAGTCGATACTGTTGACACTAAATGCCCGCACGGCATACTCATCGAAGGCTGTGACAAACACTACCGGAAAAGTGGCTTCCACGTGCTCAAAAACGTCGAAGGAGGAGCCGTCTGCTAACTGAATATCAACAAACGCCAAATCAGGCGGTGAATGGTGCTTGAACCAACGAATTGCCTCCTCAACGCTCTCTAGTATTGCTAATAACTCCACGTCAATGGACAACTCCTGCAGAATGGCTTGCAGATTCTGAGCGGCGGCTATTTCGTCTTCTATGATCAATAGTTTCATGAATCGTACCTATTGGTGAGTAGTTAGAGTAAGGGAAGGGTAACTTTAAACGTATGATCACTTCTTTCAATTGATATTGAGCGTTCGCCAATAATTCGGTACCGCTTCTCTAGGTTGGTCAGACCAATACCATGACTCTCAGAGACCTGTCGTTTTGGTTGTATGTTGTTGGAAACTATCAGTGTGGTAGAAGTAGCCGCGATCGTGACCGTGAGAGGACGAGCCGTGCTGATTACGTTATGCTTTATCGCATTTTCAATAAGAGGCTGAAGAGCCAGAAACGGGATTTTGCGATGATATGTTGTTTCTGGTAACTGGTAGACAACTAAGAGTTTGTTGCCGAAACGTTTTTCAAGCATGAATAAGTAAGCATCCAAAAACTGTAGCTCGTGGCCTACGGTAACTATGTCGTTCTGCCCGGTACGCAGTAGGTAGCGGAACACCTCGGAAAGCTTCTGAACAAATAGAAGGCTTTCATCGCGGTCGGTACGAATGACGGCAGCTAGTGAATTGAGCGAATTGAAGAGGAAGTGCGGATTGATTTGAGCCTTGAGTACTGACAGCTGAGCTTTTGCATTTTCTTCGATGAGTTGCGCGTTTACCAACTGCATCTGCTGCGCCTGCTGAAAGAGTTCAATGATATAGACGGTGAGTAGTACAATTCCTAAGATGATCAGATTCCGGAACACATAGACCCTCCGGACACGCCCTATGAGGGGCCAATGATCAAGCCAAACCTTCTGTAGGGCCAAACCCAATCCCGTGAGGATGATAATCAATCCAGCGTTGCCTATCCCAACCAGTATTAATCTAATTAATCGAGAGGCCACTAGAGTGCGCAAATATTGCCTCCCTAACAGATTAGCGTAGAACAATGGAACCACCGAAATATACCCTACGACGATGGCGAAAAAAAAACGTTTCAGCGCATACGTTTCGCTTACGGGATTTACTCCATCAAAACGAAGGGTAGCTAAATTAGGTAGGCTGAAGAAAAGACTAATTAGCAGGGATAACAGTAAAATTCGTAGGTGCTTATTGTGAGGCAAGGAGGGCATTGAGTGAAGGCTACTGTTTGATAATGGACGACCTTACCGGTTGACTAAGAGGGGAGTAGATTATAACATGATATAGTCCGTTCGGCAAGTTCTTTGGTAAGTTGATAGCACTGTCTACCCAACGGGCGGGGTACTTCTTGCCGGTTGTCGTAATAATCTCAATTTTCTCGGGACGAGTAGATAATCCTGAAACGTGTAAACGATCTTGAACCGGGTTGGGATAGAGATAAACCGACTGAGCCCCCGGCCGCGATGGCTCACTGGACAGTACTAACGAAGGCTGGGGCAGCTCCTCAGGAGCCAGCACGTTGAGATTCTCACTGTCCAGGTACGCTAGCCATCCGTCCATGCTTCCGTGGCTGGTTCCCGATATAGTACCTTCGGTAATTCCCGCCACGTAGAGCACTCCGTTAGAGACATGAATAAATCCTCGTTCTTCCTTTTCGCTTCCTATCTGTCGCGCTGACAGTAGGTTTAGATCGGTATCTAACTTTTGCACCACCACATCACCTGATGTAAACTGGGCATCTTTGTTGTTTCCCTCGTAGTCTCCGTAGGTGTAACCAACGGAAAATAGCCGATCTTGCTCGTCAATCACCAGCTTTCTTAGGGCGTCGGACTGAGGAGTACCCCACTGTACGGTCTTGGGATTGGTAAGATTATTATTGTACTTAGTCACAAAAAAGTCGCCGCTTCCCCTGTGAGGTGTGTCGCCTAGGGTGCCGGTGGTATACCCCGCCACGTAGATGTTGCCATCTTGGTCGGCTACGTTGTCTAGTACCCAGTCAGCTTCTTGTCCGGCGCTGGTCAGCGTGGTCGTATATTGCCGGGTAGGGGCGGAGGCGGTTAGGTTATTGTATACCGAAATAAACGAATTAGCTCCCCCGGCCGACATGTACCATCCGCCAATAACTACCTGCCCTTCGCCCGGAGCATCACTGGGGATATAGGTGATACCTCCCCAAGCCTCGCTCACAAAAACCGGACTTGCCTCGGGGGCGTCGAAGGATCGCCAGATGTTATCTAGGGTAGCGGCACTGTGCTTGGCCAGCAGGTGGTCGGGATCAGTGCCTTCTTGTCCGGGAGGACTACCCGCGCCCGAGAGATACAGGTTTCCGGCATCATCCAGGGTTACGTTGCCGTATCCGTCGATTTTACGGTCGCCCCACTGATCAGAATCAACAATTTCGCCACTTTCTAGGTCTATTTTCAGAATGACGGCGTCCCACTGCCCGTTTGAGGTGAATCCGGGTATGGCCCCGTGAGTACGGCCCACCGCGTAGAGATACCGTTGGTCGGTAACCGCATCAAACAAGAGTGCCCCCCCCGAACCGGCTACCTCAGCGGCCCAAATCTGGTTTCCTTTCGGGTCTAGTTTGAGCACCAGAAATTCATTTTTTCCGGTTTCCGGTCCGGTAAAGTTACCGTGCGACGATCCGTACAGGTATACGTTTCCTTGCGCATCAGTAACGCTGCCGTGGATCAGATCGTTGGCGGCCGTACCAATCTGCGGAATGGCCTTGCTCAGGGCCGGATCAGTACTGATGGGGGTAGCGTAGCCAAACTGCTTGGAATCAGTTAGACTTAACACTTTAGAGTCGTTGCACATGAAGGTGGGATTCCGAGGAGGGTTGCCGCTAATGGGGGGCACCACAAAGTCGCAGGGATAAATGAAGGCAATCAGGTCCGGTTCGCTACCCGCGGTATAGAACAGGTAGTAACCTTCAGTGGCTACTCCGTCCGATGGGGTAGCGTATAGTAAGTCATAGTCATCGGCGCTGCCCCGAAGCTGGATAAGCCCATTGCGGTAGTCGAAGTGCTGAATCACCGCCCACTCGTTATCGGTGTTGTCGCCTCCTGCCAGGAAGAAGGGCTGATCAACTTCGTGGGTGCCCAGTACGATGCGATCACCCTGGGGACCACTGTAGGCTTCTGCCAGGTCGATGTTGTTGACACAGCTTACCAGCATCACCTGATCACCGGGAGAGGGAGCCCTCGGGTCGACGGGGAAGAAATAGTCATAGCCCCCGGTTTCACCTTCCATGTAGCTGGTTTTAAGGATGGTGTAAAGAATGTCATTGTAGGGAGTGCCCGAGGCAAACGACAAATCTTTGGTGAACTTGGTCATATCGGCCGCGTCGGCGGGTTGCTCCGGATACGTCCGCGCCCGTTTCAGCAGTTCTTCGGGGGTAAATTGACTTTGAGCGAGGGCCCACCCACTCGGGCAGCAGAGAGCAAGTAACAGGTAGAACGTTTTCATATTTTGCGATTGACAGGTGATCTGGAAAATTAGTTGTTCTTAATGAAATCGATGAGGTAAGTGCTGATCGCTTCGGGTACGTCTTCCCGGATGTAGTGTCCGGCTTGGTCTTCCGGAATTAATACGTGCGGTTGTCCTTCGGCTCCGGGTGCGCGCGACCGTAACTGGTCCTGTCCACCCGCCGTCGACGAAAGGTCGGCTCGATCAGGATCGACAGCAGTGAAGATCGTCATCAGGGGTTTCTCCCACGTCTTCCACTGTTCTAATACCTGCTGGTTTTCTATTGCCTCGGGATCGGTAGGGTCGAAGGGCACTGCTTTCGGTAACTCGCGCGGCCCTGCCGTATACTCGTCGGTGGGGTAGGGGGCATCGTAAGCAGCCTCTTCTTCCGGACTGAGGTCGGTGGGAGTGGCTCTTTCTATCACCGTACTAAACGTGGCGACGTTCTGCGAAATATTGTCTCGCCAAACAGAAAATGCCTGCTCGTTGCCGATATAACCATCGGGAAGAGCGGTATTCGAAGCGGCTACCCGAGCAAAACGCTCTCGTTCGTAGATCGCCACACGTAAACCGATAAGCCCGCCCCAGTCCTGCACATGAAAGGTAACTTCTCGAAAGTCGAGGACCTGAAAAAACTTACTGACCCACGCGGTGTGGTTGTCGTAGGTGTGCGCCGAGCGAGCAGCCGGTTTATCGCTTTTTCCAAAACCGATCAGGTCAGGAGCGATGACTCGGTAACCGGCGCTGGTGAGTGGAGGCACCATTTCGCGCACTAAATAGGACCAAGCGGGGTTGCCGTGCAGCAGAACAACAACGGGACCGTCGGCAGGCCCTTCGTCGATATAGTGCATCATCAGAGGGCCTGACAATCCTACATCCACGTAGTTTGCTTTGAAGTCGTACCCCGGCAAGTCGTCAAACCGAGACGGGGGAGTACGTAGAATGTCCCCCAGAACCGAATCAATGGTTACAGTACCAGAATCGGCCTCCGGATTGGTCAAAGCCAATTCAGAAGCGTCTTCCTGACAAGCTGCTACGGTTAGAACTACCAGTAAGGCACCTAGAAGATAAGGAAATTGTTTCATACGATTAATGTCTTTCAGAAAAGGTCGGCTAAATGTTAGCTCGGTTTGGTAGAGCAGAGGATCTGCCGTGCCAGCCAGTTTATCGTAACCCAAAGGGGTAATGGAGGCACTACGGCGCTACCACTTGGTAGCCATAGCCATCGTCAAACTGGTCAGTTTCTACGGGCTGATAGTGCACCTCATCGAGTACCAGCGGACCCTCGTCGCCTTCGGGTAAAGTGTACCCCTCGGGCAGGGCATCAACAATAGCCCCCACCGGAGCGTCTACGACCTGAAACTCACCGGGCACATCGTTGACCGGTGCATAGAACACCCCGTAGTAATAGTGATAGGTAGCTCCACGGACTACGGTGCGAACCGCTCCGTTGGGTAACATTCTTATTCGCAGTCCGGCGGCGGGTCGTACTACGACGTATTCGTTTCCTCGTTGGACGTAGTAAACGCCTTCGTGCAGGCGGTAGGCCCGCTGGTTGAACCGAATCACCCGAGCGGCGGCAGGCACTGTCCGCAACACCGCGCCGTAGTGAGGGCGTCCGTAGTAGTGCCGGGTAACTGCCCTCCGGGTTGTTCTTCGTACCACTCTTATCTTTACCTTACGTTTGGTAGCGCGTCGCTTCGTTACTGCTGCCCGGCGGTCCTGGGCCTGGACTTCCTGAGCAGGCTGAACGAGAAGTACTCCAAATAGTAAACTAAAGGATAACAAAAGATTAATGGGCTTTCTCATTTTTTACGGAATTACGTTCTAAACTAAAAAACTATCTGCAACTAGCGTGCTGGGCTAGATAGGTTTTGGTGTAAAACCACTCAAGCTGTCATAAACTGGGTTGAAGCGGTGTTTTTCGGCACTGAATTGCGGAGGAAACGCGTGAAAGCAAAAAGCAACTTCTCCCACCGGGAGAAGCTGCTCTAAAAGGGAAACGGTGAACTATCTTTTGATGATCCGCGTGCTTATGCTTTCGTCGCCCAAGTCAATCTTGAGACAGTAAACGCCAGCGCTTAACCGAGAAATATCAATCTCCATACGCTCTCCCTGCCCTTGGCCATGCATGCGTACGTTGCCGAGATAATCAATAATTGAATAGGTGCAGGCCTTCCGAAGGGCAGCGTTAAACTTAACAATCAGTGGGCCAATACTAGGGTTAGGATACACCTTCCCCCAACGTCCAAAACGCCGTCGCGGTCGTCGTGGCCGCCGTGGTTTCTTAGGATCATCCGAAGACAGAACCGAAGGGGGGATAATTTCCAGATTATCACTCTCCAGGTAAACCAGAAATCCATCGAGGCCACCCTGATTGGCCTGAGCTAGCGACCCTTCGGTTGTGCCACTGACGTAGAGTGTCCTATTAGCGTAATGAAGGAAGCCACGGTCTTCCTGACCGGTACCGAATTGTTGGGCCGACAGCAAGTTAAGATCGGTATCTAGTTTTTGAACGACCACATCTCCGGTGGTTAACGTCGGGTCGGCATTGGCTCCTTGGTAGTTGCCGTAGGTATATCCCAGCGCATACAGGTTATCTTCTTCGTCGATAACCAGCTTCCGAAAGGCGTCGGACTGGGGAGTGCCCATCTGTATGATTTGAGGGTCTTCTAACTGAGGATTGTACTTCGCTACAAAGAAGTCGCCATCACCAGCCGGAGTACCCCCCAGGTTGCCGGTGGTGTAGCCCGCAATGTAGATGTTACCTTGACTATCCACCGCATTGTCCAGTGGCCAATCGGCTTGCTGGCCGGGGCTGGTTAGGGTAGTGGTATATCGCCGCTCGGGCGTATCCTGGTTAAGTTCTTCGTAGACCGATATAAAAGTGTTGGCCGCTCCTCTTCCCATGTACCACCCGGTGATAATCACGCGCCCGTCGCCCGGGGCATTCCCGGGTACGTAGGTGATCCCGCCCCAGGCTTCGCTGACAAATGCCGGAGTATCATCGGGGGCGTCGAACACCCGCCAAACGTTGTCTAGCGTGGCGGCGCGGTGCTTGGCGATTAAGTGGACGGCATCAGTTCCCTCAGCATCGGGGGGGCTGCCTGCCCCCGAAAGCAGCAGATCGCCCGCGTCATCCAGGGTAATATTTCCGTAACCATCAATACCCCGGTTGCCCCACTGGTCACTGTCGACAAGTTGACCGGTTTCCAGGTCTATCTTCAAAATAACGGCATCCCACTGTCCGTTCGAGACAAAGCCGGAGATTGCTCCGTGGGTTCTTCCCGCAGCGTAGAGATACTGTTCATCAGCAACGGCATCAAAAATCAGCGCTCCGTCGTCACCGGGTACTTCGTTAGCCCATAGCTGGTTGCCTAATCGGTCTAATTTGACGACTAGAAAGGCATTCTCAGAAGCGGCAGAGCCACCGCCGAAACTTCCGTAGCTTGAGCCATAGAGGTATACGTTGCCTTGTTGATCGGTGGTGCTACCGTGAATCAGATCGTTCGACGGGGTGCCCGGTTGCGCTACCGCTTCTGGCACCGCGGGGGTTGCATCAATCGGCTGAGCGTAGACAAACTGCTCCGGGTTGCCAAGGTCTAGCGTACCCGAACTATTGCATAGGATGGTAGGGTCTTGAGGTAAGGTGCCACTGACCGGCGGGACAACAAAATCACAGGGATAGATGAACGCCACCAAATCAGGGATATCCCCGGCGGTATAGAAGAGATAGTACCCTTCGGTAGCTACTCCCTCCTCGGGCGTTGCGTAGAGCAATTCGTAGTCGTCAGGTTGTCCTTTTAGCTGAATACGACCAGAGCGATAGTCGAAGTGCACAATAACCACCCACTCGTTGTCCACGCCGTCTTCGCCCGCCAAAAAGAAGGGGTTTTCTGAAGCATCAGTGCCCAACACAATTTGGTCTCCCTGGGGCGCTTCGTAGGCCCGCACTAGGTCCAGGTTATTCACCGTCCGAATCATCATCAGCCGGTCTCCCGGATAAGTGTCGCCAGGGTCAGCCGGAAAGAAGTAGTCGTATCCGGCGGTTTCGCCTTCCATGTATGTGGTGTTAAGGGCCGTATAGAGTATATCGTTGTACGGAGTACCCGAGCCGAAGGTACGGCTGGGCGACGGAAGAATGATATCAACCGCACTGGCCGGTTGGGCAGCGTACGCTCTGGCCTGAATTAAAAGATCGGATGCCGGAGAAGGATCATCCGGCAGGGTAGAGATCGGCCCAGACGCAAGATCATTGGCGCCTAGGGTTAACACGAACCCGTCGAACGAACCCTGGTAGGCTCCGGTAAAAGCCCGTTCGGTCACTCCGGATAGATAGAGGGTGGAGTCGCGGATGTGGAGGAATCCTCTTTCTTCTCCCGAGGTGCCAAGTTGAACGCTCTTGAGAAGTGTCAAATCACTATCTAGTTGCTGAATAAACACGTCGCCGGTACGGTGCGAGGGGTCGGCATTGGGAGCCGATAGGTCGCCGTACGTGTAACCGGTGGCGTAGAGCATGCCGTTGTTACCTACCTGTATTTTTCGGATTTGGTCGGCATAGGGGGTGCCAAACTGAACTGCTTTCGGATTGGTTAGATCGGGATCGAAACGCATCACAAAAGCATCGCCTCGTCCTTGCTGCTGACTACCCGGTAGGTCGCCGGTGGTAAAACCGGCAGCGTAGATATACCCCTGCTCGTCTACTACGTTGTCGATAACCCAATCGGCCCGAAATCCGGGAGTTCCGACCGTCTGGACGGCTACCTGCCGGGGCGTTGCCTGGTCAAGGTTATCGAAGAGGGCCACGAAGCCCTGGGCACCCCCCGGGGGCTGCGCCGGAGAAATGTACCAGCCACCGGTAACAAGTTTACCTGCTCCGGGGGCATCACCCGGAATGTAGGTGAGTCCTCCCCATCCTTCGGCCACCCGGCTGGCGGTTTGGTCGGCAGGGGTAATAAGGCGCCAAACATTGGTGAGATCGCTGGTGCGATGTTTGGCCACCACGTAGGCTGAGTCGCCTAAGGCTGTGCCGGGGGGGCTACCGGCCCCCGAGACAAAGAGGTTGCCAGCGTCGTCTAGGGTCAGGTTGCCGTAGCCATCGAGGCCGGCGTTGCCCCACTGGTCGGTAGCAATAATTTCTCCCGTTTGGGTATCAAGTTTAAGGATGATGCCGTCCCAGCCGCCCGCATTCTTGCGGTTTGGAAGAGCTCCCAGAGTACGTCCGGCTACGTACAGATATCCATCACTAGCCTCTCCGTCCCAAAGTAGCGCCCCGTCGGGTTGGGCCAGTTCGGTGGCCCATTGTTGCTGTCCGGAAGCATCTAGTTTGATAACAAATAACTCATGGCCAGGGTCACTTTGGTTGTCTAGGTTTCCGTCACCGGAGCCAAACAAGTACATAGCACCTTGCGCATCAGTAGTGATCCCGTGTACCAAATCCTTGCCGGTCGAGCCTACCTGCGTTAGCCCATCTGGATACACCGCCTCACCTACTGGCTGATTGACGAAGACAAACCGGTTGGGGTCGTCGAGTTGCAGGGTGCGATCGTCGTTGCAAACGGTTACGGTTTGGTTGCTTCTTCGCGGAGGATCCACATCCCAGCACGGGAAGATAAAGGCGACTAGGTCCGGATCACCGGCCCCCCTGTAGAACAAGTAATATCCTTCGGTGGCTACGCCGTCAGCGGGGGTGAAGTAGCGCAGTTGGTAGTTGTCAGGTGTTCCCGCTAGCTGGATTACCGCACTACGAAAATCAAAGTGCCGAATTATAACGTAGTCGTTGTCGACCCCATCAGGGCCCCGCAGGAAAAACGGCTCGGGGCGCTCGGGCAGCCCCAGGATAACTCGGTCGCCCCCGTTTCGGTCGTAGACAGAGTCGGTGAGGGTATTGGTGGTGCACAGTACGAAATTGATCCGGTCGGCTCCCGGAACCGGGTCGGAAGGGTCGGCCGGACAAAAGGTATCGTAGCCGCTGGTCTCGCCGTCGATGTAGTCGGTATCGAAGAGGGTGTACTCCAAATCGTTGTAGGGAGTCCCCGCAGCAATGGTGATGTTCGGGTTGCCAAGCAAGCGCCTTAGTTCGCCATTGGTGGCGGGCATTGGAGGGAACGCCTGGGCTGCTGTTAGAAGTTCGTCTTGTGACTGGGCGTTGGCAAGCGTGGTGACCAGCAAAAAGCTGATCATTAAGGTAAAGGTACGTTGCATGTCTTTTATTGAGAAGGTTCGACGGTGAAGGTACCCAGAACCGGCCTGCGATCCCCGCAAACTAACCCGAAGCTTACGACATGCTTACTTAACTGACTAATTCACGGTCTCAGTTTATCTGCCGAAATGCAGTTACCAATGTTTTGTGAAGAATTCATAGAACGATAGGCTATGCCAAAGATTCATTCAATTGTAAGAAAGAAAGTATGTTTGCTTGGTGCTCACGAAAATAGTTCAGAGCGAGAACGTGCATGGCCTGTAGCAGTCGTTTATCGCGCACATCCAGCCCTAGCACCTTGCCCCGCGCCAGTTCGCCTCGAATGACTTCCGGCGCACTTGGGTCATCAAAGCAGAGTTGAACGCGGTGGTACTGGTTCTCGGTGCCGCTGGTCTTCAGCACCTGCTGCACGTAATAATCCGAGGTCTGCACATTGGACTCGGTGAGCAGGTCGGGCAAATACTCAATCCACTGGAAGTTGCCCCAGTTACCCCGGCGTTTTTGGCGAATTACTTCGGCGGGAATCCGGTTGCGGTTCGAGGTGCCGGTGCCCAGCGATAATACCAGTAGCTCGTGCAAACTTTTGCCCAAGCCCTTGTTGGCTCCGTCCAGGTAGCAATACTCCGGTTTCTCGGAGGTGTTACAGTTGATGGCGAAGGCTACGGCGGCCATGGCCGGATGGTTGATCGATACGCCCCCGTCGATGTGGTTCTGATAAATCGGAAAATAGGTGGGACCGGCCGAGGTGCGCAGCGCCAGATCAACCAGCGAAATATCTCGGTCGCGGATAAAGTTAGAGTGATAGATGGCCGGGCGAAAGTTGATCGGTTGCCCGTCGTCTTCAGGATTGAGGTGAAAGCAACAGACCATCAACGATTTTTCGCCCTGCTGCCTCAGGCGTTCGTTCACATCGCCCAGGGTAGCCTCCCCGAAAAGCGCGGTGAGAATTTTCCGGAGTGGTTTATTAGAATAATCCGCCCCGAAGTTTTTGCCGAAGCCGTCACGCAGATCATCCAGTCGGGTATCGTGAAACACCTTGTCGGACTGGTTCAGGTACAAATCAACCAGTTGGGCCGGTTCCAGTCCGTAGGCCAGTCCGATGCTGATAATTGCCCCGGTGGAGGTGCCTGCGAACAGGTCGAACAGTTCGGTGGGATGCTGGCCGGTGGCTCGGTAGATGCCGTCGAGCAGCGTGGCGGGAATTACCCCGCGGGTGCCGCCGCCGTCGATTGAGAGAATACGATAGGGTTGTGCCATGAGGATGGTTTTTTAGGTTGGTACACCCTACGCGCCCCGACGTAATCTTCCCGACAGGCGTTTTTGTTCTTAGCGCGCTGACTTGTAATGAATCACCAGCGCCATAAGGATGAGCAGCATCACTCCCCCAACAACGATCCACCACCCCATCGAAAAACCACCCGCCGACGAGAGCGGATCACTATTGCCTACCTGCACAAAGGCGGCCCAGTAGTAAGGATGCGCCTGCGCCGACCGGGCCTCGCTGAGATAATCTAGCTTCGCCTCTCTCAGCGACTCGTCTTTGGCGACTCCGTCATACAGCTGCTCAAAAAAGTGCTGCATAATCTGGCTGGTCGACTGGTCGTCGGCGTTCCACAGGCTCATGGTCACGTTGGGGCACCCGGCGTACTTGAAGGCGCGGCCCAGGCTCATGATGCCCTCGCCGGGAGCCAGCGTGCCGATGCCCGTTTCGCAGGCGCTGAGCACCGCCAATTCGCTATGCAGCGAAAGATTATACAATTCATTGGCGTGCAAAAAGCCATCTTCCTGAACCGTGTCGGACTGCTGGGTGAAGATGAGTCCCGAAAAGTTGTCGTTCTCGTTATTCGCGTAGGCGTGCATCGACAGGTGCAGCACCCGGCTCTGCGGAGCGTACTGCTTGAACTGGGCTTCGGTAGCGGCTTCGTTGACCAAGGTTTTGCCGTTGAATAAGTGAGCGGCAAAGGCAATTTCTTCCCGGTTGTGCCGCAGTTGGCCCAGTCCCAGCCGCTTTCCGTCCAGGGTGGTGCGCACCTCCCGGCTTTCGGCCAGCGGCGCTTCCGGATAGGAGGGGGCGAAGCCCAGGTAAGCGTAGGGCACTTCGTCGGGGGGGGGGGCGGACGCCGTGAGGAGGGTGGCCGAATACTCGTAGCTCACCGGAAGTTGCTTCACCAGGTAGGGCAGCGACTGATAATCAACGCGGGTGGGGGCTATTTTTTCGGTAAGCAACACGTCGAAGGGCAGGTAGCCGAGCAAGCCGTCGGGGATGATAATTAGTTGCTCGGTTTCGTTTTCTTCGTTGAGCCAGGGAGCCAGCAGGGTTTGGTACAAGCCGTGCGCGTCTTCGGTAAATGACCGGAAGTGCGATAGGTTACTGGCTTGCTGATAATCATACTGACTAACCGAGCGCAGCACGTTGGCTAGGCTTCGGTGAAAGCTACTGTCCAGCGGGGTGGTTTGCCACTGCACTGCGTCGGCTCGAACCGCGAAGGTGTAGAGGGCGCTATCGCCGTAGGAAAAGGACAACAGGCTAGTGCCCCGGGGCAAGCGGCGCTGAAGCTTTCTGAGTTCGGTCACGTTGGTATCGTACTTCAGTTGGTAATAGTTGGGGTATTTTGTCTCCAGGCGTTTGATCAGCGCATTGTAGGCTTCCCTGGTTTCGAAGGCTCGGTTGCGCATCTTCTGCTGGATAGCATCGTCTTCAACCTGATACCGTTGGTTTTCCCAGTAGGTTAGTTCTTGTTTTAGTTTAGTTTCTTCTGCCAAGAGCTCGCTCGGAATTGCCGAGAAAGAGCGGGCTTCGGAAGTTCTAACAGCTTCCAGTAAAGTGGCTGCTTTACTCTTCTCCGAAAAATAGAACGCTTCAGCCAGAAAGTCGGCTTGTGTAAGGTTTAAGTTAGCCGCCTGTAAGCAAGTTCGGATTGCCTGTTCGTACAAACTAGCCGCCTTGGCAGAGATAAACTGTTTGTATTCCAGCGAAGGAAATGTTCGGCGCATTTGGTCCGTTACTTCAATTGTTAATCGGAAAGTCTCCCACGCTTGCAACAAGCTGGCCGTGTCATGAGGAGCCGCCTTGTTTTTGAGATAGAGCGACCAGGCTTTTGAAGACAATGACTCCAACAAGTCTTTGGTAGCACTTACCTCATTCAGAGCGGGATTGCTGGCCAAAGCCAACTTATCAAAACCGTCTACTTGCTGGACCAGTGCTTGCTGAAAATGCCAAAGGGCAGTATCCACCTGATTGCTTTGTAAGTATACTTGGCCCATTCGATTATACATTGAAGTTTTTTCTACGTGTTTGCCCGGACGACCATCATTGGTAATGGCTAGCGCCCGGTGGTAGTGCTGAAGGGCCAGCGCATGATCACTTTTCGCTAAATGAATATCACCTCTGAGAATTACATTGGCTGTCCCATTGGTGCTGACCGGGTACCGGCGGGCCAGCTGATCTAATTGCCAGAGCGCGCTATCGTACTGCTGACGCGCCAGATGCCAGTGGGATAACTGTCGGTAATTGGCACCGATGGCTCCTTGGGCTTGACGGGGATAAAGGTAACTTTGGAGGATTTTTAATGAGCTATCGTAAAATTTTCTGGCTTTTCGTGATTCGGGCGAACTCACGCTAGTGGCCAACTGATCATAGCTTGAGCCTATGGCTAACTGAAGCAGTGCTTGGTGATACGGAAATTCTTCGCGAAGCGTTTGTCGGGGAAGCCACTGCAGCGCCAATTGGCGATAAACCACCGCTTGGGCGTGATTTTCTAGCTTATGGTAACAAAGTCCCAACTCGTAATAGGTATCGGAAACCAGCATTGAGTCCTGATACTGCGCCGGGTTGATAACGATAGGGCGAAAGGAATCGATCGCTTTGAGCGGATCACCCGTGCTCTCGTCGTAGAAGAGGCCCCAGGTGTAGGGAATGTTTACCCGCAGCGCCCGTGTGGGATCGAGTGTATCCAGGGCATTCTGATGGTGTTGCGCGATAAACTCGGCCCGGTGAAGAAAGTACTGGAATGAGTCTATCCAGCTGTGTTGCAGGGCACACCAGGCCATGCGCAGATGGGCGTCCAGATAAAGGTCATAATGACCACCTTTTCGAGCCTTTTTGGCCGCTTTTTGATATAACTGAATAGCGCTGTCCGGATCAGCAAAGTAAAAATTCTGATCCACTTGATCGAGCTGTGCACCAATACTTAGCTCCAGTGGTGTTTGAGCGAGCACCCCGGAAGACAAAAACACAAAAATACCAAGCAACCTACCAAAGGTAGATCGCTGGGTACCATTAAATGCCGGAGATAAAAATTTGCTAGCGCAAGAAATCAACAATATCAGAAGTAACTTTTCCTTCAAATCCAACCTGTTCGATCGATTTACCGGTATCGTACAGAGAGCCGAAAGTAACCTGAAGTTCTTCGGATACTATCTCAGCTTTTTCGGTTGGCGAGTAAATTAGGGTAACCGCTCCGGTTTTAGGATTCTCGGAAATATCCGTTAGACTAGCTACCACCGAACCGGTTTCAGGATCAAGGATCAAACCGTCGTATTCTTTGTAATTAAAGCGTGTCGGATCTATGCCTTCAAATCCATTAGAGAAAAATTCAAGATCAGGATAACAAAGCGGGCTGATTCTTACCGGACAACCCTTTGGTCGTCGTTTTATAACGTAAGACAACTGTCCATACTGTCCCAGAATTTCGGTTGTTCGTTCGTCTGAATATAGCACCGCCTTAGCTATGTACTCAGAGTTGTTGGCATCGGTCGCTTTATATTTGCCAGTAAGCTTTGGCGAGCTAACGAGAATTCCAGCATCCTCTTCCTCCTGACAAGCAGAAAACAAAGCGAAACAGGTGAACAACAGGATGAGCGAAAGTAAACGAGAATACGTCATGGGAATTGGTTGGTTAGGGTGAATGAATTTATTCATTTGGTCATTTATACCCATTGTTCCGGTAAGGTAAACAAAAATGTGCGCTAAATTAAGAATATTCTGAAATTATTCTTTTTCCGATAATTCAGTTAACTATTACATCATCTGACCGGAGTAAATTTTGTCATTTAATCTAATCATATTAGTATTCCAAAAAGCAGATTTTGCGTCGACAGGTTTTTTCGCTTAAGCACGAATCATGTACGCCTCTAGTCCCGTACCAATCGCAAAGCCACCGTAGTGTCACCCGGCTCAGAAGCAAAACCTGAAGCACCGGTTGGTCGAGTCTCCGGTAATTTCCGTACTTTCGTCCCTGATCCTGCGCCAGGAGAATTATCTTACCGCTGCCTATCCTTATGCCACCCGACGTGAGAGAAATTATCAACCAAGCCATTGCGCAACATGCCTACGGCGATCAACCCGCCGAACTCTACGAACCCATTCGTTATATTATGGCTCTGGAAGGCAAGCGGCTGCGCCCTACCCTGACCCTACTGGCCTACCAACTCTTCCGCCAGGACGTCACCCACCCCGCCGTGCTCAACCCGGCCCTGGCCGTCGAAGTGTTCCACAACTTCACCCTGATGCACGACGACATCATGGATGAAGCGCCGCTGCGCCGGGGCAAGCCCACCGTGCACGAGCACTGGAACCGCAACGTGGCCATCCTGTCGGGCGACGTAATGCTGGTGAAGGCCTACGAATTGCTGCTGCACACTCCCGCGCCCCAACTGCCCGCGGTGCTGGCCGCCTTCAACCGCTGCGCCACCGAGGTGTGCGAAGGGCAGCAGTGGGACATGAACTACGAAACGGTGTCGGAGGTGAGTGAGGCCGACTACCTGCGCATGATCCGGCAGAAAACGGCCGTGCTGCTGGGCTTTAGTCTGCAACTGGGCGGACTGCTGGCCGAGGCCGATGCAACCACGGTTGGCCTACTCTACGAACTGGGCATCAACATCGGCATCGGGTTTCAGTTAAAAGACGATCTGCTCGACGTGTACGCTGATCAGGCCGCCTTCGGCAAGCAGCCGGGCGGAGACATCATCGCCAACAAAAAGACGTTTCTGCTGATCAAAGCGCTGGAAAACGCGCGGGACGAGAAGCACGTGCAACTGGTGGACTGGATTAGCCGCCCTGCCTTCGACAAGGACGAAAAAGTAGCCGCCGTGAAAGCCATCTACGACCAACTCGGCATCCGAGCGCTTACCGAAACCACCATGAACCACTATTTTCAGCAGGGCTTGGAGCAATTGCAGCAACTGTCGGCCGACGAAGTGGCAAAACAGGCGCTTCGCTCCTTCATCGAATCCCTCATCCACCGCGAAAAGTAACCTCAACGTATGCAATTCTCAGTCACCATCATCATCATCGCCGTCACGATAGGGGTAAGCCTGCTGGCTTGGAACAAGCCCGAACTCATGCAGCGGTGGATTTTTAACCCGTTTCGCATTCAGTCTAACCGAGAGTACCACCGGTTTATCACCTCGGGCTTCATCCACCAGGACTACATGCACCTGCTGTTCAACATGCTCACGTTGTACTTCTTCGGTACGCTCATCGAGCAAGTGTACGCCTACCTCTACGGGGCCAGCGGACCGTGGATTTACGTAGGATTGTACCTGGTGGCCATTGTGGTGTCGAGCATCACCACCTACGTGAAGCACCGCGACAACCCGGCCTACAATTCGCTGGGCGCTTCGGGTGGCGTGTCGGCCATTCTGTTTGCCGCGATCCTGTTCGATCCCACCAGCACCCTGCTCGTCTTCTTCATCATTCCGATGCCGGCCTTTCTGTTGGGGGCGCTGTTTTTGCTGTACTCCTATCAGCAAGGGCGGCAGGGTTTGGGAGGCATCAACCACGACGCGCACCTATTGGGAGCCCTGTTCGGGATCGCCTTCACGGTTGTTTTGGAGCCCCAGGTGATCGGTAGCTTTGTAGAACAAATCTCGCAGTATCAGTTGTTTGGCTAACCTCCTGCCAAGACTAGCGCCTTACTGAACGCCAGTGCCGGTCGGCAAAGTCCAGGTAACGTGCCCAGTCATAATCGGTGATGTCGTGCTCGCCGCGACGCACGTGGTAGCCGATGGTGCCCATAACGGGGGTTTCCACCGCGGGCATCTCATCCACGGGAAGTCCGGAGGTGCCCAGCAGCCGGTAGACGGGATCAGCGTGGTGGGCTGATAAAAATTCGCCCCGGGGATCGGCCCAGCGGTCTGCTTCGGCACTCGCCACGTACACCGGACGGGGAGCCATCAGGGCAATCAACTGGTGCTGATCCACCGGCAACTGGTCTTCCCGCCCGTTATACTGCGTAAAGTTGTCGCAAAACCAGTGAGGAAACGAGGTGTTGATCACGGCCAGAGTTTCGCCGAACCGTCGTCGGCTCAGTGCCGCTCCTCCGCAGCCCGAGTCGTTGGAGATCACCATCGCGAAGCGTTCGTCTTGCGCTCCGGCCCACAGGGCGGCCTTGCCGAGCCGCGAGTGACCCAGCACCGCCACCCGTTGCGCATCCACCTGCGCGTCGGTCACCAGGTAATCCATCGCCCGCTGCAGTCCCCAGGCCCAGGCCCCGATGGCTCCCCACTCGTCGGGCTTTGGGTTGATCTGCCCCGGCGCGTAGAAGAGCGGGTGAACACCGTCCTGAAAATCGACCGGATCGTTCTTGTCCGGGTCCAGGTCGCCGCAGTAGATGGTGGCTAAGCCGTAACCGCGGGCCACAATTTGCTTCACTGGCCAGCGGTAGGCCCGCACTCCCCGCGAGGCCTCGGTGGCCCGGTGGTTCACAATGCCGTACTCTTTGTTGGCCATCATCCAACGCTCCGAAAGCGTGATGCCCGGATCGGCATGAATGGTGTGATTGCCGTAGAAATTAAGCCCTAAAAACAGCGGCACCGGTTTGTCGGTCTGCGCCGGAAGGTAAAGCAGCAGGGTCATAAAAGGTTCGGCCTGATCCGCAGTGAAGTGAACAACCACCTCGCGCCGAATGGCCGTTCCATCCAGGGCGTCCGGTTCGTCAGCGATTATCTCGAAGCGCAACGTATCGGTAGATTTCGGCGTGCGACCGTACATTTGCTCCTCAAAAAGGTTTAGCAGCTCAGCACGCCGCGTTCTCCACTGCTCAGGATTGGTTACGGCCTGACCATTGGAAAGACGCAGCAGCGGAGGTAGTTCGTAGTCGGGCACCCGGGCTTCATCGTAGTTGACCGAATCACGCTGGGCAAACACTGGGGAAATGCTCATGCTCACAAAAAGTAGGAAAAGAAGCTGGTACATACAGTAAAGGTTGACTTAATCATCAGTTTGGGTAATAATACAAACTTTGCGGTAGATGTTCTACTCTCAACCAATTCAGTTGGCCTCTCCCCAAAAGTCATCGGTAGTTTAACCCAGTAGAAATCAGTAGTTTTGGAACCCAACGCTCTCAAACTGACCGCTGACCCCATGAAACTCGCCGCTATCGACATTGGTACCAACTCCATCCACATGGTGGTGGTAGAGGTAACCGCCCGCCACACCTTCGATGTGATCAAGCAGGAGAAAGAGATGGTGAAGATGGGTTCGGGGGTGTTTGCCACCAGTCATTTATCGTCTCGCGCCTACCAGGCGGGCCTGGAAACCATCCGGCGCTACGTGAGCCTAGCCGATCAACTGGGCGTGGACGAGATCATCACCGCGGCCACCAGTGCCATCCGCGAAGCCCGTAACGGTGGCGATTTTCTGGACGAAGTGATTGAGAAAACGGGTTTGTCGCCCCAAGTGATTTCCGGTAAGGAAGAAGCTCGGCTCATCTTTCTGGCGGTGCGCAACGCCATTGAACTGAAGAACGAAAATGCCCTGGTGATCGACATCGGCGGCGGTAGCACCGAGGCCGTGGTGGGCAACACCACCGAAGTGTTGTACCGTAGCAGCATGAAGCTGGGCGTGCGTCGTCTGCTCGATATGTTTGAAAACGAGGGGCCGGTCGGCAAAGAGGCCCGCGGGGTGCTGGAAGCGCACATCAAATACACCGCCCGCGAAGTGATGGAGGCGGCCCGGGCAGAAGGCTTCACCCAGGTAATTGGCACCTCAGGCACCATTCGCACCCTGGGCGAAGCAGCTCATCTGAGCACCGGCGGCAAAGACCTGCGTACGGTCAACGCCGAAGTGGTTTCACTGGAAGACATTGAGCAACTCACCGATCAACTGCTGGAAATGTCGCCCAAGAAGCGTACCGAAATCAACGTGATCAACAAGCGGCGCGCCGACGCGATTCACTTGGGCGGGGTGTTGCTGGTACAATTGATGAAGCTGGCCGAAGCCACGCAGATCACCATGTGCGATGCTTCGCTGCGGGAGGGCCTGATCATTGACTACATCCAGCGGTACTCGGGCAAAGGGTTTTCGTTCTCGCTGCACGAAGACCTGCGGCACCGCAGTGTGGCCCAACTGGCGCGGAAGTACAACTCTGACTTGGAACAGCGGGCGCACGTCGCGCATCTGGCCGGACAAATGTTCAATCAGCTCGAAGCGGCGCACCGACTGGACGAATCGGCGCGTGACCTGCTCCAGCACGCCGCGATGCTCTACGGCATTGGGCAGTATATCAGCTTCGAGCGCTACCACAAGCACTCGCGCTACATCATTTTTCACTCCGGACTGCGCGGTTTCACCGATGAAGAGGTGTTGCTGATCGGTCACGTGGTGCGCTACCACCGCAAGGCAGTGCCCAAGAAAAAGCACGGCAAGTTTCGCAAACTCTCTAAAGACCACCGACAAACGGTATCGGTGCTGGCCGGTATCCTGCGGATAGCCATCGGACTCGATAACACCAAAAACCAGTTGGTGAAAGAAATTACCTGCGAAATAAAGGATAAGAAGTTGACAATCAACCCCAGCGGGGCCGACCAGATTGACCTGGAGGTGTGGGAAGCCCGCCGCAACCGTCATTTGCTAGAGGATGTGTTGCGGCGTGAAGTAATCATACCAACGGCTTGAGCCAGTGTTTTTCTGCCTCAGTGCTAGCGCGTGTAGTTAAATAAGCTAATTGCCAGCTTCACCCATCATAATTGGTTTCCGTTTTGTTTTATGGCAATGACAAATATAACTTTTCAAGCTAGGAAAAGGTATAAATCATTCTCATAAAACAAAACCAATATGCAAAGACCGCTACTTATTTTGTTCTTTAGCCTGCTGTTTACCGGTGGCTACGCCCAGTACTACGAAGAAAATTACCAAGAGGAAGAGAAAACGAGTGAGAAAGCAGCCCTTACCATTGGGATCCTGCAGGGAGGGGGCTCTCTAATCGGAGCAGATTTGGAAGTGCTGCTCACGCAGCAGGTTGGACTACAGGTGGGAGCCGGGCTGGTTGGCTTTGGTGCGGCAGTCAACGTCCACCTGAAACCTACCATTCGCAGCTCTATGATCTCGATGACCTACTGGAACCAAGGAACCGGCCAGTCGTTCGTGCAGAACGCGGTGGGCCCCTCCTTTATCTACCGGGGCGAAAAATGGTTCACCGCTCAGATTGGACTGGGTAAGCTCCTGGGCAAAGGCCCGGCCTTCCCGGAAGACATGGAGCAGCCGCCCGTGATGTTGCTTTACTCTATCGGCGGCTATATCCCATTTCAATAGTTTTAGCGCGCTAGCGTTGGCATCACTTCCAGCAATCCTTCCAACAGCAAGCGTCCGTCGGTGTTGCCCAGTGCTTCATCGGCGGCCCGCTCGGGGTGGGGCATCAAGCCGAACACATTTTTGCGCTTGTTAGCAACTCCGGCGATATTATCCAGCGAACCGTTGGGGTTGCTACCTTCGGTGGTTTCTCCTTCGGCTGTGCAGTAGCGGAACAAAATCTGGTCGTTGTCGACGAGTTGGCGAATAGTTTCTTCGGAAGCGTAGTAGCGTCCGTCGGCGTGGGCAATGGGAATTTTGTACGCCCGCTGGGGATCCAA
Source organism: Cyclobacteriaceae bacterium (assembly GCA_965217295.1). Taxonomy (GTDB): domain Bacteria; phylum Bacteroidota; class Bacteroidia; order Cytophagales; family Cyclobacteriaceae; genus Tunicatimonas. The sequence continues at coordinate 4,142,519 of CBDCHR010000008.1, forward strand.
TCCTTTGCTCATCTGGGCAGATTGAGAGACGGGCTTGAGGAAAACGTTTTTACAGATGAACTTTTGTTGTCGGTTGGGTAGCAGTACTCCGGGCAACAAGTGCGCCTCAGTCAAAATCTGAAAGCCATTACAGATGCCCAGCACGTACCCGCCCCGCTCAGCGTGCTCGATGACTGGCCCCATAATGGGCGAAAAGCGAGCGATAGCTCCCGAACGAAGGTAGTCTCCGTACGAAAACCCGCCCGGCACCACGATAAAGTCGCAACCTTGCAGGTCGGTATCTTTGTGCCAAAGTTTAATTACTGACTGCTGCAGTACTTCACTGAGTACGTAAATAATATCTTCGTCGCAGTTGGAGCCGGGGAAAACAATGATGCCGAATTTCATGCCGCGAAGATAATGAAAAACCCACGAAGATGATAACCGTAAAGCACCGTCTAAGCTTGTAGGTAAACCCGTCCTAAGCCATCTGATCGGTCTTGGTGTGGTAGAACCGGTAGTGCAGATACACTTTGTTAACCCGCAGAATACTAAGCAAGTGCGTCCAGAGCTTTTGGTAGGGCACTACCTCTATCTCGGTAGCAATCTCATTGGGGATGGTGTTGCGCGTCAGTTTTTTGTAGTAGCTGTTGCCTTTCTCACTTACACGCTCGAAATCAAACTCTTTTTCTACCATAATTTCCAGCAAGCGAATGAAGATGCTGCTGCGGTAGTTGTGGCGTTTGTCCAGATGCGCCGATTTATACTTTGAAAGCTCGGCAACGCAGGCTTTTACTGCTTCAACCTGTCCCTCACGAAGTAAGAACAAGCACTGAACCACGCGCGAGGCAATGGTGAAGCTATCGTTATCGAAGCGGGGGGGCTGCTGCATAAACTCGTCCATATTGAAACCCCACCGCAGAATTTTGGCATCGTTGAAAAAGATCAGGTAAGCCCGGTAAATAAACCATCGTTGAGCATCCGCTTCTTCCAATGAAGTGAAGTTTTTGTTGGTGCGCGCCTTACGAAACAACGCCTGCGCTTCTTCGTACTGCTCCTCGCGCATCAGTAGCAAAAAGTAGTGCTCGGCGAAGCTGAACCAGTCCAAACCACTCGGCCGAAAGAGTTTCAGCGCCGATTTGGCGTAAGCCACTCCATCACCACCGGAGGGAGCGTTGAGATACGCGTAGGCCTTGGTGAAAGCAATACGCTTTTTAGACAGAGGCACCCGCACGCTATCGTTATCGCCCCTTAGATACTGCTTCTCTAGCTGAGAACAAAGGGTAATATTATTGGCAAACCGACGTTCCATACCGTTGAGCACCAGCTCTAATTGACTAGCCAACACGTCCAGGATGCGGCTCCGGTGGGCTTTAGCCTCCTTGCGAATGTGCGCAACAGAGATGGGAATCTCATCTAAGATGCGTTTCTGCGCACTTACCGACTTATTCACGTGCACCAGCGACTGGTGAAACAGGGTCTGGCAGTGTTCGTAGGCCGCCAGCTTTTTCTCGTACTTTTGTAGTTCGTCGCTGGCCTCCTCAAAGGGGGTGAGCTTGCCAATGAGTGCGTACTGATCACGAAGCAGGCGGGCGGCGTCTACGGCTAGCGCATACAGCTCAAAATCCTTGGCCGTGCGCAGCAGAGTAGGAAGAATCCGAAGTGCGATTTCCGTAGCTCCTTCGTTGATCAAAATTTTGCACTGCAGCAGTGCCTTCTCGCTATCGTATTGCACCCGCTCGTAGAGGGTGTACGAAGTCTTTTCGTAATCCAGAAAAAACAGGTGATTCAGCAGCTTCGAGCGAAGCTTACCCTTGGCGTTGCGGTAGTTGCGGTTACCCGGATCCACTTTAAAGATCGCTCGGGCCGCATCTTCATCCGAAGTGAATGCCGTGTTAACAATGCCTTGGTAGAGAAGATTGTCTTTGGAGGTTTCCTTCTTTCGAAAATTAAAGTTCACTAGTTGCAAACTTCGTTGACTTTTTTTCTTGACAATCTTAACGAGGTGCTGTAAGTCTTCCATATAGAGCGATGCTACGAATTAGGTATCATTGCTTAAAGGTAGGAAAAAAGTAGCATTCGCAAAATAAACTTACACAAAACCTTGTGCGTAAAGTTAAATATATATCTAAAAAAGTGATAGAAAAAAGGTCAAACCGCCGTTAGTGCTGTGATTAAGGTTTAAAAAATAGACAAAAAGGCCTGATTTATTACATCACTACGCTGCCTCATCGGTACTTCTTGATGATCGCCAATGCCTCGGCCGCCGTTTTGCTAAGCGTATCGTAATCACCGTTGGTGGTCACTTCTTTGGTGATCAGTTTGGAGCCCATGCCCACGCAGTGCACCCCCGCCTCAAACCAGCCGCGTAGGTTCTCTTCGGTAGGGGCCACGCCCCCGGTGGGCATGATGCTCGTCCACGGACACGGACCCAGCACCGCCTTCACGAAGGCCGGACCGCCCACCTGGGTGCCGGGGAAGATCTTCACCACCTCAGCGCCCAACTCTTCGGCGTACGAAATTTCGGACAACGAGCCGCAGCCCGGTGACCAGCCGATCTTACGGCGGTTGCACACCTTGGCGATGTCCACACTCAGAATCGGCGATACCACAAACTCGGCTCCCAACTGAATGTAGAGCGCCGCGGTGCCCGCATCCATCACCGAGCCGACTCCCATTAACAGGTCGGGCATTTCTTGGGCCACGTACTTGTTAAGCGCGGCAAAGGTTTCGTGGGCGTAGTCGCCGCGGTTGGTGAACTCAAACACGCGTACGCCGCCTTCGTAACAAGCCCGCAGCACCTGCTTGCCCACCTCCAGGTCAGCGTGATAAAATACCGGAACCATGCCGGTGTCGTACATAGTGGTTGCTACTTTGATGCGAGAAGATCGAGCCATAGGGTTGGTTAGTTTTTGCGATGAAGTTAGTTTTTGGATGTTAGCAGACGGTACTTTAATAGCATTATGCCTCGGTTTGAAATTGTTCGATTGCTCAATTGTTGACTACGGGGGCAATTCAGCAATCGAACAATCGAGCTATCGTGATACCCGTCCCGAAGCGTCGCCGCTCATGAGTTTTTCTACTTCGTCCACGGTCACCAGGTTGAAGTCGCCCTTGATGGTGTGTTTTAGGCACGAGGCCGCTACCGCGAAGTTCAGCGCCTGCTGCAGGTCATCTCCGTAGGTGAGCAAGCCGTAGATCAGGCCGCCCATGAAGGAATCGCCGCCGCCCACGCGGTCCACGATGTGAGTGATTTGATACGTGGGCGCTTCGTAGAGTTTCTTTCCGTCGTATAACACGCCTGACCAGCTGTTGTGGCTGGCGCTGATAGAACCCCGCAGCGTAATGATGGCCTTGTCGGCCCGCGTGAAGCGCTCTAGCAGCTGCTTGCCCACCGATTCGTAGGCCGCGGCCTCCACGTGCCCCTTGGTCACGTCCATGCCCTCGGGATGGATGCCGAACACCTTTTCGGCGTCTTCTTCGTTGCCCAAGATCACGTTGCAGCCGTCCACCAGATCGGGCATCACGTCGGCGGGCGACTTGCCGTATTTCCACAGGTTTTTGCGGTAGTTTAGATCGCACGACACGGTGATTCCTTTGCTATTGGCGGCCTGAATGCCCTCCAGACACACGTCGGCCGCGCCCTGCGAGATGGCGGGCGTGATACCGGTCCAGTGAAACCACTCCGCCCCGTCCAGCGCTTCGTCCCAGTCGATCATGCCCGACTGCACCTGCGCCAGCGCCGAACCGGCCCGGTCGTAGACCACCTTGCTGCCCCGGCTCACCGCACCCGACTCCAGAAAGTAGATGCCCAGCCGTTCGCCGCCCAGGGCGATGTGGTCGGTGCCTACGTTGTGACTCCGCAGGGTGGCCAGGGCGGCGCGTCCCAGATCGTTGTCGGGCAGGCGCGTGACGAACTGGGGTGACAGCCCGTAGTTGGCCAGCGATACGGCCACGTTGGCCTCACCCCCGCCGTAGGTGGCCTCAAACTCGGTGGCCTGAATGAATCGTAGGTGACCGGGCGTGGCCAGCCGCAGCATAATCTCTCCGAAGGTGACAACTTTTTTGCTCATAAGATTAGATTGGTAGTTGAGTTAGCTAGATAAATAAAAATATCAAAGTGCATTCAAAATGACTAAATACTGAGCGAAGACAAATCTTATAACCTACATGCCACTTTATCTATGCACAAACACTTTGTTGACTACTGGCACAGTCATCCGTTGAGAGGTTTGCCAAACCTCAATTTTAGGTCAACTGAGTCAACGTGTCTAATCGGTCCTTCAATTATGACTCCGTCGTCAATTTGTTTAACGGAGATCAACTCTGTCCCAAACCAATTATTGAATAGTCTGTTAAACTTACTTATTGACTCAAGAGTCGTTCCGTCATCGTTGTTCTCTCTTACGCTTAATCCGTTCTCGGAAAAGAATTTCAATGTCCACGCTTTGACTTTCTTTACGTCAGTTGTATCGGTGAGAATAAGTTGAGACCGTCTTGCTCCAAATGTTACGCCTACTGAAACTCCAGTAGCTAGAAAAACTAAATTCATCCACCAACCATAAAAATTTGGTTCAAATGAGCTCATTGACGCAAAAATCTGAATTACCGCCCCTATTACAAGCACCGTAGTTGTTGTCAGCAGGAAGTGCTTGAGGAAGGTGCTAAAATTTGGTTTTAAGGATGTCATTTTAATTTCCATAGTATTGTCATTGGAGAAAGAACAGAGTCTTGTGTTTACTATTAAAGTGAGTAAAAAATTTTAAACACACTAAACTTCTTAGGCTCGTGTCGACACGAGCCTAAAGAATTTATAACAAGCTCTATCAAGCCACCGGAACGGCCGTGGGCTCAAATTGAAAGAAGTTCTTCGCATTATAGTAACAAATATTCTGCACCATGCTGCCCAGCAGCTCCATGTCGTGCGGAAGCTCACCGTTCATCATGTCGGTGCCCAGCAAATTACACAGAATACGTCGGAAGTACTCGTGGCGCGGGTACGACAAAAAGCTGCGCGAGTCGGTGAGCATGCCCACAAAGCGGCTCAGCAACCCCAGGTTCGACAGGGCGTTCATCTGCCACTCCATCGCTTCTTTCTGATCCAGGAACCACCAGCCCGAGCCGAACTGCATCTTGCCCGCCACCGCGCCGTCGTTGAAGTTGCCCAGCATGGTGGCCATCAGGTAGTTATCGCTGGGGTTGAGGTTGTAAACGATGGTTTTGGCCAGTTGGTCGGTGCTATCCAGGCGGTCGAAGAAGCGCGATAGCGACGGGGCGTGCGAGAAGTCGCCGATAGAATCGAAGCCGGTGTCGGGGCCGAGCGACTTCAGCATCCGGGTATTGTTGCTGCGCAACGCGCCCAGGTGAAACTGCTGCGTCCAGCCCGCTGCGTGGTCCATCACCGCCAGTTGGTACAGGATGGCCGACTTCAACTGCTCCGTTTCGGCAGCCCCCAGCGGCACACCCGCCCGCACCTTGCGGAACAGCTGCCGGGCGCCCGATTCACTAAAGTCAGCGGCATAGACTTGCTCCAGTCCGTGGTCCGACAGGCGGCAACCCAGGCTGGCGAAGTAGTCGTGCCGCTTTTGCAGGGCCGTATACAGGTCGTCCAGGGTATCAATCGCCACGTTCGACACCCGTTCCAGCCGCGACAAATACTGGTTGTAAGTATCGGCATCATCCACCGCCATCGACTGATCGGCCCGGAAGGTGGGTAGCACCGTCACCTCGTAGCCATCGGCGCGCAGCTTGCAGTGGTGCTCCAGTGAGTCGGCCGGATCGTCGGTGGTGCAGACCACTTCCACCTGCTGCTGCCGCAGGATGTTGCGGCAGCTGAAGCGGTCTTCTTGCAGCTGGGCCGTGCAGTCGCGGTAGATATCGGCCGCGGTGTCGGGATTCAAGAGGGTATCGATGCCGAAGTAGCGCTGCAACTCCAGGTGGGTCCAGTGGTACAAAGGGTTGCGCAGGGTGTAGGGCACCGTTTCGGCGTACTTCATGAATTTCTCCTCGTCGGGGGCGTCGCCGGTGCAGTAGCGCTCGTCGATGCCGTTGGCCCGCATGGCCCGCCACTTGTAGTGGTCGCCGTGCAACCAGATTTCGGTGAGGTTACCAAACTTCTTATCGCTGGCGATCTGCTGGGGCGGCAGGTGGCAGTGGTAGTCGATGATGGGCATCTCCCGGGCGTAGTCGTGGTACAACTCTTGGGCCACCGGGTTGTGAAGCAAAAAGTCCTGATCGAGGAAAGGTTTCATAGTGTGCGTGGATAGGTCGGTCGCGCTAAAAGTATAAAATGTTTTGGGATTGTGAAAGCGGGAGGCTTGAGAGGGTGGCGAGTCTCCCGGACTATGCTGAATTTACCAGAACATAGTAGGTTTGATATAAAAAACCGTATCAATAAAATAGAGCATTCCATCCTGAGTAAGCACGTTTTCGTCGTGCAAATCTTCCAAAATGATACCCAATTCTTGATTATAGTAGTCGTGATTACGGGTATTCTCAAAGCCATTGTTCTCCATAAATTCTTTCACCGCTTTTAAATCGGTCGGGGCGTCTGCTTTTACGTAAGGTTGTTTCACTACTGCATACAACGCAGTTTCCTGTCGGTAAAAACCTAGTAGGCAATAGGCCGTGTCGGGAAAGAAGAAGTTGTTGAGTAATAAGTTATGGAAATAATCTACCCAAGAGGCATAGTAGATAGTATCGTTCAGCTTGATCACCTGCTTTTCGTTTTTGATAAACACGCGTTGTTCGGCCCCTTCGGAGATGAAATCCGAAAAGTGGATGTCTTTCACCCAAAAATCATGCTGCTCAGCGTAGGCAATTAGCTTCTCTGTTTCTTTTTGTTTGTGGTGCTGATCTCTTTGAGCCATTGGGCTTGCTGACGCGCCTGTTCCAAGGTGACGGGCGACTGTTTGGATAAAAGCTCCGTGGCCAACTTGGCCCTTTCCTGAAAGGATATCTTGTAGTTCATGTTTCCTAAGATTGGGGGACATTTCGTTCAGAGGATTCTAAATCGAGGAAAGGTTTCATAGCGTGCGTGGATAGGTCGGTCGCGCTAAAAGTATAAAATGTTTCGGGAATGTGAAAAGAGAACGCGGCACTGTTTTATATTGAGCCTTTTAACCAGTAAAAACTATGTCATTAAAGTTACGCGCCTGCTGGCTGCTCTTGATCGTATTGCTGTCCTGCCAGTCGAACGACCACACCGCCCACCCTTCTTATTCTGTGATCGAAAAATTTCTCACCGAAGAGCAACTAGATGAGCGATTTAACCTTCAAAGCATGAGCGTAGACCGCTTTTCGTTATCTGATGCGCAGGAATACCGCGGGGATAGCCTCCGGCAGCGAACCCTCAAGGCTACCTACGAACTCACCCTTCGCGGAGAAGACCAGCAATACACCGCCACGGCCGAAATCAGCAGTCCGGACAGTATCCACTGGGCGATGGCCCTGTTCACCGTGACGGAGTACGACCACCGGGGCAGCACCGACGTGAAAACCACTTATAAATGGGACATGTAGCCATTATTGTGTTTGATGCCACCGAGCAGCAGATTGAAAAAGGTTTCGATCTAGAGAACTCGAATTTCAAGCTCATTCCCAATGGACATAACTTTCACCGTAAGTTGAACATTAGAAATTTTCCGCATACGGTAATACTGGATAAGCAAGGAAGATTGCTGGAAAAATTCTCATTCTCAGAGGAAATCAATGTCTCAGCATTGCTCAATCGGTCTTAATCACTTCGGTTCACTCACTACGCGAATCCCCTACGACCCTACGGTGGCGTCTTCTACGCGGGTGCCCACCGAGACCACTTCGGGCAGGGTATCGGTGCGCATGTACTGCTCCAGCCGGATGCGGTACACGCCCTCCCGGTCGAACTTGAAGTTGGGCAGCGCCATAAACTGGTGGCTGAAAATATCGCCCAGTCCGCTGCCGTAGGGCTTGCCCGTTTTTGGTTCAAACAGCAACATGTTGTGCAGGTCGGCGGTGAGACGACGGCCCGCCGTGTCTTCTATGTAGTAGGTGACGTACAGGTTACGGTAGGGATAGGCCACCGTATTGCGCACGTTCCAGTAGATGTTGTAGGGCTTACCAGCGTCGCTGATCTCAAACTCAAACGAAGGAATGCTATCCACCGCCCACCGCTGGTTGGGGAAGTCCACGTTTTTTTCGTACACCCGATTCTCGTCGCAGGAAGTGCTGAGCATGAGCAGCACTACGGCCGCTACCAACCATCCTGACCGCAGGCAATGCCGAACAAGGGTTGTTACGAAAGTTCTCAAAAATCTATGACTCATTACGGGGGTGGTTGCTCTTCTTCTTCTTCCGGCGCTTCTTGCCGCCGGAGTTCTGCTGCTTGCGCTCAAACTTCTGGTCCATCTTCACCAGGTCGTTGTTGAGCACGCTGATGTCGAGCTTGGCCTCGGCCTGATTCTTGAGTAACGAACTGGGGTGCTCGCCCTGTTTGTTAAGTCGGATCACCTCGCGCACCCGATCGGCGGCCACCGGAATCCAGTTGTTCTCGCCCCGGTAGGCGAACCACATCGTCTTACGGAAGATGTCGGTCTTCTGCAAAAAAGCTTCGCCCTTCTTGGTAATCAGCGGTCGGCGAATGTCCGGAATGTCCTTTAGCGCGTCCAGGTAGGTGTCGAGCTCGTAGTTGAGGCAGCACTTGAGTCGGCCGCACTGCCCCGACAGCTTGCTGGGGTTGAGCGACAGCTTCTGATACCGCGCTGCCGAGGTGGACACGCTGCGGAAGTTGCTCAGCCAGGTGGAGCAGCACAGTTCGCGTCCGCAGGAACCGATGCCACCCAGCCGACCGGCCTCCTCGCGCAGACTGATCTGCCGCATCTCCACCCGGATGCGAAATTCGGCGGCGAGCATCTTAATTAACTCTCGAAAGTCCACCCGGCTATCCGCCGAATAATAAAACGTAGCTTTGTTGCCGTCGGCCTGATATTCCACGTCCGAGAGCTTCATTGATAGCCGTAGGTCCTGGATAATCTGCCGGGTGCGGTAGAGGGTGGGCATTTCTCGCTTCTTCACGCTTTCCAGACTTTCCAGATCCTGGGTGGTGGCGATGCGGTAGATTTTCCGAAGATTATCGTCGTTGTTCACTTTTTTTTTCTGCATCTGCAGTCGCACCAGTTCGCCCTGCAGCGAGATGTAGCCGATGTGGTGTCCGTTGGGCACGTCTACCACCACGGCATCGCCAGTGGTCAATTCCAGGTCTTTGGTGTTGCGGAAAAACTGCTTGTTTCCGCCCTTGAAGCGCACTTCCACCACATCAAAAGTATCAATGGCTGGCAGGTCCATATTGGACAACCAGTCGAAAACGTTCATTTTATTGCAGCCGCCGGTGCTACATCCGCCGTTGTTTTGGCAACCCGCCACCGAACCGCTCTTGCTGCTACACGTACTACACGCCATATCTTTGGTTCATTTGTCGACACGAAATATTAACAAAAAAACGCGGTCTACCAAATAATCCCGCGCAACTATCGAGGATACCACCGCACCGTCCAGACAAGGCTATCCTGCGGAGCCAGGCGTTGGTAGGCGCTGTGCTGTTCCACCTCCAGGTAGGCGCTGTCGTCGATATACACCTCCACCTCGTTCTGCTCGGGAGGTAGTGCCGCCAGCGTTAGGTCAGCAAATCGTTTGAGCAGCTGCCGGTCGCCGCGGGTATACCGCACCCACCCCCGCGCGTTGTACCAGGCTTTGTCCACCGCCGTATCTCCCGCGGCCACGCGGAGGTGAAATCGCCCGTCGCTCGCTGACCAGTCCGTATGCTTTTTGAAAGATCGGTTGCGGCCCGCCGCCGCATCGAGCGCCAAGGTTACTTCGGCATCCTTGGGCAAGCGCGTCACCTCCCACAGGGCCACCGACTGCGCCGTATCCGCTCGGTTAATCACCGTGTAGGTAATGCGCAGGCTGCTGTCGGCGGGTTCAGCCCGGAAGCTTTTGCTAATCTGGAACCCGAGCAGCGAGTCGTAACGGCTGACCAATGTGAGCGGATTGGCAGTAGATTGCACCCGGTAGGGATCGGTATCCAGCGCCGGGGGAGGAGGCCACCAACGATGCTGCGGACTAAGCCAAAGCGTAGACCCGTAGTACATCGGGTGCACGGCCGAATCGGTAAGCAATTCTTCACCCGCTGCCCGCAACGAGACGATGCGGCCACCCGTTTGGGCATCGACGGTCATTGACAAGTTGGCCCAGTGCAGGGCATAATGCTGATCGTCGTCCGACTGCCACGCCAGCGAGGGTGGGGTTTCGGTAGCGGGTCGGCAAGCCATGCCCAGGGTTAGCATCGCTAGAATAAGCCAGGAAGAAGCGGATAAGACTACATTTATTGAACACCAAGGAAGAAAATATCTAGAAATCCCCTCCTTCGAAGCAGTGGACGCCACGCGGGAGATTCCGGCTCTGCGCCGGGGGGCCGGGCCCTTCGCTACGGCCGGAATGACGTTGATTACGTACGCAAAACCGGGTCTCATAGAAATTTGAGCAAATCTTGACCGATGTCGGTGCGGTAGTAATGGCTGGGCCAACTGATTTTCTCTGCCGTTGCGTAGCATCGGCGAAGGGCTTCGGGAATGTCTTTGCCCCGGGCGGTGACCGCGAGCACCCGTCCCCCGTTGGTCGTCACGGTGCCATTGTCCAAGCGCGTACCGGCGTGGAACACCAGCGCGTCGCCTTCCTTCGGCAAGCCGCTAATGATCGCTCCTTTTTGGTAGTCGCCGGGATAGCCATCGGCCACCATCACCACCGTGGCGGCCGCTTGTTCACTAATTTGCAGCGGAGCAGCGTCGAGCGTTTGGTTGGCCGCCGCCGCCAGCAGCTCCACCAAGTCGCTCTCGATGCGCGGAACGATGACCTCCGTTTCGGGGTCGCCTAGGCGCACATTGTACTCGATCACGTAGGGCTCGTCCGCCACGTTCATCAGTCCAATAAACAGAAAGCCCCGGTAGTCAATGCCCTCCTGCTGCAAGCCGTTCACCGTGGGGCGCACGATGCGTTCTTCAACTTTTTGCATAAACTCCGGGTTGGCAAACGGAACCGGACTCACCGCGCCCATGCCGCCGGTGTTGGGTCCGGTGTCGCCCTCGCCGATGCGTTTGTAATCTTTGGCGGCGGGCAGCAACCGGTAGTGCTTCCCGTCGGTGAGCACGAACACCGACAGCTCAATACCTGACAAAAACTCCTCTACCACCACCTGCTCGCTGGCCGCCCCGAAGCGGCGGTTCTCCAGCATATCGCGCAGGTGCCGCTGCGCCTCGTCGTGCTGGTCACAGATGATCACTCCCTTGCCGGCAGCGAGTCCGTCGGCCTTCAGCACAATGGGCAGGGGAAGATCGGACAGGTAGGCGAGTCCGGCCTCGAGCTGCGCGGCGGTGAAGGTGCGCGATTGGGCGGTGGGGATGCCGTGGCGTTGCATAAAGGCCTTAGCGTGGTGCTTGCTGCCCTCGAGCTGCGCCCCGGCCCGGTCGGGACCCACCACGAGCACGTCGCTTAGCTCGTCGCGCTGCCCAAAGTAGTCGCGGATGCCCGCCACCAGGGGCGCTTCGGGACCCACCAGCAGCAGGCGGATGTTTTTCTCCATCACAAACGACGCAATCCGGGCGAAGGCGGCTTCGGAGTAGTCGCCCGAGAAGAGCGAAACATCGTGGGCCACGGCAGCGGTGCCCGCGTTGCCGGGAGCCACGTAGAGCTGGTCGCACTGCGGACTCTGGCGAATCTTCCAGGCCAGCGCGTGTTCTCGTCCGCCCGAGCCGAGGATGAGGATGTTCATGGTAGGTAAGGTTGTGTTTGAGAGGGTAAAGGTAGTGAAAACGAATTAAGTCATCTACCTCGACGGCAGCGAAGGGTGTACGACAATTTGCAGCCATTCCTCTTCAGCGAGGGGATTGGTATATCATTAGCGTATCCGTACTTTATGGCTTTTCATACTTCGAAATTCATTATTCCTTGCGCCCGGCGCCCGGTTCGACATTCGATATTTAAATAATATCGAATGTCGAACAAGGAATTTCGAATGATGAAGTAATAAAAAACTGCATTTTGTCGTACACCCGGCAGCGAACTACCGGGCGGTGTGCCGGGCGCGCTCCCAGGCGGAGTTTTTTGCTAAGCTGAGTATCGTGGTGGAAGAAGCTGATGAAACGGTGTTTTGGCTGGAAGTGCTTCAGGAAGCAGATTTGGTTCCGCAACAACTTCTACCTGAACTGCCGTCAATGCAGCAGGAGGCTACCGAAATCTTAGCAATCCTGGCTATGGCGAGGAAGAATACAAAAAAGTAGGTGAATGAAGAAGTTAGTGAACGAGTGATTTAAAAGACAAATTGTAGGTCTCAAATCACTCATTCCTTAAACTTTATTCCGATAAATTCTTAAGGCTCGTGTCGACACGAGCCTCCAAGAAAATTATCAGAATAACCTCTCTTAACTCACCGATTCTTTTAGTTCGCGTACTCCGACAGAAACTTCACCCGCATCAGGCGTAGTTCTTCTTCGGTGTATTCATCCTCAAACTCATCGAGGGCTTCGTCGATGCTGTCTGATTCGGCACTGAGGAAGTAGTCGAACAGGTCGTCTTGCTGTTCTTCGCCCAGCATCTGGTCGATGTAATAGTCCAGGTTGAGCTTGGTGCCGGAGTAGCAGATGTGATCGATCTCTTCCAGCAGCTCCTCCATGCTCATGTTCTTACTGTCGGCGATCTCCTCCAGATCCACTTTTTTATCAATCTGCTGAATGATGAAGATTTTGCTCTTCGATTTGTTGATCGTGGACTTAATCACCACGTCGGAAGCAGTGACAATATCGTTAGCCTCCACGTATTCTTTGATCAGGCTCAGAAAGGGAGCACCAAATTTGGTTACCTTGCCCATCCCTACGCCGTTCACCGCCGCCAGTTCATCCGGCGTGGTGGGGTAGGAGGTAGCCATCTCCTCGAGCGAAGGCTCCTGAAAGATCACGTAAGGAGGCAGGTTCTTCTTGTTACCTACCTCTTTGCGAAGCTTTTTAAGTTCTGTGAACAACTTTTCGTCGTAAGATTTGCCCGACGGAAAGCTGCTCGGGTTCTCACTGGCCGACAGGTCGTTTTCTTCTTCGGGAATATCCTCGTACGAGTGGTCGCGCGACAGCATGATAGGGTAGGGAGACTTGAGAAAATCCTTGCCCTTTTGGGTAACATTGAGCGTGCCGATGTTGTCAATGTCCTTTTCCAAAAACTCGAACAGCAGGGTCTGCCGCACCGCTGAGTTCCAGCGCTGGGCGTCGTGGTCTTTTCCCTGGCCGTAGACCGGCAGCTTGTCGTGGTCGTAGCTCAGCACGTACTGGTTGGCCGACCCGCGGATTACGTCCACCAGGTGGTTGATGCCGAAGCGCTCTTCGGTCTGCTGGGCGGCTTCCAGAGCAATCCGCACGAAGTCTTGACCTTCGTACTGCTCCTTGGGTTTCACGCAGTTGTCGCAGTAGCCGCAGTTCTCTTCCAGGGTTTCGCCGAAGTAGTGCAGCAACTGCCGCTTGCGGCACACCGCCGACTCGGCGTAGGAGATCATCTCCTGCAACAAAATCCGGGCGTTATCACGCTCGGTCACCGATTTGTCTTTGTTAAACTTCTCCAGCTTGAGGATATCGTTGTAGCTGTAGAACATCAGGCAGTGCCCTTCCAGTCCGTCGCGGCCCGAGCGGCCGGTTTCCTGGTAGTAGCCCTCCAGGGATTTGGGAGCGTTGTAGTGAACGACAAAACGCACGTCGGGCTTGTCGATGCCCATTCCGAAGGCGATGGTGGCCACGATCACGTCCACGTCCTCGTTCAAGAAAGCGTCTTGGTTACGCATCCGCACCGCGGCGTCGAGCCCGGCGTGGTAAGGAGCCGCCTTAATATCATTAATGCGCAAAAACTCGGCGACCTCTTCCACCTTTTTGCGGCTCAGACAGTAAACGATTCCAGACTTACCCCGGTGCTTCTTCACGAATTGAATTAGCTGCTTCTTGATCTTGGTTTTGGGACGAACCTCGTAGTACAAGTTTTCGCGGTTAAACGACGTCTTGAACACGTTCGCGTCTTCCATCTGCAGGTTCTTCTGGATGTCGACCTGCACCTTGGGGGTAGCGGTAGCCGTGAGGGCAATGATAGGAACGTGGTCGCCCAGCTGCTCGATGATGGTTTTGATGCGTCGGTATTCGGGGCGGAAGTCGTGGCCCCACTCTGAAATACAGTGCGCCTCGTCTACCGCCACAAACGAAATGTTGGCTTCCTTGAGGAAAGCAATGTTGCTCTCTTTGTTAAGCGACTCGGGAGCCACGTAGAGCAATTTAACCTCCCCGCTCAGCGTGCCGCGTTTCACCCGGTTGATCTCGGTCTTGTTGAGGGTGGAGTTCAGGAACTGAGCGTTGATGTTAAAGGCGTTCATCTGGTCCACCTGGTTTTTCATCAGGGCGATCAGAGGAGAGATAACGATGGCGGTGCCCGGTTGCACCAGGGCCGGAAGCTGGTAGCACAGCGATTTGCCCGCGCCGGTGGGCATAATTACAAAGGTGTTCTTCTTGTCGAGGATATTCTGGATCACCCGCTCCTGGGTGCCGCGAAACTGATGATGCCCGAAGTATTCTTTGAGTGCTTCTTTTAGATTGATTTCTTGTTCAACTAACATGGGAGTAGGTTATGCTAATGCAGATTTGCTTTTTTGTTGTCTTGAGAACATGAATTTACAAAATAAATTCTTATAGCGGGGCACATTTGTTACAAAATGCTTGGAGATACTTCGATTTTGTTATGAATTATCCAATAGTACGCCTCGCCCTTTGTAATTATCTGGTTTTTGTGTATCATCAGCCACCCTTTACCAGCCGTTAGTGGTCTGGATTTTTTGGGGGTTAAGTCATTCTCTATGGTGCGTACCAATGTTCATGTGGTGATCACGGCGGGAAGCCACACCTCTACCGATTTTTGGCCTTTCAGCCGAAAGCACCTTTCTAAGCAATTTCTTGATCTGCTGGGCACCGGGCGATCCTTACTGCAAATTACCTACGAGCGCAGCCGCAACCTGACGGCCGACGAAAATATCTGGATAGTCACCGAGAAGGATTACGTATCGTTGGTGAAAGAGCAATTGCCCGACCTTTCGTCCGACCGCATTCTGATGGAACCCGTGCGGCGGGGAACCGCTTCGGGAATCGGCTACGCCGCCCACAAGATCAGTAAACGAGATCCCGATGCGGTGATGGTGGTTTCGCCCACCGAACACGCTATTTTCGGCGAACTGGCCTTCGTTCGCGACATCAACAAGGCGGTAGACCTGGTGACGAGCGATGCGCAGAAGCTGCTGATCCTGGGCATCAAGCCTACCCGCCCTTCCACCAGCTATCCCTACATTCAGTATCACTACGATCGGCCGGGTCCGGCCAAGAAGGTAAAAACGCTCACCGACAAGCCGCAGGCCGATCTGGCCAAGCTGTTCATCAACAGTGGCGACTTTGTGTGGAACACCGGCATCTTCGTATGGCGGGTGCGCACCATTCTGGAGGCCTACCAGCGCTATCTGCCCGAAGTGGCGGAGGTCTTCGGACCGGGAGCGCCGCACTACTTCTCCGACCAGGAGGAACTGTTCATCAGCCAGGCCTACGCGCACTGCAAGAGCACCTCGATCAGCACCCACCTGCTCGAAAAAGCCGACACCGTGTACATGATGCTGGGCAGTTTCGACTGGTCGGACATCAACTCCTGGGGTTCTTTGTTCGATCTGAAGGACAAAAACTCGGAGAAAAACATTGTGGAAGCCAACGCCTTGCTCTTCGAGAGTAAAGGCAATTACATCAAGAGTGAAAACGACAAACTGCTGGTGGTGCACAGCCTGGACGACTTCCTGGTGGCCAACAGCGACGACGTGCTGCTGATCTGCCCCAAGCACTTGGCCGAAAGGCTCAAGGACATTGTGGGCGAGGCAAAAGCGAAGAAGGGAGAGAAGTATGGGTGATGACTTTCAGGATGGTCAGAGGTTTGGGGATTAGGTTTTGGATTGATTTGCGGGAGTGGCTAGATTATCAAAACGTTATCGTGAATCAAAATGCCTAGAGTTAAAATAATTACAGTAGTAGCCATTCTTATTCTTCAATCAGCGGAAGTGTTCTCATGTTCATGCAGTCGTGCCTGGAGAAATAGTTTTTTATCGAATATAGGGCGGTTTGACGTTGTTGCACTGGGGACAATAGGACGGACAAATTCAGATTATGAACTTGGCAACCCTTACCTAGATATCACAAAACTATACAAGGGAAAAGTAAAAGATTCTGTTATTCATCTCCTTGACGGTGGCCTTGATTGCAAACACATTTGGAATGCAGATTCAGGGGTTCAAATAGTAGTGGGCTTGTTCAAAGACAATAATCTTGATACTCAAAACAATGAACAGTATTATGGAGCTGGCTGTATAACATCTGTTTTGTTCTTAAACGATAATGATAAACTGATTTCAAACTCAAAATACATTGGTTATGCTGGACAGGTACGTAAACCCAGAGTTAGCTTGTTATTTAGGAAAATGAAGTTTCGAAGATTTGAAAGAAGAATATATTTGAAAACACTCTTCCACGAGCCTGAAGTAAAAAAACACTAACAAATGCTACGAACAAATAGGGTTTCATCGGTCAAGATATTTTCGTGGAGATTGAAATCTGCCACAACTAATAAATTTAAAAAACGGTGTGGCTCTGTGCGAGCGGAAAGGTTAGTACTTTCTAATCCCCACTCATTGTAGCTAGGCGATGTAGAACAAAGCCTAAAGCAATTACTTGCGATTTAGAACTATGCTTTCGATTTAGTTTTCCCGCTGCCGCACCACTTCGTACAGGCTCACCGCGGCGGCTACTGATACGTTGAGCGAAGCCACGTTGCCCGCCATCGGAATGCGGACCAGCTCATCCGCCAGGCGCAACAACTCATCGGAGATGCCGTCTTCTTCGGAACCCAGCAGCAGGGCCACCGGGCCGCGCAGATCAGCCTCCGGAAGCAACTGCCCGCTTTTCTCGGTGCAGGCCACCACCCGGATGCCGCTGTTCTTCAGAAACCGAACGGTATCCTTCAGGTTCGTCACCCGGCACACCGGCAGGTAATTGAGCGCTCCGGCCGAAGTTTTCATGGCGTCGCCACCGATGCGGGCGTTGCCCTGGGCGGGCACCACGATGGCGTGGGTACCCAAACACTCGGCCGAACGGGCAATGGCTCCGAAATTGCGCACGTCGGTGATGCGGTCGAGCAGAATTAAAAACGGGTCTTTGCCTTCGGAGAAGCATTGGTTGACGATGTTGTCCAGCGAAGCGTAGGTGACCGACGACACGAAGGCCACCACGCCCTGGTGGTTCTTGCGCGTGACGCGGTTGAGTTTTTCAGTGGGCACAAAAGACACGGGCACGTGCTGCGCGCGGGTAAGGTCTAGCAACTCTTGGGTAAGCTCATTGCGTAAGCCCTTCTGCACCAGTACCCGGTCAATCTCCTGCTCGGCATTGATCGCTTCGATAACCGCGCGGGTGCCGAAGATAAACTCTGAACGCTTTCTATCGGGAGACATATCCTTTTAATAATAGTTTTATCGGTTCTAGGTTGAAAAGTTCTAAGTTCTGCGTCCTTTGAACCCCGAACCCAGAATCCCTATATTTCCTTCCCCCCCTTGCGCCACAAGTCCACGTTGCGGTACCAAAAGCGCTTGTAGTTCTCGTCGCGCACCAGATTGTAGTACTGGTGGGTGAAGATGTTTTTCACTTTAGCAAAGGTGAACGAGAGATCGACCAGGTTGCGGTCTGCGTTGTAGATCCAGGTTTCTTGGTCCACGTCGCGATACACGGCGTCGGGCGGACCGTAGAGCGTGTACACCATACCCTGCCCGGTTTTCCAGCCTTCCTTGTAACTGGTAAACAATCGATTGGCCTGGGTCACCTGCCGAAAGTAGTCCCGGATAATTCCTTTGGCCCGCTCCTGCGAACGCGCCATTTTGATCCAGTAGTCGTCTAGGTTGCGCTTCGGTTCATCGGCATTTTCCAGTTTCTTCATCTCATCCGAGGTGCTAATGTAGCGCAACGAGGGAACAATGGTTTCCACCCTGGCCAAACGAGGGTAGTACTGATCCTCAATGCGAAATGACACTCCGTAGAGCGAGGTGGTATCCAACTGCACAAAGTACAGCCCCTGCTGCTCGAACCGAAGCGTTTCGTTAAGCGGAGCGGCAAACAGCGAATCGATGGTCAGTGCCGGTTGCACCTCGGCCCCTCCTGACGACATCGGCGGAGGATTAGGCTCAAAATCATGGCTGTAATAATACAGATAGGCGGTGCTGTCGCGGCCGTAGTACGATACCAGCCGGAAGGGCGCTTCGGTGGGTAAGTAGTCCTGAAAGATGGGAATGTCTTCGTCGGGACGCATTAGCAGCAGGTCGGTGAGCGGGAAGTTCTGCTCGCTGTTCAGGGTGATGTCGAAGCGATAGGTCTCGTTGCCTTGCGCCGGAGACGACACAAACACGAACAGAAAGTGGCTATCGTCCGTAACGGGCAGCGGGAAACGGTAGTAAAATTGCTCTCCTTCTTGCTTCACCATTTGCGAAGCCGACACCTGCCCCGAATCCAGTACCGAGCCCGTTTGGTAGTCGGGGTGCACAGCGTAGCGTAAGGTGGGGGCCTGGTTAGACTGCCGGTCGGTTACCCGCAAGAATACCGTAGCTTCGCCCCGGTCGTTCATGGCCACGCGGGCGTCGAGCCGCACGGGTGCAGTGGGATCGTAAGCGTAGCTCACGTTCACCGAAGACAAAGACGTTTTCTTTTTGTTCTGCCCCTGCACCAACCCGGTCGTCAGGATCAAGGCGGCGAGCACTCCCCAGAAAGTTTTCATACGCAGTTATTGATAGTGCTTCCTAAGCAAATCGCCGTACTTCTGAGCCAACTCAGGCTGACCCGCACTGCTAAATGCGCGCGAAAGCTCATTGAGAATCATCAAGTTCTTCTGCTCTTCGTTGCCCGGATTTTCGTTCTCCTGGGCGTAATACGTCAGCATTTCGTCGGCTCGCTCGCCCAGTAGCGTGGCAATTTCGGTGGCTCGTTCCTCATCGCCCACGGCGAATAACAACTGCACGGTTTGCGCCGTCACGTAGTCGAACGGAATAGAGGCATCCGGAATGGTATCCAGACTTTTGTTGAGCACCTCGCGCGCCCGGTCGTTCTGCCCCTGGGCAATCAAATCGCTGGCCAGGCTGTTGAAACTCGAGCGGTGGTTGAGCGCCGAATTGCGGTAGTCCTCGTTGTAGTAAACGTCCGGATTGTCTAACTCCCGGTAGTAGAAGTTGTTCATCATGTTGTCGTACATCACGTCGGTGTGCACCAGTTCATCGCCCGTGGCGGGGCTCACCAGCGGCAGCAGTCGGTAGGCGTTGCCTTCCTGCACCACGTTCTGCCGGAAGTCCAGGTTCACCCCCATCAGCGAGGTGGGGTTGAAGTAGATGGGCCGTTCCCATTTATTAGCCACGATCAGGTCCAGGATCATCAGGTCTTTCTTCTCTAGACCCCGCCCCTTCAGGTTGATGTACAACCGGTCGGTCACGTAGTCTTCCATCCCCTGCGGGATAATCTCCTGCATTCGGGGAGACAAACGCTGACCAATGCTGTCAGGATCAGTGCTGCTACTACCGGCGGCGTTCACCCGGGCTCCTTCACGGGTGTCGTAGGCGTTCACGTCCACGTAGAAGGTCTTGGCGGGCACGGTGTTATAATTTACTCGGGCGTTCGGAATCTTCAGCGCGGCCGAGTTCTCCCGCACTAGCTTCATGTACTGCTCCAGGTTGATGGCTCCCTTGATGTTCGGGTTCTCCACCAGGGGCAGATAGTCGTTGGGTCCGCCTTGTTTGTAGTTCTCCTCAGTGAGCGTGAAGGGCAGCGGTTCCGATTCGTAGGCCGGTCGCGTCATCTGCTCGATGTACCAGTCGGTGTTGAAGTAGCTCAGCACGATCACCCGCACGTCGGTGCGGAAACCCTCCACTTCCTGGGCGTACCAGAGCGGGAAAGTGTCGTTGTCGCCCCCGGTGAATAAAATCGCATTAGGGGCACAAGAGGCCAGGAAATTCTTGGCCGTATCCACCGAGAAGTAGCGGTCCGAGCGGTCGTGGTCGTCCCAGCCCTGCACGCCCATCAGAATCGGCACAATCAGGCAAATACCGGTAGCCACTCCTCCGGCCGCCACCCGGTTCTTAATGAACTGCCCCAAAAACTGACTCAACGCCATCACTCCCAAACCGATCCACACAGCGAAAGCATAAAACGAACCGGCGTAGATATAGTCGCGCTCGCGCGGCTCCACCGGGGGCGAGTTCAGATACACCACCAGTCCGATGCCGGTGAACAAGAACAGCAGCCCGACCACCGAAAAGCCCTTCACGTCGCGGCGGTACTGAAAGAACAGACCCACCAAACCCAGGATAAGCGGCAGCATGTAGAACTGGTTGCGGGCCTTGTTGTTGGCGATCACGTCGGGCACGTCGGAGTTGCCCTCCCAGGGGCGTAGCCAGGGCGCTTCCTTGATGTCGCTGGCGCGCCCGGCGAAGTTCCACATAAAGTAGCGCATGTACATGTGTCCCACCTGATAGCGGCCGAAGAAGTAAAGGTTGTCAAGAAAGTTAGGCTCTTCGTTGGCGCGCAGACCCATCCACTGCCGATACAGTTGCGGGTGGTTGCCCTGGTTGCTGTAGGCCCGCGGGAAGATGGTGCTCTTCTTCGGGTCGTAGGTGTTCACCAGTTTGTAGTCGCTCACGATGTATTTATCCTCTCCCTTCTCGTAAACCGGGGCTCCTTCTTCCTGGGCGGTGAGCTCGGCGGTGAAGTACTGCCCGTAGGCCAGTGGGCGGCTGCCGTACTGCTCCCGCTTGAGGTACGATACGAAGCTGATGATCGTCTCGGGATCGTTCTCATCGATGGGCGGATCGTATTGCGACCGGATCAGCACCACGGAGTATGATGAGTAGCCAATCAGGATAAAGGTAAGCGCCAGCAGCGAGGTGTTAAGCAGGGGCAGCTTATGCTTGATCGAGTACCACAGTCCGTAGCCCAGTCCGCCCAGTAACAGCAAGACCAGCACCACTACGCCCGAGCCGAAGGGCAGCCCGATGCTGTTGACGAAAAACACCTCGAACGAACCGGCCAGCGAGGGCAAGCCGGGGATAATGCCCACCATAATCAGCAGAATAATCGCACCGCTGATGAGCATGGTCACCAGTACTCCGCGCACCGTCACCCGGGGGTACTTGTGGAAGTAGTAGATGAGCCCCAGGGCCGGGATCGCTACCAGGTTAAGCAGGTGCACCCCGATGGACAGGCCCATCATGTAGGCCAACAGAATGAGCCAGCGGTTGGCCGCCGACGGTTCGGCGATGTGCTCCCAGCGCAGAATGCCCCAGAACACGAAGGCGGTGAAAAACGAAGAGAGTCCGTAGACCTCCGCTTCGGTGGCCGAGAACCAGAACGAATCGGAGAAAGTATAGGCCAGCGCGCCGATGAGGCCGCTGCCCATCAGCAGCACGGTTTGGGCAGTGGTTTCAGTACCCTCGGCCACCTTGAGCACCTTTTTGCCCAGCAGGGTGATGGTCCAGAACAGAAACAGGATAGAGAAGCTACTGCTGATGGCGCTCACCATATTGATCCAGTAGGCCACCTGCTCCACGTCGCCCGCGGCCAAGAAGGAGAACATGCGACCCAGCAACAAAAAGAAGGGCGCACCCGGCGGGTGGGGCACTTCCAGTTTGTACGACACGGCAATGAACTCCCCGCAGTCCCAGAAGCTGGCGGTTTCTTCTACCGTGATCGCGTACACCACCGTGGCAATGGCAAACACCACCCAACCGGTGATGTTGTTGATCTTCTTGTAAGTCAGCATGTAACGTAAGGTGCGTTGATTGAAGGGGGCAAAAGTAACGGAATCCCCCTAGGATTAAAATGATTTGGCCGGGGGATTATTTCGGAGAGCGTGTTAAAATTTGTTAAAGTAAGCCCATTCCGAGCACCGGACGCCGGTTGGGTTTTTATCCTGGGGGAGAACAAAGGGCTACCTACTCGAGCGTTAACCGGTTAATAAACTGCTCGCGGCCGACCATCAGCACCCAATCGTTTCCCGGACCTGATTCGCCCGGTGGGTCAAATTTCATTGTGCTTACTTTTCCGGGTGATTTCATTGCCGCCTTCTGGTAGGTGTCGGTTCGTGGATTATACCAGCTTGCCGAGAACGAGCTTCCCGATAGCAAGGACAGATCGACTTCGTAGGCTGAATCGCTGGCCGAGTAGATCAACGCAAAACTACGGTCGTCGGCAACCGTGGCCTGCAAGTGGGTATCGTAATGGTCCGAATTGCCCTCGCTGATGACGGACTGGTTAGGGCGTAGCTCCAGGAAATCACTGCCCAACCGGTGAAGAAAACGGCTCAAACGCATCATGTCCTGCGCGCCGGGATAGTGAAGCGCGGCCAAGGCATCCGCACTACATTCTTCACCCGACGAGAGACCGTCCCAAACGCCCCCCGCCCCGTAGGTGTGACCAAACGCCCCGGCAAAAATGGTGAAGTAGGCTCTTCGTCGAACGTTAAAGGCGGTGATCCCGCAAAAGTCTTTGTTGTTTTCGTACCAAGCTTCCGAATCTAGGGTAGGCTTGGGCTTTCCTGCATATTCTTTGGAGTAGTCGTGGGCAATCGCTTCCCAAACCGTCCAGGTGCGGCGGTCTTTTTTGGGTAGTTCGTTGGGGCAGCACCACTGGCTGGTTTGCCAGTTGTTGAAATCACAGAGAAGGGCGTCTTCTGAGATGCTGGTGCCCCGCTTGTAATCAGCGTGCACCGTGAGCAGTTTATCTCCGGTGTCGCCGTCTCGGATGCCATCCACCAGGGCCCGCAGTCGCCCTTTCGGCAAAGCACTTTTTCTCAGATGACTACCTGCTTCTCCCAGCGTTAGCCACACAATGTTGTTGGTATGCTTATAACGATGACCAACCCATTTTCCGTAGTCGTATAGCTCTTCGGCGGTGTGGTTTTTTAGTAGTCCCCACCAGCCGAGCGTAATGCCTACGTACAAGTCTCTCTTGGCGCACTTGGCAATATACTCGTCTAAATACGACCACCAAGCTTCGTTAGGCGCGTGAATTTCGCCCGTGCCTTCGCCGTTGTAGCGTGATTCTCGGCAACTAACCTGCATCATGGTGAAGCCTTGTGCACTTCGGGTGTCCAGGATACTATCGACGGTGGCCGGAGGAAGTTTAGCGAAGAACCAGTTGGTATCGCCGATCCAGACGAAAGGACAACCGTCTGCCTTTGCCAAGAAACGATGGTTGTCGGCAATGCGTAGTTTTTGCATCTGAGCTGTTGCCGTTATCGAGAGCGATACGGCGTACAGAGCCAGGGTATACTTGAAAAGAAAAAGCAACCTATATTGTTGTATAAAGAGTAACTAAATCGCCTAAGCACGTTATCGCGCCTACCCAAAAGCCGGTGAGCTAGCAATTACCGTTTGCTGATCTGGTTGCGGGTGATGCTGCGCTGCTGATCACTTTTGAAGGTGCCTTGTTCGAAAGAGCGTTTTTGTTGGTGTTTGGTGCCCCGCCCCTGCACCCGAGCCCGCCATCGTCGCCACGATACCGCTTTGAGTTGCTGGCGCATGAGCACGATCACCTCGCTTTCGGCTAAGCCGAACTGCGCTTCGATGGCATCGAAGGGCGTGCGGTCTTCCCAGGCCATCTCGATGATTCGGTTGGTATCTCGCTCGTTGAGTTCGTGCTTCTTTGCTACATTTGCCATAGCAACATAACTTCAATTGGTGGGTAAAAGTTGTTAGGTGTTTTGTAGGGGATGAGGACTTTCAGAGAGGCGAGGGAGTTGGGTTTTAGGGATTGGGTATTGGGGACTTTACATTTCCATTTCCTAAAACCCAATACCTAACCCCCTAACCACTCCTACAAGTCAGTTCATCGACTCAAGTAATTTCTCATTCAGCCGGACGTAGTCTTGGTTGCCGTTTTCTTTCGCTAGTTCCATAGACTTCTGCGCGGCGGCGCGGGCCTGGTCGTAGCTTTCGGTTTCGGCGTGAATTTTAGCTTGCAGGTGCAGCACCCAGAACTTACTGTCGTCGAGCGACACCGCTTTGTCGATCCACTCCTGCGCCTGTTGCAGGTCCTTGTCCATCGCGAAGTAGTAGTTGGCCGCCTGGTAATACAGTCCGGCATCGTCGCCCGCGCTGGCCATCTGCTCGTCAATCTGGGCCATCACCTTGTTGTCTACGTTCGGGTCTTCCAGCGGAATGGCTACTTTGGTATCTTCCCAAGCGATGAACACGTTAGCTTTCGTCTCGCTCAAGTTTGAAAAACCAAGGGTAAAGGTTTCGTAGGGTTCTTTGGTAGTCGTAACCGGAACGTCTACCCGCAGGGCGTCCTCTTCCTGCTTATAGCTACCGGTGCCCGACTGCTCCGTATTCTTGTTGAAGATCACCGTCCAGCTCTCCTCGCCCGGAATGGTAAATAGGGCGTAGTCGCCCGCCGGAACCTTGTTACCCGCTACACTCAGTTCGTCACTTATGGATACTTTGGTGGCCTGGTTGGCCCCGGTGCGCCATACTTTGCCGTAGGGCACCAGTTCACCTATCACCGCTCGACCGCGGGCACTCGGACGCGAGTACGTGACCGTGACGTCGGTCATACCCACGCGTTGACTCACGGTGGATAACGGACTCGGCTGCGGGGTTTCGAGCTGGGCGAACAACAGGGTGGTAGAAAGCAGCAGCGTGCTGAACAGGAGGGATAGCTTTTTCATACGGTTGGTTGGATGCGTGAGTGAATACTGAATGCACGAAAGTAGCGCTTCGGACGGGGAAAACAAAAGCCTGCTTCGGGCATTTATAAAGGCGAAGTATACGAGTAGTGGTTCATGCTGCTACTCGTTGTTTAAAACCACCTATTTCTTGTAAGCTTGAATACGATAAATCTACCGTCTATGAACGTCCTTCCCGAGTCATTTTATCAACGCAGCGACGTGGTGCAAATTAGCCGCGAATTTCTGGGGAAGTATCTATTTGCCGACATCGACGGGGAACTTACCGGTGGAAAGATTGTAGAAACGGAGGCCTACTCGCACGTGGGCGACCAGGCCTGCCATTCGCACCTGAACCGGCGCACCAACCGCACCGAGGTAATGTTTCGTCCGGGAGGCGTGGCCTACGTCTATAAAGTGTACGGCTTTCATTACCTGTTTAACATGATCACCAACGTAGCCGACAAAGCCGATGCCGTGCTGGTACGGGCCATTGAGCCAACCGTTGGGTTAGAAGTCATGCAACAACGACGCAATCTCACCGGGGTGGTTCCCCGCCTCACCGCCGGGCCGGGCATGCTCACCCAGGCACTGGGCATCACCAAGCAGCACTACGGTCTTCCGCTAACGACCGGCGACACCATCTGGATCGAAGATCGGGACGAAACCATTGTTGATGAAGACATTGTGGCCAGTCCCCGGGTGGGCATCGATTACGCCGGAGAAGACGCGCTGCTGCCCTGGCGGTTTCGGGTGAAGGACAGTAAGTGGACGAGCAAGGCGAAATAAATTCGCTTAAGCAGTATTCTTCGGATAAGTTTTGTTTGCAGTATTACTTCTTTACTTATAATTATCAGGTATTAGTTGCTCTGATGTTTTATGAGAAAAGTATAATACGAATAAAGAAGATAAAATATATCAGGGTTGTTCGTCATCAAATGTTGTTGAATTTCGTATAATTGCTACAGAATTGATCCCCATTATTCTCGAGCCTACGTATGAAAAAGTTGTTCCCTCTTTTGCTGGTTGGGGTGCTGCTTGCTGCCTGCGAACCCGATGATGAAGTAGGTCCGAATGCCGATTGGCAGCGAGTATCTATTCCTACCAGCATCGATCTACATGATGTGTTTTTTGTAAACGAAAGTACGGGGTTCGTTGCCGGTAAAGCACTGGATAGTATTTTCGTTAGTGTTCTTGTCGACGGTGGTGATCCGCTTACTTACTTTCGGTGGATAGCGCAACCCCACATCATCACTGACTCTACCCGCTACCACCAAACGACTATCACCAGAACGGTTCCGGAGAATCCCAGACCTGCATTCTTCAAAACTACCGACGGCGGGAATAATTGGTCCGCAATTTCTACCCCTTTCGTTAGTAGCATCCTTGATATTAGCTTCGTGACGCCAGATTATGGTTTCGTGGCCACCGCCTCTGAAGGGGTTTATAAAACGACGGATAGTGGGCGAAGTTGGAATAAAGTGCTGGCCAGCATCGTTTTTTTAGGTGACCAAAATACGCTGCAAAATCCGTTTACTGACGTGCACCTTGTGGACGAAGATAGAGGCTTTGCTTATAACGACCGGCACAATGTGATTGTCAGAACCAAAGATGGTGGAGAAAGTTGGGAATTTGTTACCGACTTTGGGCCTGTCTCAACTTGCTGTGGTGGTGGGTTAGCTTTTCTTTCGTTCCCGGAACGTGGGCAAATTGGGTACGCCCACGAAAAGAGCGGTTACCTTTATCAAACCAAAGACGGGGGAGAAACCTGGAACGAGGTGCCCAATATATACATTATCAAAGGATATACCTCCGGCTCGTCTTACACCGTACCGAATGTTGCCTTTCTTAGTGACAATTTAGGGTATGCTATGGCATCAAGTAGCATGGGCACACTCATTTCTACTGATGATGGGGGTACTACTTGGCAGGAAAATTATAATGAGCCATTTAGATATACTTACGGCTTCGATATCGACAGGATATTTAGTGTTCAAAAAGATGTGGTCTATCTGTTGAGTAAAGATGAAAACCGGGTAGTGCTAACCAAAGACGGCGGACTGACTTATCGTGAAATGAGTGGACTGGAATACCGCAAGCCACTCAACGATTGGTTCTTCCTGGGCAATACCGGCTACGCCGTGGGACCTAGCGGATGCTTGCTGAAATACGAAGGGAAGGCAAATGATTAAAACTGTTTCTTTTGCTAAAGCAACTTGATCTTATGCACCACAAAGCCTTCGGAGGTTTCTATTCCGGTCAGGACAACTGGGCGGTTTACCAAGGCTAAACTTTCAAGTTTGCTCAAATAGCCTTCATGGCTTATCCGGTTATAATTGATACCACTGGATAGGATGCGGCGGATGCTTTCACACGCCGTCTCTTCTCCTTCGCAGCGCACCACCCGCGCGTTATAGATAATCGTATCTCCCGTTTCCGATTCAAGGTATATATCAGCGTAGTGGCGCTCGTAATTCCGGGATGACTCCAATTGATACACCAGTTCATCGTAGTAGCGGACCGCACCCACGCGTTCAAGGGCTCGATCCAGAAGTTCGTCCGTAGTGATCGGATTGTTCTCACGGTCTGTAATCGTAAGGCTCCGGGGAGGCACTTTATAAATACCATTTTTCGGGCGAGGCATCGAAACCATATCTCCGTTGAGAAGCAACTGATACTGCTGATCCTCTACTTCATTCCTCAGCGCTTCCTCAACGATGGGCATATCAGTGTCGTTGGGCGCGATTGCGTAGAGAAAAAGCGCGTGCGTGGTTTCGATCGTCTTGCCATCGGCAGAGCGGGCTGCGACAACGCCATTGTCGATAGCGGTGATGGCGTAGGGGCTTGATTGGCTTAAAACGAGTCGCTGTTTTTGCAGGCTTGCCCGGTACGCCCGCTCGCGCCACTCGACAAAGGCCAAGCCCAGGCCTACCACCAGGGCAATGAGAAACAGCGCAAGTAGCGACTCGACCAGTGCCGATTTGGTGGTTGTGTTCTGAAGCCGTTGACTCACCCCGATGTAGGTGACCACAAAAATAGCCGGAATGGCCAGTACGAGCGCGAGGGCCGAAAATAAGTCGCGATCACTCCACCCCAGAAATGAGCCGCCGAGAGCAAATAGTTTGTTGAAGACTGCTCCGACAAACCCAGTAATCAGCAGGGAAACAACGAGCACGCCAAGCTTAGTTGCCACCGTCGCTAGCGTTCGGCCGTCTCCCGTCCGCGCACGATCATCTTGCCGCGCATCACGCGCGAGTGACCGGGGAAGGTGCACACGTAGGTGTATTCGCCCGGCGCCGGTGCCGTGAAGTAAATCGTTTCGGCAGTGCCCGGCTGCAAAATACAGGTGTGAAACAATACCTCGTCGGTTTCCGGTACGTACCCTTGATCAGGACCGTCTAGCCCTAAATTCATGGCCAATGTGCCCACCTGATCAGCGGTGTTGGGCTCCACCACCACCAGGTTGTGCATCATGTCATCCACGTTATTGAACACCAGCTCCACCCGCTCGCCGGCGCGCACTTCAAAACTCTTTAGATCGTATTGCAAGCCCGGCTCGGTACCCACCGTGATGGTGACGTCGGCTTTGTCCCAGTCGGCAGGCATTTCCAGCACGCGCTTGCCGTCGCCTCGCTCGCAGTCGCGCGGCTCGGCCAACGTAGCGTCGGCAATCATCTCGTGGCCGGTGTGGTCGTCGAGCGTTTCGCCTTCGGGACGGTTGTTCAGGGTGTAGTAGGCCGCCGCGTGCAACAGGGGCTGGTTTTGCCGGTTGCGTATCCCGTCGGCTTTCAACTCGTGAATGTAGCCTTCGCGCAGG
Source organism: Cyclobacteriaceae bacterium (assembly GCA_965217295.1). Taxonomy (GTDB): domain Bacteria; phylum Bacteroidota; class Bacteroidia; order Cytophagales; family Cyclobacteriaceae; genus Tunicatimonas. The sequence goes on from CBDCHR010000008.1 coordinate 4,171,134, forward strand.
CCGCTCACAAAGAGGCGCGCGCTTAGGCGGTCGGCCGATACCTCCACCCGCTGCACCGCGCAGGGCTGCTGGTTGATAATCTCACTACCGTAGGTGCGGTGGTACTTGTAGGTGAAGCTGGTCATGGCGTACGACCCGGGAAGGGCGGCCGTAGTCTCATCCACCGGCTGGGTAAACTCCAGCAAAAAACCATTGCTCTGCGCCCGCATGGTCTTAATCTCGAAGGGGGTTTTGCCCGTCCAGCGCAGTCGTTGCAACCCAAAGGGCTCGGACCCGGTCGATCGCCATCCCCGGCTGGTCATGCCCACGTACAGGGCATTGTTGGGCCCCCACCGCATGCGCAGCAGCCCGGAAGCAAAGCCCTCTTTAAAGGCAAAGCAGGCTCCTTGGTACTCGCCATTTACCTTCTCCAGAAACACCCGCATGATCTTGCTGTGTCCCTGGTCGCCCACCAACAACTGCCCCGCGAAGGGCCCGAACGCGCCCCCGGTGGTGTCGGTCACAATATCCGAGGTGGAAATACCCATGATGGTGTGCGGAAACCACACCGTGGGCAGCTTCATGCTGGAGAAGTTCTGCGCAAAATCGTACATCAGCCCCACCGAGTCGGGCACGTAGCTCCGTTTCATCTTCAGGGGAGAGGCCGCATCACTCGTCCAGCGCAAACCGGCCGGATTGCCCGCAAAATCTCCTTCTTCCAGGTGCGTAATCCGTCCGGAAGCAATCCAGTCACCCTGGTTTTCGGCGTAAAATACATCGCCGTCGGCGTTGAAGCCGAAACCGGCGGGCGAGCGCAGCCCGGTGGCCATGGGAGTCATCTCCCCTTCTTCGGAAATTTTCAGCATCCAGCCCCGCCATTTGCTCAGGCTGGCCCCTTCGCCCACCCACGACAAGTTGAGGGTAACCAGCATGTCGCCATCGGGCAAGAACAGAGGACCGTACGAATATTCGTGGTAATTGCCCGATAGGGGCCAGGTATAGATCGTGCGAAACACGTCGGCCCGACCGTCTTGGTTGGTATCGGTGAGCTTGGTGAGCTCGGCCCGCTGGGTGGTATAGAACGACCCCCGCCGGTAGGCCAGACCCAGCGGCTCGTGCAGCCCCGAAGCGTAGCGACGAAAGGTAGGTTGCTGACTCTGCGGATTGTCGATCAACCAGATTTCGCCCCGGCGGGTGGACACTCCCAACCGGTTGTCGTCGGTGAAGGCCAATCCGCCCACCTCCAGTTGCACGTCGTCAGGAATTGGTACCGTAGAAATGGTGTAATAATCTGATTCTCGTTGGGCAATCTCAGTGTCTTGTGCCTGAAGGTTACTTCCCAGCCAGGCCGTTAGTAAAACTAAAATTGATAGGATTTTCATCGTCTTCATTGGTTTACCACACTATGGTGTACTGTAAGGCCGCCTTGCCGCCCTGGGGGGTGAGCGTAGCCAATAGTTGTTCTCTTCCCTGGTTGCTGCGCTTTCGGACTGTCGCATCTTTGGTGTCCACCGAAAGGTAGTAGCGCTTGTCGTCGATGCCGTAGCTGCCGTCGGGCAAGGCTTCCACTCGTTCACCTTCTCCCAGCAGACAGTAGACCGGGTCCGCCCCGGCATCGTCGAAGGTACAGTTTACTTCTCGCACCAAAGACCGCTCGCCCGATCCCGAATAGAAATGGTCGTCGACCGATGCATCACCCAATTGGTAGTGAAACACCGGCGCGCCCGTCGAGTCTAAGGTATATCCTTGGGTTTGAAGGTGCGGATTATCAAACGAAACCGAATCGGGCCAGTCTGCCGAGCGGTTGGCCAACCGGGCAAAGCTGGGCCTCGCTGATAGTTCCAGCGGATTGCCCATCGGTTGAGCGGTTTGGGGTTCGCCCCGCTCGTGCCACATTTGAGTAACGTCTACGAACTCGCCACCCCAGGCCGACAAAAAGGTGCCATTCTTAATGTCTACCGCATAATTAATCTCGTTCGGCAAGCCCACCAGCACGCAGTGCGTTTTCTTTTGATCACCATGATAGAAGAAAGCCCGCTGTAGCGTAGGCTGACCATCGGTACGGACTAAAATAGGATTAGGTTGAACTGCGTTTGGTTTCGGACCCTGGGCGTGCAGGGGTTGTCGGCGCAATTGTGGGCCTTCGGCGTAGAGCGAAAGTCCGTTTACCCACTTGAGCACCGATTTGGTGTAGACCAATCGGAACGGATGCTCTCCTTCTTTCAGGATAGCTCGATAGTAACCGGGCTGATCCATATACTCAGCTTGCTGGTTGGAGGTTGCTTCCTCACCGTCTACGTAAAGCCAACTGGGACCCGCCGAACGAAGGGTAAGCAGATATTCACCATCGGTAGGAATTTGTAATGAACCTTCAACCACCAGCGCGAATTTTTCTTGATCCTCTTTCAGCAGATGCGTTAACGAATCAGTGGCGCCTTGTTTTATCGGTTCGGTACGCTCTAGGTCCGCCGGACTACCGTAGATCCCCGAATAGAGCTGATAATGCAGGTTCTGCAGCTGGACACGCTGGTTTTGATAGGTCTTGTAAGCGATGTTCTTAACCGCCAATGGCCCCTGACTTCCTGAAATGACCAGCGGACCCTGAGCCGCTTCTTCACCGAAGGGAGCGTCCGTTGCAGCAGAATTTACCTCCCGGTTCTCGTGAATGATTGAGCCATTGAGGTGTACTTCGGCAAACTGAGCATTGGCAATTTTTTGGCCCTGCTCGTTAAATCGCGGGGCGCGGAATTTAATAACAAGGTGCTGCCACAGACCCGGTGCCCGACAGGCATTCAACCGGGGAGCCTGCTGAGCAATTCCTCCGCAACCATCGGCACCCACGCTATCTTCTCCCCAACTGTCGACCAGTTCCACCGCGTAGCGCCCCATCAGAAACAGTTTGGAACGCGCGCCCTTCGGCAGCATAAAATCCAGCGAAAGGTCTACGTCTCCGTGCTCCCACGACGTGGTTAGGTTAGCCTGATGCTGATCGTCGGGTAAATTGACAAGAACCCCTTGCCCTTCGGTGGGTTCCATATGACCTGCCTGCTGGCGATTTGCAAAAACCCCCGCCACATTATGCCAGTTAGCGGATTGCGCATTAGCTACTTCGGAAAAGTCAAGCGATTGGGCGGGTAGTTCTCCGGTTGTCAGATAAGAGGAATTCTCCTCCGAAGGACTGTGACAAGCGAATACGGTGATTAGTAGAACACCGTTGGTAAGAAGCGCACGAGGCAGCATAGAGTAGATTAGATTCAGGTGGTTGATAAGCTACCGGGACAATATACGCATTCAAGCCGTACTAAGAAATATTCTTGCGGTGGGGGGCATTGTTCAGTACTTCGTCGATGCGAAGGTGCATTTGTTCGTCTTCGTAGCGCGTGATGAACGAGGATTGGCGACGCAGTTCTAAGCGGGCCCGTCGGTGACAAAGAATGGCTAGCACCACCTGGGCCACTACCGGCAAAAAGCACCCGATGGCAAACCATACCCAAAACGAACGACCGTAACAGTGGGCGAAATATCCGGTGATTGCTGGAATAGACAAGAGAAAAGCCAGCATCAAAAGAGCAACGTCGATCAGCATATTAGACAGTCGGGCTTGGTTTGGATAGGTAACTTTTGTTCTGAGATAATAATTCGGTTACCCAGTACTTTGTTCGTGTCTGGGGCTAAAAGCGGACCGCTAATAAACTTTATTCCGATAATTTTTCCAGAGGCTCGTGTCGACACGAGCCTCAAAAATTTATCGGAATAACCTCTAATGACTGAGTAAAGGTACCGTAGGTTAATTTTTGTTGTCTACCGTCCACCCTGTTTATTTCAAAATTTATCTTGTTATTTAAATAATTACTTATTTTATTTGTAATATTATATAACTGACGTAATGTATAGTATGCTCATTGATTCTTTATCCTTTATAATATGTTCATTTTTGGTGACATAAAACAGGAAGATTATGAAGAAATGGTGTTTCATACTGTCGCTGGTGGGAATTGTTAGTCTCAGCGCCCAGGCGCAAGAGTACAAATATCATCCAATATTTATTTATAACTTTAGCAAGTACATTGAGTGGCCCTCACCGCAAGCTAATGAAGACTTCGTCATTTGGGTAGTAGGAAACGAACAAGCCTACCAGCAAATGCTGAATATTTCGGAGAAGAAGAAGATCATCAAGAACCAACGGTTGGTCGTGAAGAAGTGTGACGCCCTGGAAGAGGTTCAACGAGGTAATATTATTTTTATCACTAAAGACGCTCGGGTCACTTCGGGACAAATGGAGAATGAATTAGCCAAAAAAGGTATTTTAGTGATCACCGAACGAGATGGAATGGCGCAGAAGGGATCACATATCAACTTTATTACGACAAATGCTTCTAAAATAGGATTCGAGCTCAACACCACATCCACCCAAAATGCCGGTCTGAAGGTAGCCAGTGCGCTGACTGCCCTAGCGGCTAAAACATACTGACGCAGCGGTCCATAGGTTGCTGACGTCAATGGTTTTACTTTGTGGTTTGAGCTAAAGCTCCGGCGAGTGGTATCTACCTCATTGCTGGAGCTTTTCTTTTTCATATGGTTCTAGGTTCGGGGTTAAAGGTTCTAGGTTCTGAGTTCTTAAGGCGTTAGAACCTAGAACTCAGAACCTAGAACCTCTATAAGTCTCGATTTGTGTCGAATTTTTCTAAGTAATCGGCCACGCGCTTCACGAACATTCCTCCCAGCGCACCGTCCACCACCCGGTGATCGTACGAGTGCGATAAGTACATCCGGTGACGAATGGCAATCGCATCCCCTTCCGAAGTTTCAATTACGCTCGGCTTTTTGACGATGGCTCCCAGGGCCAGGATGGCGACCTGCGGCTGCATAATAATAGGAGTGCCCAGCAAATTACCGAACGAGCCGATGTTCGATACGGTGTAGGTGCCCTTGGCCAGGTCGTCGGCGGTTAGTTGATTGCGTCGCGCCCGTTCGGAGAGATCATTCACTTTTTTGGCTAGTCCGGTCAGGCTTAGCTGGTCGGCTCGGGCAATCACGGGTACGATCAGATTCCCGCTGGGCAGGGCCACCGCCATCCCAATGTTGATGTCTCGGTGGCGGATGATCGTATCGCCGTCCACCGAGACATTAATCATCGGAAAATCTTTGATTGCCTTGGCAATGGCTTCCACAAACAAGGGCATAAAGGTGAGCTTTTCCCCTTCCCGCGCTTGAAACGTATTCTTCATTCGGTTACGCCAGTTTACCAATGCCGTAACGTCGGCCTCCACGAAAGAAGTTACGTGGGCCGAAGTCTGCTTGGAAGCCACCATGCGGGTGGCAATCATCTTGCGCATCCGATCCATCTCGATCACCTCGTCCGAAGCGAACTTTGCCGGACTCGGCGGCGGCGGGCTGGGCGACGTTTCGGCCGGGTCGGTTTGCCCGTTGGTCGGGGCGCTCTTCCGGTCAGTTTTGAGGTAGCCGAGCAGGTCTTTCTTGGTGAGTCGCCCTTCTTTGCCGGTGCCCGGAATTTGCTCGAGTTCGGCCTGGACAATTCCTTCTTCCCGAGCGATGCTCATCACCAGGGGCGAGTAGAACCGACCGGAAGATTCGGCGGTGGGAGAAACTTTGGCTTCGGTTGGTTCTGACGATCTGGGCGGGGCTACCGCCTGAAGAGCCTCTTCGGCCACTTCCTCGATAGACTCTTCGGGCTCGGGGGCATCATGGTTGCCGTTCGTATCAGTGGGGTTGGCTCCTTGTTGCGCGATGATGGCAATGGGCTTGCCCACTTCCACCACCGTGCCTTCGGAGACGAGTATTTTTTGCAGGGTACCACTGTGCGTAGCGGGCACTTCGGTGTCAACCTTGTCGGTGGCCACCTCCAGCAACGGCTCTTCTTGCTCAATCGCGTCGCCCTCTTGCTTAAGCCACTGCAGGATGGTGCCTTCCATCACGCTTTCGCCCATGGCGGGCATCACCATTTCTACCGTTGTCATAGCGTACTTTTTCGGGTAAAAGTAAGGGGTTTCAGCGTCTGGTCCAACTTTTAGAGAGCAGGCAAAAGGTGGTTAAGGTGCTGCCGCAGCAGGTTGAGCACCGCCACGTTGGTGCGCTCGATGTTCACCAGGCGGTCGTTGCCTAGCGTCAGTTTTTTAGCAGTGGTGGTCGATGCGTCGGCCAGGGCAATCCAAATGGTGCCGACGGGTTTTTCGGTCGTGCCGCCGCCCGGTCCGGCAATGCCACTGGTGGCTAGTCCTACGTCCGACCCTAACAGTTTCCTGACGTTTTCGGCCATTTCGCGCACCGTGGCCTCGCTCACCGCGCCGTGCTGCCGCAGCGTGGTCTCTTTCACTTTCAAAGGATTGATTTTCAGGGCGTTGTCGTAAGGAATCAGGCCGCCCCGGAAGTAGCGGGAGCTTCCCGGCACGCTGGTGAGGCGGTGCGCCACGAAGCCGCCGGTGCAGCTCTCGGCCAGCGCCAGGGTTTTTCCGGCCGACAGCAAATCGCGACCGATGGCTTCCTCGAGCGATACGTCACCGTAGCCGAAGATGTACTTTTTGATCAGCGGTTCCAGCGTCTGCACCTGCTTCGCCACGGCTTCTTCCAGGTCCAGCAGGTTGTCGCCGGTGGCGGTGAGCCGGAGCTTCACCTTGCCGAAGCTGGGCAGGTAGGCCAACCGAATGTGCTCGGGCAGGGCCGTTTCCCAGTCGGCAATCTTTTCGGACAGCCACGATTCGCCGATGCCCACCGTTTGGATCATCTGGTGGAAAATCACGGGCAGCGCGAAGGTTTCCTGCAGGCGGGGTAATACCGTGTCGGTCATCATGGCCTTCATTTCGTAGGGCACCCCGGGCATCGACACGAACACTTTGCCATCCTGCTCGAACCACATGCCGGGGGCGGTTCCCATCGTATTCGGCACCATTTCGCACTTGTCCGGTAGGGCGGCCTGCTGCTCGTTTAGGGCGGTGAGCGGGTAGTTGCGCTGGGCAAATAGTGCTTTTAGGTCAGCCAACGCCTGCGGATGCAGGGTAATCGGACTGTCAAAGTACTCCGCCAGGGTGGTTTTGGTGATGTCGTCCTTGGTGGGGCCGAGTCCGCCGGTGATCAGTATGATGTCCGCTCGCTGCTGCGCCTCGTCCAGCGCACTCACAATATCCTCCCGACGGTCGCCAATGGCGGTTTTGCGACCGATTTTGACGCCCACCCGATTCAGTTCCTGCCCCATCCACTGGGAATTGGTGTCCAGGGTTTGTCCGTACAACAGCTCGTCGCCGATGGTGATCACTTCGGCAAATACAATTTTCATAATCTTGAAATCCGGAGTTGATAGCGCGCGAAAGTACGAATATTTGGCAGCATACGCACTAACACGGCCTTTTCACAAAACTTGTTAAGGGGAATACCGTAGCTTTTGATTAACTTTATCGGACAACAGGCGCGGCACAAACAGTGACAAGCCCCCCGTAATCCTTTGGTTAAACGTTGGTAGTCGTTTATAAATGTTTAGCTAATTGCCTAACGTACAGTCTGCTTGAGCAGGCGATTTATTTGAAAAATACTAAGGAAGATGCGAATAAAACAATATTGTGGGCAATTTAGGGGGCATTGTTAGTGTAACCGTGGGAATGCTATATTGTAAATAAACGCACCAGGTGTGTTTATACGGTTGTTAGGCACAATTAAAACAAACAGAACATGGGAAAATGTATCTACTGCGGAGAAAAAGCAGGTTTTTTGAAAAAGAAGCACAAAGAGTGTGAACTAAAGTTTCGGCAAGGACAAAACGAATATGTTGAAGTCATTAAATCAAGTATTGTAGAAGACACCGACCTTAACGGACTCAATGAAAAACTTGACAATATTCGAAAATCAAACTACTTGACTTCAAACTTGCACAACGATTTGACTACAAAAGCTTTTGACCTTGCAGTTGAACATTTTTTAAATGATGGAATTTTGTCACCTGATGAAGAAAAAAAAGTTAGCAAATTCAAAGAAGAATTTAATGTTAGCCAAGAAGTCCTTGACAGAAACGGTTCATATATGAAAGTTGGTATGTCTTCAATTCTAAGGGATTTAACAGAAGGAAAAATTCCAGAGCAGAGAATAAAAATTGATGGACAACTTCCTTTTCTTTTCCAAAAATCTGAATCTCTAATTTGGGTATTTACAGATGTTGAATTCTATGAACAACGAACAAGAACCGAATATCGGGGCGTTAGCCAAGGTGTAAGTGTTAGGGTTGCGAAAGGAGTTTATTATAGAACAAGTTCATTTAAAGGTCGTCCCTAAGTACAGGACAAAACAGAGCAGGTAGGGGTAGTTGTTAACTTTGTAGTTGTGACAGACAAAGTTAAAACCAACCCTAAATGCTCTGCCATGAAAGATAGTAAAGAAATGCTAAAGCAGGAAATGCGTACTCATTTTGCCATAGATGCTCGTCGGATAGATTTGCTAGCCCGCTTGCTGATAGCCATACTACAAGTTTGTACGGTTAGCTACGCTCAATTAGCTTTGGCTTTGAACGTTCAGGTAAAGATCAGTTCTAATGTAAAACGCTTGCAGCGCTTTTTCAAAGAGTTCAGTTTTTCTCACCGCGCCTACGTGCAATTTGCTTGGCAGCAGTTTGCCAGCCGAAAAACCGTACTAGCCATAGATCGTACGGATTGGAAATTCGGTCGGCACCACATCAACGTGCTCATGATTGGCATTGCCTACCGGGGTACGGCCATTCCATTAGTATGGAAGCTGTTAGGCAAATCCGGAAACTCTTCTCAAAGGGAGCGCATTGGGCTGATGCGGGGCTTGCTGCGGTTTCTTAGCACTGAGCAAAGGTCTGACATTGAGTCTATTACAGCCGATAGGGAGTTTGTTGGGCACTGTTGGTTAAGCTACCTCATTGACCAGGATATAGACTTTGTGATCCGAATCAGAAAAGATGCTTTGGTGCACAAAGCGGGGGGCACTACGCACGCTCATCGCATCTTTACCACCCAAGATTTGCGCATACTGCGCAAGCCACGAAAGGTATTTGGCCTGTCGCTCTACATGAGCGGCCATCAACTCTCAGGCGATGAGTATCTCATACTCATCAGTACTATAAAAGGCAAACAAATGGCAAATCTCTATGGTCAACGCTGGAAGATTGAGTTGCTGTTTGGCTGTCTGAAAAGCCGTGGCTTTCGCTTCGAGGATACTCATCAGCAGATAGATCAACGTATCAATACCATGATTTTTGTGCTGAGCTTAGCTCTCTGTTGGGCGGTGAAAACCGGCGAATGGTTGCTGGAGCAGGGCTACAGCATACCCGTTAAGAATCTGGAAGAACGACAAGCAAAACTCTACAGCCTGTTTCGTATTGGATTGGATAAACTCAAAGTCCATATGATCAACCACCTTGAATTTAAACCGCTTATTGCTCTTTTGTCCTGTACTTAGAGGTCGTCCAGTAAAAATTTCAGAAATGAAGTATATCGGGATAGGTTTGTTAGCCTTGACGACAAAGCACCTTTATTTTGGTTCACCTGAAAAGAAATTTAAAATACCATTCAGCAAGTTGGTTTCAATAGAGCCGTACGAAGATGGAATTGGACTTCAAAAAGATGGAGTGACAGCTAAACCTCAAGTATTTAAAAATTTAGATGGATGGTTTGCTCACAATGCTATTTCGAACCTTAGCCAGATTTAAAAAAATAAAAAACTGTGTCAAAATTGTCTATACGTAATGCGGGCGAAAGTGCTGCTATGAAAGCAATTATATTAAACAAAAATTTTCGGCAAACGGACAGTGAAATGCCTTGAAACCCCGCACTACGCATAGCCGAGACCGTTGAGTGCTATGAGAAAAAAGAATACGTTCTTACTACTTGATTGATGACGTACGGAATGCCAACTTGACCCTATGAAACGTGAATCTCAACCGCTTGACTTTCTGGTAGACGATCTGACTAACTCGATCAAAAACAGAATTTCTGGAGACAGCTTTCAGACCGAAGTAGCAAACTTGACCAAACAGGATTTGAAGAGCGTTACTATAAAAGCAGGTTGGCGCTTTAACTGGCGCACCGAATTGAACGACAATCTCAATGAAGTGTACAAGCTAACGATCGTTAACAATCCTGCTGTTGTTCAAGGACTCATCAGTTTGCGAATTGAATCCGACCACGTATTTATGAACCTACTTGAAAGTGCGCCGTTTAATATGGGAAAGAATAAACTTTACGAGGGGATTCCTGGTAATTTGGTAGCTTATGCGTGTAGAGTCTCGTTTAGACACAGCCACGAAGGATTTGTATCCTTTACAGCAAAAACGAAACTCATAGCGCATTACGAAAAGACGTTAGGGGCGTATCATTTTGGAGGACACAAAATGATTATTCCTACCGAAGCAGCACAGAAATTAGTAGATTACTACTTTAATAACTGAATATTATGGGGTATATAAAAGAACCAGAAGGGATAGATTTCATTATCAAAAGCGAACCACTTACCGATAAGGATAAAGAACAAATCAGCCAATTCATCCGAGAATACAAACGCGAGAACCGGGTTAAAGAGAAGAAGTCATCCAAGAATAAGAAAGAGAAGAACATAGTACCCAGCACTATGCAGCCATAAGCCTAGCAATCACAAGTCAGTATACTAGTTGCTCCAAGTTGTATATTGATACTCGGAAGAAAATCGCCCATAAGCTCGGCCCGACGGCTGCGCTAACCGTTAGTTTTTGTTTATGCTTTTTTCACGAAAAGGCCGTTTCCCCACTAGTACACCGCCACTGTCGATAATGTAGGACACGCCCGCGCTTCGCGGATCGTCACCCTGATCTTGCGCGTCTGAACCGGATCAATCCGAAGGATGCGCTGGTACCCAATGGTGGTGCCTTGGGCTACGGTTTCCCACTCGTCATCAACCCAGGCGTCTACCGAGAACGAGGACACCCGCTGACCCAGGGGGATATGTTCTTTCAGCACCACGTACTCGATGCGCTGCGCTTGCCCTAGGTCGATTTCTACGCTGCCACTGGTGACACTGTCGTCGGTAGCCCAGTAGGTCTCTTCGTCCTCGTCGGTTGTTTGGGAGGCCGCGTAGGCGTCGTCGTTGCCCCGGTAGGTATCCGCCGTAGCCAGCGCCCCGGCAGCCAGGTTGTTCGCAAAGGCTTGATCCAGTAATCGTCTCCATCCTTGGAGAGCCGCCACGTCGTTTTCATGGATTAGTCCGCGCCGGTCGGGCGGCACGTTGAGCAGCAGGGTAGACCCCCGGCCCACCGAACTGAGGTAGACATTGAAGAGCTGCTCCGGAGTTTTTACCAGCGAGTCTTCCGCCGGATGGTAAAACCAGCCCGGCCGGATGGAAACGTCTACTTCGACCGGAATCCAGGAGGTGCCGTCGGGCGAACCGGTAGCGAGCAGATCGTTGATGCCCGCCATGCCGGCGTAGAGGGTATCGTTGGTAATGGTGTTCCAGTTGGTTTCACCGGCAATGCCCCGCTCGTTGCCCACCCAGCGCACTCCGGGCCCCGCATCACTAAAAAACAGCACCTCCGGCTCGGGTTGCAGATCGCGAACCAAGTCGAGCGTGGTGGGCCAGTCGTAGTAGGTTTTTCGATCAATCTGCCGGGTTTCATTGGCCCCGCCGTAGTAGCCGTCGCCCCCGTTGGCTCCGTCGAACCACATCTCGAACACCGGCCCGTAGTTAGTGAACAACTCTTTCAGTTGATTGCGGTAGTAGGTTAGGTAGGAGGGTTGGCCGTAGTCGGCCCGGTCCCGGTCCCAGGGCGATAGGTACACTCCGAACTTGAGTCCGTGACGGCGGCAAGCCTCGGACACCGCCCGCACCACGTTGCCCTGCCCGTCCTGAAAAGGGCTCTGCTTCACCGAATGGTCGGTGTAGGCACTGGGCCATAGCGCAAAGCCGTCGTGGTGCTTGCACGTGAGAATCACTCCCCGAAAGCCCGCTTCTTTGAGCACCGATACCCACTGATTGGCATCGAAGTCGGTTGGGTTGAAGATGGCGGGGCTTTCGTCGCCGTTAAATCAAATTCTCTACAAAATTTAGCCGTAGCTTCGCCCCATCATGAAGATTCTGATCGTGGAAGACAACCGTCACCTGGCGCAAAACGTGGAAACCTACCTGCAGGAAGAAGGAAACGTCTGCGCCCTAGCCTTCACCTACCACGAGGCGGTCGAAAAGGTGGTATCCTTCGGCTACGATATCGTGATCTTAGATATCATGCTGCCCGACGGCAACGGGTTAGACGTGATCAACACCCTGCGCCGGGTCAACTCCGAAGCGGGCGTGCTGGTGGTGTCGGCCAAAGATTCGCTCGACGACAAAATTGCCGGACTCAACCTGGGGGCCGACGACTACCTGACCAAGCCGTTTCACCTGTCGGAGCTCAACGCCCGCATCAAGGCCATCTACCGCCGCAAAAACCTGGGCAACCACGATGAAATCCGCTGCCAGGAGCTTACTCTGCATCCCGAAGCCCGCACCCTGACGGTGCACGACCGCCCGGTGGAGCTCACCCAGAAAGAATACGAACTGCTGCTGTTCTTGCTCACCAACCAAAACCGGGTGGTCACTAAGCAGTCGATTGCCGAATACCTGTGGGGCGACTACGTGGATTCGCTCGACTCGTTCGACTTCGTGTATCAGCACATCAAGAACCTGCGTAAGAAGCTGCTGCGGGCGGGGGGTGAGGATCACATCCGCACAGTGTACGGCATCGGTTACAAGTTTACGACCGCCTTATGAAACTACTGCTAAAGACTTCGCTGCTGATTTTGCTCATCACCCTGGCGGTGTTCGGACTGGGCAGCCTGGTGAGCTATCGTATCTTCGAGCGGGAAATCCAGGTGGAAACCGACCGCTTTCTGAAGGGCCGGTTCTTCAGCCTGCAAGAGCGCCTGGAGGCGGGCGAACTGGCCCGCTCGTACACCGACGACAAACTAAGCATCGACACGCTGGCCTTTCGGCCGGACACGGTGGGCCGGGCGTCGTTTCGCCTCACCGATACCCTGGTGATGCACCGCTACCTGAAACGGCTCGAAAGCAACCGCAAGTTGGTGGGCTACGCCCGGGTAGACAGCACTTATCTGCAACTGAGCTTGTACGACGTGATCGTGGAGAGCGACGACATCATGGACGGGGTGGTGCGCTCGCTCACCTGGTTATTTGTGCTGCTGGGCGGGGGCGTGATCATCGGTAGTTTCTTGATCTCCCGGGTGTTGCTGCGCCCCTTCCAGCAGACCTTGCAGGAAATAAGCCGGTTTAACCTCAGCGAAGCCCGTCCGCTGGAGCTGCCCCGCACCAGCACCACCGAATTTAACCAACTGAACCGATTCATCCGGCAAATGACCGACCAGATGCGGGGCGATTACCAGCGGGTAAAGGAGTTTTCGGAAAACGCATCGCACGAAATCCAGACGCCGCTGGCCGTGGCCAAGGGGAAGCTGGAGCTGCTGTCGCAGGGCGACGACCTCACGGCGGAGCATCTGGCAATGATCGGCACGGCCTACCAAGCGGTGGACGAAGTGTCGAAGCTGGCCAAATCGTTGATGCTGCTCACCAAGATCGAGAACGCCGAGTTTTCCAATTTCCGGCCCATCGACGCCTCCGAGCAGCTCCGCCAAACGGTGGCTGACTTTGAAGAACTGATTGCCCTCAAAGCGCTTACGCTGACCGTAGACATCCGCGACGGCATCTCGCTGAATAATCATCCCGTGCTCTTCCGGATTTTGGTCAACAACCTGATCACCAACGCCATTCGGCACAACCGGCGCGCAGGAAACATCCAAGTTCGGCTGCTGGCGACCGAGCTATTGGTGACCAATACCGGGGCGCCACTTGCGGCCACTCCCGAGCAATTGTTCGAGCGCTTCAAGAAAAACCAACAGTCCAGCGAATCGCTGGGGCTGGGACTTTCCATCGTCAAGAAAATAGCCGACATCAGCGGCTACGCCGTTCAGTATCACTACGCTGAGGGTTGGCACACGGTGCGGGTGTGCTTCCCGAACGGTTCGTCCTCAGAATTGCCTCAGAATGCGTACCCGTTTGCCTCAGAATCATCTCGTACGTCCACCCAAGTTCCACCCGAAATCAACGCTCAATGAAGTTACTGTCTATTTTTACAATCTCCCCAAGGTCGGTGTCCTCACCGACCTCTTCACTGGCCCTCATTTTTACTGCTTTACTACCAGCTGTTTTTGCATTAGCCCCCCGCTGCGGTTGGGCCGGGGTCTTGGCCGATACCATCACCGTGCGGCTCAGCGGCACCGTGCTGGATGCCGACACCCAGGAACCGCTGGCCTTTGCCTCGGTGGCGGTGCTCAATGCGTCGGATAGTTCGCTGATCGACGGCGCAGTCACCGACGATGCGGGAAGCTTTGCGCTGGAAACGTCGCGAAGCAACTTTTTGGTGCGAGTCGATTACCTCTCCTACGCCCCGAAGTACCTGGCTAATCTTTCCCCGGCCTCCGACGGCACCCTTCGACTGGATAAAATATACCTCCAGGCCTCGGACCAGGTGCTGGAGGAAGTGGAGATAGAGGGCCGTCGCGACCAGGTGGAGATGCTGCTCGACAAAAAGGTGTTCAACGTGAGCGAGGATATTTCGCGCTTCGGCGGCAACGCTCAGAACGTGCTCGATAACATTCCGTCGGTGACGGTGGACGTGGACGGTAACGTGAGCTTGCGCGGCAGTGGCAACGTGCGTATCCTGATTAATGGCAAGCAGTCGGGGCTGGTGGGCATCAGCGGTCCCGACGCGCTGCGGCAGCTATCGGCCAACCTGATTGAGCGCGTGGAGGTGGTCACTAACCCCTCGGCCCGCTACGACGCCGAAGGCACGGGCGGTATCATCAACATCGTACTCAAAAAAGACCGCAAGCAGGGCATCAACGGTTCGTTTGATTTGTACGCCGGGTATCCGCACAACTACAGCGGCACGGCCAACCTCAACTACCGCCGCAATAAGGTGAACTTCTTCGGCAGCTACGGCTACCAATACCAAAGTCGCCCGGGCAACTCGTACCAGCGGCGAGTGATCACCAACGACGACGGCACCACCAGCACGCTGGTGCAGGACGACCAGTTTCTTCGCTCGGAGTATTCGCACACGGTGCGGGGCGGGCTCGACTACCTGATCAATGCCAAAAATACCCTGACCGGCTCGCTGTTGTACCGCACCGGGCGGGGCAACAACGTGAACGAACTCAACCAACTCGACTACGAAGGGGCCGCCCTGGTGTCGGGTAAGATTCGCACCTTTGAGGAGCGGGAGACGGAGCCCAACATGGACTACAACCTCACCTACGAGCGCACCTTCGATCAGAAAGATCGGAAGCTGACCCTGGATGCCAACTACACCTATGGCTTCGAGGAAGAGCTTGCTGACATCGATGAGTCCCCTTATTCGGTCGAGGTGCCGACCGAGGCGTTGGTCGACCAAGCTTCCAGCATCACCGAGACGCAGGACAACCTGGTGCTGCAGGCCGACTACACCCACCCGCTGGCGGGCAAAGGCAAACTCGACGTGGGTTACAAGAGCAGCATCCGCAACATCAACAACGACTTCTTTGTGGAAGAACTGCGCGATGGGACGTGGGTCAATTTACCCGAAGTGTCTAACCAGTTTGAGTATGATGAAGACATTCACGCCGCCTACGTGACGGTGGGCGACGACCGGGAAAAGTTCACCTACCAGCTGGGCGTGCGCGCCGAAGCGACCCACATCGGCACCCGGCTGGTAGATACCAACCAGGATACCACCAAAACCTACCTGAACGTGTTTCCGACGGGCCACTTTGCCTACAAGCTCAAAAACTACAACACGGTGCAGTTCAGTTACAGTCGGCGCATCAACCGCCCCTACTACCGCTCGCTGAGTCCGTTTTACAGTTTCAACAATCCCCAGTACCTGCGGGTGGGCAACCCCGATCTGGACCCGGAGTTTACGCACTCGCTCGAGCTAAGTCACATGAAAAACTGGTCGCGCGCTTCGCTCAGTTCGGCGGTGTTCTACCGCCACACCGACGGGGTCACCGAGCGCATCGAGAGCATTCGGACGATCAACGGCGAGGAAGTCACCTTCAGCCGACCGGAGAATTTATCCACCGAAGACGCGGTGGGGCTGGAGTTGGTGGCTTCTTCGGACCTGTTCGACTGGTGGAAGGTGAACGGTAGTGCCAACTTCTTTCGCAGCGTGACCGACGGCAGCAACCTGGGCACCAGCTTCTACGCCGAAACCTACAGCTGGTTTGCCCGTCTCAACTCCCGCCTGACGCTGGGAGCCTACGATGCGCAACTGATGTATAACTACCGGGCGGGTGCCCAAACCACCCAGGGGCGGCGCAAGCCCTTCAGCTACCTGGACGTGGCCGTGACCCGCGACGTGTGGGGCGACAAGGGTACGCTGTCGCTCAAGGTGTCGGACGTGTTCAACTCGCGCATCTACCGCAGTACCTCGTCGGGCGAGAACTTTTTCATCGACCGGGCCTACCGGCGCTCGGTGACGCAGGTGACCCTAGGACTCACCTTCCGGCTCAACCAGCAGAAACGCCGGGGCGAGGGCGGCAATGGTGGACAACGCGGCGGGGGCGACGGGGGAGATGATTACTAGTGCCGCAGGTACCAAATAACTGACTGTTGAGGTGTCGCTTGTGATCCGCGGGTGACGGCTATCGAGCGTCAACGGTGCTTGGTGGCTATCACTTGTCGTTTTGAGACAGGCAACAACCAAGCGGCGTATTAGCCACGTAAGTTTTAAGACGATTATTACCGGTAGGCCGAAAGCAGGTTTCCGGGCTACTCTGGTGACGAATGTTGTGAAAAATAGCGCAGGATAATAGTTGTAAGCCCGTTTCTCCGCGTTGTAGCCAACGGGTCAGAAACACCAGGTAAAGGCAATAAAGCAAAAATAATCATCAAAATATGCTATTAATGACGACAAATAATGCGTAAGTTTGTTGGGTCAAATGACAATCTAACCGTATGAAACTTCGCCTTTTATTGCTTGTCGGGCTGCTCACTATAAGTACTTGGGGCCTGGCCCAAACGCAGCATTCGGTGGCCCGTCAGTGGAACGAGGTGGTGCTGGAAGCCATCCGCAACGACTTTGCCCGTCCCACGGTGCACGCCCGCAACCTGTTCCATACCTCAGCCACCATGTACGACGCCTGGGCGGCCTACGACGCCACGGCCGAACCCTACTTCTTGGGCAAGCAACGGCGCGGTCACTTCACTCCCTTCGACGGGCTTTCCGCCCCCTCCGACGTGCAGGCGGCGCGCAATGAGGCCATCAGTTACGCCTGCTACCGTTTAGTACTGCACCGCTTTCGCAACAGTCCCGGAGCGGAAACCACCCGGACCAACGCCGACAACCTGATGCGGACCCTGGGCTACGACATCAATTATACCGGCGAAGACTATCAGACCGGCCCGCCCGCTGCGCTGGGCAACTACCTGGCCGCCCAGATCATTGCCTACGGCCTGCAGGACGGGGCCAATGAAGAAAACGACTATCAGAATTTGAGCTACCAGTCGGTGAACCCTCCCTTGCTGCTGAGTCGCTCGGGCAATCCGGATATCGTGGACCCGAACCGTTGGCAGCCGCTGGCCTTTAGTACCTTCATTGATCAGGCGGGATTTGTGGTGCCGGGGGGCATGCCCGACTTCATCGGGGCCGAGTGGGGGCTGGTGGCTCCCTTTTCGCTGCGCCCTACCGACCGAACCGTATACCAAGACCGGGGCAATGACCTATGGGTATACCATGATCCGGGCGCGCCCTGCTACCTGAGCGATGAAGACCCGGAGGACGAGTACCAGTGGAATTTTGCGATGGTCACCCGCTGGTCGTCGCACCTCACTCCCGACGACGGGGTGATGTGGGATATCTCCCCGGCCAGCACGGGCAACTTATCCATTGATAGCTTTCCGACGACCTTTGCCGGACTGCATGATTTTTACCGGGCGGCCGAGGGAGGCGACCCTGGGCCAGGCTACGCCCTGAATCCCAAAACGAATCAACCTTACGCCCCCCAGGTGGTGGCCCGGGGCGATTACACCCGGGTGCTGGCCGAGTTCTGGGCCGACGGACCGGCTTCGGAAACTCCGCCCGGCCACTGGTTCACTATTCTGAACTACGTGACCGATCACCCCGCGCACGAGCGGCGCTTCCGGGGCGAGGGAGAACTGATGGACCCGTTGGAGTGGGATGTGAAGAGCTACTTCGCCCTGGGCGGAGCTATGCACGACGCCGCCGTGACGGTGTGGAGCATTAAGGGTCGCTACGATTACATCCGTCCGATTTCAGCCATTCGCTACATGGCCGAGCGGGGGCAATCAACTGACTCCAACCAGCCCAGCTACGATCCCAACGGACTGCCGCTCACCGAAGGTTTTATTGAGGTGGTGGGGCCCGCCGATGCCCTGGCCGGGGCTGATGGTGAAAACGTGGGCAAAGTTAAGGTGTATGCCTGGCGCGGTCATACCTATATTCCCGACACCCTTTCAACGGCTGGGGTGGGTTGGATTTTGGCGCAGGACTGGTGGCCCTACCAGCGTCCTACGTTTGTGACTCCGGCCTTTGCGGGTTACGTATCGGGTCATTCTACCTTCTCGCGCGCTGCCGCGGAGGTGCTCACGCTGCTCACCGGTGATGCGTACTTTCCGGGTGGGATGAGCGAGTTTGTGGCTCGGCAGAACGAGTTTTTGTCGTTTGAAGAGGGGCCCAGCACCGACGTGGTGCTGCAGTGGGCCAAGTACACCGACGCCTCGGACCAGTGCAGCCTGTCGCGCATCTGGGGGGGCATTCACCCGCCGGTGGATGATATCCGGGGGCGATTGATTGGCCAGCAGATCGGTGAAGAAGCCTTTGCCTACGCCCAGCAGTACTTTGACAACACCGTGACGAGCACCGAGCCGGGAGCGGTGGCCACTCAACTACTGGTGTATCCCAACCCGGTAGCCTCGGGAAGCACGATTCGGATTCAGGTTCCTACCCATGAGCAAGTATCGACGGTGCGCATTCGCTCGGTGCAGGGATCGCAGTTGTGGGTGGGCCAGCCGGAGATAATGGGCTCAGGCGAGCTTGCGGTGCTTCCGCCTAGCTTGCCCGCGGGAATTTACCTGTTGTCGGTGGAAGGGGCCGCCGTTCGTTCCATGCAGAAGATTCTGGTGAAATAGTAGCCGGAAATTATTAGCTAGATGGGTTATTCTCATCAGCACCACGCTTGGGGCGTTCCCACCTTTATATCCACTACAAAGTTAACACAACCTTAACATCTTGTTAACATCACTCTGTGGCACTTAAGCTAGTTTTGTGACTTCGTTGAATACAAAAAAACTTAGTCAACCTACCCTAAACTTATGTGCTCAAAGTTACGATCATCAAAACTCATATGTGCTTCCGCATGTCTGATATCCTGGGCTGGATTTAGTGTTAACCCATCCTATGCGTTTCCTGAAAAAATTGACGAGGGGGTGTTTTTTACAACCGAAGACCCTTCATTAAACGCAGTAGCCGTTGCCCAGCCAATCTCGGGCACGGTTACCGATGAAACAGGAGCACCGTTACCCGGCGCAACGGTTATTGTTAAAGGAACAACCAATGGTACAACAACTGATATTGATGGGAAATTTGTTATTGAAGCCGATCCAGATGCCATCCTTACAATTTCATTTGTGGGATTTTATACGAAGGAGGTTTCAGTGGATGGGCAATCATCAATAGTGGTTCAGTTGGACTCAGATATATCGCAACTAAGTGAAGTTGTCGTGGTTGGTTACGGCACCCAAAAAAGGTCGGATGTGACCGGCTCGGTTGCTTCTGTTAATAGTGAGAATTTTAACGCCGGGGTGGTTACGAACCCCGGCGAACTGATTCAGGGGAAATTGGCAGGCGTTTCGATCTCCTCAAATAGTGGTGAACCGGGCGCCTCACAAGATGTAGTTATCAGGGGGATCGGTAGCTTGCGCTCCGGAACGCAGCCGCTTTACGTGGTTGATGGCTTCCTGTTAGACAATTCATCTACCGGACTTCCTTCCAATCCCTTGAATTTTCTTAACCCTAACGACATAGCGAGTATCGATGTACTCAAGGACGCTAGTGCGGCGGCAGTATACGGTTCCCGGGCAGCCAATGGGGTCGTAGTAATCACCACTAAAAAAGGACAAGGAAAACCTCAAATAAATCTTTCGGTATCTACCGCTTTGTCCTCTATGGCCAATCAAATAGACGTGTTTGATGCCGATGAGTTTCGCAGGCAGGTGGTGGCCGTCGGAGGAACTTTGGAAGATTTTGGGGAAAACACGAATTGGCAGGATGAATTGACCCAAACCGGCGTGTCGAGTAATGTCAATTTGTCGATGAGCGGAGCGACCAACGAGGCGTTTTCCTACTTTGCGTCGGTAGGCTATCAGAACCAGGAAGGGGTGTTGAAGAATAGTAATTTAAGGCGCTATTCAGGGAAATTAAATATGAACCAAAAGGCATTTAACGGTAGGCTCAACGTAGATTATAACCTTACTGCTTCTCGCACCGAAAACTTACGTCCCCTCATCACCGGGACAATAAGCGACATGCTTAGTTTGAACCCTACGGTTCCCGCATTCACGAACGGTGAGCCAACCTTATTGAATACCAACGCTTTAAATCCGATTAGACGATATGATCTTTACAGTGATTTAGCCATCAACAACCGGATCTTGGCTACTATTTCCCCGTCCGTAGAAATAGTGGACGGCCTTACGTATAAGTTGAACCTTGGGGTTGACTACTCCGCCACCGATAGGGATGAACAGTATAAACCCTTTGGGGCAGTGATCAATGAGTCTGGTGTTTCGGATGGGTCACTGGAAAGCACCATCAGTGCCAATACCAACCAACTGGTTGAGAACACGATTACCTATAATTGGAACACTGATATTCACAGTGTTACTTTGCTGGGGGGACATTCCTACCAAAACTTCTTGGATGAAGAAAGACTATTTTCATACCGGGGCTTTGCCGATAATAATATTGAACCTAAGTACCAAGACCAGACCAGTACCGATGAATATCCTACCTCAGTACGAGCGATTGCCTTTAAGAACGAGCTGCAGTCTTTTTTCGGTAGATTAAACTATGGGTATGCCGATAAATACCTGTTTACCGCAACGCTTCGTGCCGACGGATCCTCTAAGTTCGGGGACAACAACAAGTATGGTTACTTCCCTTCTTTTGCGTTGGGATGGAACATAAGCAGTGAGGATTTTATGGCGAATTCGGGGGTAAACAACCTGAAATTGCGGGCCAGCTGGGGCCAAACGGGTAACCAGGAAATTCCCTCAAAAATTACCAAGGCCAGTTTTTCGGAAGATAGGTTATTAACCGGCGCGGGCAGTCTCAACACGTATCCGATAGATACCGATGCCAGCTCAATTGATGGGTATCCCTACGGAATTGTTTTTACCCGTTTGGCCAATCCTGACCTTCAATGGGAGGTGTCCTCTCAAATAGATCTAGGGATTGATTTTGCGTTCTTCAATTACCGTTTGACCGGAACGTTAGATTATTTCAGTAAACAATCTTCCAATATCCTTTTGGAAGTTGTTCCTGCCGACCCGGTGGAGCCAACCGCCTTATACTGGAACAACATCCCCGACATGAAAATCCTTAACAATGGCGTTGAGTTGGCATTGGACTACAGTGGCGATACCCAGCGAGACTTCTCTTACAATATCGGCGGCAACATCACCTACATTCAAAACCGGGTTGAAGACTCACCTTACTCGGTATTAGCCACCGGGGCGGCCCAAGGTTCCGGCCAAACGGGCGCAACCATTAATGGTTACGTCAACAATGAGCCTTTGGGAGCTTTTTACATGCTTCAGTTTGATGGCATCAATGCTGATACTGGCCTAAACACGTTCCGGGATACCAACGGAGACGGTGAAGTACTGGACGACGACCGTAGCGTGGTGGGTAGTGCCATTCCTGAATTTATCTACGCGTATTACCTAAAGCTAAGGTACAAGTCTTTTGATCTGGGGTTGAATTTTAATGGTGTTGCCGGTAATAAGGTTTATAATCATACGACCATGACCCTGTTCAACAAGGCACTGTTGGCCCGGTCTAATAATACCACTGGTTTTGCGGTGCAGTATCCCGAGGAGTTACTGAGCAATGCCAACACCGTTTCTACCCGTTATCTGGAGGATGGCTCCTTCTTACGATTGAATAACGCTACCATCGCCTACAACCTAAGCGCTGAAAAGATCGGGTTAGGGAATGCGATCCAAAATATCCGACTTTCGGTAACGGGTCAAAATTTATTTGTCATCACCGATTATTCGGGGTTTGATCCCGAGGTTAATACCGGAACCGCTTCCGCCGATATTCAAAGTTTTGGGATTGACCGATTCACGTATCCAAGAGCAAGAACGATTTTGTTTGCACTCAATGTAGCATTCTAACGGTACTATACACATCACATTAAACACTACATGAAATGAAAAATAAAATGTTTTATAGAGCCCTGCCAATACTTGCATTATTAATCACATTTTTTGGCTGTACTGACCTGGACGAAGAAATTCTTGACGAGTCGCTTACCGGAACCGGCCAGGCAGAAATTGTTAGTGGGTCCATCGCGCCGGTTTATGGTCTTCTGCGTCAGGTGTGGTTGCATACGGTTAATTTTGGCCTTCAAGAAGTAGCCTCCGATGAAGCCATTCTTCCCTATCGGGGAGGTACAGATTGGTTCGACGGTGGTAAATTCATAGCGGTGCACCAACATCTTATGACCCCTGGCAATAGTTTGGTGGGGGATTCGTGGACCTTTATAACCTTGTCTATATCAAGAGCCGTCATTGCGGAGGAGAGATTAAGTCAGGAAGCAGAGGCAAATAACGCAAAAGCCCAAGACGCGCTTTATGAGATGACTGCCATGAAGGCCTACCTCAATATGCTGGCGCTTGATAATTGGGGCCTTGTTTTTAAGAAGGAGAGCTCAGACCAAATTTCTGAGATCTTAAGGGGGCAACAAGCCATTGACTACATTGAAAGTGAACTTTTGTCGGTGGTGGATGTCATGAGCAACAATGATGGTCATGGTAGATTGACGAAAGATGCCGTAAAAGCTTTGCTGGCCCGCTTATACCTAAATGCGGCGGTGTATCGCGATCCCTACGGCACGCCCGACTTTACAACGGCCGACATGGATAAGGTTATCCAGTATACTGACGACATTATTTCGGGACCCTATTCGTTGTCCCCCGAGTATTTTGATCTGTTTAATGACGATAACGACAATAACCCAGAAATCATATTTGCGCTTGACCAAAGAGGAGTGCTTCAAACTGAGCACAGCCGATGGGCCTACTGGTCAATATCCGGCGATCAGGTTCCTAGACCGGAATTCCCGAATACCCGGGGAACGGATGCGGTAGCCGCTACCCCGGATTTTTATCAGACTTGGGTAGATGCCTACGGTGATGTTGACCCGGCCGATGCCGATGCCCGTTTCTTTAAAGAAAATACGATTGTTCCGGAAGCGCTTAAAGATCTTACCGGGGTGAACCCAACGAATGATTCGGACCATTTCTACTGCGTACCGGCCGATGAATTTGAGATAGATAGGGGACTTATTGGTGGGATTATCTGGGGACCCAGAAAAGACGATGGGGGCAATATTTTAACTTGCGATGACGGAACCGTACGGATATATCCGGTAGTGAACCGAAGAACCAGCGGTGCCAATCTGAGATACGTCGATCATACGCTTGAAGTCGATTTTACCGCAGAAGGCAGTCTGCATAACACCGGTTACCGATTCTCAAAGTATCAATTCAGCCGTACTGCGCCTAATTGTTGCACCAACAGTAGCGTTGACATTGTCTTGATTCGTTTGGGAGAAATTTATCTGATGCGGGCTGAGGCCAAATTGAGAAAAGGTGACGTTGCCGAGGCCTTAACCGACGTCAATACGCTAAGAACCTCCAGAACTGCTCGCCCGGCCCAGACTCCGGAGGCGTTAGCTTCCCTTGACCTGGATATATTGTTCCGTGAATCAGGATTTGAACTTTACTGGGAAGGTTTTAGAAGAAACTATCAAATACGATTTGGTAAATACGAAGGAAACTGGACCGGGAAGACCGATAGCGATGTCAACAAAAGGCTGTTCCCGATTCCTCAAAGAGCCATTGACGGAGCTTCTAGTGAAGAAGGTTTTTTAGTGCAAAACCCTGGGTATTAAATCATCTGACTTTAAAGTTAGTTTCAAAAATGGCAGTTACGAAAGAGGTGGATGATTTCAAAGTCACCTTGCCGCTATTCTTCAAAGATATTTTGCCTATTGGTTAGCTTTATAACGTTGTTTTTCTTAGGTTAATCACTTGGAGCAACGAATCAAATATAAACAGCTAGACGATGCAAAATCCGAGTAACGCAAGCTCCGTTCAATCTGCCTTTTTGGGTTTGCTTTTTATCAGCATACTGTTTGGTTGCACTTCGACTGAAAAACCTTCTCTCCAAGAAGCTTCAGTTCGTCTCACCATCCTATATCCCGAAGGCGAACTACCTGATGTCAAGGTGGGCACAATACATCCGTTCGACTTTGCTGATTCAGTGCTGGCGGTAGGGGAGCCAAGCACGGGCGATACCGCGACGGTAGTACTTAACTTGTCTGAACCCACGTTGGCATATCTGGAAGTGACAGACCGAGCGCATCAAATCTATCTGACCCCCGGCGACGAGCTAACTGTTCAGGTGCGGGGTACCGGAGATGATCAAACCATTTCTCATACGAGAGTTGGATCAGCCGTTAACAATTATTTGGTGCAGGCCGCCCGCATTGAGCAGCAATTTGCGAACACCGGGGGGAGATATGCTTGGGAGCTAGGACCGGACGAAATTAACCATCGACTGGATTCTACCAGAGCAGCGTACGATGATTTCCACCACCGTTACATAGATTCCGCAGCAATAACGGATGAACTTGGCGAGGCTTTGCAGATGCGCAACCGGCTAAAACTTATTGGCTTGAAAGAAAATTACCAACTGGTTCACTATTCTGACAAACCGAACGCTTCTGTCATCAATGGCGAATCGACAAAAGACAACGCAGCCCTATCCTATTACGATTTGCCTACGGATTCTAGCTTCCTTAGCAATAGCTTATTGGCATATGACTACGCTATAGCCCTGAAGATGCATCTGAATCACTCGGTGACCTGGCCACTTTACGATAGTTTGTCGAAGGAAGCTCAGGACGACATTCCGTCAATGGTGAATCAGGCAATCAGAAGCAAAAAGTATCCGCCCGAGATGGAGCAATTTCTGGTGGCTTATAATGTGAGTGATTTGCTAGCTTCTCAGGGAATCACTCCGGTACTTGATAGCCTGTACACTGATTTTAAGCAAGCGTACCCATCTTCTGATCTAACGGGCCGCCTGGAGACGCAGTACCAACAGTGGCTGACGCTGGCCGCCGGGCGTCCCGCTCCGCCCATCATCGGCACTACCCCGGAAGGTAAACCGCTATCGCTTAGCGACCTGAAAGGAAAGGTAGTTTACATCGACGTGTGGGCTACTTGGTGTGGGCCTTGTCTAAAAGAGTTTCCACATTCTAGGAAATTACAGAAGCAGTTTGCGGGTAATGACCAAGCGGTTTTTCTGTACGTGTCTATCGACCGAGCAGAAGATCAGGAAAAGTGGAAGAATATGATCGCTGACCAAGAACTAAAAGGAGTTCACGTTAGAGAGTCTGCAGAAAGCCGCGAATCTCCGTTAATGAAAGCCTACGAGATCAGCGGTATTCCCCGCTACATCCTCATCGACCAAGCCGGAAACATCGTGGATGCTGAAGCCGAGCGGCCTTCTTCCGGAAAGATTGAGGCGGAAATCAATAGGCTGATCGTCGAGCAAGGGTAACTTTGCTTTATTCAGCCAAAGCCTGGTGCAACTGGCTGACGGTGATGGCCCCTTCGCCCACGCCGGAGGCCACGCGCTTGGTGGAGCCGGACCGCACGTCGCCCGCCGCGAACACGCCCGGCACGCTGGTTTCCATCATCATGCGGGGCCGATCCAGGGGCCAGTCTTCACCGTTGGCCACCTCCAAACCCGTCAGAATAAATCCTTTCTCGTCTAGTTGCAGACAGCCGTCGAGCCACTGCGTGTTGGGCACGGCACCTAGCATCAAAAACAGGTGGCGGATATCCTTGGTCTCGGTGGCCCCGGTTTGGTTATTCTTCCACACCACCCGCTCCAGGTACCGGTCGCCCTCCAATGCGTCGATTTCGGTAAACGGGTGCAAGGTGATGCGCGGGGAGGCCTCGATGCGCTTAATCAAGTAGTCCGACATGCTAAAGGCTAGTCCCTCGCTGCGCACCAGGACGTGCACGTGGCGGGCGTAGCGCGACAAAAACACCGCTGCCTGACCGGCCGAGTTGCCGCCCCCGATCACGATGGCCTCCTCGTCTTTGCACAGGGTACCCTCCATCGCCGTAGCGGCGTAGTAGATGCCCACTCCCTCAAACTTTTCCTCCTGGGGCAAATCCAGCTTACGGTAGCGGGCCCCGGTGGTGATAATCACCGTTTTGCTTTTGACCTGGCAACGGTGGTCTAATTGTAGCCGATACGGTTGCTCGCTGCAATTCAGCCCCTGCACCGCGTAGGGGAGGGCGATGGTGGCCCCGAACTTGTGCGCCTGCACCTGGGCCCGGGCGGCCAGCTCCTGACCCGACACGCCCAGCGGAAACCCCAGGTAATTTTCGATTCGGGAACTGGTGCCGGCCTGTCCACCGGGTGCTTCCGACTCGATGAGCAGCACACTGAGTCCTTCCGAGGCGGCGTAGACCGTGGCCGACAACCCGGCGGGCCCCGCCCCCAGAATGGCAACGTCGTAAAGGTGGTCTTCCTTGATCTCCTCTACCAACCCCAGGGCTTGGGCCAGTTTTAGGTTAGACGGTTGGCACAGCACTTCTTCTTTGTTGTGGAGAAACACCATCGGCAACTGCTCGGGCGATACTTCCCACTTTTGCAGCAGTTGCTGTCCCTCCTCGGTCTGGAAGTCCAGCGTTTTCAGGGGGTAGCCATTGCGCTCCAGAAAGCGCTCGATGCGCAGGGCGTCGCTCGACTGGGGGGAAGAAACCATGGTGACGGAAGCCTGCTGGTGGGAGATGAGGCCCCGCCGCCGCAGGATAAAGGCTTGCATAATGATCTCGTTTACGTCGGGCTCGGCGGTGATGAGCTTACGAAACTGGTCGCGACTCAGCCGGATCACCTGTCCGTCGGCGCCCATGCGGCCTCCCACCAGAATCTCCCGGTTGTTGAACAGGTCGAGTTCGCCGGTAAACTGCCGCTCGCCGTGGACGGTGATGACCCGGATTTCGTCGGCGGCGTATTCGTAAATTTCAATGCAACCTCGGAGCACCACAAAGAAGTCGACACTACGTTCGCCGCGCTCAAAAACCACGGTTCCCTTCTCGAGGTCCTGCACCTCCCCGAAGGGTTTGATCCGCTCGATCTGCTCCTCGGTGAGGGTCGGAAAAATCTGCTCGGTGCGGTTGTAAGGGTCGTTTAGGTCGATGGATTGGTTGGGAGAGGTAGTGGCCATATTCATAGTGCGTGAATATATCAGAAGTATATTTCTTTAGCCAACTGAAGAGGTATTAATTTTTCTTTCAAAACGAACCAGACTTATGCTGAGTTTCATCTAACATTGAATGCAACCGTCAGGCCGAACTTGTTTGCTTTTGTCTTCCGAGTTCAATATACGAACTCAGAGCGACAAACACTCAAACTTATCATTGCTAGACTGGCGGGGGCCGCCCGCGTCACGATGACCCGCGGCTGCATGGTGTTGTGTGCTGCCTTTTCGTCAAGCGGCATGTTCTGTCAATCTAACGTCTAGTTTAAAATCCCCCATCAATTCATTTAGCTCTTTAACAAACGTGTTTCGCATGTATTCGTACTGCGTGATAGTTGACAAGTCACCCTGATGACCACGGTGTAAGTCTATCATCTTATTCAACTCTTCAATCTGCTCAATGATGTCGCTAATTCTAGCTACCTTTTCTTCTTTATCTATTGCTTCCATAAGCCGATTAGTTAAATTCAATTTCTATGAATCCCTTCGGGTACTTTTTCTTAATACGATTCTTTTTGGTCTTGGTAAACCAGTGATACCAATATACCCAATCAGAACGATAAAGCATATACTTTGTGTGTTCTTTAGGGTATTGTCTTACCGTATACGCATCTACCCCGTAGTTCTTGTTAGCTCCATCCAACCTAAAGTTTTTGTCAATCAGCTCTTCTTTAGCCTCATATAACTCGTAGCTGATGAAGGTTACGAAGTCTATATCGTTAGGATGTTCTTTAGCCGTCACAAAACTGCCGTCAATCCATTGAGTAAACTGGTTGGAAATCTGTGCAGAAAAATCATGAACAAAATTTAGATAGTCATCAAAGATTTGTTTTCTTTGGTGGTTATCAGGAAATTGATTTACAAAGAAATTCTCAAATTCTTTTAATGAGAGCGATACCTTTTCATAGGGTTGCAAGTTTCCTCTCAGATCAAAATCTAATTTCATATCGTTCAAAAATACGGATTTTCATTCAGGTAGCACACAACGTTGAATGCAGCCGTCAGGCCGGACTTGTTGGCTTTCTGTTTTCAGAGTATCAATTTTTGTGCTTGGCGAAACTAGCGCTCGAGTTCGTATTTGCTAGGCTGGCGGCTGCATGGTGTTAGCAGGCGTTTTCTTCAACTTTTTCTCCTCTGGTAAGTTCAAATCATCGATCAGTTGATTTTGAAGTATGAAAAGATCTGTTTCCACAAAGTCAATAACTCGTTTTAATTCACGTACCCTTTCCTTACCGTACTTCCCACTCTCACCTATCAAAAAATGTAATGAATTCCGCTAATCATTTAATCTAGAAATGATCCCTTTAATTTGAGGTGAAAAACTGATTACCTTTTGGTACTTTTCCTTATTAAGCATAACATTGAATTGAATGGTATTTTCAGTAAGTCCCGGCAAACAGTACCTTCCTTGTCCTTCAATTTGTCTCCAACTTTCTGTATCCATCATCTCTTTCAATTCAATTGGTCTCTTCCCCTGCTCCTTTTTCAAAGTTCTATATTTTTCATCTCCTGCGATTGTATGAACTACAAATTTGTTGAGTATCAGTTTGGCCTTCATGTAATTCTCAAAACAAATAGAAATCTTAATCGCATCTAAAAGATTGTCAAGAGCAAACTGTTGAACATTTTCAATGAAAAACTGTCGGTTATTGAAGTTGGGATGGTTCACAAGAGTTTCAAGCTCATCGATCTTTTTTACGTGAATTGCTCATGCAAAATTTTTATACCCGAAGGTAAGCAAATTTATTGCTATTCCTTTTGCGTTTTGTTCTGCGTAATAGCAGATGCAATAATCTGGGTTCATATTTTTCACTTATTCTAATGCTTGCTAACAATTGTACAAACGCAATTGTGTCTATACTCATCACGTATAGACGTTCCAGATTTTAGCCAATTGCCCAGTTAAACATCCGTTTCTATTCTTCTGGGTCTGAATTTACGGAAAATCAATTTCTAACCAATACCATTCCGGCTACCATTCGTTGCAGACTGCTTTTCGAGCAATGCCGACGCGCTACAAAACGTCGTAGTGCCCTGCTATTGCAATAAAAGTACTTTACAAAACGTCGTAAAGGGCTTCTACTGCAACTTCGCTGCCCTACATTTCTTCGTAAGGCGCATCGGCGCAATAAAAGCGGATTACAATTCGTCGTAAGCCCGCCAACGAGCTATAAAAGCATATAACAAAACAATGTAAGGCACTATTAACGCAATAATAGCACTCAACAATTCGTCGTGGTGCACTTTGACGCGACGGAAGGGGTCTACAAATCTTTTTAGAAAACCAAGCAGCCTCATTGACGTTGCTTGATCTCCAACAGCGCCACGTTTTCCACGTGGTGGGTGTGCGGAAACATATCCACGGGCTGCATTTGCTTCACCGCGTACTTTTCGGCCAGCAGCGCCACGTCGCGGGCCTGGGTGGCCGGGTTGCAACTGATGTACACGATGCGGGGCACAGCGATGGCCAGCAACTGCTTCACCACGTCGGGGTGCATGCCGGTGCGGGGCGGGTCGGTGATGATCACGTCGGGCCGCCCGTGCTTTTCGATCAGCGCCGGTTGCAGCAAATCTTTGATGTCACCCGCCACAAATTGGGCGTTTTCGATGCCGTTGATTTCGCTGTTGACCCGGGCATCGGCCACGGCGGTGCGTACGTACTCTAGCCCCACCACCCGGTCGCAGTGCGCCGCCACGAAATTAGCGATGGTGCCGGTGCCTGCGTACAAATCATACACGTACTCTTCGCCGGTGAGCTGCGCCATCTCGAGGGCCACCTCGTAGAGTCGCTGCGCCTGCTCGGAGTTGGTCTGGTAGAACGACTGGGCGCTGATGCGAAACTGCAAATCGCCCAGGCGCTCGGTGAGGTAGGGCGTGCCGCTGTGGTGCTGCACCGTTAGGTCGTGGAAGGTGTCGTTTTTCTTAGGATTGATTACGTACTGCACCGCGGTGAGGTCAGGAAAGGCGGTGCGAATGTGATCCAGCAGGGCGGTGATGACCGGTTGCGCTTCTTCGGCCTGGGCGTCTCCGCCGAACTGCACCAACACGAGCATTTCACCGGTGCTGGTGCTGCGGATCATTAGCGTGCGCAACAGGCCCTTGTGTCGCCGAGCGTTGTAGTACGGAAGGTTGTGCTCCTTGGCGTAGCGATCAATCTCCAGTCGAATGGCGTTCGACGGATCAATCTGCAAGTAGCAGTGCCGGATAGGCAGCACCTTTTCGAAGCTGCCCGGCATGTGGAAGCCCAGCGCGCGGCGGTCGTAGGTCACCTCTTTCTGCGCCAACTCTTTGCGGGTGAGCCAGCGCTGGTCCGAAAAGGTGTACTCCAGCTTGTTTCGGTAGTAGGTAATCTGCTCCGAACCCAGCGTGGCGGGCACCTCGGGCAGGGGCACCTTGGCGATGCGCTCAAAGTGGTCGATCACCTGCTGCCGCTTGTAGGCCAACTGCTGGGGGTAGGGGATGTGCTGCCACTTGCAGCCTCCGCACACTCCGAAGTGCTCGCAGAACGGCTCCACCCGGTCTTCGGCGTAGTGATGAAAATTCACCGCTTTTCCTTCCCAATAAGCTTTTTTCTTTCGCGTAGTGTACACGTCCACCACGTCGCCCGGCGCCACGAAGGGCACGAACACCACGCGGTCGTTGTGCCGCACAATGCACTTGCCTTCGGCGGCCATGCGCTCCACGGTGGCCCGCTCAATCAATTCGTTCGCTGCTCTTTTCATGATCTTCTGGATGGACAAGACGACTTTCTAAATGGCCAGGATGTTGGATATTAGATGTTGGATGATTTTCTAAGTAGCCAGGATGTTAGTGACTAATATCCACTATCCAACATCCACTATCTAGCCCCGCCGCCAGTCTCTGCCGCGAAAGTAGGGTTCTTTCCGGTGCGGATGAAGTACTTTTTTCGGAAATACCTGTATCTTAGCATTGGAACGCGACCGGACGTTTAGAATCTGGGATAAGAAAGGTGGTGTGAGCAGATAACGCACCCTACGAAACTACACACGCATGCGAAAAATTATAATGGGAGCGTTGCTTATCCTCAGTGGTCTGTTTTCGGCCCGGGCCAGCCACATTGTGGGAGGAGAGTTTGAGTTGCGCCACATTGAAGGCGAACGCTACGCACTGAATCTG
Source organism: Cyclobacteriaceae bacterium (assembly GCA_965217295.1). Lineage (GTDB taxonomy): Bacteria > Bacteroidota > Bacteroidia > Cytophagales > Cyclobacteriaceae > Tunicatimonas. The sequence goes on from CBDCHR010000008.1 coordinate 4,202,861, forward strand.
ATCCAGTACTTCGACGAGGTGTTTGGCAACGACGATGCCGAAGATCAGGTTACCGAAGTGTATATCTACCGCAAGAGCGACGATACCTTTGTGCGCTCGATGCAGCTGATCAACGCCGGTTCCACCTTCGTGCCCTACACCAACCCCGAGTGCAGTATCGACGAGTTGCAGACCCGCCGCATCCTCTATACCGACACCCTGACGCTGCCCGCCAGCCAGTTTAACGACCCGGCGGGCTACTACGTGGTCTACGAGCGCTGCTGCCGCAACTACAACGTGAACAACCTGGAGTTCGACGGCACCGGGCAGACGTTCTACCTGGAGTTTCCGGCGGTGCAGCGCAACGGGCAGCCGTTTATCAACTCTACGCCCATCTTGTTTCCGCCCCTGAGCAATTACGCCTGCGTGAACCAAAATTTCTATTTCGACTTTGCGGGTAGCGACGTGGACGGCGACTCGCTGGTCTACTCGCTGGTGGCCCCCTACAACAGCTCGGAAACCGATCCTATTCCTGAAAATTCTAACCCGCTGCCCACTCCCAAGCCCCGCCCCCACCAGTCGGTGACCTTCGTGGATGGCATCGACGCCAGCAACATGGTGCCGGGTAGTCCGCCACTGCGTATCAACGAACGAGGTTTTTTGACCGTGCGGCCCTCGCAGTTGGGTTTGTTCGTGTTCGGAGTGCGGGCTGAGGAGTATCGTGACGGCGAGAAGATCGGCGAGGTGCGGCGCGATTTTCAGATGCTGGTGATCGACTGCGACCCGGGTGACGCTCCGCAGATCAGCGGGCAGGTGAAGGGCGAAACGACGGCGTATCAAGAAGGTACGGTGCTTAATTTTGGGGTGGACGACGAGAAGTGCCTGGAAATGTTTATCACCGATCCCGACATTGCGATCGACGGCAGCGAACAGGTCACCGTGCGCGCCATTGGCGTCAACTTCGACCAGGACATTCAGGAGTTGATTCCGCTGTCGCTCACCGAGCTGTCGGGAACCAACGACACGCTGGCCTTCGAGTTTTGCCTACCCGAGTGCCCCTACACCGACGATGGTAGTCCCATGATCATCGACCTGGTGGCCTACGACGACGCCTGTAGCGTGCCGCTCACCGACACCCTGCGCATCACCGTGAACGTGGAAGGTCCCGAAAACGAGGATCCGTTTATTGTCGACAATCCGAACATTGTTAACGTGACGGTTGATGCCGGAGAAAATTATCAATTGCCCATCCAGGGCATTGACCCGGACGACGATCAATTGTCGCTCACGGCCGAGGGGGTGGGTTTTGATCTGGCTGACTACGGCATGGAACTGCGCGAGGGCTTGCTGGTGCCCGGCGAGGTGCAGAAAACCTTTGTCTGGAACACCGACTGTGCCACTTTCCCCTTTGATCAGCGCGACGCGTTCGAGGTGATCATTCGCCTGAGCGACGATAGCGACTGCTCGTTCGGCGAACCCGACGAACTGCGCTTGCAACTCAAGATCAATCTGCCTGAAAACAACCGCCCTGAGATTACCTTCGACGGACTCACCGAAACGGAAATTGACGTGCGCATTGATGACGTGCTGCGCTTCGATGTGATCGCCGAGGAGCGCGACGGGGATTTTATGACGCTCACTGCCGAAGGAATAGGATTCGAGTTGAATGATTTGGGCATTAACTTCCCGGGCAACTCTGGCATCCGCCGCATTAGTTCGCCCTTCAACTGGGAACTATCGTGCCGCTCGATCGAAGCGCTGGGAACCTACGAGATTGACTTCATTGCCCGCGACCAGAACCAGTGCGCGGTGCCCAGCGGCGACACCGTACGGGTGCGCATCAACGTACTGCCGCCTAGCAACCGTCCGCCTGAGGTGAGTTTGCGCAACGTGCGTAGCGACACCATTGTGGGCACGGTGGATCGCCCCATTAGTTTCGACGTGGTAGGCACCGACGCGGACGTGGACATTATCACCCTGCGCCTCACGCAGGTAACGCTCGACGGCGAACCCCTGGACGCCGAAGTGGTGAACTTCGGATTTAACCCGGTGCGGGGCCGGGGGCGGGTAGCCTCGCGCTTCTTTTGGGTGCCCGACTGCAGTTTGCTGCCGCCGGACTTCAACCGGGCCGAATTTGCCCTCACCTTTGTGGTGGAGGATGACAAGTGCTTTAGCAACCAGACGGACACAGTGCGCGCCATTCTGGACATCGGCGTGTTCTCACTGGGTTTTGAGGAGTTTGAGCCGCACAACGCTTTCACGCCCAACCAGGACGGTTTCGGTGATTTCTTCTTTCTGGATTTCTGTAATGATCCGCAAGGAGGCTGCGACCTGCCATTGGGCAACTGCGCTAATTCGTTTGATCGCATCGAGATTTACAACCGCTGGGGCAAGCGGGTGTACGCCACGCGCGATCCTGGTTTTCAGTGGTATGCCGAAGGAATGGCCAGTGGGCCGTATTACTTTCTGGCCTTCTACACCCGAGAGACCTACAAGGGGCGGGTGTATGTGCACGTGCCGGATACGGAGTAGCCATAGTGTGGTGGTTTCACCAACGTTTCACTCATCGTGAATACGCTTCTTCGATGACCGCTTTTAACCATTCGGTAGGGCCATCTTCCCGGCCGGTAATGGCAATTTGAGCAAACTCCTGGTCCGGACCGGCTCCGTGCCAGTGAGGAGTATTGGGCGGACATTTCACCACGTCGCCTTTTTGAAGAATTCGCTTCGGACTACCTTTTTCTTGGTAGTAACCAACGCCTCCCGTTGCTATAATGATCTGTCCTGCTGGATGGAGATGCCAATCGGTTCTCGCTCCCGGCGCAAAGGTCACGCTGCCCACTGCGTTGTCATTGGTGCTATCCGCGGTCACCAGAGAAGTAAGCCAAGCGGTGCCCGTAAAATTATCGTTGGTAATTTTTGTGCCTTTGGGAAAAAGGGTCGTGTCCATTGTCTCGTCCGTATTGTTTGAAGATACAACCTGTGAGAGAATCTGTCTGCCTGCTTTGGCTTCTGCTTGGCCTATATCATCTTCAATGAGAGACAGCAGTTGCTCTAGTTGCGCTTTGGTAATGCCAATGTTCAGGGCGATACCCATGTGCCCGCGGGCCATTGGTTCCACCCCGCCCATACTGATCAGGGCTGAGATCGTGGCTATCTCTCGCTGGGAGTAGGTGAGAATGTCGCGGCCAAATATGTCGGCAAACAAATGTTCTTTCAAGAAGACCTCGATGATGGGACTGAATTCGGCGTAGCCCTTTTTAGGTCCGTCCTGGGACTGTCCGGTAAGTTCTTCCAATACCTGTTTTCCTTTTTCGTACTTGTCCTCCTTCACATTGGGAGGCGTCGCCTCTGGGCCTACTTCATCTTGAATACCTTTTGCCCGTCGATTCTCCACAACTGTCATCAATGTTTGCAGTCCGCGAATACTGCGGGGGAAGCCGCAATAGGCGTACAGATGCACCAGCGCTTCTTTGGTTTCGTTGATCGTCAGACCCGCGTCTAATCCACCATTCAGGGCTTTTTGCAGTTGTTCTAGATCACCCTGGGCGGTAAAAGTAGCGATGACGACGATGGATTGCTCTTGGGCATTTAATGATGAAGTTGAATCAGCGGCGGCTTGGGCCATCAAAGCGGGAGTATTGCTAAGATGAAAAGCAAGACAGGCAACGAGGGTGATAATCTTTATGATGTTGATATTCATATCGTTTGAATGATAAACTGCGAACTCACGGTTTCTTTAATCACTCAAAAGAGCAATGTATACTCTTCTATTCATCTGCTTTAAGTTTTTCAAACATCAGGGGCATGGTTGCCATATCTATCGCTTCCATAGCTACCAACTTCAATGATTTTACCATTTCAAGCGTAGTGGCTTTGTACTTTTGAAAGTGAAGCGTTCTCAGGTGTTGCTCGTACGCGGCTTTACTGGCGTATATTTCCAGTATTCTTATCTGGGTAGGATTTTCTTTTTGATGCATCGGAAAGATGGCAATCACCCCTACCTCCAGTTTGACCGAGGCCGCCGCTTCTTCCGCTAGTATAGTTTTGTATTCTTCCAGATAAGCCGAATCTATTTCAATTTCGGCAATACGTATCATCGGTTCTTTTGGCTGGGCTGAGACGGTTTGGTAGCTAACTGTCATCAGTAATAGTATTAAAAAGGACATGGGAGCTTTGATCTTAAAATCTGTGTTTTGCTTGATCATATTGTTGGTTATCGAATTACCTCAATTTCTTGCAACCATTCCGTCACTTTAGCTTCCGCCTCACCTGCTTTTTCGCCTTCCATCACGAATAAAATTCCATCTCGCTCGATGCCCCCTTGGATAGAAAATCCTTCTAACAGGTTGGCATCCGGACACAACTTCTCTACCGTCTCAAAGCTGCTTCCTACGCCATATCCGGCATTAGTATTGAAGGGGATAACAGTTTTCCCGCTTAGATCATACTGATGCAAAAAGCTTTTCACGGGGGGCGGTAGTTGCATCCCCCAGGTCGGGAACCCCAAAAAGATGGTATCGTATTGATCTATCGCAACCTTGGTTTTCAGGGGCGGAAGGAACCCGGTTTCGTTTTCCTCGGCCACCTGCTTGACAATAGCATCGTAATCTTCGGGATAGGGATCTTCTAATTCCAGCGCCACCAAATCGCCACCTACCTGCTTGTGAATCATTTCGGCAATCGCTTTGGTGTTGTTGGTGCGCGATAGATATACGATCAATATTTTGTTAGAATCTACAGTAGCGCTCTTTTCAGCATTGCTACCCTGCGTTTGGGCAGAGGCACAAATTGAAATGAAGAGGAAAAAGGCTAACAGTGGGTGCATGATAGCAATAGTTGTGTCCATTTTTTGGCTATACATGGACATGTGCCGTTTTTATGTTCAAAAACAGAACTTGTTTTCGCAATGTGTTCAGTTTTGAAGGATTGCCTAATCCTCATATATTGGTCAACACCATTTCATTGGTCGAGTGGTATGAAGGCGAGGCTATTGTTTTGATTCATCGGGATCACCAGTTGGTTGGCCCCGGCATCGTAACACATCGAGGCGGCATTCGGAATGTTAGTGGCAATCAATTCAGCGGACGCACCGGGACGAATACGGGAAACGCCTCCTTGTCTTACACTGCATACGTATTTTGTGCCATCGGGCATGATTACCAGACCATCGCTGCCGACTTGGGCCGCGTTTTCGGTTTTCAGCAATTCTCCGCTTTCTGAGAATGTCAGTACCTCCGCGTTTCCGTAATTAGCCACGACAATATTTCCATCCGGATCGAAGGCGATGCCGTTGGGAGCGTTGAGCGGCTTGCCCTGCACGAAAACCGTAGCCTCCCCGTTGGGGGTCACCTTCCAAACCTTCCAGGTATCGGGATCGGGATTTTCACCGGAATAATCACCCGTCTGCGTGGCGTAAACGGTACCATCTTCCTTCACTTCGATGTCGTTGATCCACGGAGAATCTTCTATTCGGATTTCTTTCACCGGCTCACCCGTCTTCATGTCAAACTGACGAATAACGGCCACACTGGGATCATCATCACTGGTACCGCCATCACGATCAGCCACGTAGAGCCGACCATTCATGATATCGCTACCGAACGGCTCGTTTAATACCAGGGGCGGAGACAAGGCTTCTCGTCCGTCGGCATTTTGCAGTCCGATCCACCGCAGGGTGTGCACCGAGCCGTCGTGGTTGATGAGGGAAACCCAGGCATCGTTGGTTTGGACGTTCTGCGGTGCCCCCCGATTGGGTACCACAATGACCCCCCGCTCCGGGTCGTACGAACAACTCTCCGCTCCGTAGATGCCTCCGTAGACTTTTACGTTCGATGAGATCGGCTCGAAGGTGCCATCATCCGCGGGCATACCAAGCGGATTTCCTACAGGATATGGCTCCGTTTTCTGCGTCTGCTGGGCCAATACCGGGTCGGTTGAGAGGCTAATTCCCATCATAATGGTAAGAGCCAATGTGACCTTGTTTTTAAAAGCTTTTCTTTTTTTCATAGCACTATTATTTTTTGAAATTATACTCATTATTTCTTTGGTGGTGCTTCTACGCCCGAAAAGGCTAGTACGCGGTCCGGCAGGCGCTGCCCGCGAACCTCAATAGCCCGGACTGCCGTATTCAGTTCGGCTATCTCGGCGGGGGTGAATTGAACCTCAGCCGCGCCGATGTTCTCTTGCATATGTGCCATTTGTGTAGTGCCGGGGATCGGCACAATCCACGGCTTTTGCGCCATCAGCCAGGCCAGGGCGATCTGAACCGGAATAGCCCGCTTGCGAACCGCCCAGGTCTTGATCAGATCAACCAATTGCATGTTGTGCGCCAGGTTCTCGGGCGCGAACCTCGGAGTGATTGCCCGAAAATCGCCCGGCGCGAATCGGGTGTCCGCGTCAATCCAGCCGGTTAGTAGTTGGCAGTCCAGCGGCCACCAGGGCACAAAGCCAATTCCCAACTCTTCGCAGAGCGGTAGCACTTCCTTCTCCGGATCGCGGGTGGCCATCGAGTATTCGTTTTGGATCGCGGTCAGCGGCAACGTAGCATGAGCGCGACGGATCGTCTGTATGCCCGGTTCGGAAAGTCCCCAGTGCAGCACCTTTCCCTGGTCCATCAGGTCTTTGACCGCTCCGGCCACGTCCTCGATCGGCACCTGCGGGTCGACGCGGTGTTGATAGAGCAGGTCTATGCGGTCGGTCCGCAGCCGCTGGAGCGACCCCTCCACGGCCCGCTTGATATGTTGGGGGCGGCTGTTGAGTCCGGGACCGCGCTCGCCGGTGTCGGGGTCAATGTCCCAGCCGAACTTGGAGGTGATCCTGACCTGGTCTCTAAACGGCTCGATGGCCTCGCCCAGAATCCGTTCGTTTTCGAAAGGGCCGTATGCCTCGGCGCAGTCGAAGAAGGTGACGCCACGCTCGAATGCCTCGCGGAGAACGCTGATCATTTCCGGACGGTAGGGCACCGTGGTGGTGTACTTGCGGTGCATGTTCTGCACGCCCATGCCAATAGCGGATACTTCCAAGGTGCCAAGTTTTCGCCGCCCGATCAAGGTTGCTGCCTGGGTATTTTGAGAATTTTGGCTGGGTGAACTGCCTTTATTTCCCTGGGCTGTACTTTGAGCTCCGGCCACGGAAGCTACTACCGAGCCTCCGGCTACTGCCAATCCTGTTTTAAAAAGCTGGCGTCGGTTCATGTCTTATTGTTTTTGGGTTAGTACTGTGTCAAAAATGGTGATGCTAGGGATTAAGTAATTTGGTAAACGAAAGCGAACCTAGCTTCCAGGTACCGTTTTGCTTTACGTATACTTCAGTCACCTCGAAGGGATTGGTGACTTCATTGCCCCCCACCTCAGCCAGCAGATCAATTCGATTTAAAAGAATGGCTGTGTTATCAATGAAATTCACTGATACTTCGTGGACATCCGCTTGCTTGTACCAAATTCCTCCGCTTTTGATGATATCGAGTTCCTGCTCTTTCCCCCAGCTTCCGCCCATGTGGACAAATTCCGCCTTTTCGTGGAAGAGATTGGCCAACGTATCTACGTTCTTATCAGCCATCCACTGCCACTTCTGCCTAGAAAGATCTTTGATTTCCTGTTCCGAATTGCTATTCGCATTTGTGCTACCGGTAGCAGGTGGGTCGATGCTGTTGAATTCCTCTTCGCTTACCGGTTCCAACCATTCGGTGGGTTGATTCCCGGTGACGGCCAAATACGCCACCCCGGTTTCCGGAGTAGCGGCGTGCCAGTGTTCTACGTTGGGAAGACATTGGACGACCTCTCCCTTTCGCACAATTTGTACCGGCTTATTTCTTTCCTGGTAGGAGCCGGTGCCCTCCGTAATAATGAGTTGTTGTCCCTCCGGATGCCGATGCCAGTCTAATTTGGCACCGGGTGCCATGACCACATGCGCGATGTTGTAGTCAAAAGTACCGTCCGCATCACTAACATGACTGAGCCACACGTCCCCGGTGTGATGCACGTTGGGTGCTTTTTCGCCTTTCGGGAAAATAGTCGCTTCTTGTGCTACCGCTGGGATGGAAAGGAGAGTAGATAGTAAAATGATTAAATTCAGTAGGTGCTTCATAATTGTCTTGATGGGTTAGATTGTTTTAACTTTTGTCAATTTGCTTTTACTCGAAACTCATTGATCTTCCAGGGCGGATTTTGATGATCGAACTCCTACCAATTCAATCGATGAGAAGTCTCTCCGAAATTTTTCTAACTCATCCGCGGTAAATTTGATATCCAGGGCTCCCGTATTTTCCTCCAGATGATGCAGTTTAGTCGTGCCAGGGATAGGTACGATAAATGGCTTCTGCGCCAGCAACCAAGCCAATGCAAGTTGAGCTGGCGTTGCCTCTTTGCGCACGGCCCACGCGCGCGTCAGGTCAAGGAGCTCCATGTTTGTCCGCAACGCTTCCGGAGTGAAATATTCCACGGCGGCGTAGCGCGAATCTTCGGAAAATCGGCTATACTCGTTAAACTTGTCGGTGAGAAATCCACGACAGACCGGACCCCAGGGAACAAAGCCGATTCCCAACTCTTCGCAGGTGTCCAGGACTTGGTTCTCCGGTACCCGTTCGATCAGCGAGTACTGGCTTTGAAGGGCCGTAACGGGTTGCACGGCATGAGCTTTTCGCAAGGTTGCCGAGGAAAGCTCGGAAACGCCAAAATGACGGGCTTTTCCTTCTTTCATCAGTTCGCTTACGGTTCCCGCCACATCTTCAATAGGCACCTCCGGGTCTAATCGGTGCAGATAAAGCAAGTCGATATAGTCCGTTTGCAGTCGCCTAAGCATTCCTTCCAACGCTTTCCGAATATGTTCGGGTTTGCTGTTTCGTCCGGTCGGCTGGTCGTTCTCAAACTGGAATCCAAACTTGGTGGCAATAACCACTTGGTCGCGAACGGGCTTGAGTGCCTCACCGACTACCTCTTCGTTAGTAAACGGCCCGTAGTACTCCGCGGTATCAAAAAAGGTTACCCCTCGGTCTACTGCGCCCCGGATGACCTGGATCATTTCCTTCTTCGGTCGGGGAGGGTTATAGTGCCCGCTGGTCATGCTCATGCAGCCTAAGCCGATGGCTGAGACTTCCAACGAACCAAGCTTGCGTTTCTCAGCCGAAGGGCGATGGGTTGCTTTACGGTCTGAGTGATTTGATGTTGCGCTGGCCCAAGCCGATGACCCGGTCGTTAACCCGGCTCCGATCAGGGTAGATCGGGTTATGAAACTGCGTCGATTGATGCCCGGATTGTCCTGGGTTTTCATCTTTAAGGTATCTTGATTATTATTCATCATTATCGATTTACCATTTTTTGCATCTCTTCGGGATAGCGTGCTCCCTGTACATCAATCTGGGCCACAGCCTCGTTGATTTTTTTCAGATCATCCGCCTCCAGGACAATGTCTGCCGCGCCTACGTTTTCTTCCAGGCGGTGCCGTTTGGTGGTGCCCGGAATGGGAACAATCCACGGCTTTTGAGCTAAGAGCCAGGCCAGGGCGATTTGGGCAGAAGAGGCGTCCTTGTCTTTTGCTATTTTACCCAGCAAATCTACCAACGCTTGGTTGGCTTTTCGGTTCTCTTCCGAAAAGCGGGGAACCACGTTGCGAAAGTCATTATCGTCAAACTTTGTCTCCTTGTTGATCTTACCCGTCAGGAAGCCTTTACCCAAAGGACTAAAGGGCACCAAGCCAATGCCGAGTTCTTCTAGGGTGGGCAGGATTTCTTGTTCCGGTTCTCGCCACCACAGCGAGTATTCGCTTTGCAGGGCCGTCACGGATTGTACCGCATGGGCTTTACGAATGGTTTGAGCTACTGCCTCCGACAGACCAAAGTGCTTCACTTTTCCCTCCTGGATTAACTTCTTCACCGTACCGGCTACCTCTTCAATAGGAACATCAGGGTCTACCCGGTGCTGGTAAAACAGGTCAATCACATCGGTTCTCAACCGTTTGAGCGAGGCTTCGGCCACGGCCCGGATGGTTTCCGGGCGACTGTCCAGGCCGTTGGCCTTTCCGTTTTCGATGTTAAAACCAAACTTGGTTGCCAGAACGACCTGGTGGCGAAACGACTCCACAGCTTCGCCCAGTAGTGCTTCGTTGGTAAATGGCCCGTAGATTTCAGCCGTATCAAAGAAGGTGACACCCTGCTCGAAAGCGGTACGAATCAGTTTGATGGCAGCCTCTTTGTCGGTGGCTGGACCATAACCAAAGCTTAGTCCCATACAACCCAGCCCCAGGGCGGATACTTCCAGCCCGTTCTTGCCTAATGCCCTTGTTTGCATAGTTTTATTAAGTATTCGGGTAACTATTTGTTTTAAGGCTCTTTAATCGGCACAGTTCAAAGGTCGGGGAACGCTTTTAATACTTTTGTATACCGATTACGGGATTACTAACCCATATTACTGATTTGAGCTACGCAGAGAACAGAACCTGGAATAATGCCCTACCTTTGAAGAAAAAACGCTCATGAACAACATCCTGAAGTTTGACACCATCGGCCAGTACAACGCTTTCAACCGGCACGAAACCCGGCACCCGCTGGTGAACGTCATTGATCTTTCGAAGGCCGAACCCCGACAACACCGGCGGATGCACTACGGCTTTTACACGATTTTCTTCAAACAAATCAACTGCGGTGACCTACGCTACGGCTGTCACTACTACGACTACGAGGAGGGTACCCTCATTTTTCTGGCTCCCGGACAAGTCATTGGTGAAAATAAAGACGAGGAATATTATCAGCCCCAGGGCCAGGCACTGGTGTTTCATCCCGATTTGCTGCTCGGCACCTCGCTGGGTCAGCACATCCACGAGTATTCGTTCTTTTCGTACGAAGTGCACGAGGCCCTGCACCTGTCGGCCCACGAGCGGCAAATCATGCAAGATTGTTTCGCCAAGATTGCGTTTGAACTGAACCAGCCGGTGGACAAGCACAGTGCCCGACTTATCGTGGCCAACATCGAGCTGTTTCTGAACTACTGTACCCGTTTCTACGACCGGCAGTTTATCACCCGCACCCCGGCCAACCAGGGCATTCTGAAGCGGTTTGAAACCCTGCTAAACGATTACTTTCAATCCGACAAAGCGCAAACCTTGGGCTTGCCCACCGTAGGCTACTGCGCCGAACAGTTGTTTTTGTCGGCCAATTACTTCGGGGATTTGATTAAGCGGGAAACGGGCAAGTCGGCCCAGGAATACATCCAACTGAAGCTAATCAACGTAGCTAAGGAACGCATCTTTGACCCCAGTAAGTCCATGAGTGAAATCGCCTACGAGTTGGGATTTAAGTACCCGCAGCACTTCAGCCGGGTGTTTAAGCAGCACGTAGGCTACGCCCCGAATGAGTACCGGCAGTTGAATTAGCGCTGATCTAGCTTTCATCTTGCTTATTTGATAACTGTACCAAAATTGATATATTGGATGTATGAACAAGGAGATGAACACCGTTATAAACCGTTTGCAAACATTGCCCCCTGCTGACCAGGAAGCATTAGCCCCCATGATTAACCGCTATATCGACGAAGTAGAACACTACCGGGAGTTGATTCAGGAGGGTTTGCAAAGCGGCAAAACCCGACCCCTTACCCGTGATGTATTCCGGGATGTTATCGCACGCGGCCAAAAGCGGCACACCCAGCACCGCTAATGGTTAATCTCACCTATCGGCCACGCTTTACCGCAGACTTGGATGAGATCTACGATTACTATGCCCAGTACAGCGAAGAGCGAGCAACCGATCTGATTTTACGGTTAGAAGAAATCGTTTTTTTAATTGCAGATAACCCCGAGATGGGAACCCGCGCCGATGACATCGCTCCCAATCTACGGCGGTTTGTGATTGATAAAGACTATCTGTTTTTCTACTTGCTGAACCCTAGCGAAATAGAAGCCGTCCGGATGGTACGTGCTGACAGGGACAACATATCCGGATTAATTGCCGAGGAACTGAATTAGCGTGAATCATACTGTCGTTAAGGATTGGGTTTCAAGTATCCGCAGCACTTCAGCCGGGTGTTCAAGCAGCACGTAGGCTACTCGCCGAATGAGTATCGACAGTTGAATTAGTGCTCCCTTCCATTTGGCTGCGACCTTAGTTTTGGCTAGAGAATGGTTTTCAATTGCGCTAAGCTCAATACTCGGGAAGAATAGGTAAATAACGGATACTCTTTGTTCAGTACTGAGACGAGCACATTAGCATCGATAAAGAGTTTCAACGTTGCTCGTGATATTCTTGCTTCAATTTACGGCGAGAACGTTGGCGGTAAGTAGCCTCTCCTTCCGCTACTTGCATCACCCAATCGGCAATCGGAAACTTTTCTAGCGTTTGATAGTTGCCAGTGGTGATCTGCCGGTAAAGAAACTCAGTGAGACGAGACAAACTGATGTTATGATTAGCGGCGAAAACCTTGGCTTGCTCAATAACCTCGCGGTCAAAATGTAGGGTGACTTTGGCGTCCATTATCTCTTTCTGTTTAGCATTACGTCAAAAATAAAAAGTTATCACGTAAAATAAAATCAATCGGAACACCTCCTGTTCATCTAAGTCAGGCCACGCTGGTTGATCTTCAAATCGCATATGTCAGCAACAGTAACAGTTCGACTGTCAGGCTTTGGACTATGCTCAATCAAGGTGATGAGCAAGCAAAAATCCGTCTAGCGTCACTTCTGAGCCAATTGGTACTCTTCTTCAGTGATTGGGTAGTTATACAAGGTAAAATCGTCTTCATGTTTTGTTACCTCATAATCTTCCCGATCGAGGACGCTCTTTCCTGTTTGGTTTCTGTAGAACTTCAGCGTATCCACTTGGTTAAATATCATAAAAGCGGAGTCATAACGTCCAGCGGAAATGGGGTCTAGATTGAGCAGTCCACTCAAACCGTCAAATAACTTTACGGTGACACCGGGCGGAACGCCAAAACTAGGCGGGAGAGCCGCATCGGTAGATAAAAGCTGTATCATGACCTCATGGGGCGTGGAATTTTGCGCTTGTAACGTCCAGGATCGTTCTTTTTCCGACCTATCAGTATCGTCGCAACTCATTGCGCAAACAGCGACCGAAGTCATTATCAAAATAGTGCTAGTGCATTTCATTTGTTGATTATAGTTAGCTAAAGCCGCATGATCTTCAACCGCCTCTTCCCCCTGATCCGGGTTTTGGTAGGAATAAGCCACTTAGCCAGCAAGCCCGCCCCGATGAGCGAGCCACTCAGCACCAGCGTACCCCGGTCGAACTCCCGACTGTTGACCACGTCGAGCACCAGGTAGCCCGACCCGGCAATGAGCAGCATCGGAGAAATCTTGTGGCGGAGCGTGTACCAGTTTTGCTTTCGGTCCTGGTAAATGTGCGTGATGTCGCTCACCCGAACGCGATAGTGTTCAAAAAGGATGACGCTGTCCTGCAATTCCTGAATACGTCCGGTGAACTTGCTCCGGTCGCCCCACAGTTGCAGCGAGATTTCGTCGCCCGGGTAGTAGAAGGCCCGGCGGTTGCGGCTTTTCTCGAACATCAGAAAAGACGAACCCTGACCGTACCCGCTCGTGTATGCCAGCAACAGCAGCAGTACGATCACCAAGCTTCTGACCATGCTCAACCGGATAATTTGTTTAACTATACTCGCCCGCCAGTTCACTCCGCACTTGCTCCAGCAGCTGCTTGGTCGCCATGATGCCTTCCGCTTCACTCAGGCCGCTACCCTCGTATTCAACGCCGACAAAGCCCCGGTAGCCCGCGTCCAGCACGATGCGCATCATCTTTTCGTAGTCAATTTCAGCCTCCAGCCCCTGGTCGTCGAAGTCGTAGGTTTTGGCACTCACCGACTTGGCGTAGGGCATCAGTTCGCGCACTCCCTGGTAGCGGTCGTACTCGTCCAGGCAGCCCAAGGGTTGGGGATTCTCGGCGGTGGGTGCTTCGCGCTCCAGGCAGAAATTGCCGAAGTCGGGCAGCGTTCCTACGGCCGGGCTGTTGACCAGCTTCATCACCCCGGCCAGCCACTCGCCATTGCTCGACAGCCCGCCGTGGTTTTCGACGATGATATCAACGCCTTGTTGGGAACCATATTCGGCCAGTCGGCTAAGTCCGTCGGCGGCGCGCTGCTGCTGCTCTTCGTAGGTGCCACTGCTCTGGGCGTTCACCCGAATGGAGTGGCAGCCCAGAAATTTAGCCGCGTCGATCCACTTGTGGTGGTTTTGTACCGCCTGCTGCCGCTCGGCCTCGTCGGCGTTACCCAGTTCGCCCTCGGCATCGCACATGATGATCAGCGGCTGCACCCCGGCCTCCGCGCAGCGGTTTTTGAGTTCGGTCAGGTAGTCGGTGTCTTCCGCCTTGTCGTAGAAGAAAGTGTTCACAAACTCTACTCCCTGGAACCCCATTTCGGCGGCCTTGGCCGGAAAGTCTAGGTTTGTCAATTCACTGTCGGCCACCAAAAAAGCGTAGTCGTTCTTGAGCTTACTACCAAACTCCGACCAGGGCAACTTCAGGGCGGCGGGGTTGAACAGCGCCTTGTGGAACGACCACTGGGCCAGGGAAATTTTAAACAGCTGTTCGGAGGCAGCACTAGCCACCGCGGTGGTGTCGCCTTCGGCGGTTGATTGAGCGGAGGGATTGCTACAGGCCGCGGTCAATAAGCTCAAGCCGGCCGAGCCGAGTCCGGCCGAGAGCAGCGCGGAGCGCTTAACAAAGATTCGTCGTTGCATCGTGTTTTTCGGGCTAATGTACAACTTCTTCGGAATTGTTGCTCGAGTTAACGAAAGCATTGCGCCGCCGCGAATCAATTTGCGCCGGAAATCGCATACTCTGTCCCCTTCTTCGTAATTTTGTCTTTTTAGTCGACAGTCCATAGTCGACAGTCGATAGTCCACAGTCCATAGTTTCGGCTGTCGACTATCGACTGTTGACTATCGACTAATAACCAACCCAACCATCGTGATCAGCTTTTATCCCGGTCCCTCACGGGTCTACCCAGCGGTGCCCCGCTACGTGCAGGAAGCCTACGAACAGGGCGTGCTCAGCATCAACCACCGCAGTCCGGAGTTCATCGCTATCTCCCAACGAACCATCGCTTTGATTAAGGAGAAACTGAATGTGCCGGACAACTACACCGTCTTTTACGTATCGTCGGCCACCGAGTGCTGGGAAGTTATCAGCCAGTCGCTGGTGCGCCACCGGTCCTACCACGTACACAACGGCGCCTTTGGACAGAAGTGGTTTCGCTACGCCCAGCAACTGCAGGCGCGGGCCGAACAGTACGTGTTCAACTTTCGGCAGCCCCTGCGGGCCAGTCAGCTGGAGCCCTCATCGGAAGCGGAGGTGATTTGCCTCACCCAGAACGAAACCTCGAACGGCACGGCGCTCCCGGCCGCCACGCTGGCCGACGTGCGCGTGCGGTTTCCTGAGCCCCTGATTGCCGTCGATGCCACTTCGTCGCTCGCAGGAGTGGAGCTGCCCATCGCGCTGGCCGACGTGTGGTACGCCTCGGTGCAAAAGTGCTTCGGACTGCCCGCCGGGATGGCCGTGCTCATTTGTTCGCCCCGGGCGCTGGAGAAGGCGCAGCGGGTGGGCGAAAACCGGCACTACAACAGTTTATTGTACATGCAGGAACAGATGCAGCGCTGGCAAACCACCCACACGCCCAACGTGCTGGGCATCTACCTGCTGATGCGTACGCTGGAAGACCGGGCGGCCATTGGTGAAGTAGACGCGCAAACCCAGGAACGCTATCAACAGTGGGTAAATTTTTTGTCGGAGTTGAAGGAAGTTCGTCTGCTGGTGGAGGAACCAACCCTCCGGTCCCGCACCGTGATCCCCATCGAGGCAGAACCCGAAACGATCGGCCGGTTGCGCGCGCAAGCCAAACAAGCCGGATTCACCTTGGGCAACGGCTACGGCGATCTGAAACCCACCACCCTCCGCATCGCCAACTTTCCCGCCCTCCTCGACGAGGAAATTGAGCAACTGAAAAATTTCCTACAGGAGTTTTAACCCAGCAGACAACCATATTCACTCACTCATTCAATCATTCAATCAATCTCTCATTCATTTCCTTCATGCTCAACTTCAAAGAAATTTTTTCCGTCACGCTCATCCTTTTCTCGGTTATCGACATTTTGGGCAGTTTGCCCGTGGTGATTGATCTGCGGAAGAAGACCGGTAAGATCCAGTCGGGCAAGGCTACGATCGTATCGGGAGTTATTATGGTTGCCTTTCTATTCTTAGGTGATCGTATTCTGCGTCTGTTTGGGCTCGATGTGGCTTCTTTCGCGCTGGCGGGGGCGCTGGTGATGTTTTTGATCGGCATGGAGATGATTCTGGGCATTGAGCTGTTTAAGTCCGATCCCGAGAGCGATTCGCACGCCTCCATCGTGCCGCTGGCCTTTCCGCTGATCGCCGGGGCGGGCACCATGACCACCCTGATCTCGTTGCGAGCGGCCTACAGCTACCCCAATATCCTCATCGGAATCGTAATCAATTTAATTTTGGTGTATATTGTGCTCAAGTCATCGGTGTGGCTGGAAAGAAAAATTGGCAAGCCGGGCTTCACCATCATCCGCAAAGTGTTCGGAATCATTTTGCTAGCCATTGCCATCAAACTGGTGACCAGCCAGTTTTCTTAGCCAAATCCATCAAATACGCCAGGTGAACCAACCCACCGGCCAAACAACAGAGCGGACTCAAAAACTACCATTCCATGATCACTATGTACACTGACGGGGCCTCGCGGGGCAACCCGGGCCGGGGTGGCTACGGCACCATCCTCATGCATCGACAACATCGCAAAGAGTTGAGTGCCGGTTATCGAATGACCACCAACAACCGCATGGAACTGCTGGCGGTGATTGTGGGACTGGAGGCCATCAAAAAACCGGGATCGGAGGTAAAAGTCTACTCCGATTCGCAGTATGTGGTGGATGCGGTGAACAAAGGATGGGTGTGGACCTGGCAGCGGAAAGGTTTTAAGGGCAAGAAAAACCCGGACCTGTGGCGGAGATTTATTGCCATCTATCAGCAGCACGACGTGAAAATGCACTGGATCAAGGGGCACTCGGGCATTCCGGAAAACGAACGCTGCGATGAACTGGCGGTAGACAGTGCCGACGGACACGATTTACTGGTGGACGAAGGCTACGAACAGAGCGTTCAAAACATCTAAACGCACCCGCGGTTACGCCTATATGACCACTTTTCATTCATTCATTTTATCATTCACTCATTCAATTTTTCATGAAAGAAGAAGATCAAGTTCACCTGACCAATATTGCCAATTATATCAACGAAATAGAGTCTTACGTAGCGGGTATGGATTATCAGCAGTTTGCCGACGAGGAGGGGGTGCGTGTCACAGTGATGGAAAACCTGCAGCACATTGGCCAAGCCACCGCCCTACTCTCGGATGAGTATTTAGCGCAGTACACTGCGGTTGATTTGCAGGTGCTGGAGGCCTTTAAGGGAGCCAAGTTTAGCGACGGACTGGAGATAGACTTCCGCCCTACGTGGAGCATTATTCAGAACGACCTGCCGATATTTCGTGACAGAATTTTGACCGACACGGAGCGCATGGACGTACCGAAGGGCGACGATATTAGTGATACGGCGTATAAGGCAGATCGAGATTAGCACGCTCATGGCACTTGAGCAGTGCAATTCATAAAAGGGTATCACATCAAATAGTATTCTTCCGGCACTGGCTTCGGAGGTACGTGATCGTCGGCGATCATCTGCCGCAAGTTGATCTCGATGGTGCGCGCAATGGCGGTCATCGGCGTATCGGTAGGTTTGTTTTCAAAAGGGTCTTGCAGGTAGATCGCAGATTTCTCGATCAAAAAGAAAATGGCCGCCATCCCGACCACGATGGGTATCTGACCCAGGCCAAACGACTCGACCAAGGCAAAGGGGAGCGAGGCTACAAACATGTATAAGAAAAAGTAGATAATCAGGTTATAGGCCGAAGGGAACACCGTGTTTTTGATGCGTTCGCATTTGCCCATTGAATCACAGAGACGACGAAGGGTAGCATCCATCTGCACCTGTTGAAACGGATTGATCTGCTTGCGTTCTAGCAAGTCACTCAGGTCCGTACCGTGCTGCATGAGCAACGCGTTGGGCAGGTTGTCGTGGGCTTGAATGGCCCGCAACTCCTCGTCACTAATCAGGTTCCGAATGGGTGCTACGGCATCCAGGCGGCGAAGCGACTGACCAAGGGCGTAGCAAAAGGCGGCTTGCCGGTAGGCCATGCGCTGGCGCACGGGAGCAAGATCGTTGGTACTTCCCCGGGCAAAGGTGAGCAGCTGACGGAGTAGCGTGCGCGAGTCGTTCACAATGGCTCCCCACACAATGCGCGCTTCCCACCAGCGCTGATAGCTTTGGTTGGTACGAAAGCCAAGCAGCAACGACAGGGCGGTGCCCAAGATGGCCGGGACGGTCGGAGAAACAAGCACATTATAAAGTTTGTTCTCATCGATGACCGCGATGATCACCGCGTAAATGGTCACCACCAGAAGCTCAATCCTAATCTTATTGAAAATAAAGCCAAAGGGAATGCCTTCGCTTAATAGCATAGTAGTAGGGGTAAGTCAGAAAAAAACACTGCCGGGTGCTTGGCGCCCGGCAGATGAGGTCACTACGAAATATCAATCGTCTTCGGTGGCTTAGGCTTGGCTTCTTCCCGTTTTGGGATGGTCAGCTTCAACACCCCGTCTTCGTACTTGGCTTCCACCTTCTCGCCGTCGGCGGTGGTGGGCAGGCTGAACGAACGCTGGAAAGAATGATACGCGTACTCGCGACGCGTGTATTTTCCCTTTTCCTGTTCCTTGTTCTGCTCGCTTTCCGAAGAAATAGTCAGCAGATCGTTGTGCAGTTCCACCCGGAAGTCATCTTTCTTCATGCCGGGAGCGGCCATCTCGATCATAAAATTGTCATCGTCTTCTCGCACGTTCACCTTAGGAACCGTGGTGTTGGTAGACGAAAAATTGCTGCGGCGAAACTCGCTTAAATCATTGTCAAAAAAGTCTTCTACAAACTGATTAAACGAAGGCATCAGGCCGCCTTGAAATCTAGCAGGTGTCATAACTTGTTAAATTTAAGTGAAAAAATAGACCCAAAAAATTGCTATAAGTGCTCTGAGTTGGCACTCGAGAATTTATACTTTTTCGTGCAGAAAATGTTTCATAAAATCAGCAACTTTTGCAGGTATAACCAGGTATTTATCAGTATAATAATGACCAACCACTTTTTGCTATGAACGATCTTAGCCTTTCACCGCCCCCAGCGAATTTTTCTGCTTTTGATGCCTTTCACGAAGCCCTAGCCGACCAGGGTTTGCGCTACCGAGCCAGCCAGCTTCAGCAGGCCGGGTTTGAACCGCCCGAAGAACTGTACCGGGCCATTAGCCGCGCCATGCAGGTGTGCCGCCACTGCGGAGTGCCGGTGCGCGAGCACTTCAAGCGACGCTACGTGAGCGACGATGCCGAACACACCGTGCGTCCCGATTGGATGCTGTCGCGTTTTGCCTACACCCTGGTGATGATCAATGGTGCCCCGCAAAACCCCACCGTGAGCCAGGTGCAGTTCGAACTTATTAAAAAGCTGTTGTAACAAAAAAAGCCCCGTCACTACTAGACGGGGCTTTTTGTTAGTTCTTAAGGCTGGTGTTGACACGAGCCTCAGAAGAGGATATTAATTACTGATCTTTATCACAATCCGACTCCGTAGAACTGGGTTTCTTCCGGTCGGTCGGGGTAGATGCCCTCGATGAGCACCCCGCCGTTTTCCTTCTTCACCACCTCACTCAGATCGTCCATCGACTTGATCGTTTTGTTGGCCACGCGGGTGATCACGAAGCCCGGACGCACTCCCTGCTGCCGCAGTTTACCTGGGTAGGTGCGCACCACCTGCACTCCGTAGTCCAGGTCAAGTTCGCTCAGTTCTTCGTCGCTCAACTCCTTAAACTGGGCGCCTAGGGTTTCTAATTCGGTGCTTCGCTCGGCACTGGCTATCATCTCGTTGCCTTCCATGCCCTTCAGTTTCATAGTCAGCGTCTTCTCATCGCCATCGCGCATCACGATTACGGTTACCTGATCACCAGGACGTTTGCGACCTACGTACGACTGTAGGTCAGAGCTTTTATTGGTACGCTTTTCGTCTACCTGCACAATCACGTCGCCTTCTTCCAGCCCGGCTTCTGCTCCGGCACCACCGTCCATCACGCTACTCACGTACACTCCGCGGCTCATGTTCAGGTTATATTTCTCGGCTGACGCTGCGTTCACGTCCACAATCTGCACCCCGATCAGGGCGCGCTGCACCTTGCCGTACTCCTTTAGGTCATCCACCACCTTCTTCACAATGTTAGAAGGTACCGCAAAGGAGTAGCCCGCGTACGAACCGGTAGGGCTCATGATGGCGGTGTTGATACCAACCAGATCACCGTCTACGTTGGTAAGCGCACCGCCGCTGTTACCGGGATTCACCGCCGCGTCGGTCTGGATGAACGACTCAATGGCGTACTGGTTATCTTCGCGACGCAGGATGTTGATGTTGCGCCCGGTAGCGCTTACGATGCCCGCGGTCACGGTAGAGTTGAGTCCGCGCAGGGGGTTGCCCGCGGCCATTACCCACTCACCCACTTCCACGTTGTCGGAGTTGGCCAGGGTGAGCGCCGGAAGGTTCTCCTCGTCGATCTTGAGCAGGGCGATATCGGTGGTCGGGTCGGCACCGATCACTTTGGCTACGTAGCTACGGTTATCGACGAGCACCACGGTGAGTTCGTCGGCATCGGCCACCACGTGGTTGTTGGTCACGATGTAGCCATCGGAGCTGATGATCACTCCTGATCCGGAACCCATGCGCGGGCCACGTTGCTGGGGCATGCCCCGAAAAGAGTCACCGAAGAAATCACGGAACATCTCCGGAATCTGCTGCAGGCGAGGGTCTTCTTCACCTTCACCACCATCGTTCTGAGCCACCATGCCCTGCGTAGAGGTGATGTGCACCACGGCGGGGGTTACCTTGGCGGCCGCCGTGGTGAAATCAAAAGCTACTGCCGCTGAAGTAGCCGCCGGGCGGTCTGCTTCCAGATACGTGGCAAATGCGGTTTGCGTGGCTGGTTCAACCCGGATGGTTTGTGAGTCTCGGAGCAAAAAATGATAGGCGGCCAGCGTCACCAAACTGGCAAACAGCGCCGCAATAAAGGGGGGGATTATGTTTTTCATGTCTTGTTCGTTAAAGATTTCGTTTTACTGTTCTATACTAATTACTGATGCATTGGTTTGACTGACTTTTATTATTCGTACGACAACCTAACAGCCAGGTTTGCCGAATGATTGCGCGCCCGCCGTTAAAAATTGTTAAAGGGATAAATTTCGGGAATACTACGATTATTTGCGTGGGACGTATAACTTTGTCGCATGGCTGAAACCATTCTGATTGTTGACTTTGGCTCGCAGTATACCCAACTGATTGCCCGCCGGGTGCGCGAGCTCAACGTCTACTGCGAAATCCACCCCTATCACCACCTCGCGGCGGCCCCCGCGGCGGACCAACTCCGGGGCGTGATTCTGTCGGGCAGCCCCTGCTCGGTGGCCGAGCCGGACGCTCCCGCCATTGACCTCGGCCAGTTTATGGGCCGGGTGCCGGTGCTGGGCATTTGCTACGGAGCGCAACTGATGGCCCACACCCACGGGGGCGAGGTGGTGCCTTCCCGCATCCGCGAGTACGGCCGCGCCCGCCTGTCGCGCGTCGACACCCACGTGGGCCTGCTCAAAGAACTCACTCCCGACTCGGTGGTGTGGATGTCGCACGGCGATACCATTGCCCACGTGCCCGAGTCATTCGAAGTCATTGCCAGCACTCCCACCGTGGCGGTGGCCGCCTTCAAAGTGCGCGACCAAGAAACCTACGGCATCCAGTTTCATCCCGAAGTCACGCACTCGGTAGAGGGCAAAACCGTGCTGCGCAACTTTGTGGTGCACTTGTGCGGCTGCGCCCAAGACTGGACGCCCGACATCTTCGTGGAAACCACTGTGGCAAGTCTTCAAGAGCAGCTACAGGACGATCCGGTGGTGCTGGGCCTTTCGGGCGGAGTGGATTCGTCGGTGGCGGCCATGCTGCTGCACCGGGCGATTGGCGAAAATTTGCACTGCATCTTCGTGGACAACGGCCTGCTCCGCAAGCATGAGTTCGAGCAGGTGCTGGATTCGTACCAGGGGATGGGCCTCAACGTAACCGGCGTGGATGCCAAAGATGAATTTTACCGGGCGCTGGCGGGCGTGAGCGATCCGGAACAGAAGCGCAAAGCCATCGGCGGCATCTTCATCGAAGTGTTCGACCGCGAAGCCCATCGCATTCGAAACGTTAAATGGCTGGGGCAGGGCACCATCTACCCTGACGTGATCGAGTCGGTGTCGGTGAAGGGGCCGTCGGCCACCATCAAGTCGCACCACAACGTGGGCGGCTTGCCCGAGACCATGAACCTGCGGGTGGTGGAACCCCTACGGATGCTCTTTAAAGACGAAGTGCGGGTGGTGGGCAAAACCCTGGATATCGCCGACGCGATTTTGCAGCGCCACCCCTTTCCCGGTCCGGGCTTAGCCATTCGCATCCTGGGCGAAGTGACGCCCGAGCGCATCCGCATTCTGCAGGAGGTAGACCATATCTTCATTAGCGGACTCAAAGCAAACGATCTGTACAATGAGGTGTGGCAGGCCGGAGTTATGTTATTGCCCATTCAGTCGGTGGGCGTGATGGGCGACGAGCGCACCTACGAGCAGGTGGTGGCGCTGCGCGCGGTGAGCAGCGTGGACGGCATGACGGCCGACTGGAGCCACCTGCCCTACGATTTTCTGGGCGACGTCTCCAACGAAATCATCAACCGGGTGAAGGGAGTGAACCGGGTGGTGTACGATATCAGCTCCAAACCCCCGGCCACCATCGAGTGGGAATAGCCAAACCAAGCTTTACTATAATTACTCTTTCAGTTTCAGTTCAATGAGAACCTTTATGAATACATGCATCAGAACGATCGGATGGAGCCTGCTGTTGGTGGCCGGCATGCCCTTTGCCTTCGGGCAAGTGGGCAGCAACACGGCGGCGCTGTTCAAGGAACGTTACGAGCGCGGCAAGGAGCAGTATGAACGGGGTGATTACCCTTCCGCCATCGAGGCCTTTCGCTCGCTGAGCCGCACCGAAGACAGCAATCCCTACACCATCTACGCCTCGTTCTACTTTGCCCTGTCGGCCTTTCAGCAGCAAGACTACGCCCTGGCCAAAAATATGCTGTTGCAGATCAAGAGCAAGTATCCCAAGTGGAGCAAGATGAGCGACGTGGATTACTGGCTAGCCAATGCCTACTTCGAGCTGAATGACTACGCGCAGGCGATGTCCGTTCTCAAATCGCTGGACCAGCAGAAGGGAACCACCCGCAGCACGCTGGAAGACGCCCAGGCGATGCAGAAGTATTACGTGTCGCGCCTCAACGATCCTCAGCGCTTGCGTGCGCTGCTTGAAAACTATCCCCAGGATAAGCTGACCGCCACCCAGTTGGTGAAGCAACTGGTGACCAGCGGTGAGAATCTCATCCTCAAAGACTCATTGGTGCAGGCTTTCGGTATCGATGAAGCCACCTTTGGCGTGGCGTCTCAGGCGTCATCCATCAAGAAAGACGTATACAACGTAGCGGCTTTCCTTCCCTTCTTCTACGACAAACTGATGGTAGAGACTGAGCGGGTGGGCAACGATTTCGTCGTAGAATTGTATCAGAGCATGCGCCTGGCGGCCGACGATTTGCAGAAGCGAGGGGTCAACGTGCAACTCTACGCCTACGACACCGAGCGCGACTACGACGCTACCCAGCGTCTGCTAGAAAAGGACGAGATCAAAAGCATGGACGTGATCATCGGGCCACTCTTTCCGGGTCCGTTCCGGGCGGTGTCGGAGTTCACCCAGGAGCAGCAGGTATACATGTTCAACCCGATATCCACTAACCCCCTGGTGATGCAGGGCAACCCGTTTTCGTTTCTGAGCAAACCGAGTATGCTGACCGAGGCCCGCCACGCTGCCCGCTTCGCCCGCGATACGCTCAACCGACCGGTGGCCGTGGTGGTGACCGACGATACCAAACAGGATACCGCCCGCGTGGGAGCGTTTATCCGTACCTTCCGAGAAGAAGACCCGGACCGGGAGGTGCACCTGGAGGTGTTTCGAAGCTTCAACGTAGACGCTATCGAGGACTTCGTGGATACGCTGGTGTACTACGGCGAGCGGAACGAAGACAACCCCCCCGTGGTCTACGTGGCCTCCAACAACGATTTGGTGATCACCAACACCATCAGCGCCGTGGTGATGGCCAAGGCACCGGTCACGCTGATTGGCAACGACCGCTGGTTTGACATCACCAGCATCACCTACGAACAACTGGAAGAACTCGACGTTCACTTTTTGAGTCCCGGCTACACGGAACATCGGCGGCGCAGCGTAAAGAATTTTGAGGAGGCGTATCGGAAGAAATATAACGCGGTTCCCAGTAAGTACGCCTACGCGGGCTACGACGCCATGTACTACATCGGGCAGATGCTCCAGGAGTACGGAACCTACTTTCAGGAGTTTTATACCGACGCTAAACCGGTGAAGAGCCTGTTGTTTGCCGGTTATAACTACTTCGAAGCGCAGGACAACCAGGTGGTTCCCATTATCCGCTTTGAGGATGGGGTGCTGCGCGAAGCGCAACTCGAAGAAGAGTAATCACCCGTTTTTTTCACTTTGCTTAACCCAATCTCGATGCCCACCACCGAACGAAGTAAAGAACTGTTTGCCCAGGCCCAGCGCGTGATTCCGGGTGGCGTCAACTCACCCGTACGGGCATTTAAGGCGGTGGGTGGCGATCCTTTGTTTATCCGCTCGGCCAAGGGAGCTTACGTATACGACGAAGACGGTAATGAGTACATCGAACTGATTAATTCCTGGGGTCCCATGATTCTGGGCCACGCCACCGAACTGGTGCAGGTAGCGATCCGCGAGGCGCTGCCCGATTCGTTTTCGTTCGGCGCGCCCACCCAGCGGGAAATTGCTATTGCCGAGCAGATTGTAGCGATGGTTCCGTCCGTCGAGAAGGTGCGGATGGTCAACTCCGGCACCGAAGCGGCTATGTCGGCCGCCCGCCTGGCCCGGGGCTATACCGGCCGCGACAAGATCGTGAAGTTCGAGGGCTGCTACCACGGGCACGGCGACTCGTTTCTCATTGCTGCGGGCAGCGGGGCCATGACCGCCGGAGTGCCTAACAGTCCGGGGGTCACCGCGGGTACCGCCCAGGATACGTTGCTGGCCACCTACAACGACCTGGACAGTATACGGAAACTCATTGATCGCAATCCAGAGCAGATTGCCATGATCATGGTGGAGCCGGTGGCGGGCAACATGGGCTGCGTGTTGCCTGGGGAAGGCTTTCTGGAAGGCCTGCAGGAGTTGTGCACCGTGCACGGCATCCTGCTGATCTTCGACGAGGTGATGACCGGCTTCCGCCTGGCCCCCGGCGGAGCGCAGGAACGCTACGGCGTGACGCCCGACATGACGGCTTTGGGAAAAATTATCGGAGGCGGCCTGCCCGTGGGAGCCTACGGCGGCAAAGCGGAAGTAATGGATTTTGTCTCGCCGGTGGGGCCGGTCTATCAGGCCGGGACTTTGTCGGGCAACCCCATCGCGATGGCTGCCGGATACGCCATGCTCCGGCACCTGGCCACCCACCCCGACGTTTACGAACGGGTGAACCGCAGCACCACCGCCATCGTGGAGGGCTTTCGCGACAATCTGAAAAAACTAAACCTGAACTACACCATCAACCACGTGGGCTCCATGTTCAGTCTGTTCTTCACCGAGCAGCCCGTTACCGACTTCCGCTCGGCCAGCACTTCGGATACCAAGCGCTTTGGGCACTACTTTCAGCAAATGCTCAGCCGGGGCATCTACCTGGCCCCCTCCCAGTTCGAAGCGTTATTCGTCAGCACCGCCATCACCGACGAACTGGTGGATCGTATTGTGCGCGCCAATTACGAGTCGCTCCGGGCCATTCACTGAGCAACGTCCCCCGGAAGGCGCGCCGCCGCTCGTGAGATTTGCGACTGAGCAAATACTTAGCTAATTTATCGGTTCACCCGTCTCACCGAAGCTAATCCGGATACCTTATGACCCGACGAGAGGCACTACAGCGCGCCACCGCCCTAAGCGGACTAACCCTTACCCCGGCCCTCTTTGCGGCGTTGGAGGGCTGTCAGACCAGTACTGAAGCCGCGTGGAGTCCGCAAACCCTCACCCCGCCGCAGTGGGCGGTGATCCGTCAGCTCGTAGATCGCATTCTTCCTGCCACCGACACTCCGGGGGCCCTCGATCTGAAGGTGGATCGCTTCGTTGATCTTGCCTTGGAGCAGCTACTCACGGACGAAGAGCGCCGGTACGTGCTGGGGCAGCTGGATGACTTTTCGTTACGAGACGCCCGCTTTGCCGACGATGATTCTGCTACGGCTGACCAAAAATTGCTGCTGCTCGAGCAGACCTACGCCGCCGAGCGGGACGCCGAACCGCACGCTCCGCTACCCTTCTTTCGCACCATCAAGCAACTCGCGCTGTTGGGCTACTTCACCTCCGAACCCGTGATGAAGAATCAGATGAACTATCACGCGGTGCCCGGAAGATACGTAGGCTGCACTACCTTGTCGGAGGACCCGCGCCTGTACGTAGACAACAATGTGTAGCCAGTCATCTTCGCTCGTTGCTTCACCTGACCTAACGATAACCTTAACCTGCTTTTCATGAAAGATACGCATACCTACGATGCCATTGTGGTTGGTTCGGGCATCACCGGCGGGTGGGCCGCTAAAGAACTCACCGAAAAGGGACTCAAAACCCTGGTGCTGGAGCGGGGCCGAAAACTCGATCACGTAGCGGACTACACCAATACCGCTACCGCCCCCTGGCAGTTTGACCTGCGGGGGCAGGTGCCCGCCGAGATCAAGAAAGAGTATCCCATTCAGTCCGGAGTCTACGCCTTCAACGCGGGCACCCGGCACCTGTGGGTGAAGGATACCGAGCATCCCTACACCACCCCCGAGGGGCAATCCTTTCACTGGATTCGCGGCTACCACGTGGGCGGACGAAGCCTGATGTGGGGGCGGCAGTGCTCGCGCTGGAGTGACCTAGACTTTGAAGCCAACGCCCGCGACGGGCACGGCATCGACTGGCCCATTCGCTACCGCGACATTGCTCCCTGGTACGATTACGTAGAAAAGTTTGTGGGCGTAAGCGGTCGCCCCGAAGGCCTGTCCCAACTGCCCGACGGACAGTACCTGCCGCCGATGGAGATGAACTGCGTAGAAGAAGCGGTGAAACAAGCAGTGGAAGATCGGTGGAACGACCGCCGTATCACCATCGGGAGGGTGGCCAACCTTAGTAAACCGCACAACGGGCGCTCAGCCTGTCAGTATCGCAACCTGTGCTACCGCGGCTGTCCCTACGGCGCGTACTTTTCCAGTCAGAGCGGCACCCTACCGGCGGCGGCCGTTACGGGTAATATGACCCTGCGCCCCGATTCGGTGGTAGAATCGGTGATTTACGACACGGAGACGAACCGGGCCAAGGGCGTTCGGGTGCTGGACGCCAACACCGGTGCCGCTACCGAATACTTTGCGAAGGTGGTTTTTCTGTGTGCCTCTACGCTGGGCTCCACCTGGCTGTTGCTCAACTCCACCAACGATCGGTTTCCCGAAGGCCTGGCCAACTCAAGCGGAGTGCTTGGCAAGTACCTGACCGATCAGCACTACCGCATTGGTGCGCGGGGCAGGATGGAAGGCTTTGACGACAAGTACTACTTCGGCGGACGCCCCACGGGCATCATCGTGCCGCGCTTCCGCAACGTGAGCGAACAGCGCGACGACTACCTGCGCGGGTTCAACTATCAAGGGTGGGCCACCCGCTCCGGTTGGCAACGCGGCGTGCACTCCGATGTGTTCGGAGCCGATTTTAAGGATCAACTGCACGAACCGGGCGACTGGACGATGGAGTTTCTGGCCTTTGGCGAAAGTCTGCCCTACGAGAGAAACCAGGTGCGTATCAACCCTGACAAAAAAGATGTCCACGGTTTGCCCACGCTCTTCATTGACGGCAAATTCGGAGAAAATGAAGACAATATGCGGAAGGACATGCAAGCATCGGCGGTGGAGATGCTAGAAGCGGCGGGGGGCAAAGACATCGAGCCCTACAACCAAAAACACGCCTACGTGATGGGGGACTGCATCCACGAGATGGGTACCGCCCGGATGGGCCACGATCCCCGCACCTCGGTGCTCAACCGCTGGAACCAGTCGCACGATATTCCGAACCTGTTCGTTACCGACGGATCCTGCATGGCCTCAGCTTCCTGCAAAAACCCGTCGATCACCTACATGGCCCTCACCGCTCGGGCCGTAGACCACGCGGTGCGCGAAATGAAGCGGGGGAATATCGGCTAACGCGCCCAAACGGTACGCGTGCAATAAGCAGGCGTGAACGCATTATTAGTTTTGCCAGTAGTGGCTATTTTAGCAGCGATGAAATGCCAAAACCACAGCGTTGTGAAGAAGTTACTGTTTGCATGTGCCCTAGTGATTAGCGGCAGCACCGCCACCCTCGCCCAGGGACTCTCGTCCAAAGCGGCGATCACCTACGAGGAACTCTACGACGATCCCTATTCTATTAACAAGCTCTTTCTCCATTTGCAGCCGATGTACGCCGAGCTGTCGGCGACCAACGTGACGGCCGGGTTTGGCATCGGGGCCAACTACTACCTAGAAAACAAGGCCGATTTTCACGTCAGCTTCCGACAAGCCTATACCCAGGCCTTCGACTTGGCCCGCGACGCGGCAGTGAAGAACCAGATCATCGTGAACGAACCGAACAACTTCACCTACGGAGAAGTCGGGGCTACGTATCACATTCAGGATTTTGAGGACGATGGTGATACCAAGTTGGCTTTGTATTCTCGTAAATATAATAAGGGCAATCGCTGGGCGGCGCACATGCCCGAGCATATCATCATTCCTACCAAAGTGCGCAAGGTGCGGGGCGTACGATTGGGCGGCTTCGCCTTCGATACTTCGTTAGACCTAAAGCGCATTGCCGAAGCGCAAACCGTAGTGTTGGAAGACGCCCAGGGACCGTTTCCGCAGGGTGCCTACGTGCACACCAACCAGGTGGTAAAGGGAGCCTTTATCGGCGGGTCGATGAGTTGGTTCCGCAACATGGCCATCAAGCCCGATAAGGGGTATTCTATTTTGTCATCGAACAGTCTGCTCACCACCTTCGCCGACTTCATGTTTGCGCCCAGCATCTCGATGGAAGACGTGCGCTACCGCGATCCTGCCCAGGGCAACACCGTACGCACTTTTTCTACTGATCAGATTGAAACCAAGCGCTGGGGCTACCGGCTGGGCATCGAGGGCAAGACCAACCGCACCATCGGCTGGGCCTACGGAGCCGAAGTGGGCTCCCGACCGGGGGTGAAGGGCCGGGGCTTTTTCGCCATGATCAAGGTGAGTCTACCCGTCTATAGCACCAGTCTAAATAGTCGCCGCGAAGCCTTTGGGAAGTAGTTCTAGGTTCTGAGTTATTGCTCTGAGAACCCATTAACCCCGAACCTATAACATTCCCTTCGTACTGGGCAGTTTATCCAAATTCTTCACGTCGCGCTGCACGGCCATTTTGATCGACTTGGCTACGGCCTTGAAGATTGCCTCAATTTTATGATGCTCATTCTCTCCGGTAGCTTGAATATTCAGGTTGCACTGGGCCGCATCAGAGAACGACTTGAAGAAGTGAAAAAACATTTCGGTGGGCATATCGCCTACCTTCTCCCGCTTAAACTCCGCTTCCCACACCAACCACGGCCGCCCGCTGAAGTCAATCGCCGCTTGGGCCAGGGCATCGTCCATCGGCAACAAAAAACCGTAGCGCTCGATGCCTTTTTTATCGCCGATGGCCTCTCGGTAGGCTTCGCCCAGGGCCAGGGCGGTGTCCTCAATGGTGTGGTGCTCGTCGATGTGCAGGTCGCCTTCTACCTTAATTTGCAAATTGGCCCCCGAGTGTTTGCCCAATTGCTCGAGCATGTGGTCGAAGAAGCCTAGGCCGGTATCCACTTCGGTCGTTCCTTGCCCGTCCAGGGTGAGTAAAATCCGGATGTCAGTCTCCTTAGTGGTCCGCGTCACCTGCGCCGCCCGCACCGGCAACCGAAGACGGCGGTAGATGGCATCCCAATCCGTAGTGCTCAGTACCGCATCGTCCGATGGTTCTTCGGAAATGAAAATAGCCTGGGCTCCTAAGTTTTTGGCCAATTGCACGTCGCTCAGTCGGTCGCCAATTACGAAAGAACCCGTCAGATCGTAATCCCCTTCCAGGTAGTGCGTGAGCAGGGCGGTGCCCGGTTTGCGGGTGGGCGAATTGTCAGCGGGAAAAGTGCGGTCGATGATAATTTCGTCGAAGCGGACGTTTTCGCCCTCCAGCACCGACAGCATTTTGCGGTGGGCAGGCCAAAAGGTGTCTTCGGAAAAGGAGTTGGTGCCCAGCCCGTCTTGGTTGGTGATCATCACCAGCCGGTAGTCGGTTTCTTCGGCAATCTTGCGCAGGGCGGAGATTGCTCCGGGCACAAACTCGAGCTTCTCGAGCGAATCAATTTGTTCGTCCTCCGGTTCGCGGATGATCGTACCGTCACGGTCAATGAAGAGTAGTTTTTTCATGGTTCAAACGCGGGTTGGTTCGGAGAGGGCCGCTAGGGCACTGAGCAGCGCCTCGTTTTCTTCGGGCGTGCCCACCGTGATGCGCAATGCGCCTTCGCACAAGCGCAGATGCGATTGGTTGCGCACAATGATTTTTTGCGCTAGCAAGTGCTTATACACCCGGGAGGCGTCCGGCACTCGCACCAGCAAGAAGTTGGCATCGGAGGGAAATACGTGCTCCACCACCGGCAGCTTGAGCAAATCGGCCGCCAGGTGCTCACGCAGGGCAATGAGCTGCCGCACCGCGTTGCGCATCTCGGCCTCGTGCTCCAGCAACTCCATCGCCCGCGCCTGGGTGAGGGAGTTCACGTTGTAGGGCATCTTGATCTTGTTGAGCACCGCAATGATCTCCGGCGAGGCAAAGGCCATTCCCAGGCGCAGGGCGGCCATGCCCCAGGCTTTACTCAGGGTGTGCAGCACCACCAGATTGGGGTAGTCGGGCAAGCGCGCGGCAAAGCTTTCGGACTGGGCAAAAT
The DNA here is from genome assembly GCA_965217295.1 of Cyclobacteriaceae bacterium. Taxonomy (GTDB): domain Bacteria; phylum Bacteroidota; class Bacteroidia; order Cytophagales; family Cyclobacteriaceae; genus Tunicatimonas. The sequence continues at coordinate 4,234,102 of CBDCHR010000008.1, forward strand.
CCTGGTAGGCCTCATCGACCACCACCAAGCCCGGAAATTCTTCCAGCCAGTGCTCGATCACGGCGCGGTTGAGTAGGTTGCCAGTGGGGTTGTTAGGCGAGCAGAAGAAAATCATCTTGGTGCGCTCGTCCACCGCTTTCCGCAACGCTGCTTCGTCAACGGTGAAGGCTTCGGTGAGGCTGGCCTCGTGCATCGGCACGTTGTTCACGGCGGCGGCCACCCGGTACATACCAAAGGTGGGCGGCAGCGTCACCACGTTGTCGTGCTCAGGCTGGCAAAAGGCTTTCATCAGCAGATCGATGATCTCATCGCTGCCGTTGCCCAGAAAGATGTTCTTGGGCGAAACGTGCTTCACCTCCGCCAAGCGCTGCTTCAGTTGCGATTGATAGGGATCGGGATAGCGATGAAACGCCGGTTGATCATCGGGGAGGCCCGCCGTGCCGAAGGCGTTTTCGTTGGCATCCAGAAAAGTGCCCTCGGAACCCTGGTATTCGTTCCGCGCCGAGGCGTAGGGCTTTAGGGTGCGGATGTGCGGGCGGATGAGGGAGTTAAGGTCGAACATACTCTTTTATCAGCGTGTCTTGAAGATAAATAATTGTAGGATTATTTTGATCAATTAAATGCGTAATAAACTTAATCAACTGATTCCGCCCGTGGATATTAAGCAGGCCGACATGCAGTTGGCGGGGCTTGTCGCTCAAGCGATGTTTGGTAATATCAATTTTAGCAAGTTTTGCCACTCCAAGAATCCACGGTTCTAATTTGGGGGATAGTACAATGAGTAAATTATTGTTTCCGTTGTGACGGTAAAATTTCAGTTTGTGAGGCCGGGCATTTTCTTCTAAAAAGAACTGCCGAAGTGAACTTGGCTTCGGATATCCGGGATCTTCATCGATAATGCCGATAGCGCTAGTTTCTTTAGCTACTTTGTTGACAACGTTGCCTATCCCTCCTAACGAGATAATAGAACGACTAGCAACTCCCAGTGCTTCGGGTAGGACTTCGTCAGTCACCCCTTCAATGTACACTCTCAAGAGTAACTAATTTGTCTAAATTGAGAAATACTGCTGCATCAAGATCAAGCAACTCAGTGATGTGGTCTGGTGTTAACTGAGTTAACTGAGTTTGGTAATCATCTAGCCGAGTTATAAAAATAGCCAAGTCTTTGGGTTTGGTCTTTTCGATAATAGTAGTCAGAAAGTAGGGATTATGGGTGACAAGAATGTATTGATTGTCGACATCATGAGCAATCCTATCGGCAATATCTCGGACATAGACGGCCGACATATGACTTTCAGGCTCTTCTAATAGGATAGTGGAGTTTTTGTTAGTTTCGATAATTGCCCAGTAGAAAATAACTCGCTGCAATGTGTCAGAGAGGGTTGTGTAAGGGTAGGTATAAAGCACATCCTCAATTTCCTTAGTCATTTCTATCTCCTTGTCTTTCAAACGAAGTCCCAAGCGGTAACCTTTCTCCCGAAATAGCCCGGAAACCAAGCTCTTTAACAGCTTGTCATTCATCAAAACATCAAACAGATTGTTACCGTGAGGGGGTATTAGAAACTTACTATCATGATAGGCTTTATACATTTCCAAAACCTTGAACTGATAAAATTTTATAGGAATGTTTGAGTGACAAGGACCGCATTCTTTTTTATGTAAGTCAAACTCGAACACTTCGCGTTCGTTTTTGTCTTCTTTTTCAAAGACCTCTAATTTATTTTTCCCCTTCAACTTATAAAAGTACTGATCCGCTTTTACCCAAGTTTCCTCAGCTAGAGAAGTTTCGTTATGGTAGAGTAAATCACCTGTTTCCTGGTATCGAATAGGGACATCCCTGGTAGTACCACTATACCCCAAAGAAAACATCCCTAATGCCTCCAAAATATTAGACTTCCCCGTATTAGGCTCGCCAATAAATACGTTGACCCGTTTGGCCTTGAAGTCTAGCCCCTTGATCGACTTGAAATTCCGAATGGATACGTTCTTGATCATAGTTTTTTAAGATTACAAAGATTCTTTGAACCACCCTGAGCGTCCCACGCAGGGCGTCCTCACAGTCATGAAGATAAGCGAAATAATGATATCGAATAAGGAATGTCAAAGGGCGGTTAGCACTTCAACATTCATCATTCCTTGCTCATGATTCGATATTCAAACACTCCGCACGCTGCCATTCAACTACCCAACTCTTCCAACCGCAGGGTCACCGCCCGTTGGTGGGCCACCAATTCCTCAGCTTCGGCCATCACCGCCACCGACGGCCCCAGCCGTTGCAAACCCTCGGGCGAAATTTCCTGGTACGTAATCTTCTTCACAAAGGTATCTAGCGACACCCCGCTGTAGGCCTTAGCCATACCGTTGGTGGGCAGCGTGTGGTTGGTGCCCGAGGCGTAGTCTCCGGCTGATTCGGGGGTGTAGTGCCCCAAGAATACCGAACCGGCGTTGATGATATGCTCCACCGCATCGCGCGGATTTTCCGTGGCAACGATCAGGTGTTCGGCCCCGTACTCGTTGAGCAGGTCATAGGCCGTTGTTAGGTCAGGCACCACCAGCGCCACGCTACCCTCCAGCGCCTGCTCGGCGATGGTGCGTCGGGGCAAGTCGGCCAACTGTTCGCGCAGCGCTTCTTGCACCCGCTCCACCAGCCCGGCGTCGGTGCTCACCAGCACCACCTGGCTGTCTACGCCGTGCTCGGCCTGCGAGAGTAAGTCGGCCGCCACGAAGGTCGGATTCGCCGAAGCATCGGCCAGCACCGCCACCTCCGACGAACCGGCGGGGATGTCAATGACCACTCCGTGCTGACTCACCAGTTGCTTGGCCACGGTGACGTACTGGTTGCCCGGACCGGCAATTTTGTAGACGGCGGGAATGCTTTCGGTGCCGTAGGCCATCGCGGCCACCGCCTGCGCTCCGCCCACCCTAAAAATCTTACGGATGCCCACCAGGTCGGCGGTGTAGAGAATGGCGGGATGCACCTGCCCTCGGCGGTTGGGAGGCGTACACAGGATTACCTCTCGGCAACCCGCCAGCGCGGCCGGTACGCCCAGCATCAGCACGCTGGAAAATAGCGGAGCGGTGCCGCCCGGAATGTACAAGCCAACCCGCTCGATGGGCACGCTGCGCCGCTCACAACGCACGCCGGGCATGGTCTCTACTAACAGCGGTTCGGTGCGCTGGGCGCGGTGAAACTTCTCAATGTTTTCATTCGCTACCTGAATGGCGTCCCGCAGGGCCGGACTGATTTGTTCACGTGCTGACTGAATCTCCGCTTCGCTCACGCTTAGTTCGTCCAGCTCCACGTGGTCGTACTCCAGCGAAAACTGTCGCAGGGCTTTGTCGCCGCGCTTTTTGACCTTCTTCAAAATCGGTGATACAATTTTTTTGGTCTGCTTAAACTTCTGGGTTGGCCGCTCCAGCAGTTTCTTCCAGGTGCTGGGCGGCGGGTTGTTCACTACCTTCATACGATCATTTTTTCAATGGGCACCACCAAAATCCCTTCGGCCCCGGCAGCCCGCAATTGTTCAATCGATTCCCAAAAAGCATCTTCGTTCACCACTGAATGGATGGAGTTCCACCCCGGCATGGCCAGGGGCAGCACCGTAGGACTGCGCATGCCCGGTAGCAGTTGGATGATGCGCTCGGTGGCTTCCTCGGGAGCGTTGAGCAAGATGTACTTGTTGTTTTTGCCCGCCTGCACCGCATCAATGCGGAAAATTAGTTGTTGCGTTAGTTGCTGCTTGGTAGCACTGGCTCCGGGATGACCGATCAGCACCGCTTCGGAGCGGAAGATGGTTTCCACTTCCTTTAAACCGTTGCTCAACAGGGTGCTGCCGCTGCTCACAATGTCGCACACCGCGTCGGCCAGCCCAATGCTTGGGGCAATCTCCACCGACCCGCTGATCTCGTGAATTTCAGCGTTGATCCGGTGGGCTTCCAGAAAGTCCTGCAGTATTTTAGGGTAGGAGGTAGCAATGTTTTTGGCTTCAAAAAACGATACGTCGCTATACGACACATCGCGGGGAATAGCCAGTGACAACCGACACTTGGAGAAGCCTAGTCTTTTGAGTGAGTTCACGTTTTTGTGCTTCTCGGCCACTTCGTTTTCGCCCACGATGCCCAGGTCGGCCACGCCGTCTTCCACGTAGCCCGGAATGTCGTCGTCGCGCAAAAAGAGCAGTTCAGCCGGAAAGTTAGCGGCCACCGCCCGGAGTTTATTCTTGCCGTTGCTAAAGTGAATGCCGCACTCGCGCAGCAGCTCCAGCGACTTGTCGCTTAGGCGTCCCGACTTCTGAATGGCAATTCTGATTTTCTCTTCCATTTATTTGCGTGCTTTCGGCCACCAAAACTCTATCTCTCTTAGCGTTGGTTGCTCCGGTAAAGTTGGTCGCCATCCGGTAACAGCACGCAAATATAGAAAAAGCAGTCCCAAAATTTCTTACGGTATTCGCTATGTGGGGTTGGATATTTAATATTCTCTTCCTTCTTTCGTTCTTTGCTGTCTTTTCCACCGTATGCGTCACGAACCTATTCCGCAAGACCTGTTTATCTCAAATCGTAAAAATTTAGTCAAGCTGCTGAAAGACAGGTCGTTAGCGGTGCTAAATAGCAACGACATTTTGCCCACCAACGCCGACGGCACCCTGCGCCTGGTGCAAAATTCTGATTTGTTCTACCTCACGGGAATCGATCAGGAAGAAACTGTTCTGCTGCTTGCCCCCGACTTTCTTGACGAAGCCTATCGCGAAATGTTGTTCGTGAAAGAAACCAGCGAACTCATTGAGGTGTGGGAGGGCCATAAGTATACCAAAGAAGAAGCCACCGCGGCCTCCGGGATTGCCCACGTATTTTGGCTGTCGGAGTTTGACCGCATCTTCAATACCCTGATGGCCGAGGCGGATCACGTGTACCTGAATACTAACGAGCACCTGCGGGCCAGCGTGCGGGTAGAGACCCGCGACGCCCGCTTTATCAAGTTCTGTCAGCAACACTATCCGCTGCACCACTACGAGCGACTGGCCCCGTTGATGCACCAGTTGCGGGCCATAAAATCGGAACCGGAAATTGCCCGTCAGCAGCAGGCCTGTGACATCACCGAGCGGGCCTTCCGACGGATTTTAAAGATGGTGAAGCCCGGCGTGAAGGAATACGAGATCGAGGCCGAATACCTGCACGAGTTTATTCGCAGCGGCTCACGGGGCTTCGCCTACGAACCCATTGTTGCCTCGGGGGCCAACGCCTGCGTGCTGCACTACCTCGACAACCACGCCACCTGCCAGGCCGAAGAGGTGCTAATGATGGACGTCGGCGCCGAGTACTCTCGCTACTACGCCGACATGAGCCGGTCGATTCCGGTGAGTGGCCGTTTCACCGAGCGGCAGCGCGCGGTCTACAACGCGGTGCTGCGGGTGCAGCGACAGGCCATGACGCTACTGCGTCCGGGTAACACCGTGAAAGAATACCACAAAGAAGTGGGCAAGATCATGGAAAGTGAGCTCATCGGACTAGGCCTGCTCGACGCACAGGCGGTGAAGGAGCAGGACGAAAGGAAACCCTTGTACAAAAAGTACTTCATGCACGGCACCTCGCACCACCTGGGCCTCGACGTGCACGACGTGGGTAACGTGTACCGCCCCTTCGAGGTAGGTATGGTGTTCACGGTGGAACCCGGCATCTATATCCGCGAAGAAAACCTGGGCATCCGGCTAGAAAACAACGTGGTGATCACCGAAGACGGAGTACACGACCTGATGCGCAACATCCCCATTGAGCCTGAGGAGATTGAGGATCTGATGAACGCGTAGTGGTCGGTCGCGACCGACCACTACCGGCGATAACCGCCACCGCCGCCACCCTGGGGCTTGGGGCGTGCTTCGCTCACGCGCAGGTCTCTCCCTCCGAAGTCGGTGCCGTCCAGGTTTTCAATGGCGGCGGCCGCATCTTCATCGCTGGGCATTTCGACAAAGCCGAAGCCGCGGGACTGCCCCGAATCGCGATCCTGAATAACTTTAGCGGAGCTCACTTCGCCGTACGCTTCGAAAAGCTCGCGAAGTTCGTCGTCTTGAACCTTGAAGTTGAGGTTCGCTACGTAAATGTTCATGGTGTTGAGTAGTTAACGGCCCCTTGATAGCATCAGCGGGCCAGGCGTTAGGTTGAGGATAGTTTTGTTGTGTGGCAATATATCAATTCTTTCCAAAAACTTGCTCTGAGTAGCAATAAAAATCAAGACGACATCTAAATACAGAAACCATGCTCAACAAAATTGACAACAAACAGCTCTTAATCCTAAGCATTGTAGTTTCATTCTACTTCGCGATTCTGTTTCTAAATGCTTATGTATTAAATTTTAACAATGTTTTCATTGGTATAATACAAGAATTAGTTACTATTCCGATGCTTTTAGCGCTGTTATTCTTGTTTCTGTTTTCTATTGTGCGCTTATACGAGGATAATTTTTCGGTTAAAAAACGTTCTTTTTGGGCTTTTATAATGCTGTCTGTTGTAGGCACTGTTATGGTTGGAAGCTTTCTGGTTAGTGGGTAACACCAATTTGTAAGAGTAGCTTATACTGTCAGGCTGCTCTTGCTAAAGTGGTATAAATAAACATCGGTTGCAAAGAAACACTGAAGTTTGCACGGTTTTATTAGAAAGACGGTTTACTCTCGGGCACCGCCTCGGAAGCCGTGGTAAGCATGGTTTCGTCGCGAGTGGCGACGGCTCGTTTTTCGTGGAAGAACAGGGTGAACAACACCAGCACCACGGCCGCCAGCACCGCGGGCACCAGCCATATATTGTCCCACTGATACACCGTGGTGCCGCTCACTTCGTCCACCACCGCGTAGTTTTCGGCCACGATGCCCGACAGGGCCGAGCCAATGAACATGCCCACGCCGTAGGTGGCGAAAGTGATGAGCCCCTGCGCGGCGTTCTTGATGTGCTTGGGCGCCCGCTCGTCCACGTAGATCTGACCCGTCACGAAGAAAAAATCGTAGCAGATGCCGTGCAGGATAATGCCCCCGTAGAGCATCCACACCAGTTCGGTCGGGTTGCCGTACATAAACAGCACGTAGCGGGCCGACCAGCAGGCCATGCCGATCATCAGCATAATTTTATAGCCAAATCGCTTGAAGAAAAACGGCATCAGCAGCAGAAAGGCAATCTCCGACATCTGCCCCATCGTCATCTTGCCCGCCGCGTTCTCCACGCCGATGTTGTTGAGAAACAGGTTGGCAAAACTATAATAGAACGACAACGGAATACAGATCAGCAACGAAGCAATGAATAAGACGGCAAACGAGCGATCCTTCATTAGTTTCAGCGCATCTAGCCCAATAATATCCTGCCAACTGGCTTTTTCGCCCTTACTTTTCGGTGGAGTATGGGGCAGTGTGAAGCAGTATAGTCCCATTACCACCGACATGCCCGAAGCGATCAAGATTGGAGTGGCCTGGCTCTCAACGTTGAGGTATCCGACAATCAGTCCCACCACAATCCAGCTGATGGTGCCCAGCACCCGCACGCTCGGAAACTCTTTGCCCGGGTTGTCCATGTGGGCAAAGGACAGCGAGTTGGTTAAAGCAATGGTGGGCATGAAGCAGAGCGTGTAGGCAATGATTGCCGGGTAGAACAGCGCAAACTCGGTGATGGTGGTCAGAAAATAGAGCAGCACTGCGCCCAGCAGATGCAGCACCCCCAGCACCCGTTCAGTGGGGAAAAACCGGTCGGCAACCATCCCCACGAAGAAGGGGGAGATCATGGCGGCGATGGCGAAGGCACTGTAGGCCAGGCCGATCTGGGTTCCTTCAAACTTTAGGGTCGTTCCCAGGTAGGTGCTCAGCGTGACGTACCAAGCACCCCACACAAAGTACTCCAGAAACATCATCAAAGAAAGCTGCAAGCGAATTCGGCCGGTCATGGTTGCGTACGGTTTAGTAGTATGATAGGAAATATACTTATTCTTTCGGTTTATCCCGCCCCTGCTTCGCTTCTTCCACTTCTTTTCCGTCGGCCAGTTCGCGCGACACCGCCACGTAGGGTCCCGACACTATGCGGTCGCCCTCCGAAAGTCCGCTCAGTATCTCGATGTTTTCGTAGTCGCTGATGCCGGTTTCCACCACCACCTTGCTCACGGTGTTGTCGGGCTGGTAGCGAAACACCACCTCATCGGTGGTTTCCTGGTCGGCCAGCGAAGTAGGTTCGGCGGTTGCCTGCTCAGTAGAGTCGCGCGGACGGGTGGTCACGGCCGAGAGCGGCACCGATAGCACGTCTTCCTTGCGCTGGGTGATGATATCCACGCTGGCCGTCATGCCCGGCCGGAAGGGATACGACTGCTGCTCATCGAGCAAGTCCTGGTACGATTCGTTGAGCAGCCGGATGCGCACCTCAAACTCCGTAACGGCCTCCTCGGTCGCCTTGGCGTTAGCCGTGTTGGCAATGGCCGTCACTACCCCGGCAAATTCTTTATCGGAGTAGCTGTAGGCATCCACGTCCACTACCGCCGTGTCGCCGATGGCCACCCGGATGATGTCATTTTCGTTCACGTCGACCCGTACCTCCATTTGGTTGAGGTCGGCGATACGGAGCATTTCGGTGCCCGCCATCTGCGAGGTGCCCACCACCCGTTCGCCCTTTTCTACGTCGAGCTTCGACACGATGCCGCTCACCGGGGCGAAGATGCTGGTGAGCGACAGGTTCTCGCGCGCCTCATCCACCGTGGCCTGCGCGCTGCGGATGCCGTAGCGGGCCGCCTGCACGTTTTGCTTGGCTGACTCTACGTCCTGCCGGGCCACCTGGTAACTGCTCTCGATCTGCTCAAAGTCGGCGTCGGAGATCACGTTGTCTTCGTACAGTTTTTTATTACGGTCGTAGTTAGCCTGGGCTTGCACCAGGCGGGCCTCGGCACTGGCCTGGGCAGCTTGCATCTGCGACAGGTTAGCCCGCTGCTGGTTGAGTGAGGCCTGGGTGCGCGACAGCACCGACTCGAAGTTGTCGGGTCGGATGCGCACCAGCAGTTGATCCTGCTGCACCGAGTCGCCCTCTTCCACGTTGAGCTCGATGATCTCGCCGGGCACTTCGGGAGAGATTTTCACCTCCACCACCGGTTGCACGGTTCCCGAGGCGCTCACCCGCTCCACGATGGTTTGGGGAGCGGCCGTGGCGAGCGTAACTTCAGTGGTCTGCTTGGTGCCAATCCACTCGAGCCGCCGGGCCACGAACAACAGGAGCAACAACACGGCCACCACAATGGCAATAATGAGTAGCGGACTGCGCTTGCGTTTACGAGAGGTTTGGGTAGGCATAGGTTGAGGTTGACTTGAAATACAAAAAAATGATGATAGGGTAAATTTATCAATAACTTTGGAGGTGGCAAGGATTCGGGTTGATTGAAAGTGCGCCGATGCTTAATTTTGGGGAGAACTGGAAAACAAGTTTTGATGCTGGATGCTGGATACTGGTCGCTGGATACTAGCCGCTAGTGAGTAGCATCCAGTATCTGGAAGCTAATATCAAGTGGGCGACAGGCTTACCCAAACTTTAAGGGTATAAGTTGGCTAAATGAGTATTAATTATGAAGAAAATCGTTGTATTGACCGGGGCGGGCATCAGCGCCGAAAGTGGCATTCCGACCTTTCGGGGGGCCGACGGGCTGTGGGAGGGGCACGACATCATGGACGTGGCCTCGCCCCAGGGCTGGGAAAAAGACCCGCACCTGGTGCTGGACTTCTACAATCAGCGCCGCAAGAATGCCCGGGCGGTGCAACCCAATGCGGGGCACCGCGCCTTGGTTGATTTGGAAAAACATTACGCGGTAACGGTGATCACCCAAAACGTGGACAATCTGCACGAGCAAGCCGGGTCGTCGCACGTGATTCATCTGCACGGCGAACTGTTCAAATCGCGCAGCACCACTGATGAGAATTTAGTCTACGATGTGGAGGGATGGGAAGTGAACTGGGGCGACACCTGCGAGAAGGGATCGCAGTTGCGTCCGCACATCGTGTGGTTTGGTGAGCAGGTACCCATGATGGACGTCGCGCAGCAAGCAACCGCGCAGGCCGACGTGTTGATGGTAGTGGGTACTTCGCTACAGGTGTACCCGGCGGCCGGGCTGCTCTACGAAGTGGCGGAGGGCACACCGGTCTATATTGTTGACCCGCACACTCCCGACTACGACCATCAGCCTACCATCCACGCCATCGCCGAACCGGCCAGCGTGGGGGTGCCCCGGCTGGTGCAGCAGTTGATTGAGGGGGTACGGCGGTAGCGATACTATATAAATTGCGGTCTGTTTACTCAATTCTGAATGTACGACAGAGAGAATATAGAAGACTTCCAAATACGGATGGAAGAAGTAACTAAAAAATTCGAGTGTAGAGATGCTTTCGTCATAATCACCGCGGAACTCGAGAAATGTGAGGATAAATACCTCACTGAATTTATGGGGCCGCTTAACTTTCTGAGATACGAGTCAACTTTGGACTGGATAGAAAAGAACGCCCAGCGAAACGAGAATATCACCGAAGCTTGGGGGCACTTAGCGGCTAGCTCAAATTTTACATGGGAAAGAGCTAAAAAGTGGTTAAACCTGGGGCGCCCATGGAGCCTAATTGCACTCGATGCAATTAAATTTTGTACCACTACGGGGGAAAGACTAAACCAATCGCTATGGATGAGGGAAATAAATCCAAAATTGATGGACAATCCCAAACTAGATACAGTTGCAAACGGACTTCAAGAGTACTTGAAAAAGGATAGTGTTCCACGTACTAAAAATACAGTTGAAGTTATTATTGACAATATTTTCGGAATTGAAGGATAGAAAAGCAATGAAGATAGATGAGTTCAATACTTCGAAGATACCTTTGGTAAAGATTGATAAAAAACTTAATCGTTTCAAGAGAAAAGTACTTTTCAAAGAAAAACTAGATAGAGCTAATAAACTACTGGAAAACGCTGATTTACCCGAAATCACGAAGGGGAAAGGTGCTTGATAAACGCTAAAAGTCATACAATAGAATAGTTGCGTTTTTCAACCAAACGATAAACCGCCATTTTGTCTATCGCTATCCCATAATCAGTGCGTAGACCCAACCGGCTAGTAGTCCTCCTAACAGTGGGCCCACTACCGGAATCCAGGCGTAGCCCCAGTCGCTGTCGCGCTTGCCTTCGATGGGCAGAACCGCGTGCATGATGCGCGGGGCCAAGTCGCGGGCGGGGTTGATCGCGTAACCCGTGGTACCCCCCAGCGACAAACCAATCACGAAGACCAGCAGGGCGACGGGCAGCGCTCCCAGGGCCCCCAGGCCAAATTCTACCGTACCCACCTCGGGCGATGAAAACGAGGGCAGGGCAATGAACAGCACGGCAAACACCAGCACGAAGGTGCCAATCAACTCCGAAAAGAAGTTGTCTCCCGCACTGCGAATAGCGGGCATGGTGGCAAAAATTGCCAGTTTGGTATCCGGGTCGGGAGTAACCCGCACGTGCTGCCGGTAGGTGAGCCAGGCCAGGGTGGTGCCTAATGCGGCCCCTAGCATTTGTCCCGCAATGTATTCCGGCACCAGACTCCATTCAAACACTCCGGCCATAGCCAGTCCGACGGTCACCGCCGGGTTCAGGTGTGCTCCGCTGTAGGGAGCCGCCACAAACACGCCGACGAATACCGCTAGACCCCAGGCAAAGGTAATGACCATCCAGCCACTATTAAAGCCTTTGGTTTGCTCTAGCACGACGTTGGCTACCACGCCGTTGCCGAGTAAAAGAAGTAAAGCGGTGCCAATGAATTCAGCGAGAAAATTAGACATGGGGGGAGATTTGTGGGGGTGGCAAGATACTGGATGATCTGCTATGAGGCCAGATACCGGATGACTTTCTGAGTGGCATTCTATGCGGGGCAAGATACTGGATGCTGGATATTAAAGAGCATAAATTCCAGCATCCAGCATCCAGCATCCAGCATCCAGCATCCAGCATCCAGCATCCAGCATCCAGCATCCAGCATCCAGCATAGTTTTATTTCAAAATATATCCTCTTACCAATTCCTGATACTGTTTCACCTGCTCTTGCTGCCATGCCTCGTCTTTGTCCAGTTTGTCGGCCATCAGGCGGGCCACTTCGGGGGCCATGTCGGCGCTGGCCCGGGCGTCTAGCAATAGGGCGCGGGTGCGTCGCGACAGGAAGTCTTCTACCGTGCGGGCCATTTCGTGGCGCACGGCCCAGACCACCTGCGCCTTGGTGATTTTAAGTCGGTCGTGCAGCATCTCGCCCAGTTCCGGTTTGCGCTCGATCATTTTCTTAATCCCGATGGCGTCCGAGCCGTAGTAGTGGAGGTAGTCTTCCCGGTCGGTGTGCTTGAGCCAGCCGTGAATGCGCATATCCTTGGTCTTGCTGTCACGGTCTTCCAATCCGCCAACCACGGCGGCCTTGTCGATGGTGTCTTCGCCCATCTTCCGGTAGGTGGTCCACTTGCCCCCGGTAATGGTGACCAATCCCGATACGGAGACGATGATGGCGTGGCTTCGTGAAATCTGCGCCGTACTTTTGCCCTCCCCGGTGCTCACCAGCGGACGCAGTCCGGCGTAGGTGCTGAGCACGTCCTCGCGCTTGGGGTCTTTGGTCAGGTAGCGAGCGGCGTGCTCCAGGATAAAGGCAATTTCTTCTTCCAGCGGACGCGGTTCCAGTGACACCGCATCGACCGGCGTGTCGGTGGTGCCGACCACCACTTTGTCGTTCCAGGGCACGGCGAACAGCACCCGCCCGTCTTCGGTTTTGGGCACCATAATCGCCGAATCTCCGGGTAAAAACGATTTATCCAGCACAATATGTACGCCCTGACTGGGTCGGACAATGGGTTTGGCGGTCGCATCGTCCATTTCCAGAACGTTGTCCACAAACACCCCGGTGGCATTGACCACCACCCGCCCGTTGATCCGGTGCGTCTGGCCGGTTTCCAAATCGGTAGCGACCACACCCGACACCATATCCGCGGTTTTGAGCAGCCCGGTCACCGGCATGTAGTTGATGAGCGTGCCTCCCGCTTCGGCGAAGGTTTGGGCGATGTTGATGGCCAGTCGGGCGTCGTCGAACTGCCCGTCGTAGTAGATCACCCCGCCCCGTAGTCCTTCGGCTTCTACGGTGGGTAGCAACTCCAAAGTCTCTTCTTTGGACAAGCTCTTGGAGGGGCCCAGACCGAGTTTTCCGGCCAGCACGTCATACACCTTCATGCCGACGGTGTAGAAGGGTCCGCCCCACCAGTCGTAGGTGGGAATAACGAAGGCTTGGTTTTTCACCAGGTGCGGGGCGTTTTTCATCATCAGTCCGCGTTCGTGTAGCGCCTCGATGACCAGCGACACGTCGCCCTGTTGCAGGTAGCGCACCCCGCCGTGGGCCAGCTTGGTGCTGCGGCTCGAGGTGCCCTTGGCGAAGTCGTTCTGCTCCAGGAGCAGGGTGGTGTAACCGCGCGAAGCGGCTTCCAGGGCGGTGCCCAGCCCGGTGGCCCCGCCGCCCACTACAATCACGTCCCAGACGTTCTCGTACTCAGCCACGGTGTTGATCATTACTTCTCGGTCCATCATAATTCGCTACTTTTTACTATCCATCCACCCTTTCGCCATCACCACCGCTTTATCCCAATGCCGTACTAATTTTTCCATTGCTGCTGCCTCCGCTGGTTCAAATCTACGATCCACCTGCCACTGCTCGGCCAATTCTTCCTGGTTTTTCCAGAAGCCTACCGCCAAGCCAGCCAGGTAAGCCGCTCCCAGGGCGGTGGTTTCCATGATCTTCGGGCGCACCACCGGCACCTGCAGCACGTCGGCCTGAAACTGCATGAGCGGGTCGTTGGCCGAGGCCCCGCCGTCTACGCGCAGCTCCTGAAACTCGATTTCCGTATCTTCCTGCATGGCCCGCAGCACATCGTTGGTTTGGTAGGCCATGCTCTCGACCGCCGCCCGGGCAATGTGCCCCGCGGTGGTGCCCCGCGTAATTCCGGCAATGGTGCCGCGGGCGTACGGATCCCAGTGGGGTGCGCCCAAGCCCGTGAGGGCGGGCACCACGTACACTCCCCCGTTGTCTTCCACCGTGTTGGCCAAAGCTTCCACCTCGGCCGACTCTTTAATGATGCCCAGTCCGTCGCGTAGCCACTGCACAATGGCTCCGGCGATAAAGATGCTTCCTTCCAGTGCGTAGGTGGTTTTCCCGCCGATCTGCCAGGCAACCGTCGAGAGTAAATTGTGCTGCGAAGCGATGGGCTGGTCGCCGGTGTTAAGCACCACGAAGCTGCCGGTACCGTAGGTGTTCTTCACCATGCCGGGCTGGGTGCACAACTGCCCGAACAAGGCGGCCTGCTGGTCACCCGCGATGCCCGCGATCGGTACCGAAGCTCCCAGTAAATCAGCCTGGGTTTCGGCGTACACTTCCGACGAAGAGGCCACTTCGGGTAGCAGGGAAGCCGGAACCTTCAAGAGCTTCAGCAGTTCGTTGTCCCACTCCAGGGTGTGGATGTTGAACAACTGGGTGCGGCTGGCGTTGGTCACGTCGGTCACGTGCCGCTGCCCCCCGGTCAGGTTCCAGATCAGCCAACTGTCCATCGTGCCGAAGGCCAGTTCTCCGGCTTCGGCTTGCTTTCTTGCGTCGGCCACATTATCAAGCAACCACTGTATTTTGGTGCCCGAAAAGTAGGCGTCCACCACCAATCCAGTTTTCTGTTGAATCAGCTCGGCGTGTCCGGCCTGCCGCAACTGATCGCAAACTGCGGCGGTGCGTCGGTCTTGCCACACGATGGCCGGGTGAATGGGCTTACCGGTTTGGCGGTTCCACAGCAGAGTAGTCTCGCGCTGGTTGGTGATGCCGATGGCAACGATGTCCTTGGCTGATACCGAGGCCTTTTGCAGTACTTGCTGCGCCACGGTCAGCTGGGAGTTCCAGATTTCTGCGCCGTCGTGCTCAACCCAGCCCGATTGAGGAAAATACTGCTTAAATTCTTGCTGGGCCACGGCTTGAATCAATCCTTTGTGATCGAACAAGATGGCCCGTGAACTGGTGGTGCCCTGATCCAGGGCTAAAACGTAGCGGCTCATAGGAAAATGGTTTGCGCCTAAAGTACGGATATCCGGTTGCTCGTCAAAAATCTGGTTCGCAAACCTTCTCTTATCATACTCACGTACCATCTCGTGACAATTTACTTTTTATAAATATTTTTACTATATTTATAAGTATAATTGTCTAAATAGTTACTGAGATGCAAGATACGATACCTAAAGCACAGGAAATTCACCTAAGGGGCGACCTACGTGTTGCCAATCTGGCCAATATCAAGCAACGATTGCTGGGCGAACTGCTTACGCTGCAACGATTACACGTGCGAATCTGCCACGTTCATGCGCTGGATTTATCCACCTTGCAGTGGGTATACGCCTTTGGTTGCGCGGCCAGCTCCGAAGGAAAGGAAGTGACCATCAACATGGAGCTTCCGGCTGATCTGGACAGGTTGGTGCGGATGTCGGGCATCAAAAAGAAGTTCAACCGATTCGACCGCTAGTTACCCCGTACCCACCGGGGGCACCAACCGTCTGAATCTGCCAGCATAAACGTTTATCCTGCCAAATTTGCTACTTTTGCTCAGTATCTAACCATTGAGCGAGTGAAGTATTTTTTAGTCCTAATTTGGTTGCTCACCACCGGCCGGTTACTGGCCCAGTCCGAAGAGCCCCTGAGCACGGACCGACCGGGGGAAGGCACCGATGCTGCCACGGTAGTGGGGGAAGGGGTAGGCCAACTGGAAACCGGAGTTTTTCGGGAGTGGGAAACAGCAAGTGACTATAGTTTGGGTTACTATCCCACGGCGCTGCTTCGCTACGGGGTGCTCGATCGAGTAGAACTTCGGTTATCTTCGGGGCTTTACACCAGTAACTCACCAGCGGGGGTCGGTTGGTCACCCCTAGACTTGGCTACTAAAGTGGCGCTAATCGAAGAAGCTCAGGGTTGGATTCCGCAAGCGGCCCTGCTGGTGGGGTTCACGCTACCGGCCACCGGCAGTGTCGAGGTGCAGTCAGAATTTACACAACCGCGGGTGGTGTTGCTGCTGAATCATTCAATCAATTCTTGGCTGGGGATCACTACCAACCTGGGTGCCCACTGGGAAAACGATTCACCGGAAACCATTTATCGCTACGCACTGTCGTTTGACCTCAGCCTAAGTGAGCGGGTGGGGGCCTTTGCTGAGTTTTATGGCGATCTGCCCGAAGCGAGTGCTACCAGCCACTTGTTCAACGCCGGATTTACGTACCTGCTGACCAACGATCTACAGTTAGACGTGGCCGCTGGAACTGCCCTGACTGACAATGCTCCGGATCTTTACGTAGGTGGGGGAGTATCGTGGCGGTGGTGATACCTACCAGAGAGAACAGCACTACTGGCCGTTTGCTACTCGTCCACTTTTTCTAACAATTCTCTGATGGCCAACAGTTCCTCGCGAATGGCTTGGCTTTCTCTCTCCTGAGCATCCAGGCGGTGTTGCAGTGCGTCGATGGTGCGCTGTTGTTCCTGCAACGCGTTGAGCATCGGCGGAATCAGTCCCGGATAGTTTACCGTGCGGAATCCATCATCGCGCCTGTGCACCAGGCTAGGAAATACGCATTCCACCTCCTGCGCCATCACGCCCAGGTGCATCTGCTCGTCGCCTTGCTTCCAGCGGTACGCATAAGGAGTGATCTGCCGCAACTTCTCTGACGAGTTGGTCAGCGCTACCCAGTCTTTTTTGAGACGCTGGTCACTGGGCGTGCCCACCGTGGCGTTGGTTACCCGCCCTTTTTGATCAACCGTCACCGAGGTGATCGGATTATTGTCGGCCGGATCGCCGTACACCACCGGAGCCGCACTGAGATTGGGCAGTCGCTCTTCGTTCAGGGTGCCCGAAGAAATTTGGTCGGCGTCCAGGTCGGTGATGCCGCTCCCGTCACCGTTCAGGTCGGCCGTTACGGTGCCGCCGGTGATCGCCACATTGGACTGATCCAGGCCCAGATTACTGCGCGTGGCGGCACTGTTGGTAAGTACCAATTGTCCGGATTCGTTCAGTGTGGCGTCGCCTCCTAGGGTGCCCACCGTGGCTTCGCCGAGTGCGTTGCCGTAAATAATGTTACCGCCGGGAATCCCTTGCAGCTTATCAACCGTGATGCTCGCCGCCGGACTGATATTTTCGTTCGCAATCGCGTTGTTGACGATCGTGGCTACGCCGTTGCTGCCCAGGCTGAGGTCGCCGCTCACCACCACCGGGGTGGGTTCGTTGCGGTTGTTGCCTACGTAGATAAATCCTTCGTCGAGCCGCACCGTCCCGAAAATATTCAGGTTTTCCCAGAAAACGGTGCCCGCGTTGGTAGAGACGAGCACCTTGTTGGCCCCCGGCGATGCCAAGTCATTGGTGGTAATCGTATTGTCCACAATCTTCATCGATGAGACTGAATTGTTCGCCAGATTTTCGAGCTCCACCACTTCGTTGTTCAGCGCAAGGTTCGTTAGCTGACCGGACAGATCACCGCCCACTTGGCCGCTGGCCATGGGAACCCAGCCTTCGGGATTCATCCAGTAATAAAAAGCGTTTTCCTGCGCATCGTATACCAGCAAACCGCTTTCGGCGGCCGACAGGGTTTGGATAAACGAGTCGGCTGTACGCTGGGCCGTGTTCATCGTCGGAATGAGCAGTCCTTGGTTTTGATCGGGCGAAACCAGGTGCAAGACCGCATTTTGATTGGGATTTTCAGTGCCGATGCCCACCGAATTCTGAGCGTAGCTCTCATAAAAAATTGCTAGAAAAAGCAGACAGGTAGGGCCAAAAAGTTTATCAGAAACTCTCATTGAATGTTGCGTTTGGTCGGTTGCTATGCAATTTAAACGAGCATTGCCCTAGCGCTGTTGATTTATTTCAAAAAAGAATTGCCCCAGGTTAGCGCTTCGAGTGCGGGGAATGCGGAGTGGGGTGAGGGGAGAAAGCGTGTCAATAGACGTTCCGTTGAGTCGCTCTAGTTCCGGCAAACCAACGCCCAGTCGCCGGATAAGCTGTTCGATCGAGATAGTAGGTCGGATAATTCGCGTCTCGGCCGGAGGGGTGTAGCGTAGGTCTTGACCAATCAGGCGAATCTCCACCCGCCGGTTCAACTGCTGACTCACCAACGAGTTGGTGGATGACCAGGCCGTGGACACCCCCTCGGCGTTCAGCACCAACGCGGACGGATCTACCCGTTGGGCTACCAAAAAATCAAACACCGCGCTGGCCCGCAACCGACTCAGTTGCAAATTATACACATCGTTGCCCAAACTATCCGCGAAAGCATTGATTTCGGCGACTGCTTTAGTGTTCAGCACCAGAAACCGGGCAAGCTCCCGAAGCGCCTGCTTGGCTTCCGGGCGCAGCGACGACTCGTTAAAGTTAAAGTAGAGCGTTTCGTAGGCAGTGGTAGTGTTCGCTTCGCGGTACCCGCTGAGTCGAAGGTTTTGCAGCCGAAGGGTGCCCTGAGCAGCGTCCGCCGAATCTTCTACCACCAGGGTGTAGCGCGTGGCCGGGTTGAGGTTGACAAAGTGAAATTGCCCGGCGTCGTTGGTCGTCGTGATTTTAGCGACGGTGCCGGTGCTATCGAGCAGCTGAATCCGAGCGCGGGGTACCGTCCCGGTTCCCGGAACCGTCTCGCGAAGCAGGGTGCCTCTCATTTCGCCTCTTCGGTCACGAGAAAGACTATCCGTTGAAATAGTCACCAACGAATTTGTTCGATTTACTCGAGGAACTGCCGGAGCGCGTTCGGGAACTGTCGGACTGGCTTCCGATTTCGGCTGATTCCGGAGTCGGGATAGCGCAATCTCACTGACGTCGGAGGCCAACACAAACCGGGATGCGCCGTTGGCTAGTTGCTCTTCCGGCACCGAACGAACCACCACAATATCGTCAAGGGGAGCGGGTACGGAAATGTCATAGTCCAGTAGTATGCTATCTTGGGATGGCCGGACGGTGACCTGCGGCAACCGTCCGGCGCTTCCCAACAGCTGCGCAACCATCGATTGGGTAGGGTCGGGCTTAAACCGGTAAATATCAAAATCACCGGTTCGGTTGGATGACAGGTATCCCTGGGCGTTGCCGAGGGCCAAGAAGCAGTCGTCTTGCTCCGAATTGAAGGGCGACAACAACAATTGGGGACTGCTGTTACTACTTTTCCAGCGAGGCACACCGTACAAATCCATCCCCCCCGGGCCGCTGCGCCCGTTCGTGGCAAAGAGAAGCAAGTCTTCGGAGCCATTATAAAAGGGAGAAATCTCATCGCCGGAAGTGTTAATCATTTCTCCCAGTGGCTGGGCGGGTTGCCACACCGCTACGCTGTCCCAAACGCTCAACCACAGGTCGTAGCCTCCGGCACCGCCCGACCGATCCGAAGCGAAGAATAACGTGTCGCCCCCGGGCGAAAGAGTAGGATGCTTACTGTTTGTCTCCGGGGCATTAATCGATGCATTAAGGGGGGTGGGGGTTTGCCACTTGCCCTGGTGATATTCGGATACATAGAGGCGGCAGTGGTCTGTCTGGCAGCGCGTGAAGTAAAAGGTAGTCTGCGGGGCATCAAAGCAGCCCGGACCGTCGTGAAAGTCGCTGTTCCACCGCGCGATACTCCGCGAGCGGTTTTTTGCCCCCGGACCGCGGTCTTCTATCCACACCAGGTTGGTATAGTTTTCACCATAGCGAGGATCCAATCGGCGGCGCGATCCTCGCCATCGTCCGGAAGTCAGTACTAAGCTGCTATCGTAGCAATACGGAACCGCCGCGTAGTCGTGGGCCGGAGTGTTAAACGGAGCCGGTAAACGATAGAGCGCAGCAGAAGAAGGTTCGGTAGCCATCAGAGCGGCTTGATAACAACCTTGTTGCGTGGTGCGCGCCTCTTCGACCAGCGGATGATCGGGCTGAGAGGCCATGAAGTGCGCCAGAAGCGGAAGCGCCTCCGCGCATCGTCCTTCTCGCTTTAGGAGCAAAGCGTAATAAAATTCGGCGGCGGGGTAGGTTCGAGAAGCATGCTTGTGCACCCGCTGGTAGTGCGTAAGGGCTTCCGGATACCGAAAGAGTTGCCGCAACGACTCGGCCAGCCGGTAGGTACTTTGCCAGTCGGCCGTGTCACGCGCAATCGCTGTTTGATAAAGCAACGCCGCCGATGCGTACTGTTGGCTTCGGTAGTATTCTTCAGCTTCTTCTAATGATGGCACCGCCAGGGGAGCGAACTGGGCCTGAGCCAATCCGCTTAGCCCAAACAATCCGAGCAGTACTAGTTCTATCCGTCGCATCCGCTAAAATAAGGGCGTAGGGGGAAGCACCGGAGTGCCTTTGTTTAAAAAGCGGTAGGCCATTGAAAGTTCCAGCGTAGCCTGGTTGGCAATTCCCCGACGGTCGCCCGAAGCGTTCATGTCGTAGGACAAGGCAGCGTCAAACTGACTGGCTCGAGCCCCAAGCAGAAACACAAAAGCATCGTCGTAGCGGTACCATCCTCCCAGCAACAACTGAAGGTCAGCGGGCACGGTGGGATGATCCGGGAGCACCCGCACGCCCAGGGTAGCCCCGCCAGTGTACTGTACCAAAGCTTGTTGCGCAATCACGAAAAAACCGGGCGATACGTTCAGCCGCTTGCTGGCCTGAAACTGCCCACCGCCATGCCCTTTATACACCAGGGGCAATGCCTCTTCGTCGGGCAAAAATCCGTGGGCAGGTCGGTTCAGATTACTCACCGAAGCCCCTAAGTGCAGTTGATACGCCGCGGTTTTTTTCCAGGGGTTGCGCGTAGGATCGTAGGTCCACAGCAAACCTGCGTTAAACCGCAACGTGCTCACCTGGGCGGCGTAGGTGCCGGGCGGTGGGGCGGGATTTTCAAAGCCTCGGTAGGTGATCTGCGAAGGCCAGGTGAGGGCACTATAATCGATGCTGGTACGCACGTAAGACGACTGAATACCAACGCTGACAAAATGGGTTCGCGGACGATTAAGGGGCAGCACGTAGGCGCCGGAAACATCAATTTGGTAGGTTTGCCACTCGTTGCTTTCACCCGCCAGGTCGTTAAGAAATCCAATGCCAAGCCCCCCGCCGGGAAGAGAGCCCGCGGACCTCTGCCCGCCGTACAGCGGAAGTATGGCCGAGAAGTAGCCCGTTTTGTAGGCTATAATGCCCAAACGTTGCAAGCGGTAGACCATCCCAATCGTAGGGTCAGCCACCGCACCGGTCGCGGCCGGATTAAGCAGCAGGGGAGCGGCTTGGTACTGCGAAAAACGCACTTCCTGCGCAAACGTGCGGGAGTGCATCAACAGTACCACTCCAACTAAGGCGGTCAGCGTACGGAAAAGATTACGGACAGTCATTAGCGGAATAAAGTGATGGTTCCGGATTGGTTCACCGGCGCCCCGTTCTCAAAAAGTCCGCGCAGGTGGTACTGGTACACTCCCATGGGCACCGAAGATCGATCAGAGAGGCGTAGGCCTTCCCATCCCTGCTCCCGGGCCTCCGATAGCGAAGTGGTTTGGTATACCAGATTGCCCCACCGATCAAAAATACGGAAAAGAAAGGATTCGGGGCGCAACGAACTGGCGTAAATCTTCACCGAACGATTGGTCGGATTCGGAGCGTCCGGCGCAAAGGCGGAGGGGACGAGTACCTGGTTTTCTACGGAAAACGAACTGGTGACCCCCACGGCCACGATGGACTGGTTAACCGGGTCCGCACTTGTGATGGTTCCCTGGGCGGCATCACCGCTTTGGTCAGATTGGCCTACGCTCACGAACTGCCCGCCCGGTTCGGCCGATTGCGCCACCACGGCCCCCACCAGATCATCCAAGCCATCGTCGCGGTTCACCGTCAACTCCACCGGCGAACCGGCAAAGGTGCCGCCCACCGTCTCAATACGCCAGTAGCGGGCCGACGATACCCGGGCCAACGATTCATCCAATGTGGCGTTCGGGCTAGGGGCAACCACACTAACCCGCAGGGTGGGGGCTTCCCCCTCCACTGCGGTGAGCGTGAGGGGCAGATACGCTCCGGCCAGTCCCAACGGAAAGCGCCGACGACCGGTGCCCTGATACACCATCGTAGACGCAACGTAGGCTTCGGAAGACCCACCCGCCACGGTGGTAGCGGCCTCTAATGTAAGTAAAGCCGCTTCGGAAGACTGTAGCACGCCCGCCTCGAGCGTAAGCGTGTCCACCACCCGGACGGCAGACCGTAGTTCTTTGGTTCCTGAACCACGCACGGTTAGATGGTGAAAGACCTGTCCTTGATGATCGATGGTTTGTGTTGCGCCAGCTAGCACTACTTCGCTACCCGGCCCATCCGTATACGTTGCCTCATTGCGCCAGTCGCCGCTGACTCGGAGGGTGCCCTGGTTGATGAGCGTTCCGCGGTTGAATAGATTTCCCTCAAGTGTCAACCGTGTGTCAGGCTGTATGGTGACCACTTGTTCGGTACCCACGTACAGCACTTGTGCGAAGACCTTCGGCAACCCGATGGCACTAAGTAGCAATGCGGATAAGAGAAGTGAAAACGAATGGCGCATGCCGGGCCCGGCTTTGGTGATTAAAGTACTCAGAAGCTGCTGAGACGATCAATAAAATAACGGTTAAAGTAACAAAATTGGGCGTACGAAAAAAGGGGGCGCAACAATCCTAAACTAAGGAGCTACCTAACATTCGCTAAGTTTGGAGCTAGTTGCACCAGGAAGAAACCAAAATTGCCCTGGGGCTGATACAAGGGCATAAGTAGGTGAGCGTCCTGCGGGGCCACCACGGGCTCACCGTCGCTGGTGGCCAAACGTTCGCCCTGTCGCACCAACTGCAGATTGCGAAACCCGGGCTCCATGCGAAAAGCTTCGTCGTCGCGAATGTGGTAGGCGGATAGCAACCGGTACACCTCCTGCTGCTGCGTTCCCTGTTGCTGCAGGGTGGCTCGGGCGCGATCCAGGTACGACTGGGCCTGCGCTTCGTTGATGCATCCCGCGTGCAGCAGGGCTAACCAGATCACCGCTTCCTGGTTGTCTACCGAAATGGCCGCCTGGTGCTGCCCCGCCTCGTAGGTGAAACCCGTCCAGCCGCGTTTATTCAACCACTCGGCCAAGCACCCCTTGATCTCTTTCTCGGCCCCAATCACGGCGGCCACCGGAATCTGCTGCGCCAACTGCAGACTAGAAGGAAAACCCCTGTTCAGGCTGATAAACGGAATGCTGGCCGAAGAGGTGGTGTGGCAATCCACAAAGAAGAGCGCCTCTTCTGTTCTTGCTTCTAAGGAATCGACCAAGTCGCAGATGCTTAGCAGCTCCAGGGTTTCGTGGGCCTGCTCTTCCGGGGCGGCTCGCGCTTGTTCAATACGAGACGGCAGAAAAAGTCGGTTCAGATCTTCGTTCACGTAGCGCACTTCCTGCCGAAGCGCTTCCATATTGCCCAGCACTCCAACCAGCTGGCCACTGAGGGGAACTTGGTTGGTGCGTAACTGCTCAAAAACGCGCTGCAAAGCCAGCACGCCGCTGGGTTCGTTGCCGTGCACTCCGGCGAACACCACCAGCCGCGGTGGCGCACCATCGGTCGGATAACTACCAATAATCCGGGAAGAAGTAGAATTTTGACTCATTCGGATTGCTGGTCTAGCTCGCGGTATAACAGCCGACTCAAGTGCACGAAGTCATGCTCGGTGACTAGGCCGACCAAGCGCCGGTCGCGCACCACCGGGAGGCACGATATCTTGCTGTCGACGATCAGCTCGATGGCTTCGGTGAGCAGCATATCAGGCGGAGCGGTTACCAGCTCCCGCACCATCACCTCACGAACGGGCAACTGCGCAATATCCGTTCCGTGGTGGTTGGTCAGGTACGAAATGATGCTGTCTTTGGTGATTATGCCCACCAACTCGCCTTGGTTCTCCACCGGAACGTGTCCGATCTGCTTCCAGGTCATTAGGTGCGTGGCCAAATCCACGATGTCGCCTTCCTGCACCGTATACAGCGATTGGGTCATCACCTGCGACAACGTGCGAAATCGGTTGCGCCAGTGCCCGGCTTCCTGTACCGTGGCCAGGCTCCAGTGGTGGACGGGTTCTCCGGCGGTTTGGCGCTCCAGCATCCCGGCGGTGATCGCGATCCAGGCTTCGTCATCTTGCGTACTTTGCTCTTGTAGTTGCTGATAGGAATTTAGTATCCAACGAGAACCGGTTTTGGCACTTTCGGTTCTTTCGCGGATAATCGCTAGGTAGTTTTCCCGATCTTCCTCATCTACGCCCGCGTTTTGTAATCCTTTCTGGGCGATGGGCAGCAGTTCGTCCAGCACCAGCTCCTGGGCGGTGACCAGCGCCCCGTCGAGCCAGGTGAACTGCACTTCAATGCCTAGCTGGGCGGCTTTCAGAAAGTTTTCTTTGGCCTGATCGAAGGGAATCTGCTCGGAT
This sequence comes from Cyclobacteriaceae bacterium, assembly GCA_965217295.1. Lineage (GTDB taxonomy): Bacteria > Bacteroidota > Bacteroidia > Cytophagales > Cyclobacteriaceae > Tunicatimonas. The sequence goes on from CBDCHR010000008.1 coordinate 4,258,533, forward strand.
AAGCGGCGGTAGTGGTCGGGTAACCCCTTCATGAGGCCCAACCAAAAGGCGGTGTTGGCAATTTCGTCTTCCACGGTGGGGCCCGCGGGCAACACCCGGTTCTCAATTCGCAAGTGGGGAGCGCCCTGGGTGGTTCCGTAGCACACCCGGTTCCAGCGGTAGATGGTGCCGTTGTGGAAATTCAGGGCTTCCAATCGCGGGACGCCGCCCTGCGCGAGCACTTCGGTAGCGTGCTCTTCCAGGGGCTTGGTGAGATACGCCCGGTAACCCGCGATGTCCTGATGAAAAAGTTCGGCAATGGACGTTTCAATCCATACGCTGCCGAACGATACCCGGGCTTCTTCCTGCTTCAAGTTGGAGTAGGGTTTGCGAGTATCGGTGGTTTGGCGTAGCAACGCGATGCGGGTTTCGTGCCACAACCGCCGCCCCAGAAACACTGGTGAATTGGTGGCGCAGGCCAGGGTGGGGGCGGTGATCAACTGGGCCCAGTTATACAGGTCAACTAGATCGTTCGGGTCCACCTGCAGGTGCACCTGGAAGCTGGTCATGCAACCCCCAAAGGTCGATGGGTTGTTGCGGGTAATGAGCTCGTCTACTCCCTTGATGTTGAACTCGTACTGCGCACCGCGGCGCTGGTTCACGTTCTCCAGTAGCGCCTGGTAGCGCGGCTCGGGGGTCATGGCCCGGGGGTCGGTGTCCGCTTCGCGGATGGTCGGCAGAATGCCCGTCAGAATGAGCTGCGCCCGGTGTTTCTTGGCCTCCTCCGCTACCAGTTGTAGCTTATCAAGTAGCTCCTTCTTCATTCTCGAGAGGCAATCGCCGGTGAAAGTCAGCGGACTCAGGTTAATTTCCAGGTTGAACCGGGCGTATTCGGTGGTGATAAAATCTCTGTCGAGTGCTTGGTGAATTTCCGGGCCAATGAGGGCGGGGCTGAAGTTTTCGTCGACAAAAACCATCTCCTGTTCGGCACCGATGCGTTGGATATCCTTCTCGAAGCGATCATCGGCCAGCATGGTTTCGAACGCCCGGATGTCGTCGAGCAGATGCGTCATAAATGCTTGCCGTTCCTCCTCGGTCTCGATAACCTTGATGCCGTTCTCGGCCATAGAACAAAAATTTTGGTGTACGAAGGTATAAGCCGTATCGGTCGGATTTTGTTGTCGCTTCCGCGATGGTTGCTTATAACTTACCGGGCAAAGATCAAACTAGGAGAGAATAGTACCATAGCATTCGTCAAAAAACGCCATTTCGTTTCTAAGAATCGTATTAGTTTTTCCTATTAAATTAATTATTGCTACCTTGTTGTACCGTTTGACTAACTCGAAGTGCTCATTTGATTTTTTTGTATGTCATCCCTAACTACCCAACGAAACTCCTCCCTGGCATTTATCCGGCTGTTGCGTCCCGAACAGTGGGCCAAAAATACCTTTTTGTTTGTGCCCGCCTTCTTTGCCGGTGGGCTACTAGAACCCTACGTCTTTAGTCGACTGGCCGTTTCCTTTGTCTGCTTCAGCGGGATGGCGAGCTCCATTTACATCCTGAACGACTACCGAGACATTGAGTCCGACCGACAGCATCCCACCAAGTGCAAGCGTCCCCTGGCCGCGGGTGAGGTGTCACCCACCGTAGCGCTGCTGGCGATGGCAATGATGGCCACCGGCGCACTGATGGTTGCATTTTGGCTGAATGTCTACTTCTTTGGGGCGTTGCTGGCGTACGCGACCCTCAACGTAGCCTACTCCTTCGGTCTCAAGCACGTTTCAATTCTCGACATCCTCATCGTTGCTTTTGGGTTCCTGTTGCGAACAGTGGCGGGCGGCATGGTGGCCAACGTACCCATCTCGCAGTGGCTGGTAATCATGATTTTTTTGTTAGCCCTGTTTTTAGCGCTCGCCAAACGACGCGACGACCTGCTGCTTGGCCAATCGTCGGGGCGGCTGATGCGTAGGTCAGTAAAAAACTACACCCTCGAGTACGTGAACGCCTGCTTGACCATGCTGGCCGGAATCATTATCGTTTCGTACCTGATGTACACGATCTCCGACGAGGTGGTTAGCCGACTGGGTGATCACTTGTACTTCACCAGCATCTTCGTGATTGCCGGAATGATGCGTTACCTACAAATATCTTTGGTAGAAAACAACAGTGGCTCTCCGACCAAATTGCTCTATACCGACCGCTTCGTCCAGCTTACGCTGCTGGCCTGGCTCATGAGCTTTTTCGTCTTGATTTATCTCGGCACCACCTTCTAACCACCGACCTGTTGTCCGAACCACCGATCTTGGCTTTGTTTGATTTCGACGGCACCATCACCCGTCGCGACACTTTGTTCGATTTTATTCGCTTTTACCGGGGTAGGGGGGCGTTTTACCGGGGGATGGTGCAGCTCACTCCCTGGTTACTAGCTTTCAAATTAGGATTTATTGCCAACTGGGTAGCCAAAGAACGCGTGCTTGCGCACTTTTTCGGCGGAGAACCGCTCACTAAGTTTCGCCAACGCGCTTCCGAATACGCCCGGCACCGCCTGCCGCAGATCATCCGTCCCAGTGCTTTGCAAAAGATCAACGAACTCAAGGAACAGCAGGCCACGATCTACGTGGTGTCGGCCTCGGCCGAAGATTGGATTCGGGACTGGAGCGAATCGCTGGGAATTCATCTGTTAGCCACCCAACTGGAGACGCAGCAGCAGCGGGTGACCGGAAGGATTGCCGGGAAGAACTGCTACGGACCCGAGAAGGTCTGTCGAATCAAGGAAGAACTCAACTTAGCGCAGCACCCTATGATTTACGCTTTCGGAGACAGCCGAGGAGATCGCGAGATGCTGGCGGTGGCGAACTACCCGCACTACCGCTACTTTAAGTGACTGAAGAAGAAAAATCTACCGCCTGCTCAACCCAATGATCTTTGATCATCCTTAACCGTTCAATAGTGAGCGGTTTCACGATGTAGTCTGCTACGTGAGCGACTTTCTTTGCCCGATTGATTTGCTCCTGGTCGGTGGACGAGGCCAGCATATAAATGGTCGTTTCCGACCAGCCCATCGTTTCGAACTGCTCTAAAAATTGCCACCCGTTAACGATGGGCATACAGATATCCAGAAAAATAATTTCGGGAGCTTCTTTCTGCCGGTCCGCTAGGCCGGTTAGGTAGTCCAGCCCGTCAACGGCACTGTAGAAACAGTGGACGTGTTCGGCCAATTGCACCTTGAGATTGGCCCGCTCTACAATCAATCCGACGATCGGATCATCGTCAATTACTACAATTGAGTTCACGTTTGGCATACCGGGGTGTCGTTAGGATTAGTACGATACGCAGAAGCCAACAATCGGCATGCCACGGCGGGCCGAACGTAAGATATAGCGAGACACTAACGGGCAGCCAATCAAGCTTGTTAGAATAGTTATAACTTATGCCACAAAAGTTAAGAGTTAGCCTTAGTCTGTTGAACGTACTATCCGGACGGAAACAAGTTAGTGGTCGACGATTCATGGGGTTATATTCACCCACGAACCAATCCGTTTGGCTATGTTGTACGCTTATTTGACCGTTCTTATCACCTTTCCGTTACGCTTTCTGCTGACCACATTGATCGGTGGCGGAATGCCAACGGGTGGCGATCCGCCCAGTGACAATGCTCCGGAGTACGAGTTGGTGAACCTCGGGCGTCCGCTCAACAGCATCTACCACGAATCGGCTCCGGTAATTTCTCCCGATGGACAAACCCTCTACTTTGTGATCACCAACCACCCCGAGAACCACAAGGGCTCGGAGAAAACCCAGGATATTTGGTTCGCCCAGCGCGACTCGATCACTGGGGCGTGGTCGGGTGCTGTGCACATGCCCAAGCCATTCAACGAGCATCGCTATAACCAGGTGGCGAGCGTCTCGCCCGATGGCAACCAACTGCTTATCCGCACCGGCGAAGGCAAGAGCAATTGGGAGTTTGCTACCGTGGAGCGCACCGGCGAGGGGTGGCAGAAGCCCCAAAAGCTGAACATTGATGGCTTTAGTAGCATGTGTCGGGGTAAGTTCAACGGTGGATTTATGGCTTACGACGGCAACGCTTTGCTACTGTACTTCAGCGAAACCAAAGACGCCAAACTAAGCGACCTCTACGTGAGCTTCCGGGAAGGGGGCAACCGCTGGACGCAGCCGCAGCCAATTGCCGCCCTAAACACGCGCTACGACGAGTTTGGTCCCTACCTGGCACCTGATAACAAAACTATGTACTTCGCCAGCGCGCGTCCCGGTGGATTCGGCAGCACCGACGTGTACCGCACCCGACGGCTGGACGACACCTGGCTGGCGTGGTCGAAGCCGGAAAACGTGGGTGCCCCCATCAACACCAAGGGGTTTGACGCCTACTACGCGGTGGGCCGCTCCGACACTGCGGTGTTCACCACCCGGGCCCTGATGACGGCCGACGGGGGGCACTTGGATATCTACGGACTGCGCACGGTGAAGAAAGTGAAACCCAAGCTGCACCTGGAAGGATTTATCACCGACGCTGCAACGGGCAATTTTGTGACGGCCAGCGTGCGCTACGAACGAGACGAGCAAGCCCTGGGTATTGCCCATTCTGATTCGGTGATGGGCGAATACCGCACCCGCTTGTCGGAAAGCGGTTGGTACCACCTGTTCATTTCGGCACCCGGTTATCTATCGCGCGTCGACAGTGTGCAAATTGCCCCCTTCTCAGTCGATACGACCGCCTACAAAGACCTGACACTTCAAGCTTTGGAGGTGGGAGTATCGGTGCGGCTGAATAACATTTTCTTCGATTACAACGAAACCACGCTGCGCCCCGAATCGCATCCCGAATTGGATAAGGTGGTAGAAATGCTGGAAACCAATCCAAAACTAGCTATTGAAATTGGGGGCCACACCGACGACCGCGGATCGGAGGAGTACAACCAGCAACTCTCGCAGGGACGCTCGGAAGCCGTCCGCCAGTACTTACTCGACAACTTCATCGATGCCGAGCGCGTAACGGCCGTCGGCTACGGCGAAACCCGACCCGAAGTGCCCAACGACAGCGAAGAAAACTGGCAGGTGAACCGGCGGGTGGAGTTTACGGTGTTAGAAAATTGATGATGATAATCAAACCTTTGCCCTCATTCCGGCGGGGACGCGGTCCGGCGGTAGATATAAAATCAATTTCTTTATCAATTTCCCCTCATTCAATAGTCCGTAGAGTTTCAGGTAGCGATGCAGCCATAGTTGAATAAGGTTTGATACTGCGGTGAATTTTGGTGAGTTTCGGGGGGTATGCCGAACTCACTAAAAAATCTATGTAGCAAATGTTCATTGAAGTATTGGCTTTTGATGCTGCACAGGGAGAATGGTTTTCTTGGTTGCTCTGCTTGCGGCCAGCAGTGTGCCGCTTTAGCTAATGAAACCCACTTTCCACCTTGCCCGCCATACGTTCGCCACCACCGTCACGCTGGCCAACGGCGTACCAATAGAATCGGTCAGCAAAATGTTGGGACATACCAAGATCAGCACCACGCAAATCTATGCGAAGGTGGTAGAGCAGAAGTTGAGTCAGGATATGATGGCGCTAAAAAGCAAGCCGTCTAGGGCTACTAATAATTCTATTGAGAACGATAAGAATCAGACAGGATCGTATTTACTAGATTATGTTCCCAAATTAAATTACGCCAGGACAATACGTTCTTACACGATCTTCAGCAATTAGTGTCTACTTACTGAATATCCTTTAGCCGCTCAATATGAGGCTTCATGTGTTCTCGCATTGCTTTCCGAAAGTCGTCTGGCGTTCCTTCTTTCAGAATGTTGAGCAGCTCGTGGTGCTTGACGATTCTTTTCCAGTCTTTTTGCTTGTAAGCGTAAAGGTTTTCCAGCACATCTTTGAACACGGGTCGAAGGATTTTCTGGAACCCAATGAAGGTAGCGTTATTGGTCATCTTAAAGAGCTGGCTGTGAAAGTCTATGTCGCACTGAATGCGCTCTTCGTCGGTTTGAGCCGATGTCTCCCGGTCGACGATTTCCTCCAGGACCGCAATCTGTTCCGGTGTTTGTTGCATAAACACGAAATCGGCAATACCAATTTCCAGGGCAATACGAATCTCAAACAGTTCCTTCTTAGAGCTTTCGCTGAGCACCATCAGGTCTACTACCTTTTCAATGGCCTGCGCGATATCGGGCTGGCCCAGCACCATACCGGTCCTGGTTTTGGTTTCTACGATGCCCAGCATCCGAAAGCGGCTGAGCGCTTCCCGAACCGCATTTCGCGAGACGCCCAGCGTCTGGGCCAATTCTGTTTCAGGTGGAATGGCATCACCCGCCGAAAACTGCTGCTGCTTAAAGTAATCTTTCAGGTGCGTCTCGATGATATCCGTTCGGGAGGGGACTACAATTTTCTTCAGCGCTGGATCGGGTGCTTTCTTCGGCATCATGAATCTTAGTTTTTCAACAAATTTAATACTAGCCCCACAGTAAAAAATAATATTACACTTTTTCTACAAAAGCCTTGGTTCAAAATGAAACATTTACTTATCTTGCATTTGTCCTACAAATAAACAAATATTAATTAACCCCTTAACTTCACTGCCCATGCCTACCTTTCTATTGCCACCACCACGCGCTCTACTGCTGCTAGGACTTCTCCTGAGTTGCTGGCTTAGCAGCTACGCCCAAGAAACTACCTTATCCGGAACGGTTACCGATCTCACTACCAATGAGACCCTTCCCGGAGTGAACATTCTGGTTAAAGGCACCACCGTCGGTACCGTCACCGACATCGACGGGAAATATACACTAAGCGTTTCGGACGATGCTACTGTTTTGGTGTTTTCTTCGGTGGGCTACACCACCGAGGAAGTTTCTATCGACGGAAGGAGTACCATCAGCGTGGAACTCGCTCCCGACATCCAATCGCTTTCAGAAATTGTGGTGGTAGGCTACGGCGAGCAGAAGCGGGCCGAACTCACCGGCGCCATTGCCTCGGTAGAGGGCGAAGAGATTAAAAACCTGCCGACGGCCAGCACCGACGGACTGCTTCAGGGCCGGGCGGCCGGAGTGCAGGTGGTGCAGAGTTCGGGTACCCCCGGCGGGGCCATGAGCGTACGCGTGCGGGGGATCAGCTCGGTCAACGCGGGCAACGATCCGCTCTACGTAGTGGACGGAGTGCCGATCAAGAGCGGTAACTTTACCGGCCTAAGCGACGGCACCGACGGACTGAACGCCCTGGCGGATATCAATCCCAACGACATTGCCTCCATCGACGTGCTCAAGGATGCCTCGGCGGCTTCTATCTACGGCTCGCGGGCCTCGGGTGGGGTGGTCATCATTACCACCAAGCAGGGCAAGTCCGGCAAACCGACTATCAGCTTCAACTACTACCGGGGCGTGCAGCGCCTGAGCAACAAGCTGGAAAGCGTTAACGCGCGGCAGTTTCGGGAGATATTTACCGAAGGATGGTTTGAGCGCGCGGACCGGCGACTGCGTGAGGTGATTACCGACACGCTGAACTACACCCTGGGCGGCGATACCGACTGGCAAGACAACATCTTTCGCGATGCTCCCATCTCCAACTACGACCTGTCGTTACGCGGAGGCAGCGAGCAACTAAAGTACTCCCTGAGCGCCGGGTACTTCGACCAGGAAGGGATTCTGCTTAACTCCGGATATAAGCGCTTCACCGGCCGCACCAACGTGGACTACCAGGCCAGCGAGCGGCTCACCGTGGGCAGCAACATCTCCTTTGCCCACGCCAATTACGATCTTGTCTCCCAGGGAATACAGGGGCGCCGGGGCGCGATCCGCTTGTGGATGAACACTCCTCCTATCCAGGTGCCGGTAGACGATCAGGGGCGTGTCTGGGAGCGGGTGCCCAGCAACACCCTGAACGAGCCTACCCAAGATGCGGTGAGCGACCGCTTCATTGCCAACATCTACGGGCAATACGAAATCTTAGAAGGACTTAGCTTTCGCAGCAATCTGGCCCTGGACTTGCTTTTCCTCAAAGAAGACCAGTTTTTTCCTTCTACCGCCCCTCCGATTGACCTGCTACGGCAGTCTTCCGCGCGGTTTTTCAAAGATTTGGGGTGGATCAACGAGAACACGCTCACCTATCAGAAGACGTTCAACGAGTTGCATAACGTGACGGCCCTGCTGGGCTTTAGCCAGCAACGCAATCAGAGCGAAAGCATTCTGGCGGTGTCCAGCGAGGCTCCGTTCGATAAAATCACCACGGTAAACGCCGGAGCTACGCTGGTAAATGCGCAATCGTTTACTACTAGTTGGGCCTTGGTATCCTACTTTGCTCGCCTGAACTACAACTTTGATGATCGCTACCTGGTAACGGCTACCGTCCGAAGAGACGGCTCCTCACGGTTTGGACAGCAAAACCAGTACGGCATCTTCCCTTCGGCCTCGGTGGGGTGGCGGGTTTCCGAAGAGTCTTTTATGGAGAATGTGGGCTTTTTCGACAACCTCAAACTGCGCGCTAGCTGGGGACTTACCGGTAACCAGGAAGGCATTGGCAACTTCGTCTCCCAGGGTGCTTTCGGTACCGGAGAAAACTACCTGGGGGTAGCGGGCATCGCTCCTACCCAAATTCCTAACCGGATACTGTCCTGGGAAACTACCGAGCAAATTGATATCGGACTGGACTTTTCTATTCTCAACCAGCGGGTCAACGTGATCACTGATTTTTACCGCAAAGTCACCGATGACCTGTTGTTTGAACAAAGGCTGCCGGGCAGTTCCGGATTCACCAACCTGCTCACCAACCTGGGCTCCATTGAGAACCGGGGGATCGAACTGGGCATCAGCACCCGCAACCTGGTAGGCGCGTTTACCTGGAGCACCAACTTCAACATTGCCTTCAACCGCAACAAAGTGTTGTCCTTGCCCAACGGAGAAGATGTCTTCACCAGCGCAGCCCGGGGTATTCAGCAGGTGCTGCGGGAAGGCGAGCCACTGGGTAGCTTTTATGGCTGGCATTTTGATGGCGTGTATCCTACCACCGAAGACGTTCCGGCCGGTCCTGAGCCGGATACCCGGCTGCGCAACAACGCCAACGGCCCGGAGTTTGAGGGCGGCGACGCCATTTTCCGAGACCTCAACAACGACGGGATCATCGACGAAGACGACCGCGATATTATTGGCAATGCGCAGCCCGATTTTACCGGCGGCATCACCAATACGCTGGCGTACCGAGGCTTTGAACTGAGCTTTTTCTTCAACTATTCCTACGGAAACGAAGTGTATAACCTGGCCAGTGAGGACCGAAACGCCTGGGAAGGGCTGTACGTACAGCCGTCGCTCTATTACTATAACAACCGCTGGCAGAATCCCGGTGACATCACCGACGTGCCGGTCAACTACTGGAGAAACCCCCGGGACACCGGGCGGCCCAACCAAACCCAGTGGATAGAGGATGCCTCGTTCTTGCGGCTCAAGAACATCACCTTCGCCTATAATCTTCCGGCCACGCTGCTTGATCGGGTAGGACTGGGCAGTATTCGCCTGTACGCTACGGGGCAAAACCTGCTTACCTTTACCGACTACACCGGCTACGACCCGGAGGCAGTTACCTACGGCAGTGCCGACAACTTTGGGATAGACTTTTTCCGCTTCCCCATTGCCAAGTCGGTCATTCTCGGAGTCAACGTTAGTTTCTAATCCACCAAAAACACCCATCATGTTATACCATCGTTTATTATATACTTTCGTACTGGTCGGGCTGCTGGCGCTGGGCGCCTGTGAAGACCTGCTAGACCAAGAACCGGTGAGTGAAATCACCCAGTCCAACGCGTTTGAATCGGCGGAAGATGCCGAAGCAGCCATCATCGGGGCTTACAACCGTTTGCAAGGTGCTCTGGGAGGCGGTAGCGGCTTTGTGGTGTGGGGCGACCTGCGGGCCGACGCCCTGATCGGTAGCCCTTCGGCCCCCGTCGGGGTAGAGGAAGCCACCATGAACGCGCTGACCTCTACCAATCCTTACGCCGATTGGTCGCCGTTTTACGGGGTAATCAACGCCGCCAACACCGTGTTGGAAAACGTCCTTACTTTGGATGATATCTCTACGGATGTTCAAAATCGAATCCGCGGTGAGGCTTATTTTCTGCGGGCGTATAGCTACTTCTACCTGGTGCGCATCTGGGGCAATGTGCCCCTGGTGGAGACCGCCTACAGTTCGGCCGACCAGGAGTTTGCCCTGATCGAGTCCGACCTTGCTGAAGCCGCCCAAGTGCTTCCGCCCCAGTATACCGACAATGCGCAGACGCGCGGGCGCGCTACCTTGGGAGCCACGCAGGCCCTGCAAGCGCACGTGTTTACCTGGATTGCCCGCCGAGAGGGAGGCGGTGATGCCTATCTGCAACAGGCCGATGCCGCCGCGACGGCGGTGATCAACAGTCCGGTGTACGCCCTGGCCGATAATTATGCGGACATCTTCGGTGCTGAGAATACGGCAGAGAGTATTTTTGAACTACAGTATAACCTGGGAACCCAGGAGACCAACGATCTCTCTATCTTCTTTCTCAAAGAACCGTACAATGTGCAACTGCGCTCGCTGATAGAGTTTGACCCGAAGTTTATTGCCCTAGCCGAGACGCGTCCCGAAGATACCCGCATCCCGGTAATCAAGCAGGAACCCGCCGAGGGCGACCTGATCCAGGACCCCTTCGTGGTCAAGTACGCGGGCAAGGGACAGGACGCCCAGGGCTTTAGCACTTCCGACGATAACATTCCTTTGCTACGGCTGGGGGGCATCCTATTGTTGCAGGCGGAAATAAAAAACCAGCAGGGAGACACCGAAGCGGCGGTGGCCCTAGTGAATCAAATCCGGGAACGGGCCGGGCTGTCGGCGGTCACCGCGGCCTCGCCGCAGGAAGCAACCGACCTGATTTTGGAAGAGCGCTACGTAGAGCTTTTTGCCGAAGGGCACCGCTGGTTTGACCTGATCCGCAACGGGGTGGCCGTGAGCCAACTCGAAGACGTGACCAGCGAAGACCAACTGCTCTGGCCGCTTAACATCGATGAGCTTACGCAGAATCCCAACCTAGTACAAAACAGCTTTTACTAATTAACAATCCACCATGAAAACTTTGATCAACTGTACATTACTCTTCTTCGGCCTACTGCTCGTCTTGGGCAGTTGTGATACCTACGAGTACGAACCTTCGGCTCCCTATAAGGGCGAATTTGACACCGATATCGTTTCCTGGATTGCCACGGTAGACGACCTGAGCCTGCTCTACGAAGCCTTGCAGCGCACCGGTTTGGACCAAACCCTCAGTGGAGGCGAGTATACCTTATTTGCCCCGGGCAATATTTCGTTTGAGCTATTCTTGCAGGATACCACCAACACCTATACGACTTTGGAAGACGTTCCGGTAGATGAACTTACGAATCTCTTGCAGTACCACGTGCTGGCGGGCCGCTACCTCCGGGAAGACTTTTCTCCGGAAGTAGAAGAATATCCTACCCTGGCGGAAGGATCATTAAGGGTAAACTACTCGGACATCAATCCTAGCGGGCGGTACTACGTGATGAGCGTGAACGGCAAGCCGGTGGCCACGCAAAATATCAAGTTCACCAACGGGGTAGTCCACACGTTTGGCATGACGGGCATGGAAAAAGAAGGCCGCGACCGCGACGTGGGTTTGTTGACTCCTTAATAAAGGTTATTCTGATTTTTTATTACAAGTAGTACTGGCGCAGGACTTCCAGTCCTGTGCCTAATTATAAGTGGGTTTCTAACCCAACGGGGCGGACAGAGTCCGCATATGTAGCCCGCACAGCCGCGGTGGCGGACCACTTCAGAGAATCTGCGCGAGTATGTTTATAGAAATTTATCAGAATAATTTTTAATCCTTGCTCAGATATCATCATCACCATCACTAATGTGTGCCAGCCATACATTCACAGGGGCAATATGCCCCTTTCAACGAACGCATATATGAAAGAACTAACTCCTATTACCACCGAAGTGCTGGTGGTTGGCTCCGGCGCGGCTGGTATCTCGGCCGCCATTGCCTCGGCCCGCAACGGTGTCCAAACGACCCTGATTGAGTACAACGGCTTTCTGGGGGGCATTTCGGCCACCCTGCCCTGGCTCGGCTATCACGATCGGGAATACCGGCAACTGGTGAAAGGATTATCGCACGAAGTGGTACAAACCCTGCACCAACGAGGCGAGGCCTCCGACTACGTGCTCGACCCCAAGTGCGGCTCGCTGGTGAGCATCAACAGCCATGCTTGGAAAATTCTGGCCATACAACTGGCCGAGGCCGCGGGAGTCAATATCATGCTGCATACCCACATGGTGGATACCCTGCGCGAAGGCGACACCATCCGGGGTGTGGTGGTAGAACATAAGTCGGGGCGGCAGCACATTCTCGCCCGGCAAACCATCGACTGCTCGGGGGATGGCGACGTGGCCGCGCGGGGTGGAGTGCCCTGGGAAAAAGGACGTACGGCCGACGGCCTGGTGCAGGCTCCTACCCTGGTGTTTCGCCTGGGCGGGGTAGACCGGAATCGCTTCGTGGCGGCTTGCAAAGACGAAAAACTCAACTACCGCGAGTGGCTTCACCCGTATCCCGAGCTGTGGCAAAAGATGATGCGCAACATCGACAACCTGGACGTTTTTGTGCTGGGAGGCTTCGCCAAGCTGATGGAAAAGGCACGCCAAAACGGTGACTTGGAAGTTCCCCAGACCCGCGTGGTGGGCGTGAAGCTGCACCGCGCCGACCAGATTCAGGTGGTGATGACGCGCGTGCTGGGCCTGGACCCCACCGACGTGCACAGCATGAGCAGCGCCTACGCCAAAGTGTACGATCAGATCCCCCCACTGGTCGACTTCTTCCGAAAATACGTGCCGGGCTGCGAACAGGCGTATCTCCAGGAAATTGCGCCCATGCTGGGGGTGCGCGAAAGCCGCCGCATCATGGGCGACTACCTGCTCACCGCCGAAGATCTGCTGGAGGGTAGGGTGTTCGACGATGCGGTGGCGATGGGCGGCTACCATATTGATATCCACCGTCCGTCGGGAAGTTGGGTAGACTCGCGCAACGTGCAGGCCTACACCATTCCGCTACGCAGCCTGATTGCCAGCACGGTAGAAGGCTTGGCAATGGCCGGAAAATGCCTGTCGGCTACGCACGAGGCCGTTGCTTCCACCCGGGTGATTCCGATCTGCATGGCCCAGGGCGAAGCCATCGGCACGGCGGCCGCCTTGGCCGTGAAAACCAACAAGTCGCTGCGCGAAGTGGACATAGATTCATTGCAGGAGCAGCTTCGGGTACAGGGAGCCGAGTTTGGAGAAACCGTCGGTGAACCCGATTGGGCGGCCATCGAGAAGTACGGACAACTGCCCCTGGAAGAAGAAGAGACTACCGGTGAAGGGGACATGGCAACTAATTCGGCTAAGCACTGGGTGAGTTGATAAAACCCCTAACAACATTCAAAGCATAAAATACCTCCTACATGAACTACCGAACTGATATTATCTTTGTTATCTACTGGTTGGTGCCAATAAGTTTCGCTGGGCTGATAGCCTGTCAGAGCCTATCTAACCCCGCTGATCAACCTAACCTTGCCCCGCCTGCCGAACTGCAAGTAGTGGCCGGTTCTTCTTCACACTTCGATCTTCGCTGGAAAGATAATTCGGAGGGTGAACTAGGGTTCTCTATCGAGAGAAAGTCCTCGGAAGACAGCACCTGGACCCGGATTGGAAAGGTACCCGCCAATACCGTTACCTACCAGAGCGTAGGGGCACTAGCCAATAGTACCCACGTACATAGAGTCCGAGCGTATGATGAGAATGGGCCAAGTGCTCCTAGCGAGGCGGTAGAAGCATCTACCCTCCCCCGGGAAGATGCTTTTGCCGGAACGATCATCGTTGACGATTCGGAAAGACAAGGCGAGGGCAGTTTCGCGAAGTTATCCGGCGGAGACTTGTTACTGTACTACAATTACTATCCCGGAGCATCCGGAGACGAAAAACGTTCGACTATTTATCAGAAAGTAAAAAAAGCAAGTCAGCCGGAATGGAGCGAAGCGCAACTAGTTTTTGAAGATAAAGAGAACAACCATTCTCTACTTCATCCCAGTTTGATGCGGCTGGCCAACGGCGAATTGCTGGTGAGTTATATCCGAATGGGTAACCTGGTACAAGCCGACGGCACGCATCCGCAACCGGGCGGGGCCTGGGCGCAAAGAATAATAAGAAAATCAACGGATGAAGGGCGCAGTTGGTCGGAAGAAATCGTGATGACCGATACGGCCATTTCATTCCAGGGCCGCAACATACGTTATATCTCGGGCTCGCACGACCGGATGGTACAGTTGAGCAGTGGACGACTTGTGTACCCCGTGCTCAGCAAAGACTCCGAAGAAACTCCCCGCACGTTTTATACTTTGGTATATACTTCAGATGACAACGGCCAAACGTGGCAAAGAAGAAATGAGCCGTTCGTAGTGCGAGAAGGCATAGAAATCAGGGATAACAAAGGATTGAGCGAGCCCTCGGTAGCAGAATACGAACCGGGGAAGCTGCTGATGTATATGCGGGCTTATAGCGGTTATTTCTACGAGAGCCGCTCTTCGGACGGAGGCAATACCTGGTCTGCGCCCGTCAAATCCAGGGTAAGAGCCTCCGCTTCTCCTCCCAAGCTCTTTTCTATCCCTAATTCTGCTACCATAGGACTTATCTTCAACCCCTACGTCAATCTTACCGAGATGAACGTGGGATACCGAAGAATCTTAGCGTCTATGGTCAGCCAGGATGGCGGCATCACCTGGGAAAATTACCGTGAGATAGCATACGGCGATCCTGAACGGGAAGAAACCTACGATTACCCGTCTCTGCTCTTCGACGGCGATGCTGTGCATATGACCTACATGCAGGGTCACCCTTACGTGCCCAGGTATATCGTCTACCGCAAGCTTCCCCGAAACTGGTTCACGCAATAGAAGGTGTTATGAACGTCACAATCTTAGATTGGATTATTATCGCTGTATATGTAGTGGGTCTGCTGTCTATTGGATTTTTTTTATCAGGAAAACAACATGACCTAGAAGGTTTCTTTGCGGGCAACCGTTCGGTTCCATCCTGGGCCGTGACGCTTTCTGTAGTGGCCACTTCGCTCAGCGCCGGGACTTTCTTGGGAGTACCTCAACTGAGCTTTGCCAAAGATCTTACCTTTTTATGGCTTTCTCTCGGAAGCGTTTTAGGGGGTATCATCGCGGCACTAGCGCTGGTACCGCCGCTCTATAAAGCGAATACCATCACGATTTATGGTTATCTTGAGCAACGGTTTGGCCCCCGGGCGGTGGTTGTGTCCAGTCTCTTCTTTCTGCTGGGCCAGTTGCTATCCGCCGGAGCCAGGTTTTTTGTGGCCGCTATTGCTATATCGCTCTTGCTGTTCGGGGATACTGATCCTTCCTCTCTCCAGCTAACCATTATTGTGCTAGGCGTTATTGGAACGGTCTACACGGTGTTCGGAGGTATCCAGGCCGTCATTTGGACCGACGTAGTGCAGCTAATCATCATGGCGGGTGCCGGTATTTTTTGTATTTTCTTACTGCTGGAGGTTATTCCTGCTCCGCCTTCGGAATGGATTGCTACGCTGCAAGCAAATGACAAGTTGCGGGTTATCAACTTAGAACTTGACTTTACGGACCCCTTTACCCTTTGGGCAGCTTTTTTTGCCTACGCTGTTTTCAATGTGGCGCAGTATGGCTGCGACCAGGATATGATGCAACGCCTGCTTACCTGCAAGTCTCCTCGCGCGGCTATTAGCTCTTTAATTTATTCGCGACTAGTAAGCCTACCCATCATCTTGATCTTTGCCACGATTGGACTACTACTGTATTTGTTCTACACCCATCCCGAGGCGCTAGGCATAACGACTTTGGTGGAGCCCCTGGAAGACTCCAAGCAAGTGCTGCCGCAGTATATCATTAATCACTTACCGACTGGCTTTATCGGAGTCATCATGGCGGGTTTGTTAGCCGCCGCCATGAGCAGTTTTGATTCATCGGCCAATGCGATGGCCAGTACGCTTGTATCTGATCTACTAGTACGTATCCGATCCTTTCGCCACGTGTCTCTACTCAAATCTTCCCGCTGGGCAGTGTTGGCAATGGGCATCTTACTGACCTTGTTTGCCATGCTGGCCACCGTGATGCAAGAAGCTGGGGGGCAACGCCTTATCGATTTCGCCTTAGGCATTATGGTCTTCTCGTACGCTGGCCTGCTGGGTGTTTTCTTAACGGCTTTATACACCACCCGAGGAAACGAAACCAGTGTCATTGCGGCACTAATAGCAGGTGCGGTGATCGTCTTGGCCCTACAGCCTTACGTTTTACCTTATTGGTCTACCCCGCTGTTTGGCGAGCCCCTGGTGCTGGCCTGGCCCTGGTGGATGCTGGTGGCCGGTAGCACGAGCTTGATTGTCTGTATGCTGGGGAAATCTAAAGTGGTGGCCCGATGAAAATAAAAACCGACGCAGTTGTTTTTGGTGAGTCAGCCGAAGGTATTATGGCCGCTGTCCGTGTTGCCAGACAGGGAAAAAAAGTGGTGTTGATTAGGCAGTATCAGGCCTGGGGAGGCTTTTTTCCTTCATTGGGAGCAATTGAAACGCACTATCCCGGCCAAAGGGCCCTGCTGTTGGATGAGTTTACGCATCGTATCAAAGAGCACTATCGCCGGATGTACGGTCAACATTCTACGCAATACGCTGATTGCACCCGCCAGGAAGAGGGTAACCCCATGGTCACTTTCGAGCCACACGTAGCAGAAAGTATTTTGCAAGCGCTGGTAAATGAAGAAGCTTATATTCAGGTAATAGAAGGGTGTGTTTTAATATCGGTAGAACGCAACGGAACCCAGATTCACACCCTTCGCCTCAAGAGCGAAGAAGACAACATCACGGTCACGGCAAGAATATTCTTGGATACCACGTATACCGGCGACCTTATTGCGCAGGCGGGAGTGCCCTACCGAATAGGCAGAGAATCTCGAGAAGCGTTCCGGGAAACCCATGCCGGGAAAATCTTTACTAATTGGGTTGATGGACATTTTCCGCTACCCGCCACCCAAGGAGCGTTGAATATCATACCGAAGCGGACGACCCGGGGGCTTTGGGAAGGCAGTGATGGTACCGGTGACGACAACATCCAATCCTATAGTTATCGCCTCTGCTTAAGTAGTGATCCGGACAACCGTGTACTCCCCGGCAAGCCGGAACGGTACGATCGGGAGAGATACGTGGCCATTGTGCTTCGGCCGGAAGAAATTCGGCAAGCCTACCCGTTGCAACACCGGTTTCTGACGCATTCGCTGGAAGAAATGATAGAACGAGATCACTTATTTCACGGACACGCATTGCCCAATAACAAAAGAAGTTGGAACGCTACCAACTTTCCGGGAGCCGGAAAAAACTATCCGGAAGGTAATTTGGAACAGCGTCAGCAGATAGAGCAAGTGCACAAGAATCACGCTTTGGGCATACTTTATTTTTTGCAAAATGACGATGCCGTTCCGCTACCCATTCGGCACGAGGCGCAGCGGTGGGGATTGGCTACCGATGAATTTGCTGATACGCACCATCTTCCCCCGGTGATGTACATCCGGGAAGCTCGGCGCATAGTGGGCAAAACCACCTTGACCGAGCACGACTGCCTTCCCGAAGCAGACACCGCCCGACCGCCTATTCATGCCGATGCTATTGCTATCACCGAGTTTCCGCTTGATTCGCTCGAGTGCACGGCCGAGCGCCAGGAAGGTAGTTTATGCGATGGCCAATTTTTCCTAATGGAAGACTCCCGGCCCGGACAGATCCCGTTGGGGGTATTATTTAACGAAATCACCTCTAACCTATTAGCCCCTACCAGTGCTTCTACCAGCCACGTAGCCTGGGGAACGCTTCGGCAGAATGCGACGCTGATGCATCTGAGCGAAGCTGCCGGATTTGTCGCCGCGATGGCGCTGGATACGCTCGTTGATCCCTGCCAATCGATAGATTGTATACAGAAAACCCTGGTTGAAAACGGCGTGATGGTCTCTTTTTTCAACGACTTCGATATGAACGTAAAGCAGCCTTGGGTTCCAGCCATTCAGTACCTCGGGACAAAAGGCTTCTTTCGTAGCTTCGATGCCCTACCGGATGCTGCTCTGGATCACCAGACAGCAAAAATCTGGATAGAAAATGTGGCTCATCATTGGTGCGGCACCCTATGCCCCTCGCAGCGGGCAGCGCTCTTACCGGACAAACCAGTAGCTTTTGACTCCCTATCAGTAGCTGAATTTTTAAAACAGGTAAAGCGTACGTTAGAGGATTTCAGATTGGCTGCTGTGGTTTCTGAGCAGTTCGTTCAAATTCCGCAACATTTTGAGTGCATAACCCGAGGGCAGGCGGCCATTATTCTTTATAACATAATGACGTGTCCGACAGTCGATAGAATAGATTTACGTCAATTTTGAATGTTTATTTAAATCAACGATCATGATCCGAAACAAAATCTACATTTTTTTAGCGAGTCTATTCCTTGGCCTGCCGGTAGCGGCGCAACCGCCCGTTCCAACCAATGCTGCTGGTACCCAGTGGTCCAAAGAGAAAGCCCAAGCCTGGTACGAAGAGCAACCCTGGCTGGTGGGGGCCAACTTCGTGCCCAGCAACGCCATCAACCAACTGGAGATGTGGCAAGCGGCCACCTGGTCGCCTGAGCTGATTGACAAGGAACTAGGTTGGGCCGCTGACTTGGGCATGAACACGATGCGCGTCTACCTGCACGACATTCCCTACCGAGAGGATGCCGAAGGCTTCAAGCAGCGCATTGATGAATTCCTAACGATCTGCCAGAAGCACAACATTCGCCCCATGCTCGTCATCTTTGACTCGGTCTGGGACCCCTATCCCAAAGCCGGTAAGCAACCTGAACCGGTGCCGGGCCTGCACAACTCCGGTTGGGTACAGAGTCCGGGGGCTGACTACCTGAAAGACCAAAGCAAGTGGACAGAACTGAAAGCTTACGTCATAGACTTGCTTAGCCACTTTCGGAACGATGAGCGCATCTTAGCCTGGGACTTGGTCAACGAACCGGACAACGACAACGCCAATAGCTACGGCAGAAACAACAAGCAAGAAGAGCTAGAGAACAAAAAAGAAGTAGGTGTAGCCTTGGTGAAAGCTGCTTTCAGTTGGGCAAGAGAAGCCAATCCTAGCCAGCCCATCACCTCGGCTCCCTGGTACGGGGACTGGTCTAGTCTGGAGAAGATGAACGAGATGAACCGCTTTCTGCTGACCCACTCCGACATTATCACCTTCCATAACTATAGCACTCCGGAAGACTTCGCCCAGCGTGTGGAGTATCTCAAGGCGTTCAACCGCCCGATGCTTTGCACCGAGTACATGGCCCGGCCCGAGGGTAGCACCTTTCAGGTGATCTTGCCTGTTGCCAAAGAGCAGAAGATCGGCATGATCAACTGGGGCTTCGTGGCGGGCAAGAGCAACACGATCTACCCCTGGGACTCCTGGCAGCAAGTTTATCAAGAAGAACCGCCCGTATGGTTCCACGACATCTTCCGAGGGGATGGCACGCCCTATCGCCCGAAAGAAACAGCTTTTATTCGTAAAATCACCCAACCCTAAATCACCCTTTCCATGCCTGACCCTACGCACCTCACCTGGACGGCATTACTGCTGTTGTTTTCTTTTCCTAGCCAGGGGCAACCTATCTACACCGGCAATCCGATCATTGACCACTTTGAGTCAGCCGACCCGCATATTGCCTACGTCAACAACCGCTACTATCTCTATCCTACCGACAACACCCGCGACGACCCCGGCTTTAGCGTATGGTCGTCGGACAACCTCAAAGACTGGAAGAACGAAGGCAACATCCTGAGCCTTAGCACGGTATCCTTTGCCCAAGGTCGCCCCTGGGCCCCCGGGTTTGCGCACCGCAACGGGAAATACTACTTCTATTTCTCGGCCGACGACCGTATTGGAGTGGCCGTTAACGATGTCCCCGTTGGCGTGTTCCAAGAAGCGCTGGGCAAGCCGCTGGTGGCGTACGAAAAAGACTTATCCACCATCGACCCCATGGCTTTCATCGACGACGATGGGCAGGCCTACCTGTACTGGGGGGCGGTGCCGGGACTGTTCAGAAGAGACAGTGCCGACGTGATCATCAACAGTCTGATGGTGCGTCGCCTCAACGACGACATGGTTACCCTGGAGGGGCCGACGGTCTACACGGTGCGCGCGCTCGATGAGCACATTGAGGGGGCCTATGTCTTCAAAAGACAGGGCGTGTACTACCTGATGTATTCGGCGGGCAACTACAACGCTCCGGCCGACAGCTCCTACGCCTACCGGGTGGAGTACGCCACGGCTGACTCACCGCTAGGTCCTTTTGTGCGGGCCGACAACAACCCCATTCTGGCCTCTGATGCCAGCATTGAGATAGCGAGTCCGGGACACAACTCGGTGCTGCACCTGCCCGGCACCGATGCGTGGTACATCGTCTACCACGCCCACCGCGGGGAGGTGAAACGCAAAGTATTTATCAACCGAATGGAGTTTGATGCCCAAGGGCAAATCAAGAAAATAACGCCCGACCGGCGCGGAGTAGTGATACGCCCGATCCATGTCAAGCTAGCGCTGTCTGAACCCGGCCCGCTTCGCGCCGGGGATATCCTGACGATGAAGGCTACCTCCGACTGGCCGAAGCAGGAGATAGCATCGGTCGTCTTTTACGCCGGCGAACAAGCACTGGACACGCTCTATCAGGCTCCGTATCAATTTGAGTGGAAAGTGCCGGGCGGGTTTCACCAAATTTACGCTCACGCCACGCACCAATCAGGGGAAGTAGCCGTGTCTTCGCCCTGGGACGTGGATGTCGTTGTACCAAATAAGTAACATGTAGTGATTGACTATAGCAATGATAAAAAAACCAATTACCGGCCTGGTAGCCGCCACCTTCACTCCCTTTCATGCCGATGGCTCGCTGCACCTGGAGCAGGTGCCGCTCGTGGTAGATCACCTGGTGCAACAGAACATCCGGGGCATCTTCGTGTGCGGCAGCACCGGAGAGGGCCCTTCGCTGACCATTGAAGAGCGTAAGCAGGTAGCCCAAGCTTACGTAGCAGCTGCCCAGGGCAAGCTCTTTACCTTTGTGCACGTAGGGCACAACAGTTTGGCCGAAGCCCAAGCCCTGGCCCGGCACGCCGAGCAGATCGGGGCTGATGCCATCTCGGCTACCGTGCCCAGCTACTTCAAGATTCAGACCCTAGATACGCTGGTAGACACCCTGTCTTTCATTGCCCAAGGAGCCCCTTCGTTGCCGCTTTACTACTACCACATTCCGGCCCTGACCGGGGTAGACTTAGACATGGTGGCTTTCCTAGAACAAGCCGGACGACTTCCTACCCTGGCGGGGATCAAGTATACTGCTCATACCCTGGATGCTTTTCAGACCTGTATGCAGCAGGAGCAGTACAATTTGCTCTTCGGTAGGGATGAGTTGCTGTTGAGCGCTCTGGCGATTGGCACCCAAGGGTTTATCGGCAGCACCTACAACTTTGCCGCCCCCTGGTATCAGCAGATTTGGCAAGCCTACCAAGCCAACGAGCAGGCGACGGCCCGCCGCATTCAGGCGCAGGTGGGTCAACTCGTGCGCATCATCCACCGCTACGGAGGGTTACCGCCCCAAAAGGTGATGATGAAGATGATTGGTCTGGACTGCGGGCCGGTACGTCTGCCACTGGTGCCGTTGAGCCATCAGGAAGAACAAACGATGGAGGAAGCACTACGGGCTATTCACTTTTTTGAACAATAACTATCCAAAACACTCTACCAACCATGAACGCCTACATCCACCTGAATCTACCGGAAAAGGAGAGACATTATCTGACGCAACAGGTTACCCAAGTGCAGCTACTATTTGCCAGTGATTACCCGGCCGCCGAACAGCAACAACACTTTTTGGCCTCTGACATTGCCTTTGGCAACGTAGCCCCTGACTGGCTCCCGTTAGCGTCTCAGCTACGCTGGTTGCAACTGGAATCCGTCGGGTTCGGAGAGTATCAGCATCTGTCGCTTCCGGCTAGCCTGACCATCACCAATCTAAGAGGCATGTTTTCGGTACCCGTAGCCGAAACGGCCCTGGCCGGAGTACTAAGCCTCTTTCGGGGACTGGATGCCTTGTCGCGGTACAAAGATCAGAAGCAGTGGCAGAAGAATGCGCTGCGCCCTACCCTGCGCACGTTGCACGGCGCCCAGGCGATCATCGTCGGTGGGGGCTCTATCGGCGAAGTCATCCGGACGCGCCTGCAAAGCTTCGGGGCTATCACGCAGGTGATGGACAAGTACAGCGAACCAGCCGATATCACCTCACCGGAAGCCCTGGACAAGCAGTTATCCCACGCCGACATCGTGATCGTTTGCCTACCGGAAACCGAGGAAACCGTCCATTTCTTTGACGCTGCACGCCTGGACAAGCTCTCCGCTACGACCGTACTGGTCAACGTAGGGCGCGGTTCGGTACTGGACGAAGCGGCGCTGATCGGTCGCTTGCAGGCCGGTACCCTGGGCGGTTGCGTGCTGGACGTCACCCAAGAGGAGCCGTTGCCCTCGGATTCACCGCTGTGGGATTGCCCCAGTACCATTATCACCCAGCACACGGGCGGAGGAAGCCAGGAAGAGTTGCTTAACAAGGTAAAAGTCTTTCTGGCCAACCTGAACCGCTTTCAGCAAGATCAGCCCTTGGAAAACGTCGTAAACCTAATCCGAGGATACTAATGACCAAGATCAAAACCGTAAGACCCATCCTGCTAAGTGCTCCCTATGCCGATGCTGACACCAACGCCGAAGTGCAACTGCACCTTCCTACAGGCTATCGCACCTGCGGACTGGTAGCACTGACCCTGGAAGACGGCACCCAAGGCTTAGGCGAAGGGTATTTGGCCGTATTTGCCCCCCAGGTGTTCGCCGAAACTATCAAACTACTCACTCCGCTGCTAGTGGGGCGTGAGGCAGAAGATTATCCGGCGATTATGGCTGACTTGGTAACGGCCACCGGCTACTGGAGCTTACAAGGAGCGGCCCGTCACGTGCTCAGCGCCCTGGAGATTGCCCTGATAGACTGCGCGGCCCGGCTACAACAGGTACCGGTGTACGAACTGCTGGGCGGCAAAGCTAAAAGCATTCCCATGTACGGCAGCGGCGGAGACTCGGTGGATGCGGCGGCCATGGAAGCAGAACTCCAGTCACTACAGCAGCGGGGCATCCGCTACTTCAAGATCAGGGCGCGCCCTGCTCAGCTAGAGAAAGCCGTCTGGACGATCCGGCGCGCGGAAGCCTACGGTATCCGGATAGCCATCGATCTTACCCAAAATTTAGCCAATCCGGGCCTTTCCGTAGAAGAAGTGCTGGCTTTTGAAGCGCAGTTGCTCGCCCGCAGCGGCACCCTGCCGTTCTTTCTGGAGGAAGCTTTGGGCATGGCGCACGCCCATCAGTATCCGGAGCTAAAGAAGCGTGCCCGGTCTCGCATTGCCGGAGGTGAGATCGTCACCACCGAAGCTGAGTTGATAACGCGGGTCCGGCAGCAGTACTACCACATCGCCCAGCCCGATGCAACGGTGGTAGGAGGGATTCGTCCGGTGATGGATGTCTTTGCCGCGGGGCAAGCGCAGCAGGTGGAGACGGTGGTGCACTGCTGGGGGGGGCCGGTGGGAATGATGGCCAACTACCATGCTGCCATAGCCGGGAAGGCCGAACTGGTGGAGTGGCCCATGCCTGTTTTTCCCCTGCGGGAGGTAATGGTAGAAAAACCTTGGCAGATAGCTTCCGGCTTGCTCACCCTGCCTGATTTGCCCGGTTTGAGCGTGAGGCTCACTTCGGAGATAGAACAGCAATACCCGTACCGTTCGGAGGCGGTGTACCAGTGCTTGCCTACTAACCATTATCAGTATAATGCTGCACGGTGGAAGATTTGACCGTGTAATCTAGCGGATTTGGATGAGTGAATTCGTGCGGCAACGCAAGCTAACCACCGGGCAGACAAGAGTAGCGGTGATTGTAAAGCGGTATCCTAACCTTTATACTTGAGACTTTCGGTGGGGCCTACTCAGGCGAAAGGCCCGCTGCGCCTGTTGCAACATATCCCGTTCTTGCCGGATGCGCTGATAGGCCAGAAGCAATTGCTGGTAGTCTTCCGGCGACACAACAGATGCTAAATCTGTGGGTTGATTATCGGTTTTATTGTCAAACAATTCTGTTGGCTGACTCATGAGCTTGTAGTATCAGAACCACAAGATACGGCCCGCCAACATGCTGCTGAAAAACGTTACACCAACGACCGAATTGCTAGGATAAATTCTCACCAACTGACTTTAGCGTGAAAAGATCATTGATAAGCTGTACTTGCTACCTTTGAGTGGACATTAAGTTAAGCCTGATAATCCTTAACTTAGCCAACATGAGAAAAGAAAAAAGACACTTCGACCGAGCCTTCAAAGTGATGGCGGTTGAACTCTGTTTATCCGGTAAGCCAACCAATCAGGTAGCAGAAGAATTAGACATCCGGGCCGACCTGTTGAGTCGCTGGAAGCGGGAATACAAGCAGAAGAAAGAGGGTAGTTTTTCAGGGCATGGTAAACCTTCACTGTCCCCGGAACAGGCTGAAGTAGCTAGACTAAAAAAGCAGCTACGAGAAGCTGAGATAGAACGTGACATCCTAAAAAAGGCAGTGAGCATCTTCTCCAAGAGCGACAGCAAATATTCAGGTTTATGAAAAAGCACCGATCTATGTTTGCCGTTGAGAAGATGTGCAAAGCGTTCAAAGTGAGCCGGAGCGGCTACTACAATTGGCTTAATAGGAAGCCATCGGCCCGACAGGCAAATAGGCAGAGCATCCTCCAACTGATCCGGGAGATTCATAAAGAAAGCAAAGAGCGCTATGGTAGTCCTAAGATTACCCGCGAGCTTCACAGAAGAGGAGTTCAGATATCCAGACCAAGAGTAGCCAAGCTGATGAAGGTAGCCGGTATCAGAAGTGTTGTTCACCGAAAGTTCAAGGTGAAAACTACCGACTCCAACCACAACTATCCAATCGCTAAAAACTTATTAGACAGACAATTCACTCCTGGAGCGGTGGCAAAAGCCTGGGTATCCGATATCACCTACATCAGAACTACGCAAGGGTGGCTCTATTTGACTGTCGTAGTAGATTTGGCTGACCGAAAAGTGATAGGATGGGCATTGAGCGAAACGATGAAAACCTGCGATACTGTGATACCAGCTTGGAAAATGGCCATCAAAAACAGACCGATAGTAAACGAACTTATCTTCCATTCGGACAGAGGTGTACAGTATGCCTGTCATGAGTTTAGAAACCTGCTTAAAGCCCATCCTTTAGTCACACAAAGTATGAGTCGGAAAGGGAACTGTTGGGATAATGCCGTAGCCGAAAGTTTCTTTAAAACCCTTAAATCAGAGTTGATACATGTGGCTGAACCAACCACTATGGTAGAAACAAGAGTAAGCGTGTTCGAATTTATTGAAGTCTGGTATAACCGAAAGAGAATGCACGCCTCGCTAGGGTATCTAACACCCGTAGAGTACGAAGCAAAATTGAAAGTAAACTATCACAAAAATGTGGCTTAACTTTTTGTCCACTTTTTCCTTGCAAGTTCACATATTTGTGTATATACTCTAGGTGTCGACACGAGCCTCAAAAATTTATCGGAATAACCTCTTATGCATGTATCAATAGTCTGTAGAGATTTAAGTGGCAATACAGCCGTAGTTGAACAAAGCTTGGTACTGTGGTGAATTTTGATGAGTTTCGGGGGGTATACCGAACTCGGTAAAAAATCTACGCAACAGATGTTGGTTAAAACATTGGGTTTTTATGCTTGACAGCGAGAAAGGCTTTCTTTTCTGACCCGTTTGTGGCCAAGCGTATACTGCTTTGGCTAGGGATACTACTGTCAAGCTGGCATTGACATGAGTATGTATTTTTGACTCACTACGCGCTTGGCACTCCGTCAAGCCAGTGTGTTGTTTGGCATCTCGGTAAAGGAACTCGATTTGGAAGCGCAAGCGATAGCATTCCAGCACTTTAGCCCCATCCATAGTGGGATTAGTAGAGAAGAAGGCTTCGCTCCTTACTGTGCCATCTTTCTTAGTGATATGTACAATGACACACTTCACTATCCGGTTCAATGCCTTTACATAGACTTTTCCTTCATAAGCTACCGCGTTGTCTTCAACCAGGCACGGGGTGAAGTGAGCCGGATTTAGTCTGAGCCGATCTACTCGCCCTTCGTATTTGGGTGGTCTGCCTCTGCGTTTGGGCTTTGGTCCTAGACAAGGATACTGTAGCACTGCGTTGCTAGGCAACTTACTGATAAGTGTGAATCCCTGTGCGGTGACGGTCTTGACAAACGGCTCTCTCCAAAAATAGCCATCCGCTACAATGGTAGAAGAGATTGCCTTCAGGGTATCGCGCTGATCTACCACCAAGCCTGCGTAATAGTCTAGTAGCGAATCGTAGCGGTCTTGGCCAATAGTTTGCTTGGCATACAGATGCATGGCCGTACGACTTTCTAATCCTACGCTAGCAAAGCCGCTGATCTCAAGTCCATACTTGGTAGCGTTGGCGCAGCCTGACCAGAAGTAACTCGTACCTGGGGTGTGCTTGCCGCTTTTGGGTAGATAGCTAGGGTCAAAGGCAATGATGCGTTCCTCTTCGGGCAACGATGAAATTAACCTCTCATTGAACCCCTCAAAAGCAAACTCGCCTTCGTAGCGCACCCGGTAAGTGGCTTCGTTGAAAGAACCGTAACGCGACAGGTTTTCAAAGTTGTGGCGACCGCGAATAGTTAATAATAGAGGCATTAAATGAACCATAAAGTCCTTCTGCCATTTGCCAATGTCCGGCATTTTATCCAATATTAGTGCTGTGAGTGTCTCTACATTCATAGGTGGAAGTGCTCGTTTAAGGTCTCGCAACCTCAAAACTAGACTTCCGCCTTTTTAATTTGCCCCTCAAGAAAAACTCTACAGACTATTGATGTATTGAAGGGTAGAAAAACAAAAAACCCCTCAAATTTTGCGATTTAAGGGGTTTTGGTACTCGTTGATCTCTGAAAGGTCGGGGCGAGAGGATTCGAACCTCCGGCCTCGTCGTCCCGAACGACGCGCGCTACCGGGCTGCGCTACGCCCCGAAAGTGCGCAAACTTACCGAATAGCAACGGCCCAAACAACCGCCTGACGCTAAATATTGCCATCTCTCTCCTAAACAAGTGGGCTACAACCGGCCAAAAAGAATTATTTAGATTTATTCTAAACAGATGCTTGTGATCTTAGTGAAAGAAGATTATGTTTGGGCTACTGTTTTAATTTAGTCTAAATAAATAGCTGTGTAGTATGATCGCCCGGCTTATTCTTCCTGGTTTGGCAGTTCTCTTAAACCGCTTGATCGCAATTGTAGGGGTAGGACGAAAGCAGAATACCTTCCTTCGGGTGGTAAACCAGGCATGAACCGCTCTGAGAGGTGCGGCGGTGGTGCTACAATCAATCAATTATGGACGCACACTATTGGCAGCAGCGCTGGGAAAACAATGATATCGGTTTTCACCGCCGTGATGCTCATCCTTGGTTGGTTGACCACCTGGGGCGACTTTCTCTGAAGCCCCAGAGTCGGTTGTTTTTGCCCCTGTGCGGCAAAACGCTCGACATCGGCTGGCTTCTGGCCCAGGGCTACCGGGTGGTCGGAGTTGAGTTAAGTCAGTCGGCCATCGTGCAGTTGTTCGCCGAGCTTGGTTCAGACCCTACGGTAACCCAAGCAGGAAAACTAAAGCACTACCAAGCCGAAAACCTTGACGTGTTCGTCGGCGATCTGTTTGACTTGTCGGACGAGATGCTCGGCTCGGTAGACGCCATCTACGACCGCGCCGCGCTGGTGGCCTTGCCCGCCCCCCTGCGCCGTCGGTACGCGGCGCACCTCATAGAAATTACCCGGCGGGCTCCGCAACTGCTCATCACCTTCGAGTACGATCAGCAGTGCGTGGAGGGTCCTCCGTTCTCGGTGAGCGAAGAAGAGATCAAAGAACATTATGAGAATAGCTACACCATCACGCCCGTTAATAGCGCCGAGATGCCCGGCAAGCTAAAGGGTAAGTGCCCGGCCACCGAGAACGTCTGGCAGCTACAGAACCCCTAGAGACTACTGCTCAATAAAATCCTTACTAACTTTTGTTTAGCCAACCCCATTCACCATAATCATGAACAAATTTTTACTTTCGTTTTTGCTTATTGTTCTGATCAGAACCGTGGGCTGGGCCCAGCCGGAGCCTGGAACCATTCAGGGTAAGATCACCGATACCAACAACCAGCCGTTGCCGGGCCTGAACGTAGCCCTGGAGGGAAGCAGCCTAGGTAGTATCACCGGCATCAACGGCACGTTCTCTATCACCAAAGTGCCCCCGGACTCCTACCAGCTCATCGTTTCCGGCGTAGGCTACCAAAGCCAGCGACGGCAAGTAAGCCTATCATCCGGAGAAACGCTGCGACTCAATATTCAGGTGCGAGAAAGTCTCACCCAACTTCAGGAAGTAGAAATCATTGGTCGGCAAGAAACCACCTACCGGAACGACGTGTCGTTTATCGGCTCTAAAACCGCCACGCCCCTTAAAGAGGTTCCCCAGGCGGTGAGCTACGTCACCAAGGAGCTGGCGCTTGATCAGGCCGCTTTTCGGCTAAATGACGTGGTGAAAAACATGAGTGGAGTGAACCAGTTTTCGTTCTACAACGATATCACCATCCGCGGCTTTCGCGTGCAGGGGCAGCAGAACTCGGGCAACCTGGTCAACGGCATGCGGGCCTTCACCAGCTTCTGGAAGCAGCAACTCATTCCGCACATCGAGCGTGTCGAGGTGATCAAAGGCCCCGCCTCGGCGCTGTTCGGCAACGCCTCACCCGGCGGCACCATCAACCGCGTCACCAAGAAACCGCTGCGCGAGCAACGGCAGTCCATCAGCGCCACCGCGGGGAGCTTCAGTACGTTTCGGACGCTGGCCGACTTTACCGGGCCCATGACGAGCGACGAACGCTTACTCTACCGCCTCAACGTGGGCTACGAAAACTCCGGCAGCTTCCGCGATTTGCAGTACGATAAAAACCTGATCGTGGCCCCGTCGTTTTCCTTCCTCCCCACCGAGCGCACCAGCGTGAACGTCGACATTGTGTACCAAGGTTCCGAGGGGCGACTTGATCGCGGGCAGGCGGTGTTCGGCGATGGCGATCTGTACTCGGTGCCCATCACCGTGGCGCTAAACGCATCGAACGACTACCTGAAGGAGGAAAGCCTGAACGCTACCCTGTCGCTCCGACACCAGTTTTCGCAGCGGCTATCGTTCAACAGCGTGTACCTGCGCTCGAGCTACGACGAGGATCTGCTCGAGCACCGCACGGCCAATACCTTCGCCACGCTGAGCGACGGCTCGCTCGATCCTGAACAGGTAGAAATGCGGGTCTTCGTTCGAAGACGCAGTTGGAACAACGACAACTTCAGCAACTATCTGAACCTGGACCTGGAAACCGGACCGTTGCGGCACCAGTTGCTGCTGGGCTACGACTACTTCCAGCAGGCGCTGGAACCGGGCGGCTCCCAGTTGCAGGCCCGCGGCTATTTGTCCGCCGACCGCACAACCACGATCAACCGCTTCGATCCTGAAAATGCCGCTGCTTTCGCGCTCGACGAGGACGGAAACCCCGTGCCCAACGTGCCGCACTTCGACCTGACCGACCCTACCGCCAACCGCTTGCGCGACATGAGCAATTACGTTTATCAAACTAATTTGTATCCGCAAAGTCTGCTACGCACCCACGGCCTCTACGTGCAGGATCAGGTTACCTGGGGAAATCTCAAACTGCTGCTCGGACTGCGACAAGAGTTTTTTCAGGATGCCTTGGATTATCGCACGGCGGAGGAAGAAACCGTTTCCCAAGATGCCCTGCTGCCGCGGCTGGGCATTGTATACTCGGTCACTCCCGGCATCAACTTGTACGCCACTTACGTGGAGGGCTACCAACCCCAAACTGCCAGCGTGATCAATGACCCCAACGCGGGCGGCCCCTTCGATCCGCTGACCAGCAACCTGATTGAAGCCGGAGCCAAAAGCAGCTGGCTGGATAATCAACTCAGCGTCACGCTGGCCCTGTACCGACTGGTGCAGCAGAACGAACTCTTCAACGCCAACGACCCGGCCAACCCCGACCGCCTGGCCCCCCTTGGTGAGCAGGTAGCGCGTGGGTTTGAGTTCGACGCGGTGGGGCAACTGCTGCCCAACTGGAGTGTGGTGGCCAACTATGCCTTTAACGACGCGACCATCACCGCCAGCGACGATGAAGCCGAGATTGGCCGTCAGGTACCCAACGCGCCCCGGCACGCGGGCAACCTGTGGACCAAGTACGTGATCGACCGGGGGGTGCTGGCGGGTATCGGCTTTGGGTTGGGAGTGAACTTCGTGAGCGAACGCTTCGGATCGATTGTGCGCACTGACGAGCCGCCACTGTTTCCGGGCTACCAAGTGGTGGATGCCGCGGTGTACTACCAACTGGAGAAGTTTCGTATTCAGGCCAACGTGAACAACCTGCTGAACCAAACCCATTGGGTGGGAGGCTACGACTACATCCGGGCCTTCCCCGGCGCGCCGCGCAACGTGATGACCACGGTTTCTTATACGTTTTAGTTCATGAAACTTGACCGCAAACGCATCTTTCGGATTCACCGCTGGATTGGCATCAAACTCAGCGTGCTGTTCTTTGTCGTCTGCTTTTCGGGCACGCTGGCCACGGTGAGCCACGAGCTGGACTGGCTGTTCAACCCGGAGATGCGGGCTAATCCAAGCCGGGCTAATCCAAGCCGGGCTAATCCAAGCCGGGCTAGTCCAAGCCGGGCGGTGCCGCAGCAGAAACTGGCCTCCCGCAACCTGATTGCCGCCAACGTGCAGCAGGCTTTTCCCAACGCGCTAATGGTTTACTGGGAAACCGTGGAAGAAGCCTATTTGTGCAATATTATTCACGTCGTGGAGGCGGGGCACCGCTTTTACATTTTTGTTAATCCCTACACCGGGGTGGTGCAGGGCCATGCCAATCTCACCTTTCAGCGCTTCTTTCGCGACCTGCACTACTTTCTGTTCATTCCCTTCCAGGTAGGGCACTTCACGGTGCTGATCTTTGCCTTTATGCTGCTCATCTCACTGGCGACCGCTCTGCTGTTCTACAAACGCTGGTACCGCAAGCTGTTTGATCTGAGAACGGGTAGGGGAGGGTTGGTATTCTTTCGCAGTCTGCACCGCCTGGTAGGGGTGTGGTCGGTGCCGTTTACCTTGCTCTTTTCCGTTACCGGTATTTGGTACTTCATCGAGCGCACCAACCTGGGTGGGGTGTCGGACATCGCCAACCCCCCCGCTCCCGAATTGCCCGTTCCTTCGGTTGACTCGGCCGATTTTCTGGCTACGGTGCGGGCGCTGGACTATGACCGGGCGGTGCGGGTGGCGCAGGCTGAGATTTCCGGACTGGTGGTGAAGGACATCCTGTTGCCCGCCGGTCCAGACAAGGCGCTCTACCTGACGGGCGAGAGTAAAGAACCCCTGGTGCGCAACCGGGCTAACCGGATATACCTGCATCCCGTGACCTACGAAGTATTGCGGGTGCAACGGGCTTCGGCGTTGCCGACGGTCACTTGGCTTAACGACATCGCCGATCCGCTGCACTTTGGCTACTGGGGCGGGCTGGCCACCAAACTGATTTGGTTCGTATTGGGGCTGGGCATTTCTTCGCTGGTGCTCACCGGGCTGTGGATCAGCCAGAAGCGCAGGGTGAAGGGGGCCGCTCAGCGGAATGCCGCGCAGATCAAAGCCCAGCGGATGGGCTACTGGAAATACGCCAACGGGGTGGTGTACGGGGCGATGCTAGGCTTCATGTACGCTGCACTGATTACCCGCTATCACGCTTCGTCATCGGCGCTGTTGTTTATTTCTGCCGGGTGGTTACTGTTCATTGGGGCAGCTTGGTATATTTTTAAGTACCGTTTGCACCGGGCGGTGCGGCAGGAACGCACGCAAGCTGCTTAGTTGCTGGATAAGCAGTTGTAGGCTACGGCCCGACGCCACCGGTTGAGGTGGGAACCAGGCCTATTCAACCTCCGTCTTTTCGCTCCCCGAGCAACCGCTTACAAACGAGCTGACTCAGCGTTTCGGTGTGCGGCCCGTCGCTTTCGTACTGTACTTTAACACTCTGGTCGAAGGGCTCAACCAGCAAAACCGCCAGTTGCACCCCCAAGCACAGCTCGCGATCGTTCAGAAAGGCCAGGAAGTCATCCTGCGCGTGGTTCACCGCCCGGAGGGTGAACGTGTCCCCGGTCTGGCAGTCGCTCAGGGAGACGTAGTGCGGGTGCGCCATGTTACCATCTTTGTCCGGAATGGGCGAACCGTGGGGATCCACCGTCGGATAGTCCAGCAACTCGTCCATCTTCTCAAAGAAGGCCGGAACGTGCACGTGCTCCACCTCCTCGGCAATCTGGTGCACTTCTTCCCAGCCAAAGCCCATCTTTTCTACCAAAAACATCTCGGTAAGCCGGTGCCGCCGGATAATAAGCGCGGCCTGCTTGCGTCCTTCCGAGGTGAGCGACAGCGGTTTGTAGCTTTCGTAGTGCACCAGACCCTTCTCCGACAAGCGCTTCATCATACTGGTAACGGTGGGCATTTTGATGCTGAGTACCTGCGCTAAATGCTTCACACTCACCTTGTCGTCGCTCTCGCTCAGGGTGAGCAGGGCTTTTAGATAATTTTCTTCGGTCAGCGAATTCATAAGGGAATACAATTGACTGGTGAACAAAGGTAAAGAAAAGTTACTAAAAAATTTGTTAGATTAATCTAACTTACTAAATTTGATCGACTAATAATAGAATTAATTGACTAAAATAATTTTAGTGAAGAACGCATTTTTACTTTTCAGTTTCTTTATAGCCGCTTGTCCGGCGGCGCTGGCCCAATCGGGCCGTATTTCCGGAGTGGTTACCTCGGATGGTGAACCCCTGGAGTTTGCCAGTGTGGGAGTGGCAAACACGTCCTACGGTAGCCCAACCGATACGCAGGGCCGTTATTCAATCGGCAAACTGGCGACCGGAGATTATCAGGTAACCGTATCGGCAATTGGGTACGAAACCCAGCAACGTACCGTCACGCTCACCGAAAGCCAATCCAGCGTTACGCTCAGCATCGATCTGCTCGAAACCACTTCCACGCTGGACGAAGTAGTGGTGTCGGGAACGATGAAGGAGGTGTCTAAACTGGATAGTTCGGTGCCGGTGGAGGTCTACTCCCAAGCCTTCTTTCGGGCCAATCCCACCCCGTCGATCTTCGAGTCGCTGCAGAACGTGAACGGAGTGCGCCCGCAGCTGAACTGCAACGTGTGCAACACGGGCGACATCCACATCAACGGGCTGGAAGGACCCTACACCATGATTCTCATTGACGGCATGCCCATCGTGAGCGGACTGTCAACGGTGTACGGACTCACCGGCATCCCGCAGTCGCTCATCGCGCGGGTGGAAGTGGTGAAAGGACCCGCCTCCACGTTGTACGGCTCCGAGGCGGTGGGCGGGCTGATCAATATCATCACCAAACAACCATCCTCCGCCGCGCGCGCCTCGGTCGACGTGTTCGCTACCGATTGGGGGGAGGTGAATACCGACGTTGGCTTGCAATACAAGCTGGGCAATAAGGTGCAGTCTCTGATGGGGATCAACTACTTCAACTACCAAAACCCCATCGACCGCAACAACGACGGCTTCACGGACCTGACCTTGCAGAACCGTATTTCGTTGTTTAATAAGATTAGCGTGGACCGCAAAGACAATCGGGTGTTTACCTTGGCCGGACGCTACGTGTACGAAAACCGCTGGGGAGGGCAGATGAACTGGTCGAAGGAATATCGAGGCGGCGATGAGATCTACGGCGAAAGCATCTACACCAGTCGCTGGGAAACTATGGGTATCTACCAACTGCCTACCGAAGAGCTGATCAACTTCCAGTTTAGCGCCAACGGACACCAGCAGAATTCGGTGTACGGAAGCACCGTCTACCTCGCCGACCAGTACATTGGTTTCGGTCAGTTTGCCTGGAACAAGACGATCGGATCGCACGACCTGCTGGCGGGCACCGCCTACCGCTATACCTACTACGATGATAACACTCCGGCCACGGCCGACAATGACGCCAACCAGCCGTCGGTAACGCACCTGCCCGGGGCCTTTGTGCAGGACGAAATCAGCCTGAACGCCACCAACAAACTGCTACTGGGCCTGCGCTACGATTATAATAGTCGGCACGGTGGCATCTTCACGCCCCGGATTAATTACAAGTGGAACACCCCTGACCGGAAGCACGTCCTGCGCGTTAGCGTGGGCAACGGCTATCGGGTAGCCAACGTCTTCACCGAAGACCATGCCGCCCTCACCGGGGCCCGCCGCGTGGAGTTTGCCGGAGAGCTGGCACCGGAAACCTCGTGGAACGCCAACGTGAACTTCGTGAAAAACATCTACACCGCCAACAACACCTTTATCTCGCTGGATGCCAGCGCCTTCTACACCTACTTCACCAACCGCATTCTGCCCGACTACGAAACCGACCCGAACAAGATCATCTATAGCAACCTGGACGGCTTCGCCGTTTCTAAAGGGGTTTCTCTCAACCTGGATGCCACTTGGGAAAACGGTTTCAAGGTGCTGGCCGGAGTAACGGTGTTGGATGTATCGGTGGAAGAAGACGGGGAGCGGTTTCGTCAGTTGCTTACCGAGTCGGTGCAGGGCGTGTGGAGCATCGGCTACGCCTTCCCCCGCATCGGGCTCACCGCCGACTACACCGGAAACCTGTACGGCCCCATGCGCTTGCCGCTGCTGGGTGAACTGGACCCCCGCGACGCGTACTCGCCCTGGTGGAGCATCCAGAATATCCAGCTTACCAAGAAACTGGGCAGCGCCTGGGAGTTGTACGGCGGAGTGAAAAACCTGCTGAACTTCACCCCCGCGGCCAACAGCATCGCCCGAGCGTTTGATCCTTTTGATAAGCAGGTGGAGTTCGGCCCGGACGGACAAGTGGTGTCTACTCCGAACAACCCCTACGCGCTCACCTTTGATCCTAGCTACGTGTACGCGGCGAATCAGGGCATCCGGGGGTTCTTGGGGGTTCGGTATACCTTGCCATAACGTGCGAGAGAGAACGACGTTTGTCTATGCTAAAGATGATATTCATACTGATAAGCTGCTCACTGCTATTGCCTTTTCATGGAAGGGCCCAACTGGACGAATACACGTTTGAGCAGCTCGACAGTCTTCAGATGGTAGCGCCAAGACCGGTCGTCGTCTTCATCCATACCGATTGGTGCAAGTACTGTGCGGCGATGAAGCACACCACCCTGCGCAACGATCAGGTAATCAGATTGCTTAACGAGCAGTGTTATTTTATCAGCCTAGATGCAGAAAGCAAAGAAGATATCCGCTGGCGGGGGCACACTTTTTCTTTCCAACCGTCGGGCAACCGGCAAGGCATCCACGCGTTGGCCGAACAACTGGGCATGGTGAACGGAGCGGTTTCGTATCCCACCCTGTGTTTTCTCAACGCTGACTACGAAATTGTTTTTCAGCACAACCAGTTCATCAACGCGGCCGACCTGGCGGAGGTGCTCGAGAAGCTCCGTGCGAGTCTGTAATTTCAAACCGCGTTTGGTGATCCAATAAAATTTTGCGAGAGAATGCGTAACTTCGCGTATGAACCTTACGTATCTCATTGCCGCGAGCCTGCTCGGTCTGGCCGCCTGCACTTCACCTTCCCCCGACCTTATGACTACCCTTCGCTCTCCTTCCGAGATCAACGCGGTGAACTTTTCGCTTAGCCCGGAGGGGGCACCCACCTACGCCGTCACGCACCGGGGCAACACCGTGATTCAGCCCTCGACCCTGGGCTTCGAGTTTCAGGGGCAACCCGCCCTGTCGGCTGGTCTGGAAGTGCTCGATACCGAAACCAGCTCAGCCGATGAAACTTGGGAGATGCCCTGGGGCGAACAGCGGGAAGTGCGCAACCACTACCACGAACTGCGGGTGCACTTGCAGGAAACTGCCGCGCCTAACCGGCGGCTAGACGTGATCTTCCGGGCCTACGACGACGGCGTGGCCTTTCGGTACCACTTTCCGGAGCAGGAAGAAGCGGACAGCGTGACCATTACGGCCGAACGCACGCAGTTTGCCCTTACCGGCGACCACCGCTGCTGGTGGATGCCCGGCGACTGGGATATCTACGAGCACCTGTTCAACATCACCGCCTTCACTAAAATCGATGCGTTGGCCAAGCGCGATCACCCCGATCTGAATGCTTCCTACATTCCCGAAAACGCCGTCAACACTCCCGTCACCATGCGCACCGCCGACGGACTGCATCTGAGCTTCCACGAGGCTGCGCTGGTCGACTACGCCGACATGACGCTGCGCGTTGATGCTGAAAACCTACGCATGGAAAGCGGGCTGGTGGGTTCCGATCGACTGGGGTACAAAGTGAAACGCGCCCTGCCGTTCAACACTCCCTGGCGTACCATCCAGATTAGCGAGGATGCCGCCGGGCTTATTGAGTCAAAACTCATCGTGAACCTGAACGAACCCAACAAACTGGGCGACGTGGACTGGTTCACGCCCATGAAGTACGTGGGCATCTGGTGGGAGATGCACCTGGGCATTTCCACCTGGGACATGGAAGGCACGCAGGATATGTCGACCTACACTACCGAGCAGGTCACCGGCAAGAAACACGGGGCCACCACTGCCAACGCCAAGCGCTACATCGACTTTGCCGCCGACAACAACATCAAAGGCCTGCTCGTAGAAGGCTGGAATACCGGCTGGGATCACTGGATTGGCTTCGAGGATCGCGAAGGCGTGTTTGACTTCATCACTCCCTATCCCGACTATGATCTGAAAGAGGTGGTGCGCTACGGCCAGGAAAAAGGGGTGGAGCTGATCATGCACCACGAAACCTCGGCCGCGCCCCGCACCTACGAGCAGCAGCTAGACACCGCCTACGCCCTGATGCAGTCGCTGGGTATCCACTCGGTGAAGTCGGGCTACGTGGGGCCCATCATCCCGAAGGGCGAGTACCACCACGGGCAGTGGATGGTGAACCACTATCACCGGGCGGTGGTTAAAGCCGCTGACTACGAGGTGGCCGTCAACGCCCACGAACCCATCAAGGCCACGGGGCTGCGCCGCACCTATCCGAACATGATCTCTCGTGAGGGGCTGCGCGGGCAGGAGTTCAACGCCTGGGCCTCCGACGGCGGCAATCCGCCCGAGCACCTGTCCATCATCGCCTTCACCCGCATGCTGGGCGGCCCCATCGACTTCACGCCGGGCATTTTCAACATCAAGATGGAACCCTACAAGGCCGAGAATCAGGTGAACACCACCCTGGCGCACCAACTGGCCCTGTACATAGTAATCTACAGTCCGGTGCAGATGGCCGCCGACCTGCCCGAAAGCTACGCGGACCAGCCCGGCTTTCAGTTTATCCGCGACGTGGGCGTGAACTGGGAGCAAACCCGGGTGCTCAACGGCGAAGTAGGGGACTTCGTGACCATCGCCCGGCAGGAGCGCGAGACCGGTAACTGGTTCGTGGGCGGCATCACCGACGAGGAAGCCCGCTCGGTGAACCTCACCTTCGGCTTTCTGGACGAAGGCGCTTCGTATAAAGCAACGCTCTACCGCGACGGTCCCGATGCCCACTGGGATGACAACCCGACCAGTTTGACCATCGAGGAGGTGGCGGTAGATGCCGCAACAACCTTATCGGTTGACCTGGCCCCCGGGGGTGGGTTTGCGTTGAGCTTGTTGAAGGAGTAAGTTGCTGAGAGAAACGTTTGATTGTCTCAACGGGGGCTAAATAGGGGATCTGACAGTTTTTGAACCAGATTGACGCTGATCATTGGTTTCAGTTTTTCTTTGATCGGAAGCTACTCGGGAAGCATGAACATTTGGTTTTGGTGAAACGTAACTAACAATGTTTCAATCCTTTTTAAATCGGAAGTCATTTAGGAAGTCGCATTTATCGGGACTTTGAAAAGGGTGAACTTCTGTTTCAATCCTTCTTAAATCGGAAGTCATTCAGGAAGGGCCAGTAACTCTGAGATCATGGCGCAGACGCATCAGTTTCAATCCTTCTTTAATCGGAAGTCATTCAGGAAGCGCTCAGACGCGCTTCTATGGCCTCAGATTCTTGCAGGTTTCAATCCTTCTTTAATCGGAAGTCATTCAGGAAGTATATTTCCTGGTGCGCTATCACTATCAGCGGTTGATGTTTCAATCCTTCTTTAATCGGAAGTCATTCAGGAAGCGTTCAGTGTGCCAAGCGGCGGTAGTAGAACCGTTGTATTATGTCTGTTTCAATCCTTCTTTAATCGGAAGTCATTCAGGAAGACTGGGGATCACGTAGGGGTTCCCGGTCGCGGGGTTGAGTTTCAATCCTTCTTTAATCGGAGGTCATTCAGGAAGCATAAAGCGGTTCGTAGGAAAAAGTAAGCGGGTTGTGTTTCAATCCTTCTTTAATCGGAGGTCATTCAGGAAGTTAAGCAGGCCGCGAGTCTTCACCCCGCCGGACGGGCAGCGTTTCAATCCTTCTTTAATCGGAGGTCATTCAGGAAGATATTCATTTCCGTTACCGTTATTTCGCATCACCCGTTTCAATCCTTCTTTAATCGGAGGTCATTCAGGAAGTACTGCCGTAGCGTCACACCCGCCGCGATAGGCATATGTTTCAATCCTTCTTTAATCGGAGGTCATTCAGGAAGGAATCCAGTTCATCGCCGCATGAAGCATGTCCTCACGTTTCAATCCTTCTTTAATCGGAGGTCATTCAGGAAGTCAGGACAAACGCCTTGAACTCACCTTCGGTGAAGGTTTCAATCCTTCTTTAATCGGAGGTCATTCAGGAAGACAGCGACCTAATAGAAAGCATAGCCCAAATCTGTGGAGAGTTTCAATCCTTCTTTAATCGGAAGTCATTCAGGAAGCAAACCGCAAGCTCACTGAAAGGGGCAATTATTGCTGTTTCAATCCTTCTTTAATCGGAAGTCATTCAGGAAGGACTTACTCAACAAGCTCTATAAGGAATTCGGATTGGTGTTTCAATCCTTCTTTAATCGGAAGTCATTCAGGAAGATGGTGAGCTATACAAACGGTTCGACGCGAAAATTAAGTTTCAATCCTTCTTTAATCGGAAGTCATTCAGGAAGTCTGCTGCTATCCCAAGCATCGTTTTTTTCACTTAGACCGTTTCAATCCTTCTTTAATCGGAAGTCATTCAGGAAGAATCTATGCCGTACTCGTCTTTGATTACCTTCTCAAGTTTCAATCCTTCTTTAATCGGAAGTCATTCAGGAAGACGTGACGGCCACCGACCAGGACGGGGCGAGCCATACGTTTCAATCCTTCTTTAATCGGAAGTCATTCAGGAAGGGTACACTTGGATCGTTTTAGTCATTTTGGTTTTGGTTGTTTCAATCCTTCTTTAATCGGAAGTCATTCAGGAAGACGCAGCAGCAGCACGGTATTCGATCAAGTACGCGCAGTTTCAATCCTTCTTTAATCGGAAGTCATTCAGGAAGTGTTCTTACCCTTTTGAATGTTCCAGGTGCCTCGACTTAGTTTCAATCCTTCTTTAATCGGAAGTCATTCAGGAAGATCGTGATGGAAGGCCAAGCAGTAGTAACGAATCCAAGTTTCAATCCTTCTTTAATCGGAAGTCATTCAGGAAGAGCACACCGAATTGCTAGAAACTATCGTCGGCTCAATGTTTCAATCCTTCTTTAATCGGAAGTCATTCAGGAAGGTTCTCATTGTCTGATCGTTAGTGTAATCTGCAATATGTTTCAATCCTTCTTTAATCGGAAGTCATTCAGGAAGTCATCAAAACTCAAGAAGTGGTTCAAACACCTATCCGGGTTTCAATCCTTCTTTAATCGGAAGTCATTCAGGAAGGGTACACTTGGATCGTTTTAGTCATTTTGGTTTTGGTTGTTTCAATCCTTCTTTAATCGGAAGTCATTCAGGAAGACGCAGCAGCAGCACGGTATTCGATCAAGTACGCGCAGTTTCAATCCTTCTTTAATCGGAAGTCATTCAGGAAGCGCCCTAAACATCGCGAGTTCAACATGGCACGACTAGTTTCAATCCTTCTTTAATCGGAAGTCATTCAGGAAGACGTCTGTGATACGTACCGAGTAGAATTGCGCGTCATCAACTGCGTGTTTCAATCCTTCTTTAATCGGAAGTCATTCAGGAAGTTGTCGTAGTCTTCATGGGCCGGGTGCTGGGGGGATAGGGTTTCAATCCTTCTTTAATCGGAAGTCATTCAGGAAGAATACTTATCGACAACGTGGCGTTCGATACGGACGCGGTTTCAATCCTTCTTTAATCGGAAGTCATTCAGGAAGGCGATGTCGTGAGCGTAAGAGCCAGTGATAAAGCGGTTTCAATCCTTCTTTAATCGGAAGTCATTCAGGAAGAGATAGCGCAAGAAATCATCGACGGAATGGTGATTTGTTTCAATCCTTCTTTAATCGGAAGTCATTCAGGAAGACGGTATTTACTTCTTCCCCTTTACCCCGCTTATTCGTTTCAATCCTTCTTTAATCGGAAGTCATTCAGGAAGTTATCAGCGACAACGGTTCACCCCAATCCACGTACGGTTTCAATCCTTCTTTAATCGGAAGTCATTCAGGAAGTCCAGCAGGCTGGGCAGGCGATTACCTCACGCGACTTGTTTCAATCCTTCTTTAATCGGAAGTCATTCAGGAAGGGAGCGGGTGCTCCGGAGCCATCTTATGCACCGGAAGTTTCAATCCTTCTTTAATCGGAAGTCATTCAGGAAGTCTACGCGATTGCTGACGATCTGGTGACCAACCTGCCAGCTAGCTCCGGTTTCAATCCTTCTTTAATCGGAAGTCATTCAGGAAGAGGGGCGGGAAGCGGGCCAACGCGGGTCACGCCACCGGTTTCAATCCTTCTTTAATCGGAAGTCATTCAGGAAGTCAAAACTCAAGAAGTGGTTCAAAC
This sequence comes from Cyclobacteriaceae bacterium, assembly GCA_965217295.1. Lineage (GTDB taxonomy): Bacteria > Bacteroidota > Bacteroidia > Cytophagales > Cyclobacteriaceae > Tunicatimonas. The sequence goes on from CBDCHR010000008.1 coordinate 4,299,682, forward strand.
ACCGATCCGGGTTTCAATCCTTCTTTAATCGGAAGTCATTCAGGAAGTCCTTTGTTTCGTTGTTGCCGCTATGTCGAAGCATCGGTTTCAATCCTTCTTTAATCGGAAGTCATTCAGGAAGCAGAGCCGACTCAAATGGACAGGCCGCGGACTGACAGTTTCAATCCTTCTTTAATCGGAAGTCATTCAGGAAGCGTATTCGATGCTTCAGCTAGGGGGACACAGCAGCTTCAACGAGTTTCAATCCTTCTTTAATCGGAAGTCATTCAGGAAGACGTTTGGGATCAAGGTGAGCGCGTTCGGACTTGTCGGTTTCAATCCTTCTTTAATCGGAAGTCATTCAGGAAGTGCCTGAACAGGTCGGTTGGCACCCCTCTTAGACTATGTTTCAATCCTTCTTTAATCGGAAGTCATTCAGGAAGCACCCGCTACGGTGTACACTCATCCCGGCCGGATAGTGTTTCAATCCTTCTTTAATCGGAAGTCATTCAGGAAGCCCGTTTGCCAGCGTTTCCGAAAAAGTTTGGCTTCCCGTTTCAATCCTTCTTTAATCGGAAGTCATTCAGGAAGCGAAAGCGAGATGGAACTGACCCCAACGGCAGCGTGAGTTTCAATCCTTCTTTAATCGGAAGTCATTCAGGAAGCTGAGCATCCACCCAGGTTACAATTTCGAGACCGGAAGTTTCAATCCTTCTTTAATCGGAAGTCATTCAGGAAGCGGTGGATCACTTCGTTTGTTCCTGCACCTGAGCGAGTTTCAATCCTTCTTTAATCGGAAGTCATTCAGGAAGGGGAAGGTTATAGAGGTCAGTGATTTTGGATTGTAAGTTTCAATCCTTCTTTAATCGGAAGTCATTCAGGAAGGTAGTACTGATAGTGACGTTGACCCCCCCGGAAAACAGTTTCAATCCTTCTTTAATCGGAAGTCATTCAGGAAGTTGGGTGACCTCGTTGGCACCTCCGATTACTCGTATGTTTCAATCCTTCTTTAATCGGAAGTCATTCAGGAAGAGTTCAGACCTTGCGATTGAGGCCGAGCGGGAAAAGGTTTCAATCCTTCTTTAATCGGAAGTCATTCAGGAAGCCATTTGGTCGGCAAGGATAAGGACGCGTTCTACGGTTTCAATCCTTCTTTAATCGGAAGTCATTCAGGAAGATCGTGATGGAAGGCCAAGCAGTAGTAACGAATCCAAGTTTCAATCCTTCTTTAATCGGAAGTCATTCAGGAAGCCATTTGGTCGGCAAGGATAAGGACGCGTTCTACGGTTTCAATCCTTCTTTAATCGGAAGTCATTCAGGAAGATTGTTAGATTGTGTTTGTTTTAGCAAAGGTACAAGTTTCAATCCTTCTTTAATCGGAAGTCATTCAGGAAGTTCGGCGCGTTTCGTTGGCTCGCAGTTGATGCCCCGTTTCAATCCTTCTTTAATCGGAAGTCATTCAGGAAGGCGATGTCGTGAGCGTAAGAGCCAGTGATAAAGCGGTTTCAATCCTTCTTTAATCGGAAGTCATTCAGGAAGACCTCACCACATGAAGGGGGTACCTCACCACATGAAAGTTTCAATCCTTCTTTAATCGGAAGTCATTCAGGAAGTTTGTTCGTACAACTCAGTCGCCGTTTCCACTTTCACTGTTACCTCACCTAGTTTCAATCCTTCTTTAATCGGAAGTCATTCAGGAAGGTTCTCTTGGTCGCGGCTACCGTAGAAGGTGAGTTTGGTTTCAATCCTTCTTTAATCGGAAGTCATTCAGGAAGAGCAGGGGCGAGTTAGGTTACCTAACGGGACCTCACGGTTTCAATCCTTCTTTAATCGGAAGTCATTCAGGAAGGATAGAACAGAAAGTGAAGGAAGAACTAGCGAAAAGTTTCAATCCTTCTTTAATCGGAAGTCATTCAGGAAGCGAATACTACGTGTTGCCGACAATGTTGATGCTGGCGGTTTCAATCCTTCTTTAATCGGAAGTCATTCAGGAAGATACCGAGACGTTTTACTTGGACTAAACACAACCGCGTTTCAATCCTTCTTTAATCGGAAGTCATTCAGGAAGGCCTGAACAGGTCGGTTGGCACCCCTCTTAGATTATGTTTCAATCCTTCTTTAATCGGAAGTCATTCAGGAAGTCTTTCGTTGGAAAAGAGAGAAAGCCGATTTTTCCGAGGCTGTGTTTCAATCCTTCTTTAATCGGAAGTCATTCAGGAAGAATTACGTTAGATACGAAGACTTGCCAGAATCAGATGAGCGTTTCAATCCTTCTTTAATCGGAAGTCATTCAGGAAGTATGTCCCAGCCGATAACCCGCTTCCACAGCCATCGGGTTTCAATCCTTCTTTAATCGGAAGTCATTCAGGAAGTTGACGCTTTTCGAATGCACTGGTTATCAGAGACTTTGCTTCGTAGTTGCTTTTTTATTTCTTCTATCATCAGTACGTCAAAGAGCGTTTTTAAGGTCAGAAAAGAACCTTCTCCGTTCGCTTATTTGCTTGATTTTCAACAGATTGCCTGCTGTATTTGCTAGCCATAAAATAATTCGGCGGGCGGAACCTGGTTTTCCCCTTATCGGGTACAGATATTCCGATACGTGCAATTTAAACAACGCCGCTTATATTTAGTAGCCTTTGGGTACTTATTCTGCTCAATAATTGATACAACTTCTGCAATAGACCGCTGAATAAGTTCCTTGTCCTTCGGTGTCACCGGCACTTCCACTAACTTACACTTTGAGCGGATATACACCAAATATCCCCGCTCTACCGTCCGGTCAAAATTTTCTTCAATTAGCACCGCATAACAAAACAACTGCTGCCGGTAGGTGTCGTAGATGCGCTCGTTGTATACCGCAAACTTATAGTCCAGCGGAGCCATCGTGTCATCCTGAAGCAGCAGCACCTCGTCTACCTTGCCCCGCAGACGGTCGTTCGTGAGGTACTGGTCGGTGTGTTTTTCTACCACTCCGATCTTCTTTCGCAGATACGCTTTGTTGCGCTCCAGCCGTTCATCGTGCATCGTACGGCCCTTTTGCACCTTGTAGTACTTCTCTTCATACTGCGGAACGCGCAGCACGTACTCAAAGTAGGTGTAGCGCGGACAGTACAGATATTCAATAATGTGGGAAGGAGTGAGTGAAGCCATATCAGAAAAATAAAGCGCGTACCTCATCGGTGACCATGTCTTTGTCAAAGGCCTGCCCGAGCAGCGTGGTGCTCTGTAACTCGTTCTTCGACATCGGGAAGATATAGACCGAATCCACTTCCTCATCAATCTGATCCTGAATCTGTAGCTCCAGACTGTCTTTTTCACTGGCCGTCAGCGTACCCAGAAACACCGAATACTGCACCCGGTACAGTCCGGCTTGCTTACAGCACTTGGCAACCCGCGTACGGGCTTTGTCATCTTTGATGTCATACATGGTCCAAACGATCATAGTGGTTTAGTTAGTCAGCAATGAGTGCATTGGCAAAAGCGTGAGCATCCATCTGCATTGCATTGTTACGGGTCTGGTTCCGACTGCGGTAGCGGATTTTGTCCTGGTCAATATACTTAATAAAGTGCTCCACCAGAAAGGGCTTGCCCTCGGCATTCAGCGAGTAGCCGTTAGCAATTTCGTCAAAATACGTTTTGTTCACCTGCTTTTTAGAGAACAAACCAAACACGCAGCGTTCGGCATGAATGCGATAGGGTTCGATAAAATCGAATACCAAACTCATCAGGTTGTAGTCGTCGCGGTGCAAGAAGCCCAGGTAGGGGTCCAGCCCGGCCAGCATCAGGGCCCGCTCGGTGCGGGAGTACAGGATGCCGTAGGCGTAGTTGAGGGCGGCATTAAACGGATCACGAGCGGGGCGAAAGCTGCGCCCCCGAAACGCATACTCCGCCGGTATCGCTTTGCTCAACGCTTCAAAGTAGTGCCGACCCGCGTTGCCTTCCCAGCCCCGGATGCGTTCGGCCACTTCGCCCACGTTGGCTCCGGCTACGGTATTGATCTGCTCACGGAAGTGTAAAATACGCTCTTGTTTTTCGTTCAGAAAGTCGGTGAGTCGCACGCGATGTTTGCGCAGGTCTTGTAGGTAGTCCGCTTGGTTTTCCAGTTTGGTGCTCACCCATTCTTTTGTCCACTGCAATCCGAGCGCGTCCAGGCTGGCTTCCAGCTGGCGTTTGCGAATCTTGGTAGTGCTGCCCAATTTGCTATGCCAGAAGCGTCCGATCGGGTGCCCGTCGCGCTCCACCACCACCACGTCGATGTTGTGCTTCAGCGCGAGGGCCAGCGCGTCGGTGGTAAGTGACACCCCTTTGCTCACCAGAAAAGAAGTGACCTTGTGCGCGGCCAGATGGTTGATCTTAAACTTTTCCCGGGGCTGTCCTTCCTGCTTCGGGGGCCGCGTGCGGATCTCGAACATCTCGTCTTTCACGTGCAGGTAGGTGCCGTAGGTGTTGATGAAGATTTGCATAGATAATTGTCATTGGTCACTGGTCCCCGGTCATTTGTCAAAATACTAGGGACAAAGGACTAAGGACAAATGACAAAACATCACATTCTTTTAATCGTACCGAACCCTCTCGATACCGCTTTTCCAATGCCGATGCCGTCGGGCAGCACGGCGTTGACGATCAAAGTGCCCGCGAAGGCGACCATCGATTGGTTTTTGAACTGGGTGGACTTAGGGGAAACGTCTAGTTTGGCCATCAGGCGCTGCTGTGGTTCCAGGAACAGGTTTATCGTCTTAAAGAACGACAGGATGTTGCCCACCACAATTCTGTTCAGCATCGCGGTTTGGGCGGGGGCATCCTGTTGGTTGTACTTTCGGTAGTTTTCTTGGTTCAGTCCCATCCACAGGGTTTCAAAGCGGTAGGTGTGTAATTCTTTGGCGTAGCCCGCCGCCACGTGCCGGTGAGTGATGTGCTTGGCGTTAACTTTGTAGGTTTGCGGGTCTCCGGCGGGATTGGCGATATCAATGGTTTTCATTTGCAGGAACAGCGAGTTGAGCAATTCGGCCCCTTCGTCCAGGGCCACCAGGGTAGGCACGCCCTGTAGCACCTTGTACTGCACCAGCGGGTAGCGATGCCGCGTCGTGCCGTCGGCGTAGTGGTTGTGGAGTAGGGGAGAGTGCTCGCGAAACAACGTGCCGAAGTAGCCCCGCAGCTTGTGCGCGTCGCGCGTTTGGAGACGGATGTCGGGGAAGCGGATGGTGGTGAGGTGGGGCATTACGTTGGTTAAAAACTAAGGTTACTCAATTCATTATAGCCCGTGTTTTCAGCGGGACATGCAGCATCGTAATGGTAGAAACTTTTGGGCTCGGCTTTTTCCCATAGATAGAAACCATAGTGAGGCTCGTAGGGCAGATCAATGCTCTGCTTACCGTAGGGAATTGGTACGTTCACCACGTACTCGTAAAACTCGGATTTAATTTTGGTAAAAGCTTTACGTCGATCCAATGGGGACAGATGGCTATCTTCCTGAATAGCAACGTACTGGTTCCAAACGTCCGTTGCCTGATCATTGAGGGCGACAAACAATGATTCCGAATCTATCTCATCGATCAGTTTGAAGGCTCCGGTGTCCTGAAATTGAAGTGCCAACAGCGCATCGCGTATCGAATGGTCGCCGAAATCAGAGAGGTCTTTCACTTGGTTGAAATACTCTTTGATTAACGCTAGGTAGTCGCTCTCGGGAATGGTTTTCTTGCCGTCTATTACATTGCGTGTTTTTTGCATTAGCTCCGCTCCGTATAATCGATTGGATACTTTTTGCAATTCTTCTATGTTGTAAAGGAACACATCGCTTACCGAAGACTTTTCGTTATAACGATTGGCTCGCCCGGCAGCCTGAATGATTGAATCCAGCGGCGCGAGTGCCCTGAATACCGTATCCACCGAAATATCTACCCCCGCTTCCACCAGTTGGGTACTCACGATGATGTATCGTCTATCTGGCTTCGGATTCTTAATTTCGTTGATAATCGCCTTCCGCTCATACGGAGTAATCAACGTGGTTAGGTACCGGATTTCAGTATTTTCATCGATATATTCCTTCAGTCTTTCGAAACACGACAGGGTCACTTTCTTTGTGTTCAGAATGATGAGTAGATGTTTAGCAGGATTTGCTTCGGCGTAGTCAGTCACGTCGTCGACGAACTCCTCGAGCGATACCGTATGATCGGTTTTGTTGATGATCTGCGTCCGGTTGAAGTAAGAGAAATACGTTTCATGATCGGCGACCAGTTCGTTGATCTCTTTCTGCGGATGAAAGATAAGGGGTTGCGTAGCCGACATTAGCACGAAGTAACAGTTAAGGTGTTCGGCCACCGTGAACAACGCTTGCCGGATAAGCGTCCAGTATGTATACGGTATCTGCTGCACCTCGTCGAGCAGGATGACCGAATTGGAGAGAGAAGAGAATTTGAGGAGTTTCGATTTGTTATTGGTCACCAAACATTCAATCAACTGAACGAAGGTCGTAACAACAACTGCGCTTTGCCACGTCTCGATGAGGTGTTGGCTTTGATCACCGTTGCGTACGTCGTCGTCTCCCTCTTTGTAAACAGGACTGGCGAGGTGATGATGCTTGAGAAGAAATGCACTGTCCGGATGCTCGAACACATCGTCGTACACCCCGAAGTTTTGATCGATAATACTAGTAAAGGGAATGGCGATGATGATTTTACCGTCCGTTAGTCCGGCTTTCGCCTTAATGCTCAGTGCCGCCCCGAGTGAGGTAAGGGTTTTGCCCAGGCCAGTGGGAAGCGTGATCGAGTAGAATCGTTGCGCTGGGTTGAAACAACTATCAATACTGTCCAGTACGGAAAAGAACGCCTCGTTTTTGAGCCGGTTAATCTCACCGGAAGGGTTATGGTAATTCTTAACTTCGCGGTACTTGGTCAGGTAGGTGAGGGTAGGGTCCGGAATACTCGGGAGGGCACCGGATAAGATCACGTCGGATTTGTCGGAATAGAGAAGCGTGCCGAACAACCACAAAAACAAATAGTAAGCCGCTGCCTTCTGCTGATTCGGCCAGTCTTCAAGATATTCATCTTGGTAGAAATCGAGAAAATCGTATTCGACCTCCTCGAGAAGTTCATCACCATCAAACCACTGAAGAAAGTCATTCCAACAAATATCAAGTTCGCGGTTTTCCAGCAATGTGTCGATCAATTCTTGCGCTGACTCAGGACCGATTGCCACATACTGTTTTTGTAGCTCCTCCCGCTTCGATCGGAGTGTCATCTCCTGGTTAAGGTTGTTCAGATGACCGTGGTGCTTTCTGACCACCGTAAAGCATAAACTAGCCAGGAAGACAGATTGATCTTTTTCTTCTTCGAAAAGTGATCGGCTGAATTCTTTGATTACGTAGAATACAAACGCCGCCGAAGGTAGGGCATGATTCTTTAGTCCAGACGAATCGCTTTTGGTTTTTAGATAGTTCTGGAAGTACGTAGTAGCTTTGCCCAGATCATGAAAAGCCCCGCAGACGTAAGCAATCGTCTCTTTGGTGCTTTGCGATAAGCCAAAGTCGGTGGTGTTCGTACGGGCCACTGCCTGACAGTTATCAGCTACTTTTTGCAGATGCTCAATTAATGGGACGCCAGGATGGGAGTTCAGAGACATCATAGCAATTGTATATTTTCTTCGCCTTCAATCGTGTAACTTTGGTCGTTCGCCAGCGCGGGTACCGCCCGCCCCGTGGTTTCTACCAGCACTTCGCCGTACCGTTCGATGATTCGGTTGGGCTGCATGACTAACGGTAGCGTTTCTACCTGGATAGACAAGGCATTGATTTGGTTAATATCAATGGGGTTACTGGCCTCATGCAGATGGGTTAGGTTGACGGCCGAAAGAAAAGGAACAAACCCCGCCTGTTGAATACGCCCGCCCTCTCGCTCACCTTGCCATACCACGTCAGCAGTAAACTGGCTGGTGCCCAGGTAGGGGGTGAAGTGAAAGTTCTTTTCCTGTAGCCGGTCAACAAGTTCCTCCCGCCGGGGATGGTTCCACCGAAGATAGATGCGGTAGTGTGGGTTCTTCAGTAGCTCGTACTCAATTTGGGTGCGATTAACCACGTTGAAGAATGTCTGGGGCGACTTGGTGGCCAGCAAGTTGAACCCCACGTTCACTTTATTCACCGGGTTGAGTACACGAATGGCCAGACGGGTACGATCAGCGGAGAAGCTTTCCCGAAGCGATGCTTGTCCCGAATTCACTTTTCCCTTATCGTTTTCACGTTCAATACCGAGCACGGCTCCCAGTATGCCCATGACCGCGGTGGGGGTAGGAATACCGTAGGTGAGGGGCGAGGTGGTGGTATTGAATTTCCGGAAGTGACCGTACTCTCCACTAATGTCAAATACGAGGAAAGATTCAGAGTTCATCGACCGAGTACGTTCCGTTTTTCCAGGTGACGGCTTGCTCTCCGTTGGCTATGCTTAGTCGGGAATCTACTTGGATAGTAATGCGATCTATCTTCGCTTGATTCTCCAGCAAGACTTCCTTTAGTAATGAAACGTCGATCTGGTAGTCCTCGGTGCCGCGCAGTTGTGTACCCTCTTTCTCGGACGTTAGCTTAACCCGTTGGCGAAGCCCCCCAATGTAGAAAGGCTCTTTGTAATCGATCACCATCATCAACAGCGGGGCCTGGCCGAACTTGGAACGGGAGATCAGATTCTTGGTACCGTCCCAGATACCTTCCAGCAACAAGGCTTTATCTTCTTCGGTCATCTTGGTGTACTGGGCGGCCTTTTCGTTAATGATGCCGTTGAAGCCAATGAGCGCGTATGGCACCTTATATTCGGTACGAAACGTAGTTTGTTTCTTTCCTTCTCCCGAAGCAAACGCTCCCGTTCCCTGTTCGGTGACAACCTCTACTTCGTGCAACGACTTGCCCATCTGAAACTGAGTCGGTCCGGTGAACGTGAACGTATCTTTTACAATAGGAAGAACACCGCCAAAGACTCTCACGTCGATGCAGGTTTCCAACACCTTGTCTTTGCCTTCTTTAAATAAGTCAGCGCGTTGCTTTCCTGAACTAATAAAGGTTTCCGTTTCTCCCTTTTTGTTTTTGGCTTCGTAACTCGTTTCCCGAACGAAGATATCTTTGCCGTCGCTGCCGTTGTACCCTTTGTACTCAAACCAGTAGTCACGGATGGTACGCTTCAACCGCACGTCTGAGACCAGTACCTTGCGGTCTTCGGTGTCGTAGCGGGGGCGGTTTTCGTTGAGTGGATCGCCGTTGGGATTGGCGTTTTCAGTCTCGTACAAAAAGAGAATTTCTGATCGGTGGTTGATACTGCTCATGTTGCTTCCGTGGTTTGGTTTGTTTCTTCTTTATCGCTTCTAAATTTTCTGCCTAGCTCTAGGCCGGTCACGAAGTAAAAAGACCGTTCTTGATTCGTCATTTTGGCTACTTTCAGTTTGTTGATAGCGATATTTTCGCTAACAAATTCTCTTAGTTGCTTATAGGTGTAAGCACCGCTGTATTGATTGACTTTGTCTATTGCTTCAAGGTATACCTTTTCCAAATCGCTGGCTGATAAGTTGAAGCCTTTTAGTTTTTTCTCAAAAGGAGTGCTTCCGATACTGGCATTTTGCATATTAAAGACCAGGCTAACCAACACCCCCAATCCAAATATACCGGCTACGGATTCATCGTAGACAAATTCGTTATTTTCTCTCAAAAATGCTCGCAACTTCTCCATGTCAAAAGTTGATTTTTTGCGAAGCGTTTGTCTTTCTTCTTCGGTTTCAGGAATCATAAGCGTACGGGTTGGGGGTTCTACAATATGTAAGTTTTCAAAATACCGCAGCAGAAGGTGTGCTTTCAGTACGGTTAAATGCGTTCGCTCCACGTATCCATCGGAGGTCATCTTTCGGTTGTAGTTACTTCTGATGACGTGCATAAACCGGGTAAGTAGTTCTTGCCGATTAATCAGCTTGCCAGTGAACACGCGGTACACCGTATCGTAAAAAGTATCTTCAAAAAACTGCTTGATAATACCGAAGCTGAAACTAAGGCTGACCTTCTCTTTGAGTACCGGACTATAGTCAGCTAATGCATACAAAGGGTGTCCGTCTACTTCTTGCGGGGCATCAATAAACAAAGTGCGAAAGCGAGAAGGGGGAATCTCCTCCAACATCAGTTTGATCTTGACCGCTTTCGTTGTAGGATTTTCTTCAAAGAACAACATGTTGAGTGTAAACGAATTATCTAGCTTACCTAAGTTACGCAGAAGGTAATCTTCATCACGTTCTATCGAGTCTCTTTGCCGGGCATCATAATTGATTGCCTGTATCCCGTCAATCGCCTTCCTCAAACTCTTTTTATCCTGGGGAAGGATAGTTTTCGGAATCAGGTAGTAGCGATTGCCGAAGAAGCTTTTGGTAAGGTGCTTGGTAATGTAGTTCTTCCCGAGTTCCAGTGTCAAGGCACACTGCTCGCAGATCGGGTAGTTAATCCAATTTTTCTTCTGATTAAAAAAACCGCTGACGGTACCAGGCTTGTCCACCGTGGCGTACTTGAAAGGAGAAGCAAATCCGTAGAGTATTGGCTGGTTTTGCAGACAAACGGAACAAACGTTATTTTTTCCTTCGGAAATCACTTTGTACTTTTCTTTTTTTCCTTCCGTGCCGCTAGCCACCAACTGATGTTGCACCGACTCGAATTCTGCTAGCAATTTGCGTTCGCCGTCGGTTTCGAGGGCTAGCGTATAGCCACTGGCTTGCTGCTTTTTTTTATCCAAGCCATCGTAAAAGCTTTGAAGCTCGGTTTGTAACTGCGCTCTGCTTTCCTCGAAGGCGGTTTGCCAAGTTTTAAATAGTCGATGTTCTGAGGGGGAAACTTCTTTAGCAACCCCAAGCAGTGACGGCCATTGTTTTACCAGCACGTTGAGCTTTTTGTCCAAATCACCAAATTTCGTCGTAAAGGTAATGTCACCTCCACGCGGTGAACCTTTACGATAGGCATACTGCTGGTAGTTGTCTTGGTTGACGTTAGCCGAATCAATATGTTTGTAACGAATCGTATCTCCCGCCTTAATGAAGACGGCAACCGCCATCGTGCAGACTTTACCGGGGGCAAGCTCTTCTGTGTAAAGCTGGTAGGGGCGCGCGTCTTCCAGTTTTCCTAAAGCAAACTCGCCAATTTTTCGTATTGCTCTGTCTTGCATTTGCAAGTGATTTTGTATTTACTATCTTTGTTGTAGGTCAAGCAAAGCAAGCTATATAATTTCAAAAATCCAAACAAAACAAAAGTAGGATTGAATTCAAGTCATTTTTAATTTTAGAAATCCGCTTTGAATAAGGATTGTACTCACTAATAGTCTATTCAGGATAGTTTTGATAATGAATGATTGATGGTACTGATGAATATAAGAGCGGCAACATTGCCATAAAGCAAAATAGAGGTTACAACGATGTTTGAGTATGATCATAGTCTGCTGAGTTTGGTAGCATTACAGCAAAAGGGGATACGTAGTACCAGAGTACTGGAAGAAGTGATAGAAGGGCGATCTTTTGCCGATGAAATCTACTTCGATGATCTGGGTTATAGCGTTATTGTGTTCACTGGCTTTAGCCGCCGTTCTCAAGCCATCAAAGTTGCCAGTCGTTTAAAAGCAGGAAAGCTAATTTTTCTGGATGCTGGCATACCTACTGTTGAGGAGATAATAGACAACTTTTGTAGATACACAAATACCTAAATTTTTCTTTTCGCTGTATTGTTATACATTAGTACCAGCAATATTCAAACGAAAAGTTATGTCAAAGTCAAAGGTGAAAGACCACCAAAGTACTCCCCAACCCCGCTTCCCAGATACGGAAAATCCCTTCCTCACCGATATGGCTGATGAACTCTGGGCAACTATAAAACAGAAAGGGGCACCGGTTTCTAAGGAGGAACTCTTGCGGAGAGCAGCAGAACAGAAGAAACGTACCGATGACTAAACCTACTAGACCTTTTAACCGCGCGGCGGCCGCCCCTTCGAAGGCCGAAACAAGGAAGAAGTATGGAAAGAGATTAGTAAGAACGGCACTTCCATGTCGCAGCCGGAAATGATCAAGCAGTTACAGGCTATCGCTGAAAAAGAACGCAGGAGGGGTTCTTCCCAATAGTATCAGCAGAAATGGATGAAAACACTTATGCCAAAGCCTACATTAAAAGACCAAACCATCCGATTTTCCGATCCCTCCGACCGAACGAATCCTTTCTTGACCGATCAGGCAGAAAAACTCTGGAAAGCGATCAGGCAGCAGAGCACTCCCATCTCCAAAGAGGAAATTCTACGTCAACTGGCCGAACAAAAAAAGCGCACCGATGACTAAACCTAAAAAGTCCTTCAACCCCTTCGATGGTTGTGATGAGGAAGGCAAAAAAAGGGTATGGAAGGAGATTAGTAAGAACGGTACTTCTATGATGCAACCGGAGATGATCGAGCATCTGCGAGCCATCGCTGCCGAAGAGAAACGTAAGAAACAGTCATCGTCGTGATACTAGCAGCAGCCATCATTTTTTCCATTGCTTTGGTAGGCGCACCTTTGTTTCTACTAATCAATGCAGTAAGGGAGAACCGGGAGATAAGAAACGCGTCCTTAAAGAAGAGTCAACCCGCTAAAGCAATTACTCACCCGGAAACTGAGACGGTTACCGTCGTCTAGACTCTGAAGCTAACGTTAGTACTCCCTGACCGCAAATGGGCGCAACAAATAAACCCTTCAATCCCTTCGAAGGCCGTAACCGAGAAGAAGTATGGCAGGAAATACGGGAGAATAGCACGCCTATCTCTCGAGAAGAGATGATCAGACAGATGCAATCGGACCGCCGAGCGGACGCTACCGGCAAGGGCGAAGATAACAATCCAGAATCCGGTAACGAACAACTATTGCTATGCGCCATCATAAAGATAAGCGATCAAGGTCGTTTGACGAACTGTCTCCCAACCCCTTCGACGGTCGCAATGCCGACGAAGTCCGGAAGGAACTGTACGCTCATTCTAAGCCGGTGTCACGTGAGGAAGTCATGAGACGTTACCAAGGGAAGAAGTCAAACCGTAAGTGACATTTGATTAATGCCGGTACGCAAGCCAGCCAAGAACTATAGTACCTATCAATCGCACTTCCCGGATACGGAAAACCCCTTTCTTACCGATATGGCCGATGAACTCTGGGCAACTATAGAACAGAAAGGAACGCCGGTTTCTAAAGAAGAACTTCTGCGGCGGGCGGAGGTACAAAAGCGGCATGCCGCGCAGAAGCGGAAGACTGCTTAAGACTTTAAATGCTCCTCGAAAAAATCAATCGTCCGCTGCCAGGCTAACGCGGCGGCGTCTTCGTCGTAGCGGGGAGTCGTGTTGTTGTGGAAGCCGTGGTTGGCATCCGCATACACGAAGGCGGCGTATTCTTTGTCGTTCGCCTCCAGTGCCGCTTCGTAGGCGGGCCAGCCCTCGTTAACGCGCGCGTCTAATTCGCCGTAGTGCAGCAGCAGCGGAGCTTCGATCTGCGCAACCTGCTCGGCCGCCGGTTGACTGCCGTAGAAGGGAACAGCCGCCCCCAAATCCGGCAGGCGCACCGCCATCATGTTAGAAATCCATCCACCGAAACAAAAGCCGACCACCCCTACTTTTCCCGTACATTCCGGATGTTGCTTTAGATAATCATAGGCCGCGATAAAGTCCTCCAGCATCTCCTCGCGGTCTCGCTGCCGTTGCAGTTCGCGACCGGCATCGTCGTTGCCCGGGTAGCCTCCCAGGGGAGTGAGCGCATCTGGAGCCAAAGAAATGAACCCGGCCAGCGCCGCCCGTCGACCTACGTCCTCGATATAAGGATTTAGGCCCCGGTTTTCGTGCACCACCACCACGCCCGGTAGTTTTTCGTCGGCGTCAGCGGGCTGAGAAAGCAATCCTTTGATCGTTCCTCCTCCCTGCGGCGATTCGTAGTTGATGAACCCTGATTTGAGGCGGGGATCGTCCGGCGGCACTTGCAGGGTGTCCTGGTAGTTGGGCATAATAAACCCCAGCAGGACCGGTAGGGTCAGCCCCCCGACCGCGTAGACCGACAATTTGTCCAGAAAACTCCTCCGGTCCAGGCGGTTGTGGGCGTAATCATCGTAGAGGTCAAACACTTCCTGGCGAATGTCCTCTTTTTTAATTTTTCTCATCTTGGTCGTTGTCTTTTCGTTCGTCCTAAATGTAGGCGATTTGTTTTCGTAAGACAAACAGATCGACGTAGCCTCACCCAATCACTGGCATTTGAGTAGAATCTGCAGTACAGTTAGTTGAGAACGTGTTCTGCCTTCTGGCCAAACGTTTGGGCAACAAGGTCAGGAAGTCGGCTGTGTCCGCTGGGCATCACGTGCATCGAAGCATCGATCAGGGCCGAGAGATACTTGTTCAAGGCTTTGAGCGTCAGTATCTTATCGTAGAGACCCAGGTAGAAGACAACCGGAACATCAGAGGCTTCCAACTTCCTCCTAATGGATTTCAGATCTAAGCGAAGGGCTCCGTAGAGCCGCATCGTATAGAAAATTCTGGCCCGTGCTTCCTGGCTACTCATTTGTTTAATCGTGATGTTCACCAGGGTGGTGTTGAGAAGCTTGTAGCGGCGAAGCATCTCAAGCAGGAATAAGAAGTTGGCCGGATGCTGCACGTACCTTTCTAATCCTCGGTAGACGAAGGGCAGTCTTTGCGTTATTAGCTCCACCACGTTCGCTTTGATGCCGTACGGAGCGATCAGGTGGAGTTCGTCCACCCGGTCACCAAACAGCTGAAAGGTATACAGGGCCACTTTGCCACCCAGGGAAAAGCCCAGCAGGCTGAAGCGTTCTACGCCCTCGGACCGTAGAAACTCTCCAAACATCGCTTTCCACCGTTTGTCGTTCAGGCAAGCCCGTTCATCCTGCCAGTCGCTTCCGTGGTAAAACAGTGAAACGCTGTAGATGGTAAAGTCAGGAAACATGTTTTCGTAACGCTGAAACATGGAGGCATCCCGGCCGAAGCCATGAAAGCCAATCATTACCCGGGGGCCGGTGCCAATTTTGATGAAGTGTAGCATTGGTTTCTAGTGTTCGTTGAGCGTTCATAAAATATGATTGGGTTATTTTCTCAGGACTATTCATACGTCTTTGCCTCTTCCACCACCAGCTCGGGTGGGGTGTGCTGGTACCGATGATAGGCTTGTAAATAAGCGACTTCCGAAGCAGCCACCGGCAGTTCCGTTTCGGAACCATCCGCCGTGCCCGCCTGCACCGCTTCCAGGCTACGCACCCGCTCGGCCACCGCGGTATTCACTTCCCTCAGGTAATTTTCCAGCACCGCCTCCAGAGCCGTAGCCGAAACGGTTTCACCAAAGCGGCAGGTGACCAGCATCGTCGCTGGGTACGAACCGGTCCGGTAACGAAGCCCGTGCGTCCAGGCAACTGGTTCCAGCGAAGTTTTGGTCGACAAGAAATCCTGGCGCAACTGCTCGCCGAACTGTTCGTAGGCCGGGCCTTCCGGGTGGCGCAGTTGCACCGCCGCAAAGTGCACTCCTAGTCGGCCCATCTCATCGCGCAAGGTTACTGGCTCCACCTGGGTCAGGGCATCCTGGGCGTGGTTGCCCGCGTCCCCCAACAGGATCAAAACGTTGGTTTGTCCGGGCTGAAACACCGCCGATTGCAGGGCCTGCTGCAGGCCGTAGTACACCGCCTCGGGATCGTCCTGATCGTACTGCACGTCGGTGCTCAACCGGCGCAGCCAGCGCGGGACGTCACTGCCGCCGGGGGCTTCCATATAAAGCCAGGCCCCTTCGGCCGCGTCGCGGTAGGCCGCGGCCCCCACCTGGCCCGAAGTGCCCGCTAGCAGCGGTTCCAGCGCGTCGGCACCGACCACCAGCGCCGCTTCCATGCCGGGGGTGGCGTCCACCAGCATCATCACGTTGGTGGTTTGTAGCGCACTTACCGTCTGCGTCAGTTGCTGCTCAATGGCCTGGATGCGAACGTGATCGAAGGTGTCTTTGGCCGCTATTCCGGCCGAAGGAAGGGCCGCCGTGGTGGGCATTGGCAATTGGCGGTGCATCCACCACACCAGGGGAAGCAAACCCACGGTGAGCAAAAGCGCTACGGTCAGTTTAGTGCGGGCGGCGATGATGTCAGCTTGGTTGATTGGTCTCATCTCAGTAGTAGTCTATCAAATATTCCAAAAAGTGCTCTTGCGCTTGCCCTGGTTCGGGTCTTCTTTCACGAACACCGATGGGCGCGGCGGCGGGGGCGGGGGCGCGTCCGTCTTTTGCTCTTTTCCGATGTAGTCCAGCGCCGCCAGCTTGGCCATCAGGGTGGCCACGGTGTCCATAAACTTATGAACGGTATCCAGCGACTCGTATAGCGCGTGGTGGTTATAGTCTAGTTCCACCGTTGCATTGATCACCGCTTCCAGGGTGCCCGGATGCATGTCCGACCATTCGTGTAAGTAGCGGAGCATTTCCTCCTTACCATTGTCCGACATGCACAGCAGACACGTCTTGAGGGTTCGCGCCAGGCGTACGTAGAACAACAGTAGGTGTACGGGCGGTTGGTAGGGCACCATCATCCGGTAGGCATCCAGGTGGTCGGCCACGAAGTAGGTGATCCGCTCGGCCCACTCCTGCAGGTTCATCGTTAGCGGGCGGGCTTCGCTCTTCACCTTGATTTTCTGCACCGCCTGCCGGGCGTCTCCCCCGGTGCGGACCAAGCGCTCGGTCAGGGTGTCGTACCACTGCCGAAGGCCCGGATGGGCGCTCACCGTGGCGCAGGGCGGCAGGTAGCTGTCCGACAACTTCACCTCGTGCCCCAGCGCCCGCACCCGCGCCACCGACACGTGGTAGGTGCCCAGTTCGGTGATGCTCAACTGCTCGGTAGGCACCACCATTAGCTGGTAGGTGGACGACGTGTTCGGGTGGCGGATCGGCACTTCCTCAGGATCGGGCTCACCCGTAGGGATACGCACGAAGGGGTTCACGCTCACGATCACCTCGAACAGCGCCGGTTCGTTGCTCGACAGCTGGTACGAAGCGCGCAGGGGGTGTTCTTTCTCGGTCTGAACGTCGATGCGGGCCCCGCCCGAGGTCACCGCTTGACAAGCGTGCAACTGCACCACCATCTGGCGCGCATCGGATAGCTCCACCCGCAGGTCCAATGAGGTATTGCCCCCCGCCCCCGGCAACAGCCCGTAGTTGAAGGGGGTAAGGCTGCCCACCCAGGCGTCGCGCACCCGGTCGAGCCAGGCGTTTTCGGTCTGCACAAAGTGCTGCTGACGGATTTTCATGCCGTCTTGCCAGTTAACCGTCGGGTGTTGTGTACGGAGTACCATAAGTTTTATCGATAAGAAACGCGTACGGCACTCACCAGCTGGTTGGTTTGCAGTTGGTTCTGCACCACGTTGAGCGCGGGGTTAATGAGTCTTTTCTTTTGCCACCACCGCTGCGGATGTACGTAAAACACCCATTCGTTGGGCACCTGATACTCCTGGATAGGCTGCTCGGCAAACTGCCGGTTATAGTCCAGGATGAACGAATGAAACAGGTCGCCAAACAGGGTCGAGGAAGGAGCCACCACCGTAAAGATCGTGGGGTCAGACTGCTCGGGCGATTTGCTGAAGTTGAACCGGACGGGGATGGTTTGCTGAAAGGTGAGTTCGGGGGCGGGTTGATCCTGCGGATACTGCCAGGTAGAAAAGAGGGGCGGGGGAATCGCTTTCCACAGGTGAAAGGCCTTGTGCAGCAGAAAGGGTAACAAAAAGCCCAGCAGCGCCCCCCCCAGGGCAAAGGGCGGCCACGGAGGCTGCACCTGACTGACCACCAGGGCGTGGCCCAGCACTCCGGCCAGCGCGATCACCAGGGTGAGCAGCCCTTCGCGCAGGAACAACTCCGCTCGGCTCCAGGGCAGGGTGCGGTAGAGCAGCACGACGTGAACGATACCCATCAGGGTTCCCCAGGCGGCCAGCGACCAAAACCACGGTGCCGGAGCCAGATTAAAGACCAGCGGTAGCCCCGCGGATACAATCAGCAGTACCGTCATGGTCAGGGCGTAGCCCAGCAGTTTGCCCATCTGAAAGGTGGGAAGGGCCCGGGCGGCCAGTCCCAGCACCGTGGCCGCAATCACCAGCAGGCCCAGAGAAAAGTAGTAAGCAATCATCGTAAGTACGTAGTATGTCCTAAACGTCCCACAAACGAGGTATCGTCCCGCAAGCAAAAGGCTTGGTCGTCGCCTTCCACCTCGATATTTAGTTGATAGTCAACGCCCGCGGGCAAAAGGTAACCGGCCAACCAACCAATGAAGCGATATGTGGCCCCGCCTTCCAACAACGACCGCAACTGCTCACCCGCCACCGGACCGACCGTCAGTTGCCAGTAGGGCCACGGATCATCGAGCGCGTCGCCCAGCACCGCATCGTGCCCCAGCGTTGCTTCCCCCAGCGGGATAGGCGGTTGTTCGAAGGGGGCCGACTCGAGGTGGTACTGCGGGGTAAGTTGCACCGGCACGGACAGCAGAAAGGCAAAACAGCGTTCCACCTCGGGGAGTTGTCCGGCCAAGCGGTGGAGGTGGGGGACCAAGCACAGGAACCGCTGCTGCTGCGCCGCCGGTAGCTCAGCCGGAATGCCCCACAGCTTCCGTAAAAACGCTCCGGCGCGGCTGCCGGGTCGGGCTGATTGGAAAAAAGCGTGCTCCTGGTGCTCCAGGGCAATTTTTTGTCGGTAGAACTCCTGTTCCAGGGGCAGGAAGAATCGACGGGCCTCCCGTTCTTCCCGCCGGTTCTGCTCCACTTCTTGCACCGCCGCTTCGGTGTCGATGCCCGCCCCGCCCGGCTGACTCTCGTGAAACAGGCCCTCGGGCAGCATGTCGTACAGCCCCTCCCGGGCAACATCGATTCGGATGGTCTCCGTTTGCCCAACGGGCGGGGTCACCGCCAGGACATCCGCTTGGTACGACCGACGAAAAGTGCCCTGCGGACTGATCAGCACCGGCCAGGTATCTGAATCGGTGGCGGCCAGCAGTTCATCCACGAAGCGCTCCAGCGTGAGGGTGGGCAGCGCGGGGGCGGCTACTTGGGCGGTAGGGGTGTCAGAATTACGCATGCTCGGGCATTTCTACGACCAAAGGAAACTGCAACGAGGTGCGCGCCGACAGGTGCGCCTGCAAATCCTGCGTGGCCACCGCCCGCTCGGCCGCCGGTAGCGCGTCGGTCATCACCCGCACGATCACCGTTCGCTCGAAGGAGCGCCGGGGGTGCACCGAGGGCCGCAAGCCCCGCTCCACCGATACGCTGCGCACCACCTCGCCTAAGAACACCCGGCACGCCGCCCGCATGTCTTCTTCGGTGACCAGCGCGTGCCGCGAGAGCAACGCGCTGCGCAGGGCGTACTGCCGTTCTTCATCGTTGGGCTGGGCGCGTCCGCCCCGGGTGGGGACTAGGGTGGTGGTTGGACCCTGAAAATCGGCCGCCCCGGGAGCCACCGCGGCACTGCCCGACGGCACTCCGTTGGCTTCGGCTCCCGCCGTAGACCAGTAATCAATCCAAACGTCCTCCTCTTGCTGGGCATCCACCATAAGATAGTGCGTGGCCTCGGGACGGGCTTGCTGTCCAGCCATTGCCTCCAAGCGGGCAATCTGCTGCCTGAGTGCTTTTATCTCCTGGGTGAGACGCTGGCTTCCGGCGGCCTCAAAGGCGGCGGCCTCGTCCCGCAGTTGGTTCAGCAGGTAGTCGAGCAAATCGGCAGCCTGCCGCGCGTCGAACTGCCCTACCCCGTGCTGGCGGACGGTGTAAGAAGACGGGTTGTGGTCGTTCCCCGACGGTAACGGAGTGCGGGTATAGGCCTTACCCGCGCTGGTCGCCACCCGGTGCACATCCAAAAAGTGGTCGGGGGTGGTGAGCGGCACAATGCGGTTGGTGGTGCTGATGCGATACGGACGCTTGCTGCCCTCGAGTTTCTGGTTGAGCACCGGGAAGCAGTTGATGGCGCACCCCAAAGTGTTGGCTGCTTCCGGGGGCAGGCTTGCGGGCAGCTCTACCCGAAGCCACCGGCGGGGCAGGGCATCCAATGCTGCGTCGGGAAAGGTTTCTCGGAGCGCGATCGGCACCTCCGCCGGAGGCAGGGCGGGCAGCGTGACGGTGACAAACTGGGAGTGGTAGGCCTGCATCACCCGCTGGCGCTGGACCGCCGCTACCGGTTCCGGACCGAGCCCGTCCGTCGAAGGAGCCGCGATCGTTCCGAAACCCAACCGGCTTTCCAGCGCTTCTTCCCCGGCAAACCAGCGCAGGTAGGGCAGCGTGGCTTGGTAGCGACTTCCCTCCGTCACGTTGATCCAGTTCAGATAAAAGGTGAGTTCGCCGATAGGCTCGGGCGACTCCGACAAATCAAGGCCCAGCCAAAGGGTGCGGGCGGGCAGTCGTTGGCCTTCCGCCGCCACGGCCATGGCTTGCTTTCGGAGGGGCGTTTCCACGGCGTACAGGTGCTTGCCGGTGACCAGGTGGGTCACCTCGCCGTTGCGCAAGCGAAACGGGGCGGCGGGCGAGAAGGTTAGGTTCCTTTTGGTAACCTGGGGCGGGTTGGTCGTCACCACCTCCTGGGCCACCGTGAAGGCGTCGGTCAGACTCAGGGGATGCACAGCGGTGGTCGGGCGCGCGTGCAGCAGGGTGTGGGCGGGGGTAGGGGAGGTGACTACCTCGGGCAGCAGCAGCTGCGACAACTGCTTGATGGTGCGCGGATGCGAGTGCTGAAAAGCCTGGGCCGTGCGCTCAAACTCCACCGCGCAGGCGCCGAACAGCAGGTCTACTACCGGGTCGAAGCCGTCCATCGCGGCTTCATCAAAACCCCACGCCGTGGCGGCCTGCTTCAGCAGCCGTTGCTTGATTTTGTCGCGTTTGAATTCCTGGGGTTTGAAGTGGGTAGACACGGCGGTTAGGCTAAGGATAACGGACTAAAAAACATGTACTCGCGGTGCAGCAGTCGCTGGTTGGTGCGTCTGATGGTGCCCTCGATGGTGATGGTGATGCGTTTGCTGTAGCGGTTCACCTTCCCGGTTTTAGGGTCCGCCATCGGCAACTCGTCTACGGTGACCGACGAAACTACTTTCGACAAGCGTTTTTCGTAGTCGCCAATGGTCTGTCGCACCAGCTCCTCCAACTCGTCTTTCCAGCGGTGGATGCTCTGGATATTGTCGAAGTCCTTGTCCCACACGTAGCAGCCGTAGGCCGGATCGTAGCGGGAGTCGTGGTAGTGGGTGCGCAGCAGCAGGTGGATGTGCTGCCGGATGGCCTCTTCTTGGTTGAGCAGCGGGTGCTGTCCCGGCCGGGTAAGCTGGGCGCATTGCAAGGGAAGTCGATAAAATGGTCGCATGGCTAGTTTATTTTCACGATGCCGCCCTTCACGGTGGTCATCGCGTTTCCTGACACGGTGGTGTTGGCACCCTTCAAAGAGGCCTCGATTTGGCCTTCGGCAGCTAGTTTCGCTTTGGCTTTTATGTCAAGGTTAAGGGCTTCCAGGCTGGTGTCCTGGGTGCTTTTTAGATCGATGTTGCCCATCGCTGCTACAAATACATCTTTTTTCTCTGATTCCAATAACACTGAATTATTAAGAGAATAAATCTTTAGTCCTTCAAGTGACTGTACGTAAACATTCTCCCCCACCTGAACAACGCTGCTTTTGGATTCATCAGGATCAGGACTACTGAGATCAGGGGTGTGGGCCATTTGAATTTTACCACAGGCGTTCATAACAATATTTTCCTGAGCCTCCATGCGGATATTCTTGGCGTTGAAATTTAGTTGCCCCTTCGTCTCTATCGTAATCGTGCCCTCGCCTTCCATCTCCAGCTTAATCTCGTTGTAGTGGTCCTCGTCTTTGCGGTGATAAATGTGGATCTTTTCTTTGCCGCCGGAGTCGACCAGCCGGATTTCGTTGCCGTTGCGGGTGCGGATGATCTTGGTGGAGTTGCTGCTGCTGGCCCAGGGTTCGGGTTTAGACTGGCCGTGGTACACGTTGCCCAGCACAAAGGGCCGCACGGGGTGGTTGTGCTCGAAGCCCACCAGCACCTCGGTGCCGATTTCCGGAATAAAGTGAAAGCCGTGCAGTCCGCCCCGCTCTCCCTTACCGGCGTAGGGCTGAATAATGCGGATCCAGGGAGTGGTTTCGGAGCCTTCCTGCCAGGGAAACCGCACTTTGACGCGTCCGATCTTGTCGGGGTCATCGTTGTCGGTGACTTCGGCCCGCTGGGTTTCGATGCGCGGGTGCGGAAGCTGGGGCGGGGGGGGCAACTGCACGTCGGCCGACACGGCGGTGAAGCTGTTCTGGTAGCTGTGCGTGCCGCTGATATGGTGGCTCACCGCCGTGATGATGTACTTGCCGTGGTCGTGCTCATTAGTGGCCTCGCCGGTGATGTTGACGATCGCGCCGATGGCCAGGTGCGGGTTGTCGCTATTGCCGTGCATCTGCACCATCCCGGCGGTGGCGGTATTCTGACGCATGCCCACTTGGTGGTCGAGTGCCGGTTGATTCTCGAGATTGGAAGGGGCAATGTTAACGGATTCTTGTTGGTAGAAGGCCCGCGACTGTTCCAGCGCAAACTCTCCGTAGGGATCCAGGGGCGGCGGGGAGGCTTCTTGTGAACGACTGCTGAACACCTGGTTGGTTAGGTAATCGTAGCTATAATCCTTGGTTCGGGTAGGTTTCAGGCGATAGCTAAAGTCGAACGTGAACAGGTCTCTTACCAGGGGCAGCTCCAGTTCAGTGCCCGCCAGTTGTTTGCCAAATACCAGTTGGGTGCCGTCGTAGTAGCACCAATCTCCCAGGGTAGCCGCCGCGCGCTGCAGGAAGGCGTAGTTCGACTCCTGGTACTGCACCACGTAGTCTAAAGGCTCTTTGAACGTGGGGTCAATGACGGTTTTTAGACTGTGCGGCACGTTCTCCAGCGTAGCGTCGACGATCTCGGCGACCGTCTTATTGGTATAGGATCGGCACTGGGGCAGCCCCTCCAGCATAATCGTCGGACTGTGGCCGCGCAGCGTCACGCTGCGGTCGCCGTTGTCGAAGCGGTTCACCGCCACCTCGGTGACCACCCCGGTGAACTCGTGGTCGGGATCGGTAGCGCGAAACAGTTCGGTGCCGAACGACAAGTGCAGCTCCTGTCCGATAAACCGCTTGGACTGCTCCACGGCGTTGGTGCCGATTTGCCGAAACGTATCGGTGGCTAGGGTGACTTCGAAGCTATGGTGCCGGTGCACGTCTTGCGACAGGCTGATCCCGGCCACGGGCGACAAGACTTCGCCGTTCACAGATAATTTTACGCGTACTTGCTGGGCCACGGGGAGGGGTAGTTAGGATATGAAGGTAGGTTGCTCACGGGGCTGAGCAGAGCACTGCTTTGATGAACTAGACGTCCTTAGCGCGTGAGCGTAAAGAGAAGTTCCAGCACGGCATCCTCCGATCCGGGTATCCCCAGACCCCCGTCTTCGGAAATAATAAGTGAGAGCTCCATCTCGCTGCCGGTAAGCTTTTTGATGATATATTGCGTCTGCTCGTCCCCATCGTCGATGGTAAGTGTCTGCCCCGAAATCGCCCAGGTCCCTGCATCCGTAGTGCCATCTCCGGTAATTAATAGGGTGCCGTCCGACTTAAATTCCAGCACTTCAAATTCATCAAACTCATCTGAGTCGAGCGAAAAGCTTTCGTCGAATTCAGCTAATTCTTCATCGGTGAGGGGCGTGCCCAGGGCTTGGTACAATTTCACGATGTAGTCCCGAAAGCTAAGGCCATCCACGGTGAACGAAGCCGCCGTAACGCGCCAGGTGCCCACAATATCGTCTTGCAAATCGGTGGCCTCTTCATCGTCGCTCCCGCAGGAGGCCAGCAAACCAAGGCTAAGCAGGCCGAGAATAAAGAAATTTAGTCGTAACTGTTTCATGGAAGTAAGGGTGAGTAAGTGGTTGAATAAGAAAGTGATTTGAACGAGCGATTAATGGGCCGGGGACAGCGTGACTCTCGGGGAGAGAAAATTTCCTGGAGATCCATGAGGATTGTTTGGTTTGGTTTATTGGCGAATAAAACGGTAGTCGTTGATGTACACGTGGTCGGGCTGACCGGACTGCACCGCGCCGAAGGTGCTTTCCGAAGTCAGGCGAAGCGTGGTGGTCGTGATCTCAGCGATCGCGTTATCTATTTTGTTGCCACCCTGCACCCGCAGCACGCTGTCGGCCGTCACCTCCCAGGTGCTGCTCGGGGCAGTGGCCGGACTTTCTCCAGGCAACCGCAGTTCGAAGCTACCATCTTCGCGAAACTCGTAAATGATTCCCGCTAGTTCTTCGGGATTGAAGTCAATCTTCAGTTGCTCAATTTCCGCGGGAGTCTGCGGCGACCCGATGGCAGAATATTCCCGCGGAAAGAACTCCTCGGCGGGTAGCCCGTCGAAGGTCACGTAGCGGTGCGTCATCAACCAGGTGCCGGTGAGTTGGGTGGTGAGCTGATCAATAGTTTCTTGCCGGTCCATCGCTTCCTCGTCGGCCTCGCCGTTGGGGGTGCAGGCTGTAGTAACCAGTACGAATATGAAGAGTGGTTTAAGTACGTATTTTAGGTCAATCATGTCGGTAGTGGTAATCAAGAATGAGTGCTGCTTACTGTGCCTATCTGAATACTTCTCGGGCAGGGCAGTTACTGTACAGTCCGGCGGTGGTTCCTCCCGCCTGCAATACTTCTTCTACAAACGTCGCGCAGTTGTTGGGCAATAGCCACCATGACCATTTCTTACTAAGCAATTCCATTAACTTTGCCATTGCCCTTTGTGGATGAGTTAACGAGACTGAGGTTCTGCTAATTTCTACTTTTCCATTTTCGGTTAAGTAGCGTTGATACCCACTTTCTCCCATGTATCTTGGATATCCCTTGCGTTCAGCTATATGGAAGTACCATCCATCGTGACCGCCCACGTTAAGAACCATATGTCCGCAGGGATTCCAGGAAGCCCCTGAGACCACAATAGCATAAGACCTAGAGAAATCGTATGATCTCGCTGGTGAATAATTTAACACATCACCGTTGTATGTACTTGATGTAGCGCCCATAGTTTTCGCTATTTTGATTAGTATGTGAGATAAAGAAGAGGTCGTAGTGACCATAGGGCCAAATCAAGAAGGCTCGGCGAGCATGCCTTGCCTAATTGATTGCTCTTTGTGTTTACTTATTTCTACACCGGCCACTCGTTCTCATAAACCGCCGGACCGCCGTCGCCTTCTACGGTAAGTTCGCGGGCCGACACCACAAAGGTTTCCATCATGTTTTCGCCGCCCTGCCAGCTGAAATTCTCACCGTACTCCACGATGTAGGCATCCTTGAACTTGATGGTCTTGATGGGCTTCTCATCGTCGGTGTCATCCATGATTTCAATTTGTCCTTCCTTGGTTTTGCCCTGCCCCAACACCATCCAGGTGGGGAGAAACGCGCTCTTGGTCGACTCGATGGTCATTTGCACCGTGCCGCCGCGCACCGCTCCCGACGGACGCCCCGAGGCGTCGATGTCGCGGTTGAAGCTGTAAGAAAAGTCGATAACGCGGGAGTCGTCGATCTTGTCGAGGTTAAGTCTTGCTCGTACTGCCATGATTGTTTAGAATTTGATTGGTTAAACTGATTGATTAAAATTTTAAGGGATAATAGTACGTGTTGTAAGGGACACCTAAATAATAGCTTTTGAGATTAAGGTAACAGCATTTCCACTGGCGTAGAAGCGCTGTCGGTGAACCCGTATGTATGCGTTTTTTCGTCTTTGTAAGTAACCTTAAGAAATAGTTTATTCTTATTTTTAGGGCCTTTGCTATAGAGTCTGAGATCAGCGAAGAATTTTTTATCAACCTCGATGCATCCGTGCGAATAAGCCTTGGTAGAGTCATGTAAATAAAATCCGTCTCTTCCGTAAGTATTGCCTTTCACATGAAAAAACTTTATGCGGTTAAATCCCCAGTTAATCCAGTAGTCTTCGCATCCTTCAAACCCCTTCTTGATATCCGGCCCCCGGGGTATTTTTTGGATACCTGTTCTAGGGCCTGCACTTCTCAGCTTGCACTCAGCCCAGTTCGCCACCGGAACTAACTTCTTTGAGTCTTTGGCAATTAACTGATAGAGTCCGGGTGGGGTAGGACCGTGGCTCTTTTTGTTGGCATATTTAGCGTAGCGGTAATCAAGAATACCGTCTTTGGTACCGTCTTCTTCTCCATCGAAGCTTTCTAATAAGCCCGAAGTGGCTTTGTACTTCCGTTTGCCCCAATTCCAGACTAGGACCTGACCGTTATAGAATAAATCTGCCATGGTGATAATTAGGTTTAGTATACTTGTTGCTAGTTTGTCTAGACTTTTAGTCAGTGTTTCCTTGCTCTGGTCGGTGCCCTCACCCGGTGTGGCGCACCGACCGGAAAGGTATCTACTGCTCGGCATATTCCGACTGCCACTCCTCGGCCGTGTCTCCTTTCGTTCCGCCCAGCTTCAGCATGAAGTTCTTGGCGGGGAAGAAGGGCGTGAGGTGCAGGTCGATGTTGATCCGCTTGGTCTCGGGGTCTTGCTCCAGGCGCATCAGCTTGTAGTCCTGAATGATCTTGTCGCTGCCCATAATGCTCTTTAAGTACTTGCTGATCTCTTTGCTCAAATCCTTTTGCACCTTGGGCGTCCAGTTCACGAAGGCTTGCCGATTCAAGAAGTCGATAATCACCTTGCCCACGTAGTCAAACACCCGCACCACCGAGTAGGTCTGCAAGCCGATGTCGTTGCCGTTGTACAAGGTCTTGGCCGAAAACGCCATCACCTTGTCCCACTCCTTCACCATCGGCACCAGGCCGCGCTTCTCTAGTTCCGAGATTTCGCTTTTCTTCAGCGGAAACGACACTCCGTCCACTTCATTGAGTCCGCCGTGCATCTTGCCCGCCGTGGGCTGGGCGATCAGCGTGCTGTAGATTTTTCCGGCCAGCGCCGTGGAGGGCGGCAGATACATGGGTTCTTCCTCGTCCAGCTCTTCGTACTGCTCGCGCCCCACCAGCCAGTTGCAGGTCATCAGCGCGTTCGAGCGGTGAATCTCTCCGCCGGTCAGGTTGGCCGCGTCAAACTCTTCCATCACCGCGTCAGGATCTTCCAGGTGGGTGAAGTCGGTCACCAGCATGGTTTTGTTCTGGTGGGCAATCTTGGCCCACTTCTCCACCACTTTGTTCGAGCCCAGGTAGCCGGGAATCACCAGCAGCGAGTAGTTCTCGCGCAGGTCCAGCCGGTCGTGCCGGGCCTTCAACTCCTCGGTGATCTTGTCAATCACCATGGTGTTGTCCAGGTCCTTGAGCCGCTCCAGGTCGGTGTTGAAGATGGTCAGGTTGCGCACCTTGTCCACCTCGGCGTTCTTAAAGAACATGGCCAGGGTGCGGTAGCTGCGTTCCAGTTCGTTGGTCTGCTCCAGCGCTTTCTTGAGGTTATCGGTGAGCAGCCCTTCGGCCGACTCCACTTTTTCCTGCGCTTGCTCGATCATGGCCGACACGTCGTCGGTGCCGCTGAGCAGCTCGTGCCAGCGCTGCAGTTGTTCCTTAAGCTCGCGCCGGTCTTTTTTCTTGGACGACTCGTTGAGGAAGATGTTTTTGCGCGCCTTGCTGTCGGGGTTCATCACCTTGGCTCCGGCCACCGACGATTCCAGCAGTTCGAAGCCGCCGTACTCAATGAGCGCTTCGGCACTCTCGTCGAGCGCTTGCTTGGGATTGTCAAGGGTGGGACGTTCGGCGGTGGCGGTAGCCGCGGCTTGCGGCTCGGTTTGGAGTTTTTCTTCAGCCATTGGTTTAGATGTTTAGAAGGTATAAGAAGTACAAAAGCTTAGGTGACGCGTTGCAAACGCGCCCCAATGAGAAGTATAAGAAGTAAGTCTACGATGCGTCGGCCTGATCAATTTCCTGAATCATGGCCTGCAAAGCGGCCAGGTAGGCGGCTTTCGCCTCGGGGTTGCCCAGGGCCGACTTCAGAATTTTGTTGGATTTTAGTTGCTTGATAAAGGCGTGGTAGTTGTCCTGCTGGGCGTTCAATTCTTTGAGAAACGCACTTTGCTCGGTGATGCCTTGCTTGGTGAAGTCGCCCACGTTCTTAAACTGAAACTCCTCGTTCACCGGGGCACCGTCTTCGTTGGCAAACTCCACCTTGGCGCTAGGCTGGAAGTGGTCAAACACCTCGTTCAGGGTTTTCAGACCGGTGACGGGTTCGGGTTTGGTGGGTTTGGTAGTGAGCTTCTGCGCCAGCAGCGTGCGGTTAGACGAGATCTGCGTGATGGCTTCAAAGGATTGCTGGGGCACTAGTTGGCCGCCGATTTCTACTTGGTCCATAATATAAAAGGTAATTAATAGTGAGAGAAAGATATTTATATGCGTAGTCCGTTGACAATGTATTCGAAACGAAACCTATTTTTCCGTACTATTTCGTCACGTACTGCTACGGATATTTCTTCGGGTTTTTCCATCTTGTTCTCAAAGTACTGTTTAATGCCGTGCTTGATGAGCTTAGTAATAATCCCCCCTACCGTAGCGTTTGGTTTGTATGCGCCGTTGAGCAAAGCATTTAACCAACTCATATCATTGCTACCGTCAATTAATCTAATCATTGCCGCCTGTAAGAAAGCACGATAGTCTTTGTTTTTATTAAATACTACGGCATTAGCGTTAGGCTTCTTCCCGCGGAAAAGTTCGTAGACATCAACGCATTCCTTCCCACTGAGGACAATACGCTGGTCATTTTTTTTCAGATCGATAAATATCTTATTTACCTTATCGTTAGAAGCCATATAAATTTTGCTGTTAGTGTGTTCGCAACGAATTCGATCTACTTGACTCAGATGCGTTTGCAACGCGTCGTTTTTATCTTGATTTATACTTCTTAGTACAGCCTACACTGCAGAACGTAACCGGATTAATAGCTCCACACTAAATTTTTTTCTTCGTCCACGTCTAATCTTATAATACTGCCCGCTTTCACCTGCTCACCGATGATCAGGCGCGAGATCGGACGGCGCAACTGGTTGCGGATCACCCCGGTGAGCGGCCGCGCTCCGTACTCGGGCGTGTAGCCCGACAGCGCCAGGTGCTCGGTGGCCGCTTTGCTGATCTCCAGCCCGATGCCCTGCTTGTCCAGCTGCCGCAGCAGCTTCTTGAGGTGGATGTTGAAGATCTTCACCACGTTTTCTTCCCGGATGGGGGCAAAGGGCACCATCTCGGTGACCCGCGCCAGAAACTCGGGCCGGAAGTGCCTACTCATCACCTCCATCAGCTCCGCCGAAGTAGGCAACGCGCCCGCCGCCACCGCGTCCATGATATGCCGACTGCCAATGTTGGAGGTAAACAGAATCACGGCGTTCGAGAAGTCGCCCTCTTTGCCCAGGCGGTCGTGCAGCTTGCCCTCGTCCATAATCTGCAAAAAGATATCAAACACCGAGGCGTGCGCCTTTTCTATCTCGTCGAACAGCACCACCGCGTAGGGCTTCTCGCGGATTTTATTCACCAGCACGCCTCCCGCTTCGTAGCCCACGTAGCCCGCCGGAGCGCCCAGCAGCACGGCGGCCGAGTGTTCTTCCTTGAATTCCGACATGTCGAAGCGCAGCAGCGTGGTTTCGTAATCGAAGAGAAACTCGGCCAGCGACTTGGCCAGTTCGGTTTTGCCGGTGCCGGTGGGCCCCAGAAAGAAGAACGAGCCGATAGGCTGCCCCTGCTTCACCAGTCCCGAACGCGACTCCAGCACCGCGTCGGCAATCACCCGGGTGGCGTGGTCTTGCCCCACCACCCGCTGCCGCAGGTGCTCGTCCATGGCCAGCAGCTTCTCGCGCTCCTGGGTCTGAATTTTGCCCAGCGGAATGCCCGTCTTGTGGGCCACCATCGCCGCGATGTCGGCCGGGTCCACGCTGCCCTTCTTCTGCTGGGTGAACGCCTGCAACTGCTCAATCACGGCTTGCAGGTGATTGATTAAATCTTCTGGGGTGTCCGGCTCGGCTTCGGTGAGCGCATCGGGCAACTGACTGATCAGGATCGGACTAATTTTGTTACGTACTTCCCGCTCGAACCAACGCAGATCATCCAGCGATGCGTTTTCATCCTGTGCCAGCGCGGTCAGGCGCTTCTGTAACTCCGTTAGCCGGACTTCCGAGGTTTCGTCGGCCATGCGGATAGCGGCCATGGTGCGGTCCAGCAGATCGATAGCTGAGTCGGGCAGGCGGCGGTCTTTGATGTAGCGGTGGGCCAGTTGCACGGCTTCCTTGGGTGCCTCCGCATCCACCGCCAACGTGTGGTGCCTTTCGTAGCGACCCACCAGCGTGCGCACCATGCGCTCGGCCACCGTCAGGTCGGGCTCGTCCACCCGCAGCACCTCGAAGCGCCGGTTGAAGGCTTCTTCTTTTTCAATAAATTTGCGGTACTCTTCCAGCGTGGTGGCCCCGATGACGGTGATCTCGCCCCGCGCCAGTTCGGGCTTGAGCAGGTTGGCCGCCCCGGTGCCGACCGGTCCTTTGGGATCGAGCAGCAGGTGCAACTCGTCGATAAACAGAATGGCCTTGTCGTACGACTTCACCTCCTTGATGATGCTTTTAAGGCGGTCTTCCACCTCGCCCTTGTAGGCGGCTCCGGCCACCAGTGCTCCCAGGTCGAGCTCGAAGAGCACGGCCGGGGCCAAGTGCTGCGGCACGCTTCCCCGCACGATGTCCTGGGCGAAGCCATCGACCAGCGCGGTTTTGCCCACGCCGGGTTCGCCGATGATGAGTACGTTGGGTTTGGTGCGTCGGCCCAGAATCTCCACCATCATGCGGGTTTCGCGGTCGCGCCCGATGATGGGGTCGGTTTTGCCCTCGCGCGCCAGCGAGGTGCGATCGACGCAGTACTTGAACAGCGCCTTGGATTTGGCCGAAGCGGCAGTAGCCTCGGTTCCGTTGCTCGAGGGCGACGTGATGGCTTCCTGAATAGCCTGTTCGGCCACCACGGTAGCCAGCAGTTCGTCGGGGCGCAGGGGAAAGGTTTTGAGTTGGTCGGCCGAGAAGGCGATGTTCGATTTGCACAGGGCCGCCAGCAGGGCCAGCGGGGTGATTTCGTCTTCGTTGAGTTTGAGCCGGATCAGGTCAGCTTCTTCCAGCGCGGCGCTCACCTTGGCGTCGCCCGCCGGGGCTTCGGGAATCTGGGTGTTCTTCGATAGGTTCTCGATGCGCACCTCGGCCCACCCCTGCAGGTAGGGCACATCCTGCCCGAGCGACTCTAGCAGCTCGCGCAGTCCGACGTCGCGGTGCAGCAGGGCGTGCAGCAGGTGGCCGGGAGTGAACTGGGCGTTCTGGTACTCCTTGGCCAGCGCCTGGGCGATGGTGATGGCCTGCTTGGTGTCGTCGGATAGGGTGAGGGTAGGAGTCATGGTGGGGTTGGTTAGCGTCATGAAACCGTGGACTGCAAGGCAGGATGACGGTTTTGCTTGCTTAATACTGAAAAAGCAAAAAGGTAAACACCCGACGGGAAATTATTTTTTGCCCACTATTTGGTTACGTCAGTTCGTTGGGAACGTACTAAGGCTTTTGAAGTGCCGAATCGTGTTAGCATCCACTGGGTGGGAAGCCGCGGTGGATTGCGTAGTCAGAATGACATATTGACTGGGGCGGTACCTCCTTGCGTCCTAAGACCTAACCAGCAACGCTGTATGCGTCGTAGCGAATGCTACAACTAGTTGGGGGCGCCGCTAAGTTTGGAAAAATTGCCTTTCACTTTTGGATATCTTTCAACAAATCAACTAAGTCAGCTGATATTATTTCTGGTATATCATCGACTATTTTATCAAGTATCTCTCTCTTTAACTTGCCTTCATTTGCAAATCTATTGAGAGGAGAGAAAGTCATCTTAACTTTGCTTTCTAAATCATGCCCATTATTTAACAAAAACCAATTAGGAAGATTGATTGTAGAGCCATTCACAAGTTGACAGGATTGACATTCTGAATCAAGATTATCACCAAATTTATTCTTAAGCTTCTGTAATATCAGGTCTGTGATTTTTTGAAGCTTTGCGGATTCAAATTTTGCGAATGATATAAATGTGTCTGATTCCTCAAGTTTAAGTTCACTACGCTTGATATGCTTTTCTCTTAATAAATATGCGGCGAGAATTAATGGATCAAATAAATAGTTTTCAATACTGTACCGTTTTTCTCTTCCAAGTACTTTTACAAAATTGTTCCCATTATTTGTTTTGTCCCAGTCTATAATACCATAAATGAATTTATTTCCATATCTACTGAGTGTGTTGACAATATTTTTAACTTGGTTACTGCTGCCGCTACCTTCTACACCAGAAGAAATGAAATTGAGAGAGATTTCAGACTCTAATATTGATCTCAGCTTAGAGTATATTTTTTCATAAAAGTAAACATCATTTTTACTTTCTACAAAAACTTGTCTACGGTTCTCATAACTTACACTAAGTGAAGGAATTCCCTCTGTCAAAGTTTTGATTGCTTTATCTTTGGTAGTTTTTATGGGCCTAGGCTTTAACTTATTCATTTGGTATAGCGCACCCTCAGGAGCTAATGCAACAGTTGAAGGAGAGTGTGTAGTCATGATGACTTTCAGATTTTTTTCTTTCACGAATACATTCTCTATCACATTAAGGAATTGTTTGGTCATAGAAGGATGTAATGAGGCGTCTGGTTCGTCCATCAATAGTATTTTGGGAAAATCTATATCGAAATTGGAATTGTACAATGCCAATGCAAGAGACATAAGGACCTTTTCTCCAGAGGATAAATCCTCAAACTTAATTTCAGCTGAATTTAAATTATTAATTAATTTCAATTCAAATGGAGCATCTCTATGGTTGTCAAAAGGAGAATTAATATAGTAATCTAAATTTGCTTCAGCTATTATTCTGTTAACGACATCCCAAGGTGCTTCACCATAAGTTTTAACAAATTCTTCACTGGATAGAAAGGGAATAGACGATTTCCCTTTTACCTCGTTCCTGAATTGTCTGTACTCGTTATCTTCCTGTTTGTCTTGATAACGTTTAAAAAGGCTTGAGAAATTATGATGAAATATATCTGTCTGTTTTAACCCATTATTTAGCGGATAGAATTGGAAGACATCATCAACAGTCAGCGCATCAACATTTTTGTTAGCACTTTTCGCTATCATTTCTATTGTTTTTATATAATCCGGGCTATGTTCAAAAAATCTTTTAAGTTGAATATTACCACTTGACCTTTTCTCATTCTGGTATATTTTAATTAATTCCCAAGTACTCTGAGCATCTTGATCTAGTTGTTGTTTAGTGATAACGATGCTTTCATTCGGTGAAAGCATTTGAGAAGTTACATACATTTTAGAATTCAATGCGTTTCCGTTTTCATCTTGTACCCCCACTCGATTACTTTGAATTGCTTGCAAGAGTTGAGTTTTCCCTGCTCCGTTAAGGCCTGTAAGAATTACAAATTTAGGTAAGCTTAAAGTGAAAGGTTCTAAAAACTTATATGTATTATTTAGTATTAACTTCATAATATTTCAATTACTGCTAATGAGTTGATAGAAGATATGTCTCCCTCACATGCAATATATTCAAAGTAGCCTCTATTCTGCAATATCAGACTTTAAAAAGAGACTCTTTCTCTCGTTCTGATGAATTGAATTCATCACCACCAGCCAAGTGCCGAATTAAAACTAGTTACAATCTTGTCCGTCATGCCGACCGCAGCGATTGCAACCGAGCGTTAGTCACGTACCCCGGCGAAGAGCCGGAGTCCCCCCAATCCAGTGACGAATATTCGTCGCTGATTGGGGGGATTCCGGATATTTTCTTCCATTGCATTCCAGAAAATTCCGGAATGACGTTTTGTAATTTCTCTTAGATGACTACTGAAAACCCAGAACTCTCAACCCCGAACCCCAAACCTAGAACTTCAAACCCCGCAATCTCTCCCAATGCCTTACCTCGCCTTTACTTCTACCCCGCCCCAACCCTATGGTCAAGGAGCTGCGGACCCGCATTGCCGCCTCCCGAAAAGCCACCGCGGCCTACGAAGCGAGTGGGCAGCGGATGAAGCACGGCCGGGCCAAAGAAGAAATCGCCAAGGCCACGCTGCGCCAACAGTACGAGACCAACTACCTGGACGCCCGCAAGCAGTTCGGAAAGACGCGCGCCGAGCGCCTGTTCCCGAAACTCAAAACGCGTCCGCAAACCCTGTCGGCTCACGCCCCGGAGTAAATCCCCTCCAAAAAAGCTTTCGTCAGCGGCGTAGGAGGGATTTTCACCTCCTGCGTCTGCTATTTTTTGTCGTAAGGCAGAATGATCCCTCCTTTTCCCCTTCACGATTCGTCGTAACCCGGTTCTGTTGCTCCTTTTCCGCATTACAACTCGTCATAATGGGTATTAGCGCTATCGTCTCCCACTGCAATTCGTCGTCGGCCCGTTACAAAGCTACTTTTCTGCCTTGCAATTTGTCGTAGTGGAGAAGCATAGCGACTTTTCCTCGTTGCGACGCGTTGTCCACCCGTTATTTAGCTCTTTTTCCTTTCTACAAAACGACGTAAGACGCTTTGACGCAATAGACAGGCTTTACAAAAGAAAGTGATTAACTTCGTGGTTCGGCTAGCCGAACTAATCCATAGTTGCCTAACTTAAATAATGACAAAATGAATAAGACTAAAGCGCTTTTCTTAATCTTGGGAGTATCTTTTCTAACCACTACCCTGCACGCCCAAAAAGAGTACACGCCCGAAGACACCGAAGTATGGAAACCGGTGCCTGAGGTGGTTACCCCCGGCCAGCAGGACGACCAACCGCCCGCCGACGCGATTGTGCTCTTCGATGGCAACACCATGGACGCCTGGGAAATTCACGACAGCACCACCTGGACGGTGCACGACGGCATGGTGACCATCGAGCCTTCCGAGGCCAAGCAGCAGGTGCCCACCAGCATTCGCACCCGGCAGCCGTTCGGAGATATGCAACTGCATATCGAGTGGATGGCCCCGGCCAAGGTGGAAGGGGAGGGGCAACGCCGGGGCAATTCGGGTATTTTAATCCAGGGACGCTACGAACTCCAGATTCAGGATAACTACCGCAACAAAACCTACGTGAACGGACAGGCCGGATCAATTTACAAGCAGCACGCGCCCTTGGTAAACGCCTGCCGGAAACCCGGCGAATGGCAGACCTACGACGTGTTCTACACCGCCCCCACCTTTGATGAGATCGGACTGCTGCTCACCCCGGCCTACATCACGGTGATGCACAACGGCATCCTGGTGCAAAACCATACCGAGATCAAGGGGCGCATCAAGTTCATCGGATTGCCCCACTACGAGCCGCACGGCAAGGAGCCGATCCACTTGCAAGACCACGGCAACGCGGTGAGCTTCCGCAATATCTGGGTGCGGGAGTTGTAGAAGGGTAAAAAATAATGAAGCCTGCGACCGGTATATGATCAGCGCGATTATGTTTTATAAGTATAATACAAACTTTACGTTCGCTAATCACATACCGCGACCGAGCCGCAGGCTTTAGTGGTGTTCCACACTGGGTATGGGACACCCGGTGAGGGGGCACAAAAAAAGCCCCTGCAAGGCATGCAGCGGCAGTTTCGTTAGGGTAGGCTAATTCTAGTGCACTCGGAAGGATTCGAACCCTCAACCCCCAGAGCCGAAATCTGGTATTCTATCCAGTTGAACTACGAGTGCATTGCTAATTTAGGGTGCAAGTTTAGTGGTATTTATCCACTTTACGAAGTATTCACCGGATAATTTTTGGCCCAGAGGCAATCAGCAAAAAAGAAAGGACCTGCCTAATTATTTGGCATCATGTTCGTCCTACAAAGAGTATTAATCAACAAAAAACGGTATGATAAGTAAACTACAGGTCTCAAAGATCATCGGTAATGCCGCTTTAGTGGGTTCTATCCTCATCATGGCAAGCGGTTGCTCCCCGGAACAAGATATCTTAGCGCCGGAAGGTGATACTGCTGAAAGTGGTGCCCCGGGGGTGCCAGCCAACCAAGATAGGATCGAAAACATTGAAGGAGATATCCTGTTTCTCGACCAGCCTCCCCAATCGGTTGAGCTGAACGCTTTGGTGAACGATTCGTCCCTGTTCATGTTTGCTGAGAAAACGAATCACGTATTGACGGAAGATATCACGGTCGATATGTCGCTGCCCGGAGACTATTTTCCGGATTCGGTGCCCGACGAGCAGCAAACCTGGGAGTCCCTCAATCCCGGCGTAGTACCTGCGGGAACCAGGGTAAGCGCTTTTTACTTCCACTACGACAACGAAACCTACGACGATACCTTTAACCTGAAAAATTACATCAATTGTATCGGGCAGTATCGGGTTCAGGCCAAAGTGGTTTTTAAGCAACCGGTTCTCGGCATTGTGATGCGCGCGGGTGCCGGAAGCCAATTTCATCTTCGCTTAAGCGAAGATGAACTTGGGCTAGCGAGCGTTGATTACTGTGAGCACAACCTGAGGCACTTTCCGGGGATAAACATCGCCGATGGCTGTCAGTCCGACCGATTCATTCTGAGCGAAGACCGAAAAACGCTCTACCTGACCAACAACACTGATATCCACCACGATAACTACCGGGTTATTGTCGCGGCTGATTAATTATTGATCTAACTCCCCGGCGGTCTGATTCTTTAACTCCAGCCCTTCCAGCAACCGGCAGTATGTAGCGATGCCGTGCTCAATTTCTTTCACCTTGATATATTCGTCGGCGGTGTGCGAGCGCTCTGACTTGCCCGGCCCCAGTTTGAGCGTGGGGAAGCCACCCAGCAGGGCCTGGTCCGACAGGGTGGGGGAGCCGTAGTGCTCCAGCCCCAGGGCAGCGCCCCGTTGCACCAGCGGATGGTCTAGGGCAATGCTGGACGAGTTTAACCGCAACGAGCGCGGGGTGACTGTTGATACGGTATTGTGGTCGATGATCTGCAGCACCTGCTCGTTGGTATATTTCTCGTTGGTGCGCACGTCTACCACGAAGATGCAGCGGTCGGGCACCACGTTGTGCTGCGTACCCGCCGCAATCTGGGTCACGCAGGTGCTCACCTCACCCAGCAGGTCCGACCGCTCAGGAAAGTGAAACTCCCGAATCCAGACGATGTCCTGCATGGCGGCGTAGATGGCGTTCACCCCCTCGTGGCGGGCGGCGTGTCCCGACAGGCCCCGGGCTTCGCAGTCGAGCACCATCAGGCCCTTTTCGGCCACGGCCATCTGCATCTCAGTGGGTTCGCCCACGATGCCCAGCGCCACCGGACCAACGGCGTTGATGATGGAGGCAATGCCGTTGGCTCCCGAGATTTCTTCTTCGGCCGTGGCGGCGAACAATAGGTTGTAGGGACGGTCCGTCTGCTCGTCTAAGTGCAGAAAGGTGTGCAGTAGCGCCACCAGCGCTCCTCCGGCGTCGT
Organism: Cyclobacteriaceae bacterium; assembly: GCA_965217295.1. Classification (GTDB taxonomy): domain Bacteria; phylum Bacteroidota; class Bacteroidia; order Cytophagales; family Cyclobacteriaceae; genus Tunicatimonas. Next base: position 4,337,066 of record CBDCHR010000008.1, read on the forward strand.
TGCTGCCCAAGCCGTATACCTTTCCCTGCCGAACCACTGCATCAAACGGGTCCCGCGTCCAGGAAGCGGTGGGCCGCACCGTGTCGTGGTGCGAGTTGAGCAGCAGCGTAGGACGGTCCGCACGGTAGTCCTGCGAAAACACCCAGACGTTGTTACCCTGGCGATGCACCTGCTTGCCCGCCCGCTGCAGGTAGTCCCGGAGCAGCGTAGCAGTTTCGTGTTCTTCCCGGCTAAACGAAGGGGTGCTGATAATTTGTTGCAGCAGCGCGACCGCTGATTGCGATAACTGCGCTAGGGTGGACTCAGACATAGTTCAGTGCCGTTAAATGAATCAGTGCCAATCGCCGCCAGGGCGCGGTGGTGGCCAATATACACTTTTTTGACTCCGCCCCGCCGGGCGGCAAATCCGTTATCTAACTTAGGCAGCATACCCGCTGCAATGGTGCCGGTTTCCCTTCCCCGGTGGTAGTCTGCTTCGGACAGTTCGGCGATCACCGAGCGGTCGTCGGTGGGGTCGGCCAGCACTCCCGGTTTCTCGAAGAGGTAATACAGTTCAGCGGGGGCGGAGGCCGACAGGGCTTCGGCCACCCGGCTGGCGATGGTATCGGCGTTGGTGTTGAGCAGTTGGCCCCGCCCGTCGTGGGTGAGGGGCGCCAACACCGGTACCACGCCCGACGGCAGCAGCTTCTCAAAGACCGCCGCGTCCACCTGCTGCACGTCGCCCACCCAGCCGTAGTCCACCGGCTCCGCCGGTCGTTTGGTCGCCAGGATACAGTTCAGGTCAGCACCCGTGAGTCCCAGTGCATTGCAGTCGAACGATTGCAAGTGGCTGACAATCTGTTTGTTAACCAATCCCCCGTAAACCATCACTACTATTTCTAGCATGGCATCGTCGGTAACCCGCCTCCCGTCGATCAGCGTGGCTTCCCGTCCCAGCCGCTGCGCCACTTGGGTAGCGTTGCGTCCCCCGCCGTGCACCAATAGTTTAGATCCTTCCAGCCGCGCGAAATCCCGCAGAAACTCCGTGAGCAACTCGGGCTGCTCGATCACCCGTCCGCCGATTTTTATGATTCTAGTGGGCCTCACGTTCCAGCAGTTTCTGAAGCACGGTTTGCGCGGCCACCACCCGGTTGGCCGCCTGCGGTATCACCAGGCTGCGGTCACTGTCGAGCACGGCATCGGCCACCACCACGTTGCGCCGCACCGGCAGGCAGTGCATAAAGTAGGCTTGATTCGTCCGCTGCATTTTCTCGGCGGTGATCATCCAGGCGTCGTCGGTGCGCAGGATTTGTCCGTAGTCTTCGTAGGAAGACCAGTTCTTGGCGTATACGAAGTCGGCCCCTTTCAGCGCAGCGTCCTGGTCGTGGGTCACGGTGATTCCCTGGGTAAACTGCTCGGCCAAGGCGTAGCCCTCGGGGTGGGTGAGCACCACTTCGTAGTCGGTTAGGCGCGTCCACTCCAGCAGCGAGTTCACCACCGCCTGCGGCAGCGCCCGCGGATGGGGAGCCCAGCTGATGACTACCTTCGGACGTTCCCGTGGTTTGTACTCTTCGATGGTGATCAGGTCGGTGAACGACTGCAACGGGTGCCGCACCGACGACTCCAGGCTGATCACCGGGCAGCCCGCGTAACGTACGAACTGCTGAATGACCTGCTCCTGATAATCTTCTTCCCGGTCTTTGAGGGAAGCAAAAGCGCGTACGCCGATCAGGTCATAATACTGCCCGACCACCGCCGCTGCTTCGCGCACGTGTTCGGCCCGGTTACCGTTCATCACGGTGCCGTCGGCCATCTCCAACTGCCAGCCGCCCTGTTGCACGTCGAACACCACCGTGTCGAGCCCCAGGTTCAGGGCGGCCCGCTGGGTGCTCAGGCGGGTGCGCAAGCTCGGGTTCAGGAACAACAAGCACATGGCCTGGCCCGTGCCGAGTTTTCGGTGAGATTGTGGATCAGCTTTTACTGCCTGCGCAGCGGCCAGCCAGGCGGGCCAGTCGTCTACGTCAGAGGCCGAAGTGAAATGGTGCATTGGGTAATTTTTTGAACGGGCAACCGGTGCTCTGTGTTTACTGGATACTGGATACTGGATACTGGATACTGGATACTGGATACTGGATACTGGATACTGGATACTAGATACTAGCCATATAGAAGATCATCCAGTATCTAGCCACTAGTAACCAGTATCTAGCGACAAATTCAATAAAGTTATTTACTTAGACAAGCAATGATGAAGAAAGCAACATTTGGCTCCGGCTGCTTCTGGTGTACCGAAGCGGTGTTTCAGGATTTAGCAGGAGTAGAATCGGTCGTCTCGGGCTACGCCGGAGGCCACATCAAGAACCCCGCCTACCGCGAGGTGTGCGAGGGTCGCACCGGCCACGCTGAGGTGGTGCAGATTACCTACGATCCGGAGGTGATTTCTTTCGATACCCTGCTGGAAGTGTTCTGGAAAACGCACGACCCGACGACCCTCAACCGACAGGGCAACGACGTGGGCACGCAGTACCGCTCGGTGGTTTACTATCACGATGAAGAGCAGAAAGAACTAGCCCAGCAGTACAAAGATAAACTCAACGCCTCGGGAGCTTTTTCCAGTCCCATCGTCACCGAAATCAGTCCGATGGATGTATTCTACGCGGCGGAAGCGTATCATCAAAACTACTTCAAGAACAATCCGGGACAGGGTTACTGCTCGTTCGTAATTCGCCCGAAGGTGGATAAGTTTAAGCAGGTGTTTGGTGAGAAGCTGAAGGAGACGGTATAGGTTTCATCTGCTTTCAGTAGCCACGGCGCGTACCTTACATTGCGCGGCGCTTCTGGTTGCGCTGCTGCGTGGCGTGCTGGGCATCCCCCCGGCGGGCCGCCCGCTAGCACCAATCCGCCCGCAACGCCTCTACCATCGCCTTGCTCTGCGCAAGGTCCTCCGCCCGCCCGTCGTAACGCGGTCTGACTAGGTTAAGGGCGATTGTTCGGAGGGTAACCGCCCGGATGGGTAAGTAAGGTTATGGGATGGGCAAAGTGAAGGCAGAATCGGGTAGATTCTGCCGGTTAAGGCGAAGCGCCCTGGATCGGATCAATGTAAGTTTAGGAAACAATGGAAAGTGTTTGATAACTTTTACACCTTGTTCAATCATTTGCCGATAACAATTACTGCCCCTGTCCCAACGAGAAGCCGCGCTTGCCGTCGAAGGCGTACAGGTTTTCGGTCTTGATCACGTCTACCTTTTCCTGCACGGCCTTGCCCAGCAGGTCCACGATCACCTGCGGCGACAGGTCTGATCCCTCGTCGGCTTGGTAACGACAGCGCCAGTGGTCGGTGCAGAAAGTTTCTTCGAAGCCCTCGGGCCACACCTTCACGCCCCGGTTGGTGATCATCACTAGGGGTAGCTCGTCGCTCAGGCGTTGGAGTACAGTGGCCAGCTCGTCGGGGTTCTGCCCCTTCCAGTCCACAAACACATCTACGCCCTGCAGCGTTTTCTTAGCCGGGGGGCGGCGCTGATAGGGGGGAAGCGTCAGGGCAATGCCTTTGGCATACTCCACGGCACCCAAAGAACTAGGCTTCTTGTCCAGGTTGTCAATCACCGCCTGAGCAAACTCCTGGGTGCCCACCTTCTTGCGGCTGATTCCTTCTTTATAGATGTCTACGGTGTGCACGCCGTCTTCCAGGGTGCAGAGCCAGGCGTTCTTCACCCGCTCGGCCACCTCGGGTTGTCCGATGTGGTTGAGCAGCATCACCGCGGCGCGCAGCAGCCCCGACGGATTGGCAATGTCTTGCCCGGCAATGGTGGGGGCCGAGCCGTGGATGGCCTCGAACATGGCGCACTGTTCGCCAATGTTGGCCGAGCCACCGAGCCCCACCGAGCCGGTGAGCTGGGCGGTGATGTCCGACAAGATGTCGCCGTACAGGTTGCCCGTCACGATCACGTCGAAGTCATCGGGAGTGTCGGCCACGCGGGCCGCCCCGATGTCGATGATCCAGTGGTCGGTTTCAATGCCAGGGTACTCTTCGGCAATCTCGTTGAACACTTGGTGGAACAGTCCGTCGGTCTGCTTCATGATGTTGTCCTTGGTGAAGCAACTCACGCGCTTGCGCTGGTACTGCCGGGCGTACTCGAAGGCGTAGCGAACGATCTTTTGGCAACCGGGGCGCGAGATCAGCTTGAGGCACTGCACCACCTCGTCGGTCTGCTGGTGCTCAATACCGGCGTACAAATCTTCTTCGTTCTCCCGAATCACCACCACGTCCATGTTAGGAAACTTAGTGTCCACGTAGGGGTGAAAGCTTTTGCAGGGGCGCACGTTGGCGTAGAGCCCCAACGCCTTGCGCATGGTCACGTTCAGGCTTTTGTAGCCTCCGCCCTGGGGAGTGGTGATGGGAGCCTTCAGAAATATTTTGTTGCGCCGGATGCTGTCCCAGGCGTCGGTGCTGATGCCGCTGGTGTTGCCCGACAGGTAGACCTGCTCGCCCACGTCAATCTTCTCAACTTCGATAGGAGCCTGGGCGGCCATCAGGATGTCCAGGGTGGCGTTCATAATTTCGGGGCCGATGCCATCGCCCAGCGCTACGGTGATTTTCTGCATTATAGATTTGGTTTTGGTTATTCAGACGCAAAGATGCGGATTCTGCTTTAATTATTTTAATAGTGAAGTATCTTTCCTACCTTGACTCATCCTCGCCAACGAAGCAGTTCGGCCGGGGATGATGCTTTTCACCACTTAAACCTAACCAGGACGATGAACACCTTTAAAGAGCTATTAGAAGGAAATAAAATTTGGGTAAAGGACATTCAGCAGAAAGCTCCCGACCTATTTGATGACATGGCCGAGGGGCAGCACCCCCAGTTTTTGTGGATCGGTTGCGCCGACAGCCGGGTGCCCGCCGAAGAGATCACCAACTCGCTGCCCGGCTCCATCTTTGTGCAGCGCAACGTGGCCAACTTGGTCATCCACACCGACTATAATTTGCTGAGCGTGGTGAACTACGCCGTGAAGAACCTCAAGGTGAAGCACATTATTATCTGCGGACACTACGGCTGCGGCGGCATCAAAGCGGCCATGGGCAACACCTCCTACGGACTGCTCGACAACTGGCTGTCGCACATCAAGGATGTTTATAAGATCAACAAGCAGGAGCTGGACGGCATTGCCGATCAGAAGGCCCGCGAGCGCCGGTTCGTCGAACTCAACGTGCAAGAGCAGGTGAGCAACGTAGCCAAACTGGCCTTTATCCAGGAAGAGTGGAAGCAGGGGAAAGAGTTTCCCTACGTACACGGCTGGGTGTTCAACATTGAGGACGGCTGCATCACCAACCTGGGACTCACCGTCAACCGGGCCGACCACCTGGATAAAGTGTATCAATACGACTAGCCGATGATTATTCACAACGAACCCGTGGCCACGGCGGGAGTGCCGCTCGAGCAAGCCAAGAAAGTGCTCATTATGCTGCACGGCCGCGGCGACCGGGCCGCCTCGTTTGTCCGGTTGGCGCAGGAGCTCAACGCGCCGAGCGTTGCCTGTCTGGCTCCGCAAGCCATCCAAAACACCTGGTACCCGCACAGCTTCCTGATGCCGCTGGAGGAGAACGAGCCGCAGCTGTCGCTAAGCCTGTCGGGAGTGCACGAACTGGTAGACAACGTCACCGGACTGGGATTTGCCGCCGAGCGTATCTACTTTCTGGGCTTCTCGCAGGGCGCCTGTATGTCGCTGGAGTATACCGCCCGCCACGCCCGGCGCTACGGCGGCGTCATCGCTTTCACCGGCGGACTGCTGGGCGACACCGTGGACGTGTCTAACTACTCGGGCGACTTCGCCGGGACGCCCATCTTCATCGGCTCCAGCGATCACGACCCGCACGTGCCCGAAGCGCGCATTGATGAGTCAGAGGTGATCTTGCAACAGATGGGAGCTGAGGTAACCAAGAAAATCTACCCCGGCCTAGGCCACACCATCAACGACGACGAGATCGCCCGCGTGAACGTGCTACTTAATACTTAACTCCTCAACCGCTAGAAAAGAAATACCATGAAAACGATGGGCAGCATACTACTAATTGCCGTAGCGACGCTCACCGAACTTGTCGGCCAGCCGTCATTCGAGCGTACGCTACCGCAAACTACCAAAGTGCCGACCGTTGAAACTGCTGACATGGTGCTAACCAATGCCCAAGTAAGTTTGGTAGACCAGAAGAATACGACGGTAGCAGCGGTGGCGGTCAAGGACGGAAGGATACTGGCCTGGGGTACTACCGAAGAAATGACCGCCTACCAGAGTGACAGTACCCAGGTAATTGATGCCAACGGACGGCGCGTGATACCGGGGCTGAACGATTCGCACCTGCACGCCACCCGGGGCGGTCGCTTCTACAACACGGAACTTCGCTGGGACGGGGTGCCCTCACTAGAACGAGCATTACGTATGATTCGCCAACAAGCCGAGCGCACCCCCGGGGGGCAGTGGGTGCGGGTGATGGGGGGCTGGTCGCCCTACCAGTTTAGCGAACGCCGGATGCCCACCGTGTCCGAACTGAATGAAGCCGCTCCGGAAACACCGGTGTTTGTGCTGTTCTTGTATTCACAAGCCTTTCTAAACGCCGCTGGAGTTAAGGCTCTAGGAATCACCCAGGACGCGAAGCCACCATCTGGCAGCCGCTACGAGTTTGTTGAGGGCGGAGCTATTCTACACGCTGGGTCTAACCCTGCTATCCTGTACGAAATCATTGGAAAACTGCCGGGCCTGTCAAAAGAAGATCAAGTAAATAGTACCCGGCATTTCTACCGTGAGTTAAACCGCTTTGGGCTGACCAGCGCGATCGATGCCGGGGGAGGAGGGCACTTGTTTCCCGACAACTACGACGGTAGTCAGGCTCTGGCGGAGGAAGGGGATATGCCCATTCGCATCAGCTTCTACCTTCCCCCCCAACGCCCCGGACAAGAGTACGAAGACTTTGTCTCCTGGACGAGCAACTACGCGGTGGGGCACAACGACGATCCAAGACACGACCACGGCTTCGAGCTAGAGGGAGGGGGGGAGTTTCTGGTGTTGAGTGCCGGTGACTTTGAAAACTTTATGGCCCCCCGTCCGGAACTAGCGGATCAGGGCAACTGGGACGAGCAACTTCACCAAGTGACTTCTTTGCTGGTAGAAAATAATTGGCCGCTACGTATTCATGCCACATACGGTGAGTCGCTCGGCAAAATCCTGGATGTATTTGAACAGGTCAAGGAAGAACAAGGAAAGTTTGCCCCGCGCTGGGCCGTTGATCACGCCGAAACGGCTCGGACGGAAGACCTGCGACGTATCAAAGCCCTGGGCGGAGGAGTGGCTATTCAGAATCGCCTGGCCTTCGCGGGTGAGTACTTCGTAGACCGTTACGGATCGGAAGCGGCTCAAAATGCCCCCCCCGTACGACAGATACTGGAATTAGGTATTCCGCTGGGAGTAGGAACCGATGGTACGCGGGTAAGTAGCTACAATCCTTGGCTATCGCTTTATTGGCTGGTGACAGGAAAAACGGTCGGGGGTACCCCATTGCTTAACGAAAATAACCAGCTTTCCCGCGAAGAAGCACTACGTTTGTACACGGTAGGCAGTGCTTGGTTCAGTCAGGAAGAAGACCAGAAGGGTAGTTTGGAAGTCGGACAGCGGGCAGACTTTGCGGTGCTATCGAAGGATTACTTTGCAGTTGATGAAGAGGAGATCAAAGACCTCGAATCGGTGTTGACCGTGGTGGGAGGGGATGTGGTATACGGATTCGAAGAGTTTGCAGACCTCGCGCCCGAGCTGCCCCCGGTGAGCCCCGACTGGTCACCAGTGAAATATTTTGGAGGATATCAGTCGGAATAAGCCCCTACCACTCGACACTAAACTGCCTATTCGCTTATTGAAACGTATAACCACTACATTTTCTTCTTCCATGATAGCTGTTTTGAGATAGTTTCTGAAGACTATTCTGTGAATGAAGATAAGTCCACCAGATCTAGAACCAAATCCAACATCCAATACCCATGCCCAACCCTATCCAAGGAATCCACCACGTGACCGCTATTGCGGGAGCCGCTAAACGAAACCTAAACTTTTATACCCGCGTGCTCGGACTGCGCCTGGTGAAGAAGACCGTGAACTTCGACGACCCCGGCACCTACCACTTTTACTTCGGCAACCAGACCGGTGACCCCGGCACCATCCTCACCTTTTTCCCTTGGGAGGGCATCACCACCGGACGGCGCGGCACCGGGCAAGTTACCGAAACCGCCTTTTCCGTTCCGGTTGATTCGCTGGACTTCTGGCAGGAGCGTTTGGCGCAGGAGAATGTCATCCACAACAAACCCGCCCGGCGCTTCGACGAAGAATACCTCACGCTCATTGATCCCGACGGACTTAAACTAGAGCTGGTGGCTCGCCCCGACGACCGCGTGCCCTACACCGAGGGCGGGGTAGGGGAGGAGCACGCAATCCGTGGCTTTCAGGGCGTGACGCTGTCGCTGGAGGGTTACCAGCGTACCGCCGACATCCTGACCGAGGTGTTTGGCTACGCGCCAACCGAAGAAGCGGTGAACCGACATCGGTTCGTCTCAGCCGATGGGCAGCAAGCGGCGGTGGTCGACCTGGTCGATTTGCCCGCCGGGCAGCGGGGCCACGTGGCGGGCGGCTCGGTTCACCACGTGGCCTTTCGGGTGCCCAGCAACGAAGTCCAACTGGAGTACCGTGAAAAATTACTGGCCCGCGGCCTGAACGTGACTCCCCCCATCGACCGCGATTACTTCATGGCGATCTACTTTCGCGAGCCGGGCGGCGTGCTGTTCGAGATAGCCACCGACCCGCCGGGTTTCACCCGCGATGAGCCGCTCGAAACGCTGGGGCAAGCCCTAAAGCTGCCCGCGCAGTACGAAACCCAGCGCGCCGCCATCGAGCAACAACTGCCTCCGCTAGACTAATCCATAACTATATTCAGCAGTGAACGACAGTCAGCAAGAAGAAGTGTGGTTGCGGGGACCAATCGATGGCGTGCCCGCCCCGTTACAACCGGTGGCCCATGCGCTGCGGCAAGCCCAGGAAGAAGTGCACGCTTATGCCCGTGGCTTTCCAACGGAGCTTTTGAACGAACGACCGGCCGGAGTGGCCTCGGTAGGATTTCATTTGCAACACCTGCGGGGAGTGCTGGACCGCCTGTTCACCTACGCGCGGGGCGAAGCATTGTGCGAGACGCAATTGGAAGAACTACGGACTGAAGGGCAAACCGAAGAAACAACCGAAGACCTGCTACAAGCTTTTGATCAGCAGATAGAACAAGCGATCCGGCAATTGCAAAATACTCTCGAAGTAAGTCTGACGGACGCAAGAGGAGTGGGGCGGTCGCAGCTTCCTTCTACGGTGCTAGGATTGTTATTTCACGCCGCTGAACATACCACGCGGCACGTGGGGCAGCTTTTGGTTACCGTCCGGGTGGTTCAAGCCAAGCACGACTAGTCTACCACCAACTTATAGGTCGGATCTTCCAGCACGTTGATGTCGATGATCGATTCGGCGTTCTTGAGCAGCTTTCGGCAGTCGGGACTCAGGTGCTTGAGGTGCACGCGCTTGCCCACGCGCTGGTAGCGCTCGGTAAGCTTGTTCAGCGCCTCGATGGCCGACATATCCACCACCCGGCTCTCCTCGAAGTCGATGATCACCTCGTCAGGGTCGCCCGCCACGTCGAACTTATCGTTGAAGGCGGTTACCGACCCGAAGAACAACGGACCGTAGATCTCGTAGTGCTTCACCCCCTGTTTATCCACGTGCTTGCGGGCGCGGATGCGCTTGGCGTTGTCCCAGGCGAACACCAGGGCCGAAATAATCACGCCCACCAGCACCGCCAGCGCCAGGTTGTGCAAGAAGATGGTGACTAAAGTCACGAGCACCATCACCAGAATATCGGAGTGGGGCATGCGGTTGATGGTGCGCAAACTGGCCCACTCAAAGGTACCAATGGCCACCATGATCATCAGCCCGGTGAGGGCCGCCATCGGTAGTTGCTCAATCAGGTTGGCCCCGAACATAATGAATATCAGCAGCATCACCGCCGCCACGATGCCCGACAGTCGCGCCCGCGCTCCGTTCGATACGTTGATCAGGCTTTGGCCCAGCATGGCGCAGCCGCCCATGCCCGAAAACACTCCCGACAACACGTTGGCAATGCCCTGGGCCACCGCCTCCTTGTTGCCCCGTCCGCGCGTCTCGGTGATCTCATCCACAATGTTGAGCGTGAGCAGGCTCTCAATCAGACCCACTCCGGCCACAATGGCTGAGTAAGGAAAGATGATAGCGAGCGTCTCCCACCGCAAGGGCACAGCGGGTAGGTGAAACGGCGGGAAGCGTCCCTGGATAGAAGCAATATCGCCCACAGTGCGGGTGTCGATCCCGAAGCCTACTACTATCCCGAAGATGGTCAGAATGGCCACCAGCGAGGCCGGTATGGCGCGGCTCAGTTTCGGCAAACCCCAGATAATCAGCATGGTGGCTAATACCAGCGCCAGCAGCACGTATAAGGGTGGACCAGTGAGCCACTGTCCGTCAGCATTCTTAAACTGATCGAGCTGCGACATAAAGATGATAATGGCGAGTCCGTTCACGAAGCCAAAGATCACGGGGTGCGGCACCAGGCGCATCAGCTTGCCCAACCGCAGAAACCCAGCTCCGATTTGCAAAGCACCCGCCAGCACCACGGCGGCAAACACGTACTCCACGCCGTGCGACTGCGCCAGCGACACGATCACCACCGCCACTGCGCCGGTCGCTCCCGAAATCATGCCCGGTCGCCCGCCCAGCACCGAAGTCACCAGGCCCATTACGAAGGCGGCGTAGAGTCCGGTGAGTGGAGACAATCCGGCAATAAGGGCAAAGGCCACCGCTTCGGGCACCAGGGCCAACGCCACGGTGAGACCGGATAGCACTTCGGTTTTATAATCGACCTTTTGCGACAAGTCGAACAGATTAAGGTACTTTTTCATAGCAAATAGAAAGGAATTGGGGGGTAAACGGATGGATTTTCCGAACGAAGGCGCAAAGGTAGGCTTTCTGGACGGAGAATGCTCCGGATGTAAGAAAAAGGGTGAATATCATCGCTCGCCAGAGAAAAAGTCGGCCGTCATCCGGTAGGCTAACTCCTCTACCCGCGTTTCGGTACGCGACAACGCTTCGGCCAAGGTCATGCTGCCTTTTCTCACCGCATAGGCCCGCTGAACATTGAGCTGCTCTAGCTCCGCCGGACTAGCCTCCAGGGTGCCGCAGATCACGTTAAACGGCACACTGTGCTGTCGGCATACTTCGCCTACGCCCTTCACCACCTTGCCGTGCAGGGTCTGGGCATCAATCTTTCCTTCGCCGCTCATCACCAGGTCCGCTTGCGCAATGGCCGGACGGGCTTGGCACAAATCCAGCAGGGTGTCGATGCCGGGCAGCAACTGCGCTCCTAAAAAGGCTGGGGCACCCGCTCCGATTCCTCCGGCCGCGCCCGCCCCGGGCACTTGGCTCACTCTAATTCCCGTTAAAGCTTCCACTTGGTCGGCAATATTCATCAGGCCCTGTTCTAGGAAGTCCACGGCCGCGGCGGTAGCTCCTTTCTGCGGGGCGTAAACTTGAGCAGCGCCCCACGGACCGTAGAGGGGGTTGTTTACGTCGCTTACCACCCGAACTTCCACATTGGCCAAACGCGGCAGGACTTGGTCGGTCTCAATACGGGCCACTCGAACCAGGTTTCCCCCCACCGGAGACAGCTCTTGCCCTTGCGCATCCAGAAAACGGTAGCCCAGCGCTTGCGCCATACCGATGCCCGCATCATTGGTGGCACTGCCCCCGACGAACAGGTACACCCGGCGGGCGCCGTGCTCGACGGCGTGCCGTACCAATTCGCCCGTGCCCAAAGAAGTGGTGTGCAGCGGGTTACGCTCGGATTCTTTCAGAAGGGGTAGCCCCGAAGCAACTGCCATCTCTACGTAGGCCTTGTCTCCCTTCACGCCGTAGTAGGCAGTAATTTGACGAAATAGCGGATCGTGCACCGTGGTGCGCACGGTATTAAGCTCCAGCAACGGAATCAGAATATCCAATGTGCCCTCCCCACCATCGGCCAGCGGAATGCTGTGTATCTGAATGGTTGGATCGTAGCGTCTCACGCCTCGCGCCACAATTTGACAGACCTCAGCGGCGGTGAGCGAGCCTTTGAACTTATCCGGAACGAGTACGAGTTGCAATAGAGAGCGGTTAGTTGCGACCAATTCGGTTATGGGTACCTACGTTTTCAACGGGTACTTGGGTCTAATACTGATTTTATGCACAAGTAGCACTATCTTTGATATCTAAACCAACAGAATTTATTTGTTCACTGTAGCGTTACTAAAGTAATACCTAAAACTAAGCTTTATGATACTATCCTTCAATCGCATTGCAGCCTTTTTACTGCTCATTACGCTAACTTCCTTCACTCCTCCCCGCCCCGCGGATGAAGCAATTAACTGGCTAACCATCGAAGAAGCCGAGGCATTATCCGAAAAAGAACCCCGAAAAATTTTGATGGATGTGTATACCGACTGGTGCGGGTGGTGCAAGAAAATGGATAAAACTACCTTTGCCAACGACAAAGTAGCCAAGTACGTTAACGAAAACTTCTATGCCGTCAAGCTGAAGGCCGATAGCAACGACAAGGTGACTTTCAAGGGAAAAGAATACTCCAAAGGGGAGCTGGCGCAAGCCTTCCGCGTAACCGGCTATCCAACCATCGTGTTCTTTGACCAGTCGTTCTCTAAATTCCAGCCGGTGAGCGGTTACCGGGGGGCTAACGACTTTTTAGCGTTGCTCGAACAATTTAACGACGCTGAGTAGCTTTATCTTTCGGTTTTACCCGCAAATTAAGGAGCATCGAGTGGTGTTCCTTTTTTATGATCTTTCCTTCCCACGATACCATCATTGCGCTTTCTACTCCTCCGGGCCAGGGCGCTATTGCTGTGATTCGGCTGTCGGGCAACGAAGCGCTGGCTATCGTTAACACTGTTTTCTCTGGTAAAAATCTGTTGCAGCAGTCTTCTCACTCGCTGCACTTCGGCACCATTCGTCAGCACGAAACGATTATTGATGAGGTGGTGGTAGGGTTATTTAAAGCACCGCAATCGTTTACCAAAGAAGATGTGGTGGAGGTATCTTGCCACGGTTCGCCCTTTATCATTCAGCAACTGATGCAACTGTTTGTTGCCCAGGGAGCCCGATTGGCCACGCCCGGAGAGTTCACCAAGCGGGCTTTCATGAATGGCCGGTTTGATCTGGCGCAGGCCGAAGCCGTGGCCGATTTAATTGCTTCCGAATCGCAAGAGGCCCATCGTTCGGCCATGCAGCAGATGAGGGGCGGGTTTTCGCAAAAGATCAACAGCTTGCGCGAAGAACTGGTCCGGTTTGCTTCGCTCATTGAACTGGAGCTCGACTTCTCGGAAGAAGATGTGGAGTTTGCCGACCGACAGCAGTTAAAAGAACTAGTAGCGGGAATTCAGCGGGTGGTGGTGGAGCTGATCGCTAGTTTTGCGGCGGGCAACGTGATCAAAAACGGCCTGCCGGTGGTGATTGCCGGTAAACCCAATGTGGGCAAGTCCACGCTGCTCAACGCCCTGCTCAACGAAGAAAAGGCTATCGTTTCGGAAATACCCGGCACCACCCGCGACGTGATTGAGGACGAGATCACGCTAGAGGGCATTCGGGTGCGTTTCATCGACACGGCGGGAATTCGGGAAACCGCCGACCGGGTAGAAGCACTGGGCGTACAGCGTACGCACGAGAAACTACAGCAGGCGGCCCTGGTGCTTTATTTAGTTGATTTGGCGAACGACACCCCCGACGCATTCCGAAAAGAGGAAGAATGGTTGCTGCAAGTAGGCAAACCGTTCATTGTGGTGGGCAATAAAATAGACCAGGCTTCGACGGCTTGGCTGGCGGTTTTGAGCGGTAGAAACGATGTGGTAAGCATATCGGCCCAGCGTAAACTAAATCTTGATGGCCTTCGTGATCAGCTCACAAAATTTTTAGCTGAGCGCCAGGTTTCAGCGGAGGGCACCGTAGTTACCAACGTGCGCCATCACAGCAGTCTGCTGCACACGCGTGCTGCACTAGATAGCACCCTAGACGGCTTAAATAACGGAATTAGTCATGATTTTTTGGCGCAGGATATACGTCATGCTCTCTATCACCTGGGGGCAATCACCGGGCAGATAACGAATGATGACTTGCTGGACAATATCTTTAGTAAATTTTGTATTGGAAAATAATAAGCCATTATGCAAACAACTCGTCCCAATTTCGCGTAAGTAAAGTTGAGCAAATGAATTCAATTTACTGAGCATTTTTGCATTTTCTTAATTTACGATCGTTTTTCATTAAGTGTGCTGACAGAATCCCTGATTTGTTAACAATTTTTTAGTAGCCCATTCTTTGGGGTTTGTAAGAAAAAATTGTTTTCTTGTATTCTTATGAGTTGGCTTTGCTTTTGCTAACTATTTTTTCTTTTGTGCCGAACCTATTATTATGAACGCTGTACCATCGCCTAAAGGACACTATTCCAAGACTTTCTTTGTGATTTTGATCATCATCGATGCGCTGTGTATCCATACTGCGTATCACGCAGCCTTTTGGGGCAGTTTTACGCTCGCTGTGCCCCTGCCGGACTTTTATTTGTCGCTAAATGCCATCTGGATACTACTGTGGGTGATGTTGGCGCTTATCTTCAATTATTATGATACCGGTAATCTCAAGTACATCGATAAGATTGTTAAAAGCACGGTTAAGTTAGTGATGGTTCACGCTTGTGGGCTGTTGCTCTACTTGGTTTTGTTTCAATCCTTCTATTACAGCAGTCTATTTATGATAGAGGCTTACTTGTTCACGTTTTTGCTTACCGTGGCCGTTAAGATAGTCTTGCTGGCCTCTTATAAGTTTTTAAGAAACCTCAAATCAAACCGGATTCCCTACGTAGTGGTTGGTTACACCCCGGCAGGGCGAAGTGTTTTTCGGTACCTTAAGAAGAATAAAAACTTTGGCTACCGATTTTTAGGCTTTTTTGACGATCACCAGCAGGGCTCGTTGATTAGGGGTGATCTTAGCGAACTAAGAAGATACTGCGTAAAGCACAACGTCCGGGAAATATACTTTGCCTTGCCGGAGAAATCCATCGCGCTCAGCGAAATTGCCAAGTTTGCTGATGAGCACTTTATTCACTTCGGTCTGGTTCAGGAAGTAGGGGGGATGCAGTTCCAGAAATTGCCTTCTCAGACTTATGACAACATACCAGTAATAACCTACAAGTTGAAGAAAGAAGCGCGTCCTGAGTTATACCGGAAAGCTTTCTATCGTTTGCTAAGGCAGTAGTTGGTTACATCGACTCGTTTTCTACGGAAGCTAACTCTACCAGCTTTTCGTACTCAGACTCGCTGATGTCTTGATAGAAGTAGTGAATGGGATTCACCTTTTTGTGATTTTTGTGTACCTCGTAGTGCAAATGCGGTCCTGATGATGTCCCTGTATTACCACTGTAGGCAATCAATTCTCCCCGCTTCACCCGCTGCCCAATCTTTACGTTAAACTCGGAGAGGTGGGCGTACTTAGTCTTTAAACCGAAACCGTGGTCTATCTCCACTTGCTTGCCGTAGCCATAAAAACTAGTGGATACCTTGGTTACTTTGCCCGCCCCGGTAGCGTAAATTGGTGTGCCAACTCCCGCGCCAAAGTCGATACCCGTGTGCATTTTTCTTACTTTGTAGATCGGATGGTAACGCAATCCGAAGCCCGATGAAAGATACGACTGCTGCAGAGGAATGGGAGTGATGGCGGGCATTGAGGCTAGTAACAGGTGCTGGTTGCGCGCCAGGCTGAACAGCTCATCGTGCGACTTAGTCTGAATATACATCTGTCGCTTCAGTTGATCGAAGGTTGACAGCGTGTTGAGCAAGTAATCTTTGTGCTCTAAATCTTTGTTCGCTAGCGCTTGGTAGCGCTCAGAACCTCCGATACCCGCATTTCGAATCGACTGCGGAATAGGGTCCTGTTCGTAGATAATGCGATAGATATGATCATCACGATCTTGCAGCCCGGCGAGCACTTCTTGATTAGCCTGCAGCTCTTTATTCAGAATTTCGTACCGAAACAATAACTTTTTGTTTTCCCGACGAAAGTTGGTTTCCCGCGGCGAGTCAAAGTAGGTCGTATAAATTAAGGCCACTCCCAGAGCAGCAATGAGCACCACGGAAAGCGAGAGAATAGCATCCAGGGCCACCGCCCACTTGGTTACTCGTACGCGTTCGTACCGGCAGGTGTCCGGATCATAGTGGTATTTAATCTTAGCCATGAATGATTTGCATTGTGGTCGTACTGCTGGTTGTTACTTACCTTTAAAAGTAAGGTATGTTAGTTGGACATAGAATTCATTATCGGAGCAAAAGGTACGCCCGTAGGTCTTGGTTGGAACCTTCGTTTAATTACCGCCAACTTCCTATATTAGCGCAACATCCCAAACCCCCCCAATGGCGTGAGTAACACCCCCGAAGATGCCTCCCCCCGACGTATGGCCATCATTGGCTCTACCGGTTCCATTGGCACCCAGGCCCTGGAAGTGGTGCGTAGCCATCCCCAAAAATTTGCCGTCGAGGTGCTCACCGCCCACCGCAATGCCGAACTTCTGATTCAACAGAGTCAGGAGTTTCGCCCCAACGCGGTGGTGATCGTCGAGGAGGCGATGTACGCTACGGTGCAGGAAGCGCTTGATCCGCTCGACATTAAGGTCTATACGGGAGCTGCGGCGCTGGCCGAGGTGGTTACCATGGATACCATTGACCTGGTGCTCACCGCCACGGTGGGCTACTCTGGACTCCTGCCCACTATTCGAGCTATCGAGGCCCAAAAAACTATCGCCCTGGCCAACAAAGAAACCTTGGTGGTGGCCGGAGCGCTCATCACGCAGCTTGCCAAGAAAAACGGGGTGAGTATCTTTCCGGTAGACTCCGAACACTCAGCCATCTTTCAGTGTCTGGTGGGGGAGTTTCACAACCCGATAGAGAAAATCATTCTGACCGCTTCGGGCGGACCCTTTCGGGGAAAAGACCAGGCCTTCCTGAAAAGTGTCACCAAAGAGCAGGCCCTGAAGCATCCCAACTGGGAGATGGGAGCCAAGGTAACCATCGACTCCGCCTCGCTGATGAACAAAGGGTTGGAGGTGATTGAGGCCCAGTGGCTGTTTGGGCTCACCCCGGAACAGATCGAGGTGGTGGTGCATCCGCAGTCGATCATCCACTCGATGGTGCAGTTTGCGGATAGCTCGCTCAAAGCCCAGTTGGGTTTGCCCGACATGCGGGTTCCCATTCAGTTTGCGTTGAGTTATCCCCAGCGCTTGCCCAACACGCTGCCCCGCTTTCGCTTTTCAGACTACCCTGAACTCACTTTCGAGCCTCCGGATACCGACACGTTCCGGAACCTGCCATTGGCCTTTGAGGCCATGCGCCAGGGCGGAAATGTGCCCTGCGTGCTGAATGCTGCCAACGAGGTGGCCGTATCTGAATTTTTGCGGGGCAAACTTGGTTTTCTGGACATGTCGACGCTGGTGGAGCGCTGTATGGAAAAAATGCCGTACATTCGCCAACCAAACTACGATGATTACGTCGCCACCAACGACGAAACCCGAAGCAAAGCACTGGAATTGCTTAAGGAACTTAGATAATGCCCAACGAAGTACCGGGCTCAAAACTTCAATGATTAACTAGATGGAAGGACTTATTATGACCGCGCAGCTGCTGCTGGGGCTGTCACTTTTGGTAGGACTGCACGAACTAGGTCACCTGCTCACGGCCAAACTGTTTGGCATGCGGGTGGAGCAATACTACATCGGGTTTCCCCCGAAGATCATCGGATTTCGCTACGGAGAAACCGAGTACAACCTGGGAGCGATTCCGCTGGGCGGCTTTGTTAAAATCTCGGGCATGGTGGATGAGTCGCTCGACACTAAGAGCTTGTCGGAAGAACCCCAGCCTTGGGAGTTTCGCTCCAAACCGGCCTGGCAACGGCTCATCGTGATGATGGGCGGCATCATTGTAAACGTGATCACGGGCATTGTGATCTTTGTTTTTCTGACCTACCGCTACGGCGACACCTACGTGCCCCGGGAAGCGGTGATGCAGAACGGCATTGTGGCCTACGAACTGGGCCAGGAAATCGGCCTTCAGACCGGTGATAAGGTAGAAGAAGTGAACGGGCAACCGTACGAGAAATTCAGCGATTTATACAGTCCTGACGTGCTGCTGGGCACTAACGGCTACTACACCGTCGAGCGTAATGGAAAAACCGTAGATGTTCCTATTCCACGAGGGTTTCTGGATAAATTCTCCGACAAAGATGCGGCCAACCAGTACATCGACATCCGCCGTCCCTTTACGGTAGGAGAGGTGATTGAAGGAAGTAACGCCGAAACGGGCGGCCTTCGCGGGGGCGACCGGGTACTGAGCATCAACGGTGAGCCGGTAAAGTATTACGATGAATTTGAGTCGGTGGTGAAGGCAAACGCTGGGAATAAAGTGACCCTGGAGGTAGCCTCGGAGAAGCAAGGAGTCGAGTCGGCAGTGAGCTCGCCCCGCGCCCTGACCGTCAACGTCGACGAAGACGGTAAGCTGGGATTTTATGCGCAGTGGGACGTTCCCATTGCCCGCACCGAGTATAATTTGGCCGAGTCGTTGCCCAAGGGGGCCGAAGCCGCGTTTGACGTGGTATGGATCAATATCCGGGCGCTGGGCAAAATCTTTACCGGCGAGGTTTCGGCTTCCAAGTCCATCAGCGGCCCCATTGGCATTGCCCAAATTTTCGGAGGCGAGTGGGACTGGCTTCGTTTCTGGCGCATTACCGGGTTGTTGTCCATGGTGCTGGCCTTTATGAACTTTCTGCCCATCCCGGCCCTGGATGGCGGACACGTGGTGTTTTTGACCTACGAGATGGTATCGGGCCGCAAACCCTCGGACAAGTTTTTAGAAGGGGCGCAGAAAGTAGGGATGGTGCTGCTGCTATCGCTGATGGTATTTGCGGTGTTCAACGACCTTTTCAAGGTGCTGTTTTAGGGCCGCAAAACTTTCGCTAAGACAACAACGAGAGGCATTAGCTCCAGGCGGCCCACTAGCATGGCCAGCATTAAATCCAGTTTGGCTAGGGCGCTCAGTTCGTGGCTGGTGATTCCTACGCTGAGCCCTACGGTTCCTAGCGCCGAAGCCGCTTCGAACAGCACGTCGGCTAACCCGTACTGAGCAGGCACTTCGTGCAGCAGCACTATGGTGGTCAGCACGAACATTCCGGTCCAGAAGAAAAAGAAAACTCCCATATTGCGGTATAACCGCAGCGATTCGTCGTGCGAAAACACCCGGTGGTTAAAGCGAAGATTTAACTCCCCGCCAGGGTCTTTCATCCACGACCGCACTCCGTACAGATTGCCCTTCACCAACAAGATGACTCGGAACAACTTCACCCCGCCCGTGGTAGAAGCCGTGGCTCCGCCGATAAGCATTGCCGCAGTGAGCACGAGCAGGGCCGGTACGCTCCAGTCTTGCACCGTTACGGTAGAGAAACCACAGGTGCCCAGCGCGCTACTGAACTGAAACGCCAGGTCAATCCAGGAAGCCGTGCCGTTGGCCCAGATGTTGTTCTCGTAGAATACCAGCAGTGTACCAATGAGCAGCAAGACAAAAAATAACTGGTGTTGCTGGTTGTTGACAAATTTCTGTACCGCTCTTTTAGTGAACAGTTGATGAAACGAGTGGAAGTTGAGAGACCCGAGGATAATGATCAGAATCACCGACAACTTGGGGCCCCAAGCGTAGTGATTCAAGCTCTGGTCGGTGATGCTGAACCCCCCGGTGCTGATGGCGGTCATACCGTGGTTGATCGCCTCCCACAGGGGGATGTCTTGTATCCACAGTAAACCGATTGCCAACAAAGTAAATCCTAGATAGATCCACCATATCTTGGCCCAACTTACCTCGGTGTTGGGCAAAACTTCGTCTTGATCGTCATTCTCATCTTGCTCATCCTGCTGTTTATCTTCTTCGTCATCTTTACCGTCGTTGTCCGACGAATAGTGGGCCGACACCGAAGCGATGCCGGGATGCAGGGCGGAAATGAACACGATGATTCCGATGCCTCCGACCCACTGAAGAAACGACCGCCACCACTGCAACACCGCTGGCAAACTGCTTTCGGAAACTGTCACGCTCAGGCCGGTGCTGGTGTAGCCGGAAAGCGATTCAAAAGCGGCGTTTAGAAAAGTAGTGAAGGGAGCTATTTGGTGCGTTGTTACTTGGTCTGCCGGTAGGCGGTGCGCCAGGTAAAAGAACGGAAGCGCCCCCAGTACGGTGACGAGTATCCATCCTACGGTGGCTATTCCCATCATTTCGGCCACTGAAAACGAGGTGCGAGGACTGGACTGCCCGTAGCGCAAGAATCCCCCCAAACTCAGACTAACCGTTGCAGTGATCACCAACGCTTCCACTCCGTAGTATTCTTCGAAGAACAAAGCGATGGGCAGTGAAAGTAGGGCCATTCCTCCGGGCACGAAGAGGATCAGACCTATTCCAGATAAAAAATTTCTCATAATAGCAGCAGTTCTATTGGTAACCTTTGCGTGACAGATGGGTTTTTCATTACTGGCAAAAAACGTTGATGATAATTGAACAAAACAAAAAGTAGAATCTTATCACTGTGAAACTATTTTTGGTCTTATCTCTTACTTGATTTTCAACCTTAACATTTACCTATGGAACAGCTAGGAAACGCAACTTTTGAGAATTATATCGGTCTGGAGCAAGGCTACTCCGAGATGGCTTACCAAATGACCGCTCACGTGCTCACCCTAGGGTACTCGGTGATGTTTGCGGCGCTCCTGTACTTCGTGCTGACCATCAAAAGCTCGGCTCCCAAGTACCAGATTTCTTCGGTATTGTCGGGAGTGGTGATGGTCTCGGCGGCGCTGCTGCTCTACGTACAGGCGCAAAACTGGGTCGATGCCTTTGCTTTTGATTCCATCCGGGGGCGTTACTTCCTGGCGGCGGGCAAAGATTTATTCAACAACGGCTATCGGTATCTGAACTGGCTCATCGATGTGCCTATGTTGTTGCTGCAAATTCTGTTTGTGGTCACGCTAACCAAAAGCAGTTTCACCAGCATTCGCAATCAATTCTGGTTTTCGGGCTCCCTAATGGTGATCACCGGATACATTGGGCAATACTACGAAGTAACGAACCTTCCTTTATTCTTTATCTGGGGCGCAATTTCTACCGTGTTCTTCTTCCATATTCTGTGGGTAATGAAAAAGGTGATCAACGAAGGCAAAGAAGGAATGCCTCTGGCGGGGCAAAAACTGCTCAGCGGCATTTGGTGGCTGTTTATATTCTCCTGGTTTTTGTACCCCGGTGCCTACCTGATGCCCCATTTGGTGGGTATTGAAGGGTTTTTCTACAACGAAACTGGGGTAGTGGCCCGCCAGATGACCTACACCGTGGCGGATATCTCTTCTAAGGTGATTTACGGAGTGTTGCTGAGTAATTTAGCCCAGGTTTTAAGCAAAGCCGAAGGTTATGAATACTATCGGCCTACGGAGCGTAAGGCGGCATAGATGCTACTTCTTCTCAATCTTAAACTCCACCCGGCGGTTGAGCTTTTTGTCGGCCGCCGTTTGCTCGTCCACAATGGGCTTGCTGCTGCCGTAGCCGGTGGCCTGAATGCGGTCGGAAGCCACGCTGCCAAAGTCAATAAGGTACGTTCGGATGGCATCAGCCCGCGACTGCGAGAGCTTGCGGTTCAGTTCAGGGTTGCCGTCGGAGTCGGTGTGCCCCTCGATGTGTAACTGAATGTAGGGGTTGTCCATCATGAAATTGCTGATCTTGTCCAGATCGGCGTACATCTCGGGTTTTATCTCCGACTTGCCGTTGTCAAATTCCATGTTGCTGAACTGAATGCGGCTGGAGATCGGCATGGTCTCGAAATTGAACGTGCGGTCGCCGGTCAAAAAGAAAACTTCTTCCAGCCGGAAAAACTCTTCGCCCTGAATGATGATCAGGTAACGGTTGTTGTTAATAAGCTGAAAGGCAAAGGTGCCATCATCGCGCAGCGACTTCGGGGCCACTTCCACTCCGTTGTCCAGATCAATGATCGACACAATCCCACTACGAAAGGGCTCGCCCGTCTCGCTGTTCACCAGCGAACCGTCCAGATTGATGGTGGCCGTGGGTTTAGCTTCCATGGGCAGGGGGAACGAGTAAAGATCGAGGTTGCCCATCTGGTTTTCTACCGAGCGGGCGTAGTACAGGTTCTGCGATTGCGCATCGATGGTGAAGTAGAACTCGCTGCCAGCACCGTTCACCAGCGGACCGATATTTTTAGGCTCGTCCCAGATAGCGCGGTAGCGGTACGACTTGTAAATATCGTATTCTCCAAAATTGAGCAAGTGCCCGTCGGAGCTAAAGTACAGCACGTTGTGCGCGGGATGAAAGAACGGACTCACCTCGCTGCCGCGGGTGTTCACCACGGGGCCAATGTTCTTTGGCCGTTCCCACTGCCCCTTGGCGTTTCGGTGGGTGTAGTAGATGTCGGATAATCCGAAACCACCGAGCCGGTCCGAGGCAAAGAACAGCGTGTCGCCGGTGCGCGACAGCGAGGGGTGCGAATCCCAGGCCGCACTGTTGATGTGCGATCCTAGGTTACGGGGCGCGCTCCAGGGCTGACCCGCTTGCCGCGTTGCTACGTACAGATCGCAACTGCCCGAACCGTCGGGGGCGTTGCAGCGAGCGAAGAACAGGGTGTTGCCATCCGAGCTCAGACACGCTGATCCTTCGTTATAGGGAGAGTTGATGCCCTCCAGGGGTTCGGCCGCCGACCAGTCATCGTCTTGCCGGTAGCTGATCATCAGATCTTCATTGTCTACCTCCTTGAGCCCCTGCGACCGTTTGTGGCGCTTGGAGGTGAACAGCAGCACCTCGTTGCTCGCACTGAGCGCCGGTCCGTAGTCGTTGGCTGAAGAATTGAGACCGTCGCCCATGTTCAAGTACACCCCGCGGGGAGGGCGCAGGGTATCAATTTCTTTCCGAAATTCAACGAGTTCGTAATAATACTCCAGCGGGACGTAGTCTTCCTTTTGTTCTTCGCCGAAGTCCTGCAGCAACTGCCGCGCCTGCTGGGCTTCCATTCCCTGCGGATGGTGCTTCAGCAAGAGTTTATACATGGCTATTGCCGCGGTGGTATCTCCCTGCTCCTCCTCCAACTTGGCAAGTTTCCAGAGTAGCCCGCTTTCTTCAACGAAGTTCTTGACGCCAAACTGCTGCACGTAGGCAAACAGGCGCGGGTACAGGGCATCGGTGTCGGAGCGACGGGCTAGTTTTTGCAACGAAGAAAACGCTTTGGCGTCGCGGTAGTAAGCAGATTTATTGAGATTAGGAAACGTAAGGAGTGCGTATACCTTGAAGGAGACTGCGTTTTTGGCAGTATCCTGGAGCACAAAAGCACTCTGCGCTGGTTTCACCTGACCAAACGCGAGTGTGCTCACCAAAGGCTGCCGAAAAGTAGAACGTATCGTAGCATGCGATTGCCCAATTGCCTGACAATCAACAAAAAGCGGGCTACCTTCCGCTACCTGTAAGGTTTGGTTCAATTTCACACAGGATCTTAACGCGAAGCGTTGTGGTGCTCATTCGCAAGGCAGGAAAGTGGCCCTCTAAAGGTGGCATAGCCCTTGCCCTACATCAATCTCGATAAATTTGAAACAAAATCAGCCCAATCGTGTCATTCTGGCACTAGTGTATATGATGAATTCCAACAACTTGACCGACAATATTTTTATTTCACCGCTGGACGAAGACGAAGCCGACGATCTCATTCAGTTGGTCACCGACGACGAGGGGGACGATGAGCCGGAAGTGCTGCCCGATGAACTTTCTATCCTGCCCATTCGCAACACGGTGCTCTTTCCGGGGGTGGTGATTCCCATCACTGTGGGGCGCAAAAAATCGAGCAAACTGGTGAAGCAGGCCTACCGCAAGGGCAACCGCATCGTGGGAGTGGTGGCCCAGAAGGATAATTTTGCCGAAGAACCCGATCCGGGAGATATCTACCAAGTGGGCACCGTGGCGAAGATCATCAAAATGCTGGTGCTTCCCGATGGCAACACCACCATCATCATTCAGGGCAAGAAACGCTTCAAGATCACCTCTTTTGTCCAGGAAGACCCCTACCTGAAGGCGACGGTTGATCACATTGAAGAAAAGTTTCCGCCCAAGAGCGATCAGGAAGCGGTAGCCGTGCTGCAATCTATTAAAGAAGCCGCGGCGCGTATTTTGGAGCTAAATCCGGAAATTCCGCAGGAGGCCCAGGCCGCGCTGAATAACATCGATAGTCCTAGTTTTCTGACTCATTTCCTGTCGTCCAACATCAACGTCGAGGTGGCCGAAAAGCAGAAGTTGCTGGAGACCAACGACGGGATGGACCGCGCCAAGTTGCTGCTGGAGTACATGCTCAAGGACATTCAGGTGCTGGAACTGCGGCGGGAGATCCACAGCAAGGTGCACTCCGACATTGATCAGCAGCAGCGCGATTACTTTTTGCGACAGCAGATGAAGGTGCTGCAGGACGAACTCGGCGACGGCGGATTGGATCAGGACATCGAGAAGATGCGGCTGCGTGGCGAAAAGAAGGGGTGGGATGAAACGGTACAGCTGCACTTTCGCAAAGAGCTGGAAAAGCTGTCGCGTATGAACCCCATGGCCGCCGAGTACCCGATCACCTACAACTACGTAGAACTGCTGCTCGATCTGCCCTGGAGCGATTTTACCAAAGACAATTTTGACCTACGCAAGGCCAAGAAAATCCTGGACCGCGACCACTACGGCCTGGAAAAAGTGAAAGACCGCATCATCGAGTATCTGGCGGTGCTGAAGCTGAAGCAAAATATGAAGGGGCCAATCTTATGCCTCTACGGCCCTCCGGGCGTTGGTAAAACTTCGCTGGGTAAGTCGATCGCCAGGGCGCTGGGGCGCAAGTACTGCCGCATGTCGCTGGGTGGAGTAAGCGACGAGGCCGAAATCAGGGGCCACCGCAAGACCTACGTCGGAGCCATGCCCGGCAAAATTGTTCAAAACATCAAAAAGGTGCAGAAGGGCAATCCGGTGTTCATCCTGGACGAAATCGACAAGGTGCGCTCCGATTTTCGGGGCGACCCTTCATCCGCCTTGCTTGAGGTTCTGGACCCCGAGCAAAATAGCACCTTTATGGACAACTACCTTGAGGTGGAATACGACCTGTCGAACGTACTGTTTGTCGCCACGGCCAACGCCCTGGATACCATTCCGGCCCCCCTGCGCGACCGGATGGAGATTATCGAGGTGACGGGTTACACCCTGGAAGAAAAGGTGCAAATCGCCAAACGTCACCTCATCCCCAAGCAACGTAAGGAGCATGGTTTGCAAACCAAAGACGTTAGCTTTGATAAAAAGGCGTTGGTGAGCATCATTGAAAATTACACCCGGGAGTCGGGCGTGCGGAATTTGGAGCGAAAAATTGCCGCCGTGATCCGCAACGTGGCCAAGTCGATTGCCCTGGAAGAAACGGTTGAGCCGAAGATCACCGGAGCCGAAGTGCGGCGGGTGCTCGGTGCGCCGGTCTTTGACAAAGAGCTGTACCAAGACAACGAACTGCCGGGCGTAACCACCGGGCTGGCCTGGACCCAGGCGGGCGGTGAGATTCTATTCATTGAGTCGAGCCTGAGCCGGGGTAAGGGTAAACTCACACTCTCGGGACAGTTGGGCGACGTGATGAAGGAGTCGGCCATGACGGCGCTGTCTTACTTAAAATCGCGCGCCGATCACCTGAATATTCATCACAAGGTATTCGAGAGCTACGACCTGCACGTGCACGTGCCCGCGGGGGCGGTGCCCAAAGACGGTCCTTCGGCCGGCATCACCATGCTCACGGCGATGGCTTCGGCCTATACCCAGCGCCGGGTGCGCAACCGCTTGGCGATGACCGGCGAGATTACCCTGCGGGGAAAGGTGCTTCCGGTAGGGGGCATCAAGGAGAAACTGCTGGCGGCTCGCCGGGCGGGAATGAAGGAGGTGATCCTCTGTGATAAGAACCGCAAAGACGTAGAAGAAATCAGCGAGCAGTATCTTAAGGGCTTGGAGGTGCACTACGTGAGCACCGTGGATGAGGTGTTATCGACTGCCCTGCTGAAGAACAAGGTGAAAGGTGCGTTGGAGTTTGTGACAAACTAACTTTCTTCAAAAGCGAATAACTTTGTTTACCTTACTGCCTTTTACGCAACAACGCGTTAGGTGGTCAATCGCTAACGCGCTACAAACTATCTTCCGATGCGCATAGGCGGCAAGCGAATACATTGGTCTCTTGGCTTGGCAGGAGGGATTCTCGGTCTTTTTCTGATACTTCAATTGGCGGTGTATTTCTTTCTTCAGCCGCTGGTAGGAGCGGCCCTGAAAAAATCGATTGATTACTTTACAGATGGACTGTATCAGCTTGACTATGAGAAAGTTAATATACAGCCGTTTAAGCAAAGCATCACTATAAATGGAGTGGTTTTGTCGTACGATACCGCCCGGGTGAATCATTCGGCTCAGCTTCAACAGCAAAAGTATTACTCCGCTACCGTTGACCACTTAGACCTAAAATTTCAGGAGTTCGACTACTTTCTGTCCGGTCGCTACCTGGCCATCGATGTCATCGACGTCAATGAGCCAAGCGTGTTTACGCACCGTTACCCCGCCCTTCGTCAACCAGACACCACGCAGACTGCGGCGCAGTTGGAGTTTAATACTTTCAAACTCATCAGTCCTTACTTTGATTCGGTCGCCATTTCGTTGATCAGTGTGAAGCATGCTACCCTTGGCCTCGTTCGTCACCGGGAAACCGGTCTTCCTGACCGCACTACGGTGGGGGAACTAGGCATGCGGGTGGTTAATGCGATGGTCGATTCCGCAGCGGCGGAAGTATCATACGGATGGCCTACGGTGGATGAGGCCCGGTTATGGATGCGTGACCAGACCTTTAGCTCTCCAGACAGTCTGTACGATTATCGAGTGGATTCGCTAGGCGTAGATTTGCTTGGTAAGGAGATCTTAGCGCGGCAAATAGCGGTGATCCCTCGCTGGGGACGTTACGAAATGGGGCAGCAGTTGAACAAACTAACCACCTGGATGGAGTGGAGGGTAGACCAGGTGAACGTCAGTGGTTTTGACTTTCCGCTGCTTGCCGACTCACTGATCGTACGCACCCGTAGTGTCTCCGTAGACCAGATGGACCTGACCCTATTTCGCGATTTGCGATTGCCCCACGGCGAACCCCAAGCGCGTCCGCTGCTTCCCGACTTATTGAAATCGGTAGCAACCCCCTTTGGCATTGATACACTCACCATTGCCAACAGCAGCATCCGCTACGAAGAACGCCGGGAGTCAGCCGAGCAAGCGGGCCATATCACGTTCGCCGACCTGTACGCTTCTCTGTATAACGTCACCAATCAAACCCACGATTCCACTTTAGTGCTAGAGGCCGACGTTCGTACCCAACTGATGAACGAAGGGCAAGCCGAATTGCACTTCGAGTTTCCGCTTGCGGCTGCCCGCCAAGCGCACCGCATCCAGGGGAAAATGTACCGGATGCTCCTCACGGAGCTAAATCCGGCGGTAGAACCCTTGGCTTTTGCGTCCGTTAAAAGTGGCGTTGCCAACCACCTGGATTTTGATATGCAGCTCGACGACCAGTCAGCTACCGGGGAAGTCCGCTTCCAGTACGAAGATTTTAAGGTGAGTTTGCTAGAGAAGGATGACCCCAACGATAAAAAGGGCGTGAAATCTTGGTTAGCAAACTGGTTAGTAGTGAAAAATAGTAACCCGACGGGGTCTAAACCGCTACGGCCTGGGCCGGTATCCGTGCAGCGCGACTCAACCCGGTCGATGGTTCGGTACTGGTGGCTGGCCCTTCGCTCGGGTCTGATGGTCAGCGTGGGGGTAGAGAATGCTTCGGACAACGAAGAACCAACCTCCGCCTCCGCCGATTAGGGCGCACCCAAACGCCGGTGGCTAACGTTCGTAAAATTTAATACCTTGCCACCGTGAACGAACGACCTCCCTTCTTCCGCCGCTGGCGCACGGTCTACCTGCTGGTGCTAGGCAACCTGCTGGTGCTGATTATTCTTTTCTACCTATTGACCCTGCGCTACGCATGAGTGATCTGGACTGGGTGGTACTGGCAGGAACGCTGCTCTTCATCGTGGTGTACGGAGTGTGGCGCACCCGCGGCAACCGCGATATGGACAACTACCTACGGGGGGGCAACAGCATGAAGTGGTGGACGGTCGGGCTATCGGTGATGGCCACCCAAGCCAGTGCGATTACCTTTCTGTCCACTCCGGGGCTGGCGTTCGAAGACGGACTGCGGTTTGTGCAATTTTACTTCGGCATGCCCCTGGCATTGGTGATCATCTCAATCACCTTCGTTCCTATCTACTACCGCCTCAAGGTATACACGGCCTACGAATACCTGGAAAGCCGCTTCGACGTGCGCACCCGGGTGCTGGGCGCAATGATTTTTCTAGTGCAACGGGCCCTGTCGGCCGGCATCACTATTTACGCCCCGGCAATTATTTTATCCAGCGCCCTGGGCTGGCCGTTGTCATCCACCAGCTTGGTCATTGGGGTGGCCGTGATTGTCTACACCATCAGCGGCGGTACCAAAGCGGTGAGCCAGACCCAAAAGCAGCAAATGGCCGTGATGATGGGCGGTATGGTGGCCGCTGGGTTCATGATCTTTCACTTATTGCCTCCCGACATCGGTCTGCTGGATGCCCTCGAGGTAGCCGGTAGCATGGGGCGCCTCAACGCCATAAGCTTCGAGTTTGATCCCTCGGATCGCTACAACTTTTGGTCGGGGGTGCTGGGAGGGACGTTCTTGTTTTTGTCGTACTTCGGCACCGATCAGTCGCAGGTGCAGCGCTACCTCACGGGTCGCTCGATCACCGAAAGCCGCTTGGGACTAATGATGAACGGCCTGCTCAAGGTGCCAATGCAATTTTTAATTCTGTTCGTGGGGGTGCTGGTGTTTGTCTTTTACCAGTTTTACCAACCGCCGCTATTTTTTATCGAGAAGGGGCGCGAAACGGTGCAGACCTCGTCCTACGCCCCCGAGTGGCAAGCACTGAACGAGGACTATAACGGATTATGGAACCAGAAGAATGCCGAAATTCACCGGTATCTTGAGCACCTGAAACTTGATAATGAACCCGATGCCGGGCAGAGCCGACAGATAATCAGGCAGCTAAGCGAGGATGAACAAAAGCTCAAGCAAAGTGCCAAAGACCTGGTTCATCAGGCTGATCCGGGCCTGGCTACGCAAGATCACGACTACGTGTTTATTACCTTTATCCTCACCTACTTTCCCGAGGGGCTGGTCGGGCTGTTGCTGGCGGTGATCTTGTCGGCAGCCATGTCTTCTACTGCTTCCGAGCTCAATGCCCTATCTACTACCGCCACGGTGGATTTATACCGTCGCCTCTGGAAGTCTGATGCGTCGGATCAACATTACGTGTGGATTTCACGTGGGTTTACCCTGCTATGGGGCAGCTTGGCACTGACGTTCGCCCTGTTCGCCTCACTGGCCGAAAATCTCATTGAGTTGGTTAACATCATCGGTTCGGTTTTCTACGGACAGGTGCTAGGCATTTTTGTGGTGGCTTTTTACATTCGCCGGATTCAAGCACGGGCCGTTTTTCTGGCGGCAATCTTAGCGCAGGGACTCATCATCGCGCTGTTTTTCACCAACATTGTTGGGTACCTTTGGCTAAATCCCATTGGGGTTGGGCTGGTCATTGGCATTGCTGGGCTGCTACAGTTTGCGGTTTTTCGGACGAAGCCTGCTAAAACTGATACTGAAAACCCACGTTGAGGCCGAAGGAGTAGGGGTTGCTTTCCAGATTACTATCCACCCGGGTCAGGGGAGTGAGGGCAAACGCGTAGGTGGGAGTAAGCGATAAGTAGTAGCGACCCAGTACATTGTAGTTAACCCCTCCGCTCAACAAGCCACTGTAGTACACGTCGTTGAAGGGGCTGCCGTTCTGGGAAGCTGAGATCCGGTAGGTGCTCAGTTCCGAAGCCGCGCTGGAAGCCGAAATAGCATTTCTCAAAAAGAAATTAGCCGCCACTCCCGAACTCACGGTAAACTGAAACTTACTCACCGACCGACGGTAACCGATCTTCATCGGAACGGCGATAAATTCGTAGGCGTTGTTAAGGGCGGTGCTGGTGTTAGGCGCTTGGTTTAAGTTGTTGGCGAGCGTGTTCGCGTTGGTGGCAACAAACGCGTATCGTTGTCCCGAAGCTACGTCTGCCACCACCCACCGGGTTGCGGTGCTGGTGCTAAAGCGATTGTAATCCACCCCGCTTTCTACCACCCAATGATCCGATAGGTGCATTCCCACGTCGAAACCGTAGGTAAACGATAACTCCGGATTGTTTTCCACTCCGATTGAGGTAGGCGAGGCGGGGGTGGAATAATCTTCCGCCGAAGTGAAATTGAGAGCGTCTCGCGAAAATCCGGGACTAGGGCTTAGGGCCACCGCCCCGAAATCGCTGGTATTGGCCTGAAACTGGGGGTCAAAGTATCCCGGAGCCAGCGACAAGCCGGCAAAGAGCGACCGCGAAGGACGGTCTTTTTCCTCCGAAGTGGTCGGGATTTGCGGCACCCGGTAGAGTATCGTCTCCGATTGAGCCGGTAGCCGTAGGGGAGAGGCATCGGCTACGGCCCCCGAGGCGATGGGCGCGACGGCAGCTACTGCGGGCGTGACCGCTGGTTGATTTTGCCCGGCGCCCGGCGGTTGAACAGCATCCGCCCGAGCGAGGTCATTGATCATCGATCCGTCGCGGCTACCCGCAGAAACAGAGCGCGTTGCGTGGTCGGTTGCTTCAGAACCAGGTTTAGAGACCGACCCTGATCCGGTTGCCGCGTTGGCTGTGCCGGAAGAACTGCCTGAAGCTTGGTGGGGTTGGTCCGCGTCTCCCGACGATGGTTTGGTCAGGGTTCCGGATTCAGCCAAGGCGGATTTGGAAGCACTAGTGCCCGCCTCCGAGGGGGTAGGCAACGACGCAGCCGGAGCTTCGGCGGATTGCGCTGACTCCTTCGGAGAATTTTCCCGATCAACCACCACGGGAGAGTTTGCCGCGGGTTGTTGCCCAATGATATACCAGGTCAATCCGGCGATGAGCAGCAACAGTACGGCCGCTACGGCACGGTACAACAAGAAACCACGTCGGTACTTGCCGGTTTCCTGCACGGCTAGTTCGCCCTCGATGTTTTTCCATACGTGGGCCGGTGGGGGAGTTTCGGCTCCCTCAAAAGCTTTCTGCCACTGGTTTTCCCAGGGTTGCTGGTTGGGTTGCATATCAGCCATGTTTTACCTCCCCTTTTTCGGTGATCATTTCTTGCAGCAGCGAGCGGGCTCGCGCGTACTGCGATTTAGACGTTCCTTCGCTAATTTGAAGCATGGTAGCAATCTCGCGGTGTTTGTACCCCTCGATGGCGTGCAGGTTAAAGATCACCTGGCAGCCCTGGGGAAGCGTTTGTAACAGTTGCAGTAGTTCGTTGAAGTGGTAGTTGGATAAGGTGGTGTCATCGGTGCCCAACGAATGCACTTCGTCTACGTCAAGATGTGGGTAGAGGTAAACACTTTTTCGGTGGTAATTCAGGGCCGTATTGATGACAATGCGCTTGATCCAGTAGGCAAGCGTAGAATCTTGCCGAAAGGTTTCGATATGATTAAAAACTTTAATAAAGGCTTCTTGAAGCACGTCTTCAGCATCCTCACGACACCGACAGTAGCGCAGACAGACCGTCATCATCCGAGCGGCGTACTTTTGGTAAAGCGCTCGTTGGGCGGCTCGGTCTCCTTTCGTGCAGTCGGCGACCAGCGTGTTGTCTTCTTGCATTGATGGCGGAGGCAATCGTAGTTAGTTAGTAGGATGCTGGGTATATGACCCAACGGTAGGACAAATGGTTGGAAAAGATACAAAAAAATATCTCAATAATTGTTCTACCTTTGGTGCTTACCATCCCTACCGCATGACCTTCCAAGATCTTCATCTCATTGAGCCTCTGCTGCGCGCCCTGCAGGCCGAAGGCTATACCCATCCCACTCCCATTCAGGAACAAGCTATTCCCATTCTGCTCCGGGGCCACGACCTGCTGGCTTCTGCCCAGACCGGTACCGGAAAAACCGCGGCCTTTGCCCTGCCCATTCTTCAGCATATGTCAGAGGATCGGTCTTCTGCTCGCGGAGCCCGGCCCATTCAGGCCCTGGTAGTCACTCCCACGCGGGAGCTGGCCATTCAAATTGAGGAAAGCTTCACCGCCTACGGCAAGTTTACGAACATCAAAAACCTGGTGATCTTTGGCGGCGTGAAGCAGGGTGCTCAAACCCAGGCCCTGCGCCGGGGCGTCGACGTGCTCATTGCCACTCCCGGCCGACTGCTCGACCTGATGAACCAGGGGTTTATCAGTTTGAAGGAAATTAAATACTTTGTGCTGGACGAGGCCGACCGCATGCTCGACATGGGGTTTATCCACGACATCAAGAAAATTATTGCCAAATTGCCCAAGCAGCGGCAGTCGTTGTTCTTTTCGGCTACCCTGCCGCCCGACATTGTGAAGCTTTCGCGGCAAATTTTGGGTGATCCTGAGAAAGTGGTAGTGCAACCCGAGCAAACCACCGCCGAGAAGGTGGAGCAAGGGGTCTTTTTTGTAAGCAAAAAAAGTAAGCCCAAGTTGCTGACTCACCTGTTGCAAACCGAACCGATCGATTCGGTGCTGGTGTTTTCGCGCACTAAGCACGGGGCCAACAAGATTGTGAAACAGTTGGGCAAAGCCGGGATCAATGCCGAAGCCATCCACGGCAACAAGTCGCAGGGAGCGCGCCAGCGGGCGTTGGGCAACTTCAAGAGCGGCGAAACGCCCGTGCTGGTGGCCACCGACATCGCCGCGCGGGGCATCGACGTAGAAGAGCTATCCTACGTGATCAACTACGACCTGCCCAACATTCCGGAAACCTACGTGCACCGCATCGGGCGCACCGGACGGGCCGGAGCCAGCGGAGTGGCCTGGTCGTTCTGCGATGGCGAAGAGAAAGCCTATTTACGGGACATTCAGCGCACCATCGATCAAAAGATCCCGGTCATCGACGAGCACCCCTTTCCCGACGATGGCACTGAAGATCCGGCGCCCAGTTCATCCAGTGGCCGGTCTGGCAACCGCAACGGCGGCGGGGGGCGTCCTAAGCCCCGGCGATCGTACCCCAGGAATTAGCCTGACGCTTGGTAGAGCGATCATTTTTTGAGAGATTGGGGTTCTTATTCCGGTCACTTTGGTTATGAACGAACAGCAACGTCTTCTTCGGCTCCTGAAGCTTATTTCGCTTCTCAGCTCACCGCTGCGGCGCACCGCCCGCCAGTACGCCGACTTGTTGGAGGTGAATAAAACCACCGTCTACCGCTATTTTCAGACCATCGAGGAAGCGGGCTACACGATTCGCATTGACGACGAAAAACAGCACTACCTGGATCGAACTTCGTTACGTCAGGGACATCCCAGTCTCTATTTCAGTGAAGACGAAGCCCAGGTGCTGCGCGATCTGGTGAGCAGCTACGAGTCTCCCCTGCAGCAGGACTTGCTCAACAAGATTTATACCCATTCGAACCTTCCCGAAATTGCCAACAGCCTGGCCGACGCCCAACGGTCGGTGCGCTACCGCACGCTGAAAGAAGCCATCGACGAAGAGAAGCAGGTCGTGCTGCGGCAGTACGTGTCGGTGAACAGCCAGCAGGTGCGCGACCGCCGGGTGGAACCGGTGCGCTTTCTGCACCGCGACCTCATTTTAGAGGCCTACGACGTGGAGAAACGCGCCATGCGTCACTTCCGACTGGAGCGTATCGGTGAGGTAAAGCGTAGCAATGCGAACTACCAACATCAAAGTCAGCACGAAACCCACTCTACTGATCCCTTCCGGGTGGCTGACTTAGAACCCGTGGAGGTGCGCCTGCGAATGACCCGCACCGCCGCCCAGCAGATGAAAGAATTTTACCCCGCTACCGAAGCCTACTTTCAGGATGCCGAGGAAGCGGTAATATTTCGGGCCGAGGTGAACTCTCAATTTAAGCTACTCGATCGCCTACTGCTGAGTCTCTGCGACGAAGTGACCATCGAGGAGCCAACGGCGCTAAGAACCCACCTTGAGCAGCTCTGGACGCAGCGCACCCTTTAACTCGGCGATGTATAGATCCTAATTATCCCCCTTATCCAAAAAAAATCCTGATCTTTTTTTAGGAGTTGCGGAGGGTGCAACTCCGGGAGCGTAAACTTGTAGTAGAAAGCAAACAAACGCACTACAACATGACGCATCATACCCAATTTATTAAGCTTTTGATCAGCGAGCAAGCAGATCAACTTATTCCGTTTCTTCAGTCGCTCACTGAAGCCGCAAAACTTACCTTGATTCCTTATCTGCACACTTTAAACCACGATTACCTGTCTTACCAGAACAGCGGGTGTACTCGGTGTCGAAAAGCCACGGACGTTCAGGCTAAGATGTTGGCGCTGACTTCGTTCGTGTGTCTGGATCGTGACCGCTTCGAGCAGGTTGATGCGCACGAACTGTTGTTGCAAGAACGCGTACTAGAGACGGTGCTGCCTTGGTATTGTCCCACCTGGTTTAGTGACTACTTAAATCACTACGCCGAAAGCCATTACCTACCTGCCTGTTTCTCTTATGACTATCTTATTCATTTGATGCAACACGGCTGGGTGCATCCGCACGAATTAGTAGTTGCCCAGTTCTTGCCGCAACTGATTTACGAATTGCGCGATCACGAGTGGGTTTATGCGCCCGAAAACCTAACCCGACACGAGGTGACCGTTCGGGAGCACCTTTGGTACCTGTTTCGCTACGAAACCAGCGTTAACTGGAGCGACCGACATTTGCTGTACGGAGGAGAAAACCAACACGACACTGACTGGAAATACACCTTAAAGTTACTCGCCGCGGGGCGGAAGATTGACCGCCGCCGTCTGTTGAAAGAAACGGTTGAAGCTGCTTCGCGCCCCTTTAACCCCGCCCTTCAGCAGTGGTTTCTTGAGTTGCTAGACTACCTAGAGCCCACTGCCGAGGAGCTACTGCTGGCCACGACACAGCCGCTGCCCGAGTCCGCCCCCCAGGGTATTCGGTCTATTGCGGAGGTTTGTCAAGAACTATACACCAAACCTACCAAGAATGTACCGGAAAAGACGACGCCCCACCGTCGCGAACGGCGTTCGTTACCCGAGAAGCCGCTCAAGTACCGAGAGCCTCATCCCAATCCCCGGCAGATCGTCGTTTCATCTCGTAACTAAACGATAATCCCAATCTTTTGCGAATGAGCAATGGCCTCGCTACTGTCCTCGAAGTAACAGGTGGCTACGTCGAGCGACTCAATGTTTCGTAGCGTTTTCACTACTTTAGGTTTGCGACCGGATCCGGTTTGGCGAATGTAGATCGCGCGCACGTTCGTCGGAAAATGCTTGCACACGCGTTCGTATAAGTACGGGTCATGCTGCGAATCATCTCCCAATAATACGTATTCAAGTTGTGGATAGAACGTCATAATGTCCTTGATCTTGATAAACTTGTGGTCGTGGTTGCCCCGCCCCGATGCGAAGAAATCCAACAGACTGGTTTTAATCTTCTTCAGCTTAATCACCGCCTTGGGCAAGTCGTGCAACTCAGCAAAATGCGTAATCAACGAGTACAGGTTCCACTCGCTGCTCGATACGTAGAAAAAGGCATTAGAGGCTTCCGGGCTATCCTGACCGGCCCGGCTCAGGGCCTTGTAGTGATCAACCACCTCGTCGAAGATTTTTCGGCGGTTCACGTTGCGAAACAACATCACGTATAACTTCTTGAAAAACCGACTGCTGTACGAAATCAAAAAGGTGTCGTCGATATCCGATATAATTCCCAACTTGCTGTTGTAAGGTTTCAGCAACTCGCTTTCTTTTTCCACCACGGTGTCGCCCACCTCGCACCGCACACGATACGAATGCCAACCGCTCTCCAGCGAATCGGTAAACGGCAGAGTAAACCTGAAATAACCATCTTGAGTCGTTTTGGAAGTTACTTCCCAATCACGAAATTGAAAGGTGACTTTGGCATTGCTGATAGGATCCAAGCGGAACATTCGGATCACTGAGCGGGCGTGACGTAGCCCGGTGGTATTCAGCGCAAACGAGTCCGGAGCTTTAGTACGAAAAACGTGTCCGAACACAATAATTTCCTTATCGTTTACATAACCACGATATAATCTTATATCAACTTTTTTCATTTTTTGATAAGTGTTTCACTTGTTAACTTTTTTGACCTATGACTCACGTAACCGACCCTACCGACCCAGTACTGCTAGTGGTCAATCCGATTTCGGGCGATTTAGACAAAACCGAGCTGATTGGCCAGGTGGAGCAAGCGGTGCGCCCCTCTCATCCGTTTGAAATGTACCTCACCACCGGTTCCGACGACCAGGCGAGAATCACGGAGTTACTTAACACCTTTCCGGCCCGTCGGGTTTTGGTGGCCGGGGGCGATGGCACCATCAAACTGATGGCCGAGGTGCTGCGCGATCAGAAGGTGCCCCTTGGGATTTTGCCAACCGGCTCGGCTAATGGCTTAGCTCGAAGTCTTGGTATCCCCGACAATTCTGAAGAGGCTCTGAGGGTAGCCTTGGGCCATCACTTCCAGGACACGGATGCCCTTTGTATCAACAACGAACTGTGCCTGCACGTCAGCGACCTGGGTCTCAATGCCGAACTGATCCACCATTATGAACGGGGAAGCATGCGCGGCAAACTGGGCTACGCCCTGCAAACTATTCCCACCCTTATCAGTAGCGATATGCCCTATACGTTTGATATCACCGTAAATGGCCGCACATTTCGGAAACAAGGAATTTTGTTGGCCTTGGCTAACGCCCAGAAGTATGGCACCGGGGCCACCATCAACCCCGAAGGAAGAATCGACGACGGAAAGTTCGAATTGTTAATTTTTAAGAAGCTGGACGTGCTGGAAATTGCTAAGACCCTTCGGGAAGAAGTACAACTCGATGGTGATTTTGCCGAGTCGTTCACTACCACGCACGCCGTGATCCACTGTCAGCAGCCCGTTCCTTTTCAGATCGACGGGGAGTACTGCGGTGAAGTGAAGCACCTCGATGTGAGTATCCTGCCCCACCACCTAAAGATTGCCGTTCCGGAGTAATCTATTTTTGTTTTTATTACATTACCACCATTTCGTCCACTCAATCAACCATCCTATGATTTCCTCCCCGACGCTAGACCTTGCTACCCATCACCAATTGGTATCCGATCTGTTTACCTATCCTCAGACTCCCGAAGAATGGGAGCCCTATCGCCTCACCGATGAGCAGGTGGCTTTCTTTCACGAAGAAGGCTACCTGGCCGACGTGAAATTGCTTTCTGACGAACAAGTCGACGCGCTTAACGATGAACTCGCTGCCATTACTGACCCCAAGCATCCCGGCAATGCTTTGTTCTACCAGTTTAACTCCAACGAATCCACCGACCCCAACGCGGTGCTGTTTCACTCCCTGGGCCACTGGCGAATCACCCCCGGTTTTCACGATGTGCTCTGGAATCCTGCCTTTGTGATGGCAGCTAGCCAGTTGTTGGGCAACAACTCCGTGCGCTTCTGGCACGACCAATTATTTTGCAAACCGGCCCAGCACGGCGGCGTCGTGGCCTGGCACCAGGACTATTCTTACTGGACGCGCACCGCGCCAATGCAACACCTTACCTGCTGGACCGGTTTGGACGACGCCAGCACCGAGAACGGTTGCGTGCACTACATCCCCCGGAGCCACCGCTGGGGGTTGCTCGACAAACCGGAACTGGCCGGCGACATGAAAGGAGTACTAGACTACCTGACTGACGAGCAGAAAGCAGGGTTTAATCCCGTACCTATTGAGATGAAGCGGGGCTACGCCACTTTTCACCACCCACTCACCGTGCACGGCTCCTACGAGAACAAATCCGAACGCTCGCGTCGTGCTTTTGTGATCAACGTGTTTACCGATGGCACCCGCTCGTCATCCGATGAGCCACTCCTTGCCGGGGTGCCTATCGTACCCAACGGAGAAACCATCGACGGCCAATTCTTTCCCCTGCTGTATCAGGCCAACTAATCGCACGCGCTAGCAGGTTCCACCATATTGTCCCCGCTTTGGCGAGGATCTCCGCTGTCCGATACGTAGGCGATAACTT
Organism: Cyclobacteriaceae bacterium; assembly: GCA_965217295.1. Classification (GTDB taxonomy): domain Bacteria; phylum Bacteroidota; class Bacteroidia; order Cytophagales; family Cyclobacteriaceae; genus Tunicatimonas. Next base: position 4,375,436 of record CBDCHR010000008.1, read on the forward strand.
GTTTTCTGCTTTTCATGACCACGCCCCCCGACTATCTCAATCCCAACTTACCGACCGGTCTGAAGCACCTGGCAATTCCCGTAGTAAAGGCTACCCCAACCTCTTTACAGGGTTATGGTACATTGATTGATGATCCGAACTCGGTGAAGATTAAGATCGTGCGCTGGCCCGCGGCGGGGTGGCGACCGGTGGATACCGACAGCGGCGACGAAGGCGGCACCACCGAAGGTACGTTCGTAGCCACTTGGAGGGGTGACGTGCTCTACGGACGCAACTCGGCGGTGGGCGGGTATTATATTCTGGGCTACGGTGCCGATCCTGCCCAAGCCCGGGAAGACCACCGACGCGACCCCCAACAACTGCTGCTCTGGCACGCCAACTACCACCCCGACGGGGGGCAGATGTTCTTCCCCCTCGACGAGCAACCCTACGTGGTGCCCTTGGCCCTGCCCGGTGACGACGTGCGTCCCGAAAGTTTCGTGTGCTTTTGGTTTACCGGAAAGCAGGGACTCTACATTCATCCCAATGTGTGGCACGAAGGAGCGTTCGCCCTGCGGGGTGAGCAGCGGTTTCTCGACCGACAGGGAGCCGTTCACGCCCGCGTATCAGTAGATTTTGCCCGCGAGTTCGGCGGACTGCTGGCTATATCTCTTAGGGCGTTACCTACCTGAATCTACTCGCAAACGATCTTTAAAACTTTATTACGAAACCGTATCGTATGCTAACTGAACCCAATCTGTTGGCGATTCGGTTACGTAAGTCTGATAATTTGTTGTTGGATTGAGACATAATTGTGATGCGTAGATGTTGCTGGTTGTTTTTCTGGATAGGCATAGGGATGCTGTTGGGTTTGTCGGGTTGCGCACTGCAACGCGTTCATAAGGCCAAAAATATTCCCTATCGGGAGGCCAACGCTACTTCGGGCACCGGGGTGCAGCACCTCAACGTTTATTCGCCCCGCAAGATTGACGAACCGGCTCCGGTGCTGATCTTTATCCACGGCGGCAGCTGGAAGTCGGGCAAAAAAGAACTCTACTACTATTTGGGGAAGCGCTTGGCTCGGAAGGGAGTCGTGGCGGTAGTGATCGACTACCCATTGAGTCCGATGGCGCAGTATAACGAGATGGCGCACAGTGCGGCTCGGGCGGTGCAGTGGACGCAAGACCATATCGCTGATTACGGGGGGGATCCCAACCGTATTTTCGTGTCAGGCCACTCGGCCGGGGGGCACCTGGCCGCCCTGATCACGGTGCGCGACGGTTATTTCGATACCTTAGGGGTAGCCAATCCTATCCGGGGCGCAGTGCTCATTGATGCCGCCGGACTGGATATGTACGGGTACTTGTCCGAACGAGCTCCCGAGGAACGAAAGTATCAAACCACTTTCACCAAAGACCCCACTCAGTGGAAGGAAGCATCCCCCTTGTATCATTTGCGTCCTAACCTGCCCCCTTTCTTAATCTATCGGGGCGGAAAAACCTACCCGTCTATCATAAAAAGCAACGATAAGTTTACCGAAGCCCTTCAACCCTACGGAAGCGCGCTTGATTACCGCATTCAACCGGGAAAAAGGCACATTCCCATGATCCTTCAATTTCTGTTTTCCTGGAACCCCCGCTACCGGGAGATTGTTCGGTTTTTGCAGAATCCTACTACAGAACGTGGCGTTTCAAAGCGATAGGGCTGGGCAACAAAATGGTGAAATTGGTTTTAATCAAAATTCTTACTAGCCTGCTTGCAAGCTACCGGTTTAGCCTTTTTTTTGCATGATACAAATTGTTTTCAGTTACCAATCATAACGTTTCTGTCCGATGAAAAAAGTCATCAAAACCATTAACCAAGATTTTAGGGAAAAGAAGTTCTCGCTGTACGATTTGCTGGGCTACAGTCTGTTGGTGGGTATGATTCTCAAAATGCTGGGTTTTTCCTAGCGAAGCGGTCACTAGCACTAATCTTTGCTCAGTGAGCCTCAATCTTCTGGGTACGGAACGATCCAGAGGGCGTGCCGAAAAGGCGTCCAGTCGACCTGCGTCAGATCGACGGTGGGGTCGGTGAGGGGCAAGAGCTTGCTGCCGTTCACGCTCGCCCGAGCGGTGGCGTATACTTCCACGTCTGCGTAACCCTTCTGTCGATACTCTTCTTCCAACCGCTGACTAAACTGCCAGATCAGGTCCGGGTTGGCCGCTAGTTTGCGCGCCTGCTTCGGGGTGAGATAGTCCGATGGCCCGGCGTCCCAGGACTTTCCGGTAGTTGGGTCCACCACCCGAAACGTAACATTTCCCCAGCGGCTGCGCAGCATCATGCGCCAGGCCATGCGGTGTCCCTCTTCCGTCCACAGCACATCGCCGTAGTACAGGTGGTGACGTAGCGGCAGATAAATCTGCCAGGCAAAGTAGACGCCCAACAGGGCCACCATCCAGCGTTGCGTCGGATAAGGCGTGACTCTCACTGATTCTTGGGAAGGTCTACTTCTGAAAAACCACTGACGAATTTGGTTAGGAGGAAAATAAAACACACAGATCCCGATCATCAGATAGGGGAAGATGCCGATGTGGAATACGGCCGAATTAAAGAGGTGGAAGAAAACGCCCACTCCAAAAGCAACGAGCCGGGTTCGCTTCCAGAGCAACAGGGGTACTATAAGTGCGTCGAAAGCTACTCCCCCGTACGCCACCACCATCGGGAGCCACGAAGTCTGCAACCACGGGCCGATCAGAAAGTAGTCGGCCTTGCTGGCCAACCAACCGCCAATGGGTTCGCCAGATAGCCATCCGGGGTACAGCTTGGCCACGGCCGCGAAGAAATAGACAATGCCTACCTGCAGTCCAAAAATCAGCAGACACCAGCGGGGGCAGGTCAGCGACTGCGCCACCCGCCCCTGCTTCACGTCCAGCGACCAATAGTGGTGGGCGGGCACGATGGCCATCATTGCGCAGAGCAAAATAAGCAGGTAGTAGTGGTTGTTGTAGCTGGTTTTCTGCAACAGGTAACTGATCGTCCAGAGTAGTCCGAACGAAATCACGGCGAAGTGGTAGTGATAACCGAGCATCACCAAAAGGCCCAATGCCGCCATCGTAGCGTACAGGATGTACATCGTCTCGCCCACCAGTGGCTGCAACCAGTCGAACCCGATAAAGTTGAAGGTAAACGTAGGCTCGACAAACACCCGACGCACCCAGCCGGTGGCGATGGCCCCGCCCGCCTCCAGCGCGATGAGCAGACCAAACACTCCTCGAAACAATACCAACGGACTGTTGTCGACCGGTTCAAAAAACAGATTCCAAAAAGAAGTTTGCTGTTCGCGGAAGGCCACGGGAGACATGGAAGGGGCTTAGATTACCGAGAAAGGGCTTTCTGAAGGGCTAGAATGGTTCCTATATGCAAGCCCTCGTGGTAGTTATTGAACAGGATAGCATCGTTAACGTTAGCGAGCGTTACATTGGTGGCCGTAACGAACGAATCATACTCACGAAACAAGCCCAGTTGATAATCGTCAGAAGTTTTCTCTACGGTAGTGAAAAGTAGCTTCTGAATCAGGTTCACCTCTTCGGCAGTAGCCTGACCGTCGGGTACGGATCCTCTACGGTAGCGCTCGATCATCTCGTTGTCGACCAGGGTGGTGAGGCCCGAGCGGCGGTAAACCAGCATCTGTTGGACGACCACCGAATGACCAATATTCCACAAGATGTTGTTACGAAAGCCTGCTGGTATTTTATTAAGCACAGCCAGAGGTGCCTGTTTCAAAAAATAGTAGAGTACCTTACGGTGTTGTAGTAAAATTTCGAGTGACTTGTCCATAGCGACGATTTTACGGACAAGGTACCACTTTTATTGGGATGTATTTGCTGAAGGGGAACAGAAAACCGATCACTAGCGCACAAGAAGCGTAGCCAGTTAGGAGGCTTTTATGTCACGAATGGCGAGTTGCAGGCTGGTGTGGCCGTTAAAGTGGTTCTCCTCTACTGAATAGGCCATGCGGAAGGGTTGCTGATCGCAGACGCTGTCGAAAAAATGAGCCATACCAAATCCGATAGCACTCAGACAGAAAGTGGTTCCGCGCTCCTGCACGGTGAACTTTAGGTGTTTGTCTTTCAAGACTTGGGGATATCCCACCACTTCCAAATTATCACTCACAAAAACCGGTCGCATATTGCCGGGCCCGAAGGGTGCCAGCTGCTTTAGTACTCCGTAAAATCGGGCGGTGATATCGGTCAGTGAGATTTGTTGGTCAATATCAAGACAAGGAATCAGTTGCTCCGGCGGAATTCTTCGCGCGACCGACGCCTCGAAGTGCTCTCGAAACAGCGGAACCTTGTCAATTGGTAACGTAAGTCCGGCCGCGTGGGTGTGGCCCCCGAACCGCTCCAGCACATCCGCGCAATCGGCGATGGCTTCGTATAGGTCGAAGCCGTTTACCGAGCGGGCCGAGCCGGTTGCTTTTCCGTTGGATTCGGTGAGAATGATGGTGGGCCGATAATACTGCTCAATGCAGCGTGAGGCGACGATGCCCACCACCCCCTTGTGCCACAATGGATCGAACAATACCGTGCTTTTGGCTTTTTCTAAGCGGTGGTCCTGGCGAATCATGGCAATGGCCTGCTGGGTAACATCCGAATCGTGGCCGCGCCGCTGGCTATTTTGTTGGTTCAGTTGCGTGGCCAAACGCGTCGTAGTTTCTTCATCCTGGGCCAACAGTAGTTCTACCGCTGCTTTGGCGTGACCCATTCGGCCCGCCGCATTAATGCGGGGAGCGATGCCGAACACTACGTTGTCAATGGTGAGCGGAAAGTGCAACCCGGCTACCTCGGCCAGGGCTTTGAGTCCGGGCTGGGGCGACTGGTTAAGGGTTTTCAGTCCGTAGTGCGCCAAGATTCGGTTTTCGCCGGTGATGGGAACGATGTCGGCGGCAATGGCCACCGCTACTAGGTCTAAAAGTTGGTATAGTTCGCTAACGGGACGTTTGGTTTCCTGGCAAAAAGCCTGTAGCAGTTTAAACCCCACTCCGCATCCGCACAGTTCTTTGTAGGGATACTGACAACCGATTTGTTTGGGGTTGATGATAGCGTGGGCCGGGGGAAGGACATCACCGGGCCGGTGGTGGTCACCGATGATAAAATCAATGCCCCGTTGCCGGGCTTCGTTCACCAAATCTACCGCGCGGATGCCGCAGTCGAGCGAGATGATCAGGCTAACCTGCTGCGCCGCGGCGTACTGAATGCCCTGTGATGAGATACCGTATCCTTCATCGTAACGGTCGGGAATGTAATAGTCTATTTGCGGATAAAAACTGCTCAGAAAGCCATACACCAATGCCACCGAGGTGGTGCCGTCCACGTCGTAGTCACCGTAGATCAGGATTTTCTCATCTCGTTGAATGGCCAAGGACAAACGACGAACCGCGTGGTCCATGTCCTTGAGCAAGAAAGGATCGTGAAGATTCTTGAGGCTAGGTCGGAAGAAGTCTTTGGCCTCGGCGTAAGAGCTGATGCCCCGTTGCAGCAGCAAGGTCGCCAGCGTTTCGTCGACGTTGATGGCGTTGGCCAACTGCTCCGCCTGCGATTGATCGGCTACTTCTTTGACAATCCACCGTTTCTGCATATCAGAGCGGCTTATTTTTTTAAGACTAGCTGATAATCACCCGATGCGTTAACGGTGCCGATGGTAGGCAGATTAGGAAGAGTAATCTCCGGCACCGAGGTTAGCATCGAGAAGTCAGTGTTGCTAATGGTTTGAATAACAAAAGCCAAACTGCTAGAGCCGAGCAAAGCTTCGGCCGCTTCCAGTCCGGAGAGCGTGATGGTGCTTTGATCATCACTAAGTTCCCAGGTACCCGTAAGATCGGTAGTCTGCTGCGGTGCTTTGATGCTGTAGGTACGATCTTGATTGAAGGTGATTTCAGAGTTTTCAGGAATAATTTTCAAAGTATCCACAAATCCCTTGATAAAATCCTGTGGTATACCAATAGGACTTCCTCCGATATTTGCTTGCACATTTGAAACCTGTTGCGACGCTAGCACCCATTCCCCGATAATGAGCGGTTCGCGGTCAACTTCCTCATCATCACCACAAGAGGCAACCAAAGCAAACAAGCAGAAGGCGCCAATCAATCCGAAAAATCTATGAGACAGGTTCATTGTGATATGGTTTTAAGTGAAGAATTTCAGTCAATCAAAAAGCCAAGTCAAGAAGGAACATCTGACCCAGTAGCTTTTATGTACGCAAGGTAGGGCTTATTCTGATTTCTGAGTTGCCCTCTCAACAAATTAGTTCAGCGAAGCGCTGTTGCGTAACTGCTCTAGTACGTCTTTAATGGGTCGGCGTTCACCGTTTTCGTAGGGGACGATCCAGGCGTCGCGTACGCCCATCTTCCGTAGGTACTTTTTGAACTTATCGGCCTCCCAATAATCGCGAAAATTGCCCAAAGTGTACATCTGTACGTTATTGGGGCCATTTTCATCTCTGAAATTCTCGCTGGTATCGTAGGCTGCTAAGTCCTGATTCTGCCAAGCACCAATTTGCACCCGGAAAACGAGTCCCTGATCGTACTGCTGGTCTTCGCTACTGGCCATTGGAACGTTCTGGGGTTGCTCGGAAGGGCTGGACTGCGCTTGGGTGAGGTCTTGCTGCAGCTTGCGCACCTTTTCTTCCAGTTGTTTTACCTGACCATCCTTGGCAGATAGTTCGCTTTTAGTTGATGACAGCTGACTTTCTAGCTCGCTGGCCTTGGTCATCAGTTCGTCTTGCTGCTCCTGCTGGGCCTGGAAGTCAGCCGCGCTCATCTTCTTCATGGCTTTCAACTGCTTTTTCTTTTCTTTCTTCAGGCGCTTGCGCTCCTTTTTAGAAAGTTTTTGCGCTTGCACGGTTTCTGGAATAACGGCTAAGCTCAGGGCGAAGAGGGCAATAACACATAGATACTTCATGGGGATACAGTTTTGGTTAATAACAGTCCACAGTTGATAGTCCACAGTCCACCGAGAAGCTTCTTGCTGTGGACTACCGACTGTAGACCGTCGACTAAACTCCTACTTCAAACTCCCTACCATTTTTTCGGGTACCACCCACGCGTCGAATTGTTCGGCGGTTAGTTGCCCGCTCTCGACGGCCGCTTCGCGTAAGGTTGTGCCCGCTTCGTACGCTTTTTTGGCAATTTTGGCCGCTTTCTCGTACCCAATATGCGTATTCAGAGCAGTAACCAGCATCAGGGAGTTCTCTAAGTTCCGTTGAATAACCGGGTGATTGGGTGCTATGCCAGCCGCACAGTTGGCTTCGAACGAAGCGCAGGCGTCGCCGAGCAGTCGAGCTGAGGTCAACAGGTTGTAGATCATCAGGGGTTTAAATACATTGAGTTCGAACTGGCCGTTCATGCCCCCCACCGTGATGGCCATGTCGTTGCCGATGACCTGAGCGCACACCATCGTCAGTGCTTCACACTGGGTGGGATTCACCTTGCCGGGCATGATGGACGAACCCGGTTCGTTAGCGGGAATCAAAATCTCACCGATGCCACAACGAGGCCCCGAGGCCAGCATCCGGATATCGTTGCCAATCTTCATCAAGCTCACCGCCAGCTGCTTCAGGGCTCCGGAGGTTTCTACTATAGCATCGTGGGCGGCCAGCGCCTCAAATTTATTGTTCGCACTCACGAAGGGGTGCCCGGTGTGCTGGGCAATCTGCTCCGCCACGCGGGTGGCATATCCCGCCGGGGTGTTGAGTCCGGTGCCCACCGCCGTGCCGCCCAGGGCCAGTTCGGCCAGATGGGGCAGGGTGTTTTGCACCGCCTTGATGGCGTGGTTTAGCTGCGATACGTAGCCGCTAAATTCGTTGCCCAGGGTGAGGGGGGTAGCGTCCATAAAGTGGGTGCGACCAATTTTGACAACCTCGTGAAAGTCAGTAGCCTTCTGGTGAAGGGTATTTCGTAAGGATTCTACCCGGGGAAGCGTTTGTTCTACCACCATTTTGTAAGCGGCAATGTGCATCGCGGTTGGGAAGGTGTCGTTCGAGGATTGGGACTTGTTGACGTCGTCGTTCGGATGAATCTTTTTGGGGGCGTCAGTGAGGTCGCCGCCCAGCAGTACGTGGGCGCGGTTGGCCACCACCTCGTTTACATTCATATTGGTTTGCGTGCCCGAACCGGTTTGCCACACCACCAGGGGAAACTCATCGTCGTGTTCACCCGCTAAAATCTCATCGGCTACCCGGGTGATGATCTGCGCTTTTTCCTGGCTCAGTACGCCCAGCTCGTGGTTGGTTTCGGCGGCCGATTTCTTAAGGATGGCAAAGGCGTAGATTACTTCCAAAGGCATGCGGGTTGCTGAGCCGCCAATGTCAAAATTTTCGAGCGATCGTTGGGTTTGCGCTCCCCAGTAACGTTTGGCGGGTACCTTCACTTCGCCCATGGTGTCTTTTTCGGTTCTATGGTTCATGGCAATGTCTTATCTTTTTTAGAGTGAGTGATTGGTTTGTCTGGGTTGCGTCTTCGCCACCCTGCTCGCTGGTGAAGGGCTTGTCTCGGCTAAATCTCCGAAAAAATTTACTTAAATACCGCAAAAATAGGTTATTTGTCGTCCGCTTGTCCGGTTCCGGGGGAGCGTCACCACCTAGCACCGCGTATTGTATGAAAAGCAAAAAAGGCCGTAGCCCCAAAAAGATCACCAAAACAGCAGAGGGACCACCCGCTCTTGAAGAGCAAGGCCCCATTCGGCTGAACAAATATATCGCAAATGCCGGAGTGTGTTCCCGTCGGGAGGCCGATGTACTTATTGCTGACGGAGAGATTCAGGTGAACGGGCAGGTGGTGACCGAAATGGGGCATCAGGTCGCTCTCTCGGATCGGGTGACGTACCAGGGGAAAGTGCTGAATCCGGAAAAACTAGTATACGTGCTGCTCAACAAACCGAGAGATTTTATCACCACGACCAGCGATCCGCAGGAGCGTCGCACGGTGATGCAACTGGTTGCCAAGGCAGCGAAGGAACGCATTTATCCCGTAGGGCGATTGGACCGCAATACGACGGGGCTGCTGTTGTTCACCAATGACGGTGATCTGGCCAAAAAGCTCACCCACCCCTCGCACGGGGTAAAGAAGTTATACCAAGTGGACCTGGACCGGCCCATCGAGGACGACGACTTTTTCAAGATTCAGCAGGGATTGACGCTGGAAGATGGGGTGGCCACCGTGGATGAGATTGGGATCGTGGACGGTCGCCGAACTAGTTTGGGGGTGCAGGTGCACATTGGCCGAAACCGCATTGTACGCCGAATATTCGAACACCTAAAGTACGAAGTGCTCAAACTAGACCGGGTGATGTACGCTGGACTTACCAAAAAAGATTTGCCCCGGGGAAACTGGCGACACCTTACGGCGGCTGAAGTTATCCAACTAAAGCACCTTAAATAAAAAACCCGCTGATCAATCAACGGGCCTTTTGTTCACTACCTAACCATAAAACTCGGGGAGAGGATGGAAGAAAGGAAGAACCCATCTTGGGATGTGGGTTCTTCTTTTATACACTACACAACCTAACCTAACTCTTCGGTGGGTGGGCAGAAGATAAAGGAGGGCCCGTCTTGGGATTGCGGGCTCCTCATTTATTACACTACACAACCTAACCTAACTCGTCGATCTAGCGGGTGAAGGAAAAAGGAGGGCCCGTCTTGGGATGCGAGCACCTCATTTATTACACTACACAACCTAACCTAAATCTTAGTATCGTTGCTCGGCCCGTCTGGCCTGGCGTATTTCTATAGCAGGATGGCTAAACTCAGCAGACTACTACTGGCTTGCAATCCCGCCTTGTCTAATGCTCCTTGGTTGATCTTGAACCGTAGTTTAGAACCGTCCTGCACAAAGCTTACCGAGGCCCCTTTGGCGGCTAGGTCCTCTTCCGTGACAATCAACACATCGCTACCGGCGGCGGCCATGAGTTGGCTCAACTGCGCTGACTTGGTTTTAGGGAGATAGACAATCTCGCATTCTTTGGCTTCGGCGGCAGTGCTGATCATTTTCACGACAATACCACCCTTGTTTTTTAAGTTATCCTGTAGTTCGGTGGCCACCTCGCTTTCCTCCCAAACCCCAATCGTGTGTCCCTGCCCACCGGTGCGCTGCCAGTTAATGTATTTGGTAAAGTTGTACATGTAGATCGCTTCCAACTTCCGCGTGGGAACTTGTGCTTGTCCTTCCATTGCGAAGGCCAGACAAATTACTAAGAAGAAGCTGCAGTACTTAACGTTCATGTGGCTTGGCTTCGAAAAACAGATATTGTTAATTTTTAAAATCTTATGAAACAAAAATAGGCGCTGGGAAGAAGATTTTTAGATAGGATTTTCTAATTACCCTACATGTGTAATTTTGATAACCTATTATTTAGCAAAATAGGGGTTACCAGTACCAGCTTCTCTGCGGAAAGAAGCCAAGAAAGCATAAAAGGTCGCCGCAACTACGATATCTTATCTTTCTACTAGGGATAAGAACTTTCTGGTTCTTTTTCATGTCCTAAAAAAGTGGATCGAACCAGGTACGTATTTTACGGATTACGCACTTTTTCGGAGCTGTTTGCTCAGTATAGGGAAACCCATAGTTCTTTCGCCTATTTCTAATTGTATATATTTGCCTAAGAACAAGTTAATGACCGAGGAAATAACCCGGGGGCTGAATAAAAAAGCCTCTTTCCCGAATGGAAAAGAGGCTGTGGTGATGAGTGGGCTCGAACCACCGACTCACGGATTTTCAGTCCGATGCTCTACCAACTGAGCTACATCACCGTAAGCGGCTACAAAGCTAGCTAATTTTTGTAGTGTCACAAAACATTAACCAGAAATTTAACCCCGTATGCCGCATTATATAGGACAGATTGCCTTTTTTCTGATTGTTGGAATTGCTTCCTTTTTGTTATACCAGCGGATCAGCCGTATTCGAGCGAATATTCTGCTGGGACGGGAAACTGATCGCACGGACCGGACCGCCGAACGATGGAAGACGATGCTGCTGGTAGCGTTTGGACAGAAGAAAATGTTCAAACGCGTGATTCCTGCGTTCTTTCACCTGCTCATCTACGTGGGTTTCATTGTGATCAATTTGGAGGTACTGGAGTTTGCGCTTGATGGGCTGCTGGGTACCCACCGCTTGTTCGTTCCTTTTTTGGGCGACTTCTACGCGGTTCCGCTCAATATTTTCGAGTTCTTGGCAGTGGCGGTTATCATCGCCTGCGTGGTGTTTTTGTGGCGGCGCAAAGGGCTCAAGCTGAAACGCTTTCGGGCGCAGGAACTCACGGCTTGGCCCAAACTAGACGCAACCATCATCTTGGTGGTAGAAATCATCCTCATGCTGGCCATTCTGACCATGAATGCTACTGATCAGATTCTGCAGGATCGCCCGGGCGCGGGCTATACTCCGACCGGTGATTTGTTTTTTAGTTCTTTGCTCATTCCGCTGTTTGAAGGGATGAGTACCGGAACACTAATCTTTGTTGAGCGATTTATGTGGTGGTTTCACATCATCGGAATTCTAGCGTTTGCGGTGTACGTGACCTATTCCAAACATCTGCATATTTTTATGGCCTTCCCCAATACGTACTACTCAAAACTGGAACCCAAGGGCGAAATGGACAACATGCCCGAGGTGACCAAGGAGGTGCAGATCATGCTGGGAGCACCGCCGGAAAATGGTAACGAAGCCCCTCCCGCTGAAATCGCGCGGTTTGGGGCCAAGGACGTGAACGATCTGGCGTGGACCGATTTGATGGGCGCCTACGCTTGTACTGAGTGCGGACGATGCACGGATGTGTGTCCCGCCAACCAGACCGGCAAAAAGTTATCGCCCCGCAAAATTATGATGGACACCCGCGATCGATTGGAAGAGGTAGGGAATAATAAGGAAGGAAAAGGACTGGAAGACGGAAAAACGCTGCTGGATGATTACACCACGCGGGAAGAAATTAACGCCTGCACCACCTGCACGGCTTGCGTAGAAGCGTGTCCGATTAATATCAATCCGCTGGCGATTATTCTGCAAATGCGCCGCTACGTGGCGATGGAAGAAGCACAGTCACCGGCAGCTTGGAACGCCATGTTCTCGAACGTAGAGACCAATTTTGCTCCCTGGAAGTTTGCGCCGACGGATCGGTTTAAGTGGGCGGATGAGTTGAAAGCGAAAGAAACAGTAGCGAAGCCAACGAAAGAAAACTAATTATAAAGAGAAAGAAACGGCGTGGAAAATACGATAAAAATACCTACGATGGCCGATCTGGCCGCGCAAGGCAAGCAACCGGAGATTTTATTTTGGGTAGGCTGTGCGGGGTCTTATGATGATCGCTACAAACGCGTTACCCAGGCGTTTGTCAAAATTTTGAACGCAATAGACGTTGATTTTGCCGTACTGGGCACCGAAGAAGCCTGCACCGGCGATCCGGCGCGACGGGCGGGCAACGAGTTTTTGTTTCAGATGCAAGCGGCCGCCAACATTCAGGTGCTCAATGGCTACGAGATCAAAAAAATCGTGACCGCTTGCCCGCACTGCTTCAACACCATCAAAAATGAATATCCCGAGCTGGGCGGTACCTACGAAGTGATTCATCACTCGACCTTTCTTCAGCAACTGATCAACGACGGTAGACTCAAGATGGAGGGCGGCGGCTCCTTTAAAGGAAAGAAAATTACCTACCACGACTCCTGCTACCTAGGACGCGCCAATAATATCTACGAAGCACCGCGCGCGGTGCTCGAGTCGTTGGACGCCGACCTGGTGGAGATGAAGCGTTGCCGCACCCGCGGATTTTGCTGCGGGGCGGGCGGGGCGCAGATGTTCAAAGACGCCGAACCCGGACGCGAAGAAGTAAACATCAATCGCACCAAAGAAGCGTTGGCCACGGGAGCAAGCACCATCGCCGTGGCTTGTCCGTTTTGTATGACGATGATGAGTGACGGAGTGAAAAATCAGGAAAAAGAAGGCGAGGTACAGGTGAAAGATTTAGCCGAGCTGATTGCTGAACGCCGGGGACTATAGTTCTCTGTTTTTCATCAAGGAGTGGCCTTGGAAAAGGACGCTAAGACATCGCTCAGAAATCGATTCTGATCAAAGTTGCCTCGGGAAGTCACTCCTAACCGTACAATCACTAACTGACGTGACGGAATGATAAAAACATTCTGCCCATTAAATCCCTGGGCAAAATAGCAATCAGTAGGCACATCCGGAAAGGGACGGTCGGCGGGGTTATCTATTTCCCCGGCGTTGAGCCAAAAGTGCGCGCCGTACTGACGCTGCGGAGCCATCGTAACCGGATCGGTGGTGTATTTTACCCAGCCCTTGGGCAAAATACGTTGTCCTCGCCAAATGCCGTCGTTGAGGTACAGTGTGCCGAACTTAGCCCAATCACGCGCTGAGGCAAGCAAGTAAGACGATCCGACGAACGTTCCGGATAGATCAGTTTCCCACACCGCGCTGCTCATGCCCAGGGGGGCAAAAAGCGCCTGGTAGGGAAATTGCAGATAGCGTTCTTCACCAACTGCTTCGCGGATGATCTGTGAAAGAATGTTGGTGGTGCCGCTGGAATACGACCACACTGTGCCTGGCGAGTGGGTAAGCGGCTGATGCACCGCCCCGCTCGACATATCTTCTGACAGAAAGATCATTCGCGTCACGTCGCTCACGGCGAAGTAAGTTTCGTTCCAAGCGAGCCCGCTCTGCATCCGCAGCAAGTCATTGATCGTGATTTGCTGTCGTACATCCTTTTGCCAAGCAGCCACCGGAGCCGGTTGAGAAACGGAAAGTTTGCCTTCATTTACTAAAATGCCCACCAGCGCGTTGGTAACGCTTTTGGCCATCGACCAGCCGGGCAGCGGGGTGTCGACAGAAATGCCCGGTGCATACCGTTCGGCCACCAGCGTGTCGCGGTATATAATTACCACTGCTTTGGTATTCTGAAGACGATCAGCATACGGCTCAGCGAATGCCTGCTCTAGTACTGCGTTTAGCCGCTCGCAATCCACCGCGGTCATGGTCTGATTTTCCGGTAAAGTTTGCTCTTCTACGGTTGGTGGAAGCGTGGCAGGCGGATTGGGAGTTGTATCAGTGTCGGTGAGCAGTACGCAGCCTAAACCATCGTAGTAAATTGCTCGGCGCGACATCCAAGGGCCCATCCGGCTCTCGGTCCACTGCGCTGTCCGGTTTATTTCGTACGTGGCCAGCGAGTACGGAAAGCGGCTAAGATCGTCGGCCAGTACCGACCCCTTGGTTCGGTGAGACACAAAGACGCACGAGCAGAGCTGCTTGGCCCCAAAGCCGGTCAGCACCTGCATCATTAAACCAACGTAATAGATGCCGTACCCCAGTAGGGCCAGTCCGGTGAGGAGCAACAGTCGTTTCAGTATCAATTTTAGCCGTTAGGAGCGATCAATATTTGTTATATTTGTGTTATAAGCAAGAGTAATCACTTATGCCTAACGAACGTTCATGTATATTCTTTTTGAAGAGCTACCAAATAACTCCCGGGTGTGGATTTACCAGGCCAATCGCCTCCTCACCCTTGGAGAGCAAAAATATATTTTGCAGCAAGGTAAATTGTTTGCGGAGCAGTGGGCCGCGCATGGTCAGCGGCTATGCGCCTCCGTTGCGGTGCTGCACCAGCATTTCGTGGTGATCGCGGTGGACGAGCAGCACCAACTCCCCACGGGTTGCTCAATCGATAGTTCTGTCGGATTGGTGCGTTCCGTAGCCAATGCGCTTCAGACTTCGGGCGCGGCGATTGACTTTTTTGATCGCACGCTGGTTGCTTTCCGGATAAACGATTCGGTGAAACTGATTCCGTTGATTCAGGCCAAAGGCCAGATGGCTGAGGGACGAATTCAGCCCGATACGCTTATGTTCAACAACCTGGTGTCTACCAAAGCCGAACTCGAGAAGCAGTGGCAGATACCCGTGAATGAATCCTGGTTAGCGCGCTATCTGCCAAAGGCAAATGCGTAAGGCAAGGGCATTTCCTGCCAGAAAACGCATACTTTCGGGCAGAAAACATCGTTTCATGGTAAAAATAATACTGTCATATGATATTAGTTAATAAATACGGGGCCTTATCGCTAATTGGGTTGGCAATACTGATTTTGGCTTCGTGCAGTGCCGGGAAACGGGCGTTGGTGAAGGGGTACAATAGTTTTGAGAGCGGAGAGTACGACGTAGCCATCGGGCACTACCAAAGAGCGCTGGACGAAGGGATGGAAGCGGGCGAGTCAAACTATAAAATTGCCGAAGCCTATCGACTCAGTAACCGCTTGCAGGAGGCACTTCCCTACTACGAGGCCGCTATTGATATGGGAGTGGCCGACACGGCTGCGGTATTTCACTACGCCATGGCGCTGAAGCAGAACAGCCGCTACGACGACGCCCGGGCGCAGTTACAAGAATACCTCAAGCTATCCAGCGACACCACGCTAGAACATACCAAACGTGCTCAGCAGGAAGTTAGTAACCTGGATCTGGTAGAAGAAATTACTTCTAAAGATGCCTACTACGAAATTGAAGACTTAAGCACTGTCAATACTGCGGAAGCGGAGTACGCGCCGGTGGTGCACCGCGGGGACTTTTACTTCACCTCGTCGCGGGGCAACAGCAAAGTGTATAAGGGAACCGGCACCGGTTTTACAAACATCTTCAAAGCACCGATGAACGGCGACAGCGTAGCCATTCAGCAGGCGCAAACCCTGGGCGAAGAGTTTACTACCGATATCATCAACGAAGGGGCCATCACTTTCTCACCCGACGGACGGATGATGGTCTTCGCCCGCGGCAACAGTGGCAAGCGCAAGAGCACCAATGACGTGAACTTATACATGTCGTTCTACAAGCAGGGCAAGTGGACCACCCCCCAATTGATGACCATCAGCGACGTGAATGCCTGGGACTCCACCCCGGCCTTTAGCCGCGATGGGAAAACTCTGTACTTTTCTTCCAACCGCCCCGGTGGGCAGGGTGAAAACGATCTGTATTCAGCGCGTTGGGATGGTTCGCGCTGGAGCAACGTGCGCAACATGGGCACCCCGATCAACACCCCGGGCGACGAGATGTTCCCCTACGTGACCGACGACGGAAAACTGTACTTTTCATCCGACGGGCACCCTAGTTTGGGAGCGCTGGATATCTTTGTGGCCGTGCGCCGCGACGGAGAGATATCCATTGAGAACCTGGGCCCGCCCGTAAACTCTACCGCCGACGATTTTGGTATGTCGTTCACCACCATCAAGGACGGCTACTTTACTTCGAACCGAGCTTCGGGCAAGGGCGATGACGATATCTATGCCTTTGTGAATAACGACCCGGACCTGAAGACGGTGAACTACTTCGTGGCCGGAACCACCCTGACCACGAACGATGAAACCGGAGAAGAAAAAGAGTTGAAGGACGTGAAGGTGCGCCTGGTATATCCCAGCGGCGGGGTAATCGCCAACGCTAACTCCGGTGACGAAAGCGCGTTTAAATTTCCGGTGGAGGGCGGCACCAACTACGAACTCGTTGGAGAAAAAGAGGGCTACTTCACCACCCGCCTGCCGTTTACCACCATCGGAAAAACCATTCCGCAAGAAGAATTGGTGAAAATGGTCACCGACACCACCTTTACCACCCAGCTGGTGCTTAACAAGATTGTGCTGGACGAATCTATTGTGCTAGAGAACATTTACTATGATCTTGATGAGTCTTACATCACCGATGCTGCGGGGCAGGAGCTAGATAAGCTGGTCGCCATTCTACAAGATAATCCTACTATCAGCATTGAACTGAGTTCTCACACGGACTCCCGAAACTCTAATGACTACAACCAAGCGCTTTCGCAACGTCGGGCCGAATCGGCGGTGCGATACTTGGTAGAGAGTGGCATCGACCCCGCCCGGATTACCGCTAAAGGGTACGGTGAAGAACAGTTGATCATCAAGAACGCCGTTACCGAAGAGCAACACCAGGTGAACCGCCGTACCGAGTTTAAGGTGGTAGGTATCAACCGCAGTCAGGCCAACCGAGGAGAATAGCAACGGCCTCGTTCGAATGAAAATTGAGCGCTCATCTACCCAGATGAGCGTTTTTTCGTACTTTGCGTCCTAACAATGATCACCACCAGCCTAACCTTATGAACGAACGTTACCAGCAGCGCGGCGTGTCTGCTTCTAAGGAAGACGTGCACCAAGCCATTCGGCACCTGGACAAAGGGATTTTTCCCAATGCTTTCTGCAAGGTGCTGCCCGATCTGGTGGGGGCCGATCCAAACTACTGTAACATTATGCACGCCGACACCGCCGGTACCAAACCGGCATTGGCCTACTTATACTGGAAGGAAACCGGTGACCTAAGCGTATGGGAGGGCATCATTCAGGATGCGCTCATTATGAATATTGACGACCTGGCCTGCGTAGGGGCTACCGACAATATCGTGATCTCATCCACCATTGGACGCAACAAAAATCTAATTCCGGGTGAGGTGGTGAGCGCCCTGATCGATGGCACTTCGCGCTACCTGAAACGCCTGGCTTCGCTGGGGGTGAACGTGCATCTGGCGGGGGGCGAAACCGCCGATGTTGGGGATATCGTCCGCACGATAGACGTGGGTTTCACCGCTTTTGTGCGGATAAAACGGGCCGAGGTCCTGGAGAATCAAATCCAAGCGGGCGACGTGGTGGTGGGACTGGCTTCCTTCGGGCAAGCTAGCTACGAAGATGCCTATAACGGAGGAATGGGCAGCAACGGACTCACTTCGGCGCGGCATGATATTTTTCACCGTTCCCTAGCCGAGAAATACCCCGAAAGTTACGACCCTCAGGTCCCGAAAGAACTGGTGTATACCGGTAGCAAATCGCTCACCGAGCCGATCAGTATCGGAAATATCACCACCGACGTAGGAAAGTTGGTGCTTTCTCCTACCCGCACCTATATCCCGGTGATCAAGCAGATTTTTGAGCAACTGCGTCCGCATTTGCACGGCATGATTCACTGTAGCGGGGGAGGGCAGACCAAGGTGCTGCATTTTATTGAGGGATTACACATTGTCAAAGACAACTTATTTGCTACTCCACCGCTGTTTCGTCTCATTCAAGAAGAGAGCCAGACCGACTGGCCGGAGATGTACCGGGTGTTTAACATGGGGCATCGTTTGGAGGTCTATCTGCCCGGAGCTTTCGCTAAGCAGGTCATTGAAATTGCAGAATCCTACGGCATCGATGCCCAGATAGTCGGAAGCGTTGAGGCGGCCGCTTCCAAAAAAGTAACCGTACGCAGCGAACAAGGGGAGTTTACTTATTCTTAAAAATGAAGAAACGACCCGTTGCCCCTTATTTGGTTTTGGCGTTATGCCTGTTTCACCTGCGCTCACTGTCAGCGCAACCGAACCAAGTTCAGCGTGACCGGATGGGGAGTGCGATAGATGGATATAGGGGTATCTGGTTTACCCTGGGGCAGATGTATCCCTACGGCGACAAGTATTCAGGCGGGTTAGGTACCTACACGGCCAAGCACAAACCCTTGGCAATTTATGCTCCGGCAGTACAAAAGACCTTCTTTGTGTACGGAGGAACCACTGATGCCGGAGAGCGCCGATTACTATGCATGATTGGCAGCTTCGACCACCGCGACAGCACCGTTTCCCGACCCACGGTGGTCTACGACAAGCAGGGCGTCGACGATCCCCACGACAACCCCAGTCTGCTGATCGATGCGAAGGGCTACCTGTGGGTGTTCGTGAGCGGTCGTAATACCCGTCGGCCCGGTTTCAAGTTTAAGAGTAGTGAACCCTACAACACGGAAGCGTTTACGCAGATTACCCAGGAAGAAATGACCTATCCCCAACCCTGGTTCGTTCCTAAGCGGGGCTTTTTTCACTTCTTTACGAAGTACACGGGCGTACGAGAACTGTATTACGAAACCAGTCCGGATGGAATTGTTTGGACCGAAGACCAAAAGCTGGCCGGGATTATGGGGGAAGGCGAAACCAAGAGCGGGCACTATCAAGTGAGTGGTCACCACGGCGATACCCTGGCTACCTTTTTTAGTCGCCATCCCGACGGAGACGTGGATCGGCGAACGAATCTTTATTATCTACAAACCACCGACTTTGGCGAGACGTGGACCACCGCTGATGGCACTCCGGTTGCGGTTCCGGTCACCGAAGTCGCTTCCCCATCGCGCGTCATCGACTACGAGTCGGATAAGCGAAACGTGTACCTGAAAGACATGAACTTTGATCAAAAGGGGCATCCGGTGGCGCTGTACCTAACCAGTGGTGGGCACGAACCCGGACCGGACAACGACCCGCGAGAGTGGTGCGTAACCTTCTTCGATGGAACTGCCTGGAAAACTACGGTGATCACCACCTCTGACCATAACTACGACATGGGAAGTCTGCGCATCGACGGAACTCGCTGGACGGTGATGGCTCCGACTACCGATGGTCCGCAACGCTACGGGGGTGGGGGAGAGGTGACGCAGTGGGAGAGTCAGGACCACGGAGAAACCTGGGCGAAAGTACGGCAAATTACGACCAATAGTGAGCGCAACCACAACTACGTACGGCGCGTGGTGAACGGCCGAGCCCCCTTCCTTTACTACTGGGCCGATGGCAACCCCGATACGCTGAGTGCTTCTCACCTTTACGTAGGGGACAGCGTCGGCAATTACTGGGCATTGCCCTACCGGATGGAGCGCGAAAACGAAAAGCTAAGGGCAGTGGACAATTAATTCGCTTTGAATCGCCGACTAGGTGCAGTGGGTAACTACTGAAACGCTACGGGCGGACTTCGGCCAGGGTTTGTTCCTGAAAGCCGTTGCGCAAAGCGCGCCACTCCGGTTGGGTGAGCGGCCGTTGCTGAATATCTTCCCACAGCGCTCGAGCGGTCTCTATTGACCGCAAGCCAAGCATCCGAACCGCCCCCCCCCACAGTAGCACCGAAAAGCGGGCTTTATCGTAGACAATTCCGTGGCGGGAAAATCGTTGCTGCGGTTCTTGCGCCAGGGTTGCCTTAAAATCCAGCGTGCCGCCGATGGTTTCTGCCCGAATGTATTCTTTCAGGTCGTCCACTTTCCCCTGCTCTCGTCCCAAAAGCTGCTGCGCCAGGGCAACCACTTCTTTTTGTACCGCAGCCAGGGCAAGCACCGGGTAGCGAGTTTTATTAAGCAAAAACACGGTGTCGTTAAGTAAGCTAGCGGTTGAAATTAGCTGATCAGCCACCAACTCGTGGGCCCGTTGCTGCGTAAGCTCCCCCTGCAATCGGCTGGGCACTTCCCGGCGGTGTCCGGTTGCCGGATTCACAATAGTGTAGATAAAGCCCGAGCGGTGGGCGGTGGTTTGCTGGTGAAAGAGGATCATCCCCGAAACCGATCGCTTCCGGTGGATTAGGAAGTAGTAGGACGGCTGATGCTGGGCGAAGTAGAGATACTCGTCGGACGAGGGGGTATCGCTTATAAAGGCAGAAGACTGCCGATTATCGATATTGTTCGAGATGGTATAGTAGCTGGTATTGAGGCTAAACGATCCGTAGTCTGCATCATCAATCTCCTGGCTGATGAACACGGGATGATCCGGACCAACGGATTGTGCTGCCGCCCCGAAGGAAATCGCCCATGATAAAGAGAATAGCCATCGCTTCATACCCTAAAATACGATATTGACAGCGTATTTATGCGTCCGCACCGGGTCGATTTACCGCGGATATAGGTTCTACACAGTTTTTGCTGTTGTTGGCGGGTAGCTGATGACTTATCACCAAGGTAAACAACGTCGTCGATGGGACTAACCGAGGAGCGCTATTTAATTTACCGTATTGAATCAATGAGATAGGAGATAGCGGTTTTCCTCCGGCTTACGAGAGCGTCAACCGCAGTGGCATCGCCGCTTCGGTTGGCTGTACGTAGTGACCATCGTTGTCTTTGCGGCCCCGTCGGGCTTGGTAATGGGTTGGTACGCCAACGGGGGTTTCAGTTCGCAGACTGTTTTCTGCTTGCTATCGGTGGTTTGGTTTTATACTACTTTGAAAGCGGTTCTCACGGCTCGTCGATCAGACTGGTCGGCGCACCGGGCCTGGATGATCCGCAGTTTCGCGCTCACGCTGTCGGCCATCACCCTGCGGGCCTGGAAGTTCATACTCGTCGCGCTACTGCACCCGCGTCCGATGAATTTTCTACCCATGATGTGCTAAATGTGAACCCATCGGCACAGCGGTTAACCAGCTCAGACGTTGAGAATATGTACAAGGCCGATCTGGAGATTCTGCGCAATTCCATCTACGCCCGGCATGGCTACTCGTTCAAAAACAAACGCATTCGCTACGTCTTCAACCACCACGTAGACTGGTACATTCCGGTTTCTATCGATGTACGCGCTAAACTGACCCCACTTGAGGTGGCCAACATTGACCTGATCAAGCGCTACGAGGGGCACGCCGATCGCTATTACGATACCTTCGGTCGGTAAACGCATCACCGGGCGGTGCGGGTGATTGAAAAGCTGGTGCTTTCCGTTACATCTAACAAATCCCGGTATTTGACGAGTAGTTCCTCGTCTTGCTTTTTCCGGTTGATGTAGAGTCCCTTGGGTTTGAGTTCAAAGCGATACTCTTTGCCGCTTTTGATTAGGCCGTCGGTCAGCAAGGCTTTTTCTAAGCGATTCACCGTATCGTCGAAACTGTTATGCACCTGAGCGTGCGCCTGAGCTTGGTCGCGCGCATCTGCCCGATATTGCTTCAGGCGGCGCTGGTTCTCCTCTTGGAATCGCCGCTGTTTTTCTCTGAACGCGCGTTGGCTCTCCTTAAATTTTAGGCTATCTTTCTTGCTCTCGCTATAGTGACGCGGTTCATCTTGGTTCTGTTGCTGCATTTCTTTCAGCGCTCGCTGCAGTTCTTCCAACTTTCGGTTGCTTTCTTCATTGCGCCACGATTGTTCTTCCTGCAGATTGCGCTGCAACTCTTCATTCGCATCCTGCAACTCTTTTTGTAAGTCCTCCATCTTCTCGTCGCTAAACGTCCGTTGCAACGTGGTGCCCAGTTCCGCCTGCAACCGGCTCAACTCCCGCTGTACCGAATTCATTCGCCGCTGCAAAGCTTTGGTGTCTAATGAATCTTCCAGATAGGTAGCTAGTTCTTCGGAAAAGCCATCCATCGTTTTGCTTAGTTCTTCAATAGACTCCCGCCACAGCGAGTCGCTCCCCGTGAAGTCAGGAAACGTATCGCCGCTGCTAAATCGCCAGTGGCGAAAGCCGTGGTGAGCAGCACTGTCTTCTTCGTCAAAGTTAAAGTTCATGTCAAAGGTAAAATCAGTGCTATCGTTGAAGTGAAACGAAAAGCTACCGGACTCACGTTCTTTCTCGTCTTCGTCAGGAATGGTATCCGATGCCAGCGAAGAATCCGGCACCGTTGCGGCAGCACTTCTTGATTTATCAGCATCTCGCGCTTCGCTGTTCAGCGGGGCAACGTCGACCGGCGCTCGATCAGACAGTTGTTTCTTGACCACACTGGACGTGAGCGGCGATTCACTGGACGCTGCCTTCCGGGCCAGCGTATCGCTTCCGGCCAGGTAGGTGACCACCAACAGCATCGGCACGATGAACCATGCCTTGGCGGCCAGACGCGTGGGCGAGGTACGGGGGCCAACCAAGCGCTCAATACGCGACAGCAAGCTTCCTCGCCGCGGGGCAAAGGCCATCACCAGCGGATCGGCCGTATGTTGCAGCCGTTCGGCTTCGGCCAGGGCTTTGGCGTAGGCAATTGCGTTGCCATTCAGGGATACCGCCAGGTCGTCGCAGCACTTTTCGCGTTCCTCCCGCACCACCGACGACAGCCACCGAACGGCCGGGTGATAAAAATAAAGGATCTCAATGCACGACTGTAGCACGTTAGTCAGGTAGTCTTGGCGACGGATGTGTGCCAGTTCGTGCGCGATGATGGCTTCAATCTGCTCCGCGGGTAGACTACTTAGCAAAGCGACCGGCAGCAGAATGATCGGCTTCAGGTGGCCGATCACCATCGGCACTTTCGCCTGACTTGAGGCGAGTAGCGTGACGGGGCGGCGGATGCCCAGGCGGGTGGCCAGGGTAGCCACGGTAACCTCCCAGGCGGTGGCGGGGCAGGCGCGGTGGTGGCGCAGTCGCTCCAGATACCACAGGCCCCCGGTCAGGCGAGCCGATAGAATCACCATGCCGGTGAGCCAGGCCACCGTCACGAAATTGATGTAGGGATCAATCCAGGCGACCCCAACGGCCACCCATGACCAATCGGGCGACTGGGCTGAGGGTACCGATTCAGTGACCGCGGGGCTTGCCGTTGCGGGCGGGATTGATAGCGCGGGGTGGATGACCGCCGGGCGGGTAGGAGCACTTTCGAGGGTGTATACATCGACAAAAGTGTACAGCGACCAACCCAGTACGATCAGCAGCGCCCCCAGGGCACCAACGTACACCTGCGTCGGGCGGTGACGAATAAGCGGGCGGATCAAACAGAAGACTGCAGCAACCAGGGTGGCCTGCCAGAGGCTGTGGAGCAACGTCCAGCCCAGGGCTTCGGTGAGGGAAGTCATCATGATTTTTTGTTTTCGAGTTGGTCAATCAGGGCTTTGATCTGCTGTAGTTCTTCCGGACTGGTCTTCTGGTGTCCCAACGCCTGCATCACCAGTTGGGAAGCCGAACCCCCGAAGGCGGTGTCTAAAAAGCGGTCGAGCAGCACCCGTTGGGTATCCGCTTGACGGATGGCAGCCGCGTACACATGACTCCGTTGGGCGTCGTCGCGTAGCAAAAACCGCTTCTGCACCATGTTCTGCATGTTCTTGAGGGTGGTGGTGTAACCAATGTTCCGGCGGCCCGCAACCCGGCGGTCGTACAAATGGTCGTGCACCTCGCGCACCGTGGCCGGACCGTGGTTCCACAGCACCTGAAGAATTTCCAGTTCGGCTTCGGTAGGTTTAGAGGAAAGTTGATTTTTCATAATTAGAAAGAATATACGATAATCATCGTAGTGCAATGATATACGATACTTTTCGTACTTGCAAGTAACTTACGATTTTTTTCGTAGTATGGTATGATTACCGGTTGGAACCAGGTAGGGTAGATGTTCGTAGGAGGATAAAACTACCTTATCTTAACCTATCGCCCTATGACTACTGCCATTGATCCGCTTTCCGATTATCAACTCGAGCGAGGAAAACCGATGCCTGATATTCTACATTCTTTTGTGGAGGGAAATCTGATTTATATCTTAAATGCCAAATACAACGCTAGGTATATGATCCTTCCGGAGTTAAGCTTAGCGACTTCGGACGCTAAACCCCTGGTGCCCGACATTGCCATCTATCCTAAGTTTGAAGTCGACTGGCAGAACGACGTGATACGGAGAGAAGATACTCCGTTAGCCACCGTAGAAATTTTGTCTCCCAAACAAAACCTAAGCGATCTGAACGCCAAGGCCCAGCGTTACTTTGAGATGGGCGTCAGCTCCTGCTGGATCGTACTGCCCAGCATGGAAGCCATCGCGGTGAACCATCAACCGGGCAAATACCGCTTCTTCAGCGGCGACGAAACCCTGGTAGACGAGAAGATTAAGGTAGATCTGCCGTTGACGGAGGTTTTTAAGTAAGCAAAAAAACGATCTCTTAAGGTTACGAATCGCTAGCTAGCCTCCACTCCTAAGCATCCGCCACCCAAACGGCGCTGTGCTTATGAGACTAGTGTATTGTTTCCTCTTATTTATTGTCACCATTCCGACCCGAGGACAGTCGGGAGCGGATAAGATTTACCTACCCAACGGCGAAGCGGTCGTAGGCACCATCACCACCCTCACTTCCCGCGCCATTTTGTATACCCAGGGTTCGGCCGAACAAACCATCGCGGCCGGACAGTGGGTGCTGGCTATTAAGCAAACCGGCGAGTTCGCCCTACCCGGCCGAGCAGCCACCTGGCAGGAGGGCACCGACCCCCAAGCCCACCGCATCATCCTGCGCAACGGGAACATGGTTACCGCCCGCTCGCTGACCATCGATGGAGAAACGCTCTCGTACTTGCCCATCGAAACTCCCCAACGGCAATCAATACCCCAGAAAAACGTACTATTAGTATTCTACCGCGACGGACGCCACCAACTGCTGGCCCCGGCGGCCGACGTGGCCCGCGGGCTAGCCCAACTCCCGAAAGAAACCAGGCAACCGACCGCTTCCATCGTTACCGCTTCGGGAGACGAGGAGGGCGAAGAGGTGCTGATGCTGGACGACGAACGCAAGGCCCACTTCGAGAAAATGGCCCTGGTGAAGGCCAACGACTTTGGCAAGTATCTCAGCATTGTATCCAATAAGGACGAGGTGGAAGAAGACAAGCTGATGGCGGTGTCCCACGCCGTGATGCTGTTCATGAGCGACTCGTCTAAAATTCAGGTATCGTCACTAAATCAGTCCGAAAGCAAGCAGTATACGGTGCCGGTGTACCTGGACCGGTTGCGGATGCTGCCCTACGACAAAGTAGAACTGCTGTGGGTGAAGGCCATGATGGTGAGCAAGTTTCGCAAGGGCATGGACGGACGCTACTACGGCATGATCGCCGCCCAGCAGCTTTTCCGGGGCTACCTCGATAACGAAATTGTGTACCAGGACGTGACCGAAAAAGATATTGAGGTGGTGCTGGACCAATACGTGGTGTTTGACGAAGGGAAGCAGCAGAAGAAGTGGGACGTGCTGCTCTCGAGCGTGAACGTGAAACAAACCCGTGAAAAATAAGCGATGAAAAACTTTCTGCTTCTAACCGCTCTGTTGATCTGCGCCGCACTGTCGGCCCCAGCGCAAACTGTTCTGTTTCCCTACGAAGAAAACTTCGCCTGGCAGGTGAAGCAGATCGACGAGTTCATGGATCGCTTCAACAATGCCGACTATACGCCTATCCGTCAGTACGTTAAGGACCAGTACCAAATCAATGATGTAAGTCGCACCGACGTGTTGCGTAGTTTATTTAACCTCGCGAAGAAAGACTGGAACAAGCCGGACATCGTGCGCTTTTTGTCCGAGGTGAGCGACTCGCTGCCGCCGCCCTACCTGGACTTTTATGATCACGACTGGTACGCCGAACTGCGCTGCCAGGGCGTGCAGCACGGCAAAAGGGTTTTCTTTACCCTGGTACTTTCTATCGAGCTGGACGAAACCACGGGCGGCTCACGCTGGATCATCAACAGCGTGGCGGCCGATTTTCTGCCGAAAGCGACCACCGAGCGACTGGCCTTCGCTGTGGACGAAACCTACGACGTGACCAAAACGCTGCAACCCACCAGCTTTGGTACCGACTTTATGAACCTGGTGGACGCTCTGCGGGACACCGCCCACCTGGAGAGCTATGTGGTGCGGGGGGAGGTGGACCAGCCCCTGACCGCTTTTCTGAACCGGCTCTACCGCCGCGAACTCACCTTCCGGCAGGTGGATCACATTGTGTATCACTTTCTGCAGGTGGAGGGGTGGGTGTTTCAAGTGCAAGACTTTCACCGCCCCTCTACCAACTCGGGCTGGCTAATCAACAACCTGCTGCTACTCAGCGAAACTGAGAAGCAAACGTACCGCAAAAACCTTCTCTATTTGCCCTAATGCTATAATTATGTATAATAACTTATTTATTATTTTTATGTTATTGTTAATAATATCGTATCGGGGGGCTGCCCAGGTCTCAGAAGACTCGCTCAGCGACGACACCATCTACGCCATGAAGAAGGGAGCGGAGCGGGCGCTACAGGACTACAACGCCGCCATGCGGGAGCTGATCAATCCGCGCATTTCTAAGTCGTACCGCGATAAGATTGTTACTGAATTCACCACCCCCGGCAACCGGCAGATTTTCACCGAAGGGGCCTACGTGGTCTACGATTACGACGGCGACTACCTGCCCCCGTTCGACACCAAGGAGCGGCCGGTGCGCACCTACCTCACCGACTTCAACATCTTCTACCAGGGCACCACGGCCCAGCAAACCCTTGACGTGTACTACTCGCTGCAGCGCATCTACGACGTGCAACAGGATGCCGAAGGCTACTATCTGATCGTAGACTTTGAGAGCCTTTACGGTGGCTTGCTGCCCCAGCCCCGGCGGGTCACCCTGCGCTTGCAGCCGGAGTCAGCCGACCGTTGGAAGGCGCTTATCAGCTACGTGAAGTTTAACATTGGGCAAGAAGCTTCCGGTAAAGAGGACGCGGTTCCCGCCGCTGCAACCCCCCAACCGGTGGCGGAGGTAGAGGAACCAGCCGTCCGGGAGGACCCGGAAACCGAGACTACCGAAGCGTCCCCCGAAGGTGAGTCCGCTTCAACCGAAGTGTTTAGCGGAGGCTTTCTCGGCGTCCAAGACCGCTACTCGCGGGGAAAAACCTACCGCGTTGCCTGGAACGCCTCGCCCCAGCAACCCGTTTCGCTTGATCTGTACCGGGGGCAAAAGCTGATCAAACCCTTGCAAGCCAACCTAACGAGTGGTGAGTACACCTGGCAAGTGCCTAAAGATTTACCCAAAGGAAGCAACTACCGCTTTCAGCTACAGCCCGAATCGTCCGGCTCGCCCCTGGAAAGCGGTGTGTTCCGCATCAAAAAGAAGTCCCCCTGGGGCATCTACATCGGGGTGTCGGTAGCGGTCGTCGCCGCGGCGGTTTATTTTCTGCTGCCGGATAACGCTGGTCCTGATGCCCCCGTCGATACCCCTTCGCGTTTGACTGATCCGCCCAAAGTACCCGGTAACTAAACCCACCTATCTCTGACGACCTACCCTCATGAAAAAATTCTTCCCCGCTATCATGCTGCTGATTATTGGCCTACTAACTACTGAACCAACTTTCGCCCAAGTTGCTGGCTTCCGAGAGTCTCCTGACGTAACCCGTACCGTCTCCAGTCCTGGGCGGGTCAACCTGCGCAAGGTGCAGATAGACGGAAACGATCATTTCATCATCGGAGAGTGGAGCGATGACATCACCTTTTCCGGCTGGGCGTCTAACCCCACCACGTACTACCGGGGAGCGTACGGGCCGGGCCAGTTCTTTTTTGTGGTTGCTTCTACTTCCGCGTCGCCCAACTACCGGGGCTTCACCAGTTTTGGGGTGGATCCGAGCAGCGAGGCCCACTTGAGCGATGTTGCGGTGAGCGGAAACAATATTTATGCCCTAGGATCCTTTTCCGGGACGCTTGCTGCAGATGACGGTAGCGGCTCCGGGGAGACGGTTACCTCTTTGGGAAATACCGACCTGTTCTTAATCCACTGGGACCTAAAAGGCAACCTACAGAGCGTGAACCGCCTGGGTAGCGAAGGACGCGATTTTGGCGATCAACTGGCTATTGATAATGATGGCAACCTGCTGATCGCCGGGCGCTTCAACGGAACTACCAATTTTCTGTTTGATCCGGATGACAATCGGATTGACCCTATCACTAGTGAGGGCAGTGATTTGTTTGTGGCCCGCTACGCCTCGGAGCTGGGCAAAGGCTCCATTCGCGATCTGACCATTCTGGGCGGCCCGGAGGATCAAATTAAAGTGACCGGGCTGTTGGTGGACCCCAACAATGACGTGTACGTGAGCGGGCAGTTCACCAAGTCGGTTCGGGTACGCGAAGCCATCTTCAGCGGCACGCCGGGTGAGCAAACCGCCACTACCGCGGGCAGCAAGCAGGTGTTCTTTTCCCGTCTGAACCAAAACCTAGCCCCGCGCTGGCTCACCGTACTGGCTAGTAACCAGGAATTTAATGCCGATGGGGATCTGGACTACGATCCCCGCACGCAGCAACTGCTCGTTGTGCAGGACGTGCCCAGCACGCCTACCTACCAGGGGAAGGCGTTGGATACATCGCCGCAGGGCAAAGACGCCTACGTGCTGCGCATTGATGGCACCAACGGTGCCCTGATCAACCACTTTTTGATTGGTGGTGCAGATACTGAAGATGGTAAGCAGATCGTAAGCGACGGGCAAGGCAACTACTTCGTGAGTGGTACCTTCCAGAGCGAACTCACCATCAACCAGGGCGGCACCACCCGTACCCTAAAACGCAATGGTGATAAGAATACTTTTCTGTCCGCGTTTTCCACCTCGGCCAGCAAGCTGCCCGACGACCGCCTGGTGTATCTAAGTGGCTTCTCCAACGGAGGTGAGTTGTACGCCAGTCGGGGTATGACGGTGGTGAACAATGGTAGCGAACTTCGGGCTGACGTGCCGTTTGTTTTCAATCAGGAAGCTTTCGGTCTGGACGGTGCCTCGCTGCGGGCCAACCCCTCGGGCAACTTCGATATCTTTATGGGCCGCTATCGCTTTCCTAGCATTCCTCGCATCACCGAGGTGAACCCCGTGCGAACCGGCGATGGCTACCAACTGCGCATCCGGGGTACCCGCCTGTTCAGCTCAAGTGCGAACGATTTTGCTTACCGCATGGGTACGGGGGGACAAGCTGATGAAGGTAGCACCCGAGGTAACATCACCGACGGAAATGAAGTCAGCGAGGTGCTGCTCAACGTGCCTGACACCTGGGTAGCGGGCACGCCCTACCCCTTACGGCTTAGCAAGAGCTTCTACCAGGATTTCTATCAGGGCAGTGTGTCGGTGCCCCCGGTGGTGACGCCCCTGCCCGATGGCGCCTCTGCCACCTGCGAAGAAACCCTGTCGCTAGGAGGGAAGTACTTCGGATCAGCCTCAGCCGGGGTGAAAGTTATCTTAGATCGCAACGCCACCGAAGTGAGCAACGCTACGGTGTCGGCGGTGGCTCCTTCTCAAATTCAGGCCAAAGTGCCCCCGGTATACCCCCAAACCTACCAACTGCGGGTGCAGGTAAACGGGCAGGCGGCCGCGGCGGGTGACCTACGGGTGCTGCCCACCCTGACCCAACTCAGCGAGGCCACCGTGCTTCCGGGAGCCACCGTCACCGTGCGCGGCTGCGCCTTTATCGATGCCACCCACCGCACCGACCTGCTGGCGGTAAACTTACGTCAAGACGGCAGCGATCCCACCGCGGTCACTACGTTCACCGTGGCTCCCGAGCAGCCCGATCAACTGAAGCTCACCCTGCCCGACCCGCTGCCGGTGGGCAGCTACGCGGTGGAGGTGACCGTGAACGGAAGGGTGGCGGCCAGTAGCCTCCGCCTGGAAGTGGTGGACGCCAACACCACCCTGCCCCTGATCACCGCCTGGTCGTCCGGCGGCGAGGCTAGTCCGGGAGATACGGTGATTATTACCGGAAAGAATTTGGGCAGCGATCCTGACAAGATCACCGTGGAGATCATCGAGGGGCAGCCCCTGTCGGTGATTGCCGTCAATGCCGCCGGTACCGAAATCACTTTCAAGGTTCCTGATGACTTGCCAGTAGGGGCTTACCCCAAAGTAATTGTGAAATCGGACACCCAACTGGCCCTGGGAACCTTAGCCTTGCAGGTGGTTCCGCCCGATGCCCCCGAAGAGGAATTAACGGTGGTCCCCGCTACGGATAACCCGCAGGCGTACGATCCTTCTTCGGAGTCGCTTACCATCAGTGCGCAGGTGGCCGGAGTAGCCGATACCGACAACGTGCTGCTGACAATCACCGGACTGTCCAATGTTGCTTCTCAGGAGATAGGAGCACAGTTGCAAGAAGATAAATACCAAGCTTTTCTGACCAGTGCTCAACTCTCCGATCCCCTGGGATTTTCGTATCAATTCGTGGTTAAGAACGGAACGACCACGCGCGGCACTTCCGCTCCGGTGCGGGTGTACCGGCAGTATTCCAAGGCACCTATGACTCTGCACAAGGCCGATCAGGCGGTGCCCGAGCAGGGCGACTACCAACTGGTGGCCGTTCCGTTTCGGGCGCAGCCGGTCAATGAGGCCTGGACGGGGCCCCGTTCGTTTAGTGCCGACAGCATCCGGCTGTTGCGTCACGCCCCGGGCAGCGACGGGTACCAAGAATACGGATCGAGCTTCAGTCAGTTTGAACCGGGGCGGGGCTACTGGTTGCTGAAGCGGGCGGGCGTGCCCCTGGCCGTGCAGGGTACCACCGTGGAGGTAGACTCCACCAGCAATTTTGCCATTCCGTTGCAAGCCGGATGGAACCTCATCGGCAATCCGTTCCCCTTTGAAATAAGTCTGGGGTGGTTGGGCGAACGCGACCAGCGGGTGTTCCGTAGCGACCGCTACGCCGAGGCCACGGGCATTCTAAAGGCCTACGAAGGGTTGTTTGTAGAAAGTGAAGAGGCTACAACTTTATTAGTCTCGGCGGTGAACGATCGCAACGCTCGCTCCAGCGCAGTAGGGGGCGGCATTAGCCGGTTTGGTAATCAGCCGCTGGACGAAGATGCTTGGTTCGTAGGGTTCACCGCCACGGATGGATTGGTGACCAACCAGTTGGCCGGATTCGGTATGCACCCGCAAGCGAAGGATGGATACGATACTCACGATGCGACGCCCCTGCCTCGCTTTAAACAATTTGTTGAAGTGAAGTTTACTAATACGCTGGTAGACAAAAAGCTAGAACGCGATATTGTTTTGCCCGCTGCGCAGCATACCTGGCAGTTTGACGTTGAAACGAGTGACCCAACCGATGAGGTTCGCTTGCAGTGGAGCAATCGGGAGTGGGGGCAAAACAATCGGGAGCTGTGGCTGCGCGATGAGCTTATCCACCGACTTATTAATCTGCGCGAGGTGAGCGAATATACCTTTCGGCCTGGTCAGTCTAAGCGAACGTTCACCTTGTTCTACGGACCCAGCGATATCCTAACCAATCAATTACTGCCCCCGCCGGTGCAGGTAGGATCGGTTTATCCTAATCCGGCGACCGATGAAGCAGCTGTTTCGCTAACCATTCCCGAAGCGGAAACCACTTCGCTGGTTTCATTCACTCTGATAGACGCCACCGGTCGCGTTGTCCGGCGGGGGCAGCAGCACTTTTCTTCGGGCCATCACACACTAACGTGGGAACGCCGCGATACAATAGGCTCAATTCTGGCGAACGGACTATATCACTACCAGATAGCGGTCGGTTCGCGGTGGTTTTCCGGTAAAATTATCTACTATGAGTAAGCCCGCTGCCCGCATCACCGATATGCACGTTTGTCCGATGGTAACTCCCGGTCTGCCGCCGGTGCCTCATGTCGGCGGACCCGTTATGGGACCCGGAATGCCCACGGTATTGATCGGTGGCGTACCCGCCGCCGTGCTGGGCGATATGTGTACCTGCGTGGGTCCGCCCGACACCATCATAATGGGTTCGGTCACGGTGCTGATTGGAAACAAACCTGCCGCCCGCTTGGGTGATCCTACCGCTCACGGCGGCACGATCACCGTTGGTTACCCCACCGTGCTTATTGGAGGGTGACGCACTTTCATCGGGTCCGGTAGAAGATGTTGGGTAGAAGTGGTCAACTACCGCAATAGCCGCGCAATTGGCGGCAAACGAACAAAACACCGTAGCTATCCGTGGCTGAATCAATAAAAAAGATTATTTGTGTCGTAACTAAAACTATGTTAATAAAATATTTATTGTTATTATAAAACTTTATTCCGATAAATTCTTAAGGCTCGTGTCGACACGAGCCTCCAAGAAAATTATCAGAATAACCTCTATAGAAACCGTGATACAGTTCACGAAGGCTATGGAAGACCCAACCGGCGTGGGTAAAAAATATCAATACGCCTTAGGGCGTGTTGACATACAAACTGGAACGGTGATTTTGGCCTAATTCCCGCCCGTTCTGCGTTACTTTTGGCGCCCGATGCCCCCGCATCGCGCTTCTCAAGTGTCGCGCCACGATGGCCTTAACCGAACGAAAATTAACCTCAAAATCCCTCGTTAGCTTATATGTCAACACGCCCTAGCACTCAGGACGCTAGTGCGCCGCCAAACCAGTAAGCTGCCGCGGATTCCACCAGTGGCGGACAAACGCTTCCGCGTAGGGGTGACCGCTTTCCATGCCCCGAAACTCTTCCATCAGGCCGTGATCTTTTGGGTACTGAACCTCTATATTTTGACTCACGTGCGCGAAGCAGGCCCGGTGCTTGGTGCCGCGCACGGCAGAAATGTCCACAAAATTGGTGGGCGCGAAATTTTGCGTCTGCCCGCCGCTCACCACCTCGTAGAAATATAGATCAGGCTTTTTTTCCATCCATAGCCAAGCGTTATACGTCAGCATGGCGCAACTGCGGTGATCGCGGTGGGTGTCGATGGGCCAATGGGTGAGCAGTAGGTCGGGACGCTCTGCGTTCAGAAAATCGAAGGCTTGCCGGTAGGCGGCAGCATTCACGTAGCTGTCACCATCGATTTGTCCCATAAATCGCGGTGTTGCTCCCAACATATCGGCCGCGCTTTTAGCTTCCTTCGTTCGGATTGCCGCGGCCTCCTTGTGCGCCACCCCGGCGATGCCCGCTTCGCCCCGAGTGAGGTAGGCGATGGTGACGTCGTGTCCGGCCGCGGTGAGCAAGGCAATGAGTCCGCCGCACCCGGTTTCCGGATCGTCGGGGTGCCCCCCGGTGACCACCACCTTGAGTTTGGCCTGCGGGTTGGTCGCGACCGTCAGCGGCAGCCCCGCCACGGTAGCGCCTAAAGTGAGTCCGGAGCGCTTGAGGAGTTGTCGTCGGCTGATGTTGGTAGACATGGGGTAGGAGTTAGGCGAACCGGGTGGGGTTGCGGGTGTGGCGGGCGAAGGCTTCGGCAAATTCGTAGCCGCTTTCCATCCCCCGGAATGTTTCCATCTTCTCGTGGTCGGTGGGATAGAGTTTTTCCATCCGCTGACTTTCATGCGCAAAGCAGGCCCGGCGTTTCAACTGAACCACCGGACTGATATCGGCGTAATCGGAGGGGACAAAGTTTTGCGTTTGCCCGCCCGGCGTCACTTCGTAAAAGTACAGCGCCGGGGGATTGCTCAGACGCAGCCAGGCGTCGTAGGTGAGGGCCGCGCAGGCCCGGTGGTCCAGGTGGGTGTCCATCGGCCAGTGGGTGAGCAACAGATCCGGCTGCTCGGCTTCCAGAAACTCGAGCATCTTTTGGTACTGCCCGTTGTCGGTGAAGGTGGCCCCGTCGGTCTGACCAAAATAATGGGTGCTGCCGCCCAGCATCTCGCTGGATACCTTGGCTTCTGCCATTCGCGTGGTGGCCGCTTCCTGGTGCGTAGCGCCCTCAATACCCGCTTCTCCCTTGGTGAGGTAAGAGAGCACCACCTGGTGTCCGGCCTGGGTGAGCCGGGCGATCAACCCGCCGCACCCCGCCTCCGGATCGCCCGGATGGGCCCCGGTCACGACTACTTTTTTCGGTTCAGCAAGCGATGGATCAGGGACCAATGAAATGCCTAATGCGGAGGATGGGGCCATGATGGACGTTTTGTCGTTCAAATATACGAAACAATACGATTTATCGCGGAGGCAATAAAAAGACAACTATATTTTTAGTTGTAAAGCGATTGGTTTACCTTGGATCGACCGTTGGCCTAACCTTGACCCAAAGCATTAGTTACCAACAAATTTTGCTGACTATCGACTCGGTCGTTAGCAACGAGCGCGACCTCTTGCGAAGTTATCTTCACGAAAAACCACTACCCAACTGGTTTGTCACTCACGAGAAAGCCGAAATTGAATACGCCGGACTAGGATTTAAAATCGTTATCCCTAAGTACAATGAGCAATTTTCAGTATTTGAAGACCAGCTACCGGATCAATATTATGCCTTTCTGAGCGATGTGCTCATCAACAACCCGGAAGCAATCACCTCAGGGAATTACCTGCAGTTCTTGAACGACTATTTTATGGTGGCTTGCCTCCGTTGAGCGCTACAACCTGCGGGGCATCAACGTGCTGGCGGAAGGCCGGTGGAACCAAAAGTTGCGGGCCAGCTTCAGCATAGAGGGGATCCCAAACTACGCACTTGTTACCCCAGGAAACGTGCTTTATGAAAACCATACCAACAAAGCACCGGCGGTGAAGCGAACGATAGACAATCTGTTGAAGAAAGACGACGGGCTATAAGCAAGAGGCGTTGCCTGCTTGTGACAGCAATCCTACTCTATCCCGTACTTGTCAAAAAGATACGTAAGAGCCGATTCAATTACCATATCCTGATCTTTTTCGTAGACGTCGGCATACGTATTTCTGGCGTACACGTCCGGCACGTGGCCGATGCCATCCAAACTGCTTCCGTCGGGAAGGAGCACCTTGCCGATAGAGTAGGTGTACGTCCACCCGTTGGGCAGAAACCGGTCGCTGGTGCGGTAGCCAAAATCTCCCGCCGTGGTATCTCCCAGCAGCGTAACGCTGGGAATTGGGTTCAGGTAGAGGATAAAATGTTCGGCGGCGCTAATGGAAGCCCGGTTGGCCAGCACCACCACCGGTTTACTAAAATTCTGAGCGCCCTGGGGCGTGGTATAAAGTTTCACCGGATCACCGAAATCATCGTACCCCGGGCCGTTTCGGGTTTGGTTGGTGAATACAAAGTGCGTATCGTCGGCAAAGGCCCCGGCTAACCGCTGTGGCAGGGTGGTGCTTCCCCCGGTGTTGTTCCGCACGTCGAAGATGATCGCTTGGTGGTGGCCGATCTCCGCCAGCACCCCATCAATGAAGGCTCCATCCAGCTCCCGGGGCATGCTGGCCAGGTACATATAGCCGATGTCCTTCCCCTGTATCTTTCCGTAGTAAAACCCGCGGTAGTCAATCGGGTACTTTACGTTTTCCAGGTAAAAATTTTGCACCAATTCTTCACTGAATTCTTCGTAACGGGCTTTCAGATTGAGTTGGTACCCTGATGAATAATAGTAAAAGGGCGCTTCTCCGTAGCTTCTCAACGAAGTATGGGAGTCGTCTAGATACTCAATCATCTCTGAACAGATAGTAAACAACTCTTCTTCGGTGGTTTGGGCGCTCACCCGGGGGCGGTACACCTAGTAAATACTGTCCCAGTTCAGGTTGCGCACCGTGAACAGGCTGTAGTGCTGATCCAGATCGTTCCACAGCAGATCGAAGTTGTGTTCGGGATTGTTGGCCTCGTCCGGACCCAAAAATACTTGCTCGCAAGCAGTTAGCAGGAGCCCTACAGCGAGCAGTGTACCGCAGTTTTTCGTAGTCATAAGGTAAAGTTAATTCCGCCCCCTACTTGGTTGAGTGCCTGAACGAACGGATGAAAACGATCCCGCACCCGCTGGTAGTTGAACGCGTAATGAACGGTGAGGTGCGCACGACCAGTAAGGGCAAAGTGGTAGTTTATATTCCAACCAATGAGTTGGTAGTTAAACAAAGAAGCGAATCTTCCCCCGTCGACGATCAGCCGAAGGGGACGATTCTCGTAGTTGTAGAGCAAACGAGTGTCATAACCCCCGTAGGGAGGTCGCACCACCAGCCCGATTAAACCCACTGAGACGTTGCTGCTGACGGAGTGACGAGGACTAAACGCGTAGCGAAGCAGCGCCTCAGCGTCCAGGGTGTGCGAACCCACAAACGAAAAAGTGGTTTGGTCCCGGTAGTCGAAATAGCTCACGTTGAGCCGGTACTGAGGGCCGAGAAAAAGACGAAGCTTATCGGACTTCAACGGCACCAACTTCAGCAACCCCAGGGTCAGGTTGCCGACGATGTACTCCGAGGTGAAATAAGAAAGATCGGTACGGGCGGGAATAATCTGGCCAAAACCCCCGTCGAGGGTCGCTTGGAAAAGGGCGCTCCGCTTTCGGTTCTCTCGTTGGTAGCCCAACTGATACCCCGCCCCTTGCGTCCGGTAGTTGAGCGGCGAGAAAATGATGTCTTTCCAGTAACCGCGAGCGTAAGCAGCGCTTGCCTCGAAGTGATGACGAGGGGCAAACTGAGCAGGGTCTTCTTGACTAAAGAGAGCCGAAGTAGTATAGAAGAGGACGACGGTGGTTAGGACGAACTTCATAGCTGATTAAGGTTGCTAAACGCTGACTGTTCTCTCTCTTGGCTACCGACTAAGGAGGTAAATGTCTAATTTATTTTGTCAAAAACAAACGGCAGAAATCTGCACTTTGTCGCGCACCCCTCTTGTGTTACCACGGCTTCACCTATTCTTAATAATTCGATAACACACAAAAGTCTAATCTCCGAGAACTAGGACGTAGTTTTAGCCATTCAACCAAATCCAACCTTAACCCGATGAACCGATTTTTTACCTCTTGTCTGGGGCTACTTCTGCTCACCGCCCCGCTACACAGCCAATCGCTCAACTACGACCCCGCCCTTAAACCCTTCTACCACGGTGTGGCCTCGGGCGACCCGCTGCCCGACCGGGTGATCATCTGGTCACGCATTACTCCCCAAGTGGATGCTTCTGAAGAAGAGAATGCTTCCGCCGACGTCGACGTTACCTGGCAGGTGGCCACCGATTCCGGCATGACCAACGTGGTGCAGTCGGGCCTGTTTACCACCAACGCGGCGCGCGACTACACCGTGAAGGTGGACGTGACCGGACTGCAGCCCTACACCACCTACTTCTACCGCTTTAGCGCGGGGGAGGCCAGCTCGATCACCGGGCGTACCCGCACCGCGCCCACCGCCGACGAGGCCGACCGCCTGCGCTTCGCCGTGGTATCGTGCAGCAACTACCAGGCAGGCTACTTTAGCGCCTATCGAAAGGTGGCCGAACGCGCCGACCTCGACGCCGTGATTCACCTGGGCGACTACATCTACGAGTACTCGGCCTCGGGCAGCGACTTCTACGGTAACGAAGATCTACGCGCTAACCGCCGCCACCTGCCCGACAAGGAAATCGTAGACCTGGAAGACTACCGCACCCGCTACTCTCAGTACCGCCTGGACCCCGACCTGCGGGCCGTGCATCAGCAGCATCCCTTCATTACCGTGTGGGACGACCATGAGTCGGCCAACGATAGCTATAAAGACGGGGCGCAGAACCACCAGCCCGAAACCGAAGGCCCCTGGAGTGTGCGCAAGTCGGTATCCAAGCAAGCCTACCAGGAATGGTTGCCCATCCGCGTTGATCTGGAAAAGAGCCCCCTGTACCGCACCGTGCACTACGGCAACCTGGTAGATCTGATCATGCTTGATACCCGCCTGGAAGAACGCGAAATTCAAAAGATGAGCGTAACCGATCCGGATTTATACAGCGCCGACCGCACCATCTTAGGTGAAGAACAAAAGCAGTGGCTGTACGACCAGCTCACCACTTCAGAGGCCAAGTGGAAAGTGATTGGCAACCAGGTGATTTTTTCTCCCTTCAACGTGTGGTTTGCCGGGCTGGACCCCAACGGCGACTTCACCACCGACGGCATCGAGAGTGTCTTCCTGGACATCTGGGACGGCTACCCCGCTGAGCGCGACGAGATTATCAACTTCTTAGGCGACAACCAAATCGGCAACACCGTGATCCTCACCGGCGACTTCCACTCCTCCTTCGCCTTTGACGTCACCGCCCAGCCATCGCCTCTAAGCGGCAGCGACCCCTTGATCGCGGTGGCCCAGCAGGTGCCGGTGCCCGTCACTCCCACCTACGATCCTGCCACCCGCGCCGGTTCCGTAGCGGTAGAATTTGCTACTCCCAGCGTTAACTCGGCCAACTTTGACGAGAATATTGGGAAGCAGGCTACCCTGGGCTTTGAGGCGCAGATTAACAACCCACTGCCCGCCGCCATCCCCCAAGTAGGAGGCATCAATCCCAATCCGCACATGCGCTACAACGACCTGGACGAGCACGGCTACTACATCCTCGACGTGGCCGAAGGACGCGCCCAGGCCAACTGGTACTTCGTGAATACCATCCTGGAGCCCAATTCGGATGAGTACTTCGCCGCCGCCTGGGGAGCCAACGACGGAGAGAGCTTCCTTACCGAGGGCGAAGAAAGCGCGCCAAAGGACTACCCTACCGGCACCAACGCCAGCGAAGAATCCTTTACGTTGCAACTGCTGCACGCCTCCGACCTGGAAGGGGGCGTGGAGGCCATCGATAACGCTCCTAACTTTGCCGCCCTGGTCGATGGCTTGGAGGATGAGTACGACGCGACGGTACGTATCTCGGCGGGCGACAACTATATTCCCGGCCCCTTCTTCAACGCCGCCGCCGACGGTTCGCTGCGCCCGGTACTACAGAACGTGTATCAGGACTTACTGAATGAACCAGGCCTCACTAATTTGCGTGAGGGCTCGGGCCGCGTCGACATTGCCATCGCGAACGTGCTGGGCATCGACGCCTCGGCGGTGGGCAACCACGAATTTGACGCCGGTCCGGATGCGTTCTCCGGCATCATCGGCACCGATATTCGGGGCGAAACCCCAGGCGACGTGCGGGCGCTGGGCGCGCGCTTCCCCTATTTGAGCGCCAACCTAGACTTCAGTGCCGAGGGCAGCCTATCTGGTTTGTTCACCAACGAACTGCTACCCAGCACCGCCTTTGTGTCGTCTCCGGATGACCTGGCGGCGGCCGGCAACGCTCCGAAGCTTGCCCCATCCACCTTCATCGAGGTGGGCGGCGAGCGCATCGGGGTGGTGGGCGCCACAACCCAGATTCTAGCTTCCATTACCTCAGAGGGTGACGTGACCGTCATCGGACCTAACGCTAACGACATGCCCGCCCTGGCCGACATCCTGCAGCCGGAGATCGATCGCCTGCGCGAAGCGGGAATCAATAAGATTATCGTGACCTCGCACCTACAGCAGTTGGCGCTGGAGCAAGAACTGATTGGCTTGCTGAGCGGAGTAGACATCATCATTGCCGGAGGCTCCGACCCCCTGTTGGCGCAGGAGGATGACGTGCTTTTTCCCGGTGAGATGTCCGACGGCCCGTATCCGATTGTTACCACCAACGCCGACGGAGAGCCTGCGGCGGTGGTGGGCACCCCCGGTGAATACTCCTACCTAGGGCGGCTGATTGCCGAGTTCGACGCCCAGGGGGTATTGCTACCGGCCTCCCTGGCTAACCCTGACAACGGGGTGTACGCCGCCCTACCGGCCGTGGTGGCGCAGGTGTGGGGCGACGAGGATCCCTTTGCCGAAGGAAGCAAAGCCGAACTGGTGCGTCGCCTGACCGAAGCGGTGAGTACCGTGGTTACGGAGCAGGACGGCACCACCTTCGGCCGCACGGCGGTGTACCTGGAAGGACGCCGCGAGCAGGTACGCACTGAAGAAACCAACCTGGGCAACCTCACCGCCGACGCCAACCTGTTCGCCGCCCGGCAGACCGACGCCGACGTGCAGGTGTCGATTAAGAACGGGGGCGGTATTCGGGCGGCTATTGGGCAAATTATTGATGAAGGCGACGGGCAAGCCCGCTTCGCCCCGCCCCAGGCCAATCCGGTTACCGGCAAGGAAGAAGGCGAGGTGTCGCAACTCGACATTGTTAACTCGCTACGCTTCAACAACGGACTCACCCTACTCACCCTGTCGGTAGCCGACCTGAAAGCGGTGCTGGAGCACGGGGTGTCGGCCACCACGCCCGGAGCCACGCCCGGACAGTTTCCGCAGGTGGGCGGACTGCGCTTTGCCTTTGACACCACCGCCGCGGCGGGTAGCCGGGTGCAGTTTGTGGCGCTTATCAACGACGACGGTAGCGATCAAGATACCTTGGTGGCCGACGGCGAGATCGTGGGCGACGCCGACCGCACGATTCGCACCGTGACGCTCAACTTCCTGGCCGACGGCGGCGACAACTACCCCTTCCCCGAACTGGCCGACGCGCGGGTGGATTTGGCCGGTAAAGACCTGAGCCAGGGTGAGGCTACCTTTGCCCCCTTCGGCACCGAACAAGACGCGCTGGCTGAGTACCTGGCCGCTAATTTTTCGGACGAACCCTTCGCGATGGCCGAAACCCCGCCCTCGGAAGACATGCGCATTGTGTATCAGTCGGCCGTTCGTCCGCCTGAACCGGATTTTGAGATTACGCAGTTTATTCTGGTGAACGCGGCCACCGATCTGGACATCGGACCCCTAGCCGAAGGAGATACGGTTAACTTGGCCACTTTGCCGGAGGGATTTGACGGCCGCGCCCTGACCCGCGGGCGGGTAGAAAGTGTACGGTTCTCGCTCAACGACACCCTGGTGCGGGTCGAGAACTACCGTCCGTATACCCTGTTTGTGC
The DNA here is from genome assembly GCA_965217295.1 of Cyclobacteriaceae bacterium. GTDB lineage: Bacteria > Bacteroidota > Bacteroidia > Cytophagales > Cyclobacteriaceae > Tunicatimonas. The sequence continues at coordinate 4,416,420 of CBDCHR010000008.1, forward strand.
AGCGCGGCACCGACTACGGCGGACAGCGTCCCGCCCCCGGACCCTATCAGCTTACCATCACCCCCTTCGCGCAGGACAAAGCAATGGGTGAACAAGGCACTCCGCTGGTGATTAACTTCGTGGTGATCAACGAGCCGGTGAGAGACGAAAGAACCATCGTAGAAATTGCCCAGGACACGGAGAATCTCAGTACGCTGGTGCAGGCATTGCAACGCGCTAAGTTGGTGGAGACGCTCAACGGCGATGGGCCCTTCACCGTGTTTGCGCCCACCGACGAGGCCTTTGATCAACTGCTGGGACTGGTCGGACTGCGAAGCGTGGATCAGCTGCCGCCCTTCATCCTGCGCCAGCTGCTGCTGCTGCACGTGAGCAAGGGGGAACTGACCAGCGATGAACTGGCCACGCAGTCGCGGGTGAACACCCTGGTGGGCTTGCCCCTGTTCGTGCGAAGCGATGGACCTCGTCTGAAAGTCAACAACGCCGACGTGATCGCCGCTGATATTTTAGCATCGAACGGGGTGGTGCACCTGGTAGATGAGGTGATTCTGCCCGACCTGCGGGCGCTGCTGCTGGCTCCGAACGAGCGGCGGATGACGACCCTCTACAAGTCGCTGCTACCCACCGAAGAGCCGTTGGTACCGGTACTTAGCCTTACGCCCTACCCGAATCCGCAGGTAAGTGAGATTGCGATCCAGGCCCAGGGACTGGCCGGAGAAACGTTGTCGGTGGCCATTATTGATCCGCTGGGCCGCCGTGTAGCGCAGCAGGAGCTGGTAGTGTCGGGTCCGCAGGACGAACTGCGACTGGATATGTCGTCGTACGCGCCGGGCACTTACATCGTGAACGTGCAGGGCGGGGGAGTATACAACTACGTGCGGGTGATTCGATAACGCGTAGCGTTGAGCGGTTGCCTAGCCCGCTCGGTTTTTGTTTCGGGGTCGCTTTCTACGGGAGGGCGACCCCGATGTATTTTTGTTGATCAGTTTGCCGGGTGGAATTCTTATACTTTTGCGACGGATAAACCTGTTCGGAAAATCCGCCGAAGCGTGATCGCCCACCCGTTGAAGTCCGGACAAGACCCGCGGGTCATTCAATCTTTTACCGGCCATAAGCGAGTTAGTAGCGTAGAAGAGTACCAACAGACCGGATTGGAAGAACTGAAAGCCGCCATCTATAAAAATTATTCGTTAGGATAAGAAAAAAGTAACTTATCAGTTACCTTTGCAGTATACTTATGAAAAGAGAAGTCATACCGTTTAGAGATTACTATTGGCAGTTTTATGAGGAGCAAACCAAGAAAGTCCAGGAGAAGATAGACTATGTGTTGCAGATCATCCGAAGTGTAGACCGGGTGCCGGAAAAGTTCTTGAAGCATTTAGGAGACGGTCTGTACGAAGTGCGGATCAAACAGGGCGGCAACATCTACCGCATCTTTAGCTTTTTTGATGGCGGTCGGCCAAGGCAGGGTAGTTTGGTGATCTTGTTGCATGGTTTTCAAAAGAAGAGTCAAAAGACGCCAAAAAAGGAACTGGAACGAGCTAAAATTCTAAGAGCAGAATACTATGAAGAAAAAGGAATATCCTAGAACTATCAGTGAGCACTTCGATGACAAGTATGGTAAACCCGGTACGGACGAGCGCATCGCTTTTGAAGAAAGAGCGGAAGCTTATATGATTGCTGAAATGGTCAAAGATGCCCGCAAACAGGCGCACATGACGCAGAAAGAGTTAGCCGATAAACTCTCGACCAAGCGTAGTTACATCTCCCGGATTGAGAATGCTTCGGGTGATATCCGCTTATCAACGCTACGCAAGATCGTAGAAGAAGGCTTGGGCGGAAAGCTCCGTATCAGTATAGATTTATAGATCAAACCCACCAAGATCCCACGGATCTCCTCATAATCTGTCCCCTCGACCCACAACCAACCCAACGCGTAGGTAAAGCGGCGCGGCGCGTCGTCGCGGAGCAAAGCAGCCCGCGGGGCCGCCAGCCCAGCCGCTGCCGTTGTTGTGCCCGTAGTGGAATTATCGCCTGCGGGCTGACACCGGCTTGGCACCACAATCTATCCCCACTGGACTGCATACTTCCCGGTTTGCTCTTGCGCAAACTCCCAAAGCTGCTCCAAGGTGAGGCGGGCAATTGGGTAGCGTTGGGTGATCGTTTTTTTGGTATCTGTGGGGTAGCGGGCATACACTCCGAGGTCTCGGGGGTACTTCTTCGGATCGGTACCAATGAAGCCACCGCGTTGCGCTGCGTACGAAAACAAGGCATTCATCGAGTCCGCCGTGGCCTCGTCGGGCGTTCGGTTGCCGTGCGACAGCATAGTAATGTATAGCTCGTCAAAGGCCGGAGCGTTTTTTAGGTAACTTTCCAACTTCTGCGTAGCCACGTCCACGCTAAACACCATCCAGTAGGGTACCGACCCGGTTTTTAGTGCCCAGTAGGGCTCCTGCATCGAAAACGACTGCACCAACAACCGATTGTCAGGGATGCCCACCTGCGGGTACCACCACCGGTGCAGGTCGGCCACCCAGGCGCTCGGATCCTGGGCCCCGGTAAACGACAGGGTCTGGGTGCTGTATCCCCACTGCTCGCGGAGTCGCTCAATGTCGGTGACTAGGGCAGGCGCAAAGCCCCACTCGGCTTCGGGTTGCTTACCGGTGGGAGCGGGAGTGCGCCAGGGGTTGATGGTGGCCTTTTGGTGGCGCAGGTACTCGGCCACTCGCTCGCTGCCCCGGTAGTACTCCTGATCCGCGATGCCTCCGTCGCCGCCCAACTGGAAGTAGTGCCGCTCGTCCAGGGTGACGGCTTGCCACGATTTTTGGCAGTCGAAAATTAGCAAGGTGCCGCCCGGGGCCAGGCGTTCGGCGATAAAACGCTCGTACCACGCGCCCAGGCGTAGCTTCTTGGTGCGGAAGTAGGCAATGTGCTGCGTGCGCAAGCGGTCGTGAATGGGGTCCATCATGTGGTGCAACTGCCAGTCGGGGTTGGCCCGCAAAAAGGCCTCGCCGGGCTTCACCGCCCACTCCATCGTTCGCAGGGGCTCGTCCACCGAAATGTCGGAGGGCTTGCGCACCGGGATGAGCATCGTCTGTGGCAGCCAGGGGATGCCCAACGCGGCGCAGAGGTGAAGGAGCGCGCCGTTAGACGACCCGATAGCGATGGCCGGATAGGTTTGTTTTGGGTACAGGTTGTACACCCAGTGGCAAAACTCCTCGGGGTCGAGCGAACCCATCTGGGCGGGATTAATCGCATCCAGGATGCCGCTGACCGCGTAGAGCTTCTGCCGGGCGGCGGCGGGCAGGGCGTTGATTGCCCGGGCGTACCACTGACCGGCCGGAATCGGGCTTCCGGACGGTTTGCCGTGCAGAAATTTGCTCAGACACTCCACCATGGCCGTAGCCGAATCGTGACCCGCCAAAAAGCCGGGGGCAAAAGTTCCTACTGCCTTGTTGATGGGTAGTTTCATACCGCCTGATAACCCGCGACAAAAGCGGTTGTTAGCGGTGAGGTCATATTCGTGTTAGGCGCGCCGTCGTCCGAAGCCTACGCGATGGTTATTGTTCTATCTCCTGACCGGCTTCCTGCCAGCCGGTAATGCCCCCTTCCAGTTCGTAGACTTCGGTAAAGCCCAGTTCTTCAAGCAGCGTTGCTGTGGCGGTGCTACGTCCTCCCGCCGCGCAGTAAACCATCACCGGTTTGTTTTTGTCTAACTGCGCCATCTTATCCTGAAAGCCGTCGCTCTTGAAATCGATGAGGGTGGAGTGGGGGAGGTGGCCGGTTTGGTACTCGGTGGGCGTGCGCACGTCGATGAGTTGCTCATTGGGCAATGTCTCGAGTTTGGTGGCAAAATCGGCGGGAGCCAGCCGTTGGTTCACCACCGGTTGGGAAGCAACATCGGTAACTTTGTTGGCGGATGCTTCGGTGACTGCCTCCGCTGAATCCGAACGCGCTTGGTCGGAGGTGGATTGGCAGCCCAGAGTAAAGCTCACCAAGAATGGCAAAAGAAAAAGTTTTGAGTAGATTTTCATAAATTGAAAAGAACGTTTGTTCAATAATATACCAAAACGAACTGGCGTGGGTCTTCTAGCCCCGTGGCCAAAAAACAAACTGGCGCGGGGCCTCCGGACCCGTGGCCTACATAAATGGGTTCTCTGAACCCCGCGTCGGTAGACAGCATCTACAGATCAATACCTACTGATCCAGCAAACGATAGCGCTCCGGATGCGGGGCGGGCTGGGCCCGGGTGGGCTCCCCAATATACATCACGGGCGACAAATTTTGCGCATCAGCTGTCGGCCAGGTAGGCAAGCCGAGTCCGTTGGGATCGCCGGTTTTGATAAAGTTAGCGAAGTAGCCCTGCATGATGGCCGACACCCGGTAGTCTTCGGGTTGCCAGTCGAACACCCGGTTGGTGGGCAGGTTGCCCAGGGCGTACTCGATCTCGGCCGAGTGCACCGCTCCGGCCGGGGGTGCTGACCGGGGGGCGGCCCCTTGGTTGGTACTGACCACGGCATCCTCAGCCTGCCGCCCCGGCGGACGCGGGCGGGTGTAGTAGTAGCGGTACACGGGCTGGTCGCTCGTTTGGGCGTGCACCTGTCCCCACTTCCAGGTACCAAAACCGATGAATCGGTCGCTGGCCAGGTCGGTGGCTGACTGCATCACTTCCTCTCGGGTGGTACCGGGATAGTGCCGCAGCACGGCTGATGCTTGGTTACCGTACAGCTCTTTCACTTGGGCGGTATAGTTTTCCGGACTAGGTTCTTGGTCGCCCAGCAAGCCGCGGTAGCTGCTCTCTGCGGAGTTCCATCCCAGCAGCAGCGGAACCGGCGCCTGCTGACCGGCGGCGTAAACAGAATCGGGCGACTGGGGTAAGAAATAGCCATCGATCGCCACGGTGAAGCGCGGGGCGTCGGCCCGGGCGGTAGCCGCCAGCAGCGAATCGGCGGGCAAGCTCCGCAGGGCCGCCAGCGAAGGGGCGTTGATCAGGTTGGCAAACTGTTGTCCCGCTTGCTCAGCTTCGGCCAGTGTGGTCAGGCGCGAACTTGCCAGCAGCGAACCGCTTTCACCAATCGCTCCGGCGATCAGGTCGCGCGCCAGCGGCGAGGCCATCTGCGCACTCACCGAAAACGATCCGGCCGACTCCCCGGCGATGGTCACCCGGTCAGGATCACCACCGAAGGCTACGATATTGTCGTGCACCCACTGCAGGGCCGCCGCCTGGTCGAGCAGGCCGTAGTTGCCGGAGGCGTGGTGGGGTGATGCTTGGGTCAGCTCCGGATGGGCGAAGAAGCCAAAGACGCCCAATCGGTAGTTAACCGTGATCGTGACGATGCCGCGGCGCGCCATGCTTTCACCGTCGTAGCGATACTCCGAGCCGTCGCCCGCCACGAACCCGCCGCCGTAAAAGTAGACCAGCACCGGCAGTGTCTCATCTCCTGATTGGGCGGGCGTCCACACGTTAAGGTACAGGCAGTCTTCGCTCACCCCATCGGAGCGAAAGTTCATGTCGCTGAAGATAAACCGCTGCATGGCCCGGGGTCCGAAGGAGTCAGCCTGGCGAACGCCTTCCCAGGCTTGCACGGGTTGTGGAGCTTGCCAGCGGAGCTCGCCCACGGGCGGCTGAGCAAAAGGCACGCCCCGAAATATACGGATACCGGAATCGTAGGTGCCCTCCAGCGTGCCCGAGGTAGTCTGCACTTGCCGATCATTGAATTGATCCGGCGACTGCGCTACCATCCACCGGGGGAAGATAGTCACGATCACTAACCAGCTAAGTAGATTTTTCATGGTTGTGCGGTACTTGGTTCGTTATCGTCTTGAATAACCGGTTCGCTACTGGTTGAAGAAGCAAAACGATACGTCCCCGAACCGGTTTTTACGTGTAGGTAGTTGCCTTCTTGTCCTATTACTTCTATTTCTTGAACTTCAGACAGTGGCTTACCGCCTTCCGTAACGTTATCAGGATTTCCTGATGGAACGTAGACGTCGGCGGTAGTATTCAACGGAATGGTTACCTCCCAAGCGAGGTCACTCTCCTCCCTCTGCCAGCGCGAACGCAGGGGGCCGTAGTTGGCTACCAACTCGCCGCCGCCCTCCGTCAAGCCTGCGCCGAGCCGGGGTTTGATAACGCTCTGCTTATACGCTACGGCGCTATCGGAGGGGTTGATTCCGGCGATGTTGCGGTACATCCAGTCGCCGATGGCTCCGTAGGCGTAGTGATTAAAAGAGTTCATCGAAGGGGTCTGGAAGGTGCTGTCGGGTTTGATACCGTCCCAACGTTCCCAGATCGTGGTGGCTCCCATCGTGACCGGATAGAGCCATGAGGGGTAAGTCTTTTGCATTAGCAGTTGGTAGGCCACGTCGGTGTGTTCAAAACGGCTCAGTACGTGACATAGGTAAGGGGTGCCTAAGAAACCGGTGGTCAGGTGGTTGTCGTAGCGGCGAACGTTCGCTACCAAGCGATCTGCTGCTTGGTCACGCAGTGCTTGGGGCAGCATATCGAAGTGCAGGGCCAGCACGTAGGCCGTTTGGGTGCCGGACACCAGCCGACCGGAGGGTGTCAGGTATTCCCGCTGAAAGGCCTCCTTCACGCGGCCTAGCAGTTCGGTATATTCGGCAACGTCTTCGGCTTTGTTCAGCACCCGGGCGGCGTTGATCAGGTACTGCGTAGAATGGGCAAAGAAGCACTGGGCGATCAGGTATCGATCCGTGACGGCGGCCCGCCCGAAGCTGTCGTCGTCGGGGCGATAGAACAGCCAGTCGCCGAAGTGGAAGCTATTTTGCCACAAAGCGTTCTCGCTCTGATCGCGCACAAAGTCTACCCACCGTTTCATCATAGGATACTGTTCGGCCAGCACCTGGCGGTCGCCGTAGCGTTCGTACATCTCCCAGGGGATGATGGTGGCCACGTCGGACCAACCGGCACTACCTGCCGATTTCTCGCCCAGCACGTTGGGCACCACGTGGGGCACCGACCCGTTGGGTAATTGGTCAGCCGCTACGTCTTGCATCCACTTGGTGAAGAAATTATGCCCGTTCATGTTGTAGGCCGCTGTGGGAAAAAACGCTTGCGCGTCGCCCGTCCAGCCGAGTCGCTCGTCGCGCTGGGGGCAGTCGGTGGGCACGTCCAGAAAATTACCCTTCTGCCCCCACTGGATATTGTGCTGTAGTTGGTTGAGCAGTTCGTTCGACGTGCTAAACTCGCCGGTCGGTCTCATGTCGGAGTACAGGGCCACGGCGGTGAGGTTTTCCTGCTGCAACGCACCGGGAAAGCCGTCGACCTTCACGTAGCGGAAGCCCTGGAAGGTGAAGTGGGGTTCAAAAGTTTCTGATTGGCCACCCGTTAGCACGTAGGTGTTCCGTTGCTCCGCTGCTCGTATGTTTTCGGTGTAGAAATTCCCTTCCTTGTCCAGCACCTCAGCGTGGTGCAAAGTGATTGAGTCACCGGCACTTCCTTGCACCGTTAGTTGCACCCAGCCGACCAGATTCTGCCCGAAGTCGGCTACCAGGTCACCGGCGGGAGTGGTGAAAATGGCCTGCGGCTGAAAGGTCTCCTGCTTTCGAATAGGCTCGTTATACGTGGCCAGCAGCACGTCTTTGGCATAATTGCCTAGAGTGACGCCGTTCCAGGACGAATCATCGAAGCTGGGTTGCGTCCAGCCCGGCATCTCCCGGCGAGCATCGTAGTACTCCCCGTGGTAGATTTCCGAACGTTGAATCGGGCCCGTAGAGGACTTCCAAGAGTTATCCGACCGGATTGACTCGGTGCTGCCGTCGTCATACTGAATGTCTAGTTGCAACAGCAGCGCGACATCATCGCCGTACTGGTTTTTTTGGTCGGTGAACCCCAGGTAGCCGCGGTACCAGCCACTGCCCAGCACGGCTCCCAGCGCATTTTCACCGGCCTGCACCTGGTTGGTAGCGTCGTAGGCCTGATACTGAAGGCGGTGGTGGTAGCTCGTCCAGCCAGGGGTTAGGTAAGCGTCGCCGATGCGTTGTCCGTTCAGGTAGGCTTCGTAGAGGCCGTGGGCGGTAATGTAGGCTGTGGCTGATTGCACGTTCTTGCCCGCCGGAATTGTGAATGTCTTACGAAAGTACGGACTCGCTCGGTGCACGCTGTCTTCCGGATAGCCCGGGCCGATCCACTGCGCCTGAAACTCTGTGCCCGGTTTCAGCAGTCCCATCTGCCAGCCGGCCGGGGCACTCCACTCCGAGGTGTTCCCCTGGTTATCCGTGACGCGCACCTGCCAGTGGTAGCGGTGGCCGGACTGTAGCGAATCGCCCTCGTAGGGGATGAACGTAGAAGCGTCGGAGGGGACCCGTCCGCTGTTCCACACCAGGGAGTCGCCCCGTACGAGGGCGGCGGAATCTTCACTGACCCGCAGTTCGTAGGCCGTCTGCATCACGTTGCGTTGGTCGGAGGCAAGCTGCCAGCTGAAGCGAGGCTGCGCCCGATCGAGCCCGACGGGGTTGGTGCGGGACTCGGTGAAGACTTGGCTCACCGTGATTTGAGCCAGAGCAGAATAAGACTGAACGATAATCAGCAATAGTGAAAGACCGATGATTTTCATAGGTTAGGTTACGCAAAGGTAGAGAATAGGAAATGTACGTAATTTTCAGGAGAGCGGCAGCCCCTTACTGCTTTTCTCGAAATCTGCTCCGGTAGTACTCATGGTTACCCGGCAGCACGTAGGTTGCGCGAAAGTTTTTGGACAAATCATCCCATAGCGGCAAACGGTGGAAGTCTCTGCCCAGGTAGCGCGTATCTCCGGCAAGAACGAGAATGTCGCCTTCGGGCTGAATAGGATTTTCGGCGAGCCACTGCCGGTTGGCGGGGAATTCTAAATGCAGGGCGGAGGCGTACTGGAGGAGCATGGGTGCGAGTATAAAACCGTGTAGGAACATGATTAATCATGTTCCTACACGGTTTTAATCATGAGTGTATCAGGTTGATTCGTTATTCGCATTATTTGTAGTGTAAAATTGCCGATGGGCGAATTGCTAAAGCTAAGAAATACAGTTTTTTCTTACATGTGCTGCATCCACAGGAAAGGTTGTTTAAATTACCTCCGAAATATACGATATGTCCACGAAGTTCTTCACAAATCAAGAAGGTAACAGCTTATACTCCAAGCTAGAAGGTGTTTTCAAGCACGTTGATAACATTCGTTATTTTGATGCATTAGTTGGATACTTTCGGGCTTCAGGATACTTTTTGATACGTCCGTTTCTTGATCGAGTATCTAAAATTAGAATACTGGTGGGAATTGAAGTGGACCGGCTAACCAAAAGTTATCATGAACGGGGACAGCAATACATTGATAATCCACATACGACCCGAACGGCATTCTTGGAGGAGATGATTAGAAATATTCAGCAGGCAGATTACGATAAACCTACGGAAGACGGCATCATACAGTTTATTCAAGACCTGCTGGATGAAAAAATAGAAATGCGAGCGCATCCGAAGAAGACTATTCACGCTAAGGTCTATATTTTTCGTCCGGAGCATTTCAATGAACATACTAACTGTGAGGTCATTACCGGTTCGTCTAATCTCAGTATATCCGGTTTAGGACTGAATCCGGATCATAATTACGAATTTAATGTAAGCTTGCGGGATTACGAAGATGTCAAATTTGCTACGGATGAATTTGAACGGCTATGGAAAGAGTCAGTGCCTATCCTTCAGGCTCAAGCCCAGACCCTAAAGAACCGCACTTACCTACGGGATAATTTCACTCCCTTCGAGCTATATATCAAAATGCTCATCGAGTACTTTGGCAAGCGAGTAGAATACGATCCCTACAATATCGATCTACTGCTTCCTAATAAGTTTATGCCTCTTAAGTATCAGTCAGATGCTGCTAACCAGGGGTATGCCATTATGATGAAGCATCACGGGTTTATTTTGGCCGATGTAGTAGGGTTGGGAAAAACGGTTGTAGCCTGTATGGTGATCAAAAAATTTATCTACGAGAACGGTACACAAACCCGGGTTCTTATTGTGGTACCACCGGCGCTGGAAGTTAACTGGCGGGAAACTACCGAGGATTTTCAGATTAAGAACCACTTTGAGTTTATTACGCTAGGGAGCCTGCACAAAGTGTTGGATGAGAAAGATTATACTTATTCTAACGCCGAAAAGTTTGATTTGGTAGTCGTCGATGAATCTCATAAGTTTCGCAATGATTACACCGATATGTATCTCAAGCTTCAGGAAATCAGCAAAAAACCAAGAGCGCAACCTGCTGATAATGGTGACACCCGAAAAAAAGTGATATTGATATCCGCTACGCCTCTCAACAACCGCCCTCAAGATATTGAAAATCAACTCTACTTATTCCAGGATAAGCGAAACAGCACGCTAGAAAACATTCGCAATCTTCAAGAGTATTTTAGACCTATCAACGACCACTACAAAAAGCTTTCGCAGGAGCCTAAACTAAATATCGATAAGCTTAGACTACTATTCCAACGGTTGCGTGACGATGTGATTGAGCCACTAGTGATTCGCCGAACGCGCACGGATATTGAAAACAATAAAGAGTATCTGGAAGATCTGAAAACCCAACGTATCACTTTTCCCAAAGTAGGTGATCCCATTTCGGTCTTTTACGAACTGGATGATACCCTTAGCACCCTCTTTTTTGATACGGTAACGCTGATTACCGGACTAGACGAACTAGGAGAATCAGTTGAAGGATTGGGTTATTATCGTTACCGGGCCATCGAGTATTTGGCAAACGAGAAAGACCGAAATATCTACGGAAACGTGGGGCAAATTGCTGGTCGTCTGTCAGCCATCATGCGGACCCTTCTGGTAAAACGACTCGAAAGCAGTTTTTACGCCTTTAAGCAGTCGCTAACCCGCTTGCAGAAAGCTACGAAGAACATGATGGACATGCTGGAGCAAGATCGAATATTCATTGCCCCGGACATGAACGTTAATCAGTTATTAGAGCAAGGCTTTTCTTACGAGCAGATTGAAGAAAAGGTAACTGACCGAGGTGGCAACAACCGGTCGTTCGTTACCGCTGACTTTGATCCTACCTTCGCTGACAAGCTAGCAGAAGACAAAACTAAGATCGATCATCTGCTGGCCCGCTGGAAGCAGATTACCAGTGACCCCAAACTTATTGAATTTACCCATCAGGTGAAGACTACTTTTTTTCAGTCAAAGAAAAATAAGCAGGGTAAACTGGTGATTTTTACCGAATCAAAGGAGACAGCGCAGGAACTTAGCAAAGCGTTAGATACACTGGGAGGCTATCGTTCGTTGATGATTAGTGCGGATAACCGGCAAGCGGAGGAGCATACCTTGCGCGAAAACTTTGATGCTAATTTAGACGCTACGCAACAGAAAAATGACTACGACATTGTGATCACTACCGAAGTGCTGGCCGAAGGGATCAATTTGCACCGTAGCAACTTGATTGCAAACTATGATGTGCCCTGGAACGCCACGCGGCTTATGCAGCGCATCGGGCGAGTTAATCGTATTGGTTCTGCTGCTTCACGTATTTACGTGTACAATTTCTACCCATCGGCGCAGGGCGACGCCCAGATTAGACTAGTGAATACGGCCCTTCGCAAGTTACAGGCGTTTCACACGGCTTTTGGCGAAGACAACCGGGTATTCTCCGAATTGGAAGTATTAGGAAAGGGCGGGTTACTCGGCAGCAAAATTCAGCGCGAAGAGAGCGAAACCCTCAAGTACCTGAACGAACTGCGCGAGTTTCGCAAAAAACATCCGCAGCGGTTTGCTGAAATAAAACGAGTACCCAATAAGGCTCGTTGTGGAAGAAGAGCCACCGACCGGCAACTGACGCTGATTGATAACGATGAAAACCAAATCAACTATCCACTGGCCAAAACGTCGCTAGCCTACCTTAAAAGCGATAACCACCCTGGGGTATTTTGCCTGGTTACTCCCGAACTCAACACCCTGGAGCTCAATTTCCTTCAAGCAGTGAAGATTTACAAAGCCGAGGCATCGGAAAAACCCATTGTGCTGCATACCCAGCACCATGAACAAACCCAGGCTGGCCTAACTTTCTTCCGTACCGAGAAAAACCAACGGAGTATTCAAAGTGTAAATCGCACCAACCTAAGTACTGCTGAAAACAAAGCCCTAAAAAACCTAAACGCAATCCTAAAAATAGCACCCTCCGAACAAAAGAAACAAGCCCTGCGGCGCTGTATCGCCATGATTAAGCAGGGAAAGTTCGCCTCACAGGGACTCCCAAAATCCGTAAATAATTTCTTTAAAAGTCAAGCGCGACTGATGAGCGTCCCTGACGACTTTATTGCCACCCTGTTTGATGAAGTGCTCGACCGCTACGACCTTTCCGTACGCACCGAAACTGAGTCACCCGCCCCGCAACCCCGCGGTATCATCAATCCTACCATTGTCCTAACCCAAAGCTTTACCTAGACTATGTCCAGTCAAGAACAACTACTACAAGCACTACAAAAACCTTATGACCGCGTACTGTTTGCTACCAACGTACTGAATCCTATCTTCGGAGCGGGACTGGACTTGTACGAACAACCTATCGCGCCCGGCAAACCACCGAACGCCACCGAAGGACGGATAATTCGATCCGTGCAGCAGTATGCAGCAATCGCTTTGGAGGACGATACAAACGTTATCTGCTACGAAATCGAGCTTCAACCTAGCGTACGCATTGACCAGAGCCGAGTAGCGATTCAGCACTACGTACGCAAGCTGGTGCTGGTAGGGGAGGCGGCCCTGATCAACTTCATCGCTCCGCACCAGCCAGCCCTGTGGCGGCTTACACTGGTGGCCAAAGATAGCGAACTAACCGAAAGCGGAGTGGAGGTAAAAGCTACGCACACCCGGCGCTATACCTTTCTGGTGGAAACCAACCGACCCAACCGGACCCTGGCCGAACGGCTGGAGAAATTGGCCGGAGAAACCTCGTTAGACCTCAACGCCCTGGTGCGGGCCTTCTCGGTAGAGCGGATGAGTAAAGAGTTTTTCGACGAGTACAAGCACCACTACCAAAACTTCGTCTGCTACCTCACCGGCAAGCGGATGGTGAAGCAGAAAGGAAAGTGGGTAGAACAACAGATGCAGGACCCTAGTACGTACCTTAAAACGGTGTTCAACGGTAGTGAAAAGGATGCACGCGACTTTTGTAAAAAGCTGCTGGGCCGAATCGTGTTTCTCTATTTCGTACAGAAAAAACGATGGCTGGGAGCTTCTACTACCGACTACACCGACGGAGCCGAAGACTTTGTCTACCGAATTTTTAACAAAACCGGCGGCAACGCCAACTTCTTTCCTATCGGCCTGACCGAACTGTTCTTCGATGTGCTCAACAAGCCGCGTCCCAACGACAACTATACCATGCCCGGTTCAGGCAAATCAGTGAAAATGCCCTACCTAAACGGCGGACTCTTTACCCGCGACCGCGTGGACGAATTGCTGCACAAAAAAGGCAACATGATGACCTTTCCGCCGGATTTATTTTCTAATCCTGACCAGCCTGACACGCCCTTGAAACGGGGGTTTCTGGACTTTTTGAATGCTTACAACTTTACGGTGTACGAAGACAGCCCCAATGACCATACCGTGGCGGTAGATCCCGAGATGCTGGGCCATATCTTCGAAAACCTGCTGGAAGACAACAAGGACAAAGGGACCTTCTACACTCCCCAGGAAATCGTGAGTTACATGTGCCGCGAGAGCCTGATTGAGTACCTGACTACCCACCTGAGTGCCGAGTACACCGTATACCAGGAACTGGGCAACGAGCAGGTGCAACTCTTCGGCAACGAGCAGCGGGTAGGGCAACTGGCCCTGGTGCAGGAGCAAGGTGATCGAGCGTTGAAGCGCAGCGACGTAGTGAAGATCGTAGCCGACAAAGAGGTAGCCGATTTGACCCAAGCCCAACTACGCCGGATTGATGAACTGCTGAACCGGGTGAAGATTTGCGACCCGGCCATTGGCTCCGGGGCCTTTCCAATGGGCTTGTTGCAGGAAATTTTTGCTACCAAGGAAATGATCGCGCAGGCCCTGGAGCAAGATTGGAACCCGGCCCGGGTGAAGGAAAACATCATTCAGCATTCTATCTACGGAGTGGACATTGAGCAGGGAGCGGTGGACATTGCCCGCCTGCGCTTCTGGTTGTCGCTGATTGTAGACATTGAGCAACCCAAAGCCCTGCCCAACCTCGATTACAAAATTGTGGTGGGCGACTCCCTGCTGAGTAAGTTTGAAGACCAGGTGATTGAGGTGGATTGGGAAGTATCAAAGAAACAATCTTCTAATAAGCATGTGACCCAGCTTCGGGAGGCACTGGCTACTTTCGTAAAAAAGAAGCAAGCGTTTTTTCAGTTGGCCCAAAATGATAAAAAAGCCTTAGCGACTGACATCTGCCACCACAAGTTGGGAGCCCTTATCGAACAGGCGAAGATTAATAAAGATCGCTACTTTAACGAAAACCCGAAGCGTGGCGGATTTGACCCTACAGCCAAGGACCGAAAATTTAATTTGGAGCGGGAGATCAAGCTTAGAGAGTTCGAGGACCTGGTAAAGCAGCTCCAGCACCTTCAGCAGCATCCCGAACGAGAGTTTACCCACTTCGACTGGCAACTCGACTTTGCGGAAATTCTAAACCCAACCATTGCCGGAGATAACGCGGGCTTCGATGTGGTGATCGGTAATCCGCCCTACGGTGCTACAGTTGATGACGTAAACATCTTAAAAGAAAAATATAGTAATACTAGGTATGGTGAAGCAGAGACGTATAAGTATTTCGTTAGCAAAGGCCTTGATCTGGTGCGGACTGATGGGGTATTATCATACATAATGTCCAACTCTTATTTGCAAAAAGATAACTTTAAGGATTTAAGAAAACTTATAGTTAGCGCTTCTTCGTCGGTAGTAAACATAAATCTTGGAGACAATGTGTTTGAAGATGTAAATCTACCTACATCAATATTTATCACGCATAAGAAGACTACCGAAAATAGTCAGGTTGGTTTTGCTGACCTATCAAATCAGACAAGCAATTCGTTTATCACTAACTTTAAAATCCATTGGTTAGATCAACTAGACGACAAATATAGATTTATTGCTAATAATGAAATATTTAGCAGAAAAGATACTATCGCTCTAAACGAAATTTACGATCAAGTAATGGGTGTGAAAGTTTATCAAATAGGAAAAGGTAAACCAAAACAGACTGATCGTGAGAAAAAAGAGGATGTCTTCGTATCAACAGAGAAGAAAAACGATAGCTATATGAAGTTTATAGATCAGGGTATAAAAAAGTACCGCTACATTGATAACAGAAAGTATATCAAATATGGTAAGTGGTTAGCAGAACCGAGAAGCAAAGATTTTTTTGTCAATCCTAAAGTGATCGTGAGAGAAGTTGTCAACCCTTCCATTTATGCTCATTATTATAAGGACGAAGCTGTAGTGAAGAATACAAACGCAGTGATTATTCAGAAGAATAAAAATTATTCACTCAAATATTTGCTAGGGCTTTTAAACTCCAAATTGATATCTTATTATGTTATCCATACTTCGCCTAAAAGTAAAAACAAAAGTTTTCCGAGCTTTACGTCAAAACAGCTAAAAAGCGTACCAATCAAAAAAACTACAGATTCTCAAAGAAAAAGAATTCACACGTTGGTAGACTATATTCTTTGGCTCAACACGCAAGAACTCTCTGACCTCACTGACAAACTCATCCCCGCCTACTTTGAGCAAGTCATCGACGGTTTGGTCTACGAACTCTACTTTCCCGATCTCCTCAAAAAGCACGAGCGCCAGATTAGTCCGCACCTGGGAGAGCTTCCTGCCTTCACGGATGATATGAACGAAGAAGAAAAAATGCGTATTTGCCGGACCGTGTTTGCCCGCCTCAACGACGAGCAGCACCCGGTGCGCAACCATCTGTTCTACCTAAGTTCTATTCCTGAAATTGCCATCATCGAAGGCCATGCGGATCACTGAAATAGAACTTCATCACTACAAAGCCTTCTACGGCACCCACACCCTCAGCCTGGACAAAGACGGCAAAAACCTGATGGTCTATGGTGAAAACGGCAGCGGCAAAAGCTCTTTATTTGCCGCCTTGCAAACCTTCTTTCAGTCCGCCGTCGCCCCGGTTATCGTTGAGGAAAATATCTTCGTACCCGCTTCCCAGGCTAATTCGGCGTACATCAAGCTCACCCTGAAAGAATCGGCGCAGTCTTCTAAAAGCACCGTCTTCGAACTACACCAAGCCACCGGTCGGCTCATCAGCGACGATACCATTCTCATTGCGGATGCTAACCGCATCAAAGGCTTCTTCGACTACCGGAGCTTGCTTAATACCCACTTTCAACACCAAGACCGGGTAAACCTCTTTTCTATTCTGGTAGAAGATATTCTTTACCATGCTATCAACCGCTTTACCAACAAGGAACTAGGAAAAGAATGGGAGTCGATTCAACACGACATTTTTAACAAGCGACAGAGCCCAAATGCAAAGGAAGCCGTCAAAGATTACATGACTAAGTTCAATGACGGCCTAGCTGAAAAACTGCAAGCCATTGAGGCGGATACCAATCTTTTCATGCAGTACTTTAGCGCCAACGTGCGGGTACGCCTGACGTTTACAGGTCTTTCTTATCTTGACCGGAGAACGATTGGTGGCTCGGATATCGCCCTACAAATTCACTACTGCGATACTCCCGTCCACCAGCATCAGCACTTTTTGAACGAGGCCCGTTTGTCGGCGTTAGCCATCAGTATTTATCTGGCCTCTATTCGGGTAAATCCCTCCCGCGGAAAGCTTAAGCTCCTCGTGCTGGATGACCTGCTCATCGGCCTGGACATGAGCAATCGCCTGCCGTTGCTCCGCATTCTCCAGGAGCATTTTGTGGAGGTAGAACCCGACCGTCAGTTTCAGGTGGTGATGACCACCTACGACCGTATGTGGTTTGCCTTGGTGCGCAACTACTTCGGAGACGCTCACTGGAAGTACGTAGAAATCTACGCCAAACAGCTGTCTGACCAAAGCTTTGAGTTTCCGGTCGTGCAGCAAAAAGATGGTTATCTGGAGAGAGCCCGCTACTACCTGGAGGAAAAGGATTACAAAGCATCGGCCGTGTATATCCGCACCGAGTTTGAGCGGTTGGTGAAGCAAATTTGTGAGAAAAAGAAGCTGGCGGTACTGTATAAAAAGTATCAGCAGGAAACCACCAGCGATGACTTCTGGCAGGCCATCGTGCAACAGACTGATATTGACCTGACGTTGGTGAAGCAGATAGAAATTCATCGGAGTACGGTGATGAACCCCTTTAGCCACGATGATCTGGAAAAGCCGGAGTTTAAAGGAGAGCTAGAAAACACCATTAACAGCATTATGCAGTTGGCGGAGGTGGCTGCTAATCTGAAACAGGAAAATACAATGAGCAAACTTCAAAAGGAAATAGGAAAACTCAAGAAGCAACTCGCTCAAAAAGAACACACCATACAACAAATGAGAAAAAATTTGTCAGGTGGTTAAAGTACCATAATTCTTTATTCTTCTGAAAATTCTTTTACCACTGGCAGGAAGTTCGTTGCGCCTGTATCAACAAACTCATCAGATCACATGAAAGAAGATACACAAAACGGATTTGCCTACGCCGATCAAGAACATTTCTACGGCGATTTCTCTACGGCTTACATTGATGCACGTTACCAAAATGGGCAGTTTTATGATTGGGAAACCGGAAAGGTGGTCATTTTAAAAGCAAAAGCCCCGGTCCGACTGGTTGTGCGGAGAATGGATATCCCCGAAGCTGACCGAGTGCGCTTTCGCTCTACCGCTGAAAAGGTGCTAGCGCGGGGTGAAGTACTACGGTTTCAGTTGCCTTATCAGCCTGGCACGCTAGCGTATACCGAACTTACGTTCCGGGTAAGGTTGCTTGAAGACTTAGTATTTGAAAAAAAGGGCAACAAACCGGCGCGAGCCATCAATGTGGCTTGTGAAGTTTTTGAAAGAGCAGGTAGCCACGTACTGACCTTCAGGCCGTTTGCTGTAGAATCACTGAACCAAGCCTACTTTCAAACCTCAGTACGTCATCGGCCCGAAGCTCGCTCTCATGTGACAAATATTTATCAAAAGTTCTATATTGACGGCACAGATCGTACGCTAGAAAGTCTGAGATTCTAAGCTTTGTCTACCTGCACCAAACGCCAAACCATCGACTTCCTTCGCTTACTGATCGGCGACGCGGACGATACGATGGCGCAACTAGCTCCCGACGGATGGGAGCATTCACCGCTGTTTGTTTTTTTTCACCCTACGCTGGAACAGGCCTACGAAGGGCACCTGCGTTTTCGGCAGGGCATGAACAGTGTGATCGAGCGGATTTCTAAAGGAAAAGACAAGCCCAACCCGCTTCCTACGTTAGAAGAGTTCGCTTCCGAAAACGATTGGGACGAAAAGCTTCCGCATCACCCCCAAGCAGAACTATTGGAGTTATTAGGTAGAGTTATCTTTGAACTAGAACAATACCGCGTGCAGCATCCTTCGGGTTGCATAATTCACTTCGAGATCGGCCGCGATTGGGGTACGTTTATCGCTCAGTTGCTCAACATGCACTATCCCTTGGACGAGCGTGAATTTTACGAATACGATTTCTACAGTACTACTTTTTTAGAATACTACATTGATCCGTCTCCCGTATGGCAGCTTTTCTTCCGTCGGATGAAACTGGCAGGATACGACTTACTGCGTCCACCGCACAGCTACAAGGATAAAAAACTTCCGTTGCCGCTACGGGTGTATCAAGAGGTATACGGAAGCTTGCCAGCAGCGTACCGATAATAGACTCCTAGCGCTGGAAAAACCGATCAGTTTCCCACTTCGCTGGATTGTTCTCAATATAAGCTGAGATATTATGATAGCCCTGCGCATCGCGAATGATATGATCATAGAAGGAGCGATGCCAGGCAAAATTTGGATCACCGGCGAGATGGATTTTTTTGGAAGATGTGGTTTTATAAGCAATGCCGCATGTGCTTCACGCAGCAGGTGATGAAGTAGAGTCGATCAGCGCTGTAGTTGAAACCTGCTAGTCGGGTGGGTTTTCGTTGGGGAAGCATAGTGAATCTTTTGCTTCCTTTTCGGCAAACGGCGTGCAAGTGATGGCCTAATTGTAGCCTTTTGAACGGCCTGCCTACCAAGGTAACGTCTTTAGCCATTTTGCACAGCGCGCTCTCCCTCGTCGGCGAGTCAATGTTTCCCCAACCGCACTCCCGCCCGAATCGCTACCGGCAAATCGTTCTCCCGCGGCGGAATCGGGCAGGCGTAGGTCGGATTGTAGGCACAGTACGGATGATACGCCTTGTTGAAGTCGATCACAATGGTGTCGCCCGGCGGAATGGTGAGCTCCAGGTAGCGGCCGCCCCCGTAGGTTTCCGTACCGCTGGTCAGGTCGGTGAAGGGCAGAAACAAGTGATTGCGGTACTTCTCGGTGACGCGCAGCTCGTGGCTCTGGTAGATCAGCAACTCGTAGGCCGTGTCTTGTAAGGTGAATAGCGCTTTGCCGTACTGCTCGTAGATCGTGCGGCGGGGTCGGGAGGTGGGCATCGCGAAGGGCCGCGAACCCGGAGTGCGCACGAAGCGGGCCGTCACCCGAAACTGCGCATCAATGGGATAAAAAGGGAGCCCCGCAAAATTCTCCAGATCCTGGGGCAGCAGGGGCGAGGTGGCCGGGTTGGCGTACTCCGCGTTGAGTTGCTGCTGGTACCGAGCCATCTTTTGATCGTAACTGCTCGTATCGGGCTGCGCTCCCGCCCACGGACCTAGCGTCAGCGAAAGCAATAACAGAACCGGGGTCTTCATCGTGCAAGGAATCATAGCGTAGACCAATTACGCAAATATTTTCAATTTACGGCAAAAATGCTTATCTTTGTCCTAAAAATAAGGTATGGGAGGCAGTCTACGCTGTTTTTGAGGATGTCTTCCGTACCGCTCATCTTTTCTTCCGCATCCACTCATCGAGTAGTCCCATGAACCAGACTGGCAAAGTAAAATTCTTCAACGAAAGCAAAGGCTTCGGTTTTATCACCTCCGATGAAACCGGGGAAGACGTTTTCGTGCATATCTCCGGGGCACTGGAGTACATCGAGAAAGACGATGAGGTCACCTACGAGCTGTCCGAAGGCAAGAAAGGTCCGCAGGCCACCGAGGTGCGCCGCGTGCAGCAATAAGTTTAGGGGCCGAGAGCGTCTCGGACCCGTTGTTTCGTTTAACCAATTTTAATCCTTATGGCAAGACCAATCACACGAAAGGTAAAATTAAAAGATGGTTTCTACATCGCCGTCAAACCCAAGTACGGTGATCATCATCCCATTAAAATTAGTCGCCGCACCAAGCGCGAAGTGATGGCCCTGATGGACCGCTACTCCCGCTTCAAAAACGTAAGTTACCTCGGCGAGGTGCGCGATGGCGACTTTGTGGCCGCTTAGCGGTAGCCACATCAGCTGATCAACTGAAGCTCACCGTTCTTCCGGACGGTGAGCTTTTTTGTGCTTTCCCGGTTCGGTCGGACCAGGCGGGCGTAGCCTTCAACCGCTACTCATTTTGCCCCAAGCGTGGCCGGGCAAACACTACTCGTCGACCGGATCGCACTGATTTTGTTCGGCCATCAGTTTCGACTCTTCTCAGAATACCCTATCTTAAGCGGAATAGCTTCGATTTTTTACTACACTATTAACCTCACCACGATGCACTACTCCGTTTCCCAACCCCTCCGCGCCGTTCCGCTCCGGGCCACGGCCCTCCTGTTACTCATTGCTAGCGTACTGCCCTGGCTCATCCATCTGATTCCACCTCACCAGGGCACTCCCATGGGCGCTATCTTGGTACCGCTGTTCGTGGTTCCGCTCATTGCGCTACTGTGGTATCCGCCCGCGGTGGCGCTCATCGTGGCCGCGGCTGGTCCGGTGCTTAGCTTTTTGGTTACGGGCCTGCCCCAGGGGCCGATGTTGGGGTTGCTCACCGCAGAACTTGTCATCTTCACGCTGGTCACCGGTCAGCTGCTGCGTGCTTCCACGCTGAGGTGGGTGGCCGCCCCGCTGGCTTTTCTGTTTGCCAAAACGGTATCCCTGATCATCCTCACCCTGCTACCTTTTCTGAGCCAATTCGAGCCCCTGACCTACTTCCGAACCTCGCTCGGTGTGGCCCTGCCCGGCATCCTGCTGCTGGGGTTGATCAACGTATTGGGATTGCGCTACCAAGGCCGCTCCGATGGACAATAAAATCAGCCTATCGTTTGCGGTCATCAGCGAAGCGCTGCGAGAATTTCCCCTGCCGGAAGTGGATCACGTGGTGGGCATCGGCCGGGGTGGCGTGGTGCCCGCCAGTCTGGTCGCGCACCAGCTGCAGCGGGATCTGTCTATCGTTTGGGTGAACTACCGGAACGACGATAACCACCCGGCCCACGAGCGTCCGCAGTGGCTGGATAGCGAGTTGCCTCACTTCGATACTGATGCGCGGATTTTGCTGGTCGACGACGTGGCGGTGAGCGGGCAAACGCTCGCTGCCGTGAAAGAGCGCTTGAGCGACTACACCGTGACCACTTTGGTGCTCAAGGGAACGGCCGACCTGGTGGTGTTTCCAACCATCGCCACCTGCGTGCACTGGCCCTGGCAACCCACTGAACGAACCGTTAACTTATCAAAACCGAACCTCACTCACCATGAACGAGGCTGAACACGCTAACCGTCGCGCTTTCTTAAAATCACTGGCGGGCCTGACCACCGGCCTGATGCTACCTATGGCGGGCCATCCCTCGGCTTCCTCCGATGCTTCTTCCGGAGCCATAGCCACCGCAGCAGGTTCTGCGCTCACCCGCGACCGGCTGGGCGAACTGCTACCCCAGCGGCGGCTGGGTAACACCGGGCAGTCGGTGACCATGCTCGGACTAGGCGGAGCGCACATTGCCCGGATGGACGAGGCCGAAGCGCAACGCACCATTGAAGCGGCGCTGGAAGGGGGCATTCGCTTTTTCGACAACGCCGAAATGTACGGCAACGGAGAAGGCGAACGCCGCTACGGGAAGTATCTCAGTCCGAACTACCGCGACGTGGCCTACATCATGACCAAAACCACCGCGCGCACCGCACAACGGGCCCGGCAGCACCTGGAAGAATCGTTGCGTCGCCTCAACACCGACTACCTCGACCTGTGGCAGGTGCACGCGATCACCAGTCCCGACGACGTGGAGGGCCGCCTCGACGAAGGCGTGCTGGAGGTGGTGCTCGAGGCCCAGGCCAAGGGCACGGTGCGCCACGTGGGGTTCACCGGCCACACCGACTACCGGGCCCACCTGGCTATGCTCGATCGCACCGAGGTGATGGAAACCTGCCAGATGCCGATCAACACCTTTGATCCCAACTACAAAAGCTTTATCAACAACGTGCTGCCCCGGCTGGTAGAGAAAAATATTGCGCCGCTGGCCATGAAGACGCTGGCCAACGGCGGGTTCTTCGGCGGCACCCGGCACTTCAGCGGCGGCGATAAGCCGCGCATCGTGCCGCAGGTGCTCAGCGTGCAGGAGGCCCTGCACTTCGTGTGGTCGCTGCCCGTCAGCGTGCTCATCACCGGCCCCGACCACGCCGATATGTTGCGTGAGAAGATCGATCTGGCCCGTTCTTTCACGGCCTATACGGAAGATGAGCGACAGGCCTTGGTGGAGCGCGTAGCGGGCTTCGACGGAAGTTTGGTGGAGTATTACAAGGCTTGATTAGTTTGCTAGCGAGCAGTAGGGGCGTATTACTTTTGTATTAGTAAAAAGAGTTATCTATTTCGCCCATTTTAGTAGAAAGTATTTTCCATACTGAGTCGGAAACCGTTTTTAATGGAAAAAATTTTTACCCCTCCACCGGCAAGAAGTCATCTACGGGTCTTCGGAGACGGCCATTTCTAAACAGCTTTCGAAGTTGGGTCGCAGCGCATAAACGGTCGAATTTTACGGCCCCCGACGCTCGGTAGGAATTAGTGAGTAAAACGTTTAACGCCGCGTCACGGTGACCCATTTCTGTCCGTTTGCTACCGGAATATCGTGTACTACTTATTGAGTTTCTTGAAATAAATCAAAATCGAACGGCATGCAAATGCGTTCCTTCTACAAGGAAACGTACTTGCTACCGTTGCCGGGTCAGAATTAAGCTGATTTTATTGAAGTCGGCCGCCGCATTAATAATCTCTCTAAATTCACTGTAGCGTTCACGCGGAAGGTGCAATACCTTATACTGCTCATTGATGTGAATAGTCAGTTCGTTATCTTCATATTCGTAATAGGATACAAACCTCATCGCCACTTCGTTGTCAAGCTTCAGTTCATTATTGATAGCAATGGATTCCAAACCTTTTATCTGATAGCCTACCGGAACATGTACCGTAAGAGTGTGGTGGTAGTCGGTGGGAGCAGGAATTACGATATCGTTATTTCGTTCTTTTTCTTGATACAGTTCTTGTTGCTGTCCAATGATTTTACCCACTTGGAACAGATAATCCGGTCCAGCCTTTTCTATTAACGAGCTAGCCTGATAGGTCGCTTTGATTTTCAAAGGAATCGTCAAATCAGCCGATAACTCAGACGCGTCGTTCTCCAGGGCAATATGGTCTATGTGAGGATCTTCAATGCCAGAAGTTGCAATGTTTCGCATAATTTCTTCATGCTTGTCCTGCGGAGCTGTAACAAAAAGGCGTCGGTACATTATCGCCCGGTAGCCGTGGTAAAAGTTTTCCTGCACTACATTCGGGTTAGCGACATCCTTGGGGAAGGTCACCGTAGCGTTAACTCCTACCGCATTTTTTGTGAAATCACCTCCTTCTACTTTGCTTAGACGATGGCTAAGGTATTCGGAGGCTGTCTCGTCATTGTAAGTTATGAACAGTGCCATATTGTCGGCTACTTCACTCGGAGCCAGGCCAAGCCGATAAGCCAGATTATTTGGAACCAGGTATTTGTTTAGTCGAGGAAAGTAGAACAATAGTTGATTCAACCCGGTAAATGTGGCAAAGTCGGGATCTATGCGGTTATTCTGGCGGTCATCCGTGAAAACTAATTGAGGACGATGAATCCCGGCTGCCTTCCAGCACTGGAAATATAGTTTGGTGATTCCTATCTCATTTGCGTGTTTATTCTTAATGATATGTTTAAGCGATTGATCTTCCTCAGCGTTTCCATTATTAAGAGTATAGTGCGTCTTTATGTACTGCTCTATCCTGCGGACCTTTTCTTCTTCACTTAGCGCGTCTAGTTTTAGCGAGGCAACGAGTCGGTTCACTTTGCTTGCCCCCTTGCTGTCATAAACATGGTTGAATAGCTGATCGGATATTTGGGTCCAGTTGTACAGGTTATGGGCTATGCCACTGCCGTTAAGCTTGTAGTCAACCCGCATCAGATTTGGCTGATAAGCAGCGTACTCTTCTTTGGGTAGTGCTGGGATTTCTGTTTCTCTCATAACTAAGTGGCGCCGCTGTGCATCGAAATGCTCTTCGTACAGCGTAGGAAGTTGGTTATACGACTTGGTAAGAAAGCGTAAGTGCCGGGGATACACCAGCATAAATGAAGCACTCAGTACTGGCTCTTCGCCTTGGAAGGTTTCTCTACCGAAGGGAACGGCTCCTGAACGTAGCGTATAGATATACTCTAATTCACTGCCGTTTTCTAGTCCTTCGGCCGCAAAAATGCTGAAATTACCGTGCCCTTCGGCATTCGCCAGTTCTTTCATGTTCTGACGGTTCAGGTGGATGATCTCACCATTTGGCTTGATCACCCTTACTGCCAGCGATACCAGAAATTTGCCCCCATGCCGGGGTATGTATACTTTGTTAAACTTTTCAATGGCTTGGGCATCATTGAGTCGGATGATTTTATGCACCGTGTGGTAACAAAAATTTTGTTTGGCATTGGCAACCTGATACTCGATAATTCGGTGGTCTTGAAGTACTACGGCTGATAATTGCTGATGCGCCGGAGACAGCGAATGAACAGCCGGTTGGTCATCCCATTGATAGTTTTGAAAAACCGGAGTCACCGCGAACGTCGACCATGAGCCGACAAGTATACTTATTATAACGAGGAAAGTTGTTTTCATACTATGGGACAGTCTGGGTTACTGATGAGAAGTTAGAATGATAGAAGCTTGGTTGGCCTGCGTAAGTTGCCGAAGCAGGGCGTTCCAGTCGGAAAACTGATCTGATTGGTAGACCAACTTATTGATATACAGGTTTTTTTGTAGGATTATCCGATCCTGCTTCACCAGATAACGTGTTGAAAAGCCGAAATCCGGATGATCAAATGCCTGATCTTCCGGCACGTGCGATAGCGAAAATCCTTCCGGTATTGGTAGCACAATGGTTTGCCGGTCCTCAAACCGAAAATCATATTCAACCGGATACTTGCGGGTCTTACATTCAATAATTTCGCCTGGCAACGATTTATGTAAGTTTAGATTGACGTACCACTGCTTACCAATTTGCCGCGTGTAATTGGGTAAGGTAAAATGGAAGGAAACCTGTAAACCGTTTCCTAGCAAGGCAGGGGTTCGCGTCTCGATTCGATCGATGGCTACATTGTTTGCCCCTACATCAAAGTAATTCCGTAAAAAATCCTGATCATTATTCATGGTAGCTCGCATTTGCCCGTAGGCAAAGCGTTCTTTTCGGTAACCCATCAAGGTACTGCGGTTCGTTCCGGTAAGTGCCTGAGGAGTAAGGGTAAGCACGATGGAATCCTGACGAAGATTTTGTTGCCGGGGTACTACGGGTACCTGTAGCACCATGTAGTTGTCTTGCTCCAGTGCAACGAGGGCTTCCTTACCCTGAATCATGCTGGTGGGTAAGCCAAAGGGAACGTGAGCACTGGTAGCATCCAGGAAAAGGGAGCCCCCTTCACCGTTGACCGTGCAAATCATATGATTATCAGCTACCGTAGTCGGTACATCCTGATAGGAATAGGGTTTATCACGCGTGCCTATCCAGGTGAGATGCGACTCAATCCCAGCAATAGCCAACATTTCTTTTAGCAGGTTGGCCATATCCTTACAGTCACCGTAGCGTTTGCTGTATACGTCCTCAGCAGCGCGGGGAATAAATCCAGCCATTCCATCTTCAAATGCCACGTATTTTATATTTTCCTGCATCCACCGGAAGATTAGCCGAATTTTGTCGGTACGGTCAGATGCTGAAGCAGTTACCTGACTGACCGTTTGTTTTAATCTGTTTTTGTCCGTTTGATCGTCGATCTTGTTAACCAATTGGCTATACCAGTGGTACAAATCTGCTACATCACTGAGCACCTGATGGGTTTGGTTTCGGTAGCGATACGACTTGATATACACCACGATATGCGGAGAAAGTACGGTGCGACTCGGGGCACGGAGTTCATGGACAAAAGCAGGCGCATTTTCGGTAGACCATGTATACTTTATTTGATCTCCGTCAATTTCTCGGTGGAAGTTCACTTCTACTTCCGCCGTTCCGAACAGTTTATAGCCTAGCTCTATATCCTTATCACATACTACCGAAAATTCACTATGTAGCACCGGGAATCGATCGTTGAAGTAAAACGGACTAATGATATGCGGATCGATCACCGATTGGCTGTATTTTAAAGAAGTAATGGCACCTACTGTAAGTGATGGGTACACAAACTTTTTGCGCTTGTACCCGCCGTAGAATATTCCGGGCTGCACCACGTCTTCAGTCTCGTACCGGTCTACGGAGATTGGTTTGGTTCTTTTCTTATTCTGAATGAGCGTCTGGGCTTCAATATGATGAATCGGACTAAAGTCGGAGTAGTAGACTTCGCCCGCCGCGTGCCGTTGGAGATTGTTAAAAAGTTGACGTTCTAGCTCATGATTCTCCGTCAGGACGAGTTGTCCCCGTACCAAGCGTACTGCGAGTTGCGTTTCCTTTTTAAGGTAAACGACATCTGCCGTCGGGAAAGTGGGATCATTACTGAAAGAAGCCGTACGTATTTCACTCCCGCCCATCGACAGGATACTTAATAGAATAGAAATGGAAGCCATACGCGTTTGTTAAAAACGAGGATTCGCAAACGAACCACCTGTGGTACTAGAAGTGCAATACATTCATCTTCTAGTATTAATAAATTTATTTCTTACTTAACAAAACTAATAAACAAGTTTATATACAACGAATTGATGTGCTGTTTACGTAGCTTTTACATAAAATGGATTGTTTTGTAAATGCTTGATAGAAAGCCTACTAACTAGTTCCTACCGAGCGTCGGGCGCCGTAAGATTCGACCGCCTATACTCTGCGACCCAAGTTAGAACGCAGAGTTGGTCACCGCTGACCAGGCGAAAATCATCATTCCTACCGTTTTAGAGCCTACCGAAGGTAAATTGTTGGTTGATTAGTTCTCTGCTAGCAACTCAACAGGAGGCAAAAACCAACCAATTGCACCCTTCGCCATTTTTTTGCAATTTGGCCAGCAACCATCAACCTACCCTATGCTGCTGCGATCTGTTCTTTGGGCACTTTCCCTCCTGCTTCTATCCACCTGCCAAACCACCGTGCCCGAGAGTCAACCCCAGTGGTTGGTGCAAGAAAATACCCTGCTCACCCCCTGGGCCGCTGAGGTAGATCCTAAGACTGTGCACGATGCTTATCCCCGCCCGCAACTGGTGCGCGAGCGGTGGCTTACGCTCAACGGATTGTGGGAGTACGCCATCACCGCCCGAGAGGGTACACCCCCCGAACAGTACGACGGAACGATCCTGGTGCCCTTCCCCATCGAGTCGGCGCTGTCGGGGGTGCAACAGGGTATCCAGCCCGACCAGAAACTGTGGTACCGACGAGAAGTCTTGCTTCCGGAACGCTGGTCCCGAGAGTCGGTGCTGCTGAATTTTGGTGCTGTGGATTGGCAAGCCACCGTGTGGGTGAACGGACAGAAAATCGGGGAGCACCGGGGCGGGTACACTCCCTTTAGCCTGGACATCACCGCCGCCCTGCGCAACCGGCAGCAACCGCAGGAGGTGGTGGTGGAAGTGTGGGACCCTACCGATACCGGTTCCCAACCCACGGGTAAGCAGTCGCTTGATCCGCAGGGAATTTGGTACACGCCCACCACCGGCATCTGGCAGACGGTGTGGCTGGAACCGGTGCCGCAGTCTCACGTCGAACGGCTGAAACTGGTTCCGGACGTGGATCAGTCGGCGCTTTACCTGGAAGCACTTACCAACGACGCCTCCCAAGCCACCCGCGTGCGGGCCATTGCCCTGGCCGGAGGAGAGGAGGTCGGGATGGTCGAAGGACCCACCAACGCACCGATGACCCTATCCATCGACTCGCCCAAACTGTGGTCGCCCGCCAGTCCCTACTTGTACGATCTGCGGGTGGATCTCCTCAACGATGCCGGACAGGTGGTGGATCGGGTGACGAGCTACTTCGGCCTGCGCAAGGTTGCCGTAGCCCGGGGGCCGCGGGGTCACCAGCGGCTGTTTCTTAACAACGAACTCCACTTTATGCTCGGGCCGCTCGACCAGGGCTTTTGGCCCGGCGGACTCTACACCGCCCCCTCGGACCAGGCGCTGCGCTACGACGTGGAGATGACCAAAGAGATGGGCTTCAACATGGCCCGTAAGCACGTGAAGGTGGAGCCCGCCCGCTGGTACTACTGGTGCGACAAGCTCGGGTTGCTGGTGTGGCAGGATATGCCCAGTGGCGACGAACGGGTGAAGCCCGACGGGGTTGAACTAATCCGCAACGAGCGCTCGGCAAAGCAATTTGAGGCTGAGTTGGAAGAATTGATGGATCATTTTTACAATCATCCGTCCATCGTGATGTGGGTAATTTTTAACGAGGGGTGGGGGCAGTACGATACCGAGCGGCTCACCGCCTGGGCCGAAGGATATGATTCGACGCGCCTGATCAATCCCGCCAGCGGCTGGCTCGACGTGGGGGCCGGTCGGATCAAGGACATTCATCGCTACCCCGGACCCGCCCTGCCCGAACCGGAGGCGAACCGCGTGGCCGTGCTGGGCGAGTTCGGAGGACAGGCCTTAGCGGTGGATAATCACCTGTGGGTGACCAACTTGGAAAAGGCACCCACGCACTTCAAGACCTCCAAAACCCCCGCCGCACTGCAAACAGAATACGCTACGCTCATTGACGAACTGAAACCGTTGATCGAGCAGGGATTAGCGGCCGCCGTTTACACCCAGACCACCGACGTGGAGTCGGAGGTGAACGGCCTGATGACCTACGACCGGGCGGTGCTCAAGATTCCGGCCGATACCCTACGAGCGCTGCACCAGCCTCTGTACAATACGCCTTAGCACGCGTGGCGAGGAAGCGTGATGGTGAAGGTGGTGCGGTTTTCGTCTTCCCGGGTGTCGAAGGTGATTGTACCCTGGTGTTGTTGAGCGATAAGCTGTGCGATATAGGTGCCCAATCCGTGCCCATCTTGCTCGCCGTGGGTTACGTTTTTTTCGAACAGATTATCACGGATTTCGGATCAGTTTCCCGAAAGAACTCAGTAGACTCATTTTGTTCCATAGAAGGATGCATGGTCGAGTAGGGACTACCCCGAAGGTTCTTTTTTGCGACTTCGTTCCCGCTCCCGCATCACCCAGTAAATGCCGTTCACGTGCGCCCGCCAGGTCGGAAAAATAGCAATTAGTAAGTTTTCTTCTAATAGTTCTATTGCCGATAATATAACCATTGTATAGAAAAGCCAGGGTGGGGGAGTAAAAAAGAAGATAGACGTCAGAAAGACGGCTTGCACCACCGCGGCGGCCCGGGCCGAAATGGTGTGAAAACTACTGAAGGTACCGTAACGAATTAGGCTAAAAATTAACTGAAATACGTACAGACCCAGAATAACCAGGATAAGCGCTAAGTGTTGGAGAAAAAAATCAGTCTCAAAGCGATAAAAAGCCACCACCCCGGCGGCCAGCAAAAACTCGTCGGCAATGGAGTCCAAACGGCCCCGGCGGTCGGATTCCATATTGAAGCGGCGCGCTACGAACCCATCCAGGGCATCGGACGAGAAACTAACCAGATAGGCTATTCCGGCGAAGGTGCGCCAATCGAGTAGCACCAAAGCAACGATAAAAGGAACCGAAACCAGACGCAAAAAAGGAATCCATTCGGCGATACTGTAACGGGGCAGATCAAAAAGTTTCTTCACGAGGAGTCGCCAAATGCGAATTGGGTAGGGTGAGAGCGAAGGTTTGGTATGCGTAAATTAGTAAAAAAATTTATTTGTTATAAGATTTCAAACGCAATACGTCGGTTTTTCTGGCGTCCCGCAGCGGTATCGTTTTCCGTGATTGGCCGCTGCGATCCGTAGCCTTCGTACGCTAACCGCTCGGTGGCTATTCCGTGCTTCTTTAGATAATCGTACACGGCCCGGGCCCGGTTGGTCGACAGGGTTTCGTTGTGCGCCGCCGTGCCCACGTTGTCGGTGTGCCCGTTGATGGCCACGCGCACCGACGGGTTTTCCCGCAGAAAAGTGACAACCTTCTGCAGTTCCGGTTCCGATTCGGGCTTGATAACGTACTCATCGGTGTCGAAGAAAATATTGCTCAGCACCGTTTCCCGCCCTTTCTCGATGGGCTCCAGGTAAATGTCTACCGTCACCGGCTTCAACTCCGCTTTACCCGCCGACGCCGCGTAGTCGAATGCCAGGCTCTTAAACAAATAGTTGGGCTTGTCAACGTACAGGGCATAATTCGCTCCTTCGGTGAGCACCATCAGGTAGCGCCCCGTCACCGAGTCTGATGACACGCGCGACAGGTGCCGTTCCTGCGCCCGGTCCACCAACTCGATGGTCGCCGCCAGCGGTTGCCTGGTTTGGGCATCGTACACCGTGCCCTGCACGTAGCTGCTGCGGTGCGTCACCCGCACGGCTTCGGGCAGCTCGAAGCGGTAGATTTCGCTACGAATGCTGTAGTTGTCGTTGTTTTGTTCGTTCGAGTAATAGCCGTACCGCCCGTCGGCCGTGATGTGCAACGACGCCTGGTCCTGCGCGGTGTTGATGGGGTAGCCCAGGTTTTTAGGTTCCGACCAGTCCTTCCCGGCTTGTTCGGCCACGTACAGGTCAAAGCCCCCGAAGCCGGGTCGCCCGTTGGAGGCAAAGTACAAGGTTTGCCCGTTGGCGTGGATAAAGGGCGATACGTCGTCGCGCGATGAGTTGATCTCGGGACCAACGTTTTGTGCCGGAGCCCAGGTGCTGTCCTGCCACTCGCTCACGTAAATATCGCGCAAGCCCTGCCCCCCGGGGCGGTCCGAGACGAAGTAGAGCGTGCGCCCATCGGCCGTCAGGGCGGGCTGCGACTCCCAACTGCGTCCGTTCACGCCCGGACCCAGGTTTTCGGGGCGCGACCAGCGGTCTCCGGTGCGCCGGGTGATAAACAAGTCGCAACTGCCCCGGCCCCGCCGGTCTTCGCAGGCTGTGAAGATCAGGGTGCGCCCGTCGGCCGACACCGCGCAGGTGCCCTCGTTGCGGGGCGTAGTGATGTTCTCCGACAACAGTTGGGGCTCTCGCCAGTTACCGCTGTTGTCTTTCTGACTGCTATAAATGTCTTCATCGTACTGCGGACTGCTGCCCCGGCGGCCGGTGAAGATCATCGTCTGCTGGTCGACGGTGAGCACGGGGAAGTACTGCATGGCCAAACGATTCACTCCCGCCACCGCTTCGGGCCGGTAGGGCAGGGGGTTGCCGATTTCGCGTTCGGTAAAGGCAATGTTGGCCAGCAGGTGGCGGGCGTCGTTGGCAATCACTTTGGGAAGGCGAGGAATCTTGAGCAGGTCATCGAGTAACTCCCGGGCCTCGGGGTACTCCCCGTCGTTGAAGTACAGGTTGGCCAGTAACAGGTGTCCGTCGGTGAAGCGCGGGTTGTTGTACTGTTCTTTGACCGCTTTTTTCAGGTGCCCCTTGGCTTGCTCCAAATCTTTGAGGGCGTAGTAGATCTTGCCCATCCGCAGGTGCGCCTCGGCAAAGTCGCCGTCCTTTTTGACAGAATAGGCCAGCAGCTCCAGGGCCGGTCCGTACTGACGGCGGATAAAAAAGTTGGTCGACTGCTCGTAGTACTGGATCGCCTTTTTCGATTTGGTAGAGTACGACGAGGGGCGTTGGGCGGCTACTGCACCGGCTAGACACGCGCCCAGCATCAACAGTAAAAACTTTCGAAGGATCATAGGGATTAATAACGATTGCTCAAGCAACACGACCGGCCGCAAAACAGTGCCTAAAATCAGCACCGGGCAACCCGGGTAGGCACGAAGGTTATGGTACTCGCCGTTCTATAAAAACGAATTGACCCCAAAAACTTGCCTCAGCCACCGAAAATAAGTCTGACTTCCAGCGTCCGGCGGTAGTTACGGCACAGGATGTGCGGTATTTTCGACCCAAAACCCACCCCGCCCCCGTGAAAACAAGCCTACGTATCTTCTTGCTTATTAGTATCCTCTTTGGGACTGGTTGCTCTTCGGAACCGGGCCAGCCCATTCCGGACCTTCCCCAGTTCGACGAGGACACCTACTACGCCTACGCGCTGACGGCGGTAGATGAGGTGCTCGATCGTGATCCGGACAATGCCGAAGCGCTGGGTCAGCGCGCTGAGTTGCTACTTCGCCAGGGAAAAACCAACCAGGCGCTGGACGGTATCCGGCAGGCCATTGATTACGATGCGGAGGAGCCGCGCTATCGCTTGACCTACGCGCGAGCGTTGCTGCTGAAGGGCAAGAACCGGGATGCTTTTCGCGAAGCCCAGCGGGCGGTAAGCCGCAGCGGCCCCTCAGTGGCTCTTTACGAAACCCTGGCCGAAGCCAGCCTCCGCAGCAACTACTACGAAGATGCCATCCACTACAGCGACAGTGCCATCGCCTGGTCGCCCCACAACGCCCAAAATTACCTGCGCAAGGGCCAGGCGGCCGCCCGCACCCGCAACGCGGCGGTGGCCGAGCCAACCCTGCTCAAGGCCCGCTCGCTGGGTGCCGATCGCTCGGAGGTGTATAGTGCGCTGATTTCGATGTACGTAGAAACCGAAGAATACCCCCGGGCGCGTCGCTACATGCGCAAAATGCTCTCCGAAGG
Source organism: Cyclobacteriaceae bacterium (assembly GCA_965217295.1). GTDB lineage: Bacteria > Bacteroidota > Bacteroidia > Cytophagales > Cyclobacteriaceae > Tunicatimonas. Next base: position 4,449,525 of record CBDCHR010000008.1, read on the forward strand.
TCCTGTCGACAACCAGGTGCGACTGCAGCAAGCCCGTATTCTGCGCATGACGGGGCGCTCCGATAGCTCCCGCGTGATCCTAAATCGCCTGCGGGCTGACAGTACGCTCAATCGCACGCTGGTGAACCAGGAACTAATGGAGCTGCACTACCAAGACCGTCGCTACGATTCGGCCTTGTACTACGCCCGCCGGGTGCTGAGGCAGCAGCCCGAAGACAAGGCGGTGATGCTCGTTGCCGCCCGTAGTCACGACGGCAATCGCGCGTATCAACCCGCCATTCGGCAGTACGAAGCCATTGTGCGTCTCGACTCCCTGCAGCAAGCCGATGTGCACCAGGAAGCCGTGCTGGAGTTGGATAAACTCCGCCGCAAGGTTACTTATTTGTGGAAGCGCAAGCAGGAAGAAGAATTCGAGAAGCTTAAGCGCTTAACTCCCCTCCAGCGGATTGCCCCCCAGGGCACAATTATCCGAGAAACCGAACAACAACCCTGAATCCGGGCGTAGAAATTCCGAATGCGAAAGTAATAGCGTAAGTTTGCCGCTGATGGTGTTGTTCTAATCGGCAATAGTCAGCCGACGTCTCAGTAGTGCGCGTCTTAACTTAATTTTTATGGTTAAATTTATTTTTGTTTGCGCTATTGTAATGATAGTGGTTCAGCAAGCCCATTCGCAAGTTCGCGTCGGTGCCAAAGGTGGCCTGAACTACGTGAATAACGTAATTTCGCAGAACAACTTAGGATTTGTAGATGACGGTGAGTACCGATTGGGTTACCACCTTGGGTTTTTCACTTTCCTCAACTTGTCCGATAAGCTGACTTTTGCTCCGGAATTATTGTTCTCGAGTAAAGGGTTTAGATTTGAAGATGACGGGTCTGGCTTGTCCAGAGATGGAGCCGTGCATTTAAATTACGTTAACATGCCAGTTCTACTGGGTTATAAGATGCAAGAGAAGATCAACTTGTTAGCTGGTTTTGAGTTGGGCTATCTGGTTTCAGCCCGATCTAAGCTTTATACCGGGACGGTGGACGTTAGCGGCATTTGGAATGATAAACTTGACTTTGGCGCTGCGGTAGGCCTAAGGTACTTTTTGACAAAATCCTTTCCGCTAGAACTTAGGTATACGCACGGATTGACTTCGGTTATCAAGGACGTAACGCTTACGGATGCTAACGGACTTGTGATAGAAAACAACGCAAAGTTTCAGAATCGAGCACTTCAGTTTTCGGTTGGATACGTGTTTAACTAAAGTATGAATAATAATATCACCATCACCCTACCCGACGGTAGTCGTCGGGAATATCCCGCCGGAAGTACCGGTTTAGACATCGCCCGCAGCATCAGCGAAGGACTGGCCCGCAACGTGCTGGCCGCCAAGGTGAACGGCGAAGTGTGGGACAGCTTTCGCCCCATCGAGCACGATGCCGAGGTGCAGTTGCTCACCTGGAACGACGACGAAGGGAAGGCCACCTTTTGGCACTCGTCGGCCCACCTGCTGGCTGAGGCCCTGCAGGAGTTGTATCCCGGCGTGAAGTTCGGTATCGGACCGGCCATCGCCGCGGGCTTCTACTACGACGTAGATTTGGGCGAGCAGACGATCAGTACGGACGATTTTCCTAAAATAGAGGAGAAGATGACCGAACTGGCGCGGCGCAAGAGTGCCTACCAGCGGCAACCAATCTCCAAGGCCGAAGCACTGGACTACTTCACCGCCAAGGGCGACGAGTACAAGCTCGATCTGTTGCAGGATTTAGCCGACGGCACCATCACCTTTTATCAACAAGGAGACTTTACCGATTTGTGCCGTGGGCCGCATATTCCGGATACCGGGTTTATTAAGGCCATCAAGCTGATCAACGTGGCTGGTGCCTACTGGCGGGGCAACGAAAACAGCCAACAGCTTACGCGCATCTACGGCATTACTTTTCCTAAGCAAAAGGAGCTCAAAGAATATTTGGAACGGGTGGAGCAGGCCAAACTACGGGATCACCGCAAGCTGGGTCGGGAGCTGGATTTGTTTACCTTTTCGGAAAATGTGGGAGCGGGACTACCGCTGTGGTTGCCCAAGGGGGTCATCCTGCGCGAGCGGCTGGAGAACTTTTTGAAACGCGCCCAGCAGAAAGCGGGCTACCAGCCGGTGATCACTCCCCACATCGGCCACAAGCAGCTGTACGTGACCTCGGGCCACTACGAAAAGTACGGTGAAGACTCGTTTAAGCCGATCAAGACGCCCAGCGCGGACGAGGAGTTCTTGCTCAAGCCGATGAACTGCCCGCACCACTGCGAAATCTATAAAAGTCGGCCGCACTCCTACAAGGAACTGCCCATTCGCTACGCAGAATTCGGTACGGTGTACCGCTACGAGCAAAGTGGCGAACTGCACGGCCTCACCCGCGTGCGGGGCTTCACACAGGACGACGCCCATATTTTTTGTCGGCCCGATCAGCTGAAAGAAGAGTTTCGCAAAGTGATCGACCTGGTGATGTTGGTGTTCAATGCGCTGGGTTTTGAGGACTTCCAGGCCCAGATTTCGTTGCGCGATCCGGCGGATCGTGAAAAATACATCGGCACCGATGAAACCTGGGAGCTTTCGGAGCAGGCGATCATTGAGGCCGTGGAGGGTAAAGAACTAAAGACGGTCACTAAGTACGGGGAAGCCGCTTTCTACGGACCCAAGCTCGACTTCATGGTGAACGATGCGCTGGGCCGACAGTGGCAACTAGGCACCATTCAGGTGGACTATAACCTGCCCGAGCGCTTCGACCTTACCTACATTGGAGCTGATAACCAGAAGCACCGTCCGGTGATGATTCACCGCGCGCCCTTCGGTTCGATGGAACGCTTTGTGGCCATTCTGCTGGAGCACACCGGCGGCAACTTGCCCCTGTGGCTATCGCCCGAGCAGGTGGTGGTGTTGCCCATTTCCGAGAAGTTCGCCAACTATGCCGACGAGGTGATGAGTTATCTGGAAGAACAGGACATCCGGGGCTACGTGGACCACCGGGACGAGAAGATCGGACGCAAAATCCGGGATGCCGAAGTGACCAAGATTCCGTTTATGCTCATTGTGGGAGAAAAAGAACAGGACGCCCGGGAAGTATCTATCCGCAAGCACGGGGTGGGCGACGTAGGTAGCATGAGTAGTGATGCGTTTGTTCGGTATTTTAAGGAGCTGGTATAGTCAACAGTCAACAGTCAACAGTCAATAGTCCACAGTCCATAGTCGACAGTCAATAGTCGATAGTTGATAGTCGACAGTCCACAGTTGGTACTCTACAGTCGGTAACCACCTGCTGTTCGGCTGTTGTCTATGGACTATCGACCGTCGACTGTGGATTATCTTCTAAACTTTCCATCCGTTAATTTTGTATAATAAGAGCGAACGGGAGTTGATGCTCAACCAAATAATTACGATATTTGCCGTTCTGAACTTTTTATCACTAAACACTAGTAACTATTAGCAAATTTAGAAGACGAGGAGGGTACGTCCGACGCGAAGAACCCTACAAGGTTAACCAACGTATTCGAGCACCCTTTGTGCGGGTAGTGGGCGAGAATGCCGACAATGAAATTCACGACATCAAAGATGCGCTGAAGTTGGCGCAGGATCAAAGTCTGGATTTGGTTGAGATATCCCCGACGGCTGACCCGCCGGTCTGTAAGATCATAGATTACTCTAAGTTCAAGTACGAGCAAAAGAAGAAGCAGAAGGAGATCAAAGCCAAGGCGCAGAAGACCGTTATCAAAGAGATACGTTTCGGACCTAATACTGACGATCACGACTTTAACTTCAAGCTGAAGCACGCCGAAGGGTTCTTGAAAGAAGGAGCCAAGGTAAAAGCCTACGTCCATTTTGTGGGCCGGTCTATTGTCTTTAAAGAACGCGGTGAGATGTTGTTGCTCCGATTTGCCCAGGAACTAGAGGAACTAGGAAAGGTAGAAGAGCTGCCTAAGTTAATCGGAAAACGGATGACGGTGATGATGGCGCCGAAGCCTCAGAAACAGAAAAAAGCTAGTAGTTAATAAGTTGATCCAATTATTTTAGTGTTGAAGGTTACCTTCGGGATGGCTCTCAACACTTTTTCATTTTAGTAACCAGAAAAATTATGCCCAAAGTTAAAACCAAGTCAGGCGCTAAAAAGCGATTCAAACTGACCGGTACCGGAAAAATCAAGCGAAAGCACGCCTTTAAGAGTCACATCTTGACTAAAAAAGGCACCAAACAAAAAAGAGCGCTTACCCACATAGGGCAGGTGCACGACGCCGACAAAGATCGCGTCAAGAAGATGCTTAATATCTAAGCCAAGGTTTCTAGTAGTCACCCGGGTTCTGGCCCATCAAGCGCTTGCTAGCCAAGCCGCCATCGCCCAAAAACAACGCAAAAATGCCTAGATCAGTAAACAGTGTCGCTTCCCGCGCGAAGCGAAAGAAAATCCTCAAGCAAGCCAAAGGCTACTGGGGTCGCCGTAGCAACGTGTGGACGGTTGCCAAAAACGCCGTCGAAAAAGGCCAGGTATACGCCTACCGCGACCGTCGTCAGAAGAAGCGCGACTTCCGCCGGTTGTGGATTCAGCGCATCAACGCCGGAGCCCGCGAGCACGGCTTATCGTATTCCCAGCTGATGGGAGCGCTTAAGAATTCCGGTATCGAGCTAGACCGCAAGGTGCTGGCCGACTTGGCCATGAACGAACCGGCGGCCTTCCAGGCGGTGGTAGAGAAAGTAAAGTAGCCTTTCCTAGCAATACAAACTGAAGCCTTCGCTTTTCGCGAGGGCTTTTTTATTTCGAAGCCCCCACGAACACCACCTGCTTGGTGGCAAAAAACGCTTCCTCAAAGTAATCCGATAGGGCGTACTGCCGGTGGGGGACGTCCGCTTCGGCCAGCTCATTGGTCAGGTCACCGCCCTTGAGGCACAGCAGCCCGTTCGGCAATTCGTGCCGCGAAACCGGCAGTAGTTTCTTGCGTGTCCAGGCGTGCAGCAACCCCAGGCGAGCCACCGCCCGGGTCACCACAAAATCGAAGGAACCCTTCACCTTTTCAGCCCGCTGCTGGGTGGCCACCACGTTGTCGAGCTTCAGGGCGTCGGCCACCGCCTGCACCACCTTGACCTTCTTGCCGATAGAATCTACCAACCGAAACTGCGTTTGGGGAAACATGATCGCCAGTGGAATGCCCGGAAAGCCGCCGCCCGTGCCCACGTCCAGCACCCGGGCCCCCGGCAGAAGGGAAACTACGTGGGCCAGCCCCAACGAATGCAGCACGTGCCGCTCGTAGAAATTATCGAGATCGCGCCGCGAAATCACGTTAATTTGTTCGTTCCACGACTGGTACAAGGGATACAACGCCGACAGTTGATCTCGTTGTTGCTCGTTCAAATCAGGAAAATAACTGAAAATGCGCGTAAGTTGTTGGTGGACGATACTCAAGAGATTGGAAATTGGTGGAAACTAGAGATTAAAAGAAATTGCCTTTTAGGTGATGCAAGCCGTCTCAGTACGTAATTTCTATCAATGTCATTAATTTCTAGCCATCCATACAAATCTAGATATGCTCCTTTTTGTTCTTCACCAGTTCGTACATCAGCTCGCGGGCGCGGTGCAGTTGAGCCTTCACGGTGCCGAGCGGAGCATCTAGCTCCTTGGCAATCTCATCGTACGAAAACTCCTGGAAGTAGCGCAGTTTCACCAGTCGCTGGTACTTGGGCGGCAGCTTGGTCACAAAGGCGCGCACCAACTCCTTCTTCTGCTCGTTGATGGCCACCTCCTGCGGGTCCAGATTATTGTCTTCCACGTCGATGTTCACCGAGTCGCCGTTGTCATCCTTAAATGATGTGTTGAGACTGAGCGTCTCCAATTTCTTCTTTCGAATGAAGTCGATGGCGTTGTTGGTCGCGATGCGAAACAACCAGGTGCTAAAGGTATAATCCTTCTTAAAGCGGTGCAGGCTCTTGAAAGCTTTGGCGAAGGCTTCAATGGTTAAATCTTCAGCATCATCCACGTTACGCACCATCTTGAGCACCATATGATACACTGGTTTTTTATAGCGACGCATCAACTCGGCGTAGGCTTGCTCATCGTTCTGCTTGGTCGCTTCGTCGATGAGCTTAAAGTCTTCCAGTGCCTTCTTTGAAAACTCTTTCTTTAGTTCTTCCATGGTATATTCGTAGTAGCAAACGCCCGGGTTCCGATCACTATATAGTAGATAACGTGCAGAAAATCCAATATTGGCAACAACCATAAGTTTATCGGATTGTGCAAACGCCGTCCGGCGGTGTGCAGTCCGGCGGCTAATATAAGCCATCGAAACAGAAACACTCCGACAATTGCTTGCCAATAATCACTAAAGATGAGTAGCAAGATTCCGGCCATCCATGCCGCAATCGTGCTTATTGACAGGGCGCCTAGCCATATTTTGTCTCTGCGGGTATAGTGCTGACCAGCGTGCAAATGGCGGGTTTTCTGGTGAAAATAGCTCCTTAAACTGCTTTTAGGCACCGAATAAACCAGCGCTTCGGGAGCCAGCGCCACCTCGGTGTTGGCCCCGCGGGCGTGCGCGTTCACCCATAAATCGTCGTCGCCGCCCACCACCGTCCGGTGCATCTCAAACCGCTGGCCCTGCTCAAAGAACGTTTTTCGGTAGGCTAAGTTCCTCCCCACCCCCATGTACGGACGTCCCGCCAGGGCACTGCCGAGGTATAACAATCCGGTGTGCAGCGTTTCGTAGGCGATGAAGCGGTTCAGCCAACCCGGTTCGGGCAGGTACGGGGAATATCCTAACACCACCTGGGTGCGACCGCAGAGCGGACCCGACAGGTAGGCCAACCACCGGGACGAGGCCGGTCGGCAGTCGGCATCGGTGAGCACCAGCCGGTTGTAGCGGGCGGCACCAATGGCCAGTTGCAGGGCGTGCTTCTTGGGTTGGATACCGGCCGGGCGCTCATCAATGGTAACCACGGTAAGCTGCGGATAGATTTGTTGCTGCGCCCGCAGAAACGCACGGGTTCCGTCGCTCGAGGCATCGTCGGCCACCACCACCTGGAAGCGCGGATGCTGCTGCTGGAAGAGGAGGGGAAGAAGCTTTGTCAAATTTTGGTGCTCATTGCGGGCGCAAACAATAACCGAACTGCTAGCTGGGGCCGCCGGGATGTCCTCAGTGGATCGTTTATCCAGACGAAGGTGCCACCCCAGGTAAGCGTATAGCAGGCAGGAGTAAGTAATTGCTCCTCCAAATAGTATCCAAAGCGATAGATTTAGAATCATTTCACGAAATACCCGGGCGTACCGGTTTGCGCACCATTATTGCAACGGAATAAACAGATTTACCCGCCGGAGGCGAACAAAAGCGAGGTATATCTACGTTGTCGTATTAAAGGGAGAAAAATTTTATACCGTGACCATTGATTTCTTCTTCGCGGCCATCATCGTTTTATTCGTGCAGTACACGGCCGTGTTTCTGTTTATCAAGTTCAGTCCGCGCCGTTCTGCCGAACACTCCCTGGGTTTCTACGCCCTAGCCGCCCTGGTGGGCACCGTTGGGTTCAGCCTGATCTTTAGTTTGTATAAGTGGTACTTCGGCTTCACCTTCGTAAGTCTTGACTACGAATTTGCCCGCAACTGCCTAGGCCTGATCACCTTCCTGATGATTGGCAAGATCTATGGCCTGATGCCTCTGGAGTTTATGATTCGTAATTTGCAATAGCAGACGACGGTCAACGGTCGATAGTCCATAGACCACAGCTATCTGCGCTCTTGGCTATGGACTATCGACTATGGAGTGTCGACTAAATCACCTCCCACAACGCATCAATGGCCGATTGTAAGTCTTCCCACGCAATATTCAGGGCGGGCACCAGGCGCACCGTGTTGCCACCCACTGCGCTGGCAATTACCTGTTTCTTAAGCAGACGATCCACCACCGGGCGGGCGGGCTGGTCAAGTTGCACACCTAGCATCAGTCCTTTCCCGCTGACTCCGATCACCGCCGGTGCTTCCGGCATTTTCTTCGTGATGTAGTCGACGGCCCGACCGCCCAGGTCGCGGGCCCGCTCGGCCAGCCGCTCTTCCTCGATCACCTCCAAAGTAGCCACGGCCGCGGCGCAGGCGAGCGGATTTCCTCCGAAGGTGGTGCCGTGGTCGCCCTTGTCCAGCGCGTCGGTAATGGCCTCTTTGGCCAGCGTCGCCCCGATCGGCACGCCGCTGCCCAGCGCTTTGGCCAGGGTGACGATGTCGGGTAGCACGCCTACCTGTTCGTAGGCGAACAAACTACCCGTCCGCGCCATGCCGCACTGGATTTCATCGAAGATCAACACTATGTCGTTTTCGTCACAGAGTTGTCGCAGTCCCTGCAAGAAGTCCGGACTGGCCACCCGGATGCCGCCCTCCCACTGCACCGGTTCCACCAGGATGGCCGTCGTTTTTTCATTAATCACGGCCCGCACTCCCGCCAAATCATTATAAGGAGCCCGCACGAACCCGGTCGGCATCGGGGCAAAGCCCTGCTGGTACTTCTCTTTGCCCGCGGCGGTGGTGCCCAGCGTGCGTCCGTGAAAGCAGCCTTCCATCGAGATGATAGTACCGTCCTTTCCGCGACTGCTGCCGTACTTGCGGGCCAGTTTGACGGCCGCTTCCACCGCTTCGGCCCCTGAGTTGCTTAAGAATACCCGCTCCAGTCCCGAGCGCTGGGCCAGCAGTTGCGTCAACTGCATCTGGGGTTCGGTGATAAACAGGTTAGACACGTGCATCAGTTTGGCCGCCTGCGCCTGGATGGCGCGCACCACCTTCGGGTGACAGTGCCCCACGCTGGTGACGGCGATGCCCGCCAGCAGGTCGATGTAGGGCCGCCCCTCGGTGTCCCACACCCGCGAACCTTCGCCCCGCACCAGCGTAACCGGGTAGCGGTTGAATAAGGGCCAGTAGTGGTTTTGGTCGATGGTTTGGGGGGATGAATGGGTCATAAGGACAGGTTTTGTTGGGATTGTAAGATAGTGGTTTTGATGAAGGCGGGGTTGGATGTTGGATGTTGGAATTTGCGCAACCAATATCTAATATCTAATATCCAATATCCTTGCCACCCAGAAGATCATCTAATATCCAACATCTAATATCATTACCACTCAGAAAATCATCCAGTTTAAGGCGCTAGGCGTTCGATGGTCCAGCCATTGTTTTCCTGCCGTTGGTAGCGCAGGCGGTCGTGCAAGCGGCTCGGGCGGCCCTGCCAGAACTCCAGTCGGTCGGGTTGCAAGGCGAAACCACCCCAGTGCGGTGGGCGTGGGATGGGCTGGTCGGCGTACTGCTCGGCCAACTCCCGTTGTCGTTGTTCCAGCACCGTGCGGTCAGCGATCACCTCGCTCTGGGGCGATACCCAGGCTCCTAACTGGCTGCCGCGCGGCCGACTGTGGAAGTAGGTCGTAGAGCGTTCGTCGCTGAGTTGGCTGACCGCGCCCTCAACGCGCACCTGCCGCTCCAGTTCGGGCCAGAAAAAGGTGAGTGCGGCGTAGGGTTGTTGTTGCAACTGCTGTCCCTTCTGGCTGCGGTAGTTGGTGTAGAACAAAAAGCTACCTTCCTCGATGCCCTTGAGCAGCACCACCCGACCGGTGGGACGTCCGTCGGCCGACACGGTGGCCAGGTGCATGGCGTTGGGTTCGTGGATTTGCGCCTGCTGCGCGTCGGCAAACCAGCGCTCAAACTGCGCCACGGGATCGGGCAGCACGTCGGGGCGGTCGAGTGATCGTTGGGTATATTCCTGGCGGAGGTCGGCGAGCGTGGTATCCATCGTTGGCGAGCAAAGGTAGAAAAGTTGCGAGAAAGCGTAAGGTATATTCGGTAATTGTTATCTTAGAGGAAGGCTAAAATCTTGGAAGAGAGCGATTATCGGGTGTATATGCAGGAAACGACCGCTACGGATAAAGCAAATACTTCTTTCTCATCTTTTTGTAATCCGACAGCCCGGGTTCCCAGCTTTTCCGAATCTCCGCTTCCGAAACCCCCTGAACGATTTGTTCCCGAAAATCAGCGGTGCCAACAAGATTCTCGATCACTCCCATCTGCTTGCTCAGTGTGGAGTCAAAAAACTTTTCTTGGTGAGGATGCGCCTGGTACAGCGCAATGATCCACGATAGATTTATTTGTTTGCGCTCACGAAGCTGGCCCGTATCAACGCTTCGCAGATCAAGCCCGTAGCACACTTGCCCCTTGAACAGCGGGTTTTCGGCCATGCCCTTAATCCCTTCGGGCACAAAACTAAAATCGTACTGACCCCGCAGTTCGGGACTGCCCAACACCGTGAAAGGAAAGTAGGTGCCCCGCCCGTGGTTCAGATAGGTGCCCTCGAACATACAGGTAGACGGATAGAGCAGCACAGACTGCTGCGTATTCAGGTTGGGCGAGGGACTAACCGGCAGCTCGTAGGGTAGGTCGTGGTGATAATTTGCTACCGGAACTACCTCAATGTCGCACCGAACGCCCCCGGTGAGCCACCCCTCCCCGTTCGCCATCTGAGCAAACTCCCCGACGGTGAGCCCGTGCGACATTGGCAGGGGAAACATGCCGATGCCCGACTTATACTGCATGTCCAGCACCGGGCCGTCGATCAGGTAGCCATTGGGGTTGGGCCGGTCGAGGATAATCAATTTCTTCTGGTTCTCCTGGCAGGCCTCCATCAGGCGTACCAACGCATTGATATTGGTATAGAACCGACACCCCACGTCCTGCAGGTCGTATATCACAATATCCACGTTGGCCAAGTCGGCCTGACTGGGCTTTTTCTTTTTTCCGTAAAGTGATATGATAGGAATGCCGGTTGCCGGGTCTGTTTCGTCCCCTACGCTCACCCCCGCACTGGCCGCTCCCCGAAAACCATGTTCCGGACCAAAGATTTTGACAATGTTCACGCTCCGGTGCAGCAGGCTATCCACCAAGTGCTGCTCGCCAATAATGGTGGTGGGGTTCGCCATCAAGGCGACTCTTTTATTGTCTAGCAGGGGCAGGTACCGCTCGGTTTGTTCGGCACCGGTTATTATTCCGGCAGAAAAAGGATTTCCGGTGTCGTTGGTTGGCATTTGGTCTTGCGCAAAAAGGTATCCGCAGATCGCTAGGATGATGCCGGTTTGAAAACAGAGTAGTTGATGCTTCATGGTCGGTAGGCAAAGTTATCACTTCCATTTCTTCCAACCAACCGCAATTCCTTACCCCGTAAGGTTTCAGGTTTTCTTTGCTGGGAAATGACCTGCGCCCTTGACTTACTTTGCAGCATGTTCAACAAAACGACAAACCGATGATCAAGTATCGCGCGGTGGGTCGCCGCAAACCCGGCGATACCACCGGACCCATTAAGTTTTACGCCAGCACGGTGCTGGACGGAGAAGTAGACCTGCTGGAACTTTGCCAGGAGATTGAGAAGATTTCTACGGTGAGCGAAGCCGACACTATGGCCGTGTTAACCTCTTTGGTCGGGGTGATTCCGGACAAGCTTATCAAAGGAAAAACCGTTCGTTTGGGCGACCTGGGTAGCTTTAGCCCGTCGATTGGTAGCCATCCGGCGGAGAAGGAAGAGGATGTGAACAGCAGCAGCATCCGCAGCAACAAGGTGCTTTTCAAGCCCGGAAAGCGCATTAAGAAGGTGATGAAGACGGCCGACTATAAGAAAGCCTGATAACTTTATGCTTCCATAGGTTGAAGGCCCCGCGCAAGCGGGGCTTTTTTTGTTCGACAGCCCACCAACCGCCTTGAAAAACATCCCGTTGTTTTGCTCGAAACGTCTTGATGTTTTACTCGAAACGTCGGACGTTTTGCTCGAAACGTCCTGTTGTTTTGGTTGATGGGTCTGATTGAGTTTTTTTGTTTTCCTGGCCCTTCAAGCAGAAACTTTTTGCGTCCAAACCCCACCCTTTCGCAAAAACAAACGAGACGTTTCCTAAATTCTCGGGCGCGGCTCGTGATGCGAGTGTCCCACCGGGCCGTAAGTTCTAGCTCAAATATCAACTGATTTCTGTCGAAAAGCACAGTCCGTACTCATTACGTACGTCCTTTAGGTTAGCTGCTCAACCGTGGAGAGGCTTTCTTTAGGGGAACGCAATTGCCGTACCGTAGGGTGAATCGGCGAATCTGCTACGGATAGGTTGGGTTGACCCAAGAAGTGCGTACACCAGGGCATTCATCCCTATGACTAAGCGGCGGTGCTGATGCGGAATTATGATGCCAAACTCGAAAAAATATGCGTTCCCAGCCTCAAATAAACTGTGATTGCCCGCACCTGCCGTTTTGGAATTCACTGGAAAAAAGCGCATATTTTCAATATGATAGTGGTATAACGAACGAGCCGGATAGTCCTGACATAAGAAAAATAACGGAGACTTATCTCTGTTACCCGCCAATATCAGGTGAATAACAGAGATATTGCGGTTGTTCAGTTGTTAGCCACAAGCTGAAAAAACCCACCGCACAAATAGCACATTTGCAATTTGCACAAGCCGACCCACAACCCAAAATAGCAAAAGAGCTATTTTTTCCCACCCTGGACAGAATGAATATCCAAAAAAGATTCTTACATTTGGATAAATATTGTCCTGAAATAATTTTCAAGAACAGAAAAGGAAATGATAACAAAAGAATCGTTTGGGGAACATATCAGAGCATTAAGGGAAAACCAAAAACTTCCACTTAGAAAAGTTGCAGCGGCATTGGACATTGACCCATCCACACTCAGTAAAATCGAACGTGGAGAACGTTCTGCCAGCAAGGAAATGCTACCGCTTTTAGCCGACTTATTCAACGAAAGTGAAGAAGACTTAGGACTTATCCTGATGAGCGACAAAGTTGCTTACGACTTGATGCAGGAAAAAAATCCAGACCAAATTCTAAAAGTTGCCGAAGAAAAAATCAAATACTTAAAAAACAAGAATCTTCAACAAGGTTCGCTTGGCTTATAATCATGACGATTAAAGACCTTGTTCAAAAATATCACGCAAACAGAACTGCTTATTTGAAATCAGACTACAATGAAACGCAGTTGCGTACTGATTTCTTAGACCCATTATTCGAAATGTTGGGTTGGGATATCAAAAACAATCAAGGTAAACCGACCAATGAAAGAGAAGTCTTGGTTGAAGAAGCTCTGCGGGAAGATGTGAACAGTAACACGAAAAAACCTGACTATACTTTCAGACTTTTTTCAGAACGAAAATTCTTTTTAGAAGCCAAGAAACCACACGTAAAAGTTGATTCTGATGCCGAACCTGCAAAACAGGTTCGCAGATATGGTTTTACCGCCAAACTCAAAATATCCGTTCTCTCCAACTTTGAACATTTAGCCATTTATGACTGCTCTCAAAAGGTGGACAAAGACGATTCTGCAACGAAAGCAAGAGTAAAACTTTATCACTACACCGAATACGAAGAAGCATTTGCAGAAATTGAGAAACAGCTTAGCCACGAGGCTGTTTACACTGGTGAATTTGATGAAACATGGAAGGAAATTGAAAGCCAACTCAAACTTTCAAGTGTTGACGATTTATTCCTGAAACAAATTAACGAATGGCGTTTTATCCTAGGGAGAGAGATTTACGCTCATCAAAATCAGCTGGATGAAGCCCAATTAAACGACATTGTTCAAAGCTACATCAACAGTATTATATTCCTTCGGGTATGCGAAGACAGGAATATTGAAGTGTATAAAACACTCTTGAATTTTGCTGACAGTGAAGATTTTAACTCACTCATTCAGAAGTTCAGGGAAGCAGACAGAAAATACAATGCAGGACTTTTCAATCATGCATTGACCGAAGAAATTATTACCAACAATAGTTCGGCCTTTTGGACAATCATCAAGCAACTTTATTTCCCTGAAAGCACCTATTCATTTGTTGTTTTTGCTTCCGATATCCTTGGAAATATCTATGAAATTTTCCTTGGTGAACAACTCAAAATCGCTAACGAGGAAATAACACTTGAAAAGAAACCTGAACACATTGACAGGGACATTGTAACTACCCCAACATTTATCATTCAGGACATTCTCAGAGAAACCGTTTCAAAACATTGTGAAGGAAAAACTGACACAGAAATACTACAATCGTCCTTTGCTGATATTGCTTGTGGTTCGGGAGCTTTTTTACTTGAAACGTACCAATTGTTACACAATACATTGGTCGATTATTATTTAAAAAATAATCCTACTGAACTGATACAAACAGCAATCAGCACATTCAAACTTAAATTTGAAACTAAGCGACAACTTTTAACCAACTGTATTTTTGGAGTTGATAAAGATTACAATGCCGTTGAAGCTTGCAAGTTTGGTTTGCTTTTGAAGTTACTGGAAAACGAAGATAACAACACTATTCCAACCCCTGCACTTCCAGATATAAACGCAAATATCTGCTTTGGAAACAGCCTTCTGGATTCTGAAAAAACGTCTACAGAAACTCAGCGGGATATTAATCCTTATGATTTTGGTGAAACCAAATTTGACGTAATTGTTGGCAACCCGCCTTATCTGGCAACTGAGCATATGAAGCAATTTACACCTTTAGAATTGCCATTGTACAAAACACATTATCAGTCTGCCTATAAGCAGTTCGACAAATATTTCTTATTCATTGAAAGAGGATTGAATTTGCTCAAGCCGAATGGACTTTTTGGATACATTGTTCCAAGCAAGTTCACCAAAGTTGGAGCAGGAAAGAAATTAAGGGAGTTCTTGGCTTCCCAAAAGAAAGTCGAGCAAATTATCTCTTTCGGCTCAAATCAAATATTTCAGGAAAAGACAACTTATACTTGCTTGCTAATCTTGAAAAGGGCTGAACAGGAACACTTAAATTATTTGGAAGTTCAATCTTTGAAAGAATGGAAAACTAGAAGTATAGCTTCTCAAAATTACGATTCTGTAGAATTTGAAAGGCTAAATAGTGAAGGCTGGGTGTTAATTCCGGGAAACCTAAAATCAATTTTTAAAACCGTTGAAATTCAATCTGATACTTTAGAATCGCTTATTGGTTCAGAAAACATATACAACGGCATACAAACCAGTGCTAACAATATTTACATTCATACAGCAACAAGTGAAGACGAACAATTTTACTATTTCCAAAAAGACGGTACTGACTGGAAAATAGAGAAAGAACTAACCCGACCTTATTTCAAAACATCTAGTGGTTCAGATAATCTAAATACTTACCGTCCTTTTTCGCCTAATGCTTTTGTTATCTATCCTTATCTGAAAATAGATGGGAGCATCCAGTTTGTCGAAATTGCACAATTAAAATCAGATTACCCGAATGCTTTTGCCTATCTGAACCACTACAAAGAAGCTCTAAATAACCCCAAAAGAGATATTAAGCCGACACCTGAAACACAAAACGAATGGTACAGGTATGGGCGACACCAAAGTTTGGACAAATGTGATGTTCCTGCAAAAATTATAGTTGGTGTCTTATCTCAAGGAGACAAATATGCCATTGATTATCATGGGACTTTGATTTCATCGGGAGGCACAGCAGGCTATTGTATGATAACTCTGCCCGAAGATTTCCCCTATTCTATCTACTACATCCAAGCACTCTTGAATTCAAAATATTTGGAATGGTTCTCTGCTCTCAACGGAGAGGTTTTTAGAGGCGGATATATCGCTCGTGGAACAAAGGTTTTGAAGAAGCTCCTTGTCCGGGTAATTGACTTTGAAAATGATGCGGAAAAAGGTCTACACGATAATATAGCTTCACTTCAAGAATGTTTAATCCAGTTACAGGGTCAAATAGACCAAAATGTGGGAAACCAAAGAGAGCTTATCCCGCTTAGACGTCAGTTCGCCAACAAGAAAACTGAATTAGACGAAGTATTGAAGTCATTGTATAATCTGGGAGAAGACGATAACCTAATCCCTTTAATTTCTGAACTGTATGCAGCTCATTAAAAACGCGTCTAAAGAGAAATTGAGGGGTGGATTTTACACCCCTAATCCTATAGCAGCCTTCATTTTAAAATGGGCTTTCAATGGCAATAAAGAATTTGACATACTGGAGCCAAGTTGTGGTGATGGTGTGTTTTTAGAAGAGATTCGAAAAGAGGGTTATCAGTACAACTCTTTAACAGCCGTAGAGTATGATGAGTTAGAAGCTGAAAAATCGAGAAATACTGGCTTGGAAAAATCACAAGTCATTCACTCCGACTTTCATGACTTCTGTATTAATACTACACAACGATTTGATTTAGTTGTTGGAAACCCACCGTACATAAGGTATCAATACTTCGATAAGTATCAGAAAGTAGCTGCTGAAGATATTTTTATTAGAGCGGGCCTAAGGTATTCAAAACTTACAAACGCTTGGGTTTCTTTTGTAGTTGGCTCTTCTTTACTCCTTAAAGAAGAAGGTGGTAAAATTGGGTTTGTCCTCCCGGCTGAAATTCTACAAGTTTCGTATGCTCAACAGCTAAGAACGTTTCTAGCTCACTTTTATAACAAGATCAACATTGTTTCTTTTGAAAAACTGGTATTTCCTGATATTCAGCAAGAAGTAGTTCTGTTGCTTTGTGAAAAGAATAAATCTCAAACACATCTAATAGAACATTTAGAATTAAGAGATGCTGGCGAACTCCAAAAGTTGGATGTTACTCGTTTAAAAAGCCCTAAAAAGAAGATTGACTTTAAATCTAACAAATGGACCTTCTATTTTCTTGACCAAAAGGAAATAGACTTTCTAGAGAGGCTTCAAGAAAGCCGACAAATTTCAAAACTTGGTAGATACGCAAAAGTAGAAGTCGGTATCACAACAGGTTCAAATCCGTTTTTTACCGTTCCACTTTCAACCGTCCAGTTTTACGATTTAGAAGAGTACGCCAAGCCTTTAGTAGGAAGAAGTGTACAAGTACCTAGTGCTATTTTCACACAAAAGGATTGGCAAAAGAATCGTGCAATGGAAGCACGGACCCATTTGTTGACTTTCCCTGAGATGGCAGCCCTAAACGGCTCAATTGGTGCGAGAGATTACATAGTTAGGGGTGAAGAACAAAAAATAAACGAAGGTTATAAATGCAGAATCCGTGACGAATGGCAAATGGTGCCTTCTTTGCGAATTTCGGATGCTCTTTTCATTCGCAGAAATAATCTTTATCCTAAACTGATTATTAATGAAGCGGAAGCCTACACCACCGACACTATGCACCGTGTAACAGTGAAACCGAATGTAGAAATCAAAGCACTAACAGCAAGCTATTACAACTCTTTGTCTTTGGCCTTTTCTGAAATATGCGGTAGAAGTCATGGCGGTGGCGTGTTGGAGTTGATGCCGAATGAAGTGGAAGAAATATTACTTCCTTACAATTCAAAAAATGCAGACTTATTATCTGAAATCGACAAAATGATTCGGGCTAAAAGAGATATTTCCAAAATCCTGAAAATCACGAATCAAAAGATTTTGAAAGAAAACTTTGGTTTTACTGATTCTGAAATTGAATTGGCAGACAGCATTTGGAAGAAATTATCAAGACGTAGATTGAATAGAGGAAAATAATTATGGAAAGAAGCCAACCCACGGGTTCAAGCACATTTGTAGGTCGCGCAATCCAACACATCCAAAACCTGCAAAAGAACTTTCACCCTTCCTAACGCTGAAAAGAGAATAAAGCCAGTGGCTAACATTGTGTATAAGCAATAGCGGTTTCAATGCTATTTTGAAACATAAAACTATTAATCAAGGGTTGGTGCTATCTGACATTTTAGTAGGTTAAAATCCGCTACTGCTCATACACGGTACCGTTACATCCGGTTAAAATGAAACTAAATGAGAAATATTCTATTGATTTTAGTGCTTTTTTTTGGGATACAATTCAAATCCTTCTCTTGTTCTTGTGGGTGGGGTGGTCCTTTTCTGAAAGTAGCTCATGATGCTAGCTCAGTAGACTTGGTTGCTGTTGTTAAAGTAAAAAGCCACCTTAATCTCAGGGGTAGATATGATATCAAAACACCTATGTCAATGGAAGTTGAAGTTATTGAAGTGCTTTGTGGAAAGGAGAGTAAAAAAGTGATTGAAATATGGGGCGACAGCGGGATGATGTGTTGGCCCTACATCAGTGAGTTTCCCGAAGGAACAACCTGGATTTTAGCTTTAAGTCACGGAGATGAACAGTGGGGACACAGGGAAGAGTCTAAGACTGATTATGCCATTTCTGTATGCGGTGAGTATAGTCTTAGGTTAAAGAAAAATAGCGTCATAGGATTGATTGAGAAGAGGAAAGGATATTATCATGACAAGAGAGGAGATTTTGTAAAGAGCAAAGACGAAAAGATGAGATTTAAGCGATTCAAACGCAAATTTGAAAAGATGAAAACTAACGCTGCCTAGCATCATACCGCCGCGGGGCGGACCCCACCAGCCGGGGGAAGTTGAGCATGAGCACTTGTCACTCCAAATAGTATCTTGATGCTTGGTAAAAAAATTCGCCCACCAGCCCAACCCGACCCAAAGTGAACTCCTTGTCGTGGACCCCGGCAAATCCAGAATTCTATCAGACACATTGATACCAAAGTATGCCTGATAGCCGTAGATCATCTCCTTCTAATTTAGAAAACAGAAGCTTAGTATTGAAAATAACAGCAAAACATGCCCCGGTAAATGAGTGATTTACTAAATAATTGGGTTGTTATTCGCTAATTCGTTAATAATACTGCTTATAGACGTTCTGTTTTTTTATTTGGCAAAATCACCTTCACTTTTGCTAATTCGTAGTCTCCCGAGTTCTCTCTTCTATATATTTGATGCAAAGAGCCTGTCTTGTGCTCTTCTTTTCTAACCTCAAACCCAAGTATCATGAACCAGAAGATTACAACTTTGCTGTGGCTACTGCTTCTCACTGGCTGGACTGCCCAGGCCCAATGGGAACCTCTCAACCCCGGCGCCGGGGGGCAAGTACAAAACATTGTGGGCGATCCTAACACTCCCGGGCGGCTCTTCCTGGCCTCCGACATGGAAGGCATCTACGAAAGCACTGACAACGGGCTGTCGTGGAAAATCAAGGGCGATATGATTCACAACCGGGTCTTTACCGTCGCGGTGGCCCCGGGCAATGCCAACAAGATTTACACCGGCACTATGTACGGACTGGAAGTGTCTAACGACGGGGGCAAAAACTTCGATCTGGTGGAGCTAACCCGCCGACAGTCTATTGCCTCCATCGCCATTAGTCCGAAAAACCCGGACTTGGTATTGGCCGGCATCGGCTGGAGTGACGATGAGGAAGTGTCGCAGTTCTTCGGCTTGTCTAAAACCGGAAACGGTGAAATCTTTCGCTCTACGGACGGTGGCCAGAACTGGTCTAAAGTAACTTTTGATACCAACGGCAGCACCCGCCGGAACGTAGTGTCCATTCAGTTTGATCCTACCAACGCCAACATTGCTTACTTGGGTTCTGACAAAGGAGTATACAAAAGTACCAACGGCGGTGCGTCGTGGAGTAAAATCAACGGACCTTCCGGTACCGCTAACAACCGGGGTATAGCGGTTAGCCCTGATGGTAAAGCCCTCTACGCCGCTTATTCTCTCGGAATTGAGAACCAAGAGAAAATCAGCGCCGTGTACGCTACCGCTACCGCATCAATTAACTGGCAAAAAGTAGTGGAAGGGCAGGGAGTGAAGGTGGGGAACCGGGATTTTTGGTATCCTGAGACGGACCCCCGCCTCACCGGGTCTACGCATAAGTTACTGATTGCCCTGCAAAACAGCCGTCCCGGTTTGTACGAGGCCACCTTCAACTGGTCCGGCAATACTTTATCCAATTATTCCTGGAACCTAATCTGGACCGGCACTAATTACGACACCGGCTGGGACTTTGCCGATCCCAACCCGCGTTTTGCCCGCTACACCCCGGCCAGTTGGGACCGCGCGATCTGGTCCACCTCCAACCAAACCATCTTCCAGGGAGTGCCCAACGGTTCGGGCTACCAGTGGAACGATCGCTATGGCATATCCACCGGTAAGTTTCCTCAGCAATTTGGCGGAAAGACGGTGTACACCTACTCCAGCCGGGGTACCGAAAGCACTTACACCTACGACATTGCGGTGGACAAGAACTACGCTATCCAGGGACAGGGTGATAACGGATTGATGGAAAGCTGGGACTACGGAAAATCCTGGTCCAACATCCAACACCGCATCAACAAAGACGCCCACGGTGACAACTTATCCGACGTGCAGGCAGTGGATATCGGGGATGCCTGGGGAACCCCGGCGGTGGTGGCCCAGGCGGGACATGGTTACGGCGGCTTCGATTACCGAGGATTCAACCCTTATGGTCTGATAGAAGGCAACTTATACGCCAAGCGACTAGACACCTATTCTCCCGCCGACCAGTGGGTATGGCTCGCCGGGGGTCCTAACGCGCGCGGAGGAGTGCCTCCCGGAACGCTGCGCGATATAGCGGTAGCGCCCGCCAAGCCCAGCCGGGTATTCATGTTCTCTACCGGCAACGGTATGTACATGCTGGACGATCTGGGGTGGGGCATCTCCGAGACGCTAGCCGGAAGAACCGCCTGGTGCACCAAGATTAGCAATGGCATTATGGAAGGGCTACAGACGGCCAGAAAGATATCTCCCCACCCGACCAACCCGGACATCGTGTATCTCAACATAGCCAACGGAGATGGTCAGGGGGCTACTCAGGGCGTGTACAAAGGTGAGAAAACCGGCCCGGAGCTCTCTGATTGGACCTGGACGAAGCTCTACGACGGGGGCGGCTGGGATTCTGAAGTATCCGTTTGGGAGCACAATGGACAGGTATACATGTACTACTTTGGGAAAACCACCGAAAGCGGCGGTGACGGTGAAAACTTCGTCGGATCACTTTCGCTCGACGAGGGCCAGACCTGGAAGGTGGTGATGAACAAAGAGATTGCCAAGGGGCTGCGTACCAACGAGTGGTATAATGAGATCAAAAACGATTTTAAGTTTCAGAGCAAAGGAGGTACCGCAGGCTACGACAACAAGATCATCATCAGCTACTACGATCATAATATGCAAAAAGCCTACGGCATCTACCAAGGCACGATCAGCGGTAATAATGTAAGTTGGGAAGACTGGACAGGCGACCTGCACTTTGGGGGGCTCACGGCCACCGTCATTGAAGAGGTTCAGGGCCAGCGCTACGCGTATATTGCTACGGCGGGGGCCGGTGCCTGGCGTAGACCGGTCTCTTCTTGCGATGACAACGGCGGCAGTCCGGGGGCCACGGTTCCCTTGGCTCCCACTAATCTAGCTACCACGGTCACCTCCGGCACGCAAATCAATCTCACCTGGGAAGATAAGTCCAATAATGAGTCCGGGTTTAAGATAGAGCGCAAGCAGGGAAGCGGAGCGTACAGCCAGATAGCCACCGTAGGAGCCAACGTCGAGTCGTTCTCCAACACCGGACTGAGTGCTGCTACCGCCTACACCTACCGGGTAAGAGCCTACAACGCGACCGGTAACTCCGGCTTTAGCAACGAAAGCTCTAAAACCACCAGCGCGGGCAACGGCGGCGGCAACCCCTGCACGACTACCAACCTAATCAGCAACGGTGAGTTCGATGATGGTACCAACGGTTGGAACTTCTACTTCAATACCGGCGGAAACCACAGCGCCACGTCGGTAACCGGAGCCGGGCTTTCGGGCAACAACGCAGCCCACCTCAATATTAAGTCCAGCAATGCCGGGTCCGGTGACTCGGATATCCAGTTTTATACCAACGTCGGTGCGCTGCAAAGCGGTAAAACCTACCAAGTGATCTTCCAAGCCAAGGCCACCGGCAATCGGACCATGCGCGTGGGCGTGCTGCAAAGCGTGTCACCCTGGACCAACTATCTGAGTCAGAACGTAACGCTCACCGCCAGCAAGAAAACCTATACCCTAGAGTTTACCATGAGCGGAAACGCCACCGGCTCGCGACTTCACTTCTTCGTGGGTGGAAGCGGTAAGGATATCTACCTGGATGGAGTGGTCGTGCAGGAGAAATGCACCAGCAATGCCCGAGAAGCGCAGGAGCTTGTTAAAGCAGTCGCTACGCCGGAAACATCGAAAGTTATGGTCTATCCGAACCCGGTTTCGGCCAGCACTCCGCTGCACATCCAACTGGACAAGGCGCAGGACTTCACCGTACAGGTTGTGGATTTGAGCGGGGCTATCCTGGGTGAGAAAGCATTCTCGAACGTGCAGTCTCGACAACAAGAACTGGATTTGCAGCCGTATCGTCCCGGAGTGTATTTGATCCGTTTCCAGTCCCAGGATGCGCATTGGCACCACAAGCTGATCATCGAGTAGCATTACGCTGACGCACTGCTGGGCATAGTTCAGTAGGAGCTTTTACCAACAAAACCCTCAGAAAGCGGCAGTTGCCCGACTTCTGAGGGTTTTTAATGGATTCTCACTCACCCTTATTGCGGGCAAAAAACTCTTCTAGCAATTCCAACCGGGGAGTTGTCTCTTTTTTCGTCGTATCGCTCTTATCCACGTTAGAACGTTCCGGATCCCAGAGGTCGTTTTCGCGGTAGGCGTGGTAGGCCCAGGAGAGTTGGTCGGCTTCGCAGACTTCGATCACATCGCGCAGGTACTGATTACCCATCGTGCCCAGCCAGCGCGGACAGCTAAACTCGCCGACAAATACCGGGATTCCCGTAGCTTGGGCAAACTGCGCCGCGGGCTGAAACAACTCGGCCAGCTTTTGCTTGTCCCAGCGCACTCCGTCCAGGGTTACTGGATACGGCACCACCGACCCGGCACTGTCCCACACGCCTTGGTGGGTAAACTCCATCGGAGAATACATGTGCACTTCGGCCATCAGGTGCTCATCTTCCGGAAACGTGATCTTATCCAGCCCGGCAATGTAGGACTCCAATCCGTTGGCATCTTTCACCCGGGGAGCGGCCAGCAAGATGACGTGCTGCTGGTCGTAGTGGCGAATGGTATCCACCAGTTTTTGGTAGAGCAGACTCAGGTCGGCGGGCGTACCGGCCTTTGCATCCAGCGGAGGAGCCGGTTCGTTGAGCAGGTCGTAGCCCGCAATCACTTCGCCTCGGTCTTGATAGCGCTGGGCCAGGTGGGCCCACAGGCGAAGTACGGGTTCGTGCCAGGCAAAGTCTTGCCAAAACGGGTCGCTGTCGAGCATGGTCCACGGGTGCCCGGTGCCCGGGTAGCGGTGCGGATCAATGATGACGCCGATGCCGTGCTTTTCGCTCCAGTTTACCACGCTATCGGTGTAGGCCAATACGTCTTCATTAAAGGCATAGGGAGCTTCCAGGTCCATCATGGGCTTGGCCGCCAAGGTCAGGCGAATCACATTGGCTCCCAGGGCGGCGGCATCGCGTACGTCTTTTTCGGTCAACTCGGTGGCCACGTTGACGCCGCGCAGCATGGGAGCCGGTGGCTGGGCTTTTGCCACCGAAGAAAATACGGTGAGCAAGATAAGGAAGATAGGTACAGTATAAAAGTATTTCATGGATAGGGATGTTTTCTTAAAACCTGCCTGGAAAGTGCTATGGGAATTCTTACGGTGCAGAAGCCTAAATAAAGGGAATCAAATCGGTACTCCAGAAGCTCTGGTGGGGGTGTTTTTCGTCGAAGTCTTTAAATCCGATCTCGAAATCTACGTGGTCTACCGGGGTATCAATGCGCACCAGCAAATCGTTCTCGCCTTCCTGAAGAGAAGCCAGCAAAGTAGTGGCGTAGGGCCAGGCGCGCCGGGAGTTCTTCTGCTCGTGCATCAGTTCTCCGTTGATCCATACCCGGCAAAGCGCGCTGCATCCTAAGGCCACCCATATCTTTCTGGCCCGTTGGGGAGATAGCTTGGTGTACAGATACAGCGAGCGCTCGCCCCTTCCGTAGTAATACTGGTTCAGGTTGATCTTGTACCCCGTAGGATATATTTCCTGAACCAGGAACGGTTGCGCTACGTAGTTTTTCTCCTGGGCTAGCTGCCGCACGGTATCTAAATTCAGAAAGTCTTGCTCGACGCTCATCTTGTCCTGGTTCATGTACCGAAAGGAGGGTAGAGAGGACATGCCGTGGTCGGGATAGTCCGGGTCCATCGGCTCCAGTTCGGGCGCATCCTGAATGAACGGGCCCAGCAGCAGCCACGTGCCGTAGAAGGGAATACCTTTTTCGTAGGCAGCCACTTGCTCATCATCCACGAACACCGTCAACTGATAGCGAAATGCCGCAATAGGATCACCGGAACGTAACAGGGCCGCCCCTTGTGCTTCGCTTAGGTGGTAATGAAGCGGCTTAGCTACGGTTGCATGAGCAGCGCTGGTAAAATCGACGGTAGCTCTTTCTAAAGTTAAGTCGTCGGATTGCACCTCGATCCGTACCCGTTGGGTAGCGTTCGTCAGGTTTTCGTAGGCGAGCGTCAGGGTGCGCGGTTCGTTTAGGGCAAAGGAAGCGTAGTGGTCGGGAGCGGTCACGTTAAGATGAAAGCGAGGAGCCGGTACGGCAGCGACATCCGTAGGGGCATCTTCCAGCGAAACCTTCCCCAAGTGAGCAAAGAAGGGTACGCCCGCGCGGCAGGTCTGCTCGGCCAGTTCGCTGATGGTGGGGGCGTGGTCGATGCCAATAATCTCCTCGCTGACCAATAGTTCGTCGCCGACCAGTTCTTTCCAGCGGGGGGGCAGTTTTTCGTAGCCGATCATGATGCCCAGCAGCGCCCCGGTGGTGGCCACGATGCAGTCGCTGTCGTGCCCCATGTGCAGGGCATCCATGATGCCGTCGAAGTTTCCGGCCGAGCGCAGCAATGCCAGCACGGTAAAGGCAACGTTCATCGGGGCCGAGGTAAAGTCCGCATCTCCGTAAAGTCCCTTGATTTTGCGCATGGCCACTTCGTACGAGCACTCCTCCGCCCAGCGAGTCACGGTGGTCACCAGCTGGTGCAGGTCGCTATCGGGGGGAAACAGGGCTAGGGCTTTTTGAAAGATAGTCTCCAAATCTTCGGAGAAGAAAGCTTCGGCGGCGCAGGCCGACAAGAAGCGCTCGGCGTCGATGGAAAACGGCCCGTGGTCTAGGCTGGAGTCTAGTTGCGCGTAGTAGGCAGCTTGTTCGGGCACTCCGGCGCACAACATACCCCACAACTCGCTACGAATGGGCGAGCCCATACCGCGGTACCAGTAGTGGTTGTTGTGCAGGCCGGAGTCGGGCGGATCGAGGCCCAGCAACAGGTTGCGGTAGGCCACGCCGTACTCGCCCCAGGGGAAGCGGACGTGCTTGCGCCAGTGCTCGGCAAAGTCGTGCTCCCGCACCAGCGGGCCTTTTTGCTTCACCATATCCAGCCACAACACCTGCAAGTCCAGGTCGTCGTTGGGGAAATTGGTCTCGAATAGCTTGTCAGATAGCGCAATGTCATTGAACCGCTTATAGCCCTCGATGGGCGCACCCAGGATCCCCCCGGCGCATTTGCCGATCCATCCGCCCCGCACCTTGTCGTAGTAGGTGGAGTATGCTAACGTTCTTTTCATCAGTTATGGTTGGTTAGGTTGTGGGGTTGACTTATTCATCCAGAAAGGCGCGGTACCGATCCATAGAATTGTGCCTATGAGCGCTACCGTCTTGTGAGTTTCGAAGTCAATCACTCCGTAATAGACTAAAAAGGCGGGCCCTACCGTAAGCAGTAAGCCCAAGAAGGATATAATCAGTAGAATAAATCTCATGCTTTCGTAGGTTGTAGGGCGGGCGCGGCGGCTTTCTTTTGCATCAGTTTACTCAGCACCAGGTAAAGTCCGGCCCCGATGAGCCAGCCCGGTACGGCCAGGAAGAACATAAAGTCTGCTTCCGTGTAATCGTACAGCCAGTAGCAAATCAGTAGCGAAAACAACCAAGTGAGAAAGACCGCCATATTAAACTGAGAGCCGGTCACTTCGGCGTAATTGCTTTTGAGTCCGATTTTAGGAAACAGCCATACGTCCAGCACCACCACCGCCCCCACGGGAGCCGCCACCAGCGCGTAGGCTCCCAGAAACTGGTCTAGCTTGGCCACCAGCCAGGGCGAACAGGCCAGCAGGGTGGCGATAAACCCAATCGTAAGGGTGAGCCGCCACCGCTTCTGCCGGGGAAGCAGTACCTGAAAGGCGAGTCCGGCCCGGTAAATAGTGGGGTTGGCGGTGGTCCATCCGGCGATAACTACACAGATAGCCCCGGCCAGTCCGACGCTGCCGAAGGCAATCTCACCGGGAGAAGGATTCATGTTACCGGCTTGCAGGGCAATGGCACACATGATGCCCGAGGCGACCCAGGCCATGTAGTGCCCCACAAACATCCCCACGGCCGAAGCCAGTCCGTAGCGCGCCCGTTTGGCGTAGCGGTAGATGGACATATCGGTGAGGCCAATGTGCATAGCCGTGTTGCAGAGCCAGGAAAAGATGAGCACGTGCCAAAAGGTGTACTTGGTCAGGCCCGCCACCGGCTCTCCGGTCCATATCTTGGTATTGGCCACCTCCCAGAAGTTGCTCAGGGAGGTGACGCCCAGTTGCGGAAGAATGGCGACGGCCCCGGCAATAAAGATCAGCGGCATCCAGGGCGCGAAAACGTTGGCAAAGTTCGACACCTGGTCGTAGCCCATTGTGGCCACCAGCGCAATCACCGCCCCGATCGCGACGACAATCAGCACCGACGCTGCGTTGGTAGGATACAAATCAGTGAGCCCCGGCATCTCAATGCTGGTGAGCGAGCCAATCGCGGTAGCTGACACCCCGATCATGCTGGCCGCCAGCGCCGAGAACAGCAACACGTTGACCACATTGTAGATAGAAACCAACCGAAAACCACAAATGCGCTCTAGCTGGTAAAAGATGGTGGTGCGCGTCTTGACGGCGGTAGGCGCACAGATGAGCGTCCAACTCAGCGTAGCCAGAATGTTGCCGATGAACAGGCCCAAGAAAAGGTCGCGGGCGGAGGTGCCGTGCAGTACGAAGAGGGGTCCGATAACAAACTCCGTCCCGGCAATGTGCTCTCCGGCCACCATGCCCACAAAGCGGTCGAAGCCCTTTACTTTATTGGCCGGTACCGGTTCTCGCTCGTATTCGTTGATCGTGTCTAGTTTTTCGGCAAGGGTCTGTTCTTGTTTCATAAAGCACAATATAGAATATTCTGATAAATCGGTAGGGGGATGTGAGGGTATAAACCTGGGATAAAGAATTTTCAGAATGGCGTCTAATTGACTGTAAAAAAAGGCTGGACGAGGGCATCCAACCTTTCTGGTCTGTAAAGGAAACAAAAATAATCAATAACCATCGGTTTGCTCCAGATTCTCATTCAGGAGCAAATCGCCCTGCGAAATGGGCAGGTACTCGTGCTTGCCTTCCACGAAGCCCCGGTCGGCAAAAGTGGTGGGGGCGTCTCCCCAGCGGATCACGTCCAGCCAGCGGAACTGCTCAAAGGTGAGCTCCAGGCGGCGCTCTGCCTTGATGGCCTGCCGGAACCCATTTTGATCTAGCCCCGTCGGTAGCGGATCGGCCCCGGCGCGGGCCCGTACTTGGTTCACCAGGTCGTAAGCTTCGGCTGTAGCCCCGGTTTCGTTCAGTGCTTCGGCGTAGAGCAGCAGCACGTCAGCCAGGCGCATGAGCCGTATGTTATTGCCCGACTGCAAGAACGGCTCACCGACGCCGATGACGTACTTTCGCACCCCACTGTTGCCTCCGGCACTGGGGATACGCGGGGTGAAGAAGGGCTCTTCGGTGCCGGGGTCGGTTAAGTGTACGGTTGTGCCGTTCCAGTCGTCGCCGGGTCGGGCAATGGTGTAGAACCGGCGCACGTCATCGCCCGTCGTGTTGGCGTCAAAAAAGTTGTTAAGCTCCTGACTGGGATAGGCGTTGCCAAAATCATACGGACCGAAGTGCGTAGCAAAGAATCCGCTTTCGGTGTCGGCCCCGGAATCATCTCCGGCCCACTCATTCCCCAAACCTGAGAAAAACTGCACCTCAAAGAGCGATTCGATATTGTTCTCCGTTGCTTCGCTGAAGTTATCGTTGTAGTTTTCAGTCAGCGCATACGCTCCGTACTCGTCGGGCTTGGATAGCAGTTCCCGGAAAGCCGCCACGGCAGCGTCCCAGTCTTCCTGGTACACGTGGCTTTTGGCCAGGAAGCCCTGGGCGGCTCCCTTTGAGGCCCGACCTACGTCACCGTCGCCGTAGTCTTCAAACTTGGGTAGGGCGGCCGCCGCTTCGGTAAAGTCTTGCTCAATAAAAGCCCACACGTCGGCAATCTCGTCGCGCTCCGGCTTGAAGTCCGGATCGTCCGAGCCATTAATGACGTGGTCGATAATGGGCACTTCGCCAAATACGGTGACCAGGTGGAAGTAGTACAAGCCTCGCAGAAACCGGGCTTCCCCAATAAGCCGGTCCCGGAGAGCCGGGTCAAGTTGGTCCTCGGTCATGGCGCTCACTTTTTCTAGGGCAAAGTTGGCCCGACTGATACCGGTGAACGCATCGTTCCACAGCGTGCTGGTGATCTCCGGATTGGTGGGTTCAATGTCCAGTTCGTACAACGCTTCCCACTGGGCACCGGCTCCTTCGGTAGGAGCAAAATCACCGGCCAGGTATTCTATCGGGTAATACTGCCGCTTGTACAGGCCCCGGCTTTGCAGCGAGGCGTAGGCTCCGTTTACACTTTCGATGGCTTCTTCAGCGCCGATAAAAAAGCCTTCCTCGTTCGGATCGTTGGGGTTGACTTCGGTTAAGAAATCGCCGCAGGCATATAAACCGCCCATAAATCCCAGCGCTAGCGCATATTTTATTAAGGTATTTTTCATCATCATTCGTTTTTAAAATCCTACATTAACTCCTACTAACACGGCCCGGGCTTGCGGATAGGCTACATTGTCCAGGCCGCCCGCTCCCACCTCAGGATCGTACCCCCACTGATTGTATTTAGAGATAACGAACAGGTTTTTGCCGCTTACGTACAGCCTGAAGTTAGAGAAGATGCCACCGAAGGCAGTCTCCGGAAAGTTGTACCCTAGCTGCACGTTGCGAAGCCGCAGAAAAGAGCCGTCCTCTACCCAGCGGCTGGAGACGTTGGTGTCCTGCACATCGGCCCGTTGCACTTCGTCGGAAGGATTGTTGGGTGTCCAGGCATCGGCGGCCACCTGTCCTACGTTGTAGGTTCGGAAGAAGCCTAGCTGGTTGAACTTAGGAGTAGAATAGATTTCGTTACCGCTCATCCCGAACAGAATCAGCGACAGATCAAAGTTACGGTAGGCGGCGTTGGCGCTAAAGCCGTAGGTCACGTCCGGAATAGGACTGCCCAGGATAGTCGCATCGTCTCCGTCTACTACGCCATCCGGAACTCCCTCGGGCCCGCTGATATCCTGAAATCTCAGCGAACCGGCACTGTTAATTATCTCTCCCGCCTCGTCAAGCACATCTTCCTGGTAGATGCCGTCGAAAACCAGCCCGTAGAAAGACCCGGCTTGTTCGCCCTCTCGCTGTATAACCCGGCTGGAGCTATTGATGCCGCCCCAGTCGGTGGTAAGAATATCGTTGCCATCCGAAAGCGCGAGTATCTGGTTGTCTACAAAACCCGCGTTGGCGTTGAAGGTCAGGTTCCAATCCCCCACCGAAGTGCGAAACAACGCGCTGATGTCCACCCCGTTGTTGCGCATACTACCCACATTGGAGGTAAACTGGGCAAATCCGGTGGTGGCCGGTACCGCGCCGCTGAGCAGCAGGTCAGTAGTCTCCTTACGATAATAGTCCACCGTGAAGAGCAGTCGGTTGTCCAGCACGCCAAAGTCTATTCCAAAGTCAAGTTCTCGCACGGTTTCCCAGGTCAGGTCCTGGCTAGGCCGGGTGCGGTCGATGGTGGAGCCGACCACCAAATCGTTACCGAATACGTACCGTGCCTGCGAGTTAAGCGTACTCTGAGCGGCGTAGTTGCCGGTGTTGGCGTTGCCCGCCAGTCCGTAACTTGCCCTTAATTTTAGGTCGCTTAAAAACGATACGCCGTCCATAAACGCTTCTTCGCTCAAGCGCCAGGCGGCTGATATTGAGGGGAAGAAACCCCACCGGTAGCCGTCGTTGAACTTAGAAATGCCATCTCGGCGCAACAGCCCCTGAAGGATGTAGCGATCATTAAACGAGTAGTTCACCCGCCCGAAGAACGAAGCAATGGTTTGTACGTATTGCCCTCCCGCTACTCCCAGAATAGAGGCGTTGGCGCCCGTCACCGGGGTAGATTGAGAAGCGGGTACGGTAGAGGCTTCCAGGTTTCGGACCTGTATCTTCTGCTGAGACGCTCCTACCAGCACTCCGAGTTGATGGGCTCCGAAAGTCCGGTCGTACGATAAGGTATTGTCGAGCAACCACGATTTATCTTCCGCGCGGTATTCTTCCAGGCGCAGCACGTTGGGCACGTCGCCGCTTTCCCAAAAAGGATTGTAAAAACGGCTATAGCCCAGCGCCACGTCGTAGCCCGCGTTGATGCGGTAGGTCAGGCCTTCCAGCAGTTCGTAAGCAATATACGTGTTGCCCACCAGTCGGGTGCGTTGGTTGGTGTTGGAATTGAGGGTCTGTATACCGATAGGATTTACCACCTGGTCGCCGTCGTTACCATCCGGACCGCCGAAGCCGCCTACGTTGGCCGGATCGTACACCGGAATGGTGGGCGGCATTTGCAGGGCTACGTCAAGGGGAGACGCATCAAAGTTGGCCATCCGGTCTACGTCGGTACTGGAGACGTACAAGTTGTTACCCAGGGTAAACCGTCCGTCGGTGAAGGTGGTGTTAGACCGGATGCCGAAGCGCTCCATGCCCGTGTTGAGCACAATACCCTTTTCGTCGTAGTGGTTTAGAGAAACGTAGTACGTAAAGTTGTCTGATCCGCCCGATACCGACAAATCCTGGCTAGACAAGTAGCCGCTGACAAACAGTTGATCCTGCCAGTCGGTATTGGTCACGTCGGTAGCGTCGGTTAGTACGGGAAAGGTAGAGCCCGCGGCTAATTCGTGCGCCCGGTACAGGTTAGCGTCGGCCATGTCGGTCTTGTTACGCAGGTTTTGCACTCCGTAAAAAGCGTTGAAGTTAACTTTGGTATCGCCCGGCGCTCCCTGTTTGGTGGTAATCACCACGACGCCGTTGCCCGACCTAGCCCCGTAGATAGCGGCGGTGGAAGCATCTTTGAGGATGGTCACGGATTCTATGTCGTTGGGATTGAGGGTAGACATGATATTGAGTCCGGCCTGCGCTCTGCCGCCCGATACCACGGCTCCGTCGCCCCCGGCGATGATCATTCCGTCGAGAATGTACAACGGCTGGCTGCTCAGGTTCACACTGTTTTGCCCCCTGATCTTCACCGACACCGCCGCGCCGGGCTGCCCACTCTCCGACTGCACGTTTACTCCGGCCACTTGTCCCTGAATGGCTTCGTCGAAGCTGGGCACCAGCACATTTTCTATTGCCTTGGAGTCTATGGTACTGATTGCTCCGGTCACGTTTTCTTTTTCCTGCGTACCGTAGCCGACCACTACTACTTCTTGCAGCGATTGCACGTCGGGCTCCAGTGACAGATCAATTGTGGAACGACCGTTGATAGGCACTTCCTGAGTCAAATATCCTACAAACGAAAAGACCAGTGTTTCGGCCTCGTCGTTGGCCGAAAGGCTATAGTCACCGTTGATATCCGTGACCGTTCCCGTCGTCTGGTTCAGCACGGTGACGGTGGCTCCGGGCAGCTTTTGTCCCGTTTCGTCCGTCACGGTTCCGGTGATTATTCTGGTTTGCGCCTGCGCACGGGGGATGGCAATCAATCCTCCTATCAGCAAAGCGATGGCTAAGCATAAATTTTTCATCATAATTTAGGTTGGTTGTCAGATGATTGTTTAGTTGTTCGCTTTCGATTCCACTGCCCTACCCCGTCAAGGCCTCTTCCTCCGCTACTAGTGAATACCTCGCGGGCCAGATACACCGGATACTCGAACCGAGTAAGCCAAATATATCAGTCGGATATCCATTAATACTTAGAATTAGCAATTGAGAAGAGGTTTTCTCTCAATGCTTGAATAGAAAACAGCATTACCTACTGTTTTTACGAGTTTTGCAAAAAAATACCCCTTTGGTTATTGTGTGATCACCGAGGCGCTCGATTGATGCGTAGAATCCCTAGCTCTTTTCTTCTGATTCTTAAAATAGAAGTCCGTTGGGAGCACTGAAGGGGTAAAAAATAAGCGCTACTGAATAAGCTGACTCTTCTTGAACTGAGAAGGAGTCATACCCGTCATCTTCTTAAAGTTGGTATAAAAAACCGATTCTGACCGGAAGCCGCTTTCTAACGCCACGGCATAAATAGTCAATTGTCGGCCTTCTTCGCTAGAGAGGATCTCTTTGGCCTCGTTGATCCGACACTCATTGATCAACTCACTGTACGACTTGCCCAAGTGCTGGTTGATCAGCTTGGATAACAGATAGGGTTGTAAGCTGATAGCCTCGGCAAACTGGTGCTCATTGAGTTCGCTGTTAAGGTATATTTTGTTTTCGTAAAGCACCGTCTCCATTTTTTTAAAATAAAAGTCCCCGCCTGGAAAGTCGTCCTGCGCGGGCGGCTTACTGAGTACCGCTCCCTTAAATAGTTTAGGTTCTTCCAAGAAGAAGTAGCCAGTGGCCAGCACCAAACTACTGTTGTAGATGATGTAGTTATACTCTAGTATCTGGCGAAAACGCTCATTGGGTACCCCTGCTCCGTCGAGCAAATGGTAGAAAAGGTAGCAGAGTGACACCAGGGTAGAAACCAGCAAGAATATGGCCAGCAGCTTGGGCCAGAGCAGGGTTTTTTGCTGCTTAGCAGCTACCGCCACTTTATTTTTACCGTAGATGAGCAAATGAACCCTAAACAGCACGAAGCACTTCCAGACCACAATTAACAATAGCACCATTCGGTGCGGAACTGAGCTGATGTAAGCGTCAAAAAGCAAGTCTTTTTCGCCGATATATGAGACAAATCCCAGCGCAAAGATAACCATGACCGCTCCGGGAACGAAGTAGCTCCATTCCCTTCGTCTGATGAGCAAGTCAAACAGCACCCGCAGATAAAAAAGCAGTAATACCGGTTCAATAAAATCTATAATGTCGGCTAGAAAAATAATACCAGGGGCTGAGAATTTTGCCGACGTAAACCGCATCAGGTACTGTCCCAGCACCTTGGTGCCTACCAATAAAAAGAATAACGATAAGCATTTATTGGCCTTATTTCTATAGTTAACCAGCAGTAAGCCACCGGTCAAAAAGCTTTGAATAAACGCCCACGTGAATAATGCTACCTTCATATCGTCTTAATCAGTGCAGACACTATGATACGGAATTGCCTGCGCATTGGCAATGATTTTTGCACGTTCCGGCTCTGGCTAATTTGCTATTCTCTCTAGTCCCCCCGGGGTGTTTTCATCGGAAGGGTACGGTTGCGTAAAGCGAACACGCCGAGGGAGTGCGCACGCTGTTGTGGACCTTTGCGTAAAAAAACAGGCTTGAGAGGGCGTTGGGTCCTCCGAACCCAACGCCCTAGGTTACTCCTTGCCCCCCATCAACGATTCCACGTCACGAGGCACGGCAAGCTCCTCATCGCTTTGGTCAGTTTCTTCGGTATCCCCGGCGGCCGTATCCACGGTGGCCGTATCCACGGGGGAATCGCCTTCTTCGTCCAGGTCTTCCCAATTCTCAAACGTAAGTTCGTCGTACACGTCAATGGCTTCTTCTTTGGGTTTCACGATCAGGGCAATGGTCATGATGATGCTGGTCACCAGCACGGTGCTGAGCAAGATGCCCGAGTTAAACTGCTCGGTGGTGAGTTCGGCCGGAATGGCGAAGAAGAGCAGGATGGTGATCAGGCCGCGGGGCGCCACCCACAGCTCGGGAATGATCTTGCGCAGTAGCACCACTTTCAAGCAAACATACCGGATCACGTACATGGCCACCACAATGGCCAGACTGATTAATAGGGTCTCCTGGTCCAGCAGGGTGGTCAAATCCAGCGTCATGCCAAACACCACGAAGAAGAAGGTGCGCACCACGAAGGCTGATTCTATCGTAACCAGGTGAAACTCCTCAATGGTTTTGTCGATCACCGTCTCATTGATCAGGCGGCGATAGCGCCCCCGGAAAAAGAGTAGGTAGTTGTTGAGCATCAGCCCGAAGATAAGGATGATGACCAGCGACGATAAATGAAAGAGCTTGCCGACCGAATAGAGCAGCACCAGCACCGAGATCAGCAGGAACAGCTTCACCTGGGCGCTCAACTGCTGAAACAACCAAACCAGCAAGTAGCCCAACACCAGCGAGAGCACCACCGTGAGGGCGATGTTGCCCACCACGTCGGTGACCACCGTGCCCACCCGCTGCGCCTCCAGGTTGCCGATCAGGAAGTAAAAGTACATGATGCCCAGAATGTCGGAGAAGGTGCTTTCGTAGATCAGAAACTCCCGCTTGTGCTCCGATAAACCCGCTACGCTCGGGATGATAATGGCACTGCTCATCACCGATAACGGCACGGCGTAGACCAGTGAGGTAAGAAAGTCGTCGATAACGAAGTAGTTGAGCAAGTAGGCCACCGCCAGCGAGGTGAGCACCAATGCGGCCAGGGCAATGCCCAGTGACTTGCCCACCAGCGGCAACTTCTCGCGCGACAGTTTCAGGTCTAGGGCGGCTTCCAGCACGATCATGATCAGCCCGAAGATGCCTAGCACCTCCAGAATCTGGAACAGCACCGGCCCTATGTTGATCTCCAGCGCCCGCAATCCGTACTGCACCCCCACGCCCAGTCCGATGAGCAGCAGCACGCTGGGGATATTGGTACGGCTTGAAACAATGGAGAACGCGTAGGACAAAATAATCACCAGGCAGATGACAATGGCAAAAATGTAGGGATCAAAGTCAGTCATAGGTTAATCGTTAACGGTGGGGTATACGTGACGCAGGTGGCTTTCGATGAGCAGGGCGTGGCGGGCGTTCAGGCTATACACCCGCAGGCCAAACGTATAAAACTGCGCTTCTTCGGACTGCCACTGCACCAGCGGCAAGCGTTTGGCCGATGCCCAGGGCAACTGTAGTACCTGCCGACGCAAGGTATCAATCCACTGACTTTTAGACTGGGTGGTGGGCACCCGAAGGGTGAAGTCGAAGGGCTCCACCACGTCCGACATCTCGCTGCGGGCCACCGCCTCGTTAATGAGTTGGGTGTAGGGAATCTTGACCCGCTCTCCGGCCGACTCCAGCACCAGCGAGGTGATGCCCAGGCGCAGCAACCGACCCGAACGGTTGGAGGGAGCATCCGAACGGCCCACCCGCACCGATTGGTTGAGTTTGAGGTTGTGTTGGAGCTTGAAGATGATGCCCGCCACCACGTCGCGCAGCAAAAACCAAGTGATCAGGCCCATCCCCAGAAAGGCAATGCCCACCGTGAAGTAGGCGTACACCGCCGGGTTGCGCACCAACTGCCGAACCACCCAAAACAACCAGCCGGTCCAGACCAGCAGCTCCACTCCCATCAGCAGATAGCTGATGCGCAACCAAAAGAGCTGTCGCCGCCGCAGGGGCGTAAGCAGCCAGTGCAGCACCCGAAAGGTGAAGAAAATGGCCAGCGCCCCGAGAATGATAATGAGCACCTTCATAAGATTTCCTGTTCTTTAAATACGTTAATCAAATGGATTTCGGTATAGGGGTTGAGTTGGTACACTCCGGTGCCCTTTTCTACCAGCAGCCCGGCCCGCAGCAAGTCTTGTAGCAGCTCGCGCACCTGCGCCATGTCAGCGTACAACACCCGGCGCAGGCGGGGCAGCGACAGGCGCTTGTGTAGCAAAAACTGGATAATCATCATCACCCAGTCGTCGGGCAGGGTGCGCAGCGCGTCGTAGTCGGGTGGTTTGGGCACGCTTAGGTGCACCTGCTTGCCGCTCACTTTATCAATCGAGGCCAGCCAGGCCCCCAGGGCTACGCCGGGGTTTCCCCCCGAGTAGTCGAAGAACGCATTGAAGAAGCGCACCTTGTTCCACTCCGACAATCGATCTTCTTCCCGTCCGTTCCGCAGAAAGGTGAGGCCACCCGACCAGTGGCGCAGCAGCACCAGCCGCTCGATATCCTCGGTGCTGAAGGGCTGGTAGGGAATCACGTTGAGGAAGTAATCGGCAATCGGGTAGGTGAGGTTGATCAGGTGGTAGGCCGTGGGGTTCACGTTTACGATAAACAGGCAGCGGGTGCCGTAGTCACTGATCAAACGCATCAGCTCCTGCACCATCACCAGTCCCTCGGGACTGCGCTCCCACCACAGTTCCAGGTCGTTGATGATCAGCACGCTGTCGGTGGGTAGGGCGCGGATGATCTGGTCGGGGGTGCCGTCCTTGCCGGTGGCCTGTCGCAGGGCGCGGGTGAAATCGCTGATGCGGGCCGATCCTGCCCGGGTGGGGTACACCGGAAACACGCGGTCCGTCTTGCGGGTATAACGGCGGGCCATGCGCAGCGAGAGGGCGGTCTTGCCGCTGTTGCGCTCGCCCAGCAGCAGAATGCCACCCGCGTAGCCCCGGCGCAGGCGCTCAATGGCCTGGTCGGCCAACGCTATCTCCTGCGGTCGCGGAATCCAGAAGTCGTCGCTAATGTCGGACTTGCCCGAAAACAGGGTATGGTAGTAGAAGGGCAGGGCCTTGATCACGGTGGGCGAGGGGGTGACCTGCTCCACAAATGCCAGCATCCGGGCGGTGGGCGACTGCACATCTTCTTCGGTTTCGGTGAGGCGCTTGGCCAGCAAAATTCCCTGGCTTTTGGAGTACAAGAGCTGGGTGCCCACGCGGCGCACCAGTTGCCGCACCCGGCCCTGGTACTGATCCAATTTGGTGCGCACCTGTTGCGTCTGGTAGGCCCGGGCCAGCCCTCCCAAATCGCCCGACTGGGTAACAAACGATTCGGTAGACAGCTTTTCGAAGCTGGCGCGCAGGTGGTCGTCAATAGAAGCCTGCAACTGCGTCTTCAGCGTGGTCAGCTTTCGTTTTTCGTCGTCGATGAGCTTGCCCGCGTCCTGGGCGGCTTGCTGCTCCTCGGCCGTGGCCCGGCTTTCGGACTGCAACTGGGTGAGCCGAGCCACGTCGCGCACCACCGAACTGCTGCGTTGGAGCTGCTGATCCGCCTCGCTCACCTTTACCTGCAACGGCAAGTACAGGGTGCTTTCCACCCAGTAGCTGGTAAGCCGCTGCACCGGCACCCGCACCACCTCAGCTTCTTCGTTGCCCGGTTGCACGTAGTTCACGTCCAGCGACTCGGGGAGCTGATCCACCAGTTTGGTCACGTCTTCGTAGGTCTCGTTGAGGTCTTTCTGGAAGGCCACCCCGTCCATGGCCTCGTAGGCGATTGCTTTCTCTCTTTTGGTAGGTTCGCCATTGCTGGTCAGCTGCTCGCTGAGAGCGTCGAGCGGCCCCACAAACTGTTTATCGATGGTTTGCACGGCGTTCCGGGTGAAGGCGTGCACCTCCTGCGCCACGCGGTTTTCGGTAGATTGCAGCAGCAGGTCCAACGAGATGGTGTTGAGCTGCAGGCGGGCCCGCTCGTGCCACTCTTCGGGAAAACTGGCGATACGTTGCTTCATAGCTTCGTACACTTTGGCGGCGTTGCGCTGCCGACCCAGGCGTTCGGGTCCATCAATGGTCTCCAGGGTGGTGGCCATGAGGCGCAGATTGCGGCGGTACTCGATTTGCAAGCGACGTAGCCAGCGCAACTGCAACTTTTGCTGCTGGTCGTCCATCGTCTGCACGGACGTTTGCAGGCTGGTGAAATCTTCGGCCAGCTCGTCGGGCGTGCGGTCGAGCTGCTTTTCCCAGCGGGCGATTTGCTGCTCCATGCGGGTGACGGCCGTGCGAAACTCGCCAAAGAACTCCAGGCTCTGCTCCTGCCACTCCTGCAGCATGGCCTCTAAGAAAGCGTAGCGGTTGTCGCGTAGGTAGTAGGAGGCAATCTGCTGGTACCGCACCCGGCGCGTGGGGGGGCGTTTGCTGAACCAGCCCCGGAGGCGGTTGCGCAGCTTAAACCACCGCACCCCGGTGGTGTCGGACGAACGGGTGCGAAGCTGGGCGGGGGGGATTTCTACGGTGGCCACGGTGGGGAAGCGCAGCACGTCGGCCGACAGGCGCTTGAAGTACCAGGCAATGCCCGCGGTCAGCGCATCACGCTGGGTTTCCAGGTACTCGGTGCGGACGGTATCCAGTAGGGCGCGTGCCTGAAAGTAGAGGTCGTTAGTGGCCTTCACCAGCGCCCGCCGCCGCCGAACCCCTTCGTCGTACTGCTCCCAGTCGCGTTGCAAGGGGTGCATCACCGACTGGTAAATCTTACCCAGCTCCTGGGCCATCAGGCGGTTTTCGCGGAAGTAGGGAACAAAGGCTTGCTCGTAAAAGGTGGTAAGCACCTGCCGGTTGCGCTCGTCAATCTTGGTGATGTCCTGCGCCAACCAATCGTTCCGCACGTCGGGCAGAGCAGGCAGGTGCCGGATCTCGCTGATCAGATCGACGGTTTCCAGCTCACCGCGCTTTTCGTTGACTCCCAGGTCAATTTCTTCAAAGCGCGACGAGGCGCTGATCACCAGGCTGGTGCCCAGCTGGTCTAACAGCGCCCGGATCTGGGCCACCGAACGCTCGGTTTGCTGGTGCTTCTGCTCGGTGATGCCCAGGATGGTGAGGTCGGTACGGGCCGATTCGCTGGCAATTGTTTCGGTGATCGACTGCGTTTCCAGACTGTTGTCGATAAGCTTCACCGTCATGGGCATGCGGTAGTCGTCCAGCAGTTGCAGCAGGGTGCGCCGCACCCGGTCCGATTGGGTGAGGTCGTTGAGCACCAGTAACAGGCGGGGCTCGGCGGTTTTCCACAGCAGGTGGGTGGTGAGGTGGCGAATCAGGCTGATGGCGAAGGCCAGCGATCGCCCTGAGCCGCGCCACCAGATGTCGATCGTGCGGTGGTTGCCGTAGCCGGTAGCGGGGTCATAGTTGAGAAATACCGTATTGTAATCACGCTCCCGGAAGCTATCGATAAGCTCGGCAAACTGCTCGCGGTGCTTTTCGGTTTTGCTCCACCCCATCAGAATGGTGTTGGGTTTCACTCCTGAGAAGCCGTAGAGTCGGGCGATTTGATCCATACCCGCGTAGATATCGGGCGTACGGTACTGGTGGGTGAAGTAGGTGCTGGTCTCGTCGTCTTGGGTGGTGGCCGGGGTGAGCTGGGGTTCCGGAGCGTTGCTCAGCTCGAAGCTTGACAAGATACCCAGCCGACCGGCCACGGCTTGCCCCAGTTCGACCAGGTGCGGGCGTTCCGATTCGCTGCCGCTGAACATGATCACGTTGGGACGCCAGTTGCGGCGGTGTAACGCTTCGTTGTTCAGGCGGGTGAGGCCGGTCTTCACCAGTGAGGCCCAGATGCCACTCCAGGTATCGCCCGACTCCAGGGCCAGCTCCCGGCGTTTCAGGTACAAGTACAGCAGGCCCAGGATAACGATGGCCCCGATCATCGCCAAAAAATCAAGCTGGATCATCACGATAAAGCAGGCCAGCGCGCCCAGCACGCTTACCCAGATGGGGATTTTGAACTCGGGACGGAAGTCGGCACTCGTCCACGACTCAAAAGCGGCACTCAGATTCAGGAAGCCGTAGGTGGTGATGAAAAAGATCGAAACCACCCGAGCGATGATGTCCAGATCGCCGATCAGGATACCCGCTTCGGCAATCACGAAGGTGACCAGCAGGGCGTTACGAGGCTCGTTGCCCGCTCCCACGCCGCGCGAGAACATCCGGGGGGTGATATTGTCTACGGCGGTGGCCTGCAGGATGCGCGGGGCCCCCAGAATACTGCCCAGGGCTGAGGAGATAGTCGCTCCCCAAATGCCCGCCACCACCAGCTCGGGCACCCGGGCAATGCGCAGCAAAATCTGTGAATCGCCCGCCAACGCCTCGGCATCCACGGTATAGGCCAGGAAACAAGCCAGCGCAATGTACACCACCAAGCCAACCATCACGGCCCAGATGGTGCCCTTCGGAATGGATTTTTTGGGGTCCTTTAGGTCGCCCGACATGGACACCCCGGCCTCAAAGCCCGTCACGGCCGGGAAGAAAATCCCGAACAGCACCATCAGCGATACCCCGCCCCCCGCCGCGGGCAGGGCCAGGGCCGGAGCGGCGGCATCGTAGGCGTGCTGCCCGACCAGGATTGAAACTAAGGACAGTACAATGGCGGCCATGATCACGAACTGCATGCGGAGGGCCAGGGTGGTGCTGATCAGGGTGATGATGGTGACGGCCAGCAGGGCCAGGGTGCCCGCCCCGCGGATCATGTTGCGACTGGTTTCCCAGCCCCAGTAGCCCAAGAAGCTTTCGGCAAAGCCGATGATGTACAAGCTCACGCTAAACGAAAGGCCCACAAACAGCGCCAGGCCGAGGGTGCCTCCGATGGATAACCCTAAACTTCGGGAGATCATGTAGTAGGTGCCCCCGGCCTGCACCTTTTTGTCGGTGGCAATGGAGGAAACGCTCAGACCGGTGGTTACTGAGATAATGTGGGCGATGATGATAATCGCCAGGGTGGCCCACAGCCCGGCCTGCCCGATGATGGTGGGCAGCCGAAGGTACATGATCACCCCCAGGATGGTGAGAATGGAAGGGGTGAACACTCCGGAGAACGTCCCAAACTTAGTAAGTTTTGCCATAGGTGCTTGCGGTGCCGGGTTGGGGTGGAC
Organism: Cyclobacteriaceae bacterium; assembly: GCA_965217295.1. GTDB lineage: Bacteria > Bacteroidota > Bacteroidia > Cytophagales > Cyclobacteriaceae > Tunicatimonas. Next base: position 4,490,204 of record CBDCHR010000008.1, read on the forward strand.
TTCGGGTTAGAGGATACTGCGGTTTTTTTGAAGGGCGGCAATTTATAAAAATAAACGTACGAGAAGTCAAGAAAAATTTTCTATTTGTATCGCTTTCCCTTCGGAATAGTTGAACAATAGCCATTCTGATCCTTAACTTTACAAACTATCCAACCAGCTTGCTTATGGACTTACCCCGAGTGCCCTCCATCAAAGAAAAGGCCCTGAGCCTCAATCTGGACCCGACAATTTATGGCTCGTTTGCGGAGATTGGGGCCGGACAAGAAACCGCCGCGAACTTCTTCAAGGTGGGCAGTGCCTCCGGAACCATTGCCAAAACCATGTCGGCCTACGATATGAAGTTCAGTGATGCTATCTACGGAAAAACCAAGCGTTACGTGAGCAAGGAAAAGCTGCAATTGATGCTGGAGCACGAGATGGAGCTGCTGCAGGAACGGCTGCCCGACCGGAAGGAATCCACCAAGTTCTTCGTGTTTGCCAACACCATGGAGATCCTTAACTACCACCGTACCAACCAGGGACACGGCTGGATGGGCATGCGGTTTCAGCGAGAACCCCAGGCCCCGGTGAACGAGTGCGTGATCCACGTGCTGCTGCACGACAACGAAGCCGCCTGGCAACAACAAGCGCTGGGCGTCTTGGGGGTGAATATGGTATACGCCTGCACCCACGAAGACGATCCGGTGGTGCTGATGCAATCGCTGTTGGACAACCTATCGACCGAACGTTTGGAGATTGACTACTTTCGCATCAAAGGTCCTAATTTCGAGCAGGTAGACAATCGCCTGATGGCCCTGAAGCTGGTGAAGAACGGTCTGACCCACGCCACCATGTTCGACGCCAACGGCACGGTGCTGCAACCGTCTGAGGCTTTGTACAAAAAGGACGTGCTTATATTGCGCGGCCGGTTTCGTCCGCTCACGCACGTGAATATGGACATGCTCAAGTCAGGACTGAACGCGTTCATGGACGAGCCCGATGTGGTTGCCGACCGGGTGATGCCCATTTCTGAACTTACGCTCAATAGTTTGGTGCAAGAAGAAGAAGACATCAGCGATACCGATTTTCTGCATCGGGTGGATATCCTGGAATCGCTGGGGCAGAAGGTAATGATCTCCGACTATCAGAAGTACTACAAACTCACTTCCTATATTTCTAAGATTACCCAGGGGAAGATTGGAATCATCCTTGGAGTGGCCAGTTTGCAGAAACTGTTTGACGAATCGTATTACCAAGAACTTACGGGGGGGATTCTGGAAGCTTTCGGTAACCTGTTTAAAAACAACGTGAAGTTATTCGTTTATCCGTCGTACCGCCCGAATAGTCAGGATATTTATACCCACGCCGAGCTTATTCTTTCTTCTCATCTGGAGCATCTGTATAAATACCTGTACGAAACCCACCGCATCAGCGGACTAGAGCCCCTCAATGCCAAGCATTTGGACATCATCTCGGACGACGTGCTGCAGATGATCAAGGACGGAACCCAGGGCTGGGAGCACAAAGTGCCCGACAAGGTATGGAAAGCAATCAAGGACAAAGCATTGTTCGAATACAGTGAAAGGTTCTAGGTTCGGGGTTTTAGGTTCTGAGTCTTTTAAACCTAGAACCCTTCAACCTAGAACCGGGTGTACGACAAAATGCAGTTTTTTATCACTTCATCATTCGAAATTCCTTGTTCGACATTCGATATTTAAACAATATCGAATGTCGAACCGGGCGCCGGGCGCAAGGAATAATGAATTTCGAAGTATGAAAAGCCATAAAGTACGGATACACTAATGACATACCAATCCCCTCGCTGAAGAGGAATGGCTGCAAATTGTCGTACACCCCCTAGAACCTAGTTGCTACTCGCTTGTCCGGCAGCGGATACATCGAACGAGACGGCCGTGTTGGCCCACATCATGGTCACCGCTCCGTCGTCGCCAACTTCGAAGGTAAGCATCTCAGTAGGCTCATTGGTTTCTTCGGGAGTAACTTCTACCCGCAGGGCGTCTTCGGCTTCGTCGTAATCGTAAGCACCCCACTGCTCAGGGGTTTTGTTGAAAATGACCGTCCACTCGTCTTCGGTCGGAATGGTGAACAGGGCGTACTTCCCGGCCGGTAGGGGCTGTCCTTCAATCTCTACGTCGTTGCTCACCTCGAAGGTGGTGGCCTCGTTGGCCCCGGTGCGCCACACCTTGCCGTAGGGTTCCAGTTCGCCAAAAATGGTGCGGCCCTTCACCGAGGGGCGGCTGTAGTTGATCGTGATGTCGGTGCCCTCTACCGTGCCCGAAACTTCGGCTGGAGGACTAGGGCGCTTAGATTTATCATCTTGCGCGTGTGCCGACAGGGCAAACAAAACGAAAGCGCTAAACAGCAGCGCGGTACAACGAGAATGGGTCATTTTTTTCATAAGATAAGTTGTGTTTAGGTGAATACTTATATGAGTTGAACGAACAGCACGGCAAAGCGTTGTCCTAGAAAGTGAGTTTGCTGACATAGGGTAGCCCTAATGATTAACTTTTAAAGGAGAACGTCGTTATGAACTCATAACGTGCGTCTCTATAGTAGCCATTTAACTCATACCCTTTGTCTATGGAATCAGCTGTTAAAGCCCATTTGTCGCTTACTGAGTACAACCAACTGGAAGAAGAGAACAACTGGCGTTATGAGTATCACCAGGGTGAAGTGTTTGCCATGGCGGGGGGGGATCCCAAACATGGTTTGATTGCTAACAACGTGGGGCGTCTGCTTGGTAACGCTTTATTGAAAAAAGACTGCTCGGTATTCAATAGCGATGTCAAATACTACATCGAGGCCGAAGATGCAATCCGTTATCCTGACGTGTCGGTCGTCTGTGGTCCGCCCGAACGCTCAGAGAAAGATGTTCGTGCTCTTACCAACCCTATGCTGTTGGTAGAGGTGCTTTCTAAAAGTACCGAGGGAGCCGATCGGGGAGAGAAGTTTCGCCTTTACAGTCGTCTGCCTACTTTTCAAGAATACGTGTTGATCGAGCAGGATAGCTGGACGGTAGAAACTCGGTTTCGCACCAACCCCGGCGAACTGTGGCAGCTAAACTGGTTCAGCGGAGAACAGGCGGAGGTTCCGTTGCGTTCGCTGAATATCGTACTACCGGTGGCTGAACTTTACTACAAAACCGAAGGGCTTAATTGACAAGCTTTGACAACTAAACAACCTAAGCCCTACAGAAGGCTCTGTTTACCTTGCCAATATATTGTTAAAAGTAACTACCCTTCAAACCCAACCCCGCCGCCTCTTCCCAGCCCATCATTAGGTTTAGGTTTTGAATGGCTTGTCCCGAAGCGCCCTTGATAAGGTTATCAATTGTGCTGATTATCAAAAGCTTACTGTCGATTGCTTCAACGTATACTACGGCCTTGTTGGTGTTTACCACCTGCTTGAGGTGCGGGTTGGTGGTGGTCACGGTGACGAAGGGCGCGTCTTGATAATAGTTCGTATAGTGGGCCTGTGCTTCCTCGGTGCTGAGCGTAGACTCCAGATATAAACTAGCAAAGATGCCGCGGGCGAAGTTGCCCCGCACCGGAATGAAATTCAGGGAATGCGCAAAATCCGGCTGCAGTTGCCGCACGCTCTGGGTGATCTCGCGCAGGTGCTGGTGCTGAAAGGGCTTGTACACCGACACATTATTGCTACGCCAACTGAAGTGAGTCGTTTCGGTGGGCTGCTGACCCGCCCCGGTAGAACCGGTAACGGCGTTGATGTGCACGTCGGTGTTCAGCAAGTGGTCCTTCGCCAGCGGCAGCAATCCTAACTGAATGGCGGTGGCAAAACAACCGGGGTTCGCCACGCGGGTGGCTTGTCTTATCCGGTCGCGTTGTAGTTCCGGTAGGCCATAAACGAAATCGTGCGACGGGTCTTCGGCCCGGAAGTCCTGGCTAAGGTCGATGACCTTGACCTGGTTGGGTACGGCGTGGGTGCTCAAAAACTGCGACGATGCCCCGTGACCACCGCAAAGAAACAGGGCGTCTATCTCGTCCCAGGCGAGTTTTGAAGAGAAGCGCAGCTCGGTGTCGCCCACCAGGTCCTGGTGCACGTCGGCCACTGCTCGGTCGGCTTGGCTGCTGCTGTGCACCCAAGCGATTTCGGCGTGCGGGTGATTTATTAGCAAGCGAAGCAACTCGCCCGCCGTGTACCCGGCCCCGCCCACGATGCCGATGCGTGCTTTAGTCATCTTTGCTGCCGTTCACCTGCTGCCAAATCTTGTTCTGCGTGGAAAGCACCTTCGTGAATCCCTTCACATCTTCCCCCGTCCAGGCCTTATTCATCTCGCCGTACTGCCCAAAGTCAGCCCACATCAGGTCAAAATCCGACTGCACACCCACCAGCGTGAAGCGGTAGGGGTGCAATGTCACCGTCACGGTGCCGGTCACGTTTTGCTGGGTGTCTTCCAGAAAAGTCTCCATGTTGCGCATCACCGGGTCCAGGTACTGCCCTTCGTGCAGCATCATGCCGTACCAGTTGGCCAGTTGTTCCTTCCAATACTGCTGCCACTTCACCAGCACGTGCTTTTCGAGCAGCTGATGGGCTTTGATGAGGATGAGCGGAGCCGCCGCCTCAAAGCCCACCCGCCCCTTTATACCGATGATGGTGTCGCCCACGTGCGTGTCGCGCCCAATGGCGTAGGGAGCAGCTAGTCGCTGCAGGTGCCAGATGGCCTCCACCGGGTCGTCGTGCGGGGTGCCGTCCACTTCCACCGGTTCTCCCTGCTCGAACCGAATGCTCACGGTTTGACTGTCCTCTTTTTCCAGCTGGCTGGGATACGCTTTTTCGGGCAGGGCTTGATCCGAAGTGAGGGTTTCCTGTCCGCCCACGCTGGTACCCCACAGCCCCTGGTTGATGGAGTAGCGGGCTTTTTCCCAGGAGGTGGTCACCCCGCGCTCCTGTAGGTACGCCACTTCCTCCTGCCGACTCAATTGCAAGTCCCGGATGGGAGTGATAACATTAATGGTCGGGGCCAGGGTGGTGAAGATCAGATCGAAGCGCACCTGGTCGTTGCCCGCCCCGGTGCTGCCGTGGGCGATGTGTCCGGCTCCCACCCGCTGGGCGTAACGGATGATCGCCAGCGCCTGAAACACCCGTTCGGCACTCACCGACAGCGGGTAGGTGTTGTTGCGCAGCACGTTGCCAAACAACAGGTAGCGTACGCACTTTTGGTAAAAGGTCTGCGTCTCGTCCAGCACCGCAAACTGCTCCACTCCCAGCATTTGGGCCTTCCGTTCGGTTTCGCTCACTTCTTCGGACGAGAATCCCCCCGTGTTCACCAGCACGGCGTGCACCTGGTAACCTTGTTCGCTTAGGTACTTCACGCAAAAGGAGGTGTCTAAGCCGCCACTAAAGGCTAACACAAGCTTCTTATTGTTCTGATTGTCAGGCATGTATATCAATATAATTGAACGTTCACTTCAAAGAGGTAAGCTATTCCGGATCCCGTTTTTTTCGCTCAGATGGCTTGCGATGGGGGTCGAACAGCATGGCGGTGCACAGGCAGTTGGTGCGGTCGTTGCGCGTGAGAATGTCGTAGTTGCGGCAGCTTTGGCACCCCTGCCAGAACAACTCGTCGGTGGTGAGTTCCGAAAAGGTGACCGGCCGGTAGCCCAGATCCGCGTTGATCTTCATCACGGCCAGGCTGGTGGTGATACCGAACAGCTGGGCGTCGGGATACTTTTTGCGAGATAGGGCAAAAGCTGCTTCCTTGATTTCCGTGGCTAGCCCGTGCTTGCGGTAGTCATCGTGCACAATGAGGCCCGAGTTGGCAATGTACTTCTCGTGTCCCCAGGTTTCAATGTAGCAAAAGCCAATCACTTTGGTTTCGTGCAACGCAATGATGGCCTTGCCCTCTTCCATCTTGCGACGGATATACTCGGGCGGGCGCTTCGAGATGCCCGTGCCACGGGCTCGAGCGGCCGACTCAATCATTGTGCTTAGTTCTTCGGCGTAAACGGTGTGCTCGGGGGCGGCTACCTGAATGGTAAATTCCATAATGAATGACTAACGTAGGCAAGAAATGAAGGAGAATGAGGAAGTCTATCCTGAACGGACGGGGGCAAAGCATCTTAAACCAACTGCCTATACCCTAAAGAATGCCGACGCGCGGAGCAAGGCTGCCTTAAGCGAGGAGCTAGAGATCGGAAAGAAAGAAAGGATAGTGCAAATAAATTCACCCGCAATAATCGTTAATCAGCCGTAAAACTAGCGGAAGCTTGGCTAAAAAGAAAGCATAATGCCGAAAACTAGTTACTACGACCAAAGATTGTTCGCAGATGCGTGTGCGTCGCTCCCCCAGACCGGCGCGGCATTCACCGCCGACGCTGTAGGCCTACCCTGGGTTCAGAAACCCGCTTGGACTGGCTACTGAGCCGTGTGTGATGGGCGTATTCGTGCTTTATGGCTTTTTATACTTCGAAATTCATTATTCCTTGTTCGACATTCGGTATTCAATTAATATCGAATATCGAACAAGGAATTTCGAATGATGAAGTGATAAAAAAAATTGTATCACTCACATACGGCACGAAGGTCCCGCACCAGATTAGTGCCTTTCGGGGTGTTACTGTGGCTTTTCTGCCACCGGACCCAGCCGTTGCCACTCGATCGGTTGGGCATGACACGCCTGCCGGGCGGCCAACCCGCGGGCATTCGTCGGCATTTTAGTCCGAACGGTTGGGGATGCCAAACTTGCTTCTTCCGCCGAGCCGTCGCCATCGGCGGGCAACGACCCATCGTTGCGGCGGCGGTGGGCGTGCTTGGCGGCTTCGGCCCGCGACATCTCTACCGACACAATCCCGGTGGGCACCGCAATGATGCCGTACCCCATAATCATTACCACGGTGGCCAGCGTTTGCCCCGCCACCGTCTGCGGCGCAATGTCGCCGTACCCCACGGTGGTGAGCGTCACCACCGCCCAGTACACGCTCGTTGGGATGCTGGTGAAGCCGTTCTCCGGTCCTTCGATCAGATACATGAGCGCGCCCACGATAAATACCATGGTGACCACCACCCCGATGAAGACAATAATCTTGGCGGCGCTTTGGTGCATGGCCTTGCGCAGCACCTCGGCCTCACCCAAAAAGTGCGTAAGCTTGAGCACCCGGAACACCCGCAACAGGCGTAGGCTACGGATCACGAGCGCGTACTGCGTACCGGCGATCAGCAAACTTAAGTAAGTCGGGATAATAGAGATCAGGTCAATGATACCGTAGAAGCTGCGTACGTAGTGCATGCGGCGCGGGGCGCAGTAAATGCGCAGCCCGTATTCTACGGTAAACAGCACCGTAAAAATCCACTCGGCCGTCTTGATCAGTTGGCTGTAATCTGCCCGAATCCATTGCACACTCTCCAGGGTGACCACCAAAACGCTGAGTACAATAAAGATCAACAGCGCCACGTCGAAGGCCTTGCCCGAGGGAGTGTCGGACTCAAAGATAATGTGGTACAGTTTATTTTTTATGTGACTCACAACGGCTCGAGGCGGGTTAATGGTGCATTTCTAGTGATGTCTGTCGCCGGGCAGGGTCTCGCCCGAGGGCAACCAGGCGGTCGGCACTGCGTGATGTTGCTCACCATCCAGGGCAACCCTCGTCTTAGGCAGGGCCTCCGGATAGCGTTCGCGGATAAAAGTAATCAATTTTTCGCGAACCGAGCACCGCAGCGCAAAGGTGCTCGCCGCGTCAGCCGCACTCACCAGCACCCGCAGCACCATCGTCCGGTCGGTGGCGTCCACCACCTGCACCCGGTTCGATTCGCCGTCCCACAGCGGTTCGGCCGCCAGAATATCACCGAGTGCCTGCCGCAGCTCACCCACCGGCAGGCTGTAGTCCACGTAGAGCATCACCACCCCGGTGAGGTCGCCCGAGCGGCGGGTCCAGTTCTGAAAGGGAGTTTCAATAAAGTAGTTGATCGGCAGCACGATGCGACGCTTGTCCCACACCTGCACCACCACGTAGGTCAGCGTGATCTCCTCGATCACTCCCCACTCTCCTTCCACGATCACGGCATCGTCGATCTTGATGGGTTGCGTGAGGGCAATCTGAAAACCGGCCAGCAGGTTGGCGATCGACTTCTGCGCCGCAAAGCCCACCACCACGCCCGCCACCCCGGCTGAAGTGAGAATAGCCGCCCCGGCCTGCCGCACCCCGTTGATGGTCAGCAGGATGGAGGCCAGCACAATGATCACAATCACCACGGTGAGGATGCGCTTCAGAAACTGCAACTGCGTCTTGATCTTCCGCTCCTGGTAAGGGTTGTTGCGCTCCTGCGTGTAGTGAGCGAAGGCCAGGTCTTCCAGCACGTTGATCAGTTGCAGCAGCAGCCAGCCTAGGGTGATGAAGAACAAAATCTCAACGCCCTTGAACAATAGATTATCGTAGGGCTCCGGCAGGTGTACCAGCGGCTGTAGAATCAGAAAAGTCAGTAGGGGAAAAAACAATCGGGTGCGGTTGTTCAGGTGACTGAGCACCGCTCCGGCGATGACTGAGCCCCGCCGGTCGCGGCTGAGTCGCAGAAACCGAATGAACCCCCAGCGCACGGCGGTGCCCACCACAATGCTGGCCATCAGCACCAGCAGCGCCCCCCACCAGGGGTTCATCTCCCGCACGTAGTGCGCTCCGGAGCGAAGCGCTTCGTAGAATGCTTGCATGAATCAGGAAAAATTCAAGTTTGTAATCCGTAAAAAGTACGCTGCCGTTGCAGGCGCATCTCGATATACTTCTTCTGAAAGCCCGCCGCCTCGTAGAACTCCACCGCCAGATTGTCGGCCTCCACGTGCAGGGCCACGTCGCCCTTGGCGAAGTTCAGCGCCTTGTCCAGCAGGGTCTTGCCGATGCCCTCGCCCCGGTAGTCAGCGTGCACGGCCAGGTAAACGAGCAAATTCTCCGGCACAAAGGTGTCCATGCCCGTCTTGCACATCACGGCGGCTCCCAGCAAAGTCGTGTTCTCCTGCGCTAAAATAACAAACCCGCCCTGGTGTGGATACTTACTCAGCGCAAAGTCCAGACACTTGTAGATCGCCAGAATATTGTCGCTGTACTGCTCCAGGTGCTCGTCCAGAAACTGGGCAATCTGGTTTTTAACCAAGATCGTGGCATTGTCGTTACCACTGAGAAGTTGATAGTTCATGTCGGACGTCGCGCGTTGTTTTGATGATTCATTTTTTATTCCTACCGATAGTTAATAACGTAAAGATGCTTCCCTATTGTCCCCCCTGGTACTTACCCAACGGCCACCTGCAAACCGTGGTGCCTGCTCTCACCCGAAAGGTACGAAACGTAGCCTACCGGCGCAACGAACTGCCCACTCCCGACGGCGACCGCCTGCAACTGGACTGGCTCACCCACCCGTCGCGGCAACTGGTGGTGATCTCGCACGGACTAGAGGGCGATAGCAACCGGCCCTACGTCCGGGGTATGTCACGGGCATTCTATCAAGAAGGTTACGACGTGCTGGCCTGGAACTTCCGCGGCTGCGGCGACACGCCCAACCACACCCTGCGCTTCTACCACAGCGGGGCCACCGACGACCTGCACCACCTGCTCACCCACGGCGTGGAGTTGGCGGCCTACGACCATATCGTGCTCATCGGTTTCAGCCTGGGAGGCAACCTTACGCTCAAGTACCTGGGAGAAAAAACGTATTCGGTGCCCACCAACGTACGGACCGCCCTGGCCTTTTCGGTGCCCATTGACCTGCACGACTGCGCCCGACAGATGGCCCGCCCCCGAAACTGGGTATACCACCGCCGCTTTCTGCGCTCGCTCAAAAGAAAGGTCACGCGCAAGCAACCCCACTTCCCGGATGACCTGCGGCTCGACACCCTGGCCGGGGTGAAAACGCTGACCGACTTTGACGATGCCTTCACCGCGCCCCTGCACGGGTTCAGCAGTGCGGTGGACTATTACCAACGCTGCAGCAGCAAACAATTCCTCACCGACATTCAAATTCCTACCCGGGTGGTGAGCGCCCGCAACGATCCGTTTCTGGGTCCGCGCTGCTTTATCGACGACGATCGACTCGCCAACGCGCCGGTGGAGTTCGTGGCACCCGAGCAGGGCGGGCACTGCGGTTTTATGCCCCGCGGGCACCGTCGGGGGGAGAATTATTGGTCGGAGCAGCTGGCGGTAAACTTCGCCCGGCGGCACGAACCGCAGTAGCGGCATCCTTAGAGGTAAATACCAAAGCAAAGTCTGCGCATCAACCACCTCCGCAATCGCTAGCTTTAAACAATTTGGCCAAAAGTAGGTTAATTAACGCGTAGATTCCTACGGTTTTTCCGGGCAGTCGCTTATCATTTTCACCCCCTTACCCAATCATCATTATGAAGCAATTCTTACGATCTTTTTCCTGGCCACTGTTCGCCGCGCTGGTTGTCTCTTTAACCTTGGCCGCTTGCGACAACCGAAGTTCTTCCAAGGAAGAGGTACAGGACGAACTGGAAGAGGCCCGGGAGGCCACCGCCGACGCGCTGGAAGAAACCCGCGAGGCCATTGATGCCCGCCAGGAGCTCTCCGCCGAGCAGCAGGAAGAACGGATCGATGCCCTGGACGACCGGATGGAAGGTCTGGACGAACGCATCGAGGAGCTGCAAGAAACGGCCGAAGCGTCTACCAACGTTCAGGCAATTGATGATATCAAGGCGGCCATTGGCGAACTGCAAGCGGAGAAAGAAAAGCTGAAAACCAGTATTGCTGCGCTACAATCGGTAGAACCGACGGACTGGAGCGATGCCTACGATGAGATCGACGAGGCGGCGGCCCGCCTGGAACAAACCCTGAACGACCTTTCGGCGGACCTGGAGAGTTCCAACTAGTTTTCTCTTTGCTTGCTCATGCCGGACGGTACCCTACGTATTGGTAAGCCGCCTACAATACACTATTTCTAAACTTTCTACTTAAAATTTTATGAAAACCACGTTAAAACCTTTCCGATTTTCTCTCTGCTTAGCCCTCATTGGCCTGTTCTCGCTGACGGCCTGCAACAAAAAGCTCACCCAAGCCGACGTAGCCGATGAACTGGAAGATGCCCGCGAAGCCACCGCCGAAGCGCAGGAAGAAACCGCCGAGGCCGTTGCCGCCCGCGAGCAGTACTACGCCGATGCCAAAGAAACCCAGTTGGAAGAACTGGAAGACCGCCTGGATGACATCGACGACCGCATTAAAGATTTGCGCAAGGATATGAAGAAATCAACTAACCAGAGCGCAGTTGCCAACGTGGAAGACGCCATCGAGGATTTTGAAGACGAGAAAGAAGACGTCAAAGACCGCATGGAAGAAGTGAAGGCCGTGGAAGCTAAGGACTGGAGCGCTTCTTACGATGAGATCAACCAGGCCGTGCAGCGCATCGAGGGCGAACTGGACAAACTATCCAACAGTTTGGGGAGTAGTAATTAGTGTACTGCTCGTCGGCCTGATTTCTCGGCGAGTAAACCCGCATTCAGTATCGTCATTCCGGAAGTTCTCGTAGCACAGCGAAGAGAACTGTTCCCGCGGGGACCGCCGGAATCCCCTCCTTACAACGACGGCACCGCGAACGATAAACGCGCGGTGCTTTGGCTTTTAAGACCGGTAGCAAACAGTAATTTCCGTGCCTTCCCCTTGATCGTCCAGGAAGGATCTTGTTGCGGCGTGCGGAGGAAGGAACGGCTGAGGTGAAAGTCTCCTTAAGCATTACATCGCCACATTGAGCGCTTCCCTTCCTTCTACCAACAAATTTCCTGCTGAATGACCGGGTGGTTGTAAGGTGGACCGACTTCAAAACAAGGGGATTCCGGACATTTTGCTACGCTGCGCTGCTCAAAATTCCGGAATGACGTTATAGAGCCTAGTGCTCCTCTGTCGCCCCTATACCCCTTCTCTCCGAACATAGAACCCCTCAACCTAGAACTTTCCAACCCCGAACTTAGAACCTCTCAACCCCGAACCTAGAACCCCAAACTCAAAACCTAGAACACAGAACCCTATATAAAAAGGAGGAGGCTCAACGCCATAATCACCATGCCTGAGATCAGTCCGTAGATGGCGTAATGGTGTTTGCCGTAGGCGTGCGCGGCGGGCAGCAGTTGGTCTAGCGAGATAAAGACCATGATCCCGGCGATACCTGCAAAGAAGTAACCGAAGGCCGCCTCGGTGATGACGGGAAGTAGTAGCCAGAAGCCCACCGCCGCTCCAATCGGCTCGGCCAAGCCCGACAAAAACGAGTAAGTAAAGGCTTTCTTGCGACTTCCGGTGGCGTAATAAATGGGCACCGATACGGCAATTCCTTCGGGAATGTTGTGGATGGCAATGGCTACCGCAATCGGAATCCCCAGCGAAACGTCCTTGAGGGCGCTGAGAAACGTGGCAATGCCCTCGGGAAAATTGTGAATGCCCAGCGCCAGCGCCGTGAACAGCCCCACCCGCAGCAGGTGCGCGTCCTTGAGTTTCTTTAGTTGCTGCTGCAACTTTGGCTCTTCTTCCGGAAACTCGTGGGGGTTCTCGTAGTTGGGAACAAACTTGTCGATGATGGCGATCAGCAGAATCCCCCCGAAGAACGACAGCACGCAGTACCAGTTGCCGCGCGTCACCCCGTAGGTCTCCACCAGCGACGCCAGGGCCAGGGGAAACAGCTCCACGAACGAAACGTAGATCATCACCCCCGCCGACAGGCCCATCGACACGGACAAAAACCGCGAACTCTGCTCTTTCACGAAGAAAGCCAGGGCACTGCCGATGCCCGTCGATAGGCCCGCAAACAGCGTGAGCCCGAAAGCCGCCCAAATGTTAGCTTGATCAAATTCCATAAGTAGACAAAGGTAACAAATATAATCCGTTTGTCTAATCGCTTGATTCATTTCATCGTCATATCGGAATTTTACGCAGCGTAGCGTAGTAAAACGTTCCCGCGGGGACCACCAGCATCCCCCGATACGAAGCCAAGTACTGCACCCTACCCAGCGGTCGCAGACGGTCGCTGCAACCAGGGGATTCCGGCAGCTACGCTTTGCTTCGGCCGACATGACGGTTAGCGACCCACCGGCCCTCATTACCCTTCCCCGGCACCCGTAGGGTTACTCGGTAGAGGACCCTACGCCGGGCGAAGCCAATTTCGTCACTATCTACGTAAGTCTTGTTCGCCAATGCGCTACCACTTCGGCAGAAGCGCCCCCCGTACAACGCTTATGCGGCCAAAGGCACCCTTGTACCTTCGAACGACTTTCCGCGCAGCATCGCACGGTGCTCCCTTCGCATCTTTGCCACCGTAGGTACGGAAATCAAATCTTAAACCATTTAAACTAGTAAAGCCTTATGAGTATTCTAATTAACATCATTCAGAAATTGAATCCGCAGAAGCGGAACCAGCCCGGAAAGTTCTACGCCGTGGCCCAGAGTCGCGGGGAAGTGAACTTCCGCGACATGGCCAAGGAGATCGCCGAGATCACCACCGTGAGCGTGCCCGATGCCGTAGCCGTGCTCGAGTCGCTGGTGATGATTATCCCGCGCCACATTGAAAAGGGCGAGATCGTGCGCCTGGGCGAACTGGGTTCCCTGCGCATCACCGTCAACAGCGAGGCAAGCGACACCGCCGAAGAGGTGAACGCCAGCAAGATCAAAAGGGCCAACTACCGCTTCGCGCCCGGTGCCGAGCTGCAGCAGACGCTCAAGATGCTCAAGTACAGCAAGTCTAAGAAGGACGAAACCCCCGCGGTGCCGGAAGCTAAGTAGCCCTTTCTTTCCCACTCTTTTTCGTACCCAACGCCTGGCCGACCGGAACCTCCGGTCGGTTTTTTTGGCTCCGGCCTTTCAAAAGTGCCGTTATAGCCGAAAAAACGCAGGGGAGAACTTATTTTTTTCTCCGCAGAAGTCGGAGAAGTTCTTCGTAGAAGTCGAAAAGTTCTTTGCAGTAGTTCTAAAAGCGTCCCTGGGTCGTTTGCGGGCTTCCTTGTGGCAAATTCCCCGTCGTTTACCATATCAGTACCGTTCATTGGGCATGGCTACAAAAAGGCTTAACCAGCAGCAAGCTTTTTGCCTCAAAGGGGCTTTCGCTGCTCATCGGGGCAAGGTCCTTCCTGGATGACAAATAATTAGAGAATGTCATTCAGCAGGAAACTTGTCACTGGTGAGATTAAAAATAACTGGGTGGGGGCAAGGTGTCGACCGAGTGACCGTGGCGGGCTAGATTTATGAGGTCATGCAAAGCTCGTCTGGTCGCTGCCCGCCCGGAGGTCCCGTTCCGGTGACCGCCGGGGTGCCCGGTGGTAAGGAAACGATCGTTAAAAAACCCAGCGTGCTCAGCGCCAGTAGTAGGCCTGCAGGCGAATTTCGGGCTGCCAGAAGGGGAAACGTTCGGTTACGTCGTCGTCGGTATACATATTGCGCCCGTTGTTCAGTCCCCACCAGATGGGGGCAATGCCCAGATCCAAGCTGAGCCCCCCGTGTCTTCTCATCTCCAGGGCAATGCCCAGCCCCAGGGTGGTGGACAGGCGTTGGTAGTGGCTACCAAAGGAAGTATACTGCTCGTCTACGTACGATACGCGCTGCTGACAGTAAAAGGGCGTCACTTTTTTGGCTTTTGTTTTGAAAAAGTACTGGTGTTCTACCGACAGGCTGGTGTGGCGGACGGCATTGATGCCGTACCACGGCCGCATCAGAAAGTCGTTAAACGGGCGGATGTAGCCGAAATTCACCCCGATGCGTCCGCTGGGGTACAGTTGGTAGCGGGCCAGCAGGTGCCAGGCTTCGATCTCGCTCTTGCCGATGCCCACGCTGTAGCGATGCTCGGGTTGGGCCGATGCCGGTAGGAAGGCCAGAGCCAGCAGCCCGGTGATCAGGGTAATTTTCATGGGGAGCGTAGTGGGTTTTCGGTTGAAAATATAACGATTTTTTTGACGGTATTCCGGCCGTAGCGTACCGTAGCGCCGGAATCTCCGGCTTCGCAGGGAGGAGATTCCGGGCATTTTCCTACCCTACGTTCTGGAAAATCCCGGAATGACGTCTTCCATTGATTCCTAATCTGGCGCCGGGCTTCTAGCCCGGTGCCTACTTTAAGCGGGTTTCTAACCCGCAGGGCGGACAGCGTCCGCATGTATCACTGGCACAGATTCGGAGAATCTGCGCCAGGAGGCTTTACTAGAGTTATTAGAATGACTTTGCGTGGGCGATAGAGATGCGGGAATGGTGTTCACCTTCACCGCTCCGTTCTGAAAATCTTGCCCTTGCGACCAAATAGTACATCCGTACTATTCCGCGCTTTTGCGCTTTTCGGGGCCGACCGTCAATGCGTAGGTTTGGTCATGGAAAAACTAGAACTAAACTCCCGCGCGCCGCACTTCTGCCTCGACGATGTGTTCGACCGAACCATTGATCTGGAGGCCTACCGCGGCCGAAAGGTGCTCGTCGCCTTCTTCCGCCACGCCGGTTGCCCGTTTTGTAACCTGCGGGTGCACCACCTGCTTAAGGTTCACGAAGAACTCAAGGCCCAGGGCCTGGAGATGATCTTCTTCTTCGAGTCGAAGAAAGAAATCCTGCTGCGCAGCCTGTTCCACAAGGAGATTTCTCCTATCCCGCTGATCGCCGACCCCGATAAGGTAAACTACGATGCCTACGGCCTGGAAGAATCGGGCCGCAAGGCGGCGGTAGGGCACGTGGTCTCGTTCGTGAGCACCGCCATTCGGGCCAAGCTGAAGAGCTTGCCCCTCCATATGATGGCCGATGGCGAATCGATCAGCACCATGCCCGCCGAGTTTCTGCTCGATGAGCAGGGCATTGTTCGGGAGTTGCACTACTCGCAGCAGCTCAACGACCGTCTGAAAATGGACCTGCTGCACGCGTTTGCCCAGCGGGAGCCCGTGGCGGGCTAGGGACAGATGCGGCAAAGTTCGGAGACTGGCTACTAGTAGCTGGATGCTGGTCACTAGTTACTGGTCACTAGCTTAAAGCGACTGGCGAGCAGCGTTGGGGACAGAGTAGTTGAGCAACGGTTGGCTTTAGCAAAAGTCTCCTAAGCTTTTCCATCCGTCGCCCTATATCCCGCTACCGCTCCCCAGTATCCAATCCCCAATTCCCAACCCCCAAAACCCTAACCCACCCCGCAAATCATCCAATATCCACTAAACAACTTCGATCATGGCTAAGAAGAAAAAGAAGAAAGTGAACCCCAAACAGCAGCAAGCCGAGCACCGCAAAGCCTATTTGCGCAAGACCAACGAACTGGCCGCCCGGCTTGGTGTAGACAATTTCATCGCATCACTGTCATCCGATCAGCTCTATAACCTCTATGAGCTACGCATCCGGGGCATCACCCTGCGTTCAGAATCACCGGCGATCACCCCCAAGGTGATGAGCGAGATCAAGCGGTTGCAGGCGGAGTTGTTTCGGGCGTATCACGTTACGATTACCGAAGACGGCCCCAAAGTACTTACCTACGAGTTCCTGACCAGCGTGATCACGCTGTACTACTTCCTGGACATGGAAGGCGGCCTTAAGAACGACGAAGCGCTTCGGAGCCAGTTTGCCGCGTTTGCGGACTGGGTGGCTAATGAGGATGGCCCTTTTCAGCGGCTCCACGACCTGCTGTGGTACATCCCGCTCGACTGGTGCGAACTCACCCACCGCCTCTACTGGCTTTCGCATAATTTTGAGATGAGCGATTGCCATGTGTCTAACAATTTGCGGCTCGATACGGTGCAGCCGGAGCAGCGTCGCGTGCGGCTCGATGATCGCACCCGCACCGTGTACCGGGTGGGGTGGGCGCTGCCGAGCGCTGGCCCCCAGTGGGTGAGCGTAAGCGCGTCGCTCTTCGACGATCCCGCCGTCCAGGGGCTAGACGAGCTTCCGGTGTTCGTGCAGTCGCACGCTCTGCATCGCCTGGAGGAACGTTTGGATTGCACCCCCCGCAACCAGCAGCAACTTCACCTCTACGTATCGCTGCAAGAGCCGGAGGTGGTGAAGGGACCGACCGGAAAGTGGCTGATTCGCTTCTACTTTAATAGTTTTCACCTAGGCTATTTTCTGGCGGACATTGTGGATGGCATCCTGCTGCTTCGCACCTTTCTGTTCATCACCATGGACAGCACTCCCGAAGGCTACGCCCTTCAGCAGGCACTGGGCCTGGCGGCGGTGGACAAAAAGTACCTCAGCATTGACCGGCTTAGCACCTTTTTCATCTCGGACATCCGGGAGCACCCCGACCTGAAGGAGCACTTTGTGCAGGCGGGTTGCAACGATCTGTTCCGGTTCAACACCGAGCAGGTGCTTCCCGAACATCGCATTGAGCTCGGTGATCGCCTTCGCAGTTACCTGGACACCGGAGTGCCGCGGGAACTTCCCGCCCTGGCGATGCACGACGAGTTACTGCAGGAAGCGGAGGCCTAATGGTGCCGTTGGTTGGTGTTCGTAGGTGAGAAATGCAGTTGAATATCGAACGCCGAACCGGGCGCAAGGAATGATGAATGTTGAAGGGGAGTTTGGTAAATAAGCCACTTCATCATTCGGCGTTCTTTATTCCTTGTTCGATATTTTTAGCCAATCTGCAGATATTCGTTGATTAGCCCATTTACCTATTTGAGTGCGAAGTGGACGGGCTATCCCTGAGCGGCAGTTGGTCCGTTTGAGGGTAGAGAGGATTGTATTCCGGAGAATATTTCGCATTTTAGGGGTCGTTTTGTGACCTGGCCCCCGGGCGGGCGTCACAAGAATGGGTTCGGATCGGGCTGAGCTGCCCGCCTTCGGAGCCTTTCTTAATACTCTTTCTCACCTAACCATCTATCCGATGAAACTACGGACTTTTATTGTTACCACCGGGCTGCTGTCTGCTTCCTTAGGAAGCGCCTACGCCCAATCGCAACCCACCGCCAAAGAAGTGTTTGCGCCGCTGGATCAGCAGATCGCCGAAGCCAAAGAACAGTACGCTGACTTTTATTCGCCCAAGTTCTTCTCCGAAGGCATGCAGAACTACCAGGCGGCCGTAAAGGTCTACCGCGACCAGGGAGCGGGCGCAGACCTGGATAAGGCCATCCGGAAAACCACCCAGCAACTGGACAAGGCAATGGATCAAACCAAGATTGCGCAGGCCACCTTCCCCGATGCCTGGAACGCGCGCCTCGACGCGATAGAGGCCGAAGCAGCCAAGTACCAACCCAAGGGCTGGCAGGAAGCTGAGGAGGCGTTTGACGAGGCCGCCCGGCAACTGGAACGGGGCAAACTCGGCAACGCCCGCGACGACGGCCAGGAAGCCGAAGAACTCTACCGCAAGTCGGAGCTCGACGCCATCAAGAACAACTACCTGGTGAACGCTCGAAAGTTGATTGAGCAGGCCGACGACCAGAAGGCCGACCGCAAGGCTCCGCAAACCTTCAAGCGAGCACAGGATCTGCTGGCCCAGGCCGAAAAAGACCTCAATGAGAACCGCTACGACTTCGACGCCGCCCGACTAATGGCCCAGCAGGCCGAGTACGAAGCCCAGCACGCCATGTATCTGGCCAACAAGATCAGCAGCCTGGAAAAAAGCGACGTGTCGCTGGAAGAAATGCTGCTGGCCGGCGAGGCCTCCGTCACCAACATCGCCTCGGCCGCCGACATGGTAGCCCGGTACGACCAGGGCATGGAGCCGCCCGTCACCGCGCTGGTGAACCACATCAAGACTTATCAGGACAGCGCCACGTACCTGGCCAACGCCTACGCCAGCGCTGAGAAACAAATCGCCGATTTGGAAGCATTGAACGAAGAGCAGCGCAAGATGGCCGAACTGCTGATGAACGAAAAGTCGGCCGCGATGGAAGCGCAAATCGCGGCGGCCGCTAAGAAGCAGGAAGAACTCGCCCTGAAGCTGGCCTGGCAAGACGAAGTGAAGCGTAAGTTTGACCAAACCTACGAAATTTTCAGTGAGGACCAGGCGCAGGTGTTCCGGCAGGGCAACAACGTGATTATCCGGCTCTACGGACTCAGCTTCCCCGTGGGCAAGGCCGACATTGATCCCAAGTATTATCCTCTGTTAGGCAGTGTGCAGGACGCCATGAACCTGTTTGATAACGCTGAGATAATCATTGAAGGCCACACCGACGCGCAGGGCGGCGACAAAATCAACCAGGAATTGTCCGAAAAGCGGGCCGCGGCCGTGCGGGAGTACATGCTGGCCAGCACCGACCTGGGGGAAAGTGCCATTACCGCCACGGGCTACGGGGAAAGTCGCCCGGTGGCCAACAACGAAACCCCCGAAGGACGGGCCAAAAACCGCCGCATCGACGTGGTGATCGAACCCCAGTTCGACGCCCAAGCGCAGGTGAGCCGGTAGGGCGGATTGCTTAGGTGCGTTGCCGCACTAAAAAGAACCTCAAGCAGTCAATAGAGGTTATTCCGATAAATTCTTAAGGTTCGTGTCGACACCTAGAGTATATACACATCTCAGGTGGTGTTTTGTTTAGCGAGTTGGTAGCCCTGAAATCTTTCGTTGAACCTTTGCAGGCCGGTGAGTAAGTCGATGGGGCCAGGGGGCCTTTGGCTTTGGTAGCCACTCCAGCCCGCTAATCGGGCGATGACCCAAGCGGCAAAAGCCAAGCTGGTTGGCCCGTAGGGATTCTGCAGTTTTTGGCTCTTTCCAGCTAGTTGCTCGTTGAGCAGCATCAAGCATTCTTGCTCTTGCTCATTGAAGGCACAGGCCATGGTCTGCTCAGTTTGACCGTCCCGGGCTCTCAAGAGTTGCAGCACCCGCACGGCAGCCATCAGGGCCAATACGCTGAGTTTCTGTAGCTTTTCATAGCTTTCCACCTGGCTGCTCTCTATGTCAAGGCCGTTGCTTTTCAAGATTCTGAATACTGTACTTGCTACCTTTGAGTGGACATTAAGTTAAGCCTGATAATCCTTAACTTAGCCAACATGAGAAAAGAAAAAAGACACTTCGACCGAGCCTTCAAAGTGATGGCGGTTGAACTCTGTTTATCCGGTAAGCCAACCAATCAGGTAGCAGAAGAATTAGACATCCGGGCCGACCTGTTGAGTCGCTGGAAGCGGGAATACAAGCAGAAGAAAGAGGGTAGTTTTTCAGGGCATGGTAAACCTTCACTGTCCCCGGAACAGGCTGAAGTAGCTAGACTAAAAAAGCAGCTACGAGAAGCTGAGATAGAACGTGACATCCTAAAAAAGGCAGTGAGCATCTTCTCCAAGAGCGACAGCAAATATTCAGGTTTATGAAAAAGCACCGATCTATGTTTGCCGTTGAGAAGATGTGCAAAGCGTTCAAAGTGAGCCGGAGCGGCTACTACAATTGGCTTAATAGGAAGCCATCGGCCCGACAGGCAAATAGGCAGAGCATCCTCCAACTGATCCGGGAGATTCATAAAGAAAGCAAAGAGCGCTATGGTAGTCCTAAGATTACCCGCGAGCTTCACAGAAGAGGAGTTCAGATATCCAGACCAAGAGTAGCCAAGCTGATGAAGGTAGCCGGTATCAGAAGTGTTGTTCACCGAAAGTTCAAGGTGAAAACTACCGACTCCAACCACAACTATCCAATCGCTAAAAACTTATTAGACAGACAATTCACTCCTGGAGCGGTGGCAAAAGCCTGGGTATCCGATATCACCTACATCAGAACTACGCAAGGGTGGCTCTATTTGACTGTCGTAGTAGATTTGGCTGACCGAAAAGTGATAGGATGGGCATTGAGCGAAACGATGAAAACCTGCGATACTGTGATACCAGCTTGGAAAATGGCCATCAAAAACAGACCGATAGTAAACGAACTTATCTTCCATTCGGACAGAGGTGTACAGTATGCCTGTCATGAGTTTAGAAACCTGCTTAAAGCCCATCCTTTAGTCACACAAAGTATGAGTCGGAAAGGGAACTGTTGGGATAATGCCGTAGCCGAAAGTTTCTTTAAAACCCTTAAATCAGAGTTGATACATGTGGCTGAACCAACCACTATGGTAGAAACAAGAGTAAGCGTGTTCGAATTTATTGAAGTCTGGTATAACCGAAAGAGAATGCACGCCTCGCTAGGGTATCTAACACCCGTAGAGTACGAAGCAAAATTGAAAGTAAACTATCACAAAAATGTGGCTTAACTTTTTGTCCACTTTTTCCTTGCAAGTTCATACCTGCTCTACGTTCCAGCGTTGCTTATACCATTCTATAACTTGTAGGGCCAGGGCAGCGGTGTCCACCACGTGCGAGGTCAACAGTATCCAGTGAATAGGTTCTTGCCCATTCACTACACTCTCAGGGAGTTCTTTGACTTCCACTACGTAGGTGGGGTGATAGTTGGGTTGGGCATGGATGCTTCTGCTGGCTGACTTTTTCAAAGCAAGCTTGCCGTATTTGATGGCTAGTTTGGCCCGATGGGCACTACGACCATCACTGGCCGGTACGGCTAGCTCATAACAGTGCTGTTGCGTCCAATTTTCTGCCTCCGCTGAGATGGTCTGCCCCCCGTGGGTGAAACGATCAAAGCGGGCACGAATCACATAATCTACCCCCAGGGCAGTAAGCCCGGTGAGCAGGGGGTAGATATCAGCTTCCCGGTCGGCCACTACTGTTTTAACCGCCACCTGCTCACACTGAGCAAGGGCTTTTTGAATGCTACTCAGCCAGCGATACCCTTCTTTTTGTTCATAAACAGTTTTGTCCCGAGCAGTACGCTTGGCCTGACGACTCACAAGTTGCTCAGGCCAAGCACGCTTGACAAACTCCAAAGCCGCAATGCCATGACAGCCATAGTGATGAGCATCTATACAGAGTACCGGGTGAAGGTAAAACCCTTGTATCTGACCCTTATCTACTTTGCCCAGTCCTTGGATGGCTCTTTCCAGACTAAAGCCAATCTTTGTGGTGTCTTCAATAAGCAAACAATGGCAAGATGAACAGTGATTCCTCATCTGGGTATAGAGTTGTTCTTCCAACATGGGCACACTTACTTTATGGTTGCCTATAAATCTACCAAACTGAACCTCCTCTTTGCGCGCATTGGACAGTGCCCGCAGGCAAAGCGTCTGCTTTTCGCTGATACGTCCGGTTAGCTTGTCTAGCACACGATCCAAGCGCTTGTCGTGCAACTTTAGCACATCCTGTTTTTCCATTCAACAAAGCTATCATATTTGTGTATATACTCTAGGTGTCGATACGAGCCTTAAGAATTTATCGGAATAAAGTTTAATAGTATCCATAAAAAAGCAGCGACAAGTCCAACCGGGACTCGTCGCTGCTTTTTGCTTCTAATTAGTTCAGTCTAGTACCCTGGATTGTTGCCCGACTGATTAATCACCTGGTTGGTTTCCAGTTCGCTCTGCGGAATGGGGTAGAGCAGGTGTTTGGGCACCTCAAAACCAAAGCTGGCCGAATCGAACGGATAACTGAACTCTTCTACGCCCCAGGAAGCTAAGTCCAGGTGCCCAGCCGCGTGCCAGCGCCGCAGGTCAGTCCAGCGAATACCCATCTCTCCGGCCAGTTCCCGGAAGCGCTCGTCGAAGATGTCTTCTAGCGTAACGGAGCTCAGGTTGGCCGGGGCGGGTGCTTCGGTGCCGTCGGGGGTAGAGAAGCGGGCGCGGGTGCGCACGTCGTTGACCTGCTCCAACGCGGCGGCCTCGTTGCCGGTCAGGAAGTAGGCTTCGGCGGCCAGCAGTTTCACGTCGGCGTAGCGCAGGATGCGGGGGTTGTTGGTGGAGGTGGCCCCGAAGCCGGTAATAAAGTTACGGTCGGGCAGCACGTACTTGACGAACCAGAAGCCGTTGGCCGGAGCATCACCCAGGAAGTAGTTGGTGAGCACGCTGTCGGGGTCGGGGTTCGCCAAAAAGGTCTCTGCCTGCCGGGGGTCTCCCTCTTCGAAGGCCGCGATCAGCTTGAGGGTCGGGCTCACCCGCGCTCCGGCTGAACCGGACGACCAATGACGGGTGCTATAGTTGTAGTAAGCTGACATCTGCCCGACGCCCCCGCCGAAGTCATTGGATAAGAATGGGTTTTCGTTCGAGGTGTTCTCGCTGGCCTGATACTCGAAGAGCGACTCCACGTTGTTCTCAAAGTTGATATCAAAGTTTTGCCCGAAGCTGGGGGCCAACTCCCGGGTAGTAATATTCTCAAAAGCAACAATGGCGCGTTGATAATCCTCAGCATTGTTGTTATCGTAACTGCCGCGCAGCATATAGGCTTTCACCAGCATTCCGTAGGCGGCATCCTGAGTGATACGACCAAGTTGGTCGGTAGGCCAAGCCTCCGGCAAACCAGGAGCCGCCGCTTCCAAATCGGTGATGGCTTGGTTTAGCAGTTCAAAGTCCTGCGAAGGCGGTTTGATGGCATCGTCCAGACTGTTGATCCGCTCGGTGATCAGCGGGGCCTTGCGCCACCAGTCCCACAGCCACATATTGGCCCACGAGCGCAAGAAAAGCACTTCCCCCCGGTTGGTATCCAACAAATCCGGGTCGGTATAAACCGCCTGTACGCTGGGATTATCCAACTGCTCGAGCACGAAGTTAGACCGGGCGATTATTTCGTAGAGCACGTTCCATACCCCGGCCACCCGGCCGTCGGAGGGGTTCAGGGTTTCAAAGGCATCGTAGGCCACGCCCGCATTCTCGGCCGTCAGATCATCGGCGGGCAGCAGCCAGCTTGCGTGCTTGGTGGTGCCACCGCCGAAGCTGCCGCCGTAGATTTCAACCACTTTGCCGTACACGGCTCCCACCGCTTGCTGTATGCGTCCTTCGCTATCAAAGTAGGCTTCTTCAAACTCGCGGGTGGGTTCTACGTCGTTGAGGGTATCTTCGCACGATCCGGCGATGAGCAGCAGACCGATAAGCAGGGGAAATTTATAGGATAATTTCATAGCTAAATGTAATAAGATAGGTTAAAAGGCAATGTTGATACCGGTAAACAGGGTAATCGGGGTTACGTCGTCGCTACTCTCCGGATCCAGTCCGGTAAACTGGGTGGCGGTGAACAAGTTGGAGCCCCCGATAAATATCCGCGCCCTACTTAGACCAATCCGGTCGGGGTTGGGCAGGGTGTAGCCCAGCTCGGCGTAGTTGAGCCGCAGGTAGGCCCCATTCTCAATGAAGCGCGACGAGAAGCGGTTGCTGTTGGCCGGATCGTTGGCGATGATGCGCGGGATCATGGTATTGGGGTTCTCGGGGGTCCAGGCGTTAAGCACGTCCACCAAGCGATTATCGCCGTAGGAGCCGGTTTGAATGAGGGTGGCGCGTTCATTATTGTAGCGGTCTACATCGCCCACTCCGGTGAACTGCATACTCAGGCTAAACCCTTTTAGGTTGGCCCCCAGGTTAAACCCGTAGAAGTAACCCGGCAGGGTTTGGCCCAGGTAGGTGTTGTCAAAGTTGTTGATGACCCCATCGGGTTCGTTCGAGACAAACTCTCCCTCTTCGGTAGGCGGCCCGGCCACGTCCACGAAGTAAAGGTCGCCCGGGGCCACATCGGCTTCACGGTAGCTTTCATCGCGGGTGTTAGCGATAAAGTCTTCCACCTCTTGCTCGCTGGTAAAGATACCGCCCAGTTGCTGGCCCCGGATAAAGTTGATGGATTGGCCTTCTTCCAGGGTCAACCCACCACTGTATATCGGAATGCCGTCTTGTAAACGCGTTACTTCGTTGTGCACGGTGGTGATATTGGCCCCCACGTCGATGCCCACCGGCCCCACGGTGAAGCGGTAGTTGGCCGCCAGCTCGATACCACGATTCACCACCTCCCCGATGTTGCCACTGGGTTGCACCGACACGCCTACCGAAGCGGGCAGCGGTATGGTTTGCAGAATGTCGGAGGTGCGCTTGTGGTAGTAGTCGAACGACACGCCCAGGTTGTTGCCGAACAGGTAGGCATCGAAGCCTACGTTGGTGGTCGTGGTGCGCTCCCACTGCAAATCCGGGTTAGGAATGGTGAACACGGCCGCCCCGGTGTTTACGTTGCTCACTCCCCGGCCGTCCGACGGTCCGAAGCTGTAGGTCGGCTTTTCTTCTACCGGCGAGAGGTAGGCGAGTTGGGCCACGTCGTAGTTGCCCAATTGCCCCCAGCCGCCGCGGAACTTCAGGTCGTTCAGCCAGCCGGTGACCCCTTGCATAAAGGGTTCGTTGGTGATGCGGTAGGCCACCGAGAAGGCCGGGAATACGCCGAAGCGGTTTTCGGGGGCAAAGCGGGTGCTGCCGTCGCGACGCACGGTGGCGTTCACGTAATAAGTGTTGTTGTAGTCGTAGCCTACGCGGACAAACTGCCCCACCAGGGCTTCCCGGACGATAGGTTCCGATTCGGCGGTGGTGAACTCGTCGTTGGTAGACGGAAAGAAGCGTAGGTCCGGATCCGAACTGGAGGTTTGCTCCGTGTCAATGGCCTGATACTCACCTTCCCATTCCTGGGCCAGCACGTTCACGAGCACATCAACGCTGTGTTCACCCAACGACTTTTGGTAGTTGAGCGACAGTTCGCGCATGGTGTTGAGCGCGGTGGCTTGGCGCACGTTGTAACGGCCCTGCGAAAATCCGTTGCCCAGGTTGCGGGGGTCTTCCCCGACGGTGCTAAACACTTCGGCATCAGCATCTTCCCACAGGTAGCGATTGTTGGCCGAACGATCCAGGTAAAACCGCCCCGTTAGGGTGAGTCCTTCCAGGGGTTCTACGGTAAGGTAAGCGTTTCCTAGGCCGCGAACCGACTGGTAACGGGTTTGATTATACTCGGTGAGCGCAACCGCATTTGGGTTGGTACCCGCCCCCCATAGTTGCGTGTCATCCCAACGGCCGTCGGAGTTGATTCCCACGATCACCGGGGCGTAGCCCCCGGGGCCACCACCGAAGATCGGTTGCCAGGGGTTGGTGGTAGCCGAAGGTAGCAGTTGGTTATTCCGATTAAACTGCACATCTACCCCGTCCACGGTAGCGATTCGTCCGTTTACCCCGGCGCGAAGCCAGTCGGTGATGTCGAAGTTCACGTTCACCGAGCCGCTAATGCGGTCCAGGGTGTTGCCAATGGCCACCCCGTCGTTGGAAGCGTAGTTGAAGGCCACTTTGTAGTCGGCATCTTCCGAGCCCCCCGACACAATGGCCGAGTAGTCCTGAAAGTACGCCTCGTTGTTGGTCACCGCATCCTGCCAGTCGTAGGTGGGGCCGTCGCCCAGGTAGCCCGCACTGTCGGGAAAGATCAGGGGGGCGTGCAGGGGCGGGAGGTTCACGTCGGGGTCCGACTGATAAACGCGGCGTTGATACTCAGCAAACTGCTCGGAGTTCATCACGTCGTAGCGCTGGTTCTGACGGCGGATACCGGCCCGGGCCGACAGCCCAACCCGTACTCCCTGGTTGCGCTGTCCGGATTTGGTGGTAATGAGAATTACTCCGTTACCTGCCGCTACGCCGTAGATGGCGGCAGCGGCGGCATCCTTGAGTACCGAGATAGAGGCAATGTCGTTCGGATCAATCAGGGTCATGATGTTAAGTGGTCCGCGCACGTCGTCGATGCGGGCGTTATCCAGGCTGGCCGTCCCGGCGGTGGGTTCGCGGATGGGCACCCCGTCGATCACGTAGAGCGGATCAGCGGCCCGCCAGGTGTTCTGACCCCGGATACGGATGGTAGGGCGATTGAAGGGATTACCGTTATTGCCCGACACCTGAACGCCCGTCATGCGGCCCTGCATGGCCAGTTCGGGCGACAGGGATACGGTTTGCGTTACCTGCTCCGACTCGATGCTTGAGATAGCCGTAGTCAGGTCGCGCTTGGCCTTGGTACCGTAGCCCACCACCACCACTTCGTCGAGCGAGGCAACGTCGGGCATCAGCACAATGTCGATGGTTGAACGGCCATCAATCGCCACTTCTTCGGAAACAAAGCCAATGGACGAAAACGCTAGGGTGGTCACCTCGTCGGCCACCGTAAGGCGGTACTGTCCGTCAATGTCGGTCACCGTACCGGTGGTGGTGCCCTTGGCCAGCACGTTCACTCCCGGAAGCGGTTCACTATTCTCGCCATCAGTGACGCGCCCGGTAATAGTTTTTTCTAAAGAAGCCCGGGCGGCGGGCGTGGTTAGGCGCGGCAAGGCTGATCCAGAGAAAGAATAATTCGCCTCCGTGGTAAGCTGGGCCTCCACTTCTTTGACCGGGGCGGTTCGCGGCGGGCGCTTTTGCTCCGGAAAAATATAGTAGAACCGCTCTTCAACTTCGGTATACATCAGTCCCAACGGGCGCAAGAGGCGCTCCAGTTCGGTTTTCAGGTCATTGCCCGTTTGGATATCGTACGACACTAGTTGCTGCTCTACGGTGGTGGTGGCGTAGCTGAAGTGGATGTCGTACTTGGTTTCCAAGCCTCGGAGCAATTGCTCGAGCGATTGTTCCCGGATTTGCGTGGTAGGAACAGGAATTTTTTGGGCTAAGGCCAGCGACTGGGCAGATGCGCCGAGCGAGCAGCCAAGCAGCAGCAGAACGGTTCCTAAAATCCGAAGAGGTAGTGAGAATGAAGTCATAGGAAATGGAGTAGGATGAAACAAGAAGCGTGCGTAGGATGAGCGTCCCGAAGGGCAATGGTAATAATCAGAGAGCTTTTTCATAGATGGTGACGGTTGAGGAGGTTCGTTGAATAGTATAGGAGGACGATAGCAGGGTGAAAAACACCTCAATGCGATCGGCGGGTAGGGTGGTGGTGAAGCGTTGCTGCGCAATTTCAGGAGAGCCAAACCGAAGGGTGACTCCGTATCGGTCCTTCAGTGTGCGTCCGATATTCTGCAAAGATTCGTCTTTGAAGATTAATAGGTTCTCTTTCCAGGCGGTGTGAAGCTGCGTTTCGGTGGTCTGCTGAACTAGCTGTTGGGTTTGGGATGAGTAAACCACCAGTTCCCCCGGCTTCATCACCGCATCGGCTTGGGAAGCACCGTTCCGAAACAGTTTCACCTTCCCCGAAGTGAGCACCACCCGCGTGGTCTGCTCTCGCTGGTTCACGTTGAAGGTCGTTCCCACCACTTCGATGGCTAGTCCGTCGGTATGCACGACGAAGCGTTGGTTACCGGGAGTACCGGTTTTCTTCACCGAAAAGTAAGCCTCTCCCCGTAGCCAAATTTCCCGGGGGCTTTCTTCCGGCCATTGTTTAGGATAGTGAAGGTGAGAGTTGGCGTTCAGGATGACCGTAGAGCCATCCGGAAGCGCGATTTGCTGCGTCTCACCGTAGTCCGTGGCGTAGCGCACGGTGGTCAGTGCTTCGTAGAGGGGGCGATAGGTCAGGGTCCCCACCAGCAAAAGCACGACTGCGGCCGCCGATAGCTGCCACCGTCGGCGTTGGCTTTGCCGCAGGCGCCTTCGGAGTTGCTCGGATGCCGACTGTACTTCGCCGGGCGGCAGCTGGCGCGACCGAAAACCAAACCGTCCGGAATGCGCAGTCCCCTCGCCCAACACTTCATCAGACAAGGAGGGGCGGGAAGGTTGGTCGGAACGAGGTTTAGAATCCATAGGAAGCCAGATGACGAGTGAAGAAGCGCCCGTAGCGCCCTTACTCTATCAGACCAACCTGAGGGCGGCATATACTCAGTAGGACTAAAAAAAAGTAAAAACTGCCGCTGAGCCCCTAAATTAGATCAACTAATCGGAAATTACGTCGCTACCGCTTCCGAGGGTACAGGAAGCGTCATTTTGCTGCGCAGCGTGGCAATGGCTCTGGTCAACGTGTTTAGTACTGACTGGTAGTTAACCTGCAAGAGCTCCGCAATTTCGGAAGGCGTGAGTCCCGCCGTGTAGCGCAAATAGATCAGTTCGCGCTGCCGGGCGGGAAGTTGGTTGAGCGACCTAGCAAGAAGTTGCCGGGTCAGTAATTCTGTTTCTTCGTGCACAATAAGGTCCTCGGTTGAAAAAACGAATCGGTCGGTATCGCTGAGCTGAGCGAACCTTTTTTGTTGCTTCTCTTTCTCGAGTAAGCGGAACAGGTGCCGACGAAAAGAACAGAGCAGGTAGTGCTTTACCGAGTGGACCGGACTCAACCGCCGTCGGTTCTTCCACAAGTGAAGAAAAAGCTCCTGAATGGCATTTTTAACCTGCTGATCGTCGGATATAATTTTTAGACCGTAGAAGTATAATTGATTATAATAGGTATCATGCAAAACGGTAAACGATTGCTCGTTTCCCTGCTGAAAGGAGTGCCAGAGGTCGGTTACCTGGCTCATCTGAACTGTTTGTTTGCCAAACATAGGGGTAAAATAGAAAAGTATTTGATTTAGTGAAACGTAAAACCAGGGGCTGATAAGTCCGACACTTTACGTTTCGTATAAACCTAACCGGTGATTTTGAAAACAATGTAGAAATTAGCGCTTGTACGTACAAGCTATTTCCTATATATTTGTGCAGCTACACCACAACTTGTGCTAAAACATCAAACCATCTATTGTTCCCTTAAAGAAGGTATTCAGCGGGGCGATTTTGTGACGGGCGATCTGTTGCCTTCTGAGAACGAACTGTGCGAGCAGTATCAAATTACCCGAACCACCGCCCGCAAAGCGCTAGGTCAGCTTCGGGAAGAAGGGTTCATCGAGCGCATTCACGGCAAGGGCAGCCAGGTGAAGGAGCGCCGCCAATCGCTGGGCTTACTCAATGTGAAGGGGTTTTCCGAAGCCGTAGGACAAAAGGTAGGCACCCGGCTTCTGCAATCGCCCGGCATACGCACCTGGAGCCCAAACATCGCCTTTCCCGTTAGCCCCCCCGAGCGCAGCTCTCCCTGTCTGCACTTCGAACGACTTCGTAGTGTAGACGATGACCCGGTCATGCTGGAAAACAACTGGTTTGCTGATACGGCCCTGCCGAATTTCGCGCAGGATGCGTTCGTGGATGGTTCATTCTTCAAAACCCTGAGCCAGCGCTTCCTCATCGAGATCACCGGTTCGCAACAAGAGCTGCGGGCCGAGCTGGCCGACCAGAAGATTGCCGAGCTCCTTCTGGTTGCCGCCCGACACCCAGTGTTGCGCATTTCCATAAAGTTCAGCACCAGCAATCCGTGCCTCAACATTTATAGCGAACTCTATTGTAACACTGCCCGATATCCCATTGGCAACACCTATCACCTATAAAAACATGAACAATAGTTCAAAAAAACGCCGTAATTTCCTGAAATCCACTACCTTAGGAGCTGCTGCTTTACTGAGTACTTCACCATCTTTTGGTAACAGTCAGCCCAAATCCGGACCGCATCCGAATGCGCGCCGATTGATAGACGGGCTCTCCGGCCTACTATTCTCTCAGATAGGCTACGAAGCAGGTCACCCCGTGCGCGTGGTGGTTCGACTGCCCCAAAAAAACGCCCTTCCGGACGGGGCGGTATGCGTGCTGACGGCCGCTGACAACCAAGAAAAGACGCAGCAAGTGCCCTGTACTTACTGGGGGGAAATTTGGAAGAGCCACTGGTGGGTAGCTGAGTTTCCCGCTGATACCGAATCTGGCGATTGGGAGGTGGCTATTCAGGACGGCAACACCGGATTGATGCAGGATACCGGACTCAAAATTGGTCAGGATATCCTGTGGAACGAAACCATGCACTTGGCCTCGGTTGATATTTTGGAGCGACGTCGGCACTTCACCAAGGTGGGCGCCGGTTGGCAGGATGCCGGTACGTTGTGGGTAGAGAGTCCGGCGCAGAGTGCCATGATTATTGCGCTGAACGAACTGCAGAACCAGTGCGGCAACGATCTTGACGCTGAATTTACCCGACGTCTTTATGAACAACTCACCGTGGGCTGCGATTACCTGGTGATGACCCAGGCCAAGGCCGAAGAACTCGGCTTCCCCAAGGGGGCAATGTCGCACGACCTGTTGGAACACGAAAAGGATATCCTGCCCCACGATGCGGCCAAGGCGGTGGTGGCCCTGCTGCGCACCGTGCAAACCCTACCCGACGACTTTCAGGAAAAGAAGGACCAATACCGCGCCACCGCCCACCACGCCTACCAGTGGCTGACCACCCAGGCCCAACCCATGGGCGACTACGGATACAGTCGGATTCAGCGCGGCTTAGCCGAAGATGCGACCATACCTGCCGACGAGTGGCCGACCCGTGATCTACTCACGCTGTGCCAGGCAGCCCTTGAAATGGTGAAACACGGTCGGGCCGAAGCCCAGCAAGAAGCAGTGCAGCGCGCTCGCCAAATTATGGACCGGCAGATCCTGAAAGAAAATTCGGAAAGCGGCTTTTACGGTCACTTCAAGGAATACGAAAGCCTGTTGCACTCCGAACCGTCCTGGACGCACGGCATCATCGCCACTTCGGAAGGAAGCCAGTTTGGCACCGACATGGGTGGTATCTATCCCAACTACCTGATGCCGCTGCTGGAGATGCTGCGCCGCTGGCCCGACCATGCTGATGCTACGCGCTGGAAACAGACCCTGCGGCGGTTCACCGACGGCTACCTGATACCGGCCTGCAAGAAGAATCCGTTCTACCTGGTTCCGCAGGGCATTTTCGGAGAAGAAGGGCCCATCTGGTTCTGCGGCACCTTCCACGGCACCAACACCATCTACGGCTACACCGCCGCCCTGGCGCTGGATTTAGCCGACTTGTTCGACGAACCCCAGCTGCGGCGCATCGCCTACGGCAACCTGCAGTGGGTGGCCGGACTCAACGCCGGTATCACCCGGGAGAACGTGGCGAAGGGCTGCGTGGTCTATAGCACTGACCTGCCGGAGAACGTGGCGCTGCCCGCTAGCATGATTTGCGGCATCGGCAACCGCTGGGCGGGTACTTGGTTTCAGACGCGGGGCGTGATTTGTAACGGCTTCACCACCGGTGAGCAATTCAAATACGATGTGGCTCCGAAAAAAGAGAACGACGGCCCCTTTTCCTTCACCGACGAAGACTGGATTCCCCACAGCGCCGCCTGGATCACCGGCCTGATTCGCCTGAAAAATTCATTATAAATTATTTTATTCCCCATAATATATCGTACAGACGCGCTGCGGCGCGTCTCCACCATATTTCATTAATAATAAAACCAACCATGAACAAAATCAGCGAACTTGCAAAAATGATCGACCACACCATTCTGCACCCCACGGCCACCGACGCGGATCTGCAGAAAGAATGCGACGTGGCCAAAAAATACCAGGTGGCTTCCATGTGCGTGAAGCCCTACATGGTGCCCGACACCGTGCGACTGCTAGCGGGCAGCGGCGTGGCGGTGGGCTGCGTGATCGGCTTTCCGGCCGGCAACTCGGTAACCGACGTAAAAGTATTTGAGGCCGAACGGGCCTGTCAGGACGGAGCCCGGGAGGTGGACATGGTCATCAACGTGGCTCGGGCCCTGCAGGGCGACTGGGACTACGTGCAGCAAGAAATTGCGGCCGTGGCCGAAGCCTGCCACCAGCACGACGCCCTGCTGAAGGTGATCTTCGAAACCGATTACGTCACCGAAGAGGCTGATATCGTGCGGCTGTGCGAAATCTGCACCGAAGCCAAGGCCGACTACGTGAAAACCTCAACCGGTTTTGGCTTTGTGAAGGGCGATGATGGCAAGTACTCCTATACCGGGGCCACCATTCCGACCCTGAAGCTGATGAAAAAAAGCATCGGTCCGAACGTGAAGGTGAAGGCCTCGGGCGGCATCCGCACCCTGGATGCCCTGCTGGCGGTGCAGGAAGTGGGCTGCGAACGCTGCGGAGCCACCGCCACGGTAACCATCCTGGAAGAAGCGCAGCAACGCTTCGGTCAATAACCTTCTACCTTACCCAACCAACCTATGTTCACCATTGATTCGTACGGCCTGGCCGTGGTCTTCTGCCTGATCACCATGCTGGGCTGGGGCTCCTGGGCCAACACCCTGAAAATGACGCCTACCCGCTGGGAGTTTCCTCTGTACTACTGGGACTACTGCATCGGGCTGGTGCTCACCTCGCTGGTGCTGGGCCTCACCATGGGCAGCACCGGCACCGAAGGGCGCAGCTTCCTGGTCGACCTGGGGCAAGCGGAAACCTCGGCCCTGGGGTCGGCTTTTCTGGGCGGCATCGTGTTTAACCTGTCCAACCTGCTCATCGTGGCGGCCACCGCTATTGCGGGCCTGGCCGTGGCCTTTCCCATTGCGGTGGGGCTGGCGCTGGTCATCGGGGTGGTGGTGAACTACCTGGCCACCCCGGTGGGCGATGCCACCCTGCTTTTTCTGGGGCTGCTGCTGGTGGTGGTGGCCATCGTGATCGACGGGCTGGCCTACAAAAAACTACAGCAGTCCGATACGAGCAACCTGCGCAAGGGTATCATCATTTCGGTGTTGTCGGGCGTGCTGATGGGCTTCTTTTACCGCTTCGTGGCCGCCTCGATGACGCTCACCTTTGCCGATCCCACTCCCGGACTGCTCACGCCCTACTCGGCCATGTTCGTGTTTACCCTGGGAGTGTTTGCCTCGAGCTTTGTGTTCAATACCTGGTTTATGTTTCGCCCGGTGTCCGGTGAGGCGGTCACGTTCGGAGATTACTTCTCCCGGGGCACGCCTAAGCTGCATTTTATTGGTATATTGGGCGGGTTGATCTGGTGCGTGGCGATGGAATTTAACCTTATCGCGGCCGAACAAGCGGGTTTTGCCATCTCCTACGGACTCGGGCAGGGGGCCACGATGGTGTCGGCCGCCTGGGGCGTATTTGTCTGGAAAGAGTTTGCCGGTGCTCCGAAGGGCACCAATAAACTGCTGACCGCCATGTTCGCTTCTTTTATTCTGGGGCTGGTGCTCATCGTGGTGGCCCGCTTAACTTAACGCTTATGTATAAGAAAATTGTGGTGATCGGCAGTTCGAACGTGGACCTGATCATGAAACTAGATCGACTGCCCCGGCGGGGCGAATCGGTCCCCGACGGGATTTTTATGCAAACCTACGGCGGCAAGGGGGCCAACCAGGCGGTGGCCGCATCCCGCGCCGGGGGGCACCCCGAGTCCGGGCGAGTGGTTTTTGTGAACTGCGTGGGCGACGACGTCTACACTCCGCAGATGGTGCAGAACTTCCGCGACGACGGCCTTGACACCCGCTACGTTTTTTCCGAGACGGGTATGGCCAGCGGACACGCCCTGGTGATGATCGGGGAGGAAGGAAACAACTACCTGACGGTAGCTCCCGGCGCCAACCACCGACTCACCCCGGAAAAGCTGGCCAACGAAGCGGCGGGGGTGTTCGGCGAAGCCGCCCTCATCATGATGCAGTACGAAATTCCGGCCGACACGATCAAGTACGTCCTGGAGCAGGCGCAGGCGCAAAATATCCCGGTGCTGTGGAATTTTGCTCCCGCTCGCTCCTTTGACCTGGGCTACCTGAGTAAAGTGCACACGCTGGTGGTGAACGAGGTGGAAGCCGAGTTCTTGGTGGACAAGCAAGTGACTTCGGTGGAGGATGCCGAAGCCGCGGCCCGCAAGTTGCTCGCGCTTGGGGTGCCGCAGGTGGTAGTGACCCTAGGCGAGCGCGGGGCGTACTTCCTGAGCGCCGACCAGCAATTTCACGTTCCCGCCTTTGCGGTGGAGCAGGTGGACACCACCGCCGCCGGAGATACCTTTTGCGGAGCCCTGGCCGTGGCGCTCACCGAACAGCAACCGCTGCCCGAGGCGGTGCGCTTTGCCTGCGCGGCCGCCGCCCTAGCGGTAACCAAGTTGGGCGCGCAGCCCTCAATCCCCACCCGCGAGGCGATCATGGCTTTACTAGCCGGGAAACAAGGCTAATAAAAAGGTTAGGCTTGTGAGGGCACAAGCCTGGGGTAGGGGGCACCAGAATCAGCGGGATGCTCATCTAATTCCTCACGTTTGGGTCAACTGTCATTATTGGTAATAGATTTCTGTCCAATTTGTGGCGGGTCGATCCTTTGGATAACCGTGCTTGTTTCGGTACGCTTTTCTCTCACTGGTAAAATCCCACCAATTTTTAGTGTAGTCCTGATTTTTTGCAAAATCAACGGCTAGCCTGAATTGGTCTTCTACGCAAGGGTCTGTCTTGAAACCTTTTTTTCGCTCATACTCATCCGTTAATTCAGCGCCGTTTTTCGCCACCAACTGCTCAACGCTGTAGTAGCCCAAAAACACTAAATCCTTGGCGAATTTGATTCCAACGGACGGTATTCTCTGAAAGTCGGCCAATGCGTATATTTCTTTGGCTCTGCCTTCTGAGACTTCGAGCAGCACTTCCAGTTCATCCGAACCAAGATCAAGAATTTCAGACTTCTTGATCTTGTTCTTTCGTAAGTTTTTACGCTCTGATTCAGACAGCTCCAGTTGGATGTTTACCTTGTTTTTCATTCTCTGCGAATGGTAAGATGTAGTTGTTTCAATAATCAACCAGATGAATTAACGTTCCCAAAAAGCGGGGGGTTCGATGCCCAGCGATCGCAAGTAAACGTAGCCCTGTCCGCGGTGGTGAATTTCGTTATCGATGAAATAGAAGACAGACCAGCGCACCGTGCTCTCGTACTCTCCGAACATTTTGATGGTTTTCGGAAACCGTTCCGGGGCGATTTGCGACCAGAGCGCGTTGATTTCTTCCGTGGCTTCATCCCAGGCTTTCAATACTCTGGCCTTGCTGTTTCCGTGATCAATACGCTCGTTGAGCGGGGCCGACTGCCCGGTCACGACTTCCCGGAGGCCGGGGGTGGCAATGCTTAACAGTTCGGTGATCATATCGGCAAAAGGTCGCATGCCGCCGATAGAGTGGGTGAAAAACGCTTCCTCGGGAAAAGCCTCAATCACGCGCCGGGTAAGGCTGCGGTGGCCTTGCCAGTGTTCCAATAGTTCATCGGCGGTGAGAACCTGAGATGCGGTAGCGGGTGGGGAAACAGTGGACTCGTTCATGATGGAAGGGGTTAAGTGAACAATAAACTACGGGAGCAAAAGTAATGGCAAGGAGTGACAGCCTAGTGTCAGCAGAAAAAAAAACGCACTTTTTAATTCAAGGTGATGAAACGCCAATCCGGGCGGAGCTATCGGGAGAAGTATTATCTTTGGAAGAAACGTTGTCCCACCATGGATACTGATCCCCTTAACCGTTTCGACCGGATCGTCGCAATCCTCATCCAATTGCAGTCTAAGCGGATTGTGCGCGCGCAGGAGCTGGCCGACCGCTTTCGGGTGAGCCTGCGCACTATCTACCGGGATATCCGAACACTGGAAGCCTCGGGCGTCCCCCTGTTGAGTGAAGCAGGCGTGGGGTACTCCATCATGGACGGCTATCGCCTGCCCCCGGTCACGTTTACTCGCGAAGAAGCCGGTAGCTTTGTGGCCGCCGAAAAGCTGATGCAAACTTTTACCGACCAATCGCTGGGAGCTTATCACAAGTCGGCCATGTACAAGGTGAAATCGGTGCTGCGGGGTACGGAGAAAGATTGGGTAGCCACCCTGGAATCGCACGTGCGGATTGACCCTTCCCAGCGGCTTTTCAACGAAGACGTGCCCGACGCGCTGGAAATCTTGCTGGAAAGTATCGCCGAACGGAAGCAAGTTCGGCTGCACTACCAATCGCTGCGGGCCGATACCCCCTCCGAACGAAGCATCGAACCGGTGGGCTTGTTTCACGAAAACAACTACTGGTACGTGCTAGGCTACTGCCACACCCGAAACAGTTACCGGCAGTTTCGTACCGACCGCCTGTTCGGCATCCGGCGAACGGATTGTATCTTTACCCGAGCGCACGCCTCGCTGGATGAGCACCGGCGGGGGGAATGCGACCGGCCAACCACGATGGTCAGAATTCGGGTAGACCAGCGGGTGGCCGGTTATATCCAGCGCGACAAAAGCTACTACGGATTCGTCTCTGAGGAGGTGGCAGAAGACCACGTGGAAATGACCTTCCGGGTGGCTGACCTGGAAAATGGTTTCGCGCGTTGGTACCTGACCTTTGGCGACTACGCCACGATCCTCGAGCCCCAACGCCTGAGAGAACGGGTCAGGGAGCTGCTGCGCCGAACCGAAAAAATGCTTTCGTGATAGGTCGTCGGGCCCTTGATATTGACCGAAAATTGTGCTTACTTTCTCGCTTCTATTTGTTCGGCGCGGATGGGAGCGCAAGGAGTTGCCACTGCCGCCGGGATTTGATGCTGGCCCATTTTTCCAACCCTGCGAAAGCCGATCTTAACGAACGCTGCACCATGCCTTCTGCCACGCCAAAATCTACCGTTCCTTCCTCTCCGGATGCCTCACCGCTTACCATCGTTGGTATCGGAGCGTCGGCGGGCGGACTGGCCGCCCTGAAAACATTGTTTGCGCACGTGCCAGAGGATAGCGGACTGGCGTTCGTGGTGGTGGTGCACTTGTCGCCGGAGGGGGAGAGCCACCTGGCCGATATCCTGCAGCCCAAGGTAAAGATGCCGGTGCAGCAGGTAACCGAAACCGTGCCCATCAAGGCCAACCACGTGTACATCATTCCGCCCGGTTGCAACCTGGATACCATCGACACCCACCTGCGCCTGTCGGAACTGGAGGAACAACGCCGCGACCGCGCGCCCATCGATCACTTTCTTCGCACCCTGGCCAACGTGCACGACGGCAACGCGGTCGGGGTGATTTTGAGCGGCACGGGCTCCGACGGCACCCTGGGAATCCGGGAGATCAAGGGCGCGGGGGGCCTCACCCTGGTGCAGGACCCCAACGAGGCCGAGTATGATGGCATGCCCCAGAGCGCCATCGCCAGCGGACTTGTCGACGCGGTGCTGCCGCTGGCCGAAATCCCTGATTACATCATTCGTCACGCTCGCACCCAGCCCCAGGTAACCGTGGCTGATTCGCCGTCTGACGACGGGCAGTCTTTCGAGTCGCTGCTCCACAAAGTTGTGGCGGTGGTCAAAAACCAAACCGGTCGCGATTTCACGCACTACAAACCCACCACCATCGTGCGGCGCATGCGGCGCCGGATGCAACTGGTTCAGCTAGAGCAACTGAGCGACTACCTCGATTTGCTGCGCCAGGATCCGGAAGAGGTAACCCGGCTCTCCAACGATTTTCTGATCACCGTAACCAGTTTTTTCCGCGACTCGCCGGTGTTTGAGGCGCTGCAGCAGCGCGTGATCCCCCGCCTGATGGCGGAGCCCGGCGTGGAGCACACGGTGCGGGTCTGGTCGGTGGGTTGCTCCACGGGCGAAGAGGCCTACTCGCTGGCCATACTGCTGCTGGAGGAAGCCTCCCGGCACGATACGCCCCCCGAAATCCAGGTGTTCGCCAGCGACCTGCACGAGCAATCGCTGCTGCGCGCCCGCGAGGGATTTTACCCCGGCGATATCAAAGCCGACGTAAGCCGAGAGCGACTGCGCCGATTTTTCACGGGCCAGGAGGGGGGCTACCGCATCCGGAAGGAAGTGCGCGACCGGGTGGTGTTTGCTCCCCACAACCTGATGAGTGACCCCCCGTTTTCCAAGATAGACCTGATCGTTTGCCGCAACTTGCTCATCTACCTGCAACGCCGGATGCAGCACAACATCATCGATCTGTTTCACTACGCCCTCCACCCCAAGGGCACGCTGCTGCTGGGTAGTTCGGAAACCATCGAGGGCACCGAGCTCTTTCATACCGAAGATAAGCAACTATGTTTATTCCGAAAGCGGAACGTGCCCCCTCCCGAACTAAACCTGCCGGTCTTTCCGGTGACCCAGGCGCGTCCCACCCCGGCGGAGGCAACTGGCTCGGACGAAGAAAAACCGGTGGTCTACGGGGCGCTGCACCAGAAAATTGTGGAGCGCTTTGCCCCGCCCAGCCTGCTGGTGAACCCCGACCACCGCGTGGTGCACCTCTCCGAGCGGGCGGGCCAGTATCTGCTGCATCCCGGGGGAGAACTCACCGCGAACGTGTTCAAACTAGTACCGTCCGAACTGCACCTGGAACTGCGGATGGCCCTGCACAACGCCCAGCAACGCCAACGGCTGGTGCGCACCAAACCGATACGACTTACCCTGAGGGAAAAAAAACTACTGCTATCCTTATCGGTTTTCCCGGACCAGGATCCCCAGCAGGCCGGTTTTTCGGTGGTAATTTTTGAGGAGTTGAGTGATCTTTCGTCCCTGAGCGCACCGGTGAACCTCGCTGATTTCGATAGCGATGATAACTCAACGGAGGTGGTTCGTGACCTGCAGACCGAGTTAGACCGTACCAAGCAGCGGTTGCAGGCCATTGTGGAAGAGTACGAAACCAGCCAGGAAGAGATGAAGGCCTCGAACGAAGAGCTGCAGTCGACCAACGAGGAGCTGCGCTCGACGATGGAAGAACTGGAGACCAGCAAGGAGGAGCTGCAGTCGATGAACGAGGAGCTGAGCACGCTGAACCAGGAAAACCGGCACAAGGTGGAAGAGCTGAGCCAGCTATCGGGCGATCTGCAGAACCTACTGGCCGCCACCGATATTGCCACCCTGTTTCTCGACCGGGAGTTTCGCATCATGCGTTTCACCCCGCGGGCCAGTGAACTCTTCAACGTGCGCCACCTCGACCGCGGGCGGCCCTTGTCCGACCTCACCAACCGGCTGGGGTACGATGATATGCAAGACGACGCCCGGCAGGTGCTCTCCAGCCTGGTGCCCGTGGAGCGGGAGGTGCAGGACGACGAACAGCGCTGGTACCTGACGCGGGTGTTGCCCTACCGCAGCACCGACGACCGCATCGAGGGGGTGGTGATCACCTTTATCGATATCACCCAGCGCCGTAAATCCGAAGAAGAACTGCGCGAAAGCGAAGAGCACCTGCGCCTGATCCTGGAAAGCGCCACCGACTACGCCATCTTCACCCTCGACGCGCAGCAGACGATCACCGAATGGAACTCCGGGGCGGAGCACATTTTTGGGTACCCGTCCTCCAAGATTGTCGGGCAGTCGGTTGACGTTTTATTTATCCCCGAAGATCGGCCTACCGAACCTCAGCAGGACGTGAAGCGGGTGCAGGCGCAGGGAAAATCTTTCTTCGAACGATGGTATGAGCGAAAAGACGGAACCCGCTTCTGGGGCAGTGGGGCGTTGATGCCCCTGCGCCAGCCGGATCGACAGATCAGGGGCTACCTCGGCATCCTGGTTGACAACACCGAGCGTCGGCAGATGGAGGAAGAACTTCGGCAGGCCAAGGACACCGCCGAGCGGGCGGCGCGCGTCAAGGAAGACTTTCTGGCCCACATGAGCCACGAGATCCGCACCCCCCTCAACGCCATTGTGGGCCTCACCGGACTGGTGCTGGGAGAAGAAACCCTGCCCGCGCAGCGCGATTACCTGGAGGGAATCCGGGTGTCGTCTGACAACCTGGTGGCCCTGGTGAACGATATTCTGGACTTCAGCAAGATAGCGGCGGGCAAAATTGAGTTGGAGCAAGTGTCGTTCAACCTGATCCAACTGCTCAGGAGCCTGGAAACGACGCACGGGGTGTCGGCTGAGCAGCACGGTAACCAACTGGTCGTTGAGCTGTCCGACGATTTGCCTACCTACGTGGTGGGCGATCCTACCAAACTGAGCCAGGTGCTCAACAATTTGCTCTCGAACGCCATCAAGTTCACCCAGGACGGGCGGGTAACACTGGCGGTCCGGCGCGTTCAGAGCCAGGGCGACCCGGTGACTATTCACTTTTCGGTGCAAGACACGGGGGTGGGCATTGCGGCAGACCAGCTGGAGGCGATCTTTGAGAAATTTACCCAGGCCGATAGCTCCACCAAACGCAACTACGGAGGCACCGGCCTGGGGCTATCGATCACCAAAAGTTTGCTGGAGATGATGGGAAGCCACATTGCGGTAGAAAGCGAGGTCGGAACGGGAACCCGGTTTCACTTTGAGCTGGTTGTCGGACGGGTGGATACTCCCCCCGCGTCGGCTCCTCCGCCGCGTACGGAAGTCGTGCCCGAAGCAATTAACGGGCTCCAGCGCATTCTGATCGTAGAGGATATGGCCATCAATCGCATGGTACTGCAGCAGTACCTTAGCACCTGGTGGCAGGTGGAGGTGCTCGAAGCAGTGAACGGGGCGGAAGCCATCGAGCTGATCGAAAAAAACGACTACGACTTAGTGTTGATGGACGTTCGGATGCCCGTGATGGACGGTAACGAAGCGGTGGCGATCATTCGGGGGATGGAATCGCCCGAGAAAAATCAGTTGCCGGTGCTGGCGCTGACGGCCGATACGAAGGAAAAGGTGGCCGAAGAAACGGCCCACCACTTCACCGAGGTAATTACCAAACCCTTTGACCCCGCCGAGCTGCGCCGCAAAATTTACCAGCACCTCCGGCTATCCCTGCCGTCGCCTGAGCAGTGAAATTCTTAAGAATGGCAAGCGCCCGCACCCCCCGCCGATGGCTTTGAGTAAATCGCTTCTTTATCTCGCAAAAATGATTGGTATTTTCGGTTTGTCCCTGCTGGGGATCGGCCTGCTGGCCGCCGGGTTGTTTGTTTACCTGAGTCCGGAATTCGGGGGCCGGGCCACCGCCGCGGAGCAGGAAGTGTACGCCCGATCGGATAACCACGCCAAAGGAAAGTTTACTAACCTGATACCAACCTCGATGACCATGGACGGGCGCACGATGGCTTCGATACTTCGAGACTACGTGCGTGGGGTGCCCCACGGAGTGCCGTCGGTTCCGCCGCCGGTGGTGTCGGTAGATTCGCTTACCATAGCCCAAGCTCCCGATACGCTCACGCGCGTTATCTGGTTCGGTCACTCGGCGGTGCTGCTGGAGATCGACGGCCAACGTCTGCTGCTGGACCCCATGCTGGGCAAGGTGCCCGCCCCGCACCCCTGGCTGGGGCAAAGCCGCTTCAGCGAACGGCTACCGATCGCCATCGAGCAGTTGCCAGCCATCGATGCGGTGTTGATCTCGCACGATCACTACGACCACCTGGACTACGGCAGCATTCGTCGGCTGAAAGACAAGGTAAACGATTTCTACGTGCCCCGGGGAGTGGGGGCGCATCTGCGCCGCTGGGGCGTGGCCGAATCGGCCATTCACGAACTCAGCTGGTGGGACGAGGCGCTGCGCGATGAACTGAATCTGGTATTCACTCCGGCGCGTCACTTTTCGGGCCGCGGACTCACCGACCGCGACGCCACGTTGTGGGGCTCGTGGGTGATCCGGGGAAAGCAAGACAAGCTGTACTTCAGCGGCGATAGCGGCTACGGACCGCACTTCGCCGAAATCGGGGAGCGCTACGGGCCGTTTGATCTGGCTATGATTGAGTGCGGGCAGTACGATACGCGCTGGGCGCAAATCCATATGATGCCTGAGGAGTCGGCCCAGGCGGCGGTCGACCTGCGGGCCCAGCGCTTGCTGCCCATCCACTGGGGGGCGTTTCGGCTAGCGCTGCACTCCTGGACGGATCCGATCCACCGGGTAAGGGCTAAGGCGAAAGAGTTAAACATGCCCCTGACTACCCCGAGAATCGGAGAACCGGTGGTGATCTCCGACGGAAAGTTTCCGGCAGTTGCTTGGTGGCGGGATTAGTTCCCCCTCAAAACTACCAACAGCACCACGGAGAACTTCTTGGCGGTTCTTTTTTCTCATCTCCGGAAATTACTTAGTTTAGCCCGCTCATCTTACCTCAACCACCGACCCATGAAGTTTACTGCCATTCCTGCCCTCGCTGGTCTGCTGCTGCTCACCCACTGTCAATCCACCACCTCCACCGACGAACCCGTGGATGAAACGCCCGCCGTGAGCGTGCTCAACGAGTCACCCGAAGAATTTAACCAGCGCATGGAGTGGTGGCGCGACGCTAAGTTCGGCCTGTTCATTCACTGGGGCCCCTACGCGATGCCCGCCGGGGTGCACAACGGCAAGGCGGTGGAAGGCATCGGGGAGTGGATCATGGAACGGGCCTCAATCCCGGTCGCCGAATACGAAGAATACTCCCGGGCCTTCGATCCTGAGCAGTTCGACGCCGACCGCTGGGCGCAGATTGCTCACGACGCGGGGATGAAGTACCTGGTGATCACCTCCAAGCACCACGACGGCTTTGCCCTGTGGGACTCGGAGGTATCAACCTACGACGTGATGGATTTTTCCCCGATCAAGCGCGACCTGCTGGGCGAACTCAAGCAAGCCTGCGACAAGTACGACGTGAAGCTGTGCTTCTACCACTCCATCATGGACTGGCATCACCCCCAGGCCCAGGCTCCGAACTACCCCGACTACAACGAGCGCGACGACACCACCCGCGTAAATCCTGAGTTTGATCAGTACGTAGAAAACTATCTCAAACCCCAACTCACCGAGCTGGTGGAAAAGTACGATCCCTACGTGATCTGGTTCGACGGCGAGTGGATTCCCGACTGGACCCACGCGCATGGGGTGGATATGTACCGCTACTTGCGCGAACTAAAGCCCTCACTGATTGTCAACAACCGGGTGGACGTGGGCCGAAGGGGGATGCAGGGCATGAACGACGACAGTGAAGATTACGTAGGTGACTTCGGCACTCCCGAGCAAGAAATCTTGGAAGAAGGCAGCGACCTGGATTGGGAGGCCTGCATGACGATGAACGATACCTGGGGCTACAAAAAGAACGACAACAACTGGAAATCGGCCGAGGTGCTCATCCACAACCTGATCGATGTGGTTGCCAAGGGAGGCAATTATCTGCTGAACGTGGGCCCCACGGCCAAGGGCTTGGTTCCCGCCCCCAGCGTGGAACGCTTGGAAGCCATGGGGAAGTGGTTGGACACCAACGGCGAGGCTATCTACGCCACCAAACGGCTGCCTTTGCAGTATGAAGCGGATGATCCTATTCGCTACACCCGCCAGGAAGGCCAACCCTACGCGTACGGCATATTGATGGATGATCTTCAGACCACCGTGAAACTAGCGCATCTGCAACCCAAGGAAGGGTCGTCGGTTTATCTGTTGGGCTACGATTTCCCTTTGGAGTGGAGCATGGATGGCGATCGGATAAGCATCAGCGTGCCTCCGGCAGCGCAGCAAGCGATGAACCAACAGGTGGCCTACGTGTTCAAGGTGGAAACAACCCAAAATTAACTTACTGAATCCTAACCCCCTGACCGTTTTAGTATGGCAAACGCAACCCGAATCCTCCGCGAGCGAATTGTGCTCATCTTTGACTTTGATGACACCCTCGCGCCTAGTACAACCGAAATTTTGGCCAAAGCCGCCAAACTGGATCACGAGAAAATCAGCGAACAAGTGGATCAGATGCAGATACATCAGTGGCAGTATGCGCTAGCCAAAGCAGAGATCTTCCGACAACTGGGCACCAACGGAGCCGCGGTGACCGAACAAAAAATGATCGAGATAGGAAAAGACTATCCACTGTTTGAGGGCGCGAGCGATTTCATTCCGCGGCTTAAGAAGTACGCCAAGCAAGCCGACAAAAACGTTGAACTAGAGTTTGTGATGCTCACCGCGGGATTTGCCACTATCCCCAAAGCAACCCCTTTGGCCAAGCAGTTTGACCGAATCTACGCCGGAGCGCTACACTTTGACGACGAGGGGTACGTGCTGGGAGCCAAAAGAATCATCACGCACGAAGACAAGGTGCATTACATTCGGCAGTTAGCCCAGGGAATAGACATCGAAAAGCCGAGCGAATTGGAAGATACTTTTCTTTATCGCGATCCGGAGTCTTACTACGTGCCCCTCAACCAAATAATTTACTGCGGCGACGGATCAAGTGATATGTCGGCCTTTCAGGTGGTAGAAGACGGCGGGGGGGTGGGCATTGCCATCAACAAGCCCGGTCAGGAGTGGGAGGGATACGCTCATATGGAAGAAAATCGCCGGGTGCATAACCTGGCCAAGCCCGACTTCCGGGAGGACAGCGAACTAATGCAGGCCCTTGAGCTATCGATTAGCAGCATGATCAGTCGTATACAAATCCTACGACTGGGCCGGGGGCAGTAGGGGCAAGATATTTGTTTCTTGCCGCAGGGTAGAGTCCGCGCCGGATGAGGTAAAAAAAAGCGACCGTTACGCAGGGTAACGGCCGCTCGTTGGCAGAGTGATGTGGGGAGCTTAGTTCCGTCGGTCGGCCTGAAGTTCTAACGACTCCAGTTC
The DNA here is from genome assembly GCA_965217295.1 of Cyclobacteriaceae bacterium. Classification (GTDB taxonomy): domain Bacteria; phylum Bacteroidota; class Bacteroidia; order Cytophagales; family Cyclobacteriaceae; genus Tunicatimonas. The sequence continues at coordinate 4,535,101 of CBDCHR010000008.1, forward strand.
GCTCTTGGCTTGCTGAATCTGGTTGCGTTGGTCCTGCAATTTGCTGCGCAGTCCCTGCGGCACTTCGTAATCCTTAAGTACGCTGTCATATTCTTTCAGCGCCGCATCTTCACCGCGGATGCACTCTTCGAGTACGGCTTCGTCTTTGTCACTGGTGAGGGCGGACTTGAAGTTGATCCAACCCCGGTGCAAATCGGCCGCGGTGCTGGTGCTGGTTTCCGGATCACCGCCCAATGAAGTCACCTCTTGCTTCAGATCGGTAGCAAACGACTGCCGGGTACCCGCATTGCGTTGCAGAAAGGTTTTCAGGTTAGGAGACTTGGCTTTGTCGGCCGCTTCCTTATATCCACGAACCGCATCGTTGTGTTTCTCGAGCAATCCGTTCAGGTCTTTAACTAATTCTTTGTTGGTTTCCATCGTTGAAAGGGGTTAGTGGTGTAAAAATTTGTTTTACTACTAAGGTAACCACCCCCCGCCGGAATTGTTCTCGTACCGTTCTCGTCTGAGCCCGTGCGCGTCTCTCCTGACTAGTTCAGCCCGATGCCCCCTTCTTCCCGTGCGCTTTGCCATAATAGCACTGGTATTCCTGAACAAATAGGGGGTGAGACTGTTTCACTTACCAAGAACCTTAATTTTTACAACTAATTGATAGATCTTATGAAATCCCAATTCACCTCATACGTCACCATAATTGCGGTGCTACTAACCATTACTAGCTGTGACAATATTAACCGCGAAAGCAAGGACGTGAGCACCAATGCCGCTACGTTATCAGCTGATACCCTGGAAACTATGAACCTGACCACCATTGATGAAGATGACGACGCAGCGGTGGCGGTCGCTCCGGAAACCGACACCAATGAAGCGGTGGCATCTGCTTCGGACAAAGACCGCACCTACACCGAAACGGAAGTGGTGCAGATTGATACTGTTTCTACCCGCATTGTGTACGACATTCGTCGCCGCATGATCGAAGAAGTAGATACTGTAGGAGCAACCAAGACTTATGAGATTCGTCGCAAGGTGCTTCGCCGAACCGTTTCGTTGGATACACTTACCGAAACCAACGACGAAGAGCGCACGGTAGCCTACCAAGAGGGTGACTATAAGGTTCTGGAAGAGAAAGTAGAAACCGATACCGCCGTAGAAGTGCTGGATTATGCCGCAGCCAAGCAAGAGGCCGCCAAGCAACGGGCCAAGGTAGCCACCACTCCTAGCCGCACTACCCAACCAGCCACCACCACAGCACGCGAGGATGCGGCCACTCAACCAGCGCAACAACCCGCTGCCCGGTCCACTCCCCAAGAGTCAACCACCGACGTAGCCGATACCACGTCTACCAGCCGTTTGCCGGTGCGTCCCTCCACCGAAACACCCGCGCCCGCCCAGCAGCAGGAACAGCGCCCCACGCGTCCGGCCAACAATGCAACCCCCGCCGACACTACGGGTACGGAAAGCGGTTCATAATTTGCCCCCTCATTCATCAAGGCTGCCTCGTTATTCGGGGCGGCCTTTTTTTTGTAAACAGTAGAATTTACCTAGGTTTGCGCTATGCTCGTTATTGGACGAATGGATTATGTTGACTTCCCGGACTGGGGACTCACCGACATTGAAGCCAAGGTAGACACCGGGGCCTACGGTTGCGCCCTACACTGCCACCACGTAGAAGTGATTGAGCAGTCAGGGTCGCCGGTGCTACGCTTCAAGTTGCTCGACCCCGACCACCCCGAGTACAACGACCAGTATCTGCACGCCACGCAATTTTCCGAGAAAAAAGTGCGGAGCTCGAGCGGATTGGTAGAGCACCGCTACAGCGTGAAGACCAGAATACGCCTGTTTAATAAAAACTACCGCACCGAATTCTCGCTCACCGACCGGCAGCAGATGCGTTACCCGGTGTTGATCGGCCGCAAGTTTTTAAATAAGCGGTTTTTGGTGGATGTGAGTTTAAAGGATGTCTCATATACATCACCACCCCCCGTACCCCGAAAAAGGCTCAAAAAATAATCAGAGAATTACCTCACCTTAAAAACCAAGCAACTATGTCGGCAACCAACATTGCAATTTTAGGGGGTGGTAACTTGGGCCAGGCCATCGCCCGCGGACTAGCCAGCACGGGGTACTACCCCCCGGAGTCGATCACCGTGACCCGCCGTCGCCGCGCCGCGCTGGAAGGATTAACCGAACACGGCATCCGAATCGCCACCGATAACGCGGCTGCCGTCCGGGATGCTCACCTGATTATCGTGAGCGTGCAGCCCAAGCAACTGAGCGCGTTGCTCAACGAGATCAAGCCCGTGCTCAATGCCCAACAGCACGTGCTGGTGTCTACCATCACCGGGATGAGTATTGGGGCCATCGAGCAGCAGGTAGGGGAGGGGTTTCCGATTGTGCGGGCCATGCCCAACACGGCCATTGCCATCCGGGAGTCGATGACCACCCTGGCCGCCAAGAACACGCGCACCGAGGTGCTGGACGAGGTGAAAGCCGTGTTCGATGTGATGGGAAGTACGTTGATTATTGATGAAGAACTGATGGCGGCCGCCACGGTGCTGGGGGCCAGTGGCATCGCGTTCTGCTTGCGCTACATCCGCGCCGCCGCGCAGGGAGGTATCCAGATGGGCTTTCACGCCGAAGAGGCGCAGGCCATTGCCGTGCAGACCTGCCGGGGAGCCGCTTCGCTGATCTTAGAAGCCGGAAAACACCCCGAACGGGAAATTGACAAAGTGACCACCCCCCGCGGCTGCACCATCGCCGGACTCAACGAAATGGAGCACCACGGCCTCAGCTCCGCCATTATCCGCGGACTGATGGCCTCCTACGATAAGGTTACTGATATTCAGAAGGAGCAGTGAGTAGGGCGGGTACCAAGCTAAATTGCTGGGCACATCACTTAAAAAATTAACCCGGGCGGGAGCTTGACTAACCCTGGCGGTAATAGAGCTAACTCATCCTTTCTTTTTGCTAAATATGGGCGTGCCCCGGCAAACAAAACGCAATCAGCGTAGTAAAGTGACCGTATGATCAACCAAAAATACGAGAACGATGAAAAACAAATGGTATCAAATCGTCGGGAGTGTCATCGGCAGCTTGCTGCTGATGCAATGCTCCCCCCGTTTGTCGGTGCAGACTGACTACGATCGGGAAGCGGACTTTAGTGCGTACCAGACGTTCTACTGGTCGGATGATTTTCAGAACCAAAACGGCGGGAACGGCAACGAACCCTTATTTTACAACACGTTGGTGAAAAAGCGGCTTAAACAAGCGATACAACGGGTATTGGAAGGGAAGGGCTACGTGTTATCTCCCGAGGCCCCCGACCTGCTGGTGAGTTCGCAGGTGGTGGTGGAAGAACGGAGTACGGCTCGAAACAATTATCCCTATTATCCCTTCTACTTCGGTTACTTCGGCGGTTTTAATAACGTGACAACCAGTGACCAAAAGGAGGGCGACGTGGTGATCAACCTGATTGATCGCGACCAGAAGCAACTGGTGTGGCAGGGCTACGCTTCCGGGGTGCTGGAGATGGACACCGAAGACCGGCAGGAGGAAATCAGTGAAGCGGTCACGATCATCTTGTCAGAGTATGAGCACCGGGCGGGAAGCTAGTAGATTAATTCGGAGACAAAGCAATCTCATCTCCGAAATTACTCACCGCACGATAGCAACAGAACGGCTGCCAGGGATATCCAACCCCGGCAGGTTCTGAAAATCAATTTGCCGTCTAGCACTACTCAGGACGCAGTACCCGGTCTATGACATGAACCACACCGTTGGTCCCCAACAGGTTGCCTGCCACCACCACCGCATTATCGTTGCCGTTCACGTCGTCGGCCAACACAATAGCGTTAGAGAAGGCAACGGTGAAGTCTTCATCCAAAAGGGTATTAATGCTGCCCGCTTCCAGTTCCGTAGAAAAGGTTTGACCCGCCACCACGTGGTACTGAAGAATTCGGGTGAGTTGGTCGGTAGGCACCTCATCCAGACTTTCAATCTCCAGCTCTTCCAGCAGCAGCTCGAAGGCCGCGTTGGTCGGAGCAAAAATGGTATAAGGTCCGCCATCGGCCAGGGTGCTGCTCAAACCGGTACGTTCCAGGGCCGACGTCAACGTGCTGAGGTCTTCTTCCGAAGAAATGATTGTTCCCACCGATTCTTCCGGGGGCAACAGTACCTGATCGATGATATGAATTAATCCGTTGGTGGCGGCAAAATTAATTTGAATGAATTCGGCACCTCCGTTACTTCAAAAAGATTGGCCTTCTCGATGGCGGCCGACAGAATGCTGAAGTCGGGGCTTTCTTGAATTTCAACGGCCACGGTATTCGGCTCGTCTACCAAGTCGGCTCCGTCATCGTCATTATCACAACTGAATAAGCCAATGCCTAGTCCGGTAAAAAGAAGAAGCAACCCAAAACGGGAATGAAAAAGATAAGTCATAAATGAAAAAATTTAAGGTTTAAAAAAAGTGAAGATAGGTTGTAATAGCCTTTTTTGGGCAAGTTGATGGCTACCCTGTTCTTGTTTTTGCAACATCTTGGTGAGAGCTATGTTTGCGCTCAACAAAAAAAATATGCTACTGCTTTTCAGTACCGTCTCAATTTCTTTCTGCGCTGGCGGTCGCGCCAGTTTAGCCCGACTGAGATTGCCAAAGCTCCCACTCCCAGCACCAGCACCAGGGCGTCAACGACGGTAGGGTTCCAATCCCAGCCGGTCAGATAATCCAGGTAGTATTTGACGTAGGAGGCAGGTAGATCAGTTTCTCCGAGTTTTCGTTTGACTTGCCAGTGCCAGTCGGTACACGGGCAGTAGCCCCATCCGTAAAATATCCCTAAGCCAAACCACGACAGCACCGTGAGGCTGATAACAATTAGATGTAAGCGTCGCGTTCGTGGCCAGATCCAACCCGTCAGGTTGAACAAGACTAATGTGCTGTGGAATACAAGAAAAAAATAATCCAGAAATACGTAGAAGCTGGCTCCCATTGCTTAGCCAATCTTGAGTGGTTCATCGTTATCATCTCATTTTTTGCCTGATATTTAGCGGAAAAACAGGTCTTAACAGGCATTGTTCAGCAATGAGGAAGAAAAAATTTCCAGGAATAATTAGTAGATGCGCGCCATTTGCATAAGAAGTTTCATTAGCTAATCGAACAAAACCCATCGGTCTAGTCGTGCAAACGACAGTCGTTGCATCGGGGGCAGCGATCCCGCTAAGGTCATTTTGTCTACCTGAGGGGTTGTTTTAGAGCCAGGCAACAAAAAATAGTTAACATACTCAAACAAAAGCTCACTTCTTTAATATTAAAGGTGACAGCTGTGGACTATCGACTGTTAACCGTGGACTTCACCAACAAACAAGCCCCGCAACAACTCAACTAAGAAATGAAGAGATTTCGTAAAAAAAATACTGATCTTATTACCGGTCTCTACGATTTTAGGGGTGCGCCGCTAGTTGCACTCAGCGTGTTAGCCTTACTGGTGCTAGAAAGAAAGTACCCGCTGCGAAAACGAAAAATGGCGTCGGTGCCCCGTCTGCTTACCAACGTAAAGCTTATTCCGCTAGCTACGCTGAGCCTGCGACTCGCCCTGGTACCTGCCGTGGTGCAAGCGGCCAGGTTCTCGCAGCGAACCAGACTAGGGCTCCTCCACCGGGCATCGTTACCTAATTGGTTGAGCGGGATGCTAGGTTTCGCGCTACTGGACTACGGAAACTACGGCTGGCACCGGTTGAATCATCGCCTGGGCTTCCTGTGGCGGTTTCATCAGGTGCACCACGCCGATTTGGACATGGACGTGTCGACCGGATTGCGCTTCCACGTGCTGGAAATGTTAATCTCGGTGTTCTATCGGGCGGGATGTGTCGCGTTGGCCGGGGCAAGTCCACGCACCACGCTGTGGTACGAAATTGTTTTTGAAGTAGCCAACAACTTCCACCACAGCAACACCCGGCTGCCCGAAAAACTGGATCAACGGCTTAGCCGAGTGCTGGTAACCCCCCGGATGCACGGTATTCATCACTCGATTGTTCAGCAGGAGACCGACAGCAACTACTGCATCGTGCTCACCTGCTGGGATCAGCTCCACCGCACGTTTCGGACCGACGTGCCGCAGGAAGTGGTGAACATCGGCGTGCCCTACGTAAGAGCGCATTTGAAGGCCGGAGCCCTGATGGCCATGCCCTGGCAAGAATCCGGCCGCCGGTGGATATTACCCGACGGAACCGTGCCTCGCCGAACCTGACTGTTTGAATTCAAACTGTTGCCTATGCAACTGTTATTTCTCAACATCCTGACCAACGTGTTTCCAGTCGTAGCCATCAGTGTTAGCGAAGGGCGAATAAGCTGTCTTTTTTCTACATAACAAGCTTTTGCGCAATTGGATTAGACTGTTTATTGAATTGCTTCTTGTCATTGATTATTGTACCTTTTGGCATCGATAATTGATAAACCATGAATTGGAAAGAACGCATTACGATTAATCCTAAGCAGTGTGGGGGGCGGCCCTGTATTCGTGGCATGCGCATTCGCGTTATTGATATATTAGACTTGATGGCAGCCGGTCTTTCTTCCGAAGAGGTTTTAAAGGAAATGCCCGATTTGGAAGTAGGTGATATAGAAGCTTCCCTTCGCTACGCGAGTAGGCGCCTAGATCACCCCGTCTTAGCGGCATGATCAAGATTTGGATTGATGCACAACTTTCTCTTGCGCTTGCTAAGTGGATCAATGACCACTACGACGATCTGGAAGCACAATCTGTACGTGCTCTCGGTTTGCGCGAGGCAGAAGACGAAGCTATATTTCAAGCCGCGCGGAACGCTAATGCAGTAGTGATGAGCAAGGATAGTGATTTTCTAAACCTACTTGAAACGCATGGACCACCGCCTAAAGTAATCTGGGTAACTTGTGGAAATACCTCAAACCAAAAGATGCGAAGTGTTTTAAAGCAGACCCTACGGTCTGCAGTAGAGATACTGGAGGGTGGCGAAATCCGCTTTGCACGCGGTTTTGTGGTGTTAAGTTGATTGCTTCTTGTATCTTTCAGCATAATTGATAGTTATGAAGCGCAGCACAGAAAGACGGATGAACCCTTCAATCAATGAGGTGATAGTCTTCGTGCGCGAGTTTACGCTTACACAGCGTGACATCACAGCCGAAACACGGCTCGAAAAAGATCTTGGGGTAACGGGTGACGACGGAACGGACCTGCTGGAAGCCGCTGAAAAGCATTTCCGTGTAGCACTTTGCGATCCCGAAAAGGGCGTCCGCCCGGCGTTTGAACTCGGCCCAAACGAGTATCTCTTTGAGTCAGAAGGATTCGATCCTATCGGTCTATCCGTTTTAGTTCGATGGTTGCGGGGCGAGACGAAACCGGTGATTCGAAACCTTACCGTATCAGAACTGCGCGAAGCAGTCGCAAAGGCACCGCCACTTTCAATCAACGGCGCGGTATAACGCAGCACCGGTAGTTGAGTACGTGTACCACAGTTCTGACTAAGAGCGCGATACCCGGATCACTGCTTCCGTTTAAAGTACTTCACCGCCTCTCCCGGTCTGGTAATATTCGAGGTGATGCCGAACGATACGTTGCTGAGCGTGTGGCTGAACCTAGTGTTATAGTAGTCCTGCCCCCGGTAGTAGCGAACAAATAGAGCGAAAGCATCGAGCCACCGGGGATAAAACAGGTACCTGACATCTAAGGTAAGTCGCTTACCGACTTCTCCACCTTCGGCTTGGTACAAATCGCCGAAAATCCGCCCGGTCTGTACGTGGATACCGGAGCGTTGGGCCTAGCGGCCCGCCCCTTCTGGCTGTTCGGATGCGGGGCGGAGGTCGGCGATGCGGTAGGTGAAAAATAAGCGGTAAAGACCGTACCGCTCCGTGAGTTCTGGGGATTGAACATCAGGACCCACGGCCGGTTTTGGGTCGTCACCAGGTAGCCCGCCGAAAGCTTTGCTTCGGTAATCAGGGGGCGAAGGTTGCCAAAACCATTGCCAAAGGTCAGGTAACTCTGTTCTCGGTTGATATTGGCCACCGTCAAAAGTTTCTGATGCGCCAAGGTATCGGCATCGGACGAAATGTGCTGGGCATAAGCACCACCTACGGAATAAACAACGTCTTTTTCATAGATAGACATACTACAAAACGAAGTGCCCCGAGATCAAAATAAAAACCCTCCGAATACAGCGTTCAGAGGGTTTATTTGATGTAAAAGCCTGGTGCGTGAACGGGCAATTACATAACGGTATCACTCATCACGGTGTCCTGTGAGGTAGCAACCGTATCCGAAGTAGCGGGCGGCACCGTTGTTTCGGTTTCTTCCTCCAGCGGCGGAGTGTTGGTGGTACTATCGTTGGCATCTCCGCTTCCGGTAGGCTGGCAGGCTACGAAAGTGCTTATCAGCACTCCCACGAACCATAGATTGATTTTCTTTAGCTTTTTCATATTAGGAACTGCGCATTTGTTGGTTGATATCCTTAGCTTCCTGCAAATGATCCTTCAGCGTCGGTAGGGTTTGCGAGGCGAAGTCCTGCACGGCCGGATCGGGTACATTCTGCGAAGCTTTCTCGAAGGTTTTTATGTCTTTGTTGTGGTCCTTCACCATCATGTCCATGTATTCTTTGTCAAATTCTTGTCCGGACAACTTCGAAAGCTTGTCTACTTGCTGCTGCTGCTTAGCGGTAAGCGAATCGGGTAGCGTAACGCCTTTCTGTTGAGCCAGCGACTTTAGCTTTTCGTTGGCCTGCGAGTGATCGGTCACCATCTGCTGTCCGAAGTCTTTCACTTCCTGCGAATTAGCCTTCTGCTGAGCTATTTCACCCAAGCGTACCTCCAGTTTGCCGGAAGTAGCAGCTTTCTCCATAAAAGTTCGGGTTTTGTTACTTACTTCACCCGGAGTGCTCATGGTTCCGGTACTAACCATATCCGTATCAGTCATCGGGGAGGTGGTCGTGTCGGTTTGCGCCATGCTTAGGCTAGTGGTTCCGGCCAGAAGCGTGGCTACCAAAAGGGTTTTAGTGTTCATCGTCAAAAAAGTTTAAAATTTTAAAAAAGTAGCATTGCCCACTCAGGCAACATCGACTAGTGTACTCTTGCCGGATGGAATTGTTGCGAGAAACGACAAAAAAAATTAGAGTAATCTTCGGGGGGGCAGATGCTGATCTCACGGATAAAAATTTTACTCGGCGCAAACATTGAGGCGGGCCGTTGGTATCCCTTTTTACTATGTTTTCTATTTCGCGTTCCCCCTTCTCTTCCTCACTCCGGGCCGCTTTGCTCATTGGCATCGGGATAGTGGCCGCCATCGATGAAATCGTATTCCACCAGTTGCTGCCCTACGACCTGGTTTGGGACCTGGCGGGTGGCCTACTGTTGTTGGTGGGTTCCGGTTTGTGGTGGCGGGCGCGGACCGCTTTTCGGTGATGATAACGATCTGTGGCGACACCAACAATGCTTGGGCCTGGCTGCTTTGGGGGCTGCTGGCCAGCGTAGGGGTAGCCTGCGGATGGTTACTATACCGGCGGCGAAAGGCCCGCTACCGTGCCGACGCCGAGCGTACGCTTAGTTGGGCCTGGGGAGTGGCGGCACTGATGATTGCTCTTTGGCCACCCCTGGCGCGGTGGGCGCACTACGACTTCCGGGGACACATGCTGCAGCATCTGCTCATCGGTATGGTGGCTCCGCTGGGGTTGGTGGGGGCCGCCCCCCTCACCCAACTGCTGCGCACCCGGGCGGCCCGCCGCCTGATGCAAACGCTTCGCTCACCGGGAGTAAGCGTTTTAAGCTATCCCGCTACTGCCAGACTGCTCAATACCGGTAGCCTGTACTTACTCTACCTCACTCCGTTTTACGCCTATACGCTGACGCATCCGGGGCTGCACGCCCTGGTCCACTTACACTTCCTGGTGGCCGGATGTTTGTTCGTCTGCTACGGTGGCGATGCGGCCGAAGTCCTGCTAGCTGTCGTGCTGTTCAGACAGTGGTATCGTTACGCTCCTAAACGATGGTAGCTCAAAAAAATTAATCGCTGTGGCATAACAACTTAGTAGAGCAACAGTTTTGCCGGTACCCACTGTCGCTGCTTAGCAGCTAAACCACTTTTTGTAATGACTAAATACCTCATTTTTTTGGTGACTGTCTTACTTAGCCTTCCTGTCCGGGCACAAGATAGTGTAGTTACCGCCAGTGTGCAGGGCTACGTATTCAAACCGGCCCACGTAGAACCCACCGACGAACGGGTGCAGCAACTCAGCGTGCCGTCGGGCTTCACCGTGCAGATTATTAAGAACCTGCCCGACGGTGGGCAGCATCCTAACCGCACTATCAAGTTCGGACCCGACGGCAAGCTATATCCCGACGGGTCGGTGTTGTTCTCCGACGATACCGGCGGAGTGATCTACCGGCTGTCGTACGAAGAGTAGGCGGCCGCAGTTTAATAGCAAACAGTGGTCGTTAGTGCCGCGGTTACTGTTCAGGATTAGCTTTTTTTACTCATTTTTTTAAATTCTAAATTTTTTACCTATGAATCGATTAGCAGGAAAAGTAGCCCTCATCACGGGGGGCGGTACAGGCATTGGCGAGGCCATTGCCAAGAAGTTTGCCCAGCAAGGAGCCCGCGTGATGGTGGCCGGCATGGAGCAAGATCCGGTGGACGAGGTCTGCGCCACCATTAATCAGCAGGGCGGCTCATCCGTCCATTTTCAGGGCGACCTGTCGCAAAGCGAGGCGGCACAGCAGTGCGTGCAGCAGACCATCAAGGAGTTCGGCCAGCTGGATATTCTCGTGAACAACGCCGGGGTGTTTCCGACGACGGCTGAGTTGCAAGAGTACCCGGAAGACTTATTTGATAACCTGATCAAAAACAATCTGCGCACCGCCTTTGTGATGACCAAATACGCGCTACCGGAGCTTCAGAAGACCAAGGGCAACGTCATCTCGGCCGGTTCGGAAGCGGGGCAACTCGGCATTGCCATGAACGCGCCCTACGGCGGCACCAAAGGCTTTATTCACGCCTTCACCAAGGGGCTGGCCGTAGAGCAAGCCGCCCACGGCGTGCGGGCCAACTGCGTGTGCCCCGGCCCGGTAGACACCGCCTGGACCCATAAAGAAACCGGTCCAATGTCGGAAGACATGGAAGAGACGATGGTCAACGCCACGCCGCTGGGCCGTCGGGGCACTCCCGAAGAAATGGCCAACGTATACGCTTTTTTGGCTTCCGACGAAGCTTCGTATGTCACCGGCGCGCTGTACTTTGTGGACGGCGGGATCACCGTAGCTAAAGGGGCGGTGGGTCCTAAAGCAGACAATGCCGTGAAAAAGCAGCCCGCGGGCGACCTGTCGCTGGAGCACGAAACCGAAGGAGCTACCGAGAAGCGTTAATTTTCATCTCGGCCGGACCAAGTAATCCGGCCGTTCTTTGTAAAAATACCTCCCAACTGTTCCGCATCTACGTGCACGCACGGCAACGACCTACCGCAAACACTGCCGGATATGTCGCCGCGGTGAGAACGACATTCGCGTTCTTTATCGTCGGCCTATTCGCGGCCGACGAAAGCGCGTGGGGCTGAAGAAACGCGATTTTTTCTCCTCCGCTTGTTGCATAGCATCGTACACCGCTCCGGCTGCCAGCGCGTATACCGCGTGGTGTAGTACATCCGTGGCGATTTGTTGCGGTGGCCACTGGGTAATGGGCGGGGCGGCGTCGTTAGCGGGCAGCACTACCTGCGCAGTGCCCCACAAGGCGGTAAAATGGGCCAGTGAAGCAGGTAGTCCGCGTACTCCTACCTTATCTAGTACGCTACGGGCTATCCCCCAGGCCGTGCCGTAGCCAAAGTGCATAAACTGGCTAAACTTCTGCTGATTGGCCTCTACCTTCTCCTGTAACGCGTCGGCAGATTGGGGGACGTCGCCTTCGCCCTGCTTCTTCTTTTCCAGTTCGGCCTGTTGGCGGGGTTCGGCTCCCAGCACCTTGCCTCCTACTTTCATCGGTGCCGAACTGCTGCTGCGATTGGTAAGTTGCATTTCAATCATTTGCGAAGCGGTGATCGCTATGGTACCGGCCAGTCCGGCCACCAGCCCTTGACCTAGGGCTGATCCGGTACTCGATAACGTGCTAAAAAATTTTGATTTAGACATATTGATACGGTTATAGGCGAAAAAAATTTGTTGATCTACTTACGCACGGCACCATCGTACTGACCTTCCAACGAAACGCGCTGCCCGGTGCGGGCCGCCTCATAGATGGCCATCAGAATCCGCACGTCGCGCAGGCCCATCTCGCCGGGCACCCGACTTGCTTGGTTTTGCTGAATGCACTCGGCGAAGGCATCCATCTGCCGGGCTTGCTGGTTCACCTGCGGGTAGTCCATTGGCCCTTCGCTGGTTTCGCCGTCGATGCCCGAGTAGCTGTAGGCCGGTTGCAGTTGCCACCAGCCGTCGGCCGCATCGGCCCGCAGCAGGTTCTCGTCTTGGTTGTAGCTGCTGGTACAGTCGGCCACCGCGCCGCCCGGAAACTCCATCTGCCAGGTGATGGATTGCTCCACATCATCAAAAAACTCGGGGCGCGTAACTTCTCCAAACTCAGCGGTCACGGCCACGGGCACTTCGCCGGTGGTGTAGCAAGCCCCCTGCACGCAGTAGATGCCCAAGTCCATCAGCGGGCCACCCCCGGACAAATTCTTATCCACCCGCCACTGATCGGGATTGCCCTGAAGTACGAAGCTATCGGCGGCAGTCATTTTCCGAATCGGACCGTATACTTGCTCGGTACCCAGCTCCATCGAACGCAGGTTATGCGGCTCAAAGTGCAGTCGGTAGCCGATCGACAGCTTGACGTTGTTTTCGTTGCAGGCGTCGATCATGCGCTGGCATTCTTCTACCGAGGTGGCCATCGGCTTTTCACTGATCATGTGCTTTCCGGCCTGTGCCCCCCGCACGGTATACTCCGCGTGCATACCGTTGGGTAACACCACGTAGATGATGTCAATGTCGGCATTATCCTTAATCTGGTCGTAGGTGTCGTAGTTGTAGACGTTCTTCTCCGGAATGTCGTACTTTTTCTTCCATTCTTCGGCCTTGGCCGGGGTGCCGGTGACAATACCCGCCAGATAGCACCGCTCGGTTTCCTGCAGCGCCGGAGCGAGTTGATTGGTGCTGTAGTTGCCCAGTCCGACCAGGGCAATACCTAGCTTTTTATCTTGCAACGGCCGTTTCGTCAGGTCTGCCGCGGGCTGACTGATCCTCGGCGAGGAGGAGAATACTAACTGAGGCATGCCCACCGAAGCGGCGCCCGCGGCCAGCGACAGGCGTTTGAGTAATTTCCGGCGGCGCGGCGAGGTGATTATTGTTGGCTTTTTCATAGTAAAAAAATTAAGTGTTGATTAGCACTTGAGTTGAATCATGCTCAGATAAGGTTGCAAGAAGTCGTCCGTGATGGTGCCCCCTTCTACCTTCACCGCTTTCTTGCGGAACCACTTAACGTCTTAAAGTTGATAGATAAAAAATCCCAAGGTTAAGTAGATAAAAAAACGATTACTGCTGGTAACTATCCAAGCAATCAACGTATATCGGTATCGGTAGGCACATAACTACCGCTTCTCTCAAAGGTTGGTCGCTATCGCGATTTTTTTGTGCGTTAGTTGTAGCCAATAAACTTTATTCCGATAATTTTTCCAGAGGCTCGTGTCGACACGAGCCTCAAAAATTTATCGGAATAACCTCTAATATAATCCTAACAGTTGTTACAACGATAGATACCATTCCCCTTTTAAACACTAAAAGATGACTAAAAAAACACTGATTATCAACGGGCACCCCGATGGAGAAAGCTACTGTGCCGCTCTAAGTGAAGCTTATAGAACAGGTGCAGATGCGGCGGATGTCCCAATAGAAGTGATCAATATCCGGGATCTACACTTTGATCCCAACCTTCGGTATGGCTACCGTGAAAGGACCGAGTTAGAGCCCGACCTGCTTCGGGCCCAAGAATTAATCAAGTGGGCCGATCATCTGGTGTGGGTCTACCCGGTGTGGTGGGGCTCGGTGCCCGCCCTCATGAAGGGATTTCTTGATCGGGTGCTGCTACCCGGTTTTGCCTTCAAAAAGCGAGCGGGCTCGGTGTGGTGGGACAAGTACCTGACCGGCAAAACGGCGCGGCTTATTTGCACCCTGGATCAGCCCGGCTGGTACTACCGCTGGGTGTACGGTCGGCCCAGCCACAACGCCATGAAGAAGTTGACGTTGCAGTTTGTGGGGGTTAGCAAAGTGAAGACTACGACCATTGGACCCATCCGCAATTCTTCGGGGTCGTTCCGTCGAAAATGGTTAGAGACCGCAGAAAAGTTAGGTAAAGAGCAGCGTTAGGATTACCTGGAGTCGGTCATTTATCAGGGTCGAACTTATGCGGGTGAATGGGTGAACTACCCGCGGTGACCACGTACCAGCCCGATCCTACTAGGATGGCAACAACATCCCATGCATCGGCCGTGAAGTTATCGGAGAAATAGGGAAACACTACCTCCGAGAAGATTGCCAGCCCCCCGGTAGCAACCAGAACATCAGCCCACGAGAGGTACTTCTGCCCAAAGTAGAGCTTTCGTTCGAAAGCTACTAAGTGAAGTCCAAGCGCGGCGGCACAAAAGGGATCTAAGTAGTTATCGACCCAACCGGTGGGATAATGTAGTCCTATTTGTAATAGCTGGTGCCCGGCAAAGAGTACCAGAGGCAATAACCAACTGAGGTAAGCAACGAACCTCATAGCGCTACTAAAAAAGATATTACCAAAGCCAGCAGTAGCATCGGACTAGCGATCAGCATCACGACAATACCGAACACTTGAAACAATACCTTAGAAGTGATTGTCCAAAAGGAATCTTCGGGGTTGATGAAGGTACGTTCTTTCCACCAGCTGAATACGTCTTGCGCCGAACCGCTCAGCTGTTCACTGGCGCTGCTTGACTTTTTACCGTTGGGTGCTTGGTCTTCGGCCATACTTTGTGAGAAATAAAAATTACTAAGATGTGGCTACAACCAACGCCGTACCCTCCGAGCGTACGTATCGAATGCTTCGGGAAACTTTGCCCGCAGTGCGCGTTCTTCCGGCCTGATCTGAAAACGGTTCAGGTAGACCACGAACAACGGAAGCATCAGCAACGAAAAAGGATGAGCCAACCACACGGCCCATCCCGTCAAAATCAGCAACATGCCTAAATACATCGGGTTGCGCGTGACCCGGTAGATACCGCTTACGACCAACGAAGACGCATTGTCCGGGCGCGTTGGATTCACGGTGGTGGCGGCTCGACGAAAGCGAACCACTCCTGCCAGTGCCACAACGATTCCGGCCGCTACGAGCAGCGATGTAACCACTGCTCGGCCGGGCACGGCAAAGATAAGCGTAGGCAACTGGGTAGCCACCAATCCCATCAATCCGGCGGTAATCACCATCACCACCACCGGGGGTACGCGCAAAGCAGGACTTGTCATCGCTCAATAGCTGTAGTCAGCAATCGGTAGTTCACGGTCGATAGTCCACAGTCGACAGCTATCTGTGGACTGTGGACTATGAGACTACCGATTGGGTTGCGGCGTGGTGCGCAGGTAGGGCTTCACCACTTTATGTCCCTTGGGAAACTTAGCCGGAATATCTTCGGTGGCAATGCTGGGCGAAACCACCACATCCTCACCATCTTTCCAGTCGGCGGGCGTGGCCACACTGTGGTTGGCGGTCAGTTGCAGCGAGTCAATTACGCGCAGGATTTCCTGGAAATTACGTCCGGTGGAAGCGGGGTAGGTCAGCATCAGCTTGATCTTCCTGTTGGGATCAATCACGAATACCGAGCGCACCGTGAGGGTGTTGTCGGCATTCGGATGAATCATCCCGTACAGGTCGGCTACCTTGCGTTCCGGGTCGGCGATGAGCGGAAAGTTCACGGTGGTGTTCTGCGTCTCGTTGATGTCTTTAATCCATCCTTGGTGCGAGTCCAGATCATCCACACTTACGGCCAGCACCTTGGTATTGCGCTTGGCAAACTCGTCCTTGAGTTGGGCCGTGCGCCCTAGTTCGGTGGTGCAGACCGGGGTATAATCGGCGGGGTGCGAAAACAAAACGCCCCAGCTGTCGCCCAGCCAGTCGTAAAATGAAAGTTCCCCTTCCGAGGTTTGGGCGGTAAAGTCGG
This sequence comes from Cyclobacteriaceae bacterium, assembly GCA_965217295.1. Lineage (GTDB taxonomy): Bacteria > Bacteroidota > Bacteroidia > Cytophagales > Cyclobacteriaceae > Tunicatimonas. The sequence continues at coordinate 4,551,271 of CBDCHR010000008.1, forward strand.
GAGCGGTGTCCCCTAGTCTCAGTTCCATAAAATTAGCGTTGAGGTTAAGTTAAGTAACTATGCTAGGTTTTTCAACGAAAGTAAACCGCAAATGTTAACGCTAATTGCCCACGCCCTAGCCCGGCAGAATATGTATGGTGTCCTACTAAGATCAATCAAAACTAAGTGGCTGCATTTTCGTTAGGACTACTGAGTGCTCACCCAAATCCGCCCGATTTTTAGCGAGTGCTCGTGTTTATTTTTTTTACTACTTAACAAATTTCCTAATTATGAAAAAGGTATTTCTTCTAAGCGCAATGGCGCTATCTGTAACCTATGCTTCGGCTCAAGTGGCCGTCAACCCTAAAGTAGGGGTTAATTTCTCAAGAATTACTTCCGAAAACATTGAACTAAGCGACGAGGGCGTCAGAGCCGGATTTAATGCCGGACTCGACTTCAGAATTGGTGCCGAAGATGGAGCCGTTTTCTTCCAGCCTGGCTTACATTACTACAATATCGGCGCTAATTTTACCGCCAGCATCGACGACGAACCCGGGGTAGATGATGTGGATACCAACCTGGAAGATGGTATCAGCGTGCACAGCCTGCGGGTTCCGCTTAACGCGGGGGTCTACCTCACCGGTGCCGAAACTGCGGTACGTATTCGCCTGAATGCCGGGGTAACTCCTTCGTTCATTTTGGGAGTAGGTGACAATAACTTACAAATTGGTGCTGATGATTTTGAAAGCGTCAACTGGGGTCTAAACGGCGGCCTGGGTTTTGACTTCACCGTGGTGACGCTGGACTTTGGCTACGAGCATGGCCTCAACCGAATTGTGGATAACATTGATATTGACGACGTCAACTTCCCGAACATAGATGGTCGTAATCGCATATTTACGATTTCAGTAGGTATCGTTCTGTAACATTGGGCAACGCCCGACCATTTACCGATTACTGCGGCTTCCGAACGGGAGCCGCATTTTTTGTGCCCGCACCCAGCTCAGCCCGCCGTCGGGTGCCGATCACCAACCCAATACCTGCCAGGATTAGCCCGATCCCCACGGCGTGGTAGCCGTGAAACCGTTCGCCCAGGAAGAAAATCGCCATCAGGCTACCAAAGGTCGGTACCAAGTGCGAGAACAACCCCGCCGTGGTGGCCCCAATCTGCCGCACCGCTTCATTAAAGAATAGGTAAGCCACCAATGAAGGAAACACCGCCAGGTACAAAAACGCCAGCCCTAGCTCGACGGTGAGCACCGGGAGCGGGTGCAGGGTCAACTCCATCACCAGAAAGGGAAAAAGCATCAGCAGACCCAGTCCGAAGGTAACTACCAGGAAGCTGAGCGGGTGAACTGTGGGCCGAAAGCGCAGCAGCAGCGCGTAGCCCGCGTAAAGCACCACCGCGGCGAATACCCAACCGTCACCGGGGTTGAACGAGGCCGAGCGCAGCCGCTCCCAATCACCCTGCGCCACCAGCCACAGCGTGCCCAGTAGCGATACCAAAATTCCGACCACCGCCACCAAGCCCAGCCTTTCGCGAAAAAACCCGAACGCCAGCACCGGCACCACCACCGGAAAAAACGACTGCAACAGCAGGCTGTTGATGGCCGTGGTGGTTTGCAAGCCCACGTAGATAAAGGTGTTAAAGCAGGTGATGCCCAGCAACGAAATGGGCAGCAGTACCTTCCCGGCGCGCCACAGGCTCGGCCCGTCCCGAAGCAGGGGCCGGTAGGCAAAGGGCAGTAAGATAATGAAGGCCAGCCCCCACCGGCCAAAGGCCAGGGTCACCGGATGCACTTCCATCACCACCGCCTTGCTCAGCACAAAGTTGCCCGCCCAGAACAGCATCGCCAGCGTGAGCAGCACGTACGGATTCTTTATCAACTTCATGGCTTTCAGGGGGACAAACGGTGGTTTGGGCGGCAGAATGTCACGGTCCTATCACAAAAGTAGTATATTTTTACCCCGAACCCCCAAATGTCGGCTACCCGATCATCTTTCTTAGTAGCCGGGCGTACCTTGGGATGAAACCAAACAGCACCTCACCATGAAATTATTAAACCCGCTCCTTCTCGCATTACTCATCGCCGGTCTGCTGGGTAGCTGCATTGGCACCGACGTGATTGACGATGCGGAGGACATTATACCACCTACCGGGGTTCCTGCCGATACCGCAACGACCGACACCACCGTCACCGTGACCGAACTCAAGGGCACGTTGCAGGGGCAGGGGGGCTACACCACGGTGGGCACCGTCACCTTGCGCCAGAACGAAGCCGGTGAGATTATCCTCACGACCAGTGACGATTTTGAGGTATCCTTCGCGGCGGGCACTTTCCTGTACCTATCCAATAGCGAAGCCGGTGCGGCCACCTTCACCGGCGGATTGGAGATCGCCGACGTGTCGGACACCCCCACCGGGGCCCAATCCTTCAACGTCAGCCAGGTAGATGCGAACGTAACGCTCACCACCTATCAGTATCTGGTGGTGCTCTGCAAACCGTTTCGCCTCACCTTCGGCACCGCCGAACTCAAATAACCTACCTCGGGCGCGTTTGTAACGCGTCTGCTAAAACACTCCCCCATGAAGCCAAACCTCCCCTTGGGCGCGTTTGTAACGCGTTCGTTCACCAACCCCCTCGCCCACGTTATTGACACGTTCGCTAATACTTCACCTCTCGGGCGCGTTTGCAACGCGTTCGCCACCGCACGCTCGTCAACGTTACTACTACTCACCCTCGGCTGCCTAGCAACAGGCCTAACACCCGCGCGTGCCGGGGGCGGCTGGACCCCACCGTCGGGCTCAGGGTTCTTCAAATTGGGCCAGAACGCCATCATCGCCGACCGCTTCTATCAGCCCGACGGCACGGTGGTGAACATCCGAACCATCAGCCTGTTCACCACCAGCGTGTACGGTGAATACGGTTTCACCGACCGGCTAGCGGGTGTGGTGTACGCCCCCTTGTTCGTGCGCAGCACCCTCAATAACGTGGAGTACACTTCCGGCCGCCCCACGGAGGCGGGCGACTACCTGAACTCCATCGGCGACGTGGACGTGGGTGTCAAGTACGGCTTGATCAAGAACGGCCCGGTGGTGGTGGCCATCGGACTCACGCTCGGCCTGCCGCTGGGCGAAACGGCGGGAGGCGAAACCACGCTCCTGCAAACCGGCGACGGCGAGTTTAACCAACTGCTCACCGTGCAGGCCAGTCGCTCGGTGGGCGACTTCTACGTCTCGGCCCTGTTGGGAGTGAACAACCGCACCAACAATTTTTCGGAAGAGTTTCGCTACGGCCTGGAAGTGGGCTACACCTTCGGCGGCAAGCTGCTGGCCCAACTGCGGCTCTACGGGGTAGAATCGTTTAAGAACGGCAGCGGCGAGGGCGGAGGAGGCAACTCTATCTTTGCCAATGACACCGAATTCTTGTCGGTGACTCCCGAGATCGCCTACGCCCTCACCGACCGCCTCGGCGTGACGGCCAACGCGGGCCTGGCCCTGCGCGGCGAAAAGATCCTGGCCGACCCCAACTACGGGGTGGGGGTGTATTTGAAGTGGTAACCCAAAACCAGTGCGCGGTTCGCAAGCAGGCCGCCAGCGCGTGCCTCGCCTTACGAAGAACCCCGACTATAGCCCAGCGTTTCGTATGTGATTAGCGGTGCAATTTTTTTATCACTTCATTATTCGAAATTCCTTGCGCCCGGCGCCCGGTTCGGTGCCGCCGGGGCCCGGTTCGATATTCAAAAATATTGAATATCGAACAAGGAATGATGAATTTAGAAGTGTAAAAAGCTATACGTGTTGAGATCGCGCTAATCACATACAGCGTTTCAACGCTGGGCTAAAACGTATACATAGAATTTTGATATATTAAAATTGAAACATAAAACCTTACGCGATGACGTAGTTGACCATCTATGTTGTTCCATAGAAGAGGAACTAGGCACGGGAGAGCCATTCGACCAGTTGCTACCTAAGGCATTGGATGAACTGGCTCCTCGTGGCTTAGCAGACCTCGAGCATCAAACGTTCTTTTTGTTAAATGCTAACCGAATATTACGAATGAAAAAAGTACTGTACGCGACTGGATTTGTAGGATCAGTCACTCTAACGATCGGCGTCACCCTGAAACTGCTGAATATGCCCGGGGGAAATGAGTTTTTCATGATTGGATTTCTAATTCTACTGCTCGGGTTCATTCCAATACTCGCCTTTGACCGCTACAAAGTAGTAACCTCCGGAGTTCTTTCTGAGCGCCTAAAAATTATTTTGGGGGGACTCGCCTCGATCGTTGTTGGGTTGTCAGGACTATTCAAAGTGTTACACTTGCAGGGAGCGAGTTGGTTGTTACTGCTGGGGGCTTTTGTTTTCGCGGCTGGTTTTCTTCCGGTTTTCTTCTTTACCATGTATAAGAAATCAGTCTCTTAAAAAATGTAGACAATATGACTGACTTTGACTACAAGAAACGAAGCCTAATGTCCGGTCCACACCTTTTGGGGGTACTGCTCGTGGCGGCCGGTCTGTTTGCCCTGGCTAGTCCGATGTTTCTAGCCAGTGATAGCTCTTGGGAAAAAATCTTGGGGGTGGGGGCAGGAGCGATACTGCTAGGGCTGTTCATTTGGTTTTCGTACGGCGGAACCCGGATTAACCTGACTGAGCACAAGGTAAAGGAATACTATTCGGTGGGCGGTTATCAGTTTGGTGCCTGGGAAAGCTTACCAACCATCACCACCGTCAAGGTGGTGACGACCCGTTATAGAAGCAGCAACACCCCGAACGGAATTTCCCCAACGCTTTCGGGAACCACCGTCGAAACTAGCGTACTGTTGCACACCGATGAGGCGACCCCCGTGCTTTCATTCACCTACTCTGACCAGGGGAAAGCCATGAAAAACGCCGAATACCTGGCTACCCATCTGCCCGCCACGCTGGAGGCGTGCTAGTGGTAGCGTGATAGAGAACGGAAATTGATAAGTTGCCTTTAGATTGACGAACTATGCGGAACGTTTTTCGTATTTCTACTAAACAATCTGGAAGTTTCATCAAAGCGATAAGGCATGATAACCATCGATACGCAACATATGACACCCGCGGTTGCTGAAGCTATTCAAAGAGCATTGGCCGGGGAGGAAATTATGCTCGCCGACAACGGAAAGCCTTTTGCTAAGATCACGCAGGTTATCAGAATGGATCAGGACAAGCCTAAGAAGCGAATTATTGGCCTCCGGGAAGGTTCTCTGAAGTACATGGCCGACGATTTTGATGAGCCGCTCGAGGACTTTGAAGAATACATGCCTGGCTGACCGTGAAGAATGAATTACCTACTGGACACAAGCCCTTACATTTGGCTGATTGACAACGATCCGCGACTTTCGGTGACCGCCAAAGCTCTTATTGAAGATACCAACAATCAAATCTACCTTAGTGTGGTATCTTTTTGGGAGATAGTGATTAAACGAAGTTTGAGTAAACTTGACTTTGATCCCACGTTATCTCAGATGTATCAGGATATCAAAACGCTGGATATCACGCTGCTTCCTATCCAACAACATCATCTCGAGGCATTGGAGGTGCTCGCCCATCAGCCCAACCACAAAGATCCCTTCGACCGGCTACTCATTAGCCAAGCGATGGCTGATGAACTGTCAATTATATCTGGTGATGGAAAGTTTCCTATGTATCAGGTTGGATTGGTTTGGTGAAAACTAAACATTTTGCGCATCCTCGCCAATCATCCTACCTTAGGCGCAAAACCCTCAGCGTCATCCGCATGAACTACCTCACGTACGCCCTCATTATCCCGCTGCTCATTATCAGCCACGCTACCCACGCCCAACTAGTCGCCGAAACCGCCACCCTGAACCCAACCGAAGAGATTCACTACTGGCAGTACCTTCCCGACCACTACGCCTCCGACACCGCCGCCCGGTTTCCCCTGCTGCTCTTTCTGCACGGCGGCGGCGAAGTGGGCAACGACCTAAAACTGGTCAAGAAGCACGGACTGCCCAAACTGATTGCCCAGGGGCAGTCGTTCCCCTTCGTGCTGGTGGCCCCCCAGAACCCGCGCGACCAGCTCTGGGACGATGCCCTGGTGCTGGCCGTGCTGGACCGCACGATGGCTACCCAGCGCATCGACCCCGACCGGGTGTACCTCACCGGCATGAGTCGCGGCGGCTTCGGCACCTGGCGGCTGGCTATCCAGCACCCCGAGCGCTTTGCCGCCATCGTGCCCGTGTGCGGCGGCGGAGTGCCTGACTACGTTAAGCGAATTAAAGATGTGCCCGTGTGGGCCTTCCACGGCGCCAAAGACCGCGTTATTCCCCTGTCGCGCACCGTGGCGATGGTAGAAGCCCTGCTGGCCGCCGGGGGCACCGTGAAGCTCACCGTCTACCCCGAAGCCGGTCACGACTCCTGGACCGAAACTTACGACAACCCCGCCCTCTACGAGTGGCTACTGATGCAGTCGCGCTGAATCCATACCAAGCCTCGGGCTAGCTGGGGAAAAAATGGGCAAGCACGAAAAGAATCGCATTGACCACCACGTGAAAAAGAATGGAATAGCCAATACCATAACGCACGCGGATGTACCCCAATACGGTGCCAATAATAAATTGAGGCAGCACTAGCAGCGGAGCGAACAGCAAGGTTTGGGGATTGAGCGGCGTGTAATTAGTGATGTGCGTTAGGGCGAACAAAACGGCTGACGCGTAGAAGAACAACCCGAAGTGGCGCGCCACCACCCGCTCAATATCCGCCTCGTAGCCCATCAAAGTAGCCACCAGAATCAACACGCTGAGCGCAATGAGCAACACCGCCCCGAGATTGCTGACCGGAAGCAACAGCACGCCAACGAACAGCACCAAAAAGGCCACCGCAAACAGCGCGCTTCTGTTCACCCGCAGCCACAGCCGGAACACCACCTCCTCAATCGGGGGCACCACCAGCACTCCCAATAGTACGAGGGTCGTATCCGGGTCTTCCAGGGCATGCTCTAGCTGTAGGTAGTTGACCAGTGCCTCCAGCAACGGAATGAGAGCAAAACACAGGACAACGTACAGGAGCAGAAAAACCACCAACTCCCCCCACCGCACCGGCTGGTTCTGATCAATATAGACAGGTGAACGAAGAAACCGCCGGTAGTTGGTGAGCATAGACAGAAGAGGTAGTCGGCTAAACGTAGCCGCCCGAAAAACAGGAACATGGTGCGCCTCAAGATACGGCTTTTCCTCTTGCCTGCCGCACGACCCCCTAAGTCACCCCAGAATAGTGCTGATTTCCGCCCTTTACCCAGACCGAAGCTTCGCCGAACCGACGCCGAAGGAGCGCCGAAGCCAGAAAGAAAGGCGCGTATCGGGATATTGCAACTTATCCTAGTTTTGAAGATCATGTCCTGAACAACTATATTTAACGGACTCAAACCGCCTTCCCCAAAGCCTATGACGACCAGCACCAGGATTTTCGCCGCGCTAATTCTGGCAGCAACCGCTTACGTCGATGCCTCAAATCGCCAACCAACCCTTTCGGAAGAAACGGCTTCCCCCAACATCGTACTACTGTTTAGCGACGACCAAACTTATCACACCATCCACGCGCTGGGCAACGCGGTGATTGAAACCCCTAACCTGGATCGCCTGGCCAACCGCGGCACCACTTTCACGCACGCCTACAACATGGGCGGCTGGAACGGGGCCATCTGCGTAGCCTCGCGCGCTATGATGATCTCCGGACGGTATATCTGGCAGGCCCAGCAGCAGGATAGCCTATGGCGACAGCGGGACACCGTCGCCCTCCACCAAACCTGGGGCAGGTTGATGGCTGAACGAGGATATAATACTTACATGACGGGCAACTGGCACGTGTAGGCTTCGGCTAATAAGGTTTTTGGTCAGGCAAAGCACGTTATTGTTTTCAATGGTGATACTCCGAATAGAAAATTTGGTGGGGTGGTCGCCTACTGCGCTCGCCGCCGGGCGTACCAGCGCGACAACGGCAAACTGGTGAGTCCGTGCACCAGGGTGGAAAGAAAAACGACGAAGCTCACGATGGGCCACACCTGCTGGTAGGGCGTTTTCTCCAGCACGTCCATCGTATAGAACAGCGCGGCCACGCCAATGGGTCCAAACCAGCTTATAAACAGCAGATCGTACCAGTTTTTAAAGCGCGGCAACAGTGGTCGAAGCAGCAGAAAAGCCGGGATGCGACGAAACAGCAGCACCAACCCACCAAACAGCGGCAGGGGCCAGCCGATACTCAGCCACTCACTCAGGGGCAACACCAAGCCGAACAGAAAGAAAATCGGAATGGTAAACAGCCGTTCCATCACCTCCTGCACGGTTCTCTCTTCCAGCTTTTCCTGCTGAGAGACGCTGCGCAGCACCATAAACCCCCCGGCAAACACGGCGATGATGCCGTTGGCCTGCAGCACCTGCACAAAGCTGAGTACGAAAAATCCGAAGGCCACCGTAAACGACAAAAGCGTCTGATTATTTATCCAGTTTCGCTGATCGGCCTCGTGCAGGGCGCGTCCCAGGCCGTAGCCCAGTGCCAGCCCAATGGCGGTAGCTCCCAGGGTTTCCCAGCCCACCGCCCGCAGTAGCCAGTCCCAGGGGTCATCGGTGCCGTAGTAGCCCAGGATAAAGAGCATCAGCATCACCAGCGGATAGGCCAGCCCGTCGTTGGCCGCCGACTCAAAGGTGATAGTGTTGCGAATAGAAGCGGGCAGGTATTTCTTGGCAAACTTACCCGACACAATGGTGGCCGATACCACCGGGTCGGTGGGCGTGATGACCGCCCCCACCAGAAAGGCCAGGGCGAGCGATAGGTCGAGCGTCCAGTAGGCTAACATCCCCGACAGGGCGAACATGAGCGGCATAACGAGCAGCAAAATCACCGCTTGGGTTTTCATGTACTCGATCGGATAGTTGCGCGGCAGTTGGTAGGCGGCCGACATGAGCGACATGCTGATGGTGAGCATGGCAGCCAGTTTCAGGAAGCGGGTGGTATCGCCCCACTCCTGTGTATCCACCAGTTCGAGACCGGAGGGACTCAGCAGCGCGCCGAGCAGCATCGCTATCATCGGTTCGGTGAGGTACCAGCGCTCGATCTTGATGACCAGCAGTCCACTGATGACCATCAGCAGAGAAATGGTCATTAATACCGGATGGAAATCCATAGTAGGGCAAGGTCAGTCTTAAATAGATAACGCCAAGATCATCGCTGGACCTTATCTTGTTCTTTCTTCACCTGCTGATGACGCCGGGCGTTCACTCCGGCGTCTTCTCCCATCCATACCCAAAGTTTGATCAGGCCATTTTGGTGGGCGCTGACCAAGAAGCTACCGTCGGCATTGAAATCAATATACTCGGCGTGATCACCGGCCCAGGTTTTGTGAGCCACCGGAATGGCGTCGTTGCCGAATTGCAGAATATCCGCTACCCGATACACATAAATGTAGGGATCATGCCCGGCGTGGGCGATGTACTGCCCGTTGGGGTGCCAGGAAACCGACTCAATCTTCTTGCCAGTGTGGTTAAACATCTTCAGCAACTTGCCGCTTTGCCACTTCCACAGGTAGGCATTGCCCCGGGATGTGCCGCCCTGTCCTACCGCAAACACGTGCTTGCTATCGGGCGAAAAAACGCCGCTGGTGAAAATCGTAAAATAACCGGGCTCGAGCGTTTGTAGAAGTGACCAATCGGCTACTCCATACACTCTCACGGCTCCGTGCCCCACGGCCAGCAGGTAGCGATCATCCGGCGAGAAGAACAACTCGTTGACGGTGTTTCCGAAATCCAGCGTTTTGACTTCTTCACCGGAGGACATATCGAAGACCCGGATAATACCGTGGGTAGTGCCGTCCGCGTCGGTGGTCTTTTCTTCCCCACTCACCAGCAGACTTCCCTGATGGGACCAGGTCAGCCCGTCTATGCCCTGGGAATGTTTAATTGTGCGCTGCACTTCTCCGCTCGTAGCGTCATAAACCGTCACCAGAAAATCTTCGCTGGCAGCGGCTACGTACTGGCCGTCGGCAGACCATCCGACCCGTTCAACTTCTTGCTGGGCGTACTTTCGCCACAGTTCGGTGCCGTCTGACGTGCGCCACATCACCACGGAATTGTCGTACTTGGTGCCACTGATGATGTACTTGCCATCGGGCGAAAACTCGGCGCTCTCCACTGAGCCAATCTCTCCCAAAGCATCCGCCACCCGCGACCACACCGGCTCCAGGCGTAGCTGATAGTCGAGGTACTGCTGGGCCTGGGTAGGCATAATAAGGACTAATGAAAAGATAAGACCGAGGACTACCCTCTTTGATATTTTCTTGGTGTACATCGTGCTACTGGATAAATATTCAGCGGGAAATTAGTTAAAATTGCAAAGCGTTTACAGGAAATCTGAAACGCTACCCCGACGAGGGTTTACCGGTGGCGAAATAGTTGAAACTAGCTTTCACAGCATCGGGTCAGGTACCCATCCCCGGTTTGCAAGTAACCATATTGCACTGCTTATGGTTTAAACCACGAACGACTGACGTATCATCAGGAAAGGGACAATTTCTTAACGTTCGTGTCGACACGAACCTCCGGGGGCAAAGTGGTGAAAGATGTTTTAACGTGAATAGCCTAGAAAAAATGTTAGTAGAATTATTTGATCAACAGACCGATCTCTTACGCAAGGAAATCAGAAAGGCCGTTCACCTGGAAAATGTGATTGCCGCCACGAACAACGTACTGCATCATATCCGTAGTGAGATCAGGCGTGAGCAAGGGGTGGACGAACTTTCGCTGGACCGCCTGATCGCCCAAATCAAGGCTTCGGTTTTGCTGATCCTTTCCGTCACTGAAGTAAATGCCTGGAAAAAAGAACCAGGCAAAGGCGCCATCACACTGATCGGGCACGCTAAGTATCAGTCCGGCATCAAAATCTTTCAGGCAGTCATCATGCTGGGATTAATCGTTTTTTTCTGGCTAGTCCAGCCGGAGTACTACCAACTGTTGATGGGGGCCAGCCTGGCCGTGGTTTTGGGCGAATTGTTCCTGCATTTTGTCAACCTGCGGCACGAACGCAAGGAGGTCAAACGCGCTAAACGAAGTCGGCTCGAAGAAGAAGACGTTCGTTACGATGTGTTAGTAGATCCGGATGCGTATATTTCTCATTTACGCCAGTTGCTCATTACGGCCGACAAACTGCTTCCCTTGTTGAACAGCGAAAACCTGGAACCGTCGGGTAACCTGATTGAACAGGATAAACACCTGCTGGAGCTGTTTCAGGGAATGGTGGAAGCCGCCGACAACCAGGACCGCGAACTGGCCATGCTCAACTCCAAAAGAGTGGCCGGCTTGCTATCAAAGTACAATTTCAAGCTCGTTTACTATGATGGGCAGAATAATGACCTTTTCGATTTTTTTCCAAATCTGAAAAATGAGGAAGTAGAAACGGTGTATCCGGCATTGGTGAAAGACGATAAGATTATTTCTATGGGAAGGGTCGTGACCCCCCAAGTGACGCACAAATAACCAGTATATGCAAGAGGATGACAACACCGCAGCACGCGAAGCGGAAGAATTTGTAGGGTTTGACCTGGGCCACGGAGAGTCGGCCATGTCGGCCACCACCTTATACACCGAATCGGAGCCAAAAATTATTGAGATCACGGCCAACAAACGGGCGATCATTACGGCGGTGGCCGAACACTCCGCTAAAGGCATTCTGATCGGAGATAGTGCTTACAAACAAACCGGGCAGCACAACCTGCGGGTGATGTTTAAAAGTCCGGACTTTAGCAAGCACGAAGTTGTGCAACCGATCCGCCAGTTCGTGGGTAAAGTGTACGAAACGGTGGTGCGGGAGAAAAAAATTCAGGGCGGCGAACGCACCAAGTTCCTGGTGGGTTGCCCTTCGGGTTGGGATGATACGGTTCGCAGCGAGTACCAGCAGGTGCTGGAGCAGGCAGGTTTAGGGTGGGTAGAGACCATCGCCGAGTCGCGGGCGGCCTTTCTGGATGCGCGTTCTTCCGGCGACCTGGGCGATGTGAGCCAACTCACCGGTGCCGTGCTGATCGTCGATATTGGCTCTTCCACTACGGATTTTACGCACGTGGTCGGGCTGAAGGAGGTGGCGATCGATTTTGGTAAGAACCATTTGGGAGCCGGTTTGATCGACCGGGCCATCTTTCGTAAAACGCTCAACGCCCATCCGCAAAAGAATGAGCTCGAAGAAATATTTGCCCAACATCCTAGCTATCGGGCCATCTGCGAAATCCAGAGTCGGATTGCCAAAGAAGAGTATTTTTCTAACGAGAGCGAGTTTAGCGACCGACCCGCCCACGCCCACGAGCGCATCGATGGCAAGAACGGTCGTATCTATATTGACATCGATATCTATCAGCGGGATATGGAACGTATCCTTACTACGCCCATGCCCGAACTGAATAATGAAAGCTGGAAAGAAGCCTATCGCCACTCGCTCCAGGAGGCGAAAGAACGGACCCGGGATAATCCGCCTTCCCTGATTATCCTCACCGGCGGGGCCTCCCGGATGAATTTCGTCGTACAACTCTGTGAGGAAGTCTTCGAGCAGGTGTACGTCAAGCGGGGCCGAGAACCCGAGTGTGCTATTGCCCGTGGCCTGGCCCTGGCTGGCAGAATTGACGTGAAGATGGCTTTGTTCAAAGAAGAAATTGAGGAAGTATTATCCGACCGGGAGAAATTTAGGGAGATTTTAGAACGCAGACTTCCCGATCTGATAGAATCTATCACTCCCAAACTTACGGATAAGCTCATAGATTTCACCGAAAGTTACTATAACCAATGGCGCTCCGGAAGCTTGGATACCCTCCGGGAAGCTCAGGAAAAAACCCTGCGCGAGTTCAACGACTGGATGAAGTCTCAGCAAGGCATCGATTACATTTCGGCGGAGGTGGCTGACTGGCTCAAAGAAGTTTCCAATGCGTTGGATAAATACACCAACCCGGTCTGCCGAAAATACGGGGTAGGTAGCGGGGCCCTCAAGATAGGCATCGACAATCCGGAAAATATCAACGCCAACATCATAGATAATCCGGCCGGTGATCTTTACAATAGCCTGGCGGGAGTGACTACCATCATCGGAAGTATACTGGTGGCCAGCATCCTGGGAGGGGGAGGGCAGGCCCTGTTACTGGCGGGTCCGATCGGATGGATCATTGGCTTGATCCTGGGAGTAGTATTGATCGGAGGAGCCTTCGGTTGGGCTAAGGACAAGGTGAACGCCTGGGTAGCCAGCGTGGAGATCCCTAAACTCGCCCGCAAATCGCTGTTTCCCAGCGATATTCACGAGAAGATGAGTAACCGAAAAGACAACATCAGCCATACTATGAATAAGTCGATCCTCGAAGGAGAAGTTGACGGAAGAAAGTATTCCGAAAGGATGGTAGACGATATTCAACGCTCCCTCAAAGAGCACTTGCTGCGGGAGGCCGATATTGCTAAGCTTTGGATTGTTTGATATGAACTTCGGTGGTTGGGTTTCCCCCGTTAAAGTGGGGGAACTCCAGTCTCGGCGGCTAAGTCGATATGGTAGTCCTCGGCTTCGTTAACCAGAAACAGGCCCCGTCGTAGAAGTCAAAGACGGGTTGCAGCTCGGCCACGATGGTTTGGAGCAGGGTAGTCTGGTCTTGCACCGTGGCAATGGTGGTGCTCAGGCGGGATAGCAGGGTGAGGTCGGTCATATTATAAGCGTACTCGTTTCAAATAGTCAGTGAATAATCGAACTTTCCGAGCATCCTGAGCAGAGAACAGAAAGGGGGCAACGTCCTGGGCCATCGTGTCCAGGTTAATAGCTTCGCAATGCTGTAGCACCGCTTCCTTCAGCGCTTCCGGTGATCGGATCGCTACCTTTACGTCCAGATAATCGTAGTTCGGACGGGTTTTACCTAACAGAAAAACCACGTCAAAGAAATCCCGGCCTTTGGGACGCTTTCGGTTCAGGATAGCAAAGAACTTCTGAGCCAGTAGGATATCCACTGGCGTCGTCAGGATTTCAGTAAATACGTCGAACTTGTTCAGGATATGTCGCTGGGGTTCGAAATCGAAGTGCTGGGGTTCGGTGTCTAACTGAATCAGTATCTTTTCTTCCCGGTGCCCACTGAGTCCGGTTTGGTACAACAAGTTGGGAAACCGAATGTAGCAGTGAAACGCTCCTCGGATGACGTTTTTGATTTCTACCTGGTAGCCTTCACGTTGCAGTTCGGTAGCGATGACCGACGAGATTGCCGTAAAGTGTTCTTCATCGAGATTAAAGTTATCAAAATCCAGGTCTTCCGAGAAGCGGGTGTTTTCGTGCACCAGCCGCAAGCACGTACCCCCTAAAAAGCAGAGCCGGTCAGCGTAAGCACTACGATCAAAGACGATTTGCAATAGCTTGTACTGGAGATACTCCCGGATAATGAAGCGGGAAAAGCTTCTCAGAGGGGCAGGGTAGTAGGTTACTATTTCGGGCAGGCTTAGCATACTTCCAGGTGGTTTAACAAATGATGCACTCTTTTGGTCAACGCCTGGCTACCAAACAGCTCTAGATAGTCATCCATTTTCGGTTGACTGATACTTTCTGCCAACGTCATGGTATTCAGCCGCAGTCCTTCCCAATCGGGCGGGGAGTCGAGGTGCGGATGCAGGTAAAGATAATCTAATAAGGCTTTTTCCGGTTCGGCGATCTTGATCGGAAAACCTTGCCAACGAACCACCTGATAACCGAAAAACAAACTGGGTTTCAGGTGCCGATACCCGAAAGTACCTAAAAAAGTATCAAACGATTTGGTTTTCCGGGAGCTCACGGCAGTGGTGGTATACACTCCTTCCGGAATCAGGCCGTGGTACGACAGCGCGGTTTGCAGCGATACGTAGGCGGGTGAGTATATCCGATTGGCAGTCCAGTACCGGAAATACTCTTCGGTAGGCACGTCGGCAAACGCGTACCAGCGGTTGATGACCTTCTGAATATAACCCTTCGCCTGCCACTCTACCAAACGCCGGGAGTCAAACGATGGAAAGACCTTGCGGATGTCCTGCGTAGAAAAGAGGCGAAAATGGTGTAGGTGATCTCGAAAGGTAACGAAATTCATATGTTTCTTTTTATTGTTAAAATTAACAAATAAAGTAACTACAAGCATATAGAATTATCACGTCAAACACAGCAGTTAAAAGAATTGGGATGCCGAAAGATGTTAGCAAAGTGATTGCTTTCTTATGTTCGGATGCTTCTGATTTTGTAAGTGGTTCTGTTATAAATATTGATGGAGGATATCACTCTAAAATAACGATGGGGCTGTATCTGCTATTCATCACCGTTGCTTTCCTTTCAACTTCGGTCGGTTGGCACGTACTTGTCGTCTACGTGAATATGCTCGCCTGCGATATGATCCACCATCTTCCACCAAACGATTGACTCAGAAGCCGGAGAAATGACCGCGTTATCAACCGAAGAAGCAACCGGCGTTGAAGGACTCATCGCCACCTCCGCAAAATAGGCGCCCCACTGCTGATTGGGCCGTTCGTTGGCCGTCCACGCCCCCAGGTTGATGACCAGGCGATCAAGTTGCAGGTCAGCGTAATCAGCTTGTTCTGGCTGATAGTCTCGGGCGATGTTGAGTTGGGCGGTGTGAAGTTGGCCGGGAGCCGCTTCCAGGATGAAAATGCGGGGCAACACGCGCTCCGTTTCCTGGTGCTGGTCGTGCAGATTGCCATAGGCCCTACCGATGGCGTAGAGATGGTTGAGCTTCTTCTGATCCCGCTGAAATCCCTCTACCCAGACGAAGGCCCCCGCCCAACTGTCTGGGTTCGAGACTTCGTCTACCTGGTATCGTACCGTGACGACCGGGCGCTGGCCTGGTTCCAGAGCCACCGCCTGGGCCACGCGGTTGATCGTCTGGGGCAGCCGGTCTTGCCCCGGCACGCGATAGCCGCGGGTACGCGAGAGTAGATACAACGCCGGTTGCCCATCAAGCGAACGCACCTCCCGAACGTTAGACGGGCGCTCGGATTCTTCGTATACGAAGCGGCGGTGCCAGCCTTCTAACCCTTGGGTGAAGTCGCCGTTGATGAGATTCTTTTGGGCGGGCAGCTCCCACTTGTGCTGCAGCCACTGGGGATACGCCTCAGGCGAAAACTCGGGCAGCGACTCGGGGTAGCCGTATACTTCGTCGGTGACCGTACGAAACTCTAGATTTGCCTGATCTCCCTCAATACGCACCGCCGCGATGCCCTGCACCGGACCGCCCGTCAGGTCTTCTTCGCCAAAGGCGCGGGGCCGAAACCCGGCGGCGGGTAAGTTGATCAATTTCATCCCCTTATACGATACGGCCGTCTTGATCGAGGCAATCATCGGAATGTGCACGTGGCCGCTGAGCACGTACTTCACGTTCCCGTGTTTGGCCAGAATATCCAGCAGTGTGCGTTTCACCTCCACCGACTCCACGTAGGCGATCAGCGGGTTGATGCCAATGGGGTGGGCGGGTACGTGCTGAAAAAAGAAGGTCGGACGGGTTTTGTTAGCGGCCAGGTCGCGTTCCAGCCAGTCGAAGTAATGAGGGTGGGTTTCCCAGAAGTTGCGGCGCAGCGGATCGGGCCACACCACAAAGTGCCACTGCCCGATGTTGAAGGAGTACAGCAATTTATCCGAGCCATTGATGGATTTCAGGGCGGCGAAGTAGTTGGCAAATGCCGACCAGTCGTAGTCCGGGCCGAACTCGATCCGATACTTGGTTTCGTGGTTACCGACGCTAAACAGCCAGGGGGCGTCCACCCGCTTAAAGTAGGACAACATTTCTTCGAAGTTAGGCATCTGCCCCTGTCCGTCCACGATGTCGCCCACTACCAAACAGAACGCCGGGTTTTTCAGCAAATCGACCAGCACCACGCTGTCTTCGACAAAGGCGTTATGAATCTTGATTCGCGTCAGGCTCCCGTTCGATTTGTCATCCGGATCGCCTCCCTGGGGGTCGGCCATCACCGCAAAGTTGAAGTTCTCCGTATCCGTCGGCACACCCAGCAACGCAGGGTCCAGCGTACCTATCTCCTGAGTTCCTAGCAGACCAACCTCCACGCTAAACTGGTCGGTGGAGTACTTCAGTCCTGCCTGCTCGAACAGTTCGGCCAGCGTGAACGTTTGGCGTCGCCCTATCTCAAGAGTAAGCTGGATATCTTCCTGCTCGGGTGATAGCCAGGCAATCAGTACGTAGGGGTAAGCGGTGTTTCCGGCCATCTGCCAGCGCAGCCGGTTATCCTGCACGCGCAGTTCGTCGACCGGCAAAAAGTAGTTTTTGGTTCGTAGGATACGCGCCCCTGCACAGCGCAGACTGCCCGAAACCGCTTGGGTGAGCACCTTGGGGCAGCGTACGCTGATGCGCAGCAGGTAGTGTCCTTCATCATTTTGAAAAGAAGCCAGCGTGGGATACCGCAGGGTCTCCTGAACGGTTCGGGGCGAAGCCGCAGCCAAGGGTCCACCCGCCAGTAGGGTAGACCCGACTCCCAATTGTTGCAGAAATTGGCGACGGGATTTAGGATGGTTCATGCGTACGGTAGCGTAGGTTTACGTTAAGAACGACAGGATTGAGTAGTAATTGGTTCAATGGGTGGGCACGGGTTGCGGCGAACGAGTAGGTCCGACGACCCGTAATTGCCCATTCGGCGCAACGACTAGCCGATCAATATTCAAAACTCGGCGGGGGGACGGATTGTTGGGGTCGGCGTGGCTGTGATAAACGATGAATCGCTCTTTTCCGTCGGGCGAGCGGATAATACTGCTGTGGCCGGGACCCGAAACGCCGATCGCAGGATTTTGAGCAAGAATCGGATTGGTGTCGCTCTTGGTCCACGGACCCAGCGGATGCGGAGCGGTGGCGTAACCCACGCCGTACTGCGGGTCGGTGTAGTGGTTGGCTGAGTAGGTCATGTAGTACGTGCTATCGTGCTTGAAAACCGTCATGCCCTCGGTAGAGCGGGCCAGCGTGCCCGTCGGATTTTCCCAGTCCTGCGTAGGGTAAACGCACAGCTTCGGTTCGCCGCCCACCAAGTGCGACAGGTCGTCGGAAAGCTGCCCGCCGAAGATCATGCCCCAGAAGTAGCCGGTCTCTGTGCGGGGTTGCCCTACGGCCCCTACCATTTCGTAGTACAAGTAAGGTGTTCCGTCGTCGACGAACACGTGCCCATCGATGGCCGAGTGCCCGTTGTCGAACAAAGGTACGCGTAAGTCCTCGAAGGGCCCGGCGGGCGAATCGCTCACCGCCAGGCAGATCCGTAGGCCGTCGGGGTCCGTTCCTTTGGCACTAAAAACAAAGTAGAACTTTTCGTGGTAATGAACTACCTCCGGGGCCCAAAAGTTGCTACTGGCCCACGAGCCTTCCGGGGGACGGTACACGTAGCCGAGAGAATCCCAATCGACCAGATTATCGGAACGCCACGCCCGGAAGCCGTCTTCGGCGCTGGTGCCGTAGAGGTAGTAGGCTTCGTTGTGGTGCAAGACGAACGGATCGGCCACAAAGATAGAGTCGCCAATGGGGTTGGTGTAGGTGTCGGTGGTTTGGGCAATTAATGAAATAAGGGGGTAGAGTAAAAGAAGAAATGAGAAGGTATTTCGGAGCATCTTGATCAGAGATAAAAAAGGGAAGAGGTTATTGATAGCCCCTCCCCCCCAAATATACTCATTGTTCAATTATTCTATCAACAACTTCCGCATCATTCGCCGTCCGGCTTGCTGTACGTTGACTTGGTACAAGCCAGGGGCGAGTTCTTGCACCGGCAGGGTTACCTCCTGGGTATTGGGCTGGCGATGCCGTACTACTTCCCGTCCCATCAGATCAGTCAACGTGATCACCACTTCGCCTTCATGGGACGGTAGGCGCACCCGCAGCACGTCCTGGGCCGGGTTGGGAAACAGGCGAACTTCTTCGGAAGGGGTTTCTACTATCTTCTTTTTCTCGGCATCGGTGGTACGGGCGTTGGTTTGGTCGTAGGCAAAGTAGCCGTTGCAGTGGAGGCGCTCGTTGCGTTTGAAGCCTGCATCGCAGCCATCGCTCGATCGCCAGGTACCGGTAGAGTAGGTAGTGGGGGCTTCGGTTTGGTACACCACTCCGTCTACCTCAATCTTATCTACCCGTAGGTCGCGATCGGCCCCGTCGTCGTTGGTGAAGGCAACCTGAATTTGCGAGGCTACTACCTTCTCGTTAGCAGTATATGAGTAAGCCACAAAATCTCCTGAGAAGCTGCCCCCCACGTTGGTCCATTCCATCACCGCTTGTCCGTCAACGCGTAGTTCCATCGTCTCCTCGTTCGTCCTTCCCCCCGCATACACAACGATAGTGGTACTTATCTCAGGAGCGTCATCGGTCTTGGTGGCTTGCCAGCCATCAACGGTATACTCGCCATCCACTCCGCAGGTAAATTGAAGCGGCTCTAACAGTCCTTTCTTGGCACCGGTCTGAGGATTTTTGTAACTGTCAGTATCGCTAATATTGATTAGCGTGTTGTTCTCAATCTTAGCGTTACGACTCTCTTCGTTGCGTAGCAGAGGTCGGTCCAAACCGTAGCACTCGATGATATTGTCCTTGATTACGATCGTTGAGAAATCGGTATTTTTATTAAAACCAAACAGCCCGTCGGTGCGCGAGGTAACGGTCTTGTTGGCCCTTACGTGGTTGTTGTAGAAAGAGTAGTTGTTATACGGTGAATTCGTCCAGATCACCCCCCGGCCAGGGTTGCTGATCAGATTGTCGTGAAACAGAGTAGGCCCCTTGGAGGTCACTCTACCGAAGTCAGAAATTAGATTACCTTTGTCATCTTCGGTATCAAAATCAAACAAGTTGTGATCTACTTTGGCCCCGTTGCGCGCCCACTCCAGTGAGTAGGATCGTAGCATCCAGTTGTGGTGAATATGGAATGAGTAGCCCTCTTCCAGTATGGGGCCGCCCGCGTACTTAGGAATTGAGATGGCGCCGTCGCATACGTTGTGGTCTATCTCTACAAACTCGTCGTTCTCAAAGGGAAGTTCTATGGCGAAGTTCATCAAGATCGTGTTGTGATGAATTCTTACGTTCTTGAACTGGCGCCCCTTTATCCCGTAGAAATTTTCCCCGGCGTCTCTAGTGAAGCGGTTGTTCCATATCTCAGAGTTCCTGGTCCAAGTCAAGTACAGCGCCCCCCCGGTTACGCCAAACCGCCCCCCGGCGTTGAGAAAGTCTACGTCATGAATAAGGGCATTTTCCATTCTAAAGGTACGAACTCCGCTCCATACCACGTCTCTAATCTGCAAGTTGCTTAGTTCTAACCCGTCGCAGTCGTTGCCGTAGAGAATGCCGTGGAGCTTGCCTTCTCCGGAAAGCGTAGCGTCTTGGATGGTGACCTTCCTGGTTTTATCGCCTAAGTCAAATAGATAGGCTTCTCTCACTACCGAGGTATGGTCAGTATCTCCGTCGGGTAATAAAGTATCGCTGGGAGTCCACGAGTCGGAAGGCATAATGATGGTTCGTCCTACGCCTGCCCCCTGAATGACCATGCCCGATTTGGGTTGCAAGGGGCTATCCAACGCAAAGGTACCGGCCCCCACCGTGATTATGTCATTTTCTGAGCCATTGTTGATCGCGTCGACTAATGCTTGCTCGCTGGCGATCTGAGCGTGGGCACTGCTGTATAAAATCAGCAGTAGACAGGTAACTCTCAAGTGTCTTAATGTAATGGTGTGTGGTTTCATAATACGAATGGTTGATTTATGTAAACTAACAAAAAGAAAAGCAATAAAGGGGGTTAAACGCATTAGCTATAAGTAGTATCGTCCTGGGTACGTAGAAAACTGTACTTGCTACCTTTGAGTGGACAAAAAGTTAAGCCTGAAACGCTTAACTTAGCTAATTATGAAACAAGAAAGACAACAGTTCGACCGGGCCTTTAAATTAATGGCCGCGCCCGGCGCCCGGTTGAACTCTGCTTATCCGGTAAACCCACGGGTGAATCGGACCGCCGATGCGGTAGCACAAGAATTAGGCATCCGACCGGCGTCCCGGCGAGCCAACTTATTGAGCCGCTGGAAGCGGGAATACAAACAGAGGAGAGATGGTAGTTTTTCTGGACATGGCAAACCGTCCTTGAGTTTTGAGTAGGCAGAGGTTGCCAAGTTGAAAAAGCAATTACGGGAGGCAGAAATTGAGCGCGACATCCTAAAAAAGGCAGCGCCCGGCGCCCGGTAAGCATTTTCTCCAAGAGCGACAGCAAGTATTTGGGTTTATGAAAAATCACCGATCTACATTTGCTGCGCCCGGCGCCCGGTTGAGAAGCAGACGCCGCGCGGATGTGCAAGGCGTTCAAAGTGAGCAGAAGCGGCTATTACAATTGGCTCTCTAGAAAGCCATCTTTACGAAGGATACAGACCCACGAGGTCCTTCGGCTGATCCGGAAAATTCACAAGGAAAGCAAAGGCCGATATGGTAGTCCCAAAATCACCGAGCCACGGCGGCCCGTGAGCTTCATAAAAGAAGCATTCAGATATCCAGACCTAGAGCCGCCGGGGCCCGGTGGCTAGACTAATGAAGGTAGCCGGTATCAGAAGTGTTGTTCATCGAAAGTTCAGGATAAGAACTACTGACTCTAACCATAACTATCCAATTGCTAAAAACCTGTTAGACAGAAAGTTCGCTCCTGGAGCTTTAGCAAAAGCATGGGCATCTGATATCACCTATATCAAGACTACTCAAGGATGCGGGGCGGCCCGTGCCGTTATATCTAACCGTTATTGTGGACTTGGCCGACCGCAAGGTAGTAGGCGGCTGCCGCGCGGGTGGTCGTTGAGCGAAACGATGAAAACGTGCGATACCGTGATGCCAGCTTGGAAAATGGCTATCAAAAACAGGTCGATAGTAACTCCGTAGATCCGCGCGGCGTCCGCTTCCATTCGGACAGAGGAGTACAATACGCTTGCCGTGAGTTTAGGAACATACTCAAGGCCCATCCGCTGGTGGTACAAAGTATGACGGGGCCGCCCGGCGGCCGAAAAGGCAATTGCTGGGATAACGCGGTAGCCGAAAGCTTTTTCAAGACCCTCAAATCAGAACTCATATACACGACTGAACCAACTACAATGGCAGAAGCGAAAGTGAACGTATTTGAATTCATTAGTATCCATTGCCGTTACTATCTTTTCTTATAAAAACTCATCGAACTATAATATCCGGACTAAGTGGGCCTAGCCTGTTGGAAATCCGAGAACGCTTCTCGGATTTTCTTTGTCAGTTTATGAAAGTATTGACTGACGACAGATTTGTTGGGTCACTTGCTCTCGATTAAACCTTACATCGGAGGCGGAGTCAAAATAGTGCGGTAGGGGGTGGTATCCACCAGTGGAATCGTCGCGTCAAACGATTCGTTGATCACCCGAATCACTTCGTTAGCCACCACCGCGTGGCCCTTAGGATTGGGGTGAATGCCGTCTACCGAGAAAATACCATCGGGCAAAAAGGTAGGAGCTAGTACCACTCCGTCGACCATAATACCCTGCATGTCGTCGGCCGCCGCCTGGGCTTCTGCTGACATACCCAATTGAGCAGCTTGGGTAGCATCTAGCCCCGCAATATCAGCAAACACCGGGTTCACGTCCAGCAAAGCTACCCGTCCGCCGGTGCTCTGCACAATGCCATTGATGATCCCGTTGAAGGTTGCTAAGCGGGTGATCAGCGTGGTTTGCTCATTGAGAGTTAGTACGTACTGATCGGTCACGGGGTCTGCCAAACCGTAGGGGCCGCCGCCTTCGCGTTGCTCTTGGCCCAGCAGGGGACTCACGGACAACAGCAGCAGATCGGTTTCTACGGTCTGCCGCAGTTTGGGCAGCACCTGCGAACCGGGTGGCAGCCCCAAGGCCACCGAGATATCTGCTTCCGTAAGATCTTTATCCAGAATCACCACCGCATTGGTGTCTGAGGCAGCAAAGCCGATTTTGCGACGCGCGGCTTCTTCAGCCGTGATCAACTGAAGGGCCACGGCCGCGTCGAGTCCCTGGTTGTACGATACGTAGCCCTCGTTAAGCGCATCAGCCTGTGGTTGCTCGAGCGGAATTGGGTTGTAGCCCACCGCCCGGAAGAAGGGTAACAGCGTGACCGGCGGAAGATTGATCGCCACGCCCTTGGCCTCGGGGGTGGCCAGCATGCTGCCGATGATTTCCTGATAGGCCTGGGTGAAACTAGCAATGCTGGTCAGCGTAGCGGGATTGGTGGACTGCGCCGCCGGATCCACTTCACCGTCGGGCGCGCTGCCGCCGGACAAAGCCCAGCCCAGCACGTCGTTGCTGCCGAGCCACACCGTAAAAAAGGTGCCTTGGGCCTGGGCGGCGTCACCAATGAGAGAAGCACCAGCGGAAGAAGCATAGCGCCCGAAGAACGGATTGAACTGAGCGTAGCCCGGAACCACCGCGTCGATGGCGCGTACTCCGGGTACTCCGAAACTATTGAGCAGCGCCCGATCTCCGCCGTAGGGGGTAATTAGCTCGCCCACCGTAGACTCAATCCCAGGCTCAGTGTCTTGAGATCCTAGATTAAGCACGAGGCGCCCAAAGATGGTACCCGGCTGACTGCCATTGTTAAGCGATGTGTTAAAACCGTTCTGTGAGTTGATATCTGGCTGGTTAAAGGTACCCCCGCCTACTCCCTCAATCTGAAACTGCTGGGCTAGAATAGCCGGGAATGCGTTCTGTTGCCCGCTGTTGTACAAAGCCGCGTCCATAAAGCCTGCGGTTAGCGAGTTGCCAATGGCCACGTACTTAGTGAAGTCGGCCGAGCCGGGGGTGCCGGTGGGCGGCGGTTCTGCTGTGGGCAAAGGATTATCAGCGTTGCGTTCTTCAATCAGGTCGTCTTCGGTGCTACAGGCCCCCAGGAATAAGGCAAGGCTAAGCCCGCCAATGGCGGCAGTATAAGAGGTGAATTGCATAGTTGTTATTAGTTTAAAAGCTCATCAAAGGTGAGCGAGATATAGTAGACGGCTCCCATTCGAGGGTTGCCAAAAGAGGTGGTGTAGCGCTCGTTGAGCACGTTGGAGCCGCCTAGTTTGATCACCGACTTCAGGTCGGCCAACTTGTAGCTTACTTGGGCGTCTAAGGTTGAGAAGGCCGGAACCACGCCCACGCCAAACGACGACTCCCACAAGAAGGCGTCCTGCCATCGGTAGTTGACGCTAAAACCGAACTTGTCGGTCACCTTGCGGTTGGCCAATTTTAGGTTGTAGCGCCACAGCGGCGTGTTATAGGCAGCCCGAAAACCCTGGTCAATCAAGTCTTGCTGGTCGAGCAGGTTGTTGTAAGCGGCGTTGCCACCCACCACGAAGCCCCGGTCCAGGACGTACTCGGCCCCGATGGCAAAGCCGTGGGCGTTCACCGTGCCGTCGGCGTTCACGTCGAAGCCAAAGCGCTGCGTGCCCACCGTCTGCTGAATGATTCCCTGCGGATTGGCCTCGCCGCCGAAAGGGGGGCCATTGCCATTGGCGGTCTGGGTAAAGTCCACTTCGGCAATGAAATCGCGGTACGAACTGAAGTAGTAGTAAGCGTCAATCAGCAGCTTTTCGCCCAGTAGTCCTTTGTAACCCACCTCGTAGGTGTTCACCTTTTCGGTTTCAAAATCGCCAAATTCCACCGGATTCAACAAATCCTGAGCGGCCGCCAGGTTGCCCGTGGTCTGGAACTCCTGCCGGGCCGCCTGCACGCTGTTGGTGGTGTACACTTGGTTGTCCACAAAGTTGTATCGATCCACCAGGATGGGGTTGCTACCCACCAATCGGCGCGTCACCACGTCGAGGTCGATGAACTGATCCTGGGTGGTGGGAATGCGGAAGCCGCGTTGAAACGACGCCCGGAAGTTGTGGTTCTCAATTGGAGTAAACACCGCCGACAAGCGGGGCGAAAACTGTCCGCTAAAGTTCTCGTTTTTGTCGTAACGCACTGAGCCGGTGAGGTCTAGCTTATCATCCAGCAAATCTTTCGACACCTGCACGTAGGCTCCCCACTCGTCGATGTTGAACTCTTCCCCATTGTCTTGTAGAGCAAACAAGGTGCCTTCCGAGACAAGGTCGTAGCGGCGGTAGTTGGCCCCGACGATTACCTCCGCAAAGTCGATCTGGTCCGACAGGTTATACATCCCTTCAAAGTGATACAGTCCCGTTTGGTCTAAGAACTGGGCCCCGCCCTCCGAAATAGGCACCTGCCGTAGCGAATCGTAGAGCCGTTGAAATCTGCCATTTTCAAGATTTAATTGGCGCTCCTGATCGCTCACCCCGCGGGCAATTGCGTGCGACTGGTCAATAGAGAGTCCTTGCAATCGGGCACCCGCGAAGCCGCTCAAGTAGGCCGGAATGGTCGTCTGCACGTTGATCAGTGAAGCTAGGGTGTTGGCGGCGTACGAATCGCCGGAGTTTTCGCGGGTAGTGTAGGCGCGTACGAAGAAGTTAGATCCCCGCAGTTCGAGCTTGCCCGTCCAGATAGAGAAATCGTTGAGCACGAAGCGGTCGTTGGCTGTGTACACCGTGCTACCCGAGCCGAAGTTATACTGCGCCAGGGCCTCCACGTTATCGTTGATGCGATAGTGCAGCGCCCCGCCTAGCTTAATACTTTCGGTGGTGTTGTCCAAAATCTCCGACTCGGTGTATCCGGTAGGGGTGAAGTTACCGGCTTCGCCGAAGGGCATCAGGGGACGAACCAGCGCCAGCTCATTAGACCCGGCGGCTGTCACGCCCAAATTAAGCAGCGGATCACCGTAAACGTTGACCCCGTCGTAGGTGCGTCGACCGGCCCGGTTGATCGGATCGATATTCTCGTCACTGCGCTCCACAATGTCCTGCTGGTCACGGTAGTCTACGCCCCGGAAGTCGCCCGCCCGTAGAAACTCGGCGTTCACCTTGAAGGCAAAGCGGTTGTTGAAAGCTTTGGCGTAGCGGATCGCGTAGTTTTGATACAGCGCCGGGTCGGCATCCACCCCGTCGAGGTGGGTGGCTCCTAGCTTGACCACCGCGCTTAGGCCCTGGTAGTCGAACGGACTTTTGCTGTTCATCAGAATGATGCCGTTGATGGCGTTGGGACCATACAAAGCCGAGGCCGCGCCGGGTAAAATCTCTACGCTCTCCAGATCCAGTTCGGAGATGCCCACGATGTTGCCCACCGGAAAGTTAAGTCCGGGCGCCTGGTTGTCGATGCCGTCGATGAGTTGTACCGTACGCACGTTGCCGTTGGCCCCGAACCCCCGCGGGTTGATCGACTTAAACGTTAGGCTCTGGGCACTCACATCAATGCCCTTCAGGTTCACGATCTGGTCGTAGAAGCTGGGGGCGGCCGCCGCCTGAATATCTCGAATATCAAGTTTTTCAATAGAAACCGGCGACTCCAGAATGCTTTCCTCCACCCGAGAAGCCGACACCACCACCTCCTGACCCAGCAGGGTTTGATATTCCAGTTGGATGTTCAGGTTATCGGTTTGGCTGTCCACCACTACCTCTTTGCGTCCGTAGCCCACGCTGGAAACCACCAGGGTGAGAGGTAAGCTTTCGTTGACGGTGAAACTAAAGTTGCCATCGCTGTTGGTGACGGTGCCGATCACTTTGTCTTTGACCAGAATGTTAACACCGATCAGCGGCTCGCCATCATCAGCGTCGGTGACCTGTCCGGAAATGGCAACCGATTGGGCCGGTAGGGGAGTGGACAGGAAGGTGGAGCCGCAAAGGAAGCAGCTTAAGGCTAGAATAAGTCTCATAGGTTAATAAGATGCTAAATCGCACCGCTGTATATGGGGTAAATTTTGTAAATCTTTCAAATATACAGGAAAATGATAAATATAGTAGGCATGCCGAGGAAATTCTTTGTGGCGGAGCGATTGATCCCGGTTGGGCATGACCAACGCGGATGCGGCGCGCCGCGACAGAATTACACCTGATCCAGTTCCTCCTTCACAAACTGAATGAGCGAGCGGATGTAATCGGTGCTGAAGTCGAAGCGGATGTCGGCGGCTTCGTACACCTCAGGAATGGTCTTGGTGTAACCGAGGCGGAGGGCGTTTTTGTATCCTTCCAAACCCTTTTTCGGATCTTCCTTGTAGTTTTTCCACACCGCAATGGCGCCCAGTTGGGCAAAGCCGTACTCGATATAATAGAAGGGAACCTCGTAGAGGTGCAACTGCTTTTGCCACAGGTGCTGCTTTTCTTCTTCCAACCCGCTCCAGTCGGTCACGCCGTCCGAAAATGTCTCGTAAATGTTCAGCCAGTGCTTGGTTCGCTCATCCACACGGTGGTTCGGATGCTCGTATACCCAGTGCTGAAACTTATCGATAGTCGCTACCCAGGGCAGGGTTTCAATCAATTGCTCCAGGTGGTCGCGCTTGGCACGCTTCAGGTCTTCCTCATCCGTGAAAAACAGGTTCCAGTGGTCCATCGAAATTAGCTCCATAGCCATCGAGGCCAGTTCGGCCACTTCCGACGGAGTGTTCTGAAAGTTGGTCAGCTCCAGATCGCGCGTCAGAAAGGAATGCACCGCGTGCCCGCCCTCGTGCATCATGGTGACCATGTCGCGCAGGTTCGAGGTGGCGTTCATAAAGATGAAGGGCACCCCGGTTTCGGTCAGCGGATAGTTGTAGCCGCCCGGCGCCTTTCCCTTGCGTGATTCTAAATCCAGGTGGCCCATTTTTCGCATCACGGCGATGCGTTCGCCCAGGTAAGGATCGAGCCGACCGAAGGTCTGGATGGTCTTTTCGGTGAGTTCTTCTCCGCTAGTAAAGGGCTTGAGCGGCGGCTGCCCGAGCGGGTCTACCGATTTATCCCACGGACGCAGCGCATCCACTCTCAACTGCTGCTTTCGCTCCCGGGCCAGTTCATCCAACAGGGGAGTCACCTCCTGGGCCACCGCCTCGTGAAAGTTAAAGCAATCCTGCGGTGTATAATCGAAGCGGCCCATCGCTTCAAACATATAGTCACGGTAGTTAGCAAAACCAGCGTTCTTGCCAATGCGGTCGCGCAGTCCGACCAGCGTACTAAACAGTTCGTTAAGCTGATCCTTGTCCCGCAAGCGTCGCTGGGTAATCTTGCGATAAGCAGTTTCCCGCTCGGTGCGGTCGGTTGATTGCAATTTGTTGGCGGCTTGTTGCAGGGTTATTTCCTGTCCGTCGAACTCCACGGTCATCGCTCCCGAAATGGTGCCGAACTGCTGGGCCGCCTGTTGCTCTTCGGTCTTGAGCGGAATGTTTTCCTCCCGGAAGATGCGGGCATCCTTCTCCAGCTCTCGAATCAGAATTGGGTAGCCGTCCTGCGTTTTGAGTTCGTCCAGGTAGAGACTGTTCAGCGCTTTTTTGTTAAGCTCGTTGCTCACCGGAGCAATCTTGGGTTCAATTTCGGTGATAAACTCGGTGTAGCTCTGCCGCAGCTCCTCATCGGTGGTGTCGCAGGTCATTTTGATGTAACGCCACGCCAGATTTTCTGACAGCACGGCTTCCAACTCACTACGATCGTTGAACCAGCGGCGCAGTTCGTCGGCCGACGTGATATCGCGGGAAAGCAGATCGTCAAAGTAAGGCTTTACGGCCCCCCAGGTGGTCACTTCAAATTCGGCGGGGAGCAGTTGCCGTTCTCTTTTTTTGGGGATGGTAACGTTTTCTGTATTCATGATACAATAGATGGAATCAAACAATGGGACAAAGCTAATCTAATTTGTGATTGTATTGTATACCCAAGGATTCCCCGGTTTACTAAGTTCCTTATCAGTTGGCGGATTCGCTCTCCGGCTTCGTATCGCTACGGCGCTCCCGAAGGGTTTCGGCATCGCGTCGGCCCGCTGCCCGCTCAAAATCTTCCGGATCGTCCAACTGCGGCGAAGCCATCACTGCCCGCCAGTCGAAGTTTTCATCGAACGGATCCAGGGCTTTCTGCGGATCAAAAATCCGGTGGTCCACCGCGTAGGCATTGTAAACACTATCGTTGGGCGTAGCCGTGAACAGATCGGCCAGATCGGTGGCCCCAGCATCGTACTGGTTTAGGTAGGGGATGCCCAGGATATTCCAGAAGGTCTTGAAGATGCTGCCGAAGCTGTAGTGCTGGTGTCCCACGTAGTCACGCTTGGCGTAGGGCGAATACACCATCAGCAAACTGCGGTGCGCATCGATATGATCCACCCCGTCCTGCGAATCGTCTTCGGTGACCACAATCGCCATCTCGTTCCAGTAGGGGGTGCTCGAAAGAAACTCCACCAAGCGGCCCAGTGCCAAATCATTGTCCGCCATGTAGCTTTCTTTAAAGGGGTAGCCCGCCTCCGGTCGGTCGCCCGCCCCGTGGTCGTTGGGCAAAATGATCGTCAGCACCTGCGGCAGCGTATCCTTTCCTTCGCCCCAGCGCTCGTTAAACTCTTCAATGAACGTGTCTACCCGAAACTGGTCGGGAATGCCCATGTTATAGGTGGCGTAGCGCTTCGAGGTGCGGTTGTACAACGGACCCGGAATGGGGTAGTTGATGAGCGGACGCACCCCGAAGTACTTCAGCGTAGAATCGGCGTAGCTGTTGGCCAGTTCCACCCCGAAGCCGAAGTTGAAGAAGCTCACCCCGTTGCGCTCCATGTGGTCCCAAATCGACCCGGCCTCGTTGTAGTCTTCGGGATAAATGGCGCCCGACGAACCCACGATGCCGTAGTTGCCCGGAGCTTGCGAACCCGCTACGGCGCTACGTTTGCCGCCGTACGAGGCCGCCACCGAGGTTTCTACCCACTGGTTGGGGTAGGTGTTCACCAGCCAGCGGTGCCCGTCGGCCGAGTGGTCGGCGTCCACGTAAAAGTTGTCGGCCGTGGCGTAGCGTTGGGCCAGCTTCAGATGATTCACCATCACCGTGGTGGTGTCGACGGTGCGATCACCCGCCCGGTTGCTGAAGGTAGCGCGGTAACCGTAGCGGGCCAGCGACGGTTCGCCCCGCCCCGCCTCCAGTTGCCCGAACACCTCGTCGTAGGTGCGGTTCTCCTTGGAGATAAATACAATATGTTTGATGGGTGATTCGCGTTCGCCCGGATATAATGGAATCGGATTGTCGTCCCGTTCTTCACGGGCTACCTCGTTCACCTTCAGGAATTTAAAGTTATTGCTGATCACCTGCTGGGTAGTTTGCGACAGTTCTTCATCCGTCGGAACGTCCATAACCGTGATCGACCCCTTCATCAGACGACCGATGTAACTGCCCTCGTCACCGAGCGCGAAGTTCGGACCGCCGTTGGGACCGCTGCCGTAGCCCTTGGCGTTGGCTACCACCAGTTGCGACCCGTCGGGACTCACCGCCAGCTTCGACGGAAACCAACCCACCGGAATATGCCCAATCACGCGCATGGAGTCGGTATCGATCACCCCCACCGCGTTGATGCCCGATTCGGCCACGTACAGCCGTTTCTGATCGGGCGACAGCGCCAATCCGAAGGGAATCACTCCCCGGAAATTGCCCAGGCGCTCGTCGGGTCGCAGGCGGATGGTGTGCACCACCGTGTCCTGCGCGGTGCTGATCACCGACACGCAGTCGTTGTTGCCGTTGCTCACGAATACGTGGTCGTCGGTAGCGACCAGCGAGTTCGGACTCGCCCCGCCCACGGCCGGGAAGTCTTCTACCATCTCGCCCACCAGCACCCCGGTTTTGGTTTTGGCCGTCACGGCGTAGTCCTGCGCCACGTCGACCGTCCACACCGAAAAGGATTCGGGCGCGTTGGGGTCGCCCAGGGCGGGGATGCTGACTGTATCGTTCTGCACTCCTTGGCGCATCTCCTCGCTGCCGTAGGCCGAGGCCGGAAAGCGTAGCCCCTGTTCTTTCAGGTTGTCTTCAGAAAGTCCGCCGATGGGTTGGTAGGCAAATACGCCCACGTTGGCCACGTACACCCGCTGCTCGTCGGGCGACAGCGCCACGCCGAAGGGATAGCGGCCCACCGGCACGTTGCGGGTCACAGTGCGACTCGGTACGTCGATCACCAGCAGTCGAAAGCCCACCTGGTCCACCACGTACAAGGTGTTGCCATCGCGGGTGAGCTTCATGTCGCCTAGGTAGCCGTCGGTATACTCCGCTCCGTCGGTGCCCGTCACCGCCCCGCTGATCTCACCCTGGGGTTCGCCGGTGGCCACGTCGAAGAGAAAGATTTTGTTTTCTTGTCCACCGGATACGTACACGGTCTGGTTATCGGGCGAGATAGCCACCCCCATAAACACCGCGCCGAGCAAGTCGTCGTCGGTTTCGGCGCCTTCGGGAATTTGCCGCACGATAGGCGATTCGCCCAGCACGTGGTTGATGATCGAAATGGAAAACGGAGCGGTGCCCGAGTTGGCGCTGATGGCAATCTGTCCGTCGCGGCTCAGCGTGAGTCCGTAGGGATGCGGGGCCACGCGCAGGGTGTTCCCCCGGGGAGTGAGCAACCGACCGTTGGGCAGCACGGTGGTTCCGGCGGTGTCAATCTGCGCGTACTGATCACCGGCCGGGGCCTGGGCGATCCAGCGGTTGGCCGATTCGGTTTCCTGGCTAGTGGATTGGCAGGCGCTAACCAGCAGCAGACTGGTGAGCACGAGGTAGGGGAGATGCTGATGTTGAGTCGTAGGATGCCGGGTGCCGCGCACTTCGCTCCGCCTGCGGCTAGCGAACGGGAGGGAAAATAAACAATTGGTTGGGCTAGAGCGATGAAGGAACGGCATACAAGGTGGGTTGCATCAAACATAAAGAAAGCGTGGAGTTAATAAAACCCCACGCTCACAAAACTATGCTCAGAAACTGTCTTTATGGTGAGCTGAACGATTACCGGATTCTAGAAAGCTAGTACGCAATCTGATACCGGGTTGAAAAAGCCCGTCCGTCGGTGTTCTGAGCCGTAAACTGGATGCGATCCGCTTCACTGAGCGCACTCACCGGCACCACCAGGGTGGCCTTGCCATCGGTAAAGGTAAGCGTGCCCAAGTCAACCGGCTGGCCGCTGCCTAGTGCCGTGGCCGTGGCGGCCTGCAAGCCGGGAGCCGTGATGGTCACCGATACCTCGGCAGTTGGGATGAGTTCACCGGCTTCGGTGCGCGTCACATCGGTAAAATCGCCTCCTTCCGGATCAAACGTGAGCTTGGTAAAAGGCTCGAAGGCTTCGGTTTTATCAAACTCGTCGTAGCAGCCACTGAGGGCGAACAGAACCAACAGCAGGGTGATGTTTAGTGTATTTTTCATGGGATTTTGTTTAATCAGACGCGTTACAAACGCGCCCGAGTGACAGTGTTTGATTGGATTATTGGGCGTCCCACCACACGGGGGTGGTGATGTTGTCGGGTCCTTGCGCCGAAAGCGCTGCCCGGTAGTTTTCGCCGTTGAGGGCCTGGGTTTCTCCCGGATACATGAACCGAACCGGCACCTGGTCAATCAGGGCGTCTACGCCGGGCCGCAATCCCGTGGGGTAGCCAGTACGGCGCCAGTCAGCCCAGGCTTCCAGGCCGTTGAAAAAGAGCGCCAACCACTTCTGGGTGCCGATCTTCGCCAACCGCTCTTCGGTAGACCCGCTGTAAGCTACCCCAGCCTGCGTGAAGTAGCCTTCGGCGGTGGCGGCTGCTTCGCTGATTTCCGGCGAGATCAACGCCGACCGATTCACAAAGTAATCATACGAGGCCTGAATGCCGTTCAGGTAGTATTCTTCGGCACTGCCGTCGATGAATCCTCGCTCGGCGGCTTCGGCCAGAATGAACTGCAACTCGGCGTAGGTCATCACCATGCCCTGCCGCGCGGTGGGCGAAGCGTCGTCGTTGCACACCAAACAGGCGTAGAGCAGTCCTACCCGAGAAACGAAATTAGAACCGCCGTTAAAGATCAGCGCACTCTCGTCGGCCAGGCCGTTGGGCACTCCCTGATAGTCGCTTTCCTCGCCGACCAACCCCGCTTCGGAACTGGTAGTGGGTTGGGCGTACACGTGCAGGCGGTTATCGTTCAAGCCTTTGAGCGTGTTTTCCATGAGTTTGCTCAGCCGGTACTCGTCGAAGGAGCCCGAACGGGTGGTGTAGAGCGGCTGCTGGTTGGGAGCAGATTCCAGGTAGTCGAACACCGCCTGATCGTCGTTGCTCGTGAAAATCGGGGCGTTGGGATCGTTGAGGATCGCCGACATGGCCGCCGAAGGGTCTTTCTGGTTCGACTGCCGCAGCAACACCCGCAACCGCAGCGAGTTGGCCAGCTTTTGCCACCGCACCAGGTCACCGTCAAACAGCACGTCACCCGACACGGGGGTGGGGTTGGTGTTCAGGATGGTATTGGCGCGCTCCAGATCGGCCAGAATACCGGCGTAAACGGTTTCCTGCCGATCAAAAACCGGTGTGAAATTTCCTTCGGATTTGCCCTGCGTG
Organism: Cyclobacteriaceae bacterium; assembly: GCA_965217295.1. Classification (GTDB taxonomy): domain Bacteria; phylum Bacteroidota; class Bacteroidia; order Cytophagales; family Cyclobacteriaceae; genus Tunicatimonas. Next base: position 4,584,597 of record CBDCHR010000008.1, read on the forward strand.
GCCTCGCTGTAGGGAATGTCACCGTATACATCGGTCAGAATCTGGTACATCCACGACTTCATGATGAGCGAAATAGCTACGTAGCTGTTGTCCGTTTCTTCAATGTCCTGGATATTTTCTACGTCGCGCAGCAGATCGTAAAACTCGAACCAGGGGTCGCCCTCCGGTTCCCAGTCGTAGCGGTCGCGACCGGTGAACTGGATTTTAGCGACGTACTGGGCGATCACGTTGCCCTCGCCCCAGGCCATCCCGTCCATTTCCCGCACCGACTCGTAGATGATATTAGTCAGCAGCAGGTCGGAGGTAACGGTTTCCGGCTGGTTCGGATTGGAGTTGAGTTCGTCAAAATCGTCGGTGCAGGCCGTCACCAGCGCGAAGGCCAGCAGTCCGGCAAAATACCGTAAGCATGGTATATTTTTCATGATCTTGTTAGTTTTCAATTAGAAGTTACTTTGATAAATTTTAAGGTTTGTGTCGACACAAACCTTAAAATTTATTACAGTTTGAAGTTCAGGTTAAACCCAATGCTGCGGGGTGTGGGGTAGGCCATGTTTTCTACGCCGGGCACCAGGGTGCCACCGCTCATCGACATGTTTTCAGGATCAATGTGCGGGTTTTGCGTCCACAAAGCTACGTTTCGACCCACCACGGATAAACTAACGTCCCGAAAAGGAGTAGATCCGAACAGCGTGTTGGGGAAGGTGTAGCCGAACCGCACTTCGCGCAGCTTGGTGAACGAAGCATCCCAGGCGGCGGCTTCTACGTTGTTCTCCCGGCGGAAGTATTGGTAGTTCCAGTCGCGGGCGGGCACCACCACGTCGTTGGGACGCACCTCGGTGATGTTACCGCTTTCGTCGCGTTGGGTCACAATTACTCCGTCTCCCACCAAGCCATTTTCTCGACCCAGCACGGTTCCTTCCAGCTGCCCGGCGTTGCGCCCGATCCAGGTGGTTTGCGAAACGATCACGCCTCCCTGCCGGATGTCCAGCAGCACGCCCAGGTTAAAGCCCTTGAAGGAAACGGTGTTGTTGATCCCCAGCATCCAATCAGGATTGTAGTTGCCGATGTTCTCTATATCCGAAGTCCGGAGCGGAAAGCCCGTTTCGCTGTAGACGATCTGGCCCTCGTGCCGCTGGAACACCGAACCGTAGATGTCGCCCATGCGCTCGCCGGGCACGGCCAGGATGGTGGCCCCCCGGTTGCCAGCAATGCGGTACGACGGAATGCCTTCGGTCAGCTCCACCACTTCGCCTCGATTGCGGGTCCAGTTCAGATTCACGTCCCACCGAAACCCATTGCTCAGTTCTACCGGGGTGCCGGTCAGCATCAGTTCCACCCCGCGGTTCCGGATTTCCCCGGCATTGATCACGTTCTGGCTGTAGCCCGAGGTGCGGTCCACGTCAATCCGAAGAATCTGGTTGCGGCTGTTCATGTTATAATAGGTGAAATCCAGTCCCAACCGTCCGCCGAAGAAGCGCAGATCGGTGCCTATTTCAAACGAAGACACAATTTCGGGCTTCAGGTTCGGGTTGCGAATCACACCCGATTCGGTGACGCGCTGAAAGTCTCCGATGGGCTGCAAGAAGTTATACACGTTGCGCAGGCTGTAGGGGTCGGTGTCGTTGCCCACCTGGGCCCAACTGGCGCGCAGTTTGGCAAAGGCAAAAGCCGAGGGCAACTCCACCATATCGCTGATCACCGCGCTGGCCGACACCGACGGGTAGAAGTACGAGTTGTTGTCCTCCGGCAGGGTGCTCGACCAGTCGTTGCGGGCCGTGAAGTCCAGGAACAGCACGTTCTGGTAGCCCAGGTTGATCAAACCGTACAAGCTGTTGATGCGCTTGCGATTCACAAACTCTTCGGCCTGCAGGGCCACCCGCGAGTTGCCGAAGTTATACACCTCCGGGATGGACAGCTGCGGGGCCACCAGTTCATTGTACTCGTAGGTTTGATCCATACGGTTGCCGCCGAACGATGCTCCCAGACTCCAAACTTGGTTCAGCGTCTTGTTGTAAGAGAGCAAAAAATCGGTGTTGCGTTCCTCAAAGAAGATATTGTCTTCCCGGTACATGCCAAAGGGGAAGCGCTGCGTGCTAAAGGCCCGCTTGCGGTCGCGCAGCTCGCGGTAAAAGTCCGTTCCCGAACGAATCAGCAGGCTCAAATCATCCGTGAAATCGTAGGTCAGTGAGATGTTACCCAAGAGCCGGTCCTTGGCCTGCCCGTTGGTGTTTTCGTACGAGGTGAAGTAGGGGTTGTCGTGGTAGTTGTAGTTATAGTTGAACTGTTGCTGTCCTTCCAGGCCGGGCTGCCAGTAGTTACGCAGGTTATCGGTGTTGATCTGCCGTCCGTACCACACCCACAGGTACATCAGGCTTTCGGTGCCGTAGCTGATCGAGGGGCGGTTGTCGCTGCGCGAGCGGATGTAATTCACCGTGGCATCGGCCTTCAACTTTTCCGACAGCTTGTATCCTCCGCTAAAGAGCACCGTGTTGCGCCGCAGGTCGGTGTTGGGCAACATGCCGGTTTGGTCGAGGTTGGTATACGACAGCCGGAAGTTGCCCGACTCGTTGCCGCCCGACACCGCCACGTTGTTGGTGAGCGTGAGCCCGGTTTCAAAGAAGTCGGTCACGTTGTCGGGATTGGACACCCAGGGGGTCGGGGTAATGGTGCTCCCGTCGGGAGCCGCATCGATGTCGCCACCCCGGAAGCCGGGCACGTTGCGGGGCGAATCGAACTGCGGAATGGGCTGTCCGTCCAGGCGGGGGCCCCAGCTTTCGTCCACGCCGTCGGCAATGCCTCCTCCTTCCCCGTCTACAAAAGAAAATGCGCCCCGGTTGCCCTGTCCGTACTGGTCTTGCCAGTCGGGCAGCCGCAGCGGGTTCTCGAAGGTGGCGGTGGAGTTGACACTCACTCCCAGTCCTTTGTTGTTTTTACCGGATTTGGTGGTGATGATGATCACGCCGTTGGCCGCCCGCGAGCCGTACAATGCCGCCGCGTTGGGTCCCTTCAGCACGCTGATTGACTCTACGTCGTCGGGATTGATCTCCCCGGCCCCGTTCCCGTAGTCGGTTTCTAGGTTGCCCGAACCCGACGAACCCACCACGTTGTTGTTGATGGGCACCCCGTCCACAATGAAGAGCGGCTGGTTCTTGTTGATGTTGAGCGACGACTCGCCCCGAATGGTGATGCGGGCCGAGCCGCCGATAGTGGTCGATCCACCCGTCACGTTCACTCCGGCCACGCGTCCTGACAAGGAGTTGACCAGATTGGTCTCGCGGGCCTGGGTGATGGAGGTGCCCTGCACTTCTTCCACAGCGTAGCCCAGGGCCTTGGTTTCACGCTCTACGCCCAGCGCCGTCACCACCACCTCGCCCAACTGACGGGCATCTTCGGTGAGGTCGACGTCGATGATGCTCTGGGTGCCGATGGGTACTTCCAGGGTTTCGTAGCCTACGAACGAGAACACCAGTGCTTCGGCATCGTTGGGCACGTTGATGCGGTATTGTCCGTCGATGTTGGTGATGGTGCCCTGACTGGTGCCCTTCACCAGCACGTTCACGCCGGGAATGGGGTTGGTGTCGGCGTCCACCACCGTGCCCTCGATGGTGCGCTCCTGGGCGTGTGCCGGGAGACAAAAACAGGTCAGGGCAATTAGCCAGGCCATGATGGGCGGGGCAAACGCCCGCGCGGGGGGTACATACTTTCTCATCGTTGCGGTGGGTTGGTGAGTGATCAATTCAGCAGACAAAAGTAAGGAATCAGGTTTGCCTCTGGCTCAACCTAGTTTTAAGTTTAGGTTAAGCATTTGCGATCAACGCAACATTGGTTTAATACCGGGCAACTTATGGCGGTGGGTTCAGTCAGCGGTAAAGTGGTGTTTTGCTTCCTTTTTCGCTGCCTGACGCGTTTTTGAGTTGCCGGGCCGTGTTAACTTTCTGTTAAGCTTTGGTGGCGAGTTCCGGGTGGTCGTATATTTGTATAGCTTGGCGCAAATTTTTTCGCATGCACGACCCCATTCTCGTTGAAATTGCTAAGAAAATCCGCAGCCTGCGGCAGGCACGCAACCTTACCCTGCACGAGGTGGCCGAGCGGGCCGAGGTGAGCAAGAGTCTGCTCTCGAAGGTGGAAAACGGACGCACCGTGCCCTCGCTGCCGGTGCTGGTGGCAGTGATTCAGTCGCTGGAGGTGGACATGAGTTCGTTTTTTGAGGACATTGGCTTCGGTCGAGGGGCGCACCTGCCCTACATCCACCAGCGGGCCGCGGACTACCAGCCCTTCGAGCGCGAACGGGCCAAGGGCTTTTCTTACCGGCACGTGCTCAACCAGAGCTTACAGGATACCACGCTGGAAGTGGTGATTCTGGATCTGCAACCCGGCTCCGAGCGTGAGCCGCTCACCACCGACGGCTACGAGTATAAGTTTGTGCTGCGCGGGGAGGTGGAGTACCAAATTGGTGATAGCACCGTGCAGTTGGCCACCGGCGATTCGCTGTTCTTCGACGGTCGCGTGCCGCACGTGCCCATCAACCGGGGCAAAGAAGTGGCCTCGATGCTGGTGGTGTATTTGTTGGCCTCAAGTTAGGTTTGGGTGGGGAAGCGTGAGCGTTCTTATGATCATCAGGGTACGCTCGGTGTGATGAGATTAGTTGAACGAACGCGTTGCAAACGCGCCCGAGAGTAAGCAGCGATCTACTCAATCTGGTTGAGGCGGACGTTAACCACTGAGTTGTTGATAGAGCCGAAAGTGTAGCTGAAACCAACCCTGGTATAGTACGAGAAATTGGTGGGAAGCTGGCGGGCCCCTAGCAGAAACGCATCATCGGATGCTTCGGCCTTGGCCAGGGAGATCTGATCGTTAATGAGTGACGCCGACCCCGAAAGCGTCACTGACAACCCCTCTACCACGCGAACGGTTAGGTTGGTATTCAGATCTAGGCGGTTCCGTTGAAAGTTGTTGAGAAAGGTAGAAGCGTTAAAAGTCGTGTTAACATTCCCCCACGTTTTGGTAAAATCCAGCACTGCCGAAAACTTATGGTAAGGAATGTGTTGTTGGGTGCGATCATAAATAGTTTCCTGGATAAACGAGATAGGATTATAGCCAACCTGGTAAGCTAATCGGAACTGCTGCTGAATGTTTTCCGAATAAGGGTACAGGTTGTATTCTATGGCCGGGGCGATCCGGTGAGACGCCCGAATATTGGAAAACACGGAGTGATAAAATGAATAGAGGATCCCTCCGGACCAGTGCTCGGTGAAGCTCTTCACGTAGCGAGAGTTGAGGCCATACTCGGCGTAACCTGCCGTGATGCGTTTTTCATTGACCGTGAATTTCTCGCGATCATAGTCATAAAAGGCGTACACACTCATTCTCGACGCGTCGGTAACTCGTTTGGCGGAGAGGGAATTGTCTAGTGAAACTGACCGACGGTTGCTCTCGCCACTGAAAGAGGCTTCGGCCTCGACGGTAAACACCCAGTAGTTCCACTGATCGTCGGGTATTTCAATTTCTTCCGGTTCCCTTTTCTTAAAGTTTAGCTCAATCTGATTGGTCAGCTGGGTTCGGGCCAGGTAGCGAATCAATCCTTGTTTGAGCCTTGCCAGCAACTGCTCTTGCATCAGTGCCTGGGTATCAGAAGCAATAGTAGAAAACGTAAGGGTATCTACGAGTGCATCAAAATCGTTTTGCCCGATAAAGATCAGGGTATAGAGTTGACCGCCACCGGCGTTACCCTCGTTGATAATGAGTACCTGAATATCGGCCTGCACCTGATCGCGCACAAAATCAAACAAAGAAAGCTCCGTTTTGACGAAGTTCTCAGCGCAATCACCCGAGCAGTTGAGGAAGATTTTAGGAGGTATCACCTCGGTGGTATCGACAGATTGAGCGTGCAGGGATAAAGAGAAAAAAATAAGGACCCACGCTGCGTTGTAAGTTTTGTTCAGTACACTATTTTTCATAGAAGTTATACAAAAAAATTTAGCTTTAATTTCTTAAAGACTGTACGTAACTGTATACCAATTGCTTTGTTTTGCTGCTACGTGGTTTTGCTAGCCACGCATATCCTTGTGCTTGGTCAAAAAGAGCTACCGTGGCAGCGGCTGCGTCCTTAATCCGCTCAAAAAAGTCATCCTGCCATTGCCTGCGTCATTGATTCGTGCCGGATAGTCGCGTAGGCACTGCCTATCTGGCTACTGGGTGCCAAGAAGTCTTGCGGCGGCGGCCTACGCCATTGTTTTTTCCGGAGTAGTCTTGCTGCCACCGGCGGCAACGCTCATCCGCCCGAAAAAGCCCGCTAGCGCCCCTCTGAGGCACATGAGGTGCACGAAGTATAACCTGCGCGATTTCTATTTTCTTCGTAATGACCAAGAAAGGTACTTCAGTGCCAAACCGGCTATTCTTGCGCTTTTGCTGCAGATCAAGTCCACTATTTTTGCTGCCCGTCGATCATTCGTCATTGTATCACTTTATCAAATCATCCCATGAACAGTACCTCCATCGCTGAGCAAACCAAGGAAGCCCGCCTGCTCATTGAGAACTCTCGTCAGCACGCCGGTATCCGGCAGGCGCTCGTTGACTTTGGCTATCCGATCAAGAACCTGGAAAAGGGGAAGGCCTTGCTCGAGCACTTCTTGATGCTGCAGGGGGCCAAGCGCCAAAACTACCGCGCCCAGCTCAACGCCACCGACGTGGTGGTCACGGAGTTCCAGCAGCTGAAGGATACCTACGACGAGCATCTGGCCCTGGCTCGACTGGCGTTTAAGCAAGACCGGGGAATGCAAAAGGCACTTGGACTTCACGCTCCTTATCCCAAGCGCCGCTCGGACTTCACCGAGCAGGTGAGCAGCTTCTACGAGCAGTTGCTTCCGCAGCACCAGGCCGTTGCCCGCTACGGCCTCACCCAGGCCGAGATTGAGCAAGCGCAGGCCACCGTAGTGGCTTTTATCCAATCGCAGCAGCAGCAAGCCCAACGCAAGGGCGAAGCGCAGTCGGCCACCCGGCAGCGCAACCAGGCGCTCAAGAATTTGCAACGGTGGGTGCGGGGCTACCGGGCCATCGTGCGCGTGGCCCTGGCCGACGAGCCGCAGTTGGCGGAAGTGCTCGGTTTGCTGGTGCGGATGTAGGTGCTTAAGAACTATTTTGTCGTATCTTTAGGGTAGTTAGTAACTCGTTATCAAACAGAGAGAATGCAGTGATATAGGGGAACTTCTAAACCTGATTGTTAGCGACAATAGTGCTACCGTGAATAAAGTCAGATTTCTATTACTAACAATCGTCTTTCTTTCTAGCCATGCATTACACGCGCAGGATAGATATCTGAAACTGGATTCCCTACTCACGGCTCGATATCATAATCAGGAATTTTCGGGTGTTGTCATTATTGCTGAAGGAGAAGAAATCACCTACGCAAATGCACTTGGATACGCAGATTACGAACGAAAAATCCCGTTAAATCTTCACACCCACCGTAGAAAGCTTCAGCTATCAAAACGTCAATTCATGTCTTGACGCCTTGCCATTTATAGAAGACCAGCCTCTACTTTACGAACCTGGAGATAGCGTCTATTATGCCACTTCTAACTTACTGGTTTTGGGGGCAATGGTGGAGAAAATATCGGGACTCACATTTCCAGAATACGTCAAGAAAAACATCTTGAAAAAACTCAGCCTGGACCGAACGACTTTTGACACCTATTTTTATGTTCAGGATTATGAGGGACGCGATGGCCGGTTTGCCAGGGGATACGTTAAAAATGAGGAAGGGAAAATAGTTGAAAAGAACCGGTATGAGGATGAAAGGACGCATGTGACTTTATCAGCCGGTGGAATGTGGTCTAGTGCCATAGACTTGCTCAAGTTTGACCAAGCTATCTTTTCTGGCAAGTTGTTTAACAAAAAACTTCTTGAACCGATGATTGCCCCTCATGTTTTTAGTGGATGGGAAGGCACCTATTTTGGTTATGTTTTCAATATTGTCAATGTAGGTACGTACAAAGAAGGCGCAGGCCATGCAGGAAATAGTTCAGGACATCACAGTTTTAATTTTCACTACGAAAACAGAAATACAGCCCTGATCATCTTGACTAATTACGGGTTCATTGACATTTTCGAATTAGCACATGGGCAGATTGAGCTAATACTATTTGACGAGTAAAGATGTAACAGACGATATGGCTCGTAACTTCACTAATGCTATCTGAAAATAATACGCAATCTGAAAATCAAATAATATTTAAAGCTCCAGAAGTACGTGCCATGTCTGACCATTGACAACTACTTCAACGGATTGCGCCGCACGTAGCTTCCGTCCTCGAAGTGCACCACGTAGTCCGACGGAAAGTGCGTGCTTTTTTGGTAGTAGTCGGTGGTGATGATTTGCGCTCCGGACTGCTTCGCTGCTTGGAAGGTACGCGTATCGTTAGCTCGCGCCTCCCGGGTGTTGGCGTCGGCCCGGGTGCGGACAATGTATCCTTCTTTCACGCGCTGTTGAATTTCCTGCTTATCCTCCACCGCCTCGTTCATGATCAGCCAGGCGGCTTCGGGCGTGCCTGGCTCGGCGTTGGCGAACATCAGCCGTCCGCGTAGCGCCGGGTGGTCTTTCAGGTAGGCGGCCCGTTTGTCGCCCACCTCGTCCAGGATGAACAGAAACCGCCCGCGGGCCTCCGCCAGCGTAGGCCAACCGCCCCGCTGCACCGCTTGTTCCAAAGTTTCGTAGTTGCCCCGCACCTGGTCGGGAGTCAGGATTCGTTCGCCCAGAGCCTTCCGAACCTCCTCGTCTAACGCATCGAGCACCGGGGCCGTGAAGGGGGTGGGTACCGTGAAGCCGGGCCGGTCGATGGGATCGTCCTTGGCGTTTATCGTCACGAACACCGGCAGATGATCAGGGTTCGCCTCCGACCACTGCCGCAGTTCTTCCAGGCAGGCCGCCAGTGTCAGGCAGTTGCTGCGAAAGTCCACCTCCGGCACGTGTAGCACCTTGAAGCCGGGGGCGTTCATGACTCTTTCCGGGTCATAGGGCGTCGTCGGCGGACTATTCTTGACCCAGGTGAGGCCGAGCGGCTGCGCGTACTGGCCGCCCGCCAGATCAGCGTAGACGTCGAGCTCCAGGTTGCGCAGGCCCATGTCCAGTTGTTCCGACAGCGCGATATGGCTATAGTCCAGGGCACTGGCCATGGCCGAATCGGTTTGACGAAGCAGCGCCAGCAGCGGCGGGTCGATAGCCTGCTTATAGCTGTTGTGCGACCCGATAATCTGAATCTGGTTGAGGCGCAGACTATCAGCGAGGGGCGGGGACGGCTGCGCAACGGCGAGTGAGCAGTAGTGCCCGAGCATCAGAACAGCGGAAGTGAATTTTAAGAACACGGGCGAAGTAGGTTGCAGCGAGACGTATCTGAGGACAAAGATACTCCGGTGGTTCGGATTAGCGTCAGCAACCGGTTTATCGAATTGTTAAGAATTAAGTCGGCTGTGGTACTTCGCGGTCAAGAGAGTGCTTCTCTCTCGGGCACCCAGCAAGCTGCTTGAAGAGGACCTAGTGGCGGGCATCCCCGTCTCTGCCCGCCCGAAGGTCCCTTGCAGGTGACCCCCGGGGTGCCCGATAGAAAAATCCCGAAGTAAATCAGACGTTTACCGAATCATCTCCCCATTAAACAATCGCCAGATGTCGAGCGGGTTGTCGTCTTTCAGGGCGTCGGGCAGGGCGAAGTCCGGGAAGTTCTGGTAGCATACCGGGCGGCTGAACCGCTGGATGGCCAGGGTACCCACCGAGGTGGTGCGGGCGTCGGTGGTGGCGGGGTAGGGGCCCCCGTGCACCATGGAGTGGCATACCTCCACGCCGGTGGGGAAACCGTTGATGAGCAGTCGGCCCACCTTGCGTTCCAGGATGTCGACCAGGTCGGCGTACTCCTGCAGGTCGTCGTCGGTGGCGTGCAGGGTGGCCGTGAGGTGGCCGTCGAGCTGCTGGGCTAGCGTAAGCAGTTCTTCTTTGCTCTGGGCCGACACGTGCAGGGTGGAGGGGCCGAACACCTCTTCGGAAAGTTGCTCCTGTTCCGTAAAGTTTTGCACCGTGCTGCGGAACACCAACGCCTGGGAAGTAGCGGCCACGTCGGCGGACTGCCCCTGTCCCACCGGATCTACGCCGCGGGAGTGCTTCATGCGGTCGGCGCCCTCACGATAAGCATCACTGATGCGCCCGGTGAGCATGGCTCCCGTTTCCGAAACCGTAATGCCCTCCTGCACCTTGGCCAGGAAGTTTTCGGTATCCTCCGAAGCAAGGGAGGCCACCAGTCCGGGGTTGGTGCAGAACTGCCCGACACCCAGCGTGACCGAGCTGACCAAGCCCTCGGCAATTTGTTGGTTACGTTCTTTAAGCGCTCCGGGCAGTACGAACACCGGGTTGATGCTGCCCATCTCGGCGTAGACCGGAATGGGCTCGGGCCGCTGGTTGGCGGCATCGAACAGGGCCTTGCCCCCCCGAAACGAACCGGTGAAGCCCACAGCCTTGATCAACGGATGTTTCACCAGCGCTTGCCCGACCTCGGTGGTGGTGCCTTGCATCAGTGAAAATACGCCCTTCGGCATGCCGGTGGCTTCGGCGGCCCGCACGATGGCGCGCCCCGCTAGTTCGCTGGTGCCGGGGTGGGCGGGGTGGCCCTTGACCACGATGGTGCAGCCCGCCGCCAGGGCCGAAGCGGTGTCGCCGCCCGCCACGGAGAAGGCCAGCGGAAAGTTGCTGGCCCCGAAGATGCCCACCGGCCCCAGGGCAACCTGCATTTGCCGCAGGTCGGGCTTGGGCAGCGGTTGCCGGTCGGGCTGGGCGGTGTCGATGCGGGCGTTGACCCACCAGCCGTCGCGCAGCAGTTGGGCGAACATTTTGAGTTGATTGACGGTGCGGCCGCGCTCGCCCTGCAGGCGCCCGGCGGGCAAGCCGGTTTCCTGCTGGCAACGCTCGACGAGCTCGTCGCCCAGATTCATAATTTCTTCGCCGATGCGCTCTAAGAACTCCGCTTTTTCGGCGCCGGACTTCTTGCGGTAGGTGAGAAATGCCGCTTCGGCCTGCTCGACGGCTTGGCTGATTTCCGCCTCGCTAGCTTCGTGGAAGTCGGTGGGGAGCGCCTCGCCCGTGACGGGGTTGGTAGCCTGGAAAGCGTTGCCGTTGCTGGTGGTGAAGGTGGATGCGATGATGTGTTCTCCGGTGATGGTCATGGGGTTGGTTTCTTGGTTGTAGTAGAACTATTACTAAAACGTAAAGTATAAGTTTGTTCCCTTCCGAATATTCTGACTCTTTTCTATTTCACGCTGAAGAAATTTAATGCCCTGTTGAGCCACAAATTTAGTGAAAATGCCAATGCTTTGCTTCGCTCGCGACTGGTTGAGGACTTCAATGTAGCGGGAAGCATCTTCCCGAGCAATGGGCAATAGGGGCAGGTTGAAGTAGAAAAGCACGTAGTTCATCAACAAGCGTGATGTTCTTCCGTTGCCATCGCGAAACGGATGAATGCTCACCAGGTTGAAATGCGCCTCGGCGGCCAGCGACACGATTTTTGCCGGGGTGTTTACTTCCGGAAGCTGTCGGTCGGTGTGTTCGCAAAATTGAACAGTGAGCAGGGGCACCTTACTGGCATCGGGCGCAATGAACTTACCGGCGGCTACATTCTGGTGGCGAAACTCGCCGGGCGTCTCACTTTTGTCAGCCAGCGTGGTTTGCATCACCAGCTTGTTGATTTCCTTAACCAAATCGACCGTGATCGGCCGTTTGTTGGTTGCTTCTTGCCGCACAAAGTTCAGCGCGTTTATGTGATCTTTTACCTCCAAATGATCCTTAAGGGGCTTCCCCCGGGCGGTGATATCTTTTTCTATGAGCAGCGTTGTTTCGGCCAGGGTCAGCGTGTTGCCCTCAATAGCCGTAGAGTGATACGTGAACAAAATATCGTTGTAGCGCTGCGCGTCAATTTGATTATCAACTCCTTCCTTTTGATAACTTTCTACCAGCGCAGTGTACGTAGCAAGCAACGAGGTTAAGGAATCTTCTGCCATGGGTGAAAATTGTTTTCGGCAACAACTATCTTATGGGCGATAATAAAATAAAGTAACCAACTCCACGGCCTGTGTCACCACAGGACGCTCGGAAAAGGTGGAGACGCAAATCTCGGAATATAAGTTGAGTACATTACTTATTTGACGTCCCTTATACATTCTTCATTCTCTAGCTCTTCAAAAATGCTACTCCACCCCATTCACCAACGTACCAATCCCATCAATCGTTATATGAACCGTATCCCCCCGCTGCAACGTGAAGTCATTCTCCGGGATGATGCCCGTGCCCGTCATCAGGTAGCAGCCGTACGGAAACGAGCACTCGCGGTAGAGATACTCCACTAGGTCCTCAAATGAGCGCTTGATCTGGTCTACACTGGTAGATTCGTCAAACACTACCTTCCCGTCGCGCTCGATGCGCAGACTAATCTGGGATGCTTTCGGGAAGGGATCGGAGGTGACGAGCACTCCCGGCCCCAGGGCGGTGCTGCCGTCGTAGGACTTGGCCTGGGGTAAATAGAGCGGATTCTCGCCCTCAATGCTGCGCGAACTCATATCGTTGCCCACCGTATAGCCAATAATTTCAGCCGACGAAGAGACCAACAGCGTCAGCTCCGGCTCGGGCACGTTCCACGATGAATCCTTTCGGATGCGCACGGGCTGGCCGTGCCCCACCACCCGGGCGGGCGTAGCTTTCATGAACAGTTCGGGGCGGTCCGCATCGTACACCCGATCGTAGAAGCTGCCGCCGCCCGATTCTTTGGATTCTTCCATGCGCGCGTCGCGGCTGCGGTAGTAAGTCACGCCCGCCGCCCACACCTCCTGCTGCCCGGTGGGAGGCAGCAACGCGTTCTTGATGAGCGCTTCTCCGTCGTCAGCAGGCTCCCACTGCGGCAACGCCTGTTCCAGGTTTTGGTACAAGCGGGGCTGGTTGATCAGGGTGTCCCACTGGATTTCCGAGTTGCGGTAGTAACGATTCTCGTGGTGCACCACTGCGCCGGAGGTGGTTCGGTAGACTTTCATGCGTAGGTTGAGTAATTTGACTTGTAATTTAAGCAGAGTTCGGTAATATTGGGAAGAAAAAACGATTTTCTGATTGGCAGGATGCTGGTCACTGGTCACTGGCGGCCGCCGCGCGGATGATCTTCTGAACGGATTAGATACTGGATGCTAGCCGCTAGTAACCAGCTACAAGCATCCAGCATCTTGCCATTCAGAAAGTCATCCAGTATCCAACATCCAACAACCACTATGCCTGAAGAAAAAAAGCACCTCCGCAGCCACGACTGGTTTGGCCGCATCGACATGTCGGGGTTCATCTACCGCAGCTGGATGCGCACCCAAGGTCTGCCCGACCACGCCTTCGACGGCCGACCCATCATCGGCATTTGCAACACCTGGTCGGAGTTCACGCCCTGCAACGCGCACTTCCGCGAGCTGGCCGAGTACGTGAAGCGCGGCGTCTACGAAGCGGGCGGCTTCCCGTTCGAGTTTCCGATCATGTCGCTGGGCGAAACGCTGCTCAAGCCCACCGCCATGCTGTTTCGCAACCTGGCCAGCATGGATGCCGAAGAGTCGATTCGGGGCAACCCGATGGACGGGGTGGTGCTGCTCTGCGGCTGCGACAAAACCACTCCCTCTACCGTGATGGGTGCGGCCAGCGTCGACATTCCTACCCTGGTGGTGTCGGGTGGCCCCATGCTCAACGGTAAGTTTCGCGGACAAGACATTGGCTCGGGCACTTCGGTGTGGAAGTTTACCGAAGACCGGAAGGCTGACCGTATGACGCAGGAAGAATACTTCTACGCCGAGAGTTGCATGTCGCGCAGCCGGGGCAATTGCATGACGATGGGCACCGCCTCCACGATGGCCTGTATGGTAGAAGCCCTGGGGCTGGGCTTGCCGCAGAACGCCGCCATCCCGGCGGTGGACGCCCGCCGTCGCTCGATGTGCCACGCCGCCGGAAGCCGGATTGTGGAAATGGTGCACGAAGACCTGCGGCTGTCGCAGATTCTCACGCGCGAAGCCTTCGAGAACGCCATCGTGACCAACGCGGCCATCGGGGGCTCCACCAACGCCATCATCCACCTGCTGGCCATCGCCGGACGGGTAGGGGTGGAGCTCACGCTCGACGATTTCGACCGCCTGGGCCACAACATTCCGCTGCTGGTGAACCTGATGCCCTCGGGCAAGCTGCTGATGGAAGATTTCTACTACGCCGGGGGACTGCCCGCCGTGCTGGCCGAACTAAAAGAAAAGCTGCACTGGGACGCTCCCACGGTGAACGGCCGCACCCTGGGCGAGAACTGCGATGCGGCCCCCTGCTACGACCGCGAGGTGATCGCTACCTACAACGAACCCTTCAAAGAGCGCTCGGGCATTGCGGTGGTGCGCGGCAACCTGGCCACCGACGGGGCGGTGATCAAGCCCTCGGCGGCCACGCCTACCCTGATGAAGCACCGGGGCCGCGCCGTCGTGTTCGAAACCATCGAAGACTACCACGCCCGCATCGATGATCCTGATCTGGACGTGGACGCCGACTGCGTGCTGGTGCTCAAGGAGGTGGGGCCGCGCGGCTACCCGGGCATGCCCGAGGTGGGCAACATGGCTCTGCCCAAGAAATTGCTCCAGCAGGGAGTGACGGATATGGTGCGCATTTCCGACGGACGCATGAGCGGCACGGCCTACGGCACGGTGGTGCTGCACGTGTCGCCCGAGTCGGCCGTGGGGGGCACGCTGGCCCTGGTGCAGAACGGAGACATGATCGAGCTCGATGTGGAAGAGCGCCGCCTACATCTGGATGTTTCGGACGACAAACTGGAGCAGCGTCGGCAGGCGCGGCAAACTGAGGAGGCGAAGTTTGTGCGCGGCTACGCCCAGTTGTACGTGAACCACGTGCAGCAGGCCCACCTGGGAGCCGACATGGACTTCCTGCGCGGCAAATCCGGCGACCAGGTAACGCGCGACTCGCACTAAGATATGAAATGTGAAATGTGAAATGTGAGATATGAAATGTGAAATGTGAGAGACGATAGATGAAAATGGTACGGTTGGCGGTGGTGTCGGTTTACTGGACTGCCTACGGGATGTTCTTTCTCCGGGCGTTCTACGTTGACTTCCCGAGGGTGGGGGTGGTTATTTTAGTGGGTATGCTTACGCTCAACCTGACCATCCCACTCTGGTTGACCCTCAACCAAAAATTAGACCGATGGTCGGACCGTTGGCGCGTGCTGCTTCCGGTGGCGTTGCTGGCTCACGGCGGGTGGCTTTGGTTGCTGGTGTTTCTCCACTACGAACCCTACCTCACCTCGTCTACCGTCTTCGAGGACAATCACACTACTACCATCTATTACCTCGTCGCGAGTGTTTTAGTAATATTAGCTCTGCAGGGAATTGCTAAGATCAAAAACGCTTGGGGAAAAATTGCCCTCGCCCTGTCGCTACTGGCGATTGAGACGGTGGGGCTATCGTTTTATTGGTATCACCTCAGCCATACCGTAGACGCCCGTTGGTTGGAGAATTTAGGTATCGTGGAGCACTACCACAAAGTTCGCGTAAGCGATGGAAGTGCTTTTACGACCGTTTTTGTAGGCAATGATTCGCTTAATTTTTTGATTGATACGGGGGCTGACTTCTGTGTGGTGGATGAGCGACACGCGCTCCGGTGGGAACTGGATACGATTGGGACCTCTGAGCGGTTCGATTTTAACGGAAGAAAACGCTCCGAATTTCTACTGCGCCTTCCTGAACTGATTGCATTCGATAGTACCCTCACCCTAAGCGACGTGCCCATCATCGCCAGCGATTATTCTGCAAACAGCTTCGGTTGCCGAGGAATCGACGGTATCCTGGGCGTTGATGCGCTGAGCCGGTTCAACTGGTCGCTAGACTTATCGGAACAATTGTTTTATCAACTGACCGACTCGCTGTTCTATCCGGAAGGTTTTGTGTCTCTTCCAATGGTATCAGTTGGTGATAAGAAGCCACGGGTATCGGTGGAGGTGGGCGGTAGAGTCAACAACATTACCTTCGATACCGGAGCCAACGGGTACATCCACTTGAAAAAGCCTACGCAAGCTGAGATAGCCCCCACCACCCTGACTACGCGGTCTAATACAGTGCATTCTCACTTCGGCGGAAAAGTCCAGACTATCGATCACCTAGACCTAGATACTATCTTGCTTGGTAACCATCCCTTTGCTATCAGTGACCTCCATGCTTCCAGTGGGAGAATGAACCTGGTAGGCACGAGCTTCTTTGCCGAATACCCGGTTATCTTTGATTTCGTCGGTCATCGGCTGCTGCTTGATACCACGCAAAGTCGATCTCCGCACCAGCGGACTCAAGTGATTAACGCTTTGCAAACCGAAGAACGCCAGGACCTAGGTCTGTCTTTTCAGTGGAAAAACGATAGCACACTCATGGTCGGAGTGGTCCATACCAACTCACCGGCTGCGCTCCACGATTTGCGTTCGGGAGATACGGTGGCGACGATCAACAACCGCCAACCTTCGTCTTATTTTGCCAATTACTGCGAGTTTTTGGGTTGGAACTATCGTATCGGCCAATCCGACAGCCTGGAGATTCGGTTGGTATCCTCGGCCTTACCGGTCCGATTGTACAAGACCCGCTATCGTCTGACAGCTCGCTAGCCCAGTCCGATTATAATTTTACGGCAACATTGGCCGGGCCCCACTCGAACTTCTTTTCGTTATTGGCGACGAGAATCAGTTTCAAGCTTTTGATACGTTGCAATAAGTGTATTTAGCGGTCCGGTAGGCGTTCCATCCTTCTCCAAACTAGCTCTGATCGTTCCGTATGAGGTATACTTTATCGTCATTAATTATAAAATTATCAGGAATCGTAAGGACCTACTTGTTGTATAGAGCGTCCGCTCGGTCTTTCAGTTGAGAAGTAATTTCTATTAGTGCTGCAAATGTCCGTATGCGTTAGCAGACGCTACGACCAGTTAAAGGTTTTTGTATTGGAGTGGGGTAACCTAAACGGGTCGTAGGGTAGCGACAGCGTCCTACGACCAGGAATGAGTTGGCTCCGGCGACCAGGTCACGCGCGACTCGCACTAGTTGCCTCTCAGGGCTAATCCCGCCAGAAGGGAATGGTATTCGATATCGTCTCAACGCTATCTGCCCGGGGCGGAAGGGTCGTCTTAGCTACCCGCAGTTGGTGCATACCGCGGGGTAGCGCGGCAATATCAATGAAGCAAAGCACCCCTCGCTCATCGTTGTTGGGGTGAATGTATACCTTAGGATGGAGTTGATGAATTAGGCTATCATCCAGATATACCCGATACATCTGTCGGATGCAATCTGCTTTGCTCTGCGTATCAACAAGAGCCGAAGTATCGCCATCCACTCTTTTTATACTTTCCCTGATGCCTCTTAGAAAATCATTATGAAACGGTGATGAATCTGTGATAGTA
The DNA here is from genome assembly GCA_965217295.1 of Cyclobacteriaceae bacterium. Taxonomy (GTDB): domain Bacteria; phylum Bacteroidota; class Bacteroidia; order Cytophagales; family Cyclobacteriaceae; genus Tunicatimonas. Next base: position 4,602,070 of record CBDCHR010000008.1, read on the forward strand.
TATTTAGAACATAGTTTGGCGAGGTACGGATTGTCATCTGGACTATACTGTAGGAAAACTTCTAAGTGCGACTGGGCAACACTTCGGGAGGGAATACTAAAGATTTCGAGAAGATCATCCTCTCGTTGGTCATCGTAGAACTGGGCGGCTACGTACCCGCCATCTTGTGAGGCGTACTGCTTATCTATTCCTTCAAGTAGTGGATAGCTATCTATGCGAGATGTAGCAAAGATTGGAAAGAGTAGTAAATAAGGGAGCGTTAACCAGGCAACCCGTTTACCGTATGAGTTATCTAGTAGATTATATAGTATCGGGCGGTATAAGAACGACAGGGTGATAAGGCTCCAGAATCGGTAGATGGGTAGATACATCTGAGTGAAGAAGCGATTTTTAATTCGTTTCAGCCCGCCAAACGTGACAAAGTCCACTAAGTACATCAGTAGTGTAAGTATCGTTGATACGACAAGCAATATAAATAGCCATCTTGGGGCTTCCAGATTGCTTAGCGTGGCAGTGATGATAAAAAGTGCAATAAGGCTAAGTACAAAGCCAATGAACGCAAACGCAATTAGAAAACTATATACAAACACTACGCTGCATAATCTTTCTAATCGTAAAATATACTCATCATAACTTCCCACCTTGCGCGATAGATAGGCTTTGAATTTGTCAGAATAATTCAACTGCTCGTAGTCAATAGTTTGCGAGATAGAACGCAACCCCACCGTGCCAATCCATAAACCGCGTAATACTACATGAATGCATAGGTTTACCAGCATTACCCACCCAGCGCCAAGAATTGCTGATAATCCTACGCCAATGGAAAGCCAGTGTGCTCCGTTTTTAGGAAGATGCACGATAGAATAATCATCCAACTTACCGCCCGCCTCTAATCCCTGCGATAGCAACAGAATAGCAAAGCCCGAAATGATCAACTCCAGTTGCCAGCTTTCTCGTTGCAGATTTTCCAGCCAGTTGGTGAGCCAGGTGTTGCTTGGTTGCTTCACATTCATACGGTTTCTTGAGGTAATTTACTTTGTTTTGCTGGTACGGAACATCTTTCCGGGCAGAATACCTACCGATCGCCGCGAAATTTGCATTCTGCCGGGGTGAAAGTATGTCCGGTTCGGCGCAACAGTCCTAATGCCGACCGTCAATTAGACGAAAAATAGCAGAATTTGCATTCTGCCGGAGCGAAAGTGCTTGTTTTGCCGCCCACTGGCTGGGTTTCTGGCCCGAAACTAGTCAAAAATAAGCGTAACTTGCATTCTACCGGAGTGAAAGTGCTCACTTTGGTGCTTATCAACTACCTTGCTGACCCGGAATTAGTCAAAAGTGAGTAAATTCTGCGTTCTGCCGGAGCGAGCGTGCTTAAATTTCCGATAATCAACCGTGCCAACGGCCAGCAACCAGACAAATCAGCAGGCGTGCTGAGGGTGGGTTGACGCATGAATGTTATTTTAAGCCTATTCGAGCTTCTTATTGGCTTCATTACAAAAAAATTACTCGCGTGCGTTTTGGGCCGAAGGTGACTTTTATTGGAGGTCTGGCTTTCCCAAATTTGCCTCAACAAAACAAACCACTAAGACAAAACTCTCATGGGAAAGCACACCATCGACAACAGTTTAGAACGCGCCCGTATCGCTATTGAGGGCGCAATGGCACAGTCCGATTTGATGAAGAAATTAGCCAAGCACGGCTACGACGTAAAAAAAATGAAGGAAGGCTTGGTGCTGCACAATCGGATCAAATTGCACGATACGGCCAAATCGGAAGGCATAGGCGGACAGAAGAAATTTACCCAAGACTTTGCCCGCATCCGTCAGGATGTTGATAAGATATATAACTACCACCTGCAGGTGGCCCGTCTGGCGCTGCGGGATGATGCCACGCTGTGGGATGTGCTGCAACTAAACGGTGCCCGCAAAAAAACCATTGCTTCCTGGCTTTTGCAGGTTCAGGCGTTCTACGATAATATTCATCAGGTGACGGAGGCGATGCATTTTCGGGGCGTGAGCAAAGAAGAGTTGGAGCAAGTGCGGGCGATGGTGGAGGCCGCCGCTGCCCTGCGGATCCGCCAGGCTTCCAAGAAGGGTGCGACGCAAAGCGCTACGGCCCGAAAAACCGAGATGAGGAAAGAACTAAACGTCTGGATGCGCGACTTTCTTTACATCGCCCGCTTCGCCGCCAAAGAAGACGCGCAGCAGCTGGAAGCCCTGGGCCTGGTAGTGCGTTCTTAACGTTAGGAAGTGATAATCTAGCTGATAGCACGAACGAGCAAAGATATCTTATCCTTCAACTCAGGGATATTTATCTTGATGATCGACCAGATCGTTAAATCATCAATACCGAAATACTCGTGTATCACCAAATTACGAAGTCCTGTCACTCTTGCCCAGGGAGTCTTATCAATTTCTTCTAGAAATGATGATTACTTTAAAATTTTTTTGTTGAAATTTGATTGGGCGCTATGATGTTCTCAACGTCAAAGATGCCGCGTACTGCTTCCATAAGGGGGCTTTTTTACAAAAAAAAGGAAAGATTTAAGTCAAGTACTATTATCTAGCGGTGCTCTTGTGACTTGATAGTGACGCGTAACATACGCGCCATAGAAGAGGTTACGTACCCTCTCTGGCAAGAAACTTTCGGACATCTACGTTCATATTATCTTTCTTGTTAGGGTAGTAATAAAGCATAATCTCTATTTCTAACTCTTGCGCTAACTCCTCCAGACGTATCTGAGGAACTAACATAGCGAACCTAACAACAGTGACCTTCTCTTCAGGATAAATAGGAATAACTCCAACCGAAGAAATTTTAACCTGACGGATTTCTTCGTATCTCGTATAATCGTAATTACTAACGGGAGGATAGTTGAAAGATACCCACTCCTTAAGATTTCTCAAATACACGTTTACCTTATAATCTTTCTCTATCCTTTCCCCATCATTCGCCACACTTATTTCAAACTCAAAGCTTACTGCCTCGCCTTCGTTATCCTTTGGCGTAAAGGTGTAACAATCATAGATGAACAAATTAGACTTAATCCGACGTCCATAAAGTTGTCTTATATCGTATTCCTCCATAGGCACCGATTCAAAATTATATCTCCTGTAAAATCTTTTATCTCTGCTTATATGAGGTGCTTCAAGACTTGAAGGAATTTGAACGACATATATACTCTCTGTAATCTCTCCATTCCTTCTTATTGGAAATATCCTGAGATCAGGAATGACTCTCTGAATCGAAGAATTAATTACCTGCTCTAGCCACTCCTTAGGAAATTCATCGCCACTGATAAACGAGAGTTCACTAGCTTTATGATCCTCTTCAGCAATACCGTAGATGATTATTCCACCATCAGAATTTGCAAACGCTGCGATATCCTTTGATATTTCCTTCTTTTTACCGTCGCTTTTTCCCAAAGCATCCGCAGATTTAAACTCAATATGAATAGATTCCTCAACTTCGCTTGTTATAAATGACTCTACTGTTTCAAATGTGTAGTCATCTAATCTATGTAACTCTCTCATATTTAAAATGACAGTTTAAAACCAAAAAAGTGCGTCTTATTGACTCTACCCCGCCCCCTGCTTAATCTCCTCCACCACCTCGGGGTTCAGCAACGTTGACGTATCTCCCAAACTATCGGTGTCGCCCTGGGCGATTTTGCGCAGGATGCGGCGCATGATCTTGCCCGAGCGGGTTTTGGGCAGGCCGGGCACAATCTGGATGGTGTCGGGCTTGGCGATGGGGCCGATGATCTGGCTCACCGTCTGCCGGATTTCGTTCTTAAGATTCTCTTCCGAGCGGTCGGTCAGGTCGCAGATCACGTAGGCGTAGATGCCCTGCCCCTTAATCTCGTGCGGGTAGCCTACCACCGCCGATTCTATCACCTTGGGGTGCTCGTTGATGGCGTTTTCCACCTCAGCGGTGCCCAGGCGGTGCCCCGACACGTTGATCACGTCGTCCACCCGCCCCAGAATGCGGTAGTAGCCGTCTTCGTCGCGCCGCACGCCGTCGCCGGTGAAGTACATGTTCTTATAGGCCGAGAAGTAGGTGGTGCGGCAGCGCTCGTGGTCGCCGTAGGTGGTGCGCAGCATGCCGGGCCACGGGAACTTGATGCACAGGTTGCCCTGCACGCTGTTGCCCTTCAGCTCCTTGCCGTCAGTATCCACAATCACGGGTTGAATGCCGGGCAGGGGCAGGGTGGCGTACCCCGGTTTGGTGGGCGTCACGCCGGGGATGGGCGAGATCATCATGCCCCCGGTTTCGGTTTGCCACCACGTGTCCACCAGCGGACACCGGCCCTTGCCCACGTGATCGTGGTACCAGTGCCAGGCCTCCTCGTTGATGGGCTCGCCCACCGAGCCGATCACCCGCAGCGACTCCAGCGAGTGGCCCTCCAGCGGTTCCAGTCCGTAGGCCTGCAACGCGCGGATGGCGGTGGGAGCGGTGTAGAACTGCCGCACCTTATACTTGTCCACGATCTCCCAGAACCGCCCGGGGTTAGGATAGGTGGGTACGCCCTCAAACATCAGCGTGGTGGCCCCGGCCAGCAGCGGACCGTACACGATGTAGGAATGGCCGGTGATCCATCCGATGTCGGCCGTGCACCAGTACACGTCGCCCTGCTGGTACTGAAACACGTTCTCAAAGGTGTAGTGGGAGTAGACCATGTAGCCGCCCGTGGTGTGCACCACGCCCTTGGGCTTGCCGGTGGAGCCCGAGGTGTACAGGATGAATAGCATATCTTCGGAGTCCATCTCCTCGGCTTTGTTTTGGACCGACACTCCGTCGATCACCTCGTGCCACCAAAGGTCGCGCCCTTCCTGCATGGTTACTTCGGTGCCGGTGCGCCGGTAGACGATCACCTTTTCGATGGTGTTGCTGTGCTCCAGGGCCTCGTCGACCACCGCCTTCACCGGAATGGTTTTGCTGCCCCGGAAGTTACCGTCGGCGGTGAGCACCACCTTGGCCTGGCAGTCGTTGATGCGGTCGGCCAACGAACTGGCCGAGAACCCGGCGAACACCACCGAGTGCACCGCCCCGATGCGGGCGCAGGCGATCATGGCCACGGCCGCTTCGGGCACCATCGGCATGTAAATGATCACGCGGTCGCCCTTCTGCACGCCCTGCTCCTTGAGCACGTTGGCAAACTGGCACACCGCCCGGAACAACTCGCGGTAGGTGAGGGTGCGGTTCGCTTCGTCCGGGTTGTTGGGTTCCCAGATGATGGCCGGACGGTCGTCGAGGGTGAACAGGTGCCGCTCGAGCATGTTCTCGGTGATGTTGAGTTTGCCGTTCACAAACCAGTTCACGCGCGGTTCCTCAAAGTTCCAGTCCACCACCTCGTCCCAGTGCTGCCGCCAGTAGAACGATTCGGCAATGCGGCTCCAGAACTGCTCGGGCTGCTGCACACTCTTTTGGTACTCGTGGATGTACCCCCCCAGGGTTTGTATTTTGTTGCTCATGCTTAGGTTAACGTTGGTTGATTATTCGGGCTGAATATGCTGGTTTTCGGCGTAGAATGCAAGGATGAAACTTTCGAATAAGTCTTGTTGCGTAGGTTAAGATTCGTCAAACCTCATATCAGTACCGGGGCGGATGAACGGACGCTGCTCAGCCACTCAGGCGCAAAAGGGCTCACTTCGAGTTCGGAAAGTACATTCTTAGGCTAACCCATTGTTCCGAACAATGATCTACAACCCGGTCATACCTTACTGTTTGGAAGATGGTGCAGGAAGTGGGGCCAACGGTTTCCGGCTTAGGCACAAGGATTAATCAGCGACCGGCATTCGTAGTCAAACGTTTGCAAACGTCTATAGTCATTTACAAACGTTTAATGCGTTGTAGCCAGTACAAACGATACCGAATGGTACTCAAATAGGTGAAAATATCGTCTGAGGTAGGTTAATAGAAATTTGAGTCTTAGGGCGTGTTGACATATAAGCTTAGGCGGTGCTTTCCGAGCGTTTTTGCCCTGCTTTTCGTTGCTTTCGTTGGCCGATGTCCTCGCATCGCCCGCCTCAAGCGTCGTTCCACGATGGCCTTAATCAGAACAAAAACACCCTGGAAAGCCCTCACCAATCTATATGTCAATACGCCCTAGAATAATTACTAAAAACGCTTACTAAGTAAGCCGCACACCGCTATATTGCAAATAAACGCAATGGCGGTTATCCAATTGTTGTGCTCAATTAAAACAAATTAGAATGAAACTTAAACTTGAAAATTTATATCAAGATTACGTTCCTCTTTTCGTAAGCATTGTATATCAATTTCCTGATATTGACATTGCTGGCCCCTTATTAATTTCACCAAATGGAAATTACGAAAATCAAAAGGTCAAACTTTTGGTGATTGGACAGGAGACTAACGGCTGGGGATACCATTCTGAAGATATCAAGATAGGAATGAGACATTACGAGGAATTCAATTTGGGAGAAAAATACTATTCTTCACCATTTTGGAATGTGACAAGAAAAGTAGAAAGACTTTTAGGGAATAATGATTTTAGTTGTGCCTGGACTAATATTAGTAAATACGATGTTGAAGCAGGCAGACCATTTGGTAATTATTTGATTGAAATCTCAAAAATAGATGATTTACTTATCAAAGAGATTGAGATTTTACGACCAGATCTAAGTACAGGACAAAAGAGCAATAAGCGGTTTAAATTCAAGGTGGTTGATCATATGGACTTTGAGTTTATCCAATCCAATACGAAACAGGCTGTAGAGTTTTGCTTGTCGTTCTTCCAGATTCTTAACGGGTATGCTGTAGCCCTGCTCCAGCAACCATTCGCCGGTTTTCACCGCCCAACAGAGAGCTAAGCTCAGCACAAAAATCATGGTATTGATACGTTGATCTATCTGCTGATGAGTATCCTCGAAGCGAAAGCCACGGCTTTTCAGACAGCCAAACAGCAACTCAATCTTCCAGCGTTGACCATAGAGATTTGCCATTTGTTTGCCTTTTATAGTACTGATGAGTATGAGATACTCATCGCCTGAGAGTTGATGGCCGCTCATGTAGAGCGACAGGCCAAATACCTTTCGTGGCTTGCGCAGTATGCGCAAATCTTGGGTGGTAAAGATGCGATGAGCGTGCGTAGTGCCCCCCGCTTTGTGCACCAAAGCATCTTTTCTGATTCGGATCACAAAGTCTATATCCTGGTCAATGAGGTAGCTTAACCAACAGTGCCCAACAAACTCCCTATCGGCTGTAATAGACTCAATGTCAGACCTTTGCTCAGTGCTAAGAAACCGCAGCAAGCCCCGCATCAGCCCAATGCGCTCCCTTTGAGAAGAGTTTCCGGATTTGCCTAACAGCTTCCATACTAATGGAATGGCCGTACCCCGGTAGGCAATGCCAATCATGAGCACGTTGATGTGGTGCCGACCGAATTTCCAATCCGTACGATCTATGGCTAGTACGGTTTTTCGGCTGGCAAACTGCTGCCAAGCAAATTGCACGTAGGCGCGGTGAGAAAAACTGAACTCTTTGAAAAAGCGCTGCAAGCGTTTTACATTAGAACTGATCTTTACCTGAACGTTCAAAGCCAAAGCTAATTGAGCGTAGCTAACCGTACAAACTTGTAGTATGGCTATCAGCAAGCGGGCTAGCAAATCTATCCGACGAGCATCTATGGCAAAATGAGTACGCATTTCCTGCTTTAGCATTTCTTTACTATCTTTCATGGCAGAGCATTTAGGGTTGGTTTTAACTTTGTCTGTCACAACTACAAAGTTAACAACTACCCCTACCTGCTCTGTTTTGTCCTGTACTTAGCGACCAGATATAATACTTTTTTTCACAGGGCCAAGCTTAGACTATAGAATTAGAAATATTTTTAAGGAAATTGAATTTGGCAAAGTTCAGGGGTTTTCAGAGAGGCAACTTGCTTTATTGAAACATCCAAAACTTCCGACTTGGACTTTTAGAACTTATCATCCTAAGTCATTGAGAATTCAAAAGCTTGAAAGTTCTTTTTTGAATCACTTGAAAAAAATAACTGAGCACAACAAAATGCAGCCGCTAGCCTAGCAAATTTGAACTCGTAAGCTGGTTGCTCCAAGTACGGAAATTGATAATTGAAAGAAAAACACAAACAAGCCCAGCCATCGGCTCGCACAAACCGTTGTGGGGCATCTTCTACCCACATATTCCAACTTAAACATTAAAGAACTTTATCTAAATGAATACATTTTCGTATGTATCCTATAAAGCGGTTGTAATCAGGGACTATAATTGCTAATGATCTACCGCTCCACCCGATCCCCTTGGATACCGAATGTCTTCCACCAACTGCTGCACGTCGGCGGGGGGCGGTTGCGTAAAATTGCAGACGGTGAACGATACGACGAAGTTGATGAGCATGGCCACAAAGCCGAAGCCTTCGGGCGAGATGCCCAGCCACCAGTCGGTCAGTTCGCCACCACCGAAGCCGCCGAACTTAAACTTGATGATGTAGAACAGCATCACCAGCAGTCCGACCACCATGCCACCAATCGCGCCTTCCTTATTCATGCGTTTGTAGAAAATCCCCAGAATGATGGCCGGAAAGAACGAGGCGGCCGCTAAGCCGAAGGCCAGGGCCACCACCGCCGCCACAAAGTCGGGCGGGTTGATACCGAAGTATCCGGCGATCACCACCGCCACGGCCGCGGCCCCTCGCGCCGCCCATAGCTCTCCGCTCTCGGAGATGTCGGGCTTGATCTGCTTCTTAAGCAGGTCGTGGGCGATGGAGGTGGAGATGACCAATAGCAGTCCGGCGGCGGTTGAGAGGGCCGCGGCGAGTCCTCCGGCTGCCACCAGCGCAATTACCCAGTTGGGCAGTTGGGCGATTTCGGGGTTGGCCAGCACCATAATATCACGGTCGACGTAGAGTTCGTTGGGTGAGGTTTCGTCGGCGTTGGTCACCAGGCGCTGCCCGTGGGTGCCCCGCCCGTCGGCAAAGGTTGGGGTTTGCTCGGTGATTACCGGGCCCGCTACGTACTGCACCCGCCCGTCGTCGTTCTTATCCACCCAGGCTAGCAGGTCGGTATCCTCCCAGCGTTTGAACCAGCCGGGCAGCTCGGCATATTCCTGATCGCGCACGGTGTCGATCAGGTTGGTGCGGGCGAAGGCAGCAATGGCCGGAGCGGTGGTGTACAGAATGGCAATGAACACCAGGGCGTAACCGGCCGACAGGCGCGCATCGCGCACGCGGGGCACCGTGAAGAAGCGCACGATGACGTGGGGCAGACCCGCCGTGCCAATCATCAGGGCCGCGGTGATGCAGAACACGTCCAGCGTACTCTTACTGCCGCTGGTGTAGGCGGCGAAGCCCAGTTCCTGGTTGAGTCCGTCGAGCCGGTCGAGCAAGAACGTGTCGGTGCCCTCGAGCGTGCCTCCGAAGCCCAGTTGGGGCACGGCGTGGCCGGTGAGTTGCAGCGAGATGAAGATGGCGGGCACCATAAAAGCGAAGATCAGCACGCAGTACTGGGCCACTTGGGTGTAGGTGATGCCCTTCATGCCGCCCAGCACCGCGTAGAAAAACACAATGGCCATGCCGATGACCACGCCCCAGTTGATGTCGACCTGCAAGAAGCGCGAGAACACCACGCCTACGCCCCGCATCTGCCCGGCCACGTAGGTAAACGAGACGAAGAGCGCGCACACCACGGCCACGGTGCGGGCCAGTCCCGAGTAGTAGCGGTCGCCGATGAAGTCGGGCACGGTGAACTTGCCGAACTTGCGCAGGTAGGGAGCCAGCAGCAGGGCCAGCAGCACGTAGCCGCCCGTCCAGCCCATCAGGTACACCGCCCCGTCGTAGCCCATGAAGGAGATCAGCCCCGCCATCGAAATAAACGAAGCGGCCGACATCCAATCGGCGGCGGTGGCCAGTCCGTTGGCCAGCGGGTGCACGCCCCCGCCCGCCACGTAGAAGTCTTTCGTAGAGCTGGCCCGCGACCAGATGGCAATGCCGATGTAGAGCGCAAAGGTGAGTCCGACGAGTATATAGGTCCAGGTTTGTACGTCCATGTTAGGGGTTAGTGATTTGTGGGGGCGGCTAGGGGTTTAGGGGTTAGGTGTTGGGAATTAGAAGTAACCTAATACCCAATCCCTAACCCCTAATACCCAAATCTTATTTCTCATCCACGTCATACTCCTTGTCCAGCCGGTTCATCAGGCCCACGTAGATGAAGATGAGCGCGACGAAGGCGTAGATGGAGCCCTGCTGGGCAAACCAGAAGCCGAGTTTGAAGCCTCCGATCTTAACCGTGTTGAGCGCATCGGCAAACAGGATGCCGCAACCGTAGGACACGAGAAACCAGAGGGTGAGGAGGATCAGCAGGTAGCGAACGTTGGTTTTCCAGTAGTTGGCGAGTGATTTGGGGGGAGGGGGCATAGGGCAGGTTGAGTAGATAGCGCCAAAAAGTACGCATATTATGCTATATGTGCTAACCGGTGGTTATACTTTAGTTTACTGGGCGTTGCGCAACGTTTTCATTAACGCTCTCTTCAAACCTTATGTCACCCGTTTAAGGGTTGGGGTGCTGGTCCGGGGGGCGCTTGCGAAGTAATATTCTAACACCATTCAACCACTCACCTCTCCCAGCACCTCTTCCGCCAACCCAAACGAGAGCGTCATGCCCGCGCCGCTGAGGGCGTTCACGATGGTGACGTGCTCGGTGGGGTGGGCTACAAACTCGGTGTGGCCCGGCCGCTTGGCGTAGGTGCCCACCCAGCGCTCGGCGATGCGGCGGTCGGGCGCCTGCGCAAAGGTATCCAGGTAGTCGAGAATGGTATCGTCGATCTTCTCGGAGGCGAAGGGCAGCAACGTACGGCCGTAAGTGTGGGAGTCGCCGATCACCAGTTCGCCGGAGCCGTTTTGGGCCAGCATCACGTGGATGCCCCAGCGCTTGAAGTCGGGATTCTGCTCATCGTAGCGGGCGTCGAGCAGGGGTAGCGAGGGGCAATCCTCGAAGGCGGCGTAGTGGCGGAGGGTGAGTCCGCCGCAGAGCGTGGGGCCCAGTTGCCAACCCGCCGGTTGGGGCGCGGTGCGCAGCATTTGCAACTGGCACTTGGTGATTTCCGTGGCGGCAAACTGCTCGGGAAACAGGGTTTCGAAGTCGCTGCCGCTGCTCACGAAGATGCGCTCCGCCTCGTGGGTAGTGTCGCCCACGAACAAACGCGGCCCCTCGATGCGGCTCACGGCCCGGCCGTAGTGGAAGGTGACATTCGGCTGCTCGGCTAGGTAGGCGGGTAGCTTTACCAGCGCTTCGCGCGGGTCAACGGTGAGTTCGGTGGCGCTGAACAGCCCGCCCCGCAGGCCCTCCCGCCGCACCGCCGGACTACGTTTCGCAGCGCCTTCGGGCGATAACCATTCCAGTTGGTAATCGGCCTGCCCCGACTGCTCGTAGAACTCTTCCAGAACGGCTTGCTCATCGGAGTGGTAGGCCAGGTGCAGCGAGCCGTTGCGCTTCACCCCGAACCCGGCTACCTCGGCCAGCGCAAACCAGGTGGTCCTACTCCGCAGCGCCCGTTGCAGCAGCCCCCCCGGCGGTTGTCCGATGGGCCAGATGAGTCCGAAGTTGCGGATCGACGCGCCCACCGCCCGCTGGTCACGCTCGAACACGGCGACGGATAGTCCGCGACGCGCGGCGGCGTGGGCCAGGGCGAGTCCGACGATGCCCGCGCCCACGATGGCGACGTCAGTCTTGGGGTTGGGTAGCATAGCCTTCGGCGGTTAGGATGGAGGTGATGGGACGACCCACCCAGCAGTCGGGCGGTGTGGAACCCAGCAGGTAGGCGATGGTGGCGGCCGTGTCGAAGGTGCGCACCGAATCTTCCAGGGTTAGCCCGGCCGGGATACCCGGTCCGGCAACAATCCAGGGGATGGTTGTCTCGGCGGACGAGCTGCCCCCGTGGCTGGTGCCGGTGCCCCCGTGGTCGGAGGTGATGAGCACCACGGTGTGGTCGGCAATCCCTGCCTGACGCAAGCCTTGCACAATTTGTCCAATCAGCCGGTCGGCCTTCTCCACGGCTGTTTGGTACTCTGACGAGCCCCAGCGGTGGGAGTGCCCGGCGTGGTCCACGTGGTCGAGGTGCACGAAGGTGAACAACGGCCGGTGCTGCCCCAGGTAGTTGGCCGCTTCCTGGGCGGTGCGGTCTTCGCCCCGGGTGTCGGACAGCACGGTGGCCACGCCGGGTTCCACCAGTCGGCCGTAGCCACTCCAGTCGTAGAAGCAGGCCAGGTCGGCTTCGGGATAGGTTTCGCGCAGCACCCGGAAGATGGTGGGCCAGTGCTGCCCTGGCTCATTGCCGCAGAAGACGGAATCGCGAATGTCGGCCGGTTCCCAGTCGTTACCGGTGACGGTGTGCAGGGCGGGCGGCGCGCCCATGATCATGGAAGCCCAGTTGGGGCTGCTGCTGGAGGGCATCACCGCCTGAGCATTCAGGGTGGAAGCACCGTGCTGCATAAGCGAATCGAGCGTAGGCGTGCCAGATTGGCGAATGCCGTTGGGACTCAACCCGTCGACACCGATCACCAGCACGTGCTCGATGCCGGGTCGGGGTTGGGCCAGCAGTGAAACCGGAAGCAGGATGAATAGACCCAGGAGAAAATGCAGGAAAGACATGGTGGTTTGATTAGGTTAGCAGGAAGGAGCAAGGTATTAAGTTTCCGAGTGATATATGGATGTCTGGCTTTAACAAATCGTTAAGTTTTGTGCTGTTTCTATTTCGAAGAGCTAATCATGAACAAGGAATTTTGAATGTCGAATGATGAAGTGGGGAAAGGATCTCTTTCAAAACGCAGCACTTCTTGTTCGGTATCCAATTCTCAATCCGTAAAACTTAACATTGCCGTAACCTATCTACGAACAATTCGCGCTATTTTTAGGGCATGTATACCAACTACCACGGGCACTGCCACTACTGCGACGGACAGGAACCGCCGGAGGCCTACGTAAAGGCCGCTCTTGAGCAGCGCATACGCGGCTATGGCTTTTCGTCGCACGCGCCGCTGCCCTACGACTTCCCCTGGCCCATACCCTCGGAGAAGTTACCGGCCTACCGCCAGGAGATTGCCGCGCTGCAACAGCAATACGCCGATCAACTTCCCGTCTACTGCGGCCTGGAAATAGACTATATCCCGCAAGTAACTGGTCCGAACCATCCGCGCTGGCAGGAACTGGCGCTCGACTACACCATCGGCTCGGTGCACTTCGTCGATTTCTTTCCCGACGGTCGGCCGTGGGAGATCGACGGCAGCCATACCGTTTTTCTCGAAGGATTAGGCGCTATCTTCAGCGGCAACGTGCGGCGGGCGGTGGAGCGTTATTACGCCCTCATTCGTCAGATGGTCGTCGAAGACACTCCCGACATTGTGGGACACCTAGATAAGATCAAGCTGCAGAGCGAAGGCGGAGAACTGTTTGACGAGTTGGCACCCTGGTATCGCACCACGGTGCAGCAGACGCTGGAAGTAATTGCTAAACAGGGCGTGATCGTGGAGGTGAACACCCGGGGACTGTATAAGCAGAAGACCAGCGAACCGTACCCCAGCTGGTGGATTCTGGAAGCGATGCGGGCGCTGGGTATTCCGATCACGCTCAACAGCGATGCCCACCACCCGCACGAGATAACCGCCTTCTTCCCCGAAATCATTGCCCGCCTGCGGCAGTTAGGTTTCTGCGAAACGCAGCAGTTGCAGCCCGGCGGCTGGCAAGCCGTTCCCCTCTACTTCGCCACCTTACCCATTCCGCGGTGAGCCGCCTGACCAGCTGGTTGCGGCGCGCGCCCGTCAGCCTATTCTCGGTCTACGCGATGGTGGCTTCCTTTTCGGTCTACGCTTGCATGTACGCCTTTCGCAAGCCCTTCACGGTGGCCACCTTTGAGGGAGCGTCGTGGTTGGGCGTAGACTACAAAATTGTGCTCATCACCGCGCAGGTGCTTGGTTACACTTGCTCAAAGTTTATCGGTATCAAAGTAGTATCCGAACTGCCCCCCCGGCGGCGGGCGGTAGGCATTCTGCTGCTCATCGGACTGGCCGGATTAGCGCTGCTGGGCTTTGCATTGGTGCCCGCACCCTACAATGCGTTCTTCTTGTTCTTGAACGGGCTGCCGCTGGGCATGGTGTGGGGACTGGTGTTTGGCTACCTGGAGGGGCGGCGCACCACCGAACTACTGGGGGCGGGGCTATCGGTGAGCTTTATTGTGGCCTCGGGCTGGGTGAAGACGGTGGGTAAGTGGTTGCTGCTGGCCGGGGTGTCGCCCTTCTGGATGCCCCTGTTCACCGGGCTGTTGTTTGCCGTCCCGCTAGTGGTGTCGGTTTGCCTGCTGCACCAGTTGCCGCCGCCCTCGGCCGAAGACGAACGCCTGCGTACCCGCCGCGCGCCCATGAATAGGAAGCAGCGCTCCGAGCTGCTGCGCGCCTTCGCGCCGGGCCTGGTGCTGCTGATCCTGGCCTACGTGCTGCTGACTGCCTTCCGCGACTTCCGCGACAACTTTATGGCCGAACTGTGGGTGGCGTTGGGCTACGCCGACAACGCGCTGCTGTTCACCCTCACCGAGGTGCCGGTGGCGATCAGCGTGCTGCTGGTGATGAGCCTGCTGATGCTGATCCGCAGCAACCGCCGGGCGCTGTTGATCTACCACGGACTCATCGCGCTCGGCTTCGCCCTGATTGGCCTGAGCATCGCGGCCCTGGAAGCGCAATGGCTCAGTCCGCCGGTGAGCATGACGTTGATCGGGCTGGGAGTGTACCTGGCCTACGTGCCCTTTAACAGCATCCTGTTCGACCGCTTACTGGCAACTTTCCGGTACGTGGGCACCGCCGGGTTCCTGATCTACGTGGCCGATGCTTTTGGCTACCTGGGAAGCGTAGGAGTGTTGTTCTACCGTAACTTCGGACAGGCAAACTTGAGTTGGTTGCAGTTTTTTGTGGGAGCGGGCTATGCCGTGACCGGACTAGGTATGCTGCTGATGGCGGGTTCGTGGGTGTACTTCTCCCGGAAGTCGGCCCGGTTAGGTGAAGTGCCGGAAGCAGAAGTTCTGCTCAACCCTACGGGGGTGGTGGCCTCTACCTGATGACTCAAAGCCAGCCGTCGACGAGACTTTTGCCTGATAAAACTAACGAAAAGCCAGTTGATTGCTATATTGCGTAGGGACGCCACTGTGTCGGCACCAACCGATACGGATCATTGTTCTGATTCGGATCAGAAATACAGAGAAGAAAATGTTAGATTGTTATGATGAAATACGGGTTTTTATTGTTCTTCTCAACTTGCGTGGCTATTGTAGCATCCGGGCAGACCGTAGATCCGCTCGAAGATGTAGTAATTACATCCGAAGGGAATAAGACCCAGGTACGTGCCAACGACGATGGGGAGTTGCACGTGAATGTGTCTCCGAAGGATATCCTTGCGTTTAAAGCAACTGGTTGGGTTCGCTACAGTGACTTTGGGGCCCAGGGCGACGGCAAAAACGATGATATAGATGCTATCGCGGCGGCCCACGCAGTTGCCAACGAGCACGGACTTGCGGTGAAAGCCGACGACGGGGCCACCTACTACATCGGAGGAAGAGCGCGCACCGCGGTCATCCGCACCGACACCGATTTCGGAACGGCGGCCTTCATTATTGACGATACCAACGTGCAAAACCGCGATGCCTCGGTTTTCATGGTTAGTTCCAGTCAGCAGCCGTTCAACCTGGAGGGAATTACTTCCCTCAAAAGAAACCAAGAAAAGATTGAGGTTTCCTTGCCCGAAACCAGTCTGGTCACAGTCACCAATGCCCACGTGATGCACTACATCCGGTTTGGACTGAATCCAGACAATGGATCTCCGCAAACCGATATCTTTGTCGTCGATGAAAACGGTCAGGTAGATACCGACGCTCCGATCATCTGGGACTTCGACCAGATTACAGAAATCACGGCCCTTCCCATTGACGAGACCACGTTGAACATCACCGGCGGACGTTTTACCACCATCGCCAACCAAGCGGCCTCGGAGTACAACTACCACAGTCGGAACATCGCAATCCGGCGCTCCAACGTGCTGGTGGATGGGCTGGAACACCGCATTACAGGCGAAGGAGATCATGGTGCTCCGTACGGCGGCTTCATCAACATCCGGGACTGCGCCTACGTAACGGTGAAGAACACCCTTTTGACCGGACACAAAACGTATACTACCATTGGTCGGGCCGGAAAACCGGTTTCCATGGGTTCATACGACCTTTCGGTCGGCCGGGCCCTCAATATATCCTTCGTGAACTGCAGCCAGACCAATGACATTGACGACCGCACGTACTGGGGAATTCTGGGTTCTAACTACTGCAAGAACCTGCTTTATGACAACTGCACGTTGTCTCGATTCGACGCCCACAAGGGGGTTGCCAACGCCACCATCCGCAACTCTACGCTGGGACACATGGGCATTAATGCCATAGGCAGCGGAACGTTGACCGTGGAGAATTCTACCATCCGCGGAAGGAGCCTCGTCAACCTGCGCTCCGACTACGGCAGTACCTGGCAGGGAGAGCTAATTATCCGCAACTGCGTTTTCGTGCCCAACGGTGGCCGACCAAGCAGCGCCGCCCTGATCAGCGGATCTTATTCCGGTCAGCATGATTTCGGTTACACCTCTTATATGCCGGAACAGATCATCATTGAAAACTTACGTATTGATGACTCTAATCATCCGGAAGATTACCAGGGCCCCGCTATTTTCACCGATTTCAACCCGGAAATGACCGACGATTCTTATCAGGAGAAGTTTCCCTACGTCAGAACCAAGAAAGTTATTCTCAGCAATGTGATCACAACCAGCGGTAAGGATTTGCGGATCAGTGACAATCCGTTTATGTTCAAGAATGTGGAAGTAGTTCTTGATTAGTGTGTGATAGAGTAGACGGATGAACTGAAAGAAGAAATTGGTGCTCTACTGCAGCAATTTTCTTATCCTTTTCTCTTTCTCGAAGCGTTCTAATGAGTATAAATCAGACCAAGCATCGATGATGTCGTACAAGCGCAACACGGTTCGGTAGAGCGTTCGCGCCTTTTCGGAATTGGCGGCGGTGGAGTCGGCCCACTCGATGAAGTAGTCGGCCAGGGTCTCCAGGTGTTCGCTGCTGAGCTTGCGCTGGGCCAGATACTCCTTGAGTTCAGGCGTATCCAGCGTGATGATCAAGTCCACATCCAGATCCAACTGACTTTGAAGAGATTTGTTAGCCACCTCGATGCCCTCGGCTACGTTGCCCGCCGCTTTGGTGCCGAGAAACCGAGCTAGGATCGCGCCGAATACCCGGCCGAGTTGCTCGATTTGGTCCTTAATGAGGTCTCTTCGTTCCATGGGCCTGGGGGAATTAAGGTAGTGATTCACTTGAAAAGCAATGGAAAAATCTACCGCTAAAGCTGCTTAATCAGCTGTCTATTAAGATGGGGGAAACCCACTTAACAGCTCACTGCCTTCAAGAAACTACTTGCGATACCTCACCCGTAGTTTTGTGCTTGAGGATGCGCTTGCGCCGCCCGTCGGGTAGCAGTTCTTCTTTGATGAGGTAGTGACTGGCGTCGTGTTCCACAAAGTTTTTGTCAGCCCCGGCAGATTCTTCCCCGCGCCACTCGCTCAGCTCCACGGGTTCCCACTGTTTGCTCTTGGCCGAGCGGTAGCAGGCATCCATAATAGCGTTGACCACGTAGCCATCGTAGAACGTTTCCATCGGGGGGCGGTTCTTGGCGCGCGCGTCCATCATGTCGGCAAACATATCGTCATAGCCTAGGGCGGTGGACTCGTCGCCTACGGGAAAGAGCCAGCCGGTTTCTGATTCGGCTTTCTCGGCCACGTAGCCTTTCTCCCCCACGCTGGTGAACATCTCTAACCCGGTGCGCAGAAAGTGATCGATGCGCAGGGTGCCCTCGGTACCGGCCACTTCGTCGCGCAAGTCCATGCCGCCGCGGTAGGTCCAGCTTACCTCAAACTGGCTGATGGCCCCGCTGGCGTACTTCACCAGCCCGATGGCGTTGTCTTCGGCCTCGATGGGCTTCACCAGGGTATCAGCCCAGCACATCACCTCCACCGGCTTCACGTCTTTGCCAATAAAACTGCGCCCAATCTCGATGCAATGGCAACCCATGTCCACGATGGCCCCCCCGCCCGACTGTTCGGAATCCCAGAACCAATCACTGTGTGGTCCGGGGTGGGCCTCGCGTGAGCGGGTCCACAGAACTTTGCCCAGCGCGCCCCGCTGCACCGAGCGTAACGACTTCAACGTTTTGGGAGTGTAAACCAAATCCTCCAGGTAACCGTGGAAAACGTTGGCTTTTTCCACCGCCCGAAGCATCAGCAGGGCCTCTTCGGCGGTTCGTCCCAGCGGTTTGGTACAAAGGATAGCTTTACCTGCCTCGGTGGCAAGCATCACGGCTTTCAAATGCAGATTATTAGGTAGCGCCACAATAACCGTATCCGTCTCGGGCGAATTGATAGCTTCGGCTAGATCGGTGGTAACGTGAGGAATATCCCATTCCTGGGCAAATTTGTTGACCCGTTCTTCAGTGCGGGAATATACCACGTGAACCCGGTCCATCTTGCGGTGGCGGTGTAGGGCCGCGGTGTAGAAAGTGCCGATGAGTCCGGTGCCCAGTAGGGTGATGCGATAGGTTGGTCGTTCCATACGGAGCAAAGTAAAAAAATTGTGGCATCTGAGCAATCTCATGCTTAGATTTACCCGCGTCCGCCCAGCCCAATAGCTAACATAACAACTTATCTATCCAATGGTACAACTTGAGGTATGCGTAGATTCCGTAGAATCGGCGCTGAACGCTGAACGGGGCGGGGCCAATCGGGTAGAGCTCTGCGATAATCTTTTTGAGGGAGGCACCACGCCCAGTGCCGGTTGCATCGCGGTGGCGCGCGCCAACCTTAAAATAGGGTTGCAGGTGATTATCCGTCCCCGCGGGAGCGACTTTCTCTATAACGAGCGGGAAGTGGCGGTGATGCGATATGACGTAAAGATAGCGAAGGAGCTGGGGGCCGACGGAGTGGTGATCGGAGCGCTTACTGCGTCAGCGGAGGTCGATCGTGAGATCACCCGGAAACTGATCGAATTAGCCCGCCCGATGAACGTAACCTTCCATCGCGCTTTCGATATGACCGCCGATCCGTTTCAGGCGCTGGAAGATTTAATCGAGCTGGGCGTAGACCGCGTCCTGACTTCCGGGCAGCAGGCAACCGCTTGGGAAGGAGTGGGACTTATTGAAGCGTTGGTGAACCAAGCCGCCGGAAGGATTATTGTGATGCCAGGCGGCGGGATTAATGCACACAATCTTTCGGCTTTAGTGCAACAAACCGGGGTGCGCGAGTGCCACGTCTCGGGCCGCACCCGCCGAGCAAGCCAGATGCAGTATCAGAACCACCGGGCTTACATGGGCGGAACCCTTCGGCTGCCCGAGTACGAACGAAAGGTAACCGATACCGCTCGCATTGCCCAGTTCAGACAGCTAACGGACTAACCCTATGCGAAATTTCACGCTGCTTTTGTTCACGGTGGTTGGATTGGTTAGTCTTGCTTTCCAAAATCACGTACCAAAAAGGATCATGGCAGAAGGAAGGTTACGCATTATGTCGTATAATATTCGGTACGACAATCCGGGGGATGGAAAACGTGCTTGGAATTACCGCAAGGAAGAAGTTGCCTCCCTGATCCGTTTCTATTCTCCCGACCTGATTGGTTTGCAGGAAGTACTCCACGGGCAGCTACTGTACCTGGAAGAGCAACTCAGTGATTATAGACGCATCGGCGTGGGACGGGACGACGGGAAGCAAGCCGGAGAGTATTCGCCGATTTTCTACCGCAAGGATCAGCTTGAGCTACTGGATCACGGCACTTTCTGGTTGTCGGAAACTCCCGACCAGCCTAGTGTGGGGTGGGATGCTTCGATGGAGCGCATTGCCACCTGGGGGCAGTTTCGGAGGACGGAGCCGGGCGACACTGTCTTCTTTCTCAACACGCACTTCGACCACCGCGGCGAGCAGGCTCGGCAATCAAGTGCGCGTCTTGTCCGTCAGTGGCTTAGCGACCACGCTGACGATCACCCGGTGGTGGTGACCGGAGACATTAACAGCAATCCGGCTTCGGTGCCGTATGAAATCTTAACCGAAGAAGACCAGCTACGGGATGCGTGTACCGTCAGTAAATATCCTTCGGTTGGACCCAGCCGCTCCTTCAGCGGCTTTGCGGTAACCGATTCCTTGCCCGGCGACCGGATTGACTACGTGTTCGTAAGCCCAGCGATTGAGGTGAGTAATCACGCAATCATCTCGTCTTTTCGCAACGGTTACTACCCTTCGGATCATCTGCCCGTGGTAGCTGGTGTTGTTTGGTAACCAAAGCTTGTATTTGTCAAAAGTGTGAACTAAAACAAGCCAATTATGCCCGGAATTTTTTATCGGCCGATGCCCCGCAAGCAGTTTCTGAAAACTACCCTAGGGATGTCAGCGGCGGCGCTGGGAATTTCGATGAACACCTTCTCCTACGCGCGTGCCAAGAACGCCCATTGGGCTTTTCTGTCAGATACCCACATAGCGGGCAACCCCCAGGAAGCCTACCGAGGTTTTGTTCCTTTCCAAAACTTGCAAACGGTGGTGCCCCAAGCGCTGGGCGTTGGCCCGGCGGGAGTTATCATTAATGGGGACGTGGCACGACTTTCGGGAGAGAAGTCCGATTATCAACGGGTGCGGCAACTTCTTACCCCTTTGGCTCAGCAATTTCCGGTACACATGACCTTAGGCAACCACGATGATCGTGATAACTTCCGAGAGGTATTTTCAGAATCGCCTACCCTGGTAGAAGACCGGTACGTGCACGTGATTGAAGCACCACCCGTGCGAATGATCTTGCTCGATTCGCTGCTGTACGTCAACAAAGTGGTGGGCTTGTTGGGCAAGCTGCAGCGTAGCTGGTTGGAAATGTTTCTGGATACCGCTGCTCCGAAACCAACGCTTATTTTCGTGCATCATACCTTGGGCGACGACGATTCTGATTTACAGGACGTGGAACGGATGTTTGACATCATCCGTCCGCACCCCTCGGTGAAAGCCGTGCTGTATGGGCACTCACACCGGTATCAGTACGAACAACGGGATGGCATTCAACTGATTAACCTACCAGCGGTGGGCTATAACTTCACCGACGACCAACCGGTAGGTTGGCTAGAGGCGAGTTTATCAGCAGAGGGTGGGGCGTTCACGCTGCACGCCGTTGGTGGCAACCGCGAGAACGACGGGCAAACGGTGAATTTGACCTGGAGGTAAAATTCAGGCTGGATTAGGCAGCGGTGAGCCGCTTAAATTTCGATTTCTCGAACATATTCTGGGCGTAGTCGCGGTCGATAACAAAATCCTGTACGTTTTCTTCCGAAGGGAGCTCGTACATCGCATCGGTGACAATGGCTTCGCAGATAGAACGAAGTCCGCGCGCTCCCAACTTATACTCCATCGCCTTGTCCACAATATAATCCAGGGCCTGTTCTTGGAACGAGACATTGATATTTTCCATCTTGAACAGCTTGGTATACTGCTTGGTGAGAGCATTGCGGGGCTGGGTCAAGATCATGCGCAGGGTTTCTTTATCCAGCGGATTCAGGTGCGTGATGACCGGTAGTCGGCCAATCAACTCCGGGATGAGTCCGTAGTGCTTCAGATCCACCGCGGTGATGTACTGCAGTAGGTTTTCCTTATCGATGCGCTGGTCGGTCATGTTGACCCGATTGCCGGAGAAGCCCAGCGGTTTGGTGTTCAGGCGGTTGGCAATGTTTCTGGATATTCCATCAAAAGCACCTCCGCAAATAAACAAAATGTTTTCGGTGTTGATGCTGATCATTTTCTGATCGGGATGCTTGCGTCCTCCCTGCGGCGGCACGTTCACGTGGGTTCCCTCCAGCAGTTTGAGCATCGCCTGCTGCACTCCCTCACCGCTCACGTCGCGGGTAATGGAAGGGTTATCGGACTTGCGCGCAATCTTATCAATTTCGTCGATGTAGACGATGCCGCGTTCGGCTGCCTCCACGTCGTAATCGGCCGATTGTAGCAAGCGGGTAAGAATGCTTTCCACGTCTTCACCCACGTAACCCGCCTCGGTAAGTACGGTAGCATCAGCAATGCAGAAAGGCACTTGGAGAATTTTGGCTAACGTGCGCGCCAAGTAGGTTTTGCCGGTGCCGGTTTCGCCCGCCATGATGATATTCGACTTTTCAATGAAGATATCTTCTTCATCCTTCGGCTGCATCAGGCGCTTGTAGTGGTTGTAAACGGCCACCGACATCACTTTCTTTGCTTCGTTCTGCCCTACCACGTACTGGTCGAGGTGGGCTTTGATTTCTTTGGGTTTGATGAGCGTGAATTCCGGACTTTTATCCTTCGTTTTTATCTTAAGCTCTTCTTCCAAGATCTGCTGCGCTTGGTTGATGCAGTAGTTGCAGATGTGCGCATTGATCCCTGAAATCATCAGGTCTACGTCCTTCTTGGTTCTGCCGCAAAACGAACAGGTGATCTGCTGAGGCATGTTAAATGGATTAGGTAAGGCAGAGCAAATATAATAAAAAAGAGATCAGCGGAAACAACGTTCCGCCGATCTCTCTTCAAAACTGCCGATTCACTAGGCTTCTTTTTCTTTGCGTCGACCAAAGTAATTACGGTCCAGCACTTCGTCGATGAGTCCGTATTCTTTTGCTTCGGAAGGGCGCATCCAGAAATCAAGATCCGAATCTTTCTCAATCTTTTCCTTTGATTGTCCGCTGTGGAAAGCCAAAATATCGTACAAATCCTTGCGAAGCTCCTGCATCTGCCGCAACGTCACTTCCATATCGCGCGACTTGCCCTGCATGCCTCCGCTGGGCTGGTGAATCATGATGCGGGCGTGGGGAAGGGCGGATCGTTTGTCGGAAGCCCCCCCGGCCAAGAGCACCGCGCCCATTGAGGCGGCCATGCCGGTGCAGATGGTGGCCACGTCAGGGTTCACGTACTGCATGGTATCGTAAATGCCCAGACCGGCGTAGACCGAACCTCCGGGACTGTTAATGTACAACAGCACGTCTTTTTTGGGATCAACCGACTCGAGAAAAAGCAACTGGGCGGTAATCACGTTGCCGATACCTTCCTCCACCTGCATGCCTAAGAAAATGATGCGGTCCATAATCAGACGAGAAAAAACGTCGATTTCTCGAAAGTTGGTCGGGCGTTCTTCAATCACCGCTCGGGTCATGTTTTCTACGTGTTGCACGTAGCTATCCACGGTGGTGCCACTAATGTTGCGGTCTTTGACCGCGTATTTGCGAAATTCCTCTTTGTTAATCATACAGTATGCGTGGTTTATGCGATTAAAACGACTTAATTTACTAACGGAAAGTTGGAAGGAGGGTTATTCCGCGGCCGCTTGTTCACTAAACTCATCGACCGTCACCTCTTTTTCTTGAACAGTGACTATGGTTCTTATTTCGTCGATTAGCTTTTGCGTCCGTACTTGCTCAAACGTGCGCATGTAGTTCTCAGCGTTATCGCGCTGCAAGTAGCTATCAATAATATTCTGAAAGCGTTCATCGTTGCCGAAATCGCTATCCGGCATGCCAAATTGGGCTAGCAACATCTCTTTGGCCTTCTGCCTCACTTCTTCGTGATCTACCTTTAGATCCCGGTCTTCGGCAATTTTGTTGCTCAGCAGAGTCCACTTTAGGTTTTTAACGTAGTCGCCAAATTCAGCATCAACCTGCTCTTCGGTGAAGTCGTTTCGTTCAGGATCAAGTAACCACTTTTTAAGAAATTCTTGAGGAATCTCAATTTCCGTAGCCGTCACCAGATGTTTCTGAATATCACGGTCCAGCAGCGCTTCCGACTGCCGCTGATAATTATCCTGGATAGCCTCGCGCACCTTCTCCCGAAACTCAGCTTCATCCTTCACGGCATCTTTTCCGAAAACCTGATCAAACAACTCCTGGTTGAGTTCGGTGGGTAGCTGGCGCGATATTTTATCCACCCGAAAACTAAACTCGCCGTCAATCTGGGAAACATCTTCATCTTCGTAGGAAAAATTCAGCAAATCGGCCACTGCCTCGTCTTCCGGAAAAACCTCCCGCAGGTTAAAAAAGATTTCGTCCCCCACCTGGGCCCCGACAAAAGCACTTACTTGTTCATCGGTGAGCGAGGATAGCTCAATGGTTGTTTCAGTGGTGAGGTCATCGATTTCGCTGGCCTCAGTGACGGCAGTATCTTCCGGAATTGATTTTTGAGGCGCAACTTCAGCAGTAGGTTCTTCGGTGGGTTTCACTTCTGATATCACTCCGGTGAGCAAATCGTGGCGCTCGCTCGCTCCTTCTACATCCTGGAAACTGCCGAACCGCTTGCGCAAATCTTCAATGGTCTCGTCAATCTTCTCTTCCGTGACCGGAATAACGTACTTGGTGACCGTGACGGCTTCCGAAAGTTCGTAGGTGAAGTCGTTGACGTAGCCCACTTCGTAGCTAAACTCGAAGTCCGATTGGCTCTCCCAGTCAATGTTTCTCACCGCCTCGCGGTCGGGCATCGGCTCGCCCACAATCTTCAGGTTGTTCTCCTGAATATACTGCGGAAGCGATCGAGCCAGTAGCTCGTTGATTTCTTCAATCTTGATGTTCTTTCCGTACATCTTCTTGATTAGCCCCACGGGTACTTTTCCGGGCCGAAATCCTTTCAGGTTGGCTTGTCGGCGGTAGGCTTTCACCTTTTCTTCCACTTTGGGTTGATAATCTTCTTCGCGAAGCATAATTTTAATATTAGCTTCGCTGTTGCCCTTCTTGTCAAGTGTGATGTCCAAAACGTAGTTAAGTTAATGCGTGCAAAAAAAAACCTCACGCTGCAAACCCGCGCCGGATAGCCCCCGGCGGGTGTTCGTAGATGAGGGTATCCGAATGGTGAGGGGTGCGGATGGAGGGACTCGAACCCCCATGCCTTGCGGCGCTAGATCCTAAGTCTAGTGCGTCTACCAATTTCGCCACATCCGCATCGAAACGGAACGCAAATGTAAGAGTTCAGTCTGACAATACCATATTCATCAACTAGTTTTTTTACCTAAATAAACCAAAATTTGCTCATTTGTTGTTTCAAGGAAAAATGCATTCGAAAGTTCTGACATTCTATTGATATACCTATATATTAACCGTAGGGATGACCAAGAACCAACTATCCATGTTAAACGATTCGGTGCTCACGGTTGAAGCGGACCAGGAGCGCAAAGAGATATTACGCCGTTATCGGCGGCTTTTGCGGTTAGCCAAGCCCTACCTGAAGGGGGGCGACGCCAAACTGATCAAAAAGGCGTTCAACACCTCGATGGAAGCGCACCGCGAAATGCGCCGCAAGTCGGGCGAGCCCTATATCTACCACCCGCTGGCGGTGGCCGAAATAGCGGTGAACGAAATCGGATTGGGCACCACCGCCATTATTGCCGCGCTGTTACACGATGTGGTTGAGGATACGGAGGTAGAACTGGAAGACGTTGAGCGTGATTTTGGCCCCAAGATCGCCCGGATCATTGATGGACTTACTAAGATTGCCGGAGTGTTTGACTACGGAACCTCGCAACAGGCCGAAAATTTCCGCAAGATGTTACTCACGCTATCCGACGACGTGCGGGTGATTCTCATCAAACTGGCTGACCGCCTGCACAATATGCGCACGCTCGACAGCATGCCGCACGATAAGCAACTAAAAATTGCTTCGGAGACAATCTACCTGTACGCGCCCCTGGCCCATCGTTTGGGTCTGTATGCCATCAAGTCTGAGTTAGAAGATTTGTACTTGAAGTACACCGAACCTACTACCTACCGCAGCATCGCGGCCGCAATTAGTGCCAGCAAGGACGCGCGACGGCGGTTCATCAAAAAGTTTATTGAACCCATCCGGAGGGCGCTGCATCAGCAGGGCTTTCACGACGACAATTGTCAAATAATCGGCCGCCCCAAGTCCATCTACTCGGTGTGGAACAAGATGAACAAAAAGCAGATACCGTTTCACGAGGTGTACGACTTGTTCGCCATCCGGGTGATTCTTGACACCCCACTGGCTGAAGAGAAAGCGGCTTGCTGGAACGTATACTCGGTGATCACGGATTTTTACAATCCCAATCCTGAACGCTTGCGCGACTGGATCAGCACTCCCAAAGCCAACGGTTACGAGTCGCTGCACACCACCGTGATGAGTCCGGGAGGGCAGTGGGTAGAAGTGCAGATTCGCTCTACCCGCATGGATGAGATTGCCGAAAAAGGCTACGCCGCGCACTGGAAGTATAAAGACCTGCCTACGACCAACCGACAATCAGGCTTAGAAGAGTGGATTGCCACCGTGCGGGTTTTGCTCGAGCAAGCTAAGAAAGAGAACAACACCTCGGCCATTGAATTTATGGACGATTTTCGGTCCAACCTGTTCAACGAAGAAGTGTTTGTGTTCACCCCCAAAGGAGAACTGCGTATTCTGCCCGGCGGAGCCACGGCCCTGGACTTTGCCTTTGACATCCACACCGAGATTGGCGCGCGCTGTTTGGGAGCCAAGGTGAATCAGAAGCTCGTGCCGATCAACTATACACTCTCCAACGGAGATCAGGTAGAAATTCTGACCTCCAAACGGCAAAATCCGACCGAAGATTGGCTTCGCTACGCGGCTACCTCCCGGGCCAAGTCTAAGATTCGGGAAATTTTGAAAGAGAAGAAGCGCGCGGCGGCATCCGAGGGCAAAGAGGTGGTGCGCCGCAAGTTGAAGCAAATGAAGCTAACGCTGGATAGCAAGGTGCTCGAGAAAATGGTTAACTATTTTCGGGTGCGCAATCCCCTGGAACTCTATTATCAGGTAGGAGAAGGAATTATTCCTCAGACATCCATCAAGAAGTTTAACGAGGAGATAAAGCAAGAGAAAAACACGGTAGGCAGCGAAATATCCGACGCGAAGACCTTTACGAAGACGGTCTCTAAGCTGAAAGGAAAAACGCAGGATTTACTGCTGATTGGCGAAGACTTAGACCTGCTGGACTACAAACTGGCGCGCTGCTGCAATCCCATTCCGGGCGACGAAGTGTTTGGATTTGTTACCGTGAACGAAGGAATCAAGGTGCACCGAACGCAGTGTCCGAATGCTCCCGGACTGATGGCCAACTACGGATACCGAATCTTGAAGGCCGAGTGGACCACCCAAAAAGAGTTTGCTTTCCTCTCGGGACTGCGGGTGATCGGCACCGACCGGGTTGGGCTGATCAATGACGTGACCGGGGTAATTTCTTCGGAGCTAAAAGTGAACATGCGCTCGATCTCGATGGAAACCGACGAAGGAATTTTTGAGGGAAACATCATGTTGTACGTGCACGATAAGTCTCACCTCGATCAGCTTATTGATAAGCTGGAGCAGGTGAACGGGGTTGAGCGGGTTACCCGCTATGATCCAATATCAAACTAGCCACCGCTCTGGTGGTGCGGGTAATTTTTAGAAATTCGACGGCGGCTTCCGTCGAAAAAAGTATCTTTGTACCAATCTACTCAATCCAATGGCATTTAATCCCGAGGTATTCGACAAAGTGCGGCAAATTTTTATTGCCTACTTAGAGAACAAAGCGTACCGAAAAACGCCCGAGCGGTTCGCAATTCTGGAAGAAATATACTCACGCGAGGGTCACTTCGATGTGGAATCACTCTACATCAGCATGAAAAATAAGAACTATCGCGTGAGCCGCGCCACCGTGTACAACACGCTGGATATCCTGGTGGAATGCGATTTGGTGAGTAAACACCAGTTTGGCAAAAATTTGGCGCAGTACGAAAAGAATTACGGATATAAGCAGCATGATCATCTCATATGCACCGATTGCCACAAGGTGGTTGAGTTTTGCGACCCGCGCATCTACAACATCCAAAAGATGGTAGGAGAACTTCTGGATTATAACGTTCAGCAGCACTCTTTAATCCTTTACGGAAGTTGCAATAAGGACAATTGTGATCGCCAACCAGCCGATTCGGTAAGCGTTACCAAGGCTCCCTGAAATTCTTTATCGCTAAAGCTAACTCAATTTACAACAACTCATCCTACAAACCTTTCCGTATTATGAACGTCGATATTTTGCTTGGTCTCCAGTGGGGAGACGAAGGCAAAGGTAAAATAGTGGATTATTTAGCGCCTAATTATCAGCTAGTGGCGCGATTTCAGGGAGGGCCCAACGCGGGTCATACCCTGGAGTTTGACAATATCAAACACGTGCTGCACCAGATCCCTTCGGGCGTCTTTCGCTCGGGAGTGCATAACGTTATTGGCAACGGGGTGGTGCTTGATCCTATTGTGCTGCGCGAAGAGCTCGAAGATCTTAAGCCCTACGGTTTGGCGCTGGATACGCACTTGTACATCTCTAAGAAGGCTCAGCTCATCTTGCCTACGCACCGACTACTGGATGCTGCTTACGAACAATCCAAGGGTAAAGACAAAATCGGTTCCACCCTCCGGGGCATCGGCCCCACTTATCAGGATAAGATAGGTCGCGTCGGCCTTCGGGTAGGCGATATTTTGAACGCTGATTTTGAGCAGCAGTACGAAGCCCTTAAGGCCGAACACGAAAAGAAGCTGTCGTATTATCAGCATTCGTACAACCTATCGGAGGCCGAACCGAAGTTTTGGGAAGCCATTGCCATGATGCGAACCATGAAACTGGTAGACAGCGAATATTTCATCAACCAGCATTTGCAATCGGGCACGGCCGTCTTAGCCGAAGGAGCGCAGGGTTCGCTGCTGGATATCGACTTTGGTAACTATCCGTTCGTGACCAGTTCCACCACCACCGCCGCGGGCGCTTGCACTGGTTTGGGAGTGGCTCCGCGTCGCATTGGCGAAGTGTTCGGCATTTTCAAGGCTTATTGCACCCGGGTGGGGAGCGGCCCATTCGTTACCGAACTGAATGACCAAACCGGCGAGTTCCTCCGGGCCGAAGGGCATGAGTTCGGAGCAACTACCGGGCGTCCCCGTCGTTGCGGATGGCTCGACATTCCGGCCCTGAAGTACGCGGCCACCATCAACGGAGCCACCCAACTGTTTATGATGAAGGCCGACGTGCTTAATCAGTTGGAAACGCTGCGGGTGTGCACTAAGTATCGTCTGCCCGACGGCAGCGAGATCGATTACGTTCCCTTTGAGATTTGCGAATCAACTATTGAGCCTGTCTACGAAACCCTGGAGGGGTGGAAAACTGATTTGGAGGGACTTGACGACTTCAATCAGCTGCCCGCGGCGCTCCTTCGCTACATCGACTTCATCGAGGAAGCGGTGGGCGTGCCGATCAACATAGTCTCTACCGGACCCAACCGAAACGAAACCATTATTAAATCTAAAGCAGCACTGGTTTAAGCTGAATGATGCTTCTGCCTAGAAGTAGGCGTGACAGGGGCCTTTGCCCAAGTTGCGTCGGTACTTGAGCATAAATTCGTGCGTTCCGTCGGTGAAGGAGGTCACCCGAGAGGTGGTCATGTCGTAGGAGTAGCCAAAACTCAGGTTGGGATTAAGAATTAACTCAAACAGACCAATCACACTATCGCCGCTGCGGTAGGATAACCCAATATTCAGAATGTCATCCAGGAATACGTTGGCGTTCAGGTCGGCGCTGAATGCCTGACCCTGCTGCACCCGTAGCAAGGTGGAAGGTTTCAACTTGATAAAGTCGTTCACCGTGAACACGTGGCCCCCGGCCAGCAGTAGATAACGCGCTTTCTGCAAATTTATCTGATCTTTGATTTCGGCGTATGAGTAGATATCACTCTGGAAGATGTAGGGGATGGAAATTCCGGCGTAGCTCTGCTTGGTGCTATAGAAGGCGCCCAAACCAAAGTTGGGTTTAAAACGATTCAGACTCTGCGCAAACACCTGATCGTTATCATCTAGCTGCCTCAAATCACTGAAGTCAGCGGAGGTATAGTTAAACCCTCCCTGAATGCCCATCGCCAAGCTACCCTTCTTCGTAATCGGAATTCGGTAGGCGTAGCTAGAGTAAACACTGTAGTCATTGTAGGAACCAATCTGATCGCGAGAGAGCATCAGACCCACCCCAATGGGATACTCCTTGAGGGCAGAATTAACAATAAATGTTTGCGTCTTGGGAGCACCCGGTAAGTTGACCCACTGGTCACGGTGCAGGGCGGTGATCACCGTTTGTTTCTGATTACCGGCGTAGGCGGGGTTCACCACCAGTCCGCTAAACATGTACTGCGAAATAACCGGACGCTGTTGCGGTTGGGCGTAGGCGACACCAACGCTACCAAGCAGTAGTATTAGGATTAAGCACCTCCTTAAAACGTCAAATGTAGCGGTAAACATCCTCATAGTAGTCTCCGTGGTTTTTTAAAAAGGTCGCCCGATCCGTAGTTCGAGCGACTGATGTATTATCTGAGTAGTTCCAGGTAGCCGGACAATGGTTGATCGCCATTTTGCTTATCTACGATGTAGAAGTAAGTGCCATCGGGCAGTTCTTTTTTACCTACGTAGATACCTTCGTTACCGAATCCATCAAAGAAGATGGTCTGGTTATCATAGCCCCGGTGTTGGTAGACCAGCGAACCGGCGCGGTTGTAAATGCGCACGATATTGTTTTCGTAGGCCTCAATGCAGCTTACCGTGAAGATATCGTTCTTCTGGTCACCGTTGGGCGACACGGCGTTGTAGATTTCGATGTTGGGCAGCACCACGGCTTCCCGGGTGTACTGGCAACCACTGGCATCCGTTAGCGTGGCAACGTACTTTCCGGCGGGTTGCTCGTCGAGGAAGAAACCGTTGGCCTCCCCGTAAGGAGTTACCCAGGCAATGTTCACGATCTCTACTACTTCAAAAAGATTCAGCGAGAGCGTGCCGCTTGGCTCGTCACAAGACGAAACAGTGGTAACAATTTCAAACTCAGGCTCCTTCAATTGTAGACCGATGTAGACCTCACCGGGCAAGGATAGACAGCCGGTGATCACATTGCGTACCACCACTGAGTAAGTACCAGTATCCAGTTGGGTGACTTGATCGGTGCGCGAAGTGCTCAGGATAACCTTGCCCTGGGCATCGGTCCAGATATAATCGTAGTCTACGTTCGGGTCTACGGTGAGCATACTGTCCAGGGTGGCCTGGGCCGATCCGTCGGGATCAGCGCAGCGGGTCACGGGGCTAAGCATGCGCACGGTAGGGGCGGGCATCAGGCCGCTGTCGAGCAGGGTGACGATTTCTCCGGTGAAGGGATCGCTCAGACAGCCGGTGATGCGGTCGCGGGCAATCACCGAATAGGTGTTCTCACCCAGATTGGTCACCGTGGGTCCGAAGGCAACGGGATTGGCCGCCGTGTTGGTGCCTTCGTACCAGAAGAACTCGTAGCGGGTCAGGGGGCGATCAATCTTGGCGCTGAGCTGCCCGTTGGGGTTAGCATCATCGCAGTTGGTCATCGGGAAGTCGGGGTTGACCACGATCTGCAGATCATTGCCCCGTCGGTCTTCCACGATAATCTGTTTGGTGACCATGCCGCACGTAGCATCTAAGCTATCAGTAAGTGTCAGAGTGTACACTCCGGCACTTAATCCATCTATCTCAAAAGGATTTTGCGTTGTTATAGGAGTTCCAGAAGCAGTAGCTCCGGCGTACCATTTTATTTCGCTACCTCCCTTCCCACCGTTGATAGTGACCGCTACTGCTCCGTTGTCGGTTAAGCAACTGGTTTGAGGGCGAGCTGAAGGGAATGCGTCTAGTGGTATGGCAATGCCGGGTACCGTATAGCGTCGTATGGCGTCGCAACCAGTATTATTATCGACTACTCGTACAGTATAAATGCCAGGGGGCAGCGCGGTAAGGGTGTCGTTGACGGTGGGATCAATAGCATTAGCAATGAGCAGATTACCATTAGTTTTACCGCCAATGCTAGTAGCTTTGTCCAGGGGAACTTTGTTTCCATCTTTATCAACTCGGAACTCAAAGTACTGGTTGATGTCTACCTTATCACCGCGGTACCATTCGGTAGTGAAAGAAGTACTATTAAGCACATCAATTTCTATCTCACCCTCTTCAAACTGGCTAGGGTCGCAGCCCAGTATAGGATCGGAGATGAAGTCATCAACCACCTGCAAGGGAACGCTCTCGTCGGTGATAATGACCTGTACTGGTTCGGTAGAGCAACCATCAGTGAAACTAGCTTGAGCAACGATAAAGTAAGTATCGGCTTCTAGATCACTGTAGGAGGTAGCATCATTGGGAGTGCTATTGAAAAGGGCCTCACCGGCAGGATCGTAGCTACCTCGGTACCAGGTGTAGGTATAGTCGCCCAGGGTTTCGCTCTCGCCGTTTAGTGTGATCGCGGTTACCTCAATGCTGCCGTCGAAGTTACAAGTGATCTGATCGCTTAGCTTATTGACGGACAGAATGGGACGTACTGCTTTATTAGGCACCATGAAGGTCTGCGGGGGCATATCACAGGCGATGCCGTTCTTGTCAGTGACCATCACAGTATACGGACCAGCCTTAAGGTTGACCAGGGTGCTTTGCGTGTTGGTTTCCGTGATGTTGCTCGGATCAACCGGGGTGCCCGTCGCGGTTGCACCAATATACCAAGTGAAGTTAGCGTCGGAGGTGTTCTGTACGGTGACGGAGAGTTCGCCTTCGTTAAGCCCGGTACACTCAATAAAGGTTTCCTGGGTGATAAGGTCAAGACTCATCACGGGCACCTCGTCGCGCACTTCCACTGGGTGCAAGAAGGGGGAGGGGCAACCGTTGTTGTCATCACTAACCGCTAGGTAGTAGGTGCCCACGGCCAGGTTATCAAAAGTATGATTGTTCCCTGCGATGGGAAGCGAATTGGTTGCCGGACTGCTTTGACTATAGTCACTCTCTTGGGTATAGAGATAGAAGGTATAGTCGCTGGCAAACACGGCGGGGTCGGTGATAACGTTGCTGCCACTGTTCACCTGCGTAACAGTGATGCTGCCGTTATTAACGTTACAGACATCTACGCCTTTAGGCTGAGCATTGGTCACCGCAGGCAGGTCACGTTCGTCCAGGATGGTGTAGGTCTGCTCAATGTCGCAGTTGGTTTGCAAATCAGTAACCAGCACGGTATACTGCCCGGCAGTTTGGTCAGCCAGCACTGCTGTGTTAGCAATAGAGGCTCCTGAGGCTGAGGTTCCGGCGTACCAAGCGTACGAGTAGGCCGGGGGACCAGCGGCCGGGGTAGTGTCGCCGTTTCTCTTAGAGGCAACTACTTCCAGTCTTCCATCAGTAGGAACGCTACACAGTGTTTGGGGTTGATTATCTACCAAGGTGATGACCGGCTCGCGGGCAATCTGTCTGATCTCACCAAACTTAGTATTGAAGCATCGGTCAGCTATATTATAGACGACTACACTGTAGAAGCCAGCTGGACGGTCAATCAGAGTATTCCCCGCTCCATTGATACCCCGAGCCGAGGGTTTGCCACTAGCAGGATTCAAGGCAGTAATCGCTTGAGTGGTGTCTACTTCACCGATGATCCCACCGGGCTTGGGATTAGGAGGCAGACTTTTTCCTTCAAACCAGTAAAAAGCATAGTCTCTCTGCTCATCATGGTCTGCATCAGTAAATACAATTTGCACTTCTGCGTTAATGGACCCAAGCTCACCGCACTTCTCAATATCAGTAGCCACAGGATCATTGATAAGCACCGGTAGGAAGGTGAGCGTTTCGCCCAGATTGATTACCGCGGTGGTGGGGCAGCGGTGGGGAGCCTTGCTGGTGGCCACGATGGTGAACACCCCGGCAATTACATTGCTGATGGTAGGACCGGAGTGCACAAAGTTGGCCGGATTGGCTTCGTTGCCCAGATACCATTCGTAGGTATAGTCGTTAACAGCGTTATTGCCGCCTACTTCTACAATCAGCTCAAACTCGCCGTCGGGATTGATACAGTTACTGGGAGCGTTGACCGGGTTGATGCTTATCGTAGGCTCCGGGACTGCTCGGCCCACGACAGCGCGTTTTGAGGCAGTAGGACACTTGGTACGTTCGTTGAAGCCCTTCACTGAAAAGGTCCCCGGTTCCTGTCCGCTGAGCACGGGAGTAGTAATGGGATCGCCCGCTCCGTCAAATACCTGCACGGAGTCCAGGCCTGACTCAGAAATCTCATACCAGGCAAAGGTATAGTCGGCTAGATCAGTGGCGGTGCCGTTTACCTGAATGACTTCTACCGCTCCGTTGTAAGGATCGCAGAAGGATACATCGCTAGCGACCAGGGTCAGGGGGGCATTTTCCAAGATGTTATTTTCCACCGGGATGATTAGGGTAGTATCGCAGCCGGTAGTGTTATCCAGAACGGTCAGGGAGTAGCTTCCGTAGGGTAAGTCAGATAGGGTAGCACCCGTCGTAGTGGTTCCGCTGGGCAGTGTCCAGGTGAAGGTATAATCCGTAGTGGAAGTGGAGCCATCGGCCGTCACACTAATCGCTCCGTTGGGATCATTGGGGTCGCAAGACGATTGATCTACTACGGTGGGTAGAACAACAGGAGCTTTAGTGTTACCGGGCACTTTGATGGTGAAGGCTAGGGGGGCGGGGGTTGCGCAGCCCGTAGCGGCTTCAATGGCCACAATGGTGTACTCAATAGAGTCTAGTCCGTTAAACGACCCGTCTGTGCTTTGGGCCACGGGTGTACCGGTAGCCGTTGTTCCCTCGTACAAGTCAAAAGTATAGCCAGCCGTATTGCCCCCGACGTTGGCGCTGATGGTTCCGTTTAGGGTCGAGCAGTAGGTACGAGCGGTGGCGGTGGCCTGCGGAACGGGGTAGGAGATTTGCTCTCGCAAGCTCAGGGTATCCGAGGTAGTACAGCCGGTGTTGTTGTCTTCTACCACCACGGTGAACAGTTGACGGGGGTTATTGTAGGTATACAAACCGGTGGCATCGGCCGCGTTGCCCACTTCTTCGGCAGTAGAACCGGTGGTTACGGTGCCCTTGAACCAAGTGTAGGTATAGTCCCCCGGGGTGCTGGTAGCCACGCGCAGCTGCCCATTCGCCTTAGTCGGATCACAGGCCGTTTGAGGGCTAACCTGCGTGAGCGTTAAATCGGGTAGCACAGCAGAATTGATAATCTCTACGTCTTTGCCATCGCTGTAGAGACCGCAGTCGTTGTCGGGGTCGTAAGCTTTGAGTTCGTAGAGCCCTTCGCTTAGGTCAGCGAACACTCCAGAAGCATTCTTCAGGGTATCCTGTACACCGCCCTTGTCAATGAGCAAAAATTCGTAATCGGCGATATCACCGGCTTGCATGACAGCGGTCACGCTTCCATCGGGCGTGCGGCAGTTGGTTACCGGAGTTACTACCGGATCACCAAGTTGGGGCAGGGGCAGGTCCATCACTAATGTAGAATCGAAGTCACACCCCGTGTTTATATTGACAACCTCTATGTCATAAGTACGCGTTTTAAGAACGGTCACTGAATCACCATAAAGAACATCTCCGTCTTGTTCGTTACGCCAGACTACTTGGTAGTTGCTGAGGTCCATCAGGCTGTCGCCTAGGTATATTTTTACTTGAGCAGCCCCATCGGCGGTACCATCTTTGCAACTGGAAACGTCTTTAAGTTTGATGATTTCCAAACGTTCGTTGCCCGGCCAGCCTTCTACGCGGTTGATGCGCAGGGTGTCGGTGGTGCTGCCGCAACTGTAGGCGTCGTTGGTGTAGCTCACCGATAGGGCGTAGGTACCGGAATCTAAACCCATGATGAAAGTGCCCGAGTCCAGATCAGCCCGGGAGCCGGTTAGGTCAACCGGGTCATTGGTGCGGGTGTTGATCAGGGTGAGGGTGTAGTTGCTTAGGGGGGTGAAGGGCTTGCCGTCTTTATCAACCACTTTAATCTGACCGTTGTTGATGCCGATCACGTCGCTGCAGCGGCGGTTGTCGTAGGCGGTAGTCTGAATGAGGAAGGGCACCGCTTTAACGGCTCGGGAGACGATGGTGGGGGTGGCGTCGCACTCGCGCACCGTACCGTTGAGGGCGGTCAGGGGGTAGAAGTCTTCGTTGGCCAGGGCATTCTTGGTGTCTTTGTCAAAAGGACCGATGTCGTTCATGGATACAAACAGGGTAAACTCGCCGCGCGCGCCGTGCACGATGATCGTAGTGTCTACCGACTGTCCGGGCTGCACTCCGCCGGGCACGTCTACGTAGACGGTATCCAGAAAAAGGTCGGTTACACTGTTGTTGTAGCTCTGAGTAGGGTCAGCCGCGTAGAAGGCGAAGGGGACGGGTTGCAGCACGGCGTAGTCGCCGGTGTTCTGGAACTTGAGCTGTACTTCAAAAGAGTCTGCCGGGCAGATGGGCTTGGTGATAGTAACCGCATCGTCGGGGAAATCTAGTCTGGCAGCGGGGAAGGCCAAATCACCGCAGAAGGTGATGCGCGGAGACTGGTTGAGGAACTTGTTGAGCGAGAAGTTGTTGGGAGCGGTGGGGTCGACGCAGATCTGGGCGAAGTTGAGGTGATGAGGCTGCTGGTAGCGCGGCACGGTCAGATCGTCATTGATGTTCACGTTGAAGTAGGTGAACTGGTTCCAGATCTGGCGCGAGGGCACCCAGAACATATCCGGTGAGGCCTTGTATACCCGCACGTGTCCATGGGTACTGCCGCCGGTTTTGGGTCCTTTATACTTTTCATTCACTAGGTTGTCGCAGGTGACAATAATCTCAGTTTCTCCGTCCCCATCCACATCCGCAATGATCGGATATTCGTATGCGGTATTGGAGCTACACTTGGTCAGGTTGGCATACTGGCTGTTGAGCACGCGTCCACTTTCGCCGTCTACTACGTAGAGATCTACCTGATCGCGGTAGATTACCTCGGAGGCTCCGTCGCCATCAAAGTCGAACACCGCTGTGCCAGTGATTCCGGACGTAGACTCCCAGAAGTCTACGTGGTTGCCATTGACAGGGGGGCCCCCGTTAACGGCATGAGCTGGATCAGTAGTATCTACAAAAAGGTTCTGCGTCCATTCCGGCTGCATATTCACGTCGATGGCATACAGGCTCGAGCCCGACATAAAGGTGCATTCCAAGTCCGAATCGCTGTCAATGTTAGCCACATTCAGGCTACCCACTCCTCTAATCCAGTGGCAGTCATCGCCATCGTCACAGTTGTTGCTGGAAGCATCTTTGTAAAGATTACGGAAAGTAGCTGGTATTGTATTAGCGGGGCGAGTCACCAAAAATACTTTGGAGGTTTGGTTGCGAACGTCCCAAAAGAAAACGGCGGCTGGGCCATCGTGTCGGTCAACAGCGCCGCTCATGATCACATCCAAAAAACCGTCTTGATTGTAATCAACCACGGCCGTCGTGTTGGGCGATTGATCGGAGAAAGAAGTTTTGACCTGGTAATCACCCGTGTAGCCGGTTTTGGTGACAGCTGCGTCATCCATCGTTTTCACTTCGGTAAGGGTACCCCCGGTTAGGTTGACGGCGTAGATAACGTGCCCAAGCACCAATTCTAAGCCATTGCAGGTGGCGCATTCCGAATCTGGTAGAATATCAACGGCTACTGGAAGTCCGTTCAGTTCGGTTTTCCAGTTGTTTCCGTTGGCATAAGTGGTTGTGCCGTGGCTACCGGTTACGAGTAAATCTCCGGTAACGGCATCGCGAATTTCATTTCCGTAGTAGAGTTCAACCTTTCCGTCTCGGTTGAAATCGGCCAGCGCCGGAAAGCGAAGAAATGTTTTAGACTGCTTTTTTTTCCACTTCTGAGTGATTCCGTTAACAGGATCGTAATCCAAGGCCCTTACCCATCCATTTTCGTTGATGTGAAAAATTTCACCGTAGCCATCGTTATCCACATCGGCCACGGCCAGTGATTCTATAGCATCTCCGGAACCATCATTGGGGTATTTGTAGGATGCTTCTACTGAACCGTCTTTACCGTTCAGAATTCGAATCGTGTTTTCATCAAAGGTGATGACCTCGGGAGTGTTATCATTATCAATGTCAGCAACGATAGGGACACCCCGGTTGTTCGCCGTATTGTCGGCCGACCTCCAGGCTTCGTTCACATCGAAGATATTGCCCTGGGGGCGGGCCTCACAGTCGGGTTTGGTGACAATGTATTTGTTCGGGTTATCCGGGTGGTCTACGCAGTCGCCGTCGTAGTAATCAAAGAAGCCATCGCCGTCATCATCCACTCCGTTGTTGCACTCTCGTTCGCAGCCCACAAAGTCCCTG
Organism: Cyclobacteriaceae bacterium; assembly: GCA_965217295.1. Lineage (GTDB taxonomy): Bacteria > Bacteroidota > Bacteroidia > Cytophagales > Cyclobacteriaceae > Tunicatimonas. The sequence continues at coordinate 4,640,298 of CBDCHR010000008.1, forward strand.
CAGTTAGAATCTACCCCTACGGTGTCGGCACAATCTACTAAACCGTCCCCGTCATCGTCCAAACGGTTGTTACAGATTTCTTTGACGTTGCAATTAGGGCAATCTACAACGTCGTCGCAGTCGATAAGGGTATCGCCGTCGTTGTCGATGCCATCGGCACAGTTGAAGTTGCGATCCTCAAAAGCGCAATCGGTTTCCCCCGCACACTGAAACACGTCGGCACAGTCTACCAGCCCGTCGCCATCGTCGTCTATGCCGTTTGTACAGTTTTCATTGACCTGGTTCTGACTCCTGGCTTGAGTATTGACTTGGTTCTGGCTCTGGGCTTGGATAAAGTGAGCGAAAAACAGGAGGAGGGTCAGCAGTACGTACTTCATATACAGGGGCCAAGTTGGCGTTTTACTATTCTAATGCGGGTTATAACTTAGATTATAAAGTAAGGAAATTAAGTCTGCGGGACGAATACGAATGTTGCCCCCCAGCTTACGCTGCAAGAACTGCGGTATTTTTGTTATTTCTTGCTAATTGTGACGTAGCGTTGCTCCACGAAAGAGGGTCAAAGCTGCCTTTCAACGGTACTGAGGATTATACTCGAGCGATTTGTGTGAACTCGTTGAAAAAAGCACTTTTGGTAACCGAAGCTTCAATTCAACGCTACGAATGCAGTTTACCCAAGGTAGAACAGATGGTACATAAGGGGCAAAAACTACAGCGTGGTCAAGCGTTGCTCATGGGGTGAAGGAACGCTAATTGTGCGTTGAAAACGATATATTTGTTACAGTTCATATAGGAAGGCGCTATGATAAAATACGTACTAGTCGGTTTAGTTAGCCAGTTGACCCTGGCAGTTCAGGCCCAAGAAATTCGCGTAGGGCCAACCATTGGGGCGCAGCTATCGCGTCCGTACTACGATAATTCTGATTATTATAAAGAATATCTTCCTGAGTACGGGCTGAGCTTTCAGGCCGGAGGAATACTTCAAATCAAAGCCTCCGACTACTTTGCGCTGCACACCGAACTGCTTTACCGACAGGTGAGCAAGCGCACGAAGGGAATTGATAATTACACCATTAGCCGCGATACCTATAATTACTTATCCGCACCCATTTTACTCCGCGGCTCGGTGCCGGTGGGGCAGTGGGAAGTGTACCTGAACGGCGGGCCTTCCATTAGTTACTGGTTGGGGGGGCATAGCTATTTGCGGCACAGTGAGTTGATTGAGCTAGAGGTATACGAACTCGACCATCGCATTGCTTTTCGCGCGGAGCCTACGGAAAATTTGTTTACCGAACCGCTCTACGTCAATAATGCAAACCGCATTCAGTTGGGTTTGGAACTGGGCAGCGGGTTTCTGGTTCCGCTGAACGGCCGCTATCTGATGGTTGACCTGCGCTACCGGTGGGGCCACACCAACATGGGCAACGAAGATAGCCGGTACACCACCCTGATTTTTTATGATGACGATTTGTCGTTTGCCACCCACTCCTGGGCGGTATCATTAGCCTACTTGATTGAATTTGATCTGGTTAAACTGACCCGCAAGGGCAAGAGCAAGAAGACAATAGGCAAGGGGCAGTAGTGGTTAACCACTGCTTCGGTAGTAATCAGTGACTTTTTCAATCAACGCGGCGTGACCGCACGGCAGATAGTGCAACCTGCTGTTGTTCAATGATTTGTGAAAAGAGCTAATGGCTTTTTTCTTGACGACAGAATCATATTCTCCTAAAAAAATGGTTACTTCTATTCGGTGCGAATTGCACTGCCGCTTCACCCGGCTCAGGTTGGGTTGAATGTGGCGGAAGGCTACCCAGCGCCGGTACACCCAAAACCGGTCGGCGCGGGTGTTCATGTGAGACTCCACAAACTTAACCACGCTCTTGTTGATCATTTGCAATTGATGAGCCTTTCTGAGTAACCAAAAGAAGGGGTGGGGGCGGACCACCGTGTGGCGTAGCAGATAGTTTCCGAGCCAGGTGCCGCTTGCCAACTGGTACCACTGGCTAGATTTGATTCCGTCGGGAGCGATCAGGATCAGTTGCTTGATCCGGGGGGCCATCACCTCTACCAAAGTTAGCGCAAACCGCGCCCCGAGGCTGTAGCCAACCAACGAGAAATCAGCGATATCGTGGGAATCTAAGAATTTGCTGATACATCGGTGCCAGTATTCTAGAGTAACAATCTGACGAGAGGATACTTCCGAATCTCCGTGCAAAAAAAGATTAAAGCTATACACGGTATAGCGATTCTCTAAGGCAGCCGCGAAACCTTCGTAGACCCGATGATCCTGTCCGTATCCGTGAAAAGCAAGCATGGCCTCGGAACCACTTCCATAGGTGTGAAAGTCCAATGCAGGATAATTATTTTTTTCTGCCATACGCCACAATATGGGACGTAGGCTAACGACTTGAAAGAGAAGGATAAAATATATGGAAAAATATTCTTCGTAAGTAAAACCCTAGGCGAGTTGCCCCGTTGAGACTCTAGAAACTAACAGTAATTTCAAAGTTTCCATAGTTTTATGAATGAGTTGGCTACCAATTTACGGATACTACACACGGCAGAAAGTTTATTTTTCCGGTTTGGCATTCGTAGTGTGACGATGGAAGATATCGCCAAAGAGCTATCTATTTCAAAAAAGACAATTTATCAGTTCTTCAAAGACAAAGATGAAATTGTACTGAAGGTATCGCAGCAGATTTTTGAGAAAGAGCGCGTACAAATGAACCGGATGCACGAGCAGGGTGAGAACGTTATTCACGAGATGGTTCTGATATCACGCTACATTCGCCAGCACGTGGCCGAGGCCAATCCGTCGGCGATGCATGATTTGCAGAAGTTCTATCCGGAAGCCTGGAAATCATTCTTGGTGTTCAAGATGGAAAGTTTACGCCTTATTGAAAGAACCATTAAAAAGGGGATTACCGAAGGATACTTTCGCGCAGACATCAACCCCAGAATACTAGCAATACTTCGCTCGGAAACCATTGAGCTAAGCTTTAGCCAGCAACTGTTTCCCCGTCAGGATTTCGAACCTTTGGAAGTGCAAGAACAGCTGTTTGAGCATTTTATCAACGGCATTCTAACCGACAAGGGACGGAAGCTTTATCATAAATACACCCAAGAATTTGCAGCATCATGAATCTAATCAAATTTAGTGGAATCTTAGGACTATGGGTTTTAGGCAACACCGTCCAAGCGCAGTCGGTGGATACCATCGACACGAGCCAGCCCATGAATCTGGAAGAATGCCTGGCTTATGCCTTTGCTAACAATGCTAACGTTGACAACGCAGAACTGGAGCGAAAAATCGCTGATCGTGACGTGAGCGTAACTAAGACGCAGGGGTTTCCTCAAATTAACGCCAACGTAGGCTACACTAACAACTTTATTATTCAGACAACTTTGCTTGAACCAGGCGGTCCTTTTGGAAATGGGGGGGCATCTGGAAGTCCGCCTTCTGAAGAACCCATTGAGCTACCGTTCGGTATTGCCAATCAGGCGCTGGCCAACGTGACAGTGGAGCAATTGATCTTTGATGGATCCTACTTCATTGGATTGAAAGCCGCTCGGGTGTACACCAATTTGGCAAGAAAGAGTCTGGAGCAAACTAAGGTGGTGACCGCAGAGCAGGTGACTAAAGCTTATTACACGGCGCTGGTCAACCAAGAAAGACAAACGCTGCTCAACAGCAACTACCAGCGGCTAGACACGTTGCTACGGGAAACCAAGTTAATGTTTGAGAATGGTTTCGCCGAGAAGATCGACGTAGGCCGTATCCAGGTGCAGTTTAACAACGCGAATACCGAGCGCAAACAGAACGAACGACTGACGGAGGTAAGCTACCTGTTGCTAAAATTTCAAATGGGTATGCCTATCGATCAGGATATTGCCTTGGCGGACAAAATCAGCGGTATCGATTTTAACTTTGAGCAGGCGGCTGAGTCAAACTTTAGCTACGCGGACCGGACCGAATACGCTCAGATACTCATCAATCAAAACCTTTCAAAGTTAGACCTGCAGAATAACCGAATACAGTATTTGCCTAAGTTAACCGCTAGCGCTAGCTACGGATACAACTCGGGCGCTAGTCAGTTCGCTGACCTTACTAACTTCGGGGACCGGTGGTTTGACTACGGAAACTGGGGACTCAACCTCAACATTCCCATCTTCGACGGTTTGCGCAAGCACCATACCATTCAGAAAAGCAAACTACAACTGCAGCAACTGGAGAACCAAGCGGGGTTTCTGAAGAACCAGATCGACCTGGAGATCGTGCAGGCTCGGGTAAACTTGCAAAATAACCTTGAGACGCTAGAGGTCCAACAAGAAAATCTTGAGCTAGCCAAGGAAGTTTTTGAGGTGACCAAGATTAAATACCAAGCAGGGGTTGGCTCTAATCTGGAAGTCACTGAAGCTCAAAACGCACTACAATCGGCTGAAACTAACTACTACAACGCGCTATACAGTGCCCTGATCGCCCGGGTAGACCTGAAAAAAGCCCTGGGAACCCTGGTCGACACCACCGATAACTAAACCAACGCTATAAATTTAACGAATATGAATAAGATAAAATCAATTCTGTGGTCAGCAGCGCTGGTTACACTGGTTGCCTGCGACGGAACCGAAAGCGGTTTAGACGAAAAAAAGGCCGAACTGAAAGAGTACCGCGAGGAATTTAAGGAGCTGAAGAGTAAGATCAGTAAACTGGAGGAAGAGATTGCCGCCGAAGATCCCGGTGCCCTGGACCGCGACAAGGCAACGCTGGTAACCACTGAGCCGGTGCCCACCAAAACGTTTCGCCATTTCTTGGAGGTGCGCGGCTCGGTCACTTCAGATCGGAATGTCTCCATCAGTGCCGAAGCACCGGCGATGATTCAACGGGTGCTGGTGCAAGAAGGCGAGCGGGTGAAAAAAGGGCAGGTGCTGATCCGGCAAGACGCTGAAACTTCTCGCCGCGGTTTGGAAGAGCTTCAGACCTCGTTAGAACTAGCGACCATCCGCTATGAGCGGCAGAAAAAGCTGTGGGACCAGAAAATTGGTACCGAAATCCAGTTCTTAGAAGCCAAAAACGCTAAGGAAACACTGGAGCGTCGGATTGCTTCTTCCCGTTCGCAGCTAGCCAACTACACCATCCGCGCTCCTTTTTCGGGATCAATTGATAAAGTATTTATCAAAGAAGGCGAGATGGCTCAACCCGGCGCTCCTTTAATTCGCCTGGTGAGTTTGCAGGATATGTTTATCGAGTCAGATGTTTCGGAATCGTACATAGGCGAGTTTGAGGTAGGCGACACCGTAGAAATCACTTTTCCTTCTTTGAAGCAGTCGCTAACCAGCACCATCAGCTCCATTGGCGAGGTGATTGATCAAAACAACCGCACCTTTTCCATTGAGGTGAAACTGCCCGGCAACGCTAAGCTGTTGCGGCCCAACTTGCTGGCGGTGCTTCGCATTGAGGACTTTCATGAGCCGAATGCGGTGGTGGTGCCGACCAACCTGATCTTGAGCGACAACCGCGGTGATTACGTATACGTGGCCACCGAGCAAGACGGGCAGCTAACCGCCGTGAAGAAACCGGTGGAGCGCGGCATGACCTATAACAACGAAACGATGATCACCTCTGGCTTGAGTGGCAACGAACAGTTAATCAAAGAAGGCTTTCGCGAAGTAGCCGAAGGTATGCGCATCAAAGAAGCCGAAAACGGCGCCCTTTCTTCCAACCAGTAACCAATTTCTAATGGATAGTAACAATCAACCAAAAGTGCCGGTTGCCCGCGAATTCGGACCAAGCTCGTTGTCGGTAGACAACCGCACCAGTATCGTGATTCTCACGTTTATCATCGTGATTATTGGCGCGTTTTCTTACTACTCTATGCCCAAGGAAAACTTTCCGGAGGTGGTTTTTCCTACCATTTACGTGGGTACCCCCTATCCCGGTAACTCTCCGGTGGACATGGAAAACCTGGTGACGCGGCCAATCGAAAAAGAACTGAAGGGCATCAGCGGGGTGGACAACATCACCTCTACCTCCATTCAGGACTACTCTACCATCATTGTGGAATTCACCACTGATGTGGATTTGGGAAAGGCCCTACAGGACGTGAAGGACGCCGTGGATCAGGCTAAAAGCGAACTGCCCACCGACTTGGATCAGGATCCGAACGTGTTTGAGGTGAATCTGCAGGATCTGCCTATCATGTATATTAACCTGTCGGGCAACTACAGCAACGACGAACTGGAAGAGTACGCTGAGTATCTTCAGGACGAAATAGAATCTATGTCGGAAATTCAGGAGGCCAACATCAGTGGCTTGCTGGAGCGGGAGATTCGGGTTGATGCGGATATCTACAAAATGGACGCTCGGGAGGTGACCTTTTCGGATATTCAAAACGCTATTGCTGCGGAGAACGTCACTATTTCGGGAGGAAACCTAAAAACCGGCGACTTTCGGCGGACGCTGCGGGTGGCGGGTGAATTTGACCGTCCCGAGCAGATCGAAGACGTGATCATCAAGACTGAAGAGGGCAAAATTGTCTACGTGAGAGACGTGGCCGAAGTGCGCGACACCTACGAGGAACGAGAGAGTTACGCCCGCATGAACGAAAACCCGGTGGTGACCCTGAACGTGGTGAAGCGAAGGGGCGAAAACCTGATTGAAGCCTCGGACAAAATCAAAGAGATTGTCGCCGAAGCGCAGGCTAGCCGGTTTCCGGAAGGGGTGGAGGTGGTGATCACCAACGACCAGTCGAAGAATACCAAACTGCAGCTCGACAACCTGGAAAATAGCATCATCATGGGCGTAATTTTGGTGATCCTGGTGCTGATGTTCTTTTTGAACCTGCGCAACGCCCTGTTTGTCGGCATTGCCATTCCGATGTCGATGTTTATGTCGTTCATGATTCTCAACTTCTTGGGCATCACAATCAACCTGATGGTGCTCTTTGCGCTTATCTTGGCCCTCGGGATGCTGGTGGACAACGGTATTGTGGTGGTAGAAAACATCTATCGACTGATGCAGGAGGGCTACAGTGCGGTCCGGGCGGCTAAAGAAGGAGTGGGAGAGGTGGCCCTGCCGATCATCACCTCCACGGCCACCACCCTGGCTGCTTTCTTACCGCTGGCGTTCTGGCAGGGACTCATTGGTGAGTTTATGCGCTATCTGCCCATCACTCTCATCATTGTGCTGTCGTCTTCCCTATTTGTGGCATTGGTGATCAACCCGGTGCTCACGGCGATGTACATGAAGCTGCAAACCCGGATTAGCAGCAAAAAAAAGCAGCGACTACTGATCATTGCGGGAGTGTTGGCGGTGGTTGCGGTGATATTTTATATTGCTCAGGTGTTCGTGGTGGCCAATCTTATGATGTTGGTCGCCTTGCTCATTCCGTTCAATGTCTACCTGCTCACTCCCGCCATCAAGTGGTTTCAGGAGAACCTGCTTACCCGCTTAGAACGGGGATACACCAAAGTGTTGAGATTTGCTCTGCGCCACACGTACGCCATCTTCGGCGGCACCGTTCTGCTGCTGTTCGTATCCATTGGACTGGTGATTATTAAGCAACCCGAGGTGCTATTTTTTCCCAACAACGAGCCCAACTACATCAACATCTTTGTCCAGGAGCCCATCGGCACCGATATTGAGACCACCAACTCGGTTACCAAGCAACTGGAGCAGGAGGTGTTTGATTATCTGGAACCCTATGAGTTTATGGTGGAGGCCGTCATTGCCCAGGTGGGAGAGGGCGCCACCGATCCCAACGAAGGACCTAGTCAGGGAGCCACTCCAAACCGCTCGCGCATTGCTATTTCGTTCGTAGACTACGAACTGCGTAAGGATACGTCTACCGTTACCATCATGGAAGACATTCGTCAAATAGTGAGCAAGTATCCGGGAGTGCAGATCACGGTCGACAAAGACAAGGCTGGCCCCCCGGTGGGTAAACCCGTGAACATCGAGGTGAAGGGTGAGCAATACGCTCGCTTGATCGAGGTGACCAACCAAGTCTCGGCGGCCATCCAACGGGCCAATATCCCCGGAATTGAAGAACTAAAATCCGATCTGGAGCAAGACAAACCCGAACTGCTGGTGGATATTGACCGCGACAAGGCCCGCCGGTTCGGCCTGTCCACGTCAACCATTGCCAATGAACTGCGCACGGCGCTGTTTGGCTTTGAGGTGTCAAAGTTCAAGGACGGTGAAGACGATTATCCCATCCAGCTGCGGCTGAAGGATGAATACCGCTACGACGTGGATGCGCTGATGAACTATCGAATTACCTTCCGGGATAAGTTCGGCAATTTGAAGCAAATCCCTATTTCCTCGGTGGCCGACGTGGAGTATTCTTCTACCTACGGCTCGGTGAAGCGCAAAGACCTGGACAAGGTAATCACCTTGTCATCTAACGTCCTGGATGGGTTCAACCCAACGGAGATCAACAACGAGATTCAGGAAGTGGTGAGCGAACTGGAGTTGCCCGAAGGATACGAAGTGAGCTTCACGGGTGAACAAGAAAAGCAGCAAGAGTCCATGGAGTTTTTGATGCAGGCGCTGTTCATCGCTGTGATGACGATCTTCCTGATCATTGTGGCGCAGTTTAACTCCGTTACTACCCCCTTCATCATTATGATGTCGGTGCTGCTAAGCACGATTGGAGTATTTCTGGGGCTTGTGGCATTTGATATGAGCTTTGTGGTGATCATGACCGGCATTGGTATCATCTCGCTGGCCGGGGTGGTGGTGAACAACGCCATTGTGCTGATCGACTACACCAACCTGATTCGCGAGCGCCGTCGCGCCGAACTAGGAGTGAGAGAAGACGAAGTGCTGCCTTACGCTGAAATTGTAAGCAGTATTGTCGACGGTGGCCGGGTGCGCTTGCGTCCGGTGCTACTTACCGCAATCACCACCGTGCTGGGCTTGGTGCCGCTGGCCATTGGTCTCAACATCAACTTCTTTACGTTACTTTCTGAGTTCAACCCGCAGATTTACTACGGCGGCTTCAACGCCGACTTCTGGGGTCCGATGGCCTGGACGGTGATCTTCGGACTCATCTTCGCCACCTTCTTAACCCTGGTGGTGGTGCCGGTGATGTACCTGATTGTGGACAAGATCAAACTGCGCGCTTTTGATAAAAGAAAAGTGGCCGAGGTGGAACCGGCGGAGTAGAATAAAGCGCCACCGACCGCGTCTACTTTTATAAGGGGCGCGGTCGGTGATTTTATGATCGGTTTATCTCTTACCAAAAATATGAGTAGAGTTTTGATGTTGACAATTATAGCAAGCGTACTGGTGCTGCTCGACGTATACATTTTTCAGTCGGTGCGCTACGTCTTTCCGCAGGATTCCACCACCAAACGGACCGTCACGATCGTCTACTGGCTGATCAGTGCCGTGGCCCTAGGAAGCTTCTTTTACTACAATTTGTCGGATAAGACGATGATGAGCCGGGGATTGCGCACCTTCCTGTTTGCCATCATCTTTGTTAACTACGCTTCTAAGTTCTTTGGGGTGCTCGTCCTCATTATTGACGATGTGGTGCGCCTGGGGCAGTGGGCCTGGATGAAACTGCGTCCGGAAGACTCTGCTTCGCCGTCTGCTAACGATGGCATTTCTCGTTCCGATTTCTTGGTGAAAACCTCGCTGGTGGCTACCGCCCTGCCCGCCCTGGCCATGACCTACGGCATTGTGTCGGGCGCGCACGACTACCGGATACGCCGCGTGAAGGTGCCGCTTAAAAACCTGCCCCCTTCGTTCGACGGCCTTCGCATTGGGCAGTTGTCCGACATTCACAGCGGCAGCTTCTACAATAAAACCGCGGTGCAGGGCGGGGTGGATCTGCTACTGCAAGAAAAACCCGACGTGGTGTTTTTTACGGGCGATTTGGTGAACAACCAGGCGACCGAAATCAAAGACTACTTTCCGATTTTCAGCCAGGTGAAAGCGCCCCTGGGAGTGTTCTCAACGCTGGGCAATCACGACTACGGCGACTATATTGAATGGCCTTCGCCCCAGGCGAAAAAACAAAACCTGGAGATGGTGAAGGCCGCGCACGGGCAGATGGGTTGGGATTTGCTGCTCGACGAACACCGCCTGCTCCGGGAAGGGGACGGCACCCTGGCGATCATTGGCATCGAAAATTGGGGGGCGGGCCGGTTTGCTAAATACGGCAACTTAGCCAAAGCCCATCAGGGCACCGACGAAGCCGACGCGAAACTACTGCTGTCGCACGACCCCAGTCACTGGGACGCGCAGGTACGTCCCTCGTATCCCGACATTGATCTGGCCTTTGCCGGACACACCCACGGCATGCAGTTTGGGGTGGAAGTGGGTGATTTCAAGTGGAGCCCGGTGCAGTACATGTACCAACAGTGGGCGGGGCTATACCAGCAGGGAGAACAGTTTCTGTACGTGAACCGCGGTTACGGCTTCCTGGCTTTTCCGGGCCGCATCGGGATGCCGCCCGAAATTACGATCCTGGAGCTCACGCGCGCCTAGTGGTTAGCGTATGCGTCTCCCCTTTAGTTGGGCGCGGATGCTTTTAATTTCCTCCACAATCTTGGGATTGCTCTTTTGCTGATCCTGAATACAGCGCACCGCGTGGATCACCGTGGCGTGGTCACGCCCTCCAAAGTGGTAGCCGATGGCCTTGAGCGAGTGCTTGGTGTGCTCCTTACTGAGATACATGGCCACCTGTCGCGGACCCACCACTTCTTTTTTGCGGGTTTTGGCCTTGATATCCTCCAGCGTGATGTTGTAATACTTAGCCACCGTCCGAATGATCAGCTCGATGCTGATCTCCTCGGTGGTATTGTGGACAATATTCTTGAGAATCTGCTTGGCCAGTTCCAGATCAATGCCCTGCTGGGTGAGCGAAGCGTGCGCCATCAGCGACACCAGAATTCCTTCTAGCTCTCGCACGTTGGTGTCCACGTTGTAGGCGATGTACTCCACCACGTCTTTCGGTAAATCCACTCCATCGTGTTGCAGTTTACGCTCCACAATCGCGATGCGCGTTTCGAAGTCCGGGGTTTGCAGATCGGCGGTGAGGCCCCACTTAAAGCGCGACAGCAGGCGTTCGGTGAGTCCGTGCAGGTCGCGGGGCGGGCAGTCGCTGGTCATGATGATCTGCTTGCCCGACTGCTGCAGGTGGTTAAAGATGTGAAAGAATATCTCCTGCGTCTTTTCTTTGCCCGCCAGAAACTGCACGTCGTCCAGAATAAGCGTATCCACCTGTAGGTAGAAGTTCGTAAACTTCTGCACGTTGTTGTTCTTGAGCGACTCGATGAACTGGCTGGTGAACTTTTCGGAAGAAACGTACAGAACGAACTTCTGTGGGTCCACCCGGCGGATGCCGTTGCCGATGGCTTGCACCAGGTGGGTTTTGCCCAGTCCAACACCGCCGTAGATCATCAACGGATTAAAGGAAGTGGAACCGGGGTTTTGGGCCACCGCATAACCGGCCGAGCGGGCCAAGCGGTTGCAGTCGCCTTCAATGTAGGTGTCGAAGTTATATTTTTGGTTGAGATAGGTTTCTTCTTTGAGGTAATCGATGCTGGGAAACGAAAAGGGGCCCTCGTAGGCCGGTTGATCGGCTGCGGGCTCGTTGCTCCATCGTCCGTTCGACGGGCGTTGCTTGGCGGGAGCGCTGGGCGGACGCACCGCCTGGTTTTTCCGCTGGTTCGCGTCTACCGTCACGGAGTACTCCAGCTGTCCGTCTAGCCCGATTTCGGCGTCGATAGCTTTTCGCAGCAAGTAAACGTAGTGCTCTTCCAGCCATTCGTAGAAAAAACGGGTGGGCACCTGAATGGTGAGCGTCTTATTGGTGAGTCGGAGCGGCTTGATCGGAGCGAACCACGTGCTGAAGCTTTGTTCGCCCACGTGATCTTTAATGATCTTCAGGCAGTTGCTCCATACGATTTCGTGCTCCTGCTGCATGGACACAAAGTTAGTGCTTACGCTCATACGGGCAAAGTTGGTTGTGTAGATAATGGACGGATTAGCCGTACATTGGGCAATGACTCGCGTAGGGGGGCAGTTTTTTGCTGCGTAGTGAAGTAAAGTTTGCGAAAAAAAAATACATAAAAAAACTGGCTCGTTCTTGACTTCAAAGATTCTTCAAATAGTAACATTTTATGTTTTGTGCGGTGGTAGTCTGGACAGGGGAATACGCCCGATCTGAATTGAAGTCCCAATGAATAAAATCAGGATCAACTGGTTTCCAGTCAGTGCTTTAGGGTTTTTAATTCTTCGAACGAGTATTTACGGCGCGTTTTATTTTGCAACTCTGCGAAAATTTATATCTGGAAATTTGACTATTTTTCTTAAAGACGAATAGAAGGTGATTTAGTTTGATATTCAATCAAATTTGTGCTGCTCAAGGGAGCAAAAAAAATGTTGCTTTGTCAAAATTTTTGCTTTTTTAGAACCACAAAGAGAAACAGACCTACGCTCACCGTTGTTGGGTTAGTATGTTCTCAGGAAGCACCACCACTAACCCCCCACCCGTTGGAAAACGATTCCGTACCATCCGCTTCGCATCCAACCTTTGCTTCCGTAGACGAGGATACGTGGCGCAGTGCCGTTGCAAAAGCCGAGCAACCGCTTGAGAAAACGATCAACGGACTCCGCTTCTCCGCGATCAATACCTCGTCCGATCTTCCGCCCCCCGCTCCGCACAATCAAACCAAAAGCCCCCCCCGGTTTGGCACCCTAGAGGTGACGCTGCCCACTCCGCTCTCGCCAGCCCTGCGAAAGACCCTGCTTGCTACCCAAGCATCGGGATGGAAAATCAACCCGCCCGATTTGTCTACCCTGCTAACGTGGCACTCGGCCAACCAATCTCTCTTTGCCCGACTGTCTATTGAACCGACCGAGCCCGATTTCGATCTAAGTGATTACCTGGCGTACTTACGGGAGCAACCGGGTACGTCCACGAGCGGCGCGATCTACCTCCCCCTCGCTCATCTAAACTATTGGCAAACCGACTCACCGGACCTGCCTGCGCTGAACGAACTCACGCACGAAACGAGCGATCTGGTCAATCTTTCTACCATTACGGTCCGCGGCGATCAGTTTGGACAATGGGGAGCACCGGCTACCGACGAGTTGGCCCTCACCCTGAGCTGGTGGGTGGCCTACTGCGATCAACTCACCGATCTCGGACTATCCATTGAAACCATCCTGGCCCGCACCGAACTGTCACTCTCCACAGACGCTGACTACTTCATCGGGTTAGCCAAGTTCCGGGCGTTACGATACTTAATTGTCGAAATCGCGCAAGCGTACGGAGTAGTCGAAGACGCCGCGGCCCGACCCCGAGTGCGGGCGGTTTCGGGCCTACGCAACAAAACCTACTACGATCCGGACGTTAATTTACTGCGCAATACCACCGAAGCGCTGACTTCGCTACTGGGTGGAGTTGATACATTGGCGCTTGTCCCCCACGACTTCCTCAGCGCTTCGCCCGACCCCTTTGGCATCCGAATGGTTAGCAACACCTACCAGATTTTGCGCCACGAAGCGCAGCTGGGCAAGGTGGCTGATCCCGCTGCCGGGTCCTACTTTATCGAGAACCTCACCGGGCAGTTGGTCGAAAAGGGCTGGCAGCAGTTCCTGGCCTGGGAGGACCAGGGCGGATTTATCAAGTTACTGAAGGGTGGCACCCTGGAAGCACACTGCCGCGCCCCAGCCAACCAGGCAGCGAACGCCTTCCGGACGCACCGCCGGGTCTTGGTCGGTGCCACCCGCTACGGCAATGCGCCAGAACGAAGCAGCGAACCGTTCAATACTTCTATTGATCGCGACGCGCTTCCCTTCGAGCGTATCCGCAACACCATTGACCAGCGCGTGGCGCAGGGCCAGGCCCGCCCCCTGATAGGGGTGGTGGTGCAGCCCGGTAACGCAGTAGCCAACCAACGCAAGAACTACGTGCGGGATGCGCTTGTCTGCCTGGGAGTGACTTCCCAAGAATTCCCCCCGAACGAGTTATCCGAGTCAGTAGACACCCCGCCGCTGATCGCTATTGTCTTTTGTGGCACCGATGCGTACTACCAAACCACGGTGATCGATGCCCTGCGCAACCATCCCAATGCTCCCTACCCCTGCTGGATTGCCGGGGGAAGTGACGAAACGATTCAGCAGGTACGGCAGGCCGGGGGAGATGGAGTGCTGGGCATTGGCCACGACCTGATTGCCCTCATCGAGCCGCTCCTCAACCCCTGGATGCATGAAACCTGACTTCAAGAACGTATCAGCTGCCTACACACGAACGCAGACTGCTCCCGAAGCAACCGAGCCCTGGATGAGCCCGGAGCAGATTCCGGTAAAGTCGGCCTACGGGCCGCCGGACGTGGCTACGCTGGAGCACCATCGCTACGCGGCGGGCTTTCCTCCTTTCTTGCGCGGCCCCTACGCGTCGATGTACGTCACAAAACCCTGGACCATCCGGCAGTACGCCGGGTTCTCCACCGCCCAGGAGTCCAACGCCTTCTACCGGCAGAACCTGGCCGCCGGGCAGCGAGGCCTGTCGGTCGCTTTCGACCTGGCCACCCACCGGGGCTACGACTCAGACCACCCGCGGGTGAGCGGCGACGTAGGCAAGGCGGGCGTAGCCATCGATACGGTGGAAGACATGAAAGTGCTTTTTGACCAGATACCGCTCGACCGGATGTCGGTGTCGATGACCATGAACGGGGCGGTGCTGCCGATTATGGCCTTCTACATCGTGGCAGCCGAGGAGCAGGGCGTAGCGCCCGAAAAGCTCACCGGCACCATCCAGAACGACATCCTCAAGGAGTTTATGGTGCGCAACACCTACATCTATCCGCCCGAACCCTCGCTGCGTCTGATCGCCGATATTTTTGCCTACACCGCGCAGCACATGCCGCAGTTCAACTCCATCAGCATCAGCGGCTACCACATGCACGAAGCCGGAGCGCCCGCCGACCTGGAGCTGGCCTACACCCTGGCCGACGGCCTGGAGTACGTGCGCACCGGACTCGATGCGGGCCTGGGCATCGACGACTTTGCCCCGCGGCTGTCGTTCTTCTGGGCCATTGGCATGAACCATTTCATGGAAATTGCCAAGCTACGCGCCGGTCGGTTACTATGGGCCGAACTGATGCAGCCTTTTGGGCCGCAGAACCC
This sequence comes from Cyclobacteriaceae bacterium, assembly GCA_965217295.1. GTDB lineage: Bacteria > Bacteroidota > Bacteroidia > Cytophagales > Cyclobacteriaceae > Tunicatimonas. The sequence goes on from CBDCHR010000008.1 coordinate 4,655,440, forward strand.
TAAATCAATGGCCCTGCGGGCGCACTGCCAGACTTCGGGCTACAGTCTCACCGAGCAAGATCCCTTCAACAACGTGACCCGTACCTGTTTAGAAGCGCTCTCGGCCGTGCTCGGCGGCACGCAGTCGCTGCACACCAATTCGCTCGATGAGGCCATTGCCCTGCCCACCGACTTCTCGGCCCGCATTGCGCGCAACACCCAGCTGTATCTGCAACAGGAGCTGAACCTCACGGCGGTGGTGGACCCCTGGGGCGGATCGTACTACGTGGAGTACCTTACCAACGCCTTGGTGGAGCGGGCCCGCGCCCTGATGGCCGAGGTGGAATCGCTGGGCGGCATGGCGAAGGCCATCGAGCAGGGCGTGCCCAAGATGCGCATTGAGGAAGCGGCCGCCCGCAAGCAAGCCCGCATCGACGCCGGTAAGGAGGTGATCGTTGGCGTGAATCGCTTCCGCACCGACGAAGCCGCCTATCACTTCGGGCTGCGCGCCATTGACACGCAGCAGGTCCGGGAAACGCAACTGGCGGCGTTAGAGCAGGTGAAGCGATCGCGCGATCCCGAGCAGGTGAAGGAAGCGCTGGATAATCTTTCTCAGGCCGCCATCCACCAATCGGGCAACCTGCTGGAACGAGCGGTGATTGCGGCGCGGGAGCGAGCAACTTTGGGAGAAATTTCCTTAGCTTTGGAGCAGGTGTACGGTCGCTATCAGGCCACCGTGCGCACTATCACCGGAGTATACGCTAAAGAGGTGGATCAGGACCAAGACTTTCAGCAGGCCCGTGCTCTGGCTAACCGCTTTGCGGAGTGGGACGGCCGTCGGCCGCGCATTTTGGTGGCTAAGATGGGGCAGGACGGCCACGACCGCGGGGCTAAGGTGATTGCGACCAGCTTTGCCGATTTGGGCTTCGACGTGGACATTGGCCCGCTGTTTCAGACTCCCGAAGAGGTGGCCCGGCAGGCCGCCGAGAACGACGTGCACGTGGTCGGCATCTCCAGCCTGGCCGGGGCGCACACCGCCTTGGTGCCCGAACTGATCCGAAGCCTCAAGCAGATCAAGCGAGACGATATCGGAGTGATTGTGGGAGGAGTGATTCCGCCGGACGATTACGCCACCCTGTACGCGCAGGGAGTGCTAGGCATCTTCGGCCCGGGCACCGTCATTGCCAAGGCTGCCCAGGATATTTTGCGGGCGATTATGGAAGAGGAGGAGGAATAACGAACGCTGAACAGGGAATAATGCATTTCGAAGTAAGAGCGCTTGGAGACCGCTAGCGTGCGCTTGCAGCGCGTGTAATTGAGAAAACCAACGCAATAAAATCTAATGAAAGCTGTCCTCCCGTTGCTAACCCTCCTCCTTGCGGCTTATCAGGCAATCGCGCAGCAATCTGTGCTGGTGCTTCAGATGCCCGACCCGAATAAGAATGCCTACTACGAAGTGGGTGACCAACTTACCTTCTACCTGCCGGGGAAGCGGTCGAAACGAACGGAAACCATTCTTGCTCTGGAAGATAGTCTCGTCGTGTTCCGAGGATCCACCGTGCCGGTGGGTCAGATCACCGCCCTGCACATTGATGACCGGACCCGCTGGTGGCTTCGCTACAAACCGGCGCAGCTCGCCCTGATGGCGGGCACGGGCTACTTGTTGCTGGATACCGTCAACAACCGCGAACTCAACGAGGGCACCCTGGCGATTAGCGGGTCACTGATTGGCCTGGGGCTGATTTTTAGGTTGTTGATCCCCAACAAGATCAAGATACGACGAAACACCAAGCTCAGAATTCTGACGATTTAACGTTGCTTATCTACTTCCTGTTAGCTCTTGATTTGCATAGGTATCTTTCAAACGCAAAAGCCGGACGTTTATCTAGATAATCAAGCCGTTGCTCATTGGCGTAGGCTTCCTGCTCGAAGCTGATACGAAGATAGGCTTCCAGATGGTTTTTTCCCCGGCTGCGGTGCCAGGCGTACTCGGTCAGATACCATGCATAAAAGGGAATCACTAGCATTTCGAGCTGCTGCTGCAGGTGAATACGTTCGTGATTGAGCAACACCGGGTTGTGGCGATCTTCGGAGTAGCGAAGCAGCACAAAGGGATACAGGGTGATGGCGCGGGCGAAGTTATCGGTGATTAAGCGAACCACCCACGGCAGGCACACCACCACTAGCGACGCGGGGCATACGAGAGAATAGAGGAAAAGTCGTAGGTGCGTTTGTCTAAGTAGATATTGCTACAATGCACCCGCATCAGGTCTTTTGATAATACTTCCATGAGCGATTTCTTGATACTGGCCGCCTCACCAAAGTCGCCCCAGGCGTCAGAAACTACGTTAGAATCTTTGTCGTAAGCGTAGACCTTGTCGGAGATGTTAGTACGAATGCGGAGCACTCCCGTCTCCTCATCGCCATCTACGGCGAAGAACACTTCTTGCGTTTCCGCTTCCGGAAATACTGAAATAGCCGCCATGTATACCAGCGTGTCGCTATCGGCCGAAGTGAGGCGTTGCAAATTGCAAGTGCAGAATTCTTGCGCCCAGGCGGGGCATGCCAGCAATAAGCTGAGCCCGATAATCGTGAAAAAACGTTTCATAGGTTGCGTTGTATGCGGATGAAGAATCCAAAGCAAAGAAGCTATTCTACACCGGCTTAACTATTGAAAAATCGGACTGAATACTGTCCAAAAAGTAGGAGCGACGATTAACTACCTGTATCAACGGAATTGCTCACTGATTGTTGCGGCGGGCAGCCCGTTGGGTTAGGGTCGTTAAGAAAGAGGGCGACCATTCCGAAGTGCTTTTCTCGCCCGAGGCGCGTTCCTCGCCGATGCCTCCCGGATCGGGCAACCAGCGATTGATCACTCCCGACACCGCCGACACCAACTGCGGGGCCACGCCGTTGAGGCCCGTCAGCAGTTTGGCGGGCCACGACAACACCACCGTGCTCTTGCCGTAGCGTCCAGCTTCCAGAATGGCGCGGGCGGTTTCGCCGCTGCTCATCGTGATTCCGGGCAGCGAATCGCTGATGGTGAACCAGGTCTGCTCATCGCGGTGCTGGCCCTTGTAAGTGGCATTCTTCGGACTGCCGGTGCGGATCAGTCCTGGGCACACCGTGGTCACGTAAATGTTCTCTCGCAACAATTCGGCGCGGTAGCCTTCCGACAAACCTACCAGGGCGTGCTTGCTGGCGCTGTAGGGATGCAGGTGCGGGATGCTCACCTTGCCTCCCACCGAAGCAATGTTGATGATGCGCCCTTCTCCGCGTTCTCGCATAGCGGGCAGCACCGCCTGAATGGTATTCCAGGGACCCCAGTAGTGGGTGTTGATGGCCTCTTCGTACTCGCGCTGCTCCATTTCGGCCAGCGGCCCCACCTGGATAATGCCCGCGTTGTTGATCAGCGCATCAATGGGCCCCATCGATTTGGTGACGGTCGCCACGGTCTTTTTCACCTGCGTAGGTTCGGTCACGTCGCAGGGCAGCGCCAGCACCTTCACCTTTTGCCCTTTGTACTTGGCGCGGCGTTTCAGGATGCGGCGGGCGCGGGACAAGTCTTGCCGGTTGCGGGCGCAGACGGCTACGTTAGCCCCGGCATCTACCAACTGCCGCGCCAGTTCCAGTCCGAGGCCGCGCGAGCCACCCGTAACGAACACGGTGCGTCCGGCCCAGTCGATCTCCCGCCGTTGCCGCGCAATATAACGCGCCGCGATGAGTCCGGCACCACTGGCTAGGGTCCAGAATAGGGTACGGTTACTTGATTTCATCTTGTAGAATTTTGGAAGCTATAACGATCAGCGCGGGGCAATGTTTGGGGAATATGCCGACCGCTATTTTCAGATTAGCGAGGAAAAACGTACCTTTTGCTCGAATACCAAAACGCCTGATCCTATGAAAACCAATCGACGCACCGCCGTGAAGCAACTGGCGGGTACCGCTGCGCTACTTTCCACCGCTAATCCCCTGGCCTACGCTATGACCAATTCTAAGAAAATAACGCAAATCTCTGGTAAACAAGCTATTAACCACTCGGTTTGTAAGTGGTGCTTTAACGATATTCCGCTGGATTCGTTCTGCGCCGACGTGAAGAAGATGGGCATTAGCTCGGTGGAGCTGCTCGGTCCCGACGAATGGCCCACCCTGAAGAAGCACGGACTCACCTGCGCGCTGGCCTCGTACTGGGAAGATGGCTTCGGTATTGAGAAGTGCTGGAACCGTCCGGAGCACCACGACGCGCTGGTGGCCTTGTACGAAAAGACCATCCCGAAGGTGGCCGAAGCGGGTCTGGAGCAGATCATCACCTTTTCGGGTAACCGCGACGGGATGGACGACGAAACCGGCATGAAAAACTGCGCTGAGGGACTCAAACGCATCATGCCGCTGGCTGAGCGGAATAACGTGCGGGTGGTGATGGAGCTGCTCAACAGCAAGGTGAACCACCCCGATTACATGTGCGACCATACGAAGTGGGGAGTGGATTTGTGCGATATGGTCGGTTCCGATCACTTTAAACTGCTCTACGACATCTACCACATGCAGATTATGGAAGGTGACGTGATTGCCACCATTCGGAAGTACCATCCCTACATTTCGCACTACCATACGGGAGGAGTGCCAGGTCGCGCGGAGATCGACACCACGCAGGAGCTCTATTATCCGGCTATCATGCGCGCCATTCTGGATACGGGGTTCACCGGCTACGTGGCGCAGGAGTTTATTCCGAAACAGAAAAACGTGCTGGCCTCGCTGCGGGAAGGAGTGGAGATTTGCAATGTTTAGTTGTGGGCGGCGGCCCTTCCGGATTGGCCGCCGCGCTGTTCTTATCGGAGCGGGGGATCACCGCCCGGGTGATTGACAAAAAAGACGGCCCGTCGCGTTTCTCCAAAGCCCTGGGCGTGAGTCCCCGAACCCTGGAATTGCTCGAGCCATCGGGGCTTACCGAAAGATTCTTGCGCAACGGTCGCAAAATGGAGCGCATCAACGTATGGCATAACCAGCGAATTATATTCAAAAACCAACTCGGGCGCGTCAAACACCGGTACCCCTTTATGCTGATTCAACCGCAGCAGGAATCTGAAAAGCTACTCAGCGAAGAACTCAATCGTCGTGGCATACCAGTGGAATGGGGAGTGGAGCTGAAAGAAGTTCACTCAGAGTTCTCTCCCGTACGAACGGAATTACAGCATGCTAACGGTCGCTTAAAAGAAGTTGTTAGTGATTTTGTTATCGGGGCCGATAGAGCCCGTAGTCACGTCCGGGAGCAGTTAAAGGTCGTTAGTGAGGGGTTCCGATACGAAGAAGTCTGGGAGTTATACGACGTTGCCCTGGATTCTCCGCTTGCTTCCAATGATGGACATATTTTTCTCTTCAACTATCTGAAGAAAACAGTGCAGCGGATTAACGCCATGACCCAGATCATGACGGGGCATACTGCACTGTCTAGGTACATTAGAAAGAACACTTCATGGTTGCGCATTTTCTTTCCGATCCTTGCACCTACCGCACGACGGTTTGTGATGGGACTTGACAAATAGGTTGCTCGTTCGTCTTACTCAATAAAAACTTTTTAAGTGCCCGTTGATGTCTCAATTCTCTAATCCATCTTTGTCGCTTCTTCTCTTAACCCCTCTGCTGCTTGTTTGCCAAGCTCAAGAAGGAGCAGCCCAGCAGAAGGCCAGTCCATCAGACACCATCACTGACCCACCCCTGGTGACCACCCAGCACAGCGTCACCATCAACGGGCAGGTGATCAACTACGCGGCCACCGCGGGCTACCTGGTGCTTCGCACCGAAGCGCAGAAGCCCCGAGCCAAGATGTTCTTTGTGGCCTACACCAAGAATGACGAACCCAACGCGGCCCAACGACCTATCACCTTCGCCTTCAACGGCGGCCCAGGATCATCGTCGGTGTGGTTGCACCTGGGAGCGCTGGGCCCGAAACGGGTGCGGATGACCGAGCAGGGCGAACCGTTACCCCCACCTTACCAGTGGGTAGACAATGCATACTCTTGGTTAGACAAAACCGACCTGGTGTTTATCGATCCCGTAGAAACCGGTTACAGCCGCCCGGCCAAAGGCGTTAAAAAGAAAGAATTTACCGGTTTCAAACAGGACATCGAGAGCGTGGGCGACTTCATTCGCTTGTATACCACGCGCAACGGACGCTGGTCGTCGCCCAAGTTTTTGGCAGGCGAAAGCTACGGCACCACCCGGGCGGCCGGACTGTCGGGCTACCTGCAGGACCGGCACGGCATGTACCTGAACGGGCTGATGCTCATCTCATCCATTCTGAACTTCCAGACGGCGCGCTTCGGACGCGGCAACGACTTGCCTTACGTGCTGTTTTTGCCGACCTACGCCGCGGTGGCGCATTATCATAAACAGCTGCCGGAGCCAACCGCTGACCTGGAGGCATTTCTAAATGAGGTAGAGCAATTCGCCCTCGGCAACTACACCCTGGCCCTGATGCGGGGCGATAGCCTGTCGGCCGACCAACGAGTTGCGCTGGCCAATCGGTTGCACCGCTACACCGGACTGGACACCGCCTACCTGCGGCGCACCAACTACCGCATTCATATCGGCCGGTTCGTGAAGGAACTGCGCCGCGATGAAGGCATCACCGTAGGGCGATTAGACGGCCGACTCACCGGGCGCGACTACGATGACGCGGGCGACCGGTACGACTTTGATCCCAGCCTGGACGGCACCATCACCGGTCCCTACACCACCGCGCTGAACGCCTACCTGCACGATGAATTGAACTACGAAAACGATCTACCCTACGAGATTCTCACGGGTCGGGTGCGGCCGTGGGACTACAGCAACGTGCAGAATGAGTTTCTGAACGTGGCCGAGACCCTGCGGGAAGCCATCAGCAAAAATCCCTATCTGAAAGTACACGTCTTCAACGGCTACTACGATCTGGCCACGCCCTACTTCGCCACCGAGTACACCTTCAGTCATATGCACCTGCGCGATAGCCTGTCGAACAACGTGAGCATGTCGTACTATCCTGCCGGGCACATGATGTACATCCACCAGCCCTCGTTGGTGAAAATGAAGCAGGAGGTGGATGCATTTATCCAAAGCTCGGTACCTAACTAGGGCAATCGCGTTTAAGTTTTAATCACGTCATTCCGGAATTTTCCAGAGTGAAACGGCGGAAAATGTCCGGAATCTCCATCATTCGTTTGCTTAGCGGAGAGGATAATAACGAACTATAAAGGAGGGATCACCTACTCGTGTCGCAATGAATCAACCGGATTGGTTGCCGCCGCTTTCAGGGTATGGTAGCTCAGGGTGAGCAGGGCTAACAGCGCAACTACCCCCGTTGACAGCAGAAAAACCAGTGTGCTAATCCCGGTCTGATAGGCAAAACTTTGCAGCCAATAGCGCATGGCCAGATAGGCTAGCGGCGTAGCAAGCAGAGCCGACAGCAATAGGAGCACCCCAAATTCACGGGAAAGCAGATACAGGATGGCCGTTCTTCCGGCTCCCAGCACCTTGCGGATGCCAATCTCCTTGGTCTTTTGCTGCATAATGGTGGCGGTGAGCCCCAACAGGCCCAGGCAGGCCACTAGCAGGCTCAGCCCGGAGAAGTAGTTGAACAAGGTAAGCATTCGCCGCTCGGTTTGGTATTTTCGGTCAAAGGTTGCATCCAGAAACTCGTACTCCAGCGGGGCATTCGGGAAAATAGCTGGCCAGGCCGCCCGGATCACGTCCAGGTCCGGCGGGGCCACCCGCACCAGCAGATTGATGGGGGTGCTGGTGTCGTAAGACAAGATCAGCGGTTCAATCTTGTCACGAAGCGGCGCGTAGTGAAAGTTGCGAACCATCCCAACCACTTCTTTGCGATCGGTCGCCGAAAAAGCCACCGTTTGGCCGATGGGATCCCTCCACCCCACTTTTTTGACAAAGGCCTCGTTGACGATGATCTGATCGGCGCCGGAGGGAGTGAAATTGCGACCGGCCACCAGGGAAATGTCGAGCGCGTCGAGGTAGTCTTCATCCACCGGAATCCCGGAGGCCGATAGCTGCTTCGGTTGACCGTCAACGGTGACCGTGAAAGTGGCAACAAACCAGAGGGCGTCGGGGCGACTGCCCATCGTGGCTTTTTTGATGTGGCTGTCTTGCAGCAGCGTCTGCTTGAGCAGGGGCACCTTTTGCTGAGCCGCCGTATCGTCGGGGATGGTGATGGACAGGGTTTGCGCCTGTTGAAATCCCAAGTCTTTGTGGCGCATGTAGGTGAGCTGATCGCGCACCACCAGCGTAGTGGCAATCAAACCTATCGCTACGGTGAACTGAAGCACGATAAGGGCCTGGCGTAACCTTCCCCGGCGGCGGGGCAACAAGGGGCCGCCCTTCAGGGCCTGCACTGGAGACAAGGAAGCCAGGGCCAGGGCTGGGTAACTACCGGCCAGCAAATTGACTGATACCAAAATGCCCAGCAGCAGGTAAAGGGGGCCCGGCTGAGTGAATGTCTGCCAGGAAATGGGTTCCCCGAGCAGTTCGGCAAAATGCTGCCCGACGAGCGAGACGCACCCTACGGCGACCAAGATCGCGGTGAGCGTGGTGATCAGGCACTCGCTCATGTATTGCCGCCAGAGTTGCCCCCGGCCCGCTCCCATCACCTGGCAAACGCCCACCGCAACGCTTTGGCGTCCGGCCTGGGCAACGAACAGGTTCACGTAGTTGATGGCGGCCACAATCAGGATGCACAGGGCGGCCAGCAAGAAAATATACACGTAGGTCTTGTCTCCCTTATTCTCAGTGTCGCCCATCAGGTGGGTGGTGTAGTGCAAGTCGGTGAGCGGATACAACGCATGGCTTAGCGTGATATCATCACTTCCCCAGTCCTGGGCTACGCGCGGATTGACTTGCGCTTCGTCGAACGATGGCAGCTTTTTTTGTAATGCGGCCGCGCTGTGGATGTCCCTGAGCAGCAGGTAGGTGTAACTTCCGATATCAAACCATTCGTCCGGATCATACTGCCAGGAGAGCAGAGCGTCGAAGCGCAGGTCTGAGTTGCGGGGCTGGTCTTCTAGGATGCCGGTGAGTTGGTACACCTCATCGTTGATTACCAGCGAGGTGCCCGTTAGGGAGGAAGGATTGGTTTGCCCAAAGTACTTTTTGGCCATCGTTTGGCTGAGCACCACCGAGCGGGGGGTAGCCAGGGCCTTCGCGGGATCTCCGGCCAGCAGGCGATAGGTAAATATATCAAACACCTCGGGGTCGGCCCGATAGAAGTAGTTCTCATTGAACAAGGAGCCATCCGGATCCCGAACCACCGCTCCGGTAGGCACCAGTCGGGCCGCTGCTTCTACTTCGGGAAACTGCTCGGCTAGGGCGGGGGCCAGACCGTAAGCCGTTGGGGCAATTGGGTCTTCGGAGTCGGGCGAGTGCAGCGTGGCGCTTACCCGGTAAATCCGGTCCGCGTGCTGATGGTGCCGATCGTAGCTTAGCTCGAAGCGCACGTGGTGGACAATAATCAGACAGGCAGCGATGCCGATGGCTAGTCCAAGGACGTTGAGGACGAAGAAACCCCGGTGCTTTCGTAAGTAGCGCACCGACAAGTGACCGTAGTCTTTCAGCAACTCGATCCGGGAAGCGGGAGCAGCGGGAGCGTTAGGGCTCTCGCGGGCGGAGGGACGAATAAACTTAAGGACGTCCCGGACGTAGCGCCAGCGGGCGTAGCCGACGCCGTGCCGGGCGACCCGGTCCGCGTAGGCCTCGTACAAATCTCCCTGAATCTCTTCGAGCAGTTCGGGGTGGCAGTGCCACTGCAACAGGCGCGTGGCCCAGTGGGGTGGCGGGGGGGGTGGTAAGGAATTCATTGGTTGAGCGTCTAATTGGTTTCCCATACCACGGGCGGCACGAGCGTCCACATCCGTTGGCGTACTTGCCGGGCTTCCTGCAGGGCGGCTTTGCCCGCGCCGGTCATGATGAAGAAGCGCCGCCGTTTCCCGCCCCGCTGGGTGGTGGCTCCGGCCAGGCGTGAGCTAAGAAATTCTTTTTTCTCTAGCCGGTGCAGCGCCGAATGCACCGCACTCAGACTGACGCTTCGCCCCGTCTGCGCCTCAATCTGCTGGCCGATGGCGTAGCCATAGGCTTCCTCGTGCTGGATCGCCACGGCTAGTAGCACCAGTTCTTCAAACTCACCCAGGTACGATCCTTTCATAGTGTCTACATTTGAGTAATACGTAAATGTAGATAATATAGATCACAAAAAGCAAGCGGCGGCGGTGTTTATTTTATTTTTTGCCGTCAACAGCATCCCGTACGTGGCATCTTACCTGGATAGCATCCTGCGCAACCTGGTGAGCAACGCCATCAAGCACCGCCACGACGAGCGCCCGCTGCGGCTGTCGATCACCACCCGCGCGGAGAGTGACGGCGTGCGCGACAACGGCACGGGCATGGACTTGGACCGCCACGGCGACAACCTATTCCAGCCCTCTCACCGACTCACCCAGCAGCGCGACGGCAACCGTGTTTCACTGCTTGCTCAAATCGTATCAAGACAAGTAATCATTTGCAAGAAACCGAAACGTTCGTTTTGAACCCCCAGAGACACTTTGTTACTGAACAGAATACTTGATTTATCGTTTTGAATTTACCCGGCTCATTCAATAACGCTGATAGAGTTTCGGAGACAGGCAACGAAAAACTAGTTCGCGATAACCAAATGCCGGAGACAGGCAACGAAAAACTAGTCCGTGACGACCAAATGTCGGAGACAGGACACAAAAAACTAGGTTGGCGTATAAAAACTTCGGAGACAGGCTGCGAAAAAGTAGTTTTTAGTAACTAATCTTCGGAGACAGGCAACATTCCCTACTTAGTGATTCTCGGCTTTCTTCTCTTCGGATTGCTTCTTCACTTCCCCATTGAGCAACGAGGCGGCTTCCTTATCCACAAACCAGTGCTCCTCGCCGTCCTCGGGCTGGATGAGCTGCGCCGGATACTCGTCGGGTCGGTATTTGCCCTTGAGCACCTCCCGCATCGTTTCGGCTTTTTTCTTGCCGTAGGCCAGAAAGGCCACGCAGCCCGCCTGGTTGATGAGTTGGGGCGTCAGCGTGATGCGGTGCGAGTTGAGCTTTTCTACGAACACGTCCTTCACCCACGACATCTTTTTGGTGGATACCGTGGTGTGCGGAAACAGCGAGGCGGTGTGCCCATCATCGCCCATGCCCAGCAAAATCAGGTCAAAACGAGGCAATTGCTGATGAAAGAACTCCTGCAACGTCTCCTCATACTGCTGCGCCGCCACGTCGGCCCGAAATTGCCCCTGGATCGGGTGAATTTGCTCAGGGGGAATCGGCAGGTCGTTGAGCATTTCGGCGTAGGCCATGCCCGCGTTGCTGTCCTCATGGTCAATAGCCACCGGGCGTTCGTCGCCCCAGAACACGTGTACCTTGTCCCAGGGCAGCGAGTCGCGGAAGGGGTCTTGGGTGAGCAGGTTATACAACTTCTTGGGCGAAGAGCCCCCGGTAAGGGCCACCACGAAGCGCCCGCGGGCGTTCACCGTCTCGCGACAGCGCTTGGCAAACAACTCGGCCGCGCTGTAGCTCAGGTCATCCACGCTCTGGAACACGTGCAGGTTCACCGCTCCGCCCTTACGGCGTCCGCTGGTGGCATTAATCAACGTACTCTGGGCGTTGCGCGCCGGAGGGTTGATCCAGCGATGGTCTTGCTGAGCCAGTAGGCGATCGGCAGTTTTAGGACCCCAACTACCGGCCTCGTAACTGGGATAGTCGTCGATGGGAGTGTCTTCCCAAGCATCCAGGATGGGCATGATCACCTCCCAGGCGGCTTCCACTTGGTCGGCCCGCATAAACAGCGAAGCATCGCCCTCGATCACGTCGAGCAGCAGCGTCTCGTAGGCTTCGGGCGACTGCGTATCGTAGGCCTCTTCGTAGTCAAAGGTCATGTCTACCGGGTTGATGATCTGGCTCACGCCCGGCCGCTTGGCCTGGAACCGGATTTTGATGCCCGAATCGGGCTGGATGTTCATCACGATGCGGTTGGGCTCCTGCCGCTTGCGCCCGTCGATCGAGAAGGCCCGGTGGGGCACCGGCTTCAGCTGAATGGTGATTACCGAGGTTTTGTCGGCCATGCTCTTGCCGGTGCGGATGTAGAAGGGCACGTCCTGCCAGCGCCAGTTGTCCACGAAGAACTTCACGGCAGCGTAGGTTTCGGTGTTGGAGTCCGGGGCCACGCCCTCTTCCTCGCGGTAGCCGGTCACCTCCTTGCCCTTCACCCAGCCCGCGCCGTACTGTCCGCGCACCGCGTGGTGCTTGATCTCAGCGGGTTTGTAGCGGCGCATGGCCTTAAGCACGTCCACTTTTTTGTTACGTATCTCGGTGGCTTCCAGCGAGATCGGGGGTTCCATCGCCACCATCGCTAACAGTTGCAGCACGTGGTTCTGCACCATGTCGCGCAGCGCCCCCGAGCCTTCGTAGTAGCCCCCGCGCCCCTCCACGCCCACCGTTTCCGACACGGTGATCTGCACGTGGTCGATGTAGTTGCGGTTCCACAGCGGCTCAAACAGGGTGTTGGCAAAGCGGAAGGTCAGAATGTTCTGCACCGCTTCTTTGCCCAGGTAGTGGTCGATGCGGAAGATCTGGTCTTCGGTGAAAATCTTGCTCAACAAGCGGTTCAATCCGCGGGCGGTGATCAGGTCGTGTCCGAAGGGTTTCTCCACCACAATGCGCGAGCGCTGGGTGTTCTCGCAGGCCTGCACCCGCCCCAGGTTGACGGCCACCTCCTCAAACAGCGAGGGGGAAACCGACAGGTAGAAGATGCGATTGCTATCTTCTTTCCAATCTTTTTCCTTTTCCTTGATATCATCTAAGATTTCGCGGTACGACGATTCTTCCTTCACGTTGGCTACCTTGTAGACCACGTGCTGCGAGAAGGTCTTCCACTGCTCTTCGTCTACCGGCCGTCGCGAGAACTCGTCCAGCGACTCTTTAAGATAGCTGCAGTAGTCTTCGTTGGTGTACTCGGTGCGCCCCAGGCCCATGATGAAAAACTTCTCGGGCATATACCGATCAACGTATAGGTTATACAGCGCCGGAATGAGCTTGCGCTTGTTCAGATCACCGCTGCCGCCGAAGATCACAATCGAGGTAGGGGCTAGGTTTTTGTCTTGACTCATAAGGATGGATGCTTGGGCAAAAGAATAGAGTATAGGATCACCGTTTTCCAGCGTAGGAGCGGTCGGTCGGGCATGACCGCCGCCGCGGTTAATCCCTGCGCTGGGAAACAGTAACCGTCTTCTTAGTTTTTAGTTGGCGTCATTTTTCACTTCCGGTTCTTCGCTGCGCTTGTCTTGCACCTCAGGATCATCTTCCCACTCGGTGTGGAAGGTGCCTTCCTGGTCGATGCGCTCGTAGGTGTGCGCCCCGAAGTAGTCGCGCTGCGCCTGGGTGAGATTCGAGGGTAGGCGCTCGGTGCGGTAGGCGTCGAAGTAGGTGAGGGCCGAGGCCAGGGCGGGCACCGGAATGCCCTGTTCCACGCCCAGCCGCACCACCTGTCGGGCGTCGGTGTGGCGCTCTTTCATCAGCTTGGCAATGCCGGGAGCCAGAATAAGGTTGGCCAAATCGGGTTGATCGCGGTAGGCTTGCATAATGTCTTCCAGGAAGCTGGCGCGAATGATACAACCGCCCCGCCAGATGCGGGCCACGTCTTCCAGGTTGATGCCGTAGTCAAACTCTTCCGAAGCGGCTTGCAGCAGGGCCAATCCCTGGGCGTAGGCCGTGACAAAGGCGAAGTAGAGCGCGTGCATGAGTTGCTCTTCGTTGTTGAGGCGTTGCTCGTCTACCTCTAAATCGCCCAAATCCAAATCCTTCGCCGCGGCCACGCGTTGCTGCTTGAGCGCCGACAAAAAGCGCATCGTCACTGACACGTCAATGGTCGGAATGGGCACGCCCAGGTCCATGGCCACCTGCGAGGTCCACTTGCCGGTGCCCTTCTGCTTGGCCTTGTCCAGAATGTGGTCTACCAGCAGCCCGTCGCCGGTTTCGGCGTCTTCTTTCGTAAAGATATTCGCGGTAGCCTCGATCAGGAACGACTGTAACTCGCCCTCGTTCCATTCGGCGAACAGGCGCTGCACGTCTTCATTGGTCAGGCGCATGCCGCGCTTCAGGTAGTCGTACACCTCGGCGGTGAGCTGCATGATGCCGTACTCGATGCCGTTGTGCACCATCTTCACGAAGTGCCCGGCCGACTTGTGGCCCAGGTAGGTCACGCAGGGTTCGCCGTTCACCTTGGCGGCGGCGGCTTCCAGCATCGGACGCACGATCTCGTAGGCCTCGGGATTGCCGCCGGGCATCAGGCTCGGGCCGTGGCGGGCTCCTTCTTCGCCTCCGGAAACGCCCACTCCCAGAAAATGGATTTTCTTGGATTCCAGCTGCTCCATCCGGCGGTTGGTGTCGGTGTAGTGCGAGTTGCCCCCGTCGATGATCACGTCGCCGGGATCGAGATGCTCGCTAAGCTCCTGAATCACCGCATCGACGATGGGACCAGCGGGCACCAGCAACATAATTTTGCGGGGGGTAGCCAGGCGTTCCACAAATTTCTCAACGGTGGTTACGCCGTCCACGCGTCCTTCGCTGGCGTCGTTCAGTGCCTGCGCTTTGTCAGGGTTTTTGTCGTAGCCCACGACCGAAAAGCCGCTGTCGGCGATGTTGAGCAGAAAGTTACTGCCCATCACGCCCAGGCCAATCATTCCAAATTCACATTGTTGGTGGTCCATAGTTGGTTGGTTAAGTATTTTTCATCTAAGTTTCATACAGTAATAACCACATTTCCTTTCTTGTGGCCTCTGTCAACATACCTATGCGCCTCTACTATTTGCTTGATAGGATAACGTTTATCTATCACTGCTCTCAACTTTCCTGTCTCGCAGAGTTCTTTGAGAAAGATCAGGTCTTTGACCTTTAACTTAACGTTACTCGATAAAGCAAGAACGTTGAGGTAGATGCCTGACTTTTTCAGAGACTTTTTTCGTTTTGAATGGGTAATTTTGCCTACCGCATCAAAAACAAGGTCATAAGTCTCACCGCTTTGGGTGAAATCTTCTTGGGTGTAGTCAACGACTTTGTCGGCTCCCAGAGATTTCACCATTTCCAAGTTTGCCGTACTGCACACTCCGGTAACCTCTGCTCCAAAGTGCTTAGCAAGCTGGGTTGCAAAAGTACCCACACTGCCGGAAGCTCCGTAGATTAATACTTTTTGTCCTTTCTCAACATTTGCTTTTCTGAGGTTGAGAAAGGCAGTCAATCCTCCACTAGGAACCGGGGCGGCCTCCTCATAGGTCATATTGGTTGGTTTTATGGCAAGAATTCCATCTTCGGGCATACAGCAATACTGAGCATAGGCGCCAAACTCAAATTCGGTGGATCCAAAAACGAGATCTCCTTTCTTGAACAGCTTAACATCTTTACCCGCTGCTTCAATTTCCCCGGCCAGTTCCATTCCGAGTATTTCTTTTCTGGGTCCTTTGAAACCGATCATAACCCGCATTATTGGTTTGAAGAAAAAATCTTTGACGGGTCCTAACCCCGGTTCCAGGCGTCGGACTTTAGTATCTCCGATGTGTACGGTGGTAGCGTGTACCTTTATTAGAACTTGGTTTTCTCTGGGCACAGGTTTTTCAATCTCCTTAAGTTGAAGAACCTCCGGTGGCCCGTATCTGGTACAAACTACGGCTTTCATATTGATACACAGATTGGTTTAACAAGCGGTCGCTTATCACTAACGCTTATCTAATCCTTTCACCTTATTCAATCTTCTTACGTGCCGTTCCTCTCCGCTAAACTCAGCTCCCAAAAACGCTTTGGTCATCTCCTTGATCAGTTCTTCGCCGAACACCCGGGCGCCGAAGCAAATGATATTCATGTCGTCGTGCTCCACGCCCTGCCGGGCCGAGTAGGTGTCGCAGATCAGGGCCGCCCGTACGCCCTTCACCTTGTTAGCCGCAATAGAGGCCCCTACGCCGCTGCCGCAAATGGCGATGCCCCGTTCTACTTCACCGTTTGCAACCGCGTGGGCGATCTTAGCGGCAAAGTCGGGGTAATCGTCCTTAGCATCGTAGGTATCCGCCCCGTAATCGGTCAACGTGATATCGTCCATCGTTTGCAAAAACGTAACGAGCTTTTGCTTGGCTTCAAATCCACCGTGGTCGGCGGCAATTCCTAGTTTCATAGGTGTGACTTTCAGAGTGGTGATGGGATTAGGGATTGGGGACTTTCAGGGTGGCTAGGGGATTAGGGGTTGGGTGTTGGGGTTTCCTAATCCCTAAAACCCAATCCCCAACACCCAATCACGCTGATACCGATTCCACCATCTTCTTGGCGTGCTTTACTACGTTGTCGGCACTGAAGCCGAATTCTTGCAGCAGCGCTTTGCCGGGGGCGGACTCGCCGTAGCGATCAATGCCGATGGCCACTCCTTCGTGCGTGGTGTAGCGAGCCCAGCCCAGGGTGGATCCGGCCTCAATAGAAATCCGCTTCTTCACGTCGGGCGGCAGTACCTGGTTGCGGTACGACTCATCCTGGGCGTCAAACAACTCCCACGAGGGCATGCTCACCACGCGGGCTTGAATACCTTCTTTCTCGAGCTTCTCCTGCGCCTCAAGAGCCACCCATACCTCAGAGCCGGTACCGATCAAGATTACTTGGGGTGTTTCATCCGTGTCTTTCAGAATATACGCTCCTTTTTCTAGGTTGTCGGGACCCATATCGCTCTGGTAACTAATTACGGGCAGGTTCTGGCGCGACAGTACAATCAGTACTGGGCCGTCCTTGTGCTCAATGGCGGCCTTCCAGGCGTAGGAGGTTTCGTTGGCATCGGCCGGACGGATCACCGTCACGTTGGGCATGGCCCGTAGCGACATGAGTTGCTCCACCGACTGGTGGGTGGTGCCGTCTTCGCCCAGCCCGATGCTATCGTGGGTGTAGACAAAGATGGAGCGCAGCTTCATGATGGCCGCTAAACGAATGGGCGGACGCATGTAGTCGGTGAAGATAAAGAAGGTGGAGCCGTAGGCGATGAGTCCTTCGGTGAGGGCAATGCCGTTAGTGATGGCCCCCATCACGTGCTCGCGGATGCCGAAGTGAATGTTACGCCCACCGTAGTTGCCCGGCTCGAAGCTGCCCGAGTCTTCCACCTCGGTTTTGGTAGACTCTACCAAGTCGGCTGCGCCGCCCACCAGCAGCGGCAGGTGCGGGGCAATGGCGTTCATGGCCTTCTTGCCCGCGTTGCGGGTGGCCACCGGACCGTCTTCCGGATCATAGCTGGGCAGATCATCGCTCCAGCCACTGGGCAGCTTCTCCTCGGTGAAGTCCAGGTACTCCTGCGCCAGTTTGCCGTGCTGTTCTTTGTATTTATCAAACAGTTGCTGCCACTCCTGGTGCTTCTTCTTGCCTTTCTCTACGTACTCTTTGTAGAAGTCATACACGCCGTCCGGAACGAAGAACTTTTTGTCGGGATCCAGACCCAGGTTCTTCTTGGTCAGCGCCACTTCCTCTTCGCCCAGCGGGGAGCCGTGCACACCTGAGGTGTTGGCCTTGTTCGGACTGCCGTAGCCGATAATCGTCTTGATGCGGATGAACGAGGGACGCTCGGTTTCGGCCTTGGCGTTTTCAATGGCCTTGGCTACTGCGTCCAGATCGTTCACGTCTTCCACAAACTGCACGTGCCAGCCCTGCGCCTCGAAGCGGGCGTTCACGTCTTCAGTGAAGGTGATGTCGGTGTCGCCGTCGATGGAGATGTTGTTGTCGTCGTACAAGTAGATCAGGTTGCCCAGCTTCAGGTGTCCGGCAATAGAGCCCGCTTCGTAGGAGATGCCTTCCATCAGGTCGCCGTCGCTACAGATCACGTAGGTGTGGTAATTGAACAGCTCAAAATCGGGCTTGTTGTAGCGGTCGGCCAGCAGTTTTTGTCCGATGGCGAAGCCCACCGCGTTGCCCACGCCTTGTCCGAGCGGACCGGTGGTGACCTCGATGCCGGGCGTCATGCCGTACTCGGGGTGCCCCGGAGTGATGCTGTGCAACTGCCGGAACTGTTTCAGATCGTCCATGGATAGTTCGTAGCCCGTCAGGTGCAGGATGCTGTACTGCAACACGCAGGCGTGGCCGGCCGACAGGATAAAGCGGTCGCGGTTGGGCCATCGCGGATCGGCCGGGTCGTAGTTCATGGTGCGCGACCACAGCACGTGGGCCAGCGGAGCCAGGCTCATGGCCGTGCCGGGGTGCCCGGCGTTGGCTTTCTGCACCGCGTCCATCGAAAGGGTGCGTATGGTGTTAACGCAGCTGGTTTCTAGTTCTTGATTCATGTGGTTGGTTGATTTTGCCAGAAGTAACGATTGGTAAAAATGTACTGCTAAAAAGTGAAGAATCGCAACGTGAAGTTGTGCCTCTTATTTCCTCTCACGAGAAGGAGTGCTTCCTCGTTGCAATAAAAGCAATCTATCCGAGAATTTGTTTATTTTTCGGCAGCGTTAACGCGCCGGAGGTAGGAAACCCGCACCAACCTTTGGCCGAACAATACCTCCGAGCACAACCAATTTTACCTGCATGTCTAAAAACCTATTTGTTTTAGCCTTACTTCTGCCATACGCTGCTTTCGTTCACGGCCAGCCGTTGCAACCCGGTTTTGATAAGCAAGAGTACATTGATTTGATGAAGGTTTCGGCGCAGTTTGGCGATTCGGCCTACCGGGCCGCCCTGCCGGTGCCGCCGCAGTATACCCTGGCCTACCGTTCGGCCGAGATAGGATTGGGCAATCGCTGGGACCTGTGGACCCGGCCCGACCGGGTGGCGGTTATCAGCGTGCGGGGCACCACCGAACGGAGCGAGAGTTGGCTGGGCAACCTCTACGCCGCGATGGTTCCCGCCCAGGGCACGCTTACGCTGAGCGATGATTTTACCTTTCCCTACCAGTTGGCCACCCACCCCCGCGCGGCGGTGCACGTGGGCTGGCTGGTGAGCACCGCTTTTCTGACCCGCGACATCCTGCCCAAAATGGACTCGTGCTACCGGGCGGGTACCCGCCACGTGATCATCCTGGGGCACAGTCAGGGCGGAGCCATCGCCTACCTGCTCACCGCCCATCTGTACTCTCTACAACAACAAGGGAAATTGCCCGCCGACCTGCGGTTCAAAACCTACTGCAGCGCCGCGCCCAAGCCCGGCAATCTCTACTTTGCCTACGCCTACGAAGCCATGACGCAAAACGGCTGGGCCTACAACGTGGTCAACTCGGCCGACTGGGTGCCGGAGGTGCCCGTGACGGTGCAAACCCTGGATGATTTCAACCGGCCCAATCCCTTTGTGAATGCCCGGCAGACCATCCGAAAGCAGAAGCTCAAGGCCCGGATTGCCCTTAACTACGCCTACAACAAGCTGTATAAACCCACGCAGAAAGCGCAGGAGAACTACCAGAAAATTCTGGGCGATTTCACCTCGAAGCAGGTAAAAGCCTTGCTGCCGGGGTTTGTGCCGCCCGCGTACTACGAGAGCAACGACTACGTGCGCACCGGAACCACCATCACCCTGCTGGCCGATGAAGACTACTACGCCTGGAATACCCAAGATTCTGCCTTTCTGTGGGCCCACCATTTTCACGCGCCTTATATCTATCTGGCCGGAAAACTTGATGATCCGTCTACCAACAACATGGCCAATAAAAATCTCGCTGGCATCTCCTGGGAGCTGGAGTACCTTTCCGGCCCGCGCATCGCTTTTCCGGGACTGTTTCCGGATAAAAAACCACAGATCACCTTTAACCCCACCACGCAAAAGATAGAAGGCAACAGCGGTTGCAACGGCTACTCAGCCGACTACACCCTCAGCGGCGACCGCCTCTCGGTGGGCGAACCGGGTCCCACCACCATGATGTACTGCGGGGAGGGCGAAAAGTTTTTTCTGAACACGATCAAAAAAGTGAATCGCTACTTCATTGATCAGGACGGGAAACTGAACCTGGCCATCAACGAAGTGCTCATGATGCGCTTTACAAGAGCTAAGCAGTGATGGGACAAACAATCATCTGGTGTCCAAAAAGATAGATTAACCAACCCCCTAACCCCCCAGACTATGAAACTACCGTATGCCACCTTCGCCTTCTTCCTGCTGACCATTGCCTGTCAGCCGGGTGCTACCACCCAGGAAACAACTGCTTCATCGGTGGCGGGCTGTTATGCGTTTGAGCAGAACAACAGCCGGGTGACGGCGCAATTGGAAGTGGCAGAAGACTCGGTGAAGGGCCGGTTGCGCTACGACTTCTACGAGAAAGACGACAACGAAGGCGAATTTGCCGGAACGATGCACGGCGATACCCTGCTGGGAGTCTACACCTTTTACTCGGAAGGGCAGCAAAGCCAGCGCGAGGTCGCCTTTCTGCGGCAGGGCGAAAGCCTAATCGAAGGCTACGGCAACGCCCGGCCCAAGAACGGGGTGCTACGCTTCGATGCCCTGAACCAACTCACCTTTGGGCAGGGAGTGGTACTCACCAAAACGGAGTGCAACGAGGATGCAATGGGTTGCCTGATTGACCTGGGGTTCCGTTGGTCGGTCATTCGCGATACCTGTGTTGTTCCCGCGCAGTCCGGTACGCCATTGCGGGCGTTGGCTTCGGCTGAGTCAGCACCACCGGCCGCCTTCCTGCTTTTTTCCGACGACCGGCAACAAGCCGAATTGTTCTTGCCCGGTCATCCCGATGCGCTAGCCCTAGAGCGAACCGGCGAGGAAGGAGCGCATTCCTGGGGGCAAGGGGATTACCGGCTCTTTCCCTGGAAAGGCTACGTGCTGCAATACCAAGGCACATCCATATACGCCGGTGGCTAACGCCAGATAGCAGCTGCAATTTTATGTTTAGCATAATCTGCCTCAAACTAACGGAGGCAGCGTACCATCCCGGCCTGTATGAAACCGACTCTTGAACACACCCTGCTTCATCATTGCTCCGCCTTCCATCCGGTAGTTGAATTGATTCGGACAGACAACCTAATTACCCTAGACCTCACGGCAAACAACGCCTCGCTGACAACGGTTGATCTCACCGACACCGCTGCCTTTGATGCGTGGATACAACAGCAGCGGCGGGGAAAAATCGGCATTGGCGGCTACCTCGAAGACCGTATCGTATACCGCCGCAGTAATCACTACGTGGGCGAAGAGCCCCGCAGTCTGCACCTGGGCCTGGACCTGTGGACGGAAGCGGGCACCCCTATTCATGCGCCCCTGCCCGGCACCGTGCACAGCGTGGCCGACAACCGAGGCTTCGGCAACTACGGACCCACGGTGATTCTGAAGCACCACCTAACGGGGTATACATTCTATACCCTCTACGGGCACCTGAGCCGCGCCTCGCTGACGCACCTGCGAGAAGGGCAAACCGTAGTGGCCGGTGAAGTGATCGGCAACATCGGACCGTACCCCGAAAACGGCGACTGGCCGCCCCACCTGCACCTGCAAGTCATCACCGACCGCCTGGATTCCGATCAATACGACTACCCCGGCGTGGTAGCCCCCGCCCAACGAAGCGACTACGCTACCCGCTGCCCTGACCCGCGGGCTTTACTCGTCATTAACGATACCACTACCTAAGTGGGAACCCGAACGGGTCGTTAGCGGGTTAGTCTATCTTTTGATAGAATGCCCAAAATGCTTAGCTTTCGACGTATGGATAACCAACAGTTTATTGCGGATTTGCTACGAAACCATGGGTTAAGAAGAACCCAGATCCGCACCGAGATGCTATCTCTATTTATCAAGCACGACACGGCTCTTTCGGCTAGCGATATTATTGCCAAGATGCGCATCAAGCTTGATCGGGTTACGGTGTACCGGGCCCTGAGTTCGTTCGAGGCGCACGGTATTTTGCACCGCGCATCGGAAGACGAGCGGGGCATAAAGTACGCCCTCTGCGAGCAGCACTGCCCCGACGAAGCGCACGCCGACCAGCACGCGCACTTTATTTGTTATCAGTGTCACCAAACCTTTTGCCTGGAAGATGTGAAGGTACCCGAAGTAACGGTTTCCAGTAAGTTTTCCGTAGATCGTACCAACTACACCCTGAGCGGCACCTGCCAAGCCTGCAACACGTAAACGCAACAAATTTGCGCAATTTTGGTTACTACGATGACGTTTACCTAACCCAGATTTTATGTCACGCCTTTTTCTTTCTATTCCTCTTATTCTTTTGCTCGCTTGCTCGTCGGGCACCCAGGAGAAGATTGCCGCTTTCCAGGACGAACACACCCAGATGGAAGATTCTCATCAGCAGATGGAGCAGGAACACGACCTGATGATGCAGGAGCACCAAACCATGCAGGCCGAACACCAGCGCATGACCGACGAGCTCGAGGCGGAAGAGCCAACCCCGTAGCTGCTTGGTCAGGCGGCCAGTTCTTGCAGGGCGACAACCAATTGATCTAACTCGTCCAAACTGTTGTACAGATGGGGCGTAACCCGTACGCCGCTTATCTCTCCGACATTCTTGGTGACGGTGAAGATGTTATACTTCTCGAGCAGCACGTCGGCCAACTTATCAGAATCTATTCCCTTAATGCCTACGTTGGCAATGGCGCAGTAACGCGCCGACTGGGCCGGAGTATTGATAACGACGTTGGGATTATCCTTAACTTTATCCATCCAGTAGGAAGTGAGGTAGCGCAAGCGGGCCTCTTTTTTCGGTCCGCCAACGGCATGGTGGAAGTCAATGGCATCGGCCACCGCCCGGTCGTTATGGCAAGGAATGGTACCGATGTGGCCAAACTTGCGAATATCATTATCCGCGTAGGTATTATCGCCGAACAGCGGCCACACCTTATCGATCTTCTCCTTCTTGATGTACAGAATACCCGTACCCAGCGGCGCGCCCAGCCACTTGTGCAGGCTGGCCCCAAAGTAGTCGCAGTCCAGATCGGGAATCTTAAACTCCACGTGAGTAAAGGCGTGGGCCGAGTCGGAGATGATCTCAACGCCGCGGGCGTGGGCCATGTCGGCAATTTTACGCACCGGCAGAATCTGCCCCGTGGTATTGATCAGGTGGGTGACCAGGATCATTTTGGTGCGGGGGGTGATGGCCGCTTCGTAGGCGTCGACGATCTCCTCGTCCGACCGGGGATGAAAGGGCAGTTTGATGATTTTGTTCACCGAGCCGAAGCGTCGGGCCCGCATGGCAAAACACTGCAGCATGTACCGTAGTCCTGTTCGGTCATAATGGCCTCGTCGCCGGGCTGCATCGTCAGGCCCATGATCACGGTATCCAGCGCTTCGGTGGTGTTGCGACACAGCATAAGTTCTTCGGGCAAACAGCCCGCTAGTTCGGCTACCTGTTCCCTAATTCGCGCTCGGTCTTTCTTATGCTGGCGGCGCATGTAAAAGGAGTGGTTGGCGTTGATCATTGCTAAGTCATTGACCTGCGCAGTGGCTACCGGCTCGGCCATCAGGCTGTAGTACCCATTCTCCAGATTAATAAAGTCGGGATTAACGCGAAACGCCCGGCGCACCTCCTGCCAGTAGTCTTCGTCGCTGGCCAACGCGTCAGCCGACCGGTGCGCCTTTTGCCGACCAATTTCCTGAATGTGATTCTTCGCGCTGGCATCCCAAGCGGAAAGAACCCCGGTACCCACCAGTAGGCCACTGGCTTTGGTCATAAAGTTTCGGCGATTGTAGTTTTTCATAATCTATTGATGGGTTTTTGCTAACGTACCGAATAAAAATGTGGATAAATCCATTAGTTACCAACAAACATTGTGAATTCTCGCACGGCCAAGTTGCCCCCCTCATCTTCTACCTCAATGCGCAGAACCCGCTCGTGATCACTTTTTTGCCAGGTATAAGGTTGACTGGCCCACAACGTGGCCAGCGGCAGCCGGTCGTCGGTGAAGGCCGGAATGGTTTCCCCCACCAGCATTGCCCCGGTGTTATCGCGCAGAAACTGCGATTCGCCCCACATTGCCTCGTAACTGGTGTCGCCCTGCCACTCGGTGCTATCCGTCCGGTCGGTGTCCTGCACCAGCGAAATGCGAATGAAGGTGATGGCATAGTCCGGCTCGCCGCGTCGTTGCTCCAGGTATCCTTCAACCGCTAGCGTGCTTCCTGCGGTAGCGGAAAGCGGTTGCTGAGATTGAGCATCGGTTAGTGCGATCAGGGGCATGTAGGGACGCATGAGGTACACGCTACGCACCACACTGGAGCCATCACCAAATGAAGTGCTGTTGCCCGCCGCGTCTACCGCGTGCAACAACACGTGATACGGCCCATCCAGATAGTCGCGCTCGTCATAGCGAATGCTTTGATCAATGTTGTGACTCGTACCATCCAACTGCACTACCTCATCCACCCGGAAGCCGGGCAGCCGTTGCGTACGGGCGTGGGCGTGTCCGTCTTGCGAGTTGTGGATATCGATGCGCATTTCACTCAGGGCCAGATTATCCTTCAGTTGGCCCCGGACGCGCAGTTCGGTGCTGTTCTCCGGCAGCACCTCCATGTATCCGCCCCGGATTTTAACCACGTTGGGGTCGCCCTGGGTGGAGGGGCGGCTGATCTCCGAGAAGACCGGCGCCTCCAGATCGTTGCTGGGGTCGCTGGGATCGCTATCTGAACAAGCGATTAGTAAAAAAACGGTAGACAGTATGAGTTGGTAAGGCTTCATTGGGTCAGGAATTTATCGTTTCACGACGAAAGAAAAGGACAGGGGGACGCTCAGCGTGATCACCACGTTGCGGCCCGGTTCGGGCAGGTTGAGCAAGCGATAGCGGCTTAGGTGGTGCAAATAGCGGATATTGAGCGCGTTGTCTACCTACACCATTAGGTTGAAAATAGTACTGCCGACGGCCCACTGGCTGCTCACCCCACCCCCGAGCAGGGTGTAGCCGGGCGTCGACCGTTCGTTGCGGTCTACTCGGTCTTGGTCGGCCACCCAGCGTACGTCGCCGTGCAACTCAAGCGATTGCAAGCATCCGCGCTGCGCTACCACCTGGTAATTGATCTCGCCCAAGGCGGAGAAGGGGGGAGTGAGCGGTAGCGGTAGTTGAAAATCCAGGTTGTAGGTAGATACGTACTCTAGCGAAGCCCGTACGTCCAGGACGGGCCAGGGTTGGTAGTTCGTCACCCACTCGCCGCCCCAGAAGGTGGCATCGGCCTGCCGAAACTCCCAGGTCAGCTGACTGCCCGTGGGCAAGCGACTAAACGAAGCGGTTGGGGCCAAATAAATATATTGATCGTAGTAGGCCACGAACGGAGTGAGCGTGCTGCTGAGCGTTCCTTGCCGGTAGGTCAGCGCGTAATCGATCTAATAGCCACGCTCCGATTGTAAGTCCGGGTTGCCCAGTTCGTGGCGGAAGGTGCCGTGGTGCACCCCGTTAGAGGCCAGCTCTACGGCGGTTGGCATCCGGAAGCTGGTGCCTACGTTGAGCTTCATCTGCCAGACGGAAGAAGGCTGCCACTGCCCGCCCAGGGCCCCGCTCACGTTCGCGAACCGCCGGGTGATGCTCGGATTGCGCTGGTCAAATTCCCCGGTGGGCTGTAGCACTTCGTCGTACAGTGGCTGCTGATGCTCTATAATATCGTGCCGTCCGCCGTCGAAGCGCAGCCCGGCGTTCCACTGCCAGCGCGGATTAACCGGCAAATCGGCGTATTCGGCCAGGGCAAAGCCCCCGCCCTGCCAGGTGGTGAAGGCCGGAATCAAGAATTCAAACCCACCGTAGCCGTTTTGCATCCGCTGCCCCTGTCCGCCGTAGGTAACCGTCCACCGCGAGCGCACCTCCCGGGTGAGCCGGGCACCGAGTGAGTAGGTGCGCAGCCGCAGGTCGTGCGCCACCGTGCCATCGTCCGTCGGCCCTACGTTTTGGGTGTGGGGCAGCGATTCTTCCAACCGCCGGTTGTACTGGTACCCGGCGTCTACTTCCAGAGTAGACTCGTTCCAGGCGTACTGCGTATTCCACAGCACCTTCCAGTGGGTATTGTCCTGCCGCGGCAGCCCGATGCTGCGCCGCTGGTTGTAGCGCTGCAGCTGGTAGCCACTCGGAATGCCCACCGCCCCCGGAAACAAACCGACCCGCTGATGAAACCGGCTCACCTTTACGGTCGACTGCCCCCAGTCGCGCTTTAGTCCGGTGGTGAGGGCGAAGTTCCGCTCTCGGCCCGCGGTATTGCGCAGCCGCTCGTCGTAGATGGGTAGCTCGAAGCCCGCGTAGGTGAAGCGGTCGGCGGGCACCCGGTAGTTGTCGAAGTCTTGGTGGCTGTAGCGCGCGCGGTAGAGCCAACCCTGCCGGTTGCCCGCTACCGCCGCGCTCAGCGCTCGCTGGTGATTGTTGTACTGGTAGATACTCTTTAGCTCGGTTTGCAG
Organism: Cyclobacteriaceae bacterium; assembly: GCA_965217295.1. GTDB lineage: Bacteria > Bacteroidota > Bacteroidia > Cytophagales > Cyclobacteriaceae > Tunicatimonas. The sequence continues at coordinate 4,681,792 of CBDCHR010000008.1, forward strand.
TTGCCCCGCTTCCGGAAAAGGGGCCGGTAAAATGTTGATCACCCCGCCCATCGCGTCCGAGCCGTAGCGCAGCGAAGCGGGCCCCTTCACAATCTCCACCTGCTGCACATCGAACTGGTCAATCTCCAGTCCGTGGTCCGAGCCCCACTGCTGCCCCTTCTGCTTCACGCCCTGGTCGTTCACCATGACTCGATTGTAGCTCATCCCCCGGATCACCGGTTTGGCAATGCCCACCCCGGTATTGATAGCGTTAACACCCGCCACGGGAGTGAGCGCATCGACGAAGCTTCCGCCGGTAGACTGATCCAGGTCGGCCCGCGTTACGGTAGTCACCGTCTGCGACGCAGAAGCCGTGCTACGGATGGCGGAGGCACCGATGGCCACCTCCGTCAACGTTTTGGCTTCCGGTTGCAAACGAATAATGATCGGCTGAGCCACGGAGGGCGATAGCCGGACACGTTGCTTGGCGTATCCCAGCGAGCGTATCTCCAGGGTATAGACCGTATCAGTAGGAACGGCAAACGAAAAAACGCCTTCGTGCGTAGTAAATTGCCACCGGTCGGGAGCCAACAGGTGCACCGGGGCCCCGGCCAGGACCTGTTGGTTTTCATCCACCACCCGCCCCGAAAGCACCGTCTGGCCGTAGCTGGCCAGGGGAAGCAGCGCAGAAAGCATGCTGATAAGCACACCTAAGTTGCCTCTGAAAAAATTACATAAATTTCGACGGTGATTAGGCAATTATAAAAATTTAGGAGTGCGTAGTGTTTGAACGGACGTTAATCTCATGATCCATTAAAAATATTTTAACGCAACATTGTTGCAAATGTAGTAAGGGGCGTCTACTTTTGCAAGAAAACAAACGCTACATTCCTATGAAGAATCTTCGCCTATCCTTGATGTTCCTAACCTGGTATCGATAGAGCGCGCGCAGAACCGCACCCGCTTTTTCGACGCCGGAATTGTTAACCACACCGACCACGGCCACGAGTACGCGGCGCTGTGGCTAGAAAAAACCATTACTTCGCCCACCCCGACCCACTACTCGGCCACCGGCGACGATATTGTGTTGTTTAACGATGGCGACGGCTCCATCGTCCACATTGAGGAGAGTCGCCTGGAGGCTCCGGCCTACGAACCGCCGGTGATCCCGCTAGCCAACCAAACCAAGCACCACGGGGCGGTCGTACGCCTAGATAACGGATTATTCGCTGTCACCTATCAGCACGATACGGTTACCAAAGATGTTTTGCCGCAGATGGTTAAGCTCGTCGACGAGCAGGGGCAAGTACAAGCAGAGGACCCTACGGTGCAGGTAGGTCGCATTCACGGAAATGCTTCCAACGGTAAGGTGGCGCTATTCGGTGGCACCGAGGGCGTGATTGCCGCTTGCGACAACCAAACAATGGCGCTGATTCCCAACCTGGAAGGCATGAACGCCGAACGGGGAAACTGGATTGGTACGGTAGAGGGGCACGATAACCTGGATGTGTTCTACGGTCGGGCGGGGGCACTCGGGCTGTACCGCATCGACCCGGCCGACCAGAGCATGACCCAGTTTTACGAGGGCGACGACGTAGAAGATTTCTTCTTTAGTGAAGACGGTACCTACCTCATCGTTCATAAAGCGGTTGGAGAAACCGGCGGTGAAATAGTGATATACAACGCCGCCTCGGGTAGCCAAGTGGCCCAAACAAGTTTTTCGGTCGTGAAGGATGAGCCCGAACGCGTACTGACCGCCTCTTCCGAACTCCTCTACGTGCTGGAGCCCTCGCAAACCGAAATAAGCGTTCTTAAGCTCTCCGATCTTTCTTCGGTAAAAACCATCACCCTAGACGCACCGGTTGAGGCGATCCACCGAGTGGGCTTCCACCGTAAGGCGAACGAGACTTATTAGACATAACCTACAACCGAGCTCTACGGTAATCTGCTAGCGTACCATCCGATCAAATAACTCCTCTAGAGCAACTTGCGCATCAGCGCATAGCCCAGGATGCACCGGAGAGGTTTGCACCACGGTACTGCGAACGGCGGTGAGCCACCGAAAGCGAGACGCTCTATCTAGCTGCGCGATGGGGCCACTATTCCGGTCTCCGGCGCTAATACGTTCCAGAGCCGATAGGTTCGCGCGTACGTCCTCCGTCTCAATGGCCGCCGAGAAAGTCCGCAGGCGACGCTCGTCTAGTTCGTACTTAGTCCTGAGATACTGCTGGGCGGAACAGTAAACAATCACCCCCACATTGAGAAACTCCTCGCGGTCTACCCGGGGCACCAACCGAATCACGGCATACTCGAACCAGTGTTTATCGGGCATCTTGGGCTTCTTTTACAAATGCGGCGGAATGGTTAAGGCGGGTCTCCAAAAAACTGGCGTACGCATCGCGGTACCCTTGTGGGTTGGGGAAGACCGTGTCGTCCGTCAGCCACGCATCCGGAATCAGGGCCACGATAGACGCAATGCGCTCGGCAGTGAGCAGCGGCCGAAACTCCGCGTCCACCGCGGCCAACTCGGATGCCTGCGGCAGCAACACGTGATCTTTGATCCGAGCAAACGGACTAACGGCTTGCTGCTTCCAGTTCTGCCAGGAGTAATGGAAGTACAACGCCGCACCGTGATCGATGAGCCACAGCTCCCGGTGCCAGATCAGCATATTGGTGTTTCGGGCGGTGCGGTCCATGTTCATCAGCAGCCCATCCAGCCACACAATTTGCGAGGCCAAACGCGAGACGATCACGTTAACCGCCGGATCGTACATAATCGCGCCCGAAAGATAATGCAGGCCCAGGTTCAAACCGGTGCTAAACTTGAGCAGGTCCTGGATTTCTTCGTCCCCTTCCAGGCGGCCAAAGCCTTCGTCCAGGTTAGCAAACACCAGTTCCGGCACCTTCAGACCCAGCACCCGGGCAATCTCGCCGCCGATCAACTCGGCAATCAGCGCCCCGGGGCCTTGTCCCGCTCCCCGAAACTTGAGCACGTACGTGAAGCCATCGTCGGCCTCCACGATGGCGGGCAACGAACCACCTTCGCGCAGCGGCGTGACGTAGCGGGTGACATTGACCGAGCGAAGGTTGATTTGCATAGATTGTGGTTAGGCTAGACCAGCCAGTGGCTTCAAAGATAAGAGCATGACTTCACCAGGGCAACCATTTATCCGATTATCAGTACATTGCCAAAAAATCAGTGTTACTAAGCTATCAATCTAGCAAATGATACAAGAAGCAAGACCCTGGGAATACCTAAAGGAACAGATTGAACAGGGTGATGAAGGCGAAATCAAACGCTATCTGGATACCCTACAGTCCGAAGAAGTTGTCGGATCGGTGAGTCACCTCAACGAGAACGAACGCGTGGCGCTCCTCTCGCTGCTCACTCCCCGGGATGCCGCCCACTTGGTTGACGATCTGCCCTGGGCGCAGGCTGTGGATATCATCAATGAGCTGGACAGCAAAGACGCCGCGGCCATCATTTCCGAACTCACCAGCGATGATCAAGCTGATTTCCTCAATGAGATGTCTGAGGAAAAGGTCGCGGCCATCATGGTGGCGCTTCCCCGCGAAGAGGCCCGCAGTCTCAAACAACTCATCCAGTATGATGCTGATACGGCGGGCGGACTGATGATCACCGAGTTTCTGGCCTTTGATGAGGCTAGCAACGTTGGGGCGGTGGTGGAGGATCTGAGAGAAAACGCTGAGAAATACGCCAAGTACCACCTGCAATACATCTACGTGACGCACGAAGGGCAGTTTTCCGGCGTGCTCAACATGCGCACCCTGTTGCTGTCGAAACCCGAGGTGACGCTGGCCAAGATCGTGCTGCGACAGGCTCTCACCGTTCGGGACCTGATGCCCCTCGATGAGCTGATTAAGTTCTTTGATACCCACGACTTCTACGGCGTTCCGGTGGTCGACGACAGCCTGCGGCTCAAGGGAGTAGTACTACGCAAGGATCTGCGCGAGGCCCAGATTGATCAAGTGAATACCGAACACCTGGAAACCCAGGGGATTGTGGGCGGAGAAGAACTGAGAACGATGCCGGTGCTGCTCCGCGCCCGCCGCCGCCTCTCATGGCTCAGCGTCAATATCCTGCTCAACATTGCCGCTGCCAGCGTCATCGCCGTGTACCAGGACACCCTTTCGGCCGTGATTGCCCTGGCGGTATTCCTTCCCATCATATCCGACATGAGCGGCTGCTCGGGCAACCAGGCGGTGGCCGTCAGCCTGCGCGAGCTATCACTCGGCGTGGTTCGCCCCTTTGAAATGTTCAGGGTCTGGACGCAAGAAGTTTCCGTCGGACTCATCAACGGCTTCGTACTAGGAAGCTTGATCGGCGTGGCGGCCTGGCTGTGGCAGGGAAACGCCTACCTGGGACTCGTCGCGGGCGGAGCCTTGGCGATCAATACCGTGGTTGCCGTGTCGCTTGGCGGAGTGATCCCTTTGTTTCTTAAGAAGCTGAACGTAGACCCCGCCCTGGCCTCCGGTCCCATTCTAACCACCGTCACCGACATGTTCGGCTTCTTCCTAGCCCTCACCTTCGCTGGCTTGATGCTGGAGCGCCTATGACGCGTAGGCCTCAGACGCAAGGAAGAAGCAAAACACACTGCTCGTTTTTAACGTAATGAAGTAGATATAGCTTTCACGAATACTGCGAACCCATGACTACATCGATTCCAGACAGTATCATTGGACGCACCGGATTGACCGAGCGAGAAGTCTTGTTGCGAATTGCTATCGATCTGTTCAAGGAAGAGCGAGTAACGCTAGGACAAGCCAGCGAAATTGCTGGCTTGCATCAAGCCGAGTTTCAAAAAAAACTTGCGCATCGCCGGATTCCTATTCACTACGGATTCGAAGAGCTAGAAGCTGATTTGGCTACCATCGACCGGCTTAATCTAGCTAGTTCATGATTATTGTAAGTGATACTTCGCCCATCAGTAATTTAATTCAGATAGGTACTAAAATGGCCAAAGCGCACGGGTTGGATACCATAGGGTTGATTGGCTGCCTTATAACCGCAAAAAAGCAGTCTATTATCAAAGAAATTAGACCAATCGTGGAAGAACTGGAAACAAAGGCAGGATTTTACGTAGGTGAGACATTTAAAGAAAGTATATACAGAATAGCAGGTGAGTAGCACTAGTTTTTCAGTGCCCCCACTGCCCTGGTCATCCAGCGAAAACCCTACTGCTTTTGTCTGTCCGAGCCCGCCACCGTGGGCAGCACCAGTGGGAAGGGTGCGTCCCGGTCGCACACCACCTTCCCGTCTTCCAGCCGCAGGCGGGCCACCTGGATAGCCGACCATCGTTCTTCGTAGGTACTAGTGGCCCAGTCGGAGGTCAGGCCGAAGCTCTCTTCGGGGTTCACGTGGTAGAACACGTAGGCGTAGTTGCCGTTGGGCACCACGCAAGCGTGATGTCCCGGGGCGGTATCGTCCTGGCGCTGCCCCTTGTCATCCAGAATGGTGCCCTGCAACGTCCAGTCTTGCGCATCCGGCGACCGGAAGACATCGATGCCGTGCCAGGGGTCGGTAATCATCCAGTAGTCCCCCTGCCACCGGAACACGTTGGCTCCCTCGCACACCCGGTCGCCGATGGCGGGGCCTTGGGGCGTCCACTGCCGCAGATCGGGGCTGTCGGCGTAGTGGGTCACGTAGCCCGCGTTCTCGTGCTTGAACCACATGCGCCAGGTGCCATCCTCCAACTGAATCACCGAGGGATCAATCACCCGGCTAGAGCCCAGGTCAGCAAATTCCACAAACGACAGGTTCCACAGATCGGTACCCCGCAGGTAGGCGATCTTATGCACGTCATCAAAGCTTTCGGTCGGAAAGCCCCGGGTGAAGCTCACGAACAGGTGGTACGCACCGTCGTGGCGAATCACCTCCGGCGCCCAGTAGGTATTGTGACCCGGCTCCACGGCCAGCGGCAACGTGCCCCGGTAGAGCCAGGTCAACCCGCCGTCGTCTGAGGAGGCAATACCAATCTCGGTACCCTGCACCCAAGCCAGGTTAAAAGAACGCACGTTGGCGCGGCGCTGGGTGTAGATCATCCACCAGTTCTGCTCCTCATGGTTCCAGAACACCGTCGGGTCGGCCGGGCCGCCCAGTACCGGGTCGCGAAACAGCGGGGCGGAAGGGATTAGGGAGGAGTCAGCGGGCGAAAGAGGCCCCTGCGCGAAAGTAGGGATGCAAGAGGCAGTGATCAGTGCAATGGATACGACGAACCGGAACATAACAACGGGCTTTTGTTTTTGATAACAAACCTAAAGGTAGCACCTTTTCAAAAAACACCCCAATCCTCTCAAACCCATCCCTCTCGGGCATTCCACGCGGGGCGCGTTTGCCACCTCGCCGTAGCTTACTATGTCCATTGCTTAATTCATTTTGTATTTCTCTCTGTATTCCGTTGGGCTGATGCCTTCTTTCTTTTTAAATAGCCGCGAAAAGTAGGGCGGATACTCAAAGCCTAATTCATAAGCCACTTCGGAGATCGTTTTACTGGGGTTTAATAGAATATGCTTGGCCTCATCAATCAGGTACAATTGCAAGTGTTCGGTGGAAGTCTTACCGGTTTCCTTTTTAAGCGTATCGCTCAGGTAGCGCTGCGAAACCGACAGTTGATCCGCCATTTGCTCAATGCTGGGAATCCCGTTTTCCTGCATTTGGCCCGAATCAAAATAGGCTACTAATTGCTGATTAAACTTTTCCAGCAGATCATTAGATAGTTCCTTTCGGTTTAAAAACTGCCTTTCGTAAAAGCGGTTGGCGTATCTTAGAAGCGTGCTTAGTTGCGAAATGATGATATCCTTGCTGAATTCATCCTGATTGTTCTGGTATTCAATGTCAATATTCTCCACAATCGCTTCTATCTGCTTTTCTTCTCTGGGCGAAAGGTGCAGGGCTTCATTGGCTGAATACGAAAAGAAACCATATTTCTTAATCTGATGCGCCAACTCGGTTCCTTTCAGAAAATCTTCGTGAAAGTTAATTGAAAAGCCCTTTTGCTCATAGACCACGCTATTATCCCATTGCAACACTTGCCTTGGTGCGATGAATATCAAGGCACCATTGGTAAAATCATAATGGGTTCGTCCGTAGTTTAGCTCGCCCTTTACAATCTTCTTCAAGCTAATGGAATAACAATCGTTGGTAATGGGGGGTGAGCTCTCCTTCGGGCACGGCAAGAAACCCTCGCCGGTGGCAGAAAATACACTCAACATGGGGTGCTCCGGGCGTGGAAGTTCCAGGTAATCTAAGTAAGATGATAAAGTCTTAAAGTGTCGCATACTCAAATTTTGATAGTTTAAGTGATCGAATCGTTACGATGATTCTTACTTTCAAGCGTGTTCATTCCACCATTGATTATCAAATTTTCTCATTTTAACTCTTGCCTTTGAACTGATTGTAACTGTTTATGATAAACGTCGATTCTCGCCCGTGCGGTGCCATCAATCAACAGAATAACGACCAGCATGGCTATGGTCGTAATTACACTTGCTCGCCATAGGGGAGTATTAACAAACAGTATAATCAATGCACAAGCTATGATAATGAGGGGAATGGCCGTGAAAACAACGTTGGTGTATTCCTTTAGTGTGCTTTCGGTCCGTTCAATTTCTGATGCTACAAAAGCCGCTGTATCCTTATTATAAGCTGTTTTAAACTGGGTAATCCTCGACTTATTGGTGAAAAATAATCCAAGTCCAACAATCGTCAGTAACGCTCCGGCTACCAAGGTTGGAACGATATAGGCTCTGGCCATGTCGGTTTTTCCCAACTGCCAAAACCCCAGGCTTGCTGTCATAAATACTACTCCGAAAAGAACGAAAAATGGTGTTGAAACAAGTTCGGCTTTCGCCCAATCCGTGGCTGCTTTTAGTATATCCATGTTTAAGATTTTATAAGTTTCTACATTAAAGGTTCCAATCGAAACCAGTTGCTTTTTCTGATACTTCCCACAATTTTTTAGCTACTGCTTTATCTCTAGCGTGTGGTTCTAGTTTATGGGCTCCCACCGGACCAACCCAGTTACTTCTGCCGGTAGGTCCATAGAACTCTTTTTGATCTAGGTCTTCTTCAGTAGCACACATCAACTCAGGATAAGCGCCTTTTTCGGCTGATTGGGTTAGTGGTGACAATTTCATCAGACCAAACGTAATTCTCATCATTAAACTACCACTGGTGCTGATCAGGGATGTTCTGGAAGAACCAGGATGACAAGCATACACTTTTACATCCGCCTTACCCGCTTTTTCCAATCTATCCTGTAATTCATAGACTGTCATGATCTGGGCTAATTTGCTCTGGCTATAGGCGTCATTTCCAGTGTAATCTTTATCCCAGTTCATATCATCAAACTTGATGGTTTTGATACCCATATTATATCCCATACTACCTACCGTCACAATACGTCCTTTAGATTTTTCAATCAGTGGAAAGAGCAGCACTTGTAGGGTGAAATGACCGTAGTGGTTTACGCCCAGCTGGCTTTCAAAGCCATCTATAGTGATCTGTTGCTTGGGCACTTGCGCTATGGCACCATTACACATCAAGGCATCAATGCGGGTTACATTTTCCAACACTTCGGCTGCGGCTTTTTTTACTGAAGCCTGCTCGGCCAAGTCCATTTGGATGTTGGTAACATCAATCGCATTCCCGAGTTTTTCTTTTAATGCTGCGATGGTAGCTTGCGCTTTTTGCGAGTTGCGGTTGAGCATCACCACCTTGGCGCCTTTAGAAAGTAGAATGCGTGCCGCTTCAAAGCCGGTACCGCTGGTAGTACCGGTTATAACGAATATTTTACCGGTAAGGGACCCGATTCTATCCGGTGTCCAGCCTTGTTTGCCAAATTGAGTTGTGTTCATCTTTGCTTATTTTTTGGTTTAAAAGAATAAGTCAAAGCTCGTTAGAAAGCTGCTTCAAAGCCTTATACACATTTTCGTATCATGTATACTTTTTGGTTTTCTTTGATTATACACAACGGTCTGTGTAGCAAGCAGGCTTCCTCTACCCAAACGGGCGGTCGCGGACGGCTACCGGATTGCCGGACTGCCGACCACCAAATCATCGGCCGGTTGCGGACGGCCACCAAATCGTCGGCCGGTCATCACTTTTTACTACTCGCCTCGGCTTCTTCCTTCAGTTCCAGAGCATACGACAAGGTATAATTTCTTCCCGTTGCGGTCAGCATGTTTTCGGCGATACCAATCAAGGCATCGGCTTTGACCCGCTTGGGTTCAGCGGCATTGGGGTTCAACGCTAACAAATAGTCCGTTAGGGTAGCCGCCCACTGGTAATCCTGCTCGTCGAGGGCTTGCTGAGCCGTGGCCAATAACTTATCTTCTCCGCCCACTAAGGTTGCCATTCGCTGCGCTTCTTCTTTCGGGGCCAGCGGGTCCAGATTAATAGGATTGCCATCAAACCAACCCAGGTAACCCTGAAAGATAGAGCGCACCGACCAGGCGACTGCCCCGTAATACTCGGTCAGATAGTCTTTGTTAGCCAACGAATCCGGTAATTGAACGTAGGTGACCAGTTCGTCCGGCGTCATGCCTTGGTTCATTCCCTCAATGGTCTTATCAAACACAAACTGAATGGCATCCCGGTAGTCGGTCAATGCCTGTTTGGTTTCCTGTTCCCCTACGATCGGGCGCGTATGCCCCGGTACCGCGTGTCTGGGTCCTTCTTGCAGCATCTGGTCTATGCTTTGGTACCAGCCCTGCACATCCCGGTAGGGTGCCCCCCGAATGGTATACAGATTAGGAAACGATTTGTAAAAGTTATCACCCGCAAAAACCACTCTCTCTTGGGGTAGCCAAATGTACAGTTCATCATAGGTTTCTCCGGTGGCTGCCACCAAATCCAGTTGAACTCCACCAATGTCCAGACTTACCCGGTCTTCCTCAAAAGTGTGAGTAGGTTCCAGCAGTTCCGCATTACCAGCCGGGTTAGAAACACCTTCGGCTGAAAATGAGGGTGCCGGGGCCACCCCATTGTTGATGTGCCACTCGTCGGGCAAGGTAAGGCCCGCCTGCCGAACTCCGCGCTTCCCATTGATTGTAAGTCCCGCTTCTTTCAAGGTACGAGTTTCTAGATCAAACCCCTCCTGCTCCCGATAATGGCCGGAGCGACTCCAGATTTCCGGTGCATCCTCCCCAGCAAACACACGAGCTCCCCCGGTATGGTCACCGTGTCCGTGGGTATAGATGATGGCCTTCACCGGTTTATCAGTGATCTTGCGAAACTCAGCCAGTATCTTCTCCGCATCGGCTAGTTTCTGTCCCGTATCTACGATGATCAACCCAGTTTCCCCAATGACCATCGAGACATTAGAAACGCTGTAGCCCACCGCGGTATACACGTTATCAGTGATCTTTATAATGTCGGGACGAAACTCTTCGTTGCGGGCTTTCAGCTTACGGGTTGCTTCCGTTTCCTGCTGCGCCTGCAGCGAAAAACTGGCGAGTAGCAGGCTGATGAATACTATCAAAGTTGAATGTGACTGGTTCATAACTGTAGTAAATTAAAGTAAAAAATGAGGTTGATGAATATTAGGATGATGCTTGCGCTTGAAAGTGTCTCATCGCTTCTAGAAGGCTAATATGCTTTCGGCCTGCGGCTTTATGATAGTCGGAAGGCACATTCATGTCGCCGTTCCTGATACCCTGGTAGATACCGGCGATGACCGTGCCCATAAACTCGCCCAGTTCATAGGTGCGCTGCTGACGATACGCTTCAACACTCATCGGCTCGTAATGAAGGTCTGTGCCGAACACCTCATTCATCAAATCCGCCAGTTCGTACTGCGTGAAGGCCGGGCCCGCCAGATTGTAGGTCTGTCCGTTGTGCTGGTCTTCGGTAAGCATCCGGGCGTAAGCGTCGGCCAGTTCTACCCGTGTGGTGTAAGCACAGCGACCGTCCCCAGCGGAATTGGTAATCTTGCCGTCTTTTTGGTAGTGATCCAGGTATTCCAGATCGGGTTCCAGGTAGATTCCATTGCGTCCGATAGACCAAGTTAGCCCGCTGTTTTTCAGGTAAGCTTCCGTATGGCGATTACTTTTCACCACGGACGAAAAGTCAGAATCCCGCACCGGCCCAATAATGCTGGTGTATACCACCTTACGTGCCCCGGCTGCTTTGGCAGCATCAATCACGTTGGCGTGTTGCTGTTTACGTTTCTCGGGATCGTCGTTCCCCGAAACGAGCAGCAACGTATTTATTCCTTTCAACGTTTGGTCAAATTGCTCTCTTTGCGTATAATCTCCAGCCCTTACTTCGACTCCAAGGGATTCGGCATGTTCGGGAGTGCGGGCGATGGCGATGACGTTTTCAGAGCCTTTCTCGTCAATTAATGATCGGATAATGGCTTTGCCTAGTTGTCCACTGGCGGAAGTGACGGCTATTTTCATGGTTGCTCGTGTTGTTGGATGACTACTCATTTACTATCTACTTTCTCAAAGATAGACCAAAGAGGATAGGTACGATAGGTCAATCTATACCTAAACATGGTAAAAATGGGAAAACTACCCTCTATCGAAGGGTCTTTCTCAGCTCAACCGGAGTCATACGAGTGTGTTTCTTCACAAACTTGACAAAGTTGGTAGGCTCGTCAAAACCGGCTTCATAGCCCACTTCGTTCACCGTCACGGACGAATTAGCCAGTATTCGTTTGACCTCCAGAATAAGACTTGAAGTGATATAGGTCTTCACTGGCGTACTGACCATCTGCTGCGTAATCATGTTGAGTTTTTTAGTCGACATATTGAGCTGTTCGGCGTAGTAGCTGACCCTACGGGAACGAAAGATATCCTTCCGAAGCAGTTGCTGAAATTGAATAAACTCGGGATAGTAAGCTGAATCAATATAGTTAATAGGCGCTGTCCTGAGTCGCTGAGCTTTTAACAACAATAGATTCAAGTAGCTCCGCAGTATCCTTTCACTGGCAAAATCACGTGCTCGTTCTCTCTCCTGATGAGCCATATCTACAATCGTTTCAAACTCACCGAATTGTCCGGTGGTCAGTGGCACCACCGGGTGGTAGAGCTGATGGTTGAATAATTGCTGTAGGAAAATCGCGTCCTCATGGGCCACGCTCTTGGTGAGGAAGTCTTCGGTAAATAGCACTAGGTAGCCGTCGTTGTTTTGGAGTGACGAGAATGCGTGCACCTGCTCTTTGGCAATAAAGATCAAACTACCTTTTTGGTACGCGTAGGTATTGAAATCAATGTAATGCGTTCCGGCCTGACCGTCGGTGACTAAGATGATGGCATAAAAATTCAGCCGGTGCGATTTCAGGGGATCATGATCGGAAAAGGTCTGCCGGAAGAGCTGAGACAAAGGGATGATTTCAAACTCAAGGGCATGTTCAGTATCTTTCTTGAACCCGATGTTAGGTAACTCACTCATTGGTATTTGTCCAAGAACTGTTTAGGCTGTAACAGCTTTGTGATAGACAAGTTTATTAAAACTGGACTATCCGTCATTTTACCGCTTCCTTGACAAAGACTTCAAATATTACATGGCCAAACCAATCAGAAAGTTGCCTCATATCTCCCCCGACCAGTGCGCCGTCCACCCAAAACAACCCCGTTATCCGCCTACCACCGGTGGTCAACTTCCCGGAATAGTATGAAAAGGCTGGTACCAGGCTACACCGAACCCAGACCGAACCCAGAAAACCCCCTGATTCTAGCAATAATACAATAACTGCGTCCCGTCGTCAAGACGCTGTCAGTACCTCACTAGCTACATTCGGAACAAACCGCTAACCAACACCGTTGCTTACGCATCCTGAGATAATATTACCTCCCGCTGCGCATGCTGAATACTTGCCCAACCTTTCCGCCAACCCCCGGGTTCGCCCCGGCCCATCTCGTCTGCATCCCGTGTTAATCGCCGTATCCGGCAACATCGGGGCGGGTAAGAGCACCCTCACCCAGCGGCTGGCCGACCACTACGGCTACCGGGCCGACCTGGAGTCGGTGCGTGACAATCCCTACCTCGACGACTTCTACCTCGACATGGCCCGCTGGGCGTTCCCGCTGCAAATCTACTTTCTCAACCAGCGCTTCCGGCAGGCCCGCCGCGTTGGGCAGTCGACCGAAGGGGTAGTGATGGACCGCACCATCTACGAAGATGCCGAGATCTTCGCGGCCAACCTGCACCAACTCGGTCACCTCAGCGAGCGCGACCACCAAAACTATCGTGGACTCTACGACACCATGCTCTCGTTCGTGCGTCCGCCCGACCTGCTCATCTACCTGCGGGGCAGCGTGCCCACCCTGCAAGCCCGCATCCAAGAGCGTTACCGCGCCAATCCTCCGGCCCGTGCCAACGAGAACCGCATCCCCGCCGACTACCTGCAGCACCTCAACGAGCGCTACGACGCCTGGATGCAAAGCTTTTCCCTCGCCCCGGTTTTTACCGTACCGATTGATTCCGTAGATTTGGCCGAAGAGGCTCACTTCGTAGCGCTCGTCGGTCGTATTGACTCGGTCTGACAGACCAGTGGCGAAACGTCGCCCGGCGAGCCGCTGCGCCGAACCGTACTTAGTAGACTCAAACCACATGTCCATCACAACCACCATTGCTCAGTCCGTCGGGGTCACCGCGTCCCAGGTGTCGGCCACCATCGAACTGCTTGATCAAGGGGCCACCGTGCCCTTTATCGCCCGCTACCGGAAGGAACGCACCGGCAGCCTGGACGAAGTAGCCATCGCCAGCATCCGCGACCAACTCGCCCAGCAGCAGGAGCTGGAGAAGCGCAAAGCCTACGTGCTGCAAACCATTGAAGAGCAGGGCAATCTGGACGATACCCTGAAGCAAAAGATCAATGAGGCCACCACCCTGGCCACGGTAGAAGACTTGTACCTGCCCTACAAGCCGCGCCGCCGTACCAAGGCCACCGTGGCCCGCGAGCAGGGCCTGGAACCGCTGGCCGATGTGCTGTATCAGCAAGACAAGACCAACCCCGAAACGGCCGCCCAGGCCTACGTGAACCCGGCGAAAGAAGTGACCACCGTCGAGGAAGCCCTGCAGGGAGCCCGGCACATCATTGCCGAGTGGATCAACGAACGGCAGGAGGTGCGCGCCGCCCTGCGCGAGCTGTTCCTCAAGCAGGCCACCGTGCGCAGCCAAATGATCCGGGGCAAAGAGGACGAAGGTGCCAAGTACCGCGATTACTTCGACTGGGAAGAACCCCTGTCTAAAGTACCCTCGCACCGGCTGCTGGCCATGCGCCGGGGAGAAAAAGAGATGGTGCTCTCGCTGAGTATCAGCCCCCCCGAAGAAGCTGCCCTGGCCCTGCTGCGCAAGGAAATCCTGAAAAACAACCACGCCAGCACCGAGCAAGTCGAACTGGCCCTGGTAGACGCCTACCGCCGACTGCTCAAGCCCTCGCTGGAAACCGACGTGCGCCTGGTCACCAAGAAGCTGGCCGACGAAGAGGCGATCCGGGTGTTTGCCGAGAACCTGCAACAACTGCTGCTGGCGCCCGCCCTGGGCGAAAAGCCGGTGCTGGCCCTGGACCCCGGCTTTCGCACCGGCTGCAAGGTGGCCTGCCTCAATAGCCGCGGCGACCTGCTGGACCACGCCACCATCTACCCCAATGCCCCGCAGAAGCAAACCAAAGACGCCGCCGAAACCCTAGTGGCCCTGTGCCAAAAGCACGAGATAGAAGCCATCGCCATTGGCAACGGCACCGCCGGACGCGAAACCGAAGCCTTCGTACGCAGCATCCCGGAGCTGGCTAAGCGGCTTATTGTATCGGTGAACGAGAGCGGGGCGTCGGTCTACTCAGCCTCCGACGTGGCCCGCCGCGAGTTTCCCGACCACGACGTGACGGTGCGGGGCGCGGTATCCATCGGCCGCCGCCTCATCGACCCGCTGGCCGAACTGGTGAAGGTAGACCCCAAGGCCATCGGGGTGGGGCAGTACCAGCACGACGTGGACCAGAACGCCCTGAAGCAGGGCCTGGAAGACACGGTAGTGAGTTGCGTGAATCGGGTGGGGGTGGAGGTGAACACCGCCAGCCAGGACCTGCTCAGCTACGTGTCGGGCATCGGCCCCGTGCTGGCGCAGAACATCGTAGAGTACCGCACCGAGCGCGGGGGCTTCCGAAACCGGGAAGCGTTGCTGAAGGTGCCGCGCCTGGGCCACAAGGCCTTTGAGCAGGCGGCGGGCTTCCTGCGTATTCGCGAGGCCGAAAATCCGCTCGACCGCAGCGGAGTGCACCCCGAGCGCTACGAACTGGTGGCCCGCATGGCCGCCGACCAGAAGGTGACCATTGAGGACTTGATGAAGGATGCCGAGCTGCGGCAGGCCATCAACCTGAAACGCTATCAGAACGAAGAGGTGGGTTTGCCTACGCTACAGGACATCCTCACCGAACTGGAGAAGCCGGGCCGCGACCCGCGCGAAAAGTTTGAGGCCTTTGCCTTCGCCGAAGGGGTGCACGCCCCCGAAGATTTAAAGGTAGGCATGAAGCTGCCCGGCATCATCACCAACGTAACTAACTTCGGAGCCTTCGTAGACGTGGGAGTGCACCAGGACGGCCTGGTGCACGTGAGCCACCTATCGGACAACTTTGTGAAAGACCCGACGCAGGCCGTTAAAGTGCAGCAGCTCGTGCAGGTGACGGTGATGGAGGTGGACCTGGCCCGTAAGCGCATTGCCCTGTCGATGAAGACCGATCCTTTTGCCGAGCCGGGGACCAAGAAGAAATCGCCCCAAGCAAAGAAACCGAAGAAGGCGGCCAAGCCGGAGGACCTGGGGGATTCACTAGAACGTTTGAAGAGTAAGTTTGGGAAGGGGTAGACAACCTCAGTATTCATGACAGAAGACGCCCCGGAAGGAAAGTATGTTTTTAGAATAATTGCTCAAGAAGATAACCTTCTATTTATTGAGGTTAGCATTGGGAATGAAATCATTGAATTCGGTGGTGATTTCATACGAAATGATGACATCTTGACGATAAAGAACTTTGACGTTGATGGAGAGATGACGAACCAATTAGGAATAAAAGGCGTAAAAGACATTGTTATTGATTACGGGAGACAAACAGGAGTAAAGAAGATCATTATCGAAGGTGCACCTAGGACAACCGGAGCAAAGCCGGGCAAAATCACAAAATTAGTTTTCAATGTCTAACTGCAAAATGACCATAGTGAGATTTACAGGTTGGAAGCCAGGGGCAAGAAAGATTAAATTTACCATGCTGCTTCACGAAGAGGGGCAGCTACCTCTGAAGGTAGCTAAGAATATCAAAGACAAAGTTATTGGAGGCAACGAAGTAGTTGAGCTTGATTTTAAGAATCCTGAAACTGCTGAAGTAATTTACCAACAAGCTAAGTTGTTGGGGGTGGAATGTGAATTAATATCAGAGATGCTAGAGAGCCAAAGATTGTAGTTAAGGAAAGTATAATCTCAAATATATCACTTATCTACCATCCTCCATATGAATTAACTCACTCACCAAGCCCGTCCAGCCGGTTTGGTGGGAGGCTCCCAGTCCTTCGCCGGTGTCCCCGTTAAAGTACTCATAAAACAGCAAATTGTCGCGGAAGTGGGGGTTCGCCCGGAGCGGGGAGGGATCGCCCTGGTAGGTGCGCTGTCCCGATTGGTTTTCCTGAAAGATGCGGATGAGTCGTTGGCTCAGATTGTGAGCGATCTGCTCCAGCGTACGGTATTTGCCCGAACCGGTCGGAAACTCCACCTTAAACTCGTCGCCGTAGTACTGATGAAACTTGAGCAGCGACTCCACAATCATGAAGTTAATGGGAAACCAGATCGGGCCCCGCCAGTTAGAATTCCCCCCGAACATTGAAGAATCCGATTCGCCCGGCACGTAGGCCACCTGATAGTCAACGTTGTTGAGCGTGTACCTATACGGATGATCTTTATGGTACTTAGACAATCCCCGCACTCCGTAGTCCGACAGGAACTCGGCCTCACTCACCACGCGGCGCAGGATACACTTGAGCCGGTGGCCCCGCACCAGCGACAGCATGCGGGTTTCGCCCTTGCCCTGCTCGTACCAGCGAGAAATCAGCGCCGCCAAATCGGGCCGATTGCTCAGCACCCACTCCAGGCGGCGGGTGAAGTCGGGCAACTTTTTGAGTAAGGTGGGGTCGAGCACTTCTACGGCAAACAGGGGGATCACCCCCACGATGGAACGTACTTTCAACAGATGCGCCGGATCGTCGGGAAAGTGCAGCACATCGTAGTAGAAGCCGTCGGTATCGTCCCACAGGTCTACCTCCGACTCACCGATGTTGAACATGGCTCCGGCAATACTTAAAAAGTGATTAAAGAACTTAGAGGCCATCTCTTGGTAGTAGGGCCGGGTCCGAGAGATTTCCAGAGAAATGCGCAGCATGTTGAGGCTGTACATAGCCATCCACGCCGTGCCGTCGGCCTGCTCCAGGTAGCCGCCGGTGGGCAGTTGGTGGCTGCGATCAAACACCCCGATGTTGTCTAATCCCAAGAAGCCGCCTTCAAACAGGTTGTTGCCCGCCGAGTCTTTGCGGTTCACCCACCAGGTAAAGTTCATCAGCAGCTTGTGAAATATTTTTTCCAAGAACTCGGTGTCGGCTTCCCCGTTCATTTCCCGGTCGATGCAGTAGACCTTCCAGGCCCCCCAGGCGTGCACGGGCGGGTTCACGTCGCTAAAGTTCCACTCGTAGGCCGGGATTTGTCCGTTGGGGTGCAGGTAGTACTCGCGCAGCATCAACTCCAGCTGGCGCTTGGCAAAGGCCGCGTCCAACCGAGCCAGCGGCACGCAGTGGAAGGCCAAGTCCCAGGCCGCGTACCAGGGATACTCCCACTTGTCGGGCATGGAGATAATGTTGTTGTTGACCAGGTGCTTCCACTGGCTGTTGCGACCGTGCAGGCGCTGTTCGGATATCACCGGAGTGCGCTCATCGCCCTTGAGCCACTGATTGACGTCGTAGTGATAATGCTGCTTAGACCACAGCATCCCGGCGTAGGCTTGCCGTTGTACGTGCCTGCGGTCGGCGTCGGTGACGTCGGCTTGTAAGTGACCGTAGAAGCGGTCGGCTTCTTGCTGGCGCTGCTCAAACACCGGATCGAAATTGTTCCACGGCTCCCCCGGCTGGGCTTGCAACCGAATCCGAACGGTGTAGGATTCGCCCGCAGCGACGGTGGTGGCGTAGTGCAGCGCCATTTTGGTGCCCTGCTGCTGCGGATTGACGGCCTGCGGATTGCCTTCTACCACGTGGCGATGGATGCTATCTTTGGGGTAGGGAGTGGCATTGGGCTGTTGATAAAGACGCTCTCGGTTGGTTTCATTGTCACAGAACAACAGCTCCGGACTGCCTTCGTACTGAAGGTGATAATCCAAATCTTTGTAGTGGATATCTACCTGAGCTTGATCGTCGGCTAAGCAAATCAGCGGCTTTTCCGGATCAAAGCCCCAGCTCCAGAGATTGCGAAACCAGATGGTGGGCAGCAGGTGCAAAGGGGCGGCCACGCTGCCTCGGTTGTGAGCCGTTATTTTGATCAACACATCCGAAGGATCGGCTTTGGCGTATTCAACAAAGACATCGAAGTACTTATGGTCGTCGAACACGCCGGTGTCGGTGATCTCAAACTCCGTCTGTTGCTTGCTGCGCCGCTGATTTTCCTGCACCAGCTGAAGGTAAGGAAACGCCTGCTGCGGATACTTATACAGCATCTTCATGTAGGAGTGGGTGGGAGTGCTGTCCAGATAATAGTACAGCTCCTTGACGTCTTCGCCGTGGTTGCCCTCGGGATTGGTGAGTCCGAACAAGCGTTCTTTGAGGATTGGGTCTTGCTCGTTCCACAGCGATAGGGCAAAGCAGAACAGTTGTTTGTGGTCGCTGATGCCGCCGATGCCATCCTCTCCCCAGCGGTAGGCGTAGCTGCGCGCCATGTCGTGGCTCACGTAGTTCCAGGCGTCGCCGTTGTCACTGTAGTCTTCGCGCACCGTGCCCCACTGCCGTTCGGAGAGGTAGGGTCCGAAGCGCTTCCAGCCTCGGTTGTCGGGCGATTCGCGGATGCGGTCTAGTTCAGGATTGTCGGTAGGTTGGGAAGGCATGAAGCTGGGTTTGGTTTACGGCTGCCGCGAAGTTTAAAATAATATGGTAAATAAGGCAGGCTTTTCGGTACTACTAGCAAAAAATATGTACTTTAACCTGCGAAAAGCTTACTTAACAAGTTTCGTTTGACAAGTTGCAACGACTACATTTCAATGACCTGAAAAGCTCAATGAGCACCAAAGCGATGAAACTATTCCGTACGAAAAATACGTGTACAACGATAATGGTCGTCTGAGTAAACGTGAGTTGGCGGTGGAGCCGGCAACGCTTTCTGAATTATACAGCATAATCCGTCTTTGAGGCCTTCGGGATTCCCGGACTGTTCACTAATGTTAATAATGTGGTAGATGCCAGTACTACCTACGCTTATAATCAGTACGATTATCCGGTCAAAGTAGTAAGCGGGAATAGTGAGTTTGATTACACCTACTGAAATACCCCGGTGCAACCCAGCAATTTTGTCTGATTCTTGCAGAGGAAAGCGGAACAAGTACGTGTGCCGCATGAGTAAAACTTACCGTTTACCGCAAAATATGATTCGTCAGTACCGGTCATCTGCCCTAGCCTTCTTCACGCTCGTAGTTTGCTTATCTTTAACGGGCTGCCCCTCGGCGAACGACCCGGAAACCGTGACTGCGCCCGAAGCTACGGTTACTGCGCGGCGCTCGCACGAAGCTATCTCTCTGCTGGGCGATACGCTCTACGCTCCTGTGCTGCCCGATGCAACGCAGCAGAAGTACGACTCAGCCCTGCAGGTGGCGCAGCGCAATTATCAACAAGATGCGGCGCAGCTAGACCACGTGATCTGGCTGGGCCGACGCTTGGGATACCTGGGGCGCTACCAGGAGGCTAACCGGGTGTTTACCGAAGGACTCAAACGGTTCCCGGAATCGGCCGAACTCTACCGGCACCGGGGGCACCGCTACATCACCCTGCGGCAGTTCGACCGGGCGGTGAGCGATTTGGAAAGGAGCGCTACGTTGCTCAAAGACCAACCCTTGCAGGTCGAACCTAACGGCATCCCGCTTCCGCTACCGGCCAACGACCGTCCTTCTTCCCTGCAGTTCAATGTCTACTACCACCTCGGACTCGCCCACTACCTGAACGGTAACTACGGAGCGGCCGCCCGGGCCTACGAACGGACGCTCACTTACGCCAAAAGCGATGATGATCTGGTCGCTGTGGCCGATTGGTTATACATGACTTACCGGCGGTTGGGCGAAGACGAAGTGGCCGAACGAATGCTGGCTGAAATTCGCGAGGAGATGGATGTTCGAGAGAACGAAGGCTACTTCGAGCGACTGCTGATGTACTCCGGCTACGTGGACCCGGATTCGCTGCTGCGGGTTTCCCGCCGCGACGGATCATCTTCCCTGAGCGCCGCCACAGTGGGCTACGGAGTGGGTAACTACTGGCTAAGCGAAGGCGACACCACCCAGGGGCAACAAATACTGGAAGACGTAATCGACGGACAGTACTGGGCAGCTTTCGGGTACATTGCCGCCGAAGCTGATCTGGCCCGCCAACGCGATCAGGAATAGCTAGCTTTTAGGGCGTCGAGCCGCTTGGTACTACTATTTTGTGGTTCGGGCGGCGGCTAGTTTCACAGCCTCCAGGGCGTTTACCACTCCGCCGGTAGACGATAAAGAGGAAAATTTAATCTCTTTTTCGTCACCCGGGCGCTTCACCGCAAGATCGCGATAGGGAATCGCTGATTCCAGAATGATATCCCGCACCGCTTCGGCCGTCAGGTCAGGAAAGTAAGACATCAGCAGGGCGGCCACGCCCGACACCACGGGTGCCGCCATGCTGGTACCGTTCAGTTGGGCGTACCCGTTGTGAGGCGTGGTAGAATAAATATCCACCCCCGGCGCAAACACGTCTACGTTTTTCTTGCCGTAATTTGAGAATTCGGCGGGGAGCCCGTCGTTTAACTTCCACGACGAAGCGCCCACTTCAATCCAGTTGGGTGCCCGGATTTTCTTGCCGTTGAGCGAAGCGTTGGGGAAATTAGGAGTTTTGTCCACGCTCTTTCCGTCGTTTCCCGCGGCGTGAACCAGCAACACGTTGTGGTCCTGAGCGTAGCGCACCGCTTCGTCCACGATGCTTTTGTCGGGCGAGTAGGACTTTCCAAAACTCATGTTGATAATGTTCGCTCCGTTGTCGACCGCGTAGTAGATCGCGTTGGCCACGTCCTTATCGCGTTCGTCTCCGTCGGGCACGGCGCGTACGATCATGATTTTGGCAGATTCGGCGATGCCTTTTCCGCCCAGCTCGTTGTTTCGGTTGGCCGCAATAATGCCCGCCACGTGGGTGCCGTGGGTAGCATCCGGACCGGTCACGTCCTGGTTTCCGTAGTCGCGTTCGCTCAAGTCAGTGTAGTTGTCGCCTACGATGG
Organism: Cyclobacteriaceae bacterium; assembly: GCA_965217295.1. Lineage (GTDB taxonomy): Bacteria > Bacteroidota > Bacteroidia > Cytophagales > Cyclobacteriaceae > Tunicatimonas. The sequence goes on from CBDCHR010000008.1 coordinate 4,703,258, forward strand.
TTCGGGTATTAAAGGTGGTGTCGTAGCCATAGTTCAGCGCTGATTTGAAGTAGGCCTCGGCCTCATCAATGCCCTTCTGGTCGATGCCCGCCTGCAGCGCGTAGGTCATAAACCGCTGGCCTTCGGTGATCAGCGGGTCGGGTGACTGCACCGTTTGCAGCGTATCCAGGGTGAGGGTGTCCACTCCTAAATAAGCGGTAAAAAGCTGCTTAAATCGCCGAAAGGCAATTGCCGTTCCCGTGAACTGCATCCGTTGCTGCTCTAGTTCGGCCACCCGGGCCCGGTACGTACGCACGATGGTCTCGTAGTATTCTTTATCCCGTCGTTTCTTGCGGCCCGCTCGTTGGTCGCGGTCCTGTCGCAGTCGCACGTACTCGCGGGTGAGTTCGTAGGTGTCATTGTCGACGTTGGTTCCGTCCGATCCCCCGATGAAGTTCCAGCCGTGGACGTCGTCCACGTAGCCATTGTTATCGTCGTCCTGCCCGTTGCCCGCGATCTCATCCGAATTGACCCACAACCGGCCCGCCAGGTCTTCGTGGGCCGAGTCGACCCCGGAATCGATAACGGCGACAACGATTTCGCGCGCGGGTTTTGAACCAACGAACTGATACGCCTGATCCGTGCTGATGCCCGGATAATCGGAGGCCGCCGGATCAAGGTGGAACCAATTATTCGGGGGGGGAGTATCGGTGGAATCCGCCGCTACGCGGGCAAAAGTTGGCAAGCTGCCCAGGAGAAAAATGCTGCTCAAGACAAAGCGAACGAGAATAGAATGCATATCAAAATTTAAGTTAACGCGAAAATTACGAGAAAAATGGCGGACGTAAAACTACTGCGTCAGAATTCTTTCGCTACCAACGCCCAGGATTATACCGCTACGAATTACTGAGAAAGGAACGACACAAGTACGAGAATATTTGTACCTTTTCGCAAGTGAAAAAGATCGCCAATGAACTTTCGGCGGCGGTTCTTTGTAAGCTAGTAGAATTTCTTTGGAGCAAAAAAAATACCCGCTTGGGTCTAGGACAGTTTTCTAAATCCAACACGTAAACAATGCCGAGTGAAGTTCGCCTACAAAACTGGACCTCAATGCTGCTTCGGTGGCATCTTTGGTGGCGGCAGGTGCTTAGCACCTTGCTGCCTTAGACCCCAAAGTTAACAGTGGATAGTTGCGTAGTTGGGACAGCTCAAATCCTGTTTTTTCTGGGATTTAGCAAAACCTCCGATGACGGCTCAAGTTGGGTTTTTTGGTAAGGACGCGTCGCGACGCGTCCTTACCAAAATACTACTCACCACTCAATCGCTCTTGCTCAGCCAAGGCTTCCTGAACGGTCACCCGGTTTCCGTCCACCTTGGCGATCACAAAGGCATCCTTGATGCCCATCCGCTGAATATCCTTTCGAAAAGCCAGGGCCCGATCCAAGTCGCGAAATTTACCCAACGTATACTGATCTACCTGTTCGGTCTTGTCGATATTCATTTTCACCAAATCATCTTTGTAGTCGGTGAGATCAAAGTACGCAAAGGCACCGATCTGCACCTCGAAGAACACCCCGGTGTAGTAGGGGGAGAGTTCTAGCAGCAGCCCATTGACGCGGTTCATGCTGTCTAACTCGCTGCGCAACTGCTCGTTTTTTTGTTGCAGCGAATTGTTCTGGGCCTGAACCCGGGGCCATCGCCCAAAAAACGGGGGAAAGAACTCTATGTAAATGATGTAGCCAATGGCAAGCATCAACAGTCCGATCAGCAACATTAGCCCAACGGAAAGCTGTTTGCGCCCCCGACGCAGGGTGGTGTTTCTTCGGCTAAGATTTCGATATTCTTCGGCTAAGGATTCCATACGCATCAAAAAAACGAATTTCTGTTTGAAAACTAAGCTCCGGATGATATATTTGGCCCAATGAAAGCATTTGTAACGGTATTTCCGGCGAAAAATGATTGGTGGTGGCCCTCCCGTTTCTGGCGTAGCGCGAACCACTAGTCTTGTTTCAATATATTTTGAAGGCCTACTGTTTCCGCAGTGGGCCTTTTTGTTTACCAACACCATCTCTCTATGAATTCTTCCGCGAAGACGTATTCCTTAAAAACCAACCACCGCAAGCTGCTGGCCGACACCATCACTCCGGTAAGCATTTACCTCAAATTGCGCGACCGCTACGCCAACCCCATCCTACTCGAGAGCTCAGATTATCACAGTAGCAACAATACTTTCTCCTACATCTGCTGCGAGCCCATCGCCACCTTTTCGGTGAAAGCCCAGCAACTCACCCAGCAGTTTCCTAACGGAGAAACTATCACCCGGCAACTTGAACAAAAAACCGACCTGGTGGAGCAGCTCAGCACTTTTGTGGGACAATTTCAGACCGAAGCCAACGACTATAAGTTTGTGACCAACGGCCTGTTCGGCTACATGAGTTACGATGCGGTGCAGTACTACGAGGATATCGATATGGCGGAAGATACTGACAATGACTACCGCATCCCGGAGGTGCACTACGCGGTGTACCGCTACGTGATTGCCATCGACCACTTTCGTAACGAATTGCACCTCTTCGAGCACCAGTACGAGCCTAACGCCACCGGCGACGAGGGCATGGAAAACTTGCTGGCGCTAATTAGCAACAAAAACATTCCGAGCTATCAGTTTCGATTAACGGGCGAGGAGACCAGCACGTTTACGGATGAGGAGTTCTTAAAGGTGATCCGGCGGGGGCAGGAGCACTGCTTCCGGGGCGATGTGTTTCAGATTGTGCTGTCGCGGCGGTTTCAGCACGTCTTCCAGGGCGATGAGTTCAACGTGTACCGCACATTGCGCTCCATCAACCCGTCGCCCTACCTGTTTTATTTCGACTATGGTAACTACAAAATCTTCGGCTCCTCGCCCGAGGCGCAGATTGTGATCAACGAAGACACCGCCACCATTTATCCCATCGCGGGCACCTTCCGCCGCACCGGCGACGATGCGGCCGATGCCGAGCTGGCCAAGCAACTGATGGACGACCCCAAAGAAAACTCGGAGCACGTGATGCTAGTCGACCTGGCGCGCAACGACCTGAGCCGCAACGGCCAGGACGTGACCGTAGAAACCTTCAAGGAAATCCAGTACTACTCGCACGTGATCCACCTGGTGTCGAAGGTGACGGGGTATTTGTCCGAAGGAACTTCGCCAGTGCGGGTGGTGGCCGATACCTTTCCGGCAGGTACCTTGTCGGGAGCGCCGAAGCACCGCGCCATGCAGTTGATCAACGACTACGAGCCGATGAAGCGGGGCTTTTACGGAGGAGCCATTGGCTTTATGGGCTTTCATGCCGAGCAGAATAACCCGTTGTTCAATCACGCCATCATGATTCGCTCCTTTCTGAGTCAGAATAATACTTTATACTACCAGGCCGGGGCCGGGGTGGTGGCGAAGTCGAGTCCGGAAAGTGAACTACAGGAAGTGAACAACAAACTAGCCGCCTTGCGAATGGCCCTGGAACAAGCTACTGAGATCAGCTAACCTATTGCCTGACAAACAATTAACTTAACTTCGTTAGCTATGGGATTTTCATTAGATCAGGTTGTGCCCTGGGGCAGAAACTTGGAAGAGTACCAACGCATGTTTTCGCTCACCGGCGAAGATCTAAATAAGAAGATGCTTGGCTGTGCCGACGGTCCGGCCAGCGTCAATGCTGAACTTCACGAGCAGGGCAAGCATTACGTTTCATTGGATCCTGTTTATAAATTTTCACCTGACGAGATTGAAAGTAGGGTAGCGGATACCGCTAAAAAAGTCGGTGAACAGTTGCGGCAACATCAGTCCGATTACCGCTGGGATTATTATTCATCGCCCGAGGCGTTGGTAGAAATACGGTTAGCCGCTACCCGGCGTTTCCTCACAGATTTTAAGCAAGCAGAAAAGGAACGGTACGTGGCTGGCTCACTGCTCGACTTACCCTTCGATGACCACACGTTTGATTTGATACTTTGTGCTAACTGCTTGTTTAGCTATTCTGAACAATTCGACGAAGCGTTTCACCATCAGGCTATCCGGCAAATGTGTCGGGTAGGTAAGGAAGTAAGAATCTTTCCGTTGCTGGAAATTGATGGGTCAACTTCGCGGCATCTCAGAAGTGTGCTTAGCCTGCTAGAAGAGCGGAATGTACCGTTCAGCATAGTGACCGTAGATTATGAATTTCAGAAGGGAAGCAACCAACTATTAACGATCAAGTCATCATGAAAATACTCGTACTAGACAACTACGACTCGTTCACTTACAACCTGGTGCATATCATCAAGGAGCTGGGTTACGAACCGCACCTGGACGTGATCCGCAACGATAAGATCAGCGTGGCGGATGTAGCGCGCTACGATAAGATTTTACTGTCGCCCGGGCCGGGCATTCCGCAGGAAGCCGGAATTATGATGGACGTGATTCGCACCTATGCTCCGCAGAAAAGCATTCTTGGAGTATGCCTGGGGCACCAGGGCATTGCCGAAGCCTTCGGGGCGAAATTGTACAACATGCCGCTGGTGCTGCACGGCTACGGCGACCGGGTGTTTATTGAAGAACCGGCCGATTACCTCTTTCGGGGACTTCCCAACGCGTTCGGCGTGTGCCGCTACCACAGCTGGGCCGTGGCCGCCGACTCGATCAGCGACGAACTGCTAGTCACTGCCCGTGACATCAAGGGAGAGGTGATGGCCCTGCGCCACCGGCAGTACGACGTGCGCGGACTACAGTTTCATCCCGAATCTATCCTGACCGAACACGGTAAGGCCATGATCAAACAGTGGTTAGAATATTCAGTAGGAACATGATTAATCGCGCGGCGACCATCATGTTCCTACAGATTAATCATGTTCCTACGTCACCCAATAATATGATCGCTGACACTCCCTCCCCTCCGTACTACGCCGTAATTTTCACCTCCGTGAAAAAAGATAATCCGGTAGGCTACGCGGAAATGGCCGATAAGATGTACGCCCTGGCTGCCCGGCAACCGGGCTTTTTGGGAGTAGAATCCGCTCGGGAAGCAGTGGGGATCACCGTATCGTACTGGAAAACTACCGAAGCGATTCAGCAGTGGAAAAATCACACGGATCACCTGCTGGCTCAGAAACTAGGGCGAGAACAGTGGTATTCAACCTATAAAACCCGTATTTGTCGGGTAGAAAGAGAGTATGAGCATCCTGCTTAACCGTAGCGCTAGCGCTTTCTGAATCCAACCGTCATGAAACACATTCTCAATACCCTCATCGACTACCAAGCGCTAAGCCGAACCGACGCGAAGGAAATTCTCACGCGCTTGGCGCGGGGTGAGTTCAATACCAGCCAGATGGCCGCCTTCCTCACCGTGTACCTGATGCGCAGCATCACGGTCGACGAACTCGAGGGCTTTCGCGACGCGATGCTCGAGCTGTGCGTGCCGCTCCCTATCGATGCGTACGACGCCATCGATCTGTGCGGCACGGGGGGCGACGGCAAAGATACCTTTAATATATCCACTACCGCCTCGTTCATTGTGGCCGGAGCCGGTCAAAAGGTGGCTAAGCACGGTAACAACTCGGTGTCGTCGGTGTGCGGTTCTTCTAATCTGCTGGCCCACTTTGGCTACGAATTCACCAACGATGCCGAGACCCTGAAGAAAAGTCTGGACGAAGCGGGTATCTGCTTTTTGCACGCCCCCCTGTTTCACCCGGCCATGAAAAACGTGGCTCCGGTGCGGCGCGAACTGGGCATGAAAACTTTTTTTAACATGCTGGGGCCGATGGTGAACCCCTCATTCCCTAAAAAGCAACTGGTCGGAGTGTTTAGCCTGGAGCTGGCCCGACTTTACGCGTACCTGTATCAGCAAACCGACATCCGGTTTGTAATCGTGCACGCGCTGGATGGCTACGACGAGATTTCGCTTACCGGTCCCTTTAAAATGATTACCTCCCGGGGCGAACAAGTGCTTCGGCCCGAAGACCTGGGACTCAGCACCCACGCTCCGGAAACCCTGTTCGGGGGCCGCTCCGTGGAAGAGGCCGCCCGCATCTTTCTGGATGTTTTATCCGGTCGGGGCACGCTTGCCCAGCACGAAGCCGCGGTGGCCAATGCCGGGGTAGCCCTCTACTGCGCCCAGGCCGCGCCAACGCCCCGGGAGGGAGTAGCCCTCGCCCAGGCGGCACTTACTTCGGGCAAAGCGATGGAAGCTTTCCGCAGACTAACGGACAGATAATTATGCGCTGGCTTACCGATCGTCTGGAATTTCCCCCGGTGGAGGAAGCCGACCCCTGGGGTGCTCTGGCCGTTGGAGGCGATTTGTCTCCCGAGCGATTGCTGCTCGCCTACCGATCGGGTATCTTCCCCTGGTACGACGACAGTCAACCTATTGTGTGGTACTCGCCCGATCCGCGGTTTGTGCTTTATCCCAATCGGCTAAGAGTGGCCCGGAGGATGCGGTCGGTGCTGAATCAACGAACCTTTGAAGTTACCTACGACACGAACTTTTCGGAGGTGATTCGCAACTGCCAGCAAGTAAAACGACCGAATCAATCCGGCACCTGGATCACGGCGGCCATGCGCACGGCTTATACTCGCTTGCACCAACTGGGACACGCCCACTCCGTGGAAGTGTGGCAAGATAGTAAGCTGGTAGGTGGAGTGTACGGAATTGCGTTGGGAAGTCTTTTTTTTGGCGAATCGATGTTTTCGCTGACCAACAATGCTTCCAAGGTAGGATTCATCACGCTGGTGCGTCGGTTACAGGGGCGCGGATTCACTTTGATCGACTGCCAGGTGGCTACTCCTCATCTTGTCCAGTGGGGTGCCGAATCCATTCCTCGCGTGCGCTACCTGAAAGAAATTTCCGAGGGGCTCGTCCGGGATGCTTCCTGGTAGCTATCGAGGTACTCTTCTTACCGTGAAGCACCGCAAAAAATGCAGGACACGAGCGATTTAAGTAAATTCATGATTAAACATTACCCGAGAGCTTTTAACGAGTAAATGCGGCATTCAGGTAAGCGCACTTTACATAAATTGAACCCAATTAACACTTTGTTATGTAACGTCAACATGATCAGATGATTAGCCCCGCTATTCCCGTCAACACAGTAGCCTATCCGGTGAATGATTCCCCCAATATATTGGATCACCTGCTGTTTGGGGTGCTTATTGTGGATAAATTGGGGGTGATCACCTACGCAAATGATGTAGCCTGCCAGCTGCTTCGCACCAAAAAAGAAGACATTATTGGCCGAATTTCGTCGGATCGGCAGTGGAAGAAGGTCGACCATAACAAGAAACCCTACCGTCCGGATCAACTTCCGCTGACCGTTGCTTTGCAGGAGAGCCGGTCGGTGATGGGTTGCGAATGTGGGCTACAGTTCGACGACCAATTTGTTTGGATATCGGTGCACGCTGCCCCGCTTTATAACAAATTCGGTGAACTCACCGGGGCAGTGGCCAACTTCGTTAACATCACCGAAAAAAAAGACACCGAAAATAAACTGCTTCAGCGCGAACAGCGCCTTAGTTCTATTGCCAATTCCCAGACCAGTTACCTGCTGCGCGCCACCCTCGACGGACGCTTCACCTACGTGAACGATGCCTGCTTGGTCAAGTACGGCTATCAGGAGAATGAATTATTGGGTCGTCCTTTTTCAATGATTACCGACCCCGACGATGTCGAATCTTATGTGACCCTCTCGCGCGAATGTATGAAGAACCCCGGCGAAAGTCGCTCCGTTCAGATTCGGGGAATCAACAAACAGCGTGACTACTTCTGGACCGAATGGGAATTTGTGGCTATTGTTGATTCGTCGGGACGGGTGGCCGAAATTCAGGGGGTGGGGCGTGATGTGTCGGACGAGGTTCGTACTGAGGGGCTGTTGCACGACACCAGCCAGATGGCCCACGTGGGAGGATGGGAACTGACCTCGCTTACTCAGAATCTGAGCTGGACCGACGAAACCTACCGCATTCACGACTTGCCGCCCAACACCGCCGTATCGTTGCGGAAAGCTATCCGATTCTACCATCCCGACCACCAGTCCACCATCAAGCGCGCCATTAAGCATCTCATCTCCCAGGGCGAAGACTTCGATCTTGAGCTGAAAGTGGTTACGCAGAAGGGGCGCGAGGTGTGGGTGCGAACCCAGGGACAACGCGAGGCCTCGCACGGCAATTTTATTCGTATCTACGGCGTGATCCAGGATATCACCGAGCGGAAGCTGGCCGAAGAGCGGGTGCTGCAGAGCAACGAAAAACTCCTGAAAATCAATCGCGAACTAGACCGTTTTGTCTACAGCGCGTCGCATGACCTGCGCGCCCCGCTCACCTCTATCATCGGACTCATCAACCTATCAAAAATGGAGGAGGTTCCGACGGTTATCCGGGAGTATCTGGGATTGATGAAGAAGAGTGCCGATAAGTTAGATAATTTCATCCAGGATTTGACCAATTTTTCGCGCAACGCCCGTACGGAGATCAAGCACGAACGCATCGATTTTCAGGAAATGGTGGATACGATTTTTGAGCAGCACAAGTTCATGGATGAAGACAAGCAGGTTGAGCTCAAATCGACCATTGATCAGGAAGTCGACTTTTATTCGGATGGAAACCGCCTGCAGGTGATGTTCAGTAACCTGATTTCCAACGCCGTCAAGTATAACAACAGCAAGGTGGATCGGGCCCTGGTAGAAATTAATGTAGCCGTTGATACTGAAAAGGCGCAGGTGCGCATTGCAGACAATGGAATCGGCATTGGCGCTGAGCACCTCGACCGAATTTTTGAAATGTTCTATCGGGCTACCAACGAACGGCAGGGATCAGGTTTGGGACTTTACATTGTGAAAGAAACCGTAGATAAGCTCAAGGGTGAGGTGCAGGTGACTTCCAAACAGGGGGTGGGCACAACCTTTACCTTTGTTATTCCTAATATGCCTCCCGACGAGCAAGATAATCCGGAGTAGCCACCGCCACCTGAAAACAATAACCGCGCTATTTTTTGGGAAGAAAGACCTCGGCCATCATGCAACGGGCGCTCCCCCCGCCGCAAAATTCAATCGTCGCCAGTGAACTGTATAGTATTGCGGTATGCTGCTCAATTCGCCGCACCTGCTCGGCGGTGAGCGAGCGGTAGGCTTGTTCTGACATTACCAAAAACTTATCGCCGGAGCGGGATTTCACCTGTAGCATGTTACCCGCAAAGTGGTTGCACTGATCCTCGGTAATAGACACCACTTCTTTACCACTCTGGCGGATAACGTCCAACACCTGGGCGCGGTCCCACTTGTTCCGCACCGCATCGTCGCAGAAAATGGCGAGGTTTTCGCCAATGCTCATCATCACGTTGGTGTGATAGATGTCAGCAAATCCGCGCTCGGTCATTTGGGAAGCATAGAAGGCCACCGGACGAAAACCAAACTCGGCACAGAATTCTTCTAGCAAGCTCAGGTGGGTGCGGGGCGATACGCCGGCGTAGGCGATTCGGTTTTGGCGATCTAGCACCACGCTGCCGGTGCCTTCCAGATACTGTTCTTCGTTCTCGAAGTGCGAATAATCTATCTTTCGGGTAATGGAAAATCGGTGCTCTCGCTGCAAAATGCCGATGATGTCCTCTCGCCGTTCTAAGCGACGGTTAGGAGCCCACATCGGATACGTGACCACCGTGCCGTCGTCGTGAAACGAAATCCAGTTGTTGGGAAAAATAGAATCGGGGGTATCTTTCTCGGGAGTGTCTTCTACCGTAATCACGTTGACCTCATGTGCGCGGAGCAGCTTGACAAAGGCATCAAACTCCTGTTGGGCGCGTTGCTGAATTTCTTCCGGAGTGAGCCCGATAAGAAACTGCTGGTAGTGGTTATTGACCGCCGTTTCCGCATTATAGCCAAACCGCACCGGCCGAATCATGAGTATTGTGTCGGTGAGTTGTTGATTTTTCATGTTAAGTCCACGGTTAATAGTCTATAGTCCACGGTCGACAGTCCATATTTAGCTGTCGACTGTGGACTATGGACTGGCTGTTAACTGTCGACTAACTCAAACCCATACCGCTATATCGTCGCGCAGCAGAGGCATGCTCATGCAGTGGGTGCCGCCCCGCGCCCGCGACAGTTCTCCCGACGGCAGCAAAATAAGGGTATTGCCGGTCACCACCTCGTCGATGGCTTGCCCTTCCTCTACCCGTTGAATGATGTCGGACGAGCGCATCACGGCGAAGCCGCGCTTCCGAAATTCGGCTTCGGTCTTCACGTTGCGGTCGTAGCCGATTACCACGCCCTCGCGGATGGCCAGGAAGTTACAAGCGTCGGTCCACTGCTCGCGTTCGCTGTCGGGAAACGCACCCCCGGCGCAGGGAATGATCTCGCAGCGCTCGGCCCCGTAGTCCTGGCAACTGATTTGCGTGAAAAGATCATCAAGGTAGGGCAACTTTCTCACGACCACCCCGTAGCGCCTGCCGGGGCGGTCTTCCCGCAAAAACTGGGTAATTTCTACCTTGTGCACCGGGCCGGTATGCGCCTCAGACAGGTTGCCCGCGAAGTCGAAGTTTTTGATGCGGTTGGTCAGGGCTTCCTTGGAGAAGGGGCTAAACAGAATCCACAGATCGCGGCGCACCTGCGTAAACACGGTATCAATGTGCATGTAGGAGCGGCGCGGCGGAATTTTCACCACCGACACTTTTTGGATCAGGTTTTTGTCGAAGAGCTGCTCAACCAGATAATCGATGGCCATCACCGAGGTGCGCTCACTGATACCGACCAGCAAATGTCCGGGGCTAATCATCATCACGTCGCCTCCCTCGATGCTCACGTTCTTGCGTCGTTTTTCTTCTTCGGTGGCAAAGAAAAATAAGTCCAGTTCCTTGAGTTCAATCACCCGGTCAGCTAGGCGATCAGGATTATCTTGGGTGGATTGACTGAGCAATTTAAAGTGCGCAATGTACTTAAACAGCAGTGACTCTCGGTTGCGGGCTGCCTCGTAGGGCTTGTTGATTAGGATATGATCGTGCAGGGTAATGCCAATGTCGCGCGTAAAAATCAGGTTGGGGATAGGCGCGAAAATAAAATTCTCTTGCCCGTCGGCCGCGGGAAGAATTCCGGTGATCAGCGTATGGGCTAGGGGAGTCGGATCGGTCTCCAGCAGCAGTTTCTGCGTTTTTAGTCCGCACTTTTCGATAGCACACACCGAGGCCACCAGGAGCGTCTTAACGTCCGGATTGCTTAGAATACGCCGAAGCAAGCATTCTACCGTAAGGACGTAGTTAGAATCGAACGACAAATCGCGAACTTTTTGCTGGTAGATAGGGTCGTTGCCTTTGCCCTGTATCATACTCGCGTCTAAAAAGCACAGCAACACCCGCATGTATTCGCTATACTCCTGCCGCATCTTTTCCAAATCTACGATGTCGTCGTACAACAACTGGTCGGTGATACGGGGCACAATTTTGCCGATGCCTTCGTCGGGAGGATGAATGAGCAGGCGACGCAGGTGGCCAACTTCAGAGGTGACGTGAATATTGTGAGGCATAGTTGAAGAGAAAGAAATACGAAATATAAAATGCGAAACGCCGACCTTGTTGTAAACATCCTGACTATCTTTTTTCTATCCAGGACATCCTGACAAACAAAGGTAGAAATTTCGAACGGAATACCAGCGGGGTAGGGAGGAAGCGGGCAATTTACTAGCTTTGGCCATTCATCATTTCCGAAACTGCTATGAGCATATTAGATACCATTGTGCAGCGCAAGCGCGAAGAAGTGGAGGAGCGAAAGTCGCACCTTCCCGAGAAAACCCTTTATCATTACCAAGATTTCAACCGGCCAACCTATTCTCTGTCGCAGGCTTTACGGGCGCATCCGCCCGGCATCATTGCCGAGTTCAAACGCATGTCACCCTCAAAGGGAGTGATCAACGCCACGGCCGACGTGCAGCAAACCACCGGGGGCTACGTGCGGGCCGGGGCCGCTGCCCTGTCGGTGCTCACCGACGTTGACTTTTTTGGTGGCAGCGACGAAAATCTGCGCATCGCGCGGCAGCACAACCAGTGTCCCATTCTGCGCAAGGATTTCGTGATAGACCCCTACCAGATTACCGAGGCCAAGGCCATCGGGGCCGACGCCATTCTGCTCATTGCGGCAATCCTCTCTCCTCCCCAAGTGCTGGCGCTGGCCCAGCACGCCCACCGGTTGGGGCTGGAGGTGTTGCTGGAGGTGCACAACGAAGAAGAACTGCGGCAAACCGCCCGGCAAGAAACCATCGTGCCCTTTGTGGATGTGGTGGGGGTGAATAATCGTGATTTGAAGACCTTTGAGGTGAGCATCAATACGTCGGTTCAGTTAGCCAAGCTGATACCGGAAAATACGGTGAAGATTTCCGAGAGCGGTATCAGCGATCCGACGGCAATCCGGGAGTTGCAGCAGCACGGCTACCAGGGGTTTTTGGTGGGCGAACACTTTATGCGGCAGGACGATCCGGCGGGGGCGTGTAAGGCGTTGATTGAAAAGCTAAAGTGAAAAACGATGAAGGAGCAAATTAAGAAGCACTTGGCGCAGATTGAACGGGAGAAAGAAATCAAAATATTACTGGCCTGCGAGACCGGGTCAAGAGCGTGGGGCTTTCCGTCGCCCGACAGCGATTACGACATCCGAATGATATATGTCCATCCTACGGATTGGTATTTGTCCCTTACGGAAAAGAAGGATACCATTGAGCAACATCTTGCTGATAGAATAAAGGAGCTTATCGCCCTAAAGGCAACCGTCGGTGAAGCATACTTGCATCAGGAAGAAACGGATTTGCTTGATTTTATCCAAGATTGTATCGCTGCCGCCGAAGAAAATGCCCAAGGCCTGCCATCTGCTCGGGGCGAAAAAGAAGACGTTGATCGGTTTTATAGGAAAACACTGGCTGCGTCATGGATTTGAAAGAACTGCAGGACAGAAAGCTGATCCTGCTTGAATGCCTGAGTGGAAGCAAAGCCTACGGACTGGCTACGCCCACTTCCGATACGGATATCAAGGGAGTGTTTTTGTTGCCTAAGCAAGACTTCTACGGCTTAGAATACGTACCGCAGGTGGCCAACCCCAGCAACGATATCGTCTTCTACGAGTTCAGTAGATTCATGCAACTGTTGTCGTTGAACAACCCCAACATTCTGGAGCTGCTTAACACTCCGGCCTCAGCGATACTCTACAAACACCCTTTGTTGAACGAAATCAAATCCGAACTGATCTTATCCAAACGCTGTAAAGACACTTTTGGGAAGTTTGCGCTTGCCCAAATAAAGAAAGCGAAAGGCTTGAAAAAGAAAATTGTAAATCCCGTAGGCAAAGAGCGAAAAAGCCCGTTGTCTTTCTGCTACGTCAGCTACGGACAAGGCTCACTGGCTCTCAACAAATACCTGAAATTGAAGGGCTGGCGGCAGCAGGACTGCGGGCTAACCAACATACCGCACATGAAGCATACCTATGGTCTCTACCACCGTCCTGGCGGAGACTACAACGGCCTCATTAAAAAGATGGCTTCGAACGATCTTAGTTTAAGCTCGATACCAAAAGGCCAATCTCAGGAAACCTTACTGTATTTTAATAATGACGGCTATTCTACCTACTGCAAAGAGTATCGGGAGTACTGGGATTGGGTTGACCAGAGAAATGAAGTCCGGTACGAGAACACCCAAAGCCACGGAAAGAACTACGATGCCAAAAACATGATGCATACCTTTCGGCTCCTGGACATGGCCATTGAGATCGGGCGCGAACAACGGGTGAACGTGAATCGTCCTAATCGAGAATTTCTGCTGGATATCAAGGCGGGCAAGTACGAATACGATGAGCTTTTGGGGATGGCCGATGAGCGGCAGCAGGAAATGGAGCAAGCGTTCGCCCAATCATCGTTGCCCGAGCAGCCGGACTTGGAGGCGATCAGTGCTTTAGCGTACCGGCTTAGAAACAAATTTTATGAATCTTAAGATCTGCGGCATGAAGCATGCCGACAACCTGTCGGCGGTGGCGACACTAGCGCCCGATTACCTGGGTTTCATCTTTTACGAAAAGTCGCCGCGCTATTTCATCAATACCCTGCCACCCGAAAGCGTTCAGTTGCTCCCACCGTCTATTCAACGCGTCGGGGTGTTTGTGAACGCGTCTACCGTTTATATGCAACAGATGGCAGAACGTTACGGACTCGACGCGCTTCAGCTGCACGGACAAGAACCACCCGAACAGTGTCAGGCTCTCCGGCAAGCGGGCTATAAAATTATGAAGGTGTTTAGCGTGAACAAGGCGTTTGACTTCGATCAGCTAACTCCTTATCAGTCGCACGTCGATGCGTTCTTGTTCGACACGGCCACGCCGCAGCACGGCGGTTCGGGGCTTGCCTTTGATTGGTCTATTCTAGCCGATTACCAGCTGCCGGTTCCATTCTTCCTGAGCGGGGGAATCGGGCTGGACAATCTCGACCAGGCGATGCAAATACATCATCCCCAACTCCTTGGACTGGACGTGAACAGTCGCTTCGAGACCGCGCCCGGACAAAAATCGATTGACCAACTGCAGCAACTCATCGCGCGCTTGGGCCGGTAATTTGTCGGATATTTTGTACTTTCGCCCCCCAGACTAATTAGCAATTCCACCAGCAATGAGCGAAACCACCCCTGCCACTTTTCAGGTAACCGAACAAGGCTACTACGGTCGCTTCGGCGGAGCCTTCATTCCCGAAATGTTGCATCCCAACATCGAGGAGCTGCGCACTAATTATTTGCCCATCATGCACGACGCTGATTTCCAGCGAGAATTTCAGCATTTGTTAAAGAACTACGTCGGTCGGCCCACCCCGCTCTACTTTGCCCCGCGCTTGTCCGAAAAGTTCAACACCCACGTGTATCTGAAGCGCGAGGATCTGTGCCACACCGGAGCACACAAGGTGAACAACACCATCGGGCAGATTTTGCTGGCCCAGCGACTGAATAAAAAGTACATCATCGCCGAAACCGGGGCCGGACAACACGGAGTGGCCACCGCCACGGTGTGCGCCCTGATGGGCATGCCCTGCCGGGTGTTCATGGGGTCGGTTGATATGCAGCGGCAACGGCCCAACGTCGAACGGATGCGCATTCTAGGTGCCGAAGTGATTCCCGCCACCTCGGGCAGTCAAACCCTCAAGGATGCTACTAACGAAGCCATGCGCCACTGGATCAGCAACCCCACCGATAGCCACTACATTATCGGCTCGGTGGTGGGGCCGCACCCCTATCCCGACATGGTGACCCGCTTTCAGTCGGTGATTAGTAAAGAAATAAAGGCGCAACTGCTCGAACAAACCGGTTTTGAAGATCCGAACTACGTAGTGGCCTGCGTGGGCGGAGGTAGCAACGCCGCTGGGGCTTACTATCACTACCTGGACCGTCCCGCGGTGCGCTTGGTGGCCGTAGAAGCCGCCGGAGAAGGGGTTACCACCGGACGGTCGGCGGCTACTACCGCGCTGGGCACGTTTGGCATCCTGCACGGCAGCAAATCGCTGGTGATGCAAACCGCCGATGGGCAAGTGACCGAACCGCATTCTATCTCGGCCGGCCTCGACTATCCGGGCATCGGGCCGATGCACGCGCACCTGTTTGATTCGGGGCGGGGCGACTTCTACGCCGTGACCGACGATGACGCGATGAACGCCGGGATTTTGCTGAGCCGACTGGAGGGCATTATTCCGGCCATCGAAAGCGCCCACGCCATCGCCGTGCTATCGCAGATGAACGCGCAACCCGAAGAAACGGTGGTGGTCAATCTTTCCGGACGGGGCGACAAAGATTTGGAAACCTACATTCAGTGGGGGAAGTATTGATTGACTGAATGATAGAAGGATTGAATGTATATTTATTCAATCCTTCTATCATTCGCTCCTTCTACCCGTTCAAGCCTATGTCCAATCAGCCAACTCACAACCGACTCACCGAACTCTTTCGGCGCAAAGACAAAAACATTCTTTCGGTGTACTACACCGCGGGGTATCCTGCCCTGGACGATACGGTACGCATTGCTGAGTATTTGGAGCGGGCGGGGGCCGATGTGATTGAAATTGGCATGCCCTACTCCGATCCGCTGGCCGACGGTCCCACCATTCAGCAGAGCGGAGCGCGGGCACTGGCCAACGGCATGACGATCAGTAAGCTCTTTGAGCAACTGCAGGACATCCGTTCCACCGTGTCGCTGCCGCTCATTCTGATGGGCTACCTCAATCCGGCCATGCAGTACGGCCTGGAACGCTTTTGTCAGCAGTGTCAACGGGTGGGCATCGACGCCCTGATCATTCCCGACCTGCCCATGCAGGAGTATCTGGACGAGTATAAAGCCTTGTTCGAGTCGTACGGATTGTTTAATATCTTTTTGGTGTCCCCCCAAACCTCCGAAGAACGGATTCGCCTCATTGACGAGCATTCGCACGGCTTCATTTACGTGGTATCGTCGGCCAGCATCACCGGGGCCAAATCGGGCATCACCGATGAGCAAATTGCGTATTTTGAGCGCATTCGGGCCATGCAACTCAAGCACCCCACCCTGATTGGCTTCGGCATTTCCGATCATGAGACCTTCCGGACCGCCGGTAACTACGCCCAGGGAGCCATCATCGGCAGCGCCTTTATCAAGAAGCTGGAAATCAGTGAAAATCTAAAGCAAGATATCAAGCAGTTCGTAGGTCGAATTAAAGGATAGTTGTCTGTCATTTGTCCATTGTCCCTTGTCCTTTGTAATTTTGACCAGTGACCAGTGACCAGTGACCAGTGACCAGTGACCAGTGACCAGTGACCAGTGACCAGTGACCAATGACCAATCATGCCCGTCCATCAAAACATAAAACTGTCCGTTGATGCGGTGGTGTTTGGCTACACCTCGGCCGAAGGTCTGTCCATTTTGCTCATCAAGCGCACCCTAGAGCCCTTCCGGGGGCATTGGGCTCTGCCGGGGGGGCTGGTGCGGGGTGAAGAGTCGCTGGAGCAGGCCGTGGAGCGGGAGTTGCGTGAGGAAACCGGGGTGTCGATCAATTATTTGGAACAACTCTACAGCTTCGGTGAACCTCGCCGTGATCCGCGCAACCGCGTGGTATCGGTGGCGTACTACGGCCTGGTGAAGCCGGATACCTTTCGGCTGTCAACCAGCAACGAAGCCAGCCAGGTAGATTGGTTCAAGGCAGATCAAGTGCCCCCGCTCGCCTTCGATCACTCCCGAATCGTGGAGGTGGCTACCCACCGACTGCAAAGTAAGATGCAGTATGAACCTATTGGGTTTGAGTTGCTCAACAAAAAGTTTCCCTTCTCGGAGCTGGAGAAGTTGTACGCCGCGGTGCTGAATCGGCCCATCGATCGCCGGAATTTTAAGAAGAAAATTATGAAGTTCGGTTTTCTGGAAGAAACTGCCGAAAAGCAACAGCTGAGCGGAGCCGGGCGGCCTGGAAATTTATATCGCTTCAACGAAGCAAAATACTTTCAGCTTAAGAAAAAAGGCATCGCTTTCGAAATATAATTCACTTAATTGTGTAAAAATCACGCAAATTGTTTGTAGGATAAATTGTTATTATTTATATTTGTGTATACAAAACGCAAATTACTATGAACACCGGAGTTATCATTGCCCGCTTTCAGACGCCCTACCTACACGAGGGGCACCTGAACCTGATCAACCAAGTGAAAGAGAAGCACAACAAGCTCATCATTGTGCTCGGGGTAGGGCCCATCATCGGTAGCCGCCGCAGTCCCTACGACTACTACACCCGCGAGAAGATGATTAAGACCGCCTATCAAGACGTGGTGGTGCTCCCGCTCAGCGATCATCCGAGTGACCGCACCTGGTCGCACAACCTGGATCAACTGCTGGGCAGCGCTTTTCCGAACGAGCAGTTCATGTTGTACGGTAGCCGCGATAGCTTTATCCCTTATTACTCAGGGCGTTGCGAAACCGTAGACTTGCCCGAGCACGGCGACTATAGCGCCACCGAACTGCGCAACAAATACGCCGATAAAGTTTTCGATTCGCGCGACTTTCGGGCGGGCATTTTGTATGCCTACTACAACCAGTACAAAAAGGTGTATCCCACGGTCGACATTGCGGTATTTAGAAGTGAGAAGTCAGAGATTCTGCTCGGTAAGAAATCCATTAACAACAAGTGGCGATTAGTCGGCGGCTTCACCGATCCGGAAGACGATTGCTACGAAACCGCCGCCCGCCGCGAACTCGCCGAAGAATGCGGCCCCCTTGAGGTAGGTGAGCTTGCCTACGAAACCTCCGCCCGCATCGACGACTGGCGCTACCGCAACGAAACGGACAAGATAGTGACTACGCTCTTTAGCTGTGATTATCACTACGGCGATCCCCAGGCCCAAGACGATATCATGGACCTGGCCTGGTTCAAACTCGCCGACTTGCCCACGATGATTGAGCGCGGCGAGATCAGTGAAGAGCACAATGGGTTGTTTGAATTTCTTGTGCATAAGTACCATTGCCCCGGAAACGCTTGATATACTTGCCAAGTAATGGGTCTTTTGTCCTTCGACTTTCACAAATTTGACCAGTGACCAGTCTGTCATTCTCATATTTCTCATCTCACGTTTCACATTTACCATGAAAACCAATCTCATATTACTCGCCGATGCGTACAAATACTCTCACCACAAGCTCTACTATCCCGGCACCACGCAGGTGTACAGTTACCTGGAAAGCCGGGGAGGCAAGTTCGATAGCACCGTATTCTACGGACTACAGTACTTTCTAAAAGAATACCTGGCGGGCGTTGCCTTCACCCAGGAAGATCTGGATGAGGCGACCTCCTTTTTGCCCCAGGTCTTCGGACGGGACGATGTGTTCGAGAAGAGTAAATTCCAGTACATTATAGACGAGCATGGCGGCCGCCTGCCGGTGCGCATCCGGGCCGTGCCCGAAGGAACGGTGGTTCCGGTGAAGAACGTGCTGATGACCATTG
The DNA here is from genome assembly GCA_965217295.1 of Cyclobacteriaceae bacterium. GTDB lineage: Bacteria > Bacteroidota > Bacteroidia > Cytophagales > Cyclobacteriaceae > Tunicatimonas. The sequence goes on from CBDCHR010000008.1 coordinate 4,722,192, forward strand.
AGAACACTGACCCGAAGTGCTTCTGGCTTACTAATTTTCTAGAGACGCTGCTCATGCAAGTGTGGTATCCCTGCACGGTAGCCACCATCAGTCGGGAAGTGAAGCGGGTCATCACGAACTACTTTGCGGAAACCGCTACTCCGGGCTCCGAAGCGGGCATTGATTACGTACTCAACGACTTCGGCTACCGGGGCGTGAGCAGCATGGAAAGCGCCGCGCTGGGCGGTAGTGCCCACTTAGTCAACTTTTCGGGCAGTGATAACCTGGCCGGCTCGGTGCTGGCGCAGCGCTACTACCGCACCGACGAGGTGTACGGCAAGAGCATTCCGGCCACCGAGCACAGCATCTGTACGCTATTGGGCGAAGAGGGAGAGCTGGATATCTTCCGCCACGTGCTGGACACCTTTCCGACCGGAACCATCGCCTGTGTGTCCGACAGCTACAACATCTTCCGGGCCTGCGAGCAGTACTGGGGCGAGGAGTTAAAGAACCAAATCCTGGAGCGCGACGGCACCCTGGTGATCCGTCCCGACAGCGGCGATCCGGTGCAAACGCTGCTGGCTATCTTTGAGATTCTGTTTGAGAAGTTTGGCTACACCACCAACGACAAAGGCTACCGGGTGCTGCCCCCGCAATTGCGCGTGATCCAGGGCGACGGGGTCAACTACGACGCCATCAAGGGCATGTACGCTGCTTTAAAGGAGCACGGCATCAGCGCCGAAAACCTGGTGTTGGGCATGGGCGGTGCCCTACTGCAAAAGCTAGATCGCGATACCCAGCAGTTCGCCCTCAAGTGCAGCGCCGCCACGGTCAACGGCGAAGAGGTGATAGTGCAAAAAAGCCCCAACGAGATGAACGCGCAGGGCGACATCGTGGGCAGCTTCAAAAAGAGCAAGGGCGGCAAGCTCAAACTGGTGCAGCAGCAGGGCACCCTGCAAACCGTAGCCGAAACCGACCACCCCGAACTACCGGACCAACTGGTAACCGTATTTGAAAACGGCGAGCTGGTCGAGGAATGGTCGTTTGAGGAGGCGCGGGAGCGCGCCGCGATTTAGCGACCGCCCGTCCCCCCAACCGTCATTCCGAGCGAGCAAGCGCTCGGAGTCACCAAAGCCTAAATGAACCCGAGCGTAGGAATCCCGATAATAGAAAACGCAAGCGGCAATCCCAACGATACGGCGCGCGGAGCTTTCTTTTCTTTTAACCACACTGTTTCTACTATATTTATACAAGTAACATTGCACAACTGACAAGTAGCTTAGGTTCGAATCATAGTGCTCGCCGCTTGATAGAAACAAAATTCACATGAAACCAGACAAACATCATCCATCCTATCGTAGTCTGCTACAGCGGATTTCGGATACCTATGCCGGTGGGCAACGGCAAGCAGCCCGGGCGGTAAACACGCACCTGATTGAGACGTACTGGCAGATTGGTCAGTACATTGTAGAATTTGAGCAGGACGGCGACGCGAAGGCGAAGTATGGTAAACACTTATTGGAAAATCTGTCTCAGGATTTGAAAGCTCTGCACGGAAGGGGGTTTAGCCGCAGTAACCTAGTATACATGCGCTTGCTATATCTCAAATATCCAATTAGTGAGAAGCCTTCTCACCAATTGAGTTGGTCGCACTACGTGGAGTTACTCAAGATTGAAAACGACTTAGAGCGGTCATTTTACGAAAAGCAAAGCACTATTGATAACTGGTCTGTACCTGAACTGAAACGACAGAAAAAAGCGTCGCTCTTTCTTCGGTTGGCGGCATCCAAGGATGAAGCGGGTATACTGAAGCTAGCGAAAGAAGGACAGATAGTAGAAAGCCCAACAGATATTCTGCGAGAACCCTACGTGCTGGAATTTCTAAAGATTCCTGAGCCGTATCACCTCAGTGAGAGCGAGTTGGAAAGGCGATTGATTGAGCACCTTCAGCATTTTCTGCTGGAGCTGGGGAAAGGGTTCGCTTTTATTGGTCGGCAGTACCGCATTACGCTGGGCAATCGCCATCACTACGTGGATTTGGTGTTCTATCATCGTATTCTGAAGTGCTTCGTGCTGATTGACCTAAAGCGAGAAGAAGCCAGCTACGAAGATGTTGGGCAGATGAATATGTACCTGGGCTATTTTGAGAGCGAAGAGAACACCACCGGCGACAATCCCCCGGTTGGCATTGTGCTGGCTCGCGAAAAAGACGACCTGCTGATTAAATACGCACTACACGGTATTTCTACGCAACTCTTTGTCAGCAAGTATCAGCTTTACTTACCGGACAAAGACGAGCTACGGAAAGAAGTAACTAAAATTTACGCCAGAACCAATGAATAAAACGAAGAAAAGTGAAAATCCATTCACGCGCATCAACATCATCCAGGGTGACATCACCCAACTCCCCGTAGACGCCATCGTGAACGCCGCGAACCCATCCCTGCTCGGTGGGGGCGGGGTGGACGGCGCTATTCACCGGGCCGCCGGACCGCAACTGCTGGAAGCCTGCCGTCCGTTGCGGGGTTGCCACACCGGGGATGCCAAAATTACCGAGGGCTTCCGACTGCCCGCCCGCTACGTAATCCATACCGTGGGCCCCGTGTGGCACGGCGGGCAGCAGGGTGAGGAAGACTTACTGGCCTCCGCCTACCGCCGTTCGCTGGAAGTAGCAGTCCAAAACCAGGTGCGCACCGTTGCCTTTCCGTCCATCAGCACCGGGGCCTACGACTTTCCGTTTGAGAAGGCGACGGCCATCGCGCTACGCGAAATCGCCCGGTTTCTGGATACCAATGATTTGCCCGAAGCAGTGACGCTAGTCGCTTTTAGTAACGGTGATTATGATCGGATGAAATCAATTGTCAGCAACCCCCAGATTAAGTCTTAGCTATGGATCTCGCTCGCAAACCCCTCGGCCACAAAGCCTACGGTACCATTCCCCATCTGTCGGGAAGTCGTCTGGGGCCTTCCGACAAAAAGGCCGAGCCGGGTCAGGAACTGATTGCTACCAAGCAGGCCCGCGACTGGCGCGATTTGGTTGTCGTGCAGGAGAAACTGGACGGCTCTAACTGCGCGATCGCCAAACTAAACGGCCAAATACTGGCCCTTACGCGCGCGGGCTACCAAGCACACACCTCGCCCTACGAATTGCACCACCGCTTTGCGGACTACGTGCAGCAATACCACGCCCGCTTTAACGAAGCACTGGCGGAAGGAGAGCGCTGGGTGGGAGAGTGGCTGGCCCTGGCGCACGGCACGCGCTACCGCCTACCCCACGAGCCCTTCGTAGCGTTTGATATCATGCGCGACGGGCACCAACGCGCTCCTTACCTGGAAGTGCTGGAGCGGTGCATCCGGCATGAGCTGCCGCACCCCCGCCTGATTCACCTGGGACAGCCGGTGAGCATCAAAAACGTGATGAAGCGACTAGAGCCCAGTGGGCACGGAGCCCTCGATCCGGTAGAGGGAGCCGTATGGCGCGTTGAGCGCGACGGGCGGGTCGACTTTCTGGTTAAATACGTGCGTCCTGATAAAGTTGACGGAAAGTACCTGCCGGAGGTGTCGGGACAGGCCGCGGTGTGGAATACGCAGACGCTATAACTAAACCTACTAAGATTGTCTTACTACTAAGCGTGATTATACCCAATCCCTCCCATGAAAAAAATCCTCTTTCACACCCACGCCTACGCCTACTTAGCCGAAAAGGTCTTAGCCGAGGGCGGATTTGAGGCAGGAATTGTAGAGCAGAAACACTTTACCGACGGCGAACACTATCAGCGCATCCTGACCGAGGTCGACGACCGCGAGGTGGTGCTACTGGGTGGTACCATCGACGATTCGTCTACTCTCGAACTGCTTGACCTGGCTTCGTCTCTAGTAAGCTACGGGGCCGATTCGCTCAGCTTGGTGGTGCCTTACTTTGGTTACTCCACCATGGAGCGGGCCGTGCTGCCCGGCGAGGTGGTCACCGCCAAAACCCGCGCCCGCCTGCTGTCCTCCATTCCCCGCAGCCACCGGGGCAACAAAATATTCCTCTTCGACCTGCACACCGAGGGCATCCCGCACTACTTCGAGCACCACCTGTATCCGGTACACGTCTACTGCAAAGAAATCATCCTGCAAGCCGCCCGTGACTACGGGGGCGACGACTACGTGCTGGCCAGCACTGACGCCGGACGCGCCAAGTGGGTAGAGTCGCTGGCCAACGATGCCGGGGTGGGGGCGGCCTTCGTACTCAAGCGCCGTTTATCGGGCGACCAGACCGAGGTGAGCGCCGTAAACGCCGACGTGCAGGGCCGCACCGTGATTATCTACGACGACATGATTCGCTCGGGAGGCAGCATCATCAACGCGGCCCGCGTCTACCGGGCGGCGGGTGCCCAACGCATTATCGTGATCACCACCCACGGACTGTTCATCAACGACGGACTGCCGAACCTGAAAAGCTGCGGACTTATCGAGCGCGTCATCTGCACTGATACCCATCCGCGCACGCAAACCATTCAGGACGATTTTCTTGAGGTGCGCAGCGTGGCTCCCCTCATCCGGCAGCACCTGCTGCACCGATAGGTCGTAATGTCGAGGAAAGATTAACAAATTCGTAACATTGTTTATTCTTTCGCGCTGGCTAAAAACACTACTTTAGCCTCTCTACTCAACTAACCAAACCTACGCATGAAACCAATCCTACTGACCTCAGCGCTGCTGACCGGGTTACTGGTCGCGTCTATTCACGTCACCGCCCAATCCGTGTTTGTCAACGAAATCCACTACGACAACGCGAGCATCGATACCGGTGAGGCTATCGAGATCGCTGGGCGGGCAGGCACCGACCTAAGCGGTTGGAGCCTGGTGCTCTATAACGGTAACGGGGGAGTTGTTTACTCAACCACCAATTTGAGCGGAAGCATCCCCGACCAGCAAGATGAGCGAGGCACGCTTGCGTTTTCATACGGGCAAAACGGTATTCAGAACGGTGAGCCGGATGGCATAGCTCTGGTTAATGGTGCCACCGTGGTGCAGTTCCTAAGCTACGAAGGCTCATTTATGGCTACTGACGGACCGGCTGCTGGTCTAACAAGCGTTGATATTGGGGTGGAAGAAAGCCCCACCACCCCAGTGGGAGTTTCATTGCAGCTCACCGGCACGGGCCGCACTTACGAAGAATTTACCTGGGCGGAACCCACCGAAAGCACTTTCGGAGAACTCAACGCCGGACAAACCTTCGGGGAGGCGCCGCCCGCTACCCCGCGGCTGGTCATCAACGAGATCGACTACGACCAGCCGGGTACCGATGAGGCGGAGTTTATTGAGCTAAAGAACAACGGCTCCGCCCCCCTGAACCTGGATGCTTACGAACTGGTGTTGGTAAACGGCAGCAACAACACTGCCTACAACACCATCGCGCTGCCCGATGCCATCCTGGCAGCGGGCGACTATTTTGTGATCAGCGGCAACGCCACCGTGCCCAATACCGATTTGGTAGTAACTCCGGCTACCAACCTCATTCAAAACGGCGCTCCCGACGCGGTGGCTCTTCGGGAAACTAATTCCGGCAATTTGGTAGACGCGGTGAGCTACGAAGGGTTGGTGACCGACTTCGCCGAAGGAAGCGGAGCCCCCGCCGATACCAATGACCCCAACGTGGGCTTGTCGCGCCTACCCGACGGCACCGACACCAACGACAACGGCGCTGACTTCGGGCTGGCACCCATCACACCCGGCGCGGCCAACTCCGACGATGATTCCGGTGAACCGGGAGTGCTTACGCTAATTCATGCCATTCAGGGCGACGGATCAGCTTCACCGCTGGCCGGTCAGGTAGTGGTCATCGAGGGCATTGTGGTGGGCGATTTCCAGGAAGAGGACGGCGACGCGCTGGACTCGGACCTGGGCGGGTTCTACGTGCAGGAAGAAAAAGGTGAGCAGGATGATAACCCCGCTACCTCCGAAGGCATTTTTGTGTTTGCCCCCGATGCGCCGGACGTAACGGCAGGCGATGTGGTGCGGGTAACCGGCGAAGTGGTTGAGTTTTCGGAGCTGACCGAGTTGACGAATGTGTCGTCGGTAGCGGTGGTGGGTAGCACAGCGGTGCCCGACCCGGTAGAGGTGCAATTTCCGGCCACCAACGACGTGCTGGAAACCGTGGAGGGCATGCTGGTGCGCTTTCCGCAGGATTTAGTGATTGCCGAATACTTCAACTTTGACCGTTTTGGCGAAGTGGTGCTAGCCTTACCGCTGGATGATCTCGACCGCCCTTTCCAGCCCACCAGCTACGTGGAGCCGGGGCCCGCCGTCGTTCCTATTGAGGAAGCTATTGCACGGCGAAGAATTACCCTGGACGACGCCCGCACGGTGCAGAACCCCGATCCGGCACGCCACCCCAACGGCGAAGCGTTCACCACCGAGAACCGCTTTCGGGGCGGCGACGCGGTAACTAACGCCACCGGAGTGCTAGACCAGCGCTTTGGGGCCTACCGCATTCAGCCTACCCAGGGGGCCGTCTACACGGTGCGCAACCCCCGCCCGGCCGAGCCCGAGGAGGTAGGCGGCAGCTTGTCGGTGGCCAGCTTCAACGTGCTCAACTACTTCACCTCCCTGAATAGCCGGGGGGCCGACGATGCCGCCGAGTTTGAGCGACAGCGTACCAAGATTTTTGCCGCCCTGGCCGAAATCAATGCGGGTGTGGTGGGCCTGATTGAGATCGAGAACAACGGCAACGATGCCATTAGCAACTTGGTAGACGGACTCAACGCCACTGGAACCATCGCGGACTACGACTATATCGAAACCGGCGTAATCGGCACCGACGCAATCACCGTGGCCCTGATCTACCAACCTGCGGTGGTGAGCCCGGTCGGTGATTTTGCGGTGCTGGACGATCCCTCGTTCACCGACCCTAACAACCTGGGTCAGCAGAAGAACCGCCCGGCGCTGGCGCAAACTTTTCGAGAGGAAGCCACCGGCGGCATTTTCACGGTGGTGGTGAACCACTTTAAATCGAAGGGCTCGCCCTGCGGGGAGGGCGACGACGATGTCCAGCAGGGCAGTTGCAACGACACCCGCGCCCAGGCCGCCGACGCCCTGGTGAAGTGGCTGGCGACCGATCCCACCGACAGTGGCGACCCGGACGTGATGATCGTTGGCGACCTAAATGCCTACGACGAAGAAGATCCCATCGACCAGATCAAAGCCGGAGCTGATGATACCCCGAACACGGGGGATGATTTTGTTGACTTAGTGGAGCAGTTCAGCGGAGAGTTTGCTTATTCCTACGTCTTCAACGGGCAGTTTGGCTACCTCGATTACGCCCTGGTGAATCAGTCGTTGCTTAAGCAGGTAAGCGGAACCACTGAGTGGCCCATCAACGCCGACGAGCCCGACATTTTGGACTACGACCTGTCGTTTAAGAAAGACGCGCAGGATGCATTGTACGAACCCAATCCGTATCGGGCATCGGACCACGACCCGGTGATTGTGGGGCTCAACCTGGTGGCGCCGGTGGCGGTGTGCGCTGCGGAGCCTACGCTGCCCATTCGCCGCCGCAATGGCTGGCCCAGTTGGCCCCGCCTGTTTACCTTCGGTAGCTGGGGGCACTCCGACGGCATCGAGCAGCAGGTTCGTTTGCGGGGATTTCTAAATACTCCTAAGCTAGTGGTGATTAGCGAAGACCCGATTACGGCTACTCCCGAAGACGGAATTGTTTACCAAGCCAGTGAGGTGTTTGGCGAGGGCGAGGCGTTGGCCGAGGGGGTATTTGTGGTGCAGAATGATGCCCAACGCCGCACCGACTTCACGGTCACCGGTTTAGACCCTGAGACAAATTACTTTCTAAAAGTGTATATCTATAACCAGGAAGACGACTGCGGACCCAACTATCTGGATGAAGCGGTGGTGCACACTAGCTTTCGCACCCGCAAGAACTATCGCAAAGATGTAAACGAATTTCTGGATAGACTCAAGCAGTATGTCCTCAACGTGTACCCCAATCCGGTGACGGACGTGTTGTCCATTAATATTCCTTCGGATACCGAACAGCAAGTAGAAGTAGTGCTGTACGATTCTTGGGGTAACAAAACCGCCTTGGGGCAGATGGTAGTACTTCCGGGCGATAACAGGATGTCGCTTGATTTACCGGTTCAACTTCCCCGTAGAATATACTTGCTGCGGGTAGTTAGCCAGACCCAATCTTACCCGTTGATACGGGTAGCAGTTGAATAACTGTACTGAAGGACTATTATCGTCTTGCGTAATCACCGTATATTCGGTACGAACCTATGCTTTCGGTAGAGGGGCGCTGCTTTCTCTACCGCAAAGAGCCCCGAGGGTCATCATTGCGGCGCTAATCTCCCGAGGATTAATATACAGACTTAGAGCAACCAAACTTTCAATCGCTCGCTTTACTCGGCTACGGGGGGCGCCTGCGTCACGGTGACCCGCAACTGCATGGAGTTGGCAAGGGCTGTCCAGCTATATTGGCACCCTCCAGAACTTCTTGACGCGATAAAAGTGCTTTACAAATTTGCTCCACGCGTGACGGTCGCTTCGGCAATGTCACGAATCCCCGTTATGCGTACAGATATTGAATTTGAGACGTTGACTAAGGGCTGAGTGACAGCTCTAGGTAGCTCAACGTATGATCATTGATAAAGTAACTCTGACGCTTTTACAGACGTAATTTTATTTGATTGATCAGACCGCCGATACGGTAGTCTTTACGACCCTTTTAGTAATATTAGTGCGGCGTCTACCTTGCTCTGGTGGCGGGGGCCATTGTAGCGCAGTAATTTAAGTTTTTGTAATTTACAAACTTACCACTAACGTTTCTAGCTGTCAATCAATTAGATCACCGTAATTTCTAAAGCACCACCAGCAGAAGAAGTGGTTATTCTTCAGGTAGAATTTGTAAAGTATATCTTAGAATATGCGAGAGGATATCAAAAATGCTGTTACTAACGGAGGTAGCGCTTTACTAATAGCAGGAGCAGCTATCGTTGCTACTGCAGAAGGAGGGGCGGTTATGGGAGTAGTAGGTGCTATGTTATCAAACAGCGCGCTCGACCATCTTAAGAACTATGATTACAAAAGGTTATTTAGGTCGCTTGCCAAAGCTCCTACTACCCAGTTAAATGAAGATCTTGACCAGTTAATCAAAGAGTCCGTCGTCCAGGCACTTCGTAACACCGCCCAGCAGTACAAAAAGGGACTAAGAGAAGAACACCACCTAGAGCAGTTAGATGAATTGCTTAGTAAACTAATAGAGCAAGTAGAACGAGCTAGTAATCAAGGACTACTCAGTAACCACGTGGTTATTGATCATTTAGATGGACTATCTGATGAAGACCCTTTAGACGAATTGATTGCTGGATTTGATCAACTACCGGACATAGGATTGTTTGGCTCATTCCCCGAATTTTTAAAGAATAAGTTTCCCTCAAATCTAGAAATATGCTTTAGTGAGCTATTAAGAGACTCCAAAAATCATGGTGCTTTGGTAATTTATCAGCGTAATATGACCAGAGCTGTTCAGCAAAACATACAAAAAGTCTTACTGAATCAGAATGCTCTTCAAGAAGATTTTGAAATTTCACAAGACACAAATGAAGCGATACGGGGCGAGTTAGAAAAGTTGTCAAATATACTGAATGAAACGATTACTTTGGAGAGCATTGTTCAGGCAATTGACCAGCAGCTTTCTCTCAAACTGCACAGGATAGAAGAACAACTATATCAAGTTGGGCATGATATCCAAGAAGGAGTTAGAGAAATATCAGATAAAATTGACCAGCAGGGCAACCATCAAAATATCTTATTGGATAAGTTTTTAGGGGTCTCACCTTTCAATACTGACCTATTCATTGGAAGAGAAGAAGATTTGACTATTATCCGTCAAAAACTTATTTCTGATAACAATTTGCTTTTGCTAGTAAATGGCGAGGGCGGAATAGGAAAAACTACCCTGGCGGCGCAATATTACTATCGTTACCAAGAGGACTATACACACTTAGCATGGATTTTCGCGGGAAAGGGACTGGTAGATGGACTCCTTTCACTAGCCAGGTCCCTGCATATTTCGGTGGATACTGAAGATACGGATCAAACTTTAAATGCGCTGATGAATCGGATGCGCCAACTACCTCAACCCTGTCTGTTAGTAATAGACAACGCTAATCGGGTAGACGAGCTAGAACAGCGATACACTATTTTGCGATCATGCCCAAACCTTCACGTGCTGATAACTACCCGCATCACAGAGCTTGAGCACGCGAGCAGACATCAGGTTCTCTCGCTGAGTGATGAAGATGCAGAAACATTGTTCAAAAAGCATTATCCGAACCATAACGAAAGCGAGGACAATCTACTGCGACAGCTTTTGGTAGCGGTAGGAAAGAATACATTAGTTGTTGAACTACTAGCCAAAAATCTCAATGTCTTCAACCGCATCAAAGAAAAGTATACTTTAGATAGCTTGTTAAGTGATCTGAGTAAAAAAGGCTTATTTGGAATACAGCGCCGTCAAATCAACACCTCCTATTTAACAGAAGGAAAAGCACTTCGTAAAGAAGAATCAACAGCAATAATTGAAGCGATGTATGACCTGAACGAGCTTCCCTCTCAAGAACAGATCTTATTAGCAATTATATCCGTATTACCCTCTGAGACAATTCCTTTCAATACTCTAGAATCTATTCTACACGATGTTAAGGATGCCGATGAGACGTTGTATTTGCTATATCAAAAAGGATGGTTAGAATGGAATAGAGAAGAGTGTACTTTCAAAGCAAGCCCCGTAGTACAAGAAGTCGTACGCAAGAAGAGTGACAATTTATTCGCTTCGTGTGGCTCTTTGCTGGTGGGTTTAATGAAGAAACTAGAATATGAGCGAAGCACTGGACAACTTATAAACTCCTCTTATGAAGCTGCTGCAACCTATGCCCGCTACGCGGAATATCTCCTTGATACTTTAGAAAACGTTGACAATGGGATAGCTGCGCTTTATGAATTGACCGCCAACTACTATAAAACAGTAGGCTATTCTCAAAAAGCACTAACGCTTTTTATAAGAGCAAAAATTCAAAGTAAAAAATTATGCCTTGCTAATCCTAAAAAACCTATATACAAGCGAAATTATGCAGTCTTATACGAGAAAATAGGAGGTACTTATGATGCGTCACGAGAACCGGAGAAAGCACTAGATCATTATCTAGAAAATAACCGTCTGTGTAAGGAGCTTTACAATGACCATCCTCAGCATGATCTAGCTAAGCGTGACTATGCAGTTTCTTGTTCTGTACTAGGTCAGGCTCTTTTAAAAATTGATCATAAGGAAGCATTTCAGTACATCAAAAAGGAGAACGACTTATTTAAAGAACTTGCTGATGTTGACCCATTTGGTCTTTCGGTCTCGTACGAAAAGTTAGGCGAATATCATTTAAGCGATAACAATCCGACCGACGCACTAAAATGCTTTGAGGAAGTATATAAAATACTGTTAAATCTTGAGGTTGACCCTTCTAGCCAAGCGGAAATAGTAAAGGTCTTTTTTGCATTAGCATCTTCGTGCCAGAGGATAGCAAGAACTCTTTTGAAGATTAAAAACTCAGATATCAAAAGAATATTATTGTGCTTCTCTATTGCAGAGAAAACATACAAGAAGCTTAACACTGATCATCCCAAACACGCTAAGTTTAAACGAAGTCTGGCGGTTCTTTACGAGGAAATGGACAGACTCTATCAAAGAACGGAGGCTTTAGATTTAGACAAAGCTTTGGAATATCGTAAGAAGGCAAATAGCTTGTTTGAAGAGCTTCATGCCCTTGATCTTCAAGACCCACACCATGCGTATAGTTTGGTTTCTTCCTATATGAATTTTGCCAAACTTCATGAAAAAATGGAAAATCCAAAAAAGGCGAAGAATTCATATGAAGAGGTAACACGGCTGCTTACTGAGCTTACAGAACACTACCCTAACAACAACGAATACCAATCAAACTTAAGATGGATTAACGAACAGCTAAGTAGATTGTAGCTCCGTTCACACAGCAGTACAATCCGACACCCCAAATACTAGTCACCTAAGAAGCACTAGCTTATAAGCCACAGATGTCGCCACGGTATACTAAAACAGCAAGGGGCGGAAGCCCCTAGCTGTAAAAATCATATCTCATACTTTAAGTACAGCACTCCCAGTGGCGGCAGCATCAGGTTCACCGAGCGCTCGCGTCCGTGCAGCGGAATGGGCATGGTAGGAAGCGGATCACGGTTCACCACCCCACTTCCCCAGAACTCAGCATCGTCGGAGTTGAACAAAATATGCAAGTCACCTTTGTGAGGCACCCCGAGGCGGTAGTTGTTGTGCACCCGCGGCGTGAGGTTCATCACCACGTACACGTCGTTCTGCTCCTGGTGCCCCTTGCGGATAAAGCTCACCACCGAGTTCTGCGCATCGCTGATGTCAATCCACTCAAAGCCTTCACCGGTAAAAGGTTTTTCGTACAGGGCGGGTTCCGACTGGTACAGCTCGTTGAGGCGCTTCACCATGTACTGCATGGAGCCGTGCGGAGCGTACTGGTTCAGATGCCAATCGAGGCTCTGCTCGTGCCGCCACTCCTGGGTTTGGGCAAACTCACCTCCCATAAACAGCAGCTTGGTGCCCGGGTGAGCGTACATGTAAGCGTACAGCGCCCGCAGGTTGGCAAACTTCTGCCACTCGTCGCCCGGCATCTTGTCGATGAGCGGGCCCTTGCCGTGCACCACCTCATCGTGCGACAGCGGCAGCATAAAGTTTTCGGTAAAGGCGTACATCAGGCTAAAGGTGATCTCTCCCTGATGATGACTGCGGTGAATTGGGTCACGCGAGAAATAATCCAGCGTGTCGTGCATCCAGCCCATCATCCACTTCATGTTGAAGCCCAGTCCGCCAATTTCGGGCGGACGCGTGACCATTGGCCAAGCGGTAGATTCTTCGGCAATGGTGAGCAGCTCGGGAGTTTTGGTGTGGATCGCGTTGTTCAGCTCACGTAGGAACTGAATGGAGGCGATGTTTTCGCGTCCGCCGAACTCGTTCGGAATCCACTCGCCTTCTTTGCGCGAGTAGTCCAGATAGAGCATGGAGGCCACCGCATCCACGCGGATGCCGTCGATGTGATATTTCTCTAGCCAGTACATGGCGCTGCTGATCAGGAAGGCGCGCACCTCGTTGCGGGTGTAGTTGAAGATGTAGCTCTTCCAGTCAGGATGATAGCCCAGCCGAGGGTCGGCGTGCTCGTACAAATGCGTTCCGTCGAAATACGACAAGCCGTGCTGGTCGGAGGGGAAGTGCGAGGGCACCCAGTCCAGAATAACCCCAATACCCGCTTCGTGTAATTTGTCTACCAGGTACATAAAATCCTGCGGGGTTCCGTAGCGGCTGGTGGGAGCGAAGTAGCCGGTGGTCTGGTAGCCCCACGAACCGTAGAAGGGGTGCTCCATCACCGGCAATAGCTCCACGTGGGTGAAGCCCATCCAGGTGAGATAAGCGGGCAACTCCTCGGCCAGCTCGCGGTAGGACATAGGACGCGGCTTTCCGTCGTCGCCCGGCACGCGGCGCCACGAGCCCAGGTGCACCTCGTAGACGGATACCGCCTGCGGATCCACCCACAGGTCTTTGCGGTTCTGCACCCAGGCCTCGTCGTTCCATTCGTAGTCCAGGTCCCACACCTTGGTGGCGGTTTGGGGGGCCGTCTCCCAGTGGTACGCGAAGGGGTCGCCCTTCTCCACTTCGTAGTTATCGAACTGCGACTTGATGTAGTACTTGTAGGTAGCCCCGCGCTCCAGGCCGGGCACAAAGGCTTCCCAGATGCCCGAACCGTCCCAGCGGGCGTGCATGGGCACATCGCCCCGATCCCAGCCGTTGAAGTCACCCACCACCGAGACGTACTCGGCGTTGGGAGCCCACAGGGCAAAGTACACCCCTTTCACTCCTTCGTGCTCCATGAAGTGGGAGCCTAGCTTGTCGTGCAGTGCGTAGTGGTTGCCCGCCCGAAACAGGTGAATGTCGTATTCAGTAAGCAACGTGGCGTGGTTGAACGTTGGGCTGTCAGTAGTATCAGGCTGCTTGGTGGATTGCCTCTTGCTAGGTTGCCGCCCGGCGGTGTTCTTTCCTGCGGATTGTTTCTTAACTGACGGCTGCTTAACAGATGGCTGTTTGGTGGTTTTGCTCATGGTTGGGGTTGATCTTCGTGCTTAATTTTGTCCATCACGTGAAGGATTCCCTTCATCGGGATGATGCTCCAGGAAGGACGGTTGTTGAGCTCGTAATTAAGCTCGTAAATCGCCTTTTCCAGCAAAAACGTTTGAATAAGAATGTTAAAGTCCTCTTGGTTGGCCGGGATAAAGGGATGTCCTTTGGTTTTCTCCAGGTAGGCCCGCAGGTAGAAACCGCTCATGTAGTGGTACCACTGCTCGGCCCAGACCTCCAGATGGTCGGCGTTTCCTTGTACGTAATCCTCGATATGAAAAAGGCTGTTATAGGCAGCGTAGTGAAACGAGCGCAGCATGCCCGCCACGTCGCGCAAAGGCGAGCGCTTCAGTCGCCGCTCACTGTACGAACGCGCCGGTTCGCCTTCGAAGTCCAGAATCACGAAGTCCCGTCCCGTAAACAGCACCTGGCCCAGGTGGTAGTCGCCGTGGGTGCGAATCTTGAGGGCGTCGATCTTGTGGGCGTAGATGCTTTTGAAGCGTTGGAGCACGTCTTTCTTCATGCCCTGCACTTGTTCGGCCAGGGGCATAAACGGATCGGGCAGGCGTTTGATGGATCGGTCGAGCGTCTGGTAGGTGGTGCGCACCAAAGTTTGCAGCGACGAATACAGCGAACGTTGGTAGTGCAGCGAGAAGGCTTCGGGCTCGAAGTTTTTCACCTCGGGGTGGGCGGCCAGCGCAATGTGCATCTCGGCGGTGCGCAGTCCCAACAGTCGGGCCCGCTCGGCGGGGGCTCCCCCGATCAGGCTCTGCAAAATTTCCGGAATTTTGTCGTAGGCCGTGGGTTTCATCAGGTTACCCTTCAGGGCGGGTGCCTTCTGTTCTTCTTGTCCCAAAGATACCCGCTCGTAGTAACGGTCGATGGCATCGTTCATGTACTCCCAGGCATCGCCCTGGTTCTCGACCAAGGTCAGCATCATGCCCAGCATATAATCGGTCGATTCGCCGCCCTTTAGAACGAGTTCACCCGCATACTTAGGAATGTGCTCGAACTCCGCCGTTTCGCTCAGGTAACGGGTCACCTCCACGTCGGGGTTCACCATACGCTCCAGCTTGCGGTAGATCTTGAAAAAAAACTGCTTGTCGTAAATCACCGAGGTGTTGCTCTGCTCCGCGCTTAAAATGCGCGAGATTACGGTCTTCTTGTTTTCTTTGTAGTAGTGCTTCACCGCCGCCACCGAGCGCCCGGCCAGTCCGGTGGTTTCTTCCTTCTTGCGGGGCTTAGCCATCAGCGAGAACAAATAACTGCGGTAGGGCTCGCTGTACATGGCGTCGTAGAGGAATCCTTCTTCGCCGCCCACGGTAATGGGGAAGATCACGCTCTGCTGAAACTTACTGCGTAAGAAGCTGCTGGGGCCATCGGGAACAAAGGATACGGGCAATTGGTAGTGTTCGTCCAAACCCTCGTTGTAGCTAATCTCCAGAATCAAGAGCGTAGCCACTCCGTCGGTAATGGGCAGTTCCAGCGTATCGGAAATGGTGATGCTGCGGATGGTGCGCGATTTGCCCCCGAACCAGCGGCAGGTGACCAGGTAAGCTTCCAGGTTCTTCTCCAGTGCAGCGCGGGCACTTTTTCCCGTAAGCTGATTCCACTTCGAGATGCTAAATATCGATTTCTGATGATCGCCCAGAAACTCATCGCCGTACTCACGGGCTTTCTCCAGCAAGAACCACTGGTACGCGTACGGGGCCAGGGTGAAGTGGTAGGTAGGCTCGGTGACGCGCGGAAAGCGGTTGCGGCTGAACAACTCCATCGGCACGGCATCCTGGTACTTCGTCAAATCCACTTCGGCTGATTGCGAAAAGCGCGACAGGTTGGAGATAATGAGTAGCGTCTCGTCCTCGTAGGTGCGGGTGAACGCCAGAATTTTGGCATTGTCCACGTACAAAATCTTCATATCGCCGCGGCCGAAGGCCCGGTGGCTCTTGCGCATGCTGAAGTGGCGCTTCATCCACCACAGTAGCGAATTGGAGTTGCGCTGCTGGGTTTCCACGTTCACCGCCTCGTAGCGATACTCGGGGTCTAGAATCACCGGTAAGTACAGTTGCTGGGGGTTGGCATCCGAGAAACCAGCGTTGCGGTCGGGGCTCCACTGCATGGGAGTGCGCACTCCGTCGCGGTCGCCCAGGTAAAAATTGTCGCCCATCCCGATCTCGTCGCCGTAGTAGATCACCGGCGTGCCGGGCAGCGACAACAGCAGGTGGTTCATCAGCTCAATCTTGCGACGATCGTTTTCCAGCAGCGGGGCCAGGCGGTGGCGGATGCCCAGGTTGATGCGGGCCTTGGGGTCTTTGGTATAGACCTTATACATGTAGTCTCGCTCCTCGTCGGTCACCATCTCGAGCGTGAGCTCGTCGTGGTTACGCAAGAACAAACCCCACTGGCAGTTATCCGGAATTTCGGGCGTTTGGTCCAGGATGTCGATGATGGGGTAGCGGTCTTCCATGCGCAGCGCCATGAACATGCGCGGCATAATGGGGAAGTGGAAGTTCATGTGGCACTCGTCGCCTTGCCCGTAGTACGAGGCCGAATCTTCGGGCCACATATTGGCCTCGGCCAGCAGCATGATGCCCGGTTTTTTCTCATCAACGTGCTGGCGTAGTTTTTTAAGAAAGTCGTGCGTCTCGGGCAGATTCTCACAGTTGGTGCCCTCGCGCTCAAAGAGATAAGGCACCGCGTCGAGTCGGAAACCATCTACGCCCAGATCGATCCAGTAGTCCAGCATTTTAAACACCTCCTGCTGCACCGGCTCGTGGTCGAAGTTCAGGTCGGGTTGGTGAGAGTAGAACCGGTGCCAGAAGTACGCCTGCGCCACCGGGTCGTAGGTCCAGTTGGAGGCTTCAAAGTCCTGGAAAATAATGCGGGTGTCGCTGTACTTATCGGAGTTGTCATTCCAGACGTAGAAGTCACGTTCGGATGAACCGGCCGGGGCGCGGCGGGCCCGCTGAAACCAGGGGTGCTGGTCGGAGGTGTGGTTGATGACCAACTCGGTGATCACGCGCAGTCCGCGTTCGTGGGCTTCCTTGAGCAACTTTTTAAAGTCGCGCAGGGTGCCGTACGACGGGTTCACGGTATAGTAGTCCATGATATCGTAGCCGTCGTCGCGCAGGGGCGAAGGATAGAACGGTAGCAGCCAGATGGCGGTCACCCCCAGATCTTGCAAGTAATCAAGCTTCTCGAGCAGTCCCCGAAAGTCACCAATGCCGTCGCCGTTACCGTCTTTGAAGGCTTTGATGTGCAGTTCGTAAATGATGGCGTCTTTATACCAGAGCAGGTTGTTGTCTAATTCGGTAGATTGATGTGCGGCCATAGACTAAAATGCGAAATATGGAAATGTGAAAATTATTAGAAGGGGGGCTTGACGCGTTACAAACGCGCCCCAGCAAGAGATGCAAGATTAAGGTTGATTGACCAGAAACACGTGGGCGGGCATCAGGTAGGGATTAAGCGACACGTAGTTCCATTCGCCCTGCCAGGTAAAGTAGCTGTCGCTGAGCACGTCGTGCAACTGGAAAGGACGGTCCCAAGCTAGTCCTAATTCTTCCAGGGGCCAGCGTACGTGGCCGCTCTGGGGGTTGTAGGGGTCCATGTTCACCGCCACCAGCACCGTGTTTCCCGAGGCCTCATCGTACTTTCCGAAGCACAGCAGCTGCTCGTTTTCCGAATCGGCGAAGTGCACGTTCCAGGTGCTCTGCAGCGCCGGATTCTCCTTACGGAAGCGATTCAGCAGCGTGATCACCTCACGGGTGCGGGTTTCCGCGTCCCAGTCCCAGTGCTTCACTTCATACTTTTCCGAGTCGATGTATTCTTCTTTGCCCGGGTAGGGAGCGTTTACGCCGAGTTCGTAAACCGGTCCGTAGATGCCGTAGTTAGACGAAAGCGTTGCCGCCAGGATCACGCGCATCAGATGGGCCGGTTCACCGCCGTATACGAGCGTGGGAGTAAGGATGTCGGGGGTGTTGGGCCAGAAGTTAGGGCGGAAGTACTCGCGCATGGGGCCCTGGGTGAGCTCCACCATGTATTCTTGCAACTCGTAGGGCGTGTTGCGCCACGAGAAGTAGGTATACGACTGGGTGTAGCCGATCTTGGCCAGCCGTTGCATCACGCGGGGACGCGTGAAGGCCTCAGCCAGAAAGATCACGTCGGGATGCGCGGCGCGGATCTCCTTGATACACCACTCCCAGAAGGGAAAGGCCTTGGTGTGCGGATTGTCCACCCGGAAGATCAGCACGCCCTGCTCAATCCAGTAGTCGAACACGCTCTTGAGTTCTTGCCACAGGTTTTCCCAATCTTCAGATTCAAAATTAATGGGCAAGATGTCTTCGTAGCGCTTGGGAGGGTTTTCGGCGTACTGCACCGTGCCGTCGGGCCGCCACTTGAACCACTTCGGGTGCTCGGTGACCCAGGGGTGGTCGGGCGCGCACTGAAAAGCAATGTCGAGCGCGATCTCGATGCCGTGCTTTTCGGCTGCTTTCAGCAGGGCTTTAAAGTCGCTCAGCGTGCCCAGTTCGGGATGAATGGCCTTGTGACCACCCTCGTCCGAGCCGATGGCCCAGCACGAACCCGGGTCGCCCGGTTGCGCCGTCACGGCGTTGTTGAGTCCTTTGCGGTTTTTCTTGCCAATGGGGTGGATCGGGGGGAAGTAGAGCACATCGAAGCCCATCTCGGCCACCCGGGGCAGTCGCTTCTGGGCATCCTTAAAGGTACCATGCCGACCCGGTTCGCGGGAAGCGGAGCGGGGGAAAAACTCGTACCAGGTGCTAAACAGGGCTTTCTTGCGTTCCACCTCCACTGAGTAAATCTCGGGATAAGTGGTGCCCGTATCGGTTTGGTAGCACTGCTCCATCAGGTGCGTCATGCGGTCGCTCAGGCTGGTGGTCACCGCATCCCCCACGGTGTCGTCGTCGGCCGACTTCAGTGATTTCGCTGCGTCTTTCAAGAACTGTTTGTCGGCCTTGGTGGCATTCTTTACCGCTTGCTCGATCATCTCCGCGCCGATCAGCAGTTCGACCAGCACGTCCTGGTTCGCGTCCCACTTCTTGCGGAGTCCGTACTGCCAGGTGCCGAAGTGGTCCACGTAGCCGCGCACGGTAAATTCGTAGAAGCCTTTTTCTTCGGGAATAAAGGTGCCCGTCCAGCGATCGTTGATGCCGAGCGTCATAAACACGCGCTGCCAGTCTTGGTCACCGCGGCGGCGGTACAGGGCGGTGGCTTTCACCAGGTCGTGCCCGTCGCCGTAGACGTCAGCCTGCACGTCGACGGGTTCGCCCACCACGCGTTTGGCCGGGTAGCGGCCGTTTTCAACCTGAGGGGCCAGATGTTCAACAATTACCCGGCGGCGGCCATCGTTGGGGGCGGGAGCGGGAGGAGATTTCTTCTTTTTAGTGGTTTTAGTCAGTGGTTCAGTCTGCATAGTGGTCATAAAATTTCAACCGCGAAGATAGTGGAATGTTATAATAATCCTGAAATTCGGCGGACTATATCTTTTGAGGCAATGATCGGTTAGATAGCGACCACACCAAACACCCGGCCCGGTTGTCCGTTGATGCTTCAATTGCTCTTCATTCATTCACTCACTCAAACCTTCAATCATTCATTATGCAAGACCCTCTTGAAACCAACAAGGCACTCTTTGAACAATTTATTCAATTGCTCAACGAGCAACGTCTCGACGAACTTTCTAAGGTGGTGAATCCCGAACGCTACCACGAGCAGTGCGTAGGCTACGCGCCGGGCTGGATGAACCTCTACGAGGCCAAGCAAAACCTGCGCAAGGTATACCGGGGCATCCCCGATTTGCACGCCCGCATTGAGACGATGACCGCCGAGGGCAACGCGGTGACGGCCCGCATGACGATCACCGGTACCCACCGGGGCACGTTGTTTGGCGCTCCGGCCACCGGGCGGTTTTTCCAGGTGAACGGCTTCGACACGGTAGAAGTGGAGGAGGGCAAAATCGTGCGCCGCATCCAGCAGGCCGACCTGGCCGGGCAGATGGGGCAGCTGTTTGGGCCGTGGCTGAAGGGCGCTGGGGTGCTGTTGGGGGCGGGAGTGCTGGGGTTGGGCGTGGCGTTGTGGCAGAAGTGAAGCGCCGACTAACCATAAACTAAACGCACTAAGGCAGCCGTATTGCTGGCTCCGGTCTTTTTTAGCATACACTTCTTATGTGTGGTATTCAGGGTAGCGTGTAGCCG
The DNA here is from genome assembly GCA_965217295.1 of Cyclobacteriaceae bacterium. Classification (GTDB taxonomy): domain Bacteria; phylum Bacteroidota; class Bacteroidia; order Cytophagales; family Cyclobacteriaceae; genus Tunicatimonas. The sequence continues at coordinate 4,742,604 of CBDCHR010000008.1, forward strand.
TTCCGACAAGTGCTGTGCAGGCGAAGCTGTGCTTCGTGATTTATTCTTATACGATGGGTATGCCCTTATTTAAACTTTAAGAATAAATTTTATACACTTTTCCGTACGCTTAGTTTTTGGTTTTGATTTTTTTGGCTAATATTGATGGAAATAGTACATGCTCTTTCTCATACTCAATTTTTTACTAAACTTTTTTCACGTATGAACACTAGATTACAACCTTATCTACTTGTGGCCTTATGCTGGGCCTGCTGTCTCACTTCTTCTAATGTCTTTGCGCAGGACAGTAATGTTTACGAAGGAGACTTGAAATTTTTTACGCAAGCCGAACTTGATACCTTTTCCTACACAAGGGTGAAGGGTGATTTGACCATCGGCACCTTTTCTGATACGTTAGGCACTGGCACTTCGCTAATCACCGACCTGAGTCCGCTGCAAACACTGGAGCGCGTAGATGGTGCATTCCTAATTGGATTGAACAACAAGATATCGACCCTAAAGGGATTGGAGGGTTTGTGTCGAGTAGATGGCCCCTTTCTAATTTATGGCAATGATCAACTCACTACCCTGGAAGGACTTAATCGTTTGCACCATGTGGGCGGAAATTTAACTATTGAAATCAACGATCGTCTGCAGTCTTTAAGGGGGTTGGAAAAGTTAGAATCGGTTGGGGATAATATCTATATAGATACCAACGAAGCACTAGCTACTCTGTCCGGGTTAGACAATCTGCGCAAGGTGGATGGGTTAATCTCGATTGGTGACAACGATGCCCTAATCAATTTAGAGGGACTAGGCGGATTGGATTCTCTTGGCCGTCTTGGATTAATTGCTAATGATTTAATAAGTAGCCTATCAGGACTGAATCCTTCGGTTACTATCTTAGGCGGTGCTGATTTTACAAACAATCCAAAACTTGCCGAATGCTGCGTCGTTCTTGACAACGTTCAGGGAACACTGAGTTTCTCGAATAATGCAACCGGCTGTAGTAGCCTTGCGGAAGTGCAGCAGGCTTGCCGGGACGAGCCAGTTAATGTTGACTGCGCCGGTGAGGTAGCCCTTTTCACCCAAGCCGAAGTGGATGCGTTCGATTGTACTTCGGTAAAGGATTTAACCATCAGTGTTTCTGATAATGATGATCCGATCACTAATCTGAAGGCACTGTGTTCCCTGGTGACGGTTGAGGAAAATCTAATGATCGAAGGGGGTTCACAACTAACCAGTCTGGAAGGGCTGCACAAGCTCACCACCATCGGCGGCAGGTTTAGCATAAGTGCTTCGGGAATTACCAACTTCGCCGGATTAGGGGCATTAACTTCGGTGGGTACGTTAGCCATCAGCGACGCCGGACTAACCAGCTTCCGAGGATTGGATAAGCTGCGTTTGATTCGCGGTTTTCTTGAAATTAGGACTACTCACGAACTCACTAATTTCAAAGGTCTAGAAAATCTTCGGCAAATTAGTGGGACCATCAACTTGATTGATACCCGGATCGCTTCCTACGAAGGATTGTCCGGATTAGAAACCGTAGGCGGACTTAGTTTCAGTAGAAGCTTTGAAGTAGAGGACTTTACCGGACTATCGTCTCTGAAAAGAATTACTGCTGATATTTTTTTAGGCATAGATAACGATAACATCTGGAGTTTTAAGGGACTTGAAAATGTAGAACGCATTGGCGATATTTTCATGCGCTCTTCCGTTGTACCAACTTTTGAAGGATTAGGCAACTTGCGCAGCGTTGGGTCTATCAGTGTAGAAAATAGCGAGCTGGTTAGCTTTAAAGGACTGGGTACCGTACAAGTGGATAATGATCTTAGTGTGATCGATTCTGAGAAATTTATTGATCCTTCCGCCCTGTCCGACGTGCAACGCATCGGCGGCAGCCTGATTTTGACCGGCAATACGAACCTCGGCGACTGCTGCGTCCTCCCCGCGCTCGCCTCAAAAGTGGATGGTGATATTATCCTGGAAAATAACGCCGAAAGCTGCAACAGCCTGGACGCCATTGCCGAAAACTGCGACGAACCCGTGACGGGAGTAGATTGCTCACAGGAAGAAATTATTCTGACTACCCAAGCCGAAGTGGATGCTTTTGATTGTACCTCCGTGAAAAGCTTGGTGATTAGAAACTTCAATCCTGATACTATCTCTAATCTGGATGCACTTCAGTCGTTGGTTGCTGTAGAAAACGACCTTATAATAGATATCAGACCTGGACTGAACAATTTGGAAAGCTTGAGCAACCTAACAAGTATCGGCGGTGACTTTACAATTTCAGGGCAATTAGGTAGCCTGAAAGGCCTTGAGCAACTAACGTCAATTGATGGTTCTTTTAAGTTAGAACAAGTGGGAGAGCTAAGAAATTTTGCTGGTCTAGAAAACTTAGAAAGGATTGGTGGCGATCTGGCTTTTACTAACTATGAGTTAGATAATTTTGAAGGACTTTCCAACCTCAAGGCTATTGGTGGAAGGATCACATTTTTTGATCAAAACAACGATATCAGCTTTGTAGGTCTTTCCGCTTTAGAGTCGGTAGGAGGGTTTGACTTGGAAGATGCAAATATTGATAATTTTGTTGGTTTGTCTTCTCTTAAGAAAATTAATGGTTCTATTAATGCAGGCAACACCGAGGATAACATTGCCAGCTTTGAAGGATTAGAAAATGTAGAGGAAATTACGGGTAACATCACTTTGGCTTTTGGCAACATAGAAAGCTGGACCGGACTTCGCAATCTTCGGCGTATCGGAGGTGATTTTGAAGTAGAAGATCAAAGATTTGAGACCTTTGAAGGGCTAGAGAAGCTAAAAGAAATTGGTGGAACACTCTACCTTTTGAGCAATGGCGTTGAGAGTTTGCAAGCATTTGAAAGTCTGCAGTCTGTAGGGGGAGTTTTGATAGAGGCCGAGCCTCTCACCTCTCTAGATGGACTAGAGCAGCTTCGCCGGGTCAACGGTAATTTTAGCCTGGTAGCCACACAAGTGGCCGACATCACTGCCATTCAGAACATAGAGTCTATTGCGAGAAACCTCGGGTTTACATTCAATGAGAAACTGTCCGACTGCTGCATTATTCCTTCCCTGGCTGACCGGGTGCAAGGCTCGATTATTTTAGAAAGAAATGCCCCCGCGTGTAGCAGCCTGGAAGCCATCGAAGAAAACTGCGACAGACCACCTGTAGCAGCCATTGACTGTTCTCAAGAAACTATTGTCTTAACTACTCAAGCTGAAGTAGATGCCTTTGACTGCACTATTGTCAGCAACTTAATCATTGATACTGACCAAACTACTCAAAATCCTATCACTAGCTTAGCGGGTCTGTCTACCTTAACCAGCGTTATCAATAACTTGGATATTCGCGCCAATGGCAACGCTCAACTTGCCAGTCTCGAGGGACTGAACAACTTGACATCGGTAGGGGGGGATTTTGAATTTTCGGCTCAGCTTCCGAACTTCACCGGATTAAGTAGCCTTGAATCTGTTGGTGGCAAGTTAGCGGTAACTCAGTCAGGGATAGAGAACTTTAAGGGCCTAGAAAAATTAAAGACGATCGGAGAACGCTTTCAACTTAGCGAAAGCAACCCGGTGAATTTCGAGGGTTTAAGCAGCCTCACTTCGGTGGGCGGAGCGCTCTTTTTAGGCAACCTCACCTTTCAAGACGACTACTCACTTAGCTTTGCGGGGTTATCAGCCCTGGAGTCAGTTGGCGGTATTGTTTTCTTTGACCAAAATGTGGCAGCCAAAGACTTTACCGGGTTGGAATCACTGAAGATTATTCGGGGTGATCTAACCGTCGGGGGCACTGATGGTATTAGCCTAGGTAGCTTGCGGGGTTTAGAGCGTGTTGAGGAAATCACTGGTACCATTCAGTTTTCTTACCAACGCATCAAGGACTTTCAGGGACTGAATAATTTGCAACGTATCGGCGGGAATATCCAACTGGAAAACAACCGGTTTGAAAGTTTTGACGGATTAGAAAACTTGGAGGTGGTCGTAGGGTATATTTCCGCTTTTGACAATCCCATTACGAGCGTAGAAGGGTTACGTAGTTTACGGGTGGTTGGCAGCATAGAACTTGAGGCTCCCCTTGAGTTGTTAGTTGGTTTGGAGCAACTTCGGCAGGTAGATGGTACGCTAGGGTTCAGTTACACTAGCATAACTGATGTCTCTCCGCTTCAGGGGGTTGAAAATATCACTGGTAACTTATCCTTCGTGGGCAACAGCGACCTCACCGAGTGCTGCATCATTCCTTCGCTTATTGCCGCAACGCAAGGCGAAGTGTTCTTGAGCGATAACGCCCCGGAGTGCAGCAGCCTGGAAGCCATCGAAGAAAACTGTGCCCAGGAAGCCCCGGATGAAAACGCCCGCACGGCGCAGGACCTGCATGCTTTCCCTAACCCCAGTGCAAATTTCGTTCAGATACAGGTGGATCAACCCACCGTCGTGCAACTGTTCAGCACCGCGGGTAATCTGGTCAAAGAGCAGCGCGTGGAGCAGGAGAGCATTCTAGACCTGACCACCGTCAAAGCAGGCGTCTACCTACTGAAAACCCCCGGAGGAAGGGTGCAGCGCATCATCAAGAAGTAAGCGTCTGCCCTCCATGCATCAACCTTAAAAAGATTCGGCTTCGGTCGAATCTTTTTTTTGGTCTGAACACCGCGAAGCTAGGGCCCCTCATTCTTTCGCGTAGCTTTGCCAAATGAAACTTTTTAACTGCCAGAAGTGCGGGCAACTGCTCTACTTCGAAAACACCCATTGCGTCAACTGCCAAAGTCCGCTGGGCTTCTCGGCCCCCGCCATGAATCTGCTGGCCCTGGTGGCGCATCCCAACGGCCCCTTCAGCGCCTACGGACAGGAAGAGCCTTACTTTCGCTTTTGTCACAACACCCAATACCAAGCCTGCAACTGGCTGCTGCCAGCCGACAGCTCCGAAGAGTTCTGCGAAGCCTGTCAACTCAACCAAACCGTGCCCTACTTGGCCGACGAGCAGAACCTGAAACTGTGGCGCAAACTAGAGGTAGCCAAGCACCGCTTGATCTACTCGCTGCGGCAACTGGGCTTGCCCACCGAAAGCAAAGAACAGCAGCCTGACACGGGGTTGGCCTTCGATTTTCTGGCCGATCAGGCCATGCCCTCGGGCCAGGTGCAACGGGTGATGACCGGCCACGCCGACGGGCTGATCACCATCAACATCAGCGAGGCCGACGATGCCTTGCGCGTGCAAACCCAGCAGTCGATGGGCGAGCGCTACCGCACGCTGCTGGGCCACTTCCGCCACGAGGTGGGCCACTACTACTGGAACCTGATCGTGCTAAACACCCCCTACCTGCCCGCCTTTCGCACCTTGTTCGGCGATGACCGGCAGGACTACGGTGAGGCGCTAAAACGTCACTACGCGCAAGGCGCTCCGCCCGATTGGTCGGACAACTTTATCAGTGCCTACGCCAGTTCGCATCCATGGGAAGACTGGGCCGAAACCTGGGCGCACTACCTGCACATGATCGACACCCTGGCCACGGCCTACGCCTTCGGACTGCACGTGTCGCCCCGCGCTGACGATGGATCTACCCTAACGGCCACGGTGGACCAGGACCCCTACCAAACGGCCGACTTCGAGCTGCTCTACGCGCAGTGGTTGCCCCTCACGGTGGCCATGAACAGCATCAACCGCAGCATGGGCCATCCCGATCTGTACCCGTTTGTGATTCCGCCGCCGGTGGTGAAAAAACTTAAGTACGTACACACCGTTTGCCAGGCGGCTACGGTGCGCTGAGCAAACTTGGTCATTAAAGTGTTTAACCTATACTTGCCATAACTATGATAAGGGTTTTTTCTGCCGTCAGCTTGCTGCTTCTCCTTGCCACCGACGCAATTGGACAAACCGGAAGAGCCAGTGCCTCCTCGGAACCATCCGATACGGTTACTTCGGAGTCTCCCGAGGCGGTGGTACAGCGGCAACTTGACGCCTACAATGCGCGCGATATTGAGGCCTTTCTGAGTACCTACGCTGATACCATTGTCATTTATGATTTTCCGCATCAGCCGACGATGAGCGGCCCGGAGGAAGTGCGCACGCGCTACACGCAGCTTTTCGAAGACGCCCCCGATCTGCACGCTGAAGTGAAGAAGCGAATTACCATCGGCAATACGGTAATCGACCAGGAACACGTGCGGGTTGGCGGGCGCTACATTGAGACGGTAGCTATTTACGAAGTAGCCAACGGGAAGATTGGACGAGTGACATTTGTTCGAGACAGGTAAGCTTCCCAGTATCGGCTGATCGCATTGGCCGCTACGGCGCAAGATCACCCTTATCTAGGTGTTATGGGGTTGGGCGCACGTAATAACCCGCCGGTTTCCACATTCCGGCCGGATTGCGGACCATCACCAGCGTTTCAACCGCATTTTCTAGTTGGGTATACGAACTTCCGTAGGTGATAACGATGTACTCACCTTCCGGAGCGTTGGGCAGAGTAGTAGTATACTCTCGCCCCTGCGGTGCCCGAGCAAGCAGCGGACCCAGCGGGCCTAGCGTGCTTCGCAAGGCTTGCTCCCACTCAGCTTGAGTAACTTGCTGCCGAAAGGCCGACGACGCTCGTTCCCAGCTAGCCTCGTAGTCCATGCTATCAATCAACGCCACCCAGGCATCGGCCGAATCCTGAATAACCTGCTGCTCCGCAATAGAGATAGGGACTGTAGTAATATCGGTTTCCTGAGCAACCGCAACTTTGCCAAGCAAACCTACAATCAACAGCAGTAGCGCAGCGCGAAGGCGTAACTGGCGGACTGACGACGGGGCAATCATATTTTGATGGGCAAGGTGGCCACGGTGTTGCCCCAGGCCAAGTGCATCAACGCGTTGTCTCCGTCTTCTTCAAACTGAATAGAAAAATACTCGACCGGTTTATCCAGCTGCTTCACCGAGGCCGTCGCCCGCAGCGCGTCCTGGTCTTCCTGGTAGCTGTAGGCTCCCCAGTAATTCAGGTCTGCGTTGAAGATGATGGTCCAGGAGTCTTTGTCAGGAATGGTGAAAAGGGAGTAGGTACCCGCCGGTAGCGTGGTGCCGCCGATGGTCACGTCGCGGTAAAACCTGATCTCGGGAGCTTCGTCGGCCCCGGTGCGCCACACTTCTCCGTAGGGAACCAGTTGGCCGAATAGTTCTCGACCATTGGCTTGCGGACGGCTGTAGGTGACGCGGATGATGGCCGCGTCGCCGGGTTTGCGGTCGTGAGCAAAATGATCGGGAAAGTAGGCTTTGTCGAGCGGACTCTTGTCCGGCCCCCGGAAAATTTGGGCCTGCGTTACGTTAGCGGCAGTAACTAGTAGAATAACGCTGAGAAACAAAATTTTACGCATTATTGAAGTAGGTTAGAAAGATGTCATTGAATAATGATCGGAAGGAACAGCGCCCCCTTGCCGGTTGATGCTGTACCCCCTTCGGAGTCAAACCTACCAATAATTGCGGAGAAAACCATATCAGATGATTCCGCTACTGTAACTACAACCAGGACTGTCCGAGTTAATTACTTCAGCAGTTTCCGCTTAATTACGTAAACTGATCCGTCGACTACCGCATCTACCAGCGTATTGCGTACGGAGCGTATTTTTAGCACTTGATACAAGACAACTCCCGCCACTAGACCTAGGGCAATTTTTCCTAAAGGATTCATACTATGTCTATTTTTTAAAAAATTTAACCAAGGGGCGAAGGTAAAAGTTTAGCGCTAACTACGACAATGTCTACCGAGATTTTTAGGTCAGGTTTTTTTAACAGCCGGGTTGTCCTATATTTGCACCGCGAATCCAGATTGCCCCAATCGGCACCGATTTACGCCCCGTTGATCGCTCACTGCGGTCTTTTTTATTTTCATTGTATCACTAACAACCCGTCTAAATGCATCCTATTGTTTATCTCATCCCGATCTTTGGTGTTATAGCCCTTATCTTTACCGCTATTCGTTCGGCTTGGGTCAACAAGCAGGACACCGGTGATGCAAAAATGCAGGAGTTGGCGAGATACATCGCGGACGGGGCAATGGCTTTCTTACGGGCAGAGTGGAAGGTGTTAACGTATTTCGCGATCATCGCCGCGGCGCTCTTAGCTTGGTCGGGCACCACTGTCGAAACCTCTAGTCCGATCATTGCCATTTCTTTTCTGATTGGAGCTTTCTTATCCGCCTTCGCGGGGTACATCGGTATGAACGTGGCCACCAAAGCCAACGTGCGCACCACTCAGGCAGCCCGTACCAGCCTATCGCGGGCCCTGCGCGTATCGTTTGCCGGAGGAAGCGTGATGGGACTCGGGGTCGCTGGCTTGGCGGTGTTGGGTCTGGGTAGCTTGTTTATCGTGTTTTTTCAGATGTTTGTGCTCAGCACCGGGGCTTCGGTCAATGGCCTGGAGATGGAGAAAGCGTTGGAAGTGCTGGCCGGGTTCTCACTGGGAGCCGAAAGTATTGCCCTGTTCGCCCGCGTGGGCGGTGGGATTTATACCAAAGCCGCCGACGTTGGGGCTGACTTGGTAGGAAAAGTAGAAGCGGGCATCCCGGAAGATGACGTGCGAAACCCCGCCACCATCGCCGACAACGTGGGTGATAACGTGGGCGACGTAGCCGGTATGGGCGCTGATCTTTTTGGGTCGTATGTCGCCACTATTTTGGCAACGATGGTACTAGGCCGTGAGATCATATCAGATGATAATTTCGGTGGAATTGCCCCCGTCCTGTTGCCCATGCTTATTGCCGGTCTTGGGCTGATATTCTCTATCATTGGCACCTTCTTCGTCCGGATTTCCAAAGAAACCGATAGCGTGCAAAATGCGCTTAATCTGGGCAACTGGTCTTCTATTATCCTCACCGTGGTGGCTTCTTACTTTTTGGTAACTTACATGCTGCCGGATGCGCTGATCATCCGAGGATATTCTTTTAGCGCGCTTGATGCGTTCTGGGCGATCTTTGTCGGATTGGTCGTCGGTGCCCTAATGAGTATCATCACCGAATACTACACCTCAATGGGACGCAAACCGGTCCAGTCTATCGTGCGCCAATCGTCAACCGGCCACGCTACTAATATCATCGGCGGTTTGTCAGTGGGTATGGAATCAACCGTGCTACCCATCTTTGTGCTAGCAGCGGGCATTGTGGCCTCTTACAGTTTCGCCGGACTCTACGGTGTGGCCATCGCCGCGGCCGGGATGATGGCAACTACGGCGATGCAACTAGCTATCGACGCCTTCGGACCCATCGCGGACAACGCCGGAGGGATCGCCGAGATGAGCGGCTTGCCCGAAGAGGTGCGGGGACGCACTGATAATCTTGATGCGGTGGGTAACACCACCGCTGCTGCCGGAAAGGGCTTTGCCATTGCTTCGGCGGCGCTCACTGCCCTGGCTTTGTTTGCCGCCTTCGTTGGGGTAGCCGGTATCGATTCTATCGATATATACAAAGCGCCGGTGCTAAGTGCCCTGTTCATTGGGGCAATGATTCCCTTTATCTTTTCATCACTGGCCATCGCCGCGGTGGGCAAGGCCGCCATGGATATGGTGCAGGAAGTGCGTCGGCAGTTTCGCGACATTCCGGGGATTATGGAGTACAAGGCCAAGCCCGAGTACGAAAAGTGCGTGGCCATTTCTACTAAAGCATCCATTCGTGAGATGCTACTACCGGGAGCTATTGCTCTACTGTCACCTATCATCGTTGGCTTCGGACTCAAGGGGGTATTCGCTGATGCTCCTTCGGCCGAAATCCTGGGTGGCATGCTGGCGGGCATCACCGTGTCGGGCGTGCTGATGGGCATCTTTCAGAACAATGCGGGCGGAGCCTGGGACAACGCCAAAAAGTCGTTCGAGAAGGGCGTGGAGATCAACGGCAAGATGGAATACAAAGGCTCGGATGCCCACAAGGCTTCGGTGACCGGCGACACGGTAGGCGACCCCTTCAAGGATACATCGGGTCCTTCTATGAACATCCTGATCAAGCTCACCTCCATCGTGGCGCTCATTATCGCTCCCCACATTGCGGTAGACGGGTTGCACGACAACGAAGTAGGGAGCGAGGTGCCGCAGGAGCAAGTGGTGCCTCAGACCATTCAGCCTGAGGCACGCACCTTGGTAGATAAACCAATTGATTAAGGCGGTTTGACGATTAAACCGAAACAGAGGTTTTGGCCTGACCTTCACCCGTTGCTTGAAGCCACTCCTGTCCTTCGGCAAAGGTATCAAAGTATTGAATCGTTACCCCCTGCACCTGGCGCTGTAGAGAAAACCGCGCACCGAAGCCGATTTCCACAGTAGTTGATGATAAACACGAGGAGCATCTACCGACTGCGCCCCGCTGGTGTATTCGCTCACGAAACCGCAAACCACCAAACGCCCCAGCCTGGCAACGTGCTTAAGGCTGGTGTCAAAAAGAGAGCCGCCCACATTTTCAAGTATCAGGTTGATCCCTTCCGGATATTCTTTGGTAAGCACACTATCCAGGTCTTCCTTGCGGTAGTTGATAACCCGGTCGCAGCCTAATTCGGTGAGCAGTTGCGCTTTTTCATCCGATCCGCAGGTGCCAATCACGTGATTACCCGCCCGTTTGGCTATTTGGACGGCCAAGTGCCCCACCCCGCCCGAGGCAGCGGTGATTAAAACCCGTTCATCGGCCTTCATTTCGCCCACGTGTTTTAGTCCGATGGAAGCAGCCAGACCCACCGTCAGGAGCGACATCAGCTCCGCAGAAACCTCGGGTATCGGGATGGCCTCGGCTTGGTCAAGTGTGACGTACTCCCGGTAGCCTCCCCCTACCTTGATGCCCATCACTGCATCGCCGACTTGATGATTGTCTACGGACTGCCCCACGGCTATAATGTGTCCGGTGAAGTCAAAACCGAGATCGAAGGGAAGAGAAAAGTCGGCAAAGTACTGACCGGCAATTAAGTTAACATCGCTGGCGTTAACGCCAGCGTACTTATTTTTAATTAGAACTTCATGGTCGCTCAGAGCTTCCGTTGTTTCTTCGCTGATAGCAATCGCATCGTGGTAGTTGCGGCTGATTTTTCTGGCTTCTGCCTTCCGGTAACTTATGGGAAGTTTCATGTTTGCTAACTTCTGTTTTAGTGCTTAACTGTTGGGCGGGTAAAAATGATCGATTCAGTGGTAAGAAGTAACCAAAAAGCGAAGAAAACCTTACACTAGATGCATAAATTCGGTCTTCGATTCTTATAGCAACTGGCTTCTATCAGCTAAAGCGGATCAGCGTTGCCGCCCATGTCACTCAGGCCGCAGGCGGAAAGTTGCGCACTGTGTCGGGCGTGCTGATGAGCATCTTTCAGAACAACGCGGGCGGGACTTGGGACAACGCCAAGGAGTCGTTCGAGAAGGGCGTAGAAATTAACGACAAGATGGAGTACAAAGGCTCAGACGCCCACAAGGCTTCCGTAACCGGCGACACCGTAGTTGATCCTTTTAAGGATACTTCGGGCCCTTCCATTGCCCCCCATATTGCGGTGGATAGGATGCCCGACGAATTAGGAAAAGAAGTGGTGCCGCAGGAGCAGGTTGCGCCGCAGAAAGCAGCATTGGATGAACCGCGTTTGATCGATCGTTAGGTTGAGTAGTATCGCGTATATGGCCTCAACAGGAGATTAAACCTTGTTGATAGTGCTGCCGGATTAGCTTTAGTGACTACTCGAGCTATTGTGTTTTGTTATTAAATCCAATCTGTAGTTAACAACCGGGATCATTGGTGGTTATCATTTTTGCTAAATACTTCTGCAATCCTGATTTTTTAATCCAATGAGCAAATCTAATCCTTCTGAAAAAGTTACTGGTATGGGTGCCGTACTTACTAAACATGGCACTGCTTTTCGTGTATGGGCTCCCCATGCTCAGCAGGTCGCTGTCGTTAGCGATTTTAATGGTTGGGACGAGAAGAAACATCCACTAGAATCAGAAGACAACGGCTACTGGTATGGTTTCGTAAAAAAAGCTAAGGCCGGTGATGAGTACAAGTTCAGCATCACCACCGAAGGAGGTGATATACTCTTCAAGAATGATCCGTACGCCCGAATGCTTACCAATTCTTCGGGAAACAGCATCGTTACCGACCTGGCGTACGATTGGGAGGATGATGCTTTTGAAACTCCTTACTGGAATGATACGGTGATCTACGAAATGCACGTGGGTACTTTCCACGTTACCGATCCTGATCATCCCGGTAATTTCGCTAGTGTAGTCGAAAAGCTACCCTATTTGCAAGAATTGGGCATCAATACAATCGAGTTGATGCCGGTTACTGAGTTTCCGGGCGATTATTCATGGGGATACAATCCGGCCCACCCGTTTGCAGTAGAGGAGAGCTACGGTGGAGTAACCGGACTAAAAAATTTAGTGAAAGAAGCGCACCGTGCCGGAATTGCGGTGGTGTTAGATGTGGTATACAATCACTTTGGCCCGAGCGACATCGATTTGTGGCAGTTTGATGGCTGGAATGATAATGAGGGTGGGGGAATTTATTTCTATAATGATTGGCGGGCAGAGACTCCTTGGGGAGCTACCCGTCCTGATTATGGTCGTCCGGAAGTACGTCAGTACTTGCGCGACAACGCCTTGATGTGGCTAGAAGAATTCCGGATCGATGGGTTGCGGCTGGATGGTACCATGTTTATGCGTAACGCCAATGGTATGGACGGTGACCCCGGCAGTGATATTCCGGAGGTGTGGGACTTTTTTCAGGAACTCAACCAGGAGATTAACGAACGCTATCCGCGCAAACTTATGATCGCCGAAGATCTAATGGATAACGTTGCCGTCACGCAGTCAGTAGAAGAGGGGGGGGCTGGTTTTGGTAGTCAGTGGTGGGGCGGTTTTGTGCATCCGGTGCGGGCGTTGGTTATTGATCCAGAAGACCAGCAAAGAAATATGGAAAAGCTCGCCCAGATAATAGAGTTTCCATCCGATAACACTTTCAGTCGGGTGATCTACACTGAATCGCACGATGAGGTGGCCAACGGAAAGGCCCGGGTAAACGAAGAAATTTGGCCAGGGGAATCAGACAACTACTTTGCAATAAAACGCAGCTTTCTGGGGGCGGCACTGGTCTTCACCGCCCCGGGCATTCCAATGATATTTCAGGGGCAAGAGTTCGCCGAAGATAAGTGGTTCGCCGATGGTGATCCATTGGACTGGTCATTGACCGAAAATCACGCGGGAGTGCTTCAAATGTATCGAGATATTATTCAATTGCGGCGCAATGCTGAAGATACCACGCGAGGGCTACGAGGCACTAATGTCAAAGTTTTTCATACCAACCACAAAGCAAAAGTGCTGGCGTTTCAACGCTGGGAATACGGAGGTGCTCGGGATACTACACTGGTAATAGTCAATTTTGCGAATAAGGCGCAGCCAGGCTACACTATCGGATTACCTCAAGCAGGTACGTGGAATTTGCGTTTCAATAGCGACTGGGCGGGGTATAACCACGAATTCACGGATCAAGCAACATTTGATTTGGAAACGGAAGAAGGGGAAACTGATGCTATGCCATATCATGGTTTAATTGACATTGGTCCGTATACCGTATTAGTTTTTTCACAGAGTGAATAAACGCATCGCAGTGTAATAGATAAGAATCAGCTTATAAACATACATAGAAGATATAGTTTTAATGTTATGTAACTTAAATTATGTTAATAAAGTTAGTTTTAAACTATAGTGAACTTAAAGAAAAAGCTTTAGCGCTCATCTAAGACGTGATATCTACATATCCATTATTCGGAATGGTTAGACAGATCTACTTTATCAAAATATTCCTTCTCACTTTGCTGTTGAACGTAGATCTGTGTAGTGGCAAAGCTCTTATGTCGTAGATGCCGCTGCACGTAAATGGGATCAACACCCTGTTTAAGCAGCACCTGACCGGTGGTGTGTCGCAGGCTATGCGCTGAGATACGTGACGTCTTCAGTCCGGCTTTCATTAAGTACTTTCTAATGTGATAACGAATCTGTCGGGTAGTGAGTCCAGGAAACAAGGCTCCACTTGAATTATTACGGCTGTATTCTTCAATATAAAGCGCAACGAAGTATGCGCACTCATCCAGTAGTTGGATGGCCACTTTGTCTTCTTTGCCCTTGCCGTGCACATAAAGCCTTCTTGCTGCAAAGTCCACGTCTCTGACCAGCAGGCGCGTGACTTCTACGGTGCGCAGTCCGCACCAGCCCATCAGGGTAACGATCGCTTGCCACTTGCTATCGACCACGCAGTCCAGCAACCAGGTGCGACCTTCCTCGGATAATCCGTCCCGGTGGAACTGCTGCTCCAGACGGGGAGAACGTATCCGATCAATTCCCCGCAAGCCGTCGAGTTGATCCCGGTCCAGACTCACCGGCAGCCGGTCGTGGTGATCCACCACCCAGCGTGCCAAACCCTTGATGGCCGACAGACGAACCTGTACCGTGAAGGGGGAAACCTGCTGCTTTTTCATCCCCTCCAGATACTTACGGACTGTGGTGTGGGAGAAGTTGGCCAGTCCACCGCTTGATTGTTCGGTATTTAGGTAGGCAAAGAAGGCGTTGAGTGACTTAGTATAAGTGGCTTTGCTTTCTTCCATCAGGTTGGCTTCAGAAAGGTAACCCAGGATCAACTCATTGGCCGCCGGGGGCACGCTTGATTGCTTCGGATCGGCGACTACGCGCGTAATCTGGTGCTCGGCCGCAAAGCGAACGAACTTTCGCACCGGCGAGATCATGCTTGCCCGCTGGCCCGCGGTATAAAGCGAACTACTGACCTTATCAATAGTCGCCTGGTGGTTTATGCAGTATTCCAGGTAGCGCCGCACGATGCGCAAGTAGTTATTAGGCTTATTCAAACTCAGGGCGAAGTACTGCAGGGCCTGACTGACCGTCAAGGTCTGCCCCCCCGTGGATACGGCCCCCGTGATTGGGTGATGGTCACCGTGGTAAGCGGTAGGAGTATTAGTCATATTGTTCCTTTTTGAACCCGATTAAAACCGAATTACGTTTACAAAGATAGCAAAAAAGTCGTTAAAATTTCAACGCGTCGGAAATGACTATTTCTGACGTTCGTTGAAATCTAGTCTCAGTTAAATAAGTTGGTCTGGGCGGCCCGACATTGTCTGGCCGACGACCATCCTGCGGAGTGGCCCCCGCTAAAAGGTAAGATAAGGAATTGGCGAAACGAATTTTATAACTCTAAACTCGCTGCTTGACTAGTCCAACTCTTAAGCGGAAAGAGCAATACCTCACCATCCTATTGAGAATTTCGTCCCTTTTGAGAATTTCGTCCCTTTATGTAGACGAACCCTATATTTGATGAAACTACATCAAACCAACACCTATGCCTGTTTTTTTATCTTATGCAGCGGCCTTTTCTGAAATAACCTACGGACATCAAGTTATGTCTTGCCTTTAATCATTGTCAACTACTTGATAATGAAGCAACTTTTAATAGTTGTTGCTAATAAGACAAAATGGAAGGAGAATTTGTCATCCGGCAGTAGTAAGATTACTACCTATTTAAAAAAGATAACTCTCCTAAGTAGACAATGCATAACTGTTTTATTAACATAACTAAAATTACTTAACTATTCAGATTGTCAGTTTAATAGTTAGTAATAGTCTATCTTCCTAGCAAAAAGCCGGTGCGCAAGTTCCAACGACTGAGTTGTAGTGACTGACTAATGTCACCGGGGCGGTAGAGTAGCAAAGTGGTGCCGCGTATGTTTCGGGTGATGCGGTAGCTTTTGCCAATGCCCACCAGCAGATGTTGGTCAATCACCGTCCCCTTCTCGCCTGATGAAATCACTGGAGAAGACAGTCCACTACGTTCGTAGGCTACGTGCGCGGCAAAGCCCCGGTACACCTCGCTTTCTATAAACACGCGCCCCTGGTAGACCGGAGCCGAACCGGGTACCCGACGGAACGCTGCCCGATAGCTGCCTCCCACCCCAACTGACCAGCGCGTATTGAACCGGTAGCCCACGAAGGGCGATAAGTCTACCTGAAAACGCGGCTCTCTATAGAACTGAAAATAGCTACCCAGCAGCAGGCGGGCGGTCCAAGGTTCCCCTTTCAGCGAGGTGGCCCGTTCAAACTTGTCCTGTTCGGTCTGCACTGCCTTGTACTTCTGCTTGAGTTTACTGAGTTGTTGCTGTCCATCTTGGAGTGCATCATTATGCCGTGTGAAATGCTGCTTAGCCTGCTGCAAAGCTCGCTGCTTCGCTTGTTCGGCTATTGCTTCAGGCTGCGTCGCGGTAGCCGAAGAAAGTTGATTACCGGCCATACCTGTACTTGCTACCTTTGAGTGGACATTAAGTTAAGCCTGATAATCCTTAACTTAGCCAACATGAGAAAAGAAAAAAGACACTTCGACCGAGCCTTCAAAGTGATGGCGGTTGAACTCTGTTTATCCGGTAAGCCAACCAATCAGGTAGCAGAAGAATTAGACATCCGGGCCGACCTGTTGAGTCGCTGGAAGCGGGAATACAAGCAGAAGAAAGAGGGTAGTTTTTCAGGGCATGGTAAACCTTCACTGTCCCCGGAACAGGCTGAAGTAGCTAGACTAAAAAAGCAGCTACGAGAAGCTGAGATAGAACGTGACATCCTAAAAAAGGCAGTGAGCATCTTCTCCAAGAGCGACAGCAAATATTCAGGTTTATGAAAAAGCACCGATCTATGTTTGCCGTTGAGAAGATGTGCAAAGCGTTCAAAGTGAGCCGGAGCGGCTACTACAATTGGCTTAATAGGAAGCCATCGGCCCGACAGGCAAATAGGCAGAGCATCCTCCAACTGATCCGGGAGATTCATAAAGAAAGCAAAGAGCGCTATGGTAGTCCTAAGATTACCCGCGAGCTTCACAGAAGAGGAGTTCAGATATCCAGACCAAGAGTAGCCAAGCTGATGAAGGTAGCCGGTATCAGAAGTGTTGTTCACCGAAAGTTCAAGGTGAAAACTACCGACTCCAACCACAACTATCCAATCGCTAAAAACTTATTAGACAGACAATTCACTCCTGGAGCGGTGGCAAAAGCCTGGGTATCCGATATCACCTACATCAGAACTACGCAAGGGTGGCTCTATTTGACTGTCGTAGTAGATTTGGCTGACCGAAAAGTGATAGGATGGGCATTGAGCGAAACGATGAAAACCTGCGATACTGTGATACCAGCTTGGAAAATGGCCATCAAAAACAGACCGATAGTAAACGAACTTATCTTCCATTCGGACAGAGGTGTACAGTATGCCTGTCATGAGTTTAGAAACCTGCTTAAAGCCCATCCTTTAGTCACACAAAGTATGAGTCGGAAAGGGAACTGTTGGGATAATGCCGTAGCCGAAAGTTTCTTTAAAACCCTTAAATCAGAGTTGATACATGTGGCTGAACCAACCACTATGGTAGAAACAAGAGTAAGCGTGTTCGAATTTATTGAAGTCTGGTATAACCGAAAGAGAATGCACGCCTCGCTAGGGTATCTAACACCCGTAGAGTACGAAGCAAAATTGAAAGTAAACTATCACAAAAATGTGGCTTAACTTTTTGTCCACTTTTTCCTTGCAAGTTCATACCCGTTGGATCAGCTTGCCAAGCGTCCAACGCCGGTTGTTGTTCGGCCAGAGGCGATAGTGCCTCCTGCTGAGCTAGATACTGTTCTAAACTGGCGGGGGCATTTTGGGCGAGTTGCGCGCCTTGCTGCACTTTTATTGTGGCAGCTTGGGCATACTGTCCAGCCCTTTTGGATACCGCACTGACGCGTTTTAAGGCGGAAGCTGCCGGGAAGCGGTCGGTGAGTCGGGTAGACAGCTGATCAAGTGAAGGCAAAGGCGGAACCGAAGGCCCAGCAGGCAGCGACGGTAAATTATCAGGCAGCTTGCTACCAACCGTTTGGTGTAGCACCTGAACTTTGGCAGTCAACGTATCTACCGGTTGGCTAAGCCGACTAGCTATACTATCACGGTGGACTTGTAAATCGCGCTCAAGCTTACTGTGGTGAGCTCGGGTCGGGTCGGTGGAAGCTTCTACAGTTTGCCGCAGGGTGTCCACTTGGCGCGATACGGAATGAGCAGTGGAATCTGAGGGCCGAAGAAGGCGGTTGGTTTGAGCCCAAGTGGACAAACTGAGAAAAAGAAAAACGGTACACAGAAGCTACTTTGATGACTTTACGGTAGAGCAGCAGAGCTACATTGTGCAGGTGGATGACTACTATCCGTTCGGAGCTAGCTTTGATCAAAGTGCGGGCAGGGTGTTGGAAAATAAGTATCTCTACAATGGCAAGGAGTTGCAGAATGAGTTAGGGTTAGGGTGGTATGATTACGGGGCTAGAATGTATGATGCGGCTATTGGACGATGGCATTGTGTTGATCCGCTAGCAGATACGTATCATCCTATGAGTCCTTATAGTTATGTGGTAAATAATCTAATCAATATGCTTGATCCAGATGGAATGAGAGTTGAAGCTGTGGATAAAGAATCTCAAAGTCATATAATGGATTATTTAAATGACGTTTTAGGTGAAGGACATGGTTTTTCCTTTAAGAAAAATGGAAGATTAAGGTTTAGGAAAAAGGATGTCGTTGAGGGCAAAGAATATAGTGAAGATCAGCAATCGATTTTTGATGACGTTAGTGAAGTGGTAAACGATGATGAAAGGACTATCTATGCTAAGGTAAGTGAAGATGAAAACACTAATATTTCTATCGATGTACAAATAAGTGAGACTAACACAATAAAATACGGTGAGGATCAAATGGATAAAACGTCCGATGGGGAGTATCAGGCAGGACAGTTTAGAGAAATATCAATGGGATTTGGTTCTGATCCGTTCGGTGTATTATCCATCAATAGGAAAGAAGCAGTAAAAAATACTTCTGATGCAGGCAATGGAGAAAGAACATCTGCTTCGGAGAGCGCAGTTTTTATTCACGAATTACTTGATCACGGATTGTACTTCATAAGGACGGGTATTGGAATTCCTCCAAACCCGTCCAGTAAAAAAGATGAAGCTAAGTATCAAAATAAAGCTTTAAAAATTGAAGGGAGTCAACAAAGAACAGGCACTGATCATGGAACTAAAAATTAAATACCGCCATATATTACTGTTAGTCGGCACTTTCGCGTTAATGCTGCATGAAGCAAATGCTCAAGTTGAAGTATCAGCCAAATTGAGGGGTAGAATTTTAAAAGTAGAATTTTATAATAAGTCGGATAAGTCTGTTAAAGTACCTGATTTAAGTGCAAGATATGGTGTTGATAAGATTTATTTGTTTGAAGATTATTATAACATATCAAATGATACTTTACAGCTATTTTTAACAGAAGAGCTTGATTCTGACCTTTATACAATAAAATCAAGAGAGCAGAATGATGGTGTGACAAATGCAAAATTAAAATACACTGATAAAGTATTATTGCCAGGTAAGACTTATCGTTCAAAAATCAGATTGAATGAAACCAATAATATAAAGTTTTTTTGAACTTCAATATGAAAATTTAAGTGTTCAAGGCGCTATAGATTAGCAATATCATACAAAATCTACTACGGCAAGGGTTTTTCACTTGTAAGCCTTACCGGTTCTAACATTCCATCTCCGTTGCAGCGTAGCAGTGCTAGTCTCCCCTCAATAGACCCTGGCCTTCCATAACACCACCGATGCCAGCCGCGAGGAGCCCGAACCCAACAAAGTAGCCCGGCTGCAAGCGGGGCAGACCGGCCCGGCCAAGAGCCTGTCAGTGCGGGCGGGCGATCAGGTGCACCTGCAAGTCAATGCCGCCTACGAAACTAGCCGGGGCAAAACGCAGGGCCTGGAAGGTATCGTCACCCAAGGGGCCGGGGCGGTGCAAAAAAGCGCCGCCGGACTGGAGAGCGATTCTACTGTGGAACAGCGAAGCTACAGTAAACGCACTCTTTAACCTAAACCAATCTTTACCCCTCCGGCGCCGCAAGTACCGGTACAGTATTGCTTTGGAAATATCCAGCCCGTCGGGGTACCGATTGTCACAAACCTCCCGCACTGATAGCTCCTTGTCTTTGTACAGGGCGGCCGCGACGTAGGAAGTCCGTTCGGCTTCGGCCGACAGCCCCTTCGGTCGGTCCCCTACCCTGTGCCCGGGCGGCGGACAATCCGGCCATCGTTCGTTATCGGATCACTTCTCGCTCAAGCTCCGCGAGCGAAGCAAAAATATTGAACGCCAACCGGCCGTGCGTCGAGCTAGTATCCACCGGGTCGTTCAGGCTGGGCAGGTCCATCTCCTTCTACAGTATTTCTTCCACCAATACCACCAGGTGCTTCAGCGTTCGACTAAGCCGGTCTAGCTTTCACATCACCAGCACGTCTCCTTGTCGAGAATTGGTCAGCGGTTAATTCAGCTTAATAGATCGTCCCGCTGTATCAAAATAAGGGTAATACGCATTCCGGCCTCGTAAGCGCTTTCTGCCAGTAGTTCGGGTAATAGAACTTAATCTATAGTTGTATCAACAAAACCAAGGGCTAAACCTGCGACAAACGACCAAAGTCTGCGGAGTAGCAGTCAATACCGTCCGGAAGGTAAAGTCGGCCATGGAACCGCAGTAGGCCCGCTAACCGCTGCTTCTACGGTAGATAGATAAGCAAAGTGCGGTGGTGGCCACTCCCCCAGCTAGGGTTTACTGCCACTCGGAGCCCTCCTGCTGGGATCGGATAACCTGTCCCTTCAGTGTCCCAACCCTTTAGTGTCAAATGTGGTACCAGACGGAACAACGCTACTTTTATGTTTACTGAATGTTCTCACTATGTCCCAACTACCACGCTTAGATTGTGCAAATTGTGCAATTATTGTGCAATTGCCCTTCTACTTCAGCACGTAGAACGCCCCGCTGGCCCGCTTGCTCAATGATATCCAGATCAACGAGTCCCTTCAAATCGTTCGAAAAGGAGCATCCGTAGAGGTTTTGCAAAGATATACTTCTCCCTAGACGACATAGCCGTGAATGATCCGGTTGAGCTGCTTTTCAACCTCACCAATATCAATGATAGAATGGAGCATAGCCTGGAGCTGCTGTCCTTCCAAGCCTGGGGAAGGCATGTGCAACCAGTCGGTGAACTCGTCCATCGATCCGAAGAGTTCTTCGCCCAGGGCAAGAGGAGTTTCTCGGCCAAATCACCGGTGAACTTCTTCTTGCGCTTGCGGTAGTTATCCACTATGGTGGGATCTACCCAACGGTAATTTCCGATGTTTAGTATCATGTTGGTGGTACCAAGCATCACCGTAGGTTTCGCTGTAACGTAAACCACGCTAGCCCCGGGCCTGATATGAGTAGTAAGCTGATAACAAAGGTTAGAAAGCTACAGCTCACTGTTCTACCACCTCTCAGCATCTGAGTTGCCTCCCTTTAGTCTAAGGGAACACCGATCGCCACCGGCGGCTAACAGTGTGCTTAATGGCACATTTGGTCAAGTTATGCCCTTTCTCTCTTTACACCACTATTTAGCATTGAGCACTTCAATAGTAACTTGTAAGAATCACCATGGATTAGAAATATAAACAATAATTTAATATGCTATATTTATATTGTACCATTAATATATGCAATGCAGGTTGCCCGCCGTGCTATTCTATTACAATTGTGTTTGCTGATTGCCTTGCGTACATCCGCCCAATCCTCGCTTCCTTTGGTATACCAAGCGACCCTAGGAACCGGCGAGCAAGGATCTACCAACCTTCAATTAGACCTGCCCTCAGGGATGTGCCTAGGCCAGCAGAATACCCTGCTGGTAGCAGATCGCGGAAACAACCGCATTCAAGTATACGACAGTGCCTTTGAGTACCTCACCACCCTAGAACACAATTTCTCATCCCCTGCTGATATTGCTCAGGGTCCGAACGGCACCCTGTACGTAGCCGATCGGTATCATGACCGTATCCAAATTTTTGACAGCTCCTACCACCATCTGGGAGAACTCTCTAACGCCCTGGGCGATACTCCACACGCTGACTTTAATGATCCGGTGGGGGTGGCTTTGGATTCGCTAGGGAATATTTACGTGGCTGATTACCGAAATGACCGTATTCAAATCTTTAACCATAGTCTAGACTATCTTGGAACCCTTGCTGGCTCTAGCGAAGATCCAATCAGTAAGCCCACTAGCGTGTGCATTGATCCACGTACTCAGGACATCATCGTGGCGGACTACGGAAACGACCGGGTCCTTATTTATGATAAGAATTACCAGTTCAAGAAAACGCTGGGAGGGGCTACTTCCGTCAATGTCGAGCTGTTCACTGATCCGTACGGGGTAGCAGTAGATAAAGCGGGAGTACTGTACGTATCTGATCAGAAGCACCGGGTACAGGCGTTTAACCGCCTCCACGAACCACTGTTTAGCGTAGGCACCGGGCGCATCGGCACCAATGATAGTACGCTTAAGTATCCAGCGGGCTTAGTGGTGGATGCGCTCAACCGCCTTTACGTAGCCGACTTTCATAACCACCGCGTTCAGATTTTCTCTCCTCCCGCCCCCGAAGTACACTTGTCATCTTCTGCGAATGAATGGACGAATAAAGACTACAATCTGACGTTTACCTTTAACAAAGAGGTGGTAGGTTTTTCTGCTCAACGCACAATGTTAACCAATGCGGTCCTCTCGCCCCTGAACACTACGGACAGTATAGTATTCCAAGCAGTAGTATCGCCTCTTTCTGATGGTGAAGTAGCAGTAGAAGTACCCGCCGGCGCTGTGCTTGATCATCGCGGGGTGGCGAATCCTCAAGCCAGCCTTCATCAGCTTACCTTTGACACCCACCCCCCCCGGGTAGAACTGATCCCAACCACTGAACAGAACTCTTTAGTCGATACGCTGCTACTGACCTTACTGCTGAGTGAGCAGACTACTGGCATAGACCCTACAGCTATCAAGCTGCATAACGCCACCCTAGATACGCTACTGGCTCCCGATCTACACTTTGAGCGGCTCCACTGGAGAGACGATCTGTCGGGGGGCTATGACGTAGCCGTGGACTCTCGGGGAAGACTCTTTGTGACGGTAGGGGAACACCACATTCAAATTTACGATGAAAACTTAGTGCTAGAGAAAGTCATAGGAGGCAGTCAGACGCCGGACCTGGTTCTAAAGGGGCCGCAAAGCATATTTCTTGACCAGGAAGATAGGCTCTATATGGCAGAGCCTGATAGCTTTCGGGTCCGGGTGTTGGATGACCAACAAAACTTGATTCGTACGTTTTATCCTGGCCGCTTGATAGACATTGATCAGGGTTACGTCGGGCGGCCGCGCAGAATCACGAGAGATTCAAATGGTACTACCTTTCTGATTGGTAAGAACAGCAACTACATCCAGGTATTTGATCAGGATTTCAACTACCTCACCACCTTGGGAGACCTTGACCAGGGGGGAGGAAACGATAGGTTCAGGGGCCCCCGGGGGATGACCGTAGATCAAAACGATTATCTGTACGTGGCTGACCAATCCAATAACCGCGTCCAAATCTACGACTCGACCCTTCAGTATCACGCCACCTTAGGAACCCCTTCCCCCTACGACGTTAGTGTAGACCAAGCAGGAAATATCTACGTGGTCAGCTTTTTAAGACACAGTCTGAGAACCTTTAACCAAGCGCACGAACTTATTGACGTTATTGGAACCGACGACCAGCGCATTCCGGAGGGGACCTTTCATTTTCCCCGTTCGGTGGTGCATAACGACCAGGGGGACGTTTATGTGATAGATACCTACAACCGAGAAATTGAAAAATATACGAATGCGGCGGACCATCAGCTCGTGGTGCGTCGGACTACCCCGGGCCCCATGGGCGTTACTATTAAACCTGGTACGATTTACGATCTGGCGGGAAACACGAATGAGCAGGCCGTGAGCCATTTTGTCTCCTACCCCACCCCCCCTAAGTTGACCCTATCAACCGCCCAAAATGAGTACATCAACGAATCACTCATTGTCAAGGTTAGCGCCAACGAGCCGGTCAGCGGTTTTGACACTTCGGACGTAGTACTCGAGAACGCTACGCTCTCCACCATAACTACCACTGACAGTCTCACCTTCACCTTCCAAGTTACCCCCAACGCCGAAGGCGAAGTGCGGATGTCAATTCCCCAGGGGGCCGTTAGCAACCCGTACGGGTATACCAACGATGAGGTGCTGACCTACCGGGTGGTCTATGATACCGTTTCCCCATCCGTACGCATATCTCCGGTAAGCGAGGATAGCACTGGTCAAGTTTCAATAAATTTTAGCGAACCAGTAAGCGGATTCACCCTCGATGAGATAGAGCTCGAGCACGGGGCGGTGATGCAGGTCTCAACCGAAGATAGCGTTACCTTCATCGCCACGTTAACCCAAACGGGTCACCAGGAGGCCTGGATGTACGTGTTAGCGGGCGCGGTTCGTGACGCAGCTGGCAACCTGAACCACGGTAGTGACACTTTGTATCTTCCCGCGGTGGCCCTACCCCCACCCTCAGATACGCTCCACGCAATAGAAATTCGCTTCGCGGAGGCTGACGCAACGTACTTTCCCGCTACCGTACATCTTTACCAAAGTGCAGACCAACGGTATAGTTTACTATCAAGCCATCAGGTGAGTAGTCCTAGTGATTCTGTCTGGTTTGATGAACTATTGCAAGGAGGGTATACGATAGGAATTCAACCCAATGATACCAGCCGCCTGTCCAGCTATTACCAAGGTCAACTAATTCTAGCGGATGCAGACAGTATCTTGATTCAACAAGATACTAGTGTGGTGTACCATTTCCCCAGCTTGCCATCATCGCTAGCAACCGGGAGTGGTACGCTGAGCGGAGTCCTTTTGAGTGACTCCTCGGCGAGTAACGGGAGGATCATGATTGGGGCCAGCAGCGCGCAGGGTGAACCACTTTCCGGGGTAGCCACCTACCTACTCATTGCTTCTAGCCATCAACTACTGGCACGTAGTGTAACCAATCAGCACGGTGCGTTTAGCTTTACGAACCTACCGGCGGGTGAGTATATTTTTCGCGCTGACTACCAGGGGCTACCCCTAGACAGTCAATCTTCCAGAATTACTATTGGCGCTAACGGTGACGCTAAGGTGGTGACCGTTGTAGCCGGAAGTACTATCAAGATCATCGAGCAGCCTTCAGCAGAGTTGATCACTGGCGTGCAGCAACCCGGTAGCTTCCACCAAATTCACCACTATCCTAATCCGGTAAGTAACGTGCTTTGGATTGATCATCCTGTAGAATGGCTCGGAGGCACCATTGATGTGATCAACGCATTGGGTGAGATTATTGAGACCCAGCCGATCACGGAGCGTTCCTCTACCGTTCGGTTTGACCGACATAAAGCTGGCCTATACGTGATTGTCCTTACGCGTAATAAACGGCGGGTGTCGTTTCGCGTTCTTCGGGAGTAGCAAAACCGGCCACTGCGCTTCCTGATCACAAACTAGGATTGTCAGCCTGGTCGTAACCCATGCACAACCTCTAGCGGTGGTGCAGCCTCGCCGACGGGTTGACTGCCACCGGTGATAGGTACTTGCTACCTTTGAGGGGCAACTACCCTAAGAAAATAAGTTTCCTAATAGCCGAGAGGGGCTAACCCACCTACGTAGGTAGCTACGGTGCCTACTATGTCCATAAGCGCCCCAGCTTCTTGGGTTGTGCTACCCCAATGTAAGTGGCCACCAGTCACCAGCCCCCCTCACCCCCCCAACTGCGTAATTATATTCAGCACATACGGCAGTTATTACCCCTCAAGGATAATCTTGCTAACATATTAGGGCCGATCCATAAAAATTATGTTTTAATTGGTATATTGATTTCAACGGCTCTTTGCACCTCAACACTTTTCAAATATCCTTACTTACCGCCGACTCTACCGGTCCTACTACCGCCTCGGCAATTATTTTTAACGCTTAACTACACCACCATGACAACCCCCTTTACCCATCGGGTTCCTCCCCTGGCGTGCATCCGCTGGCTTTTTCTCGGATGCACCCTGTTGTTCACAACTACGCATTTCCAAGCCCGGGCCCAAATAGTGACCGGGCAGGTGGTATCTGACACCGACCAACAGCCCCTACCGGGCGTTAACGTGCTGATGAAGGGTACCTCCTCTGGCACGGTCACCGATCTGGACGGCAACTACCGCCTGGAGTCCACCGGCGAAGACACCCTTTCGTTTTCCTACATTGGCTTTGTGTCGCAACAAGTACCCGTCAACGGCCGCCCCGTAGTCGATGTTAGCCTGGCCGAAGACGTGGAAACTTTGTCCGAAGTGGTGGTGGTCGGCTACGGCACCCAACAAAAACGCGACCTGACCGGGGCGGTGTCGTCCCTGCGGGGCGAGGACCTGACCAGTGTGCCCGCCCCTTCCCCCATGCAGGCTATGCAGGGGAAAGTGGCGGGGGTGCAGATCACCAGTAGTTCGGGCGCTCCCGGTGCCGCTCCCCTGGTGCGCATCCGCGGGGTGGGCACCCTCAACGACGCCTCCCCCCTATTCGTAGTCGACGGGGTGTTACTGCGCGATGCGGAGGACATCAACTACCTGAACAGTGAAGACATCGCCTCCATGGAAGTGCTCAAGGATGCCTCGGCTACGGCCATCTACGGGGCGCGTGGGGCCAACGGCGTAGTAATAATTACCACTAAGGACGGCACCACCGACACCCCCCAACTCAGCGTCAACCTCTCCTATGGCCTGCAGACTATTCCTACGCGGGTCGACCTACTGAACGGCCCACAGTTCGCCCAGATCGCCAACGAGATCTTCCCGGATACCTACGATCCCGACACGGTGGCCAGTACCGACTGGCAGGAGGAGGTGTTTCGGGCAACCGCCCCGATCCTGGATGCCGGACTGTCCTTCTCCGGCAAGAGCGAACGGTTGAACTACTACGTAGGCTTTGGCTACTTCGGGCAGGAAGGAGTAATTCCGGGCTCTAATTTTAACCGCTACACGCTGCGCCTGAACAATACCTATCAGCTCACCGACTACATTCAGGTGGGTCATAACCTGACCGGCGCCCGCTTCAAGGAAGACGCCGGGGCCAGCGTGGTAGGCTCCGTGCTGCGGGCCCGCCCCACGGGAAGGCCCTTCAACGAAGATGGCAGCTTCGCCGAAGTGGAAGGGGCTGGGAATCCGCTGGCTTCAATCGCTTATAATAACAATGATAACACCCGCACCCAGATCGTGGGCAACGTGTTCACCGAAGTTAACTTTCTAAAGGACTTTGCTTTCCGCTCCAGCTACGGGGTAGATGTCAACTTTGGCCAGCGGGTAAGCTTTACTCCCGTCTTCTTCGTCTCACCCCAGCAGCGCAACCAGGAGAGCCGACTCTCGGTCACCGATGAGCAGCGCAACCGCTGGTTCTGGGAAAACACGCTCAACTATAATAAGGAACTGGACCGCCACCGCTTCGGGGTACTGCTCGGTTACACCATGCAGGACGAACGCTCCCAGAATCTGGTTGCCCAAACCCGCAACCTGCTCCGGGGTGACCCCAGCCTCCGCTTTATCGACGTAGGGGAAACCGACGACCAGGAAACCTCGGGCAACGGCGTGCAGTCATCGATTATCTCCTATCTGTTCCGGCTCAACTACGCCTACAACGACCGCTACCTGCTCACCCTGACCGGTCGCTACGATGGTTCGTCGGTGTTCTCTCAGGACAACCAGTACGGCTTTTTCCCATCGGTCGGGCTGGGATGGAACATCCTGGAAGAGAGTTTTATGCCCAGCAGTAACGTACTCTCTAACCTCAAGCTGCGCGGCAGCTGGGGCATCCTGGGTAACGACCGCATCGGAGAAGAGGCCCGCTTCTCGCTGGTCAGGACCGGGCTGGACGCCATCTTCGGACCTAACGAAGCGCTCTCCCCCGGGGCCACCATCGGCCGATCCGCCAACGAAGGGCTCACCTGGGAAGAGACCGTGCAGTGGGACATCGGTTTGGAGGTAGGGCTGCTGGGCGATCAGCTGACCGCCGAGTTCGACTACTACGATCGCACCACCAACGATATCCTGGTGTCGGTGCTCACCCCGGCCCACGTGGGCAATGGGCCGTTTGTTCGGGTACCGGTCAACGCCGCGAAGGTGCTCAACCGGGGGTTTGAGTTCACCGTGAACTGGCGTGATAACGTAGGAGATCTGCAGTACGGACTGGGAGTACTGGGTACCACCGTGCACAACGAAGTACTAGAAATTGGGGCCAATACCGGAGTGAACTCGTTTATCACCGCCGGTAACATCGGGGGCGGACAAACCGTCACGCGTACCGAAGTAGGGCAGCCCATCGGCTCCTTCTACGGCTATCAGGTAGTCGGAGTGTTTCAGAACCAAACGGAGCTCGATGCGGCCGCCCAGTTGGGCAACCAACAGCCCGGTGACCTGCGCTTTGCTGACCTAAACGGGTTCGACGAGAACGGCAATCTGACCGGTGGTCCTGATGGGCAGATCAACGAGGCGGACCGAACGTTCATCGGATCACCCATTCCGACCTTCATCTACGGCTTCAATGCCAACGCCAGCTACCGAGGCTTCAACGTGGCGCTGGATTTCCAGGGGCAAACGGGCAACGACATCTACAACGGCCTGCAGGCGGTGCGGCCCAACTTGTATAACTTTCAGACCGACGTGCTGGACCGCTGGCGCGGTGAAGGCACCAGCAATACCGTGCCCCGGGCTACGCAGGGCGGTACTAACTACCAACCCTCAGAGTACTTTTTGGAAGATGGTTCGTTCTTACGACTGCGTACCGTCACGTTGGGTTATTCCCTTCCCGCTTCCCTGACCGAGCGGGCGCGAATGAGTAGGGCCAACGTGTACTTGCGTGGGACCAACCTGTTTACCCTTACCCCGTACAGCGGCTACTCACCGGAAATCGGACGGGGAGAAGGCGGAGATCCCCTTTCGGTAGGAATTGACCTGGGTCCGTACCCCATTACCGCCATCTACACGCTGGGAATCAACGTTACTTTTTAAACCAAGAAACTATGAAAACGATCACGCATTACCTACCCGTTCTTTTAGTTTGCCTGCTCAGTGGAAGTATCGGCTGTAGCGACTTTCTGGACAAAGAGCCGCTGGGCGATCTAAGCAGCAGCACCTTCTACGAAACCGAACAAGACGCAGTGTTGGCTACCAACGCCATCTACAACGCCAGTCGGGCATGGTTTATCACTGGTGGATTTCCTATCCTGGATATCCTTTCGGACGATATGACCAAGGGAAGCAATCCTACCGACGGGTCGTTTCTGGTGGAAGTAGATAGCTTTCGCTTCGCCTCGGATCAGGGACAGATTCAGCAGATGTACGCCGCGCTGTACGTAGGCGTCTTTCGGTCCAACCTGGTGCTCAATCGGGTGCCGGACGTGCCGATGGACGACGCGCTAAAAACCCGGCTACTGGGGGAAGCTCACTTTCTGCGCGCCTTCTTCTACTTCAAACTGGTGCGCGCTTTCGGCGCGGTGCCCCTGGTAACCACCGAAGACCCACCCCGACAGCTAGAACGCACCCCCGCTGAGGAGATCTACCAAGCGATCATTATATCCGATCTGGAGATAGCGATTGCCAACCTGCCCGAAAAGAGTGCTTACGCCGAACCCGACCTGGGCCGCGCTACCCGCGGCGCGGCGCGGGGGCTGCTAGCCAAGGTTCATTTGTTTCGCGGCGACTATGCAGAAACCGAGCGGCTGGCCCTGGAGGTGATCAATTCCGGAGAGTACAGTTTAGATCCGGACTTTGCCAACGTGCACTCGGCCACCAATGCCTTTGGCTCGGGATCGCTCTTTGAGATCGGAGCGATCTCCGAAGAGTTCTCTGATGGGGGCAACCAGTACGGCCAAACCCAGGGAGTGCGGGGAGTACCCGGTAAGGGGTGGGGCTTCGGACGACCCACCTACGATCTGATCACTTCTTATGAGGCTGATGACCCCCGCCTGGATGCTTCGGTGGTGTTTATCGGCGACACCATCGCCGGAGAAGTAATCTTAGGGGACGGCGGCACCCCGGACACCATTTACGCCGATGCCGCCCAGACGCGGATCGAGCAGATAGAAACCTACAACCAGAAGGTGTTTGTGCCCGGTGATCTGCCCCGGGTACAGTTTGGGCACAACCGCATTCTACTGCGCTACGCCGATGTGCTGCTGATGGCGGCCGAAGCTTTGAACGAAAACGGCAAACCGGCGCAGGCGCTGGAGTACCTCAACGAGGTGCGGGCCCGCGCCCGAGGGGGGACCACCGACGTGCTGCCCGACATCACCACCACCGATCAGGCCGCCCTGCGGCAGATCATCTGGAACGAACGCCGGGCCGAACTAGCCCTGGAAGAGCATCGTTATTTTGACCTGGTGCGCACCGGGCAGGCCGCTACGGTGCTGGCCCCCCTGGGGTTTGTGGCCAACAAGCACGATCTGCTGCCCATTCCGCAGGGCGAGATTGATATTTCTGAGGGCACCCTGACCCAGAATCCTGGCTACTAGGCGGACCTGAGGGGCCCACTACCGGCAAGGCCGACGTTGAAAGAATAATGAAGCACTAATCTGATAAATACAACGTGATGAAGACGTTTCCTGCTCAGACTGTATTTGGCTATCTCAGCGCAGTGCTGTTGAGTGGGGGCTTGTTTTTCCAAGCCCCGGCGCAGAGCAGTGCTTCCTCTGGCGCTCAGGCTACCTCCCCATCGCTTAGCGACGACTCACTGCTCACGCTGGTGCAAGCGCGCACCTTTGGGTATTTTTGGGACGGGGCGGAGCCCCATTCGGGCATGGCCCGGGAGCGTATCCATATGGATAACGTGTATCCCTCAAATGACCAAGACATTGTTACTACCGGAGGCAGTGGCTTTGGGGTGATGGCTATCCTGGTCGGCATCGAGCGGGGCTTCATCACCCGCGCCGAGGGAAGAGATCGGTTCGAGCGCATCGTTTCCTTTTTAGAACAAGCCGACCGCTTTCACGGGGCGTGGCCCCACTGGCTCAACGGTAAGACGGGCCAGGTAAAGCCCTTCAGTGCTCGCGACGACGGGGGGGATTTGGTAGAGACCGCCTTTCTAGTGCAGGGACTACTCTGCGTGCGGCAGTATTTTGCCCGGGGTTCCGCCCAGGAACAACGGTTGGCTACCCGCATTGATCAGCTGTGGGGCGGCGTGGAGTGGGATTGGTACACCCAAGACCAGAACGTACTCTACTGGCACTGGTCGCCCCAGCACGAGTGGGCGATGAACTTCCCGGTGGGGGGCTACAATGAATGCCTGATCATGTACGTGCTGGCCGCTGCCTCCCCGACCCATCCGATTAGTCCGGAGGTATACCACCAGGGATGGGCCCGGGGCGGTGGTATTCGCAGCGACAGTACCTATTATGGCTATGAGTTAGTGCTTGACCACTACGAGAACGGCGATGCACCGGTGGGTCCCCTCTTTTGGGCGCACTATTCCTACCTGGGACTCGATCCGCGGGGTCTCACCGATCGTTACGCCGACTACTGGAAGCTCAACCAGAACCACGCGTTGATTAACGTGGCTTACGCCCAAGACAATCCGAAGAATTTCGTGGGCTACGGGGCGGACACTTGGGGGCTTACCTCCAGCTACTCCCCCAAGGGCTACGGAGGGCATCGCCCGGGTTTTGATCTGGGGGTCATCTCCCCGACGGCTGCTTTGTCTTCCATACCTTACACTCCGGAAGCGAGTCTGCGGGCTATGCGTCACTTCTATACAGATTTAGGGGAGTATATCTGGGGTGAATACGGATTTTATGATGCGTTTAGCCAGAACAAGGGATACTATCCCCCCCGTTATCTGGCTATTGACCAGGGCCCCATTGTAGTGATGATTGAAAACCACCGTAGCGGATTGCTCTGGGAGCTGTTTATGTCGTGCCCCGAAGTAAAGCAGGGGTTGGAACGCTTAGATTTCAGTAGATCGCTGCAAGTGAGGGGGACCGTCCGTTCCGAACCAGAACCCCAGTAGGGACAGCTCAACAGGCGGGGGCGCCGGATGCTTATCCCCTACCCTACAAAAAGAGAAAAATGGTGCTCGTACCTATTTGGCACCTAACATCCCCGCTTTAATGATTCGTCAGGGGACTATTGCGATCTAAATTTGATCTTGACAGTCCTGGTTTGTGCTACTTTTTCATCGTCCCTCACCGCCGCTGTCCAGGCAGGCCCACTCTCAACGAGACGAATGGCCTCCTGATCAAACCACTCGCCCCCACTGCGCAGGATACTAAAATTTCGTAAGGTGCCATCGGCTCCTACCTCAAAGCGGACCCGCACGGTAACCGCCTTGCCCGACCAGTCGGCAGGATAGCCCTGGCGATCACGAAGGTAGCGCCGGAACGAGCGCATGCCGCCCATCGGCTGGGCTCCACTAAAAGCGTTCTCGGAATTGCTGGGACGACTTCCGCCGTAGCCAACCACCACCACTTCCGAAAGGGATTGCAGGTCAGGGGTTAAGCGCACGTAAGAAGAATCTCCGGCCCGTATGGTGACTTCCTGGGTGGTGTAACCAATGGAGTTAAAGGCCAGTGAGTCGGCTTTCTCTGATATTACCAGTGAAAACCGGCCGTCAAGGTCCGTTACCGTGCCCGTATTGCTACCCAGGCGTAGTACATTCACCCCCGGTAGCGGCTCGTTGGTTTCATTGTCTACTACCTGGCCAACGGCTACATGGGTAGGCAACCCCAACGGGGTGGATTCAGGACTAGGGTTTGCTGGGTTAGATTCTTGGGCCACCGGGGGTCGGTCACCCAAAGTCGTTCTACGTCCCCTCTCCGAGGACTGCCGCGGTACTCGTCGGGACGACTGATCAGGGTTCACTAACTCATCCCCCCCTTCGCTACTTGTCGATGACATCTCTTGGCTAGGACCTTGCCGGACGATGGCTACCGGCGCGGTTCGGCTCGTCGGTATTACTTTCCCCTCCCCTTTTGCTGGTGGCTCTGGTGAATGATTTGGCTGGGGATGGCGGGCCGGTGGGGTAATTAGTTTCTCTTCTGCTGAATCTTGTTGAGCCTCGGTAGCAAAATCTTGAGAAGTTTGTTCGTCTATTGGGTAGGGAACTCCATCGGACGTTTCTTCCCCGCCGCTATCCGGATCGGATGCCACCACCGGGGGTTCGTTCATGGCCTGAGCTACTTCTCGGGGGCTCAAGCCAGCTTTCTCACTCGAAGGCAGGGAGTTGCTCTGACGATCGTCCTCCTTAGAGCGAAAAGTTAATGCTTCGGCTGAATCTTTCAGTACGGTAGTATCACTCAACTGTTCGGCAGCTGGGGTTGCTAGATAAGTGTAGAGTAAAATTGAAGCAATAGCAAGCACCATCAGCGATGCGGCTACGGGCCACCACCCGGTCAGGCGTGACCCGGTCAGGCGTGACCCGGTCAGGAGCCGGGCACGTTTGCCTATACGCTTGGCCAGCTGGGTACGGAGCGCGGTCACATCGGTAGCGTACTCATCAGACGAAAGCTTCTCTGTTCCTTCTAAGGCATCCGCAACGAAAGGGTCCTGGGTGCGAAGCGCTTCCAGACGGACGCGTTCGTCTCTGGAAAGCTCCCCTTGCCGGTACTTTCGCAGCCATTCCGCGGATAGTGGTTCGTGCTTACTCATGGTGATTGGTGACAAATAGCCTCAAATTGCGCTTTCCGTTCTGTAAAAAGCTCTTTACTTGCTTTAGACTGTAGCCCGTGTGATTGGCGACCTGCTGGTAGGACTGTTGCTCAAGGTAAAACAGCCGCAAGCAGCGCTGCTGCTCCTGGGGAAGGGTAGAAAGTCCTCGCTCTAAGAGTAGCCATCGGTCCTCCGTTTCATCTTCCGGCAGTTCAACGGCCTGAACCAAATCTACCGAAACCGGACGCACCTGGCGCAATTGCATCAGGCAGTGGTTTTTAGCCACCGTATACAGATAGCCCCGGAAGTGCGCTACCCGCGCAGTGGGCAAATGCGTTACCAGCTTTTCGAAGATTTGCATTACAGCGTCCTGGCTGTCCTCCCGGTTGCCCAGGTACTTCATACATACCCCGTACACCAGAGGAATGTATTGATCGTACAACTGGCCCAAGTATTCTACTCGGCCACTCATTGCGTAAAGATTGAGCAAACGAGCTTCCTCACCGCTTTGCGCTGCAGGACGATCTGAGGAGTCACCTTCGGTGATGTCGCGCGCGGGCGGAGCGGTCTTTGGTACCCCTGCCGGTGGTTGTGATCCGTCGGCGCTAACGGTGTTCCGGTAGCAATGGAACAGAAATGGGCGTTAAGCATTTCTCAGTGGACGCAAGTTTTCTAGTGTAGCAGTAAAATCCATATCAAAGCGGTAGCGTCCGTAGCGATTGATGTGTTCGTGCCGAGCGGGAGAGAGATGTATCAAACCTTCTTGCTTTATTTCGTATCCTTCTTTGATCAAAGTATCAATGACTGCTTGCATATATACAGTATTCCATACGATGATGGCGTTCGTCAATAGATTTAGACATCCGGCTTGGTTTTGCTGCGCTTCTTCCTGCTTGCGCCGAATCTTGCCTTCCTCTCCGAATATTAAGAAACTCCTCAGTTCATGTAACTTCTCCCCCTTGTTGAGTTGAGCGCCGATCCGTCGGCGGTAGGTTTCGCTTTTTAGGTATTTCAGGATGAAAATGGTTTTGATCAGCCGGCCGTATTCTTGTAATAACTGGGTGAGCTTGTTCTGTCGTGGATACGCTTGGAGTTTGCTAATCAGCAAGGAGGCAGTAACCCAACCCAGTTTGAGCGATCCGGCAACCCGCAGTAGATCATTCCAACGCTGGTGAATCCTGTCTAAACTGATTTTGCCCGTCAGACGAAAGTCTAAATTTGGATAAAAGGTGTCATCATCGGCAAGGCGGTAGAGCTGTTGATCGCCAATGTCGCGGATACGGGGCGAAAACTGCATTCCCAACAAGTCAAACAGCGCGAATACTAAATCAGTATAGCCCGCGGTATCGGTAGTGTGTTCTAGAATATTGAGTTCAGTCTCATTGTCCAGAATTTCGTCCAGTACATACGTAGCATCGCGGACAGTAGATGAGATTACCTTGGTACCGTATTGTGAGTACTGATCACTGGTCCAGGTGTAAAAGGTAATACCTCGTCCGTAGCCGAAGTATTTGGGTAACGCGGTAGCGTTGCGAACTTTTCCGCTTACCGGAAACCGCTGTCCATCCGAAGAAGACAATGTTCCCCCGCCCCAGAGTTTGGCTAGTGGGTGGCGGTATTGAAAATTCACCAACGCAGAGACTGCTTCGGTGAGTGTTTCTTCTCGGACGAACCAAGTAGTCGTCCAGGCCAGTTTCTCATAGGATAGATTTGCACTTTGGGCCATTGCCGTTAAGCCCATGTTAACCCCTTGGCCAATGAGACTGGCATATAGATGCTTCGCGTGATCTTTGGAACGAGGCTCACGCTGCGCTGCGTGATGAAAGTGCTGACTAAAATTGGTCCAGCCGTCCACCTCAACGAGCAATTCAGTAAGTTCTACACGAGGCAATCGCTTGCTGATAGTGTCGGCTAGTGCTTTAGCGGATTCGGTTCCTTCTTCGGCTGAAAAGGGCGACAAGATTAACTCCCCATCCTCTACGCGCACTTTGTCACTGCCAGTCAACTTCTCGTCCACTTCTCTGAGCAGCGTCTTGAGTTCGTCGGCACGGTGTTTCAGATCTGTGGACCCATTAGAGGTTAGACCCAGTTGTTGACATACTTCTCCTTGCAGGGCTAGCCATTGCTGCTTGGGGATCAGGTAGGTTTCCGGGTTGGCATAGCGACGGCTGACTGGTAGAAAGATATCCCCGGACCGTAGCCGGTCTCGCAACGCCGACAGCAAACACAATTCGTATGCTCGGCGTTGAACGATTCCTTTGTCTATAACGAACGTTAGCCACTTACGAGCGATAAAGCTTATCGGTGGATCAGGAGGCACCTTCCGTGTTCCCGTTTGGTTCAGTTCATTAATCAGGGTGATTGCCTGTAGTACATCATCATCCTCTTCATTGGAGGTGAACGGAACCGCTGCTAGCAATGTCGGCGAAAACTGACGGATGTAGCTATAGCGTTTTTCCAGAAAATCGAAGTATTCATAGCCTTCCGGACGCATAATTGTACTGGCATCAGCTACCGCCGCTTCCAAATCTTCCAGTGAGACCTGGCGAAAAATAGCCGTCCGTAACGTTTCATCGGCAATGGTATCGTCTAAAATTAGTGAGCCAACTTGGTAGAAAAGCCGCACTTTGGCCTCGGTAGCTTTAGCAATCTGCTTTCGGTGCTCATCCAGGTTTCTTCTGGAACGGGAGTGCGCCTGAGCCATACAGGCATCAAAGATGTCGATGAGTTCATCGGCGACATCTAATAGGGTTTGCGTAAGGAAGGCCACCAGAATAGGATAGCGTCTTTCTTCGGGCATGCGCTGTAGTGCCTGATTGGTATATCGACTTCCTAATCGGGCCAACAACTTCTGTCGGTTGGGATTTAGACTAGTCACATCCCACTGATCTACCGACCAGTTTTTGAGATGTATGAACTTGTCAAGTACATCCAACAAAGCCATTGGACTATTGGCTACGGCCGGTTGCTTCAACCAAGCCAGGGTTGTTTTTCCTGAAAGTGAATTATCCACAGCACGGTCTACTTCCAGCAGGCTGTCTAGCAGTGCTTTTCGTTCGGAAGTCAGTAGACTGGAGAGCCGTCTAAGTGATACCTGATGCGCTGTACTTCGCGCCGAAGCTACCATGCGCTCCAATACCGTGATACCTGGTCGGAGAATCTTCTCGTGCAGAAGCTTTTCGCATATCAAGGCTAACAGCAGGCTGGGTTTGTCGTGTTCCAGTGCCCGGTTGGTTAACCACTGTTGTAAGTTTTCCAAATCCAAGGGCGTTGCTCTTTGGTATCTCAGATAGGCAAGGGCCGACTGTAGATGTTCGCTGATTGTTTTGACCCGGCTCCCATAGTCCTGAAGCGTTGCCGGAGAAATGGCTAGTTGACTCGCAAGGAAAAGAGTTGCCCGTTCAGGAGTAGATGATAAATCAGCAGGAACGAATCCTAAATAACGGATGCAGCAAAGTTGCAATGCATAGCCCAGGCGGTTGACCGGACGTCGCTGTTGTTCTACTTGCTGGATGTCATCCTCGGTTAAAGTAAAGTAGGTGATGAGTTCTTCCGAACTAATCGTCGTAGGGAATCGCGACAGGCGGTCGCGCTCGGCTGAGGAGAGAAACTGTACGGGCATCGAAAAAGCAGGTTATCAAAAAGGGTGTCGAAATCAGAGGCCGTTTCTGCACTGGAAACAAGGTTTTTACCGGGGGTTTATGTAGTATCGCAAAGGATTTCCTTTTTGATAGGTCAACCATTATGAATGTAGGTGTCAAGTTTTAATAAAGCAACCTGATGAGAAAATTACCACCATCCCCGCGCGTGGCTATTTACGCGCGGGTATCTACCCTGGATAAAAAGCAAGACCCCGAGACCCAACTCCGGCAACTCCGGGAATACGCTGAGCGAAGAGACTATCAACTGATCGGAGAGTTTGTGGATCATGCCTCGGGTACTAATGAAGTTCGCCCTCAGTATCAGACCTTATTAGACTTGGTTCGGAAGCGAAAAGTAGATGTGGTACTGGTTTGGCGGTATGATCGCTTTGCTCGTTCGACTCAAGCGTTGATTAATGCGTTAAAAGAATTTCAAAGTTTAAGAGTAGACTTTATATCCTACCAAGAGAACATTGACACCACTACGCCTCAGGGCGAGATGGTTTTTCATATTATGGCTAGCCTGGCTTAATTTGAAAGTGCTTTAATTAGTGAACGAGTGAAGGCAGGTATGGCTCGAGCAAAGGCACAAGGCAAAAAAATATCTCGTCCAACCCTTTCCTTGGATATCCAACAGCAAATTAGAGATTTGCACCGTCAACAGGTCTCTATCAATCAAATTAGTAAGCAACTAGGTATAGGATACGGAACTGCTTGGAATTATGTGAAAAAATATCGAATTAATTCATACAAAGTTGATATAACATGAATTTCTACCACTTTTATCCTATTCCCTGAAAACTAATTATCAAACTAATCCCTTCTACTTCTTGAAGGGATTAGAAATGACAAGTTCTAGAAATTACTTTTTTACTCTCTAGTTAGTATATATATACCTCGTTGCCCAACTGTGTCTAATTCGGCTGCTTTACCGTTGAACCCCACATAGTTAAAAAAATAAGCAGTACAATCATCTAAACTCTGATCTTCCAGCACTTCAACCACGAGCGTATCAACAACATCATTCACCTCAAGGTAAAATGAAGTTACACCGTCTTTACTAATAAATGGCAAGTCGCCTGATATAAGAAACCCTTCTATATAAAAATCAACATTGACACTCTTACTCCTCTCGTCTAGATAATATAAAGCAATATCCTCGGCTTTGTATTGTGACAAGATACTCACATCCTCTTCGTTACGGATATCGGCAAAAAACGGAGGAGGGGGAGTAAAGCATTCTTCGTCTCCTTCACTGCAAGACATGCAACAACTAGCAACAAGAACTAAAAAGAGTACAAAAAAACTATTCATCATTATGGAATAATGTTTACAACTGCCCCACGTTGATAGTTAAAATTAAAAGTGCTTGGATTCCAGTTAGCATAGGCAAACCATCCGTCAAATCTACCATTCCAACCCCAATTCATACGAAAACTCAAATAGCTACAACACTCCGTCCAGTAGCGTCGATATCCATCACAAACCCAGGCATGTCCATCACCGTAATCACAGAATATACTCAAAAAACACCCATTTAACTGTCTCCCTCTCAATATAACAGGTCTTCCACTGTTCAAATTGCTTTCGACATCACGATGGTCATAATTACTCCCCTTCCAAGTCGCTGAAGAATAACCAAATGTTCCTTTCAATGCATCATCTACTTTATCCGTATCTGTCCCAGAAGAGCTATTACGATATTTCATACCAACAAATCTTCCAGCCTCTCTCATAAGACGTGCTAACTCAGGCCAGGAACCCTCAACTAAAAAACCACCAGCAGGCATGGCCCCCAATTAAATCGAGTTGGACGTTGGTGAAAACGCATAACCTGGGCCATGGCA
Organism: Cyclobacteriaceae bacterium; assembly: GCA_965217295.1. Classification (GTDB taxonomy): domain Bacteria; phylum Bacteroidota; class Bacteroidia; order Cytophagales; family Cyclobacteriaceae; genus Tunicatimonas. The sequence continues at coordinate 4,781,677 of CBDCHR010000008.1, forward strand.
GTTGCTACACAACCCGTCGGGGCATTATTACAATTACCTACTACATTGGATGTAGCAGGTGTGTCATCATTGTAACCGCAGTCTTGCCCCCATCTCGTCGTTAAAAGGGGACCAACAGTTATTGGGGGAGGTAGATTAGAACCGCAATCGCTACCGGGTCTGTCACATGGATCTACATTTGTTCTGTTGTTAGGACTACTTTGAAGTGTCTCCGCTACAAACAGTATGTTATCCCAATCTGAGCTTATAACCTGTTCATCAGCAGACCTAATATCTCTTCCCTCTCTAATAGAGTTAATTTCTTCCTCCATCATTGCTAACCAAGATACAAGACCGGGAGGTAAGTTCTGTAGATCATTAACATCAAAGTCGCCATCCTCAGAATAAGCTAGTATTGGCATTTCACGCTTATCAGCGGGTACAATAGAAAAACCACCTTCTTTTCCTTTGTAATCAAATATGTGAAGTGCCGCTTTCCCCTTGCGATCATTAATCGACTTCGCCCTTTCAATCTTTTTTGGTTTGGATGTTTTCACCCTAGCTCGCAAACTAGGCTGTGTCTGATAAATCAAACGAAGGGGGTAGCAGGTTAGTTGACTACTCATGAGACGCTATGAACTAACAGATGAACAATGGGAAAAGATAGAAGATTTGTTTCCCAGCAACGAAGGTAGCCGGGGTGCCCCTTGGAATGATCATCGGCAAACCCTAAATGGAATGTTTTGGATATTGTGCAGTGGTGCGCCGTGGCGAGATCTACCAGAACGCTACGGGAAGTGGAAAAGCGTGTATGACCGCTTCAGACGCTATCGCATAGAAGGGATGTTTGACCGGTTACTGGCTCGCTTGCAACTGGAACTTAACGAAGAAGGGTTAATAGATTATGAGCTATGGGAAGTAGATTCCACTACGGTGAGAGCTCATAAATCAGCCGCTGGCGCAACCGAGCTAGGGGCAAAAAAAGGGCTGCTTACCGAAAGGGTGAGCCTGCCGATCATGCATTAGGACGCTCTAGAGGCGGATTTAGCAGTAAAATACACTGCTTATGTGACCGCAACGCAGTACCGCTGGCTGCTACTTTAAGTAGTGGGGCGGCTCACGACAGCAAACATCTTGTAGCCGTGATGCAGCAGGTCAATATTCCTACTAAGCGAGGACGGCCACGCAACCGCCCCGAAGAAGTAGTAGCCGACAAAGGATATGATGCCAGTTATCTGCGCAGATACTTAAGCAAACGAGGCATCAAAGCCATGATACCAGAGAAAAAACAACGTGAGGGAACCAAGCGACGTAAAAAAGGGCCCCGCCCCCGGTTCAACAAAGATACCTATAAAGAACGGGCTAGTGTAGAACAGGCTATCGGTTGGATTAAAGAGTATCGGCGCACCGCTACGCGTTACGAAAAACTAGCGGTCAACTTCCTAGCAATGGTCAAACTCGCTTTCATCCGACGATACTTCAAAATACATTTATCAGACACAGCCTAGTGTAGATTCCTTCATCCAATCTAATGGTCACCTACCTGATGTTCCTTCTGCTAAAGAAGTCGTAGATCAAGGCCTGGATGTCGCACAGATCAATGCGAAGCTTTTGCAAAAGATAGAAGAACTGACCCTGTATACCATCGATCAAGAAAAAAGGATTACTCAACTCACAGAGGCTTTTGAAAAGCTGGCTCCTTCAAAAAAGTAAGAGATTCTATGCATGTCTAACTAAAAACTACCTAACCTATGAAAATTTTACAATTCATTCTGAGCATTTTAGTGAGCCTATGTAGCATAACTTCATATGCTCAGCTGTATGCTCCTCAAATAAAAGTCCAACAAACAAACGGAGGAATTGGCATTGGAACAGATAATCCTCGGGGTATCTTTGATGTGGGTGGCGGTGATGTTTGGTTCATAAGAGATGGACAGCAAACCAACGGTGAATCAGTTTATCTTCCTGGTAACGCTCACTTTATTCCTCGTGATAACAGTGACATAGCATACCTTCACGCCCTTCGCTCGGATAACTCCGGTGATACTGAGCTACAGCTATGTACTTCAAGAAATGGATCATTGAACAACGCTTTACGAATTAATTCTTTTGGAAGGGTAGGTATTGGAACCACAGCTATTCCAAATAACCACTTACTCTCAGTCAACGGAACTACTTATAGTAGCGAATTCGAGGCAAAAAAAGGACACTTCCTCTACTCGGTGGGCATAGGGACTCAGCCTAGCAACAATTTTGATCTCAGGGTTCGGGGGCGGGTAGGTATTGGAAGTTATCCAAGGAGTTGGTATGAGTTGAGTGTTGATGGTAAAATATGGGCAGATGAGATAGAAGCTCGACGAACATCCTGGTCGGATTTTGTCTTTGATGAGGGCTATTCACTTCGCTCATTGGATGAGATAGAGCAGCACATTCTCGAGTTTAAGCACCTTCCCGATATTCCATCAGAGGAAGAAGTAAAACAAGACGGCATCAACTTAGGTGATATGGATGCGAAGCTTTTGCAAAAAATTGAGGAGCTGACCCTATACACAATTGAGCAAAACAAGCAAATTCTTCAACTTATGGAAAGAATTGAGCGCCTCGAGTCTGACTAATCTCTTTGTCAGTCGTTCAACATAGCGTCCACCAAACGTTCATTTGTTGAACGATTCTATCTCATCATTCATTTGTATTGTTTTTGCCAATAATTCCGTACAGATTTCCGTCTATCAATCAAAGTTTATAAACTTGCGCCAATCAGTGAGTTTATAAACTTTTTTTTGTGATGAAGATCGGATACGCCCGTGTTTCCACCAAGGACCAAAAACTAGACGCGCAAATGGATGCCCTGAAAGCAGCCGGTGCCGAACGCATCTTTGCCGACGTGGCCAGCAGCGCCAAGTCCTCTCGGCCCGAACTGGACCGAATGCAGGAACAATTGCGCTTAGGCGATACGCTGATCATCCAGCGGCTGGACCGGCTGGGTCGTTCCATGAAGGATCTGGTCGACTGGATACAATGGCTGGACGATACCGGGGTAAAGTTCAAAAGCCTGGATGATGGTATTGACACTTCCACGGCCGGGGGTAAACTGGTTTTTCATATCTTCGGAGCCCTAGCGGAGTTTGAGCGCAACCTCATCCGAGAGCGTACCCGTGCTGGCCTATCAGCCGCTCGGGCCCGGGGTCGTGTTGGCGGCCGCAAGCGGGTTCTTTCGGCTAAACAGCAACAGGCACTCAAGACACTCTACCAAACGAAGGAGCACACCATACCGGAACTGATGGCCCAATACGGCATCAGTCGGGCGACACTTTACAAAGTAGTCAACGGAACGTACGGTTCGTCCCGGTCTGGCGAGACCCGGTCTGGCGAGACCCGGTCTGGCTCGCCGTGAACACGGGAGACCCAATCCGCCGTGGATGACCCGAGTCGACGGTAGACGCGCCATTGATTAGTTTTGATCGGCATTGCCTATATTGGTTACAAAGCAATAGCCGATGTCTCGTCTGAAAGTACTTTCCGCTCCGGAAGCCAATCGCTACGACTATCCGCCGGTGTTTAATTCCGTGCAGCGAAAAAAGTATTTCTATATCTCCGAACCAATTGCCACAATCCTATATAAACGGCTGAGGAAACCTCAAACCCGGATCGGCTTCCTCCTACAATGGGGATACTTCCAATACACCGGCCGCTTCTTTTTTCCGGAAAGGTTTCATGAACAGAATATCGCTTTTGTGGCCACTCATCTAAGAATAGATACCAAAGAGCTGGGCGACCCTTTGGTGTCCTACTACGGATCAGTGGTGTACGAACACCAGGCCATCATTCTACGATTGGCCGGGTACCAGGCATTCAAGGACAAAACCGATGAGTTTTCTTATGAACTCAACCGACTGGTCGCTAAACGGCCGCTCGGCGGTCCGATCCGTCCCAAACAAGTCTTTTTCCAGATCATTCAGTTCCTGAAAGCAAAGCGAATCGAGTTGCCGACCGCACACTTTCTGGTACAAGCGATCACCGACCAGTTCCGGGACTTTGAGCAGAACTTGAGCGATTCACTTAAAACGATACTTTCACAACGGGAAATCTTATTGCTGGAAAATCTACTTACCCAGTTAAGGAATCAGGATATGGTCGACCAGGGTCCCTATGTCCTATCGGCGTTGAAACGATTGAATCAAACCACACAGCCCGCTCGGATCAAGGGTAGCGTGCAGGACTTTCGTCAAGTGAAGTCACTATTCTTTCAACTTCTTCCAGTGTTTGATCGATTGAGGGTTTCGGTTGACCTACTACACTACCACGCCCGTTGGGCGACAAAAGCTACCACCTTTCAGCTACAGCAGCTAACCGACCCCTATATGCAGTATCTCCACCTGCTCTCCTTTATTCACCACCAGTTCTATCTCCGGCAGGATAACCTGATGGATATCATCCTGGTAGCGGTACAGCGTACTCACAATGAGACGGTCAAAGACCAAAAGGAGCAGTACTTTGGGGGGCGGAAAAACAAGAATCAGGCTATCCGGGAAGTGACCAAATCCCGCCAGCGGTACAAAGAGAAGTGGGAAGCGGCAGAAACAATCATTCAGGCAGAGGATTTAGCGGATGATGAAAAGATTGTACTGCTAAATGGACTTATTGATAACCAACCGGATGACGAGCGGCTCGCCGATCAACACGCCTCAACGCTTCAGAAGGAAATTAGCCCCGCTACCCAGCAGCGTGAGTACTTTGATATTCTGGAAACCAAGTTTCGTAAGGTCAACAATCGCGTCGGCCAGATCCTCCAGGAGCTTACTTTTGATGAAGCCACTTCAGAAGAGTTTATCTACGAAGCGATCCAGTATTACCAGCGAAAGAAAGGCCAGGTTGGTAGACGTGCCCCCGTAGGTTTCTTCGATAAGCATGAACGTCCGGTAATTGAAAATGAAGATGGTTCGTTCCGTGTGGCCCTTTATAAAGTGTTGCTCTTCTTCGCCACAGCTCGCACCATCAAAGCGGGCACTCTCAACGCCCGCTACTCCTACCGATACCGAGCTATTGATGAGTACCTAATTCCAAAAGAACCTTGGTATACGAACCGGGATCAGTACATCAGACAAAGCGGTTTGGGGACTTTTGCTGACGGCCGGGAATTGATCAGTAGTCATGCTGCTCAACTTCACGATGGGTACACCCAGACGAACGAACGAATTAAGACGGGTGAGAATACGGATGTGTATACCAATCAGAGTGGTAATCTGGTCATCCACACACCCAAAGTAGAAAAGGAAGATACAGATAAGCTCTCTGATCTTTTTCTTTCCCGTAAGTATGTCTCCATCCTGGAAGTCCTTTACGAAGTAAATCAGGCAACTCAGTACCTGGACCGTTTTGAGCACTACAACTTGAAGTATAAGAAGCAGCGTCCGGCTCCGGAAGTATTCATTGCGGCTATCATAGGATACGGCTGCAACGTAGGCATCCGCAAGATTAGCAGAATATCCAAAGGGATTAACGTGCATACCCTGGAGAACGCGGTCAACTGGTACATGTCTCTGGAAAATATTCAGGCAGCTAATCAGCGGATCGTAGAGACTATTGATCAGCTTTCTCTACCAACGCTGTTCCGAAAACAAGTTGATGAGATGCATACCTCTAGCGATGGTCAGAAGTTTGGTATCCGAGGGGACTCATTGAACGCCAGTCACTCCTTTAAATACTTCGGCAGCGGCAAAGGAGTAGCGGTATACAGTTTCGTGGACGAACGAAGCGCTATCTTTCATTCCACAGTCATCAACTCATCCGAACGAGAGGCGGCTTATGTCATTGACGGTTTGCTGAACAACGAAGTGGTCAAAAGCGCGATTCATTCTACCGACACTCACGGCTATACGGAGATTGTATTCGGAGTGGCTCACCTGCTGGGATTCAAGTTTGCCCCCCGGATCAAAAATGTGCGGGACCAAACGCTCTATACCTTAATGAGCAAAGGCCTTTATCAAGAACAAGACTACCTCATCCAACCTAATATGCCTATCAATGAAGCACTGATACTATCCCAGTGGGATAACGTCCTTCGCTTCGTCGCCACGATCGCGCTACGCGAAGCTACCGCCACCCAATTGTTCAAGCGACTTAGTTCGTATTCCCGGCAGCATCCTCTCTACAAAGCACTCAAGGAGTATGGTCGAATTATTAAGACGCTATTCTTACTGGAGTACATGGATGACGTAGAACTGCGGCAAGCCATTGAAAAGCAGCTCAATGTGGTGGAACTCACGCATCGATTCTCCCGAGCCGTCTTCTTTGGAAACAATCAAGAGTTTGAAGCAGAAACCAAAGACGAACAGGAACGGGGCCGCCCGGCGGTGGTAGCCGGATGCAAGCAACTCATCCAAAATGCAATCGTGCTTTGGAACTACCTTTTCCTGTCCGAGAAATTAGCCAAGACAACCGCGCGGCGGCCGCTGATTTAGTGGAACGAAGCCGCCGAGGCCCGGTGAAATGCTTACGACGATACAAGCAGGTTCAATTGTCAACTGGCAGCATATAAATTTGCAGGGGGAGTATGATTTTGCGGGCAAAAACCTGCATCAAAATGCTAATACTTTTGACCTACCGCGCGGCGGCCGCCAAAGATTTTTGACTTTTCCCTCTAAATAGGCTATTTCATAAGTGACTGATAGTAAGCCAACTAACCCATTCCTACCGTAAAATCCGTCCGTTTATGCTGAGCGACCCATTAGAAGCCTTGCGGATGGCATTGCGGACAGTTGACCGAAGGGAAAGAAACCGCGTCCACGGTGGATACTCAGACTCCCCTACCCCACTGACCCACCATTCTGATAGGGGCGTACAGTACTGCTGCCGCGAGTACATAGCTCTATTGGAAAAGCACCGAGTGCAGGTTAGCATGGCACGTGAGAGCTATGAGAATCCGATTGCCGAACGAGTCAATGGTATCCTAAAAGAAGAACTACTTCGGCCCGGCTACCCAGATCACACCACCGCCGAGGTGGCCATCGCCAAAGCCATTCATATCTACAACGAAAAGCGGCCCCACCGAAGCCTCAACATGATGGTGCCTGAGCAGGCTCACCAAATGAGTGGTCCAATACCGAGACGATGGAAAAAGAACAAGTACCGAGAGCAAGTTGCAAAGCGGCGACAGGCAAAGAACCAATCTCAAAATAATACAGCTAGTGAAAAGAAAAATATGACCCCAATCTTAGTCTAAATCTGTAGAGTAATTTTAGGGAATGACCTTTAGGCATGATCTAGAATAATTGGCAATTTTGGACCGCAGGATTTCAATCATTGAATTAGCTCAGCGGCATGCCTTCCTTTATAGAAATCGAATTACTTACAGATGTGCCTAATTTTGTGTCACGGCCTAGTATCAAATGAGTAAAAGACGTTTTTTGCCGTATGAAACTTTACAGATACATCATTGGTATCGCCTTGGGCTGCTTATTATCCAAGACAATTGCCGCTCAGGGTTTGTTCGGAGTCCGCCCCCGGCCGGTGCATCATTTTGAGGATACGCAGTGGTACATAGGTTTGGTTACCGGAGTCACCTACGCCCATCCTACCGCAGGTCAATCGCACTCCGCATTGGTACCGTTGATAGGCACAGAAATTGACAAAGATTACGGCACCAATGAGGTTCAACTCGGATTTAGCAGCGGAATTGCAGGTACCGCAGCCCTCACTCCCTCACTTCAAATATCCGCATCGGCCCGCTATACCACCTTGAAATATACCTATCAGTATTCGTATCGCTGGATGGACGAAGAGAATACCGAAAACCAACTGATATCAGAACAAAATCATAAGCATACGCTGGGATACGTAGAGCTTCCCTTGCACGTCCGCTACGGTATTCCTCTGCAGCGGTTTAAGCCCTTTGTTCAGGCAGGTCTGGTATACAGTCGACTGCTTCAAGCCCAAAAATCACTGGCTGCTTCCACTACTGACTATGCTTCCGGATCGGCGGCATCAGTGGTCACAATCACCCAAATGACCGATATTACTGACCTCTACGTGAGATCTTATCTAGGCTACACCCTCGGGGGGGGAATGGCGTATAACTTCGGCGGAATCGTGGTGGTGGTAGATGCGGAGTACCGCCGTGGGTTCAATACAATTACCGACCGTGACAACCGGTATACCGCCACCCGTCACCTAGCCGGTTTGGGGAACATTCCTGATGACATCAAACTGAATGCAATCACTGGTACCTTCAGTTTCTATTTCCCCCTTAAGTTCTTGACCGACAAGAGTTTCAAACCCCTTATATTTTAGACATGACAAAGTTAAATTATCTGCTTTTGACGGTGGGGGTTATTCTAGGACTTTCTTCCTGTGGATCTGACGAAGAATCAGTGGAACCCGGAACAAGCTTTACGCGGATATACGATGACCCTAAATTTTCATCCGAATACGATCCGTTGAATATTCTGCCAACGGATGACGGTGGATTCCTGCTGCTTGCCGCCACCGAGGCGTGGAACCCTTACCTGGTGAAGACCGATGAAGATGGACAGGTTGTTTGGCACAGTGGTGTTGACCTGGCCTACGTAAACCCGCTCGCTAAACTATTGGTCATTAACGACTCAGTATATCTGGTATGTATGAATGAGGTCACGCTGGCAACAGAAGTACTTCGGCTGAATCTAAACGGGGGCAATATTGAACCTGTGGCCACGATAGAGGCTGTTCAGTACCCATTAAGTATATCTCAAACCCCGGATGGCTCCCTGCTCATCCTGGGGTACAACCGCGAAAGTCGTAGTAGTACGTTGCACAAGCTTAGTGGCTCATTTGCCACAGAATGGAGTGCCGAATATCCGGTGGAAGAAGACGTAGAGGAAGATATCATCGACCATCTGGGTCGGACCGGACCGCAGTTGCCATTCTTTACGGGCGCTACCACCGATGGTAGTACGTACTATTTTAACGGGTTCAGCAACTATACCTTGTCGATGAATTTCGTGAATCCTGGATCGGGCGAATTGGCGGGAACGCTAAATGGCTTTCGTCAGGAAGGCTACGTCAGTGCCGCGCATCACCTCACGGGTAGTCAGTTCGCGCTGGCGCGACGCAATTTTCAGGTGAGTACCCTACTGCCATCTGCTGAAATTAATTTACAGACAATTGCCAATAGTGGTGATTTAGTGGCCAACGACTTTCCGGAAATAGCTCACGAAGCGCGGGTGATTGTTAAAACCACCGAGTTGCTAGGAAGGCCCACTATCGTCTACGGTGCTCACACCAAAACGCAGCAGTTGGTGTTTTACTTCTACGATCAGGAAGCAGGCACTTTGTTAGCCACTTATCATCTAGGGATGACAGATCCCTATCAACTGGGTGATTTTACTTTTACCGAAGATGGTGGCTTAGTGGTGCTAGCTAAGACTTTTTTGATAGGACGCTTCTCCCGGCTATGCCTCTTTAAGCTATCTCCTGAAGAAGTGCAGCAGATTTTGGAGTAATCAGGTTTTCTGCTTCTTCTTTTTTGCGGCCGGAAAGAGGATGTTATTAAGAATCAATCGGTATCCCGGGGAGTTGGGGTGCAAGTTCAAATCAGTAGGCGCCTCCCCTACCCGGTGCTGATAATCCTCCGGATCGTGACCACCATAAAAAGTCCAGAAGCCTTTCCCAAATTCACCGTGCAAGTACTTGGCTTCGCCGACGGTTTTGTTCTCGCCCAGCACCAGCACATCCGGACGGATATATTCTTTCCGGAAAGCAGTAGTCTGTCCCATAAATCCTTTAACAATGCGCTCGTGATTTTGCACCAGCATAGTGGGGATCGGGTCCCACTTCGCTGAAAACTCAAACAGGTTGAAGTAGTCGTTCTCTTGCGTCAACCCCCGGGTTTGCGGGTCAACGTCGATGGTTGAGAATTCGTATTCGTAGGGATTGCGGATCAGCTGAAAATTTTGGAAGGCAAAAGTATTGCCAAACTTTAACTTGGACTGGGCGTTCGGATCGGCCCGGTCGCCATCGAACATGGACTCTACAATGTCAATCCCGGCCGCAGCTAGGGCAATGTCATAGGTGTCCGTAGCCGCACACATGGCAAACATGAAGCCACCACCCGACACAAAATCACGAATTTTATTCACCACCGCCAGTTTTAGTTCCGACACTTTAGCGTAGCCGTGCTTGCGCGCCGTCTCCTCAAAGCTTCGCTGCTGAGCAATGTACCAGGGCGCGTTACGGTATACTCGATAAAATTTCCCGTACTGGCCGGTGAAATCTTCGTGGTGGACGTGTAACCAATCGTACTCGGGCAACTTATCGTAAAGCACCTCATCATCAAAAACCACCTCGTAGGGAATCTCGGCGTAGGTGAGGGCCAAGGTCACCGCATCATCCCAGGGTTGTTTGTTTTTGGGCGAGTACACCGCGATTTTCGGATGCTTCTCTAACTTCATCAAGTCCATGTTGGATGAAGGACTGGCAATAGTGCTTACCACCTGATTGTACTGCGCGTCCGAGATCACTTCATACTTTACGCCCCGAATAACGCATTCGTTTTCCAGCTTTTGAGAGTACTCGCAAGCGAAAGTGCCACCCCGGTAATTGAGCAACCAATCCACCGTTTCCTGTTGCTGAAGCACCCAGTAGGCGATACCATAGGCTTTTAGGTGGTTGCTTTGCGCTTGGTCCATGGGCATGAGCAGATGGGAAGCACGTGAGGAAATCATTCCGCACAATACAAAGAGAGATAGTAAGATAGCTTTGCGCATAGAGAAAGTTCTGGAGTTAATAATAAGCAGTGGCTACTAATTTAATACAAAATCTTTGGCTTTATTGTTAATAGGAACGCGCTATTCGCTAAATTTGATCCTAAATCCCGGTGCCTTATTAAATGAATTTTCTCATTAACCTGCAGGAAAGTATAAAAGCCATTCGTGACAACCTGTTGCGCACCGTGCTGACGGCCATGATCATTGCCATCGGGATCACGGCCCTGGTGGGTATCCTCACGGCCATCGACGGCATCCAAGCCTCGGTTGATGACAGTTTCGCCAGCCTGGGAGTGAACACTTTCACGGTGCAAGAACGGGACAGTGGCAACCGAAGGCAGCGGGGTCGTTCGGAAAAAACGTATCCACCCATTGACTTTCAGGACGTGCGGCAGTTCACCAAACGTTACAATCTGGCGGGGCACACCTCAGTGCGGACGCGGGTCACCGGCAACGCGGAGGCAAAGCGGGGTTCGCTGCGCACTAACCCGAACCTACAGGTTGAAGGCACCGATGAGCAACACCTTATCATCGAGGGATTACGACTTAAGTCAGGCCGCAATTTTTCTAGCCTGGAACTAGAAAAGGGAACCAACGTAGCCGTTGTTGGAACCGATGTTGTCAACGACTTATTTACGGAAACCGAGGATCCCATCAACCAACGCATATCGTTATTCGGCACTCCCTTCAAAATTATCGGCGTATTGGAAGAAAAAGGTGCCGGGCCGGGTGACAATGTCAATAGAAAAATATTCATTCCGGTTATTAAAGCCCGGCAGATTGCGGTAAGTAGCCTTGACTATACCATTACCGTATCCGTCAGTGGAACCGTCAGCTTACCGCTGGCCATGGGCGAAGCAACTAGCCTGATGCGAACCATTCGGCAGGATCCGATTGGGGGCGAGCTGTCGTTTGAGGTGAAACAAAAAAAGTCGTTGAGCGAAGAACTTGGTGAGATCACCGGTTACCTACGCATTGGCGGATTTACCATTGGGTTGATCACGCTGTTAGGTGCTTCAATTGCACTGATGAATATTATGATGGTTTCGGTGACCGAGCGCACCAGAGAAATTGGCGTCAGAAAGGCCCTAGGGGCCACTCCGCAGAAAATCCGGCAACAATTTCTGATGGAAGCCATCGTGATCTGCCAGATCGGGGGACTACTGGGGGTCATCCTAGGTATTGGCATTGGCAACGGGGTATCACAATTAATGGACGTTGAGCAGTTTATCGTTCCCTGGGTTTGGATCTTCACGGCACTGCTTATTTGCGTTGCCGTAGGTTTGTTTTCAGGATACTACCCCGCCTACCGAGCCTCAAAGCTCGATCCCATTGATTCGCTGCGGTTTGAGTAACCGCTATTCCTTGAGCAGACGATGGTACGACGTTCCTTGGTTCGTCTGTAAGTAAAGAATATAAGTGCCACTTGCCAGGTGGCTAAGGTCTAAGCTACCCTCGTTGTGTCTAAAAATTCCTTCTACCAGCTGATGACCACGGATGTCTACCACCCGGTAATTGATTACAAAAGTAGAAGGTGCTAACCGAACGTAGAAAACCGCTGGACTAGGGTTAGGAAATACCTCAATTAACTCGTAATCAACCGTAGGGTTGTTGGCGGTGACAATCTCTACGTCAAACGTTTTGCTCACCGGATCGGCGGCCAGAAAGTTTTCGTTGCCCCCCTGACGAGCGGTGACCACCAGCGTACCATTGGCCCGAGCCACCAGCGTATCTCTTCGGATCACTCCCTCGCCCGACTCAATTGCATAGGCTATTGGCAGACCAGATGGTGCGTTGGCTTGCAGATGAAAGGTGCTGTCGGAAAGCGTTGCTGCCTCAAAAGTTATCTGCTGAAAGGCCCGCGTAATCAAAAATTCCAGCACCGTATCAATAGCTGCAAACTGGCTACTCACGGGGTGCGTAACTTTGACGAAAACCGCACCGGTACCGGTTGTAACCACGGTTCCGTCGGAGTTGACCGTGGCCGGCCCGCTAACTATTGTAATCGAAGGATTTTTGCCCTGCGCGGTGGTGATAACAATTGGCTGTCCGAATTGGCGGTCGGGTGGGCCGAAAACCAGGGTCAAACTTTGGGGCAGTATATCCGGGGGAGTATCCAGCACTACGACCCTTTTTTCAACCGAAGTTGCATTGAAATCATCGTTGCCCGGATGGCTGATGCGGATATACAGTTCGCCCGCCCCATCAAAGCTCAAAAGGCCGTTGTCGTATCTAACCTGGGCTACCCCCCTGAAGTCTACTTGCGGAACCAAGCCTTTGTCGGTGATCGCCTCTATCTCTATCGATTCGCCCACCACTACCGTATCCGGCAGCGGACTAACCACTATCTCCTGGCTTTCTTTTTCGGCAGAACGAACTAGAATTGACTGCGTCACGGGATCGGCCGGAAGGTAATTAACGTCACCTTCTTGCGTGGCCTCAACCACCACCACTCCCCCCTGCTGCCCCTGAATGGAAATTATGTTACCATCACTCAGTGTGGCCGGTCCGCTCACTACGCTAAAAGAGACGGGCAATGTAGCACTACTGCGCGCATTTAAGGGAAAGGCCGGATCGGTCGTGAGTTTATTGGCAATTTCGCTAAAGAAAATTCGCTGCGTTGCTTTAGTAATCGTAAATGCTTGTTGTTGGGCGGTAGCCGGACGAAAGTTGTCGTCTCCGGCCTGCTTCACCCGAATAGCGACTTCACCCGCCTGCCGAATGATTGCCACCCCATCGACTATTTCTATGCCGCCGCGCACCAGCTCGTATTCCACCGGTAATCCGGAAGAGGAGGTCGCCAAAAGCGGAATTTCGCCCTCAGGTTCGTACTGTACGTCTTCCAGGTTATCAAAGCTGATTTCTTGATTGGCCCGCTGAATATTGAAGGTGATTAATAAGGACTCGGCCGCTTCGTAGTCCTGATCTTCGGGACGCGTGGCGCGAATACGAACATCACCGGCGCCCTCGATGGTGAGCGTTCGGTTATTAAGCGATACTTTCCCGACTTCTACGGTGAGGTTCACCGACAGATTATTATTGGCCTGAACGTCCAGAATAAATGGTTCATCGCCGTAGGTTTTGTCTGGTATCTCACCAACCGTGATGGTGGGTTTAGCCTTGGCGATGGTGAACTGAATAATGCGCTCAGCTGGAGAGTAGGTATCGTTGCCCCCCACCAGCATTTTAATGGTGGCGTCGCCCGCTCCCTGGATGGTGACAACATTATTATCAAGGGTGACGGGGCCTTCCACTTTTTGATAAGCCACCGGAAGCCCCGCCGATGATTTTCCCTCGAGGCGAAAGGGATCGTCACCAAACTGCTTGTTGCCAATCGGCACTATGGTTAGTTCTTGGACTAATTTTTCTTGAATACTTAAAACGACGCCCACCGCCCGAAGGGTCAACCCGGGAAGGGCGGGGTTGGTGATCAGGCATTCGTACGCTCCGGCTTGCCCGGTCGAAAAGGATTGAATGGTCAGCGCGTTTGCGGTTGATTGGTAGACCAACTCGTTTTGGCGGTACCACACGTACTGACTGGATGTTACCTGCTCGTCGAACGGTAAGCGGATGGTAGACGCATCACCTGCTTTGAGGTTACGCTCGATGTTGACCACCGTATCCCCCTGGGGGGCGTAGCGGTCCTGACAATCGGCGCAGGTGAGGTACTGCTGATTAGGCAACAGATCTTCAAAGGTTAGTTTGTTATGATGGCAAATAAGTGTTCCGTTCGAGGACCGGTCGTTCGGAAACGCGGGTAATTTAGTGAAGTTATTCGTGGAGATATCCAACCGTTTGGGCATAGGAATAGCCGGAAAGGCGCCCGCCAACTGGTTATCATTGAGCGTTAGTTCTTCAAAGGCAATCTTTGTCCAAGATTCCGGCACGGAGCCGGTCAGTTGATTTAGCGCCAGGGTAAGGATGAGCGGCACGCCGACGCTGCGGCTCACTTCCCGGGGCAATCCACCGGCCAGTTGGTTGTCATGCAAGTAACACGCCCGCAACTTAGCAGCGGTGAGTAAGTTGCTGGCCAGAGTCTCCAAGCGGTTATCGTGCAAATCTACGTGCGTAAGGCCAGACGCAAACAGCGTGGTTGGAATATCACCGGTAAGTTGATTTTGAGAAAGATCAAGGTAACTTAGGCTGCTTAATTCTCCTAACTTCGTAGGCAGCGTTCCTGCCAACTGGGTATTGGGAAGTTCTAGTCTTTCTAGCTTCGATAGTTTTGCAATTTCACTCGGCAGCGTGGTTCCCAACACCACATCGGCAAGCCGAAGTAGGCGAAGGTCGGTTAGTTGCCCAATGTTCTTCATAAATCGAACCGGTAGGTTGGGCACCTCAATCCGTATCTCTTCCAACTGCGTAAGATTAGCCAAATCAGCGCTTATCTCACCGGTAAGATTCATCTCGACTACGATAAATTTCTTGAGTCCCGTCAGTTGATACAGTTCTTTCGGAAAACTGTTCTTCAGTCCGGTTTGCTCGAAGCGCAGTTCGGTTACCCGCCCCTTTTCGGTGCGCACCCCTTCCCACGAAGCCACCTTGCCCTGCAACCAGTTAGCGCGTTTGCTCCAGCGGGCGCCCTCCATCTTTTGATACACCGCCACTAGTGCCAGCGAATCGGCACGGACTACTGATTTTTCTATACTAAGTTGCCAATCGACGGGTCGCACGGGCTTGTTAGAAAATTCCCATCGAATAAACAAACGCTGTCCCTTGGGCAAGTAGTTTAGTGACAGTTCCGAACCGGTAGTCTGGGCCAGCGGCTCATCATCACACGAAGTGTACACCCTCACGCTGCGCGGACTTCCCGTACTCTTTAGTGAGACTACTCCATCGCCCGGCATGGTAAATTCGTACCAGTTAACGGATTGCCGGGACTCATTACCGCCCACCACCGCAATGGCAGCGTCGTCGCAAGAGGTGCCTACGTTATCCCCTTCCTTCTGGTAGATGAATGAGACAACGCCGTTTTGCTGACGGATGCCCTGGATGTTTGTTCCGCTATTCTTGCTACCTTGCTGAGCAACGTACGTATCAGAGTTGGGATAACTTCGTGGCGAGAAGGAGGTGTTTCCGGTTGTTCCGGGAAATAAGTCGCCGCTATCGCCAGTATGCGATGGTAGCGCATCCAGTTCGTCCCGCCCGTCGGCCTCCTCTAAGTCAACCCCCTTGCGATTGGTATCGCCGTTCACCTGGTTACTTTGGGGATACTGGGCGGTTTTGTCACTATCAATGTGCCAGATGGCCATTCCGGAACCCGGTAGCGCGATGTCAACCCCGGTCTGCTGCCGGTTTTCTAATAAGAAATACTCGTTAGGGCGGGGCGTACGAATTTTAAAGAAAGCATTGTTCTGACTGGCTGCCGATAAGGTATAGGCACCGTATTCTCCGGTTATATCCTTCACCTCGGCCCAGTCGAGGGCACTTTTTGACCAAGCCGATAGTCCGGACGGGGTGGCTTCCTGACCGGCCCACCCGCCCCGGGCCATCAATCCCCAGTGGCCGATGCCCGAACTAGTGCCGTTCTCATAGTCGGTATCGTACAGATCGGGAAGCCCCAGTAAGTGACCAAATTCGTGGCAAAAGATCCCGATGTTCACCCGGTCGCTAAAGCGAATTTCGGGTTGGATCATGTAGTCGCTGATATTGCGTCCGTCGTAGTAGCGACTCTGAATACCCCAGCGGTGCGACCAGATGTAGCGATCATCCGCAGCTTCCTCAGCTCCCGGACCCGCGTGAATTACGATAATGCCGTCTACGTTACCGTCGTTGTTGTTGTCGTACTTAGAAAAATCGACCCCCCGAGCTTCAGCGGCATCAATCGCTTCGGCCACCAAACCTCTCGCTCCCTCAAATCCATTGTTTCCGTGGCTATAGGACTGATAATTGTTCTTAGCCTGCGTCCACCCCACCACATCGACACTGACATCTAACTTTCCGTAACTATTTTCTTTAAAATAGTCGCTAAATGAGCGCCCCTTATTGGGTCCGTTGAATAAGCGCAGAAAATCATCCACGCTGTAGGTAGCCGACCGATCCGGATAATCGATGCAGATAGCTAGTAGCCGCACTTTTCCCGATGAGGGCATTGGTGCCGAACTAAGCGTACGCGCGGCAGAAGAAGCACTCCGCACGTTTATCGTTTTGAGTGCGGTTGGCGGTTGCTGATGGCGGGGTTGCGACAGAAGACTTCGTTGAGCAACCAGTGATCGATCTTGCGGATCTTGGGCTCTCACGCCGTTGCCTACCAAGCGACCGCTGGTCAGCGTTGCGTATTCGTAGTAGCCCGAGCTATTTTTTATAACAGTATACCCGTCCAATGTCTCGGCCCAGTGGTGCGCCTGGTCACCTCGCACAAAAAGACGGATGATAGACCCATCAGGTTGCTTTACCGGTATAGCGTAGGGAGCAGGTGGGGTTTGGTGTTCGGGGGCATCAGACTGAGCAATCCCGCTATACGAAACAGAACTCAGTAAGCCGATCCAAAAAAGAATAAGGAGGCGGTAGTCTATGGTAGTCACACTGGTTGATAGTTACAATACTAAGAAAAAATGAATTTAGCACACTGTACTATTCCACCGGATAGTTACTAAAAAAACAGGGGAAGCGGTAGCTTTTAATCGTAAATATTACTAAAGTTAAGTACAATATTTAAGTGTCAAAAACACGAAAAGCATGTAATAAATCGATGTAATTTTGACTATTAACAACTAAAACTTGGGTTTACACGCCTTTCAAAACGCATCGTTGGCCAATACAGATGTAAGGTTTGACCCATAATTGAATAAATACTTAATGAAGTATGAAGGGGTGCTGACGAAGATTGTCAGGAAAGGGATTACGGGATGGGTTACCAAAGGGCCGGGAGACAGAAAAGCCGGGTTTCAAGACCCAGCTTTTCTGCTTCTACCATATAAACTACTACCTAAATTGTATGATAGTAGTAACGCAGACTTCCGTAAGAAGTTCGCTTCAGGTTGAATAATCGGTAAAAATTACTAGTTATTTAGTCAATTCTAACTTGATACTTGCGTTATTCTTCTTCAGGTTGGTCGTTGAGGTCAGCGAACAAAGATGCTACCAAACGTTGAACCTGCTCTTCGGCCTGATGCAATTTCGGCATAAGCTCGTAGTATTCACGGTTTAAAAGCATATTCTTGGTCGCTTCGGTATACTCGTTCGTGAAGATACCAAACAGGGCCAAGCGGCGCTTGTGTTGCGCGTTTTCATCAAAAAAAGTCTTTATTTGCTGGTGGACGTGGTACAAACTCTTGCCCTCGTGAAGCAAAAAACGGTTAAAAGCATAGTGAAAATTATCGCAGCAAACTGCAAAGTTAAATCCGGCCTGCAAACTTTTTTCCGGAAGTTTACCCTTAAATTCATTATAAAACTGCTCGGCGCAAACCGGTTTTTGCACTAACTCCGGATACTTTTCTGAATTAATCATAGTCTATAGCTTTATATCATACGTTGAAACAAATCTATGAAAATCTTTAATAAATTCAAAATTTTATTGATTTAACTTTAAATTGCTTACATCTGAAAGTTTTACTCGCTAATTTCTTTAAACGCAATGCTGAATCTTCGTCGGTCAACAATGGTAAGTGCCCTTTTTCTTGCAACCCTGCTAACCCCAGACCTTTCGGCCCAATCCGTAGTCACCTCATCAACGGAGCAAATGCCTTCTCGACAGCAGCGGGTTAGTGCCTGGACGACCACGGCCGACCAACTGCAAAAGCAGGGCAAATGGTCAGAAGCAGAGCGTTTGCTGGAACTGGCCATCGCCGCGCAGCACGACTTGGTTGACGCCTATTTGCTCCGCGCTAAGGGGCGCACGCATCAGGGCAATCTTGCGGGCGCCAACGCCGACTATACTTCCGTGATTCATTTGCAGCCGGAGCACTATGAAGCCCGGTTTCAGCGGGCGTTGGTGCTACTCGAGGCGAAGCGCTACCCGGAGGCGCGCGCTGACTTTATGTTTCTGTTGGAGCACCCCGCTACCGAAACAAATGCGGTTTACTACCGGGGCGAAGGACGCAATAATTCGTTGCTAGTAAACGAAATCACAACCATCCAATCTAACTTGCGCTCGGAGTGGCTCAACGCTATAGGACGAACCTACTTTCACGAAGAGAACTATAGTAAGGCAAAAGACTATTTTAATCGGGCGAATGCCGAGGACACAACCTACGTCGATAGTTATCTGAATTTGGGACTTACGGCTGAGCGTCAGCGTGATACGACCGCCGCATTAAACTTTTACCAGAAGGTAATGAATCAAGAACCGGACAATGCAGTGGCACTACGCAACTTAACTTCGCTGGCCCGTCTTCGGGAAGATTCGGTATTGTTAGAGCAAATCATAGACCAGTACGGTGGTAATTCGTACGAAGGCCTACTGCAACAGGGAATTATATGTCTGGATCTGCACAACTTTACGGAAGCCATTACTCAATTTACGCAAGCGCTCGATCTCCAACCCAATGACCCCGAAGCCCTACTGCAACGCGGCTTTGCCTACGAAAAGGCGGAAATGTTCGCGGAGGCACTGGCCGACTATTCGGCGGTTATCAAGAGCGACCCTTCGGCGGAGAAGGCGTATTCGAACCGCGGTAACGTTTACTTTAAGTACGAACGATATGATCAGGCGGTGGCCGATTATACCCAAGCGTTGGTTCTGAACCCCACCAACGACGTGGCCCTGTACAACCGGGCGGTAGCCTACCAGCGCCTGGGTCAGCCAACGAAGGCTTGTCAGGACTGGCAGCAGGCGCAGACATTAGGAAATACCGCGTCCTCGCGTCCCCTGGCCAAACTGTGTGAACAGTAACTATCAGCGGTTACTACGGTGACCATCGTCCTGAAAGACTATCCGCATCCGACAACTCACCTATTCAATAGCGGCTTCGTTGGTTTTCATAGCGTTTTAGCGTCTAGTTTGAGCTGAATAAAACCACCGGTATACACCGATGGCATTTCTGTGAAACTAACCAAAATAAAAATTGATCCCTGACTGAGTGTTTCTGTTCCTTTAGCGAACCGGCTGTTTAGTTCGCTTACGATATCTTTGCTGGTGTTTAAAAAAGATACCATAATCCATCGAGCCGGTATTTTTTCCTAGCAAGGCTATTTGTATGACAAGTACGTCAGGACCGGCTCGAGATATGTTTTTTGTAACGTAGAAGGTATACTCCGGCCAAAAGCAGCGGTAGCCAGGATACACCGGCGAAGACCGGACCCATCGGGTCAATCCACACCTGCGCGGCCCAAAGTCCCAGAAACATCATCAGAAACGAACTCCAGTAGTTGTCCCAGGGTCCGCGGCTGTGAAAGACAAACAGGGAAAAGCTGGTGAAAAACAGGGCGGCCAGCCCGACCGCCAGTAGTTGAACATAGTCAATCATGGTGCGTTGTGGATTAAGTAAGTAATCATTGCAGGTACCGGTAGATGTTATCGAATTTGTCGTACCTTTACGACATGATATCTGCCCTGATATCTGCTGGTTAAATAAATTTTTTCTCTCCTTGTTGTCTTTTCCTCCAGAAAGGGCATTTTCTTTCCCGGAGCGGCTCTTTTTGTTTTCCCTAGTAACAAAGTGCCCTCCGATGGTCTGACGTTAGGATCCGCGGTGGTTTAACCTAACGTTTGCTGATGACCATTACCCTAAACTCCAGTTCTTTTTCCGAGGTGATGCACGAACTGGCCGAGGGCTTGTCGGCCGAGCTGCGCCAGCACAACGATGAGGCCACCATCGAGCTACCCGCAGCCGTGGGCCAGGGAACCATTCGGGCGGTTCGCTTTCACAGCGGACTGAGTTTGCTGCGGCTGCGCGTGCAGTTGGAAGAAAGCCTGATTTTGCGCACGGTGCAGACCGATTACCATCCGCTACGCTTGTTGCTGTGTGAGGAAGGCAGCCTGACCCACTCGGTGGATGCCCGGCACATCCAGTACCGGATGGTGGCCACCGATTGTTCGTTGGCCGCTTGTTCGGGCAACGTAGACCAAATATTTCACCTGCCCGCTCACCAGACGCTGTCGCTCTACATTATAGAAATCGACCGCAAGCGGTATCTGGACCGCATCCGGCTCACCGATGGGGCCGTGCACTCCCGCATCAAAGAGGTGTTTGCCGACACCGAAGCCCGGTTTCCCTTTTTGTACCACAGCTACTACAGCCACGCCATTGCGCTGGTGCTCACCCAACTGGATCGGGGGCAGCAGTATGAGGGCATGATGAAAGACATATTCTTGGAAGCAAAGGTGCTGGAGCTCATCTCGTTTACCATTCATCAGTTTAGCACCGACCAGCAAGATGACCCCGACCGGATTACGCTGCGCGAAGCGGACGTGAAGCAGTTGGTGGCGGCTCGCCAGTATATTGAAACCAACTACATCGATCCGCCCTCGCTTCAGGAACTGGCCTGGCAGGTGGGCATCAATGAGTTTAAGCTGAAAAAGGGCTACAAGCAGTTGTTTCACTCCACGGTGTATGAGCACGTGCGCGAAGAGCGCATGAACCACGCTAAAACGCTCATTGCCGACGGGCAGCAGGATATCGGCGAGATCGTCCGGATGGTGGGCTACACCAACACCAGCCACTTTTCGGCCCGCTTCCGGGAAATGTTTGGCCTGTCACCCAAGAAGTTTCAGCAGCTGGCCGCCCGCCAATCGGACGGATCGGACGGCCAGCAGGATTGATCCCGCAAACGTCATTTTGTCTCCCTGAAGGGGTGCTTTTTGCTTTTTAGAAAAAAATGAGCAGAAAACTCAAACATTAGCTTTTGCTAAGGGTAAAGTAGCACAAACTATTTTTTAATCCTTAACCCTTATTTTTTATGAGACGAACAACAACATTTCAGTATGTTTCATCGGCCTGGTCGGCCAAGCGCCTGTGGGCGGCCGCCGCCACGCTGCTACTGTTCTCCTCCTGCGAAGAGTACTATGATCTCTTTCCAAGAGACCCCGCCGAGAGAAGTGAGGTAATTCAACCGGAAGGTCCTAAGCCCGACTGGGCTCCGGACATCGACGACCAGATGTGGGCGGTGGTAGAGCAGTTAGGCAGCTACGGCACCCCGCCCATCACCACCCTCACCGCCCAGCAATTTCGCGAGGCACCCACGTTTCGGGATGCCGCTGACGACATTCTCCGGAAATTTGATATCGTGCCCGAACCGGCCAAGGTGCAGATCAGCCAACGGGTGATTCCCAACGGCACTCCCGAAGGACTGATCGCTCGTATCTACACTCCCGAAGAAGGAGACGGACCCTATCCGGTGATCGTGTACTACCACGGGGGCGGTTGGGTGATCGCCGGGCCGAGTACGTACGAGTCTTCGGCGGTAGCATTGGCCGAGAAAACCGGGGCCGTGGTGGTGTCGGTGGCCTACCGACAGGCTCCGGAGCATCCGTTTCCGGCCGCGCACGAGGATGCGTTTGCCACCTACCGGTGGGCGCGCGACAGCGCCGCCGTGATCAACGGAAACCCGGATAAAGTAGCCACCGCGGGCGAAAGCGCCGGGGGCAACCTGGCCGTCGCCGTGGCGTTGATGGCCAAAGAGGCCGGAGTGGAGCTTCCTGCCCACATCGTTTCGGTGTATCCGGTGGCCGACGGTGATGTGGAGTCGCCGAGCTACGATGAATACGCCAATGCGTTTCCCCTGAATCGGCCGGCGGTGGTGTGGTTTTTTGACCGCTATATTCCGGAGTGGCGCACTGAGACGTACCCCAGAATATCGTTGGTAGAGGCCGATTTGAGCGGACTACCCGCAACCACCATCATCAACGCCGAAATAGACCCACTGGAATCCGAAGGCGGAGACCTAGCCCACCGGCTGGAAAGTGCCGGGGTGAAGGTGACCCGACGGGTGTATGAAGACGTGACGCACGAATTTTTTGGTCTGGACGCTATTCTGGAACAGGCCGAGCATGCCCAGAACCTGGCCGCCCAAGAACTGCGGGAAGCCTTTAACGAGTAGAATTCCTGACTGTAATTAGGGAAACCTCGACTGGGATCAGTCGAGGTTTTTTTACTAACGCTTTGCCAGAATTGCTTTTGCGGAGCAGGGTAAACGTTTCCTGAAGGGCAGTGACCAGGAGTTGCTTCCTGAGGAAAGCCCGGACAGGACGTCCCGTCCGGAACATCCTGTTCGGAACATCCCGTTTGGGGTATTTCTATTCCTTTAAAGGATATCTGACGCTAAAAAACTTTCTTATTTTTGCCAACATCAACCTACCAAACCGAGAACGCTACGGGGAGGGAATTGATCGTTAATACTGTTTTAGTGACCGGATGCATGACCTGCTCTGGCATAGTCTACTGAAACAATATGATAATTGACTGGTTTTAAAGGGTGCGGAAAACATCTGTATCTACTTTTTTTAGGTTACTGAGGTAACTCTACTATTTTTTGCATGACCATCCACTTACCCACCCACGAATTTTTTACGGGCTTACCTACCCTGGCCCGCTCCTGGTCGGCCCCTCTCGATTCTTTGTCCGGAGGATATACGATCACCGTGCCTGCCGACCAGGGACAAGGAGTGATCAGGGCCACCCGCCTTCGGCCCGGGCTCAATCTGCTGGAATGGCAACTGCAACCCAGCGAAGATTTGATCATAAAATTGCCTCCTGCGCATCATCATCCGCTGCGCTTGTTGCTTTGCCAGCGGGGAACCATCATCCACACCGTGGATACGAACCGTTTCCGGTATTCTTTAAAAGAATTCTACTACTCATTATCCGTTTGTTCGGGTCGCGTAGATCAGTCTTTTTGTGTTCCGGGCGGTGAGCAGTTAGACCTGTGTCTGGTAGAAATTGATCGGAATATGTTAGAAAATCGGGTCCCCTTTCAGGGGGGCGACGGACATCAGCCGCTCGCGCCGATCTTTTTTGATACCCCGGACCCGTGGCCGTTTATTTACCGGTCTTCGTACTGCCCGACGACCAACCAGGTGTTGCGCGACCTGGGACAGGCCGAACGCTACGATGGTTTGGCCCGGCAGACGTTTCTGGAATCCAAGACCCTGGAGCTGCTCACCCTCACGCTCCAGCAGTACGTCGACCAGCAGCAACCGCCCGACAGTTTGTTGCCCTTGAGCGAAGCAGACGTTCAGTCTTTGATTGAAGCCCGTCGCTACATCCTTAAGCACTACGTGAATCCACCCTCAATCCGGGAGTTGACTCATATTGTTGGGCTTAACGAGTTTAAGCTGAAGAGGGGCTATAAGCAATTGTTTCGAACCACCGTCTACGAACAGGCGCGCGAGGAGAAGTTCTACCGCGCCGGACAACTAATCGCCGAAGGGAAATGGGACATTGGCACCGTGGCCGAAAAGGTAGGCTACCGCAGCAAGAGCCACTTCGCCGCCCGTTTCAAAGAACGCTTCGGTATCAATCCCAAAGAATACGAGCTGCGGCTACGGAATGGTTGACAGTCGGCTACGGACGGTCAACCACCTCACTGGACGGTCGATGGCTAACTATCTGCAATATTTCATTACATTCATCAATATTCACCCTGCCTTTCTACTTTATCTGTACCTATGCCACTATCTCCCCCTACCCAACCGGAAAACGCAGCGCAACTGCGGGCACTGGTTGCCAACCTGCCCGGAGCGGCCGTTTTCGAAGTGGACCACGATTTACGCTATCGGCTTGCCGACGGAGAAGCGCTGCGGGAGGCCGGGCTCACCCCCGCCGACCTGGAAGGCAAAACGATCAGAGAAGTGCTCGGCGCTGAGCGAGCCGACGTTTACGAACCACTCTACCGACAGGCCCTGGCCGGGCGGAGTTTTGAAATAGAGCACCGCGACCACGGGCGGGACTTTGTTACGCGGGGCACCCCGCTGCGCAACCAAGCCGGAGAAATCTACGCCGCCCTGGCCGTGTCGTACGATATCAACGAGCGCAAGCACGCCGAAGAAGCCCTGCGCCAGAGCGAAGAGCACCTGCAACTGATCATGCAAAGTGCGATCGACTACGCCATTTTCACGATGGACCTCGACCGGAGGGTGACCCGCTGGAACGCCGGGGCCCAACGCCTGCTGGGCTACACTGAAGCAGAGATCATCGGGCAACTTGGCGACGTGGTGTTCACCCCCGAAGACCAGGAAAAAGGGATGATGGAACGGGAAGCGCGGGTGGCCACCGAAGAAGGCCATTTTGCCAACGAACGCTGGCACCTACGCAAAGACGGCAGCCGGTTCTGGGGCAGCGGCTTCACCATGCCGTTGCGTACCTCCGAGGGGAAGGTGCGCGGATTTCTGAAAATCATGCGCGACGACACCGAACGCCGCCGCACCGAAGCCGCCCTCCAACAGGCCAAAGAAACGGCTGAACAAGCCGCCCACGCCAAAGAAGACTTCCTGGCGCACATGAGCCACGAGATCCGCACTCCGCTCAACGCGGTGGTGGGCCTATCCAACCTGCTGTTGCAGCAAGACCTGCCGCCCGAGGCGCAGGAAAACGTAGAAATCCTCAAGTTCTCGGCCGACAACCTGCGCCTGTTGGTAGATGACATCCTGGATTTCAGCAAGATTCAGGCGGGGAAAGCTGTTTTAGAAGAAACGCCGGTGCGCTTGTCTGAGCTGTTCGCCAGTCTGCAAAAGGCCCACCAGCCGCGGGCCGACGAACAGGGAACCACCTTACAGTTTCGCGCCGATCCGCAACTGCCGGAAGTGGTGCGCACCGACGCGCTCAAGCTCTCGCAAGTGCTCAATAACTTGCTGAGCAACGCGCTCAAGTTTACCCAGGCCGGACAAGTGACGGTTCGTGCCACCCTCAACCGACAGGAAGCCGATAACCTGTGGATCGATATTTCGGTGCAGGACACGGGCATCGGCATTGCGCCGGACAAGCTGGCAACTATTTTCGACGCGTTCACGCAGGCGGATAATTCCACGGTGCGGCAGTACGGGGGCACCGGGCTGGGCTTATCCATCAGCCGGTTGCTGCTGGAGCTGATGGGCAGTCGCATCAAGGTGGAGAGTGAGGTAGGCCAGGGTTCCCGTTTTTACTTTACGCTACCGGCAAAAAAAGAGGCACAAGCCGCTGAACCGGATTCTGCGGATACGGATATGGCTATACCGGCCGTAGACTGGAGCACGCTAAAGGTGTTACTGGTAGAAGACTTGGCCGTGAACCGAATGATTTTTGAGCAGTTTCTTCGGCAGTGGGGTCTCACCGAGTTAGACGAAGCAGTTAACGGTGAGGAGGCCGTGGCGATGGCCCAACAGAAGCGCTACGATCTCATTCTAATGGACGTGCGGATGCCGGTGATGGACGGCTACCAGGCCACGCAGGCTATCCGGTCGCTGCCCGACGACGCCCACCGGCAGGTGCCGATCATCGCCCTAACGGCCGATACGGTAGACGAGATTAAAAAGCATACGGAGTCTCCCCTGTTCACCGACGTGATCACCAAGCCCTTTGTGCCCGAGGATGCGCAGCGGAAAATTATCCGTCATTTGTTGCCTCCGAGCGATGTAACGGATGAGTTTACTACGGCTAAAGTCTCGCTTAAGAAGCTCAAAAAACTGTTCGAAAAAGATTCGCCGTCGGTACGTCTGTTTGTGGAAGAAGCCGTTGCCGAACTCGGGAGAATGCGTCGGAACTTTAACCAGGCGATGCCCGCCCGGGACGAAACCGCCTTGGTGAACCTGAATCACAAAGCCAGCTTCATGCTCGACCTGCTGGCGCTCTACGACCTGAAAGATTACCTAAGACTCTGTCTGGTGTTGGTGATGGATCAGGTGGATGCCGACACCCTGGAAGAAGCCCATCAGGAGGGAGAAGCGATGATTGACCAAGCCATTGCTTCTTTGGAAGAGCATTTGCAGCAGATGGATTAGTCAATAGAGGTTATTCCGATAAATTTTTGAGGCTCGTGTCGACACCTAGAGTATATACACAAATATGATAGCTTTGTTGAATGGAAAAACAAGATGTTCTGAAGTTGCACGACAAGCGCTTGGATCGTGTGCTAGACAAGCTAACCGGACGTATCAGCGAAAAGCAGACGCTTTGCCTGCGGGCACTGTCCAATGCGCGCAAAGAGGAGGTTCAGTTTGGTAGATTTATAGGCAACCATAAAGTAAGTGTGCCCATGTTGGAAGAGCAACTCTATGCCCAGATGAGGAATCACTGTTCATCTTGCCATTGTTTGCTTATAGAAGACACCACAAAGATTGGCTTTAGTCTGGAAAGAGCCATCCAAGGACTGGGCAAAGTAGATAAGGGTCAGATACAAGGGTTTTACCTTCACCCGGTACTCTGTATAGATGCCCAGCACTATGGCTGTCATGGCATTGCGGCTTTGGAGTTTGTCAAGCGTGCTTGGCCTGAGCAACTTGTGAGTCGTCAGGCCAAGCGTACTGCTCGGGACAAAACTGTTTACGAACAAAAAGAAGGGTATCGCTGGCTGAGTAGCATTCAAAAAGCCCTTGCTCAGTGTGAGCAGGTGGCGGTTAAAACAGTAGTGGCCGACCGGGAAGCTGATATCTACCCCCTGCTCACCGGGCTTACTGCCCTGGGGGTAGATTATGTGATTCGTGCCCGCTTTGATCGTTTCACCCACGGGGGGCAGACCATCTCAGCGGAGGCAGAAAATTGGACGCAACAGCACTGTTATGAGCTAGCCGTACCGGCCAGTGATGGTCGTAGTGCCCATCGGGCCAAACTAGCCATCAAATACGGCAAGCTTGCTTTGAAAAAGTCAGCCAGCAGAAGCATCCATGCCCAACCCAACTATCACCCCACCTACGTAGTGGAAGTCAAAGAACTCCCTGAGAGTGTAGTGAATGGGCAAGAACCTATTCACTGGATACTGTTGACCTCGCACGTGGTGGACACCGCTGCCCTGGCCCTACAAGTTATAGAATGGTATAAGCAACGCTGGAACGTAGAGCAGGTATTCAGAATCTTGAAAAGCAACGGCCTTGACATAGAGAGCAGCCAGGTGGAAAGCTATGAAAAGCTACAGAAACTCAGCGTATTGGCCCTGATGGCTGCCGTGCGGGTGCTGCAACTCTTGAGAGCCCGAGACGGTCAAACTGAGCAGACCATGGCCTGTGCCTTCAATGAGCAAGAGCAAGAATGCTTGATGCTGCTCAACGAGCAACTAGCTGGAAAGAGCCAAAAACTGCAGAATCCCTACGGGCCAACCAGCTTGGCTTTTGCCGCTTGGGTCATCGCCCGATTAGCGGGCTGGAGTGGCTACCAAAGCCAAAGGCCCCCTGGCCCCATCGACTTACTCACCGGCCTGCAAAGGTTCAACGAAAGATTTCAGGGCTACCAACTCGCCAAACACAACACTACTTGAGATGTGTATATACTCTAGGTGTCGACACGAACCCCAAGGAGTTGACACGAACCCCAAGCACACTGTTTATTACGATTTATTACGATGCATGTTAAGGCCCGGCGTATTCTGATTTTCTTTGCGCTCATTCTGGTGAGTCTCATCCTCCTTTTTTGGGGGCTGGTGCAAGCGCAATCGTTTCTAATGCCTTTGTCGGTCGCGGTGCTGCTGGCCATGATCGTGCTGCCGGTCAGCAACTGGTTAGAGAAAAAGGGCCTGCCCCGGGGCTGGGCTTCTTTTCTGTCTGACCTGGTGATTATTGTTTTTATTGTAGGACTGGCCGGGGTGCTCACCGCCCAGATAGAGAGTCTGGCCAGCGATTGGCCTCAGATTAAACAAAAGATAGAACCCCGCATAGAACAACTTCAGCAGTTTATCACCCAGAAAACCGGCCTTTCGGTGCAAGAGCAAAACCAAAAGATTAGCCTGCCGGACTTCTCTTCCGGAGCGCAGCCCGACAGCACGCAAACGAATGCATCACCACCAGAAAAGGCAACGTCAGAGAGTGGCTCTTCGTCGGGTGGTGCTAGTTCTATCTTGTCTTCGGTAGGAAAAGTAGTCGGAGGCTTTTTCGGGGGGCTAGGCACCCTGTTGCTCATCCTGATTTACACCTTTTTCTTTCTGTTATACCGCCGCAAGTTTCTGCTGTCCATTCTCAGGATGGTGCCCCGCGACCGGCAGGATCAGGCCCAAAAAACAATTGCCGATGCCACCCGGGTGGCACAAAATTACCTGTCCGGGCGGCTGCTGCTGATTTTGTTTTTAGCCGTTTTGTACGCCATCGGCCTCACGATCTCCGGCGTACGCAATGCCATTTTGATTTCACTGCTGGCCGCCGTGCTGTCGCTGCTCCCCTACATTGGCAACGTCATCGGCTACGCGCTGGCCGTGTTGGTGGCCTTCGTATCCGGGGGCGGAGTAGGCGCAGCGATCGGCGTAAGCGTTACGTTTGCGGTTGCTCAGTTTGTGGAAAGCTACGTGCTGGAACCCTACGTGGTGGGCGACAAGGTAAACCTCAATCCCGTGTTCACCATTGTTGCGGTGGTGCTGGGTGAGGCCGTCTGGGGCGTTGCCGGTATGCTAATCGCCATCCCGGTGCTGGGTATTCTGAAGGCAGTGTTTGACCACGTGCCGCCGCTGCAACCGCTGGGCTATCTGTTTGGCCAGGAAGACACAGAAGATGATGAGCCGCACGATGACACCATCTTTGACAAAACCAAGCAGTGGGCGATGAACAAGTTTCGTAGTTAGCAGACGATAGTTTAATAGTCCACAGTCGATAGTCCACAGACAAGTGCGTAGATAACTATCGACTGCGGTCTATGGACTGTTGACTGTGGACTAATCGACTAATCAACTATCCTTTCAGGAGTGACTCGCCGCCGTCAATCCACACCTCGGTGCCCGTGATATGACTGGACAGATCGGAGGCCAGGAAGTATACCAGGTCGGCCACTTGCTCCGGCTCGCCCGGATTACCGTCGTTGAGCGGAATCATGCCATCGGGAAACTCGATCGGTTCTTTTTCCTTCTCAACGTTGTGCTTCTCGGTGTTGTCTTCAATCTCGGTGTTAATAGCCCCCGGACAAATCGCATTGACCCGAATCCGGTGCTTGGCCAGTTCCAGGGCCAGCATCTTGGTCATTGCCACCTGCCCGGCTTTGCTGCACGAGTAAGCCGTGGCTCCGGTGTTACTAAACACCCGCGTGCCGTTAATCGAGGCCCCGACGATCACCGAACCGCCCTGCTTTTTCAGGTGAGGCACTGCGTACTTCACCGTCAGGAAAGTGCCCGTCAGGTTGATGTCAATAGTTTTTTGCCAGTCGTCTAACGTAAGTTCATCAATGGGAGCCCACACGCCGTTGACCCCGGCAATGGCAAACACAATATCCAAGCGGCCCCAAGCATCGATAACCTGCTGATAGGCGGCTTTCACGTCGTCTTCGCGGGCCACGTCGGCTTCAACGACCAAAGCTTGATCTTCGCCGATGGGTTGGGCTACCTGCTCCAGTTCTTCCTTGGTGCGACTGATCAGGGCGACCCGGGCCCCGGCCTGGGCCAAACGCTGGGCCGCCGCCGCCCCGATGCCTGATCCGGCACCGGCCACGAAGGCGACTTTGTTTTCTAACGAAGGGGTGAGTGGTTTCATAGTTTCTACGTTTTAGGTGAAAAAAGGATAAGTGGACACTAATGCGAACAACGGGTTCAAAGACAAATTGTACGATCCTAGTAGGAACATGATTAATCATGTTCCTACTCTACGGCTATTCGGAAAAGCTTGTAGGGTTCGTCGGGGTTAGGAATATGAATCTGGGAGGTGGTGACGTACAAGTAGCCGTCAGGACCCAGCGAAAACGTGTCGGGCCACTTCAACTGCTCGTCCTGCACCAGCGTTCCGAAATCACCACTCACCGTGTTGTAGCCGGTGATGGCGTACTGTTCCATGTTGGAATGGTAGAGGGTGCTGTCGGAGCCGAAAATCATGCCGTCGGTGGCTCCCGTGCGGGCCACGAACGCTACCTGGTTGCCCAGGGCTTCGGCAGTGAGTGTTGCGTCGCGCAGGGCGGCGGTGGGCACGCGGTAGAGCGAGTAGCCCGTCAGGGCGTGGTAGTACAAGTACTCCCCGTCGCCGGTGAGGGCGATGCCGTCGGAAGCTACCTGCTGCACCTGTCCCTGCGGATTTTTCCACACCTCACCGTCGATAACCAGGGGCAGTTCGGGCTGCACCGAGAAATGGTCGTCCAGCAAGCGCCGGGCTTGGCCGGTGGCCAAGTTCACCACCACAATGGCGCCGTCGTTAGAGTCGGTGATGTAGGCGTACTGTCGTTCGGTGTCGATGCGCACGTCGTTGAGGTAGCTGTTGGGAGTGATGGCCGGTTCAGTGAAAACAATCGTCTGCACTGCTTGATTGGTCGCCAGATCAAATTTCACCAGCTTGGCTCCGCCCAGCACCACTCCCTGATACTGACCGTCGTACTGAGGATTGGCCGGATCCAGCACCCACAGCGCATTTTCATCATCAACCCACAAGGCCTGTACGCACACAAAGTGGGTTTGTGGGTCTACGCCTTCGCTCCAGGTGTTCCAGGTCTCGTTAGGATACAGCACTTGGGCACTGTCCTCACCCAGCTCGATCACCGAACGCGTATGGTCGCGCGACCAGCGCGGAAAGTTCAGGAATATCCGGTTGTCAGCAGACACCGTGACCCCGGTCCACTGGTCGGGAGAAGAAGCCACCTCTTCCAGCGGACTGGTATTTAGGGTTAATTCGTTATCGTCACTTTCACAAGCGGCAATGATCAGGACAAAAGCGGTTAAAAAATAAGGGAGATGCCTCATGGTATAAGGTTAAAAAGTAGATGAAAATTAGGTACTCTGCTCACCCATCAGATAAAGAACAAAGACTAAATAAAGTAATGCATCTTACGGTTCATTTCTTACCCAGCACAGAGATTAATCCCGATGCTGGGTGTTCTCATAAAGAGTGTTAACGATTCCTCAGGGCGCGGATACCGGCGATGAGGCCTGCCCCAGCCAAGCCCGCCAACCCGGCAACTTGCCACGACTTTAGCCCAGTAGCCGGAGGTACGTACGTGACGCCCGTCTCGTCGGCTTGCGCCGGTTGGTTAACGTAGCGTCCCTGCCGGGGAACGGCTTTTTCTGAAAAGTGCGTGCTCAGGTCCGCCAGTTGCGTACGCAATTCATTGCCTCGCAGGGGCTTTCCGTGTCCGCTAGCGGCTACTTCGGGTTCCAGGGCGGCTAGCTCAGCCACCGAGCGCTGCGCCGCAGCCCAGTCGGCAGTGAAGTAGGCCGGGGGGCCATGCAGTTCGGGGCGCTGCCGAAGCACGTCCGTCATAGACTCCTGCTTCACGGTGACAAAAGCATCACCTACGATCAGCGTGCGGTCGCTTTCGCGAAAGAAAGAAACGTGCCCCGGAGTGTGGCCGGGCGTATGAATCGCGCGCCAGCCCGGCAGTTTGGGAATACTTCCGTCGGGCATATAGGGAAGCAGCTCTGTCTTTAACGAAATGGGTTTTTTGGGATAGAGTCCGGCCATCGCCGCCAACGCTCCGCCACCCACGGTGGGGTCAGGAGGAGGGTAGCTGGACTGACCGGTTAGGTAGGGCATCTCCAGCGGATGCGCGTATACCGGCACGTGCCATTCGCGGGCCAGGGTGGCCAATGCTCCGATGTGGTCAAAGTGCCCGTGCGTAAGCAAGATCGCGGAAGGCTTCGCTCCCGGGCCAAACAAAGACTCAGCCGCTTTTTTGATTCTTCCGGCACACTGCCCCAGTCCGGCGTCTACCAGAAACCAGCGGGTTTGATCACCATCAGACTCACTAATGAAGTAGACGTTGACCATGACAATTTGCAGGCCGGTTACACCTTCTGCTATTTGCGTAGTTGGCAACCGGGATGAGATAATGGGTAAAGGAAGCAGGTTTTCCATGCTAGAAATGATGAAGTCGGTGATGGTTTGGCAGAAATCAGTTAGCAGTTGAGAAAGAACCGGTGGTGCGTTATTGCGCTTCAACCGGTTCTTTGGCGCTGTGCTCGCTACACTACGAAGCTGCTTCCTGATTGACAGATTC
Source organism: Cyclobacteriaceae bacterium (assembly GCA_965217295.1). Lineage (GTDB taxonomy): Bacteria > Bacteroidota > Bacteroidia > Cytophagales > Cyclobacteriaceae > Tunicatimonas. Next base: position 4,814,351 of record CBDCHR010000008.1, read on the forward strand.
TACCGCCAGATGGCTTAGTTTGGAGTTAGCTTCTTTCTCTTCGACCAGCGTCTGCTCTAGCAACTCCATCACTTCTTCTTCGCCCAGTTGCTTGGCAAAGTGGTAGGCGGCTCCGTAACCGGCAATCTCGTAGTGCTCCACCCGTTGGGCGGCCGCGATCAGGGCGGCATCTTTCACTTCGCTGTCGCCCTGCATCTCAATCACTTCTTGTCCTTCTTTGATCAGCCCCTTCATCGCCTGGCAGGTTTCTCCTTTCAAATCAACGCTCAAGTTCTCCCCGATTTGATCCAGGCGGCGCTGTTGCTCCCGGGTTTCTTGCAGATGGTTTTCAAAGGCCTCTCTCAACGACGTATCAGAAGCGGCCTCCGCCATTTTGGGCAACGCCTGAAGCAACTGGGTTTCGGCACTGTAAAGGTCGCGCAGCTCATACTCGAGCAAGTCGTTCATGCTGTTCAATTTTTCTCTAGACATAGCTAAAAAAATTTAAGGTTGAAAAAATTGTCTACAGAGTCATTACTAAAGGCGAACGCATTTGTTTGCCGCCCGATTAGCTTTTTTCTGTTTGACTAAACCTCTATGCTTCATTCAGCATTCTGATGATTAACAAAGGTAGAAGGGTTCTGCAGCGGCCGACCCGATCGATAGAAATTTACTACTTCCCGGGTTGATTTTTCTCCCGCATCGGCTTATGCCAAATCCTCGTTCAATCCACTAACCCAGACACCAGGACTTGAAATTCGAATTGCTTTTTAAATGACCAGCCTACTGAGCGTTGGCATAGCGACCGAACAATTCCTGCTCCAGGTCCTTAAGATACTGCTGGGCACTCTTGAGCGACTTTTTGTCGTTTTTCTGGATACTTTTGTTAATGGCCGAGATGATATTTCCTTTGATGCGGGTGAGTCGGTCTTCTTTGGTAGAAAAAATTGGTTCTTTGATGCCATTTTCACCCGTAACCGCCTGAATCCGCGCCTCTTCATCTTCCCGGCGTTGCTGCGCCTTTTTGTCTTCCCGACTGCGGCGTATGGCTTGCGCTTTGTTGTAGAGATCAGCAGCGTTCTTAATTTTTCCCCCAATGTGGCGCAGATCCTTCACCTGGGCCAGCAGTTGCACGTCGCCCTTTTTCACTTTAACGTTACCGATCAGAATATCGTTTTTTAGTTGCGGGTTGGTACGAGAGATCACCTCAATTCCCTTGGCAAACTCCGCATCACGCAGGATCGTCCGATCACTTACGTTGAACTCCTTAGCCAGTATTTCGGAGGTCTTATCGCCAGATTGACCACTGGAAAGCACTTTATCGTAACCACCCCGCTTCTTTTTCATGCGCTCATACTTGAGTCCTCGAAAGTAGCTCAGTTGATCGGGGTTGAGGTTGCGTCGGCCCAGTTGGTGGTTCAACATCCAGTCTTTGGCCTCGTCCATGTTAGAAAATTTGACCAACCGAATTTTGAAGGATATCCGGTTGCGCTGGCAAATATCGTAGCGGTTGTGTCCGTCCACCAGCACGTGATCGCCGTTGCTCTTTTTCCAGACCGTGAGAGGATCCAGGCAACCGTTGAGTTTGATGTTCTCCTCTAGTTGGTGCTTAGAATCTTTGGTCAAAGGGGTGATGAAGGATTGCAAGTCACTGTTAATGTGAATGTCTTCCCAGTTAAAAACCTGTTCGGTGCCGTCATTGCTGATAACGACCACTTCAGGATGCATCGTCTCGTTCATAATAATAATGATAATTAAAGAATAATTGGGGATAAGAAAATCATGATAGGCGGAAGTATAACTGCTAAACCCGGATGATGGTAAATAGTTTCATAATCGGCTCATCGCCGAATGAATATGCCAAATTAGCAAATAAACCTAAGGCTCAAAAAACCAATCTATCTGCCTCAAATCCAGGTTTGTAGGTAAAACTCTGAGACTGTCAATCCAGTCCGGGAGGCATCAATTGCGTTTCAAAATCAGGGGGCACATCCTGGACAATATCGTGTTTGGCCAACCAATCGTCCCAAGAAGGCACCTTGCGAGCTCGGGGGTGGAGGTAAGGATCGTACAGGATCTCTTTATATTCAGCGTATGAACGCTTGAGCAGGGATTGAAACCCCGCCGGGAGCTCGGTCCACTTTAGTTTTTCTTGGTTGATTTCGGTGGCTGAAGCCATGGTCGAATACATTGGCAATTGGGTATATTTAGGGATTAAACTCTGGATCAATTCGTTATGTTGCAGTTGACCGCAAATTTGTTGGCAAATCAGCTGATTTTAAGCTTTTGGTTAGCCTTGTTTAGGTTAAGACGGACTATCGGCAACGGGGTCACTCTTGTTGGAATAAATTCGATAGACGTTTCTACCGTAAACCGCGATGAACACAAAACAAAACAACGGGAGCACAAACGAAAAGTTTACCTCGGAAACTCCTAAAATTTGGGTATCGGTGTAGCCAGCCCCCCCCAAATCCAGAATGTACCCCTGAAGGTAGGGCATAAACGCGCCTCCGACGATAGCCATCACCAAAAATGCAGCACCGAATTTGGCATCCTCACCCTGCCCTTCCAGCGCAATGCCGTAGATGGTGGGGAACATGATAGACATGAAGAACGATATTCCGACCAAGGCGTAAAGCCCGATCATACCGCCCCCAAAAATCGTGATTAGGGTCATCGTGAAGGCCCCGATTGCGAAGTACATCAGTAGTTTGCCGGAGTTCACGTACCGTAGCAGCGCGGTGCCGATGGCGCGGCCGATTAGAAAGACAACCAAGGCTCCCGCCCCGTAGTAAACCGCCGTGGCGTTATCGATCCCTAGGGGCTCGGCGTACTGATATACGTAGGTCCAGCACATAATCTGGGCACCGACGTAGAACACCTGCGCGATCACTCCTCCCACGAACTTTGGGCTACTCCCCAGGCGTTTCACTGACTGCGAAAATTTCACCGGAGTCTCTTGCACCAAGTCGCTTGGCATCTTCACCAAGCCGATCACGATCAAGAACCCCAGCACCACCAACCCCAGGATAACGTACGGATTACGAATCACTTCCAGGTCGCCGGTGCGCACCGCCGCCTTGGCCGACTCGGATAGGGTATCGTAGAGGACATCTCCGGAATCAGTGGTATCGTCGGAGCGAAGTGCATCAAGGATAAAACTTCGGGCAATGAGCAGTCCGGTGATGGAGCCCACCGGATTGAAAGCCTGGGCCAGGTTCAAGCGTTGGGTCGCGGTTTGGGGAGCGCCCATCGCCAGAATGTAAGGATTGGCCGTAGTCTCCAAAAAGGCCAGGCCAAAGGTGAGGACGTAGAGTGCCAGCAAAAAAAAGGTGAAGTTTTCGTAAGCGGCCGCCGGAAAGAACAACAAAGCCCCGGCCGCGTAGAGGACGAGCCCCAGCATGATGCCCTTTTTGTAGGTGAATTTATTGACGAACAGCGCGGCCGGAATCGCCATCGTGAAGTAGCCGCCGTAGAAAGCGGCCTGCACCAACGAAGCCTGCGTGTTTGATAGCTCCAGCACCTTTTTGAAAGCCGACACCATCGGGTTGGTGATGTCGTTGGCAAACCCCCACAGGGCAAACAGCGAAGTGATGAGCACAAAGGGCAGTAGGATCGTTCTGGCAACGACCGGGGGTTTTTGGGCAGTTTGCATAAGGAACGAAAGCTAAGGGTAGTTCAATATATTCAACTTTGTGATGATTTAACTCGGCTAAAAACTCTCGGAAGTACTCAGGAAGGTGAATGTTAAGGTTATCACTCATCAGCGTAAGCGATTACTCGTTTCACCGGATAGTTCATTACATCAATCCCCGCCATTGCGAAATTGGCAACCACAACATCACAGTAGATTTTAAACCGCTCTTCCATTGTTTTGGTAAGCGCGAAATCTACTTCTTCCTGAAGAATATCCTCACCGGGGTCCACGTAGCGAATCGTGCGGGTGTTCATATTTTCCTAAAGTGTTTATCGTCAGGTAAATCCTTTGCGTGCTGCTCCCAAACTTTTGGATAATTTATAATCCAACCTGAGTAACCGACGTATTTCAAAAGCAACGCAGAAATCAAGGTACGCATACGCATGGTTACGTACAAGCGGAATATTTATTGATTGTACGCTCATAAAAGTAGAAAATGTACGTAAGCGATACAACTAAACCAGCGCATCATGGGTCTTAACTATCATCATCTAAACCATCATCTAATGAACCCGAAAAATTTATCCCTTATGCTCAGTGCTACTTTGGCACTCATCACTTTTGCTAACCCCGTCCACGGGCAACAAGGTAGTGCTTCTGTGGGCAAAAATGAACTAGGAATCAACCTGCTGAGCTACGCGGGTCGGCCCAGCAGCAGCATTGCGTTTAGACGATCCTTCTACGCGCATCCCTTTGCGGGAATCAGTTACCGGCGACGCATTGGCCAGTCGGCGATTCGGCTGGCTTTAGCCCACTACGAACTTAGCCAACAGCAATCTGTTTTTAGCACTTGGACCAGTGAGGGGAATTACGAATCCACCGTGATCAAACTCGGCTGGGAAAGAAGTTTTTCCACCAAGAGCCTCAGTCCCTACGTAGCCACCGACCTGATCGGAATCCAGTCGTCGGCCGTCGGCAATGAGGGGGGAGGCATTGTGGCCAGTGCCCGCGAATTTGTGACCAACCGCCTTGGAGTAGGCCTGTCCCCTACCCTCGGGATTCGCTATCGTCCGCTTCGGTGGCTATCGTTCTTCGCGGAAACTTCCTTAGACATTATCTATTCGCGGCAGCGTAGCGACTATACCCAAGTTCTGCCGGAAACCGCCAATCCCCGCTACACGGAAGTCGATACGGGCTTTGCCGCTCCGTTTAATCCGCTTAGCGCACTGGTAATCAACGTCGTGTTTTAGATGGTCCACTGCTACGGCCGGACCACCCCGTTGGTACGCAACGGCAACTCGATGTAAAACGTGGTGCCCACGCCCTCTTTACTATCAAAAGTGATGCGGCCCCCGGCGTGCTCAATGCCCCGTTTGGCAATGGCCAATCCGATGCCCGACCCGGCGTACTTGGTGCTGAAATTTGGCATAAACACCTTGTTCTGAATCTCGCGGGCAATGCCGGTGCCGTTATCGCTTACCTTTAGGATTACCCGGTCTAACCCTGCCCGCTGCAAGCTCACTTTAATACAGGGCTTCTGCTCGCGGGGCACCGACTGCTTGGCGTTGATGATCAGGTTGCTCAGAATACGCCCCATCAGTTGCTCGTCGCCCACCACCCAGAAGTTGCTGCCCTGAATGGACAAACTAACTTCCTGCTGCCCGTCTTCGTAGAGCCCGACGGTTTTGCGCATCACCGCCTCCAGTTCGTACAACTCGCTCTTCGGAACGGGCATCTGGGCGAACGAAGAGAATGAACTGGCAATGTCGTTGAGGGTGTCCACCTGCAGTAGCAGGTTATCCACCGGCTTTTCTACGGCTTGCACTTCCTGGGCGTTCATGCCGGTATGATACTCCTCCTGCAAGCGGCGCTTGAGGTGCTGAAGACTCAGTTTCATGGGGGTAAGCGGGTTCTTGATCTCGTGGGCCACCTGCTTGGCCATCTCCCGCCAGGCCGATTCTTTTTCAGTACGCGCCAGTGCCGCCTTGCTGGCCTCCAAGTTCACCAGCATACGGTTATACTCCCCCACCATCAGCCCGATCTCATCGTTACTCTCCCACGAAAGCGGCTCGTTATAATCGGACAGGGAGGTGCGCTTGATCTTCTGGGTGATGTACTTGAGGGGGTAAGTGAGCAGCATCGAGGCCAGGTAGGAGATGATCAGGAAGGCAATAAATACAAAGGTGAAAATATTCATCATATTGGTGAGCACCTGGATGATCTGCTCCTCTACTTGGTTGCGCGACTCGAAAAACGGAATGCTGAGCAGGCCCATCAACTGCCCCGTGCTGGGCGACCGCAGGCCGGTATAAGACGACTTATACGACAAACTTCCGACGGATTCGTCAAGCACCAACTTGTTTTTATCGCGGTTCTTGATGCGGGTTAGCGCTTTGGGATTAATGTAATCGGACAATAGATTGTTCTCGTAGATCTGCGGCTGGCTGGTCACCACCAACGCGCCGGTGGTATCGAATACGTTCACATCGGTTTCAGCGTACTTGGCGATTTGGGAAAGGGTGTTGGCCAGCGCCTCTTGGGTGGTTTGGCCCTGCTGGTACTGCGCCACAAAACTTGCTACGTTGTCACCAATCTGTTCAACCTTTTCTAAGTACTGCTCGTCGACCTCTTCGTTGTACGAGTTGCTGATGATACTCAGCGTGGTGACACTCACCGCCAGTAGCGGCATAAAAAACGCAGCGTTGAGGTAGAGCTGAATTTTGGTAGAAAAGTTGAGGTTGGCCCGCTTGATCGCGAAGTATATGGAGTAGCCCGCCAGCAGAAACAGCACGGCGAACACCAGCAGCAGAAACAGAAACGAGAAGTTAGAGACCACGTTGGCAATCGAGTAGGCCGGTGAGGCAATGGCGATGTAGTCGTTGCCTTTGCCTTCCACCACCAAGTAACTGTAGCCCGCCCGGTCGATGGTTTCGCCACTGCCCACCCGTTGCCGGAAGTCGTACTGCCGCAGGGGGCGGAAGGCGCTCTCGTCGCCGTTGCTGAAGGTGAGCCGCCCCGTAGGCGTAAAGTAGGCGTAATCGTACTCGTTGGTAGGATAAGCACCGGAATAGGTGCGATCGATGAGCAATTCGGGGTACACCCGGTTGGGGGCAAACTGCTTCAGGGTGAGCACCACAATGATGTGCCCGGCCACCGATGCCCCGTTGGGTACTTCCACAAACAGCAGGTACTGCTTGCGGGAGCCGTTGCCCACCGGCACGTTCGACTGGTTGATGAAGTACAGGTTGGGGTAGCCGGTATCGAAGCGGGCCGCCGCCAGGTCCTCGCGGTACTCTTGGTAGGTGCGTCGGTTCTGGTTTTCCAGCGGTAATCCTTCGGCATCGTAGAGGTACACGTCCACGGCGTACTTATCAAAGTACTCGTTTAGGTAGATACGTTCTATCTTCTGCCGCACCACCTCGTAGCCGCCGCTGCCGCCGAACAATCCGGCTAGAGGACTGCCCAGGCGTTGCCGGATAAACAGGTCGTCCTCGATCTTGTCGCGCACCTCGGCGAGCAGCAGTTCGCCCAGCACGTCGTTGTCCACCAGCAGTTGGTTGGCAAACTTTTGCTTGTTGTCTTCGGTTTCCACACCGTGCATGTGATAGGCCACCAGGGCGCAGGTGACCGCACTCACCAGGGTGCTGGCAAAAACGTATAAGAAGGTGATGTAGCGCACCCGGGCCAGGTACTTGGTGAGTTGCAGAGAATGCAGCAACGCGAAGTACGACAAGCTAATCAACAGCACCAGAAAAGCCGACAGGCCCGCTGACAGGCACCCCAGTAGGGCCAGCCCCACAGCAATGACCAGGTTGATTTGCAAGCTGAAGTAGCTGCGCTGGCTCAGGCTGATGAAGGTACGAAACACCATGTGCGCCACCAGAAAGTAACTGGCCGAATTAAGCATGAATACTCCCAAGCTCACGTTTTTGAGGGCGGTGAACGACACGCTCTTGGTAATGTCCAGCGTCCACTGCGAGTTCACGTAGATGGTTTCTACCACGGCGTAGTGGGCGTAGAGCGCGCCAATGCCGAGTAAGAACAGCACTACGGCCGCCCCACTCTGCAGCATTCGCGGGGCACGCCACAGCCAGCGGTAGGTGCGGGTGGCGTAGTAGTAGTTGAACAGGAACACTACGATGAGCAGCACGCACAAGCAGTTGAGCAGCAGATCGCCCAGCGAGGGATTCACCGCCGACGAGGCGAAGTAGCGGTAGTCGAACAGTTGAAGCGGCAGCACGGTGTAGGGAAAATTAAAGACCAGCATGAGCGTGCGCAACCCCAGCAGCGACAGCGTGAACAACAGGATGGCCCGGTCTACGTGGCCCCGCCGCAGGTCCCAGCGGATCACCCGCCCCAGGTTGAAGAGCACCAGCCCGATGGCCAGGGCCACCAAAGCACTGATGAGCGACTGAAACAGCTTGGCCGAGCGGTGCTCGCGGTAGCCCCCGGCCGGGGCCTGCAGCGTGACGGCGAAGAGCGGCTCGTTTTGATAGCGCACCACCCGGGCCTTATCGTCCAGGTCGACCACCTGGGCGGCCATGGTGGCGCTAGCTCCCTCGGGGAACAATTTTGGATTGTAGCCCGCGCTCACGTACTGGTTGTCAATCTTGGTGTCGTGCCGAATGGGCAGCAAGAAGAAAATTTCCATCCCCGGCACCTCCGTGCTATCACGACGCACCACGTAGCTGCCCGAGGGCAGGGTTCGATAGGCGTAGGGGTAGTTTCCTTGCAACTGTCCGTATTCGGGCACCTGCCGGTAGTCCGACCAATAACGCAATCGCCCGTTTTGGAAGATGTAGTAGGGATAATGGGTGGGGTAACTGAAGTCGGGGCGCTTGAACAACGACGCCTCGTCCAGCTGGTTCTTCAGGGCCTGATTATCGTTCTCGATAGTGTTCAGCGCGCGCTCCACCGTGCGGGTGATGTCGCCCAGGTAACGATCCTCACTGCGGAAGTAGTCGATGAAACACCACTGCATCAGCGCCGCCAGCAGCAGCGCCGCCCCGGCAATGGGGAGCGATTTGTTATTTCGGGTAAAGAGCCTGGGCACCGTTGGGGAAGTTGATCGCGCGCAAATTAGCAAATATTCGGGCGTAAGCGACCAGCGGAACCGCTGATGTACCTTTCGACTCCGAATTGCTGGTATAACGCTGCTATCCGACGCATCTTGCCTTGACAAAAACCAGTCGGTGAACCCGGCCGTGCCTACGGATTGATCACTCCATTTTGTATATCCGATCGAGCAACTGCCACTTTTCTTTCGCCGAAGCGCTCGCGTCGGTTTGCTGAAACCGGGCCACGTAGGCTTCCCACTCCGACTGTCGGGGTTTGGTGGTAAGTTCCTGCATAGCGCGTTCGTGATCGAAGTCAACCACCGTATCCATGATCATAAACAGCACCGTACCGTAGCGGTAGATCTCCATATCAATGATGCCCACCTCCTTCATCCCCTGGGTGATTTCCGGCCAAGCGTTTTCCGGACGGTGCACCCGTTCGTACTCGACAATCAACTCAGGATTGTCGGTGAGGGTAAGGGCTTTGCAGTAGCGACGGTAGGAAGGTTGCTTGGGGGACATAGGCGAGTTGAATTGAGTAGCAACAAAAGTAATAAAATGGTGGAGCGATCTATCACAGATCCGAAGTAAACGTTTGTACCTATTCCTGCCTATCCCACTTCAACCTGGGGCGTCATTCGCTTGGCCCCTACGATCAAATAAATCCAGGCTACCAAGGCCAACAGCGCTCCGAGTCCGTAGGCGTAGCCAAACCGGGTGTCGTCGTTGCCGTAGATCCAGCCCGACAGAAGCGCTCCCACCCCAATACCAAACTCCAGGGCAATGTACATGGTGGCCATCGCCCGGCCCCGGTAGCGGTCGCGACTCAAATCGATCGTCCAGGCAAACGCGGTGGGGGTATTCATGCCCGCCCCCAGTCCGAACACTAATCCTCCGGCGATGAACATGGGCACCGTATGGGCCAGGCCCGTCAGCAGCATCCCCGCCGCCAGCGTGAGCGAGGCCACCTTAAGCACCGCCAGGCGTCCGTAGCGGTCGGAGGCCTTCCCCGCCAGCACCCGCACGGCCACCGAGGCCCCGGTGAAATAAAGAAAATACAAGCCCCGGTTGGCAATGCCCAGGCTATCGCTAAGGTCGGGAGTGAGGGTGAGCACGATGCCGAACGAAAAGGTGGTGAGCATTAGCACAATACAGGGAGCCACCACGCGGGGCTCCAGAATTTCACGCGGCACCAGTTTGAGCAGCTTGAGTGAGAATGGTTGGCGCTCCTCCAGGGTTTCTTTCATCCCCGCCAGAATGAGCACCGACAGAATGGCCGCTCCCGACGAGGCGTAGAACATAGTATCAAACGAATAGGCGTTGGCAATAGCACTGCCAATGGCGGGTCCGGCGGCGATGCCCAGGCTGCCGCATAATCCCAGAATGCCCATCGCTTCGCCGCGCCGCGTAGCGGGCACCACGTCGGCTACGTAGGCCGAGGTGCCCGTAGGCTTGAAACCGGTCGACAGGCCGTGGAAGAAGCGCAGGGCCAGAAAAGCCGCCACGCTGGTGGCCAGTGGATAGATGAATCCGCACACGAAGCAGACCACCGCCCCAAAGATCATCACCGGAATTCGGCCCACCGTATCGGTGAGCTTGCCGCTAAAGGGCCGCGACAGCCCCGCCGTGAGGGTGAACAGCGCAATAATCAATCCCTTATACTGCCCCCCGCCCAGCCGGTCCAGGTAGGCAGGCAGCTCCGGAATGATCATGTTGAAGCTCGAGAAAAACAGAAACGAGCTCAAACACAGCAAAAAAAACTGAAAAGTATACACTGACCTACTATCCATCATATCCAGTAAAGACGCCTTTCAAGGCGTCTCATTGCGATGCGTATCAATATCATGCGTTTCACGGCAATGCCCCCGTAGCGACGCATCGCGATGCGTCGCTACGGAGCCACCGCCTGCATCAACAGTCCGCACAAATATGCCCCGTAGGTGCCCACGAAGTAGCCCAGCACGGCCAGCAGTACGCCCACCGGAGCCAGCGACGGACTGAAGGCCGAAGCCACCACCGGAGCCGATGCGGCCCCGCCCACGTTGGCCTGACTGCCCACGGCAATAAAGAAAAAGGGAGCCCGGATAATCTTGGCTACCACAAACATCACCAGGATGTGAAACGATATCCAAACAATTCCCACTACAAACAGTCCCGGACTGTTCGCCACGGCAGTGATGTCCATTTCCATGCCGATGCTGGCAATGAGTACGTACAGAAACACGGTGGCTACCTTGGAAGCCCCCGCGCCCTCCAGCTCCCGGTACTTCGTAAAAGAAAGGCCTAATCCGCCCGCCGTGGCGATCACCACAATCCAGAAGAAGCCCGAGGTGAGGCTGAACTGCTCCAGCACCGGGTAGTTCTCCGCCAGAAAGGGCGCGATCCAATCGGCAGCATAGTGCGACAATCCGGTGAGTCCGAAGGCAATGGCTAGCATGATCATTAAATCGGTGGTGGTAGGAATTTTAGTAATATTGGCCGTATAAGCTTCAATTCGTCGTTGCACCTCGGCAATAGCCGAGCTATCGGCCTTGAAGAAACGGTCTATCTTATCAGCGCGTCCGCTCCCGTACAGGAGCACTCCTAGCCAAGTGTAAGACACAATCACATCTACGGTGAGCACTGCCGAAAAGATGTTATCGCCCACCTCGAACACTTCCTTCATGGCGGTTTGGTTGGCCCCGCCCCCGATCCAACTGCCCGCAATCGTTGTCATGCCCCGCCACACCGCATCGGGCCCCACGCCGCCCACCGTTTCGGGCGAGAAAACCGACACGATCAGAATGGCCAGCGGTCCGCCCAGGATAATTCCTACCGTACCGGCAAAGAACATGATCACCGCCTTGCGCCCCAGTTGGGCAATCGCCTGCAGATCGATACCCAGCGTGAACAGAATCAGGCTGGCGGGCAACAGGTAGCGCGACGACACGAAGTAGAGGTTGGATTCGGACCCGGAAATAACGCCGAACGAGTTGAGCAGACCGGGCACGAAGTAGCACAGCAGCACCGAGGGCACCACAGCATAAAATTTCTTCCAAAAGGGGCGCTCGCTGGCCGAGGTTTGAAACACGGTGGCCAGAATGATGAACAAGATGCCCAGCACGACGGCGTCGTTGGTGAATAGCGGAGTTTTTTCCATTAATAGTTCGTTTCCCTTGGCCGCGAAACTACGCAATAAATTGCAATGGCGGTGCCGACAAAGTCAGCGCAACCAAATTTTGCGCATGCTCACCAAAACTACGTTTCCCCCACAAACCCTTCACCCGTAAGGTCAACCTGATTCTTAGCGATTTAAACTGACATTGTTTTTTAGCTTTGCCGGTAACCACACGTTTGCATTACCCTTGTTGATGAAGAAGTATCTTTTTTGCCTTGTGCTTGCTTGCACCGCTACTTCTAGCGGATGGTGTCAGCGCTTGCCCTTCTTCACCCACCACGTGCTTAATCCCTACATTTATAATCCGGCCTTCGCCGGTTACGACCAAAGTGCCGTTTTCTACCTCACCCACCGGCAGCAGTGGCTGGGCGTGGAGGGGGCCCCCATGAGCACCCACCTGAGTTTTCACACTCCGGTAGGCAACAACAACCCCCTGTCGGTGGGAGCCGACCTGGTGCACGACCGGCTGGGCGTGCTGCGTCACTCAGCTTTTAAGGCTTCGGTGGCCTACATGATCCCCCTGTCGGCCGAGGTTGAACACTACATCAAAGCCGGTTTTTCGGCGGGAGTGAGCCTACGGCAGTACAGTCTGTTCGAAAGCACCTCTGCCGGTGACCCTGCCATTGCCCGAGCCACGCAGGGCGGCGCCGCGCTCGACGGACGCTTCGGCGTGCATTATCACTACGAACGCTTCAACCTGGGACTGGCCCTGCCCCACCTGCTTACCACCACGGCTAATCCCGATGGATCGGGCGGAGTGGCCCTGGACCAGTTTAGCCGGGCCATTGCTTCGGTGAACTACCGCTTTGATCTGGGCGCGGAGACCAACGTTACTTTTGTGCCGACCGTGCTGTATCACTTCTCGCAGGAATTAGCCTCTCAGATTGAAGCTACCGCGCTGTTTATGTTTCAGGACGCTTTTTGGGTAGGAGGCAACTACCAGCAACAACTGGGCTACGGCGGAATGGCGGGGTTTAAGATGAAAAATTTCCGGTTCGGCTATCACTTCGGCCTGGGCGGCAACGAACTGGCGAGCTATAGCAACGGCACCCACGAGGCGCAATTAAGTTTCACCATCGGCAAAAAGAAGGTAATGATGAAGCGCAAACCGCGTCTCACCCAAACCGACAATGACGCCATTCCGGAAGCCATCCTTAAGAAAGACAGTCGCCGCCGACGAAAGCGCGAGAAGAAGCGCCAAAAAGAAGAAGCGGCCGTGCCAGATCGCAAAAAACTGCCCAGCGAGCAGCAACCCGAAGAGTCGTTCGATGATGATTCGTTCAAGGAGGTTGAGGATGGAATCATTTTGATGCCGTCTATCAAAGATGTGATCAAAGACTCCAGCGAGGGAGAAAGCAACCCGCAGGTGTCTCCGGGCAGTTCCCCCCAATTGTCCGATCCTAACGCAGTGCCTGCCAACAGTGATGGTGGTTCCTACGCTAAACCAGACCAGTCCGAACTCAACAACACTTTTGAAGGAGAAGGGAACGTAGATCCCTGGCAGGGCATCGAAGACGAATCGCAGGCCACCCCGCCCCCTTCGTTCGATAAATCCGTAGAGAAAGCCATCACCACCGTGAAGACGGTGAAGAGCGGTCATCCGCTGGAAATGCCGGGTGGCATATACATCATTGCGGGTACCTTCTCGCAGCGCGCCTACGCCGAACGATTGGCCAGAGAGTTGGCCCAGCAGGGCTACCGCACCCAGGTGGGTTACAACACCAGCAAAGGTTACTTCTACGTTTCGTTGTTTGAATCGGATGACCTGGAAGAGGTGAAACGGCGGTTGTATCGAGCCCGCAGCAATCCCAAACTGCAAAAGGCCTGGGTGCTAGTGGTGGAGTAGCGTTACTGAGGAATTAAATTCCGAAACAGCGCTTCGTAGTTATCGATTGTTTTGTCAATAGAAAAATCTTCAAGCGCCGTACGTTTGCCCGCAGCAATTAACTGAGTTCGTAACGAATCGTCCTCCAGTACTCGCTGTATTTTTTCGGCAAGCTGTCGCGGATTCTCGTTTTCGTAGAGCAGTCCGTTTAACTCGTCTTTGATCACGTTCTTAATTCCTCCGTAGTTGGTGCCAACCACTGGGGTTTCCATGGCCATGGCCTCCACCAGCACTAACCCGAAGCCATCCATATCCGAAGGCAACACGTTCACGTTCATTAGGCAGTAAGACGCTAGCGTTTCGGTGCGGTTGAGCCTTCCGGCGTAGATAATGAGATTTTTCACCTGATGCTGCGCTACCCAATGATCCAGACTGCCCGGTTCTATCCCAACAAAAAGCACCTTGATATTTGAATCCAGGTGAGGCAAAGCCGCAATCAGTTGATCCTGTCGTTTCATGCGGGCTACACAACCAATTATCCTATCATCGGGGTTAATTTCTAGCCTGTGCCGGAGCGTAGCGAGCGCGGAAGCATCGACCTTATACTGCTCGGGGGGGGTACCATTGTAAATGACGTGAAGATGGTTAGAGGGAAATCCCCGCTCAACAAACATCTGTTTAAGCTCATCGCTGATCACCACGATTTTGTCCGTGCCCCTAACATAAAAGTTATTTTGCAACCAGCCGCCAATGCTCCGGGGGCGCTGACGGCGGGTATGCACTAATCTCACGTTCAGGCGATAGTACCAACGGGCAAAAATGGTGAGATAGCGGTCGTACGAAGACTGGGCGTTCACCAGCTCAATATCGTTAGACACAATAACATCGCGTAGTTTCCTGATGGTTTGCCAGTCTACTTTTGAGCGGAATGGCAGGTCGATAAGCTGCACCGGGGTGTCTTGCAACAACTCGAAGAGTAACGTTCCTGCTTTGCCCGCCACCACCACCCGGTGCCCTCGTTCGGCCAACCCACGGGCCAAGTACGAGATTGAGTACGTGGAGCCCGCCATTCCGCCCTGATAGGTAGTCAGTAAAACGTTCATACGGTTGGGTCGTTTTGGCTTGGTTGGTGCTTCCACCGCTGGTGCGACCACAGCCAGTTGGCCGGTTGCTCCTCAATCACGCGCTGGGCTTCTTGGGCGTAGCGGGGCAAAATCGTTAGCGCTTCCTTGTCGTAGGGCGGAGCGCCCAGCGACACAAAAGTCGCTTCGTAGTAGCCGCGGCGCAGCCGCTTCATCCGCACAAAGAACACCGGATAGTTCACCGCCTTAGGCAACTGCTCCACCGCCCGGTAAAAGCCGGTTTTCTGGTGCAAAAAATCTACCCAGTAGCGGGCGGTTCCGGCGGCGGGCGTCTGGTCGGCCACCAGTGCCGTGGCCCGCACCTGACCGCGTCGGCGCAGCACCTCGCGTAGCACCCGTTCTTTGGCAATGGGCTGTCCGCCGAAGCGCGCCCGCATCCGGTGCATCATGGTGTCCGTGGCCGAATTTTTGAGCGGCTTATACACCGCATCCACCGGAAACGGCAGTTGCAGACAGCCCGCCAGCAGCAGCCACTCCCAGTTGCCCTGGTGCGCCGCCAGCAAAATCACCGACTGTTTCTGATCGTAGCACTGGTTTAGCAGTTCCAACTCACGAAACACTACCCGCTTTCGCAGTTCATCCTCCGAGATAGTAAAGGCTTTCAGGGTTTCCACCACCACGTCGCTTAGGTTGGTGTAGAACGCCCGCGTGAGTTGCCGGATTTCGGCTGCCGGTTTATCCGGAAAACTACGGGCCAGATTACTCGCCACCACGCTCCGCCGGTAGCGCACCAGCCGGTAGGCCACAAAGGCTAGTATGTCGGAGGCAACGTAGAGCACCGACAGGGGAAGGCAAGAGAGTAGCTTCAAAAAAGCGGATAGTAAAAGAGTCATTTTCAATGAAAACGCGTAAAACAAGGTTTAACCGCACAATTCGATTATTCCGGAAACTGGTAGGCGTTCACTACCAGGGTTGTTGTTTCTTCCGGACGCCGGAGCAAGCGCTCTACCCAGGCGGGAGGATGCAGGTACTGCTCGTAGTAATCCGTAACGTTCTTTTTCATCTCGATGATTTTCGCCGACGGCATTTGCAGCACGGATCGGGTTTGCTGGATCAGCGTTTCCTTATCCCGGTAAACGACGCAATGGACGCCGGGTTCTAGCGGAGGATGAAAGTATTCGGGGTATTGCAACAGCGGAATGGTGCCCACGCTCATCGCCTCGATCACGTTGTGGCACATGGGCATATGCGCTCCGGGACAAGCCAGAAAAAAGTCACTTTGTGATAGTACCGACAGCCACGCTTCGGAGGCAATGGGATAATTTTCGGTGCGCACAATTACTACCCGAGGGTTGGGGAAGGTTTTCTGCAACTCTTCTGCCTGAGTTACCACTGTGATTTCAGTATCACGAAACTGGCTTAAAAGGTGCTCCAGCACCGCCACCCGGTTGATCTTGCCGTAGCGCGTAGCCAGCACTTTTCTTTGATAGTCTTTCGGGGTGGTATTGCCGCCAAAGAACACGCGCCGCCGGGTGGTGCGCTTGGAGTCGGGTCGTACGTACGGTTGCCGATACATCAGCGGGTGCATGCCATAGGGCATCGGCATGGCCCCTCCGGGTACGGGCCCAGCGGCGAGCCACTTCAGTTTCACGCGTTTGCGGCCGCCTGCTTGATAGAGCATCAGGCTGTCGGGCGGGCAGCTCACCTGACGAGCCGTCTGCGGGTTGACCACCCGAAAATCTAAGTCATGCAGCAGCGCCTTGTACTTATCAAGCCGCGATAAGAAATGAAACTGCGGGTAAAAAACTAACTGATAACCCGCGAGGTGGATGGCTTTGGCCAGTAGGTAGGCGTAGCGGCCGCGGTCGTCGTGCCAGCGCGGGTTGCCGTAGTGCACAATGGCTATCGCCTGCTTTTTGGAGATGAGCGTATTTAGTTCTTCCGCGGAGATCGGGCACTCGCGCCGTAGACGACCAAAGGCACGGTGCCGCTTAGGATTTAGATAGGCAAAAGCGGCCTGAGTGTGCTTTCCGAGTTGAGATAATTTCATCGTATTAGCTAGTGCCATCGTCCTACAAGTTGCTCATAACTTCTCCATAGTGCTTCATGCTGCTCTATGTTCAAAATGTTATCTAACGGAATGCTGTTGCTTCCTATCCACACTCCCCCATTGCCCGAGTGATAGTCTTTGAATAGTTTTAATGAGCAAATCCTGCGTGATAGGCAGTCCGGTTGGCATCATGCAAAATTACCACCCCCCGATCGCTAAGCAGTGAAGGAGCGGTGTCCAAACAAGCCTTACGAGCTCGTCCATCCACAACAATTAGGTCAAAAGGGTGAAACTGTTGAGGAAATTTTAGGTATTGCTCAAATTCCAACGGTGTTCCGTCTCCCTGCCAATGAGAATTAGTTGGTGCTATTCGGTGCACCATGACGTTGGCCTTCCGGTTCAAACTAGCTATTCGGGCAGCCCAGTCGGTATTGTGCTCAATGGCGTGCCACTGAGCGGCTGTAGGCAACAGAGTTGGAAAATATAGAGTGCTATACCCCGCTCCCCACTCCAGGCAACGAAGGGGTTGGTGGTTTACAATTATTTCTTTGAAGATGCCGAACTCCTTCTGCCGCATCCAGGGCACAATCCGACGATTTACTCCTAACTTTCTACCCCATCGTTGAACAAAATCATGCGTCAGTTGCGAAATTACAATAGCGGACATTCGGGCAGACATAAACAACTTTTTGGGTAGCAGAACAGTCAACATTCAAACTTAACCGAATGAACAACAAAATCGCAAAATTTCTCCCTAAATTGCAGCCGTTTTGATTATTCCACCGCTCGTCTCAGTTATCCTCACCACCTACAACCAACCCCACTGGCTCGACCTGGTGCTGCACGCCTATACGCTTCAGCAGCCCGCCAACTTCGAGATTGTGGTGGCCGATGATGGATCAGATACTCCTACCCGCGCGATCGTCGAGCGCTATCAGTCAATCTTTGGCGAGCGCCTTCAGCACGTGTGGCAGGCCGATGAGGGTTTTCAGAAATCGCGCATTATGAATAAAGCTATTGTTGCTGCTCGGCATCCTTACCTTATCTTTTCAGACGGCGACTGCCTACCCCAACCCGGTTTTGTGGCCACGCACGCACAATGTGCTCAGCCCAACCGCTTCTTGTCCGGCGGATACTTTAAGTTGTCTCCGTCCGTGAGCCAAAGCATCACGAAGGACGATATTGACATCGGGCGGGTGTTTGATCCCGCCTGGCTGCGGGCCCAGGGACAGCCAAAGACCTACAAAACGCTCAAACTCACCGCGCAGGGAGCCAAGGTCTCGCTGTTGAACGCCCTTACCCCAGCCCGGGCTTCCTGGAATGGGCACAACAGCTCGGGTTGGAAGGTGGACATTGAGCGGGTCAACGGGTTCGACGAGCGCATGCAGTACGGTGGGCAAGACCGTGAACTGGGTGAACGGCTGGTGAACGCCGGGGTGCGGGGAGTGCAAATTCGCTACACCACCACCGTGGTGCACCTGGAGCACGCGCGGCCCTACCGCACCGCGCAGTCGCTGGGGAAAAATGCCGAAATCCGAGCCACTACCCGAAAAAACCGGTTGGTGTGGACCGACCACGGAATCACTCAATAGCCCCCATGCAACCAAAAAACAAGCTAACCCGCTACTACAATCTCATCAAACGGTTCTCGAACTGGCAGGCCTACCTGCTCTTCAAAGTGGGGAAGAAAGCAGACACTTTCACGTTTAGGCTGCGCGACAATGCCCAGAATGGTTCTATCCAGCCTGATCTTTTTCAAATTGAGGTGCCCCGGTCAATGCTCCCGGCCTTCAAAGAATCTTTTTTTGACGACATCTACTTCCGGCAGCTGCCGCCTTATATCATCGACAAATCAAACCCGGTGGTGGTGGATATCGGGGCCAACGTGGGCTACTTTTCCTTGTCTATGTTTTCGAAGTTTCCCCGGGCGCGGGTGTTTGCCTTCGAACCCATGCCCTATAACTACCGGCAGTTGCAACACTACCGCGAAACTTACCCGAAGTTTGAGCTTCACGCCATCAACCAAGCCGTGAGCAACACCACCGAACCCCTGCTGTTGCACACCACCAAGACAGATGGCTACACCACCATGGCCAGCGTTTTCGACAATCCCCGAAACCAGCAAGCCCTAAGCGTACCCGCCGTCACTCTGCCCGAGGTTATCAGACACTATGAGTTGGTCCGAATCGATTTCTTGAAACTAGACTGCGAAGGATCGGAGTACGGGATTCTGTACGGTTTGTCCCCTGAGCAGCTGCAAAAAGTTAGAGCGCTGTGCGTGGAGACCCACCGGGGCTCGCAACCTAACGAAAACACCCTGGCCCTGTGCAACTACCTTCGAGAACACCAATTTGCCTTCAACTACTTGGACCAGGGTAGATCGGGCTATATCTGGGCTTGGCGAACGGACTGATAGTTCGCCCGCGTTCGAATGGGCGAATTTTCTTTAATGAACATCATATCTACAAATGCCAGCACGCCGTCGTCATTTTTGCGGTACAGTTCGCAAATGTCGAAGGGTAAATAATGGCGTTCTGCCATAAAGGTCACCACGTCGGCCAACAAGGGCGCATCATACAGGTAATTGAGCAGGTTGGCTTCCAGTAGCACCACCTCGGTATCCTTAAGCACCTCGGTGGCTCCTTTGAGCACCTCCGGTTCGTAGCCCTGCACGTCGAGCTTGATGAAGTAATCGCCGGGCAGCGCGTTTTTTTTCACCAGCGTATCCAGCGTCTGCACGGGCAGGGTGATGGTTTTCGGAGTTAGTTCTTCCGCTTTGTAACGTTGGGCGTAAACCGATGAACCGGTTTTGAGCACGTTGAAGGCCGTTTCCGCATCATCACTTGCCCCGGCCAGCGCCGAGGCAAAGTATACATTGGGTAGTTTTTTGGTGAGCGATTCCAGGGTGGCGGCCCGCTCGGGTTGGGGCTCCACCATCAGAAAGTTAGCCTTCGGAAATATCGGTTGCACCTCCTTGGTCCAGTCGCCCCGGTAGGCTCCCACATCGATGATGGTAGCCGGATGATAACCTAGTTTCTTGAGGTTTTCAACGCTCCAGGCCATCGACGGCAGGCCGTGCTGCATGTTATAATCAGCCGGAACTAGCTGCCGGGCGGTCCGCAGTAGCATTTTCCAAGCGGACGGCGGAACCACGGTTTCCCAAAACTTCTTGACGTAGGGTTTCATCCTCAAATAATTTGTTTATTGCGGGCTAATTGGCAAGCGGCCAAAGGTAAAAAATAATGAAAACAATGCGCTATTACTTCCGATCGGTCTACTACTTCTTGCTGCGGTGGATCATCCATAAGCCCTACATGGTGGCCACCGTGCCGGAGCATGGTCTGCGCTTTAAGTTCAAAACCGAAGATTCGCTGGGGCGACTGCTCTACAAAAACCAAATCGTCGAGTCGGAAACTAGCCGCTGTTTTTTAGAGAACGTTCCCTTGCAAGACGGCGACGTGGTGCTGGACATTGGGGCCAACATCGGCTGGTACGCGCTGCTGCTGGCCCGGCATTCGCCTCCCTCGGTGCGCATCTACGCCTTCGAGCCCGACCCACTCAACTTCGAGCTGCTCACCGCCAACGTGCAACTCAACAATGCTCCGAAAATCACCGGGGTGCCTAAGGCGCTCTCCGACCAGCGCGAAACCAAAACGCTGTACCTGTATCCTCACAAGAACCGGGGTCGCCACTCGCTCATTCCCCTGGCCAAGAGCGACGGCGAAACCGTGCAAGTGACCACCACCACGCTCAACGATTTTCTGGACGAGTACGCCGTGGACCCGGCGCGGGTTAAATTTATCAAAATGGACGTGGAAGGCTACGAATACTACGTGCTGCGGGGAGCCAGCCGCTTGCTGGAAACCGTGCCCTTTGTGCATACCGAATTCTGGCCGCCCTACTTTCGGCGGGGTAAGGTCGACCAGAAAGGTTTGGTAGATCTTATGCGCAGTTATCAGTACGAACCGCACCTCATCGACGAAGGAGGCGATTTGTACGAGATCCCCTACGAAACGTTGATCACGCAGGAGCAAGGAGTAAATATCCTGTGGGTGAAGCAGGGAGAAATGGTCTAACAAAAACGTTCGTACCCGCAAAAACCCCCGGTAAACGGTTATTTCCTGACAAGTCTTACGTGCGTATTTTACCGCCCAGGTTTGCGCGGTATCGCCGGGGGCATTCGCGTATTTTCCCCCCTAAATCAACGCAATGCCCCGCTCATGATTCGCTTCGCCCTGATCGCTGTTTCGCTCCTCCTCCTTAGCTTCGCCGCTTCGGCTCAGTCCTACAAGAAATTGGTAAAAACCGGTGATAAATTCTACGAGGAAGGCTACTACCAAGAAGCCATCAATACTTACCTGGAAGCCCAGCAGGAAGAACCGGACAATCTAAACCTAACCCTAAAAATCGGATTAGCCTATCTGAAGGGCAGTTTCAAAGATCGGGCCCTGCCCTACCTCCAGAAGGTGCACTCCTCGGGCGAAACCAACGCGGGCATGAAGTATCACTTAGGACTCGCCTACCAGTATAACCACCAGTTCGAGGAAGCGCTGGATTACTTTAAAATCTACCGCGAAGAGGCCGAAAATACCTTTCTGGTCGATCAGCACATCAAACAGTGCAACATCGGCATCGAGTACTTCAACAACCCCAAAGAGGTGAAGGCTTCTAATCTGCGCGTGCTCAATTCTCAGTACCAGGATTACGCCCCGCTGATCACGGCCGATGGCAATACGCTCGTTTTCACCTCCCGCCGCAAGGGCTCCACCGGCGGGCAGCTGGCCTACGACAATAACTACTACGAAGACATCTACGTGTCTAAGCGCGAGAACGAACAGTGGACCAAACCGACGTCCATCAGCAACCAGATCAACACCGAGTACCACGAGTGCGCGGCGGCCATCTCGCCCGATGGCACCAAACTGTTTATCTACTCCGACGAAGGCGAAGGCGACTTCTACTATTCTACCTACGACGGCACCCGCTGGTCGAAACCCGAGGCGGTGAGCGGGGTGAACTCGGCCGCCCGCGAGCTATCCATTTCGGTGAACGCCGAGGGCAACAAGGTCTATTTCTCCAGCGACCGCGAGGGCGGCTACGGCGGCTTCGATATCTACGTGTCGGTGCTCAACCGCTTCGGCGAGTACGGAAAACCCCTGAACCTGGGTCCTAAGATCAACACTTCGGGCGACGAAGACGCCCCCTTTATTGATCCCGACGGCGACATCCTGTACTTCAGCTCCACCGGGCATCTGGGTATGGGCGGCTACGATATCTTCCGCAGCAAACTCTACAACGAAAAGTGGACCACGCCCATCAACCTGGGCTACCCCATCAACACCGCGCAGGACGATAACTACTTTGTAATTGCCGGGGACAACGTGTACGGCTACTACGCCACGGCGCGCGAAGAAGGACTGGGCGGCAACGACATCTACGCCATCCTGATGGACGAGAAAGACTTTCAGGAAGCCGCCAACGCCCCGCCCGCCATGACGCTGGCCACCACCGACGCCAATACCACCTACTTTGTGGGAAAAGTAGTCGACGGTGTCACCAACGCCCCACTGGAGGCTGAGATCATGCTGTCGGACAACCGGAAAAACATCGTGATTACCCGCGTGTATTCTGATCCCTCGACCGGTGAGTTTAAAATTCCCATCCCCGAAGGGGATAACTTCGGACTCACCGTGGAGAGCGACGAATACCTGTTCTACTCCATCAACTTCCAGCGCAACCAGCTGAATCCCAACCAGGAAATCCGGCGACAGATCGCGCTGCGCAAGGCCGAAGTGGGATCAATTGAAGTACTGAAAAACATCTTCTTTCCCATCAACAAGTCTATCATCAAGGCCGAATCGCTGGTGGAACTCGACCGCATCTACGAACTACTCAAGGTGTATCCCAACCTGGTGATTCGGATCAACGGGCACACCGATGACGTGGGCGACGCCACCTACAACCAGCAGCTGTCCGAGCAACGGGCCCAGGCGGTGGCGAACTATCTGCTCAACTACGGCATCAGTGCCGAGCGGGTGTCGGCCAAGGGATTTGGTGAGACGCAGCCCATTGCCCCGAACAACGTTGAGATAGGCGGCCGAGCACTGAACCGACGAACGGAAATTGAGATTCTGCGGGTAGAAGAATAGCGCCACCGTTTCTGATTGTGGAGGCGGTTTCCTACTTTTAGCCCCCCGGCCGTAAAGTATCCCACTTCATGAGCCACCGACCAACCGCCCCATGCGTTTCTTTCGTCCGCTGTTTGCATTCTTGCTCAACTACGCCACGCTTATTCTGCTGGCGCTAATTGTGCTGACCTTCAGCTTGTTATCTCCCCAGTTTTTTAGCGGACAGAACTTACTCAACGTTTTGGTGCAGGCGTCTTCGTTGGGCATCATCGCCACCGGCATGACCTTCGTGCTACTTACCGCGGGGATTGATCTTTCGGTGGGTTCCATCATGTTTTTAGCCGGAGTGGTTTCAGCCCAAATGGTGGTCAGCGGACAGCCGCTGTGGCTGGCCGGTCTGGTGGTGCTGTTAGTAGGCTTGGTCTTCGGACTGGTTAACGCGGTGCTGGTGTTTCGGGTACGGATCGTTCCGTTTATCGTGACGCTGGCCACCTTCTACGTCGGCCGCGGGTTAGGGCTCTTTCTCTCCGAGACGCGCGCGATCAACCTGCCGGAGTCGTTGTTGCAGATTGGGTCGGCCCGCTTGCTGGGCATTCCTTTTCCGGTGCTGGTGCTGGCCGGAGTGGTGCTGGCGGGCCACGGGGTGCTTACCTATACGGCTTTTGGACGGCAGATTTACGCCGTGGGACACAGTGCTGAAAAGGCGCGTAAGGCGGGACTGCCCGTAAACCGGATACTATTGAGTGTGTACCTGATCAGTGGATTTTGCGCGGCCCTGGGCGGACTGGTTGCTATTGCCCAACTGGGGGCGGTGTCGCCGACCTTTGGCTACCAGAGCGAATTTGTGGCCATCGCGGCGGCGGTGCTGGGGGGCGCAAGTTTGTTCGGAGGCAAGGGCACGGTGCTGCCGGGCACGCTGGTGGGAGCAATCTTTATTCAGGCGCTGCAGAGCGGACTGGTGATCGTGAACGCGAACCCTTACCTGTATCCGCTGATCACGGGCGGGGTAATCTTCCTGATTGTGATGATCGACAGTCTGCAGCATCGTCAGCAGCTTCGGCGTCGCCGATTGGGTCGGGCTTGACAAGCCCTATGGTTGACCAATTACGTTGGTACTTTGCCGTAAAATATGCTTCTTTGAAGGAACACAACGGTACGCGACCAACCTCCTATGAAAAACAAGGGTGATTTTGGTGGATATATTAAACTTTATTCCGATAAATTCTTAAGGCTCGTGTCGACACGAGCCAAGAAAAGTATCAGAATAACCTCTATTGTAACCTGGCTGACTACGCTGGTTTTTGTACTATTGGTTACTGCTTGTCAGTTCTCCCCCCCCGAGGAAGACGGACTCACCATCGGTATCTCCTTCGAGACCCTGCAAACTGAGTACTGGGTGGCCAGCATTGAAGCGCTCAAAGCGGAGTGCGCTGCGCGCGGCATCCAAACCCTGGAGGCGGTGGCCAACGGCGATGCCAACCGGCAGTTTGAGCAGGTTAACAACTTCATCGCCCGCGGGGTAGATGGCATCGTGATCGCTCCCAAGGATGGACATACTATCATCCCGATTATCAAGGCGGCCAACCGGGCGAACATTCCTATTGTGATCTACAACCGTCTGCCCGCCCGCAACCCGGGCCAATACACCACGGTGGTAGCCGACAACTTTGCCATCACCCGACAAACGGTGCGGCACCTGGCTGAACTGGCTCAGAAGCGGGGCAGTCCATCGCAGGCGATGATTTTAATTGGCGACCTGGGCGACATCAACGCCGTGAAACGGCGCGAGGGCTTCGAGGCGGCCCTGGCCGAGTACCCGGAGATCAAGGTGGTGGCCGAAGTGCCCACCGAGTGGAACCAAGAAAAGGCCCTGGCCGGAGTAACCAACGCCCTGCAGGCCCATCCCGACATCAATTTCATCTTCAGTTCGTCCGACTTTTTGTTTCCTTCGGTGGTGTCGGCGCTGAAAAACGTAGAGAAGTACCACCCGGTAGGGCATCCGCAGCACGTGCTGCTGGGCGGCTTCGACGGCGATGCCACTGCCTACCGGATGCTGCTGAGCAATTACCTGGACGCCGACGGAGTGCAGGACGTCTACTTTGAGTGCGCGCAAGCGGTGGCGGCCATTCAGCAGCGTTTGGCCGGGCAACCGGTAGACAGCGTATTGGTGGACCCGGGTTTCGTTATTCACCAGGAGAATTTAAAGAATAAAGCCGACCAGATGTGGGGTGCGGTGATGGCGCGATAGCTGTATAAAACAAGACCTGATCTAGTGCGTGTTTTAACGCGTACCTTAGCACTACACTTTTTCATTGAATACCTACGCTATGCAACTTATCCCCCACGCTCACCCCGTGCAAGCGGGTTTCCTCCGCGCCGAATACACCGAGGGAACCCTGCGCTACCTCAAGCTGGGAGGCACCGAGTTGCTGCGCATGATCTACTTTGCGCTGCGCGACGAACAGTGGGCCACCGTGCCCCTTACGATTACCGAGCAGGATATTCAAACGAATGCGGAAAGTTTCAGCGTACGCTATCGAGCGCAAAACGAACGGTTGGGGCGGGCAATTGTCGCGTGGGAGTGCGCTCTTTCCGGCTCACCGGCGGGCAGCGTAGAATTTCACCTCCGGGGCACCTTTCGGGAGACGTTTCGCAGCAGGCGGGCGGGCTTTTGCGTGCTGCATCCCCTGCGGGCCACCAGCGGACAGTCGTTCACCGTCACTACGCCCAGCGGGGAAACCGTAGCGCACCAGTTTCCCCGCTACGTAGCACCCCACCAACCGGCGACAGATATCCGGGCGATGCACTGGACCACCGCCGACGGCACCGCCTGCGCGCTGGAGTTTGCGGGTGACATCTTCGAGATGGAAGATCAGCGTAACTGGACCGACGCTTCGTACAAAACCTACTGCACTCCGCTGGACCGCCCCGCTCCGGTGACCTACCAGCCCGGCGACGTGGTGGAGCAGCGCGTAGTGTTTCGCTTGCTTTCACCGGCGAAAGTAAGTTCGGACGACGATCAGGTGCGAGTGCGTTGGAAGACTACTGAAACATTGCCCTGGCCCACAATGGGTAGTTGTGTCCCCTTGAACCCTGATGACGCAGACCCCACGTCGGTCGAGCTACTCCAACGGTTACCACTCAAAAGCCTACGGGCCGACCTACTTTGGGGCAGTCCGGGGTGGGAGCAGCAGTGGAGGAAAATCCGCGCGTTCGCCCAGCGTCTGGGCAAGCCCCTGCACTTGGTGCTGCACCACCGAGAAGGTGACCCCGACCAACTACTCTCGAAGCTGGCTACCGAGGTTGCCCCCGCAACCTTTGAGGCAATTTCAGTGGTAGAAGCGGGTCAACCCCTTGCCGCCGACGCCTTCCTTCAAGAAGTGATTCCCCTGCTACGGAAGCACTTTCCAGCGGTTAGAGTAGGCGTCGGAACCGCCTACTATTTTACCCTGCTCAACCGGAACCGTCCTGATCTGTCGCGGGCCGACTTCACCTTCTACGCTAACGGTGCGCAGGTGCATGCCTTTGATAATGCCTCTGTCGTGGAAACCATCGCCGGACAGGCAAGCACGGTGGTTAGCGCCCGTCAATTTGCCGGTGACTTTCCTATTCGCGTATCGCCGGTGGGCTTGCACGCTCGCTTCAATCCGGATGCGGCGGTTCCGGACCCTGACCAGTTGTCCTACGCTTTCCCCCCCGATTCGCGACAGGATTCGCACTTCGCGGCGGGTTGGATGGTGGGCTGCCTGGCGGCGTTGGCCCAGGCCGGAGCCGCGCACGTAGATTTCTTTGATCTGTTCGGAACGCGTGGTTTCGTTTGCGACGGCCAACCGAATCCGACCTACCACGTACTGCATCGGATTTTGGATCAACAACCAAAACAATTACTTTCAGTAGAATCTAGCAATTCATTGGCTGTCAACGTATTATGCATTAACACTTCTAGTGGACGGTTGCTATATATTGTGAACCACCTTTCGGTTCCCGTCACGGTTTTCGTTGAGCTTAACGCAAGCTGGTCAATTAGTTGGCAGCTAGATTTACAATCTCCGACCGCGCCTGAGCTATCCACTGAGGCCCGCTCCACGCTTCTTTTATCGCCCCACAATTGTCTCGAGCTTCGCGAAGGGTCCTCGTAGTAAAATAACGCTGCGTTTTTTTGCTTTTCGGCGCAATGCCCCAATTTACTACGCGGGTATTATGTGGCGCGTAGTTCCCTCATTTCTACCCTCTTCGTGCCGTAGGTTTACCGCCTAATGTAAGCCTACGTCCGTAGCCAGTTTGTACGATGATTTTTATCCATAAGACTAACCCGATGGCGGTTCTCCCTCACCCCAGTTTAATCCCGCGCGGATTGACCCTGCTCTTTTCTCTGTGTCTATTGCTCAGCGTGGCCCAGGCCCAGACCGGCGCCTGGAAAGAAGCCAATGCGGGCCTGGCTGACTTCAGCGCGGGCGAATCCTTCGAGGTAACCAGCACGCTCACGCTGAACGATGGGCGCGTGTTAACCTTTGTCGGCAATCACTCGGGCGGCGAAGCGCGCGACGGAGTATATCAGTACGACCCGGCGGCCAACCGCTGGAACAAAGCCGCCCCCCGGCTCAACCAGTACGGCTATCGGGCTTTGGTGAGCAGCGGCACCCGCATCTTCGGCATCCCCGGGGGCAACAGCCAGGATGTGTACGAACTCAACATTGCGGCGGCGGCTTGGAACAAGGTGATGACCCTACCCGACGTTGGTTTAGCCTTATCGCGTGGCATCGACGCGCTGGGTAACTTCCTCTACGTGCCCTGCCGCATAGAAAGTGAATCGGCGGTACAAGAATACCCGGATTTGCGACTACAGGTCAACGAAGAGTTTGTGCTGCAGGTAGACATCGATCAGCAAACCACTAACTACCTCAGAAATCCTGACCAACCCCTGTTGATTAAAGGAAAGGGCGGCAACCCCAAACATCCCATCGCGCTCACCAACGGCAAGATATATCACTACAGCACCTTCGATTACCGTGACAACAACGGCACGGGGGGGGTGTACGCGTGGGATGGCACCAACTGGGTCAGCGCCACCGCCGGTCTTAATGCGATCAACATCACGGGAACCGGCTTCGGGCCGGTAGGGCCTATCTTCACCGACGTGGGGCACGGAAAACTTTTCGTGAAGACCGAGCAAGGGCTCTACGAAAAAACCGACGGTGGTTGGCTTAAGTACTTCTACCGCACCGGCGCGCTGCTCTTCATCTCTCCCGATTATTTGTTTTTACAAGAAAATGATGGTGGGTTTGCGCGCGTAGATGCCGCGATAACAACGTCTCTGAAGAACAACGGGCTAGGCTGTATCGAGCGTATGGACAATTTTGTAACCCCTGACAACGGAGTGACCTTCTTAGCCGAAATGCGCGTGAAAAAGGATGCCCAGGGCAATTGCACCGAGCAAAACGAATCGCAGCGAGTAGGAATTTATCGCTACCTGCCGGAGTATAACCAACCCGGCAAAGTCAAGAATCTGCACCTGGACGTGGGTACCTACCTGGGGGGTGCCGGAGCCAATGAAGTGGCGCAGACCGCCTTCACGCCGAGCGGCGCGCTACTGGTCGCCGGCAATTTCAACGATAACATGAATGCCCCAACCACCCCGGTGCTCGGTGCTTCGGAAAGCGACCGGGGCAAAATCTACGAACTCAGTGCCGATGGCACCCAGTTGACCAAGACCATCGTGCTGGGCGAAACAGTGTACGATATGGACGTGAACGCCGGAGGGGAGATTGCCGTGGTCGGCAGCTTTGGGGTGGCCGTACTGCGGCCCGACTACTCCGTGAAGTGGACGAGCACCGAATCCTTGTCGGAGCGGCCCCGCCTGGCCATTGCCGACGACGGCCGGGTGGTGGCCGTGGTGGCCTCCGCATCCAACGGACCGGGTCAGGTTAAACTATACGACTCCGATGGCTCAGTGATGCACGTGAATACGAATCTTGATAACAACGGAGCGCACATCAACAATGTGGAGATCAGTTCGGCCCACGGGCAGTACTACGTGGTGGGCTACACCCAGGCCAGTTCGGTGCTGCAGGTAGCCTTCCTGCGGGCTTATGGCTTGACCGGAACCGGGCAGGAAACCTGGAAAACCTGGGGCTTCGGGGCCAACGAGATCAATACCAACGAGAACGGGGCCGACACCCGCATCTATCACGTGAAAGCCAGCGGCAACCAACTCTACGTGGCCGGAGAAACGGCGGGCGGCGGGCCCGGCGGCTTCACCGTATTCGCCTACGACGGAAAGGGACTCACCAACAAGGTGGCGCTCAACGGCAATGATTTCTTCACCGACGGCACCAACTCCTGCGGCTCGTGCCACATCACTTTTTTGGGAAAGATAGATCCGACCAACGGGCTGGTAGAAAAAGGCAAGTTCGTGCACGCCCGCTTGAGTAGCGGCAAGACCAACACCCACCGCAACCGCCACGGCGACCTGGAAGTAGATGATCAGGGCAACGTGCTGCTGGTGGGGCAATCGGCCTTTCAGATTCAGGATCGGGACGTGTTCAACGTGAACGGCGAGTTGGTAGGAACCTACGCCGGTGATCAGTACGTGCTGATGACCACCCCGGACTTTAACACGCGCTTGCTGTGGGGCGTTTTCTCGCGGGAGGGAGGCAACGGGTCAGAAAATCGCATTGCCTTTGGCAACGGCCGGGTGGCCTACCTGGCGCAGACGGATCAGGGGCGGCTTATCACCACCGACAATGCCCTCAGGATGGATCCTTACAATACGCTGGCGGAGGATGGCTCACTGAGTAATTCGGATGTTTACCTGGCCGTGTGGAACCGCAACGTATGGGAAACCGCTAACGAAGACGAAGTGGAACTGGCCTTTATCCCGGAAGATGCGTGTTTCCGCGCCGACGAGGAACCCTGCGTAGCCGTGGTTCCTGACCCCGCCGAACCACTACCGAATCCCGACCCGACTAACCCGAACAATCCCGAGCCTATCGACCCGGACGACCCGGCCCTGAACGGTCCGCTACTGGCCTTTAACCTGATCACTCCCAACGGCGACGGCCGCAACGATGTGTGGGCGGTGGCCGGGCTCCAGGATCTGGGCAGCTACCACATTCGGGTGGTAACCCGCACCGGGCAACCAGTCTTTGAAACCGACAACTACCGTCAGGATTGGAGCGGCATCCACCTCGGACGCCCCCTTCCCGCCGGAGTGTACTACTATTCTATTGTGATTGCGGGTCAAAAAAAGGCCGTGACGGGCTACGTAACCATCCTGTACTAAACGAAGCAAACTATGTCACTACTCAAAATTCTTCTGCTCATCACGCTTCAAGTAGGGGTAGGTGCCCCCTTGTTCGCCCAGTTGGTGCCGGTTCAGAACCAGTATTTCGTGAATCCGTTTGCTTACAATCCGGCCGCGGTGGGCGCAGCCGAGCGGACCCAGTTCCATACGTCCTTCAAGAAGCAGTGGACGGGCACGGAAGGTTCGCCAACCTTGGCTACGGTTACCTTTGAGAAGCCTTTGGACCGGCTTAGCCTGGGTGCCAACCTCACTAATCTGGCCGAAGGCCCCTTCAACAGTTTGAGCACCCACCTCACGGCGGGCTACCGCTTTCGGATGAGTAACCGCCCCAAACAGTGGCTCAGCTTCGGCTTGTCACTGGGTTTCCGCCTCAATACCCTGCGAATGGGGCGGATTGATGATCCGGATGATCCGGCGGTGGCTTCGTACCGCGGTTCCGGATTGGTGCTGGACGGCGGTCTGGGCATTCGCTATCGCTACGAAAGGTTCACCCTGGGACTGGCGGTTCCTCGCTTGACCAATACCCTGTCTCCGGGCGGCGGCGACGCGCTTCTCGGCGGCTTTCAGCCCCTGAATCACCTCATCGGCTCGTTTTCCTACGATTTCATCCCCCGCCTCACCGATTGGAAAATTACGCCCACCCTGCTCTACCACTACGCGGCTGATTTCGACAGTCAGTGGGAAGGGATGCTACTGGCATCGTTCCGGAAAAAGTTCTGGGGCGGAGCGGGTTATCGGCAGCGCTACGGGGTCAACGCGCTGGCCGGAGCGGAAATCACCCCGGCAATTGCCTTTACCTACGCCTACTCGCTAACGGGCGGGGCCAATTATTTTCCCAACAGCCACGAGCTAGTGCTGCGGTTTCGAATTGACCAGCAAGAAGCGGTGATGCGCTAGCGGTCAATTGATCATCGTCGATTGAGAGTTTTTGCGCAAAGGTTGGATTTCACCACTGAAAGTAGTATAAACGGAGATAACAAACGGGTCTGCTTAGTAGCTAGGGCCCTTTACAATCCTCCTCTATGCTACCCACGCTCTCGACTGCAACCAGGTTCACGCTAATCGTAAGTCTCCTACTGGGCTGCCGTGCTCCTGATCCCAACCGACAGCACGCGGTGGCTTCTATGCATCCCAACGTCATTGTGGTGGTGGCCGACCAGTGGCGGGCACAAGCGACCGGCTACGCCGGGAATCCGGACGTTAAAACTCCGCATCTGAATGCGCTGGCCAGTGAGAGCGTGGTGTTTAACACCGCCGTAACCGTGCTGCCAGTCTGCGCCCCGTTTCGAGCCAGTCTGCTCACCGGCCAGTATCCGCTCACGCACGGGGTATTCTACAATGATAAGCCCCTGAAAAACGAAGCACTGACCATGGCTGAAATTTATAAAGAAGCAGGCTATCAAACCGGCTACATCGGTAAGTGGCACCTCAACGGGCACGCTCGGGGCGAAAAATTTTATGCGGCGCGCAACCGACCGGTTCCCCGGAGTCGCCGACAGGGTTTCGATTACTGGAAGGTGCGCGAGGTGACGCACGACTACAACAACTCTACCTACTACGACGAAGACAACGAGCAGCAGGCCTGGTCTGGTTACGATGCCTTTGCCCAGACCGACAGCGCCATTGCGTACGTTCGACGAGCAAAAAGCGCCCCCTTTCTCCTGGTACTTTCCTGGGGATCGCCGCATGCCCCCTATCACACTGCTCCGGCGGAGTACCGGGAGATGTACGATCCGGCAACCATCCGGGTAAATCCTAACGTGCCCGAAGGGCTACAAGATAGTGCCCGACATATGCTGGCGGGGTACTACGCGCACTGCACCGCCCTCGATCAGGCGATGAAAAACCTACTGATGGCCTTAGCGCAAGAAAATCTGGCCGATAATACCATTGTGGTGTTCACTTCGGACCACGGTGATATGCTGCTATCACGAGGGATGATGAAAAAACAGCGGCCCTGGGACGAATCGTTGCGGGTGCCGATGCTACTGCGCTATCCGGCCCGGTTGGTTCACCAAAAAATCAACAAGCCGATCAACACTCCGGATATTCTACCGACTTTGCTTGGCCTGAGCAACCTAGCGGTGCCGACATCGGTAGAAGGAACAGATTTGTCTGAGGCGCTGGCTGGTCAAGTACCGTACCCGGAAGAAGCGGCCCTGGTACAGGCCCCGGTCCCCTTCCACCAGTGGAGCTTTCAGCAGGGAGGCAAGGAGTACCGCGCCATCCGGACCGAGCGCTATACCTACGCCCGTGACCTGACCGGCCCCTGGCTCCTTTACGACGATCAGCTAGATCCCTACCAGATGAATAACCTGGTAGATCAGCCCGCCCAAGCGGAGCTACAGCGCACGCTGGAGACAATCCTCCAGCAGAAACTGCGGACGGTGAGCGATGAATTTCTACCGGCCGATGATTACATGAAGCAGTGGAACTACCGCTACGACCTGGAGGACAGTTTGCGTTAGGCTGATTACTACGCCACTCGGCCAGATCACCATTAAACTTCCGGCAAACGTGCGTGTAGAAAGATAAAATGCTAAATTTAACCCGCCTTTGCTAACTGCATTTTACCCAACCGCAAGTTTGTTTGTGACCAATCTGTTCCTTATGAATCACATCCGTTCATTTTCCGATCACCTTCTCGCCCTCTTCGTCATCCTTCTATTCGCATCCTGCAGCTATGAACCAGAACCCGATGAGGTTCAGGAAAAAATATCGCTGGGTCCCAAGCTTGATAAACTCAGGCTACAGTCAGGATTTCAGGCCGAGCACCTGTTTAGCCCATCTGAGAACGAAATGGGTTCGTGGGTGGCGATGACCTTCGACGACCGGGGGCGGCTGATCACCTCCGACCAGTACGGGGCGCTGTATCGGATGGACCTGGCTTCCATCGGGTCCGATTCGTTGACTCCGGTTATCGAAAAACTCAAGATTCAGAACGAAGCGCCGGTAGCCGACTCCGTCATTCAGATGGGCTACGCCCAGGGATTGCTGTGGGCCTTCAACAGTCTGTACGTGATGGTGAACCACCGCGTTGACGACGATGACGAAGGCAAGTTCGACAAGGGAAGCGGGCTGTATCGCTTGCAAGATACCGACCATGATGATCAGTTCGACCGGATCACGCTGCTCAAGCAACTGGAAGGAGCCGGAGAACACGGACCGCACAGCATTGTGATGGCCCCCGACGGACAGTCGCTCTACGTGATCGCGGGCAACCATACCGACCTTCCCAAAATGGATGCTTATCGTTTACCCAAGGTTTGGGAAGACGATAACTTGTTTCCTAAAATCCTGGACCCCCGCGGCCACGCCAACGACCGGGCAGCTCCCGGAGGATGGATTGCCCACATCGATTCGCTGGGCGAACGCTGGGAAATGGTCGCCGGGGGCTTCCGCAACGCCTTCGACATCGCCTTCAACCCGGCCGGTGATCTATTCACCTACGATTCGGACATGGAATGGGACTTGGGCATGCCCTGGTACCGCCCCACCCGCATCTGCCACGTGCCTAGCGGAGCTGAGTTTGGCTGGAGAAGTGGCAACGCCAAGTGGTCGCCCGCCTATCCCGACAACCTGCCCGCCGTGCTCAATATCGGACAAGGGTCGCCCACCGGAGTGCTGCACGGTGCGAAGAGCAAATTTCCCGATCCGTACCAAAACGCCCTGTTTGCTTTTGACTGGAGCTTCGGGATCATCTACGCTATCCATTTGCAGCCCGACGGGGCCACATATTCCGCTAAGAAAGAAGAATTTGTCTCCGGCATGCCGCTACCGCTCACCGATGGCGTGATCGGGCCGGACGGAGCGATGTACTTCATGACCGGCGGGCGGCGGCTCGACTCGGACCTCTACCGGGTGTTCTACGACGGAGAAGAACCGAAAGTAGTGCTGGCTTCTTACAAGGAACCGATGCCTACCGAAGCGCAGCAGATTAGAACCCAACTGGAAACCTACCACGAAGATGGTAAGCCGGGCGGACTGGAAGCAGCCTGGCCCTACCTGAACCACGAAGATCGGTTTGTGCGCTACGCCGCCCGGGTGGCCGTAGAACATCAGCCGGTGAGCCAATGGCAACAGAGGGCGTTGCGTGAGCAAGACCCAATTGCCCTGACGCAGAGCATGGTGGCGCTGGCCCGGCAGGGAAATAAAAGTCTGAGAAACCAAATGCTGGATCGGCTGTGCGCCGTAGATTATGACGCGCTGACTGATCTCCAGCAGGTGGACCTGTTGCGGGCCATCGAGCTCACTATCGCCCGGATGGGCACCCCCACCGGAGCGGCCCGGCAGCAGGTCATCGCTTACCTAAACCCGCACTACCCGGCCGATCAGGAAGTGCTAAACGGTTCGCTGAGCAAACTGCTGACCGCCCTGGACGACCCACAGGTGATTGAATCTACCCTGGCCCTGCTGGAAGATAAAAACAGTGGAGCCACCCAACAAGCCGCGGGTGCCACTGACGGCACCGACCTGATCCTTCGTAATCCGCAGTACGGGATAGACATCGCTAATATGCTGAAAAACGTGCCCCCGGCCCAGCAGACCTACTACGCGACCGTGCTGAGCGAACAGCGCTCGGGCTGGACTCCCGAACTGCGCGAGCGCTACTTCAAATGGTTTTATCAGGCCTTTGATTTTGAAGGGGGAAACAGCTACATCGGGTTTGTCGATAAAGCTCGGAAAGAAGCACTTACCCACGTGCCGAAGGGCGAATTTGCCTTCTATAATACGATGTCGGGGGACTCACTCATCGGCAACGATGGAAAAAACCTGGCCAACGTGCCCCAACCCGAAGGGCCGTGGCATCGTTGGGAAATCGAAGAGGCGGTGGCGGTGCTGGACAGCGGTTGGATGGAGAACCGTGATTTTGAGGTGGGCCACAACATGTACCTGGCCACGCGCTGCGCCACCTGCCACAGCATGCGTGGCGAGGGGGGCATCATCGGGCCCAACCTCACCCAGCTGGGCACCCGCTTCTCTCCGGAGGACATGATGACCGCCATCCTGGAACCCAACGAAGTGATCTCCGACCAGTACGCTTCTACGGTATTGTACCTCAAAAATGGACAATCGGTGGTGGGCAAGCTCACGCGGGAGGATGACAACGCGTACTACCTGTCGCAAAACCCCTTCGCTCCCGATGTGATCCGCGAGATTCCGAAAGCTGAGGTCACCGAAACCAAACTGTCGGCCGTGTCGGTGATGCCGCCCGGACTGATCAACCCGCTGGGCGAGGACGAGCTCCGGGATTTGATCGCCTACCTGATGGCCGGTGGCAATCCCGATTCTCCGATCTATCAGAAGGAAAACAGCTCAGCATCAGCCAGTGCCGAATAAGCTAACCTAGTAGAAAAGAAGCGCCCCGGGTGATCCGTATGATGTTAAATTTGCTGTACTTAACTTGCTCCCGCTCACTTCCCAGAAAAGCACTCTCCCTGATTGCTCTTCTACTGATCGGTCAGGAGGTAGTGGCCCAAGCGTCCGAGCAAGAAAAGGTCGGTGCCCTCCAGTTTGTGAAGCAGCAAGTGGCCGCCGAGAGCTTTGAGTCGGTCGCGGTGTTTGACGCGAACAACGATCAACTGCCGGACATCGTGTCGGGAGGCTTCTGGTACCAAGGGCCGGACTTCACTACTCGGCACGCTATCGGGTCCGCCCAGCGCTACGGCGAGTACTGGGACGATTTTTCTACCATTCCGATGGACGTGAACGGCGACGGACGAATGGATTTTATCACCGGGGGCTGGTTTGGCAAACGTCTGGTGTGGAAAGAAAATCCGGGAGCAGAGCAGGAATGGCCCGAGCACCTGATTGCCGAAGTCGGCAACGTGGAAACCACCGCCGCCTGGGACGTCGACGGGGATGGCACCCCGGAGATTGTTCCTAACACCCCTAACGATTCTTTGGTGATTTACCGTCTGATTCAAGATGTACAAGGCAAAGGAACCGGAACCTTTCGGGCGTACCCAATTTCGGGCGAACACGGACACGGACTGGGCTTCGGAGATGTGAACGGCGACGGACGGGGCGATCTGGTTGTTGCCAGCGGCTGGATTGAAGCTCCGGAGCGCCCTTATCAGGATGCGTGGACGTTTCACGCCGACTTCGACCTGGGCAAAGTGAGCATTCCAATTATTGTCGCTGATGTGAATCAGGACGGTCGGCCGGACCTGATCGCCGGACAAGCGCACGATTACGGGCTAGACTGGTACGAGCAGCGCCTCGGTCAAGGAACCGGCAAGAATGAATGGATCAAGCACCCGATTGATCCCTACCACTCCCAGTTTCATACTATGCAATGGGTCGACCTCGATGATGATGGGCAGCCGGAGTTGGTCACCGGAAAACGATTTCGAGCGCACAACGGGAAAGACCCGGGCGGTAACGACGACGTAGGCATCTACTACTATAAGTGGAACGGCGAAAGCTTTAGCAAACAAGTGATTAGTTACGGACCGCCGGGAGAAGGCAAGGGACTGGGCATATACTTTAGCATTGCCGACGTAAACGGTTCCGGAAAAAAGGACATCGTTGCCGCCGGAAAAGATGGTCTTTTTGTATTTTACAGCCAAGAAAATAACTGATACCAGCAGCCTATGCCAAAAATCACGATACGGTCGCTCTTCTCATCCGGAATCCTGTTGGCCTGGTTGCTTAACGGCTGCCAAACCACTGCTCAGCAAGATTCCCCGTCGGATAGTACTGCTGAACAGCCAGCCCAAAACTTGGTAGACGAACAAGGGTTTGTCACGATCTTCGACGGAGAAAGTCTCGACGGTTGGGAGGGAGACACCACCTACTGGCGCGTAGCGGACGGCAGCCTGCTGGGAGAAATCACTCCTGACAAACTATTAAAAACCAATTCTTTTATCATCTGGCAGGGAGGTCAACCGGCGGATTTTGAGCTGAAAACCGAGTTTAGAATCACCAAAAGCGGTAACAGCGGCATCAATTACCGCAGCGAACGACTAGACACCATTCCGTACGCGCTGCGGGGTTATCAAGCCGACATCGACGGAAAGAACACCTACACCGGCCAAAATTACGAAGAGCGAAAGCGCACCACCCTGGCCTACCGGGGCGAACAAGTCACCATCAGCAACCAAACCAGTGCCGACGTGCCCGGTTCGCTGCGCGCCAACGTGAAGAACAACGCCTGGAGAAACCGGGAGGTAACCGCCTCGCTGGGCGAATCCGATTCGTTGAAAACATTGATTCATCCGGAGGAATGGAACAAATGCCATCTGATCGTCCGGGGAAATCGCTTGCAGCACTACATCAACGGAGTGCTGATGAGTGAGGTGACCGACGACGATTCGGTGAACCGCAGGATGTCAGGACTACTCGGTGTACAGGTGCACGTGGGTCCGCCGATGCAAGTTGCCTACCGAAACATTCGACTCAAAGAACTATGAACAAAATAGGTTTTAACGTACTGGCCTGGTCGGCCGTAGTGTCCGAGGATTTGCTGCCCATTCTGGATCGCCTCCGGGAGATCGGCTACGACGGAGTAGAATTTCTGATCGGCTCGCCCGACGAGGGCGCGTACCGCACCGTGGGCCGCCACGCGCAGAACATTGGCCTGGAGGTGACCACCGTGTTCGTGCTCAACGCCGAAGAAAACATCATCTCCCCTTCGGCGGCCGTCCGACAAAAGGGCCTGGAACGCATCCGTTGGGCTGTCGACCGGGCGCACGACCTAAACGCCAGCGTCATGTGCGGCCCCTTTCATTCGGCCTTTGCCACCTTCGCCCAGCACGCCCCGCAGGAGCAGGAGTATGGTTGGAGTGCCGAGGCCCTGCACGCGGCCGGTGACTACGCCGCCCAAGCCAAGGTATTACTTACGCCGGAGGCTTTGAACCGCTTCGAGTGCTACTTGTGCAACACTATGGAGCAGCTCAAGCACCTGATCACCAAGGTAGATCACCCCCAGGTGCAAGCCATGTTCGATACGCACCACGCCAATATTGAGGAGAAGAAGGTTGGCGGTGCGTTACAGACCATCGCCCCGCACCTGCGTCACGTACACATCAGTGAAAACGACCGCGGCACTCCGGGCGAAGGACACGTGCCCTGGGACGAAACCTTCGCTACGCTCGCTGCCCTGAACTATCAAGGCTGGCTCACCATCGAGGGATTCACCCGCAACGATCCGGACTTTGCCAACGCCATCAACGTGTGGCGCGCGTTTGCCCAGCCCTGGCACATGGCGGAGCAAGGCTTGGCATTCATTAAGAAGATGCTTCAAAAACACGCAAATTAAGTAGCTTAAAAGAATCTGAAGGACAAAAATGTATATATTAGGGTATCTTTCTCTACCAAAGCCATTGACACGCACCATGAAAAATATGCTAAACACAACCTTCTCTCATCTCAAATTAACAAGAACCTACTGCCTCTTGGTCGCTTCCTTGCTAACCACTGCATCGTTGTCCGCCCAGTCCAATTCGCAGTGGATTACCTACGAATCTACCGCTGGGCCCGGACAGGGTAAGCACATCGTTTTGGTAGGGGGCGATGAAGAATACCGATCCGAAGAGGCCCTGCCCCTGCTGGCGGCCATTCTGAATAAGCACCACGGCTTCAAAACCACCGTGCTGTTTGCGCTGGATCCGAACGGCGAAATCAACCCCGACAATGCTTCCAATATTCCCGGCCTGGAGCATCTGCAATCGGCGGATCTGATGGTGCTCTTCACCCGGTTTCGGGAGTTGCCCGATGAGCAGATGAAGTACGTCGACGAATATCTGAAAGCTGGTAAACCCATCGTGGGGATGCGGACCGCTACTCACGCTTTTCGTTACGTGAAGAACTTAGACAGTCCCTACGCCAAGTACAGCTTCGATAGCGAGGTTGAAGGCTGGGAAGACGGTTTCGGACGGCAGGTGCTGGGCGAAACCTGGATCGATCACCACGGCGACCACGCCAAAGAAGGCGCCCGCGGCCTCATCAACGGCATCGAGCAGCGCAACGACCATCCGATCTTGCGCGGTGTCCACGACATCTGGGTACCCACCGACGTGTACGGCACCCGGGAGCTCACCGGCAACCCGACCGTGCTGGTGTGGGGCGTGCCCACCGAAGGCATGAGCGCCGACACTCCGCTCAACTGGCGCAAATCAATCATGCCTATGGCCTGGACCAAGGAATATACGAACGAAGACGGGACGTCCGCAAAAATATTTACCACTACGATGGGAGCCTCCATCGATTTGAAAAGTGAGGATTTGCGCCGCCTGCTGGTGAACGCCTGCTACTGGGGGCTGGATATGGAAGATCAGATTCCTGAGAAGAATGAGGTAGCTATTGTTGGGCAGTATGATCCCACCATGTTCGGCTTCGGAGGCTTTCAACCCGGCAAGAAGCCCGCCGACTACGCCGTAAAATAAATCCGCAATAAAAGCTTTTTAGCAACCTCGCTATTCGCCTATTTATCAGCACCTTATGACATCATTATTCAACTGGAAAGATAAGCTATCGCACCCCGCACAACTGGGCGGCATCGAGACTTCGGTGCTGGACAACGGTCCGGGGCGCGGCACGCGTATTGCCTGGGTGAATACCGGCAGCGGTTTGCGCTACAAGGTGGTGATTGACCGAGCAATGGACGTTGCCGACGCTTTCTACAATCAGCACAGCCTGGCCTGGCTGAGTCACGGCGGGGTCACGGCTCCGCAACCGTTTTCGGACCGAGGCGCGGACTGGCTACGGACCTTCGGTGGTGGCTTGCTCACCACCTGCGGACTCACCCACGTGGGCGGACCGGAAACCGACGAACACGGCGCGCGGGGACTGCACGGTCGCATCAGCAACACTGCCGCCGAGTTGTTATCTATCGAGCAACCCGACCCCGCCAACGGTCGGATGGATATGAGCATAACGGGACGAATGCTTCAGACACAGGTGTTTGGCCCCACCCTGGAGCTAAAACGCACTATTTCCGGCACGCTGGGGCAAGCAACCATTACGCTGCGCGATGAGATCATCAATCGGGGCAACACCGCCGCGCCGCACATGCTGTTGTACCACCTGAACTTCGGCTGGCCGTTGGTGGACGAGGGCACACGCATCGAGTGCG
Organism: Cyclobacteriaceae bacterium; assembly: GCA_965217295.1. Taxonomy (GTDB): domain Bacteria; phylum Bacteroidota; class Bacteroidia; order Cytophagales; family Cyclobacteriaceae; genus Tunicatimonas. The sequence continues at coordinate 4,854,647 of CBDCHR010000008.1, forward strand.
ACGGAGAATGGCAATCGCGGGGAGGTGAACAAGACGACCGGATTTTCCGTCATGATAATGACTTTCGCACTTGTTCGGCTCCGCAAGACGACCACCGCGGTGGAGGCGAGGCGGCGGCCTTTATCCAGCCGGTTGCCGACGAGCAAGGCTGGGCAACGGGTCGCATTCATAATAAAGCCCTAAGCCTATCGGTGGCCTTGCGCTTCCGCACCGCGCAGTTGCCCTGGCTCACCAACTGGCAGCACTGGGGTCCGGACGAGTACGTGACGGCCCTGGAGCCGGGCACCCATCCGCCCATTGGACAAACCAAGGCCCGGGCCAATGATACCCTAATTACGTTGGCCCCCAGCGAACGGCGTATTTATGATTTGACAATTGGAATTCAAAATACCGAATGATTTATCGTACAGACGCGATTAATCGCGTCTCAACACGCGATGCATCACGCATTACCGTACAGACGCGATGCATCGCGTCTCTAACCAAATGAACAATGAACAAAACACTTGCTGAAAATGCCCTGGAACAGGGAAAAGGCATCCTACGACTTACGCCCACCTGGGTGCCACGCTCCTTCTGCGTACCCGGCCGCCGCATTAAACTGCATCCCGACGACTATTACGTGCTCGGCGGTGCCCGCGGCGGCATTGACGAACGCTGGTTCTCTTCGACCACTCCGGCCAAAAACGGTCCGCTCACCGGCGAAAACGAAGGCCTGAGCGGGGTGGTGGTACAGGATGGCTCCAACGAACAGCAAATCTTGCTGCGCGACGTGATCGATGAACTGAAGGGTGGTATCATCGGCGACCGGCTATGGAATGAATACCAAAGCTGGCCAATGTACTCCAAGTTCTTCGACAACATGGGTCCCCTGCCCCACCACATCCACCACAACGACGAACACGCCGCCCTGATCGGGCAGCAGGGCAAACCCGAGGCCTACTACTTTCCGCCCCAGGTGAATAACCACGGCGGCGACTTCCCCTACACCTTCTTCGGCATCACCCCCGGCACCACCAAGGAACAAATCCGGGAGTGCTTGGTCAACTTCACCAAGGGCGACAACAAGATCACTAACTACTCGTCGGCCTTCCGACTGGAACCGGGCACCGGCTGGGACGTGCCCCCCGGCATGCTGCACGCCCCCGGCAGTCTGTGCACTTACGAGCCCCAAAAAGCCTCCGACGTGTTCGCTATGTACCAGTCGCTGGTCAACGAAGCCATCATCCCCGAAGAACTACTGTGGAACGGCACCCCCAAGGAACGCATCGGCGACTACGATCAGCTCATGGAGGTGATCGACTGGGACCTGAACACGAATCCTAACTTACTGGAAACGCGTTTTATGAACCCCATCTTGGTGCGGGATGAAAACGAATCGGATCGCCGAGCGATGGAGGGCTACGTTGAGAAATGGGTATGCTATCGCTCCGACGCCTTCAGTGCTAAGGAACTCACCGTACATCCGGGGCAGACGGTCACCATCAAAGACCGCGCTGCCTACGGTATGATCATGATGCAGGGGCACGGCACGATGGGCGTCTGGGAGGTGGAAACCCCCGCGTTGATCCGCTACGGCCAGCTCACCCATGACGAATTCTTCGTGACCGAGGCCGCCGCCCAGGAAGGTGTACGCATCACCAACCCTTCCGCCTCCGACCCCATTGTGATGCTCAAACACTTTGGGCCCAATAATCCGGATTTGAAATTATAATTTCCATATCGTACAGACGCGATTAATCGCGTCTATCGTGCATTAAAAAACAACAATCATGAATACCTATCCCAAATTACACAACGCCACCTGGCCCGGCATCGTGGGCAAAGGCCCCGATTCCGAACCCGTAATACCCCTGGACGATATGCTGAAAATGACGGCCGCTGCCAAGGTAGACGGTGTCAAATTCGACGGCGTCGACCTGGGCCTGCTGCCCCCCCACATCGATGTGGATTGCTCGGATGACGATATTAAACGACTGGCCGATAAGATCGCCAAACACAACCTCAAGGTGGGCAGCCTGGTGGCCCCCGTCTGGGGCGGACCGGTGCTGGGCAGCGACAAAGACCGCAAAACCTTTGTAGAGATGGTACGGCAATCGTGTCACTTCGGCAAAGTGCTGCGCGAACACGGTGTCCGTCCCTACGGCGTGATCCGGATCGACACCGCCTCAAGTCCCGAAGCTTGGGCTGAAGACCCGAAACGCAGTCAGAAGTTGATCGTGCAAACCTTTCGCGAAGCCTGCGACGTGGCGGCCGACTACAACGAAAAGCTGGCGGCCGAGGGCGAGATCTGCTGGGGCGGCATGCACAGCTGGCGCACGATGGTGGACACTTTGGAAGCCGTAGACCGGCCTAACATCGGCTTCCAGGCCGATATGTCGCACACGCTGCTCTACCTGCTGGGATACAACCGCCCCGAAGATCGTATCCTGCCGAAGGATTACGACTGGGACGATCGCGAAACCCTTACCGATGCCTTGAAACAGGTCACTAAAGCGTTGCGTCCCTGGACAATCGACTTCCACGTGGCCCAGAACGACGGTACCGTGCACGGCACCGGCTCGCACGACAAGACGGGTCGCCACTGCCTGGCCACCGACCCCGACGGCAAGCTCGACGTGGCCCACGACGCGGGCTACTGGCTGCGCGGTGAGGACGGCCAACTGACCAAAGCGTTTGAACACATCTGCTGGGACGGCTGCATGTTCGACAACGCGGTGATGACCCAGCAGCAGACCTGGAACGATATTCTGACCACGCTGGCAAAGGTGCGCGAACAACACGGCTGGACGTGATTTTCTAATCGTACAGACGCCATTAATGGCGTCTCTAACCAAATGAAAAATGAAAAACCACGAATTACGCATTGGCCTGATCGGAACGGGCTTTATGGGACGCACCCACTCCAACGGCTACGCCCGGGTGCCCAACTTTTTTCCGGAACTTACGCATCGTCCGGTACTACAGGCCGTTTGCTCCCGCAACGCCGAAAAGGTGAAGGCTTTTGCGAACCAATGGGGCTACGCCTCGACGGAAACCAACTGGAAAGACTTGATCGCACGCGACGATATTGACGCGGTCGATATCTGCACCCCGAACAACATGCACGCCGAGATTGCCATTGCCGCCGCCGAAGCCGGAAAGATGATTCTGTGCGAAAAACCCCTGGCCCGCTCACTCGCCGAAGCGCAGCCGATGGTCGATGCGGCAGAGAAGGCCGGAGTGAAAACCACGGTCTGGTACAACTACCGGCGCGTCCCGGCCGTCACGCTGGCCAAGCAAATCATTGATTCGGGCAAGCTGGGCAAGATCTTTCACTACCGGGCCAACTTCCTGCAGGACTGGACGATCAGTCCCGACGTGCCGCAGGGGGGCGAAGGCACCTGGCGGCTGGACAAAGACGCCGCGGGGTCGGGCGTGACGGGCGACCTGCTGGCGCACTGCATCGACACGGCCATGTGGCTCAACGGTGGCATCCGCGACGTGTCGGCGGTGACCGAAACCTTTGTCAAAGAACGCGTGCATCAGGATAGTGGCCAATCGCAGCCGGTGACCGCCGACGACGCCTGCATCTTTCATTGTCACTTCGACAATGGCTCGCTGGGGCTGTTCGAGTCTACCCGCTACGCCCGCGGGCACAAGGCGCTCTACACCCTGGAGATCAACGGTGAGCATGCTTCCATCCGCTGGGATTTGCACGACCTGAACCGGCTGGAGTACTTTGATCATCGGGACGACTCTATTGTGCGGGGCTGGCGGTCTATTCTAGTCACCGACAGCGACCAACCCTACCTGGATAAGTGGTGGGTACCGGGATTGATCATCGGTTACGAACACACTTTTGTGCACCAGGTGGCCGATTTTCTGGAAAGCATGGAAACCGGTAAGCCCTGCGCTCCCACGTTTCAAGATGCCCTACAGACCCAGAAGGTGTGCGAAGCGGTGATCGCTTCGGCTAATGACCGAGCGTGGAAAGAAACCGACGTGCAGTGGTAAGTGGATCGCTCAGTATCAGCAACTTTAAAGAATCATGGAGGTAAAGCAGTTTTACGACGAAGCCCTCGCGCACGGATCCTACGCCATTGTGAGCGACGGAAAAGTGGCCCTGGTTGATCCGGGACGGGACCCACAGTCTTATCTGGACTATGCGCGCGAGCACGGTGGTGATATTGTGGCGGTATTTGAGACCCACCCCCACGCCGACTTTACCAGCAGTCACCTGGAATTCCACGCAAAGCACGGCGCAACCATCTACACGAATCCCCAGGTAGGTGCCTCGTATCCCCACCAAGCTCTCAGCGACGGCGACGAAGTAAAGATCGGCCGGGTAACCATGCGCGCCCTGTTCACCCCCGGACACTCGCCGGACCACAACAGCTACCTGCTGCTCGACGAACAGGGCCAACCGCACGCGGTGTATAGTGGTGACGCATTGTTCGTGGGCGACGTAGGCCGACCCGACTTGCGCGAAGGAGACAGAAAATTGCGATCCACAAGGGAAGACTTGGCTCATCAGATGTATCACACGGTCAACGGGGTGTTCAAACAGTTGGAAGACCAGGTGGTGGTGTACCCAGCCCACGGAGCGGGCTCACTGTGTGGCAAGAACATGGGACCGGAAACCTCTAGCACGATTGGAAAAGAAAGAAAGCAAAACTGGGCATTTGAGATAACCGACGAGGATAAATTCGTGAAGAATCTGCTGGCGAACCCACCTTTTATTCCGCAGTACTTTCCCTACGACGTAGCGCTTAACCGCGAGGGGCTGGCCCCGCTAGAAGACAGTCTCCGCGACGTTCACTCCTTGGGTGCGGATGAAACGTTGGAAGCCGGGTATCCGGTGGTGGACGCGCGCGCGGAAAACCGTTTCAAAGAAAGACATTTGAACGGGGCGCTCAATATCCAGGAAGGGGCTAAGTTCGAAACCTGGCTAGGTGCCCTGATTGCCCCCAAAGTGCCTTTTTATCTGGTGGCTGAGGACGAAGCCCAGCGGGATCGGGTGGTGCGTCGGGCGGCAAAAATTGGCTACGAGACGCATATCAAAGGCACCCTCGTCGCTCCCGAACATTTTCAGGAAACTAGTCAGTTGCTGGATCTGGATCACTTTAAAAGGCATCCGCAGGAGTACACCATTGTGGACGTGCGCAACGCTTCGGAAGCGAAAAATCATTCCCTCTTTGCGCACGCCATCAACATCCCGTTGCCCGAGTTGCAAGACCGGCTTTCTGAGGTGCCAACCGATAAACCGTTGGTCGTGCACTGCGCCGGAGGTTATCGATCGGCGGTCGGGTCCAGCATCCTGGAAGGGGCCCTACCAGAAACTAACGTTTATGATCTGAGCGAAGCGGTCAAGAAATTCACGCAGTAGCGTCGCCCTGCAGGGCGACGCTACTGCGTGAAAAATATCAATTCAAACGATCTATTATGAAGAACGTGGTTGATTGGCTAAGTCAGCCCTGGCCCTGGTACGCGGCCGGGCCCCTGATTGCGCTGGTGATGTTTACTTTGCTGTTTTTAGGAAAAACCTTCGGGGTGTCTTCTACCCTGCGCGCTACCTGTGCGGCAGCAGGGGCAGGAAAAACCAGTGACTTCTTTCGCTACGATTGGAAAAGTCAGACCTGGAACCTGGCCTTCGTAGCCGGAGCAATGGTGGGTGGCTTTGTGGTGGCTCAGTGGCTGCCCAATCCCAAGCCCATCCAGCTAGCGTCGGAAACGGTCGCCCGCTTACTGGCGCTGGGCGTTGATGACCCCGGGGCGGAGTATTTGCCCACCGACATTTTCCGCTGGGAATCTTTGCTGACACTGCGGGGCTTTATCATATTGGTGGGCGGTGGCTTCCTGGTGGGCTTCGGCACGCGCTACGCGGGAGGATGCACCTCGGGACACGCCATCAGTGGCCTGAGCAACCTGCAACTGCCTTCGCTCATTGCGGTGATCGGTTTCTTTGTGGGGGGCCTCATCATGACCCACCTGGTGCTGCCCTGGGTACTTACGCTTTAATTCATGAAAAAATACGTTCCCTTCTTTTTGGTCGGTGTTTTCTTCGGCGTGGTGCTCACCAAATCGGAAGTAATTTCGTGGTATCGCATCTACGAAATGTTTCACTTCGATGCCTTCCATATGTACGGAGTGATCGGTTCGGCCGTGGGGCTGGGAATCGTCGGTACGGCGATCATCAAGCGAGGCCAGTTTAGGTCCACCACCGGCTACCCCATCACCTTTGCCCCTAAGAACCACAGCGTAGCCCGTTATCTGATCGGAGGTACGATTTTCGGATTGGGTTGGGCCCTGGTGGGTGCCTGTCCGGGACCGATCTACGCGCTGATCGGCTACGGCTACTCGGTGATTGTCGTGGTGCTACTCAGCGCGGTAGCGGGCACCTGGGTTTACGGTTTGGTGAGACACCGACTGCCGCACTGACGACCCGATTGGTTTAGTGGGCGCGTTTTCTTAATTTGGGTTTTTAGCGATCTTTAACTTCTGAGCCTGATCAAGTCAACGCAACCTATTCCAAATCCTTATGATTGACAATCGCTGGTGTGGTATTCTACCGCTGTTCTTGGCCGCCCTCGTCGGCCTGTTTTCTGCCTGCTCAGTTCAGGATACGGATCAGGCAACCTCCCCCCTACCGCCCAGTGTACTGTTCATTTTAGCCGACGATTTAGGCTACCACGATCTTGGGATCACGGGCAGTGCGTACTACGAAACTCCTAATATCGACCGGATAGCCCGTCAGGCAATGGTTTTTACCAATGGCTACGCCACCTGCCAGGTATGTAGCCCTTCTCGGGCGAGCATTATGTCGGGCAAGTTTCCCGCCCGGCACGGCATCACCGACTACATCGGAGCGCCTACTGACACGGCCTGGCGTCGGCAACAGCGCTTCACCCAATTGCTTCCTCCCGACTACGTTCGGCAACTGCCCCAGGAGTATACGGTGCTGCCTGAGGCGCTTAAGAAGCATGGTTACCGGACCTTTTTTGCGGGCAAGTGGCACCTGGGGGGCGAAGGGTCCTGGCCTACCGACCACGGTTTCGACGTCAACGTGGGTGGATGGGATTTGGGGTATCCCCGGGGTGGCTTCTTTTCTCCTTACGATAACCCGAACCTAGCCGATGGACCCAATGGCGAGAACCTAAGTCTGCGGCTGGCGCAGGAGACGGTTAATTTTCTGAACGCCAATAATCCCCAGGAAACCAACCAACCGGTGTTTGCTTTCTTATCGTTCTACGCAGTGCACAGTCCCATCCAGACCACCCAGGCCCAGTGGCGCAAGTACCGAGACAAGGCGGTGGCGCGCGGATTGGCCGAAAGCGGCTATCAGATGGGGCACTTTCTGCCGATCCGCCAGGTGCAAGACAATCCGGTATACGCCGGGCTCCTCAACACCATGGACGAAGCCGTGGGCCTAGTCTTGACCACCCTGGAAGAGCTGGGACTAGATGACAACACCATTGTGATATTTACGTCGGACAACGGCGGGGTGGCTTCGGGCGACGCCTTCTCCACCGCCAACCTGCCGCTGCGCGGCGGCAAGGGATACCAATTTGAGGGTGGTATTCGAGAGCCGTACTTCATCAAAGTGCCGGGCCTCACCGACGGGGGCCAATCCAGCGACGTTCCGGTGACCGGCACCGATTTCTACCCCACGCTGCTAGACTTGGTGGGAGCAGAGTTGCGCCCCGACGAACACCAGGACGGGGTGAGCTTGCTGCCCGTGCTGCGGGGTCAAACTCTGGAAGAACGGCCCCTGTTTTGGCACTATCCCCACTACGGTAACCAGGGCGGCGAGCCTTCTTCTATCGTCCGCCGGGGCGAGTGGAAGTTGATCCACTACTACGAAGACGGTCATCAAGAGCTTTACAACCTTCGGACGGACAAAGAGGAAACCCGCGACGTGGCAACGGAGTATCCCGAACGCGTAGATCGTCTCGGTACGCTGCTGTTCGAGTTTTTAAAGCAAACGGGGGCCAAGTATCCGGTCAACGATCCTGGATACAATGCGGCTCGGGAAAATCTGTACCTACAGGAGGTTAGAAACGAAATGCTTCCCCGGCTGGAGGAGCGGCGCTTGCAAGTGCTGGCCAATGATTTTGATCCGGAGAACGCATGGTGGGGTAGCGAAACCACGAACGATTAATAATGTGCTTCATGGGGTCGTCATTAGGGATAAGTATTCTTCTACTTCGGAAACGGTCTGTTTGGCAAATCGCCCTACCCCGATCAGGGTGGCCGAGGCAAAGCCGGTCCAGCTTCCGTACCCGACCAACCACAAACCGGCGGCTTTCACCGCCCGCGTACCCTGGGTCACTACCGGGCGGCGACCCGCTTTACCGTCTTGCTCCACCACTCCGAGCGGAGCCAAATGGCCCAGGGCCGGACGAAATCCGGTACAAAAGATTACCGCGTCTACGGCTTGCTCTTCTCCGTCGGCCCACCGCACTCCCGCCACGGTGAAGCGTTCAAACGGCCGTACTGAGGTATAGACTCCCCGTCTACGGGCTTCTTTCACCGGGGGTACCATTACAATATTACCCAGTGAGGGCGGAGTGTAAGACTTGCCTTCCTGCCGCGCCTGGTAAGCCGCGCTGGCGTAGTCGAACAGCGTACGACCCGACACATCATCCGGTAAGAACTTCGGCTCATCCATCGTTACCCAGGTCGTGCGGGCTACCTGGCTGACCTCCGCTAGAATCTGGGCCCCGGAGTTTCCTTCCCCTACGATCACCACTTTTTTTCCCTGGAAAGGCTCCGAAGTACGGTAATCCGCCGAGTGCAGGAGCGTTCCGCGGAAATTGTCCTGTCCGGGGATGGTGGGGATATAAGGACGTCCGAACGAACCCGTGGCACTGATGACTACTCGGCTGCGGTACTCACCCCGGTCAGTACTTAGCACGAACCGGTCGTCTTCCCGGCGAACCTGCTGCACGGTGACCGGGCGTTCGACGGGCAAGTGATAGCGAGCTTCGTAGTGTTGCAAGTAACGGACGGTGTCATCCCGACCGGGGTAGTAATCGGCTCCGCCGGGCATCAACACTCCCGGTAGGGAACTCCACTGCGCCGGAGAGAACAGCCGCAACGATTCCCAGTAGTGCGGCCAACTGCCCCCCGCCTGTTCCTGCTGGTCCAGGATAAGGTAGTCCAGGTCGGTTTTGCGCAGGTAGTAACCTACGGCCAGGGCACTCTGCCCGCCGCCAATGACAATGACATCCTTAGTGGACTGCTTCATGTTTGGTATAGAGTTTTCGTTTGAACCAAAAAGCCAGGTTGACCAGTAGGATCAGAGCGGGCACTTCAATTAAGGGGCCTACCACCCCGGCGAACGCCTGACCGGAATCAATGCCAAACACGCCCACGGCCACGGCGATAGCCAGTTCAAAGTTGTTGCCGGTAGCCGTGAACGAAAGGGACGTGTTTTCGGCGTAGCTGGCTCCTAAGCGATGAGCCAGCAAGAAGCTCAGCACAAACATCAGGGCAAAGTAAATCGTGAGCGGCAGGGCAATGCGCAGCACGTCGAGGGGAATGTCTACGATCATCTTCCCCTTCAGGCTAAACATGACCACGATGGTAAACAGCAACGCAATCAGGGTCAAGGGGCTGATCTTGGGAAGTACGTTGGCTACGTACCACTCCTCTCCGTAAGTTCTCTTAAAAAAGTAACGCGTCAGAAATCCCGCCAGAAACGGTACCCCTAAGTACAGCAGCACGCTTTGAGCCACTTCCCCCATGCTCACGTTCACCGCCGAACCTTCCACGCCGAACACCGGGGGCAATACGCTGATAAAGAGCCAAGCCAGCAGGCTGTAGAAGAGCACCTGGAAGATGCTGTTCAGCGCCACCAGCCCCGCCGCGTATTCTTTATCTCCCTGGGCCAGATCGTTCCAGACCAACACCATCGCAATACAGCGGGCCAAGCCGATCAGGATAACCCCGATCATATACTCCGGTTGATCGCGCAGCAACAAAATCGCTAAGGCAAACATCAGTATTGGCCCGATAATCCAGTTGAGCACCAGGGAAAGCGTGACGACCCGCAGGTTCCTAAATACCTTGCCCAGGTGCTCGTAGCGTACTTTGGCCAGGGGCGGATACATCATGATGATCAGACCAATGGCAATCGGAATATTGGTGGTGCCAACCTGAAACTGCTGCATCCGGCTTTCCAGGTCAGGAATTATATTGCCTAACAAAATACCCAGGGCCATCGCCAGAAAAATCCACAGCGTCAGGTAGCGGTCCAGCAGAGAAAGTCGGACGGCGGCGGGTTGCTTTTTGGTCGTACTGTTGCTCATAAAGTATCAGTTTTCTAAAAAAAGGGCCATCTCATCGGTAGCCAGATAGTCATTGGTTTTGTAGACCAGGTTACCTTCGTGGTCTACGATAGCAAAAAAGGGCAAGCCTACCTTTAATCGGCAAAGCGGGGGTCACTCCGGTAGCGTTCAAAGGCTTCCGAAGTATCGTAGACTTTGTAGAGCACCGCGTTTTGTAGGGCCTCATTGATGGTTTCATCTGATTTGGGAGAAACAGTAGAGCATTTCGGTCGCAATTTGCTTACTGCGTTCATCATAGCGGGCCGCTTCTTCCGGAGTGCCGTCGGCTTCTTTAGGATCTTCGTAGGGAATGGCAATACGCAGGGTGGCTCCCGGCACAAAGGGACAGTTCTTGTCGGCTTGGGAACAGGTCATGATGGCGGCAAAGTTTTCCGGCGGATTGACCGGGTCATCGTATTTCTTGGAAAAAGCTTCCTGGGCCGGGACATCCGGGGAATAGGTCATCTGGTAATGCGGGTTATCTCCCTCACTGGTTTTCTCAATGGCAAAACCGGCGCGTTCCAGGGCCGCTACCGCCCGGAGATTAAAAGCGGTGGCTTCGGTGCCTCCCGAAAAAGTGTGTACGTTGGGCACTTCGTAGTAATCGGCCGCTACGCGCGCCCAAAGCTGGCTCATGTGGCTGCGGCGGGAGTTATGGGTGCAGATGAAGATGAGCCGGGCTTCTTCCCCGGCTTTGATTTTGGTCCGGATAAACAAGGACATCTTTTTAAGTTGCTTCTTTCGTTCATCCGGAATGTTGTCAAAATCTTGTTGGACAGCTTGGATATAGTTCATCATTTTATTACAATATTACGATTAAATGATTCAAATTTTTTTAGCAGCGGACCGGGTCGCCGCCGTACCCGGCCGGGGGCGATGCCGCCCAACAAGTTCCTTCCGGTCCTTCGAAGGCTGAGAAGATGGCCTCAAACTGGGTGCGCGTGTTCCGCCACACTTCAGGATTAATGCAGTAGTTCATGGAAGTGCCTTCTACCGTTCCCTGAATCAAACCAATGTTTTTCAGTTCTTTTAGATGCTGAGAAACGGTAGCTTGAGCTAACCCCAGTTCTTCTACCAGATCACCGTTGATGCATTGCCGGGTCTTCAGCAGATGCTGGATAATGGCAATCCGGGCCGGGTGCGAGAAGGCTTTACCCAGTTGGGCCAGTTCGTTTTGCTCTTCGGTGTAATTCTGTGTCTTCGTAACTCCCATAAGTATATTGCAATATTACGATGTATTGAATTGGAATGCAACTTTTAGGGAGAAAAAAGCAAACTGTTCCTACCGAGGATTTTGCCCGTTTGTATAGACTGACCGCATTTATTACTATCTTTAACTCCATGAAGCAGTTTGAGTTTGAAAGACTGTCGCTGGACAAGAAGTGCCGCTACGTGCTTAGCCGTTGCGTTTTTGTGGCCAGTCGTCGCATGTATATGCCCGACGAACGCCCCTGCCGCATTAATCTCTATCACAACGGGCGCACCTTTTTTGAAATCTGGTACAACAGCAAGCATAACTACATTGGCGACGTGAAACTCTGCTCCGACAATCAAGTCCTTGATCCCTACTTGGATCAAATTGATTTGGAGAAGATCGTACTATCTTGATAACGCTATGAAATATAAGGCTTTTTGAAGTATGTTCCTGAGCAGTGAGACAAACATTGAAACGGGCAGACATTCTTTAGAGGAAGCCCTGTCTGCCCTGTATTTTATAGCCTGAGCTGTAACACGTATTTTTTTTTATGTTAAGCTCAGGTTGTCATTCATCAATTCTACGTTAAAGTTGATTTTTGCATTCAATGCTTTGAATACTTTTAAAATGGTGTCAAATCGGGCATCAGTTAAGTTGTTTTCGATCTTAGAAATTTGGGCTTTCTGAACTCCCACAAGTTTTCCTAGTTGCTCTTGGGTTAAATTTCGTTCTTTTCGCGCTCTTTTAATGGCTTCGCCTATAAGGTCAAGCCGTAATTCATGCTCATATTTTTCTCGTTTTTCAGTTCCTCTTTTACCAAGATAGTGGTCTTTTACTTCCTCAAAGCTATAAGTCTTCATAGTCTATTTCTTAGAATTAAAGTATTCGCTCATCATTTGAATGGCTTTGTCAATTTCTTTCTTAGGTGTCTTCTGAGTTTTCTTTATGATCCCATGTGTGGCTATCACGATCGTGACCTGATTGTCTGACTTGTCCCAAAATGCAAAGAGCCGATATTGTTTTTTACTGTAAAGCGTTCTAAATTCCCAAATGTTTTCATTCAACTTTTTAAAGAGTTTGGGATCATTCTTAACTTTCGCTTTATCAATGTTGAATAAGATTTTGTCTCTTGCTTTTTCTTCTACTTGGTCAAGGAAATCCAAAACTTCCTTAGAGAATTCTATCTTAAATCTTTCAGGCATTAAACAGTCTTTGCACAAAGATAAAAAGTTTCCTTATAAGGAAACAGCAGTTTTTGGGATTATTATATATGCTACAATAATCCGCTAAACGCCGCCCGGTTCAGTGATTAACCATCCGGTTGGGCACCACGTGCTGGGCACCCCGTGTTGCACACCACGTGCTGGGCACTACCGTCGAACGATTACTCCTTCTTCCGGCACTGATCGGGGCACGTAAACGATCAGTTCGTCGCCCGACCAGATGGTCGCATCATAAAGGCTATTCCAGTGCACCAAATCATCTACGGTGCAGCCGTACTGCTGGGCAATGCCTGCTAAGGTGTTACCCTTTTCAATATGATGAACCATCGGCACCATCCGCTCCGGGTTGGGCACGACCCGCTTCGGTCGGCGAACCACCTGGGCCACTTGCCGCACCAGCGCGGAGTCAACCGGTGCCGCCGAGGGAAGCAATGCGTAGCTTTTCGCGTCAGTACCCACTGCGGCAGTATCCACTGCGTCAGTATCCATTGTGGGAATCGCCAGGGGATAAGCCGTTGGCTGACTAGGGACGAGGCCCCGCACCAAGGCTGGATTCAGAAAATTGAGTACATCAACACCCACTCGATAAGCTTGACTGGCCTGCTCCAGTGAAAAAGGGGCCGACACGTAGGCGGTGTCCACCTCCCGAAAGGGCAGATCGAAGTAGGCGGGCTGCAGATTGTGCTCTTTCTGATAATGATAGAGGTATACCACCGCTACGAAGGCGGGCACGTAGCTACGCGTCTCGGCCGGAAGATACGGACGTAGCTCGAAGAAGGAAGTGGGGGTTTTACGTTCGGCGGCGGTGGCCCGGGCGATGGCTTTATTGATATTTCCTATCCCGTAGTTGTAGGCCGCGATGGCCAGATACCAATCTCCGTAACGCTGGTACAGCTCCTTGAGGTATACCGTGGCAGCCCGGCTGGACGCTATCGGATCGCGGCGTTGGTCTATCAGGGGCGACACTTCCAGACCCAGTGCTCTTCCCGTGGCGGGACGTATTTGCCACAACCCCACGGCCGACTTAGCAGAGGCCGCCTTGAGGTGCATGGCTGACTCTACCATGGTGAGGTGCTTGAGCACGTTGGGCATCTGCTCGGCGGCCAGCACCGGCTCGATCATCGGGTAGTACCAGGCACTCTTGCCGATCATTCGTTCGGTCAGGTTTTTCTTGCGCTGCGCGTACAGGTTGATGTAGCTCCGAACGTCTTTATCGTAGAAAAGCGGCACGGCCGACTCAATGGCACCGATACGCTGGGCATAGATAGAGTCGTCGTAGGTCACCAGATCATTGGCCGCGAATCCGTAGGCATTCACGTAGCGGTCGTCCCGCACCAGTTGGGTGAACAGGGGAGACGACAGACTATCCAGCCCTTCGACGGACCAGCCAACTACCGGAGGTTCGGCGACGGTTTGGTGCCGCAAGGCTTCCTGACAAGCGGGAAGGAACAGGATTCCCGCTACCAAAAAATAAGCAGTGCGCCGTAACCGGCACCCACTTTCAAAAAAATTAAGTTGCATAACGTATTGGTAACTACCCGAAAGGTACGCAATTTCCGGGGAACGAACCGGACAAAAATAGTAACTTTCGCGCGCTAATGACCTAAACGCATTACCGTTGAACAAGTTATTGCTTTCCCTCTTGCTGCTGCTGGCGGCCCTGTTGCTATTGGGCAAATCAAGTATCTACCGCTTTTTGGCCCTCACCGAACGTGTCGACACCGATGTGCTGGTGGTAGAAGGATGGACCAACCAAGAGGGAGTGGAACAGGCCGCCGCCGAGGCTGATATCTTCGGCTACCAGCGCGTGATTGTGGCCAGCTTGGCGTATCCCTTCGACAGTACCGCCCCGCTGTTGGTACCTATGGAGGGGGGACTTACCTTCAACCTTACGGGGCTCGAAACGCCGCTTTCGCCGGTTGACTCCGTGACCGTGGTGGCCGGTAGTGAGGATTTGCAAGAAATACCTGCCCACTTCCGGCTGTGGGTCAACGATTCGGTGGTGGGTGAGCGCTACGCCCAGGCATCGCTGGCGGCCTACGGTTTCCGGCTGGCTGATCCAACCCCGGCAGAAAAAATCACCATCGAGTTCGATAACGATGAATTCGTAACCGACGTGGGCGATCGCAACCTGGTGGTGCAGTCCGTCACCGTAGGCAATCGTACCCTGTATGCCCGCATGCCCTACGTGCGCTACGACCGGGGGGCCATCGACGGCAACGGACTATACCGCACCGATCAACGCAGCGAAGCCGACGAGACCGCCGAGCAGCTGCAACGAGCCGGGGTTCCCGAAGAGATGCTGGTCACGGTGGCCGCCCCCCCCACCGACTACGAC
Source organism: Cyclobacteriaceae bacterium (assembly GCA_965217295.1). GTDB lineage: Bacteria > Bacteroidota > Bacteroidia > Cytophagales > Cyclobacteriaceae > Tunicatimonas. The sequence continues at coordinate 4,869,713 of CBDCHR010000008.1, forward strand.
CGTACCTACGCCACCGCCGTGGCGGTGCGCGACTGGTTGGCGCAACAACCCAAAGGCTTGCCCGCGGCCCTGAACGTGCTTAGTGAAAGTGCTCACGCGCGGCGCAGTCGCTTGCTCTACCAAAAAGCCTTTGGCGATGCGGTGCTCATCGGCATCATCGCGGCCCCCCGCGAGGGCGTTAGCGCCAACACTTGGTGGAAAACCCCTTCCGGCCGGGCCTTCACGTTCGCCCAGATCATCAAGTACGGCTACGCCCGCCTGCTCTTCTGGCCCGAAAGTCCGGCCCCGTCAAGATAATCTTCTAAATTTTTCCGATTAGATGGATAAGCGCGTATATTGGTTGGCATCACAACTACATCCAACCGGTCTATGAAACAGCTTTTACCCCTTATCGGATTGCTTCTCACCGCGCCCCTCGCCGTAGCGCAGCAAACTACCTGGAGCGTGAACGTGACTCCAACGATCTCATACCGTATCGCTAAGCTATCGCCCGCCGACGAATCGGTGCGCAACGGCGAACAGCCCAATCATTCGTTTGACTTTGGCTTGCAGATGCGCACCCGGTTGAGTAAGCGCATTTATCTGGGTACTGGACTACAGTACGCCCGGCGCGGCTTTTCTAACCTACACGTTGCCGCCCCGTATCAGCGCCCCCTCAGCCGCGGGTACATGGTTGATTTCGTGCAGGACTATCTTGACATTCCCTTCTTCCTGACGTATACCCTAGCGCAAAACGATCAGTTTCAGTGGTATACGCTGGGGGGCATCAACAACGGCCTGCTGCTGCGCGAGCGGAACGATGTGTCGGTGCGCACCTACGAGCAAACCGTACGGGAAGTACCCGCCGAGGTGCAAGAAGTTCTGGAAGAACCTTACTTAGGCGCGGCGCGCGCGCACAACCTGGGAGTCGTAGCCGCATTAGGCGTACGCGCCCGGGTAGATGACAAAACGTTCGTCGGACTTGAAGCCACCAGCAAAGTGATCCTTACGCCGCTGCTGGACTACGCATCGGGTACCCAACGGCGTTCTTACACCCTGGGGCTAAACTTCCGCTTTGTACGAACGCTTGGGGAATGACCTACCGGATTGGTTACGTCCTGCTGGGGCTTCTCGGGTTCATGGGCGCTTGCGCTAATGCCCAGCCGCTGGCTATTGTAGACAAACCCATCGTTTTTGACGATGAACGTCGGCAACTCACGCTCGAGTATATGCGCGAGCACTACGGCCTCACTCCCGCCGAGCCTACCATCACCCCCACGATGGTGGTGGTGCACTGGACGGCGTATCCTACCTTCCAACAATCGTTCGACGCGTTTGATCCTCCTACCTTACTCAGCAACCGGGCCGACATCCGGCACGCCAGCGCGCTCAACGTGTCAGCCCACTACCTCATTGATCGCGACGGCACGGTGTATCGGCTGATGCCCGACACGCTGATGGCCCGGCACGTAATCGGACTCAACCACTGCGCCATTGGCATCGAGAACGTGGGCGACGGACAAGACCATCCACTCACCGACGCTCAGTTTACCGCCAACGTCTTACTGATTGAGCAGTTGGCCAAAAAGTATCCTATCGACTACGTGATTGGGCACCACGAGTACCCTCGCTTTATCGGTCACCCCCGTTGGAAGGAAAAAGACCCCACCTACCTGACGGAAAAGGATGATCCGGGGGAAGCGTTCATGACCCGGCTGCGCAGCCGGTTGTCGAATTTGTCGCTCAAAGAAGTTCCCCCCACACCCTAAATTGCAGTTTGGTTGCCGGATAATGCTGATTCACTGCTTTTCTTGCTACCTTACTGACGTGCTTACGACCGCCCGCGCTTGCCTGTTTTTTTTACTGTCCGCCCCTTGGCTGCTAATTTGCCGACCCGTTACGGCCCAGCAGGCCAGCATTGATGGGCGGGTTCGCGACGGCTCATCCGATGAGGCCCTGGAGTATACCAACGTGCTGCTCTATCGGACGCAGGACTCTACCCTGGCCGATGGGGTGATCACCGATGCCGAAGGTTTATTTCAATTTGTGGCAGTTGCGGCAGGTGCCTACTACCTACTGGTGCAGTTTGTCGGTTACGAAACGGGGCGGGTAGACAACCTGACCCTCTTGGCAGAACAGTCGCTTTCTCTGGAATCGCTTGCCCTGTTGCCTAATCAGCAACTGCTGCGTGAAATCCAGGTATCGGGCCAAAAGGCATCCGTCTATCATAAAATTGACCGGCAAGTATACGACGCGGGGCAGTTTCAGAGCGCTACGGGGGGCACCGCCACCGACGTGCTGCGCAATGTCCCGTCGGTAGCCCTCACGGCCGAAGGAAGCATCACCGTGCGCGGAGCCACCGGCTTCACCGTGCTGCTCAACGGCAAGCCGGTGCAGAGCGACCCTTCGCTGATCCTGAATCAACTGCCCGCCAACGCCGTAGAGAACATTGAGATCGTTACCGCCCCCTCGGCCAAGTACGATCCCGAAGGCACCGCCGGGATCATCAACATTATCACCAAGAAGGGGGTCACCGACGGGCTGTTTGTGCAGGTCAACGCGCGGGGCGGCTTGCCCAGCCTGCGCGACTATGACAACGGCAGCCCAACCCGGCGCTGGGGCACCGACGTGACGCTCTACTACCAGAAGGGTCCGTGGAACGTATCGCTGGGAGCCAGCTACCTGCGCAATGATTTGGCCGGACGCCGCGAAGGTGACGTGTTCACCGTGCGGGGCGACACCCTCACGCGTTTCCCCTCCGACGGCGAACGCAGCTTCGATGAGCGCGCCTACACCGCCCGCGCTACCCTGGGGTACGTGCCCAACGAGCAAAACAGTTTCAGCCTGGGCCTTTACGCCGGGAAGCGCAGCAAAGACCGCACGGCTGATATTCTGTATTTCAACAACCGGGGCATCTACCTGCCCGAGGATAAACTGGTGTACCAGACGAGCTACTTCAACGAGAACCTGCGCATCCGGCGAGGCGACTTCCTCATTGGCAGCCTGGACTACACCCGCAAACTTAAGAAACAGGCCACACTACAGGCCTCGCTACTCTACGAATATACTGGCCTGGGCGGACCCACCACCAACCTAAACCTGTCGGGCCCGCAGCTCACCGACACCCTACAACACCAGTACAATACCAACGACAACCCGCTCTACGGCGTGCGCGGACAGCTCGATTATCGCCGTCCGCTGGGGCCGGGCACCCTGGAAGCGGGCTACCAGTACCGGTTCCTGAATCACCGGGGAGATTTCATTTACGAAGAGCGAACCCTGGGCACGCAACGGTGGAACCTGATTCCTGAATTCTCCAGCCAGGTTGATCTCACCCGGCAGATTCACGCCTTCTACGGGCAGTACGGCGGGCAAATCGGTCAGTTGACCTACACGGCCGGGGCCCGACTGGAGGTGATGGACCGGCGGTTGGTGCTCAAGAATGCTTTCCTGGATAGCATCTATCGGTATGATCTGGTGAAACTGTACCCCGCCGCCAACCTTCGCTACCAGATTCAGGATGATCTACAACTGAAGGCCGCCTACAGCCAGCGGGTAGAGCGCACCACCACCTTCAAGATGAACCCCTTTCCCGAACGCGAGCACTCCGAAACCCTGGAGCAGGGCGACCCCGAGTTGCTGCCGGAGTTCGTTGACCTGGTTGAACTGGGAGTGGTGAAGGACTTCGGAAATAACTCGGTATTTGCTACCGCCTACTTCCGCAACGTGCAGAATCTGGTGAACCGGGTGAACACCATCTACAACGACACTATCCTGAACCGCATCTACACCAACGTGGGGCGGGGCCAGTCGCTGGGCTTGGAGGTGGGAACGGAGTTTAACCCGGTTTCGTGGTGGAATCTTTATGCCGGTGGTAACCTGTTCCGCTACGATATTCAGGGAACGTTTGCCGGAGAGGCCGTGGCCACCAACAGCTGGGTGTACTCTGTCAACGTGAATACCACGGTGAAGCTTTCGCCCACGCTCAACGTGCAGGGAACGCTAAATTATCTATCGAACCAGAATACGGCCCAGGGCGAAGACTCCCGCTTCTTCGCGCCGAGTCTTACCGCCCAGAAGAGCTGGCTAGCCGGGCGGCTGTCCGCTACTTTGCAGTGGCTCAACATTGATCTGGGTCTGCTATCCAGCAACGAACAGCGCATCACCACCCGGCGCGGCGACGGGCGCCGCAACGGCTCGTTCTTCACCACCACCAACTACGTATACGAAGGCGACGTTGTGTTGCTCAACCTGAGTTACCATTTCAACCAGGCAGCCGGTAAGGCGAAGTTTATTAAAAGTGAGTTTGGTGATAACGAGTTTTAGATATGAAAGTAGTGGTTATTGGCGGCACCGGGCACATCGGCACCTATTTGATCCCTCAGTTGGTCGACGCGGGACACGAAGTGGTTTGCGTGAGTCGCCAGCAACGAGTCCCGTATGAGCAGCATCCGGCGTGGCAGTCCGTAGCACGCGTGGCGATTAATCGCACGGAAGCAGAACAAAAGCGTACTTTCGGTTCGCAAATCAAAGCACTTGGCGCCGAGGTGGTCATCGATCTTATTTGCTTTACGCTCGAAAGCGCGACCCAACTCGTAGAAGCACTTGCCGGTAGCGTTCAGCATTTCGTTCACTGCGGCACCATGTGGGTACACGGCCCCAGCGAGCGGGTGCCCACTCGGGAGGACCAACCTCGCCAGCCCTTCGGAGAATACGGAATCCGAAAATCAGAGATTGAGTCTTATCTGCTTTCGCTACATCAACAGCGCAACTTCCCGGCGACGGTGCTGCATCCGGGGCACATCACCGGACCAGGGTGGCTTCCCATCAATCCGGCGGGAAATCTTGACCCTGAGATATTCGTGGCGCTGTCGCAAGGCAAAGCGGTTGACTTACCCAATCTAGGCATGGAAACCGTTCACCACGTGCACGCGGCGGATGTTGCCCAGGCGTTCGCCAATGCAGTTGACCACCGCGACAATGCGGTTGGAGAAAGTTTCCACGTGGTTTCGCCGCAGGCGCTAACTCTGCGCGGCTACGCCACGGCGATGGCCCATTGGTTTGGTCAGGAAGCTCAACTGCGGTTTCTACCTTGGGAAGAATGGAAGAAAACGGTCAGCCAGCGGGATGCCGAGCTCACGTGGGATCATATTGTGCATAGTCCTAACGGAAGCATTGAGAAAGCGCAACGCCTACTAAACTACCACCCCAAATACAGTTCGCTAGAGGCGGTGCAAGAAGCGGTCAGGCATACGCTAGGTCATCGCCTTGGTTTTGTCTAGTTCTTTGGTGACCGGAGTATCTTCGGGCAACGGTTTTCCGCGCCAGTAGGTGGCCAGACTCGATCCGGTGATGTTCATCACGGGACCAAACACGGCCGGGGCCAGCCCCACGGTAGCCACCTTGCCCATCTCCAGGGCAATGCCCGAGGCGAGTCCGCCATTCTGCATGCCCACCTCCAGGGCAATGGTGCGGCAGTCGCGCTCGTGCATGCTGAATAGTCGACACCCCCAGTAGCCCAAGAAGTAACCCGATATGTTGTGGAAAATTCCCGCCAGAATCAGTACGAAGCCGATGGTAAGCAGTTCGTCGCGCCCGGCCGCGGTGATGATGGTGATAATGTAGGCGATGCCAAACATCGATAAGATGGGCATGGCATCGTCGAGCCACTTGGCCTTGCCGTGGAAGAAGTAGTTAAACGCCAACCCGGCCACCACGGGAATGATCACGATCTTGACGATGCTCCACATCATGCCCAGCGTATCAATCTCAATAAACTCTCCGGCCAACAGACGCATCAGCAGCGGAGTGAGTAACGGAGCGAGCAGCGTGGATACGGCGGTCAGGGTTACCGACAGCGCCAGGTTCGCTTTGGCCAGGTAGGCCATCACGTTGGAGGCCAGTCCGCTGGGTGAGGAGCCAATCAAAACAATACCCGCCGCGATTTCCGGAGCCACTCCCAGCCCGGTGGCCAGGCCGTAGCCCACAAAGGGCATGATGGTGAACTGACACACCACCCCCACCAGCACTCCCTTGGGCATCTTCACCACTCCGGCAAAGTCGTTCAGACTCATAGCCGTGCCCATGCCGAACATAATGAGTTGCAGCAGCGGCACAAACAGGTTTTTCAGGTCAAAGCCGTTGATTTCCTGAAAGTACGAGGGGTAGTACATCGCCACGGTGACCGAAGCGAAGATAACTACGGTAAAAGAAAAGCCTTTCAAAGACTCAAAGCCGCGGAAGGCAATGGCCAGGGCCAGAAAGAAAGTCACCAGGCAAGGGCCGGTAGCGCGTTCGTAGCCCAGCGCGAGCAGCACGATGAAGGCGAGCAGCGACAGGACAGCGATGCCTAGGGCGGTTTTGGCGAAGGAAGGGGCGGTTTTCATAAATATAGCGTCCGGAAGTTAAATGATGAATAATGAACAAGGAATGACGAACGCCGAAGTAGGTCACTGGTCACTGCGGCCGCCGCGCGGGTCACTGGTCACTATCGTTTAGTAGCCAACAGCTAGTATCTAGCCATCCAGTATCTAGTATCTAGCATCTAGTGTCTTGCCATCTAGAAAATCATCTCAGCTCCACTGCCGGTCGGCGGATTCTACGGTGTTCCACGCGTCGGTGGGGGCGAAGTACTTGGTGCCCTTTTTCAGGTGCTCTTTTACCACTTCTTCGTTAAGTTCCACTCCCAAACCGGGCTTCTCGGGCACCGTCACGAAACCGTTTTGCACAATGGGTTTGTCGATGCCCGTCACCAGGTCTTCCCACCAGGGGATGTCGACCGAGTGGTGCTCCAGCGCAATAAAGTTTTGGGTGGCCGCGGCGCAGTGCACGTTGGCCATCATCGAGACGGGCGTGCCCGCAAAGTGCATCATCATCGGAATGCCGTTTTCCTCGGCGTAGTCACCAATCTTCTTAGTTTCCAATATGCCGCCCGACGAAGCCAGGTCAGGATGAATCATATCAATGGCGCGGGCGTCGATCAGCTTGATAAACTCTTCTTTTAGAAAGATATCCTCGCCGGTGAGCGTGGGAGTATTGATCGATTGGGTGATTTCTTTCCACTTGTCGGTATACTGCCAGGGCACCAGGTCTTCCAGGTAAGCCAATCGGTAGGGCTCCAGGGCGTTGCCCAGTCGGATGGCCTCGTTGGTGTCGATGTGTCCAAAGTGATCGGCGGCCAGCGGAATTTCGTAGCCCACAATGTCGCGCACCTGCTTCACGTAGTCCACAATTTTTTCCAGTCCTTCGTCGGTAATCTGGATACGGGTAAACGGATGAGCGGTGGCTCCGTAGCTTCCTGCTTTAGAGTCCCACTGCTGCCCGATATCGTACATGCCCTTGTTGATCACCATGTTGTCTTCGTCCTTGAGCATCTGGATGCCGAAGTCCATCTTCAGGAAGGTGTAGCCCTCTTCCACCCGAGCCTTCATGCGCTTGGCGTAGGTCACCGGATCGTCCGAACCGGTAGTGTCGCAGTAAAGCCGCACCTTATCACGGAACTTGCCGCCCACCAGTTGGTAGGCGGGCACGTTATAGGCTTTGCCTGCCAAGTCCCACAGGGCCATCTCCACCGCGCATACGCCACCGGCTTGGCGGGAGTGACCGCCAAATTGCTTGATCTTCTTAAAAACCCGGTCGACGTTACAGGGGTTCTCACCCAGGATGCGGCTCTTAAGCATCAGGGCGTACTTGGGGTCCGCGTGGTCGCGCACCTCGCCCAAGCCGTAGATACCCTGGTTGGTGTCGATGCGGATGATCGGACACGGCATGGGGGCGTCCACCACGTGGGCAATGCGCAGATCGGTGATCTTCAAGTCCGACGGGGCCGAACTTCGGTTCACGCGTTGGGTAGAATACTCTAGGGTTTCTTCCAGGGGCTTGTTGGTGAACCCACTCAGGGATAGTCCCCCGAGGGCCAAGCCGCTCAGGCTGGCTTTTTGGAGGAAGTCGCGGCGGGGATTAGCAGAGGATGCCGGAGATTGCAGTAGACTTTTTAGATTCTTTTTCATGGTTGCGATTATTGATTTTCTTCGTTTGGGCCGGAGGCCCCTAACATACTGCGCACGGGACAAAGTCCCGCGCGATGGTGGTGATTAGCTCCACAGTCGGTCCCAGGCGCGGATTTCGTTCCATTCGGGAGTGGGCGCGAAGAGCTTTTCCCCTTCCACTAGATATTCCTTGACGACTTCTTCGTTGAGTTCTACGCCGATGCCGGGTTTTTCGGGCACTTTCACGTAGCCATCCTGCACAATGGGTTTCTCGATGCCCGTCACCAGGTCTTCCCAGCGGGGCTTGTCCACCGCATGGTGCTCGAGCCACATAAAGTTTTCGGTAGCCGCCGCACTGTGCACCGATCCCAGGAATGAAACCGGACCGGCGGCGTGGTGGTGCATAAAGCCTACGCCGTGCAACGAGGCGTAGTCGCCGATGCGTTTGGTTTCCAGGATGCCCCCGGCCGTGTTCGGATCGGGATGGACAATGTCGACGGCTCGCCGGTCAATCAGCTCGCGGAAGCCGCCCTCCAGGGTAAAAATATCCTCGCCGGTTTGTGTCGGAGTGGTGGACGATTCGGTAATTTCTCGCCACTGGTCGGTGTAGTGCCACGGAATGATGTCTTCAATGTAGGCCAGGTTGTAGGGTTCGGCGGCGCGGGCAATCTTAATGGCTTCGTTCACGTCGAAGTGGCCCCAGTGGTCGGTGCCCATCGGGATCTCGTAGCCGATTTTGGCGCGCATCACGTCCAGAAATTCCATGAGTTTATCAATACCCTTGTCGGTGATCTGCACGCGGGTGAAGGGGTGTTCGGTCATGCTGTAATCCCGCAGTTCGTACTTGTAGGGGGCGTATTTTCCTTCGGGAGCGTTGACCAGTGCGCCGGGAATGTCTTTAATCAGGTTGATGCCAATGTCCATTTTTAGGGCGGTGTAGCCGTTGTCGATGCGCTCCTGCATCCGTTGGGCGTACTCCTGCGGATCCGACGAGGTGGTGGTATCGCAGTACACCCGCACCCGGTCGCGGTACTTGCCACCGAGCAGTTGGTACACCGGCACGTTATAGGCTTTGCCCGCTAAATCCCACAGCGCCATTTCCACGCCGGACACCCCCCCCCCCTGTCGTCCGTGGTGGCCGAACTGCCGAATCTTCTTAAACAATCGCTCCACGTTGCAGGGATTCTCACCTAACAGTCGGCTCTTCAGGAAGAGCGCGTACTCCTTGGCGGCCCCGTCGCGCACGTCGCCGTGGCCCACAATGCCCTGGTTGGTATAGATACGCACAATGGGAGTACGAAACACCACGTCGGTGATTTCGGCAATCCGCATATCGGTGATTTTCAGGTCGGTAGGTGCGGAGTAGCGATTTACTTTCTGAGTACTGTACTCCAGGGTCTCTTCGATGGGACTGTCCATGAAAGCTCCCAAGGACAAGCCGCCCAGCGTGGCTTTCTGAAGAAAATCGCGGCGGTTGTTTCCACTTTCGGACTTTTCGTTAGCCCCAGACAGCAACTTTTTGATACGTTTCATAGGTTTGTCAAGGTTGTACCGAGTGGGTAGTAAGCCCTCTCAGCGGTTGGTAATTGGTCGTTTTCGTTGAAGTCATAGGTTGTTGATGTTATTGCTGCCACGTCAAACCATCCGGGGTCACCCAAACGGTTACCTGGTCGTTTTTCGTACTAATTTGCCAGCTACTCTCCTCCGTTTGTTCAATCTTCGGCGGTTGATCATCGTCCGTAGCGGCGATAAGCGTGAGCCACTTCACCTCCTTGTCCGCTACCCGATGGGCCACGTACGGCTCGTGGTACTGCGGTAGCTGCTCTCCGTCGCGGCTGGTATCAAAAGGAGGCTGAAATTGATGCCGTTCTACCTTAGAAATCGGTGGCGCTCCCTCGATTGCAACGGTACGAAGCACCCCCCGAAGATCATCTACCCGGAAGCTATATTGCCCCCGGTTATCCCCTTCCGGTTCGCCGCCGGTGTGCCAGCGGAGGGTTATGTTCTCTTGTTGGGGCAAGGTAACCGCATCCAGCACCACCAGCACCGTGGGCAGCACGTGAAGTACTTCGCGCGTCACCTGCCGTTGGCCACCGTAAGCCCCGCTCAGGTCGATCTCCCAGTGGGTGAAACCATCCCCCTGCTCGAAGGACAGCAACTCGCCCCGGCCGTCGGGCAACATGCCTCCGTCGTTGGTTTCTCCAAAAGTAATCACGTTGTGCCCGCGGGCTCCCGCCGGGTAGTACGCACGGCGGTTGGGTCCGAAAAAGTCGGCCGGATAGGTAAAATTGTTGCCCACTTCGGTGATGATCGGCTGGGTGCCTATCGTCATTGCCACCTGACCCACGTCGTCGTGGTCGTGGTTTGCTTCGCGACCGTGTTTGCCGAAGACCACGGCGTCGTGGCTGTCGGAGGTCAGGTCCCAGCCCGTACGACTCGTCAGCAGACCGCCCTGTTCATCGAACGCCCGGGCCTGGGGCAGGATATCTTTCGGCGGAGTAGGTTCGACCGAAGGATTGTAGGCCAGCACCGCTTCCGGGTCGAGCCGACGGGGGTCGGTTTCGTTTTCGGACAAGCCGTCACCGGCCAGAAAGAGCCACTGCGCCAACCCATCGCCGCTGGCGGCCGCAATGGCTCCGGCAAAGTCACCGGACCGGGAGCGTTTGGTCTTGGTATCGCCGAAGGCTACTTGTCGAAAGCCAGGCAGCAGCGTCCAGACGGTCCAGTGAACCGTGCTGACCAGCCGCTCCATTGCTTCGGGGGTGGGTCGGGAGTTGGTTTGATCATCGCCCCGCACCCAGAAATAGCGCGCCACCGCCGCCAGGTCCCCCACGTAGCCGGGCGACTCGTTGAATGAACCGTCCGAACCCAGGTGATCTAGGTAGTCAAGCATCGCTTGGTCGGCTATCTCGACGACCTGACTCGCCCGCGGCTCATCGTCCCGCAGGGCCAGGCCCAGTATGCCGATGCCGCCCACGATGCGGGTCGTCCAGTTGTGACCGGCACCCAACCACCACGCCTGCTCATCGACGCTCACAAAAAACGGGTCGAGAACGTGACGGCTAACGCCTATCAGAAAGGTATCCCGCTGCTCCGGGCTAAGGTCTTCGCGCAGCCAGTCGTAGGTCAGCCCCAGGGCCGCCGACAGGTCGCCGGTTCTCAGGTCGACCCGGCTGCCGCCCCCCCGGTGCGCCCGGTCACGCCAGTCGGGCCAGCACTCGTCATCAAAGAGTACGGCAATCTGCCGCCAGGCACTGCGCAGATAGCGGCGGTCGCCCGTGATGCGATAGACCAGCGCCGCCCGCTCCAGGCGACGACCCACCCGGCGGATGAGTCCGTCGTTAGGGTTTTGCCGACGGATATGGCTGGCTTCCCGCCCCGGAAGCGGGGTAGCCGGAGTCCAGACCGGCTCGTCCAGATCACTCTGCGCGGCTTGTTGGAGCCTCGTCCACAGAGCCGCCAAATGAGCATCGGTAGTTAGCTGCTGCTCAAACGAAGCCAGGTCAACTAAGTAAGGGCGGGTTTGAGCAGACGTTCCGATACAGCCGAACGATAAGGTTATCGTCAATAGCATCCACCCCAGCAGGGGTGCTTTCCGTGGCTGAAAGAGAAATCGGTTCATCATTGGGTCTACCAGGTGCGTCCTTCCATAAATTCATCCAGTTCAGCCCGGCTCATCGGCAGTTTGTCGGGATTTTCGTCGAGCCACGTCAGAAAGTTTTGCTTGATTTCATCCGTCCAGCGGGTGTCAATCTGCCCGGGAGTGTACTTTCCTTCGCGCAGCATCTGGTGCCCGTACTGATCCTTCAGAGCAATAAACTCGGCGTTGGTGATCACTTTTTCGGCCAGGTGCGCCGGAATAAAAATTACCCCTTCGCGTTTAGCCAAAACCACGTCGCCGGGCAGCACCGTGGCCCGCCCGATGCGGATGGGAGTGTTGAGCCCGCCCAGCATCATGTCCTTGATAAACGAAGGGTCCCAGCCCCGCACAAACGCATTGAAGCCTTCTATTTTTGAGAGCCCCGCCAAGTCGCGCAGCGAGCCGTCGAAGACGACGCCGTTACCCGATTTAGCGTAGATAGAGTTCCCCAGATTGTCACCGATCAGGGTGCCGTCAACTATTTTGCCGTAGCCGTCGGCCACGTACACGTCGCCCATTTGCAGTTCGTCGATGGGCCAGGAGTTGGAGCTACCGATGCGGCCGTCAGCTTTGCCCTGCTCCTCGATAGCACTAGCCATGTCGGCTCGGGCGGGTAGGTACTGGGCGGTCAAAGCGCGGCCCACGATGGGCACATCCTCGTGAATCATCTTCCAGTTGCCTTCAAATTGGTTTTCGTAGCCTTCGTTGCGCAACACGCCCCAGGCCTCCTCAATAGAAATATCCTTGGCCCGTTCCAGCAGGCGATCAGACACCTTGGGGCGGCCGTCGTCGTAGCGTTCGCCTTCCCACTGACTAGTGTACTGTGTGAGTAGGTCGCGAGAAATAGTCTGGGCGGAGACGGGAGCCAGCGAAATGATAAGTAGTAAGAGTGATAAAAGGATAGATTTTCGTTTCATATTGAGGGTTAGATTAAGTGAAAGAATAATGGAATGACCGAATGATTGAGTAGAAAAGAGCATTCAATCCTTCTATCAATCAGTCATTCGTTTTACGTGAAAAAAGGAACATCTTTATCGGCGTACTTCTTGAGTCCTTCCTCGTTGATCTCTACGCCGATGCCGGGTTTGTTAGAGAGGGGAATATAGCCATCTACGATCATTTCTCCGTCATAGTGGACAATTTCTTTGAACATGGGGTTGGTGTGAAAGTAGATTTGCCACTCTAAAATCAGGAAGTTGGGCACCGAAGCGCAGACGTGGGCCGACGCCATGGCTCCCAGAAACGATGCTACCATGTGCGGGGCAAACGGAGTGTAGTAAACGTTGGCCAGGTTGGCAATGCGCTGCGCCTCGCCTAATCCTCCTGCCTTTTGCAGGTCGGGCATGATGATGTCTACGGCGCCGATCTCCAGCAACGGGCGGAAACCGTAGGTGAGGTACAGGTTTTCTCCGGCGCAGATCGGGGTGCTGGTTGACTGGGTGATGTACTTGTAGGCCTCTGCGTTTTCGGCGGGAATGGGTTCTTCCAACCACATGAGGTTAAGCGGCTCCATCGCCTTGGCCACCCGCTTGCCCGAGGTGGTGTCGAAGCGACCGTGCATGTCGACGCAAATATCCACGTGCGGCCCGACCGCCTCGCGCACCGCTGTGATCTGGTTGACCATCCGCTCCAGTTCGGCCGCGCCTACCGTCCAGTTGTACTTATCGTACTTGTTGGGATCGCTGGCATCATCAATGTCAAACTTCACGGCGGTGAACTGATGTTCATCCACCACTTCCTTAGCTCGCGCACCCATGATCTCCGGTTTTTCGCGACTGCTGGCGGTGTCGCAGTACACCCGGATGTTGTCCCGAAATTTTCCGCCCAGCAGTTGCCAAACCGGCACCTCCAGGGCTTTACCCGCCAGATCCCACAGGGCGGTTTCGATCGCCGTGAGCACCGAGATGTACATGCCGCCCTGGGCGCCTTCAAAAAATCCACGGCGGCGCACATCTTCAAAGATGCGGTGCATGTTCAGGGGGTTTTGACCGTTGATGCGTTCGCCCATGATTTTCACCAGGTGGTAGGTGCCCGGGGTGGCATCAACCGCCTCGCCGTGCCCGATGATGCCCTGATTGCTGTAGACCTTCACAAACAGGCTGTGTCCGTTGCGGATGTAGGCACAACGCACGTCGGTGATTTGTAGGTCCGAAGGAGCCGAAAACAGTCGTTGTTTCTGTACCGCGGCGAACAAGTCATTTCCAAATTGGGTAAACAGCCCGAATCCGGCGGTAGCCGCCAGGCCGCGCGTCAGAAAGGCGCGCCGGTCGCGCGTCGGCGTAGAAACGCGATTCATCGCGTCTTTCTGGGCGGGGAGACGCGATAAATCGCGTCTGTACGAGGGGATATTTTTCATTACCAGGTGCGTTCTTTTAGTAAGGCTTTGATTTGGTCGGGCGGCACGGGCAGTTGATTGATGTTGGCCTGCATCCACCCTGAGAAATCTTTTTCTATGTCGTCACTCCAGCGCGAGTCGATTTGTCCGGCGGTATATTTCTTTTCGCGCAAGCGCTGGTGGCCAAACATATCCCGCAGGCGTACCACCTCGGAGGTCTTTGCTACCTTCTCGGCCAGGTGAGCGGGAATGATGCTCACGCCGCCCTCTTTGCCCAGCACCACATCACCGGGCACCACCATCACGTTGCCGATGCGGATTGGCACGTTAATACCCATCAGTACCGTGTTTAGATCGTGGCTGGGGTTGTGGTGCGAGGGATGATAGCTGCGTACGAACGAGGTGAAACCGGGCAACGCTTTCATCCCCTCAATATCGCGCACCGCGCCGTTATACACCATGCCATTACCCGAGTTGGCGTAGATGGCATTGGCCACGTTATCGCCCACAGTGGGGCCGTCTTCGTGCGCCTTAAACTGGTCGGCCACGTACACGTCGCCCGCTTGCAGTTGGTCTACCGGCCAAGCATTTTGCCCCCGCACCCGTCCTTCGGCGTGTCCGCGCTCGTCGATGGCCTGATGCACGTCGGGCCGACCGGGCATAAATTCGGCCGTGAACGCCCGGCCCACCAGCACGCTGTCGGGATGGATGCTCAGCCAGCCTTCTTCGTACTGGTGGCGGTAACCCTCGTTCTTCATCACCGCCCAGGCTTCTTCGTGGGTTGCGTGCCGCAAGCGGGCTAGAATATCGTCAGGCACCCGCGGGCGACCATCCTCGAAGCGCTCGCCTTCCCACTGCGGAGTGTAAAACCGCATCTGCTCAACGCTAATGGTTTGAGCGTAACCGATACTTTCCGCTGCAATGATCGAGAAAAGAGAGATAAGTACTGTTTTCATAGAATACGATCAGGTCATTGAATGAATGAGGGATTGAATGATAGAATAAATAATTTCATTCTGTCATTCAATCATTCTGTTATTTATTTACGGTCTTACGGCTGTTCCGTCGCTTTTGCGCAACTGCGTCCAGGAGTTGAGTTGCTTGTCGGGC
This sequence comes from Cyclobacteriaceae bacterium, assembly GCA_965217295.1. Lineage (GTDB taxonomy): Bacteria > Bacteroidota > Bacteroidia > Cytophagales > Cyclobacteriaceae > Tunicatimonas. Next base: position 4,884,765 of record CBDCHR010000008.1, read on the forward strand.
AGCGGATACTTCAGGGCCAGTTCTTCGTTGATGTCTACGCCCAGTCCGGGGGCTTCGTTCACGTACATGTAGCCGTCTTTCACGTAGGGACTGCCCGGAAAGATCTCCTGCAGCGTGTCCGTAAAGCTGATTGATTCCTGGATGCCAAAATTCCACACCGCAAAGTCGATGTGCGCGTTGGCCGCGTGTCCCACCGGCGATACGTCGCCCGGACCGTGCCAGGCGGTGCGCACGTTGAAGAACTCGGCCAGCCGGGCTATTTTCATGGCCGGAGTGATGCCGCCCACCTGCGAAATATGAATCCGGATAAAGTCGAACAGCTGGTCTTTGATGGGATCGACCCACTCGTGCGGACTGTTGAACAGCTCGCCCATGGCGATGGGCACGGTGGTATGTTCGCGCAGCAGCTTGAAGTAGCGGATGTTCTCGGGCGAGAAGGGGTCTTCAATGAAGAACGGACGGTACGGCTCCAGGGCCTTAATCATGTTGATGGCTTCCATGGGTTGCACCCGCTCGTGCACATCGTGCAGCAGTTCCACGCGTTCGCCGCAGGTTTTGCGCACCTGATCGAACATGGTGATCACGCCTTTGGTGTAGGACACCGAGTCCATGAAATTGTCATCAGGCGTGCCGTACCCGGCTTGTAGGAAGTCCGGCTGCTGCGAACCATCACCGGTGCCGTAGCCGCCCAGCGTTTGGGAAGCCCCGTAACCACCCATCTGGATGCGAACGTGTTTGAAACCCCGATCCATGAAGCCCTGTACACTTTCGGCGACGGCTTCCGGGGTGTCGCCACCCGCGTGACCGTAGCACGGAATGGCGAAGCGCGACTTACCACCCAGCAGTTGGTACACCGGCATCCCGGCCCGTTTGCCCTTGATGTCCCACAGAGCCTGATCCAGTCCGCTCAGCGCGTTGTTGAGCACCGGGCCATTGCGCCAGTACGAACTCACGTAGGCGGTTTGCCACATGTCCTCGATATTGTCTACGTTCTTGCCCTGACAGAAATCGTTAAGGTAGTCGTCGACGGCCGACACCACGGGGTGGGCTCGTTGCCGGAAGGTAGCGCAGCCCAGCCCGTACAGGCCCGGTTCGCTGGTTTCTACCTTCACCACAATTAGTTCAATGCCGTGCGGACAGGTGGGAATGGCTTTCACGTTGGTGATCTTGAGGGGTGGGAGTCCAGCGGTAGCTTGTGAGAACTTGCGAGAGGAGGCAGCATTCGCGGGTCCCCCAAGAGCGCCCATCGCCCCGGCAGTTGCGCCTAAACTCATGTTTCTTAACAATTTTCTGCGATTCATAGGTTGCTTTTTCTGTTTATGGTAATGCGGTTCACAATGTAGTTTATCAATTCTATTTTCTCGTAAAACCGATCAATTTCTTATTCATCTCACTTTTTAGGCCCGAAAACACGGCGCTATCCGCCAAATTATGCCATTCGTAGGGATCATCTTGATGGTCGTACATTTCCTCTTCGCCGGTTGTGCATAAAATGTAGCGATAACGGCGATCACGGATCGTGGCATGATGATCCTGAGGTTTGGTCGTCATGCCATCTTTTTCTACGCTCCCGGTTCTGCTAGACACGTAAGTCAGGGCGAAGTCAGGGCCTTGCCAAGTACCGGTAGCTTCACTACCCAGTAGCGGACGTAAGCTAAAACCATCCAACCCTTTTTGATTGGTGTTTTCGTTGGGATTAGTCGGTAGATTGCACAGATCAACCAAGGTGGGATAAATGTCAATCAACGAGGTGGGTTGATCGTCTTGGGTTCCATTTTTAATCCCCGGACCGGCCCAGATAAAAGGTATACGGGTGGATGGTTCCCATAAAGAATGCTTATACAACCAGTTCTTTTGGCCCATGTGGTACCCGTGATCGCTCGTCAGCACGATAATGGTATTATCCGCGTAAGCACTTTCTTCCAGAGCGTCCAGCACTTTTCCGATCTGAACGTCCACAAACGCGATGCAGGCTAAATAGGCTTGGGTCCAGCGTTTTAGGCCATTGTCCAGCTTCATCACCTGCGTATAATTTTCAATACCATCCCGGCTTCCGTTTCCGTAGTTGTAGTCGTGCACTAGCGTGGAGGCACAATCGGCGGTATCGCCGGGCAAAATCTCAGCTAGTTGAACAGAATCCAGGGGAAACATATCGAAGTACTGCTCAGGAGCAACATGGGGCACATGCGGACGCACAAAGCCTACACACAGCAAAAACGGATTTTTGTGCGTTTTCTGCAACTGATCGGTGGCCCAAGCAGCGTATCGCTCGTCGGGCATCAAGTCTCGGTCTTGTTCACTCACGTATCGAAACGGCTGTTTAAACAACCGCCAGCCCTGGTAGCCCGGGATTCCTTTTTCAGGATCGGGCGGGTAGTTAGGAACGTTAGATAGGGGCGTGATGGTCACATCCGCGTAGTTGTTGGGCTGGCTGCCATCAAACAGGGTTTCAGGCAAGCCCGGGTGCGGAACGTCGTGCCCGGTGACGGTGGCGTCTTGACCATCCCACGGATAGGGGCCAAAGCTTGATGGTATGCCGTAGCCGTATTCACCGTCTTTGTTGATCCAAACGGTGGTGTCCGGGGATACATGATGCTGAATTTTGCCGGTACCGTACACCTGGTATCCATGGTCGCGAAAGTGCTCGACAAAGGTTTTGGCCCGTTTGAGCACCGGATTCAGCCGGTAATTATAGGCATTGCCGCCAAAGTAGCCGGAAGTATGAGGATACAATCCGGTGAGCATACTGGCCCGACTAGGAGCACACAGGGGAGCATTAGAGTGGGCGTTCGTAAAGGTTACGCCCCGCTCCATCAACCGATTGATGTTGGGAGTTCTAGCCTGCGGATGCCCTCCCAGGCCCGCCACCGCCGTGTTGAGATCATCGACCATGATCAGCAACACATTGGGGGCCGGGGCCGGAGGAGCTTCGGGGTTTGCCGGACTGCATCCCGAAACAGCCACCAGCACCACAAGCAACAGAATACCAGTTCTTAGGTTAAGCAACATTATTGACAGTCAAAATCCCTACCCTGCGCTTAGTCCACATCCCACCACACCCGAGTATCTAAGCGATCGGGCCCCATAGTGGCAATCGCCTGATTAACATTGTTGGTGTTCACCGCAATCTCTGAGGCGGGATAGGTGAGGCGACGAATAAAGTCGCTGGAAATATCCTGGTTAGGAAAAGGATTGGGATCTAAATCAGGAAAGCCGCTGCGGCGGAAGTTAGAGAAAGCTTCGGGGCCATTAAGAAACGATGCTACCCAGTACTGCGTATTAATTTGCTCCAGAGCGGTGGCTTCATTGTAAGGATTAGCCGCTATGTAGGCGGCAATGTCGGCCTCAGCGATGGCGGAAGCCGGATCGTACGAGGCCATTTGCTCCATATGGGCCCGAACTCCGCTGCGGTAGAACTCCTCCGCCGAACCCGATATCCAGCCCCGCTGCGCCGCTTCGGCCAACAGCAGCCAGTTTTGCGCCGCAGTTACCATAAACATGGGCGCAGTTTGTTTTACCACCCGCTCGCGGTCGGCTTGGCTAAACTCATAAAAGCTTTCCAGCCCCAACGAGGTAGCTACCTGCCGGGCAGTTTCATCATTGTTCCCCACGGGCATACCAAGTTGCACTTCGGGGTCATTCGTTCCGTTTCCATCGGGACCCAGCACTTGCCCCGGACCGGATTCGGCCCCCAGATAACGCACGGCAATTGATGCCAAACGCGGGTCGTCGTTTTCTCGCAGATAATCCACGAAGGCTTCGGCTAGATAATAGTTATTAGCCTCCGTTGCGTTGAGCGTGCGCCCGATGCCGTTGGTGTAGTTGGCGTCGTGCCGAACCGCCATATTGTTGGCGTTGCTGGTAATTACCCCGGCCTGAAAGGCTTCGGCCGCGATGCTTTCCGCCTGTCCGGGATCTACTTTGCTCAACCGCATTCCGGCACGTAACAGCAGCGAGTATCCGTACTGCTTCCACTTTGCAATATCTCCATTGTACAAAATATCACCCGATTCTATCGCGCCCCCCGCGTTTAGCGCCGCAGAGGCCTCGCGTAACTCATTAATAAGTTCAGGGTAAATTTCGGCCTGATCGTCGTACTCGGGATACAAGATTTGTTCGTTGAATCCCTCGCCTGCCTCAAAGTAGGGAACGCTACCGTAGCTATCGGTTAAAATCATAAAGGCATGAGCCTGCAAAATGCGCGTCATCTGCCGCAGATTGTCTCGCTCCGCCAGAACATCATCATCGCTCAGGATGTCGCGGGTTTCCTTGATCACGTTGCGGTAGTAATTCTGCCAGGTTTGTTCGGTCACGTTGCGGTTGTCCTGGTTAAAGTTGGCCCCGGTCAGCACTCCGGAGTTAGGTGTGGTGATCTGCTGCACAATGCCCATATCATACACCAGCGTAGTATTAGGGTAAGACATTTCTATGACCGCGTTATTAAGCTGAAAGATCGGATCGATAGCGGTGGGGTCCACCTCGTTGGTATTTAGTTCGTCAAATCCATCGTCGCAGGCCACTACCAAGAGTAGTAATCCCAAAAGCGACAACTGTCGGAAGTTTTGCAGTACGTTCATTGTAGTTAAAATTTTACGGTTAGATTAAAACCTAGTCCGCGGGTAGACGGCAGGCCGGTAGATTCTAGTCCTACCAAGTTATCAGAGGTAAAACCAAAGGTTTCAGGATCAATATTAGGCACCCACTTTTTCAGCAACAGCACGTTGTTTCCCACTAAGCTGAGGTTAAGGCTGCGGATAAAGATATCCTCTGGTAAAAAGCGAGTCAGGTCGTAACCTAGGGTCACCTGCCGCAGTTTCCAGTAGCCGCCGTTGTACACAATGGGTTCTACTAACTGCTGAGATCGCACCACTTCCCAGTAGGTTTGCGGATCGGCGGCCGTGGTGTTCGGGGCGTACGTTGTCTCGATCACGTTGCCTGCTTCATCTCTGATCTCGTCAACGATCACTACTCCATCGCCTACCACTCCGGTCTCTCGTCCGGGAAGCGTCATTTTATGCAAGCCGTGGCGGGTGGCGTTGAAGTTAGTACCCGACATCATCATATTGCCTAGCTTGAAGTCAATCAGGAATGAAAAGCGAATGCCTTTGTAATTAAAAGTATTAGTGATTCCCCCCACCCAGTTAGGCAAACCGCTGCCGAAGTTCACCAGGTCATTGGTTCGCAGGGCCACCCCGTTGTCGCCAAACACCTGCTCACCCTTCTCATTGCGCCGAAAGCCAAAGCCCGACAGTTGCCCAATCTCCTGCCCCACGATCTGCTTCAAAAATCCGTTGAACACGTGCCGCCCTACAATGATCTCTTCTCCAATTGAGTCGGTTTGCAGACTTAACACCTTAGTGATGTTGTAAGACGCGTTGAAGGTGACATCCCAGGTAAAGTCCGGGGTGTTCACCGGATTCACGTTGAGCAGCATTTCTACACCTCGGCTGCGGCTCTCCCCGCTGTTAATAAGGGTATTTTCGTAGCCCGAAGCATCCGACACTTGCGCCTGAACGATTTGGTCGGTGGTGTTCTTCTGGTAGGCCGCCACATCAATGCTCACCCGATCTCCGAATAGCCCTAAATTCAACCCCACTTCTGCTTCCGAAGCGCGCATGGGTCGCAAGTTGGGGTTAGGTACCGTGTTGCCGTTCACGCGTCCCACCGGTCGGTTGCCACCAAATAGGTTAGGACGGATTTCGTAAAACAGCACGTTAGAATAGGGCCGCACGTCCGTATCGCTACCCACCTCGGCGTAGGCTGCCCGCAGTTTAGCAAATGATAACCAATCGGGCAAACTGCCCAGCGATTCGGACAATACGTAGCTCAGTGACACTGAGGGGTACGTAATGCTTCTATTCTCTGGTGACAGGTTTGAGAACCAGTCACTACGCATCGTTCCGTTGAGAAACAGAAAGTCTCGGTACGATAGCTCCAACTGTCCGTACAAAGAGTTCACCCCTCGTTCCTGAAGGATGTACCGAGGATCTTTCACCCGTGCGTTTTGTACGGTGTACAGGTCTTCCACAATAAAGTCGGTGGCGGTCACCGTGTTCACATCACTGCGGCGGTACATTTGGTTGCCTCCCACACTCAGGTTCACTCCAATATCGCCAAACTCCCGAAAGCCCGATACCAGGAAGTCAGCGTTGATCTCCCGAAAGCGTCGTGACTCTTGCGTATACACTCCATTAACGAAACCCTCCGGAGCCGAGGGACGAGAGGCCTGCCCGGTAGGATAGTTGTTGGCCTCGTTGTCGCGCGACCAGTAGTCTTGTCCAATCCGGCCCTGCACGTAGAGCCACGGCAGCACGTTGTACTTTAGGGCTACGTTGCCAAATACCCGGTCCCGACGGATGTTCTGGAACTGTTCGGCCAGGGTGAAATAGGGGTTGGTGCGGTTGCGGAAGCGCGAGTAGACCGCCTCACCACCCGCGGCGTTGTACTTGTTGGCATCCAGCACGTCGAGCGGCATGGAATTGGCCAGGTTATACAGGGCCACCGGAATAGTGTTGTCCTGCTGGGCCACGTTGGGCGGATTCTTGTTGTACTCGTTGGAGTAGTTAACGCTGCTGCTGACACTTACTTTATCCGATAAATCGTACTGTACCCCCAGGTTAATAGTGCGCCGGGTGAAGGTATTATTGGGCACAATGCCCTGGCTGCTCAGGTTGGCCAACGATAGGTGAAACCCTCCCTTCTCGTTGCCCCCCGACAGCGCAATGGTGTTGGTTACGTTCTGACCGTTGCGGAAGAATTTGCCGATGCGGTCGCGCACCGGGGCGTAGGGCACCACTACCCCATCGAACAGAGTCTGAGTCATGCCCGGCTGAAAACGTTCACCGAACGACCACTGGCCCGAAGTGGGATTAGGAGTAGTAGGTCGTACCCCATTTTCGCCCTGTCCGTACTCGTACTGATAGTCCGTAAAATCGAGCGGTTGCTCGTTGGTGTAGTTCAGGTTGTAGGTAACGCCGATGCCCTGGGTATCGCCTCCCTTCTTGGTGGTGATCATAATGACCCCATCCTTGGCCCGCGAGCCGTAGAGCGCCGCCGCGGTGGCACCCTTCAGCACCGTCATACTTTCAATATCATCAGGGTTGATACTGGAAAGTCCATCGCCACCGTCGGAAGTAAGGCCACCGCCGTCGGGACCGGGAGAGTTAGGATCGTTGCCGCCGGGGTTGGTGCCAAAATTGGTGTTATCGATGGGCACACCATTGATAACAATAAGCGGGTTGTTCTGTCCCGATATCGACGACTGCCCACGAATACGAATCTTGGAGGTGCCCCCCGGGCCGGTTCCCATCGATGAAATATTTACCCCAGCAACCTTGCCCTGCAAGGCATTCATCACGTTGGGCGTCCGATTTACCGTAAGTTCTTCCGGATCCACCGTGGTGGTTGCGTATCCTAGGGTCTTGGAGTCTTTCTCAATACCAAGGGCCGTCACTACCACCTCACCCAGTTCCGTTACATCCGCACTCATTGCCAGGTTGATGGTTGAGCGACCCTCAATTGCGACCTCCTGCGCCGCGTAGCCCACGGATGAAAACACCAGGGTTTGCGTATCGTCGGATACGCTTAGGGTGTAGTTGCCGTCGATGTCGGTGATGGTGCCGATGGTAGTATTCTGCGCCAGCACGTTGACCCCCGGAAGCGGCTGACTGTCATCGGCGTCGGTCACGGTTCCCGAAATGGTTTTTTCTACCGGATTAGCTCCTACGTGGGCCCGAGCGTCGGCAGACCGATCAGCTAACCAAAGCGAGTGGTTGGCCAAAGCCTGGTCAGGCAGCGCTTCGACCGCGCTACCCGGCGGTCGTGATTTGACCTGATGCACCTGGTTGGTCGGACTTTTTTCTCGGACGATGACGTAGGTGTGGTCATCGATTTTCTCGTAGGTGAGCGCTGATAAGCGAAGCATTCGCTCTAGATTGGCTTCCAGGTTTTGTTCCGGATCAAACTTCGCGTTTGTCTTCTTATTCTTAAGAAGACGCTTCTCGTACAAAAAGAAAATGTCGTACTCTTCCTGAAGCGCGTTTAGTAAATCGTCGAGCCTTGATTGTTCTTCTTGTCGGGTATCAGAGGGCAACGTCGTGGGCACTCGGTCGGTGGTAGCCAACAACTGGGCGAACCCCGGCGAGGCAAGCAGCAGCAACCCCGCCAGTGCTAGCCGGGAGGGCGGATTTCGAAGAACACGGTAAAGAAAACGGATCATAGTGATTGAGTTAGGGTGAAACATTGTGTTGAGCGATGTGGACCGTATCGCCGGATTGTTGAACAGATATATCAAAGAGTTTTGAAAAGGCTAACAGAATGGTCTTCAATTCACCGGCGGATATCTCACCCGTTACGCGCCTGCTGCGCAGAGTAGAGCTATCAAAAACTACCCGTATTCCGTAGTTTTCTTCTAGTATCAGGGCCACTTCGGATAAGGGAGTGTCGTCAAAGGTGAGCCGTTGGTTACGCCAGGCAGTGAACCGCTCAGGATCCACCGTTTGTTTGTGCACCTGCGGGGCCTGGGCGGTGTATTCGGCTAGTTCGCCGGGTTGTAGGGCGGTGGTTTCTTCCGAGGGTAACTGCAGGGTGATGCTTCCCTTGTCTAAAACTACCTGGGTGCGTCCGCGTCGGGTGTTCACGTTAAACTCCGTGCCCAGCACCTGCACCCGCAAGTCCGGGGTGTGCACCACGAAGGGCACCGGAGTGGGATGTTCCCGGTGCACCACGCGAAAGAAAGCCTCTCCTTCGAGCCACACATCGCGGCGGGGAACCTGATCTGCTGACGCCCGGTACTTTACCCGCGAGTTCGCGTTGAGCGTCACCTCCGAACCGTCGGGTAGTTGAATAGTCTGGGTTTCCCCAAAGGCCGTATCGTAGGTGAATTGACCCTCACCGCGTTGAACGTTCCACCATACCAAAGCACCGGTGAGAAGAATCGATACGACCGCCGCGGCGCTTAGCCACCGTCGTTGGTTCTTGTTACCCGAAGAGAAAGCGCGGGTACTTGGTAAGCGAGTCTGCAAGTCTAGCCAAGCCCGGTGCACCTGCTCCTCAGATAAGCGACGGGGAGCAAATGATATTCCGCGAACCAGCCGGGTGGCTTCGGCTACGACATCGCAGTGTTCCGGATGCTTCGCCAGCCAACCCTCCCAGTAATCCACCGCCATCGGGTCGGAGCGGTGCACCCACCGAAAAAAGCTTTCGTCGTGTAAAAGTTGATTGAGTAGTTGGTTGTCAGTTGACAAGATGCGGTACAGGTTGTTTCTTAGGTAGAGACAAAAGGACAATTTCCATACTCATTGTTTCTGGCTATCTCTGATAAAATTGGCGAATAGAAATTGATAAATCAGTACTCAAATTGCAATTTTTCTAATAACACTCGTGAAAGCTAACGTTTTGAATGGTTATAGCCACGTCCTGGACAGTAGGCCGTAAAAATTCACTGCTAACCAAAAAAAACTGAGAAACGTAAATTCGCCTTCATTAGAGGCCCAGCCGTAGAGAGAAATGACCCGGAAAAGAGCGCGTACTGTAGCAGTCAGATAACGTAGCTACCAACCAGAACGGGCAGCCACTGGTAATGCGTGATTAGTTTGCGAAGGGCAGGTTGCTGCTTCAATTGCTTAAAGGCTTGGTAGATCAAATTCACCACCGATTGGTAGTTGATGTGCAGCACCTCGGCAATCTGCTGATACGACAGGCCTTCGTAGTATTTCAGGTACACCGCTTCTCGCTGCCGGGCGGGTAAGCGGTTGAGCACCGATGCTAAGGTATCCTGCCGGTAGGCATCGTCTTCCCTTTGGATCAGGAAATCTTCGGGAGAAAACGTCATGCCGTAGCACGTTCCCTCGGCTTTTGATAATGCGTCGGTGCTAGGTGAAGGAAGGCGGCAAATGATGCTCCGCAACGCTTTGAAGAGGTAGGGCTTCACCTGTTGCACGTCACCCAACCGTTCGCGGCGATTCCACAGGGTGACAAACAGATCCTGTACGCTTTCCTGGGCCTGGGGGGCACTGCCGGTGCTTTTTAGCGCGTAAAAATAGAGTGGCTCGTAGTAGTGGTGGTACAAATCCGAAAAGGCGGACCGGTTACCCTGCTTAAAACTTCTCCATACCGAAACCTGGTTCGCTAGTTCAGCCATACCGTATCAATTGCATCGCTTATTTTAGACCTATTTTTTGAAAATTCAAAATATTATTGGCGCCAATGCGTATAATTTCTTTTGGTGGCATGAGCGCTAATAATAATTACCGGACAGCGTACCGGAAGGAAGCGAGAGACGGCAGTTACGCCGGAGACTATCTCCCGACAATTTTCTTTAGAATGCTAAATGAGATCAAATAGGTAGGTTTGATGCCGTCCCGGCCCAGACTGCCCGAGGCCAGGGTGCTGCCCGTCAGCAGCGGATTGTCCGACGCGTAGTAGGCGTAGCGCAGCTTCACGGCGGGATCGATGCTGTGGCGAATCTTGGCGGCCGACTGGATGGCCTTCTGGTAGTGCGCCCCTTCCATCTCCAGCCCAATGGCTCGCCACGACGACTTTAAAAAATAACGAAGCACATCTTTGTTCTGTAGCGAGGTGCCCAACACGGTGATCATCGGACCCGCACACACCGGAATACCGTGCCTTCTAAGCTCATCGTCCTCCAGAAAATCGTTCTCCAGTGGATAGTTGTCGGCCGTGCCCTCAAACACGTGGGCGGTGGGCAGCATAATATCGCCCTTCTTGCCCTGTAAAATGCCCGCCTTGCCCATAACCGAAATAGACCGCACGTTGAGCGGATGCTTTTGCTCACCCACTTGATAGGGTTTCAGCAGTTCGTCCATGCACTCGAAGGCTTGTTCACCGAAGGCGTAGTCCATCACCAACAGCACAGGCCGTTCTTGGGCAGGCGCGTCGTTCCAGAAGATGCCGGGAGCCAGCTGATCGCCTGGTAGTCGCGCCGTGTCGATGATCTGCACCCCGATGTTGGTACCCGAAGTATCAACCAGTTCGGTGAGGCCGTGCTTCAGGGCGTAGTCGCGCAGCTTGCGGGCGTACTGCTCGTGGTGTTCCACGCCAATAGCCACCGCCAGCTCCGTGAGGGCATCAAAATTGTTCCGCCCCAGCGCGTGATAGCCGTAGATGATATTGGTGAAGCTGTGCTGGTTGGCACTGATGATGTGCAGCGGCCGGTCGAGCAACCCCTGCCGGTCGAGCACCGACTTGATGCGGTCGGCCCAGCGCTCGCCGTACACGTGGTGGCCGATGCGCTCGCGCAGGGTGTTGGAAAACTTAATTTCCCGATCGCGGTTCTCCTTGGCTTCTTCTATCGATAGTTTGCCCAGGTGATACACCATGCGAAACAGGCTATGGCGGTTCGCATCGGTGGCAAACAGTTCACTGGCCCGGCGCGTCTCTTCGTAGGTACGGCGCAGGATGTTGCTAAGGTACGAGTAAGCTGCCTCCTGCTCAACGGGAAGTCCTTCGGCTTCTTGGTCCACAATCTCGCGCAGCTTGAGCCAGTCTTGGGTAGGCCGGTTTTTGTGATCCAGCGCGTTGCGACGGATTTTCTCGGCCTCATTAAACAGGAACGTCAGGTGGGTGAGAATGTCGTAGATGTCGCTGCGACCGCGGGTCATCTCCACGTACATCTGCGAAGCGTCCACCCGGTAGCAGTTGCGCCGCCGCTTGGCGGGCACGATGAGCTCGAAATTGGCGTTTTCGTAGCCCTCGCGCGAGATCAAATGAATGTACTGGCACTCCTCGATGCCCTTGGGCAAGCGGTCCATCACGTACAGCAGCCCGTCTAATTCCACGCGCTCGGGGTCGTTCACCAGTCCGTAGATTTCCGGCTCCAGCACGTGCAGCGCCTCGATGAGCGAAGCGCCCGACACACCCAGCGGCTTGTAGCTCCCTCGGATAAACAGGTGCCGCATAATGATGTACAACTTCTCGATGGCCGCCCGCGACTCCTGCGCCCGCGAGCGCGTGAGGAGCGGATGGTCAGGAAGGGTTGGGGACGATTTCAATGATGAGAATTTGTTTGTTAAAGTAGTCGATAGTCCACGGTCGATAGACGATAGTCCACGGTCAACAGTAAATCAGTTTATCTGTGGACTATTGACTGTCGACTATGGACTGGCTGTTAACCATTGACTATTCGACCGTCGTTTTATCCGCGGTAGTGTCCGATTGGCTGTGATCGACCTGATCCAACAAACGGCCCGAGCGGCTGTAGTACTTCCACACCCCGGTTTTCTCTCCCTCCGCAAAGGTGCCGGCCGACTCCACCCGACCGTTGTCGAAGTAATAGACCCACGCCCCGGTAGGCGCACCGTTTGCCAAAGTTCCTTCGGCCGACTTGTCGCCATCGCGAAAGTAGTAGACCCACGCCCCATTGGGCAAGCCGTTTTCGTACTGCCCCTTTGATTCCAGTTCGCCCGTAGCGTGGTAGGTGAGCCGTTGACCGTAGCCATTCTGTAGGGTGCCCGGCGAGAGCGTATCGCCGCGAATGGTGTGAAAAGCCCCCAATTTGCGCAGTAGTCCCATCTCGTAGAACTCATCCTGCATCAGCTGGCCGTTGGGATAAAAGTTGCCCCAGGGCCCATCCTCTTCACCCATTGCGTAGGAACCCACCGCGGCCAGTTGCCCGGTATCGTGGTAGCGGAACCACTGCCCGTCTTCCAAACCCAGTTTGAAGTCCCCCTCGGCCACCAGCACGCCGCGCTCGTTGTAGTACTTCCACGGCCCGTCCTTGAGTCCGTTTAAGTACTTGCCCGCCGAGTACACTTTGCCTGATTCCAGATAAGAAATCCACAGTCCGGTTTGAACCCCGGCCTCGTAGTGGCCGTTCACGCTGCGCTGCCCATTGTAGTGGTACTCGGTGTAGGTGCTGTCGCGCCGACCGTTCTCAAAGTAACTCACCGACTTAAGGGCACCGTTCACGTAATAAATCTTCCACTCGCCCGAGGGCTCGCCGTTTTCGTACTCCCCCACTCCTAGCATGCCGCCGTACTCGTTGAAGAAACGCCACTCGCCGGTTTGTTTTCCGTTCTCAAACTCGCCGCGCTGGGCCAACTGACCGCGCTCATCAAAAAACATCCAGCGGCCGTCACGCTGTCCGTCCACTAATTTTCCTTTACCCTTCAGGCTGTCGATGGGCAAGATTTCTTCCTGGGCCAAACCCGGCAGGGCCAGGGCTATGCCTAACAAAAGGCAGTAGTATCGTATTTTTTTCATGCGAGTAGTGTATTAGTTACTGAGCACCCGGGCTCATTCCAGTTCAATGAGGTTGATTACTTCCCCCAAAAATAACGAAGCGGACTGCGGTAGCAGTTCCCAGGCGTCTACTGGTAAAAAGCGTGCTAGCTTCAAAAAGTTTGCGTTTTCGAGCTGGTTTTGTTGCTCTTGCGCGGTGAGTACGTCTAGCGGACGGTAATTATCCGGCTGCCGGTGGTGCTGCCAGGGATCGTCGTTAACCCCTAGCCACACCGACTTGCCGAACAACCGCGGCAGGTTACGCTGCACGGCCGGGCGGTAGCGATGCCACGAAGCGCCCCCCAGCTGGAAGGTGATGCTGTAGAAGTGCCCCCACCAGAACATGGTGCGCAGCGCGAACACATCGTCCTGACTGAACTGCCGGGGATAGTCGAGCACCAGGTAGGGAAAGCCCCGGTAGTTTTCGCCCCGAGACAGCTTGCCCGCCCGCGTTTGCACTTCCGCGGGAAACGCTCGGGGGTGGGCAGCTAGATACTGCTGCAGTTCATCAAGCGTTTGGTTGAGCAACTGCTGCACTTTCTGCGTCGCCGTGGCCTTGGTCCGTAAGAAGCGGGTGTCTTGTAAACAGCGAAGTTCGGGGTCGGTAAACATCACTAAACCACTTCCTCGTCGATGCGTTGGATGATTTGCACCACCAAAGTATGCTGATCGCCGTCATCGTCCTGAATCAGCAGCTTGAGTCGGGGGTTATCGGTTTCTAGCAGAGTTTCTACGGAGACCAGCGTTCCGGTTAAATGCTTGCTCAGGGTATCTTTGGTCGCTTCAATGGCGCGCGCCAGTTCTTGCTCTAGCGGACTAGGGTTATATCGTTCGGTTTTCACGATCGTTTGGGGTTGGATTAGTACGTTTGGCGGTGCATATTGGCGGCTTCGTTCTGAAAAAACAAGTAATCAGCGGTTTTTACAATAACTTTTTATTCATTCGTTGTCTTGTATACTTTTGATAATCAATCTACTACATACTTTTTATGAAGTACTACTTCATGGTTGCCGGAGTGCTACTGGGACTGGGACTGGCCGGATGGATAGGCTACACGCTATCAAACAATGAGCGTCCGCGGGAGTTTGCCACCCGCTCGGTGGCCCGCAACCCCTACTCGGAGCGATACGCCGCGGACTACCGGTCGCTGGTGGAGGAAGCCTTTCGGGAGACGGGCGTGCCGGGGGCGGCCGTGGTGCTGGTGCACGACACCAGCGTGCTGGTGATGCAGGGGCTGGGACTACGGGACGCGAACACCACCGATTCGGTCGATGTGCATACGGTGTTTCGGCTGGGCTCGGTGTCGAAGGGCTTTGCTTCGGTGCTGGCGGGCACCCTGGTGGACCGGGGGCAACTGGACTGGAGCGACAAGGTGCAGGCCTACGTGCCGGACTTCGTGCTCAGTTCGCCCGAGCAGGCCCGGCGCATCACCATCAAGCACCTGCTGTCGCACACCACCGGGCTGCCCTACCACACCTATACCAACCTGATTGAGTACGGCGAGGATATTCCCTCGGTGGCGAGTCGCTTTTCCGGGGTGCCGCTCATTGCTCCCGAGGGGGAAATTTACAGCTACCAGAACGCCGCCTTCGGCCTGATTGAAGAGGTGGCCCGCACCGCCACCGGAAAGACCTACCCCTCCCTGGTCATTTCGCGCCTGCTCTCTCCGCTCAACATGCGCGACGCTTCGGTGACCTACGACGGCATCACCAGCGACCCCAACCGGGCCCGGCCCCACGTACGCACGACGCGTTCGTGGCGGGCCTACCCGGTGTCGGACAAGTACTACAACGCGGTGTCGGCCGGGGGCATCAACGCCAGCATCGCCGACATGGCGCAGTGGCTGCAACTGCTGCTGGGCAACCGCCCCGACGTGGTCAGCGCCGCGGCGCTGGATACGATTTTTACCCCGGTGGTGCGGACGCGGAACGAAGCGCGCTACTTCCGCAGCTGGCCGCAGGTGCAGGAGGCCTACTACGGACTGGGCTGGCGGGTGCTGGACTGCGGCCCCGACACGCTGGTGTACCACGGGGGCTACGTGAACAGCTACCGCAGCGAGATTGCGTTGAACCGGCGCGAAAAGCTGGCGGTGTGCGTACTGGCCAGCGTGCCCGGCCCGTTCACCGGCCGCTGCATTCGGGGGGCGTTCGACCTGTATCGGCAGCAAACCGATTCTATTCGCTGGTGGGAAGAAACGCAGCGCTACCCGCTGGTGCGGCGGGACTGACGGTCCGTTTTGTTGAGGCGGGTGCGCCGGAAAGCGCGGACCGGGTCCAGATTGCACTTTTCTACGATGGGGTCGGTGGTGTAGCGGTACCGTTTCAGTACGCTAGTTGTACCATAGCTGTACTCAATTGATAGTTTGACAAAATATATACTTTTGGGGGATACCGACCGGAGCGCAGCAACGCTGCGCTTTGGTTATGGACAGCGGGGGGGATAATAACAATAGACCGTAGCACTTGCTACGATCTATTATCAGGGGTACGCTTATGCTCAGTTCTGAACCAGCTCCATTTTTCCCAACTCAGTCAACGTCGCTTTCCCTACGCCTTCAGCCGATTGCGGATTCTGTCCGGTCACCACCCGTTGGTCTACGGTAACGTGCTTCTGCCATAACCCTGATTTTTCAAACTGGGCTCCGCGCTCAATCAACTTACTTTCCAACAAGTAGGGAACGATATTTTCTAGTCCGACCGCTACTTCTTCATCGTTGGTGAAGGCGTTGATTTTTTTGCCATCTACCAGGTATTTGCCATTGCTTAGCTTGATATTGACCAGCCCGGCCGGGCCGTGACAAACCGCACTAACCACTCCTTCGTTTTCGTAGATTTCGGCGGCGATCTTGGCCAGGGCTTCGTTGTCGGCAAAGTCCCACATGGTGCCGTGCCCCCCGGCGTAGTGGATAGCCTCGTACTCTTTCGGGTTGACTTCCGAGGGTTTCATCGTGTGCTCAATCTTGTTTCGGTAGACAGTATCGTCCCAGAACTTTTTGTTGATTGGATCGTCCATGTTGAAGCCATCCACGGGAGCCTTGCCACCTTTTGGACTGACAAAGTCGATCTCGTAACCTGCGGAGTGTAGTACTTCCCATGGGTGGGCAACCTCACTCAAATAGTAACCGGTGGGTTTCCCGGTGCTGCCTTTTTCGTTGTGGCTCGTGACCACGAATAACACTTTCTTTTTCATTGTACTTACGTTTTCAGTTTGTGCCGTTGCTTGTTGGAAAACAGTGAGAATGGTGCAACCGGCGGTAACCATTGTTCTCGCTGCAATACGCTTGAATGGATTTTTCATGTTAGAGTTATTTTAGTGAATTGATTTTATGATACCACCATCGGTTCTAAATGCTACCCCGTTGGTGGCCGCAGCTAAAGGGCTGCATAAAAAAGCGACGGCACTGGCTACTTCGTCAACATGGGCAAAGCGCTGTAAAGTAGAGAGGGGTCTGGTCTCTTTAAAAAACGCTGCTTGTTGTTGCGCTATAGTAGATTTTCTTTCCGCCGCTAAGTCTTGGATAAACTTTTCCACGCCTTCAGAATAGGTTGGACCTGGTAGTACTGAATTTACGGTCACCCCGGTGCCTGCTACCAGTTGGGCAAGTCCATTCGCGACCGCCAACTGGGCAGTTTTTGAGACCCCGTAGTGTATCATCTCAGTGGGAATTTGCAGGCCGCTTTCACTGGATATGAAAATGATTCTTCCCCAATCATTGCTCAGCATTTTTGGGAAGAACGCTTGTGACAAAGACACCCCGCTCAAAACATTCAGGCTAAACATTTGAAGCCACTCCGAACGAGTGATATCAGCAAAAGGCTTTGGTTCAAAGTAACCTACGTTGTTTATGAGAATGTCTAACTTCTCAATATCAGCGATTAGACGCTTGATCTCGTTCTCCTTTAGAAAGTCTGCCTTGACGCCGGTTACAAGAGAGCTACCGGTCTCGGTTTTCAATTTTTCGACAGCCTTGGCAATGTCATTCTCGTTACGACCATTGATAATGACGGAGGCCCCTTCTATGGCTAAGGTTTTCGCTATGGCGTAACCAATACCATAAGTTGACCCTGATACAAACGCCCGTTTATCTGTTAGTTTCAAATCCATTTTTCTGATTTTAGATGATGATTACTCGATTATTCTAGAATGTCTAGTTCAATGATCAGTAGATCTGATATGCTGCACTCAGACAGATAAACCAGCCATTGTTTTTGTCTTGCATAGAAGGTAGAATTTAGTTGTTCCACTGTTTGAACTTACTATGCAAAAATGCAAGCCCGGAGCCGGGCTACACAGGAGATATGTCACAGGTTTTTTGTGCGGTAGATCACACGATCAGGAGAGGCGGCTCAGCGTCTCGCGGGATACGCCGAGGTAAGATGCCAACACCGTTTTGGGTACGCGTTGCAATAGGGAGGGGTATAGCTCAATAAGTTGCTCGTATCTCCCTTTAGCATCTTGATCGAGCAACGAAAGGATTCTCCGTTGCAAGGCCACGTAACCAAGGTTTGATTTCACTCTAAAAAAGTGTTCTATTTTTTGCAAGTCAGCGCAGAGCTTATCCCGATTCTGAAGAGAAAGGCAAAGCACTTCGCAAGCCTCGATGCAGTCGATGTTGGTGGTCGCCTTTACTTTCTTAAAATACGCTTGATAGTCAGTAACCCACCAGTTTTCCATCGCAAACTGTAGAATGTGCTCTTTGCCTTCGTCATTGGTGTAGTAGGCCTTGAGCAATCCCCGGACGACAAAATGGTCATCCTCTACAGAATTGTCTTGTTGAACCAGAAACTGATGCTTCCGCAGTGTCTTAGGTCTGAAATGAGAGAGGATATAGTCGAACTCTTCGTCTGAGACCGGGGTGATTTCTTCAATATGCTTTCGAAGGGCGATACTCAATGGTATTGGTTGGTTTAGTAGTACTTTCAACGCAGCATCAAAACGCGTAGCCACGGGCGAGCCAGTAGTGCCAGTCTTCCACCATCCGGTGGGTGAGTTCATCGGCCTCGTCGGTAGGGGTTAGCTGGGCCAGGGGCACCGCCAGCTCTCGTCCCTGCCAGTCCACGTTGACGAACATATCGTGTTGGCACACGTCGGCAGAGGGCATGCCGGTGACGGTAACTTTTTCGCCCACCTGCAACACCGATGTTGGTTGCGCTTCGTGCACTCGGCGGGAAAAGGAAAGGGAAGTTCATCGGCCAGATAGTAATACCAGCCCATGGCGCGCTCTTCTGATTCGTAGGCATCTACCACAATTTCCATCATGATACGCTCTTCGCGTTCGTCGTCTTTTTTAGGTTGGGTCATCGTCTTATTGTTTTGTTGGTCGGTTGGTTACTGCTCTGCGGTAATTTATTACTTTGATAAAACTTGTTGAGTTGCTTTCGCAGCATTAGAAAACGAATGAGCCCAACCACGAACACTAGGCCGCTGGCCCCTAGTGCCACAAAGCCCAGCAATCGAAATGGCCGCAGGTTTTCTATTCTGATCAGCGCAATGCCAGCCGTGATCAGGTAGAGCGAAAACTTGTTATACGACAGGAAGGTGCGTTCGTTGGCCAGTTTGGTTCGTTGCAAGGCTAAAAAGTCGCGCAGGATGATCTTTTCATCGTTGGTAAAATCGGGCGTTGCCTTCAAAATTTTCCCCAACTTGCTTTTGATACGGTTCATCGGCACATATTCAGTGACGTTAAGGCTTGATACGTCTCACTGCGTTTTCAATGTCTTCTACGTTATCAGTCATCTTTGATTGTTTAACAAGTCTGCCATAAAATTAGTAGCTTGGTAAAGTTACCACAACCGAGGCTCTCTTGAAAATTTGCTCATGAGAAATTGCTACCGTACGTTTTTGCTGTTATGCTTTGTTATCGCCCCTGCTTTGGCCGCGGCTCAGTCCCGCCCCTACCCCGACAGCCTCAACCCGGCCCGGCTGCGCACAGTGGTCGTGGCCGAATCGGCTTTCTACGTGGCCGGACTTTCGTATCTGCAGTTTGTGTGGTACCGCAACCACGAGCGGGTACCCTTCCACTGGTATAACGACAACCGCGGGTGGTTGCAGCTTGACAAGGCCGGACACGCCTACGCGGCCTACTTTGAGAGCGCCATTGGCTACCACGCCCTGCGCTGGGCTGGGGTAAGTCGCCGAAAATCATTATGGTACGGCGGCCTGCTCGGACTGGTGCTGCAAACTCCCATTGAGGTGTTCGACGGACTCTACGAAGGCTACGGCTTTTCGTGGGGCGATATGGCGGCCAACGCGGCCGGGTCGTTGCTCTTTGCCGGACAGCAGGCCGCCTGGGACGAGCAGCGGGTGCGGATGAAGTTCTCCTACGCCCCCTCACCCTACGCGCAGTACCGCCCCTGGGTGCTGGGCGAAAGCCACGGGCAGCGGCTCTTTCAGGATTACAACGGACATACTTACTGGCTGTCGCTGAACCTTAACGCGGTTGCTCCGAGTTGGGGGCTGCCGCCCTGGCTTAACGTGGCGGTGGGTTACAGTGGCAACGGGATGCTGTCGGAGTTCACCAACCCGGCCTTCTCGCGCGGGGTGCGTATGCCCGACCTGGAGCGGCACCGGCAGTACTTTTTATCGGTAGACTTGGACCTCACGCAGTTCAATCCGCGCAGTCGTTTTTTGCGCAGTTTGTTTCGCGCCCTCAACCTGGTGAAGATTCCGGCCCCGGCCCTGGAATACAACCGACGGGACGGGCTGCGCCTGCGGCCGCTGTATTTCTAAATACGGTCTCACAAGACATGGCGTCTTATTCTACAAAGCATACTTAACTATGGCAACAACGGCAGCCACCTGCCCTAACCAAAAAATAAACAGACGCCAAGTGAGCACACTTTTAACATCAGATAAGCCTGAGGCTAGATCTGCTTTTGTGGCAAGATTCTCTGATTGCATTCTCTTCTGAAGCGCAACGAGCGTACTAGCATCTTCCTCCGAGAAGTTCTTCTTTAGAATGTTATAAAAGGTAATTTCTGCTGCTTCTTCCATGATCTAAATGTAAAATAAAGTGATAGCTTCGCCAACCGCAGTACGGGTATCTTTAATGACTGCTTTGCCTCTCAGCACGTTGGGGTCGGTAGTGATACGATCTTGATAGCTCATAGGTTTTTTTGTAAAGATAACGAGTTTTGTCCACTTTTAAGTGTGACTTTTTTTGATTATCATCGGTTACTCTTACCCACAATGGGTTCTATCATCAAATGTAACAAGGCCTGTTAACTCACTCACAATCAACCTACTATGTACCAACTAAAAAGAATTGTCGTATCATTGGATCTCACCAATCTAGATGAGGAAGTGGTGCGCTACACCTCGGTGATGGCCGAGATGATGGACGCCGACACCATTTATTTTTTGCACGTGGCCGAGAGTCTGGAACTGCCCGACTCCCTATCGGAAGAATACCGTTCGGCCCTGGCTCCGGTGGATGAGACCATCAAGCACGAGACCCAAGCCACGGTGGACAAGTATTTTTCGTCGCGCGACACCACCGACACCTACGTGGACGTGCTGGAAGGAAAGCCCACCCAGACGGTGCTCAAGTACGCCAAACGCAAGGAGGCTGACCTAATCATACTGGGCAAACCGAACCGCGACCATCGTCCGCGCCTGCAACTGGGCAAAATCGCCGAACTGAGTTCGTGTTCGGTGCTGTTTGTACCCAAGGGGGCCGACATCCGGCTGG
Organism: Cyclobacteriaceae bacterium; assembly: GCA_965217295.1. GTDB lineage: Bacteria > Bacteroidota > Bacteroidia > Cytophagales > Cyclobacteriaceae > Tunicatimonas. The sequence continues at coordinate 4,905,694 of CBDCHR010000008.1, forward strand.
ATGAGGTGGGCGTTGCGCTGGATTTTTCTGACCAATCGTACCGCGCCCTGCAGCAGGCGTTGCGCATTGCCGATGAGGGCAACCGGCGGCAGCCGCCCGTGCGGGTATACGGGTTGCACGTGTACCGGGTGCCCAATGGGTTTTCCAAAACGGGCAAGAGCTACGAAGAGTTTGCCCAGATCATGGAGCATAATGCCCAGGAAGAGGCGAAAAAGTTCTTCAAAGAACACAAACTATCGCCGCAGCAGTGTGAGATGATCTACCGGCTCTCGCGCGACCGAGAAGTGCACGATGAGTTGCAGGCTTTTGCTGAAGAAAAAAACCTGGACATGCTGCTGGTGGGTTCGCAGGGACGCACCGCGGCGGCCTCGTTGCTGCTGGGAAGCGTTTCGGAAAAATTGCTGCATTATGAAAATCACATTCCCCTGTTAGTAGTCAAGGAGAAAGGTGGTAATCTGGGCTTCTTTGAGGCGCTGTTTAAGCTTTAGGCTCTGGCAGTTAGCCTCCGTCGGCGTAAGTAACGCTTGAAAAAACCGGGGCAACGCCTCCTGTTCCACTCAAAAATATAAGCTTGATTTGCGTGCGAAACGTTGGCGAGCCGAGCAATATATTTCGTAGTTTAGCCGACCGTTAGCAAGAAAATCAACCTACCGCATGAGCATACCGAAGCTGGGAGGAGACCGTCCACTCGGGGAGCGTCCCGGCGGGGACCGTCCCGGACAGGATCGTCCGTTCTCGGATAAACCCGGAGACAAGACCCGCGACAAGATCCGCAACGTGCTGGGCAAAGCCAGCGTAAACACCGGTTTGGGCAAGCTCCCCCCGCAGGCAATTGATCTGGAAGAAGCCGTGCTCGGTGCGTTGATGTTGGAGAAGGATGCCCTCACCACCGTCATCGAGATTCTCCAGGTAGAAAGCTTCTACCGCGAACCCCACCAGAAGATTTACGAGGCCATCCTGATGTTGTTCGACAACTCTGAACCGGTGGACATTCTCACCGTCACCAACCAACTGCGCAAAAATGGCACGCTGGACTTTGCCGGTGGCCCCTTCTTCGTGAGTGGGCTCACGCAGCGGGTGAATTCGGCGGCCAACGTGGAGTACCACGCGCGCATCGTTTCTGAGAAAGCCATCAAGCGCCACCTGATTGGCATTGCCTCGGAGATTGAGCGGGAAGCCTACGAAGACACCACCGATACCTTCGCCCTGCTCGACCGGGTGGAGCAGGAAATCTTCAACGTGTCGGAGGTCAACATCCGGAAGAACTACGCCGACATGCGCTCCATGATGCGCGAGGCCATCACCGAACTGGAGGCCAAGAAGCAGCACAAGGACGGCCTCACCGGGGTGCCCACCGGCTTCACCAACCTGGACCGCCTCACCTCGGGCTGGCAGAAGTCGGATTTGGTAATTATTGCGGCGCGGCCCGCGATGGGGAAGTGCCTGGGCAAGGGAACCAAGGTGGTGATGTACGATGGTTCGCTGAAAAAGGTAGAAGACGTTCGGGTAGGCGATCAGTTAATGGGCGATGACTCCACTCCCCGCCGGGTATTGTCGCTGGCCCGGGGTAGGGAGCGCATGTATTGGGTTCGCCAAAACCGGGGTATAGACTACCGGGTGAATGAGAGTCATATTTTATCGCTAAAGAGAAGCCCCAGTGGATACTGCAGGACAGAAGGGCCTCACAATAACGGGGATGTGCTAAATATTTCGGTGCGTGACTATCTTAGCAAAGCGCCTAAGTTTAAGACGAAATACAAAGGCTATAAAGTTGCCGTTGAGTTTGATGAAAAGCCGTTGCCCGTTGATCCTTATTTTATAGGTTTGTGGTTAGGTGATGGCGATCGGAACTCTCCGCGCATCACAACCAAGGACCCGGAAGTGGTTAATTACTTACGAGCGTATGCCGAGTGCTTGTCGCAAGAGGGGCGTTTAGCTACTGTGAGTACGTATGACTATCAAGATCGTTGCAATCAATCGGGCGGCGATCCGCATGCTATTACCAAAGGATTTCAGGGCGGGGTACTCTCCTTCTCGCTCAAGGAAGAGCTGAGAAAGCTTGATCTTTTAGGAAATAAGCACATTCCTGCCGACTATCTAATCAATACCACCTCGCGACGCCTTACACTCTTAGCCGGACTCATCGATAGCGACGGTCACTATCTCCGGCAATCTAATGGGTACGAGATCACGCAAAAGAACCAGCGCCTGGCTCGACAGATCAAGTACTTGTGCGATTCGTTGGGCTTCCGCACATCGTTGCGTAAAAAGAAAGCAGTTATTACTGCTATCGGTTACGAATCGGAGGTGTATCGCGTCCGCATTTACGGTGACGTTTACCGCATTCCGGTACGTATTGTCCGTAAAAAGGCCTTGCCCTGGAAGAATCAAATAAATTGGCAAGTAACGGGCATCAGCGTAGAGTACGATAAGGTAGACGATTACTACGGCTTCGAGATAGACGGCAACCACTTGTTTCTGCTGGAAGATATGACCGTCACGCACAATACCGCCTTCGTCCTTTCGGCCCTGCGCAACGCGGCGGTAGACTTCAAGCACAGCGTGGCAATCTTTTCACTGGAGATGTCTTCGATCCAATTGGTCAATCGTTTGATCTCGGCCGAGGCAGAACTGGAGAGTGAGAAGATCAAGCGGGGCAGCCTGCGCGAGGACGAGTGGCAGCAGTTGTACGCCAAGACCAGCCGCCTCACCGAAGCGCCCATCTTTATCGACGACACCCCGGCGCTGTCGATTCGCGAGCTGCGCTCGAAGTGCCGTCGCCTGAAGGCCCAGCACAACATTGAGCTCATCATCATCGACTACTTGCAGTTGATGACCGGCGACGCTTCGCGCACCGGGGGTGGCAACCGTGAGCAGGAGATTGCCTCTATTTCTCGCGCGCTCAAGAACATCGCCAAAGAGCTGGAAGTACCCGTCATTGCCCTGTCGCAGCTCAGCCGGGCGGTAGAAACCCGTGGTGGCGACAAGCGTCCGCAGCTGTCGGATTTGAGGGAGTCGGGTTGCCTGACCGGCGATGCGTTGGTGTTTGACGCCCAAAGCGGTGAGCAGGTGCCTATTGCCGAGCTGGTGCAGCGTCAGGAAGAGGGTTTATTAAGCGGCTTTCGTACGCTAGCGACTGATTCGCAGTGGAAACTAGGTGAACAAACGGTTAGTAACGCTTTCTATTCGGGGAAGAAGGAAGTTTTTGAACTGGTGACCCGTTCGGGCCGATCCATCAAGGCTAGTGCTAACCATCCCTTTCTGAAACTTTCCGGATGGACGCGATTGGATGAACTAAAGGTAGGCGACAAACTAGCGGTTCCCCGTGTTCTCTCGACCAGTTTGCCCACCAATCCGATGTCGGAAGACGAACTCATTCTACTGGCGCACCTGCTGGGCGACGGATGCATTTTGCCCCGGCAGCCCTACCACTATACGAGTGCTGATCCGACGAATGTTGCAGTTGTTCAGGATACTGCCCAACGACTCTTTAGTATCGAGGGAAAGACCGTACGGCAGAAAAATTGGGAGCATTATTATTTAAAGTGCCCCTACCACCTGACCCACGGAAAAAAACATCCGATTACCCACTGGTACGAATCGTTAGGATTAGACCGGGTGCGCTCTTACAAAAAAAGGATTCCTAATTCCGTGTTCCAAAGCGATGAGCAGCATATTGCGTTGTTCTTACACCACCTGTGGGCCACTGATGGCAACATCAGTAACCATCAAACCAAGTACGGTAAGCCTCAAGTCAGTATTTACTACGCCTCTAGCAGTCGGCAGCTTGCCCAACAGGTGCAGCACCTGCTGCTGCGTTTGGGAATCTTAAGCACCGTTCGGGAGCAAACCTCAGCAGAGTACCGTTCTATGTACCACGTACAGGTTTACGGACGCAACGAGCAGCTTAAGTTTCTGGAGCAAGTAGGGTGCTACGGACAACGGGGGCTGATTATTCCGCAACTTATTGAGCAGCTAAGAGCAGTAGATAGCAACCCTAATTTTGACGTGGTACCGCAGGAAGCCTGGGATATGTTTATCCGGCAGTACCTAGCCGCATCTTCTCTGACCCAGCGTAGTTTCGCCAAGGCCCTGGATATGCAGTACTGCGGCACGGCCTTGTATAAAAACGGCATCTCGCGAGCGCGAATGCAGCGCATCTACCAAGCGCTTCCGCTTGCCGCGCTGAAGCACCTGGCCGAGTCGGACGTGCTCTGGGACGAGATTGTTGCGATCCGTCCATTAGGAGTGCAAGACGTATATGATATCACGGTGGACAAAGCGCATAACTTCGTGGCGAACGACTTCGTTACGCATAATTCCATCGAGCAGGACGCGGATATGGTGATGTTCCTGTATCGCCCAGAGTACTACGGACTCACCGAAGACAGCGAGGGGCAGCCGGTGCAGGGTGTTGGAGAGATTATTATCTCCAAGCACCGCAACGGAGCGCTCGATACGGTACAACTGAAGTTTATCGGCAAGTTCACCAAGTTCACCAACCTGCACGAGGTGACGCCGGGCGACAATTACGGCAGTTCGTTGCAGAGCGCCAGCATGGACGATGCATTCAAAGACCCGGGCATTGTGACCTTCGCCAGCAAGGCCAACGACCGGCCGAACAATCCGGAGGAGGATGGTTCCCGACCGGATGGTTCTGAGTCAGGATCACTGCCGGAAGACGAGGCGCCGTTTTAGCGGACTATTTTGTAGACTGTAGGCGACAGTTTGGTTGTAACAACCTCCCGATGCTATAAGACAAATAAAGGAGACTCGTCTCCGTTATCCGGTTGTTAGTGAAAACATTAGATATGAAAAAATGCGGATTACTTTTACTGTTTATTGTTATTATCTTATCTAAGTTTAGCATGGCTCAAAGACTAGAAGTATTAAAGACACCAGAAGAACAATTTCAAGGTTTGACCCACTACCCCTTCGCTCCTCACTACGTGTTGGTTGAGCAAGGAATTAGGATGCATTACCTGGATGAGGGGAATGAAAAACATCCTGTGATTTTACTATTACACGGGGAACCCTCCTGGTCTTTTCTCTATAGAAACATGATTTCTCCCTTAGTAAAGCAGGGATATCGAGTGATTGCTCCCGACTTAGTAGGTTTCGGCAAATCGGATAAGATTCTTGACAAAAGTGTTTATACGTATGAGAATCATACTGCCTGGTTACAGTCGTTTATTGAACGATTGAAGCTTGACAGTATACATCTCTATTGTCATGATTGGGGAGGAATGATTGCCTTGCGAATCGTAGCGACAAATCCCGAACTATTTTCCAGTGTAATTGCTTCTTATGCTTTTCTGTTCACTGGAGAAGAGCAAATTCCGGAAAGCTTTCTCGAGTGGCAACATTTCTCGCAAACAGATTCAGCATTCCTAGCTGGAACCATTGTTGATTGGGGTACCTATACAAAACTACCGAAGGATGTACATCGTGCTTACAATGCACCTTTTCCTGATGAAACATTCAAGGCGGCTTCCAGGCAGTTTCCAATGATGATCCCTACTGATAAGAATGATCCCGAAGCTAAAATGAATTTGCAGTTACGAGAAAGGTTAAAAACATTTGATAAACCGTTTTTGACAGTATGGGGAGATAATCAAGATGCTATGTGGAAGGGAAAGGATAAAATATTACAATCCGAGATTCCTGGAGCCAAAGGACAAGATCATAAAGTGTTGCACGCAGACCATTTCTTACAAGAAGATAAAGCTGAAGAAATTAATGAAATTATTATCAATTTTCTCGCTGAGCTATGAAATGCATTCACTAACATCAAGCAAGCACCACGGCTAGTAAGTGAGCGAAATGCAGCATCAATGCACACATATTTTTTTATTGAAACTCGGACAGAAAACGCACCAAAGCCGCCGCGGAGCCTGCTCTAGTCATTAACTGCCACGTGGTATTTAATAAAACATTGCTGGAAATAAGAAATAATCAGCAACTTAACACTATGAATTTAAATAGATATGAGCTTCAATCCGGTGAGGAACTTGAAATATTTAAGTTTGTAAGTGAAGGCCCAAAAGGGCGAATTCCTAAAATTGTTCAGTACTTTTCAACTAACTACAAGGATTTTTATCATTTAGGATTTGGAGATAAAAATCAAGTGACTGGTGAGATTGATGACACATATGAAGCCAACAGAAATTGATTCAAGTAAGAAGCCAATTGTTAAGATTAACAAGTCACTTGATTTCTTCAACGACAAATCACTTTTTCCAGAAAAGCTGAAAAAGGCTAACGACATGCTAAAGCGAATTGGGTTACCTGAATCGAAGGCAGCTAACAAACGATAAACTCATTAGCAAGCTTAACCAAGAGCCACCCCAGAAGTTAAAAGAACAAATATGCTCATGTGTATCCAGCCGTCAGACGGCAAGGATTTAGCTAGAGCGCGGCTAGTTAATCCGCTCCTAGCGATAACTGCAAGGTAGTATAAAACGACCTTGGTTCGGCCAGAATGACACCGGGACCAAGGAGCCGGTGGCTCGCCAAGTGAGGTAGGTGGTGATTATTAAGTGTGAAGTCTCAAGTGGAACTATAAGTCCATAAGACGAGAACCGTGGATAACGCGCGCAACCGTGATTTTGTCTTCAGTCTGTATCCGATACACAATTCGATACTTTCCTAAGATTAGCTCGCGAATGTCGTCCGCATCAAATTCTGGAACCTTCCGGCCTATCCGAGGAAAATCGCGCAGCAGGTCAAGTTTGTTAAAGACCTGATTGATAAAGTTACGAGCCATTTTAGGCGAACTCTGAGCGACGTACGCTTCAATGTCTTCTAAGTCTTGGTAAGCCGCTTCGGAAAGCGTGATTATTGGTTCTGCCATCGCTCAGTAAATCGTTTCTTTGCTTCTTCTAACGACATCTCCGCCCCCGAATCGATTTGCTTCAGTCCTTCTTCTATCTTCTCAATAAAAATTAGCTTTTCGACCAGTTCCTCTATGGCAAACTCGCTAGGCAAACTGTCCAAGGTGGCAATAGCCCTTTCCTTTCTCATAGCATTTTTTTCGGTAATCTATCAATTTTAATTATTTTTCAAAAGGCTTATCGCCTAATTCACCCCTACCGAAAACTGCAAGGTAGTATAAAACGACCGCGGCTCAGCTGGGATGATGCCGGGGCCGGGGTAGCCGGTGGCCCGCCGCGTGAAGTAGCGCGCGTTGAGCAGGTTGTTAATGCCCGCTTCCAGCTTCCATCGCCGGTAGGAGTACGAAGCAGATAAATCCACCACCCCGTAGGCCGGAATGGTACCGATCACCCCCTCGCGCCGGTCGCCCGCCCCCGGTACCCGCGAGTTCTCCACATCCGTGAACTGCTCCGACAAGTAGGTGAACTGCAAACTGGCTAACAGGTTCCGGTACCCTCCACGCAGCCCGGTTTTTAGGTTCACCAGCGGAATAAACTCCACCTGCTTGCCCACCACATTGTTCTCTTCCGACCGCAAGTATTCAGACCGGGTAAAGGCGGCATTGACGAAGTAGCGCAGTTGGTATCTTTCAGGGTCAAGCAATAGCCAGCCGCCCACGTTGGCATCTACTGAGGTCTCTAAACCCACAATTAGGGCCTGCCCGATATTCTTGCGTACCCGGTTGGCTCGGTCGTCCAGGATGATGCCAATGCGGTCGTCGTAGAGCAGTCCGAAGGTGCTCACGTCGTACGAACCCTTTTCCTCCCACTGCCCGCGCACGCCTAAGTCGGCCGTGAAGCCGGTCTCGTCCGAAATATCCGGATCAATAATAAACGTAGGGCTCACCACCCGAATGTCGCTAAAGGTCACCGAGCGGTAGTTCTGCGACACGTTGGCGTACACCTCCAGGCGCGTCGTGGGTTCGTAACTAGCCCCTACCCCCAGCAGCACGAACGAGCGGTCGAGGGTACGGTTGTCGGCCAGCACCCGGTTGGCAATGGGGTTGCCCGCGTTGTCGAAGTTGACCTGCTGGTAGGTGCCCTCACTCTCGGTACGGATGCGCTCCCCGCGCAGCCCGGGCGTGAGCGAAAAATGGTCGGATAAGTACAGAATGTGCTCGGTGAAGAAAGCCAGGTTGCGGTTCGGGAAGGTGAAGCTCGATTGGCTGGCGTAGTCGGGAAACCGATCAGTAGCCAGACGGAAGTTGGCGTCGCTGCCGCGCGTGCCGGGGCCCTGCACCGCCCGGTTGTTGGCCCGGTAGTACTTGGTGCCCACCAGCGCTACGGCGTCTTTACCGAATAATTGGTAGCGGGTGAGCAAGCGCGCTTCGGCACCCCAGTTGTTGTAACTGCCCCGAATCAGGTCGCGCGGCAGTAGATAGTTGCCGTCGGCATCCGTTTCGTCTACTTCATTCACCGGATTGGCATTTAGGTTGGCCGGATTGCCCCGAAATCCTACGGCGTTGCGCTCAGCGTCTAGTCCGAACACATTCACCGAAAGGTCGGTATGGTTGCCCACCCGGTGCTTGAATTTGAGCGCCGCCAGTCGCCAGTCCACGTTGAACCAGTTGCGGACCCGCGGACTAAACGTGGGGTCTTGAGCAAACTGGGTATCGGTCAGCCCTCCGGCCTGCTGAGCCAGGTAGTTTAGGTACGTCACCTCCAACGCCAGGGAAGTGCGGTCGCCCAGATCGTAGCCCAGGTGTAGGTAGGCATTTTGCGCCGAGTAGCCGGAATTGGGCCGAAATCCGTTACCCTGCTTGTGGTGGAAGTAACCGTAGTAACTCGCCCGCCCCAGGGTGCCGCCCACGCTGTTGAAGCTGGTAAACAGCCCAAACGAGCCCACCGACTGCCGCGATACCCAATCCAACTTTTTGGTGGGATGGGGCTGCTTCATCCGAAAGTTGATCAGCCCGCCGAACTGGGTGCCGTACTGCAGGGAAGCCGCGCCCCGCACCACCTGGATTTCCTGCAAGGCTTCGGCGGGCGGAGCGTAGTAGCTTTCCGGATAGCCCAGCACGTCGGCACTGATGTCGTAGCCATTTTGTCGCGTGTTGAAGTTGGCCGTTCGGTTGGGGTCCAGGCCTCGCCCCCCGATGCTGAGCTGCAGTCCGCCGTCGTTGTTGTCGTAGATGTTGAGTCCGGTCACCTGGGCGTATACCTGCCGGGCGTTGTTGGCCGCCAGGTTGCCCACCACCTGGTCGAGCACCACCACCTCGGTCTTTTTCCCGGCATAAATGGCCGTACCTTCCACCGGCTGCAACCGACGCAGACTCAACAGCTCCTCCCGCTGCTGCTGAATAACCACCTCAGACAGCTCCTGGCTCAGGGGCAGCAATTTTACCAAGAGCGTGGTATCGCGCCGCAGGGCCACTTGTTTCTCCTGGGTTTGGTATTGGTACGAAAACACAACGAGTTCGTAGGTGCCGCTCGGCAGGTTCGTGAGACGGTATACGCCGCGGGCGTCGGTAATGGCCAATTGGCCGGTGGTTTTGTTGTATACTTCGGCCTCTCCGATCGGCTGGCGGTTTTCGGCATCCACCACCTGCCCCTCGATCTGGCACTGCGCCCGTAGGGAGGTCGCCCTGATCAGTAGCCCTACTGCAAGTAAAATGATCAGTCTACAGTCCCCAAATTTGTTCATCAAACGGCACGAGCCAGGTTTGGCGGTGAAATGATTCGTTTATCTGGGTCAGGTCGACCGTCGGATCGACGTAGGGCTGACTGGGTCGTCCGTTCAGGGCCACGTAGCTATCGACGAACACCTGCACGTTGGCGTGCCCTTGTTTCTGAAAGTGCTCGGCCAGAAAGTGGGCGTACTGCAAGATAAAGTCCGGCTGGGTGGCCATCTGCTTCTCTTGCAGGGGGGTCAGGAAATCGGCGTTGTCCACGTAAAAGCGATGGCCGGTGGCGGCATCCACCACCCGGAAGTGGGCGTACCCGGCTTTCTCCATCAGCATCACCCGCCACGAAAAGCGGTAGCCTTCTTCGGTCCAGAACAACTCACCGGGATAGGCCCAGTAGCGCCACGGCAGCAAGAGTTGCATCAGCAACAACGTGCCCACGGCAAAAAGGGCCAAGTGGTTTCGGTGGGCCGAGATACTCCTTTGGTGGTCAGGGCTGGTCAATGGGCGATTGAACAGACGGGCGACCGCGCGGAGCAGACGGTGGTGCACCGAGGCATCCAGAAAGATCAGCGAGTTGACGATCATGAGGTAGGGAAACATGCCGATGGGAAACAGCAGGGCGGTGAGTCCGTGAAATACCACCACCAGCAACAGGGCCAGGGTTCGGGTGGGCCGGTAGAGCAACAGAAAGGGAATGCTGAGGTCATACAGCATCCCGCCCCAACTGAAGACGTACGGTGCCCACGCCTGTTGCAGCAGCTTGCCCAGCACCGGCAGTTCGTAGTGGGCGGATAACCAAATCTTTAGCGGCATGGCGTGCAGCAACCAATCGGAGTTGATCTTGGCGAGTCCGGCGTAGAAGTAGACGATGCCCAGCAGTACCTTGAGCGCATCGATGGTCCAGCGGGGCACGTGCGACGCAGCTAGTTGCGGGCGGCGTCGGGCGTCCAAGGAAAAGCAAGCATGGGCGGGCAAAAAGATTAGCATCAGGCTCAGCACGCTCACCAAGTAGTAGTGGTTGAGGTAGGTGGTTTTGTCCATCAGCTCGATGTAGGTGAAGCTGAGAAAGAACAGCACGATGGCCGGACGGTAGTAGTAGCCCAGGGCCACCAGCAGGGCGGCAAGGGCGCAGCCCGCGAAGATCAAATAGGTGAATGATCCCAGCGGTTGAACAAACTCAAAACCCGAATAAGGGAAGAAAACCTGGGGTTGGATGTAAAATTTTTCAATCCAACCGTTGCTCCAGAAGCGCAATAGGCTAACGAACATCAGGCCACCAAAGAGCATGCGGAAGACGGCCAGCGGGGCGGCATCGGTGGTTTGCCGGAAGTAGGGAAGCGATGAGCAGCGGGAAGGGGAAACGGTCGGTTGCTTAGCAATTGTAGAAGAGTTGCTAAGAACCTTGGTAAAAACAATAAACGCTATTCTGATAACTTTTCCAAAGGCTCGTGTCGACACGAGCCTTAGAGATTTATCAGAACAACTTTGAATATCGAATGATGAATAAGGAACAAAGGATGATGAAATGCTTTGGCAGGTGAATTGCGTTTTGGTCCCTTCGGCGTCCATGGTGTTTAGGTTCTAAGCCCCATTAGTCGCCATCGGCATCCACAAAGTCTACCTGTACGTTGAGGGCCTGAAACATATCTACCTTGAGGAGCACCACGTTGCGTTGCAGCGCATCGTAGGCCGCCAGCATGGCTTGGTCATCGTCTGCAACCTGCTGCCCCAGGTTGGGTTTCAGTTGCTGCGCCGCTTCCCGCGCCGCGTCGAACTGGGCGTTGATCCGGGTGCTCAGCGGTTCCGCTTCTCCGGTGGCTTCCACCTGATCCAGGTAGGCGCTGAGTCCGGCCGCAGCTTGTCCGCTACCGAACGCTTGGCCGTTGAAGAAATGCTGCGCCGCGTCGATGGCTTCCAGTAATAGCTCCTTAGAAACGTCCCCTGCGTAGCGGCCCTCCACCGTGTGCGGCAACGGTTCGCTGGAGAACACTCCGGCCGGAATGCCCACCTTGCCCGCCCGCAGGACCTTTTCGTAGTAGAACAGGTAATCGTTCACCAGCGTATTAAATGACCCGGTGGCCGAGGTGCTGGTGTTGGCGACGAAGGTATTGCGGTAGGTTGCCTCCCACTCGGTGATTACCTCGGTAGTAAGCTCGTCCATTCGGTTGACTACCTCAAGCAAGTAGGTGCGGTAGGCTTCTCCACCGGCAGGATCGGTGAAGCGGGCCAACAGTTCCTCGTCCGTACTCGCCAGTCCGTAGAGCAGATAATCGAGCGCTGGAAAACCCTGTTCGTCGTACTTAGAGGGCAGGTTGAGGGTGTAGTTCCGGTCGGCTACGTTTTGCTCGATAGCTTCCGCGTCGGTGGGGTAAATGTTGGTAAAGTTGCGCAAGGAAGCCGCTTCCGCCGGACCGATTTCGTACAGGCTCACCCACTGCCATGCCCGGTACGCCTCCCGCCCGGCGGCGCGTAGTTCTAAGAGCGCACTTTCGCGGGGATTCTGGTTGAACGTTTCGGTGGTTTCCCGAAGCGATGCCAGGGTTTGTCCGTACGAGCGGTAGGCCGGTAGGATGAGGTTGTCGGCCCAGTGCGTGAGCAGGGCACTCCGGTCTGGGGCGTTGTCGGTGGTCAGGCTCGGCTCGTCGTCGGGAACGCAGGCGGCAGTGAATACGATGATTGCTCCGAAAAAAAGTTTTTTCATGCTTACAGTTCGTTGTTGGCGGCCTGGGCCACGCTAAAGTCAAAGGGTGCGGCAATGGCATCGGATAGCTTGTCCAGCGTTTCGGGAGTCACGTCCCACAGGCCGTGTTCACCGTCGCCCAGCAGGTCGTTGAGAAAACCGTCTACCTCATCCCGGCCGAAGTAGGGCCCGTTGGTGCCGGGTTGCCGGGTGAAGCGCAGGCTGTAGATAAAGCCGTAACCCTCGGACAAATCGTGAAACGCGGTGCCGTAGTTCGGAGTGGGCTGGTTGATCGCGTCTTTGGCTTGTTGCAGGTAGTGAACGGCCCGGATGCCAATGATCTTCGACAGTTCTTGCTGAAGAATGGCAATCTGTTGGTCGCGCACTCCGTATTCGTTTTCCACAAGGGCTGCCCTCCCGAGCTTAAAAGCCTCAAAGATGGTCTCGGCCGTGCCGACAAAACTGGCGTCCCCCTCTACCCGACCGATGTATTTGTACATAAATGCATCGTTCTCGCCCAGGGTCACGTTTGGGTCGGTGGGGTTGGGTGAGGTGCCGTACACGTAGCCGTAGGCTTCGTCCCAGCGGTGCTCCTGGTAAGTATAGTTTTCGCCGTCTTCCGGGGTCTTGGCCGTGTTCTCAGCCCGGCGATCTCCCTCATCCAGCACCGTCGGACTCAAATAATTGTTCAGTACCTGGTCCAGCACCAGGGCTCCGATCATTCCTTTGGTCACCAGTTGGTCGTACTCGAGCCCCTGGGCATTCACGTAGCGCACAGAGTTGCCATCGGCAATCTGCCCGGCCACGCCGGGTTCGGCCAGCACCTCTTCGTTGGGAAACACTTCGGTCACCTGCCGGGTCATCCAGTCCTCAAACTGGTTTTTGATCGCCGTCCCTTCGGCGGTGTTGGCCGAAAAGTAGTCGGCCGAGGCGGCTACCTTGCTACGCACACTCTGCTCGGCTTGGTTCAGTTCGGCCAAGGCAAAAGGGTCCACATCACCGCCGCCAGGTGCTTCGTTGCGGTACATTGCCAGCAAACGGTCGGTGGTGGTTTCGTCAAAATCCTTCATGGCACCCACCAGTTCGGTCGCCATGCGCAGGCGCGTGGTTTGTCCCGAAAACGATACGGTACTTTGTCCGTCGCGCTCGAAGGTATACGTAGTAGGAACCGTTAGTTGGGGAGTTTCGGATTCATCGTCGGTGATGCAGGCCGCCAGTGGCAACAGCAGCATGATGGTCAAGTAGGGGCGAATCATAGCAGGTACGGTGGTTAATGGTTGGTCGTTGGGCAAAGATAAGGAGGACGGTTTGGGATTTCAAAACTATTTGGAATAAATCCAAATAAATTTTACGTCAATCATTCATTGTCGGTCTCACCCCCGCCGGACTATTGATTTCGCTGGCAAATGGTGCTACCTTGTCCGCTCTCTTACCTTGCAACTATGCAATCACCAACCATACTGGTCACCGGCGGGACCGGCTACATCGGCTCCCACACTGTGGTGGCCCTCATTCAGGCGGGCTACTCCGTGGTCATTATCGACGACCTATCGAACTCCCGCCCCGAAACTCTCAGTGGCATCGAGCAGATCACCGGCACCCGACCCGAACTGGCGTCCTTCGATCTGTGCGATGCGGTGGCCCTGCACGAATTTTTTCAGCAGCACCCCGGCATCAAAGCGGTGATTCACTTTGCGGCTTCCAAGGCGGTGGGCGAATCGGTCGCGAATCCGCTGAAGTACTACCGCAACAATTTGTACTCGCTCATCAACCTACTGGGCCAGATGAAGGAGCACAACATTGCTAACCTTATCTTTTCTTCTTCTTGCACCGTTTACGGTCAGCCCGAGCAGTTGCCGGTCACCGAAGCCACTCCGGTGAAGCCCGCCGAGTCGCCCTACGGCAACACTAAGCAGATTGCCGAAGAGATCATCCGCGACACGGTGGCGGCCGAGGAATCACTTCAGGCCATTAGCCTGCGCTACTTCAATCCGGTGGGGGCGCACGCTTCGGGACTGCTGGGCGAGTTGCCCCTGGGCACTCCGGCCAACCTGGTGCCCTTTATTACCCAAACCGCCGCGGGGGTGCGCGAAAAGCTCCGGGTGTTTGGCGACGATTACAACACCGGCGACGGCTCCTGCGTGCGCGACTACATCCACGTGGTGGACCTAGCCGAAGCGCACCTAGCGGCCCTGCGGCGCTTGCTGGACGGCAAAAACGAAGACCGCTACGAGTGCTTCAACGTGGGCACCGGACAGGGCCAATCCGTGCTGGAGGTGATCAAGGTCTTTGAGCGGGTGAACGGCGTAAAATTAAACTACGAAATTGCGCCCCGCCGTTCGGGCGACATTGAGCAAATCTACGCCGACACCACCCTGGCCAACCAGGCCCTAGGCTGGCGCGCCGAGCGCTCGCTAGAGGATATGATGCGCTCGGCCTGGCAGTGGCAGCAGAATTTGATGCGGGAAGACTTCTACTTGCGCTGATAAACGCTACTGATAGTTTTAGCTATGCAATCCATTTACTAAAAATCTGATGAAAGAAATGAAAACACTACTTGTACAAATAGGTATGCTAGCATTGTTGGCAGTGTCTCTTTTGCAATGTACCGATGATGCTTCTGTAGCTGACGGCGACGACATGACCGATGAGAATTTTATGAGCGCTGATAGCACGTGTATGCTACTATGTGATAATCTATCTACCTACTCTCAAAGCCCTTTATTCGATTTAAATAGTGTTGATACCTTGTGCACTTTTCAAACGGAAGAAACTTTTCAAAATAGTCAGAGGAAAATATTCTTATTAAAGCTAAAGGATGTAAAAGGACGCGTGATCTTTTTCCAGGAACAGAATAAATACGCTGTTTTAGTTTCTTCAAATAATACGTACGACTGTCAGCACGTAATGTTAGTCTGCGATGATCTAAGCATGTATTTAGATAAAGAGATTATTTTTTCCGGGAATTTATATAACTACAGTGTAGATTCTGTACCAGTATTAGGAGGTCAGCAAATATTTACTCTTTGCGAGTTTAGGACTCTCGCTTTAGTGATTACACGGCAGGAATAGTTGGGTAATAAAGTTGATTGACCGAATAATCGGAAAGTTGCTTATGCTTGATCTGATAAATGGTGGTTCCAAGTTGGTTTGCCTTAATTTTCAGAGACACCCAAGCGTGATAGCATAATCTTCATCTACTCAATCACAAAAGGCGCGGGACTAGCGCACAGCACAAAGATCACCAACGCCAGCCACCCAAGCACCTTCCGGGTGGTATCCAGCGGCGCATCCACCGGGGCCGCTGGATCAAAAACTCAATAAACAACCACTCCTGGAAGCCTCCACTTGAGGTTCGTATACTAATTTATCAACCTATCTCACCTCTACTCAAACTGGTCTTCTTTGATTCGCGGATCAAAGGCAAAAGGTCGCCGATCAATGATCTTAATCTCACCGTAAGCGCGGTGCTCAGCGTTGAGCACGAAGTTATATTCCTGATGAACAATGGCCGACGGCACCTTCAGCACCGGCGAACGTTGGGATGCATACCACTGGCTACCCAGAAGCTGGCAAGCCGGGTGACGGGCCCGGGCAAACCAATCGCTCGGAAGCTGACGCCGGGCAACAGTGTCCAAATCCAGTTCGTCCGGAACGTGAATGACCATGATGGCAAAGCGATCTAACAGCGATTCACCACTGGAATGGACCACGTTCTCTAAGCAGGCCAACGAGCGTGATGAAGCCGTATAGATTACTTTTTCTCCCTTGTTGTTCCAACGGTTGGCCCGACCGGAAGCAAATAGTGTATCGGCGTACTGCTCTTTGACGATGCGATAAATTTCCACCTTAATGAGCGAATCAGGCGAACTCTCCGTTGGCGATCCGCTCTACCTCATCGTTTACTAGGTTAATTCCTTCCGAGGTAACCAGACACGCTAGGGGAACGTCGTTGTCCAAACCGTAGGCGGGTTTACGCAGCCAGCGGTTGAAAGCTTCATCCGATCCGAAGACTTCTTTACCTCGACGGAGCAAACGATTGTACTTTAGCAACTGCTCGGATTGCTGCGGCGATAAATTACTGGCTTCCCGTTGATAGGTGCGTACGGTGCGTTCGTTCACGCCAAGCACGTAGGCTACGTCCTTGGTCGTAGCCAACTTTTTATCAACCATATACTGAATTTCTTCTCCGGAGATACCGTGCCGCGCAATCCGAGGTATCTCTTCGGTGGTAATTTCATCGAAGGCCAGTGCATTACTGGAAGTCTTCTTAAAAGTTAAATTCCTTCTGTTAATAGTCCGTTTGCTTACTCTCTGGGCGTTAGTGTCTTGTTTCTTTGATGATTTCATAAGGCGAGTTAACTGTTCTTATTCCTAACATACGGATTTTTTTCCAGAAGGTAGGTAAAAACATCCAGATCTATAAATGATATGTACTGACATGACTAAATCCTAGCTAGAATAATCTTCACCTACTCAATCACAAAAGGCGCGGGACTAGCGCACAGCACAAAGATCACCAACGCCAGCCACCCAAGCACCTTCCGGGTGGTATCCAGCGGCGCATCTATGGGGGCCGCCGGATGATACACGCCCAGCACCCGCCCGATCAGAAACCCGAAGAATAGCCACTCCTGAAAGCCCTCTATTCCCGGAATGATCGCCGTCAGGGCGAACTGCAGGCTAAACACGCTCACCGCTACCAGCAGGTTGGTCTGGGGCACGGGCGTGAGGCGCGAAAAGGTGAGGTACAAAAAACCTACGTACAAGCCCACGCCCCACAGCAGCTCGTTCATATTCATATCAGGAGTGATCACCCCTAAGCCAGCGTAGCCCATAAAAGCAATAAACAGCACCGCCGACACCCGCCGGTGGTTCTCGTAGCCGATCAATCCGTACAGAATGTGCCCCCCGTCGAGTTGCCCGATGGGAATCAGGTTGAGGGCGGTGAAGAACAGCGCCAGGAAGCCCGCCAGCAGCCAGGGGTAGTGAATGATCTCGTAGGCATTGGGTAAGCGCTCGGCCGGGGCCACGTAGGTGGCGAACCAGTCGAACAGCAACGGCGGATTCACCCGCAGGGTCAGCGGCTGGTCGTACACGTGCTCAGCGTAGTCGAGGCCGTACTGTTCATACTCCGGATGAATCTCAAAGATATACTCGGGCGGGGGCAGGTGGGTAAACCCGTAGAACAACACGCCCAGGGCCACCACGAAGCCCGCCAGGGGTCCGGCAATGCCAATGTCGAAGTACTGTCGGCGCGTTCGGATCGCCTCCTTGATGCGAATAAAAGCACCCATGGTGCCAATGGAGAGCAGTCCGATAAACCCCAACCACAGCGGGATGTAGTAGGGTAGCGTGACCCGCACCCGGTGCCGCCGGGCGGTGAGGTAGTGCCCGAACTCGTGCACGGTGAGGATCCCCAGAAAAGGCAGCGAAAACCACAGTCCCCCCCAAAAGTGCTCGAGCATGAGCGGACGCTCCACCGACCCCACGTAGCGGTTAAACTGCCACTCGGCCCCCGCCAGGGTGGTGGTCACCAGCGTAACCAGAAGTAACAGCAGTTGAATCAGGCGTTGCCGGGTAAAACTCATGCGGCAAAGAATTCTAGGATTCCGTTGGCTCCGGTGACCAAATGCGTACAAATACCCTCAGCTTCGGCCGCCGCCAGGTTATCGGCGCGGTCGTCCAGAAACAGCGTTTCGGAGGGTTTCAACCCCTGCTTACGCAGCAGGTGTTGGTAAATTTGCGCTTCGGGCTTGCGCATCCGGAGGTGGTGCGAAAAATATACTTTTTCAAACAAATGATCCAGGCTGGACTGCCCCGTCGCCGCCGCCACCATTTTGTTGAAGGCGTCGACGTGGATTTGGTTGGTGTTGCTGAGCACGAAGGTGCGGTAGCGGGATTTGAGCCGCTCCAGCAGCCGCAGTCGCTCCGGGGGAATATCCAACAGCATACTGCACCAGGCGGCGTCAATGGCTTCGTCGGCAAGATCGGGCCGCCGGATAAGCTCCCGAATGCCTTGCCGAAAGCCTGTATCGTCAATCAGTCCTTTTTCGTAGTCCAGAAACAACTTGTTGTGCTCCAGAAATTCGTCCGTTACGGAAACCGAAGCGGGGGCCAACTGCTGCAACGCTTGAAACGCTCGCGCCGGATCAATATTGATGACGACCCCTCCCAGGTCAAAAATAAGCGCCCGTATGGTTGGTGACAGCATAGAACTAAACTTGGGTATAAAAAAATGCTTACGCGGGGGCAATTTATGGGAATATTCTTCATCAAACCCACTTATTTCTTTATGTTTGCTAGCAACGCGCTGCTCGGAGGCTTGCCGAAAGTATCAAACTACCATCATGGTCAGTATTGCTGGAATTTTAAAGGATTTTTTTGCCACCTACCAGCAGAAAGTGACCCAGGCCACCGCCCCGGGTCGCTTGGACGTGATGGGAGGGGCCACCGACGTGGCGGGCAGCCTGTTGCTTCAAAAAGCTCTGGAGCCGGTCTCCACCGCTTACGTCGCCACCCGGGATGATCAAAGTGTCACGCTTAAAATCGTCCACCGAGGCATCACCACCCACGATATCGTCTGCAACTACCCTGATTTGATTGGGCAGTTTCCGACCATTCACTACGACTACACGCGACAACAAATTCAGCGCGTGCACCCCGACGAGCTGATCGTTGCCCTGCTAGGTTGTTTGGTGGTCTTGTACACCGAACGAAAGATCAAATTTGAAGGACTGGCCATCCTGCTGGTCAGTGACTTGCCCCGGAACACGGGGGTCGGGGCCACGGCGTCGCTCGAACTGGCCTTGCTCAAGGCGGTAAGCAGCAGCCTCAATCTCACGCTAGACCACTACGAACTGCCCCTCCTTGCCCACCGCGCCGAGAACCTGGTGGGTGGCTACGGGTCGGGACCCAGCCGTCACATTGTTTCTTACCTGGGTGACCTACAGCAGCTAACTCCTTTGCGGTGCCAACCGGCCGAAGCATTTCATCCCATCAGCCTGCCCGACTCGTTGTCCTTCGTCGGAGTGGGAACCGGGGGCACAGTGTCGTTGTCTCATCCCGCCGGGGCCCGTCTGCGCACCGCGATGTTTATGGGGTACAGCATTATCGCCCTGGTCAGCGGAGCCACCGTACGCGATCTGGAGGTAGCCAGAGAAACGGGCGACTGGTCAACTTTGCCCTACGGCGGGTACGTAGGAAACGTCCCTCCCTCGGAGTTTGAGGATAAGTACCGGTCGATTTTGCCGGAAAGACTCACCGGACAAGATTTTTTTGAAAAATTTCAGACGAGCATTGATAATATTTCGTTTATTGATCGCGACGAAGAATATAGCGTGCTCAAAAGTACCCAGCTTCCGGTGTACGAAAACTTTCGGGCACAGCTCTTCGTTCAGGTCATAAAAAATTACAGTGCGGAGTTTCAGAACTACGCCAATCGCTTGAACCTTATGGGTGAATTAATGTACCAATCGCACCAAATCTACTCCGACTGCGGGCTCGGGCACCCGGGTGCCGATGAGATTGTGGCGCGGGTGAAGGCGGCAGGTGCACGAAAAGGATTGTACGGGGCGCGGCTGACTGCCCCCGGAAGCGGCGGTATGGTCTGCATCCTCTGCGGTGGCTTGTCCGGACCCGAAAATGCGGTAGCTATCCAGCAGGAGGTTGAACAACGAGTAGGAAAACCAGTAGCTTTGTTCCGATGAGCCGACCAATGAGCGAATACTCCACCTGGGAGATCAGCCTGGTGCTAGTGAAGGGCCAGCGCGACCCCAACGATCCGTTTTCGCAGCGGGTGTGTCAGATTCTATTAGATATGCGCTTGCAGCAAGAGAGCCTGGATTCACTGCTTCGCCTGATTTCCAAATCCTTTAAAAAGTACCCTTCCGCCGGGCAGCGGCAGTTTTTTACCAACCTGGAACGCATCGCCTTTGATGCCACCTTGCCCACCCACTACACCAACCCAATGGTTGAGTTTCTGAAGGAGCACCGGCACTACGTGCCTTCTCAGCCTTAGTTGGGGTTTTAACAATCGTAAAAATCTTCGTCAATGCCCGCCCGGTTGCGCGAGTGAAGCTCTACCGGAAACTCCCACAGTTGTTGCACGTAGCGCAGGGCTTCCTGGGCCTCGTCCTCTTCCAGCAGTCGCTCGTGCTGGATTTTGTGGATCAGGGTGAGTTTGCTGGTCTTGTGGATATCCACCTGCTCCACCTGGATGTCCGGCACCCGCGTTGCGCGGTCGTACTGCTGGCTGAGCAGCTGCCGCAACCGTCGGTACCCGCGCTCGTTGTGAATGGAATCAATCTCAAAAAAATCTTCTTCATCATCATCGTAGACACTAAACAAACGCATGTCGCGCATCACCTTGGGTGATAGATACTGCGCAATAAAGCTGTCATCGCGAAAGTTCTCCATCGCGTACAGCACCTCGTCCAACCACGGTTGCCCCACTAGGTTCGGGAACCACTGCCGATCCTCATCGGTAGGGTCTTCGCAAATGCGCTTGATGTCCATGAAGATATTGAAGCCGAGCGTATACGGATTGAGCCCGGAAAAGTGTTTGCTGGAGTACGGTGGTTGATAAATTACTCCGCTGTGGCTTTTGAGAAACTCCAGCATAAAACCATCGCTCAGATAGCTCTCCTCAAACAAGTGGTTGATAATGTGGTAGTGCATGAAGGTGGCAAAGCCCTCGTTCATCACCTTAGTCATGGTTTGCGGATAGTAGTACTGGGCTACTTTGCGCACAATGCGAATGATTTCCCGCTTCCAGATCGGCAACTTCGGCGCGTTCTTCTCAATAAAGTACAGAATATTCTCTTCCGGTTCTTTCGGAAAGCGTTCGTGCTTATTTTTGAACTTCTCTTGTTTACTTTTTAGAGAGGGCGGAAGCGTACGAAGAATTTCGTTATAGTTCTCGGTTTTCACCTTCGCCAGGCGCTTGAGTCGATCTTGCTCCTTTTTGCCCGACAGCTTGGGCGGTTTTTTATACCGATCCACCCCGTGGTCCATCAGGGCGTGGCAGGCGTCCAGGGTGGCTTCCACCTCTTCTTCTCCAAACTCTTCCTCGCACTTCAGGATAAAATCGCGGGCAAACACCATGTAGTCGATGATAGAATCGGCCGATGTCCAGTCTTTAAACAAGTAATTGTTCTTGAAGAAGGCGTTGTGTCCCTGGCAGGCGTGGGCGATCACCAGCAGCATCATACAGGTGGAATTGTTCTCCATATTGTAGCTAATGCAGGGGTCGGAGTTGATCACCATCTCGTAGGACAAACCCATGCGGCCCTGGCGGTAATTGCCCTGGTTGAGCACAAAGTCTTTTCCGAATTTCCAGTGCGGATAGGAGGTGGGCAAGCCGATCAGCGCGTAGGCATCCAGCATCTGCTCGGAGGTAACAATCTCTATCTGGTTGGGGTACGTATCCAGGCGAAACTGCTCCCGCCCCACCCGGCTCGTCAACGCATCGGCCACCTGGATGGTCTCAAAGTCCCAGTCGGGGGCGCTGAACATTTTCCGTATTTTCTCCTTATTGTACATAAGTCCACTACTGTTGTTGGAGACAATTTTCGTCATCAAATCAACGCTAGGCTCGATGGCTCAATTGTTCAATTGTTGGCGTTACCTTTTTAACAATCTAACAATTGAACCATCGAGCGATCAAGTCATCCTAACCCTATTTCACGAACAGCACCCTAACGAGCATGTTATCTGCTCACTTCCCCTGCTCCACTAAATCCTTTTTCTTAAACAACGCTTTGAACACCGGCCAGATTTGGCTTATGTCGTTGATGTTGCGCATCGAAAAGTTATCGTGACTGCGCAGGCGTTTGTAAGCGTGCCATAGGTAACCCTCCAGCCCCCGGTTTTTGATCTCGATGTAGGCCATGTACTGCACACTAGGCAAAATTTGCTCCTTCAGCAGTTGGCAACACTCCACCGCGTCACCGTTCGACCACACGTCACCGTCTGAGGCCTGGCAGCAGTAGATGTTCCAGGCGCTGCTCTGGTAGCGCTCGTCCACGATCTTCTTCATCAGTTTCAGGGAAGGGGCCACCACGGTGCCGCCGCTCTCGCGGGAGTTGAAAAATTCTTCTTCGCCCACTTCTTTGGCTTCGGTATGGTGCCGGATAAACACCAAATCTACGTTCTGGTACTGCTTCGTCAGGAAGATGTAGAGCAGCGTAAAAAACCGCTTGGCAATGTCTTTCTCGTGAAATCCCATCGAGGCCGACACGTCCATGATGCAGAACATCACCGCCGAGGTGGTGGGCTCGGGCACCCGCTCGAAGTTGTTGTAGCGCAGGTCGATGTCATCGAAGAAGGGTACGGTCAGTTTCAGTTTCTCGTAGCGCTCGATTTCGGCCAGCAGCACTACCCGCTCGGCTTCCTCCGCGGTCTGCTCCAGCGCTTCGCGCAGTTTTTTGAGTTTGGCGTCGTAGAAGCCCCGCACCGATATCTGGCGCGCCAGTGACTGCTGGTAGCTGGTTTTGATGTTGAGTCGCGCGGGCACGCTGTGGCTGGTGTACCCCGCCCGCCGCATGCGGTAGCTCACGGTGCTTTCCATGTATTTCTTGAGCAGATTGGGCAGTTCCAGATCCTCGAAGAAGTACTTCAGAAACTCTTCCCGCGTCAGCACAACAAAAAACTCATCTTCGGTGGTGCCCGGACTGTTGGAACCGCGGCCCTGCCCGGAGCCACCACCCTCTTCATCAGGCTTGGCCACCTGGTCGCCCTCGTTGAATTTATCGTTGCCGGGGCGCACGTAGTGCTTCTTGCCCGAGCGGGGGTCGTGCCGAAAGCTGGGCTCCTTCACTCCCCGCACCGGCACCTTCACCTTGCCGCCGCCGCTGGCGTCTTTAATGCGCTCCTGGCTCACGATGTCGGGAATGGCCTTCCGGATCTGATCCTCCACGCGACGCAGAAACTTCTGCCGGTTGTTGATCGACTTCCCCTTGGTGTTTTTCCGACGATCTATAATGTTGCTCATAATGATATCGTCTAGTAGGAACATGATTAATCATGTTCCTACGATTATTATCCCATCGTCTTGCGAACGCGCATGAACCAGTCGACCAGGATGCGGATCTGCTTGTAGGTGTAGCCCCGGTCCATCATGCGCTTGGTGAAGTCGCGGTGCTTGCCCTCGTCTTCTTCGTTGGTTTTGGCGTTGAACGAGATGACGGGCAGCAGGTCTTCGGTGTTCGTAAATATTTTCTTCTCGATCACGTTCTTGATCTTTTCGTACGAATCCCAGCGCGGGCTCTTGCCCCCGTTATTGGCCCGGTAGCGCAGCGTGAAGTTGGTCACCTCCGAACGAAAATCTTTTGGATTGGCGATGCCCGCCGGTTTCTCGATCTTCTCTAGTTCATCGTTCAGGATGCTGCGGTCGAGCACTTCACCCGAATCAGGATCGCGGTAGTCGTTGTTCTGAATCCAGTAATCGGCGTAGATGATGTACTTCTCGAAAATGTTTTGCCCGTAGGTGCTGTACGACTCGATGTAGGCCTTCTGAATTTCGTCGGCGATAAATTCGGCGTAACGATTGGCCAGAACCGATTTCACAATGTTCAGATAGCGCTCTTCGGTTTCGGGATCGGTTTCCAGCTTCACTACGGCCTGCTCCAGCACGTAGAGCAAGTGCACCGGGTTGGCGGCCAGTTCTTCGTTGTCAAAGTTGAATACCTTAGACAGAATCTTGAACGCAAAGCGGGTAGAAATGCCCGTCATGCCTTCGTTGATGCCCGCATCGTCGCGGTACTCCTGAATAGATTTGGCGTTGGGATCGGTTTCCTTGAGGGTTTCGCCATTGTAAACCCGCATCTTAGAGAAGATACTGGAGTTTTCCGGCGGACGAAGGCGCGTCATCACCGAAAATTGAGCCAGCAACTGCAGCGTCATCGGAGCGCAGGGCGCCTGGTCCAATGAGCTTTCGCGAATCAGCTTCTTGTAGATATTGATCTCTTCGTTGACCCGCAGGCAGTAGGGCACCTGCACCTTGTAGATTCGATCCAGAAAGGCTTCGTTTTTCTTGTCGTTGGCAAATTTTGCCCATTCCGACTCGTTGGAGTGGGCCAGGATGATGCCGTCGAAGGGGATGGCACCAATGGGCTCGGTGCCCTTGTAGTTGTTCTCTTGGGTGGCGGTGAGCAGGGGGTTGAGCACCTTGATGGGAGCCTTAAACATCTCCACAAACTCCATCACTCCCTGGTTGGCCAGACACAGTCCGCCCGAATAGCTGTAGGCGTCCGGGTCGCTCTGCTGGTACTCGGCCAGGCGGCGAATGTCTACCTTGCCCACCAGCGTAGAAATGTCCTGGTTGTTCTCGTCGCCGGGTTCGGTCTTGGAGATGGCGATTTGGTTCTGCACCGAGGGATAGAGTTTCACCACCGAAAAGTGGTTCACGTCGCCGTCGTACTGCCGCAGTCGTTTGCTGGCCCACGGGCTCATGCAGGCCGGTATGTAGCGCGACGGAATACCGTACTCCTTTTCCAGTTCGTCTTTGTAGTCGGCAAACAGTCCCAGCGGACTTTCGTAGACCGGGCTGAGTTCGTCGCCCGCTTTGAGGACGTAGATCGGATTGATCTGAATGAGTTGCTTTACTTTTTCGGCCAGCGAGCTTTTTCCGCCCCCGACGGGGCCCATCAGGTACAGAATCTGCTTCTTCTCCTCCAGGCCCTGGGCCGAGTAGCGAAAGAAAGAAACAATCTGCTCGATGGTTTCTTCCATACCGTAGAACTCACGGAAGGCCGGGTAGAGCCTGATCACTCTATTGGAAAAGATACGACTCAGTTTGGGATCTTTTCGGGTGTCTAGGGTTTCGGGCTCGCCGATGGCGTGCAGGATGCGTTCGGCGGGTTTGGCATACATCAGCGCGTCTTTTTTGCACGCTTTGAGGTATTCGGCTAAACTCATCTCGCTAGAGGCGGTGCTGTAATTCGTTTTGATCTTATCAAGTACGCTCATATCTCCTTTATTAAACGAGGTAAATAATCAATAGGAATAAGCAGAGAGAAGCACCGACGACTTCGGCGCCAGGGAAGAGGACTGTAATCGTATAAGAAAAGGAGCGGGCTTTTAGTTCACTCCCGGGCAATGTGCTGATTGCTTGGTTAGCTTAGTCAGTGAGGGCGCTTCCGGTTAGGCAAATGAAGCGTAATTGAACAGTCAGTGCTTAGCACTTCGTCTCCCTTTTAAACAACTTAATATAACATATATAACGTACTTCACCCAGGAATGCAAGTACATTTTTTAAAAAATAGCGTCCTTAGGTTGGGAAAAGCCGCTCATCATTCTTCTTCATAGTAAACAATAACTGTGCCTCTTACCAAACCAGCGCACTTAGCGGTTCGATAGCGGGCAAGGAGGTGACGAAAACTACTGATCGTAGCTAATCAATGAACGTATAGGATAGGATTTTAGTCGATCGCGACCCGCTAAAAAGGCCAGTTCTACCAGAAACGAAACCTGCCCCACCGTGCCCCCGCAGGCTTCTACCAACTGGCAAGCCGCCTGAGCCGTGCCCCCGGTGGCCAACAGATCGTCGTGCACCAGCACCACCTCGCCTGCTTCGATCGCATCCTGGTGAATAAACAATTGATCAGTGCCGTACTCGAGCGCGTAGGAAACCGACTTTGTAGGGGCGGGCAACTTCCCGGCCTTGCGCACGGGCACCCACCCCACCGACAAGCGGTCGGCAATCAGAGGACCCAACCAAAACCCGCGGGACTCAACCGCCACCACCTTTTGCACCTGGGCCGCTTGCGCAAGCTCCGCTAGGTCATCCACAGCCCGTCGCACCGCCTCCGGGTACTGAAGTAGGGGGGTAATATCTTTGAACTGAATACCCTTCTTCGGAAAATTAGGAACGGTGCGGACATAAGCGGCCAAGGGGTGATCCATAACAATTTTACGGTTTTATGTTGCGATTTGCATCTGCTGCGCTGCCGATTAGAGACAACTGGGTAGCGGTGTAAGATATCGGACTATTCTTGTCTTGAATACCAAAGTATAAGGCCTATGTTTACGCGCAAAAGCTTTATGCACCACCAAACAACCACGAAGGAAAAAAGCATTTATGACAATGCCAAGTCTCACTTTTTAGGCAACTTCCCGGGCGACCTTCCCATCGAGCAGGCCTACGTGCACATTGGCATGTACCTGGGGTGGGTGATCGACCATCAGCACTACTCAGAGTACTTTGAAGATGAGGCCGACATCCAGATTTACCGATTCCAGAACCGCCAGATCAGTTGCACTATCCTGAGTGAAATTTGGGATGGCTACCTGGGCTACGAACTGTTTAGCGAAACTGGCAATTTGTTCACCTACTATTATTACGGTGGGGGAATTTATCGTAAAGACTACCAGACCATTTTAGCTGACTCGCTTCCCTCACTCTATCACGTTACCGACTCGTGGGAAAACTATGATCATTTGGCGCAGAAAATTAGCCAGCGATTCGCGGAGTGGCAGGATATTGTTCGCTAAAAAATACTACCTTAGACCCAACCTCGTATCTAACGCCCTCACCTTTGGAGTTGATTGAATCTGCCCTGGCGACTTTCAAGAGCTACGCCGAAGTTCCCCTGCCGTTTGTACTGCTAGGCGGCGGACTTTTCCTGATGATTTATTCGCGGTTCCTACCCTTTCGCTACCTCAGGCACGCCATAGACGTCCTGAGAGGAAAGTACGACAACCCGGATGACCCGGGTGACATCAGTCACTTTGAGGCTTTATCCAGTGCCCTGGCCGCCACCGTCGGTATGGGCAATATTGCGGGGGTGGCGGTGGCGGTGGCCTTAGGAGGTCCCGGAGCTATCTTTTGGATGTGGGTAAGCGCGTTTGTAGGTATGGCTACCAAGTTCTTCACCTGCACGCTGGCCATATTGTACCGAGGGCGCGACAGTGCCGGACACGTGCAGGGCGGGCCAATGTACTTTATCGAAGAGGGCCTCGGCAAAAGATGGAAGCCACTGGCTATTTTCTTCAGCGTGGCTACGCTGTTTGGTCCGTTACCTGCTTTCAACGCCAACCAACTCACGCAAATCTTTCAGGACGTGGTGCTAGTCCCCCACGGCGTTGTTGCCGAAGCGTCGGTTACCTCTAACTTAGTGATTGGTTTGGTGATTGCTGCCATTGTGTCGGTGGTTATCTTCGGAGGGATCAAGCGCATTGCTCGGGTAGCCAGCCGGATGGTACCCACGATGGTGGTGGTCTACGTAGTTTCCGTGCTGTACATCATCTTTAAGAACTACGAGAAGATATTGCCGAGCCTGGCCCTGATTGTACAAGACGCTTTCACCGGCGAGGCGGTACTGGGCGGTTCGGTAGGCGCGGTGATTCTGATCGGGGCCCAGCGGGCGGCCTTCTCCAACGAAGCCGGCTTGGGTACCGCTCCGATGGCTCACGGTGCGGCCAAAACCAACGAGCCGGTGCGAGAGGGATTGGTCGCTATGCTGGGTCCGGCGATTGACACGCTGATTGTGTGTACCATGACGGCGCTCGCTATTCTAATCACCGATGTCTGGCGTACGACCGACGCGGAAGGGGTTACCCTCACCGTGAACGCCTTCAACCAAGCCCTACCGTTCAATCAGTTGGGCGGTTATCTTTTGCTGATCAGTGTTATGTTTTTCTCGTTTTCTTCTTTATTTACTCTTTCTTACTACGGTACTAAGGCTTTCTCGTACCTGGCGGGAGCCCACCGCGCCCACTACTTCAATTATTTCTACGCGCTGACCATTGTGGTGTCTTCGGTTACTTCCCTTACCGCCGTGTTGAGCCTTATTGACGGTATGTATGCCCTGATGGCCTTGCCTACGATGTTGGCCACCTTATTATTAGCTCCGCGGGTGAAGGCAGCCGCGCAAACGTATTTTGCAAAAATTGAAGAGCCCGTTCGGAAGACGGCGCGGTAGTCCGCATGGCCGCCCGGTTGGGTTAGAAACCCACGTGAAGATCACCGACTGATTGAACCTGACGCACAATCGCAGTCCTGTACCTTATCGTTTTCTTTCGCATTCGGAAGGTAGTGGTATAACGAGAAGATTTTCTAACTTCACCGCTCCAGCTTCAATTCTTAATCTCCGTAGTTATGCGACTCGCCTGGTTCTGCCTTCTCACTTCCTGCGCGCTGGTTTCTTCGCTGAAGGCGGCCCCGGACCCCGGCATCGACGTGCTTCACTACACCTTCCACATCGATATCAACGACCAAAACAATCGGATCGTCGGCACGGCCGAGGTAGTCGTTAAATTTGTGGCCGCTAATCAACAAGAGGTTCACCTTGATCTGGCTAATGTCTCAGCAGGAAGTGAAACCGGAATGACGGTGCTGGAAGTTCTTCAGAACGATGTTCCCACGACTTTTCAACACAATAGTGATCTGCTTAGCATTCGGTTGTCCGATCCCTCTCGGGTCAATAATGTGGCGACCTTTCGCATCCGCTACCGCGGGGTGCCCGACGATGGGTTGATTATCTCGAAGAACAAGTACGGCGACCGCACCTTCTTTGGCGACAATTGGCCCAACCGGGCGCACCGTTGGCTGCCTACCAAGGATCATCCGTCGGACAAGGCCACCTGCGAGTTTATTATCAAGGCTCCCGAACACTACGAAGTGATTGCCAACGGCATTAAGCGCGAGGAAAGCGACTTGCCGCCGGAGCAGGAAAAGAACCTGAAGCTTACCCACTGGGCCACCCTTCATCCGATCGCCACCAAGGTGATGGTTTTCGGAGCCGCCCGCTTCGCCATTCGCTATCATCCGATGTCATCAATCACTCCGCTTGAGGACTGGGTTTTTCCGGAGGATCGCGACGTAGGCTTCAAGCACTTAGAAGTTACTGCCGACATTCTTAAGTACTTCGAGCAGCAGATTGGGGAGTATCCTTACGAAAAATTAGCCAACGTGCAATCCTGTACCCGCTACGGAGGCATGGAAAACGCCAGCAATATCTTCTATAACCAAGATGCCATCGCCAACGAAGCTGCCATTGAAAGCCTTATTGCCCACGAAGTGGCCCACCAGTGGTTTGGCAACGCGGTGACGGAGAAAAACTGGGCGGATGTGTGGCTAAGTGAAGGTTTTTCAACCTACCTGACGCACCTGTACCTCGCGCATACCTACGGTGCCGATACCCTGACCGCTCGACTGGCTAAGGACAGAGGGCGCATCTTCTCGTTCTACGTCAAATCACCGCAGTCGATGGTGGTAGACGCGGGTGAGACCAACCTGTTCCAGCTGCTGAACGCCAACACCTACCAGAAAGGAGCTTGGTTTTTGCACATGCTGCGCAACAAGATCGGTGATCCGGCTTTTTTCCAGACCCTGCGGGAATTCTATCGAACGTATCACCATCAGAACGCTTCCACCGATGATTTCCGGAGGATAGCCGAACGGGTATCTGGTCAAAAGTTAACTACCTTTTTTCGTACCTGGCTACAGCAGGCGGGCCACCCGGTGGTGAAGGGCACCTGGAAGTACAGCCGATCCGGCAAAAAGCTTACCCTGGATTTAGAGCAGGTGCAGCAGAGCGGCAATTTTTTTCCAATGGATTTACAGTTTGCGGTTTACTACGAGCAGGGCAAATCTTTCGAGACCAAGTCGCTTACCTTTACCAAATTGAAGGAAACCTTTGTCTTTAAGCTGGATGGCAAGCCGACGCAGGTGGTGCTGGACCCCAATCAGCGTCTACTCATGGAGCAATTTTTCACCAAGAAATAGGCCTAAAGCAAGCAGGGCCGCTGCCAGGGTAGCCAATAAGTTGACGGCGTGGTTGCCAATTCTTCCCGACCGTTCCAACGTGGCTCCCAGCAGAGAATCGACTAAGTTACCGAGGAGTCCAGCTACGCTGATAATCACCACCGCACTTCCCCACCCCCGAAACAGTCCGTAGAGCAGCGCCACCAGCACGCTTCCCGCCACTCCGGCCAAACTACCCTCCCGGCTCACTACTCCGTCGCGCCCCCGCTCGCCCGGCCTTCCGGTGAGCACCTCGTAGAACCGGGTGCCGTACACGTTTCCCAATTCGGAAGACCAGGTGTCTGACAGGGCGGCGGCGAAGCTAGCGGCAACCAGGAGGCTTCCCAGCTCGACACTCCCCAACCTGCTGAGCACGAGCAGCGCCAACGCGGCGGCCGCCCCCGCGTTGCCCACCACGTTGCGCCAGCCCCGCTGGACGTTTCGTTTTTCGGCCACTCCCCACTGGGCCTTTCGGTGAATCTTCCACCGCGAGGCCGCCGTGCCCAGCACGAAGAATCCACCGATCAGAAAAATCCCCAGCCAGCCTAGAGCGGCGTACAGAAGGTAGGCGAACGATCCTCCCACGAGTCCGCCCGCCAAGTCAATCTTCTTGGATGAAACACTGATGACAACCGCAATTGCAAGAAAGGCGAGTACGTACGGCCCGGCAGTCACCGCGCTTTGGTTGATGACCTACCGGATAATCTTTCCACAAATGGTACGTTACACATATTATTAAATTTATTATTAGAATAGTTTAAATTTATAACTCATATTGGCTAATCACTTACGTAATGATTATGCGCTATCCTCGTCAGATTATCGGAAGTATTTTGCTTTGTGGCACGCTGTGGTCGTGCGGCGACGATGATACGAATAATTTTTCGTTGCCCCCGTCTACTGTCTCTTTTGTCAGCCCGTCCGGACACAGTGTTGAAGGAGCGGAAGTTCAGCGTGTGACGGTTCGTCTCGATCAGCCGCAGGAAGGCGCTACAATGGTTAATTTTACGGTAGCGGGCAGTGCGGTGATTGGTTTGTCTCAGTACAATGCCTCCGACGTAGCGCTGCTTACTGAGTCTCCCCTGCTGATCGCGGCGGGCGAAACCGAGGCTTTCATTGAATTTCAGACCTTGGAAGACCAACTGTTCGAACCAACGGCCGAAGACCTTACCATCACGCTTACCGGGGTGATAAAGGGTAACGCCGCCCTGGCCTCCCAAACTACCTACCACCACGTGGTAGAGGAAAACGATTACGAACTAACCCTCTCCTGGGAGGCATCTGATTCGGTAGAGTTGGTTCTGTTGGTAGAGCAACCCAACAGTGTCTACGTGGTAGGTAATCAGCAGTCCCGGGCCGAGAAACTGCTGCTTACGGACGTTATTCCTCAGCGTGATTATCAACTTCGGGTATGGTATTATAAGGGTCAAGAAGAGGTTCCCTACACGCTCACCTACCGGGCGGTGGGTACCGAGGACGAAGTTTTGATTCACGGCACCTTTTCGCACAACGAAGCCAGCAACGACTTTGACACCAGCACTGGCGCGGCCTTGCACAACTTCCGGCTCACGCAGGCGGGTTCGGGCCTTACCATCCGGTAAGGCAACGTTCGGCTCCGGACGGATAGCTACACTTTGAAGTTATCCACTTGCTTGTAGGCATCAATGAGTTTCTGCTCACCGGCTTTGCCATCCTCAGAATTGCCGTGCTCCATGCCGCAGATCCCCTTAAATCCTTTATCGTATAAATAGGCGAATACGTTACGGTAGTTGATCTCCCCCGTGGTGGGCTCCTTTCGCCCCGGATTATCGCCGATCTGTATGTAATCAATCTCGTCCCAGGTGGCCTCCATGTTGGTAATCAGGTTGCCTTCGTTCTTCTGCATGTGGTAGATATCGTAAAGAATCTTGCACGAGGGACTGTCCACCGCTTTGCAGATCAGGTAGGTTTGGTCGGAAGTGCGCAAAAACAGGTTGGGAGAATCGCTGAGCGGCTCGAGCACCATCACTAGGTTGTGGGGCTCAAAGATTTCGGCACCGCGTCGCAGGGCTTCCACCACGTTGGCCGTCTGGATGTTGATCGGAATCTCCCGCTGAAAGTCGCCCGGCACCACCGTCATCCACTTGGCGTTGACGCGCTTGGCCACCTCCACGGCTCGTCTGCAGCCGTCCAGGAAAATATCCAGGTAGTCTTGCTTGCCCGCCGCCAGGGTGTTGGCTCCGTTACCACCCTTGTCGATGACAAACACTCCCATGTCCATATTGCGGTCCTGCATGGTTTTGGCCACCTTCTCTTGCAGGGCCACCTCGCGGCCCATCATGCCGTTGTCTTCCAGAGCGGCGAAGCCGACGTCGGCCATAAAATTGATTTGATCGATGAAATCGTCGCCCGCGTGGTGCTTGAACATGCCCGCGTGCGGAGCATACTTGAGGTTGAAGGCGTGCTTCTTCGCGGGTGCTGTCGCCGTTGTTAGGTGGGGGGCAGCCGCGAATAGAGCGCCCAGGCTGGCTCCGGACTTTACAAAGTTTCTTCTTTTCATAAGTTAGGTTGACTTGATGCGTGATTGGGTTTTTGCTTAAATATATCGGTTTTTTTAGAATTTGAGTACAGACTGCGTATTTTCGCCGGAGTAAAAACGCCACCATGCCCACCATTGATTTTAGAAAGCAGGTACTTCCTCACTTGCTTGCCCTCTTTACGTTCTTGCTGGTTACCCTGATATTTTTTGGACCGGTGTTCTTCGAAAACAAGACGTTGCGGCAGGAAGATATCGTACAGGGCAAAGGCATTACCAAACTAACTACCGAATACAACGAGACGCACGACGACGTGGCCCTGTGGAACCCCCGCCTGTTCGGAGGAATGCCCACCTACCTAGTAGGGCTCAACTACGGGGGCGACCAGGTGCTCAACGTTTTCCAGCAGTTTTTCTCGTTCTGGCTACCCCGCCCCAGCAGCATTTTCTTCAAATCAATGCTGTGTTTCTATATTCTGCTACTAGTTTTCCAGGTCCGTCCCTACCTGGCAATTGCCGGAGCGCTGGCCTACGGACTGTCTACCTTTGCGATCATTAGTCTGGGGGCAGGGCACAACTGGAAGGTGGAAGCGATGGCCTATATGCCGCTGGTGCTGGCCGGAGTACACACGGCCTTTCGGGGTAATTATTTGTGGGGATTCACGCTCACCGCCCTGGCAATGGCGCTGGAAATAGACAGCAACCACCCGCAGATCGCCTACTACCTGATGTTTGTGGTGATTTTTTACGGGATATCGGCCCTGATATACGCCGCACGCGAGAACCGACTCCCCCGGTTTTTCAAAACCATTGGGGTGCTGGTGGCGGCGGTGTTGCTGGCCGTGGGAGCTAACCTGGGCCGGTTATGGACCACCCTGGAGTATAGTACCTACTCGCAACGTGGCCCTTCGGAACTCACTTCCCTACCCACCGCCGACGGCGCCGACGCTGCCAACGCGGATCGTGACTACGTGTTTCTGTGGAGCATCTGGAAGATGGAAACGCTCACCCTGTTGATTCCCAACGCCTTTGGCGGGGCCAGCAACCTGAACGTCGGCACCGATTCGGAACTCGGTGAGGTGCTCGTGGCGAACAACGTGCCGCGGCAGCAGGTGCAGCAGTACACCGCCAATGCCCCCACCTACTGGGGAGGCAAAGCCCCCACGGGCGGACCGGTTTACGTAGGGGCCATCGTATTTTTTCTGTTTATCGTCGGCTGCTTCATCGTGGAAGGCAAGCATCGCTACTGGATGATCGCCATTACGATCTTTTCCGTCATGCTAGCCTGGGGGAAGTACTTTCCGACCCTGAACTACCTCATGTACGATTACTTTCCGCTGTACAATAAGTTCAGAACGGTGGAAATGACCCTGGTGATGGCGATGCTGGCCATGCCCCTGTTAGGTTTTTTGGCGCTGGAAAAGATAGTGACTAATCCCAAGGCACCCGATCTGCCTAAGAAACTCCTCTACGCTGCCGGAGGTGTCGCAGGTTTGTTACTACTGGTCATCGTCTTTGCCGGTATCGCTGACTTTGAATCGGCGCGGGACGCCGGGCAACCCGACTGGTTTACCGAAGCGTTGCGAAGCGACCGCGAGTCATTGCTGCGGGGCGATGCCTTTCGATCCTTGTTCTTCGTGGCCGCCGCCTTTGCCTTACTGTTCTTTTACTTAAAAGATAAAGTCACTTACCCTTTGCTTAATGGTCTGCTGGCTATTCTGACCCTACTCGACCTCGGACTCGTCGACCGGCGGCACTTTAACTACGACAACTTCGTGCGCAACCCGTCGCGCAGCGTGGTGACGGCTACCGAAGCCGATCAGTTCATTATGAACCAAAGTCAACCGCACGATCGGGTACTAAATCTGCAAGTGAGTCCCTTCCAAAACGGAACCACTTCCTACTTTCATTCCTCGATTGGCGGCTACCATGCGGCTAAAATCAAACGCTACCAGGATATTATCGATCGGCGGCTTTCTCCGGAGATCAACGCGCTGGTGGCCGAACTGCAAAGCGGTCAGAAGGATTTTTCGGGCACCGCGGCGCTTAATATGCTCAACACCCGCTTCGTGCTGGCGGGTCCCACGCCCAATGCGGTCATTGAAAACCCCCGGGCGCTGGGCTCGGCCTGGCTGGTGCAAAACGTGAAGAAGGTCAACAGCCCGGACGAAGAAATTACCGCCCTCGACAATACCAACCTGGCCACCACCGCCGTGGTTGACGCGTCGAAGTTCACGGTGGATGATTCGTACAACAGCAGTGGCACCATTCGTCTGCTGAGCGCCGAGCCCAACGAGATGGTCTACGAAGCCGAGGTACCGGATAAAAGTCTGGCAATTTTTTCGGAAGTGTACTATCCCGAAGGCTGGACGGCCACCATCGACGACCAGGAAGCCCCGATTCTTCGGGCGAATTACATTCTGCGGGCTTTGGAAGTTCCGGCTGGCAAGCACACCATTCGCTTTCGTTTTGCCCCCCGTTCGTACGAGATTGGGAACGCCGTGACCGTCTTTGCCAGCGGACTGTTGGTAGTGGGTGTACTGTTGACCCTGGGACTCACTTTTCGGGGGTTAAAGCAATGAAACGGGTGCTGATTATTACCTACTACTGGCCCCCGATGGGAGGATCAGGGGTACAGCGCTGGCTGAAGTTTGCCAAGTACCTGCCCGTTTTTGGCTGGGAGCCCATCATCTATACTCCCGAAAATCCGAGTTTTCAGTTGCACGACGACTCGCTACTGAGCGACGTCCGCGACGAGCAGGTGGTGTGGAAACACCCCATCTGGGAACCCCATCACCTGTTCTATTGGGCGAAGGGAAAGAAAAATTTAGCCAAGGTGAACCAGGGAGATATTCTGGACAAGAAAAACCAATCGCTGTTCGAAAAGTTAGGACTATGGGTGCGGGGCAACCTGCTAATTCCCGATCCGCGGCGGTTCTGGATCGGCCCTTCGGTAAAATACCTTACGCCGCGGCTACTGACCGAACGCATCGATGCGATTGTGACCACCGGGCCGCCCCACAGCTTGCATCACATTGGTCGAAAGCTTAACGAACGAACCGGCGTTCCGTGGCTGGCCGACTTTCGGGATCCCTGGACGCGCTGGGTTTTCCTGCGAAGCTTTCGCGTTTCGGCCTGGGCCATGCGCACGCACCGGCGACAGGAAAAACAAATTCTACAATCGGCCCAGGCGGTGACCACCGTCAGCCAAGCCCTGCGGGAGGATTTTGAGGAACTGGGGGGGCGTCCGGTCCACGCTTTAACCAATGGCTACGACGAGGATGACTTCGTTCCGGCCAAAGAGGCTTCTCCGCAACAGTTTTTAATCAGCTACATCGGCACCCTCGACTACCTGCGCGACCCCCGAATCTTCTTACGGGCACTGCGCACGCTGTGTAGAGAGCATCCGGATTTTTCCCAGCACGTTCGCATTCGATTCGTAGGCTACCTAAGCGGGGTGATTCTGAAGGATATTGAAAGTGATGCCGTGCTCGCTGATAAGCTGGCCATCACGCACTACGTGCCGCACGAGGAGGTGCTGCGGCTATTACAAGAATCGTACGTTCAACTGCTGTTATTGAGCTCAGGACCGGAAACCCGTGGCATTTTGACCGGCAAATTCTTCGAGTACCTGGCCTCGGGCAAACGCGTTCTAGCGCTGGGAAGAACGGGCAGTGAAATTGACCAAATTTTGCGGAGCACCGGAGCCGGAGTGCTGCACGATCCGAAGGATGCCAATGGAATCAAAGCTACCCTGCTGGCCTACTACGAAGATTTCAAGTCCGGCATCCCCTTGCGCACCACCGGCATAGAACAGTACAGCCGCCGTAATATCACCCAATCTCTGGTAAAAATTCTAGACACAATAACTAACGAATGAAACAGATTCAGATGGTGGACCTACACCAACAGTATTTAAATCTTCAGACGGACATTGACGCGGGCATGGCCGGGGTGATTGCCGACACGGCTTTCATCAACGGACCGGCGGTGCGGGAGTTTGCCGACCAACTCGCCCGCTTTTGCCAGGTGAACCACGTGATTCCCTGCGCCAACGGCACCGACGCTTTGCAACTGGCCATGATGGGACTCAACCTGCGGCCGGGCGGGGAGATCATCATGCCGACGTTCACCTACGTGGCGGTGGTGGAGGTGGCCTGCCTGCTGGGTTTTCGGCCGGTGCTGGTAGACGTTGACCCCGACAATTTCAATCTCGACGTGGCCCAGATGGAGCAGGCGATTACGGACCAGACGGTCGCCATTGCGGTGGTGCATCTGTTCGGGCAGTGCGCCCCGATGGAGGAAATTAATGCGGTAGCCAGTCGGCACCAGCTGCCCGTTATCGAGGATACCGCCCAGAGCATTGGCAGTCGCTATCGCTTTGGGGACGGGAGCACGGCGGCGGCCGGAACCATCGGCACGGTGGGCACCACCTCGTTTTTTCCGTCCAAGAATTTGGGCTGCTACGGCGACGGCGGGGCGGTGATGACGCCCAACGATGCGCTGGCCGCCGTCATGCGCAGCATGGCCAACCACGGACAGCAAGCCAAGTACGCGTACGAGC
Source organism: Cyclobacteriaceae bacterium (assembly GCA_965217295.1). GTDB lineage: Bacteria > Bacteroidota > Bacteroidia > Cytophagales > Cyclobacteriaceae > Tunicatimonas. Next base: position 4,942,758 of record CBDCHR010000008.1, read on the forward strand.
GGGTGGGGATCAACTCGCGTCTCGACACGCTACAGGCGGCTATTTTACTGGCCAAACTGCCCCACCTCAACGATTTTAGTACGCGCCGCCGCGCCGCCGCTGATCACTACGACGCCGCCTTGCGCGACTTATCGGGAATAATCGTTCCGGTCCGAATGCCCTACTCCGATCACGTGTTCCACCAGTACACGCTGCGCGTATCCCACGGGCAGCGCGATGCGCTTCGCGACCACCTGCGTAAGCATCAGGTGCCTTCTATGATCTACTATCCGTCGCCCATGCACCGGCAGGGGGCCTACGCCGATTTGGGCTATCGAGCCGGAGATTTTCCGGTGGCCGAGTCTTTGTGCGAAGAAGTGCTCTCGCTCCCCATGCACCCCGAACTCACCGCAGACCAACTGACGCACGTTACGGATCATATCACCAACTTCTTCCGTCATGACTGATCCCACTTACTTTGCGCACGAAACTGCCGTCATTGATCAGCCCTGCACCATCGGACGGGGCTCCAAAATCTGGCACTTTTCGCACATCATGGCCGATTGCGTGATCGGGGCGGATTGCAATATTGGCCAAAATGTGGTTATCTCGCCCCAGGTGGTGCTGGGAGACCGGGTGAAGGTGCAGAACAACGTATCGGTGTACACCGGCGTCACCTGTGACGATGAGGTTTTCTTAGGGCCTTCGGTGGTGTTCACCAACGTGATCAACCCGCGGAGCGCGGTGAACCGCCGCGGGGTATACGCTCAAACGCACGTAGCCAAGGGCGCCACCATCGGGGCCAATGCTACTATTGTTTGCGGAAATCCCATCGGGGCCTACGGGTTTGTCGGAGCGGGTTCGGTGGTCACCAAGGAGGTGCTTCCCTACGCGCTGGTGGTGGGCAATCCGGCCCGGCAGGTGGGTTGGATGAGTGCCTTCGGGCATCGCCTGGTTTTCAACGACCGGGGCGAGGCGACCTGTCCTGAAAGTGGCGAGCAGTACCGGCTGAGCAACGGGCGGGTAAACAGCCCAGTGCCCCCGGCACCAAATTCTTGACCACAATTAGTTAGATTTGCAATACGGGCTTTCCGTCGTACTTTCGCGCTCACTTATTTGTTTGTTATGTCCGTTGTTCAGGATCGCGTAAAATTTGCGGTGGTCGGTTGTGGTAGAATTGGCAAGCGGCACGCCGAGATGATCGTCCGCCACCCCGAAGCTGAGCTGGTCGCTTTGTGTGATACTGCCCCCCGCGCGTCGCTTCAGTTAGAAAGCTACGCGGTGCCGTTCTACGCTCGTACGGAAGACCTACTATCGGCCAACCTGGATATTGATGTAGTGAGCGTTTGTACACCCAACGGAAAGCACGCCGCGCTATCGTTACAAGCCCTGGAAGCCCGTTGCCACGTGGTCTGCGAAAAGCCCATGGCGCTCACCAAGACCGACTGCGAAGCCATGATCTTCAAAGCTTTGCAGGTGTCGCGACAGGTGTTCTGCGTGATGCAAAACCGCTATTCGCCCCCCTCGGTATGGATCAAAGAAGTGATCGGCCAACGCCTGCTGGGCGATGTCTTTCTGGTACAGATTGACTGCTACTGGAACCGCGACGATCGCTACTACCAACCCGGCAGTTGGAAAGGCACCGCCGAACTGGACGGGGGTACGCTGTTTACGCAGTTTTCGCACTTCGTGGATATCATGTACTGGCTATTCGGGGACATTACCAACATTCGCGCGGTGCTGCGGGACTTCGCCCACCAAACCACCACGGATTTTGAAGACTCGGGCATGGTCACCTTCGATTTTATGAACGGAGGGATGGGTTGCCTCAATTACTCAACGGCGGTGTGGAACCAAAATATGGAAAGTAGCCTTACCGTGATTGGAAGCCAGGGAAGCGTGAAAGTCGGGGGACAGTACATGAACGAAGTAGTATATTGCCACGTGAAAGATTACCAGATGCCCACCTTACCCCCGGCCAACCCGGCCAATGACTACGGACCGTATAAGGGATCGGCCGCCAACCACCACTACGTGATTGAGAACGTGGTGGACACCCTAAAGGGGAGGAGCAGCGCGACCACTAACGCGTTAGAAGGCCTCAAGGTAGTGGAGATCATCGAACGCATCTATCAGGCGGGGGATCATGCAATGAGATAGTTACTTCTAGCTCATTCCCTGCAACCAACGTTTACCTCTCATCCCTATAACTATCTTATGCTGCTTATCCGGTCTTCTAATAAGTTTATGCTGGAGAAAGCTTACGTCTGGAGGGTGCTGCTAGATGAGTTCTTAGGCATCGCCTACGAATGCCGCTTTGAGGATGCCGTAACTGACTACCACCTGCAACTGGAAAACGGGGCCGAATTAATTTTGGAAGATGCCTTTTTTGGTCAGCGGGCCGAAGAGGACTACGTTAACGAAGACCTGATTCCGACGGTGGTGGCTTCGCTCAATCACGCGCTGACCGATCACCGCGACGTTCCGGTGATCTACGGCACGCCCTACTGTGAGGCTTCGGAGACACAGATAGCCAGTGGAGTGGATGTGGTGGCCTCCAGCTTTTTTATGCTGACCCGCTGGGAAGAGTACGTGGTGGAGCAGCGCGATGAATATAATCGTTTTCCCCTCCAAGCCTCACTGGCGCATCGCGCGGGCTTCTACCAGCAGCCGGTGGTGAACCAGTACGTTGAACTGCTCTGGCGCATGCTGCTGCACCTCGACCCTAGCCTCACCCGGAAGAAACGTGCCTTTCGGATGGTTCCTACGCACAATGTAGAGCAGATACGCAAGTGGCCCGGATTTGCCCACTTACTCAGCGTAAACTTAGGGGCTCAAAAAGGTCTCCGAATGGCCTTTCGCAACCTACAGGACATGATTGAGGTGAAGTTGGGCAGGAAAGACGACCCCTACGATACGTTTGACTACCTCATGCGGGCCTCAGAGAAGTTTGGCCTCCAGTCACGTTTTTACTTTATGGCCGGTGGCGAAACCGAGCACGATAACCATTATCATCTTAGCCAGCGCAATGTGCAAGAGTTGCTCGAAACCATCAACAACCGGGGGCACCGCATCGGCTTTTGCCCTAGCTTCAACGCCCACACGCGCCCTTTGCTGTGGCAGCAAGAACGAGATAAGCTACGGGCCCTGGTTCCCCAGCGCATTACCAAGGGCAGGCAACACCTGCTCCGCTTTGAGGTGCCCACCACCTGGCAAATTTGGAATGACGCCGATATGCTGGTAGATTCTAGCTTAGGCTACCCCGAGCAACCCGGTTTTCGATGCGGCACGTGCTACGCATTTCCGGTGTTCAACTTCCTGACCCGCGAAACACTATCAGTCTACGAATCGCCCCTCATTTGTTCTGAAACCAGTCTGATTGATTACCTGCGGTTGTCACCGGAGGCAGCCGAGCAAGAAGTTCGTCGGGTGTATACTGAGGTGCAACGCTACCGGGGCAACTTCGTACTTCAGTGGCACAACGCCGCTTTGTTCACCCAGAGGCACGCTCCCTACCGGCCTCTGTACGAAAAAATATTGCGCGGTTGGTAAGAATCGCCTTACTAATACGCACTGCCGCAGGTAAATTAAGGTAGAGTCTTTTCATTTTATAAAAAAACGTGAATCTTTACGCGTCAGCAAAAATATGAAGAAGATAGCGGTTTTGACTTCAGGGGGCGATGCTCCCGGCATGAACGCCTGCCTCCGGGCGGTGATTCGCGGTGCCATTTATCACGGGGTGGAAGCCTACGGAATCAAGTACGGATACAACGGATTGATCGAGGGGGATATCTACAAAATGAAGTCCTACTCGGTGAGCAATATCATCCAGCGGGGAGGCACGATTCTGAAGTCGGCACGCAGCCAGGAATTTCGTACCCCCGAGGGGCGGAAAAAGGCCTATTACCAACTGCAACGCCGGGGCATTGAGGGAGTAATTGTGATCGGGGGCGACGGAACCTTCACCGGGGCCAACGTTTTTTATCAGGAATACGGCGTGCCTATCGTAGGGGCGCCGGGCACCATCGACAATGACCTGTACGGCACCGATTATACCATTGGCTTCGACACCGCCGTGAACACCGCACTGGTCGCCATTGATAACATCCGAGACACGGCCAACTCGCACGACCGCATTTTCTTCATCGAGGTAATGGGGCGCGACGCCGGCTACATTGCCATTCAGTCCGGTATCGGGGGCGGCGCGGAGATGATTATGGTTCCGGAAACCAGCACCACCATCGAAGACGTAATTCATACGCTCGGTCAGGGGCGCAACCACGAAAAAACCTCGTCGATTGTGGTGGTGGCCGAAGGAGACGAAGAAGGCGGCGCCATGGAAGTGGTGAACAAAGTCCGTAAGAAACTCAAGGACAAAGACCTGAAAGTATCAATTCTGGGCCACATTCAGCGGGGGGGCTCTCCTACCGCTATGGACCGTATTTTAGCGAGTCGGTTGGGTTTGGCGGCGGTAGAGGGCTTACTAAGCGGGAAGAAAAACATGATGGTGGGAGTGGTTAACAACCGTATCGTGTTTACCGATTTCAAAGAGTGCATTAATACTTCCAAGCCGCTGGACCAAGACCTATTACGGATGGTCAAGGTATTGAGCATATAATTTATGGCTCATCTCTTGATCCGGACTTCCGCATCTGGATTCCCACTTTCAACGTTTAAACCTAAGTACAGGACAAAAGAGCAATAAGCGGTTTAAATTCAAGGTGGTTGATCATATGGACTTTGAGTTTATCCAATCCAATACGAAACAGGCTGTAGAGTTTTGCTTGTCGTTCTTCCAGATTCTTAACGGGTATGCTGTAGCCCTGCTCCAGCAACCATTCGCCGGTTTTCACCGCCCAACAGAGAGCTAAGCTCAGCACAAAAATCATGGTATTGATACGTTGATCTATCTGCTGATGAGTATCCTCGAAGCGAAAGCCACGGCTTTTCAGACAGCCAAACAGCAACTCAATCTTCCAGCGTTGACCATAGAGATTTGCCATTTGTTTGCCTTTTATAGTACTGATGAGTATGAGATACTCATCGCCTGAGAGTTGATGGCCGCTCATGTAGAGCGACAGGCCAAATACCTTTCGTGGCTTGCGCAGTATGCGCAAATCTTGGGTGGTAAAGATGCGATGAGCGTGCGTAGTGCCCCCCGCTTTGTGCACCAAAGCATCTTTTCTGATTCGGATCACAAAGTCTATATCCTGGTCAATGAGGTAGCTTAACCAACAGTGCCCAACAAACTCCCTATCGGCTGTAATAGACTCAATGTCAGACCTTTGCTCAGTGCTAAGAAACCGCAGCAAGCCCCGCATCAGCCCAATGCGCTCCCTTTGAGAAGAGTTTCCGGATTTGCCTAACAGCTTCCATACTAATGGAATGGCCGTACCCCGGTAGGCAATGCCAATCATGAGCACGTTGATGTGGTGCCGACCGAATTTCCAATCCGTACGATCTATGGCTAGTACGGTTTTTCGGCTGGCAAACTGCTGCCAAGCAAATTGCACGTAGGCGCGGTGAGAAAAACTGAACTCTTTGAAAAAGCGCTGCAAGCGTTTTACATTAGAACTGATCTTTACCTGAACGTTCAAAGCCAAAGCTAATTGAGCGTAGCTAACCGTACAAACTTGTAGTATGGCTATCAGCAAGCGGGCTAGCAAATCTATCCGACGAGCATCTATGGCAAAATGAGTACGCATTTCCTGCTTTAGCATTTCTTTACTATCTTTCATGGCAGAGCATTTAGGGTTGGTTTTAACTTTGTCTGTCACAACTACAAAGTTAACAACTACCCCTACCTGCTCTGTTTTGTCCTGTACTTAGCGTTTAAACTATAAATAATTGTTTAACATAGTTTTAGTTATAAAAATACAGCTGCGTCAGCAATGACTCAGTTTATCACCAAGTGAGCGCCCACCAAAAAAAATACTTTAATACATGAACCTATTTTCATACGTTGCGTTAAGGTAGGTATGGAAACTACTTTAGACGTAGAAAAATTAGAAAAGGTGGCTTTTATTTTGAAGACCATCGCCCACCCCATCCGCATCGGTATCATCGAGTTGTTGACCAAGCACGACGAGCTGTCGGTGAACGAGATCATTGAAAAGCTCGGTACGGAACAATCGCTAACCTCGCATCATCTGTCTAACATGAAACTGAAGGGGGTGCTCAGCAACCGACGCGAGGGGAAAAATATCTACTACGCCCTCAAGCTCAAGGAAGTCACTAAGGTAATAGAGTGTATGGAACAGTGCCAGAATATTCCGTTCTGATTTTTCTATCTTATAAATGAAAATATTAACATATTAATTTACATTAATAAAAATAACTTGATTAGAAACACCGGCCGGGATGATCCGGGTCATCGCCCCTTCCCTTCGTCCGGTGGACCTTCAGTACGCTAATCAGCAAGACCATGACAATACTGATCGGATATATTGCCGCCATCGTGATCGGCTTTACCCTCGGCCTTATTGGCGGTGGCGGCTCGATCCTCACCGTCCCTGCTCTGGTCTACCTGGTGGGTATCAATCCGGTCTTGTCAACCGCCTACTCGCTTTTTATTGTGGGAGCCGCTTCCCTGGTGGGCTCGTTTAGCTACATGCGGCAGGGACTGGTCAGTTACCAAACGGCCCTGGTGTTTGCCATCCCCTCCTTCACCGCCGTCTACCTCACCCGCCGCTGGATCGTACCGGCCATTCCCGAACAGATTGCCCAGTGGCCGGTCCCCGGGGGTACAAACTTTATCCTGACCAAAGACATTGCCGTGATGGTCTTCTTTGCCATCATTATGCTGCTAGCCTCTTTTTCAATGATTCGTTCGGCACGGCAAGAAAAGCCGGAGAGCAAGGGGGGCACTATCACCTACAACTACCCCCTAATTCTGCTGGAAGGCGCAGTAGTTGGCGTACTCACCGGACTGGTGGGAGCCGGGGGAGGATTCTTGATTATTCCGGCTCTGGTATTGCTAGCCAAACTACCCATGAAACTAGCCATTGGCACCTCCCTGCTCATTATCGCCGCTAAGTCGCTAATCGGCTTTACCGGCGATGTGGGTACCCAGCCCATTGACTGGACCTTCTTACTACTCTTTACCGCCATTGCCGTAGTCGGCATTTTTATCGGCACCTACTCCTCTCGGTTTATTGCGGCCGAGAAACTCAAGACCGGCTTCGGCTGGTTCGTGCTGGTGATGGCCGGGTATATTCTCATCAACGAATTAGCCTTAGCATAAAAATAAAACCAGTATTCACCTTAAATCTTAGAAATCATGGAAGTAAAACAGTTTTATGACGAAGCCCTAGCCCACGGCTCTTACGCCATCGCCAGCCATGGACAAGTGGCCCTGGTCGATCCGGGGCGAGACCCAAAGCCCTACCTGGACTTTGCCCGTGAGCATAATAGTGACATTGTGGCGGTGTTTGAAACCCACCCCCACGCCGATTTTACCAGCAGCCACCTGGAGTTCTACGAGCAGTACGGGACGACCATCTACATTAACTCAAAGGTAGGAGTTTCGTATCCGCACCAGACGATGGACGACGGCGACGAAGTGAAAGTTGGCAAGGTGACGATGCGCGCGCTGTTCACCCCCGGTCACTCGCCTGATCACAACACCTATCTGTTGCTGGATGAAGCGGGTAATCCTCATTCCGTTTACACCGGCGACTCGCTGTTTGTAGGAGACGTCGGACGACCGGATTTGCGCGAGGGGGCGGGCAATCTGCGTTCTAAGCGGGAAGACTTGGCTCGCCAGATGTACCATACGATTAACGACGTGTTCAAGAAGATCGAAGACCACGTAATCGTCTATCCCGCGCACGGAGCTGGTTCATTGTGCGGTAAGAATATGGGACCCGAAACCTCCAGTACCATCGGAAAAGAGAAAGAGCAGAACTGGGCCTTTCAAGCCCAAAGCGAAGACGAGTTTGTTCGGAATATCCTGGAAACTCCGCCCTTTATTCCGCAGTATTTCCCCTACGACGTAGAGCTCAACCGAGAGGGGTTGGCCCCGCTGGAAAACAGCCTGCGAGGCGTCCTCACTCTCAAAGCCGATGAACCGCTGGAAGCCGGATTTCCCGTGGTGGATGTCCGTTCGGAAACGCTCTTCAAGCGAGGCCACATGAAAGGGACGATCAATATTCAGGAGGGGGCGAAGTTCGAAACCTGGTTGGGTGCTTTGATCACCCCGAATAAACCTTTCTATCTGGTAACTGAGGATGAGGCCCAGCGGGATCGCGTCGTGCGACGCGCGGCCAAGATTGGCTACGAAACGCACGTCAAAGGCACCCTGGTTGCCCCCGAACACTTCCCGGAACGCAGCCGGTTGCTGGACCTGGAGCACTTTGAAGGGCATCCGGAAGATTACACCATTGTGGACGTGCGCAATACTTCGGAAGCAAACGGCAACCTGCTCTTTGATCACGCAATCAACATTCCGCTACCTGAGCTCATGAACCGCGCCCCAGAAGTGCCGACCGACAAACCCGTGGTGGTACACTGTGCGGGCGGCTACCGCTCGGCGGCCGGGTCCAGTATCCTGGCAGGTGCCTTGTCGGACACGAAGGTCTACGACCTGAGTGAGGATGTGAAGAAGTTTCAACCCCAGGAAGCCTGATGATGAAAGACGTAATTGAATTTCTTAGTCAGCCCTGGCCCTGGTACGTAGCCGGGCCCCTGATCGCCGCGGTAATGTTTACCCTACTGTTCTTAGGCCGAAACTTCGGCGTTTCTTCTACCCTGCGCAGCACCTGCGCCGCCGTAGGGGCGGGCAAGACCAGCGACTTCTTCCGCTTCGACTGGAAGAACCAAACCTGGAACCTGGTGTTCGTGATCGGAGCAATGGTCGGAGGATTTGTCGTTGCCCAATGGATACCGAATCCTGAACCGATTCAGTTAGCCGAAGCAACGGTCACCCGTTTACAGGCCTTGAATATTGAGAATCCCGGGGCCACCTACCTGCCCGAAGGCCTTTTCCGCTGGGAAGCCTTGCTGACCCTACGGGGCCTTATCATGCTGGTGGGAGGTGGTTTTTTAGTTGGCTTCGGGGCCCGCTACGCCGGGGGGTGTACCTCGGGACATGCCATCAGCGGCCTGAGCAATTTGCAACTACCCTCGCTGATTGCCGTAATTGGTTTCTTTATTGGCGGACTTGTCATGACGTACTTTATCCTTCCCGGCTTACTTACGCTTTAATATTATGAAAAAGTATGTTCCTTTCTTTATCGTCGGTATCTTCTTCGGCATCGTGCTCACCAAGTCGGAAATCATTTCTTGGTACCGCATCTACGAGATGTTTCACTTTGATGCCTTCCACATGTACGGGGTGATTGGTTCAGCGGTGGTGATTGGCATCATCGGCACGCTCATCATCAAGCGTCGGCAACTCAAATCCGTGACCGGCCATCCGATTACTTTCACTCCCAAAGACCGCAGCATCACCCGCTACCTGATCGGGGGAACGATCTTCGGGCTGGGCTGGGCGATGGTGGGGGCTTGTCCGGGGCCAATCTATATCCTGATTGGCTACGGCTACTCAGTCATTGTGGTGGTGCTGCTCAGCGCGGTGGCCGGTACCTGGGTCTACGGATTGGTCAGGAACAGGCTCCCACACTAGTGACGCCAGGGTCGGTTCCAAACGATCATCTTAAACGTTACCGCGATGTTTGAGCAACTTCTTTCGATCGTAAGACTCATCATAGTGACTGCGCTAAAGTTACAACACATTGTGGATGCTATTCAACTGAAGTTTTTTAAATTTTATCAGTCATACTACAACTTCAGACGCTTGAATACCTTTTCGGGCAGCAGGGCAATCACCGTCATGATTAGCCGCCAGAACCATTTGCTGTACACCACGTCCTTTTTTGACTTCACCGCCCGGAATATATCGTTGGCGACCGCCGACGGCTGGGCGGTCAGCAGCGGCGGTAAATCCAAATCTTCGGTCATGCTCGTATCAACGAAGCCCGGCTTCACCGTGATCACCGACACCCCGTGCGGGTGCATGCGGTTGCGTAAGCCGGATAGATACGCCGAAAATCCGGCCTTGGCACTGCCGTACAAGTAATTGCTTCCCCGGCCCCGGTCCCCAGCCACCGAACTGATACCCACCATGGTTCCTGCCTTCTTCCGGGCAAAATCTTCCGCCACAATATTGAGGATCGATACTGCACCAGTATAGTTGGTGTCAAGAATAGCGTGCGCCTCGGCCCAATCTTTTTCTCCTTTTGCCTGATCACCCAAATAACCAAATACCGTGATTACCACCGTGGGAGATGGCTCTAGCTGATTGTAAAATTTTTGGTGCGCACCAAAATGCGTAGCATCAAAGGCTAGAGTTTGCACCATCACCTGATGGCGGACCCGTAGATCGCTGGCTAAGATTTCTAGCTGCGCCGCATCACGGGTGGCGAGTTGAAGATCGTAGGATGCCTGCGCAAACCGCCGGGCTACGGCTTGGGCAATATCAGAAGTTGCTCCTAAAATCAGTACGGTCGCCATAATCTCGCAGTGGATGAGCGAACAAAGCTAGGAACAATACCGAAATATAAAAACTGCTCACAACCCGGGTGATCGACCCAGTGAGTTAGCATCCACTTCTTTAATCTACAAGGGCAGTTGCCATACTTAACCAAAAGGTAACATCGGTAACGATTCGGTAACAGAACGATAAAACTGCGGTAACTCATCTCTCTGAAGACCTGAATACTTTTACGCACTGATTATTCACGCTTAAACAAACCTCACAATCTATGAAAAAGTACTACGCGCTGACCTTAGGCCTGCTACTCTCGGCTTATTCGGCCCATTCCCAATTTTTCTTCGACGTGGAAGTCGACACCGTCTGGTATCCCGACTCGGTGATTATGCCTCCCTCTCCGCTGAAGCACCAGATCCTGTTTATCGGACAAACCGATACCGTACAAACCACCGCTACCTATGGCAACCCCGCGGGAGAGGCCCTGGCCAAGCAGTGGCACGATTTTATCGGCTTCACCCCGGACACCGATAGTGATGACCTGGGCTGGATCTCAGTGAACCACGAGATGATCAGCGACGACGATAACATTGGCGACGGCGGCGGGATGACCGTGTTCAAGGTGAAACGCGATCCGGCTACCGATACGCTGATCATCGTTGACCAAACGCTCTCTGACGGAAGACACGGCAAATACTTCAACGTGGACTTCGTGAACACCGTGGGCGAAACCGGCATGAACTGCGGGGGAATCAACTCGCCCGTGGATGGCCGCATCTGGACCGCCGAAGAGTGGTACCGCGGGGCCAACAACAGTATTTCGTTCGTCGACGCCGAAGGCCGACCCCTGGGCGTGCGCGACACCTCGGACTTCACCATCACCACCGACATTCCCGGTGAGTTTGCCGGGCAGACCATCGAGAAGTACCAGAACTTCAACTGGATGGTGGAAATTGATCCCCGCGAGGCGGTGGCCATTCGCAAGCAGTACAACTGGGGACGGCAAGCCTTTGAAGGGGGCGTGATTATGCACGATAACCAAACGGTGTACACCGGCGAGGATGGTACCCCCGGATTGTTCTCTAAGTTCGTAGCCGACACTCCCGGTGACTTCACCAAAGGAACCCTCTACGTCTACAAGCACGATGCCGAGGGCGACGATGGCCCCTGGATCAAAATGGACAACAAGTCACTCGACGAAATGCTGTTCATCGGCGATTCTGCTTTTTCTAAGGGCGCAACCATGTTCAACCGCATCGAGTGGGTAGCCCAGTACGACGGTAAAGTATACTTCGCCGAAACGGGTCGTGATAACCCCGGCCGCGGCTTCACCGCCGGAGCCGAAGAAGGCGGAGTGCTGGACTACCACTGGTTAGAACCCGTGCGCATGCGCTATCCGAAACTGGAAGCCAAGACCGACGACCAGGTACTGGATTTTGTACGAGCAGGCTTCTTTGAGGACTACTACGGACGCGTGAACGTGTTTGACCCCGCCACCGGTGAAGTGGACGTGTACCTGGAAGGTGGTCCCTTCTACGAGGAGTCTCCCGAAGTGGGCGCCTATCCCGACAAGCACCTGAGCAATCCCGACGGCCTCAACGTAATGGAAGTGAACGGACAACCCTACATGGTGATCTGCGAGGATTTGAACGGCACCTCGAACGCCCGCGTGCCGGCCGGTATCACCAACCGCACCTGCGAGGCCTGGATGCTGGATATGTCGATTGCCCACCCTACGGTGGATGACCTGATCCGCATCTCAGTGGTGCCGGTGGGTGCCGAAGTAACCGGCGCGCAGCCTACTCCCGACGGAAAGACGCTGCTGCTGAACGCACAACACCCTTCGGAGGACAACCCCTTCCCCTACAACAACTCACTCACCTATGCCATCACCGGCTGGGACGACGTGATTGCCGCCATTTCTGACGTAAAAAAGAACGTAACGGAGGTGGAAGGACTGAAGTTTTGGGCCGATCACGTGCAGCGCGTGGTGAAGACCAGCGAGCCGGTGGACATGGCCATCTACGACGTGACCGGCCAGCGCATCCGCGTGAGTCGCAACGTGCAGGAGGTGGACGTTCAGGACCTGCGTTCCGGAGTGTACATCATGAAGGCGTTCGGACTGAAATCGCGCAAGGTGGTAGGCGCGAAATTCGTTCTGCAGTAGCCATCACACCAATAGTTCATAAGTAATGTACCAAGGGCAGTGGCTTTCGCCACTGCTCCTTTGTATTCTACAGCGTCCTCATAATCAATTCTTTATGATTAGATTTATACTTCCCGCAGCGTTACTCATTTTCGTCGGAGTGATCCTGAGCAGCTTTCGCGATCACGCCCCCCGCAGCAGCCCGGCGGCGGAGGTGATGACCACCTACGTACGCGACCTGCACGACTTATCGCAGGCCACGAAGACCCTGCACGAGCAAGCGCGTTCGCTAACAACTGAATCCGTACCCACCCTGCAAGGAGCGCTAGAACGCGCCCGCCTGGCCTACAAACGCACCGAATACCTGGCCGAGCACCTCGACGGGCAATTCGTGGCCGACTTCATCAACGGTGCGCCCCTGCCCAAACTAGAGCGCAACGCTCCCAACCTGAGTGTTATTGAGCCCAAGGGCTTTCAGGTGCTGGAAGAATTTATTTTCGGAGATGATCCCGTGGCTGATCAAGCGAAGATCGTGGAGTTGGCGGCGCTGCTGGACCAGAAAGTCGCGCAGTTTGTCCGGTTTCAGCAGCGTATTCCGCTCACCGACCGGCAGGTGCTGGAAGCCACTCGCTTCGAGCTGATGCGCATCTTCACCCTGGGCGTATCGGGCTTCGACTCTCCGGCGGCGCTGCGATCGCTTCCCGAGGCAAAAATGTCACTGGCGGTCATGCAGCAGGCGATGGCACTCTACGAACCGTTGCTCAACGCCGAGCACGCTGATTTGGCCGAGCGGGTGGCGGCGTCATTTACCACCGGAATCAACTCCCTGGAGGAACATGAGAACTTCGACACCTTTGATCGACTTCACTTCCTGAAAACGTGTATCAATCCCCTCTTCGAGCAAATTTTGGCGGTGCAGTTGGCCCTGGGTATCGAAACCTACTACGAAACTTCGCCCCGGCACCGCAAGCACGCGGTCAACTACTTCGCCACCAACCTGTTCGACGAAGATCTGCTCAATCCGTTCTTCTACACCCGGATGCCGGAGAGCAAGTACCAACCGGCGGTGGTGGAGCTGGGGCGCACGCTGTTCTTTGACCCCGCCCTGTCGGTGAACAACCAGCGCTCCTGCGCTTCCTGCCACCAGCCTGAACGGGGCTTCACCGACGGATTGGCCAAAAGCTTGGCGCTCAATAACGAAGGCACGGTCGACCGCAACGCCCCTACCTTACTCAACGCCGCCTACGCCGACCGCTACTTCTACGACCTGCGCTCGGAGGTGCTGGAAGACCAGATGGACCACGTGGTGGCCGACCACCGAGAGTTTTATACCACCTACCTGGATATCTTCGACAAGTTGCAACTGAGTGACGAGTACCAAGCCCAGTTCGCGCAGGCATTTCCCGACGTAAAGTCTAACCCGATCAACAAGTACGGGATGTCCACCGCCCTGGCCGCCTACCTCGTATCCCTCAAAAGTTTTAACTCTCCCTTTGATCGCTACGTGCGGGGTGAGTCGGACCACCTGGAGCTTTCGGCCCAGCGGGGGTTCAACCTGTTTATGGGCAAGGCGGCCTGTGGCACCTGTCACTTTGCTCCCCTGTTCAGCGGCACGGTGCCTCCCCGCTTTCACGAGTCCGAATCGGAAGTGCTGGGCGTGCCCACGACCCCCGACACCCTGAACCCGGTGCTAGATGCGGACCCGGGCCGGGCGGCGGGGGTGCTCAAGGAAGGGGTCAACTTCTACGGTCACTCGTTCAAGACGACCACGGTACGCAACGCGGAGCTCACCGCTCCCTACATGCACAACGGGGTGTACGAAACGCTGGAGGAGGTGGTAGACTTTTACAACCGCGGCGGCGGAGCCGGGCTGGGCCTGGACGTTCCCTACCAAACCTTGAGCCCTGACCCCTTGCACCTAACGAAGCAGGAGCAAGCGGACTTAGTGGCGTTTATGCGGTCGCTGACCGACACCACGTCGCACGCCGCTCCCGAATCTTTGCCTACCTTTGCCGACAACGAAGCGCTCAACCAACGGAAGGTGGGCGGAACGTACTGATAAACCATACTCTTACTTGATGCGCCCATTCTACCACCTTAGCGGCCCGAACCTTTTTCGCTCGATTTTCGGGCTGGTTGGTTTGCTATTGGGAACGGGTGTCGCCCAGGCGCAGAACTCGGTGCTGGCCGAGGGAAACTGGCATCAAGTATCTGTTCATGAAGACGGGGTGTATCGCCTGGACCGGCAATTTTTGGAAGAGCACGGCATCATCACCGCCGCCGATAGCCTCAGTAAAGTGCACCTCTTCGGAAACAGGGCCGGGATGCTGCCGCAGGCCAACGATGCTGCGGTAACCGAAGACCTGCGGGAGTTGCCCGTTTGGTTAAGTGCCGAGGATGATTTTCTGCTGTTCTACGGGCAGGGGCCCGACCGAACCTACTACGACGATGGGTTGAAGATGTACCGGGTTGAGAAACACCTGTACGATACGGCCAACTACTACTTTATCACCCGTTGGGTGGAGCCCGCTCCCGTCATGGTCACGCTTCCGAACTTTACCTACGGGACGGGCGTGCCCATCACCGAGCGGCTGGCGGTCTACCACCACGAACGTGACCTAAGCAACCTACTAGGGTCGGGACGGCAGTGGCTGGGGGAAGAACTGAGTAGCGATAATGCCGAACTGGACATTAGCTTTCCGGGGGCGGCAGCCGGGGCGGGCTCGCTGGAAATTTCGGTGAGCAGCCGGGCCACCTCCCGCAGCACCTTTGAGGTATTGGTGGATGGCGAACCGCTGGAACCCATCGCGGTAGATGCCGCCCAAAAGGGGCTCTACGGCTACCAGGCGCGCTCGGCCCGCGAAGTTTTTGCGTTATCCGCATTACCGGCCAATCCGACGGTGTCGCTGCGCTACCAAGACCGCACGGAAAAAAGCGGATACCTGGATCACCTCACCCTCAACGTGCGCGAACCCTTGACCTATCGGCAGCGTCCGCTGTGGTTTAGCGACCCCCACGTCCGGCGGGGCACGCTGCACCGCTACACCGTGGCGCAGGCCAGCGCCGGTTTGCTGTGGGACGTCACCGATCCGCAGTCCGTGGCGCAGCAAGACTACCGTGGGCTAGACAGTGCGATCACCTTTCAGACGCGGGCCGACACCCTGCGGAGTTACTTGTTGTTTGATCCGACTGACGAACTTCCTTCACCGCGGTACGTTGGTCCGGTAGTCAACCAAAACCTACGGGCGCTAGCCACTCCTGATCTGCTGATCATCACCGCTCCCCTTTTGCAGTCCGAAGCCGAACGCCTGGCTCAGTTTCGCCGTCAGCACGACAGCCTGCGCGCGGCGGTGGTGACGCTGCCGCAGATTTACCACGAGTTTTCGGCGGGTCGGCAGGACGTGACGGCCGTCCGTAATTTTATCCGGCACCTCTACCGGCGCAACGCCGGGCTGCGCTACGTGTTGCTGTTCGGCGATGCCTCCTACAATTATCGTACTGTCAACACGGCCACGGTGCCTACCTACCAGTCGCGGCAGTCGTTTCACAACGTGTACAGCTACGCCTCCGACGACTACTTCGGGTTTATGGATGCCGACGAGGGCGAGTGGCCCGAGCAGGGAAACGGCATCAACGGGCACTTGCTGGACATCGGTATCGGGCGCCTGCCGGTGAACAATCCGGAGGAAGCCCGTACGGTGGTCGACAAACTCATTCATTACTCCACCGCCCCGAAAGCGCAGGGCCCCTGGCGGCAGGAGGTGCTCTTCGTGGCCGACGACGGCGACGCCAATAAGCACCAGCACCAGTCGGATTTTCTGGCTTCCTGGCTCGAGCGGCAGCAGCCCCAGTTCGCGGTGCAGCGCTTGTTCATGGACGCGTATCCGCAGCCGGACGACGAGGCCCCGGCGGTGCGGGAGCGCATCAATCGGGCGGTGGAGCGCGGGGTGGGATTGATAGACTTCATTGGCCACGGGGGCGAAACCGCCTGGACCAACGAACAGATTCTGGACCTAGATATGATTGGGGGCTGGCGCAACTACGACCGACTGCCGGTGCTGGTGACGGCCACCTGCGAGTTCGGACGCTATGATGACCCGCGGCGGGCGTCGGGGGCCGAAGTGGCGCTGCTGAGCCCTGACGGCGGAGCCATTGCGCTGTTCACCACCTCGCGCCCGGTGTTCACCACCACCAACTTCCAGACCAGCACCGCCTTCTACGAAACCGCTTTTGGTGACTCTTCCGACGCTAACCTGCGGCTAGGGGATATCATCCGAACCACCAAAAACCGCAGCGTGGCGGGCACGCTCAACCGTAACTTCGTGCTGCTGGGCGACCCCTCGATGCGCTACGCCGTAGCGTCGAGCGGCGTGACGGTCGCGGAGCTGACGGCCAACGGGCAAGTTGCTGACACCCTGCGTCCGCTGGATCTCGTTCGGTTGGAGGGGCAGGTAACTGACGAATCTGGCATTGCTAATCCGGGGTTTGATGGCACCGTATTCGTTGACCTGCTGGCAACGCCACAGGAAACCACCACCCTGGGGCAGGAAAGCGACGGCCGGGTGATGAGTTTCGAGAACCGAGACTTTCGGTTGTTTCGAGGGCAGGCCACCGTACAAAGCGGGCGGTTTGCGCTGGAGTTTACGCTTCCCAAGAATACAAAAAGCACCTTCGGGCCGGGTAAGTTCACCTTCTACGCCCGGCACAAATCCCTGAACCAGGAAGCCAGCGGGGCCCGCGTTGTGACGGTGGGCGGCGAGGCGACCACCACGGAGACGGACAACACTCCACCCGCGGTGGATCTATTCTTCAACCGCGAGGTGCGTCCGGTGCCCGGCACCCTGCACCCCAACCCTACCCTCATCGTTCGCTTGCAAGATGAGCACGGCATCAACCTGGCCGATGAAACGCACGGGCTGCGGCTGGTGCTCGACGAGTGGCAGGAGTTTTGGCTAAATGATGATTACCAAGCGGTGCCGGACGAACCGGGACGGGGGCGCGCCATGTTTCGCTTACCGGACCTAGTGGCGGGTTCGCACACGCTGCGGGTGCTGGCCAGCGATACGTATCTGAACACTACCGAGCGGGCGCTTACCTTCCGGATTGTGGGCGACTCGGTGCTGCTGCTGCAGGACGTGGTGGTGTATCCTAATCCGACGGAGGGGGCCATCAACGTTTCGTTCACGCTGGGCGAGCGGGTGGCGCTGGGCCACGCCGAGCTCGAGGTGTTCACTCCGCAGGGCACGTCGATCTACCGGCGCACGATCGAATTGGTATCCGGTCAGGCATCGTATCACGTATCGGATGCGTTGCCCCGCTCCGGGGCGGCAGCCCTGCCGGGTTTATATCTGTACCGCCTGACGGTGCACGACCGGCAGGGGGAGCAGCAGCAGCACAGTGGCAAGCTGCTGTTGCGGCAGTAGGCGGGGTTTAGGGCGTGTTGACATATAAGCTTAGGCGGTGCTTTCCGAGCGTTTTTGCCCCCGGCGGGGTCCGCTGCTTTTCGTTGCTTTCGTTGGCCGATGCCCTCGCATCGCCCGCCTCAAGCACCTTAATCAGAACAAAAACACCCTGGAAAGCCCTCACCAATCTATATGTCAACACGCCCTAGTATTTACCAAACAGAATTGCCGCGGGTCCTCCTGCCCCGTGTCCGACATAAACGAGTTATTCGAACCCCGCGTTAACAGAAAGTTTTCAGACTAATGACCTACCCAGATTAAAGGCTCAACTTCGATGAGGGCTGGTGAGGACACCAGCCCTGGGTGCAGGTTTACAAATGTTCGTAGACATTTGCCAACGATTTTCAAATATAAAAACAGTCATAGGATCGACCTAGCGGCCACTTTTTGACTAAAATCACTTTCAAACGTCGCCATTTCAGCACTCGAATGCTATATTGCGGATAGACGTAATTGCGTCTATATGAGTGTTATGGGCTATACGAAAGAAAATCCGTACATTAGAAAAAAAGACTAAAAACATGAAGAAGCAAGGATTAATCAATAAGACAGTTGAAACATTAGAAAAACTTCCTGAGGATAGAATTCATGAAGTAGCTGACTTTGCAGATTTTGTGCTCAAAAAATATGAAGAGCAAATCCTTCAAAAAGGCATAGAAACTTTAGTAGGTGAATCTGACAGTTTTGCTTTTTTACATGATGAAGAAGATTTATATGATGAAAATGACTTAAAAGAGCGGTATTAATGCAAAAAGGTGACATAGTTCTAATTCCTTTTCCCTTCACTGATTTGACAGGTAGCAAAAAACGACCTGCTTTGATTCTGCTATCAGGAAGTTTGGATGTTACAGTGAGTTTCATCTCGACTCAACTACACTGGCAAGAACCAACAGACTTGCTTCTACAACCTAGCATAACAAATGGACTCAAGAAACCATCGCTGATAAGAATTGGAAAAATAGCTACTATAGACAAAGCCCTTGTGATAGGTAAATTAGGAAGTATAAACGCAAAGCAGATAGAAGAGCTGGATAAAAAACTGATCCAACTGTTTGCTATCGAGACTAATTGAAGAACAGCCCATAACACTATGCAACCGCTAGCCGGGGGAAAGATGAGCATGAGCACTTGTCGCGCCAAGTTCGTATATTGATGCTCGGAAGATCAACGCCAACAAGCCCGGCCAGACGGCTGCATTGAACGTTAGTGCTGATAAACTAGATAGGTCAAATAACAAGCGTCCATGACTAAAAAGCGAGTATTTTTTACGGGGGGAGCGGGAAAGGCAGGAAAGCACGTGATACCCTACCTTCTCGACCAGGGACACAGCGTGATGAACGTAGATCTGCGACCGCTGGATTACCCAGGGGTTGATAATTTGGTGGCCGATATCACCGATTCCGGACAAATGTTTAACGCGATGAGTTCGTACGCCAACTTAGATGAATTGGAACCGGGAAATGGCGTACCCAAATTTGATGCGGTAGTGCATTTTGCTGCCGTGCCTCGGATTCTTATCAATCCTGATAATGAAACTTTTCGGGTCAACACCATGGGAACCTACCACGTGATTGAAGCGGCGGTTAAGCTTGGCATTGAGAAAATTATTATTGCCTCGTCAGAAACCACCTACGGCATCTGTTTTTCCGATGGCCAAACCAACCCTGGTGCGCTACCTTTGGAAGAAGATTATGACGTCGATCCCATGGATAGCTACGGATTATCGAAGGTTGTTAACGAGAAAACGGCCCGTAGCTTTCAGCGACGGTCAGGCTTTGATATTTATGCGCTTCGTATCGGAAATGTGATTGAGCCTCACGAATACGCTGAACTGTTTCCGCACTATTTCAAAAACCCAGAGGTGCGCCGTCGGAATGCATTCTGTTACATTGACGCACGTGATCTGGGACAGATTGTGGATTTATGCCTGAAGAAAGACGGTCTCGGTTATCAGGTTTTCAATGCTGGAAACGATCACAACGGGGCGGTTATCCCCAGCAAAAAACTGGCTGAACAGTTTTTCCCCGGGGTGCCAATCACGCGCGAATTGGGGGAGCATGAGGCTTTGTACTCAAATCGGAAAATCCGGGAAGTTCTGGGTTTTAGAGAACAACATAACTGGCAGAAATACTTGAAATGGGACTGACAGCTGGTTCGGCAAGTTGCTCTAAAGATAACCACCTTGTTAATCTCATCACTTTTGATACTTTAGGCAATACCTAATCTATCGTATACGATGACCCCGCAACCAACCCACCGCCCTGAGCATCCGGAAGCTTTCCTACTCGATCGGCAAACCAACAACGCCCTCACAACCTACCTGCGGGAGCAACCGTGGTTCGGCGCCGATGAGACGGTGCGCACCGTGGAGAAACCCGGTGAAGGGAATATGAACTTTGTGATTCGGGCCACGACCGACCGACGCTCGTTCATTCTGAAGCAAGCGCTGCCCCACGTGTATCGCTATCCGCAGGTGGCGGCCCCCGTGGTGCGGGGAAAAGTGGAAGCGACCTTCTACCAACACATTGATAACCAACCGGAACTGAGGCCATATACTCCCCGCCTAATCGGTTTTGATCCGCAAGATCACGTGCTTGCCCTGGAAGACTTAGGCACCGGGGCAGATTTTACGTTCCTTTATCACTCGCCGGAACAGATCACGGAAGAACAGTTACTGCAATTGGTTCATTTCTTGTCTCACTTGCACCGCATCAGAGCGGAACCTAGCGAAGCGCACTTCCTACAAAACAACGATATGCGGAAGCTCAACCACGAACATATTTTCCGATATCCCTACGCCGAAGACAACGGTTTGGATTTGGATACGATCGTACCTGGTTTGCAAGCGGCTTCGCAGCCGTACAAGCAGAACGTTGCACTCAAACAACGCGTTGCCGAGCTAGGTGCGCGGTACCTCCAGCCCGGTGACACGCTGCTTCACGGCGACTATTATCCCGGCAGCTGGTTGCGAGCGGCCCCGGGGGTGCGCGTGATCGATCCGGAATTTGGTTTCTACGGCTTGGCGGAGTTCGACGTGGGAGTGATGTTAGCGCACGCCCTGCTCAGCAGCGGCTCGGTGTATACTGCCGAACGAATTATAAAACGTTACGAACCGACCGGCGATTGGGACGAATCGCTCGCCTACGCCTTTGCCGGGGCGGAGGTGCTGCGACGCATTTTGGGACTGGCCCAACTTCCTTTGACTCAAACGTTAGACCAACGCCTAGTGCTGCTAGAACGCGCTGCGGCCCTGCTCTGATGGCATCCTACCGGTTTCTTTTTCACCCTCTGATCGGCTGGACAATTTCCCTGCTAGTCGTTGGGGCGATCGGATGCTCATCACCCGAAACGCCTGCCGATACGGCTGCGGTCCCGGAGACGCCGCCGGGGCGACCACAGTTTGACCGGGCCGTGCTCTACGATAAGGTGCTGGGGATGCTGCTGGGTTCGGCCATTGGCGACGCCATGGGAGCTCCTACCGAAATGTGGTCGCGGCGCGATATTATGGTTGGATACGGGGTGGTGAACCGCTTGGACACCATGGTGCGGACCCCTTCGGCCGAGGGCACTTGGGCCTACAACCTGCCCGCCGGAGGCACCACGGACGATACGCGGTGGAAGAAACTAACCGCTGAATTTCTGCTGAAGCAACGTTCGGGCTTCGGAGCCACGGGCCGACCAGAGGCTACTGACTTTGCCCGGCATATTGTTGAAGCTTACCGAGGACACGTGGAGGAGCTCCGCGCTGTATCCGGATACGACCCTGAATCTTTCGAAACGGTAACGCGTCGGATGGCCTGGTTACAAGAATGGGCGCCCGTCGCGGAAGCCTTCGGGGAGGGTGACGCCCAGACCTACGGCATGGCGCTAAGCAAATTCTACGGGGGGGAAGTGACCTGCGCGGGCATGTTGTATAGTCCGATAATTGGTGCCTACTATTCCGGAAATCCTGCGCTGGCCTACGAAGCGGCGTACGAACTTAGTATCTTCGACCTGGGCTACGCCCGCGATATCAGCGCACTAACCGGAGCAATGGTTGCCGCTGCGATGTCGCCGGACGCTAACCAGAGTCAGGTCATAAACGTGCTTCGTGACGTGGACCCGCAGGGTTACTTCAAGAGTCGTTTGGTGGGCCGGTCGGCCTATCGAATATTTCAGGAAGCCCAGTCTATCGTTTATGCGGTACGACAACTGCCTAGGTCGGTGCTGGATTCGTTGAATCCCCCTTATCCGCGGGATCTGCCGGTAGACACCCTATTTTGGGGGCAAACGCAACAGGCCTACGTACAGTTAGACTTACGCAATCAAGACCTTCCCTTTCACGCGGCTGAAATCCACCTGGTGAACCTGACGGCCCTGCTGTTGAGCGATTTTGACCTTGAAAAGGCGCTGGCTTTTGTCATCAACTACGGGCGCGACAATGATACTACCGGAGCGGTGACCGGTGCCATTCTGGGAGCCTACTGGGGAGCGGACAAGTTGCCACCCCGAATGAAAGAAGCCGTGCTACGGGCAGATGCGTCGGTGATTAAAACCAATCTGGAAGATTTAGCAGCTCGATTAACGGATCACATTATAAACCAATCACTCTAAACGGTGCTGTTTTCACCGCAGTGAAGCTCAGCCTAAGTCCTTTCGGAGCAAAAAAAGCCGTCTTGCGACGGCTTTTTAGAGTTTACTCGGGTTGCGAAATAGGTTATACGCGGCCCTTATCTTTGGCTAAGCGCTCTTGCTCAGTGAGCGCGGCACGCTTATCACCATCTATTTTTTCTACATCTACTTCGGTGCTACGTACAGTATCTTTAACCACCTCATCGTGCTCCTCAACGGTCTTGTCAACGTGCACTTCTTCCACTACTCGGGCGTCTTTTGATACAACTGCAGACTCAGCGGTCTCGGTCATTTCGATGGTACCTTCCTTGAAGTTGGCTAGGTCGGCCTCGGATGCCTTACGGTTAACCGGGCGACGCTCAACGTCCACGTGCTCACTACGAAGACGAATGCTTTCTTCTACCGGACGCTCTACAATGCGGCTACGCACCCGAACTCCACCAGTATTCACCTGACGTTTGCCGACTTCTAATTCTTCTTCCACAACATCAATTGTTGAATCGCTGTCTAGGTTAGCGGTCTCGGTTCGGGCACCAGCTCTTTCGTTGGCATCGATGGTGCCGTAATTATCAAGGATATCAGCAGCGCGCTCGGCTTCATCATTGGATGTTGCGTGCACGGTTACTACCGTTCCTTCCTTAGCAGCCTCAGTATGATGGCGTGTTTCATCACTATCGCCAAATAGCGAACTAAAGAAACCACCAATGCTATCGTTATCACGATCGCGGTCGGCGTCAGTGTAACCATCACGGGTGGTGTGATCAGCAATGTCAACCCGCTCACGGGTGAAACCATTGCTTAAGAGTTGATCAACGGCCTTTTCGGCATCTACTACATTATTGAATATTCCTACTACTGTGTGTGACATGTTAAAAAAGATTTAAGGTTTAATTAATTATAAAAAAGAAAATAAAAAGAAATCACTTTACTCTCGCTGGATGTTAACAACTTCTTTGCGTAAGGTGACTGCCTGCTCTTCAGAAGTACTTTCACGAACTTTCGTTATGTGAAGCTCTTCTACTAATAAAGTTTTTTTGACGAGCACCTCTTGCAGCACCGGTACAATCATCACCTCGCCCTCGTAACGAACGGCAGGCGGGACATCGTCAACGTACTCATTGACAGCAATCCGATCAATTACTACATTTTCTTGGGTATACGGAACTTCCACCTGAACGGTTTCAGTGGTGACCGTCTTAGAAACGTGAACCTTGCCAGTAATGTCTTGTCGGACCTCAACTTGGGCCTGTTCCTCAATAACCGGAATAACGGTTGACTCGGTAGCCTCAATAGATGGGCTAGGCAATTTGTTCTCTTGTGACATATTAAAAAATTAGGTGGGCAATTTTGGATATGGCCCGGCAAAATAATTACCAGTATAATCACTATAGCTTGTCAATTGTTTAAAATTATTTCAAGATCATTGGTAACGCCGTACAATTCCCCACTCTGTTGAACTACCTACCCATTTTTTATAACAAGAAGAAGGGGCTTTTTATCCTACATGCTTCATTTTCAGTCTGTTGGGTGTTATGCTTCAGATTTGGTTATCAGTTTGCATCTGTCTGGAGTAAGAATTATTACCCACAAATTACTTAACCACTAAATAACGATATCATGAAAAAGGTACTTATAACACTCGGATTTGCTGCTGCCACAATTATGGCGGCCAACGCTCAAGAAGTTCCCGCTGCTGAGGAACAACCCCAAACCACCGTTCAGACGCAGCCTAATACGCAAGATGAAACGCTGGACGCGGACACTCAGCCGATGGACGACCGGGCGGTGAACGACACTTACAATAATGAGGTGACCGAACCGGAAACCGAGACAGTGCGGGATGAGCAGATTAACGACATGCCCACCGAGCCGATGCAGGATGACTCAATGGACGAAACTCCTCTGCAGGAAGAGCCGATGGAAGATACTGACGCTTTGGATCAGCCAAACACAACGACCACTCCCTCTGATGTGAATAATCAAAGCAACACGGATGAGCCCATCGATGAGATGCAGGAAGACGTGGTTGAGATGCAGGGCGAAAACCCCAACGCTCAGTCATCCATGCAAGATATCCCTAGCAAGGATGCTGATGATCAGTCTTATTCATCTACCCGGGATAACAGCGAGATCGATACCGAGACAAACGTCAACCCCGCCAATCAACAAACCGAAGAGGCTCCTAATAGCGACTATGATAACAATTCATCTGCTTTGAACAAAGTCGACCAAGACAGCCAGGATGCTGAAAATCCGGTCAAGACTATTTCAGAGAGTGAGTTGCCGGAGGAAGTAACGAAGGCTTTCAAAGACGGTGAATACGCCAAGGCCAGCATTGAAAAGGTATACATGCTAGAAGATGAAGCCGTTGACAAGTTGATGCAGAACAACGCTGAGCAGATGTACATTGGTGAGCAGAACCCCGACAAGATCTACCAGTTACAGGTGAAAGGCGATGAAGGACAAAATATTTTGTACTATAACGAGAGCGGTGATCTACTAGGATCAGCTAGTATCTAATCACAATTGCCTTGATAGAGAGCACCACTTTGAAAGAGCGGTGCTTTTTTTATTTAGACCCCTTCCAGCTCCAGGTTGAGGTCTTTTTCAATTTGCTCCAGCGATTTTCCTTTGGTTTCGGGCACAAAGAACCACACGAAGAAGAAACTCAAAGCGCTAATTACCGCGAAAATACCGAATGAGAACGCCCCACCCCTGTTGGCCAGCAACCAGGGGAAGGTTTGCGTCACTAAGTAGGTAGATCCCCAGTGGAAGAACAGCGCTACTGACATAGCGGAGCCTCGAAACTTATTGGGAAATATTTCCGAAACCAACACCCACATCACCGCCGCGTGGGTTGCAGCAAAGGAGGCAATGTAACCCAGAATAGAAAACAGCACCCCGTAGCCGCCCAGGACATCCGACGAAAACGAGAAGACCAGGATGCACAATGAGACCGTCATGCCCACTGACCCAGCTAGTAGCAGAGGTTTGCGTCCGGCCCGGTCTACCAGCCAGATGGCCACAAAGGTGAACGTGAGGTTCACCGCTCCAATCGCTACGGTTTGGGCCAGGGAAGAATCTAGCCCGGCCCCGGCGCTAGCAAAAATGGTGGGGGCATAATAAATAATTGCGTTGATGCCCACCAATTGCTGAAGCATAGCCAGCACAATACCAATAAACATCACCTTGCTCATCCCCCCCTTAAATAGATCGCCGAAGGCTACTTTTTCGTTATTACCGTGCAAGGTGGATTCAATCTCGGCTAGTTCACTTTCCACGTGCCCCTCGCCCTCAAGCTTACGCAGTACGGCGCGCGCCTTTTCGGGCTGTCCGTTCTTGTATAACCAGCGCGGACTCTCCGGAATGATAAAAAGTAATAAAAAAAATAACACCGCCGGAATCGCTTCGCTGCCCAGCATCCACCGCCAGCTATCATCACCAAAGGACGAAGCGAACAAGTAGTTGGTGAAATAAACCACCAGAATACCAATCACAATGGTGAGCTGATTGATAGACACCAGCTGTCCGCGCTGCCCGGCCGGTGAGATTTCAGCAATGTAAGAGGGAGACATGGCAGAAGCCGCTCCCACTCCGATTCCTCCCAGAATGCGGGCGACAATAAAAAAGTCAAAGTCAGTGGCGAGCGACGTGCCAATAGCCGATAGGGTAAATAGCACCGCGGTGGTGATCAACACTTTCTTGCGTCCGAAGATATCACTAACGAAGCCCGCCGAAAATGCCCCGATAATACATCCCACAATAACGCTGGAAACTGCCCATCCGAGCATTGCTTCATCGAGCTGAAAGTATTTTTGAATAAACGGATTGGCTCCGGAGATCACGGCCGTGTCAAAGCCAAAAAGAAAGCCGCCCAGCGCGGCAATAAAGGTAATCATGATAACGTAAGATCGGTTTTTCATAAAGTTTTGGTTAGGGGTAGTGTAGCGATAAAAGTGAAAACTTTCCGAATAGAAACCAACTTTTGCCACTTGATATGTGGTTAGATCAATAGAATACGCCATTTTTGCCATTGTCATGACAAACCCAAATAGTATGATGCTCCGAATTCTTTCCTTCACGTTGCTGGTGATGAGTTACGCTTGTCAGTCTCCGGCCCCGCCGCCCCCCGAAGGGATGGTATATTTTAAGGGTGGCCCGGCCACCTTGGGTGCCGCCAATGGCCTACCCAACGAGCAACCGGTGTTTACGACCCAAGTAGAGGACTTTTATCTGGATGCGCACCCGGTGACGGTCGGGCAATTTCGAGCGTTTGTGCAGGCTACTGGCTACCGCACCGAGGCAGAAAACTTCGGCGATGCAGGAGTATTTGATGTGGAAAAGCTGCAGCAACTGGTGCGGGAGGCGGGATACCAGGTTGAAACATTGGAAAAACTAAGCTACCAGGGTATGTATGACTTGCAAACCCGGGGGTGGGAGCTGGTACCGGGTGCTTTCTGGGAGTATCCCCTAGGACCGAATCAACCCGCCGCGCTGGATACCCATCCGGTGACCCAGGTGAGTTGGAACGATGCCACCGCCTACGCCCAATGGGCCGGGAAACGCTTACCCACCGAAGCGGAGTGGGAATACGCCGCCCGCAGCGGAACCAATGCCACGCGGCAGTACAGTTGGGGCAATGAGCTTGCCCCGAACGGAGTATTCAAAGCCAACGTGTGGGAGGGCAACTTTCCGCTAGTCAATAATGAGGCCGATGATTTCTACTTTACTTCACCGGTGGGAGCGTTTGGCATCACCGACTGCGGTCTTAGCGACATGGGCGGCAACGTATGGGAATGGTGCAGCGACACTTACCGGCCGTACGCGGGCAACAACGATCCGTTTCAGTTTGCCGAAACCAACAAAGTGATTCGCGGTGGTTCGTTTCTATGCGATGAGTCGTTCTGCCACGGCTACCGGGTGTCGGCCCGCACCTTTTGTTCGGCCGAAACCGCGCTGTTTCACCAGGGGTTTCGCTGCGCCAAGGATAAAGAGTAAGAAATACTGCGCTACAAAAGAGACTTCGCGTAGAATAATTTCCGTTATCATCCCCCCCTTTATCCCACCGCAATGATCCGGATCAGTTGGCCGTTTAGCACCGTCTCTTCCCCCGCTTGCCGACCCCACAAGGCTTGACCCAGCGGTGACGCGGGTGAAATGGCAAAGCACGATTCGTCGTCAACCTGAATCTGGCCCAGACCCACCGCCACGTAGAACCACCCCCGGCTGGTGTCTACCAAACTTCCCAGGTCGACTTGGGTACAAGGGCGGGCCGGATTGATCTGGTGTAGCACCTTGAGAAGCTGCTGAGCGGCCATCCGCTGACTCACTAGTTTCTCTTGTTCCAGGTGCATCATAGCCCGGCCGGTTTCGTACTTATCACCGGCCGAACTTTTGGTTTCTTCGTTGGCCGCGCGCTGTGCTTCACCGATGGCCTGCTCGGCATCGGCGACCCTTTGGTGCACTAAACGCTGGCAGTGCTGATGTACCGATTGCTTTTCCACAGAAAGATTGATTAGGCTTGATGTTCAGACTCCGATAGCCACCGTATAGCAGTTACATCCTTTTTCTCAACGTGAAACTGATAGCCCTGTTGAGCAAGTAGCTCCAGCGATGCGTTATAGTCAAGGTTCGACAGGTGTTCGTGCTCATATCTTATGATGAACGGCTTCATACTGCTGAAGTCGATGGACTTGATAATTTCAAAATCGTAGCCCTCGGTATCGATCTGAATGAGGTCCACCGAATCTACCGCGTATTTTTTCAGAAGACCGTTAATAGTGAAGCACTGCAATTGAAGCTCTTTGATGGCCAATGGCGGCACCTTACGTTTTATGAGATGTTCACGACTAAAGGAAGCGACTTGGGTAGCTTGATGCTCTGACGTGTAAAAAGGCTTAACCTCCGCGCGGTGCGACACGGCCGCCTGAACCAAAATAAGTTGGGGATGATCACGGTAGGTCACTTTCAGTGCTTCAAAAGCCTTCGGTTGGGGTTCTACCAGTATGCCCGATAGCTTATACTTGATGATAAGGGCGTGCAGGGGATCATTGTTCACGCCGTCAAAAGCCCCTATTTGCAAGAATGTAAACTCCGGATGGGAGGCCAGGTGGTATCCTACTGCTAGTGTCAGTATATCGCCAAAATTCCACCCGGGGTGGCTGATTAACGTCCTGGGTTTGTAGGTTCGTTCAACTCCCAATTGATGCAACCCAACGTTGCGAATGAGTTTGCGTTTTTTCATTAAAAAAATTCTTGAAGCTCAACCAAGCAACCAATAAACCGGTATTTCTTCACAAAACAAAAAGTTCTACCTTCGTGCGCTTATGGCGAAGCAACAACGGTACTTAAGCAACTCAGCAGAATACTTTCACACGCTCCACTTAGTATTTTACCTGATGGTGAGCGTTCCGCTGCTGTTGTTCTGCGGCGTGTATCTGCGGCGGATGGGGCAGGGCGGACTGGCGGAGGGCTTTAGCTTCGGAGCGGTGCACGGGGCCGTGGTGGCGGGTATGGTGCTCAGTGGATGGCTGGCCTACACCACGTATCGTAAACGATTTGATCGCTATGACACCAGCCAGCCCTTTCGGGAGCGCCTGCGCTTTTTCTACCAAGCCGCCTGGCTGAAATACGGCTGGCTGGCAGTGGCCAACCTGTTGCCGGTGGTGGGATTGTACCTAACGGGCGAGCAGTTCTTTGTGGCGCTCTACGCGGTGGCGCTCGTGCTCTTTTCCATTAATCGCCCTACGCTCAAGCGGGTGAGCACTGACCTTAAGTTGACGACCGCGGAGCAAGAGCGACTCGCGGGTGACCAAGACCTGGATGCCAATGGCGCCTGACCCCGAAGCTGTTTTTCGATTACACGTCCCGGCCCGGGCGGTGTCCTACTGCGTCACCTTACAAAAAGTCTACGGTTTCTCGTTGCGGGTAAGCAAGCCACGACGAAGCAAATGGGGTGATTATCGCTACCGCAGGTCAGGCGGCCGGGTGCAACACGCGATCAGTGTGAACGATAACCTCAATCCTTACGCTTTTTTGATTACCTATTTGCACGAAGTGGCGCACTTGCGCGCGTTTCAGCAGCACGGTTTCAAAATTCCGCCCCACGGGGCGGCCTGGAAGCAATGCTTTAGGCAACTGCTGGTACCGGTGCTTTCCGCGGCCGTTTTTCCTTCCGAACTTCTCGCAGCCATGCGTCAGTTTGCGCGCAACCCCCGCGCCTCCACCGGAGCCGATGCGTCCTTAACCCAAGCGCTGCAGCTGTTCAATTCGCCAACCAATCAAGTACCCCTCTGCTGCTTGTCGGAGGGCAAACGGTTTACGTTTCGAGAGCGCACCTACGTGAAGCAAAAGACCCGTCGCACCCGGGCGCTCTGCGAAGAAGTACGCAGCCGCAAACAGTACCTCATTCTGGAAACGACCCTGGTCGCTCTACTGGACTAGTATTTTTCGGCGCAGATCGAAATTAGTGCCCCCCAGGTGCAGTATGTACAGGCCAGTAGTTAGCGGACGGGTGTCGATGGTAAATTTCCGGTTGTCTGGCACCGCGTACTCCCACTGCTTACCGGCCAGGTTATACAAGCGCACCCGATCAACCGCTACGCTGTCGGGCAGCATTACGGAAAGCTCATCGGCGGCCGGAACGGGAAATATCAGCAGAGAATCAGCTACTTCGGTCACGGTTTCGCATCCCGTCGCCACCCGGGCGGCCACCAAGGTTCTGACGGCGGGCAGGCGGGGGTAGAGGTTGTCGCCCGGACACGCGGTGGCGCAACCGTCGCGGTGTCCGGCGATGGTTTCCAGACTAGCATTGGCCGGGTGCGGGGTTTCGCTCAGCGGATCCAGGCCTTCTTTGTCTACCTTCCAAGCGGTGAGTCGCTCCAGAGAAACCAGCGCGGTGTCGGTGGGTATGGCCGTATTATAGTTGCCTAGTAGGCAGATACCCATCGTACCGCCGTTTTTTCCGCAAAAATGGGCGCCCTGCACGTTGTCATTGTCTACCGACTGCGCCCCGGAACTGCGTCCCTCGAAGATGGTGCCGTCCTGAGCAATGAGGTAGTTATAGCCGATGTCGGACCACTTGTTCTCTTGCGTATGAAACAGGTAAATGTTGCGCACCACGTTCACGTAGTTGGTGAGCGTGTTAAAGGTGGCTGAGTGGTGCACGATGACGTGCTCAACCGAGGTAGTCCGCCGCGTGTAAGTAGGTTCGGGCAGGCCGAAGCGCCATTCATCCTGCGGAATAAAATCAGGCTCCTCGCAGGCACTCGCCGTCCGATGGGCTTGATAGTTGCGCGGAGCCGGACTACTAGGCGACTTTTGGCGACTGGCGTTGAAAAACGAAAAGGTAATCTCGCCGTTGAGGGTAGCCGAGTAAAACATCAGCTGATCAACCGGCTGATCGAACACCATTAGATTGGTCTGTTGATAGGGAGCATCCGGGGGGGCATGCTCATCAACGCTTACGTAAATAGTGTCTCGCTGAACGACCACGAACGCGCCGTCTAGGCTAGCATTGGTGGGTATACGTAGCGACAGGCCGGTGAACGGAAAGTCAGGCGCTAACTGATACCGCTGAGCAACTGATACCTCGGCTATCTGTTGACTGTAGTAGGACGATTGACGTTCAACCTCCTGCAGGGGCAGACAAGCGTTGTTTTGTGCGTAGGCAGTTGTAAAACCGCCGATAAAAAGTATACTTTGTAGTCCCAGAAAAAATAGTCGCATGATTTCTATCGTTTGTACCCTCACAACGAAGTAGTTTTTGCTTAGTTGCTTTTAACCATCCATCATCCAATGAAAAAAATACTTACCCTACTGGCTTGTCTGGCCTTAAGTTGTCAGAACGTACCTTCTCAGATCATTCCCTCCGCCAGCGTGCCGGAGGCCGATAGCCGCCCGCTTCAAATTCTGACCACCGCCCTGCGCATCACCGTGCGCGACAACCTCGGCAACACCGTCGACAGTGCCGAAGTACAGATTTTTAAAACCAAGGACGACTACGAGCAGGAAGTTAATCCCGTGGGGGGAGTGCAATATACCGACCGCAAGGGGCGTATTCGGTATACGGGTATTGAAGCCCGCGCTTACTACATTAACGTAGAAAAAGACGACTTAAACAATTACGGAGCGGGCACGATGACGGAAGAACTGTCGCCTAAGCGCAGCAATAACCTAACGATCATCATTGAATGATTGACGAACTCTCTAATTTCCGGTTTCATTACCCCATTCAGGTGCGCTACTCGGACATGGACATGCTGGGGCACGCCAACAACGCCGTGTACCTGACCTATCTGGAGTTGGCGCGACTGGAGTATTTCCGGGCCACGGAAATCCGTTCGCGGTCCGATACTGCCCTGGTGCTGGCCCACGCGAGCATGGACTTCCGAATACCCCTCACTCCGGAGGTGAAACCGGTAGCCCACCTGCGCACCGTGAAGTTTGGTAGCAGTAGTATGACCATGGATAACCTGATCACCGACCAAACGAATGAGCGGCAGTTTTATACTGCTTCGCTGGTGCTGGTAGCCATCGACACCCAAACCGGACGGCCTGTGCCTATTCCGGATGATGAAAAACAAAAAATTGTTGCCTATGAACCGGCCCTGGACTAAGTACTTGAATTTGCTGATTATCGGATGCGTGCTGCTGATTTCAGCCTGCAATGCCCCGCAAGCCCCGGATTTTCAGGGAGTAGAAAACCTCAAGATCGATGTGCAGGGCATGAGTGGTGCCCGCATCAACGGCGATGCCAAATTCTTTAATCCGAACAATAAGTCGGTGACGCTCAAGGGCGTGAACGTAGCGGTGTCGGTTGAGAACAAGATGGTGAAAGAGATTGAGCGGGAGTATGATATTCGGGCCGAGCCCAACAGCGACTTTTCGGTGCCCATTGACGTGACAATCTCGTTGGCCGACCTGAATATGGGCCTGTTGAGTACCGCGCTGAGTATGCTCAACGGCAACAAGAAGAAGGTGCGCTACAAGGGCAAAGCGCGGGTGCAAATGTACGGCCTGACCTTCAACGTGCCTTTCGATTATGAGGATGAGGTAGATATTCAACTGTAGCCGCGCGATTAATCCCGGTCGGGCATGACCACCGCCCGGTCCACCGTGGACGCGGGGCCCGGCGTGGACGCGGCGCGCGGTTACCCAATTATCCAATAATCATCCGTATACACCTCTTTCAACTGCAACTGCTGCCCGTCCCAGGTAGATTGCCGAAGCATCACGTTCGGATACGCTCCACTGAACCAGTAATCGTTGGCTTTGTCCTGATCCAATTGAACGCGCACGTGCCACACCGGCGCCTCCCCAAGATTATAATCCGTGTTCAACGAAAAATCAGTTGCCCGGCTAACCTCAAAACTTGCTTCGTACACCTCAGGAATCGTAGCCTTGCTGCTCACCTGCGATTCGGCCACCCGGGCAGAAAAACTCAGTCCTTCGGCAAATTTGAGCGCCCGAAGCGAATACGACAACTGATCTTCAAACATAATCCCGCCGTCTACCTCGGTTTCGCCGATGCCCTGTCCGTCCCAGTAGCTATTGTAACCAAAGGTGTAGTTACGTCCCTGGTTTAGGAAGTACTTGGCGGTGGTGCCGCACCACTCCTGCGAAGTGTTCACCAGCTTGTGCAGCGTAGCCGGTTGATCCCGTCGGAAGAAGAGGCTGGTCATGTAATGATAGGGATAATTGTCGGTGGGGATGCGGGCAAACTTGTTCACCTTCATCACGTCGTACAGATCGTCGCGCTGGTAGTCATCTGTTTTCACGTCGAACTCCTCATTGAACGTTTCTTTCACCAGAATCAGGGTGTACTCGAAGTTGCGGGGTTTCTGGTATATAATCCGTTGGGCCTGGTACTTCGCTACTTCGGCGGTGCCCTGTTCCCAGCGCGCGTCCATCGCCCAGTTGCCACTGAAATGCGCTATTTCGTCTACATTTTCCTGGGCAGTGCTACCTGAACAACCGATCAGTAAGAGTAAAGTACTGCTCCACAATAATAGCTTAATCATCTGATATAAAGTTAGTTATAGGTTATCCGATAGTTTGAACAATAGCACCGATTTAGGAGTCCTCCTCTCCTTCGATCATTGTCTCTAGGTCATCTTCTTCATCTACATCAGTGAGCGAGGGCAACTCAAAATAACGAAGCTGAAGTTGTTTCAGGTCGCGTATGGTCGCTTCGCTGATGCTGGCCGTGCTCCATGCTTTGTTGGTGAACAACGCGGGGTACAACCGATTCATTCCCAGCAGGTAATAGCCGCCGTCGGTTGATGGCCCAATCACCACGTCATGCGTAGCAAGTTGCTCAAACGCTTGCTCAATCACCGCCGTACTTAGTTCGTAGCAGTCGCTGCCGATAATGCAAACGCGTTGGTACCCTTGGGCAAACCCGTGCTCGAAAGCGTGCTGCATCCGCACGCCCAGATCACCGTTTGATTGCAGTATTTTGCGGTAGTGTTCATTGTCCCACCGGTCGTCGGTGAGTACTTCGGGAGTGTAACAAACCATCTTATCATAAGATAAAGGAAGGGTAATGGCTCGGGTACGTTCCAGCAGCTTTAGGTAAATACGCAGGGCCTGTCGGTTGCCGACGGTGGCGGCCAAACGAGTTTTCACTTTCCCCAGTTGGGGGTTTTTGACGAAGATGAGTAGTAGGTTCAAAACATTAGGTTTCGGATGGTGTACGTAGATATCCCTTATGACGCATAATACGATACAGAATCTCCCATAGGACGACGGTTGTCCAGACGAAGTAGATTAGATAGGTGAATCCACCATCAAGGGTTCTACTGTAAAAGTGTGGGTCATTAATGCTTTTGTCTACCCATATTGCAAAAACCATTAACGAGAGTGAGAGCAGACTCATTAGTAAGCTAGCTGACAGATATCTTAGTTTTTTTGATCTGCCCATCAAGTTAACCCCCAGATATCCATGAGAAAAGAATGGTATTAGAAAAATAGCGAATCCTGTTACGATCTGAGGCGCTATCAACGGCAGCGCGAGGAATGCGAAAAGAGCCAAGAAGATGAAGAATGTTGCAAACCTGACGTACAATCCTAACCTTTGCGTAAGAGACAAAACCCTCATTTGGTCTACGGGTTAACCATTTGTTGCTGATATCTAAAAATTAGTTCATTATCGCTTCCACCCATCCTTCCCCAGCAGCGGCACAAAACTAAACCCCTGAAACGATTCCCGTTTTAGTTGTCCATCAGGACCTTTGGTGAATCGCAGCATCTCCTGCCGCTTCCGATCCCCTACCGGAATCACTAACCTGCCCCCCTCGGCTAGTTGGTCAATCAGTGCTTCCGGCACCGTCGGGGCACCGGCGGTTACCACAATGCCGTCGTAGGATGCGTAGTCAGGCCAGCCCAACGAGCCGTCGCCCTGCCGAAGGGTGGCTTGATAGCCCAATTGCCGCAGCACCGCTTTGGCCCGCCGGTGCAAGGTGCGGTTATACTCAACTGAAAACACCTGAACTCCCATTGCCACCAGGATACTGCATTGGTAACCCGAACCCGTGCCAATCTCCAGCACCCGATCACCGGGTTTTGCCTGCAGCAGTTCGGTCTGAAAAGCCACCGTGTAGGGCTGCGAAATGGTTTGCCCTTCCCCAATCTGAAATGCTTTGTCCTGGTAGGCGTGCTCCTGAAAGGCGTTGTCCAGAAAAGCGTGGCGCGGCACCATTTCGACTGCTTCCAGCACGCGCGGATCGCTGATGCCCTTGGATTTGATTTTCTTAACCAGCAACCGCCGCATTCCCTTGTGTTTGTATAAGTCCAGAAACTGGGTCATGATCACCGTTGTTTGACCGACAAAGATACGATTTATCGGCTTGCTCCCCACCGGCAATCAGCAGAATTCGTACCGCTGGTTTTGAAAAAGTGATCTGAACCCCTACCTTGAGAACGGTTTAAGGTTAAACGTTATGAAAACTAAAAAAAGGAAAGGCGATAATTCGCTCACCACGCTACTCAGCAAGAGCGCGCGATTGATGAGCAACCGCCTTAACAAAAACCTGCTGGGGCACGAGGTCACCGCCGAGCAGTGGACGGTTCTATCCAGCCTGTGGAAGAAAAACGGGCAAACCCAGCAGGCCCTGGCCGATCAGGCTAACAAAAATAAGGCAAGCATTACTCATCTGATCGATAACCTGGAAAAACGTAAGCTGGTAGAGCGACTGGTTGACGAAAACGACCGGCGCAACAAGCTCGTTCACCTTACTTCCGAAGGCAGCGAACTGCAAGAGTCTCTTACCAAAGTGGTGAGCAAAACCATGAAGGAGATCACCGCCGACCTGGATAAGAAAGAACTCAAGCAGTGCAAGCGGGCGCTAAAAAAAATGGTGGATACCCTGCTGGAAACCGAACCTCAGGCGTAACCACCAACCAGCGCTTGCACGCAGGTCACCAATAACATTTTGGGGGTTCGGTGCGTAAGCAAACCTAGCTTCACTCTCACTAACCAATGGACCAACCTACCGTCGCCACGCTTCAGGCTGTCGAGGACTTTCACGAACTGCCTACCAAAGCCCTTCAGTGGCTCATTGACCGCTCGGAACTCGTCCACCTCAAGCAAGGCGCGCACCTTTTCAAACCCGGACAGGCCATTCACCACCTCTACGTGCTGCTGGAAGGGCGCATTCAACTCAAAATTCAGCAGGGCAACCAACTCATTGAGGCCGGGCGCTGGGAGGTGGGCACCATCTCCGGCATGCTGCCCTACTCGCGCATGGAAGCGGCGAGCGGATTTGGGTTGGCCATGGCCGATACTTATCTGCTGGCCCTGCACGAAAACCTTTTTCCGGAAATGGAGCAGGTGAGCCGCGACATGGTGAAGGTGTTCGTGGGCGTGATGACCAACCGCACCCGCAGTTTCACCCGCCTCCAGCAGCGCAACGAAAAGATGATGGCGCTGGGCAAACTGTCGGCCGGGTTGGCCCACGAGTTGAACAATCCGGCGGCGGCCATCGTGCGCAGCTCGCGCGCCCTGAAAAGTCACCTCTCTACCACCCCCGAGAACTTCAAGCAGGTGATCACCATGCAGTTGACCCCCGAGCAGGTGGACGAGGTCAACAACATCATTTTTTCGCGCATCAATCAGCCTCACCAAGAAAAGCTGACCATGATGGAGCGCAACGCGCGGGAGGACGAGATGGCCGACTGGCTGGAAGACCAGGGCGTAGAGGATGGCTACGACATCGCCGAGAACTTTGCCGAGTTTGGCTTGCAGGTTGATGAGTTGGAGCAGATCGGTGACATTCTACAGGGGCAGCACCTGGGCCCGGTTTTCCACTGGCTCAACAACGTGCTGATCACCGAGCGGATGGTGGGCGAGATTCAGAGTGCCTCCGGCCGCATCTCGGAGCTGGTGGCTTCGGTGAAATCCTACACCCACATGGACCGTTCGCCCGACCGGGTGGCCGCCGACATCCACGAGGGCATCAACAGCACGCTCACCATGCTCAACCACAAGGTGAAGGAAAAGAACATCCGGGTGGTGAAGCATTACGAAGAGAACCTGCCCACCATCCCGCTGTACGTGAGTGAGATGAACCAGGTGTGGACCAACCTGATTGACAACGCCATTGATGCGATGGAAAAAGACGGCACCCTTACCATCACCACCCATACCGAGCAAAACGATTTGCGGGTAGACGTGGAAGACACCGGCAGTGGCATTCCGCCCGACATTCAGGCCTCGGTGTTTGACCCCTTCTTTACCACCAAAGCGGTAGGCCAGGGCACCGGCCTGGGTCTGGACATCGCCCGCAAGATTGTTGAACAACACGAAGGCACCATTTCTCTCGAGTCAGAACCGGGCCACACCCGGTTTACCCTGTGCTTTCCGCTAACCACCTAACGCATGAAAAAACCCATTATCTTCGCCATCGATGACGACCCGCAGGTGATCCGCGCTATCGCCCGCGACCTGCGCAGTAAGTACCGACAAGACTACCGCATTATGAGCACCGAGTCGCCCCAGGAAGCGCTTGATGCGCTGCCCGACCTCAAGAAAAAGGAGGAAGAAGTGGCGGCTTTTGTTACCGACCAGCGCATGCCGCAGATGCTGGGCGTGGAGTTTCTGGCGAAAGCCAAGCAGTACTATCCCACCGCCAAGAAGGTGCTGCTGACCGCCTACTCCGACGTAGACGCCGCCATCAAGGCCATCAACGACGTGCAGTTGGATTACTACCTTTCCAAACCCTGGGACCCGCCCGAAGAGAAGTTGTATCCGGTGCTGGACGATCTGCTGGGCGACTGGCAGAGTCGGTTCGTGCCCGGCTTCCAGGGTATTAAAGTGATTGGTTACCAGTATTCACCTAAGTCGCACGATCTCAAGGACTTCTTGGCCGGTAACCTAGTCTCCTACCAGTGGCTCAACGTGGAGAAAAGCGACAAAGCTTGCGAGTTGCTGGAGTTGAACGGCATTGCGCAGAAAGACCTTCCGGTGGTGTTTTTTGAGGACGGTAGCTTTCTCACCGACCCCACCATCAACCAACTGGCTGAGAAAGTAGGCATGAACCAGGAAGCCACCGAAAACCTGTACGACGTGGTGATCATCGGGGCGGGACCGGCCGGACTAGCCGCCGCCGTCTACGGCAGTTCCGAGGGCTTGAAAACCCTGTTGATCGAGAAGCGCGCTCCGGGCGGACAGGCGGGCACCAGCTCGCGCATCGAAAACTACCTGGGTTTCCCCAACGGGCTCAGCGGGGCCGACCTTACCCGCCGGGCCATCTCCCAGGCCAAACGCCTCGGTGCCGAGTTTCTGGCCCCCGCCGAAGTGACCGACATTCGTATGCAGGATGGTTACAAAATACTTACTCTATCGGACGACCGCACGATCAGGACGCGCAGCATCGTGATTGCCACCGGGGTGAATTACCGCAAGCTGGAGGCCACCGGGGTAGACAACTTCACCGGGGCCGGGGTGTACTACGGGGCGGCCACCACCGAGGCCAACAGCTGCCAGGACCAGGACGTGTACGTAGTAGGGGGCGGCAACTCGGCCGGGCAGGGCGCCATGTACCTGGCCAACTTCGCCCGGCAGGTCTACATCGTGGTGCGCAAGCCCGACCTCTCTTCTTCCATGTCCCAGTACCTCATCGACCAAATTGAGAAGACCGACAACATTGCCGTGCTGGGCGAAACCGCCGTGGTGGAAGCCTGCGGCGACGGTCACCTGGAGCGCATTGTGCTGGAAAACGTGACCACCAACGAACGAGAGCAACGCGACGCCGGAGGCCTGTTCATTTTCATCGGCAACCGGCCCTACACTGACTGGATACAGTCGGATATTCTGAAAGACAAACGGGGGTTTGTGGAAACCGGCAAGGACCTACCCCGCCACGCTGAGTTCAAGAAACTCTGGAAGCTGGAGCGAGAACCCTTTCTATTGGAAACCAGCACGCCCGGCGTGTTTGCCGCGGGCGACGTGCACGCCGGGGCCATGAACCGCGTGGCCTCCGCCGTGGGCGAAGGCTCCATGTCCATCAAGCTGGTGCACGAGTACCTGGCCACGGTCTAGCCATGACCGAGTCCCCTGCCATACGCATCAAGGTGGATGACCGGGAGCGACGCAGCCGTTTGCTTACGGTGCTGCAAGAAACACCCGGAGTAGAAACTACGATCGAACGCCTACCTATAGGCGATTATGAAGTGGACGGTCAACTAATTGTGGAGCGCAAAACGTTGATTGATCTAACCGTTTCCCTCAAAGAAGGACGACTATTCTCCCAACTTTACCGACTGTTGCAGTCACCGCTACCCTGCGCCCTGCTGCTGGAAGGCGCTTCGGATGATTTGGCCCGCAGCGGCATGCGGCGCGAAGCCATTCAGGGCGCGCTGGTGCAGATCACCCTGTTTATGCAAATTCCGGTACTTCGGGCCCGGGACGCTACCGAAAGCGCCTCTTTGCTGCTAATGATCGCCCGCCACCTGCACACCCTCAGCGCCCGGAAACCCGTTGGTCCCAAGCGCTACCGGGCCAGTAGGATCACCCGCAAGGAAAAACAGCAACTTTACTTGTTACAGGGCTTGCCCGGCATCGGCTTGACCCGCGCCCGCCTGCTGCTGGAGAAATTCGGCAGCGTGGAAGAGGTGCTCACCGCCAGCGAACGAGAGCTGCAACAGGTGGCAGGAATAGGAGTCAGCACGGCTAAGAAGATTCGCTGGGCGGTGGAAGAACCGAAGGGTGGGTACGACACATAGACAGTAAGCGGTGGGCCCCGGATAGCATTGAGCGCCCTAGGGCGTGTTGACATATAAGCTTAGGCGGTGCTTTCCGAGCGTTTTTGCCCCGCTTTTCGTTGCTTTCGTTGGCCGATGCTTATGCATGGGATGCCCCGCATCGCCCGCCTCAAGCGCCATTCCATGGTGGTCTCAATCTGGACAAAAACACCCTGGAAAGCCCTCACCATTCTATATGTCAACACGCCCTAGAACCCGCTCGTCAGAGTAGACGCTGAGCCAACGTGATGCAAGGGATTAGCCAAGCAAGCACTGTACGGAACCGCACACGCACTGTTCACTATCGGCCACCCAGACGAGGGTAGATTTGCCCTTGAAGCACTGTAGGGCAGTTGGCATACTATTTTCAGTGGGTAGTAAAAATATATATCAAGAAGTGTTGGTCACTATCCGGACAATAACAATAGTTACTAACTACTTGCGGTCAACTAACAACCCTCCCTATGATTAAAAGTTACCTGCTCATCGCGCTACGGAATGCTCGTCGTAATAAGCTTTATTTACTAATCAACGTGTTAGGCTTGGGGTTGGGAATCGCTTGCATGCTTACCGCTTATACCTTTATTGCCTTTAATCTGGAGTTCGATACTTACTTTGAAGACACCAAGAACATTTACCGGGTGCAGCGAACCCTGGCTGGTGAACGAGCCACCGACGGAGTAGCCGAGCGGGTTCCGCTCCCTCTGGCGGCTACGGCCACCGAAGGGATTTCAGGAGTGGAAGAAGCCACCCGGGTGATTGCCACCCACGAACTACTTCGAGATGAGGAAAATGTGTTTAGTGAACGTATTGGTTTTGTGGACGCTAACTTCTTTGAGTTCTTTTCTTACCAAACTAAGTTCGGTGAAACCAGTTCATTTTCCGGGACTGATAAAATTATACTGAGTGCAGCGTTGGCTGAGAAGTTTTACCGGGATGAAAATCCGGTAGGTCAGACGTTGACCCTCCGGTTTGGCGACGGGCAGGAAGTGCCACTCACCGTGGGGGCGGTAGTTACTTATCCTGAAAATATTAGTTTTATCTACGACGCTTTCGTTCCCCTTTCTCATTATTTAGCTGCCGGAGACTACGATCTTGACGATTGGGCTACCGGTATTCGCCCTAACACCTTCCTGAAGCTGAGTTCGCCACAAGTGGCTGATGAGGTTAATTTCCAACTCAAGAAGTTCGTGGCTACTGCCAATGCCTCAGATATAACCTATAAGTACCGCGACCTATGGGCAATACCCTTCAATGATCCCCGAGTAAACGAAAATAATTTGTCGGGAGGCGATACTTACGCAAATCGCCGGATTGAACCAGCGGCGGTTTATATCTTTGGTACTTTGGCGTTTTTGATTTTGCTACTGGCCTGCTTCAATCTAACCAATACCTCCATTGCATTAGCGGCGCGGCGCTTGAAAGAAATTGGCGTTCGTCAGGTGATGGGCGGCATGCGCCATCAGTTAATCGCGCAATATCTTTTAGAAATTATGCTGATCGGAGTGATGGCCGTGGGAGCCGGGTGGGTGATGGCCCAGTACCTATCCCCGGCCTTTTTTAACCTGTGGGATTCAGTCTTTACAATAAACGATGTAGACCTGTGGAACATGAGTGTAGCGTTGGTGCTATTGGTAGTGCTGGTGTCTATGCTGGCGGGCTTGTACCCGGCCATGTATAGCACCCGCTTTCATCCGGCGGCTATCCTCAAGGGAAACTTAAAACTGAAAGGCTCTAACTGGTTCACCCGCAGTCTGCTCAGTTTTCAGTTTGCTTTGTCAATCGCATTACTGATCGGCGGCTTTGTGGCGGTTGGTAATACTGAGTATCTGAAGCATCTGGATTTGGGTTACGATATCCACGAAATCATTAGTTTTGGTGGGTTAGAACCTCAGGAAGCTCAGGCCTTGATGGTAGAAGCCCGACAGCATCCTAGTGTGAAAATAGTATCAGCACTGCGCGGCAGTGATATCTGGGGCGATGGTTCTGAAGAGATGCAGGTAGACACCAGTTCTCTGGCTAGCCGTATCTTCCGGGTGGATGCCAACTACTTGGAAACCGTCGGTATGCGTCTGCTAGCCGGAAGGGGATTTGATGCGGATCGTTCTTCTGACTACTCCGAAGCGGTATTGGTCAACGAGACGTTCGTAGAAAGAATGAATTGGGATGATCCGATCAACCAACGCATCATATACCAGGATACTGCCCGCTACGTCATCGGGGTGGTACAGAATATTGTGAACAACCTGTATGACAACGATCAACATCCGGCTATCTTTCGTCAGCTACCGCCGGAAAGCTACTCGCGGGTGATGATTAAGGCCGAACCCGATGACCTGGCCGAAGTAGATGCGTATCTACAAAGTCGATGGAAGGATATTGTTCCCTTTGAGCCTTATTCATCCTCGTATCTCACCCAAGCCGCTATGTACTACCCAATGCGCGAAATGCAGAATCTCAAAAAAGTGTATTTTTTCTTGGCAGTATTAGGAGGATTGCTGGCGCTGGCTGGCATCTTCTCGCTGGCACAAATCAACGTAGCCCGGCGCAGTAAGGAAGTGGGAATTCGTAAGGTGCTGGGAGCTTCGGTAGCCAGTATTGTGAACACCCTGAACCGGGAGTTTATCTGGATTCTGGCGGTATCGGCCCTACTGGGTAGCGGGATAGGTTATCTGTATAACCAGGCGTTTTTGGACAATTTCTACGCCTTTCATATAGAGATCGGACTGTTACCGCTCATAATTTCCAGCCTTTCCATCGTGGGAACTGCGCTATTGATTACCTCCCTCACCATTCGGCGAACTGCTGATACCAACCCGTCTCATACACTACGGGATGATTAGCCACCTGTCTTTGTCAATAAGTGTATTTTAATGGTATGCGTAAAAACAGTATCGCGCGAGGGAGTTACCCGGTTCCATCGTAGTCAATCACCGGCTTAGTAGTCACCGTACAGAACAACTCGATTTCATATCCCAAGGTCGGTGTCTCACGGGGTCGCACAGACCGACCGACCCTAATCCATCCAACGTCCAGCATCCAGCATCCTAGCCCACCCAGAAAAACACCCGCGCGGCGGCCGCCAATCCCCCTAACCTACCCCGCAAGTCCCCCACTATTTGCCATTCACCCACCTTTTCCCGTATTTACCGCTAGCAAACCCAACTCCTACTCAACCAACCTACCGCGTCCCCTATGATCATTCTGCTACTTCTGCTGGCCGTGGCCTTTATTGTGCTGTCGACCACTCGCTTCAACCTGCACCCCTTTCTGGCCCTGCTGTTTGCCGCCATCTTCTTCGGACTACTGTCGGGCATGCCCCTGGCCGCGGTGGCCACGGCCATCCAGACCGGCTTTGGCAACACCCTGGGCAGCATCGGCATTCTGATCATCGCGGGCACCATCATCGGGGTGTTCTTGGAGAAGTCGGGCGGCGCTTTCGCCCTGGCCGAGCGGCTGCTGCGCCTCATCGGGCAGAAGAACGTATCCACCGCCATGTCGCTTATCGGCTGGGTGGTGGCGATTCCCGTGTTCTCCGACTCGGGCTTCGTGATCCTCACCCCACTCAACCGGGCGCTCACCAAGAAGGCCGGACTCTCGCTGGCGGGCACCGCCGTGGCCCTGGGGTTGGGTTTGTCGGCCGCCCACGCCCTGGTGCCCCCCACTCCCGGACCCATCGCCGCGGCAGGTATTCTGGGAGCCGACCTGGGCACGGTGATCGGACTGGCCGTTCCGGTGAGCCTGTTCGCTCTGTTTTTCGGCTGGCTGTGGGCCACCTGCGTGGCGGCCCGCACCTACATTGACCCCGTGCCAGAGGTGAACGAGGCCGAGGTAGAACAACGGGAAGAAGGCGCGCCGGGTGCTCTCCATACCTTGACCCCCATCCTGTTGCCCCTGCTGCTGATCATCTTGCGCAGTATCGCCCAGCTTCCTTCCGAGCCAATGGGCACCGGGGTGCTCACCCAAACCATTTTGTTCATTGGCGAACCCATGATCGCGCTGCTCATCGGGGTGCTCATCGCCTTCACGCTGCCCAAAACCTTCAGCACCAAGTTGTTGTCTCCCAGCGGCTGGGTGGGGCAGGGCTTGCTCGATGCGGCCATCATTATCATGATCAC
Organism: Cyclobacteriaceae bacterium; assembly: GCA_965217295.1. Lineage (GTDB taxonomy): Bacteria > Bacteroidota > Bacteroidia > Cytophagales > Cyclobacteriaceae > Tunicatimonas. Next base: position 4,986,804 of record CBDCHR010000008.1, read on the forward strand.
CGGGGCGGGCGGGGCCTTCGGCATGGTGCTGCGCGAGTCGGGCATCGCGCAGGTGATCGGCGACGCGCTGGGCGACGCTAACCTGGGCATCTGGCTGCCCTTCATTCTGGCGGCGGGCATCAAGTCGGCCCAGGGCTCATCCACCGTGGCCCTGATCACCACCGCCTCCATCGTGGCCCCGCTGCTCACCACCCTGGGGCTGGACAGCGATATGGCCAAGGCGTTGGTGGTGCTGGTGATCGGGGCGGGCTCACTGGTGGTGTCGCACGCCAACGACAGCTTTTTCTGGATCTTTACCCAGATGACCGACATGGAAGTGAAGGAGGGCTACCGCCTGCACACCACCGGCACCCTCATTCTGGGCGTCACCGCCGCCTCTGCCGTGTGGGTGCTGAGCTTGGTGTTGTTGTAGTTTAACGAATAACCGTACGAGACCAACAAAATAATCACCGCGAGCCCACTCCGAGAGGCTCAAACGCGCCGACCAGGACAGAGAAACGCGAAAGCTTGCCAACGAAGGACTGGACGGTAATTTAGAATTGATTGACGATCCAGGACAAAACGATACCCTTGTCTACCAATCAACTAACAATTCACCCTCCCAGCAGTTCTTCCTTCAATACTTCATTCAATCATTCAACCATGAGCAACGTACGCGACAAAATTGTAGAAGCCCAGGTCATCGCCAAAGACGCCACCACCCAGGTATCGGCCATGATCAATCAGGACAACCTAGACCCCCAGCAGCTCAAGAAGCTCCGCGAGCGCCTGGAAGAACTCACCGATGTGCTCAACAATATTGACGAAGACCAACTAGAATAGCTTTCTCTCCCCCTGATTGGCCCCTTCACCGGAGACTTTGAACCACTGGTTGGCTATACAAAACGCAATCACCCCCCAATTAACTCAACCGCCCGTTCCAGCAACTCGTCCCGGCCCGCCCGCACCCCGTTAACGGTCGGTTGCACCTCAACGTCGGGCACAATGCCTACGCGTTGCGTCTCCGTGCCGTCGGGATAATACACCCCAATGCCCGAGATCATTGTGTTGATATTGCCGGGCAAAACAATTCGCGATACGTTGCCGTCGGCCCCCGCCGTCGTGCTGCCCACTACGGTCGCCTGCGGAGCTACCCGCAGGGCCATTGTGGTGTACTCAGCCTGACTCTGTGTGATCTCATTGATTAGAATCACCACCTTCCCTTTGAAATAATCCTTACGCGCTTCGCCCACTTCTAATGGGTCGGTAAAGACAAACTGACCCGGCTGTTGAAGACCGCTGAACGTGAACTTAGCAAATTCGGTCGGTTTTGGCATCAGGTACTTACCCAAGTCGAAAACGATAAACTGAGAGGGATAGCACCGCAGATCAATGACAAGTCCTTTCATATCTATAAAATCAGCCATGATGCTGTCTATTTCCCCCGGTGCCAGGGTGCCCGGATAGATGTACCCAACGTCCCCGGGTAATTCCCGATGAGAAGCAACCTTAATCTCCCCGAAGTTCAAAGGATGTTCTTTCAGGTCAACGGTAGCAATTTCCTCTCGGAAGGTGCCACGCTCGTTCGTAAAAGTCACCGACAAATGCGACTCATTGGTTCTGAGCAACCGGCGGGCCACGTCGCGCAGTTGGGTAGGTCGGTTAGAGGCCGGGGCGTACGCGCTTTTTTCCTCCACCACCTCACGCACCGGTCGGCCATCAATTTCGGTGATCACGTCCCCCACCCCAATTGTAGCACCACTATCCAGCAAATCAAACGTACGAACCACCACCGGCTGGTCTTCTACGAAGCTAAGCTTCACGGGTACCGCCCGTTCCCCATGATAACGTAGCAGCACCGAATCGGACTGCCATATATTGGCGTGCGTATCCTGAATTCTACCAATCAGATCAAGCAGCGCTAGCTTGTACGACAGTTCATCGTCGGCTGCTGTCATCCGGGGAATAAACTCCCGCAGCACCGCGTCCCAGTCCGCATCCATCAGGTGCCGGTAGGGAAACCAGTACTCGATCATGTTCCAGTAACGGAACAAGGCCAGCAGTTTGAACCCATCGTCGGTCCAGGCCATGCGGGGATAGGCATCTTCATTCTGAAAAACCGGATTGCCCACGCCATCAACAAAGCTCAGGTAGTAGTGCGACATCGGCACAGGAGCCGTCCGCGCTTCTTCTAATCTATAACGCACTTCTTCTCTCAACCAAGAAGCATCTTGAATCCAGTCCGTGGGCGGCGGTAGTTTTACGCGTTGCGTGGAGTCAGCATCCGACCGCTGTTTTCCGTTCTCCGGCACCGGGGGCATCCAGTCCGCCAGGCGCGTCATAAAGTCTTCGGCCGAAACCTTAGGCAAAATTCTCAACAGTTCGTAATCCCAGTTGAGGTTTCCCTGCGCCACCTCCGGATGATGATACTTCAGAAAACCCCATACCTTACCCAACGCGAACAAGTTATCTTGCTGCCGCTCCGACAGCGTGTCCAGCACCACGTCCGAACCCGCATCAAAAGCCGTATCCAACCGTGCCGGGGGCAACGCAATGGCTACCTCCGGCCGCGTCTGAATGTCTTCCCCGTCAATCAGCACCCGGAAGTCGTCGAACCAAGCCTTCCCCTTTCCGACCAGAATCCCCGCCACGAAGATTGCCTCCGCATTCGCCGGGAGCTCCAGGGTCACCCGGTACTTCTGCCAGTCAATGGTTCCGCTAATTTTCCGCTGCTGCATGTTGTCAAAAGCTAGGGGCTGCCCGTTGCCATCTACCCGCAGCAGCAAGCCTGCGAACCCGTCTACCTCCGCCAGTTTCATGTATCCCTCTAACGTGATGCTATCCCCCCGGTAGGTGGCGGGCAGCTTATACGCTACGCTGCCAAAAGCATTGCCGCCCTCATCCGAAGTGATACCGACCGCGCGTTTACCGGAGTGAACCACCGTAGTATCCTGATTGAGCGGATACTGCCCCCACTTGATCCACCCCTCGGGCAGCGGCTGCCCCGGAGTGCTTTGTTCAAAGTCCAGATTATACTTGGGTTGGGCACAGCTTACCGCGCTTAGTAAGACCAGCGAAGCAAAGAGCAGACAAGTACGCATGAGGGTAGGTTGTGGTGAAAAACGTAGTACGTTTAATACGCTGAAAAGGAAAAAGAACGTACACCAGATCGTCCCGATACCCTAATAAAAAAAATTCTGGGACCTCACCGCCCCAGGTTCGAAAGATGTAACAATACAGCGACTAACGTATCATCGGCTACGGGTGTACGACAAATTTCCTATCATGCGGCGTTTCTGCACAACCGAGTGATTCTATGATTTTCTTGGTTTTTGTAGACGACCCTAAGTTGGGCCATTTGTTGAAAGCCAGCTACTGTCCATCGCTGTCCGGATAGTTTCATTCGTTCCTGTAGCACGTCCCGATGGGCCGATTCTATGGCCCCTGATCCAATGAGTAGGCCCTGTTCAACGAACTTATGATACTGCATTCTTTGCTGGTTCTTGCGCAAGTAAGCCAGTAGTTTCTTGCTTATTGCGTAGCTTTTCTTTCGCTTGGGCAGGGCTTGTAGGGAATTGATCACCGGGTTGATGCCCTGACTGATCATCGTTTCGCTGACCTGCTCAATCCACTCACTGCGTAGTTGTTCGTGGCCGAAATAGCTTTTGGCAAAAGCGCACAGATGCTCTTTAGCATGGTAGAAATCTACGATCTGTGTACTCTCTGGATAGGTGCTATCTACCCAATTCCATATCCAGCGAGCACCATCGGCAATAAAGACCAGGTTATTGAGGTTCTCTAGTTGATAGTTCATCTTAACTGATGTTACGCACCGACTTCAATGTTGAGTTGAGCTTTGAAGTCGGATAGCTGTTTGAAAGCAGCTTTCACTGCATTTTTGTAAAGTATTGCCTTCATGGCAAAATGGTTGAGATTAGTTTTCATTTTCAAGCGCTCCAGTTTCCAGAAGGCAATCATGGAGCAGAAGAAATGGTTGGCTTGTGTCCTGACCGTTTTGGTTGGTGACTTAGGATAGCTAGCGTTGCTCTTGACTGATTTGTACATCTCTTCTACTTTCCAACGGTTGCTGATCTGCACCCGATCATCTTGCTCATAGATACGCCCTAGTTTGTTTTCCTTCCAGCTTTCCTCTCGCGTCAGATACATGGCCCCGTCCACACTCACGTAGTGCCTTTCATTCACTCGCTGCGCAGGGTATTCTTTGTACACTTGCTCTTGAATAGCCAGTTTGTTCTCATCCTCAATGCACTGCCCATAGTGATGACAAACTCTCTCTATCTGCTTGGCGTTCACCTGGGCACCGCTCAGATGGTTGATAACTTCTTCGGCTTCGGTAAAAACCAACGCCTGTCCAACGTAGCACATGCTCTCTTGAAGCAGGCTGCTGATGTTGCTCGTCCCGGCAAGCTTAGACATAACATGACCGTGACAAACATCTATTTTCCCAAACCGGGTATGGACTTTTTTTTTGCGTTCTTGCTCTTGGGTACCCTGCCTAATGATGCCTGCAAGAGTTCCTTCTCAAACTTTTGCATCATCCTGGCATAGCTGGCCTCATAATCATAGGCACTCTCCAGGCGCATAGGGTCTGATTCCCATTCCACTAGGTGTTTGTTCAGTAACTGGCTTGCTCGTTCTTTGAAGTCCATCGTTTTTTGCCCTAATTTAACAACTTTTCCCTAATGGGAAATTTGTCGTACACCCAAAGCTACCCAATCCTGATAATCCTGTATCATCCAGTCTATCCTGTTTCAAACCGCCGCCCCAATCCACCCTAAACCACCAACCCCGAATCAGAAACCCAAAACCCAACACCCACCCCCTACCAACCCCCTTCAATCCTTCCTTCAATCATTCCTTCCTTCCCTCAATCCTTTTGCGTAGTTTTACCGTTTAATTACCTACAAGCTCATAACCCCACCACACCATGGCATTCGACATTGATACCATCCAGAAAGTCTACTCCGGCCTGGAAGCCCGCATCACCAAAGCCCGCGAACTCGTAGGGCGACCACTCACCCTGGCCGAAAAGATCCTCTACTCCCACCTCTATGAGGGCGAACCCACCGAAGCCTACGAACGCGGCGGGGCCTACGTCGACTTTAGTCCCGACCGCGTAGCCATGCAGGACGCCACCGCCCAGATGGCCCTGCTGCAGTTTATGCAGTCGGGTAAAGACCAAACGGCCGTGCCCTCCACCGTGCACTGCGACCACCTCATCCAGGCCGAAGTGGGCGCCGACGACGACCTCAAGAAAGCCATCAACACCAATAAGGAAGTCTACGACTTTTTGTCATCGGTTTCTAACAAGTACCGCATCGGCTTCTGGAAACCCGGCGCAGGCATCATTCACCAGGTGGTGCTCGAGAACTACGCCTTCCCCGGCGGCCTGATGATCGGCACCGACTCGCACACCCCCAACGCGGGCGGACTGGGCATGGTGGCCATTGGCGTGGGCGGAGCCGACGCGGTCGACGTGATGGCGGGCATGCCCTGGGAGCTGAAGTTTCCCAAACTGATCGGCGTGCGCCTCACCGGTCGCCTCAGCGGCTGGACGTCGGCCAAGGACGTGATCTTGAAAGTAGCGGGTATCCTCACCGTGAAGGGCGGTACCGGGGCCATCGTGGAGTACTTCGGCGAAGGGGCCGACGCCATCTCGTGCACCGGCAAGGGCACCATCTGCAACATGGGCGCCGAAATCGGGGCCACCACCTCGCTCTTCCAGTACGGTGACAAGATGAAAGAATTCCTGGAAGCTACCGACCGCGCCGACGTGGCGGCCGAAGCCGAAAAGGTGCGCGAACACCTGCGCGCCGACCCCGACGTGATAGAAAATCCTGACAAGTACTTCGACCAAGTCATTGAGATCAACCTATCGGAACTGGAGCCGCACGTGAACGGCCCCTTTACCCCCGACCTGGCCTGGCCTATTTCCAAATTGGCCGAGGCTGCTAAAGAGCACGATTGGCCCGAAGAGATTGAGGTGGGTCTGATCGGTTCCTGCACCAACTCATCCTACGAAGACATCACGCGGGCGGCTTCCATCGCCCAGCAGGCAGTGGACAAGAAATTAAAAGCCAAGTCCGAGTACACCGTGACGCCCGGCTCGGAGCAGATTCGCTTCACCGTGCAGCGCGATGGGCTACTGGAAGCCTTCGGCGAAATGGGCGGCGTGGTGCTGGCCAACGCTTGCGGTCCCTGCATCGGCCAATGGGCCCGCCACAGCGACGACCCCGACCGCAAGAATACCATCGTGACCTCGTTTAACCGTAACTTTGCCAAGCGCAACGACGGCAACCCCAATACGCACTCATTCGTGGCCTCGCCCGAACTCACCACCGCGCTGGCCATCGGCGGCACGCTCAAGTTTAATCCGCTCAAGGACACCCTAACCAACGAAGACGGCCAGGAAGTGATGCTGGATGAGCCGCAGGGTATCGAGCTGCCTCCCAAGGGTTTCGACGTGGAAGACGCCGGTTACCAAGAACCCGCCGACGATGGCGAAGACATTGAGGTGGTCGTGGCCGAGGACTCGGATCGTTTGCAGTTGCTCACTCCCTTCGACCCCTGGGACGGGCAGAACATCACGGGCATGCGGCTGCTGCTGAAAGCCTACGGCAAGTGCACCACCGACCACATCTCGATGGCCGGACCCTGGTTGCGCTTCCGCGGACACTTGGATAACATCTCTAACAATTGCTTTATCGGAGCCATCAACGCCTTTAATAAAAAGTCGAACACGGTGAAGAACCAGCTCACCGGCGAGTACGGTGAGGTGCCCGACACGGCGCGCGCTTACAAGAAGGAGGGCATCCCGACCATTGTGGTGGGTGATGAGAACTACGGTGAGGGCTCCTCGCGCGAGCACGCCGCCATGGAACCCCGCCACCTGGGCGTGCGCGTGGTGCTGGTGAAGTCGTTCGCCCGTATCCACGAAACCAACCTCAAGAAGCAGGGCGTGCTCGGGTTGACCTTTGCCGACCCGGCCGACTACGACAAGGTGCAGGAAGACGACACAGTGGAAACGGTAGACTTGGACCAGATGGCGCCCGGCCAACCCGTCACGCTTAAGTTCACCCATGCTGATGGTTCAGAAGACCTGGTGAAAGCCAAGCACACCTACAATGAGAACCAGATCGAGTGGTTGCGCGCCGGGTCGGCCCTGAATCTGATCCGCAAGATGGAAGGGGCGGATTGATCAATTCCTCCTCTCCTGGCTCGTGTCGACACGAGCCAGGAGAAATCTTCTGACACGCGCTACGGTGCCACTTCACCCGCGTTGTTGCCATCATCAAAGCCACGTTGGAAGTCGTTGGCTATATTATCCCAATTAGCGTTTAGTAGCCACAGGAGGATAATCAAGCCAAATAGCAAAATAACTATTCTGGTCGTGCGTTTTTTCATAGTGGTTTTCTGTTGCACGAAAGCCCAAATTTGCTTCCGCACTTTGGAAATGTATTAAAGTATTTCCGTACCTTGGTTATAAACTTACTACAATGAAATCTTTATTGCTATCCTTTGGCCTCGCTCCTTTCCTTTTTTTAGGCACCGGTTGCCAATCCGAAGAAACCAGCGACTATACGGGCCGCGAGATACGCTATCCGCTTATTGAGGGGGCGTACTTTGATCAAGCCACATCGGGGCACCTGACCGCCCGCGAACGAGCTGACCAATCGGTAGAAATTGAGGTGGCCCTAGATGGCACGGCCGATCGGGCAATCCACCCGGTGCATTTGCACTACGGTACCCTCACCGATGACCAATCCGTAGCCGCCTGGCTCAGCCCGCTAGAAGACATTGGCGGAGGAAAAAGCCGAAGCATCACGCGCCTGGATCACCTCTACGACGACTCCCCCATCACGTTTGATCTGTTTTCTGCTATGAACGGGAGCGTGAAGGTGCATTTTGAAGAAGCCGGGCAGTGGGAAGATGTGATCTTGGGAGCCACCAACATCGGGCGCAACTACGCCACCACCGACGCTAGCGTGTACCAGAACATCACGTTATGTAACGGACAAACCAATCAATAAATCGTTTGGCCGCCAACAAAATAGCTTCCTGCCTGGTTTGCCCGATCTACCCCCTACTTTTGGGAAACTATCGTAACTATATTACTCTAGCGCTCGGTGCGGTCATCAGCCTTAACGTGCTGGCACTGCCCCTATCTTACCTGAGCTTCCGGCTCAACCAGCACTACTACGCCACGGTGCTGTGTGAGAATCCTGAGAAACCAATCACCGTGTGTGGGGGTATCTGCTACCTAAAAAAGCAACTTCCTTCGTCCGATCAAGCTTCTCCGGTTACGTTAGCCAGCAAGATTGACATCCCCGTATACTTTCAGTGGGTAGACGAATGGAAACCGCTGGTGTCTTCGCCTATTACCACGGTGTACGCTCCGTACTTAGTTTTGTTCTCCTCCGCCTATTTGGCTTCTCCCTTTCACCCACCGCAAGGGTAACCAACCCAACTCCGGAGCTTCACGCTCCCCAACTTATTTAGCGGGGGTGAGACAACCATCACCCGCCAAACACCCCTGTTACCCTTACTTTCAACTATGGAAGCCGACGTGCAACTCCCCTACCCCATGCAAACCGGCTCGGGAACCTGGAACGTGCTGCCCGGCCTCACCTACCTTGGCCAGAGAGACCACCTGTCCTGGGGCGCGCAGGCGATCGGCACCCTGCGATTGGGGGAAAACGACCGCGGCTACTCGCTGGGTAACCAACTCAATGGTACCAGCTGGGTAGCCTACCGCTGGAATCACTGGTGGAGCACCTCCCTCCGCCTGGCTGGAAGCACCGTTGGAACCGTTGATGGGCGCGACGAGGAACTCAACCCCATGATGGTAACCACCGCCGACCCGAACAACTTCGGAGGGCAGCAACTCACTGGATTGCTGGGCGTGAACTTCTACGTACACGAAGGCTACCTGTACAACCACCGGCTGGCGGTGGAAGCCGGAGTGCCATTGTACCAAAACCTGAACGGACCCCAGATGGCGGTGCAGTCCGTGCTTACGCTAGGCTGGCAGTGGGCGTTTTAAGTTTTCCCTGCCCCCTGGTTCGTGTCGACACCTAGAGTATATACACATCTCAAGTAGTGTTGTGTTTGGCGAGTTGGTAGCCCTGAAATCTTTCGTTGAACCTTTGCAGGCCGGTGAGTAAGTCGATGGGGCCAGGGGGCCTTTGGCTTTGGTAGCCACTCCAGCCCGCTAATCGGGCGATGACCCAAGCGGCAAAAGCCAAGCTGGTTGGCCCGTAGGGATTCTGCAGTTTTTGGCTCTTTCCAGCTAGTTGCTCGTTGAGCAGCATCAAGCATTCTTGCTCTTGCTCATTGAAGGCACAGGCCATGGTCTGCTCAGTTTGACCGTCTCGGGCTCTCAAGAGTTGCAGCACCCGCACGGCAGCCATCAGGGCCAATACGCTGAGTTTCTGTAGCTTTTCATAGCTTTCCACCTGGCTGCTCTCTATGTCAAGGCCGTTGCTTTTCAAGATTCTGAATACCTGCTCTACGTTCCAGCGTTGCTTATACCATTCTATAACTTGTAGGGCCAGGGCAGCGGTGTCCACCACGTGCGAGGTCAACAGTATCCAGTGAATAGGTTCTTGCCCATTCACTACACTCTCAGGGAGTTCTTTGACTTCCACTACGTAGGTGGGGTGATAGTTGGGTTGGGCATGGATGCTTCTGCTGGCTGACTTTTTCAAAGCAAGCTTGCCGTATTTGATGGCTAGTTTGGCCCGATGGGCACTACGACCATCACTGGCCGGTACGGCTAGCTCATAACAGTGCTGTTGCGTCCAATTTTCTGCCTCCGCTGAGATGGTCTGCCCCCCGTGGGTGAAACGATCAAAGCGGGCACGAATCACATAATCTACCCCCAGGGCAGTAAGCCCGGTGAGCAGGGGGTAGATATCAGCTTCCCGGTCGGCCACTACTGTTTTAACCGCCACCTGCTCACACTGAGCAAGGGCTTTTTGAATGCTACTCAGCCAGCGATACCCTTCTTTTTGTTCGTAAACAGTTTTGTCCCGAGCAGTACGCTTGGCCTGACGACTCACAAGTTGCTCAGGCCAAGCACGCTTGACAAACTCCAAAGCCGCAATGCCATGACAGCCATAGTGCTGGGCATCTATACAGAGTACCGGGTGAAGGTAAAACCCTTGTATCTGACCCTTATCTACTTTGCCCAGTCCTTGGATGGCTCTTTCCAGACTAAAGCCAATCTTTGTGGTGTCTTCTATAAGCAAACAATGGCAAGATGAACAGTGATTCCTCATCTGGGCATAGAGTTGCTCTTCCAACATGGGCACACTTACTTTATGGTTGCCTATAAATCTACCAAACTGAACCTCCTCTTTGCGCGCATTGGACAGTGCCCGCAGGCAAAGCGTCTGCTTTTCGCTGATACGTCCGGTTAGCTTGTCTAGCACACGATCCAAGCGCTTGTCGTGCAACTTCAGAACATCTTGTTTTTCCATTCAACAAAGCTATCATATTTGTGTATATACTCTAGGTGTCGACACGAACCAGGAGGGACACACGAACCAGGGGGGAGATTCAAAACTCATCGTAAACTGATTTAAGAAACGGAAAGTTGCAACACCCATTCTCATAAAAGGCAGCAGACGAATAGTGATAGTTCACTGGGTCGGTCACCAGACTCCAATGTTCCTGCAAGGGATTTTTGTGCAAGTAGGTAAGCTTTTGCTCCATAATGGAGCGATCATACAAGCGGATTGCCAAGGAGTCGCGTTGCCAGATATGCAAATGATTAGGCATAATAACAAAAGCAAACACATCAATCTTTCGTTGGTTGGATAAGTACGCCAGTGAGTCGGTAACAATAGATTTGAAGTGGTTGTGCTCCAGCAAATGAATCCAACGGTGAATGGTAGCGGTCCAAAAGTAAATCGTTCCTGGTTCCATGTAGGACTTTCTTATCTCGGTATATTTATCCATGACAGGTAGTAGTCAACAAATACTTGTTTACTACAACACCAAACACTGTGCCGCTCCCTGGTTCGCCCCCCTGGTTCGTGTCGACACGAACCAGGGGGGCACGAACCAGGGAGCACAAACAAAGAGACCTTTGATTGCACGAGCAATCCGTCTGAACTACCTTTGATCCCAATAGATGATATCTGCATAAACTTGATTGCCGTAACGAAGAAATATCCTCATAAACCTCAACCATCATGAACCATCAACGCTTTACCGCAGCCCTCCTAAGCACCACTCTCCTGCTGGGCAGTTGCCAATCCTCCACCACCACCGAGGCCGACCCTACCCTGGAACGGGCGCAGACGATCTACGCCGAGGCCATTGCCGTGCACGACGAGGTGATGCCTCGCATGGACGAGCTCATGCAGCTACGGCAGAAGTTAGAACTGCGCGTAACCTCCATGCAGGAGCAGCCGGAGGAAGACTACGCCGATTCCCTGCAGCAGATGCAAACGGCCATCCAAAACCTGCGCGATGCCGATGAAGCCATGATGCAGTGGATGCGCAGCGTGCAGAAGGTACCCGGCGCTGACGAAACTTCGGAGTATCAGGATGAGCTAAACGCCACGGTGCTCACCGATACCGTAGGGCTGATTGAGCGACAGGAGGCCCAACGGGAAGATATAGAAGAGGTGAAACGACGGATAGAACAAAGCATCGCCGAAGCGGAAACCCTAATTGGCTTGCCCGCCGACGAATAACTCCCCTGCCCTTCATTCAATCATTCCCGCATTCAATCATTCACCCCCACCCATGCCTAGCTCCGTCTACGTCACTACCCCCGAGGCCCACTGCGGCAAGTCGCTGCTCTGCCTGGGCATCCTGGAAAACGTGCTCCGCCGAACCCAGCGGGTAGGTATCTTCCGCCCCATTATCAGTAGCGACGCTCGCTCCCAAGAAGTTGAGCGGGACAAGAACATTGACCTGCTGCTGACCCACTTCCGCCTCGATCAGCCCTACGAGTCCACCTACGCCTACCACAAGCGCGAGGCGCGCGAGCTGCTGGCCAACGGACGCTACGACGAACTGCTCGACACCATTATCCAGAAGTACAAGGCGATGGAGCGGGAGTGCGACTTTGTGCTCTGCGAGGGCACCGACTTCACCGATGAGGCCGCGGCCTTTGACGTGAACGTGAACGTGGACATTGTCAAGAACCTGGGCTGCCCGGTGCTCATCCTGGGGCGCGGCGACCTAGACCGTTCACTGGAAGACGTGCTCAACCCCCTGCAGCTGATCTACGATACGTTCCGGGAGCGAGAGTGCCCGATCCTGGGATTGGTGGTGAACCGGGCCCAACCCGCCATGGCCCACGAACTATTGCTGGCGCTGCGTAACGCCCTGCCCGACAAAGACTTGCTGCTGTCGGTGATTCCGCAAAATGAGGTTTTGCAAAGCCCCACCGTACGCGAAATTGCCGAAGCCCTAGACGCCGAGGTGCTCTATGGGCACGAGCAGCTCGACCGGCAGGCGCGCCGCTACTCGGTGGCGGCCATGCAGTTGCAGAACTACCTGCCTCACCTCACCGAAAACTGCCTGGTGATCACCCCCGGCGACCGGGGCGACATTCTGCTCAGCGTGCTGCAAGCGCACCAGTCCGACAACTACCCCGCCATTGCCGGGGTGCTGCTCACCACCCAACTCAACCCCGACGAGCCCATCCGGCAACTGCTCGAAGGGTTGCCCAACCTAGTGCCGATTCTGTCGGTGTCGGCCAACACCTATAACACGGCCTTTCAGTTGTCGCAGATTAATTCGTACGTGACGGCCGACAACGACGCCAAGATTCAACTGAGCAAGCAGCTGTTCGATAAGTATGTCGACACGGCTGTGCTGGCGGACAAGATCAGCACCGTGCGGCAGCGAGGCATCACCCCGCGCATGTTTCAGTACACGCTGGTGCAGCGGGCTAGGGAGAGCAAGAAGCACATTGTGCTGTGCGAGGGCACCGACGAGCGCATCCTGCGGGCCGCCGAAATCCTGCTCGACCAGGGGGTGGTCGACCTCACCGTGCTGGGCAAAGAAAGCGAAGTGCGCTCGCTCATCCAGAAATTGGGCCTGCGCCTGGACGCCGACCGCCTGCCGGTGGTCAACCCCGGCGAGTCGCCGCACTTTGCGGCCTACGTCGATCGCTTCGTGGAACTGCGGCAGCACAAGGGAGCCAACGCCGATATCGCCCGCGACACGCTCACCGACGTATCGTACTTCGGCACCATGATGGTGCTGGAGGGGCAGGCCGACGGCATGGTATCGGGGGCGGCGCACACCACGCAGCATACCATCCGCCCCGCCCTGCAACTCATCAAAACCACGCCCGACGTGTCGCTGGTGTCGTCGGTGTTCTTCATGGCCCTGGAGGATCGGGTGCTGGTGTACGGCGACTGTGCGATTAACCCTAACCCCAACGCCAAGGAGCTGGCCGAGATTGCCATCTCCTCGGCCGAGACGAGCCGCACCTTTGGCATCGAACCCAAGATTGCTATGTTGTCCTACTCCTCGGGCACCTCGGGCGCAGGGGCCGATGTGGAGAAGGTACGGGAGGCTACCCAGATCGTGAAGGAGCGCCGTCCCGACCTCAAGACCGAAGGCCCCATTCAGTACGATGCGGCGGTGGATGCCGAGGTGGGTGTGAAGAAGATTCCCGGCTCCGAGGTGGCGGGCTACGCCACGGTGCTTATCTTCCCCGACCTGAACACCGGTAACAACACCTACAAGGCCGTGCAGCGCGAGACGGGCGCGGTGGCCATCGGCCCAGTGCTGCAGGGGCTCAAGAAGCCCGTCAACGACCTGAGCCGGGGCTGCACGGTGACGGATATTGTGAACACCGTAGTGATCACCGCCATTCAGGCAGGGCAGGGTATTGCGAAATAACTAACGACCCATTCGTGAGAGTATCGATAAGTCTTCGCTTGGGTCGTAGGACACTTCGTTACCCTACGACCAGTTAAATGCCCGGTAAGAAACAATATGCTTTTCGTCGCAGTGCTTCTAATCATTGGTTGTAGGATTTCCTACAACCTCAAGCCGGTGTTCATTGGCAATGATGTTAAAAGATGTTAGTAGTGAACTCACATTAACCCGATTTCTGGGATATCACCTACCTACAAATTATATTGGACAGTATGAAATCAACTTCGGCAGTATTGACATTTGTATTGCACCTTGGCTTGGTAATCTTAAGTTACGGACAAATCAACGTAGAGCAACCTACAGCACCGGTCTGGACGAAAGTAGACAGACAATATCTCTTAGACAATCTTATCAGATCGAAAGAAACATTAGTAGAAGAAACCAAAGGCCTTACAGAGGAGCAATGGAACTTCAAAGAAAGCCCTGATGCGTGGAACATTAACCAGATTGTGGAACACCTTGCGTTGTATGAGTTGATATTTATGAACGACATTGCCGTTGCCCTCCAAATAGGTCCTCTTCCGGACTTCGCGCATTACGCTCCTGACAGCCTTTTTACGGATCAAGACCCCTTAGACCTACGAAAGAATGAAACCACAGATTTCACGAAACCCTTCTCATACACTGTTCCTCTCGGAAATAACAAAGGAGCTGATAACTTGATTTGGGTAAGCAAGATGCGACAAGAGATGATTGATTTTGTAAAGTCAGAAGACAGAAATTTAAGAACCTACTACGTGAATTTTGGACCTAACGTCCACCAAAAGTGCATGATGATATTTTCGCACAGTGATCGCCACCTCAGGCAGATAAAGAGAGTAAAGGCCCACCCTACCTATCCAAGTTAATCGTATGAGCATCAAGACATTCTCACCACTCTGGTCACAGGATAGCGGCAGCACGCGGTGCCCGGCGTCCTACGACCCATTCGGCAAGTGTTGAAGTCGCAGGAGCGCTTCGCTAATCCTCCGACTAGTTTGGGACGTATACATTCGGCAGGTCTATTGGGGCCGTAGAAGCGCTTTGTTTTATTCTTACAACCAATTTAGGTTTTCAAACCAGTTTAGAATCATAGAAAACTCGCTATCACCAATCCAACGCAGCACTATGCAAATATTTCAAATAAAGAAAGCGGCTGTGTGACAGTAGTTGTGTATTCACCAGTATAAAACAACATAACCGAATATATCAAATATATCAATAGAGATTTTGCGACTAGCCTGTACATATTCTGCTTGCTTATAGTTTGATTTTTCATTTCGCAATGTATAGTATAATCAAGCATTGCCATAATGGCAAATGCTGAATAGACTCCAAAGAAAGAAATAAAGGTCCATTGATTGAACGATATTATAAATAGTATAAGATACTCGCAGATTATAACTAAAACCTGTATGATAAATTCAGGCTTGTTCTTTGATAGAGGAAGAATAAGTAAACTAAGGCTACTCATAGTTTAAACAGAACATTTTACTACAACTTCATGAATCCTTGTCGCAGGTTGATAGCACGCGGTGCCCGGCGACCTACGTCATTAGATAGACCCGTTTGGGTCGTAGGACGCGTTGCTACTTCTACAACCAGCTTGTGTTTCAAACGCCATTTCTCACCAGCATAGGGCTTGAAGCCCTATGCTGGTGAAATGCGCTACGCAACGGTCACCCCCCCCGCCACCGCATACGCCTCCTGCGCAATGGCCAACTCTTCATTCGTCGGCACCACCAGCACTAGCACAGAGCTTTCGGCCGACTGAATGGCGCGGGCTTCGGAAGCAGCGGTTTGGTTCCGGTCTGCATCAAGGGCAATGCCTAGGGGTGCCAAACCAGCGCAACTCATCTGCCGCACCAGGGGACTGTTCTCTCCTACCCCGGCGGTGAACACCAGCGCGTCGACTTGGCCCAGCACGGCCAGGTAGCTACCCATGTACTTCTTAATGCGGTAGGCGTACATCTCTAGCGCCAGCCGCGCCGCATCGTTTCCGGCTTCGTACTGCTTCACTACTTCCCGCACATCATTGTTTCCCGCGATGCCCCGCAAGCCGCTGTCGTTGTTAAGCAGCTGATCCACTTCGGCGGCGGTGCGGCCGGTTTCGCGGTTCAGAAAGTAGACCAGCGCGGGGTCCACGTCGCCCGAGCGGGTGCCCATCATCAGGCCGGGCAGCGGAGTGAGCCCCATTGAGGTGTCTACGCTTTGGCCCGCCTGCACGGCGGCCATGCTGCAACCGTTACCCAAATGAATGGTGATCAGGTTGAGGGAAGCGAGCGGTCGTTGCAGGAAGTCGGCCGCGGCCTGGGCCACGTAGCGGTGCGAGGTGCCGTGCATGCCGTAGACCCGCACCCGGTGCCGGTGATATAAGTCGTTGGGCACCGGGTAGCGAAAAGCATAGTCGGGCAGGGTTTGGTGAAAGGCCGTATCGAACACCGCTACCTGTTGGGCAAGCGGAAACACGCGCTGCGCCTCGGCAATACCAGTCAGGTTGGGCGGATTGTGCAGCGGAGCCAGCGGGGTAAGCTCCCGGATGCGCTCCGTGACTTCGTCGGTGATCAGGGTAGCCACTCGGAAGTATTCGCCCCCGTGCACCACCCGGTGACCGATCACCGCTACTTCGTTGGGATGGCTTACCATCCCGTACGCTTCGTCCAGAAGTAGGTCGCTCACCCGCTGCATACCGGTTTGGTGGTCTGGTATGGCTTGCTTCTGCTCGTAGACGCGGGGCGTATCATCACGATAGGAAGTATGTTGTACCAGCCCCGGTTGTTCACCGATGCGTTCTACTACGCCCTGGGCAAGCACCCGCTGCTCGGGCATAGCGAAGAGTTGGTACTTGATAGAAGAGCTTCCGGCGTTGAGAACCAGTACGTTCATAGATGTGAATCAATCGGTGGACGCCCAATATAAGCGCAATCATCGGGAGCGGGAATCTTTTTTACCCTTAATTTGTGAAGGTAACTGAACCCACGTTTAGACAATGAACATCACTGCGGAAAGCCACTACACGCCCGAAGAGCAACCCACGGAGTTGTTTGATAAACCAGGCATGATCTGCCAGGATGAATGCTTATTTAAGAAATGCTGTAGGAAATATAAGAAGAAGGGGAAGTACTGTCGTAGTTGTCCGAAGTTATAGCTTTGTGTCTCCACAAACCCCTCCCGAGCGTCCTGTGGTGACACAGGCCGTGGAGTTGGGTATGTACTTGTAGGCGCGGGGCAAAATTATCAGTTGGGATATGTTTTTAAAAGTGACTCTGAGGTTGCCGCCAGATACACCCTTGTCTCCCCCGGGCAGGAGTTAGGGCGTCAAAGCAGACAACAACAGGAGTACACGCTGGCACTGTCCAGATATATCAAAGGCCATCGCCTGAAGATACAATCGGACTGCACTTTTAGAGTGAATGATGAAGCTTCTGTTGAATCTCAAGCAAGCAACAGCTGGCCGTTCCGCCTTCAGCTTGAGCAATGCATCCTTAACAATTTTATAACAATTTGTTAACATCAACAAATGGCATATCCATTCTTAAAGCTTCAATTTTGAGGACATACTTTTTCCTTAATCCTTAGCAGCAGAATGTTATGATGAAAAAGATACTACTTACCAAATTTTTTATTGCCTTAGTCATCTTTGTTGCGCAGCCTTTCCTCATCTATGCTCAATCTAGACAGTACGGTGATGTGATAGGAAGAATATATGATCAGGAAAATAATGAGTCTTTACCCGGAGCTACAGTCATCATCCAGGGCCTTTCACTGGGCGCTACCACTGACAGGAACGGAAGATACAGGCTCAACCGGGTGCCGGTGGGAGAACATACCCTGGAAATACGGTATGTAGGATTTGAGAACAAGGAAATGGACGTAAACGTAAGAGCAGGTGAGGCAGCGGAAATAACAGTTTCTCTAACGCCTGATCTTACAGAGATTGAGGGAATTACTATCACCGGAAACCGCTTCGGCCAGGCACAGGCTCTGAGTCGGCAGAGAAGTGCCGGTAATATCAAAAACATTGTAGCTGCCGACCTGATCGGCCGGTTTCCAGACCAGAATGTGGCGGAAGCCTTACAACGGGTGCCTGGTATCACCATCACGCGCGATCAAGGAGAAGGGCGGTATGTACAGATCAGGGGCACCAATCCCAACCTCAACAGTGTAAGCATCAACGGAGAGCAGATTCCTTCTCCTGAAGGAGATGTGCGTTTTGTAGCCCTGGATGTGATTCCCGCCAATGTACTCTCCAGCATCGAGGTAAATAAAACCATCACGCCGGATATGGATGGTGATGCGGTAGGGGGGAGTATCAACCTGAATACGTTGGCGCCCCGCACAGATCAAACTATTTTTAATGCCACTTTGGCCGGAGGTTATAATAATAATGTGGAATACTTAAGCCCGCTGCTCGGACAGGTATCCGCCGCTTATGGCAAGAGAGTGGGAGATGCACAGAAATTTGGCTTTCTCATCGGAGGGAGCTATGACAGGGATAACCGCTCCACTGACAATAATGAAATGGAATATGACGAAGGGGAACTCCAGTCGCTGGTATTGCAGGATTATGAGATCACCCGGATACGTACAGGGGTTACTACTTCTGTGGATTATAGATTTAATCCTGCCTCTATGCTTTTTTTAAACGCTATCTATAACCGCTTTAGCGACCAGGAATACAACAGGACTATTCTGGTGGAACCTACCGTGATTGAAAGAGAATTGAAAGACCGTTATGAAGCACAAACCATATTTTCTTTGTCCGCAGGCGGTGAGCACAGTCTGACAAGCAACCTGGATATAGATTATATGCTCTCTTACTCGTATGCAGGAGAAAATACCTCTCCTGAATACGTGACCATCTATAACAAAGAGTACGAAGACGCTGAGGGAGAAAGTGTGGAATTTATGCAGTTTGACCGGAGCGACCCTAATTTTCCTCAGTATCGTGTCATTCCCGGATCGCCTGAAGACGCTGACCCCTTACAATATGATAACTACTCCCTTGACTTATTAGAATACACCAACGAACTGACCGAAGACCGGCACTTTACCTCCAGGCTGAATCTGAAGACCTATTATAACCTGGGTGCTTTTGAGGGAGAATTTAAGTTTGGCGGACTTTTCAGAACTAAAAAGAAGAGCTTAGACCCTGAAAAACAGTTCTTCACTTACGAAGGTGACAGAACTTACCGTGATCTGCTGGGAGACTTTGAGGATACTGATTTTATGGACGGAAGATACACCATAGGACTGGCAGCCGATCCTGATATAGTACGTGATTGGTTTTCCCAGGAAAGAAACCAGTTTGAATCCAGCTTTGAAGATACTTTTGTAGACAGCGAAGGAGAAGATTATACGGCTACTGAAGATACCTATGCCGGTTACCTGATGACCAACTTGAGAAATGGCCCTCTCAACATCATAGCTGGATTCAGGTATGAGAATACCAGGACAGCATACAGCGGAAATACCGTAGAGTTTGATGAGGAAGGTGAATTGATTCCTGAAGCGCAAAGCACTACTACCAACAGGAACTTTGATTTTTTCCTGCCTATGATTAACATGAATTACAATTTCAATGAACGTACTATACTTAGACTGGCGTGGACCAATACCTTTGCCAAGCCCAACTACTTCGATTTAGCGCCTTACAGGATTATCAATCGCGAGGATGAGGAGATAGCCTTGGGAAACCCTGACCTGTTGCCTACCCGCTCGACGAACTTAGACCTGATGGCAGAATACTATTTTTCGTCAGTAGGCATATTATCAGGAGGCGTTTTTTACAAAGATATTCGGGATTTTCGCTATACCAGGTTGTATTTCTACCAAGAGCCCGAATTTGAAGGTTTTGAGGCAGAGCAACCCGTCAATGGGAATGATGCTCAACTGGCAGGGGTCGAACTCAACTGGCAGCAGCAACTGACTTTCTTACCAGGATTCCTGAGCGGGTTTGGTATATTTGTAAATTACACCTACACATGGTCTGAGGCAGAACTATTTGGAGAAACCAATGAAGATGTGCGTACCGTAACGCTTCCCGGACAAAACAATAGTGCAGCCAACTTTGCTTTATCTTACGAAAAGGGAGGCTTTAACGGACGCATCGCAGCCAACTATAACGGCGCCTTTGTAGATGAGTTGAGAGATAGTGACAATAGCGACAGGTTCTATGACGAGAGGTTACAGCTCGACTTTTCTGCCAGTCAGCAGATTATCGGAAACTTCAGGGTTTTTCTGGAAGTACTTAACCTGACCAATGCGCCTCTGAGATATTACAATGGCGTGACCACCCGGCCAGAGCAGCAGGAATATTACTCCTGGTGGACTAACTTTGGTATTAAATACGATTTATAGCTTTTTTGACAGCATACCTTTTCAGCATGATCTGTAAATTATGTTTTATCACTTTCTTCGTATCTCTGAGCTTCATACTTAGCCGTTGCACGCCTACCCAAAATGCACAAACGGAAGAGACGGCAGCAGGTAGCACTGGCGCTTCTTTGTATGGCACTGCCGGGCAGGAAAAAATCATTATCGAAGAAGCCTTTATGACAGACCGCGATGAAGGTGATAATGTGGATAGTCCTGCTATCTGGCATGGCTCAGAAGGACAACACTGGTTACTGGCAACGGCTAAAGAAGGCAATGTTATCATCGTATATAATGCTGCTACCGGGAAATTTATCAGGCGCTTCGGAGAAGGTGGAGCAGATAAAGGCGCTTTCAGCCGTCCCAATGGGATTGCTGTGAAAGATGACCTGTTGTTGATCGCCGAAAGAGACAACCATAGAATACAAGTGTTTAAATTGCCGGAATTTACCTCTTTGGGATTCTTTGGTGAAGAAGCATTGATCCGCCCTTACGGTATCACAGTAGCCAAGACAGAGGCAGGTTATGATGCGTATATTACTGATAATTATGAGACTGCTGCTGAAGAAATCCCGCCAGTGGACAGTTTAGGTCATAGAGTGCATCATTTTAGGTTCGAAGTAGAAAGTAACCAAATCGCCAGCAGACATGTTCGGGCTTTTGGCGATACATCGGGAGAAGGCGTGCTGTATAAAGTAGAATCTCTGTTGTATGATTCCGCATTGCAACGCTTGCTGATTGCGGATGAACAAGCGTCTCAACGAAACATCAAAATTTACTCACCCAAAGGAGAATTTACCGGAGAAGTTATTTCCAGTAAATATTTTACCTACGAACCCGAAGGTATTGCCCTTTTTGCCTGTGAGACTGACAGCTCAGGGTACTATATTGCCACAGACCAGCATGAAGTAAATAATAACTTTCAGGTCTTTGACAGAAAGACATTACAGCATATAGGTACTTTTGGAGGTGAAGTTACCCGTAATACAGACGGTGTAGCCCTTAGTCAGCAATCTTTTGGTAATTTTACTTACGGGGCTTTTTATCCCGTACATGACGATGGCAGTGTGGCAGCCATTGCCTGGTCTGAAATCGCTGAGGTTTTGCAGCTCCATATTTCGTGCCCCTAATGTCGCCCCCATAAAGAGCACTTTGCGGCACGGTGATTACCAGCTCTTTGATATTTTTCATTGGTCGCGAATCCCTACCTAATTATCACTCCAGTAGTTGACTTCACATCTATAACTCATTAGCAAGTCATAGCAACATTCGTTCTCACCTCCACCAGCGCCCAGAAGCATCAGCAAAGGCAAAACATCTGAGCCAACTATTGCGTTATTTACAAATGCGTTTTGGCAAAAGTAGCGCATCCTGCCTACCTGCTTTCGCAGTATAACCAAACTAAACTAACTACTTAAGACTATGCGCTGGCAAGGCAGAAGACAAAGTGGCAACGTCGACGACCGACGGGGCAGCACCGGCAAACGGTTGGCCGTGGGCGGCGGGCTCGGCACCATTGTGCTGGTGGTGATCACGCTGCTGATGGGCGGCGATTTGGGCGACGTGCTCCGGCTGGTGACGGGAGGCAACGATGCTGCCGTGAACACCTCTACTACCACGCGAACTCCCACCGCCGAGGAAGACGCCCAGGCCCAGTTTGTGAAGGTGGTGCTGGCCGATACCGAAGACGTGTGGAACAAGCTGTTTCAGGAGCAGGGTGCGCAGTACCAAGAACCGACGCTGGTGCTGTTCACCGACGCGGTGCAGTCGGCCTGTGGCAGTGCCAGCGCGGCCACCGGTCCCTTCTACTGCCCCGGCGACCAGCAAGTGTACATTGATCTGAGCTTTCAGCAAACCCTGAGTCAACGGCTGGGCGCGGGCGGCGACTTTGCCATGGCCTACGTGGTGGCGCACGAGGTGGGGCATCACGTGCAGAACCTGATGGGCATCACGGATCAAATGCAAGCCAAACGCCGTTCGCTGAGTCAGGAAGACTATAACGAACTGTCGGTGCGCCTGGAGTTGCAGGCCGATTTTTTGGCCGGAGTATGGACGCACCACGCTCAGGAGATGAACAACATCCTGGAGCAGGGCGACATTGAGGAAGCCATGCGGGCCGCCAACGCCATCGGCGACGACCGCCTGCAAAAGCAGTCGCAGGGCTACGTGGTGCCCGACGCCTTCACGCACGGCACCTCGGCCCAGCGCATGCGCTGGTTTAAAAAGGGACTGGAAACCGGCGACATCAACCAGGGCGACACCTTCAGCGCCCAAAGTCTGTAACCACCGTGAAGCAAACCCTGGGATCCGTGGCCCTGCTGGTGCGAAACTACGACGAAGCCATTGCCTACTACACCCAAACGCTGGGCTTCCGGTTGGTAGAGGACACGCCTTTGTCGGCCGACAAACGCTGGGTGCGGGTGGCCCCACCGGGAGCCCAAGAAACGCACTTGCTGCTGGCCAAAGCCAGCACGCCGGAGCAGGCAGCCCACTGTGGCAACCAGACCGGTGGGCGCGTCTTTCTCTTTTTGCATACCGACAACTTCTGGCGCGACTACCGCGCGATGATCAAGCGGGGTGTACGCTTCATCGAGGCTCCCCGCGATGAGGAATACGGCACCGTGGCTGTGTTCGAAGACCTGTATGGAAATCGGTGGGACTTGTTAGAGAAAAAGTAGATGCTGGATGCTGGATGCTGGATGCTGAGGTTAACGGTTGTTTTTGCTTTTAAGACGCTTCTTTTGGAGCGAAGTAAGTAGCAAGCATGCGGGCCAGCACCTGTCGCCCGCGAGCGTTGGCGTGCACTGGGTCGCGTAGGTAGTAATCGTAAGCAGCATTGCTCTGCGTTAAGTACGCGCCCCAGGCCGACTTCATGTCTAAGTACTCTACTCCCTCCTCGGCGCACAACTGCGCCAACTGAAGGCGAAAGTCGCCATCTGCAGGAACCACGGGGAAGTCGGGGTTGGTGCGGGGGTCGCCGTCGCGCCCGAGTGGGCCGCTGAGCACCATGATCTCGGGGGCGGGTCCGTCCAGACCGGAATCCATGCGCTGCCGCACCTGCCGGATCACGCTGCGCATGGCCGCCGTGTCGTTGAGGTTCGAGATGCCGCCGATCATCAACAGGTCGGGTTGGTACTGCACCACGAAGGTATCCACCCGGTTGTGGTGCTGGTAGTAGGTGCAGCCGGTGCAGCCCCGCACCGAGGTGATCACCTGCAGATCGGCTCCCGGATACTGTGCCTCTACGGGCAGCTCCCACCCGGAGTTGCCGGTGTCGTTGATGATGGAGTTGCCCAGCATCACCACCCGTAGGGTGCCGCCCTCGCGCAGCGTCTGCATGGTACGGGGCAAGTGCTTCCAGCGGTCGGCAGGGGGTTGATAGCGCAGGGGCGGCACGCTGCGGTAGATGCTGTCTTGCCAGCGCCGAATCTCGTCGGAGCTTTGAGCCGGAGTGATGCGCACCTGCCGCAGGTAGGCGATTTGGTCGGCACCCGGTTGCAGCCAGAACTCGGCTCGGGCAGCATTCGCCTTGGCCTGCACGTAGAAGACATGCTTTTGCAGGCCGGCGGTAGGGTCGAGGCTGGAGTAGAAGTCGGCCAGCAACAAAGAGTCGCGCTGGTCGTAGAAGGTCATGGCCCACAGGGTTTTCTGCTGCGCCTGTACGGCCATTTCCACGCGGTAGTACTGAAAAGGCTCTACCTCGAACGGGGGACTTTCCAGTCGGGCGTTTTGTACTGGGATAGCTTCTTCGGGCGGAGCCAGGGGCGGCCCCGAAAAGCTAGTCACCGAATCGCCGGTCAGGGAAACTAGTTGCCAGCCCGCGGGCAGGGGGTTGTCTTCGAAGGCTACATCAAGTACATTGGGTGACGACTGGCAGGCCGCCAGGGTCACGCAGGTTAGTAAGCAGAGGTATTTCATGGTGGTGCTTTTGATAGATGAATTGTGTGCGCTACCGTTGGGTTCGGAGAACCCACTTACTTCGGTCACCGGGCTAGGCGCCCCCGGCTAGGCGCCCCCAACCAGAGGTCCAGCGCCAGAACGTATTGTAGGCTATTTAAAGAGGAAGGTACCGAACCGTTGGTACTCGTGGAAGCTTCCGGAGGTGGGTTGCCACTGCCAATGGCGGGGTTCGGCAGCGTCGTAGTCGATGCGGTAGAGGTTGGCCCGCCAACGGGTGCCGGGCTGCGGGGGCACGTTGCCCAACGGCTTGAGCAGGGCGTAGGGGATGAAGAATTCGGCGGTCCAGCCAGTGACGGTAGCTCCGCTTTGCTTCTCGCCGCCCTGCACCGAGGTGGCGTGGCGGGTGCGCCGTTCGCCTTTGTAGTGCCAGGGACGCCAGCCGAAGAACGCTCCTCCGTGGTTGGGAACGAGAATAGGTAGTTCGTAGTTGAGCGGCGAGAGTTCGTACTCGAAGTAGAGCGGCTGCACTTCGTCGGTCCATAAGAACACCTCTACGACATCTTCCTTGTAAAGATCAGCAAAGTCTTCGGTGAGCGTGGCGGTGAGCACCCCGTCGGCACACTGCATCAAAAAGTAGATACCCGTGGCGGAGTACATCACCTTGGCTTGGGTGGTAGCTTCCTGCCGGGGCCCGTGGCGCAAAGGTAGGGTCACCCACTCGGTTCGGGACCAAGTCGCGTGATTACCCTGTCCGTTGATCTCGAAGTCGGCACAGCGGGTGACTGTGAGGGTATCGCTTGCTTGGATAGCAAAGGGATTGACCATAAGCAGAAGAAGTAAGGGGGGGATGATAAGGCACATAAATTAGGGTAGTTTGTTTACTGGCGGCTGGTTACCGGATGACGGATGTTACCCGTTCTCTCACTCTTCGGAACACCCGCAGGCTATCGTTGTTGCGGGCAAACAGTAGCCGGTCGTTGATCGGCACGATATCACGTACGTCGCCGGTGACGCTGATTCCCGTCGGGGCCGGTGGCTGGTACCGAAAGGCTCCACCCTGCCCCAGCAACACCGTTCCGTAGCTAGCATCGTAGCGGCCGGTGCTCACCCGGGTATTGGTCAGGTTGCCGCCTAGGATTAGATCTGGTAGGGAGTCACCGTTGAGCTCGGTGGGTAAAATGGCGAAGACCGGCGAAAACTGCGCTTCAATCGGCAGGGGTTGCGCCGTGAAGTTACCGTTGCCCTCGTTGCGCACCCACGTCGTCTCAAAGCAGGTGGCGGTGAGCGTGTCGGCCATTGGCCGTTGTTCCGCCGTCAGCACCTCATCCAATCCCGCCTGGGCGTAGTCCGCGTAGCTGGGAAACTTCTTGCGCAGCGACACCATCTGGCCGATCAACTCGTCGCGGCTAAAGGCTACCTGACTTTCTCCGTCAATGTAGTAGGTAAGCAGCGGATCGATAGAGCCGTTCTGGTCGAAGTCAGCGTACAGGAGCTGCACCGGCGTTTGAGCGGTGGCCTTCAACTGGTTATTCGTCCCCTGGTTCCCGGCCACTAAGTCCGGGGCGCCATCGTTGTCTAAGTCATAGGCCACCACGGTGTTCCACCAGCCGGAAGTCTGAGCGAGTCCTTCGGGAAAGGTTTCTTCCAGTCGGCCCGCGCGGTTCATGAAGGTGCGGATGGGCATCCATTCACCCACCACCACCAGATCGGGCCAGCCGTCCTGATCCAGGTCGGTCCATACCGCATCGGTCACCAGGCCCGGATTCAGCAGGGAAGCGTTCATCTCGGTCGTAGCGTCCTGAAAGTGCCCGGTGCCATCGTTGCGCAGCAGGTAGCTCCGTGGGGCCAGCGGGTACCGACCGGGCACCAACCTTCCTCCCACGAACAGATCTAGGTCACCGTCCTGATCCGCGTCGGCAGTTACTACTACCGAGCCGCTGCTCAGCATGGTGGGCAGGGCTTCGGGATCGTGGCGAAAGTCTCCGGTGCCATCGTTGCGATACAGTCGATCCTGAAGGGCCGGGTCCTGTTCGGCGAAATCGCTACCACCGCTCACCACGTAGAGGTCCAGATCGCCGTCGCCATCAGCATCCAGGAAGAGCGCATCGGTATCCTCGGCGGCACTATCCGGCGCAAAAGTCTCGGTCGGCTGGTGGCTAAACGTTCCGTCATTCTGTTGCAGCAATAGTTGCCCGGCGAAGCCCTTGGCTCCGCCCAAGTACAGATCATCGAGACCGTCGCCGTTCACGTCGCCTACCGCAATCTTGGGACCGGCGGTAGACAAACCCTGGGCGAGCAGCTTGTCGCGCTTAAAGTCCTGAAAGCCGTTCTCGCGGTGGCGGTAGTCGATCACCGCAGGAGCTTCCGCGAACCACGGTGCCGGGGTGGCCGGACGGGTTAGGGGGCGGTTCGCGTCGGTCTGGTGCAAGGACAGCGTTTGGTTGGTGGCCACCTGGCGAAGGATTTGCGCTTCGCCGGTAGGCCACTCCACCGTCAGGCTGTCCAGTTGCCGCACCTCTCCCACCCCGAACAGCAGTTCCGGGTTCACGGATGACTGAAACCCCCGGGTGGGCATCAGCTCCTGAAAGTAGGTGGTATCCCCGGCGTATAGCCACACTTTAACTCCGATGCCCTTGGTGTTCATTACGGTTCCCTGGCACTGCACTTTAAGATAGCGGTTGGTCAGCAGGGCTCCACTGTTGTTGCGATACACCCCCGCTACGTCGTTCACGTTGTTGACCACCAAATCCAGGTCGCCGTCGTTGTCCAGGTCACCGTAGGCCGCCCCGTTCGACAAGCTGTTGCCGCCCAGTCCCCAGGCCTGGGTTTGGTCCTGAAACGACAGCCC
Source organism: Cyclobacteriaceae bacterium (assembly GCA_965217295.1). GTDB lineage: Bacteria > Bacteroidota > Bacteroidia > Cytophagales > Cyclobacteriaceae > Tunicatimonas. The sequence goes on from CBDCHR010000008.1 coordinate 5,013,820, forward strand.
GCCCTGGTTCCGGAACCCGTAGTTGGCCACCTCAATGGCGGGCATAGCCTCAACGAGCTTCATGATCGCTACCTGTTCTTCGCCGCGGTCTTCCCGCAGCTTTTGCCCCACCACGTAGTTCATAAAGTCCATGTCGAGGTAGTTCCTCATATAGCCGTTGGTCACAAACAGGTCCTTGCGCCCGTCGTTGTCGTAGTCGGCCAGCAGGGCTGCCCAGCTCCAATCGGTGCTGCCCACCCCGGCCAGTTGCCCGATTTCACTAAAGCTGGGGTACCCATCCGGGCCGTTGCCGTTGTTGAGCTGCAGCATGTTGCGCATCGTCTGTGGATAAAACCCCTGCCGCAGCAGCTCGGCGTACTTGTCGTGGTTCTCGGGCCCCAGCGACATTTTGAGCCGGTCGTTGCTAGCGGGCAGCATGTCCAGCGTGATCAGGTCGGGCCGCGCATCGTTGTTGATGTCGGCCGCATCGCAACCCATCGAGAACAGGGACGTGTGTCCGATGCGGCTGCGCAACGACTCTTCAAACGTGCCGTTCTGCTGATTGATGTACAGGTAGTCTTCTTCGTTGTAGTCGTTGGTAACGTAGATGTCGTACCAGCCATCGGAGTTTACATCGGTGACCGCCACTCCCAGTCCGAAGCCCAACACGTTTTGGATAATGCCCGCCGCTTGCGAAACGTCCACAAACTTACTCCCCCCCGTGGGGCCCGCGTCGTGCCGAAACAGCTTATCGCCTAGCAGAGGATTGCGACGCTGCTTGTGCGAGGCGGTGAGTTTGTTGAACCCGGCGTACTCCTGGGTAGAGTGATTGAGCAAGTACATATCCAGGTCGCCGTCGCGGTCGTAGTCGAAGAACGCCGCCTGGGTAGAGTAGCCGGGATCGGCCAGTCCGTAGGCGTCGGCTTGCTCGGTGAAGGTCACCTTACCCGAAGATGAATCGCTGTCGTTGATAAAGAGCAGGTTTTTGCGGCGGGCGGGGTCGGCGGCGGCCGAGCGGCACACGTAAATGTCCAGTAGGCCGTCGCCATTCACGTCGGCCATCGTCACCCCGGTGTTCCACAGTCCGGCGGCGGCCACTCCCGCTTCTTCGGCTACTTCGTCGAAGGTCCAATCTCCCCGGTTCAGGTACAGCCGACTAGCCACCAGGTTACCGGTAAAGTAGATGTCGGGCAACCCGTCGCTGTTCACGTCGCCGATGGCCACCCCGCCGCCGTTGTAGAAGTAGCCGTACTTCATCACGTTGAAGTCTTCGGTTTCGCGCAGCGTGTTCTGGAACTTGATGCCCGTCTGCGACGAGGGCAATTGCGTGAAGAGGGTGTCTTCTACCACGGGAGATTGACAGGCTCCCAGTGCCAGGACAAGCAGGTATCCTAACTTTAATTTTCGTACGGTAGGTCCCAACAGTTTAATCATTCGCTAGAATACGATAGCCGCGGGTATTGCTACCGGCGGCTATCGTTAACTTTAAAAGCTACGCGTGGGTTCGGAGAACCCACTTATGTATGTCACCGGGAGGGACGCCCTGCGCCAGATTGTTAGCAGTGAAAATCATCCTGATCATCCTCAACAATCACGATCATCCTGATCATTTCTGGTCCCACCACAGCTTGGTTGTACCATCGTCGGGCCCGCCCAGCTTGTTGTCGATAGCATCCTGCACCGCTTCGGCGTTGGTGGTGAACTCGTCGGCGGTGAAGGTCACGCGGCGGGGTATCTGATCCACGGATATTTTCGCATTATCGCTATTGAGTCGGTTGTAGAACGTAGGGTATCCGGTGCGGCGCTTCTCGGCCCAGGCCTCGCGCGAATCGGGGTATAAGGCAATCCACTTCTGGGTGATGATCTGCTCCAGTTGGCGCTCGGCACTACCGGCTGCATCGTAGGCCACCGGCACGTCGGAGGGTGCCGGAGTGGTGCCGTTGAAGGAAGCAGGCGTGTTGGTACTGGTCACGTAATTCGCTCCGCTCAGGTTGGTACCGTCGTAGCCGTACTGCTGGTGCGAGGTGACGATGCCCTGCTCGTAAAAGCTCTGGGCGGTTCCGCCTCCCATGTTGTAGCCCTCCAGGGCACCTTCGGCCCGCAGGAAGTACGACTCCGCGGCGTTCATCACGATCCAATCGGGACCCGGAACTCCGTTCTCCTTGTAGGGAGCGGCCATGTCGGAGGCAATTTCGTTGAACTTAATGGCCTGCTTGTCGAGCTTCGACTGTCCGTTGCGCATGCCTTCGTAGGGAAAGGAGACGCCCGCCGGGTCGTCGGTGGGGTCGGGAACAAGCGCCGGGGCCGCGTAGTTGGCTACCCGGGGGTCCAGGTAGCCCTTCAGGATGCTTTCCATATCGGCGCTCATGCGAAACTCGCCCCACTGGGTGATGGTGTTGTAACGGTTGGCGTAATCGGCGTTGGTTTCGATCACCGCGTTGTCATCGTTCGACTCCAGTACGCCCGCGGCCACCGCTTCTTCGGCTTCGGTTTTGCTTAAGTTAGGATCGGCATACTTCACCCGCATCGCCAGACGCAACTTGAGCGAGTTGGCAAAGCGAATCCACTGATCCACGTTGCCCCCGTAGAGCAGGTCGTTGGACCCCAGAAAGGAAGTCTCCCCGGCGTTGCTCTGCAGCACGGGAATTGCCTCGTCCAGGGTAGTGAAGAAGTCGCGGTAGATTTCTTCTTGCGAATCGTAGGCGACCGAGTTTTCCCGGTTGCCAAACTGCGAATAGGGAATCGGCCCCCAGTAGTCAGTCACCTGGTGATACGACCACACCCGCCACACCTTCATCATGGCGTTCTCCAGCGCAAAATCGTTTTCGGCCGCATAGTCTTCGGCGTACTTGATTTGCGGAGCGGCCGTGCCGTAGAAGTAGTTGAAGGCCCCGTTGAGCCAGCCCCCCACCAGGATAAACTTGTCCGAATCGAAGTTGGGGGCGGTGGTAGCGAAGTAGTTGGCGTACACGTCGGCAAACAGCGACTGCGTGAGCTGAAAGGGCCCGCGGGCACTGAAGGGGAAAAACACCGGACTGTACATGGCGGCCCTCACCACTCCGCCGTACTCACTCTGACCCAGGTTATCAACCGTCAGGTTCTTGGGATCGGTGTTGAGTTCGGTGAAATCGTCGGTGCAGCCACTGGCCAGCACCGTGAAGGCTAAAATCGAGGTATATAAAATGCTACGTTTCATAACAGATGGATAGTTACTAGGGATGATTAAAAACCAAAATTAAGCGACACCCCGAAGCTGCGCGTGGTGGGCGGCGCAAAGGAGTTCAGACCCTCGGCGCTGTTGTTGACCGACTGCACGGCTTCCGGGTCGAAGTACTTGGTTTTGTTACTAAAGAAAAACAAGTTTCGGCCGACCAACGACACGCTGGCGGTGCGGAACGGTAGGCGGGAGGTGATTGCTTCGGGAAGGGCGTAGCCCAAGGCCAGTTCGCGCAGCCGGATGTTGGAAGCATCGCGCACGAAGGCCTCGCCCGCCGGTGCGTTTCTTCCCCCGATACGTCCCCAAAAGCGCTCCGCATCCACCTCAATGTTGTTGGGGGTGGACGTCGGATTTCCTTCTTCGTCGATCAACACGGCGGTTTCGCCCGCGAAGACATTTTGCCCAAACACCAGGGATCCGTCGCGGCCCTGCGCGGTATAGTCCATCAGACCAGCGTCGGCCATGATGGCCTCGGTGAACACCGCCACCTGTCCGCCCTGTCGGAAATCGACCAGCGCCCGCAGCGATATGCCTCGGTAGTTGATGGTGTTGCTGATGCCCATCAACCAGTCCGGCTGGTAGTTGGCAATCTGCACGGTTTTGCCGGGAGTCACCAGCGGAAGTCCAAGTGTATCTACCAACACGTTGCCCGCGTCATCGCGCTGGAACCCGCGCGAATACTGGTTGCCAAAGGGCTCTCCTGCTTCGATGCGATACTCCTCCAAGAATCCTCCGCCCTGGGTAAGCACGTCAATATCCTCGGCGATCTCGAGCACTTCGCTCACGTTGCGGGCGAAGTTGGCGTTGATGTCCCACGAAAAGTTCGGGGCGGACACCGGGGTGATGCCTAGCACGATTTCAACTCCGGTGTTCTGAATATCTGCTCCGTTTAGGAAGATACGGGTGATTCCGGAAGCGCGGGGGGCATTGGCCGCAAAGAGTTGATCGAAGGTGTTTGACTTATAATAGGTGAAGTCGAAGCGCACGTTGTCCTCGAACAGGCGGGCGTCAAAGCCGGCTTCCCAGGTGGTGGTTCGTTCCGGCAGCAGGTTGGCCAGCGGCAGCGTGCCATCCAGAAAAATCGCTCCGGCAATCACATTGGCCTGTTGAGATAAGCGATAAGGGCCGGTATCGTTGCCCACCTCCGCGTAGGAGCCGCGTAGCTTAAAAAAGCTAATCGCGGCGGGGAAGTTCACCAAATCGCTTACCACCGCGGTGAGTCCGACCGAGGGGTAACTATACGAACGATTTTCTTCGGGCAGGGTAGAACTCCAGTCGTTGCGGATCGAGCCGCTTAGGAAGATAGCGTTTTTAAAACCAACTTCTCCGAAGGCGTAGACCGACTGTTGTTCTCTCTCCGCAAATTCTTCGGTGGGGCGAGGCTCCAGGGTGTTGCCCAGCGCAAACAAGTTTTCTACGCTGAAATTTAGCCCGTTCCCTCCCAGTTGATCAAAGCTGGTTTGCCGCAGGTTGGCGCCCGCACTCAGATTGAGTGAGAAATTGGTAGAAAGGTCTTTATCAAAGTTGATCAGCACGTCGGAGTTCCACTCTAAGTCCGCGCTGTAGGATTTTTCGTACGATCCACCGGGAGCCACCGTGTAGGTGTCTACGAAGCGCAAGAACTCCTCGCGGGTGTTGCGCTTGTCAATCCCGGTGCGTCCCAAAACATACAGGTCGTCGGTAATTTGGTACTTTAAGGAAACCAAGCCCAGCACGCGCTCGCGGATGCGGGGGCGCTGCACGTTGTTGATCGTCCAGTAAGGGTTGCCCGATCCGTTGTCGTTGGGATTGTAAAAGTGCTGCCGCGTTTGTCCGGCGGCATTCACAAACGCGTAGCGCTCCAGGTCCTGGGTGCGGATGTTGCGCGGCAGAATATAAGCGTAGCGCAAGGGGTTATCGAAGTTTTCGCCACTGGCCAGCACGTTCGAAAAGTCGTCGCGGATGTAGTTTGCCTTGGCGTCCAGGGTCAGTTTTTCGGGAATCAGTTCGGTCGTTAGCCGCAGGTTCAGGTAGTGGCTGTTCAGGTTGTTGTTCGGAATGATGCCCCGCCCGTTGCTGTTGGTGTAGTTGAAGTGGGCGCGGGTATTGTCGCGCTTAACCGACACTCCCAGGCTGGTGGCGATGGTGTGGCCGGTCTGGAAGAAATCGCGCACGTTGTCGGGCTGCGGGGTGAGGGCGTAGGTTTCTCCTTCCAAGTAGTTCGGATCGTTCGACCAGTGGGGCACGATTTGTCCGCTCATGCGCGGCCCCCAGGAGGTGGTTGCTCCCTGGCTATACTGACCCGCCGAGCCCTGCGCGTACTCGTTCTGGTACTCGGTGAGCAAGATGGGCGTGTTGGCCTGGTAGTTGAACCGCAGTTCGGCGCTTACCCCCTCGGGGGCGTCGGCTCCCGACTTGGTGGTGATCACAATGGCCCCGTTGTTGGCCCGGCTGCCGTACAGGGCCGCGGCGTTTCCCCCCTTCAGAATAGAAATGTCGGCAATATCACTGGGCGAGATGTTAGAGATGTCGCCGCCCATCGGGATGCCGTCCACCACGTAGAGCGGCTGACTGCCGTTGGGTTGCAGCGAGCGGTTGCCGCGCAGCACCACCTTGGTGGGCGCGCCCACTCCGGCACCCGTGGTGGTGATGGCAATCCCGGCCACCTTGCCGCTCAGCCCTTCGGTGATGTTGAGCGTACGGGCTTCTTCCAGCCCCTGACTCTCCACGTCCTGCGTGCTGTAGGTGAGCGTCCGTTTTTCTTTGGTGATGCCCAGCGCGGTCACCACCACGTCTTCGAGTTGGGCCACGTCGGACTCGAGCTGCACGTTGATTTCGTTGCGGTTGCCCACCACGGTGGATTGGCCTTCGTAGCCAACGAACGAAAAGGTAAGGGTGGCATCGTCGCCGGGCACGGTGAGGCGGTAGTTGCCTTCCACGTCGGTGATGGTGCCGATGGTGGTGCCCTGCACCAGCACGTTGACGCCCGGCAGGGCGGTGCCGTCGTCCACCGCGGTCACGGTGCCGCTCACGGGACGTTCCTGGGCGTAGATGGCTCCGCTAAACAGCAGGAGTCCGGCAATGAGTAAGCATTGTCTCATAAGGATAGGGTTTGGTGTAGGTACAAATTAATTGCAGTACGTTCGCCGGGAAATTGGTGACGAACTTCAGAAAGATTGTATGATTAGCAGCTTGGGAGAGCTAATGTAAGGTTTTTTCTGAAATAACGCTTTTTAGGGTGCCTTTTTATTAGCATGATCCGTCTGAACGAAATACTCGGATACCTTGTAAATTTTCGTTAATTCTTTACCTTGGGTCGTTGAGCAAACTTTAATCAGCGCTTTCGGAATCGTTGGTTGAAGTAAGAAAACCGTCAGCCGCCTACCGTATAATCCTTATAATCCTTTTCTGATGATGTACTTGTATCTAGCCTTGTTACTGAGCTTGCTTTCGCCAACTGTTTTTGCTCAGCGTGAGCTTTCGCTCAAGGCTGATCCGGCCTACCTGCAACTGCCCGAAGGGTATAATTTCGGCGAGGTCACCGGCGTGGCCCTTCGGCCGAACGGTCACCTGCTGGTTTTTCACCGGGGGCCGCACCCCTTGTTAGAGTTCAACAACCAGGGTAAGTTTGTGCGCGAAATCGGCGCCGGGATGTTCTCCAGTGCCCACGGCCTGCAAGTCGATCAGCAGGGCAACATCTGGACCACCGACGTGGGGTCGCACCTGGTGCTAAAATTTAATCCGGAGGGCCGGATCGTGATGGTGCTGGGCCGCCGCGATACTCCGGGCACCTGGGACGAGGACAAGAAGATGATTTTGTTCGATAAACCCGCCGACGTGGGTTTCGATGCTGACAACAACATCTACGTGGCCGATGGCTACGGCAACTCCCGTATCGTGAAGCTCGACCCCTACGGCAACCTGATCAAGACCTGGGGCAAGAAGGGCAGCGCCGAGGGTGAGTTCGACAATCCGCACAACGTGCTCGTCGACCCGCAGGGCCGGGTGCTAGTGGCCGACCGCTACAACCAACGCATCCAGATTTTCGACCGGGACGGCAACTTTCAGGAGGTCTGGACGCACCTGGGGGTACCTTCGGGACTGAGTATTTACGACGATAAAACGCTGTACATCACCGATGGCACCGCCGAGCAGGTGGTGAAGGCCGACCTGTCGGGTAAGGAACTGGGTCGATTTGGTGAGCCCGGCCGGGCCCCGGGGCAGTTCTACATCGCCCACGGCATCTGCGTGGATGATGACGAAAACGTGTTTGTTTCCGAGGTTTTCAATTGGCGCGTGCAGCGATTGACCCCCAGTAACAGCACCCCGTAGGGGGACGTCGCGACGTCCCCCTACGGGGTGCTGTTATGTATCCGATCGAGCAGCCTCCGTTTAATTTCCGGTCATGGGCTCTCCGGGCGATGCAAATCTTACCGCGCTGGATCAACTCACTTCGCAAACGTGCCTCCTGGCTGAATAGTCTACTCCATAATCAACAGTCTTTCGGTGTGGATGCCCTGAACGCTCTGGCAACGCACGAAGTACAAACCGGGCTGCCAACCCTCGGTGCCCAACCTAGGCTGGTCAACGTTTTCCGCTTCCAACAGCACCTGCCCCTGGGCGTTATAGACGGTTAGCTGATTTAAAGCGGCAGACAAACCGTGCAGTACGATCTCCTCCCCTACCCGAACCGGATTGGGATAGAGCCATAGTCCGGATTCTAGGGCGGTAGCCTCGGACGCGGGCAAGGGCGCGGACGTTCGGGAAGCAGTATTGTTCGCCGAAGCGCCCCCCTGACCGCTGAGCACCAGGTAGCCAATGGCTTCTCGGGCGTGCGACACCTCGCTGTCGCGCGACTGTTCTTCCTCCACCTTCACCTCCGTGCCCGAGCCATCCAGCGCGCGATAGCGCAGGGCGGCCGGATCGCTACCTTCGTAGCTTTGCATCGCCGCCCAGAACAGCGGATCGGTCTGGCTGCTCAGAAAATCAATGGACTTCCACTGCTGGGTGAAAGAAGTGCCTAGCGAAGCCGCCTCAACTTGCCAGTCGGCGTCGTTACCCGTGCCGGGAGACAGGGCAATGTAGTACAGATCTTCGTCGGCGTGCGCACCGTCGGCCGCTTCCTCTTCCTGCAACCGGACCTCAAAGCCGTTCGCCGTTACGTTGCGGAGACGCGTGACCACCGCGACGCTTTCGTTTTCGGAGGCACACTGCACCAGCACCACGGGGGATGCCGGGAAGCTTTGGGCGAAAGATTGCGCCTTAAACCTTTCGTCTACCGTAAGCCGCCCCGCTTCCACGTCGAGCCCGGCGAGCGTGCTACTGCCAGCTTCCACCACCAAGTAGCTCAGCGCTTCGGGAACGTGCCAGCCGTCCAGATACTCCCACTCATCGATCTGCACCTCGAACGAATTGCTGCCTACGTTGCGCACCCGCACGGTGGTGGGTTGCGATCCGTCGTAGGTAGGCGGACTCACCACCACCACGGGCTGGGTGAATGTCCTACTGAGATTCACGGTCACCCAGGTGGCCCGGTCGGGTTGCTGAATGGTGATTTTACCGGCTTCAAAGGGGGCCGAAGTTGTCGGCGGCGCTGCCGGGGCCGACCAGCTTGCCAGGTTGCGGACCGTTTGGTTTCCGGCCGTTTCGAATCTTCCCCCGGCGTACAGGGTGGCTCCATCCAGACTTAATACGTTCACGTAGTTGTCTACTCCCACGGCGGTGCCCTCACCCAGGGCCTCCCACCCGGCCTCGCTCCACCGCACCACGTTGTTCACGATGATATTGTCCTGCCCGGTATTCAGCGCGTTGCGAAACTGCCCGCCCACGTAGAGGAAGTTCTCGTCGGCCACCATCGCGTTCACGCTGTTAGACAGCCCGTTGCTCAAGGCCGACCAGGTGGACGCCGAGCGGTCCCAGCGGGCGATTCGGTTCACGGTTTGGTTGCCCGCGATCGTGAAGTTGCCCCCGGCGTAGAGGTACTGATCGGTGACCACAATAGACTGGACAAAGCCGCTGGTTCCTTCCCCCAGGGCGCTCCACCGGCTGCCGTCCCAGCGGGCGATCCGGCTGGCGCTGTTGCCTCCGGCCGCGCCGAAGTTGCCCCCCACGTAAAGGTCTCCGGCTTCGTCCACGGCCAGGGAGCGTATCTCGTTGTTGGTGCCCGCTTGCTGCGTATCAGTGTCCCGGAGCGCGGACCACGAACCGTTCCACGCCGCGACGTTGTTGACAGTGGTTCCACCGGCCGCCACGAACGCCCCTCCGACGTAGAGCGTGTTACCCGCGGCGGTCAGAGCCAGCACTGCGCCATCGACTCCCCCGGCCAGGGCCTCCCAGTTTTGCCCGGTGGTGTACCGGGCCACGTTACGGGCGGAAGTGCCTCCGGCGGTGGTGAAGCTCCCCCCGACGTAAAGCGTACCGTTGTCGTCCAGGGCCAGGGCGTTCACCACGCCGTTGACGCCCGGTCCGAGGCTTTCCCAGCCACCAGCGGGTGTCCACCGAGCTACGTTATTGGCGGCGGTGCCTGAACCTACCTCCGAGAAGTTACCCCCTACGTAGACGGTTTGGTCGTTCGTGGTTACAATGGTATTGACTTCCCCCTGGATGTTGCCCAGATCATCGTTCCAGCTGCCTACCCCGTCCACGGCGACGGCGTTCTCGCTGGTTGCGCCATCCTTAAGTTTGTAGATGGAACCTGATGATCCGTAGCCCGCAAAGTACATTTCGCCGTTGACGTCCTGGCCAAACGTAGAGACGTTGATCGATGAGCCGGAGCTGCTGCTGGCCTTAAAGAGTAGTTCCCGGGTGGCCTCCTGCGTGGTCGCGTTATAGTCGAGCGCCCACACCCGACCGCTCACGTAGTCGGCGAAGAGGTACTTACCGGCAATGCTCGGGGCGGTGCTGCTGATCTGCGACCCGCGGTACACGTAGCCCCCCGTGACGGAGCGATCGCCGCTGGAGCGGTTGTAGTAGAACGCCGGGGGAATGGCGTTGCCCGGATCAGGAATGCTGCTGTTATACACCGAAACTCCCTCGAAGCGGTTCCACCCGAAGTTGCCGGGCACGATTAAATTGATCTCTTCAAAGGCATTCTGACCCACATCGCCGCCCCACAGGCGACCGGTCGGAGGATCGAAGCTCATCTTCCAGGTATTTCTGATTCCCCAGGCGTAGATTTCGTCCAAGCCGTCCTGACCCACCAGGGGATTGTTGGCCGGGACTTCGTAGCGACCTTCCGGGGCCAGTCCGTTGGCATCCAGCGGATTGTTGCCGTCCAAGTCAACGTCCAGGCGCAGGATGCTACCGAAGTAGGTGTTCACGTTCTGGCCGTTTTTCTTAGGGTCACCGCCCCCGCCGCCGTCCCCGATGGATACGTACAGGTAGCCGTCGGGCCCGAAGGCGATTTTGCCGCCGTTGTGGTTGCTGTTCGATTGGTTTTTTACGACGCTGAACACCACCTGCCGCGAAGATTTATTGGCTTGGTTGGGGTTGCTTGCCGCTACCTGAAAGCGCTCTACCACAATCTCCGGGGTGCCTCCGGCCGAGCGGGTGTAGTACAGGTAAAAGAAGCCGTTGGTCTCGTAATTAGGATGGAAGGCCAGGCCCAGCAGTCCGAGCTCTTGCCCTACGTTGAAGAACACCTCCGACTGGATGTCCAGAAACGGCGAAGTAGTTCCGGTGGATGCGTCGTTGTTGAAGACGCGGATGGTGCCTCGCTGCCCCACCACAAAGAGCCGGTTATCGCCCGAGATCCCCGTGTTCTGGATTTCTACGGGAAATTCGAAGGTCAACGACGGAAAAGCGTTCTCGTAGGTAACCTGGGAAAAACCAGGACCAGACCATCCTAGTAGGAGTCCTACTAGAAGCAAAAACTGACACGCACTTTTCAGAGAAAACATGTGGAATAGGTTTGCCATAATTTTGGTAGGTTGAGTTAGCGTACCAAGGACGGCAATTAGTGACTAAACATCAATAGAATTTATTGTTTAAAAATATGGCTATTGGAAGTATCTTTCTAAAAAAGACCTCCTTTTAATTTTTCTTTGGAATTCACCGTAGCTCCCGCCAATCGGAATAGAAAAAGAACAACCGGCGAATAATTTGTGCACTTTTGCTGTTCATTAGAAAGACAGGCAACTTTTAGAGAAATTAGAGCTTTATTAGAGCCTGGCCAAACCGTAATAGCAATGCATAAAGAAAAAATTTTATCCGTAGCACTGGGGGTAGCGTTCGTCATTTTGACCACCCGCTGTTCTTCTCCCGAAAAACCCGCCCTCACCATCCGCCAAGGCTCGCACATTGTGCTGGTGGGCAACAACCTGCCCTCTCGCATGATGCACTACGGCCACTTTGAGACCGAGCTACAGCTGCGCTATCCCGATAGCCTGCTGTTTATTCGCAATATGGGCGACGGGGGCAACACCCCGGGGTTCCGCCCCCACGCGGCCCGCGTATCGCCCTGGGCGTTTCCGGGTGCGAAAGATTTTCAGACCGAACTAGCGGAGAATTCGGGTAGCCAGGGGCACTTCCCCTCGCCCGACGAGTGGCTCACCCAGCTACAAGCCGACGTGGTCATTGCCTTCTTCGGCTACAGTGAATCGTTTCGGGGCGAAGCCGGACTGGATAACTTTCGGGCCGAGCTGAACGCTTTTGTGGAGCATACTTTGAGCCAACCCTATAACGGAACCTCGCCGCCCCAGTTGGCCCTGGTATCGCCCACCGCCTTTGAAGACCTGTCTGACCAGTACGACCTTCCCAATGGTGAACAAGCGAACGCGAATCTTCAACTGTATACCGAAGCAATTCACCAGGTGGCTGCTCACAACAACGTGCCGTTCGTCGACGCCTTTACTCCTTCGCAGCAGTGGCTGGCCGATTCTGATGCCCCGCTTACCATCGATGGCTTTCAACTCAACGCGGCGGGCTACGCGCGACTGGCTACGCTGCTCAATGATCGTCTGTTCGGCACCACGGAAGCCAAGGCTGAGGAAAACCGCGCCCTGGTGCACGAGGCGGTGCAGGAGAAAAACTGGATGTGGCACCAAGACTTCAAAATCCCTAACGGCGTGCACGCCTACGGCCGTCGCTACGATCCCTTCGGTCCGGACAACTATCCCTACGAAATCGCTAAGATTCGGGAGATGACCGCCCTGCGCGACCAAGCGATCTGGCAGGCCGCGAAAGGTGAGAAAATGGACTTATCGGCGGCCGACCAGACGACGGACCAACTGCCGCCGGTAAAAACCAACTACGATCCGGGCCAGAGCAGCACCACCACCTACCTTTACGGACAAGAAGCGCTGAACAAACTGCACACCGCTCCGGGCTACAAGATAGAACTCTTTGCCTCCGAAGAAGACTTCGCCGACCTGGCCAATCCGGTGCAGTTGTCGTTCGATAACCGGGGTCGGCTGTGGGTGGCCACCATGCCGAGCTACCCGCACTACCGACCTGGCGACCAGAAGCCCAACGACAAGTTGATCATCCTGGAAGACACCGATCAGGACGGAAAAGCCGATAAACAAACCACCTTCGCCGATGGCTTGCACCTGCCGCTGGGTTTTGAACTGTCCCCGGAAGGGGTGTACTTGTCGCAGGGCACCAACCTGATGCTATTGACTGATACCGACGGCGACGACCGGGCCGACACCCGCGAGGTGCTGCTCAGTGGCTTCGATGATCACGACACCCACCACGCCCACAGCACCTACACCGCCGACCCCTCGGGAGCCATTTACATGGGCGAAGGTATCTTTCTGCACACCAACGTGGAAACCCCCTACGGACCCGTGCGCGCCACCAACGGCGGTTTCTACCGCTACCAGCCGCAGCGGCACCAGCTCGAGCGCACCGCCCAACTGCCCATTCCCAACCCCTGGGGCATCGCCTTCGATGCGTGGGGACAGAACTTCTTTGCCGATACCTCGAACCCCGACGTGCACTGGATGATGCCCGGCACGGTAAAACCTCGCTACGCCACCGCGATGCCTAAGTCCCGCAACCTGGTAGAAGAAGCCCACCGGGTGCGCCCCACGTCGGGACTCGAGTTTGTCTCCAGTCGCCACTTCCCCGACGCGGTGCAGGGCGATTGGCTCATCAACAACACCATCGGCTTCTTGGGGGCCAAGCAGCACACCCTGGTGGACGATGGCACCGGCTACCACAGCGAACACCGACAGGACTTATTCTGGAGCGATGATACGAACTTTCGTCCGGTAGACATGGAGTTTGCTCCCGACGGCTCGCTCTACGTGGTGGACTGGCACAACGTGCTTATCGGCCACATGCAGCACAACGCCCGCGACCCCCTGCGCGACCACGTGCACGGACGGATTTACCGCATCACCTACCCAGCGCGTCCGCTGGTGAAACCGGCTAACATTGCCGGAGCCCCGATCGACACGCTGTTGAATAACCTGAAGCTGCCTGAGTACCGTACCCGGTACCGTACCCGTCGCGAACTGCGGGGCCGCGACGCTCAGGAAGTGCAAGCGCACCTGTGGAACTGGATTGATCGGCTGGACCAGGACGATGCGCGCTACGAGCACCACCTGCTGGAAGCGCTGTGGACAACCTGGGGACTCAACAAGGTAGACCAACGGCTGCTACGGCAGTTGTTGCAGGCCAAAGACCCGCGGGTGCGCACGGCGGCCGTACGGGTGCTGCGCTACACCGGTCATCAGGTGGAAGATCAGGCCGAGCTGCTGCAGCAGGCCGCGGATGATGCGCACGGACGCGTGCGCCTGGAAGCCATCGCAGCGGCTTCGTGGCTCGACCAGGAGGCGGGTCTGGCGGTGCTGGAGGCGGCCAGTCAGCACCCGATCGACGACTGGATGACCGATGCTTACCAGACCGCGGAGGCGCACCTGAACGGTCACTCCCTGGAACGCCAATCAGACGAAATGGCGGCCACCCGAATGGCGGGTCCGGCCAGTGCGTTGTTTACGGCCGGGCAAGAGATCTACTCCCGCGAAGGCTACTGCTCCACCTGCCACCAGCCCGACGGGGGGGGGCTATCCGCTTCGGGTTTCCCGCCGCTGAAGGGCACACCCTGGGTGCTGGGCAGCGAAGAGCGTCTGATTAAGGTGGTGCTCAACGGACTGCACGGCCCAATGGAGGTGCTAGGTAAATCGTATCCCGGGCAGGTGCCCATGACCCCCTTCGGAAAGATGCTCAACGACGAGGAAATCGCCTCGGTGCTCACCTACGTACGCAACTCCTTTGGCAACGTGGCCGCGCCCGTCGAGCCCGAAACCGTCCAAGCGGTGCGGGAAGCGACCAAAGACAAAACCGGGTTTTATTCACCGCAGGAGCTGCTCGAGGAGCATCCGATACAGTAGAATCGTTGATGCTGAAGTACTTTGAAGGTGATGGCACAAGTATTTATTGGTCTCTCCGGTCAGATCCTCGTCAACAGGTTGGTCGTATAGCATTAAGGGACGATGATAAAATAAAGTAACCAACTCCACGGCCTGTGTCACCACAGGATGCTCGGATGAGATTTGTGGAGACCGCGCCACGGCGGCACAAACCTCGGAATTAAGATTATGCTAAGAGTACGCGGGTGCCTTCGTTCTTGATAAGACGAACCAGATCGGGTGCGTCAAGTCCGTCATCAGTGATCAGCGTATGTATTTCATCAAAACTACACAGCTGAACCAGGTCCTGCTTGCCAAATTTGCTGTGGTCAGCCAGCATCACCACCTGTTCGCTTTGGTTAATCATTTGCCGTTCGGTTTCTACGACCAGAATGTTAGAATTGGTCGCGCCAATTTCGGAAATGCCTCCTACTGACAAAAAGGCAACGTTAGCGTAGTACTCCTTTAGATTCTTGATAGCTTGCGGACCCACCGTTAAGGCCCCGCTAGGATACAATAGCCCTCCGGCCATAATCACTTCCGCGCCCCCCCTACCCTTGCCGGTATGGTGGATTTGGTGGGCAATCAGTACTGAGTTGGTGATGACTTTGATACGCATGTCAGCGATCAACGGGGTCAGCTCCGAGGTGGTAGTACCCCCATCAATGATGATCACGTCGTTTTCTTGAATAAGGGAAGCAGCTCGCTCGGCAATGCGTTTCTTTTCGGCAAGAAAGAGGGTGTTCCGATTTTCTGCGGAAGATACGCTGTCCCCACCCTCCGAAGGTAGTTTGACCCCGCCCCAGGTTTTAGTGACCTTTTGTTCCTGCACTAGTAGGTTGAAATCTCGGCGAATGGTAGCCGGAGAAACTTCAAAGATTGCACAAGCCTCATCTACGGCTACCTCCCGATGGCTGGAAAGGTAGGACAGGATGCTCTTCAAACGTCTTCTCTGGGTCATAGACACAAAATATAAGGCCAATATAACCTTTATGATTACTTTTTGCTTACTTTAAATTTTTATTTACTTTTACAATCATATTTAAATCATCAAATAATCATTTTATTCTTTTCTGCATGAAGGCCTTGACGCTTGAGGAAAACGGAAAACTTAGGGTAGAGAAGCGTTCTATGCCCATCCGGGTCACCGACGATGATATTCTGATCCGAATCGCCGCGTGTGGCATTTGTGGCTCCGACATTCCTCGGGGATTTGAGAACGGGGCTTATCATCACCCCCTGGTGATGGGACACGAGTTCAGTGGCACCGTGGCCGAAGAAAAAGTCGGCAGCAATTTTCGCCCCGATGATCGAGTGGTGATCTTTCCCTTGATTCCTACCGACAAAAAAGACAAAGCCTACCCCACCGGCGACTACGCCCAGTGCAAAGAATACGATTATTTCGGCTCACGCCGCGACGGTGCCTTCGAAGAGTACCTCTACGTGCCCGAAGCAAATCTCTTCAAAATTCCTGACCACGTTAATATTTTGCACGCGGCGATGACCGAACCCGCGGCGGTGGCCCTACACGGAGTCAGGAAACTGCGCATTCAAGCGGGCGACAGCGCGTTGGTGATCGGCGGCGGCCCAATTGGCAACATGACGGCGCAGTGGTTACGCATTCACGGGTGCGATCAGGTGATGGTGGCCGACATTGACGAACGCAAGCTGGCCATTGCCACCGACATGGGCTTTGTGTCAGTAAACAGTCGTACCTCGGACCTGGTGACGGAAGTGCACCGGCACACGGGCGGTGAAGGTGCCCGGCGGGTGGTGGAGGCGTGTGGACTGCCGCAAACCTTTTTGCAGGCCGTGCAGGCCGCGGCCACCTTCGGAGAAGTGGTGTTTATGGGGAATATTCACGGAGAGTTTGCCATTGGCGAAAAAGACTTCAGTAACATTCTGAGGAGAGAACTGACCATCTACGGCACCTGGAATTCCAAGATTGTGCCCCGGGGGCAAGACGACTGGAGCACCGCGTTGCGCTATATGGACCGGGAACTGATCGTGGCTCCTTTAATCTCCGACGTGGTTTCGCTGGACGAAGGTCCCGCAATCTTTGATAGCATTGTTCACCGCAAAAAATTTCATAACAAAGTAATTTTCAAATTGAACTAAATGATTGAGATTGGTATAAAAACCGATGCAATACAATACCGCTACAGCTATCCCTGGCTGTTTGACCTAGTGGCGGAACTGGGCCTTAGGTACGTGCAATTGGGTTCTTTCTTTGAGTTGTATTCTCTGGAAGATGCCTACTTCTACCGACTTAAAGAAGCGGCCGAACAGCGGGGGTTGCGGATCAAGAGTGTCTTCACCGCCCATCGTGAACTGGGTGGTTTTTTCACCAACGATCCTTACCTGGAGAAAGTAGCGCGCAAAAATTACGAAAAGCTTATTCACGTAGCCTCGCTGGTGGGAGCCGATTACTGCGGATCCAACCCCGGGGCCGTTTATCGCGACCAGCTCGAGACCAAAGCCGCGGGCATTGCCGGTTATCTCAAACACCTGAAAGAACTCAGCCACTACGCCAGCGAAAAAGGATTGAAGGGGCTTACCGTAGAACCGATGTCTTGCCAGGCGGAACCACCTACCACCGAAGAGGAGATCCGGCACATGATGCAAGAAATGCAACGTTACCACGCCCAATCACCCGACACGGTGCCCACCTATCTCTGTGGCGATATCAGCCACGGCTACACCAATGCGCAACGCGAGGTGGTGCATTCTAACGTTGATCTGTTCCGGAATGCTATTTCCTACATGGCCGAATTTCATTTTAAGAATACCGATCAGTACTACCTGAAAACCTTTGGTTTTTCTCACGAGGAGCAAGCAGAAGGCATTATTGACCTTGCTGAGATTAAAGCGATAACCGATGCCGGAGCTTGGCCCGTGCCGGAGGTGGTGGGTTACCTGGAAATTCCCGGCCCTAAGTTGGGGAGAGATTATACGGATAGGCTCCTCCGCCCCCAACTAGTAAACTCAATCGATAACGTTCAACAAATTTTTCAGACTATCATATGAGTTCTCCTTCACCCACAACACCCCGCACCGTACGACTTTCACCGTCTATGATGTGCGCCGACTTTCTGCGTCTTCAGGACGAGTTGGACGTGCTGATGGAAGAGCAGGTAGACCTGCTGCACATCGATATCATGGACGGTAATTACGTGCCTAACTTCACGCTGGGCAACGATCTGGCCGCCGCCATGCACTCCTACTCGAGAATTCCGCTCGACTTCCACCTGATGATCGATGCGGTAGACCGCTCCGTAGACTTGTTCACCCAACAAGCTGGCGCCACCGTTACCTTTCATCCTGAAACCTCGCGCCACCCCGTTCGCACCATCCAGCGCATCCGCGACGCGCAGTGTCGCCCTAGCATCGCCATTGACCCCGGCATCTCCCTGGAGAGCGTCAAGCACCTACTGCCCCTAGTAGATATGGTGTGTGTGATGACGGTCAACCCCGGCTACGCCGGACAGCGCCTGTTGCCCTTCTGCATCGACAAGATTGCCGAGCTGCACCACTGGCGGCAACAGCACGGGCTGGATTTGCTCATTGAAGTAGACGGCAACGTGAGTT
Organism: Cyclobacteriaceae bacterium; assembly: GCA_965217295.1. Lineage (GTDB taxonomy): Bacteria > Bacteroidota > Bacteroidia > Cytophagales > Cyclobacteriaceae > Tunicatimonas. Next base: position 5,031,940 of record CBDCHR010000008.1, read on the forward strand.
GGGAAAACATTCCGCCAATGCTCAAAGCGGGCAGCGACGTGCTGGTGCTGGGCACTTCCTCGGTGTTTAATAGCACCCAAAGCCGCGCCGCCGCGTACCAGCAACTCAAGGAACTGATCTCTACTACCCTAACCAACTAAACATTTCTATGGCCACGAGTCTTTCTTATTATCTTGATCAGCCGGGCGGCACCTTCACCCCGGTAGAAGAAGCCCTGCCCGACCTTCGTCCGGGTGAAATGCTGCTACGCACGCGCCGCACCTCGGTCTGTCAGTCCGACGTGGTGATCTATCGGCACGGCCTGCCGCGCATTCCGGAGTGGCCCGCCCTCATTCTTCACGAGGTGAGTTGCACGGTGGAGGCAGTGGGGGAAGGGGTGACCCGCTTCGCGGTCGGCGATCTGGTGGGCTTGGGATGCGACATTCCCTGCAGTGATCGATCGTGTATCTACTGCGGCGACCAGGGCACCGGCGACTGGACGAGTTGCCCCGATACGCAGGCCACCGGGCACGAGTACCCGGGCTTTGCCCGCTCCCACGCCGTGCTGCCCGACTGGTTGGTGGAGTTGGGGCCGATCAAGAAATTCTCCGAAGGCACCGATCCCGACACGGCCTGCCAGCTCGAGCCCCTGGCCTGCTGCCTGGAGGGTATGACCCGGGTCAACAACTGCATCGAAGACCGGGTGGTGGTGTTGATCGGAGCCGGTTCGCAGAGCACCTACGCCCTGCAGGCGGCTCAGGCCATGAAGGCCCGGAAGATTATCGTCGTTAACCGGGGCGCGGAGCGCCTCGAGCGCGTCATGCGCGACTTTGCCACCGAGCAGGTGGTCGGCATCCGGTGGGATGAGCGGGTGGTAGAAAACGTGCGGGAAGCTTGCCAGCCCTTCAACGAACCGCACTTCGTGATGATGAACGTGCCCCACGCTTCGGGCTACGAACTGGCGACCCAATTGATTGGCTATAACACCGTGTTCGACGCGCACGCCGGGGTGAAGGGGCCGGAGGGCAAACCTCCGATTGTGCACGAACTGGATCTGAACAACGACGTGCACTACAAGCTGCAGTGTTACCAGGCCACGCACGGCAGCACCATGCACGGCATCAACCTAGCCCACGAGTTGCTAAGCAACCAACGCCTGCCCCGCCTCAACCGCATGACCAACGATACCGAACGGTTCGCGCACCACCAGATTCGAGAAGCCATCGCCCGCGCCGCTGATTCGGATAGCCTGAAGGTGATTATTGATTGGGACGAGTAGTGGCGAAGAAAGCAAAAAATGAATACCTTTCCCGTAAGTCCACCTAAACCGCGCCTCACTTGACCACCGACACTTCCAAGCCTGCTCCTCCCGTAGTATCGACCGACGACGAATTTGAACGAGAACCGGTACCACAGTCTAAACTAAAAGGCTGGAGCAGCTACATCGGGATGTTTGCCGGGGAGCACGCGGCGGGCACCGAGTTTATGATCGGGCCGTTGTTCGTGGTGCACGGGGTATCCGCCTTCGACGTGCTGGTCGGCTTGCTATTCGGCAACCTGCTGGCGGTGCTCAGCTGGACGTTCATCACCGCCCCCATTGCCACCCGCACCCGCCTTACGCTCTACTACCAGTTGGAAAAAATCTGCGGCGGGCGGCTGGTCAATATTTATAATCTGGCCAACGGCCTGATGTTCTGCTTTCTGGCCGGAGCCATGATTTCCGTGTCGGCCACGGCCGTAGGCATTCCCTTTGGAATGCAAATGCCGCAGCTCAACGACTGGTTGCCCAACAGCCTGGGTTGGATCGTAGCGGTGATCGCGGTCGGCTTCGTGATCTCAATCGTGGCCGCCAAGGGCTATGAGACGGTCGCCCGCTTCGCCAACGTGGCCGCGCCCTGGATGGTGCTGGTCTTTCTGGCCTGCGGCCTGGTGTCGCTTTCCTACTACGAAGTTAGTTCCTTCGCCGAGTTTTGGGAAGTAGCCAACCAGAAAATCTGGACCGGCACCCCCATCGCGGGCAACAGTCCGTTCGGTTTTTGGCACATGGTGTTTTTTGCCTGGTTCGCCAACATGGCCATGCACCTGGGCATGGCCGATATGTCGATCTTCCGCTACGCGCGCACCTGGCCGATGGGCGTATCCTCGGCCGCGGGCATGTACGTGGGCCACTACATGGCCTGGATTGCCGCCGCCATCATGTACAGCGTGCAGCTTGATCTGGACCCGAACAACACCGCCGTGGTGCCCGGCCCGATGACCTACCAAACGATTGGCCTGGCCGGAGCCGTGTGCGTGATTGTGGCGGGCTGGACCACCGCCAACCCCACAATCTACCGGGCCGGACTAGCGTTTCAGTCGCTGTTTCCGCGCTGGAGTCGCGGCCGGGTGACGATGCTGGCGGGCGCACTGGCCACCCTGGGCGCGGTGTTTCCGGCCTTGGTGATGCAGTTGCTTGACTTTGTGGCCTTGTACGGTTTGGTATTGCTACCCATGGGTACCATCATCGTGGTTGATCACTACTTCTTCCAAAGGGCTGGTCTGCTGAATAACCTGGCGGAGAAAACCGGCATTAAGTTTAACACTGCGGCGGCTTTTACCTGGGGAGCAACTTTAGGGTTGTGTGTGTTGGCCAATATTTTTCTGGGCATAGAAATCTTTTTTCTGGGCTTGCCCGCCTGGTTTGTGGCGGCATTGATTTACTTTGGGTACAGCAAGTTTTATCAAAAACAACTGCAGCGCGTATGAATGTTGTTCTCAAAATACTGTCTTACCTGGGCCTGGGCCTCACCATTGGGCCATCGTTGCTGTTGCTGGTCGGATTGGCCTCCCCCCGGCACGCTTTACTAGCGACGGTCGGTATGGTGCTGTGGTTTGCCACCGCCCCTTTCTGGATCAACAAACCGCCATCTTGATTGTACGTATTATCGATTATAAATTCAGCCAGACTAAGGGTGATATCGCTCGCTGCCCGCCAAGAAGCTATCAAAAGAGCACAGAAATCCGACTAACATTTTACCGAACCCGTTATGAGAATCAACCGCGATCATCTCCTAGACTTTAATGAAGAACACCAGGTACCGCACCAGCAGGAACTCAATCTATTGCAGGAAGTGCTGGACCGCAAGAAAATAGCCACCGAGCCCGTCATCCGCCGCTTACAAGACTTCCAGGTGGCCATTCCGAGCTGGGCATTGGGGGCGGGTGGTACGCGCTTCGGGCGGTTTCCGCTGGGGGGAGTGCCTACCACGCTGGAAGACAAACTGGAGGACGTGGGACTGCTGCACGCCCTTAACGGTAGCAGTGGGGCCATCTCGCTGCACATTCCCTGGGACGTGCCCGAAGACTATCCCGGCATCCGGCAACGGGCCGACGAGCTGGGTATTCGCTTTGATGCCATGAACTCCAATACCTTCCAGGATCAGCCTGAGCAAGCGCATTCCTACAAGTTCGGCTCGCTCAATCACGTTGACCCCGCGGTGCGGGAGCAGGCGGTGGCCCACAACATCAAGGTGATTGAATACGGCCGAGCGCTGGGTTCTCAATCCATGACCGTCTGGCTGGCCGACGGGGCCAACTTTCCGGGACAGTACGACTTTCGCGGGGCCTTCGAGCGCACCCTGGAATCTTTGCAGAAAATCTATCAACACCTACCCGACGACTGGCGGGTGTTTGTGGAGTATAAACCCTACGAACCCAACTTCTACGCCACCGTCATTCAGGACTGGGGCACTTCGCTACTGATGGCTTCCGAATTGGGCGAGAAAGCCTTTACGCTGGTTGACCTGGGGCACCACCTGCCTAATACCAACATCGAGCAGATCGTGGCAACGCTGATCATGCGGGGCAAGTTGGGTGGTTTTCACTTCAACGATTCCAAGTACGGCGACGATGACCTGACGGTAGGCTCCATTCGGCCGTACCAGTTGTTTTTGATTTTTAACGAAATTGTGCGGGGGCTAGACGACCCGAGCAACACCAACCCGCCGCTGGCCTGGATGATCGATGCTTCGCACAACACCAAAGACCCATTGGAAGACTTGCTCCAGTCGGTTGAGGCCATTCTAGTGAGTCTGGCGCAAACGCTGTTGGTGGACCGGGAAGCGCTGCGGGCCGCGCAGGCGGATAACGACGTGGTGATAGCGCAAGAAATCCTGCAGGATGCCTACCGCACCGACGTGCGGCCCCTGGTGCGGGAAGCGGCCCGGCGGGCGGGCGCAGCCCTCTATCCGCTCTTGGCCTACCGCCAACTCGGAGTGCGCGATACACTCATGGAGACCCGCACCGGCAATAGGGTGGCTACGGGACTGTGAGCAAGCCCTGCGGGTGGCCTATAATGCCTGCCGAATAGTTTGCTCACCCGGTGAGAGCGGCTGCGTATTGTCCTGAAACCGCCACGCTCCCGATAGCCCGGGCGGCAGGGTGATGCGCGCCACCAGCTCTTTATCCTTAACTTCGTAATCCACCTGGATTCTTCCCCGGGAGTGCGGCATGCTCACCGACACTCGTTGCAGATCGCCTAGGTGCGGACTAATCAGCACTTCTTCAAATCCTACGCCCTCTGCTTTGATGCCCGCCACCGTGCGCAGCAGGTAGTAGGCGGGGTGGGCGCTCCAGGCGTGGCAATCGGAGCGGTCGTGCGAGGCAAACCCGGTCTCCCCGGCCGTGGTGCTGCCCCGGCGCAAAAACATTTCCCAGAAGCCCAGCTGGTCCAAAAAACGGTCTTCATAGCCAACTTCTTCCATCGCCTTAAAGAGAAAGAACTGAAAGTAAGAGCTGGCCATTTCGTCAAACTCCTCGTAGGTGAGCACCCGTTCCAGCAGGGCGGGCTGCTCGGCTTTCGGCACCACCTCGGTGAGGATGGCCAGGATGTTGGTTTGCTGCGAGAAAAAATCCCGGCTAGGATAATCCGCCACCAGTTGCCGTTCTTCGCTCCAGCAGTGCTCACGCACCGCCCGGCGCAGGGTGTCGGCCAGCGTCTTCCAGTGCGTAGCTTTCTGCTCTTCGCCCAGGGCCGGGTAGAGTTCGGCGACTACGTCCAGCGTGTGCACGTAGTAGAGCGTCATCATGGCCGAGTGGGTGATCACTTCCTTGGGCTTGCGCTGCGGCACGCTGCCGTAGTGAATGCTCCAGTCGATGAAGTTGCGCTGGTCGAGCGCCCCCAGCAGATTCACCGATTCGTCTACGCTGCGCTCGTAGTAAGTCAACACCCCTTCAATGTCACCCACAAACTGCTTCACCCAGGCCGAGTCGCCCCGCAGGTGGTAGTAATCGCCCAGGCTTTGCACCCAGGCCAGGCTCCAGGTGCCCATATCAAAGGTGAAGCGGGAGGGATAAGCGGCCTTGAACAACTTGGTTTCGGAGTTCACCGACTGCGGATACAGCCGCATCACCTCGCGGAACAGCCGGTCGTCGGTGGTGTTGTAGGCCGACAGGGCTCCAATGGGCCGGTTGTCGCCCCCGTAGCTGAGCTGCTCGTAGTAGGGCGTGTCGTAGTAGGTTTCGGCCGAACACATCCGCAGCGTTTGCAAGCACATTTTAAAGATGGCGTCCAGCGTGGGGTTGTTACTCTCGAAGGTGCTCATCTCCGGATAGGGATAGCCCGAGTATTCGTTCGTTAGGGAATTGATCGTCAGCGGCTCATCGGCGGTTTGGATTTCCAGAGCCAGATAGCGGAAGGCCCGCTTCCAGAGCGGACGAAACACCCGGTCGGCTCCGCCGTCGGCGTGGTAGATATCGAAGACGCCGTACATGGTTTTGCCGTCTACCGAATCGCGGTGCGCTTTCAGGTCGGGCTTTTCGTACAGGGCTTCGGCGTACGTAAGCGTCACCCGGCTACCGTCGCCTCCGCTCAGGGAAAGCTCGGGGTAGCCCATCGTGAAAACGTCAAAGTCGTAGATGATCGTCGCGCTGGTGTTGGCGGGAACGGTGAGCGGGTCGTCGGGCACGAAGGGAGTGGGCGGAGCGGCAAAACCGGTGACCCGCCGAATGCTGCGCGGTCGCTGACGGGTGGTGTCCATGAAGGCAATGGTGCGGGGCACCAGGTGCCAGGGAGCGGAACCCTCGAAGGTAAGCGGCTCGGCCGCCCGCCAGTCGGTGTCGTCATAGGTGAGATGCTCCCATCCCCAGGGATATTTTTCAGCAAACACCTCGTCGCCCCCGCCGCAGGCGTAGAAGCCCTTCACCCACGCTCGGGTGTTGAGTTCCTCGTAGGTGATCTGGTCGTAGGCCGGATTTTGGTAGCACTTCCAGCGCGCGTCGGAATTCAGCGAGTCGTATCGCTCGTCAGCCGTCCGGAACAGAAAGGCGGTTTGGTAGGTCACGAAGGCCAGGGGTCGGTCTTCGCCACCGTTAAAGACCAGCGCGGCAATCACGTTTTCTCCGGTTTGCAGAAACGGCGCAATGTCCGGTTCATCGTACTTATAGGTTTGCAGATCGCCCTTGGCCGGGCCGTAGCTCACGCGCTGCCCGTTGACAAACAATTGGTAGCGGTTGTCGGCCGACACCTGCACGGGTAGTTCGGCGGGAACGCTATCCAGCGTGAACGCTCGGCGGAAGTGATACACCCCGTAGCTGGTCACGTTGGCCGTGGGGTAGCTGATCCAGGGGTCAACGAAAGGTTCCGGAGGGGTGGTTTGCGCACGGAGCGTACTGACGATAGAAAATAACGTGATCAATACAAGAGCAGCATACCAAAAAGAGCATTTCTTTTGTCGAGACTTTACATACTGATAAGAAAACATTTTTTTACTCATAGATAATGATTGCAGACGGCCAAGATAAACAGCTAAAACCAAACTAAAAAACTTTCTATACGGTGTTAACTACCTCGGCCGGCCGTCAGTTTCTTCCTTTTCTACTTCTATCCAAAAAGGAAGAATGCGCTGCGCGTCTACATCGTAGATTGCCGTCAGATCGCCAGCGAACGCTGGCAAGTATACCCCCTCCATCACCAGTTGATTCGTTGTATTATCCTGATTGTCCAGTCGGTGAATAAGCGTACCGGTTTGTAACAGCAGCTCGCCACTAGGCGCGACAGGTTTTAGAAACCGAAAGCGAACGGTATAGTAACCCTCCTCGGCAACCCGCACCCGCCACTTGCCGTACGTCTCTTCCTGCGCCCAGATGGCTCGCTCCCCGCTCGCATCGTTACGACTTAGGATCACCGGATTTTCCCGTTCGCTACCGATGACGATACGTGGTGGGTCAAGCAGGTTGGGGGAGTTGATGAGTGCAAAAAATTGCTCATCCAGCGCTTGCTTCAACCGCTGAGCGCGTTGGGGTTGCTCTTCTACCAGATTATTCTGCTCGTAGGGATCGCGTTGCACGTCGTACAGCTCAAAGTCAGCAATTTCGGCGTGGTAAGAAGTCTGCCCTACCAGCTTATAGGGGCCCTGCTGCAGGGCCACGTTGTGGTACAACTCCAGGTACTGACGCGTCCAGGCAAAAAACAACGGACGGTCTTGCCAGTCTACCGAATCGCCCTGCAGCAACGGCAGAGGCTCTTTCCGTCCAAAGCGCGGTTTTTGGGCAGAGGAACCCGGCAAAGGTCAGCCAGGGTGGGTAAGATATCCATATGGACGGTGTTTACGTCTACTTTTCGGGTTTCGTCAAACCCAGCCGGGTAGCGCCAGAAGCAGGGCACCCGCACGCCGCCCCGGTACACCGAACTTTTCAGCCCCCGCAAACCGGCCCGGTAGCGCGGCTGCTGCGGGCCATTATCGGTCATGAAAATGACCAGTGTGCTGTCAGCCAGACCGAGTTCGTCCAGCTCATTAAGCACTTTTTTAATGTTATCATCAATGTTGGTCACCATCGCGTACACCCTGCGGGCGTCCTCCTTGTTCTTCTCCGTCATGGCTGATAAGGACGGATCGCCTTCGGCAAAACCGGCGGCCGGGTCAATGTCCTGGTACATCCGGTAGTATTCGTCGGGCACCTGCAAGGGGGTGTGCGGCGCGTTGAAGGAGAGGTAGCAGAAGAAGGGTCCTTCTTTATTCTCTCGGATGAAGTTAACGGCCTGATCAGCAAATACGTCGGAACAGTAACCCGGGTAGGCCTGCTGCTCGCCGTTGTGCCAGAGCACCGGATTGAAGTAGCTGCTGTCGCCCTGAAAGTAATTGGTCACGTCGCCCACCTGCCCGATGCCTCCGGCCAGGTGAACCACTGATTCATCGAAGCCCTGATCCGGGGGGCGGCTCGGGTAGTTGTCACCCAGGTGCCACTTGCCGAAGATACCGGTGCGGTAGCCAGCGGGGCGGAGCATCTCGGCGATGGTCACTTCGCTGGGGGCCATGATGGCTCCGCCGTTGTAGGTATCGTGCACCCCGGTACGCAGGGAGTAGCGCCCGGTCATCAGACTGGAGCGGGTCGGCGCACAGACCGGCGATACGTAGAAGTTGGTGAGTTGAATACTTTCGCGGGCTAGTTGGTCAAGCGTAGAGGTTTGCACGTGCGGATTACCAGTGATGCCCAGATCGCCGTAGCCCTGGTCGTCGGTGATGATGAGCACCACGTTGGGACGCGACTGCGAAAAGCCCGACAAGCAGAGAAGGATAAGATAGAGCGTACAGTAGTATTTCATAGATCAGTGTTTAAAGCTATAGGCAGACCCAGAGGCTACCACAGTATCGTGGGCAGCCATCACCCGGTAGATCTTCTCGCTGCTTTTGGTAAAGATATACAATTCGCCGGAACTGTCGGTGCCCAGACGCAGATCCACCCGCTGGTTCTGGGTGAGGGTTTCCAAATCAGTTTTTTGTCCCTGCACCGCTACGCTCAGTTTGTAAGCAGGAGCCTGCTTTCCCATTTGCATGTCGGCTACTTCGGCGTAAAACAGTCGGCCGCGGGGTATGTCGCCAAAGACGTACTTGCTCCGGAGCAACGGTACTTGCTCTCCGGCCTAGACGAGCATAAGGCGGTATATACCGGGTTATAAAAGAAGGCGCGTAATCAGTACGCTTTAATAATCAGTCCACAAAATAGGGGTCTGGGGTCGGTAATCCGGATTTTTGCGGCTTTTCTCCTGAATCTCCCGATGTACCCGCACCAGACGGGCAAACGCCGCACTGTCCAACAGAGGATCATGGGTTTGCTGCTGCCACTGGGTCAGGGCGCCTTGTAAGCGGCGGATGACGGGCTGGTAGGCAGGCTCGTCGGCCCGGTTAACAAATTCTTGCGGATCGTCTTCTAGGTCGTAGAGTTCCAGCCGGGGGCGGTGCAGGTAGCGGTCGAAGACTTCTTCTACCAGGGTGCCCGCAAACATCTCCTGTTGCGCTTCCTTCCAGGCGGGGTCACCGTCCACGCTGGTGGCTGGAAAAGACTGATCCGACAAATAGTTGACAATGAGATGGTAGCGCTCGTCTCGTACCGAGCGCATGGGGTAGAACAGCTGAGGAGCGTGGGCGGTAAACTCCCCGAAGAGATACGGTCGCTCTTGAAAAGGTTCGGTATTGATGAGCGAGCGCAAGCTGCTACCGGGAAGATCAGCCGGAACGGGTACTTGAGCAGCTTCCAGTACGGTAGGCACAATGTCGTTGGTGTTGACCAAGCCCGCAAACCTACCAGTAGGTTGATCGGGCCAGCGTACCAAGAAAGGCACTTTCAAGCCCGCCTCGTAGCAGTTAGTCTTGGCCCGCACAAACGGAGGACCGTGGTCGCCCAGGAAGATCACCAGGGTGTTAGCGGCCTTGCCCGTCTTGGTTAGGGTTTGTAGCAGCAGGCCGATCCCGGTATCCAGCCGTTCCACGCAACTGTAGTAGTTGGCAATACGCGCCCGTTCGGTGGGGGTGTCTACCTGTTGAAAGGGAAAAGCCTGCACCTGCTCGGCGGTATAGGGCGTGGCCGGAATACCCTCCACCTGGGGCATGAGTTGTACGTGCGGATCAAAGTAGTTGACCATCAGGAAAAAGGGGTGGCTGACCGTGTCCATGAAGGCTTCGGCCTGGGCGGCCACCTGGGCCACGTCCCGAGTTTTCCTGGCATCGGTGTTGGCGTAGTCGAAGGGAAAGCGGGACTCGGGCTGGACGTGCAACTTGCCGATGATGGCATTGACGTAGCCCTGCACTTGAAGCATCTGCGGCAGGGTGCGGATGCTGTCGAAGAGTTGATAGCCACGGTGGGAAAGGCCGATTTGTCCGTTCTGGTGGGGGTAGAGGCCGGTGAGCATGCTGCTGCGCGAGGGGCTACAGGACGCCTGGGTGACGTAAGCGTTTTCGAACAACGTGCCTTGTTGGGCCAGGGCATCCAGGGCCGGGGTGCGGGCAATGCTGTCGCCGTAGCAGCCCAGTTGCAGCCCCAGGTCGTCGGCGGTGATGAGCAGGATGTTGAGCGGCGGGGGTTGATCTTGCACCGACTGGGCGGAAGCAGCAGGGAAACAAAAAATGAGTGCCCAACGCGAAAGAAATAGACAAAGCTGCATCTGTCGGACTGGTGCAAGCAAAATGCTCGAGAGTGATGGATGGTTCAAAATAGAGTTATTTTATAGCGTTTACTCACGTTGGTTTGATCTGCAATATATATTACTTTCAGTAATTCAAGGGTCGGCACTACCCCCATGAAAGGTACTGACAGAAGAAAAGCCCAGCCAGCTTTTACCCACAGGTTGGTTAGGCTGGCTGGGAGGGGGTGATGTCGGCGGCTACTGCTTCACGATCTTGGTGCGCCAGGGTAACTGGCCCGCCTGCTGCACGTCCAGGATATACAGACCCCTGGGTAGCTTCGCGGTGTTCACTTCCCCTTGCTGGCCTACCTCCTGGTAGAGCAACTGCTTGCCCTCTACACTCAGGATACGCACTTCCGCAGTTGCCTTAATGTCCTCCAGGTGAAAAACATCGGTCACCGGGTTGGGATAGAGCAGAATAGAAGTCCCATATTCCTCAGCCACTTCATTGGGGGCATAGTTAGTCTTGGCCACAAAACCCGTACTTCTAGCGTTGGATGAGCCCGCCACAATCTGCATCACCCCATCCACGTCGTAGCCATCAGCGTCGCCCCCGAACTGGCCCGGATCGCTCACGTCGGTGATGCGCACGTACTGCACCTCACTCAGTCCCGAACCCGATAGATCAATTTCTATCTCCTGGCAACCGGCTTCTGCTACGGTCACAAAGGCTACCCCATCGGAAGAAACCGCTACGTCGGCTCGTTCGGGATAGGCCTCGCAGGGGCTGTTGGTGTCGTTGAAGGTGGTCTCTACCACCCGCAGGTCAGCCCCCGGGCCATCGGTGATGCTACGATCCAACTTGAGGGTGAGGCTGCCCCCGAAGCCCAGGGCCACGAAGTTGATCCCATCGTTCTCCTGCGGGGCACCCAGGGCCATCAGCGGATCGCTGCGCTCAGCCACCACCGGCTGGCCGTTTTTCTTGAGTCCCTGCTCAAAGGCCACCACCTCGCTGGCGAAAACAGGAGTACTCATCGGGACCTCCGCGGGGGCTAGTAGCGTAAGGTCACCGTAGCCCGACGTATTGGATGCGTTTGATTTTGTTCCTACCCATACGAGTTGCCCGTCCCGATTACCCCCGTCATCGTCGTCATTATTGCCCAGGTCAAAACCCAACGCGAACCCAGCACTCGGAGAAACCTGCAATCCTGACCAGGGAATGGCCAACTCTACCGAATAACCGCCGTCTATGGCTGACCAGTCGTGCAGAATCGTCCCCTCAAACGGCTTATTGACAGTCAATGAATCGTCGTTATAACCTTTAATAATCAGGTTGTCCGTAAAGTCATACTCTCCCCCGTTGTTATTTGGATCTAGGTAGATAGCCACTGCATCATCCTCAAAAGTCTGATTAGAATCATTAAACAACGCGCTGTCCAGCACGGTGGCTCCTACGTACAGATAAGTCTCATCCCACAACACCCCAAAAGCCACCGTATTATTATTGTTGCCTCTGACTGTCTTGGTCGCTGCCACGTTGATCTCCCAGGGTGTCTCATCCAGGACACCGTCGATGGTCAGGGGGACAGCGATGCTTTTAGCTCCCAGGCTGGTACTAAATTCTCCGCTGGAAGACCAATCGGAAAAATCCTCTCCGCACTTCACCCGCACCTGCCACTCGTAGCTGGTAACAGAACCTAAGTTGGTCAGGGTAGCGGCGGTATCACCCTTGCCGCTTGCCGTGGTCCACTCCTCGCTGCCCAGTTTCCGATAGCGCACTTCATTGCCACTGACCGCCTCGTTTAATCTATTCCAGGAAAGCTGCGCATTCGCCGGACCCGACACTGCGCTGAGCAAATTCGGAGCCACGCAGTAGGTAGTCGGAGGAAGGCTATCCTGATAGGGTCCCTGGTGGCTAATGTACAGCGGCACTACTACATTGCGCTCTTTTCCTTCTCGGTCAGGAAAGTCAGCTAACGTCCACGTCCGGGTCGTTTCCCCTTGCGTATCGCGTATAATGTTGTCGTACCCTCCGTCGCCTGGCCCATTGGTGGCTAATACAATCGAGGCTTCGGAGTTGCGAATTTCTATGATCGGATTAGCCGGATCACCCTTAGTGACACCGTACTGGTTGGGCAATCCCCCTAAAATCTCCAGCCGGGAGCCGTTGATCGCCTCAAAGGAAGTATAGAGCTTTTCTGTTTTATAGCCCATCACCACCACGTTGCTATTATCAATCAGAAACTGGGTTTTAGTGGCTTCAGTGTTCATAAAACGAATAAAGGCTGTCACATTCTTAATCGGCCCGCCGTACTTCAACCCGTTGCAGGCATTGATGAACAGCTTACCGGACGAGGTGGTACTTTGGTACAGATTACTCTGGCTTCCTACGTTATTCAGTACGATTGTTCGGGGACAGGCCTGCGTGATGGCGGTACCGCCTTTTACGGATATATCATCAAAGATCACCGGATCAGCCGCATTGTCCGCCACAACAAATCCGTCATTTGAACTCCTTATATTAGTATACATTCCCACTATTCGCCTCACCGAGGCAGGAACGTTGACATCATCCGAAATGGAATACGCTCTTTTTGGAAAAACAATCGTGGATTTGCCGGAATTGAACGCGTCTTGGATTGAAGGATAATCTTCTACATTGGCCCAGTCGTCCAGATTGGAAGTCCAGAACTCGGGATTGTCTTCAATGGGCAGGTTCATCGAGACCGTAGGCGAGTTGGCACTCCATTGGGTAATCGCATCGGATACGTACTCCTGCACGTAGTTGCCAGGGACTACCACCTCGCCCGCCTTCTTGACCGCCGAACCGTAGCCCGACGTGCTGACATTCCGGGCAAATACATGCCCCTGTTGAAGGTCTATGGCCGCGTTAGCCGAAGTGCCCCCGCTGAACTCGCTATCCAAGATGACGGCATGGTTGCCCGGGGCGGTGCACTGGACAGCCGGAACCGTGTTCTCACTCTTGAGCTTTCGGATGGTGCCGGTACCATCCACAAACAGCACCCCGGCCACGTTTTGGTTCCTGATTGTCACATGCTCTATCATAGGGTCGGTAAAATGATACGGAGTAAGGCGTATGCCGTAGTCAAAGCCATCGATGAAAATATCGCGATGATAGCCAATCACGGTTCCGATACTAAAATCCAGTCCTACGCTTCCGCTTCCGTCTCCCGAAATGATTCCCAGGTTATAAGAAGAGCCATTGTTGGCCCCGCCCATATACACTCCAATCGCTCCGGGGTTGCCGCTACCGGTATTGATGGTCAGGTTACGGAGCGTATTACTATTGGCGGTATTGTTGAAGGTGCCTTTGCCAAAAGCCACCACCGGTTTTTCCGAACCCGCCTCGTAGCCGGGGCTGTTGTCCTTGAGCCTGATGATCGTGCCTTCTCTACTCTGTCCGATAAAGCGTATCCGCTGCAAGCGTTCTATGGTATTGTTGGTGGTGAACACTGGCCCGGAATAGATCAGGGTATTGCTGACCAGGTAGGTGCCGTCGGGTATATAAAAAACGAACTCCGTGTCCAGCTCTTTGCAATTGACACGATCATTACTAGGACAAAGTGATTTGATGCTATCCAGCACTAAATCATAAACCGCTATAAAGGCTTCCGTGTCATCGGTCACGCCGTCGCCCACCGCATTGAAGGGCGGCTGGGTGACATCCAGCACATAGCCTTCCTCAAACACGCTCTCCGGATAAACCACGTTGATGCGTGGATTTCTGTCTTGCCCGAACAGGCTGCTGGTCATCAGCAAGACAATCATCGTCATTGTTAGTTGTTTCATTGTATTTTTGGGTTAAGGTTAAGGGAGTTTTTAAATGGGTATACAAGGTTGTGTTTAACCTGTTGATTTTTCGTGTAAAGTGACAGAAGCCGTTATCCAACTTCCTGGTTATGTCATAGAAAGTAAGCTGGATCCCTATAATAGTGGACTAATACCCCTCACTCTGCGTGATAGCAATATTCCGATCCAGTTCGTCCTGCGGAATGGGCAGGTAATAATCCTGCGGGTCAAAAACGATAGGGCCGTTTCGGGTTCTTCCGTAGCGGGCCAGTTCTTCTTCCACAATGCCCCACCGTTGGATGTCGTACCAGCGGTGTCCTTCGGCAAACAGCTCCCGAAAACGTTCTTCCCGAATAGAGTCCCGCAGCTGGGTTCCGGCCAGTCCAACGTAATCTACCGATGGCTCAGGGGTATCCTCACTGAAGCCGTAGGCCCGGCGCCGTACCCGGTTCACGTACTCCAGGGCCAGCGCCTCGTTGCCCTGCGCATTGAGCGCTTCGGCGTACATCAGGTACACGTCCGCTAGGCGAATGATATTGATGTTAGCTCCGTAGTTACGGTTATTTTCGTTGGAAAACAGGTTCTCGTCAATGAGCACGTACTTCTTGAAGCTCCATCCCAGAGCATCTTCGTCCTCTACGTACTTGGGCAAAGCAATCTTATTGCCTCCCCGCTCGGTCACCGTGTCTACACCGGGCTCCAGCGCACTGATATGCAGGCGCGGGTCGGTGCCGAAGCGGCGAATGTTCTCGTCGTGCGGGTAGTTGTTGCTCCAACCGGTCCCTTTCGGGGCGATAATCAACGCCAGGTTGGAACCGGTGCCACCCTGCCAGGTGGTTTGCTCGGCATCCGTAGACAGGTTCAGCTCAAACAGCGACTCTTCGCTGAATTCGTTGGTGCCGTGAAATAGGGCATCGTATTCCTCAAAAGGCACCAAGCTGAACGGACCGGCCAGCACTTCTTCAAACTGCTGCTGCGCGGCAGCATAGTCTTCCTGGTACAAGCGCACGGTGCCCAGCAACGCCCGGGCCGCGTAGGCATCCACCCGGGCCAGGTCGGCTCCTTGCCAGGTATCGGGCAGTGCTGCCTCCGCGGCCTGCAAGTCGCTAACCATCTGCGCGTAAATAGCGCCTACACTGGCTCTTTCCACGTTGGTTTCTTCCCGCACGGTGACTACGTCCAAAATCAGCGGAACGGCGGGGGCTTCAGGGTTGTCGGCCGGACTGGCAACTCCCCACAGGCGCACCAGGTGGAAGTAATCGTAGGCCCGCAGAAAAGACGCTTCGCCCTGCATCTGCTCCAGACGCGCCCGGTCGGCTTCCGAGGGTTCGGCACTGGCCAGAAATGCTCTCGAGTTGGCCAGGAAGTCATTGGCCCGGGCGATGCCTCGGTAGAAGGCCCGCCAGTAGCTGCTTACGTATCCGTTGGTGGGCGTTACCTCGTTGAGGTAAAACTCGTTGCGGTTACGGTCTTGCAAGAACTCCTGATCGCCGGTTTTGGCCATGCCGTAGAGGCCAAACGGTAGTAAGCTCTCGCCGTAGGTCTCAAAGCTGGTCTGCGCCTCGTAGACGGCATTCAGTGCCAGGTTGAAGTCGTTCATGTTCTGCCAGAAGTTCTGCGCATCAATCTCGTTTGGGTTGGCCACGTCCAGACTGTCTTCTGAGCACTGGGTGAATCCTGCTACCAGCAGCAGTAGGCCGAGTATGTTTTTTAATATATCGTTCATGGTGTTGGGTCGTTATTGTGTTAAAAACCAATTTGTAAGCCCGCAGAAATCAACCGGGTTTGGGGGTATCTGGACAGATCATCTACCCCCTGGCGCGTATTGTTATCATCGCCGTTGCTCACCTCGGGGTCCAGCCCGTCGTAGCCCGTGAGCGTCAGGATATTCTGCGCATTCACAAACAAGCGGACGTTGGTCAGGCGGATACTGCTCAGCAGGGTTTCCGGCAAGGTATATCCTAGCTGGACGTTCCTCAGCTTGAGATACGAGCCGTCTTCCACAAAATAAGAAGAAGCGTTGCTGAAGTTGCCGTTGGGGTCGTTGACGTTGAGGCGGGGATTGCCGGTAGGGTTCTCGGCCGTCCACCGCTCAAATACCAGGTCGCTCGAGTTGTAGTCGCTAAAAAACGAGCGGTAATACGCTTTGGTCGCGTTGAAAATATCAACTCCTTGCACTCCCTGGAAGAACAACGTCAGGTCAAACCCTTTATACCCTACGTTGATGTTGAGTCCGTAGGCCAGTTTGGGCCAGGGGTTGCCCAAAAATGTCCGGTCATCGGCCGTGATCTCTCCGTCGGGTACGCCGTCCGGCCCGCTGATGTCGCGGTAGCGCAGGTCGCCGGGGGCCGTGCCGTTCGCTTGGTAGGTCCCGTTCGGAGCGTTGTCGTTGGCCTGCTGCACTTCCGCCTCGCTCTGAAAGATGCCTTCCACTTCATAGCCGTAAAATGTTCCAGCGGGTTGGCCCGGTGTGGTAATCACGGCACTACCGTTTATGGAAGTACTAGTGCCGCCCAGACCTCGGGTGATTTCGTCTTCTTCGGTGTCCAGACTCAGCAACTCGTTGGCGTTCCAGGCAGCGTTGGCCGAAATATTAAATCGCCAGTCGTTGATGTTGTAGCGATAGTCTGCCGCCAGTTCCAGCCCTCGGTTTTCCATCTCACCCACGTTGACCGGCACACTGTTGGGATCGCCCCGGTCCTGAGATACTCCGTAGGAGAGCGGTAGCTGTATGCTGTACAGCATCCTGGTGGTCGTCTTGATGTAATAGTCGGCTGTCAGGTTTAACCTGCCTTCCAGGAAGCCCACATCCAGCCCTAGATTGGTTTGCCGCACTTCTTCCCACTGGATGTCCGCGTTGGGAAAGCGCCGCAGATAAAAGCCCAGCACCTTGTCTCCGCCGCGTACTCCCGAGGCGTCGAAGACGTAAGCGGAACGGTCGTTGGCGTAGGTGCGGGAGAAGAGATAATCCCCGATGCGGTCGGAACCCAGCACCCCGTAGCTGGCCCGTAGCTTGAGGTTGGAAAGGAAAGCTGCGTTTTGCATAAAATCCTCTTCGATGATGCGCCACCCCACCGAGACCGAGGGGAAGATGCCGTACTGGTTATCCGGACCGAAGCGAGAAGAACCGTCGCGGCGCACGTTGGCCGTCAGCAGGTACTTGTCGGCGTAGCTGTAGTTGATCCGCCCGAACAGCGATTGCAGCCGGTATTGGTCATCGATGGTAGTCCGTTCGGGAATGTTCACCTCCCCGGCGGCCAGGGCAAAACTCTCGGCGTATTGGATGGGGAACTGGTTGGCCGAGGCACTAAACTGGATACCGTCTCGCCAGAAATACTCGTAGCCGCCCAGCACCGTAAAATTATGCTTGCCCACCGTACGGGTGTAGTTCAGCACCAGGTTGGTATTAAACTGCTCGTCATCGGTGCTCAGGTAGCTCAACCCATCTCCGCCCGCTACTTGGCCATAGTCAAAGGCTTCACCGAAATTTCGTTGCACCCGGGCCTCGAGGTTGGCTCCGAAACTGCCCCGTAGGGTTAGCCCATCTACCGGTTTCACTTCTGCATAGACGTTGCCGTTGATTCGGGTATTCCGATTATTGATATGGTTCTGCTGCTGAGCCGCGACCGGGTTGGCACCGGCAAAGTAGCTGGGCCCTCGGCCCCACCCTCCGAAGGGGTTGTCTGGGTCTCGCACCGGCATGGTGGGCACGGCCCGATAGAGGCCCTGCAAATCACTGTTATCTTGTGTGGTAGGGTTTTCCTGCGTACGCGAGATCAGCAGCGATTCCCCGATCTTGATGCCTTCTCCGATTTTGAAGTCGGAGTTGGCCCGCAGCGAATAGCGTTCAAAGCTGTTGTCGACCATGATGCCTTCCTCTTTATCGTAGCCGCCCGAGATAAAGAAGGTGGCGTTTTCGCTTCCCCCGGATACCGACAGGTTATGAGATTGCTCCAGTCCTGATCCAAACAGTTCGTCAGCCCAGTTGGTGCTAGGCAATGCTTGCGGATTATCCCAGGAAGAATCCAAGTCTACTCCAGCGTTGCGCCGGGCTTCGGAGGCTCCGGCGATGAAGTCCGGCGTGGACAGCATATTGGGCAGGGCCACAGCGCGGCGCTGTCCCACGGACGTTCTGATATTAATGCTGGTCTTCCCAGCGCTTCCTCGTTTGGTGGTGACCAGAATCACCCCGTGCGCCGCCCGCGCCCCATAAATAGCGGCTGCTGAAGCATCTTTGAGTATTTCTACCGACTCCACGTCGTTCATATTAAAGAAGTTGCCGGGGGCTTGCGGCACGCCATCGATGACGTAGAGCGGACTGGTATCTCCCAGCGACCCGGCTCCGCGGATGGTTACCTTAGACCCTGATCCTGGGCTACCTTCGCCCCGGGCCACCTGCACTCCGGCCGCCCGGCCCTGGAGGGCGGTCTCTAGCTGTCGTTCAGATATGCGGGTTAAGTCTTCGGGTTGCACCGAAGAGATGGAACCCGTTAGGTCACTCTTCTTCTGCGTGCCGTAGCCCACCACCACCACTTCGGAGAGCGACTGAATATCAGGGGCCATCGCCAGGTTAATAACCGTTTGGCTACCAATAGCCACTTCTTCGCCGGTATAGCCTACCGAAGAGAATACTAATGTCTCCGCGTCATCGGGGACCGTCAGGCGGTAGTTGCCCTCTACATCGGTTACCGTGCCAATGGTGGTGTTCTTTACCACCATATTTACCCCCGGCAGGGCCTGATTGGTAGAAATGTCGGTTACTTGGCCGGTGATGGTTTGGTCTATCGTTGGCTTTTGGACGGCGGTGGATACGCTGAGTGGCCCCGGCAATGCCCCGTAAGTCTGCGCTTCATCACTTATCGCGTTTTTCGGTAGCCGGGGCACGCCCCTTGAGTTAGTCTCCTGACGGTGAATAATAAAGAAGCCCTCATTAAGCTCCTGATACCGTAGATTGAGGGGGGGAAGAACTTGCTCTAGTAGCTCTTTTAGCGGTTTTTCTTGATCCGTAGCCATCGTCACGTACTTTTCGGCCACATCCTGGTCGGCGTAGCCAAAGTTGACGGAGTAGCTTTCCTCCCAGGCTTCAAGGAGGTCAACCAGCGGAATGCGTTGCTGCTGCAACGTCACGGTGGGCAAGGGGGCGCTACCTCGAGCCAGGGCAACCGAGGATTGGGCAAACGTAGCAGTAGGAAAAGATAGTAGACCTATCGCGGATAGAATACAGCTCAGTAGCATTAGAGGTTTAGGCATAACAATCAGGTTAAAGAATAAGATAAAAGGACTACACCGGTTACCGGCGTCTGATGTACAGGTACTGGTCGGTTTCGTTGATAGTAAGCTGATGGGTAATAGAAAGGGCCTCTAGCACCACCGCCAGATTCACGTCCGGGATGGTCGCCGTAAACGTGAGAGAATCCAGCGAGAGCGCCGTTGAGTCTAACCGCACCGGCTTTCCGTAGCGGTCTTCCATCCAGTCGAATATCTCGCGCAGCGGCGTCTGCTTAAACACGGCCCGGTCGTTTACCCAGGAAGCATACAATTGGGCGTCTACCGTCTTTTTTCGTAACGCAACCGGACGCTCAGTAACTTCCACAAATTCTCCAGGTTCTAAATGGATGGAGCGTTGCTCCGAGGCCGTCACCTTCACTTCTCCGGTCGCCAACACCACTTGCGTTTTGTCTTCTTTTTCAGCAACACTAAACGAAGTGCCCAGCACCTCCACCGCGGCCGTCTTGGTAAGAACCAGAAATTTAGCTTTACCATTGTCAGCCTTGCTGCGTTTAACCACGTCGAAGAAGCCTTCGCCCACCAGATTAACTTCCCGATCGCCAAACTTATCTACCTGGTAGGAGAGGGAAGAGTGCGCGTTCAGCATCACGGTAGACCCATCGGGGAGCGTAAACGATTTTTGCTGGGCCGAGGTACGATAGGTGTAATCATCGGAGTGTGGCAGTAGCCAGAACAAGGCGAATCCACTGACCAACAGGATGCCAATCCACACTGCCGCTTGCCTGAACACCGACGTTCTTCGGTCTAAAGTTTGGGCCGAAACTTGGTTCCAGACATTTACAAAATGTTGGTTTCGCTCAAAATCCTGATCGAATTCCAAAAGCTCAATCATACGAATAGCTTCCTGAACGACCGGTTCTTTTTCCGGATGCTCTAAGAGCCAATTTGTCCAGAACGAATCGACGGAGTCGTTCCGATCCAGCACCCAACGCTGGAAGTAGACATCCTGCGCCAAGTCGGCCGCAGAATAATTGAGGTACTGCATATTACTGTTTAGTAGTCTTTATTAACTAAAGCAGAAATCCATCAAAACCTCATCGGTCTACCGCAAATAAATTTACAGAAAAGGAAAAAAGTAACCTAAAAGTGTCAGCGTGCTCACTCTGTGGTAGCTCTTTTTAAGCACCACCAGCGATTTGGATATCAAGTTGTAAACTGCTTCCACCCTGATAGACATCCGCTGAGCAATCTCTTCGTTTTTTAAATTGTGGTAAAACTTCAGACGAACCGCTTCGCGCTGGCGTTTGGTCAACGCCCGCATAGCGGCTAGCAACTCTTCCTTTCTTTCCCTTGATATTTCTTCGGTGATAATGGCCGCTTCGGTACTGCTTTCGAACCCTATTATCTTGATGTTGTCTGTTACCAAAGTATCCGACAAAGTGTTAGTGGCTCGTACAATTCTCCTTCTCAAAGCAGTCCACAGATAATATTTAATGGAGTTCGTATCGGAAAGATTGGCCCGGTGATGCCATAGGTAGATAAATAGGTCTTGGATGGCGTCCTTGACGATATCTTGCTCGGCTCCTGTCTTAAGTCCGCAACTGTACAGATAAGGAAAGAACTTTTGGTAGATTAAGGCAAAAGAAGATTTATCGCCGGACTTAAAAGATTGCCACAGCCCGGCTTCTACCCCTTTGCATTCACCGGTAGATGGGGGTAAGGATTGAGGTTGTTCTATTGTATCTGATAACATAGGTGTAAAAAGTGTAGCGTCAGCTAAACTTATGAAAAGATCACAATACCACCAAAGTAAAGAGGTTTGATTTTGGCGATCTAGCAATATATTTTTGAGGGAAACGCTATTACGCTTCATCGGAGGTCGGTTGACATTTGGTACCGGAAAAAAGCAAACGAATTGGGTTGGGCGAGCATCACCGGCAGTGCTCCGTCGGCATCGGTTTGCGTTTGCTGCTGCTCTCCACTCCTCAGGTCGGTCAAGGTTACCTGGGCATTGGGTTCCAGCCAGGTGGCAACATCGTGCCGGGCCTGGTCATTATCTTCCCGGAAGATAAGCAGATACCCTTCGCCCGGGCCATTGATGCTCTGAAACCCGGTCCAGCTGCGGCCCGAGGGCTTGTCGCCCACCGGCAGAATAACCCCCCGGTGAAAAGCATCGCGGTGTTCTTGGTACAACCGCACCAGGGAGGCCGTCCGAAAAGCCTCTTCCGGGAGATTGGTAGCCTCTAACCAGACGAGTGGTTGTCCGGCCATTGCCGTAGCAAACAGGTAGTCGAACGAATAGTGCGCCGGGGCGAAGGGGTCGTTCGCCGGGTATTTCTTGGGGTTGCGCCACTTGTTCAAGAGCTCAATTTGTAGATTTTCGGGCGGCACGTAGCGGGCGAGCATCCACAGGTTGCGTAGCGTCTGGTAGGGATAATAGTTGGCCCAGTCGGTATAGCGATTCTCCAGAAAGACGTTACCGTATTCTTGGAAGAAAAAGTAGCCGCCCCGCCGCCCGGCGGTCGCATCCAGGTTGAAGACCACCCGTCCCCGGCTGGCTTGCTGCACGGTATCAAAAAAGCAGCGCAGACGGCGTTGGGCGGTCAAGGTAGGCATCTCTATGCCATCGATCTTGAAGTAGTTGATCCCGTACGTTTGGTGCAGGCCCAGCACCACCTCGGCGTCCTGCTGCCACTGCCGATAGTCCTGGGCGTTGCTAGGGTGGAACCACAGTCCCAGCTTCATGCCCAGCGCGCTAGCCTGATCCACCACCGGTTGCAATCCGTCGGGAAAGCGCTCCGGATGGGGTTGCCAGCTTTCTTTAGGCCAGGCATCCCACAGCTCGCCCGAGGCGGAAGCCGAGTTCTTGGATAAGCCTGCTTGCCAGCCGTCGTCCAGTTGAAGGTGCGTAACGCCCAGGCGGTGGGCCGCTTCCAGTTCGGCCAGCGCAAAGGCCTCCCGCAGTCGGCCGTCCTGCCCGCGGTCGCCCCAGGTGTTCATCATAATCATCTCGTCGCGCTCCGGTAGGTGACGGCGCTGCTGTTTGAGGTATTTCCTCAGCAGTACTAACCGTTCTTGTTCGCTATTGCCCGTTACGCCCAGGGCGGTTCCGTAACCCCGGGTCCATCCTTCCGAAGCCTGGTTGCCCTCGATGCCCAAGCCCGCCAGGCTCCAATCATGGTACTGCACTCGGAAGTCGTGACCGGAATAGGCCAACTGCCGGTGGCCCAGCGGACTTTCTTTGAGCCAGACCACCTGCCCCCCACGCACCATATCCTGGGCAAACAAAAGGTTGCCCGGCAGCCGCAGTTCTCTTCGATAAAGAAGGTTCTGGTCGGTTTGCACCAGCGTATTGTGGTGGTCGGTCACGTCCTGAAACCGCACCGTGGTCAGCTCCCAGTGTCGGCCGGGCATGGACAGGTGGTCCGGCACCAGCAACCGACTCACCGAGGTTGCTGCATTCTCTACCCCGGTAGCCTTCGCGTCGGGAGTGGGTGTCTCCGGTTGAGGAAGACGCCCTTTGACGTAGCATTCCAGCCCAATCATGGCTACGCTATCGTATACCCGGTAGATGCGTTTGAGCGAAAAATTGCCGTAATCGGTCACCACTTGCCAGCGAAAGTGCCGGGGAGTGACCGACGTGGCGGCGACGGTGGCCGTATCCCACTGGGCGGAAACTACTTCCAAGGCCAGGTTCGGACTAAAGTCCGGCGATGGCTCAGACATGCGCCAGTGTTGCTTGCTCTGTTGGTCGGTAAGCCCTATGGTGGTTAAATGACCGTTGTTCCACAAGAACTGGCGGGAGATCAGGCTGTTTTGCAGCATGATCGTATCGCTTCGCTGCTGAAAGTGCGGCGCGGCGCGTTGCGCTACGCCGGAGTAGCCCGTTAAGAACAGAATAAACCCAACCAGGGGGCGGCCGCTAAAAATGAAGGAGAGCATGGGGCAGTAGCTTAACAAAGTTTGTTTTAGTTGCAATTCGTTTGTTCCGGATTTCAAGGTACGGGTTTGTCCGTTCCGTACAAACTCGCCGTGCATGCCCTCGGGCAGGGTGACTTGACCCGTCACGCGCTGGTCATCAAACGACAGGTTTACCCCAATTTCGCCCCGCGGCGAGGGATAGGTAGCGTCGATGCGGTTGAGTTGACCCGGTTGCGGGGCAATCCGCACGCTCCCAAAACCCGGACTCGTCGGCTGATCGTAGAAAGTCTTGGCGGGATCGTCGGCGTAGATACCTTTCGCTTCGTCAAAGCACAGTCGGCGCACTACCTCCGCATACTTTTGGGCTTGCGTTCGGCAGAGCCTAGCTTTTTTGCGATAGCCTAGCCATTCCATGATTTCTGCTGCGTTACCCAGCGTATAGGCGTAGTTAAGCGTCAGAATCGCTGAATTACCATCCTGGTTCACTACTGAATTACCGCCCCTGGGCACGTACCAATCAATAAACATCCTGTATTCCGATTTACTCACCAATCCCTGCTTATTGATCAGCGATTCGTAGTAGTCGAACACTTCCCGGATCTCGCCGGTGTAAGATTCCAGCAAAGCGGTGTTGGCATCGAGCATCATCAAATCGTGCAGCATATCAATCCAAATGAGCGAGTAGGTAGGGTTAAGCTTCTTGGGCGTACGTGCGAATTTAGTTAAATTGCTAGGGCTATGAAAAGGTTCTTTCGCGTACTGATAAGCCTGATCAGTATCACCGCCTGTAATCAACCTTCGGAAGAAAAGCGGTTCCGACTGCGTGATGACACAGGTATCGACTTTACTAATGAAATTGTAGAGAACGACTCGATGCACCTGATGGCCTTGGAGTATTTTTACCGGGGCGGCGGCGTAGCCATCGGCGATCTTAACAACGACCGGCTGCCGGATGTTATCCTGAGCGGCAACATGGTTCCTTCCCGGCTTTATTTGAACCAAGGCGGGCTGAAATTTCAGGACGTTACCAAAGCCTCGGGTTTTTATAATGAGCAATGGATCAACGGAATCAGCCTGGTGGACATCAACGACGATGGCCTGATAGACGTCTACCTGTGTGCGGGCGGCTCCAACGATTCGGTGCAAAGAAAAAACCTGTTTTTTGTCCAGCAACAACGTACGCCGGAGGGCATTCCCGTGTTCAAAGACGAGGCCGCGGCCTGGGGACTGGATGGGAACCAAAGCACCACCCAGGCGGCTTTCTTCGACTACGACCGAGACGACGACCTGGACGTGATCCTGGTGAATACCGACCCGGACGAAAAAAACCCGAACGTGGTGCGCGATAAAGTGAGCGACGGTTCGGCCCCCAACACCGACCGCTTGTTCGAGAACCGCCTAAACGAAGAAAAATTCCAAACGTTCGTCGACGTAAGCCAGCAAGCAGGCATCGTTAACGACGGGTTCAGCCTGGGACTGACCATCACCGACATCAACCGCGATGGTTGGCCGGATGTGTACGTTGCCAACGACCACCTGAGCAACGATATCCTGTACATTAACCAGCAAGACGGGACTTTCCGCAACCAGGCCCCGGAGCTTATCCGAAACCAGAGCTACTTTAGCATGGGCGTGTTTGCCAAAGATGTAGACAACAACGGACTGACCGACATTTTTACCCTGGACATGCTGCCCGAAAGCAATGAGCGTCGCAAAAACATGGCGATGGCCATGAATCTCGCCCGCTTTCAGTTGGCCCAAGAGTTTGGCTACCAGGCGCAATTCATGAAAAACACGCTTCAACTAAACCTTGGCGTAGACCGGCAGGGACAGCCGGTGTTTGCGGAAGTGGCCCAACTGGCGGGCATTCAGGATACCGACTGGAGCTGGGGCAGCGTGATCGCCGACTTCGACCTGGACGGTGATAACGATATTATCGTCGCCAACGGGTACGCCCGCAACATCACCGATATGGACTTTGTGGCTTACCAGGAGCGGCAAAACTTTTTCAGCAAAAGCCTGGATCATCCCGAATACCGAAACGCGATTACCGAGCAGCCGCCCATCCTGCTTTCCAACTACGCCTTCCGCAACGAGGGAGGCCTGCAGTTCTCGGATGTAAGCCGGGAGTGGGGACTGGATGGCCCGAACCTTTCTAACGGAATGGCCTACGGCGACCTGGATCTGGACGGTGACTTGGACCTGGTTATCAACCACATCAACCAGCGAGCCTCGGTCTACGAAAACACCACCGAGGGTCCGCATCAGCACTTCCTGAAGGTTCTTCCCGTGCGGGCGTCCGGTAGCCCGGCCCTGGGAGCAAAGGCCGTGGTGTACCAGGGGGGGCAGGGGCAGTACCAGGAGCTATACCCGGTGCAGGGGTACCAATCTACCCAGGAGGCGGGGTTCCACTTCGGACTAGGCACCGCCACCCAGGTCGATTCTCTGGTGATCACCTGGTCGCAGGGGGCGTTAACGAAGCACTACCACCTTCCGAGCGATAGTCTGTACGTGCTGACCGCGCCGAGCGGGCAACCGCGTGCCAGTCCGCCGGTGCCTACTGCTTCGCCCGGTTTGTTTACACTCCGGTCTTTGCCCCTTTCCTGGCAACACCGGCCGTCCAGTCCGTACGGGGATACCGATAAGCAAGCCCTGATGCACCAAACCTTTTCGCGCGAGGGGCCATCTTTGGCAGCAGCCGACATCGACGGAAACCAGCTAACGGACGTATTCGTGGGAAGCGGACCCGAGCAGGCAGGCACCCTGCTGATGCAGTCGGAAGCCGGGGTATTGGTGAAAAAGACCTTCGACAAGGGCGGCCCCTACGAAGACCGGGGAGCCGCGTGGCTGGATGCGGATGGCGACGGCGACCTGGATCTGTTCGTAGCCAGCGGCAACGCCACCTACCGCGAAGGGCACGAAAGCCTCCAGGACCGTCTGTATCGGCAATCGGCAGACGGGTTTAAGTTAGCTTCTGAGTGGGTGCCGGATATGAAAACGTTTACCCAGGAGGTGGTCGCCGTAGACTTTGACCGCGACGGTGACGAGGACTTGTTGGTCTTTGGCCGGATGGTGAGCGGAGAGTTTCCCACCACGCCTCGTTCGTACCTATTGCAAAACGACGGAAAGAAGTTTACGGACGTATCAGCCGAGTATTTGCCGGAAAGCGGTAGGCTAGGAATGGTTAGCTGCGCCGAAACCGCCGATTTGGACCAGGACGGCACCGACGAGATTATTTTTTCCGGCGAATGGCAGCCCATTCGCGTGCTGGCGTGGAAAAACAACCGCTACGAAGAAGTGAGTGCGCAGTACGGCTTGGCCGACCTGAAAGGGTGGTGGCAAAGCCTGACCGTGACTGACCTCAACCAAGACGGGTTTCCGGACATCCTGGCGGGCAACGCCGGACTGAACAATCCCTACGCCGGGCACTTGCCCCTCGAGCTGTGGGCGGCCGATCTGGACGGCGATCAACACAACGAACCGCTCCTAGGTTGGCACATGGTGAATCAGCAGGGAGAGAAAAAACTGTATCCGGCCTTCTCGCGCGACGATTTGGTCCGACAGCTTCCCTCGGTCAAATCCCGCTACGCCACCTACCACGATTTTGCCACGGTTACCCTAACCGACCTGCTGGCGCTTTCTCAGAACCAGCCGACGAAAATGACCATTAACGGCCTGTCCAGCGTTGCGCTGATCAACCAAGCCGGTCGTGATTTTATCGTGCAAGAGCTGCCCCGGGAAGCCCAGATCGGACCCATCACGGCGTTTGTGGCGCAAGACTTCAACCACGACGGAAGCACGGACGTGCTGGGCCTGGGAAACACCCGGGAGATGAGCGTGTCGATGGGGTGGAACGACAACTCGAAAGGAGTGCTTTTGCTGAACGACCACGGAGATTACCGGCCGGTACCCAACGCGCAAACACAACTCTACGTGTCTTCCGAAGTGCAGGATGCGGTCAGTATCAACTCCGAACAACTGCTGCTATCCAGCTACGCCGACTCGCTGCGCGTGCTTTCCTGGACGTTTAGCGTTCCGGATACGCTTCCTCGATCGTATACCGCCGATCCGCCGGTAGGTCAGTAAGCACCTGCTTGATTCCGCTCCCGGCCCAGGTGATGGACAGCGTATCGACCGTTACCGCATCGCCCAGTCCGATGTGCTGGGTGAAGGGCGAAGCTCCGAAGCTTCCCCCGGAGTTCACGGTTCGGAAAATACGCCGGGTGGTATCGGCAGCAGACACGACGATCTCCAGCTGCGAACCCACTCCCGGGGCGTTACTGTTCGTTCCCCGAAGCTGAATATCGACAAAGTGGTTATTGGTCTGCTGAAGGTTCTCCAGCAAGATATTCTGGTAAACGTCGCCTTCGTAAAAGCCGCCCACTACGGTGTAGATGTCCTGATCTCCGTCTTGGTCAAAATCGGCGAAGGCCGTGCCGTGTCCCTTCTGAAGGTGCCCGAAGCCCCGGTTGGTCACTTCTTCAAACTGCTCCCCCCGGAAGCAAAACATTCGGTTGGGGATTACCGATCGCATATCGGGTTCGCCGTTGCCGCAGTAAAAATCCAGCCAGCCGTCGTTTTCAATATCACCGAAGTTGCCGCCCATCATGTACAGTATTTTGTCCAGGCCGGTGGCTTCGGATACGTCGACGAAGGTGCCGTCGCCCTGGTTTTCGTACAGCATCCCGGTAGTGGCCGTGTGCTTTTCTCCCAGTTGCTCTCGGGCAAATGCTTCGGCGATAGATTTGCCTTCGCCAAGCGACTCGGCGTGAAAGCCCGACACCAGCAGGTCTTCCCAGCCGTCGTTGTTGTAGTCCCAGAACCAACCGGTGAAAGTTTTAGCATAGGGAGCAATACCGCTATGCTCGGTCACGTCTTCAAACACCGGGACTTGGTCGTTGTTTATGCTTCGGTTCCTGAACAGAAAATTCGGGCCGTCGCGCGTGCTCAGGAACAGGTCGATTCGCCCATCGCGGTCGTAGTCGGCCGCCGCCACGCCCTTGATGGTGAGTGTTTGACTCTTCAACACGTTGTGCATGGCTACTCCGGCCTCAGTGGCTACCTCCCGAAAGGTTCCGTCCTGCTGGTTCAGGTACAGTTCGGACGGATTGGCGTAGCCGGTTACGGCCGACTCGTTGCCGATAAACACGTCGAGCCAGCCGTCGTTGTTGAAGTCGGCCCAGACAGCAGTTTGCGTAGGGAATTCGCTATGCAGCCCGGCCGGCCGGGTAACGTCGGTAAACCGAGGGACGCCGTTTTCATCAGGACCTTCGTTTTTCAGCAGGGTGTTGGGCAGCGTGCCGTAGAGCCCTAGCCAGCCGCCGCGCAGGATGAGTACGTCGGGCTGGTGATCGTTGTTGTAGTCGGTCTGCAGCATGTTCAGTCCGCCGGGGATGGCGGTCAAGTTCGCCTCTACGGTGCTTTCCGTCCAGTTGCTTTCGCCGTCGTTCAAAAACAGTTGCACCGGCGTTTGCATGTCCCATGAAGAGATTAGCAGGTCAATGTGCCCATCGCCGTTAAAATCCTCGGCCACCACCCCTCCGGCCAGGCCGATCACGTCGAGCCCCTTCGTCATGGCCACGTCCTTCACCAGGTTGCTGGCTGATTTTTCGAACAGGGGCGAGCGCATCAGCAGCGAATCAGGAACCGCCGCGGGGTACTGGCCCAGCGTCATGTAGGCCAGGTTGAGCAGGTAGCGCGATTCGTAGTCGTCGGGCGAGCGTTGCAACAGTTGCTGATAGTAGCGGATGGCTTCTTCGGAACCCCGGGGAAGCTGGTGCACCGCCTGCGCCGAGATCGGCACGATGCAGGAATGGTGATGGTGGTTCAGAATGCAGTTTTCTTGTTCGCCCAGCCGCAGAGACGCCAGCGCCCAGTAGCGTCGCAGTTCCTCCCGAAACTCCGGCTTGTCCATCCGGCTATAGAAAATAGTAGCGGAATCTACTATCTGCTGCAACTGCGCAAACAGTTCGATCGCTTTTTCATTTTCTCCGGCGCGCAAGTATTCCTGGGCCTGGGCAAGGCGGTGATCGTAGCGGTACTCCGGGTTGAGCCGAGCCTGCTGTTCGTAGTAGTGCGCCTTTTGCCGGTTGTTGTAGTTATGGCGAGAACGCTTTAGCTCGTGCGCGGCTCGTTGCAGTTCGTTGGGCGAATCCTTCTCCGAGGTACAACCCAGGAAAACCGTTAGCAGTCCGGCAAGGATAAGCAGCCGTATTCTCATCGGAACATAACTGGTTTATGCAATTGAATTTTCCCGGTCGCAGACTAATTGCCCCCCACCAAAGGTAATTTTTGTGGCGTAGAAACGTCATTGATACGGTGTAGGAACATCATTAATGATGTCCCTACTCTGAGGCAGCCCAGGTGGGCTTTTGCTTCAGATTGGGATTGCGTTCAATGGCTCGTTGCGGATAGGGAAGCTTCCAGTGCCGCTCGGGCGTGAAGGCGTTCAGGTCGTTGTCGTCACCGTCAGTGTCGCCTTCGCGCAGGGCAGCAAAGGCTTCGTTGATCAGGTTGGGCAGCGAGTTTCTTTTGCGCACAAAGTCGAACCAGCGCTTGGCCTCGCCGAAGAGTTCCCAGCGGCGTTCTTCCAGAATGGTTTCTATGGTTACCGCATCCGAAGCCAAGTCTTCCAGACCCGCCCGGTTGCGCACCGCGTTCAAAGAGGCTAGTCCGGCCGGGCTGAGCGCGCCGTCGCTGAGCAGGTCGGCTTCGGCGTGGATGAGTAGCAGTTCGGCGTAGCGCAGCACCGGGAAACCGAGCGTCGACTGTCCGTTTACGTTTTTGGTGTTTTCCTGATACCAGAACTTCTGCAAGCCCAGTCCGTTAGGACGCGCGCAACAGCGGTTCTGATTGGTTTGATCGTAAAATCCGGTGGTATCACCGTTCACGATGATCGGCTCACCCTGAAACCATATATTGTACTCGCGTCGGGCGTCGGTTTCGTTCCACAGGGTAGGCACGGCTTCGTAAACGTAGGCCCAGCCGAAGCCCCACATATTGTTGTTGTTGCGCATTTGTCGGGGGTTCATCGCCATCGGAAACTGGCTGGCCACGTTGCCGTCGCTCCAGTTGGCACCGCTGTTGAAGTGATTCACGGTAAAGATGTGCTCCGGGCCGTTTTCGTTGAAGGTCTGGAATATCGAGATAAGGTTTTCCAGGGGCGTAGCGTCCGGGTCGTTGAACAGCGCGTAGGGCCCTTCGTTGATCACTTCAGCGGCTTTCTGCTCTGACCGGCCGTACCATTCGTTGCGGTTCAACTCGTCGGCCCCGAACAGGTACACCTTGGCGAGCATGGCCTTGGCTGCCCAGCTGGTGACGCGACCGCCCTGGGCCGCCTCCGGCGATAGATCAGCTTCGGCCAACTGGAAGTCGGTGATGGCTTGCTCGTACACCGCTTCGGCGGGTGACGCTTCCGGAGCGAAGCCCGCCGGGTCTTCGGGAATGTCGGTCACAATCGGCACTGCCCCCCACACCTGGGTGAGGTAGAAGTAGGCAAACCCGCGCAAGAAAGTGACTTCGGCGATCGCTTGCTTGAGTTCTTCTTCGCTTACGTCGGCCTGTGGTCCTAGGGTGATCACTTGGTTGCACTGGTTGATCAGTTCATAGAGGGCCCGGTATCCGTCTCTAATGTTTCTATCCTGCGGATCGTAGTTAAAAGTGGTCCAGGTGGCGTGCGGGCCATCGGTCGTAGAGGAACCATTGTACACGTTATCGCTAAACTGCTCGAAGCCCACAATGCCTCGGCGGTGAAACGACTCCGGAGAATTATCCCCCGTGGTTGAAAGCCCGGAGTAGGCGGCCACGACGGCTTGCTGGAGATCGTTGCTGGTGGCAAAGAACGTCTCGCCCGTAGGCCGGGTCGGGTCGGTTTGATCCAGCATATCGGTACACGAACCAATGCTGATAACAAGAATGAGAATAAGTATCTTTTTCATAATAATGGGTAATAAAGCGATTTAGAAAGATAATTTTAAACCAACGGTATACTGTCGGGTGAGCGGATACAGACCGGCATCTACTCCCGCTGTTTCGGGATTGTCAGACTCCCGCAACCCAATTTCCGGATCAAATCCGGTGTATTTGGTAAAGGTGAACAAGTTGGTTCCCACCGCATAAATGTTTACCCCCAGCCGGTCCAGGTTAATACTTTCCATGAAGGTAGTGGGGATTGTGTAGGCCAGCCGCACGTTTTTGATCCGTACGAAAGAGCCGTCTTCTACCCAGTGAGAAGAAGCTGTTTGGTTAGCATTCGGGTCGTTAAGGGCGGCTCTCGGAACCGAATTGCTGGTTCCTTCCCCCGTCCAGCGGTCTAGCACGGTGGCCCGTTTGTTGGCCCAGCCGCCCGTAGCTCGTTCTTGCGTAACCCGCAAAGCGTTATACAAGTCAATGCCGTGTACCCCTTGCAAGAAAACCGACAAGCTCAATCCCCGGTAGCGCACGGTATTGTCCATTCCCCAGGTGAAGTCCGGAATGGTGCTACCAATGACGACCCGGTCGTTATCCTGATCGACGATGCCGTCGTTGTTCTGATCAACGAAGCGAATGTCGCCGGGAGCGGTGTTCGTATTGGCCGTGGCCTGGTCGGTATCTTCGGAGTAAATCGGGTTTCCGTCTTGATCAAACCCACTCACCGACTGGTTTTGATAAGCATGACCGTATACTTGATTCCAGTTCTGGAACAATCCGTTGGCCTCATATCCGTACAATGCTCCTATTTCTTCGCCTACCCGCGTAATGTTAAATCCATCAGAGAAGCGATCAGCATCCTCAGGAAGGCTCATCACTTCGTTTCTAACCGCCGAGATGTTGAAGTTGGTGCTCCAGGTCAGATTGCTGTTGGTTACGTTGATGCTGTTGATCGCTAGCTCTAAGCCCGAGTTGTCTATCCGGCCCAGGTTGCCCGAAGGGTTGCTTAGCGAACCCACTTCGAGAGCGGGGGTGAAGGGAAGCAGCAATCCATTCGTCGTTTTGTTGAAGTAATCGACGGTAAACTCCAGTCGTCCGGCCAGTAGCCCTACGTCCAGTCCTACGTTCAGCATCTTGATCTCTTCCCAGGCCAGCAGCGGGTTGGCCAGCCGGGTGATGATCGTGCCAGGCACCGGCCCGCCGTTGAAGACGTACTCCTGGTCTGGGCTTGAGTTTACCACCGAGTTCCACTGATACAGATCCGTGTTGTCGCTACCGCTGATGCCGTAGCCCGCTCTCAGCTTCAGGTTGGATACGCTTTCGAGTCCGGACATAAAGCCCTCTTCCGAGATTCTCCACCCCACCGAAACGGCGGGGAAGGTACCCCAGCGCTGCTCTGAGCCGAAGCGCGACGAGCCGTCGCGACGCACCGTGGCGGTTAGCAAATACTTGTCCTGGAAGTCGTAGATGATCCGACCGAACACCGAGACAAAGGCCGACTCGTTCTCGAAGTTGCCCACCGAAGGAAAGACCAGCGGATTGGTTACCAGGATATTTCCTTCCGAATCGGTGATCTCGTTGGTGAGCTGAGGCCGGTTGAAAAACCAGTAGTCGGTATCCACGAACGCCCCGGCCGAGGAATTAAATCCTTGGTTTAGGTTATTCTGGGCCTGGTAGCCCGCCATGATACTGAAGTTATGATTTCCAATTTCTTTCTCGTACCTCAGGGTGTTTTCCACAAACCAGGTACGGCTCTCCCGATTGCGCAGGTTCAACGACGAAAAAGTTTGGTCTTTATTGGCCGCCCCGTCGATGGTATTGGAAGGAGTTCGGGTTTCGTCTTTGTTAAAACTGTAGTCGATAGAACCCATGGTGTGGAAAATCAATCCGTCTACCAGTTCAACATCAGCGAACAGCGAACCCCAGATGCGGTTTCTGGTTTGCTGGTTATACAATTGCTCCAGGCTCCAGATCGGGTGCTCGTTGGCAAAGTCGAGTTGCCCTTCGGCATCGGGGTCCTGGGCCGAAACGCCCGCGTAATCCCCATCTTCATCAAAAATAGGGCTGTAAGGGTTAGAGTCGAGCAGTCGGGTGATCCAATTGCGGGTGTTGTCGGTAGGGTCTACGTTGCCTATGGTGTTGGCGGTGCTGCGCGACAGGGCCAGGGTATTGCCAAACTTGATTCGGTCGCTTACCTGGTGGTCACTGTTAAAGCGCACGGTGAATCGTTCCAGGTCGGAGTTGGGAAGAATACCCTCTTGGTTAAAATAGCCCACCGAAGTGAAATACTGCGATTTTTCCGAACCGGCGTTTAGCGAAAGGTTGTAGCTGTTGATTCGTCCGTTGCGGTAGGCCCGGTCGAACCAGTCGTAGGTAGGCAGGTCGGCCCCCGACAGCACTTTGTTGATAAAAGGTTGCCCGGGATACTCGGTGATTCCGGCCTCGGCGTTCACGTCGGCGGTGTACTGCGCCCACTGCGGGCCGGTTAGCATGTTAAAGTTGCTGCGGTCGAGCACGTTCCAGGCGGTATAGGCATCGAAGTTGATTTGCATCTGCCCCTCCCTGCCGCGCTTGGTGGTGATGATAACCACTCCGTTGCCCGCCCGGGCGCCGTAGATAGCCGTGGCCGAAGCATCCTTAAGAATGTCGATGCTCTCAATGTCATTGGGGTTAATCAGCGACAGCGGACTCACGGCAGCTTGCCCGTCGTTCGGATTGCCGGTGGCGTTGCCGATGATGATACCGTCTATCACGTAGAGAGGTTCGGAATTACTGGTAGAACCCACGCCGCGCACGCGGATGTTG
This sequence comes from Cyclobacteriaceae bacterium, assembly GCA_965217295.1. GTDB lineage: Bacteria > Bacteroidota > Bacteroidia > Cytophagales > Cyclobacteriaceae > Tunicatimonas. Next base: position 5,065,970 of record CBDCHR010000008.1, read on the forward strand.
GCCCCGGCCCCTGGCGCTCCCGAGCCGGTGGTTACCTGCACTCCGGCCGCCCGGCCCGTGAGGGCCTGCTCGAAGGAAGGCACCGGGATGTCATTAAGTTGTTCGCCGGATACGGACGAAATAGCCCCGGTAACATCTTCCCGCTCCTGGGTGCCAAACCCGATCACCACCACTTCCGAGAGCCGCTCTAAGCTGGGCGCCAGCGTAATATCAATCGTGGTCTGACTACCCACTAACATTTCTTCGGTGGTGTAGCCGATAGAACTAAACACCAGAATAGATTCTTCGGAAGGTACGTCCAGACGGTAGTTTCCCTCCACGTCGGTAATCGTTCCGGTACTGGCCCCCTTAACCAGTACGTTGACCCCCGGAATAGGCTCGTCGTTTTCCAGGTCGGTCACCGTTCCGCTCACCGCAACTACCACCGCCGGGGATAGCATCGGGGGCAACACAGAAGCGGTAAACGAAGGCAACTGTTCGGCCGGAAATTGATGAGACTGAATAGATTGCGCAGGCACCTTGTCTATCTTCGGTTCGTTCGGGCGGAAGATGACGTAGTAGTCGTCCTTTAGCTTTTTGTAATCGAGCCGTAGCGGGGTCAGGTACTGCCGAAGGGCTTCTTCTACGTCGACCGGTCCGGTAGATTCGGCGAGCCTCTTCACCTGCTTCCCCGCTACGATAGCCGGTTCGTAGTTGAACAGCACCTGGTGCTGCTGCTGTAGTTCTTCGAGAACGTCGGTCAACGACTGCGGTGACTTGTCTTGTCGGGGATCATCGGTTCGGTAGGTAACCGGGGTGGCTGAGATACCATCGGCCGATGCCAGCGACTGGGCATCGGCCGGGGGAGTGAGCCAACCGGTGATCGCGATGCAGATTAAGATGGGTAGGGTTTGCTTCATACGTTTATTGAGGTTTGTTGAGCGTGATACATTAGAATGAGACGCAGAGCACTGCGCCTTTACTGGTTGATGAGACGCAAAGCATTGTGTCTTTACGGGGGGTTAGGTGCTTCTGAAAAGATGATTTGATTACCGTTTCGCTTGATGCGGATGTTATACAGTTCGGCGAAGGCCTCGAGCAGCACATCGAGATTATCGGCGGGCATAAAGCCCTTGAACTTGCGCTGCGCCAGCGCCGGGTCCTGAAACACGATCGCTACGCCGTAGGTATGCTGCAGCTTTTTGGCTACTTCGGCCAGCGTCACCTCGTTGAAGATCAGCATATTGTCGCGCCAGGCCGCGGGGGCCTGCGGATCAATCTGCTGCTGCGTCAGCGTGCCCCGGCGGTGGGCTACTGCTACCCGGTCGCCGGGCTTCATCAGCAGGGCTTGGGGCTGCACCTCGTGCTTCACGTCTACCCGCACGCTTCCTGACTTCAGAACCACTTCGGTTTCTTCATCGCGGGTGCTAACGTTGAATTCGGTGCCCAGCACGGCCACGTCTACCACCTCGGTGGCGTGCACCACAAAAGTGGCCGGTCGTTGGTCCGTTCCTTGATCGTTCCGAATCATCTTTTTCGTGACGTGAAAGAAGGCTTCACCCGCCAGCCACACTTCCCGGTCCTGATCGCCCGACCAGTCGCGAGGATGCCGCAGGCTCGAGTTGGCCTTGAGGGTGACTTCCGAGCCGTCGGGCAACCCAAAGGTCTGGGTCTCGCCGTAGTCGGTGGCGTAATGCACGTAAGCCCATTGTTGGTACGACCAAAAGCCGCCTCCCGCTACGAACAGGACCAACAGGCAGGCGGCAACCGCCCACTGCCACCGGGGCCGCGGTTTGCGCTTAGCGGGATGCGCCGGTAAGTCCAGGCGCTCGAAAATCTCCCGCTTCATTTGGGAAGTGCGCCAGTCTTCTACGGGTTCTTCTGCTTGGCCTAGGGTGAGAATAAGGCGCCGCGCCTCGTCTACCTCCGCCCGTTTTTCGGGGTGCTCAGCCACCCACCGGGTCCAGAAGGTCGTAGCGTCGGAGGCAGGTTGCAACACCCACCGTTGGAAGTATTCGTCTTGGGCAAAGTCGGCGGCTAGGTAGTTGGTGTACAGGTTCACAGTAGGGGTGTTTTAGTAAGAGAGACCGGGGTGGCCGATTGTTCACGGGAAAATTTAATTTTTTTTCAGAGAAGCAGATTAACCTCCGGGCAGTCCACTAGAGATGATTCATCCTGAAATATTTTTCTGAGTATTTCATAAAAGTATGTTGGTTATCCTTGAATTTTTTAGATAATTTGCAATCGCTATTGCTACCCGGAGTCCATTTTCTATGAACAGGCAACCTCTCGAAAATTCTTTGTGGGAACAGTTTAAATCAGGAAGAGCGCACGCGCTCAGTTGCCTGTTCGACCAGCACGTGGGTGGTTTGATGCGTTACGGTTTGTTGTTCACCCCCGACAAATCGACTATCGAAGACTGCGTGCAGGATGTGTTTGTCAACCTATGGGAGAAGCGGGCGAGCCTGGGAGAAGTGGTGTCGGTCAAGCATTACCTGTGTGCGTCGCTCCGCCGAAGGCTATTGCGTAAGCTTCGCACCCAACGTCGCCTGCACGGCAGCGATGAGTTGCTCAGCTCGTCGGCCATGCCCGCGGAAGCCTCCTACGAGACCTGGCTACTGCAACGGCAGAGCGACACCGAGGTGCGAGATACCCTTCGCCAACTGATTGACCGGCTCACGCCCCAGCAGAAGCGGGTGATCTACCTTAAGTTCTACGAGCAGCTTTCTTACGACGAGATTGCCGCCCTGATGAAACTCAACAAGCGTACGGTGTACAATACCTGCTCGGCCGCTATCAAACACCTGCAGCAGCACGTGAGCCGCACGCCCGTGCTGCGCACTTTGCTTTCCAGTGCTGTCTCTTGGCTGGGGGGTATACTTATCCTGGCTGGATAGAGAAGCTACCATCGGTCAGGCTGGGGTGATGTACACGACCCAGTCTTGCATAACGGGAGCAGTCGTATTTCCCATTCACCATTAGCGTCGGTAATAGGCACAGTTTTCGGATACTCCGTCCCCGTGATGGGGTCAAAGAAAACGTACTGATAACTAGTATCAAGCGCAAGACCGGATACCTTTAGCGGGTCTCTTCTAAAGATATAATTGGTAAAGTACAGCAACACCCCCTGGTCTATTTCCGCTACGTAAGGAGGATAGATGTCTTCGGGACTAGCGGGATGGCTGACCCGGTTCGGAGCGGGGATAATCTTCCACCACGGCAGACCGCGCAGCCACGCAGCTCCCCGACCCAACTAGGCCGAACCCTGGTAATCCATCGCCACGGTCCAGGGGACGTTGCCCCAGGTTTCACCCATAGGCGAAGCTCCGAAGCGCTCTTCTTCGGTGTTGAATTGCCAAATTCCCTCGGTCCCGTAAGAATAACCGGGTGTGCCCTATAGCACATTGCTCCAGAACAACAGCCGTTGCACGTCCTGCCAACTGCTTCCTTTCATTCCCTCAATCGATTTAACCAAGCAACCAATTTTATGAACCCCTCGTCCCAGAATGATAACCGGGGACGCTCGGTTTAAATTGTGAAATGCTACGGTAAGGTTTATCTATTCTTTATCAGTAGCATTGCAAACTGCCGTAATTTTTATCTTTCCAAACTTTTAAAATTCTCAACTATGAAATGAATTTTCAACACAATCTTACCCCTAGCTTGATGCTTGGCAACAATGCCCTTGTACCGATGCTAGCCGAAACTACGCAAGCTTACAAATGATTTTTAAAAGACTTCAACTTTAAACCACCCCTTATGAGACTGATTACTTACTTTAAACTACCGAGTAGCTACGCGCTGTTGACCGGACTACTCGCCTTCACTCTTTCTACGGCGATGGCTCAAGTACCATCTCCACCTCCCGACATGGGTCCGAAGCAAGTGGGCGCACACGGAACCGTGGCCCGGCCTGCCAACCCGTGGAACCCGCAGGGCGGTTGGAACAAGGTGTATGACGGACAAACCTTCGATGGCGACCCACTGGAAATTAACAACCAAACCGACGTGCTCATTATCAATTGCACTATTCGGAACGTTAACGGACCACCAGCAGCGATCAGACTAAGAAACAGCAAGCGCGTACTCGTGCTGAACAACGTTGTCACCGGGCATCGCTACAAAAGGCACGGCTCAGGCATAATAGTAGGATACGATGGTGATCCCTGCGAGTACGTCATCATCGAGAACAACACCATCCGCGACGAAGACGGCAACGGCATCTCCACCGGCGGCAGCAGCACTCTTCCCCGACAGGCTAATCCCGTACCGGGCTTAATCATTCGCGATAACCTGATCCACGACGTGGGTAAGTATCACGACCCAGACAAAAAGTCTCCCAAGCACGGCATGTACATCAAAGCTGCCGACCCCTTGGTAGAAAACAACGTGGTATACAATTGTTTTGATGGTAGCGGAATAAGCATTCGCTCTACCGGGGTCTATCGCAGCAACCGGATATGGAACACCAAAAGCGGTAATCTTGTCTATTGGCCCCAAAAAGTTGCCGGGTCTTCTGAAAAGTTGATAATAGAAAACAACGTAGTTTACCAAGATGATAACTATCCCGGTCCTCGTGAAGACCGACCGTTATTTCGGTTAGGATCAACCGGACCTCCAATGTTTCACGACTTTACGATTCGCTTTAATACAATCGTAGTGTTTCCCGATGCCGGAAGAAATAGAAGAATGGCAGATCTTGCTACTACTCATTTTGATAATGTAAAGGCGTACGGGAATTTAATTGTAGACCTACGGGATGATAATCCTAAGTATTTTAATAGAGAATCTGAAGCCACTTTTTTTGAAAAAAACTACACGACTACCTCGGACGAAGGGTTCGTAGACTTGGCCAGCCGCGACTTTCGCCTGACCGCCGATCACCCGGCCGTGGGCTACGTACCCGCCTCTGCTAGCCTACCCGGCTATCCAAAGACCGATCAGGAAGGTAATAAGCGCCAGTACCCCCTGGATGCCGGGGCCTACGCCTTTTCGAGCGGTGACGACTCGGGCAACGTAACGGTGCGGGCGCGGGGCACCAGCGGGTCAGAACAGATAGAAGTGCGCTACAACGACCAACGCATCGGTGAGCGCATCACGCTAAGTACTTCTTATGAAGAATACAACGTGCAGGTCGACAACGCCAACGGTAACTTCAAAGTGGCTTTCGTTAATGATGCCGAGGACCGTAACATTTACATTGATTGGCTACAGGTAGGCACCACCCGACGACAAGCCGAGTCTCGCGCCACCAACACCGGGGCCTGGGCCAACGGTGAGTGCGGCGGTGGCACCCGCACCGAAGTGCTGCAATGCAACGGCTACATTGATTTTGGCACGATGAGTAGCGGTGCCCCAATCGGACAAACCGTCTGGTTGCGCTCCCAGCGCAATGACAAATTCGTCTCGGCCGACCTGAATGTGACCAACAGTCCACTAACGGCTGCCCGGGCTACCAGCGTACAGCGTTGGGAACGCTTCGTGGTCGTCCAAGCTGATGCCGGTCGCATTGCCCTGCGCAGTGCCGCTAACGACAAGTACGTAGCCACCGAGAAAAACCTGACCAGTAAGATTCTGCGCGCTAACCGCAGCGCGGTCGGAAGTTGGGAACAGTACGAGTGGATAACCAACGCTGACGGTACCGTATCGCTGAAAGCCCAGGCCAACGGAGAGTACGTTCAGGTGACTTCCAACGGGGACGTGCGGGCTATCAGCAGCACCGTTACCTCGGATGCTAAGTTTACCTGGGGTGCAGCCACCAATGCCCGCACCGCGGCAGACAACCCCAAGGCGAATGTTCCAGAATCCAGCACGCAAACCGAAGCTTTCCGTAGCTACCCCAACCCGGCGCGGGGGCAGCTCACGGTAGAGGCCCCAGGCGGTGAGGATTATCAGGTAACGCTTTACGACATGGCCGGTCGCCTGATGATGCAGCGTGATCACCTGAAGGGCAAGGCTGAGTTAAATATTCGCCACCTGCGTTCCGGACTCTACCTGCTCAAGCTGCGTGACCGCCAGCAGCACGAACTACGGCAACGCGTGGTGATTGAGTAGCTGACTATTTAACTAAAGGGGGGTAAGCAGTGTCGGCCTAGACAACAACAACTACCGCCCCTTTAGATTCTTCATAAGAAAACTCACCAACGCAACAGCTAAAGCTTTAGCTAACTTGATCCTTATAGATATCACTACCTTCTTCGTTTTTTCAGCGAATTATCCTCCTATTTAAAATTTTACTAAGAATAAGGATCAAAAAACACCACCCTTACTTTTTTAGTAAAATACTTGCTTTTCATTCGTGAAGATTTCGTGTGATGGGTCTCTATGTAATAAAGCACTAACTCTTATTTACTCAACTTATGACACTGACATTAACCATCCAATTCATGCAGCGGTTTATCAGCAGCTTAGGACTACTACTTGCTCTTTTAATAGGGGGTGTATCCGGTGCTTCTGGGGTTAACTACTCCGCTCCGCTCCAAACAACTGCCCCTGCTCAAGGGTATCAGTACGTACGCTTTGTGGCTCAACAGGTCACGGAAGGCATCCATATTCGTGAACTCACCTTGCTCAACGGAGAGGTAACGTATCCTAAGCTACCCATGACCAGCCGGGAAGGAAGTCGGGAAGCGAGCGTCGTTGCTTCCGAAACCGACTCTTATGGTAAAGCTTACCTCGTCTTTGACCAACAGAACGACGATACGCATTACTTCCGGGACCAGGAGGATGGCGAAGCGGCGGTAACGGTTCAATCTCAGTACCCGATTTATCTCACCGGCATTCGCATCAGTAAGCCCGCTTGGAGCAATCTTCTTTCTTTCCGGGTAGAGGCCACCAACGATCTTAACGGGGAGTGGACGCTACTCTATAGCTCGCCTGAGAACCTGGACAACACGTATTTCGGACCCAACGGCGACCTGGGCACTTTTTCATTTGGTACCGACCCGGTAGCGGTGGATACTATTCCCCCCGCCACCCCGGCACTTATCGTAGATCAGGTTACCGCCAATAGCCTAACCGTTTCTTGGCCCGTAGATTCCGACGATACCACGATCGGATACCAGGTTTACCTGGACGGAGAAGACCAAGGCTTTACCGAAACGGCGGTCTTCACACCATCCAACCCCCTGCTTCCCGGCACGGCTTACGAAGTAGCGGTAGTAGCCTACGACACCGAATACAACGTATCGGACACCGGAGCCATCACCGTAACCACCCCGGAACCGCCGGTAGCGCAACAGTACGAGTACCTCCGCTTCTGGATTACGCAAAACCCAGCGGACAGAAACAAGCTTCAGGTGGTAGAACTCAACTGGCTGATGGGTGATCGCACGTTTCCAATCAACGCCCTCACAGCGGCCACGGGCGACGAGAGCATCGAAATTTTGAGTTCTAACGATAAGATCACCGCTTTTGATGGTCCCTACAAGGCCTTCGACGATCAGCTTAATACGCACTGGTTTGCGGAGGAAGGAAAAGAAGTAACCCTGCGCTTTAAAGACATCGCCATCAATCCTACCGGGATAGAGATTATCCACTATCCTTTCGCTACGCTGCTGGGCTTCCGCTGCGAGGGCTCCAACGACGGAGAAAACTGGACCACCCTGTACGAAGTAAATGATCTGGACCGGGATTCGTTCGTAAGGGAAGGTGACATCCGCCGCGGCCGGTTTGATTTTGGCTTCGAGCTGCCGGACGATTTGGATCTCACCCCTCCGTCCGTACCAAGCAACCTGAGTGCGGAGCAAACCACCGCTACCTACGCGCAGCTTAGCTGGGACGCCTCTTCTGATGAGGGCACCGGCACGGCGGGGTATCAACTCTTGGTGAACGGCCTGCCTTGGGCTACTACCACCGAACCTAACGCAACGGTATACGCCCTTTCTCCCCAGACGGCCTACGACATTACGGTGATTGCTACCGACCGGCTGGGTAATGCCTCGGCGGCCAGTGAGCCGCTCACCATCAATACCGCGGCCCTGGAACCGGCCATCGGAGCGATGGCCATCGGTACCGGCCTAACTTCCAGTACCGACGGGGTATGGAAAGAAGGGGTGGACTTCGCGGCCGAATGGGCCAGCTATGCGACGGCCAACCCCTTTAACCCGGTTTTTCTGGAAGAAATAAGCCATTATAAGGTGCTGCGCTTTATGGATATGATCAGCACCAACAACAACTGGATTGAGAACTGGAGCGACCGTCGCCAGCCGGACGACGCCGATCAAAGCGTTAGCCCTAACTTCAAAAAGGAAGAAGTGGTGATCACCGAAGGCGTGGCTATCGAGTGGATGATTAAGCTGTGTAACCTCAACCAGTCAGACCTGTGGATGAACGTGCCGCACGCGGCCGATGACAACTACGTGACGCAGTTGGCCACGCTGATCAAGCAGTACCTAGATCCGTCGCTCAACGTGTACATTGAGTACTCTAACGAGGTGTGGGGCGGCTTTGCGGCAGAGAACTACGCCATTGAGCAGGGCCGAGCACTCGGCTTCGACACCGGAGATTTTACCCGTTATGCCTGGTTTGAAGAAGATGAGTACGCCCGCTTCCGCTACTACGTGCATCGTTCGGTGCAAATCTACGATATCTTCAACGGCGTGTTTGCCGATCAGTCGGACCGGGTAGAAAAAGTGCTGTCCGGATGGTCGCGGCAACCCGACGTAACCCGGGTGCACCTGGATGCCCTGGCCGATGATGCGATTAACCCTAAAGGACTGGCACCCGATCACTACGCCATTGCGCCTTACTTTGGCATCAAGGCCAATGTAAGCACGGCCGATGCGCTATCGGTCTTCCGCGAACAAATTGCCTCGACGGTGGCCGATGTAGAACAACACTACGCGATTCTGGCCGATAACGATCTAAATCTTCCCCTGATCAGCTACGAAGCGGGGCAGCACTTTACCCGGGCCGGAGAAATTATTAACCGAAACCCGGCGATGTACCAAGCTTACATAGAGTATCTGAACGGCCTGTCGCCCTACCTAAACCTGTTTACGCACTACGTGCACGCCCGATCGTACGCCCGCGGAATGGCCTGGGGTGCCAAAGAGTACGTAGGCCAACCCGCTATCGAGGCGTATAAGTACCGGGCGATGAAAGACTGGCAAGCCGTAAATCAGGACAACGCCCCCGTACAGGCACCCCTCATTCTTGAGCAGCCCCGGGAGATCACGGTGGCCGAAGGCAGCGGCGCCACGATTTCTCCGACCGTTATCGGCGAGCAACCGATCCGCTACCGGTGGTACAAAAACGGAACACTGCTGGACAGTGTGAGTAGTGTACAATTGGTGCTGCCGCAGTTGCCCGCTTCCGAAAGTGGCAATACTTATACTCTTACGGCTTCCAACGCCTACGGTGAAACCACCAGTGAAGCCATTACGCTCACGGTAGTAGAACAGGAAAAGGTGCTGGTGAGCGCAGTAGCGCAACCCGTGGTCGTCGACGGAGAAGCCGAAGCGGCCTGGGAACAAGCTACGTCCTACGCGCTGGAGAACGTCAACAACGGTACCGTAGACGACGCCGCTGACCTGTCGGCTACCTTTAAAACCCTGTGGGACGATCAGTATCTTTATTTGCTGATCGATGTGACCGACGACGTGCTGGTGCCGGTAGAAGATGCGGATAAGCCCTACAATTACGATGGGGTGGAAGTATATATCGACGCGACCAACGACAAAACCGAGTCGTACAACACCAACGACCGGCAGATTATTTATACCTACCAGGGGAACACCTTGTTAGGGGGTAGCGGCACCCTGTCGTTCGACAGTGCGCAGGCAGCGCAAAGCACGACCGCCACGGGCTACCGGGTAGAGATTGCGTTGGCCTGGGCCGACCTGGGCCTTACCCCCACCGCCGGACACTATCTTGGCCTGGACGTGATGGTGGCCGACAACGACACTCCCGGCGGCAACCGCGAAGGCAAACTGGCCTGGTGGGCCACCGAAGACCGCTCGTGGGACCGCCCCGCCAACTTCGGCACCGCGCTGCTCGAGGAGGGTCAGGAAGCCGGGTTTACCGTAGGCAACTGCTCATTTATCGCTACTGATTTCCCCGAAAGCCAGGAAATTATTGCCATCAGCCCGGTTACGTACGCTAACTTCACTCGAAAAAACAGCTCCTACGTGATTGGCATTGCTACTGGCATCCGAGCCGACGGACACGCCGGGGCCTGGGAAATTCATAACGATTGTTCTATTCGCCCGCTAAGGAAAAGTGGCCCATGGCACCGCACCACGTTGCTGCCCGATGTCAGAGGAGTAGAACGCTACCGAAATTGGAAATATATTCCTACCGCTATTAGTGAGGATGGGCAGTATATCTACGCCACCGCCGTTAACGAAGAGGGTTTTATTCACGCACGAGGGTGGGTTACCGAACCGGGCACCACCGTTGAGGTGCGCTGGAAGCTAGGCGGGCCATTTTACGGTCGCATCTTCGGAGCCCAAGGCGAAATCTTGTGCGATGACCTGGCGGTAAACACTTTTGCCGGCAACTACTTTGTAACCGGGTGCAACGACGGAACCGACGCTTCAGCCCGGAAGGGTTCTTTGGCGGGCAAGGAGAAAACGCTGCCCTCAACAATCCTCGGAATTTATCCTAACCCGGCTACCGACGAACTACACATCCGCACCGAATCTGAGGTAGCGGTGACGGTCTACGATACCCGGGGCGTGGCGGTACTACACCAAGCGAAGATGAACGGTCGGGAAGCACTCGACATCAGTGCACTGGGCAGTGGTCTCTACATGGTGAAGGTTTCCAACGCGCAAGGCACTCAATCGGTGCAGCGAATCATCAAACGGTAGCGGCCAACGCTAGCCGGAAGGGCTACCGCTTCATTGCCAAACCTTTAACTTACTCAGAGTACGTTACCCTTTAAACCACAACATATGATGATGAAAAAATGTCTATTTCTGACTTTAGCAACAATTTGTTTGATCATGCCAGGGTATGCTCAGCAATGGTCCACGTTAGTAGCTGATGACCTTGAAGCTAAGTACGAGAATTGGACAGAAGCCGACGCCGCCAGTATAGGAGGTGATCTGCTCCCGGATGACATCGCTACCCCAGACGCCCGGTCACTTTCTGCCCGTTCAGCCGCCTCTGAACCCCTGTTTAAGCCGGTCGGATACGGAAAGGCCGCCACGGGGGGGCGAGGCGGCCGAGTTATTAAAGTTACCAGCCTGGCCGACGATGGCGAATTGGGCACGTTTAGAGCGGCTTGTCTGGCCAAAGACCCTCGTATAGTAGTATTTGAAGTGTCGGGAGTTATCACGCTGCTTTCGCCACTAACCATAACCGAAGGAAACATTACTATCGCGGGGCAGACCGCCCCGGGCGACGGCATCACCCTGGTGAATGGTCCTGATAATGATAGGCCGTCGCTTAAGATCAAAGCCGAAAATGTGATTGTGCAGTACCTAAAGATCAGGACGGGCGATGCCATGAAGCAAAATCCGAATGAATCTGATAACCAGGTAGATGCTGTTACTGTAACCAACGGAGGCAAGCGCGTCATCATTGACCACCTCTCCCTTAGCTGGGCCATAGACGAAACCATTCAACTATGGAGCGCTCAGGATGTTACGGTTCAAAAGTGTATCATTTCCGAATCGCTCACCTACAGTATACATCCTAAGACCATCGAGGAGGAACAGGCGCACGGTTGCGCAATTTTAGTGGGTCAGGAAAATATAAAGAAAGATGAACCCAGAAGGCCCGGCGGAAACGTTTCTATTTACCAAAATTTGATGGCCCACAACTCCCGTAGAAATCCCCGGTTAAAGTGTGAGCTACCCGTTGAGGTGACCAACAACATAATCTACAACTCCGGGGGTGCCCCGTGGGGACTCCATCAACCCATTGTAGTTGCTGATGATTCTGTTATGTTTGACGATGGTTCTGTTGAGAAGTATGCGGGAAGTTACGACTTTGTCAATAACTACCTCAAGCCAGGTCCAAGCACCGGTTCTACGGTAGAATCTTATTTAGGCTATCCTAAGCAATTGATTGGTGATGTTCCCCCTCTGAAGAACAAGGATACCCGCATCTACGTAGACGGCAATCACCTGCCGGATAAGACCATTCCAGTGAGAAGTAGTCTTACCTCCTATTTGACCACTGCCCCAACCAGCAACACCCAAATTCCCGTACTCAAAGCAACAGATGTTTACAATGAGGTGTTGGATGATGTGGGAGACTGCTGGAGACTAAATAGCGACGGAAGCAAAACCTTCCGAAGGGATAAGTTGGACACCCGCTGGGTGGATGACGTTAAGAATGGCACGGGCAAATGGGTAAACACGCCTCGAGACTTACCACCGCACAGCAAAGGCGTGGCTAACGTAGATTCGGACGGTGACGGTATGCCGGATGACTACGAAGACCTATACAGTTTTTTAAATAAAAAAGATCCTCAAGACGGAAATCTGGATAAGGATGGCGATGGGATCACCAACGTAGAAGAATTTCTGTTCGGGATGAGCCCAGGCAATGCTGCCGTAGATCCCTCAGGCAATATTATAGTACGGGCGCGGGGCACTACCGGTTCGGAGGAGATAGAAATTCAGTACAACAACCAACCCGTAGGAGAGCGCATCACGCTAAGTACTTCCTATAAAGAATACAAAGTGCAAGTAAACAATGCCAATGGTAACTTCAAAATAGCCTTTGTCAACGATAACGGTCCCCGAGACGCTGAGATCGACTGGTTGCAAGTGGGCACCACCCGGCGTCAGGCCGAAACCCGTAGCACCAACACGGCGGTGTGGCAAAACGGCTCCTGCGGGGGCAGCAACAGCCAGCGGATGAACTGCGAAGGCATCATTGACTTCGGCACGATGAGTAGCGGTGCCCCGATCGGACAAACCATCTGGTTGCGCTCGCAGCGCAGTGGCAACTTTGTGACAGCCAATCTGAACGTAACCAACAGTCCGCTGACGGCTGCCCGGGCTACCCGCGTACAGGACTGGGAACGCTTCGTGGTTATCCAGGCTGATGCCGGTCGCATTGCCCTGCGCAGTGCCGCCAACGACCGGTACGTAGCTACCGAAAACAACCGGACTGATAAGCTTTTGCGGGCCAATAGAGAAGCGGTCGGGGAGTGGGAACAATACCAGTGGATAAACAACCCCGACGGCACCGTATCGCTGAAAGCCCAGATCAACGGACTGTACGTCAAAGTGACTTCCACAGGGGATGTACGGGCCCTCAATAAAGCGATCACTTCGGAGGCCAAGTTTACCTGGGGCGCAGCCACCAACGCCCGCACCGCGGCGGCCGATACTAAGGCCACTATCTCCGAACCCAATGCGTGGGCCGAAGTCTTCCGTAGCTACCCTAACCCGGCGCATGCCCAGCTAACAGTGGAAGCCGAGGATAGTGAAGACTACCAAATAACGCTCTACGACATGACCGGTCGCCTGATGATACAGCACGATCATTTGAAGGGAAAGACTGAGCTAGATATTCGTCACCTGCGTTCCGGAGTTTACCTGCTCAAGCTGCGCGACAGCCAGCAGCATGAACTACGGCAGCGCGTGGTGATTGAGTAGTGGGTGAGCGATAAAATATCTAGACGACCTGTGGCTCTCCTCATTCCTGAGCAGCCCCGGCAAGATCTGGGTAAGAGAAGGTAGTACATTATAACGCTGTATCGCTCTATTATCCGATGTAAGTGGAGTGGAATGTAACTAAGTTCTACCTCCGTTAACATCTACCCTACCCCTACCACCGACACGTATTACATCAACGCCGCGTCTGCGATAGTGTGGTGAAAAAGCCTCCTTTTGGAGGCTTTTTCACTGCTCTTACAATCAGCTACTACTTACAGGATTTGTAGAAGCTAAATATGTTTTTGTGCAATTATTATCATTAGTTAACTTAACAATTAAGTTTCGTCAAAATAACGTAAAAAATATCGTGAGCTTTTTATCTTTTCTGTCTCTGTATGTTCAAGTAAAAAATGTTTGCACCCCTAAAGATCAATTCAAATGAAACACTACTTTTCATTTACCCCGCTCCGGGCGTTGGTGTTAGGTATTTTGTTGCCGGCCACCCTCTCCCTAAACGCCCAGGACTTACCCCAAGACAACGACGGCTGGTCCCAAATAAGCCGCAGCTCCGACTCCCGCGCGATTTACTGTAGTTCCTCCGGAAGTGACGGCAACAACGGCTTCTCGACTGAAAGCCCGGTCAAATCCCTTGATAAAGCATTCTCATTAGTACGCAATGGCTACCCAGACCACGTTTACCTTAAGCGGGGTGATACCTGGACAAACCAGACCTTCCGGGGCCTAAGCAGTAAATCGGGAAGAAGCAGTAGCCAAAGAATTATCGTGGCTTACTACGGTTCCGGCGATCGACCGCTTATTAAAACCAATAATAATTTCATTTTATCAGTTACCAGTGGTACAGTCCAAAATCTGGCCATTATCGGAATAGAATTTTACAACTACACGGTCAATCCCAATGATCCCAACTACGTCAATCCCGGAAGAGATAAGGTCAAAAACGGCTTTCATTTACAACAATCAAGAGTGTTTAATTTTTTGTTAGAAGACTGTAAAATATCTTATTTCAGGTATCTCATTAACATTTTTAACAGAGATCACGGCAGTGGCGATGCTTTTATCAACATCGACATTCGCCGCAATATTTTAGTGAATGCCTATAATCCGGGGAGTACTTACGATATCGTTAAATCTCAGGGGATATTTATTTCTCACACGAAGGATTTGCTCATTGAGGAGAACTTCATGGACCGCAATGGGTGGTATCAAGGGCGTAGTGATTCACAGCCCAACCAATACAACCATAACATCTACTTAAGTTCTGACAATGCTGGTCCTTGCATTGTAAGGGGAAATATCATTTCGCAGGGGGCCGCCCATGGATTACAATTACGTTCGGGAGGTACCGCCGAAAATAATGCCTTTATCGGCAACGCAATAGGGATGAACATCGGCTACACGGCAAAACCCACGTATTACTCGGGGTCGACGGTAGTACGAGATAATGTAGTCACCGACGGGCGGCCACAAGTGCCCAACGACAACAAGGAACCGCAGACCGGGGCTATCTGGGGCATTTGGAAGCAAGAAATTGACAAGGTGTTGGTAAGCCACAATATCGTAGCCAACATACAAGACGTAAGAGGGCAAAACATAGAGCCCTATAATGAAGGCTTTCAGGGAAATCCCAACCGATTTGGCCCTGGCAACATTGCCTGGAACTGGAAAGAAGGGAACTTTCCCACCCCTAAGCCTAATTGGAAAGATTCTTCACGAGACAAAGATACATTTGCCAAAGCCCGGGGATACGGCAGCTACCAGGAGTGGGCGAACGCGGCTAGCCGCCGGGGCATCAAGAGCCTTCCGACCAAGTTTACGGCCTATGACTACATCAACTATATCCGGGAGGGGTTCAACAAGTCAGCCGTATCGCGCCCTCGGTACAACAGCAACAGCCGCTTGGTTGCGGCTGAAAACCAAAAGTCGCCCCTCTCGGAGGAGCTGCCCGCGCCAGCGTTCCGCTCTTACCCCAACCCTGCCTCGGTCCAACTCATCGTCGAGGGTAGTGAGGATTATCAGGTAGATCTCTACGATCTGACCGGACGGGCCGTCATGCGGCACGGGCACTTACAGGGTAAGGTAAATCTGGACATCAGCCACCTGCATCCGGGCCTGTACGTGGTAACGATGAGCGACGGAACGCGTCCGCAGTTTAGACAACGAGCGCTCATTGAGTAGTCGGTTTATGTCAACTATGTTATCATCTGGCATCAGTTTTTAGACTTTTTGTGCGTGGTGGGTAGCATACTGACTGGGGGTGCAACCGTAGTGCTCCTTAAAAGAGCGACTGAAGCTCTGGATATACTTAAATCCAGTTAGGTTGGCGACTTCGGTCACCGTGTGATCGTGGGCACCCAGCATTTCCGCTGCTCGCGAAAGGCGGTACAATTTGACAAATTCTTGCACCGATTTGCCCGTAACGGCCGATACCTTTCGGTACAGTTGGGAGCGACTCATGCCCATCGCCCGACAAAGATCATCGGTTCCGAAGGAAACATCTTCCATACGTTGGTCGATAACTTCAGTGAGCCTGAGTAAAAATGTATTCTCGGTACTTTGCTGCACCTGCCGCTGTATGCCCTGCCGATCCGCTTCGGTAAATAGTTCGCGAAGCTTGGCCCGATTGGCTATCAGACTGTGTAGCTTGGCGGTGAGCACGTCTACGCTAAACGGCTTAGTCACGTAGTCGTCGGCTCCCCACCGCAAGCCCGCTACCTGGCTCTGGTCGGTGGCCCGGGCCGTAAGCAGTACTACGGGAATATGACTGGTCCGCATATCTTCTTTGAGCTTTTTGACTAGCTGCAAACCGTCCATCACCGGCATCATCACGTCGGATACAATGGCATCAGGAACCGTAGCGACGGCCCGTTGAAAAGCTTCCTGGCCGTTGGGCGCAGTGACAACCATAAAGTCCGAAGAAATGCTTTCCTGCACGAACCGAAGCAAGTCAGCATTATCGTCCGCTACCAAGACCAACGGTCGCCGGTCGGCACTGTCCTCTCGTTGGGCTAGCACAATCGCTTCTTCAACCACTTCATGGTCTATCAACGGGGAGTTGGCACGGTTGGCGTAAGTATACTCGTTAGTCACCTCTTTTCCGTTTAGGCTAGCAACGCGGTGAGATTGATACGCCGTGGCTTGCGTAGGAATAGCCACCGTAAAGGTGCTTCCCCGGCCCGGAGTGCTGGTCACGGTGATCTCTCCCTGGTGTCGGCGAATCAGCTCCTGGCACAACGAGAGTCCGATACCGGTACCTCCCGGGGGAGCCGTAGCCTCCACCCGATAAAAACGCTCAAAAATTCTGGACAACTGATCCTTGCGTATGCCTGCTCCGGTATCTGAAACGCTGATGGCAACCCACTTTTTTTGAGTAGGATGGTTGGATACCGTCACCTCAATACGTCCCTGGTCGGAAGTATACTTGAAAGCGTTGGAAAGCAGATTATACAAAATTTTATCCAGTATGTCCGCGTCAAACCAACTGCTGGCCAATCCACCGGTTTCGTCTTTACACTGGTAGTCGATGGCTCGCTGTTCCGCCAGGTAACGGAAAGACTGGCCGGTCTCCCGGACGAAACCCGCCAGATCGCCTTCGGCCACGCGCAGCGGATAACGTTGCTGCTCTAACTGTCTTAAGTCTAACAGTTGACCAACTAGGCGCGATAGCCGTTGGGTATTACGCTGTATCAACTGAAGATATCGCCGGGCATCGTAGTGGTCTACTAGGTGCATAAGTTTTTCTAACGGCCCCTGAATGAGCGTGAGCGGAGTTCTGAATTCGTGCGATACGTTCATGAAAAACTCAATCTTGAGCTGGTCTATCTCTCGTTCTTTTTTAGCCAATTGGGCCTGGGTTTTCAACCGAATACGCTCGAGCCAAACGTACCCTCCCAGTAGCCCCAACGCGGTAAGTACTAGCACCATAGCCACTTTCCCGCCCGGAGTATCGTACCAGGGGCTTCGGATCACAATAGCCAACGACCGGCCCAGCGAGGCTCGGCCTGACGAGGCTCGGATAGCATTAGCCAGGGCCGCCTTCACCTGAAATTCGTACTCCCCGGGGGGCAGATCGTGGTACGTAACGCTCCGCTCCGTGCTCACCGACCACCGGTTGTGGTATCCCCGGAGCCGGTAGTGGTACCGGACCTGACCGGAATGGGCGAAGTCTATGGCGGCAAAGCTAACGGATACCGTGTTCTCATCGGGGGCCAGCCGAACCCGATCAGGCTTATTGATGGTAGAGTCGTTCCACTCCGTAGAAGCTTGCTTTACCTTCCCTTCGTTTTCTTCCGATGCTTGTAGTACTTCAAAATCAGTCAGGAAAACTTCCGGGTTACTTACGGTGAGCGGAAGGTCTTGGGGATTAAAGGTAAGCAGCCCGTGGGTGGTCGCGAAATATAAGTTTCCGGCACTATCTACCGTACTCGCCCGGTCAATAAATTGATTACTGTACAGGCCGGGCGGTAGCGCAATGTTCTGTACAGTGGCCTCTTCCGGTGTGGTAGCGTAAGAAAGGCGAGCCAGACCATCGTACGTGCCGATCCATAGGTTACCCGCCGCGTCTTCTATTACCGAAGAGACGTAGTTGTCACTAAGTCCCTGCTGCGTAGTGAACTTGGTGAAAGAAGAATCTTCGGGATTAAGTACGTTGAGTCCCTCGGTAGTTCCTATCCACAGGCGCTTCCGACCGTCAAAGAATAAACAGTTTACCTCATCATTCGACAGGCTCTCTGGCCGATCGGCGCGGTGTTGAAAGCTCTTCTTATTGGCTCCTTTGATCATCTGCAACCCCACAGAAGAACCGATCCATACCGCACTATCCGGGGCAATCGCTAATTGGAAAGGCCAATCGCCGATGTAGGGTTCGGTGTCGCCGACGCTGTATCCGTGAGAAGCAATGATCTCACTTCGGGCCGGATTGTACACGTCAATTCCTCGTCCGTGCACCGCCAACCACAGCCGTCCCTGTGCGTCTTCTACCGTACTGCGGATGTCCTTGCCTCTGATTCGCAGAGAATCAATCTCAGCATTGCTTTCGGTAAAGCTGCCGGAGTACGGGTCGTACCGCCGCAATCCGCCCTCGTAAGAGCCGACCCATACGTGTGCCTGGCGGTCCTCAAAAATACTAAACACCGTGCCTTTGCCGGAACAGAGAGCCGACTCGTCGGAAGGTAAGGGCTGGTAGCGGTGGTTTTTCAGGTTGAGCGACACTACGTTACCCGTATTCAATCCCAGCCAGAGCTGTTGGTCACCAATTATTTGTAAAGCAGAAATCTCGTTGGCATAGGGTACTAAGTCTTCGTTCAGGTGTCGGATATCCCGGAAGATTCGCTGCCCGGCGGTATGGATGACCCCCTGGTTTTGGTTAGCAGCCCACAGGTTACGGTCTCGGTCCACAAACACGTGGATGATATTGTTAAGGAAAGGCTGATATTCTACGGACCGAAGGGGTGAGGCTCGTTTGGTACGAGTGTGGTACAAAAAAGCCCCTTCGTGAGAACCGGTAAAGAGGATTTCGTCGGTAAGTGAAGCAACGGAGGTGGTATAGGGCAATTGATCAATCCTTTCCAACGTGCGGCTCGCTGGGTCAAATCGGTGCAAATGCATCATCATGCCAACTATCCATAGCTGTTCGCCGATCACCTTAATCTGACTAATGCCGGACGACAAGGGACGCGGTTCGTTGTGCAATTCGTAAGAATCAATAACCTGCCCAGTTTGGGGGTGTACCTCTAGCAGAAACCGCTGCCCGCCGGCAAAGAGGCGATCTTGGTACACCCCCAGCGACTGAATCGCCACCTCGTAATTGATTTTGGCGTGCTTTTCAAAGCGAGAGCGTTCTTCCGAAAACAGAGCTATCGTATTATGGTAGGAAAGCACCAGTAACTTTCCGGTAGAAGTCTCTGTAATGTCTAAAGGAAGATTGCCCCCGTGGTCTACCACTACGTCCAAAGGGTAGGTTTTAAAGTCATTGCTGGCGGGCCGGTATCGGCATATTCCCGAGGCAGTGATGAGCCACATGCGGTGCCGCTGGTCAAAGAATATTTTGCGAACGTTGCTGTCAGCTAAGCTAGTGGTGTCGCCTAGTATATGCTTAAATACTACTATTTCGGTACCGTCGTACCGATTCAGACCGTTTTTTGTACCGAACCAAATATACCCGGTAGAGTCCTGCGCTACGTCAGTAACGCTAGGGTGAGAGAGGCCTTCCTGAAAGGTGAGCATTTTGAATAGATAGTCATAATCAGTCTGGCCATAAGATGCAGTAGCAAGGCTGAGTCCGACCAACATCGTAGTAATACTAATTTTGTAGTGCATGGTGAAGACTAGTTTGGTAGCCAAGTATAATCATTTGATAAAATTTATCCCATTAACATTAGCTATTTGTAAGCATTAGCGGATCAAACAGGGAATTGTTTTTGAGATTAACAAAAAGGAAGACTGTCCCCCTTTGTCAACCCAGCAGATCATTTAGTTAACTCCCCGTCCCATCCGAGCCAGATGGGACGCTGGGTTTAGATAGTGGGATGCACGGTGAAGAGCCAGCCGTTATTTATGACTAGAATAGCTAAAATTATTAATCTCAGTATTTCTTAACCCCTTTCAATTCTTTTTAAAATTATGTAAAACTATTTAATTCCAATCGCGCTGTTTTTTTAGCTACGGCGCAGCCGCGCTGCCGGTAGCCAGCTCGCAGTTGTTTCGCAACTCAGACTACCCTAACCGTCTGGAAAAGTCACCCATATTTTGTAGCACCACAAGCCGGTAGCCCCAATGTGGCTTCTCATAGGTTGGTTAGCGTTGCAACAGAAGCTTTTCGTAGTCAAACGGTTAATCTGCCCATTAGCCGCCAGTCTTGGGTATTATCAAGTTGCAGTGAGGTCAAGCTGTAATCAGGAAAGCAGCTACAGAATAAGTAAAAAAAGGTCAATTTTACCACTTAACCCAAACGATCATGAAATCACTTCTAGCTTCCCCAATTATCCTCCTAAGCATTTTTTGCCTATTCTTCCAAGGGTACGCTCAGGAAACGCGCCCCTCCGCCAATCAATCTACCGGATTCTTTATCAAGAACGGGAGACTCTACGATGCCAACGGTTGCGCCTTTGTTCCCCAGGGCGTTAACAACGGCCACGCTTGGTTCGACCATCCCAACGGTGACCGGCGGGCTTACAAAGCGCTGGACAACATTGCCGCCCTGGGGTTCAACTCCGTACGTATTGTGTGGGGCATTAACTACTGGGCGGGTGGCCCAACCTCTGATGACACCATTCTTAGAGACATAATCGAGCGTTGCATCGAACTCAAGATGGTGCCCCTGGTAGAGTTACACGACTTTACCGGCAGCAACAGCTCTAGCGACGTGGCTACCGCCGCCACCTGGTGGGCCAATCGCGCTTCACTAGTCAATGATTACGAAAAGCACATCATCGTTAACATTCTAAACGAATGGGGCAATGGTAGTACCACTGACACGCAGTGGCGCGACGCCTACAAAAGCGCTGTTTCTACCATCCGCAACGCGGGTATTAAGGCTACCCTGGTGATTGACGCCACCGAATGGGCTAAAAACATCTCTCCGGTTAAAACCTACGGTTCGGCGGTGCTCAACCATGATCCGCAGAAGAACATAGCTTTTAGCACCCACTACTACTGCGAAGCTGGTGCTAACAGCGCCACGATTCGCAGCGAACTGGGCTGGGCGGCCGGCACCAACGAGATTTACCTGATGGTGGGTGAATTTGCTCAAGCCCACGCCGATTACATCAACGGTGGAATCTGTGACGTAAAAGAAAAAACCGTAGTTGAAGAGGCGCAAAAAAACAAGCAGGGGTATTTTTGGTGGGCCTGGAACAGCACCGGCGACCGAGAGGTAGATTTTTCGCTGGGTGATACCTGGGAAGCCAGTAGCCGTAGCGAGCTAACCGACATAGGAGAGTGGCTCATCCTGGACAGCCCGAACGGTATATCCAACACCTCGAAGACTGCCGGTGTATTCTCCGGACTAAGCTGTGGCGGAAGCACGGGTACCGGCAACGTCACCGTACGGGCCCGAGGCACCAGCGGGTCAGAACAGATTGAGATCCGCTATAAGGACCAGCGGGTGGGAGATCGCATTACCTTGAGTACCTCATATAAAGAATACAAAGTGCAGGTCAACAACGCCAGCGGTAACTTCAAAGTAGCTTTCGTGAATGACGCAGGCGGCCGCGACGTTTACATTGATTGGCTTCAGGTAGGCACCACCAAACGACAAGCCGAGTCTCGCGCCACCAACACCGGGGCCTGGGCCAACGGTGAGTGCGGCGGAGGTTCCCGCACCGAAGTGCTGCAATGCAACGGCTACATTGATTTTGGTACGATGAGCGATGTCACCAGCGGCAACGTGGTGATTCGTGCCCGGGGCAATTGCGGTAGCGAGACGATGATCTTGGAAGTGGGCGGCAGCAACATGAAGACCTGGACCAACGTGGGCACCAGCTACACCAACTACACCTACTCCGGCTACAGTGGCGGCACGATCAAGGTCAAGTTTACCAACAACCAGAGCAGTCCGTGCGACCGCAATTTATACGTAGACTACATTGAGGCGTGCGGCACGCGCATTCAGAGCGAAAACTCGTCGGTAGTACAGACCAGCAACTGGACCAACGGGGATAAGCAGGTCTTGTTCACCGACGGCAACAACAACTACGGCAACCCCGGTTGCGGCTCGGCTCGTACCGGCAGCACCGGCACGAAGCTAGTCGTGGAACCTACCGACAGCGAGTGGGGCGAGGCGTTCAGCTTGTATCCCAACCCGGCCACCGACCAGCTTACCGTAGCGGGCGGGGAAGACTACCAGGTCACGCTCTACGACCTAAGCGGGCGCAAGGTGATGCAGCACAACCACCTGAAGGGTGCCTCGCAGTTGGATATCAGCCATGTGCGGCCCGGCCTCTACGTAGCGAAGCTGCGCGACGGTGAGCAGCATGAACTTCGGCAACGGATTATAATAGAGTAGTATTCATTTTTCAGGAGGGTGCTTATCTATTTATAGAAGCACCCTCTAACTTTAACTTCAGCAACTCTTACTCTAATATGACATGACCAATACCCAAAATTTTATCTTAGCACTACTACTGCTGGTCAGCACACTGAGTGTGTTTGGGCGTCCCGCTTTTCTAGACCACCTCATTTACCTGTTTTAAGTCCTACTTGTGAGTTGGCAAACTTGACTATTTCATCTTTTAAATATGTCCTTTCTTGCTCAGTCATAAAATATTCAGATGTCAGTTGTTCTAAGTTTCGGTACTATCCTCCTGAAATTCCTTAAACAAATTCCTATCATGAAATCTCAATCTCTCCTACGAGACTGGAAGTTTGTAAATGTATCTTGCCAGAAATAGCAAGAAAAGGACACCATGAGGAAACGCTAGTTAGAAGTTTGCTGTACAGGAGCTTTAACGAAAACATCAATTTAGCCTCTTACTAACTCCTCTTTCAGCAAAGAGGCAGGGGAACGGCTAGAGTTTACCTCTTTGAATCCCATCACCGAAAAAAGCACTTGACTACTACGTAACTTCCACCTTTCCACATCGTCTAATTATATCTTAATCTCCTAAAAATCAGGCGATTAATCTGAAGCAACGTAACCGTAAAATAGCCCCTCCAGGAATCGAACCTGGATCTAGAGTTTAGGAAACTCCTATTCTATCCGTTGAACTAAAGGGCCGGTTTAATTACTTCCAAAAGTACAGCATTTCCTGGCTTTCTTCAACCCCCCGACCGATTTGTGCTTTGGCTCTGTAGACTGTATCCTAAACGTCAGCGCTTGAGCAAACAATGCTCAGCACGCGTCGTTAGACAGTGTACCATCAAAAATATCCATTCAATCATTCTATCCTTTCGTCAATCATTTCCCTATGCGCATTGAAGACAGCTGCATTGTCACCATGAGCTACGAACTACGGGAGCAAAGCGAACAGGGCGCGGTGCTCGAGGTGATGGACATTGCCTATCCGTTCATTTTCTTTTACCCGTCTGACAATCTGCTTCCGTCTTTTCAGAAAAACATTCACGGTTTGGCCCACGGTGATGCGTTTGCTTTCACGCTGGCGGCTACGGAAGCCTACGGCACGCACCAGTCGTCGATGGTGGTGGCTATCCCCATTGAGCGCTTTGTCATTGATCACGAAGGGGCCGACACCATCCGCGACGTGGGACAATACGTGGCCGTGACCGACGATCAGGGACGGCAACAGAACGGAAAAATTATTAGAAAGACAGCCACCGAACTCACCGTTGACCTGAACCACGCGATGGTCGACAAGGATTTACACTTTCAAGGGAAAATTCTGCGGGTGCGCCCGGCTTCCGTCGATGAGATTATCCAGAAACGATACATCATGCCTGATGGTATTCGTTTTTAGTCGCGCGGCGCTTGCCTACTTCTGAGTTTCTTTCCTACTTTTGCCCTTCGTTTTTTTCACTACTCAAACTTTCGTAGTTCCATGCGATTTTGCCTTCTGGCGACTGGCCTACTCTTTCTGGCGAGTTGGTACCGACCAGCCTACGCCCAAATTCTGAACGTAGAAAAAACCCGCATCAAGGGTGATTCCGCCAATTACTTTGTGGGAAACATAGGGGTAAACTTCAGCATCAACAACCGCAACCTAAGCGACACCGGCGAGGGGATTTACTTTATTGGCCTCACTGCCACCTCCGACGTGGGTTACCTAGCGCAGCACACCAGTTACTTTCTGCTGAGTCAGTTTCAGTACAATGCCACCTCCGAGCAGGACATCAACAGCACTGGCTACGGGCACTTTCGCACCACGTTTCGGCGCAATCAACCGCTTTCGTACGAAACGTTTGCCCAGTTGCAGTACGATCAGGGCCGCGGGATGGTGCTCCGGGGACTGATCGGAGGAAACATCCGATTGCGCGTTTACGAGGCAGAACGGTCTAATCTGTACGTGGGCATCGGGGCCATGCGCGAACGGGAAGTATGGGAGGTTCCTAGTGGCCTGGTGACCGAAGGAGGCGTAGAAACTATCTCGATCAATATCTGGAAAAGCACCAACTACCTAGTCACCAACGTGAGCCTCAACCAGTTCATTAACTTCAACGCTATTGCCTACTTTCAAACGGGCTATGATCCGCAGGCGGAGTTTTTTCGCCACCGCGTGAGTCTGGATACGAACGTGCTGGTGAAAGTGACGGCGCGACTTGCCTTCCGTACCTACGCGGGCTTCACCTACGAAAACCAACCAATCGTCCCCATCACCAAACTAGTCTATTCCGTCACCAACGGCATCCAACTAAGCTTCTAGAGTTCTAGGTTGAAAGCTTTGGCTTTTGAACCTAGAACTCAGAACCTAGAATTGCGAACCCCGAACCTCTTACCAAAAGACTTCACGCTCGTAGTTGGGGTAGATTTTGTAGTATTTGTCGGCCACCTTCTCGAAAATAGCCTCCCGCAGTTTATCGTAGTTTGTCCGGTTTTCGGCTGAGACAAAGATCGCGTCGTGCCTGCCGTTGTTCAGATACGTGGCCTCGAGCTGCTCCAGCGTCACCGGAGGCTGATAGTCCAATTCCCCTTCCCATTCTTCCGGAACGGTTCCGTTAGTGCGGCTTTGCTCCATCAGTTTGTCAATTTTATTGAACACCAACAGCGTCGGTTTGTCAGCCACCCCAAGTTCGGCCAGAATGCCGTTAACCACCGCGATCTGTTCCTCAAACGAAGGGTGTGACACGTCTACCACGTGCAGCAACACGTCGGCCTCCCGCACCTCGTCCAGCGTAGACTTAAAGCACTCAATCAGGGTGTGGGGCAGCTTGCGGATGAAACCAACTGTGTCGGTGAGCAAAAACGGGATGCTACCCACCACCACCTTGCGCACGGTAGAATCTACGGTGGCAAAAAGCTTGTCCTCGGCGAATACGTCGGCCTTAGATAGCAGACGCATCAGCGTGGATTTGCCCACGTTGGTGTAACCCACCAGGGCCACCCGCACCACCTTCTGCCGCGACTTGCGGCGGGTGATACTTTGTTTGTCTATCTTTTCCAGCTTCTGACTGAACAGCGCAATGCGGTCGCGCACGATCCGCCGATCTGTCTCAAGCTCCTTTTCCCCTGGTCCGCGCATACCAATACCTCCCTTCTGCTTGGAAAGGTGCGTCCACATTTTGGTGAGTCGCGGCAGAATGTACTGGTACTGCGCCAGCTCCACCTGCGATTTTGCCTGGGCAGTTTTGGCCCGTAGCGAAAATATATTTAGGATTAACAGGCTGCGGTCCAGTACCTTGCACTCCAGCGCCCGCTCGATATTGCGCACCTGCGAGGGCGTTAGGTCATCGTCAAAGATGACCATGTCCACCTCGTGTTCTTTCACGTACTGGGCTATTTCTTCCAGTTTGCCCTTGCCCACGAAGGTGGTCACGTCGGGCTTATCGGTGCGCTGCGTGAAGCGCTCCAGGGTGATCGCCCCGGAAGTCTCGGCCAGAAACGCCAGCTCGTCCAGATACTCGTTTACTTTTTGCTCGTTTTGCTGCTGAGTGATCAGGGCCACCAGGACCGCGGTTTCCTTTTCGGCCGTCGTCGATACGGGTTCAATCATGTTAGGTTGTAAAGATTGTGCTTTATAAAAGCTGATATCGGGCGCTAAAGTTCGCTAAAGATCAATTTCGCGCAGGTTTCCGCGGCGCACGTAGGCGGGCTTTCCTTCCCACTCAATTTGTGTCCACACGTCTTCTTGTTTGCCGATGGGCACCCGGTGGCCTTTTTCGCCAATGTAAACTACCTCGGCACCAGACGAGGGCGCGGCCATGATGTAGGTGTGGTCATCCATGATAATGGCCTGTCGGGGCTCGAGCGAGGCGTTGGTCATGTACCACAGCAGCCCTAGCCCCAGTAGGTAGATTATGCTCCAGCCGTAGGGACGCGCCGCTTGTCCCGAACGCGTTACCCTTTTTCGGGACAATGCTAAAAAAATCAGCCCCACCATCGCCAAGACAATGAGTCCGTAGATGATATAGTACCGGTACTCCCGCAGGTAGTTGTAAAATAGCTGATAATCGGTATAAGCGTAGCCGCGCAGGTTATGCTGCTCGGAAAGCTGCTGCATTTTTTGCACGGCTGCCTCGTCGGAGGTAAGCAGATAGTATTCGTTCAGGTAGTAGAGCGTTTCGCCGTAGTCTCCCATGCTTTCCTGAATAAACGCCATTTTTAGCAACGAGGCCGGTGAAACTTCCTCTTGCTCGGCGAACAGCTGCTGATACTGACTGAACGCTTCGGTATACTGCCGGGCGGCGAAGAGCGAGTCGGCCGAAGTTAGTAACGTAGTGTCGGCTGATTGGGCAATGACGGCTGGGCTACTGACTATTTTCCAGCACAGTATAAAAAAAAAGACAAAATTACGGGGCCTTCTTTGGATTCTCATAGTCATATTTTACCTTTGCATCGCAATTACGGGTATCCGCCCCTAAAAATCAACCGCGCGGCGGACCGTCGAATTAACTAATCCTCATCATGAATCAGTAGCTCAGCTGGTAGAGCAACGCCCTTTTAAGGCGTGGGTCCTGGGTTCGAGCCCCAGCTGATTCACCATTTTTCCCTGCGAGTTCTCCCTCGTAGGGTTTTTTTATTCCTGAACCTTCGTATATTGAAGGAAAACAACTTCTACCGATGGCGTCGCGCTAGTTATGAAAATCTTTCTTATTGACGATAATACCATAGATCTACTTATCAGTCGCAAGCTTTTACTGAAACACAATAGTGAACTAACGGTCATTGAATTCAGCAAAGCCCAGGAGGCCGTTGCCGTCCTGCAAAACACTGAAGAGCCGCTGCCCGATCTGGTGCTGCTCGACCTGAATATGCCGGGCATGAACGGCTGGGAATTTCTAGAAGCGGTTAAACCACTCAGCCGCCCCCCCCAACGGGTATTTATCCTCACCTCCTCGCTCGACGAACGCGACAAAACCATGGCCACGAACTATCCCTCGGTGAAGGGATACATCACCAAACCCCTCAACTCCGAAAGCATTACTAAGGCACTAGACCTCTCTGTTTAGGGTGTTGTATTTTTGCAACCTACGGCAAGCGATCCGGGGTTTCGCTAAAAGCCTATTTCTTTCAAATTTTTTCCCCTGATTGCCAATACATTTGTCGCTTTTAACGTTTTTTATTACATTTTATTGAAAACGGGAGGCATTCGCAAACATCAACCCATCATTTTCAGTATATTAGTACGTAAATACCAATGAGTCTACGTACTTCATGAAAAAACTTCTACTTGTCTTTTGTTTAGGAACGATCGGCATCTCGCTGGCTACCGCCGGTGAACCGAATGATCCTACGCCCTTTGGCAAGAAGAACGTATTCACCGTGAAGCAAGATGCTCCGGTGTATCCCAATCCGGCCCGTGATCACATTATCCTCCATCTGGTCGAAACCGCTCCTATCAGTAATCAGAATATCAACGTAGAAATTCGCAATATTTTGGGCAACAAAATGCCGGTGCAGCTAGAATCTATCAGCGGCGGTAAATTTCGCATCAACTTGTCCGACTATCCTAGCGGCTATTACCTACTCGTTTTGCAGTGCGAACGTTGCGGTGAACAACAGGGCCGCTACGAAGAAATTCACAAGTTTCTGAAGCAATAACTTTCTATTCCTTTTTTCGGTAGTGGTAGTGCATCGGCAGATGACTATCTTCGTTTGAGCGAAAGGTATACGGCATCGGCTCGTCCGAGGAATTAAATTTATACGATGCGTAGGTGCTACTCACCGCATCGTCTTCTGGTTTGGACTGGCTGGGTGCGCTATCAATGTCGCTTCGCCGGTAGCAGAACGAACAAAAAACGCCCGCCGCCGCCCCCAGAAGGTGCGACTCCCACGAAACCGAAGTATCTGATCCCGGCAGCAACCCTTGCAGCATGCCGCTGTACAAAAATGCGATGGCCAGTGCCACCGCCATCGAGCGCGCGTCGCGCCGGAATATCCCGCTAAAGAATAGGAAAGCGGCCAAGCCGTACACCAGTCCGCTCGCCCCGATGTGATAGGCCTCCCGCGCGGCAATCCACACCCAGAACCCGGTGATCAGGTAAATGGCCACAAACACCTGCAACGCAATTTTTGGATAAATAAAAAACACGGCGGCCAGCAGCAGCAGCATCGGAAACGTGTTGGACAACAGATGAACAAAGTCACCGTGCACCAGCGGGGCGGTCAGGATGCCCACCATGCCGGAGGCGTGCCGAGGAAAGATACCCAGGCTACCGAAGCTGGTCGAGGTGCCCCACTCCACGGTGCGCACCAGCCACAGCAACAGGGTGAAGCCCCCGGCGAACAACCAACTGCGGCGAAACAGTAAGCGGTCGTGGTCCTTCATCATTTATTGATCCAGCAATCCGCGCACCCGGTGCACCACCGAGGTACCGATCAGCGACAAGCCGGAGTTGAACACCACCAGGCTCAGCGTGCCGCGCCAGAACCAGGGCTTCTTCTTTTGCTTGGCCGACAGCGCGTCGCCAAACAGGCTCAACCCCAGCCCGGTGGCCAGCAGTCCACCCACGGCACAGGAGAGCCATGGGATAAGATAACGTTTTTTCATAACGGTGAAGGTAATCATTAAGCGGCAAACAGTGGCCTACTTCCTCCGGTTATTAACGGTAACAAGCACCAACCAAACCATTATGCCTACCCAAGATCGCTCGCTGGAGGACTATCTGAAGAAACTCATGGAGCTTCAGTATAACTCCAGCACCGAGCAACAGTTTACCGAAGAAGAACTAAAAAATATTGCGCTGGAGGCCGGGCTTACCGAACGCGCCTGGCAGGAGTCGCAGGAGCAAGCCCGGCAGCACCTGCAACGCGGCAAAACTTATCTGGAAACCCGCAACTACGAAGATGCTGCCCCGGAACTGGAGCAGGCCGCCGCGCTGCGCCCCCACGATGCCGAGGCTAATATTCTGGCCGCGCAGGCTTTCTTGCAACGGGGCAGCCGCCACCAACAAAGCGCCGACTTTAGCAAGGCCGATTATTACCTCGATCGAACCATCAGCATCAACCCCCACCACCGCGAAGCGCTTCGCCTCAAGGGCGAGGTGAACGATAAGCAACGGGTGCACCAAAACGAGGTGGCGAACAAAACCCGAACCAGCAAACTCACCAAGTGGGGCATCATCGGGGGCGTGGCGGTGCTGCTCATCGTGGGATTTTTCAGCATGTACAACAGCATGGTGGGTCTGGAAGAAAACGTGAACGGAGCCTGGGCCCAGGTTGAGAACCAGTACGAACGCCGCGCCGAACTCATTCCCAACCTAGTGGAGACCGTGCGGGGAGCAGCCGATTTTGAGCGCGAAACCCTTAACGAGGTGGTGCAGGCCCGCGCCGCCGCCACGGCGGTGAACATCGGCCCCGATGAGTTAACGGAGGCTTCGCTGGCCGAATTTTCCGAGCGGCAGCAGGCGCTGTCGGGCTCACTGGGTCGGTTGCTGGCCGTGGCCGAAAACTATCCGACCCTCACCGCCACCGGCAACTTTCGCGACCTGCAGGCGCAGCTGGAAGGCACCGAAAATCGCATCGCCGTAGAGCGCAAACGCTTCAACGAGGCGGTGCAGACCTACAACGCCCGCGCCCGACGGTTTCCCTACAACGTGCTGGGGTTCGATACCAAAGCCTACTTTTCGTCCGATCCGGCGAACGCTACGGCTCCCAAAGTCGAATTTTAATCTACTGCTCAACCACTGCTTACTAATTCTTACTTATGGCCGCTCCGCTGTTTATCTCCGAAGAACTAAACCGAATTCAGCAGGCAGTGCAACGCGCGGAGGCGGGTTCGGGCGGCGAGATCGTGCCGGTGCTGGCCCGGCAGTCGTCGTTTTACGAATCGACCTACTGGCGCGGTGGGTTTCTGCTGGCCCTGTTCACCGGGATACTCTTAACCATACTTTATTTCGCCACTGATTTTTTGCTCTTTGCCCCGCCCCACCTGTGGTTGCTTGCGGTCTTAGCCAGCGGTCTGCTAGGGGCGGTGATCACCTTGCTCGTCCCGGCGGTAAAGCGCCGACTCATCGGTCAGGCCACCCAGGAAGCCCGGGTGCTGGACCAGGCCAAAACGCTGTTCTATGACCACGGACTGACCATGACCGAGCAACGGACGGGTATTTTGCTGTACATCAGCTTCTTTGAGCACCAGGCGGTTATTTTGGCCGACGTAGGCATCGATGAACTAGTAGCTCAGGGCGCTTGGCAAACGATGATTGACGAACTAACCAACGGACTGAAACAGGGTCGGCGGGTAGCCAGCATTTGTGCCACCCTGGAAGCCTGCGGACGGTTGCTCGAAGAAAGCGGCGTGCAACGGGCGGTAGACGATGACAACGAACTGCCGGATGAAGTGCGCATTCAGGAGTAATATTGCACTGACTAAAATTTGATCATAACGCTTACCCCAATTTATCTATGTTTCTTCGTCATTGCCTCTGGATTTTCTCTTTGCTAATGACCGTCACCGCACTGGCGCAGGAGGTGCCCACTTTTTCGGGGTACGTCAACGACTATGCAAATTTGCTCACTGACGCTACCGCCCAGGAGTTAGAGGACCGCTTGCGCGACCATGAGCAACGCACCACCAATCAGGTGACGGTGCTCACCGTGCCTAGCCTGGAAGGGGGAAGCTTGGAAGAATTCTCGTTGCGGGTGGCTGAGGCTCTGAAGGTGGGGCAGGAAGGAAAGGACAACGGCATTTTGTTGCTGGTGGCTCGGGATGACCGCAAAATTCGGATTGAGGTGGGCTACGGCCTGGAACCGTACCTACCCGATGCCTACGCCAGTCGCATCATCCGGGAAGTGATCGCGCCGTACTTTAAGCAGGGTGACTACAACGCGGGCATCGCCGCGGGAGTGAACGCTATTCTGGAAAAGGTGGAGGGCATTGACGAACTTAGCGAACGGGAGGTGGTGCAACAAGATCAAGGCTTTGGTTTAGGAACCATTTTGCTGGGGATATTTTCGGTGATCGCCGGATGGTTTTTTATCAAAAAGCGCCGTCGTAACGCGCCCCGCAAAAGTAAAAAGACCGGTCTGCCCATGAAGAAGCTCAGCGAGAAAGAGGAAGACGTGCACCTGAGCCGGGGGCAGCAGGTAGAAGAAGAAATCGGATCGGTCGACTACGACGTGTGGGTGTCGGACAAGCCCGACGACGTGATGACGCTGGCCTACCGGAGTTCACTGTCAAAGTATTCGGAGTGCCCCAACTGCGGATTTCGCACCTACTACCACGCCAACAGCAAGACGCTGCGCAGCGCCACCTACGGGCGTGACGGGCAGGGAGTGCGCAACTACGCCTGCCACCACTGCGACTACACCCACACCAAGCGCTACCGCATTCCCCAGTTGCAGCGGCGACGCACCGTGATCGTAGGTGGCGGAGGGTTTATTGGCGGCGGCGGGGGCTCATTTGGTGGCGGATTATCGGGAGGAGGAGGCTCGTTCGGGGGCGGAGGCTTCTCCGGAGGGGGAGGTTCTTTCGGAGGCGGCGGAGCTTCGGGCGGGTGGTGATTTCGATCTACTTACTGTTGACAGCGCGCACTAATTATTACATTCATCCACTTCATTGAGAATTTGAATAAATACGTGCTCGAGCGTTTGGGTGGCGATAATAGCGTCTCTGGCATCCGAGGGGGTAAACAAATATTGTTCTAGCAACGCCAGGCAACGCTTATCAATAACCTTTTTCTTTAGTAGGTAATCAACCACCGTACGATACTTCTCGGGTAACCCTTTATGCCCCCTGAAAAGGGGAGTCTGACTAATCATCCCAACCCCAAAATAGACATCAGCAGTGTCATTAGGAAAATAGCGGCGAGGATTCTCCGGCAAAGCCTGAAGTGATAGTTCTTCCATTCTACTAAAGAGACTCTGAGTGTCTTCAACTTTCTTTGCTCTAATATCTCTAGCTAGTGTTTGATATACCTCTTCGGGGACAATCTGTTGTTGATAGAAGGCTTTCGCTACTTTCTTAAGGTGGTGTTTACTGTTTTGACCAAGTGCTTTTTCACTTGAAGGGTAGATGAGTAGCAAGAAAACAAGTATTTTCAAGAGCGCAGTTTTAAAAAAATTTGCAGTCACTTTCCTGAAGACGATACTAATCAACGGGGGGCAGATATAACCAAATCGGCCACTGAACAGTTGTATTAGTGACTTTTTAATTTTCAGCACCCCTTTGTGCGGCCTTGCGTTTCTTTTTCTGCAGGTATCATTCTTAATCAGCTACTTCTGTGAAACCAATCCAACTTACTCTTTTTCCCCTCACCATTTTCTTTCTCTTCTCTTCCTGCGCCCGCAACCCGGTGACGGGCAAGCGCGACTTTATGCTGATGTCCGAAAGCCAGGAGATCGCCATGGGCAAGCAGTCGGACCCCGAGATCAAGAGTTTTTTCGGAGTATACGACGACGATAACTTGCAGAAGTTCATCCAGCAGAAGGGCAAAGCGATGGCGGCCATCTCGCACCGTCCGGATTTGCCCTACGAGTTTAAGGTCGTCGACTCGCCGGTGGTGAACGCCTTTGCGGTACCCGGTGGCTACATTTACTTTACGCGGGGCATCATGGCGCACTTCAACAACGAAGCGGAGTTTGCGGGCGTGCTGGGGCACGAGATTGGTCACGTGACGGCCCGGCACTCGGCTAAGCAGTACAGCAAAGCGATGCTGGCGCAGGTGGGCATGGTGGCGGGCATGGTGCTGTCGCCCGAGTTTCGGCAGTTCGCCGACCTGGCCAACACCGGCGTGAGCCTGCTCTTTCTGAAGTTTGGGCGCGATGCCGAAAACCAGGCCGATCGGCTGGGAGTGGAATATTCTACCAAGATTGATTACGACGCCCAAGAGATGGCGGGCTTCTTCGAAACCCTGCAGCGCTTGCAGGAACAAAGCGGCGGCGAGGCGGTACCCACGTTTATGTCGACCCACCCCCATCCGGGCGATCGCTTCAACAACGTGACAAAGCTGGCCGAGAAGTGGCAAAAGAAGCTTGACAAAACCAACCTGGAGACTGACCGGGACGGCTACCTGAAAATGATCGACGGGATTGTGTACGGAGATGATCCGCGGCAGGGGTTTGTGGAGAACAATATCTTTTACCACCCGGTGCTTAAGTTTCAGTTTCCCACTCCGCAAGGCTGGGCCTTTCAGAACACTCCCGCCCAGGTGCAGATGGCCAACAAGGAAGGCAACGCCGCGATGGTGTTTCGGTTGGCCCCCGGCAACTCGCTGCGCGAAGCGGCCCAGCAAACCCTATCTAAGAACAACCTGACGGCCGTAGAATCAAAAGAAGTGAATGTGAACGGGTACCAAGCGGTGGCCGTGGTGGCTGATCAGCAGGCACAGCAACAGCAGCAAATGCAACAACAGCAGCAACAAGCCCCCCCCCTGCGGGTGTTGGCTTACTTTATCCAAGACGGGCAAAACATCTACAACTTTTTGGGCTACGCGGCCCAGCCGGATTTTCAGCAATTCTACCCAACCTTCAACTCGGTGATCAACAACTTTCGCGAACTCACTGACCCTACCAAACTCAACCGCAAGCCCGACCGGGTTCGGGTGAAATCCGTGGCGCAGAACGGCACACTGCAGCAGGCATTCCAGCAGTTGGACGTTCCGTCTAAGCAGATGCAAGAACTGGCCTTGCTAAACGGCATGGAGCTGAACGAAACCGTGCAGAAAGGCACGCTGTTGAAAGT
The DNA here is from genome assembly GCA_965217295.1 of Cyclobacteriaceae bacterium. Classification (GTDB taxonomy): domain Bacteria; phylum Bacteroidota; class Bacteroidia; order Cytophagales; family Cyclobacteriaceae; genus Tunicatimonas. The sequence continues at coordinate 5,100,258 of CBDCHR010000008.1, forward strand.
AATTGAGAGCGGCAACCCGGCCCTGTCGCGGCGGTGAAACCCTGGAAACGCCTAGTGCTCTGTCAAGCCTGAAATTTAGGGTAATCCGATGTAAATTCTGGCGCATCTCTCCGTTAAACGTTGACAGAGAACGAGACACAATCTTATGGAAAAAGCAGTTTGTAACAGAAACAAAACTGTTGTATAATTACAGCAAATTCACTGTCATGGAAATTAGGGAAGATGCGATACCGAACAGAATCAGAAGATTTGACCCAAAAAGCAGTATCAGAAAAGCCAAGGCTAGAAAGAAGAAGCGAACGGAGTGGCAGATCAAAGTTCCTACAGGTGCCTACGTTTGGGCAACCAAAATGGATAGAATAAATATTATCAGAAGAGGATTGCCGTACGAAGCAATTGAAGTGATAAGTAAACGGGCCAATATGCCAGTGAAACAAATTCTGAATCTGCTTAAGGTTCCTCAAACCACCTACAATAAGAAGAAGAAGGACAAAGACCTGCTAAGCGGGCGAGATAGCGAAGTCATATTAGTACTTACCGAGCTATTCGATTTTGGGATTAGTGTTTTTAACAACGAAGAAGAAAAATTCCAGCGTTGGCTAGAGAAACCAAATATCTCGCTAGGGGGAGTAGCCCCAGAAAGTTTGTTTGATTCGTTGACCGGCATTCAGGAAGTTAGCAGCTGCTTAAACAGACTTGAGTACGGGAATATGGCGTAATGAGAGTATTTAGAATCGAAAGAGAAAAATACTTGAAAACAACTTTGGAGGGAACCGGAGCAGCACAAACCGAAGGATACCGCTGGAATAATCTTAACACTTACTTAGTCTATACAGCAGAGTCCCGCGCCCTTGCCACCCTAGAAGTTTCCGTTCATCTGGACTTTAGCGAAGATCTACCCCTTGACCGGTATTACGTTGAATTGGAGATTCCTGATGACATTGAGATAGCAGCGCTGAGCACCAAAGATTTGCCGGAAAACTGGGATGCCAAGCCTCCTATTTTGGAAACGCAATTCATCGGGGATGATTTCGTAAAAGCGAACGGTTTTGCCATCCTGAAAGTGCCGAGTAGTATTGTTCCCTTTGAACATAACTACTTGATTAATCCTAACCATCCGGAGGCTAAGAGAATCACCGTGGTCTCAAACATTCCCATGACATTTGACAGAAGATTCAAACTGACTAAAAACAAGTAAGAACCACCACTTCACAACCGGTTGAAGTGGTAATTTCTTGCCTCACATCAGTCTCCGCTCTACTGACTCCACCCCCCCCCCAGCGCCTGATACATACTAACGAAGGCGTTCATCTGCCGCTGTTTGGTTTCCACTAGTTCAAATTTTGACTCCAGCGCCTCGCGTTGGGTCAACAGCACTTCCATGTAGTCGGCCCGCGCGGAGGTGAAGAGCTGGTTAGAAATGTCAATCGACTCGGTGAGCGCCTGCACCTGCTGGGCTTTCAGATCATAACTTTTTTCCAGGTTACTGATGTTTGACAGTTGATTGGCCACCTCGATATACGCGTTGAGCAGGGTGCGTTCGTAGTTATACACCGCCTGAATCTGCCGGGCGTTGGCGCTGTAGTAGGTGGCTTTTATGGCGTTCCGGTTGATGAGCGGCGCTATCAAATCTCCGGCCAGACCGTACAACAATGATTCGGGAGTTTTCATCAGATGCGACGGGTCAAAGGCCTGCAGCCCAATGCCCGCCGAAACACCCAACGAAGGATAGAAATTAGCTTTGGCCACCTTCACGTCTAGTTTGGCGGCCGCCAGCTCCAGTTCGGCCTGCTTGATATCAGGACGATTTTCTAATAACTGGACAGGAGTACCCGCCTGAAGCGCATCCGGCACCAAATCGCCGAACGTTTGAGGACTTCGCGAAATCGGCTGTGGATACCGGCCCACCAGAAAGTTGATCCGATTCTCGGTTTCCGTGATTCGCTGCTGAATGTCGTACTGAAGACTGCGGGTGCTAAGCACCTGGGCCTCAAACCGACGCACGGCCAGTTCGGTCACCCGGGTGGCTTGCTTCTGGGCCTTCACAATTTCCAGGGCGTTGGTTTGGATGCCGATGTTCTGCTTTGCAATATCCAATTGGTTGTCGAGCGCCAGCAATTCATAGTAGGCGTGCGCCAACTCGGCAATCAGGTTAGTCACCATAAAGTTTCGGCCCTCTACGCTGGATAGATACCGGCTCACGGCCGCTTTTTTGGCGTTGCGCAGCCTTCGCCAAACATCCAGCTCCCAGGAAGCGTAAACCCCTACCTGGTAATCGGGTAACGGATCGGGAAAGGCGCGCTCCGGCTCAATGTTGGTGGTTGCTTCCACGGCCCCGGGTCGGGTGTACCGCCCCACTTTTTCGACTCCGGCCCCGCCGCGTAATCCCATGAAGGGCAAATACTCACCCTTCCGGAGGCGAACTTCGTTACGGGTGATTTCGATTTCCTGCAAGGTAATGTTCAGTTCCTGGTTGTTGATCAGGGCCGTATCAATCAGGGCGTTCAGGTACGGATCGGTGAAGTAATCCTTCCAACGGACGGTGGCGGTGTTGGTGGTATCTGACGCGTCGTTATAACTTGCCGGAACCGTACTGTTCGCGGTTTTTTCTACCAAGGCCGGGGTTTTGCAAGCCGTCACCAGTAACGATAGGCAAGCCACAGCCATACCTGTCTGCATAATTCTTTTAAACATGGTCATCAACTAGTTAGCGGGTTAAAACAGGGGTGGCATCATCTTCTTCTTCGGGAGCAAACTGCTCACTCAGCGGGCGTTCGTCTTCGTTTCTGATCAGGCGGCGACCATCGGCTAATCGGCCAAAGATGTAGTACAGTCCGGGCACGATGATCACTCCGAACAGGGTGCCGAAGAGCATACCACCCAGGGCCGACGCCCCGATGGTACGGTTGCCGATGGCTCCCGCTCCGGAAGCTAAAATCAGGGGAATCAATCCGGCAATAAAGGCGAAGGAGGTCATCAAGATCGGGCGAAACCGAATCTTGGCTCCCTCGATGGCCGCCTCCAGAATGGTGGCCCCGTGCTGACGCTGCTGTACGGCAAATTCTACGATCAGCACCGCATTTTTGCCCAGCAGACCGACCAGCATGATGAGTCCGATTTGGGCGTAGATGTCGTTGTCCAGACCCATGAGTTTGAGCAGTAGAAACGAGCCAAAAACCCCCACCGGCAGCGAAAAGACCACCGCCAGCGGAATGATGAAGCTCTCGTACTGGGCCGCCAGCACGAAGTAGACGAACATCAGCACAATCAGGAATACGTACAAAGCCTCATTGCCGCGGCTCGCTTCGTCGTAAGAAAGGCCTTCCCAAGCGATGTCATACCCCTGAGGCAGGGTAGTAGTAGCCACTTCTTGGATGGCCTGAATGGCATCGGCGGTGGTGTAGCCCGCCGCGGGAAGCCCCCGGATGGCGGCGGAGTTGTACATGTTGAAGCGGGTGACTTCGTTGGGACCCTGTTTCTTCTCCAGCGTCATAAAGGCCGAGTAGGGCACCATTTCTCCCGCATCGTTTTTGACGAAGAGCTTTAGCACGTCGGAGGGAAGTTTGCGGAAGCCGGGATCAGACTGCACGTATACTTTGAAGAAGCGGCCAAAGCGGATAAACCCCTGTTCGTAGGTACTGCCGATCAAAATGTTGAGGTTTTCCATCGCCTTGCCAATCGATACGCCCTTTTGCATGGCCCGCTCATTGTCGATCTCCAGCTCGTACTGCGGATAGTTGGCGGCGAAGAAGGTGAACAGGCCGGTCAGCTCCGGGCGCTTGCTCAGCTCAGCCAGAAACTGCTGATTAATTTTGTCAAACTCCTGGTAGTCCGTACTGGTGGTTTTGTCCAACAATCGCATCGAAAAACCGCCGGAAGAACCGAATCCGGGAATCGCCGGGGGCTCGAAGAACTCTACCACTGCTCCCAAACCCTTCGACTCCTCCTCCAACTCTTCCATGATTTCTTTCACGCTGTGGTGCCGCTCCGACCAGGGTTTTAGGTTGATCAGACACGTACCCGCGTTGGAGCCCCGTCCTTCGGTCATGATCTCGTACCCGGCCAGTGAGGATACCGATTCGACCCCTTCAATTTCTTCGCAGATTTTCTGAAGTTTTTGCGACACCTGGTTGGTTCTCTCCAGGGTAGCACCCGGAGGGGTCTGGATGATCGCGTAGATGGTGCCCTGATCCTCGCTGGGAATAAATCCGGAGGGAAGAATTTCCGTCTCCAGGAAGATGCCCACCCCGAAGGCCAACAGAATGCCAAACGTTAGCCAGCGTCGGCTCACGATCAATCGTAGCAGACCTACGTAGCGTCCGGTTAACCCGTCGAAGCCTCGGTTGAAACCGTCGAGGGCCCGGGTCAGCGGATTTCTCTTTTTTGGTTTCCCGTGGTTGTTCTTAAGCAGCATCGCGCACAGCACCGGGGTGAGCGTGAGGGCAATCAGGGCCGAGATAACAATGGAACTGGCCATGGTGATGGAAAACTGACGATAGAAAGTACCCACCGGACCACTCATAAACGAGATCGGCAGAAAGACCGACACCATCACCGCGGTGATAGCGATGATCGCTCCGCTGATTTCTCCGAGCACCTTTTGCACCGCGCGGTAGGGCGTGATGTGCGGTTCCTCCTCGAACTTGGCGTGCACGGCTTCTACCACCACAATGGCGTCGTCCACCACGATCCCGATGGCCAGCACCAGGGCGAACAGGGTTACCAGGTTAATGGACAGCCCAAAAAATTGAATAACAAAGAACGCCCCGATCAGAGATACCGGCACCGCCAGGATAGGGATCAAGGTAGACCGCCAGTCGCCCAAGAAAAGGAACACGACCAGGGCGACCAGGATAAACGCATCGCGCAGCGTATGGATCACCTGCTCGATCGAGGCATCCAGAAATTTAGATACGTCGTAGCTGATTTTATAATCCATGCCCGGAGGGAAGGTGGCGCGCATTTCCTCCAGCTTGGCCTTCACGTCTGCAATCACGTCGCTGGCATTGCTGCCGTAGTTCTGCTTCAGCACGATGGCCGCCGAAGGGTGGCCGTCCAGGTTGGAGTAGATATCAAAAAACTCGCTGCCCAGCTCCACCTTACCAATGTCTCCCAGATGGATGCTTTGCCCTTCGGCGTTAGCGCGGATGATGACGCCTTCGTACTCTTCCGGTTTGTTGAATCGGCCCTTGTAGGTGAGCACGTACTCCAGCGACTGGGCGGCGATGCCGGAACTTTGACCGATCCGGCCCGGCCGACCGATGATGCTCTGCTCGCCCAAGGCCTCCATCACCTCGTCTACCGACACGTTGTAGGCCCGCATCCGGTCCGGGTTGAGCCACACCCGCATCGCGTAGGTGCGGCTGCCCAGAATCTGGGTGCGGCCCACCCCCTTGATCCGGTTGATCTCCGGGATCATCTGCACGTTGGCGTAGTTGTACAGAAACTTCTCGTCCATGCTTTCATTATCCGCGTAGAGGTTCACGTACATCAGCATGCTGGGCTGGATGGGAGTGATGATCACCCCTTCGCGTTGCACCAGTTCCGGCAGCAGGGGCATCACTTGGTCGACCCGGGTTTTCACCCGGATCATCGCCTCGTTGGGGTCGGTGCCGGGGTCAAAGATAATATTCACGGTGGCTTCCCCGGCGCTGGTGGCGTCGGTGCTCATGTAGCGCATTCCCTGCACCCCGTTGATGGCGTTCTCCAGGGTAATGAGGGTGGACTTCACCAGCACGTCGGCACTGGAACCCGGATAGGCGATAAAAATGCTGATGGTGGTGGGCGCAATTTCCGGAAACTGGGCAATAGGAAGTTGCTTAATGGCCAACGAACCCACGAAGACGATCATGAGCGATAGGACAGTCGCCAGTACCGGTCGGTGTATGAATCTTTGAAACATCGGTGTCAGGGTTTAGGATAGGGAATTACTCAGCGTATAAGGCGAGGTGCGATACCACCGAATCAGGCCGAACGAATTCGTAGGCGATTTCGTCGTTCTCTTTGACCAGGCGCAATCCCTCGAGCAGGATCTTGTCGCTTTCGTCCAGCCCCTGCGTCACGGCGTAGAGGTGCGGCAGCTCCGCCCCGATCGTGATTTCCCGAGATTGGATGACGTTCTTGGCATTGACCACAAAAACGTAGCGCTTGTCTAACACCTCAAAGGTCGATTTCTGCGGAATGATCAGGGCGTCGTTCAGGGGCACGGTCATCTCGATGTTGCCGGTTTCGCCGTGGCGCAGCAGTCCTTTCGGATTGGGAAAAGTTGCCCGGAAGGGAATATTACCGGTTTCGTTGTTGAAGTCCGCCTCGATGGTTTCCACCACTCCGGGATACTCGAACAGCTTGTTGTTGGCCATCAGCAGATGCACCTGCACCGAGTCGCTATGCTCCACCTCCGCCTGGTAATCCAGGTACTCGGCTTCTGGCACGTTGTAATAGACCCACATCTGACTATTGTCCGACAGGTTGGTCAGCAACTCTCCCTCGTCGACCAGGCTGCCCGGCCGCACGTGGAAGCGGTCGATGATCCCGTCGAAGGGCGCGCGGATTTCGGTGAACTGCAAATGCACCTGGGCCAAGGCTACTTCGGCGTTGGCCTTATCCACCTTCGCTTTGGCCATCGCCAGTTCGTTGGGAGCTACAATTTTTTGGCTGGCGAGCGATTCGGTGTTCTGATACTCGATTTCGGCAAACCTGGCTTCCGCCTGGGATTTTTGCAGTTCGGCTTCGTAAAGCTTGGGCATGATTCGGAACAAGAGCTGTCCTTTCTTCACGTGGTCGCCCTCATCCACGAAAATCTTTTCTAGGTAACCCCGTTCCTGCGCGCGCAGCTCAATGTGGCGGATAGAGCTAATTTGAGAAACGTACGCTTCGGTGATGGAGGTGTCCATCCTCACCGGACTGGTGACTAAAAATCGGATTTCGGCCTCGTGAGACACTTCACCGTGAGGGGTACAGCCCGTATGGTACAACAAGGCACTCAGGCTCAAAAGCATGAACATTCTCTTCATGATAGTTTTGGTTTTAAAGCAATAAGGATTTTAAGATGATTTTTCGTGCGAGGTGTAAGTATACCGTACACGGGTGCGTCTTGGCTCGTTAGATGCCAGGCGACGCTAAAAAAAGCGAGGGGGAAGAAAAAGCAGGTCCCGGAGGAGGGATCGCTAGATTACTACATCATATCCGGAACACCCGGACGAGGAGGTGCCGGGCCGGAAGCGATGAGAAGTAAGAAAAATGCTGGTAGGAGGACAGGCGTTTTTTGGTGATGTGACCGAAGTAATCGGCTTGGTGCGCGTTGAAAAGGAGGATAGCGTGATAGCAGTGCGCTACGTACTTCTTAAATGAATCGGACTCGTTTTCCTCCTTCTCTTCAACAATTTCGGCCACCTCCCCGACAGCACTTTTTTCGGTGTCTGTCGATGAAGAATAAAGGTTCGCGGCTAAATCAGGGTGGGCGCTACCGAAGTGAATGGGCACTGACTCGCCAAAGTTATCTAAAAGCGCGTCAAAAGTAGTGTCCTGATCCGAGGGCGCAGCTAGCTGAGAGTAACCACTCATCAAGAGCACACTCAACGGCACCAGATAGTTTAACAGAACCTTTATCATTTGGAAGGCAAAACTACGTCAAGTTGATTATACGGACAAGCGATTGTTCTTAAATATTTGCAAATATACCTAAGCAAGACTATGTCGGTTCTTCTAATCTTATAAAAACTTAAATTCATCCATCAGCAGGACAATTGATAATCACCAGTACGAAGAATGCCCAGGCTTTGTTTATTTTTTTGAAAATAAAGCGACATTTATTTTAAAATTTACTATCTCTTACACCTGTAGTGATTGGCGCCACTATTTGCCGAAATGAGACGTCATCCCGTTTATTTTTGCCGACAAACCACCTTCTACCAAATTATTACCGTACGATTACCTCTCCCCATGAAGCAAAGCAATTTTCTCATCCGACTCATCTTCTTCAGCGGCCTAAGCAGTTTGCTCGCCTGCTCAGGTTCGAAAGACACTGCCCCCGACAACCTGGCGGCCTACACCCAGTACATCAGCGCCTACACTTCGGGAGTTGTCAAGAGCAACAGTACCATCAAGGTGCGCTTGGCCCAAGACCACGAGGACGCGCGCACCGGGCAGCCGGTTGATGAATCTATGTTCGACTTTAGTCCTTCCATCAAAGGCACCACCGTCTGGGAAGATAAACGCACGCTGGTTTTTACGCCCCAGGAAAAACTTCCGGGCAACACGCACTACGAGGTCGATTTCGCGCTCCACAAGCTGGCGGAGGTAACGAGCGAGCTGAAGAACTTTCAATTCACCTTTCAGACCATCCAGCAGGCCTTTGAGGTGAAACTGCTCGGACTGGAAACCGAGAGCCTGGCGGAGAAGGAAAAGTACCGCCTGCTGGGCGTGGTGCAGACGGCGGATGTCGCCGAACCGTCGGCCGTGGAAGAAATGGTTTCTGCTAAGCAAAACGACAAAAGTCTGGCGGTGCGCTGGACGCACGAGGGAGACACGCAGCACCGCTTCGAGATTACCGATATCCGTCGGCGCGACCAGGAGGAAACGATGGAAGTGCGCTGGAATGGCGACCCCATTAACGTGGATACCGAAGGCAACGAGCGGGTGACCATCCCCGCCCGGGGCGATTACAGTATCTTGTCGGTGGGACTGGCCCAAAACGAAGAGCAGTACGTTTCGGTGCTGTTTTCTAACCCGGTTTCCGATCAGCAAGACTTTTCGGGACTTCTCTACGTGGGCAGTTCGTCTAAGTCCGACGCCTCGGCGCGGTGGGTGATCAATAAAAACGAAATTAAAATCTTCCCTTCCCAGAGCATCCTGACCGACCTGGACGAACTGCTGGTGAAGGTGTCGAAGGACGTGAAGAGCTGGGACGGACAAAAGCTGACCCGCTCGTTTGAAAAAACCGTTCCGTTGCCCAAGACCGAACCCAAGGTGGAACTGGTGGCCAACAAGGGAGTGATTATGGTGGGAAAAGACCAGATGATCCTGCCCTTCCGGGCGGTGGGCCTCCGGGCGGTCGACGTGAACGTGGTGCAGATTTTCGAAGACAACGTGCTGCAGTATCTGCAGGTGAACGCGCTGGGAGAAACCGACCAGCTCAAGCGGGTGGCCCGACCGGTGAAACGCAAAAGAATCGACCTGGAAGCCTCCGGGGTAATGGACCTGAACCAGTGGAATCGGTTTACGCTCGACCTGTCCTCGCTGATCGATATTCAGCCGGGGGCGGTATACCAGGTGGGTGTTAACTTCCGCCAGGAGTACTCGCTGTACTTCTGCCCCGGAGCCGCCGCTTCCAGTGAGTTGCAGTCGCTCGAAGACGACTGGACCCAGGAAGAAGAGACCAGTTACTGGGACGACGCCTACTCCTACTACGGAGAGAATTACGACTGGCAGCAGCGCAACAACCCCTGCGACCCCTCCTACTACGGGGCGCGTCGGGAAGCAGCGAAGCTGGTGTTTGCTTCCGAACTAGGGCTGATCGCCAAGCGGGGAGAGCAAGGAAAGCTGCTTATCTTTGTGTCTAACATCAAATCTACCGAGCCGATGGCGGGCGTCGAGGTCACGGCCTACGACTTTCAGCAGCAACCCATCGGTAGTGCCACCTCGGGGCAAAACGGCATGGTGAGCCTGCCCCTAAGCAACAAGCCCTTCGCCATCGTGGCCCGCTCAAAACAAGAAACCGGCTACCTGAAACTAGACGACGGCTCGGCGCTGTCAATGAGCAACTTCGACGTGGGCGGTGAGAAAATCCAGCGGGGCATCAAGGGGTTTATCTACGGCGAGCGTGGCGTGTGGCGACCGGGCGACACGCTCCACCTCGACTTTATGCTGGAAGACCGGCAGCAGACGCTCCCGGCCGAACACCCGGTGGTGATGGAGTTCTACAATCCGCAGGGGCAGATGCAAACCCGCACGGTGAGCCATTCGGCCGTGGGGGGACTCTACAGTTTTCAGGTGAGCACCCCGGCCGACGCTCCCACCGGCAACTGGTCGGCCAAGGTGAGCGTAGGCAGCGCCACCTTCCGCAAGCCCGTTAAGATAGAAACCGTGAAGCCCAACCGCCTGAAGGTGAAGCTGGACTTCGGACAAGAATCGCTGCGGGCCAGCGATAACCAAATCAAGGCCACCTTGTCGTCGCGCTGGCTGCACGGAGCCACGGCGAGCAACCTCAAGGCCACCGTCGATATGAGCGCCACGCCCGCCACCACCCAGTTCAAGAGCTTCCCCAACTTCTCGTTCGACGATCCTTCCAAAGAGTTTTCGGCATCCACCGAAGAAGTGTTCTCGGGCCGACTCGACGGCGAGGGCAACGCCACCGTCAGCATCAACACCGTGCCCGGCGAAAACGCGCCCGGCGTGCTGAAAGCAATTTTCCGCACCAAGGTATTCGAAGAAGGAGGCGACTTCAGCATCAACTCCGTCACCATTCCCTACTATCCCTACCCCAGTTTTGTGGGCGTGAAGGTGCCGGAGGGCGACAAGCGCAACATGCTGCTCACCGATAAAGACCACGTCGTGCAGATCGCCGCCGTGGATGCAGCCGGTAAACCGATCAGTCGGCCGGAAGTGAAAGTAGAACTCTTCAAAATTAACTGGAAATGGTGGTGGGACAACTCCTACGAAGACCTGAGCAACTACGTGGGTCGCTCTCATCGTGATGCGTTGCAAGAAGATGTGGTGGCGGTTGCCAACGGGCGGGCCGAATGGACCCTGCGGGTGAACAAGCCGCAGTGGGGACGCTACTATCTGCGCGTCACCGACCCGGCATCGGGCCACAGTGCCGGAACGGTGTTTTACATGGACTGGCCCGGCTGGGCAGGCAAGGGCCGGGGCGACCTAGGCGGAGCCACCATGCTGAGCTTCACCACCGACAAAGAAAGCTACCAGGTAGGCGAAGAGGTCACCGTGCACCTGCCTCCGGCCGAGGGTGGACGCGCCCTCATCAGCATTGAGTCCGGCACCCGGGTGATCAACGCCTTCTGGGCCGAAACCCAGGACGAGAAGTCCACGGTTAGCTTTGCGGTGACCGAGGAGATGACACCCAACGTGTTTGTGCACGTGAGCTTGCTGCAACCGCACGCCCAAAAGGCCAACGATCTGCCCATCCGCATGTACGGCGTCAACGCCATTTCGGTAGAAGACCCGGCCACCAAACTGCACCCGGTCATCGCCATGCCCCCCACCCTCACTCCCGAGCGTCCGTTCACTGTGCAGGTGAGTGAGCAGGCGGGCCAGGCCATGGCCTACACCATCGCGGTGGTGGACGAGGGGCTGCTCGACCTGACCAACTTCGCCACGCCCGCGCCCTGGGAAAAGTTCTACGCCCGCGAGGCGCTGGGCATCAAAACCTGGGATATGTACGATCAGGTGATTGGTGCCTACGGAGCGCGGGTAGAAAAGCTGCTCAGCATCGGTGGTGATGGTGAGATCAAGGCGGTAGAAGAAAAGCAGGAAAGCCGCTTTAAGCCGGTGGTGAAGCACCTGGGCCCGTTCTTTCTGGAGGCGGGCCAAAAGGCCAGTCACAGCATCACCCTGCCGCCCTACATTGGCAGCGTACGCACCATGCTGGTGGCCGCCCACGACGGGGCCTACGGCTTTGCCGAGCAGGCCACCCCCGTGAAGCAGTCGTTGATGGTGCTGCCCACCCTACCCCGGGTGGTGGGGCCCGGCGAGAAAATTGCCCTGCCCGTTACGGTGTTCGCCGACGACGACGTGATGGGACGCACTAAGGTGAGGGTAAAAACCTCCCGACTGCTCACCGTCAAGGGCAGCAGCACGCAGGAGATCACCTTTAGCAAGGCCGGAGAAAAAATGGTTTTCTTCGATCTGGAAGCCGCCCCGGCCCTCGGACCCGCCAAAGTATCGGTCGAGGTATCATCGGGCAGTGCCAAAAGCAGCTACGAAGTGGCCCTGGAGATCAGGGCCCCCAACCCCACCGTGACGCGCGTGCTGAGCAAGGTGCTGACGGCCGGAGAAGCCCTGGATCTTACCTACGATCCGCTGGGCATGCCGGGCACCAACGAGGCGGTGCTCGAGGTGTCGGCCCTGCCGCCGCTCAACCTGGAACAACGACTACAGTACCTCATCCGGTATCCGCACGGTTGCGTGGAGCAGACCACCTCCAGCGTGTTCGCTCAGCTGTACCTAGACCGGCTTATCAAGCTCGACGATCAGCGCAAGGCCCGTATCCAGAAAAACATTGATGCGGCCATTGATCGGCTCAAGTCGTTCCAGGTGGCCAGCGGCGGTTTTGCCTACTGGCCGGGGAACGGCGAGGCCAGCCTGTGGGGCACCAACTACGCCGGGCACTTCCTGCTGGAGGCCAAGAAGCAGGGTTACTTTGTGCCTGCCAGTCTGCTGGATGATTGGGTAAGCTACCAAACCAAGCGGGCGCGGCAGTGGAACCCCGAGACCCCCTCGCAAGACGACGATGCCCTGATCCAGGCCTACCGGCTGTACACCCTGGCGCTGGCTGATAAGCCTGCCCTGGATGCGATGAACCGACTGCGCGAGAGTGACCAAAGCGACGCCCTGGCCCGGTGGCGGCTGGCCATTGCCTACGCCAAGATCGGTCAGCCGGAACCCGCCCGGCAACTGGTGGCCGGACTCAGCCGCGAGGTGAACGCGTCCGCTTCGTCGCAGCGCACCTACGGCTCCAAGGAGCGCGACTACGCCATGATTTTAGAGACACTCGTTGGTCTGAACCGGCAGGAAGAAGCCTTTGCGCTGGTGAAGCTGCTGTCGGACCGCATGAGCGACAGTGAGCAGTGGATGAGCACGCAGACTACGGCCTACTGTCTGATCGCTATTTCGGAGTATGCCAAAGGCTTCACCACCGAGGGCAACCTGAACGTGAACGTGGCGCTGGGCAGCGTGAACAACCGCTACACCTCCGATGCGTTTATCACCCAAGTGCACATGACCGAAGCGGATAAAAAACAGCCGGTGAAAGTGACCAACAACGGAAAGCAGGCCGTCTACGTGCAGATGATCAAGCGGGGCATCCCGCTGGCGGGCGATGAAACCCCCGACGCGCAGAAAATAAATCTGCAGGTGAGTTACAAAACCAAGGACGGCACTCCGGTGAGTGCCGAGCAGTTGGGGCAGGGCAAAGATTTTATGGTGGAAGTGAGCGTGTACAATCCGGGCACCCAGGGAGACTATACCGAACTGGCGCTAACGCAGATTTTCCCCTCGGGCTGGGAGATCATCAACACCCGCCTGGATGGCAACTCCGCGGGGCCGAAGCAAGACCAGCCCGAGTACCAAGACATCCGCGACGACCGGGTGTACACCTACTTTGACCTGAAAGCGAACGAGAAGAAGGTATTTAAAATTTTGCTGAACGCGAGTTATCAGGGTAAGTTTTATCTGCCCGCGGCCTCGGTGGAAGCGATGTACGACCATACGATTCATGCCAATACCGCCGGGCAGTGGGTGGCGGTTGGGAAGTAGGTTGAGGTGTAGATGTTGGTTACATTTCTGTTGGTGGCAGTACAAATTAAAACAATGACTTTGGACTAAATAATTGGCGGTGAAATATTAAATTTAATTGGTGCAACGATTAGATGGGCTTATGGCACGGTAATAAGAACATTGTTTGAAAGACCTAAATATACTTTTAAAGAATATCTTCGTGGACCAAGAAAATCAAAAGATTTTTTTGATAATACAGCTCATGAATTCGATAATAAGTGGATAGCACTTATGTTTGTAGGCATTTTAATAGCTTTAATTAGAAAAGTTGCTTAAAGCGATAAGAAGGGTGCAGCCGCTAACATCGTGCGACCCTTGATCTGACTAAAATGAGCCAGATTATCCGTTGATCTAAATAAGGAAATTAATACCCGTGAGTGAAACTATCAAAAAGTTACTAGAGGGCTAGTATTTGACGTTACATTAAATCATCATTACATGAAGTACATATTGCTAGTTATCAGCTTACTAACATATTCATTGGTAAATGCTCAAGAAACAGTTGAAGAGCTTGTAAAAAAAGGAATTGAACATCACGATGTGGGTGAATATGATCAGGCAATTGAAATATATCAGAAAGCGCTTAGCATTAATGAAAATTCAGCATTAGCTAATTACGAAATCGCAATGACCTATATGTATGCAAAACAGTATGAAAACTCTTTAAAACACGCGTCTAAGGTTATTGATCTGAATGACCAATACTTAATTCCTGCATATGTAACCAAGGGAAATTGCTTGGATGCACTTGGTAAGAGCGATAAAGCAATAAAAATATATAATAAAGCCCTTAAGAAAATTGGAGAGAATTATATGCTTTACTATAATTTAGGATTAACTCATTACAATGTAGGCAACCAGAAAGAGGCAGAAGAAGCAATACTTAATGCTATTAATACCAATCCAAAACACGCTAGTAGTCATCTATTGTTAGGATATTTAATGAATGATAAAAAAAACAAAGTGCAAAGCATTTTATCCCTTCATTATTTCCTTTTTCTTGAACCCAATTCTGGAAGATCTCCTGAAGCACTGAAACTTTTAGACAACCAATTCTCTGGTAATGCGGAACGAACTAGTCCAACAGACATTAGTATCCTGTTATCACCCGAGTCATTGAATAAGAAAAATGATTTTGGCGCAGCTGAAATGATGATTTCTATGTTGGCAGCTTCTAATACCTTAGAAAAAAACGAAGGTAAAACGCAAGAAGAATTATTTGTCTCAAATACTGAATCATTCTTCAAAATCCTCGGAGAACTTAAGAAAGAGAAAAACAAGGGGCTCTTTTGGGAATATTATATTCCGTTCTTCTACGAAATTGCTAGAACAAAGTATTTAGAAACGTATTGTTACTACGTAATTCAATCGAACAACAACACCGCTGTAGAATGGCTAAACTCGAATGAGAAAAGGATTAAAGAATTTAATGATTGGTTGAGTAAATGAAAGAATGTAACAAAATGTATAGTAAGTGTGCTTTTAAATATTTTTCAAGTCTTCAAGTAAACCAATACTTTAGAGGTATCGGGAAATGTGAGCGCACTTACTATACATAAGCGTTAGCACCTATAGAAGAAAAACTAATGAAACTACTTGTTCTATCAGTTATCTTTTTAATGTTTTCAGCCTGCGCTAATAATGACAAACGAGATGAAAATGCTGATCTAAATTATTATCATATTAAAAGTCAGTCTAAAACAGATTACATAAAACTTGGTCTTCCTAAGAATTTTAGAAGCGTTAAAAGCTTAGAAATTCAAGAATCTACTGTGGACTCTTTAAGCGACGAGATGTATTGGCTTTTAGATCGTCAATTTAAGTATCCTGAGCATTATTTCTTCTTTGATACGCTGAATCCATCGTTAAATATCTCGCTAGTCTCAGGGCCAAGAGTAAATATCAGTGATAAGGAACCTAATGTAACCTACTTTAGTGTGCCAACAATTCCATTGGAAAAGATTTTTCCGAGCGAGACTGAAACTAGAAAAATAATTTATGATTGGCGAAATAAAAGATACAAGAATAAGACATACTTCAAGAGAAAGTATAAGATGTTTGAAAATAGTGTAGAATACAAGCAAGTTGTCTACTACATAATTACAACTTCTCAATCTTCATTGATAACTGTGAACAGTAAAGATGACATTAACCTCGACAAGTTTTTACTTGAAATGGAAGTATATTAGAAAGCCAACTGATAATAAAACAAGCCACTAATACTATGCATCTGCTAGCCGAGACTAAGAGGCATGAGCGTTTATTGATCCAAGCTGGACTATTTATCTTCGGAAGATTAACGCCAATAAGTCCCGGCCTGGCGGCTGCTTTTGGCCAATATCAAATATTGATGAGGAAAAAGGATAGAACTAGATTGTGTTTGAACAAAACCAGTTATAGGTGCTGCGCCAGCGTAGGGCTTCAAGCCCTACGCTGGAAAAATAGCTTTCTAGTGCGCATTTGTTACACGTTTAAGCGCACAATACAAGTACAGAATTTCAATCAAGAAATAACCAATGCTAAAGGGAAAACTTCAAGGCTTCACCACCCGATTGTACGCATGGCGATGGAGATTATTCCTGTTGCTTCCGGTGGCGATTTTCCTTGCCTATCCCCTGCCCGACCCCCTATTTCGGGTGAGCTACTCCACCGTGCTGGAAGCGAACGATGGCACCCTGCTGGGAGCGCGGATCGCGCAGGACGAGCAGTGGCGGTTTCCGGTGGCGGATAGCATTCCCCTAAAGTTTCGGCACTGCCTGCGGCTCTACGAGGACGAGTACTTTTACCGACATCCGGGCGTCAACCCGGTGGCGCTGAGCAAAGCCCTGGTGCAGAACGTGCGGGCAGGAAAGGTGGTACGCGGCGGCAGCACCCTGAGCATGCAGGTGGTCCGCATGGCGCGGGGCGCTACCCGGCGGACGTACTTCCAGAAAGCAAAAGAATTGCTGCTGGCGCTTAAGCTGGAGATGGCGTACCGCAAGGACGAGATTTTCAGTCTGTACGCCGCCCACGCCCCGTTCGGCAGCAACGTGGTCGGACTGTCGGCCGCGGCTTGGCGCTACTACCAAAAACCTCCGACGCAACTGTCCTGGGCCGAGTGCGCCACGCTGGCCGTGCTGCCCAACCATCCGGCCATGATCTATCCGGGCAAGCGGGCGGAAAAGCTTCGCCAAAAACGCAACTTCCTGCTGCGCAAACTGTTGGAGAAACAACTCATCGACTCGCTCACCTACCAACTCGCGCTGCTGGAAACGCTGCCGGACGCGCCCCAGGACTTGCCCCAGCGAGCGCCCCGCCTGCTGAGCCGCTCCATTCAGGACGGCTACGAAGGGCAGGTGGTTCGCACAACCCTCGACGCGCGCTTGCAAGAGCTCGTCAGCCGCAAGGTGGCCCGCCACCACCAATCGATGCGCGCCAACTACGTCCACAACGCCGCCGCGCTGGTGCTGGACGTGCGCACTGGAGCGGTGCTGGCCTACGTGGGCAACACCAATACTACCGGCGACCACGGGCAGTACGTGGACATGATCACCGCCCACCGTAGCACCGGCAGTTTGCTCAAACCGGTGCTGTATGCCGCCGCGCTGGACGAGGGCATTCTGCTGCCCCAGCAGTTGCTGCCCGACGTGCCGGTGTTCTACCAGGGTTTTGCCCCTAAGAATTTTGACAAAAAGTTCTACGGGGCCGTCCCGGCTGACGTGGCCCTTATCCGCTCGCTCAACGTGCCCTTTGTGCACCTGCTGCGGGAATACGGCTACGAGAAGTTCCACCAGAAGCTGCGGCAGATGGGGCTTACCTCGCTGGACAAACCCGCCGGACACTACGGCTTGTCGCTCATTCTGGGCGGAGCCGAGAGTTCGTTGTGGGAAGTGACGGGGCTGTATGCCGGACTGATGAGAACCCTGCCGCGCAACGGGCGCTCACCGCATCAAACTGCCAAAACACTCCGGTTATACCACCCTAATTATTACGTGGTTCCCAGCGCGCCGGTGAAAGCAGCCGCCGCGAACCGGCCACTGATTGATCCAGCGGCGGTGTGGCACACCCTGCAGGCCATGCAGCAAGTGAACCGGCCGGAAGAGCAGGCCGGATGGCAACGCTTTCCCTCGGCCAGCCAGATTGCCTGGAAGACCGGCACCAGCCACGGCTTTAAGGATGCCTGGGCCGTGGGGCTCAACGACCGCTACGTGGTGGGCGTGTGGCTGGGCAACGCCGACGGTGAGGGGCGGCCCGACCTGATCGGGGTGAAGGCCGCCGCTCCGCTCTTGTTCGATATCTTTGACGACCTGGAGGGCACAATGGATTTTCCCGAGCCCGTGATCGCTACTGCTGAAGTAACAATCTGCCGAAAGAGCGGTTTTCCGGCCAGTGAGTTTTGCGAAGCGGTGGAAACCATTTACGTTTCACCCCGAAACAAGGTCAGCGCGTGTCCGTACCACCGGCGGTTGCAGGTACGCCAAGACGAAAAGTACCAGGTGAACAGTTCGTGCTACGCCGTTAGCGAGATGACCGCTCGGACCTGGTTTGTATTACCGCCGGTTGAGGCGTACTACTATCGGCAGCACCACCTGGATTATGCCCCGCCCCCCCCTTTCGACCCGAGTTGTCAGCAGGCGGTGGCCCAGGAGCAAATGGAGATTATTTACCCTCGTCACCAAACCCGCTTGTTCATTCCCCGCGCACTGGACGGCACGCCGGGGGTCGCGGTCTTTGAGATTGCCCACCAGGATAAGTCGGCTACCCTCTACTGGCATTTAGACGAGGCTTTTCTGGGTAAAACCACCGGCGAGCACCAGTGGGGCCTGCACCCCTCGCGGGGCGAGCACACGCTGCACGTGGTCGACCAGCAGGGCAAAACGCTTACGCACCACTTTGAAGTGATTAGCGACCACGGGTGATTAGAGGTTGTTGCGGAGTCCTTCAAAGGCAGTAGAGGCTTGCTTGTTTGCTTAACGAACGCAAAGCGGTGGTACGAAATAACTCGGGATGTTTGGATATACCTCTTAAGAAAGCTTATTTACGCTTGGGGTATCCCTTAAAATTGTTTATTTCAGTGCTATACAATTTACAAAGCGCATTAAGCAAATCATAAAAATACTAATAATGAAAGCACAAGTGAATATTTCAAGTATAGAAGTTGTAAACGACTTAACTTATTATTGGAATGATACAGACTTTATCAGTCTACTAAAAATAATGGATTTTCCGGATGCTGAAACGTCAAAACCAGAAGAGTTAAAAGATTTAGTCCTAATGGCTATCACTGATTTTGAACCGGATGAAGCAGCGCGTCTTTTGTTAACTTATAAGTTAGAAGAAAAACTAACAGAAGGACAAATTCATTCTTTATCTCACGAAATGATTGAGGATAAAATTGCCGAAGAATATCCAGACCCAGCACTGCACTACGATTTATTCAACATAAACCAATTGTTATTTAAAGCATACAATGGCACTTTTCCAAACACTGAAGCCACAATAATTAGGCTTGAGATACACCCAGCTCAAGAAACTGAAATAAACACCGAAATTCTACTAAAGATTATTGGTGCAGGTTTGAGTGACAGAAGTTTGATACTGAGATTATATGCTGACCAAATTTCCGGTGAATCCCCCTTTGATGATGCAGCAAAAATTATATGGTTATACAACAAATTAGGCGATGACGAATACGAAATTGTAACATCCAAATATTGGATAGATAAAGAAGATGTTGAGCAGTTAGCGTATGAAACCAGTATAACGTTTCATGAGGATGCTGAATAAAGACGGTATCACGCGTTTTTATCCACCCGCGGCTTAATGTTCACACAATATCGGCCATCACCCGCTCGATGCGCTTGAAATAGAACAATCCGCTAATTAGCAGCACGCCCACCAGCACAAATGACAGATACGCGTACTCACTGGGCGGATTGGTGCCCAGCAGACTCCACCGAAAGCCCTCAATCACCCCGGCCATTGGATTTAGATAATACACCACTGTGGCCCAGGGCGGCAGGTTGTCGATCACCGCTTCGGCGGGGTAGGCCGTGGGCGTGGCGTACAAGCCAAACTGCACCAGAAAGGGTACCACGTGCTGGAAATCGCGGTAGCGAATGGTGAGCGCGCTCAGCCAAATGCCCACCGATAGGGCGGCCAGCACGGTGAGCACAATGAACAGCGGCAGAAACACCAGCTTTTCGGTGGGTGCGTAGCCGTAGTACACCATCAGTCCCACCATCAGCAGCAGGGCAATGCCGAAGTCCACGAAGCCCACCACCGCCTTCGAAAGCGGAATCACCAGGCGCGGAAAGTAGATCTTTTTCACCATCTGCTGGGCGCTGATAATGGAGCTGCCCGACTCTTTCATCACAAAGGCGAAATAAGTCCAGGCCGCCATGCCGGTGATGGCGAACAGCGGATAGGGTACCCCGCCAGTGTCGACCTTCACGGCACGACCGAACACCACCGTGAAGATGGTGAGCGTGGCCAGCGGTTGCAAAAAGGCCCAGGCTAGTCCCAGAAACGTTTGGGCGTAGCGCACCCGCAGGTCGCGGTAGGCCAGAATATAAAACAGATCCTGATAATGCACCAACTCGCGGAGATTGAGCAGGCGGGATCGTTTATCGGCATCGACAACCAAGTGTACCATAAAAGCAAAGATGATTTTGGGCGAAAATAGAAAAAAAATAGCGCCCCACCACCAGATGTACCTTCTGCGGCACTACTGCTATTTTTTAGCGCGCGGTTGGTCGTCCGGTACTTCATCGCCGAAGAGCTCTTCTACCGTCAATTGCAAGTCGGGAATAGCCGAAGCGGCCGAGCATACTTACTGGGCGAAGCAGATTTGTTCGTCGTCGGGCGAGGTGAGTACTTTAACCATTCGCACGTTGGAGTAGATTTGCCAGAGCACCCGCACTCCCGCCGTGAAGTAGTCCAGGGCAGCAAGTAATTTCTAACAAGGGTCGTCGAGATGAGGTTACACCAACGTTGCCCGTTGCCACTAACCGCCATGAAGCTGTCGCTCAAAGACTTCACGCAGTATCATTTACGTTTCAACCCTTACTTTCAGGGTCAGCTTCGTCGCGTGCTGGATCAGAAACAGTGGGACGATAACCGCTTGCAGCAGCAGCAGAACGAGCTGTTTTTGCGGCTGTTGCGACGGGCAGTGCGGCAGTCAACGTTTTACCAGCAGCTTTACGCCGAACACGGGGTTGATATAAACCGCATTCGCTCGGTAGACGACCTGGCGCAATTGCCGGTGGTCACCCGCGAGCACATTCGTGAGCACGGCAAAGCGCTGTATATCGGTCTCCCTTGGCCGAAGGCGGTGGGCCGTACCAGTGGCAGTTCGGGTACCCCGCTCACCGTTTATCGCGACTACCGTTCTACGGTGCAGGAAGGTGCTCACCTGTGGGCACAGCGGGCAATGTTTGGTTTTCATCCCGGCATGAAGGTAGTCTCACTACGGGGCAGCCTCGACCGCCGGATAATGCATCGCTACGACCGCTTTGCCAATTGCCTGCATTTATCAAGCTTCAACCTGCGCGAAGCGCACACCGATTGGTACTACCAGCAGATTCGGCAGTTTGCTCCCTACGCAATTTTAGCCTACCCCAGTTCGGTAGAAATTCTGGCCAATCTGTTTCAGGCGAAGGGACTTTCGGTGTCGGTTCCCTATATCTTCACTTCGTCCGAGCAGGTGTACGAACACCAACGGGCCAAGGTGGAAGCGGTGTTCAACACCCGCATTGTGGATTGGTACGGCAACGCCGAGCGCAGCATCGCCCTGGAACAGCGTCCTGACAGCCACTACCACACCCTGCCACTGTATTCGGTGAATGAGTATCAGGCCGACCATGTGCTAACGACTGGGTTGACATCCTCCGCTTTTCCGCTGATTCGCTATCGGGTCGACGACGTGATTATTCCTTACATGGATCGTGCGCACCAAATTCAAGCCATTCAGGGCAGGCACGACGACGTGCTCCGGCTCCCGGATGGCACCCGCGTGGGCCGGATTGGGGGAGTGTTTTTAGACGCAAAGGGTTTGGAGCTGGCGCAGATTCGGCAGTGCGCCGACGGACGGGTAACCGTCAATCTGGTGGTAAACAGTCTGTTTGACTCGCTGAGCCTATCCACCATTCGAACCGAATTTCGTCATCGAGTCGGAGAATCTCTCCCCTACGAAATCGCTTACGTGTCGCCCGAGGAGATCGTGCGCACCGCCACCGGAAAGTTCAAGCTGGTCATCAGCGATCCGCCCGTTGCTGAGACTAAAGCACGTCCGTAATTTCGTAATCAATCGGCTTGAAAGCGTAGTTGTTCGATTGTTCCGCCGAGCAGGCGGTGAGTCCCACAATCAGGTCCATTCTGGCTTGCAACACCACCCGGTCACCGGCCCGCGAGGTGGGCGGAGCCACCGTCAGGGTGCCGTCGGCCGCGAACTGCACGTTCATAAACACGTTAAAGGCGGTAGGAATATCGTCGGGCCCAATACCGTAGTGCTCCAAGTTTGTGTACAGGTTCTCGAAGCAACTGGGGTGATACGCATGATCGTGATAAATGATCTCGAACGTTTCGGGACTACAGGGAGCCAATAGGAAATCGTTACGCCCGTTGGTGTCTTCTATGATATCATACATCACGTTGCTGCGGTTGCTGTACAAGGCGTGCCCCTGCGTGATGAGCAGCGTGCTGGCGTAATCAAGCGTTTTGCCGGACGAAAGCCACTCGCGCAAATCGTGCCGATTGAAGCACACCATATCCGACACCTGCTCTCCGGTGGGGTCGGTCACGACCAAGTACTGACCCTGGTCGATGGTGAAAGCAGCCCCTGATTGCGGTTCGATTCGCTGTTTCATCCGTGAGGCTTAGCGTGGAAAGGACATTTCCAGTCCGCAGGAACCGCGCGTCCGCTGTACTGCCGGGCTTCGGAAACGGTGCCAAAATCGGCCAGCATGGGGTTGACAGTGCCCTGCCAGGCTTGGTCGCGGTCGCGGATCACGCGCTGCATCTTGGAGAAACTGCCCTGAGCACGGAGTTGCTCAAACTGCCGATGGTCGTTGAACACCAGGGCGGGATGGCTAAACCGACGGGCTTGCCGAGTGCTACGTGGATGTAGACCAACCACAAAAAAGGCCACTCCCCCGAAGCTAAACCCAAAGTTGTTGTCGTCGGGATTGCTAGAAGCCGAAGGGGCCCACGGGTGGTCGTCAATGCGGTGCAGGGCATCGAGCTGTTGCCATAGTAGCTTCTCAAAGTGCGCTTCGTCCCCAATGCTCGGATCGTCGAAAATTGCCACAAAGGTGGTGAAGGCGTGGTTCATGGCGTCTTGCGAAGCGATGAAGTGATGCAAATCAGGACCTATTGCTTGAGCAGAAGCGCCGGTACCTAAGGCACGGTAGCACTTCACGTGATTAGCGTTGGTGCGGAAGGCCGATTTCGCCCCTAGGCAGGGATAAGCTGGATCCAGCACAAACTCACTAAACTGCTGAGCTAACGCTGCGGAGGGGTCGGCGGGTGATCTTCGGAAAGTGGTATTTGCTTTCAAAAAAGTGAAGGGTTAATTGTTGTACGGTAAATAAGTCTTCAACTTCTTAAAATAAGTATTGTTAGCCGGAAGAGAAAATGTTTCTTCGGCTTCGCGGATACAAGAGCGATCCGACGTAACTTACCGTTTGTTTCCTCTAAACCCTGTTTCGTAATGCCCGAAGCTCCTGAGTTTAAGTTTGGTGTGATTGCCGACGTGCAATACTGTGCGTGCGAACCTTCCTCTGCCATGAACCGCTATTACGCGCAGTCTACTGATAAGCTGGCGGAGGCGCTGAAGACGTTTGCCCAGCACGACTTACGCTTTATTCTCGATCTGGGCGATTTGATCGACCGAGATTTTAACAGCTTTGATACGATCTTGCCGGTGTACGAAGCGGCCCGAGCGCCGGTGCACCGGGTGCTGGGTAACCACGACTACACCGTGAACGTGACACACCTGGAGGAAATTCCGCAGCGATTGGGCTTAAATATAACCGGTTACTACGCAGTAGACTACGGCAACTGGCGACTGGTAGTGCTCAACGGCAACGAGGTGAGCCTGTTTGCCACCCGGGCGGGCACGCCGCCGCGGCAAAAGGCCGAGCAAATGCTAGAGAAACTTCAGAAGCAGGGCGCTCAGAACGCGCAGGAGTGGAACGGGGGAGTGAGCGAAACGCAACTCGCGTGGCTGGACCAGCAATTAGCCGAAGCTCAGCAAAACGGGCAGTCGGTGATTGTGGCGGGACACTATCCGCTGTATCCGGCCGGAGGACTCAACCTCTGGAACGATGCGGCAGTGATTGCCGTGCTGGAACGCTATCCCGGCGTGAAGGCCTACTTCAACGGCCACCACCACGACGGCAACTACGGCCAGCGCAACGGAATTCACTACCTAAATTTCAAGGGTATGGTGGATACGGCGGATCAAAATACCTACGCTATTGTTGAGGTTTATCCTGACCGGCTGAAGGTGCAGGGCTTTGGTCGAGAGGAAAACCGGATATTATCGTAACGACCGGCCGCGACCGGTCGTTACGAAAACAACCATTTCCCTAGCGTCTTGTAAGTAATCTTTGATCCGTAGGTCAGGATGCCGATGCGGTAAATTTTGGCCGCCACCCAGGTGGTTCCGATAAAACCCAGCACCAGCAGGACCATTGAGGTAACCAGTTGCCAAGTGGGGACCCCGAAGGGAATGCGCATCATCATGGTAACCGGCGAAGTGAGCGGAATCATCGACATCCATACTGCCAGCGGTCCGTCGGGTTCGTTAAGAATACCGGCCAGCGTAACAATCGAAAAAATGAGCGGAGCGGCCACCGGTAGCATAAACTGCTGGGTGTCGGTGTCGTTGTCGGCGGCGGAGCCCACGGCCGCAAACAAGGCACTGTAGAGCAGGTATCCTCCCAAAAAATAGAACACAAAACACCCCAGAATCAGGGATACGTTCACCGTGTCAATGGCTTCCATCACGCCAGAAAACGCCTCTAGCTGGGCAGCCTGTTCGGGCATTTGCTGCGCCATCTCCTCCGGCGAAATCGGTTCGGGACGGTCAAATAACTGTAGTGCAGCGGTGGCAATTAACAGCGTGAGCACAATCCAAAGTAAGAATTGGGTGAGTCCCACCGAAGCCACTCCGATAATCTTGCCCATCATCAGCTGAAACGGTCGCACCGAAGAGATAATAATTTCCACAATGCGGTTGGTTTTCTCCTCGATCACGCCGCGCATCACCTGGGCTCCGTACAGGAAGATGAACATATAAATTAGAAAAGCGCTCACGTAACCCACTCCCGAAGCCACATCCGCGTTGCCCTGCTGCTCTTGACCACTATCGGTGAGGTTCACCGTATTAATACTCACGTCGGTGTTGAGTTGGGCCAGCGTTTCAGGACTAATATTCGCTGCTTCCAGTTTTAGCTCACGTACCTGTTGCTTCAGGGCGCGCTCGATGCTGCGCTGCAGGTTCATGCTCGGGCTGCCTTCCGAGAGGAAATTGATGCCCTGGGGGTCATTGATATCAATATTGGGAATGTAAAGCAGACCGTAGCGGTCATCCCTGGGAATGTCAGCCTTGGCCTCATCGAGCGAGAGCTTTATGTGCTCGTAGCGGATTCCTCCTTCATTTGAATTTTCTTCTAGCTGATCACCCAGCAGTCCGCTCTCATCGATCACGGCAATTACTTTCTCTCCCCCGCTGTCGCGCGAACTGAGCCAGGCGGGCACAATCACAATGGCGGCAAAGAGCAGTGGCCCCAGCAGCGTCATAATCAAAAAAGATCGCTTACGCACCCGCGTCCAGTATTCGCGTTGTATAATTAGGCCGATTTTGCTCATGGTTTTCTTTGTTTAGTCGATAGTCCATAGTCAACAGTCCACGGTCGACAGTCCAGAGCGACTTGAGCTGTCGACCATCGACTGTGGACTAATCAACTGTGGACTATTTTCGCTGCACTTCCGCAATAAATATATCGTTCATGGTGGGCATCTTCTCCTGGAACGCCTGCACCTCTACCTGCTGAATAAGCGCCTCCAATAGCCGGTTGGGCGAAATGCTGGGTTCGGCGCGGATCACCGAGGTAGTATACGAATCTTCTCTCAATTGCTGCTCCAACATCTCGTAGGGCACCGCCAGCCCGTTAAGCTGTCCGCCGTGCACCACCTCGTAGGTGTTGGTGCGGTACTGGTTTTTGATCTCCTGCTTGGTGCCGTCCAGCACCTTTTCGGCTTGGTGAATCATCGCCACGTGGCTGCACATCTCCTCCACCGACTCCATGCGGTGGGTGGAGAAGATAATCGTTTTGCCCCGCTCACGCAGCGCCAAAATTTCGTCCTTGATCAGGTTGGCGTTCACCGGATCGAAACCCGAAAAGGGCTCGTCCAGAATAATCAGGTCGGGCTCGTGCACCACCGTGGCGATGAACTGAATCTTTTGCTGCATGCCCTTCGACAGATCTTCAACCTTCTTTTCGCTCCAGCCCGAAATCTCCAGACGCTTGAACCAGTCGCGGATGCGGTCGTTGGCTTCGCGCGCCGACAGACCCTTAAGGCGGGCCAGATAGCGCAATTGTTCGCCCACCTTCATTTTTTTGTACAGGCCCCGCTCTTCGGGCAGGTAGCCAATGTCGGCGATGTGGCGGGGGGCCAGCGGCTCGCCCTTAATGAGCACCTCACCGCGGTCGGCGGTGATAATTTGGTTGATAATGCGGATGAGTGTGGTTTTGCCCGCTCCGTTGGGACCCAGCAAACCGAAAATCGCCTGTTTGGGAATAGCAATGCTCACGTCGCGTAGCGCCTGGTGGTTGGCGTAGCGCTTGTCGATACGGTGGGCTTCAAGAAGGTTCATAAGCAGTCGTTGCTATTGCGGGAGAAATGCGAATCAAGGGCTAAGGCGGTCTCAGATTTCAAAACCCAGCAGATATTTTTCTAAATAAACGAACGATGAACCCTTGGGTAGATTGCCCCTTCTCCGCTCGAAAACGCGCTGCTGAAAGTATTAGAACAACCCCTATTCACGCATCCCCGAAAAATTATTATACAATGCCTCCTCCTGCTTATCGCTCAGCGGCTTCCCGTCGTGCAGCACCACGCGATACCGAAAGGTGACGCTTTCTCTATCTTTGAGCTGATAGTTTAGTTCTTCTTTTCCGTCAGATAGTGCTTTCTGCCCCAGCGGATTGGCGGCGAACAGGCCGTAGCCCCGGGCGTGCCAGTAGGTGGGGAAGCCCACGTTGTTGGGATGGTCCATGACGGTGATTGAGGAGGGCATCTCATCCACCCGGCCCGACAGTTGCACCCAGCGGGCGCGGGTGCCCCACACCGCGTCGCCTTCTACCCCTTCGCTGCTGCGGTACAAGCCGTTCACGCTCTCGTTGTTCATCACCTTTACCATAGTGGGCACACCGCTGGCATCGGTGAACACCGCGGGTTCGTCCGAAGGGTGCTCCAGGGCCCGGGCCACCCGCACGCCCAGCATGCCTTCTTTGTTGTCGGTGAGCGACACCTCGCCCACGGCGGTCAGCGTGGTGGTGCGGTCGATCAGGTACGTGTTTTTGCCCTGGGCGGAGAACACAAATTTGGTATCCTCTTCCAGCACCTTATCATCGTCGGAAGTGATCCAGTCGGCGGTGACGTGCAGCACGCCCTGCTCGCCGTCGGAGGTTCCTAGCACCTTACGGTGGTGGATGGTGCCGTACTTGCCGCTGGGGTCCACCGCGTCGGAGTTGTTCCAGAAGTCGTAGCCATTCACGTCGCCGTAGTTGAGCCACAGTCCCACGTGGTGCGGATGATCGACCCGTTCGCCGGGCCGCGCGTCGAGCGGAAAACCGCGCGTCACCACCGTGCCCGCTGGCGTACGCAGGGGATACAAGACCGGCTTCTTGATGGTGTTCGGGAAGATATAGGCCGTGAAGGGCTGACCATCCGCGACAATGTCTATCCGCTGCGCGGCGGTGTCGGGCTTCACGGTGAACCGCACTTGGGCGGTGACATCGTAGGGAGTTACGACCAACCATCCGACCAGCGCAAAAAGAACCGTCCGGCCCACTGGAGCCGGACGGTTAGTAAATAACGTGGATATCTTCATCAACTCACCACGATATCCTGCGCCTTGTCGTCGAAGGTCACGCGCTTGCCCGAGTGCAGGGCGGCGGTGCACATGATGTTGGCGACCGAGTGGTTGTAACCGGCTTCTACCGGGGCGTTGGGGGTTTCTCGGCTGCGTACGCACTCCATCCAGTTGAGCATGTGGGCGTTGGTCATCGGATCGGCTCCGGTGTTGGCACTGGTTTCAGCCTTGGCCGCGTCGGCCAGCGAAAACTCTTCCAGCATGAAGGGCTTCATGCCCATGGCGCTGGCAAATTTCTCGTTCAGGCCACCGCTGGGGGTCACCTTGTTGGTGGCGAGGTTAAGCTCACCCCCGTTAGAGAAGTAGAGTTCCTTCACGCCGCCCGCCGAGTTGTGCATGCGCGAGGAGTAAACCACCTGAAAGCCTTTGCTCATATCGTCTTGCGGACCGTAGTCGAACACGGCGGTCATGGTGTCAGCGTTCTCGCGTCCGTCGCGCCACATGTAGATGCCGCCGTTGGCCGCCACGCTGCGCGGGTGGTCGTAGCCGCTGAACCAGTGCACGGTGTCGATCTGGTGCGACATCCACTGCCCGGGGATGCCCGAGGAGTAAGGATAGAACAGGCGGTACTCCAGGTATTTGCGGGGGTCCCACTTCACCTTCGGTCGGTTCATCAGGTAGCGGTCCCAGTCGGTGTCTTCTTTTTTAATGGAGGCGGTGAGTTCGGGCAGCCGCCAGCGGCCGGGCTGGTTCACGTTCCAGGTCATCTCCACCATGGTGATGTCGCCAAACTTGCCGGATTTGATATAATCTTCCGCCG
This sequence comes from Cyclobacteriaceae bacterium, assembly GCA_965217295.1. Lineage (GTDB taxonomy): Bacteria > Bacteroidota > Bacteroidia > Cytophagales > Cyclobacteriaceae > Tunicatimonas. Next base: position 5,128,673 of record CBDCHR010000008.1, read on the forward strand.
CGTGGTAGTTGGTTCCGCTACGTCGCTGCGAGCCTACCTGCACAATTTTGCCGGTGTCTTTCACGGCCTTGCGCACCGTTCGGGCGTCTTCCATCGATTCGGCCAGGGGTTTTTCTACGTAGGCATCTTTGCCCTGGTTCACCGCTTCGGCGCAGTGCAGGGCGTGCTGGAAGTCGGCCGTGCTAATGAGCACCGCATCGGTCTGTTGGGTGTCGTAGAGTTCTTCGTTGTTGCGGCTGGCGGCGATCTTCTTTCCGAAGTTCTCCTGCATGTAGGCCTGGGCCTCGTCGCGGCGGCGGTTCCAGATGTCGGATACGGCCACGATCTCGAAGTTCTGCGCGTCGGCGTGCTTCATAAACGCCGGGATCAGGGCGCCCCGGGCCCGACCTGAGAAGCCGACGATGCCTACGCGCACGCGCTCGTTGGCGCCAATGATGCGGCCGTAGCTGCGGGCCGACATGGCCAGAGAGAGCCCGGCCGCCCCGGCGGCACCTTTTTTGATAAATTCGCGCCGCCCGGTAGGTTGGGAGCTTTTGCTTGGGTTGTGATTCATAAGTGTAGTGTTTTTAGTTCGTACCGGACAATATAACAAATTAAGCCTAAAACTTGATGCCCAAATCTAAACTAAACAGATCGTTCTTCACCATGATATCCCGGACGGGGGCAAACTCGTTGCGCACCACGTTGGCCAGCCCGCGCCGGTAGCTGAACCCGCCGAAGAAGATGGTGTTGTAGCCGTAGCGGTATTCGGCCCCCGCGGCCAGCAGCAGCGACGAGTCCACAAAGCCAAAGTCTTCTACGTACTCCACGGTTTCTGATATATTGTCTTCCAGCAGCCTGATGTCCAGCGTGAACCCCGCCTGAAAGTAGATCCGGGTATCGAGCGCCACCTCGTTGGTGAACAGCTTCATGGTGGCCGGGATCTGTAGATAATGCAGTTTGTGGCGATCACGAGCCTCATCGACGTCGCTGCGGAGTCCTACCCGCTTGGGAACGAAAAACAATCCGCTGGAAATAAAGTAGTTGTCGGTGAGCATATAATCCAGCACCGCTCCGCCGATCATCCGCCCTCCCACTCCATCGCTCGAGAAATTAGCGTCGGCCGACTCATCGTCTACTCGATTAAACGATAGGGTTGGGGATATTTGCAGCCCCAGTTTGATGCGGGAAAAGTCGATTTGGGCAAATGAAGCGGTAGAACTTACCAGGAAGAAAAAAATAAGGGTGAACTGTCTCATACCTTGTGATTAAATTTGTCGTTGTTTGAAATTGTTGATTCTATTTCCGATTCTATGCCTCGTTTGTTTTCCGTGGGCGCACTTTTCATCCTAATAAGTGGGTGCGTCGGAGGATTGTTTTCGTGCCAGACTGATTCTTGCCGGGCCATTCCTGACCTTTCTTCTACCCGCGTATCGGTTTCGGTGGTCCCTTGGGACCAAGCGCTATTCGCGGCGCAAAGTAGCCAAGATATTGAAAAACTACTATACCAGTATCCTGATTTTGCGCACACTTACTTACATTCCGATGAATATCCGGCCGACTCAGTCCTGGCTCGTCAGTACTACCAACTTATCGGTAATCTTTCGATTGACACCCTGCGCCAGCAAACCGAGCAAACTTTTGGCGATTATGCCGATCTGCAAAAGGACTTTACGCAGGCTTTTCGGCTCATCAAATACCACTTTCCCGCCTTTGTGGCCCCCACTATCTACACCGCCTTCACCGGGTTAGGCACTTTCGGGGATGATCTGCTGGTTACCGACAGCCTGGTGGTGGTGAGCACCGAATTTTTTGTAGGCCCCTTAGCCCGGTATCGTCCGCAAACGCACGACTACATCCTGCACCGCTACCAGCCGCCCACCATTGTGCCCAGTTGCTTGTTGCTGCTTTCCGACCGGTTCAACGCAACCGACCCGGGTGACCAGTCGCTGCTGGCGGAGATGATTTACTACGGCAAGAGCTACTACTTTGTGCGGCAGACGATGCCCTGCTTGGCGGATAGTATCCTGATGGGATACAGCAGCGAACAGATGCGGCTGGTGGAAGAAAACCGTCAGCTCATCTGGTCGCACTTTGTGGACAATGAGCTTTTCTACAAGAACGACCAAACCGCCAAGACGCGCTATCTGGCCGATCGGCCGGGCACGGCGGAGATTAATAATCGTTTGCCGGGGCAGGTTGGTCGGTGGCTGGGCCTGCAGATTGTGCAGACCTACGCGGAGCGAAGCGGAGCCTCGCTACCCGAGGTGATGCAGCAGGAGGCCCAGCAGATATTTATACAGGCAAAGTATCGGCCTTAACCCCCCGGAAAGTGGGACGGGGAATCTCCAAGCTGTTCAGCAAGGCATCTATCTGTTTCTCGCGCTCAAATCGCCGCTCGCCTAAGTCACGGGCGTTGGCCTGATAGGTATCTAGCCGCCGCCGATCGTTCACGAAAGGAGCCAGTTGGGTCACAAAATCGTGGGGCTGCTGCGGAGAAGCGTAAAACCCGCAGCGGTTTTCTTCCATTAGATCGGCAATCCACCCCCGGCGGTTGGTGATGCTTAACTTTCCGGCCGCCAACGCTTCGAAGAACTCGGTTGGACTGCGGTTTTGCCGGGCCGGGTGGTCGGCCAGTGAGATGTAGACAGCATCCGTGACGTTGAGGACCGAAAGCAATCCGTACTTATTTTGGTGAGGCACGAATTGCAGGTTGTTCAGTTGCCCTTGTTCGGCGTAGGCTTGCAACCGTTTTTGCTCGCCCCCTTCACCCACCAGCAGAAACAGCACGTCGTTCAGTTGTTTTTGTTGACAGGCCCGGGCCGCTTCAATGAGAGAGTCTAGGCGGTGGGCAGGCTCTGGTGGGCCAAAGTGCGTCACCACAAACTTACCGGCCACGTCAAACTGCCGCTCGTGGTATTCGCTGCGCGCTGACCGACTAAAAAACCGACAATCGGCCACTTCGGGAATAAGGTGGATAAGCTGCTGGGGCGCAATCTGCCGAAGGCGCTCCTCCGTATCAGGAGAGAGGACCACCAGGGCTTTCGCTTTCTGATAGATTTGTCTATCAAGTCGGGCGAACAGTTTCTTTGGGCTCGGGAATGGGTCGTTTAAGGTTGTCTCATGCACCTCGGCGAAGAACGGCACTGAAAGCTTTCGTTGGAAGTACAAGCCAACCAGCCCCACCGGGGGTTGCGTAACGGTGATGTAACAGACATCGGCTTCCTGGAAGAGCACCGCTTTGCGACAAACCATCCAAACAAAGCGCAGTAGAGCGCGACTTCGGCCCAGGCGGCTCATTCGGAAGCTATAGGGCACCGGCAGGTAGTGCACGTGGATGCCATCGATGAACACCTTCTTGTGCTTGGCTCCTGCATGACCACTAACTAGAGTAACCTGATGACCGGCATCGACCAAGCCCTTAGCTAGGTGATAAGACCGGATGGCACCCCCTTCTTCCGGGGTTTTGAAGTGCTGGTCAACGTACAGGATGTGCATCGGCGGATAGGAAAAAATCTTTAGGAAACGGGCTTCAAAATACTACTTATTTTCTTTAGAAACATAACAAGCGGACGCAAACTGCGCACAAAAATGCTAAGCGGTTGAGCCATTGGCAGTTGCAGTGGTTTGATTGTTCGCCGGGCGAAAAGGTGAATAGGGTTGCTGGGCGCAGCACCTCACGCGGTGGGCTTTGAACCTAGCGTTCAGACAATGGCAAGCGCTTTGGGTGTCGATTTACGCCGGATAGTACCTACGTGCGGTTATCAATCCTTTGAGATTGTACGCAGAGCACTTTCGCGTAAACTTTCCCTCTCACTTGGTCTGTCTTTATATGAAAACTTTCTACCTAGCTTTTTTGCTACTGCTAGCCGCTACCCTTACGCAAGCCCAGCAAACTTATTACGTGTCTACCACCGGCCAAGATGATGCGGGCCGCGACGGACTTTCTTCGGCTACCGCCTGGAAGAGCATTGCCTACGCCTTCCAACAGGTGCCCGCGGGCAACAATACCATTCAACTTGGAGCGGGCACCTTTGTGGTGAATCAGCGGGCTAGACTAAAGAAGGGATGGACGCTCAACGGGCAGGGTCATGCCGGGGGCACTACCACTACCGTCACCAATGCTGAGTCCTTTGTTTCTAGTGGCGACAGGTGCCATAATCAATTGAAAGACGTACCCTTGGATGACTATATGCTGGCTGGCAGTGGCTTGGAAGACGTTACGATCAGTAATATTATATTCACTTCCAGCCAGAACCAACCGCTGGATGGAGCGCTTTTTTTTAAGTATGGCCAACGCATTGAACTCTACAACTTATTAATCAAAGATTTTAGCTGGAATGGCTTGCTCTTCTACGCTACCAAAGAGGTAGAGGTGCATCACGCATTCTTCACAGATGCTAGCTACGCGAAAAACTGCGGCTACTGGAGCGGGGGCATGCGCACCCAATACATGAAAGACCTCACGGTCCATCATTGTGAATTCAAGACTACCAAAGGCGGGGGCTACGGCTACAAAGGTGCTGAACACGAACGAGCCAAGTTTTACGAAAACATTTTTCACAATAACGTATCCAAGGGTCCCAATGATGGTCGCTCTTTTGACTTTGAATCAGCCCATGAGTTTGAGTATGAGTTGGAGATTTACAACAACACCTTTAACGGTATGGTCTCCGTTCCCCGCGGCGGCTCGCAATCGCTCACCCATCACGCGGATAACGCAAAGAAGTTTCAGTACTCCATTCGTATCCACGATAACACTTTCTACGGCTCGGGCGGCGTTGAGGGTCCTCGGGGGCACCTTGAAATTGATCATAACTATTTTGTCCAGAAGTGGAACAATGATGGCCGGGTGTACGAAGTGCACGGCGGGGCCAACGACGGACCGGTATACATTCACCACAACGTGGCTGAGTGCTCGATGGGCTTTGTGTTCAAAAAAGAACAACTCGATGAGAATATGTTTATCTACAACAACACGGTCTATCTGATCAACTCTACGCGCAATAATTTTCCAACCAGCTTTCTGGAGGTGAGTGGAGGAGTATCAAACTGGAAAGTTAAAAACAACGTAATCTTCACGCAAGACAGCCCTAGTAATGGTATTTCTTTCAGCCGAGGAAGTTTGCCTACTACTGGCCTTGTGTTGAGTAACAACGTAGTATCGCAGATCCCAAACGCTCCGTCAAGCATTGCCAAGCATAATCCTGAACTTGCCCTGAGCGGCAACAAACCGGAGGGCTACTACACTCCGGCTAGTGCCAGCAGTTACGTAGTAGACCAAGGCACCGATGTCGGCTTTGCCTTCCAAGGCAACGCCCCCGACATCGGCGCTTATGAATGGAACAACACGACCCCTCCGCCCTCTCCTACTGAGTACACTGTCACTGCCAGTGCGGGCAGCAACGGCAGCATCAGCCCCAGTGGCAGTGTCTCAGTAGACCAGGGCCAAGACCAAAGCTTCACCATCACTCCCGAAGCGGGCTACCAGATCGACGATGTGCTCGTTGACGGTAGTAGCGTAGGCAAAGTAGCCACCTATAACTTCACCAGCGTGCAGGCTGATCACACCATCAATGCCGCTTTTGTGATCGCGCCCCCCGATACGGAAGCCCCTTCCGCTTCGGTGATTAGCGCTAGTGAGCCCACTCCCTTTTCGGTAGCACTATCCTGGACCCAAGCCACTGATAACGTAGGCGTCACTTCTTACCAAGTCTACCAAGACGGCACCAAGATCGCTACCCTATCTTCTTCTTCCGATCAAACCTACACGGTTACCGGTTTGTCAGCCTCTACCGCTTATGTCTTCAGTCTCAAGGCTCAGGATGCCGCCGGTAACCAGTCAGAGGCCAGTAACCAACTCACTATCACCACCGCACCGCCCAGCGACGACACCGAAGCACCCACCACCCCCGTGCTGAGCTTAGACAGCCAGGCAGCCACTACCGTTTCCCTGTCCTGGACTGCCTCTACTGATAACGACCAACTGGCTTTCTACTATCTCTATCAGAACGAGGTGCAGGTCGCTACCCTGCCCCCCGCAACCACCACCCACACCGTCACCCAGTTGGCCCCCGGCAACTATGCCTTCACGCTAAAAGCTGTAGATGCCGCCGGTAACCAGTCTGAGCAGAGTAACCCGGCAGTCATTACCATCCCGGCTGCCACCGAACCGGGTGACAGCACTGACACTGAGCCCCCCGCACCCTTTGAGCTTAGCGCCGCGGCTAGTCCCACTTCTCTGAACCTTAGCTGGAACACCCCCCGCGACAACCAGGCCGTCACTTCCTACATCATCCTACAGAACGGGGTGGCCGTGGATACCCTACCCGCTACGGCTACTACCTACACCGTGCAGAACCTGGACGCCGATAGCACCTACACCTTCACGGTGGTAGCCTACGATGCGGCTGGTAACTCCTCACAGGCTATCTACACTATTGACCTCTCGGAGGTAGTAGCCCCTATCCCACCTGAACCAGAACCTACTGGGCCGCCCTTAGCAACAACTGCCACGCTGGCCCCGCCCCTGTTCACCCCCAACGACGACGGGCAAAACGATACCTGGCAGTTGGTGCTGGCCCCCAATGAGCAACTCGTCTGGCTCAAAGTCTACAACCAGCAGGGACAAGTAGTCTTCACCGCTACCGACGTCGGCCAACCCTGGAACGGCACCTTCCAAAATCAACCCCTGCCCACCGGAGCTTACTATTACATCCTCACCACCACGATCAACAACGTATCACAAACCGCCACCGGAAGTGTGGCCTTGATTCGATAACTTTTATGAAACCACTCGCCCTACTGCTTTTTGTTCTGTCCACTAATTCTCTGTTCGCCCAGCAGCTGCCCTACGTGAATCCCCTTGTTCGCGCTCAACTCTACAACCCAGCCTACGTAGGCAGTAGCGGCTACGGCGAAGTGTGGTTGGTGCACCGTCGGCAGTGGGTAGGCATCAACAACGCCCCGGTGGTAAACGCCGCCCAGTTTCAATTGCCCTTCAACAGTGGGTTATCACTGGGACTTACCGCCTTGGACAACCGACAAGGGTTTTTCGCAACCAGTCTGGGACGGCTGACTACCAACTACGCAGTGCAGTTGGGGGAAGAACACGAACTGGCCGCAGGCTTATCCATTGGGGCGGGTACCAGCCGCGTCGACGTTGGCAGTTGGGGTGATGCTTTTACAGCCGATCCAACCGCCCTGGCGGCGATGGACGGTCAGTACTTTCTGAGCGGTGGGTTAGGGCTTCGGTACCGCCTGCGGGGACTGCAACTGGGCGTTGCCCTTCCCCAGTTAGCGCAGTCCGACCGGCTGGAAGTGAGCGACGTGGAACAAGCAGGCATCGACCTGAACCGCTACCAGTTGCTTTCGGCGCGGTACCGCCTGAACTTTAACCAAGTTGGGGTGGAACCACAACTGCTGTATCACCGAGGGGCCAACCTTCCCGACGAGTACGAAGCCGGGGCCACCGTCTACTACCGGCAGTTGGCGTGGGTAGGTGGTTCGTACCGTCAGTCAAGCAACGCTTCCGCTTGGGCCGGGGTACAGCTCTACCGGCAGCTTCGCCTCAACTACGCCTACGAGTTGGCGGTTGGCTCGGAAGGAAACGACCTGGGAGGTACGCACGAAGTGTTGCTGGCTTTTCGGTTCGGTAAGAAAAAACGAAGTAAAGCGTCAGTGATCACCGAAGCCGCTGATGAGGCGACAATAGACGAGCCACTGGCTATTGACAAACCACTGGAAACTGCGGAAGAGCCAATAGACACTGAGTCTTCAAATGGACCAACCGTTACCGATACCCGGAACGAACCGGTACCCGCTGAGGATGAAATCCAACAATTTGCCGAAGATGCCGCGTCGAGTGCCCCAGCCAGCAGTTTACCGGAAGAACCGGCGTTTGCGGCCGACCCTTTGGCTACTCCGAGCAACCAGGTTCCGGTGGCCGCCAGTGACGATCCCTTAGAAATGCAGCCCGGCTACTACGTGGTGGTGGGAGCCTTTGGCGTGCACGGCAACGCCAAACGGTATCAACGCGCCCTAGCCACCCAAGGCCAGTCTGCGGAATACGGTTATAGTTCTAAAAAGCAACTGTATTACGTCTACGTGAAACAGTCGGGCGACGTAGCTTCGGCCCGTCGCCGCTACGAAAAGGTGCGGCAGATCCCGATGTTTATGTTCGACGGGGCCTGGGTGCTCAAAATTGAGGAAACCCCGCGCTAACCTTATTGGATTGATGCACTAAGGGCAAATCAGGCGTTGAGCGAGTACTTTGCGTAAAGGAATCTACGACGAAAAGTTGTGGATTCCTTTACTTTTTCGCGGCAGTCTCGTTTACTTCGCAAAACCTGCTTGTGCATGTCTACGCTCTACCTTTCTTCTCTTGCGCCGTTAGCCAGTGATGCCCTTCAACGGTTGTCTGGTCCGGAAGATATTGAGGGCTACTTTACACTACCGTCTCCCCTGCAGCGCGCGCTGGTTTTCTGTTGGCAGTGGAAGCAAGGCCAAGCGAATTTCTCGATACCGACCTCCGGTTCGACCGGCCCTCCCAAGACCATCGAGATCACCCGCCAGCAGATAATCGCCAGCGTGAGTAACACCCGGCAAGCGCTTCGTCTCACTTCGCAGCATACGGCGCTATTAGGTATCGATCCGGCTTACGTTGGTGGTATGATGATGCTGGCGCGGGCGCTGGTAATCGGCATGGATGTGGTTGGCGTAGCTCCATCGGCACAGCCGCTCGTCGGTCTTCCGGTACGCCCTTCGTTTCTGGCGGTGGTTCCTTTGCAGCTCCAGCGTCTGCTCGAGCGTGATCTGGCTACGCTCAACGCTGCGCACGCGACCCTGGTAGGAGGCGCTCCGGTAAGTCTCGCCCTGGAAGAAGCGATCAAAAAGAAAATTACCAGTCCTGTTTACAGCACCTATGGCATGACCGAAACCGCTTCGCACGTGGCTTTGCGCGCCCTAAACGGACCCGAGGCCAGCGATGCTTTCCGCGTGTTGGGCAACACGCAGATTGGTGCCGATGCACGGGGCTGCCTTACCCTGCGGGGAGCAGTAACTCAGCACAAACTAATTATAACCAATGATCAAGTAGAACTGCTCGACGAGCGGCACTTCCGGTGGCTCGGCCGTCACGATTGGGTGATCAACAGCGGGGGAGTGAAGGTGTGGCCCGAACCGGTAGAGCGCGCGGTGTCGGTGCAGTGGCCTGCTATCCCCCCACCTCTTTTGGTCGTGGGACTGCCTGATGCGCGTTTGGGGCAACGGGTAGCATTAGTTATCGAGGGGTTTCCCCTCTCAAAGTCTGATCAGGGGCATCTGCTGCGCGCCGTAGCGGAAAAGCTACCCCAGTATCACGCTCCCCGAGAGGTTTGCTACCTTGAAGCAATTCCTCGGACTCCCACCGGAAAAATCGACCGCCAAGAAACCGTGGCGATGCTATTGCGTACAATTTGCTGAGGTCCGTTCCTTCAGGCTTTTCTGTTATCCACGTTCACGCATGCCTACCGTCATTGATATTCGCTACCAAACCTTGTCGCTGCCTCCTCCCTATTCTTATCGCTACGCACTAGTGCTACGGCCGGGGGACCAAGCGGTCGGGGTTCGCCTGAATTGGACTTACACTGATCGGGACGAGCTGACTGACGAAGAGATAGAGGAAGAAGGATTTTCAGCCGACGACAATTTCTCTTGGGAGGGAGCGCTTCCCCGGGTTTGGAAAGTGGCCCTGCACGAACTGTTGCACGAAACCCGTTGGGTACCGGAAACTGCGACGAACGACAGTTCGCTAAGCGCAACGGTGACTGAACCTACCAAGGAAGATATCAAGGGAAGTCCGCAGAACCATTCGGAGTGGGAGTATTTTTTGCAGGAAGCGGTGCAGGCGGTCCACGAAGCCGCCCAACGGGAACGTCCGTTGCGGTTGGCGTACCTGACTTTTTTGGAAGCTGGTGGGCCCATTGAGCTCCGCTGGGAGGCCAGTTTTCTTCACCGACGGTTCACCATGCTGCGCGTCATGGGCGAAAAGCAGCAAGAACAGCCGGTGCCCTGGCAGCAACTGCGTCCTTTGCTGCAGGCCTGGTACGTACCCGACTATCATCCTGAGAAGGCGGAGCGGGGCGTTCTGCACCAGGCAGGAGAATACGTGGACCCGGGAGACGGCCGTTGGTACCAGCTCGGCAAAGCGGCCACCAATCCGGGGAAATACGATACAATTGGACAACTTCGAGCAGCAGTTCGGGGCTTCGGAATGCTTCCCGATGGGACAAGTCCGTAACTCACTGAAACAGGATGACAAGTAGCCTATTATACCAACAAAGCGTTCTTGATTATTAGATCAATTACCAAGACCGTTGCTAGTCTGCTTGTGAGGTAAGCTATAACCGTTCGGCATTTACTAATTACTCGGAACAAACCGCTTATAAGTTTAAGCTTTTTTTAATGTTCTAAACGCAAAACGAATGAATCGCTAATTTTTTGCAACTATTTTTAAGATTTAATAATTAACCTTACTTTTACTTCCATAATCGTTCTCGTGCAGTGGGTTAGTGCATAGCTTATGTCAGGAATAGTTAAACGTACTCTGGCTTCTAAACTTTTTACCCATGAAAAGTAATCTTCGTGACCGCTTGAGGCAGTATCAGTACTCCACGGCCATTCCTCTCTTCCTAATGGCCACCGATGCGGTCGTTGTGGCGGTAACCCTTCAGCTTATTCATCACTACACCTCGTGGCTAGATAATGTAACCTACCAAACCGCGGTTTCACTCAGCATTAGCGCTGCCTTGTGCTGGATGGTGGCATCTATGTTGGTATCGGCCTATCAAATAGAGAACCTGGGGCGAGCGCGCAAGTTGGCGGCTCACTGGGTGGCGGCAGGCACCCTTTACCTGCTATTGGTGTTAGCACTTGTGTTTTTGCTTCCGTCTTTGACCTTTAGTGCGGGGCAGTTGTTGGTACTTATGATCGCCACTATTCCACCATTGCTGGCAAAGATAGGACTGCTTTACTTCTATCGATTCTATCGCCACCAGTATCCCTATCAGAAGAAGGCAGTTGTGGTGGGCTACACTTCTCGGGGACAAGATTTGGGCCGTTACTTTACGGAAAATCGTTCGCTTCCGCAAATATTTCTGGGCTACTTCGATGACGCCCCTCCCCCGGAGTTTCTACTGTCGGACAAGCACTTGGGAAGCACCGCCGAGATCAAAGAATACTGCTTGAACCACGGGGTGCGCGAAATCTATTATGCTATGCGCAACAACAGCGCGTTGCTGGAAGACCTTTCTTCGTTTGCCGAGCATAACTTTATCTACTTTGGCATTGTGCCCGACGTGGGCGGACTCAACGAAGGTCGTCGAATCGATACGCAACTTTACGACGACAGTCGGATTCCCGTCATCTCTACCCGGAAGGCCCCCTTGCGCTTGCTGGTGAACGCCCAGCTGAAACGAGGTTTTGACGTTGCTTTTTCCCTGATGGCTTTGCTTTTTTTGGTCCCCTTCGTGTTTCCGATCATTGCGCTGGCCATCAAGCTGGAATCGCCCGGCCCGGTGTTCTTCAAGCAGTTGCGGCCGGGGCGAAACAACCAGTTGTTTTGGTGCTTCAAGTTCCGAACCATGCGGGTGAACAACGAAAGCGAGCGTCAGGCATCGAAGAATGATCTGCGGATTACCCGCGTTGGTGCTTTTTTACGCAAGACCAGTCTGGACGAGCTACCTCAGTTCTATAATGCCCTTCTGGGTGATATGTCGGTGGTAGGTCCGCGTCCTAACCTGGTTACGCACCTAGAGCAATACCGCAAGGTGATTCACGAGTATCCGCTGCGCCACCAGATCACGCCGGGCATCACGGGCTACGCCCAGATCAGCGGCTACCGGGGCGAAACCAAAGAACTGTACCAAATGCAAGAGCGGGTCAATTACGACCTGTGGTACATTGAGAACTGGAGCCTGGCTTTTGACCTGGAAATTATCGGACGCACCGTGTGGAATGCCGTATCGGGTGAAGAAAACGCCTACTAAATGGCTACCCAGGCATCTTCCAAAGTCATCGTGCGCCCTTTGAAAAAAGTGCAACTGATTTGCACCTGGGTCACAACGGCTTCTTATCAACAATTTGTTGCTGAGATCGCGGACCGGGCGCGACAGCGGCAGTCGGCCTACATTTGTTTTGCCAACGTGCATATGCTGATGGAGGCCTACTACGATTCGGGCTTCAACCAGGTGGTGAACCGCGCCGACCTGGTGGCCCCCGACGGTCGGCCGTTGTCCGTGCTGATGCGCTGGCAGTACAGCATCCGACAAGATCGGGTGTGCGGCATGGATCTACTGCCCGACCTGCTGCGCACCGCGGCCGACCAAGACCTGTCGGTTTACTTTTACGGTTCTACGCAGGAAACCCTGGATGCCATCCAGGCCCGGCTGTCGCAAGATCATCCTACCCTGCGCATTGCCGGACTCGAGTCTCCTCCCTTCCGTGCCCTCACCGCCAAAGAAGACCAGGCGGCCGTTGATCGCATTAATGCTTCGGGAGCCAACCTGGTCTTTGTCTCGCTCGGCTGCCCCAAACAAGAACGTTGGATGGCCGCCCACCAGGGTCAGGTGCAGGCCTGTATGTTGGGACTGGGACAGGCATTTCTGACCTACGCCGGCACCGAAAAACGATTGCCCCGCTGGGCCCGCGACTTTGCCCTGGAGTGGGTCTATCGGTTGTATCTGGAGCCGAAACGCCTGTGGAAACGCTACCTGGTGGGCAACACTTGGTTTTTGTATAATGCTTTGATCAGCATCGCCCGCTCGAGAGGTCGGGTTTTTGAGTAACTTGCCCCCCGTGACGGTCGTTGGCACAGCTTAAAAAAACAATCAGTTTATGAAAATCTTGATCACCGGTGGGTCCGGTTTTATTGGCACCAACCTGATACAGTCTTGTTTGGATCAGGGGATAAATGTGACAAACATCGACTGGAACCCCCCGCTTAACAGTGCCCACATTTCACACTGGCAAGAGGTTGATATTATGGATTCGGGGCGACTCCACGAAGCTTTTACCTCCTACCAACCCACCCACGTGGTGCACCTAGCGGCCCGCACCGATACCGATATTTACGAATTGGACGGGGATCTGAACGAGTACGTGCAAAACACCCAGGGCACCCAGCACGTGTTAGACGCGATCAAGGCAACCCCCAGCGTGGAGCGCGCCATTATCACCGCCAGCATGTTCGTCTGTGAAGCGGGATACATGCCCCAGCACGACCAGGACTACCGTCCGTTCACCTTGTACGGGGTGAGTAAGCGGCTCACCGAAGAATACACCCGGGCGGCCGACCTGCCCTGCCCCTGGACGATCATTCGTCCCCAAACGATCTGGGGGCCGTGGAGCCTGCGCTACCGCGACGTGATGTTCAAAGTGATGAAGAAGGGACTCTACTTTCATCCCAGCAAGCGGAACGTGCGCCGCGCCTACGGCTACGTGGGCAACGTGGTGTGGCAAATTCACCAAATTCTGCAAGCTCCCGAAGCAGCCGTAAACGAGCAAATGTTCTACGTGGGCGACCGGCCCATTGATCTACGGCAGTGGGTAGAGCAAATATCGCTCGAGTTGACGGGCAAACCGGTTCGTTTGCTGCCCACTCCCCTGGTGAAGGGTATTGCGTTGACCGGGGACCTGCTGAAGCGCGCCAACGTTTCTTTTCCGCTCACCAGCACCCGCTTCGATAGCATGACGCAGGATTACCTGGCGCCGATTGAGAAAACCTACGAGGTGCTGGGCCCTCCGCCCTACACCACCGAAGCCGGGGTGAAGGAAATGATCGCCTGGCACAAAACCGATGCCGCTCATGTGCCGCAACTGGCGGGACGGAAACTGCGCGCCGAGACGGTGACCCCGCGACCCATTCCGGTATGAAGAAAATTCTGGTGGTTGGACAAACCCCTCCTCCCTTCGGGGGACAAGCCATTATGATCGAAAACATGCTGAATCATAACTTCAGCACCGTGCGGCTCTACCACGTGCGCATGAACTTTTCGGCCGATATGGACGAGGTGGGTAAGTTTAAAGCGTCAAAAATTATTAAACTGCTGGTGCTTGTTGCGAAGATCTACTACTACCGGTTTCGGCACCAAACCTCAACGCTCTACTATCCCCCAGCTCCGCCGCAGCGGGTGCCGATGCTGCGCGATATCGTGATCCTGAACGCCACCCGCTGGTTGTTTCGCTCCACCATCTTCCACTTTCACGCGGCCGGAGTTTCCGAAATGCACGAGCAATTAGGGGGCTTGCTTAAGAAACTCTACGAGCGAGCCTACTTTTATCCGGACGTGTGCATTCGCCTGTCGGAGTTTAATCCGGAAGACGGTAAGGTGTTTAAAACGCGCCGCGAATTCATTGTGCCCAACGGTTTGGCGGACATTGGAGCGGCTTATCTGAACGGCGAGAAGAAGCGTAGCGAGCAGACCCCGCTAACGTTGTTATACGTGGGTCTGCTTTGCGAAACCAAAGGGCTTCTGGTGCTCCTGGAGAGCGCGCATCGTCTGGCCCAGGAAGGACACCGCTTTTTGCTACAGCTAATGGGACGCTTTGAATCAAAAAGCTTCCAGCAAGAAATCGAGCAATTTATTGCGGAGCGTTGCCTTGAGTCGTACGTCGTTTTCCTGGGGGTGCGCACCGGAAAGGCCAAGCACCAAACGTTTGCCCAGGCCGATATCTTCTGTTATCCCACCTTCTTTGCGGCGGAAACCTTCGGATTGGTGGCCCTGGAAGCGATGCAGTTCGGGTTGCCGGTGGTGGCCACCCGGTGGCGGGGCGTGCCCTCGGTGGTACACGACCAGGTGAGTGGCTTCGTTGTGCCGCCCCGAAACGCCGAAGCTTTCGCCGAAAAACTGGAAGTTCTGCTGGACGACGCGTCGGTCCGAAAGGAAATGGGTGAGCGGGGCCGAGAAATTTATTGCCAGAAATTCACTGACCAAATCCACTTTAATCAACTTGAGGCGGCCTTCACTAGCTAACTATCCATGCGTCTGGTATTTATCAATCGGAAGAAAATCAGCGTAAGCCGCAGTATCGAGCTATACTTTGAGCAAGTGGTTCAGTGCTTACCGACTGACATAACCACCGAATCCTTTAGCGCTCCCCGAGACAACCGAGGCCTGCTCAATCGATTACTTAACACCGTCGCGGTGCTCAGGAAGCCCCGGGCCAACGTGTATCACGTGACCGGCGACACGAACTACCTAGCCATTTTGCTGCCCAAAAAAAAAACACTGCTCACTGTTCATGATATTTATTACCTGTATTACGCCCAGATGAGTCGCAACCCTGTCGTTCGGTTCGTCAAATACCACCTCAATAAGTGGCTGTTCTATAAATTGCCGGTTTGGCGAAGCACGTTGGTTACCGTCAACTCGGAGTTCACCAAGAAAGAGCTACTGCGGATCACCGGATGCCCAGCCGACAAGGTGGTAGTGGCTTACTGCCCGATTTCACCATTATTTCGTCCGCATCCGAAGCCGTTTAATGCTGAAAAGCCGGTTATTCTGCAAATTGGAGTGATGCCCAATAAAAATCTGCTTCGCCTTTCTGATGCACTGAAGGGCATCTCGTGTCGGTTGGAAATCATCGGGCAACCCGATGCCGCTACGCTGGAGTCGCTCCGTAGCAATGGAATTGATTTCAACTGCCAAGCCAACCTGAGCAACGAAGAGTTAGTGCAAAAATACGTAGATTGTGATTTTCTTACGCTGGCTTCTACCTTTGAGGGGTTTGGCATGCCGATCATTGAAGCGCAGTGGATAGAGCGGCCGGTGGTTACCGGCAACACAGCAGCCATGCCCGAAGTGGCGGGGCAGGGCGCCTGTTTGGTGGACCCGTTTAGCGTAGCGTCTATTCGATCAGGCATTGAGAAAGTGATCTCTGATGCAGCCTACCGAAACGCTTTGTTAGCGGCGGGGCGTGAAAACCGAGAGCAGTATCAGGCGCATCACGTGGCCAGCATTTACGAGCGCGTGTATCGGCGAGTTCATCCGCAATTAAGTTAGCGTATGCGAATATCCACTCAATATAAGTTCATCTTTTTCTCTAACCCAAAAACCGGTTCGGAGAGCGTACGGAAAATCTTGGACCCTTATTCAGATATCAAAGATAGCAAAGCGGTTAAAGACAGTCCTTTTGATTCACACGTGGCTCCTTGTGAAGTAAAAGCTTTTTTCCAGGAAAAAGGTTGGGTGTATGATGACTACTTCAAATTTGTTTTCGTACGAAACCCTTGGGCGAAAATGGTATCGTTATACCAAATGCTCTACTCGGGTAAGCCCACCAAGATGCTGGTCATAGGTACCTGGAGTGATCAGCTTAAAGATAGATTGAAGAAATTTAAGCAGCGATACCTCGACAAGAAGCCTTCGTTTCAGGAATGGCTTTTGTCTTTAGAAAAGCAAGACCGTGACGAGCCTATTGAACTTTGGGCAAAGTATAGTACCTATCCACTAGACAAGTATATCACGGATGAGCAAGGAAAGATGTTGGTAGACAAAGTGATTCGTTTGGAAGACATCAACCGAGACTTGATACCGACCCTGATTCACATTGGAATTCCCAATGCTGATTCGGTGGTCATTGAGCAGATAAACCAGCGTAGGTATAACCGATATACCACCTATTACGACGAAGCATCTGTTGCGCTTGTAGCGAAGCGGTTTAAGTATGATATTGATAATTTTGATTATAAGTTTGGAGAATGATTGCTCTTAAAGGTTGTTGTACGGAGTTGTGTTCTACTTCTAATAAAAAGTAACCGTTATTCGTTGTGAACCGTTCTACTGATAAATATTTTTTTGAGACGTTCATTCTTGCCTTAGTGGTTGTATTATTACCATCACGAGCGTTAGGCTATATTATCCCTTTTCTTTGTTTAGCGTGGTATCTGGTAAGAAGTCGCTCCGGAACACTTTTAAAAAAGACAATAGTATTGCTAGTTGTCTTCTCCCTAGTAATTGCTTTTTATGTGCTCTTATACGAATACGTTGGAATAAATTTTTTGATAAGCAACGCAGTAGTATCTTTAATTACCTATGGATCTCTAGTGTTCATCGTGCTAGTCAGCGGCACATTTATCACCCGTTCTTATCCCTACGAGAAGTTTGCCAAAGTTCTGCGTTATGCTATCCTCATTCAGGGACTTGTCGGTATCTTTCAGTTCTTCGCAGTAAAACTTACGGGTAGTTTTGACATTCTTCCCGGAGACGCCGTACAAGGAACTATCGGTTTATTCGCTTTCGTGTCCGGGGTAGCTGGTTTTGGCAATCAGATGTTTGCTATTAATATGGTCTTTTTTCTGGTTTTGTTTACTCCTCATCTTTTGATGCGTCGGCAGGGGGTTATTTCGTTTATAATCGGTTTGTTTTCTCTGATGCTAGCCGGAGTATTGCATGTATTTATCGCTCTGATTTTTAGCATCTTACTCACTCTGTTTCTGTATCGAAACAACTTGATATTTAGCAACCTCGGTAAGCTAATCGCTGCTACTGTCTTAGCAGGATGTTTGATTCTCCCCTTGGGGGCCATCTTCCCCGACGTGTTTAAAACTGCCAACGTGTTCTTCACTTTGTATCAAGACTTAGATTCCCCTAAATTTAACATTGTAGACCGTACCGTCAATGACATGGGCGATGAGTATCCCTACGTATATCTGGTTGGTTTGGGACCCGGTCAGTACATTAGTCGAGCCGGTTTGATCAGTTCAGGAAAATATCTAGACAGCCGGATTCCCCTGCTCTCTAATACTATGTCTAAACCATTGAAGAAATACGCCTACGCTATATGGAATGGATATACGACGAATTCTGATCGATTTGGTGCTTCTACCATGCATCGACCCTACTTTACCATGTTATCATTGTTTGCAGAATTTGGTCTGATCTGTTTACTGGCTCTGTTTGTTTACCTCATGGTTTTGGTAATCAGAATGCGAAGTACGTATCTCTTTTACCGCCGGAAACAACAACCTCAATCAGCCTACTTATCATTCGCGATGGGACTACTTCTGGTTTTTTTGTTTTCAATCATGTTTTTCGACAACTATTTGGAAACGACGCAGGCAATCTTTCCGGGTCTCATTCTTTTGAGCGCTTTTTATCGAACGCTGTTGAATAATGCTGCAACAGTGGCTCAGCGCTCTTCCATTGAGTCGCTTACAACTCCTTCGTCGGTAGCAAGCGGCTAGGTCAGCAATTTCCTCGTTTGCTTACCAGAAGATAGAATACCCGTATCTAACCAAAAACGGAAAAGTAAGCGCGCTCACCACCAACTTTTTCCCCAAACTCATCTCTTTCTTCCATTCATCATCAGCGACGACCCGAACCGGGCCCGAGCGGGTTCTTACCACCGGGTTTCCCCAGATAGAAATGTCCTGAGCGTGGTGCTGGTCGTGAAACCCTTCGTCCGTGAGATCGTACGGGGGTAAGTGTTCTGGAAACCCCAGCAGTGCCGCGATACCGTCCAGAACTTTCTGAGGATTTTCTACAAAGTCTTCGTAGCGAACGCGCCGGTAGCGCACGTTTTTTCTTCGCTTCACCAGTTCGCAGCCCACGTTCCACTTAATCCACCGCAGGGTAGCCTGCAACAGCCCGAACGAAGTCATGGCTACCGGGGTGTCGGCGCGCACGTCGTTGCGCGCGAACTTCTTGTTCCAGGAGTAAGCCACCCCGCGAGGATCGCGCACCAGGTGAATGAGCAGCATGTCGATAGAATCTATCCGACTCAAAAAATACGCGTAGTCCGGGGTTTTGGAAGAATCCACAACGTACCGTTCGCCCGACACCTCCAGCACGCTCGCGTACAGTTTCTCCAACGTGAGAGCGTAAGCCCGTTCTTCATCCGCCAGTGGTCGGGGCCGCCACTGGTTTCGGATCAGGTTTTTCAAACCATTCTGACCGGAGTGAGCAAAGAAATCGGCCTGTTTTCTTCGGATCGGACGGTCGGGATACACGCGGGCCAGCACTTGCTGCCAGAAGCCTGATTCGCTAAACAGCGTGCCGTCGGACACCGGATGGTTGGCCTCGATGCCGTATTTCCACAGGTAACAAACTTCATTCACGCCGATGAGACCGGGCCAGAAGTTGAGCAGTTTGGTCAGCACCGTGCTGCCACTTCGCCCCGAACCGCCGATGTAAATCACCTTTATTCGCTTATTCATACGTTTACGGTGAGAGCGCTTACGCGCGAATCCATCGGAGGATTCGCTGCCCCCCCAGTTGATAAAACTTCCTTTTATGCCACAAGTACTTGATCGCTATTCGTCCGGCCGATACGAACCTTTGCTTACGCACGTAGACCACGAAAGCGTCTAGAGCATTGAAGGTGAGCAGGTGGTTGCGAAAGATCCGGTACTTCTCTTTCCCCTTCTTTTGCACCAAAATCGGCTCCCAGTGGGATAGCACGTACTCGATTCTGACGAACCGTTCCTGAGAAGCTACGTACGAAAGCCGATTCGTCTCGTTGGTATGGTAATACATCAAATACTCATCAACGTAGTCTACAGTAGGCTCGAGCAGCGAGAACTTAAGCCACCAGTCCAGGTCTTCCAGATACCGAATGCTTTCATCGAACGGAATTTCTTCCAGAAACCTTCTTTTTATCAGCAGACTCGACGGGGTAGGCGGACGCCAGCCGTTGATTAAGTGATCGAACACGTCTTCCCGGTAGAGCTTTCTCTTCTCGCGCCGCGGCTCCTCGTTTCGTACGACCCACTGTTGGCAAGATACCAAATCGATCTGAGGATTTTTCTCGAACAAAGCCACTTGCTTGGCTAGCTTTTCAGAATGCCATTCATCGTCCGAATCCAGCAGGGCGATCAAACTACCTGAACTAGTGCGAAAGGCCAGGTTCCGGGCTTTGGATACTCCCCCGTTCATCGCCTGCCGAATGACCACGACCTGCCCGGCAAGACGAGGATGCTCTTGCTGCAGGTAAACGCCCACTTCGGGTTCGGAACCGTCGTCCACCACAATGATTTCGTCCGGACAACGGGTTTGGTTCAGTACCGACGTTATGGCGCGGATCAGACTTTCGCGCCGGTTGTACACCGGTATCAGTACGGAAACAGTGTAGGCCAAGGTTTGTTTTTCTAATGAACGATCGCTTCGGCGCTAATCACCTTTGCGCTTTGGGAGTTGACAGCAACTTGAACGATGTAACCAGCGCGGGTTTGGTCCGCAGCAGATACGCTGCGTAGAGGCCTCCACTCACCAGCACCTGCAGCAACAACCGTAGCCACGTGATACCTTCGACAAGGTACGACGAGCCGTATACCAGCGCAACAATAAGCAAGCTAACGGCCAGCGGTTCCAGCAAACTTCGAGCATACGCCCGTGGTTCCATGTCAATCGAACTGCGAATATACAAAAGCATCACGGACAGGGTGATGAGCATGGCCAAAATGTAGGTGGCCGCAACCGCTTCAATTGAGAACTGAACCGCTCCGTACATAAGTACCAGACTCAATCCTAAGTAGAACAGCTTGATTCGCAGGTTCAAGCCCACCTTGCCTACTCCGGCGAAGAGGTTGTTGAGACAGGAGTAGAAGCAGGCCAGCACCCCCGCCACCGACAGGATCTGCACCACCGGAATGCTGTCTACCCACTTATCGTCAAAGACCAGGGGAATGGCCGTGGGTGAAAAAACGAAAGCGGCGGCAAACAGCGGTATAGCCACCAGGGCCGTAGACTCGATAAACTGATGAAATTTTCTCGAAAGCTCGGCTCTTTGGTCCTGAAGCATCGAGAACACCGAAAAAGTTACCCGCGTAAAGGTTAGATCAACCAGTTCGGTTAACGTTATAAATATTTTTTGAGCAAACGAGTAATAGCCCAGGGGGGCCGTGCCCAAGAAATAGCCGATGAGCAAAGTATCGGCGTACCGAATCAAGTAGGTGGTCATGCGGTTAAGCATTACCTTCGAGCCGTACCCAAAAATTTCCAGGTAGTGGGTGCGCGAGAAAGTCAGCGAGGGGCGCCAGGAGGTCATCATCCACAGCAAGAGCGCCTGCACTCCGTTGAACAGGATTTGCTGAAATACCAGGGCCCAGGCGCCGTAGCCGCGGTAGGCCATAATGATGCTAACGATGCAACTCACCACAATGGCCACGGTGCGGACAATGGCTACCTTCTTGAGCAGCAGTTCGCGTTGCAACAGGGCCAACTGCACCTTCACCGACGAAGAGAGAATGTAGGTGATGGCGTGCACCCGCAGCAGGTCGGTGAGCAGGGGCTCATCGTAGAGATAAGCAACCCCCGGTGCGGCCAGGTAGGTGATTACAAACAGCAGGCCTCCGAGCCCCATGTTGCCCCAGAAAGCAGAAGCGAGGTGGGCCTGCTCCAGGTTTTTTCGCTGAATCAGGGCGGCCACCAGCCCCTGTTCGACAAATATCTCGCTAAAGTAGACGAAGGTATTGGTGAGCGCAACGATCCCAAAAACCGCCGGATCAAGCAGTTTAGCCAGCAAGAAATACGTAGAAACCGAAAAGAGCCGCACCCCGATCGTTTCAATAAACGACCACTTGAGTCCCTGGGCCGACCGCTCTTTTAAACTCACGCTTTTCTTCGATAGGCCTTTTTGTAGTACTGGGTGTCTACCTCCGTGGCTTGGACCCCGTTGTAGACAATGCCGGCTTTTAGCTGGTTTCGCTGAATGAGCTTGTCCAAACGCTCCACGTCTTCCTTCTGGGAGTACTGGTGGCGAACCGCCCAGAGAGTATAATCCAGGTGCTTGCTCAGCAGTAGGTAATCAGAAATAGCTCCCAGGGGCGGGGTGTCTACAATAATCAGTTCGTAGTGCTTTTTAAGGCGGGCCATCAGTGACGCCAGCGCGTCGCTGGTTAGCAGATCGGAAGAGTTAAACTGGGGACTGCCCGCTCCGATAACGTCCAGATTGGCAATGATGGTCGTCTGTGTGCTTAGATTCTCCGGATGGAGTAGCATATCGCTCAGTCCGGGTTCTCGGCGCACGTTCATTAGGGCGGCCAGGGTAGGGTGATGCAGGTCGGCGTCGATGAGTAGCGTTTTGCGCCCCGCCTGGGCGAACGATTCGGCCAGGTGCTTGGCGATGAACGTTTTTCCTTCGCCGCTGCGCGCGGAGGTAACCCCCACCGTTTTCACATCCTGACTCAGGCGCAGGAAATCGACGTGATGGCGAACGTAGCGAAAGGTATGCGCCAGGTAGCTATCGCTCCCGTAGGCTTGCCGTTTTTCCTTTTCTTTCACCAGGGCAATCCGCTCAATGATGGGCACCTTGGTCCACTGGTTCAGCTGGTCGCCGCTTTCTACCTTAGGCTGAAAGTAGTCGTTCAGGAAGATAAGGGCCGCAGGGGCCATCAAGCCCATAATAACCGCCAGCAGCAGCACAAACACCGCCTTAGGGCTTTCCGGTTGGTCGCCAATCTGCCGGGGCGCATCGATCATGGTTTTGTCGGGCACGTTCGAGGCAATGGCGATGCCCGCTTCGGCCCGCTTCTGCAAGAGGTAATTGTAAATGTTATCGTTAAAAGCAAAGCGGCGGTTGATATCTGTCAGGTTACGCTCGTTCTGCGGCAGTTCGTTCATCGACTGGCGAATGTTACCGATTCGGCGGTTGTTTTCGCGCAGGCCGATGTCGTTCGAGTTGATGAGGTTATCAATGTTGTCGATAAGGGCCTGCTTGGTGTTGTTGATCTTTCGCTCCAGCACCCGCAACACCGGGTTGTTGGGGTTAGAACTGTAGTCCTTAGAAATCTTTTCTTCATTGAGTTTCGCCAGTTGGATCAGCAAACTATTGAGCAACTCATCCTGGATGCCCACCGACGAGGGGGCCACCACGTCGGTTACGTTATCGTTAGAAGCCAGATACTGGGCCATGTACTTGTAGTACTCGTTTTGCACGCTGAGTTGAGCCTGTTTGTCCTCCAGGGTAAACAACTGCTCGGTGAGGTTTTGGGAGGTTACCCCCACGTCAATGACCTGGTTCTCGTCCCGGAAATCTTCCAAACTGCCCTCCGTCTCCCGCAGCGAGTCAGCCACGGTAGCGATCTGAAAATCAATGAATTCTATGGTTCTTCTGCCAAGTCGGTTCTTCTTCGCCAGGTCGTTGGCGATGTACACCTCAATGAGCTGGTCCAGGAACCGTTGGTCTTTGTCCGGAGTGGCACTGACCAAACTGAGTCGGGCGATGTTAGAATTTTCCGAGATGGTCTCAATTTGCAAAGCCTGCTGATACGATTCGGTGAGGTCGCTGATGCTGTGAATAGTTACGTAGTAATCAGTGTCCGTTTCGGTGAACAACTGGGTAGGATTGGTTACCTTCAGGGAAACGTTCAGGTAGGGCAGCGACAACGATTCGGTGAGCAGCAGGGTAGAATCGAGCGAGACTTCGGCGGGCCCTACCGTTACCTGCTGGGTGGCTCCGTCCAGGATCAGCAGCGGGTCTCCGGCGGCATCAATCCGGATGCGGTAGTGTTTATCGTCCGGAAAGGACATCATGATCGGCACGTTGAGCAGCTCTCCGCCCAGGGTGTCGAGCACCAGTTGAAACGGGCTGGGATAGATTTCCTGGGCCACCGTGGTGGCGAACCAGCCCAGGGCGGCGGGGTAGGAATGATAGCTCACCTCAAAATTGAGCGTAGACAGGCTCTTCTGCACCGTGGAGTAAGCGGTGAGAATTCCGATTTCATCCTCTAGTTCAGAGTCAGACTGAAGCAGGTTGAAGGCGTTCATAAACTCTTCTTGCTTCGATGTGTTGTCGCCCAGGCTTTGGTCTTTCAGTTGGATGGTGGCCGCCACCCGGTATTCTTCGTCGGCTATCCACAGGTACAGCACGGCCAGGCCCACGGTCAGCAGCAGCGACAAGGCAAACCAATACCATTTCTGCAATAGTTTTCGGATGACCAGCCGAATATCTATCTCTTCCATAGAACTAATTAGTTCCCCGATTATTATTAACGTAATTTAGGATAAGCACCCCGGTAGAAAGGCCCGTAAACAATACGCTGAGGATTCCAAAGGTGTTCACGTTGTTTCGCGCTGCCTTGGCTCGCAGGGGTTGCACATACAGCGCATCATTAGGCTGCAGGTAATAGTAAGGAGAAGCCAGCAAACGCGGGTCCTTCAGGTTTATTAAGACGGCTTCATTCCCCTGCCCGGTCTGGCGGATGAGCGTGATGTTCTCCCGGTTGCCAAAGTCGGTGAGGTCACCCGCCATACCCAACACCTCCAGCACGGTGGCTTGCTCATTATAAATATAGTAGTAGCCGGGACTATTAACTTCACCGAGCACCGTTATTTTAAAACTAACCAGTTTCACCAAAATAGTGGTGTTGTTGATGTACACTCCCACTGCTTCTTTAATTTTAGCTTCGGCTTCTTCTAGCGTGAGCCCGCCCACCTTAATCTCTCCTACCTCGGGCAGCGTGATCATCCCGCGTGCGTTGATAGAGTACCCATTGACGTACAGTCCGGCCGGATTGATGGGCTGAAAACCATCGCCCGCTTGGATGTTGAAGTAGTCTTCGGTTTCGGTATCCAACGTCTTGATTCTTACCGATAGTATATCCTGAGGCTGCAGCTCGTACACCTGGCGGTTGTTGTATACCGTGGTAGGAGTCTCAGCATTGAATTCAGGATTAGGAAGATACACCAGTTGCCGGTTAGGGATGCAGGCGCTAGCCCAGAATAGCAAACTGACGATAGTGAAAAAGTGATGTCGCATTCGGTATAATTAGCGTCGTTGAGGTTGCCTGTTGCTTTTCCTTCGATTATTACTTTTCAAAGTAACGAAGAGTCTTTAACAAAAAGAAGGACTTTTTGCTAAATAATTATTAACAAAACCCCCAATTTAGTGAAATTTAGTTAACCAACGCAGAAACCGGCAATCCGTTCTTCTCATACGCTTTCGTGATGGCTACCGGTCATATTCATCAGCTCAGGTGCATCGGCAATTTAGTAGAGCAGGTGCAACTTCCCCCGGTATTCTTTTGTCTGGTCTTCTTCCGTAGCCACCAATCGAAACGTGTAGGTCCCCGCCGCAACGCGTTGTCCGCGGTAGGTACCATCCCAGCCGTTGGTGCGGTCGGCCGACGAGAAGTTTTCGCGGCGGTAAACTTGTTCGCCCCACCGGTTATACACCTCCAACAAGCGAAAGACAACCTCCTGGTTAGCCACCGGCCGGAACACGTCGTTGCGCCCGTCGCCGTTGGGCGAAAAGGCGTTCGGCAGATGCACCCCGCCGCGGGACAGCGGTGGCTCAATACTCGGTTCTTCAACCTGCACCCGCACCTGGGCAACCTGGGTGCACCCCGGCGCCGTGCCCACCACCACTTCGTAGTTGGTGGTCACTACCGGTGAGGCTATCGGATTAGCGCAATCGCTGCACGACAAACCCTCGCTGGGTAGCCACTGGTAGGTAAATTCTGCCGGGTTTCCCCCGGCCGAAGCCAGAGATACCGATGCCCCCCGGGTAATGGTCGTATCCGAAATTACGGCAAGTTCGGGCAGCGCCAGCACCCGAACCAGCGTCGAGTCAATCAACGTGCATTCTCCGCGTTGTTGGTAGAGATAATAGTAGATACTGTCTTGTCCGGAAGCAGGCATAACGGTCGGGGTGGCCTCCTCCGAGTAGAAATCACCCTGATCGGTCCAGTAGGCTGACCAGGCCGGATCCACTTCGGCCGATAGCGTCAGCGATTCGCCCTGGCACACCACGGTGTCGGGCATCATCACGGTGCGGGGCACCACTTCAGCGATGGTCACCACCGTAGGATCATAGGGTTGGGCCGTGGCCGGATCATCCGAGGCAACCACCTCGCCCAGGGCGGCGGGTAGGTTGGTCAAATACGATTGGTGCGGCAAGGGTCCGGACAGCCCCCGGGCATCGGCCTCAATGATGAGCGACACGTCGGTGGAGGGGGGCAGCAACAGATTTTCTAGCGTGAGCACCGGGTTGCCCACTCCGGTGCCTTCGGCCACCCGGTAAGAAAGGTCGGCCGGAAGCGTGACGGAGGCGATCTGCATCCCGGCGGGCAGGGTGTCGGTAAACGTCACCCCGGCAATTGCCGATGCAGAACTGTTGTTGATCACCACTTCGTAGCGTACCGTGCTGGCGCATCCCTCCTCTGCGGTCACCGCCTGCATTTGCACCCCAAGGGCGAAGGGGCACGAGCAACCGTCACTACCCTGGGCCAGCGGCCCGGTGCCCGTGATCTCTATTTTGCCGGTTTCCTTATCAATCGCCACCAGTCGGTCGTGGGTGAGCCCGGGCGGGTTCGGGTTGAAGGGAGTAGCCGAAGCGTAGCCGTAGAGTTTGCCCCCGGTGTCGAAAAACATGGCTCCGATGTGCACCACGGTTCCGCGGTCGGGTTGGCCTACCAACGACACGGTTCCTACCGTGGGACTGGCCAGATCGGCATCGATCTTGAGCAACCGCCCCCGGGTTTCTTCGGCTTCCCGGCGGTCCAGGTCGTGGTCGCGTTGGTACGAGTAGATCGTGCCCGCGTCGCTTACGTCGAAGGCAAAATCATCCATGGACACGTGAAAGTCGCCGAGGGCTTCGGCCACGTCGGCGGTCCATTTCAGGGGAACGCTGGCGTGCAGGCTGACTTTATCGCCGGTCACGTCCAGGTAGTGCAGCAGTTGATTTCCCCGATCGTGCACCACGTAGTAGCCCTCGGCGGAGCAACTAGCGGCCGCGAAATCCCACTGCACGCCCTGAATATCCCCATCGTCCAGGTCGAGCACCTGGTGCGTTCCGTCGGGGTACAGCCGTACCACGTTGCTCACCCCCCGTAAGGTCAGTTGGGTACTCACCCCGTACATAAGGTTATCCTGGGCATTGTACCCCAGACCGTTCAGTTCGATACCCGAAAACACGACGTTGTCGGTGAAGTTTACCTGCCCCTGGCCGAAGTTGATCTTGTGTAGTTCGGTGCTTCGCTCCGAGTCAGGATTGTCGGCCTGCTGGTCGGCATACAGCGAGATAAAGAACCGGCCGTCGCACACAAAACCCTGGGCAAATAGCATTTGGGGCAGCGTCAAACCGGTTGCCAGAAGCACAACGTACCTAAAAAAACTGCATTGGATAAGCGCCATGGCGAGTAAGAATTACGTACTTTTTGGCAAAGGTACGCAATTAACGATAAATTGCACGCCCGGTTGGGGTTAACTACCTTGCCGCTCCGTAACGCTTCACGTACGTAATCCTTACGCCGATGTCTCGTCAGATTACCCGCTGGTGGTTTATTGGTTTGCTGCCCCTGCTAGCGGTCCAGTTTTATTTTGCCCGCCGGGTAAGTGAACCCTATCCGGCCATTATTTTTCCGGGCTTCACCAAGGTGCCGGAGCACCAGAACTATCCGTACGACTACGAATACCTCCAGGTAGTGGGCCATGCGGGCACTGATTCGGTGCTGCTGACGCTGAATGACATCCTGGCCCCCGTACCCTACAAAGCCAAGGTGTTCTATCCGAATATGGTCGACAAAATGAAAGAACTCCTTTCCGCTTCGGATAGCTCCCGCCGCCGAGGGCTGGCTCAGTACATTCGGCAAAATTTAAAGAATACCACCAACCGTACGTTTGAGCGGATCACCTTCCGCTGGTATCAGTACCGAGCCGCTTCTCCCCGCGATACCCATCCGGTTCGACGCTCTAGCCAGCAATCCATCAACTTAACCGCCCCGTAATGTCACTAGCATCAGCGGTTGTGCATCGACTCGATGCTTGGATAGCGGACGAATACCGCCTTCCTACCGGCGCGCTGGGCGCCTTTAGAATCCTTTACGCCGGGTATATTCTGTTTGTGGTGGGCGCTCCTGAGTTTCGGTGGATTGCTCGGCACCCCGCGCTCTTTTTCGATCCCCCGGCCTTTAGCGTGGCTAACCTTTTCCACGATTTCCCCGGCTACTATTTCTTCTTGGTTGTCGATATGCTGGTGGTTGTCTTGCTGGTGTTCTTGCTGTTCGGCTTCCGCACCCGGCTGACGTCAATCTTGCTAGCCACGGTGATGCTGATTGGGTTCAGTTTCTATCATTCCTTTGGTAAAATAAATCACGACACCCTGCTGATGGTGATCACGCCCCTGTTGATGGCTTTTTCGGGCTGGGGCAACCATTATTCGGTCAACCGTCCGTCGGGGCGAGACACATCTGCTTCCGAAACCTACTGGCCGGTGGCTACGCTAGCCGTTATTCTGGGCTTTGCCATGTTCTCGGCCGGGGTTCCTAAGCTTGTCGAAGACGGTAGCCTTCGCAACGGTTGGCTTAGCTGGTCTACCCAGGCGGTGAAGGGGTACGCCATTATGTATCAGCACGATGACCTGGCGGGCAACTACCTGGCTCCGGTTTTTTTAGAACACGCCGGAGATTTTGTGTGGGAAACGCTTGACTGGGTGGCCGTGTTCTTTGAGATAGGATTCTTATTCGCCGTGGTTCGCCGCCCCTGGTTTCGCTTTTTTGTGCTGGTCGCCGTGCTGTTTCACTTCATGAACGGGTTGTTACTTAGTATCAGCTTTGTTAACAATATCGCGCTCTACCTGCTGTTTATCTACTGGCCACCCGTGCTTGCATGGTTTCGAGGCTTCCCCTTGACCTTCTTTCGTCCTTCGGTAATGATCGGCGCAACCGTTGGTTTGGCCCTCGCCCACGGCTTCTCCTTACCGGTCAGTATCACCACGCTACTGCTGGCGGTCGGCCTGGATGATCTGTCGGTTAGTTTGCTGGTTATGGGACTCGCTTGCGGCTTTTTCGCGGTTATTTTTTTCCGTAGCCTTCGCCCTCAGTCCGAGTCGATGGCCCCCAACGTTTCCTGAGTCAGGGCAATAACTTGCTGGCCAACAGCCGGTAAAATCTTTTTTTGTTCCCTCTCTGGTCGTAGCATAAGCACCGCGGTGCTACGACCCAATCGGCAGACGCTGGCCTACCCAATTTGCATCGCTGCTGGGTCGTAGCGGTGAGTCGTAGGAGACCCTACGACTAGGGGAGGAGGTCGTGATAAATTTATCGGTTGGGGATTTGGAAAAGCTAGCTTCGAAGCAAAAAAGCCCCCGGAGATGCTCCGAGGGCCAGTAATTGCTATGCATTTTGCCTGGTGGCTACTTCACCGTCAGGGCCAATGAGGAAGAACCCGTGCGCAGGTCGGTGGCACTATACACGGTGGTGCGCACCTCCACTTCGTAGACGCCCTTTTTGAGCGTGTTGGGCAGCTCCACCTGCAACGACTTGGGGTTGTTGCGGAAGATGTAGGGCACTTTGATTTCTTCAGTCTCACTGACCAGAAACACCCCCTGTTCCGGCGAAGTTTCGTCGGCAACTTTGAGCCGTTCGCCCGAAATATCCAGCGTATGCCCCGGGCTAAGCAGATCGTTGGTCGTCTTTGATTTATGATCAAACACCTCTTCGATTTCCGGTAGGGGGGCGGTATGCGGAATGATCTCTACCGGCACCTTGGCCAGGGCTTCTTTGATGGGAGCACCCAGACGCAACTTAAGGTCTACCTGGTGCCGTTCCCGGTCGAAACGATCTTTGCGGTTCACGAATACGCCCGAAACACTGGGGGCCAGGGTCAGGAATTCGGACTGAAAACCGTAGCCTTCGTGCAGGTTTTTGGTGATGGTGCGCAGGGCGGCAACGATCACCGCTTCGCATTCGGTAGGTTTGAGAATGGATCCCTCGCCGGTGAGTTGTTCCACTAACTGCGGTAACGTCTTGTACCGGCGGTTTTGCACCACCGCGTTGCAGTCGTGTTCGTCGTTTTTGGTGAGTTTGTTGTTGGTTAAAGAAATCTGTAACATTGGCTACGGGGGTTTAATGAATACTTGTTTTACGCCGGAGAGACCGGCAAAAACTGTGTCACGTGGGGGTGTCGGGCGGTGCGGTGTAAGGTATTTGCCTTTTTAGCTGAACAATGACTGATCATCGGCTTGAGCAAGCCAGTGTTCTTGGGCGGTCGAGTCATAACCTAACCCACGGTCGAGTCTCGACTTAACCCACGGTCGAGGCGTAACCTAACCCACGGTCGAGCCTCGACTTAACCCACGGTCGAGGCGTAACTTAACCCACGGTCGAGGCTCGACCGGAATCATCGGCTCAGCAAGAAGCCGGTGCGCAGGTTCCAGCGGCTGAGTTGTAGTGACCGGTCAATGTCACCGGGGCGGTAGAGCAGCAAGGTGGTGCCGCGTATATTTCGGGTGATGCGGTAGCTTTTGCCAATACCCACCAGCAGATGTTGGTCAACAATGGCTCTGTCTTCTCCCCGTGAGAGCACTGGAGAAGATAGCCCGCTGCGTTCGTAGGCTACGTGCGCGGCAAAACCCCGGTGCACCTCGCCTTCCACAAACACGCGCCCCTGGTAGATGGATACAGAACTTGGCACCCGACAGCTCCCCCCCACCCCGACTGACCAGCGCGTATTGAAGCGGTAGCCGACAAAGGGCGATAGATCTGCCTGAAAGCGCGGTTCCCTGCGGATGGCCGCCCCGTAAAACTGGAAGTAGCTGCCCAGCAGCAGGCGGGCCGTCCAGGGTTCGCCTCGCAGCGAGGTGGCCCGTTCAAACTTGTCTTGTTCGGTTTGCACGGCTTTGTACTTACGCTTGAGTTTGCTGAGTTGCTGCTGTCCATCGGCAAGGGCATCGCTATGTCGGGCAAAGTGTTGCTTTGCCTCTTGCGCCAGACGTTGCTTCATTTGCTGCTGTATTTGGTCCGGAGTAGCGGTGGCGGCGGCAAGTTGACCCGCACCGTCAGAAAGTGATCCTCCTAATGCGCTAGTTGGGGGCTGCTCAAGCATGTCCAGCCCGGATGCCTGAACGGCCTGCTGCTCCAGGGCGGAGGGGGCGTTTTGGATAGCCTGCATCCCTTGCTGCATCTGCCCCCGCAGTTGCTGGGTATACTGGCTGGCTTTGGTTTTGAATAATTGTACCCGTTCCAGGGCCTGACTGGCCGGAAGGCGATCGGGCAAGGTGGTGGGCAGTTGAGAGAGTGTCGGGGAGGGAGGTAATGCGGGCAAGGAAGGTAGCTCAGCGTCTACGGGACGCAGTTCAGACGCCAGTTTTTGTTGCGCCGCACCGTAGCGATGGTGCAGGGTGTCCAAAGTGCGCGTGATGGTTAGACTATCGATGCGCTCCTGTAAATGCTGCTCCATGCTATCGGCCGAAGCACGGGTTCGCTGAGACACTGCGTTTACGGACTGCCGTACGCTATCTGCTCGTTGCTCAATTTGGCTACCTGAACGGTTGAGGTGCTGCGCCAAGCTGTCGAGCGACTGCGCTTGCAGGGTTGAGGTAAACAGAAGAAGCGCTAGAGCTCCTAGGGATAAGCGGCAGGCAGTAGGCATACGGTAGGGTAGGTAGCAAAGTGTATTTGTGGGCCGGTAGGGTTAGCAAGCATACGAAACTTTAGTCAGGATAGCAAAGTAGCAGGAAGTTGTCCCTAAGCGTCAGGGAAACTTAACAATTAATTAACACTTCTACTTGTTTTTGTACGCACAATTTGCTTTTCTTGGTGACAGAATTATTTACTACACACTTGCCTACCATGAATTGTATCCTACCCGCACTCCCCACCGGAGCATTGTTACTCCCCTATTATGCCACCCTGGCGCAGGATAAAGCTACCTGGAGCTCGAGACTTTATCTCTCTCAATTACCGTTACTTCTCATAGCCCTTCCAATTGGATTCAATTTGTCAGAAGCGCTTCAAAGCATATGACAAGCCACCTTCTACTCTTGTCTGATCTAAGTTGCACTGCCCTTCGTCCGAATAATTTACAGTGAGCAGTTTGCATAATTACACACCTCATGCACATGTCTACCACCTACCGAAAACATCTGATCAGCGCTTTTACAACAACGTTGGTCAGTCTGCTCCTACTGGTCTACCCCGGTCTAGGACAAATTCCTCCTTCGCCCAATGCCAGTTCTCAGGCTAAGTTTGCCGCCGTTCCGGTGAACCTGCACACGGGTATTCCTAACATTCAGGCCCCGCTGATGACCCTACCTGGTCGGCACCTGAATGTACCTATCGGTTTGAGCTATCACGCCGGGGGCTTCAAGGTGCAAGAGATGGCCGGCCCCGTGGGCTTAGGGTGGGCCCTCAACGCGGGCGGGGTGATCACCCGGGTGGTGCAGGGCATCCCCGACGATGAACCCGACGGCTACAGCGGCAAAAACAAGCGGGGTTCCGGAATTGTACCCATTGAAAGTTATGAAGTGTCCGGTGAATTCACCTCAGACTTGCTGGTTGGCTACAGTGCGCAAAGTATGTCTGACTTTAGCCAGGGGCGCTGGGACGGCCAACCGGATATGTTCTACTTCAATATTCTTGGGCGCAGCGGGCGCTTTGTGCTTGACCCTGATGGGAAGGCGGTACTCTTGCCCCATCAGGACGTTGAGATTAAACTAACCAGCCGGGGAGGCAGCCAGCAGGATGGAGAGTTTCTCGTCTGGAGCATCACCACCGAAGACGGTACCGTCTTTACCTTTGGCGCTCAGGGGGCGTCTGAAGAAGCGGGAGCCGCTCGGGAAGTGACGACAGCAGAGTATTTGGTCGGTGGCAATCTAGAAGACGAGCGTACTGCTAATTACACCTCTTCATGGTACTTGAGTAGTATCACTTCCCCGCAGCGTAGTGAAGAAGTGACCTTCGCTTACGAAAGTGCTTCTAATGCTTTAACCTACACCTACGACAACTATGTGGAATACAACGGGGTTGCTGCCCCCTGCAACGATGTGTTCTCCCGTGATAAGATCACCACGCGCCTAACGGTACAGCCGCGCCGCCTGGAGTTTGTCCGTACGGTGCTTGGGCAGGTTAACTTTGCCTACGAGCATGACCGAACCGATCAGCCCGGTCAACAGGCGCTGACCGAAATCACCCTGCGGGATGTGCGCTCTACCGTTAAGCAGCGCGTTCGGTTGAAATACGGTGCCTTTAGTTCTCGCGCGCTAAATACTAGTATCGCGGGACCGAGCGACCCTGGTTATAAGCGTCTGCGCCTTAACCGCGTTGAGGACATTACCGACGGCACCCTGCCTATCTATACGTTTAGTTACTGGGACGATGAAAACCGCTTCCTACCCCATCGGATGAGTCCAAACTACGATCCCTGGGGCTATGCTAAAGAGAAGTCGGGTTTGCAGGACGGAAGTCCGGATGAATACCTTACTGAAAACCGTGGGGTTAGTACCACTTTCGGGCAAGCGTATCTGCTGCAGCAGATGACTAACTCCCAGGGCGGCTACACCCGCTACGATTACGAATATCATTATCAAGGCAGTAACACCAGCGCGGGGGTAGGTGGGGCCCGTATCAATAGCATTCGTCACTACGACGGAACAAGTGATGATCCGGCTCACGAAACCATCTATGACTACCATAACAGTGGGCAGGCGCTGGCTACTCCCAGTTTCCGTTATACGCTAAGCGACCGCAATAGTCCTTGCCTCATCGTGGTGACGCAGGCCCAGTCGCTGGTCAATTTGTTTGATCTGAACGGGGCGGCCATCAGCTATAGTAAGGTAAGCACTGCGTATGCCGATGGTGGCCGCACTACCCACTACTTCACCTCGCTGGCCGACCAGGCGGACGAAGTTACCCCCATCTACCGCTACTTCGACAGCGGTGAAGGCTTGGTGTTGACCAAGATGGCCAGCGACAATGGTCCTCCCTTCCCCCCCACCACCAGCTACGCCTGGCGTCGGGGGCTGCCTACCAAACGCGAGGAGGTGAACAGCACCGGCACCGTAGTTGCTACCACCGACTACCACTATAACTTCCAGGATGAGGTGAGTCCTCGGCGTACCCTGCGGGGGCTCACCGTACAGGCTTTTTCAGATACTCCTTTCTACGGCTTCGACTACCTGATGGGGGTAAACACCTACGTTTCGGAACCGGTGTATTTGAAGTACCAAACCGACTCGTTGTTTGACCAGGATCACTCCGAGCGAGCCTTAGTTACACGAGTCGATTACGACGTGGATGAAACCTACCTGACGGTCAAGAGTCAGACCATCACGAACAGCGAAGAGCAAGAAGTAGTCACCCAATACCTACGAGCCAACGATCTGAAAGAAAGCAGCACTCACGGTAGCAACCTTTTAGCGCAAGCGCATATGAATAGCCAGGTGCTGGAGCAGAGCACCTCAGTAGACGGACAAGTCGTACAAAAGTCAAGTAGTAGCTACACCCCGGAAGGCAATCTGATCGTACCGACCCAGATTACCATCTACCCTGATGGCACCGGGGCGGGCATTACCATTGAACAAGAGTATGACGTCCACGGCAACGTGATTCAGACGCAACGGCAGAACGACCTGCCTACGGCGCATCTCTGGGGCTACAACCACAGTCTTAAGGTGGCCGAAGTGGTCGGCCAAACCTACCAACAGGCTACCAGCGGACTCGACCTATCTGTTGTGCAAGGCAACCAGGCCGATGCAATACGCAGTGAGTTGGATAAACTACGGCAGCCCAACCGGCTGGTAACTACCTACACGTATGACCCGCTGACCGGCATGACCAGTGAGACCAACCCCGCCGGCATCACTACCTACTACGACTATGACGACCGAAACCGCCTGCAGTACGTGCGCGACCATAGGCAGCAGTACGTAGCCCGTTACCAGTATCGCTACCGGGGGCAACCCGAGTAATACTCACGCTACCTAAACTCACCTGATTATGAAACCCCGCTATCTTCTGTTCTTAGTTATTCTGACGGCCCCTGCCTTCTCTGCATTTGGGCAGTGTGTGCCCGGACTGGATACCGCCCGGCTGATGCCCCACGGCTACGCCATCCCGGAGGGAACGACCGCGGATATTACGTTAAAAATTTCTCCCCAGGCAGGAGTGCGCTACACGCTCTTCCACAACGAGCTACCTACCGGTCAGGTGCTCGAGAGCACCGCGGGGATAGACTCGCTGGTATGGTCAGTGACCAAGACCGGCGTGTATACGGTGGTCGCCCGGCAGGGGGATTGTGAGCAGGTAGTATCCGGCTACTGCCTGGTGTCCGTTTTCCCAACCACCCCCAACACCGAAGCGTCGGAATCGGAGGCTTCACAGGGTACTGATCAGTTTGATAACTTCCCTGAGAACGAAGCCTCTATCAATAGCGAACCTACCGCCAACAACAGCAGTTGCTCCTGCGGCAGCCCGAGTATCCAACCGGCTACGCTGGACCTATGTGGTGAGTCGTCGGGCACCATCGTGGTGCAGGGCGGACTGATTACGGGCTTCTACTCACTGCTCAGAAATGGTAACCCGGTGCGGCAGATTAACCTGGAAGATTGCAATATAATCCTTTGGGAAAATATCACCAACCTGGGCAACTATACGGTGCAAGGACCCAACGGATGCTCGGTATCCGGGGCCACCGAAGTGATTAAAACCGATAACTGCAACGGCGGCAACAACTGTGGCACCGGGGCGAACATCGACTGGCCGGTCTCGAACCCGCCTCCCTATAACCTCTGTCAGGGCAACGTGTCCCTCTTTGCTGATCAGGAACGCGACTCCTACGCCTGGTATTACTCACCGGACTTAGACGGCTCCGGACCGGTCGGCGAGCTTATTGGTAGTAATCAGTCGATCACCGTCAACCAAACCGGCACGTATACCCTGCGCACCCCAGACAACTGCGGCAACCCCTACGAAACCGCTATTCCCCTGACGTTCAACCCGCCGATGGGAACAGTGACGCTGGAAGGAAGAGACCCGTGGGATCTGACGAGTTGCGATGACGTTACCTACTACGTGGCGCGGGGCCGCCATGTGGGTTATTTTCAGTGGGACATTAGCCAACTGGGCGAGGGCAATACGATCAGCTACGTTACCGAGCAGTCGGGGAATGAGCGTATCTCCACGGCCACCGTTACCTGGTCCGACACGTACGCCGGGCAAGCTACCCTAGGCGTCACCGCCTATGGCTGCGGAGGCACCAGCGTCGTCAAAAGCCTAACCATCACGGCCGGGACCTATGCCGGGCCGGACCTTACCGTGTACCAGGGCAGCGCGCCGGTGAGTCTGGACGATGCCACCCCGCCCGGTGGCACCTGGGCCATCAGTCCGGGCAATGCCGCCGAAGCCCTTACCGCGCATCAGTTTCATCCCGGCCACCCCAGCGTCGCGCCCGGCACGTATACCCTTACCTACACCTCCGGCTGCCCGATCAGCGATACCCGCACCATCACGGTGCAATCATTGTCCAACAATTACAACTACGTGGCGCAGGATGTCTTCCGGGTGAGTGGGGTGACTCCGGCCACCATGAATAGCCGGTCGGTGACCCAGCGCAGTCGCCACTACACCTACCTCGACGGGCAAGCCCGCACCACGCAGGAAGTGCAGTGGCGGAGCAGCCCGAACCAAAGCAGCCTACGGCAGTCGGTGGAGTACGACGAACTCAGTCGCGTGGACCGGCAGTACCTGCCCTACGTAGCCGGTGGTTCGGGCGACTACCAAGACAACGGCACGCTGGGTTTCTACAGTAATCCACCCGCCGGAGTGGCCGGTGACAGCAAGCCCTACGCACTGACCGACTACGAAGCCTCGCCGCTGAGTCGGCCACGCAACACCACCGGGCCGGGTAACGCCTGGCACCAAGCGAACAAAAAGGCTACCTACAAATACCAGGTAACCACGGGCGGATCGGTGTACAAGCTTAGCATCGGCAGGGGCCGCACCGACCTGCCGGTGAGCAACGGCACCTACGGCGCGGGCGAACTTGCCCTGAACGAAGCAAGCGACGAAGACGGCCGCACGAGCCGCTCGTACACCAACAAATCAGGGGAAACCGTGCTGCGGGAGGTGCAAGACGACAGCGGCTGGCTTGCCACCTACTACGTGTACGACGACTACGGCAACCTGCGCTACGTGCTGCCGCCCCGGGCCGTGCAGCAAATTGGCAGCACCTTCTCGGGCACCGCCTACCAGAACGTGCTGCAGCAGCTGGCCTTTCGGTATGTCTTCAACGAACGGCAACGAATGATCTTTCGCCGCACGCCCGGCACCGACGCGGGTACCGAAATGGTTTATGACGAGCGCGACCGACTGGTGTTGTCGCAAAACGCCCGACAAGCCGAGCTTAACCAGTGGAGCTTTGTCAAGTACGACGCGCTGAACCGACCGGTGATGACGGGCGTGTACTCCGACTCCCGCAGCCGCAGTGACCTGGAGACGGCCATCGCGACGAAGGGCTTTGCCGAGAGCCGTACCGGGGGCACCGTAGGCTACTCGCTGACCAATAGCTTCCCCAGCGTAAGCGAAGCTGACGTACGAACGGTGACCTACTACGACGACTACGGTTTTACTGATTACTCCTACAACGGTGACAAGATCGCCCAGCCCATCGGGCAGACGACCGGAAGCCGCACGCGGGTGCTGGGCGGCAACACCTGGCTCACCACGGTGGTGTGGTATGACTACCGCCACCGGGTAGTGCACACCGTCAGTGAAAACCACAAAGGTGGCACGGATGAGGTGACCCACACCTACGACTTTGTCGGCAACCTGCTCACCCGCACGCATCAGCATAGCAACATTAGCCTGACGCTGCGCGAAACCTACCGCTACGACCACGCCGACCGGCTGCTGGAGGTGACGCACCAAACCGACAGCGAAAGTGCGGTGACCGTGGCTGAGTATAAGTATAACGAACTGGGTGAGGTGATTGAGAAGAACCTGCACCGGCGAGGCAGTGACTCCTTTGCCCAATCGGTAGACTACCGCTACAACATCCGGGGATGGTTGCAGCACATCAACGGCAGCGCGTTGCAACCCGACGCTACGGTGAATCCCGATACCGGCCAGGCCGCCGATCTGTTCGGACTAGACTTACTGTATCACAGTAACCCGCCGGGCCTGGATGAATGAACATTTTAAAAGTATAACTACCAGCACGCGCGGCCTTAGCTTGATACAAATCTTTCGCAAAACACCTACTACCCTCTATCTATGAGAAAGCTACTTAACCTACTTCTCGCGTCGCTCTTTGTTTGGCCATCGATAAGCCAGGCACAATCCGAAGGCCAGGTACCCGACGCGGTAGAACACGCTGCACTAGTAGCTTTGTATAACAGTACCAACGGGGACGGCTGGAACAAGAATGATAACTGGCTACAGGGGACTAATTTTGCCACTTGGTACGGTGTAACGGTACGCAATGGCGATATAACTGGTTTAGCCCTGAACCACAACCAGTTGACCGGTGAGATACCCGAAGAGTTGGGCAACCTAACGAACCTGACCTCTCTGCTGCTGCACTACAACCGGCTGGAAGGGACAATCCCCGCCTCTTTTGGTCAGCTAACTAAAGTCACAAAGTTGCAGTTGGTCGTTAATCAACTAACCGGTCCGCTGCCGGATGCGTTGGGAAGCATGAGCAGTCTGACAGAGCTAGGCTTGTCTGCTAATCCTATTGCCAGTAGTATTCCGGCTGCCTTCGGTCAACTCAGTGAACTGCGTAGTTTGCGCTTGGATGGCTGTCAACTTACCGGCAGCATTCCAAAAGAACTAGGTCAGCTCACCAAACTCACTACGCTAGTCCTGAACCAAAACCAGTTAACCGGTGAGATACCCGAAGAGTTGGGCAACCTAACGAACCTGACCTCTTTGCAACTGCAATACAACCAACTGGAAGGAACAATCCCCGCTTCCTTCGGTCAGCTCACTAAGGTCATACAATTGCAGTTAGTTGTTAATCAACTAAGCGGTCCGCTGCCTGATGCGTTGGGAAGCATGAGTAGTCTGAGAGAGCTAAGCTTGGCTGCTAATCCTATTGCCAGTAGTATTCCGGCTGCCTTCGGTCAACTCAGTGAACTGCGTAGTTTACGCTTGGATGGCTGTCAGCTTACGGGCAGCATTCCAAAAGAATTAGGTCAGCTCACCAAACTCACTACGCTAATCCTGAACCACAACAAGTTAACCGGTGAGATACCCGAAGCACTAGGCCAGCTCACCAACCTTACTACTCTAAGTCTGCACCAAAACCAGTTAACCGGTGAGATACCCGAAGAGTTGGGCAACCTAACGAACCTGACCTCTTTGCAACTGCACTACAACCAGTTGGAAGGAACAATCCCCGCTTCCTTTGGTCAGCTCACTAAAGTCACACAATTACAATTGGTCGTCAATCAGCTAACCGGTCCGCTGCCGGATGCGTTGGGAAGCATGAGCAGTCTGAGAGAGCTAAGCTTAGCTGCTAACCCTATTGCCAGTAGTATTCCGGCTGCCTTCGGTCAACTCAGTGAACTGCGTAGTTTACGCTTGGATGGCTGTCAGCTTACGGGCAGCATTCCAAAAGAACTAGGTCAGCTCACCAACCTTACCATTCTAACCCTGAACAGAAACCAGTTGACCGGTGAGATACCCGAAGAGCTAGGCAACTTAACAAACCTGACCTCTTTGATAATGGACCAGAACAAACTACAAGGAGCAATCCCCGCTTCCTTCGGTCAGCTCACCAAGCTCACACGATTGGACTTGTTCGTTAACCGCTTGTCTGGTATTCCTAATTTTCGCACTGCTCATCCTGACCCTGACAAACTTCAGCTTCGGGTATACAGTAATCGCATATCACTGAATGACATAGCTCAGAACCTGACTGGTCCTGATACTCACGGCTTTAGTTTGTTCAAATACAGTAATCAGGGCAGTGATCAGGATACAATCACTGTAGTTCCTGTTCTTGGTGAAACATTAACCCTTGAAGGATTTTCCGAAACACCACCTCATCCGCGAACAAACTATCAATGGCAACAACAAGTCTCCGGTGAATGGGGTGATATAGAGAGTGCGAACACTAGTTCGTTGACATTAGCCAGCGTTACTCTCGCCGATACCGGATTCTATCGCTTTCGCATAACTAATGATTGGCTAGAAGGGATGGTACAACAAGGCCCTTCTTATCATCTTGTTCTAGATAAACAACCTGCAGCATGGCTAGAAGCAGAATGCGCTACGGTGGGTAGTAACTGGAACGTTGCCGAAGACGCCAGTGCGGCCGGAGGGAAATACTTAACTTATCCGTCCGGTACCAGCATGGACAGTGCCCCGACCAACCCCGCCGACCACGTAGCGTTTTCAGTAGACGTGGCTGAGTCCGGAAGCTATCACCTGCAGGCCCGCATCCGCGCTCCTAACCTTTCTAGCAACTCGCTTTGGTTCAAGGTAGACAATGGCAACTGGATTAAGTGGTGGGAGGGTATTGCCACCGGGTCAGTATTTAATTGGAATCTTGCCCCCGGCGCGCCCTTTACACTCAATCCCGGAACTCACACTATCACGGTGGCGTACCGCGAAAGTGGCACCCAACTGGACAAGATTAGCCTGAGTACCAATCCGGCGCTACCCGACGGACTCGGTGATGCCGATAGCAATTGCACCCTTGGTTCGGAAACCTACTGGGTGGAGGCTGAGTGTGCTGATATAGGGGCTGACTGGCAAATAGGTAACAGTGCTTCCGCCGCGGGAGGCAATTACCTGTCGGCTCCGGGCAAGAACAGCCGAAACAATCCTCCTACTGGTGCCGCCGCCCATTTAGTGTTAAACCTGGA
This sequence comes from Cyclobacteriaceae bacterium, assembly GCA_965217295.1. Taxonomy (GTDB): domain Bacteria; phylum Bacteroidota; class Bacteroidia; order Cytophagales; family Cyclobacteriaceae; genus Tunicatimonas. Next base: position 5,169,215 of record CBDCHR010000008.1, read on the forward strand.
GGTAGCCGAAGCGGGAAGTTATTATCTATTAGCCCGGGTTCAGGCACCTTCGGATGGTGGGAACTCGCTCTGGTTTCGGATAGATAGCGGAGACTGGATCGAATGGTGGGAGGGTATGGTTATTGGCAATACGTTTGCCTGGAACCTGGCCCCGAGCGGCCCCAGCGCGTTATCAGCCGGAAGCCACACCATCACCATTGCCTACCGCGAAGGGGATACTCGCCTGGATAAAATTGCGCTAAGCCCCTCGGACGACTTACCCGATGGACTAGGAGAAACTGTTGACTGTGGTGGCACTTCCGATCCATCCGCCCTGGTGTGGACCGAAGCCGAATGCGCCACCGTGGGCGCCAACTGGGCGATTCAGGAAAGCAGCTCCGCTTCCGGAGGAAAGTACCTGGTATACCCTGCGGGGGGGCGGGCCAGTAGTCCGCCGGTAGCGGCGGCCGATCAGTTGAAGTTAGTGGTAGAAGTCACCGAAGCAGGTCCTTACTACCTACTCGGTCGCATCAATGCCCCTTCGTTGGCCAGTAACTCGTTCTGGATTCGCATCGATGACCAACCCTGGATTGAGTGGTGGGAAGGTATTGCCACCGGTAGCGGTTTTAACTGGAACGTGGCCCCCGGCGGGCCTACCGACCTAAGCGCCGGAAGCCATACCATTACGGTAGCCTACCGCGAGGCAGGTACCCAACTGGATAAGCTACTGCTCAGCACGTCTGATCAGGCTCCCGAAGGCGTGGGCGAACCGGTCACCTGCGATACTCCGCCCGACGATTATGAAGAAGTACCCGGCGAGCCGCTGGCCTTCCGGCCGCAGTGGGGCGGCAACGTGGCAGCGATGGTGTGGAGCACCTTCCACTACGAGCTCCCCGTCTACCAACAGGCCTACACCTACGACTACAGCCAGGCCAGCCGCCTGACCGAGGCCCGCTACGCCAGCCAGGACACCGACGGCGGCTGGACGGCCAACCAGAGCAACTACTCGGTGCACGACATCGGCTACGACGCCAACGGCAACATCACCGGCCTGACGCGCTACACCGCCGACCCGGTAAATGGTACGCCCGTACGCCGACTGATGGACCAGCTCAGCTACACCTACGCGGGCAACCGGGTGCGGACGGTGAGCGATGCGGCCGATGCCGAACTGGGCTTTGCCGACGGGGCCAGCAACGGCAACGAGTACGGCTACGACGCCAACGGCAACCTGACGCGCGACGACAACAAGGGCATTACGAACATAGCGTATGACCCGGTGCTGGACGTGCCGTTGCGGGTAGACTTTGCCGACGGGGCGCGCATCGACTACCTCTACGACGCGGCGGGCAACCGGCTGGCCCAGACCATCACCGCCGTGGACGGCACCTCGCGCACCACCGACTACGTGGGAGCGGTTGAGTACCGCAACGACCAACTCGCGCTCATCCACCAGCCCGAAGGGCGGGTGATCAAGAAGAGCAGCGGTGAGTTTGTCTACCACTACGACCTGCGCGACCATTTGGGCAACGTGCGGCTTACCTTTTCCGAAGAGCCGATGGTGGCGAGCAGCGACCTGACGATGGAAACCCCGGCGGCCCCCACCGAGGAGGCGCTCTTTGAGCACGTGGCGGCCGCGCGGCAGACGCTGGCCTATCACAACACCACCGATGCCAGCCGCGAGGAGCCCCAGCCCAACAAGGTAGCCCGGCTGCAAGCGGGGCAGACCGGCCCGGCCAAGAGCTTATCAGTACGAGCGGGCGATCAGGTGCACCTGCAGGTGAACGCCGCCTACGAAACCGGCCGGGGCAAAGTGCAAGGACTGGAAGGCATCGCCACCCAAGTGGCCGGGGCAGCAAGCCGTAGTGCGGCCGGACTGGAAAGCGGTGGGGCAATCGCGGGCAGCAATGGCCTGGCCGCCGGAAGTGCCCTGACCACCGGCAAGCAGCAAGCCGTACCCCCCGCCTACCTCAACTACCTGGTCTACGATACCGACTTCCAACTCGTAGACCAAGGCTTTGTGCAGGTGAGTGAAGCGGCGGCCGTAGAAGTGGGCAGTACGAACAATGATCCCGCCGAAACTCTGACCCTGGACGTAGACATTGCCCAGAACGGTTACCTGTACGCTTACCTGAGCCACGATGTTGAGAGCAGTAGCCCCTCAGCCACCGCGGTGTACTTTGATGACTTTACCGTAGAACACGAAGGCATCAGCATCGTGCAGCACAATGATTACTACGCCTTCGGGGCGGTCTACCAGCAAAGCGCTGATAGAGTACTGAACAACGCCTACCTCTACCAGGGCAAGGAGTTACAGGATGGCTTGGGGTTAGACTTGTATGACTTCCACGCCCGGCAGTACGACCCGCTGTTGGGAAGGATGACATCCGTTGATCCGATGGCGGCTTCCTGGGATGGGATGAGTCCGTACGTAGGCATGGCCAACAACCCCGTCAGCTACGTTGATCCCGATGGTCGCAACCCCATCCTCATCGGCATGATGATTGGCGGCACGGCTGGTTTTGGCATCGGCTACGCTTCCGGACTGCGGGGCAACGAGTTGGTTGCTTCCACGCTGGGGGGCATGGCGCTGGGGGCGGGTATTGGGTTTGGCATTGACGGAGGTTTTGCGGGCTTCGGCCAAAGTGTGGGCAATGTAGCCGGTCAGGGACTTAACGGTAGTATTGACTTGGCCCAGCGGGTCTTCCAGGGAGCAGAATTGGTAGGCGGTTCGGGCAAAGGCCTGTTTACCGCTGGTTTCGAGGTAGGCAAAGTGTTTGGACAGGAAGTAGTGAACAACTACGGCTTAGGGCGCGCTGACTACGGGTTGTCTTATCAGCCTTCCCGTTACGCAGGCATGAACACCATGCAGTATCACCAAGCCAGGACTAGCGATGCTTTCTTTGAGCATCCGGTTACGCAAGGGGCCATTGATATATTGACTACTCCGCTACCGGTGCCGAAGCTGGGAATGACTAGGATAATAGGTAGAATTGGGGGAAGGGCTATCTTTGAGGGGGCAAGCAACAGAATACTAAATACGACTCTCAGACAACTACAAGCTAAGTTCAAGCACGCATCAGATTTTGGAGTGACAGGCAATTGGAACAAAGCAGCGGCAGGTAGATTTAGCTCTGCAATAAATCAACATATCAATTCCTCGGGAGTAAAAGCTATTAATGGAACCTATCATGGACAGCCTGCCATTCATTACTTAAACCCAGAAACAGGAATAAACGTAATCTCTAGACCGAATGGTCAGTTTTGGAGTGGATGGAAACTAAATCCTGAGCAATTAAGAAACGTTCTCGAACACGGAGGTTTATAATGGAAGCAAAAAGAAAAGATAATAAAGTGTCTGTTGAGTTTTCTAGAGAAGAGGCTCTAGTCATTTTAAACTGGCTATTTAGGTTTAATGAACAAAACAACTCGACCCTATTTGAGGATCAATCAGAAGAGAGGGTGTTGTGGGATTTAGAAGCAATATTAGAAACTGTAATGGATGACACACTGAAGAGCAACTACGCAGAGATAGTGTCTCAGGCTCGAGCAACAGTTAGAGATAGAGACGAGAGTATTTAGTGATTCAGGTAATTTCTGTCGCCCTTCTTGTTGTGTGGGGTAGGGTAACGCCCTACGATCTTGCGTGACGTAGTTTCGTTTTACGATAGCCTCAAGCTTTTTTTCCTTTTGGGGCTACGCATGAGCGCCTAGCGCCCAATCCGACGGTTCGCTACCTCTATCAGGGCAAAGATCTCACCAACAACCTGGGGCTTGACTTGTACGACTTCCATGCCCGACAATACGACCCGCTGCTGGGCAGGATGACCTCCATCGACCCGATGGCGGCTTCCTGGGATGGGATGAGTCCGTACGTAGGCATGGCCAACAACCCCGTCAGCTACGTTGATCCCGATGGTCGCAACCCCATCCTCATCGGCATGATGATTGGCGGCACGGCTGGTTTTGGCATCGGCTACGCTTCCGGACTGCGGGGCAACGAGTTGGTTGCTTCCACGCTGGGGGGCATGGCCCTGGGGGCGGGCATTGGGTTTGGCATTGACGGGGGCTTTGGTGGATTTGGACAGGGCGTAGGCGGGGTGTTGGCCAACGGCCCGGGGGGAACCAGTATTGAGTTGGCCCAACACATCTTCGAAGGGGCGGGGCCCATAGTTCGGGATGGTGGACTTGCTTTATTGCAGCCAGGGAGGGTGATTCCTGAAACGGTGATACGTCCGATGGTGCAGACACCGGGCGGCAACTGGGCTAACTACGAAAACTTCCGTCCCCGCCCTTCGCCTTACCAGCACCTGGACCCGGTGCGAAGAGGCATGGCTGAAAAGAGCGATGCTTTTTGGAATGATCCGGTTACGCAAGGGGTGCGAGAGGGGTTAAGTTGGATGGCACCTACCGGGAAGGTGTTGGGAGTGGCTGGAAAGTTGATCGGAAAGATGGGTAGCAAAGTAGCACCTAAGCTCTTAACACAGGGTGCCAGGGCTTTGCACAAACATCATATCTTACCCCAAAAGTATAGATCTTGGTTCAAAAACAGAGGCATCTCTAATATAGATGACTATACTATTAGGATAAGTCAGCCAACACACTCTAGGGGTGTTCATGGACGCGGTTTGGGAAAAATGCCTGGTAGGTGGAACCAGCATTGGGCGAAATTTATAAAAAACAATCCAAATGCAACTCCCTCTGAGATATTTCATTACGCAGAAGGACTAATGCAAAGATATGGTTTAGAACATTTGCGCTATGTACCTTACTAAAATAGCTTCATTATGAAACATATTTCTTTACAAGGCGAAGATATAGCATTAGACATCAACAAAACATACGTTGTTATTGACGCTTTGTATCTGGATGATATAAAGCATGAAATAGATAGCTTAAACATCACGAATCTACTCGATGAAATCAGAGAAAAAGTTTTTCCTTTCACAGATATACCATTCGCTATGATAATGATGAAAGAAGCTAATCTATTCCCTATTCAGAATATTCATCAAATTGATTACGATAGCATAAGCGATTCCGATAGAAGAGCATGTCTTGCAAGTGATACTGGACTGTTGGTTTTCATAAATGAAAATTTAATTTATGAGTTCACCAAGAATTTTAGCTATGATGATTTAGTTGATTCAGAAGTACATCCTGTTGATATTGATTACTGGAATGATATTACATCTAGTTTTGATCAAAGTAAGTTGGGCTTAGTTTTGGCGCCGGGTATTGACTCCGGTTATGAGTTTGAAGGAAGTGGTACTTACAAGATTGTACCGCCCATTCCGGTCGTAGACTGATCACCGCGCTACCACAATCCAATCAGCGTCGCTATCCTTTCACAACACCACCGATGCCAGCCGCGAGGAGCCCCAACCCAACAAGGTAGCTTTGCTGCAAGCGGGGCAGACCGGCCCGGCCAAGAGCTTGTCAGTACGAGCGGGCGACCAGGTGCATCTGCAGGTGAACGCCGCCTACGAGACCGGCCGGGGGAAAACGCAGGGACTGGAAGGCATCGCCACCCAAGTAGCTGGAGCGGTGCAGAGAACCGCTGCCGGACTAGAAAGCAGCGGAGCGATCACCGGTAGCAACGGACTAGCCGCCGGAAGTGCCCTGACCACCGGCAAGCAGCAAGGAGTGCCCCCCGCCTACCTCAACTACCTGGTCTACGATGAGCGGTACCGTTTGGTAGACCAAGGCTTTGTGCAGGTAAGTGAAGACGCGGCCACCCAAGTAGGCGGTCGCTCGGTAGATGACCAAGGAGAAACCTTGACGCTGGACGTAGACATCGCCCAGAACGGCTACCTCTACGCTTACCTGAGCCACGATGTTGAGAGCAATAGCAGCCCATCAGCCACCGCGGTCTACTTCGATGACTTCACCGTAGAACACGAAGGCATCAGCATCGTGCAGCACAATGACTACTACGCCTTCGGGGCGGTGTACCAGCAAAGCGCTGATAGAGTACTGAACAACGCCTACCTTTACCAAGGCAAGGAGTTGCAGGATGGGTTGGGGCTAGACCTGTATGACTTTCACGCTAGGCAATACGACCCGCTGTTGGGCCGGATGACCTCTATTGACCCAATGGCGGCTTCCTGGGATGGGATGAGTCCCTACGTAGGCATGGCCAACAACCCCGTTAGCTACGTTGATCCCGACGGGCGCAACCCCATCCTCATCGGCATGATGATCGGGGGCACGGCTGGTTTTGGCATCGGCTACGCTTCGGGCTTGCGGGGCAACGAGTTGGTTGCTTCCACGCTGGGCGGTATGGCGCTGGGCGCGGGTGTTGGGTTTGGCGTTAACGGAGGCTTTGGAGGCTTCGGCCAGGGTGTGGGTGGGGTGTTGGCTAACGCTCCGGGGGCCAGCATCAATCTGGCTCAACAGGCCTTCCAGGGAGTGGGGCCTACGGTGGGGGCGGATGGGGCGTTGCGCCTGTTGCAGCCGGGTAGCATCCAGGTGGGGCAGATTCAAGGCATGGAAGTGGTGGATGATATGGGCTGGGGCTTACAGCAACATCTGGCCTACCAGCAGTACATGGACTATGTAAATTTCATGACTCCGTCTTCAGGGGCCATAGATCCAATAGTAGTGGAAGATATGATGCTCGGTGGGGGAAGTAGTTTGTTACGGTTTGGAATGAGATTAGGAAGAGGCGCTACAAGAAGTGCTTTTAAGGGTGCTGGCCGCAGTATCAATCCTCTAAAAGGGGCCAATAACTGTGCTGGGTGCTCAATGGCAGGGGATGCTACCCTGAAAGGATTTCCTGCTTCGGCCTTAAATCATGGAATAACCTCGACAGACGATATTCTAAAACACTTTGGTAGAGGTGCTTGGTCAATTGGAAATAGCCAAGCAAGCATAACTAATAAAATGCTTAAAGCAGGCAGTGGATCGACTGGCATTGTTTTCGGAAGTAGAGGTGCAGGAAGGGTTGGTCACTATTTTAACGTAGTGAACAAAAACGGATCAGTACAGTTCTTAGATTTTCAGAAAAGTGGCTCAGCAATTATGAGAGGATCAGAACTAAGGAACTTTAAGGAGTTTTGGTTTATAAATACAACTGGACTATAGAAACAACGTGATGATTACTGATATTGAAGCCAAGCGGTTAGCAATTAGAAAAATAGATGAATTTGGCGAAGAAGCTAAAATTCCACTTTCTATTCTGGAAGATGAGACTATAAAATTTGATTACGGATGGATGTTTTTCTATCAATCTGAAGAGTACCTAAGCACTGGAAATCCTGGCAAAATGATTGGAGGAAACGCTCCGATTATTATAGATAGGTACAATGCATCAGTGCATGTAACCGGAACAGGCAAAACAGAAGGTTATTACATTAAAAAATATAGTCAACTTAGAAATACACCAGAGAGGTTCAGAGAGGAAATTGTCTAGTGATGAGTTATTATTATTTCTTGAAAGGTGTAGTTAGATATTGAAGTGGTTAGAGCATGTTTAAGTTTCTGCAAGTCCTTGTATTATAGCGCGTTGGCCCGAAATTCCAGGCGGGCGTGCGGAGGTTTTGTGCGAGGAAGCATTGGAATTTCTTGACTTTTTTGGTTCGTTTTTGTGTCAAGACAAAAATGAACATGGAGAAGGCAGCCAAACGAAACAAAATTTCTTATTTGCCAGCAATTACGAGTGAAAATTTTTAAACATGCTCTTAGCAAGGGCCATCTTGTAGCCTGCCGGTGCGTCAGGGCGACCAAGTGCACCTGCAGGTGAACGCTGCCTACGAGACCGGCCGGGGCAAGGTGCAGGGACTGGAAGGCATTGCTACCCAAGTGGCCGGGGCCGCAAGCCGTAGTGCCGCCGGACTGGAAAGTACCGGGGCCGCTTCAGGAACCAATGCACTGGCCGCCGGTGGTGCCCTGACCACGGGCAAGCAGCAAGGGGTGCCCCCCGCTTACCTCAACTATCTGGTCTACGATACCGACTTCCAGCTCGTAGACCAGGGTTTCGTGCAGATAAGCGAGGATGCCGCTACCCAAGTAGGAAGTCGCTCGGCGGACGGGGAGGGGGAAACCTTGGCGCTGGACGTAGACATTGCCCAGAACGGCTTCTTGTACGCTTACCTGAGCCACGAAGCCGAAGGTAACAGCTCATCAGCCACCGCGGTCTACTTTGATGACTTTACCGTAGAACACGAAGGCATCAGCATCGTGCAGCACAATGACTACTACGCCTTCGGGGCGGTGTATCAGCAAAGTGCTGATAGAGTACTGAACAACGCCTACCTCTACCAGGGCAAGGAGTTGCAGGATGGCTTAGGGTTAGACTTGTACGACTTCCATGCTCGGCAATACGACCCGCTGTTGGGCAGGATGAACTCGGTTGATCCGATGGCGGCCAGCTTTGATGGGATGAGTCCCTACGCTGGAATGGGAAACAACCCAGTCAGCTACGTTGATCCCGACGGACAAGCCATCGGTCTGGCCGGGGCGCTGATTGGCGGGGCAGTGTTGGGCGGAGGGGCCGGGTACCTGTATGGCAAGTCGCAAGGCTACAGCGGGCGACAGATGTTTAACGCTATTGCCGGGGGAGCTTTGCTAGGAGTGGGTGTTGCCGCCGGTGTCCAAACCGGTTTCTTCGGTCAAGTGGGCCAGGGAATTGGCAACGTAGCCGGACAGGGACTCAGCAATGGCATCAACCTGGCTCACAGTGTCTTTCAGGGGGTAGGACCTACCGTGGGAATGGATGTAGCCACGCAGGCGGCGAGCAACATCATCGCAGGGCCTATCACCCAACCGGGGGTGCTGGTGGATGACTACGGATTGACCCACTTAGACTACGGGCCTTCTTATCAGCCCTCGCGCTACGCAGGCATGAACATCATGCAGTACCATCAGGCTAAGGTCGGCGATGCTTTCTTTGAGCATCCCATCACTCAGGGGGCTTTTGAGCTGGCTACCCTGCCGCTGCCTTTCCCTAAGTTCGGACTAGGGAAGATGTTAGGAAGAGGAGCTAGCAAATATGTTAACTTAGCAAGTAGAGCCAGAACAAAACATATACTATCTGGCGATCTTACTGGGGGCGGGCATGCTTGGTTTGGAAGCTTGAAGAGTTTTATGAACGGAGTTACTCGTTCAAAAAGTATGTTTCCGTCAACCTGGAGTAATAGCAAGATAATGCACGGCATCTCGGAAGTTGTTACAAGTAATCCTTGGGTGCAACAAACAGGAAGGGCTGGACAACAGTTTACTAGAACAGGCAATCCTGTCCGTTTTAAAACGGAAGGATACTATCGGGGGTTGAAAATAAGAGTGATTCATACCGGTGACGATATAATAACAGCTTTTCCTGTCAGATAGATTATGAACCGATTAAGAAAACTTATGGAGTCCTTCGTAGATGCTGTTGAATCACTAGGATTAAACAATTCGGATATAGAAACAGCGCAGGAATTTTTAAGTCATAGAGAATATGGTTTAGCATTTGATACTATAATTACTCAAATGTATGAGTACGAAGTTGAGATTGACAATGAATTTTATAATTATATTGAAGTTATCGCTAAAGAAATGAAGTTGCTCAAAGTTGAATATGTTTTTATGCAAGAACTAATTAGAAGCAGTGATACCGTACCAGAGCCTGTGAAACGAAAGTTAGCTGAAGTCTTGAGTAGTTTGAAAACCACCAAATAATAATGTAGCTATAACACTATTAAATCAAAATCCGTTAGCTTAAAATCTTATCCTTAATCGCCCCTGTTCGTAGTATAAGCACAGCGGTGTCACCTTTTTATACACCACCTATGCCAGCCACGAGGAGCCCCAGCCCAACAAGGTAGCCCGGCTGCAAGCGGGGCAGACCGGTCCGGCCAAGAGCCTGTCGGTACGAGCGGGCGACCAGGTGCATCTGCAAGTCAATGCCGCCTACGAAACCGGCCGAGGCAAAGTGCAGGGACTGGAAGGCATCGCTACCGAAGTAGCCGGGGCAGCAAGCCGCAGTGTGGCCGGACTGGAAAGTGCCGGAGCGATTACGGGCAGTAACGGCCTAGCCGCCGGAAGTGCCCTGACCACCGGCAAGCAGCCAGGGGTGCCCCCCGCCTACCTCAATTACCTGGTCTACGATACCGACTTCCAACTCGTAGACCAAGGCTTTGTGCAGGTAAGCCAGGAAGCCGCCACCCAAGTAGGCAGTCGCTCGGCGGACGGGGAGGGTGAAACCTTAGCGCTGGACGTAGATATTGCCCAGAACGGCTACCTCTACGCCTACCTGAGCCACGAGGCGGAAGCCAGCGGTACGGCGTCCGTTTACTTTGATGACTTTACCGTAGAACACGAAGGCATCAGCATCGTGCAGCATAACGACTACTACGCCTTCGGGGCGGTGTACCAGCAAAGCGCTGATAGAGTACTGAACAACGCCTACCTTTACCAAGGCAAGGAGTTGCAGGATGGGTTGGGGCTAGACTTGTACGACTTTCATGCCCGGCAGTACGACCCGCTGTTGGGCAGGATGAACTCGGTTGATCCGATGGCGGCCAGCTTTGATGGCATGAGCCCGTACGCGGGCATGGGCAACAATCCTATTAGTATTGTTGACCCTACCGGAGAGTATCTTATGCTCTTTTCTTTGAAGTATGCTTTGATCGGAGCGGGCGTTGGCGGGTTAGCCGGGGGTGTTATTGCAGAAACACAAGGAAAAGACTTTTGGAAGGGCTTCGGTTACGGGGCTGCTATTGGCTTTGCCGCAGCTGGATTCGCGGGTAGTGACTTTGCTAAAGCGAATATCTGGGAGACACATGCTCCCAGTGGGCTGGTGCCTCAGAAAACAGGTCTTTTCAAAGGAAGACATACGGTTAGTAGGATTCTTAATGGCACTGACTACGGCAAAGCACCAGTAAAGAAGCTCTTGTTTGACACACCATTACTACCCAATACTCCTAACTTACCTGGTTTGGACCTGCCAGTCTCCAAATTGCTAGAGGTAACCAACCCTCATTTCAATCCACCTCCTACCGATGGGGTAAATATGGTAGACGCGGAAACTATTTTTGGAAATTCAGTGCCTAATCTACAACCACAGATAGCCACCGGGCAAAACATCCTGCGCAATATTGCCCGCTACTTGAATGTAGTGAATCAAACCGGACAACCACCACAATCTATCTCTATTAGTGGTGTTAATACGAACTTTGCTAACAGAACATATACTTCGACGCTTAAGCAAGGAAACACCATTGTTAGAAGTCACCCCACTTCGTCAATCCTACGGGGAAGGCTAGACTTCATACAGCAAGAACTCATACGACTAGGAGCACCAACTCATAGCGTAACTATTTCGCCTTCACCTACTTATCGCTTTGGAGTCAATAGTTCTCAAATCTATTTCAATTATGGAAATTGAACACCCGCGTCTAAATAGTGCGATGCATAAAGGATGGATGTTAGTATTGGCTTGCGCTGTATATGCTTGTGCTTTGCTTGATAGATATCAAGACAATCTACACGCTTTCTATGATCGCCAGTTGACTGATGAAGAGAAAGAGATTATACTTAATCAAGGAGAGTTACAAAAAAACTGGAAGACTCCTCAGGGACAAGGTGCTATGTTGATAACGTCATTGGAGGAGGGAAAGGAATATAATTTTGTAGAGATTGGCGATTGGGTAGAAGAATTTTCCTACGAACGCGGCGGCCTTGCTAAAAGGTACGTCAAAAGAGAAACGGAGTATGACTCACACGGTAACATTTTAGAACGTACCACTTGGGAAAGAGGTAAAAGCTCTTCCACCTATTGCAAACTCGAACGATGGTCATCTTACTATAGCATATCGGGTAAAGATACAGTGGGTTTAGTACAAAAGATCACGACGTTTCATGAGAACGGTGCGATTCAGTCTAAGCAAAAAGTGTTTATTGAGCAGTTCCGATGTCCACTCAGCGACCGACTGAAAACAAAGTATTACATGGATACAGTGCTTGTATATAATGAAGAAGGTACACTGATCAATGAAAAAATTTATAGTCTCTCTAACAAAGACCGGGTAAAGTAATGCTCATGTAAGTAGAGAAATTGTTAACAGCATCATTATAGAAGCTATCTGATTACCTCTATCCCTCAAGGATATCTAGGGCATGGCAAACGCTGGCCTATCACAACACCACTACTGCCAGCAGTGAGGAGCCCCAGCCCAACAAGGTAGCCCGGCTGCAAGCGGGGCAGACCGGCCCGTCCAAGAGCTTGTCAGTACGAGCGGGCGACCAGGTGCACCCTCTGGTCGTAGTATCCGCTACGACCTTGACGGAACCGGTGCTACCAAAACGCTGGCCCTGGACGTAGCCATTGAGCAGGACGGTTACTTGTTGACTTATTTAAGCCATGAGGCGAACACCGGCGGCAGTTCACCGGCAGGTAGTTCCACTACTCGTCTGGCCGCGAGCAGTACCGCTCTGGCCTCGTCTGGCACCCCCGTTTACTAAAGTAAAGATGATCTGAAACTGCAGCTGACGCTGGGCCGATTGCCCAGTTGCTAAGTTCTTGTACTGTTTACGGTGCTTATAATCCATTCCTAAGTCAGGGCAATAACTTGCTGGCCAACAGCCGGTAAAATCTCTTCTTGTTCCATAAATACTTGACGTACAGCTTGAATGCTACGGGGACGTTTTTTTTGTTGTACTGCTCCACAAAAGCATCAATGGCGTTGTACGAAAGAATGCTCTCTCTGAACGTCCGAAACCGGGCCTCCCCCCGCAGTGCGGTGATCTTTTCCCGCCACAGCGCAATAAAGGTTTCTATCTTTCGGAAGCGCTCCACGTAGTGAGCTCCCGACAGACGATCATTGTCCCCGGCGTAGTAGTAGGCCAGCGGCCGATCCACCCGCGCAATGCGGGGCTCGGTCAGGGCGAAGCGCAACCACCAATCGGTATCTACCTGGTAACGTACGTTTTCTTGGTAGGGCGTGCGTTCGTACACCTCCCGCTTGGCCACCACCGTCGAGGGTACCGGGGGCGCCCAATCGGTGGTCAGCCGGTCGAAGAGCCGATCGTGGTAAAAAGGCGGATTCCGTTCTTTGGTCTGGTTTTCTTTTACAATCCAATCCCGGGTGGCGACCAAATCCAAACCAGGGTTCTCTTCAAAGCAGCGTACCTGCTCCAGTAGCTTGTCAGGATGCCACCAATCGTCAGAATCGAGCAAAGCGATTAGCTGGCCACTAGCCTGCCGAAAGGCCACGTTTCGCGAGGCCGACAGTCCCCGGTTCACCGGATTGCGAATAACCCGCAGTAGCTTCCCGTCTAGATAGTTTTGTTCTCTCAGGTAGTCCTCTACGCTGAAATCGGAGGCGTCGTCGATCACCAGAACTTCGGTAGGCAAATAGGTTTGTTCCCGTACCGAGTCGATCGCCCGCAGCAGTTCGGGCTGCCGGTTGTAGTTGGGGACAACTACGGAGATGGTGTAGGCCATGATAAAAGTGATTTATGCCTTCTTAAAAAAGTACTTGCGGTAATCGGCCAAGCCAGGGTCAAACTGAAAAACAATCACGGCTGACAAGCCCAGCCAGAGCACCCCTATGCCTACCAGCTCAACCAACGGATCGAGCACAACCACCTGTTGCAAAACTAGCAATATTCCGGTCAGTGCGGCGTAAAGCAACAGCGGCTTAATGCTGTTTCGGAGGATCGTAGTCACACTGAAGTAATTACGGTGAATTTGCCGAAGAATAAACACGGTAGACACGACGTACTTTAGCCCGTAGCTCGCGGCAGCTCCGGCCAGTCCGAAGTTCACCAGGGCCAGTAGGGTGACCACTCCCGCCACCAGGTTCACAATATCGATACGCGTCGCCAATTCGGGCTTGCCTACCCCGATAATAAAGCTGCCGTAAACGCTTTTGAGCAGGATGCAGAAACCACTGGCGGCCAGCAGTTGAATGCACACGATGCTGGCCTGCCACTTTTCGCTGAAGAACAGCAACACCGCGTCGGGCAACACAACGCCCAGGGCTACGTAGAGCGGCAAGCCGAGGTAGAACATATGATGAATCATCTGCGAAAAAATGCGCTTGAGTTGGGTGCTTCCTTCGTTGAAGAGCGCCGAAAAGGTAGGCAACAGCACCTTGGAAGCCGACAAATTGATGACGTCCCCGGCGGTATTAAAAATTTTGAGCGCGAACGAAAAGTAGCCGACGGCCGCCGTACTGATGGTGTAGCCAATCAGGAAGTTATAGGCGTATTTATTGAAATTGCTGATCAGGCTGTTGAGCAGAATCTTCGCACTAAAGTAGAGCAGCTCCCGGTAAATTACAAAGCGAAAGAATCTCCGGGGCCGCCAGTCGACCGAGATCCAGAAGAAAACGTTCTGCACCAGGGCGAAGAGAAAGCTCTGCGCCACCAGGCTCCACACACCATAATCAGCAAAGGCCATCCAGATGCTCACCACACCTCCCAGAAAAATGCCGCTGATACGACCAACGGCAATTTTATTATAGGCAAAACTTCGCTCCAGCAGTCCGCGGGGAATGGAACCTACGGCTCCGATGATGAAGGTGATCCCGTACACCCGCAGCACCTCCGTCATGATAGGTTCCTCAAACAAGCGGGCCAACAGTGGGGCAACGGCGTAGTTGAGGGCGTAAATGGCTCCTCCTAACAGCAAATTACCCCAAAAAGCACTACTTAGGTCCTCATCGCTTACCTGTTTCTTCTGGATGAGTGCGTAGACCAGCCCCTCTTCGGTAAGCACCAGGCTGATCATGATGAAAGAGTTAGTAAGAGCCACCACCCCGAAGGGTTCGGGGCCCAGCACCTTGGCGAGCACAAAAAATGTGGCTACCGAAAAAATCTTCACTCCCACCGTCTCTACCAGGGACCATGCCACTCCCTTGGTGAATTTTTCTTTGAGACTCATACGCTACAATATTGCACAAAATAACAGAGCAGTTTGCACAAAAAAAAGAAGTAAGAACAAAATAGTTTTATCCTTTCTTTTGATGGGGGGAAAAGGGCGTGTTGACCTATAGATTAGCCGTACCGTTTGGCAATCGCCAGCGCTTGTTTTCCGTACTCGCCTCCGAACAACAAATCGTGGTTCAGATAATGGTACAGTTGGTACAGGGGTTGTCGTTGCTGCCAGTCCGCGGGCAGTGGATACGTTTCCTCATAAGCAGCCAGCACCCGACTACTAAATCCACCGAACATCGCCATCAGCGCCAGATCACTCTCCCGGTCAGCATAAGAGCAAGCCGGGTCAATAAGGGCGGGGCCCAGCGCTGAGGACAATGCATTACCTGACCACAAATCACCGTGGGTGAGGGCGGGCGGAGGTTGATGACCAATCAACCGGGGCAAACGATTGATGAGTCGTTCGTATGACTTCCGTTCCAAATCACTCAGTCCTCGCTTTTGCTCAAGTAGCTTCAACAAGTGCCTCAGTCGCTGTTGGCCGTAAAAATCGACCCAATTACTGTTCCAGCGGTTGTCTTGCGGGGTGGCTCCGCAGTAGTTATTGTGGTAGAAGCCGTAGCGGTCGTGCTCGTAGCGATGCAGTTCGGCAATGCCCCGGCCCAACTGTTCGTCCTGCGGGGCCGTTGATCCGGTTGCCGGTTCCAAAAAAGTAGTCACCAGCAGGGCCGGATCGGTTTGAGCCAGGATGACCCGGGGAACTTGCAGCAGCGTGCTGGCCTTACCCAGTTCGCGCAGGGCTTCGGCCTCGCGTACAAACTGATCGGCCGGGGCAGTGGCACTCCACTTTGCGAAGAAAATACCTCGGTTGGTAGTCAGCTTCACCGCCTGGTTGATGCATCCGCCGCTCAGCGATTTCATTCCTTGCACCACCACCGGTTCCAATAACGCCTCGGTCAGGAGCTTCGCTAGCGTAGCGGAAATATCACTGCTCACGAGCTTCCCGGTTAAAGACCCGCTTCACGGTCTGGTAGATGCCGATCACGATGAGAATCAGCAGAATCAGTCCGGGCCAGCTGCCGTAGGGCGAATCAGCGAACAGCCTTAGTTGTCCGGGGCCGCTAGCCACGATGCCGATGGCGATGGCAATACCCATCAGGGCTTCGCCGGTGATGAGTCCGGAAGCCAGGAGCAGTCCGGCTTTTTCGGCCCGATCCTTCGCGGTGACCAAGCGCGATTCAGAGGTAGAAGAATCGCGCTGCATGTAGCGCTCTACGGCCCAGGCGATTAGTCCTCCTACAAAGATAGAAGTATCCAATTCCAGCGGCAGGTAGAGTCCCACGGCTACGGCCAGCACCGGCATCCGAAAGCTCGATCCCCGGTTTTTGAGTTGCACGTCGATGGCAATGATCACTATCGCAATGGCCGCGCCGATGGCGACCATCGTCCAGGGCAAGCCGCCCCGAAAGATACCGTCGGCTACGCTTTGCATCAGGGTGGCCTGCGGAGCGGCCAGCGCGTCGGGATGCTCGGCGGTGGGGGCTCCCATACCGTAGGCGATGAGCAGGTTGTTTAGCACCGGGGCAATGGCCAGCGCTCCGGCCACCACGCCCACCACCTGCATAATCTGCTGCTTGTAGGGCGTGGCTCCCAGCACGTGACCGGCCTTTAGATCCTGCATGTTGTCGCCCGCAATGGCCGCGGCACAGCACACCACCGCTCCCACCAGGATGGTGGCCGCCGCCCCCCGCCCCGGATCGTCGGTGCCCATCAGCGCAGCCAATAGCAGAGCCGTCGCCAAGATCGTCGCAATCGTTACTCCCGAAATGGGATTGTTAGAGCTACCCACCAGCCCGGCCATGTAGCCCGCCACCGCCGAGAACAGAAACCCGGCCACCACCATGATTAGGGCCATAAGCCCGGTGATGGCCACGTTCTCAATTTCGCGCAGGTAGAGCAAGAACACCGGCACGATGAGCACACCGATGCCGATCAGCACCCACGACATCGGCGTGTCCAGTTCGGTGCGGGCCTGCTGCAGTTGTTGTCCTCCCTGCCGAAAAGCCTCCACCCCCGAGCGAAAGGCGGTGGTGAGCGATTGTCGCAAACTGAGCAGCGCCCACAATCCGCCCACCACCATCGCTCCCACTCCCAGGTAGCGAATCTGGCTGCTCCACACCATGATCCCCATCTCGGCAGCGTTGCTCGCCCCTTCGGGTACGCCCACCGTGGCAATGTAGAGCGGAATGCCCAGGTACCAGCTAATCGCTCCGCCCAGAAACACCAGGAACGACACGTTAAGTCCCACAATGTAGCCCACCGCCACCAAAGCAGGAGATAGGTTGAGTCCGAAGTACAAGTACAGCTTTTGGTTGATCAGCGCCGCCTGCTCGAACAAACCGTCCCACAGGTTCAGTGCCGAATCGCTGAGCTTGAAGAGTCCGCCCACCACGGCACCCCCCACGAGGTACTTTACCGTGCCGGTGCTATCTTCGCCGGTTTTGAGCACCTCGGCGGTAGCGACTCCCTCGGGAAACTTGAGTTTCTCCTGCACGATGAGCGCGTTGCGCAGCGGAATGGTGAACAGGATGCCCAAGATGCCGCCCGTCATGGCAATCAGGGTGGTTTCCCAGTAGTTGAACGTTTCCCAGTAGCCCATGATAATGAGCGCGGGAAGCGTGAAGATCACTCCCGCGGCCAACGACTCACCCGCCGAGGCGGCGGTTTGCACCATGTTGTTCTCCAACACGTTGGAATTTTTGAACAGCTTGAGAATGGCCATCGAGATCACCGCTGCCGGAATGGAGGCCGAAACGGTGAGTCCGGCAAACAGCCCAAAGTAGGCATTAGCGGCGGATAGAATCACGGACAAGAGAGCTCCTAGCAGCACCGCCTTGAGGGTGAGTTCGGGCAAGCTGGTGGTGGCGGCAACGTAGGGTTTTTCTTCTTCAGCCGGGGGAGCGAGGGGCGGTTGTTCGGACGACATAGAAAATTTGGTTGGTTGCGCACAAACATACTATCTTTTAGGATAATATTCCGTAGCATTGCCGACCCTATCCACCACCGATGCTTATGAAACACATTACCGTTTTTTGTGCTTCCAGTCCGGGCGTTAACCCGCAGTACGGGGAAGCGGCCCGGGCCCTGGGTCAGTTTCTGGTGAAACAAGACATCACCCTGGTCTACGGCGGTGGCCGGGTGGGCTTGATGGGCATCCTAGCCGACGCGGTGTTGGCCGAAGGGGGCCGAGCGATCGGGGTAATTCCTCAGTTTTTGCTGGACTTGGAGGTGGGCCACACCGGATTAACCGAACTGATGGTAGTGAAGTCGATGCACGAGCGAAAGCTGCGGATGGCCGAGTTGGGCGATGGAGTGATTGCCCTGCCCGGCGGATTTGGCACCCTGGAAGAACTCATTGAGATACTCACCTGGTCGCAGTTAGCCCTTCACCGCAAGCCGGTGGGTATCCTGAACACCAGCGGATACTACGATTTGCTGCGTCAATTTTTTGACCATATGGTCGGAGAAGGCTTGTTGAAGCCGGAGAATCGCGATCTGGCTATTTTTGAGACAGATATAGAACGACTTTATGAGAAAATGAGTACTTTTAAGCCAACAAACACCACCAAACGGATGGGAGACGATTCTCGTAAGACGTAAAAATCCCGGGAATACGCATCCCCGGGATTTTCCTACTAAACTAACCAAACCAAACTATGCACTAGGTCTAAGCAGTGGTCGTACCCACCGAAGTCGCGGTCGCATCGCTTCCGGTGGATGGGACCCCTTGCTCGCCTTGTCGTTCTTCAATCACCTTTTTCAGTCTCGCGATTGACTTGGTCGCCCGCTCACTGTCCAGGGTATTGATGTTCTCAATCATTTTATTCTTTTCCTCGTTGGTAATCACTTTGTTATTTAATAACAATAGTAATTCTGTCTTTTGCTTCACCGAAGCTTCTTTTTTCGCTGCGGTGTCACGATCTACCGGCGGGCGGTCTTCGGGGCGCGGCTCACTGGCGGCGCTTTCGGTAGCCGAAGTATCCTTGGCCAGCGCCTTGGCAACTTTCTTGGGCGCACCCTTATCCTTCGCCATATAATCCATCTCCTCGGCGGGAGTAGGTTCGTAACCGGCCGCCCGAATGATCCAGGCCAAAATGTTGCGATACGCCTTGCCAATCGCGCGCGTCTGCGCCATTGAAGCGATAGCAAACTCCTGATAATTGCGCTTGCCGTTTTCCTGGTTGCTGCAAATCGCGTAGCCCGAACCCACCACCTGAGCCTGTCCGTCCACTTGGCTCTTTAAGTTATAGAGTTTCACCTGCGCCTGGTACTTCACTTCGTGATTGTCAGTCGGTATTCTTACCAGCTCTTCGATCACGGGAAGAATCCCCAACCGGGCTCCGGCGTACTGCCACCCTTCCACGTTCACGTAAGCTTTTCCTTGAATATGGTGGAATAACTTGTTCTCTTTAATGAAACGCGCTAAGTCCTGCGCCAAGTGCATGGTTTCATACGAATTGGCGATGTCGTAGCTCTCAATATTTTTTTTGCCCGATGCGGGGCTGTTTGTCTGGCTCATATTCGCTATTTTAACGTTCATTATAGAAACGATAGTTCACCCGTAAAAGTGCCAATTTTGTTAAAAAACGTTAAATTTAAGTGACTGTTTATCAAGTTGTTATAAATTAATTTTTTGACCACCACCAAACCGCAATCAAACGGTCTAATTCTCGCTATGGCACGTTCATTAAATGTCTTTTTCACGACACAAACTTAATTTTCACCCGCGTCTCTCATGCCTTCTGACCTTTTTCCGGACGGAACATCACCCTCGGCCTCCAACTACTTGCTGAAGTATTTTACTCATACTCCTACCTCCCAGCAGGAGGTGTTGTTTAGCAAGCTAGAAAACTTTATTCAGGCTTCTGATCGCGAAATGAACGCCTTTTTGCTCAAAGGATACGCCGGAACGGGCAAAACCAGTGTGATCAAGGCGCTGGCTAAAACACTGCGCAAGTTTAATTTCCGGGTGGTGTTGCTGGCCCCCACCGGACGGGCAGCCAAGGTGGTGGCCCACCATACCCGCCGAAAGTCCTATACCATCCACCGGCAAATCTATAAGCAGGTGCAGCATCCCTACTCGGGCAGCGTAGAATTTAAACTTCGCAAAAACTACCAGAAGAATGCCGTGTTCGTGGTCGACGAAGCCTCCATGATTAGCCACCAGCCCCGCTCGGGCGACCCCTCGATGCTCACCGACCTGATCCGCTACGTGTTTAGCCACCCCACCAACCGACTGGTCATCATTGGCGACCCCGCCCAACTTCCGCCGGTGGGGCACAGCAGCAGTGCCGCCCTGAGCGCCGAGGTGCTGCGCTACGCCTACCACCTGAACGTTATCGAGCACCAACTCACCGAGGTAGTACGCCACGCCAATAAGTCAGGCATCCTGGCCAACGCTACGTCCCTGCGTGACGCCCTGGAGCAGCCCGCCGCGCTGGCCATTCGCACCCAGCCCTACCCCGACATCTACCACATGTCCGAAGAGCGACTCAAGGAGGGGCTGAGCTACGCGTATCTGAAGTTCGGCCTTCAGCAAACGCTGCTTATCAGCCCTTCGAACCGCGAGACGGTCCGTTACAACCAGCTAATCCGTCAGTCTATTCTTCATCGGCAGCGCGTGGTGGAGCCGGGCGACCTGCTGATGATAACCCGCAACAACTATCGAGCGCTGCCCAAGGGCTACCCGCTCACTTTCTTGGCCAACGGTGAATTTGTGGAGGTGCAGGAGGTAATGGACACTGAGTCGCGCTACGGCTTTGAGTTTATGACGCTGTCGCTGCGCTTGCCGGACTATCCGCGTCAACCTCCCTTTGTGGGAAAAATTCTGCTGCCTACGCTCAACAGCACCACTCCTTCGCTGAGCGACGCGCACAACAAGCAACTCTACGAAGCGGTGGCCGAAGACTACCAGTCTATCGAAGCGCCCTCGCGCCGCTTGAAGGCTATCCGCAAAGACGATTACCTCAACGCTCTGCAGGTGAAGTTTGCCTACGCGCTCACCGGCCACAAGGCCCAGGGCGGACAGTGGAAGTGCGTGTTCGTGGCACCCGATTACCTCACCGACTCCCCGCCCACCCCCGATACCATCCGCTGGCTCTACACTGCCTTCACCCGGGCCACCGATGAGTTGTATCTGATAGATTTTCCGCGCTCGTATTGTTGAAGTGGGCAACGAAGTCGGCTCCTCAAGGCTCGTGTCGACACCTAGAGTATATACACATCTCAGGTGGTGTTGTGTTTGGCGAGTTGGTAGCCCTGGAATCTTTCGTTGAACCTTTGCAGGCCGGTGAGTAAGTCGATGGGGCCAGGGGGCCTTTGGCTTTGGTAGCCACTCCAGCCCGCTAATCGGGCGATGACCCAAGCGGCAAAAGCCAAGCTGGTTGGCCCGTAGGGATTCTGCAGTTTTTGGCTCTTTCCAGCTAGTTGCTCGTTGAGCAGCATCAAGCATTCTTGCTCTTGCTCATTGAAGGCACAGGCCATGGTCTGCTCAGTTTGACCGTCTCGGGCTCTCAAGAGTTGCAGCACCCGCACGGCAGCCATCAGGGCCAATACGCTGAGTTTCTGTAGCTTTTCATAGCTTTCCACCTGGCTGCTCTCTATGTCAAGGCCGTTGCTTTTCAAGATTCTGAATACCTGCTCTACGTTCCAGCGTTGCTTATACCATTCTATAACTTGTAGGGCCAGGGCAGCGGTGTCCACCACGTGCGAGGTCAACAGTATCCAGTGAATAGGTTCTTGCCCATTCACTACACTCTCAGGGAGTTCTTTGACTTCCACTACGTAGGTGGGGTGATAGTTGGGTTGGGCATGGATGCTTCTGCTGGCTGACTTTTTCAAAGCAAGCTTGCCGTATTTGATGGCTAGTTTGGCCCGATGGGCACTACGACCATCACTGGCCGGTACGGCTAGCTCATAACAGTGCTGTTGCGTCCAATTTTCTGCCTCCGCTGAGATGGTCTGCCCCCCGTGGGTGAAACGATCAAAGCGGGCACGAATCACATAATCTACCCCCAGGGCAGTAAGCCCGGTGAGCAGGGGGTAGATATCAGCTTCCCGGTCGGCCACTACTGTTTTAACCGCCACCTGCTCACACTGAGCAAGGGCTTTTTGAATGCTACTCAGCCAGCGATACCCTTCTTTTTGTTCGTAAACAGTTTTGTCCCGAGCAGTACGCTTGGCCTGACGACTCACAAGTTGCTCAGGCCAAGCACGCTTGACAAACTCCAAAGCCGCAATGCCATGACAGCCATAGTGCTGGGCATCTATACAGAGTACCGGGTGAAGGTAAAACCCTTGTATCTGACCCTTATCTACTTTGCCCAGTCCTTGGATGGCTCTTTCCAGACTAAAGCCAATCTTTGTGGTGTCTTCTATAAGCAAACAATGGCAAGATGAACAGTGATTCCTCATCTGGGCATAGAGTTGCTCTTCCAACATGGGCACACTTACTTTATGGTTGCCTATAAATCTACCAAACTGAACCTCCTCTTTGCGCGCATTGGACAGTGCCCGCAGGCAAAGCGTCTGCTTTTCGCTGATACGTCCGGTTAGCTTGTCTAGCACACGATCCAAGCGCTTGTCGTGCAACTTCAGAACATCTTGTTTTTCCATTCAACAAAGCTATCATATTTGTGTATATACTCTAGGTGTCGACACGAGCCTCCGGGTAAAAAATTATCAGAATAAAGTTTATTACTTTCACCTGTCGCTAGGGTTCAGACAGTTTGAAATCCAAGGCCAAGGGCAATTTGTCTTCGGTTTTTTTATTTCTTGGTGAGTGCGCTAAAAATTGTTGGAAACAAACGATCTTTCCGGCGAATTTATTCGTATGTTCGTTAGCGATTCGCCGCAATCACGGTTGCCCAACGTTCGTTATTCAGTCATTCACTACTTTAATACTTTCACTTATGCACAACGTACTGTTATTTTTAGGAGGCCTGGGCGGATGGGAGATCATGATCATCATGCTGGTCGTGCTCGTCTTCTTTGGTGCTAACAAGATTCCGGAAATCGCCAAAGGTTTAGGACGCGGCATCCGCGAGTTCAAGGATGCTACCAAAGAAATCAAGGACGAAATTGAAAACAATAGCGTCCGCCTAGACAAGTAAACTTTAATATTCGTCCGGGTTGAGCCAGCGCTGACCTTTTCGTCTCGTTGACTAATCCGGACGGATTCATTCAGAAAACATCTTCCAGGTTTCTAACCCCCAGGGGTTGCGCCGCGGTGAATCCTTCGCCGTAGGCTACCCCAATAGAGTGACCCAGTTCCTTGGCACGTGCCTCAATAAATTGCAGAAAGATGGGGGTCGTTAAGTACGTTTCCGGCTCCTCACTACCCTCCTGCGCAAACTGCGAAGCAAAACTCCGAATTGCTTTCATCTTTATCTCCCAGTACTCAGAGATATCTACGATAAGGTCCGGTACAATCGCGTACGCCTGAATGTAGTGATACACCCGCGCCGGTCGCCACGCTTCCTGCGGCTGGCCGTCCCAGTGGGTTTCTACCTTGCGCAAGCCGGCCACAAAGCAAGCATCGCGGGCCAGCTCGGCACCGCGTCCGTGGTCGGGATGCCGGTCGCGCACCGCATTGGCCAGTACGATGTCTGGCTGGTACCGACGGATCATCCGTACCACCTCCAACTGGTGTTCCCGGTCGTTGGCAAAAAAACCGTCAGCGAACTCCAGGTTCTCCCGCACCGCCACGCCCAATAACTGGCGCGAAGCTTCGGCTTCCTGCTCCCGGATGGCCGGGGTGCCCCGGGTGCCCAACTCGCCCCGGGTGAAGTCCACGATTCCTACCCGTTTGCCCGCCGCCACGTGGGCGGCCAGGGTGCCCGAGCAGCCCAGTTCGGTGTCGTCGGGATGCGCGGCCAGGGCCAAGATATCTAGTTTCATGCGGATTGGGTTCGACATTGTTTTTTAAATCTCGTACCTTAACGGCCTCTCTTTTTTTTTGTTCTTAACCACCAACCCATGAATCACAACCGACGGCACTTTCTGCAGCGCACCGCGCAAGCCACCGCCTCGCTAGGCCTATTTTCTCAATTGCCCCTGCTGGCCAGCACCCGGCAGTCCAAACCCCTGGGCGTGGCCCTGCTCGGACTCGGCTACTACAGCCGCGACCTGCTGGCCCCCGCCCTGCAACTCACCGAGCACTGTGAACTGCGCGGCATCGTTACCGGCAGCCCGGAGAAGATTCCGGTATGGCAGAAGAAGTACGGCATTGCCGACGCCAATGTCTACAACTACGACAATCTGGACACCATTGCCAACAACGACGACATCGACGTGGTGTACGTGGTGACGCCCACCGGCACGCACATGCGGTTTAGCGTGGCCGCCGCCGAGGCGGGCAAGCACGTGTGGTGCGAGAAGCCGATGGCGATGAACGTGAACGAGTGCCAGCGCATTATCGACGCCTGCGACAAAAATAAGGTGAAGTTATCCATTGGCTACCGCATGCAGCACGAGCCCAACACCCGGACGGTGATAAAGTATGCCGAGACCAAACCCTACGGAGCCATCCAAAACGTGATTTCGGAAGCGGGTTTTGCGGGCAGTGGCCCTACCGGCTGGCGGGCCAACCCGGAGTTGGGGGGCGGCGCGTTGTACGACATGGGCGTGTATACCATCAACGGACTGCGCTACGCGACGGGACTAGAACCCACCGAGGTGCGCTCGGCCCAACGAACAATTCCTGATAATTTGGAAGTGGACACCACCACGACCTACCAACTGGCGTTTCCTAATAATATTCTGGGCGATGCCAAAACCAGCAATGTAGAGAAGGTGAACCGATTGCGCGTCAACGCGGCCAACGGTTGGTACCAACTCAGTCCCATGCAATCGTATACCGGGGTAGAAGGCGAAACCAGCGATGGCAAGCAGTTGGATAAACCGATCAACAACCAGCAAGCCCGGCAGATGGACAACGACGCCCTGGCGATCATCAATGACACCCCGGTGCTGGTGCCCGGCAGTGAGGGCCTTAAGGACATTCGCATCGTGAATGCCATTATCGAAGCCGATCAGACCGAGAAGGTGGTAAAGATCAGAGGGTAGCTACTAAAGCTGAAGTGAAATACAATGTGGAAGAGATTACACTTTTAATTTCGTAGGGTTTTGCCGGGTATCAAATATTCAGCTTCTTTCTCAAAGTCTTTTTGTGAGATAATTCGGCCTTTTTGATAATCGACTTCGGCTTGGTCTAAGCGAGCGTTGTACTGCTCAGAAGTCATAGGTTTTAAACCAGCTTGATAGGCTTCGCTCATCGCTTGCCGTTTCAGCTGCTCTACTTTTTCCAAGAGTGTTCGATCTTGTAAACGAGCCAGCCATTCTATTAACTCAACTTTTTTGTCTGCTATACTCATAGTTTGTTCAACTGATATAAGCTTAAAGATAATATTTTCTAAGAAATAATAGGCACGTTGCAAACCTTAATACCCCACCGCCGTATCGTCGCCCCGGGGGTCGGCCCCGCCCTCTAGTTTGCCCCCGGGCAGCACCAGGATGGCATCCACCCGCCCGATGTTGCCCCGCGCCAGCACGGTGTGCCCCATCGCTTCCAACTCTTGCGTCACTTTGGGGGTCAGGGCTTCGTCTTCGGTGAAAATGGTATCAGGAAGCCACTGGTGATGAAAGCGCCGGGCGGTGACGGCCGCCTGCATGCCCATGCCGTGCTCCACCACGTTGAGGAACGTCTGAAACACCGAAGTGATGATCGTGGAGCCGCCCGGGGTACCCACCACCATGTACAGGTTTCCATTTTTTTCTACAATTGTCGGGGTCATGGAGCTGAGCATGCGTTTTTCGGGAGCAATGGCGTTGGCCTCGCCGCCTACCAAGCCAAACATGTTAGGAAACCCGGGTTTGATACTGAAGTCGTCCATCTCGTTGTTGAGCAAAAACCCAGCTCCGGCCACCACCACCTTGGAGCCGTAGCCGCCGTTGAGGGTGGTGGTCACCGACACGGCGTTGCCCTGGGCATCTACCACCGAAAAGTGGGTGGTTTCGCTCGACTCTACCGGGGCCGGACTGCCGGCCGACACCGCCGCGGAGGGCGTGGCTTCGTTGGTCAGAAAGGACTTCATGCGAGCGGTACTGTACGCTTTCTCCAGCAGTTTCGCTTGGGGCACTGCATAAAAATCAGGGTCGCCCAGGTGGGTGGCTCGGTCGGCATAGACGCGTCGTTCGGCCTCGGCCATCAAGTGCACCGTGGGGGCGGTGTTGTGGCCCATCTCGGCGACAGGATAGGGTTCTACGCTGTTGAGCAACTGCGCCAGCGCTATCCCTCCGCTGGAGGGCGGGGGCATGGAGATGATGCGAAAGCTATCGTACTGCGCCACGATAGGCTGTCGGAACTTTGCTTCGTAGGCTTGCAAGTCCTCAAGCGTGATGATGCCATTGCCCCGCTCCATCTCAGCCACGATCTTGTCCGCCGTTTCTCCGGCGTAGAAACCGGCTCGTCCCTGGTCGCGGATTAGCGTGAGCGTTTGCGCCAGGTCAGCCATCACGATGGTGTCACCGGCTTGCCAGCCCGCTTCGTTGAGCAGAAAGTCGGGCGGCACGGGATTGTACTGGGTGAAGTTCTCTTGGTTGCCGTTGAGGTTGTCGGCCTCTTTTTCGGTGAGCACAAAGCCGTTGGCGGCCAGATCGATGGAGGGCTGGATAAGTTGCTCCATCGGCAGCGAGCCGTACCGCTCGTGCGCTCGAAACATGCCATCGACGCTGCCCGGCACTCCGGCGGCCAGGTGCCCCCGGGTGCTTAAGTCTTCTATCACGTTGCCTTCGTCGTCCAGGTACATATCACGTCCTGCCGCCAGTGGGGCCTTCTCCCGGTAGTCGAGGCAGTCCGTACGTCCTTCGGCCTCGCGAATCACCATGAAGCCACCGCCCCCGATGTTGCCCGCCACCGGAAACACCACCGCCAGGGCAAACTGCACCCCGATGGCCGCATCCACCGCGTTGCCGCCCTGCCGTAGAATGTCTACGCCCACCTGCGAGGCCAGCGGATGGGCGCTCACCACCATGGCACTGTCGGCAATCAGTCCCACCAGCGGGTCAAGGGGCACCTCCTGCATTCCCTGCTGGGTGCAGCGAACGGTGACAATAAGACTGATAAGCAGTAAGGAACGTACAATTGTTTGGCTAAGAGATAACATAGGAAGGTTTTGTTGGGACCAGCGCTCAATATGCCGGAAAAACCAGAGTTTTCAAAGCAGCGAGCTGTAGACTCCCAGTGGTGGTCTGTAGACGAAGCTTTTCTCTTTCTACCCGTTATTCGCATCAAAAACGATCAAAATAGTACACCTCCCGTACAATAACATCAGGTTAGCGGTTTGGGGTCACTTTGTTAGTCTTTTGCCCCAATTTACCCATTAGCACCGTGGTTTCACTAACCAAACGGGGGTGATTAATGGGAGCGAAGTAGGCTTCACTCCCATTAATCACCCCTGTTGTAGGAGAAACCTAGTGGTTTGTTAGGGAATCACCCCCCGCATATGGTCGTCACGTTATTTTTCCGGGGGTTGACCGGGGTGATAATGGTAGTGCGTGTATGGTTTCTACCGTATTACCCCCCTTAATACGGCGGTGCATGTTAGTCATCCGTAGGGTGAAGGGGACACTATATGATAAAAAAGTTATTAGTGCGGCTATATATTACGGGTAGCACCGCCCCGGCAGACTGAAAATTATTTGAGATAAAACTATATCTTTGCTATAACCTTTTTTACTCATTTTCACAGGATCAGTATTGGACCGCCCAATCTCACCGCACCTTCGGCAGGTATTTGAAGCATTACCTGAGTCACTCGTCATTCTTTCACCGGATTTGACGGTGCTGTTTGCCAACCGTTGGTATCAGCAGGCTACCGGCGTGTCCCTTGATACTATGGTGGGCCGACCGATCTTTGATGTCTTTCCGGATTCTTCTACTGAACATGAAATTGGGGTTGTAAAAGCATCATTACAGCAAGTGTCAACCACTCGGGCGCCGCACCAGACTGATCGTCTCCGCTACGACCTACCAACTTCGGATAGCAACGACGTCTCTACCGTTCGTTATTGGCAAGGCCATAACATTCCGGTGCTGGATGAGGGGGGGCAGATTCAGTACATTGTTCAGCGCGTGCGCGACGTTACCGAAGAAGTGGCCAACGAAGCCCGCTTGAGGGTGCTCGAGAAGCGGGAAAGAGAGCGGCAGGATCACACCGAACAGCAGCTTACGCTGCTTCAAAACCTGCTGGATCAGTCGCCGGTGGCGCTGTGTTTGTACCAGGGGCCTGACCAGGTGGTGGCCTCCGCCAACCAACTGATGTGCTCTATGTTAGGCTATCCGGCCGAGCACATCGTGGGCCGACCATTGCTGGAAGCCGTGCCCGAGCTGCGGGGGCAGGGTTTTGAAGCCCTGATTCAGGAAGTGCTGGCGACCGGTGTTCCTTACCACGGCGTCGAAACTCCCGCGCAGCTGCTTCGCGACGGACAACTAAAAACCACCTACTACAACTTCGTGTATCAACCCTTATATGATGAACAGAAGAAAATTATCGGGGTGGTTACCGTGGCCGTCGACGTCACCGAACAGGTAGAGAATCGGCAGCAGGCCGAAGAGAGTCGACGAAAAGAGCAAATCCTGAACGAAGCCGTAGCGACCACCAACGAAGAGCTGCGCGCCACCAACGACGAACTAGTAACTTCCCGAAAAATTCTGGAGCAGTTCAACAGCGAGCTGGAAGAACGCGTGGCGCAGCGAACCCAACAGATGAAGCAGCAGGTGCAAACCTTTGATGCTACGCTGGCCGCTTTGCAAGACTTGGTGTATACCTTTGACCCCCAGGGGCGGTTCACCTACGCCAACCAGCGGCTGCTGGATCTGCTGCAGATCAGCCTGAACGAGATTGTGGGGAAAAGTTTTTACGAACTGCCCTACCCAGCCGAACTTGCCGAGCGTTTGGCCAATGACGTAGCACGAGTGGTCACCACGGGGCAACCGCTTACCGAAGAAACCCCCTACACCGACCCGTCGGGCCAGTTGGGGTACTACGAGTACATCTTTCAGCCAATTGTCGATGCGCAGCAAAAAGTAATCTCCGTGGCCGGTTCCACCCGCGACATCACCCACCGCAAACAGTCCGAACAGAAGCTGCGGCTCAAGAACGAGGAGCTCACCCGGACCAACACCGATCTGGATAACTTTATCTACACGGCCTCTCACGACCTAAAGGCGCCCATCTCAAATATCGAAGCCCTGCTGGCGGCCCTGTTGCGCACCCTGCCGCCCGGCAGTTTAGAAGATGAGCGCACGCAACGCATCACCGACATGATGCAGCAGTCGGTCGAGCGTTTCAAGCGAACCATTGCCAACCTCACCGAGGTGGTGAAACTCCAGAAAGAAAACAGCGAAGCGTCGGTAGAGATCAGCCTGGCCGAAGTGGTGCGGGAAGTGCGGCTGGATCTGGAACCGTACATTCGTTCGTCGGGCGTTCAGCTCACCGTCGATTTGGCGGATTGCCCCGCGGTCTACTTCTCCAAAAAGAACCTGCGCTCGGTGGTGTATAACTTACTCTCCAACGCCATCAAATACCGATCTCCCGACCGGGTGCCTACGGTGCTCATCCGCAGCCAAAGAGCCGCGACACACGACCTGCTCACCGTCACGGACAACGGGCTGGGCATGGACCCGGAGCGGTGTGATCAACTATTTGGAATGTTTAAACGTTTTCATGACCACGTGGAGGGCACCGGCATTGGCCTGTATATGGTGAAAAAGATTGTAGAAAACGCCGGAGGCACCATTGAAGTGAGCAGTGCGCTAGACGAAGGATCAACCTTTCGAGTATATTTTAAACGACAAAAAACCACCGCCGATGCGTAAGATTTCATCTATCCTGTTAGTTGACGACGACGAAACCACCAATTTCGTGAACCAGATGTTGCTGGAAGATATGGAAGCAACCGATCAGATTCTTACGGCCACCAACGGCAAAGAAGCACTTGCGTTGATCAAGCAACAGTGCGCCAACGACAGCTGCCCCACCCTGGTGCTGCTCGACATCAACATGCCGGTGATGAACGGCTTTGAGTTCTTAGTGGCCTACCACCAACTGGAAATAAGTAACAAACAATCGGTGGTGATTGTGATGCTCACCACCTCGCTCAACCCTGGCGATCTGAACCGCCTCGACGATTTGCCCAGCCAGGGTTTCTTGAACAAACCACTGACCGCAGAGATGGTGGAGCAGGTGATCGAAACGCATTTTGATCAAGAGCAGCGCCCGGGCTAATCGCGCCGGGCACAGCGCTGCTTGCCCTTCTATGACGAAGTCACGTAACCTTATTCTTTACGGTCCACCGGGAACCGGCAAAACCTACCGCTCCTCGGCCCTGGCGGTGCAGATTATCGAGGGTCTTTCTTCGTCTGAACTGCAAACGGCCTACCCCACCCGGTTTTCCATGCGCGAACGTCTGGAAAAGCACCGCCGCGACGGACGGATGGCCTTTATCGTGTTTCACCCTTCGCTGTCGTACGAGGATTTTGTAGAAGGTATCAAGCCCCGCACCAATGAGCAGCAAACGCTGTCGTACGCGGTGGAAGACGGCATTTTTAAGCAGTTGTGCGTGCGGGCGGCGCACGCCCTGTATCTGGCGCAGCAAACCAACACCCTGGCGGCCACGCCTCCCACCCGCCACCACTTCGAAGCCCTGTTCTTTGAGTTTGTCGACTACCTGCAACGCACTGGGGCCGATGAGGCTTCGGAAACGCTTTTTGAAAGCAAGACCGGCAAGCCCTTCTACCTGGTGAACATCAACACCAACCACACGCTGGTCCTCAGAGCGGAGCGGGGCACCAAAGAATACGCCATCACCAAAAAAAGCTTGGCCTCGCTGTATCGGAAGTTTGAATCGGCTGAGGCAATTGGCAACCTGCGCCGTGACATGCCCGCCGCCCTGCGGGGAAACGCCTCGGTGGCCTGGGCGGTCTTCAACCGGCTGAAGCACTACGAAGCCACGCGTAACCAATCGTATCATCACTTGCTGGAGGGGCAGACGCACTACGATGCAGTCCGTTACCAGGCCATGAAGCGCGACGTGCAATCACTGGACTACGCCAGCCTAAGCCCGGAAGACCGTAACTCGGCGGGCAACTTTGTGCTGGTGATCGATGAAATCAACCGGGGCAATGTGGCGGCCATTCTGGGTGAACTGATCGCGTTGATTGAAGACGACAAACGCGCCGGGGAGACGGAGGCACTGCAAACGGTGCTTCCCTACTCGCGCGAGCCCTTTTCGGTGCCACCCAACCTCTACCTGCTGGGCACCATGAACACCGCCGACCGGAGCTTGGAGGCGCTCGACACTGCACTGCGACGACGTTTTGCCTTTGAGGCGGTGGAACCCGATGCGGCGCTGCTTCCTACGATTCTGGTGACTGTAGGGGCGGCCCACCCTCCTCAGACCGGCCCCGAACTGGCGCAAGCGGCCGAACCGGTAGTTTCGTACCGCCAGCCTTCCTCTTCGGAGAAAGAAATTGACCTAGAAAAATTGTTGCGCACCATGAACCGTCGATTGGTAGCCCTACTCGACGCCGAGCACCAAATTGGCCACGGCTACTTGATGGCGGTAGGTACCGCTTCGCATCCGTTGGACGAGCTACGCGACGTCTTCTTTCGTAAGATCATTCCCCTGTTGCAAGAATACTTCTTCGGGGAAACGCACAAGGTGATGCTGGTGGTTGGCAGCGCTTTTTTCTCGGCGGATGCTTCTTCGGAGTCTGACGATGGTTTCTTTGCGGAGTCAGCGTCCGAAGCGGATTGGGACGTACCCAAGAAATCCTACCAAGTTCGTTCGCTGACCGATACTGAATTAGTGGACGCTATCCGGGCTATCTATGCGTGAGCGTCCCCCGGTGATTACTGCTTTTGAGCATCAGTTGCTTCGCGTTGGCGATGCCTTTGAAGGGGTGCCGTTCACTGAAGCTCGCTGGCAGATACTGGTGCAAATGCATCCGCACCTCCCCCATCCCTACTACACCCTGGCCCACGGCGGGGTTAAGCTTTCGCACTACGTGGGAGTGCTTCAAACTCCGAATTTCACGCTGGAGATTCTACCCAAGGCGGATCGGGATCCGGTGCCCGCCGGGTGGCGGCGGTTGCTGATTGAGATGGTCGCTGCCTGTTCTTCGCTGGCTATAGACCACGCGGCAGCGGCAACGCCTAGCTTTCGGACCGACTCGCTGCTAGAGGTGTATCTGCTGGACTTCCTTACCCAGGTGGAACGGTTGCTTCGGCAGGGGTTGGCCAAGCAATATCAGTCGGTGGCCGAAAACTGCTTTGCCGCTAAGGGGCAACTGCGATTTGCGGAGCAGGTTCGGCATAACGCGGTGCATCAGGAGCGGTTCTTCGTGGAGCACGCGGTCCATAGCCTGGACCATCCCTTGCACCAACTGCTCAAGAAAGCCTTATTGGTGGTAGCCAATGCTTCGTCTAACCCGTCCATAAAGCAGCGAACGCACCGCCTGCTGCTTTCGTTAGCGCCGGTCTCCAATGCGTCGATTAAAGAATTACTGGCTATCAAGATAACCTTTGATCGCCATACGGCGCGGTATCGTACGGCCGTGACCGCCGCCCAGCAAATTTTGGCGGCCAGTTTTTCGCACGTTTATCGGGGGAATACGCACCAGGGGTTCGCCTTTATGCTGGACATGAACCGGCTCTTCGAAGAATTTGTGTACCGACGGCTTCATCGGTTGTCAGTCGCTCACGGGTTTGGCGTTCATCGACAAACCGCCCAGTCGCTGTGGGGAACCACGAAGGCGCGCCCGGATATTTTGGTGAAGTTTTCGGATGGCCAGCAGAACGTGGTCATAGACACCAAATGGAAAGTGCTGTTACAGCCGCGCCCTTCGGCCGAAGATCTCCATCAGATCTACGTCTATAACCAGTTGTTCGAGGCCGAGCGGGGCATCCTGCTGTATCCGCAGGTGCATCCCCTACCCCGACGGCAGCACCGCTTCGGAGGGCCGGGCCACACCTCAGCCGAAGTGCACTTCATCAACGTGGCTGACCCCCAGCAAGCGCGAATCAATCCGCAACTGGACCAACTCTTGCTGCAGATGCTAGCCCCAGCTGCTGAAAGCCCATGATTTGGTTAGCGGTTGCCAACGGGCATCAGCTAAACTGATTCCCACTGCCCCGTTTGGTGCGACTTGGTGAGGGCGTCGAGTACCTTCATATTGTTGATGGTGTCGGTAGGCGAGATGGGCAGAGTCGCTTGGTTTCTTACCGCCTGGGCGAAGGCTTCAAACTCGAGGATGTACTGATCTTCGGGCGGGAGATACACTTGGCGCGTTCCCACCCGGGTAGTCACAATCACTTCCGCGTCGGTGTCGGAGTGCGCGTTGAAGGGAATGGTGAGCGAGATCACTCCGCTGGAGCCGTGCACCACCACCCGCTGGTAAGGAAACGTTTGGGTGGCCACGGTGAAGGTGGCGTGCGCCCCACCGAAGTCGAGCATTCCGGTGAAAAGCACGTCGGTGCCAAAGTTGGCGTCTATCTGGGCCAGACTGATCACGCGCTGGGGTTCGCGGGCGGTGAGAAACCGACTGGCCGACACGGCGTAGCATCCAACATCGAGCAGCGCCCCGCCCCCGGTATCCGGTTGGTTACGAATATTGGATGGATCGGTATTGTTGTAGCCAAAGAAAGTTTCTATCAGGTGAATGCTTCCTATCTCACGTTGGCGGATGATGCTCTGCACGTGGAGCCACTGCGGATGCAGTCGGTACATAAACGCCTCCATCACGGTGATGCCTTTGTTGGCGGCGTAATCCAGACAGTCTTGCGCTTCCTCAGCGTCGAGCGCTAGCGGTTTTTCGCAGATCACGTGTTTACCAGCATCGGCGGCGCGCTTGATCCACTCGGCGTGCCGGTGATTGGGCAACGAAATGTAGACGGCTTCCACTTGCGGATCATTCAGCAAGTCATCGTACGATCCGTAGGCCCGCGCAACGTCGTATTCCTGAGCGGCTTGCTGCGCCTTCTCTTCGGAGCGTGAGGCCAGGGCCACCACATCAATTGCGGGCGAGGTGGGAATGGGAATAGCAATGCGCTTGCGAAAGAAATTAGATACTCCTAAAATACCGAGTTGTAGAGGTTGCATTGGCTTTGATTGGTTAGGTTAAACAAAAGCAGGGCGGATTGCTTTTGAGAAAACAGACAAGCGATAAATTTACGCAACTTATCCGCCATTCATAAATAATAGCTGGCTGAACTTATGAATCATTCCCTCAAATTGGTAGAAAGGGCACCAACTGCTCAGCTGGACAGTCCGGCACCGCTACTGATCTTACTGCACGGCCTGGGAAGTAACGAGAACGATTTGTTCTCTTTCGCTCCGCATCTGGATGCTCGGTACCGCATTCTGAGCGTGCGGGCGCCCCGCTCGTACGCCTACGGCGGATTTGCCTGGTTCGATATTCTGTTCGATCAACCGTTGCCCCGGCCCAATGCGTCGCAGCTGGCCGAAGCGCGGCAAACGCTAATAGCTTTTCTACAGGAAGTCCGAAAGGTTTATCGTCCCTCACGAATTTATCTGGCGGGGTTCAGTCAGGGAGCGATTATGAGCTACCTTGCCGCCCTCACCCATCCTACGCTGGTGAGCGGAGTGCTGGCGATGAGCGGATACGTTATCAAAACTCCGGATTTACCCTCCGTCGCGGACGAAACGCTAAAGAAGCTTCCAATCTTTGCTACGCACGGTATCAACGATCGGGTGCTGCCGGTTTTTCTCGGGCGCGCCGCGCATCAGTACCTACAGTCGCTTCAACTGAACGTGACCTACCGGGAATATCCGATGGGGCACGAAGTGAGCGCGGCTTGCTTCGAAGACTGCCGAAGCTGGCTGGCTGAACAAGTATCTGACATTGCCACCAAGTAATAACTTATCGGTATGCGAAACGTGATTTTGGGGCACACCCCCTGCTCACGCTTTGGATTTGGTTCGCCCGCGGGCAGCCAAAACAATTACGACCAGCAACAGCAGCAAAACCGCGCCAACCAACACAATGGTGGTAATGCTGGTATCGCCGCGGTCGGGGCCCAGAGAAGAATTGGCGACGGCCTCATCGGAGGGAGCATCTTCGGTAATGTTTGCTTTCGTCTCGGAAACGCTGCTCACTCCGGCGGTAGTAGCCGATGACTCTACTTTAATATAAGCCAGGATATTCAGGATTTCGCCCCGGGAGAGGAACTCGAAGTTGGGCATCACCTGCTGGTTATACTGATTGTACAAGTGCTGCGCGTATTCGTCTTCCTCGTCGATGATAACGTGCTGAGAATTCTGAATAAACCGAACCAACCAATCAATGGGACGGCGGTTGTGGACGCTCGCCAGCGCGGGTCCGATGATCTGCTGACCCACCCCGTGGCAAACGTTGCAGTGCTGGCTGAACAACGTTTGTCCTTCGGTGATGCTCTGGGCGTCGTCTGGGATTTCATCAGCCACCTGGCCCGCCGGATTGGTGGCGGCTTCAACATTTTCCTGCTGGGTTTGCGCCCAAGAAGTTACGGAGAGGCCCATTAGCAAACCAAAAGACAGCGAGTGAATTAAATATACGCGTTGATTTTTACACTTTGGAGTACGCATAGTTCAAAAAGTTTACGTTCGTTTTACAAGTAAATAATCGTACAGAATTTAACCTGCTTAACAATGAGTGAGAAGGGTTGTTTTGACTGGGCACGCGAGATGTAAAAATTTTAGTAGAAGCGAAAAAACAACCCGGCTTTTCCCCACCCAATGAGATACTTCCTTCTATTAATTTTGTTAGGACTAGCGCCTCGGCTACTAGCGCAAGCTTCGCTACAGAACAATCCTTTGCTCTCCGACTACTACTCAGAGAGAGAACTTGAAGACTTAACCATTCTGGTCAATTTCTTTGATGATTACGTTATTCGGCAGACGGGCGAAAGCGATCTGCAGGGGGCCTACGCGTCGTTCAATAAGCAGCAAGCAGCAGCTGCGCCTATTTCACTGAACATTCCGTTGGATACCGTGCGGGCCATGTTTGCCCGGGTCAATCTGCCGGTGTGGAACAGCATCTGGGAATACACAAGTGTAGAGACGTACCGGTCGCGGGACAGCGTTCGACTGATCGTTCCGGTGATTGGCCTCAAGTTGCACGGTGCGTACTGGGAGTTTTTGCTCTCGTTGGCCAAGACGGACAAGCAGATCGAAAAGTACACCAAGACAATTCAGCTAAGCGGTTCGCTGTCTCCTTCCCTACAGGGTTTATACTTCAATCAATTCTATAATTACCCAGTGGACTTCACCCGCGTGGTTAATCGGTTAGTAGCGGCGGTGCACTACCTTACGTTTCACGTGCAGGCACTGGAACATCCGCAATGAGTACGAAAAAAACTACATGTTATCGGGTTCTTTTTTCTGATGATGCCGCTGTGGGCGCAGGTTGCAATCGGAGTGAATGCAGGACCTGCTGACACTTGGAGCGCTGATAAACTGCTGGGAAACAGGAACCCTGCCTCGGCAAAACTTACCCAAGAGGGAGGTGGCTACGTCCTGCTGCCCCTATCTTCCAAGCTATCTGCGCAAAAGGTATACAACCCTAGCGTTCAGGCATCCTTAGCGTATCAGTTGATTGGTGATAACAGGGCGGGAAAGACACAGTAAGTAAATTTTATTCCGATAAATTCTTAAGGCTCGTGTCGACACGAGCCTCCAAGAAAATTATCAGAATAACCTCTTTTAAAGGAATTTAAATGAACCACCGCGACAAACAACTACTAATCCTGCGCCCGGCTATTCCGGCAGCCCTGATTATCGATGATATGTCCGACGAAGAGCGGTTTCAGAACGAGACGCTGCGCCCGATTTTGAAGATGCAACACCCGCTACTACTGGCGCTTTTCCGGCAGTACGTTCAGCGCCGTAAGAATGAATTTTACCGGTTGTCGGAATCCCAGCGACCGATCTACGTGCAACAAGCGTTACAAAAAGATGCTGCGCTGCGCAATACCCTAAAGGGAGTGGTTGTCGGGCACTTCACCGAAGCAGAATGGGAACGGTACGATAGACTGTCTGGCCCGCTGGATAAACGCCTACTGCAACTGGCCATCCAGCGGCTGCAAAGTCAGCTCGAAGAACTTAGGTATCCGCCTAAATAGATGCCTTTAGCGCAGTAATCTTCGCCCGGCGGCAATTGCCAACCCATCTTCCAGCACCGCCCAAACGGGATCGGGAAAGCCGGTGGTTTGCCCCAGTCGCTTACGCAGGTGAAAGGTGACATAGGTGCTGACCACCGCACTTACGGCTCCCAACACCACGCCCGTCCGCCGGGGTTGGCGCTGCCGGGTGAACAGGGCGGCCCCGATCAACGCTCCCGACAATCCGCGTCCGACCAGGGCGGAGGGGCTGACGCGGTCCGGCGCGCTGGGTAGCTTGTCGCCCACCAGTTCGCCCGCGGCCAGCAAGGCAAGTACTTTCGCCGTGCGGGACGATTGCATGAAGGCCAAACGTGACCGACCTAGGCGGCGCGACGGGTGCTGGCGCAACCGCCGACTCAGCAGAGCCGGACCTATCATGGATCGCGCCCCGGTCAGTGCGGCCAGTCCGGCGGTGCGCCCCAGCAAGGAAGGAGAAGAAAGACGGTTCATGGTTAAATTAAAACCGGGGCAACGGGTGCCCCGAACAAATTATACGCCGCTACCGGCTTCCAGGGTGAAGGTGCGCTCTTCGCTGTTGATCGGGCTGTCGATCAGGTTGCCGTCGCTGTCGACCAACTCAATCTTTACGGTGTTGTCGCCCATCGGCAGGCCTTCCAGCACGTAGGGTTTCCACTGGTCCACCATCATGGTGGTGTCGCCGTTCACCGTGACGCGCACCTGGTTGCCTCCGGGGCCAATCTCAGTATTGACCAGGTAAAAGTCGAACAGCACATTTTCGGTTTCGTTACCGGTGTAGGTGCCCTTGGGACGGCTGTAGAACAGCATGGGGGCCGACAGGTCAACGTCTTCCCCTGCGTCGTCGCCCACGGTGAATTGGCTCACCTTGTAAGCTTCGGGATTCTTCACGCTTTCGTGGTACGAGCGCGACAAGAACGAGATAGCCACGTAGTGTCCGTCGTCCAAGGCCAGCTTGAAGCCTTCGGGTTCGTAGATAGCGTGGTAGGGTTCGTTGTTGAGAATAAGGTGCACGTGCTGCCCCTTGGCCGAGTTGGCCAGTGGTTTTTGATTGGCATCCTGGGTGACCACCCCCAGTTCGTAGTTGGTCACGTTGTAGGAGAAAGCCACCGAGTCGCCCGAGGGCAGGGTTTCACCTTCGGCCGGGGCAATGAACTCCAGCATGGCGTCAGCGTAGTCGGGCGAGGGGGGCGCGGGCGAGAGGGTGACGGGAACGACCTCCGGCTCCATGTCGGTGGTGGCTTCGGTCTCGGTGGTGCTAGTGGTGGTGCAGGCCAAGAAGGTGCTCAGCAGGAAAATGGTTGCCAGAAGGTTCAATAAAGTTTTCATAAGTACGCAGTTATCGTTTGATTTGTGGTGAAACTAAGGTTAGTTTATAAATACCCTAACTGTCTATCCGCAAATATGTTAAGCACAACCGATACATTCTTTGAAACCATCCCCAGCCTCGACCTCAACGACTTCAGAACCGCCGACCCGGCGCAACAAGCGGCGTTCGTGCAAGCACTGGGCGATGCCTTTACGCACATTGGCTTCGTGGCCATCAAGAACCACGGCCTGTCTGACGAACTCACCCGGCAGTTGTACGGCAGCGTTCAGGAATTCTTCGCCCTCCCCCCGGCGGTGAAGCAGCAGTACGAGATTCCGGCCCTGCACGGGCAGCGGGGCTACACGTCGCCCGGAAAAGAACACGCCAAGGGGCAAACGGCGGCCGACCTAAAAGAATTTTATCAGATCGGTCAGGTGGATGCGGGGGCGGATGCGGACACGTTGAACTATCCGGACAATGTGTGGCCTGCCGAAGTGCCCAGCTTAGAAGCAGCGGCCACCGAGGCCTACCAAACGCTGGAAAGCACCGGGCAGGTGTTGCTGCAAGCCATCGCGCGCTACCTGAACCTCGATGAGCACTACTTTGATGCGCGGGTGCGCCACGGCAACAGCATCATTCGGGCCATTCACTACTACCCCATTGCCAACCCCGAGGCGGTGCCCGACGATGCGGTGCGCGCCGCCGAGCACGGCGACATCAACCTGATCACCCTGCTGATGGGCGCGAGTGCCGAAGGGTTGGAGGTGCAGCGACGCGACGGTGCCTGGGTGCCCATCACGGCGCTGCCCGAGCAGATTGTGGTGAACGTGGGCGATATGCTGGCCCGCCTCACCAATGACCGACTCACCTCCACCATCCACCGGGTGGTGAACCCGCCGCGGGAAAAGATGAAGCAGCCGCGCTACTCGATTCCCTTCTTCATGCACCCCCGCGCCGATATGGATCTAACGTGTCTGGATAGTTGCGTGGGTGCGGAACACCCCAAGCGGTATGAGGACACCACGGCCGGAGCGTTTCTGGAAGAACGTCTGCGTGAGATTGGTCTGAAGCAATAGAGGTTATTCCGATAAATTTTTGAGGCTCGTGTCGACACGAGCCTCCGAAAAAATTATCGGAATAAAGTTTAATAACCACCGCTAACTCCACCCGCTTGGATCGTCGCCGACGTAAAGTATGGTACTATCAGGGGCTCTTCACGTCGGTGAGACGGGTGCGCTACGTCATTTTCTTGCGCGACGTGTTCTTGCTCACCGTCAGCGCGTTTGGCGGACCGCAGGCGCACCTCACGTTGCTGCTAAAGATGATGGTGGAACGGCGGCGCTACCTGAGTGAAAAAGACTTGATTGAGTTGCACGCGCTGTGCCAGATTCTGCCCGGCCCCACCTCCACACAAATGATCACGGCCATTGGCTACCGCATCGGAGGGCCCAAGCTGGCCTTTCTTACCCTGCTGGTATGGATGCTGCCGGCGGTGAGCATCATGACGGCGGTGGCCATCACGCTGTCTAATTTGCAGGAGCGGGAGCTCTCGTTGGCTTTTACGCGTTTCATTCAGCCGATGGCGGTGGGTTTCGTGGCCTACGGAGCCTACACCATCAGTCTGAAATCTGTCAACACTAAAAAGGGAGTAGCGATTCTGCTGGTGGCGGCGGTGGTGTCGTACTTCGTGCGAAAGCCGTTTATCTTTCCGTTGCTGCTGTTGGTGGCCGGTTTTGTCACGGCTATCAACTACAAAAAGCTGCTTCCGGAAGAGAAGGAAAAGATCGTGGTGAAGTGGGGCAACCTCACGCTTTGGATCGGTATCTTTCTGGCCGCCGCCCTGGCCACCGGATTTAGCCGGGCGGTGCCGGTGCTGTTATTTGAAAACTTCTACCGAAACGGCAGCCTGATCTTCGGCGGGGGGCAGGTGCTCATTCCGTTGCTCTATACCGAGTTTGTAGATTTTAAGCACTACTTAACCTCGGAGGAGTTTTTGACGGGCTACGCGGTGGTGCAGGCGGTGCCCGGGCCGGTGTTTTCGTTTAGTGCCTACATCGGATCACTGTCGATGCGGCAAGCGGGCATCGGTGGGGAAATACTGGGTGCCTTTGTGGCATCATTGGGCATCTTCCTGCCCGGCACCTTTCTGATATTTTTTCTGCTGCGCTTCTGGGACTCGCTCAAGAAGTACCGCGTGATCAAGGCTTCGCTGGAGGGCATATTAGCCGCTAGCTCGGGCATGGTGGTCGCGGCGGCCTTTCTGTTGTTCGAGCCGTTGGAGATGAGCTGGCTTAATGTAGGGTTTGTAACAGGGACCGTCTTGTTGCTTAAATTCACCAAAATTCCGGCCCCGATTATTATTCTGGGGGGACTGCTCGCTGGTCTCCTGATTGAGCCGTAAGGATTGTGAGCGGCTCACTTGGTATAAAACGCACAAACCGGGTTTGCGTGATCATTAGGCTATTTGCCTTCGGCCTTTAGCACCACCATGATGGTGAGCATGATGATTTTCACGTCGAAGGCCAGCGAGCTATTGCGGAGGTAGAGAATGTCGTAACGCATGCGCTTCACCATCTCATCGATGTTCTCGGCGTAGCCAAACTTAACTTGTCCGATAGAAGTGATGCCGGGTTTCACGTACTGCAGGTAGCGGTAGTTGGGCGCTTTGGCTATAATCTGGTCGATGTAGTGCTGCCGTTCGGGCCGGGGACCCACAATAGACATATCGCCGATCAACACGTTGTAGAACTGGGGAATTTCATCGAGTCGGATCTTGCGCATAAACCGGCCCCAGGGGGTGATCCGCGGATCGCCGTTGCGGGCGAGTTGCGGTCCTCCCTGTTCCGAATCGAGGTACATGCTCCGAAACTTATAAATGTGAAAGGGGTTTCCATTTCGGCCAATGCGCTCCTGGGCAAACAAAATAGGGCCACTCGAGGTGAGTTTGGTTACTAAGGCCGTGATTAGAAACACCGGCGATCCGAGCACTAGAACGACCAAGGCAAACGAAAAATCAAAGAGGCGCTTGATGGCGATGGCCTTGGCATCTTCGATGGGATCGGGTGTGATATTGAGAATAGGGATGGTGCCGTACCGTTCCAGTGTCACTCCTTTGGAGTAGAAGCTGCGATAATCGGCGATCACCTTCACGCGTTTCTGATGCTGTTCGCCAAACTCAATAATGCTACGAACCTCTTGGGGATCAAGGTAAGGCAGGCAGCAGTAGATCTCGTCTACCGAACTTTTTGACAAATATTCTGGCAATTGGTGCACGGAACCCAGCGCGCGGCGGGTAGCCGGGATGCGTTCCCCAAAAAAGCCGGTTAGCTGGTAGCCATACTCGCGGTGCTGGGCAAAGAAGCTGCTGAGTTCTTCGGCCAGTTCGCCATAACCGACCACCACCACGCGTCGGTTGTTGAAGCCTTGTAGTCGATAGGTGCGCAGGAAATAGGTGAACGCCCCTTTCCAAAACGACGCAATAACGAACAGGATTAGGTAGGAAATGAATATCTGCTCACGCGAATAGTAGTCGACGCGCAGCGCCACAAAAAATACCGCCACCAGGCAAACGTGCAGCAAAATCGACGTGAAATGCCTCCCTAAAATATGCGGAATGGTAGAAGTGACCCGAGAGATGCGGTAGGGCTTCACGATCAGCACCGACAGCAACCAGGCGATGTTGATGAAGAACAGCACCCCCGAGTAGGCGGTGTTGAACAAAGAGTCCCACTCGCCGAACTTGAAGAAATAAGAAGCAAGAAAGGACAAGTTTAACAGAAAAAAATCGACCGCAATATGAATCGACTGTATATTGTGAGAGAACCGATGCTTCATGGTTTGAATCTTGCTTTCGGTGAAGCCTGTCAGGCTTTAGTTTGGACGTAGTGAATTTTCCTCCTGTGGGAATTGGCACGAATCATGCCAAAGCACGTGTTTTCCCGGAATTCAATCAATGACACCACGTCAGAGCAAAAGGTTGTAAAGAAATTAAAATATTTTTTGCGCATCGCCTTTCCGCGCTGTTCCCCCCCGTGGTAATGCACCAGAAAACTATTCTAGTCGGCTCCTCTTCTGTTTATACGCTTCTTCCACCACCTGACGGAACGCCGTCCGGAACGCCTCAGTACTAAATTTTTCGGCCTGTTGCCGAATGCCCTGCGGGGATAAAGCACGCTCGATCTGCTCGAACCGCCCCACCGCCCCAACGATACTCTCCTCGGTCTGTTCGCTGAAAAACACCCC
The DNA here is from genome assembly GCA_965217295.1 of Cyclobacteriaceae bacterium. Classification (GTDB taxonomy): domain Bacteria; phylum Bacteroidota; class Bacteroidia; order Cytophagales; family Cyclobacteriaceae; genus Tunicatimonas. The sequence continues at coordinate 5,211,866 of CBDCHR010000008.1, forward strand.
GGTTTCCTCATTGATAATAGTTTCGCGGCTCCCCCCCGCCCGTAGGCAATCACCGGGGTGCCGCAGGCCTGCGCCTCCACCGGGATGATGCCGAAGTCTTCTTCGGCGGCAAAAACGAACGCTCGTGCCCGCTGCAGGTGGTCTTTGAGCACCGCAAAGGGCTGAAACCCCAGCAGCGTCACGTTGGGGGCGGCGGCGTCCCGTACTTTTTCCATCTCCGTTCCGTCGCCAATCACAATCAGTTGCTTGTCGGGCATTCGGGCAAACGCCCGCACGATGAGATCCATGCGTTTGTAAGGCACCATGCGCGAGGCGGTGAGGTAAAAATTTTCCTTGGCAACTTGCAAAGTGAACCCATCGGTGTCTACCGGAGGATAGACCACCGTGGCCGACCGGCGGTACACCTTATCAATGCGCCGCGCGATGTAGTGAGAATTGGCCATAAAGTGATCGATACGGTTCACGGTGCCCAGGTCCCAGAGGCGCAGGTAGTGCAGCAGCAGCTTAGCCGCGGCACCCCGCAGGCCGTGTCGGAGTCCGGCCTCACCCAGGTACTGATGGTACAAATCCCAGGCATAGCGCACGGGCGAGTGGCAGTAGCACAGGTGCAACTGATCGCTGCGGGTGATCACGCCCTTGGTCACCGCGTGGCTGTTGGAAATAACAATGTCGTAGTCCGACACGTCGAGCTGCTCCACGGCCAGGGGCATCAGGGGTAAGTAGTTGCGGTAGTGCTTTCGCGCCAGCGGCAGCTTCTGAATAAAAGAGGTAGTAACTTTTTTGTGTTGGATGAACGGCCGCAGTTCGTCGGGCAGAAACTCTACCAGGCTAAACAGGTCGGCGTCGGGAAACACCCGCAGCATCTGCTCCAGTACCTTTTCTGATCCGGAATGGTCGACCAGCCACTCGTGCACCAGGGCTACTTTGGGGGCGGACATGAAATTGGTTTCGATAGACAAAATTGCGCCAAATATAGCACAATTAGCCAAACCGCCGGATGAGCCGTTCGTGCTGCGCCACGCTGCTTGCCCAGGTATACTTTTGCGCCCGTTCGAGTCCTAGCTGAATTTTGCGGTCACGCTCGGCGGGGGAACGTTGCAAAGCCGCGGTAATTTTGTCAGCCAAGTCGAGTGCGCTATCGGGATCGGCGTAGTTGGCCGCTGTGCCGCAGAGTTCGGGCAGGCTGGCCCGGTCGGAGACCACCACCGGGCAGCCGCAGGCCAGGGCTTCCAGCGGAGGCAGCCCGAAGCCTTCGTACTTCGAGGGAAAAACGAATAGTTCGGCCAAGCGGTAGAGCTCGGGCAGGTCGGCCTGCTCCACGAAGCCCGTGAAGTGAACGCGCTGGGCCAAGGGCGGATCGTTTCGCAACACTTGCGCGAGTTCAGTATCTCCTGTGATGAACCCCGCGCGCTGACCCACAATCACCAGGTGCCGGTCGGACAGTGCTTCGGGCAGCATGGCGAAGGCTTTCACCAGCGTGATCAGGTTTTTGTGGGGCTTCACGTTGCCCACGTAGAGTAACCAGCGGGGCGGCAGCCCGTACGTTTGGCGCACGCGGCGTTGTTGGTCTTCGTCAGTTTGCGGACGAAAAAGAGCGTGGTTTACACCGTTGGGAATTACGGACACCCGGTCGTCGGGCACGTTGAGGTAGCGCTGGATTTCGGCTTCTGAAAACTCGGATACGGTGATGACATGGTCGCTCAAGTGGGTAGCTGCTCGAAAGGCCAGGGCAGCGTAGCCCCGTTGCGGCAGCGACAGCGCAGAAAGATGGGCCAGGTGAAACACGTCGTGGATGGTGACCAGGCGCGCTTTGGCTCGAACCGGCCGCCAGGGTACGTTGTAGTGGGGCGACCAGAACACGTCGCAGCGCGGCACCAGGGCCGAAAAGCGCAGCAACCCGGCCACTGAATAGATGGGAATGGTGGTAGGAATCACGCGTCCGTCTACTTCGGCCAGTTCGCCGGGGTTGCCCAGCAGGGTGAGTTCGAACGACTCGCCCAGGGCGGGCAGCAGGTTTTGCAGGTACGTTCCGATGCCGGAAGCGCGATACATACGGGCGTCGACGCAGAGGTGCACCGGGCGAAGGTAGGGGTTTTTGCGGTAATTAGCCAGGCTAGGAAGCAAGGGAGATGATTTGACGAGTGACGCGCTAAGCAGTGTGAATATCTCCTCAAATGTGAGCACAAAGATCAACCAATATTTTATTGATCCTTGCGTTCTTGTTGAAACCGAGCAGTTGGGAATGGGTAAATCGTGATTTTTTAGCTGAAACAACCATTTGATAGGAACGCGCACCTTGTTGGGCGGCCTTTCTTATAACCCATAGTCCATGAGGACAATGCCATTACTCTCGGTACTCACCTTAGTGCTTCTGGCTTGTACCAAAGAACTTGATCTTCCCCTTCCCACTCAGGAGAATGAGTTGGTGCTCAATGGCCTGCTTCACCCTGATCACACCATTCAAATCTCCCTGACAACCACGCTGCCGTTATCCGCCGACACTGCTGATTTTCCGGTGGTAGACCATGCTGACGTTAAGCTCTACGAGGACGGTGTAATACTTGGCAGTTTAGCTTTTCAGGATAGCGTATACTCGATAGATTACTATCCAAAAGTGGGGCACACTTATCTAATTGAAGCCGCAGTGCCAGGCTACCCAACGGTTCGTGCATCAGATGTAATACCCCCACCTTCCGATGTTACGATCTGTTTTCGGGAAGATACCGCCGGTCGCTACCAGTTTTCGGATGCCATTCTTGACGTTACCATCCACGATCCGGCACAGGAAGCCAACGCCTATTGGTTGGATACGCAGCGGACTTCTCCTGGTCGAGGGTGTGAAGTTAAGCGAGACAGTATAGTGTGGGAGAATAGCGGACCGCGTTTCATCGAGTTTGATACTATCGTGTGCGAGGGCAGTGCCCCCGCGACGTTCGCAAAAAGCAGGGCCTACTACTACGAATCCTTCTCGCCCGTTCCTGATCGGTTCAACGCTTACATCGACACCTTCTTTGGGGGAGTTACGGTGTACGAAGGCTACGTTCGGATAGATGATAGTGCCTCCGACGGAGAACTCATTGCTTTTGAGCTTGCTGCCGGTAGGTATCGCTACTTGACCCGGTATCCGCGTATTCACGATCAATTATCGGCTACCGCCACGGTTACCAATGCTAGTCGGCACTACGACCGCTACCTGAAGTCCAGCATTACGTATCACCTCAACCGAAACTATAGTGAAAATGAGGACATTGGGTTCAAGCCCTTCGTGCAGTTCAGCCAGGTGTATTCCAATGTAGAAAACGGCACCGGTATTCTGGCGGCTTACAATTCGGTTACCCTGGAGATCGGTGACTTTCCCTGTGATTAAGTATTTTTGACAACTAATCTACCGTTTATGAAAAAGTTAACGCTAGTTCTTTTGCTTAGTCTTATCGCTTGTTCCGGTCTATTAGCCCAGGTATCAGTTGGGATGAAAGTCGGCGGGGCGCTTAGCAACCAAACCGACGGGGGCGTTTTGCTTCCTACTGACGAGGGACTCAAACCCACCTACCTCGGTGGTCTTTTCGTCACGGTGCCCCTTTCTGAAAACTTCAGCCTCCAGCCCGAACTGCTGTACGTCAATAAAGGATTTCAAACTACTAGCACTGGCCCCACCACCCCGCGTTACAACCTGCACTATCTCAGTGTACCAATCATGCTCCGGTACCACGTGCTGGATAAATTGACCGTGGAGTTGGGGCCGGAGGTAAGCTACCTGCTAGATGCTACTACGAATCGCAATTTCAACAACTCCTTTTCAAACATACCTTCCACCATTGATCGAATATTGTCTTCCTACAAGGATTTGGACTTGGCACTGAACGTAGGAGTAGGTTACCTACTTTTGGATAAGTGGGCGCTTAATCTGCGCTATAATATGGGGCTTTACGACGTTTCGGAAGATTTTTTGATTTCCATACGGGACCAAGAAGAACCAGTACTCATTTCGGGGCCAATTTACAACCGCAGTCTGCAGCTGTCGGTGGGTCGTCGATTATTTTAGCGCGCCAGGTGGCGGGCAGTAAAATCTAGCGCCACTTACTATTTCTTTTTCAATTACTAACGACATCTCATCATGAACAAAGTTATTTTAGTTGGCCTTTTTGCGCTCAGTTCGTTTCCACTATTCGCGCAAGTAGACGTAGGGGTGAAGGCGGGCGGAATGCTAACCGATGTAGCCACCGAGGGCATTGGCCTGGGGTATTCCGGTGACCTAGCCAAGGCCAAACTTTCGTATCTGGCCGGGGCGGTGCTATCGGTTCCTCTTCATAACCGGCTTAGTGCCCAAGCCGAATTGTTGTACAGCAACAAGGGCGTGCGCGGAGAATTTTCCGATCTAAACTTACCCTATAAGGTTACCGACAACTTTCACTATCTGAGTTTGCCCCTGCTGCTTCGCTACCACTTGACCGACCGGCTAGGTGTGGGAATAGGGCCGGAGCTAAGCTATCTGTTAGAAGCTTATCAGCATAGTGACCTTTACGGTAGCAATTCGGTGAAACGTCTTTTCGAACCGATTGATGTAGCCGTTAATCTGGATCTACAGTACGACCTACTGGAAAAACTTTCGGTCAGTCTGCGCTACAATCTGGGGGTATACGATGTTACCAAGCGCTATGAAGGAACGTTCGCTGGAGGCGAACCATTCGTTGTTGATCCTAGCCTTTACAACCGCAGTCTGCAACTCTCGCTCACCTACTGGCTGTTGAGCAGATGAAGTTGCTCGGGGTCGTTTTGCTCAGTCTACTAAGTCGGACCGCACTGGGGCAGAACACCATCAGCGGTTACGTGACCGATGGCGAAAGCGGCGAACGGCTCATCGGGGCTTCGGTTTATCTGCCCAAACTAGGCAAAGGCACTACCACCAACCAGTATGGTTTCTACAGCCTGTCTCTGTCGGCCGACTCAATCACCCTCACTTTTTCGTATATCGGCTACGCGCGCCGCACCGAAACTTTAACTTTGACCCAAGACGTTCGACTGGACGTGGAACTGACCTCTAACATGCTGCTGCAAGAAGTGGTGGTGGTGGCTGCGCCTGAAGAGGATGCCGTGGAGCGGGTGCAGATGAGCGTACACAAAATTCCGATGCAGACTATAGAAACTGCCCCGGTGCTGGGTGGGGAAACCGATATCCTGAAAACCCTGCAATTGCTGCCGGGCGTGTCGGCTGGTAGCGAAGGTTCGTCGGGATTATACGTCCGGGGTGGCAGTCCCGACCAAAATCTGATTCTGCTCGACGGGGTGCCGGTCTACAACGTGTCGCACCTGTTTGGCTTTCTGTCGGTGTTCAATTCGGATGCCATCAACAACGTGGATCTGATCAAAGGCGGCATCCCGGCCCGCTACGGCGGACGGCTTTCGTCGGTGCTCAACATCACCATGAAGGAGGGCAACCTGAAGGAGCGCGGCGGGGTGTTTGCCATCAGCCCAATTGCCGGGCGCTTCACCTACGAGTCGCCCATCAAAAAAGACTCTTCTTCCTTTATTATTTCGGCCCGGCGTACCTGGCTAGACGTAGCTTCGGCCGTAGCTTCTCTCCTGAACGACCGCACCTTTGGCTACAACTTCTACGACATCAACGCTAAGTACAACCACAAGCTGAACGCCAACAACCGGGTATACGCGAGCTTCTACACCGGGCGCGACCGCTTCTTCGATACGTTTAACGATGGGGCCGACCGGTATACGTTCAACTTCCGCTGGGGAAACCTCACCTCGGTGCTGCGCTGGAACCACATTTTCGGTCCCAAGTTGTTTGGCAACTTCGCCGCTAGCTACAGCACCTACAACTTTTTTCAGGAATACCGCATCAAGCAAGCCGGGGATGATGACTTCTACGCGTCCCGCTCCCGCATCCGCGATCTCAAACTGCAGGCCGACTTCGACTACGCTCCCGCCCTGTCTCATAACATCAAATTCGGAGCGATGCTCTCGCGGCAGCGGTTCGATCCCGACGTGGTGCAGGTGGCCAATCCCAGTACTGATACCACGTTTAACAACCAAAACTTTGTTGTGGCCACCAATGCTGAGGCGTACGTGGAAGATGAGATTAGCGTAACCCGACAGTTGAGCGCCAACGCCGGATTGCGCGCTTCGGGTTTCTGGGTGGACGGCGCGGCCTACGCTAACTTGCAGCCCCGGCTGGCCCTGCGCTACCTGGTGAACTCCGGTTTGTCTTTGAAGGCCTCTTACACCTACATGACCCAGTATCTGCATCTGCTTACCAACTCTTCGCTAGGTCTGCCCACCGACCTGTGGGTGTCTACGACCGAGAATGTAGCTCCCCAGCGCTCCGAACAGGTGGCCGCTGGCGTCACCAAATCGCTGGTCAGAAGCACCCTCGATGTGAGCGTGGAGGGCTACTACAAGCGGATGCGTAACCTGATCACCTACCGCGACGGGGCCAGCTTTCTGTTTCAGAACGGGGAGACCTGGGAGAACAAAGTGGTGGCAGGCAACGGCGACGCTTACGGAGTCGAGCTGTTTTTTAACAAGAAACAGGGAAGGATCACCGGCTGGCTGGGCTACACACTCTCCTGGACAAATCGCTGGTTTGATGCCATCGACGGGGGCCAGCCTTTTCCCTTTCGCTACGATCGGCGACACGACGTGTCGTTACTGGTGAACTACCACCTGCCGAAGGACCGTACGTTGTCGCTCACTTTTGTCTACAACACCGGGAATGCGGTGAGCGTCCCAACGGCCCGCTACCCGGGCATCTCCCCGCCGGGTTGGGATTACGAAGATGCTTACCAAACCCCCTTCAACGACCGGGTGCTGCTAGACCGGCGCAACAACTTTCGCATGCCCGCCTACCACCGGCTGGACATGAGCTACCAGCGGCGCAAAGAAACCAACCGGCTCAACCACCGTACCTGGATTTTCTCATTGTACAATGCCTATAGCCGTCTCAATCCCTATTTTTTGTACGAATCAGACGGGAGACTAAAGCAGTACAGCCTGTTTCCGATCATTCCTTCGGTGACCTATCGGTTGGAGTTTTGAGAGGTGTATCGGATGGGTGACGCGCTACAAGCGCGCCCGAGTTCCAGAGGTTTCTTTGCCAAATATTCGTTCAGTTGGATCGAAGGACGCCGGGCACCGCGTGCTATCGCTACCCCGAGGCGCGCAGCCTCCGACCAGAAAGTCCGGTTGTAGTTGTCGTCGGCGACGAAACGTGGGAAACAATTGAGAGGGAAAAGGTTAGCGCGTAACATTGCGTTGTTACCTCCTCCCGGATGTTGGCCACAAGCAAAAAACAGCCACCGTAATTGATATTAGACCCATTTAGAATTGCAGATATGAATAAATATTCATATTGTTGTAATCATGACTGAGGCCGCAGAACATAGACTTGATCAAATTTTTGAGGCTACATTACACCTCACCGGCAGAGTAGGTATTGCAGGTTTGAAAATGTCTAGTATTGCTGAAGAAGCCAAAATAGCAAGCGGTACACTCTACATCTATTTCAGAAGTAAAGAAGAGTTGCTAAACGCTCTTTACCGTAAACTGCAAAGAGAAAGCGCCCCTGCCCTCATAGATGAAATAAGTCACCTTCCTATTGATATTCAGTTGTATAAGATGTGGAAGGTTGCACTAGAGCGACTAGTTGCCAATAATTTGAGGATTGTTTTCTTAGAACAGTTTCTCATTTCCCCCTACGTTTCGGAAGCTAATAAGAAGCTAGATACCACCTTTAGAAATTATTTGAAGAACTTATTGGATAAGGGTATAAAAGAAAACTTGATAAAGGACACTGACAGCAATATGCTCATATCCCTAATTATTGGCTTCATAAGAAACTTTTCCTCTTATTTGGTCAACGATATGGATGGTCGACTAACTGAAGATTTAGTCGATCAATCATTTTCTCTCTGCTGGGAAGCAATCAAAAAATAAAAAATTTATCAGTAACATGAATAAATATTCATAAGCAGCCATAAAGAAAATAAAAACAAGAAAAACCTATTGATTCTATTCATATCTTTTATTATTTCTTTAATATCTAATGCGCAAATTATGGAAACCAATAAAATTAATATCAACGGAGAAGAATTGTCTTATTTCGACAACGAAAAAGGAGACACAACACTTTTGTTCCTACATGGGGCATTCATCAATAAGCAGTACTGGAACGAGCAATTATCTTATTTCTCTGAAAAGTATCGAGTTGTAGCGATTGATTTGCCCGGACACGGAAAGTCTTCATTCAACCGAAAGGAATTGACCGGTCAGAGATTTGGTAAGGATGTTAGTGAATTTATAAAAGAGTTATTGTTAGAAAATGTCGTACTCATTGGGCATTCTTTTGGTTCGGACGTAATGTTGGAGACCGTAACAGAAAATGACACTAACATTGTTGGTTTGATTGAAATCGATCATATGAAGAATGTCGGGATGCAGTTGCCAAAAGAGGTTGTTGCTCAGATAGTAGCCGGTTTGAAAGCAGATTTTGAGAATACTTGCGAGCAATTCGCCCGACAAGCGTTGTTGACCAAAGCGACCGCCCCAGAAATTGTTTCCAGATTGTTAAAGGATTATAAGGAAATGAACCCCGAAGTAGGTGTTCCTTTACTTGAATACGGTTTTAGTTATTCTGTTCGCGAAACGGAACTTTTGAAAGGCCTGGAGCTAAAGTTATATTCCGTCCACGTGAATTATACGCCAACAAACGAAGAAAGTCTCAAGAAATACCTAGGCGATAATTACGAACTGTATGTGACAGAAGGAACTTGCCATTATCCAATGCTTGAGAATCCAAACGAACTCAATGCTACGCTTGAAAAAATTTTATCGGTTGAATAAAAAAAGCCTGCGACAAATGCGCCGCTGGCTTTTTCGTAAAAACGAAGGTGAAGCTATCCTACTGCTTTTCCCTGCCCCCCATGTCATTCCGCAGGAAGCTTTTTACACTTCGATGTATCTGGCAATCACTCCCTTCCAAAATGACAGGAGAAAGAGTTGTTATACGCTATGAAAAATCTGTGATTCTCTCCAGCGCTCTTCATTTCTGTTATTCTTCGAAATTAAATCGGCATCATGCCGCCGGTCACTCCCATCACCTCGCCGGTGATGTAGCTGCCTTCTTGCGAGGCCAGCAGCACGTAGATCGGCGCAATCTCGGCGGGTTGCCCGGGTCGGCCCAGGGGAGTGCTGGACCCGAACTTCTGGATTTTCTCCTGCGGCTGTCCGCCGGTGGGTTGCAGGGGCGTCCAGAAAGGGCCCGGCGCCACGGCGTTCACCCGGATGCCCTTTTCGGCCACCTGCTGGGCCAGCGCCTTGGTGAAGGCGGTGTTGCAGGCCTTGGTCTGCGCATAGTCCAGCAGGCTTTCCGACGGATCGAACGACTGGATGGAGGTGGTGTTGATGATGGCCGCTCCGGCTTCCATGTGCGGTAGGGCGGCCTTGCAAATCCAGAAGGGCGCGTATACATTCACCTTAAACGTGTTATCAAACTGCTCGGTGGTGAGCTCGGCAATCGACTGCTGAGCGGTCTGGCGACCGGCGTTGTTCACCAGAATGTCGAGTCCGCCCAGCTGTTCCAACGCGTCTTTCACCAACTGCTGGCAGAAGTCTTCTTTGGAGATATCACCGGGCAGCGCTGCCGCCTTTCGGCCTTCGGCCTCGATGAGTTGTATCACCTCCTGGGCGTCTCGCTCTTCGCTAGACAGGTAGTTGATGGCCACGTCGGCTCCTTCGCGGGCGAAAGCAATGGCCACGGCGCGGCCGATGCCCGAATCGCCGCCGGTGATCAGCGCCTTGCGTCCCTGGAGGCGGCCGAAGCCCTGGTAACTTTCTTCGCCATGGTCGGGTTTGGGGTCCATTTCGTGGATCGACCCCGGCACCGGTTGCGGTTGCTTGGGGAAGGGCGGGCGGGGATACTGGTCCAGCGGATTGCGCTTTTCGTACTGGTTTTTTACAGGATTGCTCATGATAAAAAGTGGTTTAAATAGTGTTAAAAAACTTTCCGGCTGATGCGGTAGCCGGACGCGTGTTGTCATTACAATTGAATTGCCGGGCAATTGTTGACAGAAACACGCATAAATAAGACTCTTCTTTTCTAATTTTTTGCCCCACCGAAATAAGCTGCCGCCCCCCTGCTTCGAAGAAAATTTTCCCAAACACCGGCGCAAATTTTTAGTTAGCTATGCCCGTTAGTGTCACCATCATGAAACAAGAAACCAAGTTCACCCTCATCGGCATTCTGCTGGCCCTTTTTCTGGGCGCGCTCGACCAAACCATCGTGGCCACCGCGCTGCCCCGCATCGTGGAAGACCTCAACGGGCTGAGTCGCTACGCTTGGGTGGCCACTTCTTACTTGGTGGCCTCCACCGCCCTGGTGCCCATCTACGGCAAGCTAGCCGATATGTACAGCCGCAAGACCATCGAGCTAGTGGCGGTGGGCTTTTTTCTGACCGGCTCCTTTCTCTGCGGACTGGCCGGTGAGTTTGGTCCGTTGCCCCTGCTGGGTGATGGCATGAGTCAGTTGATCATCTTCCGGGCGGTGCAGGGCATCGGGGGCGCGGGCCTGTTCGCCATGGCCTTTATCATCATCGCCGACCTGTTTCCTCCGGCCGAGCGGGGCAAGTACCAGGGGTTTGTAGGAGCCGTGTTCGGCATCGCCAGCGTGCTGGGTCCATGGGTGGGCGGACTGCTCACCGATCACGGCGGTGCGTTGGTGCCGGGCGTGGCCGGTTGGCGGTGGGTGTTCTACGTGAACGTGCCCTTCGGAGCGCTGGCGCTGTGGTTCATCATCCGCCGCATGCCCCCGCTGCTGCCGAAGGGCGAAAAGCAGCGGCTCGATTACGGATCGGCCCTGCTGCTCATCGGCGGATTGGTGCCGCTGGTGCTGGCCCTGCAACTAGACAAAACTGCTTACCCCTGGAGTTCGTGGGTCACGCTGTCGCTGGTGGCACTGGGACTGGTATGCGTCACGCTATTTTCCTACCGCTCGCTACACTCGACCAACCCGATTCTGGACTTCGGGCTGTTCAGGAACAAGGTGTTTCGGTTTGCGAACGTGGCGCTGTTTTTCTTGGGGGCGGCCTTCTTCAGCATCATCATCTTTTTGCCTCTGTACATGGTGAACGTGGTGGGAGTGTCGGCCACGCGGGCCGGAGTGGCCCTGATTCCGCTATCGATGGGGCTGGTGACCGGTTCGGTGGTGTCGGGGCAATTGGTGTCGCGCTTCGGGTACTACCGCCGCTGGATGCTGGGCGGACTGGCGCTGCTTTCCGTGGGCGTGGTGCTGCTTTATTTGATGACTCCCGAGGTGTCGTACTGGACGGTGGTGGCCTACATGCTGGTGTGCGGACTGGGCATCGGCCCCTCGTTGCCGCTCTACACCCTGGCTATTCAGAACGCGGTGGACGGGCGTCGGATTGGGCAAGCCACCAGTGCTAGCCAGTTTTTCCGACAGATTGGCGGGGCGCTGGGGGCAGCCCTGATGGGCACCCTGCTGGCGTCTTCGCTGGCCCAGTCGTTTAGTCAGGATATGCCCCCGGCGCTGGCGAGCACTTTTCAGCAAGCTCCGGGTAGCGAGATGCGCTCGGGCGGAGGCAGTCAGGCCGACAAACGCATCGAGCAGGCCTACGATGGGCTTTACGCACGCATCGCCCAATCGGAGCCCGGCACTCCCCTACCCGACGATTTGCTCAACAGTCCGCTGCTCGATGCCGCCACCCGCCAGCAGTTGCAAGAGGGCGTCACCGCGGCCCGATTGCCCGCGCTGAAAGAGCAGTTACAGCAACAGGCACAGCAAACAATTGCGCAGGTAAACACGGCGCTTAAACAGGCCTTCAATACTGCCATCACCCGAATTTACTTTTTCACCCTGTTTATTGTGGCGGCGGGCTTTCTGTTTACCTGGTTTATACCCGAGATTCCGCTTAAGAAGAGCAACGAAGTGGCCGAACCGGCGGTGGCGTCTTAAATTTTTCCTTCGCTAGCAACAAAGGTCATTTTGGTCGGTTTACCCAAAATCAGACGTTAGTTAATTTATGTTTTTCGCATAGCCTTGCTTTGGCCGATGCCTCATCTTGGAAAATGCTTGTGAGGAAACCAGCCTTTATTTTTACTCCACCAAAACCCATTTTTTATGAATCGCCTTTCATTATTTTTTGTGTTGTTTTTGCTCACTTTCAGTTTGAGCACCCAAGCCCAACAAGACACCGTAGTAACGGCCAGCGTGCAGGGCTACGTATTCAAGCCCGCCCACGTGGAGCCCAGCGATGAGCGGGTGCAGCAACTCACCGTTCCTCAAGGGTTTACTATTCAGAAGTTTGCCGAAGGGCTGGGCAAGCCCCGCATGCTGGTGGTGCGCGACGATAGCACGGTGTACGTGACCCGCCGCGCGGGCGACGTGATGATGCTGCGCGATACCAACGGCGACGGAAAAGCGGACGTGACCAAAACGGTGTGGAAAAAAGACCAGGTGCACGGCATCGCCCTGAAAGACAACCAGATGTATCTGGTGACCGTCAACGAGGTGTTTCGCGCCGACATCAAGCCGGACGGCACGCTCAAGGAGCCTAAGCAGATTATGAAAGACTTGCCTGACGGCGGGCAGCACCCCAACCGCACCATCGAGTTTGGTCCCGACGGCAAGCTGTACGTTTCGGTGGGCAGCACCTGCAACGCCTGCGACGAAACGCGCGAGGAGAACGCTACGCTGCTGGTGGCCGACGCCGACGGCAAAAACCGCAAGATTTTTGCCAAGGGACTGCGCAACACCATCGGCTTCGACTGGCACCCCACCACCGGCACGCTCTACGGACTCGACCACGGCATCGACTGGTTGGGCGACGACGAGCAGAAGGAGGAACTCAATAAGCTGGAAGAAGGCGGTAACTACGGCTGGCCCTACATCTACGGCGATGGCAAGTACAATCCGGCCGACGCTCCTCCTGACGGAGAGTCTTACGAGGCGTATCTCAAGCGAGTCACGCTGCCGGTGATGCAGTTGCCTGCCCACTGTGCTCCGCTCGACATGATTTTTTACGAAGGCAAACAATTTCCGCAGGAATACCGCAACGATGCCATCGTGACGCTGCGCGGCTCGTGGAACCGCAGCGAACCCGCGGGCTACAAGGTGGTACGCATCCGCTTCGACGAGCAGGGCAACCCGACCGAGTACACCGATTTAGTGTCCGGATTTCTGGTAGATGACAACCAAGCGCAGTTCAGTCGGGTGGTGGGGCTAGCGCCCTATCCCGACGGTTCCGTATTGATTTCAGACGACACGGGGGGGGTGATCTATCGGCTATCCTATGGGAAATAAGCGGGTGTACGACAAAATGCATTTTTTTATCACTTCATCATTCGAAATTCCTTGCGCCCGGCGCAAGGAATAATGAATTTCGAAGTATGAAGAGTCAGAAAGTACGGATACGCTAATTACATACCAATCCCTATGCTGAAGAGGAATGGATGCAAATTGTCGTACACCCGGAATAAATTGGAGCAAGTAGACATTTTCTGATTTTTTCAAAGCAGAAAAAGTAGCATTTCTGTAGGGGCCAATGGGGCTGATTGGTAGTTTTGCGTCGCATCCACTTAGTTCACTGCGCATGGCGCACTTTCTGCCGCAATCACAACTATCTACCGAAGAAAGAGAACGAAGCCTCCGCCTGGTCTTGTACGACGGGGTGGCCTCTCAGGCCATGCTCACTTTTACCGGGGGCGCATTTTTAGTCGCCTTTGCCTTGCAGTTAGGCGCTTCCAATGCGCAAATTGGGCTGCTTTCGGCTATCCCAACGCTGGCCAACGTGTTTCAGTTGTGGTCGGTTCGGCTGGGGCAACGCTACCCGCGTCGGCAGGTGGTGGTGTATGCCTCTACCCTGGGGCGTATCATGTATTTTCTTATCGCGATCATTCCCTTTCTTCCGGGTGCTTCGCCCGTGGTCGTACTCTTGCTTGGCACCGTGGTGCTGCAAATTAGCCTGTCGGTGGCCGGGGGGAGCTGGACCTCGTGGATGCACGACCTAATTCCGCGCGAGCGATTGGGGCAGTTCTTTTCGCGGCGCATGCGCTGGTCGCAAACGGTGGGCATTGTCCTGAGTTTGGCCTGCGCGGTGGGGCTAGATGCGCTTCAACGACAGACCACCAACGGTACGTTGGGCTACGTGGTGTTGTTTCTGCTGGGTGGACTTGCGGGCATGGTGGGGGTAGGATTGCTGGCGTATACGCCCGAGTCGTCTATCCAGCCCGCACAACGCCGCTTCGGTGAGTTGCTTCGTCAGCCGTTCCGCTCGGTTAATTTCCGGGCGTTGATCATCTATAACGCGCTGTGGAATTTTGCCGTGAACCTGGCTGCGCCTTTTTTTACCGTTTATTTGCTGCAACAACTCAACTTCAGCATCACCTACGTGATCGCCCTAACCACTTTGAGCCAGGTAACTACCGTGGTGGCCCTGCGTTGGTGGGGGCGCTACGCCGACCGTTACGGGTACAAGTCTATCCTGTCGCTGTGTGCCCCCCTGTACCTGGTTTGCATTTTGGGATGGACCTTCGCCACGTTTCCCGCCCCCCACCGGTTCACGCTGCCCCTGCTGGTGGTGCTGCACGCCCTGATGGGGGTGGCCACGGCGGGCACCGGGCTGTCGGCCAGCAGCATTGGTCTGAAGCTGGCTCCCGCCGGAGAGGGGGCGAGTTATCTGGCCGTGGTTAGCTTCACCAATGCGTTGGCCGCGGGGGCAGCCCCGGTGGTGGGAGGTTTGTTGGCCGATTTTTTCTTACGGAAGCAATTGGCGCTGCAACTGGCGTGGAGCAGCGAGCGGTATCAGCGAACCTTCCTCGCCTTCGATGTGCAGGGGTGGGATTTCTTCTTTCTGTTTTCTTTTCTGCTCGGAATGGTGGCCCTCTACCGCTTGGCCTACGTGCAGGAACGGGGCGAGGTGACCGAAACGTCGCTCATGGATGAGATTAAGCTGGACATTCAGCGGGAGATGCGCAACCTGTCGACCATCACCGGTCTTCGGGCCGCGATCAACTTTCCGGTGTCGTTCTACCGCCGGGTGGCGGGCCGGGGCCGAGCCTAGCTAGCAATGATCACCAAAAAGCCACCGGCATTTGCGTACCGATGGCTTAACTTTGTGGCATGACCACCAACTCTTAGTTAGGAACCGTAGGATTTGATAAACTATCGGTAGATAACGCAGTAGTATCCTGCATCGGCTCGGGCGTGGTTGCGGTGGCCGGAGTTTCGGTCTGCTCTAAGGGCTGCGTGTTGGTAGCGCTGTCAGAACCATCGCTGGCGGGTTGGCAAGCCACCGCTCCGGCAAATAGAGCTCCGGCAAACAGGGCACTTACTTTATCTATTGAATTTTTCATAGTGAATAAAATTTGCGGGTTTAGGTGAAAAGCCTATGAGCTACGAAGCTGCTGATTGATGTCTTCAGCTTTACGCAAGTGCTCCTTCAGGGTGGGCAGCGTTTGAGAGGCAAAATCTTGCACGGCTGGGTCTGATACGTTGTTAGACGCTTTCTCAAAGGTCTGTATGTCTTTTTTGTGATCTTTGACCATCGTTTTCATATACTCCTGGTCGAACTCTTCGCCGGATAGCTTAGACAACTTATCAACGGTGCTTTGCTGCTTGGCCGTGAGCGAATCGGGCAGCATGACGCCTTTCTCCTGCGCAATACTTTTCAACTTATCATTTGCTTGGGAGTGATCGGTTTCCATGCGCTCTCCGAAGTCTTTTACTTCGCCCGAGCTAGCTTTATCCTGCGCCATCTGGCCGAGCTTCACCTCCAGCATTCCTGAGGTGGCTGCCTTTTCCATGAACTGCTGGGTTTTGTTGTCTACCATGTTGGATTCTGTCATGGCCGAGCCGTTGGTGCTAGCGGTTCCATCGTTCGTTTGCTGCGCTACGCTGTAGCTGGCTACGGCACTGATCATCAGGGCGGTAGCAAAAAATTGTTTAACATTCATTAGTATAAAAATTAAGGTTGAAAAATGGTTATCGTGGTTGTGAAACCAACGCAATAGCAAGATGTTTTTGATTTTGGAAATAGCAATAAAAAATGCGAACCAGAAGCAGCGGCTCCGTTGCTGAGCCACTAATAACTACTGATTCGCATCCTAAAAAGGCAATCCCTGGCGGGCAGGCAAAATTATCCACCCAATCCGGTGGACTTATCCATAATTTCAAATGAGACCTTGGCGTTTACGCCGTAGCTCTTGATTTGGTTGTTATCTACGTTGACGGTCATCTCCTTCACGTAAATTGATTTGATGTTCTTTACGGTTTTGGAAGCCTCTTCCAAAGCGTTCTGAATCGCATCTTCGAAACTCTTTTCTGAAGAAGAAATTACCTCGATAATTTTAACAATAGCCATGATAAAAAAAGTTAGTGGTTGAGTAAAAATTACAGTAGTAACAGCATCCAGGGCAGTAAGTTTTCACTTTCTCGGTATTTTAGCGGTTTCTTTCCCCGCGTTAGAGGGGGGTGTTGCTCGGTTAGGCGGAAAGAAAGGGTTAACAATGCACCCCCCGCGTGGTTAGCGAGCTACGTATAATTACCTGCTATGTCAACCCACCACCTATCACCCTCAGCTTCGCTACGGGCGGCACTCCTCATCGGGGTAGGCCTGATGGCGGCCATTGACGAAATTGTGTTCCACCAGGTGTTGGCCTGGCACCACTTTTACGATCAGTCCACTCCCGCCATCAGTTTGCTAAGCGACGGCCTACTGCACGCGGGCGAGTTGATTGCTCTGGTAGCCGGTTTTTTTCTGGTATCTGACCTGCGCCGCCAACGGGCGCTCGCTCCCCAGTGGGCCGGGGCGGGAGTTTTCTTAGGTGCCGGAGGCTTCCAGCTCTTCGATGGGCTGATTAACCACAAGGTGCTGCGCCTGCATCAGGTTCGCTACGGCGTCGACCTGCTGCCCTACGACCTGGTTTGGAACGCTGCGGGAGTCTTGTTGTTGCTGATTGGCATTGGCCTATGGTGGCGCGCCCGCCGAAATCTACCAATGCCCACCAACGCCCGCTAGATGCCCACCCGTGCCGCTTTCTCAACGATGGATTGGCTTCCGTGGGGACTGCTTATCGGCTTGCTATCGATTTACCTGGGATTGGTCGTGCGCGAATCGCGGCGCGGGCGACCCTGGAATCCGGTTCGCACCACCTTTTGGATCGTCGGCATTGGCCTGTTGTTGTTGGCTACGTGGCCGCCCCTGGCCCGGTGGGCGCACCATAACCTGCGGGGCCACATGGTGCAGCACCTGCTTATTGGTATGCTGGCACCGCTGGGACTCGTACTGGCGGCTCCTCTTACCTTGCTGTGGCGCAGTCTGCCCGCACCAACTTCTCGCCGCATCAACCGCGGGTTAAATTCACCCGGGCTGCGAACACTTGCTCATCCGATCACGGCCGGGCTGCTCAACATCGGGGGCATGTACGTGCTGTATCTCACTCCGTTATTTGCGTATATGCACTCCCATGCGGCCGTTCATCACCTGGTTCATGGGCACTTTTTGGCGGCCGGGTGCCTGTTCACCTGGGCCATTGCCGGTCCGGACCCCGCCCCGCACCGCCCTCGCTTTGCCCTGCGGCTGGGAGTATTGTTTACCAGTGTGGCCACGCACGGGTACCTGAGCAAGCTGATGTACGCCCACCGTTGGCCCCGGGGCACCCACCATTCGCTGGTAGAAATTCAGGAGGCGGCCCAGTGGATGTACTACGGAGGTGATCTGGCCGAAGTGCTGCTGGCCGTAGCCCTGTTTGCGGGCTGGTATCACGCGCGGCAGCGGCGTTCCGGCCCGGCTTGGGCGGTCGTTGACGTGGTCTAGTGCCCCCAGCATCAGTCTCTCCAATCCGGGGGCATCGTTAAAAAGCGGTGTATGTTGGTGATGCCGCCTAAGTTCAGGTATATTTGCCAGAACAGTAAACAAGCTTATTCTCACCACCGAATGGCTTCTCAACTTCCCACTGACTTGCATACGACGCTGTGGAATCAACTGCCCGGTCTGAACTGGGCGGTGAACCGTGAGCGAATATTGATAGCGGTGAGCGACGATCTGCTCGACCTGCTGAAGGTGGACCGCTCGGCGGTGCTTGGTCAGGACATCGCTACTTTGTTCAGTTGCCAAACCCACACCCTGCCCGCGGGGGGGCTTGCTACCCTAGTCCATCATCTGGAAGAGATTGTTCAAGACGGCCAGGAACGCGTTTTATGCTCGGCAACCGGCCTGAGCGGGCACACCTTTGAGCTGCGGTATCGACCGGTGCCGGATCAAGATTCAGCCGTGAACTTTATCATTCATCAGGCTACCGAAATTGCTAATCCGCCTCCCGCCCCTATTTCTCCCATCGAAGCCAAGTTTCAGGCTTTGGTAGAGGCTTCGGCCCAGATGGTCTGGATTACCAATGCGGCCGGGGAGCTAGCAGAGGAAACGCCCTCGTGGCAGGCGTTCACCGGTCAAACCTTTGAAGAGTACCGCGGAATGGGTTGGGTTGATGCGTTGCACCCCGAACAGCGCGAGCGCGTGGTAGACAGTTGGAAGCAGTGCATTGCTAACCAGACTACCGCCCGAACCCTGGTGCGTACCCGCCACACGAGCGGGGGGTGGCGCTGGGTGGCCATGCGCGCTGCCCCCTTTCGGAACGCGGCGGGAGAAGTAGAGGGCTGGATTGGCATGAGCCTGGACTTTACCGAGCAGAAACAAGCAGCCGAAGACCTTCGTCAGAGTGAAACCCGCTATCGTGCGCTGGTGGCGCACCTGCCCGGCGGGGCCGCCTTCGAGGTGGATCACGACCTACGCTACCGCGTAGCCGACGGGCAGGCCCTGCGCGAAGCGGGGCTGTCTCCGGCCGATCTGGAAGGAAAAACTATCGAGGAAGCACTGGGTGCCGAGATGGCCACGTTGTATGTGCCCCTCTACCGACGAACACTAGCGGGCACCCCCTTCCAGTTCGAGCACCAGGCCCACGACCGCACGTACATGACCCGTGGAGTGCCGCTGTACGATAAAGCGGGAAATATTTACGCGGCCCTGGCGGTATCATACGACATCAGCGAACGCAAGGAGGCCGAAGAAGCACTTCTCCGGGCCAAAGAGGCCGCCGAACAAGCCGCCCGGGCCAAAGAGGACTTCCTGTCGCACATGAGCCACGAAATTCGGACCCCGCTCAATGCGGTGGTCGGCTTGGCCAACCTGCTGCTGCAACAAAATGATGATCCTGCCCAAACCGAGCACCTGCAAACCCTCAAGTTTTCGGCCGACAACCTACGCATGCTCGTCGATGACATACTGGATTTTAGCAAGCTACAGGCAGGCAAGGTGAAGCTCGACGAAACCCCGGTGCGGTTGGCCGAACTGCTGGATAGTCTGCAGAAAGCACATCAGCCCCACGCCCATCAGCAGGGAACCGATTTGGTGTTTCATCTTGATCCGAACCTTCCCGAGCACGTGCTGCTCGATCAACTCAAATTGTCGCAGGTACTCAACAACCTACTAAGCAACGCCCTGAAGTTTACCCAGGGCGGGCAGGTTCGGCTCGCGGTGTCGCTCCGAGAGAGCCCGGCTGCGCTTCCGGAAGATCATCAGTTGCTCATCGACATCTCGGTGCAAGACACTGGCGTTGGCATTCCGCCCGATAAGCTTACTACCATTTTTGAAGTCTTCGTCCAGGCCGATAGTTCTACCGCCCGGCAATACGGAGGCACGGGCCTGGGGTTGTCCATCGTCCAGGGCTTGCTGGAGCTGATGGGCAGTCGCATCAAGGTGGAGAGCGAACCGGAAGTGGGGTCGCGCTTCTTTTTCACGCTTCCGGCGTCAAAAATCGGACGGCAAGAAAGCGCAACGGCTAGCCCGGTGCCGAAGGTTGACTTTAGCGGCCTCCGCGTGTTGCTGGTGGAAGATTTGGCCGTGAACCGAATGGTTTTTCAGCAATTTTTGCGGCACTGGTGGCAGGTGCAGGCCGACGAGGCCGCGAATGGTCAGGAGGCGGTAGCGATGGCGCGGCAGAAGCAGTACGACTTGATCTTGATGGACGTGCGCATGCCGGTGATGGATGGGTACGAGGCTACCCGTGCTATTCGCGTCTTGCCTGAAAATGACTATCAGCCAATTCCAATCATTGCCCTCACGGCCGACACCGTGCATGAGCTTCGGAAGCACGCCCCCGCATCGCTATTCACCGACGTGATCACCAAGCCCTTTGTGCCGGAGCAAGCGCAGCAGACGATTCTCCAATGCTTGCAAATCAGCCCGGCTGCTGCGGACCCTGTAACCCCAGTGGCGGAGCCATCGTTAGACGGACTTGCTGCGCTTCTTGTGGATGAATTCAGTATGCGTTCGTTCTTAAACAGTGCGGTGGTTGAGTTGCGCTTGCTGCGCACCTCGCTGCAAGAGTCTTTGACGAACCAGCAAAAACAAC
The DNA here is from genome assembly GCA_965217295.1 of Cyclobacteriaceae bacterium. Lineage (GTDB taxonomy): Bacteria > Bacteroidota > Bacteroidia > Cytophagales > Cyclobacteriaceae > Tunicatimonas. Next base: position 5,232,293 of record CBDCHR010000008.1, read on the forward strand.
CCCTGGCAGAAACGGCGCACCGAGCCCAACAGTTACTCGAGCTGCTCGATCTAGGCATCGTCCGGAATCATCTGGCCCAGTGCCAGCAGTTACTCACCGAAAAGTCTACGGATGCTCAGCTCACCACAGCCCTCCGGCAGGGCGATACCATGCTCAGTCAGGCCGTTGTCTTCCTGGAGAAACGCCTCACCAGTTTATCCTAATCCAACCAAATCTATGAATACTACCGATAAATCTCATCCTGTGCAGTGCGTCATCTTCGACTGCGACGGGGTGCTGGTGGATAGTGAGATTTTAGCCAATCGCACGGCACTGCAAATGCTCCGGCCTTTCGAGTTCACGATGTCTTGGCAAGACTACGGCAGTTCGTTTGCCGGTAAAATAGAAGAAGATATTTTGCGCATTATCCAGGAAGAATACGGCATCGATTTACCTCCGGATTTTAACGTTCAGCTGCGCCGAGCGATTGACCATCGCCTGGACCACGAGCTACAACCTATTGCGGGCATGAAAGAGGTGGTCGCGGCGGTAACGCTGCCCCGGGCGGTGGTGTCGAACAGCCAATTGGTTCGGGTGGCGGCCTCGCTGAAGGTGGCCGGACTCTCCGAAGCGTTCGGCGAAAATGTGTTTGCGGTCGATTTGGTAGCCCGCCCAAAGCCTGCTCCGGATTTGTATCTCTACGCTGCCCGGCAGCTAAGGGTAGAACCCGCTGCCTGTTTGGTGGTGGAAGACAGTGCCAGCGGGGTGACCGCGGCCCATCGGGCGGGCATGCCGGTAGTTGGCTTCCTGGCAGCGAGTCACATTCCGCCCGGTCATGCGGACACGCTGCGGCGCGCGGGGGCGTATGCCACTGTGGCTAGTGCTGCGGAGTTGACCGAACAAATGCGGTCGGCAGGCGTCGTGCGGTAGCCCGGTTGCTGAAAAACAAAGAACCCCCACCGCACTCAGTCGAGCACAATGAGGGTTCGTCTTGAATCGCTGCGCGAGACTCAATCGTGTCCTTCTAATTTCACCAGTTTGTTGTAAATCCCCAGCAACATGAAGGGGGCGGCCCACTGCCCGACGAACAACGCTTTGTCATCGTCGCTATCGGTGAGCTTATAGGTTAGCGAAATGGCCATGGAGCCGAGCGCGGCCCATAGGAATACATCGGAAGGAATCTTGGCGGTTTGCTCTTCGATAATACTGGCAACCTTGCCTTCCTTGTGCTTTGATTTTGAAAATATAGACATGATACTTGCGTGTTAAGGGTTAAAAAACTTACTACAAAAGCCCCGGGGGGGGCTAATGTTTGGAAATAAACCGTTTATTTATTGAAAGCTTTGGTGGTTGAGCCAAAGCGAATTGAGTTTATGAAACTCGCTGCTCGCCCGCTAAGCTATTGGGCCGCGTCGGCGTTAATTGTCTCCTTGGCCAGTTCGGTCAGTTGAGCGTTAGCATCTTTTTGCTTCTCGATCACGTTGCCGAATATTTCGGCCGCTTGGTCATACCCTAATCGTTTGGCATAGTGGTAAGCCGCCCCGTAGTTGGCAATCTCGTAGTGGGCAATCACCTGAGCGTTCACTAGCAGCCCGGCATCCACCACGTTGGCGTCAGCCTTGGCTTCCATCAGCTCTTTGCCTTCTTTAACGATGCCTTCGGTGCCGGTGCACTTCACTCCTTTGGGATCGAAGCCCAGATCCTGACCAATCGACTCGATATTCTTGCGGTTTTCCTTGGTTTCTTGCTGGCACTTTTGCAGCTGTGACTTTAGGGCGTCGTGCGACACGTGCTGCGCCATTTCTTGGTACGCAGTTTCCAGTTGCTCCTGTGAGCTATACAGGTCTTTTACTTTGTGCTCGAACAGGTCTTTGAGGGTTAACAATTTTTCGTCAGACATATAATTCTGTGGTTAAGTTGAAAAAAATGCGCGGATGCAGGCGTAGCGTTTTCTACGTCGACATCAACGCAATTACACCAAGGCAACAATCTAACTTGGCGACTGTTTACAAATTTTTAACCTCCTTTTTTCGCTATGTTTGGATTATCCCCCTCGGCCCTTAGCCGAACTCTCCGCACCGGCCACTCCCCAGCGCTTCGCCGCAAACGCCAGATCGTGGCCCTATCGGCCCTGGGCCTGCTGGATTTCAGTCTCATCTCGCTCTACCAAACCGGAGTGATCAAGCACCTGCCCGACCTGCCGGGTGATTTGTTTGATTCGGACTTGGTGAACGGATCGGACGAAGCCTATCAGTTTGGTGCGCCCGACGCGCCCATCAGCGCGGTGGTCTACGGACTCACGATGGTGCTGGCCACGGCCGGAGGGACCGAAAAAACGGGTCGGCACCCGGCCCTGGACTTGCTGCTGGGCGGGGCACTGCTGGCCAATGCCGGGGGGGCGGCCAATTATTTGGTGAACATGATCACCAAGCAGCAGAAGGTGTGCTTGTACTGCGTGGCGGGAGCGGCGATCAACTTCGCCTCACTAGCGGTGGCCTGGCCGGACATCCGGAATGGGGTTCGGCGGGTTTTGGGTTAGCGAATTGAAAGTTATTAACAATTGCGTTGCGGATGCCATTATCGTAGAAGTAGATTTTACGACTTTTCTTAAGCTCGTTGCGAAGGTTGCGGCTGAAGGAGCGAAGCCGGAAGATCACGAAGGCCTTCTCTAGCAAATCAACGTAACGCCGTACCGTTGTTGCGTTGATCCCTACGGTTTGCGCCAGTTCGTGATACGACACTTCCGAGCATACCTGCCGGGCCAGAGCTTCCAGTAGCATCTCCAGCGTTTCCGGTTTGCGCACGTCCTGGAAGCTAAAGATATCTTTGTACAAGTAACTGCTGCTCAGGTTTTGCAGCGTTCGTCGCAGTTGAGCCACACCCAGGGTTCAGACTGCGCAGTGACCAAGGTTTGCAATAGAGTGGTTTTACCGGCCTGCCGGGGTCCGAGCACCAATAAGGCTTTACCCAGATGCAGTTCGTTGAGTAGAGACTGATAGATAATTCGTCGAACCATGTTCAAAGCTAACCTTTCAAGAACGTAATCCCAAAAAGTTATAACTATTGTGGATTATGATCTACAATTGTCAGTAGTTTAGTTTGCTGAGCGGTCACTCAAGTATATTTATTCGTAACGCAGCGTCTTAGCCGGATTAAGCACCGCCACTTGGTACACCTGATAGCCTACCGTGAGCAGGGCAAACATCACCACAATCACCAGTGCCGCCCCGGTAAGCAGCCAGGGAAAATCAATTCGGTAGGCGTAGCTTTGCAACCAGCCGTTCATGCCGTAGTAAACCACCGGAAGGCTGATCAGCCCGGCGATACCCAGCAGCACCAGGAAGTCTTTGTAGAAAATGCCGATGATACTCGGCACGGTGGCTCCCAGCACCTTGCGCACGCCCACCTCGGCGGTGCGTTGCACGGCCATGAAGGAAGATAAGCCGAACAAACCCAGCATCGCAATGAAAATTGCCAAGCCGGAAAAGGTGCCGAAGATATCGCCGAACCGCCGGTCCTGCTCATACAGCGCCGCAAAGCGATCATCGAGAAACGAATAGTCCAGTGGGGTACCGGGAAAGAACTCCGCCCAGGTTTCCTGTAGGTAGGCTAGTCCTTGTTGGTACTGGGCGGAGTTAAGCTTTACAACGGCTACGTGGGGAGCGTACCAGGGAAGATAGAGCGTAGGTTCCACCGTTGTTTTCAAAGAGGTTCTATTGAAGTCTTTAACCACACCGATGATCTCGTACTTATCGCTATTTCCATCTTCTCCCAACTGAACTCGCTGGAAGAGCACGCTTTCGGGGTCATGAATATCAAATTGCCTGAGAAACGCTTGATTGACCATCACCACCATCGAGTCGGCTATGCGGTTGCGGTCAAAGTTTCTTCCGGCCAGCAGTTGCATACCAACGGCATCCAAAAAGTACTCATCGTTGTACTGAACATACGTGGTGCGGTCTAATAAGTCAGTAAGCCCTACAAGTCCTACTTTGCCGGTAGTAGAATTGATATCCGCCCCGTCTCCACCGGGAAGGTTAGTAGTGCCCCCCACGGTTTCAATGGCGGTATGGGTCCGCAATGCTTCGTTAAACGACTGAACCGTCGTGCGATGCGCTTCTTGTTGGTCATCGGGTACGTCGGGCAGCCGGAATCCTACCACGTAGTCAGTATCAATGCCTAAATCTTTACCCTGCATAAACTGCACCTGCCGAAACACAATAAAAGTAGCCGCAATCAGCACCACCGAAGCGGCAAACTGTACTACCACCAACCCTTTTCTGAGTCGGGTTCCGCTCCGGGAGCTACGAAACTTCCCCTTCAGCACCGTTACCGGTCGGAAACCGGACAGCACCAGGGCCGGATAAAATCCTGAGACGAACGTGCCGACCAGAAAAAACAGCAAGAGGCTTAGCAGAAAGGGTCGGTGGTTCCAGACGTGCGGAGCGACCGGTTTGCCCACCAGTTGGTTGAAGTAGGGCAGCAATAGTTCGGAGACAAGCAACGCTAGCAGAGCCGCTACCAAATTTACTAACAAAGCTTCCAGCAGGAATTGGCTGATGAGTTGTAGTTTATCCGCCCCAACCACCTTCCGCAACCCCACCTCCTTGGCTCGGTTCACCGCGCGGGCGGTCGATAAGTTAATGTAGTTCACCCAGGCGATCAGCAGAATGAACAGGGCAACCAGACGCAAAAAAGAAACTGCCTTTTCGCTCCCGGATATTTCTGCCTCAAAAGAATAATCTGATTGTAGGTGGATGTCTGGTACGGGATAGAGCGTAAAACGCTCGTTCGTCTCCTCTCCCTTGTATTTCTTAGCAAAGGCCTCTAGTTTGTTGCTCACCGAAGCGGGAGTAGCCTGCTCGCGCAACTTGACGAAGCCGTAGTAGTTATTCATTTGCCAACCTTCCCGTTCCGCTTTGTCCCTGATGCTACCGTCGGAAATGAGTAGGTCAAATTTGTACTGCGTATTCTCCGGCACATCCTGCATCACTCCGGTGACTTTGAAGGGACGGTTAAATTCACCCAGAATTTCAAGCGTCTGCCCCAGCGGGTCTTGACCGCCGAAGTAAAAGGCGGCTTTGCTTTGGGTTAGCACCAGTGAATAGGGTTCGGTCAGCATTGTCTCTAGCGCACCCTGGATAATCCGGTAGTCAAACACTTTGAAAAAGTTTGAATCCGCGGAAACAATTCCTTTTTCCTGAACGACCGATTCGCCCTGGCGGAAAATAAGCTCATCAAATTTATAGGTAACGGTAGCCTCCTCTACCTCGGGCAGTTCATCTTTTAAGGTTTGCGGTCCGGGATGGTAAATCATTGCATCCTTATCCTCTACTTTTACTTTGCCGTTGACTACCTGCACGGTAGACATCCGATAAATTCGGTTCGCATTGGTAAAGAAGCGGTCGTAGCTTTCCTCAAAGCGAACGTACTCGCTGATCAGCAGAAACGACGCTAGCCCAATGGCGAGTCCCAGGATGTTGATGGTGGTGAAGAGCTTCTGCCGGAGCAGGGTGCGCGTGCCGATGGTAAGGTAACTTCTGAACATAGCGGGATGAATTAAAAGGTGAGTAGGAAAAGCGCGAATCAAACTGGGGCGAAACAGACCGAGCACCCGCTCCAAATACTTCCACTGCGCCCGCCGTTCGCTTTGTTTTTTGTCTCGCTGGTACATCTCTTCCAAGTCACCCTGAATCTCATCAAAGTAGTCGGGGTGGCAGAACCAGCGAAAAAAACGATCAGCAAAGCGTTTGGTCATAAGTTGCAGCTATTTTTACTTCGAAATTTCTTGTTCCTTATTCGATGCCGCCGGGGCCCGGTTCGATATTCCAATAATATCGAATGTCGAATAAAGAATTTCGAATGATGAAGTGGTATTGGATTGAGTATAAAGCTATCTGCCAAAATCCAACGCCACCTTCGGAATGGCCTCCCACAGGGCGGTACGCACGTCGCGGCTCTGCTGCAGGGCCAGCTTGCCGAAGGCGGTAATGGTATAGTATCGTTTGGGCTTACCGCCCCGTTGCACATTGGCCTCGCCGGTGCGCGCGTCCAGATAGCCCTTCTTCTCCATGCGCTTTAGCGCCGACTGCAAAGCACCAACGCTCACGTTGCGGTTGGCCCGCTCCTCAATGGCATCTTTGATCGCCACTCCGTAGGCTTCGTCGAATAAGGCTCCCACCGTGAGCAACACGATTTCTTCAAATTCGCCGAGGGGATACGTTTTCATGCCGTCGCTTATTGATTTATTGGCAAGGTAGCAAAATAATCTCAATTTCCTATTGGTAGTATTGGCGATGCAGGTTTACCCTAGGCAGTTGGGTTGATTTGCTATTGCTTATCATAGGCTACCCAACCCGCAACGCTTCGTCTCACTGCTTAAGCATCATTCACTGTCGAAGTGCTCGTCCAGCACCTTGTTCAGTTTTTCCGGCGTGAGCGGCTTGTCGAGGAAATCGGTGGCCCCGGCCGCCCGGGCTCGAGCCACGTCCTGCGTATTGAGCGACGAGGTAAGCATCACAATGATGACCGGTTGCTTAAATTGCCCCTTCATCTGCTGATACGCATTCAGAAACTCGAAGCCGTTCATCACCGGCATGTTAATGTCCAGAAAAATCAGGTTTGGACAAGGAGATTCTTTCGCCTCCAGCTCCTGAAGCAGGTTCAGCGCTTGCTGCCCGTCTTCGGCTACCCGCACGTCTTTGGCCGCATCGGCGTCTTCAATCACCGATTCGTGCACGTAGTTGGTCACCTCGTCGTCATCCACCAAAATAATACAGTCTAGTTTTTGCATTGAGCAGTATAGTTATATATAGAAATAAAACGCTGAGCATACTAACGTTTGAACCGTACGGTGAAGGTGGTTCCTACCCCCACCGCACTCTCTACGTGGATTGAGCCCCCGGCGTTTTCCACAATTTTCTTCACCATATACAGCCCGATGCCCGTGCCCTCTACGTGAGAATGAAAGCGCCGGAACAGCCCAAACAACTGCCGGTTCTCAGTCAGATCTATACCCAAGCCGTTATCGGCCACCGTAAATACCTGGTACTCCGTTGTTGCCTCGCAACGAACCCGAACAACCGGCCGCCGTTGGGGGTCGCGGTACTTCACTGCATTCGAGAGCAGGTTATACACCACACTGCGCAGGTTCTTCGGAGTGAACCGAACCGGACTGCAGCCTACCACGTCTACATCGATCTGCGCGTTGGTTTCCTTGATGACGGGGGCAATGTCCAGAAGCACGTCATCGATCACGGCTTCCAGTTTTACCATCGCCTCGGGCTCCTGGTCTTTGCGTTGCAGCCGGGCAACGTCGCTCAGGTCGGCAATGGTGCGCATAAAGCGCGCCACTGAGGCTTCCATCATCCGCAACACTTTTTGAGTGCGAACCGAGGCCAAACTGTCGGGCGACAGATGCTGTTCCAGTAGGGCCAGCAACCCCTTGATGTTAGAGATCGGAGCCTTGAGGTCGTGCGAAGCCGCGTAGACAAAGTTGTCCAGGTCGGCGTTCACCCGCTCTAACTGCTCGTTGGTGTGCACCAAGTCGGCATTGGTAGCGCTTAGCTCCTCATTGATAGTAACCATTTCCTCGTTGATCACCGCCAGTTCCTGGTTGGTGAGGGCCAACTTATCCTGGTAGCGTTGTAGCTCGGCTTCGCGCTGCTTGCGCTCGCTAATATCAATGGTAATGGTGGCCAGGCCCAACAGTTCATCGGTAGTAGGGTCGTTGACAGCGAATAAGTTGTAGAGCACCGGAATAGCCCTACCGGTTCGAAAGTGGCGAAACTGGTATTCTCCCACCCACACTCCCTTTTCCATGACTGTCGGAAGAACATTTTCCTGCACAAAAGCCAAATCTTCATCTAAGAAAAAGTCAGCGATTTTGAGTTCAGCCACCGGATGTGATGCCTCTAACCCCACCATCTCCAGCCCCGCCGAGTTAACGTACATTGCTTGCCCTTCCGGAGTAGCCATTCCAATAAAGTCCGAACTGTTGTCCAGCATGGTGGTGAGTTTATACTCTTCCTGCCGCGCCGCCACCCGCTCACTCACGTCGATGCTTATGGCAATCACCCCGATGATGGCACCGCGTTCGTCCCGCCAGGGTTGGTACACGAAGTCAAAGTACTTGGTCTCCGACTTCCCATCCCGCTCAAAGACAACCGGGAACTCGTTCCCCACGAAAGGTTCGCCGCTCCGCAGTATCCCATCCAGCAGATCCTGCATTCCCTGCTTTTGCACCTCAGGGAGCGTCTCTACCAGGGGTTTATCAATCAACTCAGTTGCCGCAACGCCCCACAGTTCGCTGGCTTTGGGATTTGCCAGTTCAATAATATGTTCAGGACCTCGGTAGACCACAATCGCTACGGGAGCTTGCTCGAGCAGATTAAGTAGTTTCTTCTGTTGCTGCTCTATTGCCTGACGGGCGGCTACCTGCTCACTCACCTCAGTGGCTACCACCATCAATCCAGTGATGCCGCCCCGTTCATCGTGCAACGCCTGGGCGATAAAGTTATAGTACCCCTCATGCGGCTGGCTGTCACGATTGACCGTGACCAAAGCTTCGCGCCCTGCGTAAGATTCGCCGGTTTGAAGCACAGTGGCTTGCAAATCTTGGTATCCTTGCGCGGCTAACTCAGGCAATGCCTCTGCAAACGGCTTGTGGAGCACCTCATCTGCCGGCCGCCCCCAAAGCTTACACATTGCCGCATTAACTAGCTCGACGATTTGCTGCGGCCCGCGATAAATAGCAATGGCCACCGGAGCTTGCTCAAACAAACCTCGTAGCTGTTGCTGCTGCCGTTCAATCTCTTTTTTGGACTGCTCCAGCGCTTCCTCAGCTATTTTCCGGTCGTGGATGTCGGTGACCGAGCCTACGTACCCCAGGTACGCACCATTTTCGTCATAGCGGGGCGTCCCGGCGTCAATGGCCCAGCGGTAGTCACCGTTGCGTTGGCGTAAGCGATACTCAAATTGAAAGGAAATTTGTTGCTTATTGGCCTTCAGAAAGATGTCGCCTGCAGCCACTCTATCGTCCGGATGCACCGCCCCCATCCATCCTAATCCAAGACCAGTACGTTCGGTTTGGCCCGTATAATCGTACCAAGCCTGGCTCAGGTAGGTGCACTGCCCGGCCGGGTCGGTGACCCAGAGCAAAGCCGGGGCATGATCGGAGAAGCTACGAAAACGCGCCTCACTCTCCTGTAAAGCTTTTTCGGCCTGCTTTCGGGCCGTGACGTCTTTAAATTGAATGGCAAACTGGCGGCTATCGGGCGGGCCAAAAGGAAAAGCATACACGTCGAACCACCGCCCCATCGCCTCGGAGCCTTGCTCAAAACGAATCCGTTCACCCATCAAGGCCACTCCACGGTACGACTCCACCCAGTAGGATTCCATGTTGGGGACGAGTTCGTACATGGTCTTACCCGCCGCCTCTTTCAGTCCGGAATGATCTTCAAAAGCAGGATTCACCTCCAAAAAGCGGTAATCGTAAGGGGTGCCTTCTTCGTTCAGCAGCAGTTCGCACACGCAAAACCCATCGTCTAGGGCCTCGAAGAGCTGATGGTACTGCGTTTGGCTCGCCTGCAAAGCTGTTTCGGCTTGCTTTTGCTCAGTAACCTCCTCGGCCATCACGTTGATGCCAACTGTTTTGCCCTGCGCATCATAAATTGGCGTCCACTGCTCTTTCCACACCCGCTCCACCCCCGGCTGGGCGGCGGTTTCTCCCCTAATTTCAAGGTCAATGACCGGTTCGCCGGTTTCCAGCACGCAGCGCAACCCCGGTTCGACGGCATCGGCTAGGTCGGGCACGATCTCCCGCACAGTTTTGCCCAGATGCTCGGCTACCGAAAGGCCGTTGATCTCGGCCAACCGGTTGTTGATCCGCACGTAGCGCAGTTGGACATCCAGCACCGCCAGCCCCATGGGAGCCGTATCATAGAGCCCCTCTAGCACGGCTGACGCACTTAGTGCATCGGTGGACGAAGAAGAGGCGACGCTTTCCTGATGTTTAGAAGAATCCCCAGATGAGGATGAAGGTACCGGACCCGACCGGGAAGAAGAATTGGGCATTGACGGAAAAAATGTGATAGTGACACTAATGCCAGTGATGAACAACGGTGCGAAACTACGTAATTTTAGCGAAACTTAATGGGTCTTTTTGCTCTCAAAAACCAGCGACGCTCCGAGCTAAACCTTCCTACCGCTTCTTGCCTATGGATACGCATTTCTTGGAACGTCGCATTTTCTTAGTTTTCAAGCGTTTCAAAAACATAGAGTGGTCTCATGCTGTATTCCGCGCCAGAAACCCTTCGGCTGCCCGAAACAGCCGCTCTTTCCGGTCGGCATCCATCCGCTCTAGCGTGCCCAGCATCATGCTCATGCGCTGGTTGGCCGCAAACACCTTTTGGTGCTGGTCAATAAACCGCCAGTACAAACCGTCCACCTCATCGGCCCAGTCGCCCGACTTGGGGTAGTTACTCATCTTGGTAATGTAGTTGGCCCCGCCGATGTAGGGCTTGGTGGCGAAGGTGCCGCCGTCGGCAAACTGGCTCATGCCGTACACGTTGGGCACCATTACCCAGTCCGACGAGTCCACGAACATCTCCATAAACCAGCCGTACACCGCGTCAGGATGCACTTCGGACAGCAGCATGATATTGCCCAGCACCATCAGCCGCTCGATGTGGTGGGTGTAGCCGTGCCGCACCACCCGTTTAATGCTATCGTCCAAGGGCGGCACGCCGGTAGTACCTTCGTACCAGTGACTGTTAAGCTTGCGCCGGTGACCAAAGAAGTTGCCCCGCAGATCGTGCGTATGGTACATGCCGCGCATAAACTCCCGCCAGCCGATCACCTGACGCACGTAGCCCTCCACGCTCGGAAAGTGGACGCGGTGCTCGGCCGCGTAGTCCAGTGCCCGGCGCACCACCTCGTCGGGCGTGATCAGCCCCAGGTTGATGTAGGGCGACAACACCGAGTGGAACAGGAAGTTGCGGTCGCGGTCGATGGCATCTTCGTAGGGACCGAAGTCCTCGAAGCGGTTTTTCAGAAAGTCTTGCACCCGATACAGCGCCTGCCGCCGGGTGGTGGCCAGCCAGAAGTCGGCCGTGTCGCCCGGATGATCGGCAAAGAGTTCGTCGACCAGTTTCGCTACCGCTGGGGTATGTTCGGTGGCCACGCTCTGGGCCAGATCAGGAATATCAATGCCCTTCGGTAACTTTTTGCGGTTCTCAGCGTCCAGTGACCACTTCCCCCCCACCGGCTCCTGTTGCTGGTCGATCAAAATACCCCGCTGCTTGCGCTGCTCGATGTAGAAGTACTGCATAAAGGGCCGCTTGGTGCGGTCAACGTATTCCTGAAAGTCGGCCACCGGGTTCAGGAACAGTGGCGAGTCAATAATCTTGAGTTGTAGCCCCCGCTGCTGGCAGAAGGAACGCATGCGCTCGGCAAAGAACTTATCCTCAATCACGTAGGTGACGATCTCTTCAATATCCGGATGCTCGTCGAGCGTCTGCGCCAATTTGTCTTCGTAGGATAGTGCCTGGTTTTCGGTGGTGAGCGGCCAGTACTTCAGCGCGTGCTGCTTTTCTATCTCGTCAGCGTGCGAGCGCATGGCCGACAAAAACAGCATCAGTTTGTGCTTGTGGTACTTAAAGTGGGTGCAAAGCCCTACGTCTTCAGCCATGAAGAACAGAGTTTGCTTGCCGGGTTGCAACCCTTTGTGGTTCGGAAACAGTTGGTTGCCGAGGATAAGAGCGAGTTGGCTATGGTGCATGGGAGTGAATGGTATGAGATGTTGAGAAGGCTTCGTGCAACTTATGTGTTTTAAACCTTCTCTTTCTGTTGGGGTTTATCAATAAACACCATTAGCCACTAAAAACTTTAATCATGGATAAGTTAAGAAAGCAAAAAGAATACGAAGGCAACCCGGTGGGTTTAGAGAAAGAAACCGCTCTGGAGGTGGCCAAGCACCTGGATAAACACCTGGCGTCGTTCGTCACGCTGTATCACCAGTACCACAAGCACCACTGGATGGTGGAAGGGCCGCAGTTTCGCGATTTGCACTTGTTCTTCGAGGGCAACTATAACGAGATTCACGAAGGCTACGACGCCATTGCCGAGCGCCTCACCGTGATGGGCGTGGCCCCTACCTGCCACCCCGCCAACGTGGCCAAACTGGCCTACATCGAGCACGAAGAAGAAGGAGTATACCGCATCCGCGAAAGCCTGGCGCACGACATGGAAGCGGAGAAGACCATTGCCATCGAGCTGCGCAAGACGATCAAACGTGCCAACGAATTGGGAGACTACGCCACCAAGTCACTGCTTGAAGGTTTGCTGGTGAAAACCGAAGACCGGGCGCACCACGCCGAGCACTTCTTAGGCGAAGACTCGCTGGCCGTGGGCTTCCTGCACGATGAAAAAGATGCCGTAGAGGCGGAGTAGGCGGCTGCTCACTACGATAGTTTTTGTTTAAGAAAGGGACGTTGACTTATAGTTGACGTCCCTTCTGTGTTCTGAGTGATTAGGAGGCGGGAGGCTAGATAATAGCCACTAGCCTCCACCATCCGGAAACCAGCATCCTGCAACATTTCTTAACCCAAGTTAACCAATCTAGCACGCTCTCTTTTTATCTTTGCCAGAGAGACAAACCGCAGTGAGCTTCGTATATGGCCCAGGGTTTGCTTGGTCTGCTCGATAAATCGTTTGACTGACGACTTTCGGATGGAATTAAGCTAACCCCCCATCCGTTGTTCCGTAAGCATACTCAATTCATCAGTGCTTTTCTTCATTACTTCTCGCATGAATTTATTTTCGAAGTGGTTGCTAGCCCTTCCAATCCTTCTCCTCACTGCCCTCCCTTCCCTGCTGTCGGCCCAATCACCAGTGACCCTAAGCGGTTACGTGCGCGACGCGGCCAACGGTGAATCGCTCATTGGGGCCAGCGTCTACATTCCGCAGGTAGGCAACGGCACGGTGACCAACGTCTACGGCTTCTACTCGCTCACCGTTTCCCCGGGCGAATATCAGGCCGTCTACTCGTACGTGGGCTATCAGTCGGTGAGCAAAAAGCTGCCGCTCACCGAAGACATTCGGTTGGATATTGAGCTCACCTCCACCAGCCAGGAGCTGCAGGAGGTGGTGGTGACCTCCGAAGGACTCGACGCCAATGTGCAAAGCACCGAGATGAGCGTGAACCGGTTAGATATCAAGACCATCCAGAAGGTACCCGCCTTTTTGGGCGAGGTGGACGTGCTGCGCAGCATTCAACTGCTGCCGGGTGTGGCCACGGTAGGCGAAGGGGCGAGTGGCTTCAACGTGCGGGGCGGCGGCGTGGGCCAAAACCTGATTCTGCTCGACGAAGCGCCGGTTTACAACTCCTCGCACCTGTTCGGCTTCTTCTCGGTGTTTAACCCCGACGCGGTGCAGGACGTGAAGCTCTACAAGGGAGCCATTCCGGCCCAGTACGGTGGCCGCATCTCCTCGCTGCTCGACGTGCGCATGCGCGAAGGTAACAGCAAAAAGTTTCAGGTATCGGGTGGTTTTGGCATTCCCGTCTTTAGCCGCCTCACCGTAGAAGGTCCTATCATAAAAGACAAAGCATCGTTTATTGTGGCGGGACGCCGTTCGTACATCGACGCGGTACTTCGCCCCTTCGCCGACCGGATTGGCCTCGATGACGGTTTCGGACTGTATTTCTACGACCTAAGCGCGAAGACCAATTACCGCATCAACGAGAATAACCGGGTGTTCCTGTCGGGTTACCTGGGTAGAGACGTGTTTAGGTTCGATGCCAACCAGGGCTTCAACTGGGGCAACTCCACCGCCACCGCCCGCTGGAACCACCTGTTTAGCGACAAACTGTTCTCCAACTTCACCTTTGTGTTTAGCGACTATGACTACGAGCTGCAGTTTGGCGAAGATGACCTGGATTCGTTTAGCTGGAACTCGTCGGTGTCTAACTTCATCTTCAAACCCCAGTTCTCCTACTTCCTGAACAGCCGCAACGAGTTGTCGTTCGGGGGCGAGGCGACCTACTACCGCTTTGAACCGGCCAACGCGGTGGGAGTGGCCGACGGCAACGTGATTGATATTAGTTTAGACGAGAAGTTTAACCTGGAGACGGCGGTGTACGCGGGCAACAAACAAGACATCGGTTCGGCGCTGTCGCTAGAGTACGGACTGCGCTTCTCAGCCTTCCGTTACTACGGTCCGGGCACGGTGTACCGCTACGGCACCGCGCCCGCCGGGCAACGCTTACCGGTGCGCGGAGTGGAAACCGCCGAACGGGGCGAGCCAATTGCTACTTATGCCAATCTGGAACCGCGAGCCTCGTTCAAAGTGCAGCTCGATGAGCAGAGTTCGATCAAGGGAAGCTATACGCGCACGGCGCAGTACATTCACCTGGTGTCGAACACCACGGCCTCCAATCCGCTCGACGTGTGGGTGCCCAGTTCCAACAACATCGAGCCCCAGTTGGGCGACCAGTTTGCCCTGGGCTACTTCCGCAACTTCGGCAGTTCATCAGCCCCCGACTACGAGACCTCGGTGGAAGCTTACTACCGAGCCACGCAGAACCAGATCGACTACATCGACGGAGCCGACCTGCTCATCAACGAGTTTGTGGAGGGTGATCTACTGGTGGGCCGGGGCCGCGCTTACGGCCTGGAGGTCTACGCCAAGAAAAACGTCGGTCGCCTCAACGGCTGGATCAGCTACACCCTGGGCAAAACCGAATTGCAGGTCGATGGCATCAACCGGGGCAACTGGTACCCGACGCGCTTCGACCAGCGGCATAATTTAAAATTAGCCGCCTTCTACGATATCAACGACCGCTGGTCGGTGTCGGGCAACTTCACCTACCTGACGGGCACGCCCGCCACCTTCCCCACCTCGCGCTTTGTGGTGCAGGATATCCTGATTCCCTACAACGCCAACGACTCGCGCAACAACACGCGCATCCCCGATTACCACCGGCTGGATTTATCGGTACGGCTGGATATCAATGAGAAGCACAACTTGGTTTTCACCCTTTACAACGCGTACGCGCGTCGCAATCCTTTCTCTATCTTCTTCTCGCAAGACGACACGCGTTCGCCTGACTATTTTGCCTCGGGCAACGAGCAAGGGGGGCGGGGTAGCCAGTCGGCACCACAGTCCAGCGCCACGCAGCTGGCGATTGTGGGCACCATTATTCCTTCTTTTGTCTGGAACTTCACCTTTTAGCCATATGTCTACAATCAGACTGTACTTATTCGGAATACTCCTGTTGGCCTCGGTGGCCTGTGAGGACCAAATCAATCCGGCGCTGGAAGAAGTTGATCCGGTGTTGGCGGTGGACGCCTGGATTACCAATAAACCCGTTGCGCAGCTCATCCGACTGAGTAGCACCCGGCCTTACTTCGACACCATTGCCAGTCCGGTGATGGGGGCCAGCGTGCAGATTAGCGGTTCGGACGGAGAGGTTTACACTTTTCAGGAAGACGAGCGAGAACCGGGGGCCTACTACTGGACGTCCCCGACTGCCGGGCAGGGCTTTGGCACGGTGGGTGAAACCTACGAGCTGCGGATCGATACTGATGAACAATCGTACACCTCCACCACGGTGCTGGACCCGGTGCCTCCTATTGATAGTATCACCTACGAACTGACCGAAGCTAACGCCTTCTTTCCGGAAACCTACATTGCTCAGTTCTGGGCCACCGACCTGCCCGAAACGGGCAACGCCTACTGGATCCGGGCCTACCGGAACGGGGCGCTGCTGAACCGACCCGACGAAATCTCGCTGGCCTACGATGCGGGTTTCTCGCGCGGGGGCAACTTCAACGCCACGGTGTTTGCCCAACCCATTCGCAACAGCATCAACCCCATTGATGGCGACGGAGACGGGGGTTTTCTTCCTTCCTATAACCGGGGAGATTCGGTCTACGTAGAATTACAGAGCATTTCGGATGCTGCTTTTGATTTTCTCAACGAAGTAAGTATCCAAACCAACCGCCCCGGCGGATTTGCCGAGCTGTTTGCCAGTCCGATTGCCAACGTCCCCACCAACATCACCAATGTCGACCCGAACGGACCACCCGCCGTGGGCTTCTTCAACGTGGCCGCCGTGTCGTCGCTGGGCACCCGTATCGAATAGATTGCCAATCATAGGTAAACGAACGCTGGGCTTTAATCGTTATTAGGTCTTAACCAAGACCTTTCGATAAGATGAATCTACGCCCCCTATTACTTTTATTCGGCACCCTGGGCTGCCTAAGTCAAACTCGCTGCGGGGATACCGACAGCGAAGCTCCCGTTACCGACAGCACGGGTCGCGCCGTGAGCTACCGCGCGGTGGAGGCCTATCCCAACCTAAGCTTCACCCGCCCGGTAGACTACCAGCACGCAGGCGACAATAGCAACCGGGTGTTTGTGGTGGAGCAGCGCGGGGTGATCTCCGTATTTGCTGATGACGCCACGGTGAGTGAGAAGCAGACCTTTCTGGATATTTCTGACGTGGTGGATGATCGCCGAAATGAGGAAGGACTCTTGGGATTGGCCTTCCACCCGGACTACGCCACCAACGGTTACTTCTACGTGAACTATACCATTGACAACCCAGCGCGTTCGCGGGTTTGTCGCTTCCAAGTGTCAGGGGGCAATCCCAACATGGCTGAGTCCAGCAGTGAGACGTTGCTGCTGGAGTTCGCGCAGCCCTACGATAATCATAACGGGGGGCAACTGGCTTTTGGCCCGGATGGCTACCTCTACGTCGCCGTGGGCGACGGGGGCAGCGGCGGCGACCCTGATGAGAATGGACAAGACCGCACCACCCTGCTGGGTTCTATCCTACGCATCGACGTGGACCAACCAGCGGCGGACCGCGCCTACGGCATCCCGGCGGACAATCCGTTCGCGGGCAACACCGAAGGCTTTCGAGAAGAGATTTATGCCTACGGACTGCGCAACCCCTGGCGCTTTAGCTTCGATACCGAAACCGGGCAGTTGTGGGCCGCCGACGTGGGGCAAAATGAGTACGAAGAGATTGACATTATCGAGCGGGGCGGCAACTACGGCTGGGACGTGACCGAAGCTTCTGACTGCTTTGAACCGGCGCAGGACTGTGACCGGTCGGGACTTATCAGCCCAGTATGGGCGTATGATCATAGCAACGGTGATGTATCGATCACCGGTGGGTTTGTGTACCGGGGTGACGCGCTGCCTAATTTAGTCGGTCGCTACATTTATGGGGACTATGCTTCGGGCCGGGTGTGGGCGTTGGACTCCCCTACTGAATCGCAAGCGGAAAATCCGCTGCTTCTCAAGGCCGACTTCCGCATATCCTCCTTTGGCGTGAATGCCCAACAGGAGCTGTTTCTATGCGGGTTTGACGGAGCAATTTACCGGTTGGAAGCACAGTAAAGCATCTAGCATAGCCCACAAATTAATCGCGCGGCGGGGCCGCCCCGGCAACCGTCCGTGAGCTATGGTAGATATGATGTTTATACCCCCTTACCTTACCCTCCATGAAACACTTATTGGTTGTTGCCCTTGCTTTCAGTATCGCATCCGCTGCATTTGCTCAGTCTGAAGAAGCCATCTACAACGCGGAGTACCCGGCGGTGGTGCCGGTTTGGACGCGGGTGGCTGACTTCTCCCCCAAGCTGCGGGCCGTAGAAGCTGCTGAGTTCTCGCCCGACGGGCGATACGCCGTGTCGGGGTCCAAATTCGGTTACAAAGTGATGCTCTGGCGCGTAGCCGACGGAACGCTGCTGTGGGAACAGGCGCACGAATCGGAAGTGGAGTGCGTGACGTTCTCGCCCGATGGCGAGCGCATCGCCACCGGTGGCGAAGACTACTTCGTTCGCATCTGGGATACCCAGACTGGCGAGCAACTACACGCCTGGGAACACGACAGCGGGCTGGACGGCATCACTTGGTCGCACGACGGCCAGTTGATCGCCAGCGGCTCGGAGGCGGGCGAAGCCTTTTTATGGGATGCAGAAGATTATAGCTTGGTAGGCAAGGTGAAGGTGGGCTCCACCATTAACTCGCTGGACTTCACCCAAGACGACACGAAGCTGGTGGTAGCGGGCAACGTGCAGACGCCCGATCCGGCTACGGGTAAGACGCACTACGGTGGCTTCGCTTCGCTCATCGATGTGACTTCCCAGAAGGTGATTCAAAGCTACGCCGGGCACACGGCCTCGATCAAGTCGGTGCGCATCTCGCCCGACGAGCGGTGGATCGCCACCGGATCATTCGACAGCACCGCGCGGGTGTATGACCTCAGAAGCGGTGAGCTGATCAAGACCCTCAAGGAGCCATTGCGCATCGAGGCGGTGGCCTTTTCGCCCGACGGTAACTACTTGCTGACGGGCGGACACCAGTTGCTCGTGAACTTCTACCGCACCAGCGACTTTAAAGCGGTCTTTCAATTGTCCACGCCCCGCACCGAGTACCTGGACTTCTCGCCCGACGGGCGGTTACTGCTCACGGCGCATGAAGACAGCGGCCTGATCTCGCTCTTTCTACTACTGTCGGACACGCAGGGCAAGCAGGGCTTCTACCAGCGCGTGGCCGACGAACAGCTCGACAACCGGGACTTGAAGAAGCCTTAGCTACTCTTGTAAACAGCCCTTATTAGCACATCGTCCTCTTTATGGATAGGATCAAACCAAAGAAGCTCTTTCTGGTCAATAGCGTGGGAGGGTTGTTATCTGCAATTATGCTGGGCGTAGTCTTACCAAGGTTCAAGGATACGTTTGGAATGCCACCGATGGTGCTGTACGCGCTGGCTTTTCTCGCCAGCCTTTTTGCAGTCTATTTTCTGCTGCTTTCTTTACGTAAGCGAACACTGGCGAAGCTACCTGAAAGCGATTGCCGTCGCTAACCTAGGGTACTGCGGTCTCACCCTGGGGTTGGTCATCCACTTGCACCAAGAATTAACTACGCTCGGTATGCTGTACTGAAATAGCTATCATCATTGGGCTAGCTGTGGTTGAACTGAAAAGGGCTTATCGGGTGATCGTTCAATAAGATCAAGGATAACCGTTAGCACATATGGGTTCACTGTTTTTTCTGTGCATTATAACTACAAACCATCGGTATCTTCGTAGATCTGCGCGAGGGGTAACCGCAGATCCAAAGAGGGCAGCACGACTACGGCCTCTTCTCCCTCGTAGTAAGCCATCATCCAATTGTCGGTGGCTGAGCTACGGTAGCGCACCTCCACGGCCCACCGATCTTGCTCAATGAGCACGTACTCCCGCAACGAGGGCAATTGGCTATAATACCAGAATTTCTGTCCCCGATCATAGTTGGCCGAACCCTCTGAGATAACCTCCACCAATAAAACCGGATTGTCAACGGCATTTATTTCCTCGGGGCCGGTGATAGGGCGGCATGCGACGGACACGTCCGGATGAAATCCTTTGTTAACCGCTTCTACGTACACTTTCAAATCACTGTCGAACGCATGGCATCCTTTGGGAAGTATATTGCCTAAGTTTCTGCCTACATTGGAGGCAATGGCACTATGCTTCCGGGCCGCGCCCGGTCCGGATGGACCCGACATAGCAAACACTTCACCGTCGCGGTATTCATAGCGGGTGTCCGTAGTTTCTTCTAGCTGTTGGTACTCAGCCAGGGATAGTTTTTGATGGTCTAAGGCTTCTTGCATCATAATGACATTATAAGTAACCCTACGAACGGTTGAACCAAGGGTTACTCTCTACTAACGAGTAGAAAACGTATATACAGTGGTGGTTTGGTAGGTTTCTCCCGGGCGCAGCTCAGTGGAAGGGAAATCGGGCTGGTTGGGCGAGTCGGGGTAGTGCTCGGTCTCCAGGCAGAAGCCGGTGCGCTGTTCGTACACGGCTCCGTCCTTGCCGGTGAGGGTGCCATCCAGGAAGTTACCGGAGTAGAACTGCACTCCCGGTTCGGTGGTACGCACCTCCAGAAACCGGCCGCTGGTGGGTTCGTGCACGGTGGCGGCCAGGGTGAGCGCGTCGCCCTGGTTTGCTTTATTGAGCACCCAGCAGTGGTCGTAGCCGATACCGTACGTCAGTTGCGGATGCTCATTGCTGATGCGCGCGCCAATCGGCGTAGGTTGCCGGAAATCCATCGGCGTACCCGCCACCTCGGCCAGTTCGCCGGTAGGAATCAGGGTGCTGTCGACGGGCACAAAGCGGTCGGCGTTGATCATCACTTCGTGGTTGAGGATGGAGCTGCCGCCCTGCCCCGTGAGGTTGAAGTACGAATGGTTGGTCAGGTTCACCACGGTAGGCGCGTCGGTGGTGGCCTGGTAGTCGATGCGCAGCTCGTTGTCGTTGGTTAGCGTATAGATCACGGTGACGTCCAGCGTGCCGGGGTAGCCTTCCTCCCCATCGGGACTTTGGTACCGGAGTTTGAGTCTCACGTTGCTGCTATCGCCCGACTGCGGTTTGGCTTGCCAGAGCACCTTGTCAAAGCCGCGCAGGCCGCCGTGCAGGTGGTTGCCCATGTTGTTCTGGGCCAGGGTGTACTCCTGCCCGTCCAGCGTAAACTTGCCCTTGGCAATCCGGTTGCCGTAGCGGCCTATGAGCGCTCCGAAGTAGGGCGAATCCTCGAAGTAAGGTTTTAGCGAATCAAAGCCCAGCACCACGTCGGCCAGCGAATCGCTGCGGTCGGGCACCTTGAGCGACACAATTACGCCGCCAAAATTGGTAATCTGGGCTTCCACCCCGTTGGAGTTGGTTAGGGTGTACAAACTGGCGGTTTGCCCGTCGGGCGTGGTGCTAAAGTCGGTTGTGGTGATGGTGGGCGTCATGGAAGTTTCTTTGGTAGAAGTGGATGGGGTGCAGGCCCAGGGGGCCAACAAGATTAAGCCAATCAGCATCAGATGGCTGGTCAAAGGATAGGTGACAAAGGACTTGACGGAGGGCGATGTACGGTAGCGCATACGGAAGCAGGTAGATAGTGCGCGATAAAGGTAAGCAATTAATATTCTGATAGGTATTTTTTGTGGTTCGTACGAGGTTGTAGTGGGTCGTAGGACGCCGGGCACCGCGTGCTGGCGCTACCCTACGACCAGAATCTAGTGGGTACTAACGCTCTTTATATCTGGTAGCGAATGCTCCGTAGCAAAATAACTAGCGCTTCGTCAACCGGGTACCACCAAGCCACACAGTCGATATTAAGTGTAAGTATTCTAGATAACTATGAAATAATATACTGTTTTGCTTAGTATTTACAATCTATTGTTCTAAATTTTCAGCTCTAACATTTCCTATTCTACCCCTCGCCCTTATGAGACGTGCGCACTTACTGGTTTTTGCTGGCTTGGTAGCATGCGCCAATCCGTGCTTTGCTCAAACCTCCGAAGTGCGGGTCATCCTTCGGGAAGGTACCAACCTGGCTGCCGCCCTCTCGCCGGACGGGCAGACGCTAGCTCTCGACCTACAGGGAACCATCTGGCTGCTCCCGGTCGAGGGAGGGGAAGCCACTCCCCTGACCGATGCGCTGGGCGATTGTCACGAACCTGCCTGGTCGCCCGACGGCACTACCCTGGCGTTTCATTCGTACCAGGACGGCACCTACCACATCTGGACGATCAGGCGGGACGGCAGTGAATTGCGGCAAACGACCGACGGTCGCTACGACGACCGCGAACCCCACTGGTCGTCCGACGGGCAGCGGATTGCCTTTTCCTCGGACCGAAACGGCAACTACGACGTGTGGGACGTGACCCCAGCTACCGGCGAATTGCGCGCGCTCACCTCCCACGAGGCCAACGAGTACCACCCCACCTACTCGCCGGACGGACAGTACCTGGCCTACGTTTCGGAGCAGGCCGACGCGCCCGGTTTGTACCGAATGCGGGCGGAAGGGACAAATCCTACGCAGCTCGTAGCGTCCAAATACGCGCTGGCCGCTCCTGCCTGGAGTCCCTCGGCGGAGATAATCACTTTTACGCAGTACAACGGTCAGCAGTCGCACCTTTTGGCTTACCAAGCCGCGCGGGGGGCTTTGCCCGAAGTAATCAGTACCGAGGAGGACGTGTTTCCCTTCCGCACGGCCTGGATATCCGACAGCACGTTTCTCTACACCGGCGACGGCCACATCAAGCGACGCACCCTGGGGCAAGCGGACGTAGATACGGTGGCTTTTTCCGCGACCGTCACCCTGCAGCGGCCCACCTACGTGCGCAAGACGTACGACTTCGACGATACCAGCGCCCGTACTCCGCTCGGGCTGATGAACCCGGTCGTTTCGCCCGACGGACAGTCGGTGGCCTTTACTGCGTTGGGAGATATTTGGATTAAAGATGTGCAGCAAGACACTACCCGGGCGCTCACCGACGATCCCTACGTTGACATTGACCCCGCCTGGTCGCCGGACGGGCAGTGGCTGGCCTTTGTCAGCGACCGAGCGGGAACGATGAACCTGTGGCTAAAGAACCCGAAGACGCAGGAAACCCGCCAGCTCACCGACTTGCCCACCGCCGTGGGTTTTCCGGTCTGGTCGCCCGATGGGCAGCGGATTGCTTTCTACACCCGCGACGCGCGCAACGTGTGGGGGCGGGGTCAGCTTCACATCATCGAGGTGGCTACGCAGCAAATCACGCCGCTGGAGGGAGCGTACTTCGTGCCGAGCAAACCCACCTGGTCGCCCGATGGCAACACGCTGGCCCTGATGGTGCTGCAACCTTACTCTACCCGCTACCGCGAAGGAATCAACCGGATGCTGTTGCTGTCGCTTACGGATAGCACCCGGCGGTACGTGTCGCCCGAAGTAGGCCGCACCCCAGCCATGCGAAACGCCAACGGGCCGGTCTGGTCGCCCGACGGGCGACACATTGCCTACATCCAGGACGGGGTGCTGTGGCAACTGCCGGTTGATTCGATCGGCAACCCTGCGGGCGAGCCGGTTCAGCTCACCGACGAACTGGCCACCGCTCCCAGTTGGACCGCCGACTCCCAGCAGATAGTCTACCTAGCCACCGACCAGCTCAAGAAGCTGTCCCTTGCCACCGGCCAGGCTACCGAGCTACCGTTAAACCTCACCTGGCGGCCGCCGCTTCCGCCCGACCGTTACGTGGTGCACGTGGGGCGCTTGTTTGACGGTATACAAAACACCTATCAGGAAGATGTGGACGTGACCGTGGAGGGGCACCGCATTGCAGAGGTTGCGCCACACCGCGACGGGCACGAAGCGCCGGTGATTGATGCCTCGGACCAAACGATGATCCCCGGTTTGTTCGAGATGCATACCCACCAGCACGCCAGCGAGGGCGAACGGCTAGGCCGCATCTGGCTGGCCTACGGAATCACCTCGGTGCGCGAGCCCGGGGCCGACCCCTACGACGCCCTGGAGCGCAAGGAAGCCTGGGCCAGCGGCGTCCGTCCGGGACCGCGCGAATTCTTTACCGGCGGCCTCACCGACGGCAGCCGCATCTACTACGGTCTGGCCAACAGCGTGATTCACGGCCCCCACGTAGAGCTGGAACTGGACCGCGCCCGTCGGCTAGGGTACGACCTAATCAAGACCTACGTGCGTATGCCCGATTCGCTACAGCAGCGTATCACCGAAGCCGCTCACGAATTGGGTATTCCGGTATCCTCGCACGAAATCTATCCGGCCACCAAATACAACGTGGATGCGGTGGAACACATTCGGGGCACCAGCCGCCGGGGTTACTCTATGAAGCAGTCGGAGATGAAGAAGACCTACGACGACGTGGTGCAGTTGCTTGTGCGGTCGCAGATGAATATCACCCCCACCATCGGGCTCCAGGGAGGGTTTTACGTGCTGGCCGAGCGCAATCCGGGCATCTACCAAAATCGTCAACTGCGGGCCTTGTATCCGGAAGACTACCGGGCTAGCCTGGCCAGTATGCCCCGGGTGATCGAGAAGCTTCGTCCTGGCTACCTGGCCAACTTTGCGTCCATTCAGGAGGCGGTGACCGACATTGTGCGGGCCGGGGGGCGGGTGACCGCCGGTACCGACTCGCCCTTCATTCCCTACGGTACCAGCCTGCACGTGGAGCTTCAGCTCTTCGTTGACGGCGGGCTCACCCCCTTCGAGGCCCTGCAAGCGGCTACCATCCGGGCGGCAGAGGCAGTCGGGGTGGCCGATGACCTGGGTTCGGTGGAAGCCGGTAAGCTGGCCGACTTTGTGTTGGTGGACGGCGATCCGCTCCGCGACATTCAGGATGCTTGGAATGTGGTTAGCACCTTCAAAAACGGGATTCGCTACAACCTGGATGATCTGTTGCAACCACCCACCGACCACTAACCCATGAACCGCCGAACTGCACTCAAGAAAACGCTCACGGCCGGAGCCCTCGTGGCTTCGCCCGCGCCTCACTGGACGTCTATTAACGTTCGGGCCGCCGCTGCTCAGCCGACCGCCGTAGTGGTTGGGGCCGGGGCCATGGGGGGCTGGACGGCCTTTTCGCTGGTGCAACAGGGGTATCAGGTGACGCTGTGCGACCCCTGGGGTCCGGGCAACGCCCGCGCCAGTTCGGGCGGCGAAACCCGCCTGATTCGCTGTCTGTACGGCGACAGCCGGGTGCACTTCGACCTCGCCCGCCGGGCGTTAACGCTATGGCGAAGAAACGAAACCTTGCTAGGGAAGAAGTTCTTCTACGATACCGGTCTGCTGATCTTCTGCGGCATGGAGCAGTACGACTACGCCGAGCAGGCGCGGCCGTATTACCAAGAAGCCAACATGACGCTGGAACGGCTGGCTCCGGAAGCGGTGCAGCGTCGGTTTCCGGGAGTCAACGTGGCCGACCTGAACCACGCTATTTACGATCCGGCGGCGGGCTATCTGTTGGCACGCGAATCCTGCGCCGCCGTGGCCGACTACGTGGTGCAGCACGGGGGGCGGTACGTTCAGACCCGGGCGAAGCCGGGGGCAATGCGGGGCGGTAAGCTTCGCCAGGTAACGTTGCCCGAGGGCACCGCTTTGACAGCCGACGTGTACGCTTTTGCGCCCGGACCCTGGCTGGGGCCGTTGTTTCCCGAACTGCTGGGCCCGCGGCTGCGCGTTACCCGGCAACCACTGTTTATGTTTGGTACCCCGGCCAAAGCCGCAGCGATGTTGGAACAGTTGCCCACCTGGATGAACCGCGACCGGGCCAATGTTGCCCGTTGCTACGGCGTGCCCGGCAGCGCCCAGCGAGGCTTCAAGATTCAGTATACCCAGCAAGAAAACGAACCCTTCGACCCTACGCACGACGACCGCCGAGTGCGAACGCGCGAGATAGAAAAAGCCCGAGCGCTGTTGGCGCACCGCTTTCCGCCCATGAAGGACGCTCCGTTGCTAGAATCGCGGGTGTGCCAGCATACCGATACCCCCGACCGGCACTTTTTGCTGGATCGGCACCCGGAAGCGGGCAATCTGTGGCTCCTGGGCGGCGGTTCGGGGCATGCCTTTAAGCACGGCCCGGCACTGGGCGAACTGGCGGCCCAACTGATTGAGGGAGAAACCACCGTGCCTCCTTTGTTTTCACTCGCTCGCCTGGCGGCCCTTCCTGAGTTTACGCAGCAGCACCGGTAACTTCAGCTATATAATGGGCGTGCCCATAATTCGGTGCTTCTTATTCATGTTTTGTTATTCTCTACCGATTTGATCGATACGCTAGCTACAAACCGCTTCGGCCCTACCCTGTATCTTGCTTAGGCAGCCCCTTTTCCCGAATAGTTTGCTAAAATTGAAAGAAATCAGGGTCATATCTGAAAAAATATCAACAAAGGGTTGATAGTAGCAGCCTTCTAGGTTACATTGCCGCTCAGCCATTTCTTAGAATATTATTCTGCCATTGATTCTTTTAATGGTATATAAACTTATTTCAGTGATCAATACTAGAATAATTGTCTGTTTCATTTCTATTTTCTAAACCTAACCCCTCGCAATGATGAGTAAAAAATTTACCAAACAGTTTTATGGGTTACTGCGCGTCTTCCGGTTGGTCTGGGCAGGCTGCTTTTCGCTGCTCTTTATCACTACCGCGACTTGGGCGCAGGACCGGACGCTTACCGGAAAAGTGACGGCTGCCAATGGTGAAGGTAGTCTGCCGGGCGTCAACGTGGTGGTGAAGGGCACCACCAACGGCACTATCACCGATATCGATGGTAACTATCAGCTCTCTATTGATCAAACCGCCGAGACGCTGGTATTCTCTTTCATTGGTTTGGTGACCAAAGAAGTGCCCATCGGCAACCAGAGCACCCTGAACGTGCAGCTCTCTTCGGACACCAAGCAGCTATCGGAGGTGGTGGTGACTGCCCTGGGTTTTGAAGAAGACGCCGACAACAGCGGGGTGGCTTTTTCTAAGATTGAGAGCAATGCCATCACCCGTTCGGGCGAGAGCACCCTGATCAATAGCCTGAGTGGCAAAGCGGCCGGGGTGCAGATTTCTCGCTCAGGGGGCGACCCCGGCGCGGCGGCCTACATCCAGATTCGGGGACAGAACACCATCACCGGCGAATCGCAACCTTTGATCGTGGTAGACGGTATCCCCATGAGCAACACCGTGGGGGCCCCGAGCTCCGACGCGGGCAACAGCGGGGAAAACACCGGCGGGGTGCGGCAGCAGTCGCGCATGAATGATATCAACCCGGCTGACATTGCTTCGATGCAGATTCTGAAGGGGGCTTCGGCGGCTGCCCTGTGGGGTTCCCGCGCGGCCAACGGCGTAATCCTGATCACCACCAAGCAGGGCCGCGACGACGGCAAAGTAAACGTTTCGTTTCGCTCTACGCTCTCACTGGACCAAGTGAACGTGTTGCATCCCCTACAGAACCGGTTCGGACAGGGCAGCAACGGGCTTTTCAGTCCCACCTCGTCGGGTTCATGGGGCGACAAGATCGCGGATCGGTCGGGTGGAGCGGACGTGCTCATCACCGACCCCAACGCCGAAGGGTACGGAGGTTACTTTGAAGCTCGAGATGGCGACCGGTACTACGCCATCCCGAGCGGAGATGCGAGCAACCCCAGTGGCGGCAAGAATTCACGCGCCACCTACAACGATCTACGCGAAGACCAGGTGTTTCAGACCGGCCACTTCGTAGATAACTATTTAAGCATCAGCGGTGGTGGAGAGAAATCGCAGTTCTTTCTAAGCGTGGGCGACCTGAACCAGGAAGGGGTATACCGCGGTGTGAGCGACTACCGCCGGACGACCCTGCGGCTGAATGCGGACCGCCGGTTCAATAAGGTAGTGCGTGCATCAACCAACGCCACCTTTGCCCGCACCATCTCTAACCGAATTCAGACCGGGTCCAACCTCAACGGCCTGTACCTGGGGATGCTGCGGGCCGCTCCCGACTTCAACGGAGAAGATTACATTGGCGACTACTACGCCTCGCCCACCGCCGCCCCGGTCGTAAATCGGCAGCGTTCGTACCGGCGGTACCTAGGCAACAACCCCAATCCCATCTACAACAATCCCCTTTGGACCATCAACGAACTGGAGAACTCAACGGTCGTTAACCGCTTCATTGTCAGTTCCGAAGTAGGGGTCAAGCCCGTTGAATGGTTCGAGCTGATTGCCCGCGGTGGGGTCGATACCTACAGCGATTTGCGTAAAACCTTCTTTCCGGTATTTTCGGCCGGTGCCAACAGCGGGGGCAACTACCAAGAGTTCAACTTTAGCGAAACTCAACTCAACTTCGATGCCATCGGTCGCTTCCACTTTACGCTGTCGCCCTCAATTACCAGCAGCATGAACGTGGGGTGGAACATCAATCAGCGCAACTATAACCGGTTGGGGGGCGAGATGCAGAACTTCCTCATCCCCGGCGGGCCGCTGGACTTCTCCAACGCAGTAGGCGCCGACCGCTTTCCTGACGACACGGAAACAATCGTTCGCAGCACCCGCACCTACGCCACGGCCAACTTTGGGTTCTGGGATCAGCTGTACGTGAACGTGACCGGTGCGCTGGAATCGTCTTCGTCCTTCGGCCGGGATAAAACCTTCTTCTACCCCTCGGCCGACGTGGCCTGGCAGTTTACCGAAGTGCTGGGCAACGCTTCGGTGCTCAGCTTCGGCAAGTTGCGGGGCGGAGTGGGCGTGGTGGGCGTGCAGCCGGACCCCCACCGCACCGGAACTGACTTTGTGGCGGTTGACAACGTGCTATTCGGAAGCTGGGGCGCGGTTCTTTCCGGGGTAGGCTACGGCAACGGGGCCTTCGTGCAGAGTGAGCAGCAAGGCGATCCCAACCTCCGCCCCGAAATCAAGACTGAGTGGGAGATTGGCACCGACCTGCGATTCTTTAATGATCGCCTCCGCACGGGCTTCACGTACTATCAAAACGAGATTGAGGATTTGCTTCTGGAAGTGTCGGTGGCTCCTTCCGTCGGTTTCGAGCAGCGCTATACCAACGCCGGGTCTATGGAAAACCGAGGGTGGGAAGTGGACCTGAACTATACCCTGCTGAGCGCCGGAGACTGGAACATAGAGCTGTTTGCCAACGCCAACCGCAACCTGAATGAGATAACCAGCCTGGGCGGCAACGAGGGCGACGTGATTACCCTGGGTGGTTTCAGTACGCTGACAAGTTCCGTAGCCACGGTTGGACACCCGCTATCGGCGCTCTTCGGCGGAGTGTATTTGCGAGATGCCGACGGTTCGCTGACGCTGGACGAGAATAACTTTCCGCGAGTGGCCCCCGACTTTGGGGTGATCGGTGACCCCAACCCCGACTGGCGGGGCGGTGCCGGTGCCACGATCTCGTGGAAGGGCTTCTCCCTGTACGCGCTGTTTGAAACTTTCCAGGGCTCTGACTTCGCTCCCAACACCAAGTCGGTGCTCTATAACTTCGGTAAGCATGCCGACACGGGCAACGAGGTTGTCGTCCCCGCCGGGGGGCTAGTCAACTACTCGGGCGAAGCGGTTCCGGCGGGTGCTGTGGTGCGGGGCAACATCCGCGACTTCGGGGGCGGGCCGGTGCTGCTGGACCAATCGTGGTACACTTCGCTGGGGCAAGGCTTCAGCAACCTGCAAGAGCAGTTTATCGTGGACGGCAGTTGGACCCGCCTGCGCGAGGTATCGCTGAGCTATCGCTTTGCCTCGCCAAAGTTTCGGGAAAAAACCAAGCTAGGCAGCATCGAGCTTGCTGCCCGAGGTCGCAACCTGCTGCTGTGGACCGACGTGGTGGGGATCGACCCTGAAACGTCGCTCGACGGTGCCACCAACGCCCGGGGGCAAGACTACTTCAACAACCCCGGAGTGAAGTCGTACATCTTTTCTGTTGTCATCAATTACTAACCGCCAGCTAAACTGTTATGAAAAATATACTCAAATACGCTACTTACTCGTTGCTTACCGTTAGTCTACTGGCCTGCGAAAGCTTAGTAGAGGATCTGAATGATGATCCTAACAATCCCTCCGATGCTCCGGCCGAGCTGATCTTCACCGGGCTGCAGCTGGCCAACGCGACTACCCACGAAGGATTAAACGCCCGCCTAACCGCCATGTGGACCGGCCAGATGAAGGGCGTTGACCGGCAGTGGGGCGATTTCCAGGAGTACAACGTGGGGGGGTCTAACTTCACCAACATGTGGGACAATATCTACTACGGTACGCTGCGCAACTCCCGCATTGTGCTAGATAAGGCAGAAACCCGGGGGCTGCGGGTGCTGGCGGGCATGACCAAAATAACGCAGGCGCACTGCGTCGGCAACGCCACCGCCCTGTGGGGAGACATCCCGTTCTCGCAAGCAGCGCAGATTGAAGAGTTCGAAACCCCGGTCTTCGATGCCCAATCCGACATCTACGCCGAACTTCAGCTTTTGCTAGACGAAGGAATCGCGGACCTTGAATCAGGGGTAGGTGTGCCTACCAGCGGAACGGATATCTACTACGATGCCGATGCCGACCAGTGGATTGCGGCGGCCAATACCCTGAAAGCCCGTTATTACATGGATACCCGACAGTATGAACTGGCCAACCAGGCGGCGCAGGCGGGCATCAGCAGCTTTGCGAACTCTATGTACCTCACCCACGGCATCACCAACGACGTCGACCAGAACATGTTCTGGGACTTTCTGGGCCCATCGCGCGGGGGCGACATTGCGGCCGAAGATGAGAAGGGACCCGCTTATATGGTCAGTTTGTTGGATCCGGCCAGCGACAACTACCGGGGCAACGCCAAGACCGACGAAACGGCCCGCTTCAACTACTACTACGTTGGGGCGGCCCAGGCCAAGAACACGCCGGGACTGATCGAGCCGAATACGTTCTCGCAGTCGCAGGGCGATACGCTCAACGGCATGTTTGCGCAGAACGCTTCGTTTCCCCTGATCACCTACCAGGAAAACGTGCTGACGCTGGCCGAAACATCGGCCCGTCTCGGCAACTTCGACCAGGCCCTGGACTACCTGAATGAGTATCGGTCGTTTCTGAACGACGGAGGCTACCTGGACGCTACTTATCAGGAGGGCTTTGCGCTCACCTACGCTCCCTACGAAGCCGCCGACTTCGCGGCGGGAGGGCTAGAAAATGCGGGTGGTTTGTCGGCCGATGAGGCGCTGCTGCGCGAGATTGTGGAAGAGCGCTACGTGACCTTCTACGGCCAAACCATCGCCTGGAATGATGAACGACGGGTACGTAATACCGTGGCGGCAATTCCGCTGGAACCTAGCAACGGCAATGAACTACCCTGGCGGTTCGTTTACTCGCAAGACGAGATCAACGGCAACCCCAATGTTCCTAGTCCCGTTCCGGGTCCCTTCGTGAGCATGAGTATTTACGAATAGGGCTACCCATCGGTAGCTAAAGCACGCCCTTAGAAATCCCAGGTCACCTGATCACCCACGGTTTTGGTGGCGGGTTTCTTCTGGGGCGCCGCTTTTTCCGGCGCCTTCGGCGCAGTGGTTGGCTTCTTGGCTTTCGCTTTTCGCGGGGGCGGAGCCGCACCGACCGGTTTGATGTCCTTTACCTTGTGCTTGGTGAGGCGGTTGCCCAGGGCCTTCCAGCCCTTCACGTCCACCAGCACATCCAGGTCGAAGACCTGCTGCTCGTGCTTGCGACTACCCTCGCGCACGAAGGTAACCTGCGCCTGGGGCTGCGCTTCGGTGGCGGCCAGCCACAGCTTGGAGCTGCGCGCGTCGGTGATGAAGGTGAAGCGCTTGTCGGGCGTGCTGGTCTCGATCAGGAAGCGCTTCACGTAATACTGCTTGGAGTTGCCATCGTAGTAGATGGCCGTGAGTGGGGCCTGAGGATTAAATTTCCTCACCAGCATTGTTTGCTCGGGTCCGAACTTGTGCGTGAGCTCGTAACTCTTGAGCTCGTAAGAACCATCACGATACACGGCCAGCAGTTGGTCGTCGCCCTCGAAAGAACCCAGGTACTGACCGCGCTCGTCGGTGTTCAGGGTGCCCACGATAGGGTCATACCACAGCTCGATACCGCCCAGGGTAGATTCGCCCTCGGCGGTCTTCTCGATCTTGCGGATAGGGTATTTGGTCAGGATGTTGCCCGACGCGCTGCGCCCCTTGATCTCCAGGGTGGCAAAGTCGAAGTCGAACTTCATCACGCGGGCGCGGGCACGGGCCGATAAAAGTACCGCCACCGTTTCGGCCTCGGCGTTGGCATTGGCGGTGAAGTAGAGCACCTTGGAGCCCGGCGTACCCTTGGTGAGGTCGTATTCCTTGTCGCGGGTGACGGCCAGCACCTGGAAGCGTTTGGCCATGGCCCGACCGGTTTTGCCGTCCAGATAAATCAGGTTATACACCCGCCGCTCGTCGTTTTTACGAAACACATCGATGTGGATAATGTCTTTACCCACGAACACCTTGTCGGCAATGCGCGACACCTGGCACTTACCATCTGCGCGAAACACGATGATATCGTCGATGTCCGAGCACTCGGTAACAAAGTCGTCTTTCTTAAGGCCGTAGCCCATGAAGCCGTCCTTGCGGTTCACATACAGTTTCTCGTTGTTAGCCGCCACAATGGTGGCTTCAATGGTGTCAAAGGTTTTGATGATGGTCTGGCGCTCGCGGCCCTTGCCGTACTTTTCCAGCAAGCGCTGGTAGTAAGCGATGGTGAAGTCGTTAATGTGCTCCAGGTCGTGACGCGTCTGCTCCAGGCTTTCCTGGAAGCGCTTCATCTGCTCGTCGGCCTTGAAGCTATCAAACTTCGAGATGCGCTTGATCTTGATCTCGGTGAGCCGCACCAGATCGTCTTCGTTGATCTCCCGGTAGAACTGCTTTTTATAGGGCTTGAGACCCTGGTCGATGCGGCTAAGCACCTCCTCCCAGGTTTCGGCTTCCTCAATGTCGCGGTAGATGCGGTTCTCGATGAATATTTTCTCGAGCGAGGCGAACAGGATCTTCTCCAGCAGTTCGGCTTCTTTGATCTTCAGTTCTTGCTCCAGCAGGTTGACGGTTTGCTCGGTAGATCGCTTGAGCAACTCGTTCACGGACAGAAACACCGGTTTATCGTCTACGATGACGCAGGAATTAGGCGAGATCGACACCTCGCAGTCGGTAAACTTATAAAGCGCATCCTTGGTGATGTCGGGCGACTGTCCCGACGCCAGCTTCACCTGAATTTCAACCTCCTGGGCGGTGTTATCGACCACCTTTTTAATCTTGATCTTTCCTTTGTCGTTGGCCTTGATGATGGAATCGGTCAGGCTGCTGGTGGTGGTGCCGTAGGGCACGTGCTTGATGAGCAGCGTTTGCTTATCAAACTCCTCAATGATGGCCCGCACCCGCACCTTGCCGCCCCGGAGCCCCCCATTGTAATCAGAAAAGTCGGCCATGCCCCCGGTGGGGAAATCGGGCAGAATGTCGACCCGCTTGTTGCGCAGCACGTTGATCGAGGCCTGAATCAGTTCGCAGAAGTTGTGGGGCAGAATGCGGGTGGCCAGTCCGACGGCGATGCCTTCCACGCCCTGGGCCAGCAGCAGGGGAAACTTGACCGGGAAGGTGACCGGCTCGCGCTTGCGGCCGTCGTAGGAGAGTTGCCACTCGGTGGTTTGGGGGTTGAAAAGCACCTCCTGGGCGAACTTTGACAGGCGGGCCTCAATGTAGCGGGGCGCGGCGGCGGGGTCGCCGGTGTGGATGTAGCCCCAGTTACCCTGGGTATCAATGAGCAGGTTCTTCTGGCCCAGGCCGACCATGGCTTCGCCGATGGAGGCGTCGCCGTGGGGGTGGTACTGCATGGTTTGCCCGATGATGTTGGCCACCTTATTGAAGCGGCCGTCGTCCATTTCCTTGAGGGCGTGCATGATGCGGCGCTGCACGGGTTTGAGTCCGTCTTCCACGGCGGGCACGGCGCGTTCCAGGATCACGTACGAAGCGTATTCCAGAAAATAATTTTCGTACATACGGTCAATGCCGTCGTCCGAAGGATTCAGGAGAGGTTCGTTGTTTTTCATAACGATAGAGACGCCATTAATGGCGTCTGTACTACGGGATTAAGAATCGGTGATCAAGCCACATCAGCAATGAGATCTTTCTCAATATGCAGATGATCGATGATGAAAGATTGGCGGTCGGGGGTGTTTTTGCCCATGTAGAAGCCCAGCAGACGTTTGATGCTGGTTTCGTCGTCCAGGATCACGGGTTCCAGCCGGATGTCGTCGCCGATGAAAGCGCCAAATTCGTCGGGAGAGATTTCACCGAGTCCTTTGAAGCGGGTGATCTCGGGGTTGGCCCCCAGTTTGTTCATCGCCCGCTGTTTCTCCTCTTCGCTGTAGCAGTAGATGGTTTCTTTCTTATTGCGTACCCGGAACAGCGGCGTGTCCAGAATGAACACGTGGCCGTTGCGCACCAGGTCGGGGAAAAATTGCAGAAAGAAGGTGAGCAGCAGCAGACGGATGTGCATACCGTCCACGTCGGCGTCGGTAGCGATCACGATCTTGCGATAGCGCAGCCCGTCCAAGCCGTCTTCAATGTTGAGCGCGTGCTGTAGCAAGTTAAATTCTTCGTTTTCGTAGACCACCTTTTTGGTTAGCGAGAAGCAGTTGAGTGGCTTGCCCCGCAGGCTAAACACCGCCTGCGTCTGCACGTCGCGCGACTTGGTGATGGAACCGCTGGCCGAGTCGCCCTCGGTGATAAAGATCATGGTGTCTTCGCGTCGGTCTTCAGTGCCGGGCTTGTCGTCGAGGTGCAGGCGGCAGTCGCGCAGCTTTTTGTTGTGCAGGTTGGCCTTCTTGGCCCGCTCGTTGGCCAGCTTCTTGATGCCCGCAATCTCCTTACGTTCGCGCTCCGACTGCTCGATGCGTTTCTGAAGAGCGTCCGCTACATCCTTGTGCTGACGCAAGTAGTTGTCCAGTTGAGTTTTCAGAAAATCACCCACGAACGAACGCATCGACGGCCCCTTGGGAGCCACGTCGGTGGAACCCAGTTTGGTCTTGGTTTGCGACTCAAACACCGGCTCCTGCACCCGCACCGAGATGGCCGCCACAATAGAAGCCCGAATATCAGCCACGTCGTATTTTTTTGATGAAAACACGTTTCGAACCGTATCCACTACTGCCTCGCGGAAGGCGGCTAAGTGCGTGCCACCCTGGGTAGTGTATTGTCCGTTGACAAAGGAATAGTATTCTTCGCCGTACTGGTTGCCGTGCGACATGGCCAGCTCAATGTCGTCGCCCCGCAGGTGAATGATGGGGTAGCGCAGGCTCTCAGCGTCCACTTTTTTGCCGAGCAGATCGGCCAGGCCGTTTTCTGAGCGGTACTTTTTGCCATTGAAATTGATGGTCAGCCCCGTGTTGAGGTAGGCGTAATTCCAAATTTGGCTTTCGATGTACTGCGGACGGAAGTGATAATTTTTGAACACACTTTGGTCCGGCTTAAAAACAATCAGCGTACCCTCGCGTTCGTCGCTTTTCTTGAGGCGGGCATCGGTTTTTACTTCGCCGCGCTCAAACTCGGCTAGCTTGGTTTTGCCTTCCCGAAACGATTGCACCCGGAAGTAATCGGATAGGGCGTTGACGGCCTTGGTGCCCACCCCGTTAAGGCCGACTGACTTTTGGAAAGCCGCGGAGTCGTACTTGCCGCCCGTGTTGATCTTCGAGACGCAGTCGACCACCTTGCCCAGCGGAATGCCGCGTCCGTAGTCCCGCACTTCCACTTGGTGGTCAGATATCTTCACCTCGATGGTTTTGCCGTGGCCCATCACATACTCATCGATGCTGTTGTCGATCACTTCCTTTACGAGTACGTAGATGCCATCGTCGGTGGAGGAGCCATCGCCCAGCTTGCCGATGTACATCCCCGGGCGCAAGCGGATGTGCTCTTTCCAGTCGAGCGAACGAATACTGTCTTCGTTGTAAGTAGCAGTGGAGTTAGTCATAGACTGATGAAGGTTGGGAATTGTACGAACGCAAAATAGCGATGATTTTTCCGGGGGACAAAACTATAAATGTGAGACCTACCAAACAAGCTGGAGTTTATTTTAATTCTTTTAAAAAGTACTATATACTTTTTTTAAGCATATTCTTACTCACGGCAGACGAAGGCTTTAGATAAAGACTACGCTTCAACAAAAGATTTACAGATGAATAGCTATCAAACTCATAATGAATTGGTTGTATGCACTTGATCAACAAACGATTGAGGGCACTGACCACGGATTAGTCGTCTAGCTCGATGGTGAGACCATCGTAAGCAAGCTTCACGTTAGCAGGCAGGGTTGGATCCACCTCGCGGTGCAATCCCAGGTTGTGACTGATGTGCGTCAGGTAGGTTTGTTCGGGTTGCAGTTCCTCCACCATTGCCAGGGCTTCTTCCAGCGTGAAGTGAGAGATGTGCTGCTGGTGCTGCAGGGCGTTCAAAACCAGTACGCGGGTTCCCCGAATTTTTTCCTTCTCTGCTTCGCTGATGGTTTTGGCATCGGTGACGTAGGTGAAGTCGCGCACCCGAAACCCGAACACCGGCAGCTGGTAGTGCATCACCTCAATAGGAATCACCGGCACCCCCTGCGCCTCGAAGGGCTCGTTGTTAATGAGGTGCACCTCGATCTGCGGCACGCCCGGATATTTGTCTTTGGCAAACACGTAGGCAAATTCTTGCTCGAGTTGCTCCACCACCGCGGCCCGGGCGTAGATGGGCATGGCTTTTTTTTGCAGAAAGTTGAAGCTGCGCACGTCGTCCATGCCCGCCACGTGGTCTTTGTGCTGGTGGGTAAACAGCAGCCCGTCGAGCCGGGTGATACGATTGGTCAGCACCTGCTGCCGGAAGTCGGGACCCGAGTCGATGATGAGGCTCTGGCCGTTTACCTCCAGGTGGGCCGAGGTGCGCAGGCGCCGGTCCCGAAAGTCGAGCGAATGGCATACCGGACACTGGCATCCGATCACGGGGACGCCCTGCGAGGTTCCGGTGCCTAAAAACGTGATTTTCAAATAGGAGACGTGATTTCTAGCAAGCCGAGCAACAGCTTGCGGCTCTTGTCGGTGAGCGGTTCGGGATTGACGTCGATCTGACGCAGAATTTCGGTGAGCGCGTTGATCTTGCCCTCGGTGGGGTAGTACTTATTCACGATCACCACCTGGGTGTCGCGCAGGATACAGTAGCCGGGCTTGAAGTTTCCTTTTTCGTAGCGAAGCAGATAACCCAGCTCCGCGAGCAACCCTTCTAGTTTTCGCAGGAAGCCTGGCGTGTACTTAATCAGCATCGGCCGTCTCGGTATAACGATTCACGGTTTCTACCAGCACATCAAAATCAATGGGTTTGGGAATGTATTCGTTGATGCCCGCACTTTTGAAATCCTCTTCCGAGTAGTTGTTGGCGTTGCCCGAGATGGCAATGATCGGAGTTTGGGACTTTTTCGGGTCGTTCAACTGTCGAATCTGCTTGCTGCATTCCATGCCGTCCATCTTGGGCATGTTAATATCCATCAGAATGATATCGAAGGATTCTTTTTCTAACTTGTCAATAACCTTCTGACCGTCTTTGACCGATTCAATGTCATAGTTTTGAAACTGCAGCACCTTTTTGGTGAGGTTTTGAATCACCGAGCTGTCTTCGGCAATCAGGACGCGTTTTTTATCAGACATGCGATTGGGGGTTATACGTTGCGTTAAAAGTTTGTTGAAACTCTAAAAATGAAGCCCTTAAAAGTAATAAATCTTCCGAAAGATCGGCATATTTTTTTTGTTTCAGCTTCTGCTCGGCGTTCGCCGCCCGCTCAGCCACGCGCGGGATGCCCAGCGTGCCGGCGTTTCCTTTCAGGGTGTGCAGACTGCGTTGCATCGCCGCGTAGTCCTGCTTTTGATGCGCCTGATCAACGTCCCGTACCAATTCGCGGGCTTCTTCTTCAAAATCTTGCAGCGATGCGCTTACCAGTTCTGTTCCTCCGTACTTGGCCAACTTGTCTAGCACGGTTTCATCAATGATCCGGGGGGGCGCGTTTTTTATTGGGGCAGTTGATGCGGCAACAGGGGCAGCACGTTGTCGCAGTTCGAACCCGGTAAGCGACGCAATTTTAGGCAGCATTTCTTCGGGGCGAATGGGTTTGCTTAGGTAGTCGTCCAATCCGGCGGCGATAAACCGCGCCTGATCGCCCGGCAGCGAATAGGCTGTCATGGCCACCACCGGGGGTTGAACCGGCAGCGGAAGCGCTTTGATCCGCTGGGTAGCCTCTACCCCACTCATGCCGGGCATTTGAATGTCCATCAGCACAACGTCGAAGGGTTGCTTTTCAACGAGCGTGATGGCGGCTTTACCGCTTTCGGCGGTGGTAACGGCGCATCCGGCGTTGCGTAAAATCTCGTAGGCTACGCGCCGGTTGATTTGGTTATCGTCCACCACCAGCACCTGGGGCCCCGGTTCGGTGAAGGCTAGTTTTTCCTGGTTGGCGGGGGGCAGCACCGCATCGGTGGCCGCGGCCCGGAAAGTGAACCAAAAAGTGCTTCCTTGCCCAAGCACTGACTCCACTCCGATGTCACCGCCCATCAGTTTCACCAACTGTCGGGAGATAGACAAGCCCAGGCCGGTGCCCGCGTAGCGCTTGGTGGCTGAGGTGTCTACCTGGCTAAATTTTTTGAACAGCGTCTTTTGGTTTTCGGTCGAGATGCCAATGCCGGTATCGCTCACCATCACCCGAATTAGATGTTCGGGGGGCGAGGTTTCTGAGCGGTTGTCCGTTGAGACACGGTCTTTAATAATCTGCACCCGCACTGAGCCAGTGGTATCGGTAAACTTGATGGCATTGCTTACCAAATTGGATAACACCTGCAGCAAACGAACCTCATCCACCATCACTACGGAGGGTAGCGAGGCATCAATCTGCTGGCTTATAGTAACGTTTTTACCGTCGGCCTGATGAGAGAACAGGTCTAAGAGATGATCGACCGTGGCTGATATACGGGTGGGCTTTGGTTGAAGCGTCATCTTTCCCGCCTCAATTTTTGAGAGGTCCAGAATATCGTTTACGATGGTCAGCAACGTTTTTGACGAGTCCTGCACCGTTTGCAGGTAGTTCTGCTGCTGCGCGGTGAGCGGGGTGTCGGCCAAGAGGTCCACCATGTTCATCACGCCGTTCATGGGAGTGCGAATCTCGTGGCTCATGTTGGCCAGAAAAGCTTCTTTTACCTTGAGCGCCCGCTCGGCCTCATCCTTGGCTTTCTGAAGCGCTAGCGTGGCTTTTTTGAGATTGGTGATGTCGCGCGCTACGCCTTCGATCTCCCGGTCGCGCCCGTTCAGGCTATCCACCAAACGCACGTTGCAGATACACTGAACCAGGTCGCCCGCGCTATTGATGACGGTGGCCTCAAAGTTGCGCACGCTCTTTTGTTTCACCAGCTCACGGATCAGGTTTTTGGTGCGCTTATCGTACAGGTAATAATTGGTTACGTTTTTCCCGAGCATCTCGTAGGTCTCGTAACCGGTCAGTTCTTTCACCGAAGGGCTAATCATGGTGATGGTGCCATCGGGACGACAGCGGAAGTAGATATCCTGAAAAGACTCGAAGATGTTTCTGAATTTTGCTTCGCTGGTCAGGAGCGCGCTTTCTGATCTTTTGCGCTGGGTGATGTCGTGGGCGATTCCTGCCACTTCGTGGACGGTGCCATCGGGTTGATAAATCGGATTGATGAACACCATCTTCCACAGTTCGGGCTGGTTGTCGCGGGACAAACGCGTCTCAAACTGCACCAGTTTTCCCCGAAAGGCTTCCTGGTATTTTTCTTTCCAGTCATCAAGGTAACGTAAAGTAACCGTTGGATGGTCAAGATTATACTGCGCACCAATCTGCGGACTCGCCGAATACTGGCCCCCCATTGTTTTGTCGAAGTTCCGGTTGAAGGCGGTGAGCTCCAGTTGCCGGTTCACCGACCAAACCAGGTGCGTGCTACTTTCAAAGATAGCGTACTGCCGACGCTGTTGCTCGGCGAGTTTTTGTTGCACCATTGCGCGTTCGGCGCGATCTTCGGCGATAATCGTCAAGCCAATATTTTCTCCCCCTTTCTCGTGCAAAATTCGGCTAAGAATGGCCACGTTGATCACTTTCTGGGTGCGGGTACGCAGTCGCAGCTCCGGATAGTTGGCCACTTCTTCCTCAAAGGTATCGGACCAAAGTTGCGCCATATCCAAGAACTGACCTTCGGAAAGCATAATCTCTTCAAACAGGTTATGCCCGAGCAGTCGGTGGGGCGCTTCCTCCAGCAGGCGCGCTAGCGCAGGGTTGCAAAAGGTGATTTCTCCGGTTTGGTTCACAGAAACCGCCAGCAGCTTCGCGCGGGCCAGAGAGTTATGCAGATGGGCGAGGGATACCTGGGGAGAATCCGTTCCGGGCGGCACCGCGGGGTGGTTGGTGGGGGCATTGGCCCGGGCGAGCTCCCGGCGCAGACGGTCCACTTCGCGAACGAGCGAGGCATGGTAAGCATCCTTGGCGGGCTGGTCGGACATAGCGACGAAAGTACGCAATAAGCAGCCGTTAATCAATACGTACGCATTTTCGTTATCAACACTATGAAACCTACCTTAGTGGTTGTGGTGGGATCAACCGCGGTTGGAAAAACCGCCTTGAGCATTCGCTTGGCCGAGCATTTTGGCACCGAAATCGTGTCGGCCGACGCCCGGCAAGTCTTTCGAGAAACCTCCATTGGAACCGCCAAGCCTACTGCCGAAGAGCAAAACCGCGTCCGCCACCACTTGATAGATTTTTTGTCGGTTGAGCAATCGTACGACGTGAAGCAGTACGAACAGGACGCATTGGCCGCCTTGACTGACATTTTCCGACGAAACTCCCGGGCCATTGCTACCGGCGGTTCCGGACTATACATCAAAACCCTGTGCCACGGCATCGACGACCTACCCGAGGTGTCGGGTGCCGTTCGGGAAACACTGCGAAAGCGGTGGGAAGCGGAGGGGCTGGAGGCACTGGTGGCTGAATTGGCTCGGGTTGATTCCGACTATCACGCCACGGTGGATCGGCAGAACCACCGCCGGGTGCTGCGCGCTTTGGAAGTGTTTTATAGCAGCGGAACTCCTTATTCTGCTTTCCAAGGCAGGAAACCGGCGCTTGACCGTCCGTTTCGTGTTCTCACCATCGGGCTCACCTTACCTAGAGATATACTGTACAACCGAATTGAGCGGCGGGTGGACGAGATGATAGAAGCCGGGCTGGTAGAAGAAGCCCGTGCGCTGTATCCGTGGCGGCAGCAGCAGGCGCTGCGGACGGTGGGGTACCAAGAACTTTTCCCGGTGTTTGAAGGCAGGTACTCTTTAGAAGAAGCAGTTCGCCTGATCAAGCGCAACACGCGCCGTTATGCCAAGCGGCAACTCACGTGGTTCCGTAAAGATCCTACCATCCACTGGTTGGATGCGGGTGTGAAAGAAGACAAACTCACCCAACGTGCGATAGCTCACGCTGAGCAAGTAATAAATTAGTGCGTTTCCGATAAATTTTGCCCCTCAAGTATTTCCGGTTCCCTTCTATCTGAAATTCAGGGACTTTCTGCTGATCACATCCCCGTTTTAAGCAGGTAAGATTCTATCACCATTGGTTAAAAAAATCGCAATTAAGTTGTTCTCACACCACAATTACCATATATTTAAAGTCGAAGCGCATTATTGAGATTCTTATTACGCAATCTTTAATAATACTTTTCTGCATTGTTAACTTTACATACTAACCTTTTTCTCATGATCAAAAAACTACTTATTCTGGGTGCGCTGATTCTTAGCGGCTCCAGCGTTTGGGCCCAACGACAAATTAGCGGTCAAGTGACGGGCACGGACGGCAGCGGATCGTTGCCCGGAGTCAACGTACTCGTAAAAGGCACCACCATCGGAACCGTCACCGACATTGACGGCAACTTCTCCCTTAGCACCGCCGAAGAAAATCCGGTTTTGACACTTTCTTCTATTGGCTACGCGACGCAAGATGTGGAGGTGGGAAGCCGATCCACCGTTAACGTGTCCATGGAACCGGACGTGCAGGAACTGTCGGAAGTGGTGGTCACCGCCCTGGGCATGGAGCGCGACGTGAAGGCGCTGCCCTATTCGGTGGGGCAGGTCGATGGCGAAAGCTTTCAGGAAGCCCGCGAAGTGAACGTGGCCAACTCCCTGGCCGGTAAAGTGGCCGGGGTAAACGTGAGCAACATTGCTTCCGGACCAGCGGGATCAAGCCGGGTCATCATCCGAGGCAACGTGTCGCTCACCGGCAACAACCAACCGCTCTACATCATCGATGGCATTCCTATCGACAACTCGGGCTTCGGCCAGGCCGGTATGTGGGGCGGCTCCGATGAGGGCGACGGCACCTCCAGCATCAACCCCGACGATATTGAGGACATGACCGTGCTGAAGGGAGCTAATGCCGCCGCGTTGTACGGCTCACGGGCGTCTAACGGCGTGATTTTGATCACCACCAAGTCAGGAAAAGCCCGCAAAGGATTGGGCGTTGATTTCAACTCCAATTTTGTGTTTGAAGACATGTTTGATCTCTTCGATCTGCAAACCCAATACGGACAGGGCAACCAGGGTCGCGCTCCCCAAACCGGTTTGGAGGCTTTCAACGCCAGCACCAGTGCGTGGGGTGCCCAGCTCGACGGCAGCCTGGTGCCCCAGTTCGACGGCGTGGAAAGGCCCTACTCTTACGTGGGTGATAACTTTGACCGCTTTTACCGTACCGGCACCACCTGGACCAACAGCATCGGATTTTCCGGGGGTAGCGAAACCCAGACTTTCCGACTCAACTTCTCCCGGTTGGACAACGAAAGCATCATACCGAATGCGGGATACAAGCGGCACAACGTGAGTTTGTCCTACAACGGCACCTACGCCGACCGGCTCACCGTTACCTCAAAAATCCTTTACTCGAACGAGAACGCCCAGAACCGCCCGCGCGTATCCGATTCGCCCGGTAGTGCCGCGCAGGGTTTGCTTCGTCTTCCTCCTAACTACGATGTTGACGATCTGCGGGGCGATCCAAACAAATTAGGCGCAGTGCCCCAAGGCTTTGAGCCCTTCGACAATAAAGCACCCGGCGAAGAACTACAAATTTCGGGAGACCTTTGGAACCAAAACCCTTGGTGGGCCGCCTACCAGTTTGAGAACGATGACATCCGTGATCGAGTGATCACTTCAAACGTGGCGCGCTTCGACGTGACCGACTTTTTGTACGTGCAAGGTCGGGCGGGGATGGATTTTTATACCCGTCGCGAAACCGATATCACCCCCTACGGAACGGGCTACCAACGCCGGGGCAGCATGAACGAGCGAGAAGACCGCATCCGGGAGGTCAACCTGGAGGCCATCATTGGTTTTGATGATACCTTTGGCGACTTCTCGGTGAATGCTTTTGTAGGCGCCAACCGTATGCGTCGCTCCAGCGAATCGTTAAGGTTGGACGGAAGTAATTTCCTGATTCCCTTCTTCAATACCTTTGCCAATTTGGAAAATCAAAATCCCCAGTACCGATACAATGCCAAGGGCATCAACTCAGTATTTGGGTCGGCAACCTTGGGGTTCAAAGACATCGTTTACCTAACTGCAACGGCCCGCAACGACTGGTTTTCGACGCTCGAT
Organism: Cyclobacteriaceae bacterium; assembly: GCA_965217295.1. Lineage (GTDB taxonomy): Bacteria > Bacteroidota > Bacteroidia > Cytophagales > Cyclobacteriaceae > Tunicatimonas. Next base: position 5,275,238 of record CBDCHR010000008.1, read on the forward strand.
CGTAGTTCCAATGATATCTTATACCCCTCGATCGGAGGTACCTTTGTGTTCACCGAACTGTTCAACATGAGTGCCAACAGCTTCTTATCCTACGGCAAGTTACGCAGTTCGTGGGCCCAGGTGGGAGGCGATACGGATCCGTACAAACTTGATCTCACCTACGGTTTGGGGCAAGGCCACAACGGGGCGTCCACCGCCAGCATATCGCAGAGCAACATTCCCAACCGCTTGCTGATCCCGCTCACCTCCACCGAATTTGAGATCGGAGCCGATTTTCGATTTATGAACAATCGCTTGGGCCTAGACTTTACTTACTACGCCCAACGCACGACCAACGATATCATTGATGCCACTATTTCGGTGGCCTCCGGATACAACGGAACGACCATCAACGTGGGCGAGATGCGTAACAGTGGTATCGAGCTACTAATCACCGGCCGACCGATTGAACGGGGTAACTTCACGTGGGATGTTACTTTTAATGGTTCTATCAATAACAACGAGGTTGTCAACCTAGCAGAGGGGATTGAAAGCATCCAGATTGGCGAACCGCGTACCCGGGTAGCCTTTGTCAACAACATCGTGGGGGAACCCTTTAGCACCATCACCGGATTTACCCAACAGTTTATTGATGGACAACCGGTGTTTGATCCCGACAGCGGGCAGCCTGTTCGCTCGGACGAGACCTCGGTTCTAGGTCAGGGAGTGCACCGCTACGTAGGAGGAGTTACCAACCGCTTCGGCTGGAAGGGCCTTTACCTGGACTTCCTGGTCGATTTTAAAGCGGGAGGCGATATTTATTCTGGCTCGAACGCTCGGTTTGTGCAGCAAGGAAGGCACAAAATGACGGTAGAACCCACCAGCGGAATAGGCTTTGTATCGGAAGGACGTGAATCCTTGACCGTTACCGGCGTAGACCGCGAGGGGGAAGCATTTACCAAAACGCTCGACGCCGAAGAAATTCCCGGTTTCTGGGGAGCTTACGGCAACCTATCGGACCGTTTTATGCGCGACGCTTCGTTTGTGAAACTGCGTCAGCTGACCTTCGGTTACAGTTTGCCCCGCCCGCTGTTGGACGGCACCCCATTCCGAAACGTGAGCCTATCGTTCGTGGCGCGTAATCTACTTATCCTGTACAGCCAATTGGAAAACGTGGACCCGGAATCAAACTACAGCAATGCGAATGCGCAAGGGTTTGACTACTTCGGTATTCCGCAAACCCGCTCTTACGGTTTCAACCTAAAAGTTGGCTTTTAATCAATACTTAACTGAATTATGAGATACCTAACTATATTTTCATTACTGCTGCTTATCAGTTTGTTGCCACTATCGAGTTGCGACAATGATGAGCTGGTTTCCCTCAACGTTGATCCCACGGCGACCACTGCCATCGATTGGAAATTTCTGCTCGCGCAAGGACAGGTGGAAGCCGCCGAAAATCGGTACATCAACGGACGCGTTCACCTGAACCTGGCTGCTGGTTTAATTCAGCACATGGCCACCCTGGAAGTGGGCGGAGAACGCGGCAGCGGCGATAAGTACTACCGCCACCTGGACAGTTTCAACGCCTACGCGGTAACCGTGTACGACAACGCCCTGAAGACGCTGGCCGAAGTGATTCGCCAGACCGGCCCGGAAGGACTTGATCCTGATTTGGTGAACCTGCACCACGTAGCGCAGGTCATGTACATCCTCCCGATGCACATCATGACCGATCTGTACGGCAACGTGCCCTACTCGGAAGCGAACCGGGGCGTAGACCGTATTTTCTTTCCCAAGTATGATGAGCAGGAGTTTATCTATAAAGATATGTTGGCCAAGCTGGAAACCGCCGCAGCCACCATTGGCACCGGTCCCGATGAACTGGGTAGTGCCGACCTAATCTACGACGGTGACTTTGACCAGTGGAAAAAGTTGGCCAATTCGTTAATGCTTCGTCTGGGAATGCGTATCTCTAACGTAGAACCGGCCCTGGCGCAGGAGTACGTTCAAAAAGCGATCGCGGGCGGAGTGATGGAAAGCAACGAGGATATGGCCTGGATTCAAATGGCAGCCGGACCGAGCCAGTGGTTTAACCAAAATGGAATCTCCCGAGCCCTGATTCCTGATGATTGGGGCGCGCAAAACATGCTCAGTAAAACGCTGGTAGACTTCTTAAAAGAACGAAATGATCCGCGTCTGATGATCTACAGCGGCGGAATCGGCAAATGGGGCGGCCCCTACAACACCGATTACGATGCCCAAAAAGGACTACCCAACGGATATGACGGCGAATCTATCACTGAGCTCGAGGGGGTTGAGTCACTGGATAAGGACCTTACTTACTCTCGTCTCAATCCTAAGCTTTTGGACCTAGACGACCCGTTTATCTTCATGACCTACGCCGAAGTAGAGTTTCTGTTGGCCGAAGCAGCGGTGAAGGGCTGGTACAATGGCGACGCCACCGCCCACTACAATGCCGGGGTGCGCGGAGCCATGCAGCAATGGGTGATTTTTGATCCGGAGTTTGTGGTATCTGATGATGAGGTGGACGCTTACTTGGCCGCCAATCCCTTTGATGGCAGCGAACGCATGATTGGGCAGCAGCACTGGGCCGCCAACTTCATGCAGTGGTACGAAGCCTACAGCAACTGGCGACGCACCGGTTTCCCCGAACTCACGCCCGTTAATTTTCCGGGTAACGTGTCGGGCGGGCAAATCTTCCGCCGTATCGAGTACCTCACCGACGAAGTGGCTAACAACCCGAACTTCCGGGAGGGGGCTACCCTCCCTGACGATGTGATGACCCGCGTTTGGTGGGACGTGGCGAACTAGTCTTAACTTTTCTCTAGCTTACTTGGCGGCACCGAACTGTTTCGGTGCCGCTGTTTGTTTTCGGCTCTGTTACGCACTGATGGCTTCTGGGTTATGAATGCAAAATTACCGCTGGTCGGGGCACTGTGCTTGCTAGCATTAGGCGGTTGTACCAAAAAGAAATCCGAACTGGCGTGGAACCAATCGCTCTACCAGGTGGGCACGCAATCCTCTCCCCGCGCCGCCGACCTGAACGCCGACGGCACGCTAGACCTGGTGCTGGGCGTGGGCACCGAGGAGTTGGCTCCCACTGACCCCGGGGTGGTGGCTCTCGACGGCAACACCGGCGAGCGGTTGTGGCAGCAGGCCGCTCCCGCGCAGGTAGTGGGCTCGGCAACCTTCTATGACATCACCGACGACGGCACCCAGGACGTTTTTATTGGCGGCAGAAACCATACCCTACTAGCCCTGGACGGAAAAACGGGTGCGTTGCTGTGGAACTACCAGGATACTTTTGCTACCGATCCGGTGCTTCGTTACGCGCACTTCAATTTTTACAACAGCACGCTGGTGCCCGACCAAAACGCCGACGGCTACCCCGATCTGCTCACCGTGAACGGTGGCAACTGGGACGCCCCGGCGGGTTCATCGGCCGATCGTTTTCCGGGAGTGCTCATGCTGCTCGATCTAAAAACCGGGCAAGTGTTGGCCGCCGATACCATGCCCGACGGCCGCGAGTCGTACATGTCACCCCTGTGCTTCACCCAACCCGGCAGCTCCGAACCAGCAATCGTGTTTGGCAGCGGGGGCGAAACCCAGGGCGGAAATTTGTACCTAGCCAACCTTTCTAATCTCACCAAGCAGCAGCTCTCGCAGGCGCACGTGCTTGCTTCCGAAAGTACCCACGGCTTCATTGCGCCCCCCGTGTTGGCCGATGTCACCCACGATGGCTACTACGACATCATCACCGTGTCGCACGCCGGAACCGCCTACGCCATCAACGCCCAAAACCGGACTACGCTCTGGAAACGTTCTTTCTACGGAGTAGAATGCAGCAACAGCCTGGCGGTGGGGCAGTTCACCGGCGACGACACTCCGGATATCTTTGTGGGAGTGAGCGACGGGGTGTGGCCCGATTACACCAGTGCAACCCAGGTGATGATCGACGGCCAGGACGGAACGGTAGCGTACCAAAACACGCTAGGCTGCTTTTCACTGGCCTCGCCGGTGGTATATGACCTGAACCACGACGGTTACGACGAAGTCCTCCTGGGCGTGAACGACTACGACTGCTCTCTGACGCTCACCGAAGACATTCGTTCTCCGCCGTCGGTGCGCTACCAACTGGTGAGTATTAACTTTAATGACACTTCGGTCAATGTGATCGACGATATTCCGGATTTCCGAAGTATCTATGCCACTCCCTGGGTCGGCGACTTGGATGAGGACGGGTACCTGGATATTGTCTACACGCAGAATTATAACCCTAACAACCTATTCAAGTTTTTGGGCATGAGCATCAGACGAATCAGCACGGGAGTGGTCATGAAAAAACCTTCTCCCTGGGGGGGCTACATGGGGACGCGGGGCGACGGGTTGTTTCCTTCCCAATAAGTGGCTATCATCGTAATCCGTTTGACTATCATTCCACGCGCTACTAGTAATGAACACCCAGAAATACGTTTGTCTGCTTATCTGCTCGCTGCTAGCCTGGGGTTGCCAGCGTAACCCGGAAGAAGACTTGTCGACCATATCAGCCCCGCCGCTGTTTCAACTCCTCGATTCGATCACCACCGGAGTGAACTTTATCAACCGGGTAGAAGACCAGGCCGACTTCAATATTCTTACCTATCGAAACTTCTACAACGGGGGCGGCGTGGCCATCGGCGACGTGAACAACGACGGTTTGCCCGATCTGTACTTCACCGCCAACCTTGCGCCGAACCAACTTTATTTGAACCAAGGTAATTTTTCCTTTGAAGAGGTAACCGAGCAGGCCGGAGTGGCCGGAACCCGCGCCTGGAGCACCGGGGTCACCATGGCCGACGTGAACGGCGACGGCTGGCTGGATATTTACGTGAGCAACTCGGGCGACGTGGCGGGCGACAACAAAGAAAACGAACTATTTATTAACCAGGGCGGCACCCCGGGCGAACGGCCTACCTTTATTGAAGCGGCGGCCGCCTACGGACTCAACAACCGCGGCTACTCTACCCAGGCGGCCTTCTTCGACTACGACACCGACGGTGATCTGGACTGCTACCTGCTGAACAACAGCTTCAAAGACCCTAGCAAGATTGAGCTATATAAATCCATGCGCGAGCAGCCCGACGAATTGGGCGGCGACAAACTCTACCGAAACGACGGAGAGAGATTCACGGATGTGACCCTCGATGCCGGAATCTACAGCAGCGCCATTGGTTTTGGGCTAGGCACGGTAATCGGCGACGTCAACGGGGATTTTCGGCCGGATATTTACGTGAGCAACGACTTTTGGGAGCGCGACTACCTCTACATCAACCAGGGCGATGGCACTTTTTCGGAAGAACTCATCGACCGCATCAACTTCTGCTCCATCTCCAGCATGGGCGGCGACCTGGCCGACATTAACAACGACGGTTACGCGGAAATCTTTACCACCGACATGCTGGCGGGTGATAACTACCGCCTCAAATCGGTGTCCGCTTTCGATCCTTACCATCTGGAGGACATGAAGTACCGGGCCAACTACCACTATCAGATCGGGCAGAATTGCCTGCACCTCAACGATGGCACCGGTAACTTTCAGGAAGTGGGTATGCTCGCCAACGTGGCGGCTACCGACTGGAGCTGGGGAGCCTTACTCTTTGACTTTGAAAACGACGGACGCAAGGACCTGTTCGTGAGCAACGGCATCTACCGCGACCTGATGCACCTGGACTTTCGTGATTTTTTGTCCGGTCAGAAGGTAACCACCGAAGCGGATTATCCGGCCATGATCGCCCAGATGCCCTCCAATCCGATCAAAAACGCTGCATTTGTCAACCACGGCCGCTTACAGTTTGCCAATCGCTCCGATTCGCTGGGGCTGGGCCAGCCTTCGTTTAGCAACGGGGCGGCCTACGGCGATCTGGACAACGACGGCGACCTCGATCTGGTGGTGAACAACGTGAACATGCCCGCCTTTGTGTACCGCAACAACACCCGGGAGAACCGTTACCTGAAAGTAGTCTTCGATGGCTACGCGGCCAACCGCTTCGGGGTGGGTGCCATCGTCCGAATCGTTACCGATGCCGGAGCGCAACAGGGACAGAATTTCCCGACCCGCGGTTTTGAAAGCAGCACCGAGCCGCATCTGGTCTTCGGAGTAGGTCGTGCCGAACGCATCGATACGCTGGAAGTTGTCTGGCCCGATCAGAAACGGCAGTTGCTGACGCAGATCGCCAACAACCAAACGCTTCGGCTCAATTACTCGGATGCCACCGAAACGGTTCTCCCGTCTCCCGGCGCTCCACCCCGCTACGCTACGGTGAGCGATCAAATTATCCGGGGAGAATCAAAACATAACGAAAATGCCTACAATGACTTTGATCACGAAATTTTGCTATGGCGGATGCTTTCCAATGAGGGCCCCCGTCTGGTGGTGGGCGACGTGGACGGTGATGGCCGAGAAGACTTCGTAGCGCTTGGTGCGCATAACGATTCTGACAAACTGGTTATGCAGCAGGCCGACGGCTCGTTTCAGCGGAAAAGTAGCCCTGCTTTTCAGCAAACGGCCGCTTTCGAGAGCAGTTGTGGGGCCTTTCTTGATTTTGACCAGGATGGTGACCAGGATCTGATGCTGGGGGCCGGGGGCAACGAATACCAACGGGGTAGCCAGTACTTCGGGGTGCGGTATTACGAGAACGACGGACGGGGTAATTTTTCGCTAAATCCCTCGGGGGCGCCGCCGGTGATCGGAAACTTCTCGAGTTTAGAAGCCGCCGACGTAGACGGGGACGGCGATACCGACCTATTCTTGGGCGGACGCTGCGTGCCCGGAAACTACGGCTTGCCCCCCCGCAGCTTTCTGCTGATCAACGACGGGGGGCGCTGGCAGGATGCCACCCCGCCGTCGCTGGCCGGAGTGGGCATGGTGACCGACGCCGCCTGGCAGGACGTTGACGGCGACCAGGATCCCGACCTGCTGGTGGTGGGCGACTGGATGGGCGTTCACGTGTTCACCAACAAGCAGGGCCGACTGGATGATGGCCAGGCACTGCCCAACAGCGAGGGCTGGTGGACGCGGGTAGAAGCCGCTGACCTGGATCAAGACGGGGACCCGGATTTTGTGCTGGGTAATTGGGGACTCAATTCCAAATTTCAGGCCTCACTCACCCGACCCCTCACTCTGTACGTCAACGACTTTGATCAGAACAGCAAAAGCGAGTTTATCCTGAACTGGTATCCTCCCCTCGACCGTCAGTCGTATCCCTTCGCTACCAAAGCGGAGCTAACGAAGCAACTGCCCGTCCTGCGCAAGCAAATCCTGAAGAACGACGATTACGCGCGGCAGACCTACGACTCGCTGTTTGCTTCGGACGTTCGCCAGGCATCGATTAGCTACCGGGCCACGCACCTGGAAAGCGCCGTATTGTGGAACGAAGATGGTCGCTTCACGTTAGAGGCACTCCCCGTTGAGGCCCAGGTGTCGCCGGTTTTTGGTATTGCGGTGGCAGATTTCACCGGGGACGGGCTTCCTGACATTTGGCTGGGTGGCAACTATTATAACCTCAAACCGCAGGTGGGTCGGCAGGATGCTAGCCGCGGAGTGCTGCTGGCGGGCCACCAGGACAAAACCTTTCGGGCGGTGCCTCTCCGAGCATCCGGCCTTCGGGTGACGGGAGAAGTGCGGGACGCGGTGGTGCTATCCACCGGCGAATCCGAAACCCTGCTGGTGGCTCGAAACAACGCGGCATTGGCGGCATTTAAAAAGCAGTAACTTTGGTGTACCGCGCCAACGCAATCCCCCCATGCACAACAACTACTACTTTTTGCGGCAACTCACTCCCCGCCTTACTGAAATTTTGCTCGGCAGTCGACTTCGGGCCGCGTTTAGTCAGAACCGCGATGAATTGGTACTGGAGTTTGCCCTTCCCGATCCAGCGGCCCGATCCTTTTATTTGAAAGCGTATCTGGATCCAAAGTTCTGCTGCTTGCAGGTTCCCGAACGGTTTCACCGCGCCAAGAAAAACAGCGTCGACCTTTTTCCCGAGGTGCAGCACGCTGCGGTGACCCGGGTTCGGCAGTTTGAGAACGAGCGGAGCTTCGCGATTTATTTGCAATCTGCCGACGGTGCTTCCTACCAACTGCTCTTCAAGATGCACGGCAACCGGGCCAACGTGGTTCTTTTTCGGAAAGAGCAGGTGGTGGCCTTGTTCAAAAACGCGCTGGCCAAGGACGCGGCCCTACAACTGGCGGGGCTCGACCGCTCTCTTGAACCCACCTACGAACAGTTTGAGCAAGCTTCGGGGAAGCCCTCGGCGGTGTATCCCACCCTGGGCAAAATTCCGAAGCACTATTTACAGAGCCAGGATTATGATACCCTGCCCCGCGCTCAGCAGTGGGAACTGTTGCAAGAAACCGTTCGGCAGTTAGAAGCTCCCCAGAAATTTCTCGTCACCATTGTTCAGGATGAGATTGCCCTGTCGCTGCTGAACTTCGGTGAGGTGCAGTCTAGTCACGACGACCCGGTGGCGGCCCTCAACGCGTTCTTTCATACCTACATCCGGGATGCCCACCAACTCACGCTCCGAAAACAGCTGACCCAGCGCCTCAACAAAGAAAAAAAACAAACGGAAAGCTACGGCCAAAAGACGCAGCAACGCATCCGGCAACTCACCAGCGGGCTGAGCTACCAGCAGACCGCCGATTTGATCATGGCCAATCTGCACGCGCTGCCGAGCAACAACATGCAGGCGGAGGTGTTCGATTTTTATCACCAACAGCCCGCGGTCATTTCGCTCAACCCCCGGCTTTCGCCCCAGAAGAACGCCGAAAACTACTATCGCAAGGCCAAAAACCAAAAGATAGAATTGGGGCAAGCGGAGGCCGCTGCAGAACGCAGCGAGCAGCGATTGGCAACCATCGCGGCGCACTTAAACGCCATTGCGGCGATGGACAGTCCGCAAGAATTGCAGGCCTACGCCGAAGAGCATAAGTTGCTAACGACTACCACCACCTCCGCGGCGGCACTTCCCTACCACCGTACCCATATCGAAGGCTTCGACGTGTTCATCGGAAAAAGCGCCAAGAGCAACGATGCGCTGCTGCGCGAACAGGCCCGCAAAGATGATCTGTGGCTGCACGCTAAGGACGTGAGTGGTTCGCACGTGCTGATCAAACGACGTGATAACCAGCCGTTTCCGCGTCCGGTGATTGAGCTAGCCGCCCGTTGGGCCGCCTACGCCTCCAAACGTAAGCACGATTCGTTGGCCCCGGTCATCTACACCCCCTGCAAGTACGTGCGCAAGGGAAAAAACATGCCCCCCGGAGCGGTTCGGGTAGAGCGGGAAGAAGTGATCTTGGTGGAGCCGAAGGCGTTTAGTAATATTTCTATTTGATACCGTCACTGATCGGAGATGACTCTAGCCTTGGCCAGGTTTGCCTAGACAGTTTCTTGCGATTCGTAACAAAAAGATAATCGTCCATTTTTTTGAATCTCTTATCAATGCCTTCTCTTTGTTGAAAAGGGGCAATTATATGGCATCATTGGGAGATCATTCAATTTTTCAGGAAATTCGGGAGGATAAGCGAGAGGCACTGAACCGACTCTTTGCGCAGTATTTCGATTCGTTGTGCCACTTTGTGAATTCCTATCTCCGAGACACTATGCTGTCCGAAGAAGTGGTGGCCGACGTATTTTTCAATCTTTGGGTCAAGCGCAAAACCCTTACCATTAACGGAAGTATCAAACCGTACTTGTTCAAAGCGGCACGCAACCAAGCGATCAGTTACTTGCGTCGTCCCGCCTTCGAGCACGTCGCACTGAGAGAGGATATTCGTCAAGAACGGGCGCTGGAACCGGATGCGCTACTCATCCAGCAGGAAAACCGGCAATACTGGCAAAGTCTCGTAAATAATTTGCCGCCGCGCTGTAAACTCATCTTCACACTGCATCGGGAAGAGAACTTCTCTTATCGCGAAATTGCGGAGTTGCTTGACCTATCGGAGAAGACGGTGGAGAACCAGATGGGCAAAGCTTTAAAACAACTTCGAGCATTCACTACTTCAGCCCGTCTTCCTCGTGCTTGATTAACTTTTGTTAACAATTCGGTAATCATTTCTTAATACAACCGCGTAGGGGTACCGGACATTCTGCTGCGTGATAGTGGCAAAGTATCCCGAACTATGCCGTTATCCGACGAACTGTTTGTTTTGATCAGTAAGCACCTCGCTCAGCAACCTATGGACGCTGTAGAGCGGATACGACTCAACCGTTGGAAAGAGGAAAATCCCGAAGCCTTCGAAGAAATGCGAAAGATTTGGTGGGCACAGCGGCTTGTTCGGCAATCCTTCCGTCAGGCAGAAGTGCAGCAAAAACTAAATCAGCGCATCGATGCGCTGGAAGCCGAAGGCCAGCTGATCCCTGCCCGGAAGCGTGATTGGCTAAACAAGATTGCAGCGAGCATCGGCCTATTCCTACTGGCGGCTAGTGTTGTCTACTGGCTGTTTTTCCAGAACCTGACGCCCGAGAAAAAAAAGGAGACATGGGTGGAGAAAAGCACCCAAAAAAGTCAAGTAGCCACCTTCACCCTGACCGATGGCAGTCGGGTCACGCTGAACGCCGACAGCAAAATACGCTACCCCGCGTCGGACCACCGGCCCCTTCGAGAAGTTTTTCTAACCGGAGAAGCCTTCTTTGAGGTTGTTGCCAATCCCGAGCGCCCCTTCGTGGTTCGCACCGCAGCACTCGCCACCCGAGTGCTGGGCACCTCTTTCTCGGTAAGTGCGTACCCGGACAACGAACTGGCAAGAGTGACGGTGGCTACGGGCCGGGTGGCTGTAGACCTACCAGCATTGTCTACCACCGTACTGCATCCCAACCGACAACTCGTCTACGACCAAGGCAACCGGACCCTGCGCGAACAAGCGGCGAGCGTTGCAAACGAATTGGCCTGGACCGAAGGGAGATTGGTATTTGAGGGAGCGCAACTATCGCAGGTAGCGCGGGTGCTGGAGCGATACTATAACGTAACTATCGAGTTTGACACCAAAACACTCCGTGATTGCCGAATAACAGCATCCTTCGACCAGGAAACGCTCTTTCACGTCTTGAAATCAATTAGCTACATTAATAATCTTGAGTACACTTTCAACAACGGAACCGTCACTCTAATCGGAGATGGCTGCGCCCTTTAAACCAATTGCCTATGTGACACCTGCAAACTTCTTAACCGAGATCGGACAAGAACCAGGAGTAAGCGGTATGGATCAGATACCAACCTACTCCTAGCCTTACATCGTTTCAACAGATTCTCAACTATTAAAACTTAACGAAGATAATGAAAAAATTAAGTACACAAACCTTACTGATGGGCGCCCGGCACGCGCTCCTAAGTGGCTTCATTGCGTGTTTGGCCTCCTCCGGCCTGTTGGCCCGTGCCCCTGACACCCAGCGGGTTGCTAGCACCATCAGCGTAACGTTCGACCAGACTGCTCTTAACGAAGTCTTCCGAACTATTGAAGCGCAAACCGCACTTACGTTCGCCTACAACCAACAGCAGGTTGACCTTGACCAGAAAATTAGCCTGACCGCTAAGGATAAACCGGTTGCGACTATCTTGCGAAAACTTTCCCGGCAAACGCACTTATCCTTCAAGCAGATCAAACAGAACATCCTGGTTCGCCCATTAAAACGAGCGGACCCGGACGGCCAGCAGTCTTTCGCGCCGAATTTTGTTCCGGTTTCCGGTACGGTTACTGAAAAAAAATCAGGCGGTGCAGTGCCCGGGGTCAACGTGAATATTGCCGGAACAACCCTAGGGACGGTTACCGATATCGACGGCAATTATCGATTAGATATGCCGGAAGACGCTGAGCGCCTGATCTTCTCCTTTGTGGGCTACGAAACGGTAGAAGTGGAAGTGGACGGTCGGTCGGTGGTAGACGTAGTGATGCAGGAAGACTCCCGCGCCCTGGAGGAAGTGGTGGTGACCGCCCTGGGCATCGAGCGCGAAACCCGCGACCTGGGTTATTCGGTGACGAAGCTGGAAAACGAAGAACTCATCGCCGGGGGCAACCCTAACCTGGCCACCTCTATTGCGGGAAAAGTGCCCGGACTGCAACTTACGCGCTCTACCGGGCCGCTGGGTTCCTCACGCATTGTGCTCCGGGGCGAGGCTTCGCTCAACCTGGATAATAACCGCGCCCTCATTGTGATCGACGGGGTGCCGGTGACCAACGACCAGAACAGCGACGGAGAGGGTTCTTACTTGGGAGCACCCGTGGACTACGGCGATGGTTTGTCGGCCCTAAATCCCGGAGACGTTGCCGACATCAGCGTGCTGCGGGGTGCATCGGCCGCGGCGCTCTACGGTTCGCAAGCGGCCAACGGTGTGGTGATGATCACTACCAAGAGTGGGCAGTTTAACCAAAAGCTGACCGTTAACGTGCGTCACTCCACATCAATACAGCAGGTGAACCGCTGGTTGCCTCGCCAAACCCAGTTCGGCTCCGGCAACCGCTCGGAAAACGACTACTATGCCTTCAAAGACTCACCCGATGGCCCGCGCAACCGCAATGGCCACTCCTGGGGCCCGAAGTTTATGGGGCAGCGTTTCTACCAGTACGATTCTCCCCACACGGCAGTCTACGACCCCGAGGAAGAAGACGAAATCTGGGAGTTCGTAGAGGGTGGTCAAACCCCTTGGTTACCCCACAACCCCGAGCGCGACTTCTACGAGACGGGGATAACGAATACCTCAGGGGTGTCGGTGCAAGCGGGCAACGACAACGCTTTTTTTCGCGGCTCAGTAGACTATCTGACCAACGAATACATCATGCCCAACACGGGTTACGAGCGACTAAACTTATCGCTATCGTCGGGCATTCGGGCCGGTAAGTCTAAGTTCACCACCAAGATCAACTACGTGAACCAAACTTCGGATAACCTGCCCGCGGAGGGTTACGATCGGCAGAATGCGCACTACCAGGTGTTCTGGCTCAACGCTAACGAAGACCTGAACTGGTACCGCAATAAACTCTGGCTCGACGGGCAAGAAGACATTCAGCAGAACCAGATCGGGGCGCTAAGCGCCAACCCTTACTGGATTTTGTATAACTCGCTGAATACGCTAGACAAGGATCGCGTCTTCGGCAAGATTCAGTTCGAGCATGATTTTACGCCTACGCTCAAACTCACCGCCCGGACGGGGATCGACTTCTATACCGAATTGAGAACGCGAGAGCGCGCCTGGTCGGCCCCCCGCGATGAGAACGGTAACTATCGGGAATCTGCCCTGAAGGCGATGCTGCTGAATACGGACATTCTTCTGGCGCAAAACTGGTCGGCAGGTGACTTCGCAGTTAACGGGACGCTGGGCTTCAACCACCGTTACTCGGACCAAAACGGCCTATCGGCCGCTGCGAACAGCCTCAGAATCCCCGGAGTGTTCAATATTGCCAACGCCGAGGAAGACGCTTCGGTGAGCAACAGTCGGCGGCAAGAAGAACTATATGGAGTTTATGGGGTGGTGAACGCCAGCTACCGCGATAGAATTTTCCTGGACGTGACCGCCCGTAACGACTGGACTTCAACACTGCCCATCGGAAACAATTCATACTTCTACCCGTCGGTGGCCCTGGCAGTGGACGCTACCGAGCTGTTCGACATCAACTTCCGCCCGCTTTCATACTTGAAACTGCGCGCTTCGGCGGCCCAGGTGGGTGCCGATACCGATCCGTATCGGCTAGACCGGTACTACCAAACCTCCCCGGTTATCAATGGAGCCTACTCTAACCCGGAAATCCGCCCCAACGCGGGGTTGAAGCCGGAGATGACCAATTCGGTAGAAGCGGGCTTCAATGCGCACTTCCTAGAGCACCGCCTCAACCTGGATGCTACCGTGTACAGGTCGGTGACCAAAAACCAGATTCTGACCATGCCGATCGATCCGGCTTCGGGCTACCTGAACGCCCTGTTGAACGCCGGGTCGGTATCCAACCGGGGAATTGAGCTACAATTGACCGCCAAGCCCTTTATGACCGACAACTTCGGCTGGAACATTTCGGCCAACTGGTCGGCCAACCGGGGACGCGTAGAAGAGCTAGTGCCCGGGGTGATTGACACCTACGTCTTAGGGTCCTACGTAGGATCGCGGGTGTTGGTGAAAGCCCAACCGGGCGAACAGATGGGACGCATTTACGGTAAGGGCTACGATAAGCACGAGGGACAGATTATTTTCAACGAAGGCTTGGCCCAGCGTGACAACGACGAAGACTATCTAGGCAATGTGTTTCCCGACTGGCGGGCCGGAATCATTAACACGCTTCGGTATAAGGACTTTAGCCTAACTTTTCAGTTCGACTACCAGCACGGGGGCAATGCCTACTCTATTACGCACTTCCTGATGAACTATACCGGCAAGGGTGAAAAGACCGTGTACGGCCGCGAGAGTGGGGCCCCCTACCCCAGCGGGTCGGAGTATGACATGGCCTCCGGAACCTGGATTCAGAACGACGAAGGTCGCTTCGGGGTGATTGGCGACGGGGTGATGCTGGACGAAGAATCTGGCGAATACGTGCCCAATAACCTTTCGGCGGGTGCTCCCTACTACTACAACGCTATGTACGAGCGCGATCAAATTGAGGGCAACGTGCACGAGACCACCTTCCTGAAGCTTCGCAACCTGCGCCTAGCGTATAACTTGCCCGCCTTCTGGGGATTGGAAGGGGCGCAAATAGCCCTGTTTGGCAACGAGCTATTCATCTGGACCAACTTCCCGGCCTACGACCCGGAGCAGTCGGTGGTGGACAACGGCACCCTCACCCCGGGGCTAGAAGCGGTGGGTTCGCCCTCTACCCGAACAATTGGAATAGACCTTAACATCACCTTTTAACCTAGTTTCTCTATGCATTCTTTAACTAAAAATATCCGATGGATGGGGCTGGCAGTCCTGTTCACGGGCCTAGTCTCCTGCAACGACTTTGAAGAGCTCAACCGCGACCCTACCCGCATGACCGAAGTGGATGTGGCCTCATTGCTTACCCAAACGGTGTTCGACGCGGGAACCCGCTCTAGCAGCTACGATGACATCGGTAACTACATCGGTCAATACTGGACCAACACCTCGCTGATTGATCAGCGGCACCGCTATGACTTTCGGGGTTCTGATTCTGAGGCGGTCTATGATAACATCTACGGGACGCTCTACGATATCCAGGACCTCAAACAGCGCGCTGCGCGGGAGGGACTGAGTGACTACCGCGGAGCGGGAATGGTTTTGGAAGCCTACCTGACCACCTACCTCACCGACGTGTTCGGACCGGTGCCCTACTTTGAAGCGTTGGAAGGCGACGACCTGAACTTCAGGCCCCGGTTTGATACCCAGGAAAGTATTTATCGAGCTAACCTGGACTCGCTGGATCGGGCCTATGATCTGCTGGCTACCCAGCCCGGCGGCAACTTTATCCGAGAGGGCGACCCCTTCTACTTCGGCGATAACCTAAGTTGGAGAAAGTTAGCCAACAGCCTCAAGCTTCGCATGTACATGAAGATGGTGAACGTAGATCCGTCGGTGGTGTCCGAAATCGCTTCGCTTATCAACGGGGGCGAACTAATTTCATCCTCTGCCGAGGCGGCGGCCATTATCTACGACGGCCGCTTTGGGCTAGACGCTACCCGAAACAACGGCACGGCCGGATCAGTGACCCTGGGAGAAACCTTTGCTGATGTGTTGCAAGCTCATTTGGACCCTCGACGCCCGCAGCTGGCGGCGGTAGGAGAAGCTCAGGATGGCAGTCCCGTGGTAGACGAGCAGGGCAACCCGATTTACCGAGGCGTTCCTTCGGGAGAAGAACCCGACATCGTTCGAAGCTTCGAGGGCTTGGCCGCTCCGTATACCGGACTGAATGGCGAAACGGCACCCTCCATCCTTTTCTCGCACGCCGAAGTAGAATTTTACATTGCCGAAGCTATCCTTCAGGGATACGTTACCGGTGATGCGGCGGCGCACTACCAAGCAGGAATTCGGGCAAGTTGCGAACGTTGGGAGGTAGACGATGCGGCCACTGAGGCATTTTTGGCCCGTGAAGATATCGCCCTGGCAGAAGATACCGAGCAAGCGTTGCAGCAGGTGTGGGAGCAAGAGTACGTTAACTTTTACGATCAGGGCTACGACGGTTGGCTCCACTACCGACGGGTGGGGTATCCTGAATTTCACGTGGGCTCGGCCATGCTCACCGATGAGATTATGCAACGCATGGTGTATCCCCCGTTACTGAAATCAATCAACCAGGCCAACTACACCGAAGCGGTGAACTCACTCGATCAGGGCGACAACCTGCTTTCCGGTGGATGGTGGTCGGAATAGACTTACCAACCAGACAATGCTTCATCATTCGGCACTCCTTGTTTCATCTCGGCCCATAGACAACCCTGAATTTTGAATAAGGAGTGCTGAATGTCGAAGTAGCATTATCTCATCTCATTTCCCCACATCATGACCAACCGAACAATCTATTCTATTCTCTTCACTTTATCAGCGTTTGGCTGCGCCCCAACGAGTTATCAATCTCCGGTCGCTAGCCTTCAACCAAACGAGCCAATCGCCGCTGATTCGGCCATCGTGGTGCCCGTTGGGTATACTTATCCCTCAGACTCTACTTTTAAACTTCTTTCCTGGAACGTGGAGCACTTTGTAGACCCCTACGATGATCCTTATATTGACAACGAGCGCGAAAACTCTCCCCCGGCGAATATGACACAGCGGCGTCACCTACTCATGGAAGCGTTGCGTGAAGCCGATGCCGATGTGGTGGTGCTTCAGGAGTTCGAGAGCGCTAAGTACCTTCGTCAACTCGCCACCGACTCGCTTTCGGACCTGGAGTATCAGTTTTTCGCCGATGTGCCTAGCCACGGTTGGTACATGAACGTGGTGGTGATGAGCCGCTTTCCGATGGGCATCATTTCGGGCTACGGCAGTGCTACCACTCCCCTGCCGGGCTACGTAGCCGAGGACGGCAGCAAAGAAACGCAGAACCACATCAACACCCGCATGTGGTCGATCGATGTGTTTCCGGGCGAGGATTACTCGTTTCTACTCACCGGGGTGCACCTTAAAGCGGGGCGGGGGCCACGCAACGAGGCCATGCGAACCGGACAACTGAATTTGCTGACGACCACTTTCAACCGAGTGCTGGACGAAAACCCCGGCAAGAATATGATCGTCGCCGGAGACTTGAATGCTACTCCGAACAGTACAGAAATAGGCTTGTTGCTGCGCAACGACCGGCTGAAGAACGGGTTTATTGATGCGATAGATACTACTGTAAAAACTCATCCGGCGGATGCTCCTAACCGCCGACTTGATTATATGCTCGTCAACCGGAATATGTACGCTGAAACGGTAGAAAACTCAATTAAGGTTACTTCATTTTTCTCTCGCGATACCATGCGCATCATCAGCGATCACCTGCCGGTGGTAGGAAAGTTTTACCGGGAAGAAAAGTCGGTAGTGGTGGCTCGGACGGAACAGGAATAACGGAGGCAAGATAAGCGTAGGCGTTTGTCCTTTTCCAGCCCGTCTACCGATCCGGCTCTATCTCCGGAGCCTCGGCTTGGTCCAGGTTAAAGTGCAGGGTGATGCGCAGGGTTTGGGCCAGCGGATGGTTGGTGCCGCGGGGCAGCATGTAGGCAAAGTCCACCCCAAAAACCTGGTAGCGCAGCCCCATACCAGCGGTGAAGTAGCGCCGGGCCCCCTTGTTGATGTTCTCATGAAAATAGCCGGTGCGCACCGCGAACAAATCGTTGTACCAGTACTCCAATCCTGTTGAAATCATAAATTCTTGCAACTCCTCGCTGAAGCCGTCGGGGGCGTCGCTGAACGAGCCAAACATGCCGGATAGCAGACTCTGGTTATTTCGAGGATTAATTCTACCGTTAGCATCGATCACTGGGGTGGGCACCATCAGTTTATTAAAATCCAACGCAAACGTGAGCTTGTTGAAAGGATCCAGGTTGGTGGTGAACGCGGTTCCGAAGCGAAGGTTGGTCGGCAAAAAATCAGCGGTACTGTCGCTCAGGTAGGTAATTTTAGGGCCGATATTAGAAATGTCGGCCCCGAACGACCAGCTACCTTCGCGCGCTCCCAGCACAATGGGCGTGGTGTAGAACACCGCAATATCCGCCGCCGCACTGATGCCCGGCCGCCCCGCCGAGCCGTTCACATTGGCCCCGGTGAGCAGGTTAGAGTGAATAAAGCGGGCTGATAATCCCGCGCTCAGCTTTTCACTTAGTTTGAGCGCATAGGTAGCACCAATGGCAAACTCACGAGGACTCACTAAGTTGAGTAAGTTGCCCGAGCGGTCAGTCAGTTGAATATCTCCTAAATCAAAGTAGCGCATTTCCAACGCCAGCGTTTGGCCATCAGCAATCTTCTTGTAACCCGTCAGGTACGAAATAGACATATCGTCTACGACTGTTGATAGCCAGGGAGTAAACGATATGGACATCCCAAAATCGGACTCCAGAAAGGCTAACTTGGCCGGGTTCCAGTATACCGCGTTGGCGTCAGGGGAGATAGCTACGCCCACGTCGCCCATTCCCGCCGAGCGAGCATCGGGCGAGATGGCCAAAAAGGGAACACCGGTGGTGATTACGCGGGCTGAATCAGCCAAGCCTAAGATAGCACCAGACTGGGCGTATCCTGAGAGCGAGAGTAACAGATAGGCTCCTAGAACAGTAAAAAAGCGAATAGAATACAACATAGGGTTGTTTGGTCTGATGGTGGTAAAATTAAGGACTTATAATGAGTTTGTGAAACTTTTGACAAGCTTGCTGATCGGATAATGATTGCACGGTGATGCGGGCCACGTAAATGCCCGGTAGCATAATTTGGGCTGACTGATGCCCCCCCCAAACGGCCTCGAGCCGGGTAGCACTGTTAGGAAACTCCCGCGCCAGCGATGCGACCACCCGGCCCTGTCCATCCAGGATGTCAAGACTTACGGACAAGTCATCGCCCGGACGGTTGTGATCCAGCACAAAGGTGGTGGACTGATCAAAGGGATTCGGATAATTATAAACATTGGTCAGTTGCAGTTGCTGTTCCTCGCCCACCACGAAGGTGGTTTGCGCCTCAGTGAAGTTATTATAGGTGTCCCCCGCCCGCAGGGTCAGCGTGTAGGGCCCATCGGCTAAATTATCCAGTGGATAGACGACCGATCCAGACTGATAAGTATCCAGATCGGTTACGTAGAATTCGTCCAGCGGCCACTCCGTGGTGACGTTGGTTGTTTGGTGCGTCAGCGTGGCGACCATCTCCTGCCCCAACGAAGCCGTGGCAATGCTGATGCCGTGCTCATCGGACAAGTGCGCCAGCAGTTGGGTGCGGCTGCCGGTGAGTCCTCCGTCCGCAAAGGTAGTGTCGTCCATAAACAGTTGAATCTGCGGAGGCGTAGTGTCTTCCGCCGTGCGTTGACTGCTACCGCCGACCGAAAAGGTCTGATCGGCTCCGTGCGCATCGGACTGATCGCTCTGCGCGTAGGCACTTATTTTTCCCGAGCCAGCTTGATAAACAATGTTTTTGGGCATCACGAAGTGAAGAACAAAGAAGCCGTCGCGCACGCGGGCGCTCCCTCGGTGGATAACGGATTTGCGCTCGGAAAATTGCATGGGATTGTCATTGCTGCCGCGAGTGCGGGTCAGGACAGTTTTGTCCATCACTTCCACCAGTACGCTTCCCGAAAAGTCCGTCAGGGGGGCTCCGTCGCCGCGCCGCACCACTTGTCCGGTCAGACGAACCCGGTCCAGTGCCGCCAGGGTATCGGTCAGAGCGTAGGTACCGTCGGCTTGCTGCACTTCCGGACGGCCCAGCACCACCCGATCCCGGGGGTAGTTCAGTTGCATAGAGGGATCACCCAGCAGCGAAAAATTGCGGTTTACGGGTCCGCTCAGGGCATTATTCTTGGTGCGCCGAAAAATTTCACCGATGGTCAAAAACTTTCCATCCTGCGGCGCGAACACCTGGGCGTAGAAGGCTTGGTTGAGCAGTAGGTTCGTGTTGGAGTAGACCGGACGCGCCGTAGTAACCAGGCCAATCGCGCCGCCGCGCTCGCTCAGAATCAACTGCTCGGCTCCCGACACCTGGTCCGGATCGTCGTGCCGACCAAACTCGCAGGTGGCCGTCACGAAAAAGGGCAGCTGGTCGTAGTTGCGCAACTGGTTGATGGTGTTCACGTTAAAGATATTCTCCTGCGTCCAGCGGGTTTCGCTGCCGTGGCCGGTATAGTTCAGGATGAGCGCCCCCTGCTTGAGTTCGCGCTCGATGCGCTCATTGACTGCCGGAGACGCTTCTCCGCCCGGCAGGGCCTCCTGCGGAAACGCGTCGAGGTAGACCTTAGTGGTCGAAAAGCTGGCGTAAGCCGTATCGATCGCCCGCGAGAGTTGCTCGGCGTCGCGCTGGTGCTTGTTGTTATCGCCGTCGTCGGCCACAAACACCACCCGGTTGCGCCAGCGCCCCTGGGTTCGGGTACTGGTGGCGTAATGGACTAGCTTATCAACCACCACGCGCGCCTCCGCCGCCGATTTAACCGGTAAGCGCCCCACTCCGATCTCCAGCGTATGGTCACCCGTAAAACTTTCCTCCCACTGCCCCTCATCGTCTTCCAAAAAACCGTAGTAATCGTCGGAGGAGTAGCTAAAAATGGGGTGCACCGAGTTGCGGGATTCGTAGGTGGGCACAAAGTTAGTATTGCCCCCCCGAAATCGGTAGTCGTACGAACCCTTACCAAACAGCAGCAGGTACTTGAGTTGCGCCGCGTCTGTGTCGTGAAGATACTTCATGTAATTACGGATCGCGGTCACATCTTGCCGACCCGATGAGAATTCGTTATAAATTTCCGGCAGACTCACCACCCGCACGCTTAGACCATCGTGCTGGCGACGCAGTTCGGCCAGCCGGTCGGCCTCCGCCCGAAAAGCGGGAGGACTCACGATAACCAAGTTGGGCACGTTGCCATCCTTGAGGTTCTGGGGAGCCACCGACCCAACGATCGTGGCAACCGGAAGATCGCCGAGCCCCGCCGCGGCGAACTCCCGCAGTTTCCCGGCAGAGCGCACCGCAAACGCGTGCCCCCCCTCCTGCCGGACCAGCTCGAGCCGGAACGGCGCTTGCGGATCGGTCACGTCCCACACGATCAGGTCTTCGGGCGAGGCCGTTAGGCGAAAGGTAGTTTGCTGCTGACGAGTGCTGGCCCGGCTACGAAACGTGAAGGATTGCTCGTAGTTGAGCGGGCGATGAGTTTCAACCACAATTTTGTTGAGGTAGGCCGTTCCGCTACCCTGGTAGGTAAGGTTGACCAACAGTCCGGCACCCCCGGTGGGGTTGGTGGCTGCCATGAAGGTTGCCTGTGCCTTGGCCCCCTTGGCGGCGTAGCGGGTGTCGGCGATGGCGTTTACCGGCAGGGTGCCCAGCCCGGTGCCGTTCAGGCCCACCGCAAAGCTCGATTTGCTCAACGACGTGCCGAGCACCTCGACCGACACGGTCACCGGGCCGTCGGTGGCTCCGGGCAGTCCGAGGGGAAATGCCCGAGATTCTCCGCCCGAAAAGCTTTCGCCGTACCACTCTCGTCCCGAACCGGCGTCGGACTTGCGCAGGTTGAACGCATCGTTTTCGTAGGCCGCGTAGGCATCGTACTCAGTGATCGGTGCTCCGCCATTCGGCTCGAAGGGCGTAGTCGTCACGCGTTGGCCGGGCGCTTCGCCTACGGTCAGAAAGTAGTAGGACGAATCGGCGTAGAGATTTTTTTCGTGGCGCAGGGCGTAGTCGGTGCCGGAAGGATGGTAGCGCAGGTGGTTGGGCGACTGTCCGTAGAAGATGATTTCGTCCGATTCGTCGAGCCGATCATCTTCGGCTCCTGTGATCCAGATGGCGTTTTCCGGCAGGTCCGAGAAGTAGGCACTGTCCAGCGGTTGGGGCAACATGCCGCCGCCGTAGCCGTAGAGTTGCAGTTGGGTGGGGTTGATCTGCGCGGGGTTCCAACCGGCTTGTCGCAGCTGGTCGGTGGTGATGCGGTAGAGTCCGTCGTCCGTCACGGCCACCTTGAGCCACGGCCCGCGGGCCAGCACCGATGATTCGGACCACGCTTGGTCGGACCACGTTTGGTTGGGCGGCGTAGCTAGGCATACGCTGCCAAAACTCATCGCAAACGCGATAAAACTCATTCCGCGGACAACCATGGATACTGCTTAGACATACTACTTGTTGTTACGCTCACCTGCCAAAAATAGTGCCTGATGCCACCACGAAATCGCTGATTCCCTTACACGGCCGGTTGCAGCGTGTACTCGTAGCTTTCCATGATCAGGTTCGCCAGCAGTTTGGTGCAGGCAAACTCCACTTTTTCGCGGGCCTGATCTTCGCTATCCGCCTGCAAATGCACGATGATGTGCTTGCCGATGCGGACGTCGCTCACGGTGGATAGTCCGAGATTGGCCAGGCCCAACTTCACCGCTTTGCCCGGCGGATCGAGAATTTCTTGCTTGGGCATGATATTGATGTGCGCCACAAAATTCATAGTGAGAGTGTTGATGGTGGGGGCAAAGGTAGCAAAAGCACAGTAGGAATAAATTGTTGCGGGATGATTGTGCTACTAGACCACGCTTTTGGTGCGGGCATGGAGCACGGCCGAGAGCACCAGGTAGGCGATGATGATGATCGGAATGGCTACCACCTGCAGCAGGATAAACAGCAGCAGGGCAGCCAACAAGAAAGTGTACTTCACCTCGTTGCCCTGCCAGGTTTTGCTCTTGAACTTGAACGCCAACAAGGGAAGTTGCGCCACCATCAGGTAAGAGAGCAGGGCGACGATGCCAATCAACACCAGCGGCTCCTGCACCAGGCTGCGAAAGGCCGGTAAGTCGCCCAGCGGCAGCGAACTGATCAACAGGGCGCTGGCGGGCACGGGCAAGCCGATAAACTGATCCTTCTGCCGGGTATCCACGTTGAAGATGGCCAGGCGCAGGGCCGAGAACACCGCCAGCGAGAACCCCAGGTAGGCCAGCAGCGCCCATTCCGATTCAACATTGCCTTCAATCATCCGATACATGATGAAGCCGGGCAGGGCCCCGAAGCTCACCATGTCGGCCAGCGAATCCAGGTCGCCCCCGATGGGCGAGTAGGCACTCAGGGCCCGGGCGGCCAGTCCGTCAGCAAAGTCAAAGGCGGCGGCCGCCCAGATGAGATACGCGGCCAACGAAAGGTTACCGTCAGAAACTGCCACCAACCCGGCGCATCCGCACAACAGGTTACTCAACGTTAAAGCATTAGGAAGGTGTCGAAAGATCATGCGATGGAGTTTGGTGCAGCGTAACCACTTTATTGGTAGCGGTAAATATGGTAGATTAGCCCGCAACAAACAACGTCATGCCCACCCAAAACGTCGACTTTTTGGTAGTAGGTCAGGGATTGGCCGGTTCGCTGCTATCGTACCACTTGCTAGAGCGGGGGTGCTCGGTGCGCGTGATCAACACCCAGCACCATCGGCCGTCGGCCTCCCGGGCGGCGGCCGGCCTGTACAATCCCATCACCGGGCGCAAACTGGTGAAGACGTGGCGGGCCGACGAGCTGTTTCCCTACCTGGAAAGCTGCTACGCCGAACTCCAGCGACGGTTGGGAGCGAATTTCTTCCACCCCACCCCCATCTACCGACCGCTGGCCAGCGCCGAAGACCAAAACGACTGGGCGGGGCAAGCAAACGACTCGGCTTTCGCCGCTTTTGTGCAGGAGGTGCATTTGAAGAGCCGGTACGGCGAGTTGGTGCACGACCCCTGGGGCGGACTGCTGCTGCGCCACTGCGGCTACGTGGACGTTCCCGAGCTGCTGCGGGCTTACCGGGATTTTCTGGTTGCCCAAAGTAGTTACGAAGAATCGGTGTTTGACTTTGATCAGCTGGATGTGCAAGATCGCCAAGTCCATTACCAGCAGTGGACGGCCCGGCGGATTATTTTTTGCGAGGGTGCCACGGCGCGCGACAATCCCTATTTTTCGTGGTTGCCCTTTCGGCCGGTGAAGGGAGAGATGCTTACCATTCGCACCGAAGCGCCGTTGCCGGTGATCATGAACCGCGGAGTGTTCGTGATTCCCAATGGTCACCACTGCCGGGCGGGGTCCACCTACGACCACCACGACCTAAGCGACACCCCCACCGAGCGGGCCCGAAGCACAATACAGCAGAAGCTGGATCAGTTGCTGGCCACTCCCTACGAGATCACTGACCAGTGGGCCGGGGTGCGCCCCGCAACCCGCGATCGTCTTCCGTTCATCGGAATTCATCCGATGTACGAACCTTTAGGAATTTTTGGAGGTTTTGGCAGCAAAGGAGTGTCGTTGGCTCCGTATTTTGCCCAACATTTTGTACATTGTCTACTAAAAAATAAACCGGTAGACGAAGAAGTAACTATTCAGCGTTACTACCCAAAGCACCATCCTTCCTGAATCAACAATTCATGGCAAAAGTATATACCACCGCCCTTCTGCTTGCCTTTCTGGCAGGTCCGGTCTGGGCCCAAATTGAACCCGAACAGTTCGGTAAAAACCGCGTACAGTACCGAGCGTTCGACTGGCAGTTCTACAGCACCGACAACTTCGACATTTACTTCTACGAGGGCGGACAGAGCAACGCGCTGGTGGCAGCTAAATTTCTGGAAAAGGAGTTTGAGCGCATCACCGACGTGATTGGCTACGCGCCCTACACCAAAACCAAAATCTTTCTCTACAACTCTCCCAAAGAACTGCAGCAGAGCAACGTGGGGGTTAAGGGAAAAAGCTTCACGGTGGGGGGACAGACCAACTTCGTGAAGTCCCAGGTGGAGATTGCCTATCCGGGCACCATGATCGACTTCAAGGACGAATTGGTGCTGCAGATTGCCAAGATGCTGATCAACGACATGATGTTCGGCGGCAGTCTGACCGATATGTTCCAGAGTGCCTACCTGCTCTCATTGCCCGAGTGGTTTATCGAGGGCGCGGCCCGTTATATTGCCGAGGGCTGGAGCATCGAGATGGATGACTTTGCCCGGGAGCTTTTCCACGATGAAAAGCGCGTTAAGCTCAGTCGCCTGTCGGGTGAAGAAGCGGCCCTGGCGGGGCAGTCAGTCTGGAATTTCGTGGCGGTGCGCTACGGACGCAGCAGCATCTCTAACATCCTCAACCTCACCCGCATCATTCGCAACGAGGAAAGCAGCATCGTGAACACCCTGGGGATTCCCTTCAAGCTGTTCACCCGGCAATGGCAATCGTTCTACACCGACATGGACGCCCAGATGGCGGACCGCTACGCCTTCCCTGAATCTGATAACCGTTTGCGCCGCCACAACCGCCGCGGGTACGCCTACAACCAGGTGGCCTACAGCCCCGACGGACGCTACCTGGCCTACTCCGAAAACCGCAACGGCCGCTACAAAGTCAAGGTGCTCGACACCAAAAAGAACAAAACCCGCACCGTGCACTCCTCGGGCTACCCGTCGCTAGACCAAGAGCTCGACAACAGCGTGCCCCTGCTCAACTGGGGCAACAACCAGACGCTGGGCATTATTGGGTACGAAAAGGGGAAGAACTACCTATGGCTTAGCGATCAGGCTACCAAAAAGAAGCGGGCGGTGGCCCTACGCCGGTTCAACCAGATCCAGTACTTCGATCTGAGCGACAACAACCGGCTGGCAGTGATGAGTGCCGACCTGAACGGGCAGAACGATCTGTTTATGTACAATCCGAACCGAAACACCTTTAAGCGGCTAACCACCGACGTTTATGATGATTTGCACCCGCACTTTATGCCCGACGGCGAGCGGGTGGTGTTCAGTAGTAACCGCCCGAACGACTCGCTCTACTTCGCTCCTGTGAAATCGCGAGACATTGATCTGAACACTTCGGTTGATGATAACTTCAACATTTATCTGTTGGATCCCAGCGGAGACGCAGCCGATTCATTGCTTCGGCAAGTAACCAAAACCGTGAGCCGCGACGTGCTCCCCCTGCCGCAGGACGACAATACGATCTTTTACCTCAGCGACCAGCAGGGAGTGTACAACGTGTACCGCTACCAATTGCAGGATAGCCTCTTCAATCAGGTAACTAACTATGCGGTGAGCGTGCAGGATTTCGACATCGACTTCGCCAACCAACGGCTGGCTGCGATTATGCTGTCTAACGAACGAGACTACGTTTTTGTGGACGACAGCTTTGATCCCAACCAAAGTATGTTCACCCCCAAGACGCAGCGGCAGCAGGCTATCCAAGCCCAATTGGTGTCGCAACGGCTGATCGAAAGGCAAAAACAAGCCACGGCGACGTCGCAGGCTGATTCGGTTCCGGCCACCCCGCCGTCGGCGCCCGCTACCCAAGCCCGGCCCGATAGTATCCGGCAAATCACCGGACCCGATGTGGTCGATACCAACGACTATACTTTTGGAGGGACGGACACGACGAACGTAGCGGACGAAGACTACATCGACACTGAGAATTACGCGTTTAATACGCCCCCCGATACCGACGAGAACGCGGTTTCTACCGATGATTTCGCCTTTGAGCAGGGAGAACGTAGTCAAGCGAAAACGGGTAATTCATTTCTGTCGCGCTACCGGAAACTACAGCGAGAATCACGCATCAACGGCCCTTTGCCCTACGAGACGCGCTTTAGCGCTGACAATATCATCACCTCGCTCACCTTTGATCCGCTGCGGAAGCTGGGTTTTCACGTAGAAGTTCAGATGAACGATATGCTCGAAAATCACCGTTTCTTCGGAGGCTTGGTGCAGTTTACCGATCTTCGTAGTGCCAGTTTATTTGCCGAGTATCAGTATCTAAAGAACCGGGTAGACTTAAAACTTCGTTACGAACGAGAGGGCATTGAGCGCAAAGCGGGCGACCGAGATATACAGAAATACACTTCTAATCACCTTTACGTAGGTGCTGCTCTTCCCCTTAGCGTGGCTACGCGTCTGGAGTTCAATCCCTTTGTGGCTAACACGCATTACGTAGATCTCTCTCCCACCGCCACAGTGGCGCCCCTGCCCGGCACCCAAAGCACCAACTATTTCGGGGGCATTGAAACCGGAATCGTGTTTGACAACACGCACACGTCGGGTCTCAACAAGCGGCTGGGTACCCGGGGGCGGGCCATGCTCACCCATTACCAAGGGGTGAACGACGTACAAAAAAGCTTCAGCAACCTAGAGGTGGATTTGCGGCACTACCAGAAACTGCACCGGTCCCTGACGCTGGCCACCCGGGTGTTCTACGGCAACTTCTTTGGTCCGAACCAGCAAAATTATCTGTTAGGCGGCCTTGAAACCTGGGTGACTACCCGACAGCCCGATCAGCAGGAAGAAAATGATCCTTTGGCGATTGAGAGAGGCGTAGACAACAGCAACGTGCTGTTTGTTGACTTTGTCAATTTGAGAGGCTTCAATTTCAATAAGTTTAACGGTAGCGACGTGCTCACCTTCAGCGCCGAGTTGCGGCTACCGGTGGTGCGTTACTTCTACCAGGGCCCCGTCGCTTCCAACTTCTTCCGCAATCTGGAGTTCATCGGCTTTTATGACGTTGGCTCAGCGTGGACCGGACCGAGTCCCTTTAACGAAAAAAATAGCATCAATACGGAGGTAATTCAGGAAGACCCTATTTTCCGCGCGGAGATTCAGAACTTCAAGAATCCGTGGTTGATGAGTTATGGTGCTGGCATCCGAACGGTGCTGCTCGGATTCTACGTGAAACTAGACGCGGCTTATCCCATTGAGGACAACGTTGTTGGAAAACCTCGCTTCTACTTGTCATTAGGGTACGATTTTTGAAAACTTGAAAAGTACCGTATTTCTTACATCACTACGCAACCAATGAAAAACGTTCTTATCCTAACGGCATGCCTCATGATCAGCACCGCCGCTTCGGCCCAGTTCTTTACCCTCGGCCCGAAAGTAGGGTTCAGTAGTTCCCGCTTGTCACTCGAAGAAGCCGAACTAGTACGGGCCGGAAGCTCAACCATCGGTTTTCACGCGGGGATTTTCACCCGGCTTACCGTCCTAGGCATCTACCTGCAGCCCGAAGTGCTCTTCACCCAGGCGGGCGGCCAGATTGAGATTCGGGACGGAGTGAGCGATAATTTTAACCAGATACAAGACCTCACCTACAACAAACTAGACGTGCCGGTGATGCTTGGTTTCCGGATTGGCGACGTGCTGCGCATCAATGCGGGGCCCTCGTTCAGCCTTATTCTGGGGCAGGATGCCCGCACCGAAGGAACCACCGCAGAAGTGCGAAACAACTACGAAAGCTCCACCGTCGGCTATCAGATCGGAGGCGGACTGGACATCGGCCGATTGGTGCTCGACGTTCGCTACGAGGGTAATCTTAGTAGACTGGGCGACACCGTTCAACTGGGAGGAAGGCGCTTTGACACCGACTACCGCAACAACCAGTTTAGCGTTGGGTTGGGCTTCAAGCTACTGTAGGCGGCGAGCAAACCGCCCGTTTAATCATAAAAAGGTAAAGGAACCGGTTCATCGATGGGGTGGGTCGGTTTCTTGTCGTTCAGGGCTTTGCCATTCAGAATTTTCTCGTATAATGCCAAAAAACTTACGACCATCGCCCCTACCGAAAAGCAGTCCATCACCCGTTCGTGAATCTTTTTAGCGTCAAACGACGGGGCTTGCTGTAACGCTTCTACTAACTCCGCCTGCCGGTTGCTTAGCACTCCGGCATTTTGATCTACCAGTTCGGGCAACGAACCGTAGGGGGTGGCAAACACAGGACAGCCGTAGAACATACTTTCGGTGATGGCAATGCCAAAGGGCTCGTGCCAAACCACCGGAAACAGCAAGCCTTTGGAGCCGTTCAGCAACGCATCTTTTTTGGCTCCCCCCACCATGCCATGAAACCGAATGTGCGGGTCGGGCGTGAACCGAAACCCCATGTGAAAATTCAGGCGCGTGCCGCCGAGCACACGGAGGCGGTGGTTACTTTGCTGCGCTATTTTGATGGCTCCCCGCACATTTTTTATCCTCCAAGCGGCCTTCGCCAGGAAGTGGAGATAATCTCTTTTGGCAGAAAAATTTGGTTTGGTGTAGTCTTCCGGGTCTAGCCCGTTGTAGACAAAGCAGGTGGACCCGTGACGGGCGGCGTGCTGCCGCGACACGAACACGGTATTGATATCGTGCTCGGCCTGCCGGGTATTGGATTCCATGTGGATCAGATAAGGTTTGGTGAGCGGCTCGTTGGGGGGGACGTATAGGTGCACCACATCGGCCGATTCGGGGATTTGTTCGCTTAACCCTCGATTAGGATTATAGAAAAGCACCTCGGCGAAGGGGCAAGTGCTGCCCGCGCCCACCAAGTAGGTAACCCGATTTCCCCGACGAACCAGTTCTTTCCCCAACCACCACACGATGCGCTGAATACCTCCGTATTTGATTACGGGGATAGTTTTGTGGTAGACGATACAAATGTGCATGGTGGTTTCTTGTCGGATGGCAGGCACTGTTCAACGTTTTCACCCTTGTGCTACCAGGAAATTTTCTTACTTTTAATGATGATTCTTTCGCATTTTCATTTCAAAAAACACGTGTCTAGTTGAGAAGAAACTTCATCGCTATACTAACAGTTATATTCGTCAAATTTAGAAAATGAAAGCATGGTTAGCGTAATTTTTGTGACACTTTGGGTAATGATTGCTCTTACCGCAGGCACTATTATAGTGGTAGTACGAAACAGCAACGGAAATAATAGAACGATTTCTACTAAAAAGGCTAACAACAAACCGCTTACTGCCGTCAACTAATCGAGAGAGCTACCGAAAAAACCCACTTCTTAAGCATAACATGATATAAGCCGGATCGTATGTCATGGACAGTTTGGTACTGTAGCAACCTCAGACGTCTTCATCATTCCCAACTACCCTTCACCAAACTACCGCGCTCCCGGTCGTGCTCAATCTTTAGATACACGTCAATCTCCTGCTGAAGCTCTTCTACGTGCGAGATGATTCCGACGACCCGGTTCTCCTGCCGCAACGACTTCAGGGTATCGAACACGACGCGAAGCGAATTTTTATCTAACGAACCAAAGCCCTCGTCCAGGAAGAAAAAGCTTTGCTGAGACTGATTGAGCGACCGTATGTTTTCCGCCAGCGCCAACGCTAGACACAGGGCCGCCTGGAAGGTTTGCCCACCCGACAGGGTTTTCAGCAAGCGGGTTTTGCCATCGTTGAGGTAATCCCGGACGATGAAGTCATTGTCTTTGTTAAGCTCTAGACTGAGGTTGTTCCTGGTCAGCTTCTTGAAACGAACGTTCGCCCCCCGGCATACTTCCTGCAGCAGCACGGTGGAGGCGTAGTTGACAAAACCACTGCCCCGAAACAACCCAGCTAATTCTTTCAGGTTGCTCTCTCGTAGGCGCTGCTCGCCCAGCGAACGATTCAACCGCTGGACCTTTCCAAGTTTCTCGTGCTGGTCTTCCACTTCTCTTTTGGTCACCGCCCAGGCGTGCTGCAACTGCTCCCGGGCCCGTTGGTGCTGAATCCGGACATCCTGCGCTTCGCGGTGCTCATCGGCGCGGTAGTTTTTCTCGTGGGTTGCCCGAACTAGCTTTTCGTAATTTTCTTCCGCCGCGTGAAGGCGGTTTTTGTACATCACCACTGCGCTACGCTGCGCTTGGGTGTCCAGATTGGTAGCGATAAGCTCCTTCACGTAGTTCACGCTCTCGAAATTCTTCCGGTGACACAAGGCTTGGATTTCTTTCTTAATGGTAGCAGCCCGTTGGTGAAGACTATCCAGCAGGTTGTTTTCGGCGGTTTTTTTTCCTTCCAGCACTCCTAGCGCCTTTTCATACTCCTGGCACTGCTGCCGGGCCGCTTCGTATCGCTGTTCCACGTCCTGAAGCTGCCCCTGGCTGTCTTGGTACTTTTTTTGAATTTGCGCTTCGGTCAGGGAAGCGTGCTCGTCGTAAGCGAGTACCCGTAGCAGTGAACGGTAGTTCTCTACTTTGTTGTTTGCGTTCAGCCACCGTTGCTGACTTTGATGCCAGCGTTGTTGTGCCTCAGCGAGCGAAGCCTCCTGCTGCTCTAGTTGCACTAGCTGACCGCTACGCGCTTCCCGAAGGTGCTTGCACTCACTCAGCAATTGGTTACATTCCTGCAGCTGAGCCGTCAGTGCTTCGGAAGAATGATGCCGATAAGTCTCCCACGAAAATTGCGCCTGATGCGTACGCAAACGCGCCACGCTGGCATCGATAAGCTGTTGAGCCCCTTCTAGTTTTCCCCGAATTCCCTGATCGTCGTTATGCAACTGCCGTAGCTTGGTTTCTAAGGTGGCGTATTGCGTTTCCTGAGTCTGAAGTTGGGTCAGCACCTGTTCTTGCTGAACGATTTCTTCGCTAATTTCCGGGGCGTGAGCAACGGATGGATGGTGCGTTGCCCCGCAGAGCGGACACGCCTGTCCCGAAACCAATTGCCGGGCGGCGTGGGCAAGTTCCTGCCGAACCCGCAAATCTGCTAACTTCTCGAGCGACGCTCGCAAATCCGTTTTAAGCGACTCTTTAGCAGTGGCAAGACCGTTGAAAATCGTATCGAAGTCATTAGTGGACCACGGGGTTGTCTTCAGGGTCTGCTCCTTCTTTGCCTCAACCTCAGCCAAACGGAGTTGCTGAGTCGTCTTTTTTAGTTGTTGAGCGTCGCGTTCTGCTTCGTACTCCTGACGTTGCGTGTGCCACTGCGTTACAGCCCGTAGGGCAGCCTGCTGCTCCTGGATAGCAACGGCCTTGCTCCATCGCTCCTCGTTGGTTTTAATTTGCTGCCTCAGGGTAGCGCACTGCTGCTGCTGCTGTTCGTGGCCGAACCGCCGAGTTGCTTCATCCGCCGCCAATTGCTGCAATTCACTGCGCACCTGGCAAATTCGTAGCATATGTTCCCAATCGGTGCACCGCGCGCGAATTATGTCCTGATCAGCGTAGTCTCGTTGCGCTTGTTCGCAGCGCTGCTGGGCATCCTTGAGCTTTTGTGCGCCTTTCTCGATTCGGATGCACAAGCGTTGGTGTCTTTCTTCCGTCAGGGCTCGTTCGCTCTCCGCATCGGCCAGGGTTTTAAATTTTTCTTTGAAGTGGGTTTCCGCTTCTTGGTACTCCTGTAACCGCTTTTCTCTGGCTTGGTAGTGCGGTTGTTCTCTTAGCAACAACTGACGATCCTCCTGAGCGGCAGCTAAATCGGCAAACAGTTGGCGACGGAGCTCGTGGTCTTCGCAGTCAACTTCCGCTTTTCTGAGCACCGCGGTGTTCTCCTGCAAAGCAACTTCTATCCCGATCATCTTCTTGCGTATCGCATCAATTGTCTCCGCGTTCACCGGGCCAATTTCCGACACCCGGGCCTCAAGACCGGTGATGGTGGTGCGGACCGCCGCCAGCAAATGGCTCGTCTTGTGCGAGAGGTCGAACTTTTCCAGGCGGAAGAGCTCCTTGAGCATTTGAGTACGGTCGTTGGGCTTCTGATCGATAAATTCTCGAAATTTCCCTTGCGGAATGATCACCGTTTGCATGAAATTCTCGTAGGTCATGCCGATAATCGATGCCGCATCGGGCCCCTCAATGGGAAGCCAGTTATCGTTCTCCCAGCGGTACTGCCGCCGCTCCTTCACTTCCACTTTTTCGTAGTCCTTTTTTTTGCGGCGCGCCGAAACGGTGAAGCGATACTTGGTCTGCTCGGGAGAAGTGACCCGAAAGATAAAGTCGATGGCAAACTGCTGACTTTGCAGGTTGAGCATGTTGTAGTAGCGGTTGTCGCCGCTCTTGTTCAACCGCTCGCTGCGGTCGTAGAGCGCAAACACGACGGCTTCCAGAATAGAAGACTTCCCGCTTCCCACGGCACCGAAAATGCCAAACAACTGAGAACCCGCCAGTGTCTCAAAGTCGATGGTCTGCGGTTCTTTGTAGGAATATAATCCCTGAATGGTGAGGCGTAGCGGTATCATGCGGTAAGCAGCGGTTGCGAAAGTAAGTGAAAAAGTTTAGTTGCTTTCGGTGCCGAGCACCTCATCGAACAGCGTGAGTAGTTCGTCGTTAGGCTCCTGGCCTTTTTTGGCGCTAAAATAGTCTATAAACAAGGTGCGCAGGTCTTTGCTTAGATCGATACGCGACGGTTCTGATGACGCGTCCTCGGCGGCGTTAATTTCCGGGATGATGCTTACGATGCCATCGTGGGCTGCATAAAGCGCCCGCTTCAGCTTGCTTTCCAGATACGAATTGCTTACCAGAGTGAGTTCCACAAAGGTGTTTGGGTTCGCCTCCAGCCACTGAATGGCCGCGTCGATCTCCGCGAATCGCTCACGGCCCAGTCGGCGTCCCGCCCGAAGCGCAATCGGCCTTACCTGCGCTTCGCTACCCGATTCTACTTCAATCACCACCACCTGCTTTTGTTGGTCGGCTTCGGCAAAGCTGTAGGCCAGCGGACTGCTGCAGTAGCACACGGGGCAGGGCGTGGCCGATACGGTTTGAAATCGGTGCAAATGTCCCAGAGCGGCGTACTGCACCGGCGTCGGAATGTCTTCGGTGAACACCGCCGAGGCCCCGCCCACGTGCAGGATGGGCTTTTCGTCGTCCGGCTCTTCGGGAGCGGGGCCGTTGCGTTGCCGGAAGTACAGGTGCGCCATCAACACATTTACGCCCTGCGCGTCGCAGTGTGCATCGGCCAGGCGTTGCCAATCGTGCCGCAGCACCTCGCGCAGCGACTGCTCACGGTTATCGTCGCCCAGATAACGTTTTAGCGTAGTTTCGTTGGCGTAAGGGGTTAAGATGAGCCGCAGCGGGTCGGGGCAGTGAGGCAAGCGCAGCTCCACGAAGCCCGGTTCGGCGTGCAGCGTTTCAATACCGGCATTGGTGCACCCTGAGGAAATGATGGAACTTGGTCGGCCGACAAAAAAGATACCGCACTCCCGCGCCAGGGGGTCGGGGGCTTCCACCCGGTCGGGCGAGTCGTGGTTACCGGCAATCGCCACCACCGCGCGGGACCCGTTGTTGCTCAGTCGGTGCACGGTGCGGTAGAAAAGATCCAACGCTTCGTTGGGCGGGTTGGAGGTGTCAAATAAATCTCCGGCGATCAGCACCGCGTCCACCGCCTCCGCCTCGGCGACGGAGCAGATTTCATCTAGCACCGCCCGTTGTTCCGCCAAACGCGAATAGTCTCCTAACCGTTTGCCCAGGTGCCAGTCGGCTGTGTGCAGTAGCTTCATGGCCGAAAGGTAGGGAACCGGACGGTGGGTGGCAAGCCGTCGGTTAAGAAGTTCCTGGTATCTGTTTCAGAGAATCGTGAAGACACTCATCTGGGAGAAGGGGGGAGTGTTCGTATGAGTAACCAGAATTTGTAGAGGTTCGTGGGGACACTCACCCGGGATAAAGAAAGACAGTGAATAATAACGCACTACAAAACAAACTACTACAAACACAGTTATTCTACCAAATTCCTGTTTTTTAGACTTATTTTTTTTGTTCAGGCAGTATTTAAGCCTGCGTTAGCGGCATTTTTAACAAAATTTTAACTACAATCGGCGCCTCCCATGAAACTGAACCACTACTCAGCTATTCTTCTCGTTCTTTTCGGCTTCGCGGTGCCCCTGATCGCTGCCCCGTCAAAGAAAGTCCCGCCCCCTATCGCTCAGCAAGTGACCGGCACGGTAACCAGCCAGGTAGACAACCAACCCATCCCCGGCGTGTCGGTGATCGAGAAGGGAACCTCCAACGGCACGGTAACCGACCTAGACGGCAGCTATACGCTAACGGTGGCGGGTTCGGAAGCTACCCTGGTATTTTCGTTCGTGGGCTTCGTTACGCAAGAAGTACCGGTGGGATCGCAGGAGAGCATCAACGTAGCCCTGTCGGAAGACGTAGCGCAGCTCGACGAACTGGTGGTGGTAGGCTACAAAACGCAGCGGGAGTCGACCATCACTGGGGCGGTGGCTTCGGTGCCGATTGAAGACCTGGAAAACCGGCGGGTGCCGGAGATCACGCAGGCCCTGCAGGGGCAGGTGGCCGGAGTGGCGATCACGCAGAGCACCGGGGCCCCCGGCGATGAGGTGGAGGTGCGCATCCGGGGCAACGGCACCATCGGCAACAACAACCCGCTCTACGTCATCGATGGCATCCCCAGCCGGGAAATCTCCTTTCTCAACCCCGCCGATATCCGGTCGATGACCGTGCTCAAGGATGCCGCCGCCGCCGCCATCTACGGCTCCCGGGCCGCCGGGGGGGTGATTGTGATTGAAACCCAAAGCGGAGCGCAAAGCCCCGGCTTCCGGATCAACTACTTCGGCGGGATTCAGCAGGTGGCGAACTTGCCCACCATGCTTAATGCCGACCAGTACCTCAATACTGTAGAAAGCGCCTGGGACAACGCGGGCTACTCCGGCACCAACCCTTACACCGAAGACCGCAACCGCAGCGACTTTGCCGACGTGGATTATTTAGACGAGCTGTTCGAGCTGGGAAAAACGCACAACGTGCAGCTATCTGCTTCGGGCAGCAACGAACGCACCAACTATTATCTGTCGGGCGGTTACTACGGGCAAGACGGGGCCGTGGTGTATGACAACGATCGCTTTCAGCGCTTCACGTTGCGTTCGAACGTGCACTCCGACCTGACCGACCGCCTGCGGGTGGGCATCAACCTGCAACTTTCTTACGAAGCGCAGGACCAGATTTCATCGCGCGGCGACGCGCCCGGCATCATCCGCCACGCTTTTCTGCGGCCGCCCATCATCCCGGTGCGCAAAGACTCCTCAGATCCCACTTACTCGGAAGCCGACCCTTTCACCGACCTGCCCTTCTACCGGGGTCCCGATGATTACGAGAGCGGCAAGTACGAACTTTCACAGAACCCCATTGCGCTGGCCTACTTCACCGACGACGAGGCGATCACCTACAAAACCTTCGGCAATGTGTTTGCCGAATACAGCTTCTTGGCCGACAATGCCCTGAAGTTTCGCACCAACTTCGGCGCGGATATCAACTTCAACCACCGCAAAACCTTTAACGAGAACTTTGGCGATGACGACGGCGGCGGCAACGAAATCGATCAGGGTCTGGGGCGACAGAACCGGCCCAACGGACTCAGCGAGTCGCGGGGCGAAAATATCACGCTCACCTGGAACAATAGCCTGACCTACGATAAGGAGTTCGGGGCGCACAACATCAGTGCCCTGCTGGGTTCTGAATTTATCGATAACAACGCGAGTGGGATCAGTGCGTCGCGCAACCGCTTCGACTTTACCCAGCCCAATTTCCGCTACATCGACTTCGGAGACACCGAACTGGACTTGTGGAACGGCGGCAATGGTGAGCAGTGGACGCTGTTTTCGTTCTTCGGATCGGCTACCTACGCGTTCGAGAACAAGTATTTAGTGACCGCCAGCCTGCGGGCTGATGCCTCCTCGCGCTTCGCGGAAGACAACCAGTGGGGCTACTTCCCGTCGGTGTCGGTGGGCTGGACGTTGTCGGAAGAAAGTTTTTTAGCGAACCTAAGCTGGCTTAGCGAACTCAAGCTGCGCGGCAGTTGGGGCCAACTGGGCAACCAGGAAATTCCCAACTACGCCTACCTCACGCTGTTTCGCCGCGATGCCGACCGCTACCTGATCAGCCGCTATGGCAACCCCGACCTGCGGTGGGAAACCACCACCCAAACCAACGTGGGCATCGACTTCGGACTCTACCGCGACAAGCTCTACGGCAGCGTGGACTATTTCCAGAAAACCACCACCGACATTCTGTTGCCTATCTCGTTGCCGCAGCTGGTGGGCGACGTATCGCCAACCTTCCTCAACGCCGGAGAGGTGAGCAACCGGGGGTTTGAGTTTGCCCTGGCCTACCGCAACTTTGAGAATGCGCTGGGCTACGAGGTGCGGGGCAACCTGGCCACCCTGCAGAATGAGGTGAACGCCCTTCACCCCAACCTGCCCTACCTGATTGGGCCGGTAACGCGCACGCAGCTGGGGCAGCCGCTCAACGCCTACTACGGATTTGTGCAGGAAGGAATTTACCAGAACCAGCAAGAAATTGAGGAGCACCTGAACGGCACGGCAAACCCCGCCCAGCAACCGGGCGACATCAAGTTTCGGGACCTGGATGGCAACGGCATCATCAACGACAACGACCGGGACTTTATCGGCGATCCGAATCCGGCGCTCACCTACGGCCTGAGCGGACGCCTTACCTACCGGGCGCTCGACGTGAGCATCCTGTGGCAGGGCGTGGGCGGCGTGGACCGCTACAACGATCTAAAGAAGATCATTGACTACGACACCCGTCCCTTTAACTACACCGACCGGGTGCTGAACGCCTGGGACGGTGAAAACTCCACCAACACCATTCCGCGGGTGAGCTTCACCGACAATGGCAGCAGCCGGGTGTCGGATATTTTTGTGGAGAACGCGGCCTACCTGCGGCTTAAGAACGTGGAAGTGGGCTACACTTTTGACCTGGACAGACTCGGTGGGGCCGGTAGCGTGCGGGCGTACGTATCGGGCCAGAACCTGTTCACCATCACCAACTACACCGGTTTAGACCCCGAATCTACCGCCCTAATTGACTACGGCACTTACCCCCAGTCGATCACCGTGCTGGCCGGAGTGAACGTCTCTTTGTAAACCTTACTATTGCTCAACCATGAAAAACCTAGCGTATACTTGTTTAACAATTTTCGCAGTGTTCGCCCTTAGTTGCGAATCGCAACTGGATGAAGACCCGATTGGGTTGATCACGCAGGATCAGATTAATACCGAGCCCACCGCTGCCACGATCACCTCGTCGGTGAACTCGACCTATCAACTGCTGTCGAATACGCTGAACATTATCGGCAACTGGGACTGGACCGGGGGCCGGGTGTTGCGCAACGACTTTATTTTGCAGGATATCGCGGCGGGCGATATGCAGAAAAAATGGAACCCTGACGGCGACCAGGCTTGGATAGACGAGGTGGCGGCGTTTAACTTTACTTCTATCAACGGGGCGTTTAACGGCGTCTGGAGCTACGACTACGAGGGCATTTCGCGGGCCAACCAGGCCATCAGCACCCTGGAAAACCAGGAAGTAATCGCTGCCACTGATTTGGATGCCGCTGCGCGCGATCGACTGCTAGGCGAAGTTTACTTTCTGCGCGCGTTTTACTACTTTGACTTGGTCAACAACTTTGGGGGCGTTCCGCTGCTCACTGAACCTTTGGAAAACTTTGAGCAAGCCTACCAGGTGTCTAACCGCAACACCGAAGCGGAGGTGCTGACTTCGGTCCGCTCGGATTTGCAGCGGGCCACCGAACTGCTACCGCAGCAGAAATACTCCGACCCAAATGAACCCTGGCGTGCGTCGTGGGGCGCCGCGCAGGCCCTGCTGGCTAAGGTTGCCTTGTACGAAGAAAACTGGAACCAGGTGGTAGACTACGTGAACGAACTGCAGGCGCAGGACTTCTACGCGCTAAACCCGGACTATTTCGCCGCGTTTGATGTGGAGCAAGAGTATGAGGAAGACGAGGTGATCTTTGCCTACAACCACCGGCAGGAAGTAAACCCTAGCCAGGGCAACGGGATCGGTGCGCTGTCGGGCTGGGGCTTTATGGCTCCCACCGAAGACTTCCTCGAGGCCTTCGCCCCGAATGACCCCCGCCTTGGCTATACCATCGACACCGCCGCGCAGTATTCTCCGAAGCTGCTGGGCAGCACCGATCAGCGTTACAAAGGCAACGCCGACTCGCCGGGCAATCGGGTGTTCATTCGCTACGCCGACCTGCTGCTGTGGAAAGCCGAAGCGCTTATTGAGTTGGGCCAGGTGGAGGAAGGATTGCAACTGGTAGACCAAATCCGGGAGCGGGCCCGTAACACTCCGGCCATAGACGGCAGCGAAACTCCCGCCGATGCGTTGTCAAACTACGCTGGGCAGGGACTCTCGCAAGCTGAAGCATTGAACGTGCTCTATCACGAGCGCCGGGTGGAACTGGGGTTTGAGTCGCACCGCTTCAACGACCTGAAACGCTGGGGCATCGCCGACGAAGTGCTCACTGACCTGGGCAAAAACTTTCAGGACGAGAATTACTTGTATCCCATTCCGCAGGGAGAGATCGACCGTTCCGGCGGACAGATTGAGCAAAATCCGGGGTACTAGAGAGTGATTGAATAAAAGATAAACAAAATATGCAAATACGGTTTAGTTTATGGTTGCTGGTGCTGTTTCCTGCGCATTTGTTCGCCCAGGAGAAACCCTGGATGCTGGGTCCGTTCGAACGACTGCCCGACGCCCGGCCCATTATTCAGAAGGACAGTAGCACCACTTTTCAGGATCCGATGACGGGCAATACGGTCGCCTGGGAGTCGATGGCTACTTTTAATCCGGCGGCAATCGTCAAGGACGATACCATCCGGGTGCTCTACCGGGCGGAAGAAAAACTGGGGGAGAAAGAAATCGGGGGCCACACCTCCCGCATTGGTTTGGCAATGTCGGCGGATGGTCGTACGTACGAGCGGCGGCCTGAACCGGTGTTTTATCCTGACCGGGATAATCAGCGAAAGTTTGAGTGGTCGGGCGGCGTGGAAGACCCGCGCATTGTGGAGACCGAAGACGGCACCTACGTGCTCACCTACACCCAGTGGAACCGGAAAGTGCCCCGCCTGGCCATTGCCACCTCGCCCGACTTAACCACCTGGACCAAGCACGGGCCCGTTTTTGAAGAATACGATAGCGGAAAGTACCACGGGCGAGAAACCAAATCGGGCGCTATCGTGACTAAATTGGTAGACGGAAAACTGGTCGCTGCTAAGATAAACGGCAAATACTGGATGTACTTTGGCGTGCCGCACGTGTGGCTGGCCAGTTCCGATGATCTGCTCGACTGGACTCCGGTGGAAGATTATACCGGACAGTTGGCCCCGGTGCTGAGTCCGCGGCCGGGTTACTTTGACTCGTGGCTGGTGGAAGCGGGGCCGCCGCCCGTGCTCACCGACGATGGCATTGTGGTGCTCTACAACGCAGGCAACTCGCAGAACATCGGTGAAGAAGACCTGGGCAACCGGGTGTATACCGGCGGACAAGCCCTGTTCGATGCCAACGAACCCTGGAAGCTGCTGGATCGGTCGGATAAACCCTTTATTCAACCCGAACTACCGTTCGAGAAATCCGGTCAGTATCAGGACGGAACCACCTTTGTGGAAGGGCTGGTGTATTTTGACGATGCCTGGTACTTATACTACGGCACGGCCGATAGCATGGTGGGGGTGGCTAGGGCGGAAGATGAATAGAAGCGCCGCTACGGGAAAAGCTGACTGACGATCTTCGTAGGTAGGCACTGGACTTCCCCCGTTAAAGTGGTTCTTCCGCAGATTGCGTGCTGCTAGGCGCGGAAGAGGACTCGCTGGCGTAGCAAATCAAATTTAGCTCTGCCATACATCTGTCTCTTCAGACACTTCAGTCCCGGCGGGGAACCGCGATTGACTTGTCCTTCTGTCTGTCCGTTGCTCCATTCTGTTTCTAAAGCTGCTCGTACGGCGCGGTAATCTTGTTGAATACCCACGGCAAAGTTTTGTAGGTCAACGATTTCAGAACTGATACTGGCTTGCAGCCAAGTATCAAACCTATTGACGGTGCACGGCCTTTTCATAAAACATCACGATGCCTAAAGAGTGCTATAGCCGATGCAGGATTACAAGCGATATCTTCCTGCATGGCTTTAAGATAGCCCTTTTTCTGCTTTCTAAGTAAGTTACCCGCTATCGAGATGATACTGGCTACTGCTTTACTACGGGCAGGTTCTTTGCATCGGATACGATCTTCGCGGAAGGTGGCGTCCCTTACCCAATGGTCTGCTTCAATGGCCCAATGCTCTCGGATAGCCCGACCCAATGCTTCGGACTCTACGGTAGTGGGGCTTTGATTAGACACATAAAAGCTGGTTTCCTGACTTGTTTTGCCCGTTTTACTTTGGGTACTGGTGCGTTCTACTACTATCAAGGTAGCCAATCCACAATCCTTCCATTTTTGCTCAAAGCATACTGGGGTGATCTCATAGCAAGCCGTTTGGCGATGCTCAACCCGTCCGTGGCCTGTACTTGCTACCTTTGAGTGGACATTAAGTTAAGCCTGATAATCCTTAACTTAGCCAACATGAGAAAAGAAAAAAGACACTTCGACCGAGCCTTCAAAGTGATGGCGGTTGAACTCTGTTTATCCGGTAAGCCAACCAATCAGGTAGCAGAAGAATTAGACATCCGGGCCGACCTGTTGAGTCGCTGGAAGCGGGAATACAAGCAGAAGAAAGAGGGTAGTTTTTCAGGGCATGGTAAACCTTCACTGTCCCCGGAACAGGCTGAAGTAGCTAGACTAAAAAAGCAGCTACGAGAAGCTGAGATAGAACGTGACATCCTAAAAAAGGCAGTGAGCATCTTCTCCAAGAGCGACAGCAAATATTCAGGTTTATGAAAAAGCACCGATCTATGTTTGCCGTTGAGAAGATGTGCAAAGCGTTCAAAGTGAGCCGGAGCGGCTACTACAATTGGCTTAATAGGAAGCCATCGGCCCGACAGGCAAATAGGCAGAGCATCCTCCAACTGATCCGGGAGATTCATAAAGAAAGCAAAGAGCGCTATGGTAGTCCTAAGATTACCCGCGAGCTTCACAGAAGAGGAGTTCAGATATCCAGACCAAGAGTAGCCAAGCTGATGAAGGTAGCCGGTATCAGAAGTGTTGTTCACCGAAAGTTCAAGGTGAAAACTACCGACTCCAACCACAACTATCCAATCGCTAAAAACTTATTAGACAGACAATTCACTCCTGGAGCGGTGGCAAAAGCCTGGGTATCCGATATCACCTACATCAGAACTACGCAAGGGTGGCTCTATTTGACTGTCGTAGTAGATTTGGCTGACCGAAAAGTGATAGGATGGGCATTGAGCGAAACGATGAAAACCTGCGATACTGTGATACCAGCTTGGAAAATGGCCATCAAAAACAGACCGATAGTAAACGAACTTATCTTCCATTCGGACAGAGGTGTACAGTATGCCTGTCATGAGTTTAGAAACCTGCTTAAAGCCCATCCTTTAGTCACACAAAGTATGAGTCGGAAAGGGAACTGTTGGGATAATGCCGTAGCCGAAAGTTTCTTTAAAACCCTTAAATCAGAGTTGATACATGTGGCTGAACCAACCACTATGGTAGAAACAAGAGTAAGCGTGTTCGAATTTATTGAAGTCTGGTATAACCGAAAGAGAATGCACGCCTCGCTAGGGTATCTAACACCCGTAGAGTACGAAGCAAAATTGAAAGTAAACTATCACAAAAATGTGGCTTAACTTTTTGTCCACTTTTTCCTTGCAAGTTCAGCCTTTGTTCCAAGTCTGACTTTGATCAAAAGGGGCAGTCAGGCTCATGTGGTCTTGTAAGTCTTCCAGCAATATGGCTTGATTAGCTTTCAGTTGGGCTACGTAGGTGCCCTTGGCGTCCTGTACCATTTCTAAGGTTTCATGTTGGGTATGCAAGGCATCAAAAGTGAGGTGTTTGCTAGCTAACTTTTTGTCCTTCAATAGCATACGCACACATGTGATTTCGCCGGGCGCCGGGCGCTCTCTTTAGCCCCATGATAGAACAGACCCGGCAAACTAACACTATTCATATGCAGTAAAGGGCGCACTAGACAAAGTCCTCGCTTCTGTCCACTCACCCCATCAATAGTTCCTCTCAATTCCTTGCCGTCAAAACTGATCCATTCATCTGATGGCAACAGGCTGACTTGCCAACCAAAATAGCGGTTATGGAACAATTGATACGTCTGATCATCCACTAAAGCTAGCAATCGGCGCAACTGGGTATCAGAAACACAATACAGGGCGTCTACTTCTACTAAAGCACATAAGCAATGGTGATGACGTGCTAAAAACCGTTGCATCTCAGCGATAAGTACCTTACCGGCCATTGCCGCTAACAATACCCCAAAGAGCACAAAGTGGAAATCATGGCGTTTACCTCGGTTATCGCGTGGGTCAATCACGTTTGCTTGTAGATAGTGATAGTAAGTCTTACATTCGTTTTTTTAGAGAGCTTAGCATAGCAACTTATTTTGATGGTGGATCACCAAAATAACCGCTTTTTGCTGAGTTCTCTTTTTATGAAAAGGCCGTGATTGACGGTGCGCTCTCGTATCATAGTAATAAACTGTTGAGCGAGTTGGTAAGCGGTTTCTACCTCACTATGCTAGCTGCTCGGCAATCTGTAAGATAGGCTGTCCTTGCTGATACATACTGACGACCTGCTGATAGCGTTGATAGCGTCGTTGACGCTTCGCTATATGATCCGCTTGTTCGATAGGGGTTCTAGGAAACGCTTTTCGGCGAGCAGCTTCAGTTTTCTCTTTAAGTAGTGGTAGAGACTTGAGCCGGGCATGTACACGGCTTAACATCCGTTCCAAACACTGCCTAAGATTACTTAACAGGTGCCAGCGGTCGGCTACTTGTATTGCATTAGGTGCCCCTTCGGTAGCGCCCTTAGCGTATTCTGTGGATCGGTCTCTAGTAATAATTTCTATACCAGGATAATCAGAGAGCCAAGCCGACAGTGATGCGGCGTGGCCGACCAGGCTGAACGGTCCGGTAGTAAGTCAATAGGGCAATGTTTTTCTAGGTCTAGCAAGATGGTACCGTAGCTAACGCCTCTCAAAGAATCGGTTAACCGAACGGTTCGCCTAGCATAGGCAGGCAACAAAGCTATCGGCTCGACGAAAGTCTGTCGGGGACAACCTACATTAAGACAGCGAAAGCGACGTGCTCGTATCAGCAGACGGGTAGATTGATCACTGATCGGTAAATCTTGGCCTTTACGCCAGTAGTAACTATGGATTCGTTTAGAGAGCGTCCCACACTGAGGGCAAGGAAATGTTGCTACTTGAGTGTGAACTGTCATAGTAACTCCGATGCTATCGTCAGTTGAATCTATGCCTTG
Organism: Cyclobacteriaceae bacterium; assembly: GCA_965217295.1. GTDB lineage: Bacteria > Bacteroidota > Bacteroidia > Cytophagales > Cyclobacteriaceae > Tunicatimonas. The sequence goes on from CBDCHR010000008.1 coordinate 5,319,211, forward strand.
AATTTGTAGTTCAGGAAGAGGGGTTGGTATGCAAGTCATTGTTTTTGTGTTGTTGTTTGGTTGAAAAACCAAACAACAACCAGCCGCAAATTATCCGTTTTTACCCCTCAGCACGCAATTTGCGGAAGAACCACTAAAATGGGGGAAACCCAAGGCCATACAGCAGAATCAGACAAGCTCGTGATGACAACTGAGTCAGTCAATAACATATCAAATATGGTATAGGTGAAATAAGCTACTTTTGTCTTCACAAAGTTTTGTCCAACAGCAATAGTAAATTTTCTTTCACGTTCAGATAACTTGGCAGTTGATCACCCGGAATCTGATGCGCCAAACTGTTCTTCCAGGCGGCTTGCAGCCGCTTATCGTTTTCGTCATTGATCATCTGGGCCACACCCGTGAACGTAAGTCTTTCAAACTCCATCTTCTGATGAAACGCCCGGACGATGGCGGGCCAATCCAAGTCCGGTACGTGGTGCGCTAGATACCAGATGTCGTAGAAATCACGCGGAGCGGTGTAAGAGCGTTGGTCAAAGCCCGCAGTTTCTCGGCCAACACTTCCGAAAGCGAATAACAGGGCACTTGCTGAGCAGCCGGTGACAAACTATCGGAATAGCGGTGGTGCACCTTGCGTTCTTCCACCGGAAATAACATTGTTTCGTAAGAAATGACTTCTATCTTAATGCTCGTTCGCCAGCGATGCGGCGGCGGGGGCGGTTGGTTCCGGGGATGGTCGGCCCCCCAGAACTTAATGACGGCCGCAAAATCCGTAGGCCGTTCCCGGTGCTTGAGTTCTTTCCACTGTTGTAAATGTAGTGGCATCTCGGTTCGCTCAGTCACTAGGTCAATGATTTGCCCAAGCAGCTTTTCGTCCAGCCAGAAGTCAGGATTGACTACCGTGAAATCCAGGTCTTCCGAGAACCGGTAGTTGGGAAAGTAGCACTTCTTCAAACAGGTGCCGCCTTTGAACACCAACTGGTCCCGGCACTCGGATAGCGAAAAAATCGCATTCACGAAGTGACCCAACGCCCAATCCTTGTCAATCGTCGTTTTGGCAACGCCCTGCTGTTCGGCAATGGTGGCAATCTCTTTCTGGCGGATCATCAGTAGGCTTTATCGCGGATGGATAGAATCGCCTCTTCGCTTAGGTTCATTCGTAGCTTCCAGTCGGCAACAAACTTTCCTTCCTCGGCTCCCTGCGGATCAAACAGGTTGTACTTCGGGTTGACCTGCTCTTTGGCATAACGAATGAACTGCTTTATCCCCCTTTTCCCCAGTAGCTCGGCTAAGTATCCCATCCGTTTGGTCGCGGCGATATTCTGTATCGCTTGACAATAAACCATCATCTTTTCGGCATCTAATTCTGCTTCGGCAAAGGCCCGGAGCAACTCGGCGTAGCCTCCCGAGTACTGCGGCAGATCAAAGCAATCGACCAACGTCTTTTCCACATCGGTCATTTGATACGTAGCATTTCCGTAGCCCTGCGGCTCATAGCCCAACACCTTCCGGGGGTGCACTTTCACAAACCGGTAATCTACCCCGAAGATGCGTTTGGCTTTCTTCTCCTGAGAGGTTTGTACAAAGACGGTGTTGGCAAACTGCTCAGTCAGTCCGTGCTGGTTCAGGGCCGACCAGTAGGCAATTCCTCCATCCCGAACCAGAAAACTACCGATGACCAGTTCGTTGCGGAAATTATGACGGCAATACTTTCCCCGTTCAATGCGATTGAGTAAGCCTTTCTGCACCAGGTTCTCAACAATCTCATTCAGGTGCGCTACCGGCTGACCCAACGTTGCTTCAATGGTATCCAGGGCAAAGATCAGCACTTCGTAGTCGTCCAATAGCTTAAGAAAATCTACCTGATGGCTAGTAAGATGAGCAGATTGATACGTTCCCATAATGATTTTATTTATTGATAGATCGTAAACCCTATAAAGCAGGTTTATGACCGAACGAAAAGTAAAGTTATACATTTTGTGAAGAAAGTCAATCGCTTACGAAATCATCACCCGCAACGTCTGCGAATACCGAGTGAGCTGACCAGCAATGACGACGTTGCGCTTTCTGCTGCCGTGATTTTTGCTATATTTCGTACTTATAAAAAAACCAATGACCAACGAACAACTCAAAAAGCTGGAAGATGACCTGTGGGATTCAGCTAACTCCCTGCGCGCCTACGGGGGCATCAAAGCCTCGGAATATGCCGTGCTGGGGCTGATCTTCCTGCGCTTTGCCGAAAATAAGTACCGGCAGCACGAACCGGAAATTCAACGGATTTACGAAGCGCAGCAGGGTACCCGCGCCGAACAACCGATTGAAAAAATCGCCCTGGCCACCTGCGGATTTTACTTGCCTCCCCAAGCCCGCTACGATGCGTTGCTGGCGCGGCCGGGTAACAAACTGGCCGCCGCCATTAAGGAAGCGATGGAGGCTGTTGAGGAGTACCGCGACGAGCCTGCTTTTAAAGACGTGCTGCCCAAAGATGCTTACTTCGACACTGAGCGCAAGAAAGACGACATCCTGCCCGAGCTACTGAAAAAGTTCTCCGACATTCCCGAAGATGCTTCCAGCGACGTGTTCGGCAAAATCTACGAGTACTTTCTGGGCAAGTTTGCGCTGAGTGAAGGCCAAAAGGGCGGCGAGTTCTTCACGCCTACCTCGGTGGTGCGCTTTATTGTGGAAGTGATCGAACCCTACGCGGGCAAAATCTACGACCCGGCCTGCGGTTCGGGTGGCATGTTCGTGCAGTCGGCTAAGTTTGTGCAGGAAGCCACCGACCACGACCTGAACGATATCTACGTGTGCGGACAGGAGTTTATGGGCGAAACGGTGCGGCTGGCCAAGATGAACCTGCTGGTGAACAACCTGCGCGGCGAAGTGGTCGAGGTCAACTCCTACGAAGCGGACCATTACAAAAGCTTAGGCAAGTTTGACTACGTGATGGCCAATCCGCCCTTCAACGTGAAGTCAATCAAGGAAAGCACGGTGAAGGACGACCCGCGCTTCTACACCTACGGCCTGCCCAAGGGCAAAGGCAAGAAAGAGGATAAGATATCCGACGCCAACTACCTGTGGATTTCTTTGTTCGCCACCTCGCTCAACGAACGGGGCCGCGCGGGCTTTGTGATGGCCAACTCGGCCTCCGACGCCCGCCACGCCGAGTACGACATCCGAAAGAAGATCGTGGACAGCGGCATGGTGGACTGTATGTTCACCATGCCCAGCAATATGTTCTTCACCGTGACGCTGCCCGCCACGCTGTGGTTTCTGGACAAGGGCAAGGTGAGCACCGACCGGCGGGATAAGATTCTGTTTCTGGACGCCCGACAGGTGTTTCGGCAGATCGACCGCGCCCACCGGGAGTGGACCGACGAGCAGGTGCAGAACCTCTCCGCCATCGTGCGCCTCTACCGGGGCGAAACCGACCGCTACCTCGATTTGATTGCCAACTACCTGGCCAACGGACAGCAAGCCCTGACCGAACTGCCCGCCGCCCTGAACGGATACACGTCCGCGCTGGACACCGTGGTGGCCAACCTAGATACCTACTACCAACTCAATAGCCTGAAATTGACGGCGGCGCAGCAGAAAAAGCTGGCGGCAGCGCAGTGGGCGTCACGATTAGCGCAGCGTAAAAATACTCCGAAGCCATCGTCGCCCGATACACAAACGGTGGCTGAATTTCCGGCGCACGAAAACCGGAACAACGACGAGCAGCGTACCGGCACCGAAGCCCTGGCCGAGGTACTCTCCGCTTACGACGGGCTGGCCGAGGAACTGAAAGCGCAGCAGCAGGCGGTGCACGCCCTTTGGCAAGAAGCCGACCAGTATCTGAAAGTTAAGAAAGACCGGGTGGCGTCCCACCGGGGTTGGAATGATTTGTTCCTAAACCGTGCGCTGAAAGACCTTGAAACGGCCCAGCAGGATTTTCAGCAGGCCCTCGAGCAGGTGCGCTACTGGCAAGAGCAACTGCACTGGCTCCAGAGCCGCTTTCCGGATGCCACCTACACCAACATCACCGGCCTCTGCCGAGCCGCCAACCGCGAAGAATACGCCGAGGAGCAGGATTATTCATTGAATGCGGGGAGGTACGTGGGGGTGGAGATTGAAGATGATAAGATTACAGAAGAAGAGTTTCGGGACTTATTTCGCCAAAAATATAATCAATTAAGTGAACTAAATTTTGAGGCTACCTCATTGGAAACTTTAATTGAAGAAAACGCCAAAGAATTACTTCACTAAACCACTACCAGCTAGAAGCTGGTAGGTTTTGACCACGACTAGAAGTCGGGGCTTATTCTAAAGAAATATTATTCTGATTATCGCTTTTATGTGCATCAGTATGGTTGTTGATATACTCATTGATAATATCGTCAGTCACATTTCCACTGGTAGAACTAAAGTAGCCTCTACCCCAAAAGTGATTGCCGCGCCGCGGTGGCCCCAATACTTCTTTTTCAACTCCGGAAACTCCATCTGTACTTTGCGAGAACTGCGTCCTTTGGCTTTTTTAACAAAATCGCTCACTGGTATGTGAGGGGGGATACTGCAAAAGATATGTACATGATCGCTAGACACCACACCGTTAAATATCTTGATGTGCATTTCATCAGCCACCTGCGCGATCAGATCGCGAACTCGTTGCTGCAAAGGGCCTCGAAGCACTTTATAACGATACTTTGTGATCCATACCAAGTGGTAGCGATGATAATACGTCGTATGGCTCCCTTTGCTGTACTCGGACATACCCGCAAAACTACAACTATTCACCACTACGCAAAGCCTGAAGGCTCTCTCGTCTGAAGACGAGGGTTTCTACCATTTAAAAGACTATGAATCAAAACTGGAAAGTTGCTCCATTAAATGAAATCTGTTCGGAGATTATTGATTGTGTTAACAAAACAGCACCTGCTGTTGACTATGAGACACCATTCAAGATGCTGAGAACGACAAATGTGAAAAATGGACGTGTTAATGTTGATGAAGTAAGATACGTCAGCGAAGAAATTTTTAGGAAATGGACTAGAAGAGCTATACCAAAATGTAATGATATCATTCTAACCTAAGTACAGGACAAAAGAGCAATAAGCGGTTTAAATTCAAGGTGGTTGATCATATGGACTTTGAGTTTATCCAATCCAATACGAAACAGGCTGTAGAGTTTTGCTTGTCGTTCTTCCAGATTCTTAACGGGTATGCTGTAGCCCTGCTCCAGCAACCATTCGCCGGTTTTCACCGCCCAACAGAGAGCTAAGCTCAGCACAAAAATCATGGTATTGATACGTTGATCTATCTGCTGATGAGTATCCTCGAAGCGAAAGCCACGGCTTTTCAGACAGCCAAACAGCAACTCAATCTTCCAGCGTTGACCATAGAGATTTGCCATTTGTTTGCCTTTTATAGTACTGATGAGTATGAGATACTCATCGCCTGAGAGTTGATGGCCGCTCATGTAGAGCGACAGGCCAAATACCTTTCGTGGCTTGCGCAGTATGCGCAAATCTTGGGTGGTAAAGATGCGATGAGCGTGCGTAGTGCCCCCCGCTTTGTGCACCAAAGCATCTTTTCTGATTCGGATCACAAAGTCTATATCCTGGTCAATGAGGTAGCTTAACCAACAGTGCCCAACAAACTCCCTATCGGCTGTAATAGACTCAATGTCAGACCTTTGCTCAGTGCTAAGAAACCGCAGCAAGCCCCGCATCAGCCCAATGCGCTCCCTTTGAGAAGAGTTTCCGGATTTGCCTAACAGCTTCCATACTAATGGAATGGCCGTACCCCGGTAGGCAATGCCAATCATGAGCACGTTGATGTGGTGCCGACCGAATTTCCAATCCGTACGATCTATGGCTAGTACGGTTTTTCGGCTGGCAAACTGCTGCCAAGCAAATTGCACGTAGGCGCGGTGAGAAAAACTGAACTCTTTGAAAAAGCGCTGCAAGCGTTTTACATTAGAACTGATCTTTACCTGAACGTTCAAAGCCAAAGCTAATTGAGCGTAGCTAACCGTACAAACTTGTAGTATGGCTATCAGCAAGCGGGCTAGCAAATCTATCCGACGAGCATCTATGGCAAAATGAGTACGCATTTCCTGCTTTAGCATTTCTTTACTATCTTTCATGGCAGAGCATTTAGGGTTGGTTTTAACTTTGTCTGTCACAACTACAAAGTTAACAACTACCCCTACCTGCTCTGTTTTGTCCTGTACTTAGCATTCTAACTAGAGAAGCACCTTTAGGCGAAGTTGGTTTGTTACGAACAGATGACAAAGTGTTTTCAGGACAAAGACTGATTCAATACAGTGGGTTTGGCATCTACTGAGATACGAATGTAGATAGGCACCTGTCCTTGCTTGTCCTGTTGGTACTTTTTGATGAAAAAGGAGATGCCGAATGATTTGTTAGTGCGCATATTGTTTTGTTTTAAAGGGTTACAAGTTCCGTTCGCTGTGCCTAGGCACAGATTACATTCAAACAGAGCCAAAACAGAACAATTTTTATGAGCGCAAGCTATTGTAGATCAGTGCATTACACTCATTTCTGTGCCTAAAAGGTAGGAAGAAAAAATAGACCACGAAATAGGCACATTTTTATTGAAAACCTATGCACGAGATAGAGGGTAGAAAAACAAAAAACCCCTCAAATCATACGATTTAAGGGGTTTTACCGACTTTTGTACTTTACTAAGTCGGGATGACTGGATTCGAACCAGTTTTATAACCCTCTGTTTTTCAATACTTTATATGAGATACTTTTGTCTGTTCACCGGATAGTTCACCTGCGAGAAAGAAACAAATGAGCCTAAACTTTATAAGTGAAAGAACTACCCTAAAGATAGTAAACAGCAAACCAGATTGCAATAAAAAACTAGATTAGCTAGGCCCTTCTGGTTGGCCATCACCCGTACGTTGCCCTGCCCGTTGTAGGCGTAGTCCACCGACTTCACTCCCAGTCCTGCAATTTCCTGCACCATCCACACCACTCTGCCCCGCTCGTCGTAGCTGTACCAACTCTTACTTACCGGCTCAAGAAGCAGCTGCCCGTCAGGCTGGGCTACGGACTGCAACTTCTCCGAGTAGCTCACCTTGCCCATCAGAAACTGGGCAGTGCGTCCAGTGGGTTTCCCCCGATCCCAGCGAGAGATACCTTCCGTTGCTCCCTGGTTGTGCCACGTGATCCATTCACCATCTTTAAGTCCCTCCCGAAACTGGCCTTTCTCCAGCAAGGTGTTATCGCGCAGTATTTTGGTGTAGCTACCGTGCAGCAGGGTTCCTTCGTATCCTCCCTGCGTAGAAGTGAAACTATTCCTCAGATACCAGGTGTAGTAAACATCCGGCCGTACCTTACCTGAAAAGTCCTGGGTAGCTACCGTGAAGGAGTGGATGGTATCACCCGCAACGACGGTGCGGCGATCATTGGGTGGGATACTGCTCTGGTACAGTTGGTCGGTACAGGCAGTACAACCGAGTAGCAACAAACTATGTAAAAGGAGTTTTCCCATCAGGCTACGAAAGTAAGCGATAGTGCCTCCTTAGCCAATACGATTCATTCCCTTATCTTACCTCGTAACAATCGGCCCCTGCTTACTTTGCTTTTTTTGACTTACATAGAATTTGACGGGGATTTGATTCTACGGTTGCGCTCCATGTTCTGGGTGCCCTAACTGCCACAGAAAAAAAGCAATCGGATCAACTAGGTTAGAAATAGCCTCTTCCGTATCCCCCGTGCCGTGCCCCCCGTCGTATGTACGGAAGAGCGTGGGCCGCTTGTTTCCTCGATCCCTCTCTAACCGTGCGGCTACTTTGGCCGGTTCCCAGATGGGGATGCGGGAGTCTTCCTTTCCGGCAGTCAGCAACACGGCCGGATACTTCATACCCTCTTTTACGTGGAGGTAGGTATCCATCTGGTACAAATGCTGAAAATCTGTTGAGTCAGCCGGGGAGCCAAACTCGTCTTCTTGCACCACCGCGTCAGGGGTTTGGTCTAAGCGGGTTGGGTTGAGTAAGGCGTATTCCAGCACGGCTGCGCCGTACAACTCCGGGCGCTCGGTGATGGCTCGCCCAACGGCAATGCCCCCGGCGCTGCCCCCCCGAACTCCGAGCTTTTGAGAACTGGTGTACTTATTATCTATTAAGTACTCAGTGCAAGCAATCAAATCCTTCCATGAGTTGGGTTTGCTCGATTTTCTTCCGGCATCGTGCCAGGCCAATCCTTTTTCCCCGCCCCCCCGCACGTGGGCATAAGCGAGGATGCCACCGCGCCGGTACCAGGCCAGCATCTCTACCGAGAAATAAGATTCCAACGATTGCCCGTAGGCTCCGTAGGCTTCCAGGATGGTTGGGTTCGTTCCGTCGCGCTCTAGTGAGGACTGGTAGATAATGGATAAGGGTACCAACTCGCCATCGTGTGAGGGCACCAGGACTTCCTCTACGGTTAAGTCCTTCGGTAAATCATAGGGACCCGCGGGCCGGATGGTCGTTCTGATTACCGTATCCTGCTCGGGAAGGTACGCATAGATGCCGTACGCATGCGTCCAGTTGGACAAGCCAAAGAATAGCCACTGCTCACTTCCGGAAGAAAGAAAACCATCGGCACTCAAGTCAACGTCGCCTGAGAAAGGCAGGGGTAGTACTCGTTGTCCATCTATGCTGACTTGAACGATCTGACTGAGTCCGTCGACGATGTGCTCTACGTACAGCTTGCCGCCGACTATCTTCATCGCGTTGATATACCCTTCCTGGGGAGCGAAGACGGACGACGAAGCCTCAGGATCAGCAAGTAATCGTTGATGAATAGTACCCCCTGGGTTATCGTGATGGTGTAGCGTGTACAAATGCTGACGGTCAGACACGGCCTCACTGACCTGATCCTCAACGGTGGCCAGCGTAATCCATTGGCCCTCGTTGCTTTGCTGCTCAACAGCCAACAACGGTACTTGGTAGTAGGTGATATACTGGGAGATACCGTGCGCTACCGAGCAAAGAGCGTATTTGCCCCCTTCCACTACCTGAAAGACGGGAAAGTCACCCGGTTGATTGACTATCTCCGAACGACTACCGGGTTCAAGAATGACGATATCCTCTGATTGGGGACTACCAATCCGGTGAAGCTTCACCCGTACGTTATCGAAGTAGTCACTGCTGTCTTCGGGAAGACTCAGTTGGGTATAAAAAAATGACTGACCATCCGGTAGCCAGCTGGGGAAATAGGAGATACTGGCATCAATCACTTCATCAAGCAACTTGTCCTGCGCTATATCCAGAATGCGTATTTCCATCATATCATTGCCATCGGGGTACATCTGAATGGCTAGGTACCGATTGTCCGGCGAGGGTTCAAAGCCGTAGATGGTGTAAAAGGTGCTATCGTGTTCGTTGAGATTGGCGGTAGAAAAAAGCACCTTACCCTCGGAAGAAGGGCTATCAAAGGAAACGATCTGGTGTAGTCCAGTATCATTAACTGTTCGGAGGCTGTAGACGACGCCGTCGTTCTCAACAGGTACCAGGCTTCGCACGTTGGAAGAAGTGCGCAAAGCGGTCATCTCGTCCTTTAAATCTTCGTACCCGGCAATCTGCTGCAAGGATTGAACGGCTTGCTCGTTCTTACGCTGCATCCACGATTGTACCAGCGGATGATCCGACTGTTCAAATCCCCGAAAGGGGTCTTCTACCGGCAGACCAAACACTTGCTCGCTCACGGCGAATGAGTCAGGAAAAACGACGTTGTTCTGCGTTACCTGAGCCGTAGACCAATGGGTAGCGCACAGCAGAAAAAGTAAGACCTGGAATTTCATGGTGAAAATAGTTATTGGATGAAGAGTCAGAATACTAGACTTTGAAAGAGCAAGGAGTTAGGCAACCAGGCTTCGGGTTGAATTTGTATGAAGTGGTAGGGGGTCAATAGTGAGGTGCACGCTATAGCTGTCGGAATCTTCTTCGATATTCAATTGGTAGTGATCCTGATAGAAAGCCTTTAAAGTACGCTGTACGTTTTTGATGCCGGTTTTGGTGCTAACAACCTGATTAGCTCGATTGCGCCGCTTTCTGTTTCTTACCGAAAAGTTGACCCTCTCATCAATGCGTAAGCGAATCTCAATAGGGTTGATCTGGTTACTCTTGTCTCCGTGCTTGATGGCGTTTTCCACAAAGCTAATCAGTATGCGGGGAAGGATACGAACGCTTTCCGGATCTCCTTCTAAGTGAAAACGGACTTGTAACTTTGGGTAAAGTACCCGGTGTATTTCAACGAAGCTTTTCAGGTAGCTCAGCTCCTGCTCAATGGCCACTTCCCGGTTGGACTGCATCTTCAAGTTGTAGCGCAGGATATCGGAAAGCACCAAGACGGGACTGGCTACTTCCGGATCGTCCATCACCTTGGCGTAGATATGCGATAAAGTATTGAAAGTGATATGCGTATTGAACTCGCTTTTGTAAAAGTCCAGTTCCTGCCGAAGCAGTCGTTCTTCTACCTGGGCCAGTTCAATGGCCTTCTTACTGTTGGCCTCAATCCTAGCGATGCTGTAGCGCTGAAAGTACGTGCCCAATACCGCAATTTCTATAAACATAAACACAAAGGTAGCATCTGAGATGTGAAGTCGCATCGGATAGACCGGTTGCCCTTCTCCGGGAAGCACATACTCAGGAATGGTGAGATCAAGAAATACATAGAGGCTCGCAAAGAGTCCAAAACCAACGGTATTCAGAAGAAGGAAGCGGAGTTTATTCCGGTTCCACCACGGGCAAACCCTATAAAGAAAGATATAGAAGGTCACAACGTAGAGCAACCAGTAGGGGGATTGGGTAGCCAAGCTAAACCAAAAGGGCCAGCCTGCCTCAAGGGCCGCCAACACAAATAAACACAAAATCAGTAACCATGCAGCTACATGTCCCCAGCGTTCCGTGGGTGACAATGGTTTTGTTGCGTTATTAAAATCTGTCTTCATATAACTAAAAACTGATGAATTTGCCGCAAAGTAATACAACTAAAATTAACGTTTGCTTCCACTCCCACCTACTTGCGAGTTTTTCATACTCGTTCAGGAAGTTTCATCCGCCGTTCACGAAGTAATAGTAGTCGTTCGTGCATTTGTAGAGACGATAGGATTGCTAAATAGGCCCTATCGCCCTAATTTAGCAGAAATTTAACCAAATAATAGTATGAAAAAGTCAAACACCGTAGTTCCAGATTCTGCCTTATCAAAGCAGAGTCCCGCATTAAAACGATTGAATCCCGATCAACAACTAAGTATTTGGGGAGGAAGATGTCCGAGACCGCCAGCGGTTAAAGTGGCCTGTAAGCCTAAGTAGGTTTGTGCGGATGTAAAGAGCAGGCTTGAATATAGTGGCCTGCTCTTTGCCTTCAGTCAGTTAATTCATTATTATAAATATACTTGTATGAAATTGTTTCTTTAGTTAGTAAATTGCAATGTAGTACGTTATGTTTTTTTACCATCTTTTCTAATGACGCCTATCACTGCCATCGCGGTGGATGATAATCCTACCGCCCTGGAGATTCTCCGGAAATACGCTGCCAAAGTTCCCTCACTTTCTCTTATCCAGTGCTTCACCGAGCCATTGGAAGCACTGGATTATCTGGACCGACAGCCCGTTGATATGGTGTTTGTTGATATAGAAATGGGCGATCTGAGTGGCATCGACTTTATCAGAATTGCCAAAGGCAAGGAATTGAAGTCGGTTCCCCGATTTGTCATCAACTCCGCTCATGACCAGTACGCGATCAAGGGGTACGATCTTAATATCACCGACTATTTGCTCAAACCGGTTTCTTACGAACGCTTCCTACAGACGCTGGAGAAAATAAAAAGAGAAAAGCAGGCTACGCAAGCGGTTCCCTATCAAAGCAGTCATCTTTTCCTGCGAAGTAGTGGTAAAACTATTAGGCTACGCCACCGGGACGTACTCTACGTTCAGTCGGAAGGACACTTTGTCAAAGTGCACGTGAAAGAGCGGGTGCATCCGCATTTGTTATCCTATAAGATGTCCCAAATGGAGCAGATCCTTCCGGCTCATTCATTCGTGCGTACCCACAAGAGTTATATTATCAACGTAGCGCATATCGCTGAAATGGACGCAACTTCGGTGAGCCTGGAGAACGTGGAGCCTATAATCCCAATAGGGAGTACCTACCGTCACCGCATCAATCAATTCTGTATCCCCTTAAGTGCTTAAAAATGATTAGCTGTATAATTGTTGATGACAACGCCCAAGCCATTAAGGTGCTGGAACACTACATTGAGAAGACGCCCTTTCTGCACCTGCTGACAACCTTCACCGAACCGGTGGCGGCGCTGGCTTATGTGCAAAAGTCTTCGGTTGATCTTATCTTCTCGGATATTGAGATGCCCGATCTGTCGGGGATTGAACTACTCAAGATCGTGGGACACCGCAGCCGGATTATCCTGAGCACCGGCTATTCAGAGTACGCCCTGCAGGGCTACGAACTCGATGTAGTAGACTACCTGATGAAGCCGGTTTCTTTTGAGCGCTTTCTAAAAGCCGTACAAAAGGTATTTAAGCCTTCTCCGACAGTGAATCAGCAAAAGGCCGTTGGTGAGGAAGATTTTATTCTCATCAAAACCGAAACGAAGGGAAAACTACGCAAGGTAGCTACCGGTGATATCCACTGCATTGAAGGATTGAAAAACTACGTAACAATCTACACAAAGGATGAGCGAATCATTGCTCTGCTCAACATCAAAGACCTGGAAGAAAAGCTGGCGTCAACTAAATTTCTTCGGGTGCACCGATCGTACATGTTAGCTACTGACCGGATCAGCGCCATTGAGGGCAACCAACTGGTGCTCAAAGGCACCACTTCTTTTCAAGGTGCAATCCCCCTGGGGGCTACCTACCGGGAGGCCTTCTTCCATGCTTTCCGGGATCACATTCTAGAGCGGAAATAATTACACTTCTCCCGGCAACCCAGTTAATGAAGACTTTCACTGCCTACCGTCAGCTCGACTACATGGACTGCGGTCCTACCTGCCTGCGGATGGTAGCGCGCTTCTACGGACAGCACTACTCGCTGGAAACCCTGCGGGATAAAACTTACCTGGGCAAGCAGGGCACTTCGCTGCTGGGGCTATCGGAAGCGGCCGAACAACTGGGCTTTCGTTCGCAGGCAGTGGCTACCGATTGGGATACGCTACGAAAAGACGTTCACCTGCCCTGCATCGCCCACTGGCAGAACCGGCACTACGTAGTCGTCTACCGGCTCACCGAAAAGTATGTCTATCTGGCTGACCCTGCGATTGGAAAGCTTCGCTACAGCAAAGAAGAATTCTGGACCGGTTGGCAGAACGCTTTGGAAGCAGACGGTATTCTACTGCTGCTGGAGCCGACGCCTTCCTTTTACGAGTCAGCCACGGCTACTGCGCCCAAGAAAAGCTCCTGGCGCTTTTTGCTTCCCTTCATTCGGCCCTACTACCGCTACCTGGGGCAACTCTTACTGAGTGTGCTAGCCATCAGCATCGTTCAGCTGGTCTTTCCCTTTCTGGCGCAATCGCTGGTGGACGAAGGTATTCGTAATCAGAACCCGCACTTTGTCTATGTCATCTTAGTGGCGCAGTTGGTCTTGTTTGTCTCGCAAACGGTGGGCGAGGTGATCCGCAGTTACCTGCTATTGCACGTGGGCAACCGGGTTAGCATCTCGTTGCTGTCCAGCTTCCTGCAAAAGCTGATGCAACTGCCTCACCCGTTTTTGAACAGAAGAACCTGGGTGATCTGTTTCAGCGTATCACCGACAACGAACGCATCGAGGAGTTTCTCACCGCCCAATCGCTCAACGTGCTGTTTTCCCTGTTCACCGTTGGGGTGTTCGGTCTCATCCTGGCCTACTACCACCTAACAATCTTCCTGATCTTTGTGGCAGGTTCCGCTTTGTATATCCTCTGGATCGCCCTGCTGGCCCGCCGACGGGCGGCCCTGGAGTACAAACGCTTTGAAACTTCGGCCGAGCACCAGAGCCAGTTGCACGACCTGCTCTACGGAATGCCGGAAATTAGACTCAACAGATCGCAACAACGCCGCTGCGGGCGCTGGGAAGCTGTTCGCATCAAACAACACCGGGTAGCTACGCAAACCCTGTCGGTCGATCAGCTACAAACCCGCGGGGGGTCGTTCATTCACGAACTCAAAAACATTGGCATCACCTTTTTAGCGGCTACATTAGTCATCAAGGGCGAAATGACCCTGGGAATGCTGATTGCCGTACAGTACATTCTGGGGCAGTTGAACGCGCCCTTGCTCAATCTCATCGACTTTCTTCAGTCAGCGCAAGATGCCCGGTTGAGCCTGGCTCGTCTGGTTGAGATTCATCAGAAGCCAGCGGAGTCCCTTTTGGCAACCAACGCTATAAATCCTACTGCCTCGACGGATCTCCACCTCAATAAAGTCACTTTTCACTACGAAGGTCCTCAGTCTCCGGCTGTGCTTCAAGAAGTGAGTACTATTATTCCGCAGGGCAAGGTAACCGCCATTGTCGGGCCTAGTGGTAGTGGAAAGACGACCTTGCTCAAACTGCTGCTTAAGTTCTACGGCCCTTCGGAAGGCTCCATCACCGTAGGCAATCAACCGCTAAACCGTTGGTCTTCTTCGGCCTGGCTCAACCGCTGCGGCGTAGTGATGCAGGACGGCTATATCTTTGACGATACGATTCTGGCTAACATCACTGAATCCGACAGCCGCCGTCCGTTGGATAAGGAACGTCTGGCCCACGCGGTGCGGATTGCCCGCCTGGAGCAATTTATTCATGCATTGCCCAAAGGCTATCATACGCCCATCGGACAGAACGGTATGGGACTCAGCGGCGGGCAGAAGCAACGTATGCTTATTGCCCGGGCGGTGTACAAAGACCCGGACTACCTGTTTTTTGACGAGGCCACCAGCGCCCTGGATGCCGAAAGTGAGCGCTACATTGTCAACAACCTGGAGAACTTCTACCAGGACCGCACGGTGGTTATCATCGCCCACCGACTGAGTACGGTCAAACACGCCGACCAGATTCTGGTGCTGGATCAGGGAAGACTCGTAGAACAAGGCACCCACGGGGAACTCACTGATCTCCGGGGCAAGTACTACGCATTAGTCAAGAACCAACTGGAACTGGGCCAATGAGCAAGCTACCCCCGGTAATTGAAGAGCTGGTGGCTCCATCGGAGTACCTGCAGGAGGTGCTGGCCACTCCGCCAAAGTGGATTGTTCGCTGGGGAGAATTACTGGTTTTCCTGTTGGTGCTGGGACTGCTGCTACTGGGATGGTTGATTCGCTACCCGGATCGTATTGCGGCCAAGGTAGTCATTACTACTCCTGATCCCCCGGTTCCGGTGGTGGCTCGCGCCGATGGTGCGCTGATTCAACTGCTGGTTGCGGACCGCGATACCGTAGGGCAAGGGCAATTGCTGGCTATCGTCCAAAATCCTGCCTACTACGCCCACGTGGTGCAACTGAAAGAGCAACTTAGCCAGTTTGAAGTGTCAGGCATTACGAAGGATTCGCTATTCGCAGATGCCTACCGCTTGGGTTCTTTGCAGGAAGCGTACGCGCAACTGCAACGGGTAGCCAAAGACTACCGCTTGTACCGGCGACTCACCCCTCACTACCAGCAGCAACAGGCCATAGGGCAACAGCTACGGCACTACCGCGCTCTGCTGGAGCAGAAGCGCGAGCATCAGCAACTGCTGGAACGGAAGGTACAACTGGCCGAAAAGGACTTCCGCCGCAATCAACAGCTACACGCTTCTCAGACGATTGCTGATAAGACCCTGGAAGATGCCGAGCGGGAGTGGTTGGAGGTACGAGAATCGTACGAGACACTGCGCACGGAGGTACTACAAATCCAGATGCAGGTAGCCGACCTGGAGCGCGAGAGACAACGGTTGGGAACGCAACACGATCAAACAGGCGGACAGCTACGCACTACTTTGATCACCGCGGTAGACCAGTTACGGTCAGCCATTGCCCAGTGGGAAGAGCGCTACTTGCTCGTTGCCCCCCAGTCGGGACAAGTATCTTTCTCAGACTTCTGGAGCGAGCAACAGTTTATTCAGTCTGGACAAACGGTGATGAGCGTGGTGCCCGAAGAGGAACAGGCGGTGGTAGGTCAATTGAAAGTACCGGTTAGGAACTTCGGCAAGGTAGCCGTTGGACAAAGGGTGCATGTCTACCTGGACAACTTTCCGCACCAGGAATACGGTGCTTTACGGGGAACGGTACGTAGCCTGTCCGCTTTGCCCAAGCAAGGGTACTACCGGGTGACCGTTGCTTTTCCGAACGGCCTTGTCACTCAGTACGGTAAACAGATTCCCTTTACCCAGCAGTTGTCCGGGCGGGCGGAAATTGTTACCGAAGAACTGCGCTTGCTGGAGCGTTTCTTCTATCGCTTGCGAGCGGCGGTGAATACTAATCATTAATCTCCATTGGTCACTGCCCAAACTCAGTTGGTGTACGCATTCTGGTAGAATTTTCACCGTAGCATATCCTGGCAAGCGTTCATCCCAGCAACTTAGTAGTTGGTGTAACGTTTTTCGGTAGCCGGTCGGCGGGCCGTATTTTGTGGTTCAGTTTACTACAAGAGGATCAACGCATGGAACCGCTACCCGAAGCACGTTCAGGGGCAATAACTCCGGCTGACAAGCTACCTCCGGGTACTGCGCCAACCGCATCACCGGAAGACTATCAACAATTGCTTTCTGCCTATCAGCGCATCGAGCAGGAACGAAATATGCTGCACCGGGCACTGCAGGCCTTTCACCTGAGTAAGACGCATCGTCGGTCTGCATCGTTCAGCCATACAGATTAGGATAATGCTGCACGATGGCTTTCACTTCCTTCCGTGTCTGCCGGAAATTCGCGTCCATGGCAGGTTGCATGTTTGCTGATTCGGCAAGCGAGGCGAAGCTCTTAATGCCGTACTGCTGTGGCAGCTTCGTTTCTTTGGTTTGCGCCCGGAAGTAGGGAAGGCTAGCTTCTACTGTCTGACCAACAAATTCGCCGGGTCGTAACTGCATCACTTCCTGCGGTTTGATCAGCAAGCGTTCCTGTTGGCTGGTGCTGGTGTTCTGCGACAAATTCCGGTTGCCCTTGCTGCCCCGGCTGCTGCCCTGCGAACGGTTGGTGATCAACTGCTCTTCCTTACCGATCATCTCACTGACTACTTTGGCCGTTTGCACCGAGCTTACTTTGCCGTAGAACTGGTTAGAAAGGTTGGCAACAATCACCTCGGCCTTTTCTCTGCCGAACATATCCACCATCTGGGCAATGTCCTGGGCCAAGTAAACCGTGGCCACTTTATTGCTTCTTGCCGTAGCGGGGATTACCTCAAACTTTGGTATGTAAAGGGTTGGGGCTTCGTCCAGCAGTACAAAGCTCTTGCGCTTGCCCTGCTGGTTCATTTGCTTGAGGGCAACGGTGATAATGAGCGACACCACCGGACTGAAGGTATCTACCAAACCCGGATCAGAGCCCAGACACAGCAGTTTGGGATTATCGGGATCGTTGATATTCATGTCAAAGTCACTGCCGGTGAGTACCCAAACGATCTCGGGACTGTTGATGCGGGTGACCATGATCTGCAAGGAAGCAATGACCCCGGCGATCTGCTTATCTGCTTTGTTGCGAATAGCGGTAGCAATGCTGCGCACCATATCGGCGCTCTGGGCATTGCCTTCCAGCATACTGATGACATGGGAGTAGTCTTGATACAAGGCCGTATTGATCACGTGGGGCAAAGTGCAATATTCCGGGTGCTCGCTGCGGAAGAACCAGATCAGGGCGGCTAACCAAGCGATGGCGGAGTTGGAGAAGAACTCCCGGTGCTTGATGGTGTTGTTGTCCAGGTTGTTGACAATGGCGCGGGCGTACTCTTCGGCGTGGGCAACAGTGGGTATGTTCTCTACTGCTAATGGATTGCAGCGGTGGGAAAGCGTCGGGTCCTGGAAGTTGACGATGTAGTAGCGTAGGTCGGTATCTTTGCCGTACAGGTGCAAGGCCGTATTGACTACACCCGCCAGCGTAGGAAACTTAAAGTCGTAAACGATGCCGCAGAATCCCTTGGCGACGAACTGGTGCAGAAAGGCGTTGCCGATGCTGGCTGACTTGCCCGAACCGGAGGAACCGATCACTAAGCTCCCGCGGTACGGATTGGGCACATTGATGTAGCCCTGTTTGGCTTTGATCGTGATGCTGTGCTCGTGGTCAATCTTACGCCGTTCGGACTGTTCTACCCTCTGCTTACTGGAGCCACGAAGTGCCATTGCCAGCGTTGCTTGCAGAAGTACTATGCCTACCAGCGAAGCAGGATACAACCACCGGACGGTTGTAGTCTGGTACGAGCTGATAGTAAAGAAGCAGTAAGTGACTACCAGTGTTGATAAGATAACTAGCACGCGGATTGTTCCGGTAGTTGAACGCTTGGTTACGGGGGTAGCCTGACTGGTACGGACTAACCAAAAGCTCAGGACAGCGAAGCAAAACAAAAAGCTGCCGCGCACAACAGTACCCAGCCGCAACACCCCGGAAGCCGCTTTAGTAACCACCGGATAGCTGGCTATCCATTCGGGAGAGCTTGGTTGCGTAAGCAAATAGTATTCTGCGCCAATCAGGGCAAGGAGCAAAAACAACAGGACAAAAAGGGCTTCGGCACCACTGTGATTCATCATCGTTCTATTTGGGTGGAGGGTCGTTGGTGCTGCTTCTTTCGCTTGCGAGAATCTTCCTCCTCACCAGCTTCCTGACTCATGCCCTGCGATCCTTTGCCCAGATGCAACAGCGTGCGTTCGGGAAAGCTGATCTTCTCATCCTTGCCGGTTTCCAGCACCTGGTACGAATTGTTCACCAACTTTCCTTCGTGATACTGTTTAGTCAGTCGGTGTAAGTTGAAGAAGAAACCCTTGCCGTACTGCTTTTCCTGACCAATGGCCAAAGCGCGATCCACGGCTATCTTCTGACTGCCGACGAAGTACTGGTTTAGCTGATCGATTCGGTAGCGGATGCGTTCCCGGTGGCGCTGCTGGGTTTCTTCCGGCATACCTGCGGTGAGCTTTTCCGAAGTGGTCGCATCGCGGTAGCCAAACATGCGCTGAAAGGTCTTTCCGTTCTCTACCTGCCAGTCTTTAAAGGTAAAGCGTCCTTTGCGTCCCTTGGGGTTGATGCGGTGCTCTTGACTACGGTCTTGGGCGCTAATTAGTACGTGCACGTGCTGATGAAGTCCGGACTTGGTAGCCCCTTTCTGTCCTCCCTCCTTCTCGGTACGCTGCTCATGGATGGTAGCGAACCAGACCAGTTCGGAGGGGGCTAGCTTGCTTCCGTCTCTGAGCGTAGCGTTTTGGGCGTAGTTGTCCATCGCTTGCCGGGTGTAGACTTGTAACTTGACCGGATCATTGCCAATATGCCGCAACTCAGCATCCGAGGGGGAAAGCACCAGCGAGTAGAACTTTTCCTGCTGTTTGCGTAGTCCTTTAGCGTTGCTATCGATACTATCGCGTACTTCGTCGGCGGTGACATCGTTTCGGTCCTGGTTGAAGAATATACTTTGCGCTCGGGCCTCGTGTCCCAGGTAGCTAACGGTCTTGCTACAGGAACCGCAGTTAGCAAACACAAAGCGACCGTGTCGGCGGGGGTCAATGATTTTGCTGTGCATATTTTTGGGTTTTGGGGGTTAGGGATTGGATGAGGTGGAACGAGATGAGGGCCTAGGCTTAGCAGCGTCCAGCTGGTCGGCGACCTGTCGTAGGCGTTCGGCGAGGTACTGCTGATCCTGTTGCTGGAGTTGCCGGAAGGTAACTTCATCTTCGGTGATCAGGGTAAGCAAGTGGTTCACCGATAGCTCTCCCAGAATGCGGGCTTTGCTGGCTTCAGTGTGCATCGCCCGCAGGATGTGCTGTTCCTGAAAGACCAGATACGAAAAGATGCGGTCGACGGCCAAGCGAAGCAACCGGGCAAACTCGTCGTTCTGCCCAGCCTGGTACGCCCGGGGGTCTAGCTTACGGGAGATAAAGAACTCACCGGCTGCTTCCAGATACTCTTTGTAGGAAAGCTTAAGCCGTTCGGCTTCCTGGTCTAGTCGCCGGTGAAAAGCGTTGGATACGTTGATTTTTTTAGAAGTACTCATAGTGAAGTGCTTAAGAAGGTTTGAGAATCAGTAGGTTAAGGGGCAAAAGTACTTAGGTGAAAACATAGCGCTATGTAAGTAGCTGACTATCAGTAGCTTTTTAGGAATCTGCCCTTTCCCATCTCGCTGTAACTTTTGCCAAATACTAGCTTCGGCGATCCTTCGCCTCGGGCGGAAAGCAGATCAGGTTGCACATTTCGCGCAAGCGGGAGCGTATCCGGTTGCCGTAGATGTCTTCTAGCGTTTCGGCGTTCAGGTTGGTGGTCAGATGGGTGATCATGCCGCGCTGGATAAACTGATCATAGCGGTCGAGCAACACTTCGGCCATCACGTTGCAGTCGTTGCCGTAGTGTTTGGCGTCGGACTCCGTACCAAGATCGTCAAAGCAGAAGGTCACCGGCTGATCGTACTGAAGTACTGGGCCGTAGCCGAGGTGCTTGCTGCGGTACGACTTGGCCCCGTAGCGGTCGATCACCGAATAGCCTTCCTGCAGAAACTGCCGGGCAACGTCACGGGCGGCAACAACCCGGAAACGCGAGGCTATACTACCCTTCTGCTTGCTGTTAGGGTGCTGTTCATCAAGAGAAAAACTGTCCGAAAGCCAGCAGTCAAACAGCTGCATCAGGGTGGTTTTACCGCAACCAATCGGGCCCATCAGAAATAAGCCCTTCTGCGGCTTTAAGCCTAGCTTTTGACACTGTACACCATTGCGTAGGAAATAAGCCAACAGCGCAGCAATAACCGGCTTATTGGTGGCATCTACGGTGAAGTTCGGCACCCGGCTTTGCGCGTAGCCGACAAACTGCTGGTATTGCTCAGCAAAGCTTGGCTGCACCGGTGGTTTCCTAGAGCGGGATGCTGTAGTCGATGAGTCCGTTGCCGGGACTGTGGAGTCTGCTATTGGCATGAGTTCTTGAATTCTTCGTATCATAGGTTTGGGCGTTGAGTAGCCAGTTGTTGGCCGCCGCTTGCCAGTCCTGCATAGCGTTGCGGCCGACCTTCCAGCCGTTGGATTCGTAGTAGTTGACAAAGCGAAGGGCCTGGGCCCGGGCGGTCAGGGCAGAAGGACAAAGTTCCTTTTGACTAAGCATGTAGTCTTCGGCTTCCTTGACCGAGGGTTTGACAAACGGAGGAGGCGCACTATTCTTCGCTGGGGGAAGGGGGGCGGCCGCAACCGGGGGGATGGGGGGAGTGAACTCTTCCATTGGCGAATGCAGCACTGCCTTTTCAGTCACCCCCTCCTCCCTTTTGTCCACCTCCCAAAGGGGGGGCGTACCCTGTATATATTCTGTTATATTATTATTTTTATTAGAAAGGAGTGCAGCCGTTTCCGCTTCTCCCAAAGGAGAGGCGACCCCCTCCCGAAGATCTGCCACCCCCTTCGATAAGGCCAGGGTGCCCCCCACTACCGGGGCATCGCTTGACCCGTTCTGACCGGCCGCTTTTGGCAGATCCGAAGGGTAGATTTTGCGCTGGTTGCCCTTGGCTACTTCTACCCGGATATATCCGTTTTGGCGTAGTTCTCTTAGCCAGCGGCTGACTGCTTTTTCTCGTACTTGGTAGAGTTGAGCGAAGAAGGCGTTACTAGCCCAGCAGTAGCCAGTCTGCTGACTTAGGGCAACGATCTCACCGTAGAGCAAGCGGGCAAAAGGACAAAGGCGACTGTCCAAGCGTACCTGATAGGGTAGCAAAGTGTAATTGGTAGGTTGGTTCATGGCAACAGGCTTAGTTGATTAGGATTGGTCGCTGGCACTTCCGGGGCAACGGCTTCCAGGTAGATCAAGCGGTGTTGTCTGGAGGCATCGTAGCGCACGCGCAGGTAGCCCGCCTCTTCCAGTTGATCAACCCAGGCAGCTACGGTTTTGAGTGTCACCTGGTAGAGCCCGGAGAAGTAGTGATTACTCATCGGGCAACTGCCCTGCTGCTCACAGAGATGGGCAATCTCACCGTAGAGCAACTTAGCCGAAGCGCTTAGCCGGGTGTCAAAGCATACTCTGGAAGGAATGCTGATCTGGTGGACGGGTGTCGTTTTACGTTCTTGGTTCATCTTCAGGATTGGTTAGGATGGTTGACTAGGTTTTCTTGGAGCACGCGCATGATGCCTTCGTAGGGGTAGTAGACAATACCGCCTACTTTGCTAAAGGGCAGCGTGCCGTTGATGCGCAGGTTTTGTAGGGTGCCGGGCGAGATGTCGAGCAGCTGGCGTACTTCCGGCGAGCGCAACCAGCGTTTGGCTTCGGAAGGGGTGTCGTTGACAATGGCCTTGATGTCTTCAAGCAGTTCTCGCTTGAAGTCTACTAGGTCTTCGGTGGTCACAATGTGAGCAGGCATGTTGAAAATGGGTTAGATTGAACATGCCCCAAAGGTGCGGAAAAGTGCAAAGCGAAAACAGTTGCAGGGGTTGTACAACCCCCAGTCTGTAAGCTGATAGTCAGGAAGTTACAAATGCATATTTTTTATAGAGCGATGCTGAGCGATGGCTATAAATAGTCTGCTTTCGTCTGCGTTGCCCTGAAATAGAGGATAAATGACAGGCTACAAACTGTTCAGGAAGTTCATCATCGCAATGACCTTCTCTTTGAGAGAAACTATGGTATGACGATCCGGTCGGTACTGGCTATTACGCAAGGTGTTGTAGGAGATGTCTTCCTTTTGCTGCGAATCAAATATTCGGCTGAAGTGTCGGTAGACGTGGGCTTTTTCTTTCTGGTTTACAAATGCCTTTACCTCAAACAGCGTACGAATCAACAGGGACAGTTCGGGTACCGAAAAGTTGGTTTTGATCTTATCAGGTTGTCTTTCTGAGCGGGCGGAGTCAATGAGCTCAGCAGCCTCTGCGGTCTGGTCCAGGTACTGCTTGAACTGCTGCTCCAGAAAAGCCAGCATCTCCTCCAGGTTCGAGTAGATCAGCCGGTAGACGTCCGGTAGCGAGTAGTCTTTAACGGGTGCGTAGACCGGCACTTGCGCTTCGTTGAGGTGGTCAAGCACCTCGCTGGCATAGGTGAGCAAATCCCGCTGGTGGTCCTGCACGTACTTCCGGACTTCTTTTCGGGAGGACGTCTGGTGCACGTGCTGCACCATGCTATCTTGAATGGTGGCTAGCTGCTCGTCCATTAAGCACTGGTAGAAGTAGTAGCGTCGTTCCTCGGCCGTGAGGCTGTCCAGCGGATACTGCGCAAAGAGTTCCAGGTGAAGCTCTCCCCGTTCATCTTGCCAGTGGTACCACTCCAGAATGCCCTCTTTAGTAATGGATAGCTCATTGAGGACTTGTGATAACAAGTCTTCCCCGGCCACAGCTTCGCACGGATAAACGGTATGTTCCTGGGCCACGAAGACCGGTAAGGGATGCTGATCCAGTAGTTGGACCCGTAGGGACTTAAAGACCGGTGGCAAATCATCCAAGGCGTGAAATTGAGCGTGCACCTGCTTGGTGGCCAAGTGCGGTTTACCAGCCAACTGATCATAGTACGTAGCCTGTTCGGCGGGCTCCAGCGGGAAGTACAGGGGCGACAAGCTTTCTTGCCGCATACGGCGGAAGACGTTCAGTTCGTAGGGCACAAAAGATTGGGTTGATACGTGCCGAGAAAAATCAATTGATGTGCCGAAAGAGGAGGTTACTGTAACAGGTGTAATAATTTTGACCGGATTGTATGCTGTGATGCTCTCTTTGACCAATATGCCGGACAAAGTCGTATTGTCGTACGGTGGCTACCCTGACGAAGAAGCAAACAGTTCAGTGTGGTTCTCTTGGTTGGTTTGTTTACTCTTACGTTGGCGGATGCACTGCGGGCAGTCGCGGCGGTAGCGGGACAACTGCTGGTAGCTATCCGCCTTGCGCCCGCAGGGCAAACACATGCGGTTCTGGGCTACCAGTTGCAACTCTTCCTGGTGGGTTCGCTGCTGCTGGGTGATGGTCTGCTGCAACTTGGTCAGCGCCTGTTTACCTTCGGTGAGTTCCTCGTTGCGCTTGGTGAGTCGGGCTTGCAGACTACCAAGCGACTGCCTGGCCATCGTCAGTTCATCGCCAAGTTGCGCAGCCGTTTGCTCGGCGGTTTGTAGGGCTTCGTCGTCCGCTTGTTGATCTTTCATCTCCTTCCACTTGCCCACGAACAAGTAGACAAACAGGTAGTTGATCACTGCGATCAACAGGCTGAACAGTTGGCTGATGAAGATGTCCTGGGCGGGCTTACTGAAATTCCAGGCATCAAAAAACAGGGTGGTGATGAAATAGCCCGCGATAGCAAACAGCACCGGAAAGGCGTGATGCACCAGTTTGCTGTTGGCCGCCGTGGTGAGAATCGTTAGGTGTATAGCCACACTCAAGAACCAAGCGGCCGCTTCCCGTTGCCAGCCCAGCAGGGTCTCCGGTAGCTGGGTGATGAGCAGGGCTTGACTTTCGTACACCAGGTAGGCGTACATGGCGAACATACCGATCATAATCGGGGGCAGGGTGAAAAGGCTTTCGGCAATCTTTTCAAAGAAGTTGTGGATGCGTTTTTCCATTGGTCTGGGTTTTGGAGGTTGGGAAAAGTAGGGATTAGGTTTTAGGGGTTGGGGCGGGCAGCGAGTGGCCGTGCAGATATTTTAATGGTAGCTAATAGCTGGTTCTTGAACTGTACTGCTGCTGGGTTGACTGTCGTTGCCTCGGGCGTAGTAGATGGCTTCGTATAAGTCTAGCTCCCGGATACGTCGCAACAGGAAGCGGTACTTGCGCCGTCCTTCGGCAATGAAGGCGCTGCTGGCATACTTCTGCGCGAAGAACAGCCGTTTGGCTTTCTTGCTTACCCCGATCAGGCAGACTTGCTTGGCCCCGATACTGTCAGCGTAAAATGCCATTTGCCGGTCGTAGTTGTACTGCTGGCAACAGTTGACGAAGGCTTTCAGACTGCGGGCGGAGGTGGTCTTGAAGTCTACGACCAACGGATGATTCGACTCGCTGACGGTGGTAAGATCGAGTTTGCATTTGCAGCGGACGCCGGTGGTGGGCTCCTGCCATAGAATCGTCTTCTCTTTCTCGCTGTTGTCCAGCAGACTTTTGCAGTACTGGTTGCTCAACACCGTGCGATGCATGCGGTACAAAAGGGTAATATCTATTCCCTCGCAGCTTTCGGTTCTGAACTTTTCGGGCTCGAGTAATAACTCATGAAACGCCCCGCCTAAGCGGAAGGCAGTTTCCGGTTTTTGATACGGGATACCCTGTAGGATGTGCGCCGCAATGGTCAGGTCGCTGTTACTAATGCGGGGCAGTTGGTGGTACGACATGAGGAAAGAAGGTGAGTGCCGGAAGCTCCGAGGATATCAAAGTTTCCGGCGATAAGTTGAACAAAACAACTAACGATACACGGTTTGCTGCTGCTGGAAGATCATCAGTCCCGGAATGCTGCGTTCGCCGGAGCGGATGGCTTGACGCACCTTCTTGTCGTCGAGCATCAGGTACTCACGGGGGACGTTGGCTAGGTTCTGCACTTCAAACGTCCAGACGTTCCGAACGCCTTCCGTACTGTGCTGGGCCACGGCCAACTGCCGCTGGAATTCGCTTTGCTGGCGTGTCACTTCGCCGTCGCCTTCCTCGCTTTGCAGTAGGGTACGTTCTTCCTCGGCAATTCTATCCAGTACCGCTTGCTGTTGGGCAGCAACCTGGGCGTTGAACTGCTGGATGAGTCCGTCGGCGCGTTGGATGGCTTCTTCTATTGGCGCAACCAGTTCCTTTTCTTTGGCAATCCAGTGCTTGACTTCTTCCTGCAACGGGGTGGTGATCGCTTTGCGAGCGGCGCTGACCTGCTTGAGCAGTTGCTTGCCTTCGCGGATAGCGGAAGCAACAATGGCTTTATCTCCTTCGTCGTTGACGATCTCTACCGTTGCCATCACGCGCAACAAGTGTTTTATTTTGCGGTTGATTTCGTGTTCAAAGCGCGCTACCGGCGTAAGGTCTGCTTTCTTGGTTCTGGTTAGCATAAGGGGGTTTGGTTAGTTTAGGATATGATGAAAAGGGTAAAAAGAGGAAGGAGGCATTCTCTCCTCCTTCCTGATTGATCGTGCTATCCGAGCGGGTACTCCCCGTCAAAGATTTTCTGTAGATCGCAAGACGTGCTGCCAACTGCTTCTACAATCTCATCTGACAATGGCTTGGGTGGGCTGACGATTACCGTATACTCGGTGTTGAGACCGTCCCCTTTTTTTTCAATGGTCAGGTCATAACCGGACGGATGGCCGTACTCTTCGCTCTCTACGTAGCTTTTCAAAGCTTTCAGAATGGACTTCTGGGTGATTTCCAGTACCTGCAACTTCTCCTTCTGGTGGTTGTAGACCAGTCCCATCACGAAGTACTTCTGCCCTTCTATTTCACCGTCCGGCTTCATCCGCACGTCGCGGTTAATCATCTCTTCCAGCGAAAATTCTCCTTCGCTTTCGCGTCGTCGGTAGGGTTTCAACGCTTCGCTACCGTCCTCTCGCTTAATCTTTCCGTAAAAAACAAAGCCGGAAATCGGGTTGCCGACGAAGCGAATGCGGTTCTTACCCTGCACAAACTTCATAAACTGGTTGCGCTTGTCGGGTATCTCGTGTCCCTGCTCGAAGAAGTTAACGAACGACTCATTGTCTACTAAAGCAGTAGCTTCTAAAACATCGGTTGCTTGTCCATTTTGGGAAGCACTCTCCTGCGGGTTCACTTTCTTTACTTTTGCCATAATTGGTTAGGGTTTAAAAGGTTCAAAACTTGTCATTCAGTGGGTGCACCTGACTGATTAACTATACCATAAATATAATATATTTGTACTTAACAAACTAGTTTAGATAGGCATAAAAGTATGATAAAAAGAAGTAATTTAGGTCAAACAAGCCCCGTTTATTGTACTTTATGGAGGCAACTTCACCGTAACAGAACAACTTTTAATAAATAAATACGTATATTAGTCGGTTTTGGCATTTCCTTTGCACACCGCAGTTAACCTTTCCCCCCACGGGAAAAGAAAAAAATCTGGGAGAGAACCCGCCGCCGGGATGCTGACCACCGCTGCCAGCCTTCCCCCACAAGGGTACTGCAACCCGCCGGTTTCATCGGTCAAGGGCGGACGAAGCAAGGGTTGCCCCGCATGAGTCCGATTCATCTTCCCTTGACGGATGAAAAAGAGGCGGGTTAACTTTTAAGGATGGAAGGTGGTCGGCATCCCCCGGGGCACTGTGCGAGTGGGTTCGGGGTGCAGGCCTGTGCGGGCTAGCGGTAGAGCTGACTAAGAGATTATAGGCAGCCCTGCCGCAAGGCTATTTGCCGAACAGTTTTGTGGTGAGTTCCTGGTTTTGGGCTTCCAGCATGGCTACTTTCTGTTCCAGGTGCTTCATACGCAGGGCCGCTAGATCGTCGGTAGAGGCAGGCGTTTGGGAGTAATTTTGTCCAGGCTCTTCAAACATGGGTGCATCGTCTTTGAAGTAGTAGTTGACATTTACCTGCGGATAGATACTGATAATTTGTGCCAGGGTATCAAAGCTCGGCTTCACCTGTCCTTTCTCTATTTTGTAGTACTTATCCGGACTGTTGAGTCCCAAGCGTTTGCTTAGCTGGTAGGCGTTGGTACCCAGTGCTTCCAACACTTCAGCAAACTTTTGGTGGACAGTCTTTTTGTCTTCAGCCATAACTACGTATAGTTTTCTGCTAAATACTACTTTTGTATGATGCCATCATAGCTTTTCGTGTCTTTTGTTGTGGGATCAATAAAATTAGCCGAAACTCCTTTGCAGCCTGGATTAAACCGAGTGCCGACTATTCAAACCGCTGAGGGATGTGAGGGGCTATGGAACCGTCTGGAACTGCCGGTTGTGCGTATGGCCTTGCGGGTAGGCCATAAACCGGCGGTCCGGGCGGTGAAATCAGTAGGTATGTGTTTGGCCCGGTTTGAGGGGGCGGCTATCGGGGTGCGGCTGCGAAAGTGGGTGACTATTTTTTAGGATAGTGCCGGGCACCCTGTGCGGGTGGTTACGCGCAAAAATAGGCACTTGCTTTCGCGGCAAGGGAATACCTATTACCTCTTTCGGCTCTCTGCTTGAGGGCGGGTGGGTTTCTCTGCTTGATAACTGATCGAGCCGATCCCCAAACGGTGGAAGAAGGATAAGTATCGAAAGCAATCTCGTGAATGTAGAAAGGTTGAGCGCTAATTTTAAAAAGATACAACCAGTGAAAAGAAGAAGAAATTCTACTCTAAACCTGTATGCCGTTTTGTGCCAAGTTTATCAGACATTGACGTAGGACCTTCCCGTGGACAAACAGGCAGGTGAAATTAAAAAAAAACCTTCGGAGTGGCTTATCCTAACTCTCAAGGGCTTCTTTATGACATATCGCAAAAGCTCTCGTCACAGCGGTGAGGCGAGCTTCCTTTGCCTCCCTGTTAGTGGGCAATCACCAGCTTGAACTGTTGGGTGTGATGGTGGCTCGCTAGTTTAGCCACGTACAAGCCGTCAGGCAGACGGCTTCCTCCCCAGTCTACCACGTAACGCTGGCCCGCCTCGGCGTATTCATGAAACAGCGTAGCCACCGTCTTCCCTGCCGAGTCGTAGACTACCAGGGAAGCAGTACCTGACTTAGGCACTGAGAAGGAGAGAGCCGTTTGCCGTCCGAATGGGTTCGGGGCCGCTTGTAACAAAGCTTTTCTGATTTCCTCTCCAGGAAAACGATCAACCCCTGATACGCTATTTTGCCCTGTTACGTGGGCTTTAGCGGTAGGTTCGGGGACCACTGAGCGGCTGCGCGTAGCGGTATCACGTTGATCGGAAGCGGCCTTTTCTGCGGAGTTCGGTGGGGTCCAGGTGTCGCCGGGAAGTTCGAGTTGTCGCAGCACGTCAGCTAAGTTGTAGTAGTCACCAATCCGGTGGATACGCTTACCCCGTAATTCCACGTAGGACACGGCAGCAACGGCGAATGATCGGCCGGTAGAGGGCTGACCCCCCAGCGAATTCGGCGTGCCGCTGAAGACCCACTTTACGGCAATGCGTCGGCCTGCTCGGAAAGCATCAACCACCCGCACGTGAGCATCAGGGATACTAGCAGCGGTGAGGTTGACCCACTGGGCGACGCCCGCGCGTGTCTGCGACTTCACCTGAAAGGCAAAGTCCTCGTAAATGCCGTCGGGGGTAAAGAGCTTCGCCATGCCCTCGGCGTCGCCCGTATTCCAGGCCCGCTCCCACTGTCTGATCACCTTGGGGATTCGACGGGGATGCGTGGGGCAGGTGGGCAGCGTGGTCGGTTCAATGGGGACCGGCTGAGCAGCTACCTCCGAGGGAGTGATCCACTGCACCAGGATGATCAATAGGAATAAGCCAGTCAGTAATCGGGCATCGGAAAAAGAGGTCACGTGTGTCATCGTTTTTTGTTTTAAGTGAAGAATAAAACAAAAGTACGTCAGGCGAATGCGGCATCATTGTAAGAAAACGAAACGTTCCCACACCGCACCGCGGGGGAGATCGAGGCCGTGCAGTACACGCGTCCGTTCGGGAACGTTTCAGCCTTCGTGCGTGAAGAGCATCGTTATACCGGGGCCTATCAGCTCAACAATTTTACTAACGTGCTTTGAAAGTCGCCCCTTCACGTGTTCAAGCCGCGGGCGGGGCTGCCACATA
This sequence comes from Cyclobacteriaceae bacterium, assembly GCA_965217295.1. Classification (GTDB taxonomy): domain Bacteria; phylum Bacteroidota; class Bacteroidia; order Cytophagales; family Cyclobacteriaceae; genus Tunicatimonas. The sequence continues at coordinate 5,348,943 of CBDCHR010000008.1, forward strand.
ACCAATACGCGGTACCGTAAGTGAGCGACCCGGGTATCTTATTCAGTGATCCCCGCCCCCGGGGTTTACCTTTTCTTTTCAGCGCAGTTTTAAAAAGCAACCTCTACGTCCCTTAGCCTTCCGCCCCGTAGGGTCCCGGGTCCACGCTCATGCAGAAATTTTCGGCCTGATTGAGGTGGACAAATTGCCGAGGGGATGATCCTGTGTAGTACTGAAAGTCTTTGATCAGGTGGCTCTGGTCGTGGTAGCCGTAGGCCACCACCACGTCGAGCCACTCGATTGATGCGGGGGGTTGGCCCAGCACGTGATAGAGCACTTCCTTGAACCGCAGGAAACGCGCCTGCTCTTTAAACGAGTAGCCAGTATGTTTCTTCAGCTTCAACTGGATACTGCGCTCGCTCAGCGCGGCTTTATCGGCAATGGCCCGGGCGGGGTTCACACGGGGGTCGTGCATCTCTGGCACGCTTTCCATAAAGGGAGTAGCCGCCGGGTCGTTCGGGCGAAGGTGGCGTATCAGGTGGTCGGTTAGCCAGGTGACGCGTTCTTCGGAGGTGAGTAGCGGAAAGAGTTGTTCCCACAGCACTTCCAGGGGTTGGTAATATTTCCGCTCTTCTGCCTCCGTCAGTTGGTCGATCCGCTCCAGGGGCAGCCGCACAAAGCGGGAGAAGCCGTTATAGATAAACGGCAGGATTAACAGGTGGCTACCGCCCCGGAGTTCGTAGCGCATCATCTGCCGCAACGGTCCCAGAATACCCACCCGTTCGATGATATGTCCGGCTTCTTCTCCGAACGAGAAAGCCACGGGCGGACCAAAATTGAAGACGATCATCATCTCCAGACTGGGCGACAGATAGTGTCTTTCGGGGGCAGCATCTTCCGGCACCTCGATCACGTAAAAGTGGCGCAGCACTTCCAAGAGGCGCTGGTCTACGTCGTGCTTCTTTCCAATATAGGCCATCGTGTCGCGTGAATAACTTCCCCAACTTTACGCGCAAGATTTACCATCTTGCCATAATTCCAAGGTCCATGGAAAATCTATTTTCTAAAAATACTTCTCCGGCTACCCATCCTTTTGTTTTGTAGGCCATATCTATGTAAGGATGGAAGCTACCCAGCTTGTAGCTTACTTTACCGGCTACCAAGCCTCCCACCTCTGCCTGCTGGGTGTAAAATGATTGATCCTCAGGTTGGGTCCAAAGCATGAGACGAGGGGAAAGTAGCATTTTATCGCCCAACGGGTACTCCCATAGTGCCACTTCTAGAGAAGGAAAATTATGCTCATAATTTTTATTAATAGTAGGTGCTATGATCCAATTGAAATCTCCGTTTTTGAGCAGAAGATTTAAACCTACCTGCGAGCCAAAAGAGGTAGGATAATAGCTAAAAGCAAAGTTGAATAACAACGGGTTGCCACCGGGGGAAGTTTTAAGTTCAAAACTATTAATGAAGAAGTTCATCGGTGAGATAAAGTTCAGTAGGGATAAATTGCTCTGCTTTTTTATCCATTCATATTGTTCCTGGTTCAGCTTATCACCATAGACATACCGGTCATAACCATTTCCATACGGATGTTCACCACGAGCGGCATACGGTAGATCAGGATTGAATAGGTCATAAGCCCACGCTGTAAAGTCCGGCCCAGTGAAGTCTCTGATACTTTGATCACCGGCTTCTCCTTCAATAGCATCATCTACCAGAGGTTGAATTTCATTTCGATTTGAACATAACCTGATGTAAAGCTCTACGCTAATGAAACGTCCTAGTATATTTAATGAGTTAGCGTAATTAGTAGTATGGAAGAAATTATCCCGTTGCATGCGCTGCGCACTTAGCACTTCTCCTTCTACTCCGGCCGTCATTAAACGCACAAAATCACTATTGGAACGCTTCTTTAAAGACACCAAATTAGTATCTAGCACGTAATTCACGGAAGTAGTGCTTGATCCATTTACGTTTTCCCTACCACTGATCCAATCGTTTAGAGAGTTGTTGCTGTATATATTATGACTCGTCAGCACGGCACGATGATACTCTTCATGTTGCCATCCGAACCCAAAGGGCAATAACAAATCAGCCGCCAAATTCAAGACCGACTCCGCCCCTGTTTTCCAAAGTTTTTTGCCTGGTTTATCGTTCGCCTTCACGTTGAGCAATTTGCTGGTACCATAAAATATCGCGTACCTAGTATCATGAGAAAACGCTAAACTTTGCTTCATCGATGGACTCGCCCATGCTCTCAGTTTATAGCCAGCGGGCTCACCGTATACATCGACCACGGCTCCTTCCGTAATGGCGGATGCATAAAGCCCGTAAGGCAGACTAACCAAGGGCAGATCAAATAACAGTTTAGTTTTAACAGAATCAGAATGTACCCAGTGGGTCCGCAGTTGTGCTTGCAAACCTTGAGTAGAGAATGTTAGTAAGAACAGAAGAATGATTCGCATAACTTTATGTTTTAATTGAAGCGCTAAGGTATAGGGCCTCAATTAAATAAAAGTTACCCCATGTTAACTTCGGTCCCTCTGTCTGCGTATGCGACTCAAACTTTGCGTGGTAACACCCAGATAAGAAGATATATGCTTCTGAGCAATGCGTTGATGAATGCCTGGGTTTTCCGCGTCCAACTCATCATACCTTTCGGCCGCCGTTTTTGTCATCAGGTCTATTTGCTGCTTTTGCTTGGCTATAAATGAAGCCTCAGCCGCTACTTGCCTAAGTAGTATTTCGTCTGGATTTTCCCCAAGTTTATAAAATTCATGACGTGGCAATCGCATCATTTTGCTTTCTTCTAGCGCTTGGATATGTAAAGGGGTAGGGGATTGTTGAAGTAAAGAGAAATAGTCACAGCAAAAGCCAAAATTAATAGCCAGATCAAGGCATACAAAACTTTTTTCGCGCCATAAAAAGATACCGGCACTACCGGATAAGAGAAAATGCAAATACTTCTCAGTCGTATTTTGGTGTTTGATCACCTCCTTTTTGGAATAAGTTACCGGCTCAAATTTCCCTGCCAGCTTATGCCATACTTGATAAGGGATGTCATGGTATCTATCAAATGAAGTCTTTAAGATACGGGCTAATTCTTCTTGCATGTCACTTTTACAAATGGAGAAAGCAATCTCTCAACTCTTGGTTGAACCCCTTGCTCCGCATCAATAGCAAGAAGCGCCCCCTTTTTAACTTCACTTCCAGTCAACCCTGGATACCTCGGCCGGTAAGAAGTCACGACGGTAATCCAATGCGGGCAGAGGCAAAGTAGTCCGCTACCAAAACGCTTGGCCATGGCTATAGATGCCGGTTCTTCGAGGCTTCATACGTACCCGTGCTTGATACGTAAAACGGGAAGTTCGCGTACGCAATCGATCCTTGACCGTCGTGAATGCTTACGAATAAACGGTAGGCCCCTTCACGTTCCGGTGTCCTGAACCGAGCGTGCGCCTGGCCATTTTGTATCAAGAGATCCTCCAGAATCGGTGATCTTGTTTCTTTTCGTCCCGCGTAGTTTCCTTCGGGGATAACTACCTCCGGCCGCACATCCCATGAGTAAAAGAGTGAATCACTGTCGATGTCCAGCACCTTGATGCGCGCGCTGTGTTCTACGCCGGGGCGCAGCACCTGGGCCCTCTTATCGGGAGTATCATTCAGTTCAAAGCTTACCACTGTAGGGGCTAAATTTGATGGCATGCGCCCCTGCCAGTGCTGCTCCATCACATCAATGGGCTGCGTCCGTTTCTGCTCCGTGAAGAGGCCATACCACGTGTGCGTTGTTTCCTGCTTCTCGCTCCAGTAGAAGACGAACGAGCCCAAACAGTTAGTGGGGTCACCCTTGATGACCCGGCGGTAGCGGTCATCTATTGCCACCGCCTTTTCACTGCTTGTCTCTTCAATGGGGGCGCCCCACACGGTACGCGGCACCTCCCAGTGGCCAGTGGCGCCCCATTCGGTGACGATGTAGGGTTTTGGCCAGTATTCTCGTAGCGTCGTGGCGGTTCTGTCCAGTGCGCCGTAGGCATTAAGTCCGAGCAGATCAAATGAGGTGCCATCGCGCGCCAGCTCCTTGATCTTGGCCTCAAAGTAACTGTTGCCAACGATGGTCAGCACGGGGTGGTTCGGATCAATCTCCTTGACCTTTCGTGCCAAATCGTTCAGTCGCTGCCAAATGCGCGGATTGTAGGGCTCGTTAGGGGGAATATAATCAATTTCGTTACCAAGCACCCACATCACTACCGCGGGGTGATCCTTTAACGCGCGTACCGTAGCCAAGGTCGTTTCTGCTTGGGCGTTTACCATCGCGTCGTTATCCCAATCCATGCCATCACGTTCACCTTTCAGAATCAGGTCTACCACCCCCAGCATTTTGTGGGTGTGGAGCGTATCCAAGATCGTTCGGTCTGATGCTACCCTTGCCGCATTCGCTCCGGCCTTCTTGAGCACACTAATCGGGTTCTGTACGCCACCAGGGCTCCCTGGCAAAGCGGTGGCGTCCCCTACGACCGCACCATGAAGGTAGACAGGCTGATCCCCGCGGAGCAGCAAGAACTTCCCGTCGCGTTTCTCAATTTGCACGGGAACGGGTTGGGCACTGACTTCACTCAAATATCCCAGCAGCATGAGCCCACTTCCTAGCAAACGGATTAGTTTTCCTCTCATAACGGTGAGGTTAATTAAACGTTAGCTGTTAGTTAGCGAAGACATAAAACTTGACTATCCATGTTTTGTATACTTAAATTTGGAAAAAACAATACAGAAAAAATAACAGTGACTCTAGGGATGTTCAACTTAGTGAAAATAAACTAATTGTACGATTAGTTTCGCGATGGTTAGCCTACCGGATTGGGTGAGGGTAGATAGCCTCGACGTCACGTTAAACGTTACTTTTCCCACTGTTGAAGTCTGCCCAGATATAGGTAAGACTCCACAAACTTTCGGTGTTCAGGACTGGTCATTATCTCTACCAATTCCAAGGCAGAAATATAACTGGCTAAATTACCGTTTGAAGACAAAAATTTACCATCCCTGATAAAGGTTACCAAACTATCATCCTGTACTTTTAGATTTGGGTAATCTTCCTGTAATTGTTTACCACCGCCGATCCACGTGACAATTTTATGTCCCTCCGCAATCCCGGATTTCCCGATCAATTGAGCGCCCGCACAATTACTTACCGTGTACTCGGTTTCCTCGTTTTTCCTCTTAATAAAATTTACGATTTGTTCATTGTGGACCTGGGCGTACATATCGTAAGCACTGGGTACAAACAAAGCGGCTAACTCCGGGCAGTTCTCAAAGGTGTAATCGGGAACAAAGTGCATGCCTTCTTCGGTGGTTATCGGACTCTCCGTTTCGGCGATTGAAATAACGTTAAAGAGCTGTTTCCCTCCTTCAGTCGGTTTAGCGAAAACGTCGGAGGTAGCAATCACTTCGCTTTGTAAAACTCCGTTGTACATCACAAGTCCGATGGTAGGCAATTTCGGGTTAAACGGTTTCAAATGTTTCGTCAGGGTATCCGCCTCCGTGAACATCTCACTTTTGGCTTCTTCTGCACTTTCTTTTGGTGACTGCGAATTAGTTGAATTGCAACCATATAAGAACGTTGCCATCGCTATTGCTAAAACTGCTCGTACTATCATTTTTCTTTTGTTGATAGGAGGGAAGATTCCGATCTTCTCTCCCAACGTAGACAATTTCTAATTTTCTCCTTCAGGAATAACCAGTTGCTCGGCACTGCGGGGATGGACAACCACGGCCACTACCCGGGCTGTTTCGGTATCGCTGGCACTCTGAGCCACTTCATGCAAAATCATGGTAGGTTCATAAAATGTCCCTCCGGCCTTAATGGTACGCTGGGGCTTGCCCTCCACTTTAAAACTAAATTCACCCTCGAGAACGTATCCGTACACCGCTCCTGGGTGCCGGTGCGGCGGGCTTACCTGGCCCGGCTCAAAGGTAAGCTCAAAGGTAGTGGCCCGGCCGGGTTTTCCGTCTACCATTTCTTCTACGTCTAGGGCGGAAATAACGCCGACTGTTGGCATGTCAGCGTTGTCCATCGGCTTCATTTGCGCCCAAGCCGATACTGTAATCATCGTAAGTAATGCGAAGGTAAGTGCTGTCGGTTTGTTCATGATATAGTGAGTTAGGTGGTATATAATTGCGTCAAAAGTATGTATTTATCAGCGTATCAGGGGGGGGCAGAAGAAATAAATCACGTGGGTCAGCATTTTTTGAAAAGCCTTATAACTGAGAGTTTTCAAAATAGTTTACGGTTGTTTACGTTTCGGATAGCAAAAAAATAGCTACCAATGCCAGCATGATGCCCGCCAGCAACACCGGTCCGGGTAGCACTGAATAAAATAACAGCGACAGGCCCACCGTTATCACCGGCGACAGACCGGTTAGGGGTACTACCACGATGGCTTTGCCGTAGCGCAGCGCGTACACCAGCGTGAGCGCCCCGATGGAGTTGAGCACATGGATTCCTCCGGCCAGATAAGGCCCGTTCCAGCCCCAGTTGATTTCCTGAGAAAAATCGGTCATTTGCAGGGCCACCGGAATCAAAAGAACCCCGGAGATCATCATATAAAAGAAGATGCTTTCGGCCCGCATCTCTTCATTGGAGAACTTCATGGCGAAAGCCTGTACCCCCCACATGACGAACACCGCCACCGTCAGGGCCAACCACAGGTAGCCCTGCGACTGGTTGTCCGCGGGTTCTTGATACGACAAAAAAGCGATGGCAACTAGGGCAACCACAATGCCGATCCAATGGCGGCGCGACGCTCGTTCGTGCAGCAGCGTGGTCGACAGCAGAATGGTGATTACAGGAAAGAGAGATATTAGGGGAAAAACAATGTAGGCCGGTCCGTCGCGCAGCGCCTGAAACAGCAACAGTTGCCCGCCTGCCCCCAGCAAACCCACCGCGCTGCCCAGCAAGACCGAACGCCGGTTCCGCTCCAGCGGTCCGTCGGCCAAATAAAGGGCCACAATAGCGCACGGGACCATGGTCAGTGCCCAAACCGAGTAGCCCAGCGTGGCGGGAAAGCCTGCTTTCTCCGGAATCTCAATAAAAGCACCCCATACCCCCCAGAAGACGGTCGTAATAATTGCGTACATCAACCAATTCCCTTTCCTCATAAACTTTCAGTTTGTGTTGCAACCTAACGAAAAATAAATATTTATGTACCATAAAGTAATGAAACGAAAATTATTTTTCCTATTATTACGGTTAGTAAAAGGATTTGAAAGAAAACAAGACCATCAACCTTCTCTTCTATGAAAAAAGACTACGTATACCGCCATCTCTTCTTTCTTCTGCTAACCTTCGGTGTAGCAATGCAGGCCACTGCCCAGGATAAAACTATTCGGGGCACTATTACTTCGGACGTAGGTGACGAACCCCTGCCGGGTGCCACGGTGCTGGTGAAGGGGACCAACATTGGTACCTCGGCCGACATAGATGGCAACTACCGCCTCACCGTCCCTGCCGAAACCGCCATCCTGATTTTCTCCTTCGTAGGCTATGAAACTTTGGAACGAGCGATCGGAAACGCAGATGTTGTCGATATTAGTCTGGCTCCTAATCTGGAAACGCTGACCGAATTGGTGGTCATTGGCTACGGCACGCAACAGAAGCGCGATATTACCTCCTCCATTTCATCGGTCGACTCCGAAGCCCTCTCCAAAAGACAAGTATCCGGGCTAGATCAGGCGCTGCAAGGGCAGGCCCCCGGCGTATTTGTCACCCAAAACTCCGGCAGTCCCGGCGGCAGCGTGAGCGTGAAGGTACGCGGGTTGGGCACCATCGGTAATAGCGATCCGCTCTACGTGGTGGACGGCGTTCCTTATTATGGCGACCTCAACTCAATCAATCCGCAAGATATTGAGTCAATCGACATTGCCAAAGACGCGGCTTCGGGAGCCATTTACGGAGCTAACGCGGCCAACGGCATCGTGTTCGTTACCACCAAGCGCGGCGAAGCCGGTAAGACTTCGGTGAATTTCAATACCTACGTGGGCGTGCAGCAACAAGGCTACAAGGCGCCCGTGCTCACCGCCCAGGAATACGCTATCCTGCTTAACGAATCGCGGCGCAACGGCGGGCTGCCCATTGTTTACAGCAACGCCGAAATCAACGAGCTGGGCTTCGGCACCGACTGGCAAGACGAAGTGTTTCGCAACGCCACGATCCAGAACTACGGCCTTAACGTAAGCGGCGGAAACGAGCGAAATACCTTCTCGATATCGGGCAACTACTTCAAGCAGCAGGGTATTATCATCGGCTCTGACTACGACCGCTACAACCTGCGCCTCAACAGCGACCATGAAGTGAGCGACCGCATCAAGTTCGGCACCAACGTCAACATCAACCGCGGCGAGCGGCAGGGTGTCAACGAAAACGATGAGTTCAACAGCATTCCGCTGGCCGCGCTGGTCAGCTCTCCGGTGATGCGGGTGCGGAATCCCGATGGCGGCTTTGCCGGTCCCACCGGCGCCAAGGGCGATTCGGATACGCGCAACCCGGTATCCAATGCGCTAACCACCGAAAGCACCGACGTGAACTGGGTGTTTTTCGGCAATGCGTTTACCGAGGTCGAGATCTTCGACGGCTTCAAGTATCGTCTCAATACGGCTTATACCTTTAACTACGGTTACTTCCGCTTCTACCAGCCCCGCTTGCAAGAAGACTTGTTCTCGGTACCCATCGACCAGTTGGGCGAAGGGTCCTACAGTTCGGGAAGTTTTCTGCTGGAAAACATTCTGATGTACGACAAGGTGTTCGGTAAGCACACGCTGTCGGCCTTGGCGGGATTCACGCTGGGCAGCGGCACCGGAAATAGCATCTCGGCCAGCGGCCAGGATTTTCTGAGCCCCCTGGCAGTGGTCATCGACAACGCCGATCCCAATACCATCCGGGCGCAGGGCAGTCGGCAACCTCCCTCGCGGGGGGTGTCGGTGCTCTCGCGCCTCAACTACGAATACGACGACCGCTACTTTATTACGGCCACCGTGCGCCGCGACGGTTCGTCTAACTTTGGGCCCAACAACCGCTACGGTACCTTTCCGGGCGTATCGGCCGGCTGGCGGATTGCCGGGGAAGATTTCTTTAACGTACCCTTTATCAGCGACCTGAAACTGCGGGCTAGTTGGGGGCAGTTGGGCAACTCGTCTATCCGTCCCTTCGGCTTCATTCCACTGATCGGCTTTGGCAATAACTACGTGCTGGGCAGCGGGCAGCGCATCGTCACCGGAGCCTCCCCGCTGTTTCCGGCCAACGAAGACATCCAGTGGGAGACCACCACCACCACCAACTTCGCCATTGACCTGGGCCTGTTTGAGGACCGCGTGAGCTTTACGGCTGAATACTACATCAAGGAGAGCGATGACATCCTGCTGGAAAAGCCGCTGCCGCTGAGTGCGGGATACCCAGAAAACCCTCCCTTCAACGTAGGCAAGGTGAACAACTACGGACTGGAGTTAGCTGCCACGTATCGCCGGAACGTTGGAAAATTAACCTATAGCATCGGGGCCAACTTCTCTACGCTGCGCAACGAGGTGATCGACCTAGGCGGATCGCCGCCTATCCCCAGCACGTTCGACGTAGGAGGCTTTTTCCCCAACAGCACCCGCGTGGGCTTTCCGATCTCGGCTTTCTACGGCTACGTAGCCGACGGTATCTTCCAGAACCAGGGCGAAGTGGATAACCACGCCACCCAAGAAGGGGCGGCACCCGGCGATATCCGCTTCCGTGACCTGGATGACAATGGGGTGATCAACGGCGAAGACCGGGAGGTGATTGGAAACCCCCTACCCGACTACGCCTTCGGACTCAACGCGCAGTTTTCGTACCTGGGCTTCGACCTAAGCTTTCTTGTTCAGGGAGTGTACGGTAACGAAATCTACAATGCTACCCGTATCAACCTGGAAAACTTTTCTGACTTTGGCAACAAGCACAACTACATTATTGGTCGCTGGACCGGCGAAGGCACCAGCGACCGGGTGCCCCGCCTGATCTGGACCGACCCGAACAACAATTTTGGCCGCTCGTCGAGCTACTTCGTGGAAGACGGTTCGTACGTACGCCTCAAGAACGTGCAGCTGGGCTACAACCTGCCCGGTTCCATACTGGAGCGGGTAGGCATTACCCAAGCTCGGGTGTACGTGAGTGGCGAGAACCTCATCACCCTGACCCGCTACAGCGGTTACGACCCGGAAATTGGCTCCGTGCCGGGCACCGGCGGGCAGGGCACCGACGAATCGTTTCGAAGCTTCAATAACGGCGTTGACATCGGCAACTACCCCATTGCCCGCTCTTTTACTGTGGGAGTCAACTTCGGCTTCTAACAAATTTTCACCCGCATCACCCTATTTCACCGCTATGAAAAAACCCATCATTATCACCGTTCTACTCGTGGCCGGACTCACCATGACCTGCAACGACTATCTGGACGTAGATCCAGTATCAGAGATCAGCACCGCCACCTTCTACGCCTCCGAATCGGGTGCCTTGGCAGCCATTGCGGCCGCCTACGATCCGTTGCAGTGGGGTGGCAGTTACAAAACCTTTATGTGGACCCTCAATGACATTGGCTCCGACGATGCCGACAAGGGCGACGGCGGGGCCAGTGACGGACCCCAGTGGATTCAGGTAGACAACTTCAACTACTCAGCCGAAAACGACGAAATCCTGAACGGCTACGTTGATCCCTACGCGGGCATCCTGCGGGCCAACGTGACCATTGAGCAGGTACCCGGCATCGATATGGACGAGGAGCTGAAGCAACGCATCGTGGGCGAGGCTAAGTTTCTGCGCGCGCTGTATTACTTCAACCTGGTTAACTCATTCGGCGGAGTGCCGCTGATCACCGAAGTGTTGCCCCTGGACGAGTTGATTCAGCCTCGTGCCACCGCACTGGAAGTGTGGAATCAGATTGCCGCTGACCTTGATTCGGCCCAGGCGGTGTTGCCCGTGGTCTATGATGACGAGAATCTCGGACGCGCCACCAAGGGAGCTGCCCTGGGGCTGCTGGCCAAGAGCCACGTGTTTTTGGCCCACTATGATCCTGCCAACGCGGCCTCGCACTGGCAGAAAGCGGTGGAAAATGCGCAGGCGGTTATCGACCTGGGGGTGTACCAGCTGGTGGATGGAGCTACGCCCGAAGAAAAGCAGGCGGCCTACCGGACGATGTTTACCGCCGCCGGGGACAACAACGTAGAATCGGTGTTTGAGGTGCAGTTTGCCCGGATTGAGGGGCAGGACGGTTGGGGCAACCAGGGCGACGGGCACTGGCACCACGCCTACATGGGACTGCGCGGCGATTCGGGTCAGAAGGGCAACACCGCCCTGGGCACCGCCGGTTTCGGCTTTGATATGCCCTCACTGGACCTGGTGGATGCTTATGAAGCGGGCGACATCCGTTTGGGAGCCACCATTGTTCAGACCGGAGATGAGTTTCGCGGCTTCGTGCTGGGCGGCGATGAGTTGGGCAACACCTCCAACGGCACCCTACCCCGTAAGTACCTCAACGAAGACCCGTCGTTTGCGGCCGACGGCATCAACCAGCCGATGAACCTCAAGGTGCTGCGCTACTCGGATATACTGTTGCTACTGGCCGAAGCCCTCAACGAAGTGAACGGAGGCCCTACCGCCGCGGCCTATGAGGCCATCAACCAGGTGCGCGAACGCGCCGGTCTACCGGCCTTGGCCGGACTCGATCAAGCGGCATTTCGGGAAGCGGTGTGGCAGGAGCGGCGCGTGGAGTTTGCCCTGGAAGGCATGCGCTGGTTTGATCTTAAGCGACAGGGAGACGGGAGCGGCGAACCCCGCTGGCTGGCCGTGATGCGGGAGCACGTAGAGGAGTACAAGAACGAAAACATCACCATTGCCCCCTACAACGAACTACTGCCCATTCCGCAAGCGGCTATCGATAACAGCGGCGGAGTGCTCACCCAAAACGAAGGATACTAAATTATTATTCACTTACATAACCATTACGAACATGAAAAAGAGAAAATCATTGCCCCTCCGATTTTTACTAACCTGCCTGCTTGGCCTGGTGTTTTTTGCCGGGTGCCGCGAAGACGAAAAAGAACTGATTGTACTGCCCGTGGAAGAGGTGCCGGAGGAAGAAGCCGGAGCCGCCATTGAAATTGACGGCGACTTGGCAGACTGGGATGACATTGAGACCCTGGTAGAAATTAATCCCACTGCAGGGAACAGCCTGGAGTTGCTCAAGGCCACTGCCGATAAGGACAATATTTACGTACTGATTCGCGGAGTGGAAGGCACCGACCGCGCGATCTTCCAAATTTTTATCAATACCGACAACGATGCCAGCACGGGCTTCGATCACTGGGAGCAGCCGGGTATCTCCGGACTGGATGTGCTGTACGAGTACGATGGAACGACCCTGTTTCAGTACCCCTTCGACCCGAGCGTTGACCCCGGCTGGCCCTGGCCCGCCGCTAAAGACGGTTCGGGTTTCGGAGAAGTAGCCGCATCCGAAGATGGTTCTACCTACGAAGTGGCGCTGTCCAAAGGTTTTATGGGCGAACTAGGCGAGGAAGCAGAGATCAAGGTCATGGACTTTGACGATGGCTGGGGAGAACGAGGAAAGCTGCCGGTGCCGGAGGAAGAGTTGCCGGACGTTAAGATTTAACCGCCTATTTAAACACTAGTTGTAGGAGAACCCTACGACCAGTTCAATATTCTAGGAAACAGGTGGCAGTGTGGCTATTACAGGCATGAGCATGAAATCAGTCATCAAGTATATACTATTCTCAGTTCTTATCTTTTGCAGTGCTTATCAAAAGCATCAGGATAAAAAATGGACATCACTTAGAGATGATAGTGTCCTTCAACTCGCGGAGACTAACGTGGTCTACCAGCAATTCAAGAAGGAACTCTCTAACGAAGCGTTAGAGTACTATCTGCACAACGATCCGCTATCCCATATGCGAGCGTATGCTTTTTTTGCGCTTTTAGACAGAAGGGTGGACAACCTTGAAGAATTGATGAGGCGGCATCTTGACGACACTGAGGTTGTGCTCTTCACTGTGACAGGAACCTCTTTGTCAGGAGGACGAATGAACGATCTTATGCTCTACAGCATGGATACCGCCAATTACCCGGTTGTCCAGTGCACGTATCAGGAATACGCCAAGCAAGTATTGCCGTACCAAGTAACATTACAGGTTGACATTGAGGTGGATTCAAGTGATTTAGTAGAGGAATGGTAGGAAACCGGTGAAATGATTCCTTACCCATGAGAAATCTCTCTCGCCGTTTCCGTAAGCTGCGGAAAAAACCGAACGGACACGCTTCCCATAATCCAATTCATCTATGAAACACTGGCTACTTATAACGATGCTGCTCGGCACCACGGCCGAATTCTCCTACGCCCAAAGTGCTACGGTCACCTACGCCGCCTCGGCCGAAAACTTTCCGAACCCCGAGCGGGGGTTGTACCACTATACCGAACTGCGCTCGCCCAATACCGGCCTGAGCGTCGAGCAGCTCACCGGATATCGGGAGCAGGAAAGCATCACCTTGATCTACCGCATCTTCTACTTAGAAGACTTTCGCGACCAGCCCATTAGCGAGGAGTACCTGACCACCGTACGGCAGGACTTTGCCACCATGCGCGCGGCGGGCATCAAGTGCGTGCTGCGCTTTGCCTACACCGATAAGTTTGTCAACGGCTTCGACAATCCCCCCTACAACGACGCACCGCCGCTGGACCTGCTGCTGGAGCACGTCGACCAACTGGCCCCGATCATCCGGGCCAACATCGATGTGGTGGCCGTGATGCAGGCGGGCTTCATTGGCACCTGGGGCGAATGGTACTACTCCGATCTTTATACTACCTCGGGCAACCTGGAGCAACCCAGCGAAAGCGACTGGGACAACCGACGCTCGTTGATCGACAAACTGCTGCAAATTGTGCCGCCCAACCGGATGGTGCAGGTGCGCTATCCGGTGGCAAAGTTTGCCCTAGTCGGCTCAGAAGAGCCACTGACCGCCGAGGAAGCCTACCGGAACACCCCCCGCGCCCGCATTGCCCACCACAACGACTGCTTCGTGTCGTCGTCTACCGACGTGGGTACGTATAAGGATCTGGAACCGGAGAAAGCCTTTCTGGAACAAGACAGCCGCTACCTGGCCGTCGGCGGCGAAACCTGCGCCTTGTCTCCGCCTACCTCCGACTGTCCCAACGCCGAAGCCGAACTAGCCCGCTTCCACTGGTCGTATCTCAACATTGACTATAACACCGAGGTGCTGGGTGCTTGGGAGGAACAGGGTTGTTGGGAGGACATCGTACGAACGCTGGGCTACCGCCTTCGCCTCACGGAAGCCACCATGCAAAACCAGGTTAAAGCGGCCGACGCGTTCTCGCTGGAGCTATCGCTGGTCAACGAGGGCTACGCCAGTCCCTACAATCCCCGGCAGGTCAATATCATTCTGCGCAATACGGAGACCAACGAAACCTTCGTGCACCGCACCGACGAAGACCCGCGCCGCTGGCTGCCGGGCGAACCCATCACAATCAGCGTGGAAGCGGGGGTTCCGGCTTCGCTGGTTAATGGCAACTACGAGGTACTCCTGCACCTGGCCGATCCTGAAGCAGCCGTCACCGCTCGGCCGGAGTACGCGATCCGCCTTGCCAACGAAGACGTGTGGGAATCCGAAACGGGCTACAACGCACTACAGCACACGCTGGAAGTGAACGCTACCGCTCCGGGCAGCGCCTACCAGGGCGAGCAGTACTTTACTCCCCTCACCCCGAAGTTACTAAACGGCCCAACGCGCATCCGAATTGACGGTGAGGCAACGGACTGGACGCAGGTGCAGCCCGCCATCGTGGCGGACGGTCAGGATGTCCCGTCCCTGCGCGTGTTTAACAGTGCCGACAGTCTGTACGTGCTCATTGAGGGCGTATCCCCGGATGCGTACCAACTTCTGTTGGATACCGACAACCTGCCGTCGACAGGGTATCGGGCAACCGAGTGGCCTGCTTCGGGGCCGGACTACCTGGTAGAAAACGGGCGGCTTCTGGTCTACGCAGGCGACGGAACAACGGAAGCGTGGCAGGACGTAGCGGCGGCAACCGTCGCCACGGGCATCGGCGGACAGGAGATCGGCGTAGCCTTATCGGACCTGGGCGGGTTGGCAGACTTCTTCCGGATCGGCTACGCCGGAGGCGATCAGTTTCTTCCGGTTGCCACGCAGCCGCTGCGGACGGTGGCAGTGCTCCCGGCGGCCCTGGCCACCCGGCTTGATCTCCGAGCCACCGTGTCGGGACACCAGGCCATTGTTTACTGGGAAGCCGAGCCGATAGCCGATGATAACGAGTTGGTGCTGGAGCGCTCCACCGACGGGGGCGCGAGCTACCAGATGCGGGCTGTCTTGGGCCACGAGGCGTTCACCTTCACCGACTATGGACTGGAAGGGGAGACGGAGGTCCGCTACCGTCTGTACGCGCGTACGCTGACCCAGTTCTCTGACTACTCCGCCCTGACTACCATTACCACCCCGGCGGAAGCGGTGGGTCCGCCTACGCAAATCACCCCTGATGCCTCGCTCGACGACTGGGCGAGCGTTGCCCCACTGGCCACGGCCTCCACTACCGCGCTTCGGGCGCTGCGCGTGTTTAACGACCGCGATAGCCTGTACTTCTCGGTAGAAGGCACTGAACTTACCGGCGACTTCCAACTCTTCATCGACACCGATAATAACGTTGCAACCGGCTTTACGGCCGATGGTTCGTTGGCGGGGGGAGCCGAACTGCGGATTGCCACCGGCACGCTGTCGCGCTACACCGAGGCCGGTACCTGGGAAGAGGTGACCGCCGCAACGGTGGCTCAGGCAGCAACGGCCATTGAGGGCGCAATTCCCGTTACCCCCCTACCGAAAGGGCGCATCAGCGTTGCGTGGCTCGACGACGCCCCCCCAGGGGAGGTGACGCCCGATCTACCGGCTGCGGGGCAACCCTGGCCAACCTACCGACTTGCCCTGGCCTCGTCGGTTCCCGACGATCTGAAGGCCACTTTGTCCAGCCGGGAGCCAACCAGCCGCATCTTGCTCTCCTGGGGGGATGTAGACGATGAGCTGGGCTACACCATTGAGCGCTCGACGGGCGATAGCCTGACGTTTGTCGAAGTGGCCGAAGTGGCTCCCAATACCACGCAGTTTCTGGACATTGACCTGCCCGGTGGCACGGCCTTCTACTACCGCATTCGCTCGTTCAATGCAGTGGGTCTGTCTACTTACTCCCCCGTGGTGCAGGCTACTACGGAAGGCAGTCCGGTAACCGATTTGGAAGATGAAGCAAACGCAGCCGTTTCGCTACGCGTATATCCCAATCCGGCCCACGAGCGGGCGACCGTTGTCGTGCAGCTTCCTTCGTCACACAATCTTACCCTTACCGCCTACAATTCGATAGGCGTCGCGCTGCAAACCATTACCAGCGGCACCTACGCGGCCGGTACGCATCACTTCCCGCTCCAAGGTGTAGTAACAGAACCGCCGGGTCGCCTACTCTTGGTTCGCTTACAAGGTACCGACGACTCGGACCGCACTTGGTCTCGAACGGTCCGTCTACTCATCAACTAGTGCTCAACTTACTGATCTGGTAAGTAATGGCGATCATACCAACTATCCATCCAACCGTTTCTTCAACAACCACTAACCACTCGTACTATGAACAAGGTCACCTTATGGCTGCTCGGAATGCTCTTCACTTCCCTGGGCTACGCTCAGAGCACCGTCACTTATCAACCATCTTCAGAAGACTTCGCCAATCCGGAGCGGGGTTTTTACCGTCCCTGGTCCGCTGCCTCGGCCGATAATTTTGCGCCGCTAAGTGCCGGTGAACTCGCCAGCAACCGCACCACTCCGTACACCCCATTTGCGGCCAACTACGCCATCACCAATACGCTGGTGTACCGCTACTACGTGCTGGACAATTTCAAAGATAATGCGATCACGCTGGCCTACCTGGATAACATCCGTACTGACCTGACCAATATCCGGCAGGCCGGGGTGAAGATGATCGTCCGCTTTGCCTACACCATCACTCCCAACACCAGTGGCGGCTGTCCCGAACCCACGGCTTGCCCTCCCTACGGCGACGCACCCAAGTCGATCGTGCTGGGTCACATCGCGCAGCTTGCTCCGATTTTCTCAGAGTACCGCGACGTAATTGCCGTGGTGCAGATGGGCTTCATCGGCATCTGGGGTGAGCAGTACTACACCGACTATTTCGGCGACACTTCGCCCAATGCCTCGCAGGGCCGGTTGCTGGACAACAATTGGCAGGACCGTATTGATGTATTAAATGCGCTGCTCGAGGCCGTCCCCGAATCACGAATGGTGCAGGTGCGCTACCCGCAGATCAAGCAAAAAGCCATCTACGGCATCGACGCTCCGGTCACCTCCGCTCCCGTCACCGCCGCCCAAGCGCACAATGGCAGCAATATTGCCCGCATCGGCTTCCACAACGACTGCTTTCTGTCCAGTGCTGATGACTTCGGCACCTACTTCGACTACGGCACTTCCAGTACGTCCGCTACCTCGGCGACCGACGCGCTCAAGCCCTACTTTGCGGCTGACAGTCGCTACACGGTGGTGGGCGGTGAAACCTGTAGTGATGGATTCAGCCCGCAGAACGACTGCTCGGGCATTGCGGTATCCGACATGCGAAGTCTGCACTACTCGTACCTGAACAGTGAGTTCAACAACGAAGTGAACAACGATTGGCAGACCGATGGGTGCATGGATGAAATCAAGCAGAACCTGGGTTACCGCCTGGTGATGAACCAGGGCACCTACGCTACGCAGGCCGAACCGGGAAGCAGTTTTAACTTTTCGCTCAGCGTGCAGAACGTGGGCTTTGCCGCTCCGTACAATCCGCGTCTGGTAGAGCTGGTGCTGCGCAATACCGGGTCAGGACAGGTGTACAAAATTCCGTTGAGCGGCCAGGGGGCCGACGTGCGCTTCTGGCTGCCGGGCGAAAATATTGCGTTGAATAAGTCGCTGACCCTACCCGCCAACGTGCCCGCCGGGGAGTACGCGCTGCTACTTAATCTCCCTGATACCTCCAACAACAACGTCATAGCTGGCCGACCTGAGTACGCTATCCGGCTGGCCAACAATAATACTTGGGAAGCCACTACCGGTTACAACGATCTGAACCACACCCTCACGGTGGGAGGTAGTGGCCAGACTTCCGAAGCGATTGGCGAAGTGGGTCAGGTCACGGCGGCTCAGACGGTGGGTCAGTGGCGCAACGTGTTTCTGGAAAATACGTACACCGATCCGGTGGTGGTGATGGGGCCGGTGAGTTTCAACGGCAGTCAGCCCACCACGGTACGGGTAAGGAACGTGACCGCCGGAAGCTTTCAGTACCAGATTGACGAATGGAACTATCTGGATGGCGCCCATACCACGGAAACGGTCAGTTACCTGGTGGTGGAGGCCGGTACGCACGAACTGGGCGACGGACAAACCTTGGTGGCCGGAAGCCGTAGCGTTGGCACCGGCTTCACCTCTATCAGCTACGAAGGCCTGGGACAAACTCCGGTCGTATTAACCCAGGTAACCACCGTGAACGAAGCCGACGCAATAATTACCCGAGCGCAGAACGTAAGTGCTACCGGTTTTCAGGTGCGGTTGCAGGAAGAAGAAGGGGCCACCGACGGGGGCACCCACGCGGATGAAACTGTCGCTTGGGTAGCGATCTCGTCGGGCAGCGGTAACGCCGGACGGGCCTACGTCGCAGTGCGCACCGAAGCTGCTTACCGTCAGAATTTTAAGGCATTACCCTTCGGAGCCAGCTACCCGGAACCCGTCTTGCTGGCCGCGCTGCAAACCTACAACGGAAGCGATCCGGCCGGACTGCGCTACCGGAACCTTTCTGCCAGTTCGGTCGACGTCAAGGTAGAGGAAGAAACATCAGGCGATAGCGAAACCAACCACGCTAACGAAGTGGTGGGAGCGTTGGTGTTTGCCGGGAGTGGCCCAATCACCGCTTCTTCCGACGGCGACCCGACTCCCACCGCCATTGTGGTCGACGGTGCCGACGATGATTGGAACAACGTGGCGGACTTAGCCACTGCCCAAGGTTCTGTCTCATTGCTAAAGGCGTACCATACTGCTGACGACTTGTACCTGTTGGTAACCGGCAGTTTGGGGCCCAACAACCAGTTTTATCTGGATGCCGACGATAACGGGGCCACCGGCTACAATAATGCGGCCTTGTGGAATGGAATGGGAGCGGATTATCTGGTTGAAAATGGCACTCTGTTCGCCTACGCCGGGGACGGCAGCAGTTTCGCCTGGAATCCAGTCGTCAACAACGGTGGACTCGTGGTGAGCAAAACCGGCGGCGTGCTTGAACTGTCGGTGCCCCGTAGTACATTGACCGGCCTGGGCAGCGCCCTGCGTATCGGCTACTCCGACCTGGACGGCAGTTTCACGCCGGTGGCCCAGCTACCGGAATCCGGCAGTATGGCTCGGTACACGTTTAATTCTGCTAGTGCCCGAACGGCCGCAGCACCTGCTTTGGTATCGTCATATGAGAAGTTGCCGGAAGAGAACAAGCTAACGATATATCCTAACCCTGGACGTGATTTAGTGACTTTTACCTACACGCAAACCCAAGCAGGAAGCGTGCGACTGGATATCTATGACCTGACGGGCAGGTTGGAAAAAACGCTGGTAGAAGTAGAAGGGGAACGTAAGGCGGGCCGCCATTCGGTACGCGTTGACGCACAAGCTTTGAAGACCGGGGTACACGTTGTGCGCCTATACTCCAACGGACGGTTAATTACCAAGAAATTGATTATACAGTAGGAATCATCCTGACTAAAAAGCTAGTATATATGCTGTATGAGCGTAGGACTTCGGGCGTCCTACGATCATTCCTATATTTTGTATAACTGATAAAACTAAGCAAACCAAATCTTCCTGTATTTCGATTTATTGAAAAGCATTGCTTTTTCTCTGATAAAGTTCTACCATTGTGTATGCCTGCTCGTCGCTCTGTAAACCGTGGTTCCGAACCTAAGGATAGCGTAGCATCGTTAGAAACGTTGCTGAAGCGAGGCGATGCCCGGGCGTTCCGCACCCTTTACGACACGCATCATCATAAGCTGTATAACTTTTCACTAACGTTTACCCATTCATCCGATGATGCCAAAGAAGTCGTTCAAAATGTGTTTTGCCGACTCTGGCAGTACCGCAAGAGTATCGACCCAAAGCGTCCAATAGAACCGTACTTGTTCCGGATAGCTAAGCATGAGAACGTAAAGTTTTTGAAGGAGATCGCTAGACGTGACGATCTATGTCGGGTTATGTATGATCGCATGCAGCTAAGTATTGCCTCTTCCGAGCAAGATATCATTTTTGAAGAGTACCAAAGTATTGCTCAGCAAGCTATTCAAGCCCTTCCTCCCAAACGCCGTTTAGTGTATGAAATGTCTTGTCAGCAGGGCAAAGACGCCAATGAGATTGCTCATGTTATGGACATTAGTCCTAAAACGGTACGAGTCCAACTCATGCAGGCTATTCGCTTTATTCGTGGCTACATCAAGCAGCACGCGGATCTTAGTCTAAGCGCATTGATTACTTTTCTTTACCAGCTGCTTTAAGCAAGCTGACAATCAAAAGTATACTTCTCACCACATTGCTGCGCACTGCAAGTAGTAATTGTGATAAATCAATTTGCTAAATCAATGTGAATCTCATTTTTTGACCTCGTGATTTGTTGATTTTATAAACATATAGGGCTAAAAATAAATATTCTCTAAAAATCTGAGGGGCCAGTAAGCGATAAAGGTTAGCGGTAGGTAGTATTAGTAAAGCTACCTTTCATTCCATGTCGCAACGCAAGCAAAAATTATTACAGAGATACTGGGCGGGAACGTGTAGTCAGCAAGAGCTACGGGAGTTGTTTGGTTATTTACGCGATGATGATACGCTTGGTGGTTATAACCAGGCTATTGAGGATCATTGGAATCAAATTTCTTCTAGAAAGGCCTTGTTGTCTGAAGAGTCTTCCGAACTCTTCCAACGAATATCCGATCATAGTATCCGTCGGAAGCTTCCCTATTGGCGAGTCGCTGCAACGGTGGTAGGAGTGTTATGCAGTCTAACCTTGTTTTACTACTTATGGTCTGATCGTTTGGTAATTCACTCAACCGACTACGGGCAAACCCTAAGCGTTACCCTTCCTGATAAATCTACTGTGACCCTCAACAGTAACTCTACGATCCGCTACAATGATGATTGGGAGGCAGCGGAAAGCAGAGAGGTGTTTTTATCGGGAGAAGCCTATTTCGCCGTGCAACACACGCCGGACGACCAACCGTTTACCGTTTATACGGATAATCTAGCCGTAAAAGTATTGGGCACTGAATTTAACGTGCAGCACCGGCGAGGTACTACCCGCGTAACCCTCAGTTCAGGAAAAGTAAAACTGAACACCCCCGAAGAAGAAGGCATTCAGGTAGATGATATCATTATGTCGCCCGGTGAGCAAGCAACGCTCACCTCCCAAGACTTTCACGTAACTACCGTAGAGACGAAGAATATTACGGCTTGGAAGGAGAACAAACTGATATACGACAACATGCCGCTGCCAGAAGTTGTCCGGACGATTGAAGACCTCTACGGCCGTCCTATCATTATTGAAGACGATAGCCTCCGCACGCTTAAACTATCCGGTACGCTACCCCACAATGATATAAATACCCTATTAATGGTATTGCGAGAAGCGCTGTCTATTCAGATTACTGAGGTAGGGGACGAAATTCTTCTAAGTAAAACAAGATAATGATCAACTACGCAATTACTAGGTATTTAACGTAACCGAGAACTCTATCCCCCAAACCCATTATTCTTATGAGAATACAACGACCAACCTGGCACCTTCATTTAGGACTTATCCTGATCCTTAGCGCGACTACGTCGAGCCTTTTAGCCCAAAAGGTTGCGATCAATTGGCATTCGGAAATGCAGTCACTTCCTCAGTTAAAACAAAGTCAGCAACTGACGACGCTCAAACAAGTGATATTGGATGTGGAAAAAAAGCACGACATCAAGATTACTTATCAGAGTAGTTTGATAGAACAACGAACAGTGTCTTCTAATCAAGCGCAACAATTGATGGCCATACCCAGGAGTCAGTTAGAGCGTGATATACTACAATTGGTAGAACCGATGGGATTACAGTTTCGACATATTAGCGGTAACTACTACGTCCTGCAGAAACAGCCACCTGTTCCTAAAATGAAGCAGCAGTCACCTGCTCCGCCAATCCTTAAGGTACAGCCACAACTCATTGACCGCTTATCGAGTACCCGAGTGATAGGTCCTTTAGATGAAGTGAGTATTACGGGTCAGGTAGTAGACTTGGCTACCGGTGATCCGTTACCGGGGGTAAATATCTTAGAAAGAGGGACAACGAATGGGACACTCACTAATTCGGACGGCAGTTATTCGCTCACCGTAGCCGATCAAAATGCGGTATTGATTTTTTCTTTTATTGGTTTTCTCAGGGAAGAAATCTCAGTGGGTAGTAAAACTGTCATCAATGTTGACATGGCTCCGGACATTCAGTCATTAGAAGAAGTAATTGTCGTAG
Source organism: Cyclobacteriaceae bacterium (assembly GCA_965217295.1). Taxonomy (GTDB): domain Bacteria; phylum Bacteroidota; class Bacteroidia; order Cytophagales; family Cyclobacteriaceae; genus Tunicatimonas. The sequence goes on from CBDCHR010000008.1 coordinate 5,371,580, forward strand.
GTTACGGCACCCAACGTAGAGAAGAAATTACCAGTGCGGTGGTGCAAGTGGATGCCGAAGATTTTAACCAGGGAAATGTTAATAATACCCAGCAGCTACTCCAGGGCAAAGTAGCCGGACTAAATATTGCCCGAGAGGGCGGTGATCCGAATCAACCCTTCCGAATTCGTCTGCGAGGGTTAAGTACCCTGGGGGCTAATGCTGAACCTTTAGTGATTATTGATGGTGTGATTGGTGGCTCTATTGACGCGGTAGACCCCAGCGACATTGAATCTATTAACGTACTGAAGGATGCCGCGGCCGGAGCCATCTACGGCACCCGGGGCAGTAGCGGGGTAATTATTATCACTACTAAATCAGGAAAAGGAGCCGTTGCCCCCTCCCTGGAGTATCGTGGGTTCGTGGCGGTCGAAAGTATCGCTAACTCCATTCCGGTGGCCGACCGGGATCAGTTCCTGGAAAACGGAGGACTCGACCTAGGCTCGGATACTAACTGGCTGGGAGAAGTAAGTACGAATGCCGTAACGCATGTACATAACATATCGTTCGCCAATGCTACCGAGGGGGGGCTATCGTACCGCGCCTCGGTTAACTACCGCGATGTGGCGGGGGTGGTGGATGGCACCGGCTTTGAGCAGCTCAACGGCCGCATCAACGTGACGCAACGCCTGCTGGACGACCGGCTCAAGCTGACCAGTATCGTTTCGGTGACCGACCGGGACGCTGAGGTAGGCTTCGCCCAATCGCTACGCTACGCCCTCACGTTCAACCCGACGGCTCCCGTCTTTGAGAATAGAACCGCCGAGCAACTGGGAAGAGATCCTAACCAGTTTGGAGGCTACTTTGAAACGGGCGTACAAGATGTGTTTAATCCGGTAGCCCTCAATGCGCTGAATTCCCGTACCGAAGAGCGGCGCGTGCTGCTCGCTAATTTTAAAGCGGAGCTAGAACCGGTAGATGGACTGGTACTAGGGGCCAACTATTCTACGCAGGCAACTAACCAGAATGAGGGAAACTTCTTCGCCAGCACTGCCCAGTTTTCCGGTGCAGGTCTTAACGGCCGAGCCAGTCGGGCTGCTCGATCCGAAACTTCCGATCTCTTCGAATTCACCGCAACTTACTCCAACGAGATAGGAGTTCTGCGGTACGAAGCCCTGGGGGGGTATTCTTATCAGCAGTTCGACTTTCAAAGTATATCGGCCTCCAATACCAACTTTATTACAAATGACGTTGGATTTTATAATCTAGGTTTAGGCCTGGGTATTAATAACCAAGAGGCAGGCCTCGGTTCTAACCGGGAAGAAGCGAAGTTGGCTGCCTACTTTGGCCGGATTAATTTGAACTATCGCAACTTAGCGTTTTTCTCTAGCAGCGTTCGGAGCGAAGCCTCATCGCGCTTCGGAGCGAACAATCGCCGGGGTACGTTTTGGGCCGTCAGTGGCGGGATCAATATTGATGAGTTAGTTAATGTATCTGCTATTGACCAGCTTAAGCTTCGGGTCGGCTACGGAGTAACGGGCAATGAACCAAGAGAACGGCTGGCCTTTTTGCAGCGACTCGGAGCGGTTGGACGGGGGTATGTCAATGGGGAGTTTGTCACGGCTATCGGGCCTATTTCCAACCCTAATCCTGATCTGAAGTGGGAGGAGAAAGCGGAGTTTAACGTAGGAGTCGATTTTGTACTGGCCAAATCCCGGGTATCCGGAAGTATGGACTACTTTATTCGTAATACCTCTGATCTGCTCAACGTCATCGATGTGCCTTCCCCCCCTAATATATTCGGTAGAAGTTTGCTTAACTTAGGTGAATTAGAAACCTCCGGTATTGAGTTTCAGGCTGATTGGCTAGTCATCGATGGTACTGACTTTCAGTGGAACTTAGGAGGCAATATTTCAACCTTCCGAACGACCTTAGTGAACTTGAACGATCAAGAGTCTTTTATCACGTATGAGGGGAACCTGGGAGCACCGGGACTGGCCGGCATTGAGCCAATTATCGTAGAGGAGGGTAAGAGATTGGGTCAAATTCGAGCGGGTGTTTTTGCGGGCTACAACGAAGCCGGACAGACACTCATTATTAACCAGGAAACCGGCGAAGCCACCACCGAACGTGATCTTGATCGCGATGGGGTGATCGTTGGTAACGGGTTACCCGACTTCACTTTTGGTATTAATAACACCTTTGTCTACAAAAGCTTCGACCTTAACTTTTTTCTGCGAGGAGCGGTAGGTCATTCGTTGGTCAACATTCAGCGTGCCTACTGGGAACATCCGGGACTGGGAGGCCGTCAGAACTTCGTGATAACGGAAAATTTCAATTCTGCTGACACCGAGTTGGATGCTTATCACTCGGGTTACGTAGAAAAAGCGGATTTTATACGTCTTGATAATGCTACGTTGGGATATACCATGGATTTGCCCGAAGGAAGCTTAATTAGAGGATTGAGATTCTTCTTATCCGGCAACAATGTCTTCACCATCACCGGCTACTCCGGTTCGGATCCAGAGGTGCGCTACGCTGACGTTGGACCAATCGAAGGCGGTAATACCGGAGCTACATTTAGTGCTGGTGAGAACATTCTGGTACCGGGAATAGATCGGCGGGTGACTTACCTTCCTACGAGAAGCTTTACCGTGGGAGTAAATATTAAACTATAAACTTGGTGTTATGAAACGAATGAATAAGAAATACCTAATCAGTGCAGTACTGCTATCCACAATTTCTTATCAATCCTGCGACGTAGAGCCGGATATCTATTCTGAGGTGCTGCCGGAGCAGTACTTTCAGAACGAAGCCCAGTTGGCCTCCGCCGCATCGGTAGCGTACCTACCACTGGGGGGTTGGTTTGAAACCGGTCAGATCCTTAATGACCTGACCACCGACCAGTCTACCGTGGCGGTACGCTCCAACAACGGTTGGGACGACGGTGGGGTATGGCCTCGCCTGATGGCCCATGACTTTGAAGCTGAATCCAGTTTTGTGACTCGCTTATGGGACTTAGCCAACGAAGGGGTGGCATCCTGCAATCGACTCGTAGAAATTTTTACTGATCAAGTTGGGGCAGACTCTCCCGCTGTATATGAACTTAGAACGCTACGGGCTTTCTATCTTTATGTGTTGCTATCAAACTATGGCAACATCCCTATCGAGACCCGTTTTTCCAACGCGGACCCTGCACCCGCCCAGGTAAGTGCTCAGGAGGCTTGGAACTTATTAGAGCAAGAATTACTGGAGTCTATTGACAACCTATCAGAAAGTACTGGTACCGATACCTACGGTAAGGTCAACAAGTGGGTAGGGTATATGCTACTCGCTGATCTCTATCTCAATTCTGAGCGTATCACTGGGGTGTCTAAGTGGCAGGAAGCGGCCGATGCGGCTAACGTAATTATTAACAGCGGGGCCTACAGCATCGAGCCCGCTTACTTTTCCAACTTTCGAACCCTCAACGAAGGCTCTTCCGAGAATATGTTCGTCATTCCCTACGAACGCGGCCTGCTTGGTGGGTTTAACGTACGCCATCAGATGCACCAGTCGGGCGACGGCACTTTCGATATGGCGGCTACGCCGTGGGGCGGTATGGCTATCCAAGAAGACTTCTACAACGCCTTTGATGAGGATGACAAACGCCGAGGGATGTTTATCGTCGGGCAAATGTACACCCCGGAAGCTGGCCCTACCTGGTCTGATGAGAATGGATTTTATTTCATTAATCCCGACGAAAGTCTGACACTGACCAACTGCATTGAGGATTACGACAACTACTCCGAAGAGTTTCAACCCTTGCTGGAAGGAGGCTGTAATATATTTATTACCCCGGGCTATACCGAGATTGACGGACGCTATCCGTACCGCCACGGAGCCCGCTACGGCAAGTGGGAAATTCCGGTAGGAGAAACCTTCGATATTAGTGCCGATTTTGCGCTCTACCGCTACGCTCAAACCCTGTTAACCCGCGCTGAGGCTCTGTGGCGGCTCAACAACGGCAGTCCTGAAGCCTTAATGCTGGTGAACCAAATCCGCGAGCGGGCCGGTCTCGAGCCGCTGTCAGCCCTTACCGAAGACGATCTGTACTGGGAGTTTAAGAAGGAACTGGCGATGGAAAACCACGCCCGGGAAACGACCATTCGGTTTGGTCACTGGGAAGACGACTGGTTCCTGAAGGGCGAAGGATTGCAGAAGGGACAGCCCTCGCAGAACTTTGACGATGAGTTCCGCCGGATTTATCCTATCCCCCAGACGGCCTTGCAGGCAAACGCAAACCTGGAACAGAACCCAGGGTATAACTAGTATTAGAAAGCCACCGCTTACGCTACGGCGGCGGTCTTTCTTATTTTATCGTTCAGTGCTGTTGACTACCATTGTGAGAATCTGTCGAAACCATATTCACTTCATCCGGCTCTGCGGCGGCGTGCTGCTCCTGGTCTCGTGCCAGGAGCGTCACAATCCCTCCGGTACCATTCTCGAACTCCTGGATGTGGCATCCACGGGAGTGAACTTTGCCAATACACTCACTTATACCGAGGATTTTAATACGTATCTGTATCGGGGGTTTTACAACGGAGCGGGCACCACCCTGGCCGACTTCAACAACGATGGCTTTCTAGACCTGTTCTTCTGCGGCAACCAGGTAGACAACGTACTGTACTTGGGTGACGGAGCTTTCCACTTTACCGACGTGACTACCTCGGCCGGTGTGGCCAGTCCGAACGCCTGGAGCACCGGGGTGAGCGTGGTGGATATCAATCAGGATGGCTGGCTGGATATCTACGTATGCAAGAGCGGTGACCCCGCTGACCAAAACCGACGCAACGAGCTCTTTATCAACCGGGGAGTTGATACGACCGGCCGCATCACCTTCAAGGAATCCGCCGCCGCCTACGGCATCAACGACCTGGGCTTCTCGGTGCACGCTTTGTTCTTCGACTACGATCTCGACGGCGACCTAGACATGTACCTATCGAATAACTCTATCAACCCTTCGGAGATGGTGATCGACGTGGAGTCGGGTATCCGGGAACGGGAGGACGCGGGCGGAGGCGACAAACTGTACCGCAACGATGGTGATTTCCTCACCGACGTGAGCCGGGAAGCGGGTATCTACAGCAGTGCCATTGGGTTTGGCCTGGGTACTTCGGTGGCCGACATCAACCGCGACGGCTGGCCCGACATCTACGTGGCCAATGACTTTTTTGAGAAAGACTACCTTTACCTCAATAATCAAGATGGTACGTTCACCGAGTCCATCGACCGCGCGACGAGCGAACTCAGCCTGGGATCGATGGGCGTCGACGTGGCGGACCTAAACCACGACGGTTACCCGGAAATTTTCGTCACCGAAATGCTTCCCGACGACGAAGAACGGCGAAAGACCAAAGCAACCTTTGACGATTGGAACCGCTACGCCCGGAAAGAACGCCACGGCTACCACCGTCAGTTTCCCCGCAACACCCTGCAACTCAACCGGGGTGCCGACCACCGGGGCACGCTCCCCCGCGAGAGCGCGAAAGAGGTAACCTTTAGTGAGATCGGTCGCTACGCCGGAGTGGCCGCTACCGACTGGAGTTGGGGCGTGCAGTTGGTTGATTTCGACCTTGATGGTCACCGGGATGTTTTTGTTACCAATGGCATTGCCAAGGACTTGCTAGATCAAGACTACATTGATTTCTATCAGGACCCATCCAGGGTCCGGAACATTCTTCTAAGGAAAGGAGCGGTTATCAAAGAACTCATCGACAATATCCCGTCTCAGCCCCTCGCTAATTATCTGTTCACGCACCGGGGGGATCTTCAGTTTCAGAACGTGGCAAAGGCGTGGGGACTCGATCAGCCAAGCTTTTCCAGCGGGGCGGCCTATGGCGATATTGACAACGATGGTGACCTTGACCTGGTGGTGAGCAACATCGATGCACCCCCGTTTATCTACCGCAACAACGTATCCCATCAGGAAAAGCATTTTATCAGTCTGGACGTCGCCCACGCCAACGGTACCGCCGCCCTGGGGGCCCAGGTGACCTTAACCGTTGACGGGCAACACGACTACCACGAACTCTTCCCCGGCCGGGGGGCAATGTCGACCGTCGATGACCGTCTGCTGATAGGGGTAGGATCGGCCACGGTGATTGATACGCTGAAGATCGTCTGGCCTGGCGGTGCTCAGCGGGTAGAAACCAACGTGCCCGTCGACCAGTTTCTGTCTTACGCGCCACCGGCTGATACTGCGGCCAATCCGGTTGCCGCCTCGATCCCACCGACCGCTACTCTCCTTACCAACCAGACCACCGAGCAAGGACTCACGCACCGCCATACTGAAAACGATTTCGTCGACTTTAACCGCGAACCGCTCCTGTACCACATGCTATCCAACGAAGGTCCGGCACTAGCCGTGGCCGACGTGAACGGCGACGGGGAAGAAGACTTCTTTATTGGCGGAGCCCAGGGTACTCCGGGGACGCTGTACGTTCGGGAGCGGGGCACCTTCTCACCTCGTTGTACCGCCGTGTTCGCCCCGGACAGCTCGTCGGAAGATACGGCGGCCCTGTTCTTCGACGCCGATAACGATGGCGATCCGGATTTGCTGGTGGGCAGTGGTAGCACCGAGTTTTCCCCCACCTCGTTCGCGCTTGTCGATCGCCTGTATCTGAACGACGGTCGGGGTCACTTCCGGAAGTCTACGCAGTTGTTGCCCACGGCCAAGCCTTCCGCCACATCGGTTATTGTGTCCGCAGACATCGACGGCGATGGCGACCTGGACCTGTTCTTCGGCGGTCGGTCGGTGCCCGGTGCCTACGGAGTGCCCCCCGCCAGCTACCTGTTGGTCAACGACGGGCAAGGGAATTTTCAGGACGTTACTCCGCAACGGGCGGCGGAGCTGGTGAACGTAGGCATGGTGACGGATGCGGTATGGATGGACTACGATGCTGATGGCGATTCGGACCTGATCGTCGCGGGAGAGTGGATGCCCCTCCGCGTGTTCGCTAACCAGCGGGACCACTTCGAGGAAGTGACCGAGGTGGTCGGATTACAGAACACCAGCGGCTTATGGAACGTCCTGGCGGCGGCCGATATCGACGGAGACGGACAAGAAGACCTCATCGCGGGCAATCTGGGTGAAAACACTTTCTTCCGGGCCACCACCGAGCAGCCCGTGACGATGTACGTCAACGACTTCGATGGCAACGGGCGGGCCGAACAGGTGATCACCACCTACCGGGGAGACACTGCCTACCCGGTCGCTCCCAAAAAAGCGTTGACCGCACAACTACCTTACCTGTCGAAGAAGTACCTCAAGCACACCAACTACCAGGGGCAGACGATCCGGGATATCTTTTCGGAAAAGGAACGGGCTTCCGCCCTGATCTATCCGGTGGTCACCACTCAGTCGACAATATTCTGGAACGAGGACGGGTACTTCTCGGCGGCGGCCCTACCCCCGGAAGCGCAATGGGCTCCCCTGTACGCCATCTGCCCGCAGGATGTGGACGGCGACGGACGGGTGGAGTTGGTGCTGGGCGGCAATCAGCACCGGGCCAAACCTCAAACCGGGATGTATGCAGGGAGTTATGGCACCGTGGTGCAGGCAACCAAGGACCGCAAGCTTACCACCGTAGACCCAGCCCGCACGGGCCTTCACGTGACCGGGCAGGTGCGTGACATTCGGCCGATAACCATCCGGGATCAAGCTCACCTGTTAGTGGCTCGTAGCGATGATACCACCCAGTTATACGCGATCGGAGGTGGTTATGAATAGTGGTATCCTATCGTTACTGGGGGGTTCGTTCGTTGTCATCGCGTTCACCGTCGCCGGTTGTGAACCTAACTATGAAGAAGTGGTACAGAAAGAACTGCGTCGGGGCGAGCGATACGATAGCGTTATCCAGGAGATACGGTTAGGCATGACCTACGATGCATTTACCCGGTACTGCTTTGAGCAGAACCAGCGGGGAATATTTCGGCCCAATGAAACCGGTAACGCGGTGCAGATTACGTGGACCGAGGGCTTTGAATTTCCGGTGAAGTTCGAGTTTTTTCCCGCAGAAATCAGCGATAAGTTTTCTCCTATCCGAACGTACCAGGCGTCGGTTCGCTACCGGGACTACTCACTCTACAATCCGAAGATGACCGTAGAAAACCTATTACCCGAGACCCTAGCCTTCTTTGAGCAGGGCTACGGTGGGCGCGATTTTCTTCGGGTACTTCAAGACGACCCTTGGGTAAAGTACCGCTACGTGAAGGTAGACGGCAACCGACAGATCACGGTCATACCTTCTCTCGTGGGCAACAAGTTGGCTGTTCAGTTTGAAGACTTATCCCCCCCCCGACGAACCTGGCGATAACCCAACCGAATGAAGAGCATTCGTACCATATCATTTACCCCATCAACACCCGTAGCCTACGGTTTAAATAGTGGGCTATGGGGGTTGATGTTGACGTTCATCACCAACTGCCACCCCGCTTCCGAAGCACCATTGCTTCCCCTGTTCGAAACCCTGACCGCCGACCGCACCCATATCGACTTTGAGAATACCCTCTCTTATACCAACGAGTTTAACATCTACAAGTACCGCAACTATTACAACGGCGGCGGCGTGGGACTAGGCGATGTGAATAATGACGGGCTACCAGACATTTACTTTACTGCCAACCTGCTCCCAAATCGCTTGTACCTCAACCGAGGTAATTTCGTCTTTGAAGATGTAACCGAAACCGCCGGAGTGGGCGGCACCCGCGCTTGGTCGACCGGCGTGTCGATGGTCGATGTCAATGCGGACGGCTGGTTGGATATCTACGTCTGCAATTCGGGCGACGTGGCGGGCGACAACAAGCAGAACGAGCTGTTTATCAACAACGGGGACGATACCTTTACCGAACGGGCCGAGGCGATGGGACTGGCCGATGCGGGGTTCTCCACCCACGCCAACTTCTTCGACTTCGATAAGGATGGCGACCTGGATGTCTACCTGCTCAACAATTCCTATACCTCGATCAGCCGCTTTAACCTGAGGCAGAACCAGCGGCACGTGCGTGACTCGCTGGGGGGCGACAAACTGCTCCGCAACGACGGGGGTGTGTTTACCGACGTGAGTGAAGCCGCCGGTATCTACGGTAGCGAGATTGGCTTTGGCCTGGGAGTGGCGGCAACCGACCTGAACCGTGATGGCTGGATGGATCTCTACGTGTGCAACGACTTCTTCGAGCGCGACTACCTGTATATGAATCAGGGCGACGGTACCTTCCGCGAAGAACTGGAGACGAAGATGCGTTCCATCGGAGTGGCCTCGATGGGAGTCGATGTGGCCGACCTGACCGGTGATGGCTACCCGGAAATTTTCGTGACCGAAATGCTGCCCGAGGGCGACCGGCGCTACAAGACCACCATGACTTTCGAGAACTGGGACAAGTACCAGCACAACCTGAAAAACGACTATCATCATCAGTTCACGCGCAACGTGCTGCACCACCACAACGGCCTGCGGGCCGACTCAACCTTTACCTTTAGCGAGGTGGGGCGACTGGCGGGAGTAGAGGCCACTGACTGGAGCTGGAGTGCCTTGCTCACCGACCTGGATAACGACGGCTATTCGGATGTATACGTCACCAACGGACTGGCGCAGGACATTCTGGATCAGGACTACCTCAACTACGTCGCCAACGAGGAAGTGGCCCGCATGGTGGTGAAAGACGAGGGAGTAAATTATCAGCAACTCATCGACATCATTCCCGTCAACCGCATTCCCAACTACGCCTACGCCGGGGGACCGGAGCGGCCGCTGCGCAACCGGACGCAAGCGTGGGGGCTGGCCGAACCGAGTCACTCCAACGGGGCGGCCTACGGGGATCTGGACAACGACGGCGACCTGGATTTGGTGGTCAATAATGCCAGCATGCCACCCTTTGTCTATCATAACCGCAGCAACGAACTCCTTCCCGATCATCACTACCTCACGCTGTCTCTGACCGGAAAAGGTGGTAATACCCAGGCCGTGGGAGCGCAGGTCACGGTGCGGGCTAACAGAAAGACCTTCTACCGGGAGCAGTCGCCGAGCCGAGGCTTCCAGTCGACAGTTGATCCCCGGCTTCACATTGGCCTGGGAGTCATTCGGCGCATTGATACCCTCATCGTGGACTGGCCCGGTGGCGGACGTACGATGATGACCGACGTAGAGGTGGACCAAATGCTATCTCTTGACGAGACCGAAGCTACCGAGAAGCGTCAGGATTCTCACATCCCGGCTCCGACGCTCTTTACCGATGTCACGCCCCGGATCAACCTGGACTTCACCCACACCGAAAACGCCTTCGTCGACTTCGACCGCGACCGCCTGCTCTACCACATGCGATCTACCGAAGGACCCCGGGTAGCGGTGGGCGACGTGAACGGCGACGGGCGAGACGATTTCTACGTCGGTGGGGCCAAGGATTCTCCCGGTAAGCTATTTGTCCAAACCGCCTCCGGCACCTACCGCTGCACCAACGAAGCGGTGTGGGAAGCAGATCAGGGCAGCGAGGATGCCACCGCTCTGTTCTTCGACGCCGATGGCGATCAGGACCCGGACCTGTACGTGGCCAGCGGCGGCACGGAGTTCTCCACCAGTTCTTTTGCGCTGGTCGACCGCTTGTACCTAAACGACGGCGACGGTGGCTTTACCAAAAGCCCGCAGGTGCTACCTGCCGAAAAACCGGTAAGCACCTCAGTGGTGGTGGCCCGCGATATAGATGCCGATGGCGATCAGGACCTGTTCGTGGGCGAACGGCTGCAGCCCGGCCAGTACGGGGTGCCCCAGGACGGCTACATTCTGCTGAACGACGGCCAGGGCACCTTCACCGACGTGACCGCTGCGGTGGCTCCGGGACTTCAAGAATTGGGAATGATTACCGATGCGGTGTGGAACGACTACGACGGCGATGGCGACGAGGATTTACTGGTGGTGGGCGAGTGGCTGGCGATCCGGGTGTTTAACAACCAGGGGGGGAGATGGACCGACGTGACCCCGGAAGCCGGACTGGCCAACACTGTTGGCTGGTGGAATCGGTTAGTGGTCACTGATCTGGATGGCGACGGCGACACGGATTTCGTGGCCGCTAATCACGGGTTGAACTCCCGCTTCCGGGCCAGCGAGGCGGAACCCATCACCTGCTACGTGAACGATTTCGACCAGAACGGCACGGTGGAGCAACTGCTCAGCGTATACAACGACGGGGTGGCGTATCCCCCGGTGCTGCGGCACGACCTGGTGGCCCAGCTACCGAGTCTAAAAAAGAAGTATCTCAAGTACCACGACTATCAGGGACAGACGGTGCCCGATATGTTTTCGGAATCCGTACTGGAACGCTCTATCGTGCACCGGGTCACGATGCTGGAGAGCGTGGCCCTGCTTAACCAGGGAGATGGTACCTTTGCGGTGCGGCCGCTGCCCCCGGAGGCGCAGTGGGCCCCGATGTACGCCATTCTGCCAGAGGACGTGGACGGCGATGGCCACCTGGACCTGCTGATGGGCGGCAACCTGTACGGCGTGAAGCCGGAGGCGGGTCGCTACGACGCCAGCGAAGGAGCGTATCTGCGCGGCCACGGCGACGGCACCTTTACTTACGTATCCTCGCCGGAGAGCGGGTGGGTGCTGGACGGAGAAATCCGGGATATAAAACGCGTGACGATCGCCGGGCGAAAGACCCTGTTGGTGGCCCGTAACAGTGCCCCGCTACAATTCTTTACTTACTAAAGGGAATATGAGACGAGTCACCAACGTACGCGCTATATTCTTGGTCACCGTTCTGGCGACGGTAGGAGCTTGTCAGCGCTTTGATAGCGAATCGCCCTTGTTTCGGTTGCGGTCTGCGTCGGACACGGGCGTCGACTTTGTCAACACCATCACCGAAACCGAAGCGTTCAGCGTGCTGAGCTACAACAACATGTACATGGGCGGCGGGGTCGCCATCGGCGACGTGAACAACGACGGGCTGCCCGACCTCTATTTTACGGCCAACCAGGAGTCCAACCGCCTGTACCTCAACCGGGGCAACCTCGAGTTTGAAGACGTTACCGAAGCGGCCGGAGTCGGCGGTCCTACCGGTATCAACCACTGGACCACCGGCGTCACGATGGTGGACATCAACCACGACGGCTGGCTCGACGTGTATGTGTGCAACGTGCACGGACACCAGGGACTCACCGGTCGCAACGCGCTGTACGTCAATCAGCAGGATGGCACGTTCCGCGAGCGGGCGGCCGACTACGGGCTGGATACGGAAACCTACGCCCACCAGGCGGCCTTCTTCGACTACGATACCGACGGTGATCTGGACATGTACCTACTCAACCAGGCGGTGCATACTCCCAATGCCTACCGCCCCGGCGAGATTCGCCACCAACGGGACTCCCTGTCGGGCGACCGTTTGTATCGCAACGATGAGGGAGCGTTTACCGACGTGAGCGAAGCGGCCGGGATCTACGGCGGGGCCAACGGCTACGGATTGGGTCTTCGCATCGCCGACCTCAACAACGACGGGTACCCTGACATTTACGTGTCCAACGATTTTCACGAAAACGACTACCTGTACTATAATCAGGGAGACGGCACCTTCCGGGAAGGCATCACCGTCTCGATGGGCCACACCTCTACCTTCTCAATGGGCAACGACGTGGCCGACGTGAACAACGACGGCTGGCTGGATGTGCTCACCCTGGATATGCGCCCCGATGACGAGCGGGTACTCAAAACCATGCTGGGAGTAGAATCCTACAGTATCTACCAGTTCAAACTCAACCATTCGTATCACTTTCAGTACGCCCGCAACATGCTCCAACTCAACCAGGGGCGGCTGTTCGATACGCTAACGACTCAGTTCAGCGAGGTCGGCGAGTATCAGGGCGTGGCGGCCACCGACTGGAGCTGGGGTGCCTTGTTCGCTGACTTTGATCTGGACGGCCGTCAGGACCTGTTTGTCTCTAACGGCATTCCGCACCGGCCCAACGACCTGGACTACATCAACTTTATGTTCGATGAGCAGAAGAAACGGGACGAACTAAACTTCAACGAACGCATCGCGGCCATCCCCGAAGGCCAGGTGGCCAACGTTGCCTACCGCAACACGGGAGCCGTATCCACGGGGACCGCGTCCACAGGGGCCGTATCCACGGCGGGACGCTTCGAGGATGTTTCTCAGGCGTGGGGACTGGATTTATTCGGATGTTCCAACGGGGCGGCGTACGGGGATCTGGACAACGACGGCGACCCGGATCTGGTCGTCAGCAACTTGAATGCCCCCGCCACGGTGTACGAAAACACCCGCGCTCAGCAGCAAGAACCACTGCACTACCTGAAAGTAGCGTTCCGAGGTTCGCCACAAAACCCCTTCGGCGTGGGAGCCCGGGTTGTGGTAGAAACCGCCGAACGCACTCAGACGCAGGAGATGCATCCGGCGAAAGGCTGGATATCTACCAGCGAGCCCGTGCTGGTGTTTGGGTTGGGGGCTGAGTCCGAAACCCAACGTGTCCACGTGCGGTGGCCCGACGGTCGGGAGCAGGTAGTGGAGTCCGTACCTTCTGACCAAACCCTTACGCTGGATTATCAGGAAGCTTACGAAAAGAGCATCACCCCGGTAGTCGCTGAGACTTCCCGGACGTTTCGCCCGGTGGACCGTAGCGGCGTTGATTTTCAACACCGGGAAAACAACTTCGTTGATTTCGAATACGAAAAGTTGATGCCCCGCATGTTGTCCAGTGAAGGGCCGACCCTGGCGGTAGCCGATGTGAACGGCGACGGCCTGGACGATTTCTACGTGGGTGGAGCCAAAAACCAGGCCGGGCAGCTCTACCTTCAGCAGGCAGACACCGCTGCGCGGTTTAGCGCGGTGATCAATAACGCTTTTTTTCGCGACCGGGTGGCGGAAGATGTTGGCTCGGCGTTTCTGGACGTAGACGCCGACGGCGACCTGGATCTGTACGTGGTGAGCGGCGGCGGGGAACCATTAGACCCCTTGGCGCTGGCTGACCGCCTGTACCTCAACGATGGACAGGGGCACTACACAAAGTCGAACCAGCACCCTCAGCTCGACTTCAACGGTTCGTGCGCGGTGACGGCCGATTTTAACGAAGACGGATTCACCGACCTGTTTATCGGAGCCCGCTCCATTCCGGGTTCCTACGGGCACTATCTGCGCAGCCGGATCTTACTGGGCACCGGGAAGGGGGCGTTGTACGACCTGACGGCCCGCATCTTCGGCAACAACGTGAACCTGGGCATGGTGACCGACGCGGCCTGGCTGGCGGACACGCGCGAGCTGGTCGTGGTAGGGGAGTGGATGCCAGTGACCGTGCTCGACTTCAAGGATATTCCGCTGGCCGAACGAAAACTACCCCACACCGAAGGCTGGTGGAACGCTGTGCACGCTGCTGACCTGGACGGTGACGGCGATCAGGACCTGCTGCTCGGCAATATGGGACTGAACACCAACCTGATGGCCTCCCGGGAGGAACCGGTGACGCTGTACCTCAAAGACTTTGACAACAATAGCAGTCTGGACCCCATTCTGAGCCACTACCAGGACGGGATAGAGTACCCCTACTACAGCCTCGATGAGCTCACCGGACAGTTGGTCTCTCTGAAAAAGACCTACCGCACCTACCGTAGCTACGCCAACAGCACCTTCGCCGAGGTGTTTCCGCGTGAGACGCTGAAGGGGGCCGGACGGTTGCAGGCGTTCACCTTCGAATCGGCCTACCTGGAAGACCAGGGCGGGGGTGACTTTGTGCGGCGGGCGTTGCCCATCGATATGCAGATGTCGCCCTTGTATAGCTTTGCGACGGATGATTTCGACCGCGATGGAGCTACCGATGTGCTGGCAGCGGGAAACTTCTACGCTAACCAAATCAACCTCGGCAAGTGCGATGCGTCCTACGGACACTTCATGACCCACTCGCCAAATGACACCACTTGGCATACCGTGGCCCCGCGCGACTCCGGGTTTGCCGTCGACGGGGAGGTGCGTGACATTCAATTACTCAACACCGCCGGTGCCAAAAAACTGGTGCTGGTCAGTAGAAATAACGAAAGCGTGCAGTTGTTCACGTATTAACTTTTATTCGATAATGATACAACCTATGAAAAACTCGTATTTATATCTTGAAGAAAAACTGAGGCTGCTTACCAAGACCGGATTAGCCGGACTACTTATTGCGTTCGTGCCTCTCGTGGTAGCCGCCCAAGCGACACAAAGCGACTATCCTATCACCCCGGTGCCCTTCACCCAAGTGGCAATCAGCGACGACTTCTGGCAACCCCGGTTGGAGACCAATCGCGAGGTGACCATTCCTTATACCTTTGAGAAGAGTGAGGCCACGGGACGCATCAACAACTTCGAGCGGGCCGGCGGGCTGGAGGAGGGAGCGTTCGAAGGAATTTACTTTAACGACTCCGATGTCTTCAAGATCATCGAAGGGGCTAGCTACTCCCTCCGGGTGCACTCCGACGAGGAACTGAATCAGTACCTGGACGAACTGATCACGAAGATCGCCGCCGCTCAGGAAGACGACGGCTACCTGTATACCAACCGCACCATCAACCCGGTCCAGGCCGCCGACAGTGCCGGAACGGAGCGATGGACCAACCTGGAAATGTACCACGAACTCTACAACGTAGGGCATCTGTACGAAGCCGCCGTGGCGCACTACGAGGCTACCGGCAAGCGTAGCCTGCTGGACGTGGCCCTCAAAAACGCCGACCTGGTGGTGAGTGTATTCGGTCCTGGCAAGAACGAAGGGGTGCCCGGCCACGAAGAGATCGAGCTGGGACTCGTCAAGCTCTACCGGGTCACCGGTAACCGGCAGTACCTGGATTTGGCCAAGTTCTTCGTGGGCCAACGGGGAAACGCCGCGGGCCACACGCTGTATGGCGAGTACTCGCAGGACCACCAGCCCCTGGCGCAACAGCAGAAGGCCGTGGGGCACGCGGTGCGGGCGGGCTACCTCTACGCCGGCGCCACCGACATTGCCGCCATCACTGGTACCAAGGAGTACGACACCGCCCTGCACAGCATCTGGAACAACATCATCGATACGAAACTCTACCTGACCGGTGGCATCGGTGCCGAGCCGAAGTACGAAGGCTTCGGGCCCGACTACGAACTACCCAATGCCACTGCTTACACCGAGACCTGTGCCGCTATCGCCCTGATGCTCTGGAACCACCGGCTCTTCCTGCGGGAAGGGGACGTGAAGTACATGGACGTGTTCGAGCGCACGCTGTACAACGGCTTCCTGGCCGGAGTGTCCTTCGAGGGCAATACCTTCTTTTACCCCAACCCGCTGGAAGCCGACGGTATCACCAAGTTTAACCAGGGCGTGTGCGGGCGTTCCCCCTGGTTCGACTGTTCCTGCTGCCCCGTGAACGTGGTGCGCGTGCTGCCTTCCCTGCCGGGTTATATTTACGCTACTCAGGACGAAAAGGTGTTCGTCAACCTGTTTATCGGCAGCGAAGCCGAGGTCGCCGTTAACGGCAAGGCGTTGCGCATCGAGCAAACCACCGACTATCCCTGGGACGGAGCGGTACGGCTGTCGTTCCGCAATACCGAAGCCGTTCCGGCACAGTTGCACATTCGGGTGCCCGGCTGGGTGCGGAACGAGGTGCTGCCCGGCGACCTGTACCAATACTCCGACGACCAGCAACCTACCGTTACGCTGAGCATCAACGGTCAGCCCCAGGAAGCGAAGGTAACCGACGGCTACTTAGTATTGAACCAGCAGACCTGGCAACAAAGTGATACGATTGATATCAACTTTGACATGGAAGTGCGTCAAGTGGTGAGCCACGAACGGGTGAACGCGAACCAGGGAAAAGTGGCCCTGGAACGGGGGCCGTTGGTCTACTGCGTGGAGGCAGCGGACAACCCGGAGGGGGTGCTGTCCCGAACGGTTCTTACTTCAGCCAACTTTCGGTACACGTTTGATCCTGGCCTATTTGACGGCATCGGAAAAATCACCGGCTCTGACCGGGAGGGGAAGGACATCACAGCCATCCCCTACTTTGCCTGGGCACATCGCAACGTTGGCGAAATGACGGTCTGGCTAAAAAGAACGACGAATTAAAACGTGAGGAACGAAGAAGTTCGAGCTTCAACTACTGTACTGTGGTCGGTCGTGAAATGATCGAACATTCTATTTTCGGTAAGCCTCCGGTTTACCCAACTATTCAATAATAAACTTCCGTGAAAAAATACCCTATTGCCACGCTTGCCCTCATTATCCTCCTCGCTTTCCGCTTAGGCGAAGCCCCTCCGAAGGCTGCGGAGAATGATCCGGCCAACTATCTCACCAGCCGGACGCCTCTCACTCCCGTGCCTTACCTGGAGCTTCCGCTGGGCGCTATCCGCCCCAAGGGCTGGCTTCATGAACAGCTACGGCGCATGGCCTCCGGCCTCACCGGTCATCTCGACGAGATTTACCCCGAGGTAGTAGGTGAACGCAACGGCTGGCTGGGGGGCGACGGCGACGGGTGGGAACGCGGTCCCTACTGGATCGACGGCCTGCTTCCCCTGGCCTACCTGCTGGACGACGACGTACTGAAGGCGAAGGCCCAGCGGTGGGTTGACTGGACGCTGGAGCACCAAACCCCGGAGGGGTACCTGGGTCCGGTTCCCTTCGAAAAAGAACCGCCGTACGAAGCCGGTCTCCAGCGCGGGATGCGACGCGACTGGTGGCCCAAGATGGTGATGCTCAAGGTGCTGCAGCAATACTATAATGCCACCCAAGACGAGCGGGTCATTACCGCACTCACCGACTACTTCAAATACCAACTAAAAGAACTACCTAACCGTCCGCTGGATGACCTGACCTTCTGGGCCAACCGTCGGGGCGGCGATAACCTCCAGGTAGTCTACTGGCTCTATAACCTGACCGGCGATGAGTTTTTGCTGGATCTGGGCGACCTGATCTCCGAGCAGACCTTCCCCTGGACGACCGTCTTCACCAACGGCTCCGATCATACTCCTCCGTCGTTGTACCATTTCATGTCGATGAAGCGGTACCCTTTCGACACCGCCGAGATCAACGCCACTTCGCTGTTGGATAAGGGCAGCATTCATACGGTCAACTTCGCCCAGGGACTCAAGCAACCGGCGGTGCTCTACCAGCGCACCGGAGACCGGCGATACATTGCGGCAATCAAAGAAGCGCTGCGTAATATCAAAAAGTACCACGGACAGGCCCAGGGTATGTACGGGGGGGACGAGCCGCTGCACGGCCCCAATCCGGTGCAAGGCATCGAGTTCTGTTCGGTATCCGAAGAGATGTTTTCGCTGGAAACCATCGTTAAGATCACCGGTGATATGGAGTTTGCCGACCTGCTGGAGAAAATCACCTACAATGCGCTGCCCACCCAGGCGTCCGACGACTTTATGGCCCGGCAGTACTTCCAGGCGGCCAACCAGGTGGAACTGCGGGCGGGGGTCGGGCCATCCTTTGAAAGCAATAACCACCGGGGCACCGACTTCGTGTACGGGGTGCTGACCGGCTATCCTTGCTGCACTACCAACATGCACCAGTCGTGGCCCAAGTTTGTGCAGAACTTGTTTTACGCCACGCCCGACGGCGGCGTAGCGGCCTTCCAGTACGCTCCGAGCACCGCGGACATGTTGGTGGCGGATAGCGTCCCGCTCCGTATCACCGAGACCACCGGCTACCCGTTTCGAGAAAATATCACGTTTGCGCTCGAACTGGAAGAAACGGCAACCTTTCCCTTTCACCTGCGCATCCCGGCCTGGGCGCAGGGAGCCACCGTGAGCGTGAACGGTGAAGTGGTAGAAGCGGCGGTGCAACACCAGGTGGCTATCGTTGATCGGGCGTGGAAAGACGGGGATACGCTGCGCCTGACGCTGCCCATGCGCGTAACGACCTCCACGTGGTACGAGTTTTCTACCGCGGTTGAGCGGGGACCGCTGGTGTACGCCCTCGGGGTGAAGGAAAAAGAAGAGCAGAAGAACCGGGACGACGGCTACGGCACCTTCATGGAAATAGTTGCTACCGAACCCTGGAACTTTGGGTTGCTCAGCAGCGAACTGGACAGCGTATCTACTTCTGTGGAAGTAGTAGAAAACGACTGGGACGGCGGCTACCCCTGGAACCTGGACAATGCCCCGATTGCTTTGACTATGAAGGCGCTGCGCGTGCCCGAATGGAAGGCCGATAACGGGGTTCCTTACCTCCCGAGTTTCTGGGGTAACTACCAGCAAGACACCACCGGGCGCGTGCAAGAAATCAGCTTGGTGCCCTACGGCTGCACCACCCTGCGAATTTCTCAGTTTCCGACGTATAATCCCTGATTGGAAATCATGAAAAAGCCGGTTTGCAGTACCTTACTACTGTTGTTTGTTTTTAGCGGAATCATTTCCTACGGCCAGTCGGAACCTGACTACACTGCTGAGCTACTAGGCCTAAAAGATGAGGCCAAAAAGACATTAAAGAACAATATTAAAGAGTTTAACGGCTACCCGAACAGGCCGACATCGGACGGGGTATACAACAGCAGTAACAACGATGCTTTTTTGCAGAAAAACGTTCCTCTGTTCGTATGCTCCAACGAAGACTTTACGGAAGTATACAATTATCGTTGGTGGATGATGTCCAAGCACTTCCGCTCTTGGAAAGACCCCGAGGAAAACAAGAACTACTGGGTTGTCACCGAATTCTTCGGATGGCCCGCTCATGGTAGTGTGAGTGGGGCAATTCCCTGTCCGGCCGGACATCAGCTTTACGACCTTCGTTGGTTCAGAGATTCTCAATACTCCGAGTCCTACATTGAATTCTACATGAAAGGATACGCATCAAAGCACAACCAGCGAGCGGGACGCAATTTTCATAGTCACATAAAGCGGCCCGAAAGCCATCATTTTTCCAGTTGGATGGTAGATGGCACCGAAGCATTCCTCAAGGTTCATCCTAACGATCAGTGGCGCGATAGTCTACTTACTTCCCTTGAAAAACACCAACAAGTATGGGATGAAAAATTCTTGGTCAAAAAAGAAGGAGCAAGAACAAATGGCCTTTATAAAGTGCTGGACCTCTACGATGGCATGGAGTTTACCATCTCAGCCACGCTACCGTTAATAGAAAGTGGCGGCCCTTATGCTATTTACCGGGAAGATAACTGGCAGCAGTATTACCTAGGGTGGAAATCAATCGGTGACCTCCAGGGGTCTGATCACGTTAGAGCCTATCCTCAAGCTTTTGCTCACGGGTATCCCCTGGTATACTTGGTGCGCCCATCAATCAATAGCTACTATTTTGCCAATCTGAGGTCATTAGGCATTTTGTATGGATTGAAGGCAGAACAGTCAGACCAACAATCAGATCGTCTAAAAAGCAATACCTATCTGAAAAGAGCAGATTCATTGCAGCAAAAAGCGTTATCGGTGCTTTGGAATGAGGAAGGACGGTTCTTCTATTCGTACACTGCGGCTGACAATGCTTATGGAGTTAAGGACAAAAGATCAAGGGTAAGGGAGTCGGTAGGCTATACCCCTTGGTACTTCAATATGATCCCCAAAGATGAGTCCAAATACGATGTGGCTTGGAAAATGCTCTCTTCAAACAAAGGCTTTTACGGTGCCAAGGGAATGACAACCGCTGAGATACAACACCCTTTGTACAATGAGCAAGCGTATGCCTGGAACGGACGAGGCTGGCCTTTTCAAAATTCAGTAGTGAATAAGGGGTATGCAAACTACCTGAAAAACTACAAGCAGAAAATTACTAAGTCTGATAAGGAACTACTTTACAACCTGATAGACAAACTAGTTGCTATGCACGGGGAAGAGCGGAATATTGGAGAGTGGTATATACCTAGCGACGGAGAGCAATTTGGCGGGGTCAAGGACTATTTCCATTCCACCTTTCCAGATATGTTAATCGAAGATTTACTAGGATTTAAAGCATCACACAGAGATGAATTCACCCTACAACCCCTGTTGCCACAAAATAAGTGGGATTACTTTTATCTAGGTAACCTTCGTTACCATGACCATGATATTGACATTGCCTGGAAAAAGGATTGGAGGGCTAATGTGGAAGGCAATCAAAGTAAACTCTGTGTTTGGGTAGATAATCGATTGGTATCGAAGAGTGATTCGTTAAATGGTCCGATTGTGATACCACTTGATTAGGTAGGTAATAGCAGTAACAAACATACAGTTTTCTAGTGACACACTCTGACAATTTTGGTTATCGTGTGGGCTTTATGTACTGTTAGCGAATTCACCTGTTATGAACATTTCCTTGACCCCTTACCTGGAAAAATACGTATAAGCCAAAGTAAATACCGGCCGCTATCGCTCCTCCAGCGAAGTAGTACGCAAAGCCCTTCGTCTGCTCGAGGAGAAAAATCAGGAGTAATCGCAGCGACTGGCTGCATTAAAGAAAGAGATCCAGGATGGATTTGACTCGGGGCCGAGCAAGCCTTTAGACATGAAAACGGTGATCGCTCAGGGGCAAATCACGTAGAGTACCGACCAATTCATCAGTCTCAGAACGTTGATCGAGCCTTTCAATAATGATGATTAGGCAACACTCCGTAATTTTGCGCTTTTAATGCTACAGACAAAATGGACTTAAAAAAGTTGAAAAAGGTATCCAAGGCGACCATTGTAGCAGAGTTCAAAAGAAAGGAATGCTCCAGTAGCTAATCTAACAGTTCTCCTCATACATGAATCTGGAAATAACTAGTGACGACATAGCCGAGCTCGATGATAGTGACCTACGTAGTCTGATTGGTTTGCTATGTGAGGCTGATTTTCGAGCTGCGCATTTGCCAACCGTAGGAATAACCTGGGGTGGATCGCAGGATGCCTCTGATGGTGGTATTGATGTTAGAGTTGCTTCTCATACTGTCCCATTGTCCAGTCATGTAGAACGCAAAGATACCGGATTTCAGGTAAAAAAGCCTGATATGCCCCCGGCGGAAATCAAAAAGGAAATGTGTTTGCAGGGCTCACTGAGAGAATCTATCAAGGAGCTAATAGAGAATAAAGGATCATATATTGTAGTCAGCTCTAGTGCTTCCCTCACCGATACGATGCTAAAAAGGCGTTTAGCGGCAATGCGTGCGTGCGTGGATAAAGAGGATATTGACGAGCAGCTGCACATCGATTTTTTTGATAGAGGGAGAGTCGCGACTTGGGTACGCAGCCATCCTTCCTTAATCCTTTGGGTGCGTAACAGAATAGGAAAATCTATTCAGGGGTGGAGGTCTTACGGTAACTGGTCATACGCTAGTGAGACTAACAATGAATTCCTGGTAGATGATAGTGCCAGAATTATAATTCCCAATAAGACCGAAGTTTCAACACTAGATGGGATTCAAGCAGTAAGAGAGGCTTTACACCAACCAGGAAAGTCAGTAAGGCTGGTAGGTCTATCGGGGGTTGGAAAGACTCGGTTTGTACAAGCGCTA
This sequence comes from Cyclobacteriaceae bacterium, assembly GCA_965217295.1. Taxonomy (GTDB): domain Bacteria; phylum Bacteroidota; class Bacteroidia; order Cytophagales; family Cyclobacteriaceae; genus Tunicatimonas. The sequence continues at coordinate 5,394,019 of CBDCHR010000008.1, forward strand.
TTTGATCAGGAAGTAGGTGGCAACCCTTTGAATCCTACTCAAGTTTTCTATTCGGATATAGCAGATAGCCCAGTACCTATTCCGGCGGCGTTCGTGCAAGAGCTCATCAGTTTGCAAACAAAAGCAGTGGTGGTTATTGATAATTGCGGGGCTGAACTTCACGAACGGTTATCAAAATTATGCCAGACACCTAATAGCCCCGTAAGTCTTATTACTATCGAATACGATATCAGCGATGATGTTCCTGAGAAAACAGAAGTATTTAAGATTGAGGCTGTTGGAGAAGAACTTATCGCTAGGCTAGTGAAGAAAAACTATGAGAACATTAGTGAAATTGATGCTCATACAATCGCGAGTATTTCAGGAGGAAATTTTAGAGTAGCCTTCGCTATTGCAGGAACAGTAGGGCCAGATGAAAGTCTTGCTGGTCTTAGGAATAACGAGATATTCAAACGTCTTTTTTGGCAAAATCACAGCCACAATGAAGACTTGCTACTTTCCGCTCGGGTACTATCGCTAGTATATTCATTCGACGGTGAGAATACACAGGTAGATACCTCGGAACTTCATGTTTTAGGTACCATCGTTGGTAAAAGCGCACGTGAGCTATATCGTCATGCAGCAACAATCAGAAGACGCGATCTAATCCAGGCTCGCGGTCACTGGCGAGCGGTGCTCCCGCACGCCATTGCTAATAGATTAGCTCAGGAAGCTTTGGAAGAAGTTCCGCCAGCTACAATTCGAGACATACTACTTGATAGCAATTCAAAGCGATTGATGTCATCATTTTCACACCGTCTCAACTTCCTCCACGATTCTAAGGAAGCCGTTTCCATCGCAGAAGACTGGCTAAAGCAGGGTAACTTGTTAGGGGACCTCACAAGTCTTGATAGATGGCAGCTTAATATTTTTATGAACATAGCTCCGTTGTCACCTTCTCATACGCTGACCGCTTTAGAAAGAGCCGCACAAGATAATAGATTTGCTACCATCGCAAATAGGAACTTTCCAACGTTTACTCACATTCTGTATCATCTTGCGTACGATAGCGATCTGTTTTTTAAAAGTACCACACTGCTTTGTCTTTTTGCGCTATCTCAAAATCCGAGTGATAATCACAACTCGGTGCGTAGTATCATACGTCCCCTTTTTTCACCTCGTTATTCAGGTACTGAAGCAACCGTAGAACATAGATTAAAATTCATCGAGGCACTGCTTGATAGCAAAAATACCGAAGCACAGGAGTTAGGTATGTTCTTGCTAGACGCGGCACTCGATACCAACTTTCATGTTTCACGCATAGGTTACGCCTTTGGTGCCAGGAAAAGAGGGTTTGGCTATCAAGCAGACACTTCTGAGAAATTGAAGGACTGGTATTCTACTTTCATTAACTTTTGCGTTAAGCTGATTCTCTCCAATCATGCTTGCAACGCAAAGCTAAGATCATTATTAGCAAAAGTATTTCGCGGTTTGTGGGTTAGAATCAATCTAGTTGATCTACTTGAAGAGGCCAGTCAAAAGATACATAGCCAAGCCCCTTGGTACGAAGGGTGGCACGCCGTACGAGAAACAATTAGTTATTATGCTCGAAAAGATACCTCTAGCTTATTAACCCGTACTATCGCTCTTGAAGCTATTCTGAGACCTACGAGTCTGGTCGATAAAATAAGAGTATTTATCTTTAGAGGAAGCTCTTATATCATTCCCGAAACGAACAAAACCCTTATCGAGATTGAAGACTTCAGACTTCGTAGGGATTGGGAAAAAGAGACTAAGCTTGCCGAGCAACTTGGTGCCGAACTTTTGGAAGATTCTCAGTCGTTAAATATCCTACTACCAGAACTAGTTTGTATTAGGTCTCATAGAGCACGTATGCTTGGACAGGGGTTGGGTAGTGGTTCTACTCAGTTCCAAGCAATTTGGAGTCAGCTTGTTAGGCAGTTGGCAATAACTGAGTCTGGGAAGCGATCTGTTGAGGTTCTAATTGGGTATTTAAAAGCTAATGTTGATCAACACGCCGTAGATAGTGACGAAGTTTTAGATACGATCTTAAATGATTCTGTGCTAAAAGAATGGTTCGTAGATTTTCAGTCTGCATTACTACTAAATGCCAAAGCAGTTGAAAGACTTTTGAGAGCCCTAAATGAAGAAATTGTCAGTCCACAATCTTTTAAGAATTTGCTGATTGGAAATGCTTACAGTGAGCTTTTAGGAACAGAATTAGCTCAAATACTTAGCAGGCTGTGCGAGATAGAAGGAGGTGAAGCGATAGCTATAGAGTTACTAAGTGCCAAATTATATCAGTGTACTCAAAATCAATCTACTCCGGGAAAAGAATTAATTGATATTGGACGGAAGGTGCTCTCGAGTCCTACGCTTTTTATTCCTACTCCATACGGCACGCGTCTAGCCTACCAGCACGAGGATATGGATTTAAAGCAAATAGCAGATATCTGTTTGGTAGGCGATGAGGCAAGTGCTTGTGCGAGAAACTTATCAGACAATATATTTCAGTATTCTCGACAGACGTACGATAGTGCTGCACTATTCTTGACTACTATCATGACCATAGCTAGTCTACAGCCTGAAGCTCTGCTAAGCGCTTTCTTCAGCGATCACTCAGGAAAAATTGATGGCCTCGCTAGTATCTTAAATTCCATCGATGATGAAGTCATCATTAGATGGTGTGAGAAGAAACCTGACGAGAACTATCACAATATTGCCTCTTCAATGATTATGTTCGATCACAACTCGAATAATGGTTCCTTGCGCTGGAAGTCCGTTTTTTTTCAATTCGTAGAAAAAGCACCAAACTTAGCGCAAGTACTTGATAGGATAAGTAGTAGTATACATCCTTCCAGTTGGTCGGGCTCTTTGGCAACTGTACTGCAAAATAATCTACTTCCGTATGAGTTACTTGTCGACCATAGTAATCAAGTATTATCAGCATGGGCTAAAGATGTAATTGAAAGGACTAAGAAAGCTATTGAAAGAGAGAAGGTACGCGAGAAAGATGACCATAGACACTCGTACGAATCGTTTGAGTAATTTTCTATCGCTCCTTACATATGATTGGGCAAAAGGCATTATCATCAACCGGTATGAGAACGCTACTCTACTACAATCTCTTCTGACGAAATTTTAACGCATTTGGAACTTCAGAAAGACTGCATTCTAACAATTCAACCATCACATGAGCAAAGCCTTAGCTATCATTGACAATCAAATGGAATCTACCGCCCCTGTATCGGGTTAAATTATTACCCTGACGGAGTACATGCCATGTATCAGATATTCACCCGCCTGATAGCCTTTAGAGAACTACTACATTAGGCCCGACTGCGATGACTTTCTGAACCGTAAAAATTATCACAACACCCTCCGTTAACTCAACACTCAGCACAGTCAGCGCGTAGTCTTATCAAAACCCCAACTGCTGCCGGATGATCCCGTGCCGCCATCCGTCAGGCAAGAATTTTACCATGAAATGGAGTGCCTTGGCATCCGTTCCAATGAAATATTTCAACGCCGGTTTTCGGGCTTCCAGTGCTTTATTTAAAACAAGGGCGGCTTTGGCAGCACTCACTCCGCTATTTTGGTAGGAATTTGAAAACTCACTGGCTTTCAGTAGATACTCCCTGTACAAACTGTTCTCTTGGGCCAGCGCTTGCTGCGTTGAGTCGTGCGCTTTTCGCCAGATTTCGGTTTTAACGGAGCCGGGCAAGATGGCAATGGCCTTGATGCCGAACGGGTTGAGTTCAAACCGAAGTGACTCGGTAAACCCCATCATCGCAAACTTAGCCGCGTTATAGAACTGGATGTAGGGAAACGCGGAAATACCGCCCACGGAGCTTACGTTGATGATCCGAGCCTGATTGGGATGCTGCTGCGCATAGGCACGAAGCAGCGGTAAAAACTGCTGCACCAGCGACACCATGCCCCAGAAAAGAACATCAAATACTGCCCGGGCTTGTGCTATGTCTGCCTCTTCGGTAGCCGTGGTGTAGTTAACTCCGGCGTTGTTGATAATGGCCATCAGCCCATCATCACCGACGGCTTCGGCGATTTGCGTATACGCTTGCTCAATGTGTACCGCGTTGGTTACATCAAGCAAAATTGGGGTGAGCGTCGCGGGGGCTTCATCGCGCAGGATGCAGGCATCCGCTTCGCTGCGGACGGTGGCAAAAACGGAGTAGCCGCTACGAGCCAGTAACAGGGCGGTTGCTTTGCCAATACCGCTTGACGCTCCCGTGATAAGTACGAATTTCTTCATTAGAGTTTTATTCTAGCAAAGAAAGGTAGTACTTTTGCAACATGCAAGTATAGAGTATACTCTATACATCAAACAAATTTATTAATACTAAACCGAGTGCATGTTAATCAGCGAATTGTCTAAGCGAACGGGGGTTTCAACCCACACGTTGCGCTACTACGAGAATCTGGGATTGATAAAAGGCAACGTTGACGAAAGCGTAACATCAAATAACTACAAGCAGTACGATGAAGCCCTGGTAGACAGGGTTCATTGGATCATTGAAGCCAAAAAAGCGGACTTGACTTTGGCTGAAATTAAGGAGCTACTGCAGAGTTGGTTTAACGAGAAACTAACAGCAACTCAAAAGGCTAAACTGGTTGAAAAGAAAATCAGAGAAGTTGATATTAAAATAGGCCAATTAGAAGAGGTGAGAAGATTTCTTCTTCAGGCGAAAAGCGACGTCGAAAACGGATTATGCTAGACCGCTTTCGCTATACACTAGCAGTGATCACTTAATTTCTTTCAATAATAAAAGTCTAACAAGCGTCGAGGGTCATCCTATTGTGGCTTCGCTACCGAAAGGGAAAAGCCGATTTAAGGATTTGCAGGAAAACATCGAGAAGATCACTCTCCGGACGCTATCGAAGGAACTGAAAGAACTGGTGATCAACGGTTATTGCAAGACGGGAAATTATCTTCGAGGATACGTATTCTGTCGCGAATCCACCGGCCGGCGGGCTTAAGGTTCTCTACCGTCCACGCATCACGGCTACAGGTACCTGGCTCCCAAACTGCCCCACTGCGAAAGTCATCGGAGTAGTTCCAGTTTGTCCAGCTAATTTTCCTTTCACCCATTAGGGCGATGAATTTCTGGGCCATCGCAAAATCATTATTCCCGTCGCCGCTGGCCGTTTGTGTGCCAAATTCCGTTACGAACACCGGCAAGACACGGGACGCACTGTCCAAAATATTAAGGTACCTGTCTCGGTGATCGTTGGCGTAAAAGTGAAACGTATACATGACGTTAGAAAATCGGAGCGGGTTATCAATTACGTCCCGCAAGTTGCCTTGTCCTGAGCCTCCGAAGGTCGACCAGCCGGGAGTTCCGACCAGCACAATGGCATCGTCATCGATGGCGCGGATGACAGGAATAATCTGGTCGGCATAGGTCTTGATACGGCTCCAGGTAGTTCCGGCTCCGTTAGGCTCGTTACACACATCGTATATGATGTTGTTTTTGTGCTGGTGGAGACCGGCAATGTCCGTAAAGAATCGCTTGGCATGATCCAGGTTCTCGTTCGGGTCGCCCGGCGACAGTTGGTGCCAATCTACTAGGGCATACATTCCTCGCTTGGTAGCTTCAGTAATCAGCAAACTCACTTGATTGGTAAATCCTTCGGGATCCGATTCGTATCCTCCTTCCTGAACGTACAACGAAATTCTCAAAATGTCAGCTTCCCAATCATAGGCTAGTGCATCGAGAGAAGATTCAGTAAGGCAATTGCCCCACCCGTACCACTGGATACCGTGGGTGCTCATGCCCCGCAGTTGGATCGGCTGATTGTACTGATTACAGATTTGGGTGCCACAAACGGTGAGTTGGCCATTCTTTTCAACGGGAGTAACGCGCTGAGCAACCCCCTGCTGGCAGGAAATGGCCAGTAGCAGGGAGAAGAAAGAATAGAATGCTTGTTTCATAATACCAAGTGCGAATTACTCCGGCACCGCCTCCAGCAACAAATGCTGCTCAAATTGCACCGGCAGTTTCGCCGTCGGCCCCTGCACGGTACCGTAATCTTTATCGCTCGAATAGTCTCTCACGTGGTATGTACGCTGCTCTAGGCCCCGTAGTTCCACCTCATTCTCCCACGCGTCGGCGTAAAAGGCGTAGTGCAAGGTGTCTCCTTTTTGAATGGCGTGCGTCTCGGGCACATCGAAACCAATGTCGTACAGCGTTCCTAAGTATGCTTCCTTCGACAACATTTTGCGGTTGTACAGACTAAACCACTTTTTCCACACTTCCTCCTTCTCAGGTGTCAGCAGAAAGCTTTCCGACTGCGTGGGGTTGTCTTTCGGCCAGGTGAACTTGGTGCCCAGCACCGCGCCGATGCCGAACGAGCTGGCGAAATCAATCCCCCCGTCGCTGAGCTCCACGTGGTCGCCGTAGTAGGCCGTTTTGCCCATTAAGGCCTTGAAGGTTTTGCCCTTCAGGCGGATCTGCCACGAACTCATCGGGTCCGAACTCACCGATTGGTTCATCGAGGCCATGTTGTAAAAGGAGCAGGCGGTGCCGCACGGACAGTTCTCTACCACGGCATGGGGTTTAATGGAGCGGGCGGTCTCGTAGATCATCCGGAAGAAAGCCGGTACCGCTTCTACCGCTTCGTTCGGATGCGCCAGTTGGTGCGCGGGGTTATGATCGGGAGGCACAGCGTTCATGTGCTGCCCGTCCATCTTCAGGCCATCAAAGCCCCAGTCTTCCATGAACATCCGAATCACCGATTGAGTGTGCTCCACGGTGGCCGGGGCGGCGGGTGACATGTAGTAGCTATCCCACCAGCTGATGTCCTGCGGCTTGCCCTCAGCATTGATCAACAGCACGTCGGGATGTTCTTTTAATAGCTGCGTACCCGAGTCGACCGCCAGCGGTGCCCACCACAGTTTGGCTTTCAGCCCTTGATCGTGGATGGCATCGGCCAGCCGCTTCATGTCCTCACTGCCTTGCGGAAACTTCTCTTCGTTCACCTTCCAGTCGCCTTCGGCCTGCTGGAAGCCGTCGTCGAGCACCGCCCAGCGGATGCCTAGTTCTTTCACCTTGGGCAAGGTATTGATCACTTCTGCTACGTTGAAGCCCCGTTCGTAGCCCCAGGCGCACCAGATCGGCTCATAGGCGGCCTCCTCGGCGGGCACGAACTCCAGGCCGTTCTGCTGCATTAACTGCGAGAACTGCCTGAGCGGCGTATAGTAGTCGCCCTGGTGCACCGAGACGAAGGTCTTGAGGGTCGTAATCGTGTCTCCGGGCGATAGACTGCGCTGTTCCTTATGGTGCACTCCCACAGTTGCTTGCTGCCCACTCGAGTCGGCTACAACCGGCAACGAAACCAGCTTTGGTACCGGCGCGATGTGCCCGACCGCCACCCCGACATCCTGCCGCCACACGTCGGTGACCGGCGTGCCGCCGCCGTAGTCGGAAGCGTTCATGCCTAGGTAATTCTCCTGGCGAAAGCCGGGCGTGATGGGCAAAACCCAGTCGGGACGACTCTCGTACGAGCCGCTCTGAAACGACCAGAAGGCCGGAGCCGGATGGTCGTTTCCCTCCAGGGTATAGGCATGGTTAACCCACTCCGTCACGTCCAGCGCCCTTGTTCCTATGTTCACGTACGCCACCTGAAAAATTAGTAGGTCGGGGAAATCGTCGTACTGCTCCACCGTCAGGATTTTAGTAAGCGGTGCTAAGTCTCCTTCCGATTCGCCCTGAAAAACTGTTTGTTGTCCGCGACCCAGTTTCGCGTCAGTGGTGGCTTTCTGTTGAGTGTCCTTGAGCGAAAAATCCCGGTAGGTGCCCTGCTGCGTTGCTAAGTATTCAGTGGGTTGAAAGTCGCTTACCAGGGGCGCAGCCGCTTCCCAGGTAGTACTGATTTGGCTGTGCAACTGCCGATCAACCTCCAGACGCAGATGTTGGCTTGTGATGGTGGTGACCGCTTCGGGGGCTTTTTGACAACGAATAAACAGGCTCAGAAAGAAAGCAGAGCCAAGCAGAAGGCGAACGAGCGTAGTTTTTTTGGGTGATGTCATTGTTCATTTGCGTCAAGTTGTAGAATGCGACGGGCGTTGGTGCGGTAGACTTTTTGCAGCACCGCGTCGGAGAGGCCGTAGCCGTTCAGCGCCCAGTGGTAGCCAAACCGCTCCTGGTCGTAAAAGTGCTCGTCGGAGCTTTCCATGATACGAAACAGTGTCCGGTACATTTCCGGCTCCATGCCCAGGTCGGTGCCGAACACCAGTCGGTCCTGGTACCTTTCGTAAAAAGAAGCTACGTAGCGCGGAATGGTGGCCGTCTCAGCGAAGCGGGCCGCATTGTCGGCGTACAGGTTGGAGTACTGGTCTAACAGCTTCCCCAGGATCGTTAGGTCGTAGGAAGAGTTGGCGTAGTGGCAGGCAATGAACGTGGTGTTAGGATGATCACGCACCGCGTTTTCCAGGATGTTCATTATCCCGGCATGATCGACGATGTCCGGTTGATCGTCCAGTCGCCAGGTGTAGGCGTTCATCAGGCCGTCGTTGGTGGAATCCATCGGGGCATACATCCAGATCGGTTCGGCCACGTGGATACTGATGGGAATGCCTAGTTCGCCGCACTTGTCGATAAGGGGATCCATGCGGTCGTCGTCGATGTGCATGCCGTAGGCCGGGGTGGGTTTCGAGTAAAACAATCCTTTCCCCTTGTCGCCTAACTCCCCTACTCCGCGGGCGCCCATCCGCACGCAGCGTTCCAGCTCCGCCACCGCCGCCGGACCGTAGCCGGGCCGGTCGTAGCCAGTGTAGTCGAAGCCACAAAACAGGATAAACCGATTGGGGTACTCACCGTATACCCGCACCAGCGAGTCAAAGGTAGCGCCCGTTTGGTAGGTCAGCACCACCGTTTGATCGATGCCTACCGAATCCATCGTTTGTACCCACGTTGCTATTTGCTCCGGACTCTCGGGATAGCTGTGGGAGTGCATATCGATGGCGGGGTACTTGGTTTGCCGGACTGCTGTTCGGGGGGTCTGGTAGAGAGACTGAGGGCGGAAGTTTTTGAGGAGGAGTTGGTCAGGATTGGTAGCGGGTTGCTGCGCGTAGACCGGCGAAGGCCCCAGGCATACCGCGGTCACCAGGAATATAAAGAGTCGTTTCATGCGGGTTGTTGGCTGACGACCAATAATTTTTCTTTTACCAAATCGGTGACGGCGCGGGTGGCGACGGGAAATACTTTCCGCAGGTCGATTTCTTCGTTATGAGCTAAGGTCTTTTGGAGGGTCTCCATAAAGGCGTTTTTGATCTCGGTAGCCAGGTTGATCTTACAAATACCCCGCTGGACCGCCCGCTGTAGATCAGAATGCGAGATGCCCGAACTTCCGTGCAACACCAGCGTAGCGGGCGTGGCAGCATGAATTTCTTCCAGCAGGTCCATCTGCAATTCGGGCGGCTGTTCGTAGAAGCCGTGCGCTGAACCGATGGCCACCGCCAGCGCGTTGACCCCGGTTTCTTCCACGAACCGTCGGGCTTCGTCGGGCTGCGTAAAGCCCTTATTCTGATGCGACTGACCTAGTTTGGCCACGTAGCCCAGCTCGGCTTCTACATTGGCCCCGTAGCGTTCGGCTAGTTGCACCACCTTCCGGGTGGTAGCCACATTTTCATCAAAGGAAGCTTCGCTAGCATCGATCATCACCGAGTCGAAGCCCGCGTCCAGGCAGCGGGCGGCTAGCTCGTAGGAGCCGCCGTGGTCGAGGTGTAGCCAGCCTTCTACGCCATAGCTCTCCAGACCCGACCGAGCCAGGCTCACCGCCACGGGCAGGGTAAGATAGTCAATCGAGCTTTGGGTGAGTTGAAGAATCAGCGGCTGCTGGGTTTCCTGCGCCGCCTGTAGCACGCCGGACAGCGTTTCGAAGTTATAATAATTAGTCGCGAGCAGTCCTTGCTGCCCGGCCGTTCTTTGCTTAAATTTCTCTTGTAGCGTCATAAGGTTAGGGAGTAATTAAATTTTGATAGGGCAACATTGGTCATGCGCTGGACATCCTGAAAGGCGGCGGTGCCTCCGGACTGGGTCGTCGACAAGGCTCCGATGAGGTTACCAAAGGTCTGGCAAGCTTCCGGGGAGCCACCGCGGACAAACTCGCGGATAAACCCGGCGTTGAAGCTGTCGCCCGCCCCGATGGCATCGACTACTTCTTCGTTCAGAAACGGAGGTTGATGGCGCAATTGCTGATCTTGCCAGACGTACGATCCCTTATTGCCGTGCTTCACCACCACGCAGCGAGCAGTGTCACTCAGGGTAGCCAGTGCTTCGTCCATTGTTGAGGCACACGTTAGAAACAGCAGTTCTTTTTCGTTGGGCAAGAAGACATCGACGTGCGGCAGAATCTCGGCTACGTCCAGCTCCCACCGCTCTTCGGGGTCCCACTGCGGATCCAGCGAGGTGGTGAGTCCGAGGGTTTTCGCTCGCCGAAAGAGTTCACCCACCGCCGGGCGCAGGCCGGGTTGCAGGAAGTACGATGAAAAGTGCAGATGCTGCGCTTGCGACAAAGCCTTGTCGGTGATGTCGTTGATCGTGAGCCGCTCCATGGCTCCGGGGTAGGTCACCATTGCCCGGTCTTCGTTGTAGTTGAGTACCAGCGTGGCTCCGGTGTCCACTGATTCATCGCGCAGCACTGCGTCGGTGTGCACTCCTTGGGCCTGCAAGCTTCGCAGAATTAAATCACCGTGGGCATCGGCCCCCACCTTACCCAGAAAGGCCACTGACGCGCCCAGGCTGCTCAGGTTGCTAGCAAAGATAGCCGAGGAGCTACCCAGCGTGGTCACCATCCGGCGGGCGATCTTTTCTTTGCCCACTTCCGGGAATCCGTTAATGTCGTTGAGGATGATGTCAACGTTCAACTCGCCGACAACCAGTACGTTGTATGGTGTTTTGCTCATGCGTTCGTATCCAATGCCTGGCGTTCGCCATCGATGACCTCCACCGTCGCGCGTTGCTCCAGGGCGGTCACGTCTTCTTGCCGTAGTATTCCCAATTCTTCGTGCTGGCAGTTCGCGGCACCGCACGCCACTCCCCGGCGGGCCGACGCCATCAGGTCCATTCCCTGCACCAAAGCATCCACCAGTCCGGCCACCAGGCAATCGCCGCTGCCTACGGTGCTCTGCACTTTGTCCGGCGTACACTGCGCCCGAACGGTCTGCTGCGCGTCCGCCAGCCAGAGTCCCCGCGCCCCGTCCGTCACCGCCGCCTGGGAACAGCTGGCCAGTAGCTGGGGGATAGCCTCGTCCAGTTCATCGACGCCGTATCGCTGGGTAGCTTCCGGGCGGTTGAGATGCACGCAGAACGGCCGCTGCTCCAGGGCGTGCGTGAGGGCGGGGCCGGTGCAGTCGAGGAAGACGGCCTTGCGCTGGTCCGTAGCGCATCGTATCAGTCGGGCGTAGCCGTCGTCGGGAGCCTGCCGAGGCCATGAGCCACTCATGGCTACGCACCGGGCGCTCTTTACTTCCTGTTCAAATAATTCATATAACGCGTCCACGTCCTGCGGCAGAAGCGTAGGGCCGGTTCCTAACACTTCGGTGCCATCCACCTCGTGCGCTGAGCGAACCGTGTAGCAGTGGCGCGACCAGCCCGCTACGGTGGGTCCGATGCAGCGGAGGTGCGGATACCTCCGTTCGGCTTCCGCGCGAATCCACTGCCCGGTGGGTCCGGCCCAGTAGCCCAGCAGGTGTACCGGCCGACCGAGTTCGGCCAGGGCCATGGCTACGTGCGTGCCCTTGCCTCCGGGGTAGTGTTCTTCCCGGCTGATGCGGTTGGTCTGCTGGAGGCGCAGATCGTCTAGCCAGATCCAGCTGTCGACCGACGGGTTGGGGCAAACCACCAGCACGTAGTCGCCGTGGGGGTTGTAGGTCATCAGCGGGAGGGCGGGTAAGGGTAGATGGTGACGCCCCGCACCACCCGGGAGATCGTACCGTTCACCGACGGGTTGTCCGGATTGAGCCCCAATTGGCGCGATTTGTAGTAACCGATGATCTGGGCGGCCAGCACGCTGCACACGGCCAGAAATTCTTCATCAAGATGCTCCCTGCCGTGATCGGTCATCGTGATCCACCAGTCTACCTCCACCCCCGGCACCGGCCGTTCGGCCACGCCCACGGTAAACAAAGCCTTCGATTCCTGAAGAAGCTCGCGCGCCAGATCCACTTCGTAGGGACGGACGTATTCATCGTTAGAGAACAGCATCACCACCAGGGTTTGATGATTGGCAACCACTTTGGGACCATGCCTAAACCCCAGAAAAGAGTCGTGCTTGCCCACCACCTGCCCGTTGGTGAGTTCCTGCACTTTCAGGTGTGATTCCTGGGCGGTGCCGCGCAGGGGACCAGAGCCGAGAAACACGATCCGCTCAAAGGATAACTCAGCGAACTTTTTCAGATCCGGAGCCTGCCGCAGCAGATAATCGCCGTAGGTTACCAGTTGTTGCAGGGGCGAACGCAGACTGGCCAACGAAGACAACCGGGACACCAGCAGACCGGTCAGCAACATGGCAGAGAAGCTTCCAGTCATTGCCAACCCCTTGTCGTGGGCGGCGGGGGGAAGCAACAGCGTGTACTGTCGATTATCCTGTTGCTGCGCCAACTGTCCTTGTTCGTTGCAGGTAATTACCAGGTGGTACACCGTGTCACACGCGGCGTTGGCGACCTTGACTGCTGCTACGCTTTCGGGACTGTTACCGGAGCGGGCAAACGAAATCAGCAGGATAGGTACGTCCCTGCGCAGAAAAGAAGACGGGTGTGATACCAAATCAGTTGTAGCCACAGCGCGGGTGAGCTTACCCGTGTTTTTCTGAAAAGGCCCCTGCAGTGCCTCTCCTATAAAAGCAGAGGTGCCCGCTCCGGTCAGTATCACCTCGATATTGTTTTGAGCCCACAGCGGCTGAAGAAACGCCGTCAGCGCTTCCTGCTGATTGAGAAGCTCATCGTAGGTGTGCTCCCACAAGGCAGGTTGTCCAAAAATTTCACTAAACGTATAATCACTGCCCGCCACCCCAGTTGTCAGATCTGTTTCTAGCATGTTGAAAAATTATAAATAAACGTTTCATTTTATTACGGTATAAATGTATGTAAATTTTATTTCCTTTCAAATTACTTAATGTAATTAACAAACAAAGGTTATGAAAGTTATTTGTGAAGCAACGGTTAAAGAACAAGTTCACGATTTTAAGTATTTTGCAATATTTCAAAGATATAAGGACCATCTGTTGTGTAGATGGACGATCTAGCGTTTAAGAAAAAGATCTAAAAGTTACCTGCAAATAGTCGTTCATGAAAGCCGCTGTATTATATCGACCGGGGAAGGCAGAAAACCTGACACTGGAGGAAAGGCCTATTCCTGAGATAGGCAAAGGACAGGTATTGGTCAAGGTTAAGGCTTTCGGGCTGAATCGTTCAGAATTGATGACCCGCAAGGGTTTATCACCAAATGTTTCCTTACCTCGGATATTAGGGATTGAATGTATAGGAGAGGTAGAAGAAGATTCGTCAGGAGCATATCAAAAAGGCCAACCGGTTATGGCTTTGATGGGCGGTATGGGGCGAGCCTTTGATGGAAGTTACGCCGAATTCACCATCTTGCCTAAAGATATCCTTCTTCCTTTTCAGAGCACTCTTCCTTGGGAAATTCTGGGTGCCATTCCTGAAATGTACCAAACCGTGCATGGCTCACTATATCAGGCATTACACATACAAAGAGGGGAAACCCTACTAATTAGAGGAGGCACATCTTCCATTGGTATGCTCTCTACTCAAGTCGCTAAAAGCTTGGGGCTGACAGTAATTGCCACCACCCGAAGCAAAGAAAAGAAAAAGGTACTACTGGAAAACGGAGCTTCTTATGTGCTGATAGATGATGGAAAACTTCAAGATCAGGTTCGGGCGATTGACCCGAACGGTGTTGATAAAGCACTGGAATTGGTTGGTGCACTGACCCTGAAGGATTCTTTATCGTGTATCAGGCCCGGTGGAATAGCCTGTATGACAGGCATGCTTTCTGAAGAATGGTCTATTTCTAATTTTGCACCTATGGAGTTTATTCCGGCCACGGTGCATTTAACGATCTACGATAGCGGACAAATCAAAAGCCCTGCTAACGTTTTTCAAGAGTTTATCCGTACCGTGGAAGTTGGTCACATAAAATTGAATATAAGCAAAGTTTTCACATTGGATGAAATTGTTGAGGCCCACAAATTTATGGAGAGTAACCAGGCTGCTGGAAAAATTGTCGTATTGACATAAATAATGTTATCTGTACCAGACTGTTCTTTCGTTAGAGGTGATATTACAGTATTACTGCTGCCCATTTGTATAGATGAAACAAAAAAGATAGATTTCTATACTTCTATCGAGAATCCTGCCCCTTTTGGGATATTAAAATAATTAGCTACCTTCTATCCTCAATCTCCCTACGCGATGAAAGCGGAAGATCAGCCTACTTCTCTTTTTACTAGTCAATCGGAAGAAAATCTTCGTCGAGAGTTTGAGCAAGTGTATTACGATCACGCGGCGGCTCTCTTCCGCTACGGCGCGCAGTTTCAGGCGAGTCCGACCTTGGTAGAAGACTGCGTTCAGGAGCTATTCGCCGATTTGTGGGAAAAGAAAGATACGCTAGCGTTCGTTCGCTCTCTACGATCGTACCTGCTAGGGGCCCTACGTCGGAAAATCCTACGCGAGACGTATGCTACCAAAGAACAACCGGTTCCTGCTGAAGCTTTATTCGCCCTATCTGATCATTGGGTAACGGCCTATAAGAACGATGCGAACGCGCTCCCGGAGGAAACCATTGAGCAATTGGCAAATGCGCTGAATACGCTTACCGACAAGCAGCAGGAGGTGCTCTATCTGCGCTTTTACAACCAGCTAAGCTTTTCTGAGATTGCCCAGATTATGTCAGTACAAACCCGTACGGTGTACAAATTGTGTCGTCGCGCTATTACTACGCTCAATGCCTACCTATCCAAAGTACTTCGAGTGGTACCCCTGCTTTCGTGGATGCTGTTTTTTCTACTCTAACCTCCTTATCTTGGTTTCAGGTTGCGTCAGAATTCGCTGGTGATTTAGAAAAAATAAAAAACTTTTCTTTTGATGGGTCACAAATGAGCCTGCTGGTAACTACTCCGTAGAACACCAGCCTATGAACCAGCCAAACGGCCAGAAGTATCTTTCCTATCAGGTAACCGACTTTGTTCTTGACCTGAGCTTTCAGCAGTGGGTGCAAGGGCAACCTAATCTGTTTTGGGACAGTTTTCCGGTTAACTGTCCGGAAAAAAGTGAGACTATCCGGCAAGCTGCCGATCTAATTAATCAGTTGCCAAACCAGCAGCAACCAATCTCAACGGACTACCTGGAAGCCCAATTAGCGAAGATCTACGCTACCATTGATCGACGCACATCGGAGAAAAAGTCCCTCGATCATATAAAACCACTTCCAGCGGCTGCCCGCTGGTACCAAACCCGCTTGATGCCCTATGCTGCCGCCGGGATTTCTCTTCTACTGATAAGCGCTATCTCTTATCTGTATTGGGTCAATGCTCATCAAGCGTATCAGACGGGCTATCAAGAAACTAAAACATTCCAACTACCCGATGGCACCGAGGTGATGCTCAATGCGCACTCCCGGCTACAGGTAGCGCCTGACGTGGAAACAGCAGCGGTGCGGGAGGTTTGGTTAGAAGGCGAAGCATTCTTTACGGTGAACCCCTCCGTATTGGCTGGCCACGCGCAATCATTTGTGGTACACACCTCGCAGCTGGAGGTAGAAGTATTAGGAACAGAATTTAACGTAAAAAGCCGCTCCGGCAGCACCCAAGTGATGCTGGAAGAAGGTTCGGTAAAAGTAGCCCGTCCGGAAACCCAAGAACACCTACTGATGGCACCGGGGGAACTCGTGGAGGTAGCCGCCGCCGATCAGCAGCTCAGAAAAAGGAAGCGTGAACCTACTGCGCTAGCCTGGCGCGAAAATGTGTTTGATTTTCGTGCTGCAACCCTGGCTACAGTAGCCCGGCAGGTTCGCGAATGCCACGGCAAAACCATTCGGTTCGACGACCCGGCAATTGCAAACTACCAATTTACCGCGCGGGTATCGCGCGATGATCTCAATCTATTGCTATCACTTATTGAGGGGGCCTTTCCCGTAAAAGTGAGCACCAACGAAGACATCATTACCATTACCCCAAGAGCCGACTAAAGATTTTTGTGCAACTATATTTATTTCTTTAACCTAAACTATCAGATTGATGATGAAGAATTGTACTAGATTTTTGCCGACTAAACTGCTGCTGGCTTGGCTTCTACTATCCAGCGCATCGGTAAGCGCGCAGTCACTGGCCTCGCTAACTCATCAACCGCAGCTTCGGTTGGCTGAGCAGCAGGAAACGAAAGTATCGCTTACCGAATTCTTTTCTGACCTTGAAAAAAAGTATCACATTAGCTTTGCTTACGATACGAAGCTGGTGAGCGATAAGCAGACCTTCGCTCGGCCCATTCGTAGCGAAGATGTGGATCGCTTGCTCGAAGAAGTATTGCCGCCGCTCAAGCTTAGCTACCAAAAGATAGGGACTCAACACTACGTAATTCAACCAGAAGAGTCGCGTTTAGTGCCGCCGCTAGATACCAAAACCCAAGAGAGACCTTCTGCACCTACCCTGCTGGCCGCGGTTCGTCCGGTCTTACGTCCGTTTACCAGCACCGTAGCGCAAACCATCAGCGGTACGGTGACCGACTCCGAGGACGGCGGTCCTTTGCCCGGGGTGAACGTGCTGGCCAAGGGCACAAGTCAGGGCACGGTGACCAACGTAGACGGCCGCTACCAACTCAGTGTCGGCGACGAGGTAACCACCCTGGTTTTCTCCTCTATTGGTTACACCACCACCGAAATACCGATTGAAGGGCGCTCCACCATTGATCTGGCCATCGTGCCCGATGTGCAGTCCCTCGAAGAAGTAGTGGTGGTGGGCTACGGCACCCAAAAGAAATCGGACGTGACCGGGGCCATTGGCACCGTAAGTTCCGAGGAATTGCTTCGTGCTCCGGTAACTAACGCTCTTCAGGGCCTGCAGGGCCGGGTAGCTGGAGTTAACGTGTTTTTAAATTCTGGCTCTCCCACCGGTAGCCCCCGCGTATTGATCCGGGGACAAGGCACAATCAACGGTGGTTCGGCCCCGCTTTACGTGGTGGATGGGGTAGTGATGGAGGACATACAGTTTCTCAATCCCAATGATATTGAGAGCATGGAAGTACTGAAAGATGCTTCTTCCACCGCGATCTATGGTGCCCGGGGCGCTAATGGAGTCATTCTGGTGACCACCAAGCGAGGCGGGCAAGGCGAAGGAATCACGGTAGGCTACGATGGCTTTGTGAGCATTGGTACCATGCGTAGGAAGATGGACGTACTCAATGCTCAAGAGTGGCTGGATGTAGTACGTATCGGAATGGAAAACACTCCGAAGTACCGCCCCAGTAGCAACCCGGTGTTCACCACCGACGACCCGAACCTGTTCGATGCCAATGGCAACCCGCTCTACGATACCGACTGGCAGGAAGAGGCGACCCGTACCGCAGTATCGCACAACCACCAGCTATCTATTCAGCAGCGGGGTGAAAAGTCATCCTACGGAGTGTTCCTCAACTATACCAACAACCAGGGGATCATGATTAACAATTACCTGGAGCGGTTCTCCGGCAAGGTGGCCTACGAAGGCCAAGCCAAAGATTGGCTCACCGTAGGATTTAACCTGCTGGCTAACGTTACCGAAGAGAACGAATTCGACGAAGGCGGCGGCTACCAGTCACCGCGCCGGACCATGATTGAAATGCCTCCTATCTTTCCGGTGCGCTTTCCCGATGGTACCTACAGCAACAGTAATATGATCTCGGATGCCTATAATCTGGAGGCAATGGCCAACCCGGTACACGTACTAGAGACCCAGGACCGACTGCGGGATCGAACCCAATTGTTTGGGAATGCTTACCTGCAGTTTCAACTGGCGGAAGGCATTAGCCTGCGTACCCAGTTCGGCTTCGATCAGCACTACCGGCTGTTCCAGAATTACAGTCCCACCGATCTTATTAACATTTCTGCGCCCCTAGGTACGGCTAATCAGTTTAACTGGCGGGTCAACTACTGGCAACAGGAAAACTACCTAAACATTAATAAAGAAATCGGCGATCATACGATCAACGGGGTAGTAGGACTTAGCTGGCAACAGCGTATAGAAAACAGATTTGGTGCTACGGTTCGCGGGTTTGCGGACGACTTCTTCCGCTTTAACAATTTGGGAGCAGCCAGTCAACCTGATGCCCCGTATTCTTCCTATGATGAATGGACGTTGAATTCGTACTTTGCCCGGGGTAGCTACGCTTATAAAAACAAGTACTTGCTGACGGCTACCGGTCGGATTGATGGCTCTTCTCGCTTTGGGGCGAATAATAAGTACGGCTTCTTCCCTTCGCTTGGCTTAGGTTGGGTAGTGTCCGAAGAATCCTTCATGCAGAACACGTCACTGGTTGATCGACTGAAACTTCGCACCAGCTACGGTATTACCGGTAACACCGAAATCGCCACCTACCGGTCGCTGGCTACCGTATTTTCAGGCACTACCCTAATTAATGGTGCCCGGGAAACCTTCAGTGGTATTAGCCGACTGGCGAACCCCAATCTGGAGTGGGAAAAGACGACGCAGTTTGACGTGGGGCTGGATTTAACGATGCTTGATTACCGGGTATCGCTGGAGCTCGGCTACTACTACAAGCTGACTACTGACCTACTACTAAACCGTCCCCTGCCTCAGACCACCGGGTTCGGGTCGGTGTTTGATAACATCGGATCAGTATCCAACCGAGGAATTGAGGTGTTATTGACCACCCAAAATGTAGTTGGTGATGCCTTTAGCTGGAGTACTACGCTTAATTTCAGTTACAATCAAAACCGCATTGAGAAACTGGGAGAGAACGACGAAGACATCTTCCCTGGCCCCAACTGGGTGTCGGGTAGCCAAACCATTCTGCGGGTAGGCGAGCCGCTGGCTTCCTTCTGGGGGTTTGAGCGACTGGGCATTTGGGGTACCGACGAAGCGGATGAGGCGGAGGCGGTTAATGCGGTACCCGGTGAGGCCAAGCGCTCCGAAGAGCAGCAGATCATCGGCAATGGTCTGCCGCAGTGGACGGGTAGTTTTGTCAATAACTTCCGCTACCGCAACTTTGACTTAACGGTGGACCTTCAGTTTGTGGCCGGAGTGGATATCATGCAGCAGTATTATCACTCTACCGAAGACCGCTCAGGGATTGCCAACGGACTGCGCACCATCCTGACCGAAGGCTGGACACCCGACAATCAGAACACCATGGTGCAGGAAATTCGCAACCAAGCCTACGCCGGGCAGAACAGTCAGGTAGATAGCCGCTGGATTGCCGACGGCTCGTACATCCGGGGTAACCTTATCTCGCTGGGCTACAATCTCAACGGTGGACTAACTGAGCGGTTAGGCATCCGTAACCTGCGGATATATACCAGTGTGCAGAACGCTTTCTTGATTCAGTCAGACGAGTTTCAGGGGCAAGATCCGGAGGCTACCTCCTGGGGCGAAAACCCCTGGGGGCAGAACATTTTCTTTTTCCAGTACCCCCGGCCTCGCACGTATACCATGGGTGTTAACTTTCAATTTTAAATCAGCTACTTATGAACTATATATCAAGAACATTTATCGTCCTGCTACTCAGCGTAGTAGGTTACTCGTGCGGCGATTTCTTGGATGAAGAACCCCGGGATGAGGCCAGTATTGAGCAGTTCTTTAGTGAACCGTCTCACGCGCAAACGGCGGTCAACGGTTTGTATCGGTACGGAGCCCCTTCCCTCTATCTAAACGGAGGAGTGTACTCCGGCAAACAAGCCATGTACGGCCCCTACCTATCCGGTTTTTTTGATAATGAGTACAAGGGGCAAGAACCGCATATTCAATTCGCGCAACAGCTTACGCTGAACGGGCTCAACAGCGATGGCTTTCTCAATGATATGTGGTCTACAATGTACGGTGCCATTAGCCGGGCTAATAATGCGATTCTTTACATTCCGGGTACCCCCGGCTTATCAGACGACGAATCCAATCGGCTGCTGGCTGAGGCTCGCTTCTTCCGGGCTTTTGCTTATTTTACGCTAACCCGCTTGTTCGGGGAAGTACCCTTGGTGACCGAACCGTACGAATCGTTGGATAATCTGTACGTTCAGCGAAATGCCCTCAGTGACACATACGATCTGATGGTTGAGGACCTACGGTTTGCCGTGGATCAAGGAGGTCTAGCTGAAAATACGATGCAAGGGAATGGATACCAGCTCACCCGTGGGGTAGCGGCTACCTTATTAGCTGACGTCTATCTAACCATGAGCGGGTTTCCTTTGGGGCAAGATCGTTATGCAGATGCTGCTGCCGCGGCCCGCTTAGTCATTAATGAGGGATCGCACGCCCTCGCGCAGCATGATTTTCTTCCGAGTGGTGAAATTGATCTGGCTAACAGCGCTTATAACAAGATGCGTCGCGATGAAGCCTTTGAGGAGTTTGTTTACCCCATCGAGTTTTTTGTGGGTATTGACGACTCCGACTATCCCCGATGGACCTATCCTGTAACCCTTGTGAACGAAGTAGCCTACGACATCACCAATGGTGCTTATCAGCCCCAACCGGAGTTTATGCGGGGGTACGATCCGGTCAACGACCTGCGGGCGCAAAACAAGCAGTACTTCCACACGTCGATGACCAAAGAAGATGGATCGGAGTTGACCTTCCCGCCGACCCCCTACATCTGGCACGATGATGAGGCTCTGCTCGAGACGGCTAACTCCGGCAAGGATGCCCGGGCCTACGGCTACAGTGAAGTATTGCTCATTGCCGCCGAAGGGATTGCCCGTTCGGAAGGGGTCACCACCGAAGCCGTGGACTACCTCACCCAGGTACGTAGTCGGGCCTACTGGCAACAGGATGCCGCTACCATCTCCCAGGAATTGAGTGGATTATCGGCAGAGGCGTTTGTGGAAGAAGTATGGAAAGAACGCTACCGCGAGTTGGTGTTTGACTTCAAACTGTGGTACGATATGGTACGCACCCGCACCTACCCGCTCAGCAGCGACGACGGCAGTGGAGATATTCAGTTTGTCCCTTTGGTAGGCCAAGAGAATACCTGGGGGCAGACTTTCCAAGAACGGCACTTGCTACTTCCCTTACCCGACCGGGAGTTACAACGCAATCCAGAACTAGATCAGAACACTGGGTACTAAGTCTGATCGTTAGATAAAACTAGTTACCGCCTAGCCCGTAAGCCAAAAATAATGGTGCTTACGGGCTTTTTTTTGTACTACGGGGAATTGGTATTAAACTGGATATTGTGGCTACCTCTTGTTTTCCCATTGGGTAGTTAAATGAGCAATAGCTCTGAGCTTAGGCATCTTATCTAGTAACTAGTCTCAGGCATTATCTCTACAAGTTGTCTGATAGCTTTCGAGCGCTTCCCTTGGTTTCAGTAGGATAATATATTGGAATGTTACTTTTATAGAATACGCCAATTATCTACCTTGTTCGTTCTACATCATCTTCTCACTACTAAAAGGGCTTGTTCTTCACTTCATGGCAGTCAACGGTAAAAGAAATACGCTGGAACGTCGTACCCTCATTCTAGAGCAGATTCACAGTCAGGGACAGGTTAACGTAAGCGACCTTAGCAGGGATTTTGATGTGAGCGAAGTAACGATTCGAAATGATCTCAACCAGTTAGAACAAAAGCGTGCCGTTATCCGAGCGCGAGGCGGAGCTATTAAACCCACCCTGCGGGTAGGTGTCGATTTCGAGTTGTCAGACAAGGATAAGATTAACTTCCGGGAGAAACAACGCATCGGAGAGCGCGCTGCCCAGTTGGTAGAAAATGGTGATACGATCATTATTGACTCAGGCACCACCACGCAGGAACTAGCCAATCACCTAAATCAAGTAACCAACCTGACCGTGATCACCAATGCACTTAACATCGCTATAAAGCTCTCTGAGAACAAGAATATCAGCGTTATTGTGCCGGGTGGTTTTCTGCGAAAGCAGTCGCTGTCATTGGTAGGTACACCGGCCGAAAAAGGCATTCGAGGGTATTATTGCGACAAGCTGTTTCTAGGGGTGGACGGTCTGGACGTCAACTACGGCTTATCTACCCCAAACGTAGAGGAAGCTCACCTCAATCAAGTGATGATTGAGCACGCTCGCCAGGTAATTTTACTAACTGATTCTAGCAAGTTCCTACGCAAAAGCTTGGCGTTCATTTGCCCTCCTACTTCTATCGACATTCTAGTAACCGACGACCAAATTGAATCCGAAGACCAGCGGCAACTAGAAAGTTCAGGGGTTAAGGTGCTCATTGCTTAGCACGACTTTACTACCTAAAATCAAGTATAGACCCGAACTGCGGAGCCTTCAAATCAACTCGTTTCTTGTTCTTCCATTTTCATAATGCTATGCATAATGCGCCGGTGGCCGAGGAAGGGGCAGACGAATGAATACTCTCCTGGCCTATCCGGAGCTACAATGGTCGGCAGTGTACTCTGAATAAGGATGATAAGTTAAAGACTTGGCAGCGAAGCGGTAGTGCTTATTACTGGATTCGTCGTGCCACAATGGGTAGCTATGGAAAACAGAACTATGGCGCGGCGGGGCCGCCCCGGCCACCATGTCGGTGCCACAATTACAAACGCCAATCAGTATATAAAGAACCAGCTACCACTCTCAAACAAGAAGAATTATTGAAGGATATGCTACTGGAACGTATTTCTCTATAGGCTATCGCTCGCTGAAAGTAAGCCTAAGTTGGGTGGTCAAGCGTGCTGGCAGCGGACGTCGCACGGTCAGTTGCCGAAACACTTCTTATGGGAGAACTAAATCACCCTGAGTTAGCCCTCTACTGTGTGGAGGCTGCGGTCCCCCGCCGGGACTAAACGTGGACATTCGTAGGGGCAAAAGACTGTCTCAAATGCCTCTAATTAGCCATAGAAAGGCGTAGTGGTCTGATGGTAGGTTTCTACTTAGGAGGACGTACTGAAGTCGGCGCGGAGGGGGCTCAAGGCTTATGGTTTAGTATTGAGTAACAGTTATGCTAAAAAGCCTTGGTGTTCACTGATGGATTGGCCGCTTATACCAACATTTTTGCCGAAGGTCAGCCGGGCGCACCAGTTGGAAGGCAAAACCACAGACTATCAAGATCGAACGGCTTAACAATACCATCCGGCAGAGATGTGCCTGTTTGGTACGTAAAACGCTATTTTTTTCAAAACGTAGGTAAACCACCGCACAGCGGCCGCCGTAGCACGGTGCATTACAATCTTGGGAAAGTGGCAAAATGACATCCTTATTCTAAATACACTACCAAAAAAAGGGGCCGTAGCCCCCTCAAGTTAAAGTAACCCCTCACTGTACTCACGAACGATTCTCTTAGCCTGATACGTAGCCGTATTACTGCGGTGCCGTTGCCAGCAGCCTTGTTGCCGCGACCACCGGAAGCCGTGTTGCTTTAGCCGACTTCTCACTTCGGTCGATGGCTTGTCCGGAAAGAAAATTTGCAGGCGGTTATGCTCCACGCTGTCTACCAGCTTTACTTCACCGATCACTTGCTCGCTGGTCTCTTCGCTTTCGGCTTTCTCTAGCTGGGCGATGCGCTCGTTGATTCGGCGGATGTTGGCGTTGTTGTTAGACAGTCGCCAGCTCTGAAAACCTCGCTTCTCATAACTGTACTGTGGATTCAGTAGCTTGTGAATGCCTGAGATATTTAGTCCGTACTTGTCTTCCAGCCGCTCGGCAATCTCTTCGTCGGTCAGCTTTTTGGATCGGCAGAGTTTGTTGATGGTCTTCATCCACGTCTGGTACTCTTCCAGATCGGAGAGGCGTTGCTTTAACTTCTGAATGGCCTGCGGATCGTCGCTGTAGATTGCTCGATCATTGTCAATCGTCTGTACTTTGTCTTCGTAGTAGCGCGCTTTGGCATTGTGCTCTACCGACTTCCGCATATCGTTGTCGATGCGCTTCAGATCGGCGCGATGTCCTCGCTCCGAGTGGTGCCCCACTAAGATTGGTTGTCCCATTGGAATGCGGTTGCCGATGCCTCGAGCGGCATCATAACGTTCTTCGGACTGCTGCCGGTTTTTGTCCGCTAGTTCTTCGTAGCGTTCCTTGCGAGCTTGTCGGCGTTCTTCAAAATCAGATTTCATAGGTACATGAATTTAGGTTACTTCCCAGCCACCTTGGCCAGGTTTTGCCTCACATCACAAAACAGCCAGCCTAAGTCAAGAGCGAAGGACACTTTACGGTGCGAGGGTTCAGCGGGAGGATAAATTGTTCTTCGGCGAAGCGGACTCTTGACTTTCGCGCCGTCTGGCTTTGTACTTTTGCAAATACTTGGTCAATTGGCTATTTTCTCCTGATTTGTGGATCGCGCATAGGTATATAGCAGTGTACCGCACGGCAAAGCCAGTTAACAGCTACCATCATTTTTTAAGATACTGTCAAAGGAAGAGTACCTTCAGAGTACTCCGTGATCGGCAAAGCTGTAGAAATGAGACGAAGTAATGATGAGATGATCTAGTACCGGTAGGTCCAGGGTTTGCCCGGCTTCTTTAAGCTTTTGGGTCAGTTTGATGTCCGCATCGCTGGGTGTTAGATTACCACTCGGATGGGAGTGCGCTACGATAATCGAACTACTGTGAGCTTTTAGGGCCGCTCCGAAGATAATCTTGGGATCGGCTACCGTACCGGCCGTACCACCGGACGAAACGTTGAAGATGCCCAGCACTTCATTGGCTCTATTCAGGGCTAGCATCTTGAACTCTTCGCGGTAGTCTATGGTGTCTAGATTCCAGTTGGCACTGAATATGACGTAAGCATCATCGGAACAGGTGATCTTCCAGCGGTTTTTGATTGGGTTGCGATAAGTGACCTGAATTTCGGCGACTCGGAACAGATCGTGGTAAGCAGGGGGTTGAGCAGTCATTTTGCTGTGAGTTAGAGCGGCTTCCCGCCGGGTGAAACATTTGATATGCTTCCCCCCCACAGTTGATAGCTTTGCCTAGCCTGGTGTGGTTGCTGACAACAAGGAAGTGGCTTAAACTCGCCTGGGCTGGCGCGCTCGCTTTATGACGAACATCTTTTGGCAGCAAAATTGGCCTATCAACTACTTTTGCATCATCAAATGAGTCGCTCCGGTAGGAGCCGTTGGATAGGCAGCGCATGATATCGACTGATTATCAAACTTGTGCCGATAGTCGCCGCCCCGATCAGAAAGATTTTTGTAAAGCCCTTTCCTCTTCCAATAGGTAGCGTCTCTGCTGAAGGTCATTTTCTTGGTTCAATTGCCGCTGTAAATCAACGAACCGACTGCGCGCTTCAGCAAACCTTTCAGTAGCGGTAAGTTCCTCAAGCCAGTGGGCAAAGTCGGCGAACGGCGGTTGCTGATGCGAATACGTAAAGTGCTCAGTGAACGCCGGGGCGCTCAGGTTGGAGAATTCATACTTATCTATCAGCACAATAGGACGGTCGAAGAACTTATCAAACAGGTAGGTATTAGAGCAGAAAGTCTCAAAAGCTTTCTGTTCAGCATCTTTTTGCTTTCCGGTGTTGAACAGAATGACAATCCACTCAAACAAAAAATCCGGGAACCCAGTATCGTCCGGAAAATTCTTGGCAAACCAGCGCAGATAAGTAAGTCCACCACGATAGTCTTCTATTTGGATAAATAAACCTGGCGGCATGTAGCGCAACCCTCGGCTATCATCGTAGGCTCCAAACATTCGTTTCTCAGCCGCCAACGTCGCGCGTATCTTCTTGATCTTCGTACGGACTCGTTCTATCTGTTTTTCGGTCATCGTGGCTATCTACTTTCCAAAGTAACGGCGCGAGCAGTAAGTTCGTTTAGCAGTAGCTTTTGAATGAGAAACGCTCAGCCGTCCCGAACAAACCCTTGCGCTTTGCGAACAGGAAGGTACGCATTTGTATTTTTGCTGCGCACAGCGTATGTTCAACAGCTAGTAGACAACCTCCAGACCAAAGGCATGGCAAAAAGAGATGATCATCCAGAAAGTAGTACTTTCTATCAAAGTGTAGTCGCGCTGTTGCGTTCGGCCAAGCACCAAGCTATCCAGCAAATCAACCAAACGCTGGTACAAACCTACTTTCAGATTGGCAGAATGATCGTGGAGGAGGAGCAAAAGGGAGAAGTACGCGCCACTTATGGGCAGCAGATAATAAAAAACTTGTCAGTAGTACTGCAAAAAGAGTTTGGCCGAGGCTTCTCTCAGCGTAATCTTGAACAGATGCGCTCGTTCTTTCTGGTGTACGCAAAAGCGCAGACAGTGTCTGCGGAATTCAACCTTAGCTGGTCGCACCACCTTAAACTGATGCGCATGGATAATGAACATCAGCGACGTTTCTACGAGATAGAGTCTGTTGAAAACAACTGGTCGGTAAGAGAGCTAGATCGGCAGTTTGACAGCGGGTTGTACGAACGCCTTCTGCTAAGTCGCGACAAAAAAGCCATTAAAGAGCTATCCGAAAAGGGGCAGATTATCGCTCGGGCTACAGATACGGTAAAGGACCCTTATGTGCTAGAATTTCTAGAACTCAAGGAAGAAACGTCCTATTCGGAATCCGAACTAGAGCACGCTATCATTGACAAGCTCGAGCACTTCCTGCTAGAACTAGGTAAAGGCTTTACGTTCGTGGCGCGACAAAAGCGTATCTCGTTTAGCGAAGATCATTTTTACATCGATTTGGTTTTCTACAATCGGCTGCTGCGGTGCTTCGTGCTGATTGATCTCAAGATAGGCAAACTGAAACATCAGGATATCGGGCAGATGCAGATGTATGTCAACTTTTACGACCGATACGTTAAGCTAGAAGAAGAACACAAAACGATTGGTATTATCCTTTGTCAGGATAAAAACGAGACCTTGGTGGAGATCACCCTGCCGGAAACCAACGATCAGATATTTGCCAGTAAGTACAAAACGGTGCTGCCCAGTAAGAAGGAGTTGAAGGCGATTTTAGAGCAGAATTTGAGATAGAGATCGGGATTAGTATGGTAACTAACGAAGGATTATCATCAATAATCTTTGTTAGCAAAGTATACCTTTACACCATGATGAAAAATGATATTATAGCTACTGTTAAACTTAATTACATCATCACCAGATTCCCAGTGCTTAAATGCAACTTTGTTCCCTCCGGGAATTGAGTTGCCGATTACAGAGTATTCAAACAGCTTAAAAACTGCATCATCCGCATTCTTATGAAAACCATTTTTTTGCAATCTTGCTTCTAATCCAGAAAAAGAAAATTCTTCGCAGTCTGAGAAGCTATACAGAGTCTTCAGTATAGCTTCAATTTCTTCGGAGGTGTAATGGGCTGAAAATTCGTTCTTTATCTCAATCATGAGTTCCTCAGAATAGAGCCCTAATAGCTTATTTATATCTCGTTTTTTTAGTGGTATGTCAAACTTGAATCTTGAAAGAGGTTCGAAGAACAATAATAAATCTCTAGGTCTGGCAAAGGTATGGTCGATAACATATTGAAACCCACCATTCTTATAATTTTCTTGTTCATCAATCAGCGAAGCCCATGGGTCTTTTTCGTTGTATTCTCTGTTATTCCATTTGAAATTAAGAGCAATCCGTTTATCCACAAATTGCTTGAGTTTACTACGCCCTGCCCGCTTAGGAAAAAACTCGTGTTCATACCAGACTAGATTCACAGCATAGCTCGAGAAAATCTTTCCAGTATCAGCATCGTACTTTGAGAGGGTTCTTTGAATATCATCCCTCAACAATATGATGACCTTAGAATTTAAATTATTCTTTCCAAAGAAGTTGTTGTTGTAATCTTTTGCTACCCTGATCAATTCCAAGAGTGCCTTTCTGTTTGACTCAGAAGATGCCTTAAAACCAATATCTAAATCGTCAAATATTAGCACAAACTTACTTTCTCTATTCTCTTCGTAATCCATCAAGCTATACACAGTATCTTTGAGGTGCGGTATAAGTTTATAGAAGGGTGCCTTCTCCTTGGTGATATCATATTTCTGACCGAATTTTGCTGTTAAAAATCGCTTAAAATAAGCGACGTTTACATCCAAACCTTTACTTTCAATAATCTGCCTTATCTGATTTGATTTTATATCAACAAAACCAGAATTTTTCTTCAAAAAAGTCTGTAGATCTCTGATCTCTTTATAATGGTGTAGTGATTCCTTCTGAATTAAAAGTTTAGTGAGCCTAGTGAGAATAACCCATTCTACAATTAAGGAAAAGGAGATACTAGAATTGAGTTCATGTGTGATTTGGCTTACCTGCTCTAGATTCAAGTCGGACTTTCGTACAAATTCAGCAAAATACATTGGGTCTGCCTCGCACTGAAGATAGATATATTCAGCTATCGCAGACTTTCCGCTACCCTTCCGTCCTGTTATGATAAACTTCTCATGACTTAGGTTAGGGAGAACTTCCAGGTAATCTTCAAACGCCTCGCCTAGTCTCATACGTGAGTTTGCATTACTCTCAGCTTCTGCTTCTGGAGCACCTAGAAAAAAATTAGATGTATTGAAAGCCTGGGGTGGCACATTGTTTTTTACAAACTTATCAAAGAGACCCATAAAATTGCTGTGTAGTATGTGAAAGAGCAATATTCTCATTTTAAGAACAAAAACAATTACGTTTCTGCTTAAAATCTTACATCCAAAGGTGTGTGATTCGTCAGAATGAAAATTTTCTTATTTCTCTCCTGCCCAATTAATCCTAATTTAGCAAAGTTAAGTGCCCTACCTATAATACCACAAAGCACATTACCCTATGAACAACCCCTTCTTTGAACAGCCTATCCTGAATTCGCCCTACGATTATCCTGCCCGTCACTGGGAACTGGACGAGCAAGGACAACCTACCCAACAGGTGATAGAGAAACGACGCAAGGCCGAGTTTATCACTCCCATTCCTAAACCCCGGAAGCGAAAAAGAAACCAGCAGCAAAAAGAATTTACTTTCAACGAGGGGAAAGGGCTTTCTTCCGAAGTCCAGCAGTACGATCCCACCCCGGTGATCAACGTGCTGCGGGGCCACGTTGACCGATGGAGACAACTGCCCCCTGACAAATGGCGAGTGACTCCCGAAACGGCCCGACTGCTACAGCACTGGCGGCATCATAATTTTAGCACCTACCGTCCGTTCTTTTGCCAACTGGAAGCCGTGGAAACCGTCATCTGGCTCACCGAAGTAGCACTGGAAATAACAGTAGGCCAGCAGTTTCTGGACCATCTGGAAGGGGCGAACCAAGAATCAAATCCCGACCTGATGCGACTGGCCCTCAAACTGGCCACCGGTGCCGGAAAGACGACCGTGATGGCGATGCTCATCGCCTGGCAAACGATCAACGCCGTGCGCCAACCTAATCGCCGGAAGTTTACCCGCGGTTTTCTGCTGGTAGCTCCCGGCCTGACCATCCGCGACCGCCTGCGCGTGCTGCAACCCAACGACCCGAATAGCTACTACCAAGAGCGGGAATTGGTACCCAGCGATCTCTTACCTGATATGCAGAAGGCTAAAATTGTGATCACGAATTACCATGCTTTTAAGCTGCGGGAGAAGATGAACCTTTCCAAGGCAAACCGGGCGCTTCTTCAAGGACGAGGCGAGGCACTAAAAACACTGGAAACTGAAGGCGACATGATGCTAAGGGTGGTCCGCGAACTGATGGGCATGAAGCGGATCATGGTTTTCAACGACGAGGCGCATCACTGCTACCGCGAAAAGCCCGACAGCCACGAAGAGGATGAACTAAAGGGGGATGACAAGAAGGAGGCCCAAAAAAACAACGAAGCGGCCCGGCTGTGGATTTCCGGACTGGAAGCCATCGGTCGGAAACTGGAGATTCTACGCGTGGTAGACCTATCGGCTACGCCCTTCTTCCTGCGCGGCTCCGGCTACCGGGAGGGCACCCTGTTTCACTGGACGATGAGCGACTTCTCTCTGATGGATGCCATCGAGTGTGGTATCGTTAAGTTGCCTCGCGTGCCCGTAGCCGACAACATTCCGGGTGGCGAGATGCCCAAGTTCCGCAACCTCTGGGAGCACATTGGTAAGAAGATGCCTAAGAAAGGACGTGGCAACGCTGAGTCTTTGGACCCTTTAAATCTTCCCCCGCTCTTACAATCAGCGTTGGATGCACTGTATGGTCACTACGAAAAGACGCATCGTGCCTGGCAGGAAGCAGACATTTCGGTAGACCCCTGCTTCATCGTGGTGTGCAACAATACGGCTACTTCCAAGCTGGTCTACGATTATATCTCTGGTTTTCGGCGGGAGAATGCCGAGGGGGACAGTGCCTTTGTGGAAGGCAGACTGGAGTTGTTCCAAAACTACAACAAACATGGCGATCCCCTGGCGCGTCCTCGCACGTTGCTGATCGATAGCGAGCAACTTGAGTCGGGTGATGCTTTGGATAAAGAATTCATCCAGGCAGCGAGCAGCGAAATTGAGCTGTTCCGCCGCGAAGCCATTGAGCGGGGGGGCAAACTGGCCGACGAACTGCGCGCGGGCAAGAAGTTCGACGAAGCCACACTGCTACGCGAAGTGATGAACACGGTGGGCAAAGCCGGTAAACTGGGCGACTCTATCCGCTGCGTTGTATCCGTATCCATGCTCACCGAAGGCTGGGACACCAACACGGTCACCCACGTGCTGGGAGTGCGGGCCTTCGGCACCCAGTTGCTCTGCGAACAGGTAATCGGTCGGGCCCTGCGCCGCCAGTCTTACGAACAGAACGAAGAGGGTTTGTTCAACGTGGAGTACGCCGATGTGTTAGGTATTCCGTTTGACTTTACGGCCAAACCGGTGATTGCCCCGGTGAAAAAGCCGCGAGAAACCATTCCGGTAAAGGCAATGAGCCCTGAACGCGATCACCTGGAAATCACCTTTCCCCGCATTGAAGGCTACCGGATCACGCTGCCCGAGGAAAAGCTGCACGCTACCTTTACTGATGACTCTACCCTGGAACTCACCCCCGCCCTGGTTGGTCCTTCCATCACCAACGTTTCGGGGATCATCGGGCAAGACATTAACTTAGGACTGGAGCATTTGGAAGATACCCGCCGTTCTACGCTGATCATGCACCTGACCAAACACTTACTCTATACCCACTGGCGGGATACGGGTGGAGAACCTAAGATTCATTTGTTCGGACAACTCAAGCGGATTACCAAGCAATGGCTGGACCAGCACTTGGTCTGTAAGGGCGGTACGTATCCCGCGCAACTGAGATATCAAGAGTTGAGCGACATGGCAGCCGAGCGCATCACCGCCGCCATTACCCAGTCTATGAGTGATGAGCGTCCGGTGGTGGCCGAGCCTGACCCTTACAATCCGGTGGGTTCTACCCGGCACGTCAACTTCAATATCTCTAGCCCGCACCGCTGGCAAACCGACGCCCGACGCTGCCATATCAACTGGGTGATTTTGGATAGTGATTGGGAAGCCGAGTTCTGTCGGGTGGCCGAGTCGCATCCGGCGGTGCTGGCCTACGTGAAGAATCATAACCTGGGCCTGGAAGTACCCTACCGCTACGGTTCTGAAAAGCGGAAGTACCTTCCCGACTTTATTGTGCTGATCGACGACGGACAAGCCGACCCGCTGCACCTGATCGTAGAAATAAAAGGCTACCGGGGCGAAGATGCCAAGGTAAAGAAGGAAACAATGGACACCCACTGGATACCGGGCGTGAACAACCTGGGACGCTACGGCCGCTGGGCGTTTGCCGAGTTTACCGACGTCTACGAAATGGAAACCGACTTTGCCGAAAAGCTTGAGCGCGAGTTTGGCAAACTTGTAGAAACCACAACAACTTAAACTTAATCCTATTAATGTCGCTCGGCTCCGCCGAGTGACGACTATGAACGGTAGTCACTTGCAGTTCGCATGCGACTCAAACAAAAAGAACCACTACGACCTAACATGGCCAAGAAAACCAAAAAAGCCCCTACCCCTAAATCCGTAGAAACGTTGCGGCACGAGGAGGCTTCCCGCAAGAACATTCCTACTGCCGAATACCAGTCAGTGATGCACCTGGAAGACCAGAACCCTATCCAGGTAGCCTACCAGCGGCGCAACCGCGACCTGGACCCGCAACTGGTGTGGCGGGGCAAGGATGGGCAAGACGCCTCTGACCTGATCGTGCAAGCTCCGCCGCTCTACATCCAGGAAAAGATTCATCCCAAGGTGCTGGTAGACGACCTGCGCCAGCGGACGCAAGCGCAGCAACCGGATACGGCGCAAACCAATTTATTTGCCGACTTCAACGGCCTGCCGAGCGAAAACGCCAAGACCGAATTCTACCAGCACGACGCCAACTGGACCAACCGGATGATCCTGGGCGACAGCTTGCAGGTGATGGCCAGCCTGGCCGAACGGGAAGGATTGCGCGGCAAGGTGCAGTGCATCTATCTGGACCCACCCTACGGCATTAAGTTTAACTCCAACTTCCAATGGAGCACCACCAGCCGCGACGTGAAAGACGGCAAAGCTGATCACATCACCCGCGAACCCGAGCAGGTCAAAGCCTTCCGCGACACCTGGCGCGACGGTATCCATTCGTACCTGACCTATCTACGAGACCGCCTCGTCGTAGCCCGTGATTTGCTGACGGATTCCGGTTCTATTTTCGTGCAAATTGGCGATGAAAATGTGCACCGGGTGAGAGCGTTGATGGATGAGGTGTTTGGAGATGAGAATTTTGTGACAGAAATAGCGTTTGCGAAGACTACAGGGCGAGGTTTGGCATTACTTCCTCAGTCTTTTGATTATATTCTATGGTTTGCAAAAAATAAAGAAGTTATAAAATACCGCCAACCACTTCTGGAAAAAGCTTTAGGTGGAGAAGGCGTATCTACTTATCAGTTCGTCCGAAAAACCGCTTCTGAACATCGGAGGTTAACCAAGAAAGAGCGCAACAACCCTAAAGAACTTAGTCCTGAGCTATCAGTTTTTAGACTTAGTGATTTACGATCTCAGAGTGGTAGCAATTCAACAAACTTCTCTTTCACGTTTCATGGGCAAAACTTTTTGCCAGGACGAGGCTTTTGGAAATCTTCGCAACAGGGATTTGATAGATTAAATAAAGCAGATCGCATTCAAATATCAGGTTCTTCTGTTGCGTACCGGCGATATATATCTGACTATCCAGCAATGTCAATTGCAAACTTTTGGAGCGACACTGGTACTGGAAGTTTTACAGACGACAAATTATACGTGGTTCAAACAGGTACAAAAGTAGTTCAACGCTGCCTTCTTATGACTACCGACCCTGGCGACCTTGTCCTCGACCCCACTTGCGGCTCTGGTACCACCGCTTACGTAGCCGAACAGTGGGGACGACGGTGGATTACCATTGACACCTCTCGAGTAGCTTTAGCCCTGGCCCGAACTCGAATTATGGGAGCGCGCTACCCTTACTATCTGCTGGCGGACAGTAAGGACGGGCAGCTAAAGGAAGCTGAAATCACCCGTACTGCTCCTAGAGAGACGACTACCGTTGGTAACATCCGTCAAGGTTTCGTCTACGAACGGGTGCCGCACATCATGCTGAAAGATATTGCCAACAATACCGAAATTGACGTCATCTGGGAGCAGTTTCAGGAAAAGCTAGAACCGCTACGGGAACAATTGAACAAGCTACTTAAAACCAGTTGGTCAGCATGGGAAATCCCCCGCGAAGCCAAAGACGACTGGTCCGATGAAGCAAAGTCAGCACACGAACAGTGGTGGAAGCTGCGCATTCAACGACAGAAAGAAATTGACGCTTCTATTGCCGCCAAAGCCGATCAAGAGTTTCTCTACGACAAACCCTACGAAGACAAAAAGAAAGTGCGGGTGGCGGGGCCGTTTACCGTCGAAAGCTTGTCACCGCACCGCACACTGGGCGTCGATGAAAATGACGAACTGCTAGATGGCCTGGCGGAAGATAAAGCAGGCTACGGAAAAGAGCAGAGCTTTGCCGAGATGATCCTGGACAATCTGAAAACCGCCGGAGTACAACAGGCGCACAAAGAGAACCGCATTAATTTCTCGTCGCTCACTCCCTGGCCCGGCGACTACGTCTGCGCGGTAGGCCAATACACCGAAGGAACCGACGAGAACGCGACCGAAAAGCGAGCGGCCATTTTTGTCGGCCCTGAGTTCGGCACCGTCCCCCGCCCCGATTTGGTCAGTGCCGCCCGGGAAGCCGGAGATGCTGGCTTCGACGTGCTCATCGCCTGCGCTTTCAACTATGACGCGCACTCCTCAGAGTTTGAAAAGCTGGGTCGCATTCCCGTGCTTAAAGCCCGCATGAATGCCGACCTGCACATGGCGGGCGACCTCAAAAACACCGGTAAGGGCAATCTGTTTGTCATCTTCGGCGAGCCGGATATTGACATCCTGGAAGCCAATAACGATCAGTTTCAGGTCAAAATCAACGGCGTAGACGTGTTCCACCCCAACAGCGGCAAGGTGCAAAGCGACGGTGTGGACGGCATTGCTTGCTGGTTTTTGGACACCGACTACAACGAAGAAAGCTTCTTCGTGCGTCACGCCTACTTCTTGGGAGCCAACGATCCCTATAAAGCCCTGAAGACAACGCTGAAAGCCGAGATCAACCAGGAAGCCTGGGACACCCTGCACAGTGATACCTCGCGCCCCTTCGACAAACCCGCCTCCGGCCGGATTGCCGTGAAGGTGATTAATCATTTGGGAGATGAGGTAATGAAGGTGTACCGGGTTTAATTAGGGAACTAAATTTGCATTTTAGCGTTTATAGCGTTTATATTGGCAATCCAAATGTATGACCGTCATGAACCGGAACCGACTCGATCCATCCCTGCTCTCTCCCAGTGAGCTCGAAGAACTCTCCACTGCTTTCGCCCGGCCGGGGCACATCGCCCTCATCAACGACCAAGGAGAACGGACCGAGATTCCGGAGGCTCTTTTCAGGCACCTGACGCGCCTCGTACGGCTGATGAACGAAGGGCGGGCCGTCATCTCCATTCCGGATGACGAAGCCTTTACTACGCAGGCGGCCGCCAATTACCTGTGCGTCTCCCGGCAGCACCTGGTCGACCTGCTAGAGGGCGAAAAGATTCCTTTTCATAAGGTGGGATCACACCGGCGGGTGGTGTTCCGTGACCTGCTAGCCTACGAAAAACATCGGGACCAGGCACGACGAACCGGACTAGATAACCTAATGGATGCCGTTGACAAGGCGGGTCTGTACGACGCTGACTACACCGGTGACGAATGAGCGCAGACTTCAAGGTTTTCATAGACGCCTGCGTCTTAGCGAACTACGGCGTCTGCGACCTGTTGCTCCGCCTGGCCGAGAAGCCTCGTCAGTACCTACCCGCGTGGTCGGAAGCGGTACTGACCGAAGTGTACCGGGTGCATACTCAGAAACTCAAAAGAAAATGGCCCCCAAAACTGGCGACCTCGTTCGGCGATGCGCTGCGAGCGAACTTTCCCGAAGCCATGTCGGCCGGATACGAGCACCTGCTGCCCGCCGTAAAGAATGACCCCAAAGATCATCACGTACTGGCCGCCGCCATTCACGCAGGAGCTAGCATCATCCTGACATTCAACCTGCGTGACTTCCCAGACGAAGCCCTCGCCCCGTGGGGTATCAAAGCCCTACACCCGCAGGCTTACCTGCTCACCCTCTACGATATGGACTCTCGACAGGTCATGAATCGCATCGTCGCAATTGCCGCCCGGCGTGGTCAGGACCCGGAAGACGTGCTGATTACGCTGGGGAAATCGTTACCGACATTCACCACCCGATTGTTAGACGACTTACTATAATCAGTTTATTACCATGGAATTTCGCATTGCCGACACTTTCACCGACAGCCTGACCAAACTCACTGGTCAGGAGCAAAAGGCCGTCAAAACCACCGCCTTTGATCTGCAAATGGACCCGGCCAATCCCGGCATGCAGTTTCATCGCATTGACCGCTCCCGCGACCCTCACTTCTGGTCGGTGCGCGTTAACCGTGACGTCCGCTTGGTCATTCACAAGACCAAGGCCAGTATGTTGCTCTGCTACGTCGATCATCACGACCAAGCCTATCAGTGGGCCGAACGCCGTCGTTTAGAGAAGCACCCGAAGACCGGGGCCGCTCAGTTGGTGGAAGTGCGGGAAACGGTGAAGGAAATTATCATTCCGCAGTACGTTGAAGAAACGCAACCGCTGCCACTACTCTTCGCCGATACCTCGGAAGAAGAGCTGCTTAGCTACGGCGTACCCGCCGATTGGGTAGATGATGTGCAGCGCGTCACCGAAGATACGCTCTTCGACCTTGCTCCGCACCTACCGCAGGAGGCAGCCGAAGCCCTATTGGACCTGGCCACCGGTGTCACTCCGCGGGCGGTACAGCAAGCCTTACCCGAAGCCGATCCCTTCGAGCATCCCGACGCACAACGTCGCTTCCGCGTGATGAAGGACACCGACGAACTGACTCGGGCACTGGACTACCCCTGGGAAAAGTGGACGCTTTTTTTGCATCCCGAGCAACGCAGTTTAGTCAACCGCGACTATAATGGCCTGGTACGCATCGCCGGATCGGCGGGCACTGGAAAAACAGTAGTCGCTCTGCACCGAGCGGTGTACC
Organism: Cyclobacteriaceae bacterium; assembly: GCA_965217295.1. Lineage (GTDB taxonomy): Bacteria > Bacteroidota > Bacteroidia > Cytophagales > Cyclobacteriaceae > Tunicatimonas. The sequence goes on from CBDCHR010000008.1 coordinate 5,430,746, forward strand.
TCGCCCGTACCAATTCCGAAAGTCGCGTGCTGCTCACTACTTTTTCGTCGGCCTTAGCCAACGCCTTGCGAACCAAACTTATTCGGTTGATAGAACACGAACCCCGCTTGGCCGAACGCATTGAGTTGTACGCCATGAGCGACATCGGTCGTCGGCTCTACCAAATGCGCATCGGTTCGTTTCAGTTGGCGGAGCCAGATAAAGTTCGACGACTACTGGAAGAAGCTAACGACACCGAACACAATTTCACGACTCGCTTCCTAATGATGGAATGGGGGCAAGTAGTGGACGCTTGGCAGCTACAAAGCTGGGAAGACTACCGCGATGTCCGGCGCTTGGGCCGCAAAACCCGCCTGTCCGAAGGCAAGCGGCAAGCGTTGTGGACGATCTTTGAACAAGTTCGTACGCAACTGAAGGAGCAAAACCTACTGACTGAGTCCGGCATGTTCTTTCAATTAGCCGAGCACTTATCCACTGCGGAATCGCTGCTCTTCGACTTCGTCGTAGTAGATGAAGCGCAGGATGTTAGTGTGGCCCAACTGCGATTCTTGGCGGCATTAAGTCAAAACCGTCCGAATGGCTTACTATTAGCCGGAGACCTCGGGCAGCGGATCTTTCAGCCTCCTTTCTCGTGGAAGTCGCTTGGGGTAGACATCAAGGGCCGCTCCTACACCCTACGGATCAACTATCGCACCTCTCATCAGATTAAAGCCCACGCCGACCGACTGCTAGACACCACGATTACTGATGTGGACGGCCACACCATAGCGCGTAACGATTCCATTTCGGTCTTCAACGGTCCCCCGCCTAACGTCCGGGTGCTAGATACCGAAGAGGAAGAAGGGCGAGCCGTGAGTGAGTGGCTTTCTGACCATTGTAAACAGGGATGTTTGCCCCACGAAATTGGCGTTTTCGTACGTTCTGCCACCGAACTCCCTCGTGGAAAAGCTGCGCTGGAAGCGTCGGGTATACCCTTCAAGATACTAGATGACAAAGTGCAGACTACCCACGGCTACGCTTCCCTGACCACCATGCACTTGGCCAAGGGCTTGGAATTTAAGATGGTGGTCGTCATGGCTTGCGACGACGAAGTAATTCCTCAACAAGAACGCATAGAAACTATATCTGACGAAGCCGACCTGGAAGAAGTCTACAACACCGAACGGCACCTGCTGTACGTAGCCTGCACCCGCGCCCGTGATGCCTTGCTGGTGACCAGCGTTGATCCGGCTTCCGAGTTTTTAGATGATTTGAAAGTAGCTTAGCTGAAGTACGTCTACTTCTTTTCGTTATTTTGTACCCATTCGTATAGCCACTTAGCAATCCGAAGATTTCTTGTACGCCTGTCTAGCAAATAGTTGTAAACGAAGGGGAATACCATTGCGAGGGTCATAGTTACCATCACTATAATAAAAGCAGACCATTTGAATCCCTGCAGTTTCACATATTCGTCGGCTTGTCCGAAGAAGTGCTTGTTAGCAAAGTATAAGAAGGTTATGAGAAAAGAATAGATAGAGACAGCCCCTGTTATAATGTATTTCCAGGGATTGATTGCTTTATCCTCTAGGTAGGTAGCGTCCTGGCGAATATCGTCTGGGGTATGCTTCTTTAAAGGTGTGTTTTTATAAAAGTTATCTCTCTGCACCACTTCATACTTGTTCTTATCCTGCCCCTCTATGTCTTTTACTATGGACTCGTAGCCGACATTTATTGTTTTAGCGTAGCGTATTGACGCTCCAATAAAAAGTAAAACGACGATGCTATACAGATCATCAGTCCGAATACTATGGTTTACCAAATAGACCAGGGTAGCAAATATCATCGCTACAGTGATGAACAGGTTGGCCCGGTCTATCCAAGGCATTTCGGCCATCATCATTTGGAAAGTTGTACGAAAGTTCGCGTAGTACATTTGAATTCTAGTGGTTCTCATAGTTTAAGAAGTTAAGTGAAAGAATACGGATAAGATGTAAAAAAATTCGAGAGAAGTTGCTTGGATTGGCATTTTTCATACGCGTATTTCTATTATTTGCAATGATCAGCCAAAAACGGTTCATGAAGGCACTGTTTAGCTCAATATCGTTTTGGCCCAATCTTTTATTTTGGAAATTATCTTCCTTTGCTTTTCTTGGTGTGTTGGCGATAACCCTGTATAATTGTCTCACAAACAAGTAGTTACAAGTCTAGGATTCATAGGGTATATCTCTTTTTACTGCTGCTTGATACGCTAAAAAACGTAAACCGCATGAACCATTACCAAAATGACACAAAGTCTATTAAACCTAATAAACTCACCCTTAGCGGTTGCTGCTCGCTGTCCTGGCTATCCGGGTCTGCCGAAGATGGGCTAAAGAACGGAATGCCCCATCGGTCATCTATCAGAACCATGCGGCCATACCAGTCAAGCAGTACCAGCTTGCTGACTTTGAAGGTGATCTTCAACCAGCAGTAAAGCCTAAGCCGCTCGCGGTTGACCAACCAAAATCGCCATTGACCCCCGCCCGGAATGTCTGGGATATTTAACTTCACTCATACTCTCTTAACCAATCTCGTAACCCCTAACCAAACCCTTGTTATGCGTACAAAACGTTATTCCTCTTTGTTCGGCATTCCACGTCGTCTACGCTATGCCTTTCGGCGGTCCGTGAGTGAAAAGCACTTCGGTCTGCTGTTCCTGTTTGTCTTTGCTGCGATGCATCAGACCTTCGGACAAGCCTTGGTAGAAAACGCGCTGTCCAACATTCGCAACTGGATCATCGTCATCTTGAACGTGGCCTTCCTGATCGGAATTGGCATTGGTATCTTCAAAGCGGCTATGAAGTTCTTCACCGGTTCCCCGGACAAGATTGAGTTTATGATCGGTATGATCGTGGCCATTGCCCTGTTCGGCGGCTTCCAGTTTATCGTCGATGACCTGGCTACCTTCCTGGGCGGAGATATCCTGCTAGATGGCGGCACCGTGAATGCTCCACCGCCACCACCCGACGGCAACTAAGTCTTGATCAGCACTCACAGTCGTTACAGTACTTTATTCATGAAAACCTTTAGAACCATTGAAAAGCAGGCCCAGCTACTGGGTCTGCCTATGACTGATCTGTTTGCCCTCTCGTTTATCATGTCGCTGGCCATTGTCTTTGGCATTGTGCTCAACTTTATGATTCCGATGAGCAAGTACTACTTCTGGGGGGTGATCCTCTTGGCCGGACTGGCTTACCTAATGCTCAAACGGCTGAACCGGCAACAGTATCCACTGGGGAAGCATCCCAGTAGGATGTTTTCGTACTTATCCTATCGCTTTCTGCAACCCCGGCAGGTGGCAGTGAAAAGCGATAAGCTCCGTATCAAACGCTAATTAACCTGTTCTATTCATGTTACTAACCAAACCAATCCGTAGGCGAGCGAGGAAGTCTGCTTACTTAGCCCAACGCCTGCCCGTCTTTGCCCTGGAAAAAGACAAAGTCATCTTCCGGGACGGACGGGTGGCCGTGGGCTTCTGGGTGCACGGGGCCCCGCTGGAGTCCTGGAGTGAAGGCCACTTCCAGCAGGCTAACGAACGGCTGACCCGGCAACTAAAACTGTTGCCCACCGGTACGGTGGTGCAGAAGACGGACGTCTATTACGATCAGGAATTCCGTCCGGAGGGAAAGTCCACCGGCTACTACGAAGGCAAACTAATGAACCACTTCTTCGCTCGCTTGGTACTGCGGCACGAAAGCTACCTGTTCCTGTCGTTCCCGAGTAAGTCCCGTCACCGCTTCAAACGCTTGAACCCGATTACCAGCGGCTTCTCACAAGCGGGGTCGGTTGTGAAGAACCCCTTCAGTGGCATAGAAAAACTACTGCGGGAAGCCGAAGCCATTGCCAGCGAATTTGTGCAGGGCTTGTTCAGTCTAAAAGACGTGTCCTTCATCCGTCTGGACGAAGGTGCGCTGAACGAACTACTGGTGCGCTACCTGAAGCTTTCTTTCAACGAGCCAGGCAGCAAACTCAATCGGGAAGTGTACAACGACCTGTCCGGACTGGTCATCGGCGAGAAGAAAGCCAACGTGATCACTATGACCGGGCAGGGTAGCGAGGTGTTTGCTAGTGTGAAAAATGGTGAGGGGGTGAGTAGCCCGTACGCCTACGGCCTATCGCAGCACTTGCAGTTTCCCCACATTGTAACGCAGTGTCTGCTGGTGGAAGATACCGAACGGGAGTTGAAATCGCTGGACTTTGAACGCAAGCTCAACGACTCGCTGGAGTGGCTCACCACCCAGGATCACGAACTAAAAGCCGAAGAACTCGATGAGTTCACCGCTTTTGTTCGGTCCGGCAACGCCCGTCTAGTCAGCCTGCACCAGTCAGTGATTGTCTACAGCAACGACGATGAACTACGGCAAAGCTATATTGACCAAACCGTCTCGGCCATCGGTAGCCTCTACGGAGCGGAAGCATTGGTAGAAAGCTACGATACGGCCAATATGTTCTTTGCCAGTCTGCCTGGCAACGGTTTCCAACACTACCGCTGGCTGATCACCGCCGACCAGATTGCTTCTTGCTACCTGCACTGGATGACCAACGTGTCGGGTGACAAGTCAGGAGACTACCTCTGCGACCGCTTCCGCAACCTGTTGCAGGTAAACCTGTTCAACACCAGTCAGGCCAACCAGAACTGCGTAGTGATCGGTCCGTCGGGATCGGGCAAGTCTTACACGATGGGCAACTTCATCGCGCAGCGACTGGAACGCGGGGCCCGGCAAATCATCATTGACAAGGGCGGCACCTACCGCAACGTGATCTACGCGCTCAATGGCAAAGACTTCGTCCAGACTTACTTCGAGTATACGGCAGAGAAGCCTTTAGCCTTCAATCCGTTCTTGCTGGACAAAGATAGCGAGGGGCGGTATCAGTTGACCTCCGAAAAGAGCAACTTCCTGATCGCGGTGCTGAGCACCATCTGGAAAGGCGGCGGAGGAAGCGGTAGTGATGCTGCTGGCAAAGATTTGAGTCCTGCCGAACGAGCCATCTTCAAAATGATTCTACCTCGCTACTACCAGCACCTGAATGAACAGGCTGACATCTTTCCCGGCATGCACTCGTTTTATCACTTCTTGCGCCGCTACCAGTCGGAGCATCATGAGGACGCTGACTACCGTTCCGAGTTGAAGTACTTTGATATGGAGCAGTTCCTCATCGTGCTCAAACCCTTCGTATCGGGTGAGTACCGGGAGGTGCTGAATGCCGCCTACGAACTGGACATCAGCGAGCACCCGCTAGTCTGCTTTGATCTGGATAAGATTAATAGTGATCCGGTGCTCTACCCTGTGGTCACCCTGCTCATCACCGAACTGGCCCTGGACCAGATACGCAAGTACCCCGACCAGATCAAGTACCTCTATCTGGACGAAGCCTGGGCGATGTTATCCGGCAAGCTCAAAGAGTTCATCGAGGACCTGTTCCGCACCATTCGCAAGAATAACGGTTCGGTCAACATCATCACGCAAGGCCTGGGCGAGATCAAAAAGTCCAGCGTTGGGGAAGCGGTGCTGGTGAACGCAGCCACTAAGATTATCTTGTGGCACGAAGACAGCCGATTGGTCGACGAACTGGCCAGTCACCTGGGCTTCACCATCCACGAAGTAGAGTTGATCCGCTCCATTCGCATTGAGGAGGACTTCCGCGAACTCTTCATCAAGCAGGGCGAAGAAGCGAGGGTGTACGTGCTGGAAACCTCCCCTCACCTGGATGCGGTACTTTCGTCCAAACCCAGCGAGCGCAACTATCTGCGCAAGTTAATCAACCACTACCACGGCAATTTACCTTATGCGGTGAATCAGTTTGTAGAGAGTAAGTCCATAGTCTAATAGTCCATAGTCGACAGTCGATAGTCCACGGTAGTTAGTCGATAGACCACAGTCGATAGTCCACAGTTAGGAGTCGACAAGCGGTGGATTCAACTGTGGACTATGGACTACCAAACTATGGACTACTAGCCCCAAAGAAAGAAAAATGAACAACGTAACGAGTAGTACGGAATTCTTAGTTGCCATAGACATCCTCTACGCTAGAACGCATGCGATTGGACTCGCGCTGATTCCGCTGTTTCTGTCGGTGGTAGTATTTAATCAAGTCTTCGCCGCTATGGTGTTTAGTCAGCGTTTCCGCTTGGATGCCTATCCGATTGTACGAGGCTTCGTACTGCTGTTCGTCCTGACCTTTTATCGGGATTTCCTGGACGTGATCAGTGCAACGATTGAAGCCTTGTCCGATTACATTGGTCCGGACAAAACCTTTATGCAGAAGCTCTCTGATATGTGGAATCTGTTGCTACCCACCACCGACGACGGCGGACTGCCCGACAGCATGGAAGAGTTGTACGCTACCTTCACCCGCCTGATGCAGTTTGATCTGGTCAACTGGCTGCTGGCTTTGCTGGAAGGTTCGTTTGTGCATATTGTGAGAAAGGGTATTGAGATCATTCGCCTGGTGCTGCTGGGCTTTCTCTACGTGGTAGGGCCCCTGGCGATTGGACTTTCGGTTATTCCGGGCTTCAATAGCCTGGCGATGAAATGGCTGCAAAGCTACCTGACGGTGCAGTTCTGGAGCGTAACGCTCATCATCCTGGATACGCTGGTGACCGAGTTCAATACGCTCTACCTGAACGGGCTGCTGTTCACCAACGAACTGGGAGCGGCCAACTTCGTGCTGGTGAGTCTGGTGATCGTCATCCTGTACTTCATGGTACCGCACCTGACCAGTTACTACCTTGGACACGCCCACGCAAGTATCTTTCAGAGTCGGGTCTTTAGTACCGCGCTACTCGGGGCGGGCATGGCCATGCAGGGAGGAAGGGTAGTCGCGGCCGGAGGTAGAGCAGCGCTAGGAGCCGGAAAGGCCGCAGTAGGAAAAGGCCGCCAGGCAGTACGCTACGCCTATCGGGGCTATCGGTATCAACAGTATTCTAACGGGGGTGGGCAAGATAGGTGAGGGAGGGCGGGTTTTGGGGGTTGGGGATTAGAAGCTTGCACAAGTGGCTAAATAGAAAAAACTATGAGCAAAGAAGCTTTAAGAAAAGAGCGCGCGAAAATAGCCCTACTGGTGCGAAGCATCGGGCGAAGGGCAACTAACCAAACTAATGGGGAAAGGGGTAGGCCGATGCCAGTCATCCGCTACCCTCCCCTTGCGCTCTACCACTCATCACTTTAATCATTCACAACAGTAAACCAAACCTCATGTCAACCCTAAACGACTTCAACCGATCCTTTACCGCCATGCGCACCGTTGCCCTGCTTTGTGTGCTGGGCTTTGTGGGGAGTACTATCTTCTACTTCATTCATAACCAGCGGGTGCACGAGCACTATCAGCAGCATACCTACGTGATTACCAGTTGGGGAACCTTTCCGGCCAGCTACTACAACGGACGCAAGGTATCCCGCATAGAAGCGCAGAACTGCGTGGAGGACTTCGTCAAGAACATGTTCGCCCACTCTGCCGAGACCTACCACGAGCACATCAACTACGCGCTGAACTTGATTGACGAGGAGTCCGGAAAACGCATCTATCATGATTTTGAAGAGGGCAAGGTGCATAAGAACTACATCCGCTACGGCTCGCATACCGAAGTGAAGCTAGACTCGGTCACCATCAACATGAACGCCTTTCCCATTGCGGGTACTTTCTACGCCTTGCAGGAAGTGCACATTGGCAAGAACGTGAGGAGTCTACCCATTGCCGCCAGCTTTCAGATCGTGCAGGGCTACCGCCACCAGAAGAACCCTTACGGACTACAACTCACCGACTTTGACTTCATCGGCTACGAACGAACCAACAATCAAGACTAACTACTATGAAACATCTACTGCTCACCCTGCTTTTCTTCGCATGTCAGTTCGCCACTGCTCAGGATACGATTTACGTATCCAGTCAGGCCAAGTCCTACCTGCTCTTTGACGAACCGGTAACCCTGGCTGATGTGGGTAACCCTTCGTTGTACCAAGCCCAGATTGAGGGCAACAGTGTGCTGGTGGTGGCTAGTAGAGATAGCGTGACCGACACTCCGTTTTACGCCGTGGTCGGAGGTAAACCCTTTACCGCCCGCTTGTGCTTTCGCTTTCATCCTGAGGCTTTCTACAACTTTCGCTTGGAAAGTACTAAATCCGAAGCTACCAAGTCAGGGGTGCCAGCCGGGCAAGTCCTGGAGCGACTGCAACAACTATCTTCTTACCACGATTTGAACTACGCTACCTCCCGAAAGAACGGCATCCGTTTTCAATTGGTCGGACTGGTGCACGACTTATCTACCACTTACCTGAAGTTCAAGGTAGAGAACCGCACCTCGCTGCCCTATCAAACCGACTTCGTGGGCTTTGAACGGCTGAAGCGCTACAAAAAAGGCTTCTTCGCCAAAGACAAAGAAGCCCGCTTTCCGCTGGAACCGGTTGCCCAGTGGCAGGTAGACGAAATACTACCGTACTCGCAAACCTACCTCTACTACGCCTTACCCATGCAGTCGCTGGAGCGAAAGGAAGCCATTATGGCTACGCTGCGAGAAACCGGAAGCACCCGTAGTGTTTCTCTGAAAATTTCATTTCGGCTGATTCGTCGAGCCGACTTATACTAACCTTTTTACCATCAATGAAGGATTTCAAGGAAAACCTCGATGAAGAAAGCATCAACGAAGCGGGGGTTGATCGCTTTGCTAGTACACCAGCGTCGCGAACCTTTGCGCAACGGGTTTTGCAAGCCCTGTCCCGTTACAGTCTGCTCATCATTGTGGGGCTGGCGGCCCTATCCATCACCGTACTGCACTTCCAGGGCAAATATCTACTGCAAGCCCTGCGAGGTACACCGCTACCGACATTTTGGCTGGAGCGGATTGCCCAGGCCCCACCGGTGCCCGACAAAACGGAAGTCTACCAGCAGGCACTTGCTGAAGAAGCCAGGGAAGCCTGGCGCAAACGTACTCAGAAGGTTACCAAACCGCAGTGGCAGGCTTCGTACCGTACGCCGGTGACTGCTATCGGGCAAGATAGCGTAACGGCGGATACTGCTCGGTATGAGCCACCCCCAAAGAAGCGTCGCGGCATAGAACGTAGGAGAAAGCTAGCCGTGATCCCTTCACCGACGGAGAACGACTCTATTATAGTAGCAAAGCCCTCGTTTTTTCAACCCGTTAGGGTAACCAGTAACCCATCAGGTACTGCGTTCCTGTCCTGCGTAGTGCACGGTGACCAGGAAGTAGACAACCGCCAACGGATGGTGCTGCGCCTCACCGAAACTGCCACCGTACGGGGCAAGGAAGTACAGGCCGGTACGCTGATCTACGGCATAACTAGCCTGGCTCAAAATCGGATACAAGTTACCATCTCCCGGATCGGAACCCAAGCGGTCAACTACCGGGTGTATGATCATACCTACCACGAGGGCATCACCCTGGACGAGCGGGACGAGGTGGTGCAAGAAGCAGCCAAAGAAACCGCCTGGCGGCAGGGCCGACGACGCACCCGAGAACTACCCACCGAAATTGCTTCTGACTTGGCACGTAATATTCTGCAACGAACGCGCCGAAGGAAAAGCTCCGTCTTCCTGCCCGATGGCTACCCGCTTTATATTTCTCAACAATAAACCTATACTCCTATGAAACACCTACTCGTATTCTTAGCAACCTTCTGCCTCAGTATCCCCACCGTTCGGGCCCAAGGCTTCCCGGTGATGGACGTGGCCCATATTGCTATGACCGTAGCCAACGGTGCCATCTTAAACGACCAGCTAGACAAGATAGAAGACCAGTTGGATGTCTCCCGGCAGATTGAGCAAACCGTCTCGGACATCTACACCCTACAGGACGACTATCAGGACTTCTTGCGGCAGGCCGAAAGCGTGCAGAACCTGCGCTGGGCCGACCTGGTGTCCAATCAGTCACAGGCGTTGTCGCTAGAAACCCGCATGGACGCTTACGTTCCGGCCTACGAGAATATCGCTACGCTGAAGCAGGCCTACCAAACTTTGGAAGGAGTGGGCGGGGCACTACAGATGTACCAGCAACTGGACGGTTTCGGTGCGGATACCCAACTTCCGGTCAGTGTGACTGCTTTGCAACAACAGTTGGAAGACCTAGCGGTGAATAGAGCCGCTTTTGATGAGATGGCCTACAAGAAGAAGTTGCAGGTGGCACTGTCCTACAACCAAGTAGCCGAAGACCTGCTGGAAAAAGCGCAGGAGTTAAGTCAGGCCCTACTCGTCAACGAACGCTTCTCGATGACCGAAGGCGAACGGCTGTCTTCTATCAAACAGGCCCACGACTACATTCTGCAAAGCATGGATTTGAAACTGGAGTCCGATCAACTGGTACTGGACGTAATGGAAGCCGCCGAAGAGAGCAAAGCGGGGCCGCTGAAGCAGTACGAGCAGCAACTGGAACGGCAAGTGCTGGCCGCTACGCCTTTGTTCACTTACCTGAACGATAAAAATGAGGAAGATGAAGACCAATAGCAGCCTATTGCTTATACTTTTCAGCGCTGTTGCTTTCTGCTACTCCGGTCACGCCCAGCAGGTCATTCCGGTCGAGGACAAGATGCTACGGGATAGCATCGGAGAGAATGCTACCCGCAATGGCAAGCAGGCGGGGTACCTGACTTTCATCCGACGGATGACCAGAAATACCAAAAACGACGTAGCTGCTACCCAGCGCTTGCAGTACGGCTACCGAAACTTCCTGAAGCAGACCGGCAGTACCGCTTCGCTCAAGTTATCTGCCGCTCAAACCGAGCGGCAGACGGTCGGACTGGCAGTAAGTACCGCCAATCAGCTAGGAGCTTACTCGTTTGCGGCGAACCTAAACCAAGTGTATCAGGAAGAACGTCTGCCGATGGAAAAGAGCCAGGCGCTCTACGAGCAACTGATTCCATATGAGGAAGGGCTAGCTTTCACTGAGCTGTCGTCTTTGAACTCCTATCGGCAAGCCCGGCAAGGGAACGTAACGGCGCTGGAAGAAATGAGTAACCGACGCAAGCTGCAACTGGCCAAGACCTACCAGCAGTTTGCTGATCAAAAGATCACTAAAGCCGCCGAGTTGCGAGCGCTACTGACTTCGGACAAAAGATTCTCTATGACCGAAGCTGAACGCTTGGAGACGCTGCACCGGATGCAGGACTATCTGCTCAGTAGTCAGCAGTTAAAGACCAAAGCGGATGAACTGATGCAACAAACTACTCGACCGCCCTTTCAGAAGAAACAAACCCTGGAGTCCTTCCGCAAGGCGCAAGAGCGAAAGGTGCTGGCGGGCACCCCGCTCTTTCAAGATTAAACTATTCACCAAAGATGAAAAGAAACGTCCTCACTACGCTAACGCTGCTGATGCTCTATACTTTCGCCTCGGCCCAACTGGTCATTGACCAGAAAGCCATTGCCAAGAGTGGGGAGAATATGGCAGTGAATGTAGTCAAGCAGCTTCATTACAAAAAGATTCGCGACTTCACCGAGGAAATCAACGGTAGCTACGGTGCAATAGCGTATCTGCAGCAACGGGTGCTGGACGATCTCAAGCAAGCCGAAAGCGTAAGCGATCTGTACTGGGCAGACTTATCTAAGTCGCTCTATTTGGCCACCGAACTGATCAAGGGGGCCGTGCAACCCGGTACTGAGATAGATTTCGTGATTGAGCACCCCGTCTTCCAACGCAGTCCCGAGGAGACTTACCGCGACCTGTTTGTGGCGGGGTCGGCCGATCCGCTGCCAACTGACTTAGCCTCTCTGCAACAAGCTAACCAGGCCAGTCAGTCGCTAAGGACTGGTTTTCACCAACTGGCGGCCGAACGGAAAGCCTACGCCGCGGTTGCCTTTCAGTACCTGGCTGATGATCTGATGCTAAAAGCCACCGAGATGAACGAGGTGCTCAAACAACCCAGGCGATTCTCGATGACCGAAGCCGAACGGGTGCGACTGCAAACGTATGCCGAAGACTACCTGCTGCTGGCCGGGCAGATGCTGGAACGCTCGGATGCACTGCTGTTGAACGTCGCGGATACCAAACCTTTGCAAAAGCAAGCCTATCGAGAACAGCAACGGCTGGAACGAGCTACCATCGCCCGAACCCCGGTGCTGGACTATTGACGCACTAAACAACCCCCATGCAAAACGAAACCCTCTGGCAAGAAAGTCCTTCGCCGCTCATTTATCTGGGACTCTATCTCTCCTGTGTGTTACTGCTACCGCTTCCCCTTGCTTTGTGGCGGTACTGGCAAATCAGGTCAACCCGCTATATGCTGACTACTGAACGGCTCATCTGTCAGCAGGGAGTCTTTCATCGCAACCAGGATGAGGTAGAACTCTACCGCATCAAGGACTACACTATCACTGCCCCGCTATTTTATCGGTGGCTGGGCCTAGCTAATCTGATATTAATCACCTCCGACCGGACGCATCCGGAACTTGTACTCAAGGGCATACCCAACGCTTACCAAGTCAAAGAACTCATCCGATCTCAGGTGGAAGCTCTTCGCATGCAAAAGGGTGTGCGCGAAATAGATTAGCCATTTTCATTCACTACTAACCAATTATCCAATGGAACGAGAAAGAAGCAACAACGCCAACGAAAAAGAATTGCACAACGTCGGTCAGCAAGCCGCCGATGCCCTGCGGGGCTACGGTTACCCCGACTTTGCCAGTCAATACGAACAAGCTTTGCACCGGGCATCCCTGGACCCCAAGGGGGCTTTAGTGCACGGTTTGGTAGCCAAAAGTACGCTCAAACAACTCAACGAATGGCACACGGAACGTTTTGCCAATCACCCTGCCCTGGAACGAAACATTCAAATACAAGAACGCCTGGACGCTGCTCTACAAAAGCAGCAGGAGCTTAGTGTACAAAAGCCCAAGTCCATTGAAGACCTGTCGTTTCCGGCCAAGATGTACTTGGAAGAAAATAGCAAGCCGTTAGAGCACGCCGCCCAGGAAGTAGCCAGCTACCTGGACGAAAAACGCGTCTACAGTCATGCTGCCGAAGGCAAAACACTGTTGCAAAGCCATCTGGATATCCAGTTGCAATCCTACCGTTCGCTGCCCACTTCTTACAACATGGAACGCTTGGAAACCTATACTCGGGAGGGCATCACGGTGATGCGGAATGACTTTGAACAAGCAAAGACTTCTTTACAGAGAGAGAACGAAGACTACGTCCGGGAACGCATGTACTTGTCCCCGGAAGGCAAGACCTCCATTTTGCGGGAAGTAGAGAAGGGTGAGTTCATGATGCCTAACCAGCAACGCGGCTACATCGTAGAATCCCGAACCAACTACGCCGAGCAGCAACTGGATCAGTACACTAAAACCAAAGAACAAATCTTTAGCATTGATCAGGAACGAAGCAGTGGTCCAAGCTGGAAGCAGGCTTTGTCTAGCCCAGCTATTGAGGATAGATCGGAACTGGACAAAACGGATGCCTGGAAGACTACGCTAGAGAAAGATTACTCGCACCTTTCAATGGAGCAGCAGGAACGTTACGCTGATCTGCAGAGTAGAATCGTACCTGCTGCACCATTCAAGGACCAGGAAATGGAACTATAGAAGATACCTCCTCAGGAAGTCATCTTCTTGTTCTCATTCTCTCCGTACTTGTTCTCAATTAACTTTCCCTTCAGCATTTTCATATCGTCGCTGAGCTTCTGCTCTACTACCCTGGCGTAAATCTGAGTAGTGCGTAAACTACTGTGCCCAAGCATTTTGCTCACGGACTCAATTGGAACACCGTTGGAAAGCGTAACCGTCGTGGCGAAGGTGTGCCGTGCCAAGTGGTAAGTCAGGTTCTTTTCAATCTCGCAGAGATAGGCAATCTCCTTTAGGTAAGAGTTGGTCTTCTGGTTGGTATACACCGGCAGCACTTTACCGTTGGCCTGGGCGATGATGTTGTCTTTGTACCGCTCTATGATTGCCAGAGCCTGGGGCAACAGGGGAACGCTGTACCACTCTTTGGACTTCTTTCGCTGCCCCCGTATCCACCGTTCCCCGTCCAGTCCCATGACGATATGCTCGGGTTTAAGGTCGTATACTTCGGCGTAGGATAAACCGGTATAGCAACTAAAGATAAAGATATCGCGGGTTTGGTTGAGTCGTTCCAGGCGGAAGTCTCTTTCCTCGATGCGGCGAAGCTCGGCCTGCGTCAGGTAGCCCCGATCTTTTTTCTCAAACTTAAGCTTGAACTTATGGAACGGGTCTCTATCCAACCACTCATTTTTGATCGCTAGGTTGACCACTTTGCGCAGGCGCTCAATGTGCTTCATCACCGTATTGTTTCCCATTGGCTTGCGATGGTCTTTGGGCTGGTAGCTGCGCAAATACATTTCTAGTTCGGTGATGAATTGGTAGGATAGCTGAGACAGATAAATATCTTTCTTGCGTAAACGCTGCTCCAAAAACTGTTTGACATAGCTCTGAGTGGTGTAGTAATTCTTCAGAGTGCCCCACTCAAGCGAATCTTTAAGCTGATGGTTATGGTATTCTATCAGTTCCAACAGTGAATACTGTTGCTTTTTTATCCCTAAGTACGCATTCTTCAAATCCTCTGCCGTAACGATTTCATCATCAGCCAGCAGGCTTCTATAGTGCTCAAAAAGTTTGGCTTCTACCTGTTTGAGATATTCTCGCAGCGCACGAGCCTCTTCACTGTTGCCTTTTACACTACCGTTATTCCAGAGCCTGGGGGCAACCGAACGTTTAATAGCAAACTCAGTTCGTTGTCCATTGACGGTGATGCGACAGTAGATAGAGGCATCTTTTCCTTTAGTGCGGGCGGTTCTGGTCAAGAATGCCACGCTGTACGTGTTGGTGTTGTTCATTTTGTTTGTTGGTTTTTAGTTCACCTTAATTAATTAAACAGATGTTCTTTCACCAGACACTAACAAAAGATATCAACGTAAATTTCTGATATTCAGACATTTACCTTACTTCCGGTGAACAGTGACGAAGATAAAAACTGTTCACCGAATAGCTCACCTAAGCATTGGAAAAAAATGTACATTTTGGAGAGGTATCGAAACAAAAAACCCTCTAAACATACGTTTTAGAGGGTTTTGCCGACTTTTAGATAGGACAAAGTCGGGATGACTGGATTCGAACCAGCGGCCCCTACGTCCCTAACGTAGTGCGCTAACCGGACTGCGCTACATCCCGATTACTTCTTCAGTGGTGCTCACCGAAAAACTGAGGCACAAACTTAGGATTTTCTTATCATTTTTCAAGCATTCGCGCCAGCTTTGTCGAAGATTTCGTCACAGTGTGCTACCTTTCACCCCTTTCTTAAACCACTGACCGGTCTATCTCACCATGACAACGCGTTCGCGCTCCTTCCTGCTTCCCGCATTGGCCCTCCTCCTGAGCAGCACTCTCTTGCTTTCGTGCGGCGGAGTGAAATCCGCTTTCTCCCGATTGCAAAAACAACAGTACCCCAAAGCAAGTGCGCAACTGCGCAAAGCCTTAGAAAAAGATACGCTGCCCGTAGCCGCCTACTACGGCTACTCCCTGCTCTACACCGACTCCGCCTACGCTTCCTATAACATCGACACCGCTTATCAATACGCGCAGCTGGCCCTGGCTACCTACCCCCAACTGTCAGAAAAACGGCAGACCAAACTGCGGCGTAAACTTGACCTGGACACCACCCGGCTACAACAACAGAAATTGCGCATCGACAGCCTGGCCTACGCCCGCGCTACCCGGCAGGATGAGCTTCACTCTTACCAACGCTTCCTGGCCGATTTCGCCACCGCCCCCCAGGTGCCCGCCGCCATCCTCCGGCGCAACGAACTCGCCTACGATAGCATCCGGCAGGTCGACACCTACCCGGCCTATAAATTCTTTATGGATACCTACCCCGAAGCGGCCCAGTATCCGCAGGCCCAAGAACGTTACAATACGCTAGCGTTCCAGGGGCTTACCCAGGAGGGCGATCTGGCCAGCTACCTGCGCTTCCTGGAAACCTACCCCAATTCTCCCTACCGTCCGCAGGCCGAACGGGCTATCTACGAAATCAGTACGGCCGACGGTCAACTGCTGAACTTCGCCCGCTTCGCCCGACAGTACCCCCGCAGCGCCCCAGCCCGACCCGCCGTCAACACCCTGTACCACCTCTACCGCACGGCCTATGCGCCCCGCAACTTCTTGCAGGATTTCCCCGGCTTGCCCTACGTCGATTCGCTGCGACGCGCTATTCGTACCGAAGACCGTTCCTTGGCTCCCGTGCTCGAGGAGGCGAGCGTCGAACCGTCCGGCTTTGGATTTATCGATCCGCAGGGCAATCCGCTCTCGGAGACTTCCTACGACTTTCTGCCCGATACCTACTTCTGCGAGGGGGTCCCCACTAATTTTGTGCACGCCGCCCGGCAGCAGAACCAGCAGCTGCGGCACGATATCCTGACCAAAACCGGAGACGTGGTTTTTTCATTCATCGAAAACTCCGCAACCGCCGACTCATCAAAAGTGCAACTTGACGAAACCGTAGTGGATCGAGAGGCCGGGCTGCTGGAAATTACCGTAGACGGAAAGTTCCAGCTGATGCATCAGGGCGGTCACGCAATCATCAGCGCCCCGGAGCAGGTAGAAACCGTCGAACTGATGGCGGCCGACGAAACGGCGGGCGACCCCTGGCCCGTACCTTACCAATTTATCAAATTTAAGGTGAACGATCACTGGGGACTGAAGGCTTTTTCGGGCCGCACCTTGCTTGAACCCGACTACGCCTCCATAGAAGAATCCGGGCCGTTCCTGGTGCTGGAACGCAACGGACTATTGGCCGTTACCAGCCGAGAGCAAATCCTAAATAACCTGGGCTCACCTGCCGAACTGCATTATCGCTTCGACGACGTGGCCGGGCTCAACGATGGCCTGCTGTTGGTCTACCGCGGAGAAATGGAAGGAGTGCTAGACGATCAACTGAACGAGGTGGTGCCGCTCAAACCCCACCAGGTGGTTCGGCACTTTCGTAGCGACTCGCTAACCACCGACTACTGGCTGCTGAAGCACACCGATACCCTGCAGCAGGTAGTCAGCGATACGTTGAGAACCTCGGTCCGTACCACGTATTCGCTCTACGAACCCGAAAAACCTTCGTCCGATACCCTTCGGTACGAGCAGGCCTTCTACAACGACCGCTGGCTCGCCCTCAGAAATCAAAGCAATTTCTGGCTCGTCGATGACGGCCGTAAAGAAATGTTCGACTCCGTACAGATTCTAGGCGACCACTTCGTGCTTACGCTGTCCGACGACGCTACTGGTCGTGACAGTGCTACCGTGCGTTTAGCCACCGGGCAGCAAATCCGGTTCCCCCGCCCCACCGCACAAAATACGGCGACCTTTCGTTTGCTGCGGACCAAGGGGATCGTACCCACCAATCAGTTGCGAGAATTTCTATGGGTTCAGTCAGCCACCGGACCTTCGTTAATTGTCAACCGCCGGGGAGAAACTATTCTGAAACAGCCACTAACCGGGGCAACCGTCTATCCGCAGGGACTTATCGTAGTAGAACAGGGGCAGCAGCAGGGATTAATAGATAGCTTGGGGAACAAACTGCTCCCCGCCCGCTACGAAGGCATCGGCAACTATGCCCCCGCCGGAACGCTAAGTCTGTTTGATAAAAAAAGGTTTGGACTGTATATTTACCCGGCGGGCATCACCCTGGAGCCAACCTACGAAAGCGCGCTCACCCTCTATAGCGAAGCCGACTCAGCCGCGCAGTGGCGGTTTGTGGCAAAGAACAACGGAAAATACGGCATCGTCACCGCTGCCAATGAGCGACTCACGCCTTTCGCCTTCGAGCGGGTGGTTTACTGGAACGACACCAGCGCCCTGGTGAAGGTCGACGACCGGTGGCTCATCTACCGACTCACTCCCACCACCACCCAGTGGAGTAGCCTCGACCCCGAGAACGTGCTCTACGATGGTATCGGCGACTTTTCGTTTTTCCAGGAGGAGAATGGGGATGGCGAGCAGGAGCAACTACTGCGTATTTATTCGCAGCTGGGCTACGGGGTGCTGAGCAACCAGCGGGGCGAAGTCCTAGCGCCTACCTACGACGGCATTACGCTGCTGGGCGACGCGGCCGCGGATAATTACCTTTACCTTACCGAAAAGTACGTGCCCGAGGCTGATTTGTACATTCTGATCTACCTGGACGCTGCTGGGAAACTAATCAAACGGCAGGCGCTCACCGCCGAACAATACGACCGCCTGTATTGCAATTATTAATTGCGGTAGGTACAGGTCGCGACCTGTACCTACTCGATCAAATCAAAGATCCGGTTCCAACGGATTTTGTTGAAAAAGCTTTCATTGGGGTCGATCGATAGCCAGATAAAGAAGGCCTTGCCGACAATATGATCTTCGGGCACAAAACCCCAAAAGCGCGAGTCTTCGGAGTTGTGGCGATTGTCGCCCATCATAAAGAAGTAGTCTTGCTGAAAGGTATATGTATCCGCGGCCACCCCGTCGATGAACAGCTTACCGTCGCGGCGCTCCACCTCGTCGTGGCCCTCGTAGTGCTTGATGACGTACTCGTACTTGACGATGTTTTCTTCGTTGAGTTCGATCTGCTGCCCCTCGGCAGGCACCTGTAACGGCCCGTAGAAATCCGCATTCCAGGCAAATACCTTGGCATCGGGATAAATACGAGGGGCTACTTGGTCTTTAGTCGCTCCGGCGGCTTTTACGCTCTTGACGAATGGTAGTTTCTCAAACTCCGCGGCAATTTCGGGCGTACACAACACGATAGAACCGTCGGGAGTATCGTTATGCTCCCACACCCCAAGCTTGTTGAAAATACGCTCGTTGATGGTCTGATCGGTCTGAATAAAATATCGATACTGCACCCCCGGCGGGTCGGGATACACCGCATCGTTCACGTACACCTGCCGATCGATCACCTGCACCACGTCGCCCGGCGTTCCAATGCAGCGCTTGATGTAGTTGGTCTTCAAATCAGTGGGATACTGATGCTCGGTGGGGAAGTTGAACACCACCACGTCGCCGCGCTCCACGTCGGTGAAGCCGGGCAGGCGGTACTGTGGCAACTGAATCAGATCACTGTACGACGGTATATCCGTGCCCCAGATTTTTTGATGCGTCAGCGGCACCTGCAACGGGGTTTTTGGCGTACGGGCTCCGTAGTGCATCTTGCTCACGAACAAAAAGTCGCCTACCAGCAGCGATTTCTCCATCGAAGGCGTAGGAATAGTGAAGGCTTCCATAAAGAGCCAGCGGATCAGCGTGGCGGCTACCACCGCAAACACGATCGCGTCTACCCACTCGCGGGACTTTGACTTGGGAGCGGCCGGTCGGGTGGTATCGTTATCCGTTTTACGCTTCTTAAGAAATGTTGCCATGTACTTTGTTGGTTTATTCAATGCGAGCTGGTTCGCAAATAGTAACGGGGTAAATATACGGTTTTTTACAACCTAGCGCGGCAGGAAATCATTCATCCCCAGCACACCTTTTTGGTTGGGCAGCCACTCAGCCACCCGCAGCGCGCCCTGAGCAAAGCCCTGCCGACTGTAGGCTTCGTGCCTGATCTCAATGCCGTCTACCTCCGAGCGGTAGCGCACAATATGCGTACCCGGAACGCTGCCTTCGCGCACCGAGTGTACCACCAGTTGCTCGTCCGAGGCGTCTACTGGCTGATCTCCTTCCTGTAACACCCAAGCCGTTTTATTGGGCAGGGCGGGTAACATCCCCTCAGCCAGCGTAAGAGCCGTGCCACTGGGAGCATCCTTCTTTTCGGTATGGTGAATTTCTTCGATCGAGGGCTGATAGTCGGAGTAGGAACCCATCGTTTCGGCCAGCCAGGTGTTGAGACGAAAGAACAGGTTCACCCCAATACTGAAATTGGAAGCGTAGAAAAACGTGCCATCCACCTGGCGGCAGTAGTCGTCTACGGCGGGCTTTCGGTCCAACCAGCCCGTGGTGCCCGACAGCACCGGGATGCCCCGCTCCAGGCAGCGACGAATGTTGACTACCGCTGCGTTGGGCTGACTAAACTCAATGGCCACGTCGACGGGTTGCCCTTCTAGCCCTTCCCACCGGTCTGCCTGATCATCGTCAATGGCCACGGTAGTGTGCCCCCGGGCGGTGGCGAGCGCCTCAATGGTACGCCCCATTTTTCCGTAACCAATTAACAGTATCCGCATACGCCGTAGGAACATCATTTATGATGTTCGACATTTATGATGTTCTAATTTTTCATTTTATGTGAACCGTAAACGCCACTCCGGCGTAGGGCAGGGAGGGAACCGGATGCTGGTAGGCCAACCGAGACCCCGCCGTAGGTTCCAGGTTGAACGACAAATCCGGGTTCACGTCGAACTCAATGAGGTGGGCATCCACAATGGCATCCATGATGTTGAGTCCGTACAACGCTGCGGTAAGGATAATGGTGTAGTCCCGGTCTCTGTGAGAGCGTTCAACTTGCTGTGCCAACCATTCTTGCCGCTCATACTGACTTCGGAAGCCAGCCAAAGGGTTCTGATCTCGTTGACTATTCTGTTCGGCAATACTTGCTCTTCTGAACAACTGGTACCGGTCATTATTGAAAACAATCAAATACCCCATAATCCCCAACCCACCGTAGATAATCGGCACCTTCCAGTACTTCTTGTTGTAAATCTGACCCAAACCGGGCAGCGCGGCGGAGTAGAGCGCCGCTTTCCGGGGTGAATGCTCGGGAGCCACCATCTCAATCACGACCGTATCAGGAGGAGCCACGTCGCCCGGCCGGTTCGTGCCCACCACCCGCTGCTCATCGAGCTGCACACTGTCTATCTCTTCGCGTAAGCTGTCCAGTTCAGTTTCCTGAGCCCAACCCGGTAGGCTGACCAGCAGAAGTAACAATGTCCAAAGCGTGCATTGTGCCCTCATCACACCTCTAGTAGTTCCAGAATGCGCGACAGGTCTTCGGAAGAGACAAAAGGGATTTTTATCTCGCCCTTTTCGGCTCCCTGGCTCTTCACCAGCACGCGGGTGCCAAAATGCGAGGATAGTTTACCCTGCAACTGTTGCAAGTAGGGCGAAGGCTCGGCCGGGGTTTGCGCCGGTTTGGCCGGTCGGCCGGTAGACAGTTCGCGCACCAGGGCTTCTACCTTGCGCACCGACAGGTCTTCGTCCACAATGCGGTGGAAGATGTGCAGCTGCTGCTCCACGTTGTCAATGTTGATCAGCGCGCGGGCATGGCCCATCGACAGTTTCTTGTCGCGCAGCGCGGCCTGAATGTCGGGCGGCAGTTTCAGCAGGCGCAGATAATTATTGATCGTAGAGCGGTTCTTCCCCACCCGTTCGCCCAACTGCTCCTGCCGCAGGTCGCACTCCGAAATAAGGCGCTGATAGCTCAGGGCCACTTCCACCGCGTTCAGGTTTTCGCGCTGGATGTTCTCGATCAGCGCCATCTCCAGCATCTGCTGATCGTTGGCCTGCCGCACGTAGGCCGGAATGCGGGTGAGCCCGGCCCGCTTGGAGGCCTGCACCCGCCGCTCGCCCGAAATGAGCTGGAAGCGATCGTCACCCATTGCCCGCACCGTCACGGGCTGGATGATGCCCTGCACCCGAATGGAGTCAGCTAGTTCTTCCAGCGCCTCGGAGTCGAAGTCCGTACGCGGCTGGTAGGGGTTCACTTCGATGGCCTCCAGGGCAATGTCGTTGATGGCTCGCACGGCCTGCACCGTTTCCCGGCGTGCCGGGGTGTCCGGCCCCGAATCATCGAGCAGGGCGCTTAGGCCCCTTCCCAGGGCGTTTCTTCGTTTCGGGTTGGTATTCGTATTGGTAACGCTCATGGATTATCTTTTATTCAGTACGTACAAACGGTAGATTTGGTATGCGATGATCATCAGTGCAACTGACCGTTGCGCTGCAGCACCTCCTTGGCCAGGTTCAGGTAGCTAATGGCCCCCTTGCTGTCGGCATCGTGCACAATGGCGGGCAAGCCGAAGCTGGGCGATTCGCTGAGCTTAATGTTGCGGGGAATCAGGGTGCTGAACACCATCTGCTGAAAGTGCGAGGTGACCTCTTCCACCACCTGGTTGGCCAGGCGCAGCCGCACGTCGTACATGGTGAGCAGAATGCCTTCTACCTCCAAACCCGTGTTGAGTCGTGACTGGATAATGGTGATGGTGTTCAGGAGTTTGCCCAGTCCCTCCAGGGCGTAGTACTCGCACTGCACCGGAATAATCACCGAGTCGGCCGCCGTGAGGGCGTTGATGGTGATCAGACCCAGCGAGGGAGAGCAATCCAGGATGATGAAGTCGTAGTCGTCCTTTACCACCGAGAGCGACTCCCGCATCTTAAACTCGCGGTTATCCAGGCCCACCATTTCTACCTCGGCTCCCACCAAATCAATGTGCGAGGGCAACAGGTACAAGTAATCCAGGTCGGTAGCCGTGATGGTCGATTTCACGTCGATGCCATCGACCATGCACTCGTAGATGCTGTTCTGCACCTCCTTGGGATTGTAGCCCAGTCCCGACGTGGAGTTGGCCTGCGGGTCGGCGTCCACCACCAGGGTTTTACACTCCAGGGCGGCCAAGCTGGCGGCCAGGTTAATAGCACTCGTCGTTTTGCCCACCCCTCCCTTCTGGTTGGCGATTGCAATTATTTTACCCATAAACGCGTGGTGATTAGTGGTTGCCGGATGGAAGCAAATATAACGGAATCCTACTTCTTTTTTCAAGAATGCCAGACGGGGAGGAAAAAAACTGCCGGGGCCTTTGGGGAACAGAGCAAGTGGCCTATCTTTATCAGCAAATTATTAAAGCCATGAACTATCTGGTTATTATCGAGAAAACAGCGGACGGATACAGCGCGTATGTGCCCGACCTGCCCGGTTGCATCACGGTAGGGAATACTCGGGAAGAAACAAAACAACACATGGCGGAAGCCATCCAACTCCACTTAGAAGGTATGCGGGAAGATGGCCTGGAGATACCCTCTCCCAGTACCGAAGCGGTTACTATAGCCGCATGAAGATTAAACAAATCATCTTGATCCTGAAAAAAGACGGTTGGTTTCAGGTAGCTCAAAAAGGAAGTCATCGCCAGTTCAAGCATCCCGAAAAAACAGGTAGGGTGACCGTTCCTGATCACGGACCTAACAAGGATTTGGCCAAGGGGACTGAAGCTAGCATCCTGAAGCAAGCTGGTTTAAAGTTAAGATAAAATCAACATTCCCTCCCATCCTCCCCAAATCTCCTTACCTTCGCCCCCGTTCAAGTCAAATCACCCCTTCAATCATTCAATCATTCATTCACTCAATCTCCTCTCATGAGCTTACTCGTTGTTGGCACCGTGGCCTTTGATGCCATAGAAACTCCCTTCGGAAAAACTGACAAGATCATCGGCGGCTCCGGCACCTTCATCTCCCTGGCCGCTTCCTACTTCACCGACTCCACCAAACTAGTGGCCGTGGTGGGCGACGATTTTGCCGCGTCGGATATCAGCATGCTACAAGAACATGGCATCAACACCGAAGGCTTGCAGATTAAAGAGGGCGAAAAGTCGTTCTTCTGGTCGGGCCGCTACCACAACGACCTCAACAGCCGCGACACCGTAGCCACCGAACTCAACGTGCTGGCCGACTTCGACCCGGTGATTCCCGAAAGCTATCAAGATTGCGACTACCTGATGCTGGGCAACCTCACGCCCTCGGTGCAGCAAACCGTGTTGGACCGGCTTACGAAGCGCCCCAAGCTGGTGGTGATGGACACCATGAACTTCTGGATGGAACCGCAGTTCCTTGATCAGCTTAAGCAGGTGATTAGCCAAGTCGACGTGCTATCCATTAACGATGAGGAAGCCCGCATTTTGTCGGGTGAGTACTCGCTGGTAAAGGCGGCGCGAACCATCCGGCAGATGGGCCCGAAGTACCTGATCATCAAAAAGGGCGAGCACGGCGCGCTGCTGTTCGGCGACGATGAGGTCTTCTTCGCCCCGGCCCTGCCCCTGGAAGACGTGTTTGACCCCACCGGGGCGGGCGATACCTTCGCCGGAGGCTTCATCGGCCATTTGACCAACACCGGCGACATTTCGTTCGAAAACATGAAGCGGGCCATCATCTACGGTTCGGCCCTGGCCTCGTTCTGCGTGGAGAAGTTCGGCCCCGAACGACTGATCAACCTCACCACCGAACAGGTGGAAGCGCGGGTGCAGGAGTTCGTAGATTTGGTGCAGTTTGAGATTTCGTACTAGGTAGGTATAATGGTTCGATGGTTCGATCGCTCCGTTGTTGGGATCAACAATCGAGCAATCAAACAATCGGACTAATCTTTATTCTATGGATTTATTCACGATCACGGCTATCTTAGCCACCATTGCCGCCGTATTCGGCTACATCAACGTTCGCTTTCTTAAGCTCCCGACCACCATCGGGCTGATGATCATGGCCATTGCCGCCACCTCAGTGGTGTTGCTGGTTGGCAGTTTTAACCAAGCTGTTCTGACCACGGCCGACGAGCTGATTCAGCAAATTGATTTTCAGGGACTTATTCTGGACGTGCTGCTCAGCTTTCTGCTGTTCGCCGGGGCCTTGCACACCGACTGGGACGCGCTCAAGGAGCAAACCGGTCCTATCTTGGTATTTGCCACCCTGGGCGTGCTGGCCTCTACCTTTGTGGTGGGCGGGCTGTTCTACCTGCTGTCGGTGCATCTGCTGGGCGTGTCGGTGCCTTTCATTCACTGTCTGCTCTTCGGCGCGCTCATCTCGCCCACCGACCCCATTGCGGTGCTAGGCATCCTCAAGCAGGCCAACGCCCCGAAGCAGTTGGAAACCAAAATTGTCGGCGAATCCCTGTTCAACGACGGCGTGGGCGTGGTCATTTTCCTGACCATCTACAGCATTGCGCAGCAGGGCATTGAGAACACGTCGGTGGGCGAGGTAGGGTTGCTATTTGCCGAAGAGGTGATCGGTGGGGTGGGGCTCGGCTTCGCGTTGGGCTATATCACCTACCAGCTCACCCGCACCATCGACCACTATGAAACCGAGGTGATGATCACCCTGGCGGTGGTGATGGGCGGCTACGTGCTGGCCAGTGCGCTGCACTTCTCGGGTCCGCTGGCGATGGTGGTGGCGGGCTTGTTCATCGGCAACAGCGCCCGGCAAACGGCCATGTCGCAGATCACCCAAACCTACCTGGATCGCTTCTGGGAGCTGGTCGACGTGTTCCTGAACGCCGTGTTGTTCGTGCTCATTGGATTGGAGCTACTGATCGTTGACCTAGCCCCGGAGTACCTCATTGCGGGCCTGTCGGCTATTGTGATTGTGCTGGTAAGCCGCTACCTGGTGCTAAAGGCCCCCATTGCCTTCTTCAAAGACCGGCTTGACTTCGCCCCGCACACCGACCTGATTATGACCTGGGGCGGACTACGCGGCGGCATCTCCATTGCCCTGGCTTTGTCGCTTACTAATGAGATGAACCGAGAGTTTTTCCTCACGGTGACCTACGTGGTGGTGGTGTTCTCGATCATCGTGCAGGGCCTCACCGTGGGCCGGTTGGTGAAACGACTGGGGGTGGCGCAGGTAGGAACCGAACCGAAGGAAGTGCATTGAACGATTACTGTAGGCGCTGGCGAGGCCGTTGGCCGAAGCGTAGCGCTTACAGAATGTTAGCAGGCGTATTTACTCCTCCAGTTCATTAAGCGTACATCAGTTTTCCCTTGGGTTGAGGAATTTCTCGACCTTTTAGTTTAGCCGTCTCGATCCACTCATCTATGATTACTTCTACATTAGACACGGCTTCCTGATAGGTTTCCCCATCGGCTGCACAGCCGGCCAACTCTGGTGCTTCAGCGATATAGGCCTCATCTTCTTTGCTCCAGTAAATTATAATCTCGTATTTATGACTATTTTTCATCTTCATCTAAATTCAATTGATACTTCACTATAATGTTTCTTACTTGTTTGACCTGATAGGGTTTTGCGTTTCCTGACTTCGGTTGAAGATTTAAAATTTCCTCTATCCCTTCTTTGGTTAAAATATGGTGGCTTCCTTTAATTCTTTCTACAAATTCTAATCTGAGAAGCAGCTTTCGCAGTCCTTCAAAATCTATATTTTTGTCTGATGTCCCTCGTAGTATCTTAACCAGTAACTTTTCGTGTTTACTCATACACACAAATCTAATTATTCTGCTCTGGAATTATTCAGGCCGGGCTTGTTGGCTTTTGTCTTCCGAGCTTCAATATACAAACTTGGCGCGACAAGTGCTCATGCTCAACATCATCCGGCTGGCGGCTGCATGGTGTTGTGTGCTGCCTTTTCGTTAAGCGGCATGTTCTGTCAATCTGACGTCTAGCTTAAAATCCCCCATCAATTCATTTAACTCTTTGATAAACGTATTCCGCATATATTCATACTGCGTGATGGTTGACAGGTCACCCTGATAACCTCGATGTAAGTCTATCATTAAAGGATTCTCCCGTTTTGATTTCAATTATTAAGTCTAATAAGGCAATCCCAAGATTACTATATTCGTAAGTAGTTCCTGGTTTTTCATTTAGGAATACTTGTTTTTCGTACCATTTCCCATCCTTTGTCAGTTTCTCTTGCAGAAAATCTCTCAAAGAATACGTTTCGGTTTTATTGTAAAGAGGTATGATCTCTCTATAATCTTCCGAAAATTCACTCAATTCCAATAGTTCTTCAAACCGATAACCTTTATCCGAGCTCTTGCTATCTGCAATTGTGGAAGTATGGGTTGCTAGATGCCTTATCGTAATTTTCTTATTTGGAAAAGAAGGGTTGTGCACTTCAAAAGGCAGAATGTCGTTTATGGAATCATCTAAATCCAGCTTCCCATCCTCAACAGATTTCATCAGTGCTACCCCAACAAGTGTTTTAGTAATTGATGCTATGATTTGCACATTCTCAACGCTGTAAGGAGACTTATTCGTTAAATTTGAATAACCAAATCCTCTTTGGAACAAAATACTGTCTTTATCAAAAATCGAAACAGCAAAACCGGGTAAAACTTCTTTCTTCTGAAAGTCATTTAATTCTACGATTAAGGAATCAATAGCAAAGCTGGGCTGGTCCGTTTGAACCACTTTCCCTTTTTCTTTACACGAAAAAAGAAGTATTGCCATTGCCATCAATAGTGTCAATCTGTAAATCATTTCGATGGTTTTCTGTTTTTTTAGCTTGCAGGTAGCGTTCAATGCAGCCACCGGCCGGGCTTTGTGGTACTAATATCCCGAGTCTCCACCGGCTGACTTAGGGAAGCCAAACCCCCAAGCCAACGCTTCACCCGGCTGGCGGCTGCATGATGTTAGGCGTAGTTTACTTTCTTGTTCTTAAATACCCGTTGATACGAAACATTCCATCTTCAAACTCATATGGTATATTATATTTGCTTGATACGGATTGAATGAAAATAGTAAAATCCTCTTTCTTATTTTCAATTAGCTTTCCTTGATGTATTTCTTTTATTGGATAAATCTTCATCCACTCTATAGCTTTATAACCTATACTTTTTACCTCTTCCCACCAAACTTGTGAAATTAGAGCTTCATTATCTTCATCAAACAAGTATTTGATATTTACAGATGGTTCAAAGTCGGGATCAGCAGTTATTGCGGAAATCAATTCTCTCCATTTTGTATTGTTCATTATAGAAACCAACTGGTTCCTAAATATAAATTCTGATAATTCTTTTTCGTTCATCATAATTACGCCCAACGGCCTTGCTAAAAGCTGGCGGGCACTTAGGGACAACTTTATTCTGCCTGCTAGTAGATTGATTGTTGGCTTTTGCGCTTCGTCTTTGCAGCTTTCGCCCGCTTGCCTTTAGCTTTTGTTGGGCGTTCGTTTCTCTCTTCTTTGTCTTTTTTTATATACTCACTAATTCTGTTTCTTTCCTCATTAGTCAAAGGTCGTGGGTCAACGTAGAAATCTACCTCTTGTGGTTCGTGTATGTGTTCCATAGCTACTTGTCTTTAAAATATTTGTCAATCAATTTCAATGATGCTGTCGTGTTAATAACCATCACACCCCCGCCAACGTGTGATGCCCCCAATGTTTCAACGTAATGATCCATTAATGTTGTCTTAGACAAAAACGAGACATATCCCTCGAACCCTCGATGAAAAGATAGTTTAGCAGCAAAGGCAACTAAATTACCTGGAACACCGCTGTAAACCTTATCTCTTCCCTTATTGAAGGGGGAGCTCTCAATCAAATTCATATAAACGTGATCACTTCTTTCTGTCAAGCTAACCAATCCCTGAATTACTGAAAGGTTATTGGTAATCGTTAGTTTGTAAACATCCCGGTCAGGCTGCTTGGATTCTGCTTTCCAGTTGAATAACCAACCTGCTTTCTTAGTAACTCCCTTCAAATCGTTCTTATCTACTAACAAGATGTCTGTCGGAAAGCTGTCTCCGGTTCGGATATTCTCAATAGAGTTGGTCAGTTTATCAATCTCTACGTCAATGTACTGCTGGTTTGGTATCATGTTCTAAATGTAGAAATGGCGTAGAACATTTCTCTATTACTTTTAAGTTTTTTTTATGACGCCCAACGGTTTGGCTATGGCAAGTGCGGGCTTTCGAAGCCGCTTACTTGTCCGACTACAGTAAGTTAATTAGTTGTAATATCTTCATTTTTAAGCACTCAGCTCGCATTTGCTATAGCCGACGTTGGCGCATCGTGCTTTTTTTAGTTTTTTACCAATCTGTCCAACCACAAAATAGCCCGTTCTGATAATGTTCCCAATAGTAGTTGGCTGTAAGTTTATTCCAGTATTCGTTATTAGGCTTTTCAGTTAACGGAAAGAGGTAATTAAAGCTCTCTCCCCAATGTCCAACGAAACGAACAGTTATTAAACTATCAGTTTTGTGAAAGCCATTACAGTTTATATTGTCGAGTTTTTGATTTAGTTGTTTAAGTTGGTCAATACTGATGTTATTGTATGCGAGCAGTTTTTTGACAATTGGACTGTCTAACTCACCTTCATAATCAACTATCCAATTATTAAATAAAAAAGTCTCGTCACCAGACTTAACTTTAATTGAGTTACCGTCGATGAAATCGATGTCTGAAACTTCAACTGTTGAATTGTCTCCAATAGTGACGAAGTTATTTTCGAGCGTTGTTCTATCAAGCAAGGTGTCATATACCTGAAAACTTACTTGTCTATTTCCTCCAAACTCAACGTTTTCTAATTTGCTCAATTGTTTACTGAAAGTCAGTAGGTCGTTAAAGCGATCTCGGTTATCATGGAAATTGTCTTGAAGTCGTTTTTCTATTTGTCTGGCTTGGTAGTCGTTGATTACAAATTTGAAGTGAAAATCGTAAGCAATCCACAGTATCAACCCAAACACTATGGTGAGTCCCGTCCATTTAATTATATTCTTTGTCTGCTTTGTCATTTTTACATGTGCGCCAACGTTCAATGCAGCCGTCAGGCCGGGCTTGTGAGCGATTTCTCATTCAATAAGCAAAGATAGTGCTTGGAGCGACAAGTGCCCAAGCTCATCTATCCCCGGCTGGCGGCTGCATGGTGTTGTGTGCCGTGTTTTCACCTCAAGCCTAATTGTAACTTGATGATTCGTTCTACCTCTATCAGTTCGTCCTGAGTAATACTTCCTGCTTGGTTCATGAATCGTAGTTCGCTGACGGTAGTCAGTTGATCAGCCATTGCCTTACTTTCTTTTCCCGCTAGTTTTACAATTGCTTCGCTTGGATACAGTTTCCCTGTTTGAGTACTCAATGGTACGACTTGATACCTTTTCAAATATTTATTGGACGTATTGTTACTAATGATAATGGCTGGTCGCCTCTTCTTGACTTCCTGTCCTACGGACGGATCAAAGTTGACCCACCAGATATCTCCTCTTTGTTTCATATATCGTCCGTGTTGAGCGTACCTTCTACCCACTCAAAGGCTTCTTTTTCTCGCTCTTCGTCTGCTGCCATACTTTTATATCCTTGTTCCAAAGAAGATACAATTTCTTTCTTTTGCAATTTCTCTGACAGCCAATCGTACACCTCTTGCAGCGAATCTCCCTGTTGAGCATCAACAAGTCTAAAGATTTTTACTTTCAATTCTGCTTCACCTATCATGTCGATTTTTAATTGTTTCTTCTAAATTAACCTATTTTTGCATGGCACACAACGATTAATGCAGCCGTCGGGCGGGAAATTATGAGACGCTATCTTTCAAGTGTTGACAGGCTGACTTGGGGAAACGAAACTGCCAATCTAACGATTCCCCGGCTGGCGGCTGCATGGTGTTACCTGCTGTATTTTCCAACTTTATAATATTGCTTACTATTCGGATCGAATATACTACAGGCGTCTGTGTAAACGTACATTTTTGTCAGTTTCAAGTTATTGAAGAACTTTTCTATTTCTTTCACTCTTTTTTCTATTTCCTCAGTACTCGCTCCACTAAACATTTCATTAATTAAATAATCCTGATTTCTATCTTCTGTACTCATCGGTATCCTCACACGATCGTAACCAAATACTAGATATTTTAATCCAAGTATAAAACTGTTAGCGCATCCCGTTCGCTGATCAATTATGATTGTGCTATCGGCTATTTCTCCTTTGATTGCTTTTAGAACTTTGAATTCAACGGTAGTTCCCTTTCCAGTGGAGTCTAACGAGTCTGACAATTGAGAATCCGGACTGATATTCTTGATAGCTTCTCCAATGAAAGCGTAATTGGCATATTTCATCAGCGTGTCCAAGTCAGCGTTAGGACACTCACAACCAAAAGCGTTGATTGCTAGAATCGTTGATATAAGGGTTAGGCAAATCTTCATTCTTTATAGCAGGTAACGTTCAATGCAGCCGTCAGGCCGGGCTTGTTTGCTTTTATCTTCCGAGTATCAATATACGAACTTGGAGCGACTAACATTCAAGCTCATTTTAACCCGGCTGGCGGCTGCATGGTGTTATAGGCTTTTTATTTCTTCCAAATTCCAATTTTCTGCTCACGAGCGTATAATTCTGCGGTCTTAATCTGTTCAATAAAGCTTTTATAGTCTCTCTTTGATACCAATCTTTTAGATTCGTCAGGTTTCATCATTGTTCCTCCTGGAAAACATCCGTTCTTAATCAAATAGTTGTTTAGAGTATCCTGCTTTTCTACAACCCAGCAATATATCATCCTTGAATCTGGATTTTCTGTCTCCACAGGTCCAAACGATGAAACAGCGACCACTTTTGCATTAGAATGATTCTCAATCCAATCATTTATCAGACTATCTGAGTCGTTAGAGCTATGCGCTCGGAAAAATCCAGTTCCAAGTAAACAATAGGTATTGTCTGGTTCTAAATCCGTAGTGCCAAATATTGATTCAAATTTAAAGTCAGTCAGTTTTAATCCCTTATTCGCACTTTGCCCGTTGCATGAGCTTAAAGTCAAAACGACGATCAACACTATCACTATTAATTTCATTTCTTTTTTAATTGCCCATAACGTTCAATGCAGCCGTCAGGCCGGGCTTGTTTGCTTTTATCTTCCGAGTATCAATATACGAACTTGGGGCAACAAACGCTCAAGCTTACTATTCCCCGGCTGGCGGCTGCATGGTGTTGTGTGCAGTGCTTTTTATTCGTAGTTTAATTTTTTACGATAGTATGTCTTTGACTTCATTTCAATCTTTTGCTGAGCTTTAATGTACATAAATTCCAAAGAGTCGAGCGGGCCAATCACTTCTTCGTGAACCTGTCCGACTCTTAAGGATTGCTTATATAAATCTGAATCTCTGGTTTTGTCAATTCCCCAGTATTTAAGATCAAGGCTGTCTTTATTTACAGCGAGAATGAAGTCTTCATTAAATCCAATAGTATTGATCTCATTTTTCGCATTGCACACAACGTTCAATGCAGCCGTCAGGCCGGATTTGTCAGCTTTGATCTTCCAATTATCAATATGCTGACTTGGGGAAACCAAACTCTCATGCTTACTATTCCCCGGCTGGCGGCTGCATGATGTTGGGGCCAGTTTTCACTTCGTTTAATCGTCAATCCTGTCACGGTCTGCTGATTTCACATAACCCTCTAGTACTTCAATATCTGAAAAGATAGGACTCACCAAGTTAATGAATCTTATTTGTGACTCTTTCGAGTCAGCGTAGGCATAGAAAGCTCCTGCTTCCGGGTCAAAGTCGAGGTGATTCAGTAATTCACTATCTTTTTCTTCGAGTATCTGAACGATATGACCTTCCCAACAGTATCCATTACCCTCATAGCCATGCTTCCCAAAGAATGGATAGTATTTTTCATAAAGATCGTCACTTTCCAAAGCTGCAAGGATAGTAAATTGTTCATCATCCATCACTTGAAACGGGTACGGGTTTTTCATGGTATTCCTAGTTTTTTGGTTGTTCTGTTTGTCTGAAACCTTTCCTGTACAAGCACATAAGAATGATCGTTAGTATTCTTAGTGAAGACATTTGTTTCATTTTAATTGGCCCCAACGGTTCCGGGTATGAAACGTAGGGCATTTCAGAGCTGCGTACTTGTCCACCGAGACAAAGTTTGCTAGGAACCCGAAACTTGCTGAAAGCACTGTCCGCCCTATGTTTTGTACTCATTGTTGGGCTGCGTTTTATTTTCAGTCTTATCTTTATTCAATACTTCTTTTTGCAGTAGTAACAAGTCTTTATGTTTAGCTGTAATTTTCATGTTTCTGACAATCTCTACATAAGTTTCTTTCTCTGCATGATTAATATTTATTAGTTCTCTTGTCAGATTTGCGGTTGCAAGATTTTTTAAGTAGTCGTTTTGAATGTTTGTCGCGTTT
This sequence comes from Cyclobacteriaceae bacterium, assembly GCA_965217295.1. Taxonomy (GTDB): domain Bacteria; phylum Bacteroidota; class Bacteroidia; order Cytophagales; family Cyclobacteriaceae; genus Tunicatimonas. The sequence goes on from CBDCHR010000008.1 coordinate 5,463,499, forward strand.
TTAATCGCTTGCTTATATAGGTTTACTCTAAACTCTGTTTCTCCTCTTTTCAGAGCAACTAAGCCCAAAGTGGCTTGGTAGGTAATCTTGCTCTCGTTTGGGAGACTATGAATGTCAACACCCATCATTTGGCGAACATATTGGTCGAGTCTATCCGTGATATTTGCAGCAGCTAAACTGTAAACCATATTGTTGAGTAAAGTTGGGTCTTGTGGATTTGCTTGAAGACCTACCTCATAAAGTAAAATTGCCGCATGTTTATCTTGGAGTAAAGAACCTGCATTATAAGACCCAAGCAAAACAGGACGTTTTGAATATGGCATATCAAGAAACCACTTGATTGAATTGTAGAATGCACTTTCCCAATCACCTCTCTCATACGATTCTAGGGCTCTGGCTTCAAACGGGTTGATTACCTTGTCATAGTTGAAAGGGTTTATTTGAAACCTATGCTCGTCTTTAGATACCCATTCAAGCTGTGCTAAACTGTTGTCATTTGGCATTCTCATTGACTTCTCAAAGAAGCCTTTTGCCTTCTTGAAGGAGCCATCCTTAAATTCAAGTGTTCCAAGCGAACTGGTTAATTCTGTCAGGTCATAATCAGAATAGTTATCGGAATTTACTAACCTTATACCATCTTTGATTAAAGGTGAAAATCTGCCCATTATTGAAGAAGTCGCTATGTGTGCAGAAATAAGCCAAGGGTCATTTTTCAAACTTTCTGCTTTTCTGAGATAGAACAGAGCTTTGTCGAATTTTTCTTCATGAATAAAAAATCTTGTAGCTGACCGAAGAACAAACCTATTATTGGATGCAAGGTAAAGTGCAGCTAAGATTGCATTTTCAGCTTTACGTTCATGTCCTTGCATTGTGTAAAGTCTTGCGAGTTCGACCCAAACGATCGGATTTCGTATTTCAGTTTTAGATTTGTTTTTGGTGCGATTGATAACCTTATGAAAGGTCTTATTATTAATTAATGCTTTAAACTCATTAATGGTATCAACATCATCTTCTAATAACGAATTACTTGATATTGGAGCAGGAGATTCTGTGTTAGATTCAATTCTTTTTATCAAGCCAAGTAGACTGGAAGAGGCTTTATTTTTATTTTCATTTACATAGTTAATCGCTTCTTGTACTGTAGGATTATTAATGTCTGAAACAAAAGAGGCATTTATCAAATCTGCTGCTGAACCCAAGTTCTTGACTTCATTCCAATCTTGCATTGGACGTTCGATATCTAACAAGATCGGGTTAACAGCTTTGTTGGATTGACCAAGTTCACCAAGCTGAAGGGTTCTTTTAAAATCTCTCCAGTTAGGGATGACTCTACGTTCCTTTACTTCGTAAATAACCGCCATATCTAATTTTTGAACTTATAATTTGCCATTTTTGATAAGACGTCAAATCGCGAAATAATTCTTTGAAAGTCAAATTGATTGGCGTTTGGATTTCTGCTGCCGTCACGACTTTTGGAGAGGCTAACCGCTTTAGGGTGGCCTCTACCATCAGGGATGGGAAAGCAACAATATTCTACGATACTTGCGAGTTTAGAAGCCAACTCACTATCAGTCAAGGAGGATTTAAACTCCTTCAAAGCCTTATAGAAAGCATCTACTAGGTAGTCATGTACTTCACCAAATGTGCCACGCCATTTGGTCCACTTAAATTGTGGGTCAAGGTTCTTTCCTATCAAGGCAGTCATATTTGCTCCTGAAAAATAAAAAACGATTAAGCTGCCTAACAAGTACATATCTGTTGAGCGTACCCGGAAATTCCAATCTGGATCAATGTATCTGTAAAGAAACTCTGGGGGAGCATAATTCAAATCTCCTGGGAAATTGCCACCGTTTTCGTGTGGTGCTTCAATTTCCGCACATAGTGATCTTCCCAAGTCACCAACTTTAGAGACAACGCCATCTTCATACAAGAGAATATTTGAAGGTTTTAAATCTTGGTGTGCAATGTCGACTCCATGTAATTGCTTCAATCCAACGGCTACATTATGAAGCGAATGAAGTTTCCAAGCAATTTCTACATCCTTACTAAAATTCATATGCGACCTCACATCGCCATCTGACATTTCAAAAATTAGGTAAGGCACATTAGGAATTGTAAATCCATTTAGAATTTCTTCACCCTCATCTATAACCATTGATACTTTGCTCAGTCTGTTGTTTTTGCACCTAAGGAGCAAATCTCTTTCGAATTGGTACGCGTTAGTCTGCTCGTTGATTATTTCGACAATAGGTCGACCTTGAAACATCTGAAAGAAAGCTTGAAAATTGAGAGCTTTTAAAAACGCTTCTTCATCATCTTTTGTTACAAAATAACAGACACTGAAAAAACCACCTGTAGCTCCTTATTTCGGCTCAATTTTCCTGGTAACCTTCCAACCATTTTTTAGATCTCTTCCAAGAAGTGAATGTGCAGCGTTATCTTGATTTGTACTCATGCCATCAGTTTTTAATGCAGCCCAACGGTATGTATAAGCGCAGTAGCGGTTTTCACGAACTGCTCTTTTGACTTGTAACAGACTTCAATTTATGTGTTTTCTTTCAGTTTACCACTTCCAACGCTATTGCGTTTATACCATGTTAGGCACAGTTTCTTAATAGTTTCTTCGATTTTCCCATTTGTACTTATCCTCATCTTTCATTGAGTTATTCCAATCAGCCAAATCAGAAAGCATAGTATCAAGATTTTGTTTGTCAAGCCAAGCTCCGTTGACAAAAACTCCACTTATTGCACGTGTATTTTTTATATCCTTAAGAGGATTAGCATCTAACAGTACAAGATCAGCAAACTTACCTTTTTCTATAGTGCCAATTTTATCGGAAATTCCTAACCATTCTGCTGGTAAACGAGTCGCTGACACAAGCACTTCTTGATTTGTCAATCCTGCTTCAACTAAAAGTTCAAGTTCGTCGTGAAGAGAAAATCCCCATACCACTCCCGATGAGCCTGCATCGGTTCCAGCGACTATAGGCACTCCAACTTCTTTAAAAGCACTTACCAATACTTTATTATAATCTGCTATTTTAGTTAAATACGCTGTTCTTTCCAGACTCGTATTTTTGTAATTACTATTAGACACAATCCATTTGTCTTGCATCAATGGGTGAACGTGTTTAAAACTCTTTAATCCTCTTACACTATCCAAGGAAACAGTTTGCTGCGCCATTCGCTCCATCACAGTGAGCGTTGGGGTCAACCAAGTCCCGTTTCTCTTAGCTATTCTGGCGAATTCTAGCGCCTCTTCTTTAGTAAAATATTCAGCTTTTTTTGCAAACTCTTCGGCGTGGGCAACCATTTGAAAATTTGGGACAAATGCTTCCTCTAAATTACTCTTTTTGAATACGTCCGGGATGTGGCCTATGACTTTCATATCAAGTTTTTTGGCTTCATCGACGATAGCCTTGTAAGTATCGGCACTGAGTTGAGAATAGACTTTAATAAACGCGTAACCTTGTGCTTTCGCTATTCTTACCGTCTGTCTTCCATCTTCAGGAGAATTTGCTGTATTTCCAGAATCACCACCGTTTATTAGCAGAGCTATCGCTATTCGTGGTCCGATAGACTTGCCGCCGACAATTTCATTTCGTTGTCCAAAGTGCTCTACCCGACCACTTAACTCAAAGGCAGTCGTAACACCGTTTGCTAAATAGAGCAACATAAACCTTTCGGTGTCAGTAAACATGGTGGCACCTTTGGTGGGGTAGTTTGAACTAAAGTTGATGTCCGCAAGATTATGCACATGCATATCAATAAGACCAGGAATAAGCCACTTTTCTTTTCCATCGATTATAGTAGCGTTTTCAGGTACTGTATCATTAATGTCAAGTATTTTTTTGTCCGAAATGACAACAGTAGCATTCGTGATGACTTCATTACCTTCAGTCATGGGAATGATATTCACGCCTTTGATAACGTAAGTTCTATTCTCTTGATTGGTGTTTCCTAAGATTGCGTCGTTAGTTTTACTATTGTTACAGCTAAAGGATAGTGTAAGAACTGTTAATAGGGATAGAAAAAAATTTCTTTTCAAAAGTTCTATATTTTTGGTTCTGTTAAATTGTGCCTAACGACCGATGCAGCCGTCAGGCTGGGCTTGTGGGCTTTGTTCTTCCGAGTATCATCAGGCTGACTTAGAGCGATAAATTTGCATGCTCATCTTTGCTAGGCTTGTCGGCTGCATAATGTTAGCGGCTGGCTTTTCATCTCTCAACGATAGTCGCCCCGTTAGGTAAATCCGTTTCTAAGAATTCAAGTAACTTTGGAACCAGCGGTTTAAAATCTTCATAAGTGATTCGGTAAGTATGTAGAACCAACACCGGAATAGGGTATCTATTAAAATTCTGTTGATGTTGTAGGTTCTTATCAGCGGTAACCAATGCCTCAAATCCCTCTGCTAACATCAGCGTTAGCAATGCCCCATTGAGTTTGCCATTCCACCGCTTCTCTCGCACTGTGAATACTTCATGATGATCTACAATGTCTCGTTTCAATTGCCTTGGAATGTTCTCGTCAAGAAGCAATTTCATAGAACTGTTTGATTTTTTTGGTAGCGAACAATTGTCCTACTAATTCCAACACTTGAACGACTTGTTCTTTAGAGACTGTCGGATAGTCATCTAGAAACGCGTCAATGGTAATTCCGCTTTCCAAGTGATCGAAAAGCGTCTCTATTGGCACTCTGGTTCCTCTGAATACGGGAGTTCCTCCCATGATTTCAGGATTTATATTAATAACGTCTGCTTTCATATCTTCAAGTACGTAAAACTTTTTTAGTAGTTTTTTTCGCTTGCCGCTAACGATCGATGCAGCCGTCTGGCCGGGCTTGTTTGGCTTGATTTTCCACGGGGGTGAAAGAGTGCTTGGAGCAACTAGTGCCCATGCCCACTGTTACCCGGCTGGCGGCTGCATGGTGTTAGCGGACGTTTTCTTCATTTCCATCCCAAAAATCATTTACCGCATTCCATTGAATCTTTGAGCACTTACCAAGCCACCGATCGAATCCACAATATTGGTCAATATCATGATCCAGAGATCTGCCTTGTAAATCCTCAAACAAACCAACTGTCAATAAGTCCTCTGTCTCTTGACTACAGTTGTTCAATATCCTCTCTGTTTGATGGAAGAAATCACGAAACCATTCTGTATTTTGTTTCTTTAGGTTTAATATAAGGTAGTAGCACATATTTGCTATCTCCATGTAAATCAATCTGTCCTTTCTTTTTGGATTTACTGTTCCATGCTCAAAGATGAGGTAATTTAAATAATCTGCTTTCAATCCCTTTTCTGTATTGGTTAAAATTTCAATACAACTGTAAGGATCAATCTGCTGTCTTGATTCATGGTCAATCTTAGTAAGGGTAACATCGTCAGGCTTGTAAATCTGATCGTAGTAAGGAGCTAGTTCTTCATCTGAGATAGCCATGATCTGTCACTTTATAAGTGTTTTGAGTTTCTACCGTATGTCCGCTAACGTTGAATGCAGCCGTCCGCGTAAGTGGCGGCTGCATAGTGTTAGCGGGCGTTTTCCTTTCTAGAAATGAACCGTTACCGCTTCATTACTTAACTCCACTACTCTATTGTCGGTCAAATCGGCCTCTATCTGGTCTATGTTCTTCTCAAACAGGGCAATCAAATCCTTATTGACAATATTTCCCATCGTGAGCATCAATAGTTTTGGTGGTTGCCCTTTCAATATAAAGTACTTGTAGAAATCCTCGTCTTTTGATACGACCGTTCGGTTCTGATCTACGGACAACTGTATAATGTCTATGTCGTCAGTTTTATTCTTGCGCGGAAGTTCGCGAGTATGGACCACATCGTGACCTCTCTCTCGTAGCCAGTAGACCAAACGCATTGGCAAGTGAGCATCTACCAGAAATTGCATCTTATACCGCTACTTTGTGAATGCTTTTTACTCGGATTGTCTCATTGGCAAAAAGTATACAGGCCTGCAAATCTTCTTTTTCTAGATCAGGATAATCTTCTAGGATTTCCTCAGTGGTCATGCCAGCGACCAATAAATCAAGTATAATTTCTACCGGATAGCGCATGTTCCGAATAGTAGGTTTTCCAAAGCATACTTTCGGATTCATGGTAATTCTTTTTAGCAGTTCTTCTTTCATTGTCTTTACTAATAGTTCATTGATAATCTACGAAGATACAGCGTTTCCTGTTTTCAATGCCCGCTAACGGTTTTGCTAGCCGTCAAACCGGGCCTTTGTTGGCGTTTTCTTTTCAAGTTAGCATTTTTAGACCTTAGAGCAAAAAGCATTCTAGCTCAAATTTCCGCCCGGTTGAGGCTAGCTTTTGTTGGGGCTTCGTGCTCTTCTTTCGCTTCGGCCGTGCCTAGCCCATTCGCCGGGTTAGGCTTTCAGCCGTTTAGAGGCTTCTACCTGACTTGCCGCCGCAAAGCCACTTGGAAGCAGTCCGCGCGTCGGGTGTGCTTCGGTCACGCATCTGTCGGACAGAGCACCAATCGGTCAACTTTCATGCAAACTTCCTTCAACAAGCTCCTGACCGCGCTGCTTCCCCTCTCCACCGAGACGCAAGGCAAGCGAGCCGCTTGATCTTCCGCCACTTCACAGCATGAGCCCCAACGGTCTTTGCAGCCGTCGGGCGGGAAATTATGAGACGCTATCTTTCAAGTGTTGACAGGCTGACTTGGGGAAACGAAACTGCCAATCTAACGATTCCCCGGCTGGCGGCTGCATGGTGTTGTGTGCAGTGCTTTTTATTCGTAGTTTAATTTTTTACGATAGTATGTCTTTGACTTCATTTCAATCTTTTGCTGAGCTTTAATGTACATAAATTCCAAAGAGTCGAGCGGGCCAATCACTTCTTCGTGAACCTGTCCGACTCTTAAGGATTGCTTATATAAATCTGAATCTCTGGTTTTGTCAATTCCCCAGTATTTAAGATCAAGGCTGTCTTTATTTACAGCGAGAATGAAGTCTTCATTAAATCCAATAGACTCAATATTACGGATTACATAACCATTGGTCCTATCAGAATCATCTGTTTCTAGTGTCTGAATGCTATTGAACGCAGGTTCTACCATGTAATAGTATTCATCTCCTAGTTCAATGTCACCATACCACCAAACGTCAGACGGGCCACAGGAGTACATAAAAATCAGTAGCGGTAGAAAGAATAGTATTGATCTCATTTTTCGCATTGCACACAACGATCAATGCAGCCGTCAGGCCGGGCTTGTTAGCTTTGATCTTCCGAGCATCAATATACGAACTTGGGTCGACAAGTGCTCATGCTCATCTTTCCCCGGCTGGCGGCTGCATGGTGTTGGCGGTAGTTTCTACTTTCTCTTCATAGCCCAAATTCCATTATTCAACGAGTCAAGGGAAGCATAAAGCTTTCTTTTGTGCATAATCCACTTAGTTCCTACGAGTAAGTATTGATCGTTAGGTTTCAGAATGAGTCTGTCGCCTTCTTTGATCCAAATTCCATTACCTTCGACGTCAAATGTTCCGCAGTAAAGGTCATTGTAACTATAGTGGAATGTTCCGTCAGTTCTCAGTTCCAATCTTGTAATTTGTCCGAAACTAGGGCCAAATAGATTCTTAATCCACCGAACTATAAAGGGTTTAGGAATATCTTTTTTCACATATGTTTCCTTGGTACTGACTCGTTCTTGTCCAAAGACCAATTGAGTAGTCAAAAGGGTAGTAAACATTAGCAAGGTTAGCAATCTCATCATTTTGTCTTTCTATTACCGCCAACGGTTAGTGCAGCCGTCTGGCCGGGCTTGTTGGCTTTGATCTGCCAAGGAGATGAAAGTTTGCTTGGCGCAACAAGTGCTCAATCGCTCGTTTCCCCCGGCTGGCGGCTGCATGGTGTTAGGCGCTTGCTTTATTTTTTTCTTATCAATCGTCCACTGCCGGGGTACACCAATTCACAGATAAAATCTTCAGAGGTCAAATATTGGTATCTTCGTTTGTAGAGTCTATCCCGGAAATCATAACAACTTAAAATCACGTAAGGCTGCTTCAATATCTCTGGTGTCAGTTCAACGAAGAATTTGGCGATCGAATGTCTTTGTCCTGGGTAGGTATTATAATCAAAATGCAGATAAAATTTCTTAATGTCACCTGAGTTAATCAAGTCATGATTTTTATCTGAAATCACTAATTCCCCCGGCACGTAACTCACTTCCATTTTTTCAGCATCTAAGCTAAGATGCAAGTTGCTCAATTGATTTTCTATCAACTTTTCGTTGACCTGAATGATGAAATTAATCCGATGATCTTGGCCATTCGTCAAAGTTACCAACGAGACTATCAAAAGGAAAATCAATAGAATCAATTTCATTAAGTTTTCTTTAGCTTGCGCCTAACGACCGATGCAGCCGTCGGGCCGGGCTTGTTTGGCTTGATTTTCCACGGGGGTGAAAGAGTGCTTGGAGCAACTAGTGCCCATGCCCACTGTTACCCGGCTGGCGGCTGCATGGTGTTAGCGGACGTTTTCTTCATTTCCATCCCAAAAATCATTTACCGCATTCCATTGAATCTTTGAGCACTTACCAAGCCACCGATCGAATCCACAATATTGGTCAATATCATGATCCAGAGATCTGCCTTGTAAATCCTCAAACAAACCAACTGTCAATAAGTCCTCTGTCTCTTGACTACAGTTGTTCAATATCCTCTCTGTTTGATGGAAGAAATCACGAAACCATTCTGTATTTTGTTTCTTTAGGTTTAATATAAGGTAGTAGCACATATTTGCTATCTCCATGTAAATCAATCTGTCCTTTCTTTTTGGATTTACTGTTCCATGCTCAAAGATGAGGTAATTTAAATAATCTGCTTTCAATCCCTTTTCTGTATTGGTTAAAATTTCAATACAACTGTAAGGATCAATCTGCTGTCTTGATTCATGGTCAATCTTAGTAAGGGTAACATCGTCAGGCTTGTAAATCTGATCGTAGTAAGGAGCTAGTTCTTCATCTGAGATAGCCATGATCTGTCACTTTATAAGTGTTTTGAGTTTCTACCGTATGTCCGCTAACGACTAGTGCAGCCGTCAGGCCGGGCTTGTGGGCGTTGGTCTTCCGAGTATCAATATACAGACTTAGAGCGACTAGTGCTCATGTTCATCGTTGCCCGGCTAGCGGCTGCATGATGTTAGGCGGCGTTTTCTTATCCGAAGATGGATTCTTCCGTTAGAGGACGCAATCCATTGTGAACGGTTAGTATGTCTATGCGTTCATCGGATACTACATGATAGACAATTCGGTAGTTTTTATAAATCAACTCCCTAATCTCTTCTCGCGCTATCTCAGGAACCATTCTGCCAATTTGCGGATGCTTCTCTAGAAAAATTTCTTTTTCAAAAATCTTATCGGTGAGTTGCTCAGCATACTTAACCGACCGAGGCTGGTAGTATTCTCTGATTTCGTATATGTCCTCAATGGCCTGGCGCGTCCAATTTACTTTGACCATTGCTTGAGCATTTCTTTAGCTTCATGAGACGAATAGACTTCACCTTGCTTCGATTGTTCCAATCCAATGTCAATCTTTTGCAATAAAATTAACTTATCCATCAGTTCATCAATAGAGAACTGCGCTGGCATTTCCTTTAAGCTACTTATTACTTGATCTTTGGTAATCATGGCTAATCTTTTTGTTAATATACAAATAATTCTGGAACGTAGATTTCTAATTCTAATGCCGCCTAACGTTCTATGCAGCCGTCTGGCCGGACTTGTTGGCGATTTCTCATTCAATAAGCAAATATAGCTACTTGGAGCGAATAGCATCCAAGCTCATTTCAGCCCGGCTGGCGGCTGCATGATGTTGGGCGTTCGCCTTTCCTTCGGGCGACTTCCTTCCGAGTTAGCGTCTGGCTGCTTGTTGGCGTTGATCTTCCTTTTGCGTTTCAATCGACCGAAAGCCAACTCATCAACCGCTAACTCGCCTTCCACCGAAAGCTATTCGCCCACTTGCTAGTCAATCTAGCGAACAAGCTCGTTTCTCAAACTGTTTGGCAACCAATTGAACGAGCTTCTTTCAGTTCGCTTTCCTTTTCTTTCGGTGACGCCTAACGTCTAATGCAGCAGATGCCCCGGCCTTGATAGCGTTTTTCTTTCAATTATCAATATTCTTGCTTGGAGAAACCAGCCTCCAAATGCGTTTCAAACAGGGGTAGCTGCTGCATTTTGTTGGCGGTAGTTAATACAATTCTTCAAACCCAAAGAGTCTCGTTAAGTATAGCCCAACGTTGTATATTGATGAATTTTTACGAGGACTTTTTAAATATACTTTTTTGCTGCCCTTATTACCTTGAGGTGTTACAGCTTCAATTAACCAAACAGCCCCATCGGTACTCGGAATTATACTGTTTTCTGGTAGGAACCAGTACAATGCAGCATCAAGTTCTGATGTTGTAAAGTCAAGCCAATGCTTCCATTCAAGCCGCACTGTATCTATTTGAATATTAGATATGTCACTGTAATCTTCGGGTCTCTTAAGCTCGATAAATTTTCCTATTGCTATCACTTCTTGATTCTCCCTCTTGATAGTCACAACGATCGGGTTATCAAACGAAGGAAGCCAAGTAAACCTGTATATTTCGTTCCAAAAACTAGATGTATCGCATTGTAATTGTGTAGATTCATCTACAGAATCAAAGAATTTTTGGAATCTATCTTGATAATTATCCAACCAAAACGAACTTTGTGCATTTTGTCCTATTGCTTCAGAAGTCAGAACTATCAATCCTAGCAAAACTAAATATTTCATTTCGATTCAATTACCGCCTAACGTGCGGGCAGGCAGTGTGGCGGCTTTGGAGCATCTTTCGTCCGAGTTGGCATTTCAGTTACTTGTTTGCGTTGATACTCCTGTTCGCGACTCAACCAGCCATGCTGCTTGCCTTGTGTTGGCGGTATGTTATTTTATTTTCTTCAGTAAGTTTTCCACTTCATTCATGTCTCCCCGAAATCGGCTTATTTCGGTTTTAAACATTAATCCCCATGAATTACTTCCTTTTCTTCTTATCCAGGTCAATACCGGAGTCCAATCTTGTGTTTTGAAGATTACTCTATCAAACCCTTCCAAATCATCGTAAATCAATTCTTTATTAGATTTAATTTTCAAGTCTACGATTGCTTCCCATTGTTTTTGCCAATAGGCATCATCATGCCAATTACTCACATTTAAATTCTTGATCAGATTAATTATTATATCCTGGTTTTTTCCGAATTGAAATTCGTAATCTTCTCCTGATTTAAATAGTCTCCAAGGAGAAGGAACCGAATCAATTTCCAAGTCTTGATATTTCAGGAAAGCTACTTTTTCTCGCTTTACAGATTTTTCAATCTTATTTGGTGGCTGATCAAGTGGTTTAGGGAATACGTCCTCTACGTTCATTAACACCTCACAATCACATCCGCCTCCGTGTTCAATAAAAAAGTCAATGTGTTCGTGAAAAATGATGCCTTTAGATGCTAGGAAGGTTGAGGTTAGATTGAAATTATGTTTACAAGGTTCGGTCTCAAGTTTTAAGTCCAAATAATCAAAAAGTTCCTGAAAAATAGATTCAGGAAATGGTATAGTCGTTAAAAACTCTTCTTCTTCCTGTTTCTTCCAAGCTTCTATTCTCTCTTTATGTTTCTTGTTATTGCTCATTCTAATTACCGCCAACGTCCAATGCAGCCGTCAGGCCGGGGATTGTGAGATGTTAACTTTCAAGGATCATTATACTGACTTGGGGAAACCAAACTGCCATGCTAATGCTTCACCCGGCTGGCGGCTGCATGGTGTTAGCTGCCGTTTTCGTATCTGTCATTGTTGCCACGCTAAATTAATCATGCTATCCAGTTTGAAATGAGCTTGAGTTCTTCCTAAAAAATCATTTGAATCGGTACTGTCTTCAACAAATTCACAGTGATTTATTCTGCCACTAAACTCGTTTGAATAGTAGTATCTTTGAGCGCCTAGAAGTTTATAGCGAAGTTTTGTTTTATAATCCCCCGCATCAGGAAGCTTTGTAACAAAAGAATTAGCCGTTTTTGGTAGAAAAGGCTTGTGATAATAACTATTACCACATGTACTGAATCGCCAGTACTGGATCGGGTACCATTCATTATCCTTTGCCTGCGCTTGCAACACGCAGATGAAACTCCAGTCTTGCATTTGAATAGTTACAGTATCTTCGGAGTTGTTAACTATCCAAACCTGCTGTTGTCCTTGATTATTAGCATGGTGCGCTGAATCAGCCATAGCTTTATTGAAGCTCTTTCTTGTTCAATCTTCTCTAACTTTTGTTTGGTGCTCATTTCTTCCCAGCCGTTCATCATCCAGTTTAGATCAGAGGTGTCAAGTGATATTGACATTTCTCTATCAAATTTTTCGGGGTAGGAAATAAAGTTGGTAGCTCTTTGATTTGTGTCAACAAGTATAACAAAGCTTTCTGAAAGCCCTGAAATCCTGGGTACAGTTTGGCTCTGTCCCATTGTATACCAAGCTGGCGTCATTAGACCATCTGAGCAGTTAAACCCTTCAGCAATATCTGTATTCGAGTCAAGTTGCTTGGTGCTGCATCCGACTATCAGCGATATCATTGATATTATTATGACGAAATCTTTCATATTATGGCAGCTAACGTTCAATGCAGCCGTCAGGCCGGACTTGTTTGCTTTGATCTTCCGAGTATCAATATACGAACTTGGAGCGACAAGTGCTCATGCTCATCTTTCCCCCGGCTAGCGGTTGCATAGTGTTATGGGCTGTTCTTCAATTAGTCTCGATAGCAAACAGTTGGATCAGTTTTTTATCCAGCTCTTCTATCTGCTTTGCGTTTATACTTCCTAATCTACCTATCACAAGGGCTTTGTCTATAGTAGCTATTTTTCCAATTCTTATCAGCGATGGTTTCTTGAGTCCATTTGTTATGCTAGGTTGTAGAAGCAAGTCTGTTGGTTCTTGCCAGTGTAGTTGAGTCGAGATGAAACTCACTGTAACATCCAAACTTCCTGATAGCAGAATCAAAGCAGGTCGTTTTTTGCTACCTGTCAAATCAGTGAAGGGAAAAGGAATTAGAACTATGTCACCTTTTTGCATTAATACCGCTCTTTTAAGTCATTTTCATCATATAAATCTTCTTCATCATGTAAAAAAGCAAAACTGTCAGATTCACCTACTAAAGTTTCTATGCCTTTTTGAAGGATTTGCTCTTCATATTTTTTGAGCACAAAATCTGCAAAGTCAGCTACTTCATGAATTCTATCCTCAGGAAGTTTTTCTAATGTTTCAACTGTCTTATTGATTAATCCTTGCTTCTTCATGTTTTTAGTCTTTTTTTCTAATGTACGGATTTTCTTTCGTATAGCCCATAACGGTCAAGTATAAGCGTAGTGCGGGGTTTGTAGTAATTCACTGTCCGCTTACCGCACATTTTCTTAGGAGCAAAAATGCTTCTTTTCAGCCGTTCAGCCCGCATTACGCTTATACAATGTTGGCGGTAGGTTTTTAATTTTCCTGAACGAGAATAGATATGGTACTGGTTTCTATGATTACTCTAGGATGTGAACTATCGTTAAAATTACTATTCAAATCGCCTTCAAATACCCATTTTTTAACCAATCCATTTTTAGTAAAATCTGTAGTGAAGTTTGCTAATCCTTTTTTCTTAAGCTTAAGAGCCCTGCCACCACCACCAGGAACACCATTTATCATATCCCATTCAGCATAAATCGTATAGGGTTCAAATATCAAGTGGAGGTCTTTGTCTTCCCCAAATAAAAATCGACCCCTGTCCATTGTTCCCGATAATATCTTCTTGATTTTTTTGCTGGTGTCTTTAGTATCAAAGATTACAAATGTGTCTGTTCCACTTGCTTCAGTACTATCTCGTTCAGGTTCTTTTGCTTTAAAATACAATTCAAGGTATAGCTTGGTTTGGTCTTTGGAAATCTTCAAACTTGCTCTTGAATATAAATCACAGTCACCATCAAAATTCTTGTCTCCTTTTATTAGAGGTGGAATATATGTATGCTGGAAAGGACTTAGGTCTTGCTGAATAACATTTGGTGTCGTTTGAATTTCAGTTTTTCCAATAGAATCATTTTCATTTTGAGTTTTGCATTCGCTCAAACTAAACTACCTATGGACTGGAAGTCCATAGGTTTGTTGTCCCACTGAAAGTGGGAAAGTGTTGATTCAAATCAATTAAAAGCTACGTATCCCTACGGTGAAGCGGCCTTGATTTATGATTAGCCTTTCTACTACCTTGCCAGAAAAAAGGCATGACAAATTTTCGTACGGAAGCCGAGATGTTTCCTTTAGTCGAGCAATGGCAGGGCAGTGGACAAACGCAAAAAGTATTTTGTGCTGAGCACGACCTTTCGGTTTCGGTGTTGGCCTACTGGCTGCGGCGTTACCGCGATCACCACACTGGTCTGAGCGATGAGTCAGGCGGTTTTGTTCCAGTCCGTATGAATGTATCCGGCTCGGTGGCCCTGGAAGTAGTGTTACCTTCGGGGGCGGTGCTGCGTTTTGGGCAGCTAGTAGCGGTGGGGTATCTAAAATCCTTGCTGTAGATGCTGGTCAGTTTACCCAAGCGGATATTCTTGTATTCACAGAGCGTAGATATGCGCAAAGGGTTTGATGGGCTGTCGGGTATCGTTACCCAGCAGATCGGGGCCGATGTGCTATCGGGCGATGCGTTTGTATTTGTTGGACGGCGTAGAGATCGTTTAAAGTTGCTCGTATGGGAACCGTCGGGCTTTGTATTGTATTACAAACGCTTAGAGGCCGGGACGTTTCGTTTGCCGGATGGTAAGCAGTCAGTGGTAGCCTTATCTTCGGCCGAGCTATGGGCTTTATTGGAAGGACTGGACGTAGAGGTGAAGCAACGGCGAAAACGCTACAAACTGGTCATGCCCGACCGGGGCGGCATCCCGCTCTCGGCCTAGGTGTTTGGATTTTCAGTGCGCCTACTTATGTTTGCCCCTATGGACTACGTAGCCCTACAAGCCGAGAACCAAGCCTTGCGCGAACAGAATGAAGGGTTGCGTCAGGAGTTAGCTGAACTGAAACGACTCATCTATGGCAGCAAACGAGAGCGTTTTGTTGGGGTGGCCGCCTCAGGGCAACTCAGCTTGCTCCCGCAAGAAGAGATTGTAGCCAAGGCTGGCGTTGAAAAGCAAACTTATCAGCGAACACTACCCAAACCCGCCACATCCATTCCCCCGTCGCGCAAGCTGCTACCGGCGCACCTACCTCGCGTAGAGGTCGTGCTGGAACCCGAAGAGGATACTTCTACGATGAAAAAGATTGGCGAGCAGATAAGTGAAGAGCTAGATTACCAGCCTGCTAAACTGTTTGTACGTCGCTACGTCCGACCGCGCTATGTGAGTGAGGAAGAGTACTTTCATATGGCTCCTTTGCCCAACCGCCCGATTGATAAGGGCATACCGGGCCCTGGGCTGCTGGCGCAAATCCTAATGGACAAGTTCTGTGATCATTTGCCCGTCTACCGACAAGTACAACGCTACGAGCGATTGGGTATCAAACTCTCCGAAAGTACGCTAGGTGGTTGGCTGAGTAGCACTTGTGAGTTAATCAATCCCCTCTACGACGCCTTGCGCAGGTGTGTGCTTGGTCAGACTTACTTACAAGCGGACGAGACACCGATACCTGTATTGGATAAGAAAAAGAAAGGAAAAACACACCGGGGTTACCAATGGGCCTACCATAGCCCGGAAGTGCATCTGGTCTTCTTTGACTATCAGCCCGGAAGAGGTAGAGAAGGGCCCAAAGAATGCCTGAAAGACTTTGCCGGTCACTTACAGACCGACGGATACGAAGCTTACGAATGGATCAACGCCCAGCGCGATGATATCACTCTGCTGCACTGCATGGCTCATGCCCGCCGATACTTTGAAAAAGCCTTGGACAGCGATGCTGACCGGGCAGGCTACGCTCTGTCCGAGATACAGAAGTTGTATGCCATTGAACGTCACGCCCGGCAAGCTGACTTGTCAGATGAGCAACGCTACGTGCTGCGGCAAGAACAGGCCGTACCCATCTTGGAAGAATTGCATAGTTGGCTGTTGGAACAAGCCGCCGCCGTGCTACCCAAAAGCCTGATTGGTAAAGCGGTAGCCTACTCACTACGGCGTATCAAAACTTTGTCCTTGTATACTACTGATGGTCGGCTAGAGATTGACAATAACCTGATTGAAAATACAATCCGCCCCATTGCTTTGGGCCGGAAAAACTATCTGTTCGCCGGAAGCCACACCGCCGCTCAACGTATTGCTGTCTTCTACAGCCTGCTGGGCAGTTGTAAGCTACACAACATCGAACCCTACAGCTACCTGAAAGATATCCTGGAACGACTGCCCGATCACCCCATCAGTCGGATAGACCAACTGCTGCCCCACCGGTGGAAGCCTCGGCAACCTGATCAAAAAGCTGAGCTAATCACCATCGCCGTCTAGTTCACCGGAGGGATACAAAGCTACTCCAGAATGAAATTCTCATCTCCGTTCTCTCTATCGCGATGATGTTCCAAATATTCCTGTACCATCTCCTCAGTGATGTTGCCCGTGCTCCAGGCACCATATCCGATACCCCACAAGTGACGCCCCCAGTAACGCTTGTGCAACTCAGGGTACTCCTGCATCAGCATACGCGCGCTTCGCCCCTTCAAACGCTTCACTATATCGCTCACCGACAACTTCGGCGGGTAGCTCAAGTGCATGTGGATATGATCCTTACTCACTACACCCTTCAAAATACGTATATCCAAGCTATTACAGACCTGCTTGAGAATCTCGCGACACCTCAATTGCACGTCGCCTTTGAGAACATGATAGCGGTACTTAGTTATCCAAACAATATGCACATTCATGTTATGGACACTATGAGAGCTGTAACGATTACGCTTCATCCGGCTTTTTCAGCCAAAAGTAATTAAAAGTGGGTAGCAACTGAAAGTCTTGCACTGAAAGTGCATAGTTTCAACTAGCGTACGGTGACAATGAAACAAACAAAGCAGATCAAGAGTGATTTGAATAATTTCATATCCGGAGCTTAAAATAATTCATCAAGTAGTCAGCTTACCGCCAACGGTTTGGCTATGGCAAGTGCGGGCTTTCGAAGCCGCTTACTTGTCCGACTACAGTAAGTTAATTAGTTGTAATATCTTCATTTTTAAGCACTCAGCTCGCATTTGCTATAGCCGACGTTGGCGCATCGTGCTTTTTTTAGTTTTTTACCAATCTGTCCAACCACAAAATAGCCCGTTCTGATAATGTTCCCAATAGTAGTTGGCTGTAAGTTTATTCCAGTATTCGTTATTAGGCTTTTCAGTTAACGGAAAGAGGTAATTAAAGCTCTCTCCCCAATGTCCAACGAAACGAACAGTTATTAAACTATCAGTTTTGTGAAAGCCATTACAGTTTATATTGTCGAGTTTTTGATTTAGTTGTTTAAGTTGGTCAATACTGATGTTATTGTATGCGAGCAGTTTTTTGACAATTGGACTGTCTAACTCACCTTCATAATCAACTATCCAATTATTAAATAAAAAAGTCTCGTCACCAGACTTAACTTTAATTGAGTTACCGTCGATGAAATCGATGTCTGAAACTTCAACTGTTGAATTGTCTCCAATAGTGACGAAGTTATTTTCGAGCGTTGTTCTATCAAGCAAGGTGTCATATACCTGAAAACTTACTTGTCTATTTCCTCCAAACTCAACGTTTTCTAATTTACTCAATTGTTTACTGAAAGTCAGTAGGTCGTTAAAGCGATCTCGGTTATCATGGAAATTGTCTTGAAGTCGTTTTTCTATTTGTCTGGCTTGGTAGTCGTTGATTACAAATTTGAAGTGAAAATCGTAAGCAATCCACAGTATCAACCCAAACACTATGGTGAGTCCCGTCCATCTAATTATATTCTTTGTCTGCTTTGTCATTTTTACATGTGCGCCAATGATAAGTATATGAAAAGTAGGCGATTTCGAGGCACTAAATTTTCAGTTATGTAGAAAGTTGATACGAGCCATAAGCCTTGATTTGAGCAAAAATTTGCCTATTTTTTATGTACATTGTTATATGCCTTTTTCTTCCTCTTAATTTAGTTGTCTGTATTCTAATGGTGTCATACCAATTTTAGATTTGAATAGTCTGTTGAAGTATTGAGGGTATTCAAAACCTAAACTGTACGCAATTTCATTAATCGTATCGTCTGAGTTTAATAGTTTGCATTTTGCCATTTCCAAAACTTCAACTTGTATGTGTTCTTTTGTTGTCTTGCCTGTTTCCTTTTTGAGCAAGTCAGTCAAATAGCCTGAGGAAAGGTTCAGTTGGTCAGAAAAATAATCTACACTTGGCAACCCTTTTTCTGATAAATTATTTGTCTGAAAATAGTTTTTCACTATTTGTTCAAATTTTGAAACCACGCCCTTATTCAATTTTTGGCGAGTAATAAATTGTCGTCCATAAAAACGTTTTGAATAATTAAGCAATTGTTCAATTGCTGTAACAATTACATCTTTACTATATCTGTCAATATTTATTTGGTACTCTTTCTCGATTGCACCAACCAATACGGTCAAAGTTTGTTTTTCGTCTTCGGAAATATGCAACGCCTCGCTTACTGCATAAGAAAAGAAAGTGAAATCGTTCATTTTTTGTTGTAAGGAAGTGCCATTAATCAAATCTGGATGAAAGTACAAGCCCCAGCCTTGATATTGGGTTAAATCACTCTTGTCAAATTCACTTATTGAAAAAACTTGGTTTGGTGAAACAAACATCATAGTTCCTTCTTCAAAGTCGTAATATTGGCGACCGTACTGTATTGATTTTGGTGCAGGGTCTTTGAGGCTAATGATGTAAAAATCCGTTACTATTTTTATGTCAAAGTGTTCTTTACTTGCTTTTAGTTTTGAGTAGTCAATGATTGTAACAAGTGGATGCTTGGGTTTTTCATACCCAAGCATTTGATGTAATTGACTAATTGACTTTATTTTTAGAAACTCTTTCATTGCTATTTATCGTTGTAGTTTGTCTCACCCTTTTTAGTAGTTACTTTGAATTGTTTGAGCATAAACTTATCAAAGGCTCTGTCACTCAGAAGTGAATGAATGATAGGTGTAATTTTAGCCAAAGCACCAATTTTATATCTGGTTTTTGGTTTTCTCTTTTCAGATGCTTTTAAAATTACACTTGCAACTTTTTCTGGTGTTAGAACTCCATATGTTTTTTTATTGGGGTCAAAAATAGCATTTGACTGTTTAATAAACTTTTCTCTAAATTCATTATAAGTCCCATCAGCCATTGGTTCAGGATAAAGTTTGTTAGCAGTATTCATAAAGTTAGTATATACACCGCCTGGCTTTATCAATACTACCTCAATCCCAAATTGTCTAAGTTCCCCACGCATACCGTCATTAAAACTTTCTAATGCCCATTTGGAAGCGTGGTAGGCACTTGCTCCCGGTGTAGTAAACTCACCACCGACTGAACCTACATTAATTATTCTACCTGATTTTCGTTCTCGCATTTTTGGTAAAACTAATTGTGTCATTCTGATTAGCCCAAATACATTTACTTCAAATTGCTTTCTGATTTGGTTAATTGAGAGTTCTTCAATTACTCCATTTTGACCAAACCCAGCGTTATTAACCAAAATATCAATACCGCCTGTTTCCTTTTCAATATCCTCTATTGCGCCAACCATCACAGTATCAATGGTGACATCAAGGTATTTGATTTTACAACCTAATCTTTCAAGGTCTTGCATATTGGTTGTATCCTTGTCAGTGGCGTAGGTTTTATAACCTTTTTTAATGAAGGCTATTGCTGTCGCTTTACCTATACCACTTGCAGCACCAGTTATTAAAACTGTTTTTGTGCTATTGTTTGAAGTCTGTGCTTCAACATTTACTGTCCCCAAAAGGGATGAAATTAATCCGAGAATTGCCATTGCTTCTTTCATTTTTTAATTGATTTAAATGATAAAGCAAAGTTCAATTCTTGTTTCTCGTTCGGTCTATACTAAACAGGGTTTATTGTATAGTTTTCCAAGATGCCGAAGAGTTGTGTGCTGCCGTGCTAAAATGGCATATAACGTTCTCGCGCTACAAGCAGTTTGGGATTAAGGAAACCAAATCTTCGGATAAACACAAATTTATCCAATAAAAAAGCCACTTCAAATTATGCCAAATCCCCAAATTGCTTGTAACGTGTGTTAGCGGTTCGGGCTTATTTCGGGCTGGTTTTTGTCCTGTCATTGTTACTTTGAATATACGTTTTTATCATGAAGTTCCATCCATTTGGTTGGGTCTGCAATATCTGTCCACCCAAATTTACGATATAGCTCGTGTGCGTCTCCTGTGAGTAAAATCCAACGTCTTAAACCTTGTAGACTCGGATAGTTCATAACCGTTTCCATTAACCATTTAGAAAGTCCCAATCCTCTGTATTCTTCTAAAATATATACGTCGCCCAAATAGGCAATCGTTGAAAAGTCGGTAATGATTCTTGCAAGGCCAATTTGTTTTTCGTCTTGGTAAACACCAAAGCAGAATGAATTTTCAATAGCAGTTTGCACCTTGTCCTTCGGAATATTTATGCACCAATACGCTCTGGTTGATAAAAATTCGTGAATGGCGTCAATGTCTAATTTTACCTTGTCGGTTGAAATGCAAAACTTGCCTTTGTATATGTTTATGTCTGTCATAGTTTCTGTTTACTGTGCTGTGTCGTTTTAGCCTGACCGCTAACGACCATTGCGAGCCGACGGCCGACTTGTTGGCGTTTTTCTTTCGTTTATCATTTTCGGTTACTTGGAGCAACTAACGATCTAGCTCAACTTTGCCAGGCTGACGGCTGCAAAATGTTGTGTGCTGTTTCAATCCTTAGGGTGCCTCATGAATTGTGAAAAGGACAACATTTTTTTGTCGTAAACCTTCTTTCAGTTCTTTATATCTTTTTTGACGACCAGCATAACTATTATATGTATCCCGTCTGGCATCCTCTATGTCTGCTTGAATTAAATCACTACCAATTTCTTTTAAAGAGTCTATTCCGATTTGCATATTGTAGCTTAGAATTTGGTAGCTGCCGTATCCAAAGCTTGGTTCATCTTCCGAGTCCGGATACCAGAATTGATAACTCGCTTCTGGTTTTTGCTGAAGTAGCGTTATTTCTCCTCTGGTAAGTTCCGTGATAGTTGATCTTCCATTAAAATTAAACCCTGTATTTTCATTGTTAGAAGTACAATTATCACATGGTTCGTAACCTTCAAGATCAGCATTCACTATGTTCCTAACAGGTACCTCTACTATATCTTCCAGGGCAATAGCATTCAAATTTGGTATGCAATTTATTCCTTTATAGTAACCTCTCGGGTAAGCTAATTGGTGAATCTTCTTGTAAAGGATTATGGTATCATTGTACGCAACACTGTCTAGGAACTCTCTAAATCCAATTTGTGAAAATTTGAATATAGGATTATAAGTAGCATGCTGAAAGACCCCTTCAACAATCTCATCTTTAGAGGAAATAATTTTTACTTGATATCTGATACACGCTCCTAAATCGACAGGATTATCTAAACAAAAGACGCTACAAAGGAAAACTATCAGTGTGAAACGAGTCATTTTTTATTATTCAATAGCACACAACGTTCAATGCAGCCGTCGGGCCGGGCTTGTTTGCACTTTCTCATTCAATGAGCAAATATAGCTACTTGGAGCGAATAGCGTCCAAGCTCATTTCAGACCGGCTGGCGGCTGCATGATGTTGGGTGCAGTTTCATTCTACCGATTCTACTAGGTATGCGTTTCCAGACTCGTATGAGTCAATCCGTGCTTTGAAGGCAGGAATCAACGGTTCAACGTATTTGATGTGACTACGAGGTGTATCCAAAATTACGATGGCTATAGCGAACTTGCCTACGTTCTGCTGATAGTCAATGTTTTTGTCAATCGTTAGCAAAATGTCAAATCCCTCCTCTACCGCTGCCTTCAGTAATTTGCCGTTCTTCAAACCGCTAAACAATGCTTCCGGTACAGTGATAACTTCAAATTCACTAAGGTATCGCTTCGCCTTTTTGGTGAGGCACTCATCCAATAGGATTTTCATACAATAGCTGGCTTGATCTTTCTACTAATCCTCTTGATATCTCAAGCAATTTAATGACCTGCTCTTTCTTTACAGAAGGAAAATCTTCTAGAAACTCCTTCATTGTTTCTCCTTCTTCCAGATAGTCAAATAGATTCTTAACGGGTACTCTGGTACCTAAGAATACCGGAGTTCCCCCCAATATTTCCGAGTCAATGTTAATTACGCGCTGTTCCATAGCAGATTATACGTTTTACACCATCTAATGATTCGTGTGATCTATTCTTATTGCACCCAACGTTTAGTATATGAAAAGTAGGCGGTTTCGAAGCACTGAACTTTCGGTCGAGCACAAAGTTTGATACGAGCCAAAAGCCTTGAATTTAACGCTTATTCGCCTATTTTTTATATACATTGTTGTGGGCAGTGTTTTTTTATCCTTTTAGTCGTAAAAGTTAATTCGACTTAGCTCTCCATTTATCATAGCTCCTGCTGTATTTCCTGAATTAACGGCATTAGCTACAGAACGCATAAATGTGCTATTGTCTCCACAGGCAAAAACTCCGTCTATTGTAGTTTTTTGCATCCAATCTACGATTAAATAGCCATTTTCATCTGTTTCACAGCCCAAGTCTTTTGCAATCGTTGAGTTCTGTTTAAATGGAACAGGTCCGTATGCACAATCAAAGTTTTTTGAACTACCGTCTTTGAAAACAATTTTTTCTATTTGTCCATTTCGATGTTCAATTGACAAAATTTCTTTTTCTATGATTTGGATATTGTTCAATTTGAAAGTTTTTAAATCGTCTTCTTCAAAGTCTTTAATTCCTGAAGTTAGGATTGTAATATCCTTTGTAAGATTATGCACCAAAGAAACAAGGTGCGAAGTTCTGTCCCCATTCGCAATAATTGCAGTATTTTGGTTCCTAATTTCATAACCGTGGCAGTATGGACAATGAACAACTGAAATACCCCAACATTCCGAAAAACCTTTTATATCGGGCATAACATCCTTAATTCCTGTTGCCAAAACCAATTTCTTTGAGGTGAAAACATCCCCTTTTTCAGTAGTTACTTCAAATCCACCTTTGCTTTGTTTTCCTTTGACGGCAAGTCCGTTATAAAACTTGACGCTGTCATATTTTGATACTTGACTCTTCGCAATTTCAGAGATTTCTTTTGGTGTACTCCCGTCTTGGGTTAAGAAATTATGTGAGTGTGGTGTTTGCCGATTGCACGGTTTTCCTGCATCTATTGCTAAGGTTTCACGAAGTGAGCGACCTAAGGTCATTGCTGTTGAAAGTCCTGCGTAGCTTCCGCCTATTATGATTACTTCAAATTCTTTTTTGTCCATCGGATTGTATTTTGCAAATAGAGTTAATGGTGTAGCCATTGCAAGTGCAGGAATTGAAAGCGAGCAAAGCTTTACAAATTCTCTTCTTGTTGTCTTTTTACCCATTCTCTAGTTTTTTTGACAAAGATAGAAAGTTTTTGTATTATTGCAACATTGTCGCATTAATAATTTATGGAAAGAAGAAATACAGAAACAAAAGAAGCGGTATTGAACCTGTTATTAAGCTCAAACAAGGCTTTAAGTCAAAATGCCATTGAAAAGCAATTGAGAATTGACATTAATAGAGCTACTATTTATCGGGTTCTAAATAGGTTTTGCGATGATGAAATAGTTCACAGAATTGTTGCCGAAGATGGGAAACAATATTTTGCTATTTGTCGTGAGTGTGAAAATGGTGACTTTATTCCGCATCATTTTCATTTCCGATGCTTGTTATGTGATACAATAGAGTGTCTACAAGTACCTGTTCAGTATTCAATTCCTAATGGTTACGATGTTCAGAATGTAAATTGTATTTTGACTGGGACTTGTGATGACTGTCAGTAGTTTGTTTACATTGCCCACAACGATTGTATAGACGCAATTGCGTCTATATCCATTATGTTTTTTGGATTCCGAAGATAGTCAAAAACCGCCTCAAATCTCTATTTCTGCCCCTTTTCTTACTTCCGTTCATCATCTCTACCTAAATTTAACTTATCCAATGGACTCCGAATATCACGCAATGCTTTTGTGCTCACATGCGTATAAATTTCCGTCGTCCTACTCGACTTATGGCCTAACAAAGTTTGAATGTAACGCAAATCCGTACCATTTTCAAGTAAGTGAGTCGCAAAAGAATGCCGAAGTGTGTGCAGCGTCACATTTTTCTGAATTTTAGCCTGCTTCACGGCACGTTTGAGCACCGCCTGCGCACTGCGCGCCGAATACTTTCCCCCGCCCATTCCCTCAAACAGGTACTTTTTGGGTTGGTACTGCTGATAGTACTCCCGCAACAACGGTAACAGACTGGCCGACAGCAAACTCATCCGATCCTTGTTTCCCTTAGCCCCCCGAATGCTCACCTGCCCACGGGCGCTATCAATATCAGCTACCGTTATATTCAACGCTTCCCCAATACGCAACCCGGCTGAGTAGATCAGCATCAGCAAGCACTTGTGCTTGATATTATCCACCTGAGTAAAGATACGCACCACTTCTTCCTCACTCAACACCACCGGCAACCGCTTTTCCTTCCGGGGCCGGTCTAAAAAGTAAAACTTTCGCTTGCCTCCTAATACTTGTTCATAGTAAAACTTTATGGCATTAATGGATTGATTCTGGTACGAAGTCGATATCTGCCGCTCGTCTACCAGATAGCGCAGAAACTGCATAATGTCCTTCTCGCTGATCTCTTTGGGGTCTAACTCAGGATAGTAATTGATAAACTCCTTAAACAGATCGGTATACGTGCGAATGGTGTTGGGACTGTAGCGCTTGGTTCTGAGCTTGTTAACGTATGCTTCAGGGCAGGTTCGGTAGTTCGGATTGTCTTCTTTGCGCGGACGCGGCTGCCGCTCACGTTCGGTGGGGCGACTAGAATAGCGCAATTGTAATCCCTTCTGATCGGCAAACGTGGCCAAATCCTTGCGAATTACCTCGGTATCGGGGACACTCCACCAGCGGTTTT
Organism: Cyclobacteriaceae bacterium; assembly: GCA_965217295.1. Lineage (GTDB taxonomy): Bacteria > Bacteroidota > Bacteroidia > Cytophagales > Cyclobacteriaceae > Tunicatimonas. The sequence continues at coordinate 5,488,636 of CBDCHR010000008.1, forward strand.
CCTGATCATACACCGGATAGGGTAGGGTTTTGACGAAAGCAATGACCGTCACATCGTACTTGAACGACAACCGCAGCCGACCCTCGCGGGTATAAACCGAAATCTGACCCGCGGCTGGGATTTTTGCCGGAGGGGGCGGGTTGGGGGCCTCCGACGGTGGAGATGCCTCTGGTTTGGGTTGCTCTCCCCTTATTTGTGCCGGGTCAGTGGGGTTGTCCGGTATCGTTTCAACCGGTACTCCGTTTAGTTCCTGCAATAGCCGCAGACTCTCGGAAGTATTGGGCACATGCGGGGCATCCCATGCCAGCACTTTTTCGTCTTACTCCATTGTCGGCCGGGCAGTTCCTTCACGCGTGCGATGGTTTCTGGGTCGTAGGGGAAGTCAACACGAAGGCGAGAAGCACCGCGATGAGTGATTTTACAGAATTGTAGCGTAGTAGCCATAGTGCGATATTCTATTGCGTCTATACAACATATGTGTTGCAAAACAGCAAGTTTACCCCAAAAATACTGCCTACCATTGCTCTACAGCAGGTCAACCACCCCCAAAAATCTAGCAATTGTCGCCAATATCTTACATCCGACCGCTACAAGCGCTATCGTTCAGTATATTGGCCCCCAGCAATCATAATCCAAAACCCACAAAACTATTTCCTCATGGCTCAGCTCCTTTACGAACGCGTCTCCACCCGCAAACACCTCAGCGCCACCCGCCGCCACATGCGCCTGTGCCGACAGTTTAACGGCACCCAGTTCCTGATTGATCAGGCCCAGCTCCCCTACAATGCCCTCAAAGACAAGCACGAGGCCACCCGCCGCAAGCAGGAGCAACGCGAAGACCGCTACGACGACCTGCTCACAGCCGACAACCAACTCGACGACCAGGTGCGGCTGGTGTTTCGCCGCTGCGAAGAGCATGATCGCGCCACGCCCGCCGAGGCGGTGATGCCCCGCGTGTTTCCCGAGGGCAAGTTTGGCCATATCGTCAACATGAATTTGCAGGAGGAGCCCGACACGGTGGAGCGGCTGGCCATGCGCATCGAGAACCTGGGCAAAGACCACATGCTATTCCCGCTGGCCGCCGAGTTGCGTAACCAGGTGGCGGCCTCGCGCAAGGCAATCCGGGCCTACGAAGACGTCATCAAGCAACTCAAGGCCTGCGAAGCCGACGAAGAAATCGCGCAGGCTACCCTGCGCCGCCGTATCCCTACGGTGAAGCGGCCTTGATTTATGATTAGCCTTTCTACTACCTTGCCAGAAAAAAGGCATGACAAATTTTCGTACGGAAGCCGAGATGTTTCCTTTAGTCGAGCAATGGCAGGGCAGTGGACAAACGCAAAAAGTATTTTGTGCTGAGCACGACCTTTCGGTTTCGGTGTTGGCCTACTGGCTGCGGCGTTACCGCGATCACCACACTGGTCTGAGCGATGAGTCAGGCGGTTTTGTTCCAGTCCGTATGAATGTATCCGGCTCGGTGGCCCTGGAAGTAGTGTTACCTTCGGGGGCGGTGCTGCGTTTTGGGCAGCTAGTAGCGGTGGGGTATCTAAAATCCTTGCTGTAGATGCTGGTCAGTTTACCCAAGCGGATATTCTTGTATTCACAGAGCGTAGATATGCGCAAAGGGTTTGATGGGCTGTCGGGTATCGTTACCCAGCAGATCGGGGCCGATGTGCTATCGGGCGATGCGTTTGTATTTGTTGGACGGCGTAGAGATCGTTTAAAGTTGCTCGTATGGGAACCGTCGGGCTTTGTATTGTATTACAAACGCTTAGAGGCCGGGACGTTTCGTTTGCCGGATGGTAAGCAGTCAGTGGTAGCCTTATCTTCGGCCGAGCTATGGGCTTTATTGGAAGGACTGGACGTAGAGGTGAAGCAACGGCGAAAACGCTACAAACTGGTCATGCCCGACCGGGGCGGCATCCCGCTCTCGGCCTAGGTGTTTGGATTTTCAGTGCGCCTACTTATGTTTGCCCCTATGGACTACGTAGCCCTACAAGCCGAGAACCAAGCCTTGCGCGAACAGAATGAAGGGTTGCGTCAGGAGTTAGCTGAACTGAAACGACTCATCTATGGCAGCAAACGAGAGCGTTTTGTTGGGGTGGCCGCCTCAGGGCAACTCAGCTTGCTCCCGCAAGAAGAGATTGTAGCCAAGGCTGGCGTTGAAAAGCAAACTTATCAGCGAACACTACCCAAACCCGCCACATCCATTCCCCCGTCGCGCAAGCTGCTACCGGCGCACCTACCTCGCGTAGAGGTCGTGCTGGAACCCGAAGAGGATACTTCTACGATGAAAAAGATTGGCGAGCAGATAAGTGAAGAGCTAGATTACCAGCCTGCTAAACTGTTTGTACGTCGCTACGTCCGACCGCGCTATGTGAGTGAGGAAGAGTACTTTCATATGGCTCCTTTGCCCAACCGCCCGATTGATAAGGGCATACCGGGCCCTGGGCTGCTGGCGCAAATCCTAATGGACAAGTTCTGTGATCATTTGCCCGTCTACCGACAAGTACAACGCTACGAGCGATTGGGTATCAAACTCTCCGAAAGTACGCTAGGTGGTTGGCTGAGTAGCACTTGTGAGTTAATCAATCCCCTCTACGACGCCTTGCGCAGGTGTGTGCTTGGTCAGACTTACTTACAAGCGGACGAGACACCGATACCTGTATTGGATAAGAAAAAGAAAGGAAAAACACACCGGGGTTACCAATGGGCCTACCATAGCCCGGAAGTGCATCTGGTCTTCTTTGACTATCAGCCCGGAAGAGGTAGAGAAGGGCCCAAAGAATGCCTGAAAGACTTTGCCGGTCACTTACAGACCGACGGATACGAAGCTTACGAATGGATCAACGCCCAGCGCGATGATATCACTCTGCTGCACTGCATGGCTCATGCCCGCCGATACTTTGAAAAAGCCTTGGACAGCGATGCTGACCGGGCAGGCTACGCTCTGTCCGAGATACAGAAGTTGTATGCCATTGAACGTCACGCCCGGCAAGCTGACTTGTCAGATGAGCAACGCTACGTGCTGCGGCAAGAACAGGCCGTACCCATCTTGGAAGAATTGCATAGTTGGCTGTTGGAACAAGCCGCCGCCGTGCTACCCAAAAGCCTGATTGGTAAAGCGGTAGCCTACTCACTACGGCGTATCAAAACTTTGTCCTTGTATACTACTGATGGTCGGCTAGAGATTGACAATAACCTGATTGAAAATACAATCCGCCCCATTGCTTTGGGCCGGAAAAACTATCTGTTCGCCGGAAGCCACACCGCCGCTCAACGTATTGCTGTCTTCTACAGCCTGCTGGGCAGTTGTAAGCTACACAACATCGAACCCTACAGCTACCTGAAAGATATCCTGGAACGACTGCCCGATCACCCCATCAGTCGGATAGACCAACTGCTGCCCCACCGGTGGAAGCCTCGGCAACCTGATCAAAAAGCTGAGCTAATCACCATCGCCGTCTAGTTCACCGGAGGGATACGCGCCGCCAATACGAGAACAATTATCTGGATGCCCGCAAACAGTTCGGAAAAAGCCGAGCCGAACGCTTATTCCCCAAATTGAATAACGTAAATCGCAGCTCCCAACTGGTGGAGGAAGACGAAGGTGACGAAGAAATGGCATAGTCTTCTTCCGCTACCCCCCCGCGTATCACCTAAGTTCACGACAACCGGTTGTAGTGCCCTAAAATTGCGTTTGAAGCGCGCTACAATTCTTCGTAGGGCGTGCTATTGCTATCATAGCGCACTACATCGTTTTGTAGACCACTTATTAAGCAGTAATACCGGTCTACGACGTTTTGTGCCGTACGTTTATTGAAATAAAAGCGGGCTACACTTTTTTGTAACGCCGCCCAATTGCTATAAGAGCACTTGACGAAACGGTGTAAGATGCTTTTCTTGCTATATCAGCACTCGACAAAACTTCTTGGCACACTTTGGCACGATAAAAGGGCTTTACGAAGCAAGGCCAGTATTGGCTTTTTTTCGGTTCACTATGCTTTACAAGTCGATCGCGGGTGTACGACAAAATGCAGTTTTTATCACTTCATCATTCGAAATTCCTTGCGCCCGGCGCCCGGTTCGACATTCGATATTATTTAAATATCGAATGTCGAACCGGGCGCCGGGCGCAAGAAATAATGAATTTCGAAGTATGAAAAGCCATAAAGTACGGATACGCTAATGACATACCAATCCCCTCGCTGAAGAGAAATGGCTGCAAATTGTCGTACACCCGTCGATCGCTGAACGTGGCCATGAACATTTGAGATCATACATCGAAAAACCTTATACTCGTTTATGGCTTTTGATTGAGGGTTTTCATGAGACAAAAGGCTATGAGAATGTATTCGAGTTGTTTACCTCCGCCGTCATGCAATCAAATCATTTCAAAAACTTTAAATTGGCTATAATTGAGGCGTTTGTAGCAGTGGAAATATTAATCATTCAAGTCACGGAAAAAGCTAAAGAATTTAGAGGGATATCTAAAAGGAAAATTAGTAGTTTTAAACAAGCAGTTGATTTAGCACATAGAATGGAGGTCGAACTTTTTCTGTTCTTTGAATTTGATAAAAGTGAGAAGTCGCTCATCGGAAAGATGAATAGGGCTAGAACTATCAGAAACGATATAATGCACTCAAATAAGATCGCCGAAGAAAAAGAGATATCAGAGCTTGTTAAGCTTACACGAAACTTTCTTTTTATGATTATTGAGAAATACGAAAGCAAATTCTCTCAGACTGTCATCTGATCCAAGAAACAATGTGGCTCATTGTTCACCGCACCTGGTTCTCCCATAAATACAGTTCGGTGGCCATGTGCCCCGGGTAGCGCAGAATGTCCGTATCCCCATCGCCGTCGTAGTCGAAGGCTTGTCCGTTGTAGATGCCGTCTTCGCCGATCACCATTGGGTTCCAGCGCGCGTAGTTGTCCTCACTCAGGAAGATCAGCACCGGGAATTCGGTTTGCTCCAGGTTGACGGCCCGGTCTTTGTTCACGCCCGCTAGCACGTCGTAGTCGCCGTCCAGATCAAAATCGTAGACCTGCAAGGTGTGGCAGGCGGGTAGGCTGTCGGCAATGACGTGCTCCTGCCAGCCGTCGCCGGTGTTTTGGTAATACACCACCGGGTAGCCCGCCCGCTCGCTGTGGCTCACAAATATCTCGGACCGGCCGTCGCCGTCCAGGTCGCGCATAAACGCTTTGGTGCCGTTGCGCGACCAGTCGCCGGTTTGGGTGTTCCACTTTTCCGACAGGTTCTCTTCCCGCCAGGGTTGCGTCAGGTCCTCGCCCGGACTGTAGAGCACGTAGCCGTTGGCCACAACGTCGGGGAAACCGTCGCCGTCGGCGTCACCGGTGGCCATGCCTTCGTGAAAGTTGTTGTGATTAGCGAGGAACTGCACCCGTTCCCAAGTGTCAGAATCGTTCTGCTGAAACACGCTGAGGGTATTCTCCTCAAAGGTGAGCACCACCACGTCCATCTTTCCGTCCTGGTTAAAGTCGGCAAAATTGACGTCCTTCAGGGCGTCGGGCACGGTGCCGATGGAGTGGGGTTGCCAACCCGGATTTTCGTACCAGAATAGTTCGGCGGGTGCACCGGCCTCCTGCCACTCGCCCGGATGCTTCACCGCGAAAACATCGGTGTCGCCGTCGCCGTCTAGGTCGGCTGCCTCCAGGTCACCGGCCGCAAACAGGCCTCCCGTGGGCGGGGTCTGGGCGATGGTGTCGAGTTGCCAGCGATCCGTGCCCGACCGTCCGGCCAGGTAGCCCAGAAAACCGCCGGTAGAGTTATTGTTGATAAAGACTACGTCGCCAAAATCGTCGCCGGTCACTTCGGCGGGGGTGTGTGCCCACAGGAAAGACAGTGAGTCGGCAATCTGGCGGGGCACGAACGCGAGTGGCTGAGCGGCGGCGAGCGTATCTGTTTCCGCGCTAGCAGTTTCCGGAGTGCCGGTTCCGCAAGCCGTAGCAATCAAAAGAACGGATGATAAAGCGAGGGTCAATTGTTTCATAGGAATTTTTGGTTGTAAAGTATGTTCGCTGAAGGCGGGTTAGTTGATTGGCTCGATCCACTGGGCGAAGCGTTGGTGTGCGGATGGGCCGTTGATACGATGCGGATAAAATCCGATCACGAAGGCCTGGGGCTGGGTGAGCAGCGGCTGCGTATCGCGGTTCCGACCGAAGCCAAACACCAGCATACCGTCCGGACTCTCTAGCCCCCGCTCGGTGTTGCCCAAGTAGCCGATCATATCCGTTTTGTTATCCTTGCTGAGCTGCTTCACGAAGAATACCCGCTCTTCTTTCGCGTCGCCAAAGTAAGCCCACCGAAACGAATCGAAGGTGGACGCCCCCGCGTAAAAATCGGGCGTGCGCTGCTGCCGACCACTTTGGTCAGTACCGAAGTAGCTGTTCGCCATGTCGAAGCTGCCGCCGGGCGTGCCTTCGTACAAAAACCAGTAGGGATGCTCCGGGTCTACCGCGTCCATCCGCAAGTGGGCCGTCGAGTCGCTAAACGTCCAGGTCCACCGCCACTTTCCGCTTTGGCTGGTCGAAGTGATTTGATCTTGGTTAACAACGCTTTGGCAGTGGTCGTGTCCCGGATGCCCGGCTCCGGCCTCGCCGCCGCCAAACACGCTGTTGGGCAGTCCCCGATAGGCCGAGGCCGCCGAGGCCGGGTACGCGTTCCACGGCTCCATCCGGAAGCCCACCCAGTCGTTGCCGTCAGGATCAATGATGCGCGAAAAGCCGCCGCCCCGCCGGTCGTAGTAGTAGGTGGCCGCCGGGGTGTTAACCACAAAGTGCGGACGGTCTTCGTAGGTGGTCTCCACCACCGACACCTTCTTTATCGGAGCAGTAGGAAGTTTTACCTTGAGCATAAACCCGGGGTATTGTACCTCCATGCCGTGCACCATCTGGCCTTCATGCAGGGGCGTTTTGTTGGTCGTTAGGGTGTTCGCCCCGGCTTGCAGCACGCTCACGTCCGGCACCACTTCCGTGCGCTGACCCGCCGCGTAGCAGTCGCCCTTGTCCGCTTCGGGCAGTGCTTGCCCGTTGATCTGCAAGCCCGCTGAGTAGCACGGACTCCAACTGTTCCAGTAGAGCCGGGCGGCGGTGGCTTTCAAAGGATCAAAGGGAATCATAAAGTGCTGCGAAAACTCTCCGCTGCGCGTCGACCAAGCAGCCGGGGGAGGAGTGGGTTTGGCCAGGTAAACCGAGTGCGTACGTTCTAATGCCAAGCCATCAACCGCGGGCAGCTGGTAGATCAATCCTGAACGGGTGTGCACCCGGGCGCTCAGGCGAATCGGTTCCGATTGATCGGGCACCCATTCGGTGTTCCAGTTCAATGAAAAGGGAGCTTCGGTGGCGGTGCCGAGGTGGTTGCGCACCTGCCCCCGGTGGAAGTTGTACTGCCACTGCCGGTAGATGCCGTCGCCCGACCAGTTCACGTCCTCGTAGAAGCCAACGTATTCCACTTTAGTGATTTCAAGGTCGGCGGGAGATGATACTGATAAGGATACTTCGTTGCCGAGTTTGCTGTTTTCGGTCACCCCCCGCAGGCGCAGACCGTCCGGCAAATTTGCAGCGGGATAATAAACGCGCAGCACCAGTCCGTAGATCAGGTTTTGGGGCCAGTTCCACGCTTGCTCATCCCCCACGCGAAACCGAAACCGGTTGTCGCTGCCGGGTTTCAGATGCGTTAGCGGGATAGGTACTCGAATGTTGCTGTGGAACATGTAGTCGGTGCGCTGCCCAGGAATGCGGGCGGGCTCCGGCACCGCTAGCCAAGTGCCCTCGTTGAAGCGAACTTCCAGGTCTTTGGTGTCTTCGTGCGACTGCACCCGCTCGATAATCAGTTCGGCGTGGGTGGCACCTTCCGGATCAACGTCCGCTTCCAGGGGTAACCAGCCGTTTTGGTGGGCCGAGTCCGGAAAACTGCCCTCACCGGTGGCGTAGTCGAGCTTCCCGCCCACGCGCAGAAACTTATCGCCGTCGCCCGAGGCCCGGGGCCACCACGGATACTCCCGGAAAATAGCGCCGGTCTCGGCCGACTTAATGGTATCGTTGCGCCAGACGTACACGTGCTCGTACCGGTCCCACGCGCCGCCGAACAGGTCCAGGTCGCCGTCGCCGTCCAGGTCGGCCAGTTGCGTTCCCAGGTGGTTTTCCTTGCCCTGGTCCAGCATCTTTTTACTGAAGTTTCCGGCACCGTCGTTGGTCCATTGTTGCAACTCCAGCTTCGGGCCCTTGTGCTCGTTGGTGATCAGGTCCACGTCACCGTCACCGTCCAGGTCGGCCAGATCCAGGTTATTCATGGAGTACTGGGTCACGATGCGGTGGCGCTTCCAGGTGCCGTCGGACGTAGCGGGCTGCTCATACCACCAAAAGTTTCCGTCGGGCTCCTCGCCGGGATACCGTTCTTCGGTGACCACAATATCGGCCCGCGTATCGCCGTTCAGGTCGGCCACTCCCACCCGGTCGATCGGATTAAGCCCCTCTCCCACCACGGTTTCAGCCCACGGCTCGGCCACCGAACCGGGATTGCGGTACCAGACCACGATCTTGGGTTCGTCCTCTCCGTCGGGACGCCGACCGGCGGCCAAATCCAGGTCCCCATCACCGTCGATGTCGCCCACGCCGATCCCTTCGTCCGAGGTGTTGGCCGCCACCAGGTGGGTAGGCCACAGCTGCTCCTGGGGCGATTCGGGCACTTCCACCACGTAGAGGTCGCCGTCGCCCGCGATGATAATTTCTTCCTGGCCTCCGGGCACAATCTGGGCCCGCTCAAAGCCCTGGCTGTTGACGTGCGAGGTGGCGGGCACCTGGGCGATCACCTGTCGGCGGTAGCGGGTTCCGGCCTCGTCGAGCGCCTCGTACCACAGCAGGTCGGGCAGGGCCTGGGCGATGATATCGGCGTACACGTCGCCGTCCACGTCCATCAGCAAAATACCGTCCACGTTATCGTCCAGCGCCGTTCGGGGCCAGGGGGCGGTCATGTCGCCGCCCGGATTGTGATAGATGTACCTGCCCGAAAGAATGTCCAGATCACCGTCGCGGTCTACGTCGGCGGCGTCTTGCCCGAAGTAGCGCAGCCACTCGGGTTCGGCCCAGTCGCCCCACTTTTGTTTGGTGGAGTCGATTTCAATAGGATGCCACTGGGCGTACGCGGCGGTTTGGAATAAGAAAAGGCACAGGAGGAAACAGAAGAAATGGCGCACGGTTCGTTAGGTGGTTGTAGTTACGCAATAAAACAGCCACTAATATACAAAATCTTGCTACTTAGCGAAGAAAACCGGTTCATCCCAAGCCATCAAAGAGTACCAGCTGGGCTTAGCGGTTAACCCGTTCTAAAAGTAATACGAATAGTAACCCTTTTTGCCCTGGGCATTCACCCCGTCGATGCGCACCTTACCGCGGATGCGGGTCAGGATTTCCTCCAACTGCTTGGGGGAATCAATCGTGCGCTGATTGATGTGCGTGACCACGAAGCCCTCCTCCACGCCCAGACGTCTCATCAATCCGCCGCTTATCTCGTTGATGCGCACTCCCGACGGAATCTTGAGCAAGGTGGCTTCTACTTTTGATATTACCTCCAGATCGGCTCCGAGTGGCTCCGACGAGTAGATCGTGCGGCTGAGTAGCTCCGTGGTGCCCTCCCGGTTGGTCAGTACCAACGAGGTGGTGCGCTCCCGCTGCTCGCGGCGGTAGGTCACGCGGAGTTCTTCTCCCGGACTGTAGTAGCTGATCAGCTCTTCAAAATCGCTGTGCGAGTCGATGGGTTGATTGTTGATTTTAACAATCACGTCGCCTGCCTGCAGTCCGGCCCGTTCGGCCGAGCCGTCGGGTTGCAGCGAGCGCACGGCCACGCCGCTCAGGTCGTCCGTCTTCAACTGCTCAGCCAGTTGAGGGGTCACGTCCGCCACCTGTGCCCCGAAGAAGGCTTTTTGCACCTCACCGTACGCAATCAAGTCTTCCACCACCTTCTTCACGATATCCACCGGCACGGCAAAACCGTAGCCCGCGTACGATCCGGTCTGCGACAAGATTGCCGTGTTGATGCCCACCAGCGCTCCCTCCCGGTCGACGAGCGCTCCCCCGCTGTTGCCCGGGTTGATAGCGGCGTCGGTCTGAATGAACGATTCAATAGGAAAGTTGCTGCGCAGGATGTTGATGTCGCGTCCCTTGGCGCTCACGATTCCGGCCGTAACGGTTGAGGTCAGGTTAAACGGGTTGCCCACCGCCAGCACCCACTCCCCTACCCGCACGTCGCGCGACCGCCCCAGGGTGATGGCGGGAAGATCGTTGGTATCGACCTTGAGCACGGCCAGGTCGGTAGAGGGGTCGGTGCCCACCACGGTGGCTTCGTAGGTGCGGCGGCCGTGGATCACCTCGATGCGGTTGGCCCCGTCGATCACGTGGTTGTTGGTCACGATGAAGCCATCGGATGAGAAGATCACTCCCGAGCCGCTGCTCACCTGCTGACCGCTGCTGCGCTGATCGAAGAACAGTTCCAGCCAACTCATTCGCTCGTAGCCGCGCGAAGAAACGGTTTTGATGTACACCACGCTCGGCGTGCTGCGGGCCGAGGCCAGGGCAAAGTCTTCACCGATTGCGGTCGATCGCAGCGGCGGAGTAGCTTCTTCGTACCGTGCCCAGTGCGCCACCGGAGTGGCAGCAAGCTGATCGGCAATTGATGAAACCTCTGAACGAACCGGAGCAGCTAAAAACTGCTGGAACGCCCAGGCTCCGGCCAGTCCGGATAAGAAACTAGTGAAGACGATGGCGACAAGGTTTTTCATAGCGATTAAAATTGCATGATACGATCCATACGGCAGTTAACCAAGGCGGTGCCGGGCTCCTACTCCTGCCCGTTGCTGCTTTTAGAACGAAAGCGAGCGCCCTTCGTATATGAAAATATGACAGAAACCGAACAAATGGTTCAGCAGACCGCTCGCGAGGCGACGTATCAAGAGATTATTCCCCAGATCAAGTCGTTGCTGGCGGGAGAAACAAATTTGATTGCCAACCTGGCCAACGTGAGTGCCGTGCTGCGCGAAGCCTTTGGTTTTTTCTGGGTGGGGTTCTACTTGGTAGAAGGTTCGGAACTGGTGCTGGGGCCCTTTCAGGGGCCGGTGGCCTGCACCCGCATCGGGCACGGCCGGGGGGTGTGCGGACAAGCCTGGGCCACGGCGCAGACCATCGTGGTGCCCGACGTGCACGCCTTCCCGGGACACATCGCCTGCAACGCCGCTTCACAGTCGGAGATTGTGGTGCCGGTGACCAAAGACGGCCAGGTTTGGCTGGTGCTAGACGTGGACAGTGATCGGTTAAATGATTTTGGGGAGGTGGATGAGCAATACCTGGGGCAAGTAGCGGGCCTGATTGGTGCTACCATGAGATAATTACTGCTGCTATCCGGCCGCTGCGTGACTTCTTCCGGCGGTTGCCGTCTCAAGACAAATCAGCTTTATTTTGTTCCGTTACCAAAACATACCGCTTTAAATCTTATGGCTAAGCTAATTACCGCCGTCATTTTGCTCAGTTTGTTTCTCATCTTTATCCTTCAGAACGCCGCCCCCATTGTGGTCAACTTTCTGGTGTGGGAAGTGGAAAGCCCCCGGGCCATGGTGCTTTTCTTGGTGTTTCTAGGCGGGTTGCTCACCGGTGTTCTCCTCACGCTGTTTATCCGCCGCAAGCGAAAAAACACGGTCTCGGCCCCTCCCATTCGGTACTCGTAATCTAAAGCAATGTTCAATCACTACATAAGAATCTTTTTCCAGGTTTTTAGGAAGAGAAAATTTCCCAATCTTATCAACATCCTAGGTCTAATTGTAGGAATGATGTCAGCGATTGTGATCGCCAAATACGTAGGCTATTCGTTGACCTTCGATGACTTTCATCAGCACAAACATTCTATTTATCAGCTTGACCAGATAGAAACCAAAAACGGAAACCCGGAAAATTCCGGTGGTTCTACGTACCGGGGTATCGCCATCGTGGCCAAGCAAGCGATTCCCGAAGTGATCAACTATACCAAGTTCAATAAGGGCGTTGAGTTATTGGTAACGGTTTCTGATGAGGAGGGTAAAACAACCAGTTATAATGAGAATGGCATCATCAGTGTAGACTCTTCTTTTCTGCACATGTTCACTTTTCGATTATTGCAGGGTAGCCAGGAAAAAGTGTTAGCCGTTCCTTATTCAGCCGTTGTTACCCACCGTACGGCTAATAAATATTTTGGCAACAAAAACCCCATCGGAGAGACGATTGCGACCAGGGTTCCTTGGGGTAAAAAGGAACTTTGGACTGTAACGGGTGTCTTGGAAGATCCTCCTAACCATTCAAAACTTCAGTTTGATCTATTGCTCCGTAGGCCCGTTGATTATGGTAATCTATGGGAGATGCCTACTGACCGTCAGTTTATTCAAACGACATTATCCAATGCGGCATCATCCGATGCGGCATCATCCGATCCTGATGCGTTGGCCCAGAAAATCTCTCATCATATTTCTAACCTTCCCATCTTTAAGGATCAGGGAAGGAATATCTCCGTCACATTAACGCCATTAACTCCTTCATTAACCACGTTTGAGTTGCTGTTAGCCTTGGTAGGACTGGGCATACTCGTTCTATCCTGGATCAATTTCATCAATCTTTCCATCGCCCAGTCACTGAATAGATTAGGCGAAGTGATGATTAGAAAAGCCCTCGGATCGTCCCATAGACAACTCATAGGGCAGTTTGTTTTCGAATCCTTAGTGATCAACGGCACGGCCTTGCTGCTTACCATTTTGTTTTTATGGTTGTCGCATGGCTACTTCGAAGAACTCACCGGAAACCATCTTTTACCCCTATTTGACAATAGCCTACATATTAATGCGCTATTCTTGGTTTCTTTTGTGGTCGGTTTGGTGCTTACCTCAGCCTATCCATCGCTTTTCTTGGTCTTCAAGAAAGTGCATGGCTTATCCAATGTAGGAAAAGTGGGGGACCGAAGAGGGCAGGGACTACGAAAGGGGTTGGTAGTAGCGCAGTTTGCCATTTCGTCGATCATGATTGTTGGCTCCTATGTGATTGCCTCTCAGATGGACTATATGATGACCCAGGATTTGGGGTTTGATCCTACCAATAAGCTTATTATAAAACCTCCGAAAGACCGGGGGAAGGGGAAACTTGAAAGGATGTCTACGATCAAGCAGGAACTGTCGAAACTTTCCTGGGTAGAGCGGATCACCACCTCATCCACGATTCCCGGTCAATCGTATCGACATGAGGTATATTTTTCACTGAAAGGTTCAGACGAACAGTCTTTGTTGTACATCGAAGGAGTAGACACCAGTTTTGCCAAAACGTACGGGATGAGATTACTGGCGGGTACGGACTTTTCAACAACTGGTGGTCCCCATATCAACGCTAACAAAGTGATGATCAACGAAGCTGCCGCCCGAGCGTTGGGCTTCAGTGCTGAGGAGGCCATCCATAAATCACTAATGGATCAGGAAGAAGGCGAAACCTATACCATTATTGGTGTGGTTAAAGATTTTCATAAATTATCGCTCAAAGACCGAATTGAGCCGTCCCTTTTCCAATACAACTCCAGACGCGGCTACATCACGCTAAACTTAGCCTCAGAAGCATCGAGCTCATTGAGTGATAAGATTTCGGAGCTAAAAACCACGTGGGAAACGGTGTATCAAGACCAGCCCTTTGAGTACTTTTTTCTAACGGATATGTATTATGGGCAGTACGATGCCGAAAACTTTTTTCAGAAAGTTTTTAGCGTTTTCACGTTTGTCTCCCTCTTTTTAGCTTGTCTGGGACTGATTGGACTGGCGATGTTTGAGATAACCAACGGCAGATTAGAGGTCGGTATTCGAAAGACATTCGGTGCCTCCTCTATTGACATATTAGTTTTATTCCTTAAAAAATACTTGATTTTGCTACTCATAGCCACGATCATTGGAGTGCCGGTATCCTATCGTATTATGAGCTCGTGGCTAGAAGAGTATAGCTTTAGAATGTCGCTGGGCGTACAGCACCTGTTAATTCCACCATTGGTTTTGTTGATCATTGCCCTGGCCACGATCTCCCTTCAGCTTATCAGACTAAGCCTGACTAATCCTGCTAAAGTTCTCCGAGAGGACTGAATTACGCAACCTTACTGTGCTTGGCCGAACGCATACAGGGGCAGGACAAAAGTATGCATTCGTAGTCTAACGTGGATAGACTAGGCAGCCGCCTTTTCCTTAGAAAGCACCGGATCAACGGGAGTTTCGCCCAAAATCTTTAGCATTTTGATGTGCGACTGCAGTGCGCTGCCCAGGGTGGGCATTACGTGGTAGGGCACGTTGAACTCGTGAGCAGTCTGCTCCACAATGCCCGAAATTTTGCGGTAGTGCACGTGGCACATGCTCGGAAACAGGTGGTGCTCAATCTGAAAATTCAGTCCGCCCACAAACCAGTTTAAGAAATGATTGTCACGCGAAAAGTTAGCCGTGGTTTGCAGCTGGTGCACCGCCCAGGCGTTTTCTACGTCGCCGCTTTCGTTGAGCACCGGTTGCTCCACGCCTTCCACAATGTGCGCCATCTGGAACACAATGGTAAGGATATAGCCCGCCGTGAAGTGCATCGCCAGCACTCCAATCATCACCTGCCACCAGAGGAGCGGGGTGATTAACATGGGCAGCGCCACGGTCAAAAAGACGTAGGCCACCTTGGTGAAGAATAAACGCAACAGCTCCCAGTGCAGGGCCGACTTTTGCCGCTTGATCATCCCGGTGCGGTGGTAGTTCAGCAGCTTGATCAGGTCGCTGATGATAAAAAACAGCGTATTGAAGCCGTACAAGAAGAAAACGTATACGTGCTGGTAGCGGTGAATCCACTGTAGCGGAGCGTATCTAGACAACCGGATGACCAGTTTGGTTTTGATGTCCTCATCCAAACCGTGAATGTTGGTGTAGGTGTGGTGGAAAATGTTGTGCTGAATCTTCCAAACAAAGGCATTGCCGCCCAGCAGGTACATGGTGTTGCCCAGGGCGGTGTTGATCCAGCGGTGCTGGGAGCAGCTGCCGTGCAGCGCGTCGTGCATCACCGACATGCCGATGCCCGCCTTGGCGGCTCCCATCAGCACAGCAAACAGCAGCAAAAACCACGGACTGATCGGCAGAAATAAAATGGCCAGGTAAGAGCCTAGGTACAAGCTGAGCAGCGTGGCTGCTTTGATGTACATCTCCCGGTTACCGAAGCGGGTGATGTTGTGGTCCTTGAAGTACGCGTTAACTCGTTTTTTTAGGGTAGGAAAGAAATCGGATTGATCGTGATTAATAAACTTTACAGAATGCATACACTTGGTTATGGTTGTGGTAAGTTAAGACTAGCGTTGATGAATTGCATTAGAAGGGAATTTGGCGACAGAGATAGTATTGTCACAGCATAGGTTAAAGCACTGCCACTGTCGCCCCTAATATAACAGAAACTTTAGGAAAGTATTTCAAGCGCCCCGGATTAGTTTCCCCGCCCGATGTTCAGCAGACTTTCGCTCACGCATTCACCCCCCGGGTTTGGGCGAATCGCTGCAAGGCCTCCTGCACCGCCTCGGGATTGTGCCAAAACTGCCGACTGTAGATGTATTTGAACTTCCAATCCTTCTTTCGGTACAAGATGGGCCGATAGGCGTGCATTTCCTTGGCCGATTCGCTCTGATAATACAAATCGTCGTCGGTGTTGATGAGGCCGACGTAGCGCGCGGGGTCGGTTTCTTTTTCCTCCAGGGTAAGGTCGGCAAACGGCAACGAACGCACCGCGCGATAATCGTCGAGGTGCTGATCTGTATATTGGTACAGATGATTGAACAAGAACCATTCACTGGCGTGATCCGATGCGTTGGGCACCGCGGGCCGGTAGTTTCCGTCCGATACCGCTTGCGCGTAGGTCAAGTAACTTTTCAGTAGTTTAGGCCCTTCATTCTTGGTCGCACTCACTTCCAGTTGCGTAGGAAGAATGCTGGTCACTACGTACACCTGTTCGCGGGCCCGCGTCACCGCCACGTTCAGGCGGTTTTCGCCCCCCGCGGCGTTCAGACTACCAAACTGCATGGTCATTTTTCCCTGGGCATTGGGCGCGTAGGCAACCGAGAAGATAATGATGTCTCGTTCGTCGCCCTGCACGTTTTCAATGTTTTTCACGAACAGCGTATTCGGAATTGTCCAGCCCTGCGCCGACGCGTTTTGCTCCAAATCATCCTGAATGCGCTCCTGCTGCTGCCGGTTGAAGGTGATCACCCCCAGCCGCTGGTCAGGCCGTTGCTGCGTAAGTTCCCGCACCAGCTCCACCACGGCCGCGCTCTCTTCGGCGTTTGATTGGTTTTCCCACACCCCTGCCACGTGTCGGTAGTGAATCGCCGGTTCGTGCCGGTTGGCCTGGGCAAAGTCCGGTAGCATCTTAAGGCGGCCCTCGTAGAAATGCTGGTTCGAGAAGTCAATCAGGTCGAGCGACTGGCTGCGGTAGTGGCCTTCCAGGCGTACCGACGGCAGGTAGTGCTGCGCCAGATCCAGCAGCGAGACGGCTTCCTGGGCCGTCACATCCTCCCGAATTTCGGCGTCGGTCGGTTCCTCCCAGCGGGCGGCGTACAGGTCGTTGGGCGTGAGTTGCTGCCGGTCGCCCACCACCACCACCTGCTGCCCGCGGTACATGGCCGGGATGCCCTTTTCGGCAAAGCACTGCGATGCTTCATCGAAGATGACCAGATCAAAGAGCGGATTTTCGTCCATCGGGAAAATGGCCGAAGCGGTTTCGGGCGACGTCAACCAGCAGGGAACCAGGTTGAACAGTTCGTTCTGAAAGTTTTCGACCACCTTGCGCAGGGGCCAGATTTTGCGCTTCTTATTAAGTTGATGGCTCAGGTCTCGGTAGGTAACCATATTGTTCAGCCGGTTGTACTCCACGTCGTAGTAGGTGTTCTCTCGCAGCTTCATGAGCATAATTTCCTGGCTGATGGCGAGTTTGTCCTCAATGGCCTGCTGCAGTTCTTCTTCTAGCTCCGGCAGTTTCCCCGACGAAACGATGCGCAACACCGGATACTTGGTCTCGACGTGGTCAATCCACGTCAGGCGAAGGCTGTTGTCGAACAGGCGAACCAGATGCGCTTCATCCACCGCGTTTGGCTGGTCCAGGAGTCGCCGGATCACCGTCTCTTCGTGCGGTTCCAGTTCGTGCTTGAGCGTATCGAAGTCCACCAGCGCGTCAAAATCCTGCTCCAGCACCCGTAGCAACTGTTGGCTTTGTTCCGGGGCGTTCAGTTGCGCCACCTGCGCGGGAGTAAAATACTGTTCCCAAGCCTGCGTACGTTCCGGAATGCTTGCCAGCTCCGCGAGAAGCTTCTCTAGCTTCGTGCGCAACGCCGGGTACGCGCTGCTCTTAATGGAAAAATATTCGTTAAAATTTCGAAACGACTGAAACAACAAACTCGCCGCTAGCGCCCGCTTTTGGTGGTGAAACCACGTAGTCACTGTATGCTGCTCGTAGCCGGATTGCCCCCAAGCGGGCACCGCTTGAGTCCAGGGCAGTTCGCGCAGTTTGGTGAGGTTATGCTCCAGGTTGAGGCGGGCGTCCAAGCGGCCTACCATCCGCGCAAAATCTTCTTTGCTGAGCGTAAGGTCGTTGGCCTCGAACACCTGCTGCACGTACTTTCGGTCCTGCGAAAAATACTTCCACCAAGCCCACTGGGCCTGACCCATGCGCGCTTCTTGGGCCTGCGACAAGATGCCCTGAAACTTCCCCAGTTCGTCGGGCGGCAAGCTAACTTCGGGCTGTTCTCCCTGGTAACCCTCGTTCACAATCCGCTCGATGTTGGCCAACCACAGCGAGTCCGTCTCCGGACTCACGGCGGCGTATCCTTCCTGAAAGTAGCGGTAGCTGTCCGGTTCGTCCAGCAGTTCGATAAACCGCGTGATGTCCTCCGACTGGTGCTGAATGTTCTCGCCGGTCACAAAGTCAATATCCGTACCCAGCAGTTGGCTCACCCGTTCGGTGAGCGTAGTCTTAAAAATCGGAATTTCTTCGGCCAACTTCCGCATGGTTTGGTAATCGCTCACCCCGTAGCCAGCGAACGATTTGCGGGCGCTTAAGGGATGCCGTTCGTCGTCTAAGCGCTGGGCGTGGTTGATGTACTTGCGCAACTTCCGCACGAAGGGGGGCAGTTCGGGCATCCGAAACCGGTGGTACTCCTGCTTCACGTTGATGGTGTCGGCCGTGGGGTCAGAGGTTAGGTACAGTTCTTTGACCGAAATCCCCGCCTCTTGCTGGTCGAACAAGGCTTCTTTGAACTCATCCAACTCTTCACTAATCTGCTCGATGCGTCGGCTGTACTGCAAGAAATTGCGCTCCATAAAGATGGAGTCCAGGCTGTTGTTTTTGAGTTGGTACTCGTAGAGTGCATCAATTTGCTTGCTGATCTGTCGATACACCGTCGGCCGGTCGTTTTTGAAGTCGTGCACCAGCGCCACAAAAGGGTGGGCATCGCGCTCCCTGAGGCGATCATACACCACGTCCAGCGCGGCGCGCTTCTGGCATACCAGCAGCACCCGCTTCCCCTGGGCGGCGTAGTCGGCAATCAGGTTAACGATCAATTGTGATTTTCCGGTGCCCGGCGGGCCTTGCACCACCATAGAGTTTCCCTGCTTCACCCTGCGCAGGGCCTTTTCCTGGTAGGCGTCCAGTCGGTAGGGCGCAAATATCTGCTCTTCCTTCACCGGTTGCGTCCGCCGTAGCTCGAGCAGATCAGTATCTTGCTCCGCCGAACCATCGGCCGAAGGGGCCCCTTGGGTTGCCGAACGGCGGGCGAAGAATGATTCTACGTCGGGTACCCGTTCGCTGTTTATCAGTTGCAGATAGTCCGGCACCAGGTACGAACCAGCCTGCGGAAAAATACCCAGCACGGCTTCCGGATACAGTTTGAGTTCACCGTTTTTCTCCTGCTCCTGCAAACTCGTTTTGGTGAGCGACGCAAAGGGAAGCAGCGTGTCCACAAACATCTCCTGGTTGAAATTCAGCGCCACCGAAGCCTCTTTAAACAACTGGTACAACGAGGTTCGAAAAATCCGGCTGTCCTGATCAAAGTCATCAAAGGTGCGCTCGGCCAGGGCTTCGTCGTAGGGCAACTGGTTGTAGTGGGCGTAGGCCAGGATAAAACTCTTGTTTAGGGCCAGGGCCACCTCGGCCCGCGGGCGCAGCACCCACTGCGGGCCCAACGAAGGATCGCGGTGCTCTTGCAGGGTTACCGGGAAAAATAGCAACGGACAACGCACCAGGGTGCCGTCGGCAAATTTTCCCCGCACAAAGGGCCAGGCTACGTACAGGTCTTTAACCCCCTGCTCCTCGAAGAAGAACGTTTCGGCGCGGGACAACTGCTTCAGTTGCCTGCTCATGGTGTTGCTGGCTTCGTGCCGTGGGTCCAGCACCGGACACAGCGGCACCATGCCCTGATCCACTCCCTCTAAATCGTGTTGCCCTTCCGCAATGAGCCACTCAATAATTTTAAAGGAGGGGAAGTTGTTCAGGTGATCTAGGGCGTGCACGTCGACGTACTGCTGGCCCGACAGGCGGGGCAGGTACAGCGAGCGGTTGCTGCTGTTCAGGTTAGTGAGGCGACGGAGGTAAGACTGCAGAAGTTGATGCATACGAGCGGAAGAATCGATGGGGGGGTTAAATTTCCAGATAGGGCATTAGCTTAGCAAACAGTTCTTCGTCAATAAGGTACACTTCGCGCAAATCTTCCAGCGTTTGGTAATTGCCGTAGTCGCGACGATGGTTCACCACTGCCCGAGCCACCTCCCAGGAAATATACGGATGTTGCGCGAGAGTTTTGGCGTCGAGGCGGTTAATGTTGAGCCGCCGCACCTGGTTTCCTTCCGCAATGTAGGCTTCGGTGCGCAGACTCGCCGCGCCGCGCTCGCTCATGTGATAAATCTCTTGAAGCTGCTCCAGCCGATGAAACCCACCCAGCATTTGCCGATACTTCACAATCCGGGCCGATAAGGTGCTACCGATCCCCGGCAACCGCTTCAGCGAACTGGTATCGGCCGCGTTGATGTCTAACGGCTCGCGACGGTAGGCAGTCTCGGTTCGTTTAGCGTAACTCACCCTAGGTTTATCAGTTCGGTCAGTTTGATCCTTAGCCGCCCTTGAAGCCGGAGTGCGACGCTTCTTTTCCGGTAGTTGTATATAATCGTACAGACGCTCGTAGGTAGCTTCGGGAAGGCCATACATTTTTTTGAAGTCCGACTTCACCCGAAATACTCCCCCCTTGGCCCGGTAGCGAAGCACGCGACGAGCAATCCAGGGGGACAATCCCAGTTGCGTTAGCGTGGCCGAGTCCGCCGTATTGGGATTAAACGGACGAAAAACGATGCTCCGTTCGGTCCGAGTGGAGGAAACCACCTGGCTGCTATCCAGTTGCGTTACCAAGGCCTCCAGAGTCTCCCAATCGTGGTCGGGAATCGGGGCAGTGGACGATCGTCCGGTAAAAAACGCCGACAATCCGATCACGCCCAGCGTGAAGAGCAATAAAACCACCATGCCCCGCACCTCGGTTTGCGAGAAGGCAAAGTACTCATTGATCCAGGCGCTAACCTTTTTCATAGTGGTTAGACCGTATCAGATTCGGAAGTGGCCCGCTTCAGATGAAACATGAGTTTGTGGTATAGTTCGCTGGGAACGAAGGGCTTGGGCACATAATCGCACATCCCTACCTCCTCCACGCGGTCTTTCACCTCCAGCATGGCCGAGGCGGTCAGGGCAATAATGGGTAGGTTGGGAGCAAACTTCTTGATGTTGAGCGTAGCGGTAAATCCATCCATCTCGGGCATCTGCAGATCCATGAGAATGAGATCGTACGATTGGGCGCGCGCTTTTTCTACCGCTACCCGTCCGTTTTCGGCAATATCGAACCGAATGCCCCACTTTTTAAGGTACTGCCGAATCACTACCACGTTCATTTGATTGTCTTCAGCCACCAGAATGTTCACCCCGCGCAGGCCAGCAAACGATTCTTTATCGGTCAGGCTGTCCTCGTCGCCCGTGGAGGGTTGCACCTCCAGCGCGCGCTGGAGGGTGAGGGTAAACGAAAAAGTTGACCCTCTATCGACTTGACTCTCGACCTTAATTTGACTGCCGTGCATCTCTAGCAACTTCTTGGTGATGGCTAGCCCTAGACCAGTACCCCCGAATTTGCGGGTGGTGTCAGAACTGGCCTGCGAAAAATTATCGAAAATAATATCCAGCTTATCGGCCGGAATGCCGATGCCGGTGTCAGTGACGGCGAAAGCGACAACAGCCTCCTTAGGAGTGACCTTCACCAGTTGGGTGGTGAGCGTTACGCTGCCGTTGAGCGTGAACTTGATGGCATTGCTAACCAGATTATTCAGCACTTGCGAGATACGGGTAGAATCGCCTAACAACCGCTGAGGAATCTTTGGGTCGGTCTGACAGACGAAGTCGATCTCTTTCTCGGCGGCGTACAGACCTAGGGTCCGCTCGATCCCGCTGACCAGCACACTCAACTGAAACTCCGATTTCTCCAGATCGATCTTGCCCGCCTCAATTTTGCTAAAATCTAAGATATCGTTGATCAGGGTGAGCAGATTCTCTCCTGAGAACTTCAGGGCCCGCAGGTTCTCTACCTGATTCTTCTTTGGATTGTCCTCAATGAGCAGGTTAGTGAGCCCGATCACCGCGTTCATGGGGGTGCGAATCTCGTGCGACATGGTAGAAAGAAACTGGGCTTTGGCCATCGCGGCTTCTTCGGCCGTCGTCTTGGCTTTTTCCAAGCTGGCTGACACTCCTTTCTGTGAAGATAAGGCTCGACGCAGTTCTTCTTCTACCTCGGTGAGCTCTTTATTGAGCGCTTCTTGTTCTTGGTACGCACTGACTAAGGCGTCGTTGTTTTCGGTAAGGGTACGGGAAGCCGGCCGAAAGATAAAGCAAAACTCAAACAGCAGCACCAACAGTGAAAAGATAGCCAATCCTAGTGCCACCTGATGCAGGCGGGTGAGTTGCTGCGCGGTTTCCAGTTCTAGTTGGTCCAGCACCTGCCCCGTGGCTGCTTGGTAATTGCTATTGGCTTGCTGAATGATCTTGGCTTGCGAAACCCGGTCTTTAGCCGAATTGGTGTTTACTAAAGTGATCACGGCGTTAGAGATGCTGTCGCGGTACGGCTGCATTTGCGCGTAGAGGCTTAGTAGCGAGGCGCTGTTGCTGGCTGGGATAGAGGCGGTGTCGTTGCCCATAAGCAAGCCGACGTGTACTTCGTTCCACTGCTTGTTGAGCCGGTCGAGCTCGGCGATTAAGAGCGGGTTGTCGGTGGGTTTCTGCTGCAACTCCGCCGACAGCTGCGTAATTTTCTGGTTGAGGATAGGTAAGCGGTTGGCCCACTTCAGCACCCGGGCACTCTTGGCTTGCTGATAATAAATAGCCTGTGTGATAACCTGCGAAGAAACGATCAGGACGATGATTGTGCCAATCGCCAGCATCCCTAGTTTGTGGTGGTTGTACGTAGGGCTGATAAAGTTCTTCATGAACAAAGAGTGGTGTACGTACCCCACCCAACCTTCGTGCCACCCACCGATGAGTAATTTTACTTATGGTTTAAAAAGGCACATGCCTACCTTTTGGGTAAGTGAGTTTCCGGGGGGGCGGCCAAGTGCATCAGCGTTCGACCGTTGTGGTAATTTCCTTTCCACTTTTGCCCCTTGGGAGCGTACCGCGCGGCCGGTGCCGTATCTATTCCTTGCGTGTACCACCCTCCGTATCTTGGGTCGATAACGTATTGCTGAACGTACTGCCACAGTTGCTGAAAGGCAACCTGGTAGCTAGCATCCTCGGGATAAAGATTCGCGTAGCGTGATAACGTGTTGAGCCCTTCGGCCTGCGACCACCAGGCTTTGTGGTCGTTCACGATGGCGACCGTGTCGGTGCCCAGCTGATAGTATCCCTGATCGTAAATACCGCTGCGCTGGGGGTCAAAACCATGCCTTAGGGTGTGATCTACCAACTTTTTCGCCACCGTTTGGGTAGTATCGTCCACCGTTCCGTAAAGCGCTTTGGAAGCTTCCCGTAGCAAAAAAGCCGTCTCGATATCGTGACCGAAAGAAACGTGATCCAGGGCGTAGTTCGCCTCCCGAACGGTTTGCGCAGAGTCGCGGTACGAGACGGGCGTCCAGTCGGGCTGGAAATACAGCTGTAGATAACCCAAATCGGTCACCATGCTGTCCCGAACCAGTACCAGCATCTCCGCAAGACGCTGGCGGAGCAACGAATCGGGCCACGCGTGATACAGTTCGGTAAAGGCTTCCAGTAGGTGAATACTGGTGTTCTGATCCTTGTACGTGGCTCGGAGGGGCAGATTGAGCTGCGTGGCCAGTGGCGCATCAATTGCTTGTCCGGCTTCGGTCGTGGCCGCGAAGTAACCACCGTACTGCGGATCGTAGGCGTGCTGCTCCAGCCACCGAAACGCGCGCTGGGCCAGCGCCAGACTTTCCTGGTCCTGCCGGTAACGGTGGTAGGCCGCCAGGGCGTAGATGCCGAACGCGTTGCCGTAGGTGCGCATCAGATGATCTGCCGGGTCAGCGGGCAGCGACGTGCCCCTTTGATCTACCTGCCAACGAAATCCGCCGTGTTCTTCGTCCCATAGCTTGTCACGCAAAAATCGGTAGCCGTGATCCGCCGCCTGACCATAAAGCGATTCATGCGGGTGCAACATCGCCGCTTGGGAGGTCGTCCACAGGTGCCGCGCCTGGGTAACCACCATTTTGTGCTGCGGCAGTAGGGGCTGCCAAGCGAAGTCGAAGTTAGCCAAGTACCCTCCGTACACCGTGTCGATGGCCCGCGGATACCATTCTCGAAGCAAATTGTTCCACGCGGCCCGGAAGCTGTCCGAGTAGTTGAACGCCTGGTACAAGGAATCGATCCGTTTGTCCGGCAATTCGTCTTCATAAATTACCAGGCGGTACTGGATTACGGTGGGCTCCTGATCCGATACCGGCACCGGAACACGTCCGGGATACACCGGATTTTGCATACTGGCGGACTTGCGAAGAATCCACGGTTCGGGATGGGTGGGATTGGTTTGGTGACTCATGATCACGATCCCGGCGTTTTGCTCATCACTATCCGGCGCTCCGGAGATGTTCATCCACGGCCCAGCGCTCAGGGCGTTGGTGGTGGGCGTCACTTCGCCCTGAGGTGCCGCAAACCGAACACCCTTTGGTAGTTGCATCCTCACCGAAAAACCGCCGTATCCCTTCTCATCGTCCGATCCACCAATCCGTAGGTTAGGAACTAACGCAAGCAAAGAAATTTTGAAGTCGAGCACGCGAAAACGCGTTTGCCGAGGATGAATAGTGATCTGAACCTGTTCCGAAAGAAAAGCCACTTGGTTCCCCGCCGCGTCGGTCCACTGCGGCGACTTCCAGTGAGTTTGGGTACGCAGCAACCGCGCCCCGTTCACCGTTGGCTCAGTGTTGATAGCGCGCACGTCCCACTCAAAATCCTGACCTAACCAGCCATCACCCAGGGCCGAATCACCGGCGAGCACCTGGTGCCAGGCCCAGAAAACTCCCCGGTGGTGCGGATGATCGTCGGGAAAGTCTTCCGTCAAAACCCGGCCATCCAGACCGTAGAGCGGATGAACGTAATCAGCGCGCTGGTAGGCTCCGCTTTGCGCAGTAGTTTGCCTTTGATAGAACAACACGCTATCGTCACCTTCCTTGATCAGCACTCCCTCGTTGGTTGTTTCAGCGGTGAGTGATTGTGGGCGAGCAACCGTGAGGGAAAGGATACTTAGCAAGAAAAAGCAGATGAGGGCGCGTTGCATAAGAAATAGCTTGATGGCACAGTAAGTTAGGCGGTGGGACGCTCAAATGCAATTAGCAGGCAGATTGTGCCGCCCTGCTTACCGATGCTGTCCCGGTTGGTTATTATTGTGTAATATTTCGTGACTTTTTAAGCGTACCTTCGTCTATATAGTATAAATTGTTTTACTTCTAACTTACACAAAGATGAGAAATTTACTACTTGCTGCTGCCTTATGTTTTATGGTTGGTCAAGTCAGCGCGCAACGCTACGCTTCTTCTGAGCAGGAAGTGTCGATGGACAAATCCATGACCAACGCCTGGGTGATCGCAACGGGCGATGATGAGCCTATCAAAGACCTTCGAAAAAGCTACGCGCGTTACGCCAAGGATCAGCTGGACGTGAAAGCCAAGAAGGATGGTCGCGATATGGTGGTGGCCAAAGAAGCTAGCGTTCCGCGTATTTCATCGAACGTCGGCGACCTCAAGGCGAAGTTTTTTACCGAGGGGCAACAAACCCTGATGGCGGTGGCCTTTATGCCCGGCTACGACCAGTCGCTCAACACCCTGGACAATCCTACCGAAATGGATAATCTGCGCCGATTCGCTAAGGATTTCGTGAAGCACTACCAGACCGAAAAACTTACCGCGCAACTAGAGGATCAGGAGAAACGCCAGAAGTCGCTCGAGTCAAACTATAAAAAGAACCAACGAGAGCACAAGAAGCTAAATAAAAGCTTGGATAAAATCGCTAAAAAGCTAAATTCTGATAAAACCGACGAAGCGGAGAAGTTCAAGCTTGAAAACGAGAAGATCGCTGACGAGGCACGAATTATGGCCCTAGACGAGATCATGGCCAACCAAGATCAGGAGATTAATGTGGTGCAACAATCTATTCAGAACTTTCGGGCAAAGATTGGCGAGTTAGAATCGTTGTTTGCCGAACCCATGGCGCAGCAAGAAAAAACCTACCCGACCCAATCCACTGAACAGCCGACGGAGACGCCCGCTCCTGACCGCAAGCGAAGCGGCAGTCCGGACGTTGACTACTAATTTTTTGCCCCTAAGGTTCGTGTCGACACGAACCTTTGGAGTGTCGACACGAAGCTTAAATAACGTCGCTTAGTCGATTAATACACAACCAACTTGCGGGCGGCCTGGAACGACCCGGCCTGCAGGCGATATAGGTACGTTCCGGCCTCAAGGTACGACACGTCCACGGCGTACTGGTACTCGCCGGGATGCTGCCGTTCGTTCACCACCTGCTTCACCACACTGCCCCGCAGGTTAACGATGGTGAGCGTGACGGGCAGCGTATGGTTGATGCGGTAGGATAAATTGACCAATCCCCGGACCGGATTGGGATAGCAGGGCTTCAAATAATAACGCTCGTTGATAAAGCGGCCCCGTTCGTTTGCGGTGATGGTGCCCCCCACCAGGGGTAGCTTCATGCCGGGCTGGGCGTACTCGGTGAATCGGGTAGCGGTCATGGCTTCGTCCGAGGCTTCCATCCAATCTTTCAACAGGGTGCCGTACACCTGGCGATAGTCGTGTTGTTCGGGCAAATTGTTTCGCTTGAGTGCCCCCAGATCGGGATTGGTGCCCACCACTCCGGGGTTCACGTGGCTACCGAACACGAACATGGGCGCCGTGGTGCCGTGGTCGGTACCGTAGCTCCCGTTGGATGCTGCCCGGCGACCAAACTCCGACATGGTGACCGTCATCACCCGGTGGTTGATGCTCAGCGCTTTCAGATCATCCTGAAAAGCCTTCACCGATTCGGACAAGTGGTACAAGAGCGCCGCGTGGCTGCCCATGGTGCTGTCGTAGCTTTCCACCTGCGAGGCGTGGGTATCAAACCCTCCCAGGCGGGCCACGAATATTTTAGTCTGCGAACCCCCGCTCAGCAAACGAGCAATCACTCGAAGTTGCCCGGCCAAGCGGTTTTTCGTCTGCGAGATAGGCGCGTTGTAGGGATACTTTTCCGGGTAAATCACGCTGCTGGAGTTACTGCCCTTTTCGTAAAGGTCTTTGAGTCGTCCGGCGTACTGGTTGGACTTCTCCTCAATATCCAAAATCCACCGTAACTCCTTGCCGTAGTGCGAGTTAGCAATACTTTCCGGGGGGTCCACGCCCACGCTGTTGATCAGGTCGTAGAACTGGTCGGGGTTGCTGATCGATATGGCGGCGGGGATGCCATTGGCGCGGTGAAAAGCCAGCGAAACCGAGTTTCCAATTTCAATGCCGAGCGGGTCGGGCATGGCCGCGCTGGGGTAAGCTTCAGGATAACCCGGATACAGATGATCCAGGTAGCGCCCTGCCCAGCCCGAATCGAGCTGGTCGTCGTAGTCGCCACCCATAAACCAGATGTCGCGGCTGCGGAAGTGCGAACCGTTAATATTTTCGTAGCCCACGCCCTGCACCACGGCGGCTTCGCCCCGGTCGTAGAGCTCTTTCACCCCAATCATATCAGGATGCAACGCCACTTGGTCTTCTATAGACAGAGTGCTGTCGAGCGGAATGAAGCCGCGCTTGCCCCGGTTCGGAATGGCAATGTTGGGACGCAGATGGTAGTACTGACTGTACTGATCCACCGGAATGATGGTATTGAGGCCATCGTTGCCCCCGTGCAACTGGATAATCACCAGCACCTTGTCGTTGGTACTGGTGGCCGCCATTCGCTGGAGCGAACCGCTGCTGGCTAGGGCCGAAATCGGCAGTCCGTTGATCACGAAGGGAGCCCCCGCGGCAAGGGGTAGTTTTTGAAGGAACGATCTGCGTTTCATAATTTTTGATTTTTTTAGTCTACTGATAAAGCTTCACCCGGTACTTAGCGGGCGTTTTCCTCGCTGGTTGGATTACGAAAGTTGGTACTCGGGCGACTGCAGCACCGTGTTGAACAGCTTTTCCAGTTGTATTCGCACGGCGGTGTCGTTGCCACTGCCCAGGTACTTTTGCCACTCGGTTTGCCAATTGGCTTCCGAAAGGTCATCCAGCAAAATGCTTTTCAAAAAGTAGGTAAAGCGTTCTTCGGTGATGGCCTCGGGGAGCAGGTAGTCGGTCAGTTCACGCACCAATCGTTCGGCATCAAACGGATCGGAGATGTTTTTAGGATCCTTCACGTAGGCGACCACGTCGAGGTGGGCGAGCAACTGTTCTTGGTCCCGAACGCCTTCAATCAATTTTTTGACAAATTCGTAGCGTCGCGCCAGGTAGTTGGCACTAATCCAGTTGCGGTGATAGCCCGGCCCCTGGTGGTAGGCGGGGTAGCCCGCTACCTCGAAGGGTTCGTAAAAGTACAGCCCCTGATCGGTGAGTCCGTCCAGCACGACCTTGCGGTAGGCCTGGTAGTGGAGCTCCAAGTTTCCGGAGGGTTCCGGAAGCGCCGTTCGGAAAAACCGCAGCGTACCCATGATGAGTTCTAAGGGAGACTTTATGATTGCCCCCGTGTTGTCGTCTTCCACCACGGCGTTGTCGTTGTCGTAAAAGTGCTGGCTGGTCAGCAGCGCGGTGAGCACGGGCGGCAGTTCATAATTGTTGCTGATACAAAGCTGAGCTAAGGGCTCGATAACGGTTTGTTCTACCGCGTCGGTGATCTCGTAGTACACAAAGTAGCGATACAGCTTTCGGCACAAGTGACGGGCGGTGGCGGGCTGCGCAAACACCATTTCTACCAATTTGTCTATCTCTTCGGCCGCCGCTGCTTGGGTAGCTTTGTCGCCCGCCATCGTGCTTGGACTGATGGTTTGGTTCTGAAAAGCAGCGCTGAACTGCTTGGTACTCGCATCGTGGCGAGCGGCTACGCCCGGATCATCTCCTTTGAGAATCGCCTGGGCTACCCCGGTTTCAGCGTCGATTGCGGCAAACTCCTTATCCTGCTTCCATCCGGAAAACACTTTCGCGGCAGCCTGCACATCCTCCTCGGTATAGGTGGTATAGTTGTTCGGCCCGCTCTGGGGGCCCTTTCCGACCGAATAGAGCTCCAGAAATTCCCGGCCAAAGTTTTCGTTCACGTTGCCCACTTCGTTCAGGTGTCCGTCCAGAAACCGAAGCATAGCGTTGTCGGTGCATATCTTTCTGGCCAGCGTCTTGAAATTACCGAGCGCGTAGTGGTGGAACAGCCGTAGTTGGTGGTACAAGGCGGGCTTCTGTTCTACCCGGTTAGAGATGGTGGTGAAGTGGGTATGCAGAAAAAAGGTCATTTTCTCGTGCACCGATAGCGGCTGGGTAGCCATTTGGTGCGTCCACCAGCTATTGAGCTGGCGCTGCAGGTCGCCTCCGTTACTGTTGGCTTCGGTGGGTTTGGGATTCACCCACGATTGCCCGGTAGCAGAGTCTACCGGGGGAGATGGCAGGGGATTTTTTTTAAGCAAACGCGCCATGGCCGCCGGGGCGGTAAGCTGCGCAAACTGATCAATTTGCTGTTTCGTCGCTCCCAAGGTGGCGCGGCGAAGTAGGTGGGCCGCGTGCTGCGTACCGAGAACATTGTTAAAAGAAGGTATACCAGCCATAGGATACGCGTTGGTTCATCCTACCGTAGCAAGTATGGTGCGTAGGGATGGCGCGGCGGCACGGCAAACACAATAATTAGTACATTGTATATATTTTGTATGCTATTTTTAATTAAACTTAGGGTTTGTGTCAACACGAACTATGGGGGTTCGCTAGCGCTACCATTCATCAGTATCCATACTTTTCTTGCCACCGCGATCGCAAACGCTGCCGGATTTCCTGTTCGCGGGGGTTGTCGCCGGGCTGGTAGAGGGTAGTGCCCGATAGCGTTTCCGGTAAAAACTCCTGGGCCACGAAGTTATGCGGATAATCGTGGGCGTACTGATACCCAGAACCGTAGCCTTCCTCCTTCATGTAGGCCGTAGGGGCGTTTCGTAGCGGCAGCGGCACGGGCAGGTCGCCGGTTTGTTGCACTAGTTTTTTGGCTTGCCGGATGGCTACGTAGCTGGCGTTGCTTTTGGCACTGCTGGCCAGGTAAACGGTGCATTGCGACAGCACGATTTCGGCTTCGGGCCATCCCACAAAAGCTACCGCCTGAAAAGTATTGGTGGCAATAACCAGGGCGGTGGGGTTGGCATTGCCGATGTCTTCCGAGGCTAGGATAACGAGGCGGCGGGCAATGAACTTAGGGTCTTCGCCTCCCTCGATCATGCGCGCCAGGTAGTATAACGCCGCGTTCGGGTCGCTGCCGCGCACCGACTTGATAAAGGCTGAAATAATGTCGTAGTGCTGTTCGCCGGATTTGTCGTAGCGCACCACCCGCCGTTGGGCCACCCGCTGCACGTCGGCCTCGGTGATTTCATCGTCGGACACCGACTGGGCCACTAACTCCAGCAGGTTGAGCAGTTTCCGGGCATCCCCTCCCGACAGCGCAACCAGCGCGGGGGCGTCTACCGCGCGAAAGTTACGGGCCTTGAGTTGCTCATCCTGGGTCAGCGCCCGGTTTAGTAGGCCGGTCAAATCCTCGGCAGTGAGGGGGTTAAGTTTGAACACCTGGCAACGAGACAGCAGCGCCGCGTTGACCTCAAATGAGGGGTTTTCGGTGGTGGCTCCGATCAGAGATATGACGCCCCGCTCCACGGCCTGGAGCAAGGCATCCTGCTGCGACTTGTTGAACCGATGAATTTCGTCGATAAACAGCACGCAGTGGTTCATCAACTTGGCTTGGTTGATTACCTCCCGAATTTCCTTTACTCCGCTGTTGATGGCACTAAGGGAGAACATCGTAGCGTTAGACTGATGGGCGATAATTTCGGCCAGCGTCGTTTTCCCGGTTCCGGGCGGCCCCCAGAAGATAAGGGAAGGCACCTTGCCCCCCGACAGTAGCGCGGGCAGCACTCCCCGCGGGCCGGTGAGATGGGGTTGCCCAACCACGTCAGCGAGTTTTTGCGGGCGTAATCGTTCGGAAAGGGGTCGGCTGGCGTTCAAATTTTGAGATAGATCAGCTTTTGGTAGTCAAGTTAGAAATTAATTCAAAACGAAATAACTTTCCCGCAAATACCTCGTAGTATTGAGCGTCCGTTTTAAGACCATATGAACAGCAAGCAGAAGATCAAGCAGCGAGTTGGCCACTTTATTCAACAACTGGCGAACGAAAACAGCACACCTCATCCCATTGCCCTTGGTTTCACCCTAGGTACTTTTATTGCTATTCTGCCCACCCCCGGCTTCGGAGCGTTTCTGGCTCTGTCACTCACGTTGGTCTTCAAGAATATCAATCGCCTAGCGGTGGTCGTATCGATTGCCATTTGGAACCCCCTGTTGCTCGTTCCCTTTTACTACGTGTGCTATCTGCTCGGCAGTATCTTGCTAGACCGCCCCATTCAACTCGAAGAGCTTTCGTTGTACCAACTGCTCTATGAGTACACGAACGCTTTTCTGCTGGGTAACATTATTTTAGCCTGCACCATGGCGGTGGTTTCTTACGGTAGCATCTACTACCTGATGCGCCTTCAGTTGCGTCATCAACGGTTGCACAAGCTCATGAACTGGTATCGTCTGAAGCGGTCAAAAGCAGCTTGAGTTAGTTTTTACCCCATTAGCACGTCTTTTTCCGTAATTTACCGCCTTCATCAGCGAATCGTAGCAGCATGCGCACTAAATCTCAAAAGGTAGCCGGTTGGGGAAACTATCCGACGATAACCGCCCGGGTGGCATCACCCAAAGATACGGCCGATTGGCAAGCCTCCGGTCACGAAAACCTGTTGGTGGTCCGGGGATTGGGTCGAAGCTACGGCGATCAGTCCATTGACTGGGAAGCTACGGTAGCCGACACCCGGCGGTTAAACCATCTGCTAAGTTTTGACGACGAAACCGGCGTACTGGTTTGCCAGGCGGGAGTGAGTCTAGCCGATATCATCAACACCCTGGCTCCGCGCGGGTGGTTTCCGGTGGTGAACCCCGGCACCAAGTATGTGACGGTGGGCGGCGCTATTGCCAACGACATTCACGGCAAAGGACACCACCGCGACGGTTCGTTTGCTCGCTACGTACGCTCCTTCACCCTTTTGCTCGCCGATGGACGGGTGCTTACGGCCAGTCGTGAAGAACATGCTGACTTATTCTGGGCAAACTTCGGGGGACTGGGTTTGCTGGGCGTGATTTTGACCGTTACGCTGCAACTGGAGCGGATTGAGACGACCTACTACGCGCAAAAAGCCATTCGGGTGGGGGGGCTTGACCATCTGCTGGAGGCACTACAAGCCTACGACCAGCACTACCGCTACTCCGTGGCCTGGATCAACCCGCAGGCCAAACACCAACGATTGGGGGAAGGAGTGCTCACCGTCGGAAACCAAGCCGCGCGGGATGATCTGCCCCGCAAACTTCGTTATCAATCCTTAGGGGTGCACGACGACCCGCGCCTGCAAGTACCGTTCTTTCTGCCGAACTTCTCGCTGAACCCGATCACGCTCACCGTGCTAAATCAACTTATTTTTCGGATGCAGAACAGCAGCAATCCGGTCAGCCACTACGATAAATTCTTGTTTCCGCTGGATTTCGTGCACCACTGGAACCGGGGATACGGTGCGCGGGGGTTTGTGCAGTACCAGTTTGTGGTTCCCACCGAGTCGGCCACCGCCATTCGCCCCATCTTGCAAACGATTGCTGCTTCAAAGTGCCTGCCCTTTCTGAATGTGCTTAAAAAGATGGGGCCCCGCACCCATCCGACTGCGCCGTTGTCGTTTCCGCAAGAAGGCTTTACCCTAGCAATTGATTTTCCGGTAACAAAACACCTTCCGGCCCTGGCCCAAACGCTCGACGAGATGGTGCTAGATGCCGGGGGGAAAGTTTATTTAGGTAAAGATGCGCTACTTAATACAGCCATGTTTCGGCAGATGTACCCCCGGCACGTCGATTGGTTGTCTGTGAAAGCCCGGTATGATCCGGAGAATCGGTTCACATCTTCCCTGGCCAAGCGCTTAGGCTTGGTAACTTCAACCCAGACGAACTAGTTGGTGGCACTGGCTCGAACTTCGGCTACTTCTTCGGTAGTGATCTCGCTGTAGTCGTTGCCAAAGGATTGGCGGACGTAGGTAAGTACCGCTCCAATTTCCTCGTCGCTCAGAAAACCGTGGGCGGGCATGGCGTTGTTGTACACCTCACCTTTCACCGTGATCTCTCCCTGCATTCCGTTTAAAATCACCCCGATGAGTGTGGCTTTATCACCGGACACCCACTCGGTCTGAGTCAGCGGTGGAAACGCACCGACTACTCCGTTGCCATCGCCCTGATGGCAAGCCAGGCAGTACTGACTATAGATAGTTTTCCCCTTTTCCAGCGCCTGGGTTTGGACGGCAGAGGTCGCTTCGGGTTCAGGTTCAGGGGTGATGGTTGATGCGGTTCCTTCCTGATTTCCGGGAGAAGAGCAAGCAATTAGGCTTCCTAACCAGATAAACACAAATGCTTTCAGAATATTCATGCGCAGTACTAAAATTTTGTAGTGGACGAGTATTGATAACATAAACTCTGCGAGGGCCCTAGCGCTACTGCATAGCTACCGGGGCACCCTGGTAGAATACCCGCCAGATTCTGCCCCCCTTGTCGTCAGAGATGTACAGTGAACCATCGGGTCCCACCGCCAAACCGGTCGGGCGGTACTCAGCGTCGTTGGCGCTCTCGATGACTTCGCCCGATCCGGCAAACTGATCCGCAAAGCGCTCGTACTCACCGGAGGGCAGGCCATCGTCTCCGAAGGGGACAAAGGCGACCAGATATCCCTGCTGGGGCAAGGGAGCCCGGTTCCAGGAGCCGTGAAAGGCGATGAACGCCCCGTTCTGATACTGCTCGGGAAAACTTTCTCCTTGGTAAAACACCAGATCATTGGGGGCCCAGTGGGCCGGGAAGGCCATGATGGGTTGGTCCATATCGGCGCACCGTCCCACCTCCTGGCCATCGCCACCGTACTCAGGAGCAAGCACTTTCTTGCTCTGAATAGGGTCAAAGTAGCAGAACGGCCAACCAAAGTCGGACCCTTCGTTGACCCGCAGAAACTCTTCGGCGGGTAGCTCGGCGCTTTGTTCGTTGGTATAGTACTCCGGCCACAGGGTAGCCAGTTGATCGCGTCCGTGCTGAAGCGCGTAAAGTTGATCCTGGGCGGCGTTCCAGTGCAAGGCAAAGCCGTTGCGGATACCAGTGGCGTAGCGCTTGCCGTCTTCTACCTGGGTCTGGTTGGTCTGGTTGGCGTTAAACTGCCAAATACCTCCCTGTCGGTCCAACTGGGGGCACGGGTCCTGGCCGGGTGAACCGGGGGTACGCATTTGCTCCTGGCAAGCATTGGATGGCCCACCCACGGTGACGTAGACATGCCCGTTATTGTCAAAAGCAAACGACTTGGCCGCGTGCTGGGGCTGAGCCAGAAAATCGCCGATCACCAGCTCCGGCTGACTCGTCGGAACCAGTTTTTCTTCGTCGATTTTCACTCGATACACCGACGTATCGGTCGAGAAGTACAAGTAATCGTTGTAGATATCAATGCCCGAGCCCGCCATACCAGTGAAGTACTCCTTCACATCGGCTCGGCCGTCGCCTGTCGTATCGCGCAGGGCCACAACCCCTCCCCCGTCTTCGGTATCCTTCAGCTTCACGTACACATCACCGTTGGCTCTCACCACCAAATGGCGGGCTTTGCCCAGGTCATCGGCTACTAACAATGCGGCAAAGCCCTGGGGTAAGGTGATCGAGCCATTATTCGCGTCAGCGCTAAGCGTAGCCGGAGTTTTTTGGGTCGTTTCAGAGGGATTTGAGCTACAGGAAAGAACAGTCACTGAAACTATTCCGAGCATTAATCCCGAAATTGATTTTAATAAATAAGAAGGATAAAACATAGCGAACGTAAGTGGTTATGAAGTTTTAGTTATTTTTCGGGGGTTTTGGCACTATCGGTTTGTTCTTTGCTCACCTCGCTATCGCGCGACTTCTGCAATCCACGAAACACTTTGAGCAACACAAACACTAGTGCCGCCAGCACGGCGACGGCAGCCAGGATAAGCAACCAACTAGGCCCCTCTAAAGGTGTATAAGGGACTCCCTCTTCGGTAGACAGCTTTTGTAGTAACAGAGAAGGAATCATCTTTGAGACGGTAAGGATAAATGCGTTCATGCCGATAATTTTTTAATACAACTAGCTATTGGTTTTAATGTTACGGGGAGCGGTTGCTAGCGCGAGTAAATTTAGGCAACTAATTTGTTAATCATTGATTACACTGTCAGTAATTTTCAATTATAAAAAAAGCACTTCATTTCCCTGATTGTCATTCTGTTGCTCGTTATCCTCTGACTGATGCTCGAACCATCGTTGCACACTACGCCAGCACTAGTCTGCAAGACATCGAAGGTGACTTTGGCAGCCTTGATGATGTGAACATCAACCTATATATGATCAAAACACGTTGAGGTCTAACATTGAAGGGGCTAACGCGTTGTTGTATCAAAAATAGCTACGCAAACTTATGCCAACTCGTACCCCCCCCGTTCAGGAGTTGTTTGACGACGTTAGAGACTACGTGACCACCCAACGGAATCTTTTATTTACCGTCGCCTCCAAGAAAGGTGCCGATGTGTTTTACCTCATCATCACCAGCGTCATCTTTTTACTAATTCTCTGGTTTTTTCTCATTATCTTTAGCTTCGCGGTGGCCTACGGTTTAGGTTATTTGCTCCAGAGTCTTTTCCTAGGATTTTTGCTGGTTGCCTTGTTCTACGTAGTGCTGGGTGTATTGATGTGGACGTTCAAAGACCGGCTCATCAAAACTCCCTTGCTCAAGTTATTTTTTAACCTGCTAGCCGCTAACAAAACCCCTGAACATGAGTAAGTTACACAGTCAAGAAGAATACGAAGCCATCAAAAGTCAGCACCAGACCATTGCCCGCGAAAAAGAGAAAAAAATCAAACGCGACCTTACCCGCTTGCTGAGCGATGCCACCCCGCGCTACCTACGCGAGAAGCTCGTGACCAGTTGTATCGTATTTGGCTCGGTATACTTGCTAGAAGAGATTATCTTTAAGAAGCGCGTCCCCGGGATTGTGAAGTTCGCCGGAGCGGTGTCGGCGACGGCTTTTGCACCAAAGATTTACCGAGCACTGTACCGTAACTTCGCCGCTCCGTCACCGCATCTGGCGACCTATCCACCGTCTAGTAACGGCAGCGCGCCCGTGGTGGCACCCATTCAGTAAACAATTGCGGAAGTAGCGGGCGATTATCTGTCGTACTCAACGTACACTTCCCACGAAGGCAAATTGTTGAAGGAAGCCGTTAGCATAGCGCACTTCTGAAACAACTGTACCGCTTCAACCTTCTGATCCATCACCTCTTTGATATCAAGCCGCCACACAGTGTGCTCGGCGGTGGGTTTGGTAACTGCGGTTCCCTGAAGCTGCTCCTCCAGCAACACGTACTCAATAATCCGCAGGGGAGAGGCAAACTGCTGAACTGCTTTACGGATAATTTGCCAGGTAGCTAACAAGTCCGGTTGGTCGTGGGTGAGTTTGGGAAGAAGTACCGTATCGGGCTCTAGATTTTCTAATTCGTTGACTACCAGTCGGGTTGACTCCTCAAAGCCCGGATCATTTTGGTGGGGAAAGCGTCCGTTTTGAATACGTAAGCAGGCGCTGGCTTCCTCACTGATACCCAACTGCGCAATGGCCACCAAAGAAGCCGCTTCGCTGGCCTGCCGGGAATCACGCGTTTGCGTGGTCGGTTCACCTCCCAAGAATAGGGTTCGCACCCGGTAGCCCATTTGCCGAAGCAGGGCTAAGCTTCCGCCGCATCCTAAAATCTGATAGTCGGGATAGGGAGCCACCGCCAGGGTAGTGCCCCAGTCGTACACCTGCGCGGAAGGGTACAAGAGTGGCTTGGCGCGCGCGGATTTGCTGATTTGTGTCATGCGAATAGTTGTCACCTACCGGGGCCTCGCCAAAAAGTAGCAACTAGCGCGCTTGCGAAGTCCATAATACTGTGGTTTTTACTAATATACGCGATGAAACCGAAAAGAAAAGCACTAGCCGAACAAAAAATATCCTTTCAACAATTGATTCATTTGACATCGTGCGTTTTATGAGTAAACCTTACCAGCGCATTACCGCTAGCCCTTGGGACAATCAAAATGTGCCATAACTCCCGCAAATGCGGGTATTTCGGTAACTTACACTCCGTAATTTGTTCGTAACCAAATTATTACGACAAACAAACCCGGGTTAAATTACTGGTTCATTCGGGCGATACGCTCCTTGGACTTGACCAAAAAAATGTCTACTAACCGAGGAAAAAGTACATTGGCCCAGCGATTAACTTTGCCCAACGTGGTGAGGGTCATCTTGAACCGCCGTTTTCTGAGTAGGGTCAAAATGGATCTAGCCACTGCTTCGGGGGACTGCGCCCGGCGTTGGTCGCGTTGCTGCAGGGTGATGCGCGAACCGTCGGCATCGATCACCTGCTTGCCCGGATCGTTTCGGGTGATGCCGACGTAAACGATGCCGACGTGAATCTGGTCTTCCCACAGTTCTACCCGGAGCGATTCGGCCACGGAGGTGAGCGCCATCTTGGAGGCACAGTAGAGACTCGTTTCGGGCAAGCCACGAATACCGGCCACGCTCGATATGAAAACCACGCTTCCCCGGGTTTTCTTAAGCGCTGACAGCGCCGCCCGGGTGGGATACAGCGAACCGAGCACGTTGATGCGGAGCATATCTTCCATGACCACGGGCGAAAGCGCATCGAAGTATCCCCGCGACGACATGCCCGCGTTGTTGATCAATATGTCAATTTTTCCATACTGCTGCCGCGTGGTATCCACGAGTTGTTGCGCACCAGCTACCGTAGCAACGTCGGCGGCCACGGCGAAGACCTCTACTCCATCGGCTCGTAGGGCTTGCTCGGCCTGCGCTAGCTTTTCCGAGGTACGCCCGTTGATTACCACCCGGGCGCCCTGCTGTCCCAGCGCTCGGGCGGTTGCTTTCCCGATGCCAGATCCGGAACCGGTGATGATGACGACCTTACCTAGAAACGCTTTCTTTTGCATAGGAACGCCCAAACTGCATGGAAGGATTGTAATGAACCGAGAGGTAATCGTTGCTTAGCGACAGGATCACGTGCACCACCACGGCCACCCAGATGGTGCCGGTGATTAGCGTGATGTAACACACCAGTAAACCAAACGGAATGGCTCCGATGGTTTCGGCGGGTCCTTTCGGAAGATGCGTGGTTGAGTATAAGGCAATGTTGATGGCTATTGCGGGCCATACTCCTAGAACTGCCGTGCATACGCTGAGCAAAATACCTCGGAACATCAACTCGTAGGCTAGCAAGTAGAGAAAAGTAGCAGCACCGTTGATGAGTACCAAGCGGAGAGTCCAGTGTGGGCTGCGAATCATCGGATAGTACTCGAGGTTCTGGGGACGGCGGGCCGCTCGGATGTTCAGCGGGAAGATCACCATCGCTAAACCGAACACCCACAGCAGCGAAATTCCGGTGTTCTGAAAACCTAAACCGTAGTCATACAGCGAGTAAGGAAGCGCAATTAGTACAACAATCAGGGGAACTATACCCAAGAAAAGAACTCCCAGGAGCTTTTGGCAGACCACCCAGCGGGCTGAGGAAGCTGTTTCTGCGTTCGTGCTTGTCACCCAGCGACGCACAGCAGACGACTCGGCTAGAAACCAGTACGTGACGAAACCCACCGTAAGCAATAGGATTACCAGCACCACCGGAAGATTGCCCGGCTGCCACGCAAAAATAGAAACGTTCATTATAGATTATCGAGTCGGCCGCATGAGCACGGCCTCAAAGATAGCTACGGATGAGAACAAAAAAACCGGTAGACGTAAAAAAAGCGCAAAGAAAACACTTACCGCTATTCCACCACCACTTCCACCCTTCGTCCGTAGGATGCCTGGTCCCTGGCCAGGGTACGGTCGGCCCCAAAGTAGGCCACCGAAATGCGGTCATCCGGCACCCCGGCTTCCATCAGAATTGCCCGCACTGCTTCGGCCCTTTCTTGCGACAGCAGTTGGTTACGTTCGGGGTTGCCCGTGGGGTCGGTAAATCCCCGGAGGCGCACCGTGGCTTCCGGGGCATTTTTCACTAGCACTCCCACCTGTTGCAAGCGCTCGGTCCCGACGGTACTAACGGACGATGACCCCACGCCAAAGTATACTTCGGTGGTGCCTAGCTCCTGCAATTTAAGCGTTCGCAACCGTTGCTCAATAGAGGCGGCCTGAGCCGCCGGTTGGGAGGTGGTCTCAAGATTGTTCAGTTGCGTTTTCAATTGCTCTAACTCGCGCAGAATGCTAGTGAAGCTGGTATCGTTTCTTTGGCTCACCTCATCGAGGTAACCAGAAAACGTATCCATGCGGGCGGTGAGCGCCGTCACGTAAGAGCTGTCCAACTGGGCCGAGGCAGTGTCAGCATCGGACGTGGCCGGGGGAACCACCGCAATGCCGATGCCCGGAGGAGTAACCACCGGTTTGGCTTGGGGTGGGGTCTTCACCGATGAAGTGTCAGCTTTTTGGCCAATCGGGGCGGCCGAATCGCTGGGTTTCAGGGAAGTCTTTTTCTCAGCAATTGGCTTGGTCGGTACCGTTGTCGCTCGTCGGGGGGACGGGATTACGTTTGCCGCCGATGTGTCAGCGCCAGTCCGTGCTGCGACAGCGGGGTTAGCAGACTTGGCCGTCTCCGACGGGGGAGGCAACGTAGAGAAAGGTACCGGTTGTTCCTCAATGGGTACAATGGGTACTTCAGCACTACGCTCAGCTGGCTCCACCGGACGGAAAATGGCCGAATCGGGTAAGGGGTTAAAAAAGCCGAGCGTCGGCGATTCACCCACCGTGGGTGCTTCCTCGACCTCAACCAGGCGCAGCTCGGTGCCGCTATCGGTAGCCCGCGCCTGAATCGCCTGGTCTACTGACAAGGGAATCAGAGACAAACCAGTCGTGTCGGCCGCCCGCGAATCAGCAGGTAAGGTAGCCAGATTGATGAGGGCCACCGTATCCCTGAAGACGGGCGGGGTTGCCGCTAACGATGCGCTATCCTCAGGCAATACTGAAAACGATTCGGCAACGGGTTGCACAATGGCCAGGAGCGTGTCTTGGCCCACCACGTGCGGAACCACGCGAAGCGAATCGGACAGAGAATACGTTTCCAGTTCGTTGAGCGCCGGATCGACGGTGAGCGCGGCAATCGTATCTAGGACCGTCACCGGTCCGCTAAGCGTTGGTGTGAACCGATCGACCCGGTCGGCTACGGCGTATAGCTTGGGAGCCCGGTAGGCGGTTTTGCGACGAGCGAAGCTGTAGTGCAAGGATAGGGAAGGAAACGCGTAGAAATCGTTCACGTTGGGGCTACTTCCCCGCTGGGCGACGTCTTGCCCCGTAGGATTGGCCGCGCGGCGTTGTTCAGCGCTGCTGTACTCCGCCCGGTAATCGCCGCTCACGTCGTCCAGGTAGTCGGTGAAGGCGTAGCGCATCAGCAACTCGAGATTCAGGTTGATGTTGCTGCTCAGGCGAAATTTAAGCCCCAGGGCCAGCGGCAGACTAAAGCTTTCGGTCGGGTACTCCCGCTCGGTGGCTAAGGGCGATAGTTCGGTTTCGTACACTCCGTCTTGCGTCACTACGCTTGCTCCGGCGGCGTTAGGATCGTCCTCGGGGACGTTGCGTATCGAGTAGTCCGACCAGTAGTGATAATAGTCGCCGTTGCCGTCGCGCAGGTCACCGTAGACCGAAAAATTGGTGTAGCCCAGCCCGAACGAAACGTAGGGAGACAAAAAACTGCGGCGTCCCAACTGTCGATTGTTATCCAGATAGTAGGTAAACAATAAAGAATAATCCTGCACCTCGGTTTTGGCGTTGAGCGAACGCGCCAGAAACGCGTTGCGGCGGCGGTCGTTGGCAATCCACTGCCCCTGGGTGTAGAGCAGTTTGGCTGACCAAGCTTTGTTGAACAGGCGCTCTACCGAGAAACCAAATGCGGGATGGTCGGGATTGACGGTTTCGGGAAGCAGCCGCTGGTTAAGATCACCGTAGTAACTCATGGAGCCCAGGTAGGCGCCCACCCGCCAGCGGTACTGCTCCTGCTGGGCCAGCGCCCGGTGACCCAGCAGTAGGCCCAAAATCAAACCAAAAAGCAAGCCTCTTTTCATCATCACTAGCGGGAAAAACCGGCCCAAAAACTAATATCCGCCGTAATGCCCACGAACGGACGCAGGTACAGCCCGTCGTCAATGTCGAGCGTAGGAGGCGCGTTGCCGTCGGCTTCGTTTTGCAAGAAGGCTACGCCGCCGGAGATGCGAATAAATTCGTACACCTTATAGCCAAAGCCCGCGTACACCGGCTTGCCGAAGATCGGCCCGGTGGCTTTCACCCCCTGGTCGTTGTCAAAGTCCTGGAAGTAGAACCCCAGAATCACCGCTGAATTGCTCATCAGGCGGGGAGCAAAAGCCCGTTTTCCCAGTGGAAGCGTTAGCCCGGCCATGCCGCTGGAACCGGTGTTGAGGTCGGCCACCTGGTCGTTGAGAAACACCCCGCCGTAGCCCACGTGCAGGGTGAGGGTGTTTTTGCCCCGCTGCGTGGGGTAATTGTC
Source organism: Cyclobacteriaceae bacterium (assembly GCA_965217295.1). GTDB lineage: Bacteria > Bacteroidota > Bacteroidia > Cytophagales > Cyclobacteriaceae > Tunicatimonas. The sequence goes on from CBDCHR010000008.1 coordinate 5,530,063, forward strand.
CACCTTCCGACTGTCGGCCAACACTGAGAAACCCGTGTTTAGCAGGTTGGCCACTTCGGCCTTCACCATGCTCTTCAGTTCTTCGGCCTGTCGGCTGCGCTCGCCTTCGTTGCGCTGGTCTTTCCGCAACGGGTTGCGCGTCACAATACGGAGCTTATCCTGCACGATGCTGGAGAAGCCTTCAAACTCCACGTTTTGGTTGCTGCGGTAGTACGACAGGGCCGAATTCACCAGGGCGTTCATGTCGGATACCATCGCCGGAACGCTCTTGACCAGGCGAATGCGCTTTTTGCTGAGCACCAGGCTTTGATCCACGTAGGCTTCCAGTTCGCTGTTTAGCCCTTCCTTGAGATTTTCCAACTCTTGCGGACTCACGTACCGGTAGTAGTTGAGTAAAATATCATACTCGCTGCCCCCGCGCAGGTTATAATTTACCGGCAGCAAGAACTGCTGGCGCGTGTCGTTATAACTGCGTTTCCAGCGGTTTTGGTAGAGCACAAAATCGCGGTTGCGCTTGCCGGGCTTGATAACAATCTCTACCATGCTCACTGCCTCGCTGATTTCGCCGGACACGAAGAAATGTTCTTCGGAAGGCAGCGGCTGGTCCATGTTGAACGACGAGCGTTCGTAGTCGAAGCGGATGGTTTGCTTTTGCGCCCACCCTACCGAGGCGAGGGTGAGCAATAGGACTGAAGTACAAATTATTCTCATTGATTAAGTTTTTCAGGGTTTGTCGCAGCCGGTTCGTCGCTCGCTTCGGGGGTTGTTACTTCGTTATCAGCGAGGGATGACGGGCTAAAAGTAAGATTATTTTCACAGAACGCGTTAAAACTTTCGGCGAAGTGCCCCGACCACTCGTCGCAGGTCTCAAGGGTGGTATCTCGGATATCCTCCCACACACTGGCTAGAGAAAGTCCCTGTTCTGCTTCGATGAGCTTCCGCCGCTGGTGCTTCAGTTTGCGAATGACAGCTTCTTTGGCTTCCCGTTGCAGTTCGGAAGTTTCGGAAACCAAAGCGGCCTGCCACCAGGCAATGGCATCGTTGAGTTCGCTAATCTTTTGTTGATGGTTCATGACAGTTGGAGAAGGTCGGGTTGTGCAGGAGGTTGGGTCGGGATACTTCGGTGATGAAAATATCCCGACTCACTGGCCTACTTGATAGTGGTATTGTTGTGATCAGCCAACGGCTCGGCAAACAACTTTTCCAGTCGGCTAATGTCCGCCCGCATGCCATGAATCGTTTGGTTGATTTGGGACAATTCGCTCTTCTGGTTCTTCATCACGGTCTGCAGGGCGGCCATTCGCGACTTGTCTTCCACCTTTTGGTTGTTCAACTCAAACTTTTTGCTCTCTTCGGTTTTGCTCGAGCGCAGTTGCTTGTCTAGTTTTGACACGTGTTTGGTGAGTTGCTTGTGCTCCCGTTCGTTTTTTCCGTAGTCTTTTTCAATGGATTTTTCCCGCTTCTCCTGCTGCGCGATCTGTTCGTTGAGCACCTTAGTCTTATACTGCTTGACAAAGTTTTTAACGAAACGGCGCAGGTTTTCGGCGGCCTGCGGATGCTCCAGGGTGTTGAGCGAAATGTCGTAACCGGGCATAAAGGCCACGGCCATCATGCTCGTGCTGTTTTCGGTAAAGAACTTCGCTTTCAGGTCACCTTTGTGGGCGTAAATCGCGGGCAAAACCACTTCTTTAGCTTCTAATTGTTCTTTTCCCTCTTTTTTAGCTTTCACATCAAACTGCTGCTTCACGTAGCTCGACCAACTCTTTTTCAGGGCGTCCACGGGTTCCTCATCAATGGCCACCACCCAGGCGTTGGCCGTGATCTTGCCAAACTGAATGGTTTGCTCACGCGGAGCATACTTTTGGGCCTCAACCGATAGACTAGCTGAAACTACGAACAATACGAGTAGAAAATATGGATACAACGTTTTCATGATAAAGTAAATTATTGGTTTAATTTCTTGAACTTTGCTATTATGACGGCGAAAGAGGGCAGAAGTCACCGCGAAAAGAAAAAATGATCGGCGTGACGATTTCTCCCCGGAACCGTCTAATAAAAGCAGGTCGGATGTTTGTCTTTTTCCTATTTTGCGGCACCATCAACAGACGTCCCCCGTGTCTCAAGAAGAAAACCGTTTACTCAATGACCATGAGATCGTTCAGCGCATCGTTGCCGAAAAGAGCAACGCTTTGTTTGGAGTGCTCTACGATCGCTACGCGGACAAAGTATTTGCCAAGTGCATGAGCTTTGCCCACGATGCGCAGCAGGCCGAAGACCTGGCGCACGACATTTTTTTGAAAGTATATTTGAAGCTCGGAGAGTTTCGTTTTGAGGCCAAGTTTTCTACGTGGCTGTATAGCATCACCTACCACGAGTGCGTAGAGTTTACCCGCAAAACGAAGCGAAAAATCAGCCAACAAGAGGCATACCTGGCCGAACAGAGCATTGAGGAAAGCGGGGGAAGCAGCGACGCCGAACTGCTGGAGCTAAAACTAGAACAACTGGAGACGTTACTCAAAAACATTAGTCCCGAAGACCAAGCCCTGCTGCTGATGAAGTATCAGGATGGCTTGTCGGTGCAAGAAATCATGACCCACACGCAACTGGGCGAAAGCGCTATCAAGATGCGGCTCAAGCGCGCCAAAGATCGCCTGGTGGCGCTGAGCCGCGAATTAATTATTGCGGTTGCCCTTATTCTCACGTACTAGCTACTTATTTTGCGATGGCCGAAGAAACCAATCCTTTCAAAAAGTTAGCCGAAACGCACGAGGCGCCCCCCGCCCTCAAGGAACGGGTGATGACCAGCGTAGAATTGAGTCAACTATTCATTGAAATCACCGAGCTGTTTACCGACAAGATGGGAAAAACGGCGATTGATCTATTCAAGACGGACGACGAAGAAGCCGATTCCGATTCTGAAGCCGACCGTCCTACCCAACCCTAATCAAGCCTTCATACCCGATGGATACACTACACCAGTGGGAAGAAATGTTCTCATCTTCTCTAGCAACCTTTAGCCAACGGATTTTTAACGTGCTGCCCAACGTGATCGGAGCGCTACTCCTGCTACTGCTGGGCTGGCTGATTGCCAAGGGGGTAAGCATTGCTATTCGCAAGCTACTGCAGTCGAAGACCATGGCGCGCCTTACCGAGCGACTCAACCGGCTCTCGTTGCTGCAGCGTTCCGACCTGTCGCTCGACAGCGTACATATCATCAGCCGCTTTGTCTACTGGATCATTTTGCTGATCTTCTTCGTGGCGGCTTCTGAAACTCTGGGTTGGACGGCCGTGTCGCGCACCCTAAACAACCTGATCAACTATCTACCGGCCTTGCTGAGCGCCATCGTTATCTTGTTGATCGGGCTTTACCTAGCGCAGACGGTGCGCACCGTCATTCGCGCGGCGCTGCACTCCCTGCGGGTGGGGGCGGCCCAGTTGATCAGTAGCCTCGCCTTTTACCTGCTGGCCACCATTGTGGTGCTCACCGCCCTGGAACAGGCCGGGGTGGACACCAGCATTGTCACGGCCAACCTGACCCTGATTGTCGGAGCCATCGTGGGGGCGTTCGCCATCAGCTTTGCCATCGCCTCGCGCCATATCCTGGAAAATATTCTGGCGTCGTTCTACGGACGAAAAAACTTTGCGGTGGGCGACACCATCCGGTTGAACACCGTGGAGGGAACCATCGTACGCATTGATGGGGTGTCGGTGGTGGTGAAGACCAAGGATGCGGAAGTGGTGCTACCAGCTCAGGCGCTGATCTCGGAGCAGATCGAAAAATTGCGCTGACTATGATTTTTCCCGGCGGGGTCGATTCCCCGCCACCACCACCGGGGGAGCCTGCGCGTCGAAGGTAAAACGCAGGTAGCAAATTCGCTTGCCCTGCGCCCGGAATTTTTGTTCGTAGTCGGTGGTAATCTGCTGCTCCACGCCGTACAGCGACGAGGGATACAAATCGTGCGTATACTCAAGGTCGAGCACGTCGTTGCGCTTCTGAAGACTGTCCAGCGTGAAGTCGAACAGTGGCTGGTTGTCGGTTTTCAGATGAACCGCTCCTCCGGGCTGCAAAATGTGGCGGTATAGGTCCATGAAGCGGGCGCTGGTGATGCGCCGCTTGGCGTCGCGGTCGCGCGGACGGGGATCGGGAAAGGTGATCCACAGCGCCGCCGCCCCGCCGGGGGCTACGTACTGGTCGATGTCCAACAAGCGAATGCGCAAGAAAGCCACGTTGGTCAGCGCTTCTTCTTCGGCCTGGGTGCTGCCCACCCACAGGCGCGCGCCCTTCACGTCGACGCCCACAAAATTCTGATCGGGATACAAGCGCGCCAGCCCCACCGTGTAGGCTCCCTTGCCGCAGCCCAGTTCGAAGGTGACGGGGTGCTGATTGCCAAAGAACGCCCCCCAGCCTCCTTTAATATCGTTGATCACGGACTTGCCGGGCTCCACCACGTTGCGGCGCTCGATGTTTTCCCGAAACCGTTCCAGTTTGTTTCTCATAAGGCGGATAGTTCGGCGACCACGAAGGAGCTACCCCCCACCCAGACCAGGTCGTCGGGTTGGGCGTTTCGTCGCGCTTGCTCGTAGGCCGCCTGCACGTCTTCAATCACTTCACCCCCCAGAAAGTGCTGCTTCGCTTCCGCCGCTAAAACCACCGCGGGCAGGGAGCGGGGAATGGCCGCCTGGCAAAAGTAATACTTTCCGTCGCGCGGCAAAAGGCGCAACAGCGCTTCCACGTCTTTTCCCTGGCTCACCCCCAGCACGAAATGAATCTGCGGGGCGTCGTAGCCACGAAGTTGCTCCAGCGTTTGATGCCAAGCCGCGGCGTTATGGCCCGTGTCGGCAATGCACAACGGACGATGGCCCAGCACCTGCCACCGCCCCCGCAGTCCGGTGAGCTCCGACACCCGGCCTAGCCCGGCGGTGATGGCCTCGGCGGGAATCGCCCACCCCTGCTCCCGAAGTTGATCAATCGTGAGCAACACCCCACTCAAATTGAGTTTTTGGTACGGTCCGCCTAGGGAAAGAAAAAAGGAAACTTCTTGCTGGGTAGCGCCCTGGTTCAGCCGAATGCGTTGTCCCTCCGGCAGTTGTTCCGCATCAATTACCAAATAGTAATCTTCGGCAAAAAAGAGCGGGGCATCCTGCGCTTCGGCCACCCGCTGAAACACCGCCTCGGTTTCGGGGTGGCGCTGCCCGATCACCACCGGCACGCCGGGCTTGATGATGCCGGCTTTCTCGCCGGCGATTTCGGGTAGGGTTTCTCCCAGCAAATCCGTATGGTCATAGTCGATGTTAGTGATCAGGCTCACTTCCGGCGTGATGATGTTGGTAGAATCCAGCCGACCCCCCAAGCCTACTTCCACCACGGCAATGTCTACCTGCTGCTGGGCAAAGTGCTGAAACGCCAGGGCCACCGTCAGCTCGAAGAAAGAAGGGGATACCTGCGTGATAAATTCTTGCTCGCGCCGGACAAAATCGGCTACGGCTGCTTCGGAAATTTCCTGACCATCGACGCGGATCCGTTCGGTGAACGACTTCAGGTGGGGAGAGGTATACAAACCCGTGCGGTAACCGGCCGACTGCAGCACGGCCGCCAAACAGTGTGCGCTGCTTCCCTTGCCGTTGGTGCCCGCAATATGCACAGATGGAAACCGGTCGTTCGGATTTCCCAGGTGCTCAACCAAGCGACGTGTGTTGATCAGATCAGCCTTAAACGCACTCTTTCCTATCCGCTGATACGTCGGCAGTTGCTGATACAGAAAGGTAACGGCCTCGGAATAAGTCACCGAACAGTGTAAGGTTATGGTAAATAATACACGCTAAACGCAAATATATAAGCAAGGTTCTTTAGTATTTTGAAACTACCCGCCGGTAACGATGGCAAACGACCGCCTACCCCACCGCCTTTATTGTGTAATTTTTACAACAATTTTGATTATATTTATAACTAGCGTTTTCGTTAGCCACGGCGGCGTGAATTACGCAGAGTTAGATACTTAACATCGGGTGACGGTTTTCACTACGCGCCCAAGTTAAGGGTGTAGTGTTCGATGGCTTTCCCGGTTTTTTTTCTGCAGACTTATTTATTGGTTGCCAGCGTAGCAGCTCGCACGCTTACCCTACAAACTATGTCGATCCGAAATCTCTTTGGCAAGGCCAAAATGCGATTCGCCACTTCGAGCGATTACGGATACAATGACTACGACGACCGGGAGGGTTACTACCAGAATTTGCTGACCGAACGAAGCGGTGAGGTCCTTCTGTACTGGTCACAACTAAGCAGCCGGGCAATTGCTAACGCTCGGGTAGAGGTTGGATTCAGAGATATTGATTTTCGGAGTTCGCCGCGAGGAGTTCGAAGAAAATTGGGGAAGCCTCGTTTTGTTATTGTTAACCCTTTGGTTGACAACCACGAAATCCACTTTTATCGGTTCCAGATGAATCATTTGCATTCAGTGGCTGCCTTGCATTTTTTAGACCAGCGGTTTTTTATGGCCAGTCAAACATTTAGGCAATTAACCGCCCAGAATTATCAGCAGATTGCTGAGGTGCTCACCACGAAGTACGGACTGCTTCCCCCCCCCGAAAGCGTGGCGGTGAAGGACCGAGAGAACAATACCGTGCTGATGAGCGACGGACTGTATCTGACGGTGAAGTACATCTCGGGCCACCCCTTTTTTCAGGAGCGAATTTACAAATTTCTAGACGAAAAAAATCAGTACCACCAGCAAGTGCGCAATCAACGCATTTCTGCCCTAAGCGACTTTCTTTAGTATTCCGTAGCATCTTTGCCTGACAATACGCTATTTTGCCGATCAGTACGTTCGTAAAGCAATCAGGCTTCATCTATTCCTCGCCCTGGCATCTTCTCTCACGCGCTGGCTGGATTCCGTTATGATGAAAGATCAACGAGCCGTTTTGCGCGGCGAAAATTTAGTAAAGAAGTACAAACGACGCACAGTGGTCGACCACATCTCGGTGACGGTGGCGCAGGGTGAGATTGTTGGGTTGCTTGGGCCTAACGGAGCGGGCAAAACGACCACTTTTTACATAATCGTGGGGCTGGTGAAGCCCAACCAGGGCAAAGTGTTTCTTGATCAGATCAACATCACTTCCTTGCCAATGTACAAACGCGCCCAGCGCGGCATTGGCTACCTGGCCCAGGAAGCATCGGTGTTCCGAAAGCTGAGCGTAGAAGACAACCTGCTGGCCGTGCTGGAGATGACGTCCATGACTAAGATCGAGCGCCGTGAGAAAGTGGACTCACTGCTAGAGGAGTTCAGCCTCACCCACGTGCGTAAGAACCTGGGGATGGTGCTGTCGGGCGGGGAGCGGCGACGCACCGAAATCGCCCGGGCATTGGCCGTCGATCCTAAGTTTGTGCTGCTGGATGAACCCTTCGCCGGGGTAGACCCCATTGCCGTGGAGGAGATTCAAACCATTGTGGCTCAGCTCAAGAACAAGGACATTGGCATTCTGATCACCGATCACAACGTGAACGAAACCCTGTCGATCACCGACCGGGCCTACATCATGTCGCAGGGAGAGTTGCTGAAGGCGGGCAGCGCCGAAGAATTAGCCAATGACGAACAGGTGCGTCGCGTATACCTGGGGCAACACTTTGAGCTTCGGCGAAAGTTCTAACCCAACCAAACCCAAACCGTATGGAAATTATCAATTCGGTGATGACCTGGCTGATGAGAAAACGCATCCACCAGATCGAGTTGTTTAAGAAGTATCCGCAGGAGGTGCAGGCCGAACTACGTGCTTCTTTGGTGGCGGCGGCCAAAAACACCGAATTTGGAAAAAAGCATCAGTTTGGCAGCATCCGTAACTACGCGGACTTCAAGGAGCGCGTTCCGGTGGTTACTTATGAGCAGTTTTTCCCCTACGTAGAGCGCCTGATGCGGGGCGAACAAAACATCGTGTGGCCCTCGCCCATCAAGTGGTTTGCCAAATCATCGGGCACCACCAACGCCCAGAGCAAGTTCATTCCGGTGTCGTCCGAAGCGCTGGAAGACTGTCACTTCAAGGGGGGCAAAGACATGATGGCCATCTACGTGAATAACAACGCGGCCAGTCGGCTGTTCACCGGCAAATACTTGGCCATTGGCGGAAGCCAGCAGGTGAACCGCCTGGATGAGAACGCCAATTCGTTCACGGGCGACGTGTCGGCGGTGCTCATGAAAAACCTGCCGTTCTGGATGCACTTTTCGCGCACTCCCAGCATGGACATTGCCCTGATGGACAACTGGGAAGAGAAGGTTGAAAAGATCGCCCAGGCCACCGCCCACGAAGACGTGACCTCCATGGCCGGAGTGCCCACCTGGACCCTGGTAGTGCTTCGGCGGGTGCTAGAGATCAGGAAGGCCCACGATATTCGAGAGATATGGCCCAATCTGGAGGTATTCTTCCACGGGGCGGTTTCGTTTTCCCCCTACCGTCCGCTGTTTGAGTCGCTCATCCCGCACGCTGATATGCACTACGTAGAAACCTACAACGCCACCGAGGGTTTTTTTGGCATCCAGGACCAGTCCGACGTGCACCAACTGCTGCTGATGCTCGACTACGGTATCTTCTACGAGTTCATTCCTCCCGAAGACTTTGACCGTGAGCATCCGCGCACGCTAGACATCAGTGAAGTGGAAGTGGGGGTGAATTATGCCGTGGTGATTTCTACCAACGCAGGACTATGGCGCTACAAAATTGGGGATACGATTAAGTTTACGTCAGTTAGTCCTTACCGCTTTGTGATTAGCGGGCGCACCAAACATTTTATCAATGCTTTCGGCGAAGAACTGATCATTGAAAACGCCGAACGGGGCATTGCGGCGGCCTGCGAGGCTACCCACGCCCTGGTAGAAAACTTTACGGCCGCACCCCACTTCATGGGCAACAACGGCCAACGGGGATGCCACGAGTGGATCATTGAGTTTAGCCAATCGCCCGACAGTTTGGAAACCTTCACGCGGGTGCTGGACGAAACCCTGCGCCGCATCAACACCGATTACGACGCCAAACGCACCAAGGATATTGCCGTCACCGAGCCCCTGGTGCACGCCGTAGATTCCGGAACGTTTCATCGGTGGATGAAAAAGCGGGGCAAGCTAGGAGGGCAGAACAAGGTGCCGCGACTGGCTAATAATCGGGAGTACGTAGAAGATATCCTAGAGATGATTGCGTAGGATCACTCACTCGGATCGGGCGATCCAATCTCGTTCTCAGGTTGAGCGAAATCGCGCGGGGTAGGCAAATCTTGCAGGCTGTTAATTCCGAAGTAGTCCATAAACTGCTCTGAGGTACCGTAGAGGATAGGTCGGCCGGGGGTGGTATCTTTCCCCAGGATTTCAATAAGTGATTTATCCAGCAGTTTCTGTAGCGCGTAGTCGCAGCCCACCCCCCGAATCTGCTCCACGGCGGCCTTGGTGATGGGCTGCTTGTAGGCCACAATGGACAGGGTTTCTAACGCCGCGGTGGACAGCCGCTTCTTGGATTGTTGCTTAAGCAAAATGCCGATGCTAGCCTGATAGGCGGGTTTGGTGAGGAAGCGGTACCCGCCGCCGGTGCCAAAAACTTCAAAGGCGAACGAATCGTCCGAGTACTTCGTCTGAAGCAGCTCGATGCTACTTATGATGTCTTCTTCGGACACGACCGCGTCGAACATTTCGGACAGGCAGCGCTGAATCTCTACGACGGTTATCGGATTTTTGGCGCTAAAGATAAGCGCCTCAATGTGCTTGATAAGAAAGTCCACGCGATCGGTTTACTGCTGCTTGAGTTTGGCCTCGATGGAGTGTCGGGTGTGAGGCACCGCCCGGAGTCGTTCTTTGGCGATCAGTTTGCCGGTGTCGATACAGATTCCGTAGGTACCATTCTTGATGCGTGCCTTAGCGTTTTCAAGTTGCCCGATGAACTTTTGCTGCCGAGCCGCCAGTTGACTGAGGCTTTCTTTTTCTAGCGTATCGGCCCCGTCTTCCAAAAGTTTGTTATTGCCCGCGGTGTTGTCGGTGCCGTTGTCGTAGATACGGCCGAGTGAATTTTTGATCGTGTCTAGCTCTTCCCGGGCACTCGCCAGTTTTTGATCAATGATTGCCTCAAACTCCTTTAGCTCGTCTTCCGAATACCGATTCTTTTCTTCCGATTCCATGATCTTCACAATAAGGTAGGTGTTGTATTGATGCCGCAAAATTAGGCATCGGATCGTTAAGTCAAAGCGGAATGGGGTTTATTTTGTCCGTTCGTAAATTGCAAAACCCGCTTCGGGGAGGAGAAGCGGGTATAAGGTTAAAAAATCTTTTTTCCCCTCGCCAACCGCGCTTGAAAGCGGCCAGCGATCAGGCTACCCCACGGTGAGGGGAGCTTCCTTAAAAACCGTGCACTGCTCTTCGTACAATTGGTAGTCCAGGCGATCATCGGGGATTTCAATATCATCGAAGCTAATGGCTTGGTCTTGGGGTACGTCGCGCTTGAGTTGCACACCCTGGGCTAAACCGATGGGCAGCAAATTATCCGCGCGGCACACCGAAGCGTTCTCACATTCGCCATAGGCCGCGTAGCCGCCCATTCCGTCAAGCGTCTCACCGGCGCGCAGGTTGCGTTTGGCAATGGCGGCCACTTCTACCACCGGCCCGCCCAGGGGGGCCATCACCGGGTCGTGGAAGTGCGCTACGCGCGCAATGGAGTTAGGCACTTCGAAAAAACACAGGTGGTAGGGCGTATAAAAACTATACAACGGCCCTTTTCCTAGTTTGAGGTAATTCAGGTAATCTTTCACCATCGGGTCGTCTGTGGTAGCGAATACGTAGATACCCGGTCCGGGCTTAGGGCCCACCACGTAGTCGACAATGCCCCCGGTGGCCAGTAGTTGATCCACGTCGTAGATAGCGGTGAGGTCGTCAATGTGATCATTAGAACGATAGGTACTCATACCGCGCTGCGCCACTCCCATTCCCGTGGCGTTGGCCACCGAAGCCTGCTCCAGGTTCACCTTGGTGCCGTCGGTGAAGCTGGTAATCATCTCCGGACTCTGGTTCACGTTGCGGGCGTAGGCCTTCATGTCGGTAGGATTCTTATGCTGATCCAGGAAGCCCTTGATGTTGCCGGCCACCAGCGGGGTAAGTCCGAGGCCCTTCACGAAGCGGTACTGGTTCATGATCACCCCCGGCTGGTCGCCGTCGCTTTGGCTCAGGATGATGCCCGCGCGGTCGGCGTAGTGCTTCAGGATCGGACCTAAGGTAGCATCTACCTCGGCGTTGAGCAGCACCACGGGCTTGCGGAGCTGCGCCGCGGTGAGCACCACCTGGGCGGCAAAATCGATGGTGCCGGTGGCCTCCACGATGATGTCGATGTTTTTGGCGTGACAGAGCAGCGCCGGGTCGTGGCACACGGTATACTCGCGCGATGCGATATTTTTATCTAAAGCGATGGCGTCGTCTACGGTGCTCACGTCGGTGACCCCGGCTTGGTGGTAACAGCGCAGGGCGCGGTCGAAGCTACGGTTAGCAATGGCGGCCACCCGCATGCCGGGCACGTAGCGCTCGATTTGATTGACCAAGCCCATTGCCATGTAACCGGCTCCTACCAGACCAACCTGGATGGGCTGATCAGTGTCTTCTCTGAACTTTAAAGCACTGTCTACCAGAATCATAGAGTAACGATTTAGTTTGGTTTAATATCTTACACCCAAAGTAACGAATAAAATGTAACTATTTCAAATAAAACTTTACTTAAGCTAACAAAAATTTAGCGAATTGGTCAATCTGTGAAGAATATTGCCCGGTTATCTGTCAAAATACCTGGGTTAAGGTACATCCTCTTACTAAATTTGGTCGCTGTTAAAAAAAAGTGGCTATCGTTTGCACAATAGCCACTTTTACTCTTATCAGATTTGTTTTCTACTAGGTATCCGCTCCGGGATAGCCGCGGTTCTGTTCGTATCCTCCTTCGGTGCGGTCGATTTGCTCCTGCGGAATCGGACGAACTATGTGGTAGTCCTTAATGTTGGGACTGGCTTCGGGGTTATGCTCCCGGACGCGTTCCACCAGGGTGCCGGTGCGCGTGAGCGTGAACCAGCGGTGGCCTTCGCCATCCATCTCTCGAGCCCGCTCTTCCAGCAAAAATTCTAGCGTGGCTTCGGCAGGCGTGATGGTCATGGCATCTTCCATTCCTTCCCAAGCGGCGCGCCGACGGATTACGTTGATGTCTTCGGCCGCTCCGGCCGCGTTGCCCTGCTGCAAGCGCGCTTCGGCTCGCAGCAGGTAGGCTTCGCCCAGTCGCATCATCACGAAGTCGCGCTGCCCTTGGGTGTGCTGCCGGTTGGGGCGGGTGTTGTCCAGAAACTTGGCCAGCGTGGGATACAGTTTCTCGTTGTAGAACCAGATATCGTCCGCAAAGGCGGGTTCGGGGGTGATCACTACGTAGGGAGTACGCTTCTTGGCCGCCTCGTCCCATCGCGCGTTCTGGTCGGGGCCGGGAATGTAGATGGCGGTATCGCCGAGTCCGAACAGGAGATTACCCGCCTCGTCGGTGGGGATGTTGCCCTCGCTGTTGGCGTACCACACGCTCTTGTAGGTTTCATCGTAGCGGCGGTCCATGTCGCGGTTCCACAGGCTGAGGTGATAGGACGTGGGGCGAAAACGCTTCCAGGGGCGGCCGTTCTCGATGTCGCGGGTCATACCGGGCAGTTTATCGTACTCCATTAAGAAATACAGGTGCCCTCGGTGTCCGGCACCGTCTAATCCTTCATCGACCTGCCCTTTGGAGTTCTGCACCGTGAAAATGATCTCGGCATTGTCCTCGGCTCCGCCCACGTTGGCCGGAAGCGACAGTTCGTCCAGTCCCCAGAGTTCGCGGTAGCTGCTGGCCAGCTCGAAGCCGTAATCGTTGATCACCGTGGTGAACAAGGTTTCGGCACGCGCCGCATCATTGGCCTCGGCATACGGCTGATAGCTACGGGTGAGCAGCACCAGCCCGAGCAAATACTCGGCCGCGGGCTTGGTAGCGCGCCCTAAGTCCCCTTGTTCAGCCGGAAGTATGGCAATGGCCGCTTCCAGATCGGGAATAATTGCGGTAGAGTAAATTTCACTGGCGGGCGTTTTATTGGCCGTGATTTCCACCCCCTCCGTCTCTTCCAAGCTGAGGTGGATGTCGCCGAAAGTACGGGTGAGCATAAAGTAGTACTGAGCGCGCAAAAAGCGCACCTCAGCGATACGTTGATCGACCACTTCCTGATCCAGATCAAGCCCTTCGGAACGGTTGATTACGGCATTCGCCTGATTGATGCCCCGGTAGAAGCTTCGCCAAGTCTCTCGCATATAGCTCTCTTCGGAGTTGAGACCATTGTCGTAGAAGTTGATAGACTTATGACCACCGTCGGCCCCGTTGGTGTGCACGTCGGTGCCGAACACCGTCATGGTGAAGCCCATTTCGCTGCCGTAGTAATCCTTCATGGTGGAGTAAGTGGCGCGCACGGCGTCTTCCCACCCCTGCGGAGTGGTATAGTAGGTGGCGGCCGACACGTCGGACACTAGTTCTTCCTGCAAGTAGTCGTTGCACGATTGCGTTCCCCAAACCAGGGCGCACAGGGTAAGAGCGGTTATTTTCGTTTTCATAGTTGCCATTATTTGGATAAGAATTGAGCGCTAATCCCTAAGATAAAGAGCCGGGTACTGGGAATGGTACCTAGGTTAATCTCCGGCTCATCGGTATCGTCCGGATCGTTGGTTTCAGGATCGAACGTATCAAACTTAGACCAGAACCAGAGATTCTGTCCCGAGGCGTAGACCCGCAGGTTGCTCATCCCGATGCGATTGGTGAGGCTCTCGGGGAATTTGTACCCGACGTTCACGTTGCGCAGTTTCACGTAGGAACCGTCAAAGTAGGTTAGGCTGGATCCGTTGCGGGGAAACTCCTGATTTTGGTTGGGTCGGGGATACGCATTGGTCGGATTATCCTTGGTCCAATAATCCACGTCCAGGTTGTTGTAGCGTGCGAACAGCGAGTTGCTACTATCGTGGAAGCGACTGCGGATGGTGTGGCCCAGGCGGTAGTAAAAGAAGAAGCTAAAGCTGAATCCCTTGTACTCGAAACTGTTGGTCAGTCCGCCCAAGATATCGGGCAAATCGGTACCGATAATCACCCGATCCGCGGGAGTAATTAAATTATCTCCATCTTGGTCTTTGATTTTAACCTCTCCCGGCACCTTTTGCTCCCGGTCGCGGGCCAGATCCACCTCGTCTAGCTGATAAATGCCCTCTTTCTCGTAGTCGTAAAACACCTTGATAGGTTGACCGATAAACCAACCGTTGCCCACGTCATCAATGGGATTGCCCGCCTCGTCGGTCAGTGCCAGATTGGTGATTTCTTCGTTCACACGAGAAGCGTTGAACGAAGCATTCCACTTGAAGCCGCCGGGGCTGTTGATGATATTGGCCGCTACGAAGAACTCTACCCCCTGGGTTTGGGTAGAGCCAGTGTTTTGCAGAATGTTATCGTAACCGGAAGTATAGGGAAGATTACGGAACAATAACAGATCGTTGGTATTGGCCCGGAAGAAGTCCAGGCTACCGAACACGCGCCCGCCGAACAGGCCGTAGTCCAGTCCAACGTTCACTTCGGAGGTAGTTTCCCAACCTAGTAGTTCGTTGGGAATTTCTTCCAGGGCGTAACCGAAGGCGGGGGTTTCGTCCCAGGCGTAGGTGGTGCGGCGCAGTCGGCCGAACGTTTGATACGGATTGATGGAAGTGTTTCCGACCAAGCCGTAGCCCGCCCGCAGTTTTAGTTCTTGCAGGAAGTCTGAGTCAGCAAAAATGGCTTCGTCACTGATTCTCCATCCGGCTGAGATACCCGGGAAGTAGCTCCACTGATTGCCCTCAGCCAATCGAGACGAACCATCAGCCCGCAGGGTAGCCTGAATATTGTACTTGTCGGCAAATTTATAGTTGACCCGTCCCATAAAAGAAGCCAACTGCCAAGTGGATAGTCTACTGTATAGGTCCCCTTTTACCTCGGCGGTACCAAGGTTATAAAACAGTTGCGATTCATAGGGAAGATTGGCTACATCGACTGCGTAGCGTTCAAATTGGGAGGACTGAATACTTTGCAGCAGGGTCACTTTGAACTCGTGCCGGTTATTATAATTCTTCTCCCAGGTAAGCAGGTTTTCAAGTGTGTAGCCAATGTTCTGCCGATTGTCAGCCGCTGCCCGGGCCGGTCCGCCGCGATTGGTATTGGTTTCGCTAGCGGCAAAGTAGCCCTCACGCTCCAGACGGATATCCGGGCCGAAGGTCGCTTTGTACTTCAAGCCGTCGGCGATCTTTGCTTCCAGAAATAAGGGTGCAAAGATACGAATAGCCCGCCGTTCGTCGATATAGGCATTCTCAACCAACTCGTTTAAGGGGTTGGTCCGGATACCGTCGTTGGTGGGCAAAAAGCGCAGGTTACCTTCTTCGTCGTAGGGAACACCCAGGGGATTGTTAGACAGTGCCTCCCCCATAATGCTGCCGTTGCCGAAATTTTGCGTTGAGTAAGAAGTGATGGTCGACAAGCCTACCTTAAAAACATCGTTGATCTGATGGTCCAGGTTGAGGGTACCATTCGTCCGCGTGTAGTCCAGCACGCTGATGATGCCCTGCTCTTTGAAGTAACCCAGAGCAACGCTAAACCTGGTTTTCTCGGTACCGCCGCGCACGCTGAGTTGGTGGTTGGTCTGGTAACCGTTCTGCAATACCAAGTCTTGGTAGTCGGTGGAGCGACCCAGGGCAATTGACTCCAGTTCTACCGGATCGTCGAACACCAGTTCGTCGGCGGGCAGTTCTCCGTTGTAGTCGACCAGGCGAGTTTCCGGGTCCCAGCGGCGCGATTCGCGTTTGAGCGCGGCAAACTCGGCTCCGTTCATCATGTCGGCGGTGGCCAGGGCATTCGAGATACCGTAGTAGCCATTGTAGGTCACTTTGGTTTCGCCGGGCTCGCCCCGCTTGGTGGTGATCAGGATCACACCGTTGGCACCCCGCGAACCGTAAATAGAGGTAGAAGCGGCATCTTTCAAGATTTCCATGGACTCAATGTCCTGCGGGTTGATGTCGAAGATAGCGGCGGTACTGCTGGTCTGCGGAATTCCGTCAATGACGTACAGCGGATCGTTGGAGGCCGATATAGAGCGCCGTCCGCGGATCCGAATCGAGGGGGCTTGTCCGGGCCGACCGCCGCCTGACATGACGTCCACCCCGGCTACCTGGCCCTGGATGGCCTGCACGCCACTGGCGACGGGAATTTTTTCAATCTCTTCGGCACTCACCGAAGCGATGGCTGCCGTCACGTCGCGCGAATCCTGCGTGCCGTAGCCCACCACTACCACTTCGCTCAGCGACTGAATGTCGGGAGACATATCGAGGTTAATGATGGTTTGGTTACCGATCTCTACCTCCTGTAGGGTATACCCTACTGAAGTAAAGACCAGCGTTTGCGCGTCGGCGGGCACCCGTAGCGAGTAGCCGCCGTCAATGTTGGTCACGGTGCCGGTTGTCGTTCCTTTCACCACTACATTCACGCCGGGCAAAGCCCCTCCATCTTCACCATCCGTGATGGTGCCACTGATCGTTGTTTGGGCGTAGGTGAGACCGGTAGTGCAGAGCACCGCAAAAAGCACCGACCAACACCGCATTGGTACATGTTTGAGCATAAGATTAGGTTTTAGGTGTAATAAAAAACGTTAGCTTATCCCCTATCAACGTAGCTAGCAAACACGGTAAGCCGTTGTAAACCTTCTAGGCAGACTAGCGGATATTCTGCTAACATTGCCATTTTGTTTGACATTAACAAGTCTCGGAAAAAAATTAATAAAAACTTCACACTTCCGGACAAACCACTCTCCAACCATTTACCAACCGATGAATATTCCGTAGTTTTGCGCTTTCTTCTCACCAAACAACTACCTATGAAAAATCCTGACATCCAAGTATTCGCGGGTCCCGATTCGCTCGACGACTTCAACATTGAGGAACTGTACAAAATGGCCGAAATCACCGTTGCCGGTCAGCCCGCTATCTACGGGGCCCGCACCGTGGGGCTCAAGTCACGCACCAAATTCGACCGCAACAATTCAGACGCCGGTTTTATGGGCTACGACTTCGAGACGATCATGCGCAACTTTGATATCTTCGGCCACGGCGGCAACGCCAGCGATCTGGAGCCGCTCCCCACCGTGCAGATGGCCGAAAAGCTCTACCGCGACACCGGCCTGATCGGCTCTTCGGAGATTATGCTGCCCGCCATTCAGTTGGCCTGCATCAAAAAATCGTTTCCCCACGATCCGTTTTTGATTTGGAACTCCGCCGTGGATCAACTGGGCTGGCACGTGCGACAGATGGCCGGGTTTGCCAAGGAACACGGCTGGATGGTGGGTCTCAAGAACGGTAAGTGGCTGGGCGAGGAGTACAAAAAGTCAGAAAACGAGGAGTTTACGGGCAAAACCAGCATCGAAACGGTGTGGGACGGGCTGGTAGACTACGCCTCGATGGCCCCTAAGACAATTTTAATTCAGCGGGGCTGCGATCTGCCCGCCAAGGGCGAGTACCGCAACCTGCCCATCCACCACGCTGCCCGCCGTACCAAGCAAAGGCATCTAGACAAAAACGTCGCCTTGTTCTTTGATCCGAGTCACTCGTTGGGTCCCAAAATGCGCGACCGGATTGTGGAAGAGACGGTGAAGGCGATGAAAATGACGCTCAACGACGAGCATTACCTTTACGACGGCTTGCTGATCGAGGTAGGCACCGCCAAGTGCGACACCCACCAGCACATCACCGTCGACGAGTTGCAGCGATTGGTCGATGAACTTGGCGCGTTTCGAACGTTGGCTAGTCGGCGGGTGAAAGAAACCACCTAGTGCGCCCCCTTGTTCTTTGTAAACAGCCACCGATACGCTATGATCACCGTAACCGAGCAAGTTCACCGTCCACCGGGAAAAGTCAACCGCAAGCCGATCTCCCTGGAGGCGTTCCAGCAGCGATACTTGGAAAAGAAAACGTATAAGTACGAATGGAAACGCGGATGGGTAGAAAAGAAAGCCTACATGAAACCCGACGAGCGATACATCATTGACAACATCATCACCAAATTTAATACGCTACCGGATTATCAAAAGAAGAACCGCATTATGGCCGAAGCGGATTGCTACTTCAGCACGCTGGAAGCTTATCGCCGTCCGGACGCGGCCTACCTAACGCGTGAGCAAATCAAGCATCCAGACTCGGCTCCGGAGGCTCCGGCTTTGGTCATTGAGGTATCTTCACCTTCTAATTCTGATCTCAAAAACAAGAAGAAAATTTTGGAGTATCTGGCAGCAGGGGTACAAATGGTATGGTACATTTATCCGCAGATTAAGCAGGTGTGGATTCATACCTCGCCCGCTTCTGTGGTGATCTGCCAGGAAGATGACACTTGCTCGGGCGACCCCATAGTACCGGGGTTTTATATTTCGGTGGAGGAAATTTTCGTGTAGTGCTTCAGCATGTCTGCGGTCCGCGCTAAGAAACCACCCGTTCCTTCCGCGCCAAGGCTTCCTCTACGTACCGAAACGTACTCAGAATTTCGGGCTGGCCGTTCACTATGGCTACGTCGTGCTCAAAGTGCGCCGAGGGCTTGCGATCCGACGTCACAATGGTCCATCCGTCAGAGAGTTGCTTGATGCGGCGCGAGCCCATGTTGATCATCGGCTCAATGGCAATGACCAGTCCGTTCTTGAGTTTGCCGCCCTTGCCCCGCTTGCCGTAGTTGGCTACCTCGGGCGACTCGTGCATGCGTTTGCCCAGGCCGTGGCCCACCAGTTCGCGCACCACTCCGTAGCCGTTCTTCTCGGCGTGCTGCTGGATGGCGTAGCCCACGTCGCCCAGGCGCTTGCCCACTCGCGCCTGCTCAATGCCCAGGTACAAACACTCTAGGGTAACGTCCAGCAAACGCTGCGTTTCGGGGGCAATGTCGCCGATGGCGAACGTATAGGCGTGGTCGCCGTAGTAACCGTTTTTCTTGGCTCCGCAATCGATAGAGATGATATCTCCTTCTTGCAAAGGTCGCTTATTGGGCAGGCCATGCACCACTTGTTCATTCACCGAAGTGAGCAGGGTGCTGGGGCAATCGTACAGGCCTAAAAATCCGGGTACTGCGCCCTGGTCGCGAATGAACTCTTCGGCGCGCTGGTCGAGGTAAAGGGGAGTGACCCCGGGGCCAATCTCTTCGGCCAGCATACCCAGGGTGCGAGAGACCACCAGCGCGCTTTCACGAATGAGTTCAATCTCCTCGGCCGATTTGTAGTGTATCATAATGAATCCTTCTACTGTTAGAAGAGGCTTTCTTCTAAAAGGTTTGAGGAATCACCGAAAATCAGGCTTAGTTGGGCAAAATTTCACCATTGTAGTTGGCACGCAGTTTTTTCATCTCCTCCATCATGCTTTGCAGACTGTCCTGCAGGTGATCGATGTCGGGACTCACTTCGGGGAGGTGAGAGCGCAGGTGCCACTCTACTTTCCACACCTGCAGCAGCTCTTCTTCGGGAATATCGAAGGTTTCGTGCTTGGGGTTGTCGGACAAGCAACGCAGCACTCCGTACTGGTGCAATCGGTTGCGTACGCGCTTCACCTGGATGCCCTTTTGCTGGGAGACCACCACGTATACCTCGCCATCACTGAGGTAGCGATACGCATCACTGTCGAGTAGTCGGCAGATCACCCAGTCGTCCTGTAACAAAGTAGGTTCCATACTATCGCCGCTCACCTGCAAGGCATAGCACTGTCCTTCTTTGATCATGTAAGAAGGCAGTAGGATGCTGTCTTGCTCTTCAAACCACTCCTGCGACTGGTAACCGGCCACAAAGGTAGCGGCCGCCTTATGATTGATTAGGGGTACGGTGGTGTTGCCAGTAGTATCCTGGGTGGCCACCACCACCACTTCCCGGGTTTTCATAGGCAGCGGGATCACTGCTCCGTCGGCCGGTTTCACGAACGGATGCCCGGCTCCGGTGATGATATAGGCGCTGTTGATGCCAAAGGTGTCGGTGGCCCTGTTCAAAATTTCAATAGTCACCGAGCGACGATCCGCTTTGATATCTCCTAAGTTGGAAGGAGAAATTCCGATGCTGAGCGCAAATTCCCGGTCAGAGTTAATTTGATCACGACTTTTAAGCATAGCGATACACTCAAAGAATCGGTGGTTGACAAATTTTTTGTATTGATTATCAGGCATTTGCGGATTGTTATGCTTAAATAAAGAATGAAACGCTTGGAAAGTACTTGAATAAAGTATTTACTTGTACTTAAATAAAGTACGAATATGAAAAATATCCGCGAAATAAAAAAATATTTGTGCCAGGAACACTATCAGCAAATCAGCGCGCTGACTGGCTATTCGGTTAGTTACATTGAAGACTGCCTTACCCATCGGCGGAACAATCAGCTCATTGTGCAAGCCGCCACTAGTTTATCCGGTCCAATGCGCATGAGCGCCTAAATTAGGTATCGTACACCTCTCGAGACTGGCTGACTAGCCGAAAATACGTTTCGAATTCTTTTCTGCTGAGGTGGTGCGCCTCTTCCCTTCCCCAATCGGCTGACACTTGGTATAGTCCGTTATAGTAGCGGCCGCTGTACACCACCCCTACCCTAAATGAGTGATCAGTTTCGCTGAATGATGGAACGCGGTGACACTCGTAATTAATTTTAAATGGATCCTGACGGCGGCGCTGTCGCCAAGTTAGAAAATCGCTGTTTTTCATAAATAGTACGCATGTAAGATTTAAACAATATTTTCGAAAATACGGACTAATTATGGTTTTTCAAATTATTCCTTATACTATATGTCGCATAAAATTTGCTTAGATCTATAACTAAGTGCTATTATTTTGTTGTTAGGCAGCGCGGGGGGTGTATGTACTATTTGCACTAAAAACTCAATTTGTCCACTAAACTGGGGAATCAATTCCTCACCCGAACCTCCTTTCTTACCAACCGTGCGGATCGCTAAAGATAGTTTCTGATGATAAAACGCTGCCTGCCAGTAAGTTGTAAGCGGAGAGGCAATGAAACCGACGGATGGCAAAGTTATTTCATATAGTTAAGTGACGGTTTATCGTCATCACGATTATTATTTATCATAACGTATACCACCATGAGCGATCAAAATAAAGCAGTAGTAAAGAGTTTACGTACGCTGGTCCAATTGAACAAAGACAGTGACCGAGGATATAAGGAAGCTTCTGAGAACATTGAAGATCCCGAACTGAAAACCATCCTGTACCGCTTATCCCAGCAACGCGCTGAGTTTCGCGGTGATATTGAAGAAATTTTAATCAAAGATTATAGTGATGCTGAGAACGTCTCTGATTCTGTTCTGAGTAAACTTCACCGGGGTTGGATGGACTTCAAGACTAAGATTTCTTCCAACGACAACGAAGCGGTGCTAGACGAGTGCATTCGCGGCGAAAAGCACGCTATTGAAACGTACAATGAGGAGATGGCTACTAAGTTTCCCGATTACGTCAAGGAAAAGCTAACGGAACAACTAGATTTGATCCGAGGTGCTTTAGGGCAAGTACAGGAGTTCAAAGCATCGGCAAATCATGCTTAAGGGCAACCATTTGAAGCAAAAACAGGAACAACTTAGGTAGTTCCTGTTTTTTTGTGCCCTAAAGATATCCTTGTGCTAAATATCTGCTGCGCTATGATTCCTTATCGTTTGCTACGCTACCTGCGCCACCCGCTGGTTAGTCGCTACGGTTTTGTGCGGAAATACTTTCTTTTCCAAGAAATACGCAGTTAGAATAAGCACCAGTGCCACGAAAGCTCCGGCCGCTTGGCCATCTCCCGCACTGAGGTGCGCGGAAGCGGCCAGGATAATGTTAAAGGTGAAACCGGCGTAGGCCCACTCCTTTAGCACCACCGACTGCTTGGTCCAAATAGCCACGAGTCCCAAAAGCTTGGCAATGGCCAGCGGGTAAATCAGAAAGGTAGGAAACCCCAGCGAGCTGAAAGCCCCCTGCATGGTCTCATTCTGAAATACGTAGTTGAAGACCGAAAACAACATTAAGGCGGTAAATAATCCGAGGGCTACATAATAGCCGATGCGTGCTCCTTTCATGACAATTTATTTAAGTGTAACTACAATTGTTGTATGTACAATTTACATACGCGTTACGTCAAATTAGGTTACACCGTCGCTTATTTTCTATTAATATCCTCAGCCATTTTCAAATAGACCCCATTGGTCCATCCAAATCCATCCTGCACCGGGTACTCTCCTCCGCCCGCTTCCAGTTCAATATTGTCCACATTGTATTTTTCTACTAACTTACCGGTATTGCTGTACACCCGTTCGTTATTGGCCCGCCATCGTTGGCTGATTTCCGCTGCCAAACGGTCGTAACCGTACTGCCGCAGGCCGTGCACCGCCACCCACTGCAATGGAGCCCAGCCGTTGGGCGCGTCCCACTGCTGTCCGGTTTTGCTGAGCGTGGTGCGAAGTCCGCCGGGACCCAAAAACTGTGCTTCTAACCCCTGAGCCACCGACCGGGCTTCACTTTGTCGCGCCAGCTTAAAGAACAAGGGGTAGGCGGCGGCCAGCGTACGTTGTCCTGTGGTTTTTTGGTTGACAAAATCGTAATCGAAGTAAAAACGCTCATCCGGGTTCCAACAATATCGTTGGATAGCACGACGGCGCTCCTGAGCTTTTTTAGCCATCCGCGCTTGCCGGGTGGCGTCACCATCTTGGCCGTAGGCATCAGCCAGGGTCATTTCTAGGTGATACAGCAGCGAATTAAGGTCTACCGGAATCAGCTCGGTGGTGCGGATGGTGGAAAAACTTTCTCCGTCGGCAAACCAGCGGCTGCTGAAGTCCCAGCCCGATTCGCAGGCGGCCCGCAGATTTCGGTACACGTCTTCTTCGGGACGATCTTCGGCTTCGGCGACGAGGGCGATATCTTCTTTGTAAGCTTCGGGGCGGGGCAGCGGACGGTCGTCCCAGTAGCGGTTCAGCACGCTCTCTCCTACCCGAACCACCCGCCGATGGGTTGGGTCAGTTGGGGTCAGTTGATCGGCTCCTTCCATCCAAAAGGCGTACTCTTTTTCCAGTTGCGGCAGGTACTCCGTGAGCACCTCTGGCCCCCGCTGGTCGGCCAGCAGCCGTACCATCAGCGAGAAAAAAGGCGGTTGCGAGCGGCTGGTATAGTAAGTGCGGTTGCCGTTGGGGATAAACCCGATCGTATCAACCAGGTGCGCGAAGTTTTTCACCATGTACTCAACCAAATCGACCCGTTTGTCAATGACTAGTCCGAGCATGGTGAAGTAGCTGTCCCAGTAGTAAATCTCCCGAAACCGCCCGCCGGGCACCACGTAGGGATTGGGCAAACCGATGAGCGACGAGCGCGGCGCAGCCGACGGAGCGCGGGTGAGCACCGGCCACAGTTCCTCAATGTGCTCCTCAATAGTGTTGGTAGTATCGGTTTGGAAGCCGGAAGAAGGATTGGGCGGAAGGGCAAAGTATTCTAGCACAAAAGCCTCCAGATCAAAGTTCGGTTGATCTTTCTGGACTTCGTATTCGGCGAGTATTGTTTCCGGAGCTTGCTTCGGCAGGCAGTCGGGAAAGGTTTTGGAGTCTTCGAAGACCGGGGCCAGTTGCACCGCCCGGAAGAGGTCGCCGTACAAAACGTCGGGGCTGGGCTGGGCGTGCCCAACAGTACTGATTACAAGGAAGAAAAGGGTTAAGAACCAACGGCACATACGAGCAAAGTTTAGTAGAACAGTGCCGTAAATCTACCAAAAGTTTTGGTCCTGCTACAACATAAACCCAATACCCAGCGAAACGCGGCGGTAGGTTCGCTTTTCTTCCACCTCCGAATCAGGCCCCCACCAGGGTTGCCGGTAGTCCATTTCGGTCTGCTGCGACTTCAAGCCCACGTGAATGAGCAGGGCCGAGCGGTTGAGGTTGATCTGGTAGCCTACGCCCGCGTGCAGCATCCAACCGCCGCGGGCCCTGAGGTCGGTAAACAGTTCGTCGGAGTCACTGGCCCAGCCCCGGCTTCGTCCGGCATTGGCAAAGTAGTAGGGACTCACCTTCCACTTCGTTATGGCCCCCCGCACGCTCACGTACACCGGCAGCACGTAGATTGGGTCGTACCAATCAATGCCGACCCCCAGACCCACGCCCAGGTGCGGACTGAAGTGGTAACCGTTCACGGTATGCACGCCGACGCCCGTGGCGGAGGTGTAGGGTCGATTGTTCTGCATCAAGTTGAGCTCGCCCAAATGAAAGAACTGCCGTTGCTGCCGGAGGAACACCCGCGGGGCCGCCGGAACCCGCTCGGGGTCGGTGCCGAAGTAGATGTAGCGAATCTTCTGGTAGGGAATATGAATCGCTGGCTGGTTTTCGCGCACTAGGGTGAGATAATCCCGCTGCGGGGATACTGCCATCTCTCCCGTCAGGGATGTACCATTTTTTAGGTCAACCGTCACTGTGCGGAGCGTTTGGGCGGACGCCGAACCCGCTAGCAACAGCATAAATAGCACCGGCAGCATCCGGACTGTCACGCTAGCGAGCTGTTTTATGAGAAAATCGGCAGACCTCATCGCGATACGGACTGGGGACGAACGATGTCTAACTTGCTCAGTTGCCGTACCCGGGCCGGGTCAGAATAATCGTACTGGTACAAACCGTCGTCGCCCACCATCATCAACACCTCGCCCAACGGAATCACGTCGTAGGCGTGCACGTTTTTGAAGTGGGTTAGTCCGGTGATGTTTCGTGAATTGGTCGCATCGAATACTTTGAGTCCGTACTCGCCCTCGCAAATAAAGAGCGTAGTGCCGCTGATACCCAACCCGTGGGGGTTGTCCATCGGATAGGTTTTCACCAGCGTGGGGCGGGTCACGTCGCGGATATCGATCACATCGAGCTGATCGGTGAAGCCCTCGCAGGCGTTGCCCGTGCGCAGCGTCACGTAGGCCATGCTGTCGTTGGCCACCACCGGGTCACAACTGGTGGCGTGCTGGAACTCGGATATCAGTTGCGGCCGATCCGGATTGCTCTGGTCGTAGATAAACATGCCGCTGCGCGAGCCAATAAAGAGTTTATCCTTGAACGGAAAAATGGTTTCGATGGAAAATCCCACCCGCACCGAGTCGCCCTTGATTGGGTCAGTCGGGTTTTCGATGGAGAACACCTTGATCTGCCAGTCGTCGATGGTGTACAAGCGTTGGTCGGCAATGGCAAAGCGGGCCATGGAACCGCCGATGCCCGCACCGTCGGACGAAACGCTGCTGCCCTCCGTACTAAAGGAAGCGAAACCAGCATTTTGGAAGAAAACGGCGTCGTTGCGGGCAATACCACCGCGGAACCGGAACAGACCCGGCGCGTTCATCGCGGTCAGTTCGTCCTCAAAAACCTCTACCGCTTCGTCTTCTTCCCACTGGGTGATCACCCCCGCTTCTTCGTCCCAGTAAAATCCCCAGCTATTGTAGGCCGGGAAGGCCCGCTCGAGCCGCTTCACTACGCGCACGTTGTTCACATTGCCGATGTCGATGGCCAGCAAATCAACGTAGCTGTCGGCGTACAGAATGTCGCCCTGCACGGCCATGTCGAAATTGCCCGGAATGTTAACAAACCGCTCGTTGACCGGGTTTTCCGGATTAGTATTGTTGATGATGTGTACCCCCTCGCCGGGTTGGTTGACGAAGACGTAGGGAGCGCGGTAGTAAATCTTACCCGTGCCGGTGAGCGGGCGCGGGGCTTCTACGGCGAAGCTGTTGCGGATTTCGGCGGTGGGTGTGTAGACGGGCCGCATAAAGGTGTAGCGATGGGTGATTTCTACGTTGTCGGAACAGGCCGTGCCGAGCAGCAGCAGAGAAGCGACCATCCAGAGGCCGGAGCGAAGGCGAGAGAGAAGCGAACCAGGGGTGTTCATGAGTGCTGAGTTTAAAGGTGATTGACTTGAATAATTGGAAGACACCAAATGGGTAGGCTTTGGTTGGAAGGATAATCAAATATTTATGAACATATTTGCTGACCGACACTGTTGACTACGGTATGAGCGATTCGCACCAACACCACTCCTCCTGCAACCACGACCACGGGTCTTTGCCGGGAGCGCACGTGCACCCGGTGACCAGCAACCTGAAAGTAGCTTTTTTCCTCAACGCTGCGTTCACCATCATCGAGTTCGTAGGGGGCATCATGACCAACTCCATGGCCATATTGGCCGACGCGGTGCATGACCTGGGCGACACGCTGGCCATCGGCTCGTCGCTGTTCCTGGAGTCGTACGCGCAAAAAGGACGCAGCAGCACCTACTCCTTCGGCTACAAGCGCTTCTCTCCCCTGGGGGCGCTCATCAACGGCATCATCTTGCTGGCCGGTTCGGTGGTGATCATGATCGAAACCGTGCCCCGCCTGCTCAGTCCCGAACCGGTGGATGCCCAGGGGATGCTCTACCTAGCTATCTTGGGAGTGCTGATGAACGGGGCAGCGGTCTGGAAATTGCGGCGCGAGAAAGACTCCCTCAACCAGCGCACCGTGATGCTGCACCTGATGGAAGACGCCCTGGGTTGGGTGGCCGTGCTGCTGGGCAGCGTGGTGCTGCTCTTCACCGATTACTACTGGATCGACCCGCTGCTATCACTGGGCATTGCGGGCTATATCCTGTGGAACGCCTTCAAGAACCTACGGCAGGTGTTCAAAATTTTCTTGCAGGCCACGCCCGACAACGTAAACATTGACGACATCCGCCGCGAGGTGCTGCAGCTGGATGAGATTGCCGACGTGCACGATGTGCACGTGTGGACGCTCGACGGCAACTACCACGTGCTTAGTGCCCACCTAGTGCTGCGTGAGAGCCGTCCGGTGCAAGAACTAACGACCGTGCGCGCCCGGGTGAACGAACTTCTTAAGCAACATCGGATCGACCACATCACCGTGCAGTTTGAGGTGGCCGGTGAGGTGTGCGAACTACAAACCCACTAACCCATGAGTACCGTACAAAAACAAGAAACCACGCAGCAACTCCGCCTGGCCTTCTGGCTGAGCATGGTCACCATTTTCTATAATTTGCTGGAAGGCGTGGTGTCGACCTACTACGGATTGGCTGACGATACGCTGGCCCTGTTCGGCTTCGGCATCGATAGCTTTGTGGAGGTGCTGTCGGGTATCGGCATTGCCCACCTGGTGTACCGCATGCAGCAGGGAGCCATCGAGCCCGGCTCCACCGACCGCGACCGCTTCGAGAAGCAGGCGCTGCAGTTGACCGGGTTTAGCTTTTATCTGCTGGCGGGGGGCATTGTGGTCAGTTCGCTGCTCACCATATACACCGGCGAGCAACCCGACACCACGCTGGTGGGCATCATCATCGCGTCGCTCTCAATTGTGACTATGTACTTCTTAGCCCGCTACAAGGAGCGCGTCGGTCGGGCGTTGGACTCGGACGCCATTATCTCGGATGCGCACTGCACGAAGACGTGCTTGTACTTATCGGTGCTGCTGCTGGTGTCGAGCGTGCTCTACGAGGTTTTTCGTATTCCCTACGTAGACGCGGTGGGAGCGCTGGGCATCGCTTGGTTTGCTTTTAGGGAAGGGCAAGAGGCATTTGAGAAAGCCAAGGGGAAGTCGTGTGGGTGTTAGAAGCCGGACGATAGGCATTTCGGCTACGTTAGAGCGATTTTCTCAGTTTCAAATTTAAAAGAACCAACTGGACCGATACCATCCATGAAGCTGAAAATGCGAACCGTCCTTATCGCCTCGTTACTACTCACCGCCATCCTGTCGAACGCCCAAAACGCATCAGATGCCTGGACCCGCATCGCCCGGCCGGGCTACGAAGAATATGCGCCGGTCACCCTGGCCAACGGGGTGTACGGCATCACGCTTACCGAAAAAGCCCTGACCGGGAACTACGTCCAGTTGAACGGAATATTTGACGAGTTTCCGGACAACGGCGTCGAAAGCGCCCTCCAAGCCATTGACTTTACCCAACTGGAACTCGTTGTGATGGAGCCGGAAGCGCAGCTAACTCAACAAGCTGACTTTTTGAAAGGAAAGTCGTTCTCCAAAACAAGCCTGGATGAGTTAGAAAACTGGCAGCAGGAATTCAATTTCCGCGAGGGCTGGTTTAAAACGAACTTCGACTTTGAGGGTCTGTCAGTCGAGCACACCGTCTACGCCCTGAAGCATATGCTGCAAACCGGCATCATCAAAGTAACCATCCGTGCCCAGGAAGATCGATTTTTCAGCATCAAAAACATACTGAGCACCGAACACCCCTACGCGTTTCAGTCTTCCCAGTACCTCAGCCAACTGCGCGAGCGGGAGATTCCCCTCTTCACCGCTTCGGCCCGTAGCCCGACCGGAAAGTACACCCTGGCGACCACCACGTCCTTCCACTTTGCGGACGAAAAACCACCACTGCACTACACCGACGACGGACAGGGCCGCCCTTCCCTCGGTTTCGAGAAGTTGCTCCGCCGGGGAGAAAGCTTCACCTTCTACCTGATCGGCTCGGTGGGTACCACCTACAATTACTCTGATCCGATGGCCGAAACCGCCCGGCTCAACATCTATACCTACCTAACCGGTCCGGAGAAGATCATCAGCCAGCACCGAGCCACCTGGGAAGCCTTTTGGCAAAAGACCGACATTGTGATCGAAGGGGCCCCGGAGGTGAATAAAGACGTCCGGCAGATGATGTTCAGCATCAATTCTTTCGTGAGCGAACAAACCGCGTTTAGCAGTGCCTGCATGGGACTGGGCGTCGACTACTGGGGCTACAAAACCCTTTGGGACGCTGACTTCTGGATTTATCCGGCCCTGTTGCTGATCAACCCGGCGGCGGCGCGCTCCATGCTGGAGTACCGCTGGAACCGGCTGGCGATGGCCCGGCAGAACGCGGCGGCGCACGGTTACCGGGGCGCCATGTTCCCCTGGGAATCGGGCAGCACCGGCGAAGAGCAAACCTCGCTATTGTACCTGACCGGCCCTTTTCAGCACCACATCAGCAGCGACGTAGGGCTGGCCTTCTGGCGGTACTACTGCGTCACCCAGGACACTGCCTGGCTCCGAACCCGGGGTTACCCCTTGCTGAAAGAAGTGGCTGACTTCTGGGTGAGTCGCTCGGAACCGAACCAGGCGGGCAACTACGAAATCAAGAATGTGGTCGGCTCCGACGAGTACGCCATCAACGTGGACAACGATGCCTTCACCAACGGCAGTGCCCAACAGGTGCTGACCGCGGCGATAAATGCTGCTCGCTTGGTAGGCAAGATACCTGACCCGCGGTGGCAGGAAGTGGCGGAGCGGTTGGTGATCCGGTATTTTGCCGACGGCACCGTCCGGGAGCACGATACCTACGATGGGGAAATGATCAAGCAGGCCGATGTGAACCTGATCTCGTTTCCGCTGGACGTAATCACCGATCCTGAAATCATCCATCAGAATCTGGCCTACTACGAAGGTCGGATCGACAAGGAGGGCCCCAACATGAGTTTTTGCATGCTAGCCGGAGCGGCGGCCCGTTCCGGTGATGCGGCCAGAGCGACGCAATTATTTGAAAAGGCCCTGAAGCCGTACCGCAAGGGGCCGTTCCGGATTCTGTCACTGCGGAAGCAACGTCCCAGCACGTACTTCGGCACCTCGGCCGGGGGACTGCTCCAGGCGGTCATCCTGGGCTTCGGCGGGCTGCACTTCACCGAGCAGGGGTTGGTGCAGAAGAATCCGCTACTACCGGAAGGATGGACATCCATTGAGCTGAAGGGAATAGGTAAGAATCAGAACTTCAGCGTGGGGAGTGAGAGTAAATCAGGGTTATAAAGTGTATCGTAGTAACTAAGCCATCGCATCAGTATGTCGTTTTGGATTTACTCTGGAAGCTTGCCTTCGTACATAATCGTGGCAACGGGCTGTTATACTGTAGCTAGTTCAAAAACAACTGGTACAAATTTTTCGTACTTTACGATAGAGCATTCACCTACTGAGTTATGAAGGATAAACTATTAAAAAGAATCACCATGAATCCAAAGGTATGTTTTGGAAAACCAACGATCCGAGACATGCGCTACCCAGTAGAGATTATGCTCGACCTGTTAGCGGCAGGGATGACCTTTGAAGAAGTACTCGAAGATTATCCTGATCTGGAAAGAGAGGACTTACAAGCTTGTATCCTCTTTGCTAATGAGTCAATTAGAGTGAAAAGCCGACGCGATCTGGTAGTGTAGCATGAAATTTATCATTGATGCTCATCTTCCTATGCGTCTTGCTTATTGGCTAAGAGAACGCGGACATGATGCAATGCATACCCGCGAACTTCCTCGCCGAAACAAGACCGACGATACGGATATCATTCAGTTATCCATGAATCAGAACAGAATTGTCGTGTCAAAAGATGAAGACTTCTTTAAGTACTTTATTTTGAAGGCGGAACCTTACAAATTACTAACCCTTACCATGGGAAATATAGATAATAAAGGATTGATTTCCCTGTTCGAAAAGAACATTAGCCAAATTGAGGAAGACTTGACAAAGCATAAAGTAGTTGAGTTAAACTACAAAGCGGTAATTGTTCATTTCTAATGCTTTGTTAAAGTCTTCATTTAATAATCTTTTACCATCCGCTCTTCCAGCACTTTCCCGTCCATATCAATTTTTAGATACATATCCATATTGCCTTTTTCCAGTTGCACGTAGTAGCCCCGAAAGTCAGGATCATCGGCGTAGCGCACTCCGTCAAACTCATAGCCGGGGTGCCGGGCCAGCACGTCGCGCTTGATTGCCTCGGGTAGTTGGTCCTCGTAGGCAATGGTGTTGTTGTTCCGACGTTCCGGAAGGGCTTCCTGCTGCCGGTCCACCATTCGGTTCGGTCCACCATCAGTTGGTTTAATAAGGTCAAACGCGTCATAGAGTTGTCCGGTGGCGGTGTAGGCTTCGTACGACAGCGTGTCGCCATCTACGCGAATCACCTGAAAAAGCTGGGTGTTCTCGGCCGCCCGGTCGCGGGTCACTCCGGCGAAGTCGTCCCAGCCATTGGGGCGCAGGTTATACATCTTGCCGCCGCTCACCGACACCACGTACACCGTGCCGGTGGCGTCGCGGGTGTTCACGCCCGTCACCAGGTTCTCTCCCGATGGGTCCAGGTGGCCCCGGGCGTAGCTGTGGTCGTGGCCCTGTAGGGATAAATCCACGCTATACTTATCAAATACCGGCTTCCAAAGTGCGCGCAGCCGCTCGTTGTCCCGCCCGGCGGAGGCCGAGAACAGCGGATGGTGGTAGGTCACCACCGTCCACTTGCTGGGGTTGTCGGCCAGCACCTTGTCCAGCCAGGCCACCTGTTCTTCCTGCTGTTCGCTGCTGTTGAGCACCACCACGCGCACGTCCTGGTAGTCGAGGTAGTAAGCGGTTTCTTCCAAACCCTCTGGTCCGTTTTCGGGCAGGGTGAACTGGTGGTGCCATTGCACGGACAGGTGGTCAATGTCCTGGGCATCTTCCTCCGGGGTGTAGGGGCGAAACTCGTGGTTGCCGGGAAGCGGTACCGACGGCAGCATGCGGTGAATCCATCCTCCGGCGGTAAACCACTCGTGCCACTGCCGTTCGCTGTGGGCGTCGTTGACCATGTCGCCGGCGTGAATGATGAAGCGCGCGTCGGGAGCCTTGCGGTACCCTTCCCGAATGAGACGCGACCAGAGTTCCAGGATGTAGTTCTGGGCGTCGCCCACGTAGAGAAAGGCGAATGGTTCGGGCTCGGCGCTGGCCGTTCGGAAGTGGATCCACTCGCTCCAGATCTTGCCGTCGCCCACCCGGTAGGCGTACAGCGTGTCGGACAGCAGCCCGGTGAAGGTGACGGAATGGTAATTGGACACCACCTCGGCGGTTTCTATTTGCGAAGCATCCATCGTGGTGGTTTCGGCCCGTAGCGTCTTCGCGTTGCGCCAAAACTTAGGGGCGGCATCAGCAATTGCAATCTCGGCGTAGCCCTCGCTGATCTCCGGTCTGGTGCGCCAGGTCACGCTGGCGCTGGTGGCGGGGTCGTCGGTGAGGTTGAGTACAATGTGGTCGGGATGCGCCCCGGGCTTGCTCCAGTTGGCAGCGAATTCGGGGACTTTATAAGCGCGCTGCTGGGCCGTAGCCGATAGCAAGCCGACGGATAGCGCGAGCAGCAGGGTAAGAATACTTGATCGTCTCATAGTTAATTAAGCCTGATTCTGATGGTAGGGGTCATCTCTTCCTGGAAACGGTGCAGCACGTAGTCCGGGATTTCGTTATCACTCACGTCCAGGTACTTCAGATTCTTGAGCTGGTTGATCTCGGGCGGCAGGTTCCGGAGCGCGTTGTTGTTCAGAAAAAGGTACTCAAGCGAATTTAGTTGGCTGATCTCCTTAGGGAGCTGCGTGAAGTTATCTCCCTCCAGGTGCAACTCCGACAGGTCGGGAAGCTGCCTCAGCACATCGATACTCTTTCGAAAGTCAAAGCGCTCATCGTTGATGATGTAGAGCGTGCGCAGCTTCTTTAGCTCCGAAAATTCGGCCGGAAGCTCTTCCACCTCACTGTTCAGTAACTCGAAGGTTTCCAGGCTCTGCAGGGAACCAATGGCCGCGGGCAGTTGCTTGATCCCCCTGCCGCCCACCTCCAGCACACTCAACGACGGCAGTTGCGCGAGCACCCTAAAATCATGCTCCAGGTCTTGGGGAGTGGCGTAGTCTACGTACAGATTGCGCAGCGACCGAAGGGCGGAGAAACTGTCGGGCAACTCAGCTAGTGCGTTGCCGGATACATCCAAATACGTAAGCTTGGTGAGCGTCCCGAGGGCTTCGGGAAGGACTTTGATTCGGTTACCGGCCAGCTCCAGGTGCTCGAGGTTTTTGAACTCCAGGATTTCTTCGGGGAATCTTGTCAACCCCTGCTCGTTGAGGTTAAGCGTTTCTACCGCTTCGGGATTTAGCTGCGCCGCGGCCAGGTCGGTATATTCCGTAGGGTGGCTTTGGCCCATGAGAAAGGTTCCTATACAACTAAAAGCTAGGGCAAGCGATGCCTTTCTCATACCGGTTGGGTTATGTCAAACGTGGGAGAACAAAATTATTCCTCTAGAGAGTACACGGGCTACACCCCAAACAGTTCGTTCACAGCAAAGATCGATATGGCTGGTTGCTGCGGCCGCCGCGCGGGTCACTGGTCACTGGTCACTGGTCACTGGTCACTGGTCACTGGTCAAATTTATAAAGGACAAGGGACAAGGGACAAGGGACAAATGACTAGTGACAAAACAAGCTCCTACAACAACACGAACGGGTGATCCTTGATGGGTTGCTTCAGTTCGGGCGGCAGGCCGAAGTTGTCGTCGATAAAGCGGTCAATCTCCCCGCGGGTTTTCTCCGACAGCAGCTCCGACATGCCGTCCATTGCCTCGTGGCTGATCAGGTAGGGCAGGTACGAGAACAGAAATCGATCTCCCTGGCAGTGGCCGTAAATCTGGTACTCCTGCAACTCCGCCTTCGGCCGCCCCGTCACGATGCAGCGGTCGAGCCAGGCCTCGTGGTTCAGGCCGTGCTCGTACAACAGCTCTTGCCGCCGTCCGTAGAAGTCGACCCGCTCATCGAAGAACTGCTGGATGTTGCGCATCGACTCCACCGACATTTCCTGGCGCATCCGTTCGGCGCACCCCAGACACATGGCGTACTCGAAGATCACGTCCTGGGTATCGAAGCCGGGGTAGCGGCGAAAGGCCTTTTCAATCAAGTATTGCGTATTGTTCGCCAGCAGGTTCCTGTTGCACGAGATGCAGTGCGAGAAGGCCTTCTCCTGCGAGAACGAGTGAAACTCCGCCGGGATATCCGTCGTCTCGTTCACGGCCAACGGCTCGTCCGTCGGTTTCTTCTTTGCCATAGATGCTATTCAATCAGGATAAAAGAAACCGCAAGGTAGCCAAAATCAAATCATTTACGGAACGATCTGGCAGTGGAGTATGAAATGTTGCCGAACTTGTGTCTAACCCAAACGAGAGATACGAAGCATAGGTATTTCCCTTCAACATTCATTATTCAACATTCTTTGCCGCCGGGGCCCGGTTCGACATTCTTTGGATGAACATCGAACAAAGAATGTCGAATGTAAAATAAGGAACGCCAAATAAATAACGTACTCAACTTAATTCCGAGGTTTGTGCCGCCGTGGCGCGGTCTCCACAAACCCCATCCGAGCGTCCTGTGGTGATACAGGCCGTGGAGTTGGTTACTTTATTTTATCATCGTCCCTAATGAAGTACTTTATAGCTCTTCGTTCACCCCAATATGCACCGCAACAACAACCCTACCCCACCCAAAGCAGTACACTCTCTAAACCTGCTTCCCCCTTCTTCGTGACCTCTACCCCCGACATCCGGCTCAACTCCTCCACCGGCAAATGGATTCTCGCTTCCACCATCCTGGCTTCCAGCATGGCCTTTATCGATAGCACCGCTCTCAACGTGGTGCTGCCCTCGCTACAGGAAGACCTCAACGCCCAGGGCACCGACATCTTCTGGATTCTGAACGCCTACCTGCTCATGCTGGCGGCCCTCATCCTGGTGGGCGGAGCGCTGGGCGACAAGCTGGGCCGCAAGCGGGTGTTTATGACGGGCATCGTCATTTTCGTGCTGGCCTCGGTGGCCTGCGGACTCTCTCCCTCCGTCACGGCGCTGATTATTGCCCGCGGGGTACAGGGGTTGGGCGGAGCGCTGATGATTCCGGGCAGCTTGTCGATCATTTCGGCCACCTTCCACGAGAAGGAGAAGGGACGCGCCATCGGCACCTGGTCGGCCGCCACCACGCTGGTGACGGTGGGCGGGCCCATCCTGGGCGGAGCGCTGGGCGACGCCGGGCTGTGGCGGGCCATCTTCTACATCAATGTGCCGTTAGGGCTAGCTACGCTCTTCGTGCTGGCCACCCGGGTGCCCGAAAGCTCCGACGATTCAATCGACCACCGTCTCGACTACGCCGGGGCCGCTGCGGTGGTGCTGGGGCTGGCCCTGCTCACCTTTGGCTTTCTGCGGATTCCTGAGGTGGGTGGCACCTGGCCCGTTTACGCCGCGCTGGGGGCGGGCGTGCTTGCCCTGGTAGCTTTTGTGATCATCGAGCAGCGTAGCGACCACCCGATGGTACCGCTGGGATTGTTCAAGAACAAAACCTTTACCGGGGCCAACGTGCTCACCTTCTTTTTGTACGCCGCCCTGGCCGCCGCCCTGCTGTTCTTGACCCTCAACCTGGTGCAGATTCAGGGTTATAGCCAGTTGCAGGCCGGGCTGGCCTTTTTGCCCTTCACCCTGCTGATGGCTACCTTCGCCCGCTCGGCGGGAAACCTGGTCGACCGCTACGGGCCGCGCTGGCTGCTGATCATCGGGCCCGCCGTGGTGGGCATCGGTTTCCTGCTGCTGGCCAGCGTGGGGCGCACCGACGGTCCGGCCGAGTTCTGGACGACTTTCTTTCCGGGCATTGTGGTGTTTGCGGCGGGCATGACGCTCACGGTGGTGCCGCTTACCACCACGGTGATGGGGGCGGTGGCCGACCGGAACGCGGGCACCGCCTCGGGAGTGAACAACGCCCTCACCCGCACGGCCAGCGTGTTTGCCAACGCGGTGGTAGGCGCCCTGGCCATCGTCTTCTTCACGCACGACCTGCAACGATCCACTGCCGACCTGACGCTGGCAACCGAGGTGCAACAAGCCATACTGGCCCAAGCCATTAACCTGGGTGACGCGCAGGTGCCGGAGGCCGTCGGGGACGAGAACCGCCTCCCGGTAGCCGACGCCTATCAAGCAGCGTTCGTCACGGCCTTCCGGCAGATCATGTACATCAGCGCCGGGCTGGCCTTCCTATCAGCAGCAGCGGCGTTCTTCTTGATCGATGCGCGGGTGAAGGAACCGGCGTGAGTGGGTGAACATCATCTTAGTGACGCATAGCCTCAGTGGTCAGGCACCACGTCCTTTATTTTTACGGCCGGAATGACGACAAAGAAAAAGTCATTCGGCTACCCAGTCTGGTAATGGTATATGTCTTAGAATAGTATAGATAAAGAAGCGACAAATTCTGTGCTTTTATTACATCCGTACCTTTTTGCGCTTCTGAAGATTTTAAGCGATGTCCGGAGCCGCTACCTTTCGGCTTTCTGGTCCTAATTATTCACTTAAAACGTAATTATTATGGAAGCGTTAAGTAACCGAATCTCTGTTCAAATTCCGCCCAAAGAGCTGGAAGACGCGATCAAAAAGCTGGAGCAGGTATCCACGGCGCTGGAACCTTACCTCATTGCCCTCACCAACGACGAGCGTCGCCAGATCCCCAAGATGAGCGACGGCAACGCGCCCTTCGTAGAAAAAGCGCTGCGCTACGCTAAAAGTCAGCCCGACTTGTCACCGGCTTACCTGAAGGTGAACGAGATGGACATCGACTTTAAGGCCGTGAATGATCTGGCCTCGGTGTTGCAAATTGTGAGCCGCCTGGGTTCGGCCCTGGACGACACCATCAAGCTGGCGGGTAGCGAAGCCTGGATGGCGGCGCTGGCCTACTACAACTCGGTGAAGATGGGCACCAAGCTGAACGTGCCCGGCGCCCGGCCCGTGTACGAAGACCTGCGCAAGCGCTTCGGTGGCAACCGCTCTCGCGCAGAGCAGCCTGGGGACGAGTCAGCTTCCTAAAAAGACCAAAATACGGGTGGACACGCCAGGCCTACTTTCGGCACGAAAAGGGGTCTGGCTTTTTTATGGCCTTGTCTCCACGGTTCGGTTCGTGCGTACGTGAGCACGCTTCGCGCGGCAAAAGGTGCGATGACCCAGCAAAAAGCTCCGGCCACGCAGCAAAGTACTCGGCACGCCGAGCAAAAAGGTGCGACGGAGGTGCTCCGAGGTGCGAGACCGGAGCAAAAAGGTACGCCGTCGGAGAAAATAACTGCGCCGTCGGAGCATTTTGCACCGCCGTCGGAGCAAAAAGGTGCGCGCGCGGTGCTCGGAGCACCGAAGCCGGAGCAAAGAGGGGCGAGCGAGGAGTAAATTTCTGCGATGCCGGTGCTTGGAGGTGCGAGCGAGGAGCAAAAAGGTGACGGCGCGTACTTATTTGATCCGATAGGTTTTCCTTTTATTGCCCTCCGGCACCAGCCGCCATTCAATTGCTAACCTCTGAAAATTTAACTCTTTTTTATCTCTCCCCTTAACAAATTTTCATCTTTACCAGAAAGTCGTATATTGGACTGCATCGCGACACTCTTTGTTTAGAGGACAAACCGCGCTTAAAACTATACTCACTTAACCTACCCCGCCATGAAAACCTTTCTCACCCTTGCCCTGGTTTGCTGCCTGGCCTTTATTTTCGCCAGCCACACCGATAAGAACGCCGCTCCCGAAACCTACGCCAGCCGAACGCTGGAGGCCGCTCCTTCGCACCTGCCCACCGCCCTTACGCTGTTCACCGACCCCGGAAACATCGTGGCGGTGCGCGACATCACGCTGAAAGAAGGAGTGACCGCGGCGGATTTTGAGCGTTTTGCCGTAGAGAAATTCACCCCGGTGTTTGAGCACCAAGTGCCGGGCGTCAAGGCCTTTATCATGAAGGGCGACCGGGGCGACAAAAAAGGCAGCTACTCCTACGTGCTGATCTTCGACTCGTCCAACACTCGCGACTTCTACTATCCCTTTGAGCACGGCGGCGAAGAAAGTGTGCCCGCCACCTCCGAACCCCTGTGGTTGCCCGCCCGGGAGGCCATCTACCAAGAACTGGTGAAGTACGTCGATGGCATCGGCGAAACCCGGGGATACACCGACTACATCGTGCTGGGTGCCGACACCGAATACGCTCCCGCCGCGAAGCAGTAGATTGGATGACTTTCTACGTGGCTAGATGTTGGATGTTGGATGTTGAATAATAGTACCCAACATCCACCATCCACCACCCAAACGCAACTCTGTGACGTGCCGCTGCGTTGATTCGCTTTTAGGAACCCCGACCCGGTATGCGCATCTCTTCGTGGCGTAAGAATTCCGACCTCATCGGCATCGGCAGCTCGGTGCTGTGCGTCATCCACTGTTTGTTGCTCCCAATACTGATTGTGGCAGGTAGCCTGGCGGGCGACACGCACCGCTGGGCGTGGTTGGATTACGTTTTCGTCCTACTGGCTACATTGGCTGTCTTTTATTCTACCCGTCGGCTCAAGAGCACCTTGCTGCGGCGCGGACTCTGGCTCACGCTGCTGGTTTTTAGCGGAGCCATTATGTTCCACGAACACCACCCGGCAGCGCTGTATATTTCCGTAGCTTCGTCTCTGTTGTTGGTGGCCTTGCACATCGGTAGCTACCGCGAAAAGCACTCCTGATGTCTAGGCTAACCCTTACCCTACCCCCCGAGTTTTCGTTCGACGAGTGCCTGCGCTACCTGCGCCGCTCGGTGCGCGAGAACCTGCACCGCGTGGAAGATGGAGCGGTGAAAAAGGTGGTTGATCACGCTGGCGCATCGGTTTTCATATCCGTGCGCGCACCGCATTCTGGGTCGCTAGCGATCGATTACCAATCGGCTATTCTGAGTGTTGAACCGTTCGTGCTGAACTACGTCACCGACTGGTTCGATCTGGCGCGGGATCTGCGTCCGTTCTACGCCCTGGCCAAGAACGACCCGCTGCTGGGTCCTGCCGTGGAGCAGCACTACGGGCTGCGACTGATCGGCATCCCGGACCTGTTTGAAGCGCTCTGCTGGGCCATCATCGGACAGCAGATCAATCTGGCCTTTGCCTACACGCTTAAGCAGCGTTTTGTGCAGACTCTGGGCACCGCTGATACGTACGACGGGGTTTCTTACTACCGCTTTCCGACTGCTGAGATGGTCGCGCGAATTAAGCCTGAACAGTTAACTGCCCTGCAATTCTCCGGGCGCAAGGCCGAATACGTCATTGGAGTGGCCCGGGCGGTCACGGAGGGGCGGCTCTCGAAGCAGCAACTCAGCGCCCTGTCCACTGCCGAAGCGCTGGAGACGCTGATTCGCCAGCGGGGCGTGGGCGCCTGGACGGCCCACTACGTGGTGCTTAAGTGCCTCCAGCGTCCCAACGCCTTTCCCGCCGCCGACGTGGGATTGCACAA
This sequence comes from Cyclobacteriaceae bacterium, assembly GCA_965217295.1. Taxonomy (GTDB): domain Bacteria; phylum Bacteroidota; class Bacteroidia; order Cytophagales; family Cyclobacteriaceae; genus Tunicatimonas. Next base: position 5,569,166 of record CBDCHR010000008.1, read on the forward strand.
TGCCATCAAGCAGGGCTTGGGCCTGGCGCAGAAGCCCGACCTACCGGCCGTGCACCGCTACGCCGAGCCGTGGCAGGGGTGGCGGGGCTACGCCACCTTCTACCTGTGGCAAACGTTGCTTCCCTAGAACTGGTACTGAAACCCAATGTTGGTCGACCAGAAGTTGCCAATGAAATTGTTGGGGCCACCGTGCACCAACTGCGCCCCCATACCGCGTTGCCAATCCAGGGTGAAGGCCACGTTGCGGACAAATTCATAGTCAAAACCAGCGTGTAGGTAGGCCTTCACGTACTGGCTGGCTTTGGCGCGTAGCTCGTTCGATTCTAAGTTGGGCACGTTAGAAGACAAAACGAACAGCACATTGTCGTAGGTACTGCTCAGTTGCCCACCAGGCCCAGCGAAGAGCTGCATCCGCTGACGTGGTCCCCAGGTGGTTTTGAACAGATAGGAAGCGGAAACCAGCAGTTCGCTCTCGATCAAACAGTAGGTGACGTAGTCGCGCGCGTAGCTGTCTCGGTCGGGGCTGTAGCGTTCGTAGTCGATCATGGCCTCGCGACCGGGGGCGTAGGCAAATCCGAGCCGTAGCTCCTGCCGGGTGTTCATAGCTCCCAGACGCCGACTGCGGGGGTTGAGCGAAACGTAACCTCCTAGGTAGGTACCCACCACGTCGGTGCTGTACTGGGCCGCCCGGTCAAAACCTTCGAGGTGACTCCCAATTTGGCCGGGACGCGTCGACAGGCTGGTGAGTCCCTGCAGGGTCAGGTTCGGGAAGTTGTAGCCGTAGGGAGAAATCTGCACGCCGATGTTGGCCACCTGCCAGCGGCGCAGCTTCTCGGGAGCGGTCGGTGATGGGTTGTCGGACGCTTGGTAGGAAAACTGGTAGTCGGAGGGAGACTGGGCGTAGGTCCCGGAGAAGAAACAGCCGAGAATGGCCACAAGTAGAAGCTTTTTCATGATAGGTTTTATTTAGGTGTGTAAGATAGGCGAAGAAATTACAATATCTGTACCAACTAAGCAAACGCATTATCATTTTTTGAAGCACTTTTCCTAATGGTTGACTCGAACGATTGTAGCTTAAGCAATGGGTCTACGCTATCTTCACGGCGGTGCCGCTGGCGGTGACCATCAGCATGCCGCCGTCTTTGCCCACGGTTTCGTAGTCCAGGTCGACGCCGACGATGGCGTTGGCACCGAGTTTGGCGGCGCGTTTCTGCATCTCTTCCAGGGCAATGTCTTTGGCCTCGCGTAGCGCCGATTCGTACGAGCCGGAGCGTCCGCCGACGATGTCACGGATCCCCGCGAAGAAGTCGCGAAAAATATTGGCTCCGATAATGGCTTCGCCGGTAACGAGTCCGAGGTACGTGGTGACGGGCCTTCCTTCGATGGTGGGGGTGGTGGTGATGGTCATAGGATTGGGGTTAGAGACGCTAGACGCGATGAATCGCGTCTGTACGGGATTATAATTAGAAGGTGATGATGCCGCCGATTACGGCGTAGTGGATTAGCGAGAAGTTGTAGACCTCGTCGTTGTCGGCCCCGCCCTCCAGGATGCGGTAGCCCAGCTTGAGGGTGACGAGTCGGTTGGGATAAAACAGGGCCGCCAGCAGCACGTCTTCGGCCCGGCCCTGCGGAGCCACCAGCGCGTCGCCTCGCAGCACCAGCGATAGCTTTTCTTTGGCAAACCACTCGGCGCGGAAGTTGATGAGCGGCACAAAACCCACGTTGGTTTTGGTCACTCCGTTGACCTCCACTTCAGCGTCGCGAATTTTAGCGGTGGCTCCCACTCCGAAACGGAAATGCTGGGTGCGGGGGAAGTTATAGCGGTAGGTGAGTCGGTACGAATTGAACTGGTAACGAACGTCGAGCGGCTGCGGGGCTGCGAAGGTGGTGCCAAAAAACTGAAGCTCCTGGCCAAACGTGCCGTTGTAGCGAATGGTGAGCGGGGCAAACAGCGCGGTGATCGTATGCTTCTCGTTGATGGTGTAGGACAGCCGCAACCGATAAAAAGCGGTAGGCGTCGGCTCCAAAGCATCCGCGAAGTTGATGAAGGTGCCGCCCTCACCCGGAATGCGCACTTTGTTATAGCCAGACAGGGCGGCCCCGGTTTCTACGTCGAGCTGAAGTTGCGCGTACGCCGAGGTTACGCTCAATCCGAGAAGAGCAGTCAGAATACCGCTAAAATAAATGAGTTGACGCATAAAGAGGCGGAAAAATTAGTGTACGTACGTCTTTAACTTCCCAACCGGGCCAATCGTTTACGGGGCTACTTTTTGTACAGCGGCTGGTGCAACTGCTTAAGTCGGGCCGGATCAACTTTGATTACTTTACGGTCGTAGGTCATCAGCCCGTTGGTTTCGATCTCCACGTCGGTGGTTTGGGTATACACCGCGGCCGATAGCCCCCGGGCGATGAGCGGCGTCAGGTCTTGAATCAACTTCTCGTAGCGCGCCATCAGCTCTTCTTCGCTCTTGAAGCTCTGGTACCCCCAGTTGTCCTTTTCCTGCCAGGTATGACCTTCCAGGGGCAGGCCCAGCCCACCGTACTCACCGAGCACCAGGGCGCGCTCCTTACCAAAGAGATCGGGACGGGGCATTTCCGGGTCCGGGTAGTTGTGGATATCCAGGATGTCTCCCACCGGAAAGAAGTTGCCCCCGCTGGCGCTGTTCACCAGCCGGGTGGTGTCGTACTGCATCGTCCACCGGGTGATTTCTTCGGTTTTGAACTGCCCCCAGGCCTCGTTGAAGGGCACCCACACCACGATAGACGGAAAATTGTAGTAGGCATCCATGATGGCTTGCCACTCGGTGCGAAAGATTTCTTCCGATTCCGGGGTGCGCTCCCGCTCCGTGCCGCCGATCACGCCGGGGCGGGCGTTCCAGTCGTTGCCCATATCGCCGCTGGGCATATCTTGCCACACCAGCAGGCCCACGCTGTCGCAGTAGTAGTACCAGCGGGCCGGTTCCACTTTCACGTGCTTACGGATCATGTTGAAGCCCATCTCCTTGGTTTTGATGATATCGAACAGCAGCGCCTCGTCGGTGGGGGCGGTATACAGGCCGTCGGGCCACCAGCCCTGGTCGAGCGGGCCGTACTGAAAGTACACTTCGTTGTTGAGCAGCATGCGCTGGGTGCCCTGTTGGTCGGGGGCCAGGCTACTCTTGCGCAAGGCGGTATAGCTTTTCACTGCATCCACCACCTTTCCCTGGCGCAACAGTGCGATCTCCAGGTCGTAGAGGTGCGGGTTCTCGGGCGACCAGGCGGTTGGGTTTTCGATGGTTAACCGGGCCGGAGCATCGGCCGCGACGGTTTGCTCGGCGATTACTTCTCCCTGGTTGAGCACCCGCACGCGCATTTGGTCCGAGGACTGCGCATTTTCTATCCGGGAGCTCACCGTGATGGTGGCGTTGTCCAGATCGGGCGTATTCTTGGTGGAAGTAATATAGGTAGCGGGCACAGTTTCCAGCCACACGGTCTGCCAGATGCCGGTCACCGGAGTATACCAGATTCTGCGGGGGTTCTTAAGCTGCTTGCCGCGGGGCTGCGGTCCGTCGCTGGTGGGGTCCCACACGCGCACCAGCAGTTCTTGCTGGCCCGAGGTTAGCTGGGGGGTGATATCGAACGAAAACGGATCGTAGCCTCCCCGGTGGGTGCCGACCGATTCACCGTTGACGAACACTTCGGTTTCCCAGTCGACCGCCCCGAAGTGGAGCAGCACTTTTTGATTCCGTTTCTTCTTGGGGACGGTAAAGGCGGTTTGGTACCACAGTTGTTGCTCCCGCCCCACCGAATCGCCCACGCCCGACAGCGAAGATTCAACGGCGAAGGGCACCAGAATCTTTCCCGGAAAACTCGTGGGTTGGCCCTCTGACTTGGCGACGATGGCGTAGTTCCATAGTCCGTTCAAGTTTTGCCAGTCGGGACGCTGTAGTTGCGGCCGGGGATACGCGGGCAGCGGATTGGCGGGGTCTATATCGCTAGCCCATTCGGTGCGTATTTTATCACCGGCGGGCTGCCAGGAGGTATCCTGCGCGAACAGGGAGCTAGAAACAAAAACAGTTAACAGGACAAGGGATGCAGCAGGTTGGGTCATGAACGGGTTGGTGGAGTGGTAATGGCGCTAAGTAAAAGGAAATTACGTTTCCAGCCAAATAAACGAACCCTTCAGTTGAGACATAGAATTGGCGGATTATCTCATCGAGCGGCAGTTGCTCAACAGCTTAGTCACCCCCCAAATGAGGTCAAACTCGACAAGGTGTATCAATTTTTAAGGGTACTAAACACCTCTTCCCGACTAGACTGCTGGCCGGTTCTTCCCTGCAACATCGCCTTGAGCAGTAGCGCATCTTCCTGATTGATCACTGTGGCTTTAATTCTCATTTGTTTAGCCAGTTGTTGAAGTAACTTCACCTCTTCTTTGGTCTTAGGAGTAAAAATAACGGCTTCCATTCTGGTTTTTTAGAGAACGAAATTTACGGAAAAACATTGAAGTGATTACTTCGGGGGCAAGTTATCATTGCTTCACCGCCACCCGAAACTGCCGCTGCGCGTCTCGGTAGCTGACCTGCAGCAGGTAGGCCCCCACCGGCAAGCCCTTCACATCCAGCAAGAAAGTGTTCAGTCCGGCCGCCGTGGTTTCCTGCCAGTAAGCGTAGGTGGGGTTGCGGGTGCTGGCGATGCCGTCGCCTCGCCCCCATCCGGGTCGGCAAAATCCCACTGCCAGGCGCTAACATTGGCGTTGGCCCCCGCCGTGCTGGCGTTGGTGAACTGGGTGGGTGAACCTACGCAGGCCACTTACGAGACGAATCTGACGGTGGGCTGGGCGTAGCCGGTGACGTCTTGCCGGTAGACATTCTGGCACCCCTGCGCGTTGGTGACGCGCAGCGAGACCGGGTAGGTGCCGGGAGTGTCAAAAGTGTAGGTCGGATTGTTGGCCGTGACCGAAGAATAGGTACTCCCATCCGGGTTGGTTGCGTGCCAGATGACGGCATGGGTGTCGAGCAGGTAATCCATTACATATACTCTAATGATTCAAAAAAGCAATGCCTAATCCTGGTTTTGCTTCTTCATACCAACTTACTGCCTCATCCAACTCATCTTCGGCTGACTGAGTAACGCTAATTCGATATGCCATGTTTTTTCTCTAATCGCGTTTTTACGCCTTCTAACTCACTACTCAATAACGTACCTTGCTGATAAGCAGCCCAACGTTTATCTAATTCAGTTTTCTCTTCGTTAGTGAGTTCCGCCAAGTTATCAGGGTAGCGATACAGCAAAAAGTCAACATAATCGGCTACCTGTTCCTTCAAACTATCCGGCAGACTATCAATCTTTTCTTTAAGGACCATCGTTTCCATTGCTTCAAATTTATTTTATTGATTATTCTCGGCACTCATTAGAGACAGCTTCTCCTTTGTCAGTCAGAGCTCCACGCGGGGGAAAGAAACCTTTTAGATTGAAAGCACTATTGCTTCTTAAAGCGACAGTCCTTCTACTGAAAGAAGGTCCCTGCGGGATGACAGTAAAAGAAAAGCTAAGGTTCGGCACACTGTGTTCTGTTGTCATTCCTTGATTTTGCCAAGTTACAACAACTTCTCAATAAAAACTACATTGGTGTCTACCACCACTTTCATAATCCCAGCTTCTTTTTAGCTTTTTCCCACCGTCTTAACCATTGTATTTGTTCTTGGGCAATTTGGCGGTCTTCAGCATTTCATTGGCTTTGCGAAGCTTTTCCGGACAAATAATTTTATCCTTGTACTTTTCCAACGATTCGTCAATAGTCACAATAGGAACCTTGCGTTCATTTAATTCTTTAACTGTTTTCATAATTACAATTTAGTCAAATTTTCGTTGAGCCAAAAAACCATCGTAATCTTTACCTAGTTCAAAAACCAGGAATTCGTCATTAATCTGTCCATACAGATAGAAATCTTCAAGCATCTCTTGATAATATTTCGTAATTCCCATTCGGTAAAGCCTTGTTCTACTCTTTGTGCTTCCGGTTGCGTACACGAAAGCCCTTGGATATCTATCGAAAAACGCATAAAGTGCCGTAACGACCGTTACTAGCACTTTTTCGCTGTCGCCATTATTAGAAACAGCTAAGTCATTGATTTCAGTTTCACCTACTTTATCGCCAAAGGCGAGATTATACAGATTGGATTGATTTGTTTCTTGAAATTGAACTAGTTTTCTGATTGCCCCCCTAGGGCCTTCACTGACAAACTCAAATGTAGCTAAGCTTCTTTCTGCCTTTAAAGGATACTTTTCTGCTTTCATGACACAAAGTTAACGATGAAGTTTGATATGTTTCATCGTTTTTCGCGATGATTTGTACGTAACTTCGGGGCCTCAATAATAACCGATAATTTGCTGTTAACCCTGGTAGGAGTTGCCACGCGCTTCTTCTTTTTTACCTTATCTGGTTTCTGCTTCCTACCGCGCGGTCAGCCCCGCTATATCATAATCCAACGGAGTACTTTAGGGTGCTGGTGGGATGGCAGACACCTCCTTCTGCCTTGGTTTACGGAAAAAATATCAAAGTGATTCCCTCGGCACGGCTTCATCGTAAAACGAGAGGCAAGCAAATCTGACACGCTGAGTCCGCCAACATTGTTACCCTGCAAGGGTCTCTTTGTAATTTAGGAATATAATGTAACAAGACCCCTACGGGGTGACAGCATAGAATAGCCTCCTTCAGCGTGTTTCAATTTCTATGAAAAAGTCTTGACTACCTCGGGGGCAAGTTTATCACCGCCCCACCGCCACCCGAAACTGCCGCTGCACGTCTCGGTAGCTGACCTGCAGCAGGTAGGCCCCCACCGGCAAGCCCTTCACATCCAGCAAGAAAGTGTTCAGTCCGGCCACCGTGGTTTCCTGCCGGTGCGCGCGCACCACCCGGCCGTCTTGGTTAAGCAGGCGCAACGATACGGCCTCGGCGGCAGGCAGGATCACCGACACGCGCAGTTGCTCGCGGGCCGGATTGGGGAAGGGTGGCTCCACGTTGAGCTGCTCGTTCATACTCAGGCAGTTGCGGTTGTTATCGAGCTGCGCTTCGGCGAAGTCGGCGTCGGTGGCGGCGATGCGCGCGCAGAGGTAGCGCAGCGGTTGTTGCCGGTTGCGCTGCTGCGTGGGCAGGCGGAACTTGGTCACGTAGGTCACCGTCTGGCCGGGCAGCAGCGGCTCCGCGCGCCGCTCTTCCACCGTCAGGGTTTCGTCCAGGTCGACGGTCACCGTCACGCCCGAGGCCACGCGCGTGCCCCGGTTACTGATAGTAAGCACCAGTTGTTGCCCGTTGCCGGTGGGAGAGTCGGCCACCGTGAAGTCGTCCAGACGCAGGTCCTGTATGGGCAGCACCACCTCCACGGTCTGCTGCGTGGTACTCGCGCACCCGGCGGCGTTGGTGGCGGTGAGGGTGACGGCGTAGGTGCCCACGGCGGTGAAGGTGAAGGTCGGTTCGGCTTCCTCGGAGGTGCCCGCCCCGCCGAAGTCCCAGGCGTAGGCCGTGGCGTCGGTAGAGGTATTGGTAAAGGTGACCTCCAGCGGCGTGCCCCCGTAGCTGGCCGAAGGAGCGAAGGCGGCCACCGGCGTGGCGGCAACGGTCACCGGCTGGGTGGTGGTGAAGGTACAGCCCCCGTCCGTTTGCACCGTGAGCGTAACGTTATAGCTACCGGGCATCTCGAAGACAACCTCCGGATTGGCCGTAGCGGCGGTACCCGCTGCCTCTCCGTTCGGGCCGACAAACTCCCAAGCGTAGCTTAGTTGGCCCCAGCCGGGAGCGTCTATTTCTCCCTGGAACGCTACCGGCTCTCCAGTGCAGCTACCCATGCTGCTGAAGGCCACGGCCGGGGAGGTGGTCACCGACACGATGCGTTGCACGGTGGCGTTGCAGCCCGAGGTGGTAAACACGGTGAGCGACACCGGATAATCGCCGGAAGCGGGGAAGGCATACTCTACCTCGGCCGACACGAAATTCTCGCCGTTGACGGTCCAGAACCAGCGGTCAATGGTCTCCCCGGCGGCCGCCACCGAGGTGTCGGACAGCAGCACGTTGAGCGGACGGGCCTCGGTAGGACACTGCCGCACCGCCGCGAAGCCCACGTCCACCGCACTCTGCACGGTAACGGTCTGTACCGTAGAATCCACGCAGCCCGCCGTAGACGTGGTGATGAGTTTCACGTTGTAGGTGCCCGCCTGCGGGTAGGCGTAGGTGGGGTTGCGGGTGCTGGCGGTGCCGATGCCATCGCCGAAATTCCACTGCCAGGCGCTCACGTTGGCGTTGGTGCCCGCCGTGCTGACGTCGGTGAACTGGGTGGGCGAACCTGCGCAAGCCACCTCGGACAGGAAGCTTACGCTGGGCTGGGCGTAGACGGTGACGTCTTGCCGGTAGACATTCTGGCACCCCAGGTCGTTGGTGACGCGCAGCGTGACCGGGTAGGTGCCGGGAGTATCAAAAGTGTAAGTTGGATTGTCGGCCGTGACCGAGGAGTAGGTACCGCCATCGCCAAAGTCCCAGAAGTAGCCCGTAATGTCCGCCCCGACGGTCTGGTTCTCGAAGGTGACTACGTTGCTTTGGCAGACGGTGGGCATCGTGAAGCTAACGGTGGGCCCTTGCAGGATATCGATGGTTTGCTCGAAGGTTTCGGTGCAGCCGGGGATACCCGCCTCGAGCCGCACGGTGTGGGTGCCCCCCGCCGCGAAGGTAATGGCCGGGTTCGCCTCTTCCGACACTAGGGTTTCAGTGTTGCTAGGATCGGTGACGAACCAGCGGTAGGTAATCAGGTCGTCTGCCCCCCGGGCATCGGTGGTGTTGGTGAAGGTAACGCTGCCGTTGGTACAGATTTGCCCAGCGGGTGCCGTGAAACCCGGGACGGGCGGTTCGTAGATGGTGATTTCTTTAGTGAGGCGGTTGCCGCAACCGTTAGTGGATTCTATTTCGAGGATGACAGAGTAGGTGCCGGGGGTGGGGAAGTCGTAGGTGACGCTTTGGCCAGTAAGAGTTTCATTGTTGATGTTCCAAGTGGTAGAGTTGAGAGTTTGATCGGTTTGAGCAGAAAATTGAATAGGATTACTTTGAAAGCATATGTTATTGTCAATCTCAACGACTGGTGCTTCAGTATTGCTTACGGTAATTGTTTTTGTAGTAGAGGCAATTAGACCGTTTACGCTTTGCACTTCCAAAGATACGCCAAATGTACCGGGCTCAAGTGCAGTTAGTTGCACGGTGTCTGTATTAACAGAAGTTACTTGATTAAACGGACAATCCGGTTGGTAAAAGTTAAGCAAAAAGTAATTCTTCCTATTCCAATCAGTTGCTAGCCCTACCCAATGAGAATTTGATTTAGCCATATCAAACTTGAGCACTCTTCTCAATTGACCTAGGTTACCTAGGTTGGTATATATAGGGTCATTATTAGCTATATCTTCACCTAAGTTTAGTTTAAGAAAGTCACCTTCATTGGTACTGCTAAACAGTATCCACTGGTTATTATCCTTTTCCACGGTTAACCCGTAGGGCCTTACACCTACTAAAGGCACATTTAGTTGGAAGGCAGAAGGGGCTTGCAGTAAATCATTACCAAATTTTAGACGATGAACCGTTCTGGAACTAAATCCGACTACAAATCCATACCACACATTATTACTTTTTACCAACTTGATATCTCCTACATCACTTATTCCCGGAATAGAAGGCAAGTTTTGAACGTCCGAAGGAGAAGGTATACTCTCAATATTATTACCAAGAGGAATGCGTGTAAGAGATGTGCTAGTAGTTAAAAAAACAACCCAACTTGTACCATCAAAAGCTATGTCTATACCCCCATTGGTAAAACCTCTGCCGGGCGCAACAATATCCGAACTAGCCGAAGTAGCTTCAATGTCTGCATTCAAGTCAATCCTAACAAGTTTGTTGTTTCCTTTATTATTTACGAATAAATAATATTTACTTTCAAACTCAATTGCTTTTACATCCTGAGGTTTATCTATTAATCCACCTATATTTCCTAGATTAGTGATATTAGGGGAAAGGTTTGACAAAGAAGGACCGAAATCTACACGAAATACACTACTATTGTTGAGGCTGGTCACGAACCCATACCATTGACCTTTCGTCCGAATTAAAGATGTGCCTAGCGGAATATCAAATTCGTCTTCAGACAACTTAAAAGTAATAGGATATGACTGCAAATCACCCTCGCAATAATCCCATAAGTAGCTACTAGCATCACTACTGTTGTTTTGAAGTAGAATTTTTTCATCTTTACATGCTGTCTCTGACAAGCTAAAATCGGAAATAGGAGTTTGAGCGAAGCCTACAACAACGGCAAAAAAACTAGCCGCTAGCAGTAAATTTTTAAGCATGATTTTTCTGAAAAGAACCTTCTGCAAGGTAAGGCCTTAGCTCATATATCCGCTAAATTTTTAAAGTGTTCTTGTCTAAAAACTTACATAGAACTAATAAAGAATCAATTTCTCATTATTTTCATTCGAACCAAAATTCAATTCATCGTTCAAAATGACAGAAGTTCTATAGGACTTGAATACTTCATTTATTATGGCCTACTCGATCCAATCTCGGCGTAAATATCTATTATTTTTTTAAAGGTATTCTCGTTCGAAAACTTATGGCTGATGTACCGTACACTATTTTTAGAAAAGCAAGTACGCATTTCAATATCGCTGGATAATAGTAAAATAGCTTTTACACCTGCTTCAACGTCTCGATTGGGTATTAGATAGCCCGATTTTCTATGCTCAAACAATTCGGCCGGTCCGCCGCAGTCCGTCGCAATCAGCGGTACGCCACAAGCCAATGCCTCTAAACAGGTTCGAGAAAAAGATTCTGACTCGGAAAAATTGAGGGCAATATCTGCCTGAGTGAAAGCTTTTCTTACATCGGAAACCGGCCCATCAAAAGTTACAACGTGCGTAATTCCCAACTCACTGGCTCGACGCACCAGTTGGGCCCGGTACTGTTTGTTCTTTGGCAAGCCCATATCCCCACCCACAAAACAAAGTCTCAACTTCGGGTTTTGTTGATAGGCTCGCTCGAAGGCTTCTAACGTTAAGTCCTGTCCTTTGCCCGGAATATAATGCGCCAGGTAGAGCAAGTAAATGGTTCCATCCTCGGTTTCTTTTCGGTTGGCCACCTCCGATACTTCGTGCGCCAGTCCATCGTAAACCACCCGTAGTTTAGGGTGGTCCGTCAAGCAACTTTTTACTGCTTGCGACACGCAGATGACGTACACACTGTACATCAGATTAAGTTTCATCCAGCCATTTACCAAAGGACGAGGAAACCGGTCGGGCATGAAGCGAACGTGAGTCAATAGAGCAAACTGTCCGCTAAGAAGCTTAGCCACTGCGCCAACCAGATTGTAAAAATCGTTAACGTGTACGATGCTGGCCTGATATTTTCGCACCATTTGGTTCAGCCTTAGGGCATTACTAAATAAGGTGGGAAGGTACCGGAAAAGGTTGACCGGATTTTTATTGATTTCTCGGAACGGAAGGGTTTCTACGGAAAAACCGGACTGTCTGACTTTACCTGCTAGACGACTCTTTTGCGGCAGTACGAATACGAAGTGGTAAAAATCTTGGGCGTAGTGGGCGTAACTAAAGATGGTGTTGAATGCCCCAGTGGTGTCTGTTGAGTTTTCAACAATTAAGACTGTTGGTTTGTCATCCCCGATTACCATACTAGCGAGGTTTCATTTGCGCTACCAACTCGGCGATCTCTTTATCAGTTAGAGAACTAATATCCGCCTTATCGTAAATGCTCAACAGGGAGAGAGTAGTTTGCTCAAGAAGTTCATCAACCAGATAAGTGATCACCCTGGCCCCTCCGCTTTTTCCCTTTCCTTTGCTTTTGATAGCTAATCGAACTTTGTAGCAACCTTTCCCTAGCGAGGAACCGATCCTGGGGTTATCCTGTAATTCTTGGTACAAAAAGCGTAGGTCGGCAACGAGAGAAGGATACTTCTTAGCCAGTTTCTTAGCTTCTTTTTCAAATCGCCGGGTAGCAACTATTCTACAATTCATCTAGTAGCTGATCCAATGTTTTTAATTGTACTTTCCCATTCTTGTAATCTTCTACTTCCTGAAACGCCTCTTGTAGGTCGGATCTTACCTTCAATAGTTGCTTTAGTTTTTCGTTTTCTTGGGTTAGGTGCTTCCAATCTTTATAGGGTATTTGCACGGCCGTCCGTTTTCCCTTCTTATCCGTTAAGTATCTTATCTCAGTTTCCATTGCTTCAAATTTACTTTAATATCTATTTTTATTACTTGTCAGAAGTGAATTCCCCTTTGTCATTTAGCGTTCTACCCGGGAAAAGAACCCTTTCAAATTGGAAGCTGTACTGTTTCTTAAAGTAACAGTTCTTCTATTGGAAAAAGGTCCCTACGGGATGACAGGAAAAGAAAGCTAGGGTATAAAGTTTAATACGCTATGTTCTGTTGTCATTCCCTGGCTCTGCCAATTTACAACAACTTCCCAACAAAGAAAATCACGATTCCTTAATCAAATCAAACCACTGCTGCGCTATCTTTTCCTGCCTAAACGCTTCCATCCGCTGCCGGGCCGCGGTGGTTTTGGTAATATCGGGCTTAGCTAAAAGGCGAATAATCATCTCTGCCCACTGATCAATCGCCCATTGGTCTTTCAGTAACGGCATCAGCCATCCGTAGGGGGTTTCTTCCGGTTCGGTGGTTTGGTAAGCAACATTGGTTCCTGGGGCTAATAGTTCGCGAGGACCAGTAGGGCAATCGGTACTAATGACAGGGATACCGCAGATCATGGCCTCGGCAAGAGCATTGGGAAAGCCTTCCCAGGATGAGGTAAATACGAATAAGTTAGCGCGAGCAATGAACTGAAAGGGGTTTTGCTGAAATCCTAACAAGCATACGTCGGCTGGTTCGGTTTCTTCGTCAACGCGCAGCCCTAATTCTCGAGCGTGTTCTTTAATTTTGGGTTTTAGCTCTCCGTCTCCTAACAGCAGCAATCGACAATCCAATTGCTGACGAACCTGGCTAAAAATATCCAGTAGCCTTAGGTGCTCTTTTTGTGGGTGAAAGCGCCCCGAATGGATAAGAACTATTTTGTCAAATAGCCTTTGGTAGCTGGAAGAAAGTTTTTGTTCAGCCTGTTGGCCGATACGGAAAGTATCGTAGAAATTAGGAATAGTAACGACCTTGCCAGGTTCTATCTGGTAGTCTGATTGCATTTCGTGAGCTAATCCTTGACTCACCGTCACGATTGTATCGGCTTTCCTATATAGCTTCGGAATTAAAACTCTCTTTCGCAATTGTCCAGCTAGACCGCTGATCTCACCGTCACTAGTTTTAGACCCACGAATACTTACAATTACTTTGTCATGATTTCTACTAAGAATATTCAAATAGTCAGCCCCTTCCAGAAAACTAATAGATACCGTAATTTGTCGCTCGGTCTTAATCTTTCGCATTTTCCTATAGCGCTTTGCTATATTGACTATTTTTCTAGCAATATTGTGGGTTGGAGGCGTTTGTAGATCTATTATATTCCCAATTACAAATGGAGCACTAACTTGATTGTGAAAGACACACACGTGAACATCGTATACTTTGGCGAGTATTTTATATATCTTAAAGAACGACCTTTCTGCCCCTCCTTTTCCTAATTCAGGAATGGTTAGAAGAACACTTTGTGATGTAGTTCTAGATTTAATAATAGAATAAATATGGTAAACTTAGCAAAAAGAGCTTTTAAATACTTTCTATGGAAATCTCAACTAATCGTGCAATTTAATCGCATTATATGGAAAGTTGAGGATAAAGGAAAGAACTTTACTATTGATAACTTAAATACAGAAGAATGCTTTAGGAATTTGTCTCTGTCCTTTGAGAATAATAACTTAAATATCCACCACCAACAACAGAACGCAAGGTGGACCACCCAACGCAATCAGATCATCCATTTACGTGGTGATATATATGTTGAACCTCAGAGAGGTCTGGTTCTCTATGGCACTAACAACATAGCCGGTTTTTCCAAGATTCATGCGTACATATACCCTAACTTTTTTGCTTTCTGGTGGACGAAGCTAGTCGGAAAAGCAAAGAAGATTGACAAAGCTATTTATCTTGACGGATATCTTGCTACTAATTATTACCACTTTTTCCACGACGTGTTAAACACTTATTGGACGCTAACCAGAATTAAAGACTATCAGCAGCTATCAGTACTGATAGGCCAAGATTCTTTCTCCAAACCCTATGTACAGTTTGTCCTAGAAAATACCGAGCTGAAGAATCTCAGATTTCAAGTGATAGAGAAAGGTCAATGGCTTCAAATCAATCATCTTATTAAACCAGTTGCAACTGACTTATCTTGGAGGAAAAGCGCTAAACTGTGGCCCCGATATACTAAGCGAACCCCATTTAGAAAAGTTTTCCTTACCAGACCCAAAAGAGACGGGCGCTACATTCGTAACATGGACGAAGTAACACCTATACTTACTAAGTATCACTTTGAAGCTGTAGATACGTCCTCTCTTCTGCCCCAAGAACAAATTAAACTGTTTCAGGAGACGGCAGCATTAATTGGAATTCACGGTTCGGGGTTAACTAACATTCTATTTGCTGACCCTAGCTATATTAAAGTACTGGAGATTTTACCGGCTCAAAAGCTATTTCCCCACTACTACTGGCTCTCGGGAATATTAGGAATAAAATATGATGCCATGGTCGCAGGCCAGCTTGATCACAAGCAGAGCTTTGAAATAGACGCAGTAATATTTGAGAAGAAACTAAAACAGCTATTTAGAAGTAAAGTCAAGTGAAGATAAAATTATAAGCTTCTTCTGGGCGCGGAAAGGCAAAATCATGCTTCTCAATTTCCTTACTAATGTCTCGGATATGGTATATTGGCACCTTTCCGTAGAAGGATGCCCACAAAGAATACGTGCTAGGTGGACCTACTATATAATCACTCAAAGAAAGAAAATGTAAATCTTCTTCCGGACTTCCTTCAGATAAAATGTGTTTAAACTTCAATTTGCACAACGATTTAGAAAGAATTGTTTCGTTGGAGCAAATAAGATAAATTATGTCTTCATTTTTGAAACTACTACCTAACCTGTTTAGCAAGTCTACGTATTGGTTGATAGTATAATTATATTTGCCGTTTTGAAAAGTTGCATAGTCACCTTTTCTAATATGGACACCAACAAGCGTACACTGCTCCGCCCTTAGAGTATCTGTCGTTTTCCTTAGGTTCGAGGCAATATTTTGATTAGGCGTAAAACGTTCTCGAATTATATCCTGATGCTTGTGTACGCCTTCATAATCCCGAAAGAATCTTCCAAACAGAATAATAATGGGTTTACTACGAACTATCCTTAGATAATCTTGCTGATTTAAGTCATAAGAACTTCTTCCATCCCAGCTATAGGAGATAGGTTCACCGAAAGAGTATTCTGGTATTTCAGCAATAATTATCTGATGTAAAAAAGAGCTTTTGAATCGTAATTTGACCAAGACTTTAAAGATAGCAGCATATAGAAAGTATGCAAATCTTTTCGCCCAAAAACCTCCTCGCTCACCTTCGTACGAGGAAGCATACTCACTTAGCGAAAGCAGTAACAATTTGTATCTATACTCTTCTGCGTTTGCGATTAGATGAGAAGCAGCGAACAAACGATTAGCAAGCCTACCTGCTCTATGAAAGTAAATAACCATGAGCAGCACTTACATTTTGTAATTCAGATTGTACAGAACTACTAGCTAAAATTAGTCCATCCCAAGCGTAAGTATGGTCTAAGTCTATTGAAGATATAACTTCATACTTATGTTTTCTAAGAAAGTCTACACACTGATAATGAAGTTCATTGCTATGAGTGGATATAAAAAGAAATCTTATTTTTTTTTCCTTTAGATATTTTTCTGCCCCTCTAAGCATAGCGAGTTCATGTCCTTGTATGTCAGAGTGCAATATCTCGAGAGAATTAATACTGTTTTCCTCACAAAAGTCATCAACGCATTTAATAGGTACTTCACCAAGTCTACTCTCCTCTCCAATGTATGCATTTGTAAAGCATGCTTTTGACTCGTTTAGCTTAAAATTATTAATTCCACTTAATAGTGCATGTTTATCAGGCTCGATAAGATAGTTTTTTGCCTTTTCAATTGATTTGTTGAACCACAAAGAATAAAATCCCCAAAATGCACCCAACTCAATCATAGATCCGCCGGACTCTATGTGCTTTAAAACTTCACTAAATAAAAATTCTTCTTCTGGTTCATGGACTCCTTTGTTCTCCTTAAGTAGTAGAGTATTTCCCTTGCCATAATAGCTTCCTATAAGAATTTCAACCCCATTGTGCATTATTTGCTTATCTCTTACAATCTCTCCTGCATTTTCAACTCGAGGAATTTTATTATTTGCAGGGCACTGTTTCACTTTCGAAATCCTTCCTCTCCAATGGTCATCTAGTTTGTGCCCTTCGTACAGCCTTTTCCAAAACCCAAACAAAGAAAGGAAAATCCTTGCAGCCCTAAAGGCCTTATAGTTGCCTTTTAATAATAAGTGCGCATTCATAATGAGTATTTTACATGATTTATTTTTTTGAAAGAGATAGTTTAAGAAGCCTCTTATGTAAATGAAAAGGAGTATCAAAGAATATGAAAAATAAAACAATATTGCATAGCCAAAATCTAATCACATATCTATCGTAGCTCCTCTGCATTCTTGGATCAATAAGATTTACGACCTTTCTATCTACAAACTTAGACAAGCGAATTAGTCCATCTGAATTTTTCATTAGCCTATTATAACTGATAAATAGTCCGCCTTCCTGAACTCCTATTCTGTAAGCTTCTCGATTGTATTGTAAATACCTTCTTAACGCTAAAAAATAATCTTTAATACCAGTTTTACAGTAGTGATATGCAACACTACGAGGGTCTCTGAATATAACGATAACTTTTGGTTTACATAGATAAGGTTTCCAAAATGGATAAGTTAAACAAGTTCGTGGGTCTTTAAATCCCCATATGTGGTATTTTTTGTCTAACCTACTCACCAACAGCTCAATTGCCTTTGTCTCCAATCTATTTATATTATTTGGTTCTATTGTAAGGCTCTGCTTTCCTTCACTTCCTAATATACTATTATTAATTATTAATGCTTCTTCTCTTTCATACTGATTACCAGCATCATAACTAACCGACTCATCAAAAGTCCCCATTGGTATTCCAGATTGATGCAATGTCTTTGCAATTAAAGTAGTTCCCGATTTGTGCATTCCTAGAACAACATACTGCATCATGCTTGTGCCAATAAACTTTGCATATACTGCCTGAGGCAATAAAACAGTGTGCTCCAGCACTTCCTGTTAAAGGGGTTCGCAGTAAGTGACTTTTTTACAAAGCTTAACGCTCGCCTTACAGCCATCATATCGGCATATCTTGCTCCATATATGCGGTACCTTTCAGAAATCCATTTCTTAGAATTTAATAGCTTGTGCTCGTATGCTTCTGCTACTCGAAATTCACCCGTACTCAACCAATCTGAACCAGTTACCATTCTTTGTCTCATCAGTTCGCACACCAAGTCTGCGATAGCTAGCTTACGCAAGCTATCTACGCTATTAGTGAGAGAATGAAGATTAGTTCTGTAGAAGTAAAGCCGTTCTGGTACGAATAATATGCGGAACTGCTCAACTATCAGATATATCCAGTATTTGTCTTCCGAATACAAGCGGTCAAAATAAAGATGCAATCCTCCTATCGAGTTGTATACACTCTTTTTAATCAATATGGAAGCGGGAGGGAAAACCATCAACTTCTTGTTGATAAGATAATTAGTATCAAGCTGAAACGCAGAGTTGAGAATCTCTTTACAGCTAAGTTCACCACTTAAATTAACATTATAGAAGCTAGTTACACAACCATCTAAGCTTTTATTGTCTTGCAACAGTTTAACCTGGGTTCTTATTTTTTCTTTATCAATCCAATCATCTGCGTCTACTACTGTCAAGAATTCACCTTTTGCTTCTGCGAACAGCCTATTTCTAGTACGAATATTTCCTTGATTTGACTCGTTATGAGACTTTACAATCCTTCCATCACTAAATTGATTTACAACATCTCGAGTGTTGTCTGACGATCCATCGTCCCCTATTAATAATTCCCAATTTGTATAAGTCTGCTTCAAAACGCTTTCTATTGCTTGAGATATAAATTTTTCGCAATTATACGCTGGCATAATGACCGAGACTAGCGGAGTGTCTTCTTGCATAGGTAGAATGATAAAGTTCAATATAACTTTCTACGCACTTATTCATCGTAAATTTCTGAAATGCGTTCTTAGCTATCTGACTATGTTCGGTTAGAAGTAGAGCATTCTCTATATACTGATTCATGCGGTTACTTAGTAAGTGCAAATCAATCTGACCCTCTTCAACCGGAAGCACAAAACCAGCCTTTTGTTCGTCTGCCTCAATCATAAACTTTGATTCGCCAACGTCAGATACAATAGCTGGCTTGCAACAGTATAAATATTCTACTATTACATTCGGCAGACTTTCTCCATAAACTGAGGGTAACAGACCCACATCAAATAATTGAATCCAATTAAGGGGATTACCTGAGTAGCCGACAAAATGAATACGTTCGTTACCCTTGTGCGCTCGAGAGAGGTTTGCCACATAGTCGCTCCAACCAACCAACACTAAATGAATTCCAGTTTTATTAACTGCTCTAAAAGCATCAATCGCTACAGCCCAGCCCTTTTCAGGAATACCTCGCGCAACCATTCCAAAAACCTGATCGCCACTCGCAATTCCTAACTCCTTCCTACTATGCGGTTTATCTATTTGGCCTTCAAAACCATTATATATCTTTTTTTTTATAGCGTGTTGATGAACACTAGTAGGAACAACACTATCCTCTTTGAATGCTATTAAGTTTTTATTGGTCAGATAGGCAATAGCGTCTGTTTCGGCTAACGTTTTGCCAAGCTTTATAGGGTAATTAAGCAACACCTCTTTGGTGCCTTCCAAATAATTTTTTAAAAAACTCTCATAATTCCCGTGCATTGTAGTTACCAAAGGTATATTCATATCATGTAAAGCCTTCGCTACTACATAGTCTGACTTAAACATATGGCTGTGTACTATTTCTATTTCGTACCGCTTCAATTCTTTTCTGATATGACTGACTATCAACATCTCACGTAATGAGAAATCAATTCTTAGCTTATAGAGTAGACGGTCAAATTTTCTAATAATCCAGTCGGATCTGAAATTTGCACTCAGAATACCAAGTCCAGGTGCCCAGCGGTTTGTTAACTCAGTATTTATATAGCTCGCATAATGAGAGTAAAGAAAAACCTTGTGTTCTTTAGTTAAGGCATTTGCTAGTCTGAGAGCAAACACCTGGGCACCACCTACTCTAAAATCTTCGCAGACCATAAGTATTTTCATATCGTTCCTGATAATAGTAGACGCAATTTTCTATCATACGCTTTAGCGTTTTTTACTATATTTTTCAGAGCCAGAATCCTGGAAATAAGGTTCGTACGGACTTCAAACAAATCGTTTTGGCTGAGTACACATCTGAGGTAACTACCGCAAGCCTTTGTTATGGCTAAGAGAAGAAAGGCAATATCCTTCAAAAGTATATGGGACTGATACGATCGCCCCTGCAAAGCGTACAAATAAGGATGCAATAATATCCACGAGGCACTTACTGAGGTAGTGAGTTTAAAGAGATAGTTCTTACTAGTTCTATTTTTTTGTATAAAATGTTTGAACGTTAGGCGCTCATCGTAAAATATATCATATCCTTCTAAAGCAAAAGCTAAGCATAGTTCAGTATCTTCACCAGATACTAAACTGTACCCTTTTCTACCGCTTAAAATACTTTTGAATCCTCCCTTTTGTATTTCCTGATATACTTCCTTACGAATGATCATACCTGCGCCGTATACATGTCTTCGTGATTCTTTGACCGAAGCAAAGGCTAATGTGCTCTGCGGACCAACTGCATAAAATCCTCTATATTTTTTAAACCAAGTAGGTTCTCTGTGTTCAAATACAGCCTCACCCTTACCACCCAATATCCCTACGTTAGTTCTTTCTTCTAAGATTTGATAAGCAATCGATATATATTCGCGACACAGCCAATTATCATCGTCACAAAAAAGACAGTAATTGCATTCAGAGGCGTCTATTCCTTTTTCACGGGCGTACGACAATCCAGCTTTAGGCTGACTGATTACTGAGAAAGGAGTATTTAGTTTGTACTTATCCCATTCTGTTCTAGCAATCCCTGATGTATTGTCAGTAGAAGCATTATCAACTACAATTACTTCCCAAAATATATTATTGGGTACCTTTTGTTCTGCTAAGTGCTTAATGGTTTTTGGTAGTCGTTGAGCGCTGTTATAACAGCATACTATAACAGACACACCATTTTTTCTACCAGAGATCATTTGCTCGGGTTTGTAAAAACTTTTTTAAATGACTTTCCTAAGGATTTACTTGAGTTTACAATACCTATTTTCCCCTCCCTCCAGTTCTCTATCTGCTCGTTAAGTTTTTGTTCATTATTAACTTTTCTTTCCCAGAACTTAGGATGGATTAGATTGCTATTAGTGAATTCCTCAGAAGTGATATTGGCGCTCTCGTGACAAACCAAAAACATATTTTGTCTGTACCATACATCAACCTCTTCCCTATCCCATATTTCAGGACGAATCAAGTCGTAGTATCGGTAGCCGTATTTTCTAAATTTTTCTCGCCAGTATACTGGCCACTGCTCATTCAAATGATTCTGTCCTCCTTGGCCAGGTATGGCCGCTGAGAAGAGAATTACTTTACTATGCTTTACTAGTGTTTTTATGAACTGATCAGCGGCAGATTCAGGAAGGTGTTCAGCCACTTCTAGCGATACAACTAGATCAAACTCTCGATCTATATCTAGGGGATGCGTTATATCACAAATTGCAAAGTTTTTTTCAGGTATGTGTAATGCATTTGGTGGTATATCCTCACCATCCACTCCAAGAAAATCAGTAATGCCATTTTGCTCAAATACCTTGAGCCAAGTGCCTGTACCACATCCAATATCCAATACACTACGAGGATGAACGTGCTTGAGCAATAGGGGAACTACTACATTAGCAGCACGGGTATTGTGCACTTTAGTATGATGTACGTAAGTTGACATTTACTCTTTTTTTATGATATATGATACTCCCGTTTTCGTTTGATAGATACGACTTGTTGACTTGCTCATAGATAAATAATCATGTACCGCTTTCGAACAGCCATCCCAAGCATAGTAATCATCAATGATGATACATCCGCCAGTAGCTACTTGCTTGTAAAGCTCCTGAAAGCATACCATAGTGGATTCATACCAATCAGCATCAAGTCTCAATAGGGCTATTTTACAATTAAATTTAAAGTTGGGAATAGTGTCGTTGAACCATCCCTCCACACATTGATAGTTTTGAACTTCTGCCAATTTCATTGCATCCTTTGCATAACTTACCTCAGCTTTGCAGTTGTCATAATATGTCCTGCCCAGTTTGTTTCTTGACCACTCTAAAGCTCCATCACCATCTATAACTTTGGGTTCTGGCAAACCCTGAAAGCTATCGAAGAGATAGTACCACCTATCCTTACCAAAAACTTCAGTCAATCCGGCAATCATACCTCCTCGCCAAACACCACATTCCACAATACATCCTTCAATGTTTTTAAACCTTCTTGCTAACGTAAGATTGCTAACGTAGTGGTTTGGTTTTATCATTGTGTACTCAGAATACTTCTGAAAAAGCTTACTGTAAGCTTCGCAAGTTTTATCGGCTTTAACCAAGTCTACACCAAAAGTGCGCAGGGCTTTTTTAATAGCTCTTTTCAAATTCTAAGTGCTTAATATCTGATTTAGGAACTAGAAAACCATGATCAGGCGTATGTGGAAACGTTCTGCCCGTGATTGGAGATTCCAGGACTTCAAACCCTACTACCTCATTCTTTAAATCGTAAGTCTGGGAGTTGTGTGCTCCTATCCACGCTGAAACTTTATAGTTATCAGGAACTATCCCTGGTAATTTAATCTCACATTCGTAAAACTGCTCAGCGTTTGTATAACTGATAAATGGCGATGGCTCAGGAAGAGCCTGCATAATAACTACACCCCGTGATGTAACAATATCAAATGCTACAATGGCTGGTGAATACTCCTGCTGAGACTGAACCGAAAATATAATTTTAAGCACTAAGTCTGGCTGCTTTCCTTCAACATAGACGCTTATGTGCCGAAAGTGAGGTCGCGGCAGCTTCTTATTTTGGTTCCACGCATTTTGGCCTTTACCATCTACACGGCTAAGATAATAGTCCACCACCTCAGTACTAAACCCATCTTTCTCAACCCCTCCCGCTTTTAGCAAAATCCCATGAGAACAGAGCCGCTGAATTGCATTCATATCATGACTCACAAACAACACCGTCCTACCTTCCCCCGTCACGTCCTCCATCTTCCCTAAACACTTCTTCTGAAACTCGGCGTCGCCTACCGCCAGCACCTCGTCAATAATCAGAATCTCGGGTTCCAGGTGGGCGGCTACCGCGAAGGCCAGGCGCACCTGCATACCGCTGCTGTAGTGCTTCACGGAGGTGTCGATGAACTTCTCTACTCCCGAGAAGGCCACGATCTCGTCGAACTTGGCTTTTACCTCGCGGCGTTTCATGCCCAAAATCGTTCCGTTAAGGTAGACGTTCTCGCGGCCGGTCAGTTCGGGATGGAAGCCGGTGCCTACCTCCAGCAGCGAAGATACGCGTCCGAAGATTTCAAACCGGCCCTTCGTCGGCTCAGTAATACGCGATAAAATCTTGAGCAGCGTGCTCTTGCCCGCCCCATTTCTACCGATAATGCCCACGGCTTCGCCCCGTTTGATCTCGAAGTTGATGTCGTTTAATGCCCAAAAGGCATTAGGGTTTGGGTTACTTTCAGGATGGCTAGGGGTATTAGGGGTTAGGTTACCTGCGGAGTGGCTAGGGAAACCGTTGCGGCGGAATAGGCTGGACATACTTTCTCTGAACGAGCCGCTTTTGGCTGCGCCGAGTTGGTAGCGTTTGCCCAGGTTTTCTACACAGATGGCGGTGTCGCTCATGCTTGGTTGATCAATGCTTTAATTTCCTCAACAAAATCTCTACCCGTTTTCAACATTTCTTCCACCATGCTTTCCTCAAAGGTCACGAACGCATCGTAGTCGCCTTTATGCCGTTGATTGAACAAGTCCGAGTAGAACCGTCCCATAGCGCGAGGTAGCTTTCCGCTTTCTATAAAGTGCAAGCCTAACATTCGCCTCATTCCTGCATGGGTTGTAGCGTTGATAGCATGGTGGTAAAGTAATGCATTTACAGCATAAAAACAGGCGTAATATAGTCGATTAACAGCAGCAGTGTAATCAATTCGGGGGTTACCTGCTGATAAAAAGGGGTCTTCTTATATCTGGTATTCCATTCTTGCTTACTGTAAACCATTGGGCTTATGATCTCGCCGGTTTCAAACTCAAGGTCATACAGCGGATACGTTATTTGTTTCTCAAAGGCATAGTCTATCGTATCTTGTTCTACCAAAATCAGTACGTCCCAATCCGAGTGTGCGCTTTCCTCGCCCCGTGCCCTCGAGCCGTAGAGATACACTTCCGCATTGGGTGCTATTTGCTGTATCCGACGCTTTATTTCGTTAAGTAGTTTCTCTTTGCTCTTCATGCTGGATGCCTTTCTGAGTGACGTTCCACGCGGGGCTCAGATACTAGATGCTGGATGTTAGGCGATTTCTGAGTGACGACGGAACAGACTGTTCATGCTTTCTCTGAACGAGCCCCCAGTGGATACTGCCCCAACGGATGCGGTCGCCGCTGCGATTGCGCTTTTGCCAAGCCGCTCGTGCCAGATAACTACATTTTCCACCGTAATGCGATGCCCGGCAATACGAGGTTTACCCCCCATTACATTGAGAGTTGTTTCTATATGTCCGTCCAACGTAACTACACTCATTTTTTCTACTTAAAACTTGCTGGTGTATAGCGTCTCCAAATCGCAAACACCCTCCTCCGTTTTCCGTCGCCACTCTCAGCAAACTTAATAAAAAAACAACTTCGCTACCGGCAATGTAAGATATTTGGTGAAACAACCGATTTTGGATTTGATTTCCTAATTTTGCCTAGCCAACTACACGCTCAAAGATAAAATAATGATTTCTGTATAGTCCCGACGCACCCAATTTGCCGATAGTCAGACTATGCGAGGCCAAAACTTGGATTACAACGCATTGGAATGTATTCTACAAACCGTCGATACCTAAACTATAATCTATCGAAGTGTAGACTATAAACTATCGAAACGTAGACTATGATTTGTCGAAACCTAAGCTAAGGGGTGGCGTTTGCTGGTGCCAGTGGCAAGAGAACCGAGGGCTAAGGATAAAAAATCTCCCGTGGGGGAGGTCTTTAATCGCATGAAAAATAATAGTCTACTGCACCGTCACCGGTTTGGGTAGCTTGCCCACCCACAGTTCTTTGGTGGCCAGGGCAGTGCGCACCTCTACTTGATACGTATCTTTGCCCAGCGTCTTAGGCACCCGGAAGGTGAGTTCCTTGAGCTCAATGTCGGTAAAGCGCTCCACCCGGTGTGCCTTAATAGCAGTCCTCGAGGTTGTCGGTAGTGATGGCGTTGTCTACTAGGGCGTGTTGACATATAAGCTTAGGCGGGGGCAACAGGCGACTTTCATGGCGCTAACTTTCTGGTTGATTGATTCGCTTATTTCTGCTACCTTGGGATAAGATCAGTAGCTGCAACCAACAACTGTAACTATATTGGTTCGAGTTTTCGGCCAAGTTCACCGACGGTCGGCTGGTGGGTATTGCCCGCGTCACGGACGACAGCCGTTTGTATTGGTAATAGGACAGAATTCCAATGTACGGAGATACAAAACCGGAGGTTCTGCGCTAACTTTCCAACACTAAAGCTAACGCTTGCTTCTTCATCACGGCCACCTCGATGCGGGCTTCTAGTTCTTGCTCCGAATACATTCCTTCAAAAGCTTCCAGCGAAGCCTTGTCGATGGCCGCCGCGTAGGCTTCTTCCACCAACTCACTGAGTTCTTGCTCCGAAGCATAATGCCCTCCTGACTTTCGGCGCTTGTTCACGTACTTGATCTCTCGGGCCGCGTTGCGAATGGAAAAGTCCCACGAACGGGTGGTGCGCTGCTCAGCCGCTTGTTTGATCAGGGTTTCTTCTTGAAGAAGTTGCGCCGCTGGGCCGCGCGCTTGCGCTTGGTCTTTTGCAGGTGCGGATAGAGCTCGCCAATTTTGGGGTCTTGCTTGCGCCAGAAGGGCTGTCCGCGAAACTCCTTCTTGTTGCCCTGGCTGTCTGAAACGTAGTGCCGCATCTGGGTTTTGTCGTTCTTGATGGGCGAGCGCGGCAGGTCCGGGTAGTTGATGCTTACCCCCAGGGTGAGGAAAAAAGCCGAGTTGCGGTGATTGATGGTGGTGGCGTCGGGCAGGTTCAGCGCGTAGCGCTTGTACTCGTAGGCGGGCCGCAGGTACACCCGAAAGTATTCCGAAAACACCTTCTCCAGCGTCACTCCCACGTTCACGAACGGCGTGGGGTCGGCCTCGGCGAAGTTGCGGCCCATGTTGATCTTACCCACCCGCACATCCACGCCAATGGCGTTGTCGTAGTACTCCCACACGCTGTAGCCCAGCAGCCCGTAGTAGCGGAACATCCGTGCGCCCACCGGGTCGGGTTCGGCAAAGGTGGTCAGAAAGTTGTCGGGCTCGGGCACGTTGGCCCGGTGGAAGTCGACCGTGGCCCCGCCGCCCAGGCGTAGCCGATACAAGTTGAAGTAGATGGCTAAGTTCACCGGAATGCTGTAGCCGCCGCTGGCCATCGCAATCTCGCCGTCGTTGGCGGGCACCAGTTTGTAGGATTCCTCATCGCCGCCCAGCGTCACGGTGGCCGGGGTCACGGCGTTGAACCAGTTGCTATAGCCCACTAAGTTGCCGCCTACTGCGGGAGTGATGTAAGAACCCTGGGCGTTGCGCACGTAGTTGTAGCCGGTGAGGTCGTGCCGGTAGAAGGTGCGCCCGTAGCCGGTGCTTAGGTTCACTGAAAACCGGTTCAGGAACGCCCGAAAGGGATAACTGGGGCGCTGCCTCACGCCGGGATCGTAGCCCGTCTGGATGCCTAGCTTCGGGCTACTCTTGGCGTCGCCCTTGTCCTTCTGCCCGTAGCCGGGGGCGGCTAGTGCCAGTAATGTGACCAAAATAAGCGTATGTTTCATGCCAGCGAAGGTTTTAGGTTCGTGTCGACACCAACCTTAGAAGTTATCAGAATAAAGTCTGTTAATTGTCAACGGCAGTTGCCGGGTCGTAGTATTTGTCCGGTTTTACGCAATGACGCGGGAAGATATTTATTTCAACTGCCCAAACCATCACAAATTCCCGTAAATTCGCCCCCCGTACCGAATTATCCCGTTTCATCGTTGCGCGAATCACCCGTCCGCGCGTTTTATTTCAGTAGGCCTTATTTTAGGCATATCACCGTAAACGTTGATATTATGAACACCATCACCGTTATTGGCGCGGGCACCATGGGCAACGGCATCGCCCACGCCTTCGCTGCCCACTCGTTCCACGTCCGGCTGGTCGATCTGCGTCCCGAAGCGCTGGAAGCCGCCCGCGCCACCATCGCCCGCAACCTGGATCGGCAGATCAAAAAAGAACTGATCGACGAAGCTGAGAAAACCGCCACCCTTGACCGCATTCAGACGCATACCCAACTGGAAGAAGCCGTAGACGGTGCGGCCCTGGTGGTGGAAGCGGCCACCGAGAACCTGGCGGTGAAGCAGCAGCTGTTCGAAGCCATGAGCACCCACTGCGCGCCTGAAACGATACTGGCCACCAATACCTCGTCCATTTCTATCACCAAGATTGCCGCCGCCACCGCCCGCCCCGACCGGGTGATCGGCATGCACTTTATGAACCCGGTGCCGGTGATGCCGCTCGTAGAAATCATCAACGGCTACCGCACCGACCCGGCCGTAACTGATTCTATTGTGCGCACCGTGGAGCAGCTGGGCAAGACCCCGCTGGTGGTAAACGACCACCCGGGCTTTGTGGCCAACCGCATCCTGATGCCCATGATCAACGAGGCTATCATTGCCCTGCACGAGGGCGTGGCCGGAGTCACCGCCATCGACCAGATCATGCAACTGGGCATGGCCCACCCGATGGGCCCGCTGCGGCTGGCCGACTTCATCGGACTCGACGTGTGCCTATCCATTCTGCGGGTGCTGCACGAAGGGTTGGGATTGGACAAGTACGCCCCCTGCCCCCTGCTGGTCAACATGGTGGAAGCCGGAGTGCTGGGCGTGAAGTCGGGCGAAGGGTTTTATGATTATGCTGAGGGGCCGAAGTCGCAGCGGGTGGCGGGACGGTTTCGGTAGTATATTATAGGGTGCCCTGTGCGCGTGAGCAAGTTGTCACACTGGACTACTTTTTGTACATTTGTTTTATGAGTAAAAGGAGACAACTCTATTTCTTTAAAGACTATTTTGAGACGTTCTATGAAAACCAGACTGATAAAGTCAAGAAGAAGATCTTATGGACATTAAAGGTAATTGAGGATTTAGATCAGATACCGGAAATCTATCTAAAACATAAAACGCGAATATTATGAAAGCAAAGAATAAGAACCTTAAGAGTTTGGACCAATTTATTAACGAAAAAGTAGGTGAGCATGGCACTGAACAACGAGAACAGTTTGAAAGTGATTACAATACTTTCAAACTTGGAGTACTCATTCAAGAGGCTCGAGAGAGAAAGGGGCTGACTCAGGAACAGCTTGCGGTGCTTGCGGGTACCAATAAGTCGTATATATCAAAATTAGAGCGAAATTTAAAAGACATACGCTTTTCTACACTACAAAGAATTATCAATGATGGCCTGGGAGGACAGCTTGATATTTCTATACGATTCAAATAGCAAAGCAGAGAATTCTTTACCTCACCCCGAGCTTGTGAGGACACAAGCCCGGGCCAATTTATCAGAATATCCTTTATTAAGAAGTTACTGTTATCGCGGGTGGCGGGGCGGTTTAACTAAGTCAGGGGCTTAACCTACACTAGTTACAGTACTGCTGCAACGCCTCAGCCGCTTCGGGAGCTTCCAGCGCCGCGGCCTTCTTGATGTCAGCGCAGCCGCCGGATTTCTTCTTCATAAATACCTTGAGGGCCCCGCGGTACAGATACGCCTCACCGTACTCAGAATTTAAGCTGATGGCCTGGTCGTAGCCTTCCATCGCTTTGCTGGTTTCGCCCAGCTTGTGGTTGGCCCGCCCGCTCAGGTAGTGGGCATCGGCCGAGCGATCCTTCACCTTGATCGCCTTATCAAAGTAAAACGCCGCGTCGCCGTAGTCTTGGTTGCGAAAGTGAAACTTGCCGATACTCATCAGCGCGTTGAAGTTTTTCGGATCAATCTCGAGGGTTTTTTCGTAATCCGCCAGCGATTTGTCATACTGACCTAGCTCCTCGTAGGCGCGTCCGCGGTTGTAGATCGATTTGATATCCTCTGGATTGTACTCGATATAGTTGGTGTACTCACTGACGGCCTGCGCATAGTCTCCGTCGGCAAACGATTGATCACCTTGCTGCGAATCTTTGCTGTCGCAAGCTCCTAAGCATATAATGAAAGCGGCGAACAAGGCGCCAAATTTTGCTAGATGCATAAACAAATTGTGGTTTTGTTGAATAGCTGACAAACCTGAAACGGCGCAAAGGTAGTGATGTTTTGCGCAACGGCCTAATTCGTTACGCGGTGACGTCGTGGTTGCGCAGCGCCTGGTTGAGCGAGGTTTTCAGGTCGGTGCTGGCCTTGCGTTGCCCGATGATCAGGGCGCATGGCACCTGGTAGTCACCGGCCGGAAAGGTTTTGGTATACGAACCCGGGATCACCACCGAGCGCGCGGGCACCCGACCGACGTGCATGATGGGCTCGTCGCCGGTCACGTCAATGATTTTGCTACTGGCGGTGAGCGATACGTTGGCTCCCAGCACGGCTTCGGCTTCCACGTGTACGCCCTCCACCAATATGCAGCGCGAGCCGATAAAGGCGTTGTCTTCCACGATCACCGGTTTGGCCTGCACCGGTTCCAGCACGCCGCCCACCCCCACTCCCCCACTCAGGTGCACGTTTTCACCGATCTGGGCGCAACTACCCACGGTGGCCCAGGTGTCCACCATGGTGCCGCCGCCCACGTAGGCTCCAATGTTCACGTACGAGGGCATCATAATCACGCCCGGACTCAAATACGCTCCGTAGCGGGCCACCGCCGGAGGCACCACCCGCACACCCAGCTTATGGTAGCCGGTTTTGAGTTTCATCTTGTCGTGATACTCGAACGGCCCCACCTCAATCACCTTCATCTTCTGGATAGGAAAGTACAAGATCACCGCCTTCTTGATCCACTCGTGCACCACCCACGTGCCATCAATAGGCTCCGCTACCCGCCGCTCGCCCCGGTCGAGCTCGTCGATGATCGACTTGATTGCAATTTTTACGTCTTTGTCGGCGAGCAGGGAACGGTCGTCCCAGGCGTCTTCAATAATTTTTTGTAGCTCCATGCTTCGGTTTTGGCCGGTAGAAATAGCCAGTGGGTTTGTTCTGATAACTGCCCCGGCGGCTAGTCCTTCGTTGAAGCCCGAATGTACAAAAAATTTGGAACTACTTCCGCGCCTGTTCCATTGCTTGCAAGCGCAGAATCTTACCGTCCTTCTCGTCGGTGAGCACGTAGATTGAACCGTCGGGCGCTTGCTCCACGTCGCGCACCCGGGCGGCCAGCGGAATGCGCTCTACCTCTTCGGCTTGTTCGCCATCGATGCGCACCCGCACCAGGCCACTGGCGGTGAGGCCACCAATAAACGCGCTTCCTTGCCAAGCAGGAAACATATTGCCGGTATAAAACTCCATTCCCGAAGGAGAAATAGTAGGAGTCCAGTGAATCACCGCATCGGCGAATTCGGGATGCGTGGGCGGGTTGGGAATATCCGTACCATCGTAGTTTTGCCCCCAGCTCACCACCGGCCAGCCGTAGTTTTTGCCCGCCGCGGGCTGGTTTAGTTCGTCGCCCCCCATCGGCCCCATCTCCACGATCCAGAGCTTCTGCGTAGCCGGATCGATGGCCGCGCTCTCGGTGTTGCGGTGTCCGTACGACCAGATTTCGTCTCTCGCGTCGGCTTGCCCTACGAAGGGATTATCCTCAGGAACGCTGCCGTCGGGCTTCAAACGCACCACGGTGCCCAGGTGATTTTCCAAGTTCTGGGCAGGGTCAAACTGAAAACGCTCGCCCAAGGTCAGAAACAAGTTGCCATCGGGGGCAAACACCACGCGTCCGCCGAAGTGGTTAGGGCCCTTCACCTTGGGTTCCTGTCGGAAGATCACCGTGAAGTCCTCCAGTCGGTCGTCCCGCAGGATACCGTAGCCTAGGGCAGTAGAGGCCGTGCTATCCTCACCGGGTTCGGCAAAGGAGAGATACACCCGCTGGTTGTTGGCGAAGCTAGGGTCCAGGGTAACGTCTAGCAGTCCCCCTTGCCCCTGATTAAATACTTCCGGTACGCCTTCCAGCGGCTCGGAAAGGGTGCTATCGTTGTTCAAAATACGCAACTGACCAGCCCGCTCGGTAAACAGCAGACGGCCATCGGGCAAAAAAGCCATGCCCCAGGGATGATTTAGATTCTTCTGGAGGGTTTCTACCTTCACCGAACCGGCGTCGGTGATCACTTGTCCCTTTTGGGCGGCAGCGGTTGAGAATAGGAAAAATGTCAGGCAAAAACCCGACAAGAGCGAATTAAAAAAGATACGGCAGTTCATAGCGAAAAGTTGGTTAAAGTTACCTTCCCAACCAATCTCACCGGCTAGTGTTCCAAGATAATGCAAGAATTTGAGTACCGTTAATGGGGTTTAGCACATAGTTGCGGCCGAAAACGTCTACTCTAACGACCATCCGTTCAGGTACTCCACCGCCCGTTGGTCGGTGAGATCGTACAGGCAGGGCACCACCGAAGCGTAGTTATTGGCGATGGCCCACTCGTCGTTGTCCTCACCCACGTCGTAGTTCACGAAGTTGCCCACCAGCCAGTAGTACTTGCGTCCGTAGGGGTCGGTGCGCTCGTCGAACTCTTCCTGCCACTTGGCGTGCGCCTGTCGACACACCCGGATGCCCCGCATCGGCTCGTTCTGCCGGGGCGGAAAGTTCACGTTCAGCGCCACGCCCTTAGGAATCCCCTTCTCCAGCACCTGCTGGGCGATCTGCTGCACCGGGGCCACCGTATGTGAAAAGTCAGCCTTCGGAGAATAATCACACAAGGAGAAACCAACGGCCGGAAAACCCTCAATGGCCGCTTCTACGGCGGCCGACATGGTGCCCGAGTAGAGCACGTTAATGGAGCTGTTGCTGCCGTGGTTGATGCCGCTGACCACCAGATCGGGCCGACGGTCTTTGAGCAGGTGGAACTTGGCCAGCTTCACGCAGTCGGCCGGGGTGCCCGAGCACTTGTAGGATTGGGCATTATCAAAAAGCTCGGTTTCGGTGAGGCGCAGGGGATGGCCAATGGTGATTGCGTGCCCCATGCCCGACTGCGGACTGTCGGGAGCCACCACCACCACCTCGCCCAGTTCGGCCATCGCGTCCACCAAAACCCGTATTCCTTTGGAGGTGATGCCGTCGTCGTTAGAAATCAGGATGAGGGGTTGACTCATGAATTGAGCAAGGTGTTGTAGTAAGCGGTGATCCGTACCAAATCACCCTGTCGGTCGTGCTTCAGCCGGTTCTTCTTGATGTATTTTTTTATTTCGCGCTGGTGATTGTCTAGGATGTCGTAAAGATCGTCTTTCTTCTGAGAATAGCGAACGATTTCGCCGTCCCGGTTCAGAAAAAAGTAGTCGAACGACAAACGCTGCCGGGTGCCCATGCGATTACCGTAGTAGTTGTAGTAGCCGAACTGGGGCACATTATCCTGCACAATTTCTTCGCGGCACAGCAGGGTCAGGGTGTTTTCGTGCAACACCTCAAAGAGGCGAGGCACCTTATAGTTGCTGGCTCCCTCGTAGGGCAGGGCGTAGAACTGCCGATAGCGGCCGTACTCCTGGTCGTAGAACTCGAAGAACAGAATCTTGCGGGCGCTGTAGGTTTGCACGGTGTTGGTGGTGTTCAACTGCACCACGTCGGCTTCCAGGTTATACTTTAGCTTGCCGCGAAGCTTCTCGCCGTCCAGCAGCGTCAGTTCACCCTCGTGCCAGATTTCAGAGGGAAAATACTGAGCCGAAGCGGTGAGCGGCACTAAACCGATAAATAGCAGCAGACACAGATACTTTTTCATAGTTGATAGGTTGTGTGTGCTTTAGTAACATCAAAACCTACAAAAAAGTGTGCTTCAGAGTTGATCTACCGGTATTTGATGAGGAGAAATAATGTATTCGAACTATGGACGAAATGTTCAAAAGTTTGCGGAAAACGCCTGCGAAGAGACAGGTCAAGCGGAAGATGATGCGCCAGTTTTTATTGACCTTAACGGCATAGAAAGCCGCTAGATCTCCAGAAAGCTGGTGCATGCCCAGGCCCGGCAAATCAATGTTTTCTATCGTTTCAGCCGCATTGAGCACAATTGTTCATTCCTCCTTTTGCTCTTCTCTAAGTTAAGGAGCATTCAACGGGCGATAATTCACAATTTCCAATCCGTAGCCCTGCAGGCCAACCCGCTTCACCGGGTGGTTAGAGAGTAGCTCCAGTTTGTAGGCCCCCAGGTCGCGCAATATCTGCGCCCCCACCCCGTAGTCGCGGTTATCCATCGGCGGTGAGTCCAGAGGTTCGGCATCGGGCACCGGCCGCTGGTACTGCGCCAGGCGATCCAGCAGGTTGCTGCCCATGCTGTTCTGGTTCATGTACAGCACAATGCCCCGCTCCTCGTGCTCCAGCACCTGCAACGACTGCTGCAACACGCTGTTGGGCTGGTCGGGACGCGCGCCGAACACGTCTTCCAGCAGGTTGGCCGCGTGCACCCGCACCACCACGGGTTGGTCGGCCTGCCACTCCCCCTTTACCAGGGCCAGATGCACCTCGTCAGTGTTGAGTTGCCGGTAGGCATACAGCGTGAAGTCGCCGTAGAGCGTGGCGAAGGGAAGCACGGTTTCCCGTCGAAT
Organism: Cyclobacteriaceae bacterium; assembly: GCA_965217295.1. Taxonomy (GTDB): domain Bacteria; phylum Bacteroidota; class Bacteroidia; order Cytophagales; family Cyclobacteriaceae; genus Tunicatimonas. The sequence goes on from CBDCHR010000008.1 coordinate 5,602,419, forward strand.
TAGCGTCTCATGGGTGAGGCGGTACTCAATGAGGTCGGCAATCGATACCAACTTTAGGTTAAGGCGGTCAGCCACGCGGCGCAGGTCGGGCAGACGGGCCATGGTGCCGTCCTCGTTCATAATCTCCACCAGCACCCCGGCGGGTTGCAGTCCGGCCAGCCGCGGCAAATCGACGGCCGCTTCGGTGTGTCCCGACCGCCGCAACACGCCCCCTTCCATCGCCTTGAGCGGAAAGATGTGTCCCGGACGCCCCAGTTCTTCGGGCCGGGTGCGCGGATCCACTAGCGCCTGCACGGTTTTGGCCCGGTCGGAAGCCGAGATGCCGGTGGTGCACCCGTGCCCGATCAGGTCGACCGACACGGTGAAGGGCGTGGTGTGGGAGGAGGTGTTGCGCCCCACCATCATCTCCAGCTCCAGCTCCTGGCAGCGCTGCTCGGTCAGGGGAGCGCAGATGAGGCCCCGGCCCTGGGTGGCCATAAAGTTGATAATCTCGGGGGTGGTGTGTTCGGCGGCGCAGATGAAGTCACCCTCGTTTTCCCGCTGCTCATCGTCCACCACGATGATTACCTCACCCCGTTGGATGGCGGATAGTGCTTCGGGAATGGAGTCAAGCATTGCAGAATTCTAGATTAGTGAGCATTACGATCCCTCCGTTTTCAGATACAGTTCGTCGAGCGTAGTCTCTATTCCTAAAGACTGCAGCGTAAGGGTTTGGTCCGGTTGACTGACCCAGGTGATCTGCCAAGGTTCCGTCGGAGAGGGACGATAATGTAGTTGCGCCTTGGGTTCATGCTGGCTCAACAGTACGTACTCCCGTAGGCTCGGCAATTTGCTGAAATACTCGAACTTTCGGCCCCGGTCATAGGCTTCCGTACTGTCGGAAAGCACTTCTACCAGCAGAATAGGATTCACAATGGCCTTGGTGTCTTTATCAGATCGCTCCACCGGTCCGCAGGTAACCGACGCATCGGGGTACAGAGATTTCTTAGCAACACTAATGTACACCTTCTGATCGCTGGTGAATACATTGCAACTTTTGTTTCGGAGTAGTTGGTTGAGCACGGTGATAACGTTTCCCCCGATGACATTATGAACCGGATCCCCTCCGACCATCGCAAACACTTCTCCATCATGATATTCGTAGCGTTGCTGGTTTTCTTCTTCTAGCTGGTTGTATTCGGCCAGCGTAAATTTATGAATGATCTGTTGCTGTTCCATAATTGCATCGTTGGTTGCCTTCTTCACGTAAATTAGGCGCGAAGGGTTAACAGGAGTAGACTATTATTTCAAAGCTCTCTTGTAATTAACTAGACGTTAGTTACTTCTCATCGCATCCAACCTTCTACAATAAAATTTCTTTCAGCAATTTTAAATTCTTCTTTTCTACTTAACGGTTGAAACCACAGTTCAATCCGGCTTCCGTACTTATCTCCCCAAGAACCCTCGTAAATTGAAAACTCTTGTTCGTACTTTTTAGGCTCAAGTTGATCGACCATAATTTTTGATCTTTCATCCATTCTCTGTGCCGACAACCTGTCATTGGATGTTATTTCATAAGCTTTAATATAAAAATATCCTTTTTCTGTAGGCAGATAGTCAGTGTAGTAAATATATATGCCCGGCTGGAATGATTTAACTAAAATCAGATCATATTCATCAAAGTGTTGTTGAGTCGGAATTTAGTCTAACGGCTCTGCTATTTCAACGTTATCAGGTATTTCTTTATTAGCTCCATAATAGTCGGGTGGGGAAAATGTAAAGATCAATATGGTCCAAAAAAATAAAAATGCACTAATCCCAATCTGTAAAATAGCGAAATACCACCGCCTATTTACTACCTGAACAATGCTTGAGATGACTGTTCCAAGTACGTTGATAAGAAGAACAATTACTGATACATCAATGATCCAATCTCTCTCAAAGAGTGTCCCAAGATAAAATATTCCAATTGCGAGAAGATAAAAATTGATCGGTATTTGCCATGCTGTAAAATATTTCTTCAGATAACTAACTGACTTACTCACTTAAATTAGATAGAGGTTAGTAGCCTTGTTACACCAACTTCTTGTACCGAACGCGCGTCGGAGCCGAGTCGCCCAACCTTGCTCGCTTGTTTTCTTCGTAGTCGCTGTAGTTGCCCTCGAACCAGTATACCTGCGAGTCGCCCTCGAAGGCCAGCATGTGGGTGGCGATGCGGTCCAGAAACCAGCGGTCGTGCGAGATGATCACGGCGCACCCGGCAAAGTTTTCCAACCCTTCTTCCAGCGCCCGCAGCGTATTCACGTCCAGGTCGTTGGTGGGCTCATCGAGCAGCAGCAGGTTAGCGCCTTCCTTGAGGGTGATGGCCAGGTGCACCCGGTTGCGCTCCCCGCCCGACAGTTGCCCCACCTTTTTTTCCTGGTCGGTGCCGCTGAAGTTAAACCGGCTCACGTAGGCGCGGGAGTTCATCTGCTTGCCGCCCAGATCGACCCACTCGTTGCCGCCCGAGATAATCTCCCACACCGACTTGCCGGGGGTCAGGCGGTCGTGCTCCTGGTCCACGTAGGCCAGCTCCACGGTTTCCCCCACGTCGATGCTGCCGCTGTCGGGTGCTTCCTGGTGGGTGATGAGTTTGAACAGGCTAGTTTTGCCCGCCCCGTTGGGACCGATCACGCCCACGATGCCGCCCTGGGGCAGCGAAAACGTGAGGTTCTCGAACAGCAGCTTGTCGCCGTAGGCCTTTGACACGCCCTCCAGCTCGATGACTTTAGAACCCAGTCGCGGGCCGGGCGGAATGTAGAGTTCTAGTTTTGCTTCGCGTTCCTTACCTTCCTGGCCCAGCAGTTTGTCGTAGGCACTCAGGCGGGCCTTGGCCTTGGCGGTGCGTCCCTTGGGCGTCATCCGGATCCACTCCAGCTCACGCTGCAGGGTCTTTTGCCGCTTCGACTCGGTCTTTTCTTCTTTAGCCAGTCGGTTTTGCTTTTGCTCCAGCCACGAGCTGTAGTTTCCTTTCCAGGGAATGCCCTCGCCGCGGTCGAGTTCCAGAATCCACCCGGCCACGTTGTCCAGAAAGTAGCGGTCGTGGGTCACGGCAATCACCGTGCCCGCGTACTGCTGCAGATACTGCTCGAGCCACTGCACCGACTCGGCGTCCAAATGGTTGGTGGGTTCGTCGAGCAGCAACACGTCAGGTGCTTCGAGCAGCAGGCGGCACAGGGCCACGCGGCGCTTTTCTCCTCCCGATAGGTTGGCGATCTTGGCGTCGGCCGGAGGGGTGCGCAGGGCTTCCATCGCCTTTTCCAGGCGGGTGTCGAGTTCCCAGGCGTTGGCGTGGTCGAGCTTGTCTTGCACCTTGGCCTGTTCGTCAATAACCTTCTGCATGGCGTCGGGGTCGTCGAGCACCGCCGGGTCGGCAAATTTTAGATTGATCTCCTCGAATTGTTGCAGCAGGCGCACCGTTTCGGCCACTCCCTCTTCCACCACCTGCCGCACGGTTTTGTTGGAATCCAACACCGGCTCTTGCTCCAGCATGCCCACCGAGTAGCCCGGCGAGAACACCACCTCACCCTGATAGTCGGTGTCTTGCCCGGCGATGATGCGCAGCAGCGACGACTTACCCGAGCCGTTGAGACCCAGCACGCCGATTTTGGCACCGTAAAAGAAGGACAGGTAAATGTTTTTAAGTACTTGCTTCTTGGGGGGGTACGTTTTGGTTACCCCCGACATGGAAAAAATTATTTTTTCGTCAGACATATCAGGTTGTTACGTAGAGAATGGCGGAGCGTATCCGCGATTTTAGCAAGGTGCGTAATATCCCACGAATTTATGCGGAAAAAAGGAATTTACCTATATTTTTGCCCATCGCGCAAAAACCCGGGGTCAGGGCTTGACATTTAGCAAAATAGCTTTATTATGGCGCTCCTGCGGGCGAGGCTGATTAGCCCGACGTAAGCAAATTTATAACAACATTGCGGGTTGTTGTTAGTACTACTATAAACAACCTTAACCAAAACCAATAATACAGTGGACACGCCAGCTACTCCCTACGGTTTTATCCGGGATGATAAAATCTACCGTGCTCCCTTTCTTGACCATCCCGAACGTGAAATCGGCGAAGTCAGAGAAAGCGAAGCATCTACCATTCAGTACTTTCAAAACCGGTTCACAATGGCCGAAAACAGGGTTGCCGCCCTGGAACAGTCGGTAGAAGAATCAGAAAACAAGGGCTCGTACCTAATGAAGCTGATTCACCTGCGCGACAACCTGACCCGGTTCGACGCCCTGGGTGACTATCCGGCCCTCTTTGAGCGATTGAATACTGTGGAGGAGATGCTGCGGGAGATCATCGCCAAAAACCGGATCAAAAATCTGGAGATCAAACGCGCCCTGATCGAAGAAGCAGAAGTGCATGAAAACAGCTCCGATTGGCAAGAAGGGGCCGACAGCCTGCAGGAGATCAAAGAAAAGTGGATCAAAACCGGGGCGGTAGACGACGAATATCAGGAAGAGATAGAAGATCGGTTCAACCAAATCCTAGATACTTTCTACCAGCGTCGTAAGGATTTCTTCCAGTCTAAAAAAGACCTGACTAACGCCCGCATTCGTCGCTACAAAGAAATTAACTTCGAGATGCATAAACTGGTACGTCAGGCCGACAAACGCGCCGCGCAGCAGCGCGTGAAGGAGTTGCAGGTGGACTGGCGGGAGGTAGGTAAGATTCCGGTGTTCAAGTACAAGCGTCTGCAAACCGACTTTCGCTCGCTGGCCAACCGCATCTTCGGCAGCCCCGACGATACGCAGCAACGCCGTCCGATGGATGCCCGGGGTTCGCGACAGTTTGCCCCCCGGCAGAACACGGCGCGCGCGAGTGAGGGCTGGGTGAACCCCAACGAGGCCATCAGCACCAAAAAAGACCTGATCCGGCAGGCGCAGCAGCTGGCCGATGACACCGAGGGCGACAGCATTCAGGGAGTGCGCCGCTTGCGCGAAGCGTGGAAAAACTCGGGGCGCATTTCGCGCGAGAAGTCATTGGAGCTCACCACGCAGTTTAACAGCGCCTGCGATAAGGCATCGGAACAAAGCTTTCTGAACCGGGCGGCGCGCGCCGAAGATCCGAATTATGATAACAATTCGCGACGTGAACAAGTATCCCTCAAGATTGGTCTGCTCGAAAACTCTCTGATACGCGACGAAAATGAGTTGGTTGCCCGCCGTGAAAATGTTAACAACCAGACGAATCCGCTGGAAGCACGACAGGCGGAAAGCAAACTGCGGCAGCAAATCAGAAAAGTGAATACCAAGCGAGAGCTGATCCAATCGCTCAAAAACGAACTGGCGGAGGACTAGCTGGCTTTCGACTACGGAAAGCAGTATCCGCCCTCGACGTACGCATTAATAAATTAATGCACTAAATAGCGAACTTTTGGTAAGAAAGTTGTTTTTATGCCGTTGCGGTTACGCAATAATTTATTTGGATTGGGTGCGGTCGTAGCCAATCAGTAGCAATTAACTATAACATCATGTACTGGACATTAGAACTAGCCTCGTATCTCGAGGATGCCCCCTGGCCCGCGACCAAAGATGAACTGATCGACTTTTCGATTCGATCGGGCGCGCCCCTGGAAGTGGTAGAAAATTTACAGGAATTGGAAGACGATGGGCAACCTTATGAGAATATTGAGGAAATTTGGCCTGATTATCCCACCAAAGAAGATTTCTTTTTCAACGAAGACGAGTACTAACGCTGACCGGAGTAGCGCAATCGCAAAACCCGCGATTCGTGTGCACAGCGACGGGTTCTTTCCTCACTTTTTAAGCAACGCTTCAGCTAACATCAGGTCTTCGGGCGTGGTTATTTTTAAGTTGCGGTAGTGCCCTTCGATCAGGTGAATGCTTCGGCCACTGTGCTCCACCAAGCTCGCATCGTCTGAGAACGTTTGCTCAGCCGCCTCTGCGTAGGCCGCGCGCAACCATTCGGTGCGAAACGTCTGCGGAGTTTGCACGATGCGGTAATTATCACGGGTGGCCGCGGCGCTGCCCTCGCCCTTCACTTCCCGAATAGAATCCTTGAGCGGCACCGTAGCCACCGCGCTACCGTAGTGTTCAGCTACTTCAAATGATTGGTCAATCAGCTCTGGGGTCACCATCGGACGCACCCCGTCGTGCACCGCCACCAAGCTGAATTCTTCTTCAACGTGCTGGAGCCCATTGCGCACCGAAGCGGAACGGGTACTTCCCCCGGCCACCACCGTGTGCGGCACGGCGAATTGATAGTCGGCGCACAGGGTTTGCCAGTGGGCAGTTTCGGACTCAGGAAGTACGGTAATGAGCTGAATGGCCGGTGAGCAACGGTGAAACGCCGCCAGCGTATGCATCAGAATAGGCAACCCCGCCACGGGGACAAACTGCTTGGGCACCGAAGCCTGCATCCGGCGGCCCTGCCCCCCCGCCACGATCAGTGCGTACCGCGAACGTGCCATCGCCAGCCGGGCCTAAACGATTAACATCGCATCGCCGTACGAGAAGAAGCGGTAATTTTCCTTGATGGCCACCTGGTAGGCATCCATGATCATTTCGTAGCCTCCAAAAGCGCAGGCCATCATCATCAGCGTGGACTGTGGCAAATGAAAGTTAGTTACCAGCGCGTTGCAAATTTTGAACTCGTAGGGAGGAAAGATGAAGCGATCTGTCCAGCCCTCGTTGGCCTTGAGCCGCCCGCCCGCCGATACCGATGACTCCAGCGAACGCATGGAAGTGGTGCCCACCGCGCACACCCGACGCTTGTTATCCAGCGCCTCGTTCACGTGGTCAGCGGTTTTATCACCGATGATGTAATTTTCAGAATCCATCTTGTGCTTGGTCAGGTCTTCCACTTCTACCGACCGAAAGGTGCCTAAGCCCACGTGCAGGGTGATGGGGTCGATGTGCACTCCATTAATCTCCAGGCGCTTCATCACCTGCTTGGTAAAGTGCATCCCGGCGGTAGGAGCCGCCACCGCCCCCACGTGCTCGGCGAAGATGGTCTGAAAGCGCTCCCGATCCGAGGGCTCCACCTTGCGGGTGATATGATCGCGGGGCAGGGGCGTTTCGCCCAGGGTATCGATAAGCTTATAGAACTCCTCGTCGGTGCCTTCGTACAGAAACCGGATGGTGCGTCCGCGCGAGGTGGTGTTATCAATCACCTCGGCCACCAACTCACCTTGGCCGAAGAAAAGCTTGTTGCCCACTCGGATCTTGCGCGCGGGGTCCACCAGCACGTCCCACAGGTTCATTTCTTTGTTGAGTTCGCGCAGCAGGAAAACCTCTATCTTGGCCCCGGTCTTCTCTTTGTTGCCGTACAAACGGGCCGGAAACACCTTAGTGTTGTTAACCACCAGCACATCGCCCTCCACAAAGTAGCCAACGATATCCTTAAACACCTTGTGCTCAATGTCACCCGTGTCCCGGTGAATGACCATCAGGCGAGATTCGTCGCGATTTTCGGCGGGGTACTGAGCGATACGACCTTCCGGCAGTTCGTATTTAAATTCAGAAAGTTTCATAGGATGGTGAGTAGGCAGTGCAACAAAAGTGGTCGGGGGTAATTTTTAGAAGGACAAATTTAAGGAATTGTTTTACATTGACGGAATAAACTGCGTAAAGTTCGCCGTTCAGCAAAACCGCGGTAGCGAAAATCAGATTCACCCAACGCTCACGAAATGCTTATCCTGAAGTTAATGTTTGAAAGTGCGTTTTCAGCCTGGGATGCCCTGCGGGCCAATCCGTTGCGCACCTTGCTCTCCCTGCTGGGAGTGACGGTAGGTATTTTCGCGATCATTACGGTGTTCACACTGGTCGACTCGCTGGAGCGGAACATCCGCGATAGCTTTTCGTTTCTGGGCGACAAGGTGATCCGGGTAGAAAAGTGGCCGTGGATTTTCGCGGATAACTACCCCTGGTGGAAGTATTACAAACGCCCCCACCCCTCGCTGGACGAGTACAACTTTCTGGCGCAACGCGTCACCGAAGCCGAAGGGATCACCATTTTCGCCGAGAAACGAGGGCTGCAACTGCAGTACGGCAACAGCAGCATCAACCCGGTGAGTCTGACGGGCATGTCCCAAGCGTATAATGAGGTGTTTGACGTTGACATCGCGCAGGGACGCTTCTTTTCGCCGCAGGAAACCGCGCTGGCCCGCAACGTGGCGGTGATCGGCTCCGAGATTGCTCAGACCCTCTTCGAAGGCCAAGAACCCCTGGGCAAAATCATTAAACTCAAGGGGCTTAAGTTTGTGGTGATCGGCGTGTTGGCCGCGCAGGGCGAGAGTATCATTAACGCCCCTACGGCCGATCTTGCCTGTTACATTCCGTACCAGAGCTTTCTGAAATTGTACGCTAGCAACAGCACCTGGGGCGTGGGGGCCACCATTGCCCTGCGGGGGCGTGACGATGATGTAGGACTGGAAAACCTGGAGAACGAAATTATCGGCCTGATGCGCCGCCGACGGGCCCTACGGCCGCGCGAAGAGGAAAACTTTGCCGTGAACCGCTCCGAATTGTTTGCCGATATGGTCACCAACGTGTTTAACGCCATTGGCCTGGCCGGAGCCGTGATCGGCAGTTTCTCTATTCTGGTGGGTGGCTTCGGGATTGCCAACATCATGTTTGTATCGGTGAAGGAGCGCACCCACATCATCGGCATCCAGAAATCGCTGGGTGCGAAGAACTACTTTATTTTACTGCAGTTCTTGTTTGAAGCCATGTTCTTGAGTCTGCTCGGTGGGGTAGGCGGCATGGTGCTGGTCTACTTGGCCACTTTTGTTCCCCTAGGCAGCCTTACGCTCATTCTCACTCCCAAAAACATCATTTTAGGCACCCTGATCTCGAGCGTAATTGGCATTGTGTCGGGTTTGGTACCCGCGGTGGTGGCGTCTCGTCTCAATCCGGTAGAGGCCATTCGGAGTCAATAGAACCTAGTGGTCACAATCTCAGGCCGTGTTGATATTCAGTACAAAACTTTAGAGGCGTCCTTCACCAACTCGTCCAGCTCCTCCGCAATGACCTTGAGATGGTTCAGCAAGGTCTTGTTTTCTTCCCGGTGCGCTTCCTGAAAGTCGATTAGCTTGATGAGGCCCATCAGCCGCGCCAGCGGACCACGCAGCTTGTGGGAGTTGAAGAAAGCGTACTCGGCAATCTGCCGGTTTTTGATCAGAATACTTTCCTCAGCCAGTACCCGCTCGGTGATGTCTACCATACCACCGACCATCCGGACCGGGGTGCCGTCACTGGTAAACTCGAAGTATCCTTTATCATAAACGTAGGCGTATGAGTTATCCTTCCGCTTAAAACGATACTTGTCAAACCATTTCTCAAGACGTTTGGATATAAAAGCGTTGATGCGATCAACCACCCGCTGCCGATCTTCGGGATGGATACGTTCGTGCCACCACGCAATGGTGTCGTCAATTTCTTCAGAACGGTAACCAAACATGGTTACCATATCATTCCACCACACTGTTCCATTTTGCAGATTCCAGTCGTAGATAGCGTCGTTGGTGGCCTGGTTAATCAGCAACTGGGCCCGCTCGGCGGCCTTGTTCGCACTCACATCCTGGAATACGGTAACAAAACACCGAGCTCCTTCAGCCATCACCGCTCGAGAATTTACCATTCCTTCAATCATCCGTCCGGACTTGGTGCGAAGTACGGCTTCAACTTGTCCTTCTCTCTTTTCCAGGAGTTGTTGCACCAGCCGGTGGCGATCCTCCGGTTGCGTCCAGAAGCCCAACTCCAGAGTGGTGTGGCCAATCAGCTCTTCTTCGCGGTATTCCGAGAGTTCAATCAAGCTTTTGTTCACCTCGTAGATAAGCCCGTCGGATATTCGGGTCACGCAAACGGCACTGGGACACAGATAAAAGAAGTTATACAGCTTTTCTTCCAGCGCCGCGTAGGCATGCTCCTGTTCCGCTGGCTGGGTCACGTTAGTGAACCGACAGAAGAGATACAACTTCTCGGCTACCATCACCCGCGAAGTTGCCGCCTCAAGTCGCAGTTGGGAGCCGGACAGTGAGCGGCAGGTGAGCACTTCGTTGGCAAGGCCTTTGTTTTCGGAGAACCAAGACTGCCAACTAAACGGACGGCCGTCTTCGTGCGCCAGGTGCAAATCGTCTACCGTACCGAAGTCATTAATACTGTCTGCCCAAGCGAAGGTGTCGCGCGCCCGAGGGTTGGCGCACTGGATGGTCCCCTTTTCATCAAAGCATAAAACGGCGTCCTTTGTAATGGACCAAAGGGCGTCTAGGAAGTAAGTATGGTTTATCACGGTAATCTATGGTATAGCGGCGACAAAATTTACTTAAAAGAATACACGTCCCATCATCATCGATGGTAGGCGGTTGCTGCCAAAGATAGATTAAAAAAATAGGTGCTGCTTGGTGCTGAACCGCAGAGCACCACGGTTATCAATACTATATATTTCTGAGGAGATATCAAAGTGACACTTGTTCTTTGTTGCTGATTCCAGCTTCAATTTACCAATCACTAGTGACGAACTCACCAACGGTACCCTATTCCCACCGCAAACAAATGCGGAGCGCCAATGCCTACTTCAAAATTAGCGATTAGCGACGGAAGCAGGGAAACGTCTCCGCCGATCAAAATCAACTGGGGGGTAATCTGGGTACCCAGGGCAAACGACAAGAATCGGCCCACGGTGTAATTGATATCTTTGGCGTTGGTATCGAAAGTCCAGCGCGTGATGCCCAGGCGGGCCCCCGAATACCAAGCGATGCGGGCCGCGCCGGGATTGTAGTGCCAGCGGGCAAACCCGGCCACATTGAAGCGTCGCAGGTAGGTGGTGAAGTTGTCCAGCACCGTCGCACCGCTTTCATCCTCGTACTCGTACCCCCGGTAGCGCGCCGAAAACACCTGCCGCGATAGTCCGCCGCCGAAGCTGATTCGATCGCGCCAGCGGTAGGCATAGTTGAGCTGCAGGGCGGGCTGTATCGACACGTCGATATCAGCCACTCCGCTCACGCGCCGCACCAGGCCCGAAGCGAGTCCGATACCGCTGATACCCACGTTGAAGCGAACCTGGTGCGAGTACGGATATAGCTTCACCGAATTGACGGGTGCGTCTACGTCTTGGGTCTGACGCTGAGCAAACAGTCTGCTTCCAACCAAAAACAGTGCTGCCGCTAAAAAATATCGAACGGAAAACAAGGAACGCCGAATTATGAAGTAAAAGGGTGTCCCCATAGTCCGGATTGGCTTGATTGACGGTAAGTGATTAGTTATTCACCTCGGGCCAGCGACTCGGCCTTTTGCTGCACGGCGTTCCAGACGCGGAACACGTTCTGGTAGCATATCTTCTCAATGTCTTCGTCCGAGTAGCCGCGCTTGAGCAGTTCGGCAATCAGGTTGGGATACTCCGAAGCGTCCTTGAGGCCGGTGGGCAGCGTATCCCCTACCCCGTCGAAGTCGGAGCCGAAGCCCACGTGTTCCACGCCGACCAATTGCACCACGTGATCGACGTGGTCGGCTACTTTTTGCACGGTAGAGTAGGTCGGGTTCTCCCGCATATAGTTTTTGGCGTAGGCCTGGGCGGCCGAGTCCTGGAACGTGAGGTTGTTGTCGGCCATCCACTTGCCCAGGTGGTCGCGCACCACGTCTGATTTCTCGCGGGCTTCTTCATCCACGAAGGTAGATCCGAAGTTGATCTGGATCACCCCGCCGTTGTCGGCCAGCCGCTGGAGCATGTCGTCGTTCATGTTGCGCTCAAAGCCCGGCACAAACGCGCGGCACGAGGAGTGCGAGGCGATCACCGGCGCCTCCGTGACGTTCATCACGTCGTAGAAGGCACTGTCCGAAATGTGCGACACGTCGACCATAATACCTACGCGGTTCATTTCGCGCACCACCTGCTCACCGAAGGGACTCAGGCCGTTCCACACCCGGGTGGTGTCGTAGGAAGAGTCGCAGATTTGGTTCACCTTGCTGTGGGTGAGGGTGATGTAGCGCACGCCCCGGTCGTAGAAGTACTGCACGTTAGAGAGCGAATCTTCGATGGGCGCGCCGTTTTCCATGCCCATCGGCAACGAAACCAATCCCTTGGCAAAGTTGGCTTCCACCTCCTGCGGGGTGTTGGCCAGCGCAAACTTGTCGGGATACTTGGTGGTGATGGTGCGCACAATGTCGATGAGCGAATCGGCGAACACCTTGGCCCCGCCCGTTTCCTGGTAGCTGGCGGGCACGTAGATCGACATGAACGGGGCGTTGAGTCCGCCCTCCTGGGCCTTCACGTAGTCGAAGTCGCCGTCGGTGTCTTCGGTCACGTCGATCCACTCTTTTTGCAAGCGGAAGTTGGCGATCTTCATGCGGAAGGGCAGGTCGATGTGGCCGTCGGTGATGATGAACCGCTGCGCCAGCTCCTGGGCGTGTTGCTCAGGGTCGGTCGTGGTGTCGGATTGGGCCGATACGGTGGCTGCGGCAAAGAGCAGCAGGCTGCCGCTCAGCAGGGAGGTGAAGTAGGGATATCTCATAGGTTTGGTTTAAAGGGGTAAATTGTAGTATTCCTTAAATTGGCACTTTGCCTAGCTATAGTGTTTCTGTACCCTTTCCGTCCTCGAGCCGTTCTCCGGGGCTATTAACGGAAAAGTACCCATTCCTAATAAACGGACTTGATGCCCGGCCGCACTTGTTGGTTAATTTTAGGTCGTGTCTGGGTTTCCTACGGAACGTTCCAGGGGGCTGTTGTACGGGCCGATTCGAGGAACCATGCCGGTTCTTACGGATGGGGATAGGCTACGCTGTTTTCGCCCCGTTAATCATCGTCGTCGTCATCATCGCCTCCGTCTTCAAGGAAGGACACCGAGGTTTTCACCTCGTCGTCGTCATCATCGCCTTCGAACTCGTCGGATGAGAAGTCGTCGCGCAGGTTGCCTTCGTCATCGTAGTCGTCGTCGTCCTCAATGATCTGACGGGCCTCGCGGACGGTCATTCGGATGAGATAGTAAATCTCTTCGGTCTCAAAAGGGAGGGCCGAGACTTTGTTGCCTTCCTTGTTGGTGAAGCTTACCAAGTTGTCTTCAAAGCCGTAGGGGTATTCAGCCTTAATGCGGTTGATAATCTCTTCGGGCAAAGCGTCGTAGTCTTTGACAATTCTTTTCTTGTCCATGCGCGATCAGTCAGGGGGTGGCACTACCAATACGGGGGCATTTTAAACACAGTCGCGGACAAATGCTATTAATTCAACATTAATTTTATGACAACGAAAGCAAACGATCAGCGCTTTAGGCACAAACCCCAATAATGCGTAATTTAGGCCAACTTTTTCCTAAGGCACCAATCCCAATGTATGGCTACTCTGTTTCGCGGCACCTACACCGCCCTGATCACTCCCTTCACCGCGGCCAACCAGATCGACTGGCCCGCGCTCGAGCGTCTGATTGATCATCAGATTGCGGCGGGCATCACCGGTTTGGTGTTCGTGGGCACCACGGGCGAGAGTCCCACGCTCTCGCACCAGGAGCACCGCGAGATTCTGCGTCGCTCGGTGGAGATCGTTAACGGCCGCTGCCAGGTGATTCACGGCACCGGTTCCAACAACACCCGCGAGAGCATCGAGCTGGCCATTGTGGCCGCTGAGGCGGGTGCCGACGGGCACCTGGTGATCAACCCGTACTACAACAAACCGACGCAGGAAGGACTCTTCCGCCACTTCTCGGCGGTGGCCGACGCGGCCGAGTTGCCGGTGATCGTCTATAATATCCAGGGCCGCACGGCGGTAAACCTGGAAACCGATACGCTGCTGCGGCTGGCCCAGCACCGCAACATTGTGGGGGTGAAGGAGGCCAGCGGCAACCTGGCGCAGATTATGGACGTGATCCGGCGCGCGCCCGACGACTTTGCGGTGCTATCGGGCGACGATGCGCTTACCCTGCCCCTGATGGCCTGCGGCGGCGACGGTTTGATCTCGGTGATCTCGAACGCCCTGCCCCGCACCACCGTGGCACTGGTGAACCACTGCCAAGCGGGACGCTGGGACGAGGCGCGGGCGGCCTTCTACGCCCTGCTCGAGCTGATGCAGCTCAGCATGATCGAGACCAACCCCATTCCGATCAAGTATATGATGCATCAACTCGGCTACTGCACCAAGGAGGTGCGCCTGCCGCTGTGCGAGCCCAGCAGTGTCACGGTAGAGGCCGTCCGCCGGGCTTTGGAGCAACTGCGCAACCTGGAAGACCATCCTGCCCCCCACCCTTCGTCTAACGCGTGAAAAGTTACTTACCCCTTTTCTGGCGCAGATTCTCAGAATCTGTGACTAGCCCACCTAGCGGACTCCGTCTGCCGCCCCTGGGCGTTTCGTTGCCTATGGTGATCACGTTGCTGTTGGGCGTTGCCGCCTCGTCCTGTCGCTCCACGCGATCTACCCAGTCGGCCACCGCCGCGGAAGCCTTTGCGCCCTTCTACGACCGGTTCCTGACCGACAGCGCTTTTCAGATGACGCGCGTTCGGTTTCCGCTGCCGGGGCAGAAGTTCACCGCCGACGTGGCCGACAGCGCCTACCGTTGGCAGCGGGCCGATTGGCGGATGCTGCGCGAACCGCAACTGGATTCTACCTACTTCACCCGCAACCTGAGCGTCACCGACACGCTGGTGACCGACGAGATCGCGGGCAAAGACTCGGGGCTATACTTTCGGATGGACTACCGTCCGGTGAACAGGAAGTGGTATCTGGTGAACTTGGTGGATCGGGATTTATGAGGGGACTTTCTGGGGTGGCGAGGGTGTTGGGTATTGGATGTTGGATGGTGGATGACTTTCGAGGTGGCATTCCATGCGGGGTCAGATACTGAATGCTAGCAGTAATTGTCCTTGGTCATTTGTCCTTTGGCTCTTGTAAATTTGACCAATGACCAGTGACCAGTGACCAGTGACCAGTGACCAGTGACCAGCCACAACAATCCTTCCCCCATCCTCGTTAAAACGACCGGCCATTCCCTTACCCCCAATCATTCCTACCTATGGAAGACATAATGCTCACCCAGGAGCTGGTGAAACAAATTGAACAGCTCACCGCTAAGTTTGATCGCAACGGGCAGAAACTCGCCGACTACCTACAGGGGCTGGTGCACGCCAACTTTCTGAGCTACTGGGACTACATTCAGCTCGATACGCTGCTGAGCCTGCAGAATCCCAAGACGGAGCTTAAAGACGAGATGATCTTCGTCACCTACCACCAGATCACCGAGCTGTACTTCAAGCTGGTGCTGTGGGAAATGGAGCAACTCACCGACGGCAGCGTCACCGAAGCCCGGCAGTTTCTGGAAAAGGTGAACCGGATGAACCGCTACTTTGGGCAACTGGTGGGTTCGTTCACCGTGATGACCGAGGGGTTGGACCGCGAGCAGTTCGCCAAGTTCCGGCTGGCGCTCACTCCCTCCAGCGGGTTTCAGTCGGTGCAGTACCGCATCATCGAGATCGCCTCCACCGATCTGGAGCAACTGGTGCATCCCAACTACGTGCTGTGGCTGTCGCCCGATGATCCGCTTAAGGAATACCTAGACAAAGTGTACTGGAAGGCGGGGGCGCGCGACACCAAAACCGGCGAGAAAACGCTCACCCTGCGGCAGTTTGAGGTGGAATACGATGAGCTGCTGCTTGACAAAGCCGAGGACTATAGAGAAAAGAACCTGCGGCGAAGCATGCACCGCTTTCTGGACGAGCACGAGCCGCTGAGTAGCGACATCATCGTGGCCCTGCGGGAGTTTGATATGTACGCCAACGTGCACTGGCCCCTGGCCCACTTCCGCGCGGCGGTGCGCCACCTCATCAACAACAAGCCAAGGAAAGAAGCGGAGGAGGTGGCCCCAGCCACGGGAGGCACCAACTGGCGCAAATATCTGCCGCCCCGCTTCCAGCGTATCATCTTCTTCCCCGAACTGTGGTCGGACGAAGAGAAGGACAACTGGGGCAAAACCTGGGTGCTGGAGCAAACCGGTAGCGTAGACTAGAAGAGCAGCAAGCAGATCATCCGGCATCCTTACCAACCTTAACGTCTTCCCCAAACACCGCATCGACGGCGATGGTCATATCGGGGATGGCGGGGGCGGCTGAGCAACCGTCCTGCTTCAAACAGATTTGCACCGTCTGGGGCGAGGTGAGCACCTTCACCATGCGCACGTTGGGGTAAATTTGCCAGAGTACCTGCACCCCGGCGGCAAAATAATCGAAGGCTTTCTGCTCTATCTTAAATCCACTTTCGTCAGGGGAGATTATTTCAATGGCGAACGCAGGAACCGGGTAGTCCTCCCCCTGCGCCGCTTTGATTTGCTGATCGGTAAACGCACTTATGTCGGGAATCCTGATTCGTGTTTCGCTAAGCTTCACGGCGACTTCGGCAAACAACTCCCCGTCTTGGCGAAAGAAGTCCGTTCGATAAAAAGCTTTCTTGATATTTCGGACGATGGCTAGTTCATTGGTTTTCATCATGTATTCGGTTTTCTCTAGGGCACCGTCCACCCATTCGTACTTGTAGTAGCCTTCGGGCTGTTCCCACCGAAGAAAGGCTTCCAGCGTTTTGGGCTTGCGCACGCGGGACCGGGCCGGTCGGCGCGTCTTTTTCTGAGAAGTAAGCGTTTCCATAGTTCAAAGATACAAAATATATAAAATTAGTATCTTACGCCCCAAAAAGTCCGATGAGCGACCTACCAAAGCCTACTCCTTCCAGTCAGCCCTCCCCGGAAACCACCGATCAAACCCCGGTAGACAACCCCGCCGACCCGGCACCGAAAAAAGGCTAGGCGCTGGACCAGTCGTTGCTGGCTACCGTGGCCCTGTCTATTATCAGCCTGGGTGCCCTAATCGTGTCGATCTACCAAACCCGCGTGCTATCTCAGCAGCAGGAGGTAATGGCCGGGCAGCAACAAATCATGGCCGAACAACAGCGCATCATGACCGAAAGCGCTAAGGCACAACTGTGGCCAAACGTAGAAATTGATAGAAATAGAGGGTTTGAGGATGGAATCACAATCAGTATGCTTGATTTTACCATCGGTAATACCGGTACTGGCCCAGCAATTATTGAAAAAGTCACCGTGCAGTACGAGGGTAGATATGCTAGAGACTGGGGTGAACTATTTAGGCTGACAAATCTACCGGACACGGTCTCCGGATTAGTGAACAATGCGACATTATCATCGGGAGTGCTTCCGGCTGGTCAGTCCACCACTGTTTTGGGACTAAGCATCAACCAACCTTTAATGGAGCATATGGGACGGATTATTGAGAATGAAGGCTTCATCATCACAATGTGTTACCGCTCGGTGTTCAATGAATACTGGCTTCGAGAACACAAGTTCGGGCAGGAGGATTTTGACCGCCTTACCCCAGTAGATTCCTGCGTCATCGCCGACAGCATCGCGTTTCGTGATTAAACCACCTCAATCTCTGGTCGTAGCATGTGCTACGACCCATCACTCGCAGAGGAACCGGTGGCGGGCAAAGACGTTTCCATCTCTGCCTGCCCGGAGGTCCCTTTCAGGCGACCCCCGGAGTGCCCGATAGGATTTCGGTTCGGGTGTTCTATGCCACCCCCCCCCTTCTGGTCGTCGCATGTGCTACGACCCATCATTGACGAAGAGCGTTCGCTCGGTCTTCCAATTTAAGCAGTATTTCCCTCGATCGTTTGTGGGTACGCGTTAAGGTCGTAGTGGCCGGCACCCGGCGGACGCTACGACCAGTTAAGGAGGGCTGACGTCGAGGGTCGTAAGGGACCCTACGACCAGTTGAGTTTTCTCTACCCACTCCCACAGTTTCATCGGCTAACCAAAAACCTACCTCAAATCATCGTAAAATTACGTCTGATTTCGCGCTTCGAACCCCAAAACTGAGATAGAATAGGCCAAGTACCGCCACTATTGGACATTTACCCGCGGTGGTAGCGCTAAGTCCTCAGGAATATCGACGAAAACCCGCGGGATAGCCCCAAACTATACCTACTTTAACCTACCACCGGGAGTTTTTACCTCGATTCCTTACGGATCAACCGCTATCCCGGATGTTTTCATCGAGAAATCTTACGCAATGGCTGTGCCCACGCGAGGCAACGGCCCTTCGCCGTGGGTTCTCGGAACATCTATCCTCAAAAACAATGTTTTCAACCGCGGGTTTCTCCGGAAAACGGGATGTTTAACTAACCTAAGCATGAAAAATATAAGCACGCTTGTCTACATTTTACCTATCCTTATTATCAGTGTTCTAACCGCCTCCAAAACTAAGTTGCCAGAAGACGAACCGGATTGGATGAAGTTTATATGGGTGGGTGATTCTTTGGGTGGTCAGTATTTTGATAAGACCAGAATCTACCTACCGGTCAACATTCAGGGTATTCCTCATGACTTTACGCTTCAGTTTGACCTGGGGCTTAACGTAACCCTGGTGTACGAACCATCCCTACGACCGTATCTGACACGATATCCCGCGGTAGAGCAAAAGCTGGATACTACCTCTGAATTCGACTACGTAAGGCAGGTAGACATTATGATTGATGGCCACCGGTTCAGGAATAAATCCATACTGCTCGCTGACGATGATCGTAATGTGCTCACGGCAGACTCGGTCAACAGCAATACGGTGAAACACATCGGATCAATTGGGGCCGACTTGTTTCAGGGCAAGGTGCTTATTATAGATTACCCCAACACCCGGATTGCCGTAGCCGAACAGGTGCCCTCCCGCCTGGCTAGTGATGCCGTCTTCGTCGACATGTCACTAGATAAGCGGGGGCGGCCCGTGTTGCCGTTAAGCGTGAATAATGAAGAAAGAAAGGTGATGTTCGATACCGGATCCAGCCTGTTTCAACTGATCACATCCCCCCAAAACTGGGCAGCGGTAACTTCCGGGCAGATCACTGATTCGGTGCTGGTTACAACGTTTGGTAAAGAGTATTACCTGTACGGATCAGAAACAGATGACATCTTTTTAGGCGACCAACGGTTGCCCAAGGCAACCTGCTACAAAGCTAAGGAGCAAGCTAATTTCCTGCAAGCAAACGATCTGTGGGGGATTACCGGAAATGCTTACTTCTGGAACTACACCGTAATTGTTGACTTTGCCAATAAAAAATTCGGGGTGATCAAGTGATCGGATCAAACCACTGCTAACGTCGTTTGGCCTTTTTCGTTTTCGTCGGAAAGCAGTATATTTAAGGAAATAACTACGCCCATGGAATCTATTCAAATAGAAGACGATAACCATCAATTCTTGATTCGCATCGACAAGAGTAGTATCGAGAAAGAGACACTCGTGGAACTTCTCCACAAAATAAGAATTGAAGACTTGAGCACGCGAGCTGATCTGGGAGAAGATGTAGAACAACTCGGAGAAGAGATTAAAGCTGATTGGTGGAGCAAAAACAAAGCACGCTGGATTGAGAAAGACGCATGAGAATTCTGATTGTAGATACTGAATTAGAATCCATACCTAATTAGTCATTCAAAATAAATTACAAAATGTCATCCACCGTGGTCATGCCCGATCCACCGTGGACGCGGCGGGACGCGGTCCAGAGCGAACGTAGCGCCCGATGAGGCCAGAATCCTCTGATTCAGCAATGAATCTTTGCCGCTGAATTGGGGGGATTCCGGATATTTTCTTCCATTACATTACAGAAAATTCCGGAATGACGTTTTATAGCTAGGCCTCCACCACCCCCGCCCCCGGCCGTTCGGCTTCCACCTGCCACCAACGGGCTAAGTCAGCAACAAACTTTTTGGGTTTTTGGGCAAATAGCTTCTGCGCCAGGGGCCGTGCTTCCTGTTGCAAGCGCGCCCGTTGCTCCTCCATCGTGCTAAACACCGAGCGCTGGGTGGCCGGGGGCATCACCTTGGCTTCCTTGATCGTCTCTTGCAGCACCAGCAGGTCGTGGTCGTCGCCCAGGTAGTCGGTGAGCAGGTTGAGTTCGCCCTCCAGGGCTTGCAGCAGGCCGGGCCACAGCGGACTCAGCGTATCCACCTGGTAGCGCAGGTACTTCACGCTCTTGCGCCACTGGTGAAAGGCTTCGGGATCATCCTGCGCGTAAGCCACCGCCTGCCGCTTCTGGCACTGCCGGTAGATACGCTTGATTCCCTTTTCTACCGCTTCAAAACCGTCGTCGCTAATGCTCCACGCGCGGTGAAGCTGCTCGGCCTCGGCCAGGGCATCCTGCACCGATTGGAGCAGGTTGCCGCCGCGCACCTGGTAGCGGGTGATGGCGGCTTTCTTAGCGCGCAGGTGCCGCTTCAGCCGCCCCACCGCCTGCCGGTTACGGGCCGTGGTGAGTAGCGACTGCAACTCTTCGGCCGTTTCCCACCCGGCCGACACGTCGCGCGCATCGGAGATCAGGCGGGCCGCGTCGCGAAAGTAACGGTTGGCTTCCTGGTAAGTATCTTCACCGATCTGGTGACGCACCAGCCGCAGCAGTGCCCGTATCTTTTTGAGTTGCTTGCGGGTTTGGTGAATGGCCTCGTGGGGCGCATCGTGGCTCAAGTGCGCGCGGCAACGGTCGATGCGGGCCTGCATGATGCGCTGCACGTTGACCTGAACGCTTTCTTGTAAAATGATTTGGGTAGACATAATGGGTTAGTTAAGGGGTAAGCTACCCACTATAACCGGTTTAGTCCCGCAAATGGTTTTAGATGAGATCGTCTACCGCGTACTCCCCGGACTGCTGACGGTGGTGTACCAGGTAGTAAGCGGCCTGGGCCACGTCCTGCGCGTAGATTAGCGAACCCTCATCGTTCTCCGACGCAGTTTGGGGAGGGGGAGCTAGTAAACCCGCCCAGAAGAAGGGCGCGGCAGCCTGCTGGACGGTCCAGGCCGAACGGCGGGGACTGGTGCGGAATAGTAAAGGCACCTGATGGGCAACGCACTGCTGCCAGAGCGTTTGGAAGTAAGTGTCATCCGTCTTATCATCAGCTCCATCTAAGAAAAAGGCAAACTCCAACTCTTGCTGGTGGCGCTTGAACCAGTTGGGCAGGGGCGTGGGCGGCAGATGTTCCTTCAACCGCCAGTCGGCCGGGGGCTTCCAGGTGGGGTCGTCGTCAGTAACCACCAAATAGTTGAAGTTGTGCTGGTTGAGCATTCGTACGAGGGCGTCGGTGAGGAAGGAGGAGCCGTGGGTGATAAGCATCATAAGGAATGCGTATATTTGCGAAAAGCAAAGTTAGTCATGATTTACGTAAGCAGAAAAGAACACTTCAATGCGGCGCACCGCCTCTATAACCCGGCCTGGTCGGACGAGAAGAACCAGCGGATATTTGGTGCCTGCGCCAACCCGAATGGCCACGGCCACAACTTCGAGCTGATCGTTACCGTGCGCGGCACGTCCGATCCCGACACCGGCTACGTGGTGGACCTCAAACAGCTCAGCGACCTGATCAAAGCGTGCATTACGGATAAGGTGGACCATAAGCATCTGAACCACGACGTGGACTTTATGCGCGGCAAGCGGGCCAGTTGCGAGGTGCTGGTGGAGGAGTTCTGGAAGATACTGGCTCCCGAGGTGCGGAAGATTGCCCCCCGCGGGGAGCTGCACGCCCTGCAACTGCACGAAACCCGCAACAACTTCGTGGAGTTCTTCGGCGAGGGCCTGGAGCAAGAAACGCTCACCCGGTAACGAGTCGCCTGTTTCGCATCTCTCATTTCATCTTTCACATCTCAAATCTCACCTTTTGAAATACTATCTCATCGCGGGCGAGCGCTCGGGCGATCTACACGGGGCCAACCTCATCAAAGCGCTGCGACAGCAGGACCCGGAAGCGCAGGTGCGGTGCTGGGGCGGTGATGCCATGCAAGCGGCCGGGGGCGAACTGGTGGTGCACTACCGCGAAACCGCCTTCATGGGGTTTTGGGAAGTATTTAAAAACCTGCGCACCATCCGCCACCTGCTGAAACGCTGTCAGCACGACCTGCGGCGCTACCAACCCGATGCCCTGGTACTGATCGACTATCCGGGCTTCAATCTGCGCATGGCGAAGTTTGCCAAACAGCACGGGTTGCGGGTGTTCTACTACATTTCGCCCAAGGTGTGGGCCTGGAACCAGTCCCGGGCCAAGAAGATTAAGGCCACGGTCGATCATATGTACGTGATCTTGCCCTTTGAGGAAGATTTCTACCAGAAGTATGACTACGCCGTGCAGTACGTGGGCAATCCCCTCTTCGATGCGATTCGGGATTTTAAGCCTGCGGCTGATTTTGCGGCTACTTACCTACCCGACGACCGGCCGGTGGTGGCATTATTGCCCGGTAGTCGGCAGCAGGAGATCGTCCTGATGCTAGAGATGATGCTGCACGTGGCCGACCGCTTCCCGGACTATCACTTTGTGGTGGCGGGCGTAGACAACGTGCCTACCTCCTACTACGATGCGGTGCGCAACCACCCGGCGGTGACGGTGGTGGTGAACCAAACCTACGACGTGCTGCACCACGCCCGGGCCGCCATCGTAACCTCGGGCACGGCCACCCTGGAAACCGCCCTCTTTGAGGTGCCCCAACTGGTCACCTACCGCATGAGTCCGATCACCTACCAGATTGCCCGCCGCGTGATTCGGGTGCCCTATATTTCGCTGGTGAACCTGGTAGCCGAGCGCGCGGCAGTGCCGGAGTTAATCCAAGCCGACTTCAACGCCGAACGCATTACCGAGTTACTGCCCGACTTGGTGGAGCCCAGCGCCGTGCGTGAGCAGCAACTAAATGATTACCGGCTAATCAAAGAGCGGTTAGGCGATCATGAAGCCTCCAAGACGGTTGCTCAACGTATCTGGCAAGTGCTTACTGGCGTTTAGATAGTGTAATATTAAATCCATGAGCTATAAAATTATTCTGGCTTCTAACTCTCCCCGACGTCAGCAGCTCCTGCGCGAGCTGCGCATTCCCTTTGTGGTACGAACCATGCCGGTGGAGGAAGATTATCCTGCCAAATTGCCGCTCGATCAGGTCGCGAAGTTTCTGGCCGAGAAAAAGGGGCGGGCGTACCTTGATACGCTTGCTGACAACGAACTTGTGGTTACGGCAGATACCACGGTGGTGGTGGAAGAGCGCTTGCTGAACAAACCAGCCGATGCCGCCGAAGCCCGAGAAATGCTGACTGCCCTGTCGGGACGGGCCCACCGGGTAATTACCGGAGTCTGCCTGACGACGACCACCTCGAGCCGTACGTTCGTAGACACCACTAAGGTGTCTTTTCGTCCGTTGACCGACGAAGAAATCAGCTTCTACGTTAAAAACTACCAACCCTTTGACAAGGCCGGTAGCTACGCCATTCAGGAATGGATCGGTATGATAGGAATTGAGCGGATAGAAGGATCGTACTTTAACGTAGTGGGACTTCCGGTAGAAAAGCTGTACCGCGAACTCAAAAAAATGGGCGGAACACCACTTTTCTCTCCCTAGTATCGAGGGGCACTAGTTATCGTGCAGGCGAAAAAAGGGCTTGTCTTCATAGGAAGACTCTCTTTTACTTTTTTCGAAGTTCTCCACCGCTTTGAGCCATCCTTGACGATATTTTTGGTAAAGGGTTCCTTGGGTGTTTAGGACGAAATCAACGCCTTTTGCTGCTTTCATAGTGGTACAGTTTGGTATACAGACGTTGCGTAACAAGAAAAAATCGTACCATTTCGCCCGAAAACTTACCTGGCCCGACCAATCAGCCAACGATCTAGTACCTGGATCGCAGCAAATAAGCCCACGCCAAACCCAATGAGTTCTTTGTTCAGTAGCATCCAGCTAGTGAGCTTCCAAAAAACCAGGGGGTCAATGCGATGAAGCATCAATCCACTGGCCAACAAGGCCGCGGCAATGCATCCTATCATCAGCACCGTTGACCAGGGAGTCGGTGAAGTGACTGGGATTACTTGCGCGGTCACGCGTTCGGCAAAGCCTTCCGAAAATTCTAAGGGCGGAGCTTGGCCGAGGGCGGCGTACAGGGCACGGTAGGCCGCTTCGTCGGCGTCGGCCGACTTCGTCCTTTTGCCCTGATCGAGCAGTTGCTGAATGGCTTTATCTTTATCGGTCATAGCAGTTCTTCGTTTATAAAGCGGGCCTGCAAGCGGTCTTTGAGCAGTTTCCGAGCGCGAAACAAGTAGTTTTTCACCGTCCCCAGGGGCATATCGGTGATTTCCTGGATTTCGGAAAGACTCATTTCTTCCAGATGAAATAAGGTGAGCACCGTTCGATAGTGAACGGGCAACTGGGCGATCTGTTCGTGCACAAAGGTGTGCGTCGCTTTCTTGTCGAGCTGCTCCGCGGCATCCGGTACGTCTAGGGCGTACTCCCGAACGTGGTCAAGCGGTTCGGTGGTACGCTTTTCTTCTTTTTTGAGGTAGTTGAGGGCCGTGCGGTAGGCCAGCGTGGCAATCCACGTAGAAAGCTTTGACTGAAACCGAAAGGTGGGCAATCGCTGATACACGCGCAGGAAAACTTCCTGGCTGATGTCTTCACAATCTTCGGTCCGATTGACAATCCTGCTCACCATGTGTCCCACCAACCGCTGGTGTTGTTGCACCAAGTGATAGAAAGCGCGGTGGTCGCCCTTCAGTACTGCCGAAACCAGAACCGCATCTTTGTCCATTAAGCAGTTAGACAGCCTGCTAAAAAAAAGGTTGCAGCGCGGAGTTGCAACCTTTGGCGAGAACCACTGTCTAACGAAGCAAATACTTATTCATCTAAACCTCAAAATCATGGAAGATATTATTGTCCCAATCGGCGTCATCGGCATCATCTTTTTCGGAGTAGTGAGTATCATCCGAGCGATCACCGACTACCAGCTAAAGCGCAAACTCATCCAACTCGGTCACGTGGATAAGGATGCGGTCAACCTACTACAAAAGAGTGGCGATAACCAAGCAACCTCGCTGAAGTGGGGCTTGATCATCCTGTTCGGAGGGATTGGACTCATCATCATCAGCATCACCGGCATTGAGTCACAGGACTCGGCGCTGCCGCTGGGCGTGGTAGCGGTGAGTGTGTCGGTTGGCTTTCTGCTGTACTATTTCCTGCGTCGCAACACCGATCAGCCAAACGAATGGCCAGCCGAGCAGCGAACTGATTATACCAAGGCCCCACCGGCTGAATAAACCGTTATTCTCATTGGGTTTCGATCCGGCCTGACGGTTAGTCAACGGCAACAAAAAAAGGAAAACACTTGCTTGTTAGATACAAAACCTACTACTTTGCATTGCATTGTACCTAACAATGGATAGTACTCAAAAGAATTTGTTCTATGGCAACTCTGACGTCCGACTGCGCATCTATTAATAGTCTGCTTACTCAAACTAACCTTGCAATGAAGCACCTGCCCGACTTTCCATTGGTTCGTACTGCCAAGCTGTCTCAGTTGTTTATGGACCGAAAAATCACGCACTTTAGCGATGCGGTAGCTTACTTACGGACACTGCCCTACCGCCGAACCAGCGTATCGCGCGATCTTACTTCGGTCATCACTGATTCGGGGGGATCGTTCACGGCCCGCAACGCCCTGCTGGTGCAACTGTCGCGGGAACAGGGGTTCAAAGACGTGTCGCTGTCTCTTTGCACGCACGAGTTTGATCGGAGCTGCCCGGGGGTAAGTACTCTTCTGAGTGAACGGGGCCTGGAGAGCCTTCCCGATGCGCAAGGCTGCATTCAGTATCAGGGGCGGATGTTCACCGTGGCCGAGAATTCGCTCTGTTTGGAGGCTGAAGTATTGTCAGAAATTGAAATTGCTCCGGCGCAGATTAGCACCTTCAAGCGGCGATACCACCTGAATTATCTGAGCAACTGGATACAGTTAGAACGGCTCGATCAGCTTTGGTCAGTAGAAACCCTGTGGGGAGTTCGCTCTCGCTGTCTTGATCAGGTAGCGCAGCAATGGAACCGCTGCCTGCGCTCGGTGTCTTAGAGCGATGTAAGATTTTTAGCGTTGCTGCACGCAATGGTACGCTATTTGTAAAATTACCTACCAAGAAGCTGGATATCTGATCGACCAGCCTACGGTAGGTAGGCATATTGCTGTCGCGAAGCAATATATATGATGAGCCTTGGCACCGGTGTCAGGGCTTTTACTTTACGATCTCGTCTAGCTTTGCTTCGGTGAGCGGTTTGTAAGTATACTCCGAAACGCAGTAGTAGGCAAGCGAGCGCTGACGATCTTTCTCACTCACCGAACTGCTCAGCACGTTCACTTTGGTCTGCTGATACAGCTCATAAAAAGTGGCCTCGTAACGCTCTATAAACTCAAAGCCATCCATCTCCGGCATGTTCAGATCCACAAAGATAAGGTCCGGAAACTGGTTTTGATTATGGCATTTGCTCAAGAACTCTAGGGCGTCCCACCCGTTATTTTTTATTTCGTAACTCTCCACCGTATTGGCTCGGCTCAGAATTGCGTCAACGGTAAAATTAGTGATGTCATCATCGTCAATCAGTAATAGTTTGGCCATAGATTGATTGAAATTTGTACTGATGGGTATATTTGCCAACCGGCGAGCGTCTCATTATACGAACCTCTATATTAGGGAGCAGAAGGCTAAAATGCTAGTCCGGTGGTGCGCACCGGGCCGTTAGCTATGTAAGATTGTCTTCCAAAATAAGATAACATGAAGGAAGGCAACCGGTTGTACGCCTGGTTGGGGAGATAACAAAGGGGAGAGTAAGCCTAAGTAGGATTATTTATGATCACTTCTACGGGGTAATTGTATTTTATACGCATAACTCATGGTTAGAACTGCATAACCAAGTATTTAGCAGAGTGTACCAATTAGGCTTTTTTAGGCTTTTTTTAGGGGGAGGAAGACGGGCGCGGATGGTCAAACCCTTGAAGAGCGCTTTCGCCCTAAAACAAATCCTTCAGTTCGATCTCATCCGCATACTTGAGGAGCACTGCTTTGTGATCGAAGCTGGCAATACTGATAATTTTGTTGCCCACCCGGTTATACATCACCTCAGCGAAGTAGTCATCCAGGTAATATAGGGTGATCCGAAACTGACTGTAGGTACGATCCGACAGATACAGTCCGTTGTCCCATAGGTACTGGGCCTTCTCGTAGAAGGTCAAATTTTCAAAGTCGTCGAGCGTTAGCATACCACAGTAGGGGTTTGGACTAGTGAAGCAACGAAAATAGTGCAAGAGGGCTTCACCGCCGGGCGGCACGATATACTTTCCTTACGTGCGTAATGTAGCGGCGAAATAGCGGATTGCTACGGGCTACTTCCAGAAAAAACTTTTCCAGCTGTATCTTTTGCCGAGTTTGGTATTCTATAAGCAGAACCATTGGTTTGTATCGCTTTGACTCTAGAAAACGAACCGGCCCAAATTAAAGCAGCGCAGCGCGACCCGCAGGCTTTCCGACCGTTGTACGAACGCTATCATCCGATCATTTTTCGGTTTGTGCGTCGCCGGGTGGAAAGTGAGGCGGTGGCGGCTGATATCACCGCCCAGGTATTTCTCAACGTGCTGTTGCACCTGAAACGCTACCGCATCACCCAAGCGCCCTTCTCCGCCTGGCTCCACCGTATCGCACTCAACGAGGTTCGGCAGTTTTTCCGACAGGCAACGCGCGTTCGACAGGTGGTGATCGACGAGCGGCTGGTAGCGCGGTTGCGTGAAGAGGAGCCCGCGGAGGATTCGGAGGCCACCTATGAGACGCTCGCCCGGGCTATTCAGACACTCAGCCTGGAAGAGGTAAACCTGCTCGAGTTGCGCTTCTTTGAACAACGGCCGTTTCGCGAAATCAGCTTTTTGCTCAGCATCACCGAAAACCACGCCAAGGTGAAAACGTACCGACTACTCGCCAAACTACGCCAACGCATGCTAACCCCGTCTCCATGAAACGAACCTATCGCGTTATGACGAATCTTCCCGAGCCTTCGGACGCCGAGGCGGCGCGCTGGCAAAACTTCGACCAACTACTCACTGACTATCGGGTGGTGCGGCAGCGACGGCAACGCTGGTGGCACGGTTCACTGGCGGTGCTAACCCTGCTCACCGCCGGATGGGGAATTTGGGCGTACTGGTCCTCTCTCTCACCAACTGCCTCCCCGCCCAGGGTAATATCGCGCCCGCTATCAACCTCCGAACCTTATCTGCCTCTGGTGCTACGGCCCGTGGTGCCCGTGGCGGCGCCTTCGGTCGCACCGGTTACGACGGCTGGGAAGCCAAGCCAAATAACCGCCCCACCGTCGGATGCGGATACGTTCGTAAAAGCCGTTCCGGCGGGAGGCTACCCGGCACTCTACGACTACTTTGGGCAGAAACTTCAGTACCCGGAAGCGGCTCGTCGGGCTGAGGTATCCGGAACGGTACTGATGGAGTTCACCATCGATACGCTGGGTCAGCCTACCAACATTCGGGTGGTGCAAGGGGTGCGCGACGACCTGGACCAGGAAGCAACTCGACTCATCCGGCAAATGTCGCGCTGGACTCCCGCCTCGGTAGGCACCAAGCCGGTCGCCACCAAGCACACCATGCCGTTACATTTTCAACTAACTAACCCCTAAGCGATGAACCGTATCTTATTCATTTTCTGTGCTCTGTTTTGCTTAGAATTACCCGCGCAAGCCCAACTGTTTCGAGCCGACCCGCTTGACTGGTCCGTAACCGTCGAGCGGGCACTGGCCGTAGAACTTACCCAAGACGAATGGGTCGACTACTTCGTCTACGGCACGGCCCCCTCGGGAAACGTTGGTTTTTGGATCTACGAGAACCAGGGCGGGGGAACCTTCGGGCTGCGTCCGGTTTCGATAGCTTCGCTATCCGAAGCCACCTTTGTTTTTGCCGATTTTGACCGAGACAACCGGCTAGACGTACTGGTTTCAGGAATCGGCGCCGCAGGGCCCATTACCGAGGTATATTATAACCAATCCGGCACCTTCGCTGGTCCGGCTACGCTCATTGATCGGTCGCTAGCGCACAGCTTGGTGGATGCTGACTTCGATCAGGACGGGCGAATTGATATTTTTCTGAACGGAACAACGGCCACTGATTCAGCCGTGTCCCGCGCCTATCGCAACACCGACGCGGGTTTTGTGGAAATTACTACTCCCGTGGCCCCCACCATCACCGGGGTTAATTTAGCCTTCGACTGGGATAATGATGGCCGCGTAGACCTGCTACAGTCTGGCCGATTGCCCAACGGAGAAACGGTGACGCATCTGTATCGTAACCAGGGTGGCTTCGCTTTCGATAGCCTGGTTATAAGCGTTGGTTTGCCCTCCCTGTCTGCCACCGCACTGGCTGCCGGTGACGTGAACCACGATGGCCGGGCCGATCTGCTGTTATCGGGCGTTGACGCGCAAAATCAGCCATTTACCGGTTTATATGTCTTCCAGGACTCAGTCTACGTGGAGCAGGAGGCGAATCTTCCGAAGGTAGTCGGAATATTGGCTACGCTGGCCGATTTCAATCACGACGGCCTTACCGACGTAGGGATCGTTGGCGAAACATTGAATAGTCAGTCGGTAGCCCGCTGGCACCTGCAAACCGACTCCGGCTGGACCACGTTATCGTACGATTCTCTGGCAGCCTTCGACGCGCACTGGGCCACGGGCGACGTGGACAATGACGGTCACCTGGACGTGCTGCGCAGTGGGTTTGCTACCGAGTCATCGCTGCTGTTACTCAACCAGACGGCAGGCAGCAACGCCGGTCCGGCGGCCCCGGTAAATCCGTTCGTGAGCGCCATCGATACGGTCACGGTATTCGGTTGGCAGCCTACCACCGATGATAAAACCAACCCTTTGGCCCTCACCTACGAATTGTACGTCGTTGCCCAGGGCAGCGAACGATACGCCTTAAGCCCGGAGTACCACGATACGACCAAGGCCCGCGTAGACCACGGTCGGGTTGGATACCCAACGCAGTACGTGCTGAATGGACTACCGGAAGGGACCTATGATTGGAGTGGGGCGGCGGTAGATAATGCTTTTCAAATTGGGTCTTCTTGTGAGGGAGAAGGGGGGCGGCCCCTGTGCTTCACCATTGCTCGCGATGATACTACGCTCTGCGCCGGAACCACGCTGCGGCTACGTGCCACCGAGCCGGTTGCCTGGAACAGCACGCTGAGCGGATCAATTGGATTCGGCGCTGAGCTTACTCATGTGGTGCAAGGCAACGAGGTGCTCTATTACACTACCCTATCAACCACCGACTGCGCCCTGGCCTACAGTCTGCGCATTCAAACGATCCCTGCTCCGACCGACGACTTGCTCACTGCTGACACCACGGTGTGCCCGGGGGCGTCGCTCACGCTAGCGGTAGACACTACCTATGCCGAGGTTACTTGGTTTTCGGCCGCTCAGGGCATGTTGGGTACAGGAAACCAACTGGAGTGGGAAGCTACGCTTTGGGTAGAGGTTCGGTTGCCCGGAGAAGACTGCGCCGCACGTGATACGATGATAGTTGCCTGGTTTCCTCCCGTTGACCTGTTGTCAGAGGAAGTGCAGGAACTAACGGCCGGGGCCTCGGTCAGTTTGTTCGCAAGCGGGGCGATATCTTACCGCTGGTCACCGGTGGTGGGCTTAAGCAGCACCCAGGTGGCCGACCCCGTGGCTTCGCCGAGCAAGACGACCACCTACACCGTAGAAGGGATCACCGCCAACGGCTGCGTGGTGCTGGATACCATCCTGGTGCTGGTGACCAAAAGTCCCCCGCCCGCCGCTACGCTGTTTGTGCCCAACCTGTTTTCGCCCAACGGCGACGGACAAAACGATACCTTCCAACTCTACGGACCGGGGGTGATCTCCATCACCTGGCAGGTGTACGACCGGCAGGGTAACCGGCTGTTTGAGGCCACCGACTTAGCCGCCGGATGGAACGGCGAACACCAGGGGCGGCCGGTACCCAATGGGGTATACTTGTGGAAAATATCCGGAAAACTTGCCGACGGCACACCGTTGCAGTTCGAGGGACAGCAATCCGGCATGCTTCGGCTGGTACGATGAGTAAGGGACGCATCTACCAGTGGATAGCAGTTGGCGGGTGCCTGCTTCTTCCGGGGCTACTGAGCGCGCAGGAGGTAACGTTTTCCCAGTACCGAATGGCTCCGCTGTCGTTGAATCCCGCCGAGGTGGCCGCTTCTCCTGATTGGCGGGCCATCGCCCACTACCGCCGTCAGCACCTGGCGGGCGACGTAGGATTTCGCAGTACCCAATTTTCGCTGATGCGCCCCTTGTACTGGGGGAAGCGGCGCTACGCCGGGGTGGGTTTGTCTGTACTCGACGACCGCTCGGCCGGGCCGGGTTGGTTCCGCTTTCAGCGCGTAGGCTTGTCGGTCGCTTATAACGTGCCGCTAAAGCGGAGGCAGTATCTCAGCTTAGGACTGCAAACCCGTTTCCAAAGCAAGCGAATCACGCTGGACGACGTACGCACGGGTAGCCAATTTCGCCCCGGATCAGGCTTTGACCCCGCGCTGAGTAGCGAGGAAGGAGCCAACGGTCTGCAAACCTCCTACTTCTCAGTAGACGCCGGAGGGCAGTGGTACGCCGTTGACCGGCACGAACGGACGGTGGCCTACGCCGGACTCAGCCTCTTTCAATTGAACCGCCCCCGCGACACGTTCTTTGCGCCCACCGACCCCCTGCCGGTGGGCCTAAATGCTTACGGCGGTTGGGAGTTGTTCGCTCGGGGGCGGAGCACCGTGTCGCCCGAGCTGCTCTGGCAGTACCAGCCGGGTCAGCATCTGTTGAACGTCGGCGTCCGCTTGGCTTATCGGCTGGAAGGAAATTACGCGAACGTATCAACCGCGCCCCGCCTGGAGGTGATTCCGCGGTATACCGTGAACCGTAGTGCTTCTCTGGCCGTGCAGTGGCACCAAGGAGACTATGTCTTCGGAGTGAGCTACGACAGCGACGCTAGTATTAACGTCTCAGAAAACCCCCTTCACTCCGCTTTCGAACTCGTGGTGGCTTGGCACCCGCCGGTGCATCCGAAAGAGAAGAAAAAGCGTCGCCGGAAGAAAAAGGTGCGCCAAGTGTCGGCGACTATATCAAGAAGAATACCGCAAGTAGCTTCTCAACCCGTGGCTTCAGAGTTCAAGCTTTCCCCGGTTTCCCGGTCGGTAGGTTCGTCCGCGGTGGTGCGTGACCTTTATGGTTCGTTGGCGGTACAGTCGCTTACCCTTACCGTGGAGTTTGGGTTTAACCGGGTGGCACTCACCCCGCTGGCCGAGGAAGCGCTGCGCGATATCGTTGTCTTTCTGCAGCAACACCCTGATCTAAGTGTTATGCTGGCCGGGCATGCTGACGGGGTGGGTGCTCCGGCAGCGAACGAGCAAATTTCGTGGCAACGGGCCCGGACGGTGCGTTACTATTTGCTTTCCGAGGGCATCTCCGACCGACGTATGAAAGCGGTGGGGCGGGGAGACCGAGAGCCTCTGTACCCGAATACCTCCGAAGCGCTGCGGGCTAAGAATCGTCGGGTAGAGATTAGCTTTTCTCCTCGGTAAGCAGTGGGCTGCAAGAGGGGAAAAGAATAAGAACTCGTTCTTTCAGGGGCGCCGGTGCTGGTTCCAGTACACCTTCAGGTTCTGGGTGGCGCGGCCGGAAGCAACAATATCCAGATCGCCGTCGCCGTCCAAATCGGCTACTTTCAGATCTTCGCAGGCCATGCCGTCTTCATCTATATAATAGTGCATCCACCCGTCGCCCTGGGCGTCAACCGGCACGTACAGTTTGATACCTACTTTTCCATCACGGTTTGGTTCTCGCCAGCCCACCACAATCTGGTCGTAGCCCAATCCCATCAGGTCGGCGCAGGCCAGGGCGTGGCCCTGTTGCAGGTCATCG
Organism: Cyclobacteriaceae bacterium; assembly: GCA_965217295.1. Lineage (GTDB taxonomy): Bacteria > Bacteroidota > Bacteroidia > Cytophagales > Cyclobacteriaceae > Tunicatimonas. Next base: position 5,635,173 of record CBDCHR010000008.1, read on the forward strand.
CTGAGCACGAGCCGTTCCGCGTAGTCGTTGCCCTGGTACACCACCAGTTGTTGTCCGTGCATGGGTTCTACGGTGGCAATAAACGGACGGGTTGGAGCTAGGTGCCCCCGCCGAACCTCTCCGGCCGGAGACGTCAGCGATGGCAACGGATCGGTCGACCACCCGGACGGTCCGTACCGATGGCGCACCACTCCTTCTTTTCCGGCTACCAACACGGCGTTTTCTTCGGTAACCTCCAGGTTATGCGTTAAGTGCATTTGCTGATTGACAACGGTGGTATCCCAAGGGTTAGACGGGTTGTTTGGCATCCGGTAGGCCGTCACCTGCACTCCTACTCCTTGCCCATCGCGGTTTCCCCGGCCGTGCAGGGGAAGCACCAACAAGTGGGGAGGGCTCTCTTTGGTAGGTAGCCAAGCCATGCGGTGCACGGTAGGGTCGTGGAACAGGGGGTGGGGCGCCCAGGGTTGGGTTGGGTCATCGGGCCGTTCCAGGTAGTGCACCGAGCCCGAAATGGCCAGGTCGCTGGTTTCGCCAGGATTCCACTGGGCCCCTACGGCCACCTCCACCCGCCCGTCGCCATCAATGTCATGCGCCGCCAGGCACACGTTGTCGCGTTCGGTAAGCTGGTCCACCATCACGAACCGTTGCCAGTCCCCGTTGCGGTACCACACAAACTGCTGTTGGTCGGCGAGCAAAATATCTGGCTTCTGATCGCCGTCCACGTCACCTACCGCCAGGCCGTAGCCAATAGAAATCGTATCGATCGTCTGAATTTTGAATTGCGGGGGGGCAAGTTGAGCAAACACCGAGGGTATCAACCCAATCGAAAAAAGCCAAAGTAAGATGAATAAGTAAAGACGCATGGGTAAAACGATTGTCTAACTGCGGATGCAGCAAAAACGAGTAATACGAATAATACCGACGAAAAAGTGAATTTCCGATGCCTAAGGTACGGTTTTTTGCCAAAAATCGCGGTTAGTCCCCCGAACGTTGCGCAGTGTAAGCGATAAAAAAACAACTGTGGGAGAGAAGTCACCTACGCTTGCACGGCTTTTACTATTGACATACATTTATAATCTAAACAAGTGGTAACAAAACAAATTAATCGAACCGCAAACTATTGTATTATGAAAAATTCATTAAGTTCAACCGATTGGGCGATGTCTGACGATCTTGCCGCGTTCAGCTTTGAGGCCGAAGAACACGATTTGGATGCCTCAGCCGAAACTTTTTCGTGGCAAACCGACCCCCGGTCCTTGTTGCAGGACTTGGAAGAAGCCTGGGACGATGCTGACGAAGATTTTGAATTCGCATTTTAACTAGACCAATCAGACCAAATCACGGGAGTCGGTAGTTTTTCTACCGGCTTTTTTTTTGCCCTGCCATTTCGATAAATTAAGCGCTAGTTGTCTTCATAAAGAACGAATTTGCAATAAAATACGTAATTTAGACACCGAAATTTAACCCCCTGCTGACCTATGCCCAACGCCAAAAAATCTATTCTTCGCATCTTACCTTTATTCGCAGGACTGTTTCTTGCCTTAGGAAGTTGTTCTACGCCCAATAGCCCTTCGGAAGTCAATTATGAAACCTTGAGTGACGAGCAGAAACGGTCTCCCGAGTACGCGCTCACTGGACTAGAAATCGGAGACGGCCTGCAGGCTACGGTGTTTGCCACCGAGCCCATGCTGGTGAACCCCACCAACATGGATATCGATCACCGCGGTCGCGTCTGGGTGTGTGAGGGAGTGAACTACCGTCCAACGCTAAATCCCGATAATCCCACCAAAGAAGAAGGAGACCGTATCCTGATTCTGGAGGATGAAGACGGCGACGGAAAAGCGGACAAAAGCACAGTATTTTACCAGGGCAACGACGTGAACGCGGCGCTGGGCATCTGGGTGATGGGCAACCAGGCCATTGTCTCCTGTAGCCCACACGTCTTCCTGCTCACCGATACCGACGGCGACGATAAAGCGGATAAGAAAGAAATATTGTTCGAGGGCATTGGCGGCGAGCAGCACGATCACGCCATTCACGCGGCCACCTTTGGGCCCGACGGCAAAATGTACTTCAACTTCGGCAACGCCGGTGAAAAGATACTGGATAAAGACGGCAACCCAGTGACCGAGCAAACCGGCGTGGAGGTGGCCGACCACGTGAAGCCCTACCAGCAGGGTATGGTGTTTCGTTGTGATGCCGACGGCAGCAACTTTGAGGTGCTGGGCCACAACTTTCGCAACAACTACGAAGTGGCCGTCGACTCGTACGGCACGCTGTGGCAGTCGGACAATGACGATGATGGCAACAAGGGGGTGCGAATCAACTACGTGATGGAGTACGGCAACTACGGCTATCGCGATCAGGAAACCGGCGAGAACTGGCGCAGCTACCGCACCGGCATGGAAGAAGAGATCCCCCGCCGCCACTGGCACTTGAACGATCCCGGCGTGGTTCCCAACCTATTGCAAACCGGGGCCGGATCGCCCACGGGCATTCTGGTGTACGAAGGCAATTTACTGCCCGAACGCTTTCAGAACCAAATTATCCACGCCGACGCCGGGCCCAACGTGGTGCGGGCCTACCCGGTAGAGAACGAGGGCGCCGGTTATTCGGCCACGATGGACAACCTAATAAAGGGCAAGGATCAGTGGTTTCGTCCCGCCGACGTGTGCGTGGCTCCCGACGGCTCGTTGTTCGTCGCCGATTGGTACGACCCCGGCGTGGGTGGACACCAGGTGGGAGACCTGCAACAGGGGCGCATCTACCGACTCGCCCCCGAGCAGCGCTACGAACGGCCTTCGTTTGATCTGACTACTCCCGCCGGGGCGGTGGAAGCGCTGAAAAACCCGAACCTGTCCGCCCGCTACCAAGCCTGGCAAAAGCTCCATGCGTGGGGCGGGGAAGCCGAAGCGGTGCTGGCCGAGATGGCCAAATCAGACAACCCCCGCTACCGGGCTCGTGCCCTGTGGCTACTCTCTAAAGTGGATGGAAAGGGGGAGCAGTACGTACAGCAGGCCCTGCGGGACGAAGATGCAAACCTACGAATTGCTGGCATTCGCATGGCCCGTCAGCGTTCAGAGGACATTATGCCGGTGCTCGGCAAAATGAAGGAGGATGATTCGCCGCAGGTGCGCCGCGAGGTGGCCATTGCTCTGCGCTACCAGAAGGGGGCCGCTGCCGATCAACTGTGGGCCGAACTGGCCACGCAGCACGACGGGCAAGACCGCTGGTACCTAGAGGCGCTGGGCATTGGGGCCGATGAATATCCCGAAGCGCGCTTTCAGGCGTGGATTGACCGGGTGGGCGATGACTGGGATACCCAGGCGGGCCGCGATATTGTGTGGCGCATGCGGTCTAAGGAAACCATTCCGTTGCTCGCGCAGCTGATCCGGGATTCGGAGGCTAATTCGTACAATGATCGTCTGCGCTACTTCCGGGCCTTCGATTTTCGGCAAGATCCTTCCAAAGAAGAAGCGCTGGCTTCCCTGGCGGTGGAGCAGCATCCGCAGCAGGGTGACATCACCTTATTGGCCTTGAACCACCTGAGCACCCAAGCGGTGAAGAAATCGCCACGGCTGAAGCAAGCCCTCAAAACCTCACTGGAAGGCGTGAAGGGTTCCAAAGAATACCTGGAGCTGATCAAACGCTACGAACTCAAGGAGTACAGTGCCGATTTGTTGGCGTTGGCGATGGATCGACCTACGGAGACGGTGGGAGGAGAGGCCATTCGGTTGCAGATGGATCTCGAAGGGACCAAAGCGGTTAAGGAAATTGTTGACAACGGCGATCAGGATCAAAAGATAGCTCTCATTCAGGCCCTGAAGCAAGCCAACAACGAACCGGCCCACGACGTGCTGCAGGAAGCAATTCTTAGTCAAGAGCAACCCCTGGCGGTGCGAAAAGCCGCCGTGCTGGCGTTTTCCGGATCGTGGGGCGGCGAAGATCGTCTGATCAACATCATTCGGAGTGGCGATTTACGCACTGACTTGGATTCTACGGCCGTGCAAGCGCTGTCAAGTTCAATGCGCAATGGTCTGTACCAAGAAGCCTCTGAGCTTTTGGGAATTGAAGCGGCCACGGAAGAATCCAGCCCAATGGCACCGGTTAAGGAACTAGTGGCCATTCAGGGCGACGCCGAACACGGGGAAACGATCTTCGCTCAGTACTGTCAGAATTGCCACTTGGTGGACGGCAAGGGGGTAGACTACGGTCCCGGATTGTCCGAAATTGGCGATAAATTGCCTAAAGAGGCCTTGTATACGGCTATTCTGGAGCCCAGCCGGGGTATCAGTTTTGGTTACGAGGGCTATACGGTGGAGTTGAAGGACGGTAGTCAGGTGATGGGCTATATACTGAGCAAAAACGAGGATGAAATACAAATGCAACTCTACGGAGGACTTACCAACACCTATGAGCGCTCACAGATTGCCTCGATCGTAGAAATGGACCAGTCGCTCATGTTTGATAATCTGGAACGGGCCATGTCGCAGCAAGACTTGGTAGACTTGGTGGAGTACCTCAGTATCCTGAAAAAAGACACCCGGGTAAGTGCTAAATGAGTTGACATTCGGTCTGCCTCACGATAGTTTGTTAATGTGCTACACATTTTGCAGCAAAAGGTATCTGCACCCTGTTCAAGAAATACTTTGAAAAATTTTCCTTTGTAAAATCAAAACATTTTCACGGCAAATCCGCTTATACTAATAGAATTTTTTAACTTTTTAACCAAATCTTAAAACAATGGGAATTCTAACGTGGATTATTTTCGGCCTGATTGCCGGTGCTATTGCTAAGTTTATTATGCCGGGTGATGATCCGGGTGGGTTTATTATCACTATCCTAATCGGTATTGCCGGAGCGCTTCTTGGAGGGTTTATCGGTGCCAACCTACTTGGTGTAGATGTAACCGGATTCAATATTTCTAGCTTTTTAGTAGCTATTGGTGGATCATTACTGCTGCTGTTCGGCTACCGAATGGTGAAGGGCCGTGCTTAATCACTAGTCAATCAGTAAGAATACAAAGGCCAATGAGAATTACTCATTGGCCTTTTCTTTGTCGGATGATAAGATGCTTTTGGCCTGAGCTTTTTCCTGCGCAAACGCCCGCATATCTTGTACACTGTCCATCTCATCCACAATTTCCATTCCTAGCAATGTCTCGATCACATCCTCCATGGTGACCACTCCGGCCGTGCCCCCGTGTTCTTCCAGCGCAATGGCCAGGTGTTCTTTACTTTCGGTGAAGGCCCGGAAAAGCTCGGTTACCGACTGCGTCTCCTGAATACGGATCACATCGCGACGCAGGTCCCGCAGGGTCAAGTGATGCTCGTCATCGGCCAACTTCTTCAGTACTTCGTCCTTTAATACCAACCCCGTCACATTGTCTACCGTGTCTTGATAGACCGGAATGCGGGAGAACGATTTTTCGGTAAGCTGCTCATCCACCTCCTCGAGCGGCATATTCTCCGGAAAAGCGGTCATCACGTTTCGGGGAGTCATGATGTCCTGAACTTTCGTCTTCTGGAACTGCAATATGTTACGGATGTAGCGATACTCGCCCTCCTGCAAGGCCCCTTCTCTGGAACTGATTTCAGCCATGGCCGAAAAGTCGGCCCGCGTCACTTTGCCCGGTTGGTGATTTTTGCCCTTGATAATTTTAGTAATGATCTGACTAATCCACACAAACGGGAACAGCACTACAACCAACACCTTGACAATGGCGGTGCTGGCCCGCGCGAGTTGCCGCCAGAAGGTTGCTCCCAGGGTTTTGGGGATGATCTCGGAGAAGATCAGAATGATTATGGTAAGTATTGCCGAAACGATCGATAAGTACTCATCGCCCCAGATCGCTTGCGCTTGCGCGCCTACTCCTGCGGCGCCGATGGTGTGAGCAAAAGTGTTGAGGGTGAGGATAGCCGCCAGCGGACGATCAATGTCATTTTTGAGCCGCTCCAGGTCAACAGCGTACGATAATCCTTCTTTCTTTTTAGCCCCTACGTAAGATGGGGTGATGCTGAGCAGCACCGCCTCTAGAATAGAGCATAGAAACGAAAAGAAAATGGCAATGAAGAGGTAAAGGATAAGTAAGGTCATCGGCTAGTTTTTAATCAGTATAACTTAGAGCGAGTTAATAAGTTTAAGAAGGCGTTCGTTGACTCACGCGACACTGGCGGAAGCAAAATCATCCAGTAAACCCCGAATAGTTATGCTTCGGGGGTGAGTAACGCATTCGTCGAGCACGGCGCTCACGCTATCGTAAAGTAGGCGGTGGTTGCTTTCGCTCTCAAAATTTTTCGAGAATCCCTGGGTCAAATCCTGGAGCAGAATTGTTACCGTATCCGTGTGTCGACCCTCACGATCATTGCGCAGCACGGTACGCAACAGAGTCAGCAGTTTGATGACGATGGTCAGGTCTTGTTGCCCGTACTCCCGGATTGCGTTAACGCTCAGATAGAGCAGCTCATCGTACGACAAAGGGGCATAAATCAATCGCAACCGTTGCTCTTTGTCAGCGAGTATCTTTACTCCCTGAACGTCCGCCACTTTAACGAATAGGTCGGTGAGCCGGTCGATAGCCTGAATAGCGGTTCCCGGATCATTGATGCCCGGACTTAAAGCTTTCAAAGCTACCTCAGTTAAGTGCTTAAAACCGTATCCGTACTGTCGTTCAATTACCTCTTGGTGGCGAAACGCAAAGGAATTAACGATGTCATCTCTTTCGGATTGGCTCAGCGGGCGGCTAACCAAAAACATCGGGTCGAGCTGGTTGATAAACTTACCTAACGGAACGCATAATTTCAGGGTCACATCCAAGCGGCGGGCAGCACGAAGAAGGGTCCCCCGGTTTATCTGATCCAGGTAGCCCGAGTCCTGGCTCTCAACCAGTGTCCACTGGGCGGTGTCAGGCAGGGTAGAGGGGGGCACGTAAGTTTCTTTCTCGGTTTCGTAGCGGATGGCCCGCACCGTGTCACGGTACACGTGGTTGATGATATTGCCGATCTGAATGTCTCGTGAAACTTCGTTGATAAACGAAACGAATAAGGCCAGGCACAGCAGGCTAAGCAAAGAGGAGACAATAATGGATAGGGTAGGCACCCCGAAAGCGTAGAGTTTGGAGTCGATGCTCGTGAGCACCACAAAGGAGTAAGCGATCGTGCCGATGTAGCAGCCCATCACGATCTGCTTGGATCGCTGTCCGATCAGGTTGGGCAGCAGTCGGGGCGAATAATTGGAAGAGGTTTGGCTCAGGATGACCATTACCATGGAAAAACTAAATACCATGAGCGAGATCATCCCCCCCGCAATAACGCCCAGCAGGGTGCGGGCACTGGCGGGATATAAAATATTTTTGATGGGAATCTCGTATCCCAGCAGAAAACCCGGCGAGCGTTCATCGACGTAGAGCGTCAACAGCGACAGAAAAAAAAGTCCGACCGCAATCAGGGTAGGGTAAAAAGCAATGCTGTTGATGACATTGGTATAGAGGTTTCTGAGCTGTTGGAAGGTGGTATGGTGGGTTTTGCTAGCCATTAGGTATCTCGGTGATGAGATGAGATAACTGTCCGTGGTCAGGAGTGTTATTCTTAATTCCGAGGTTTGTGCCGCCGTGGCGCGGTCTCCACAAACCCCTTCCGATCGTCCTGTGGTGACACAGGCCGTGGAGTTGGTTAGAAGCAGAGGATGCTCAGTAAACGAAAGTATCGCAAGAGGACTATAGGGAGGAAGTAGCGGGGAGCAGGATCGAACTGCCGACCTCAGGGTTATGAATCCTGCGCTCTAACCATCTGAGCTACCCCGCCGGGGAAAGGAACGCAAATTTACAAACTTCAACGACAACTACAATAGGCCTCCGGGTCAATACTTTGGCTGTTTCTCAAAATTAGGTTACCTTGCTCATCCCGCTTCCGGCAAACGGTAACCGGCAACTGCATTCTGGTATGGATCGTTCCCCCTACACGGCTGAATTTGAGTTCAAAGCTTCTCGCAAGATGCTTTTCCCCTACATCAACACGCCCAGCGGACTTTCCCAGTGGTTTGCCGATGATGTGGTTGTTGATGAAGACAAGGTTTTTACCTTTTCGTGGGACAGCGAACGCGCGCGCGCCCAGCGGGTGGTGCAGCGGGCCAACAGACTGGTTCGCTTCGAGTTTCTGGACGAATCAGACCCGTCGCAACCTAGCGATGAAGCGACCGACTCGGTTCTGGAGATCAGGCTGGAAGAAAACGATTTGACCGGGGCGGTATTTCTGAGCATCACCGATTCGGTGAGTGCCGATAGCCAAGAAGAGTTTCAAGCCCTCTGGATCCAAATGACGGACAGCTTACGCGAAATTGTAGGAGGCTAAGTGCGGCTTTTTGCCCAATTTTTGCTTTGCTTGTTAGGTTCTCTTTCGCTTATGATATCCTTTTTCGCCCGAAAGAAACTACCCTTCTCGGTGAATACTTTCTGCTCGTCCTGCGTTACTTCCGTGTATGAAGAAGCTTGATAAACTTATTCTTAAATCAGTAGTGGGGCCCTTTTTGCTCACCTTTGTCACCGTGGTGTTCATTCTGCTCACGCAGTATATGCTAAAGTACTTCGATGATTTTGTGGGAAAAGACCTGGGTGCGGGGGTATTTGCCGAATTAATCTTCTACTTCAGCATCAACATGACGCCCATGGCCCTGCCGTTGGCCGTGCTGCTCTCTTCGCTGATGACCTTTGGTAACCTGGGAGAACATTTCGAGCTCACCGCCATCAAGGGAGCCGGTATTTCGCTTACGCGCACTTTGATACCGCTGTTCTTCTTCGTGCTGTTCCTCTCTGTTCTGGCTTTTCTGTCGAACAACTACGTGGTGCCGCGTGCCAACCTGAAAGCCTATAGCCTGCTCTACGACGTGAAGCAGAAGAAACCCGCCCTTGATATTCAGGAAGGAGTGTTTTACGGCGGAATTCCTAAGTTTCGCATCAAAGTAAACAAGAAACACGACGACGGCGAAACCATCGAGGACGTGATTATCTACGACCACTCGCAGGGACAAGGCAACAACATGGTGATTATCGCCAACTCGGGCAAGATGTATACCTTCGATCAGGACCGCTTTTTGCGTTTGGAACTCTTTGACGGCAATCGTTATTCGGAGGGGGCAGACAACCGCAACCGCTCGTCGTCGGGAGGGGACAAGTTTGTGCGCACCAACTTCGACACCACCAAGATGACCTTCAGCCTGGCATCTTTTGGTTTGCAGCGCACCAAAGAAGAGTACTTCGCTTCGCACCGCCGGATGCAAAATATGGCCCAGTTGGCGCAGGCAATCGACTCGATGCAAAACGAGCAGCGCACCGTGCGGCACGCCGCGTTTGTGGGTTCTAATCGTTTCTATCGCTATCACCTGCGTTACGACTCCCTGATGCCAGCCGCCCTTGCCGTTGGTGCGCTCAGAATCCCCCAATCCCCCGCGGCCGATACGTTGCTTCCGGATTCTGCGGTTAATCAACTGCAGGGTCGCGGGATGTTCTCGGCCCGCCTGAACGATACCCTCATCACTTTGCCCGCGGCCAAAACGCAAGAAATAAAGGATACCGAAGCCTGGCGAGCGGAAGCGCAGAACCAGGTGGCTATGCTACAGCCCAAGCACGTTGTTGAAGAAGTGGATACTGCGCTCTTGACCCGGGTGGACCAGTCTATCGATGCTTCGGAGCGCAGCGGGGTAATCGCCAAGGCCCTGAGCCAGAGCCGGACGATCAAGAACGAACTGCAGATCAACTCCCAGAAACTCCGCCGTCTCAAGGGTGAAATCAACAAAAGCGTTTACGAAAGTGGGAAAAAAGTAACGCAAGCGGTTTCTTGTCTCATCATGTTTCTGATTGGCGCGCCCCTGGGAGCAATTATCAAACGGGGGGGCTTGGGTATGCCGGTGTTGATTTCGGTAGCCTTCTTTATTGCCTTTTATGTGCTAGGAGAAATGAGTCGCAAGTGGGCCGAGGAGCTGGTCATGGATCCCCAGTTGGCCGTATGGTTTCCTAATTTGGTGCTGCTGCCGATTGGCATCGTCTTTTTGATTCAGGCCCGACTCGACACGCGTCTGTTAGAAACCGACTTCTACCGGGTGTGGGCCGAGCGGATTGTGAAGCGATTTACTCCGGACAAAAAACCTCGTCCGGTCGAACAAAAAGTTGCCTGAGCGGATTACCCAACCATTTAGAATAGTAAAAATTCTCTTTTGATAATTGCGGCGTAGTAGCTACCTTTGTGCATTATTTCGCAACACACCCAATAAGTATGTACTTGACCACCGAGAAAAAGCAGGAGCAATTTAAAGAACACGGACACGCCAAATCAGCCACCGACACCGGTTCGCCAGAATCGCAGATTGCCTTGTTTACCTACCGTATCACCCACCTTACCGAACATCTGAAGGAAAATAAAAAAGACCATTCTTCTCGATTAGGACTGCTGCGCCTCGTAGGAAAGCGCCGCAGGTTGCTTGACTACCTGCAAAAGCAGGACATTGAGCGGTATCGTGCCGTGCTGGCCGATCTGAACCTTAGAAAGTAATTTGTTTCGGGGAAGCTGCTGTCAGCTTCCCCGTTGCATTCCCTCTCTCCCTTCGCCATCGAGCAACGCCCTGATTAGAGCTAATCCCCTTTTATTAGCTAAATGCGTTGAAGATGGTGCACTTGCCCGTTTGTGGCCCGATAAATTAGATGTTCCTAGGTCATAAGCACGTTAATCATCTTAATTTCATCCACTCCTGATTATGCAATCTAACGTAGTAACCAAAGAAATCAATCTCGGCGATGGCCGAACTATCACCGTCGAAACCGGCAAACTAGCCCGGCAGGCCGATGGGGCCGTCGTGGTGCGCATGGGCGACACTATGCTGCTGGCCACCGTGGTTTCTCGCCGCGAAGCCAAAGAAGGCGTCGACTTCCTTCCTTTGTCCGTCGATTACCAAGAGAAATTTGCCGCGGCCGGGCGTATCCCGGGGGGCTTTATCAAACGCGAAGGCCGACTCTCCGAACACGAAATCCTTACCAGCCGACTGGTCGACCGCGCCCTGCGACCGATCTTTCCGAGTAACTACCACGCCGACACGCAAGTGGCTATCTCACTGATCTCCGGCGACAAAGACGTGATGCCCGATGCTCTGGCCGCCCTGGCTGCCTCAGCCGCTATTGCCGTATCCGATATTCCCTTCGGCGAACCCATCTCCGAAGTGCGGGTGGTGCAAACCGACGGGCAGTACGTGGTGAACCCCAATGCCAAGCAGACCGAAACCGCTGATCTGGATATGATCGTCGCCGGAACGGCCGACAACATCCTGATGGTGGAGGGTGCTATGAAAGAAGTGAGTGAAGACACCATGCTAGGAGCCATCAAAGCAGCCCACAAGGTGATCAAACTGCAGTGCCAGGCCCAGGTTGAGCTAGCGCAGGAACTAGGCGTCACCAAGCGAGAGTACGAGCATGAAGCCGAAGATCAGTCGCTGCGCGAGCGCCTGTTTGCCGATTATTACGATCAGGTCTACGCGATGGTGAGCGAGCAAATCGCCGACAAGCAGATGCGTAAAGAGCGCTTCAGCGCCATCAAAGACAGCTACGTCGATAGCTTGCCCGAAGAGCACGGGGAAAACATGACGTTGGTGCACCAGTACTTTAGCGAAATTCATAAGAAAGCCGCTCGCAACCTGGTGCTGGACGAGAAGAAACGCCTCGACGGCCGTCAGCTCAACGAAGTGCGGACCATCACCACCGAGGTGAACTACCTGCCCTCCGCCCACGGTTCAGCCTTGTTCACCCGCGGCGAAACTCAATCGCTCACCACCGTGACGCTCGGCACCAAGCTCGACCAACAGATGATCGACGGAGCCATGTTCCAGGGGAGTAACAAATTCTTGCTGCACTACAACTTTCCGGGATTTTCTACCGGTGAGGTGAAGCCCAACCGCGGGCCCGCCCGCCGCGAGATCGGTCACGGCAACCTGGCCTTCCGTGGACTGAAACCCGTAGTGCCCAAGGACGAGGATAACCCCTACACCATCCGGGTTGTGTCTGACATTCTGGAGTCGAACGGTTCATCGTCAATGGCCACCGTGTGCGCGGGCTCGATGGCACTAATGGATGCCGGGCTTCCCATAAAAGCTCCCGTATCGGGCATCGCCATGGGTATGATTAGCGACAGCGAAACCGGTAAATACTCCATCCTATCGGATATTCTGGGTGACGAAGACCACCTGGGCGACATGGACTTTAAGGTGACTGGCACCGAGCAGGGGATCACCGCTTGCCAGATGGATATAAAAATTGACGGTCTGTCGTACGACGTGCTGCAAGAAGCCCTCACGCAAGCCAAGGAGGGACGTCTGCACATCCTTAAAGAGATGGCCAAAACCATTTCTAAGTCGAATGAAGAGATGAAGCCCAATGCGCCCCGTTCGTCCACCGTCAAGATAGAGCGCGATATGATCGGCGCCCTCATCGGTCCCGGTGGCAAGGTGGTGCAGGAGATTCAAAAGGAGACCAACACCACTATTGTCATCGAAGAGATTGATGAGAAAGGCATCGTGAACGTATTTGCCACCGACCAGGAGGCCATGGACGGAGCACTGCGACGCATCCGGGCTATTGTGGCGGTTCCCGAGGTAGGCGAACTCTATGACGGTGTGGTGAAGTCGATTATGCCTTTCGGTGCGTTTGTAGAGATTATGCCCGGCAAGGATGGTCTGCTGCACATCTCGGAGATTAATTGGGAGCGCGTAGAGAAAGTTGACGATGTTATGACAGTCGGCGAACAAATTCAGGTTAAGCTGATTGAAGTAGATAAGAAGACCGGAAAATATCGCTTATCCCGAAAAGCCTTACTCCCTCGGCCCGAAAAGAAGCAGTAGCACAGTAATTGTACTTTCACCCACTCGACGCCTCGTTGCGAAACATCGTTGAGGAACTAACGTAAGATAAATGCTTGTTCACCGGTAGAGCACAGCATACTTAAACGCCCAAAACTGAATGAGACAGCTTAAAATTAGTAAACAGATCACCAACCGTGAGAGCCAGTCGCTGGACAAGTATCTCCAGGAGATTGGCAAAGTGGATCTGTTAACCCCGGACGAGGAGGTGGACTTGGCGAAGCGCATCCGGGCGGGTGATCAACTCGCGCTAGAAAAGCTGACCAAAGCTAATTTGCGCTTCGTGGTATCGGTGGCTAAACAATATCAAAACCAGGGTCTCACGCTGGGCGATCTCATCAACGAGGGCAACTTGGGTTTGATCAAAGCCGCGCAGCGCTTCGATGAAACGCGGGGCTTTAAGTTTATCTCCTACGCCGTATGGTGGATTCGTCAATCTATCCTCCAGGCACTGGCCGAACAGTCGCGTATTGTGCGTCTGCCGCTGAACCGCGTCGGCTCTCTGAACAAAATATCCAAGACGTTCTCGGAGCTGGAGCAAAAATACGAGCGAGAACCCTCTCCTGACGAGTTAGCCGATGTGCTGGAGGTGACGACCAACGAGGTGGTGGATACCATGAAAATCTCCGGTCGGCACGTTTCCATGGATGCTCCCTTTGTGCAGGGCGAAGAAAACAGTCTGCTTGATGTGCTGGAAAACGACGCGGAGGGTACGCCTGATTCGTCGCTGATGAACGATTCATTGCGTAAGGAAGTGCAGCGGGCATTGTCTACGCTTACCCAGCGCGAAGCTGACGTAATTTCGCTTTACTTCGGACTCAACGGCGAGCATGCTATGACGTTAGAAGAAATCGGTGAGAAGTTCAGCCTTACCCGGGAGCGCGTCCGACAAATCAAAGAAAAGGCCATCCGCCGCCTGCGCCACACCTCGCGCAGCAAAGCATTGAAGCCTTATTTGGGTTAGACTGTTGCCCCACCGAAATTTATTGAAGGCCTCGTTGAGGCTTTCTTTTTTTGTGACTCAGCAATCTACTCAAATAGAGGGGCAATTGTCTGTTCGGTAGCGGAACGTGAACTCAGCGGAATAGCTTGCCGTATACCTGGTAAAGAATTAAGAAGCAGTAGATAAGCTATCATAACGTTATGACCCATCAAGAACCCATCGATGTACTGATTATTGGCTCCGGCCCGGCCGGATACACCGCTGCCATCTACGCAGCGCGCGCCAACCTAAACCCCGTGTTGTACACCGGCAGTCAGCCTGGTGGGCAACTTACCACCACCACCGACGTAGAAAACTACCCCGGTTACGTGGAAGGCGTGATGGGCCCGCAGATGATGATGGACTTTCAGAAGCAAGCCGAGCGCTTCGGCACCGACGTGCGCTTCGGAATGGCCACTTCGGTGGATTTCCAAAGCTACCCGTTGCGCGTGACCATTGATGAGGAGCAAACCATCGAGGCCAAATCGGTGATTATTGCCACTGGCGCTTCGGCCAAGTGGCTGGGCATTCCCTCCGAAGAGCGACTCAATGGCAAAGGGGTTTCCGCTTGTGCGGTGTGCGACGGCTTCTTTTTTCGGGGCAAAGACGTGGTCGTGGTAGGCGGTGGCGATACGGCCGCCGAGGAAGCCAGCTACCTGTCTAAAATATGCAGCAAGGTCTATATGCTGGTGCGACGTGATGAACTGCGCGCCTCGGCCATCATGCAACGCCGTGTAGAGAAGTCCGCCAATATTGAAATCCTGTGGAACACCGAAACCGACGAAGTATTGGGCGAAGAAGAGGTAGAGGGCATACGTGTGGTAAATAACCAAACCGGTGAAAAGCATGTGATCGAGGCGCAAGCGTTCTTTGTGGCGATTGGGCATCAACCTAATACTGATATCTTTGCGGGTGTACTTGACCGTGATGAAAACGGTTACATCCTTACCGAACCGGATTCTACGCGCACCAACGTGCCCGGCGTGTTCGCGTCGGGCGATGCCCAGGATCACGTGTACCGGCAGGCGATCACGGCGGCGGGCAGCGGATGCATGGCCGCCCTGGATGCCGAGCGCTTCCTGGCCGCGCAGGAGGATGGAGTAGTAGAAGGTATTCCTACAATTGCGGGGAAGATGTAGCGTCGTCCGCTTGCTAGTGCTATCCTGCGGCTGCCTTTACAAAATCATCTCGTAGTGCTTGATATTGCACTCCTCAAATTCATCGCCCACTTTGTCGAAGCCAAACTTTTCGTAGAACCCAACAGCGGCAGTTTGGGCGTGCAGATACACCGACTGCTGGCCCACATTGGGGTCTTCGTCGATGTCCCACAGAATGGTCTCCAGCAGCAACCGCCCCACGCCCAGGCCGCGGTGCGAAGACAATACCGCGAACCGCTCTAGTTTAATACCCCGGTCGGTCGCCCGCCAGCGAGCGGTTCCGCAGGGAAATTTTTCCGCGTCGTAAACAATCAGGTGGGTGGCGGAAGCATCGTGCCGATCGTATTCTTCTTCGGCGGAAACCTGTTGTTCGTTCACAAACACAGCTTCGCGAATCCGGAAGGCGTGACCTAATTCATCAGGGTTCGTTGCCTTCCGAATGGTGAGGGTGGGACTTTCGGTCATCATTAGATACTGTTTTGGGTTGTTGTTTTGCGTCAGGATGTTGGTCGCGTTGGTCGTACGCGTTGATAATACTTTTCACCAAACGATGGCGGACTACGTCCTTGCTCTCGAGCGTCACAAAGCCGATGCCCTTCACTCCGCGTAGCACTTCCGCGGCGTCGATCAGTCCGGACCGCTGGTTCTTCGGCAGATCGATCTGCGACTGGTCGCCCGTAATGATGGCCCGCGAATTGGGCCCCATACGGGTCAGAAACATCTTAATTTGCATGGGAGTGGTGTTCTGCGCCTCGTCTAGCAAGATAAAGGCGTTCTGCAACGTGCGCCCGCGCATATAGGCCAGCGGCGCAATTTCGATGGTTTTGTTCTCCTCGTAAAATTTAAGTTTTTCACTGGGTACCATGTCGGTGAGGGCATCGTAGATGGGCCGCAGGTACGGATCGATCTTTTCTTTGAGATCGCCCGGCAAGAAGCCCAGGTTTTCACCGGCTTCCACGGCGGGCCGGGTAATAATGATCTTCTTCACCCGCCGGTTCTTGAGGGCACGCACGGCCAGGGCAACCGAGATATAAGTTTTTCCGGTGCCCGCCGGACCGATGGCGAACACCAAGTCGTTTTTGGCCGCCTGCTGCACCAGTTCGTACTGATTCACCGTGCGGGGCTTAATCACCGCGCCCTGGGTACCGTAGAGCAAAATGTCATCACCCTGCTCGCCGGGTGAAGTCTTCTTTTCGTCCGAAATATAATCCTGCACTTGCTCTTCGGTGACCTTGCCGTAGCGGGCGTAGTGCTCCAGCAGCGAATTAACGATGTCGTTAATTTTGATAATTTCCGGGGTGCTACCCTGAATGCGCAGTTCGTTACCCCGCGAAACAATTTTGCTTTGCGGGAAGGCTTCGGCCACCAGGCGGATGTTTTTGTTTTCAACGCCTAAAAAATCGAGTAGCGAAACGTCGTCGAGAGTAATAACTTTTTCTACCAATACGTGGGGGGCTGTTTTTTAAAAATCGAAACTATAACGTGGGTCACTTCGTTTAGGGGATAATAGTCAATAAATTTACGCAAATATCCGCACTGTTTCATGTCTTTAATCACTTTTACTTCGGACTACGGAGACACCGACCACTACGTGGCCGCAGTGAAGGCGGTGATCCACTGGGCCGATCCGCAGGTGAAGGTGATGGATATTTGCCACAAAATCAAGCATTTTGATATCGCTCACGGTGCCTTTGTGCTGCGCTCGGTCTATCCCGAGTTTCCTGAGGGAACCGTTCATGTAGTGGCGGTCAACTCAGAGGCCCATCCGCGGCGACTCATTGCGGTGAAGCTCCATAATCATTACTTTCTGGGGGTAGATAATGGGCTCATCAGTTTGCTGAGCGAAGAAGAACCGGAGTGCGCTGTGGAGCTTGAGCAACCCGGGCCCACCACCTTCGCCACCAAAGACGTGCTGGCACCGGCGGCGGTGGCGTTGAGTCAGGGGTTGCCCATCGAAAAACTAGGTGCCGAACTTCACCGCATCAACCGCAAGCTGCCGCGCTCGCTGCGGGCCACCCGCAAGCAGATTAACGGCAACGTGATTCGGGTGAACCACTACGGCAATCTGATTACCAACATCGACCAAGCCACCTTCGAAACCCTCAGTGCCGGATGTAACTATCAAATATTGTTTGGCCGGGAGCGAGCGCATCGCATTCACCAAGCGTACCACGACGTGGATCTGGGAGAGTGCGTGCTGCTTTTCAACAGCTTGGGGTTGTTGGAGCTGAGTATCAACCAGGGCAGCGCCCACGATTTGCTGGGCTTGGACTACGACAGTCCGATTATCATCCGGTTTGAGCCGGTCGAGGTGCCCCAAGAGTTTGTTCGCTAGCGGGTTTCATTCTTCCTGAAACTTGTGTAGCTTTGTGGTTTCGTTTTAGGCCCAGGTGGCGGAATTGGTAGACGCGTTGGTCTCAAACACCAATGGCTTCGGCCGTGCCGGTTCGACTCCGGCCCTGGGTACATGCAAAGGTTAGTTAAAGCTGAGGGGGGGAGTCTCTCAGCTTTTTTTGTCGAACATGGACGGCTTCAGCTCATCTATTTTGAGTCGCTTCATCTTCGGGAAATCTACTGCTTCCAGGATATTGAAATGGCGATCATCTGAGATGATATAGTCGGCTGTAATAGGCAGTTAGCATCAACGACTAAAATCATTTACCATAAGGGGTTCGGGTGTG
Source organism: Cyclobacteriaceae bacterium (assembly GCA_965217295.1). Taxonomy (GTDB): domain Bacteria; phylum Bacteroidota; class Bacteroidia; order Cytophagales; family Cyclobacteriaceae; genus Tunicatimonas. The sequence goes on from CBDCHR010000008.1 coordinate 5,652,884, forward strand.
CTCACTAGCCATACGATCTAAATCTTCTTGGGTCCATCCTTTCTCAGCAACAAAAGCATCCATTTCAGTCTGAGCCTTATCAGCGTAGTAGTCGGCAATGAGGTTCTGAATATCGCGGATTTCTTTGTCAGAGAACCGGCGACTACTTAGAAAGCCAAGGAGTTTGAGTTGCCGTTCGCTCGGCCTGTGGGCATTATCTGCGCTGTGGGTTGACCACTTGGTGCTCATAACTGTTTGTCGTCGTTTTTACGAAGATAATGAAATAACTATAAATAGCCACGGATGGGGCGGGGTTAGAAACAAATCCGCTGTACATCGCTTGTACACTTTCCTGAAAACAGCCCCTTTCTTACTCTCCCGCTTCTAACGCGGGCAGATCCACCGTATTGAAGAAACTGGGTTCGGCCATCACGGCTTCAATCTCCTCGCTCTTGCGCGGGGCAGCCTCCGATAGGTTCTCGCAGCCGGTGTCAGTCACTAAAAAGTCGTCCTCGATGCGCACCGGGATGTTCCACCACCTGGGGTCGCAGGGGCTGCCTTCCGGTATGTAGATGCCCGGCTCGATCGTAACCACCATGTTGGCCCGCAACGTGTCGTACGTGCCCTGGTCGTGCACGTCCAGCCCGATGTGGTGGCAGCAACCGTGGGGGTAGTAGCGGTTGCGCCCGGTGGCAGGATCCACGATGTCCTTGGGCTTCGTGCTTTCGTAAATGCCTAACTTCACCAGCCCTTCGTTGACCACCCGGGCGGTGGCCTCGTACACGGCCTCAAAGGTGTTGCCCGCGCGGCACTGGGCAATACCCGCCTCCTGGGCCCGATACACCAGGTCGTAGATTTGCTTTTGCTCGGGCGTAAACTTGCCGTTCACCGGCAGCGTGCGGGTCACGTCGGCGGTGTAGCCGTGGTACTCAGCCCCCAGGTCCATCAGGATTAGTTCGCCGTCTTCGATAGCCGGTTTGTAGTTGTCGATGTAGTGCAGCACGCAGCCGTTGTGCCCCGCCCCCACAATACTAGGATAGCCCTCGTATTCGGCCTGATACTTTTTGTAGATATACTCGTGCATGCCCTGCACTTCGCGCTCCGACATGCCGGGTTCCAGGGCTTTCATTACCTCGCGTTGCCCCAGGGCGGAGATTTTCACGGCCTTGCGCAGCAGGTCTAACTCCTCAGGCGTTTTAATCTCCCGCAACTGACGCATCAGACTATCCAGCGTGACCACGTCCAGGTTATTCCGCGTAGGTTCCGTGCGTAGTGATAGCTTGCCTTCAGTCGGGTAGTTGGCCTGCTGCTTGAAGGTTTCAATGAGATCATATAGGTCGTCCTCTTCGGGAGTGTCGCGCACGTCGTCGGCGAAGTCGTAGAACAGCACCTGGTCGAAGCTGTCGAAATCAACGCCTAATTTCCGAAACTCCGGGTTTTCGCGCACCGCCTTGATATTTAGCTGCTTGGCACCTTCCTCACTGCGCAGGCGCTGTCCGTTATAGAGTTCGTCCAGAGCGTTGGGCGGACGCACCAACAGTAATTCGTCGGTTTTTTTGCCGCCGATGCGCTGAGGCTCCTTGAACAACAGCAACACCGAATGGGGCTGACGGTGGCCGGTCAGGTAGTAAAAGGTAGGGTCCTGGTGGTAGAGAAAGTCCACGTCGTTGGCCCGGTTGCGCACCGGGTTGGCAAACACCACCGCCACCGAATTGTCGGGCATCTTGGCGCGTAGGGCCTCCCGCCGCTGCTGATGAAAGTCAGATGACAAAAGATCATCGGGTTGCGTATCCTGCGCCGCAGCGGGCAACAACCTAAAAAGGAGGGCCAAGCAGAGAGATAGGCTCAGGCAGATTCGTGCGTAGTTCATCCTCAAAAATACGATTTTTACAGTAGTTTTCCAGCACCACCCAAAACAGCAAGTACCGAATGTATAGCGAAACAACGATTGATAATTTAATATTGGGGGCACTAGTGCTTGTCCTTGATTGGATGCCGGGCGCGCGGATGATACCGGTCGATCACCTGCCGCAGGTAGTCGCGATCCAGGTGGGTGTAGATTTCGGTGGTGGTGATCGACACGTGGCCGAGCATGTCTTGCACCGCCCGCAGGTTGGCCCCGCCCTCCACCAAATGCAGCGCAAACGAGTGCCGAAAGGTGTGCGGACTCACGTTCTTTTCTACGCCCGCCCGGGCGGTGGCATCCTTCACAATGTTAAAAATCATCACCCGGCTCAGCTTGGTGCCCCGGCGGTTCAGAAATACGTAGTCCTCGTGACCGGACTGCACCTCCAACAAGTTACGCACGTGCTGGGTATACATCTTGATGTACTTAAGCGCGTCGCGGCCGATGGGCACAATGCGTTCTTTATTGCCCTTGCCCAGCACCCGCAGAAAGCCGATATCAGCGTATAAATTAGAGATCCGTAGTTCGGTGAGCTCCGTCACCCGCATGCCCGAACTGTAGAGCGTCTCGATGATCGCCCGATTGCGCACTCCCTCCGCGGTAGACAGGTCAATGGCCGCCAGAATTTGCTCAATCTCCTGATACGACAGCACGTCGGGCAGCTTCTGATCAATTTTAGGTCCTTCTATCAGCACCGAAGGGTCATCCTCGATCAGGTCACGGTGCAGCAGAAACTTGTAGAAGGCCTTCACTCCCACCAGAATACGGGCCTGCGAGGGGGCACTCATGCCCAGATCATAGATGTAGGCAATAAACTTTAGCAGGTCCGACTGCCTCAGCTCCCGCGGCGACTGCTCCCAGCCTTCCACGTCGGCGTACTGCTGGAGCTTTTCAACGTCGCTCATGTAGGCCATCAGCGAGTTCTTGGCCAGCGAACGCTCCTGCTCCAGGTAGTCCCTGAAGTCTTCCAGGTAAATATTCCAGTCGGGATGCAGCATCAGCGGGGAAGATAAGGATATTAGCCACCAATTGCCTAGCTTGAGGCCAAAAACTACGCAGCACCATGCCCTACATCATCATCAACGGCCCCAACCTTAACCTGCTGGGCGTGAGAGAACCCGATATCTACGGCTCCGAGGGCTTCGATACCCACCTAACCACCTTGCAGCAGACCTTTTCCGGCATCACGCTGGATTATTACCAGTCGAACGGAGAGGGAGCGCTGGTGGACAAGCTGCACGAGGTGGGGTTCTCGTGCGACGGCATTGTGCTCAATGCGGGGGCCTACACCCACACCTCGGTGGCTCTGGCCGACGCCGTGGCGGCCATCAGCAGCCCGGTGGTAGAGGTGCATATCTCCAACGTATACGCCCGAGAAACCTTCCGGCACCACAGCTACATCAGCCCTCACGCGGCAGGCATCATTGTGGGCTGCGGGTTAGACGGCTATCGGTTGGCACTGGAATTTTTGGTGGGAAGAAAGTAAGCCGGGAAAAACATTATGTCCATGAGTCAAGGAAATTCCGACTCCCCGCTTACCCCTCAACCAAACTGCCAACTGAGTGACTGTTTCTGCCAGAATCTACCGATCGATTGCTCCTGAAAACGTTGGTCAGCGTAAGGTACCGATGTGGTTTTTGGGTGCCGTCTTAGTTCGGCCTAGGGTAATGCGCTGAATTTTAGCGACTTCGGACCAATCTTAACTTAGAGAAAGCCGTTTCTGGCACTGGGAAGCACTTTGGTGCAAAACAAAAAGGTCTGTTTTCCGCCCTATCCTTACCCGAACAAAAGGTTGCTTTTCTGATGCGACCTTACCTACGCAAGATACGCTCCCATCGCAGGGAATCAGTAGGGGGATAGGCACAATCACACTTCCCCAATCCGGGTGTTGACATGACCGGACGGTTCTCCGGCATGGCACTTAACTTTACCGCACGCGGTTCAGTAAACACTGGTGCACTTTTACCATCGCGGCGGCTTCGCGCAGCAAATCTTTCATTTCGTTCACCTCCGCTTCCTCCAGATAAAAGCACCCTGCCAATCGGGGGATCGTCAGCAAAACAAACTTACCGTTGGGTAAGCAGAACCATTCGTGCGCATCCAGCTCGTCGAGCCGCTGTTTTAGCCGACCGATTTCTTCTTCGGTGAGGTGCAGACTAATATTTTGGTAGGTGAAGGCGTAGGCCAGGCCGTGGGGCAGTCCGGCTACCCAGCCTCGTGCTGATCGGCAGAGAATTGTCTCGTAAGGTTGTTGCATCGTCGGGTGGTAAAGGCTGTTAAAATTCGTTAAAATGGGTCAATGGGTCGGTAACACCGATTCGACAAAAAAAATTAGCCATAGTTGCGAAATTTTTGATTTTTTACCCCTTCATGCTATTTGTGCAAATATTTTCTAGTTTTACCCACGTGATCGGACGCGGCTTATCCCCAACGTAATGGCGCAAAAAACGAAGAAGAGCAATCAGTTTAAAAAGAAAAAAACGACTACCCCGCGGCGAACACCCCGGCCGTGGAAGAACCCGCTAAAGGATCGGCGCCTTCACCTGGCCGTGGGCTTTTTTCTCATCGTGGTGGCCCTGTACCTGCTCATCGCCTTTGTAGCGTTCTTGTTCTACGGAGCCGCCGACCAAAGTGTGGTGGAGTCGGTGCTGGAGAGCGACGTGAAATCGGCCGGGCTGGAGATTAAGAACTGGCTGGGGCTGGTGGGAGCCACCGCGGCCTACTTGTTTATCTTCCGCTGGTTTGGGGTGGCCTCGTTTCTGATCCCCCCGCTGCTGCTGGTGTGGGGCACGCGCATTGTGTTTCGGCAACAAATGATTCGTCCCAACCGCGCCTTCCAGTGGGTGGCGTTCTTTTTGGTGTGGACGAGCCTGCTGCTGGGCTACTGGGTATATCACCAGGAAACGGTGGCGGAGTGGGGCTTTCTGGGCGGCGGACTCGGTTACGAAATGGCGGTGCTCAGCAACAGCCTCATCGGCTGGGGCACCTTTTTGCTGTTGATGCTGGCCCTGGCGGTATTCCTGATTTTCTTCTTCGATATTGTCCACTGGTTCAACTTTACGGTTGCCCCGGTGGATGCTGCCCCAGTGGATACTGCCGCAGTGGATACTGCCCCAGCGGATGCTGCCCCAGCGGATGCTGCAATGACTCAGAACGAAGCTATGTTTGTTGGTGTAATGGAGGAGTCTGAAATAGCGGCCGACCCTGAACCGACCAGTCCCTTCGACCAGGAAGCGCAAGCGGGCGTGGAGATTGTGCCTCCTCCCCCACTCGCCAAAGAACCAACCAACCACATTCCGCTCGACGTGGCTCCGCCGCCCCCGGCCGAGCAATTATCGCTTGAGATTGAAGAGATTACTACCGAAGAAGAGGGCAGCAGCGAGATCGAGCACTATGACCCCACGCTGGATTTATCGTCGTACCGCTACCCCGAGCAGGGCTTGCTCGACGCTTCGCAGTCCGGACGCGTGCAGGTGGACGCGCAGGAGCTGGAAGCCAACAAAGACCGCATTGTGGAGACGCTGATCAACTTCAAAATCGGTATCTCGTCCATCAAGGCGACCATCGGCCCTACCGTGACGCTCTACGAGATCGTGCCCGAAGCGGGCATTAAAATATCTAAGATCAAGAACCTGGAGGACGATATTGCCTTAAGCTTATCGGCGCTGGGCATTCGCATCATCGCGCCGATTCCGGGCAAGGGGACCATCGGCATCGAGGTGCCCAACAAAAACCGCGAGGTGGTGAGCATGCACTCGGTGGTGCTCACTGAGAAGTTTATGCGCACCAAGCAGGAACTGCCCATCATCCTGGGAAAGACGGTATCGAACGAGCTATTCATTGCCGACCTGGCCAAGATGCCCCACCTGCTCATCGCCGGAGCCACCGGGCAGGGCAAGTCCGTCGGACTCAACGTGCTCATCACCTCGCTGATCTACAAGCGACATCCTTCGCAGCTCAAGTTTGTACTGGTGGATCCGAAGAAGGTAGAGCTATCGCTGTTTAACAAGATTGAGCGGCACTTTCTGGCCAAGATTCCCAACAGCGAGGAGGCCATTATCACCGAAACCAAGAAGGTGATTTATACGCTCAACTCCTTGTGCATCGAGATGGACAACCGCTATGACCTGCTTAAGGACGCCGGTTGCCGCAACATCAAAGAGTACAACCAGAAGTTTGTGCGGCGCAAGCTCAATCCCAACGAGGGGCACCGCTTTTTGCCCTATATCGTGCTCATCATCGATGAGCTGGCCGACCTGATGATGACGGCGGGCAAGGAAGTGGAAACCCCCATCGCGCGGCTGGCGCAACTGGCCCGCGCCATTGGCATCCATCTGGTGGTGGCCACGCAGCGGCCGTCGGTCAACGTGATCACGGGCATCATCAAGGCCAACTTCCCAGTGCGTCTGTCGTTTCGGGTGACCTCTAAAGTGGATTCGCGCACCATTTTGGACACCGGCGGGGCCGAGCAACTGGTGGGCATGGGCGATATGCTGCTGTCGGTGAACTCGGACGTCTTTCGTTTGCAATCTCCCTTCATCGATACCCATGAGGTGGATAATATCTGCGAGTTTATCGGCTCGCAGCGGGCCTACGAGTCGGCCTACCTGCTGCCCGAGTTCGTGGGCGACGAGGATAACGATATACTGGAGGTAGACCTAAAGAACCGCGACGCCCTGTTCGACGATGCCGCCCGCCTGCTGGTGCGCCACCAACAGGGCAGCACCTCACTGATTCAACGCAAACTAAAACTGGGCTATAACCGAGCCGGTCGGTTGATTGATCAATTGGAGGCGGCGGGCATCGTGGGGCCCTTCGAGGGCAGCAAAGCCCGCGAGGTGCTCATCAGCGACGAGTACAGTTTGGAACAATTGTTGAACGATATGGATTAGAAGATATCTACATAACCATTTCAACAATGAAGCACATCCTAACGGGCGTATTGGTCAGTTTGTTTCCCCTTTCGGCGGCACTGGCTCAGAGTGAGTATGACAAGCAGGCGCGCCAGATTCTGGACGCCATGAGCGAACACTATCAGGCCATCGGGGCCTATGAAGCTGATTTTTCTTACAGCATGGAGATTCCCGATCAGCCCCAGGCCGATAAGTTTGAGGGGCAGATTGCCGTGAAGGGCGATAAGTTTCGGTTGAACATGGGCGGGCAAGAAGTTATCAACGATGGAACCACGGTGTGGACCTACCTGGAAGAGGCCAACGAGGTGAACATCGATAACTACGACCCCGAAGAAGGCGACATCTCCCCTACCCAGATATACAATGCCTACCAGCGCGGGTTCAAGTACGCGTACGTGGAAGACGAAACCATCGACGGCAAAACCTACCAGGTGATCGACCTAATTCCTGAAAACAAGGATAACCAATTCTTTAAAATTCGCCTGCATATCAGCCAGGACGATAAGGTGCTTAAGCGCTGGAAGATTTTTGAGAAGAACGGCACCCGCTACACCTACGACATCAACAACTTCAACCCCGAAGCTCCGGTAGACGACAAGCTATTCACCTTCAACAAGCGCGAGCACAAGGGCGTAGAGGTGGTGGATTTACGGTAGCTACGATAGCTTCCCCTTATAATCTTCGTACCCAAACTCCCGCACCAGCTCAAAGGTGTCGTCTTCGTGCCAGATGCCGATCGAGGGGTGGCGCACTCCGTTGAAGAAGGTGGTTTTCACCATGGTGTAGTGCATCATATCGTTAAATACTACCCGGTCGCCCACCTGCAGCGGCGGATCGAAGGCGTAGTCGCCCACGTAGTCGCCGGCCAGGCAGGTGAGTCCGCCCAGACGATAAGCGGGTTCGCCTGGCTCGGCATCACGAGCACCCAGCACCACCGGTTGGTAGGGCATCTCCACGCAGTCGGGCATATGCGCCGACACGCTCACGTCGAGCACCACCGCCCGGATGCCCCGGCTGTCGATGATGTCTTCCACCGTGCTGGTCAAATAGCCGGTTTCCCAGGCCACCGCCGAGCCGGGCTCCATCGTGATTTCCAGGTCGTACTTTTCGCGTAGCCCTTTGATGAGGCGGATGGTATGCTCCAGATCGTAGCCCTCGCGCGTCATCAAGTGGCCACCACCCAGGTTGAGCCACTTAGCCTGCGGCAGCAGATGGCCGAAGCGGTCTTCCACCACCCGGAGCGTGCGTTCCAGGGCGTACGAATCGCTTTCGCACAGGGTGTGGAAGTGCAAGCCCTCAATGCCCTCGGGCAGCCGGTCGCCGATCTGATCGGCCGTCACGCCCAGCCGGGTGCCAATGGCGCAGGGGTTGTACAAATCGGTTTCCACCTCCGAGTATTCAGGATTAATGCGAATGGCGCAGGACACCTTCTTATTGTTCTGCTGAATCTTATGACGAAACCGTTCCCACTGGGCGGGCGAGTTGAAGGTGATGTGGTTGCAGTAGCCCATCAGCTCCTCGAACTCGCTCTCGAAGTAAGCGGGGGCGTAGGCGTGCACCTCGTCACCGAACTCCTCGTAGCCCAAGCGCGCTTCGTAAAGTGACGAAGCGGTGGTGCCGTGCAGGTACTGCCGGATGAGGCCGAAGGTGCTGAACATGGCGAAGCCCTTGAGGGCCAGGATGATTTGGGCGCCGGATTGCTCCTGCACGTACTGTAGTGTTTCCAGGTTGCGCCGTAGCCGGGCTTCTTCCAGCACAAAGCAGGCCGTGGGAACGCGGTGAAAGTTGATAGGCATGGGTTAAGATTCTGAATTTCTTAGTACAACCTAGCCGGGGGGCGGTAAGTTTCGCGGGTTGGGTTTCTCGTTTTTCCTGAACCAGCAAATAAAGTATACTTCCTTTACAACCTTGCGGGTATTCGGTGTGTCTATTCAAAGTACCCAATCTTCAGTATACGGTGAGAAAATTAATGATTTGCGTACGATCGACAGAACAACTACCTAAAAATGGTTCCCCCGCACCTATACAACCCAATTAACTGGAGCACGAATAATGTGACGGTGGCTAGCCTAAGTGACTACACCGGGCTTATTGACGCAAGCTGTTATCGCTGTGTAACAACCTATCGATACAATCAAGACGGTTATCCTGTTGAAGTTATCGAGGATTGGGGCACCAAGTTATGGTTGACCTACAAATGACTAAGTGTAGCCATTTAGCATCCTTTCAAAAAATCCAGTCCTGGTTCCAATTGTGGACACTGAAGCGGTGGCGCTGCTCGTCGTAGCTGTCGCGCAGCGTGGAGTGGTAACCCCAGCCCACCAAAAAGGTGAACACCGTGGAGATGGTAAACGCATTGGTGACCGATTCGGCCAAGGCTCCGAACAGGCCCAGGGTGAGCACAAAGGTGAACAGCGTCCAGTAGAGCGTCATGGTGGTGAGGCTGCGGTGTCGCCACGCGCGCAGGAAACGCAGGGGATGCAGGTCGCCGCCCCACTGGTGCACCAGTTTGTAGTGTTGCTCGTCGATGCGATAGAGCAACAGCGGGTCTACCAAAGGGCGCTGCCGCTTTTCCAGGTCAAAGGTTTCGGCCGGGGCCACCACGAAGAAGTCGTGCGCCAGGTCGTCGTCAGTGAGTTGGTGCGCGCGCCGAAAGCGATTTAATTTGAGTCCGAACTCCGGATCGATGGGACCGCAGTAGCGGTGGCTGGGCAGCATGCGCATGCGGTAGTGCACGCACACTTTCCGCACGTCGTTCACGTGGTACACCTCCCCGTTGTACAGTTGCGTGAGCCAGCGGTGCCGCCGCGGGTCGTTGATTTGGTCCAGCGAGCGCTGCATTCTTAGCTGCTCGATCAACCGCTTTTCCTGCGCGCCCCGTTCGCGTAGCAGGGCGTAGGCGGGTTCCAGTTCGGGACTTACTTCGGAGGGCGTGGCCGGAACGCTAGCCAGGACGGGTTCGCGCTTTTGGTGCAGTTTGGCGAGGGCGTGGTGTAGGTTCATCGTTGAAAAATTTAGTGGTTTTGGTCAAGATAAAAAATTAGCCAATTAATTGTCCGCCGGGAGGCCAAAAAAATTACTCAAAATCTTTGAACAGCAAACTGGGCTGAACGCCCTGGTTATTTTGGTACTTACCGCCCCGGTATGTCTCATAATCTCCCTCAATGCTATGGTAAAAAATCTGGCAGATCTGTACCCCGGCGTAGATGCGCACCGGCTGCACGCAGAACATCTCCAGCGTCCAAAATCCGGCGAAGCCCACGTCGCCAAAGCCCGCCGTGATGTGCACGAACAGACCGAGCCGTCCCACCGACGAGCGCCCCTCGAGCATGGGCACGTAGTTGTGGGTTTCGGTATGCTCTACCGTGCGGCCCAGGTAGAGCTTATCCTTTTCCATCAGCAGGCCGTCTTCCGGAATGCTGAGCCGGTGGGCGGTGTTCTCGCGCTTCATGTCGAGCGTAGGTTGGTCGTAGACGAGCAGTTCGTGGTGCAGGCGCAGGTTATAGCTGTTGGGATTGAGTTGTTCGACCCGAAAAGGCTCGATTCGAATATTTTTGCCGAGTTGCTCATGAATGGATTTGCCGGAGAGGATCATAGGATTGGATATTGGATGATTTTCTTGGGGGCAAGATGTTGGATACTGGATTCTAGCCGCTAGTAGCTAGTAACTAGCATCCAGTGACCAGTGAGTTCGGAAAGTCGTCAAGGTAGCTAATCAGCTATTGGTAGGGAAACTTGCTGGGAAATTTTTTGAGCACAGTCCTTGACAATTCGGGTAGCATGCTTAACTTTGTACTCCTAAATTTTAGAAACGCGAAAGTAGCTCAGCTGGTAGAGCGCGACCTTGCCAAGGTCGAGGTCGCGGGTTCGAACCCCGTCTTTCGCTCAGAGCGAAGCGACTTATCACGGTCGCTTCGCTTGTTTTAGAGGCCGGGATGGTGGAACTGGTAGACACGCAAGACTTAAAATCTTGTGGCCGCAAGGCCGTGCGGGTTCGATTCCCGCTCCTGGTACACCGTAAGAGCTAGTCTTCATGACTGGCTTTTTTCGTTTATGAGCACGAAAATCTTGTGGCCGAAAGGCCGTGCGGGTTCGATCGGGCGGCGATCCGCTCCCGCTCCTGGTACATTGAAAGAGCTGACTATTTTGGTCGGCTCTTTTTCTTCGATTTATCCGAAGCCGCTTCCCTTACAAACTTTACCTGCTTCAACGCGTTCTGTTTGCATAAACAGCTTTTACTAATTGCTACACTGATTTTTTAGACTTCTCTATGGAAAATATCCTCATCACCGGGGCCACCGGCAGCGTAGGTTCTGCCATTTTGGATCATTTTACCCCAAGTGACCAGCAGCGCCTCTACCGGGGCACCCGGCACCGCGATGAACTGTCGCCCGATCACCTGTACTTTGATCTGAACGACCTGCCCGACACCATCGCTTCGCTCTCGCTGGTAGACACCCTCTTCCTGCTGCGTCCGCCCCAGATTGCCGACGAGAAAATCTTTCGCGTACTGATGCGGGGGGCCAAAGAGTTCGACGTGAAGCACATCATCTTCTTGTCAGTGCAGGGAGCCGAGCGTATGTCGTTCGTCCCGCACGCCAAGATTGAAAAGCTCATTCGCCAAAGTGGCATTCCCTACACTTTCATCCGACCCAGCTACTTCACCGATAACCTGATCACCGTGTTTGGCGACGACATTCGGGAACGTAACCGAATTTATATTCCCGCCGGAGACGCTAAGTTTCTGTGGGTCGACGTATCGGATATCGGCAAAGCCATCGCGGCGGTGCTCACCGACGTGCGGACCCACGTGAACCAAGCCTATACCATCACGGGTAGCCAAAGCGAACTGATGACCTTTTCCGAAGTGGCCGACGTGCTCTCGCAAGAGTTGCAGCGCAACGTTGAGTACGTCAGTCCCAATCCGGTGAGCTTTTTTATCACCAAAAAGAAGGAAGGCGTCGATGCATCGTTCATTGGAATTATGCTGGCGCTGCACTATGCGGCCCGCTTTCAGAAGCCTCCGGTGGTGCACCGCGACCTGGAGCACCTGATCGGCGGTCCGCCCAACACCCTGCGGGATTTTGTGCAGAATAATCTTGAGGTTTGGCAGAAATGAACTGCTGATGACCTACCGAATCACAATCACCTACTGCACCCAGTGCCGCTGGCTGCTGCGCGCCGCCTGGATGGCCCAGGAACTGCTCACCACCTTCGACGCCGATCTGGAAGAAGTGGCCCTGCGACCCGGCACTGGCGGTATCTACAAAGTACACTTGAACGACGAACTGATTTTCTCGCGCAAAGAAGCCGGGCGGTTTCCGGAAGCGAAAGAGCTGAAGCAACTGGTGCGCGACCGAATTGATCCCGAGCGAGACCTCGGGCACAGCGACCGGACATGATCAGGAAGCCTACCTTACAATTTCTGGCCGATCTGCGGGCAAACAACAACCGCGATTGGTTTGAGGTGCACCGAGACGATTATCTTGCCGCCAAGGAGGACGTCACGGCTTTTGCCGAGACGGTTACCGCCCAACTTAACCAGACCGATGAGGTTGCCAAGTGCTACGTCTACCGCATCTACCGCGACCTGCGCTTCTCAAAGGATAAAACGCCGTATAAAGATCACTTCGACGCCTACCTTTATCGAGCCGGAGCCCAGCGGCGGGGCGGCTACGTGTTTCGGATCGGAACCAATGGCGATAGCCAGGTGGGCGGCGGCTTCTTCGGACCGAACAAGGAAGACCTGCTGCGCATTCGTCAAGAGCTGGAGTTCGACAGCCAGCCGATAGAAGCAATTACCCAGCACCCGGACTTTGTGCGCTACTTCGGTGCGCTGCGGGGCGACGCCGTGAAAACAGCCCCGCGGAGTTTTGCCAAAGATCATCCGAGCATTGCTTGGATTCGCCGGAAACAGTTCTATGCCCTGCGGCCGTTTACCGACGAAGAAGTGCTGCGACCGAATTTTTTAGCAGAAACGCTGGCTACCTTCCGTGCGCTACGGCCCTTTTTCGACTATATGAGCGAGGTGCTGACGACCAATGCAGACGGGGAAAGTAGCACCTCCTAGCGTCCTGACTTTTGTTGCCGAAGTGGTTTCTAGTATGTTCTGCCAGAAGCGTTACGCTTCGGCATTGCTCCGTGAGCCTGCGTTCCTCTGAAAATTTATCAAACTGCGTTAGCCGTACAACCGTTAACAATGTTCAGTACGTTAAACCCAACCTAACTCAAAAAACATGACCAACCACAAAGTATGGTTTATCACCGGTTGCTCCACCGGCTTCGGACGTGAACTCGCCCAGATTGCGGCCCAACAGGGCGACCAAGTGGTGGGCACCCTGCGGCAGGACGAGCAGGTAGAAGCTTTCGACTATCTAGTACCTGAGCACACCATGGGCGTGAAGCTCGACGTGACCCAGCCCGAACAGATTGCTGCCGGAGTGCAGCAAGCGCTGGACCGACACGGGCGCATTGACGTGCTGGTGAACAACGCGGGCTACGGCTCGCTGGGCGCCCTGGAAGAAGTGCCCGACGAAGAAATTCGCCAGCAATTTGAGGTAAACGTGTTCGGAGCGATCAATATGATTAAGGCGGTACTGCCCACCCTGCGGAAGCAACGGTCGGGACACATCCTCAACATCACCTCTATTGCGGGCTTGCAGGGCTATCCGGGAGTGGGTGCCTACAATGCCTCGAAGTTCGCGCTAGAGGGCATCGGCGAAACCCTGGCCGCCGACGTGAAACACCTGGGCATTTACGTCACCAATGTGGAACCGGGGCCCTTTCGCACCGACTGGGCCGGCCGCTCAGCCAACTATACCCAGAACCAGATTGATGACTACGCCGAATCGGCGGGCAAGAACCTGCGCTCGCTCGAGCAGGTGAGCGGCCACCAGCCCGGCGACCCCGTGAAGGCCGCGCAGGCGATGTTTGATCTGGTGCAGCTCGACAATCCGCCGATGCACCTGCCGTTGGGTGGACCGGCGTACAAGCGCGTCCGGACCAAGTTACAGGACTTCCTGAAGGAGATTGATGATTTCGAGCACCTAGGATTTCCTACTGATTATACTGAAGAAGAGTTGGCGGAGATGAATCGGGGCTAATTCCTCAACGAGTTATCACGTTCTACGCCTGAACGATAATTATTAAAATAGCAGAATAGTGTAGTGTAACATTCTAACGAGTGAATCGTTTTCTGTAAAAAGACGCATTTTTTATTAATACTGCAACCGACTATGCAACCGGAAATCATTACCTCAGCCCCTCCGCAGGATTTTCTACCCATCAAAGGCACCTATTACGTAGAATATTTGGTCGGCAACGCCAAGCAAGCGGCCTACTATTATCACTATGTGTTCGGTTACGATATCGTCGGCTACCGCGGTCCGGAAACCGGCTACAAGTCGGCCGCCAGTTTCTTGCTGGCGCAAGGTAAAATTCGCTTGATCTTGGCCACCGCCCTGCAGCCCAACAACGAGATTGCCGACCACGTGTACCGCCACGGCGATGGCATTCAGGATATTGCCTTATGGGTGGATGACGTTCGACAAGCCTACGAAGAAACCATGCAGCGCGGCGCCCGGTCGGTGCAGGAACCCAATGTGCGGCGCGACGATGATGGCGAAGTGACCGTGGCCTCCATTGCCACCTACGGCGATACGATCCATACCTTTGTGGAGAACCACAACTACCACGGCTTCTTCCTGCCGGGCTTCCGACCCTGGAAAAACGAGCACCTTGAGAACCGTTCGGTAGGCTTAAAATACATCGACCATTTGGTGGGCAACGTGGCCCTAGGCGAGATGAACGAGTTCGTCAATTTCTACGCCAACGTGATGGGATTCAAGCAGTTGGTTTCGTTCGACGATCAGGACATCTCTACCGAGTATACCGCCCTGATGTCGAAGGTGATGTCGAACGGCAACGAGCGCATTAAATTTCCGATCAACGAACCGGCCGCCGGGCTCAAGAAGAGTCAGATCGAAGAGTATCTGGACTTCTACGGAGGGCCGGGGGTGCAGCACGTGGCGTTGGCTACCGGCGATATCATTGAGACCGTGACCAAGCTACGCCGAAACGGGCTGGAGTTTCTGAACGTACCCGATACCTACTACGATACGCTCAAGGAGCGGGTAGGCGAGATCGACGAGCCTATCGAGGCCTTGCGCCAACTAGGCATCTTGGTGGACCGCGACGAAGAAGGCTATCTGCTGCAAATTTTTACCAAACCAGTGCAGGATCGTCCCACCGTGTTCTACGAGATCATCGACCGCAAAGGAGCGCGCTCGTTCGGCAAGGGTAACTTTAAGGCCCTTTTCGAAGCCATCGAACGCGAACAAGGTCGGCGGGGAAATTTATAACTGGGAGTTGGGTTTTGGGGATTAGGTTTTAGGCTACCCCCAACACCCAACTCCTAATACCCTAGCCACCAACCCAAATCATCATCATGCCCCACTACCAACAACACGGAGATATTCCTCACAAGCGCCACACCCAGTTTCGACAGCCTGACGGGTCGCTGTACCATGAAGAGGTAATCGGAGCCGAAGGCTTTAGCGGCATTTCATCAATTGCCTATCATATGCATCCGCCCACGGCGGTGGTTAAGGTGAATCAACCCATTGATTACGCCGTCAACTACGCCGACGACAAGAACATGATCCACCGGCATCTGCTGGGCAAGGACGTGCCCGCCGGAGGCGATTGGCTTAGCGGACGGAAATACCTGCTCGGCAACGCCGACGTGCGCTTAGCGCTTTGCTCTCCGACCGAGCCGATGGACTACTTCTACCGCAACGCTTCCTGCGACGAACTAATCTACGTCCACAACGGGCGGGGCGAGTTGCTTAGTCCGCTGGGCAAGGTTTCGTTCGTGGCGGGCGACTACGTGCACGTGCCCCGCACCATCACCCACCGGTGGAAGATTGACCCAGAGCAACCGGCGCGTTTCCTCGTGATCGAGAGCAACTCGGAGGTACGTCCGCCTAAGCGTTACCGCAACCAGTTCGGGCAGTTGCTCGAGCACAGTCCCTACTGCGAGCGGGACTACAAGACTCCCACCCCGGTTGAGTCTCACGACGAGGAGGGGGAGTTTGAGGTGCGGGTGCTCAAGCACGGGCAGTTGCAATCGCTGTTCTACCAGTTTCACCCGTTCGATGTGGTGGGCTGGGATGGCTATATGTATCCCTACGCCATCTCGATCCACGACTTTGAGCCCATCACCGGGCGCATTCACCAGCCGCCGCCGGTGCACCAGATGTTCGAGGCCCATAACTTTGTGGTGTGTTCGTTTGTGCCCCGCAAGTTCGACTATCATCCGCAGTCCATTCCCGCCCCCTACAACCACTCCAACATCGACTCCGACGAGGTGCTGTTCTACGCCGAGGGCGACTTCATGAGCCGTAAGGGAGTGAGTCGCGCTTCGCTTACCTTGCACCCGGGCGGACTGCCGCATGGTCCGCACCCCGGTACCGTCGAGAAATCGTTGGGCAAAGAGGGCACCGAAGAACTAGCCGTGATGGTGGATACGTTCCGCCCATTGAAGCTAACCGAGGCGGCTTTGGAGGTAGAGGATAAGAATTATATGTATTCATGGAAGGTGAATCACTGATTAATGGCAGCCGCTATTCATTATCCAAGTAATTAGTCGGTTTCATCTCAACAACTTGGCAATTCTGGCGAAGCGCAACTACTTGTGGTGCTGCAGAATGCAAAGCGCGCTTAGTTTTGTTTAATTGCAGACCCGCAATCTACTATATTCAGCGCATTTTGGGTACTTGTAGCCCTGTATAATGTAAAGTACGCTTGGATTCGTTTAATTGTAGGTCTGTTTTTCGATAAGTACCGTTTAACTTAAGTACTTGCGGCACCGTAGAATGCAAAGTCCCCTTAGATTCTTCTGGTTGCAGGCCGGAATTATGACGTAGGCATGGCGCTGAAGGCACTTGCAGCGCCGTAGAATGCAAAGTACGCTAGGATTCGTCTGGTTGACAGTCGGTAATAAGACTGGTGTGCCGAAACGGACATACTTTCACCTCGGCAGAATGCAAAATTCTTCGCGATCAGTTAGCTTTCTGCTTGAAAAAATGTTGGGTACGAGCAAAGCAAGGTAAATTTTCTTAAGAAGGTGGACGAATATGAAACAACCCGACAAACCGTGGTCTACCAACTGGCTGGGCTGCTGGGCTGCTGGACTATCAACAACGAGAAAACTGCCAACTTAATTACCTTCTTCAGGACCAGAGACAGATGATCAATGAAGAAGCAGACATACATTCAGTAAGTCTATTTGAATAAATGCCAAGTTTCTATATTGCGGATAGACGTAATTGCGTTTATATCATTGTTGGGCAAGTATAAAATTTGTATGGATGCGATTTTAGAACAGATTAATATATACGTGTATAGTATCGTCATGATTAGCTATACTATAATTTTTAGCTTGATACTGTGGCAAAAAGTTAATGAGTTTAAGCTTAAAAAAAATAAATTTTTTGATACTACCAAGAAAGGAATTCATGAAGGGTTGATTAAAAATATTAATGATTTGAGAAACGTTTATCTTGGAATTTATAAACGCGAAATTAACGAGAAATCTACACAAAGTATGTCTGTACTGTTAAAGGAGCTTTATGTTGAAGTTGTTAATAAAGCAAGTGCAGATAAGCAAAAAGTTCACAATACTATTAAAGACTTAATTACCGAGAACAGCAAGATTTCACCTTTTGCAGATTTACCCGAACTAGAAAGGAACATTTTAATAGATATATCAAATAACATTAGGGAGCAAAAAGCAGCATACATTAGCAGCAAATTAAAAGAACTTTCAAAAATAATTTTTACAAGGTTTCAAGATCAAGAACAAGCCAATAAAAGAAACAAAATTTCCTATATTATTACAATTGTATCTGTAGTATTGACAATTTTTTTTGGGTTACTTTCAATTATAAAAATCTAAAACCAGCGCCCAACATCGTGCAGCCGCCAGCCTAGCAATGTTGAGCTTGATTGTTTGATGCGCCAAGAAATATTAACTTCACTCGGCAGAAAAACAGCCCACAAATCCGGCCTGACGGCTGCACTTGGCCGTTGTGTGCCATTAGTAAAAGAGGCTTAAATATGAAAATAGAGCAGATAAACGAAAGTTTTAAAATTGATGTCGGTGCACCCATTCCTACGGTTTTATCAAACGAACACACCGTCTACTTAATATTTTATGTAAGCCACGTTGACCCAAGTTGGGATGGATCGACTATAAATGTAAGATCTAACGAAGACAATGGAATCGTAACTATTAGATTTGATCGGTACGCTCAATTTAAGTTCGGAAGTCCAAATGATGAGGCAATAGAAGAACATCCTTTCTATAAATACGGATTGCAACCTTATTCAATTCAAATTGTAAAAGATTCAGAATGGATTGAAGAGTTAAAGAAGATGAACTCTGTTCACCCTTATCACGAGGACAGAAAATTTGAGAAGTATGACCATTATATTTTCTTCTTTCACGATAGCTGCTTCGAGATAGTCTCGGAAGGCTACTCTGTAGAAGAAAGGAGTTCAAGGAGCATGAAAGATGAGATTATGAGGGCAAGCCATTCGTTGTAAGTGAAAAAACGGCACACAACGACATGCAGCTGCGGGGCGGCCCCCGCCAGCCGGGGAATGAAAAACATGGGCATTAGTAGCTCCAAGTTCGTATTGATGCTTGTAAGATCAAGGCAAACAAGCCCGGCCTGACGGCTGTATTTAACGTTACAACAGCAAATAAACAAAACCTATGAACTCCTGGCTCAGCATCCCCGCCCACTCCGACTTCAGCATTCACAATCTGCCCTTCGGCATCTACTCCACCGCCCGCCAGAAGCCCCAGGTAGGCGTCGCCATTGGCGATCAGATTATCAACCTGGCGGCGGTAAGCATGCACAAGTTGCTAGCTGGCATTTCCATTGACCCCCGGGTGTTTAACCAGGCATCGCTCAATCCGTTGATCAAACTGGGCAAGCCCGTCACCCAATCGCTGCGTCAGCAATTGCAAGCTTTGCTCACCGATCCCGATTCTCCGTTGCGCGCCGTGGCCGACGCAGTGCTGGTGCCCCAGGCCGACGCCCGGCTGCATATGCCCATCGAGGTGGGCGACTACACCGACTTCTACTCCAGCGAAGCCCACGCCACGCGCGTCGGCACCATGTTTCGAGGGGCCGAAAACGCCCTGCCACCCAACTGGAAGCACCTGCCCATCGCCTACCACGGCCGCGCCTCGTCCATCGTGGTGTCGGGCACCCCGGTGCACCGTCCGCCGGGACAGATGATGCTCCCGGACGCTACCCAGCCGACGTTCGGCCCAACCCGGAAGCTGGATTTTGAACTGGAGATGGCGTTTGTGATTGGGAAAGACACCGCACTGGGGCAACCCATTGGCGTGGCGGAAGCGGAAGACCACATCTTCGGACTGCTGCTGTTCAACGACTGGTCGGCGCGCGACATTCAGCGGTGGGAGTACCAGCCGCTAGGTCCCTTCCTGGGGAAAAACTTCGCCTCGTCCGTTTCGCCGTGGATTGTCTCTTTGGAAGCGCTACGCGACTTTCGGGTGGCGGGTCCGCCGCAGTCGCCCTCCCCCCTGCCCTACTTACAATTTACCGGCGATCGTAACTTTAATATTCAACTGGAGGTAGACTTGCAACCGGAGGAGCAGTCCCCCACCACTGTTTGCCGTTCCAACACGCGCGATCTGTACTGGAACATGGCGCAGCAACTGGCGCACCACACGGTGAACGGCTGCAACGTGCGGGTGGGCGACTTGATGGCCTCAGGAACCATCAGCGGTCCCGAACCATCCAGCAGCGGTTCCCTACTAGAACTTACCCAAAACGGCCAGCAGCCGCTTACGCTGGCCGACGGTAGTGCGCGAACGTTTGTAGCGGACCATGATACAGTGGTTATGCGCGGCTACGCCGAACAAGCAGGGAAGCGCGTCGGTTTCGGAGAAGTACGTACCCAAATTCTGCCCGCCCATGCCCATCATTGATCCCCAGCAGTTCAGTACCAGCGAGTTCTACCAGTACATGATCGAAGCGGTAGTACCTCGACCCATTGCTTTTGCCAGCACGGTGGATACCGACGGGCGCGTAAACCTGAGCCCCTACAGTTTCTTCAACGCCGTGAGTTCCAATCCGCCCGTGCTGGTGTTCGCGCCCGTGAACCGCACCCGCGATAACACCCGCAAGCACACACTCGACAACGTTCAGGCGCATCCTGAGGTGGTGATCAACGTGGTGAACTACGCCGTAGCCGAGCAGATGTCGCTGACCAGCACCGAATACGAGCGCGGCGTGGATGAGTTTGTGAAAGCCGGACTTACCCCCCTGCCCTCGGAGCGGGTGCGTCCGCCGCGGGTGGCCGAGTGCCCGGTGGCCTTCGAGTGCCGGGTGCAGCAGGTGATTCCCCTGGGCACCGAGGGCGGCGCGGGTCATTTGGTGGTGTGCGAGATCTTGCTGGCCCACGTGAGCGAAGCGGTGCTCGATGAAGAACAACACATCGACCCGCATAAGCTGGATGCCATCGGCCGGATGGGAGGCAACCTGTACTGCCGGGCCAGCGGCAAAGCCCTGTTCGAGATTGCCCGTCCGGTGCGAGAAAAGGGCATCGGCGTAGACCAGTTACCTTCGAACATTCGGGAGAGCAGCGTGCTCACGGGTAGTGATCTGGCCCAGTTGGCCAATGTGGCGCAGGTGCCTGATGCTACTGACTTACAAACTTATGCCGACGAGCCGCGCGTCAGCCGTATGTGGAGGCTGTACTCGCTCACGCCCGAGCGTTTGCCGGAAAAGATGCACGAACTGGCCCAGGATTTTCTCCGCCGGGGTGAAGTGATGAAAGCCTGGGCAGCCTTGCTGAAGGAGTAAAAATTTAATTATTACCAATCTTATCTCCCTATTTCGCGTTATACTGAATATCACTACGCTAAAACAACCTAAAATTACCATTTTTTATACCTAACTGACTCGTTGGTTGGGTTTATTAATTTCCCAAGGTTATGATGAATCAAGACTACGACGCCTA
This sequence comes from Cyclobacteriaceae bacterium, assembly GCA_965217295.1. Classification (GTDB taxonomy): domain Bacteria; phylum Bacteroidota; class Bacteroidia; order Cytophagales; family Cyclobacteriaceae; genus Tunicatimonas. Next base: position 5,673,743 of record CBDCHR010000008.1, read on the forward strand.
CACCGAAGAAGATTTTAAAGTCTGGCGACTGTTATACGAGCACCAGATTGCCAAACTGCCCCACGCTGCCTCTCGTGAGTATCTGGAAGGACTCAAACGCATTCACTTCCGACCTGATAGAATTCCTAACTTTCAAAAGACCAACATCTTCCTGAGAGAGCTCACCGGCTGGCAGATTCACGTGGTGCCCGGCCTCATTCCCGACGACGAGTTCTTCCAACTCATGGCCAACCGGCGGTTCCCAGCCTCCACCTGGTTACGGGCTCTGAGCAAGATCGATTACCTGGAAGAACCCGACATGTTCCACGACGTGTTCGGACACGTGCCGCTGCTCACCAACCAGCCCTTTGTAGACTACTTGCAGCAACTGAGCAAGATTGCGTTGCGCTATATTGACAACCCCTGGGCTATTCAGCTGATCTCGCGCATTTACTGGTTCACCGTGGAGTTCGGACTCATTCGCGAGCGCGGACAAGTGCGCATCTACGGGGCGGGCATTCTTTCATCGGCCGGAGAAACTAAATTTAGTCTGAGCGATGAGGCTACGCACGTTGATTTCGACGTAGATACCATCTTGCAAACGCCCTACCGCAAGGACGTTTTTCAGAAACAGTATTTCGTCATTGGTTCCTACGAACAGTTATATCACTCCACCGACCAGATTGAGGCTTACTTGAAGAAGGAGGTCAGCCACCAACCCCAGGGCGCAGCGTCGCCGCATTAGGCAGAAGGGCAGCGGATACCAGAGAAAAATCACTGGATCCACTATAGGTAACCTTTTCACGAATATAAAAAAGGTCATCTAATAGTTCACCAAAGCACTGAGAAAACTGGACGCTACGCGGCTGAATACTATGGAGGGGTGCAAACGCAAAAAACCCTCTAAACATACCATTTAGAGGGTTTTGCCGACATTTATATGAGTAAAAGTCGGGGCGGCAGGATTCGAACCTGCGGCCCCCTGCTCCCAAAGCACCCCTAAGCACTATTTGTTTGTTTATCATTACTATCTATATGACTTGTAAATCAGATAGTTAGCGAAATAATACTTATCGCTAGTTATCATTAGCACTACTTTATTTACTATATTTGTTTGTGAAATCGCTTGCAAATCTATTTTTTCACAAACATCTATGACGGACGCAACGGCTAACATTATTCTAGACACTCGCCGCCAAAAGAAGGATGGCACATACCCCGCTAAACTTCGCATTATCCACCAACGCAAGTATAAGGACTACGCCGTAGGCTTATCGCTTACCGAAGACGACTTTATCAAAGTGACCGGCTCGAAGCCACGGGGCGACTACAAAGAACAAAAGCTTTGGCTGAATGCCATTGAGCAGAGAGCCGCAAAAATAATAAGTAAGCTGTATCCGTTTACCTACGAAGCCTTCGAGCGGGACTATCTGGACAAACGAGATAGAAAAGTAACGGTGTATGACTACTACCAACGACGGATAGATGAACTCACCAAAGACGGAAGTGTGGGTACCGTTGGTGTGTATCACAACGCCCGTACCAGCTTGCAGGAGTTCTATCCCAAGTCTCTACAGTTTGGTAAGGTAACCCTGGAGTTTCTCAAAAACTACGAACGTTGGTCGCTCGCCAAAGGTAACAGTATGACTACAGTGAGTATGTACCTTCGCACCTTGCGTACGCTGTTCAATATCGCTATTGAGGATGGTATCATACAACGAGAACAGTATCCGTTCGGCAAACGGCGGTACGCAGTTCCGGCCAGTCGCAACGTAAAGAAAGCTCTACCCCTACCCGACATTGCAAAGCTATTCAACTACCAACCGCAAACCGAATCCGAGGGCTTTCACCGCGACCTATGGCTATTTTCCTACCTAGCTTCGGGCATGAATGTAAAGGACATCGCCCGGCTCCGGTACAAGCATATTGACGGCGGTAAACTCACCTTCATCCGAGCCAAAACCGAACATACGACCCGTACCAACCAAAAGCCTATCGTCGTCGTGCTCGCCGATGAAGCGAAGGGCATTATTCAACGTTGGGGTGTCAAGCCAGGGCACCCGGAGCAGCACGTATTTGGCCTCTTAATCAGCGATCTAAGCCCGGAAGACGAACGCAAAGCGATCAAACAGCTAACCAAGCAGATCAATAAATACATCGGCCGAATAGCCCAGGCGGTAGGCATTGAGCAGCACGTTACAACTTACACGGCCCGCCATAGCTACGCAACCGTCCTAAAGCGTTCCGGTGCACCGGTGGAGTTTATATCGGAGTCGTTAGGACATTCTGACATCCGCACAACGGAGAACTACCTAGACAGTTTTGAGGACGACACGAAGCGTAAGTACGCGAATGCGCTGACAGCTTTTGATTAACTTTTTAGATAATTCAGGAAATGGAATTTCAAGATATTGACTACGTAGGTATCGTGCTAAACGGATATTTTAATAAAGGTGCAAGCTCTGTAGTTCTAGAAGCCTACTACGTCCGGGCGTTCAAAAAGGCCGCGAATGAAGAATTTTGCGAAAAGGAAGAGTTCTTTTCTGGATGCCTCAATGTCGTACAGGCCCTTATAAGCGATATAGAGCGGCGTATGAATGAGAGAAAAATAGACGTCTATCGGATGATCGCTATGACTGACGACCAAGAGGCAATTAAGGAGCTAAGGGATGAGTTAGAAACCCCTAAGCTAAGTTTTAATGCATTCTTACCCCCTCTTACAAAGAATCGGTTTGTAGGCAATTTAAGCTTCACACAGATAAAGTATATATCAGACGCGTTGTCAAATGCTTTTGAAAAGGTATCAAATGCGGGGTACAAGAAAAGTGCTGTTTTTCTTTCTAATGAGCCATCCAAGAATCAATCTCAGAATGAACTAACTACCAAAAAAAATCTTCAAGACTATACCTTATGGGAGTTTCTGGAGCTAATCAGCGACTACGGAGAAGTCAAGACTTACACTGTCTTAATAAAAGCGGAGAATGAAGAAGAAACGGAGGTGAGGGGGCGGCTTAGTGATTTTCAAGAACTCGCGAGGGATCATCCGTCAAATTCACCACTGAGGAAGTTTGTAGACGAGATTGAAGATAGTATTGACCATTCCTATACAGAGCTTGAGATTTACCGGTACCTAAAGAAAGCTACCAGCGGTTTTCAGGAGGATGAAGTTAGAATAGTTTTAAGAGAAATGGACTTGTTCGAGTTTATGTATCTCCACGAAGATATGAATTGCATAGCGGAGAAGGAATACATAAAGAATGGATGGTCTATACCTACTTATAAAGAGGAGGGAAAGATACCTTGGAAGGGTAGCAAGGAAGTTACGCCTATAGATTATGATACCATGAGGCGCAAAGTGTTCAGCGGTCAGGCTATAGGTTGGCATTTTTACATTGCATTCGGGCTTTTATCTAGTAAGCTGAAAAGTATAGAAAAGCAAAAGTCTCGCAGTCAGTCCGATAGGAGCAGTAGTAAAGTACACGACATTGATAAGCAGTCAAAGAAAGAATTAAACCTCTTTTGTGCCGGTATGCCTTTAGACACTGCTAGAGAATTTTTGCGCGTACTGACTACTAAAAGAAGCAAAAACGGTAAGCCATTCCTTACCAAAAGCCAATTTGATACTTTCTTTGAAAAGGCATTTTTGGGTAAAGGAGGTGAAGGACAAGCCATCAATATGATGCGGGGTGAATCGGGAGCTATCAAGGCGTTGTTTCACCGATTCTACCAGAAAGCAAAGGAGCAGAGCTGGGAAGCTACCAGTCACTGCCTTGACAAGTACCGTAGGCTCGTTAGTGACAGTTTCACCAACTCAGAGCTTCAATATGAAAAACTAAAAAACAACTTTAGCGACACAGTAAAATACGACTGGCACAACCAAGAATAAGGATACAGCACATTCTTTCTACCCTTAGTACATAGTTTATACTAGCAGTACATTTTGCCAAGCAAAGGCTAAAAAAGCGCGTAACATAGCATAAACAAACTATTAAGCGATGGCATATACGTTTGAACAACTACCCGAAGCAGTAGCCGGTTTACAAGTCCAGTTAAACAGAATCGAGCAACTTTTAACCGAACGGTCTACAGTATTAAAAGAGCCGGAGATACTTACTATAAAACAAGCGGCGGAATTTCTAGACTTAGCAGTACAGACAGTCTATCAACGCGTTTCGTCGCGAACCATTCCCTTTAGCAAAAGAGGCAAACGACTTTACTTCCAAAGGCACGAACTGGAGCAGTGGATCTCCGAAGGTCGTAAGCAGACTCGAAAGGAGATATCCGAGTCAATCTGACTAACCGTTTTCATGATTGATTTTTTCAAAGTCGTGCTAGACTCAGATGCTATCGCAAGGTTAGTAGCCAATCCTCGGTTTGACTTTAGTTGCAAAGTATCCGAACAGACCAGCGAGATACGTTTATTTCCCAAAGTAGCGACCCTACTAAATCTCAAAATCATAGTGAGGTCGGAAAACTACGGCGAATTGTCTGGTTCGCTACACAAGTTCGCTCAAGACGGAATAAACTACACGGACTTCTCATTTCAGAGTGTGGCGGCCGCTATCCATAGGCTAAGGGATGAATACGGTATTGATATTGACAAAGCGAAGCTCCGGAACTTAGAAGTAGGTGTTAATCTGGCTAAACTTCCTGTTGCTGCAAAGATTTTTGTCCGATCAGTACTTACCCACCGAGGGGAGGCTTTCAGCAAAATGCGAACAAAAGGGCTAAACTCAATCGGTATTGAACTCTATCACCAACGCTATGCGATCAAGGTTTACGACAAAGCCAAGCAATGCGACCTCCCCTATTCGCTGCTACGCTTTGAAGTGAAGTATACCAAGATGGAAGATTTGAAGCGGTTGGGCATTGTACACCTATCCGACCTTACAAAACCTAGTACGTTAGCGGCACTGGGTAGTATAGTGCTGCGTAGGTTCGACGAATTATTAGTTAGCGAACCATCTCTCCAGCTGGACGAGCTAAAGCCCGCAGAGCGCGGGAAACTAGCTAATTATGAGAACCCGAAACACTGGGAAGATTTGAAGGAACAGGACAGAAAGAGACATGACTACCATCGCAAGCAATATCGTAAGCTAATAGAAAAGTACGTACCTATACCGATGCAGCAACAGGTATCCCAAGCACTTCGAGATAAGATCGAGCAGCTATCTATCAATGCTAAAAACTTAGCCAAATTAACCGGCCCTAGAAATCAGAAACTTAGCCAGATTAACCCTTTAAGTAATCTGTTAAAGACAGACACAGTTGCACAAAAAAAGTTAGCAAAATTTGACCTTTCAGAAGGTGCCGAAACCCTACCCAATGATACGCTAGTATTGGCAAAGCAGGGTAAGCAGATGGGAAAGAGGAGGTTGGAGACAATAACGGTTTTTGGCCGGAAAGTGACAAATGAAATCAATGAGTACGGCTATCCTGCTTTTTGGGATGAGTAGTAATACGTCACAGAAAAGTACAAGTACAAAAAGGGCGAATAAAGAGAAACAGCCCGATTAAACGCCACGTTCTCTAAAGATTTAGGTTTCACGATTTAGTTATACATTATGCCAAGAATCAGCACCCTACCTACGCTGTACGATGAAGCTTTACAGATATATCTATCCAAACTAAAGCAGTGGGGGTATCTCAAACCTAACCAGCACCAAAGCGGTACGATCACCTGGAGCCGTAACGGTTATCGGAGGGGTGGAATTGGTATAGTTGTCAATACCCGCTCGGCGGCACCTTACTTGAAATTAGACTACAAGTACGGTGACGAACCGAGGAACTACCGGGTATCTTTGGTCACGGTTCCTTCCAACTTAGGCAAAGGCAAGGTTTGGTACTTCCTGTGTCCACAAACCGGGAAGCGTTGCCGGAAGCTGTATTCTGTTGGAGGCTACTTTCTGCACCGAGAAGCATTTACTAGAGTGTATTACGAGAAGCAAACCTATTCGTCCAATAATAGACGATTACTGCAACTGTTTGAACAAAGCTACACCGAGAATATCTATGATGAACTACACCAGAAATATTTTAAAAAGCATTACGCAGGAAAGCCTACCAAGCGATACCTACGGCTCAAAAGGAAGCTAGCAATAGCCGAACGGTTCAGTCTACGGGACATTGACGGAATGTATCAGGGTATTATTCCTAAAGGCTTTTAGATGCCATGTTCCCTAATGTTTTAGGTTTCAAAATCAAACTATATGCCTCGTCACAGTTCAGCTAGTCTTTACGAAGACACTTTAAGAATATCCTTTCGCGAACTAAGGAAGTGGGGTTATTTCAGAAAAGATAGCTTCAAATCCGGTACGCTTACCTGGAGTCAGCTTGATAACTCTTTCGCGTCTATCAACATAGCGGTTTGCACGCAAGATGAACCCCACGTTACGTTGAGCTACAACTACGGCGGCGAACCGCGAAAGTATGATGTCCCGCTAGTTAGCCTTCCCTCCAATCTAGGCAAAGGCAAGGTTTGGTACTTCCTGTGTCCGCACACGGGCAAACGCTGTCGGGTACTCTATTCTATCGAAGGTTATTTTCTGCACCGCGAAGCTTCGTTGAGTCGGATATACGAAAGCCAAACCCGAAGTCCCTTTAGCCGAGCGATGGATAAGATAATTGATCCTGCCTACGGTAAGCAAAAGATACACGACGAGCTAAACCGGCCGTACTTCAAAACGCACTACGCCGGAAGCCCAACCAAGCGGTACCTATGGCTTTTGCAAAGAGCAGGGTATATCAACCGGCATCTTTTGGAAGAAGCCTTGAATGAACTACCGGATTGCTCCTAGCCGTCAAACAGTTCGTCTACGCTTACCCCTAACGCTTTAGCAATCAGATAGGCCAAATCTATTTTGGGTAGATCGCTACGGTAACTAGAAAGAGCCCCCCCCCGCTTTTCACGACATTATTGACCTACTGGAAAAGCACTACGGCGTACTGTTCAATACTCAAACGTGGCGATGAAACAAGTTTTAAAAGCAGGTATACAAAAAAAAGCCCTCCGGCAAAGAGGGCTTATGACTTTGAGTGAGAGTCTATTATGCAGGTTCTAGTTCGAACGGGTTAGCAATGGTCTTTTTTCCAAATCGTTCTAGTAAAGCCGCCAAATCGGTTTCGTCAATGTGTTCTTTGCTAATTACTGCTTGTACGGCCGGACGGTTGGTACTTGGTAACCGACTGATAAAGAACGGCCATAGCTCCACCGACTGATACCTTTTATTGACATCGGGGAAACCTACAATAGGAGAAAGTTCCGTTTGCTGTTTGAATGATTCTGTATAGCTAAACCGCCAAGCTTTTTGCCGAAATTCCAGGACGCCAATTGCTAGACTTTTGTAACGAAGATAAAAACTTGTCCTACTGATGAAACTCATAACGGAAAAACCGGCGATATAAATTACTGCCGGTCAGATTTGAAGCTTGTTCAAACTGCTATTTTACGATCTGTGGCTTACGGGAGTTGGTCGGCTTTTGCTTTTTGTCATCAAAGGCTTTCAGAGCGCTTGAAAACGCTTTTTGCAAAGTAAAACCCTGTTGCCGTAATGCTTTTCTATTAATTTCTACAGCAACCAAACCGTTTCCTAAATCTTGTCTTTTTCCGGTTAATTTCTTCATAGCTTATAGAATTTTGCTGCATACATCAGAGATTCGAACAATCTCGTTACACAATCTACTAAACTCGTTCTTGTTGCTCCTCTCAATAATCCAGTTCGCACCAACTGTACTAGACTCAACGTTGAGAACGCCTATTACGTTGTCTGTGGACTGTTCTAAATAGTACTTGTCGTCTTTAAAGATAGGGCAACTAATTACGAAAACCAAATCATCAGTTTGTTCATACTGGTGTTTAGTAAAGTTATATTCTGGAATCGGAGGTTGGGTCAGGTCTTTAGCGTATAGCTTTTTATCGCGGAAAGCCATACCGCAAACTCCCTGGTTTGCTGTGATTTTTAAGCGTTTACCTGATTGAACACGTTCTGAATCCCAAGCAATTTGCAACACCTTTCCAAACCAAGAAAGCTTTGCCTCTTCAATATTCCCCTTCTTTGGCTCTAGTCGGTTAATGCATTTTCGCTCTGGAGTCATCACATTGACTCTCAGGTCAAGCGTATCATGGTAGTCCGCTTGTAGCTTCTGTGCCAAGTAAGAAAACAGTACCCATTTGTTTTTCTCTAGCCTTTCGTATTTTCTGTACGGCGAAAAAACCGTAACGATATGGTTGAGAATGAGTACTCCTGCTAAGAACAATCCGATGTAAAGGGGAGTTATCCCTATGTCAATAAGATATTCTTCTACTACTCTGATTCTAACAAGAATAACAGTAACACCAATCAAGATTGGAACCCATAAGGTAAGGACTTCGCGAAGTTTACGCATTCGGCAATAATAGGCTTTTTGTACCTATACGCCAACGGTCAGTACCTTCATACTCTCCTCCCCAAACTGACTAATGACCCGTACCGCCACTTTCTGGTTTTCGTTCTTCGCTTCAATAGGATGCGAGCGGAAGCCGTATAGACGGTCGAAGGCTTCGTCGTCTATTTCTATTTTGAGCGTTTTTTCGGCCTTATGTTTGGTGGACCGCTTCGCTAGACTTTCCAAGCCCTTTTGCCACTTCTTAAACTCGTCATGCTTGCCGCCGCAAAAGAAGATTTGCTTTACGACGAAGTTGCTACCATCGTAATCGTCGTCGAGCATCCAGTAGGCAATATCAGCGACGCTGCGGGCTTTTACTTCGTCTTTGATCGGGTCGTAAATATCTAGGCCGCGAACTTCTACCTGTAGCCCTTTACCGTTTTGTTGAAACGCTATGTCGGGTTCGCCAATGGTGACAAATGAAGCGGCTTTTTTGTCTCGTTTGAGTAGGCCCTCCTGCATCAAATCGTCGTGCATTTGTACTTTGGTCACCTCGAAGCTACCGACACTTTTCGTGACGTTTTGGTTGTTAATATCGCTCTCAAAGCTAAAACCCAGAATAATTAACCAGTCTACGTCGCCCCGTTGCCGACATTCTTTCACGGCACCGTTGACGGCCTGTTTGCTTACGGTGCCGAACTTCGGGCCGATATGAAAGTAAGCTTTCTTTTCTCCTTCGGCACTCTGATAGAACCCTTCGGCGTGAAGGTAGGGACTGTGCAACGAATCAATCCGGGTAAAGATCGCTTGCTCGTCGCGAATACCATTTTTCACTCCCGCCGATTTTAGATGCTCAAATACGGTTTCTTCAAAACCCGCTCCTTCGCCTCCGCTATCCTGACCGTTTTCAAAGATCGTATTATCCAGACTTTCGGGACTTACCGGCTCGTAATTCTGGAGAGTTTCCACGGTAAACGGCCCGGCAACCCGTAGTTTCTTTTTGTCTTCGTAGGGTTGATCGTACAGGGTTTCCGTATCAAACGGCTCGTCGTTGGCTAAGGCTTTGAGCGTAACATGTGGCACCTCCTGATAAACAAAGCCCTGCCGAATATCTTCCTCCGGTTCCTGGTTGGGTTTCGGCGTAATCTTCTTCTTGATCTTTCCGTCTTTCTCAATGCGTTGTACATCTACATCGCTGTGTAAATGATAGTACGGAAAAACAGAAGTCATGAGACGGGTTTTGGCGATGTTGAGCGCAATCCGGGAGGTATCAATGGTAATCCACCGCCGCCCCCATTGTTCAGCCACGTAGGCTGTTGTGCCGCTTCCGCAAGTAGGGTCGAGTACAAGATCGCCGGGGTCAGTAGACATGAGTAGGCAGCGCTGAACAGCTTTCTCTGTTGTCTGAACTACGTACATCATTTCTGAAGCCCCTTTCATTTTACTCCAAATGTTGTTCAAAGGTACAGTTGGACTATCATTCCAATAGGAAATAGCGTAAAGTCTTTCTTCTGTACTTCTAATTCTACCAAGTTGAGCAAGACGTCTTAGACCGTCTGGATAATTGACACTCCAGTGTCTTCCCTTTGTGGGATAGTATACTCTATTTTCATATTCAAAGGGTTGAGGCTCTTTTGGAGGGTCTTGACTAACTAAAGGATAATCATCTCGCATAAGCCTCCATCCTTCTGATATTTTAGCATTAATCTTAGTTTCAGAAAGAGAGGTACTCGAAATGACTTCACCATCTGGCGACTCTAATTTGCGGTATTTTCCTACATCACCTTCGAACTGTATAAACTCAAAAAGAGAGCGATATTTTAGATTAGTCTTATCTTTAGCATACCAAATAATAAAATCGTTAACAGGTGCCATTGTACCAGCACCTTGATGAGCCTTCTTTTGGAATGTAATAGTTACTACTAAATTCTCACTCCCAAAAACTTCATCCATTAGACAGCGCACTAAATGTACGTTCTCGTCGCTAATCTGCACGAAGCATGAACCGCTGTCATTAAGCAATTCTTTAGCTACCAGCAGCCGGTCGCGCATGTAGCTTAGGTACGAGTGAATGCCGTATTCCCAGGTGTCGCGGAAGGCTTTGATCTGTTCGGGTTCGCCGGTCAAATGGTCGTCGTTGCCGTCTATCACGTTGCGGTTGTTGAGCTTCATTTGCCAGTTGGAGCCGTACTTGATACCGTAGGGCGGGTCAATGTAGATACACTGCACTTGCCCGGCCATGCCTTCCCGCTCCAGCAATGAAGTCGTTACCAACAAACTGTCGCCCTGAATAAGCCGGTTCGTCCAGCCGTTTTGGTGCTGGTAGTAGTCGCTTACTTTCTCCAGTTCGTCCCGTTCCAGCATATTGCCGAACAGTTCGTTGGTAGAAAACAGCTCGGTCTGTTCGGGATTGGTTCTCTCCTCTACTGTACGGTACAGTCCTTTGATAATGCTTTCGGGCGCGACGTGTTCATGCCGGTATAGCGAACGGATGTCTACCTTTAGTAGATCGTCGCGGTTGTCGTTGCCGTACTTGTCTTTCCAGAATAGCTCCGGGTCTTGCCCCCGATGTACGACCGGGTTCTTTGGTAGCTGCGTTGTTTGGTTGTTGGTTTGTACGTGCTGGTTAGCGTCTTCGTAGCCCGCTTCTTCTTTAGAGGGAATGTAGGCGCGGGTATCGTTTGGGTAGCGGTAGGATTCGGCCATTGTTATACGGTTACGGTAGTTTCTAAGGTTAGAGATTTGATTTTACTGATTAGCTGGTTCTTAATATCGCGCAGGTCGTTGGCAATCTCAATAAAGTGCCATTCATCGTAGCCGTAGCGGTCGCGCACGGCATTGACAGCCGGAAGCCAGCGGTTTTCTACGAACCATTTTTTAAGCGTCTTATCGTCTTTGTTAGAGCCGGTAATTTCAATAATCAAGTTTACCGAATTGCCGTCGTCGGTACGACAACAGGCAATAAAGTCAGGATGTAACAGTTTAGGTAGTTTGTAGATCACGCAGGAAAGACTCGCCGTTAAGTACTCGGCAGAGTTCGGTAAAGACTGACTTATGCTGCTTGCGTGCAGTAGAGATAAAGCTACGGATACGCGCATAGTAATCCGCCCCGATAGTAGCTCGGAAACATCCGCTTACTTTCAGCTTGGTTTTCCACGGCCGAATATCTCGTTCAGCTAAGTTGTTGGTAAAAGGGACCACTTCGTGCTGGGCGAAGGCTAATACGGCCGATTGATGTTTGACCAAACGATCCATCAAATTACGTCCCTTACTCTGTTTGGGACGTCCCGGTCTGGCCAGACCTCGGCCCCGCGGTTCCGGGGGTGGTTCTTCCCGGTTGGCTTGTTGCAAGATAGTTTGGTATTGGCCAATGGTAGCTTGTAGTGCTACGCTGCTCAGCGTGCCGGTTCCTTGCTCGGTGGCTAAGTAAGTACTCATCAACAGGGTGTGCATTTGAATAGCCCAGTGGCTTCCCCGTTCAATCAAGGCGGTGAGTTCACGCAACAAATGCGCTCCGCACAGAGCGTGTTTGTACTGTCCCCCGGTAAAGTAGCTGAGCCAGCAATCATGCACTACCCATCCATCATAGCCCGGCAATACGCTCTTAGGGTCTTGCAGTGCCTGCCCCCCTCGTTTGTTGTGCCCAAAGAAGTAGGTGAACAAACTGCTGCAGGCTACGTGCAACCAATGCAGTTGTCCTGCCACACGCCCCCCGGTTTCATCCACATGAATAAGGGCTTGCTTGCCTAGTTGATCACGAATGATGGCCTCTTCTAGTGCTAATCGTTCATAGTAGCAGGCGTTGGCTGACTGAATTGTAGATTCGTTGAGGGCATAGCCGAACAAATCGGTAAACAAACTCTTAATTGCGCCTGTCGGCATATTATGCCCTACACTGAGCAAACTGACCAATGCTTTCACCTTATGACCGTATTGTACAGGAGCCGATACATCTTCGGGAAAAACCCCTTGGTGTACTTTCCCACAACCAGGGCATGCTTTGCACTCCGTGCGGTGTTCGGTGACCACCAATGCTTGGGGTGGCAGATCAAATACCTGTCGTTTAGCAGTAAGCTGCCCGCTCACTTCACTAAGTGCATTACCGCACTGGCAAACATCAGCTACCTTATGGAGAACCACTTGGTCAGCTTGGCCTACCATCCGAAGGGTATCGCCTCGGTGACCGGGCTGTCCACCACGTCGCTTGCCCGAAGAGCGCGGAAAGGCGGGCTGCTTGGCAAGTCCATCGCTAGAAGGCGGACGGCTGCTATTACGGCTGTTTTGACCCAGCATGGCTTCTAGCTCGGCTATCCGAGATAAAGCGGCCTGCAAACTGGCTTGCAGTTCACTAATCTGTTGGGCCTGCTGCGCTATGGTCTCCTTATCACTCATCAGTGGCTAGTTCCGAAGCTTTTTTCTATTTTGCAAATCCACCTAAACAGTTACGTCAGGATAATACAGCTTGTCTTTTTCTTCTTTGACGTAAGGAATCGCAAAACCTAGGAAGGCGTTCTTCACATACTTTTCTACTTCGTCCAGTTCTTCCAACGTCTTAGCGGCTATCTGCTCCCAACTATCGGTATCAGCAACGACGTAGTTCACGTGGCTTTTGTACGTCGGATACACCTCCCGCGACGTATTGCCGGTTACATACTTCGTACTATTGATCGCTTCGCCGTAGGATTTAAAGATCGGTCGGATAAAGTCTTTCTTATCAACCATATCCGTATTAATACCCCGCGCAATATGATCGCATACCGCTTTGGATTTGAAGTAGGCCAAACGTTTATAAGTAGAGTTCTGATTAAACACTTGGATTTTGGTTTCATACCATTCTTCAACGATCTTCCGCACCTGATTGAACCGTTGAAAAGGAGCCGTACCTTCTACATCTTGAAACTGGCACTTTAGCAGTTCCTTGGATAGGAAGAAGATAATTTCTTGGTCGCGCTTCTCCAGAATAGTTTCTACTTTCATCATCTTTCTCTCGCTAGAGAAAGCAGATTCCATTGTTGTTTCTGTCGGCAAATTAGAGCCGTCAATCGGAAAGTTTTCCAGTTGCGAAAAGTCGTACTGAATTTCGCCGTCCCGATGTTCTAAGCGATAGCCAGTTACGTTAGGAAACGTAATTTCGTACTCCGCTTGTCGTTCGGGCATCGCATAGATGCGCGTATACTCCGGTGGTTCTACGTAGGTAGGACTGCCTCCCTTGAACATCCGAAACGGTACGCCAATAATGTGCGCGTATTCGGGGGGAAACTTCCAGTTTACGTTTTTAGTACGCTTGGTATTCGTAGGCAATTGCTCGCCGGTTTCCGGGTCGTAGGGAACCAGATTATAGCGTTTCCGGCGTAAGGCTCGACCCGCTACTTGTTCGCAAAGCAGGTTAGAGCCAAATGCTCGCAATCCCATAATATGGGTTACGGTGTTCGCGTCCCAACCTTCGGTAAGCATCGACACTGATACGACGCAACGGACGTGCGCCCCGAGTTTGCCCGGTTTGCCTACGGTGTTGACTACCTCCCGAAGAATTTCGGCATCCGAAATATTCTCTACCGAACCGCTCCCATACAAGCGAGCGTACTCCTTTCTGAACTCCTCAATCTCTGAAGCGAATACTTTTTTGAAGTCGTTATTGATCTGGTTGGAGTTCTCCAACGCATCGCTATCAATTAGCAGCGTAGGAGCTTTCCTTTTCGGTCGTTGGGTAGCGGTATCGTAATTAGAGAATAGCAGGTAATTGCCTTCCACGCTACGTATCGTACTGCCTTCACTATCGGTTAATTCGTAACCGGCAATATGCTTGTATAATTCTTTGGAAACGGAGGTATTGTTACACACTACGATAAACACCGGAGGTTCGGAAAATAGATTGCTCTTTTCTTCGGCCCGTTGCCGTAAACCCTCATCGTACTGTTTGTAGTGGTTGTAAAATTGGTCTATGGCAAGGGTAACTATCTGTGGAAGGTGCGGAGTATCCTCGACGCCGATTGCTTTTCCCTCCTTTTTCGCTTCCGACTTCTTTCGTTTTTGTCCTTTCTTCGGTAATCCTTCCTTTTTAGCATGATCGTACAGATTTCGGAGTTTTGCTCCGTCGAGTTCGTGCGTATTGTCACTTTCCGGCAAAAACGGAATCTTCACCAAGCCCGCTTCAATTGCCTCGATCAAACCGAAGTCGGTCACTATCCAAGGAAACAGACTGTACGAAGGGTAGCCAGAACCTTGCAGATAGTAGGGCGTTGCTGAAAGGTCGTACACCGTCTTTACTTTGTACTGCTTTGAGATTTCAGTTAAGCCGGTGTACCATACCGCCGCCCGTACATTTTCTTCGGCAGAGTTGTCTTCTTCGGTTCGCTTGCCTTTCGCTTTAGGTAAATAGCAGTGGTGGGCTTCGTCGTTGAGGATGAGAAGACGACCACCGGTTTTAAACTTTCCTAGCAATCGCTTTACTACCTGACCAAAGTCCTCTTTCGCCTCCTGCTTATTACCGTTCGCATCCTTCTTCCCATCGAACGGACTACGTTTGTTGCCCTGTAGTATCTTCGGCTCAAAACTATGGTAATTCGTTATAACTAACCGAGAATTTAGGTTCAGCAATTCCTTTTGCAGGTGCGAAGGCACTAACCCCCGCTGCCGGTAGTAATCTTGTATATCCTGTTTAGATTCGTGTTCTACGTCCACAAACAGTACGCCCAACCGGTCGCGAATGGTTACACCCGGCGCAACGACTAAAAAATAGTCGGCAAAGCGAACGTCGTTACGGTATTCCCTCCGATTGAAGTAATGGTAAAGAACAAGTGCCGCCATCACTACCGTTTTACCGGTACCCGTTGCCATTTTGAAGGCAATACGAGGGAGTCGCTGATCTTTATTATTGCTTACGGTGGCTAGGCCTTCCTGTATCTGGTTGAGAATGTTTTGCCCGGCGTTAGACTTTTCCGCTACTTCATTGAGCCAAATAGCGGTTTCTATGGCTTCGCGTTGGGCAAAGAAAAGCCGTTGCGTAACAATACGTTCGGGGTCAGCGAACCAGAAAGTAAGTAGCTCTTTAGTAATTCGGGTCGTGTTCGGATAGCTCCCCTCCCGCCACTGCTTTACTTCCTTCCGTATTAGATTGATGAGCTCTTGGCGGTAGGCTGATTCAAAGTCGTTGACTTCGTACAGACTAGCTTGCGGCCCGTGCTTAACCGGAATAGTAGGAGTATCGGGAACGAAGATTCTTCTTCCCTTTCGTATGTCGTTATAGTTTATAGTTCCTTCTTGCTGGTCGGTCGCGTAGTGTAATTCTGGTTCTTTGTAAGGATTGTTTAGAATTGGGTTGTGCTCAATCATAGACGGTAAGTTAGGTACCGCCAATATAATGAGAACCTAATAAAAGAATAGAGATAGTGTAGCTTTGGGTGTACGACAAATTTCCCATTAGGGAAAAGTTGTTAAATTAGGGCAAAAAACGATGGACTTCAAAGAACGAGCAAGCCAGTTACTGAACAAACACCTAGTGGAATGGGAATCAGACCCTATGCGCCTGGAGAGTGCCTATGATTATGAGGCCAGCTATGCCAGGATGATGCAAAAGTTTGAGAAGGAACTCTTGCAGGCATCATTAGGCAGGGTACCCAAGAGCAAGAACGCAAAAAAAAAGTCCATACCCGGTTTGGGAAAATAGATGTTTGTCACGGTCATGTTATGTCTAAGCTTGCCGGGACGAGCAACATCAGCAGCCTGCTTCAAGAGAGCATGTGCTACGTTGGACAGGCGTTGGTTTTTACCGAAGCCGAAGAAGTTATCAACCATCTGAGCGGTGCCCAGGTGAACGCCAAGCAGATAGAGAGAGTTTGTCATCACTATGGGCAGTGCATTGAGGATGAGAACAAACTGGCTATTCAAGAGCAAGTGTACAAAGAATACCCTGCGCAGCGAGTGAATGAAAGGCACTACGTGAGTGTGGACGGGGCCATGTATCTGACGCGAGAGGAAAGCTGGAAGGAAAACAAACTAGGGCGTATCTATGAGCAAGATGATCGGGTGCAGATCAGCAAGAAACGTACCGCCTTGCTAAACTCTACCTACGTCTCCCATTTGGGGGAGCACCGCGATTTTATCATTAAGATGAACTATCAACTAGAGAACCTCAATAACCTGGTCTTTATTGCCGATGGTGCTCGCTGGATATGGAATTGGGTAGATAGCACCTATCCAGAGAGTACACAGATCGTAGATTTCTACCATGCTAAAGAGCATCTGTGCGCTTTTGCCAAAAGCTATTTCGGCCACGAACAACTACGCAGTGAGTGGATTGAGCAGGTCAGCGAAACGATGATCAGTCAGGGCATCAACCCGGTGATCAATTCCCTACAAGCCCTGCCCAAGCGAAAGAAAAGCTACGCAATAAGCAAGAAACTACTGGCTTACTTGCGCAAGAACCAGCAAAGAATGCAGTATCATAAGTTCGTTGAACAGGGCCTACTCATTGGATCAGGGGCCATAGAATCGGCCCATCGGGACGTGCTACAGGAACGAATGAAACTATCCGGACAGCGATGGACAGTAGCTGGCTTTCAACAAATGGCCCAACTTAGGGTCGTCTACAAAAACCAAGAAAATCATAGAATCACTCGGTTGTGCAGAAACGCCGCATGATAGGAAATTTGTCGTACACCCGTAGCTTTCGTACGAAAATGTTTGCGAAATCGCTTGCAAATAAAAAAGGGAGATACAAGATTGAACTTGTAACTCCCTGATAATCAAGTCGGGGCGGCAGGATTCGAACCTGCGGCCCCCTGCTCCCAAAGCAGGTACGCTAACCGGACTGCGCTACGCCCCGAACATAAATTAAGATGCGTTAGTGCAAACACATGGCGGAGAGGGGGGGATTCGAACCCCCGGTACCTGTTACAGTACGCATGTTTAGCAAACATGTGGTTTCAGCCACTCACCCACCTCTCCGGTTGAAGTGCTTGCCCCATTTGAAAGTGCAAATATAACACAAGTTTTTTCATCATCTACCCCCTATCCCGAAAAGTATCTTTCCTGATCCTGAAAAATATTCCTTTCTTTGAGGCACTGTCTGAATTCAACCCCTAACCGGCGCACTTCTTTTCCTTACCATTCGTTACATCTTAAATTATTGGCATCCTATGAGTTGGTATAATACCCTGGACACCACCGAATTTATTTTTCTAGCTACTTTCTTAGCTGCCTACGGCCTTTACGTTTTTCGAATCGTTCGCATCAACCGGTTTTTAAAGGTGGGCGTCGGTGCGGTCGTTGGCAAGATCTTGCTACGCACCCTCTATTTTTCTTTGTTTTTAATAGCCCTCATGGGCCCGCTGATGGGTAGTGCCACCAAGGAGATCCAAGCCGTTGGCAAAGATATTATGATCGCTATTGATCTGTCCCAATCGATGAATGCCACCGACGTGCAGCCAAGTCGCCTGGAAAAAGTGAAGTTCGAGCTGAAAAACATTGTCAAAGCCTTCGATGCCGACCGCATCGGCATCATCATGTTCTCTTCCGAAGCGTTCGTAGCCTGCCCCCTCACCTACGACCAAAGTGCCCTAATGATGTTTATCGAGACGCTCAATACCCGGCTTATGCCCAACACCGGCACCGACTTTGCCCCGCCGCTTCGTATGGCTTTTTCTAAGCTGATAGGCGACAACGACGTTCCCGGTCAGCAAAAGTCTAAGGTGATTATTTTGATCAGCGACGGGGAAGATTTTGGGCAGGATTTTACCGATATCTCCGAAGAAATTATCGATAGCGGAGTCAAATTGTTCACCTTAGGAGTAGGCACCGAACAGGGAGGGCAAATTCTGACCCGTGGGGTGCCCAAAACCGATCGCAACGGAAATATTGTGGTTACCCGCCTGAACAGTCAGTCCCTGAAAGAGCTAGCCAGCCAAACCGGCGGACGCTACTACGAAATCAATAGCCAGCAAAACGATACCGCTCGGCTTATCAGCGCCATTGGGCAGATCGAGGGTGAACTGCGCGACAGCAAACAAATTGATACCGCCTCTAACAAATATGGTTACTTTCTGCTAGCAGGTCTGCTTCTGTTTATTGCCGACCACCTTATTAAACTCAAGACCGTTCGTCTATGAATTATGGAATAGTATTGATGACCCTTATCGCTTGGATCGGTGGAATCGATGACATCGCCACCGTCAACCGCTTAAAAACCCAGGCCAAAACCGCCCTGGAACAAAAGGACTACGCCCACGCTGCAAATTATTACACCAAGCTAGTCGACTCCCTAAGAGTGGACGACGAGGCCGTCCGACTCAACCTGGCCCACGCATTGTTGCTATCCGGCGATACTGCTCAGTCCCAGTTGCGCTATAGTCAACTTACCAGTAGCCAGTCATCGGCGATCAAATCAGTGGCCTATCAGCAGTTGGGCGTGCTCGCTAGCGGGCAAAGAAAGTATCCCGAAGCACTAGCTACGTTTAAAGAGTCGCTCAAAGCCAATCCTACCAACGAAGAATCCCGCTACAACTACGAACTGGTGAAAAAACTGCTGGAACAGCAGCAGGAGCAAGAGCAGCAAGAGCAAGAAGATCAGCAGCAAGAAGATCAACAAAAAGAATCGCAGGAAGATCAGAAGAAGCAGGAACAAGAGGGAGAGCAACAGAAGGAGAAAGGCGAGCAAGGTGAAGATCAAGAGGGAGAGCCCCAGGATCAGCAGTCGGGTGAGCAAGAACCACAAGACGCTGAAGAACAAGAGGCGCCAGAAGGTGAACAGAGTGAAGGAGAAAAGGATCAGGAACAGTCCAGTTCTCCGGTGTCCGATAAGCTGAAAGAAATGAACATTAGCGAAGAAAAGGCGCAGATGATTCTGGAAGCCATGCGCAACAACGAGATGCAGTATATCCAGCAAAACCGCCGTAAACCCCAAAAACCCCGCGACCGCACCAAACCCGACTGGTAATAAAATAATGTAGGAACATCATTCATGATGTTCCGCCCACCAACCACCCATTCATGAACGAAGTATTCATCGTCTCCGCCGTCCGCACCCCCATTGGTTCCTTCGGCGGCAGTTTATCGGCCCTTAGCGCTACCGCACTGGGGTCTGTTGCCATTCGCGGTGCGCTGGAGCGCGCCCGGGTTCCCGTCGAAACGGTGCAGGAAGTATTGATGGGCAATGTGGTGTCGGCCAACCTGGGGCAGGCCCCGGCCCGGCAAGCCTCTATCGGCGCGGGCATTCCCTACAAGGTGCCCTGCACCACTGTCAACAAAGTCTGCGCTTCCGGCATGAAAGCTATCATGTTCGGAGCCCAGTCCATCATGCTGGGCCACCAAGACTTAGTGGTGACGGGCGGTATGGAAAGTATGTCCAACATTCCCTATTACGTGCCAAAGGCCCGTTTTGGCTATAAGTACGGCGGCGGCGAACTGGTAGACGGCCTGGAAAAAGATGGTTTGTTTGAAGTATACAATCAGTTTGCGATGGGCAACTGCGCCGACCATACCGCCCGCGAAATGCGTATCACGCGCGAAGAACAGGACCAGTACGCAATAGAATCCTACCGACGCGCCGCTGCCGCCACCCAGCAAGGTCACCTCCAAAACGAAATTGTGCCCGTGTCGGTCCCCCAACGCAAGGGAGATCCAATAATAGTAGAGGAAGACGAAGAGTACCAAAAAGTGAATTTTGACAAAGTTCCTGCCCTACGCCCGGTGTTTTCTAAAGAGGGAACCGTCACGGCGGCCAATGCTTCCACCATCAACGATGGCGCCTCGGCGCTGGTGCTGGCCAGCGCTACCAAGGTAAAAGAGTTGGGCCTTACCCCCATTGCTAAAGTCAGGGGGTTCGCCGATGCCGCGCAGGACCCATTGTGGTTCACTACGGCTCCTTCTTTGGCTATTCCTAAGGCCATGCAACGCGCTGAGGTAGACCAGAAGGACATTGATTTGTTTGAAGTAAACGAAGCCTTCGCCGCGGTAGCTATCGCCAACAACCGCTTGCTCGAGCTCAACCCTGAACAAGTAAACGTGCTCGGTGGTGCGGTTGCCCTGGGCCACCCGCTGGGCTGCTCCGGTGCCCGCATCACCACCACTCTGATCAATGCGCTGCAGCAGCGTAATGGCCGTCTGGGTGTCGCTGGTATCTGCAACGGAGGCGGAGGCGCTTCGGCCCTCGTCGTAGAGCGTTTGTCATAGTTTAGCTTTAGCCTTACAGTGTAAGCTTGCTAAGGGTTCAGACCATTTTTCTTCGGTCAACTTTTGTTTTTTTGCTCTTTCACCACAAACGAACAAACGAATGAACCTACAAGCGTACATGCAGTCACTAGCCGAAGGCATCAACGGCAGTTTTTCAGAATACGATGAGCACACCTCCGTGGTAGTTGTTCCCTTAGAAGACGGTCGCTATCAGTCTGTTAAAGGCGAATTGCAAACCTTAGACGATGGCCATACCGACGTAGTCTGCTTTTCCTCTTACGTATGCTCCTTCCACGAGAAGCTGAATTTTCGCAATTTTTTATCAGAAAATCAGAAACTACGTTATTCCAAATTTTCTATTGACGAAGAATTCGTGCAGATAGAAGCCTCGGTTTTTATTGAGTTTTTGACCGAAGACAATCAAGACTACCTCATCTGCATGATCCGCGAAATTGCTCAACAAGCCGACGTGTGGGAACACAAACTCACCGGGCTAGACGTATTTTAAATTAGTCCATAGCCGATAGTCGACAGTCCATGATTAACAGCCACTTGAGCCTTTGGCTATGGACTGTCGACTATGGACTATCTAACTGTGGACTACTCGCCGTAACCTTTTTTCCTTAGAATCAGTCTCTACTAACAAAGGCAAGCGGTCTTGTCGCCTCGGCATCAGTCGGGGAGGAAAGTCCGGGCAACACAGAGCGCCATACTTCCTAACGGGAAGGCTCCTTTTCTGCGAAGAAACGGAGACAGATAGTGCCACAGAAAACAAACCGCCCCCGGTGGGGTAAGGGTGAAATGGTGCGGTAAGAGCGCACCGCCCCGACGGCGACGCCGGGGGCAGGGTAAACCTTATGGGTTGAAAGGCCAAACAGCCTCGTTGCCGATGCACCGTTTCGGCGGTCATTGGCACTGCGTGGCTCGCGCAGCCCCCGGCGGGGCGGGTAGGCCGTTAGAGGTGGCAAGCGATTGTTATCCCAGATAAATGACAAGATTCCGGTTGGTTGCTTTACCATCTGCCGGAAACAGAACCCGGCTTATACGCTTGCCTTTTACTTTTATCCCCTCTATCTTCGGGCATGACGAAAATACTAATCATCGACGATGAGAAACCGATTCGCGGCTCGCTTCGCGAAATTCTGGAATACGAAAAGTACACCGTTGAAGAAGCGGCCGACGGAGAAGAAGGGCTCAAAATGATTGCCGATGGTCAGTATGACTTAGTGCTCTGCGACATCAAAATGCCCAAGGTAGACGGCATCGACGTGTTACAGAAGGCCATGGCTGAAGGATTCGACGGACAGTTTATCATGATCTCAGCGCACGGCACCATTGAAACCGCCGTGGAAGCCACCAAAATGGGCGCCTTTGATTTCATTCAAAAACCGCCGGACCTGAACCGCTTGCTGGTGACCGTGAAGAACGCTTTAGAGAAGACCGACTTGGTCACCGAAACCAAAGTGCTTCGCAAAAAGGTGGCCGGGGTCAGTGAAATCATTGGCGAGTCGTCGGCGATTCAGGCCGTAAAGGATACCATTGACCGGGTGGCTCCCACCGAAGCGCGGGTGCTCATTACCGGCCCCAATGGCACCGGAAAAGAACTGGTCGCTAAATGGCTACACGCTCAGAGCAATCGGGCGCAAGCTCCGTTGGTTGAACTTAACTGCGCCGCTATTCCGTCCGAACTGATTGAGAGCGAACTATTCGGTCACGAAAAGGGATCGTTCACCTCGGCCATCAAGCAGAAAAAAGGACGCTTTGAGCAGGCCAACGAGGGTACGCTCTTTCTGGATGAAATTGGTGACATGAGCTTGTCAGCTCAGGCTAAAGTGCTGCGCGCGCTGCAGGAACATAAGATTACGCGGGTGGGCGGAGACAAAGCCATTAAGGTAGACGTGCGGGTGATTGCCGCTACCAATAAGGATTTAAAGCATGAAATCAATGAAAAACGCTTCCGGGAAGATCTCTACCACCGTCTGAGTGTGATTTTGATTCACGTGCCCCCCCTGAGCGAACGAACCGAGGATATTCCCCTGCTCGTTGATAAGTTTCTTCAGGATATTGCCGCCGATTATCAGGCGGTTGCCAAAAAAATTACTCCCGACGCGCTGGAGGTACTTAGGGGCTTCGAGTGGACGGGAAACATCCGAGAACTGCGCAATGTAGTAGAACGACTCGTGATTATGTGCGATACCGAGATATCTGCTTCCGACGTGAAAAGGTACACCTAATAAAAGCTTCGCAGATGGTGGTTGTGACTTCCTATCTTCGCTCGAACAAACAATGCCTCCTTCAACAACCAACCAACCCGAAGCTTCATCAAATCATATAAAACGTATTATCCGCTGATTTCCTTGGTGTCCACTGGTTTCTCTACGGAATAAGCGGGGCAGGTAACTTTAGGAGCACAAGCGGTGAACCCCGCAATCAACAGCAACAATAGTGTAGTCTTGAGTTTCATATGAACTATATTTAGTATAAATCTATACTAATATAGCAAAAAACTTACATAAGTAAAATTTTTAGCGTTAAAGTAATATTATTATCCGTAGCTAATCATGGTGTTGCATCCGCGAATATCCGAATTGTCTAACCGTCCTAGCACCTCAAAGGTCGAGTCATCGTACAAACGTCCCCGGTCCATGGTTTCGATGAAGCTGCACGAGTGGGCGTTGGCCAAATCAATCACGTTGATGCCGCCCGAACCAAAGGTTTTTAGGGCAAACGGATCGTTGATTTCGCGAATCAAGATCCGCATCCAGGGGGGAGAACTAAACAAGCCCGATGGCGCAGAATAGGCTTGCGAGAGCAGCTCCGTCATACCGTATTCTGACGAAATTTGCTCTACTCCCGCTTGCGCGCGCAATCGTTGATAGACCTCCGGCCGCGTCAGCTCCCGACGCATGCCCTTCATCCCGCCGGTTTCCAGCACCAGTACCCTACTCAGATCCGGAGAATAGCGCTCGGCCAACTGTAGCAGGGCGAACGTTACTCCAACCAATAGCGTGGTCCGACTGCTGTACTTTGCTTCCTCAATAGCTTTCAGCAATACTTCGTAGTCGTTTAGATAAAAACCTGAAATCGGCGAGCCAGACTGTCTAATAAAATGATCCACCATGCTGACCAATGAAGCGTTGCTTCGCTCTAAATAAGTAGGCAGCAGCGCCAGCACGTGGTAAGCGGTAAGGGGCCCGAAACGCTGCTCAAAAATACGCTGACTCACCCGGTGATAATGGGTTAAGTGCGTCACGTGGTGCTGGCTTCGCACCTGCCCGGTGGTGCCACTACTTTCGAATACGGCCTCTACCGGGGTATCCTGACTCGAAAGTACCCGATGCCGCTTAAAAAAATCGATGGGCAGAAAGGGGATTTGAACCAGGCTGCTAACTTCAAGCGGACTAACGTTTAGTTCGTACAAGTAGCGACGGTATACCGGGTTGTGAATCGCTTGCCAGCAAAACTGAGCCAGGGCCCGCTCCCCGAAACTCTCTGAAGTAACGGTGAAAATATCTTCTTGGAATTGTTGCAGTTGATGCATACCGAAATATAGGGTAGCTACGCATTATTTGAAGCTTTTGTTCGTTATATTGGTGGTCAATTTTGAAGATATTCGCTAATCTATTGCTGAAAAACCGACACATTATTATGATCCACCTGCGTTATCTACTTTTTCTGATGGGCGCCTCGCTCATGCTCACGGCCTGTTTGGAGGCCCCTGAATTCGGTGATCCACCCCGGCTTACGGGAATTGAAGTGTACTTCAAGGAAGTAGACCGGCAACCTGATTCGCTGGTGGTACGCGTAGACTTTGAGGACGGAGACGGAGATTTGGGAGTGAGCGGAAGAGAAAATGATGCCGACGACTATATACCGATTGCCAATCCGGATGATGGTGGCTACTGGTTTTACGATCAGGACAATCCCGACCCCCGCCTCCCCGAGTACAATTGCCGCCAGTTTACTGACATTGACCTGGACCTTACCGATGGGATAGTCGATAAGGATACAATTCGGGCCGATTACAACGAAGCGTACTACAACTATAGCATTACGCTTTACACCAAAGAAAACGGGCAATACAAAGAGTTTGACTTTTTAATCGAGCGTTGCAGCGCTCCCTTAGGAGGGCGCTTTCCGCCACTGCGGGATGATTTTTCGGTAGACCGGCCGCTGAAGGGCACTATCCAGTGGGGTTCGGTCGATTTTTATAAGTCGCTGTTTCGCAACGATACCCTGCGCATTGACGTCACTATCCGCGACCGGGCGGGCAACGTGAGCAATGTGTACACTAAAGAAGATTTCACGCTTGAACAAATCACTCGAATCGGACCAGACAGCTAGCTTGCGCTTTGCTGGTAGGCAAAGAACCGTTGCAACATCTGCTCCCGATTAATAATTATTTCCTTCGCAAATCCGCTTACCGAAAGCCACGAGCTTTGACTCTCTTCCATTGCTTCCAGCACCCGGAAGACCGTGGTTTCTTCTGTCACACTTACCGTACTATCATGAGTTGCGTTCTCCATCGGCTCAGCGACCGAATCGGTTACTAAGTCACCGACGGTGAGCACCTCCATGGCCAATCGCAGCCGCTGGGTTTGAAAAAACGAGCGCACAAAATCATTCTTTGGTCGAAAAAGCAGCTCCCGCGGCGTTCCTCCCTGCTGAACTACTCCCCTGTCCAGTAGATAAATTTGATCTCCTAGCGTGAAAGCCTCTAGCACGTCATGCGTTACCAGAACGACCGTTTTTTCGCGTAGCATTCCCAGGGAGGCAAACTCGCGCGTCATCTGCTGCTTGGTAATGGGGTCTAGGGCTCCAAAAGGCTCGTCCATTAGCACCAGCGGAGGGTCAGCTGCCAAGGCCCGACCAATGCCTACCCGTTGCTGTTGCCCCCCACTGAGTTCGTGGGGATATCGCTCACTGTACTCCGCGGATAAGCCCACTACCTCGAGCAAAGTTTGCACCCGCTGGCGGATTTTGTCGGTAGGCCAACCGATGAGTGTCGGCACCAGTGCGATATTTTCGTAGACCGTGTAGTGCGGAAACAGGCCAGACTGCTGAATAACGTACCCGATTTTTCTTCTGAGCACCTCGGGCCTGCCCTGGCTGACATCCTCTCCGTCCACGCAAATCCTTCCCTCGGTGGGTTCCACCAGTCGGTTGATCATCTTCAGCACGGTGGTTTTTCCGGAGCCGCTGGTGCCGAGCAGTACCAGGGTTTTGCCTCGCTCAACGGTAAACGAAACGCCCGAAACCACCGCCTGCCTCCCGTATATTTTGCTAACGGATTCTACGGCGATCATGGTTGATATTTTGGGGTGACAGTGACCAGAAAATGGATAAAGTGAGTCCATTTCCTACCCGGGTACAGAATGCTCTGTTTGTAATTACTTAGGTGAAGCAATAGATGCGATCTTGAGAATCGTAACAAATTGATATCGCTCATTCGAAACGCTCAAACATATGACTAGAAGTTTACGAACCCTAGGGCCGGTTGGTTGTTTGGTTTTTTCTTCACTGTGGCTAACGGCTTGTTTGCCTGAAGATGATCTAAGCGACCTGGAGATCAAAGCACCGTCCCCTTCCATTGCCCTGCCCCTGCTGAATACCAACCTAACGGTGTCTGATATTATCACCATTGATGAGGGCGAAGGGTCACTCACCGAAAACGAAGATCATACCTATGGTGTGCTGTATCGATCTCAGATGGCTTCCAGAACCGCAGAAGATGTGCTACCCGCTATTCCGGATCAGGAAAGCTACTCTAGCTTCTCATTGGGCATCAATTCACCGGCTTTTCAGATGAAGTCTCCTCCCCAAAAATTTGAAGGAAAAATGGAAATGGATATGGCGGGCCTAAGTGTATTTTTCTTAGAAAGTAAAGAAGGAAAACTCAGCCTTACGCTAGATTCCGACTATCAGCACGATTTAGACATCACACTTACCTTTCCCAGCGTCAAAAATCGGACTACGGGCATTCCTTTGGTGTGGAATGTAACTATCAATGCCTGGAGCAATAAAGTAACTAGTCAAGGATACGAACTGGCCGACTATTCACTGGAATTGGTTGATGATGAAATCAGCTACGCGCTTGAAGTAGCCATTCAAGGTTCGGGCCAACCTATCAGCGAGAGCCAACAGCTCAGGTTGTCCATTGAGATGGCGGATATAAAGTTTAATTACTTGAGCGGTAATTTCGCGGGCATCGACGTACCCATTCCTGCTGATACTTTGCAAATTCCGCTGCTGGATGGTGCGGTGGATGGCACCCTGGGCCTTAATCCTACCCTACGCTTTCAATTCGTCAACTCGTTTGGAGTGAAGGTTGCCGCTGGCCTGACCAACGCCTTCGTGGTGCAGGAAGGCGGAAAAAACCTACAACTGATGGATAAGCCCGAATTTTCTTTCTTTGGCGGTGGGTATGATCTTCCGTTTAAGAAGCAACGAGACGACTCAACTGCAACCCAAAATCACGTCGTGGATGAATCTACTTCTAATATCAGGATGGCCTTTGCTGAACTTCCTCGCAGCTTTCGTTTCGGACCGCGTTTCACCCTCGATAACGCTCCCGAAGACACCAGCTTCATTACGGATCAAAGTCAAATTGAGGTTAGTACGGAGATTGAACTTCCTCTGGAAGGCACATTTGATCTTGTTCTCGAAGATTCTATTCCGGTCGACTTCACGAATTTAGAGGATGTAGAAGAGCTCAAGGTGCTGATCAAGACCGAAAATAGCTTCCCCCTAACGGCTAATTTGCGCCTATTTTTCCTAGATGAGGATGGACAGCTGATTCTAAACGATGATCAACAACCGGTGTCTCTGTTTGGAGAGGAGGACCAACTGCTGGTAGCGGCTGATTTGATTGACAGCAATACCGGAAAAACCCGTCCGGCTACCGTTGATCTACCGATTGCCGCCACGCTTGATCAAGATAAGTTCGAGCGGGTACGTTCGGCTACCCACCTGCTGGTTCGCACCTCACTGAATAGCGTAAGTGATGCTAATAATCAAATAAAACTATACTCCTTCTACAGTATTCGCTTCAATCTGGCAACGCAGATAAAAACTTCTCTCAACTAACATTCGGCTCAATATGAACTATCGTTATTGGCTGACGAGCGTCTTCGCACTGCTCTCGGTTTCGGCTATTGCCCAACAAGAACTGACCTTGCACCTGATGAACAACATTCAGCAGGCGTCCTACACCAATCCGGCATTCAGGCCCCGGAATAATATCCACATTACCCTGGCCCCGATTTTCCCCTCGGTACAGGTGGGATTCAACAACTCGGGATTTACCTATAACCAGATAGTTTCTCAGGTAGAAACCGACGAAAACGGACAGAAAACCCTGGACATCGGCAAACTCTACCGCAATACCAAGGTAGGCAAACGAAGCTTCGCGAACATGAACGCTTCCCTAGACCTTCTGGCGGTAAGCTTTCGGACGGGTAACGCCCGCTTTTCGTTTAACGTTACGGAGCGTTTTCAGGCCCGAATGGGTTACTCCGATGCTTTGCTAAGAACCGCGGTAGAGGGAAACGTTCCGGGCGAAACCATTGATCTGGGCGGCTACTGGCTTCGGGGAATGCACTACCGGGAAATTGGCTTGGGATATAACCGCAAAACGCTGGAAGATGGCAAACTGGTGATAGGAGGGCGACTCAAGACCCTGTTTGGTTTAGGAAACGTTACCACCCGAAGGGCGAATTATCGCATCACCACCGGCAGCGAAGCTGATTTATACGCGCTCACGATGGAAGCTGATATGCTGATGCAAACCTCAGGAATGGAAGCGTTGGATGACGATATCACACCCTACATCACGAACACCAAAAATTTTGGGATGGGCGTAGATCTAGGTGCGACTTATCAGTTGAACGAAGAATTGTCGTTTTCCGGGTCAATTATTAACTTAGGCTTCATCAACTGGAAATCTGACGTGATGAATCAGCGTTCGGAAGGATCGTTTCGGTTTGAAGGAGTAGAAGACGAGGATCTGCTCACCGGCGGTGGCTTTGAGATTGATCTAACTGAACTAACTGATTCTATAGCTGGTGCCTTTGAGGTCACTGAAGACTCTGCTTCGTATACCACGGGCCTACCTACCCAAATGTACCTGACGGGACATTATCGATTGGCTCCTAATACTAAAGCATCGGCTACAGTATACACCGATTACATTGGTTCTTTCCGCCGTGGTTTATCGCTGGGTATCAGTCAGCAGGTGGGTCGATGGCTACAGGCTGCAGCTACTTACTCGGTACAAAGCCGGTCATTCAATAACTTGGGACTGGGTTTCACCATCACCACCGGTCCGAAAGGGTTGCAACTTTACTGCGTTACTGATAATCTAATAGCAGTCCTCAATCCGGGAGCGGCTCGCGTCGCAAACTTCCGTACCGGAATCAATCTCGTTTTTTGATCAGTTGATAAAGAAGAACAGCTAAAATGCTACCCCCCAGCACTCCGGCAAGTATGAACCAATCTTTTGGTTTAGCACCAGAAAGAGAATTATCAAGCAGAAGGGGCGCTAGTTTTGCGTACTTAATCACGGGATTGTCGTAGCGCCCCAGTACCACCCAATCTTCTTGGTTTACCCGCAAAATTACCGGTTGGCGCTCTCTCTGAAGCACTTTATTTACCCGATTTAGCGAACTAAAGTCAGTACTAAAGGCAAATCGGGTTTTCATAAATTTTCCCAGTGTCTGCTTATTAGGAAAGTTAATGACCAGATCGCCATCGCCGTCGTTGGTTACCTTCACTTTATCACCATCTAACTCGATGGTTAGGTCAGCGATTACGTCAATCGTCTTAGCCATAATGCTTACTTCTTCTGGTTGTCTTTATTTTGGCCAGCCTTGTTCTGGTCGTCGGTGGTGCGAATGCGAAGCGTGCCGTTCATTTTCCAGTGCGCGTGCTCTACCTCGCCTTTTGCTCCCACTTTGCTGGGCACAAACAGATCAAAATCATCAAATTCGTAGGTGATTTCAGCATTGCGTCCGGTCAGTTTGTCATACAATCCGATGGCTAATTCGGGCCAGGATTTAGTCTCTTTGGTATCTTGTGCCATTGTCGTTTGAGGTTAAGTTATGAACTGGTTTATTGTACTACCGGCTACGTGCCGAATTGTTTTAGAACTACCAAAACTACTTTCACGTTGCTATAAATAATCAATGCGGTAAAACCAGCCAACGGAGGCTCGTTTTCAATCCGCTTTTTGATTTCACCCCCTAACCGAAGCAACGCATGAACTTAAAACGATCGCTTCTTACTCTCTCTCTTGGAACCTTGGGATTGTCAGCCCACGCGCAGTTTGAACTGCGGGGATACGCTGACTATATGCCTTCGGGTTGCATCATGCTCACTCCCGACGAACGCTACGCCGAGGGCATTGCCTACAGCACCACCACCCTGGATCTGACCAACTACTTTGAGATAGAGTTTGATATTTACCTGGGCGACAAAGACGACCTGGGGGCCGACGGAATCACGTTTGTGGTGCACAACGATAAGCGCGCCTACGATGCGTTCGGTACCTACGGCGAAGGCCTGGGCTACGGACGGTTCAACGCCAACTTTGCCTCGGGCAACTTTATCGCTCCTTCGGTGGCCGTCGAGTTCGATACCTACCAGAACCCCTACCAAAACGACCCTGTGAGCGACCACGTGGCTTTTCTGGTCAACGGAAGCAGCTACCACGAAACCTACTGGAATGACGAAAACGACGATTATGACCTGGAAGATGACCGGATGCACAACTTTCGCTTCGCCTGGAATCCTGACACCCAAGAGGTGATTGTCCGGCTCGACAATAGCATGGTGTACCAAGGGAAGCACGACTTGATCGGTGAGATCTTCGACGGCGTCACGGATGTGATCTGGGGATTCACTGCCTCCACGGGTATGAAGCACAATCTGCAATACTTTTGCTTCCGCCGCATTGCCTACCATCCGGAAGCGCCTACTACTGAGCCTTCCCTTGCGACGACGAGCAAATCAAAGGGACGGTAATCGGAACAACGAAAGTGGGTTGATTTGGTACAGCGCGAGGTTTGCGCGCATTTTGAGAAGCGTTCGAGCGGGATGGTTGGTACCTTCCCGCAAAAACTACTATGTTTCGCTGGGTTCCCTACCCTTTTCTTCGGTTTACCCCGGCCCTGATCTTGGGCGTTCTGACTGGGTTCCACTCCTCGGTGCAGATTTCAACGGTGGCCGTTGCGTTGCTGGTTATTCTATACGGGGTGATGATAATTGTATCACCCGCCCGGTGGCGGCAGCGCTTCAACCCGCTGTTTGGCACGGTAGGGCTATTAATTTTTGCTGGAGTCGGAATCGTACGGGTCAATCAGTATCAAGTCTACCAGCGGCCGAACCACCTGCTGCAGTATCATTCTGCCTACTCTCACTACGTAGCCACCGTCACCTCCGATGCCGACGAGCGTAAAAACTCCTGGCGTACCACCGCTCGCTTGTCCCAGGTACTTGCGCGCGACAGCATTGGGGTAATCCTTCCTTCCCCACCGCTGGAAGCAGACATTATCATCTACCAACCCAAAGCCGACAGTCTTCGCTTGCTGCGCTCCGGAGATCAGATTGTCGTTAAGGGCGTTCCCCAGCCGATTGCTCCCCCGGCCAATCCCCGGGCGTTTGATCAGCAGCGTTACTGGGCCAATCAGCAAGTCTATCATCAGCACTACCTCCGCGCCGAACAGTGGCAGTTGATAAACCGGGTTTTACCTAACTGGGCTACGCAAGCGATTAATCAGATACGGCGGCAGAGCAAAGGGCAACTCATCCAGGCGGTGGCAGACCCGCAAGCCCGGGGCATTGCCCTGGCGCTGGTGTTGGGCGTTAAAGACCAACTAGTTGACCAGGTGCGCGAAGCCTACAGTCGGGCCGGGGCCATGCACGTGCTGGCCGTGTCGGGACTTCACATCGGTATCGTGTACGGTGTCGTAGCGTTCCTGCTTAGTTTTTTGCAACGTACCCGGCGGGGGCGGGGGCTGCACGCGCTGGCCTGCGTGGCAACGTTGTGGTTGTTTGCATTGGTTACCGGAGGCTCGGTGTCGGTAATGCGCGCCGCCACCATGTTCACCTGCGTGATCGTAGCCCAGGCTTCGCAA
The DNA here is from genome assembly GCA_965217295.1 of Cyclobacteriaceae bacterium. Classification (GTDB taxonomy): domain Bacteria; phylum Bacteroidota; class Bacteroidia; order Cytophagales; family Cyclobacteriaceae; genus Tunicatimonas. The sequence continues at coordinate 5,705,386 of CBDCHR010000008.1, forward strand.
CGGCGGGCCAACATATTCAACACACTGGCTTTATCAGCCTTTTTATTGCTTCTTATCAATCCTTACTACTTGCTTTCGGTCGGTTTTCAGCTATCGTATCTGGCGGTGCTGGGCATCGTTTATCTGCAGCCACGCATCTACGGGCTGCTAGAGTGCCGGTTCTGGCTCGCCGATAAGCTGTGGGCCCTCACCGCGGTGTCCATCGCGGCGCAACTGGCCACCTTGCCTATCAGCTTGTACTACTTTCATCAGTTTCCGACCTACTTTTGGCTAGCTAACATCGTGGTGATTCCGGCGGCGTTTGTTATTCTGTCGTTAGGGCTGCTCACCATTGCCGTGGGCACGTTGATTCCGGCCTTGCTGCCCATCGTAGGAAAGGTGCTGGAGACGGTTATTTCCGGAGTTAATACGCTGATCTACGGACTAGAGCACCTTCCGCTCAGCTACGTGGACCGACTGTACGTAGACGCTCCGCAAGTATTAGTGCTGTACGGAGCGCTTTTCAGCACCGTCTTGCTGTTTCATTATCGTCGGTTCTCTTATCTGCTGGTGACTTGCGGGTGCCTGATTACCTTCGCGGGCTTACGCGTTTCTCACCACTGGTCCCAGCAACAACAGCAGGCAATCACCTTCTATCAGGTGAATAAGCAGTCGCACGTTGACTTCAGCCGCGGACACACCAACTACCACCGGGGCGGCTGGAACGAGCAGGCAGCCTATCAGATCGAACCAAACCACGTGCAGGCGGGGTTTACCACCACTTTCTTGGATTCTGCTACCACGGCCCGCCATCCGCTTCCGCTGGTCCGGCGGGGCAATGTGACCCTGGCGGTGTGGCAGGGGAAGCGATTGGCCTTCGTCGATGGCCCGCTGCCAATCAGCAAGGCGTCGGGCCCTGTGGTTTCGGTAGACTATCTTATTGTTAGCAACAACGCGGTCCGTCGGCTGCAAATACTCGACGCGCATTTCTCTTATAAATTACTAATCATCGATAGCTCTAATGGTCGGCGCCGGGCGCAGCAACTCGCCGAAGAGGCGCGAGCGCGCGCTGTTTCCTGCCATTCGGTGCCTACCCAGGGAGCGCTGCAACTGACCCTATAGTTCGATTCTGATGCAAATTTGCGGTGCTTTCAACACTTGTGCTTTTTCCGGTTAAAACGACCAACGCCATACCAGAATAATATCAACATTCAAGAAGCAAAAGGTGAGCCCACCGTTGGTAACCAATCGCCGGTTAAGGTGGATATTGGTCCTGCGTACCGTACTTTATGTTTGCCCAGCGCGCTGAAGATAGAGAAAGCATTAGGTAGAAAATAAGGGCAAAGCTCATCAATAGTATTTTTAAACGGACTATAATGGTAAAAAAGTACTTCTTATCATTCTTTTTCATCGCAACGCTCGCCGCCGCATCAACAGCGACCGTCCGGGCCCAGACCGTGATTGGCATGGGAACCGAGCAACCCAACCCGAATGCGGTGCTGGAGTTAGTGCCGGAACAGGGCAACCAGGGCTTCTTGGCTCCCCGGCTCACCACCGCCCAGCGGCAAGCGGCGTCCTTCACCGGCAAACTAAGCCGCGCCGATCACGGCCTGCTGGTGTTTGATACCAACGAAGGGCAATTTTACTACTGGTTCAACGGTGCATGGCGCCTGGGCACTTCCGGAGGAACCGGCAGCCCAACCTCCGAGATTTCCGGCACCACCTGGTATGCGGGCACCACTGCTCCTAGCAACGTGGATGCCGCCGAGGGTGACTTCTATATCAACGAAAGCACCGGTGAGGTGTTCCGGTTCAGCGGCAATGCCTTTATTTCAGTAGGTAGCTTGGCAGGAACACCGGCTAGCACCCCCAATCTATCGTCGGTGCTGCAGCAAGGAGGTAGCGCGGGTAATCAGAAGATTTCTGATCTGAATAGTCCCACCGATGCCAACGATGCCGCCACGAAAAGCTACGTAGATACGGAGCTAGCCAATGTTTCGGCGCTCAATCCCAACTTGAAAGCGGTTCTCGACCAAGATAATAACGCCGAGGATAGTAAGATCACTAATCTAGGAGACCCCACCGATGACAAAGATGCTGCTACCAAAAAGTACGTTGATGACAAGCTTAACAACGTAACTGTCATCGGCTCAACCCCCGGGTTGGAAGACGTTTTAAATGAAGACCGCGACGCAAACGGTAAGATCACTAAACTAGCGTACCCTACGGATACCCAGGACGCGGCGAGTAAACAGTACGTTGACGACCGCGAAACGGCAACCAGAACCTACGTTGACCAGGAGATTGCTACCCTACCACCCGGGGGAAGCACTCCGTCGCTGGAACAGGTATTGGCTAAAGACAATAAAGCAAAAGAGAAAATAATTGAACTAACCGACCCTGATAATCCACAAGATGCAGCAACTAAAAACTACGTAGACACCAACGCAAAAATTACCAAATTTGCCATTAACGGCAATTTGCTTGAGGTAGAAGAGGGGGGAAACGCCTATTCAGTGTCTGTAGGTGGGGCGACCCCATCGCTAGAGCAAGTGTTGAACAAAAGCAATAGTGCCGCAAACAAGCAGATTATCAATTTGGCAACTCCTTCTGCCGACGACCATGCGGTTAACAGAAAATACGTTGACGACCGCGATTTAGAGGATGCATTAGACAGGGATAACAGCGCGGGTGGCAACCAAATTACCAACGTGGGAACTCCTACCGCTGATCACCACGCCGCCACCAGGGGATACGTTAACACAACCGTAGGCAGTATCACCTTTCCTGATGACTCGGACGATCAACCTCTCGATGACGTACTTAGCCAAGGTAACAATGCTGGTGATCGGAAAATAACCGGTCTAGAGGACCCCGACGACCCTCAAGATGCTGCTACCAAAAATTACGTAGATAGTGAAGCAAAAATCACTGAATTTAGCATCGATGGCGATGACATAAAAATCACTGAGGGGGGGAATTCTATAAGTGTTAGCTTGCCCCCCGCAACCCCCGCAACCTTAAACGAAGGTCGTCTTTTCGTAGGAAACGCGTCGGACAAGCCAATTCCGGTCACTATTTCCGGACACATCACCATTGACGCTAACGGAGTGGCTACCATCACTAATGCAATGGTTACAACGGCAAAGATTGCCAACGGTGCGGTCACCAAAGAAAAGATCAACGCCGACGTGGCGGGCCCCGGTCTTGCTAAGGACACCAACGTCGAGGGTCTTCGAGTGAATGTTGGTAGCGGGTTGATTATTGATAGTGACGAGGTAAAAATTTCTCCTTTTCCCGAAGGCTGGATTGGCATTGGTCAGGGACTTGGTAACGATATGGATTTCAAGCCGGTAAATGGTGATGCCACCCTGGCCCAGGATGGCAAGCTGATCGTACAGGGGCTGCGCGGACGAACCGTGGCCAGCTCAGCTCCTTCCGATAAACAAGTATTACAATGGGATAACGGTGCTAACGAGTGGGCGCCCGCTTCCCTACCCCCTGCCGGTGGCGGAGGTAGCCAGCAGTGGTACGCCGGGAATAACCAACCTAATCCTGGTAACCCAAGTGGTGCGCAAGATGGTGATTACTACCTCCGCACCAATTCCGTAGGTAATGAAAAGATTTATCGAAAGGTAGGAGGGACTTGGCAGGAGCTGGGGGGATTTACGAAAACTGGCGTTCTAAATACAAACGGCACCGGCTATTCTTACCGTACTCCGTGGCTGTATTCGGGCCCGGACAAACCTGATGATCAACCAAACAACTTTGGACAGCTGGGAGATATGTATTATGATACCAATGAGCAAAAAATGTATTTTAAAGTAAAAAATAATGAGTGGAAAGGACTATAAACGATGAGCATAGGTAAACGTTTCTTTTTACTTCTCTGTGTTTCAGTAAGCGGCCCTTATGTTTACGCTCAATTAGCGATAACTAAAGGGCTACTTAGCACAAATTCAATGGCAGAGATAACCATCCAAGGAGATCTTTCAAACACCGGCAGTGTAACCCACCGCGGTCGTTTAGCTGTTTCAGGTAACTTCGTCAATCGGCAACGTTTTTTTGAAGACGGAAGCTCCTTGCTTCTAAATGGCGAGACGCAAACGATAGAAACCATTGACCAAAGCATGGGCACACTCATCGTCAACGGAAGCGGACAGAAAAGGCTCATCGGTAATCTCTCGATACAAAATAGTTTACAGCTCGAGCAAGGCATTGTCGCTCCGGAGGGCATATTACAACTAGCGGCAACCGCAACGGTGAACGGAGGGTCTTCAACTTCTTACGTCGACGGCTTTCTCTACCACCAGGGCACCGGCACCAAATTCTACCCGGTCGGGCGCGAAGGCACCTACGCTCCGGCTACGCTACTTAATGTCACGGGCACTGATCCGGTTGTCGGCATAGCTTATTTTTCTACCGCCGCCATCGACGGCACGCCCTTTCACTGGCAAGTGCAACCCCTCAGCGGCACTTACCGGGGGTCGCGCGCCGAACTTACCTTCTCCGCTCCCAACGCCGACTACGCTGCCTACCGCGACGAAGTGATGGTGCTGGGGGCCGAACGTTCTGGCGCTAACTTCACCTCGCTGGGTCAGTCAACCCTTGGCATGCAGGGCAACCGCTTCACCATCAGCAGCGATCAACCTTCGGCCTTGCCGGTCCTCACCGTGGGTTTTGATATTCCTACCGATACCAGAAACCTCTACCTGCCCAACGCTTTTTCTGCCTCCGCTCCCAGCCCCGAAGATCAGGTTGTGAAGGTGTACGGGCAGCGTATCTCTCCGAACAACTTTTACCTCGCCATCCAGGACGTGTGGGGCAACGTGGTGTACGAAACGCGCTCGTGGCAGGAAGCTTCTACCACCGGGTGGCGCGGCCCGCTGGGTACTGCTGAGGTAGCGACCACCTATCGCTATTTGCTCAAGGGCAAGTTCACCGGCGGAAAGCGCTTTCAGCAGAGCGGAACCATTCTTCACTACTAACCAGCCTCCGTGACTCTTCCGCTCTCTACGCTAACCCACTTCTTTAAGCCGCAAATACTGCTGCCATTACTGCTTTTGATCACTGCTCAGTCAGTCACGGCGCAGTCGGCGATGTTTACGCAGTACTACTTCTCGCCCCTCAACGTGAACCCGGCCCTGCTGGGCACGCAGTCGCACGGCATGGCGGGGGTGCAGCACCGCACGCAGTGGCGCAACCTGGCCAACCCCCACCAAGCCAGTGCGCTCTCCCTGACCAAACCGGTTTTTGCTCCCGGCAAACACCGACAAGCGGGTGGCCTCGGACTTTCCGTGGTGAACGAAACGGTAGGCACGGATCGCTTCTACCGCGCTACGGGCATCAACCTGGGAGCAGCCTATAATTTGAGTTTGGATCAGCAGCAAACGCGCCTGCTGTCGTTTGGCTTGCAAGGGGGCTTCACCCAACGTCGGCTCTACCTGGATCACCTGCAGTGGGGATCGCAGTACGACCCGGCGGTGGGCTATAATCCGGAGATCACCCCGTCCATTGAAACGCTCAACGACCGGGTGGGGTTTGCTACCTTCACGGCAGGGCTCACGTATCACTACAACCCGTCGCGAGAACTGCTGCTGCGCCGCCTGAGTGGCTTCAGCGGTTTGGCCGTTGCCAATCTTAATCGACCTTACTCTTCGTTTCGCCAAACCGACCGAAGCCGGGAGGCGCTGCTGGTGCGCTGGCACTCCGGACTGGAATTTCCAGTGTCGCCCTCCGTTCGGATTCTGCCCCAGACGCTGGTAGCCTATCGGGATGCCGAGCAGTACCACGTCAATGTGGGCACCTACGTGCACTACGCGTTTTCGCCGCCCTACCAAGCCACCGATCAGCACCTCCAATTGCTGGCGGGTGCCTGGTATCGCTGGAACGACTCCTGGGTGACCTCGGCGGGCTTGTCGTACCAAAACTATTTGTTGGCCGTGAGCTACGACTTCAACACGCAGCCGGTGGCGGCGGGGGCCTTCCGGGGCGGGGCCTTCGAGGTATCGCTGGCCTACCGCTGGTTCGGCAAAAAAGCCCGCCTCCGCAACTTTTCCACTCCCATGATTTAATGCGTAGTTTCAAAAAATCTTTGTTCGCCGGGGTGTTGACACTCGTGACCCTGCTCAACGCTCAGGCCGAACAAAGGCCACGAGTTGATGCGGACACCGTGCCACAGTCGGTTCGGAAGCCTTCCGGAAAACGCCTTTCGGCATTGCTCAGCGTAGGACAGCAACTCCTGCAGGAAAAACGGTTCTACGAAGCGGAAGCTTACTTTCTGGAGGCGATTGCGGTAGACGAGCGGTGCGCCGAAGCCTACTACTACCAGGCCGAATGCCAGCGGCGGCAGTTTCGCTACTCAGAAGCCCTCGAACTGTACCGAACCGCGCGAGATATTGCCCCCAACTTTGCCGAAACTGCGTTTTATCACGCGCTGATGCTGAAGTACACCGGAGCCTACCGGGCCGCGCAGCAGGCGCTCGCTGACTTCATTACGCAGTACCAATCCACCGACCAACCCTCGGTTCAGCAACTCACCCAACGGGCAAAGAACGAGACGGAAGGCATCACTTTAGCCTATCAACTCTTCCGGCAACCGTCTTCTGAATTTTCGTTTCACCGACTGCCGACCCCCGTCAACTCACCGTTTCACGATTTTGCGGCTCTCCCCTGGCAGCACGATTCTAGCCTGATTATTTCGTCGGCCCGTCGCAGCTCTTCTAACGAGGCACCGGACGAGCGCTACGGTACCTATCTCAGCGACTTTCTGTGGTTAGAGAAGCGAACCCAGTGGCAGGTGCAGCCCACTCCTGCGGGAATAGCTGCGCTCAACTCAGATCTGAACGAGGGCAGTGGCACCTTCAACCAAACGCGCGACCAGTTTTACTTTACTGCCTGCGACCAGGATAGCACCTGCCGGATCATGCGTAGTTCGCTCGTTAATGAAAGATGGTCAGAGCCGGTTGCCCTGAGCGAAGCCATCAATGAGTCGGGTTACAACGCGAAGCATCCGGCCCTTTCGCCGGGTGGTGATACCCTTTATTTTGCTTCGGACCGGCCCGGAGGATACGGGCAGCATGACCTTTGGATGAGCACACAAAGCGACGGGACGTGGCAGTCTCCAACCAACCTGGGGGGGGCCATTAACACCGCCTTCCAGGAAGTTTCTCCGGCCTATTTTGAGGATGAGCAAGCGTTGGTATTTTCTTCAGATGCCCCGATCGGTATTGGTGGCTACGACCTGTACATTGCTTACGGTGCCACCGTGACCAATCTGGGATATCCGTTCAACTCTAGCCAGGACGACTGGTACCTACGATTGGGAGAGCGACAAGCCTTCTTAACGTCGAACCGTGGCAACGAAGACGGAAACTTCGACGTGTATACTTTTCGTATTCAATCCGATACCATTCACGCCCTGGCCCGCCTTCGTCCGGCGGTAGAAGCCGATTGGTACGAACTACAGTTCGCCTCGGTCGACCTGTTTGCAGAAGAAGATTTCTATCATCAGTTACCCTACGCTGACAAAGAGAAGGTGAACCAATACGTGAACCGCCGCGCCTTTCGGGAGGTACTGCTCGATCAGCTCGCCCGGTCGGATGCGGAGCAGTACCGGTACGAAGAACTTTCTGAGCAAGATCAGCAGTTGGTGCGGCGGTTAGCAAGAGCTAAGCAACAATTTTTGCTTCGGGAGCCGATAGAAAATCTATCCGAAGAAGACCAACGCTACTACGAACAACTAGATCCGGATGATCAAGCTAAAGTTGCCTATTTGGTGGACGAACAGTTGTTCAGGATGCTGTTGCAGGAGCGGAGCACCATGGATCAAGAGGCAGCGTTCTTTTATGAGGCATTGCCTACCGAAGACCGACAAAAGGTGGATCGCGCCATCAGCAGTCAACGAACCTTCTACCAGCAAACCCTCGCCCAACAGCCCACGCTAGAAGATCTGTTTCACTATCAATCGTTACCCGAGGCCGAAAAGATTGAACTAAGTCGGATGATTATTGCCCAGCAGTTTTTAGAAAAAGCGTGGGACGCCCATCAGCCGGATGAGGAAATCGATTTCGTGTATCAATCGCTTAGTTTAGCGGAACAGCAGCAGGTAGATCGCTACGTTCGGCGGCGATCTTTTCAGCAGGCCGTGACCGAAAGCGCTACCTTATCCGCGCCGGAACAGCAGTATTACGAAAAACTTTCTACCGAAGAAAAAGAGATCGTTGGCCGGTTGGCACGAACCAAAAAACAGTTTTTACTCCGAGAAACCACCGACGAGTTGTCCATCGCCGATCAGCAGTTCTACGAACGGTTACCCACCGAAGAGCGAGCGTTGGTATCCCGCATCATTGACGCCCAGGTTTTTTCGTTGTTAGCCACCGCCGACGTTCCGGTAGACGCAGCCGATGCTGCCGAAGCCACCTTCGCTCAGCTCCCCCCCGAAGATCAGGAGCGCATTGCGCGCGCAGTGGATCGAAAAAAGGTGTTTCATCAGCGCACCTTGGCGCAGTTGCCTACGGCGGACGAAGTGTTTGCCTACGAGGCACTTTCGGAAGAAGAGCAAGAACGGGTGGGGCGGCTGGCCAACGCCCGGCAATTTGCGCCGCGCGAACCTAGTTTGGCTTCACTTGATGCACCAACCAGGCACTACTACGAGACACTGCCCCGGTCGGATCAAGAAAGTATTCGCCGTTTGGCAACCCAGCGCAAGCAGTTCTTAGCCGATGAACCGCAGGACAGCCTTTCAGCCGAGGATCACTACTTTTTGGAAACTCTTCCTCCTGAAGAAAAGCAGTTTGTGCGGCGGATCATTGATACTTGGGTGTTTGACCAGATCATGGCCAAAGAGGCCGAGTCCGTGCAGTTGGCTTTCCGGTATCAAAATCTGAGCGAGCACGAAAAACGTCGAGCAAACCGCTTGAACCAGTCACGCCGTCTCTTCAAGAAGTTGCCCGAAGTGGACAATAGCACCTCGCCCGACCGCTTTTACGTCCAGGAAATTGCCGAACGGGGCACCGAACGCGTTACCCTGAGCGGTCGTATTACAACCAATGGTACCTTTCCATCTAAAGTATTTCTGATCAACGCGCAGAACGATACGCTGGCAACGGCCCCGGTTGATGATGCGGGGGGCTTCACCTTCACCAATATTGCGTATCATGAAAGTGATAGGGTTGCATTTCAGCGTCCGTCGCGTTCGTTTGCTGCTCGTCCTGATTACCAACTAGCCGAACTTACCGTAGTTCCGATGGACGAGCCCGCCAATGTTCCCGCTCGTTTCAGCAATATCTACTTCGCCACCAATCAGCACACTTTGCCTGCCGGAGCCACTGCCACATTGGATAGTTTGGTAGCGTTTCACCGGCAGCGTCCCGACGTTGCCATCGAGATTCGTGCCTTTGCCGACTCCACCGGAACGCGCCGGTATAACGAACAACTGACCCAACGGCGGGCCCGCTCGGTGCAGCGCTATCTGCTCGCGCAGGGGGTGGCTCCGCAGCAACTTTCTCAGCTGGCAATGGGCGCCGTTGACGAGGGCGATCTGGCGTATTGCCGCCGCGTTGAACTGCGGCTGGGTGGCGCTGCGGCGTTGCCCCGGTCGGCGCAAGCCATCTACATCATTCAGGCCCAACCTGATTTGCAGCAGATTGCCGACCGGTATAAGCTCTCGTTAGAAACACTGAAAGAATGGAACGGCGGCAAAGAATCAGTTCCGCCCTACACACCGGTGCGGGTGATTCCCTGATTAGAACGTTATCTCAAAGTTTTCTGGTAGATTTGATGCCGTCGCAAAGCAAATTAGCGACTAGATGTTTTCCACGCGGGGCATTCCACGCGGGGCAAGCTACTCATTGCTGCTGATAGCGTTGATCCGGGCCTGGACCTGGGCGTATTTCTCTTGCTCGTTGAGGTTGTAGTAGATGCCTTCCAACGCCTTGAGCGCGTTGAAGTTACTGGGGTCCAACTGGTTGGCTTTCAATACGAAGGGCAACGCTTTTTGAAACAATCCGGCGCAAACATTTAGCAGTTGGTCAAACTCAAAGATGTCCTTCTCGAATACTTCCTCGTTGTTGATCAATTCTACGCCTTTGTTGTAGTAGGTGATTCCGAGGTTGTAGTTGGCCAGCAGATTATTGGGTTCTAGCTTTAGAATCTTTTCGTAGATCGCTATTCGCTTCTCAAAATACGCTTCCCGATTTTTGGGATCGTCATCGAGCATCCGACCCTGAATGGTTCCGTAGAGCAGCATCACTTCCGTGTCTTTTTTATAAGAGGAAAGGTACTCTTCGGCCGCCTTCGCCGCTCGTTCGTAGTGCTTTTCTTTCATCAGCGTGTTTAGCTCGGCAATCTTTAGTCCACGGTCGTCAGCAAACAGGATTTGTCCCATATCGACCATAGTGCGTGCTTTACCTACTTCATTGTCGTCGAGATAATTGCTGGCCAAGGTTTCGTAGATGAGCGGATCGCGGTATCCGGCGGTGAGTGCCTGCGAGAAGTAATGCTGGGTAGAATCCGGTTGGTGCAGCATCAGGTAGGCATAGCCCGATAGATAGGAGGCTTCGGCGTAGAATTCGTTGAATGATCGGCGGTCTTGCGTGAGGGACTTCAGCCTCACCAAAGCGTCTTGGTAGTTTTCGCTGTTGAGAAGCGTTACGGTTTGATTGTAGTAGTTGGTGTAAACGAATGAAGCGATGGCCTTGCACTCTTTGTGGTACTTTTCCTGCTGGTCTAGCTCCATGCTTGTATGAGCTGAATTTAGCGCCTCTGTCCCGAATTTGGCACTTTTCTGCGGATCGGCTTTAAAAAGCTCTTTGCTCACGTAACTTCTTACGTACCAGGCGCGGGCGTCCCGAGCAGTTTCTTCGTTCTTTGTTGCCAGTTGGATGGCTTCCCAGCTTTGCTCAAGTTTTTTCTTCTTTAGCAATTCAAAAGCTTTCTCTACCATCAACGTTTGGGCGCTCACGCTATCTCTCCCTCCTAGTAGGCAAAAAATAGTAATCACGACGATTTTTAGGGTATTCTGCACTTGCTTGCTTAACTGGATTGCTACCAAATCACCACTGGTTTATCAGTACGTGCCTGTATCAATTGGTGCACCCTGAATTGATATCAATATGGCATAATTATATTTATGCATGCTATGGCCAAATGAAGAAAAACTACTCATGTACTGTTCTGGCTAGTTGTTTACTCTCCTCCTTGAGCAGAAGAAGGTATTGCGATGCGCAAATTCAAATTTTTTTACGGGCGTAAGGCAATTATATTTGTAGATTACGATCCTTTAAAACGCAGTTCGTTCTATGCAACCATTCAATTATCGTGGAAAAACGGTGTTGGTCACGGGGGGAGGCAGCGGGATAGGTAAAAGCATCGCTGAAGTTTTTGCGCGTCAGGGCGCGTCTGTTCATATTTTAGACCTCAATTCAGGCGCTTACGCCGCTACGGTATCGGCTATTCAGGAGACCGGAGGAAATGCGAGCGGATACTCCTGCGACGTATCTGATTTTGCGCAAGTTGAGCAGGCGTTTGCTGACGTGTTGCAAGAGACCGGCCGCCTGGACGTGCTCATCAATAACGCCGCCATTGCGCACGTAGGAACCGTGGAGACTACCACCGAGGAGGATCTCGACCGAATCTATCGAGTCAATATTAAGGGGGTGTTTAACTGCCTACGGGCCAGTATACCCACCATGAAGAAGCAGGGCGGCGGGGTGATCCTTAACCTGGCTTCGGTGGCCTCGATGGTAGGAATTGCCGAGCGCTTTGCCTACTCTATGAGTAAAGGAGCGGTGCTCACGATGACCTACTCGGTAGCCAAGGATTACCTGTCCGATAACATTCGGTGCAACTGCATCGCTCCGGCCCGGGTGCACACCCCTTTTGTAGATGGTTTCATCCAACAGAACTATCCCGGCCAGGAAACCGAGATGTTCGAAAAACTATCACGTACGCAACCGATTGGGCGCATGGGCCTTCCCGAAGAGGTGGCGCATCTGGCGCTCTACCTCTGCTCGGACGAAGCGGGCTTTATCACCGGCACCAACTACCCTATCGACGGGGGCTTTGTGCACCTCAACAGCTAATTTACTTATAATCCAAGCAGATTAACCTATCCAAACCAGTATGAAACTACTTCGCTTCGGCCCGCTGGGCAACGAGAAACCGGGAGTTTTGCACAATGACCAACCGCTAGACGTTCGGGAGTTCGGTGAAGACTACTCCCCTGAATTCTTCGCCAACAACGGGCTCGACCGCTTGGCTACGTGGCTCTCTGACAATGCCGAGCGCTGTCCGGCGGTGCCCGACAACGAACGGCTGGCGCCTCCGATTCACCGGCCGGGCAAAATAATTTGCATTGGGCTCAACTACCGCGATCACGCCCGGGAGAGTAACATGGAACTGCCTACTGAGCCAATTATTTTCTTCAAAGCTACCTCGGCCATTGTAGGTCCCAACGACGACTTGCTACTGCCCCGCGGCGGTGAAAAAACCGACTGGGAGGTGGAACTGGCGGTGGTGATCAAGAGAAAAGCGACCTACGTCGCCGAAGCAGACGCCATGAACCACGTGGCGGGCTACACCCTGCACAACGACTACAGCGAACGGGCGTTTCAGCTAGAACGCTCGGGGCAGTGGGTCAAGGGAAAGAGTTGCGACACCTTCGCCCCACTGGGTCCTTATTTGGTTACCCCCGACGAGCTGGACGACGTGCACAATCTGGGCATGTGGCTCACCGTGAACGGAGAGACCAAGCAACAGGGCACCACCGCGGACCTGATCTTCCGGATTCCGTATCTGGTAAGCTACTTGAGCCAGTTTATGTCGCTGCTGCCGGGCGATATTATCTCCACCGGCACTCCGGCCGGAGTGGGACTGGGCTTTGATCCCCCCCAGTTCTTAAAGGCGGACGATGTCGTGGAGCTGGGCATCGACGGATTAGGCAGTTCCAGGCAGCAGGTGCGACAAAGCCAGGGTTAAGTATGCTTTGTATTGACAGTCACCAGCACTTTTGGCACTACTCTCCTACGACGCACGGGTGGATCACCGATGAGATGAAGGTGCTCCAACGAGACTATCTTCCTGCTGACCTAAAAAAAGAATTAGACGCTAACGAGGTAGCGGGTTGCGTGAGCGTACAAGCTGCCCAAACCGAACAGGAAACCCAGTTTCTACTAAACCAGGCCAATAAACACACTTTTATCCGCGGGGTGGTTGGTTGGGTAGACTTGCAGGACGAGACCGTAGAAGAGCGGTTAGCGGGCTGGGCCCCGCATCCCAAGTTCGTAGGGGTGCGCCACGTTGTACAAGCCGAAACTGACGAGCATTTTCTGTTGCGACCGGCATTTTTGCGGGGAGTGCGGTTGCTGTCTGAGTTCGACTTAACCTACGATCTGTTGATTCACGAAGGCCAGCTATCCGCCGCGCGGTCGTTCGTTGATCATCTGCCTAACGCCAGACTAGTGGTAAACCACGTGGCAAAGCCCAAGATTACCACTCACGAACTGTCGCCCTGGAAAGAAAATATCCAGGCCCTGGCCAAACGCCCCAATGTGTACTGCAAACTGTCGGGGCTGGTAACGGAAGCCGACTGGAGCAACTGGCAGCCGAGTGATCTATATCCTTACCTGGACGTGGTCGTGGGAGCCTTCGGTACTGAGCGGGTAATGGTGGGATCTGATTGGCCGGTCTGTTTGCTGGCCGCTTCTTATGCCCAGGTGAAAGAACTGATAGATCAGTATTTTGCTTCGTTCACCGCTGCGGAGCAAGCACGCGTGTACGGACAAAACGCTATCGATTTTTACCAACTTAGTCCCTGAGTTATGGACCTTCACCTACAAGATAAAGTGATTCTGGTGACCGGCGGTGCCAGCGGCATCGGGGAGGCCATTGTGCGCGGTGCAGCCGACGAGGGGGCCATTCCGGTGATTGTGAACCGCAGTGCCGAGCGAGGAAATAAATTAGTCCAAGAACTTGGTGAGCAGAACCGAACCAGTTTGTTCGTGCAAGCCGATCTGGTCGACCCACTGCAGTGTGAGCGGGCGGTGGCAGAAACGATTGCGAAGTTTGGTCGGTTAGACGTGCTGGTGAACAACGCCGGCATCAACGATAGTATTAGTTTGGAACAGGGCTCGCCCGAAGCATTCCGACAATCATTTACCAACAATTTGCAGCACTACTACGCCATGGCGCACTACGCCCTGCCCCACCTGATCAAGGTAAAAGGCAACATCGTCAACGTCAGTTCCAAGACGGCGCTTACCGGGCAGGGCGGTTCGTCGGGCTACGTGGCCGCGAAAGGAGCGCAGCTGGCCCTTACCCGGGAATGGGCGGTAGAACTGCTTCCCTACGGTATTCGGGTGAACGCCGTACTTCCCGCCGAGGTGATGACGCCCATGTACCAACGCTGGATAAATACCTTTGATGACTCTCAGGAAAAACTGGCCGAAGTTACCCGGCGCATCCCACTAGAGCAACGCATGACCACCGCTCAGGAAATCGCCGACACCATCTTATTTCTAGCTTCCGATCGGGCCGCCCACACCACGGGGCAGTACCTGTTCCCCGACGGGGGCTACACGCACTTAGACCGCGCTATTGGGGCATGATGGATACTTTCTTTACCAAAAATAAACGTTCTTCTTCTAAGGTGGCCCCGGTGCAGGCCCGGGGGTTGGGCACCTTCGGGGGAGTTTTCACGCCTTCGCTACTCACGATCCTGGGAGTGATCATGTACCTGCGCTTCGGTTGGGTAGTGGGCAACGTGGGTTTGGTGGGTACCCTGATAATCGTCACGCTCTCAACCAGCATTACCTTTCTCACCGCGCTCTCCATCGCTTCCATTGCCACCGACCAGCAGGTGAAGATCGGCGGGGCTTACTACATGATCAGCCGGTCGCTGGGCATTGAGACGGGCGGAGCGGTGGGCATTCCGCTGTTTTTGGCACAAGCACTGTCGGTCGCGTTATACGTTATTGGATTTGCTGAGAGCATGGTGGAGGTGCTTCCCCAACTCAACGAGAAGGTGGTTGGGGTGGTGGTTACGATTTTGGTGAGTTTGTTAGCCTTATTTTCTACCCAAGCCACCATCAAGAGCCAGTACTTTATTTTGGCCGCTATTGGCATTTCGCTGGTTTCGTTGCTACTGGGCCAACCCCTGGATGCTCCTACCACCGACATTGTTACCACCCCCGATTTGAAAGAAGGGTTTTGGGTGGTGTTTGCCGTGTTTTTTCCGGCGGTTACTGGCATCATGGCGGGAGTTAACCTGTCGGGTGATCTGCGCAATCCGGCGAAGTCGATTCCGAAGGGCACTTTCTACGCGGTGGGCGTGGGCTACCTGGTCTACATGACCCTGCCCCTGGTTCTGGCGTTTCGAGTGGATAGTGCCACGCTGATCGGCGATCCCCTGGTGATGCGCCGCATTTCACTGTGGGGCGATGGCATTCTGCTGGGGGTGTGGGGAGCCACGCTGTCGAGTGCCGTAGGCAGCATTTTGGGAGCCCCGCGCATTTTGCAGGCCCTGGCCAAAGACCGCGTGCTGCCACAGCAGCTTAGCTGGTTGGGGAAGGGCAGCGGACCCGACAACATCCCCCGCGCGGGCACGGTTTTGACAATGACCATCGCCTTGCTGGCCGTGGTGCTGGGCGACCTTGACCTAATTGCCCCCATCCTGACCATGTTTTTTCTGACTACCTACGGAGTGCTCAACGTGGCGGCGGGCACCGAAGGCCTGCTGGGTAGCCCCTCCTTTCGTCCGAGCTTTCGGGTGCACTGGATATTCTCACTACTAGGAGCACTGGGGTGCATCGCGGTGATGTTTCTGATCAACCCGCTGGCGACGCTCATTGCCATTCTGTTCGTAACCTTCCTTTTCATCTGGCTGAAGCGACGGGGCTTGCAAACCGCCTGGGGCGACGTGCGACGGGGATTGTGGATGGCCCTCACCCGCAGCGCCCTTATGCGGTTAGACTATCATCCCGACCCCAAAAACTGGCGACCTCACATTCTGGTGCTGTCGGGAGCCCCCACCCATCGCTGGCATCTGGTCGAGTTGGCCGACTCGCTTACGCGGGGGCAGTCGTTGCTATCGGTGGCCACGGTGCTCACCACGGAGGTAACCTACGAACGTATACAGTCGCTAGAGAACAACATTCGCGACTTTTTGCAGGGGCGGGGAGTGCCCGCTTTCGTGCGCGTGATTCCTGATGAAGATCCGTTTAAAGGTGGTATTCGGCTCGTCAATACCTACGGATTGGGGGCTTTGGTCCCGAACACCGTGATGCTGGGCGACACCCGCCAACTGGCGCACCACGCTCCCTACTGCGACATGATCAGCTACTTTCACACCGCGCAGCGAAACGTGGTTATCGTGCGCGACGATGAGAACGCGGGCTTTGGCGACCGGCAGCGTATCGACGTTTGGTGGGGCGGACTCAACAAAAACGGGGGGCTGATGATGATCCTGGCGTATATGCTGCGCAACAGTGATCGCTGGAAACGGGCTACGGTAACTATCAAAATGCTGGTACCTACCGCCGCGGCGGCCGGAGGCACTCGAACCAACTTGATTGGCATGATCGATAACATGCGCATCAACTTCGAGCAGAAGATCATTATCAGCGATGGCCGACCATTCTGGGACGTGCTACACGAAGAATCGGATCAAGCGGATTTGGTGATGCTAGGACTGGCCGAACCTACCGAGGATTTCCTGACCTACTACGAAACCCTGTCGGAGCGCACCCAAGGCCTGCCCGCCACGTTGTTTGTGCTGGCCGCTCAGCAGATGGCCTTCAAGGATGTGCTGTTGTAATTATTCAGAAAGGTAATTTCAACTTGATAGCTGTAGTTGCAGACCTTAGTACTTCGGACTTCATCATTCCTTGCGGTTCCCCGTCCACTGTGGACGCAGCGGGTTCAATATTCGACATTCTTTAATAGCGAACACCGAACAAGGAATGTTAAACAATGAAGTGTGATACTGGCTTTAGTTTTACATCACATCTTATCCAGCACTTCCATCACCTCGCGCACATGTCCTTCCGAAGCTTTGAGCAGTTCCATTTCCTCATCGTTAAGTTGCAGCTCAATAACTTTCTCGATGCCGTTTTTCCCCAGAATCACCGGTACCCCTAGGTAGCAATTGTCGATGCCGTATTCGCCCTCAAGCTTTGCGCATACCGGGAACACGCGCCGCTGGTCGCGCACGATGGCTTCTACCATTTGCGCCGCGGCCGAACCGGGAGCATACCAGGCGGAAGTACCCATCAGTTTCACCAGTTCGCCGCCGCCCTTCTTGGTGCGCTCCACAATGGCATCGAGCTGATCGCTGTCAATGAGTTCGGTCACCGGAATGCCGCCCACGGTGGTGTAGCGGGGCAGGGGCACCATGGTGTCGCCGTGGCCACCCATGAGCACCGCCTGGATGTCTTTGGGCGACACGTTGAGCGCTTCGGCCAGGAAGGCGCGGTAGCGCGCCGTGTCCAGAATACCGGCCATGCCCATCACCTGGTTGCGCGACTTCTTCGAGGTGAGGTGCGCTTGGTAAGTCATCACGTCCAGCGGGTTAGACACCACGATGATGATGGCGTCGGGTGAGTGCTGCACCACGTTTTCGGTCACGGTTTTCACGATGCCCGAGTTGGTGCCAATCAGATCGTCGCGGCTCATGCCGGGTTTGCGGGGCAGTCCGGAGGTGATCACCACCACGTCAGAACCGGCTGTGCGGCTATAGTCATTGGTGGAACCCACCGTGCGGGTATCATATAGATTGATGGGGGCTTTCTCCCAGATATCCAGGGCCTTTCCTTCGGCCAGTCCTTCTTTGATATCGACCAGTACTACTTCGTTGACAACTTCTCGATACGCTAGCACGTCGGCACAAGTGGCTCCTACGTTACCGGCTCCTACGACGGTTACTTTCATAATTATTGATAGGTTTAGGATGAAAAATGAATGCGGGTAAGGTACTAAGAAATTTAACTAGTTCCAGGGTTGGATGGTTTTGGGTTGGGAGGTTCGGGGTTCTAGGTTCTGAGTTGAAAGGTTTTAGATTCTGAGTTAAAGAGCCTCATCTAACAAAGGTCTAGGTCATGCGGTCCATGCGATCCAGGCTGAAGAATCCTTTCGAGGAGCGGTACGATTCGTACAGGTCGCACATGTGCTCTTCGTACATTTTGGCGAGCGCTCCGAACATCTTGGCTTGCACCTTGCGCTTCTCCCGAAAAATGTCATTGATGTTGACGTGGGGGATCACGTATAGTTCGGCCTCATCCGACTGCACCACCGCGCTGTACAAACGCTTGGTTCCTTCGATTAGCGCATTGTTTCCGAAGGTTTGCTTATTGCCGAGCACCGCCAGTTTCTCAAAAACCTGGTCCACGTCCAGTACCAAGTCGACCGTTCCTTGTTTGATTACGTAGAGGGCGTGTGCCGGATCGCCCCGGAAGAACACCACCTCGTCTTGCTTATACTGGCGCAGGTACAGATACGGCAGAAAGAGCGATTTCTGTTCGTTGCTCAATCCGTGAAACAAGCGCACTTCGGCCAGGAAGTTGAAGACGCCCAGTTCGGCGGGAGAGTACGATCGTTGAAAGGGATTCCTCATAAACGGCAAGCTGGAGCGGATTTGTCGCAATTATACGAGCTTCTAACCACTATTGAGCCGCCGTGCTGGAAATTTCGCAAACTTTCTGCGTCTGCTCGGTCACCCGATACCGGTGATCGATACGCCAGCCCACCACCCAAACGATGTTTTCTTCCGACGTGAGCACGTAGACCGAGGCTTTGCGTCGGCGGGGCACCTTGCGATCGATCAGAAAGTCACTGAGCTTCTTGCGATGCTCCATTCCCAGCGGATAAAACCAGTCGCCCGCTTTCCAGGGGCGCAATTGCAGGGGAAACCGGAGGCGGTCAGCATCCAGCGCCGCCACATGCGGCTGCCGGGGCAGTGGGTAGTTGAGCGCAGGATGGACAGTAAAAGTGAGCGTCAATGACGGTATTTCAATCCGCGCATCGGTTACCTGAACGGCTTGGGTGATCAGTTTCTCCTCGGTTTTCTGCTTAATAACGAGCTGCTCGCGCTCCACAAAAAGAACGTAACGCTCCGAAAGAAAGCGCTGCCCCACCACCGCGTCGCCCGACAAACACGCCGCCACGTCGCGGGCTTGCGGATACGAAAACCCCAGGGGACGAATTAGCTCGGCCAGGATGAGGGTAGTTTGCGGGTGCTGGCGGAGCACCGCTTTGTCTAACCAAACCTCGCCTTTAACCTCTCTGTAAGCATCTTTTCTAACGCGATCCACCTCGGCCAGCAGCACCTGCTCGGTGGCCCGCAGTCGCTCGCGGGTGCGTTCGTAGGTGCCGAGCATATTGGGATTTAGCTGCCGCAGCAACGGCACCACGTGGTGCCGCAACTGGTTGCGGCGGTAGGCATCCGACGCGTTCGACCGGTCCTCTCGCCACTCCAGTTGGTGCTGCTGCGCGTAGGCTTCCAACTCCTCCCGGGGGGCAAACAGCAGCGGACGCACCAGCGCCCCCCGCCGAGCCAGCATCCCCCGCAGTCCGGCCACGCCGGTGCCGCGCACCAGATTGAGCAAAGTGGTTTCCAACTGATCGTCTTGGTGGTGGGCGGTGGCGATACGGGCGTAGTCGTGTTCAGACCGGACCGCTTCCAGCCACACGTAGCGCAGCCGACGGGCGGCCATCTGGGTGGAAAAGCCGTGTTCGTGCGCGTAGTCTTGGGTGGCGAAGCGGTGGACATGAAACGGCACTTGATAACGCTCAGCCAGGGCGGCTACCCAGCGTTCGTCTTCGTCAGACTCGGCACCGCGCAGCCCGAAGTTGGCGTGCGCAATGGCAAAGGGGTAGCCGCTTTGGGCAAACAGATGCGCCAGTACCGTAGAATCCAGACCGCCACTCACGCCCAGCAGCACGACGTCACTGGAGCCGAACAGAACTTCCTTTTTAATAAATGCCGTAAATTTGTCAGTCATACCTAGTACCGAACCAACGATGCACTCGTTAAGGTACTAAAATTGCTCATGGATGCTACCCCCGCGTGGGTTATGATATCAGATACTATGCCCCCTTACTTTCGTTGGATACCCTGTGCCGGATTACTCCTATTGTTACTAGTTGGGAAGTCAGCCTACGCCCAGGAGAAAATCAGGATCGACCGGGCCGACGCCCTGGAAGGAGGTAAAGACAAACAAGGCACTGCCTACCAAAAGCTGATTGGCGACGTGAAACTGGTGCAGGAAGACACCCGCATCTACGGCGACTCGGTCATCTTGTACCGCGACCGCAACGTCACTGAGGTGTTTGGTAAGATCGTGCGCATCGAGAAGGGCGACTCCATCACCATCACCGGGGGGCGCCTGCTCTACGACGGCAACCAAAAAGTGGCCGAGATGCGCCGCAACGTGGTGTACCGCGACCCCAGCATGACGCTCTACACCGACTACCTCGACTTCGACATGCAGCGCAACCTGGCCTACTACTACGAGGGCGGCCGGTTGGTCGACACGGCCAACGTGCTCACCAGCCGACGCGGATCATACCACACCGTTACCCACCTGGCGGCCTTCAAGGACAGCGTGTTGCTCGACAATCCCGACTACGATCTGCGGTCCGACACGCTGGAGTACAACACGCAAACCCAAATCGCCTACACCCGGGGGCCCACGGTGATTGTCTCGAACGAAGGAGACGTGGCCAACGCCGAAGCGGGCACCGAGTTCAAGACCACCGAGAAGCAGACGGTCTTCAACCTGGGCACCATCGAAACGGAAGACTACGTTATTCGGGCGGACTATTTATTTTTAGACGATATCCAAAAGCAGTACGTGGCCCGGCAGAACGTGGAGATGGTGGCCAAGGACAACGATGTGATCATCACCGGCGACACGGCCATTTATGAGCGCGAACTAGGACGCGCCACGGTGTACGGGCACGCCCTGATGAAGCGGGTGATGGAGCTGGACACGCTGTTTATGACCGCCGACACGCTGGTGAGTGTCGAGGATTCTATTCCGGCCAACGAACGCATCCTGGCCTACCAGCGCGTAAAAATCTTTCGCGATGACCTACAGGGAGTGTCCGATTCGCTGGCCTACCACATCACCGATTCTACGCTGTATTTCTACCAGGACCCGGTGCTGTGGTCGCAAGAAAACCAAATCAACGCCGACTCCATTCGCATTGAAATCCGGAAAGGAAAGATAGACGCGCTGTATACGGTGGACAACTCATTTGTAGCGTCGCAAGACACGCTAAAGAATTACAACCAGATTAAGGGGCGCGACATGAAAGCCTCGTTTCGAGACGGAGCCATCTCTCGGGTCGACGTATACGGCAACGGGGAGAGCATTTACTACATCCTGGAAGAAGACTCTTTGATGGTGGGCATGAACCGTATTTTGTCGAGCGACATTCGCATTGACTTTGTCAACAACGAGTTAGACATGATTCGTACGCGCCCCAAAACCGAGGGTTCGCTGATTCCGCCGCACGAGATCGAGGCGGAGAACGAACGCCTGAACGGCTTCGAGTGGCGGGCCGACCGTCGCCCCACCAAAAGCGAGGTGGTGGGGGCCAAATCGGAGCCTCGTGACGAGCCGTTGGGAGGTGAGATCACCCTACCGCCCGTCAGGAAGCCCCCTACCCTGCCGAGCAGCCGGTGAATGGCGATTCGCCTCGGCTGGCGCTACTTGAACAGTCCGCCGAGTCCGCCCAGGTTCTTGAGCACTCCGCCCAGGCCGCTGTCGCCGCCCATCCCTAGTTTCTCTACCAAGTCTTGCTCATTGTTGGCCTTGCCGGTCTTGTCGGAGCTTAGCATGTTCATCACAAAAGGAATGGCAATGGCCGCCACCTGCTGCGCCACCGATTCGGAGATGCCGATCTTAGCGGCCAGGTTGCGCACCAGTTTGCCGGTGATATTGTTCACGATGGGGTTCGAGGTGGTTGTAGGCGCGTTGCCGTTGAACAAGTCCATCACCCCACTGAAGTTGCCCTTCATCAGCTCATCTTTCAGGCCATTGCCCACGGTGTCTTTGGTCACTTCGACGGCCTGGTCGGTCTGTTTGCCCTGCAGGCCAGTTTGCTCACCGAGCATCTTCTCTAGTTCGCCTCGGCCCATCGATAAGATTGAATCTAGCATGTGTCTTTGGTTAGGTTTGGTGCGTAATAAGGGGTTAAACTATTTAGGAATAGAATAGTTCTTACGTGCATAAACCAAAACTAAACCACCACACAATGGGACTTATTGATTTCATGAAAACCGCCGGCTCAAAACTCTTTGGCGGCAATGATGACAAAGAAGTAAAGAAAGAGAGCCTCATCAAGCACGTGCGCTCGCTGGGCTTGCCGGTCGACAACCTCAACATCAGCGTCGATGGCGACGTGGTACGGGTGAGTGGCAAGGTAGACAGCGCCGCACACGCCGAGAAGATTGCCCTGGCGCTGGGCAACGTGGAAGGGGTGAGCAAGGTAGACAATGACCTGGAAGTGGAGCAAAAGGAAGCCGCTACTTCCAAACCCGCCGCTCCCAAGCCCCGGTTCTACCAGGTAGAAAGCGGCGATAGCCTGTCTAAAATTGCCAAGCAGTACTACGGTGACCCTCAGAAGTACAACAAGATTTTTGAGGCCAACAAGCCGATGCTCAGCGATCCTGACAAAATCTATCCGGGGCAGATGCTACGCATTCCGCACGAGTAGTAAAAAGCTTGTTCTTGGGCCATCAACCCATCGTCAACAGAAAACCTCGGTACAGCGCACCGGGGTTTTTGTGTTACACCAAAACTAAACATACGAGTAAACTAAGCTATTAAGTGTACGTATGATAGGTGAGTGTTACATCTACCCCTTCCTATGCCTTACGTTAATATAAAAATTACCAACGACGGTGTTTCGACAGAGCAGAAAGCAGAATTGGTCCGCGATGTGACCGACTCGTTGGTACGGGTGCTCGGAAAAAAGCCGGAGCACATTCACGTTGTGCTTGATTTGGTAGATCCGGAAAACTGGGGATACGACGGGGTATTGACCACTGAGTATCGGAAACGTAGTTCGTAAACCAGACTCCCACCGCGATCTTCTGGCAGGTCAAGGAGTTTGCCGACGAGCAGGCGCGCGTGTTGGTCAACTGCTTCGACGGCCACTCGCGCTCCAAAATGGATGACTTCCTGGTGCTGATGATCCGGCATAAGGTAATCACGCGCACCGACTTGAACGAATTTAGCGAGGAACTGCAAGCAAGGCTAGTGTTTGACCAAATTTAAATTAACGGGTAAAGATTCTTTAGCTTGATGCGGGCATCTTCTTTTTTGGTGAACTGCCAATTGGCTTTTACTTGTTTTTGGTTTCTATTGTTTTGCCAAGCGGTTACCTGTTGGATCAACTCGGGTTTATTATCGATTCTTTTGCCTAATGCCTGACGAGATAGCACGCTGAGTTCGAACTCGGCCATATTCAGCCAGGAGCCGTGCGCAGGTGTGTATTCAAAGATCAAGCGATCTAAATATTGTTTAGCTTTTTGAGCTTCATAGACTTCGTAAAAGGCGGAGGGTTTATGAGCTGAGTGGTTATCCTGTACCAAGGTAATCAAAGGCACTTGGCTGTACTGATTATCCAGCAGTCCGCTGACCACGGCTACCCAATCAAAGCGATTATGAGTGTCCCGTACCTTGATCCATCGTTTTCCCCCTAGTGGTTCGAAGCACATATAAATCTGGGCCACCCCGTTTCTCACATACTCGTAATCCTCCAAGATACTACCATCGCTTTTGATAATGCGTTCTCTGCTTTGTCCAATGAGTTGATAGGGCTTTTCATCAAGGCATACCACCCGATGCTGCTCATCGTAAGGACGCTTGTAGACATCTAACAACTGCTCCATGCGCCAGACAAATCTGGCCTGATGCTGGGGGGCTATGATAAAGTACTCCTTGCGCCAGGGCTTGGTTTGGTTTTTTTTAGCGTCAAGCGAACCGTTTCCTCACTGATCTGGGCTACGTAGCCTTTCCCCATCAAACCTTCGGTCAACAGCTTTACCGTCCACCGCTCATAGCCTTTCGGGGCTTCGCTACATGCCATAGCGATCAGGTGCGATTCCAAATCCCCGTCCATCTTGATAGGCACGTTCACCGGACGCGGCTTACCGTGTAAGGCAATCTCCAAGCCATCCTCTACAAAACGTTGACGCGTTCTCTCTATCGTTCTCAGCCCCACATCATAGGCCAGGCTGATCTGCTCATCCTTCATCTTCTTACCCCCTTCACTCTCATCGGCTCCTAGCAGAATCTGCGCCCGTTTCAGGCGCGTATTCTTGTATTTTCCCTTACTGATCATCTCCTTGAGCTCAAACTGCTCATCAGTGTTCAATGTAACTCGGTATTTCTTCATGTTGCTTTTTGGAAGCAAAATTACTAACTATACCCGCCATATCAAACTTGGTCAAACACTAGGATGGCTGTTCGAAGAAAGCTGAGGGGGCCACGCAGTTGATTTCTTTTCGCAAGAAGTGTATCTTACCAAGAGTATTACTTGATTCAACAAGAAAAGAGATGATGGTTCAGATGACAATGGACGTTTCAGAAGAGCTAGCCAAGCGGTTGCAACCGATTCGCTCGTGGTGCTGAAAGCGCGGGTTGGAGAGCTACCGAATAGTTAATATCGTCAGAAGTATCAACGACGAAGACCGAACCGCGGAGCGCGAACACCTCCTAAAGGCTGGACTATACGGCGCTGCGTCAAGATGAATCGATAGCCATTCACTACGCTTGCTAAACGATCTGCTAATCCAATATACCAAATCAAACCATTGGCCCCTCCGGGTTTTTGTCGTACTTTTGAGGTGCAACCATGAGCAGCTATGGAAATAACGACGTTGAAGAATCATATTGCCGACCCACTGACTACCGTAGACGATGAGCGTTTCTTGAAAAGCATCTCCGCTATGCTGCAAACCTACCTGGAAGGTTCATCTCTAAGCGCTGAAGAAAGAGCCGCGATTGACGAAGGAGTGCATGATATAGAAGCGGAGCGCATTGTGGATCATCAGCAGGTGAAACAGAACACCCAGGCTCGTTACCCCCACCTACAGCCCAGTGTATGGAAGTAGTTTGGACGCAAAAAGCCGAGCAAGATCGCCAAGACCCACAAGACCTAGACGTATAAGCAGCCCATACTCATTATGCCCACAACCAAAGACGGAAGCTCGCTCCAACGCATTCACTTTATCGCCATTGGCGGGGCGGTGATGCACGACCTGGCCCTTCATCTGGCGCAGAAGGGCGTGCAGGTGACCGGCTCCGACGATGAGATTTACGACCCCGCCCGCGCCTCGCTGGCCGCGCAGGGGCTGCTGCCCGAACAGGAAGGCTGGTACCCCGAGAAGATCACCGCCGAGCTCGACGCCATCATCCTGGGCATGCACGCCCGGCCCGACAACCCTGAACTGGCCCGCGCGCAGGAATTGGGCCTCCCCATCTACTCGTATCCCGACTTCATCTACGAGAACAGCCGCCACAAGCAGCGCGTAGTGATTGCCGGGAGTCACGGCAAAACCACCATCACCTCCATGGTGCTGCACGTGCTCAGCCACCTGAACCGCGAGTTCGACTACGTGATTGGGGCCCAGGTGGCAGCGCTCGACGGACGCGTCCGGCTATCCGATGCTCCCGTGATCGTTATCGAGGGTGATGAGTACTTATCTTCGCCCATCGACCGCACCCCTAAGATTCTGAAGTACCACCATCATGTCGGGCTGATCAGCGGCATCGCCTGGGATCACTACAACGTATTTCCGACCATGGACAACTACGTGGAGCAGTTCGAGCGCTTCGCCGACAACACTCCTAAAGGTGGCAACCTGATCTACTGCGAGGAAGACGATTTGGCCGACATGATCGGTCGCAAGGAGCGCCCCGACGTGAACGCCATTGAGTACCGGGCTCACCCCTACGAAGTGCACGATGGCACCACCTACCTGCTCACCGACCAGGGCAAGCTGGCCATTCCGCTGCTGGGCCGCCACAACATGCAAAACCTGAGCGGGGCTTGGTGCATTTGCCAGCGCCTGGGAGTGACGCCCGAGCAGTTCTACGCCGCCATCCCCTCGTTCACCGGGGCCAGCCGTCGACTCGAACTGGTGGCTAAGAACGATACAACCGTGGTGTACAAAGACTTTGCGCATGCTCCTTCTAAACTACAGGCTACTACGCAGGCGGTAAAGAGTCAGTTTCCAGACCGGGAGCTGGTGGCCTGCGTGGAGTTGCACACCTTTAGCAGCCTGAACCGGGAGTTTATCCATCAGTATCAGGACGCGCTCAAGGCGGCTGATACCGGAGTAGTGTACCACAATCCCGAGGTGTCGCGCCACAAGAAGCTGGAACCCCTCACCGACTCCCTCATCCAAGAAGCCTTCCACCAGGATGATCTTCGGGTGTTCACCAACCCCCAGGAGTTGGAATCGTTCTTACAGAACATTGCCTGGAAAAATAAGAACCTGCTTATGATGAGCTCCGGCACCTTCGGTGGTATCGACCTCAATGCCCTCGGACAAACCGCTATCGCCAACGAATGATTGCGTGATAGAATGATTGAATGTGATACATTTGTTGATTCTTCCCTTCTATCATTCAGTCCTTCAATTATTCCATCCTTCACCCCTTCTTTCATGATTCGCTTCAATCTCAAAACCCCCCTGGCCTTCTTCGACCTGGAAACCACGGGCGTCAACGTTACCCAAGACCGTATTATCGAGTATTCGGTGATTAAGACCATGCCCGACGGGCAGGTGCACCAACTTACCCAGCGCGTGAACCCGGAGCGGCCCATCCCCACCGACTCGAGCCTGATCCACGGCATCTACGACGAAGACGTGAAGGACGCTCCTCCTTTCAAAGAAGTGGCCCGCGAACTGCTGCGCTTTCTGGAGGGCTGCGACCTGGCGGGGTACAATATCATTCGCTTCGACGTGCCGGTGCTGGTGGAGTCATTCGCCCGCGAGGGGATCGAGTTCGACATTAGCCACCGCAAGCTGGTGGACGCCCAGAAGATCTTCCACCTGATGGAGAAGCGCACCCTGGCGGCGGCCTACGCCTTCTACTGCGACAAAACGCTGGAGGGAGCGCACGGGGCCCAGGCCGACACCCAAGCCTCGCTGGAGGTGCTGCAAGCGCAGGTGGACCGCTACCTGAACCAGAAGGTGATCGACGTGAAGGGCAACGAACTGGGCACCATCCGCGACGACGTGGCGGCCCTGCACAAGGTGTCGGTGGCCAACATGGTGGACCTGGCCGGGCGGATGAGCTTCAACGACGACGGAGTGGAGGTGTTCAACTTTGGCAAGCACAAGAACAAGCCGGTGTCGGAGGTGCTGAAGAAAGAACCCAACTTCTACGATTGGATGATGAAGGGCGACTTCCCGCAGGATACTAAGCGAAAGCTCACCGAAATACGACTGCGATCCATGCGGGCGAAATTGTGATAACAAAACGAGGGCTTGGATGGTCTTACTGATGTATATCAGCAAGTTGCAAAAACATACCAGAGCACCTAATTTACAACCACACTACCAACCACACCATGGGCAAAACCATTATCGTCTCGAACCGGCTTCCGGTAAAAATTCAGCGCAACGAGCAAGATGAACTAGAGTATCACACCAGCGCGGGGGGGCTCGCTACTGGGTTGGGCTCTATCTATAAGGAAGGCGATAACCTATGGATCGGGTGGCCCGGGTTGGTGAGCGATGACTCCGAAGAGCGCCAAGAGATTACCCAGGCCATCGCTAAGGAGAGTATGTATCCGGTGTTTCTGACGCAGGAAGACATCCGCGACTTCTACGAGGGCTTCAGTAACGAAACCCTGTGGCCCAACTTCCACTACTTCATCCAGTACGCCATCTACGAGCCCCACCTGTGGGAAGCCTACAAACGGGTAAACCGCAAGTTTGTGGAGGTGATCAAAGAAAAAGCCGACCCCGACGATACGCTGTGGATTCACGACTACCAGTTGATGCTGGTGCCCGGCATGCTGCGCGAAGAATATCCTGAGGTGAGCGTAGGGTTCTTCTTGCATATCCCCTTTCCCTCGTACGAAATCTTCCGGCTTATCCCCTGGCGACGCGAGTTGCTCAACGGCATCCTGGGCTCCGACCTGATCGGCTTCCATACCTACGACGACATGCGCCACTTTCTGAGTTCGGTGAGCCGCATTGTGGGGGTGAGCAACTCCCAGGGACGGGTGGTGGTGGACAACCGCACCGTGATGGTAGATTCGTTTCCGATGGGCATCGACTACGCCAAATACGCCGAGGCCGCCGCTTCGCCCGAAGCACTGGAGAAGGAAGTGCACTACCGCATCTCACTAGGCGACCAAAAACTAATCCTTTCTATTGACCGGCTCGACTATTCCAAGGGAATTCCCACGCGCCTGGAAGCCTTCGAACTGTTCTTTGAGCGATATCCGGAGTACCGCAACAAGATATCGCTTATCATGGTGGTGGTGCCCTCGCGCGACTCGGTAGGTAAGTACAAAGAACTAAAGGAAGAGGTAGACCGACTGGTGGGCCGCATCAACGGCAAGTACGGTCGCATCAACTGGACGCCCATTCACTTCTTCTACCGCTCGTTTCCGCTGGAGGAGCTGTCGGCTTTCTACCGCATGGCCGACGTGGCCTTGGTTACCCCCGTGCGCGACGGCATGAACCTGGTTTGCAAAGAATTTGTGGCCAGCAAGATTAATAAGAAAGGAGTGCTTATTCTGAGCGAAATGTGCGGCGCATCTAAGGAGCTCTCGGATGCTATTTTGATCAACCCCAACGACCTCGACCAGATGGTGGAAGCCCTGCGGCGGGCGCTGACCATGCCCGAGGAAGAGCAGATCATGCACATCACCAATATGCAGAATTCCTTAAAACGCTATAACATTACCCACTGGGTGAACCTGTTTATGGATAGTCTGAAAAACATCAAAGAACTACAACATAGTATGAAAACCAGCTACCTGGACGAACTCTCGCGAGAGAAAATGCTCAAGGAATTTGGGCAGGCCAAAGAGCGTCTTATTTTTCTGGACTACGATGGCACCCTCACCGGCTTCCACGGTGACCCGCGCGACGCTAAGCCCGACGAGGAGTTGAAAGGGCTGATGAAGCAGCTGGTGGCCGAAGATAAAAACAAGGTGGTGGTGATTAGCGGACGCGACAAAGACACCTTGGGCGAGTGGATGGGCCAGTTTCCCATCACGCTCATTGCTGAGCACGGGGTGTGGATTCGCGAGGCGGGCCAGGACTGGCGCACCGTGATTGCCATGCGCAGCGACTGGAAGAAAGAGATTTTTCCCCTGCTGGAACTTTACGTGAACCGCACGCCGGGTTCTTTTATTGAAGAGAAAGACTACTCACTCGCCTGGCACTACCGCAAGGTAGAAACCGGTCTGGGCGAACTTCGAACCCGCGAACTGACTAGTCACTTAAAGTACATTTCATCCAACAGCAACCTGGTGGTGCTGGAGGGCAACCACGTGGTGGAGATCAAAGACCGAGAGGTGAACAAGGGCCGCACCGCGCAGCAGTGGCTCGACCAAACGCCGCACGACTTTGTGATGGCCATTGGCGACGACGCCACCGACGAAGATACCTTTAAGGTGATGCCCGAACAGGGTTACACCATCAAAGTGGGGAGCACCACCTCGGCCGCTCGCTTCAACGTGAACTCTTACGAAGACGTTCGGGAGTTGTTGAAAGCCATGATTGCTCACTAAGGTATGGCCTATGCCGTCAAGAAATTACCTTAAGTCCCTGAAGCCGCTACGGCCTGAGTACCTTGTCGTGCTGCTGCTGGGGGGCTGGTCAGCGGCTATCGCCCAGTCCGTTTCTCCGCCCAATATTGTCTACATTCTGGCCGACGATCTGGGCTACGGCGACGTGTCGGCCTATAACGAATCCGGACGAATAATTACTCCGCACATTGATCAACTGGCCCGCCAGGGAGTGCGGTTTACCGATGCCCATACCAGTTCGGCGGTGTGCACCCCCACCCGCTACGGCATCCTCACCGGCCGCTACAGCTGGCGCTCAACGCTAAAGAGCTCGGTGCTCAGTGGCTACTCCCGCGCGCTGATCGCTCCTGAGCGGCTCACCGTAGGCAAGCTACTGCAACGAAACGGCTACCACACCGCCTTTGTGGGCAAGTGGCACCTGGGCTGGGACTGGGCCTTTGTCGGTGATTCGGACAACCGAGATCAACTGAGCAGCAATCCTGCCGTAGACTTTCGTCAACCGATCAGCAACGGGCCTGCCGAGCGGGGATTCACCTACTCCTACGGCTTCAGCGGTTCGCTGGACATGCCCCCCTACGTGTACGTAGAAAACCGCCAACCCACCCGCGTTCCGACCGATTCTACCGTGAGTGTGGATGACAAAGGCTTCTGGCGTCGGGGACTTACTGGGCCGGATTTTGTCCATGCGACCGTGCTGCCGCACCTCACCAAGAAAGCGATTCGTTACATTGAGCAACGGGCTGCCGAAGCGATGCCTTTCTTCCTGTACTTTGCGCTGCCCGCTCCGCACACGCCAATTCTGCCTACCACCGAATTTATGGGAAAGAGCAATACCAACTTCTACGGCGACTTTGTGCTACAGGTGGATGACGTGGTGGGGCAGGTGATGGCCACGCTGAAAAAGCAAGGCATTGCCAACAACACCCTGCTGATCTTCACCAGCGACAATGGGTGTTCGCCCCGGGCCAACTTTGAAGAACTCGCCGAGGTGGGGCACGACCCCAGTAGCGGCTTCCGGGGCCACAAAGCTGACATCTACGAAGGAGGTCACCGGGTGCCCTTCATCGCACGCTGGCCCAACCGGGCGAAGCGCGGAAGGATTACCGACGAAGTGATCTGCACCACCGACCTGATGGCCACCGTGGCGGAAATAGTGGAAATGCCCCTGCCCGAAGATGCCGGGGAAGATAGCTTTAGCTTTTTGCCGGTGCTGACTGGCGAAGCCTATCCAACGCCCCTGCGGGAGGCCACGGTGCACCACTCCATCGGTGGGCGGTTCGCCATCCGGCAGGGCAACTGGAAGCTCATTATGTGGCCCGGTTCGGGCGGCTGGAGCTATCCCAACACCCCCGAAGATTTACAGGGTTTGCCCCCGATGCAACTCTACAACCTGGCCGACGACCCGGCCGAAGAAGAGAACCTGGTCAGCGCTTACCCCCCGCGGGTCGCGAAGTTGCGGGCGCTACTCACCCGTTACGTAGCGGAGGGACGCAGCACTCCCGGCCCGAAGCAAAAGAATGACGGCCCCGCCCACTGGGCCCAGCTGGAGTGGATGGAGGCTAAAGGTGAGTAACCGCTGGGCAATGGTTAGTACTGCCATCGTGCGGAAGTTGTTGTAACGCGTGGTTTTGAACTGGTTATGGAAGTAACAAACCGCTGAATCTTTGGGCAAATTGATGATTAGAAGAACAAAACGGAGTTCGGAGGTTCAATCGTTTAGCAAAAGACTCGAAGTTGAAGTTGTTTACCTAACTTTTGAGGCTAAAAGGGTCAAGCTTCTCCCTTTTAACCGCAACGTTGCGGCTTTTTACTCGGATGATGAAGTTTTTTACCTCAGTGGTGAGGCTTTTTGGGAAAACGTCAAGGCAAAAAGCTTAAAATAAGGGGTGTTTTACTGGGCTATCCGATGAATGGGCTGCGCTCCGTTTCCGTAATTCTATTATTTCAAACCTTTAAAAAGAAGGCCACCTGTAAAGACGTAGGTTAGTTGACGCCGCTATCTTTGTTGCTATATTACGAATAGGCGCAATTGCGTTTATACGGTTGTTAAGTGTAATTGAGACTTGAAGAATAAAGAATCCATATTAGAACTACGTAACAGAATCCCAGTCGGATTGACAACTGCTCAAAGTCTTCTTGAGCAGACTAGTTTTGATGTGCAAGAGGCTGAATCTATATGGAAAGCAAATCAGATAGATACTTTAGCAAAAAAGATTTCTGTTAAACCTGAAGAGGCAAATGAGCTTTTAGAATATGTGAAATTTGAATTTGCGAAGGCCTTATCTCTATACAGAGAACGAAACACTAGGGATGTTGAGAAGATTCTTGAATCCTCAAAAAAAGAAGAGCAAGTCCTTGCAAATTTCTGGGTGTATATATCTAATAGTTTGGGTTCTGATGTGAAATACGGTGGCTGGATAAATGAAGACGGATTTCAACAATTGCCAGAAATAATTAGAGAAATTTTAATCATTTGGCAATGGTATGCATATTATGATTACGAAGGGATTTCAGTAGAACAAACCATAACTAAAGATGTAATTAGAATTCTAGATTATAAACTTGAATTAAAAGACTTTGCTCAGGAATTAAAAAATTTAAAAGCAATTATGAATAAGTTTAATCAAGAAAATCAATTCCATAAAGAAAATTTTGAAAAGCACATAGAATTGAGAAATCAATTGACGTCAACTGAAGACTATATCCGAATTAATGACAAGATTGAAGAAATGGAAGAATTAGTGATGAAGAAGACTTACAGCTACTTGTATGAGAATTCAAGTACAATTGATAAGCAAATTAAAAATACACTCAACAATAGAGGTTGTTCTGATAATTTTCTTGGAGGCTCGTGTCGACACGAGCCTTAAGAATTTATCGGAATAAAGTTTAATGGCTAAAAAATCATAGCTGCCCTGCGGGAAAGCAACGTTTTTTAACCGAATTGTCTCCCCACTCACTCCAAAAAACTCGGCATATCCAGCTTGGTGGCGATTCGATACGCAGCGTTCACCAGCCCCACGTGGCTGTAGGCCTGCGGGAAGTTGCCCCACTGGCTGCCCGTCTCGGCATCCACGTCCTCGCTGAGCAAGCCCAGGTGATTGCTGTAGCCCAGGATGTTTTCAAACGCTTCTACCGCTTCCGACACCCGGCCCACGCAGGCTAGTGCTTCCACGTACCAAAAGGCGCAGATCAAAAATGTGGTTTCGGGTGTGCCGAAGTCGTCTTGGTGCATGTAACGATAAAACAAACCATCCTTCGATCGCAGTTCCTTCTCCAGGTTGGCCAAATGCTGCTGCGCGCGGGGCGAATTATGGTCCAGGTAGTTCATCATGATCAGTTGCAGAGTGCTGGCGTCGAGGTGCTTGGTTTCCACCGCCTGGGTATACACCTGCCGCGAACCATCGTAGCACTGCTCAATGTACCCGGCGGCGGCCCGTTTTAGTTTCTCCGCTTTGCCTAGCAGCTTGCTATCACCGAGAAACTTAGCGATCTTTTCTGCCGCCAGGCTACCCGCCCAGTGAAACAGGTAGGTGTAGCAGTGGTGCTGGCTTTTATCGCGAAACTCCCACAAACCCGCATCCGGTTCGTCCATAAACTTTTCGATGCGCGCCAGCACCTCGGAGGCTAGTCGGTAGGAACCCGCCCGCTCTTCTTTGTTGAACCGTTGGTCCACGTAGAGCGGCAGCAGCGAGAGCAGCACCTGTCCGTACACGTCGTTCTGGATGTGCTCGTAGGCTTGGTTACCAATGCGCACCGGCTGGTTACCCCGGTAGCCTTCCAAATCGAGCGTTGTCTCGACCAACTCCACGCCACCACTCACCGAGTAAAGCGGCTGATAGCGCTCGCCCTCGGTGGCCGATACGTTGGCAATGTAGTTAAAGTAACGCTCCAGCTCCTCAAAGTGCCCGATGTTGTTAAAGGCCGTCAGCGTGTAGTAAGTATCGCGCAGCCAGCAGTAGCGGTAATCCCAGTTACGGCCGCTCCCCGGGGCTTCGGGCAGTGCCGTAGTAGCCGCCGCGATGATGCCTCCGGTGTCTTCATACTGATGAATCTTGAGCACCAGGGCCGAGCGAATCACTTCTTTCTGGTGAAAGTGCTTGATGCTGGTGCTTTTTACCCAGTGCTGCCAGTAGGCAATGGTTTTCTGTAAGAAGCTTTCACTCGTACTTTCTACCGGAGCCTCGAGCGGCGCGCCGTAGGTGAGCACCAGGTACTTGGTGTCGTTGAGTACGAAGTACTGGTTCTCCATCATATAGGTGAGCGAGATGTTGGTGGTGAGCCGAATCTCCGCGCCTGATCCCAAGAACTTAATGTGGTTGCTGGCTTGGTTCTTCGATGGCCGAAAGTTGCCGTAGTCGCCCACCGGTTCGCAGGTCACCTTCACCCGGGGGTTGCCCGACAGGGGCTCAATCTTGCGCACAAACATGAGGGGCTTAAAGTAGCGATCGTACTGAAAGAAGCGGGGCGCAAAATCGGTGACCCGAAACTTACCGTTTTCGTCTTCTATCTCGGTGCACAGCACGTTGGTGTTCTCGATATAGTACTGCTGCGAATCAAACGACTCGGCCGGTGAACACACGCTAAACTCGCCGCCCTTCTCTTTGTCGAGCAGTCCGCCAAAGGTGAAGCTGCTGTCGAAGCGGGGCCAGCAGAGCCAAGCCACGTTGGTGTCTTTGCCAATGTGCGCCAGGAAGGCGCAGTTTCCTACAATGCCATAATCATACGTATGCTTGTTCATTAAAAGCGAATCAAAGTGAGGTAAACGAAAGAGTCAGACGGCCAATGATGGCTGAAGCGGTGGTTGAGGCGAAGGGCAGGAGGTGTAGAAGTAGGCAACCGGCGCCACACAAGAAACAGGTCCGGATTGCGTTCGTTTTGCATAGATAAGGAAGCAGTTGATAAAATCAAAAGGATAAGGATGCCGAGAACCGCTTTTGGTGGGTAATTTAATTATTTTTGGGTATCTAGCTACCGCGTAAATTTAGCGCAATAAATAGCCAACGGATGTTAATCTTTCCTGCGATAGTACATGCGTATTCTATCCGCAAAAACCGACTAGCACCTTAATTCGAAGACTCATTTTTGTTCAATCAGACGCTTACCTTAGCCTACGATCCTTTTATCGCTCAATTTCTTTGTTTATGAAAATACTGGCCATTGGTCGCAATTACGCCGCGCACATTGAAGAATTGAACAACGAACGCCCCACCGAGCCGGTGGTGTTTATGAAGCCCGACACCGCCCTGCTGGAAAACAACGACCCGTTCTACTACCCCGACTTCTCCACCGACATTCACTTCGAGGTGGAACTGCTGCTGAAGATATCGCGTACCGGAAAGTACATTCAGGAGAAGTTTGCCCATAAATATTACGACGCAGTAGGCATCGGCATTGACTTTACGGCGCGCGATTTGCAACAAAAGGCCAAGGAGAAGGGGCTGCCCTGGTTGCTGGCGAAGGGTTTCAACGGCTCGGCTCCCGTATCGGGCTTTCAGCCGAAAGAAAACTTCGGCAACCTGCAAGACCTTAACTTTTCGTTAAACGTGGACGATGCCGTGCGACAGGAAGGCAACACCCGGTTGATGCTGTTTAGTTTCGACGAGATCGTGGCTTATCTGTCGCGGTTTTTCACGCTCAAGCGGGGCGACATCATCTTCACCGGAACCCCGCAGGGTGTGGGAGCCATTCAGCCCGGCAACGTGTTAACCGCTTACATTGAAGACCAAAAATTGCTTACCTGTGAGATTAAATAAGCGCTTCGGAGGATTACTACTTTCAGCACTGGTGGTAGCCCTTTTTGCTAACGTAAATTTAGAAGACGACTACTATCTGTTTCCCATCAAACCCGGGTCACGAAACTACCTGTCGGGCAATTTTGGCGAACTGCGCTCTTCGCACCTGCACGCTGGTTTGGATATTAAAGTAGGAGGAGTGGTGGGGGCGCCCGTACACGCCACCGCGGCGGGTTACGTGAGCCGCATCAAGGTGTCGACCGGCGGCTACGGCAACGCCTTGTACGTGCAGCACCCCAACGGCACCACCAG
The DNA here is from genome assembly GCA_965217295.1 of Cyclobacteriaceae bacterium. Lineage (GTDB taxonomy): Bacteria > Bacteroidota > Bacteroidia > Cytophagales > Cyclobacteriaceae > Tunicatimonas. The sequence goes on from CBDCHR010000008.1 coordinate 5,741,199, forward strand.
CGTCTACGCCCACCTGCACGAGTACAATGACAAAATCCAGCGCTACGTCAAAAAGGCGCAGTACCAGAAAAAATCGTTCACTATCGAGCTGTTTCCCGGCAAAAATGAGCTGAGCGTGAAACGGGACGAGGTGCTGGGCAAGGCGGGCAACTCGGGCTCCTCCGGTGGCCCCCACCTGCACTTCGAGATTCGCGATGCCAACCAACGTCCCATCGACCCACTGCAGTACAACTTCAAGGAGATTGTGGACCGGGTGGCTCCCTACGTGCGTAAGATCAGCCTCACCACCCTGGATCGGGACTCCCGCATCAATGGGCAGTTTGGCCGGTTTGAGTTTGCCGTCACCCAGCGGGGCGACCAGTACGTTGTTGATGAACCCATTGATGTGCGAGGCACGATTGGCGTAGAGATTGCGGCCTACGACAAGTCTACCGGGGTGCGCAACATCTACGGCGTGAAACGCACCGAACTGCGCATGGACGGTGAGCAGCAGTATCTTTGCGAAATAGATCGATTTTCGTTTGCCCAAAAACAGAACATCCACGTGCACACCAACTACGAGGAGCGCTACCGGCAAAACCGCACCTTCTACAAACTCTACGTTGAGGATGGCAACGGCTTTCCCTTCTACACCACCAACGCCCAACGGGGAGCACTCACCATTCAGGATGAGCAAGCCCACCCGGTAAGCATCGCCCTCACCGATATCAACGGCAACGAAGCCGTAGCTAAGTTCACTTTGCAGGGCAAAAGGGCCTGGCCCGAGCGCCTTAGCGTGCGCTACTTCAGCAAACCCTACACCACTAAGAACTACCACGTGCGCCACAACGTGTTGCAGCTGTTTGCGCCCGCCCAACAAAGTCCGGAAGCGGTGAACGAACTGCAACCGGCCACCTTCTACGCCAACCGCCTGCCCTACGACGAGCGGCCGGCTTACCTGGTGAACGACGTGGCGGTGTATCTGTGGGATTTGCGACAGGGCATCCCCGATTCCATCCGCATCGACGATGCCACCCAAGGGCTCAACCTAAAGATGCGCGTGCCCTCGGGACGGGCCTTTAGTTATTATCAGCCTACCATGAACGTGACGTTTCCGCGCTCCTCCCTGTTCGATACGCTCTACCTGGAAACCGATTACTACGAAGAAGACGGCCGGGAGATCTTTCGGATTCACGAGGGCAGCGTCCCCCTGGAGCGCAGCATCTCGGTGGAGCTGAAACCCCGGGTGGCATTAGACGGTCCGCGCGAGAAGACCGCGGCCTACAGCTTAAGCAACGGCGGGGGCCTGGGCTACGCCGGAGGCACCTGGAAAAACAACACGCTCACCTTCAGAACCCGCGGCTTCGGCAACTACGTGTTGGCCACCGACACGGTGCCCCCGGTGGTGACGCCCCTGAGCGTGAGCAGCAACCGGATCCGCTTTAAAATTGCCGACACCCTATCGGGCCTCGACAGCTACGAGGTGCGCGTAGACGGTGAGTGGGTGCTGATGCACTACGACTATAAGCAAGACCTGATCTGGTCGGACCGGCTGGACGAAAGCAAACCCTTTGCGGGGGAGCTAACGCTGGTGGCCGAAGACAACGCGGGCAACCGCACCGAGTTTCGGGTACCGATTGATTCGTAAGATGTTCTTTCTGCTTTCCAAAACCATCTACTTCCTGGCCAAGCCCTTCACCTGGATCGTGTTGGCGTTTTTGCTCAGTGTTTTTGTCAAGCGCCACCGGCAGCGGTTCTTTTGGACTGGACTTGGCCTGCTGCTCTTTTTTAGCAACCCCTTCCTGAGCAACGCGGTGATGCGGGCTTGGGAGGTGGCCCCGGAACCCATCGCCACGCTGCCGATTCACCGGGTGGGCATTGTGCTGGGCGGCATCACCACCGACAAAGAACCCCGCGACCGGGTGCATGTGACGGGTTCGGCCGACCGAGTGTTGCACGCCGTGCAGTTGTACCGGCAGAAGAAAATCAAAAAAATTTTGGTAAGCGGCGGCTCAGGTAGACTGCTTAAAGACCAGGTGCCCGAGGCTGAGTTGTTAGAGCGGTTACTGTTGCTCAGTGGCATCCCGCCGCGCGACATTCTGACGGAAGCCGAGTCGCGCAACACCCGGGAGAATGCCCTGAACTGCGCTGTCCTGCTTAACGATCGGTTTCCCGACGAAGAATACCTGCTTATCACCTCGGCCTACCACATGCGCCGCGCCGACGCTTGTTTCCAGAAAGCAGGCCTCACGGTCTACCCCTTCGGCGTGGATTTCCGCAGCGACGCCCCGAAGTACACGCCCGACGAGTTGCTGCTGCCCAGCGTGGCGGCCATCGAAGGCTGGGAGGTGGTGGTGCGCGAGTGGGTAGGCATGGGGGCGTACGCGGTGGCGGGGTATATTTGAGAAGGATTGAAGGACCGAAGAAACGGGTGTTTTTACATTCGCCCCTTCAGTAGGTACTCGCCGTTCCACGGTGGCCGCGGCGAGTACCTATTGATCTAATCTATCCAACAATCCCTGCCGGTAGGCGTTGCCTACGGGAAGTTCCTGATTGCCAATCACCACCATTTTGCCGTGCGCCCGGTCTACCTTGCTCAGGTTGATCAGGTACGACTTATGAATGCGCTGAAAGCGATCCGCGGGCAGGGTCTCTTCCAGGTTCTTCATGGTGTCGGCCACCATATGCTTGCCTCCGGTGGTGTAAAGGCGCACGTAGTTACCAAAGCTGTTCACGTACAGCAGGTCGGCGTAATCGATGCGTTTGTTCAACCCGTCTTCTTTCACAAAAAAATGGTCTTTGGAAGACGAAACACTTTCCGCAGTGGACTTGGTAGAGGACGGCAATTGGAGCACCTTATTCACGGCCCGCAAAAAGCGGTTGAACGGAATGGGCTTCAACAGATAATCCAGCACGTTGAAGTTATAGCTATCCAGCGCGAACTCCGAGTGGGCCGACGTAATGATAACGCGAGGTGGATTTTGTAAGGCATCCAGCAACTCCAATCCGGTGAGTTCGGGCATTTCGATGTCCAGGAAAAGCAAATCCACCGCGTTGCTTTGCAGGTAGCTGAAGGCTTCCACCGAACTGGTGGTGCTGTGAACTACCTCCAAACCGGCTACTTTGTCTATATAGCTTTTGAGCACCACGTGGGCGCGGGGTTCGTCGTCGACGATCAGGCATTTTAACGTCATAGGTTCACAAATAAAGTCACTTGATAGGTAGTAGGCTGGCGCAGCACGTCCAGGTAGTGGCGGCCCGGATACACCAACTGTAAACGCTTGCGGGTGTTGGCCAGGCCCGTCCAGGTAGAGGTAACCGGGCGCGTCGGTTTGGTGGGCAGGCTGTTTACCACCACCATTTGCAGACGTCCGCCCGCGATATCAATGCGGATGTTGACGAAGCTGGGTTCGTTGGTGGTAGCCACGCCGTGCTTAAAAGCATTTTCTACGAAGGGTATTAACAGCATCGGCGGCACCCTCTCTTCTTCGGCACTACCGTTGATCTGAAAGTCGATAGTGCAGCGCTCGCTGTAGCGGGTTTCTTCCAGCGATAAGAAGTCGTGCAAGAATTCCAGTTCATCGGCCAGGGGCAGCATGCCCTTACGCGAGCTTTCCAGTTGGTAGCGCGTAAGCTGCGACAGTTGGATGATGAGCTCCGCCGCCCGCTCTGAGCCTTCAATGGCGTAGGAGTAGATGCTGTTGAGCGCGTTGAACAGAAAGTGCGGGTTCATCTGGCTGCGCAGCAGTTGCATCTCCATGTCACCCTGGCGCACCAGCAGCTCGAGCTCGCGCTGTTTCTGAAAAGAAAACTTGCGGGACAGATACAAACTCATGGCCGCCAGCAACAGTACCGCGTGCAGTCCCCACTGCCCAGCGGGGTCCGACTGCGGATAAGGGAAGTAGGGATAGAACCAGTCGATGAGAGCAACGAAGGCAACGAGTGCGGCCAAACTGGCCCAGTACCAGCCGGTGCGTTGGGCGTGCAGCAGCCGGGGGATCAGCAAGTAATGGTTCACGTAAACCGCCGCAGCCAACGGAAGCAGCCCGGCGACAATTTGAAGCAGGGCGGAAGCCCCGTTGGTGGGTAGGGTAAGGCCGTGCTGGGTGAAGAAAACGCCCAGGGCCAGGGCTGCCCAAAGCAGCAGTTGGTAGGTAGGCGAAGCCGCTAGTTTTCGGGTGAATGCCATACCGCAAGATAACGAGATTCTGGCTAGGATGCCAGCTGGCGGCAAAGCAACGAGGGGTTAAGAGCCCCTGGCTGACCCTAGGTTTTTGCCTGATGACGAACGCCGTTGGTCAGGAGGTAGCGTTCGTTTATCCTCCTTTTGTTCCGTTCATCATTCTTTTTTGGCGTTGCCCGATGGATACTGCACCTTTGGTTTATATCGCAAGACCATGATTACGTAGGTACATGATTAATCATGTACCTACGATCATCCACCACCAAACCAATATCCAACCATGCAACTCAACATTAAAAACCTCTCGAAGACCTATCCCAACGGCACGGCCGCCCTCAAGAACGTGTCGCTCACCATCAACAAGGGCATGTTTGGGCTGCTCGGTCCCAACGGGGCGGGCAAGTCTACCCTGATGCGCACCATCGCCACCCTGCAGGAAGCCGATAGTGGCAGCATTCAGCTGGGCGACATCAACGTGCTGGAAGACAAGGTGGCGCTGCGGCGCGTGCTGGGCTACTTGCCGCAGGAGTTCGGGGTGTACCCGCGCATCAGCGCCCAGCAACTGCTCGACCACATGGCCGTGCTCAAGGGCATCACCGACAAGAAAGAACGCAAAGCCCTGGTCGGGGCCATGCTGGAGCGGGTAAACCTGCACGACCACCGCAAGAAGAGCGTGAGCAGCTTCTCGGGCGGCATGCGCCAGCGCTTCGGCATTGCCCAGGCGCTGCTGGGTGAGCCTAAGCTGATCATTGTGGACGAGCCCACCGCGGGCCTCGACCCCGGCGAACGCAACCGCTTCTACAACCTACTGTCCGAAATCGGGGAGAACGTGATCGTGATTTTGTCTACGCACATCGTGGACGACGTGAAGGAGCTCTGCTCTGACATGGCCATTATTCACGAGGGCGAAGTGCTGTTCTCGGGTTCGCCCCAGTTGGCCGTAGACTCGCTCGACGGGCTGATCTACGAACGAACCGTTGAGAAAGCCGAGATGGAAGGCTATCAGCAACGGCACACCATTATATCCAATAAACTGGTGAGCGGCAAAACGCGCATCCACGTCTATAGTGAAGACCCGTTGTCTGACTTTAGTCCGGTTGAAGCTGACCTGGAAGACGTGTTCTTCGCTAAGATCATGGGGGTGAACGCGGCCCAGGTTTGATCCACCCAAACCTAACCATATTTAACATTCCTTCTTCTATCGGGCGCGTTTGCAACGCGTTTGACTAAGCCCAACTATTATGTTCAAAGAAATATTTTCACTGGAACTTCGCCAGCACTTCACCCAGTACATGGTGTATATCTTCTTCCTGATCATCGGCTTGCTGGTTTACGGCGCGGTTGTTAGCGACAACGTTAGCATCGGTGGCGACACGGGCAACATTTATAAGAATGCTCCCTACGTGGTTGCCCAGTATACGGCGATCATCGGTATCCTCGGCATGGTGCTCGTCACGGCCTTTATCAACAGCTCCGCCCTGCGCGATTACCAGCACAAGTTCGACCAAATTCTGTTTTCTACCCCGGTGAGCAAAGGCAACTTCCTGTTCGGACGCTTCCTGGGTGGCTACTTGGCGGCGGTGGTGCCTTTTCTAGGAGTGTTCGTGGGCATCTTCATCGGCTGCGCCATGCCCTGGGTGGAACCCGAACGCGTGGGCCCGTTCATGCCCGACGCCTACCTGAACAGCCTGGTGATCTTCGTCTTACCCAACACGCTACTGGTAGGAGCGGTGGTGTTTGCCCTGGCCGTCACCTTTCGCAGCACCATCGTTTCGTTCATTGGAATCATCGTGTTGCTGGTGCTCTACATTGTGAGTCAACTGCTGGTGGGCGATCTGGACAACGAGAATCTGGCCATGCTGCTCGACCCCTTTGCGATCCGCACCCACAGCATCGCCACCAAATACTGGACGGTTGCCGACAAAAACACCCTGACCGTAAGTTTGTCGGGCTACATGCTCCTAAACCGCCTGCTATGGATCGGGGTGAGTCTGGTGATTCTGGCGGTTACCTACGCCTCGTTTAGCTTCACGGGCCGAAAGCAGCGGCGCAAAACTACGACCCTAGAACCAACCAACGAACTTAAACCGGCCTTCGTGCAGCTCGAGCCCTTACCGGCGGTCACCTTGCACAACGATGCTGCTGCTCGCTGGCGACAGTTTGCGAACCAGATAAAGATAGACTTTTTGGGTACCGTGCGCAGCACTCCGTTCATCATCTTGCTGTTTGTGGGGCTGGTGAACACCTTACCCAGCCTGTGGTACGTCACCAAAGCGGCGGGCGACGTGGTAAATTACCCGGTAACCTACAACGTGCTCAACACCCTGAAGGGCTCGCTCTTCCTGTTTTTATACGCCATCGTGATCTACTACAGCGGGGTGCTGGTGTGGCGCGAGCGCGACGCCCGCATGGACACTTTCTACGACGCCTACGCTTATCCCGATTGGATCATGTACCTGGCCAAGGTGATCAGCCTGATCGGACTCATCGCCATTGTGCTGCTGATGAGTATCTTCAGCGGGGTGCTGGTGCAATTAATGCATGGCTATACCCGAATCCAACTCGACTTGTACTTGGCCGACATGACCGTCGAGTGGGTATCGTTGTCCTTTATTGCCGTGCTGTCGATGTTCATTCACGTGCTGGTCAACAACAAATACCTGGGCTACTTTGCCATTGTGGCCTACCTAATCGCGCAGGAGTTCATCCTGAAAGAAGCATTGGAAGTCGATCATAACCTGCTGCTGTTCGGAGCGTACCCTGGTTACACCTACTCCGACATGAACGGCTTTGGTCCCGCCATCACCGGGCTGGTGTGGTTCAACCTCTACTGGTTGCTGGTCTGTGGCTTGCTGAGCGTGGTCGCCATTCTGCTGTGGTCGCGCGGAAAGGAGACCAATCTGCGGCAGCGATTCCAAATCGCCCGCGCCCGATTCACCCCCACCACTCGAACCGTGACGGCTGTGATCGGCGGACTGTGGCTGGTGGTGGGTGCTTATATCTTCTACAACACCAATATCTTGAACGATTACGTGAACCCCGAGACGCACGAAGAACGCCGGGCCGCGTACGAACAGCAGTACAAACGCTACGAAGGCATCGCGCAGCCGCGCATCACCTCGGCCAAGTATTTCATCGACCTGGAACCTTACGAACGCAACCTGTACACCAAGACCGACCTGACCCTTAAGAACAAAACCAATCAACTGATTGACTCGCTGCACCTCACGTACGCATCTTCGGGGATCAAACTACGGCAGGTGGAGCTGCCGGGGGCCACGATGGTGCTGGACGATTCGCTGCTGGGCTACCGCATCTACCGCTTGGCGCAACCCTTACGTCCCGGCGATTCGCTGGCCATGACGGTGCGGAGCGCCTACGAGTCCCGGGGGTTTGAGAACACGGTCGGGCTCACCGAGGTGGTACAAAACGGTTCGTTCTTTAATCATAATCACTTCCTGCCCGCCATCGGCTACGAAAAGAGATGGGAAATCACCGATCAACAGGACCGTAAGGACCACAACCTGCCGAAGCGCGACCGCATGCCGTCGATTGACAACCGACGGGCCACCCGACAGAACTACATCAGCGACGACGCCGACTGGGTGCACTACGAGACCGTGATGAGCACCGCCCCCGACCAAATTGCCGTGGCCCCCGGCACTTTGCTGCGGGAGTGGGAAGCAGACGGCAAGCGCTATTTTCACTATCGCCTGGAGCCGAAGGTGCTACACTTCGCATCATTTATCTCGGCCCGTTACCAAGTGCTGCGCGAGCGGTGGCAGGGGGTGGACGTGGAAGTCTACTACCAACCCGAGCACGCTTATAATGTAGCGCGCATGGCCGAGGCGGTGAAGGCTTCGTTGGCCTATTATTCCGAACACTTTAGTCCCTACCCGCACCGGCAGGCGCGCATTATCGAGTTTCCGCGCTACGCATCGTTTGCCCAGGCGTTTCCGGGCACCATGCCCTACGGTGAAGGCATCGGCTTTATTGAGAACCTGGAGGATGAAGACAGTAGAGACCGGGTGTTGCACGTGGTGGCCCACGAAATGGCGCACCAGTGGTGGGCCCACCAGGTGATCGGTGCCGACGTGCAGGGTGCTACCCTACTAACCGAGACGATGGCGCAGTACGCTTCGCTGATGGTGATGAAGCACGAAAAAACCGAGCAGAGCGTAGGCGACTACCGGCGTTACGAGGTGGACAACTACCTGCGTTCGCGCGGCGCGGAAGAACTCAAGGAAGTACCCCTGTGGCTGGTAGAAAACATGGGCTACGTGCATTACCAAAAGGGTAGCAACGTGATGTATGCGCTGCAAGACTACATCGGCGAAGACAAAGTGAACCAAGCGCTGCGCGACTACGCCCAGGAAGTAGCCTACCAGGAACCGCCCTACACCACCTCGCGCGACCTGCTGGCCCACTTCCGGGCCGTGACACCCGACTCCTTGCAAGGATTTGTTACCGACTTGTTTGAGCGGATGACGTTGTACAGCAACCGCACCGAAGAAGCTACCTACGAGCCGCTGGATGACGGAAAATACCAGGTAGACTTCACGGTGACGTCCGAGAAGTTTTACGCCGACTCGCTGGGAGCCGAAACCGAAGTGCCGGTCAATGATTGGATCGACATTGGCGTCTACGCCGAAGACCGGCAGGGCGAAGACTCGCTTATCTACGTAGACCGACGCAAGATTACCCAGCGCGAAAACACCTTTTCGGTGGTGGTGGATCACTTACCTACCAAGGCGGCCATTGACCCCAACGCCCTGCTCATTGATCGGGTGCCGGATGATAACGAAAAGAAAGTGAGCCCCAAAACCGAGGCGGTAGCCAGCTTGAAATAACGTATTACTCACTCTAAAAATCTAGACGATGAAAAAGATCAATGGCTTTATTCTATTCACAATACTGTTTGCCGTTGGAGTCGGCAACCCTCTCCTTGCCCAAGATAAGTCTCCCAACGATAGTACGGAATCTAGAACCTACGGCTCGCTACTGTGGGGACTTTATACCTGGGGAGATGACGAGCGCGCGAAGAGCGACGAAGTGGAGAACAACGGTTTGGCGGTCGAGGCGGACGAAGAACCATCTTTCGACACCACCCGTTACGAACTGAAGAGCATCCTAGGTGGGGCAGTTCAATGGACTGAGCGGAAGCCCACCGCTGGGGTTCAAGACGAGGAATGAAGCTTGAAGTAAAATTGAAGAAACTACGAAAAGACAATCAGTAAAATATTAATTTGAAAGTTGACTATTCGCCGAACACCACGCAAACTTAACCCCACTTCTTCATTGCTATGTCTCCTTTCCCCTCAACCAAAAATAGCGTATCTTCGTTATTCAGAATAAGCACAAAACAAACGAGATGGAGAAGGTAGTGTACAGGTTATTGGATGGAGATAGCGGCCTGATCTTACTGGTATTAGCTTGGTTGGGATTGCAAGAGATTAGTCTGATCGGCGGGTTGGTGGCTAGTATTGTGGTGGCTTTCGCTGCGATTTGGCGGATTGTAATGGATACTAAAAAATACCAAAGGGATAGTGAAAAACATCACATTGAGATGATGAAACTTGAAGAAGAACTAAAGAAATTACGAAAAGATAACCAGTAAGGGTCTAATAGCTGCCAATTCGCACGAATTCAAAGTTTGGTATCTTTTTTTTCTATTCCTTGCGCGTAATCCATGATCCACACCCTCGACCTTGATTTCCTAAACGTTCCCCAAGCCATCGCCGCCTACCTGGTAGAAACCTCCGATGGCCCGGTGCTTATCGAGAGCGGCCCCTACGCTACCTACGATCATCTACAACAGGAAATCCGGCGCGTGGGCTTCGCCCCCGCCGACATCCGGCACGTGCTGCTCACCCACGTTCACTTCGACCACGCGGGGGCGGCTTGGGCCTTCGCCGAGCAAGGGGCCACCATCTACGTACATCCGGTAGGCGCGCCACACTTGGCGCGTCCGGAGAAGCTGTGGAACTCGGCCCAGCGCATCTACGGTGACGATATGGATCGCCTGTGGGGCGAGATGCGGCCCGTTCCCCCGGAGCAACTGCGTGAGGTGGCCCACGAACAAACGCTGACCTTCGGCGACACCACCCTCACCGCCTACCACACGCCCGGCCACGCCACCCACCACATCGCTTACCAACTAGGTAAGGTAATCTTCACCGGCGACGTGGGAGGAGTGCGCATCAGCGGCGGACTCGTAGAGCCTCCCTGTCCGCCGCCCGACATTAGTGTCGAGGACTGGCAAGCGTCTATCCAGCTGCTGCAAGGACTTCGGCCATCGGCGCTCTACCTAACCCACTTCGGTCGGGTGGATCATCCGGCCGACCACTGGGACCGGCTGAGCAAGCAGCTCGTCAACTGGGCGGACTGGGTGCGGGCTAAGATGAAAGCGGGGCAGTCGGCCGAAGAAACGGTGCCGCAGTTCACGGAGTATGTAGCCAATCAACTGCGGGCGCAGGGCGCTTCCGAAGCGCAGATCAAGCAGTACGAAGCAGCCAACCCCTCGTGGATGAGCGTAGCTGGCCTGATGCGCTACTGGAAGAAGCACCGTTCGGGCGCGGAAAAGTAGTTGTATATTTAGTAATCCTCCTTACGGGAATCCTCTTCTGCCTGGCGCTTATACACCGTGGTGGAGGGCATCTCGTGCGGATCGACTTCGGTGATCTTGCCGTCGCGCATCACCACCATCGGGCGGTTGGTTTGCCGTTTCTGGATGATAAGCCTTCGATAGGCCTCTTCCAGGCCTTTTACGATTTTGTCTCTCTCTTTCTTTAAATCATTTGTTATCATCGTCTTCCTTGCTTTATCCGGTTCCAAAGTAGTTTGTTAGTGACGGTGGTGCTGCCTGACGTTCCTTCGGCAATAATCTCATAGGTATCCCCCGAGTTATCAATGAACATCCAGCTATCAACGATAGGCAAATATAACTGAAAGAAGTTACTTAGGCCCCGTTCGTATCTTCGGTGGATCACGTCTACCGGAATGTTATGTCCTCCGCTCGCTACGCGATCTTGGACGCGGTGTTCGGCTAACTCCGGCGAATTTAGCCAGAAGAATAACAAGGTAACCTGATAGCCGATCCGTCGGGCAGCGGCAATGATCCTCGTATAACTTTTGGTAGCCAGGGTGGTCTCAAAGGCAAAATTCACGCCCGCGGCCAGTAGTGATTTAATCCGCATCAGCATCAACCTACCCGCCTGCACACTGACCTTGTCGGCTTGAAAGGGAGACAGCCCTCGGGCAATTTCATCGGCATTGACAAACTCCTTGCAATCGAGGATTTTGGGCAAGATTGTATACGAAGCGGTGGTCTTTCCGGCCCCATTGCACCCCGCGATGACGTATAGTTTCTTGGTTTCCATTCTCTTTGGTATCACGCCTCCCTGCCGTCCCTTTCTACGAACTCTCCGGTGAAATAGCGGTCACCCATATAATCAGTTAAACACGTTAATCTACCTGTTTCATCCTCCTGAAGTATCAAAGTCCCTCGGTGCGGCGATAAATATCAGCCATCGTCAGTGAGATGCCCAACGACCGCAGGGTCACCTCCGCCGTTTCGCCACTAAACCAATCCAGTACCCAACGTTCATCCGGGCTACTGCGATAGCGGGTTTCCACCCTCCAGGCGTGCTGCTCCACCAGCACGTACTCCCGTAGCGAAGGAAGTTCGCTGTAGTAGTGAAACTTCTTGCCGCGGTCGTAGGCTTCGGTACTATCAGACAACACCTCGATGAGGAGGATAGGATTGGTGAGCGCCCGCGTATCTTTCTCCGACCGAACCGGGGGGCCGCACACCACCGACACATCCGGGTAGAGCGAACGGTTGATGGATGAGATGTGGTATTTTAGATCACTGGTAAACAGGGTACAATCTTTGGATACCAGCCCGTTTCCGATCAGGCGACTAAGGTTGCCAGCAATAGCACTATGCTTGGGATCGCCCCCGGCCATAGCAAACACTTCGCCATCGTGGTATTCGTAGCGGGTGTTCGTTTCTTCTTCTAGCTGATTGTAGTCAGTCAAGGATAAATAACTTTTAGTGGCAGGCTCCATAGTGAATGAGTTGATGGTTGGTGAAAATGTAAGCGCGCTGTTGTTTTGCTTCTTTATACGTATATCCTAGGCATCAGGATATAAGCATTGGGCTTCCGAGCGTCCGGATGTTTTTCCTTAATAACAGGGGCGGGGAAGGACGGTTGACCCTTTCACTTACCAGCCATTAATTGATCGGATTGTTTCGTTCACCTAGTTCATAAACTCGTGCAGATAGGGGGGCACGTTGGTTTGATATTGATCAATGACCCATACTCCGTGCGCAAACCCTCGGCGATACTCAATATACAAACCGCCCTGATCGGCGCAATCGGGACAGCCAAACGTGGTGTCGGGTTCATCCAGGAGTTGGCGAGAGAAAGCGTCTAGCAACGCTTGGGCCCGCTCAAAGTCCGTTTGGGGGAGCACTCGATAGCCGGTCTCAAAGTTATAAGGCCGCCCAAGACTTGCTCGGGTGTCTTCTAGTAGGTAATCTTCTTCCAGTTTAAACGTCTCTACGCAGCGTTCACCAAGGCACTCTCCGTAAAAGTGACCAAAGATCAGGTAATCGCCATCGTACAATCTTAGCTCCTCTTCCTGTTTGCAAGACACCAAACCAGCAAGGATGGACGTCCAAACAATCCAAATTCTTTTCCTTTTCATACCACTTTGTTTTGAATGATGCACTTTCCTTCCTAGACACCTTAAAGCCTAACAACGTTGGAAAGCACAATCACCCATCCCTCCAATCACTTACTTTTCCAGTTATTAAATCACTCATTCACTCATTCACTCAATCCTTTGTTCAATCTCACCTTCTCCCGAATCACTTCCTCCACGGTGCAGCCCCGAAGCTTACTCTCCAACCACGAGATGATGTCAAAGTAAGCGAACGCCCGGTTCTCGTAAGGACGGTCGATGAGCGTGAGCAACTGCTGGCGCAACTGCCGAAAGCCGTCGATAAGTTCGGCCTCGGTGGGGTTGTGGTGCAGGTTCTTCAGAAACACCAGAATGTACTTTTGGTACTCCCCCAGGTCGTCTTTGAGCAGCAGAAACCGGTACGTTGACTTAATGTAGTAGTCGATCACGTCGGTGTTGCCCAGTTCGTAGTGACTAATCAGGTTCAGCATGCGGGCGAAGCAGTGGATGTCTTCGCGCAGGTCGGCCGGGTGCTCGTTGATGATGCGCTGCAACCAGTGCAGGGCCGCCCGGTGCTCACTGGCCCCAAAGTACATGCAGGCAATTTTATAGTAAAAAATGATGGTGGCGTGCTTGCCCAGTTTATCCACCCAGGGGGCTAAGTCTTGTTCCAGGGTGCGCACCAACAAAACCCCGCCGGTGAAGTCGCCCGTGAGGAAGTGCCCGTTGATGCGGTGGATAGTCGTATACTTAAAGAGCAAGGCGCGCAGGTTTTCGTTCATGTTGATGCCCGGCAGCGTAGGCACCGCCCGAAGCCGCTCGGTGGTGGCCAGGTAGTCGGGATAGCGCCGCAGTTTGTTCTGGGTGATGAGTAGTTTGTGCAGGCTGCGCACGTAGGTGAGCGGCCAGCGGGTGATGCGCTCCGGGTGCTGGTCGAACAACCCTACCCACTGGTGGGCGTAGGTGTGGGCCTGGGCGAAGTCGCGCAAAAACTGGTGATAGGTCACGTACACGTCGTATAGACTGAGCTTCTCCTGGAACGAAAGCGTCTCTTCCTGAAAGACGGGCAAGTTTCTGTGTAGATACTGCTTGACCTCTTCCCGGTGGCGGGGCTTGCGCACCGAGCCGGTGTGGGCGTACCAGTTGTTGAGCCGCACCTGGATGTTGGACAGCACGTTGATGTTGTTGATCTTGGTGTTCACCTCCTGCACCTGCCGGATGATAGTGTTCACCGCCTCGGGATTCTCCCCGCCAATGCCCTGGGCGATCACACGTTTCTCCAGTTTGAGCACCTCTAGGTGCAGCTCCAGGTTATCGTTCTGTTCGGCCATCCGCTTGGCCTTGCGCAAGAGTTTGCTACCGTGGGGGTAGAGTCCACGATTGAGCAGCAGTTGCGCCTGGTTGATCGCTTCGCGCGTCTGGATGTCGCGGTCGTGTCGGGTATGGAACTGCCGCAGACCTTGCAGTATCTTATCGTACAAATGCGCCTTCAGATTGGAGAGTTGCCGTGCCTCTAGCGTAGGTTCTTGCCGAAGGATCGCCGCTTCGTCGGGAGTGGCCTGTCGGTCCAGCGCCCCGAAGAGGGTCATCATCTTGGTAGGAGCGGGACGCGCGGCCTCCCAGGCGAAGGTAAGGTAGCGTTTTTCGCTCTTGCTCAGCGACTTTATCAACTGAAACAGCCGGTCGGAACTAGGCTTGGGCATCGTAGTTATTTTAGGCGAAAATAAGGAATCAGCCGGAACTAAGCAGCATACCGCGGGGTTAAGCACCGTAAATTAAATCAAATTAGGGTTGACATGCCCAAAGTATTCGTCTAAGTTGCTTTCTCAATTTTGAACAAACGCCTACTACCGATGCCCGATCAGGTTTTTATTTTCGATACCACCCTGCGCGACGGCGAACAAGTGCCGGGCGCCAAGCTCAACACCTCCGAGAAGATCGCCATCGCCCGCCAGCTCGAAACCCTGGGGGTGGACATCATCGAGGCCGGTTTCCCGATCTCCTCTCCCGAAGACTTCAAGGCCGTGAAGCTGGTGGCCGACACACTCACCGAACCTACCGTATGCGCGCTGGCCCGCGGCCTGGACCAAGACATTGAAACCGCCGCGCGGGCGGTGGAAGGAGCCGCCAAACCGCGCATCCACACCTTCATTTCGGTCTCCGACATCCACATCGAGTACCAGATGCGCAAGACGCGCGAGGAGGTGCTCACCATGGTAGACCGCGCCGTGCGTAAGGCCAAAAGCTACTGCGACGACGTGGAGTTTTCTCCGATGGACGCCTCGCGGGCCGATCTGGACTATATGATCAAGTTCACGCAGGTGGCCATCGATGCGGGCGCCACCACCATCAACTTCCCCGACACGGTGGGCTACGCGGTGCCCGAAGAGTGGGGCGACTGGATGCGACGCATCGTGGAAGCCATTCCGGCCTTCAAAGACAAGGTGGTGATGAGTATGCACACCCACAACGACCTGGGCCTGGCCACCGCCAACGCCATTGCCGGAGTGGTGAACGGTGCCCGGCAGATCGAGTGCACCCTGAACGGAGTGGGCGAACGGGCTGGTAATTGCTCGCTGGAGGAAGTGGTGATGATCCTCGCCATGCGCTATAAGGATCGTTTCCGCACCAATATCAACACCCCCGAGATTACTAAAACCAGCCGGATGATTGCCGACACCATGCGCATTCCGGTGCAGCCCAACAAGGCCATTGTGGGAGCCAATGCCTTTGCGCACTCCTCGGGCATCCATCAGGACGGCATCATCAAGCACCGCGAGAACTTTGAGATCATGGACCCGAAGTCGGTGGGCGCCGACGGCTCGGCCATCGTGCTCACCGCGCGCAGCGGCCGCCACGCCCTGCTCTACAAACTGCGCAGCCTGGGCCACGAGGTAAACAAAGAAGACGTAGACGACCTATACCACCGCTTCCTGGAACTCGCCGACCGCGAAAAACACGTCTCCGACGAAGCCCTCAAAGATCTCATAACCACCGTACCGTAGTACAGACGCGATTCCGTAAAGACGCGTCGCGACGCGTCTCTAACAGCAATAATATGACCCCTAAAACACTCTTCGATAAAATCTGGGACGCCCACGTGGTTACCAGCGTAGCAGATGGCCCCGACGTGCTCTATATCGACCGGCACTTCATCCACGAGGTCACCAGTCCGCAGGCCTTTGCTGGACTCGACCGCCGGGACATCCCGGTGTTTCGCACCCGGCAGACCATTGCTACGGCCGACCACAACGTGCCCACGCAGAACCAGCACTTGCCCATCCAGGAGACACTGTCGCGCACGCAGGTGAACAAACTCACCGAAAACTGCGCCGCCCACGGTGTAGAACTGTACGGACTGGGCCATCCTTTCCAAGGCATCGTGCACGTGATTGGGCCCGAACTGGGCATTACGCTGCCGGGCATGACCATTGTGTGCGGCGACAGCCACACTTCTACGCACGGAGCGTTCGGCAGCATTGCCTTCGGCATTGGCACCAGCGAGGTGGAGCAGGTGCTGGCCACCCAGTGCGTGCTGCAACCCCGGCCCAAGAAAATGAAAATCGAAATCAATGGCGAACTGAACCCGGGCGTGACGGCCAAAGACATTATCCTGTACATCATCGCGCGGATTTCGGCCAGCGGGGGCACGGGCTACTTCGTGGAGTACGCGGGGTCTACCATTCGTAGCCTTTCGATGGAAGCCCGCATGACGATCTGCAACATGAGCATCGAGATGGGTGCTCGCGGCGGACTGATCGCCCCTGACCAGACTACCTTCAACTATATCCACGGACGGAAGTTTGCTCCGCAGGGGAAGGATTTTGACGAACTGGTCGACTACTGGAAAACGTTGCCCAGCGATCCCGGCGCGACTTATGACGAGGTGCTTACGTACGATGCCGACGATATTGCTCCCATGATCACCTACGGTACCAATCCGGGCATGGGTATCAAGATTGACGGGCACGTGCCGTCGCTGGACGAAGTTCCGGCAGAAGACCGCGACTCTTTCAAGAAGTCATTGCAGTATATGGACCTGGAACCCGGTCAGGCTTTGCTGGGCAAGAAGATAGACTACGTGTTCATCGGCAGTTGCACCAACGCCCGCATTGAGGATTTGCGAGAGGTGGCCGAACTGGTGGCCGGACGCCAGAAAGCCGACCACGTGAACGCCATGATTGTGCCTGGTTCCCGGCAGGTAGAAGCGCAAGCGCGGGAAGAGGGACTGGACGAAGTGTTGCGGTCGGCGGGCTTTGAGTTGCGGCAGCCCGGTTGCTCAGCTTGCTTGGGCATGAACGAAGACAAAGTACCCAAGGGAGCCTACTGCGTCTCCACGTCCAACCGCAACTTCGAGGGGCGGCAGGGTCCGGGCGCGCGCACATTGTTAGTGAGTCCGCTCACGGCGGCGGTGACGGCACTTAATGGATATATCAGTGATGTTCGGGAAGAGATGTTGGTAAGTCATTAGTCATTGGTCACTGGTCACTGGTCACTGGTCACTGGTCATTTGTTAAGATAGTTGAGTATGAAAAGTTTGTCTTTTGAAGAATTGGAAGTGTATCAGGTGGCAGAGCGGTTGTGTGATCATGTATGGGAAGTAGTGCAGACCTGGGACCATTTGGCAAAGAATACGGTAGGCACGCAGCTTGTGCGCTCGGCCGATAGTATCGGGGCAAACATTGCCGAAGGGACCGGAAGAGGAAGTTTTGCGGACAACAAACGGTTTGTCCGTATCGCCCGTGGTTCTCTTTATGAAACCCGCCATTGGCTAAGAAGAGCTTACCAAAGAAAATTACTATCCCAAGCCGACATTGATCTATTGAAAAACTTGATGGACGAACTTAGTCCGCGACTCAACGCCTACCTGAACTCAATCGGTAAAAACGCAAAAAAAACGTAACCTCACCCTTAAGTTCGCATTCCGCGACAAAGGACAAAGGACAAAGGACAAAGGACAAAGGACAAAGGACAAAGGACAAAGGACAAAGGACAAAGGACAAAGGACAAAGGACAAAGGACAAAGGACAAAGGACAAAATGCAAGCATTCCACACCCTCACCTCCCCCATCGTGCCGCTACCGGCGCAGAACGTGGACACCGACCAGATCATCCCGGCCCGCTTTCTGAAGGCAACCACCCGCGAAGGCTTCGGCGACAACCTGTTTCGCGATTGGCGTTACGACGAACAGGGCCAGCCCAAGCCCGATTTTGTGCTCAACGATCCGAACGTGCAGGGCACTATTCTGGTGGCCGGAAAGAACTTCGGTAGCGGCTCGAGTCGGGAGCACGCGGCCTGGGCCATCTACGACTACGGCTTTCGAGCGGTGGTATCTAGTTTCTTTGCCGATATCTTCAAAAATAATGCGCTCAACAATGGCTTGCTGCCGGTGCAAGTAAGTGACGCTTTTTTGCAACAAATCTTTACCCGCTACGAACAAGAACCTAGCGTGCAACTACGCATCAACCTGTCCGAGCAACGCGTTCAATTCGTAGACACCCAGGAAGGAGAATCCTTCGATATCAATACGTACAAGAAATACTGCCTGGAAAACGGCTACGACGACATTGACTATCTACTCAGCCAGCGCGAAGCCATCGAGTCGTTTGAGCAGCAGGCGCGGTATCATCTCAGTTAGCATGAAGAATACTCTTTATAATTATGAATAAGAAAATTGCAGTACTAGCCGGAGACGGTATCGGCCCCGAAGTGACCAAGCAAGCCCTAAAGGTGTTGCGCGCGGTGGGACGGGCCTACGATCATCAGTTTGCGTTCGAGCCGGGCCTGATTGGCGCAGCCGCCATCGACCAAACCGGTGATCCTTTTCCGAAAGAAACCGAAACGCTCTGTTTAGAATCCGACGCGGTGCTCTTCGGTGCCATTGGTGATCCGAAGTACGATAACGATCCGCACGCGAAGGTGCGTCCCGAACAGGGACTGCTGGCCATGCGCAAGAAGCTCGGTTTGTACGCCAACGTGCGACCCGTGAAGAGCTACCCCGCCATCAGCCACATCTCGCCGCTCAAGGAGCACATCATCGCCGACGTGGACTTCGTGGTGTTTCGCGAACTCACCGGGGGAATTTACTTTGGCGAACCCCGCGGACGCAACGAAGCAGGCACCGTGGCCTTCGATACCTGCGTTTACTCGAAGAAAGAAATCGAGTGCATCACCGAGCAGGCCTTTGCGGCGGCGGCTAAGCGGCGCAAGGTGGTGACGCTGGTCGACAAGGCCAACGTGCTGGCCACCTCGCGGCTCTGGCGCGAGACGGTGCAGGAGTACAGCAAGAAGCATCCGGAGATCAAGCTCAACTTTATGTTTGTCGACAACGCCGCTATGAAGCTGATCCAGAACCCGTCGGTGTTCGACGTAGTGCTCACCGAAAATATGTTCGGCGACATTCTGACCGACGCGGCCTCGGTAATCACTGGCTCACTAGGTATGCTTCCCTCGGCCTCCATTGGCGAAAAGGTGAAGCTGTTTGAGCCCATCCACGGTTCGTATCCTGAGGTAGCGGGGAAAAATCGGGCCAACCCGGTGGGGGCTATTCTGTCGGCGGCTATGCTGCTCAACTACGCCTTTGATATGACCAAAGAGAGCAACGCGATCAAAACCGCGGTAGATCAGTCGCTGCAAGAAGGCTACGTCACCGAAGACATTGACCCAGATCATCCCCGCACCACCGACGAAGTGGGCGATAAGATTGCTACGCTGGTGTGGTCGAGTAAGCAAGTGACGGTGTGAAATTGGATGCTGGATGACTTGCGGTGATGGCCAGATGCTGGATACTAGTGGCTAGCATCTAGTGACAAGCATCCAGTGACCAGAATCTAGCCAACCAGAAAATCACCCAGCGATCGTTGCACCCTACTCAATTTATTTGTATGTTTGACGCCTATTACAAAAAATACTATGATGCAATTCGTAGCGGTGCTAACCCTCACCGTCATTTTGGTGGTGATTCCGTTCCCTACCCGGGGGTGAGCCAGCACCGTATTGCGTAAACTGAAGGCTCTTCTCCCCCTGAGAAGAGCTTTTTTTGTTCAACCGACCTCTATGAAACCGTTAAATAAGTACAGCGCCACCATCACCCAGGACGAGTCGCTGCCCGCCGCCCAGGCGATGCTCTACGGGGTGGGCCTCAAGGATGAAGACTTCGCCAAGGCGCAGGTAGGCATCGTGAGCACCGGCTACGAGGGAAACACCTGCAATATGCACCTCAATGATTTCGCCCGCACCGCCAAGGCATCGGTGCAGCTGAACGGTTTGGTTGGCCTGATTTTCCACACCATTGGCGTGAGCGACGGCATGTCGATGGGCACTTCGGGAATGTCCTACTCGCTGCCCTCGCGCGACATTATCGCCGACTCTATTGAGACGGTCGTCAGTGCGCAGTGGTACGACGCGGTGGTGGCCGTGGTGGGCTGCGACAAGAACATGCCGGGCGCCATGATGGCCATTGGCCGACTCAACCGCCCCGCCCTGCTGGTATACGGCGGCACCATCAGTCCCGGCCACCACGATGGTCAGACACTCGATATTGTATCGGCCTTCGAGGCCTACGGCAAAAAGATCACGAAGGACATCAGCCCGGAAGACTTCAAAGAAGTGATCAGGAACGCCTGCCCCACCGCCGGGGCCTGCGGGGGCATGTACACCGCCAACACCATGGCGTCGGCCATCGAGGCGATGGGCATGAGTTTGCCCTACAGCTCGAGCAACCCGGCGACCAGCAAGGCCAAGCAGACGGAGCTAGAACGCGTGGGTACGGCCATCTATCAATTGCTGGAGCGCGATATCAAGCCGCACGATATCATGACCAAGGCTGCTTTCGAAAATGCGATGACTTTGGTGATGGCCTTGGGCGGCTCTACCAACGCCGTGCTGCACCTGCTGGCGATGGCCCAAACGGTAAACGTTCCGCTGACGCTGAAAGACTTTCAGGACATCAGCGACCGAACGCCCTATATCGCCGACCTGAAGCCCAGTGGCAAATACCTGATGGAAGACCTGCACAACGTTGGGGGAATTCCGACAGTAATGAAGTTGCTGCATCAGGAGGGCTTTCTGCACGGCGACTGCCTGACGGTGACCGGCAAAACCGTGGCCGAAAACCTGGTAGAGGTGCCGGACTTACCGGAAGACCAGCCGATTATCCATACCCTGAGCAATCCGCTGAAACCCAGTGGTCACCTGCAAATCTTGTACGGTAACCTGGCCGAACACGGGGCGGTTGCCAAGGTAACCGGCAAAGAAGGACTCGCTTTTAAGGGGGTGGCCCGCGTATTCGATAGCGAGAAAGATGCGAATGCGGCCATCACCGATCAGGAAATTATTCCGGGCGACGTAATCGTGATTCGTTACGAAGGCCCCAAGGGCGGACCCGGTATGCGCGAAATGCTCAAGCCTACCTCAGCCATCATTGGAGCAGGCTTGGGCGATAAAGTAGCGCTCATTACCGACGGTCGGTTTTCCGGCGGCACCCACGGTTTCGTGGTCGGTCACATTTCGCCCGAGGCCTACGAAGGAGGAATGATTGCCCTAGTGCAAGACGGCGATACGATCACCATCGATACCGAAAACAACACCATCGACGTTGAGCTAGACGCCGAAACAATAGCACTACGGCGCAAGCGCTGGCAAAAGCCCGAACCTAAGGTGACGCGCGGAGTGTTGTTTAAGTACCTGCAAAGCGTGTCACCCGCATCCGAAGGATGCGTCACCGACACCGATACCCTGTAGGTCCGTGATTCATCACGTGCCCTACACAAAACGAAGACAAAGATCATAAAACCGACAGAAACATGCCCATTGTCACCGAAGCAAAACAACCCAGCAAAATCCTGTACGAACATCCCGTGCATCACAAGCACGAAGACGAAAATGTGCTGATCAAAGAAACCGACAAAACCGTGAACGGGTCGGAGGCGCTAATTTTGTCACTCATCGAAGAGGGAGTAGATACCATCTTTGGCTACCCCGGCGGGGCCATCATGCCCATCTACGACGCCCTGTACCACCACCGCGACGAACTCAACCACGTGCTGGTGCGTCACGAGCAGGGCGCTACCCACGCGGCCGAAGGTTACGCCCACATGGCCGGAAAGCCCGGCGTGTGCTTCGCCACCTCGGGACCGGGAGCCACCAACCTGATTACCGGCATTGCCGATGCCATGCTCGACTCGGTGCCCATCGTGTGCATCACCGGGCAGGTGCCTACCGCTTTTCTGGGTACCGATGCTTTTCAGGAAACCGATGTGATGAGTCTGGCCATGCCCATCACCAAGTGGTGTTACCAGATTGCCGATGCCGACGAAATCCCGTACATCATCGCTAAAGCATTCTACATTGCCCGCTCGGGCCGTCCCGGACCAGTGCTCATTGACATCACCAAAGACGCGCAGTTTGCCGAGATGAACGAGCCGTTTCGTTACGAAAAGCGCAAGCAGATCAAGGGCTACAAACCGGCCGCCAAGCCCCGCGAGCAGGACATTGTGAACGCGGCGAAGCTCATCAACGAGGCCAAAAAGCCGTTTATGTTCGTCGGACACGGCATCTTGCTCTCCAAGGCCCAGGAAGCGGCCCTCCGGTTTGTGGAAAAAACGGGCATCCCGGTGGCCAGCACGCTGCTAGGATTGTCGGCCTTCCCTACCGACCACGAACTGTACGTGGGGATGCTGGGCATGCACGGCAACTACGCTCCCAACATCCTGACCAACGAGGCCGACGTGATCATCGCCGTAGGCATGCGCTTCGACGATCGGGTTACCGGCAACCTGGAAACCTACGCCCGCCAAGCCAAGGTGGTGCACATCGACATTGACCACGCCGAGATTGGCAAGAACGTGATCCCGGCCGTTGGTATCATTGCCGACGCCAATGAGGCACTAGACGCCCTGCTACCGCACGTAGACGAAAAGCAACACCCCAAGTGGCGGGCTGAATTTGATAAGTACTTCGAGCAAGAGTACGACAAAGTGATCAAGAACGATTTCACCGCTGAGGGTGAGAACATCAGAATGGGGGAAGTGGTGCGCCGCTTGTCCGAACGTACCGACGGCCGCGCCGTGGTGGTGGCCGACGTGGGGCAACACCAGATGTCGGCCGCGCGCTACTCCCGCTTCCAGGAGACCGACAGTTGGCTCACCTCGGGCGGCTTGGGCACCATGGGCTATGCCCTGCCCTCGGCACTGGGCGCCAAGATGGGAGCCCCCGAGCGGGAAGTGGTAGCCATCATTGGCGACGGCTGCTTCCAGATGACCATTCAGGAGCTGGGCACCATCGCCCAAACCGGCATGGCGGTGAAGATTATTGTGCTCAACAACCAGTACTTAGGCATGGTACGGCAGTGGCAGGAAATGTTTTTTGACAACCGCTATTCGTTTGTGGAGCTGAAGAATCCCGACTTCATCACCATTGCTAAAGGCTTCGGCATCGAGGGCCACCGTTGCACCCATGCCGACGACCTAGGAAGCTCTATCGACACGCTAGTAAGTGCCAAAGGAGCTTACCTGTTGGAAGTGATGGTGGAGAAAGAAAGCAACATCTTCCCCATGATCCCCTCCGGCTTCGGAGTGGGACAGATGCGGCTCGAGTAATCTTAATGACAGATGCTGGTCACTAGATACTAGCAGCTAGTAACCAGTATCTAACATCCAGTATCTAACCATTTAGAAAGTCATCCAGCATCCAGATTATGAAAAGACGCTACACCATCATCGTATTTACTGAGAACAACTTCGGTCTGCTTAACCGCCTTACCATCGTGTTCTCGCGCCGACGCATCAATATTGAGAGCCTGGCGGTTTCGGAAACCGAACGCACCGGTATTTCACGCTATACCATTGTGATCGACTACGAGGACAACCGCATTCAGAAGCTCATCCAGCAGATTCGGAAGATCATTGGCGTGCTGATGGTCTTCCACAACGAAGATAGCGAGGTATACTACGGACAAATTGCCTACTACAAAATAGCGACCAGCAGCTTTTCGGAGCGAGAAAAAATTATGGAAATCGCCCACCGGCACCGCGCCACCGTGGCCTTCTCCGACGAAGAATACATCGTAATCGAAAAAACCGGCAAAGAGGAAGATCTCACCACTATGCTGCACCTGCTGCAACCGCACGGGGTACTGGAGTTTGTCAAATCGGGCCGCATTGCGGTGGTGAAAGACCAGTATCGATTCAGCCAGTACGCCAAGAACCTCGGCCCCGAAGGTTGGTATTCGGACGAAGAATTTCACGAACTAAAAGGACCGGCTCCTTATATGCCCACATAAAGGAAGCCGCCGCGGCGCGGGATGGGAGCATTCGTTCCATTCTTCGTTAGCATTCACCTTCATTTATTATTTAACTAACACAAACACAATCATGGCGACCATTAATTTTGGCGGAGTAGACGAACAAGTCACCACCCGCGACGAGTTTCCCCTTTCTAAAGCACGCGATATCCTAAGCGACGAAACCATTGCGGTGATCGGCTACGGTGTGCAGGGCCCGGCCCAGAGCCTTAATCTGCGCGACAACGGTTTCAACGTGATCGTGGGGCAGCGGAAGGATTCAAAAACCTACCAAAAGGCGCAGGACGACGGCTGGAAGGAAGGAGAAACCCTGTTCTCGGTGGAAGAGGCCTGCGACAAAGGCACCATCGTCGTGAACTTGCTCTCCGATGCGGGACAAATCGCCGTGTGGCCCACCATGCAGCAGTATCTCACCGATGGCAAAGCGCTGGTGTTCTCGCACGGCTTCGGCGTCACGTTCAATGAGCAGACCAGCATTGTCCCAAAAGATAACATCGACGTGATGCTGGTGGCTCCCAAAGGATCGGGTACCAGCGTGCGCCGCCTGTTTCAGCAAGGCAAGGGCATCAACTCCAGCTATGCGGTGTACCAAGACGCCACCGGCCGTGCCGAAGAGCGTATCTTGGCCCTGGGCATTGGCATCGGATCAGGCTACCTGTTCGAAACTGACTTCAAGAAGGAAGTATACAGCGACCTCACCGGTGAACGCGGCGTGCTGATGGGTGCTATTGCGGGCATCATGGAAGCGCAGTACGAGCTGCTGCGCGAAAAGGGCCACTCGCCCAGCGAAGCCTTCAACGAAACCGTGGAAGAACTTACCCAGAGTCTGATTCGCCTGGTGGGTGAAAACGGCATGGACTGGATGTACGCCAACTGCTCCACCACCGCCCAGCGCGGCGCACTCGACTGGAAAGGCAAGTTTAAAGAAGCCACCCAACCGGTGTTCCGAGACCTATACGAAAGCGTAGCCAGCGGCAACGAAGCCCGCATCACCATCGAGGCCAATAGCAAGTCCGACTACCGCGAAAAGCTCGGCGAAGAACTCAGTGAGATCGAGCAGTCGGAGTTGTGGCAGACGGGCAAGCAGGTGCGCAAATTGCGTCCGCAGGAGGATTAGTATTAGTAGGCCTAACCATACACCATACCATAGCACAGGCTTTAAAGCCTGTGCTGGTTAGAATTTTCTGAGTCTATGACTGCTACCTGGAACCCTAGTCTGTATAACCAAAAACACAGCTTCGTTTACCACTACGGAGAAAGTTTGGTCAAGGAGTTGAATCCACAACCGAACGAACAAATTTTGGATTTAGGCTGCGGTACGGGTGAACTTACCCAACAAATTAGTGCGTATGGGGCTTGCGCAATTGGCATAGACAGTTCGGCAGAATTGATCGCTACGGCACAGCAGCGGTTTCCGAATATAGAATTCAGGCGGCAGGATGCTGCTCAACTATCAGATACCGAATATTACCACGCCATCTTCTCTAATGCCGTATTGCACTGGGTCAACGATCAAAGCGCGGTAACCCGTGGCATGTTTCAGGCACTGCAACCGGGGGGAAGATTAGTCGCCGAGTTCGGTGGACAGGGCAACGTGCAAACAATCGTGAACGCCCTGCGGGAAACATTGGGGCAGCACGGCTACGAGCAACAAGCCGCTGTCGAACCGTGGTACTTTCCCTCGGTTGGACAGTACGCTAGTTTGCTCGAGACCCACGGCTTTAGGGTGCAATGGATGCATCACTACGTCCGACCGACGGAGTTGAACGACACCGACGATGGCATTGTTGATTGGCTACGGATGTTTGCGGGTGGTTTTCTGGCGGGAATTGCTACCGACCAGCAGGACGTAATATTAGCAGAAGTCCAGGAAAAGCTGCGTACTGAACTCTATCGCGAAAGCAAGTGGTACGCTGACTATCAACGCCTTCGTTTTGGGGCCGTCAGACCGCTATGAACCCCTTCGCTCATGGCATTTAACCCTTGAGCAATCGAACAATCGATTATGAAAACGCTAACCAGCTCCATGATTCCGGTAGAAGATATCCTCAATGCCGCCCAGCGGTTGCGGGGAATCATCGCTCCCACTCCGTTGATGTACAACATCAACCTGTCGGAGCAGTATCAGGCCAACATCTGGCTAAAGCGGGAAGACCTGCAGGTGGTGCGGTCGTACAAAATCCGGGGGGCGTACAACAAGATGTCCACGCTCACGGAGGCGGCGCTGGCCAACGGAGTGGTGTGCGCCAGCGCGGGCAACCACGCGCAAGGGGTGGCCTATGCCTGCCAGCGCCTGCGGGTGAAGGGCACCATCTTTATGCCCATCCCCACTCCCAAGCAGAAGATCAAGCAGGTGACCATGTTTGGCAAAGCGTGGGTAGACATCCGGTTGGTGGGCGACACCTTCGACGATGCCAGCGAAGAAGCCCAGCGGTTTTGCCAGCAGCAGGGAGCGCAGTTTATTCCTCCCTTTAACGACCCCAAAGTCATTGAGGGGCAGGGCACCGTGGGCTTAGAAATTCACCACGAAGCCACCGAGCCGATCGACTTCCTGTTGATGCCCGTCGGCGGGGGCGGACTGTCGGCCGGGGTGGGTAGCTACTTCCGGCAGGTGAGTCCCGACACCCGACTGATCGGGGTGGAGCCGCTGGGTGCGCCCGCCATGAAAACCTCGCTGGAAAAAGGCGAGAACGTCACGCTCAAGACCATCGACAAGTTTGTGGACGGAGCCGCCGTGCGTCGGGTGGGTGATCTGCCCTTCGCCATCGCGCAGGAAATATTTGCTTCGGGCGACGTGGTGACCGTGGCCGAAGGCAAGATTTGCGATACGATCCTTAGGCTCTACAACGAAGATGCCGTGGTGGTGGAACCGGCGGGTGCCTTATCCATCGCCGCCCTGGAGTTGTTTCGAGAGGAAATCAAGGGGAAGACGGTGGTGTGCATCGTGAGCGGCGGCAACAACGACATCACCCGCATGGAAGAGATCAAGGAGCGGGCGCTGCTCTACCGCGGCCTGAAGCACTACTTCATTATTCGGTTTCCGCAGCGGGCCGGGGCGCTTAAGGAGTTCGTAGCCGACGTGCTGGGTCCCGACGACGATATCACCCACTTCGAGTACACCAAGAAGACCAGCCGCGAGAAAGGCCCGGCCCTGGTGGGCGTGGAGTTGCAGTCGAGCGAGGACTTCGACGGCCTCATCCAGCGACTAAAAGACCACAAGATTGCCTATGAGTTGCTCAACGAAAACTTTGAGTTCTTTAACTTCCTGATCTGAAAATAACTTGTCACTTCCCGCGCCCGTTTCTTGCGTATCCAGGTAAGAATCTTCTAAAACTGTACCTAAATCTAAGCTTTGACTGATGACCCAACTACTTGATTTCTTTAAGTCATACAGCGATCCCGAAGGAGTTTATTACGCAATTTGTTACAACGTACTACCCTCCAAACTTTTACCGGAGACACCTCTGGAAGTAACAAAAGAAAACTCGGAATCGACCGAGCTCCCGTCTTCAAGGTGCTCTCCCGAGCACACGGCGAATTTTATACGGAAGACGTAAAAACCAATGGATTCGTGTGTAACGTCTCGAGAATGTATAACGATGACTTCGTACCGGTAAGTCGTCTGGTTGAAGAGGCTTTACCAGCCGACAAAGCCGGACTGATCTTGTTTCACGGATCTCCGGGTACGGGAAAGACCTCCTACATCAAAAACCTGATCACGAAGTTTGATAACTTATCTTTCATCTTTCTTCAGAACGAATTCATCAATGAACTCCTTAACCCCGACTTCATTTCCTTCCTGCTCAAAAACCGGAACGCGATCCTATTAATTGAGGACGCCGAAAAGGTCCTTACTACCCGAGAATATTCCAACGAAAATTCGGTGGTGTCTACCATTCTACAATTAACCGATGGATTGTTCAGTGACTATCTGAACATCAAGATCATTTGCACCTTCAACACCAGCATCGATAAAATAGACAAAGCGCTCCTCCGCAAGGGACGCATGATCGCGTATTATGATTTTAAGCCCCTGGTCGCCGAAAAGGCCAGCGAACTGCTCAAATCAATGAAGCTTGAGCCCACCGAAGATGAAATGACCTTAGCCGACATTTTTAATTACCATAGTCAACAGTTTCAGGCGAACGATAAAAAGAAAATTGGGTTTTGATGGGACACCAGCCCAAGGTAAAGTCAGACAACGTGCCCTAGCACCAGGTAGATTACTGAAGATATTGCCCCGGCTATCAACGTGTACGGAAGCTGGGTCATCACGTGGGCCATGTTGTTGCACTGGGTTGCGGAGGCCGATAGCACAGTGGCATCCCCGTAGAAGCAAGCATGAGAGCCAAAAGCACCGGCACTGATCACCGCCCCAACGGACAACCATATATCTACCCCTATATTTTGCGCCAAAGGAATGATAATCGGTAGCGATATGGCGTAAACCCCCCAAAACGAACCCGTGGCAAAGGTAATTAGGGAAAGGGATACAAAGGCGATCAAAGGTAAATACGCTTGACTAAGCAGCGGCGAAACCGTCTCAATGACGTAGCTGGTGAGACCAAGTTGTTCGTTGACGTCTTTCAGTACGAACGACATCACTACAATTGCCAGGGCATAAAACATGGTTTTGAAACCTTTGAAAATCCCTTCCATTGCTTGGGTAAATGACATCACTTCCTGAACCGTAAAGAAAAGAACCGTGAAAATTAGTGTAAAGATAATCCCCTTCAGCGCATCCACTCCGAAAAGTATCGTAGCACCGATCAAAACCAGAATAGGCAGCACAAAGTAAGACAGTTGCGGGGTTTTGTCAGAAACAGCTTCCGGTATCTCTAAACTGATTGAATCAGAATCGGGGGGAATTAAGTTTCCCGCGGCGGCTCTGGCCTCGGCTCGCTTCATAGCGCCCAGGGGGGGAATTACACGAATAGCCACCAACGGCACCAAGGTGGCTGCCACCCAGCCGTAGGTGATGTACGGTATCGCCTGAAGGTATCCCATAAGGCCCTGCCCCGGGGCCACCACCCCCTCGCTTTCCAAAAGTCCTGAGATATAGATGGCCCAGGTTGATAGGGGTATTAGTACGCATACGGGGGCAGCCGTTGAGTCGACGACGTAAGCCAGCATTTCGCGGGGCACTTTGTAACGGTCGGTTACTTTCTTCATGGAGGTGCCTACCGTCAAAGCATTCAGGTAATCATCGATGAAAATACCGATACCCAATAACCAAGTAGCCAACAGGGCACTCTTTCGGTTTCTAACGTACTTCAACATATAATCCGAAAACGCGCTCGTTCCCCCGGTTTGCGCCAGAAGATGAATCAGCGATCCGAATAAACCGCAAACCAAAATGACCCAAGCGATGGTCGGGTCCTGCATCACCAATAGCAAGGAATCGGTGAATTTTAGGAAAAAGTTTTGGTAGGAAATGATCAGAAAGCCAACCAACGATCCCCCAACCAAGGCCTCGAACGTTTTTCGGGTAATGAGCGCTAAAACGACAACGGTCAGGGTTGGTAGCAAACTAAGCAGTCCCCAGTGTTCCATAACTATTCTGGGGTCGGTCGAGATGGGCGCTCTAGTTCGTTTAGATAGGGATAGACTACCCGGAACACGTCTTCTTCGACTTGATAGAAAGATGTGTTCTCACCGTACTCGTACTTCTGCTTGCTGCCGTTGGTGATGAAAATAATGCCGCTGTTCTTTTCTCGCTCAAAGTACATATCGCTTAACAGACCGTAGGCAATTCCCGGATGCCCCACCATCGTTCGATCCGGAAACAGGATGTCACCCCCGGGCTGGTTGATGGTTTGGTGGGTGCCCAAGCCATACGATAGAAAGAAGTTCTCCCAGGTATCGCCGTTTTGCCCATCGTAGCGCCACTGACTGGCGAGCATTAGATTCACCGTTTCCGCTTGCAAGATTTGTTGGTTATCATGATGCCCGTTGTTGATGAACGTAAGCGCAAATTGGGTGAGGTCTTCCGTAGAAATCCGCAGGCTGCCCTGGGGGCCAAACAGCAATCCATTTTGCCCTAACTCATAATCCGCGTAGCCGCGAGACGGGGGGGCAACTCCCTGATAATTGTCCGCTTGGGGCACCCATTGTTCGTCTTCGTAGTCATACAAAACGGCCAAAGAATCTAGCGAGGCGAGTTCAGCAACGTTAAAGTCCGTGGCCTCCAGGGCCATTGGCGCGAAGATGTGCTCTCGGCAGTAATCATCAAAGCGTAGGCCACTGACAATTTCTACAACAGAAGCAATAAGTCCCCACGTGCAGTTCGTATACGAAAAATAAGCGCCGGGCGGGTGGTCGGCGAAGAGGTCGGGGGTGAAATATTGGCCTTCGGTGGCGAACAAATCGCGAATAGCTAGTTTTTCGGAGACCATTTTTTGAGAAAACGTTCGGTAACCCTCGCTGTCTCGGATGCCACTCCGATGGCTTAGCAGTTGTCGCAGGGTGATGGGGTTTTCGGGATAGGTAGGATGTTGTAATCTCCAACCAAGGTACGTGCTGACATCGGCATCCAGATCCACTTTACCGGCTTCCCACAACTGCAACAGGGCCGTTGCGGTCACGGTTTTGGAAATGGAAGCAATGCGGAATATCGTGTGGTTGGTCACCGGAATCTGACGTTCTGCGTCCGCCAGTCCGTAGCTGCCCTGCCACGTCACCGTCCCGTCGGTGATCAGGGCCACGGACATACCCATGAGCCCGTGTTTGGTGAGCACCGTCTCCAGTTCGGTTTGTAGTCCCTCAGCGTCGAACATCTGTTTCTCGACCGGAGTCCTCCGGTTGTTTTCGCAGGATGAAAGAGTGCCAGAAACCAGCATGAGAAGAAAATAGCAAAGGGGACGAATTACACTGAAGTGGCTATATCTCATCAAATGGAAGGTTCGTTCATAGTGATGCAGTGAATGCCGCCCCCGCCAAAGTTTACGGCCAAGGCATCAATCATTACGATTTCCCGTTCAGGAAACAACTGTCGCAGGATTTCGGCTGCTTCCCGGTCTCTTGCTTCAATATTTTGGTCCATTCCTGCTGCGTAATACTTTTGACCGATAATCACCTCGTCGGTAATCAAAAAATTAAGATAGCTCGCGGCCGCGATGACCGTAACTTGTTCTCCTGCCGGAAAAGCTGACCCATCCTCGTAGGCCAATCCGCTAATGAAATCGTACACCGAATCGCCGGGTTTCATTTCCTCCGTCATCAGCCGGGGGAGCGGCATCCGCACAATATGAAATGGTTCTCCGTTCTGGTCGGTTGCTCTTTGTAGTACGCGGTAATTCTCTTCCATCCTTCGGTGGTTTTCTGCCCCCACCGGATCGTCCCGGTCCTCGGGCTTCACGCTGGCTAATACGATGGTCGAGTCGTTCACAAACCGGGCAAACTCATCGATGTGGCCGTTGGTGGTCACCGCAGTATAGGCAAGCTGACCATTTTCCAGTGGCAAGGCACCCCGGAACGTGTGTTGGTCTTCCAGCAACCCTTCCTTTAGCCATATCACTTTTTCTACTCCCAAAACGCGGCGAAATTCGGCTTCCATCTCGGACAGCGTCATCGTTGGATTTCTCCCCTTCTCCACCACTTCGGTGACCATCAATACCCCTTCTCCGTTCACTTCCCGGTTGCCGCCTTCACTGATCAGATCGGTCTGAATCAGGGGAAGGTTCCGTAGTTCGGCTACCCGTTCGTCGAACTTCTCCATCCGGATCGTATAGTCGTCCATATTCTCACTGTCGGTGTAGCCCCAGGCGTTGAAGCCAAAATCAACCACCGCTTTTTGGCCATCGGTCAGCTCCACAAAGGTAGGGCCCATGTCCCGGGTCCAGATTTCTTCTGACGGGATGGTCACCAACTCTACCCATCCCTTCTGAAGGTATTCGTCAGGAATGCTTGCCCTGGCTCGTTCCAACAGTGTATCGTTAGCCGCCGAGACAATCACTTTCTCCTTTTGAACCAACGCGTCAATAATTTCCAGCGTAACCTTTTCGTTGGAGTAGCCAGTCAAGTGGTCAACCGGTGACCAGATCAACCACACGGCCTCCTGAGCATCATACTCGGCCGGTTGACGCAGCACCGCGACCTGGTCGGCTACCGGAGCGGTGGATTTAGCCGTTTGGCTACAGCCCGACCAACCGGTTAGTAGGGCGAACAGTGTCAGCACAAACCAGTCCGTTTTGTAATGATTCGATAATGGGAGATTGTTTTTTCCCAGCCGAAACGGTAGCAAGTATTTGATCATAGTTCGCCAGCTTTAAGTAGATCATCCATTACCCGGAGAATACTCTCTCGCAGGATGGCGACCGTTTCATCGATAGCGTCGGTATCGTAAGTTAGCGGGGGGGAAAGCACGTTTAAGGGGCCGAGAGGGCGAACGATCAACCCCCGCTGCTTGGCGGCGTAGTAGATGCGCTTTCCAATATCGATTTCCGGAGAAAACGATGCTTTGGTTTGTTTATCTTTTACGTACTCCAGCGCCAGCATATAGTGGCTTCCGCGAACTTCCCCCACAATCGGCAGGACTTCCAGCGATTTGAGTTGCTGCTCAAAGTACGGCCCCCACGTGGCTACGTGTTGGCAAAAGTTTTCCCTTTCCAAGATTTCAATATTCTTCAGTCCGGTGGCGCAGGCCAGGGCATGACCGGAGTAGGTGAATCC
The DNA here is from genome assembly GCA_965217295.1 of Cyclobacteriaceae bacterium. Classification (GTDB taxonomy): domain Bacteria; phylum Bacteroidota; class Bacteroidia; order Cytophagales; family Cyclobacteriaceae; genus Tunicatimonas. Next base: position 5,774,022 of record CBDCHR010000008.1, read on the forward strand.
GTGCGAGAAAGAGGGGTTTTCCGGTTTGGGCTGGGCGATAACCTCGTGAATAGCTTCGGAAATAACCGTAGCTCCCAACGGAACGTACCCGGACGATAATCCTTTGGCTAGCACAATAATATCGGGCTGAATACCGAACGTCTCCTCGGAAGCAATCATTTTTCCCAGGCGGCCAAAAGCCGTCACCACCTCGTCAGCAATAAACAGAATTTCGTATTTTTTACAGAGTTCGGCGGTCCGCACCAGGTACCCTTCGGGGGGAACAATGACCCCGCCGGCCCCCATAATGGGCTCGGCAATGAAGCAGGCAATGTGTTCTGGCCCCAGCTCCAAAATTTTGTTCTCCATCTCTTCAATAAGAGTATCAGCAAATTCTGCTACGGTCGTGCCCTCGGGCCTTCGGTACGGGTAAGGAGCAGAAAGATAAGTGACCAAATCGGTAGGTAGGTCAAACCCTACGTGCGTAGGCGCGATGCCCGTGAGGGCGTGCGCCAGGTACGTGCTGCCGTGGTAGCCCAGGTCTCTGGCTAGTATCTTTTTCTTGCGGGGTAGCCCGAGCCGGTTAAAGTAGTAGTGCACCATTTTTATGGCCGAATCGTTGGCCATCGAGCCACCGGTTCCGAAGAAAACGTGGTTCAGGGGGCCGGGGCACAGGGACGCTAGCTTTGCCGCTAGATGAGCCGTGGGGGGAGAGGTAGCGTCCTCAAAAGTATTGTAGTAGGCCAAAGTTTTGGCTTGTTCCCCAATGTAGTCTCCGATCTCTTCATTCCCATGACCAATGTTCACGCACCACAGCCCCGCTATGCCATCCAGGTACTTTTGGTTCCGGTCGTCGTAGATGAAGTGGTCGCGCCCCCGGGTATACACCACCGACCCGTCCTGCGCGAATCGATCGTAGTTGGCGTAAGGATGAATGACGTGCTGCCGGTCCTGTTGCCAAACCTTATCTGTATCTGTAGAAACCTTCGGGGTGTTAGAGACAATCATGATAAACGCTGGGTAGAGAATTAGATAACAAGGTGAGGGTGGCTAAATCACTGACTGCTGATCAGCCATTAACTGGGATAGTTCTTACGCAAGTAAAGATAAAAAATGCAATCAAAGCAATTATATTTATAAAAAGTGCAGATACGCAATGAATTATTATAAACTTTACATATTTTTGGGAAACAGAATACTACACGGACGAATGTTACGAGGAAATAATTGATGAAAGAGAATTCTTTGGAGTTAGACTCATTTGACAAATCGCTGGTGAGTCTGCTGAAAAAAGATGGAAGGATGTCGTTTACGGACATTGCTGCCGAGTTAAGCGTTTCGGTTTCTACGGTCAGAAACCGCTACAACCGATTGGTGAAGGCGGGTATCATTCACATTCTGGGATGGGTAGATCCCACCAAGACGGGGCTTAGTTCTTATAACAGAGTTACTATTGAAGTGAGTCCATCCAACCTATTAGAATCGGTAGTGGCGACCTTGATGAAAATCAAGGAAGTATCATTCTTAGCAGTTACTTCCGGGCCAACTGATATCGAGATCAACTTAATTTGCCGAGACAACCGCCACCTGCTAGAGGTCATGAAGGAGAAGATTTTCACTATAGAGGGTGTGCTTAATACAAATTCTACGGTTTACTACAGTGTCTACAAGTGGGCGGAACGAAATCTAGAAGCTCCTCCGCCCCCGGTAGCCCTGAACGATGAGCGTAGTTAACCGCTACCAACCTCATAGGTTCTGAAATTGACGTTAGCTTGCCACTCACCAAGCTACCTGCTAACCTACGTTTACTACCATGCTAACCATTAATGGTGACCGGCTCTGGGATAGACTAATGGAGATGGCCAAAATAGGGGCCACCGATCGGGGAGGGGTCTGCCGCGTTGCTTTAACTGACGAAGACCGCGACGGAAGAAACCTATTCGTTCGATGGTGCAAGCATATAGGGTGCTCGGTAGAAGTAGACCAAATCGGAAATATCTTCGCCCGACGCCCGGGCGAAAACAATGAGGCCCCGGCGGTTATGATCGGCAGCCACCTCGACTCGCAACCCACCGGAGGCAAGTTCGACGGGGCACTCGGGGTACTGGCCGGCTTGGAGGTGCTGGAGACGTTGAATGATAATGACATAACCACCCCCCTGCCCATCGAGGTTGTCTCGTGGACGAACGAAGAGGGAGCCCGGTTTTCACCGGCAATGATTGCATCGGGAGTGTTTTCGGGCAACTTCACCCTGGACTATGCTTACGGAAGAACGGACAAACAGGGGCGAACCCTGGGGGAAGAACTGGAGCGGGTGGGCTACCTAGGAACTTTAGAAGTTGGTAACCAGCCCTACCAAGCCACCTTCGAGCTGCATATTGAGCAGGGACCCATTTTAGAGGCTGAACAGCAATCGATAGGCATCGTCACGGGGGTGCAGGGCATCCGGTGGTACGATCTGACGCTTACGGGCCAGGAGACGCACGCGGGCCCTTCTCCCATGCATTACCGCAGCGACCCGATGTTGTTGGTATCCAACATACTGCCCCTCATCTACGGTATTTCTGAGACCTACCAACCGGAAGCAAAAGTGACCATCGGCTACATCGACGCGGTTCCGGGGGTGCGAAACACCGTGCCGGGATCAGTGACGGTAGCCCTTGACCTGAGGCATCCTGATGCTGCGGAGCTGGCGAATATGGATAATGCCCTTAGAAACATGGTACAAACCCTAACCGGAGAACACGGAGTGAAGGCCGAACTTGAAGAGGTATGGTACTCCCCCCCGGTGCAATTTTCTCCGAAGTGCGTAGATGTGGTGCAGCGGGCCGCGGATATCTGCCAAGTGTCAGCAATGCGGATCGTTAGCGGAGCGGGACACGATGCGGCGAACATTGCCAAAGTTGCTCCCACCAGTATGATTTTTATTCCCTGTAAAGACGGCCTCAGCCACAACGAACGGGAAAGCATTAAGCAAGAAGACGCCACCCACGGCGCAAATGTTCTGTTAAACGCGGTACTACAGGTAGCCTCTGGCGATACGGTAGGGGAAGGCAAAACCTTGAATGAAGCATGACGCAAAATGAAACACCATACCACCCCTTAGCCGCAGAAACGCTGGAGTTTATTGGGTCGCCGCGCAAGATGCTCATCAATAACGAATGGGTGGCCAGTAGCTCGGCGGAAACGCTCGACACCCTAAATCCGGCCAACGGCACGGTGCTAACGAGCGTGCCCTCCGCTGACGAAACCGACGTTGACCTGGCTGTCCGAGCAGCGCGTAGCGCGTTCAACAACCACTGGAAAAATGAGATAAGTCCAGCCCAAAGAGCCGATCTGCTCTTCAAGCTAGCTGATCTTATGGAAAGGGATACGCAGATATTCGTACAGTTGGAGACCCTGGATAATGGCAAACCCCTGGATAAAGCCGCCTACGACGTGCTCGGAGCGATCAGCCACGTGAAGTACTACGCCGGATGGGCCACCAAGATCGAGGGAAGCACCGTGCCCGTCGGCTCCGACAAATTGGTGTACACCCAAAAGGAACCCCTGGGGGTGGTCGGGCTGATTGTACCGTGGAACTTCCCCCTGATGATCGCGCTGTGGAAACTGGCGCCCGCCCTGGCCGGTGGCAACTGTTGTATCCTCAAACCGGCCGAGCAAACGCCGCTCACCGCGCTTTATCTCGGAAAGCTTATCGTCGAGGCAGGATTTCCCGCCGGGGTGGTTAATATTATCACCGGAGGCGGAATTCCTACCGGACAAGCGATGACCCGGCATAGGGGCATTGATAAAGTTAGCTTTACAGGATCGACTGAGGTTGGACGAAACGTACTGGAAGAATCTGCCCGCAGCAATCTCAAAAGAGTCAGTCTGGAGTTAGGCGGTAAATCACCGAACGTCATTTTTGACGATGCTAACCTGGAGGCGGCGCTGGATAGTTTGCCCTGGAGCAGCTTTTACAATTCGGGGCAGGAGTGCACGCTGGGTTCCCGGGTGTACGTTCAGGAATCTATTTACGAAAGCGTGGTAGCATCCTTGAAGGAACGAGCCGCCAAGATGACCATTGGCGATGGGTTCGACAACCCGGATCTGGGTCCGATGATTAGTGAAGAGCAACTGGAAACCGTCGTCAACTACATTCGGGTCGGCCAGCAGGAAGGAGCCACGCTGGTCTATGGCGGAGCGCGCTGCAACGGAGCTTTGGCATCCGGTTACTTTTTGGAACCCACCATATTCACCACCCAAGACGAAGACCTCACCATCGTCCGCGAAGAGATCTTCGGGCCGGTAGTGGTTATATCCAAATTCAAAGATTTTGAAGAAGCCATTCGAAAGGCCAACGCTACCGAATACGGACTCGCCGCGGCAGTCTGGACCAGCAACCTATCCCAAGCGCACCGTTTCGCCAACGCGGTGGAGGCGGGCACGGTATGGATTAATGGTTACGATCTGTTCGACGCCTCGGTGCCATTTGGCGGGTTCAAGCAGAGCGGCAACGGAAAAGAAATGGGAAAAAGCGCCATAGACCTTTACACCCGGGAAAAGTCCGTGTGGATCGTATTAAATGCACCTCAATAAAAATAGAGAAGCCCTGCCATGACTACGCAACTACTTTCCACTGAATTGCTATCTCCGGTCTGGACGCATCTCTCGGACTTTCAGGCTGTGCGGGGAGAAGGAGTGTATCTCTACGACGCGGAGGGTGGCCGGTGTATGGATTTCACTTCGGGCATCGGGGTGGTGAACACCGGCCATTGCCATCCGAAAGTAGTGGCGGCCCTGCAGCAACAAGCAGCCACGCTGCTGTTTGGGCAGATGAACTGCGTGGTACCCGTTGCCACTATTGAACTAGCCGAAAAGCTCAACGAAATCACCCCCGACCCTATCAATCGGTTCTTTTTCTCTAACAGCGGAGCCGAAGCGACCGAGAGTGCAATTAAATTAGCCAAGGCCGCTACGGGCCGAAGCAATGTCGTCGTGTTCCAGGGCAGCTTTCACGGAAGAACCCACCTGACGATGGCGATGACTACTTCCAAAACTGCTTACCGGTACCGGTACCAGCCTTTGCCCGCAGGAATTTTTGTCGCGCCTTTTCCTTACTCCTTTTATTACGGATGGGACGAGGCGACGACCGTTGACTTTTGCAAAAAGCAACTGGATTTGCTTTTTCAGGGCCAAACGGCCCCCGAAGAAACGGCGGCGATCATCATCGAGCCCGTACTGGGGGAAGGTGGCTACGTTCCGGCTCCGCCCGCTTTCTTGCGGCACCTGCGAGCAGTCTGCGATACCCACGGCATCCTCCTGATCATCGATGAAGTACAGAGCGGTTTTGGCCGAACCGGTAAGTTTTTCTGCTTCGAGCACTCCGAGGTATCGCCCGATATCATTGTGATGGCCAAGGGGTTGGGCAGCGGGTTGCCGATCTCAGCCATCGCCGCTACCGAACCTTTGATGGCCAAGTGGCCCGCGGGCACCCACGGGGGCACCTACGGAGGAGGCAGCGCCATCACCGCCTCCGCGGCCCTGGCCACCGTCAAGGTTCTTCAGGAAGACGGACTGCTGGAAAACGCGGCGCAACGGGGGCAACAGCTTATGGAAAACCTCAAACAACTGCAGCACCGCTACCCGGCGATAGGAGACGTTCGGGGCATCGGCCTGATGGTGGCCGTCGAGTTCACCGATGGGGATGGCAAGCCCGATGCGGCGATCACTTCCAACGTCATAAGAGCATGCGTTGACCAAGGATTACTGCTGCTAAGTTGCGGTAGCTACAAAAACGTAGTCCGATGGATTCCGCCCTTGGTAGTCACCGAAACCCAGATTGAAACGGGGTTGCAAATCTTTGAAAATGCCCTAAGAAAAGTACTATGAACGCTTATTACCCCGGGCTGGTGCGCTCACCATCCCGGACCAATTTATCCGAATATCCTTTGCTTACTTAAACCTATAATCTAATAATTATGAAAAAAAAGCTACGCATCTTTATCCTGTTCTTCTTCATGGCGGGCATGGCCACCGCGCTGCACGCTCAAGAAATCACCGGCACGGTAACGGACCAAGCAGGTTCGCCCCTGCCCGGAGTAAACATTCTCCTCAAGGGAACCAGCAGTGGCACCCAGACGGGTCCCGACGGTAAGTACCGAATCACCGCCTCGCCTTCCGACGTTCTCGTATTTTCGTATCTGGGTCAGAAAACGCTCGAGCAAACGGTGGGGACTAGAACCACGCTGGATGTTGAAATGGCCGAAGATGCCGCCCAGCTCCAAGAAATTGTTGTGGTGGGCTACGGCAGTCAAAAGAAGAGCGACCTAACCGGGTCGGTATCCAGTATCAAGGGCGATGAAGTTGCCCGACAACCGGTGGCCAGCCTGGACAATGCCCTGCAAGGAAGAGCGGCCGGAGCCCTGATCAGCTCCCCGTCAGGAACCCCCGGGGCGGGCATCAGCGTCCAGATCAGAGGAAGCACGTCGCTCACCGCTAGTAGCGAACCGCTCTACGTGATCGACGGCATTCCTATGATTTCAGAAGATTTATCGGATCTGTTCACGGGCGGGCAACGAACGAACTCTATTGCCGATATCAACCCTACCGACATCGAGTCGATTGAGATTCTTAAGGATGCTTCCGCTACCGCCATTTACGGCTCCCGGGGGGCCAATGGAGTAGTGATTATCACCACGAAGCGGGGAAAGGTGGGAGCCCCAAAAATTGATATCAATTCCTACTACGGTCTTCAAACGGTAACCAACACGGTGGATATGCTGAGTTCGCGAGAATACCTGCTGCTGATGGATGATGCTGCCCGGCAAGACAACCGTGCCCTGGGAACAAGCTATGCGGAAAATTATGTCTCTGATACGTGGGGGTACGATCCGGATGATCCTGAACTAACCAATACGGATTGGTACGATGCCATCTTCCGAACGGCTCCCATTCAGAGCCACGATATTTCGGTATCCGGGGGAAACGAACGTACCCAATACTTCACCTCTTTGTCCTATTTCGACCAGGAGGGCACCCAAATTGGCACTGGTTTCGAAAGGTTGAGCGCCCGCGTCAACTTGGATAGCAAAATCAACGACTGGCTGGATGTGGGGACCACCATCTCCGTGAACCGAACCAACCAAGATCGCACCGTCAACGACAACTCACTATACGGGGTGGTGATCAATACCCTAGCGGGCGACCCGCTGATGCCGGTACGGGAAGAAGACGGCAGCTACGCCGACCCGTTTAGCTACTTTGGATGGTGGATGCTGGACAATCCCGTACTGGTAGCGAACGAATACGATAGATCGACCAAAACCACCCGAGGACTGGGGTCCATATTCGCCGAAGTTGCCATCATGGAAGGACTGACTTTTCGGCATTCTACTTCTATTGATTACACCAGTTTGACCGATGAAGCCTATACTCCCATTATCTCCCGAGAGTCTTCCAACGCCAGTGCTAATGGCCTGGGGATTTACGGAGCTACGGAAGATTTTACCTGGATTACGGAGAACTACTTCTCTTATACGCGTGTCCTGGACGAAATCCACAGCATCAATGCAGTAGTGGGTGCCTCGTATCAAGCGTCTAATCGTAATTTTGTGAGCATCGACGGCCAGCAGTTTCCCAGCGATCAGTTTACTAAGCTCAGTGCAGCAGCTGAAATTACCGATGCCTCCACATCGGGAACCCAGTGGGGCTTAACGTCTTACTACTTTAGGGCGAACTACGGCTACGACGAACGGTACTTGGTTACGCTGACCGGGCGGGCCGACGGGTCTTCACGCTTTGGTGACAACAACCGCTTCGGGTTCTTCCCTTCGGGTTCGGTGGCCTGGCGCCTAAGCGAAGAAGAGTTCCTGGAAGATTTATCTACCATCCTATCAGATCTAAAATTGAGAGCGAGCTACGGGATCACCGGCAACCAAGACGGAATCGATAACTTTGCTTCCCGAGGATTATTCGGGGTAGGTAATTATCGGGCGGCAGCCACGCTGACCCCGAGTCAACTGAGCAATTCTAACTTGAGCTGGGAAACCACCTCGCAGTTTAATATTGGCATGGACGTAGGGCTCTTTGACAACCGCCTGACCCTAACGACTGACTACTTTATCAAAAACACGGAAGATTTGCTACTGGACCGAGTCATTCCCGGCATTTCCGGTTTTGCTGACGTGATTGATAACATTGGTGAGATCCAAAACCGGGGAGTAGAACTGGCCGTGAGTGGAGTAATTTTAACCGGCGAGTTGAACTGGCGTTCTTCTTTTAACATCTCGTTTATTAGAAACGAAATAAAAACGCTGGCGGTCAACGATCAGGTAATCTCAGATTCCCATATTCTTTCGGAAGGGCAACCCATTGGCACGTTTTATCTGATCGATCAAGACGGCGTGGACCCGCAAACGGGTGATATCATCTGGGATGACCTAAACGGCGATGGAGCAATTAATTCCGGCGACCGCCAAATAGTGGGCAACGTTCAGCCTGACTTTTTCGGTGGGTTTAACAATACCTTCAGCTATAAAGGAATTGACTTAAGCTTCCTGTTCCAGTTTTCGGTCGGAAACGAAATATTTAACCACAGTCGGGCCCACTACGAAAACCTGGGATGGAGCCGCATTGGTACCGGGTTTCCTTTACCCGACGGAAACAACCACGTGCTCGCCCGAGACCGATGGCAAGAACCCGGCGACGTGACCGATATTCCCCGGGCATCATTGGTGAACGGCAACTGGCGAGAGTACTCTTCGCGCTGGTTGGAAGACGGTTCGTTTGTCCGACTGAAGACGTTTAGTCTCGGCTACAACTTCCCCCAGGAACTAGTCTCCAGAATCCGGTTAAACAACCTGAGAGTCTACGTTCAGGGGCAGAATCTGCTGACGTTTACCAACTATACCGGGGCCGACCCCGAAGTGAGCCAGAACGCCCGCGACCCGAGAGTTGCCGGGGCCGACTTCGGAACCCTTCCGCAGACCAGAAGCCTTAGTGTGGGAATAAATATTGGACTTTAAAAAAATCATACAATGAAAAGCATATACATACTGTTATTCGCCGGATTGCTGGTGTTCTCTTGCGACGTTCTTGAGCCGGAACCGCAGCAATCGTTAGATGCCAGTTCGGCCCTGGTTGACGCCGGATCGGCCGCTGGTATTTTATCCGGGACCTACTCCCTCATGCAGGACATCGACTACTACGGGCTGGAATACATTTTGAACAACGACCTCTTAGCCGATAACGCCGTCAATGAAGGGTTCTTTGATTCGCAACTGGAGTTGGATCAGTTAGCCATTCCTAATACCAATCTTTGGATCACTAACGTCTGGCCCGACATCTACCAAGTGATTAGCTCCGCTAACCTGCTAATTACCGGAGTAGAATCTATTGAGGACCCGGCCCTGGATAAGGATGCCGTGGTGGGAGAAGCGTACGCCGTGCGGGCGTTGGCCTACTTCGATTTGCTTCGCTACTTTGGGGAACACTACGACAATTCATCCGCGTTTGGGGTTCCCATTATCTTAGAACCGATCCCCAACAATGATTTCAACGAAATACCGGACATCCCCCGCAGTTCGGTGGCTGAGGTATACGACCAGATTATCAGCGACCTTAATCAGGCAATTCCGTTGATTGAAGGCAGTGATGATACGGGCACCATGAACTACTGGGCCGCGCTTAGCCTACGAGCTAGAGTCAATTTGTACCGACAGAACTACGATCAGGCATTCGCCGATGCCGACTCCGTAATTACCCGGGGGCCGTTTGCTTTAGAGCCTGATTTAAACGATGTATTTTCTACGACGGAAGCCTCCGCAGAATCTATCTTTGAGGTTGAGTTTAATGAACAGGATCAAAGCGATTACAATACGTACCTGTACCGAAGAGATGAGTACAACGTAGATTCCTTGTTACTGAAGTCCTTCGAAGAAGATGATGTTCGAGCTAATCTCTTTACCACATTGCGGAATCGTCCTCGGACCACTAAATATTCGGATAACACGAACTCGAACAACGCCAAGGTATTCCGCTTGGCCGAGTTGTACTTAATCCGTTCGGAGGCGGCCGTGTTTGCCAGTGGCGATCCTAACGCCGGAACGGCTGATCTGAACGTGATCCGCAACCGGGCCGGACTAGAAGACCTAGCGGCCATAACGACGACCGAGGCGTACGTGGATGCTTTGCAGTACGAAAGAAGGGCGGAGCTCAACTACGAAGGGCACCGGTTCTTTGACCTGGTTCGGTTGGGCCAAGCCGAAGAAGTGCTGGGCATAGAGCCATTCAGGAAGATTATGCCAATCCCCCGCACCGAGCTACAAGTCTCGGAGGCAATGGTGCAAAATCCGGGCTACGCAGCTGATTGACTTCGTAGATACCACAATCCAGTGCCGCAGGCACCAAATAACTAACCACCCACCGGTCGCTCGCGTTTGGCGAGTGACGGCTAGCGAACGTTAATTGCGTTCGCTAGCCGTCACCGCTCCGGCGGCCCGATTGGCACAGCCAAACGACATTTTAATTGATTGACTATATTTCGGGTTGGTGTCCCCCCAAACCCCACCGTCCTTTGGTGTGAGAAGTGAAGTTATCGTGACTTTTGTGCGAAGATTGGCGGCACTATTTCCCCCCCGGCCGGACTATTCGCCCCCGCCGCAACAAGTTCCGACTGGATGACAAGGGGGGAGCAACACGGGAACGGATATTATTCAGCCGCAGTAGCGGGGCCGTATTTGTCTAAGAATTCGGTGTATAGCCGTAGCAGGAATTCATCGTTATGGACCATATCGTTCAGTATAGCTTCATTCTGGAGTACTGAGGGCAGTAAGTTTTCTGCTTTTTTGGTTTCTACACCAGCCATTGACGTTAAGTAACCTTCAATATGACCACTTCGGGTAAGCTGAACCTGATAAATTTTTGCGGCAGCCATCACAAATTTCTGGTCTAGATTAGGCAGCACACCAGACAGGCCTGCCGCCGCCCAAGCGGCCTCGGTAAGAGCATACATTTCTACCCCTAGCCTCGGCGTATTTGCCGTATCCGTTGGATCTTGTGTATGTTTCTTAAGATACGTACTTACCTCAACAACCCTACTTTGGTTGTTCCGAATGTTATTTTCCAGTGCTGCTTGATTATTTTGCATTTCGCGCACGATGTTCTCGCGCGCAATGCGCGTCAACTGTTCTTGCTTGCTATTCTGCCACCACGAGTTGATGCCGAAGGCCAGCAGCACGGCCAGCACCACCGGGGGCACCTCCAAGGCCATCTTGCGGAAGAAAGTTTGAGCAAAGCTGCGCTGGGTAGTCGCCCGCCAGTCGCGCAGCTCCTGGGTATTTGCTTCCTGCGAAACCTGCTGCCGCCGAAGGTGCTCGTTGGTCTGCTCCTGCTGCCCCACCAACCGCTCCAGCACCGCCTCCAGCCGTTCTGATGCTTGCCGCTCCGACGCTCTGCGCTCCGATGCGTCGCCCGCTGAGGCGTTCTTAGGACCCGCGGCCGACTGCTTCTCGAACTGTCGTTTGAGTAACTCGGCCATCCGGTCGGCCATCGCCTCCCACCCTGGGTTTCGTGGTTCTGCCATAGCGCGAAGATATAAAAATACCGGCAACCGGTAATTGCCCCGGCCGGACTATTCATCTACATCGTGACAAGATCCGGCTGGATGACAGGGAAAACAACGGATGAAAGCAGTGACTCTTGCGTCGTAGCGACGGTCGCCCAGAAGACCCTACAACCGTAAGTAGTTAGAAACGCAGTTCGTACGGTGCCTGATTACTCTGCATCCTCGGTGGGTAGCGATTCCGGAATAGCGCCGATCCCTCTGACGATCCAGCGTTCGCCGTATACGGAGGAGTAAACAATCTCAACCCGGGCTCGTTCCGGCTCATCCGTCGGACGTCCGAACCACTCAACAAGTCGGTCTCGGTCATTAGGCGTCGAACTGTAATTGTAAGCGGTTAGCATAGCCGTTTCTCTTCCGGCGGGGATCAAGTTGCCCTCGTATATACTGCTTATACCCAGGCTAATCGTGTCCTTATCGTCTGGCAAGATCACTTCCCGGTAAAAATTAGAAGGGGGGCCGGGATAGACCTGCCCGTTGTATACTGTCCTTATTTCTTCAATAAAAGCCGGACCCACTCCATTGTTGTACAGCATGAACTCAAACAACCGGTTTCCGTTGTTGGTCCCGATGCGAAGTTCCAGGTAAGGCAGCACCGAGGCGTACTGCTGCTTGCGTACCAGTTCCTGTTGCCTTTGGGCCAGTTCGTTCTGCTCACCCGACAAGCGGATCTGATACATCAGGGCCAACAGCGTGGCAATACTCACCACGAAGGCCGACAGACTGATGATCTTGTCGGCGTTCCAGAACTTCTTATCAATCCGAATGGGCCATCGTCCCGACGGCTTGTCTCCTGTTTCAGGCGTATCGATCATTGCTACTGATTACCCGCCCAAGGTATTGTTATTTTCCAAACATCACAATTTGGTTATCCCCCTCCCATCGCCCGAGCCTCCGGCTCGGGCGGGCTATCTCAAAAAGCCTCCGGCTTCCCAAAGGCTCTGACGCGCACCCTACGCCTTGCTACGCACCTTGATGCCAAACATCTCAAGCAGCTGCGGGTTTTCTCGGAAGGCCAGACGAGCGGTGCGGCGGAAATCCGCAATCCACGTGCGTAGCGCCTCAAACGCCCGGCGCTTCTCCTGCGTGCTGTCCTCAGCCACCCCCTTGCGGTGGGCACGGTCTGCCTTCATCTCCAGCACCGCTTCGGCGGCCGCCCGGCTCTGCTCAATCACCTCGGCGGTGAGTCCGTAGGCCGTCATCGCCGCCCCGTGGTTTTTCAGCTGGCCGTAAAAGTAGACCGCCTCCTCCACGCACGTCCACGGGTTGCTGGAGATTGCCTTCACCTTCAGCGTCCGTAGCGTAACGGGGTCGTGGCGGAAGGCCGTCTTGGCCACCCGCGCGTGGTCTCTAAAGGTGGTGCATACCTCCTTGACGTCGATCGACAACTGGTGGTCGATGGCCCACTTTTGGTCGTATTGGTCGATCTGATTCTGATTGTGCATTTTGGCAGCGTTCAGCAGCCCGTTGCCTTCCTGCATCCGCTTCGGCGGAAAGCTGAACGCAGTAAGTTGCTTCTGCAGCGCCGGGTCTTTGCGCACGTTGGTGGTGATCAGTAGGGCGGCTTCCAGAATCTGCTTTTGTGATTGTAGCTTCATGATAAACGTGGTTTTAGTTTTTGACAAAGTAAACCCCGGCAGTCTTACCGCGCCAGAAAGATTTGCGACGTTCCTTACCCGGGTAAGGTCCACCAAAGAATAGCAAGCCGGGGCGAATGCGCCACGCTACGGGGGTGTAGGTGTTTCTCAAGCCCGCAAAAGAAAGTGGTTACCGGGGGTAAAACGGTTGCCAATGGTACGGAGGACGGACGCTACCCTCCCCAAAGGTACATCAGCGAGACGTAGCCCGTAGTTTTCGAGCTATTTTCGGTGCAAATTACCTCCCCAACTCTCCTCATTTCCACCATTTACCCTTAAATTAGGGGGCTAAACCCTTTTCCTCCGTGCCATTAACGGTTGTTAGCGGGGGGGAGAAAAAAGATTGGGGGGGGGGTGAGAGAATACAGAAGGGCTAACTACTTTGGGGTGAGGTCGACTTATAGAAATAAGGCACCCTTCATTAAACTTTATTCCGATAATTTTTCCGGAGGCTCGTGTCGACACGAGCCTCAAAAATTTATCGGAATAACCTCTATTTGATATCCGGATGAACCTAGAAGAGAAGCAACTGTGGAAGAAGATAAAGGAGTTTGCCATGGACGACCCAGTTTCGGAATTCTCGTTTACCGAAAGACTGGCCCGAGAAAACGCATGGTCGCTTGAGTTTGCCTCCCGAGCAGTGCTTGAATATAAGAGGTTCATGTTTCTTATCTGTATCACCAAGCACCCCTTAACCCCCTCTGATCAAGTGGATCAGGTATGGCATCTACACCTGCTGTATACTGAATCGTACTGGATTGATTTTTGCCAAAGCACGCTCGAAAGAGATATTCAACACGGTCCGACCAAGGGAGGTAGTCAGGAAGTGGCCAAGTTCAGCGATTGGTACGAGGAAACCAAAAAGGTCTACGCCACAAAGTTTGGGCAATCGCCACCGCCCGATCTCTGGCCGCCGGGTTCGGTACGATTTAGCGAAATCAACTTCACCCGGGTGAACCGCCACCGGAACTGGGTGTTGGCAAAACCAAAACTGCTCAGCAAATGGAGATTTTAACCAAGCTCACTCCCGCGGAAACGCTGCTGCTCACCGCCAATTCAAAGGCTAGCTTCAAAGATCTGCTTAAGTACACGTTGGTAGACCTGCTGCTCAAGAAGGTTCTCAAGTCGCAAGAATACGAAGACCAGGCGCACCCGGATGATCCAATAAGAACGGTTAGTTACGTCACCGTTGGACCAGCTTTTGATAGTTACCGTTGCAAACCGCACGAACGAGTCTTTCTGGACCCGTTTCTGAAAGATGAAGAATTAGACATTTTGTTTCGGCATTTGGTGAAGATGGGTTACGAGAATGCCAGTACAAAAGCAAGCTTCGTCTTCGATCGGATGCTCAGCGACGATATTCTGCGCGAAAGCATCAATAGCGGATTTTTTAGCCGGTTGTTCGTCTCCATAACGCTGACCGACCAGGGAGAGGAGACGAAAAGGGGGGTCGACAAAGCGCTGCACGAACTGGAAAAGGAGCTTCCCCGCCTCATTGAGGCCAATCCAAAGAGCGCATCCGAAGTTCTGCGCAAGATCAACGGAAACGTATTCTTGCTAGGTTCATTTGACTTTGAGCTACTGGATAAGATTGACGACGAACTCACCCATGAAATTCGAAGGCAGAAGAAAGACACTTCTTCGGGATGTTCGGGTTGCTATACCTATTTCGACTCTTATTCAGACTCTTTTGACAGTGGATTTGATTCGGCGGATGGGGGAAGCAGTGGCTGCGGAGGGAGTGGTTGTAGTGGGTGTGGCGGCTGCGGAGGATGTGGATCGTAAACTAATCTGAATTTTTTTACGTCAGGTCGCTCGCCTATCGTAGGTTTAGTAAAGCGCTCCTACGACCAGTTCAGGCCCCCAATCAGCGTCGCTGTACGCGTCGTAGGAAATCCTACAACTAGATTACGGTTCTGTATCTCATCCCACCTTCTCGCGCTCCCTGATCTGCTGCTCAATCTTCTTAAAGTCCACTGCGCTGCAACTGCCGCACCCCTTCGGGCACCCCGCATCGGTAGTGAAACTGTGGTACACCAAGCGTCCTAAGTACACCAGGGCGGCAATAAAGATGAGAATGACAATGATTTCCTGGATGTTCATTTGTCCTTTGTCCTTTGTCCTTTGTCCTTTGTCCTTTGTCCTTTGTCGCGGAACGCGAGTTGGGGGGTGGGGTTAAGTCTTCTTTGCATTTTTTCCGATGGAGTTCAGGTAGGCATTGAGACGGGGACTAAGTTCGTCTAGTAATTCTTTTAACGGTTCAATGTCGGTTTGAGATAATAGACCTCTTTGGTAAGCTCTTCTTAGCCAATGGCGGGTTTCGTATAGAGAACCACGGGCGATGCGGACGAAGCGCTTATTGTCGGCAAAGCTACCCCTGCCGGTTCCTTCGGCAATATTTGCTCCGATGCTATCGGCCGACCGTACTAGTTGAGTGCCTACCGTGTTTTGCGGAAAGCGATCCCACGTTTGCACTACCGCCCATATATGGTCACAAAGCCGTTCTGCCACTTGGTACACTTCCAGTTCTTCAAACGATAAACTCTTCATATTTATATCCATATTTTTGACAAAGGACTAGTGACCAGTGACAAATGACCAACCACATTCAATCAAGACATCACCTGATACACTACCAAAGCTGACACATAGGCCAACACCGTCATGTAGGCGGTTTGGATTAATGGCCAGCGCCAGCCCTTGGTTTCGCGGTGCACAATGGCGATGGTGCTCATGCACTGCATGGCAAAGGCATAAAACACCAGCAGCGAAAAGGCCACCGCGGGGGTGAACTGTCGCTCGCCGGTGGCGGGATTGATCTCCTCGCGCATGCGGCTCTTGATGGTGCTATCGTCCTCAAAATCGGCTCCCACGCTGTAGAGGGTGGCCATTGTTCCCACAAACACCTCGCGGGCCGCAAATGAGGTGATCAGTGCAATGCCAATCTTCCAATCATAACCCAGCGGACGAATCGCCGGTTCGATCCAGTGGCCTAGTTGTCCGGCGTAGGAGTGCTCCAAGCGGGCCGAGGCCACCGCGTTGTCAAGTTCTTCCGGGCTGCGATCGACAGTATCGTTCGCCCGCAACTCGGCTTCGGCCCGTTGCATGCTGTCGCCCGGACCGTAGGAAGCCAGCACCCACAGCACCACCGACACGGCCAGGATCACCCGCCCGGCTTCCCACACGAAGGTGCGCGACTTCTGCACCACGGTGAGGGCCACGTTGCGCCAGCGCGGCCAGCGGTACTCCGGCAGTTCCATGATCAGAAATCCCTTACTCTTGACCCGAATCACGTACTTCATCGCCAGGGCGGAGATCATAGCAGCCGCGAAACCCAGCAAATACATGCCCATCAGGGCCAGGCCTTGCAGATTGATGAAGCCGATCACCGGTTCGTTGGGCACCACCAGGGCAATCAGGATGGTGTAGACTGGCAGACGGGCCGAGCAGCTCATCAGCGGGGTGACGAAGATGGTGATCAGGCGGTCTTTCCAGTGGTCGATGCTGCGGGTGGCCATGATGGCTGGAATGGCGCAGGCCAGTCCCGAGATCAGGGGCACCACGCTGCGCCCGTTGAGCCCGGCCTTGCGCATGATCTTGTCCATCAGAAACACCACCCGCGCCATGTAGCCCGACTCCTCGAGCAGGGCGATGAAAGCGAACAGAATGGCAATCTGCGGGATGAAGATCACCACGCCCCCGATACCCGGTACGATGCCCTCGGCCAGCAGGTCGGTGAGCGCCCCGGCCGGAGCGGTATCTTTGATCCAACCACTCAGTTCAGAGAACAGGTAGTCGATAAAGTCCATTGGCACGGTGGCCCAGGCGAAGATGGCCTGGAAGATGAGGAACAGCAGCCCGAAGAAGATCAGGTAGCCCCCCACCCGGTGGGTCACGATGCGGTCGATGCGGTCGGTGAGCGAGATGCGCGCCTGCGAAGGCAGCGTCAGGGTGTCGTGCAGCAGATCGCGGATGAGGCGGTAGCGCTCGGTGGTTTCTTGAATCTGCAGTTGCGCCGGGTTGATGGGGTGCTCACGGCGCAGGGTAGCGAGTTGCTGCTGTTCGTCGGGCGATAAGCACCGAAGGCCGTGGCCCTGGTGCAGCAGCAGGTAGGCGGCGTAGTCTTCGGCCTGGCTGAAACGATCCCGCACGGCCCCGATTGCCTCCGGAGCCAGGGGGCGCACGTCGAAGAAGCGCTGGCTCGGTGGAGTCACCCGGTGGCGAAGCACGGCCTTGAGGTCGTCCAGCCCTTCGCCCCGGCGGGCGTTCATCACCACCACCGGCACCCCGCCCAACCGCTGGGCCAGGGCCATGGTGTTCACCTCCAGCCCCTGCCGCCGGGCCACGTCGGCCATGTTGAGCACCAGCACCACCGGCAGGGCCAGATCGATCAGTTGGGTAGCCAGCAGCAGCCCCCGCTCCAGGTTGGTCATGTCCACCACCGCCACCACCGCGTCGGGCGGGTTGCCCAGCAGATGATCCAGCACCACCTGCTCGTCGGATGAGCGGGGAAACACGCTGTAGGTACCCGGCAGATCGACCACCGAGGCCAGGCTCCGCGTCCCCAGCACGCAGCGCCCCACTTTCTTGTCGACCGTCACGCCGGGGTAGTTGCCCACCTTCTGGTTGAGTCCGGTGAGGTGATTGAACAAGCTGGACTTGCCCGCGTTGGGGTTGCCCACCAGCGCGATGTTGAGCGTTCCGGCAGCAACCGCCGGGGATATGGTGGTGGCTCGACTCATACTAATTCAACGAGTTGGGCCTCGTCGAGGCGTAGCGAAAGTTGGTAGCCCGACACCCGAATGGCGATGGGATCGCCCAGCGGGGCCCGAAGGCGAAACACCACTTCTTTGCCGGGCAGCAGGCCCATCTCGATCAGCTTGGGAGTGATCTCGGAAGAGCGGATAGCGCGAATCACGCCCCGCTGGCCGGGCTTCAGTTGGTCTAGAGTGGTCATGCAGATAATGGACGTATGAAAAAGTAGTAGCAAGGTACTAACAATTTAGATTAGGTCTAAACAATTGGGTTACAAGAAGGCAACAATTTTGTATATTGGCTCCGTTCATTGTACCTGACCAAATTGCTAGTAACTATGGAAGCTGCCAAGAAGAAACACTTATCCCTGGCTGAGTACAATCAGCTGGAAGAAGAAACCAACCAACGCTACGAGTACCACGATGGTGAGGTGTTCGCTATGGCGGGGGCCGCAACGGATGTTGGCGACCCGGTGCACGGAGCCATTGCTGGGAATTTAATCGGATTGCTTCACAGTGCTCTTCGCCCTAAGGATTGCACAGTACTTACCAGCGACGTGAAGTTCTACATCCCCTCGATCAACCGTTCGCTTTACCCCGACGTGTCGGTGGTCTGCGGGCCTTCCGAACGATCTGAGCAAGACACCAAAGCACTTACGAATCCGATTCTCTTAATTGAAGTGCTGTCTGATGGTAATGCTTCCTACGATCGGGGTACTAAATTCCACTATTATAGCGAACTGCCCTCTTTGCGCGAGTACGTACTGGTAGAGCAGCACACTTGGAAGGTAGAGACGCGCTACCGCAGTCGCCCGGAAGAACCCTGGCAGATGGATTGGTTCAGCGGTGAAAGCGCCGAAGTCAGACTGCGCTCGGTAGACCTCACCTTGCCAATGGCCGATCTGTATCGACGCACGGAGAGCCTATGAAACAACTTTTCGGAATAGTTTTACTAATTGGAGGATGTTTTGGATTGGCCCTTCCTGGGCTCTCTCAGACGGAGTTACCGAAGTATCATCCTATCGCTATTGGGTTGACGGTGTCCGGGCAATTTAACTACACCACTGTCAACGGTGGAGCTCACATTGCGGCCGGAATGTCTTTCAAACCGCTGTTTGTGACAGGCTTTTCTCTCTCTATCAAGGGGTCTTATGCTTCACGTATTAGTTTATCCGTTTTCCAGGAAGACAGAGTAACTTCCCCGCAGCTGGTGTTTTGCCCGGATAACACTCACGGGGCCGACTAGGTAAACCGTTGAAGGGTCAACACAGGCTGGCCCCTTAGTTCTGACCGTGCATTTGCGGATGCGGTGTCGGAAGAATACCAAAAGATACCTATATTTGCCGGACTGTTTTTCCGGCCACCCTAGCTCAGTTGGTAGAGCAACGCATTCGTAACGCGTAGGTCGAGGGTTCGAGTCCCTTGGGTGGCTCAGTCATCGTTAGCGCAATTGATCCGTAGCCGGTAATCCCTAGTGCCGGGGGCACTAAGTAATTAATCATTTAGGGTAGTGGGGTCGCGCCGTTCCACGGTGGCCGTGGCGCGTCCCCACACAAGAGGATAAGCCTTAGATTTAAGTGTTTGCGAGTTTAGTACCTCTAGCCTAATCTCTCTGTCCTCTCTATTTCTACCCAATCACCCATCACCCTGTCATCCAGCATTCCATGCCGGGCAGGAACCTTTGTGCGGGTAAGCACCAAAATCAAACTTTAGCAGCACCCTCCTCGAAGCACCGTGGCTATCAAGGCCCGTAAGCCTAATTCGCCCCCCATTTAACATCTTTTAACTCTCCTCCTATTCTCCCCCACCCCCCGGCTCCCTACCTTACCCACTCAATCATTCAACCACTCAACCACTCAATCATTCAATTGTGCTCCGCAACTACCTCACCATCACCCTGCGCCACTTCCGCAAGAACTACCGCTACGCCACCCTCAACGTGCTGGGACTCGCCCTGGGGTTTGCAACGTGTCTTCTGATTGCAGTGTACGTGCACTACGAAACCAGTTACGAAAACTTTCACACCCAGGCCGACCGTATCCACCGCGTTACCTACCGCTTTGAGTCCGAGGGCGAGTTTGGAGTGCACTGGGCCCGGGTGCCGGTCGACTACGTGAACGAACTGCCTAACGAGCTGCCGGAGGTGGAGGCGCTGATTCGCTTTCAGAACCACGAGCAGAAGTACTTGCGAATAGGCAACGAGAAGTTCCGGCCGGAGCACGCCTACGTCACCGACCCCGAGGTGTTTCGGGTGTTCGACTTCCCCTTGTTGCAAGGTGATGCCAAAACTGCCCTGCTGCGTCCGCGCTCGGTGGTGCTCACCCCGACGGCGGCGCAGCGCTACTTCGGCACCGACGACGTGCTGGGCCGGGAAGTGCTGGTGACGGGCGGCTTGGCAACCGAGGAGCTAACCTACACCGTGACGGGCGTGATGGCCGAGGTGCCCTCCAATACTCACCTGCCAGTGGAGATGCTGCTATCGTACCGCAACCCCGAGGAACGCAGCGGGTGGGCATACGTCTACACCCTGTTGCGGGAAGGAACCGACGTGGCGGAGGTGACGGCCAAGCTGCCCGCCTTCATTGACAAGTATACCAATGCCCAGAATGCGTTGGGCGTATCGTTTGCCCTTCAGGCCCTGCCCGACATTCACCTGGATTCTGATCTGGCCCGCGAGATCGTGCCGAATGGTAATCGGTTTTACGTGCGGGTGTTCTCGGCGGTGGGCGTCTTTATTCTGCTGATCGCCCTGATCAACTACGTGAATTTGAGCAGCGCGCTGGCCCTGGGCCGGTCACGGGAGGTGGGCGTCCGCACCGTGCTGGGAGCGAGTCCCCGGCAGGTGATGACCCACGCGGGGGTAGAAGCCATCGGCTACAGCTTGGCGGCGATGGGATTAGGTAGCTTGCTGGCTTACGGGGCGTTTCCTTACTTCCACGCGCTCACGGGGGTGGAGATGCTGCTCTCTCCGATTGCCTTTGTCGGGGCGCTGCTGCTGGTAACGGTGGCGTGCGGACTGCTCGCCGGTGGGTATCCGGCCTGGATTTTGGTATCGGTGCGCACCCTGGAAACGATCAAAAGCAACGCGACCTTCGCTTTGGCCCGGCGGACGGGTGGGTTCAACGTGAAGCGGGCAATGGTGACGATGCAGTTCGCTACTTCGATGCTGCTGATCGCCAGTGCGCTGGTGGCCTACGACCAGTTTCGCTTTCTGCACCAGAAAAACCTGGGAATGACCACCGAGCAAATCCTGGCGCTGCCTAACCTTCCCAACGCGGTTACCCAGCGCTACGAGGCGTTTCGGACGCGGGTGGCAGGGTTAGCCGGAGTGCGACAGGTGGCGGCTTGCATGGAAGTACCTTCGCGTGAGATTCGCGACTCAGGCCCCGTACTGGTGGAAGGGATCAGCGACGATCCGCTAACCGCTCCCATGATGGATATGCAGGTGATCGACTCGGGCTTTGTTAGCCTGATGAACTTGGAGCTTTTGGCGGGCGAAGGGCTGACTTACGCTTCTACGGCTGAAGACCCGTCGGCCGAATCATACGATGTCACCAACCGGCCGCGTAGTTACCTCATCAACGAGACAGCGATGCGGCAGTTGGGTTGGTCCAGCCCGCAGGAAGCGATTGGGCAACAAATCAGTTGGACCATCGATGGATTTCAGTTGGCTACGGGACCCATCACCGGGGTGGTGAAGGACTTCCACCAGGAGACGTTGCGGAACGCCTTGGACCCCACGGTGCTGACCTACGAACCGATCTGGCTGCGCACCTTTCTGCTGAACCTGGAAACCCAAAATATGTCAGCGACCATCGCCCAGGTGCAGCGGGTTTGGGACGAATTGTTTCCGGCCTACCCGATGGAGTATCACTTTCTGGATGATCTGTACGAACGCCTGTATACCCGCGAGCGGGTGCAATTACAACTACTGTCGGTGTTCAGTGGCCTGGCCATCGGGGTGGCTTTGCTCGGACTGTTTAGCCTGACGGCCTACACGCTGCGCACCCGCGTGCGGGAGATGGCCATCCGTCGCGTGCTGGGGGCCAACCTCCGGGCGCTCATCCGGCTGGTCGGTTGGGAATATCTGGGGGTGTTACTGGCGGGTGGACTGCTGGCCCTGCCGCTGAGCTACTGGGCGGTGAACCGCTGGTTGCAAGGGTTTGCCTACCGGGTGGAAGTATCGGCGGGTTGGTATGCCTTCACGCTGGGGTTGGTTGGTGCTCTGCTGCTGCTGGTCGTGGGTTGGCAGACCCGGCTCAGTACCGCCGATAATCCGGCAGAGGTGCTGCGGGGTGAGTGAGTAGGCCGGTGCCGGCAGAAGCTGACCCAGCATTTGTTGCCGCACTAGACCGAGCCCTGCAACAATCTTCTCAAGCAGCCGGGCGTTTTCACCAAACGGTTAAGCAAAAAAACGAAACTTAGGGAAGACCTTGTCTGCCTCCGTACCCACTCGAGGCTCGAGTCAACCCGGATGGGAGGCTCGAGTGAAAAAACTGCTTTGCTACACTCATTCAAAAACGCAGACCGCGACCTATCCTTCTTAAGGCTTTGGACTGTCCCGACCTCCTAAAAAGCTCAATATCCTCCTCAGCCTTCAAAGTATACTCGACTACTCTTTCCACAGATCGTCTAACTCGATTTTTACCGTTTTTCCCTCTCTGACTTGCTGTCGACTCTCCTGAATTTTTGCTACGAAGTCCGGATCGTAGGACTCCTCTCTTGTTACCTCAAATTTCATCTTGAGCGCTTTGGCAAATGCTTTCAAGGCCCCTGACGCCATCCTTCCTCACCTCTCACCAGCACCACCGGACGCAGACCGAAAGGTTCGGGGATCACGTTGCGCTGAAAGCTCAGCAGCTCCATTCGCTCAGCCCGCACCCGAATGACAACATAATTATCACTCTGAGGCCCTTCGGGAAAGAACAGCCGCCACGTGCTTTTCCAATATTCTTCTTTGAAATCCGGTGCGTGGTGCACGGTGGCGGTGCCGTAGACCACCAAACTAGCGTCTTCGTCCGACTGATTAAACGCCAGCGTCACGGCGGGGTGGGCCACAATTTCGGTTACTTTTCGTGATTCGGGATTGGTGCCGATGAAGAATTCCAAGTTGTCCGCTTCAACGATGGGTTGCACCAGCCGGGCACTCGGAGCGCCGCCCGGAGAGGTGGTGATCAGATGACAGTATTTAGTACGTGATGCGATGCGGCGGGCCACCCGCAGGCAGTGGTCTAGCGAGAGATCAGCGCTCGCCTGCTTTTTTCGTTTGTAGGCGTTGAGCACCACGTCGCTTACTCGTTTCGGAAGGCTCATCAGTTAAAGATAAAGCTATGAAGAAGCACCCAGTCGCTCGGGCGTACGGAAGGTATCGGCCCGCTGCCGCTTGATTTCCTGCTGTAGGCGCTGCCGCGTGGCCTGATACGCCCCGGTCTGAAATCCGATGAGGTTACGCAAGCCATTCAGTCCCTGCAAGGGCGAAGCCAGCAGCTTCGGAGGCAGCGTAGAGGGCGGAAGGTCCAGGATATCCGCTACCGCATCGCCCAGCAGCAGGCGCATGTAGGCCGGGGCCAGCGCACTCAGATTGCCCGGAGCGTTTTGCTGCAAATAAGTGAGCAACGAATTGGTGAGCACGCGCCCGGCTTCCGAAGGACGATGGTGGCGTTCGCTAATCAGTTTGGTAAGCCAGAAGGCTTCCTTACCGGTATCGGGCAGCAGGCGCTCGTCGACGCCCATCAGGTAGCTGGCCACGTTCCACAGGTGCACGTAAGCGTTTTGATCTTCGGCGGCCACCCGGATGCCCAACTGGCGCATGCCACGCACCGGAAGCAATGACATCGACAGATTGGTTCCGGCCATGTCTTCCTGGTTCACCGGCTGGCCCCAGTCGAAGTTCCACCGCTCGTCTTTCCGCAGATGATAACGGATAGCGGCGTGAATGAGCCGCACTTTTTGGGCACTGCAGATCGCTTTTCCCCGCGGGCCGAAGGCGTCTTTGCTGCCCACGTCGAGCACGTACTGCCCGGTTTCGGCCAGGCGCTTGCCGGGGTCGTTGCGCAGCCGTTCCGACAGGTAAAGCACCTGCGCTCCGTCGGCCGCGGCGTAGTCGTAGGGCAGCGACAGCAGCCCGAGCATCATGAGCAAGTCCGGCGTATGGCGGGCAAAAAAATCGTGTCCGCGCCGCAGCAGTCGTTCGTCGGCCCAGTCGGGCAGCGTGCGACTCTTCTCCAGGAAGTGCGTGACCTCCGCGGGCAAGTCGTCGGGAATAACGTAGTCGTTGGTGGTGAGGGTGGCGATGGTTTCGCGAAAGTACCCGCCCGCCGGATGCTGGTACATGGCGGCGACTGCTTGGTCGGCCAAGGGGTCCATTAGCTGCCGCATCTGAGTCAGAAAGGCGTCGTCGTATAAGGAGAGTTTGCTCATGGGGTTGTAACAATTGCGGGGGGAGGTTAGTTTGGTTGGTGATTGGATAAGGGGGGGTGAAGGATATGGGGATTAGGGGTTAGGTAGTGGGGATTGGGTACAAGTCTTCCAAAACCTAAAACCCAATCCCCAAACCCCTGTACATCCCTGAAAGTCCCCCCTATGATCAACTACGACAAGATTCTCGTCCAACCAAACTCCACCATCAACCTGCGGGACTACGATACCGATGACACCGGCAAGTTAGAAGACAAAGACGAAGGGAAGGATTTGCAGAAAGATAACCTCAAGAAGCTTAAAGACTTACAAGAGAAACTCTACGCCTTCAATCGCTACGCCGTGCTGTTGATCTTTCAGGCGATGGACGCGGCGGGCAAGGACAGTACCATTGAGCACGTGATGTCGGGCGTGAATCCACAGGGGTGCCAGGTGTTTAGCTTCAAGCAGCCCAGCGCCAACGAACTGGAGCACGACTTTCTGTGGCGTACCTACAAATCGATGCCCCAGCGGGGTCGCATCGGCATTTTCAACCGCTCGTACTACGAAGAGGTGCTGGTGACGCGCGTGCACCCGGAGTACATTCTGGGACAGCGGATTCCGGGCATTCAGAGGGTGCAAGACGTCGACGAAATCTTCTGGCAAAACCGCTATCGCTCGATCAACGATATGGAGCGGCACCTGCACCACAACGGCACGGTGATCCTGAAGTTCTTCCTCAACGTGTCGAAGGAAGAACAGAAGCAGCGCTTCTTGAAACGCATCAATCGCCCCGACAAAAACTGGAAGTTTACCATGAGCGACGTGGAAGAGCGCAAGCACTGGGACGACTATCAGCAGGCCTTCGAGCAGGCCATCAACCACACCTCCACCGAGCACGCGCCCTGGCACATCATCCCCGCCGACCACAAGTGGTTTATGCGCGCCGCCGTAAGTGAGATCATCGTAGATAAACTACAATCGCTCGATCTGCGCTTCCCACAGGTGACCGAGCAGCAGCAGGAAAACCTACGCCAGGCCAAAGAACTGTTTGAGAACGACCCTGCGGCCTAATTTTTTCTTCAGTAACAATACCGGAAAGTTTCCGGAGATTTAGAATTGAAACCCGACGGATAGGCTCAAGCGACGCAAGGTTCTCCTTTCGTTCACCTCTGTGGTGCTTCCGTTCCAATCCTCCCAGAAGTATGTCAGGCGAGCCCGCTGCACTTTGTAGCCCATGCTAAACAACACGGCTGACTGACGAATGTGCCACCGATAACCCAGGCCAGGGTGAATCATCATTCCTCCGGTGGTACGGCTATTCGCTCCGTTGAAAAAGTAGTCACTCCCCCAGGCGGCCCCGCCCCCAGCATTCAGGAAATACATAGGAGACCAACGCCGCTGAAGCATCAGTCCGCGCACACTCGCAAACAGGGGAGCAGCCGTGATGTTTCCGTATCCGTAGTGGTCCAGGCTCACCCCCAGCCCCACCATCAAGTGAGGATTGAATGTATACCCGTGGATGGTAGAGATGCTTTTGCCGTTTCTCCCGCCGACATAGGGACTGTAGTACCCTCCGCTCTGCCGCAAGCTGGCAACTTCGATCACGTGAAAAAAGCCGCGCTCTTGGATGGTAAAGGGTTTTCTTTGCTTGGGTTCACGCCCCGGCACGCGTTTTATGTCTCCCACCGGACCAAACACAATCTGCCGGATATCAGCGTAAGCAATATGGTTTTGCGTAAATTCATCCGCTTCCAGGGTAAGGTATCCTTCAAACATCGACAGCGTTGTCATCCCCTTGATCACCTTGCCGTCCTTTAGGAACACGGTCACCTCCTGTTGCGTCGACGTTTGGGCATAGCCCACCGTTGCGGCCAGCACCAGTAGCCACAGCAGGTACCATCCCCTACGGATGCGGCCGCCCATCATACCGCTGCCACCGTCAGCTTGCTGAGCAGACGAATGTTGGTCAGATCAGTGTAGTCGTACTGGTAGATACCGTCGTCGCCGATCACCATCAAGATGCCGTTGAGGGGAATCACGTCGAAGGCGTGGATATCCGTGAAGTGGGCGATCAGGCGCTGATCGATGGCGTAGGTATCGCTGATGTCGAACACCTTGAGTCCGTGCTCTCCTTCGCACAAGAACATCGTCCGGCCGTCGATGCCCAGTCCGTGCGGGTTCTCCATCGGATAAGTAGCCGCCAGCGTGGGGCTATACACGTCGCGGATGTTCACCACGTCCAGTTGGTTCTGCACGCCCTGGCAGGTGGTGCCGGTGCGCAGCGTCACGTAGGCCATGGAGTCGTTGGCCACCACCGGGTCGCAACTGGTGGCGTGGAAGAAACTGGAGACCAAGAAGGGATTTTCCGGCTGCGCGTTGTCGTAGATGTACATCTGGTTCTGAGAACCGATGAACAGCCGGTCGTTGTGCGGAAAGATGGTTTCGATCAGAAAGCCGATGTTTAGTTCGTTGCCGGGTACCGGGTTGGCAGCCTGGGTAACGTCGAACACCTGCATGTTCTGGTCATCGATGGCGTAGAGGTGGCGGTTGCTCACCGCGAATCGGGCCAGCGAACCCGCTTTGCCGATGGGCTCATTGGCCTGGTTGAACACCGGCACGTCGGCCTGGCTCATGAAATCGTTACGCGCCGCACTGTTCAGAAGAAGTCCATCCTCAAAAAGGTAGGATCCAGAGCCGTAGGGACTAAACCCGCCGAGTTCGCCTTCGTACACCTGAACGGTTTCTTCTTCCAACCAATGGGTCACGATGCCCCGTTCTTCGTCGGGATAGAAACCGTAGCTGTTATAGCGGGGGAACACGTTTTCCACGCGCTTGGTCACCGTCACGTTCCGCGGGTCGCTGATGTCGAGGGCCAACAGGTCGATGTAGCTGTCGGCGTAAAGCACGTCGCCCTGCGCGACCAGATCGAAGTTGCCCGGTATGTTGACGAAACTGATGGGGCGGGGATTGGCCGGGTCGGTGTTGTCGATGATGTGAATACCCTCGCTGGGTTGGTTCAGAAACAGGTAGCCCGCGTGGGCGTAGATCTTACCGGTTCCCTCGATGGGTCGGGGGGCCGTCACGGCCACGGCATCGCGCAGCACGTCGGTGGTTTGGTACACCGGGGTGACCCGGGTGTAGCGGACGGTGGCGTCCACCTGGTCGGTGCAGCGATTAAACAGGGGCAGGGATAACAGTAGGGCGAAGCAGGCAAGTAGGTGCCGCCGCCGGGGAGGCATGACAGGGGTTTTCATACGAATAACGGTTTGAGTGAGTTAAACGGAAACGGACGATGATACCCTGTTTTCTGCGCCGGTACTTCGGAGTGAGTCCGGCGGTAGTGATGATACCAATGTAACGAAAGGGAAGTAATTAAATGTACGCGTGCCCCAATTTATTTTTGCTTATCGGCTTCCGCCGAAAAAGTTCTTCGGGATGCATGAACCTACGGAAGACCAAAAAGATGTTTGAGAACGATCCTACGGCCTGAACGGACGAGATTGGGGAAGGCAATAATGCACCCGCAGATCAAAGGAAATGATGCCGGGATTGCCCCGGGCGGTAAGGTTTTGCTCAAGTTTGCTAAAAAAGGTATGGCCCACCGCAGCTCCGGCCATCACGATCCAGTTCTCGCCCAGCGGTTGGTATAACCCTAGCCCGCCCTGCACGGTAGCCGACACCTCCTGAAACCTTCCGTAGTACGGAACATTAGTCCGCCCATCGTAGGTTGCCGTAATCTCTCGCAGATTCCGTCTTAGCCAATCAAGAGTTACTCCACCGGTGACGTACAAATTTGTCTTCTTCGATTTGGTCAGCAGATGGTTGAAAGCAATGGGCATGGTGTAGTACGAATACTTCCACACTTCTTTCCGAGTTCCCAGGTTAGATTTGATAGGAAAATTGGTGAGCGTATCCCAAGTAACCCGGATATCAGGAACCCGCTGTTGATTGAGTGCCGTCGTCACTGCGTAGGCAAAACCTACCGACCAGAACGTTCGGTTAGAAGAGTAGCGCAATAGCGACACTCCTCCTCCGTAGAGTGACCATCTGAATTCATCAAGCCCGTAGTTGATGTTGACTACTGAGATTTGGCTCAGGGCTATTAAACCCACCGCATATTTGCGAGCAGGTTTGGCAGCGCCTACATCTATTTCACTAATAGTCGTTGTGGCTGGTTGGGCATTGCCTACTCGTACCAACAAGCTAAGACCCAAGATAAGCAGTGAGGCTAAGGTGCTGTTTCTCATTGTTCGGTAGTTGTATTTCAGTAAACCATACTCTTCAAATAGCTGCTACTTTGCTCGATAGCCACCAACGGATCGGGCGACTGGTCTTGCTCCACAAAGCAGTGCTTCACCCCGGCGGCTTCGGCGGCCCGCAGAATGTCGGGAAAGTTGAGCACGCCCGAACCCACCGGCTGAAAGGCATCGGGCGGCACGCTGCTGTCCAGGAACGTGGTAGATAGTCCATCCTTTTTGTCCTTCAGATGCAGCAGCCGCATTCGCCCGGCATGATCCCGAATGAACTGGGTCGGATCCCTCCCCGCTACGCTCACCCAGAATACGTCCACCTCAAGGGCTACCAGCGCCGCGTCGGTGCCTTCAATCAGCAGTTGGAACGGGCTGGTGTCTTCCATCGCCTGAAACTCGAAGGCGTGGGGGTGATACGATAGTTGAATACCCGACCGTTGGCAAATCTCACCGGCCTTACTCAACTGCTCGGCCAGATTCTTATAGATATCAATGCCGCCGCGGTCTTCCGGGAACAAGTAGGGAAACACCAGATTGGTAAGTTCGTACTGCGCAGCCTGTTCCACCGCCCGCTCGAAGGTATAATCAACCGGAGGCGGCTTCACTCCCGTGGACACCAAGGGGTTCCAGTTGCCGGTGAGGAGCGGGGGCAGAAAGTGCGAACTGTTGATGGCGATGCCCAGGCCCCTGAAAACCGGGTGCAGTTTAGGCAGCAGTTGGGTATCGAACAGTTCTACTTGTCGGTAGCCCGCCGCCCGGATGGCCTCGATGGTCCGCTGGGGCTGGGCCACCAGCGGTTCGCGCACGGTATAGAGTTGCAGGCCGATGTTGTCAATCAGGGGATGCGAGCGTTCGCGAGTAAAGTCTGGCACGCTCATTCCCACGCCAGCAGCGGCGGTCGTCTGAACAAACCGACGACGTGACAGGCTAAATCTACTGGTATTATCCTTCATCATTCGGCGTTCCTGGTTCATCATTCTGCGGTTCGGCTGCTTCGGAAAGATAGTGAATTACCGAAGATAATGTCAACCAACAAAGGAGGTTCAGGCAAAACGGAAGCAAGGGGTGGTGAGTGACGCGCGGCAAGCGCGCCCCAGGGTGAGTTTGCGGTGGATACTGCCTACTCACGGGTTCTTCCGTAGAAAACTACTTTCCACCGACGGGTCTCCTACCCCGTTGTAGACCGCCCGCGCCGGGTACGGAAACACCGGCCGACTTAGCACCACCTCTCCCCGCGCTTTCTTGGTCACCACCACGCGCTCGGGGGCGGTGTCACGTTCCACCCAGTCCTGGATCAGGCGAATCCAGTTGGTGCCGCTGGGGCCGGGTCCGCCGCCGCAGTGCAGCACGCCGGGCAGTAAAAACAAGCGCACTGCTTCCGACAGGCTCGAGTCCTGCTCGATAGCGGCTTCGTAATGATCTATCGAGGTGTAGGCCGACAGGGCCGGGTCGCTCCACCCGTGGTAGATAATCATCTTTCCGCCCCGCGCCCGAAACGCTCGGTAGTCGGTATCGGTAGCGTCCAGATACGCCGAAGCCGCCTGCGCCTGATCGCGAAAGTCCGTGAAGTCGTAGGTGGCATAGTTCCAGGTCGAGTCCTGGTATACAAAGTTTTTGAGGATGCCCGTGCCGATGGCGTACTGCAGCGTGGGATAGCCTAGCTTTCTGGATTCGGCGTGCGGACCCACAATCCAGGCATCCCAACTACCCGCCGCCGCTTCGTTGCCGAAGGGAAAGCCCGGATAGATCGTACTGTCTTGGCTGGTGACTCCGGCGTAGATCAGTTGAATCGCTTGCAACTGCTGCGCGGTGAAGCAGTCGGGGCCGGGTGCACTATCCGGGCACATTGGCAAAGCTGAAAAGTCGAACGCGCACTCCCGGGGATCGTTCAGCAGGCTGTCTTGCACCCCGTCCAGCGTATCGCACTGAGCCAGCACTGCCGCCTGGAGCAGCTCCAGGTGCGCTCCGGAGAGCAGAGGCTCATCGAGTTGATCAGGATCAGGATACACCAGGGCGGTGTTCTGCGCAAATTCGGCCCCGGTGGCGGGCCAGTCGATGATGGGCGCGGCGGCCACAATGCCGTCGAAGTCGTCGGGATACCGCTGGGCCTCAATCAGGGCCTGTCCGCCCCCCCGCGAGCAGCCGCTGAAGTAGCTATACGACGGCGCGGCGCAGTAGTAGTACTCGATAATCTCTTTGGAGACCAGGGCGGTGCGGTGCACGGCTACGTGCCCGAAGTTGAGCCGCCGCGGCGGATGGTCTAGCGCCCAGTTGGCCTCGATGGTTTCGCCCGTGTGCCCCGTGTTGGTACCCACCGTGGCGAAGCCCTCTCCCACCAGGTAGCGCAGCCCATTCTGGATGGAGCCCGAGAAACCGGCGCCGCCGCTCATCGCAAAGCGGGTGTTCCAGCGGGCGGGAAGCAGCAGTTCGAACTCAATTTCTTCCCCAATGGTGCCGCGCACCCGGCAGTGCGTTTCTTTCGGGTCGACCGCCACCGCTTCGGTGATGGTTACACCGGCTAATGTCACTTCCCCCAAGCCTGCGCAGGGTAAACAGGGGGCTTTAACCGACTCGGAAGCCGGTTGAGCCATCAGGACGGACGCGCTTAAAGTGATGAGTGCTATTCCCAAGGGCAGAAAGACACGAATTTCCATCGCTCAATAATGAAAAAACCGGTCACGAATCCAAACCATCGAATTTTTCGTCTACCTTTGCTTCAAGTTAAACCCACAAAACTTGTACTGACCCGCTGGCTACTAGTCGGCGGGTCTTTTATTTAATGAATCCGTAATGTTTTAGGGCTGAATCACTACATTTTACGGTGATGCTCCGGGAGCAAGCAGGTATTTTTACGGTACGTTGGTATATTGTTGCCGCTTCCTAACCTCAAATCAACCTCATGATCCGTCCGCTCGCCTGTTGTATCCTTTCCATCACACTACTTCTGGGCTGTCAGTCCACCGAACCACCGGCTGATCCGGTCCTGTACTCTCCTGACCAGCGCATCCGGGTGGAGGTGTCGCTCGATCCGGTAGATAGCAGCTTATCGTATCAGGTGGCAATCAAACAAGACGACACTTACGTCACCGTGGTGGAACCCTCCCGGCTGGGGCTGTTGGCCGAGGCAGCAAATGGCAACCGTCTTGACCTTTCTCAAGGCTTTGCCACCCTTACCGCTTCGGAAGCCACCGAGGGCACCGAGAATTACAAAATGCTGATCAGTAAACGTCGGGAACGCGAAGCGGCCTATCGGGAGAAAACGTATACCCTTGTCCAGCAGGACGACTCGCTGACCCTACGCTTTCGGGTGTTTAACGATGGCCTAGGCTTTCGCTACGCCTGGAGCGGAGCTGCCGGACAAGCCTACACCATTCAGGACGAGCTGACGGCTTTTAACTTACCCACCGACGGGCAGAAGTGGTTACAAGCCTACGACTCGGTGTGGATGTACGCCCCCGCCTACGAAACGTTCTACCAGGACGAACTGCCGATTGGCAAATCCGCCCCGGCCAACAAGAACGGCTGGTCGTTTCCGGCCCTGTTCCATACCGCCGATGCCTGGCTACTGCTAAGCGAAGCGGCCCTCGACGGCACCTACGTGGGCATGCACCTCAACGCCGATCCGGCCGACGGGCAGTACCGCCTGCGCTTCCCTGAACCCAACGAAGCCTTCGACTCCCTGCACACCCGTCCGGAAATTGCCCTGCCCTGGAGCTCGCCCTGGCGCGTGATTCACTTGTCGGACAGCTTGGAAGATATTGTCACCTCCGAGTTGGTGCATCACCTGGCGAAGCCCAGCACGGTGGTCAATACCGACTGGATTAAGCCCGGCAAGGCCTCCTGGAGCTGGTGGTACTACAGCGACAGTCCGCAGGACTACAATCAGCTAACGCCCTACGTGGACTTCGCCGCCGAGATGGGCTGGAAGTATTCACTGGTGGACGCCAACTGGAACCGCATGAAGAACGGCGACCTGGCCAAGCTGGCTGCTTACGCGAAGGAAAAAGACGTGCGACTGCTGGTGTGGTACAACAGCGGCGGGCCGCGCAACGTGGTCACCGAGGAGCCGCGTAACCAGATGCACGAACCCGAGGCCCGGCGCCAAGCCTTTGCGATGTTGCGCGAGCTGGGCGTGGCCGGGGTAAAGATCGATTTCTTCCAGAGTGACAAGCAGCCGATCATCCGGCAGTATATTGATATTCTGAACGATGCGGCGGAGTACGAACTGCTGGTGAATTTCCACGGCTGCACGCTGCCGCGGGGCTGGTCGCGCACCTACCCGCACCTGCTATCGATGGAGGCGGTGTTCGGAGCCGAAGCCTACAAGTTTGCCGAGCGCTACCCGGACTACGCGCCCACGCAGAACACCATCCTGCCCTTCACCCGCAACGTGGTGGGGCCGATGGACTTCACGCCCGTCACCCTGTCAAATTCCACCTACCCGGCCCTGACCACTCCGGCGCACGAGCTGGCCCTGCCGGTGGTGTTCGAGTCGGGCCTGTTGCACCTAGCCGACCGGCCCGAAGCCTATCGCGCACTGCGCCCCGAAGCCATTCAGTACCTCAAAGACGTGCCCGTAGTGTGGGACGAAACGCGCTTGGTGGATGGCTACCCGGGCAACCACGTGATCCTGGCCCGGCAGTCGGGCGATACCTGGTATTTAGCGGGCATCCATCAGGCTGAAACTGATAAAACCTATGAAGTGGCCCTTGACTTTCTGCCCGAAGGAACGTACGCGCTATCGCTGCTGGAGGACGGGACAGACGAGCTGACGTTTCGGGAAGAAACTGTGGCCCGCGATCAATCCCTGTCGGTAACGCTGGTGCCCTACGGAGGTTTTGTGGGCACGTTGCGAGCGGAGTAGGCTACCCAGTCTGGATGTCCTGTGAGGACACAGGACATGGGTTTTTTATGAAGGCACAGGACGTGGTTTTTATGTTTTGCTATTGCCCTTGCTCAGGCAAGGCGAAAGCGACGTAGGTGTCGCCCGAGGGGGTGCCGTTGCGGTTGCCTCCTCCGGCAGCAATTACCACGTACTGCCGTCCGTCCACTTGGTAGACCGCCGGGGTGGCGTATCCTCCGGCGGGCAGTTGGGCTTCCCAGAGCACCTCGCCGGTGGACGCGCTGAAGGCCCGAAACTTAGCATCAGCCGATCCTCCCGCGAAGACCAGCCCCCCGGCGGTGGCCACGCACCCGCCAAAGTGCTGGGTGCCGGTGGGCGGAACGTCCCGCGCCAGCAGTTCGGGATAGGCTCCCAGCGGCACTTTCCAAAGTAACTCGAAGGTGGTCATGTCCACCGCGTTCAGGGTGCCCCAGGGGGGCCGGGTGGCCGGATAGCCTTCCTGGTCCAGAAACAACTTGAATCCATCCAGCACGTAACGGTCGGCAGTTTGGGTCGAGGGTTCCGGTTCGGACACCACCGCAGTTGTGTCGAGGAGAAAGTCAATGAGATGGTCGAGCTGTGCTTCGCTGAACTGCGGGTGGGCGGGCATGCTGCCTTTCCCGTGCGTGATGATCTGGGCCACTTGCGGACGCTCTAGCCGCTCGCGCAAGCCGGTGAGGGCCGGAAAGGCGTTGGGCACTCCCTGCCGCCGGGCACCATGACAGCTTGAGCAATTGGTTAGGTACAAGCTTCTTCCTTGTTGGTTTTCCGTCTGAGCTATCCCGCCTGCGTGTCGCACCGGCGGTTTGGTTTCCACCGCTTCCACCGGGTTAATCTTCAGGATGAGGGCTACCTCATTGGCCGTAGCGTAGAGCACTTGGTTTTCCGGATTATAGGATGCCCCGCCCCAGCCGAAGCCACCGCGGGTGCTGGGCATCGCTAACGTTCCCCGCTGACTGGGGGGTGTGAAGAAGCCTTCGTTGCGGTATCTGGCAAACTCCTGCCGGGCGTAGGCCTGCGCTTCCGGTGAGATGTTGGTGAGCCGGTCTTCTGTCAGCCCCTGCTCCACAATCACCAAGTCCGACTGCATGGGTTGCGTCGGGTGGGCTTGCTCGCCGGGCACGTCCGAGGCGGGCACCGGAGTCTCCTGGTTATTGGTGAGGGGTTTGCCCGTTTCACGGTCGAGCACGACCAGCGTGCCCATTTTGGTAGGCTGCACCAGCACGTCGACCGCTTGCCCCCGGTGGGGAATCGTCATCAGCGTGGGGGCGCAGGCCAGGTCGTAGTCCCACAGATCGTGGTGCACGACCTGGTAGTGCCATTTCCGGCGGCCGGTGGCGGCATCCAGGGCGATTACGCAGTTACCGAACAGGTTTTCGCCGAGGCGGTTGGCCCCGTAGAAGTCGTAGGTAGGCGAGCCGGTAGCCACGTAGACCACGCCCCGGGCCTCGTCGAGGCTAAGTCCGCCCCAGTTGTTGGTCCCGCCGTAGTTTTCGCCCGTCTGCCACTGCCAGGTGTCGTGTCCGAAGGTGCCCGGCTGCGGCAGGGTGTGGAAGATCCAGACCAGTTGGCCGCGGCGCACGTCGTAGGCCCGAATGTGACCGGGCGAGGCGTTGTAGCCTTCGCCGGTAGACGAGCCAATAATAAGCAAGTCGTTGTAAACGATGCCCGGGGTAGTCAGCGAAATGCTGAGGGAAGCCGGATCCGCTCCGAGGTTCTCCCGCAGATCGATGCGACCGTTGTCTCCGAACGCTGCTACCGGTTGGCCGTCCTTTGCATTCAGCGCGTACAACCTAGCCCCCGCCCCGTAAAGAATGCGCTGATCATTGCCCTCCTCCCAGTAGGTCACGCCCCGGTTCACTCCCGACGCATCTTCGGAGGGATGAAATCGCCACTGCTCTTCCCCGGTAGCCGCTTCCAGTGCAATAAGGTCTAGTTGCGGGGAGGTAACGTACATGGTGCCGTCGATAATGATCGGGTTGCACTCGATGGTGGTGCGCTCGCCCGCGTCGCCCGTGCGGTAGGTCCAGGCAGGTTGTAGCTGGTGCACGTTGGTGGTGTCGATTTGCCGGAGCGACGAATACTGCCGGGCGTCGGCCGTGCCGCGGTAGGTGCGCCAGTGGGCGTAGGGGTCGGGCGGGTTCGCAGTCCGGGGCGGTTGCGCTTTGAGAGCGGATTGCAAACCAAGGGTTAGGGTGATTGTAGTGACGAGCAGGATTAGGTTGCGCTTCATACCGGTTGGATTGGTCATTGGTCATTGGTCATTGGTCATTGGTCATTGGTCATTGGTCATTGGTCATTGGTCATTGGTCATTGGTCAAATTTACAAAGGACAAGGGACAAAGGACCAGTAACCACAAGACTATTGCTGGCCAAACGTTTGGTAATGTGATACGTCGGCTGTATCTTCTGGCTTTCGTTTTAGTTTGTTCACTAACGCACGACCCCCTTATGAAGACCTTAGCAATTTTGGCCCTTGTTGTTTTTTCACTAGCCACGGTTCCCACTGCCCAGGCGCAGCAGCAAGACTGGGAAGGTTCCTGGCAGTATACCGCCCCGCAGGCCGACCCGCCCTATCAGCAAGGCACCATCGTTTTTGCTAACGAAGGCGATAGCTTGCAAGCTTTTATTGAAATCAACGAGAACCGCATTCCGGCCCAGCAGGTAGAAGTCCTGGAAGACAGCGCCTCGTTTAGGGTCTTCATTGAGGGGCAGTCTATCGATGTGTCGCTCACCAAAGAAGAAGAAACGCTGTCGGGGCAGGCCACCTTTTCGGGCCAAACCATACCGCTGACGGCCGAACGCGCCATGTGACAGTGTTCTTCAACCGTTGGGTTCAGAGAACCCACTTATATTAATCACCGGGCCAGCGGCCCGGCGCTAGGGCGTGTTGACATATAGATTGACGAGGGCTTTCGAGGGTGTTTTTGTTCTGATTAAGGCCATCGTGGAACGACGCTTGAGGCGGGCGATGCGAGGGCATCGGCCAACGAAAGCAACGAAAAGCAGCGGACCCCGCCGGGGGCAAAAACAGTCAGAAAGCACCGTTTAAGCTTATATGTCAACACGCCCTAAATGAGCTATAGGGTACAAACACCAAATCAACCGTCGTTTTGAAAAGACTTCCCATTGGCATCCAGGACTTTGGCAAGTTGCGGCGGGGCGACTACGTTTACGTGGACAAAACCGAGCATATTTTTCGGCTGATCAATACCAGCGGTTATCTGTTCTTGTCTCGGCCGCGCCGGTTTGGCAAGTCGCTGCTGGCGTCTACCCTTCGGGAGCTATTCCTGGGAAACCAAGCGCCGTTCACCGGACTTTGGATTGAGAACAAGCTAGACGGGAAGCCCTATCCGGTGATCTATGTGGACATGAACGTGCTGAACTACCGCACTAACCACCTGGAGGAAGAGCTTAACGAGCAGATGGCACTTGTTGCCCAGACTTATGGTCTATCGCTGTACGCCACTGACTACAAAAACCGCTTTACCGAACTCATCCAAACCCTGTCGCGCGATGGTCAAGGAGTGGTCGTGATCATTGATGAGTATGACAAACCCATCACCGATCTGCTGGAGGAACCCGAGCAGGCGGCCGAACACGTGAAAACGCTGAAGAACTTCTATGGAGTGCTCAAGTCGCAGGATCAGCACCTCCACTTTGTGTTCATCACCGGGGTATCTAAGTACGGCAAGGTATCCATTTTCTCGGACCTCAATAACCTGTATGACATTACGCTCGACCCGGCCTTCGCTACGCTCACCGGCTACACGTTAGAAGAAGTGCAGCAGAACTTCGGCGAACATCTGGCGGCCCTGCCCGGCACGATGAATCGGTCGCCCGAGGCGCTAATGGAGAAGATCAAGTTCTGGTACAACGGCTACTCGTGGGACGCTATCACCTCGGTCTACAATCCTTTTTCGCTGATGAGTTTCTTTCAGATGGCCAGCTTTCGCAACTACTGGTTTAGCACCGGCACTCCCACGTTTCTCACGCAGCAACTCAAGATAGAGCAAACGTCTGCTTACGAGCTAACCCATCTGTCGGCTCCGGAAACGTTGCTGGCCAGCGGAGACATTCAGCACGTCGATATTGTAGCCCTGTTGTTTCAGACGGGCTACCTCACGGTGAAAGCAATTGAGGAGTTACCTTTCGGAGAGCCACGCTACCAACTGGGTTTCCCCAACCAGGAAGTGGCCATCTCGTTTCAGCAGTACCTGCTGGCCGAGTACCTGGAAGAACCCGTGAACAAGGTATCGCGCAGCTACGTGCTTCCGCTTATCGACAGCCTGCTGGCACCGGATTGGGAGCAGTTCTTCGCGCTGGTGCAATCGGTGTTTGCGTCTATTCCTTACTCCCTGTTCAGCCAGCAGGAAAAGTACTTTCACAGCATTATGCACGTGATGCTGGGCTCCACCGGTATGCTAACCTATTCGGAAGTGCAAACCGGCCAGGGGCGCATTGATACGGTGGTGAACACTCCCGAACGCACCCTAATCTTTGAGTTCAAGATCGACCAACCGGCCGCCGTGGCGCTGCAACAGATCCGCACGCAGGGCTACGCCGAACGTTTCGGCCAAGCCGATAAAAGCACCCTGCTGATCGGCGTGTCGTTCAGCACCGACGAGCGCCGGGTGAGTGATTGGGTGGTGGAGGAAGCGTAGGATACGATTGTTGTTTATATCAGAACATAACCCTACTTTTCATTCAATATCCTTCAAACGTTCATCAAGCTTACTTTTATCTTGACGGGCATCCCAGAATGTGAGCAGTCGGATTGACTCAGGAGCCACTTGGCGGATTGCCGCCCAATAGTAAAGGACAGTATAACGGTTGACGATAAACTTGTGAATTTGCCGTTTTGGGTCTACTTGATAGTAGGTAGTAGGATTATTGGTAATTGCTAACAGCACCTCGTCAATTCGCTCTAAAAGATCAATCCCTACTTGCATTCCCCATTCGTGAGTAAGGTAAACCAGTTGCTGTTCTACGTCTTTTTGAGCTAAGGGCGACCAAACAATATTCATACTACCGACCGTAACTTTCTCTAAAGCTAGCCATCACTTCCTGATGAGGCTTTCCTTCACCGCTTTCCAGTTGAGACAGTCCTCTTTCTATTGCCTCCTGTTCACCTTTAGATAAAAGGTTCCAGGGCAATTTGGAAGAGGTATCTTGACCGCTGGATAAGTCGTTAATTGCATTGTATAGCTTTTGAAGCTCATTTTCTGACAGTTGATCCACCATCCTAAAAATGCCTAATTTTAACTCTGCGTTTCCCATAATTAGATGCTTTTTACGAAGATACGGTAAATTATTGTAACCTACCACTGGTTATTCGTTCGCCGATTCCCACTGTTGCAACCATCGCTCTGCCCGCTCGGGCCAAGTGTGCACGGGGCTATCTACCTTGCGCAAGCCGTAACCGTGTCCGCCCGTGGCGTACAGGTGCATCTCGGCGGGTACCCCCGCTCGCTTCAGTGCTAAGTAGTAGAACAGACTGTTCTCTACCGGAATATTATCGTCTTCGGTTTGCACCAGCAAGGTGGGCGGCGTGTTCTCAGTAACCGCCACCTCGGGCGCCAGCTCCGGCCCCTCTTCAGAAGCGGTGAGATAGGCCGGATACACCAGCACCGCGAAGTCGGGACGACTGCTCAGGGTATCAGCTCCGTCAATGCGTTCGTAGTCCCGTTCGTTAGTGTTGCTCAAAGTGGCAGCCAGATGCCCTCCGGCCGAGAAGCCCAGTACTCCCACTCGCTCGGGATCGATGTTCCATTCGTCGGCGCGGGATCGCACCAGTCCCATCGCTCGCTGGGCGTCTTGCAGGGGACGCTCGTGGCGGGGTACGCCCTCGCGCACCGGCACCCGGTACTTCAGCACAATGGCGGTAATGCCCAGTCCATTAAGCCAATCTGCCACCTCGGTTCCTTCCAGGTCCAGCGCCAGGATGTGGTAGCCGCCACCCGGGCATACCAGCACCGCCGCGCCGGTGGCTTTGTCTTCCGGAGCGTGGTAGACGGTAATGCTGGGGTCGGTCACGTTGGTGAGGCGAATGAGCGGCTCTCCGGCGACCAAGTTATCTTCCGGCTTTGTGGCATCGGTTTCTTCGCCGGTGGCTTCGGGCTCGCCGGGATCGCCCTCGGGCCACAGGGCGAGCGGGCCGGTAATTTGGGTAGCTGCCGTGTCGGCAGTCGGGGCCGATGGGGCATTGGGCGAGGGGGAACAGCCAAACTGGGCCAGGGCAAATAGGGTTAGAAGAACGAGAAGGAAAAAGTTCATAGCAGCAGAGAGCAAAGCAACGGCGAATTACGCCGGAAAAGGTACTGCTTTTTGCGATTGTTCGCTAATAGATTGCTTCCCATTCACTAGTGAGTGAGTGATGGATGGATGCATCGGTTGTTGTCCGTCCGAAGATCCTATTCCGGTAACCTCCGGGATGCCGGTCGTAGAAACAGTGACGGGGTCGGTGATGACACCGACCTCGAAAGTGGCAATTGAAGTTTGTAGGAAAAACAGGTATTTGTCCGAAGCAATCATCCTCCCTTCTGATCAAAAGCTACCTCCAGCACGGTGTCTTTTAGAGAAATCAGGCCGCTAGTATCACCCAGCACCTCGTCGATGAGTCCGTACGATTGGGCTTCGCAGGCGTTGAGGAACCGGTCGCGAATGAAGAACTCCTCTATTTCCTGCCAGGAATGACCCGAGTGCTTCCCAATGATGTGGAAGAGTTGCACCTGCAAGCGCTCTTGTTCACGCGTGGCAATACGCACGTCTTCGGTGTAGCCCTTGGCTCCGCCACCCGTGGGGTGCATGTGTACCGTGGCGTGCGGCAAGGCGTAGCGCTGTCCGGCGTGCCCCGCCGTGAGTAAAGCCGTGCCCATGCTGCCCGAAAACCCCACCGCCACCGTAGA
Organism: Cyclobacteriaceae bacterium; assembly: GCA_965217295.1. Taxonomy (GTDB): domain Bacteria; phylum Bacteroidota; class Bacteroidia; order Cytophagales; family Cyclobacteriaceae; genus Tunicatimonas. Next base: position 5,814,436 of record CBDCHR010000008.1, read on the forward strand.
CACCGGGGCCGAAATCATCTGCATGGCATCGTAGATGGCTAGTCCGGCATACACGCTGCCGCCCGGCGAATGAATGTACAAGTCAATTTGCTGCTTCTGGTCCTGGCTGTTGAGGTAGAGCAACTGCGCCACCACCAGGTTGGCCACCCGGTCGTCGATGGCGCTGCCCAGAAAGATGATGCGCTCCTTGAGCAGCATGCTGTAGATATCGAAGAGGCGTTCACCCCGGCCGCTGCTATCAATGACGGTGGGGATGATACTGGCGTGAATAGACATCGCTTAGCGTTTAGAGAATATACGAAGAATCGTTTGCCGAAACCCATGGTACTCGGGCCGGTGAAACACTTTTTGCTGGGCCGACTGGATTTCGCGACGTAGTTGCTGGCGACCGTAGGCCCGCACCAGGGTATGGGTTTGCCGCTGCCACCGCAGGGTGTCCCGCAGTTCGGGCTCCAGTGCCAGGTGTGCCTCGAGCAGCAAGGCTTCTTCGGGCTTTAACTGCTGCTGCAAGTAATCATCCAACCGTTGGGTGGTCTTCCAGGAAGTCTTCATAGGTCAATGATTTTTCTTGAACGGTGGTGCGCACTTTTTCAAGGCACTTATACTTCTGCACGGTGGCCGAGCGCACTCCGGCATAGCCGAAGGAATCCGCCACCTCACTGAGCGGAAGCTGATCGTAATAGAAAGCGCGCAGCAAATCCATGCACTTCTTCCCGGCCACGGTCAGCAACCGCAGCAGCTTCTGGCTTGAGGGCAGCGACGGTTCCTCCTCGGCCCAATCCACTCCTGTCGAATCATCGAGCGGCACTTCCGGTCCGGCGCGTCGGCATGCCCGGGCCCAGCGGTGGCGGGCGATACCCAGCAGGTAGGCTTCTTCCTGTTCGGGAGGATCAATCGCGGAAGCAGTTCGCTCGTAGTAGATGATCAAGGCATCCTGAAAGATGTCCTGCGCTTGCTCCAAAGAGCCGCCCCGCTGACTCACGTAGCGGGCAACGGTCGGGAACACCCGCTTATACAAGTTGATAATCCACTGCTCCCGCGCTTGCGGAGTAGTTTTTTTAGTTGCCACATTAACCATACGAATGCTGCTTTTGGTAAAGATCACTGCCTACTTATCACCAAGTGCCTGCTTTGGCCAAAGTATCACCTAAGTAGCCAGTATTTTTTTACCGGCGCTACACCCACTTCACCAAACCGAGCTCCTGCCGGTGGGCCAGCCCTTGGTGCTGGGCAAACACCCGGAAGCCGTAGTCGTAGACGCCCGAAAAGGGAATTTTCTCGTCGCAGACGTACTTCACGCGGGTGCCCCGGGGCTCGGCTTGTTCCGCCCCCTCGGCCAGCGCCTTTTTCTTGAGCCGCTTCTTCTTGAACTCCTTCACCAAGATGATGTCGTGCTTGCCCTCGTGCTGCTTGGCAATAAGCAATTCCACGCCCACGTCTTCCGGGCGTAGGTCCTGAATGTCAAGCACCAGTTCGGCCCGGAAGGGCTCGCCCAGGGGCAACGGATCGTTGTCGAAGTTGTACACTTCTTTACGGACCACCCTGATTTTGTCCCAGGCCCGGTGCACTTCTTCCTTCCACTGCGCCACGGCTTTGGCCTGCGCAAAGTCGTTCTTCCGCACGGCATCGTGGCTGGTGTGCAGCTTGCGGTAGAACTTGTCGTGATAATCGTCCATCATCCGCTTCATGGTGAACTGCGGGGCAATGTTGGCGATGGTGTTCTTCATGCGCTTCACCCACTGCGCCGAGATGCCCGCTTTGTTCCGGTTGTAGTATTCCGGAACGATTTCGTTTTCTAGCACCGAGTAGATGGTGGCGGCGTCCAGTTCGTTCTGGATGTCCTGGCTTTCGTAGGCTCGCTCTTCGGGCAGCGCCCATCCGGAGTCGGGTCGGTAGCCTTCGGCCCACCAGCCGTCGAGGACGCTGAAGTTGAGTCCGCCGTTCAGGGTCACCTTCATACCGCTGGTGCCCGAGGCTTCCAGCGGACGCGTTGGCGTGTTGAGCCACACATCGACGCCCCGCACCAGCGCACTGGCCAGGTTCATGTCGTAGTCTTCCAGAAAGATCACCTTACCAATGAACTCGGGGCGACCCGATACCTCCATGATATGTTTGATAAGCGCCTGCCCGCCCTGGTCAGCCGGGTGCGCCTTGCCAGCGAAGAGAAATACTACCGGGTGTTCCGGGTTGTTGACCACCCGCTCCAGGCGTTCCAGATCGGTGAAGAGCAGACGCGCCCGCTTGTAGGTGGCAAAACGGCGCGCAAAACCCAGCAGCAGGGCGTCTTCGTTTAGGGCATCAATGGTGCGCATGATCTTCGGCGGGCTCTCGTGGCGCAGTTGCATGTTGCGCTCCAGACGCCGCCGTAGCATCGCCACCAAATTCTTCTTCTGCTGTTGTTTGATCGTTACTAGCTCCGCGTCATCCACCTGGTGAATCTTTTCCCACACGCTGGAATCCGACTGCTTTTGCAGGAAGTCTTTTCCGAAGGTTTTGCGGTACAGGATCTGCAAGTCGGGCGCCGTCCAGGTGGGATAGTGCACACTATTGGTCACGTAGTCTACGTGCAGCTCCTTAGCCTCGAAGCCCTGGTAGAGGGGCTGAAACATATCGCGCGACACCCGGCCGTGAATGCGGCTCACCCCGTTCACCTGCTGACTCATCCGGGCAGCCAAATGGCTCATGGAGAACTCTTCGTCGCGGTTGTGCTCATCGATCCGTCCCAAAGCCACGAACTGCTCCCAGGGCAGGGTCGTCTGGCGGGCGAAGTCCGAGAAGTAAGGCCACATCATCGACTCGGCGAAGCTGTCGTGTCCGGCGGGCACAGGAGTATGGGTAGTGAACAAAGATGAAGCGCGAATTACCTCAATAGCTTCATTCACGCTCAAGCCCGCTTCCACGTAGGTGCGCAGCCGCTCCACCCCGATAAAGGCGGCGTGTCCTTCATTGAGGTGATATACGTCAGGCTCGACCGCATCGGCGGACCGACCAATAGCTTGGATAGCCCGCATCCCGCCGATGCCCAGCAGCAGTTCTTGCTTGAGTCGCATCTCCCGGTCCCCGCCGTAGAGTTGGTGGGTGATGCTGCGGTCGTGTTCCTGGTTTTCGTCAATATCAGTGTCGAGGAGGTAGAGCGGCACGCGCCCCACGTTGGCCCGCCACACCTTGGCGTAGAGCGTACGCTCGGGCAGGGCCACTTCCACCCTGATCCAGGTGCCCGCTTCGTCGCGCACGGGTTCCACCGGTAGGTAGGTGAACCGCTGCGGATCGTAGTAGGCAATCTGCTCGCCGTGGTGCGACAGTCCCTGTCGGAAGTAGCCGTAACGGTAGAGCAGCCCCACCCCCACCATATCCACGTTCTCGTCGCTGGCTTCCTTCAAAAAGTCGCCGGCCAGCACTCCGAGTCCGCCCGAGTAGAGCTTAAAGGAAGCGTGCAGTCCGTACTCCATGCAGAAGTAGCTGATGCGCGGTTGTCCCGGCTTCTTTTCTTCGCCCAGGTAGGCATCGAAGGTTTTCAATACGGCCTTCAGTTGCTTCATAAACGCCGCATTATCGATCAAATCAACGTAGTCTTGCTGGTCGAGTTGGTCCAGCAACGCAATGGGATTGTGTCCCAGGGCGTGCCACTGCTCCTCGTCGATGGAGGCAAAGAGTTGGGTAGCCTCGTAGTTCCACGACCACCACAGGTTTTTGGCGAGCCGGTCCAGGCCCTCCAGTTGTTGGGGAGTTTTAGATTGTACATATAGTCTCTTCCAGGGAGTGGAGGTGTTTTCCATCATCAAACAGGTTCGGGTTAGTAAGCTGCCCGCAAATATAAACGAGCGTAGAGGGGATTAAAAGAAAAGGATTGAATGATTGAGGGGTTAAATGAATGAACGAAGGATTGAATGATAGAATAAATACATTCATTCAATCATTCTCTCATTCAATTTAAGCCGTTAGGGGTTGGGTGGCTTGGTCGAATTCTTGGACAAACTGCTGCATGCGGATGAGTTCGGCCACGCTCCAGGCTTGCGAGATCGCTCCGCGTGCTTCGTGTGGCACATTGCCGTCGTAGATTTCCGAGACCGAACTGATCCCATGCTCACGCATGGTCGGCTCAAACCCCTGGTAGAGGGCCGTGGCGAAGGGCAGGGCAACGTCGCGCTCGTGCACCTTGAGGTAGGCTTCCACGAAGTGCCCCGTGAGCCAGGGCCACACCGATCCCTGGTGATAAGCCCGTCGCCGATCGTTCTGGGCACCGCGGTAGTGGCCCCGGTAGCGGGCGTCGTGGGGCGAGAGGCTGCGCAGTCCGCGCGGGGTGAGCAGCTGTTCTTCCACCACCTTGAGCACCGATTTGATCATGGAGTCCGACAGCGGTGAGTAGGGCAGTGAGGCGGCCAGCACCTGGTTGGGTCGCACCGACCAGTCGGTTTCTGAGCCGTTCACCACGTCGGCCAGGTAGCCTTTCTTTTCGTCCCAGAACGTGTCCGCAAACGACTGCCGGATCAGGGCAGGTACTTCTTTCCATTCGGACAAGATCACCTTGCCTTCGGTGGAGCGTGGTCCGGCAATTTCCAGGGCAAACATAATGGCGTTATACCACAGCGCGTTCACCTCCACCGGCATGCCGAGGCGGGGGGTCACCGGCACCTCGTCCACGTAGCTGTCCATCCAGGTGAGCGCTTTGCCCTCCACGCCTCCCGACAACAACCCATTGTCCTGCATCTTGATGTTGTAGTCGGTGCCGTTGCGGAAGCTTTCCAGAATTTCGCGCATCACTCCGCCGTAGGTTTTCCAAACGGCCGAGGCGTCGCCCAGGCGGCGGGTATAGTGCTGCAGCGCCCAGAAGAACCACAGTGGGGTGTCGATGGCCTCGTAGGACAACTGCGAATCATTGTATTTCCAGAAGGGAAAAAATGCGCCCCGCCGGTGCTTGAGCATGGTGTCGAGCACCGCCTTGTAGAGTTTCAGGTCGGGGTGCACGAGCGAGAGTCCGGGGATGGCCACAAAGGCGTCGCGGCCGCCGCGTCGGTAGCGCTGGTAGCTGGCGATCACGTTGGTTTCGTCGTACTTGCGGGCTTCGGGGGTGCTGCGGGTTTTGAGCACAAACTGGTTGGCCGCCACCTTCAGGCAGTTCTCGAAGGTGTTGCGCGAGGTGCGGCGGCGCGTTTGGGTGTTGAAAGTGCGCAGCAGGTTGCTGGGCTTGATCTCGTCTGCCCCGGCGCTAAACACCACCGTATCGCCTTTTTCCAGCGTTAGCTCGAAGTAGCCCGGCACGTAAAGGTCTTCCTGAAAGTCGTAGTTGCGATCCTGATCGTCGGGATACTCGATGTTGTAGTACCAGTTGGCGCGTTCGACGAACGAAGGCTCGGGAAATACCTGCAGGAACACCGGCTTGTACTGCGGATACAGGCGCAACGCCAAGCCCTGCTCAATAGGCTGGAAGGAGGCGTCGATGTCTTCATTGGCCCGCTGCAGTTGGTCCACGTTGCGAAAGGCCAGAAAGGGCGACAGCCGTAGTCTGACCGGGCCGGGCGATTTCTCGAGTACGTAGCGTACCAGGAAACGCTCTTCGTGCTCCACCAGCACCTTCTCCTTGGTGAGTAGCACGTCGCCGATGCGGTAGGATGAACGCGGGATAGGATCGGCCACGAAATCTTTTAGGTACAGATACCCCTTGGGTTCGTAGCCGCTGGGGTACTTATGTACTCCCAGATCAAAGGATGCGTTGTTAACAATTAGGGTTTCGTCGAGCGAGGAAAGGATCACGTGTACTCCTTCCAGACCGGGCTGCGGTGCCACCAGCAAACCGTGGTAGCGCTTGGTGTTGCAACCGATGATGGTGGTCGACGAGTAGGCGCCGGACTTGTTGGAGCGGATGATCTCTCGGCTCAGCGACTGCGAAAGGTCGATGAGCTGCTTTTTATCGAACTGAATATAACTCATGTAAGCTGGTTAGTTTTTGTGGTGCGGCTGACTGTTTTTTGGAAAGAAACAGCGGACCCGTCGTCGGTTATTGCCTGGTTTGTTGTCGTGCGCTGCAAAACTCGCCCCAGAGAATCGGCACTGTATGCTATGTTAACGCTAAAATTACAACTTCTTTCGTGATTTGCGCCACCTGACTGGCTGGAATTTGGGTTGATCTCTTTTAAATACGGAGGCTGCCAACTAGTGTTTTCCGGCTGGCTGATTTGTTCCGAGCCCGTTGCTCCCCTAACTAACGCTGCGTACGAAGGTTTTAACGTACGTGCGTACCTAATTCAATCACGGTGAAGTACAATATTCATCGGCAACCTTCTATATTTGCCCGGTCTGTTCCCAACCGCCGCCGATGACTCCTCCCTCCGTCTTTGTTCTTAACTCTACTCCTTCGGTGGCCAGTGGCTTTTTGGCTGATCTAAGAAACACCGAGCGGCAACACGAGCGGCTTCGCTTTCGGCGCAATGTGGAGCGGGTGGGCGAACTACTGGCCTACGAACTCTCCAAAACCCTTCCCTACGCTTCTCACCCCATCGACACTCCGCTGGACCAACTAACGGTCGACGCGTTGGTGCAACAACCGGTGCTCATTTCGGTGCTGCGGGCGGGGCTCCCCTTGCACCAGGGGGTGCTCAACTACTTCGACCGGGCGGACAGCGGCTTTGTCGGGGCGTTTCGCCAATCGACTACGGGAAATGATTTCACCATTGCGGCTTCCTACCAGGCCCTACCGCCGGTGGCCGGTAAGCCAGTGGTACTCATCGATCCCATGCTGGCTACGGGGCGCACGCTGGTGCACGCGCTGAACCTCATTGCTGACCGAGGCACCCCGTCGGCCGTGCACGTGGTGGCGGTAATTGGCAGTCCGGAGGGCGTGGCCTACGTGCACGAGCAGTCGCCCTTCCCCTGTTCGTTCTGGTTAGGAGCGCAGGACAGCCACCTCAACGAAAAATATTATATCGTGCCCGGCCTGGGCGACGCCGGTGACCTGGCCTTCGGCCCTAAATTGTAACGTATCGTTTTATGACTTTCTCTATTTTCCTGTTGATTGTTGGGTTGGCGCTGCTGGTGGGCGGGGGTGAGTGGCTGGTGCGTGGCGCGTCGAGCATTGCCCTGCGGCTGCGGCTGTCGCCGCTGGTGGTCGGACTTACCATTGTGGCCTTCGGTACCTCGGCGCCCGAGCTGTTCATCAGCGTGCGGGCCGCGCTAGAGGGGAGTCCGGACCTGGCGATGGGCAACGTGATCGGCTCGAATATCTGTAATTTAGCCCTGGTGCTGGGCATCACCGCGGTGATCACCTCAGTGCCGGTGCGCCAAGACAGCATGCGCATCGACTGGCCGGTGACAATGGGCGCTTCGCTGCTGCTCTATCTGGTGGTGCTTGATAATCTCATCAACTGGCCCGAGGGGTTGCTTTTTATTGGCATTCTGGTGACTTACACCTACCTGATCATCCGCAAGTCGCGCCGCGAAACCAAGTCGGCCGAAGAACTTGCCGAGGAGCTGGACGTTCCGCCCCCCACGGCCAGTTTGGGCAAAGACCTGCTGCTGATCGGGGTGGGCACCGCGGGCTTGGCGTTCGGCTCGAACTGGTTTGTGGAAGGAGCGCAGGATTTAGCCATTACCTTTGGGGTGAGCGAGCGGGTGGTGGGCATCACCGTGCTGGCCCTGGGCACCAGCTTGCCCGAGTTGGTCACCGCCGTGATTGCCGCCATGAAGCAGGAAACCGACATTGCGCTGGGCAACCTGATGGGCTCCAATATATTTAATATTCTATCGATTTTGGGCATCACCAGCGTGATCGCCTCCATCCGCGTAAACGACGTGATCATCCATTCGGACATGATCTGGATGCTGCTGATCACTTTCTTGATTTTGCCGATGATGCTCTACCGCCGCACCATCGCCCGGCTGGAAGGTGCCATTCTGCTGGCGATCTACGTGTACTATATTTATAGTGTGGTGTCGCCGGGGTAAGGATTTGGTCTACGCAAGCCGCAGTACGGAGCGAAGCGCAGTATTGTCGGCTAATCATTGTTCTGTGCAGATTTCATTCTTGGATTTCAGCTCAGATTTTTATGCAGCAGTTAAATCGGTCAGATTTATATTCATCTCTTGAAGCTTCTCTATTAATTCTCCTAAAAATTGTTCTCTACGGTACTTATATTGGATTAGCATTAAATCATTTTCGTTACCTTTTTTTTCGTGCAAAGATATCATCTCATCAACCGACTTTATTTGTTCTAATAAATCGGATACCCTCGCTATTCCCTCATCTTTGATTTCTGTATTTTCCATCATCTCTAGTTTTTTGCTTTAAATTCAAGTTCAACGTACCCTTTCGGATATCTTTTCCCTCTTCTGTCTTTGCGGCTTTTTGTAAACCAATCATTCCAATACAAGACGTCGGATTTTGTGTAAGCCCGCAATTTATGGTCTTCCGGGTAGACAATCAACAGATAGGCGTCTAATCCATACTTTTTCAGCGCATCATCTCTAATAAATTCACTTTTTATGATATCCTCCCTCTCCTCAATCACTGAAAAATCTACTACACTGACGAAATCCATGTCATTTGGATTTTTCTTATTTGTAACAAAACTCCCATTTATCCACTGAGCAAAGTTGTCTGTCACCTTTTCTTTGAAATTTTCGGTATAGTCAAAATATTTATCGAAGATATTGTGCCTAGTAGAATCTTTATTAAATGAATCTACGAATGTTGATCTGAAGTCTTTGACGTTTAATTTTATCCTCTCATAAGGCTGCAAATTACCTTGAATATCAAAACTCGGTTCCATTACTTTATTTTATTCGGAGACTGAATCTAACATTTATTTGCAGACAACTGATCAAATAACAAAATTTTGGTTTCTTTTCTTTGCGCAGAATGATTGGTGTAGCCGTCAAGCCGGGCTTGTTGGCTTTTATTTTTCGAATAGCAATATATGAATTTGGGAAACCAAACTTCCAAGTACTCGCTTCCCCCAGCTGACGGCAGCATGATGTTGGAAGCAGTGTTTATTCATCAACCCAAATTTTCGTTTCAGCGACTTTTGTTAAATGTTTTATTGAAACATCTTTAGTTTTCAATTTCTCGCGAGCTTGCTTAGAAAATATTGATCTAACAAGTAGTTCAAGTTCTAGATTTTCAGATGAGACATGTCTGTCCCATTTAAAGGCCTCTGAATTTTTTACGCCAAATTCTTTAAAAAATTCTTCATAGAAACTTATTGTATCTAATCCTGAAATTCCAAAGTCAGATTCAATCTTTGAGTTCTCTGTTATATCAGAATTAGGTGTTCCAAGTTTGCTAACCGTAAAATATATTACTTTTTCTAACATGATACTATTTCAATTGCTGCCAACTTGTTCATGTCAACATTTGTAGCGGGTAACGTACCCAACGGAGGTAACCCGCCACAAAATAGCTATTTGCTCCGATTGTTCATAGCCAAAATTTACCTAAGCAATCTTGCCAGAACTTAGTCTCAGCTTAAACCACTAATTCATCTGTCCAGCCCTACAAATCGTTTTCCTAGGCAAAACCCCCTACGGTAGTAATCTAGCCGCCAAAAATAGAAACTTTATAATCACCAGACCGCTTACCCTACCATGCTCCGACTACTTATCTCCAGTGTACAAGCCACCCTGCGCGCCCGACCCCAGCGCGGGCGTCCCTACCCCCGGGTGGCCCCGGCCAATCCGCTGCTTAAGAACGCGGCGGTGTTCGGACGCGACTTCTTCACCTTTATGATCAACAACCAGCGGCGGTACGGCGACTTCTACGACGTGCACCTGCCCCACGTGCCGCTGTTCGTGCTCTCCCGGCCCGAGTACGCCAAGCACGTGCTGGTGACCAACAACAAGAAGTACGGAAAAAGCTTCGCCTACGAATTTTTGCGGCACCCGCTGGGCAACGGGCTGCTCACCAGCGAGGGCGACTTCTGGCTCAAGCAACGCCGCATCGCCCAACCGGCCTTTCACCGCGAACGCCTGGCCAACCTGGGCACCACCATCACCGAGGCTACCCAGGAGACGTTGCGGGAGTGGGAGCAACTAGATGCGAATACTCCGCGCAACGTGAGTCACGATCTGATGCGGCTTACCGCCCAGGTGGTGGCCCGCGCCCTGTTCGGCTCCGACATCGGCGCTTCCTCACCCGCCATCGTGCGCTGCATCAACGTGATCAACCAGCACATCACCGACAAGGTATCCAACCCCTTCCGATTGCCGAACTGGTTGCCCAACGAGAAGAACCGCACCTACCAGGCCGCGCTGCGGGAGCTCGACCGGCTGGTATACGGCATCATCGGCGAGCGACGGAGTGCCGCGCACACGCACCACGATCTGTTAGCCATGCTCATGGACACCGAAGATGCCGACACCGGGGAGCGCATGAGCGACCGGCAGGTGCGCGACGAGGTGGTGACCCTGTTCATTGCGGGCACCGAAACCTCGGCGGTGGCCCTGTCGTGGGCGCTCTACCTGCTGGCGCGCCATCCCGAAGAAAAAGAGCGGGTCTACCAAGAAACGCGGCAGATTAAATTAAACGGCATTCCGGCGGGCAATCCGATCACTGACCTGCCGCACACCAACCGGGTGGTGCAAGAAACCATGCGCCTGTACCCGCCCGCCTGGATCATCGGACGCGAGGCGCGCGAGGACGATGAACTGGACGGCTACTTTATCCCCCGCGGGTCGCAGGTGTACATCTGCCCCTACATCATCCATCGGCACCCGGAGCTGTGGGAAGAACCCAAACGCTTTTGGCCTGACCGGTTCGCGGATCCCGAAGCGGATCGACCTAAATTTGCGTTTTTCCCCTTCGGCGGCGGACCGCGCTACTGTATCGGCAATCATTTTGCCCAATTAGAAATGCAACTGGTACTGAGTCAGATCATTAGGAAGTTTGATATTCAACTAGCTGCTAACGAAGTCATTGCCGTAGAGCCGCTCATTACGCTGCGTCCCCGCGGCGGGGTGTCGCTGCAGCTCAGGAAGCGCGACGATAAATAGCGCCGGGCACTGCTCGACGAATGCGTTTTTTTCTTATTTTTGCTAGGCCGGGTTGCCAACCCAGCCACCGCCGTCCGCCAAACCTAGCCTTCTATGTCTACCAAGCAACACCGGGTACTGATTGTTGACGATGAGCCCGACATTCTTGATCTGCTGGACTATAACTTAAGCAAAGAGGGATACCGCGTGAAAACCGCCAGCAACGGCAAGAAAGCGGTCGACCTGGCCGGTAAGTTTCTGCCCGACCTCATCCTGTTGGATATCATGATGCCCCACCAGGATGGCGTGGAGACCTGTCGGCAGATTCGCGAGAACCCCGATCTGTACAATACCTTCATTGTCTTTCTGACCGCCCGGTCCGAAGAATACTCGGAGGTGGCCGCCTTCGATACCGGGGCCGACGATTACATCACCAAACCCATCAAACCCCGGGCGCTGATCAGCCGCATTGGAGCCATGTTTCGGCGAGAGGCCAAGAAGGGGCAGAAGAGTACCAAAATTAACGCAGGCAATCTGATCATCGACCGCACCAGCTACACCGTGACGGTGAACGGCGAGCCCATCACCCTGCCCAAAAAAGAATTCGAACTGCTCTACTACCTGGTGCAAAACCCGGATAAGGTGCACAGTCGGGACGACCTGCTGCAAAACATTTGGGGTTCGGACGTGTACGTGCTGGCGCGGACGGTGGATGTGCACATCCGCAAGGTGCGCGAGAAGATCGGCAGCGATTATATCGTCACGGTGAAAGGAGTGGGCTATAAATTTGGGGCCGATGAGTAGGGCACCGTCCGTAGCCAAATTTGGTTTTATAAACTACTGATTTCTCTCTATGCAAATGCTGTTCAATTCGCGGGGAGTGGCGGTGCTGCTGGGTGCCTGCATCGCCCTAATCACCACGGCTTTTCAGTCGCTGATGAGCGGTATATCCGACGTGGCACTACTGGTGGGTTTTCTGCTGGCTTTTTCTTCTTCCTACATTCTTATTAGCGTTACGTTGGAGTTTCTAGTCTTTCGGGAGGTGAACAAAATTTACTACATGCTCAACCAGTTGAAGCGCAAAGACCTATCGTTTGCAGAAGGATCAAAGGAACGAGAACCACTGACCAACCCCTTTCGCCGGATCACCCAGGAGATCAAGGATTATACGGCCGACAAACAGCGTGAGATCAACGACCTGAAAAAGATGGCCGAGTTTCGAAAGGAGTTTGTGGCTAACGTGTCGCACGAACTGAAAACGCCCATCTTCGCCGCCCAAGGGTTTGTGCATACCCTGCTCGACGGTGCGGTCGAGAACCGGAAGTTTCGCTACAAGTTTTTGAAGAAAGCCGCCAAGAGTTTGGACGGACTCGACATCTTGGTGCAGGACCTGCTCACGCTGTCCCAGATGGAAACCGGAGGCATCAAGATGCACTACGAGCACTTTAACCTCAGCGACATGGTCACCGACGTATTCGACCAACTGGAGGCCGATGCCGAAAAGAAAGAAACAACCCTGGTGTTGGATACCGGCCAGAGCAACTTCACCCACGTCTACGCCGACCGGCACCGTATCTATCAGGTACTCATCAACCTGATCAACAACGCCATCAAGTATACCAAGCAATCCAAAACCACCATCACCGTCCGCTTCGAGAGCGACGCCGAGGCACTCACGGTGTCGATCCAGGATCACGGCCGGGGCATCCCCGAGGAAGATATCGAGCGCATTTTTGAGCGTTTCTACCGGGTAGAGAAAAGTCGATCAAAGAACAAGGGCGGCACCGGACTGGGGCTGGCCATTGTGAAGCACATTCTGGAAGCCCACCAGTCTAAGGTTGCCGTGGTGAGTGAGGTGGGAGTTGGCTCCACCTTCAGCTTTCGGTTGAAGCGGGGCAAGGCCATGCGGCGGCGGGTGACGCTGGAAGCCACCGAGTCGATGAGCGAACCGAATAGTTAGCGCCATTGCGGCCGAAACAAAAGTCGGGCTTTGCCGATTGGTTAGGATAAACCTCCTATTCCATGCCCCGTATCAACTTCACCGACCTTATCCTCCACGAAGACGATGACTACCTCATCATCAACAAGCCTTCGTTTGTCTCCACCCTGGATGATCGCAACGACCCGATCAGCATTTTGTCGCTGGCCCGGCAGCACGTGCCCGATGCGCAGGTGGGGCACCGGCTGGACAAAGAAACGTCGGGTGCGCTGGCCATTGCCAAGCACCCGGAAGCCTACCGCGAACTGGCTATTCAGTTCGAGAAGCGGCAGGTGAAGAAAACCTACCACGCGGTGAGCGAAGGCATTCACGACTTTCAGGAGGTGATGGTGGACTTGCCCATTCATCCCACCAACAAGGGAGTGGTGCGGATCAGTCGCCGCGAGGGCAAGCCCGCCCAAACGCTGGTGCAAACCGCTGAGGTGTTCCAGCGCCACACGCTGGTGCGCTGCCAGCCCATCACGGGGCGCATGCACCAGATTCGGGTGCACCTCAGCAGTCTGGGTGCTCCCATTGTCGGCGACGAGCAGTACGGCGGTCACTGGTTCTACTTGTCGAGCATCAAACGAGATTATCACCTAAAGAAGGGCACCGAAGAATTGCCGCTCATCAAACGGGTGGCCCTGCACGCTTCGGCCCTCAGCTTCGACGGTATGGATGGAAAATCCCTATCGGTGACAGCTCCCTATCCGAAAGACTTCGCCGTGCTGTTGAAGCAACTGGACAAGAATAAATGATGGCTCGATGGCTCGATGGCTCGATGGCTCGATGGCTCGATGGCTCGATGGCTCGATGGCTCAAAGAAACTCTCAATTACTACCTCAGCAATAGAACTGTCGAACAATTGAGCAGTCGAACAATCGAACAATCTTCATCCCTTGTATTTCAGATAAACATCTTGTACTTTTGTGTTCCTTTTTCGGAAGGCAGTTTTACATTAGCAAAAAAGAACGTGGATACACTTAGTTATAAGACCATCTCGGCCAACGCCGCCACCGTTGAAAAAAAGTGGTACGTCGTGGACGCCGGTAAGGCTCCGCTGGGGCGCTTGTGCAGCGACATCGCCTCGGTGCTGCGCGGCAAGCACAAGACCAGCTTCACTCCGCACGTAGACTGCGGCGACAACGTGATCGTGGTGAACGCCGACCAGTTGGTACTCACCGGCAGCAAAATGGATAATAAAGTATACATCCGCCACACCGGCTACCCGGGCGGTCAGCGATTTTCTACCCCGCGACAGGAGATGGCCAAGGACTCGGCCCGCGTGATTGAGAAAGCCGTGCGCGGCATGTTGCCCAAGAACAAACTCGGCCGAAAGATATTTAAGAATATGCACATCTACGCCGGTGCCGAGCATCCGCACGAAGCGCAGCAGCCCAAAACCTTAGAACTAAGATAATATGGACGTAACCAACACGATCGGAAGGCGCAAGACCTCCGTAGCCCGCCTCTACATGCAGCCCGGCAACGGCACGATCACCATCAACAAGAAAAGCCTAGACACCTACTTCCCCTCAGAGATTCTGCAGACCATCGTGAAGCAACCGCTCACCATGGTAGAAGAAGTGGGCAACTACGATCTGAAGGTGAACGTAGGCGGCGGGGGCTTCAAAGGACAAGCCGAAGCCATTCGCCTGGCCGTGTCCCGCGCCCTGGTCAGCATCAACGCTGAGCACCGACCACCCCTGAAGAAAGAAGGCTTCCTCACGCGTGATCCCCGCATGGTGGAGCGCAAGAAATACGGCCGTCGCAAAGCCCGTCGGGCCTTCCAGTTCAGCAAGCGCTAATGAACGATATTTTGATAAGTTTCTATGGTTCGTGTCTCTCCAATGGTTCGTGTCGACACGAACCATTGGAGAATGACCTTTGATATTCGCATTTTCGTAACCCCTACTATGGATAAATTAGAGTATAAAGACCTATTAAACGCAGGTGTCCACTTCGGGCACCTCACCCGAAAATGGAATCCGAAAATTGCTCCCTACGTGTTTATGGAGCGCAACGGAATCCATATCATTGATCTGAACAAAACGCTGGTGGAGCTCGATAATGCGGCCGAAGCGGTGAAGAACATTGTACGCTCGGGACGAAAGATTATGTTTGTGGCCACCAAAAAGCAGGCCCAGGAGGTAGTGTCCGAAGAAGCCAAGCGACTACGGATGCCCTACGTGACCGACCGCTGGTTGGGCGGCATGCTCACCAACTTCGCCACCATTCGCAAGTCGCTGCGCAAGCTGTCTTCCATTGAGAAGATGATGAAGGAAGAAGAGTATAAGAACCTGGCCAAGCGCGAGCGCCTGATGATGAGCCGCGAAAAAGACAAGCTCGAGAAGGTGCTCGGCGGTATTGCCGACCTCACCCGCTTGCCCTCGGCCCTGTTTGTGGTGGATATCAAGCGCGAGCATATCGCCATCAAGGAGGCCATGAAGCTGAACATTCCGGTGATCGGCATGGTAGATACCAACTCCGACCCCACCAGCATTCAGTTCCCCATCCCCGGCAACGATGACGCTTTCAAGTCAATTTCGCTGATCGTGAAGTACATCGGTCAGGCCGCCGAAGAAGGGCTCATCGAGCGTCGGGAGCAAAAAGAAGAAGCAAAACTCAAGGAGGAAGAAGAAAGCAAGAAGCAGGCCGACGAAAAAGAAGCCCAGGAAGCCAAAGCAGCTTCTGACGCTAAGGAAAAGTCAGCGGCCAAGGCAGAAGCCGAAAAAGAATCGGCCCCGGAGTCGTAGTATAACCCCCGAACATTCTTCGTGAAACCATCCGGAACATCGGCCGTTCTGTCTTAGCAAAGACGCTCGCCGGTGTTCTTTTTTATTACCAACCTTAGAAAACCGAAAACAACCCAGTTATGGCAATTACTGCACAAGACGTTAACAAACTCCGCCAGATGACCGGCGCCGGCATGATGGACTGCAAAAAGGCCCTCACCGAAGCCGATGGCGACTTTGATAAAGCGGTAGAGGTCCTCCGCAAAAAAGGACAAAAAGTATCCGCCTCCCGCTCCGACCGCGAAACCAGTGAGGGCGTGGTGTTTATCAAAGAAGGCGACGACCAGAAAGAAGCGATGCTGATCTCGCTCAACTGCGAGACCGACTTCGTGGCTAAGAACGATGACTTTCTGCAAGCCGGAGAAGACATTCTGGCGGTAGCTTTTAAGGAGCGCCCCGCTTCGGTGGATGAACTCAAGCAACTGAAAGTGGGCAACCTGACGGTAGACGAAAAGCTGTCGGAGCTGGTGGGCAAGATTGGCGAGAAGATAGAAATTGGCTCCTACGAGGTGCTGAAGGGCGAAACGGTGGTCTCTTATATCCACGCCAACAAGAAGCTCGGCGTGCTGGTCGCGCTGGCCAACACCGATGGCAAGGGAGAGGAAGCGGGCAAGGACGTGGCCATGCAGATTGCCGCCATGAACCCCGCCGCGCTCAACGAAGAGCAGGTCGACCAGGCCACCATCGATCAGGAACTGCGCATCGGTCGCGAGCAAGCCGAAGCCGAGGGCAAACCGGAAGCCATGCTGGACAAAATTGCGCAGGGCCGCCTCAAGAAGTTCTTTAAAGACAATACGCTAGAGAACCAAGCCTTCGTGAAGGACAACAGTATGACGGTGAGTAAGTATCTGGACAGCGTGAACAAGGGCATGAAGGTGACCGAGTTCAAGCGCGTGTCGGTGAGTGGTTAGAATACGAGTCAACAGTCGATAGTCAACAGTCCACGGTCGATAGTCAACAGTCGACAGACCATAGTCGATAGTCCATAGTCAACAGCCCGTAGCGCAGATAGCTATTGACTGTCGACCGTGGACTATCGACTATTTTTTCAGCATTCGAGGTGGATTCTTGATTAATCTTTATATTTACCCCCCGCCATAAAATGGCCGCACTAAGCAGATCGTAGGCAATTGTCTTAGAACGGTATCTTATCTGTAGGGTGCCACTTATCAACCTAATCCGCAACCGCATGAAATTCGTTGTTTCCTCCTCCGCCCTCCTCAAGCAGCTGTCGGCCATCAACGGCGTGATCACCTCCAACCCGGTGGTGCCCATCCTGGAAAACTTCTTGTGTGACATTCAGAACGGCACGCTCAAGATCACCGCCTCCGATCTGCAAACCACCGTGATGACCGAACTGGAGGTGGATACGCAGGAGAAAGGAAGCATTGCCGTGCCCGCCCGTATCTTGATCGACACCCTCAAGAACCTGCCGGAGCAACCCGTCACCTTCACCGTGGATGCCTCGACCTACACCGTAGAAATCCAGTCGGAGAACGGTCGCTACCGGTTGTCGGGCGAGAACGCCACCGACTTCCCCAAGGTGCCGATGGTGGAAGATGGGCACGAGGTGGAAATGCCGTCGGACGTGCTGGCCAATGCGGTGAGCAACACCATCTTCGCTACCAGCACCGACGAGCTGCGCCCCGCCATGACGGGAGTGTACGTGAACCTGAACGGGGCCGACAGCACCTTTGTGGCTACCGACGGGCACCGCCTGATCCGCTACCGCCGCGACGACATTGGCTCCGGTTCCAAATCGCCCATCATCATTCCCCGCAAGGCGCTGACCCTGCTTCGCTCGGTGCTACCGGCCGAAAACGTGTCGGTAAGCGTGAAGTTCAACGCCTCCAATGCCTTCTTTAAGTTTGCGGGCGCGTCGGGCGGAAACATCCAGATGGTGTGCCGCCTGATCGACGAGCGCTATCCCGACTACGAGAACGTGATTCCGCGCGACAACAACAACACCATGACGGTGAACCGGGCCACGCTGCTCAGCTCACTGAAGCGGATTGCTATCTACGCCAACAAAACCACCCACCAGGTGCGCCTCAAGGTAGCCGACAACCAACTGCACGTCTCGGCCGAGGACATTGACTTCTCGAACGAAGCCAACGAAACGCTGGAGTGCGAACACGCGGGTGAGGAGATCGAGATCGGCTTCAACGCCCGCTTTTTGATCGAGATGCTCAGCAACCTGGATACCAAGGACGTGGTGTTCAAGTTCTCACAACCCAACCGGGCGGGCCTTATCGAACCCGGCGTAAAAGAAGATCACGAAGACGTGCTCATGCTGGTGATGCCCGTGATGCTGAATAATTACGTGTAGCCAAGCGAAGATAGCGCCCGTTGGCAACACGTTGCCCCAAACGATGATACCTCCGAGCGCATTTGTAACGCGTTCGCCCACGCTCTCGTATCTGGCCGTATCTGGCGCCGTGCCTCCGGCACGGTGACTAGCTTACCAGGGTTCTCTGAACCCCACGCCACGCGTTGCCCCAGGAGGCGAAGACGACAAATACCCCAAACCTCACCCACGTATAAAAAATCCCGTAAATTTCCTCTGAGGGGCGCTCAATGCTCCTCACCGCCCGTTTATTGGGTGCATTTATAACGCGTTCGGTTGTTATACCTCACCCCCAAAACGCCTCACCGAACCAGGCCCCAAAATTTCCTACGCAAGATTTTCACGGTATTTAAAGCAGCGTAAGTGCGCTGTAGCGTTTGTTAGCCCCAATCTTACGCTCCCCACCAACCAACCCTTCGGCAACTGCCCTGATTTTTGCGGATTGCTCATCCGTAAAATTAGTACTCACTAAACAGCAAGCAGTATGTTACAAATCTCATTAGTAGACAACAAACTCACCGTCGACGATCCGGAAGACCGCATGGCCCAGGTGCAGAACCGGAAGCAGACGACCGTGAAGGACGTGGTGAAGCAGATCACGGTGAAGGGATCAATTCTGAAGCCCACCGAATGTAACGCGGTGATCAACAGTGTGCTCGAGACCATCACCGACAACCTGCGCGAGGGCTACGGCTTCACCTGCGACTACTTTAGCCTGGAACCCAGTGTGTCGGGAGTGTTTGTGAACGACCAAGACCGGTTCGACCCCGCCCGCCACCAGGTGGAACTCAACCTGCGATTGGGCAGCCCGATGAAGAAAGCCCTAGCCGAGGTGAAGGTAGCGGTGCTTCCACACGACGTGCCGATGCCGGTGATCAAGCAAGCGTACGATCGCAGCTCGCTAACCACCAACGAGCAGCTCACCCCGGGCCACACCCTGGTGATCAAGGGGCAACGCCTGAAGATAGAAGACACGAGTGCCGATGCGCAGGGCGTTTTCCTGATAAGCACCCAAAAGAACGAAGAAGTGAAGGTTGCGATCCTGCACGAGAATGTGGACAAGACGGTGCACGCCAAGGTGCCCGAGAGCTTGAAGAAGGGCACGTATCGCCTGGAGGTGCGCACCGCCGTGAACAAGGGCAAGGAAGTGCGCACCGGGGCTGCCCCCTTCATCCTCGCCGTAGTGTAGCCGCAAATTTACCCCGGCGAGTTACCGACCCCGAACGCACGTTCGGGGTTTTTTTGTGCCCCAACCAACAGGCTGCCCGCTTCACTCGAGCCTCGAGTCCGGGTTGACTCGAGCCTCCCATCAACGTTGACTCGAGCCTCGAGTCAGTGTTGCTCCGAGGCTCGAGGGCAGGTTGATAAGAGGCTTGGGTGAGGCCAAGGTTGCGTAGTCGCTGTTGAGCGGCCGGTGGGGGCATTGGCCGCGGGTGCAACTTTTCTGTTGATTGAATCTAAAGTTGGGTTAAAAGCCTTCGACTAGGTATAGCGGAACCTAGTCCCTAGTTACGCGAGGCACCGCGGTGGGGGGGTGGATTCCACAGTGCCCAGTTGTCCGCTACAAATTTCATGAGCAATTCTTGTTCATCACATTGCTCTGTCCCCCATTAATAATTTTACATCACGGCAGTTGCCCGTCTGGGCAGACAGACCGAAACTTTTCCTAATCTGTTTTCAACTGCTAGATTTTTTGTCAAGAATGGCCTTGATTTTATCGACTAGACTCTGAAAATTTTCGAAGTCTTCAGAAGTACCATTTTTGGTAATACGCTCACAGATTTTTGCCTTCCTTGCTTTGTCAGTTTTATACTTTACTTTTGGACCATTGCTCGATGGATGTTCTATTTTATTATAATCTTGATCCTCAATGAATAGCGATTCAGAAAACATATTTTCTATTCCTTTTTGAAAGATCTCATTTGAGTCGTTTTTAGAGAATGTATAGCAAAAAGTGTTATTTTCTTCCTCATGTTTTCCTTTAACATCACAATCGTAAACGAACAACACTGAGTTGGAATGATTTAACCTTAGAAAGAATTTATATAAAACTTTTAGTTGATCTTTACCGCTCCTGTCTTTTATGGTATCAATTACCTTAATACTGCTTGACAGCTCGGGAGCTAACAGGTTGATAGCTTTCTTTATATAATTTGTGTTGTTACCTTCGGTAAATATGTTGAGACTTTGTCGAGCGACCTGATCCAACAATTGCAGCCCTTTGTCAAGAGTGATAAATCCGTCTGATAGAGTATCAATAACTTTCTGTTTATCCTGCTTCTGAATAATAGTCTGCCCGTCTTCATTGCTAATCACAAAAATAGAGTCTTCAGGACCCAGTGCTACAGTGGTTGGTGAATGTGTCGCTAGGATTACCTTCATACCGTACTTCTCAATGAACAGAGTTCGAATAACGTGTATCATTCTTTCTATCATCGACGGATGCAGAGAAGCGTCAACTTCATCTAACAATAAAACTCGCGGAGGAACATAATTTCGCTGGGCCTTGAAAACAAGCAGTGAAAGTGCCATTAGTTTGCTCTCTCCTGAAGACAAATGAGAAAACTCGATGTCTCCGGTGCCATCGCGGTTGAGCGCCATTTTTACATCCACATCTACCTTGAATCCTTCTTCTGTCTCCTGCGGCAGCTTTTTCGGTTTCGTTGCAAGCTGATAGCCATTGCAGTCGTACTCTGCCAAAACTTTGTTCAGTTGAACACTAGGCGGATTATTATCGATAGTAGCTGGCTCACCAGGAAGGAATTCTTTTTCTATTAGAGTGTTCTTGAACTTAGCAATCTGATACTGCCTTTCTGCCTTCGTAATATCTTGCAAAAGAAGGTCAAGCGGCCGGAAGTATTCTTCAGTTATTTTGCTAAGAGGTTCGCCTTCCGGCCATCGTTTTAACGCTTGATATAGGTTGGGATGCTTATACTTTATCTTCTCCTTAGTATCGAGTCCAGTTTGTAGCGCCTCCTGAAGTGAAGCCCATTGCTCGTTTTGCCACGGTCTATATTTTTCATTTTCTTCAACTGTTGCTACCCTAAATGTGCCGTAGGCGAAATAGAGTATGTCATCAGGAGGTATCCCCTCAACAACTACATTTCCTTCTTTTATAGCCCTTAGCAAGTGGGTTTTTCCCGAACCATTTAGACCAGTGAGTATCGTAAAGTCTGCAAAGTCTACTGATGCAAACTGATTAATAGACTTATATGGAGTATTAAATTCAGTAGTCATGAATCTTGAAGTACAAGAACTTATAAAACACCAACGCGCTAATCGCGTAATTGAATTAACCCGAACCGAGAGAAGGACGTAGTCTCTGATTACGGGGGGCACAGCACCGGAGGCCCGATACCAGACCTGGGTTATATGTTCAGATGCTTTTCTATCTTGCTTAACCGTTGCCCGTGGTCAATAAACTCCCCAGCAGCAAATCGCATAAAATAACCCATTTCTTGCTGAAAATATTCAAACTCACTTTGAAAGGCCTCTAGCCCTTCACGTACGAAAGACAGCTTAGTATCCATCGTGTTCATGCGGCGTTCTATCTTTAGGCGAAACTCTTTAGATTTGTTCTGATCCATTATTCTTTACTGTTTAACCACTTGGTGTACTTTTACGCATCCCCTTCGGGGAGGTTACCTGCAATGCAAAGAACCGCTAACTCCTTGGCATGTGTCTTCACATGCCAGTTCACGGCCTTGATTCGTTGTGCTTCATCAATTTAGCAATTTACGTATCTTCACACTCACCTCCGACAGCTTGTGAGGACACAAGTCGTGGTAAACCATACAATAACCCGCCGTGAATCGCCCCACTAAAATATGGCTCTACCACATCACGCACATCCATAATATATCCTCCGGCACGGGTTGGTAACGGAAGCTTCGCCGCAGGCCAATTCGAATTTATCGTGCTCGCCAAAACTGGGTTTGGCATTTTCAAGCCTTTGTCGTAGTATTACTGTAAACTCACCGGTATGATTGACTATAAACAATACATCACGATAAATCCCGATCAACGAAGCGGTAAGCCGTGTGTTCGGGGAATGCGCATCACCGTATACGATGTGCTTAGCTATTTGGCCGCCGGAGACACTACGGAAGAACTGTTGGAGCACTTTCCGATGCTCACCCGAGACGATGTGCTGGCTTGTCTGGCCTACGCCGCAGATGCTGAGGATCGTTTTCTCCTCAGCGCTTAATACATGAGTGACCGAATAAGCAAAATCCTGGTCGACAACAATTTATCAATACGCTTACCAGAGGCGTTAGCCAGCGATTTTCCAGGTAGCGTCCACGTGACCACTCTAGGACTTACTGAAGCCACTGATACTCAACTGTGGGAGCTTGCCCAACGCGAACATTTCGCTATTATGACCAGAGATAAGGATTTCTACTACCGAGTCAGTGTTTTTGGATCGCCTCCGCCAGTTGTCTGGATCACGCGCGGCAACTGTTCAAACCGGGAATTGATTGCGTTGGTGAGGCAATGTATTCCAGCGATTCGTTCGTTCTTAGCCTCCTCGCAGGCTCTGCTCGTTATCTCTTAAGGGATGATTTTGACCAAGTATCGGGCTACATCAGCAATTGGTCGCACCGCAAAGCCAATCTCTTTACCGAAGCACACTTGGCACTAGCGATAGATCACATCCGTTCGGTAACCTTTACTGCCTAGAATTCAGATGAAGAT
This sequence comes from Cyclobacteriaceae bacterium, assembly GCA_965217295.1. Taxonomy (GTDB): domain Bacteria; phylum Bacteroidota; class Bacteroidia; order Cytophagales; family Cyclobacteriaceae; genus Tunicatimonas. The sequence goes on from CBDCHR010000008.1 coordinate 5,837,210, forward strand.
CATCCGGGAGATGGAAGCGTATAAGAATAGTTAAGTTACTAACGATGCTGCTAAGCGCCGCTCGACTCGTTGAGCAATATCTCAGCCTCCTTTTTCAGTAGTGGCAGGTGCTTTACTAAAATAGCCCAGACGTTCACATCATCAATACGGTCGTACTCGTGGGTGATGCGGTTACGGAACTGCACAATAGCTCGCGATGCGGTGAGAGGAATGGTTTCGTCGAGTTGCCGAAGTCGATTTACAGCTTCCCCAATGATAATCAGCTGCCGCTCTACCGCACTGCGTAGCATAGCGTCTTGCTGATATATTGAGAAGTCGCGTTGCTCCCCTAAAAAATCTTCAATTCGTTGAATAGCAGCCAGGGTATCAAACAAGTACTTCTGCGCTTTGGGATTGATCATAGATCAGCGTTTTGGTTTTCTCAACTTCCTGGCGAAAGTAAGGATTGTCAAACTTCTTGTCGGTGAGTAGATCTACTTTGCGGTTGAAGAGTTGCTCCAAGGCAGTAAGTAAATCCCAGTACAATTGCCCGCGGTCTTCCGGTGGTAGATTCACCGAGAGGAAGCGTACGATCATATCCAGGTCGCTATCTTGGGCAAACCGGTTGGTAGTCGCTGAGCCAAACAGATACAGTTTATCTACCTGGTAGCGCTGGCAAAGGATCGCTAGCTGATCTGCGAAGGGTGACAAAATAGATGATAGTGGCTTGTACTGCATAATACGCTAGAATTACTACGCTAAGGTACAGAAATTCAGGCGGATTTATAAGCGTGCTGAAGGGCTGATATCATTATAAGGCTCAAGGGCAGAAGCTTCGTGATGGATGCAACCGGTGAGTGGCGCGAGATGGACCAAGACGGCAACCTCATTCCTGACGAGGAAGTCAAGCCACTGTAAACAGCCTATCATACAAGTACTTCTGCGCTTTGGGATTGGCTATAATTCAGCGTTTTAATTTTATCAACTTCTTGGCGAAAGTAAGGATTGTCGCACCTCTTGTCCGTAAGTATGCTTATTTACTCGTAACCGCGGGCTCATCGACGGCAACAAGTATAATCTCTCACCCTTTCTTCCAGAGCCGGTTGTTCACTACCCGTTCCATCACTTGCTCGCGGTAATTGCGGCTGATGGGGACGCGGAAGGACGGACCGACCAGCTCGTTGTTTTCTATTGCCTCTATCTTCGCAATCGCTACGAGGTAGGATTTGTGAACCCGAATAAACGATTGGCTGTCTAACTTCTCTTCGATGTTTTTGAGGTACAGCAGCGTAACGTACTTCCCCTTGGTGGTGTAAATCACCACGTAGTTTTGCATCGCCTGCACGTACAAAATATCGTCCGGATAAATCTTTTCGTACTTACCGTCACATTTGATAAAGAAATAGTTAGCGGGTGTAGCCGGAGGTGCGTTCAGCAGCCGGTGGTAGTCTTTTGCTTTGGTGGCTGCCCGGAAGAACCGGTTGAAGGTGATCGGTTTCACCAGGTAGTCCAAAACGTTCAACTGAAAGCCTTCCACCGCGTAGTTGGGGAAGGCGGTGGTGAGGATCACCGGAGGTAGGCGGTCGGTTATCTTCAAAAAGTCAATGCCGCTCATCACGGGCATCTGAATGTCAAGAAAGATCAGATCGACCGCCTGTTCATCCAGCAGTTTGGTTAGCACAATCGGATTGTTGCCGGTTCCTACCAAGCGCAGAAAATCCACTTCCCGCACGTAGTTGGTGATGCACTCGCGGGCCAGGGGCTCGTCGTCGATGGCTACGCAGTTCAGGGTCATGAGAGCACTGGTTGAGGGACGCACTGCTCCCGCAGTGCGAGTCGAAGGCTTACCCGAAATTCGTGATCGTCTGGTCGAATCTCCAGATCGTACTGTTCGGGATACAGCAAATCTAAGCGGCGGCGGGCATTTTTCAACCCTAGGCCTCCCGATAGCCGATCGTCCAGCGAACCCGTTTCGCCCGACTGGTCAGAAGGGGGGGTGATACTGTTGGCAACGCTTAGCCAAAGTTCGTGCTGACGCAGGCTGAGGTCAACGTTGATCCAGTTGGGCTGATCTATGCGCTGGGACACGTGCTTGAAGGCGTTCTCGACGAAGGGCATCAGCACAAAGGGCGCAATGACCAGAGCGCCGGTAGAAGAAAGATCGGTTTGCAGCTTAAGTGTGATGTGATGATCCTGCCGAAGCCTTTCCAGCTCGATAAAGTTAGCGAAGTAGTCCAACTCTCGTTCCAGCGGAATTTGCTCGGCGTTGCATTCGTACAGTTGGTAGCGCAACAGTTCGGAAAACTTGGCCAGCGACTCCGCCGCGCTGTCCGGATTCTTGTAAATGAGTACGAAGATAGAATTGATCGTGTTGAACAGAAAGTGCGGATTGAACTGCGACTTAAGAAACTTCAACTCTGTTTCCAGGTTTTCCTTCTCCAGCATTTGCTGCTTCTTCTCCAGTAGTTGTTGCTGCCCTCGAGCCTCCAGCCAGTTTTTAGTCAGCTTGATGCTCATGCCCAACGTCATGCTCGCCACCGTCGAGGGCAGGGCGTTGCCCTTGAAGAACTGAAAATAAGCGTCCGGCGGCGCATTGTACAGTTCCTGAAAGGTTTGTTCGGAAAAGAACGCTCCGGCGTAGTAACCGGTCACGATAAAGGCCGCGGTGCCCAGGATGGTAAGCAGCAGCAGGCTCATGTACGTCGCGTATCGTCCCTTCTCCAGAAACCTGGGAATCAGAAAGTACAGGTTGAAGTACACGCCGATGGCCTGAAAAACGACGTAGAAGATAAACTTGAACGAGTAAACGGAGAAGAGGATGCTGCTGGCAGCCTCCGTCGGACTGCCAATCGCCACCACCCACCACAGATAATGGTAGAGCATCCAAAACGGCAGATGGTACAGCTTGTAGCGAAACAGCCAGTGGGGCGATCTCGCTGGAGTTGTGGTAGCTGATGAAGAATAAGAAACGTCCATACTTTCTATAAATCTACGCAAATTCCGGCAGACTTGTGAAGCTCCCAATGCGAGCGGTTCCAAAAGATTGACCAACGAACCCCGAAAGTTGACCAGTGGCACATTCACCCGCTGTTTGTGCTGCCGCCGTTGGTTTTGCCTTCTTATCAGCCGTTCGTCAATCTTATCCTACCCCTCAGCACATAATTTTCCGCAAGTGCTTTTCTCTGGTTTGCTTTGGCTCTTGAGCGGGCCGCATGCATCACTTTGCCCTTCCGCTCACGAGTTATCCACGAACCCGACGACGCATGAAAACTCTATTGATCACCTTGCTAAGCAGCAGTCTACTCTCACCTGCCTTTGCTCAACTACAGGGAAGGGTGGCGACTTCCAACGGAGAAAGCATCCCCTTCGCCAACGTGCTGCTCCTGGCCGTGGCCGACTCTGCTTTGGTGCAGGGAGCGGTGGCGGACGAAACCGGAACCTACCGGCTGAAAGCTCCCAATGCCGGTTATTACTTTCTGCAATTTAGCGCGGTGGGCTTCCGCACGGTTCGTTCTTCGCCGCTTGATCTCACCTCTCCTGAGAATAAAAACTTCGGTACGCAAGTCATGCCCGAAGCCACGCAGCAACTGGAAGACGTGATCGTGCGGGCCGAGCAGCCGCTGTATCAACAATCGGTTGACCGGACAACGATCAACGTCGGAAGCAGCGTGATGACCCGGGGCAGCTCGGCCCTGCAGGTGCTGGAAAGGTCGCCGGGAGTATTCATCGACCGCCAGAACAACAATATTGCGCTGAACGGAAAGGCCGGAGTGGCGGTGATGCTCGACGGCAAACTGATGCGCTTGTCGGTAGGCGAAGTTGTGGCAATGCTCGACGGGATGAGTGCCGACAACATCGAGAAGATAGAACTGCTCACCACGCCCCCGGCCAGGTACGATGCCGAAGGAAGTGCCGGAATGATCAACATCATCACCAAGAAAAGCGAAGCGGCTGGGACGCAGGCGTCGGTTTCGCTCACCGGCGGCTACGGTTGGGGCGAGAAGCTTGCCGGAAGCGCCACCATTGATCATAACTGGGGCCGTGCTGGCCTGCGTGGTTCCTACGCGTTTCGGAACGACCGCTCGTACAGCGATTTGTACGTCACCGGTTTTCAGAACGTACCGGCGCTGGGCGGCCCCCTGTACATTGACTTTTGGAACACGTACCAACCGCTTTCCCGTAGCCACAATGCGACGGCGGGGGGCAACGTTCGCCTGGGAAAAACAACCCTCGGAGCTGACCTTTCGTACAACCGGAGCCGACGGGCTTCGGAGGTGGATAACCGGGGCGAATACACCATCTTGCCCGACTCTTTTCTACTTGCCCAAGTAGCGGTAGAGGGCACTGACTACTGGAATAATCTGGGGGCTACCGTATACGCCGAGCGAGCCACGGAAGCGGGGCGAACTCTGTCGACCAGCTTGGATTACCTCTACTTCAACAACGACCGCCGCTCGGATATCCGCACCGTCTTTTCTGACGAAGCCAACCGGGAAGTGGTGCCCGACGGAAGTGTCTACGCTACGCAGCTGCGAAGCGTAGCCCGCACTCCGATTCAGATTGGCGCCGCGAAAGTAGACTATGTCCAACTGTGGAGCGACGTTCTGAAACTAGAAGCTGGGATGAAGGGAACGTACACCCGCAGCAGCAGTGATTCTCGGATAGAAAGCCGGGAAGAGGATGCATGGGTAAGCAATCCCGAGACAGCGAACGACATCCGGATGCAAGAAAGCATTGGGGCCGCCTACGTTTCCGGACAGTGGCAGATCAATCCGTCTACGCAACTGACCGCCGGAGTTCGGTACGAGTACTCGAGCACGCGGGTGGATGCCCCGGAGGAAGAAAACCAAGTGGACCGAACGCTCAGCAAATTCTTTCCGAGCGTGCTGGTTGCCAAAGACATTGGTGATCATTCGGCCCTGCAACTCTCCTATACCCAGCGGATTAGTCGGCCTACGTATAATGATTTAGCCTCCTTTTTCGCTTACAGCGATCCGATCTCCGTTTTCACCGGGAACCCGCGGCTCAAGCCGATGACCACCCGCAACCTAAAGGTGGGCTACACCTACGCCGGATACGTATTTTCGGTGCTGCTCAGCAGAGACGACCACCCGATTGCTCGCTATCAGCTTACCGAAAGTCCTAACGGCGATTTGATGTACGTTGCCCCGCAGAATCTAGCGTACCAGAACAACCTGACCTTCCAGACCGACCTGCCCGTGCGCATCACCGACTGGTGGACTACCAACCAGGGGTTTGTCGGGGGGTGGCGGCAGTTTCGGCTCGATCACACAGCCGAGCGGGTTGAGAAAACGTACTTTGCTTATTCGGTGTACGGTAGCCAGACCTTTCGTTTCTTCAGCGGCTTTTCGCTGGAGGTTTCAGGATTTTACAATTCGTCGGCCTACAACGGCTCGTGGCGCATCGGGGGATTCGGAGCGTTGAACGCGGGTATCAAGAAATCGTTTGAGCGGGCCAGCATTCAGTTGACAGCCTCCGACCTGCTACGGTCTATGACCATCGATTCTTACGCCGGGACCCTGACTGAAGAAGCTTTTTCGGTGAACGTACACAGTAGTTACACTACCGAGTCGGCTAGGTCGCGCATCGTTCAATTTACCTACTCCTGGTCTATTGGCAGTGCGTCAGCAGATAGGCGGCAACCCAACCGAGCCGCGGCGGAAGCGGAGCGATCCAGGATCAGGAAGGATTGATGATTTCAGGGGCATTTCTACGATTCCTCCTAGGTTAAAGAAAAGGATGAATTAAAGTTAACTTAATGGTAACATATAATATATGGTAAATCATTTGCTTTTCCGCATATTGACGTAACCGTTAACCTAAACCCACAAACCTATGAAACCTATTCTCAACCTTATCCCGTTAGTAGCCATTCTCTTCTTCAGCGCTTGCCAGTCGGAAGATGATTTTGCGAGTGTAGAGGAAGACGTAGTAGCCAACATTGAGGCTGATGGACCGTCGAGTTCTACTGCGCAACCGTTATTTGAAAAGATCTTGGTAGAAGGACTAGCCTCTCCGGTGGGGGTTGAGTTCGTTCCTGCCCTGGGGGGAGTTGTGATCGCCGAGGCGGGTACTGGCAATAACGATGGCCAAATTACCCTGTATCGCGGCGGAAGAACCGTAGTGCTGGCCGATGGCTTTCCGTCGGTCGTACGGCCGGATGGCAACGTAGAAGGCACCACGCACATCGCCTTTAGAAGAGGCATTCTGTGGATTGTCAACGGAGTGTCGGGCCAGTTGTATCGCCTTAACGTTCGGCGATTCCGCCAGGAGCAGCCTCCTATTTCAGCGGACGATCTGCCTTTTGATGATCTCCGGGATTTTATTGTTAGCCAGGGCTTCACCGACAGCAATATCTATAAAATTGTTTTCGATGAGCGAGGAAATGCTTATATCACCGATTCGGGAGCGAACGTTGTTGTGAAAAGAAGTGCCGGAGGCCAACTAAGCATCTTTGCCGAGATACCGCCAATCCCTAATCCTACCCCGGTGGGTGCTCCTACCGTAGAACCCGTGCCTACCGGAATCGCTTACGATGGCACCAGCTTTTTCGTCAGTGCTTTCGGAGGCTTCCCCTTTGCCCCCGGCTCCTCTCGTATCTATGAAATTAGCAGCAACGGAGAAATCATTGGTTTCCAAGAAGGGTACACCACCCTGATTGACCTGGAATTTGGCGAACCCAGACCTCGCTCTCTGTTTGCGCTTCAATTCGGCACCTTCGGAGAGACCGGCTTCGCCCCCAACAGTGGAGCGTTGGTACTTGCTACCCCGCAAGGACCGGTAAGCCTGGTTGAGGGACTTAACTTCCCCAACGGACTGGAAGTGCTTTCCGGGAGATCAGTCGCTAAAGCCTACGTTACCAGTATTGCCGACGGTACGCTCACGGTATATCTGCTCAACTTAGCGCATCCGGCTTAATCGAAAACTACCATAACCAGGAGCCTCTTTCGTATCAGACGAAGGAGGCTTTTTTACTCGAGCCTCCTATCCGTGTACTTCTACAAGTCCCCTATCGTGTGAATAGAGAAGCTAAGAACGCGGTCATCACCCTGTCCAATCTGAACAATTACAAATCCAGTATAAGACTTAAGGGCAGAAGCTTTGTGATGGACGAGACCGGTGAGTGGCGCGAGATGGACCAAGACGGCAGCCTCATTCCCGACGAAGAAGTTAAGCCGCTGTAAAGGTGATCCCAACCAAACCGCACAGTATTACCAAGCAGCGCTCGCGTCTGGAATTCCTGGAGCAATTCGTATATTTACCCAGCGGCCGTTAGAAGCACCTCACTCGTCGCCACCTGCACCGAGGAAAAGCCACTACCCTATGTCCATTGCCTTCGGCATTAGCAGCTACGCCTACCCCTGGGCCATTGGCGTGCCGGGTCATCCGCCCCCCGCGCCGATGACGGCCGGGCATCTGGTGCAAGAAGCCCGGCAACTTGGTGCGCGCCGACTGCAACTGGCCGACAACCTGCCGGTGCACCAACTCGCTGATGATGCATGGAAAAATCTGCTACGCACCTCAGAGGAGGCCAACGTCCAGCTCGAACTGGGGCTCCGCGGACTGCGCCCCGACCGACTGCGCACCTACCTCACGCTGGCGCAGCAGGGCCGCTCGCCCTTCGTGCGGGTGGTGATCGACGACAGAGGCTACGAACCCCGGCACGACGAAATTGTGCGCATCATCCGGGAGGTGCTGCCGCTGTACCGGGAAGCCGGAGTGCGCCTAGCCATTGAAAACCACGACCGCTTCCGGGCCCACGAACTAGTGGATATCATTGAAGCCACCGATACTGACTACGTGGGCATCTGCCTGGACACCGCTAACTCGCTAGGAGCCGACGAGGGCATTTGGGAGGTGGCGCGCACGCTGGCCCCCTACACCCTCAACCTGCACGTGAAAGACTACCGCATCGAGCGCCTGGATCACCAGATGGGCTTCACCGTGCGGGGAGCCCCCGCCGGGTCGGGACAAACCCCCGTGGGCTGGTTGCTAGAGACCCTGCGGGGGCACGGTCGCTGCCAATCGGCCACGCTGGAGGTGTGGTCGGCCCCGTTGGCGACAATAGAAGAAACGATTGCGCAAGAGCGAAGGTGGGTAGAACAAGGAAGCACCTACCTACGCCACGCCCTGTCCACCCACGCAATCACCTCTCCCCCACCCTAGTCCATTCAATCATTTAACAATTCAATCATTCTTTCACTCAACCAATCTCTCAAACATGAAAAACCTCGCCCTGGTCGGTGCCGGTGGAAAAATGGGCATGCGCTGCACCAACAACCTCAAAAACGCCGATGCCTACCACGTTAGCTACCTGGAGATCAACCCCGAAGCGATCCAGCGCCTGGAAGCAGTCGGAGTCTCCGTCACCGCGGCCGAAGAAGCCCTGCCCGACGCCGACATTGCGGTGCTGGCGGTGCCCGACAGTGCCATGCGCCGCGTGAGCGCGCTGGTGGTGCCGCAGCTCAAGGCCGGAGCGCTGGTGGTGATCCTGGACCCCGCCGCCCCGTTGGCCGGACACCTGCCCCACCGCGACGAGCTGGCCTACTACGTGACGCACCCTTCCCACCCCTCGGTGTTCAACTGGGAGCCCACCGAAGAAGCGTACCGCGACTACTACGGCGGCATCCTGGCGCGGCAGACGGTGGTGTCGGCCCTCATGCACGGCCCGGAAGAATACTACGCGCTGGGCGATGCCCTGACGCACGTGTTGTTTCAGCCCGTCACCAAGAACCACCGCATCACCGTGGAGCAGATGGCCATTCTGGAACCGGGCTTCTCCGAAACGCTGAGCTCCACCTGCATCAAGAAGATTCGCGACGCCCTCGACGTGGTGGTGGACAAGGGTGTGCCCCGCGAGGCCGCCCGCGACTTCATCCTGGGCCACATCAACATTCAGCTGGCGGTGCTCTTCGGCGAACTGCCCATTCAGTTTTCCGACGCGGCCATCAAGGCGTTGAATCGGGCTGAGTCTATTCTGTTCAAAGACGACTGGCAACAGGTGTTCGAGATGGACAACATCCGCGAGCAGATCGACGCCATTACCAAACCATGAGGATCGGAGTCATCGGTTGCGGCTTTTGGGCGGGCTACCAGGTGGCGGCCTGGCGGGAAGCGGACCCCCGCCTGGAGTTTGCGTTCTGCGACCGGACAGCCGAGGCAGCCCAGTCCCTGGCCGAGCGCTTCGGCCCCGCCCCCTGGTATGCCGATGCCGAGGTGATGCTGAACGAAGAGGCCCTCGACGCAGTGGATATTATTAGCAGTCCCGACACCCACGCGGCGCTTACGGCCCTGGCGGCGCAACGCGCACTGCCCGTGATCTGTCAGAAGCCGCTGGCTCCCGATTTTGCGTCGGCGCAGCGCATGGTGCGCACTTGCGAAGCAGCAAAGGTGCCGCTGTACGTGCACGAGAACTTCCGCTGGCAACAGCCTATCCGCCATCTGAAAAAGCTACTGGACAATGATACGATCGGCACGCCCTTTCGGGCCCGGATCTACTTTAACAGTGCGTTTCCGGTGTTCAAGAACCAGCCCTTCCTGGCGCAACTGGAGCGCATGATGCTGGCCGACGTGGGGGTGCACCTGCTCGACGTGGGTCGCTTTCTGTTCGGAGAAGTGACGCGCTTGTACTGCCAAACCCAGCGCGTGAATTCGGATATTAAGGGAGAGGACGTGGCCACGCTGCTGCTAGAAACGGTGGGCGGAATGACGGTGACGGTGGAGATGTCGTACGCCTCGGTGGTGGACTACGAAAGTTTTCCGCAGACGCTGGTGGAGGTGGAAGGGAATCGGGGCTCGGTACGTTTGGGACCTGATTATTGCTTTACCGTCATCACGCGCGAAGGGCAACGCCCGGAACAGCTCACGCTACCCTCCTACGACTGGGTGCACCCGCAGTACGCCGTGGTGCAGTCGTCGATGGTGGAGATTCATCGCCACTTTCTGGCGGGCCTGCGCGACGGGCAAGCGGTAGAAACCAGCGGGGCGGATAACCTGAGGACGTTACGGTTGGTAGAAGCCGCCTACGAGTCGGTTAAGCGGGGAGAGGTGGTTGGCATCCCACAATAAGGAAAATATCGAATATTGAATAAGAAACACCGAATGATGAAATAAGTAGCACGACACGCTCGCCTTTGATGTTCGTCATTGCTTACTTGACATTTAAATAAATGAGTGTGCTTTGATCAATCTATGTATTTCTACATTCTAAACTTCAGCGGTTGGCGAGGGTACAAACAGTGGTAAAACATCAATTCATGACAAGCGATGCCGGACAAACTTGGTTTATTAAAGACCAACCGGGGTACTACCTTTTCACTACGCAGCGCCACTTTATTAACTTTGGCTTCGGATCGAAAGACCTGTCTGATATGGGTGCCTACATTCAACGCAAGAAACAAGAACTAGAGATTTGACTTCTGCCCAACGTACGCCCCAGCGGTTCAGCCACCTTTTTGATACTTCCGAGCACCTGATTCTTTATCTGTGCCTAGCCTACTACGTGCTGATGATCTTCCTAGCTCCCGGCTTCTTCACGGCGCACAACCACTGGAGTCTGCTGTTCAACCTGCTGCCCCTGCTGATCGTGAGCGTGGGACAAACCCTGGTGATGCTCACCGCGGGCATCGACCTGTCGGTGACTTCGGTGGTGGCCCTCAGCAGCGTGGTGGGCGGCTACGTGATGAGCTCCGACCACAGCACGCTCTCTCCTTTCTGGGCCATCACGCTCGGAGTGGGGGCCATGCTGCTGGCGGGTTTGCTAGTGGGGCTTACCAACGGGCTGGCGGTGGTGCGGCTGGGCATGCCGCCGTTTATGGTGACGCTCACCACCATGATCTTCGTTAGCGGACTAGCCATCTGGTTCACCACCTCGCAGAACATCTACAACCTGCCGGAGGCCTTCGTCAACCTTCCCTACGCGCGCTGGCTCGGTCTGCCCGCCCCCCTGTACGTTGGCGGGGCGGTGGTCGGACTGGCCTACTACGTGCTGAACCGAACGCCGCTGGGGCAGTGGATTTACGCCGTCGGACTCAACCCCAAGGCGGCCCGCATCTCGGGAGTAGCCGTGGCCTCCACCCTGCTGTTTGCCTACGCGGTGAGTGGCGGGTGCGCGGCAATCGCCTCGGTGCTCTACACCGCGCGGCTGGAAACCGGCTCGCCAGTGATGGGGCAGCACATTCTGCTGGACGTGATCGGGGCGGTGGTGATCGGCGGCACCAGCCTGTTCGGGGGGAAGGGCAAAATTCGGTGGACGGTGTACGGGGTGCTGTTTATCGTGCTGCTGGACAATAGCCTGAACCTGATCGGCTTATCGTACTTTCTGATCATGATCGTGAAGGGCAGCGTGATCTTGCTGGCGGCGGTGGCTTACGTCTGGCAGGAGCGGGGCGGAGCACTGGTCAAAACCCAGGCGGTTGAATAATCAACGGATGGTAAATCGTGATACAAAGCCGCTTATAAATTCTTTCCTACTGCTATGCTGCTAACCGCTACCAATATCCATAAGCGCTTCGGCGAAGCCACCGTACTGCGGGGCGTCGACTTCTCATTAGAGGCCGGGCAGATTCTAGGGTTGATCGGCGAAAACGGGGCGGGCAAGTCGACGCTGATGAACATTGTGAGTGGTTTGCTGCCCCCCTCGCAGGGAGAGCTACGGTTGGATGGTCAACCGTTTCGTCCGCCGTCGCCACAGCAAGCCCAGGCGGCGGGCATCGCGTTTATCCACCAGGAGCTTAACCTGTTTCCTAACCTGAGCGTCGCCGAAAACCTACTGCTTGTCCACCTGCCGCAGAAAAACTGGCTCGGCCTGCCGGTGCTGAACCGAAAGCAAGCCTCCGTACGGGCCAAGCAATTACTGGAGCAGGTGGGTTTGAACGTCTCCCCTACCCAGCCGCTCGAGCAACTGGGGCCCGCCCAGCAGCAGTTGGTAGAAGTGGCTAAGGCGCTGGGCAGTAACCCCCGCATCATCATCTTCGACGAGCCCACCACCGCCCTGACCCAGCACGAACGGAAGCATCTGTTCGACCTAATGCGGCGGCTGCGCCGCGAGGGGCTGGCGATGATTTACATCTCGCACAACCTGGAGGAGGTGATGACCTTGGCCGACGCGATTCTGGTGCTGCGCGACGGCGAGCGGGTGGCGCACTACGATCACTCCACGGGCTACGAACTCGCCACCTTAGTGAACCACATGGTGGGGCGCACCGTGGAGCAGTTCTTCCCCGCCCGCTCCTCGCTGGCCTCCGACGAGGTGCTGCTGGAAGTAGGCGGCCTCCGCGCCGGGGAGCGGGTGCGCGATGTATCTTTTACGGTTCGCCGCGGTGAAGTGGTGGGGTTTTACGGACTGGTGGGCGCCGGACGCACCGAGATGGCCCGCCTCCTCTACGGACTGGACCCGGCCGAAGGCGGACAGATTCGGTGGCAAGGGCAAACGGTTGTCCAACCTAGTCCGCGCCGGTGGATTGGGCAGCGGGTGGGTTTTCTGACGGAAGACCGCCGGGAAGAGGGGTTGCTGATGCCCCGGAATATTGAGGAGAACGTGCGCCTGGCGGGGTTACCCACCTTTGCCCGCCGGATGCTGGGGTCGGTGAACTTTGCGGCGCTACGAGAGGCGGCCACCCAGCAGGCAAATGCTACCCGGGTGAAGCGTCACAGCCTGACGCAGCAGCCGGTGCGCACCCTGAGCGGGGGCAACCAGCAGAAGGTGGTGCTGGCCAAGTGGCTTATGCTTCAACCCGCCCTGCTAATCCTGGACGAACCCACCAAGGGCATCGACGTGGGTGCCAAGCATGAAATCTACACGCTGATGAACCAACGGGTGGCCGACGGAACGGGCGTGCTATTCATCTCGTCCGAACTGGAGGAGCTGATGGGCTTGTGCGACCGCATTCTGGTGATGAGCCAGGGAAGCATCACCGCGGAGTTTGCCCGCCCGGATTTTGATCGTTCCGCGCTGCTAGCGGCGGCGCTGCACGGAGGATAAAAGGCCCATTTCGGGGTGAGATGAGCCTTTCAGTTGATTGAATTTGAAGTTGGGTTAAAAAGCCTCCGACTATTCATAGCGGGAAATAGTCCCTGGTTATGTAAGGCACCGTGCCGGAGGCACTGCGCCAGACCTGGGTGTGATTAGCGAACATAAAACTTTGCTATACTTCATCATTTGGTATTCCTTACTCGACATTCAATATTCTTTAATATCGAGTGTCGAGTAAGGAATGATGAAGTTCGAAGTACAAGAATCTGTAGAGCATTAACACGTTGATCGCGCTCTCGGATTGACCCGAACCGGAAAGCATCACGAGATTAGTACCGGTAATAATCAGGCTTGAAGGGTCCCTTCACTTCCACGCCAATGTAATCAGCCTGTTCGGTAGTGAGTGTTTCCAGTTCTACCCCAATCTTCTCCAGGTGGAAGGCGGCTACCTTCTCGTCAAGGTGCTTGGGCAGCATGTATACCTGATTTTCGTACTGATCAGAATTTTTCCACAGCTCGATCTGGGCCAGCACCTGGTTGGAAAAGGAGTTAGACATCACGAACGAGGGGTGGCCGGTGGCGCAGCCCAGGTTCACCAGTCGGCCTTCGGCCAGCAGGATGATCTCGTTGCCGTTGCTCAGTTTATATAGATCTACCTGCGGCTTGATCTCGTCTTTCTCGGCGTTCTTATTGAGCCAGGCGACGCCGATCTCGTTATCGAAGTGGCCGATGTTGCAGACGATGGTCTTGTCCTTCATCTTCATAAAGTGCCGCTCGCCAATAATGTCCTTGTTGCCGGTGGCCGTCACGATGATGTCGGCGTCGGGAATGGCGTTCTCCATTCGCTTCACGGCGAAGCCGTCCATGGCCGCCTGTAGCGCACAGATCGGATCAATCTCAGTGACGGTGACCCGCACCCCGGCCCCGCGCAACGAAGCCGCCGACCCCTTGCCCACGTCGCCGTAACCCGCGACAATGGCGGTTTTTCCGGCCAGCATCACGTCGGTGGCGCGCCGAATGGCATCCACCAGCGACTCGGTGCAACCGTACTTGTTATCGAACTTCGACTTGGTCACCGAGTCGTTCACGTTGATAGCGGGCAGCGGCAGCGTGCCCTTGCGCATGCGCTCGTAGAGGCGGTGCACCCCGGTGGTGGTTTCTTCGGACAGTCCCTTGATATTTTGCACCAGTTCGGGATAGTCGTCCAGCACCATATTGGTGAGGTCGCCCCCGTCGTCGAGGATCATGTTGAGCGGCTGTCGGTCTTCGCCGAAGAACAGTGTTTGCTCGATGCACCAGTTGAACTCTTCTTCGGTCATGCCCTTCCAGGCGAACACGGGGACACCGGCTTTGGCAATGGCCGCGGCGGCGTGGTCTTGGGTAGAGAAGATGTTGCACGACGACCAGGTTACCTCGGCACCCAGGGCCACCAACGTCTCGATAAGTACGGCGGTCTGGATGGTCATGTGCAGGCAACCGGCAATGCGTGCGCCCTTGAGGGGTTGTTGGGGTCCGTACTCCTCCCGGATCGTCATCAGTCCGGGCATTTCGGCTTCGGCCAATTGAATTTCTTTTCTTCCCCACTCGGCCAGGGCAATATCTTTTACCTTGTAATTGATCTGTTCTTCTACCATGTTCTTCTTTGTTTTGATGTTTTTGCGCAAAACTACAGCATAACTCTGACAATCGCTAAACTTTTGGGGTTCGTATCGCCGTGGCCCGGCCAACCCGAAGTCCGAAAGTTTAGAAATAGTAAAAGTGCTCACCGCACGTACTTTAGCTGCTTCACGTCGTAGTACCGGGTTTCTCCCTCGGTTTTTACCGTTAGTTGCCCCCGCTCGTCTATCCCCACAATGGTTCCGTAGAACTGTCCCCGGGTATCTTCAAACAAATGACACTCGCCCCGCCAGTGCAGGCGCGCCAGGTAATCGTCGCTTAGGGTAGCAAAGTCTTGCTGCGCCAACTGCTCCAGTCGCCGCTCGGCACAGACGGCCCAGCGGGTCAGCACTTCCTGCCGGTCCCAGCGTTGTCCGGTGAGCAGGGCCAGCGAGGTGGCCCCGGGCATGGCAAAATCTGTTTGATTCACGTTTAATCCGATTCCGACCACGCTGGAGTGAATCTTACGTCCTTTCAAGTTGTTCTGTATTAAAATACCGCATATTTTGCTACTTTCGCACAAAATATCGTTCGGCCACTTAATGGTCGGGGGCGGGCTGAGCCAGAAACTAATCGCATCATGCACCGATAATGACGCAACTATAGTCAACCAGTGCTGTTTTTCTACGGTTAGGGCCGGAAACAGGATGAGCGATACGGTGAGATTCTGTGACGGAGCCGCTTCCCATTCACTTCCTTGTTGCCCGCGTCCCGCCGTTTGATGATCTGTATACAGCAGGGCCCCGTGCGAAGCCTCACCTTTCTGAAGCAGCCGTTGCGCCTGCCGGTTGGTAGAATCGCAGGAGGGATAATAAAAAAATTGCTTTCCGAGGTAGCGGGTGGTGCGGATAAAAAAATTCAAGCCAATATCTTGGTTCTTTAATCGTCAATATACCAAAAGATTATTTAGTTCATGCACAAACTTAGTGAAGTGGTTGCCTACGGCATGCTGGAAAAGAAAGCCGAAGATGTGGTGGTAATGGATTTACGCAAAGTGAAGAACGCCGTGGCCGACTTCTTTGTGATTGGGTCGGGTAACTCTGATACCCAGCTAGACGCCATTGCTGAATCGGTAGAAAAAGAGGTGAAAGAACGGTTAGACGAACGCCCCTGGCACCGCGAGGGGACGCAGCAAAAAGAGTGGGTTTTGCTCGATTATGTCACCGTGGTCGCCCATATTTTCTTGCGCGAGCGCCGGGAGTTCTTCGCCCTGGAAGTCCTGTGGGGCGATGCGGTGATCCGTACGGTTTCGCCCGAAGAAGCCGCAAAAACTTTGTAGTAGTTAGTTAGTTCAATTGGTTATAATAATTAGTAAACGTATACATGGCAGAGAAGACGAGTAAGAATAAAAAGATGATGCCGAAGCCGTCGCCGCGACCCAATTATCAAATTTGGATCATTGTGACGCTGTTGGCGCTGGTGTTGGGGGTAACCTATTTCAACCGTAGCAACTCCACTGCCTCCCTCACCATGCAGCGGTTTCAGCAAATGGTATCCGAAGGAGACGTGGCCGAAGTGGTGCTCATTCGCAACCAGAACGTGGTGGAGGTCACCCTGAACCGAGATGCTTTTCAGAAACCCCAGTACCGCAACGAACTGGAAGAACGTGGCCCCTTTTCCACCACCGGTGGGCCCCAGTACCGCCTGCGCATCGCGGAGCCGGAAATTTTCATCCGTAAGTTTGAGGAAGCGCAGCAGGAACTGCCCGAATCGGAACGTATTGGCTACGAAGTGGAGGATCGCTCCGACTTCACCAGTGTGCTGTCCACCTGGGGGTTTCTGTTCTTACTGTTGTTCGGTTTTTGGTTTCTGATGCGCCGCATGGCCGGAGCCGGAGGGCCAGGCGGACAAATATTCAACATTGGCAAGTCGAGGGCGGCCCTCTTCGACGCTGAGAATAAGGTGAATATCACCTTCGACAACGTAGCCGGGCTGGACGAAGCCAAGGAAGAAATCAAAGAAATTGTTGAGTTCCTAAAGAACCCCGCCAAGTACACCAATCTAGGCGGCAAAATTCCCAAGGGAGCCCTGCTGATCGGTACTCCCGGTACCGGAAAAACCTTATTGGCCAAAGCCGTAGCCGGAGAAGCGGGTGTGCCCTTCTTCTCGCTGTCGGGCTCCGACTTTGTGGAGATGTTTGTGGGGGTGGGTGCCGCTCGGGTACGCGACCTGTTTAAGCAGGCCAAAGAAAAGGCTCCCTGCATTATCTTTATCGATGAGATCGACGCCGTGGGCCGTGCCCGGGGTAAGGGCGCTATGCCCGGCTCTAACGACGAGCGCGAAAATACCCTCAACTCGCTGCTGGCCGAAATGGACGGTTTCTCTACCGACTCGGGAGTGATTATCCTGGCGGCTACCAACCGGCCCGACGTGCTGGATTCGGCCCTGCTGCGCCCGGGACGCTTCGACCGGCAGATTTCTATCGATAAGCCCGATATCGTGGGGCGCGAAGCCATTTTCCGCGTGCACCTCAAGCCCATCAAGTCCTCCAAAGAAGTTGACCCGAAAAAACTGGCCGCGCAGACGCCGGGCTTCGCGGGGGCCGAGATTGCCAACATCTGCAACGAAGCAGCCCTGATTGCGGCCCGTCGGGACAAGAAAATGGTGGACCCACAGGATTTTAACGATGCTATTGATCGAGTGATCGGCGGACTGGAGAAGAAGAACAAGTTGATCTCGCCCGAAGAAAAGGAAATCGTGGCCTACCACGAGGGCGGTCACGCCGTGGCCGGTTGGTTCCTGGAGCACGCCGACCCCCTGGTGAAGGTAAGTATCGTTCCCCGTGGAGTGGCGGCGTTGGGCTACGCCCAGTACCTACCCAAGGAGCAGTATTTGTACCGCACCGAGCAGATGCTCGACGAGATGTGCATGGCCTTGGGCGGACGCGCCGCGGAGGAAGTGGTATTCGGCAAGATTTCTACGGGCGCGCAGAACGACCTGGAGCGCATCACCAAGATGGCCTACGGCATGGTCACGGTCTACGGCATGAACGAGAAACTGGGCAATATTTCGTACTATGATTCCCAGCAGTCGGACTACAACTTTAGCAAGCCTTATTCTGAGGCTACGGCCCAGACCATCGACGAAGAAGTTCGGAATATTATCAGCCACGCCTACGAACGCACCAAGGCGCTGTTGATCGAGAAGCGGGAAGCCTTGGAATTGATTGCTAAGGAGCTACTGGACAAGGAGGTGCTGTTTCAGGCCGACGTGGACCGACTCATCGGTCGGCGTCCGTTCAGCAAGCCCACCAACTACCAGGCTTACACCACCGACAGTGGGCGGGCCGATGGCAAAGGGCCGATCGAGATAGCGCCGGAAGACACCAAAGAAGGCACGCCCGAGAAGGCAGACACAGAAGTAGAAGCTGCTTCGGCCGAAACGGTTTCGCCGGTGGAAGAAGACAAGAAGAAGTAACCTTGTAAGTCGGCAGCTTGTCCGAATTGAAAGGCGGTACGGCATAATTGCGTACCGCCTAACTTTTTAGATAGCCCCCTGATTTGACTTTACATATGCCTGACGCTCCCGCGCGCCCGATTGAGCCAATCTTTCTCACCGGAACCAGCAAGGTGTACTTTGCCTCCGATTTCCATCTGGGAACTTCGAGTTCACGGGCTAATCGGGACCGAGAACGAACCGTGGTGCGTTGGCTGGATGACGTTGCTGAAGATGCTCAGGTGATATTTCTGCTGGGTGACACCTTTGACTTCTGGTTTGAGTACCGTTACGTGGTTCCCCGCGGTTCGGTGCGCTTTTTAGGGAAGCTGGCCGAATTGGTGGATCGGGGCATTCGGATGTATCTGTTCACCGGTAACCATGACATGTGGCTGTTCGACTACTTTCCGCAGGAACTGGGTATCCCGGTGTTTCGGAATCCGTTGAGCTTCTCTATCAACGAGCAGCAATTTCACGTGGGGCACGGCGACGGTTTGGGACCGGGAGATTATCAGTATAAACTTTTTAAGCGGTTTTTTGCCTCGCGTGTTTGTCAGCGGTTGTTCGCGGCGGTGCATCCTAGCTGGGGAGTTGGTCTGGCCCGCCGGTGGTCGGCCCGTAGTCGTCGCCGAAACTTGCTGCGCGATGAGTCTTTTCGAACCAAAGAAGAAGAATGGATTTATCAGTACTGTTCAGCCCTGGAACAGCAACTCCACCACGATTATTATATTTTTGGCCACCGGCACCTGGTGTTGGATATACCGGTGAGTGAAAACAGTCGTTACATTAATACCGGGGCGTGGTTTGGGCAAGGACATTTTGCGAAATTTGATGGCCGATTGTTGTCGCTTAGTTCTTTCTCATTGCAGCCAACGGATACGTACAAGAAATGATCTAACGAATGCCCCAACCTACTGAAAAAGTACTACCTTGATCGGATCGTTGAAGCACCACGGTCTTCTTTTCGCATGAAATACCTTCTTCTAGTCACTACTTGCATCTTACCGGTTGCCGTTGCCTACGCCCAAGAAGAACCCTCTCCCACCCGCTCAACTGCAATCACTCCGGTCATCACCGAAAAGCAGATTGACTATCCCGCTGAGATACTCCGGCACGAACTGGATTTGCAGTTGACTCCGGTTTCGGCCGGCAAGTTTGAGGTGAATATCGCTTCGCGGGCCAAAGGTCTGATTTTCATCAAGGTCTACGACGTGATTGGCAACCTGCTGCACGAAGAGAAGGTTCGGGTACGGGGCAGCTTTCAGCAGGTGCTGGACTTATCGGATCATGCCTCCAAATTCTTCATCATTGAGGTGGGCAACGACGAGTTCAACCTGACCAAAAGCATTGTGGCCATTTAGTTGTCCGCCTGCACCAGATTGGGCACTCCGGCCGCGTACTGTAGCTCTAACTTAGCTTTTTCGTACTGGGTGTAGAGCTTGAGCAGTTTCACCCGGGCATCAAGCAGTTCGGTTTCGCGGGTGTTAATCAAGAAGATAGAACTCTCACCAAACTCAAACTTACGCAACTCACCTTCCAGCAAGCGCTCGTAGTTCTGCACCATCTGCCGCTGCATGGCAATTACGGTGTTCAGGTTGTACAAGGTGTTGTAGGCCGTGTTGATTTCGTTCTCGATGGTGCGCTGCACGAACGATCGCTCAAAGAAATTCTGCTCCAGCTTCACCCGGGTTTGAGCTAACTTTGCGCGCTCTTTGCGCAGGAACAGGGGAAAATAGAGCTCCACTCCCGCTCGGTAGTTATTTTCGTACCAAGGCACCGGTCCGTTTCCATTAACAGCGGGTTCCGGATTGAAGAGTGAGTTGCTTCCTTCCATTAGGGTATTTGCCAGGAAGTTGTACTTCAGGTTGATTTCCGGCTTCAAAAACTCCCGGTTGAGTCGTTGTTGGATCTGCAGTTGCTGAATCTTGGCTCCCAGTTTGGTGATTTCGGGATGGTTCACCCGCGCCAGGCGCTGTAGGTTATTGAGGGCTTCCAGAGACAAATTTACTACGCTGTCGGTACGCACCGGCACCGTGTTTTCGGCAATTTCCAGCGGGATTGCATTATCATCATCGGTGCGCCACAGAAACACCGAGGCGGTAAGTTTGGCGTTTTCGTACTCCAGGGCGGCCTGGGCGCGCAGCACGTCGCGCTCCTGGTAGTTGATGTAGGCCTTCAGCGAATCGAAGGGGGCCGCGTCGCCGTTTTCTACCCGCCGCACCACGCCCTGGTAGCGGGTTTCGGCCAGTTCTTCCACCTCATTGATCACCTGGTACGCTTCGTAAGCGTAGTACCACTCCCAGTAGGACTTGGCCGCACTGAGCAGTACCTTGTTGATCTCCTTGATTTGGTCGGCCACCGCGATGTCTTGCATCAGGCGGGCGGTGCGCACGGCCGTGCGTCGTTCGTCAATGAGCAAGCCCCGGCCTACCGGCAGCGTCACCCCGGCGTAGATCAGGCCCTCTTGGGTATTAGCCAACTCATCGTTGAGGTACTCGCCCCGGTTGCGCTCGTAGCCTACGTTCAGGTCCACCGGAAACCACAGCGGCACCTCCAGCTTAGAATCCCAGGTGTTGTAGTAGGTAGTATTCTTGTTCCCAAACTCTTTAATAGCAAAGTCTGACTTTAGCTTGGGATCAAAGTTACCCTGGGCCAATCGGAGGTCCTGCTGCGCTAGTTCGTTGAGCAGATAGGCCTGCCGGGCCACCGGGTGGTTGAGCAGCACCGCCTGAAAATACTCGTCCAGCGATAGCGGCGTAAGGAGCACGGATGTTACCGTATCGGATGATGTCAGGCGGGGTTGCGCGTCTCCGAAGGTGGTGACGAATACCAGCGTCAAAAGAATTACGTATCGAGATGCCATAGCTACTTTTCGGCTTTGTAGGGACTACCCGATCCCGGTTCGCTCTGAAGACTGGGCGGAAAGCCGTTATACAATCGCCACAGTTCGTACCACAGGGGCACTTCGTCGAGCATCACAAAGCCGTTTACCCCTGAGCCTAGTCGCAATTGATCGGGCCATTCTCCGTCCGTATCTTCACCAGGGTCGGGCACCACCAAAATGCGGTACTTTCCCTTTTCGGTCGCTGTTTCCACGTAGTCAATCACCTCTACCACGCCGCCAAAAGTACCCACCGCTACGCTGGGCCAGCCGGAGAACTGCAACGCGGGCCAGCCGTCGAACTCCAAGCGTACCGGCCGCCCCACCGATAAGAGCGGCACGTCCATCGGGCGGACGTAAAGTTGCACCGCTTTGTCGGGGTCTTCGGGCATCACCGTGACCACGCCTTCTCCTTCCTTAATGGTTTCTCCGATACCGGACTTGAGGGCACGCACCACGTAGCCGTCCTGCGGGGCAATAATTTCGTACTGATCGCTACGGATACTCATGTTGGCGTACTCGTTTTGTAATTTAGAGTAGCTGCCTTGTCCGTCGAATAAATCGGCCAGCGTAGTGTTCAGGTCAGACTGGGCTTTGCTGATCTTTTCCATATAGTCGGCTTCCACCGCATTGAGCTCGATTTGCGCATTGATCAGTTCGTTTTGGGTAGCCAAGAACTTATTTTCGGTCGCCGTGAGTTTAGCGCGGGTCTGTTGCAATTTCTGCTCCTTCTCCTGCAATTCGGTCAGCGATTTAAGCCCTTCATCGTAGAGCGTCTGCTGCCGCTCGAGCTGGTTTTTGGCAATGGCATAGTTATTTTGCTCGGCCACGTAATCCATGCTGTCGCTCACGACCTTGAGCTCCATTTGGCGAACTTTGTTTCTGGTCTGCTTTAGCTTAAGCGACAAATTATCGCGGAGGGCGGCAATCTGCCGACGCAGGGCCGCGGCTTTCTGTTGTTTGGAATCCAGACTTGATTCTTTGGCAATGAGCTGTTCTTCCAGACGAAGGAGCATTTCCGGATCAAAGAATTTATCCTTGATTTCGGTGAGCCTCAGAATGGTGTCGCCCTTGCTTACGTAGTCTCCCTCCTGCACGAACCAGCGATCGATCCGTCCCGGAATAGCCGACTGTATCGTTTGCGGACGGTTCTCCGGAGATAGCGCCGTTACCTCCCCCGTGGCCGTGATGTTCTGTTGCCAGGGTAGGAAGAGCACCAGAAACAAGAAGATGCCGATGCCCCCTACCCAGCGTGCCAGCACGCGCCCGGCCCGGGGCGACTGGAGGACGTCCATCGACTCTAGCCCGTAGGTAGTGGGTTCGTCCTGAAGAATTGTATTAGTAGGATCTAACATAAAATAGTTTTGGAATCAATCGAGGGTTGTAGCTATATACGATTACGCCTGCGGAGAGGTTAGTTCACCGAAGATTAATTGCTGGAAAAAAGGCTCTTCTTTTATCTCGTCGTAGGTGCCCTCGGCAATTTTTCGGCCCTGCTTGAGCAGCACTACCTTGGTGCAACGGCTCACAATCACGGGAGCGGTCGACACGATGACCAGACTCCAGCGGTGACGCTCCTCGGTGAGATAATCAATTAGCTTGCGCTGCTCAAGTTGGGAGAAAAACTGGAAAAAGTCACTTAGAATAATCACTTCCGGGTTTTTAGCGATGCAACGGGCTAGGATGATTTTCTGGGCCAGGCCCGACGACAGGTTCTTTCCGCCGCTGATCAAACCGGTGTGGAGCCCATTGGGCATGCGGTTGATATCATCCAGAATCCCCACTCCTTTCAGGGCTTCAATAGCATCTTGGTAACTCACGAAAGGCTTACCCACCGTTACGTTATCAAGCACCGAGCCGTCGAAAATGTCTTCCTGCGATACGTTTTTGGCCACGTGATCGCGTAGCACGGTTAGGTTCAGGTTGTGCAGTGATACACTATTGAGGGTCACAATTCCCTCGTAGGAGTCGTAGATGCCGTCCAGAATGTTCACCAGCGTGGACTTGCCGCTACCGTTGTAGCCGGTGATGCACACCCGTTCGCCCGGCTTCACCTCCAGGTCAATATCTTTGAGTACGTAGTCTTTGCTATTGGGATAGCGGTAGCTGAGCTTCTCTACCCGAATGTGGATTCCCTTCTCGAAGTAGGAAACGGGCACGGTGATGCCGCCGTCGTTTTCCAGGGGCAAGTCCGTCACGTGCCCGATTTTATCCACCGCCGTGAGCATATCGTAGATGGTGTCCATATTGACGATAATCTTTTCTACCGCAGCCAAGATGAGCACGATAATAATCTCAGAAGCCACAAACTGTCCCAGGGTGATCTGCCGGTCGATTACCAGGATGGTTCCCAAGATTAGCAGTCCACCCACGATGAAGGTTTTGAAGGCAATGATGTAGGAAAACTGCCGGATAAGCACGCCAAAATGGACTTTGCGGTGGATTAGGTAATTGTTCACGTTTTCGCTCACCCGCTGCATGGGCAATTGGGTGGTGCCCGCCACCTTGAAAGAGCTGAGCGTACGGGCCAGTTCTTCGAGCCAGTAGACTACCTTATACTTGTACTTTGACTCCTTAATAGAAGAGCGTAAGCCCTTGGGGCCGGTGATGTAGAAGATGAGCGTAAGCAAACCAACCAGCAGCATGCCAAAGAACACAAAGAACGGGTGATAAAACGACAGCAGAATCAGGCTAAAGAAGATCTGAATCACCGCCGTGGATATGTCGATCAAGAGTTTGGGCAGCCCCTTCTGGATGGTGAGCACGTCGAAGAAGCGGTTGATGAGTTCCGGGGCGTAATACTTGAGAATTGATTCGGCGTCGATGCGCGGAATCCGGTGGGCAAACTCAAAGGCAGTTTTGGCAAAGATGCGGCGTTGCATCACCTCCACCATCGATATCTGCATGATCTGCAACCCGCCGCTCACCACAATGGCGATCACCACCAGGGCGATGAGCAGAATGACCGAGTTGAACCACATGCCACCCGAAATGAACCCGACAATGGCTTGGGTGCCCAGGGGCAGGGATAAACTGATGATACCTACGGCTACGGCGTACACGTAGAGATAAACAATATCGCGCCGCTCGGTACCCAACAGGTTGAGTAAGCGCTTTAGTGGAGTGAGGTGTTCGCCCTCTTCCTCGGTTTTGCTCACCAGGCTTCGGAACGGGAAGGCCGTCATAAATATCACCTCACCTTTTTCGTTGAGGTACGGTTCTTCCGATAGGGTGTCGATAGGAACCACCGTGCTGACGCCATCGGGAGAAATCCGGTGGGCCACCGGATTCATCTTCTTGTCGAGTCGGATAACCGTCGGAATAAGTTTGTCACTACGCTGAAGAAAAACCAGAATTGGAAAGGTCAGCTTCCCCAAAAAATCCCGGTAATTGGCCGTCGGCAAGCTGTTGGGCAGAAAAACCAAGCGCGACGAACTGCCGGTTTCGGTGAGATCGTGAATGAACGTGGGAAGCTGATTGGGGGTGTACTCGGTGGTTCGACTGGATAGGGCCTCTGAAATTTGGGTAGACACATTGTGTTCTAATGCTTGCCCAAACGACTGCACAATTGCGATTACCTGTTTTCGTGTCACAGATGAAGTTTTTACCGGTTCAACTTAGCAATTCATACGGAACCAAGTCAGTAAAGTTAGTATCCGTATTACTTATTGTAGTATTACTATCTCTTGACTTGATTAACCGATCCTAAAAGTGAATAGTTCAGCCCTTTGTTTTTGTGATTCTACAATCTTGAAGAAGCGTCCTAGTGGTTGAACATCAAATATAACCAGTTGGTTTTTATCGTCCAATGCCAGACCTTTAGTACTTACTTACCTAGTTTCCGCATGACGGCGCACGCGATTCTTCAGCAGTACTGGGGCTACGAGCAGTTTCGGCCGTCGCAAGAGGAAATTATCACCTCGGTGCTGGCGGGGAACGATACGCTGGCCCTGCTGCCCACCGGGGGTGGAAAGAGCATCTGCTTCCAGGTGCCCGCCCTGCTGCGCGAGGGAATCTGCCTGGTGGTATCGCCCCTCATTGCCCTTATGCGCGATCAGGTGGACCAACTGAACCGCCGCAACATCGCCGCCGCGGCTGTTTACTCGGGCATGAGTGCGCGTGAGATTGATTTTTGTCTCGACAACTGCGTATACGGCACTTACAAATTTCTGTACGTATCGCCCGAACGTCTCAAAACCGAACTCTTTCTGGCGCGTATCGAGCGCATGAACGTGTCACTGCTGGCGGTGGATGAAGCCCACTGCATTTCGCAGTGGGGCTACGATTTTCGCCCTTCGTACCTGGAAATAGCCGCCTTCCGCGCGGTGATTCCTAACGTGAACGTGGTGGCCCTTACCGCTACGGCCACGCCGCCGGTGAAGCAGGATATTCAGGAGCGACTTGCTTTTAGGCAGGGGCAGGCATTTCAACGCAGCTTCGCCCGCGCCAATTTATCGTACGCGGCGCTTTACGAAGAGGACAAAGAGAAACGCTTGCGCAAGGTACTCACCAACGTGCCCGGCGCAGCGGTGGTGTACGTGCGCAGCCGGAAGCGCACCGAAGCGGTGGCCCGGATGCTCAGCAGCTACAGCATCAGCGCTGATTACTACCACGCCGGTTTGGACGGTGAAGTACGGGCGGCCCGGCAGGATGCCTGGATTCGCAACCAAACCCGGGTGATCGTGGCCACCAACGCCTTCGGCATGGGCATCGATAAACCCGACGTGCGCGTGGTGGTGCACCTGGACCTGCCGGAGAGTCTGGAGGCGTACTACCAGGAGGCGGGCCGCGCCGGACGGGATGAGCAGAAAGCCTACGCCGTGGTGTTGTACGACCAAAACGACGTAGAGCGACTAGAGAAAAGTATCGAGCGCTCCTTCCCGCCCCTGCCGATGTTGCGCACGGTGTATCAGAACATGGCCAACTACCTGCGCATCGCGGTAGGTAGTAGTATGCTGGCCAGTTACGACTTTGATCTGGACGACTTTGCCAAGACCTACCGGCTCGTTGCCTACGAAGTGTACTACGCCATCAAGCGCCTGGAGGAAGCGGGCTTTCTGCAACTGAACGAGGGCTTTCACAGTCCCTCGAAACTGCACATTCGGGTCAATTATCAAGCGCTGTATAAGTATCGAATTGCCAACGCGGCGCTAGAACCGCTGCTGGACTTGGTGCTGCGACTGCACGGCGGCGAGTTGTACACCAGCTACGCGACCATATCGGAAAGCCGGATTGCTTCGCAACTAGCTTCTTCGGTGAACGAGGTAACCAAGAAGCTGCGCTTGTTACACGAGCAGGAAGTGGTGAGCTACAGTCCGCGCCGGGATAAACCCCAGTTATTGTTCACCACTCCGCGCTTCGATGCGGCCAAGTTGCCCCTGCGGGCCAGCGGTTTGGAAGAGCGCAAGCAAACGTATTCGGAGAAAATAAGGTCGGTGGTTCGGTACGTGACGCACCCGCACCGTTGCCGTACGCAGTTGCTGCTGCAGTACTTCGGAGAAGATTATCAGGAAAACTGCGGAGTGTGCGATCATTGTCGGAATAAAGCAAAACAGAAAAACTCCGGAGGCTCCGGGCAGCCGTCCGAGGAAGTGAAGCAGCGCGTGATTCAAGTTTTGACGGATAATCCCGTGACGGTAGAGGTTTTGACCGCCGCTCTGCCAGCGATAGATGAACCTGCCCTGCTCGAATCGCTAAAAAATATGCTGGATAGCGGGGAACTTCACTATGATCGGCTGGGGAGGCTGGCTAAAAAGTAAGGGTTGGAGCTAAATATCAGCTAACGAAGGCGTCGGCAATATCGATCAAATCTAGGTAAGGTTTAAGGCATTTGGTGGTGGTGAAGGGAATAATATTAGATACCTTACTCTTGCGGGTGTCAAACCAAATTTCGGCGTAGAATTTTCCGGTGTGATACAAAAAAACCTTCCGTCCGGCGAAATATCGGCTACACAAGAGCATGCCGTTGCCAAGTATGTACTGCGTTCGCTCCTCTAGAGATAGCCGGTGAAAAGAATACAAATTATCCATGTCGTTCAATTAAATAATATGTATGCAAAATATCACTTATGTATGATATATACAATAAAAAACCAAAAATTAACTTTTATGTAGTATTCAAAAGATAAAGTAGCACTCAAAGAAGTGCCATTCGCTCCCTAATAATAGCAGAATTTATTGAAATAGCCTAACCGAAAAAAATAACCCGTTAAGAGAAGCAAACCAACTTAAGCTAAAATAGTATGTTTCTGACAGTCGTCTGACTTTTGTAAGTGCTTGCCAGTGTGATGTTTATAGTAATCTACATGGAAACAGTCAGATTAAGATAACGGTAAAAGCGTCAAAACAGTAAATAAATTACCTATCCACTCACTCCGAAAGCAGTAAGAAAAATTACAAGTTTTTTGATTGACTTATCATTGGCAAAGATCGCCAGCCAAAGCTATCCTACCTGCCGCTAATTTTATTCTTTCCCAACCATGCGTGGATA
Source organism: Cyclobacteriaceae bacterium (assembly GCA_965217295.1). Taxonomy (GTDB): domain Bacteria; phylum Bacteroidota; class Bacteroidia; order Cytophagales; family Cyclobacteriaceae; genus Tunicatimonas. The sequence goes on from CBDCHR010000008.1 coordinate 5,864,645, forward strand.
GTTGGTGTCAATAATTTGTAGGCTATAAGCTAGTGTTATGAGATGTAATCGGTTACTTTGGATTGGGATGGCCGTTGCGGGGTTAATGAGCAGTTGCAGTGAATCGTATCATTCCTACTTTGGCAATGGGTACCATTCATTGGAGCACAGTTACACAGATGTGCCTCATTACGATAGTCTTCCAAGGGAAACTTGGCAGGTTTCGGCTCGATATATACGGGCAACTGGCTACAACCTATCTTGGATTTCCGACCGATCCGGTGATAAGAATCGCGCTTATGAGGCCTATGTCTGCCGAGGGCAAACTCATCGTAATATTGCTTGGACGGCTGGGCTATTGAGTTACTACGGCCGATACCAACTTGGCAATAAGCACGACAGCGTGTTGGTAGATCATTATTTTAGGAACAAGTCTTACTTCGGCTTGGGGGGCAGGGGAAGCGTAGCCTTAAACATTCCATTGGCTAATGTTAACTTTCGTCCGGTGGGTGTAGATCTAATCATCAACCGGGAGTTAGGCCAGTATCCTGCTTTTATGCAACAGTTTCAGGGACGCTCCTCATTGGTGACCACGGTTTACAATCCCTGGAGGGCATCCATCGCGTTCACTTCCAGTTTGCGAGCGCAGGTATCGGACCGGGTAGTATTGGGTTACCAAACAGTTGTTGCCGTTCCGGAGCGGCACTACCGGTTTATCTACCGAAAGTCGGGAGCTTTTGGAGAAGACCAGACCACTACTGAACGAATTGCGGCGACTGCCTTTGTGGGGCTTGATCGCGCGTTGGTTTCTCTACAATTTGGAATAGGACCCCAATTTTATCTTGCTGGTGGCGTAAGTTACCGCTTCAGGTAGTCAATAAGCAGTTGACTATAATGGAAGAAGTCACTACCGTGACCAGAGGGGTGTTTTACATGCAACAAAGTCATTCTAACTCTAAAAACAGATGCGAAAGAAAACACTCCTCGTAATTCTACTGGTCTTTCCATCCCCTTTGCTCAGAGCGGCTTCAGCGTAGACAAGCCTCCGTCTACGTGCAGCACCTGCCCGGTGATCCAACTGCTGTCGTCGGATAGCAAAAACACCGTGGCCCGCGCGATATCCTCAGCCTCGCCGTAGCGTCCGATGGGATGGCGCTGTCGGGAGGCTTCTTTTTTGTCATCAGTGCCCAGTAATCCTTTAGCCAGCGGAGTATCGGTGAGGGAGGGGGCAATGAGGTTCACCCGTACTTGCTTAGAAGCCAGTTCGGCCGCCAGCGACCGGCCTAAGCCTTCCAGCGCCCCCTTGGCAGTGGCCACGCTGGTGTGGTAGTTGAGTCCGAGTTGCACGGCCACCGTACTGTAGAGCACCACACTGGCCCCCTGGGCAGCCCGCAACGGTTTCAGGGCGGCTTTGAGCACCCGCACCGCTCCCAACACATTAAGCTCGAAGTCCGCCAAAAAATCCTCGGGCTTCAGCGCGGTGAAGGGTTTCAGATTGATGCTACCGGGACAGTACACCAGTCCGTGCAGGGTATCGGGCAGTTCTGCTAAACTATCACCCGGCTCGGTAACGTCTAGTGAGATATACTCCACCCGGTCGGCTAAGTCATCGTCAGGGGCATTACGCGCGGCTACCAGCACCCGCGCGTTCTTCTCCAGCAGGTCGTGCACCGCCGCCTGACCGATGCCGGACGTGCCGCCCACAACTAAAATCGTTTTATCAGAAAAATCAGCCATCGTTAGGACATGTTTACGTAGTTCAGAAATTCTTGCTTGCGCATCTCTTCCTCAAAGATGCCGCTGTAGTGCGCGGTGAGCGTCAGGCTGCTGGTGTCTTGCACTCCTCGTGAAGAGACGCACAGGTGCGCGGCATCCACCACCACCGCCACGTCTTCGGTCTTGAGCACCGCCTTGAGTTCGTTGGCAATTTGCACCGTCATCCGCTCTTGCACCTGGGGTCGCTTGGCGAAATACTGCACAATGCGGTTGATCTTCGACAAACCGATCACGTAACCGCTCGACACGTAGGCCACGTGGGCCTTGCCGATGATGGGCACAAAGTGGTGCTCGCAGTTCGAGTAAAAAGTGATGTCCTTCTCCACGAGCATCTTCTGGTACTTATACTTGTTCTCGAAGAGAGTGGCTACTGGCTTGTTATTGGGGTTCAGTCCGCTAAATATCTCAGTAACATACATCTTGGCGACGCGCTCGGGAGTTCCTCGCAGGCTATCGTCGGTGAGGTCGAGACCCATCGCAAGCATGATTTCGCGGAAGTGCTTCGCGATCACTTTAATCTTTTCCTGATCGCTCTTCTCAAAAGCATCGGGGCGCAAGGGAGTTTCTAGGGTGTTAACTTGGTGCACATCGTCTTCCGTGGGCTCTTTGTTATCCAGCGTATTCGACAAAATTTCTTTCAGTTTCATAAAGGGTTACGTTCAGCGCTAAGGCTTCATCAATGTTCGGACGAAGGATATTCCAGATCACAACGGCAATGTTCTCAGCGGTGGGGTTGAGATCTTTAAATTCCTCAGTGTCCAGGTTTAAATTTTGGTGATCAAATTTGTGCAGCACCAGTTCGCCCACCAAGTCTTTGAGGCGCTTCATATCGTACACAAACCCGGTTTCAGGGTCAGGGGTGCCGGTGAGCCGAACGATCAAGTCGTAATTGTGACCATGATAATTCTTGTTATTGCATAGTCCGAACACTTCTTGATTTTTTTCGTCGGACCAACCGGGGTGATGCAGGCGGTGCGCTGCGTTGAAGTGCACGCGTCGGCCCACGGTAACTTTAGCCATTGAATTCGATTGGGTTAAGAAGTGACTTCTTTTAAACCAGCTTCGGCAATAAAAGGTTGCCCGGAAGCCAAACCTTTGCTCATTTGCCGCAGCGCTGAATATTCTGCCGATTTTATGGGTCATTTGGTAGCTTTTACCAAGACCACGCCCTTTCTTGCGTCGGTAAAGGGCGTTTTGTTTACCCAATGAGATCACTATGACCGGTTTATTTATTCCTCGCACCTCAAAGACTCCCGATATTGCCTTCGATGCCGATCAGGGCTACCTGGAACTGAAGGGAAGATCCATTCCTGAAGACTCGGTGGCGTTTTATGCGCCGCTCATGCAGTGGATTGAGGCGTACGAAAAACATCCGCAACCAATCACCAAACTGGTAGTACGGCTGGAGTACTTCAATACCAGTTCGTCTAAGTGCCTGATTGATATTTTCCGAAAGCTGGAAAAGTTGCATCAGCAGCAGAGCAAGGTGTCGGTGGTGTGGTATTACGAAGACGTGGACGAAGACATGAAAGAGTCGGGCGAAGACTTTCGGGACCTGGTCAGCATGCCGGTGATCATCACTCCCTTGGCATCAGAAGAATAATGGCCGGAGGCACAAACTGCCGATGTCGGCGTTTACCCGGCGGATTGCCCGTCGACAAATAGTGAGCCAACGTGATTAAATGCGCTTTTTATAAGTTCGTAGGTTAAATACCGTGATTCGGTTTATTTTACAAACCTTATTCTCTACCTTGTAATCAATAAGCTACCCTAACCTATGGAGAGAAATCATACCAACATCAAAAAATTTATTTTCTTCACCGAAGAGCCTTTCTTAATCTACTTCGGCAGGAACTACGAATCCACGGTGCTAAGCGCCAACCGAAACTGCATTCCGGTGATTCGAATCGTGAACGCTAGCGGCACGCGCTCGGCCATTCCGCTGGAGCGGGCCAATGGTTTGCTGGAAAAGTATTACAAGCTGCGCGACCAGCAGACCCAGGAGGTGTATCATGCCAATCCCAGTGAGTTGGCCCCCGCCCCTTCGTATCAAGAGTCGGCGCCGGAACCTACGGTAGCTCGCACTCCCGTGATGAGTGGAGCCGCCTAGGTGGAGTATATGATTAGCGAACGAGGAATTTGTATTATACTTCATCATTCGGCGTTCCTTGTTCGGTGCCGCCGGGGCCCGGTTCAATATTTTCAAATATCGAATACCGAACAAGGAATTATGAATATCTAAATAGAATAAATTATAAAACGTACTTGCGCTAATCATATACTAGGTGGCCCCGCCTAGGCGTAGTAGCTACCTTTTACTTCTTCGCTGCGGCGCAAGTTTCTAAACAGCGTCCCGCTTAGTCCGGCCAGTCCGCCTACGAGCCCCCCTACCCCACCGGTGAGGGCAATCATCCAAACCGGATTCGTGAACTCGAAAATACCCGCCACCCGTTCGGTAAGCAGTCCACCCGATTGGGAGTCAATAAGCCAAGCCATACCCAACCACAGCAACCCTACGCCCAAAAAGCCACTCAAAAAAGCATTGAAACCCTTGGTAGGAAGCACCAAATTCACCCCAAAAGAAACCAGGGCCACCGTCCACCACGGCAGAAAAAGCTCAACAACGTAGCAGACAGCCGCGGTTAGAATCACCTTAAAAATAAATTTCATGCGTTAGTCGGCTTCGGTGGGAGAAAGGGTTTGGGTGAGCAGCAAGTTGGCATTTTCCTCAGGACCAGCCATTTTTCGCAGCAAATAGTGCTTTCCGGCGGCCCAGGCAGCCACCTGGTCGTCGTAGTAAGCGCTGCCGGGGTTTCCGGATTGACCGCCGGGATACACTCCCCAAATCTTAACTGGGTCGCTGAGCTCCACCACCATCCGCCACGAGGGTCCGTGCCGCTCGCTGGTAGCATTCACAATGCCCCGCCCGCCCCCGATGGGCACGTCGTAGACCCCCAACGGAGCCAGACGCATCATGTGCTGAATACTGGTGGCTTTGTAGTTGCCCCAGGTATATTGCGCGTCGTTTTCGGCCGACCAAGCGCGGAGCAGTTGTTCGGTGATCGCGAACGATTCGTTGAGCAGGTCGGTGACGGTTTCCCGGTAGGTGGTGCTCTGCCGGTCCACCATGCTGTCTTGCGGGTAGTTTTTCAGGTAGTGAATAGTTGCTGCATCGGTAGGCGTAGTCAGGGCCACCGATGTCCCCTCCATTTCATCCCAAAGCGCTTCCTTGAGTTGGTTCCACCAGATAGAAAAAACCGTGGGTGCCCGCCGATTCCGCTCATTCCGAAAGTCCCAGTCGCGCAGCAGCTTGTACAGTTCCTCCGACTCGCCCCGCAGTTGGCTGTCGTCTAAGCTATCGAGCATCAGCGGCAGCACGTCGGCGGCCTTTTGGTTGTAGTTATCGGCCTGCAGTGCCATCATGTCCTCCGGGGTGATTCGCTTCAGCGCAGACAGCCGCTCGTTGATGCGGCGGTTGCGAAAGTGCTCGTATTTTTTGTCGTAGAAGAAGTAGGGGTACTGGGGGTTGACCGGTATTTGATTGGCCGAGCTCACGAAGCCGCGCGGCGGGTTGCGTTCGTAGGCGTTGTGCTCGAACGGAATATAGCCTTGCCACTCCTGCTCCGGCTGGCTGCCGTCCATCAGAAACTGCCCCTGTTCCGGCCACTTGGCCGGAAACTTGCCCTGCACGCTGAGTGCGATGTTGCCCTGCACCGAAGCAAACACGAAGTTCTGTGCCGGGGTGGCGTAGTAGCGCAGCGCCTGCCGGTACGCTTCGTAATCACTGGCCCGGTTCAGATAGTAGAAGGTCATCATCTCCATCGAAGGGTCGTGGGCGGGCCACTTCATGGCGTAGTTGCGCTCGGGATTTTCAATTGAGTCAGCCGGAAAGCTTCGATCATATACCACGGGTCCGTAGTGGGTATACACCACCGTGTCGTAGAACGTTTCTTCGCCGCGGATCTGAATAGCCTCCACCCGCGGCTGTGCCTTTAGGGAACGGCCATCGAACCGATATTCGTTGCGCTGGGCGTCGTTGAAGGTGATTTTATACCAGTCCCGCACGTCGCGGGTTGCGTTGGTCACGCCCCAAGCGATGGAGTCATTGGCCCCGATGATCACGCCGGGTGAGCCGGGCAGGGTGGCTCCCAGCACGTTGAGTTCGGGGGTGTGCAGCTGCACTACAAACCAGATACTGGGCAGGTTCAGCCCTAGGTGCGGATCATTGGCCAGGATAGGGTTTCCTGACTTGGTTTTGCTGCCGCTCACCGCCCAGTTGTTGCTTCCGTTATCCGGATCAGGTTTGGGGAGCACCTGGGTGGTCAGTTGGTTGTCAGCAAACGACACCGACGGTGTATCCAGCACGATGGGCTCAAAATCCCAGACGTGATCGGCAGAGATCACGGGTTCGGTGTCCGGATAATACTGCGGATACAGAAAATCGAAGCGTTCTTTGCCCCACAGCAGGAGCGCGTTGGTGTTTTCCAAGTCTTCGTCAAAGCCCGACAGGTCGTCGGCCATGTACTTTAGCAACAGCGAAGTTTTGAGTGGTGTCCACGGCTCCGGCGCGTAGTCTAGCAGTTTGCACTCCAGGGGCCAGTCTTCGTAGCGCAGGTTGTTCACGTAGCTGTTCGCTCCGTCGGTGTAGGCTTCCAGCACGGCGTTGGCCACCGGGTCTTCCTCCATCAGGCGCAGCGCTTTCTCGGCCGCAAACATCAACCCCTTGCGGCGTTGTCCCCGGTCGAACTCGCGGGCGCGTGCTCCCACCACCTCGGACAGACGCCCCGCCGCCACCCGGGCGACAAAGTCCATTTGCCAGTAGCGCAACGAGGCTTGCACGTAGCCCTGGGCGCGGTACAGGTCGGCATCGTTTTGCGCGAAGATATGGGGAATGAGCAGGGAATCGTAGTGCACGGTGACCGGGGCCCGCAAATTAGGCAGTTCCAGACTGTTTTCGATGCCTACCTCATCCCCCTGCGCATTTTGCCAAAAACCGTGAAACGGGTCCAGGAAGTAGCCCAGTGGAGGGAGGGGATCGATGCGCCAGCTCAACGCCACCACCAGGGCAATCGTGAGCAACAAGGATAGCAGAAAGGTAAATACCTTCATCCAGCGAAATTAGAAAGTTTACGGTAGAACACCAACAGTAATTGGCGGAAGCCCCTAGTGTACGTCATCCATCCAACGGGTAAGCAGCGGAGATAACATCACCACGATCAGGGCACCACCCAGGGCGACGTAGGCAATTGACTCAAAGCCTTCGGTATACATGCGCAGCGTGTCCGAAGCGGTGACCGCCCCCCCCCCCTCGGAGGCTATTTCATCAATGGCCAATTGCTGCCCCACGAACCCTACGATCTGAAAAGCGTAGGCCGATGACAAAAACCATACTCCCATCATAAAAGCCACAATGGTTCGGGGCGACAAATCGGTGATCTTAGACAAACCTACCGGATAGGTGAACAGCTCGCCCAGTGACATAAAGAGGTACAACAAAATGAGGAACACGAAGGGAACCGTGCCTTCGGGACTGGCAAAATTCTGACTCAGAAACAACAGGTAGTAGCCTAAGCCCAGCAGGGCAAGTCCGGCGGCAAACTTGTAGGGCGTTCGGGGGTTTATGCCTCTTCGGGACAAGAAAACCCACAGCGAAGAAATGGGCACCGCCAGCAAAATGATGAACAAAGGGTTGAGCGCGTTGGTCTGCGCTGCGTTCATCAGCCACAGGTCCACGTTACGCGCCGAAAATAGCGTGATAATGTTTCCTGAAAGCTCATGAAACCCCCAGAACAGCGTCATAAACACCGTGAGCAGCACCGCCACGATCATTTTCTTGCGCGCCACGGGCGGCAGTTGGTAGATCACGTAGGACAAGTAGCCCAGAATAAAAATGCTTAGCCCGTAGAAGATAACGTTCACGATAGTCACTTTGCCCAGCACAGTGGCGCCGTCGGCAATAAACTCGTAGGAAGAAAGCAGAAAGGCGATCACCGGCACGGCAGCGATTGATAGGATGGTGATCCAGTGCTGTCGGGCAATACCGGCCACTTTTTCGCGCAGCACTTCGGGGTGCGGCGGCAGACCTTCGTCCATGAACACTCCTTTTTTGATGCCGCGCCAGAAGAAAAACACCCCGACCAACATCCCTACTCCGGCCAGTCCGAAGCCCCAGTGCCATCCGTACTCGGCTCCCAACCAGCCGCAGAGCAGGGGCGAGACGAACGCCCCAATGTTAATCCCCATGTGGAAGATGGTGAAGCCGGAGTCTTTGCGCGTATCTCCGTCGGGATACAGCGCGCCCACGAAAGTGGAGATGTTGGGTTTGAAGAAGCCGTTGCCCACGATAATAAAGGCCAGCGCCAGAAAGAAAGCGGTGTTGTTCTCAATGGCCAGCACAAAGTGACCGATGGCCATCAGGATGCCTCCCAGTAAGATCGACTGACGCGAACCGTTAAGTTGGTCGGCAATGCGTCCGCCGATGATGGGTGAGGCGTAGACCAGCGAGCCGTAGGAAGAGTAAATAATGGCCGACACCGTGTCGCGGTTAGCCAGCGACTCGAACACCTGCTCCACCATGTAGAGCGTGAGCAGGGCTCGCATGCCGTAGAAGCTGAACCGCTCCCAGAGTTCGGCAAAAAAGAGGTAATAGAGCCCCTTGGGATGACCGAAGGCTTGCGGGCCAATGGGTTCCGGCAGGGCCGCTACTTCCGCGGGGTCGGTAGAATTTGATTTCATTGATTGGGGTTGGTTGCCTACAAAAGACAGCAGCGACGAGTGTGCCCCCTGGGGGAAACCCGTCGCTGCTGCTATCCATCGATATTATCGATCAGCGAATGCCTCAATTACATGCTTTCTAGCTTAGTGGCTACTTCTTCCGCCTTCTCGTCCATACCCAAGCGGGTATACACCGTTTGCAGCGTAGTGAGCACCTTCTGGTCATCCGGCTTCAAATCACGTGATTTTTCCAGCGGGGGCAACGCTTTTTCGAAGTAGCTCATAGCATTGTCTTCGATCTCTTTTCCACGCTTTTCGTACTCTTTCAGATCCATGTTATTGGCCTCCTGAAGAATTTCGGCAGCTTCGTTATAATAATACGCCGCTAAGTTGAAGGCCGCATCAAAATAGTTGGGATCAAGCTCGGTGGCTTTCTGGTAGTTTTCTACGGCTTGCTCGCCATCGCCCATTTGCTCGTACAAGTAGCCTCGGTTGTAGTACAGGATTGCGTTGTCGGGCTCGGCTTCGATGGCCTTAGCCAGTTTGTCCTTGGCTTCGTCGTATTTTTCGTTGGTGATCAGCACGGTGATCTCCCGCTTCAGAAAGTCAGGGTTTTCGGGAAAAGCTTCCTGCGCTTTTTGTAGATAATCTACCGCTTTGTCGTTGTCCTTTTGCTCTACCAGGTAGATGTAGATCAAACTGTTATAAAAGTCTTCGCTCTTATAATCCAAGCTGTCTACCAAGAACGCATAGTTCTCGGCAGCGTCGTTGAGTTCACCAGCCTGCTGCGCTGAGATACCGGCGTAGATGTAGGCGGTAGTATCCTGCGGCTTAGCCATCTTAGCCACATCGAAGTAGGTGATAGCATTTTCGTAGTCTTTGTCCGAGTAAAGGGCGGCCCCCTTGTTAACGGCGTTGGCCCACACCTGCTCCTTCATCAGTTGCGCCTGCGAGTATTCAGTAGAACCTTCTTCCTCCAGCTCCATCGCTTTGTCGTAGCCTTTCATGGCTTCCTGATACGGTTCATCAACCTGTACCGCGTTGGTAGAGTCGTCGGCAATGGCTTGGTACACCTGCCCGTAGAGCAACCAGGTTTTAGCCTCGTCCTTGGTCTTCTCGTCGTTAATGGCTGGATCAATCTGGGCTTTCGCCTCCGCGAGTTCGCCTTTGTCAAGCGCGCTGCCTGCTTTGCGAACGTTCTTGTTCTGCCCAAACGCAATGGTTTGTAGGGCTAAGAGAACAATAAAAAAAGATGCTAATTTTTTCATAGTGTGTAGTGAATAGTAATACATTGATTTAGTTCTAAAATGCAAAATAAGAAAAAAAGTTAAAAGTCGATAATCAAAATCGACAGTCTCTGGTCAATGGTTTATCGTTTACGCCTCAGCACTCGGCGGCGGATTGTCATCTTGCGACGCTTCACCATCGCGCGCGGTGCCCTTCTGAGCCGCCAACTCCTCTTCAATGAGTTCGTTCTCTACCTTCGCCACCGAGGCGATGGTATCACCGTTGTTAAGGCGGATCAGGCGCACCCCCTGGGTAGCCCGGCCCATCACCCGCAGTTCCGATACGGGCATCCGAATCATGATCCCGGAGGTGTTGACGATGATCAGATCATCGGGGTCCGCCACCTTCATAATGGATACCACCGCGCCGGTCTTAGAAGTGATGTTCAGGGTCTTAACACCTTTGCCCCCCCTTTTTGTTATGCGGTAGTCCTCGATGGCTGATCGTTTGCCGTACCCTTTTTCCGAAACCACCAGCAGTGAGCGGCTCAAATCGCTCACCGTCACCATGCCCACCACCCGGTCGTTTTCATCTTCCAGGGTGATGCCCCGCACTCCGGCGGCGTTGCGTCCCATCGGTCGCACGTCCTGCTCGTTGAAGCGAATGGCCCGTCCCGACCGCACCGCCAGCAGCACGTCGGACTGTCCGTCGGTGAGTTTCACGTCGAGCAGGCGGTCGTTTTCATTGATGGTGATGGCGTTGATGCCGTTCACCCGCGGACGCGAGTAGGCTTCCAGCGAAGTTTTCTTGATGGTGCCGCCCACGGTGCACATCATTAGGTAGGTGTTGTTGAGGTAGTCGTCATCGCTCAGGCTCTTCACGTTGATCACCGCCCGCACCGAATCGTCGGGAGTGATCTGGATCAGGTTTTGAATGGCCCGTCCCTTGGCCGACTTGCCCGCTTCCGGAATAGCGTATACCTTGAGCCAGAACACCCGCCCCAGCTCGGTGAAGATCAGCAGATAGTTGTGGGTGTGCGCTACGAACAGGTGTTCGGTGAAGTCATCATCTTTAGAGGAAACGCCCCGCGCTCCCACTCCGCCCCGCGCCTGGGTGCGGTACTCATCCACGTGGTTGCGCTTCACGTAGCCCTGGTGCGAGATAGTGATCACCATCGCCTCGTTGGGAATCATGTCCTCGATGTCGATGTCGTCGGCGCTGTGGGTAATGCTGGTGCGCCGCTCGTCGCCGTAGCGCTCCTTGAGCTCTTGCAACTCATCCTTGATAATCTGCATGCGCAGCTCGCGCTCGGCCAGAATTTGGTTGAGGTAGGCCACCTGCTTGAGCACTTCGGCGTACTCAGCCTCGATTTTCTCGCGCTCCAGCCCGGTGAGTCGTTGCAAGCGCATGTCCAGAATGGCCCGGGCCTGAATTTCGGTGAGCTCAAACTCGCTCATCAGACCGTTGCGGGCGGTTTCGGGGTCGCGCGACCCGCGGATCAGCTCGATAACCCGGTCGATGTTGTCCAGGGCGATCAGATAGCCCTGCAGCAGGTGCGCCCGCCGTTCGGCTTCGGCCAGTTCGAACTGCGTGCGCCGCACCACCACGTCGTGGCGGTGGTCTACGTAGTGGCCGATGATCTGCTTGAGGTTGAGCGTTTCGGGCCGCCCCCGCACCAAAGCCACGTTGTTCACTCCGAACGACGACTGCAACTGGGTGTACTTGAACAGGGTGTTGAGTACCACGTTGGGAATGGCGTCGCGGCGCAGGTCGTACACAATGCGCATGCCGTTGCGGTCCGACTCGTCGCGCAGCCCGGTGATGCCCTCGATGCGCTTTTCGTTGATCATCGCGGCGGTCTTCTCGATCATGGCCGCCTTGTTGACCTGGTAGGGAATTTCGGTGACGATGATTTGGATCTTGCCGGTTTTGGTTTCGACGATCTCGGCCTTGGCCCGCAGCACCACGCGCCCGCGGCCGGTCTCGAAGGCAGATTTTACGCCCTGGTAGCCGTAGATGATGGCTCCGGTCGGAAAATCGGGAGCGGTGATGTACTGCATCAGTTCGCTGATGGTGATCTCCGGGTTGTCGATGTAAGCGCTGATACCGTCGACCACTTCGCTCAGGTTGTGGGGCGGCATGTTGGTGGCCATGCCCACGGCGATGCCCGAGGTTCCGTTCACCAGCACGTTGGGTACCTTGCCCGGCAAGCACACCGGCTCCTCGAGCGAGTCGTCGAAGTTGGGCTGGTAGTCGATGGTGTCCTTGTTGATGTCGGCCAGCATCTCTTCGGCAATGCGTTGCAGGCGTGCCTCGGTGTAGCGCATGGCGGCCGGGGAGTCGCCGTCGACCGAGCCGAAGTTGCCCTGTCCGTCGACCAGCATGTAGCGCATCGACCAGGGTTGGGCCATGCGCACCATGGTATCGTAGACCGACGAATCGCCGTGGGGGTGGTATTTGCCGAGCACCTCGCCCACGATGCGGGCCGATTTTTTATGGGCTTTGTTGTGGGTGAGGCCCAGGTCGAGCATGCCGTAGAGCACGCGGCGGTGCACGGGCTTAAGTCCGTCGCGCACGTCGGGCAGGGCCCGGGAGACGATCACCGACATAGAATAGTCGATGTAGGCTCCGCGCATTTCGTCCTCGATGTTAATAGGAATGATGTTCTCGTTTTCGCCGACGGCCATAGAGAGATAGGTAGGGTACGTGTAGATTGATTTTTAGGGCCGCAAGATAGATATTTTTTCGGGTTTGTAGCGTATTCTGCAGCGCGGTTTTGTTGTCGCTGTATCACTTCATGTAGGGCTGCCACTGCACTAGCACGTATTTGCTCTTGCCGTTTTCTTGCCGCTTCATAAAGCCGTATTCGTAGCAGAACAAGTACACGTTTACGTCTTTGACCTTCCAGTAAGGGTGCTTGTTCATATTCGCAGAATAAACTTGTAAAAAACGTATAAACGTACGGTTAAGTTTTTATTGATACTTGATTATCTTCTCATTATTGTACGGAACAGCGACCGACAGTAGCCCGCCGAATCGTCACCTTGAAGCTCATCTATCATCGGGATGTAAAGTGCATCGGCCTGAAGTTCTATCTGGACAAGGTGATTCAGGCGTTGGTCAAGAAACTACCCTACCCCCGATGGCACGCTGAGAGTGGCTGCATGATTGTTGAAAACACGAAAGGCAACCTAACGCAAATGTTTCAGAAGTTTCGGGGAGTAGCCTGGTTCAGCGGACAATATTTTTTTACAAATCGTCCCGTCAACCAGGGTAGTGCCGACCTTAGCGTAAACCGGTTTCGGCAGCGTGAACTCCCTGAGGACTAGCGGCGCTGTCCGGAAGCCTACTTGCAGAAGCTAGAGATCAGGAAATACGCTTACAACACCGCACGTACGTATATACAACTGTTTGAAAAATACATAAACTACTATGCCAACCAGGAGCTTAATACTCTCACCGAACTGAAGATCCGTAAATATTTGCAGCATTTGGTACAACAGAGTAAGTCTGATTCATATCTTAACCAAACCATTAACGCCATAAAGCGTTCCACGCCGGACTTTACTACGAAGTAGTAATGGGCTTACCCAATCGCTTCTATACGATCGAGAGGCCCCGTAAAAGGAAAAAACTACCACAAGTTTTAAGTAAAGAAAAAGTAAGCAGAGTTATTGATAGCAGTAGAATGCTCATTCGGGTAGAAGAGGGTAAGGGTAGGAAAGATCGGTTTACGCTGCTTTCAACAACCTTATTACAACATTTAAGAGAGTACTACAAATTGTGGAAACCAAAGGAGTACTTATTTGAGGGGCCGGGTAGGGGCCAGTACTCGGGTAAAAGTGTGGGGAAAGTTGTTGCTAAGGCAGCTAAGAAAGCCGGAATTAGGAAGTCGGTCACACCACACACGTTGCGCCACTCATTTGCAACCCACTTGTTGGAACAGGGAACAGATCTGCGCTACATACAATCGCTATTGGGGCATTCGTCCAGTAAAACAACAGAAATTTACACACATGTAGCTACAAATCGTTTTAAAAGTATTAAAAATCCTCTAGATTAGCTCAGACATATTAGATATAACCGACAAAAATGTCGGTTATCCAATTGTTGTAGGCTATTGAAATATGAACTTTGTGCTCAAAAAACAGAAAGAGGAAAATGTCGAAAACCAAGGAGTAAATTTGGTCGAGTTTGACATTTTGCTGAATAAAAGATACACAGATGAAGAAGTCATAAACGCATTTTTAAAGTCAAATGCTTATTCAAGGGATTGTTTGCATTCGATAGTAAAAGAGCACAAATCAAACCTAGATTGGTTCCTTAGGCAAATGTTTAATGAAAACACAATTTCAATTACAGATTTCCAAAAGATAGATAAAAATCAGTTAGTAAACTTCTTTGTAGATTTTGGAAATGAAGATGATTGGGGAGATGACAGAGGTGATTTTCATAAATTACTGGATGTAATTTTTGAGCAAGTGGAAGAGTATAATTCTTTTTATCTGATTAGTAAAGATTGGTTCAGTGTAAATGATAATAGAATTAGAAATCCTGAACATTGGATTTATACTTATTACTTCCTGGTTATCTGGATAGATATTAAAAGCAGTAAGCTCATGCACTATGAAATCAGTTATGATTAAAACAGCCTACAACATCGCGCAGCCGCCAGCCGGGTTAAATTGTACTCGTTAGTTTATGCGCCAATAAACATTAACTTCACTAGACAGAAAACCGCCAATAAGCCCGGCCTGACGGCTGCATTGAACGTTGCGCTCCCCCCCAAGGAATCACAACCGATAATACGCCTCATTGTGCCGCAGGTCTTTTCGGAAAGAAGACAGCCGCGTATCCTGATCAATGAGCAAGTACTCAACCCCCGCCATCGTAGAGAAATCCTCCCAGTGCTCCGGCGTCAAGCCCTGACTGTATACCGTGTGGTGCGCTCCGCCCGCGTAAATCCAGGCGGCCGCGGCGGTTTTTAAATCAGGCAGCGGTTTCCACAATACCCGAGCCACCGGCAGGTGAGGCAAATCGGCTTCGGGCAGGATGGCTTCCACGGCATTAACCAGCAGCCGAAACCGATCACCCAGGTCAATCACCGAAGCGTTCAGCGCCGGGCCGGGGGCCACGTCGAACACCAGCCGCACCGGGTCTTCTTTGCCCCCGATGCCGAGCGGGTGCACCTGGCACGAGGGCGTGCCCTGCGCAATCGACGGGCAAATCTCCAGCATGTGTGCCCCCAGCACGCTCTGGTTGTCGGGCCGGAAATGATAGGTGTAGTCTTCCATAAAGGAGTTGCCCCCGGCCAGTCCGTGACCCATCACCTTAGCGGCCCGCAGCAGGGCGGCGGTCTTCCAGTCACCCTCAGCTCCGAAACCGTAGCCCGCCTTCATGAGGCGCTGCACCGCCAGACCGGGTAATTGCTTCAGGCCGTGCAGGTTCTCAAAGGTATCGGTGAAGCCAACGAAGTTTCCGGCTTCCAGAAAAGCCGTCAGCCCCCGCTCGATACGGGCCGCATCGCGCAACGAAATGCGCATCGATCCGTCGGCCGTCAGTTGCTGGGCCAGTTCGTACTGGTCTTCGTAGTCACGGATTAGGGTGTCAACGTCGGCGTCGCTTACCTGATCCACGTAAGCGGCCACGTCGCCCAGTCCGTAGCCGTTCACGGCGTAGCCGAACTTGAGTTGGGCGGCCACTTTGTCGCCTTCGGTGACGGCCACCTCGCGCATATTGTCGCCCAGACGGGCAATTTTGGCTCCCTGCGCATCGTGCCAGGCGGCGGCCGCCCGCAGCCAGACGGCCAGGCGTTGCTGCACCTCCTCATCCTGCCAATAGCCCACCACCACCTTGCGCTCGATGCGCATCCGGCTCAGCATAAACCCAAACTCCCGCCCGCCGTGGGCCGATTGGTTCAGGTTCATGAAGTCCATGTTGATGCTACTCCAGGGAATGTCGCGGTTAAACTGCGTATGCAGGTGCAGCAGCGGTTGGTGCAGCCCACTCAGGCCCCGGATCCACATCTTGGCCGGAGAAAAGGTATGCATCCAGGCCACTAATCCAATGCAGTCCGGGGCGGCGTTGGCTTCCAGGCACAGTTGATAGATGGCGTCGGGAGTGGTGAGCACGGGGCGGTACACGACGCGCACCGGAATGGCTTCCGAGGCATCCAGTGCCTGAGCGATTTGTTGGGAGTGTTCGGCTACCTGCCGCAGGGTTTCTTCGCCGTACAAGTGCTGACTGCCGGTAACAAACCAAACTTCGTATTTTTTTAGATTGATCATGGTGGATGGTGGAATTTGCACGTCCAATTTCTAATATTCAATAGCTAACCACTCCCGCAAGTCACTTCTGCCCGTAGTAGGCGTCTGTGCCGTGTTTTCGTTCGTAGTGTTTCTCAATCAGCGATTCTTTGAGGCGCGGCGCGGTCGGGTGGATCTGCCGGGTAAGCAACGCCATGCGGGCTACCTCCTCCAGCACCGCGCTGTTGTAAACTGCTTCTTCGGCGGTTTTGCCCCAGGTGAAGGGCGCGTGGTTGGCCACCAGAACCATCGCCACCTCCTCGTAGGACAAGTGCCGATTTTTAAACGCATTGATAATCTGGAAGCCGGTTTCGTACTCGTAGTCTCCCCGGATCATCTCATCGCTCATCACCGGGGCGCAGGGCACGTCCACCGTCAGGTGGTCGGCGTGGGTAGTGCCGAAGATGGGGATGTCCTGCTGCGCCTGGGCCCAGGCGGTGGCGTAGGTGGAGTGCGTATGGGCAATGCCGCCGATGCCCGCCCACTGCCGATACAGCACGGCGTGCGTTTTGGTGTCCGATGAGGGGCGCATGTCTCCAGCAACAATATTGTTGTCGAAGTCCACCACCACCATCTTGTCGGGGGTAAGTTTGGCGTAGGGCACCCCGCTGGGTTTGATGGCGAACACCCCGCGGTCGCGGTCGGCGGCGCTCACGTTGCCAAAGGTGAAAAGCACCAGGCCGAGTTGGGGTAGCTGGAGGTTGGCCTCGTAGGCTTGATGCTTTATATCATGATAATCTTTCATAGGGTTGCTTTTCGATTGCTCTATTGTTCGATTGCTGAGCGTCGTTGCTAAGGTTACAGTATGAATCGTGGCGATTTAATATATTTAAACTTTCAAGTAGAAGATAGCCAAATCGCAAATCTGGCGTGAGTTATCCAGAGAGCACAAGAGTATCGTCTACCACTGACCTACCACGCTTGGATAACGAATGTTATAATCCGTTTAATTTGTTCATACTGATTTTCAATCCTCTAATTCCGGTGCCCTCAACTTCCATTAAGTCTTCACCAATTATTACAAAAGAGTTTCGAGTGTCTCCGTTATAAAAAGCCGTTCCTCCAAGTGTCTTTAAGTGAAGGGTGTCTTCTGAAATTGTATATGTTCCGCTGATTTCAATTTCTCTTGACGAGTTTCCCAGTTCCCAAGTTGAATCTTTATAAACCCCAAACCAATAAGCTCCGATTGGAGCTTCTCGGTGAGCAGTTAGTACCAACTGATCCATTTTTGGATTTATTGGGTACATAAGAAACTCGAAACTAGTTATTAACAGAATTAAGATGACGGTTGTCAATAGGGTTAGCCCGGCATATTTTAATTTACCTTTTCTTGTTCGCTTAAATGCAGATAAGACGAAAAAGACTATAGTTCCCAATATTCCGATAAATCCAATAAGTAATTTGAGTAAGCCTGTTGCGAGCAAGATAGTATTAGTTTTGGTTGTCTTGTCACCATATAGCCGATTTCGGGGATGTTAGTTCGATATACTACTTTGAAGTTTGAGGTAGTCAACCTGTAACAAACAATTGTATCCCTCCGGTGAACTAGACGGCGATGGTGATTAGCTCAGCTTTTTGATCAGGTTGCCGAGGCTTCCACCGGTGGGGCAGCAGTTGGTCTATCCGACTGATGGGGTGATCGGGCAGTCGTTCCAGGATATCTTTCAGGTAGCTGTAGGGTTCGATGTTGTGTAGCTTACAACTGCCCAGCAGGCTGTAGAAGACAGCAATACGTTGAGCGGCGGTGTGGCTTCCGGCGAACAGATAGTTTTTCCGGCCCAAAGCAATGGGGCGGATTGTATTTTCAATCAGGTTATTGTCAATCTCTAGCCGACCATCAGTAGTATACAAGGACAAAGTTTTGATACGCCGTAGTGAGTAGGCTACCGCTTTACCAATCAGGCTTTTGGGTAGCACGGCGGCGGCTTGTTCCAACAGCCAACTATGCAATTCTTCCAAGATGGGTACGGCCTGTTCTTGCCGCAGCACGTAGCGTTGCTCATCTGACAAGTCAGCTTGCCGGGCGTGACGTTCAATGGCATACAACTTCTGTATCTCGGACAGAGCGTAGCCTGCCCGGTCAGCATCGCTGTCCAAGGCTTTTTCAAAGTATCGGCGGGCATGAGCCATGCAGTGCAGCAGAGTGATATCATCGCGCTGGGCGTTGATCCATTCGTAAGCTTCGTATCCGTCGGTCTGTAAGTGACCGGCAAAGTCTTTCAGGCATTCTTTGGGCCCTTCTCTACCTCTTCCGGGCTGATAGTCAAAGAAGACCAGATGCACTTCCGGGCTATGGTAGGCCCATTGGTAACCCCGGTGTGTTTTTCCTTTCTTTTTCTTATCCAATACAGGTATCGGTGTCTCGTCCGCTTGTAAGTAAGTCTGACCAAGCACACACCTGCGCAAGGCGTCGTAGAGGGGATTGATTAACTCACAAGTGCTACTCAGCCAACCACCTAGCGTACTTTCGGAGAGTTTGATACCCAATCGCTCGTAGCGTTGTACTTGTCGGTAGACGGGCAAATGATCACAGAACTTGTCCATTAGGATTTGCGCCAGCAGCCCAGGGCCCGGTATGCCCTTATCAATCGGGCGGTTGGGCAAAGGAGCCATATGAAAGTACTCTTCCTCACTCACATAGCGCGGTCGGACGTAGCGACGTACAAACAGTTTAGCAGGCTGGTAATCTAGCTCTTCACTTATCTGCTCGCCAATCTTTTTCATCGTAGAAGTATCCTCTTCGGGTTCCAGCACGACCTCTACGCGAGGTAGGTGCGCCGGTAGCAGCTTGCGCGACGGGGGAATGGATGTGGCGGGTTTGGGTAGTGTTCGCTGATAAGTTTGCTTTTCAACGCCAGCCTTGGCTACAATCTCTTCTTGCGGGAGCAAGCTGAGTTGCCCTGAGGCGGCCACCCCAACAAAACGCTCTCGTTTGCTGCCATAGATGAGTCGTTTCAGTTCAGCTAACTCCTGACGCAACCCTTCATTCTGTTCGCGCAAGGCTTGGTTCTCGGCTTGTAGGGCTACGTAGTCCATAGGGGCAAACATAAGTAGGCGCACTGAAAATCCAAACACCTAGGCCGAGAGCGGGATGCCGCCCCGGTCGGGCATGACCAGTTTGTAGCGTTTTCGCCGTTGCTTCACCTCTACGTCCAGTCCTTCCAATAAAGCCCATAGCTCGGCCGAAGATAAGGCTACCACTGACTGCTTACCATCCGGCAAACGAAACGTCCCGGCCTCTAAGCGTTTGTAATACAATACAAAGCCCGACGGTTCCCATACGAGCAACTTTAAACGATCTCTACGCCGTCCAACAAATACAAACGCATCGCCCGATAGCACATCGGCCCCGATCTGCTGGGTAACGATACCCGACAGCCCATCAAACCCTTTGCGCATATCTACGCTCTGTGAATACAAGAATATCCGCTTGGGTAAACTGACCAGCATCTACAGCAAGGATTTTAGATACCCCACCGCTACTAGCTGCCCAAAACGCAGCACCGCCCCCGAAGGTAACACTACTTCCAGGGCCACCGAGCCGGATACATTCATACGGACTGGAACAAAACCGCCTGACTCATCGCTCAGACCAGTGTGGTGATCGCGGTAACGCCGCAGCCAGTAGGCCAACACCGAAACCGAAAGGTCGTGCTCAGCACAAAATACTTTTTGCGTTTGTCCACTGCCCTGCCATTGCTCGACTAAAGGAAACATCTCGGCTTCCGTACGAAAATTTGTCATGCCTTTTTTCTGGCAAGGTAGTAGAAAGGCTAATCATAAATCAAGGCCGCTTCACCGTAGGGATACAAACAATTGAGCAGTCGAGCCATCGAGCTATTACTTATTTAATTCTTGCTCAATAAAATCACCAAAGCGCTGGTACTGGGCGTAGCGGGCTTGGTAGTAGTCTACACAATCGGGATCAGGTTGGTACTCAGCATCAAAGCCCGCGCCCATGGTGGCCATGGCGTCGCTTACAGTAGCGAAGTGACCGGCGGCGGTGGCCGCAAACATACTGGCTCCCAGAGCGCAGGTCTGCTCGGCCCGAGCGATCCGGATAGGCATGTTCATCACGTCGGCCATCGTCTGCATGATAAAGGGCGATTTTTTGGCCACCCCGCCCAGTCCGATCAACCCCTTCACCGGTACGCCTTCTTTGGCGAAGCGTTCTACGATGCGTTTGGCCCCGAAGCAGGTGGCCTCTACTAGCGCCCGAAACAGCACCGGGGCATCGCTGGCCAGGCTTAGGTTTACCAACCCTCCGGTAAGTTGCTGGTTAGCATCGGGAGTGCGCCGTCCGTTGAGCCAGTCGACAGCCAGGGCATTAGACGCTTCGGGCGGAACCTGAGCGGCCGCTTCGCTCAGGGCCGGAATGATCCGATCCAGCGTTTCGTCCAGCAGTTGCTGCCGGGTGGCGTCATCGAGCAGCGAAGATTTCGCCACCAACTGCTCCAGCGGCCAGGCCAGCACGCTCTTGAACCAGGCATACACGTCGCCGAAGGCCGACTGCCCCGCCTCCAGGCCTTCCATATCCGGAATCACCGAGCCGTCCACCTGCCCGCAGATCCCGCTCACCAGTTGATCCTTGAGTTCGTCTTTTGGCACCACCAAAATGTCGCAGGTGGAGGTGCCCATCACCTTGCTGAGGTAGTAGGGCTCGATCTGCCCCCCCACCGCGCCCATATGCGCATCGAAAGCTCCGACGCTTACGACCACCTCGGCAGACAAGCCGAGCGTTTTGGCCCATTCGTCAGACAAATTACCTGCCACTTGGTCGGAGGTATGAGTTTCTTCGAACAGGCGCGCCCGCAGCCCATCCAGCAGCGGATCGAGCGTGGTCAGAAATTCCTCGTCGGGCAGTCCGTTCCAGGCGGGGTGCCACATGGCTTTGTGCCCGGCCGCGCAGCGGCTGCGTTTCATTTGCGGTGCGTCGGTGCCGCCGGTGAGCAGGTAGGGAATCCAGTCGCAGTGCTCGGCCCAGGAGTAGGCGGCGTCGCGCACCGCGGTATCATCACGCAGCACGTGCAGGATTTTGGCCCAGAACCACTCCGAGGAGTACACGCCTCCCTCGTACCGGGTGTAGTCGGTGGCCCAACGCCGGGCCAGGTCGTTGATTTCTTGTGCTTCCGCTACGGCGGTATGGTCTTTCCACAACACAAACATGGCGTTGGGGTTCTCGGCAAAGTGGGGCCGCAAGGCCAGGGGCGTACCGGTGCGGTCCAGGGCGCAGGGCGTGGAGCCGGTGGTATCGACGGCGATGCCGGTTACTCGTTCAGGTACGTCGGCCGGAGCCTGCGCCAGCGCGTCGAGCACGCTTTGTTGCAGTCCGTCCACATAGTCCTGCGGATGCTGGCGAAACCGGTTGCGGCCGGGGTCGCAAAACAACCCTTGTTGCCAGCGCGGGTAGCGGAACACGGCCGTGCTGAGGATGGTACCATCGGCGGTGTCGGTGACCACGGTGCGCACCGAATCGGTGCCGTAGTCGATGCCTAGTACGCAGGGAGACGCCATCGTTCGTAGGGTAGATTAGACTCAATTTGACGGTGAGTATACGGAATTCGGAGCTACGAACAAAGCATAGTGTATTTTGCACGATTAATTGTTGGTCGGCGAGCACTGTCTTGTACTCAGCCACGGCTTTTGATTATGAGGAAGTAGCGGTGCTCTCAATTACTATTCAGACATTCTGTAGGATTGATGGTAACCCCTTTCGCGATATTCCATACAATCCCAAGCATTGTGACACTGATAATAATTAAAGCAGAAAAGAAGAATACGAACCATTCAATAGAAATCCGATAAGCAAATTCCTGTAACCATACCTGGCTTTGATACCAAGCAAACGGCATGGCTAGCACAAACGAAAGCAGCGCTAGCCCAAAAAATTCTTTGGATAATAGCAGGGATATAGATGCTATTCCCGCTCCCAATACTTTTCGAATGCCAATTTCTTTGGTACGTTGCTGTAAGATCAAGTTTGACAACGTATGTAATCCGAAACAAGCCAGTATAATGGAGATGATGCTAAAGATATTCGTCATGCTTCCTATCGTTTTTTCCTGCTCGTGTAATTTGGCAAATTGTTCATCCAGGAAAGTATAATATAAGCCCGTTTCTGGAATGATCTGCTGCATCATTTCTTCAATCGTCGCTATGCTTTTGCTACTATTCACTCCTACTAATAATTTATGCCCACTATACGAGTAAGTATCAGAATAGTGTAAGACAAGCGGCTTAATAGCTTGTTGTACTCCTTCATAATGAAAGTTATTTACTACCCCTACAATTTCCGCCTTCGTATCAAATTCATAGATGATCTTCCCAAGAGCCTGCTGTGCAGAAGCAAACCCGGCCATTTTGATAAAGGCTTCATTGACGATGGCCTGGATCATTCTATGATCATGTCCCGCTGTTTCTCTAAAATTGTTTCCTGCTATCAGCTCAATTTGAAGCACATCAATGAAATGTTCATCCACTTCAAAGACATGAAAATTGGCCTCCACTCGCTCGACCTGATGATGCATCCATCCTAATTGATAATCGGCTTGTTTATTCCCTGGGTAAGCTTTAGCATCCACGACCGATATATAGTCAATGGTACTCTGCTTCTCTAGTTCACTTTTTAAGGTGCTGATCTGATCCAGTCCTACTGAAAGTGCTGGGATATCAATGACTATAACCTGTTTTCCATTGAAACCTAAGTTTTTATTTTCTAAAAATTGCATTTGGTAATAGACAATTAGCGTGAAGAACACCATGACTGAGGTAAAGAAAAATTGAAAGCCAATGAGTACTCTTCTGAAAAAGGTGCTACTGAATTTAGCACTCCCCTTTAACCCCTGGGAAGCCTGTATATGGAGAAGATAGATGACTGGATATAATAGTGATAGCAGGCATAGAGCGAAAACAAAACCAACCATGATCAGTAGGATAGCTGGATCGTATAGAGCATAAAGGTCCAAGCCATTATTGACTAAAAGATCAATTGTAGGAATACAGGTCATTAACAGCACCCATGCTAAAACTGCTACTAATGATGCTTTGAAAACTGCTTCTAGAAAGAATTGAGAAAATAATGCGCCTTTCCCTGCCCCTAAGTACTTTCGCACCCCTACTTCATGAATCCTCTCAGTATAAAAAGAAGCAGTGAAATTAGCAAAGTTAACCGCTACAATTAGAGAAATCACGATACTGAGTAGCACCAGAATGTTGATGTAGGTTCGATTACCTTTGGGAGTATCCCCACTGAGCGGTTGAGCAAAATGAAGCGTTGATAGCGGCTGAGTATAAATATGTACGTTGCCTTTCATATCATATTGAGACAAAAAGCTCATTTTGTCGGCTACTAGAGTATCTAATTTTTCCTGAAAAGCACGGATATTATGACCTTCTTTCAGCAGCGCGTACGTATAGCCCACCGGGTTGCCCCAGTCTTCATTTGGAGCAAAGTCATAAGCCATTAAAGCTTCGTAATATAAATCAGAACTTTTGGGAATATCTTCAAAAACCCCTCTAACAGCATATGTTCTATTGTCAATGGTCAGCGCTTTGTGTAAGGGAGATATGCCACCAAAGTATTTTTTTGCTAGGGATTGAGAGAGTACAACCGTATTAGGAGTAGTTAAGGCTTGTGCATCACCTTCAATAAATTGTGCCTGAAAAAGTGTAAAGATTTCCGGGTCCACTCGATAAATATGATCCCCCTGGAAAACAAGGTCATTACCTGATTTTTTTTGGATTGCTACATTACCTTGATAAGGTACGACTCTAATAGCCTGCTCCACTTCAGGAAATTCATTTTTCAACGAAGGGGCAAGCGCAAGAAAATTTTCGGCTGACTGAAAGTCATTTCCCGAACCCGTCGTATAGGCTAATGCCATCCTGTAAATCCTTTCTTTATAGGGCTGGTACTGATCGAAGCTTAACTCATGCTTCACATAGATGGTAATCAGTAGCACACAAGCAATACCGATACTTGCACCAGCAAAGTTTACGGCTGTATGGAAGGATCGTTTCTTCATATTTCGAGCGAATAACTGAAGATTCATTCTATCCATTTTTATTAGTTTTTAGGTTAAGAAACTCATCAGATCTAAATATACTACACTTAGCGACAAACGTCATGAAACAACATCCAGTCGAGCAAAACCAGTGATGGAGGTTGATAAATCAATACCCTTCCAAGTGAGAACGGTGACGAAACGTCAGGAGACGACACCCGGTCAAGCAAAACCAGTGACGAAACGTCATGAAACGACACCGGGTCGAGCGTTCCCGGTCTCGGAAAGCTGCTTTTCGAGACCGGGAATGCTAAGAATAGTGTCGTAGACCTAAGTACAGGACAAAAGAGCAATAAGCGGTTTAAATTCAAGGTGGTTGATCATATGGACTTTGAGTTTATCCAATCCAATACGAAACAGGCTGTAGAGTTTTGCTTGTCGTTCTTCCAGATTCTTAACGGGTATGCTGTAGCCCTGCTCCAGCAACCATTCGCCGGTTTTCACCGCCCAACAGAGAGCTAAGCTCAGCACAAAAATCATGGTATTGATACGTTGATCTATCTGCTGATGAGTATCCTCGAAGCGAAAGCCACGGCTTTTCAGACAGCCAAACAGCAACTCAATCTTCCAGCGTTGACCATAGAGATTTGCCATTTGTTTGCCTTTTATAGTACTGATGAGTATGAGATACTCATCGCCTGAGAGTTGATGGCCGCTCATGTAGAGCGACAGGCCAAATACCTTTCGTGGCTTGCGCAGTATGCGCAAATCTTGGGTGGTAAAGATGCGATGAGCGTGCGTAGTGCCCCCCGCTTTGTGCACCAAAGCATCTTTTCTGATTCGGATCACAAAGTCTATATCCTGGTCAATGAGGTAGCTTAACCAACAGTGCCCAACAAACTCCCTATCGGCTGTAATAGACTCAATGTCAGACCTTTGCTCAGTGCTAAGAAACCGCAGCAAGCCCCGCATCAGCCCAATGCGCTCCCTTTGAGAAGAGTTTCCGGATTTGCCTAACAGCTTCCATACTAATGGAATGGCCGTACCCCGGTAGGCAATGCCAATCATGAGCACGTTGATGTGGTGCCGACCGAATTTCCAATCCGTACGATCTATGGCTAGTACGGTTTTTCGGCTGGCAAACTGCTGCCAAGCAAATTGCACGTAGGCGCGGTGAGAAAAACTGAACTCTTTGAAAAAGCGCTGCAAGCGTTTTACATTAGAACTGATCTTTACCTGAACGTTCAAAGCCAAAGCTAATTGAGCGTAGCTAACCGTACAAACTTGTAGTATGGCTATCAGCAAGCGGGCTAGCAAATCTATCCGACGAGCATCTATGGCAAAATGAGTACGCATTTCCTGCTTTAGCATTTCTTTACTATCTTTCATGGCAGAGCATTTAGGGTTGGTTTTAACTTTGTCTGTCACAACTACAAAGTTAACAACTACCCCTACCTGCTCTGTTTTGTCCTGTACTTAGGTCGTAGACGTAAGTTTCAAGACCGTTCCGGTGCTGCTGAGTAAGGTCGACGTACGTTTCGTAACCGGGTCGACTTTGCCCAGTTATGAAAAGGAAGCATCGGCTACTGGTTTTCTTCTGAAACACCCCCTTTCTGCCTTTTTTGCCAATGGGTACGGAAGTGATTAACTGATGTTACGCACCGACTTCAATGTTGAGTTGAGCTTTGAAGTCGGATAGCTGTTTGAAAGCAGCTTTCACTGCATTTTTGTAAAGTATTGCCTTCATGGCAAAATGGTTGAGATTAGTTTTCATTTTCAAGCGCTCCAGTTTCCAGAAGGCAATCATGGAGCAGAAGAAATGGTTGGCTTGTGTCCTGACCGTTTTGGTTGGTGACTTAGGATAGCTAGCGTTGCTCTTGACTGATTTGTACATCTCTTCTACTTTCCAACGGTTGCTGTAAACATCCTTGATCTGTTCACCGCTCAGCGACAAATCACTGCTCACCAGATAGAGTACCCCTTGGCTGCCGTCTTTGTTATAGTAGACCGCTTTGGTAAGTAGTAGGGGGAAACCGACTTGCTCAAGCTGGATTTCCACCGCCTGCCCTTCTTGTAGTTGCAGTTGGTCTGTTCGTTCTTCTTGTCCGTTGCCCCCAACCACTATTACCTTCCGGTTGGTCTTCAAGGGCATGATGAATTCAGTTTTGTGCCCTTCCTTGATGTGGCGCATGTTTTCGGCGGAGGCAAACCAGGTGTCAGCTAGCAGATAATCCACCCTAGAAAGATTCTGGCAGGCACTGCTCACCATCTTGCGGAAAAGGGTCTGTTTATCGGTGCTGGCCACTCTTTTCTGCTTGCCTGTTTTCTTATCGGTAGTCCATCTGTCTTTTTTGACCAACTCCATACCCACTGGCAGAGAAACCCCAGCACGGTAGAGTAGGCAGCTTAACTGGTTGACCCCCTTAACTGATTTGCCCACGGTATGATCAAAATGCCAGCAAATAAGCTCATTCTCATCCGTATAGGGCTTAGCTTCCACCGTATCGTCCAGGATCAGATAGCTTAATCCTGGCTGTTGCTCTATCTCCCGCACAGTAGATTTTACCAGTTTCCACAGGTCTTTGGAAGTAAAATCATCTTTGGAAAGAAAACGGGTAATCTTGTCGTGGCTAAGACTACCTTCCAACATGTCAGACATACCAGTAGCCGTAGTCTGAGCAGTGGAAACCAAAAGATAGTCCGTGTATAAATCTAATATCTCCTTATCCATGACTGGTTCTCTTGCTTGATAGTAGCTTTTATCCGTAAATTTAACAGATCACTTGGATTGGGTGCGTAACATCAGTGATTAAAAACAAAAAGTTGATTATTAAACGTTACCTATTCTAACAAGTCAATACCCAGGTAGTTGATCACCGCTTCATCGCCTTGTAACAAGTCTTTCGGTTTAGCAATATCTTCACCAAACACCTTCAGCGCTTCCGCGGGCAGAACGGTCACAAAATCTTCCTGATAGCCCTCGTCGTAAGGGACGTTTCGGTAGTTCAGCTCGAAGTAATGCGCAAAGAAATTATAAACCGCCGTCCTCTTTGAATAACCGTAGTCGTGGATTTCGGTGGGCAGATGCACGTTCTCTACCCGGTGCTCGGCATCGTAAAGCGCGTAGACTTTTTGAAGATAAGGATACTCCACCCGCGGGGTGTTGCGCGTCCAATCCACCCCGTCGGACACCACCAGCATCGGGCGGGGGGCGGCCAGGGCCGCGATCTCTACGTTGTTCGTCTGGTGATGTGGGCTCCGGTGGATCGGCATGCCGCTTTCGCAGACGCAGCCGCCGAAGAAGTGGGCCGACACCTGCACCACCGGGGCCGAGGCTTTGATCCGCTCGTCGATGGCGGTGAGCACGAACGTCTGGGTAGCCCCGCCCGAACCGCCCGTCATCCCGATGCGCTCCGGGTCCACGTCGGGACGCGAGAGCAGATACTCCAGCACCCGCTGGCTGTTGTAGGTCTGCAGCAGCAGCGCAATCGGCATCTTGTGGTTCACCTGGTCCGACTCGCCGTAGCCCACCATGTCGTAGGCAAAAACGATGGCCCCCATGCGGGCCAGCACCGCGCCCCGCCGCTGCACGTAGTGCGTGAAGCGCTTGTCCTTCAGGTGGCCGTGCGGACTCAGAATGGCGGCGTACCGTTCTTTCTGCTCGGTGGGCCGGTATAAATTCCCGGTGACGTAGAAGCCCGGAAAGCTTCGGATGGCGATGTTCTCCACGATGTAGCCGTCCATCGTGCGGGTATTGTTAATGATCGCATCAAAGTTTCCGGTGATCTGAGGCATTTTATCGTACTGCATTCCCTCCAGAATGCCCTGTTTTATTTTACTTGCCCGCGCTTCCCAGGAGGCCGAATCGCTCCACTCCGCGGCAAACTGCTTCATCATCCGGTTGCCTTCGTCTTCCGTCCAGTGATAACCCTGGCACAGCATGCTATCTTGGGCGATGATAGGAGTAACGCTTAGCGTTGTGATTATGATGAAAAGTACTCTCATAGGAACCAAGGTTAGGTTGTCAACTGCTGAATGGCCCGCTCAGCCTTGGCGAAATCGAACGAGGCCAGCACCTGTTGCATCTTGCGAGCAATTTGCTCGGTGCCCAGGTTGCCCAAGCTGCCCTCGTGGGTGTGGTTGAGATCCGTCGTCGGCTCAAAGGTGCCGTCGGTGATTTGCTGACCCACTTTGCGGTAGGCATCGCGGAAGGGCAAGCCGTTCATCACCTCCCGGTTCACCGCCTCCACGCTCGACAGGTAGCGGTACCGCTCGTCGTCCAGAATGTCTTCGTTTACCCGCAGGTGCCCCAGGGAGTAGTGCATGATGCCCAGGCACTGCTTGGTTTGGTGCAAGGCCGGAAACAGGCTTTCTTTCAGGATTTGCAGGTCGCGGTGATAGCCCGAGGTCAGGTTGCCAATCACCAGGCTGATCTCGTTGGGCAGCGCGATGAGCTTGTTGCAGTGCGCCCGCACCAGTTCAAACACGTCGGGGTTTTTCTTGTGGGGCATGATCGACGAGCCGGTGGTGAGCTGGTCCGGAAACGACACAAACCCAAAGTTTTGGCTCATGTACTGGCAAATATCGGCGGCCAGCTTGGCGAGCGTGGCGGCCACCGACGACAGGGCGAAGCTGACGGTCTTCTCCACCTTGCCCCGCCCCATCTGGGCGTAGACCACGTTATAGCTCAGCGTGTCGAAGCCCAGCAGTTGGGTGGTGAGGGTGCGGTCGAGCGGAAACGAACTGCCGTAGCCCGCCGCCGAACCCAGCGGATTCTGGTTAGTGATGCGGTAAGCTGCTAAGAGCAACTGGGCGTCGTCGATCAGGCTCTCGGCATAGGCTCCCAGCCACAGTCCGAACGACGAGGGCATGGCCACCTGGGTGTGGGTGTAGCCGGGCAGCAGCACGTCTTTGTGCTGCTCACTGAGTGTCTGCAAACGCTCGAAGAGGGTTTGGACGAGGGTGGTAATCTCTTGCAACTCGTGCCGCAGGAAAAGCCGCAGGTCGAGCAGCACCTGGTCGTTGCGCGAGCGCCCGCTGTGAATCTTCTTGCCGATGTCGCCCAGCCGCTGGGTGAGCAGCATCTCCACCTGCGAGTGCACGTCTTCTATGCCTTCCTCGATGACAAACTCCCCCTGCTGAATCTGCGCGTAGATACGAATAAGTTCGGGGCGCAGCGCCTGGAATTCGTCTTCGGTAAGCAGCCCGATGCGGGTAAGCATCTGCCCGTGGGCGAGTGAGCCCAGCACGTCGTAGGACGCGAGTTCAAGGTCCAGCGTGCGGTCGTGCCCCACGGTAAACGCCTCGATGGCGCGGTCGATGGAGGTGTTGTCTTTTTGCCAGAGCTTCACGGGGGTTGGGGTTGATTATTTGGTCGGTAACAGTTCTAAGGCTTTCTGCATTACTACGTCCGAGTCGGATTCCTCAGAAGGTGCAACTTCAATATCAGGAGGTATGCCTTGTATAAACAGCTTCTTGTCTCTGTTGGCATAATGAGCCATCGTCAGATTCAGCACCGCATTGTCTTCCAGAAAATTGAAGCTGTTGACGGTGGTCAATCCGTTGGTTTTTTCACCAACTACCGTTACGTTTTCCTGTCCCTGAAATATGGCGACTACCGCCTCCGCCGAACTAGCCGTTTTTCTGCTGGTCAGCACCACAACAGGCAACCCAGGATTGCTCAATTCATAGTTAGTAGTGGTTCTAACAATAGGAGTTGCGGAAGAGTCGGTCTGAGTTTCAAGGTTGTAATACGTACCGTTTTGATAGTATGATTTAGTTCTTACGGTACCGGATTCGTCGATTCCATAATAACTATTTTCTTCGTCCAGTAAAGGGCCTAATCCGGCGATCATGGGCATGTCGGCACCGCCATCGTTGTCTCTTACATCAATAATCCACCCGCTAACGTTGAGCGCATCAAGGGCCTTTATGATGTTTTGAAGACTATCAGCAAAGAACGTCATTTCCTCAGCGTAAAGATTTTCAAATGAGGGTACGGAAAGGTATCCTATCGTTCCGTTTACTACTTTTCCTTGCGCAAAATTCAGTGTGTTAGCTAAATTCTGAATTTTAGTTGAGTCGATATGCGGAGAACGTCCTTGTTTAAGGCTTTCTATATCGTCTTCATCCAAACCTAAGGCTTCGGTAAGAATTTCGGGGGTTAATAAGGAGGAATGATGATCTTTTAGAAGGGGAAGCGCTTCATCAATCGCGGGGTGGGTATCTGATACTACTTTTGCTCCGTTAGCGTAGAATCTGATAGCCTGATGAACCTGCTCAAAGTCGATTTCTTTTTTGTACAACGCATTTTCCCGCATCAAGTCCACCGCGGTTTCTATGTAACGTTCCGCTTCCGGGGACATACGGATGGTATCTGCATCGAACGCTAAGTCTAACTCAGGTATGGCTATCTTCTGAGATTGAGCTTCACAAGCAGTCAGCAGCGATACTCCAAGAAGATAGAGAAAGGGCAAATTGATATTTGTCATTTTTTTCTAGGCCGGTTGGTAGAGTAGCTTATCCTCCTATCCTCTGGACTCAAGAACCTTCCAGAGTGATGACAAAGCATTAGCTCGTGATGTAGTGCCCCAAGTTGTTACTTATTTCCGAATTATGCTACTGCTGCCGAAGGGCGATGGACTGTTGCAGCACAAAATCAATGGTATCCAGCGGCAGTTCGCCCGCCGGGTCGAGCGGCAGCACCTTGATCCGAGCGCGACCGTCCGATTGCAACTGCGGATGGTCGATATGCTTGCCGTCTACCACTCTCAGGTAGGGCGGCTGGGCTTTGGCTGGGACCCTCAAGTAACTCATGATTTTGTTGCGGTAGCAGAAGAAGGGAGTGCGGTACTTCCAGGCTTCGGTAATCAGCGGATCGTAGGCCATATATGATCTCGTATCGCCAGAAAACACCCTTGGGTTGGCTCAAGTAGTCTCAGATAGTAATCTTGGAGTTGCTGTATCATTGCCTTTTCGCTTAACAGGGTTAAGATTAATCCCGACGCTGGTAATGATTAAGAATCCTTTACTGCTACGTAAATGTCCACCTCCGCATCTTGCGGGTTGAGGGCCTTCTCGCCATACACTTCAAAGTCAGCGGTGTAAGCCCGATTCAGGTCCGCGCTCCAGATATCCGCCCAGGCTTGATACACGGCTCCCTGAGAGAGGCTTCCTTTGGCGACAAAGGGTTGGTACGTCCCACCGGAAAAGTGCTTAGCCGTCATGTCGTCGGGTACCGCGTCGGCGTCCAAGACACGGCAGCCGAGCAGCACCGTGTAAGGTTGCGTATGGTCTCCGGCGTAGTCGGTATACACTGAATAGATGGCTTCGTCGGTTTTGTTGGGAATCTGCGCGGCCAGGTTTTCGGCCAAGAAAGTGTTCCACAGCGCGGCAATGTCACGCGCGGCTTGTTCGGCTTGGTTGGTGGTGCGCACGCTGATGCCGACTACGGTGAAGGGTTTGATGCTTACGTTACTCATTTTAGTGGGGGTTTGGTGAGAAGCACCAAACGTAGCACCCCTCGGTGACAGCCCAGTGTCAGGGGGCATAAACTTTTTTCGGCATAGTCGTTCACGAAAGAAGTGTCTTTGTTGCGGGCTACCAGTTGCTCGGCCGTCACCAGCGCGTTGGCTTCCCGTTCGCTCAGCGTCACCGGCGGCAGGGTGTAGCCCTCTACGAGTTTGTGCCCTTTGCCCTCCTCAGCGTATAATGGAACCCCCGCCTGCTCCAGCGCCCGCATGTCGCGGTATACGGTTCGAAGGCTTATTCCAAATCGCTGTGCCGCTTCCCGCGCGGTAAACGTCTGTCGGGACTGGAGCATGGTTTGTAAGGCAACCAAGCGGGAAAGACGAGACAACTCAGCACTAGCCATAAAATTGGTACTTTCTTTGTTCTTTTGCCCCTATGACCGACGCGACCCTTGTTTTCTTAATTCGCTGCGAGGACCAGCGAGGACTCATCGCCAAAATAAGCTCGTTCTTCTACGAACGCAAGTATAATATTCTGAGCTGCCAGCAGTTCACCGACGAGATTCAGAACGAGTACTTCATGCGCATCAAGCTCGACGGGCAGGGAGTAGCCTTCACGCGCAAAGAGTTAGCACAGCAGTTCGAGGAACTCGCCGAGGCGCTTCATCTCACGTGGTCGGTGCACTATGCTTCCGACGTTGCCAACACCGCCATTCTGGTTTCCAAAGCCAGCCATTGCCTGTTCGACCTGCTCGAGCGGCAGCATCAGGGGAAGATCAAAACCAACGTTCCCCTCATCATCTCCAACCACCCCGATCTGGAATATCTGGCCGACCAGTTTCGGGTGCCCTTCTACTGCTTGCCCGTAGATCGCACCCAAAGGACAGCACAAGAAACGCAGTTGCTCGAGTTGTTGCAACGGCATCACATCGACTTGGTGGTGTTGGCCCGCTACATGCAGATTTTGAGTCCGGACTTTGTAGCGCACTATCCGGGTCGGATTATCAACATTCACCATGCCTTTCTGCCGGCTTTCAAGGGAGCCAACCCTTACCGACGCGCCTACGAGCGGGGCGTGAAGATGATCGGGGCCACCGCCCACTACGCCACCAACGACCTGGACGAAGGCCCGATCATTGAGCAGGACGTGGCCCGGGTATCGCACGCCAGCAACCCGGCGAGTTTGTCAAGCATCGGAGCCGACATCGAGCGCACCGTGCTCACCCGCGCCGTTCGCAGCCACCTGGAGCACCGCATCATCATCACCGGCACCCGCACTATCGTGTTTCCCGAATCAGGAGAATAGGTTTTAAAGTTCTAGGTTCGGAGTTAAAGGTTCTAAGTTTTGAGTTAAACGCTGAACCTAGAACTCCGAACCTTTAACCTAGAACCATAGAACCTAGAACTTCATTCGTTTTCAAAAGCTTGCTGAATGGACTCTTCGGTGTGCTTTAACTTTCGGCGGCAAAAGGTGATCAGCTCCATGGCGCGTTGCACCTGTTCTGAGAGTTGATCCACATCGAGTTCTTCATTTTCTACCGCCGTCACGATTTGTTCGAGCTGTTGTTGGGCTTCCTGGTAGGTGAGTACCGGATCGGGAGTGGGCTTAGTCTTCTTCTTGGCCATCGGTTGGGGAGTGTTGCTCTTGTAGAGTACTGATTAAGGTTTGGTGGGCAGCAAGGGTGCGGACTTCACTGCCTGGGACTAGACGGGTGGTCTTTGATAGCAGCTTTCCGTTCACGTAGGTTTGGGTGAAGCCGCGGCGCAAGATGCTGGCCGGGTCCACCAGCGCGACCACCTTTTCTTGGGTATCCAGTTGCTGTTGCCAGCGTTGCAGTTGGTGGTGGGTTTGGATGCGCAAAGTTTCGGGCCAACGCGTTAGGCGCTCACGCTCCTGCCGCAAGTGGGTATGAGCCACAAACTGCAACTGCTCGCGGCGCTGCATGAGGTGCTGCTGCTGCTGCTGCAACTGTGCCGTCAGCGCGTAGCGCAGGGTGGTTTGCAGTCCGTCCAGCCGGTAGGTCTGCTCCCGCAAGCGGTGGGCGGTTTGCCGCTCCAGCCGCTGCCGATAGCCCTCGATGCGCTCGTCGTAGGCCGTAAGACCGTCGATTAAGAATTCGGCCACCGCCGTGGGAGTTTTCATCTTGGTGTGGGCCACCAGGTCGGCCACGGTTTCGTCGCGCTCATGGCCGATGCCCGTGATCACCGGCAGGGGAAACTGTGCGATGTGCGTAGCCAGTCCGTAGGTATCGAAGCAGTCGAGGTCCACCTGCGCTCCGCCCCCGCGGATCACCACCACCACGTCGAAGCACGGGCCGCGCTGCTCCAGGCAGTCGTACACCGCCAGCAGGGCCGCCACGATGCTGGCTTCGGCCGCGTCGCCCTGCATGCTGGCTTTGAACAGTTGCACTTCGAAGCGGTAGCTGCCCCGGTTGTGCCGCAGTTGATCCAGAAAGTCGCCCAGTCCGGCCGCGGTGGGCGAGCTGATCACCGCCACGCGCTGCGGCACCAGGGGCAACGGCAGCGCTTTGTTCATTTCGTATACGCCTTCATCAATAAGTTGCTGAATTACTTCCCGCCGCCGCCGGGCGCGCTCGCCCAGGGTGTATTGCGCGTCGATGTCCTTCACGTTAAAGCTCAGTCCGTACAGCTCGTGGAACTTTACCTCCACCTGGGCCAGAATTTTGAGTCCCGGACGCAAGGCTTCGCCGGTGACGGACTCAAACCAGCCTTGCAGATTGCGAAAGGTGTAGGCCCAGATGGTTGCGCGCACCTTAGCCAGCAACCGGTCTTCGCCCTTTTCTACCAAGTCCAGGTAGCAGTGCCCATTTTGGGCCACGCGCAGCTCGCCGATCTCAGCCACCACCCAGTAAGCCGGTTGCAGTTGCGCGGAGAGCGCCTGCTTGATGAGTTGATTAAGTTCTACGAGGGAGAGGTGTTCCATTTGGTTACGCAATGACGAGGCAGTAAGCTGCTTTAGCTATTCAAATCGAGATAGCCGTTTTATTTATTTCCTGAGTTAGAAGCAGTTTCTAATAACTGCCGAAGTCATCTCCGCCACGGTTAACGGAGCGCTGTTTTGGATACGCTGTGGTTTATCTTTTAAGGCCGCCTCGATCCTTTTCACAGCGCTTACGTCCACGCAATTTTATGTCTTCGACCAAAGCTTGTGTATAAGGAATCGTATTCCCCATAAAGCCACGATCTATTTCCTGGCGTAGTTGTGTTAGCCGATCTTTATATTGCCACATCTGCGTTTTAGATTTTATGTTAACTTTTCTCTGGCTTCCACGGTATTTCATCCACGCCCAACTCTTGCCCCATCGCCCGAGCCAGCACGAATAACCAGTCGGACAAGCGATTGAGGTAGACAATAATGACGGGATCTACGGTTTCGTGCTGGGCGAAGCGCACCAGCTGCCGCTCGGCGCGGCGGCACACGCAGCGGGCCACGTGACCCATCGACACGGCCGAATGCCCGCCGGGTAGAATAAAGAACTTCATTGCCGGAAGCTTAGCGTCCATCGCATCAATCGAGTCCTCCAGGTGCGGCACCATGCCCTCGGGGAGGGGCGGCAGCTTCATGGATGGTTTGTTCGGGTCGGCGGCCAGGTGTGAGCCGATCACGAATAGGGTTTCCTGAATCTCCTGGAAGAGGGCGGCGCGGTCGGTATTTACCTCCTGGTCGCGCAGCAGGCCCAGGTGGGCATTGAGCTCGTCGATGGTGCCGTAAGTTTCTACCCGCTCGTCGGACTTGCTCACGCGCGCGCCGCCGTAGAGGGCGGTGGTGCCCGCATCGCCGGTTTTAGTATAAATCTTCATGCTCGGCAAGGTACGCCGAAATTTGAAGGGACGCTACCCAACAGTTAAAAATCCACCGCTATTGTTGCTTTCACGCGCTCATACTCCGGCTCGAAAGCCGCGTAGTCCGCCGCGCTCACCAACTTTCGGTAGTCAGCCAGCCCGTCTTCGGCGTAGGTTTCCAGGTTGGCGTGCAGGGCCGCCAGCACGTAGGCGCGCAGTAGCGCCGCGTCGTAGGGGTTGATCTCTACCGCATCGAGCAGGTGCTGGTAGGCCTGGGTGGGATCGACGTCAGATGGATACAGGTAGGTGATGGCCGCCCGGTAGCCGCGGCTGAAGAAAGGATTTTCGGCCAGGGCAGCGTATAGCTCCTGCGCCTCCTTATCGTTACCGGCTTGCTGTGCCAATCGAGCCCGGAAGTAAGTGAGCCAGTACTTATGCTGCTGATTCAGTGGCTGAAGCTCTTTAACTATACTGCTTAAAGCGGCCAGATCATTTTTGTTTTCTGCGCGAAAGGCGGTTAACCAATAAAAATAAGTTAGTCCATCAGACGAGAGCTCTGAATTAAGGTCAAGTTCATTTAGCCAGACATTCCAATAGGCATCCAAGGTAACATTGAAACGGATACGCAGATCATGCAATGCCAGCACCCGGTAGTTGGGATCGTCGAAGGCTTGCCAAATTCGTTCGCGCAGTGCATCCTCCAGTTGCGGATAGCGGTAGCGCAGCGCCTGGTATAAAAACACATCGGTGGCCGTGTCCACCGCCTGCCGCAGGGCTTCGTCCGAGAAAATCGTGAGCATGTCCCGAGCCACTTCCGCGGCGACTGAATCAGCCAATTGTTCGTTCCAGAAATCTACTGCGGCGGCGGTGCTTCCGCCGGGCAAGGCTGCTGCCTCACTGAGACTCACGCCCCGTTTGAAGTGCGCATCGTTAAAACCTGCTTCCACCGCCCGGGCGAAGAAGTCTTCGGCAATGCGCGGGGCGTTTTGCTCCAGCGCCCACAAGCCCATCGTGTGCAAGTAGTAGCCCTGCTTAAACACGTTCACCGACTGCAAACGGTCCACCACCCGCAGGGCCTCCTCCACCCGATTGGCCCGGTACTGCGCCACCGCCGCGGCGAACGATAGGGGTTCATTATAGGCTAACGCCCCTTCCTGCGCCAGCGTCTGCGCCCGCTGCACCAGGGCGGTATCCACCGATGGTTGCGTAAGCAGATAGTTATATAGGTGCGCAAACTGCAGGCTGTTGAGCACCGAATCGGCCGACTCTTGCCAGCGAAACGACGCCGGAGAGAGTCCCGCGCCGTAGCGCTCCGAAAAGGCCAGGGCGTTCACCTGCACCGGCACGTAGCTCGTGTCGCTCACCACCTCGTTGAGCAGCGAGTCGATGGCGATAGGTACTGATGTCGCGCTGCGCGATAGCACCGCCAGGGTGTTGGCCTCCGCGGCGGCGCGCACCGCATCGCCCGCCCCGGCCCGCTGCAGGTAGAACAGGGCCGAGTCTAGCACCGCCGTGCGGCCGAAGGTGAGCGCCAGGTTGTTCTGCAGATAGGCATTCTGCGGAAACTCCTTCAGGCCCTGCCGAAGGGCAAACACCGCCTCGAAGAACTGCTTCGTTTCCAGAAAGGCGTTGCCCAGGTTCACGTAGGCCTGCGGACTGGGGTTCTTCTGCACCGCTTCGTTGAAGTAGAAGGTGGTAAGCGCCGGATCATTCTGTACGCGGGCCAGCGCCCCCAGCGCGTAGTTCGAGCGGTGGTTCTTGTAGCCGTACTGGTCGCCCAACTTATAGTATTGCTCCGCCAAAAACAGATCGCCTTCGTACTGGTACAAATCGCCCAGCACGTTGTTGTAGCCCGCCACGGCTTGGTAGAAGGGAAACAACCCGGCGCGGGCGAAGAAGGCTACGGTAGCCACCAGTCCCACAATCTGCATGGTGCCGTAGGGCAGATTGGGCGGCTGGTATACCACCCGGTACACCCGCTGGTTGGTGGCCAGTTCCTGAATGAAGTTGGCCACCACGTACACGTAAAAGATGAGTCCGAAACCCAGTTGACTGTACACAATTGTGTCCTCGAAGGTCTCCAGCACCGGGTCGTTGGCGGTGGCGGCAAAGAAGGCCAGCGTGGCAAAGGTGATCAACGCCAGCGCGACGTAGAGGTAGGCTCCTAACGGCTGAAAGGGCAGAATGTACTGATACTGCGACTCGCGGTCGCGAAAGCCCCATAAGCCGATGACAGTGCAGATGGCCAGCACCACAAAAGCGTTCAGGTAGAGGATATCCCAGTCGATGATGCCGATGTTGCGCAGCACCAGCAGCCCCAGGTTGGCCAGGTAGATCACCGTGATGGCGGTGAAGTGCAGAAAGGTATTCTTGCTGCCGGGAGCGTTGTTTTGGGTAATAAGCTTCAGGAAGAAGCTCAGCAGTTCGTGAGCCACCAGTAAAGTAAAGAACAGACTCAGCACAATGGGCACAAGCAGTCCGTAGCTAATGAGGTACAGCGCCGGGTGCGGCAGTGGCGAGAAAAAATGCATCATTAGGCCCACCAGAGCCACCAACCCCGCAAAAGTGAGCAAGCGGGGCAGCAGGCCGGTATCGGGACGAATCTTCTGAAAGAAGAAGGTGGCGATTAGAAACAAGGCAACGACCAGCCCCGCCCCCACCCGACCGGTGGTGCCGAAGAGTTGCAGTTGCTCCCACTTCATGCCCAGCACCAGGGCCACCACCACCAGATTGCCCAGGTAGAACCAGAAGCCCGTAAAGGCCGAGATGATCACCAGCAAGAAAACCACCGTGATCGCCAGCGCCGCCAGCAGCCCATAGGCCGCCCGGGGTGCCATGGTCAAGTTGCTACCCCAGTAGGTTTCGGTGATCACGTAGTAGTCAGTGTTGCGGGTAAAGTCGAATACGCCCACCGACACCGGGTCGTCGGGCAGACTCACCTGCTCCACGTTCGACAGCAACTCCCAGTCGACGCTGCCGTCCAGACCGCGCAGTGCGCTCACGCTCCAGGCGATCAGGGCAGCAGCCAGCAGGACCAACAGCCCCCCGTATACCCGGCGGCTATCGGGGTGCCACGACTGCCAGAAAAACGGTTGATTCATGCGGGAAGAAAACGGTTGAAGTAGAAGTGTGGGCCATAGCATGCGAATTAGCAAATATTATTGAATAACGGCGGGCTATGTACCGTATTATGCAAAGTTACACCGGCTACTGGTCGGGAAAAGCTATTCGGCGCAAAGGGAACCGCTAAACGGATTTGGATCAGCGTAAGAAACTGCCGAATACAGCATAAATCAGCGGAGCGCCGACTTAAGGAGGCCTCCTCAGCACGTGAGAAGCAATGCCCGAGCCTTTAGAAGGCCTCCTTTGCCCTCGGGAAGTTCAACCGCAGCTCTGAGGAGGCCTACTTTGCCCATTGGTCGAGCGGAATTTGTCTTGAGGAGGCCTCCTTTGCTCCCGTTCCTGAAGAAAATGGTCTGAAGAAGGCTTGCTTTCCGCGCTACTCCAGCACCTTGGGTACCCGGAAGAACTCGCCGTCGTGCCGGGGGGCGTTTTGCAGTCCGCGCTCGCGCGATAGATGCTCTCCTACCCGGTCCTCGCGCAGTGCGTTCACCTCGAACGACATGTTGGTGAGCGGTTCCACGCCGGTGGTGTCCGCCTCATCGAGTTGGGCAACCCAGTCTAGGATCTCGCTCATGCTGTCGAGCATGGCTGCTTCGGCCTGGGGTTCCAGGTCAAGCCGGGCCAGGTGGGCCATTTTGCGGACGGTGGTTTGGTCTATTTTCATAGTGATAGGCTAAATTAGTCGCTTTTGGGGGGCGAACCAACCGCTGAGCTATTTTTCATCGCCTTGGACACAGTAGGCCGAGTCTGATTGACCTCATGATAATGCGCCAGTTCCCGCTCAATCACCCCAAAAACCCGGTCGCGCAACTTTGGGATGTCGGCCTCTGTCAACCCGACCGTAGAGATGGGTTCGTGGAAGATGAGCAGGGGGCGGCGGGGCCGCATGAGCAGCTTTTTGTCGTTGGGCAAGATAAACCAGTTGTGCGGAATGGTGACCGGCACCACGGGCACCTGCTTCTCGATGGCCACCCGAAACGGGCCGCTCTTGAAGTGCGCCAGCCGGGGCGGGGCGGGCGTGCGGATGCCCCCTTCGGGATACATCACCATGCTTTTGCCCTCGTCGATCTTGCGCAAACTCTGTTGCAGGGCTTGGTAACTGCTGCGCGTACTGTTGCGGTCGACCGGAATGTGAAAGGTGCGGATCACCCAGCCGAACAGCGGCAGGCGGGTGAGCGACAACTTGCTGATAAACACAAAGGGTTGCGGGATGTAGCCCACCAGGGCAATATCAAGCAGCGAGAAGTGGTTGGGCGTGTACACGTAGGTCTGCCGTCGGTCGAGGTGCTCCGCCCCCCGCACCCGGGCGGGCACCCCCATCAGTCCGAAGAAAGCCCGCGACCAAAAACCGTTGAGCCATAGTCCGTGCCGGTGCCACCGTTTGCGCCAGCTGGCGACCCAGAACAAGGGCGACAGTATCACCAGCACCCCACCGAACACCACCAACCCGTAGGTAGAATATATTCTGAGCAACAGCTTCCTCATCAAGGGGGTGGGGAAAATACGGATTTAGGTTAATCGTTAAAATAGCAGTGGCAGTGCCCCAAAACTAAAGAAAAATACCGATGTTTGGGGGTTAGTCCGTTACATAAATCAGCCCCTACCCCTTGCATCGCTCCTCATCCATCGGTATCTGCTTGCTACTGGCGCTTAGCCTACTGGCCTCCGGCGTTTGGGCGCAAGACACCACCCGGGTGAAGATGGTGGTGATCGATACCGTGCTGGTGACCGGCAATAGCTTTGTGCTGCTCCCCGACAGCGTGTTTTTCACCAGCCGCGACACGGTGATCTACGTGGTAGATACCATCCGCACGAACATAGAAGCGGTTATGAAAGGGGCTGACCTGGCCAAAGACAGCACGTTTTATCAGGAAGTGAAGCGCCGAATGGATCGCGGTAAGATCAGCCGCCAGCTCTTCGATGCCCTCTTCGACCTGCAAAAACCCACCTCCACGACCGCCAAAACCCGGACGCGCCCGGTGCAGCGGGGCACCTTCGCTCAGGGCAGTGTGGTGGGCGAGGTCCGCATCAAGAAACTGGACGTGTTTGGGCCCAGCGTCACCGATACTACCCAACGGGCTACGAAGCGGCTGTCGCGGCTCTACAATTCTCTACACATAAAAACCCACAACCGGGTGCTGCGCAACCAGCTGCTGCTCAAGAAGGGCGACTTACTCACTACCACTAAGTTGGCCGACAGCGAACGGATTATCCGGACGCTGCCCTTTATCCGCGACGCCCGCCTGCTGGTGCAGCCCCGCAACGATGGTAGCGACACGGTAGATTTGTTACTGATCACCGAGGATGTGATCCCCTACTCCTTTTCGGGCCGCCCCCGTGGTTGGATCGAGGGCAGTGTCAGCATCGGCAACCGCAATATTCTGGGCACCGGTCACGAGTTAGACAACACCATCACCGTAGATTCGGATCAGCCGCAGCAGATCGGATACGCGGGCGTGTACCGTCTTCCTAACATTCGAGGTTCATTTGTGCAGGCCGATCTGCGCTACACCAACAACTATTTTAATGAGATTTATCAAGTGGCCGTTCTCCGGCCGTTTTACGTGCCGAACATCCGCTTTGCGGGCGGGGCCGACATCAGCTACCAGCGCCGAAGCACCTTTGCTCCCGAAGTAGATTCCTACGCCACGCTTGATACCTTCACGGACGTGCGCGCCATTCCCCGCATCCGCTACAGCTTCTTCGAGCAGGACTACTGGCTGGCCCGCAGCTTTGCTCTGGACAAATTCGACGACCGCACCCGGCTGTCGGTGAGCCTGGGGGGGCGGCAACAGCACTTCTACGAGCGTCCGCCGGTGGGGCTCGGCCAGAACGTCGCCTTCCACCACCGCACCCAGTTGCTGGCCGGGCTGGCTTTTTCGAAGCGCTACTACACGACCGAAGAGTTGGTGTATACCTACGGACGCACCGAAGACATTCCGGTGGGGCAGTTGGCCGAGGTGGTAGTGGGCCCGGAATTTGGTGAGTTCACCAAGCGCTGGTTCACCGGGCTGTCATACGCGCGGGGCAACTACCTCACTCCGCTGGGCTACGTGTCGGTGGGAGCGAGCGGGGGCGGGTTCTGGCGAAACCGCCGGATGGAAGAGGGGGTACTACAGTTCACCCTGGATAGTTACAGTTATCTGTTCTACGCCCGCCGCAGCCGCTTTCGCTTCTTCTTCAGCAGCAACTACACCCGCGGCATCCGGCGGCCACCCACCATCGATTTTCCCAATCGCTACATCAGCATCCGCCGCGACGATGGCATCCGCGGGCTGAGTAGTGCAGCGCTGGAGGGCAACGAGCGCCTCACCTTCAGCCTGGAAGGCGTGGCCTATCCGCCCTGGAACTTATACAGTTTTCGGCTGGCGCTGTTCGGCTTTCTGGACACCGGCCTCATCGCCGAAGAACAAGAGAAGCTCTTTC
Source organism: Cyclobacteriaceae bacterium (assembly GCA_965217295.1). Lineage (GTDB taxonomy): Bacteria > Bacteroidota > Bacteroidia > Cytophagales > Cyclobacteriaceae > Tunicatimonas. The sequence continues at coordinate 5,906,471 of CBDCHR010000008.1, forward strand.
GGACGCGGGCCTACCACGGAGTGGGCCTGGGCTTCCGGGTGCGGAACGAGAACCTGGCCTTCAAAACCTTTCAGGTGCGGATCATTGTGTATCCCAACGCCCCCGCGGGCGAAAGCTGGATCGGCTTTAGCGCTGGCAACATCCCCCTGCCCCGCCTGCGCGACTTTGTAGGCAGCAAACCGCGGGTGTTTCCGTTTGAGTGATGGTTAGGTCGACTGTCTGTATCAGGTTAGCTTGTCCGGGGCAGTTGACAGCAAATGGCTTATCAAAGTACTCAGGAGACTTGTCACAATATGGCGGAATAGTCATTTGAGGCGAAAAGCTGCCTTAAGGCACTAAGCCATCTGACAATTCATCAAAAGACCTCACACGGACTCACCAAATCTTCACGGAATTATAAACACCCGCCGTCCCATACTGGGTTCGGAGAACCCGCCTACTGTAGTCACCGGACCAGAGGCCCGGCGCCAGATTGGGAGGTAATTAAAGCTTGCCGCGTGTTTCCGTGCAATAGTGCGCAAGACCTTTTCGTTGCCATGTAAAAATCCACGTGCCATGAAGTCAATCTTTCCGAGCTTTCTCCTACTGTTGTGGTTAGCTCGGTGCACCGATCCAGGCACCGAAGGGGTTGCTACCAACTTGCTCATTGGTAGTTGGAAGAATGCTGAGACTGGCTCCGTTGTGAACTTTGATGCAAACGAAATCTACAGTGTCCGGTTTGGAGCCGACACTACGTTTTTTTCTAAGTATAAACTGTCTTCACCGAGGGATCAAAACCGACTTTTCATCTATGACTCGGCCGTAACGCACGAGTACAGATTTCAGCTTCTAGGCCCCGACCAGTTAACGCTCGCTCAAATCTTCCCTGCTTCCTTCGCGCCAGAAAAAGACAACATTGCTGTCTTTCATCGATTAAAATAGCGTTAATTGGTTCCCTTGTTACGGAGAACAAAAAAAGCGCTATGAACCGGTACCTATCTCTCCCCTTTACCCTTAATCGAATCGTTTTATTTTATTTGCTGACAGTAGGCTTACTCCCCCCCGCCCATAGCCAATCCTCTCCCCCCGCTCCCATCAGCATCAGCACCGATTTTGAAGGAGGCAATCTGGGGGGCATCCGGCAAATCAGCAAAACCCACTGGGAGTATGCCCTGGCAGGTGAGAGCGACGCCGACGACCGCAACCGGCAGGCCAGTTGGTACTACTTTCGCATCGACGGGGCCAAAGGCCAACCCCTCACCATCGAGCTCACCGACCTGGTGGGCGAATACAACTATAAATACGGCTCCCACCCCGTGACGTCCGAAACCCGGCCCGTGATCAGCTCCGACCAAGCGCACTGGCAGCACCTCTCTGGCCAACAAGTGCAATGGAACCAAACCGACACCACCCTGCGCCTTACCTTCACCCCTGAGCGCGACACTATATGGGTGGCCCATATCCCCCCCTACACCACCGAACCTTTGCAGCAACTGCTCGACACCTACCAGGGATACCCCTCGGTGGTGCGGCGCACGATTGGGTACACTCCCCAGGGTCGACCGCTGCACCTGATGACCGTCACCAACCCCGCCGTTGCGCTTGACCGGAAAAAAGTGGTGTGGCTAATGGCCCGGCAGCATTCCTGGGAAGCGGGCACTTCCTACGTGATGGACGCCGCCCTCCGCTACCTGCTGGACGCGGCGCCGGGACAGGCGCTGCTCGATAGCATCGTGTTTCAGATTGTCCCGATGGGCGACCCCGACGGGGTGGCGCGGGGCGGTGTGCGCTTCAATGCTTTCGGACACGACCTGAACCGCAACTGGGACCACGTGATCGCCGAAGAGATGCCCGAGATCGCCGCCCAGAAGCGGGCCATTACCACCTGGCTCTCCGACGGGCACCCCATTGACTTGTTCGTCACGCTGCACAACACCGAGTCGGCCGACTACCTACAGGGGCCTGATAAACCCGTGGGGCAGCGGTTGTGGCAACGGATGGTGGAGACTTCTTCTTTTGAGTCGGACGAGGGCTTGCGGGAGATGTCGGTGTCTACCACCCCGGGCAAGCCCGGCCGCATGACGGTGAACCAAGCGCTCTGGGCCGAAGAACAGGTACCGGCCTACCTGATGGAACTGAAGGTGGAGCGCGTCGGCAAACTGAACGGCCGCCGCACCGTGGACGACTGGCGGGCACTGGGGCCCAAGCTGGTGCAGGCCATTGCCGCCGCTCTGTGAGTAGCCTTTATCACCTCTAACGCTACGGTACTCGAATCTTAACGATGAAGACCGGGGCCCCTCGGCCATTATCCGGACGATAGCGCCCGGTAACCCTAAGCGTACTCTAGATAATTATCGGTGACGCTGCCGTGCTTAAGAGCTCGTAGATCCTTCACGTAGTTCTGGTAGACCTTCCAGGGGGCCTTGGAGCCCTGCTTGGGGAGAATATGTTGCGCCCGTAGAATGTAACCTGCCTCAAAGTCGAGCAGGGGTTCCGACTGCAGGTTCTGACGATCGAAGCGGGGCGTACACACGGTGTGGCCGTGCTGCCGCATGTGGTTGAGCACCTTGGTGACGAAGTAGCAGTTCAGGTCGCACTTGAGCGTCCACGGGGCATTGGTATAGCCGATGGCTACCGCAAAGTTAGGCACGTCGTCGAACATCACGCCCTTATAGGCGTGGATTTGGGCGGTGTCTACCACCTTGTCGTCCACGGTGAGCACCATGCCTCCCAGCAGTTGCACCTTTAGGCCGGTGGCCGTTATCATAATATCCGCTTCTAGTTCTTGTCCCGAATCTAGCGCTACGCCCGTTTCGGTAAACGACCGAATGGTATCCGTCACGATCCGGGCGTTACCTTGTTTGAGGGCGTCAAACAGGTCGTTGTCGGGCACCACGCAGAGCCGTTGGTCCCAGGGGTCGTAGCGGGGCGTGAAGTGGCGGTCTTCGTACTGCGCGCCCATTTGTTTGCGGATGTGGCCCTTAAGCAGCCACTTAACCCAGCCGGGGCGACGGCGCGACAGCTCGTAGAAGGCGATGCCGATCAGAATATTTTTCCAGCGCACCAGCGCGTGGGCCCACCGCTGGGGCAGCACCTTCCCCAGGAAGTTAGCCACCACGTCTTGGCGGGGCAGATTAGTAATGTAGGTAGGCGAACGCTGCAACATGGTCACCATACGGGCCCGCTTGGCCAGCTCGGGCAGCAGCGTAACGGCCGTGGCCCCGCTACCGATAATAACCACCCGCTTGTCGGTATAGTCCAGCGCGGGGTCCCAGTGCTGCGGATGAACCAGCGTGCCCCGGAAGGCGTCTTGGTTAGGAAAGGTAGGCTGGTAGCCCTGCTCGTAGTCGTAATAACCGCTGCACATAAACAAGAAGCGACTCGTCACTATATGCTTCTCCTTGTCCGGCGATTCTACGGTCAGGGCCCAGCGTTGGTCACCCGACGACCAGGCCGCGGCCACCACCCGCCGGTTAAACCGGATGTTCTGCCGGATGCCAAACTGGTCGGCCGTTTCGTTGATGTACTCAAGAATGGACGGCCCGTCGGCAATGGACTGGGGGTTTTGCCAGGGCTTAAACGAAAAGCCAAAGGTATACATATCGGAGTCCGACCGGATGCCGGGGTACTTAAACAAGTCCCAGGTGCCGCCTACCGACGCCCGCGCTTCCAGGATCGTATAGCTCCGGTCGGGACACTGGGTCTGGAGGTGATACGCCGCCCCGATGCCCGACAGTCCGGCTCCTACGATGACTACGTCGTACGTCTGCTCATTACTCATGGCTTCCTTAGTTTTTTCTTTTGATGTCCAGGTACTTATTGATCAGGGTGCTGCCCAGCACCGGCATCCATCGCGTCAGGTAATCCACCAGGTAAGCCTCCGAACCAATCCGAATACGACGTTTGTTCCGAATAATACCTTTCATGATTACCTCGGCCGCCCGGTGGGGAGAGCGTTTTAGCAGCGCATCAGACAGGTCGCTCGAGGGGTCGTATCCCAGTGCGTTGCGCCCAATGTTGGTGCTAATGCCCCCCGGGTATACGCAGTGTACCTGTAAGGATGATCCCCGGTAAGCCTGCATCAAACTCAACGTGAGGCCACTGACAGCGAACTTAGAAGCAACGTAAGCCTCTGCTTGCCGAACCCCCGCTAGCCCCCACACGCTGGATACGTTTACCAGGGCCGCCTCGGGTTGTTGCTCCAGATAGGGCAAAAACGCCCGGCTACCGTTGAGCACCCCCCCAAAGTTGGTATCCATCACGCGATCAAACCAATCCGGATCAAGATTCGTCAGCGCGGTGTCGGCCAACCCCCGGCCCGCGTTGTTGATCACTACGTTGACCCGACCGAATTGGTTGGCTACCTGCTTGGCAAAGTCCTGCATGGCGACGCGGTTGGCCACGTCGAAGGCGGCGGTACACACCCGCTCCGGGGCTGCCTCCAGCAGTGATACGGTTTCGTCCAGCGTAGCTTGGTGGTAGTCGTTCAGGGCTAACCAGGCGCCCCTTTGGTAGCATGCTTGCGCCAGCGCCCGCCCGATACCCGACCCGGCCCCGGTAATCACCACCACTTTATTGGCAAAGCTCTTCATCAATACCCACCGTTAATCTGGTAATCCCAGCATCCAACGTAGCATTTTTCTTTCAGGAGAGCAACCGGCGGTGACTTATTTTGCTAAAGCGTTTCATTCGTACCAAAACAGTACTTACGTACCTTCTTCGTTAACCAGCCCTGGTTTCTAAATTTTTACGGTTGATTCTTTGTGAAAGACCGTAGCAAGAATAATCCATCCACGCACTAAAATTTATAATGCCCATGAGTGTTCCCTTCAACGTTGTTCCCAAGCACAATCCCCAGCAACCAAAGGCGGCGCAAAAGTTCTACGCCGTGGCCCAAAGCACCGGGGAGGCCGACTTCCGACAGATGGCTAAAGAGATCGCCGAGATCACCACCGTGAGTCTGCCCGATGCGGTGGCGGTGCTCGAGTCGCTGGTGATGATCATTCCGCGGCACGCGGTGCTCGAGTCGCTGGTGATGATCATTCCGCGGCACATTGAGAAGGGAGAGATCGTTCGGCTGGGCGAGTTGGGTTCGCTGCGACTCACCGTCAACAGCGTAGGCAGCGACACGGCCGAAGCCGTGAGTGCTCGCAACATTAAGCGGGCAAACTACCGCTTCACGGCGGGCGAAGAATTGCAGCAGGCGCTCAAGGTTCTTAAATACGCCCGGGTGAAACCCACCGAATCTACCCCCACTCCCGAGGTGAAGTAAAGCATCTTTCCACCCTAAGCAACGGCAGGGCACCCCACCCGGCAGGCACGACCTGTCGGGTTTTTTGCGTTTAAGAGCCAAGATGCTGCGGAGAAGTGACCAAAACGCCGCGGAGAAAATAAAAAATGCTGCTTAGCTTTTCGAAAAAGCTGCTCTGCGTTTAAAAAATCCTGCCTGGCACTTCTTCAACGGCGACTGACCGCCCCGTAAACTTCCTGAATCTATCCCTACGAGGGCTGCGCTGCTGGCTGGCACACACCGGGCTTTGTTTTCGTATATACCCACCGTTAGGCTCAGCGAACCATGAGATTTTACATTCTGCTTCCCGCCACCTCCGGTTCCGAAAGGGCCTGCCGAGGCCCTAAAACGTTGCCTGGTACCGGGGGTTCGTTGGGGCCAATGCGCTCGAGCTTTCCGGGGCGACATCGAGAAGCAACGCTGAAAGCCCGGCGGGCGCTTGAAACAATTGAATAGGGGGCAGTACGTTATCAGCGGATTTCTTAACTTCACCCAGTGAAACGGTATCGTCCTGGGCCACTCCCCACAGTTGGTAGGGCTGGGCTGGTGCCGGGGGGGGAAGTTGGGAGAGGTTAACGTATAGTTGTTGGGTTTGGGCATTCCAGTAGGCCGGAAGGGTAGCCTCGGTATCACTCTTCAGAACAATCACTTGAAAAGCCGGGTCGGTGATGGCTAGCAGTGCCTGGGTGGTTTGCTGAGCTTGCTGTTCCAACCGGTCGTACCGCTCTTGCAGGCGATCGAGCCTACCTTGGGTGCTTTGCCAGTTGGACCAAAACACCGCCGCGACCACCATGACGAGTACTTTCAGGGTGAAGGTGGCCGCCACCCCGTACTGCCAGCGATGAAGCTTCTTGACAACAGGCTTTTCGGCATCGGCTGCCGCCGGGGGCGGCGGGGCCGTGGTGAGCATGCCCTGAATGCGGGGCAACAGGTGCGGGGGTGGTTCTATCGCCAGGTGCTCGGCTATCCCCTGCAGCGTATCTTCTATCAGAGCAATCTCCTGCCGCACTGCCGGGAAGCGGGCCGCCGCATCCGCCACCTCCTGCGCTTCGGCCTCGGATAAATCTCCCAGCACGTACTGCTCTAGGATGCCTGACGATATGTAGTCTTGCGTATTCAAGGGGATGTTTGTAGTATTTCTCTTAGCTTTAAAGACGCGGTGCGTAACCGGTTTCTAACAATATTTACGGGAATAGATAGCTGCTGAGCCGCCTCGGTCTCCGTGCGACCGGCAAGCATCACCCAGCTAACCACCTCCTGCTCTTCAAGCGACAGGTGGTCTAACAGTTGTCGTATTGCCTCGGGCCGAGCTTCCGGAGCCTGCCGATGAGCATGGGCCAGGGCGTCCGTAGCGCGATCAGGGCGGAGCGGGTTGTGTTGTCGTGCCTGCTTTCGAGCAATACGCATGATCCAGGTAAATAAGCTGGTCTTGTGCGAATCATAAGCGGCGGCTTCCTGCCATACGATACGAAAGGTAGCCTGCAATACTGCTTCAGCTGTTTTCTCATCCTGCACCATTTGGCCCACCATACCGTACAGCGACGAGCCGTACGCATCATAGATGTCACCCAGGGCATCAGGGTCTCTTTCTTTCAGACGACTGCCTAAAGAAATATCATCGCTATGAGAAGAACCACGGTATTCCAACGGGCAAATAGGTTGAGGACTATCATTTTATTAATCAGACAGACACGCGCTTATCCTGTACTGTTCCATACTAGTTTAATCTGATAAGGTTTAAATTTTGACATGTTCTGGTAAATATTAAGAATTTCTATAGCAACCGTCATTCCGGAATTCTGCGCAGCGCAGCGTAGTAGAATGTCCGGTATCTTCTGAACCGTAGACAAACACCCCCAATAACCGTCGGTACTATAACGCGCGAGAATGCGGGGCAGTGACCGGTTCATCCGGTGAAAATTTGCTTGTGAAACACCGGTTTAAATTATACGTTTAAAGACAATTACGAAAGCTACTGATTACGATTAGCTACGCGATCCTTAATACCCTCTTATGAAAACTGCTTTTCTCCTACCTTTTTTGCTACCGCTAGTCTTAACCGTTGCCTGCCAAAACGACGATGACAGCACATCCGCGCGGGTGCCCGTGCCGGAGTGGTTGCGGGTTCAAATTGAGCAAGACAAAGCCACCATTGCTGCCGACTCCACCCGGCTGCCCAGCTTCGGCGCTTGGATTGAGGTGCGTTTCAAGAACGACATCTATTTTGAGTATGACAATCCCCTGAGTTCCATGTCACGCACTCCCATCACCGTGGCAGGCGAACTAGTGAACCTATCCGATCCTTTCTTTACGAATTACTGGAACGAGCGCTGCTGCGCACGCTACGTTTGGGAGGGGCCGCGGTACGTACGAATGAATTGAAGCGGATGATTTGTGATACATTGATATGAAGAATCCGCTAATCAAACTATTAAAGGCATGTTTGCCGGTGTTGTTCCTACTGCCAGGCATTCTCCCCGCCCTAAGTCAACCGAGGGACAACGAACGGATCGAGATAGTGGACGAAGAGGCGCAACATTTCAAAACGCAAGCTGCGTACCTAAGTCATAAGCAAAGCTACGTAGCCTTGGCAGCATCAATGCATATAGTGCCGACGATTGCCAATAATTGGTACAACAGTAGAGTCAACCTTGCTGAGGGGCGAAAACTCAAACGGGTAGGAATTGATTTAAGGGAGATGGCTACCTGGACTAATCACACCACGGACTATAAGTATCATACGCTTTTCTCCGACGTGATTGTCAGCGGAAAAGTCATTGATAAAGTGTACGAAAAAAGCCGCACTTCCTACTGGCATACGATGTACACGGTACAGGTAACAAACGTTCTGAAGGGTTCTTCCCTGGATTCAGTTAAAATATATCAAGTATCCGGATACGTAGAAGGTACATCCACCCATCTATTGCTTGATCAGTTGCTTTCCGTAGGAGACAAGGGCATCTTCTACTTAAATTACTGGACTTCCGGTGACATTGCGTTGGTGCAGGAGGGGCTATCTTCGGGATACGGAGGAAACGGAGCTACCGAAGCTAATATAACAGATGATGGAAGAAGCTTTGGCATGACGCTCTTTCAACCGAATGAGAAGGGATACATTTATACGGAAGGCAACAGAGAGGGCAGAACTAGCAGAATCACGTCCAAGATTCAAAAGATCGCAGAAATCAATGACGCTGATACATTCTACCGTACTAATTTCTAGAGCGAAGCGAGGTGAGAATGCTGGTTAGCCATCCACGCCTCGTATAACTGAATACCAGTCAACCACGGGAAATATTTTTACCAAGCGTTAGAAGTGTTTTGCTAACGCCTGGGAAAAAACCGGCTGCTCCTTACCGGTTTGGCATGAAATACAGCACCCCCTCCCCCTTAATCCTACTCAGCCGGTTCGGCTACCTCGGTCTGCTGTCCGTTCAGTCCCAGCTGACTCAAGTAATTTTGTCCGGACGACTGGTACAGCTCGTGGGCTTCATCTTCCTTGTACTTCGACACCTGCGTGAGCGCCTGCTGGATGGCGTCGCTAAACAGCACGATGAGCGAATCGGGCTTGGCGTTGGTGATGGCGTGGTCGATGGCTTCTTTTTCTTGCGAAATCACGGTCACCTTCTTGTCGGGGTCCACTTGGTGCACGCCCGCCATAAGCATCTCGATAATCTCTTCCTGGGTTTTGCCCCGCAGGTTGCGGTCGGCCCGGATGATAATCTCGTCAAAGGTTTCGCAGGCGATGCGGCCCACCTCTTCGGTGTCTTCGCGGCGGCGGTCGCCAATGCCAGTAATGATGCCCACGTTGTGCGGACTGCCCATGTTGCGAATCATGTCCTGCAGGGCCCGCAGTCCGGCCGGGTTGTGGGCGTAGTCCAGCAAAAACTTGAAGTTCTTGAAGGTGAACAGGTTCAATCTGCCGGGCGTCTGCGACGGCGATGGCACGAACGACTCCAACGCCGAGCGAATATCCTCAATGGCAAACTGGTTGATTACCCCGGTGAGTACCACGGGCAGCACGTTCTGGATCATAAAGGTGGCCTTGCCGCCCATGGTCAGGGGCACGTTCACCGCCTTGGTGACGCGCAGTTTCCATTCGCCTTTGCCAATGGTGATGTAGCCGTTTTCCCACACCGCTGACAGCCCACCCTGCTTGGCGTGCGCTTGGATGCGGGGGTTGTTCTCATCCATTGAGAACAGCGCCACCTTGCACTCCAGCCCGTCGCGCATGGCGTATACTAGGTCATCGTCGGCGTTCAGGATGGCGTGGCCGTCTTTGTGCACCGATTCGGGGATCACGGCCTTCACCCGGGCCAGTTGCTCCACGGTGTGGATGCCCTTCAGTCCCAGGTGGTCACCGCTCACGTTGGTCACAATGCCGATATCGCAGTGGTCGAAGCCCAGTCCGGCCCGCAACAAGCCACCGCGCGCCGTTTCCAGCACCGCGTAGTTCACGATGGGGTCCTTGAGCACAAACTCCGCGCTGGTGGGGCCGGTGCAGTCGCCCTTCATCAGCAGGTGGTTGTTCACGTAGATGCCGTCGGAGGTGGTGTAGCCCACTTTGTAGCCCTGCATCTTCATCAGGTGGGCGGTGAGCCGGGTGGTGGTGGTTTTGCCGTTGGTGCCGGTGATAGCCACGATGGGGATGCGCGACGAAGCGCCGGGGGGAAACAGCATGTCCAGCACGGGAGACGCCACGTTGCGGGGCAGTCCGTCGGTGGGCGCGATGTGCATGCGGAAGCCGGGAGCCGCGTTCACTTCCAGTACTGCTCCCTTGGTTTCGGACAGCGGCAGGCTGATGTCGGTGGTCATCACGTCAATGCCGCAGATATCCAGGCCGATGATTTTGGAAACGCGCTGGGCCATAAACTCCACTTCGGGGTGCACCTTGTGGGTCACGTCGGTGGCGGTGCCGCCGGTGCTGAGGTTGGCGGTGTCTTTCAGGTTGAGGCGTTGACCCTCGGGCAGCACGGTGTCCAGGGTGTAGCCTTCGGCATCCAGGATGCTCTGCGTCATATCATCCACCACGATGGCGGTGAGCACCTTTTCGTGCCCGTAGCCCCGGCGCGGGTCTTCGTTGATGGTATCGATAAGTTGCTGGATGGTGTGCTCTCCGTCGCCCACCACGTGGGCGGGATTGCGACGGGCGGCCGCCACGAGCTTGTGGTTGATCACCAGCAGGCGGTGGTCTTCGCCCTCGATGCGCCGCTCAATGATAACGCGCTTGGATATCTGCTGCGCCTCTTCGAAGGCGAGCTGGGCAGTCTTCCAGGTGGTGATGTCGGCGGTGATGCCGCGGCCGTGGTTGCCGTTCACCGGCTTGATGGCCAGCGGATAGCCCAGTCGGTCGACGGCCTCCTTGAGTTCTTCGGCGCTGCGAATGATCTCCCCTTGGGGCACGGGCACTTGGGCTTCATCAAGCAGGAACTTAGTATCGGTCTTGTCGCAGGCCAGCTCCACGCCAATGCTGCTGGTGTTGCTGGTGACGGTGGCCTGGATACGCTTCTGGTTGGCTCCGTAGCCTAGTTGGCAGAGCGAGTACTCATTGAGGCGAATCCACGGAATGCCGCGGGCGACGGCCTCTTCAATGATGGAACCGGTGCTGGGACCGAGCCGCTCCCGTTCGCGTAGTTCGCGCATCTGTTGCAGGTCGTTGTCCAGATCATAGGGGGCATCGGCGATCAGCGCCTCGGCGATGCGCACGGCCGCTTCGGCAGCGTAGATGCCCACTTTCTCTTCCATGTAGGCAAACACTACTTGGTAGACGCCCTTCTCGCCGTAGCCGCGGGTGCGTCCGAAGCCCACATCCATGCCCGCCAGCGTCTGGATTTCCAGGGCGATGTGCTCAATGACGTGGCCCATCCAGGTGCCTTCTTCCACCCGGTGAAAGAACCCGCCCGGCCCGCCTTCCGAACAGCGATGTTCGTACAACGAAGGCAACAAGGTTTTCAATCGGTCGTAGAATCCGTCGATGGTGTTAGTAGGTTGTTCTTCCAGCGCTTCCAGGTCGAGCGTCATCACAATAAGTTGGTGACGGCGAATGGACCAGTAGTTAGGACCGCGCATCACGTTTATTTTCTTAATTTTCATAGGGAATATTGGTAGGTGTTGTCTAGCTTGCTCCTTATAAAAGAGCGATGCAAGTATAATTGTTTTTATTCTGACTACTGCAAAACTTTCTACGGCAAAGAATGGATCATACCAACGTTAAGGGAACACTCATACCAATCGGGGGCAACGAAGACAAAGGTACCCGCCGCGACGAATCCAGTCAGCTCAACTTTGTGCAGAAGAGCATCCTGGCCCGTGTCATTCAAGAGTGCCGCCAGCTAGAACCGCTCATTGTGGTGATTCCCACCGCGTCGCGCATTCCGGGGGAAGTAGGCGAAAAGTATCAGGCCGCCTTCGGGCAGTTCTCTTCGGTGCGGGTGCACGTGCTCGACATCCGCAAAAAAGCGCAAGCCAAGGACTCCGATAACCTACGCTGGATTGAGCGGGCCGACTGCGTGATGTTCTCGGGGGGCAACCAATCAAAGATCACCCGCGTGATGCGCGAAACCCCGATGCACCAACTGCTGATGCAGCGTTACCACGAAGACGATTTTGTGCTGGCGGGCACCAGTGCCGGGGCCATGTCCATGTCGCGCGCCATGATCACCGGGGGCAAGTCGACCGAGGCACTGTTCAAGGGAGCGGTGAAAACCGGGCAGGGCATGGGCTACGTGCCGGGGCTCATCATCGACTCGCACTTCATCCAGCGGGGCCGCTTCGGGCGGGTAATGGAAGCCGTAGCCCGCTTTCCGCAGTTGCTGGGGGTAGGGCTGGCCGAAGATACGGGGCTGGTGATCAAGGAGGGCAACTCCTGTGAGGTGATTGGCTCGGGCATGGTGGTGGTGGTAGACCCCAGCGCGCTCACCCACAACAACGAAGAGATTCTTACTGAGGGCACGCCCATGTCGCTGTCTAATCTGATCGTGCACGTGCTGTCGGTGGGCGACCGCTTCCGCATTGATACCCGGGAGTTGCAAATCTTGCCGCTCAACCTGGATGCCCGCACACTGCTGGAGCGACCGCACGAACTCAGTCCCCGTAAATCGCGACGGTCTCCGTCTGCGGAGTCTTAGCGGCCCGGTACATGCCTTCGGTGTTGAAGGGCAGGCTCACCTCACCGCGGGCGTTCACCGCCACTAATCCGCCATCGCCCCCTAACTTGGGCAGACGCTCGTGCACCACCTCGGCGCAGGCCTGTTCCAACGAATAGTTTTTATACTCTACCAGGCAGGCCACGTCGTAGGCCACCACCCCGCGCAGAAAATACTCACCGCTGCCGGTGCACGACACAGCCACCGTGCGGTTGTCGGCGTAGGTGCCCGCGCCAATCACCGGGCTGTCGCCGACGCGTCCCCAGCGTTTGTTGGTCATGCCCCCGGTAGAAGTGGCTGCCGCCAGATTGCCGTGCTCGTCGCAGGCTGCGGCACCCACGGTGCCTAGCTTCTTGGGCGACCCCGTCGTAGGCGACCCCGTCGTAGGCGACCCCGTATGATCCAGTTGAAATCCGTCGGTGTCCTTGATCTGTTGCCATTGTTCGTAGCGAAACTGGTCGTAGAAGTACGCATCGTCGGCGAACTCGCACTGCTGGAGGCGGGCGAAGGCTTCGGCTCCGGTACCCGCCAGGAAGACGTGATCCGACTGCTCCATCACCCGGCGGGCCAGTCGGATGGGATTCTTTACGCCGGTGACCAGGGCCACGGCTCCGGCCCGGCGCTGCTGTCCTTCCATGATCGATGCATCCATCTCGTGGGTGCCGTCGGCGGTGAATACTGATCCGCGTCCGGCATTGAACAAGGGGCAGTCTTCTAGCAAAGCAACGGCTAATTCCACGGCATCCAGGGCGGTGCCGTGGTCGGCTAGGCATTGGTAACCCGCCTGTAGGGCTTCTTGGAGTGCAGCGGTGTAGCGCTTTTCCTGTTCGGGGCGCATCTCGGCGCGCAGGATGGTTCCGGCACCGCCGTGCAGCGCAATAGCAATGGGCATAATGAGTCTAGACTAATGAAAGTAGGCGAGATCGATCGGATTATTTTTTGTACACCGAATCAATCTGCTGGCGAAGCGTCCGGTAGGCCATAGGCCCCTGTTCTGCCAAGTCGTCCCACCGGGCTTCGATGACGATCTTTCCGGTGTAACCCTCTTTTTTCAGCGCTGCGATGTAGGGGGTGAAGTCATCACCCCGCACGCCGGGGGGAGTACGCGCTTCTTTTTCGGCCACTTCGCAGTAGACGGCGTAGCCCTTACTTCCGGCAATCGCCGAGGCTGGCTCATCTTCCTTGAGCATGTGGTAGACATCCACGCAGAGCCGCAGGTTGGGATGATCCACGGCCTTCACCACGGCTAGCGCCTCGCTCAGGGTGGTAATGAAGTTGCACTCGGTGCTGTTGAGGTTTTCCAGCGCCAGGATCATGTCGTACTTGGCGGCCACCTCGGCCACCCGCTTGGCCATGTAGATAAACTGCGCCGTGGCGGTCAACCGGCTAAAGCCCTCCGGCACCGAGCGTGAGCCGCCGCTGCCCCAGGTGATCAGGGTGAGCCCGGCCTTTTGCGCGCGTTGCAGCACCGGTTCCACGTAGGCCAGTACGGCCTGCTCATCTACCTCCGGACCCACTACTTTGAGGTCGCCCGGGATGAAGAGATTACAACCGTACATTGGCACCGGTAATTTTTTGATGGCGGGCAGCAGGGCATCAAACTGCTCATCGGTAACATTGCGGGGCGAAAGGACGCGGCGGGTTGATTCTAACAGGCACGTGTAGCCCATCGGCTCAAGGACGGAAGCCTGATCCATTTCCTGCACTACCCCTATTTGGGGAGCAGCCGACTTATTTTGGGCGAAGGCAGATAGGCTTGTTAGAAAGAAGGCAAGAAGAAGGTAGTGCTTTGTCATAGGGCCAAAGGTAGCGATAAAACGGCATCGAAGCCAAGGGTTAACAGTTAGCATATTAAATTTGCTTCCTGAAAGTTGTCTTAGCCTGCCGAATAACGTTTGTTCAGTCGCACTACTCGTTCGTCGACGGCCAGCCCACGCCGTGAAGAGCACGTCGACGATGATTAACGGTCTCTCCACCGCGGGGGCAAGCCGTCGATTAAAAATGATACCCTGATCACGCTTTCCCTCGCCCGTCGACAATGAATGGGGCACCAAAAATCCCAGAAATCAGCCTTCGTTGCTTGCGAACTAGGGCGTTTCAATGAATACGGAAGACAATAGAATTCTGAGGCGCGGGCAAAATAAAAGAGCATCAGTCACAACGACTGATGCTCTTTGACGACGACTACCTATTATTGACTTCTAGGCCAGGAACAGCGTTGCGATGGCAATCACTTCTTCCTTGGACAGGGGTTCGTCATAGGCTTCGGTGATAGCGTCGGTGCCGTAGGGAGTGATAGTGCTCACGTCCACGCCGCCCTGCACCAGGTTATCTTCCCCAGCGTAGGTGGCCTGGGCGGCCTCGGGCACTCCCGCTCCGCGCTCGGCCTGGGTGATCCAGCCCTTCAGTCCGCGCAGTCGGCGCACTTCCGAAGCGTGCCGCGCTTCCACCGAGTGGATTTGCAGGGCCACGGTTAGGATGGCGTCGTTGCTAATCAGGTTCCCGGCCTGCCCTTTGTAGGCGCGCACCCCGGTGTCCTCAAAGGCTTGCGACAGAATCAGGTACACCTGGTAGTCCTCAAACGTATTGAAGAGTCCCCCGGCGGTGAAGTCAAACTCGGGTTTGTCGCCCGGCGTGCCGCCCAGGTCGTTGATGGCCGACTTGAGCAACTCTACGTGAGCGGTTTCGTGCTGGCTGATTTGCATGTAAATTTTCTCGGCCTTGCTACCAGCCGGAATCACTCCTGAGTCGAGTCCCTTCACATAGAACTCAGCTTCCAGATACTCCAGCAGCAGGGCGAAGTTAAGCACGTCTACCACTTGGTCGCTTCCGGCGGCGCGGGCGGCCGGGGCAGCGGCGGTGGCTAAGCCGAACGGCACCATGGCGGCGGCGGCTTTCTTGCCGAGGCTTCCCATCGCGCGAAACGCTTCGCGGCGGGAGGTGCGGGCGAGCGTGTCACCCGAAAAGTTATCTATTTGGTCTATTGCATCAAAAATTTTCATATCAGTATGTAGGGTTAGGCGGTGGGTAATTCACTAGCGTCAACGGGGGTGACGATGAAGGCGGAAGCAGCTTCCAGCACCGTACCAGGCATGAAAGCGCGGTCCAGTCCGTTGGCATCAATCACGTCGTCTCCGGCAAACGAAGTAGGGTCTTCGTCCAAGATACTGCGGATGGCCGCGGCGTGGCGGGCTTCCACCGAAACAATCTTACCGGCGATCAGCAGCAGGTCAGCGCTTTCGAGCAGTTGTCCGGCCCCGTTGTAGGCGGCTACGCCCAGGTCTTCAAAGGTCTTGGCGGCTTTGAGCACGCTACTGCGGCTGGTGAAGTCAATGGCACTGAAGTCGAACTGTAGGTCAGCGATAGCATCTTTGCCCAGCGCCGCTTTGAAGAAGTCCTTGTGAATAGCCTCGTGCTTCTGCAGATCTGATAAAATCTTGAATTCGTTTTCCGCGAAACCACAGCTGATGGCGGAGGCCACTGCCAGGGTGTAGAAGCGCGCTTCCAGTTGCTCCAGGGCGTAGGCATAGTTCAGGATGCCAGTGTCGCCCTTGCCGAGGCGAACGCCTTCGGCGGCCTTGCGGGGAGCCAGATCGTAGAACTCCTCGCAGCCGGACAGCACCAGACCGGCGGTGGCCAGGGTGGCACCTCCGTAGCGCAGAAACGAACGACGGGCGGGGTTGCAGGCCTCTTGGTTTTTGTTTTTAAGCATGATCCATGGGTATTTAGGTTAGAAAAATTAAGTGACTATGTTGGTGACAACCGTAGGCAATCGACAGCAACGCTTCGTTTGCCCAGCGCATAAAGAGGCCAGGCAAGTGCTCGAAGGAGCGGATAAAAAACTGCTTACGGGGGGGTAGAAGAAGGTCGGCTGCGTGGTTTGACGGCGGCCGCTCGGTGGGTACTGACCAAATATACGAAGAAAGAGAAAAGCCGGATTGGTGGTATCCAAAAAAATTTAGAGAATGGGGCAGGAACGTAAACACTTGTTGATCATTCGTTCCGCAGCGAGTCCACCGGATTGGCCAGGGCGGCCCAGGAGGGTAGCCTTTTACTGTCTTAAGTTTTGTTATCACAGAACTCAGTAGAACGAAGAGCGAAACGTAGCTTTACAGCTTTTCTATTTCCTCACGACTCAGCTGGGTGTAGGCGATTATCTTCTCAGTGGATTCCCCCGCCTGCTTCATAGCTTGAGCAATCACTAGCGTCTTATGTCTTTCTCCTTGTTCTTCCCCGCGCTTCTCTCCGCGTTTCTCACCGCGTTTCTCACCGCGTTTTTCGCCTTCTTTGTAGACTGGGTCTTTTTCAATGTCATATACAAAGTCCATAGCTGATTTTTTTTGGTAAACAGTATCTTGAAGATTGCGCAGCTGCGAGAAGATCTCCAACTGCCGAATATACTTACTCAAACGTAATTCTTCAACGACCGTTTCTTTCAAGCGTTGCAAAATTCTTTCTACCAACAGGTTTTGGTCCTGGTAATCACACAGAACCGCCAGAATGATCTCTATCGGTTTATCTGAATTTAGGAATGGAGTAGCCGATACTGAGCGCATGTCAATGAGCGGATAGTTGTACTGAAGGCGGTCGTAAGACAGCGTATTGGCCATATTCATCGGAGCCTTGCCAATATAGATGACGTACTGACGCACTTCTGGTGCACTTTCCCCGTATCGCTGCATCATAAACAGCCAGTAGCGGAGCATCCGAAACGACATGCTGGTGTCATTGGTCGATTGAAATTCGAGGTGCAGCAAGAACTGCCGACCAGAAGCTTCGGTCACTTCAACCAAAAAATCTGCTTCGCGCTCCTCGGTGGCTTGGAGCTTGCTGTCGAGCAGCACGGTGGACTGGGCATCAATACGCAGCGCGTGCGTCAAAATGCCAGATAGTGACTCGGTTAGGCATTCCTTGATAAGTTTGTCGTACTGCCGGGCGAGGGTACTGGGTTTCGATGGGCTCATGATAGCGCAATGATAAGTCATGCACTGATCAAAACCAACGGAGGTTACTCACTCCGTAACGAGTCCACCGGGTTGGCCAGGGCGGCCCGCAGTGAGCGATAGCCTACCGTGAGCAGAGTAATCACCAGCGTTGCCACGATGCCGCTCGCAAACACGCTCCAGCCCAGGTCGATGCGGTACTCGAAGTTTTGCAACCAGCCGCGCATCACGTAATAAGCCAGCGGAGCGGCCAGAAGAAAGGCCAGCAGCACCAGTTTGATAAACTCTTTAGAAAAGAGATTGATAATGTTGAACACCGTGGCTCCCAGCACCTTGCGCACCCCAATTTCTTTCGTCTTCTGCTCGGCCATGAAGGTGACCAGGCCGTACAAGCCCAGGCAGCCAATCAGGATGGCAACTCCCGAGAACACCTGAATCAGCGCGAAGGTGCGGGAGTAGCTCGCGTAGAACTGCGCCATCGCCTCATCCAAGAACTCGTAGTCGAAGGGAGCTTCGGGATAGATGTCCCTCCATACTCCTTCCACGTGCCGCAGCACATCCGGCGCCTGCGCCATGTTGATCTTCAGGTTCATGGTTTGGTACCGGTCCGCGCCATTGCTGATCACCAGCGGACCGATCTTTTGCTGTAGCGAAGCCACGTTGTAGTCGGCCACCACCCCGGTGACGGGCAGGTTGTTCTGCCGTCCGTCGAACGAGATCGACGTGCCCACAATGTCCGCGGGCGGGTCGTAGCCCAACCGGCGGGCGAATGTCTCGTTCACCACGTAGCGGTTGGTGGTGCCCGAAGGGATCAGCCCCTCTCCGGCAATCAGTTGAATGCCGTAGGTATCCAAGTAGTGCTCGTCGGCAAACTGCCGTTGCGCGTGGCGATCCACGTCGCTGCTGTCACCGGGTACGTAGAAGTTAGAAATCCAGAAGCTCCCCGACAGGGCCGGTGACATGGACAACGAAAAGTGCTCGACCCCGCTGTGCGAAGCAATGCGGTTGCGCATCTCTTCCAGGTCCTGCGGAGTGTGCTCGGAAAACTGGGCCACCACCACGGCTTCCTTATCGAAGCCCAGCGGAGCTTCTTCGATGTAGCGCAGCTGGTAAGCAATCACCAGGGTGCCGATGATCAGCGCTTGGGTAACGGCGAACTGAAATACCACCAAGCCCTGTCGCAAAGAGAACTTGCTGGTTGTGCGCTGACTCACTTGGTTTTTGATGGCTTCAATCGGCCGAAAGCGGGCCAGCACCCAGGCCGGGTACATGCCCGCTAGCAGGGTGACCACCACCGTGAGGGCCAGAAAGAAGGCCACCGTGCTCCCCGAAAAGGATAGGTGAATGGCGTTTTGGTACTCAGCAAAGTTATTCAGCTTCACCACCGCCAGTTCGGTGAGTCCCAGACCCAAGATCACCGCGAATAGGGTAATCAGCGCCGCTTCACCTAAAAATTGTAGAATGAGTTGCCCCCGCGAGCTGCCCAGCACCTTGCGAACCCCCACCTCCCGGGCGCGCTGGGTCGACAGGGCCGTAGCTAGGTTCACAAAGTTGATGCAGGCGGTCAGGATAATGAGCAGCGCCACCAGGGCCATGCCCCCGATCACCTCGCGCGACATGCTTCGGTACATGAAATTGGGAAAATCAGCATTGAAGTGCATATCGGCCAGCGGCTGCAGGACCAGCGTTTTGTCGTCGTTATAATTTTCTCCGGCGTACTTGGCCAGAAAAGCCGGTAGCTGGTCTTCTACTTGTGCGGCCGACACCGCCTCGTTGAGCATCACAAACACCTGAAAATCACTGCTGTTAGACCACCAGGCTTCCTCATTCGCCACCGCTTGATTCCGCCCCAGCGTAGCGTACGAAATCAGCATCTCGAAGGGGAAGTCGGTATTGGCGGGCAGCGGTTCCATCACGCCTACGATCTTGAGGTCCAGCGAATCGTCGAGGTTGATGATGGTGCCCATCGCTTCGGAAGGATCGTCGAAGAGCCGGTCGGCCACTGTCTGAGTGATCACCACCTCGTTGGGCTGCCGCAGCACCTGCTCGGGGTTGCCCGTCACCAATGGAAAGTCGAAGAAGTCCAGGTAGGCATTTTCAGTGAGGGCGATGGTCACCCCTTCGTTCGGGGTTTCTTCCATGATGATGGACCGCTCACCTACCCGCACCCGGTTCCAGTAGTGATATTGTTCGATGGGAATCACCTGCGCTTCCTGCGCAAAGTCTTGCGCGAAGGCCACCGGAAACGGTTTCGGAGTGCCTACCTGCCGGTGCTCTTCGCCGTCCCGGTTAAAGGTGGTCACCACCCGAAACACCCGGTCGGCGTTGGCGTGGAAGGTGTCGAAGCTCAGTTCGTAGCGCAACACCAGGAAGATCACCACGCAAGAGGCAATGCCCAACGACAGGCCCAGCACGTTGATGATGGTGTGACTCTTGTGCTTCCAGAGGGTGCGGAAGGTGGTTTTGAAGTAGTTTCGTAGCATTGTTGTGCAGTTTGGGTACAATTAATTCATTCATTCCGCAGTGAGTCCACCGGATTAGCCAATGCGGCCCGGATAGATTGATAGCTGACGGTGAGTAGGGTGATCGCCAAAGAAGATACTCCGGCGATGATGAAAATTCCAACCCCAATGTCTACTCGATAGGCAAAGGTTTCCAACCAGCGGGTCATAATAAGGTACCCTACCGGCGTGGCTATCAGAAAAGCAATCAGGATAAGCTTGGTGAAGTCTTTGGACAACAGCATCACAATGCTACTCACGGTAGCTCCCAGCACTTTGCGGATGCCGATTTCCTTGGTCCGCTGAACCGCCACGAAAGAGGCTAATCCGTATACTCCCAACCCTCCAATAACCAAGGCTAATAGCGAGAAGAGCGTAAAGATTCTAAGAAAACGCTCTTCGGCCTGATAGAGATTGTCCACGTCTTCGTCTAGAAAAGAATAAGACAGGGGTCGCTCAAAGGCCATGTCCTGCCACGTAGCTTCCAGGTGTTGTACCGCCCCCTTCACATCTTCCGACACCCGGATAGCCATCAACCCCACGGGCATGGTCTGTTCGGAATGCAGCGAGAAGATCATCGGCTGGATTTCAGTGTGCAGTGAGGCCAGGTGGAAATCTTTGACCACCCCGATGATCCGGGCATCTTTCTTAGACCATACACTCCCGGTGAAGGCTGATCCAACAATAGGGGTGCCCACCGGTGATTCCAGCTCTAGGAATTTCTGAGCAGCTTCGTTGATGATGTAGGCTTCGGATACGTCGGTAGGACGGGCGGGCGAAAAGTCTCTTCCCCTTATAAAGGTGGCTTCCAGGGTCGCTAAGAAATCCTGCTCCACCACCACGGTAGGAATCAATACTTCCTCTTCTGAGCCCTGCAAATAGTAGGGGCGCCACCCCCCGACCCGTTGCGTCAGCGGGGCGTTGGTAGCGGTAATACTGATAAAGCGATTGTCTTGCAATAAACGATTCTTGAGTGTTTCGTACTGTTGTCGGATGGATGCGTCGGACAGAGGAACAAGCAACACTTGTTCGGTGGTGATGCCTAATTTTTTGCTATGGAGAAAGTACAACTGTTTAAAGATAACCAGGGTACCGATGAGCAGTAAGACAGAGGCCAGGAACTGAAACGCGACCAATCCTTTGCGTAGCAGAGGAACGCCACTCGCCGGATGCACGCCGCCTTTCATTACGTCGGTGGATGAGAAAGACGCTACGAAGAAAGCCGGGTAGCTACCGGCCAGCAGGCCAATGCCCAGGGCAATGAGTAGCAGGTAACCGATTAGCGAGAAGTTTTCTATAAAGTTCAGGGAGACGTTCTTTCCGGTAATCTCCCGAAAAAGCGGCATACTCAGTTCGGTCATGAACCCGGCCACCAGAAAGGCTACGCCCACCACCAATAGCGCTTCGCTCAAGAATTGGGCAACCAGTTGCCCTTTAAAGGCTCCCATTGCCTTGCGGACCCCTATTTCCTTCGAGCGTTTCAGGGCGTAGGCGGTAGCTAGGTTGATGTAGTTGATACTAGCGATTAGCACGATCAGCAGCGCCACCACCGAAAAGAGGTAGATGTACCGGATGTCCCCGTTCGGACTAATCTCGCCGGTTAGCTGCGACCGAAGGTGAATGTCGGTCAGGGCTTGCAGAAAGTAGTGCCGCTGTCGAGCCGCCTCTTCTCCGTCCTGGTCCAGCACGTACTGGTTGATTTGCTCGGCAAGAAGTTCCGGGTCGGCTCCTTGCGTCAATTGAACATACGTATAGTGACTGGTGCCCGTGTTATTTTCTAAAACCCACTGCGGATACAGTGGTTCTATGGTTTTCATGGATACCAGAAAGTCTGCCTGTAAGTGAGCGTTGCTCGGCATATCTTTCATCACTCCGGTTACCGCGACCGCCAGGGTATCAAAGAAGGTGAGGGTTTTACCAAGGGCGGTGGTAGACGAGTCAAAGTACTTCTCAGCCATTGTCTGACTGATCACAACGGCATTCGGCGCGTCCAGGGCGGTTTGGGCATCTCCTTCCAGCAAACGAAAGGAAAAGATATCCAGAAACGTGCTATCGACGTAGTACACGCTTTCTTCGGCATACTGCTGGTCTTCGTAGGTGATCAAGGCCCCGCTGGAGTTGTCAATGCGCGTCACTCTTTCAATGGCCGAGAAGCTTTCTTCTAGGGCAGGGGCTAACAAATAGGTCGTGATGGCACTCCGGTTGGTCGCCTCTCCTCCCTGATCGTATTCGCCCGCCACCCGGTAAATCCGCTCTGCCTGAGCATGAAAGCGATCAAATGACCACTCGTCCTGGACGTACAATACGATGAGCATACAGACCGTCATGCCCACCGAAAGGCCCAGGATATTAATCATGGCTCCTTGCTTCTGGCGCCACATCGAGCGAAAGGCCACTTTGAAATAGTTTCTCAGCATAGTGTGTCGTGTTTAGAGATTAAAATTCCACCCATCCCGTAATCCTGCTCATCCTACTATATCCTGCCCATCCTGATCTTACTCGTTTCGCAGCGCATCCACCGGATTGGCTAACGCCGCCCGGACAGATTGGAAGCTGATGGTGAGTAGGGTAAGAATCAGCACACCGGCGCCCGACACCAGAAATACCCACCAGGAAATATCGGTGCGGTAGGCAAAGTCTTGCAGCCACCGTTGCATGGCGTAGTAGCCGATGGGCACCGCAATGAGCAGCGCAATAAGGATCAGCTTCACGAAGTCTCCAGAAAGCATGGTGACGATCATGCTCACCGAAGCACCCAGCACCTTGCGGATGCCGATTTCTTTGGTGCGTCGCTCCACCGTATAGGCCGCCAACCCCAACAGCCCCAGGCAGGCAATAAAGATAGTGAGTCCGGCAAACAAGGTGAACAACCGGCCCAACTGCTGCTCCTGATCGAACATCGCGTCAAAGTCTTGATCCAGAAATGAGTACCGCAGCGGGGTGCCCTGCCCGTAGGTTTCCCACGCATCTTCCACCAAACTGACGACCGACGACACTTTTCCCGGAGCAATCCGTAGAGTAAGGTACTGCTCTTCTACGTGGTAGTTCTTGTCGTGGTACAAGAACAGCGCGAAGGGGTTGATGGGGTTATGTAGCGAGGCCGTATTAAAATCTTCTACCACCCCAATCACCGTAAACTCGCGCACGCAGTCGCCGCAAGCGCCGGGATAGGTCACGCTGCGTCCGATGGGATCGTCCAATTGCAGTTGCCGCACGGCGGTCTCGTTTAGCACCACCGCTGCCGAGTCGGTAGGAAAGTCGCGGGAAAAGTAACGCCCCTCCTTCATCTGCATCCCCATCGTCGCCGACCAATCGTAATCTGCTTGCAGGGAGGAAAGCAGAAAGTTTTCCCGGTTGCCTTCCTTTAGCTGGTAAAAGTCCGTGAATTCGCCACTGCCCGGCACATTAGACGATAGAGCGACATCCAGTACTTCCGATTGGCTGACCAGCGCTTGCTTGAAAGCATTCAAATACTGTCCGGCTCGTTCGGCGCGAGAAATCACCAGCACGTTCTCGGTATCGAAGCCCAGGTTCACCTGCCGCACGTACTTTAACTGCTGCTGCACCAGCAGGGTGCAAATGATCAGGCTGATGGAAACGGTGAACTGCACCACTACCAATCCCTGCCGAAACGTTCCGGCCGACCGCCCGGCGTTCACCTTGCCCTTCAGGACGGTAGCAGGAGAGAAAGCCGATAGGTACAAGGCCGGATAACTTCCGGCCAGCAGACCAACCAGCAGCGTTATGCCAAGCGCGTACCCCAGCAACGTCAGGTTGAGCGACGGGATATACAGAAGAATGACTTTCTCCAGAAACAGCCGCATCGCCTCGGCCATCCCCAGCGCCAAAAGCAGCGCCAGCGACACGTAGACGAATGACTCGATAAAAAACTGTTGCTGTAATTGAGCTTTTCGGGAGCCCAGAGTCTTGCGAATACCCACTTCTTTGGCGCGCTGGGCGGCACGAGCCGTGGCCAGGTTCATAAAGTTGATCGCCGCAATGAGCAGGATCAGCGCCGCTACGGTCGCAAAAATGTAGAGGTAGTCGATGTCACCCAGATTGCCTAGTCGGTTGCCAATGTCGACCGAATGCAGGTACACGTCGGTGAGCGGCTGAAAGACGGGGAACCAGCGTCCCCCGGCGGCCACAAAGTCCGGGTACGAAGATCCAATGAAATGCTCCAGTACCTTAGCACCGTACTGTCCCACCATGGCGGGCATCTTGTCTTCCAGGGCGGACACGTCCGCATCTTCGCGCAGCAGGGCGTAGGTCGTCACCTGGCTCCAAATCCAGCTCCAGTCGAAGCGCTTTTCTACCAGGTAATGCCCCGTCATAGAGTACAGTACGTCAAACTGTAGGTGTGACGTTCGGGGCGGAGGGGTAATCACTCCGGTCACCTGGCAGGGCACCTGATACTCCCATAACAGTAGGGTTTTTCCGAGGGGTGAGGCATCGCCAAAGTACTTGCGGGCGACGGCCGGAGTGATCACAATGCTGTTAGGGGCAACCAAGGCAGTAGCGGCGTCTCCCTCCAGCAGCGGAAAGTCAAAGATTGACAGAAAGGTAGAATCCACCGACAACACTCCTTCCTCATCAAAGGCCCGATCCTGGTAGCGCACCATCGTGTTGCCCTCCCGGTACACCCGAACGGTCGCCTCCACTTCCGGGTAATCCGACACAAGACGACCGGCCACCGGGGGCGGCGTAGTAGGTCCTATCCCCACTTCACCGTTGTAGTTGTAGTCCAGGTTGACCCGGTAGATGCGGTCAGCTTTTTGGTGGAAGCGGTCGTAGCTGAGTTCCTCCTGGACGTAAGCCAAGATAAGCAGCGCGGCCATCAGCCCCACCGCGAGTCCCAGAATGTTGATAAGCGAGTAGAGCTTCTGCTGCCGGGCGTTCCTAAAGGCAATCTTAACGTAATTTCTTAGCATAGTTGTAAAGGTTTGTTAGAAACATGATTGTATGGGTATCGTAGGAACATGACGGTTCGCCGCGCGATTAATCATGTTCCTACGTGTCATTCATCCCGCAATACCTCCACCGGATTCGCCTGCGCGGCGCGCCACGATTGGTAGCCGGTGGTGGCCAGCGAGATCAGCAGCGTGACCAGCAGGCCGATGAGGAAAATCCAAGGCCCGATCGTGATCTTGTAGGTGTTGCCCTGCAAAAACGACTGCAGCAGCAGGTAGGCCAGCGGGGCCGACACCACGAAGGCAATCCCCATTAGGTAGGCAATGCCGCGGTTGAACAGCAGCAGGATGCTGCCCACCGACGCTCCCACCACCTTGCGAATGCCGATTTCTTTTTCCTTCTGCGCCAGCGTGAACGACACCAGGCCGAACAAACCCAGGCAGCAGATAAAGATGGCCACCCCGGCAAACACCCCAAATACCCCCATCAGCAGACGGTCTTCACCCAGGCGTTGCTTCACGGCATCGTCCATAAAGGTATAGCTGAACTCCCGTTCGGGGTAGCGCTGCTTCCAGAGGCGCTCCAGCGAGGCGGTCACCATCGGAAGGTTCGTTCCGTTGGTGCGCACGTTCACCGCCGCGAAGCGGTCCGCTCGGTAAGCGAAGGCTTCGGGATCGCCGCGCCGCTCAAACTCCCGGTTGCTGTAGTCGGGCACCACGCCCCGGATGGGTTGCGGCTCCCCTACCTCGGCCACCGTGAGGAAGGAACCTACGGCTTCCTCGGCCCGTGCAAACCCCAGCTCCTGCGCCAGCGTTTCGTTGATCAGCAGTCCGTCGGAGCCGCCTTCGGTAAAGTTGCTTCCGGCCAGTAGTTCGATGCCGAAGGTGGGCAAGAACTCGGCGTCTACGTACTTCAACTGCATCGGACGTTGCTCAACCGGTTCGGCGGTATCCAGGGCAAAGGTGGTAGCCACCTCGCCGCTAATAGGTGTGCCGGAAGCAAAGCTAACCCGTTGGATATCCGGGTTTTTGAGCAGTTCGTTCCGAAGATACGCCTCATCTTCACCGTGGAACGGCAGCGTGATAATACCATCCTTGTCGAAGCCCGGGTGACGCGCACTCAGGTAGCGAAACTGGAAGGCCAGTCCGATGGTGCCCATAATGAAGAACTGGGCGACCACCAACTGCGTGACCACTAGGGTTTTGCGCAAGCGAGCCCCGCCGCCGCGCCCCTGCCGCCCGTGGCGGATGGCTTGCAGGGGATCAAAGCCCGACAGCACCAGGGCCGGATACGTCCCGGCCAGCACGATAACGACCACGGCAATGCCGACCACAAAGTAGACCAGCGTATGATCCACGGCGAACTGCAAATAGATGAAGGGCACCAGCGTCTGAAAGTACTTCACGGCCAGTTCGCCCAAGCCCAAACCAATGAGCAGCGCGATCAGGGTGACGACCACCGTCTCGCCCATAAACTGCCCGAACAGTTGTCGGCGCGGGCTGCCCAGCACCTTACGGATGCCCACTTCCTTGGATCGGCTGAAGGCTTGGGCGGTGGCCAGGTTTACGAAGTTGATGCAGGCCACCAGGATCATGATCAGCCCGATGCCCCCGATGGGCCACAGCAGGAAGGGCGGAATGGTGTAGAGACTGGCCGCCTTTCCGTGCTGATAGGCAAAGTGGAGGTCTTTAAGCGGCATCAGGTGAAAGGACATTCGCTGCTGCAATTCCTCGTCCGGCACGTAGCGGCGTACCAACTCGTTCATACTCGCCTGGGTTTCCTCCGGGTCTTCGCCTTCGCGCAGCGTGACGAAGGTGCAGCGCTTGCCCAGCGTTTCCCAGTCTTTTGCGGACTCAGCGGGGGGAAAAGCCGCCTCGTTGATAAGCGTGGTGAAGAACAGGTTGGAGTTGAGCGGGGGGTACTCAATTACCCCGGTGACGGTGAGCAGCGCCTGTCCGTTCAGTTCCACCACCTCGCCCAGGATGTCTTCGTAAGGAGTGTCCGGATACAGCTTGTCGGCCATTCCCTCGTGAAAAACAATCCCGTCCGGCACGCTCAGGGCGGTGGCCGGGTCGCCCGCCAACCAAGTGTAGTCGAAGGTTCGGGTGAAGGCGGAGTCTACGAAGAGAATTGCCCCTTCCTCAAACAGCCTGGCCTGATTGGTCCCCAGATGCACCCGCAGTTGCCCGGAAAGCGCACCGACGGTTTGCGTGACGCGCAGATTATCGGGGAAGGCTGTCCGCAGGGCTTCCGCCAGGGGACGCGGGCTGAAGGGCGAACGCCGGGCCTCATCGGTGTTCTGCACGTGGGTATTGACGCGATAGATGCGGTCGGCCTGCGCATGGTGGTGGTCGAAAGTGCTTTCGTAGCGCAAAAACAGAAAGATGATGCCACTAAACGCAATGCCGAGGCTCAGCCCCAGCACGTTGATCACCGTATGGCTGCGGTGCCGATACAGGTGGCGGAAGATGGTTTTGACGTAGTTTCTGAGCATGGGTGCGATGAACAGTAAGGCTTCGTTCGCTATGGTACAATCTGACGGCCAAAAATGGTGGGTACGCTAAGGGGTTGATAGACAGCATTTTAATTATTGTTGTCTTTTGGGTACTGTATCGTTTTCGATACACCGGGTGTTCGGTACTGGACAGTTACGTGGCTTTGCTGCAAAAAGCGATTTGTTCCCAAGACTACTCAGAGCGGGCACGGTAAAAACGTTTGCAGAAACCTGCTATCAGGACAGCCACTACCAGTAGCTCCAAATCGGGTTTGGATCGGTGGTATCACGTACATACCTTTAGCTACCGGGGGGTGGGGATACTTAGCTACATGGCTCGATCTGTTCTCTCGTATGATTGCCGCCGGGGCCCGGTCGGTTGGAAAGTAGACAGCCATATTGGAAACCAAAGCCCGCTTGATTTTGAAACTGAATTTTATCTATCCCGGTCGGGCCGACTTTAATCACGCACTCGCTTAACTAAGTGTCCCGACAAATTAGACCACCTCACAGTAGCACGGCGCGCTAGCCATCCACAGTATTGATAGTTTTACCTTGGTACATTCTTTTGTCCTCAGTTGTGGTTTCTCAGGATGAATAAGCGGATGAAATCGTTCTTCCTGATCTGCCCAAAACCGCAGACGGTGTCTGCGGAATTCGTATTGAATAGGCTAATTGTGTTTGTCGAGTGCCTTACTTTGCCGTATCTTACCGTCTACCAACGAATACTATGCAGCTTAGTCAATTTCTTCTTTCCGAAATTAGAAGCATCATCGCCCGCAGCCAGGAGCAGGCCATTCGGGCCGTAGACCACGCCCGCGTGTTGATGTACTGGCATATCGGCGA
The DNA here is from genome assembly GCA_965217295.1 of Cyclobacteriaceae bacterium. Lineage (GTDB taxonomy): Bacteria > Bacteroidota > Bacteroidia > Cytophagales > Cyclobacteriaceae > Tunicatimonas. The sequence goes on from CBDCHR010000008.1 coordinate 5,934,580, forward strand.
GCGAATCTTTGAAGAAGAACAGCAGGGAAAGGACCGAGCGGACTACGGAAAGTATTTGATACGTTCGTTGGCTGAGCAACTGGAACCAGAGTTTGGTAGTGGATTTGGCCGACGGCAGTTGGAGCGATACCGGCAATTCTATCGGGTTTTCCCAATTGCGTCCGCACTGCGGACGCAATTCAACTGGACTCATTACAAAACGCTTATCAGCCTAGACCATGATGACAAACGAGAATTCTATATCGCCGAAGCGGAAAAGAACAACTGGTCGGCCCGGCAACTGGAACGGCAGGTCAATAGCCAGTTACTCGAGCGTTTGTTGATGAGCAACGACGTAGAGGCTGTACTGAAAGTGGCGCGCTCTGAACAGCTACCTTCCGACCATTGGCATACTGCTCTGCGCGAATAAGAATGATACAGTGGTAAAATTTAGTCTGCCGGAAAACAACAAAACCATCATCGCCAGCAAGTACCAACTATACTTACCCACTGAACAACAGTTGATAGATGAGTTGAAAACAAAGATGAAAATCTAGGAAAGGAACAATGACGGCAGAAGAGGGAAACGGAATGCAAAGAGAAGGGCCAATCTACCTGGATTACGCAGCCACCACTCCGGTTGACCCCCGGGTATTAGCAGAGATGTTACCGTACTTTACTGAGCACTACGGCAACCCCGCTAGCCACCATACTCACGGAGAGTACGCCAAACGCGCGGTTGACGTTGCGAAAGAACAAATTGCTAGTTTGGTGAATACGGAAGCCGAAGAAGTGATTTTTACCTCGGGAGCTACCGAAGCCATCAATCTGGCTATGAAGGGGTTGTACCTAGCGAATTATGAGCGGCGCAGCAGAATCATTACTGTAAAAACCGAGCATAAGGCGGTATTAGACACCTGCGCTTACCTGGAAGAGCTAGGGGCCAATGTGGTTTACTTGGACGTAGACGAAGGCCTTTTAATGCCCCTCGCTCTTATAAATCCAATTAGGTTTAAACCCTAAATTGGCAGCAGACTGATACAAGGGGCGTATAATGTCAACCATCTTTCCGGCAAATGTATCGTAAGGATAGTCTTTAATAGTCGACAAATCGTCCTTAAAAATTAGTGCATATTCTTCTAGCATCTTACGATCATATTGTGAGCTCGCAGAGGAATATATTTGACTGAATGCGGTGTAATGCAAGTCGGTAAATTTTGACAAATATTCATCTATAGATGGCAAGTTATCGCTTTTAGAAGAGTTAACTTTTACAGTAGTTGGAATCAGATTCCATATTTTATCATGAACCACGTACCGCCACGGGATAAAGTGATCAATAGACATACTGCCTTTTTCTACAATTTGATTGGAATATATGCATACTGTTTGTTGGTTTGAGTCTAAAAACTTGTTCCAGAACAGACTTGCCTCTTTCAAATTTCTTCTTACCGGCTTCGATAACTTCTCTACAATCCCGGAAACATTCGGATTGTTCTTTTGGATAAATTTACACAACTCCCAATACACATACCCTTTAAGGATCGCGCAGTTCTTTCGCAAATATTTCAGCCATACAGGTTGAATACGAATGGTACCGTCACTGTTAAATGAATACATAGCTTTCGCATCGCCCTGAGTGAAGCTGCGGGTTGCATACTCTACTATTGCCTCGTTTACCTTGCTATCCTTGATACTACCTATTTGGTCTGATAGAAAAGGCCTTTGAAAGCGATAAGGAACCCAACGCAGTAACACTTTTACCCGTTCTGACAAATCTTTTTGTTCTTCAAGGGACAGTTGCTCTGCTATCTGTTTATACAGCGGAGCCGAGCCACTGGTATTATCAACATTGATCTTACTATTAACGATGTGCATCAAAGGTCTAAATCCGTCTTGCTTTCCAAACGAAAGTTTGTAGAAGTCGAGGGGATACCAAACGTTTGATAACATTCTAATTGAAATATCTTCCAAGCTTAAGATGCTATCGCTATCACTGCTTTCTATAAGCTCTAGTATCGTTAAGAACCAGTAAAACTTGTAGGAATTGGTCACATTGCGGAAGACAGAAGCTAATCTATCTATGGGCAAATCCTGATTTTCTGGCAGTTGAATCATTTCACATGAAATAGTACGCTATATGCTAAGCTACCAAATTAAGGAATATTTATTTCTAGACAGTTTTTGTCTGGGCAAGACAGTGATTTGCGCGGTATAGACTAAACGACGCGTGAAAATCATTTCAACCAGTATCTGACACTAGCTGCTGACCCGAAGCAGTGCATTGGTATCTTTCGACCTTCTTTCGTCTTTGTAGTGATCATAAATGGTGTTCGCTTACAAACCAAGCGATATATTCTGCTAGTTTGGTAATTAGATAGGAGGGCAACTAATTGCTGCCATATGCTGCGTTCAAATATCAAATGATGCTACCTTCGTGGACTGTTTTGTCACAAAATAAACCCAAATTTCGCGGTTTTGTGTCACAGAATAAGGGCAGTTCGTCACGAACTGCCCTTATTTTAACTCGTTAGCAATCAAAAATCAAGGGGAGCAGAAGCACTGTGTTCGTACAGGAAGCGCTTCTTAATCCTTGATAAATGAGGAAATTAGCATCATTGTTCATCTATTGCTCTGACCCCTGAGCTACTACTGAACACGTTCAGTAGACCGGATTCGAACCGATGACCTATAGATCAAGAAGTGAGCAGGAAACGATACTTAGTCCTCGTCTGCTTTTCTGTCATAATTATCCTTTTAATACTGCCAGGGGGGTGAGTTCCACCACAATCTCGGCTAGATCCTGCTGGTTTTCCATCACCACGTCAATATCCTTATAAGCGCTGGTGGCTTCGTCCAGGTCTTTGGTGTGGCGGATGGCATGGATTACCCCCTTCTCGTTTAGCAAATCAATCTCGTGCTGAAGATCCAGCTCGCGCTGGGCCTGCTTGCGCCCCATCCGCCGTCCGGCCCCGTGCGAACAGGAAGCAAAACTTTCCGGATTACCCAGTCCTCGCACGATGTACGAGCTGGTGCCCTGCGAACCGGGAATCATGCCCAGTTCACCGGCGCGCGCCCGAGTAGCTCCCTTGCGGTGCACCAGCACATTCTGCCCGTAGTGGTTTTCCCAGGCGGCAAAGTTATGCGCCTTGTTGATAATCTTATCGTGATCAAACGCACCTACCACTTCCTGCAGGGCTTCCACCGTGCGGTGCATCATCAGCTTGCGGTTGGCCAGGGCAAACTCGATACAGTAGTTCATCTCGGTCAGGTAGTCTTTGGCTTCCGGCGTTTCAATGGGCAGAAAGGCCAAATCCTGCGCTTTGGTCACCGAGGAGAAGTAGCGTTCGTTGAGTCGCTGGGCCGCGTTATTGTACCACTCGGCCACGCTGTAGCCTAGGTTACGACTGCCCGAGTGAATCATAATCCACACGTAGCCGTCGGAACCCTGCTGAATCTCAATAAAGTGGTTGCCGCCGCCCAAGCTTCCGACCTGCTTACGCGCTTTCACGTAGCCCCGGTCCACGACGGTCATCGCCTCGGCGCGTTCGGGCATCCACTGCTCGTCCTGCGCTTCGTCGTGCCAGTTGAAGCCCAGCGGAATTAGCTGCCGGGCAATCCCCAGGGTCTTCTTCAGGTCGTCTTTGCCGACTTCAGTCAGTTCGGTACGCAGGGCGCACATTCCACAGCCAATGTCTACGCCCACGGCGTTGGGCACGACCACTCCCTGGGTGGCCAGGATCGAGCCGATGGGCATCCCGTAGCCCGGATGACTATCAGGCATCAGGGGAATGTGTTTAAAAGCAAAGGGCAGATTCGCCAGGTTCTTCGCCTGCTTCAGAGCTACTTCTTCAATATCATCGAGCCACAGTTTGATGGGCTTTCGTTCGGTTCCAATTACTTGTTTCATAGTTCTATAATTTAATGACTATTCAAAGGTAGAGCCTAAGTGCGCAGCCTTTCTGCGTAGTCAAATCTTTTTATAAAATATGTTCTTTATTAAGAAAAAAGTGGGAAGTACGTATCCTATAGAATTTTGAGTTCGACGAAGGAAGGATACGGTAGTCCACTAATTTCAGGAAATTAGATGCGTTGTTCACTGGTACAGTTGTACCAGTACCGGATTCGAACCGGTATTTACCATTATGAAGGAAACGCATCCTAGTCCTGAGATATAAGCAGGAAAATAAGCGCATTATAAGGCTGTTGCTCTACCCACTGAGCTACCTTGGTTTCCCAAGAGGAGGAATCGAACCTCCGTCCCACAGGTAAGAAGGAAACGCGCTTTAGTCCTACGGTTTGTTAAGAGCGGAAATTACGTCGTCTATTCATACCTAAAATGTTTAAGAAGGAAGACGACACTAGGCCGCTCTATATCAATTCGCTTAACAAATGCTCTACATCAATGGCATTGTAAGTACAGCCGCTGACCCCGAAGGTGACATCCGCCTCCGTCCGGTTGTCCGTTATTGTCGCGTTGCGGGCTACTGCGTGCGCCAGGGCTAGGTCAAACACGACCGGTCGGGTTCGTACAAACTCGGCCACCTGCGAGCAGATCAGCGATACGTCGCTAGACGCTCCCTCTACGTTGTTATGAAACGCTCGCCCTGACACGTACAGGTCCGTCATAATCATCTCCTGCGCTTGCAGGTCCACCAGGATCGGGATGGCGTAACCGCCCACACCGTTCAGGTCAAACTTGTTGGCTACGGTTTTCACGTCAAACGTTTTCACATCCGGGTTCACTTCCTGCCGTAGCATCCAGCCAGCGTGGCAATCCATGTCCCCGAAGCTATCCCCGCAGTAGTGGTACACCTGCACGGCCAGGTACCGGACGGACGACGGTAACCGCTCAAGGGTAATATCAATAAACTCGGCGGCTCCCTTCGGAGCTGACTGGATATCTCCCGAATGCACAATACCTTCCGAATGCAAGTTGGTGTAGCTGACGTGTCCGGCGTAGTTAAACTGCGCATCCAACTGCATCACCGACAAATCCAGATCGGTGCGCTGCTTGGCCTGCTTCCAGTACACAAACAAGCGCAGCACTCGCTGAAAATCGACCGGTACGCGGGTGCCCCGCCCCACGGTGATGATTCCGTCGCTAGCCTTCCGCTGTTGTAAAGGCACGGTGTACGAAGCCAGGGCCGGATCGATCCACACGGTCGTATCTTCCCAACTGTCCCGCTCGCTCAGCTGCGTCAAGATAGCATCTTCAATGACGGAGACAACCCGCCGGATGGCCTCGTCGGTCAAAGCGACGTAGGAGTTGTTCACCAGCACTTTCATCTTCCCTCTCTTGTTGATCACCGTGCGGTGCTCTTGCTCATTGATAGAAGCAAAATAAGCCTTCATCACTAATAAGTTTTTTAGCGCGACAGCCGTACTTTGTTGCTTGAACGAAGTTACAATAGCCTCGGTCTCCTGAGGAAACTTCCGTAGCACTTCATGCAGCTTGCGGGCGTACACTCCGGGCTTCTTCTCCAAATGAGTCAGCAGTTCGTCTACTGTGCGCTGGGCTAGCAGCTTTTCCGTCCGGGAAGCGAAGGTCTCAATGGTGCCGTTGCGCAGGGCATCAAACACTTCCGCCGTTCGCGGATACGCTTTCGCATACTCCGTCGGGTGAAGGTAGCGTCCGATTTCCAGCCACAGTCCTTTATAGCGTCGGATATCTTCCGGCAAGCTCGCCGACTTCTCCAGAATTGCCAGTATTGCTTTGCGGGCCGCCCGGTTCATCTTCGGGAACCGAATCTTATCGCTTAGACTCACATCAGTATCAGTAAGGGCCGCAAACATTCGCAGTACATCGGTGGCTGACTGGGCCAGTTTCTTTATCGCCGCGTAGTCTTGCTGCTCCCAGAAATGCTTCATGACCAGGGCTTTATTTTCTTTGAATACCAGCCGTTCGGCTTCCAATGCTTTGGCTCCGAAGAAGCTAAGCAACTCGTATACCTCAGCGCGCAACGCTTCTTTGATGGACGATTTGCTGTAGACCAATGAGTATAGATAATTTTCCAGCGCGGTGACCAGTTCATCCTCAAACACGATCATCAGATCGATCCATTCGGTATGCGTATCACTCTTCTTCTCTGCGTCTTCCTTTACCGCTAACTCAAACAACTCCTCCGACTGCATCTGGGTAATGGGGTCCGCCCCAAATTCGTACACGTTGAAAAGCCACTTGGGCACCTTTACCCCGTTTTGAAGCACGATACCGTCTTCAAACAAATCCAGCACATTACCAAGGTAGCCTAAGACGCGCTTTGCGAAGTAAGACTGATCTTCAGGAATATGGGTAGGAAAGTTCTTGAACAGGGGCACGTACTTCACCTGTCCGCCGCGCTTCCGGCTCAGCGCCTCAATCCAGTGTTTGTAATCGAGTAGAAAGGTATCGGATACCTGATCCAATCGTTCGGGATTGGTGACGCGGTAGCCCAGTCGGGCCAATTCGGCCAGAAAGGTTACTTTCTGCTCCGTGGCCAGGCCATCGCCTTGGGTCAGTCCTAGTAAGTTTAGTCGGTTTAATGCAATCGTTTTCATGGGCTTGGTATTAATTCTGTTGATGAATCAAAGGTGAGGCCCTACTGCGCAGTCTTTTTGCGCAGCCGAAATAAATGTTCAATTTGCCTAAAAATTTATCATGCCCGTTACCCGCAATGCCCTGGTGCGCTACAAAACCATCGATCAGTGCCTACAGAACCGCTACCGCCCGTGGACGCTGGAAAACTTGATCGACGCCTGCTCCGAGGCGCTGTACGAATACGAGGGGATCGATAAGGGGGTGAGCCGCCGTTCCATTCAGGCCGACATCCAAATGATGCGCAGCGACAAGCTCGGCTACAATGCTCCCATCATTGTGGTGGATCGGAAGTACTATACTTACGAAGACCCGGACTACAGCATCACTAATATTCCCCTGACCGATCAGGATTTGGGCCGACTCAGTGAAGCGGTGGAGTTCATGAAGCAATTTCAGGGTTTCTCTCACTTCCGGGAGCTCGACGGGATGGTGCAGAAGCTGGAAGCGCATATCTATTCTCAGAAAACGCATACCCAACCCGTCATCGACTTCGAGAAGAACGAGCACCTGAAGGGGTTGGACCACCTGGATACGCTCTACCGGGCCATCATCCGCAAGCACGCCATCCGACTTACCTACCAGTCCTTCCGCGCCCGGCAGGCCAGCACCTTTGATTTTCATCCCTATCTACTCAAAGAATTTCGAAACCGCTGGTTTATCCTGGGAGCCAAAGAACAACACGCGGGCATTCTTAACCTCGCGCTGGACCGTATCCAAGCCATCGAGCCCAGCGTACTTCCCTACGAAGAACCATCAGCATTTGATCCTTCGACCTACTTCAAAGATGCCATTGGCGTGTCGGTCAGTCCGCGGATGCGGCCGAGTCGGGTGCTGCTGCACGTGAGCCACAAGCACGCTCCGTACGTAAAAACCAAGCCGCTCCACGCCTCGCAACAGCTGGTAAGCGAAGATTACTACGGGGTGACTATCTCGCTGAGCGTGCAGCATAACTTTGAACTGGAAAAAGAAATCCTGGGCTTCGGGGATGGCATTAAGGTGATCTCCCCAGAAAAACTAAAGAACAGCATCAAAGAGCGGCTGACCGGGGCCCTGGACCTGTACCATACCGAACTCAGCGAGAGCGGCCTGCGCACGGCGATGCGGAAGCTGACCCATCGGGGGTTTGCCCTGCTCAACCAGGTGTACACCCAGCGGGAAGTCGGGAGGATAAAACGCCTGATTGACCAAGCGCTGGGAACGTCCGACGAGCCAGTGTTTGCCCAACGGCAATTGCTCAAAGTGATTCCGGCCCTCAAACCGCTGGTCATCAACCGAAATCTTCAAACGATCATTCGGGCCGTTGATTTCAGGGCATTTCTGGTCAAAGCAATTTACTTTGATAAGCCCCCGGAATCTAACTGGTACGTGAGTTGGCATCAGGACGTACCCATCAATGTGATAGAGAAGGTTGAGACAGTAGGTTTTGGTCGCTGGACCCACAAGGAAGCAGTAACCAGCGTTTGTCCGCCCGAGGAGGTCTCCAAGCAACGCTTTACCATCCGCATTCACCTGGACGAAGCCAACGAAACGAACGGGGCCCTTCGGGTGGTACCCGGCTCTCAGAACAAACATTTGTCGGATCAGGAGATTCAACTCATCACCACCAACAGTCTGCCGGTGGTGTGTAGCGTTCCGGCGGGCGGGGTTCATCTGATGAAACCCTTGCTGTTATACGCCTCTTCCAAGTCGAAGAGCACCAAGCGAAGGCGGGTCGTGCACCTGGAGTTTGCTTCACTGGAGCTGCCCGGTGGGCTGGAATGGCTCGAGCGGGAAGAATGGTGATTCTACTGCCACAGGACGCAGCTTTGAGCGTCACCTACCGCTTACCAACCTTGAACGTGTAGCGCTGGTGTTCCTTTATAAACGAAGCCACGTACACCCCAGTCGGTAGCGATACGAGGTTCAGCCGGGTCAGCGGTTGAGTAACCTCCTGGGTCATCATAAGCCTCCCGGAAGCATCGCGCAGTTGAAGACTGCCTCCGATTCAATCAGTAGACGTTTGAACAACTACCTCACTGATCGTCGGATTCGGGAAGTAGTTAATCTCCGGTTGATCGAAAACTTCTAGACCGGTGATCACTTCTGGTGCCTGCACCTGGGTTACCCGCACGGTTTGGCCAGCGACCACCGTCACGCTTACCGCTTCGTTTCGGTAAATGTTCCCTGATTGTTCTGGTAGAGCTTAGCCGTACGTCCTGAAGTCCCTAGTCCGGTAATTAAGACATCCAGATCGCCGTCGTTGTCGTAATCCGCCCGTGCCGACGATCCCGCCGACACCTGTTCAAAAGGGACGCTCACTTCTACAAAAAGCTGCTCGGTAACAAGGTCGGAACCACTGCAATCCTCGTCAATACTGTTATTGGATATTTCTGTCTGATCGGGGTTTATGTTTCGATCAGTATCGTCGCAGTCCAGGTTGTTGGTGGAGGTAGCGTACTGGCAGTACTCTGAGCAGGCGAGCACCGGGTCGGAAAACTCATCGCCGAACCCGTCGTAGTCCATGTCAGGATAAAGCGCTACGCCGTTGCCGGTTAGTTCCAAATCTACGGAGCCCGAAACTAGGTTGTTGCCGCTGAATACCTCCCCGAGATCATCAGCTCCGGCCAAGTTATCGGTAAGCGGGCCGGAATAGTTGATGGGTGTTCCTTCCGTCCCTTCCGCCGTAATAACGACCTGCCAATCGAACCGAACCAAATCACCAACGTAGCCACAGAAATCGTCTATGCCACTCTCAATTTGCAGGTCCTGAACACTCGGTCCAACGATTGGGTCAAGAAGTACTTGGTACCAACCGCTTTTAGATACTCGAACTGTTTTTAAGTCCTGAAACGATCTTATTCTGGCCGAATAATGGTTTCCGCCATTTGTATAGTTATTGACTTTTACCACGACGGAAGTAACCGTCACCCCTTCGGGAATGGTAAACTCAAAAGCAGAAATTCCTGCGTCAGCTTTAGTGAGGTTTCATAACGCTCCAGCGTTCCGGCAGCGTATTCTTTTCCCACTTGAGCGCGCATATCGTCATTGTGTTTCCGAAAGATTTCAAACGGCAATTCGAGCGTAAATTGGCGCTTTTCCCTTACTGTTAGTTTGCGATTTGTTCAACCAGAACAATATTGCGTACGAGAATCTATGCAATATATGAAACCCTCCGCAACAAAAAACCCCTCAAACGGTCAAGTTTGAGGGGTTTTGTTGATAGCTGCATCAAAGATGCAGAGAGTGAGGGATTCGAACCCCCGGTACCTCGCGGTACAACGGTTTTCAAGACCGCCGCGTTCGACCACTCCGCCAACTCTCTGTGAAACTAGTTTGCAAACTTATCGCTTTTCTTCCTTCTCACCAAACGCTTCGGCAGAAAAATGCGGGCGCAAAAGTGTTAATAATTGCTGCGGGGGGCGACACGGACGCATCCCGTCGGAACGGACAAACGCCAACTTGGTTTCGGCCGTGTGCAACAGCTCGCGCTGCGCGTTGTGAAATTCGTACCGAAAGTAAATAACCGCCGTGGGCATCGCCTCAATGGTGACCGCGATATTGAGCAGATCGTCATACAATGCCGGACGGTGGTAGTAAGCGTGGTGCTCCAGCACCGGCAGCATCACTCCGCTTTCTTCCAGTTCCTTGTAGCTCATCCCCAAACTGCGCAGCGCCTCCACTCGCGCTACCTCGCAGTAGGCCGCGTAGTGACCGTAATACACGTAACCCATCTGGTCGGTTTCCCCGTACCGCACCCGTAACGCTAAGGTATGCTGGTACATCAGTTGTAGATCCCGGCGGCGCTCAGTGCGCGTTGGTAGCGCCGGGCGTTGGCGTTGTGCGCTTGCAGGTTGGTGGCAAAATTGTGGTAGCCCGAGAAGTCTTCCCGCGCGCACATGAAAATATAATTGTGATCCTGGTGGTTCAGCACCGCCTGCACCGCCCCAATCGACGGGATGCGAATGGGTCCCGGGGGCAGTCCGGGGTATTTATACGTATTGTAGGGCGAGTCAATCTTCTTGTGCTTGTTGAGCACCCGCTTAATGGTGAAGTCCTGCGCCGCAAACACCAGGGTGGGGTCCGCTTCCAGGGCAATGTCACGTTCCAGTCGGTTCAGGTACAGCCCCGCCACCACCGGGGCCTCGTCGGGTTTGTTGGTTTCCGATTCCACGATGGAAGCCAAGATCGATACCGCTACGGGAGTCATGCCCAGCGAATCAGCTTGCTGCTGCCGCTCGGCCGTCCAGAACTTTTCGTACTCCCGCGCCATCCGGTCCAGCAACTCCGGGGCGGTGGTGGTCCAAAAAAACTCGTAGGTGTTCGGCAAGAACATGCACAGCACGTTTTCGGTGGTAAAGCCGTAACGACGCACCACAGCTTCATCGTTAAGCAACGCCTCAAACTCCAAGGCATCCGCCTGAAGGTCTTCGCACAGCCGCTCGGCTAGTTCGTGCTTCAACCGCACGTTGTTGAAGGTAACGTTCACGGGGGTTTGCTGCCCCGAACGGAGCAACCGGATCGCCGACAAATTACTCATGTCCGCCCGCAACAAGTAGCGCCCGGGCTTGATGTGCTCATCGTACTTCATCAATTTGGCCAGCACGCTGAACGACAGCAGATCGTTGACGTAATCCTCATCGTGCAGCTTCTTTTGCAGTTGCGTAAAGGTAGTGCCTTCCGGAATCAGCAGCACTTTATCGGACTGCTCCACCAGCACGTTGGGAGTTTGTACGGCCTGGTAGACATAGAACGAAAAGGAAATGAAGCTCACCGCGAAAACCAGCAGAACAATAACCAGAATCTTGTGCTTTTTCATATCAGACCAAAATTAGTAATTTGCCACGAAATCCGGAGCCGGATTGCCCGTAATTTTACCGTTGTACCTTATGGGATGATTTGTTTACTCAGGCTAAACCCTACGTTAGCCTAGCGAGTTCTCTAATCATCGCTTACTTGTATCCCTTATGAAAGCCACCCTGCTCAAGATCTACCCCGACAATCCCGAAGGCCGCAAACTCGACAAAGTGGTCGAAGTGCTGCGCAACGGCGGCCTGGTGATCTACCCCACCGACACGGTCTACGGTCTGGGCTGCGACTTGTTTCAACCGGCCGCTATTGAGAAAATCTGCCGACTCAAGGGGATTGATCCCCGCAAGAATCAACTCTCGTTCATGTGTCAGGACCTGAGCCAGGCTTCCGAATACGTGAAAAACTTTTCGACGCCCCTGTTCAAACTCCTCAAAAAAACCCTGCCTGGCCCCTACACCTTTATCATGACCTCCAGCAGCAAGGTGCCCAAAACCATCGATCCCAAGCGCAAAACGGTGGGCATTCGCATTCCGGACCACGCCATTCCGCTGGAGCTGATCACCCGGCTGGGCCACCCCATCATCACCACCTCGGTGCACGACGAGGACAAAATCGTCGGCTACCCGACCGATCCCGAACTGATCTACGAAAAGTACATCGACCACGTGGATGTTGTGATCGACGGCGGTATGGGCGGCAACCTGCCCTCGACGGTGATCGACCTGACCGGCGACACTCCGGCGCTGGTGCGCGAGGGGAAGGGCGACGCATCCCTGTTTCAGTAGGTCTTGAACGATACCCTGCTTATTGAGCCGCACTACTTTCCGTCGGTGGCCTACCTGGCGCTACTATCAAAATATTCCAAGGTGGTGCTCGAGGTGCACGAGCACTATCCCAAGCAAACCTACCGCAACCGCTGCTACGTGCGGGGGGCCAACCGGATACAGCTCCTCACCGTGCCCGTGCGCAAGGGCCGGGGAAAGGTGCCTACCCACGCGGTACCGATCAATCACGACGAACCCTGGGCCGCCCATCACTGGCGCACCCTGCAATCGGCCTACGGAAACGCCCCTTTTTTCGACTTTTTCGCGGCAGACTTCCATGACATATTTAAGCGGAAAAATCAGTATTTGGTAGACTTGTCCGTTGCCATCCTGACAAAGTGTCTGGAAATACTGCAATTGGAGGTTGAGTCGCTGACACTTAGTCAAAACTATCATTCGGACGTCCCCGTAGACTTTTTTGACGCCCGTAGCACCCTGTTGCCGGGTTTGCCCCCGGTTTGCCCCCCTTACTTTCGACCGGTGGCCTACCCGCAATTGTTTGGCAACAACTTTGTGCCCAACCTTAGTGTAATAGATTTGCTATTTTGTGCCGGTTCGCGCGCTAATTCTATTATTCGCCAATCGATTGAGTAGAGGGGGTGAACAAATGCAATTCGCCCTACGTTGTTTTCTTAGACAAAGTTTCTATCTTGCTCGGACACGAATGAGGCACTGAACCGCTCATTTCGCCGTTTAATTCCTACATTTCTTATGGAAGCAAAATTTTCGAATAGAGTAAAAGAAGTAATATCACTGAGTCGTGAAGAGGCCCTGCGGTTGGGACATGATTATATTGGTACGGAGCACCTACTGCTGGGTATGATTCGCGAGGGCGAAGGCGTAGCGGTAAGCTTGCTCAAAAAACTAGGAGTGTTGCTCGACGAACTACGCGGTTCGGTGGAGCAAGCCACTCGAGGAACTGCCACGGGCAACGTGAAAAACCTAGCGAACATTCCGCTGACCCGACAGTCCGAAAAGGTGCTGAAAATCACCTACCTGGAAGCCAAGATTTTCAAGAGCCAACTTATCGGCACCGAACACCTGCTGCTGTCTATCCTGCGCGACGAAGACAATATTGCTACCCAAATTTTAGAGAAGTTTGACGTAAATTATGATGTTGTGAAAGAACTCCTTGAATATCAATCTGACCACCCGGTGGCCTCTTCGGACACCGATGACGCCGACGAAGACTCTTCACGAATCTTCGGAAGCGGCTCCGGCTCCGGCCGTGAGTCGAAGGGCTCCGAAAAATCCCGCACCCCGGTGCTGGACAACTTCGGACGCGATCTGACCAAACTGGCCGACGACGATAAGCTGGACCCGATCGTGGGCCGCGAGAAAGAAATCGAGCGCGTTGCCCAGATTCTGAGCCGCCGCAAAAAGAATAACCCGATCCTGATCGGTGAACCCGGCGTGGGCAAAACCGCCATCGCTGAAGGCTTGGCGCTGCGCATCACCCAGAAGAAGGTGTCGCGCGTGCTGTTCAACAAGCGCGTGGTCACGCTCGACCTGGCTTCGCTGGTCGCCGGTACCAAGTACCGCGGGCAATTCGAAGAGCGCATGAAGGCGGTGATGAACGAAATTGAAAAATCGCCCGACGTGATCCTCTTTATCGACGAGCTGCACACCATCGTGGGAGCCGGAGGGGCTTCCGGATCGCTCGACGCCTCCAATATGTTTAAACCCGCTCTCGCTCGGGGCGAAATTCAGTGCATCGGCGCCACCACGCTCGACGAGTACCGGCAGTATATCGAGAAAGATGGTGCCCTAGCCCGTCGTTTTCAGGTGGTGATGGTGGATGCTACCACCCCCGAAGAAACCGTAGAGATTCTTAATAACATCAAAGACAAGTACGAGAGTCACCACCACGTGGATTACACGGAAGAGGCCCTGGAAGCCTGCGTGAAGCTGTCCGATCGTTACATCAGCGACCGCTTCCTGCCCGACAAGGCCATCGACGTGATGGACGAGGCCGGGGCCCGCGTGCACATCAACAATATCCACGTGCCCGATGAGATTGTGAAGCTCGAAGAAGCCATCGAGAACATCAAGGTGGAGAAGAATCGGGTGGTGAAGAGCCAGAAGTACGAAGAAGCGGCGCAGCTGCGCGACCGGGAGAAAAAGCTGATCGATCAACTGGAAGGCGCCAAGCGCAAGTGGGAAGAAGAAACCCGCACCCGCCGTTACAAAGTGGACGAAGAAAACGTGGCCGAAGTGGTGGCCATGATGACTGGCATCCCCACTAAGCGCGTGGCGCAGAACGAGAGCAACAAACTGCTCGGCATGACCGAAGAGCTCAGCGGTCGGGTAATCGGACAAGAAGACGCGATCGTGAAACTGACCAAGGCCATCCAGCGCACCCGCGTCGGTCTGAAAGACCCGCACCGCCCCATTGGCTCGTTCGTGTTTCTCGGACCCACCGGCGTCGGAAAAACCGAACTAGCGAAAGTGCTGGCCACGTATCTGTTCGATAAAGAAGACTCGCTTATCCGCATCGACATGAGTGAGTACATGGAGAAATTCTCGGTATCCCGTTTGGTAGGAGCCCCTCCCGGCTACGTGGGCTACGAAGAAGGGGGCCAGCTGACCGAAAAGGTGCGGCGCAAGCCCTACAGCGTGGTGCTGCTCGACGAGATTGAGAAGGCGCACCCCGACGTGTTCAACCTGTTGTTACAGGTGCTAGACGATGGTATCCTTACCGACGGTTTGGGTCGGCGGGTAGACTTCCGCAACACCATCATCATCATGACCTCCAACATTGGGGCCCGTGACTTGAAAGACTTCGGGGCGGGCATTGGGTTCTCTACCAAAGCCAAGGAAGAGAACATGGACGACCTAATGAAGTCTACCATTCAGAACGCGCTGAAGAAGACCTTTAGCCCTGAGTTTCTGAACCGTTTGGACGATGTGATTGTGTTTAACTCTCTGAAGCGCGAGGATATTCACTTGATCATTGACCTGACGCTCAACAAACTGTTCGCCCGAATTATGGCGCTGGGCTACGAAGTGGAACTCAGCGAGAAAGCGAAGGATTTCTTAGCCGATAAGGGCTACGATCCTCAGTACGGAGCGCGTCCGCTCAACCGGGCTATCCAGAAGTATCTGGAAGACGCCGTAGCGGAAGAAATCCTGAAGGGCGACGTGCAGCCCGGCGATGTCATCACCGCCGATCACGAGGGTGAGAAGGAAGAGTTGACCCTATCGCTCAAGAAGAAAAAGCTAGAAAAAGAGAAGAAAGAAGAAGGTTAGGATTCTGAGTACTGATAACTTTAAGAGGCTGCCCTGTTTCCAGGGCAGCTTTTTTATTGTAGTATTCGACGCAATTCTTCCAAGTAAAGTTTCTCATCAAAGACAGCTGAAATCAAAATCTCAAATCCAACTACGGCGGTACTGCGTACGTGTCCTTCGCTCGCCTTTAGCTTTAGCTGATATATTTGATCTTCCAGTACGTACTGCTCCAGCGTTTTAGCGACCGGGTCAATGATCCAGTACTCCGCTACTCCGTGGGTTTGGTAATCCTTGAACTTCATCTTGCGGTTGTGCTGAATGTTGCTTGACAATATCTCTATGGCCAGATCGGGGACCGGAAAGTGCATCTGTCCCCCTACGAAATGCTGCGCTTTTTCCTGGTTGAAGAAGCAGATATCAGGACGGTTCGCCGCTGCGATCGTAGTCGTTGCGTGGAAAAGTAACCATGATCTTATCGTAGCCCACGTAGCCGAGCTGATGGACGATGACGTAGTTGTTGAGCAAACCGCATAAAGCTACCCCGACATCGTTATGCTCCTTTTTTACCGGCGAGTGATAATACACCTCACCGTTAATAAACTCAGCCTTAGTATCTTCGTCAATGGCTTCGTAGAAAGCCAGTCGCTTCTGTCGTTCCTCTTCCAAGCGAGCTTGCGCTTGCTCTACAATCAGCGGAGCTTCCGGGCGGGCCAGGATGGCGGCGATAAGTTCTTCCATAAATAAGTATTTAATCAACTTCATTATGATGACTTTAGAAAGCTATAGGATCTAAGTCTGGATTGCAAGCGTTCAGTGACCATTTATTCTGTCTTTCTCTAACCGTTCTTGCTGCATACCCTTTTGCTAAGATCAAGATTGGCTTCTGAAAGCTGGTTTCTTTGGGAGCAGCTTTTTTTGTACCTTCCTTTCTTACCCAACCTAAGCCTCATGCCTTCCGTCACCACTTCTTCCCCCCCGTCGACCATTGCCACCTTATTCGCCCAGCAGCAACAACGCAGCCTCACCCTTCGCCACGCTCCCGTGGCCGACCGCATCATCCGACTCAAGCGGCTGAAGGGTTGGATTCAAACCCACCGGCTCGACATTCAGAAAGCTATCTTTCAGGATTTTAGGAAGCCGACGTTCGAAACCGATACCTCCGAAGTGCTGGTCTGTCTGCAAGAGCTGGATTTTGCTATCAAGAACGTGACCCGCTGGGCCCGCGATCAACGGGTACCTACCCCCATCACCCTGCTGGGCACCACCGGTCACATTCGCTACGAACCGAAGGGCGTTTGCCTGATCATCGCTCCCTGGAACTACCCCTTTCAACTGCTGGTGGGTCCCTGGATTTCCGCTATCGCGGCGGGCAACTGCGTGGTGCTGAAACCCTCGGAAATGACTCCCCACACCGCCCACCTCGTCGAGCGCATGGTTACCGAACTGTTTCCCACGAACGAAGCGGCGGTAGTGCAGGGAGATAAAGAAGTGGCCCAAGAACTGCTGTCGCATCCGTTTGACCACATCTTCTTCACCGGCAGCCCGGCCGTAGGCAAGCACGTGATGGCCGCCGCGGCGCAGCACCTCACTTCGGTCACCCTGGAGTTGGGTGGCAAGTCTCCGGCCATCGTTGATGAAACCGCCGACTTGGCTGTGGCCGCGGAGAAGATCGCCTGGGGCAAATTCTTCAACGGCGGACAAACCTGCATCGCGCCCGACTACGTGCTGGTGCACGCATCGGTGCACGACGAACTGTTGGGTCGACTCATCACGGCGGTCAGAAAAATGTATAACCCCGACGGCAAGGGAACAATAAGCTCACCCGATTTTGCCCGCATGGTGAACCGCTCGCATACCGAGCGTTTGGTGGGGATGCTCGACCAGGGCGTAGCCGCGGGAGCCACCGTAGCCTTCGGTGGCGAACACGCGATAGAAGACTGTTATCTTGCCCCCACCCTACTCACGCACGTGCCGGAAGATACGGACCTGATGCAGGAAGAAATTTTCGGGCCTCTCTTACCAATCCGCAGCTACCGGAATCTGTCGGAAGCGGTAGACTACGTCAATGCCAAACCCAAGCCGCTCACCCTGTACGTTTTCACCGAGCGCCAAGCCAACCGGGACTACCTACTGCAACGCACTTCTTCGGGGGGCGCGGCCGTTAACGAGTGTATCATGCAGTTCAGCCACCCGCACTTGCCCTTCGGCGGAGTGAACTACAGCGGCATCGGCAAAGCGGGGGGGCACCACGGATTTCTGGCCTTCTCTAACGAGAAGTCGGTGTTTCGGCAACTTTGGGGCAACAAGATTACCCGTTTTCTGATCCCCCCCGTCAGCGAGAAGATGAAGGAGCGATTGGGGTGGGTAATTCGTAATTTCTAGCGAGAAAAACCGCACCGCCTTCCCTATTTTGTTATTTTTGCCGATTATCCCGCCGTTGGGCGGCACCTAACCCGTTTGTATGAAGAATATCGTCTTGCTGGTCAGCGCTGTGCTGCTGGCCCAACTGCCCGCTTTTGCCCAGGAAACCATCTACCCGGTAAACGGAGTGCGCGACACCCGTCCGGCGGTCTACCTGTTCACCAATGCCACGGTTTTTTCCGATTACCAAACCCGCCTCGACAGTGCCTCGCTGCTCATTCGCGACGGGGTGGTGGAAGCGGTGGGGCGCAACCTGACTGCTCCCGCGGGCGCTCAGGAGATTGACCTGGGGGGCAAATTTATCTATCCCGGACTCATCGACTTGTACAGCGACTACGGGCTATCGGAGGTGCCCGAGCGATCGCCTTTTAGTTTTGGTAGTCGGGAGCAACTCGACCGCACCACCGAGGGGCCGTACAACACCAACGACGCCATCAAATCACAGTACCAGGCGGTGGAGGACTTTCAGACCAAAGAGGACCAAGCTAAAGTCTACCGGCAGTTAGGCTTCGGAGCGGTGCTCACCAACAAGCGCGACGGGCTGGCGCGGGGCACATCGGCCCTGGTTTCTTTGTCCGACGAGCCTCCGAACAAAGTGGTGATCCGGGGTCGCGCCGGAGCGCATTATTCGTTCGAGAAGGGAAGTTCACCGCAGTACTACCCGATCTCTAAAATGGGCTTCTTGGCCTTGCTGCGCCAAACGTACCTGGACGCCGACTGGTACCCGACGCAACGCAACGACGACTACCGCGACGAGTCGCTGGAGGCCTGGATTGCCCAGCAGGACCTTCCCCAGTTTTTCGATGCTCCGGGCTGGATACAAATGCTGCGAGCCGACCAGTTGGGCGATGAGTTTGGCGTGCAGTACGTGCTGCGCGGCAGCGGCGACGCCTACCAACGACTCGACGCGGTGGCCGCCACCAACGCCGCACTGATCGTTCCGCTTACCTTCCCCGAGGCCTACGACGTGAGCGACCCCTACGACGCCGAGCACGTGGCCCTGCAAGATATGATGCACTGGGAGCTGGCTCCCACCAATCCCGGCCGCTTGGCAACGCAAGGAATCACCTTCGCCCTCACCGCCGATGGACTTACCACGGGAGATAATTTTTGGAAGAACCTGCGAAAAGCCATCCAGCACGGTTTGTCCGAAGAAGAAGCCCTTAAAGCACTCACCGATACGCCCGCCCGCCTGCTGCGTGCCGAAGACCAACTAGGCAGTTTGCAGCCCGGCCGATTGGCCAACTTCATCATCACCTCGGATAATCTGTTCGACGACGAAGCGATCCTCTACGAAAACTGGATTCAGGGTAAGCCTTTCATCATCAACAACCGCAACGCACCCGACTTAAGCGGGAAGTATACGCTGGAGGTTGCCAACAGCGCCTATCCGCTGGAAATTAGCGGCAAGCCGGGCCAGCATAAGTTTTCCGTCAACCTCGCCGATACCACGCGGGTAGAGGCCGAGGCACAAGTAGACCGAACCACGCTTACGCTGTCGTTTCCCCCCCGAAAAGGGGCCAACGAGCGCATCCGGCTGTCGGGTTATGCAGATGGACGGACACTCAAAGGAGGCGGACAGCTCGCCGACGGCACCCCAGTGAGTTGGCAGGCCACCTACCAGGGCGATTTGGAAGCCAAAGAAGACACTACCCAGCAAGCCCCTACGGCCGTCAACCTGGACAGCTTGTCACAAATGGTGTATCCGTTTATGCCCTACGGCAACGAACAACTGCCGGAGGAGGGCACGTATCTAATCCGGGGGGCCACGGTGTGGACCAACGAGGCCGAAGGGGTTCTTGAGCAAGCCGACGTGCTGGTAGCTGATGGCAAGATTGCGGAAGTGGGCACCGGCTTATCCGCCGACGGCGCCACGGTGATCGATGGCAGCGGCAAGCACCTCACCAGCGGGATCATCGACGAGCACTCGCACATCGCGCTGACTAGCATCAACGACATTGCGGTGAATTCGGGCATGGTACGGATGAAAGAGGTGGTCGACTCCGAAGACATCAACATCTACCGGCAGTTGGCCGGGGGCGTAACCGCCGCCCAGTTGCTACACGGCTCGGCCAACCCCATCGGGGGGCAGTCGGCGCTGGTGAAGTTGCGCTGGGGCGCTACGCCGCGGGAGATGCTCATCGAGGGAGCCGACGAGTACATCAAGTTTGCCTTGGGCGAAAACGTGAAGCGCTCCTCCAATGATGAGTCTATCCGCTATCCCCAAACCCGCATGGGCGTGGAGCAGGTGTACCGCGACGCCTTCACGCAGGCGACGGCCTACCGGCAGCAGTGGCAAGACTACAACGCTTTATCGTCCCGGCAGAAATCTGACACGCCCGCCCCCCGGCGCGATTTGGCCCTGGAAGCGATGGTAGAAATCCTGAACGATGAACGCTTCATCACCTGCCACTCTTACGTACAGTCCGAGATCAATATGCTCATGCATGTGGCCGACGACTTCGACTTTCGCGTTAATACCTTCACCCACATCCTGGAGGGCTACAAGGTGGCCGACAAGATGGCAGCGCACGGCGCGGGGGGCTCCACCTTTTCGGATTGGTGGGCCTATAAGTTTGAGGTACGCTACGCTATTCCCTACAACGCCGCCCTAATGACGATGACCGGAGTCACCACCGCCATCAACTCGGATGATGCTGAAATGGCGCGCCGCCTCAACCAGGAAGCCGCCAAGTCGGTGAAGTACGGCGGCATGTCGGAAGAAGAAGCCTGGAAGATGGTGACGCTGAATCCGGCCAAGCTGCTGCATCTCGACGACCGCATGGGCAGCATCCGGGTGGGCAAAGATGCCGACCTGGTGCTATGGAGCGACAACCCATTATCGATCTACGCCCAGGCCGAAAAGACAATGGTGGATGGCCGCCTGTACTATGATCAGGAAGCAGATTCCCGGCAGCAGGAGCAAATTACCCAGGAACGCAACCGCTTGATTCAGAAGCAACTGGCCGCGAAGAAAAACGGAGCCGCAACCCAACCGCCCAGCAGTAAAACGCGCGCCCTATTCCACTGCGACGACATCATCGGCCTCCACCATTAACGTACAGACGCCATTCATGGCGTCTCCTGGCAAGCACAACACCTACCGGGCCACCAACTTATCCACCTTTATGCGTATCTTAGCAAACGATAACTAATACAGCAGAATCATGAAAAATGAAGATCGTATTGTAGAACTACTAGCCGAAAGTCTAAAGCGCCAAGATCAAATGGTGGAAGAAATCGGTGGATTGAATCAGCGTATGGAACGTGTGGAAAACGGCATCCTGGCCCTGGGAGACCGGATGGAACGCGTGGAAAACGCTGTACTCAGCATGGTCAACTCAGTGAATGCTTTAACTGATCTGGTGAAAGTTGCGCTAGACCGGACCAAACGCTTAGATGACCACGAAAGCAGAATCAGACGCTTAGAAAGTCCTGCTGACTAAACCAAACTCCCCCCACCCCGTGATTTTATATAAAACTAATCTATCACTTCTGTTTGTTTTCTTAGCGACGCTATCCTTCGCCCAGGTTCCCGCCCCCGCTCCGCCCCAGTCGCAACCCATCCTCTTGCTGGGCGGCACCGCCCACCTGGGCACCGGCGAGGTGATCGACAACGCGGCCGTGGCCTTCTCGGATGGCAAACTCACGGCGGTCGGCCCGGCTTCATCCGTACCCGACAACGAGCGCTCATCCTATCAGGTGATCGACGTGAGCGGACAGCACGTCTACCCCGGCTTCATCTTGCCCGATACCGACCTGGGCCTGGTAGAAATCAGCGCCGTGCGCGCCACCATCGACAACGCCGAAGCAGGAACGCTCAACCCCAACGTGCGCTCGCTCATATCCTACAATACCGACTCGGAACTGATTCCTACGTTTCGCTTCAATGGCATCTTGCTGGCGCAGATCGTACCGCAGAGCGGGCTGATGCCCGGCACCTCGTCGGTGGTGCAGCTCGACGCCTGGAACTGGGAAGACGCCGCCGTGGCCGTCGATAACGCCCTGCACCTGCACTGGCCCAGTCGTTTTGGCAACAAGTTCAACTTTGTCACCTTCACGGTGATGCGCGAGCGCAACGAGAACTATGACGAGCAGCTTCGGGCGGTGCGTGCGCTGTTTGCCGACGCCCAGTCGTATATCGCCACGGAACCAGAAACCCCCAACCTCAAACTGGAGGCGCTTCGTGGTCTACTCAACGGATCGCAGACCCTCTTTCTGCACTCTGACGACGCCCGAGAGATTATGGAAGCAGTGCTGTTCGCCGAAGAATACGGCCTGAAGAAGATCGTGTTGGTGGGAGGAACCGGACTAGCGGCGGTCGAGGATTTTATCAAAGAGCGGCAGCTGCCGGTGGTGATTGAAAACGTGCACCAGTTGCCCCCCCACCCCGATAGTCCGGTGGATGCGCTTTACCAATTGGCCCACGACCTGCAGCAGGAGGGCATTCCGGTGAGTCTGGCCTACAACGAGGGGATGACCGCCCGCAGCCGCAGCCTCGCTTTTCTGGCGGGCACCGCCGCGGCCTACGGACTGGGCAAAGAAGAAGCCCTGAAGCTCATTACCGCCAATCCCGCCCGGATGCTGGGCATTGCCGACCGGGTGGGCACGCTGGAAGTGGGCAAGCAGGCCACCCTATTCGTGTCGGAAGGCGACGCGCTGGACATGCGCACCAACCGCCTCACCCACGCCTTCATCGACGGCCGCCAGATCACCCTGCCCGCCATGCAGCAAAAGCTGTATCAGAAGTATAAAACTAAGTACGAAAACGATCCGGCGGGGCCACCGACCGGAAGGGCGGGGGAGTGAATAATCAATTCAGTCTTCACTATCCTCCCAGCTGCCGTGCTTGAGCCAGCCGCTAAACCAGTTTTGCAGTAGCGGAATAGCAAAGAACACCGCGTAGGGAATTTCAATTAACGAAATAACCAGCGTTTTGAGGGGCACCGGCCAGCCTTCCATCACTGGCCCCAACAACCACTGCGCCAGGGTCACCGCCGGGTAGATCGCCAACCAGACAATCACCGCAAAACGGTAGCGGGGAGCTTTTTCTTCTTTCGGACTGGGCTTCATAACTAGTGGAGCTAAATGAGAGGTATATCCACTTAATAGAAACCCACATCAATAGTTTAGGCTTTTTCCTGTTGATAGGTAACAATCACGTTCCCGGTTTTTTCTCCGCGCTCAACGTAGTAGTAAGCCTCTTGGATCGCATCCATTGGGTACCGGCGGTCGATTACGGCCTTAAACGCCCCCTTCGTTAGAAGTTCGTTCATCAAATTGAGCGTCCTTTGGCTATTGCTAGGTATGGGGAATACGACCCGCTTCCCGCCGGTCAGTTGGGTGATCAGTGGCAGGTAAACATTCTGGAAGTTCGGGCCCAGTTCCGACGAGATGTAGACGCCTTTGGGCACCAGTAAATGCTTACACTTGGCGAAGGTACTTTTGCCCACCGCATCCAGGATAAAGTTATACCGTCCGTCCGTCTCGGTGAAATCTACTCGTCGGTAATCAATCACTTCGTCCGCTCCCAGCGATTTGACCAAATCAAGATTTGGGGTGTTGCCCACGGCGGTGACGTGGGCTCCGTAGTACTTCAGAAGCTGAACGGCAGCCGAGCCAATGGCCCCGGTGGCCCCGTTCACCAGCACCCTTGCCTGGCGCTCGATGGTGACTTTATTAATAAAGTTGTAGGCATTGTGGGCTCCCTCGGCGCAAGCGACGACTTCTTCGTACGCTATTCCATCCGGAATTTTAGCAACTCCTTTATGTTGCTTGATTGTCAGGTATTCAGCCTGGGATGCCAGTCCTTCGTCGTTGAAGCCCCATACGCGATCGCCGACCCGGAAGTCGGTCACCTGTGGCCCCACCGCCTCAACCACTCCGGCGAAGTCGGTGCCCGGAACGGGGGAACGGGGTTTGAGCAATCCTGTAAACAGCCGAATGAGAAACGGTTGGCCGCGCAGAATCCCACAATCGGTACGGTTAACGGTAGTGGTGTGCACTCGAACCAGCAGCTCCTGCGCTTTGGGCTTCGGCTTCACCGCGGTTCCAACAGCAAGCACTTCCGGTGATCCGTATTTTTTCCGTAGAACCGCTTTCATTTCAGTAGTGGATGGTTTTCAATGTACCCAAAAGGCCGTTGTCTTCAAAGCCATTCCTTTTGCTTAACGCATATAGCAGCGTAGTCAACGATGTACCCTAGTACGACCGGCGGAAAACTGAGTCAGCAGACCGTTGATACCAAACGACGGCGCGCTGACGCAGTCAGTGAGCTATCGTTTGCGAACGCCAGTTTCCTGATGCAGTCAGCGGGGCATCGTTTCCGGTCGACGGCCCGTCGACGCCGTCAGCGGAGTATCGTTTCGAAACAATAGACTCTAGACGCGATTTCTGGCCTGTCGTTTCCGAATGATACGCTCAAAACACAGTTTTTGTCTCGTCGTTAACAATTACTACCAAAAAAATACGATTTTGAGCCCTAGTAATTTGTAACGATGGAATAGAAGAAGAGATAGAAAGAATAGTTAAAACTACGCAAGGAAATTGGATCAGTTGTGATAAAAGAGATCAGTCGGATAGGATCATCCTCGAGTTTGGTTTTAGCATCAACGATTACTATGACCCTCCAGATGCTGATATCGTATTGATTGCTCATGGCAGTTTTCCTGTAATCAGAAATGCGAAGCTAAAGAAGCGGTACAATAAGGCTTTAAAAAAAGGAAAGTTAGATAAAGCGAAAGAAGCTATTGAAGAACTGATCAAGAGGTATCCAAACGATAGTACCTACTTGGAAAAAAGAAATAAGGTTGCCTCAAGGATGGGAAACTGAAGTTCTTCTCTAGCGCAGATTCTCCGAATCTGTGCTAACCGTCCGCGCGGATTCTATCCGCCCGCGGACTAGCCCTCTCCATCATCCCGTCTAATCCTCGTCCAAAGCTCTCCAAACTGCCCAATCCATCCCCGTTTTATATTCCTTTTCCGCGTAGTTTTTCGCTTCTTTGTGCTTTATAACCGGTCTTATCGCCGTTAGCAATGCACCCCACTACGCCCTATGTACCAATCATTTGTTCGTCCACTGCTCTTTCGTCTGAAGCCCGAAACGGCGCACCAACTCACCGTGGCCCTGCTCAAGGTAGCCACCACCCTACCCGGCGTGACCGGGCTGCTGCGCAAACTATACCAAGTGAACGACCCGCGGCTGGAGCGCGAACTGTTCGGACTGCGCTTCGCCAACCCGGTGGGGCTGGCCGCGGGCTTCGATAAGGATGCGCGACTGGTCGACGGCATGGCGGCACTGGGCTTTGGCTTCGTGGAGGTGGGCACGGTGACGCCCTTCGCGCAGCCGGGCAACCCCAAGCCCCGTATGTTTCGGCTGCCCGCCGACCGCAGCCTGATCAACCGCCTGGGCTTCAACAACCACGGGGTGAGCCGGGCCGCCCGCAATCTGGCGCGTCGCCGCTCCTCGGTCATCGTGGGCGGCAACATCGGCAAGAACAAGGTCACACCCAACGAGCAGGCCGTCCGCGACTACGAAAGCTGCTTCCGCGCGCTCTACGACCACGTGGATTACTTTACGGTGAACGTGAGTTCGCCCAACACCCCTGACCTGCGGGAGTTGCAGGAGAAAGAACCGCTCACCGATCTGCTGCGCGGCTTGCAGCAAATCAACCGGCAGCAACCCCACCCCAAGCCCATCCTTCTCAAGATTGCCCCCGACCTATCCGACGGCCAACTCGACGACATCGTAGACATCTGCCAGTCACTGGATATTGCCGGCATCATTGCCACCAACACCACCATCAGCCGCGCCGGGCTCGCCACTCCCGAGCAGCGGGTGACCGCCGCAGGAGCCGGGGGGCTCAGTGGACAGGCCCTGCAGCAGCGCGCCACCGCGGTGATTCGCTACCTGCACCAGCGTTCGGGCGGGAGGTTGCCGATCATCGGGGTGGGCGGCGTGGCTTCGCCCGAAGATGCGCTCGAGAAGCTCGCTGCCGGGGCCAGCCTGGTGCAGATTTATACCGGCCTGGTCTACGAAGGCCCTGCCCTGGTGAAGCGCATCAACCAAGCGCTGGCCGAAACGCCCGCGCAGTCGGTGCTGTCCTGATGCAGCTGTTCTACCAGCCCGAACTAGACCTGACCCGCCCGGCGCTTCCGCCCGACGAGTCGCGCCACTGCGTGCAGGTGCTGCGTCGGCAGACAGGAGATGCGATCACGGTGGTGGACGGGCGGGGCACCTACTACGAAGCGGTGATCACCGAACCCAGTGCGAAGCACTGTGGCTTCGCCGTGAAGCAAACCCGACGCGAGGTGGCGCGGCCGTTTCGGGTGCACCTGGCGGTGGCGCCCACTAAGAATCTGGACCGGACGGAGTGGCTGGTAGAAAAACTGGTAGAGGTGGGGGTGGATCAGCTGAGCTTTATCAAATGCACCCACTCCGAACGCAAGGTGCTCAAGACCGAACGCTTGGTGAAGAAAGCCATTGCCGCCATGAAGCAGGCGGGTCGCGCCACCCTGCCGGTTATCGATGATCTGCAATCCTTCGCTGCGTTTCTGAAAGGTTCAGCAGAGCAGCAGCAATGCTTTATTGCCTACGTAGATTTTGACAATCCCATTCTCCTCAAGCAGGCCGCCCAACCAGCGGGCTCGTACGTGGTGCTCGTGGGTCCGGAAGGCGGGTTTAGCGAAGCGGAGCTTGACCAAGCAAAGCAGGCGGGTTACCACGGGGTGAGTTTGGGCAACTATCGGCTGCGCACCGAAACCGCGGGCCTAGTGGCCGGGCTCACGCTGAACCTGATCAATGCGCGGTATACTACTGCTGATCGTAATAGTTGATCAGTTGCGCAAGGTCGTCTGGATTGTCGGGATTGATGGATTCTTTATCCAGGAACGCGCTGATTGCCGCCTTTTTGTCACCAAGCGTCCGGCGTACTGATTTTATCGTCGGCTTGAGTCGGTAAGATCGCCCGTCGGGTTTAATCAAATAGTAGGACGTCATGATCTCGCTAAACTCATCGTAGGGCCGATTGGCACTGTACGCTCCTTCGTAGCTGGCCTTGATCAGCTTTTTGTTGTGAACGGCCAGTAGCGTAGAAGTAGCCGGATTGGATAAGCTTCCGTAGAGCACTTGCGCAAAGTGATTAAGCGGAAACTTACGGTAATTCGGAAGATAATCGATCAGCACGAAGTGCGACGAATCGTCGGACGGCTCAGTATGCAGGCTAAACCGGGCAATGGTGTGCTTATCCGGAATTACGGCATGGTCGTAAGGGTGCTTCACGACAATCTCGTCGCGGTACAGATCATACTTTAGTTCAACGCTGGCAAACACTTTTCCGTCGCGCAGGGTCACCCGGCCGGGAGCCCACTGCTCAAACAAGAGGGGACTTCCCTTAACCCCTTCGTAACGCTCATCAAACGTCTGCACTGCACCTTGATTGAAGTCTCTACCCACCTCGTTCATAATCTGCTGTCGTTCGGGGGCACTCTTCTGTTGTCCGTACGCTATGGGTAAAACAGCTGACAACCATAAAAATAACCATAGAAATCGCATACACTAGGGTTCTTGATCGTAGAAGGCAACGAGGCGGGCGAGATCGGACACATTATCGAAGTCAAGCTTGGTTTCTATGATGAAATCCTGCACTGCTTCTCGTCGGTCGCTAAACAAATCGAGCACCGCCTCGCGGTTGGGCATAAAGGCAGAGGCCTTTCCTTCGGGCGATACGTAGTAATAATCCGTGACGGTGGCCCCCAGCTGGTTCGTTGATGCCTGACTGGCCGAGGCATCGTCTTTGTGGTGTACGGCCAGCAGCGCCGATTCGCTCTGGTAGATTAGCTGCACAAACTGCTCGTCGGGCACTTCATCAAAGTCACCTAGGTACTTGGCGCGCTGAAACCGGGCGAGGTTGGCCAGCCGGGGCGGACCGATGGTAAAACTGCGTACTTTCTCTGGATTCAGGGGCGTGGCTCCCCCGTCTTTGCCCCGAATAAGCAATCGATTGCGATAGATATCGTAGCGCAACTGGACATTATCGTATTCATCGCCGCCATCGAGGGTTACCTGCCCATCGCTCCAGCCTTCGGCGAAGTACGGATCGCTGACTGTTTCGTCAGCCTGGTCACTGAGCGTCTCGACGGTTGCGGGGTAGTCACCTTCGTTAAGGGGTTCTTCCGAAGACCGACGCTCAATCACGTCGTCGGAGGGGAAGTCTTGTGTTTGGGCGAAAAGACCGGTGGTTGCCATAAACAGGCTGCTGATGAGTACTGAAAGTTTGAAAAGTTGCATAATGGTTTTTAGTTTCCGTTAAAAATTGGTTTTCGTTTCTCGGTGAAGGCGCGAATGCCTTCGGCGTGGTCGGCGGTGGTGGCGGCGATATCCTGGTTCTGTGCTTCCAGCTCCAGCATTTGCTCCAGCGATAGCTGCCCGGCCTGGTTGAGCATCTCCTTTATCACGGCAATGGCCACGGTGGGGGCGTTGGCGTAGTGGTCGACGTAGCGCTGCACCGCCGCATCGAGTTGGGCGTGGGGCACCACTTCGTTCACCAAACCCAGCAGCAATGCTTCGGATGCTCCCACGCGGGTGCCCATCGTGGCCAGTTCGAAGGCCTTCAGCCGCCCCACAATGCGGGGCAGAAAGTGGGTAGAACCCGAATCCATAATCAGCCCGATGCCCACGAACAGCTCCGACAGATAAGCTTCTTCCGAGGCCACGATCAGGTCGCAGGCCAGCGCCAACGAGCAGCCCGCCCCGGCGGCAATGCCATTGAGGCGGCACACGATGGGTTTATTGAGGTTGCGCATCGCCAGGATCAGCGGATTGTAGTAGGTGCGAATGGTTTCGGAGTAGGGCTGGCCATCCATTTCGGTTTGGGCCGCCTTCAGGTCTTGCCCCGAGCAGAAGGCGTTGCCCGCCCCGGTGAGCACCACCACCCGCACCTCGTTGTTTTTGTGCAGCTGCTCAAACACGGTGCGCAACTCAGTTTTGATGCCGTTGTTCAGGGCGTTGAACACGGCCGGTCGATTCAGCGTGACGGTGGCCAGGGCCTCCTCTTGAGAGAAATTTAGGTATTGATACATAAGGTTGCTTTGTTAGAAAACTTTCAGCGACCCTGCTTTGTTTCCTGCGTTGAATATTTCTAGTTTTGCGAAACTACCGGCGCACGTGGTGAAACTGGTAGACACGCTGTCTTGAGGGGGCAGTGCCCTTACGGGCGTGGAAGTTCGAATCTTCTCGTGCGCACAAAAAAGAGTAGCCGAAAAAGCTACTCTTTTTTTGTTTGTGAAGTCATCAGAGCATTTCTGTCATAAAAAAGGCGATCCGAAATGGATCGCCTTTCTAGTGTTACAGAGGATATACTTATATCATGCCACCCATTCCGCCGCCAGCAGCACCGGCTTCTTCGGGCTCGTCGGCGATCACACATTTGGTAGTCAACAGCAACGACGCGATAGAGGCCGCGTTTTCCAGGGCCAGTCGGGTTACTTTGGTCTGATCAATCACTCTCTTCTGTAACATTTTTCCTACATATTACATTTGTCACAAATGCCTTGCTTTCTTGTCTTATAGAAAGTCTTAAAGTCTTAGTTTTAAGTATTAATTTAATAATTAAGGTTACTAAACTCAAGCGTGAAATGTCAAAGTTAACGAAAAATTTATTGTTCGTCTTCCTTCTATCAGGAGGGGCCGTTATCGGGCAAAACATCGACAAAAATGTTGAAGCGTGTACTTACACGCGCATGCCCTCGCATCCGTTTCCAAATTCGGTTGAAAGCTACCACATCACTAAGGAGCTGTATACCGGTCCAGGCGAGAGCAAATACGAGATTGCCAAAAAAATAGACAATGCTATTAAACTACCTCGGCTCACTAAATCTACCGAGGGCGAAGGAGCAAACTTTTTGGTAAGAGTTGAGGGGTTCACCAGAGGCGACATCGAAACTACTGAGACGTCGCGCAAAGAAAAGCGAGGCGATGAAGAGGTGTCGGTTCCTTACTATAATTACGTCTTTAGCTACAAGTACCCAATTTATTATGAAGTAAGTCTACCTAACGGAGCTGAACCGATCGATAGAACGTACCTAATTGATAACAAAAGCCACCGCTATTCATCTCCTTCTTTTAAATCCAGAAGTCAGTTAAGCAAATGGTGGGCTGAAAGCCGGAGTGGCGTTAAGACTGATCTTCGTAAAAAACTCCTAAACCAGGGTATGTCAACCCTAAAGCAACGGGTGGACAGCCGGTTTGCCTTTACGGTAGTCACTGAGGGAGTTACTCTTTATACGGTCAAGAAGTTTAAAGGCTTCGATTACGCTGACGTAGATGCGGCCTATGAAACGGCAAAAGAAGCCATAGCAACTATTAAACCGTCGGACCGAGTGTATAAGGAAGAGTTTACTTCCAAAATGGAACTGGCTATCGAACAATGGGAAAAGATTCTATTAGATAAAGATTTAGAAAAACGAAAAACGAGGATCAATTCAAAAGTGGCCGAACGAATGTATCGCAATATCTTCCAAGCTCTGGTGATGATGGATAGATTTGATGATGCTCTCGCCTTAAAAGCTCAAGCTGAATCGCTGGTCAAAAACCCTATTCCCTCCACCATGGAATATCAACTGAAGAACAAACAAAGTCGATATAATGCTAATCTAAAGGAAATTGAACTTAGAATGGCAGACAACTAAAAAATCAATTTGCCATACTTGGCCGAGCAAACAGTCCGGTTAACTGCTTCACCAAGCACTCATAAAATCAGTGTCAAACAACTCAAATCAAACAAAGATATGAAACGAATTAAAAACACCCTTTTAATCGCTCTTACAACGAGCTTGTACGTATCGTTTTCCGCTTGTACTTCGCAGGAAGAAGTGGGGCCAGCTAATGAAATCATCGACAGCGAGGGACTTAGGATTCAATTAGAATGGTCTACGGGCAGTTCCTCTACTCAATCGCTATCGGAGGCAGATCTAGACTTATATCTTATGCTGGAAAACAACGAAGTTGAATTTAGTGAAACCTACACTCAGTTTGAGTCAGTAGGGATCACAAACTTTTATACGGATGGTAGCTACGTAGTTACAGTAGCTTACGTTGAAGGAAGGAGAGCGCTCAACTACACTTTGTTTGTGTCGGGAGCATCAGAAGATAGCAAGGAAATTTTATACGAAGGGGTTTTCGCGGCTGGTGACGAAGGAAGTGAAATAGATGATATTACGATCACTAAAACCGGTAACAAATACGTAGTTCGGGATTAAGCAGGCTGTGTACCATTTAGGTCTACTGACGCTTACTTGAGGCAATGTCAGTGAAACTATTGTAAACGGTAGAAAATAAAAAAGGCGATCCGAAGTGGATCGCCTTTTTGCGTTTATATAATAAAGGAGGATGAATTACATCATGCCGCCCATGCCACCCATTCCTCCGGGAGGCATTCCGCCACCAGCAGCACCCGCTTCTTCGGGCTCGTCAGCAATCACGCATTCGGTGGTCAGCAACAGAGCCGCGATAGAGGCCGCGTTTTCCAGAGCCAGGCGGGTCACTTTGGTCGGATCAATTACTCCGGCCTCGAACAGGTTCTCGTACTGATCGGTACGGGCGTTGAAACCGTAGTCATCTTTGCCTTCCAGCACTTTCTGGATAACCACCGATCCTTCTTGTCCGGCGTTCTCCACAATCACGCGCAGAGGCGACTCCAGCGCCAAGCGAACGATGTTTACTCCGGTTTTTTGATCCGCGTTTTCAGTAGTGATGTTATCCAGCGAAGAGATAGCACGCACCAGGGCTACTCCGCCACCGGCTACTACTCCTTCTTCTACCGCAGCGCGCGTAGCGTGCAGGGCATCATCAACGCGGTCTTTCTTTTCCTTCATTTCCACTTCGGTAGCCGCACCAATGTACAAAATGGCTACTCCACCGGAAAGCTTCGCTAGTCGTTCCTGAAGCTTCTCGCGGTCATAATCAGAAGTGGTGTTTTCAATCTGAGATTTAATCTGTCCAATGCGGGCCTGAATCTGATCTTTCTCGCCTGATCCATTCACCACAATGGTGTTGTCTTTGTCGATATTGATTTTCTCGGCAGTACCCAGATAATCAATCGTAGCATTCTCCAGCTTATAGCCGCGCTCTTCTGAGATCACGGTACCACCGGTGAGTACGGCGATATCCTCTAGCATCGCTTTGCGACGGTCTCCAAATCCGGGAGCCTTCACGGCAGCGATTTTCAGCGAACCGCGAATCTTGTTCACCACCAGGGTAGCCAGTGCTTCACCGTCCACGTCTTCAGAGATGATCAACAGCGGCTTACCAGTTTGAGCTACGGCTTCTAGTACGGGCAGAAGCTCCTTCATAGAAGAAATCTTCTTGTCGTAGATCAAAATGTAAGGGTTCTCTAATTCTGCTTCCATACGCTCCGTATTGGTCACGAAGTAGGGAGACAGGTAGCCACGGTCGAACTGCATACCTTCCACGAGCTTCACCTCGGTTTCGGTACCCTTAGCCTCTTCTACGGTGATTACCCCATCTTTGCCTACTTTCTCCATCGCGTGGGCGATCATCTGACCGATTTCTTCGTCGTTGTTAGCCGAAATAGAAGCCACCTGAGTGATTTCATTAGAGCTATCGATGGTTTTAGACTGTTGCGCCAGGGCAGCAACCACTGCCTCTACGGCTTTGTCTACTCCGCGCTTCAGATCCATCGGATTGGCACCGGCAGCCACGTTCTTGATACCGTGGGCGAAAATTGATTGCGCCAGCACGGTAGCGGTGGTGGTACCATCACCCGCACTGTCGGCGGTTTTGGAAGCCACTTCTTTCACCAACTGGGCACCCATGTTCTCGATGGCATCCTTCAGTTCGATTTCTTTCGCCACTGAAACTCCATCCTTGGTGACGGTGGGAGCACCGAATTTTTTGTCAATCACCACGTTTCGTCCCTTGGGGCCGAGCGTAACTTTTACGGCATTTGCCAACGTATCTACACCCTTTTTGATGCGATCGCGGGCGTTCGTGTTAAAATATATTTCCTTAGCCATTGTGTTTTAAGTTTTTGTTTTGATTAGAAATTTAAAGAATGCGTGATTACAGTACGGCAAATATATCTGACTCTCGCATGATGAGATAATCATTGCCGTCTACGGTAATTTCAGTACCGGCGTACTTACCGTAGAGGATGCTGTCGCCTACTTTCACGGTAAGAGGTTCGTCTTTTTTGCCATCGCCTACCGCGATAACTGAACCTTTTTGCGGCTTTTCTTTGGCGGTATCAGGAATGATAATACCAGAAGCGGTTTTCTCTTCGGCAGCAGCGGGCTCCACCAGAACGCGGTCTGCTAAAGGCTTAATGTTTACTTGTGACATTGTGTTTTTGGTTACGTTTAAAGTTTAACATGATGTTAACGACGCCAAAGAGTACACTTCCTGTGCCAATGGCCAAAAACGCGAATTACCGTCTACTTTCCCGCCAATTTTGCCGAATTTATTCAAAAGGTACGCGGGTACGTCTTGACTGTCACTGACATTATTGCAGACTTGCGTGGTGTGCAGTTGCTGATTATATTCCCAGCGACAAATGCTTATGCTACCCTTATGACAAATCTGCACGAAGATTGGCTGACCAGTGGTCTGCTGGATTTTGAGTACAAGAAGTATTTAGCCCTGGCGTATATGCAAGGGGTAAAGCAAAAGTTCGAGGAGAAGAAACTCTATCCCTTTATGTCGGACCTGGTGTTTCACTACAACAATCTGACGACGATTCGGCAGAATAAGCAGTTACTCTTCGAGAATTTTCCGAAGGAGCTAACCCGCGCTGACTTCGAGCAGCTAAAACTGAACTACCGCCGCATTGTGGAGGATGACCAGTTGATGGACACGCTAAGTGAGATTGTGAATTTTGCGATCCCTCGCTTCAAGGAACGCATGGACGAGGGGGTAGTGCTGTATGAAGACATTGCTTACCACATCAGCATCGAGCCCATCGGGATTACTCCTTTGTACAAGGACGAAGGTTATTTGCTGCTGTTTATCAACAATACCAAAACGGTGTACGTGCACCAGTATAAAATCACGGTGTTTGAGCAGGCGAACGAATCGTACCGCGCCATTCGTACGGAGTTGTTGGAGGAGATGCAGTGGAGTTTAGTGAACACCTTTGAGCACATCAAACGAGACCTGATCAAGCGGAATCAGCACCTGCCGAACCCCGCGGCGTATCTGGCCCTGTCACGCTCGCACTATCCACTGGAAGAAACGCTGTTGCCAATCACCAAGCGATTGCTGGTGCAGCATATCGGGCAGGCCGCGTAGGGGTACGTCGCGACGTACCCCTACGCGGGTGATCAATTGGTCGTATCGGGAACCACCAGTTCTTCCTCGCCCAATCCCTCCAGGTCATTGTCTTCGCCTAAGCCTTCCAAACCTCCTTCGTCGTCAGAGATGCCCGGGTTGATGGGGGGCAGCACGTTGCGCTCCTGGGCGTTCTCAATATTGGGGCTGGTGTAGCCCTCATCGGGTGCTTGCAAATCGATGAGCAAACTGGAGGTCATGCTCAGCAGCAGCATCAAACTGGCAAGCACCCAGGTGGCTTTTTCTAGGAAATCGGTAGCGCGCTTCACGCCAATCATCTGGGTAGAGGAACCGGCCCCGCCAAACTGGCTCGATAGTCCTCCTTTGGAGTTCTGAGAAAGTACCACCAGTACCAGCAGCACGGCACAAATAATAGTGATTGAAATAACCGCAACCATTTACTTATTCTTTAGGTGTTCAATTTTTTGCGCAAAGTACGCTTTTTTTTCGGGATACTTCAACATCAATTTTTCGTACAGATTCACCGCCTTGTCGGTTTTCCCCTGCTTTAGCATTATTTCGGCCAGGTTTTCGGTAACCAGATCATCCTGAAACGCCGAACTCGGCGCGGACAAATCCGAAGCATTCTCATCCGTAGATGAGGAATCTCGGCTGATCTGAGGATTAGCCGCCACGAAGCGATCAATAATCTCCTGCTGCCGCGTCCGGGGCGTATCCGGTACGTCCGTACCGGGTACGTCCGTGCCGGGTACATCCGTCCTGGGTACATCCGTCCTGGGTACATCTTCAGATTCCGGTTCTTCCTCATTAACAGTCCGCGGCTCAACCGCCTGACCTTTGCTGGCGCGAAGATTTTCCAGGGTCTTGGCTAGTTCCTCCCGCAGCGAATCGCTTTCTTCTTCGTTGTGAGTTTGGTCCGGCACACTTTTTTCAGTAACGGGGGTTGCCGCTTCCTCCTCGATCGGATCAGCCGCTTCTCCCGCCGGGGCTGCTTCAACCGAATTGACGGTCAGCGGCTCGTCTGTAGCGTCGGCGGCCAAATCTGGTGGCCTTGCCTCGATTTCGGAGTTGGGCAAAACTACCGTTAACTCATCGTAGAACACCCGACGAAGCAGGCGTCGGTCGGGAGCGTAGATAGCGGCTTGGCCCAATGCGGCGTAGGCATCGGGGGTCTGCTGATCGTGCTTGGCCTTGGCAACCAAAGTATGAATCAGCTGGAAGTACGGGTACCGTTGCACCACTTCTTCCATCTGCGCTACTGCGTCAGTGCTTATTTCCCGGGGCCGTTGCACAGCTTCCCACAGTTCGGCTTGCTTGAAAGACATAGGATTACCAGTTGGCCACGGTGGCCGTGAAGATATCAAAAATGATCTGATCCAGAATTTCCTCCACCAACTCATCCTCCACGGCGGTAGGATCCAGGTCGGCGGGGAAATCGGCAAAGAAACTGAATGTCTTTCCGTCAAAATCGTACTGATCGTCGTAGGTATTGATGTAGGTTGCCTCCACGGTAATGGTGAGGCGCATCTCGCTGGCTACGTCAGCCACCTGATCACTACCCGACGACTGCGGGGCTACCGGTTCGTAATCGTAGCGCACGATAGCTCCTTCGAGCTGCAGATCTCCATCCTCGTCGACCAGGGTAAGGTTCGTATTCTGCTGGTAGTAATCTTTTACGCTCTCGGTAAATTGCTGACTCATCACCGGTGGCCCGCCGCCCGAGTCGTTGTAGAAATTCTGAATAGAAATGGTCTTCACCTCAGGCGAGATGGCCGCTCCGGTAAAGGTATAGACGCCGCAACTTTGGAATGTCAGCAGAACGAGTGGCAGCAACCAGCTAATCAGGGTTCGTACTGGTCGATAGTCGACAGTCGATAGTCCACAGTCCATAGTCGACTGTGGGCTATCGACCATCGACCATCGACTGTCGACTTCTACTCTCCCACCAATCTCATTCAATTTCATACTGCTTAATTTTTCGGTACAGCGTTCGTTCGGAAATTCCCAGGTCGTTGGCAGCATACTTCCGCTTGCTATCGTTCTTCCGCAGTGCTTTAATAATGAGTTCTTTTTCCTTTTTCTCCAGCGACAAATCACCATCGTCTTCGGTCTCGTGGGTAATGTCCTCGATCACATCGTAAGAGTCATTCGTATCCTGGGTTTCGGGCGGGGCTGACTTGGCGTAGTAAAGCCGCTTACGGGCCAGGTTTTCGGCAAGTTCGGCACTACTTTGCTCCTGCTCCACATCGTTGAATAAGTGCTCGTGCTCGCGGATCAGCTCATCGCCGTAGCCCGGGCGGACGTAGTCCTGATCGGTGTATTCCGGCGCCGGGCGGTTGGACGGCATCCCGTTGGACGGCACCCCGTTGGGCGGCATCCCGTTGGATGGACCCGGCTGAGATGAGTTGCTTCTGGGCGGGGAGTAGTTG
Source organism: Cyclobacteriaceae bacterium (assembly GCA_965217295.1). GTDB lineage: Bacteria > Bacteroidota > Bacteroidia > Cytophagales > Cyclobacteriaceae > Tunicatimonas. The sequence continues at coordinate 5,971,132 of CBDCHR010000008.1, forward strand.
CGTCCGTTCATTCCACCGTTGGGTATACCTTCGGCCTGTAAAATTCGGTACACCAGTTTCTTTAATTCCGTCATGTCGCGACGCATTTCGAAGAGCACCTTATACAGCAAATCACGTTCGCTGTATCCCGAGTTGCTCTCACCCTGGCCGTTGGCATCCTGATACAGTGCGGGCAGGGTGCTCACCGAAGGCATAAAACCGCGCAGGGTGGCCGCATCAATCTCACGGTCTTCTACCAATAACGACATCTGCTCAACGATATTCTTTAGCTCGCGGATGTTGCCCGGAAAGCGATAACTGAGCAGTATCTGCTCGGCATCGGGAGTGAGTGAGATTGGCTTCACCCGATGGCGGTCGGCAAAATCGGTGGCAAACTTGCGGAAGAGCAGCTCGATGTCGCGGCCGCGATCGCGCAGGGGCGGCACGAAAATAGGCACCGAACTGAGGCGGTAGTACAAATCCTCGCGAAATTTACCCTTCTGAACCGCTTCGATCAGGTTCACGTTGGTGGCGGCCACCACCCGAACATCGGTTTTGAGTACCTTGGAAGAGCCCACTTTAATAAACTCGCCGTACTCGAGCACCCGCAGCAAACGCGACTGCGTGCCCAGCGGCATTTCCCCAATTTCGTCCAAGAAGATGGTACCCTGATTCGTCGCTTCAAAGTAGCCCTGCCGGGAGTCTTGCGCCCCGGTGAATGCTCCCTTTTCGTGTCCGAATAACTCCGAGTCGATAGTACCCTCGGGAATGGCCCCGCAGTTGATCGCGATGAACTTGTTGTGCTTGCGCGGACTCAGGTTGTGAATAATCTTGGAGAACGACTCTTTGCCCGTTCCGCTCTCCCCGGTAATTAGCACGGTCATGTCGGTGGGAGCTACCTGGGCCGCCACGGTGAGCGCGTAGTTCAGACGCTGGGCATTACCAATGATACTGTACCGCTGCTTGATACTCTGGAGGGTGGCTTGATCTAACATCATGTCTTTTAACTTGTGGGGTGGCTAAGGTTCGATTGTTGAGACGGTTCCGAACAATTGAACCATCGAACTATCTAAACGGCGGTTCCTAGTAACGTCGCGGCGGTGCAATCGTGAATCTTCACTGGCACGTAATCTCCTTTTTGGTAATTCTCCCGGGGGAACACCACGACCTTATTGGCACTGTTGCGTCCCTGCAGGTCTTGATCCGACCGTTTGGAAAATCCTTCCACCAGCACGGTAAACGTGCGGCCCACGTCGCGGCGGTTGCGCTCCAGGGAGATAGCTTGTTGTCGGTCAATGATTTCGCGCAGGCGTCGCTTTTTGATCTCTAACGGAATGTCGTCATCGTACTTACGCTCGGCCAGCGTGCCGGGCCGTTCGGAGTAGTAGAACATATACGAAAAGTCGTACTGCACGTAGTCCATCAGCGAGAGCGTATCCTGGTGCTCGGCTTCGGTCTCGGTGCAAAATCCGGCAATCATGTCCGACGAAATGCCGCAGTCCTCACCCAGAATGCGCCGAATAGCATCCACCCGGTTCAGATATTCTTCGCGGGTGTAGGTACGGTTCATCAGTTGCAGCACGCGGGAATTGCCGCTCTGGGCGGGCAGGTGAATGTATTTGCAGATATTGTCGTAGGTTTTCATGGTGTGCAGCACCGCATCGGTGATGTCTTTGGGATGCGAGGTAGAAAAGCGAATGCGCAGGTCGGGATGCACGCGGGCCACCATCTCGAGCAGTTGGGCGAAGTTGACGGTTTCCACCCCCGAAGCGCGTTCGATTTGCGCTTTGCCCTTGAGGTCGGCATTGGGCGACCACTTGTAAGAGTCGACGTTCTGTCCCAGCAGCGTCACCTCGCGATAGCCCCGTTCGAACAAACCACGGGCCTCGGCCACAATAGAATAGGGATCGCGGCTCCGCTCGCGCCCCCGGGTGAAGGGCACCACGCAGAACGAACACATGTTGTCGCAGCCGCGCATGATGGAGATGAAGGCGGTGACACCGTTGGAGTTGAGGCGCACCGGGCTGATATCGGCGTAGGTCTCTTCGCGCGACAAAAAAGTGTTCACCGATTTGTTTCCTTCGTCCACCTGCCGCACCAAACTCGGTAGGTCGCGATAAGCGTCCGGTCCGGCCACCAGGTCAACCACTTTTTCTTCTTCCAGCAGTTGGCTTTTGAGTCGTTCAGCCATGCAGCCCAGTACGCCAATAAGCAGTTCGGGCTTTTCTTCTTTTATCCGGTTAAACTGAGCCAGGCGCTTGCGCACGGTTTGCTCGGCTTTGTCGCGGATGGAGCAGGTATTCAGAAAGATAACGTCCGCCTGGGTGAAGTCGGCGGTGGTATCGAAGCCCTCGTTTTGCATGATGGCCGTCACAATTTCGCTGTCCGAGAAATTCATCTGGCAGCCGTAACTTTCCACGTAGAGCTTGCGCGACTTTCCGGTGTTTTTTTCGGCAGAAGTGCGCACCCGCTCACAGGAAGTTTGAGAAGTGGTAGGAAGAATTGTAAGTTCTTCGATCAACTGAGGCATACTTTAATATTTTGGTGCTGCAAAAGTACGGATAGTTTATGAGGAATGACAAAATGACAGGCTTTTTAGTTCGAGAGTTTTTATAGCCAATCAACCTAAAAATCAAACAATTCGGTACAAACGTACGTTCTGGACTATGAAAAGCCATAAAATCTGCCACGCCTTATTTTTTATACTTTTAGCATAGTATTTTTAACATTTAGCACACAATAGCCCACTATTCTGCTGATTTTTGTGACCAGATTTGGTTTTTTTGAATAATTATCGTTAATTTCTTACTTCAAATTTTTAAAAACTTACATTCACTTACTAAAATTTAGTTGACCATGATGACCAGAACATTAGTTGTTGTTGCCCTTTTTAGCCTAGTTTCAATCGGAAAGACGGTTGCTCAGGATATTACTAATCAAGACCTGTACAAGTACGCCGTGGTGATGGAAACCCAGGATATGTTCAAGGATGAGCTATCTACGCAGGTAACGGATTACATTAACAAGCAAGACCCCGAGATTAAAAATCGCTACAACGCGTTGGCGGGTGGAGAAGCTCCCGCGAACGATGAAGAGAAGCAGTTTATGAGCAACGTGAAGAATATGCAAAGCGAACGTACCGGTGAGTTTAGCGATGCTTTCAAAACGATGATCAAACGGGTATTGGGAGCATCAACCTACAGCGCCGTTAAGAAAGGAATCGCTAACGACACTGAGGTGAAAGAACGCTATAATACCATTGTGCAGGCGATGCGCTCCGCAGCTGATACCGCCAGCGCTTCGGCGGGAGAGTAGTTTTCTGCGCTACCAGACACCATTCTGATAGTTTTTTATCCTGGGCTTGTGCCCTCACGAGTCTATACCAATTTATCAGAAGTCTTTTATTATTTTTCAAAAAATTAAGGCTGCCTAAGGGCGGTCTTTTTTTATTTCAGGGCCAATCGCACGTTGGTTGCAATGGGTTCTTCCCTGAGCGGTTAGCCAGCGAATCCGTAGCGCAGCAACAGTCGCAGACCAACGACGAACACCAACCCCGCCGTGACCAGTCGTACGTAACGGGTGCCTAGTACATTCAATCCCAACCGAGTGCCCAGTTGTCCGCCAGCCGCTACGGATACCAACAGTGCCCAGGGCAACCAGCCGCCCGCCCGAAGCGCGCCTCCTACTCCCAAGCCCGTTAGCCCCGCCAACGAATTGACCAAAATGAAAAAACTGGCCAACGCCGCAATGCGGACGCCCCTATCCCAACGCAGTAGATGCAGCACCGGGGACAAAAAGATGCCGCCCCCAATGCCTACCACTCCCGACAACAGCCCAATGCCTCCGCCCAGGGCCGGAGGAAGCAGGTGAGATGAGCGGGTAGCTGATGCGACGGCGGGGCGTTTTGCTTGCCCTGCCAAGAGCAGCGCCGAGCTTACTAACACCAACCCGAGGGTGACGAAGAAAGCGGTTTCGGTTAAGTGTACGGTTCCTCCTACGAAGGCCGCCGGTACGCTGACCAGCACGAACGGAAGCGCTTTCCTAATATCGATCAATCCGGCGCGCCAGTAGACGAAGCAGTTGCCGGTCACCACCGCCACGTTGCACAGCAGCGCTAGGGTGCGCATGGTAGGAAGGTCGGTAAGCACCAGACTAAGCACGGCCAGGTAACTTGACCCTCCCCCGAAGCCAACCGAGGAATAGAACAACGCGATTACGAAGAAGACCGCCGGTAGCCAAATTAGGTCGGGCAAGAACGTGTGAGCTAAGGGCACTTAGCGCCGGGGCCAATACTGGGCTATCTTCCGCCGCAGGAAGGCCACGCTTCTCTCCAACTGATCAATACCCTCTACCCCATCTTCAATGCTGATCCACCCGTCGAAGCCCACCCGGGTCAGTTCGGTAAAGATGGCGTCGTAGTCGTTCAGCCCTTGTCCGATTTCCCCGTGGCGCAGGAACTTAGCGTAGCCGGTGGCCCCGTCTTCGGCGTTTCGCAAATCTTCCAGGGTGCCCTCGGTCAGGTAGCGGTCACTGGCGTGCATGGTCACCACCCGGTCCGACACCCGGCGCAGCAACTCCAGCGGGTCTTCCCCGGCCAGGTAGGTGTTGCTGGGGTCGTAGTTCACCCCAAAAGCGGGATGATCAATTCGGTCTACCAACCGGCAGAACACCTCCGTGCGCTGGGCAAACTCGGGATATTGCCAGAAATCATCTTTGTAATGGTTTTCCAAGATTAGGGTAGTGCCGCGCTCTTCAGCGTAGGGCAAACACGCGCTGATGCAGTCCGCCGCCAATGTGATGCCCTCTTCCATTGATAACTCGGGACGGCGTTGCCCCGACAGCACCCGGCAGTAAGTGCCGCCCAGCGCGTGCGTCATGTCGATCCAGTGGCGTTGCTTGGCCATCTCTTGCTCCCGAAAAGCCGCGTCGGGGTGGGTGAAATCGGGCGAACAGCACATCATCGGGATCACCAGGCCGTGGTCTTCTACCTGCTGCCGGAAGCGCGGCCAGTTGGCTTGGTCCTCCATCTCCAGAAATCCGGCGTACCACTCCAGCCCGTCGACGTCCAGCGTTGCCGCCAGATCAATCCATTCGCTGACGCGCATCGATCCGTCTTTACAGAGAGCGGTCATGTAGGCTTTGGGAAAGGCAGCGAGTTGAGGCATATTGTTATTCTTTAGCGGGGTTGCGTCCGATAAACGGATATTGTTCTAAATCTACCACCTGGCCGCTCACCGGCCCGGCTTCGTCCGACAACCAGTAGACGGCCGCGGCGGCAATCTCCGCGGGCCGCAGGATCCGTCCCGACGGGGCATTGACGCGGGGGATCTCTTCGTACCAGTGCTCCGACAGACCGTGCTCACGCTTGCGGATAATTTCGTTGTCGGTGAGTACCCAGCCGGGGTTAATCTGGTTCACCCGCACTCCCAGCTCCTGGTGCAACGCATCGCCCAGGTTGCGGGTCATGGTCATCAGCGCTCCCTTAGAGATGCTGTAGGCCAGCAGGTTGGGCTCCCCGCCCCAGGCGTTCACCGAACCGATGTTAAGCACGCAGCCCCGGGCCGTCTTGAGATACGGCAGGGCCGCCTGGATCAGGGCCAGCGGTGCCACGGTATTTACTTCGAGCACGTCTCGAAAGAGCACCCGGTCGGTGGTATGGACGTTCGACGAGGCAACCCGCGCCGCATTGTTCACCACCGCGTCTAGCCGACCGAAGGTCTGCACCGCCTGGTCGACCAGCTGTTGCGCCGTTTCCTCCTGGGTCAGGTCGGCGATGAGCAGCACAGCGCGGTCGTTCCCCAACTGGTTCACTAAGGCTTCGCCCAGTGCTTGTTCCAGTCCGTGCACCACCACCCGAGCGCCTTCGGCCACGCAGCGCTCGGCCATTGCCTGGCCAATGCCGGTGCAGCTGCCCGTGATGATGACGACTTTGTCGGCAAGTCGCATGGGTTAGGCAGGTTTCAGCACGCTCTTCACCACGTCGCCCCGGTGCATCTGCTCAAAGGCTTCGTGCCACTCGCTGAGGGGCCACACGCCGCCGATGATGGGTTTCACATCGAGCTGACCGCTGCTGAGCAGGGCCAGCACGCGCTCCCAGATGGCCCAGTGGTGGCTAAAGCTGCCCTGCAGCGTCACGTTCTTCTGCACCAGTGGATCAAGCGAGAAGTTGAGTGGGTTGCGCCCCCACCCTACCTTAGCGATGTGTCCGTTGGGTCGCACGATGTCGATGGCCATTTTGAGCGTAGCGCTCACCCCGGCGGCATCGATCACGCAGTCGGCCCCGAGTCCGTCGCGCGCTTTGGCCCATTCTGTGGCGTCGCCCACGATGGGCTGACAGCCGTACTGGGCGGCAACGTCGAGGCGGCGGCGGTCGGCTTCCAGTCCTACCATCGCCACCTCCGCCCCGCAGAGGCGGGCCACCGCTCCGCAGAGGATGCCAATGGTGCCCGGGCCCAGCACCACCACCCGGTCGCCGGGCTTCACGCGGGAGTTTTCTACCACGGCGTTGTAGGCCACGCTGCACGGCTCGGTGAGGCAAGCCTGCTCAAAGGCCAGTTGTTCGGGCACGCGGTGCAGACAGCGGGCGGGCACGCGCACGAAGCGGGTCATGGCCCCGTTCACCCCGTAACCGAAGCCCTTGCGGGTGGGGTCCAGGTTGTAGCGTCCCTGCCGACTCAGGGGGTTGTTAGTGTCGATCACGGCGGCGGTTTCGCTCACCACGCGGTCGCCCTCCTGCCAGCCGACCACCCGGCGGCCGGTTTGAGCGATGTGTCCGCCAAACTCGTGCCCCAGCACCACGGGGTAGTTCACCGGCCAGCTGTGATCGGCCGTCCACTGGTGCAGGTCGCTGCCGCACACGCCCACGTTGGCCACCTCGAGCAGCACGTCTTCGTCGCCGATGGTAGGTTGATCAAATTTTTGCAGCTCAACCGAACCGGGCTCGGGAGCGAAGTTTACGACGGCGGCAGATTTCATGTGGTGGGTTGAGTGGTTAGGGTGCGCGCCACAAAGTTCTTAAAATTTATCTGATTCTCTAATATCTTCACTATCACAATTTCATAACGTTAATTATCCCCAATCAGCGCGAAAGCTCCGCTGACCAACACCTTGCGATCCGAACGCAACGATTGCGGATCGAGCAGTTCTACTTGACCATCGGCGGTCCGGCCGGTTTTCACCCGTTGCTTCTTGAAAACGTACTGACTATCCGACTGAAGAGTACGCAACTTTTCCGGGTCAATTGCCACCTCGTACTGCTTGAGGTAGCCGACCCAGGTGTTCACCTCCACCACTCCGGGAATGCCCGACAATTGCCGCTTCACCACCCAGTCTTGCAGGGTGCGCAGGTTCATGGCGGAGTAAACCGTATCTAGTCGGGTCTGGTGTCCAGAATATACTGGTACACTTCACCCAGGCCGGTTGTGATCGGCCCCATCGAGGGGGTACCGAAGCCTTCGAGAATTTGCGCGGAGAACACCATTATTTCGCCCTATTTATCCATAATTTTCCCCTGGAAATGAAATCTTTTTGCCACTCGCGTCCGTTACAGTACTGAACCCAATGCCTCAGATGCGTCAGATTGTCTCCGTATTTTTTCTCTTTTCGGTGCTTTTAAGCTCGGCTGGGTTCACGTTGAGTAAGCATTTCTGCGGAGAAGAACTAGCGCATATCACGCTCAATGAGACGAAGACCTGCTGCGACAGCGAAGAAGACATGCCCTCGGACTGTTGCCACGACGAGTTTGAGCAATGGATCCTGGATGATTCTCAGCTCGATCATCAGTCGCTTCAGCTGCAACCGCTGACGTTCGTTACGGTCCGCATCCTTGCCCATTTCTGGCAGTTTTATCCCGAAGTCTCAGCAGCTTCCTCACTGGGGACCGCCTTTCATTCTCCGCCCTTACCGGGGATTAGTGTGTACCTACGGGTACAATCCTTTTTAATTTAGCATAGCATCGTAGCCGGTTTACAGCCTTCTGACAGGCAAATTATGTCCTGTCTGCCAAGGCTGTTATTCATTTCCTTCGTCGATCTGAATGACTTACTATGCTTAACGCGATTATCCGATTTTTTTTAGAAAACAAACTAGTCACTACGCTGCTCACCCTGGCCTTCATCGCCTGGGGCGTAGCGGTAGCTCCCTTCAACTGGACACGGGACGCTTTGCCCCGCGATCCGGCGTGGCGACGCCCGGTACCAGTGGATGCCATTCCCGACATCGGGGAGAACCAGCAGATTGTGTTCACCGAGTGGATGGGCCGCTCCCCGCAGGATATGGAAGATCAGATCAGCTATCCGCTGACCTCGGCACTGCTGGGCATCCCCGGAGTGAAGACCATCCGCAGCAGTTCTATCTTCGGGCTGTCCAGTATTTATCTAATCTTCGAAGAAGGCATCGAGTTCTACTGGAGTCGTTCCCGCATCCTGGAAAAGCTCAACTCCCTGCCCGCCGGAACGCTCCCCGAAGGCGTGCAACCGATCCTGGGTCCGGACGCCACAGCCCTGGGACAAATCTTCTGGTACACGTTGGAAGGTCGCAATCCCGACACCGGCGAGCCCACCGGCGGCTGGGACCCGCAGGAGCTGCGTTCAATACAAGATTTCTACCTCAAGTACGGCTTGGCCACCGCCGAGGGAGTGTCGGAAGTTGCCTCGGTTGGCGGCTACGTGAAAGAATACCAGGTAGACATTGACCCCACGGCCATGAAGAGCTACGGGGTAGACGTGGGCAGCATCATGCGGGCGGTGCAAGAGAGTAACCTGGACGTGGGCGCGCGCACGCTGGAGTTCAATAGAGCCGAGTACCTGGTGCGCGGACTCGGCTACATCGAGAGCATCGAAGACTTGGAAGAATCGGTCGTTGCGGTCAACGACAAAACGCCCATCCGAATCAAGGACGTGGCTCGGGTGCAACTCGGACCCGCGACTCGTCGGGGCGGACTGGACAAGGGCGGGGCCGAAGCCACCGGGGCGGTGGTGGTGGCCCGCTACGGTTCCAATCCTTTGCAGGTAATCAATAATGTCAAGGAAAAAATTGCTGAGATCGCTCCGGGCTTACCGAGCAAAACTCTGGCCGACGGCACCGTATCCAAAGTCACCATCGTGCCCTTCTACGACCGGAGTGGATTGATTCAGGAAACCTTGGGGACACTGGAAGAGGCGTTGAGTCTGGAGATTCTGATTAGCATTATCGTGGTAATCGTGCTGGTGCTCAACCTGCGCGCCTCGGTACTGATTTCCAGCCTGCTGCCCATCGGCGTGCTGATGACCTTTATCGTGATGCGGTACACCGGGGTGGATGCCAATATCGTGGCCTTGTCGGGTATTGCCATTGCTATCGGGGTGATGGTGGACGTGGGGGTGATCTTTACAGAGAACATAATTCGTCACCTGGAGATGCCTGAGAACCGTGACCGACCGAAGATTAAGGTGATCTACGAAGGTACGACCGAGGTAGCCTCAGCGGTCATCACGGCCCTGGCTACCACCGTCATTAGCTTCATTCCGGTGTTTGCTTTGCAGGCGCAAGAAGGTAAGCTATTCCGTCCGCTGGCTTTCACTAAGACCTTTGCCTTATTGGCCGCGCTGTTCGTTGGTATTGTCGTGATTCCGGCCCTGGCGCACACGTTGTTTTCCTTTCGCATCGGAAAAGACCGTACCCGGCGCGGGTGGAACGGGTTGCTGGTCGGAGGGGGGGTTACGCTACTGTTCTTTGTGCCCTGGGCGGGAGTGGTGCTGGTTATTCTAGGAGTTTATAACTTATTATTGCTTTTACCAGCGCAGGCTTTAAAGCCTAGGCTGCGCACCCGTCTTCAAAAGTATTCCAACTACTTCACCATCGGCGTGGTACTGATCGGTGTGCTCTACGTGCTCACGCGGGCGTGGTTGCCCTTGGGAGCGGAGCATGCGTACTTCACTAATCTTGTCTTTGTAGCGAGTGTGATCACCCTGGTGTTGGGTACGTTGCTTTTGGTGGTGCGCTACTATACCCAAATTCTGCGGTGGTGCCTGGCCAACAAAGGCACTTTCTTGTCACTGCCTATTCTCGTGCTATTGCTGGGGGTACTGGCCTGGCAGGGGTTCAACAACACCTTTGGTTTTGTGGGTCGTGGGTTGGAAAACCTGGGACTTAATATCCGAAAAACGGCCTTCTGGGGTTCGCTCAGTGCGACCTTCCCGGGCATCGGCAAAGAGTTTATGCCGCCGCTGGACGAGGGTTCGTACCTGCTGATGCCCAGCACCATGCCGCACTCCGGCGTAGAGGAAAACGTGGAAACCATTCGGCTGCTGGATCAGCGCGTGTCTGCCATTCCCGAAGTAGCCATGACCGTCGGGAAGTGGGGGCGCGCCGCCTCGGCCCTGGACCCCGCCCCCATCTCGATGTTTGAGAATGTGGTCAACTACAAACCAGAGTACGTACTGGACGAAGATGGGTACCGACGGCGGTTTGCGGTAGACGATGACGGAAACTTCAAGCTCCAGGGCGGCGGGGTATTCAATCCGGATAGCCTGTCAGTGGCCGAGGTAGACGTCACTCAACTCATTTCTAATGAAGACGGCAAATATTTCAGACAGTGGCGTGATCACATCCAATCGCCCGACGACATTTGGGATGAGATCGTAGCGACCACCAACATTCCGGGTATGACCTCCGCTCCTAAGTTGCAACCCATCGCTACCCGCTTGGTCATGTTGGCTACCGGCATGCGTGCCCCGATGGGCGTGAAGGTGTACGGTCCGGATTTACCCACTATTGAGCAGGTAGGGCTGCGACTAGAAGAACTACTATCGGAAGTGCCCGGTATCCAAGCTTCGTCGGTTTTTGCCGACCGGGTGGTGGGTAAGCCCTACCTAGAGATTAACCTGGACCGCCGGGCCCTGGCCCGCTACGGTTTGTCGGTGCAGGACATGCAGATGTTTCTGAGTGTAGCGGTGGGAGGAAACAAGCAGACGACGACGGTAGAAGGACGCGAACGCTACGCTGTGCGGGTGCGCTACGCCCGCGAGTTCCGCGACAACCCGGAGGACATTAAAAACATCCTGATTCCAACGCCGAGTGAGGTTCAAGTCCCTTTGGGTGAACTGGCCGACTTGGAATACGTGCGCGGTCCGCAGAGCATCAAAAGTGAGAATACCTTCTTGGTGAGCTACGTCATTTTTGACAAGGAAGACGGCTACGCCGAAGTGGACGTAGTGGAACAGGCTCAGCGGTATCTGAACGAAAAGATCGCGTCGGGTGAGTTTACCGTGCCCCCTAGTGTCAGTTACCGGTTCGCCGGAAACTACGAGAACCAACTGCGGGCGGCCAAGACCCTGTCGATTGTCATTCCGATCAGCTTGCTGGCGATCCTGCTGATCTTGTACTTCCAGTTCAACGATCTTTCCACCACGCTGATGGTTTTCTCGGGGGTATTCGTGGCCTTCGCTGGGGGCTTTATCCTGCTGTGGCTCTACGGGCAAGCGTGGTTCCTCAACTTCAGCGTCTTCGGCGAATCGATGCGCGACCTGTTTCAGGTGCACACCATCAACCTTAGTGTCGCGGTTTGGGTGGGCTTCATTGCCCTGTTTGGAGTCGCCACCGATGACGGGGTGCTGATGGGTACCTACCTTAAACAGGTGTTTGCCCGCGAAAAGCCCGAATACATTGCCGAAATCCGAAAAGCGGTCGTACACGCCGGACAGCAACGGGTGCGCCCCGCGATGATGACCACCGCCACGACTATTATCGCGCTGCTACCGGTGCTGACTTCTACCGGAAAAGGAGCGGACATTATGATCCCCATGGCGATTCCTACGGTAGGGGGAATGCTCATCCAGGTGATGACGATGTTTGTGGTGCCGGTGCTGTATAGTTGGTGGAAAGAAAGAAGTTGGAATTCTGAAACGTCTAACGCTAAAGCACTGGTGAAATGAGAAAACGAAACAGCCTATTGCGAATCGGCCGATGGATAGCGAGTGTGCTACTAATCTTGCCTTTGCTGACACAAGCGCAGGAACAGCCGCTTGATCAGTACCTGGAAGTAGCCGGACAGAATAATCCACGACTCAAGTCGCTATTCAATCAATACTTGGCGGCTCGGGAAGAATTGCCGCAGGCAGGAGCGATGCCCGACCCTCAGGTGTCGTTTGCGGTATTTATCCAGCCGATAGAAACTCGGGTGGGAGCGCAATGGGCTAATTTTATGATAAGCCAAATGTTCCCTTGGTTTGGTACCCTTACCGCGCAGGAGCAGGTTGCGGCCGAACGAGCGGAGGCCCGGCTACAGCAGTTCGAAGACGCGAAGCTAGACCTGTTCAAGCAAGTAAAAGTAACTTACAACGATCTTTACTATTTGCAAAAGGCGACGCAGATCACGCAGGAGAACCTGAAGCTGTTGGCTTCTTTTAAAGAGTTGGCGCGGGTCAATTTCGAGGGAGGTCAGGCCGGTTTCGCCGATGTGCTGCGCGTCGAGATCGAAGAAGAAGCCTTGCAGAATAAGTTGCAGTACCTGGAAGAAAGTCGCTTGCCCCTCATCACCCAGTTTGAGCAATTGCTCAACGAAGACTTGGCCGAGCCTCTTGCCCTGCCTGATTCATTATGGCAGGAAGAACTGGTCCTGGCCAAAGACAGCATCTTCCAGACAATCTTAGCGAACAATCCACAACTGCAGGAACTCCGCTACGAAGCGCACGCGTACGCGAGTCAGGCAACGGTAGCCAAGAAGATGGGACTGCCGTCTTTCACGCTGGGCGGCAGCTACACCAGCATTGCCGAACGCACCGATATGGAGATGGACAACAACGGCCAAGATGCCATCCTGTTTCCCCAGGTAGGAGTCCGATTGCCCCTGTACCGCAAGAAGTACCGGGCAATGGAAAAGCAAGCGTTACTGCAACAGGAAGCTACCCGCTTTGCCGAGGAAAGCACGCAGGACCAATTGCTAACCGAATTGGAACAGCTATACCGCAACTACCGGGATGCTCAGCGTCAGGTAGCGCTGAACCGCCGACTAGCCGACTTGGCCAAACGTACCCTGGGCCTGTTACAAACCGAATTTACAACCGGCGAAGCGGATTTTGAGGAGATTATCCGGCTGCAGCAACAGCTACTGAACTACCAACTGGAAGAAGCGCAAGCCTGGGTTGAGCAGAATAATTACGTGTATAGTATTGAATATTTGATGGGAGAATAATCACAATTGCCCCACCAGCGAGGGGACGGTGTACAAACGAAGTAAATAAAACAACAAATCATGCCGCAATCATCAGTCAAACTATGGGTCCACATCATCTTCTCTACGAAGAACCGAGAGCCATTCCTGGTGCCGCCGTACGAGTATGAAATATACCACCGGATGCGGGAAAATCTCTACAAGCTAAGTTGCGAAGTGCTCGCGCTCAACGGTATGGAAGACCATCTGCATATCCTACTCAAACTACCCGCGACCAAATCTATCGCCGAGATAGTACGCTATGTCAAGGGCGAAACGTCGCACTGGTTTAATGAGCAATACATACCTACTCATGCCCTGTACTGGCAGGACGGCTACGCCGCCCTTTCGGTATCAGAATCTTTACTGGATAAGGTCAAAGTCTATATAGATTATCAGAAGGAGATTCATAAAAAGAGATCGCTGGAAGAGGAGTTGAAAATGATGCGAAAAAGATTTGATAAATGACTTTTCTTTTTCCAGCGTAGGGCTTGAAGCCCTACGCTGGGGGGGAGGAAAGCAAAACAAAGTAAGAATGAAAACAAACCATAAAACCCTTTACATCGCCCTTGGAACGTTGACCCTCGGCATCCTGCTTGGCTGGCTTTTCTTTGGCGGGGGCAACACCGCTGATATCGAAGCGCGTGAAGAAATCACCGAAGACCATGCTCACCAAGTCGGGGAAGTTTGGACTTGCTCTATGCATCCCCAAATCAGGGAGGACGGGCCGGGACAGTGTCCCATCTGCGGCATGGATTTGATCCCCGTCACTGATGCGGGAGCCGAACTGGCGGTAGAGGGCGCGGTGCAGATGAGTTCGACAGCCATGCAAATTGCCAATGTGCAAACCGTCATCGTAGAGCGAGCCGAACCGACCAAAGAAATCTATCTATCCGGCAAAGTAGTCGCCGACGAACGTAATGTGGGCGAGATTGCCGCCCGCTTTGGCGGACGCATTGAGAAGTTGTACGTCAACTTCACCGGCCAGCAAGTGAAGCGCGGTCAGGCCCTGGCCAGCGTCTATTCGCCCGAACTGGTCACCGCGCAAAAAGAACTCTTTGAGGCCGCGAAATTTCGCGAAAGCAACCCCTCTTTCTACGAAGCAGCGGTGAATAAGCTCAAGCTCTGGGATTTATCGAACCGACAAATAGAAAACATCCTGGAGAGTCAGGAGGTACGTTACAATTTCAACGTGCTAGCCCCGCAGTCGGGCACCGTTATGACGCGCAACGTAAGTGCCGGAGACTACGTGCAGAAAGGTCAGTCGCTGTTTGAAGTGGCCAACCTTAGTCAACTGTGGGTGGTTTTTGATGCTTACGAGAGCGACCTGCCCTGGATTCAGGAAGGCGCCGAGATCAGCTTCGCCGTAGAGTCGCTGCCGGGACAAACCTTCACCAGCCAGGTCACCTTTATCGACCCGGTGATCAGTCCGCAGCGGCGGGTAGCCGAAGTGCGCACCGAAGTGAAGAACAATCAGCGCCAGCTCAAGCCCCAGATGTTCGCGCAGGGAATGTTGCAGTCGGAATTGCCGGGCGTAGAAAACGCGCTGGTGATTCCCAAAACGGCCGTGCTCTGGACGGGCAAGCGGGCGGTGGTGTACGTAAAACAGCCCGGCATCGATCAACCCACCTTTGCTTACCGGGAAGTACTGCTTGGTCCCGAAGCCGGGGGGCAATACATCGTCAGCGAGGGCTTGGAAGAAGGCGAAGAAGTTGTCGCCAACGGAGTATTCAAGATCGACGCCGCCGCCCAGTTGCAGGGTCAAGTGAGTATGATGAATCCGAATGGCGGGAGAGTTTCTACCGGACACGATCACAGCGAAACGGAGATGAGCGAGGTGAAAATGGTCACAACGGAAGGCCCTCCGAGTAGCGATTTATCCGAAGTGAATTCGGAGTTTAAACAGCAACTCGCCGAAGTACTGGACCCGTACCTTGCGCTTAAAAATGCGCTGGTCGCCTCCGAAGCGGAGCAAGCTGCCGCCGCTGCTAGACAAACGCAGCAGGCATTGGAAAAAGTAGATACGACGTTGGTGAAAGGACCCGCCCACCAGCAGTGGATGAACCACTTGAACGCCATGCAGAAAACGCTGGCCACCATTCAGTCTGACGCTACGCTGGAGGCGCAACGAAGCGCTTTTGCCCCGCTGAGTAAAGCCTTATACCAAAGTATTGAACAGTTTAGCGTAACCGGACTAGACGCCTACTACCAGCACTGCCCAATGGCCGATAGCGATGAAGGAGCCTACTGGCTCAGTGAAGAGAAAGAGATCCGTAATCCGTACTTCGGCGAGGCGATGCTTACCTGCGGATCGGTGAAGGAGACGATTGACTAAAAACCAACCCATGACAAAGAAGCTGACCTTACACATCAAAGATATGATCTGCCCCCGCTGCGAGACCGTGATCCGCCAGGAGATGCAGAAGCTCGAGGCCCGGGTAGTGGCGATCAAGCCGGGCTACGCTACCGTAGAAGTGCCAACGGCGGTGGATCTGAACCTGATTGCCAAAAATCTCCGCCGCCACGGGTTCGAGCTGCTGGAAGACCCGGAGAAACGGTTGGTAGAACAGATCAAGACCACCACGATGGATTACCTGTATCGCCAGCAAGACGCGGCGACTAACGGAGAGAAATCATCCACGCTGTCGGATTTTTTGATCCACACCATCGGCCGAAGTTATTCGCATCTGAGCAAGTTGTTTTCCAAGCACGAGGGCAGAACCCTGGAGCACTACTACATCCATCTGCGGATCGAGCGGGTCAAGGAGCTACTGGATTACCAGGAGCTAAATATCAGTGAGATTGCCGATAAGCTGGGCTACAGTAGTGGGCATTACCTGTCGGCTCAATTCAGAAAAGTGACCGGCATGTCTATCTCCAACTACCGAAAGGACGCGGATACGATCGGGCGTAACTACCTGAATGAGTTATGACAGTAATTTAATAGTCTGTCCGTACTGGTAGTCACTTAAACCCGCGCTGTTTTTTCCACCGACTCAGAGAGCTGTTTTGAGGAGCAGTAACCGACGCCATTTTTTTGGCAAGATGAGTTGCCAACAATACAGCAACTTGTTTTTCGGCGTCTGTCAGCGGGGGCGCCAAGGCTTCGGCCGTAAAATAGTCTTCCACAAATTTGGTAGTGAATCGGCCCGACGTAAATTCAGGATGCTGCAGCACGAAGCGGCCAAACGTCAGGGTGGTGGCAACGCCGCTAATCTGGTACTCATCGATGGCGCGTACCATTCGCTGTATCGCTGCGTCACGATCACCCGCGTGCACGATCAGTTTGGCGATCATCGGATCGTAGTGAATCGGAACCTCCATGCCCTCTTCGAAGCCATCGTCTACCCGCACGCCGGGCCCCTGGGGACGGCGGTAGGTGACCAGGGTACCAATGTCCGGCAGAAAATTGTTGGCCGGATCTTCGGCGTACACGCGCAGCTCCAGGGCGTGTCCGTGGATGTGCAGATCTTCCTGCCGCACCGACAGCGGCTCCCCCGCGGCAATGCGCAGTTGTTCTTTCACCAGATCCAACCCGGTGATCATCTCCGTAACCGGATGCTCCACCTGCAGGCGGGTGTTCATTTCCAGGAAGTAGAATTGCTGGTCTTGCCCCATCACAAACTCCACAGTTCCGGCTCCCACGTAGTTACACGCTTTGGCCACCTGCACAGCGGCTTCGCCCATCGCCCGACGCGTGTCGGCGGTTACGCTGGGCGAGGGAGCCTCTTCGATCACCTTCTGGTAGCGCCGCTGGATAGAGCACTCGCGCTCGAAGAGGTACACGTGGTTGCCGTGCTGGTCGCCTAGCAACTGAATTTCGATATGCTTGGGACCTACGATAAATTTCTCGATGAATACCGATCCATCGCCGAAGGCCGATTGCGCCTCACTTACCGCCCGTTCCATTTGTTCGGGCAGTTCGGCCTCGGTTTCCACGATGCGCATTCCCTTGCCTCCGCCTCCGGCGCTGGCCTTAATCAGCACTGGGTAGCCAATGCGGTCGGCTGCGGCCAATGCTTCACGCACCGTCGCCACCGCGGCATCGGTGCCAGGCACCAGGGGGACGTTAAAGTTAGCTACCGCTGCCTTGGCGGCCAGTTTGCTGCCCATTGTCCGAATGGCTTCCGGACCAGGACCCACGAAAATGAGTCCGGCTTCCTGAATCCGCTGGGCGAAAGCGGCGTTTTCGGACAAGAATCCGTAGCCGGGGTGAATGGCATCGGCTTGGGTGGAACGCGCGGCTTCCAGGATGCGGTCAATGTTTAGGTACGACTCAGCCGAAGGGGGCGGGCCGATGCCTACTGCTTCGTCGGCGTAGCGGGTGTGCAGTGCCTGCCGGTCGGCTTCGCTGTAGACGGCTACCGTGGATAGTCCCATTTCCTGGGCCGAACGCATGATCCGCAGGGCAATCTCACCCCGGTTGGCCACCAACAGTTTTTTTAAAGATTTCATATGCGTAGAAAATATCTGGTAAGGCAATCACCGCAAATACCGGAAATTGCGGGTATTTATCAGTAGCGGAATCAACCTAAAATTATCCGAGGGTATTATTGCGGTGGATCGAATAAATAGTAAATTTGCCTGATAAATTTCGCAGAAAGTAAGGTTATTTTTCAGATTAAACGTAAGCAAGTGGATATTTTCGACAAATTTAAGGTGGGACTGGGGCCGCTCGGCAAACACGCTGGGGTGGGAGTAGACGATGAGTACTTTATGTTTCCTAAGTTAGTGGGTGAAATTGCCCCCCGCATGAAGTTTCGAGGCCGGGAGGTGCTCAACTGGAGCTTAAACAACTATCTGGGGCTAGGCAACCACCCCGAAGTACGCCAAGCCGACGAAGAAGCAGCCCGCCATTGGGGACTTGCCTATCCGATGGGCTCGCGCATGATGTCCGGAAATACCAACCTCCACGACGAGCTGGAAGAAAATCTAGCCCGCTTTGTCAAGAAAGAAGATGCCATGTTGCTCAACTACGGTTACCAAGGGATATTCTCGGTGATCGACGCGATGGTAGACCGCAAGGATGTGATTGTGTACGATGCCGAGTCGCACGCGTGCATTGTGGACGGGGTGCGCATGCACCTGGGGCAGCGCAAGGTGTTTGCCCACAACGATATCGCTAGCCTGGAAAAGCAACTGATCAGTGCAACTCGCTTGGCGAAAGAGTCGGGAGGTGGCATTCTGGTGATCAGCGAGGGCGTGTTTGGTATGTCGGGCAACACGGGTGCCCTGCGAGAAATTGTGGCGCTCAAGGAGAAGTACAACTTCCGCCTGCTGGTGGACGATGCGCACGGTTTCGGCACCATGGGCAACACCGGGGCGGGCACCGGTGAAGCGCTGGGAGTGCAGGATGAAATCGACGTTTACTTCTCGACGTTCGCCAAGTCGATGGCCAGCATTGGCGCCTTCGTGGCCGGAAAAGAATCCGTAATTCGCTATCTGCGCTACAACACGCGTTCGCAAATCTACGCCAAGTCACTGCCGATGGCCTTCGTAGAAAGTGGTCTGAAACGTCTGGAGATGCTTCGCACCATGCCCGAGCTTCGGGAAAAGCTCTGGACGGTCGTGAACGCACTACAGGGAGGACTGCGAGAACGCGGCTTCAACATCGGCACCACCCAGAGTCCGGTGACTCCGGTGATTCTGAGCGCTGAAATCGGCGAAGCGGCCGAGTTGGCCTTTGACCTACGCGAGAACTACAGTATCTTCTGTTCGGTGGTGATCTATCCGGTGGTTCCTAAAGACATTATCATGCTGCGGGTGATTCCTACCGCCTCGCACACCCTGGAAGATGTAAATGAAACCATCGCCGCTTTTGAGGCAATCCAGCACAAGCTAACCACCGGGGTATATAAGAAAGGAGAACTGGCGGGCAACTTTCAGTAAAACTCATTAGGCTTTATTTGGCAAAAGTTTTGTTGTTTCTACCGCTTATTGCCTATATTGCCGCTGAAACGGCAATTTTACCACATTACAACTGAACTAAACATGAAAAGATTTGATGAATTAAGAGACTTGGTAATGTCCCTGGAAGGTGACTTTGAAAAGTTTTACGACAAGGAGAACCAAGCAGCTGGAACTCGAGTCCGCAAAGGAATGCAAGAACTCAAGAACCTGGCGCAAGAAATCCGAATTGAGGTGCAGGAAACCAAAAATAAGGCGTAGGCACTGTGCGCAAGCATAATTACCAGAGGCGATCAGAACGGTCGCCTTTTTTTATGATGCCTTCTTCCGGCCCACGGATACCAGTTTGACGTAGCGGAAGATCATATCGCTCAGCTCGGAAAGCGAGCTGGCTTTAACCATCAGTTCGTAATAGTCCCGGTGCTCCGGCAAGTCGCAACCCACGCGGCACTTGGCCCTACTCAGCGTCAAAATCTTATCCAGCACCACCTCTGATTCGGTATCGAGGTGAAAAAGGTAGTCGAAATCGCGATTAACAAAATCAAGCACGTAATCGGCGCGCAACCGCCCGAAGAAGGAAATGTCGCGACGGGTGAACTGAACATACCCAAATATTTTGTTGCGGGCACGCCGTTTGTCGTAGCATAACACCTCCACTTCTTTGTGGTCGGTCACTAAACGGTCGACAAACTCGTCGATGGCGTGTTGCTTTTCGTGATCATTGAGGGTAACCAACACCCCAACTCGTTCCGCCGCCGCGTAATTCACTGTTTTGCGCCTCACCGGACTTTTCTTAAGCAGTTTGGGTAACTGAAACTCAATGATTTTATTCGTGATAGCTATCATAAAAGCGTTGGTTAGGCAAGCATCGCAAGAAATTCTTGCTCCGATAATATTATTACGCCCAGTTTTTCGGCCTTCTGCCGCTTCGCCGGACCCATGTTGTCTCCCGCCAGCAAGTAATCCAGCTTTCCCGAAACGGCGGAAACGACCTTCCCGCCGTGCTGCCCGATCATGGTCTTAATGTCTTCCCGGCTAAAATTTTGAAAAACCCCGGAAATTACAAAAGATTTTTCGCTTAACCGATTGCTTACGTTCTCTTGGTCGGTTCGTTCGTACGCAAACTGCAAACCGGCCGCCCGTAAGCGGCGAATTATTTCCTGGTTATCGGTGGTTTCGAAGTAAGCCACCACGCTGTGCGCAATCCGGTCGCCGATTTCGGGTACCTCTATCAGTTCTTCGTAGGTGGCCTGTTCTAAGCGGTCGATTTGCGCAAAATACTCTGCTAGCTTGCCGGCCACCGTTCGGCCCACGTAGCGGATGCCTAGGGCAAACAACACATTGGCAAAGGGTTGTTGCTTAGAGGCCTCAATACCATCCAGAATATTATTCGTAGACACCTCTTTAAATCCCTCCAGCGCGTAGATCGCGTCGTAGGTGAGGGCATACAGGTCGGCCACGTTGCGCAGAAGTCCGTTTTCGTAGAACGAAGCCACGGTTTCTTTACCCATGCTGTCGATATTCATCGCGTTGCGTTGAATGAAGTGCTCAATGCTTCCTTTGATCTGCGGCGGGCAGCCCTGCGCATTGGGACAGAAATGAATCGCCTCGCCTTCTTCTCGCACCAGGGGCGTTTGGCATTCGGGACACTGGGTCACAAAAGCAACGGGTTGTGCCCCGGGAATGCGCTGGCGGGCATCCACTCCGATAATCTTGGGAATAATTTCCCCCCCTTTTTTCACCCGCACCGTATCCTGCTCGTGCAAATCCAACCGGATAATCTCGTTGGCGTTGTGCAATGAGGCCCGTTTTACCACGGTGCCTGCCAACAGCACCGGCTTGAGGTTGGCCACCGGGGTGATGGCACCGGTTCGGCCCACCTGATAGTCTACGCTGAGCAGTTGCGTGCGGGCCGCTTCGGCGGGATACTTGTAGGCAATGGCCCAACGGGGGCTCTTGGCCGTGTTGCCCAGCACCCGCTGCTGCGATAGGCTATTGACCTTTACCACCACCCCGTCGGTGTCAAGGGGGAGGGTGTGCCGCTTTTCTTCCCAGTGCACCACGTAGTCGAGCACCTCGCCGATGGTGGCACATTTTCGGTAAGTGGGCGACACCGGGAAGTCGTTTTTTTCTAGCCAGCGAATGGCTTCCTCGTGAGAAGCCAGCGTAACGTCTTCGGTGGCCAGCGCGTAGACGTAGCAAGCGAGCGACCGCTGGGCCACCACGGACGAGTCTTGCATTTTGAGGGTACCGGAGGTAGTGTTACGAGGGTTAGCTAGCAAGGCTTCGCCCGCCGCTTCTCGTTCTTCATTGATTCGATCAAACACCATCCGGGGCATGAACACTTCTCCCCGCACTTCGAACGAAGCGGGAGGGTTTGAGGTAGACAGGCGTAGGGGCAGGCTGCGGATGGTTTTAGCATTGGCCGTGATATCGTCGCCCCGCACGCCGTCACCCCGGGTGGCGGCCAGCACCAGCAGGCCCGCTTCGTAGCGCAGACTTAGGGCCACCCCGTCGAACTTCAGTTCACAAAAATAGTCATAGGTGGCTTCGCCCAGGGTCTTGGCAACGCGCTGGTCAAACTCCAGCAATTCATCGGCCGAGTAAGTATTGCTCAACGAAAGCATCGGGTGCTGATGAAAAACCGTAGGGAAAGCCTTGGTGATGGTGCCTCCGACGCGCTGCGTGGGCGAATCGGGGTATCGAAACTGGGGAAAATTTGCTTCCAGTTGGATTAACCGAGCCAGTAGTTGGTCGAACTCGTAATCCGAAATCTCAGGATCATCTTCTTGATAGTACCGTTGGTTGTGGTAGTTGATCTTCTGCGTGAGGTCGTCAACGGAGCGTTTGGCTTCATCAGCGGTCATAGTCTCTTGGTGTTTATGACCAAAGCTAACTCATTTTTTGCGAATACTAAACCATAACCACGCCGTGAGTGGGGCGACTACTGACGAAAAATAAGTTCGGTCTCGTTGCCCGTGACTAAGCCAGGGCATTGATCTCCTTGAGCTGTTCATCCATTAGTTGAACCCCCTGCAAAAAAGTATGCGGCCGGTAGTCGAGCACCCGTTTGGCCTTATCGATAACAAAGCCGGTTTCCAGGGGTCGTCGGGCCGGTTGTTTAAACTTAGTGGAGTCGGTGCGGACGATCAGTTGCTTGTCCAACTTGAAGTAATCGGCGGTGATCTGCGCCATCTGGTAGGGAGTGAGCAGTTCTTCGCCCGACACGTTAAAGATACCCGCCGCCCGCTGTTGCGCCACGAGAAAACAACCCATTGCCAAATCTTCCGCCAGCGTGGGCGTGCGATACTGATCGTCGACCACATGAATGGTTTTACCCCGTTTGAGGCTTTCTTTAACCCACAAAATAATGTTAGAACGGCTTAGGTGCGGAACCACTCCGTAGACAATGGCCGTGCGGACAATGGCGTATTTCACTCCACTCTCAATAATCCTTTGCTCTGCTTCCAGTTTGGTTTTTCCGTAGTAGTTAACGGGTCCGGGCTGGTCTTCTTCGGTGAGAAACCGTTTGTTACCCGAAAACACAAAATCGGTGGAAAGATGAATAAGAAAGCAATCATGCTTTAGGGCCGCCTGCACCACGTGGTCGACGGCTTTCACGTTTAGCCGATAGCTGAGTTCACGGTGGTGTTCGCAGTAGTCCACCTTGGTGAGCGCAGCCGTGTGGATGATCACGTCCGGTTTTTCCAGCCCAATCACTTCTTCTACTTGCGCGGGATTGGTTACATCCAGCGAACGGTATTGGTACGTTGGGAGGTTATAGTGAATTTTGCTTTCGCCCCGCGAGGTGGCAATCAGTTCAACATCAGTGCGGGGGGCGATCAGTGCCACTAATTTTTGTCCTAGCAGTCCGTTCGCTCCGGTAATTAAAAGTCTCATACGTTATCTACAGTATTCGCCACGCTGTGCGTTAAAAAATGATACGAATGTAGCCATAATTTATATGGCAAAAAAATGACTATGGTACCGGATAAGCATAACCGTAGTTTTTAGTGATTTTTTTCTTCGGCATTTCTTCAACCGAAACGGTGAAATAAATGTTTTTGACGGGCTTATCGGCCCGACCGGTGGGTTGCTTGGCAATGGAGTCGATCACGGCCAGGTTGTCGATCACCTGCCCAAACACAGTGTAGGTATCATCCAGGTGGGGCACGCCGCCCCCGGTGGTATAGGCCTGGAGTCGTTCGGCTGGGTAATCGCGGTCTACTTCGATGTCTAGTTTTTCTTCTACCGCCGGTTTCAGGGCCAGCATCGCCTGCGTGTAGCCTTCGTAATCGCCGGATTCGTACAGGGCAATCAGTTGCTCACCTTCGTCTACGTAGTCTACAAACTGCACGAGTTGTTCCACTCCTTTGCCCAACTTTTCCATATCGACGGTAAGTTCGGCTTCGGAGTACGTTTTGCCCTGCACGATGTAGAACTGACTACCGCTCGAGGCCCGTTCGGGGTTCATCTGATCGCCCTGCCGGGCCGCCGCCAGCGCTCCTTTGCGATGAAACAGCGTATCCACCGGTTCGGCCGGAACGGTGTAGTTTATGGCATCCGCCGAAGTAGCCGACGGCCGCGTGGTGAGGTCGCCGCCCTGGATCATAAAATCCGCGATCACGCGGTGAAACAAGGTACTATCATACTGTCCCTCTTGGGCTAGTTTCAGAAAGTTACGTTTGTGCTTAGGGGTGGCATCATAGAGCACGGCGTGCATGTCGCCGTAGGGCGTGGAAAAGGTCACCAGGTAATCTTTTTCGACCGTGCACGCCCCGGCGAACAGGGCAATCAAAAGAATTATTGAAACGGTTATTTTCATTATGGATAATTGTGTGATCAAATGGCGCGTCGTAGAGACGCGCCGCGACGCGTCTCTACGACGCGCGAATTTCGTCTAAAATTTGTTTGCCACCCTGTTGCAATACGCGCTGCGCCAGTTGTTCGCCCAACGCTTCGGCGGTGACTTCCGGACCTTCGACCTGATCCACCACCAAGTGTTGCCCATCGATACTCACCACTCCGCCCCGGATACGCAGTTGGCTACCGGCTAGCTCGGCGTGGGCAAACACCGGAATGCTGCACCCGCCCCGCAGGGTTCTGAGAAATGCCCGCTCGGCGCGCAATTGCCGGGCGGTGACCGGGTGGTTGACGTGTTGCCGCACCCACTCCTTTTTTTCTTCGTCCAGCGCGCCCAACACTTCTACGGCGATGCTACCTTGTCCCACGGGCGGAGTTACCTGCTCCAACGAAAATTCGTGCCGGATCATCTCGTCGTACTTCATGCGGTGCACCCCGGCGTAGGCCAGCATCAGGGCATCGCACTGCCCGGCCTGCATTTTAGCCACCCGGGTTTGCAGGTTACCGCGCATATCAACGGTGCGCAAGGCGGGATAATGGTGGTTGAGCAACGCCCGGCGGCGGGCCGATGAGGTACCTACTATCCAGCCGCTGGCGGAGGTGAGGTCTGATAGATTTTTATGACTTAACAGCACGTCGGTAGGGCGCTCGCGCTCGGTGAAGGCGATTATCTCGAACGGTTCGGGCAGTTCGGAGGGTAAGTCTTTGGCACTGTGCACCGCGATATCAATGGTTCGGGCTTGCAACTGCGCCTCAATCTCTTGAGTGAACACCCCCTGGGTTCCGATTTGAGCAATGCTCACTTCCTGGCGCTGGTCACCCTTGGTGCTGATGGTAACAATCTCAGTGGTGCTACCGCCCCGCTGCAAACGGTCGGCCACGTAGTGGGCCTGCCACAGTGCCAGTTGACTACCTCGGGTGCCGATGCGAATGTTCATGCTTTGATGGCCTGGGCGATGGTGAGTGACGTATCCAAGAAGATCATTTTGGGGTTCACGTTTCGTTCCAGATGAACGTGCCCTTCATTAAATAGTTTGGTTAGCCGCTCCACTTTTTCGAAGTCCATCACCTTGGTAAAGTTGGTCACAAAACTCAAAGTAGCCCCCTGCACCCGTAGCAACTGTTTTTCCTGCGCGATGAGTGCTCCGTCGTTAGAACCAGCCCCCGGTTGAATGGCCAGGCCCATCAACACCTCGCGCATCATGCCGAGTCCGTAGTGAAACAAGCGCTTTTGTCCTTCTTTGCCCAGCTTATGAAACTGCTCAGTCATGGCAACCAGCGCCGCATAGTCACGGGCGTAGCAGAACCGCATCCAGTCCTGAAACAACTGCTGATGATCTTCCTCCACCTCGTTGAGTAGTTTTAGGGCAAGGGGCAGATTGCCTTCGCTGAGGGTGGCGGCCTGCTCAATCCGAGTAGCCGAAGCGCCCGGGACGGGAACCTGATCGCGCAAGTAAGTGATTACTTCGTCGGGGGTGAATGCTCGGATGTTCACAATTTGGACGCGTGAAATGATGGTCGGCAACAGCCGGTCTACCTCGCGGGCCACCAGCAAAAACACCGTATTGGCCGGAGGTTCTTCGAGAATTTTGAGGATACCGTTGGCCGCCGCCGGATGAAGGTACTCGGGCATCCAGATGATTACGACCTTGTAGTGGCTCTCAAAAGCCGTCAGACTCAATTTGCGAATGATGTTACGGCTTTCTTCCTTGGAAATATTAAGTTGCTTGTTCTCGCCTCCGAATACGGCACTCCAGTCGGCCGGATCACCGTAGGGCTGCTCGCGCAAAAATTCGCGCCACGGCTCAATGTAACTATCGCTCACCACGTCTTTGCCGGTGATACTCTTGGTGGAGCTCACCGGAAATACGAAGTGCAGATCGGGGTGGATGTACCGGTGCATTTTGGCGCCCGACGCGCTGTTGCCGCAACTTCCGTCGGCTTGCCGGTCGTCGCAGTTCAGGTAGGTAGCGTAGGCCAGGGCCATCGCCAGGTTGGCACTGCCGGGTGGGCCGACGAACAGTTGCGCGTGAGCCACCTTCCCCCAGTCGGCGGCCTGCATCAGGTGCTGCTTGGTTTCATGGAGGCCAACGATGTCCGAAAACTGCATGACGGGGCGTGGTGAATAAAAAAGGAACTTCATGAATGAAGTTCCTACTAAATGAGGTTCCTACAGTACGAATAACCTTGAATGCATCTTAACAAACAAAACCCATACGTAGAATTTCATGCATGGAAATTCTTATTCTGATTGGGCAGGGGCTTTGGATTCTTCCTTCTGCTTGGACTTGTAGCGTCGGTTAAACTTCTCGACGCGACCGGCGGTGTCGACGTATAGTTTCTTGCCGGTGTAGAAGGGGTGCGAGGCTGAGCTCACTTCTACCTTGATGAGGGGATACGAGTTGCCGTCTTCCCACTCGATGGTCTCCTCGGAGGTCATGGTAGACTGGGTGAGGAACTTATGATCGCCCGAGGTGTCGTAGAACACCACCTTGTGGTATTCGGGATGGATTTCTTTTTTCATGTTGTCTAAATTTTGCGCAGACGGATTTTGCCGTCAGTTAATTTTAAGGGGGCAAAAGTAATCATTTCCGATAATAAAAAGAAGTTTGCTGTTCATAACTTCACAATGACATACGTACCGGCGCGGTTGCCAGTACTAGCGATGCTACGGGGGATAAGCTTCCAAACCCGCCTTCATCGCTCCTTCCAGCGTACCGTTTATCTCAACCGAACCAGGAAATAAGAATTCCCCCGGATCGTAAGTTTCATTACTCCACTTGAAGATCGCAAATTCCCAATCTTCAAAGTCGCCCGTGTAAGTAAGGCGACAAATAGGTCCGGAATGCCCAAAATCAAACCGATCCAAATAGAGATATTTCCCTCTAAAGCGTGGAATATAAAAACAATCTTCGCTTCGCAAATAATCTTGATTGAATTGCTCGATGGTCGTTTGAACTTTTTGCTTTACCTCGTTGGATATTTTGCTCATCAATTTATAATAAATAATAGGGCTGGACAGCCTTGAAAAAATGAGACTACGGTATCTTCATAAACTTATGTACCTGCAGCGAGATACGCCAGCGGGGGTATTTCTTCACGTAGTCAATAATTTGCGGAAGCATTTTGTCCGATACGCTCCACTCGGATTGCAAAAACAACCGGCAGTCGGGCGACACGCGTTCGGCAAACTGCTCGGCCCAAGCAAAGTCGCTGCGATTGTACACAATGACCTTGAGTTCGTGCACTCGTTGGTAAAACTCGGGTAGCGGGGCTTTGAACTTCTTGGGCGAAAGACAAATCCAGTCGAGTGCACCGCTCAGCGGATGGGCACCGGAGGTTTCAATATTGATTGTGAATCCGTACCGGTGCAGCGCGTCGCAAAGTTCCGTTAGGTCGTGCATCAGCGGTTCCCCCCCGGTGATCACCGCCAGCCGGGCGGGGTGTCGGGCCGCTTCTCCGACAATTTCGTGCACCGATAGTTGCGGATGCGCCTCGGCATTCCACGATTCTTTCACGTCGCACCAGTGACAACCCACGTCGCAGCCGCCCAGTCGGATAAAGTAGGCCGCCCGCCCCTGGTGCGCTCCCTCACCCTGGATGGTGTAGAAAGCCTCCATGACCGGGAGTACCGTTTGGGTGACGCGCGGTAAAGCAGTGATGTTCTCCATTGACTTCAAAACCCTAAATGCTCTTCTACGCGATGCAAACGCTGTTTAACGTCTTCTACCTCGTCCCAGCGACGGTTTTGGTGATCGATCACCGTGACGATGCGGTTAAGAAGTTTACTATGCTCGTTGAGCACTTGCTCTTGTCGATCCTGCCGATCTACCATTTTGCCTTGCAAATCGACCATCCGTGCCAACAAATCCTCCTGCCGGTCTTGTCGTTCCACTACTTTGATTAATAAGTCTTCCTGACGGTCCTGCCGTTCTATCACTTTAGACAATAGCTCTTCTTGCCGATCTTGTTTCCGCACCATATCACTAAGCAACTCCACTATCCTTTCTTCATTTTTCATGCTTTCGGTATCTGGTTATTCGTTGACAAGTTACGTATAAATTTCTTTCCGCGCCGCCAGCAACGTGTTGTACAACAGCGCCGCCCGCGTCATGGGGCCCACGCCGCCGGGCACCGGGGTGATGTAGCGGCACCTCTCGGCCACGTGCTCAAAGTCCACGTCGCCCACCAGCGCGTAGCCCGACTTGCGGCGGGTATCCGCCACCCGGTTGATGCCTACGTCGATCACCACCGCTCCTTCCTTCACCATGTCGGCTGTCACAAAGTTCGCGCGTCCGATGGCCGCAATCAGGATATCCGCCTCACGGGTGATTTCCGGCATATTTTGGGTGCGGCTGTGGCACACCGTGACGGTGCAGTTGCCCGGGTAGCCCTTGCGCGACATCAGCAAGCTCATGGGCGTGCCCACAATGTCGCTACGGCCAATCACCACGCAACGTTTGCCTTCGGTCGGAATCTCGTAGCGCTCTAGCAGTTGCAAAATGCCGAAGGGAGTGGCCGCAACGAAGGCGGGTAGTCCCTTGGCCATGCGCCCCACGTTGATGGGATGAAAGCCGTCGACGTCTTTTTCGGGCCGAATGGCGAAGGTTACCTTTTCGGGGGTGATGTGCTCGGGCAGGGGAAGTTGCACAATCAGACCATCGATATCATCGTCTCGGTTGATGTCTTCTACCTTGGCAAGCAGTTCGGCTTCGGACACGTCGGGGTCGAAGCGCACCAGGGTGGAGCCGAAGCCCACCGCTTCGCAATCTTTTACCTTGTTACGCACGTAAGCTTCGCTAGCGGGGTTGTTACCGACCAGAATGGCCGCCAGGTGGGGCAATTTTTGGTTTTGTTGCTTGATGATGGTCACCTGCTGGGCGATTTCTTCGCGAATTTGCCGGGCGGTTTGGTTGCCGTCGATGAGGGTCATTGGATACTGGATACTGGATACTGGATACTGGATACTGGATACTGGATACTGGATACTGGATACTGGGCAGACGGGTTGGTGACGGTAGGGTTACATTTTATAGTACTGGAAATTGATTGCTCGATGGTTTCATTGCTTCATTGTTCGATGGTTGGGCGTCGCTGAAAGCAACCATCGAACCATTGGACAATTGAACAATCAGACAATCGAGCCATCTACCTAATCCAGCTTCAACACGGCCATAAAGGCTTCCTGCGGGATTTCTACGTTGCCCACCTGCCGCATGCGTTTCTTTCCTTTCTTTTGTTTTTCGAGCAGCTTGCGCTTCCGGCTGATATCGCCGCCGTAGCACTTGGCGATCACGTTTTTGCGTAGGGCTTTTACCGATTCGCGGGCGATGATCTTCTGCCCGATGGCGGCCTGAATGGCAATCTCAAACATCTGCCGGGGCAGCAGGGCGCGCAGCTTTTCGCACAGGCGCTTGCCCCAATCGTAGGCCTTGTCGCGGTGCACAATGGCCGACAGCGCATCCACCGGATCTCCGTTGAGCATGATGTCGAGCTTCACCATGTTGGACTGTCGGTAGCCAATGGGATGATAATCGAGGGAGGCATAGCCGCGGGAGATGGTCTTGAGCTTGTCGAAGAAATCAAACACGATTTCGGCCAACGGCAACTCAAAGGTGAGCTCCACCCGGTTTTGGGTCAGAAAGACCTGGTTTTTAATCACGCCGCGCTTGTCCATGCACAGCTCGATGATGTTGCCGATGTAATCGGACTTGGTAATGATCTGAGCGCGGATAAAAGGCTCTTCGATGTGCGAAAGCTCTACCGGATTGGGCATTTCGGAAGGAGCACTCACGTGGCGGGTTTCGCCGTTGCTCAGGATGGCGTGGAAGTTCACCGAGGGCACGGTGGTGATCACCGTCATGTCGAACTCCCGCTCGAGCCGCTCCTGCACAATCTCCATGTGCAGCATGCCCAGAAAACCGCAGCGGAAGCCAAAGCCCAGGGCAGCTGAGGTTTCGGGTTCCCACACCAGCGAAGCGTCGTTAAGTTGCAGCTTTTCCATGGAAGCGCGTAGCTCCTCAAACTCCGAGGTTTCAACCGGATAGATGCCCGCGAACACCATCGGCTTCACGTCCTCAAAGCCACTCACCGCGGCCGTGGGGCGACTCACGTGGGTGATGGTATCTCCCACCTTCACCTCTTTGGCTACCTTGATACCCGAGATCAGATAGCCCACGTTGCCCGCCTTGATGGTGGGGCGCGGCGATTGCTTCAGCTCCAGAATGCCAATTTCGTCGGCGTCGTAGGTTTTGCCGGTGTTCACAAATTTCACCTTGTCGCCCTTGCTGATCTGGCCGTTGAACACCCGGAAATAAACCTCCACTCCCCGAAACGAATTAAAGACCGAATCGAAGATCATCGCTTGCAGGGGCTCATTGGGGTCACCCTTCGGGGCGGGGACGCGGCGCACAATGGCTTCCAGAATTTCGGGCACGCCGATGCCTTCCTTGGCGCTGGCGTGAATGATATCCTCCGGCGCGCAGCCGATCAAATCAATAATCTGGTCACTCACCTCCTCGATCATGGCTCCCGGCAAGTCTATTTTATTGAGCACCGGAATGATTTCCAGGTCGTGCTCGATGGCCAGGTATAGGTTGGAAATGGTTTGGGCTTCTACGCCCTGGGCGGCATCTACCACCAGCAGCGCGCCCTCGCAGGCGGCAATGGAGCGCGACACTTCGTACGAAAAATCCACGTGGCCCGGCGTGTCGATCAGGTTGAAGACGTACTGTTCAGGAGGCGTAGCTTCGTTGGGCTGATAGGTGTAATTCATCTGGATCGCGTGGCTCTTGATGGTGATGCCGCG
Organism: Cyclobacteriaceae bacterium; assembly: GCA_965217295.1. Lineage (GTDB taxonomy): Bacteria > Bacteroidota > Bacteroidia > Cytophagales > Cyclobacteriaceae > Tunicatimonas. Next base: position 6,001,878 of record CBDCHR010000008.1, read on the forward strand.
CTCGCGCTCCAAATCCATATTATCTAGCAACTGATCCTGCATCTCGCGCTCGTCGACCGAACCAGTCAGTTGCAGCAGGCGATCGGCCAGCGTGCTTTTACCGTGGTCGATGTGCGCAATGATGCAGAAATTTCGAATATTTTCCATAAGCGTTTTTCTCCGTTCGGAGCGTCACAAAAATAGCAATAATGGCGCAACTTAGGTTCCGCAAACCATGGTTTTAGTTCCAACAGCTGTTAAAATTTTTGTATACTTTCAAACAAAATTTGTATCTTAAAAGTATTAACTAAACGAAACCTTCTATTCTACTTGTCTAACTCAGGACCAAACCATATCGAAGAGCCTCAACTGGTTGACCTTCTTCAACGGAAGGAGCATACTGCTTTGGCGTATTTGTATGATCACTACAGTCCGGCTCTCTACGGCATCATTCACCGCATTGTGAAGCAAGACGACGTGGCCGAAGAGGTGCTGCAGGATGCATTCGTGAAGATCTGGGACAAGATTGACACCTACGATGCTAACAAGGGACGCCTGTTCACCTGGATGCTAAATCTCACCCGGAACTTAGCCATTGATAAGCTTCGCTCTAAAGAGTTTTCTTACACGCAGAAAACTGATCGCCTCGATCCTACCGTATCTTCTACTAACCACCCCACCCTGTACGTGGAACAACAGATGAAGGACCACGGATTAATCAATCTTTTGCATAAATTAACCCCGGAACAACAAATGGTGGTTGATCTGATCTATTTTAAGGGGTATACGCACTCAGAGGTGGCCAAAGAATACGATATGCCGTTAGGGACAGTAAAGACCCGCTTGCGGTCATCCATAACGAAACTACGAAAACTACTCGACATCGCTTGAACGTCTCAGAATACATAGCGTCCGGAATCTTGGAGGTTTACCTTCTGGAAGAGCTCCCAGCAGTCGAACAAGCTGAGGTGGAGACGATGGCGGAGCGCCATGCTGAAGTGCGCCATGAGCTATTCCGGATCGAGGCCACCTACGAAGCATTGGCTAACCAACTACCGGTGACTCCCCGCCCCGGACTTCGCGATGAAATTCTGGCAAAAGTAACCGGAGATACGGCCAAAACTATTGACCCTGCGACAACTGTGGCCCGACCAGACGTGGCCCGACCAAACGTGGCCCGACCAAACAGTAGTGCGCCTCAGGCTAAGCAGCGGCGGTTGCTTCCCTGGCAGTTGGGTATCGCCGCTTCGCTACTCATTGCGGTGCTCTCGTCGGCCGCGGCCTGGTACTTCCGTGGAGAGTGGAAAGAAGCCGAGCAGCAGTTACAACTAACTCAGGCTCAGAACCAAGAGATTGCCTCGCAGTACGAAACGGCCAGCCAGCGCAGCGAGCGCTTAGAAAACGATTTATCGGTGCTCTCTTCATCGGATTATCAGGCAATTGCCCTGGCGGGTACTGACGTTTCTCCTGAGAGCACCGCTCGGGTGTTTTGGAACCCCGGAGCCGAGCAGTTGTACTTGAGTCCGGGTAACCTGCCGGAGCCTCCCACCGATAAGCAGTACCAGTTGTGGGCCATTGTGGACGGGGCACCGGTGAGCGCCGGAGTGTTTGACGTAGCCCCTGACGCGGCCTCATTGCAGGCGCTCAACAGCCAGATTGCCCAGGCATCGGCCTTTGCCATCACCCTGGAGCCTCGGGGCGGCAGCTCCTCACCCACCATGGAGGCCATGTATGTTCAAGGAGCCGTTAGCGACTCCTAATTGGCCATCTTTTCCAATTGATTCATCATTTTTAAAAAAGTTTTCTTGCTTGGCAATCCAGCCTACCCGTTAGTTTCGTAGGTGGCTACAAATTCTAAGTGATCTCATTTAGAATTGAATTTGGTAGAAGACTGTGGAAAGGTGTCGGCTGGGTTTGCTGACACTTTTCTTTTTAGCGCAGGTACCTCTTCCACCACCACTGAAACACTACCAATGCCCATACGGTAGCGTGCCTATCGCCGGGGTTTGACGAGAAAAGCTGCTGCTTCAGGCGGCGAACCGCGGCCGGATTGAAAACCCCTTGCTCTTCCACAAAACTATCTTCCAGCAAATCGTCGGTGATCATGGATTTTAGTTCTGATCGGAACCAACCCAGCAGGGGCACCTCGAAGCCTTTTTTCGGACGGCGGTACAGGTCGCTGGGAAGCACCGAGCGGAACGCGTCCTGCACGATGCGCTTCTTCAGGCGGCGGTTGATCTTTGATTCTTCGGGTAGCTGAAACGCAAATTCCACCACGCGGTGATCCAAAAACGGCACCCGCACCTCCAGCCCGTGGGCCATCGACATCAGATCCACTTTGGTGAGCATATCGTTGGGCAGCACCAGCTGGGTGTCGGTATACAGCCACTGCGCCACCGATTCGTGCTCGTCGGAAACGTTCTGGACCAACCGCTGGGTTCGCTGTCGGTACTCCGCTTCCACCACGCTTTCCTGACTTTGTTCGCTTAGCAGCGCCCGCGCTTCGGTATCCGTGGTAAAAGTGGCCCACCGTAGATACCGATCCTTCGCCGAAAGCGTTGATCCTTCGGCGAAGCGCTGAAATTGCCGCACTCGGTTGGTGAACGCTCCCTGCCGCGACTGGGGCAACGTCCGCCAAAGGGGCAGCAGCGCCTGCACGCTTCGTTCGGCCAGTCCGGGATGTAGCATCCGCCAAGCGGCCCGGTGTTTGTTGTAGCCCGAAAACAGCTCATCCGCCCCGTCGCCCGACAGCGCCACCGTGACGCGTTGCCGGGTTTCTTTGCTCAGGATGTACACCGGAATGGCCGACGAATCGGCGAAAGGCTCGTCGATGTGGTCTAGTAGCTGGTGCAGGTGTTCGTACAAATCGCGATTGGTAAGCGAAAATACGGTGTGGTTGGTGTTCAGGCGTTTGGCGACCAATTGGGCGTAGCGCGTTTCGTCAAAGAAGGGCTCGTCGCGGTAGCCCACCGAGAAGGTGTTGAGCCGATCCACGTGCCGACGGGCCAGGGTGGTGATCACCGACGAATCGATGCCGCCGCTCAGGAAGGTTCCTAGAGGGACATCTGCTACCAAACGTTTTTGCACCGAATCTTCTAAAAGCGAGGCCAGTTTCTGCTGCTGTTGTTCGTAGGACAGCTTTTCGGGATTCGGGCGCGCTTCGTCGAACGGAATTTGATAGTGCGTACCAAATTGCACCCGCGCGGGGCGGGGTTTAGAAACTTCCAGGTACTGCCCCGGCATGAGCTTCTTCACGTGTTGCAGCATGGTGTGCGGGGCGGGCACGTAGTTGAAGCGCAGGTAGTGTTGCAACGAGGTATAGTCCAGGTTTTTCTCGATGCCATAAGCCAGCAGGGATTTCATCTCGGAAGCAAAGATCACCTTGTCTTCATCCTGATAATAGAGCAACGGTTTGATCCCCAGCCGGTCGCGGGCCGCGAACAGCACGTCTTCCTCCTGGTCGTAGATGGCAAAGGCGAAGAAACCGTTGAGTTGGTTCAGGCAGGCGGCACCTTCGTGGATGTAGAGTTGCAGCAGCACCTCGGTATCGGTGGCCGATTGAAAGCTCACTCCCTGCTGTTGCAACCGCTGACGCAAGGCCGGGTAGTTGTAGATTTCGCCGTTGTAAACAATGGTATACCGCCCACTAGGATCGCGCATGGGTTGGTGCCCCTCGGCGCTGGTATCAATGATCGACAGGCGACGGTGCCCCAACCCAACCCGGTCGATGATATCGGCACGTCCGAAGTCGGGTCCGCGGTGGCTCAGCGCTTCGGTAGCCGCCGACAGGTTAATCAGGTGAAACTTACCCAGTTCGTTGAAGGCATACAAGCCGGTGATTCCGCACATACATCAGTGAGTTGATAATTTGTACATTTTTCTTGTTCTCAAGGTCAGCTCCGCCACAAATAAGGAAACAGAATGTACGACAGTGTAGCGACAATCCCGTTGATTGCCAGCAAGACAATCACGTCGTCGTAGCTCACCGCAGGATCTAGTCCGTCGATGGCATTCTTAGAGATTTTCATCACCACCAGCAGCAGCGGAATCATGATCGGAAAGCTCAGCACGGCCATCAGCGTGCTGCTGTTGCTCGCCTTCGCCGCAATGCCCGACACCATCGTCAGCGTCACCGAAAACCCCACGGCTCCCAGCAGTAGGTTAACCACAAATAGTCCGCCGTTCTGCACTTCATTACCCATTACCACGCTAAACGCCAGCAGGCAGATTATGGCTAGCAGCAGCAGCAGCAGGGTATTGTAGAGCATCTTAGCGATAATGATTCCCTGCGGGCTGGCTACGGTGTAGTAGTAGATCAAGCGGCCGCGTTGCTCCTGCAAAAAACTCTTTGCCACCGCGTTCACCGCAGCGAAAAGCATGATGATCCAGAACAGCGCATTCCAGGTGAACACGTTTAGTGCCCCCCCGCGCAGTCGAAAGCTCAGGTAGCAGATGAATACCGCGCCCACCACGTAGAGCAAAATTCCGTTGAGAGCATAACGCGTGCGCCATTCCAAAACAATCTCTTTTTTTAGCAGCAATTTGATTTCTCGGGCATTCATGGTGGGGCTAAAGTAGCAAAACTTTGTCAGATAGGGCTTTTGTCGATAAAGTGTAAATTTGTGTCATATCTTTCAGCGTTCACCGTACCGCAACCTACGGCTTATTTTTTGTCATAGTTTCCGTTGAATCAATTTTAGGGCACTTAGGCTGCGGCCTTGCTTAAACCACAACAAGATCACCATGAAAGGAATTATTCTGGCCGGAGGCTCCGGCACCCGTTTGCATCCCCTCACGCTGGCCGTCAGCAAGCAACTGATGCCGGTGTACGATAAGCCGATGATTTACTATCCGCTGTCGACCCTGATGACCTCGGGCATCCGCGACGTACTGATCATCTCTACGCCCCACGATGCGCCCCTCTTCGAAAAGCTACTCGGCGACGGGCGACAACTGGGCTGCAACTTTTCGTACGCGGTGCAGGCCAAGCCCGAGGGACTCGCCCAGGCGTTCACGATTGGCAGTGAGTTTATTGGACAAGATAAAGTGGCACTGGTGCTGGGCGACAATATTTTCTATGGTACCGAGATGGACAAGCAACTTCAGGATAACTACGACCCCGAGGGAGGAATTGTATACGCCTACCACGTGCACGACCCGCAACGCTACGGAGTGGTGGAGTTTGATGCTGATCAACGCGCTATTTCTATCGAGGAAAAGCCCAAGCAGCCCAAATCAAACTACGCTATTCCGGGATTATACTTCTACGACAACCAAGTGGTGGACATTGCGCGTGATCTGAAACCCAGTGCCCGGGGCGAACTGGAAATCACCGACGTGAATAAGGTTTACCTGGCGCAGGGCAACCTGAAGGTGAGTATCTTGAGCCGAGGAACGGCTTGGTTGGATACCGGCACCTTCGATTCGCTGATGCAGGCCGGAGTGTTTGTGCAGGTGATTGAGCACCGACAGGGGCAAAAGGTGGGTTGCATTGAGGAGATTGCCTACCAAATGGGTTTTATCGACACCCAACAACTTGAAAAGCTAGCCCAACAGCAGATCAAAAGCGGCTACGGAGAATACTTGATGCATTTGATCAAGCCGACGATTTTGTAATTAAAGGTAACCAATGGACCAGCCGAATAGCCAGGCTAATAGCAGAATCACCAGCACAATGGCTCCCAAGCGCGCGCCTAGACTTCTTTTCATCAGTGGTTGAGCTTATTGATAATCTGCTCTAAAAACTCAACCTTCTCACGAAGCATTGATTTTTCGGACGTGCTTTCCGTTCGTTCTTCCCGCTGGTTGATTTCCTGCATAGCTGCTTCCAGGCGAAAATTTAATTCTTTTATCTCGGTCATGCTCAAATGAATGGTCTTATCAGCATGCATGTCATGATGGCTCATGGGAATGATAATTTAAAGACGCTGAAAAATAAAGACAGGCACGCAAGCGCACCTGTCTAAGATTTAAGAAACTTTTAGATTAAGCGTGCGCTTTGCGCTGCTCTTCCACCGTAGCGATCAGTTTGTCAAAGGGCTTTTCGAACTTATCCACCCCTTCTTTTTCCAGCTTATCGGTGATATCCTCAATTTCCAGACCTAAATCAGCGATCGCCGACAGCACCTGATCAGCTTTGTCGTAATCGTCGGTAATAGTAGCGCTAGCCGAATCAGCCGGTTGCTTCATGAGCGCTTCCAGGGTGTCGGTCGGCAAAGTGTTCACCGTGTTGGGTCCGATGAGCGGATACACGTAGCGCAGTTCTTCGTAGTCGGGATTTTTGTTGCCCGTGCTGGCCCATAGCACGCGCTGCTTGCGGGCACCCTGCTGCTCTAGTTTCTTGAAGCGTTCGCTGCTGAACACTTCTTCAAACACTTGGTAGGCCTTCTTAGCGTTGGCAATGGCTACTTGTCCCAACGCCATTTTTGCTTTATCAGCATGCTCCGGTTTGTTATCAATGATATCTTGAAGCAACGGATCCACCATCACGTCGATGCGGCTTAAAAAGAAGCTGGCCACCGACACCACGTGCTGAATAGATTCACCGTTCTCCAGTCGTTTCTCCAACCCTTCTACGTACGACTCAGCAATGTCGCGGTAGCGCTCCACGCTAAAGAGCAGCGTAACGTTGATATTGATGCCTTCGGACAAAAGCTGAGTGATGGCCGGAACGCCCTCGCGGGTGCCGGGCACCTTGATCATCACGTTGGGGCGCGCAACCGATTTCCACAGGCGACGGGCTTCTTCCAGGGTGCCGTCGGCATCGTAGACCAAGTTGGGTTGCACCTCCAGGCTCACACACCCGTCTTCTCCCCCGCTGGTGTCATAAATTGGTCTGAATAGATCGGTAGCGCCCTGAATGTCGCTCACGGCTAGTTTTTCGTAAATTTCTTTGCTTTCCAGCCCCTGATTGGCCAGTTCTTCAATGGCTTCGCCGTACACCTCACCATCACTGATGGCTTTTTGAAAGATAGCGGGATTAGAGGTGAGCCCTCGGATGCCTACTTCGGTAATCAGTTTCTCCAGTGATCCGGAGGTAATCAGTTTGCGGCTTAGGTTGTCGAGCCATAGGCTTTGGCCCAGTTCGTGTATTTTGCTAATGATCGGGTTCTTCATGCTTACGTTGGTTTAAGATGTGGTCTTGTTCTACTTATAACGGCAGAATAGAACAAGCGTTTGCGCAAAGGGTGAATTTATATAAATCATAGGCACGTAAGATTTAGCGAAAATAGTTTATACGCCTTACTTCCTTTGCCCTAGATTGCCAGCATCAGTATCCTAGGAAAGTTACCCGATTCAAGCTTCTCAACATCTTATGATAAAGAAACTCACTAACGTTGGTGTCTCCGACGCGTTCCCCGAATATCTGAACAGAAGGATCGTTCTCACGAACTGGATTGCCCTCATCTTGGCCGGTGGCGTGGCCGCTCCGTTCGTAGTGATCTCCATAATTTACTTTCCGCCCATCGCGCTTATCCCAACCATTGGACTAGGAGTTATTCTGAGTTGCATTCTCTTCAACCGATTGGGTTTGATCTACGTAAGCAGGTTGATTGCTTCATTCGTAGTGCTGGTGCTGGCGGCCGTGTACAACGCATTTCTGGCCAAAGCAGGAGAACCGCCCATTGCGGGAATTCACATGATTGAACTCAGCTTTTCGTTGATCCCATTCTTAGTCTTCGACCCACGTGAGAAAAACTACTTAATCGCTTCGGGTATCTTTGTGCTGGTGGTGATCATGTCTTTTGACTATACCAACGCCTGGTTTGAAATTGATATGGACACGGAAGTTATTCGAACCGGTTTTTTGAGCCACGTGTCTATACTGATTGCTACGGTGACCGGACTGGGCTACGTGCTGGCTCTGGTATACCAAAACAAACTTGCCGAAGAAAAGTCAGAAAAATTGTTAGCCAAAGCTGCCAATAGTCAGCAACAAGCGGCTGCCACAGAGCAGGCCATGAAAGAAAATTTGGAGCAATTACAAGTGGCGCAAGAAGAAGAAAAGAAGCGGCAGTGGACCAGTGAAGGCCTAACGCAGGTGGCCCAACTGGTGAGAGAACATAACGATTTGTCAGCTTTGGCTGATAAATTGCTTTCCTTCACCATAAAGTACGTCGGAGCAAACCAGGGCGGGCTCTTTATTGTGCACCGCGGTGCAGAGGAAACAACGCTCGGGTTGGCGGCGGCCTACGCCTACGAACGCAAGAAATTTATTAAAAAGCAGATTAAGTCAGGTGAAGGTTTAGTAGGCCAGGTTTACCTGGAACAAAAGTACATCTATCTGAAAAGGGTGCCGGAGCGGTACGTTAACATCACTTCCGGACTTGGCTCAGCCCCCCCCACCACACTGATTGTTATGCCCCTTCAGGTGAACGGCGAAGTGGAAGGGGTGTTGGAGTTGGCTTCTTTCAACCCTTTGAGCGAACACGAAATAAGTTTTTTAGAGAAGCTAGGCGAGAGCGTAGCCGTGGCCGTGCGCAACACCCGAATCAATGCGCAAACCCGCTCACTGTTAGAAGATACGCAACGACAAGCTGAGGAGATGCGCTCTGCCGAAGAAGAGATGCGGCAGAACATGGAAGAGTTACAAGCCACCCAGGAAGAGATGCATCGCAAGGAGCAGGAGTATCTGAATAAAATCAACGAGGTCGAACAGCAGTTGGCTGCTTACCAAAGCAATTCGAACAAAGTCTATTCCGCCCAGGTATAAGATTGACTTCTAAGATTTGCCACCAAAGTTTCTTGTCAGTTAATAACTGATGTTACGCACCGACTTCAATGTTGAGTTGAGCTTTGAAGTCGGATAGCTGTTTGAAAGCAGCTTTCACTGCATTTTTGTAAAGTATTGCCTTCATGGCAAAATGGTTGAGATTAGTTTTCATTTTCAAGCGCTCCAGTTTCCAGAAGGCAATCATGGAGCAGAAGAAATGGTTGGCTTGTGTCCTGACCGTTTTGGTTGGTGACTTAGGATAGCTAGCGTTGCTCTTGACTGATTTGTACATCTCTTCTACTTTCCAACGGTTGCTGTAAACATCCTTGATCTGTTCACCGCTCAGCGACAAATCACTGCTCACCAGATAGAGTACCCCTTGGCTGCCGTCTTTGTTATAGTAGACCGCTTTGGTAAGTAGTAGGGGGAAACCGACTTGCTCAAGCTGGATTTCCACCGCCTGCCCTTCTTGTAGTTGCAGTTGGTCTGTTCGTTCTTCTTGTCCGTTGCCCCCAACCACTATTACCTTCCGGTTGGTCTTCAAGGGCATGATGAATTCAGTTTTGTGCCCTTCCTTGATGTGGCGCATGTTTTCGGCGGAGGCAAACCAGGTGTCAGCTAGCAGATAATCCACCCTAGAAAGATTCTGGCAGGCACTGCTCACCATCTTGCGGAAAAGGGTCTGTTTATCGGTGCTGGCCACTCTTTTCTGCTTGCCTGTTTTCTTATCGGTAGTCCATCTGTCTTTTTTGACCAACTCCATACCCACTGGCAGAGAAACCCCAGCACGGTAGAGTAGGCAGCTTAACTGGTTGACCCCCTTAACTGATTTGCCCACGGTATGATCAAAATGCCAGCAAATAAGCTCATTCTCATCCGTATAGGGCTTAGCTTCCACCGTATCGTCCAGGATCAGATAGCTTAATCCTGGCTGTTGCTCTATCTCCCGCACAGTAGATTTTACCAGTTTCCACAGGTCTTTGGAAGTAAAATCATCTTTGGAAAGAAAACGGGTAATCTTGTCGTGGCTAAGACTACCTTCCAACATGTCAGACATACCAGTAGCCGTAGTCTGAGCAGTGGAAACCAAAAGATAGTCCGTGTATAAATCTAATATCTCCTTATCCATGACTGGTTCTCTTGCTTGATAGTAGCTTTTATCCGTAAATTTAACAGATCACTTGGATTGGGTGCGTAACATCAGTTAATAAACTTTATTCCGATAATTTTTCCGGAGGCTCGTGTCGACACGAGCCTCAAAAATTTATCGGAATAACCTCTAATTAGATCGAGCAATCTTCTAACGATTATCACGGCTTTTTTTGTAGCTTACAGCATTTATGACAAGGGGCACTCCCTCAACGTGTCTGAATGACGTCGCGCCGCCTAATCGTTTTAATGGTACTTCTGGTTGCTCTTCCGTTAGCGGTTTGGCAAACCTACGAGTATGCCCAGCGGCCGCGCATTAGCTACAACCACGACATTCGTCCCATCGTCAACAATAAGTGTATTGCCTGCCACGGGGGCGTGAAGAAATCCGGCGGTTTTAGCCTGCTCTTCCGGCACGAAGCGCTCGACACCACCGAATCGGGCGTTCCGGCCATTGTGCCCGGCGACGCGGCGGCCAGTGAGTTCATGCAGCGCATCACGCACCACGACCCCGAACTGCGTATGCCCCTGGAGGCAGAACCGCTGAGCGAAGCAGAAGTGGAGCTATTTCGACGGTGGATTGATCAGGGGGCTCCGTGGGAAACCCACTGGGCCTACATTGCCCCGGACACTGCCATCAGCCCGTCCAGCGTTGAAACGAACTGGGGCCTCAACGAGATCGATCCCTTCGTGTACGCCCGGCTGCAAGAACACGACCTGACTCCTGCTGCCCCCGCTGCCCCGGCCGATCTGCTGCGTCGCCTCAGCCTCGACCTCACGGGGCTACCCCCGACACTGGCCGAGGCAGAAGCGTTTGTGAAGAATCCGTCTCCCAAAGCCTACGAACGCGCAGTAGACCGACTGCTGGCCTCGCCCCGCTTCGGAGAACACTGGGCCGCCATGTGGCTCGATCTGGCCCGCTACGCCGATACCAAAGGCTACGAAAAAGACCTGGAGCGCAGCATCTGGCAGTACCGCGACTGGGTGATCCGGGCGTTTAACAACAACGTGCCCTTCAACCGGTTCACCGTGGAGCAACTGGCGGGCGATCTGCTACCGAAACCCACCGAGGCGCAGTACATCGCCACGGCCTTTCACCGCAATACCATGGCCAACGATGAGGGCGGCACCGACAACGAAGAGTTTCGGGTGGCCGCGGTGTTCGACCGGGTGAGCACTACCTGGGAGGTGTGGCAGGGCACCACCATGGCCTGCGTGCAGTGCCACAGCCACCCCTACGACCCCATTGTGCACGAAGAGTTTTACCAAGCCTTCGCCTTTTTTAATAACACCGAGGACCGCGACATCTACAACGAGCAGCCCAAGCTGTTCACCTACGCGCAGGAAGACGAAGAAAAACTGACTGAAATCATTCGCTGGATTGATCATCGGCTGAAGCCCAGCCACCGGCTGCCCGAAAAAGGCGCTTTCCTGCATAATCAAAAGGAGGAACTGCTCTACCACCTGGGCCACCGCCAAGTGGAAGCCGAAGAATACCACAACAGCACTCGCCTGGTCGAACTCGTGGCCCCCGAGCAGAAAACGGTCTGGCAGATCCATGATAATTCGTGGATTATGTTTGAAAACGTTGACCTGACGAACGTGGAGGCGGTGTCGTACCGCTGGTCTACCCCCTACAGCGGGATCATCGAGCTGCGGTTAGATTCGGCTACCGGTCCCGTCATCAGTCAATCCAAAGTAACCAAAACCGGCGACTTCAATCCGTGGGGTGAGTGGACCGACTGGCAGGTGAAGAAGATGCCGCTTACCCCGACCGCCGGTCCGCACGACTTATACTACGTCTTCCGCAAAGACCAACACGCCACGTTCGACCTGTTTCGATTGGACTGGTTTTTCTACCACGAGCGCGCGCCTTTGCTAGCGCAGTACGATGCTAATTTTAAGGCCAGGGTAGCAGCTTTGGCGAACTTGGAACCCATCCAGACGCCCATCCTACGTGAACTGCCCGCTGAGAAGCGGCGCCCCACCTACCACTTCACGCGGGGCAACTGGCTCACCCCGGGCGATCCGGTTTCGCCTGGCATTCCGGCCTCGATGGGTGAACTCACCGCCACCGAAGAACCCACCCGCCTAGACCTGGCCCGCTGGCTGGTGAGCGATGAAAATCCGCTGACGGCCCGGGTGATCGTGAACCGCTTCTGGGACCGTATTTTCGGCTACGGACTGGTGGAAACCCCGGAAGACTTCGGCACCCAGGGATTTGCTCCGTCGCACCCGCAGCTACTCGACTGGCTGGCGGTGCAGTTCCGCGACGAACACCACTGGAGCGTGAAGCGGTTGCTCAAGCAAATTGTGCTATCGGCCACCTACCGGCAGGCGTCGACGGTGACCCCGGACAAGCTGGAGCGCGACCCGCGCAACCAGTGGCTCTCGCGGGGTGCCCGTGTGCGGCTGTCGGCTGAGCAAATTCGCGATCAGGCGCTGGCGGTGAGCGGGCTGCTGAGCACGGAGATGTACGGTCCCAGCGTGCGCCCGCCCCAACCGGCCAGTCTGGGCAAGTGGGAGGTGAGTAAGGGCGAAGACCGCTACCGCCGGGCGTTGTACACCTTCTGGCACCGCACCAACCCCTACCCTTCCATGATTAGCTTCGACAGTCCCGGACACAACCTGTGCGTGTCGCGGCGCATTCGCACCAACACGCCCCTGCAGGCCCTCACCCTGCTCAACGATACGGTCTACGTAGAAGCAGCCTACGCTTTAGCGAGCCAACTGCAAACCACTCCGTATCCGAGCGTAAAAGTCCAGCTTACCGATGCCTACCGCCGGGTGATGCTGCGCGAACCGGAGGCCGACAAACTACGCTCGATTCAAAGCTTATACAACGATGCGCTGGCGCATTACCAGGCCGCGACATCACCGGACGGAATCGGTCGGCCCGTAGCCTACCAATTGCCAAACGAGGCCGAGCTAAAAGCTCTGACCCTGGTGGCCAACGCGCTGCTGAATATGGACGAGTTCATTACCAAGAACTAACCGCTATGACTATCGTAGAACAAGCCCAGCACGAACTGGCCCGCTATAACACCCGTCGCCATTTTCTGCGGCAGTGCACCGCCGGGCTGGGCTCTATGGCCCTGGGTTCGTTGCTCGGCTGCGACTCTCCCGCCGCGAAAGCAGTTACGCCTTCTGGGGCATCGACGCTCGCCCTAACCCCTCACTTTGCGCCCCGGGCCAAGCGGGTCATTTTTCTCCACATGGCCGGTGCCCCTTCGCAACTGGAGCTTTTCGACTACAAGCCCGAACTACAGAAGCTCAACGGACAGGCCTGTCCGCCCTCGTTCATGGAAGGCAAGCGCTTCGCGTTCCTGCAGGGCGTGCCGCAGATGCTGGGTCCGCAGGCGACCTTCCGGCAACACGGTGGGTCAGGTGCCGTGGTCTCCAATTATCTCCCGCACCTTTCGGAAATGGTCGACGAGATCACCTTCCTGAAGGCCATGCACACCGACGAGTTTAACCACGCTCCGGCCCAGCTGCTGATGCACACCGGCAGTCCGCGACTGGGCCGTCCCAGCCTGGGTTCGTGGACGGTGTACGGACTGGGCTCCGAGAACCAGGACCTGCCGGGCTTCGTGGTGCTGGTGTCGGGCGGCGACCCCAGCGCGGGCAAAAGTGTGTGGGGCAGTGGTTTTTTGCCCACCGTGCACCAGGGCGTGCAGTGCCGCTCCAAGGGAGAACCGGTGCTGTATATCGAAAACCCCAAAGATATTGATCCGGCGATGCGCAAGCGCTCCATTGACGCGATCAACGAGATCAACCAACACGAGCACGAGACGGTGGGCGACCCCGAAATCCTGTCGCGCATTGCGCAGTACGAACTGGCTTTTCGGATGCAGACGTCGGTGCCCGAAGTGATGAACATCAACGACGAACCAGCCTGGGTGCACGAGATGTACGGCACCGAGCCGGGTCAGGAGTCGTTCGCCAACAACTGCCTGCTGGCCCGGCGGCTGGTAGAAAAGGGCGTGCGCTTCGTGCAACTCTACGACCGTCGCTGGGACACCCACGGGGTGGGAGAAGGCAACGGCGTGGATATCGGTCTGCAGCGCGCTTGCCAGGCGGTGGACCGGCCCATCGCCGCGCTGCTCAAGGACCTGAAGCAGCGCGGGCTGCTCGACGAAACCCTGGTAGTGTGGGGCGGCGAATTTGGGCGCACTCCCATGATGGAAACCCGCGCCAGCGGGGCCGACTTCAAGGGGCGCGATCACCACAGCGAAGCCTTCACCATGTGGATGGCGGGGGGCGGAGTGAAGGCGGGCTTCACCTTCGGCGAAACCGACGAGCTGGGCTACTATGGCACCCGCGACCGCGTACACGTGCACGACCTGCAAGCAACCATCCTGCACCAACTGGGCTTCGACCACGAAAAGCTTACCTACACTTTTCAGGGACGGGAGTTTCGCCTCACCGACGTGCACGGCCGGGTGGTGAACGAGATTCTGGCGTGATCAGAGGTTAGCCTAATAAGTTTTTAGGTTCATGACCTAAGGTTCACGGCGACATTTAGGTTCGTGTCGACACGAACCTAAGTTGATTTTTGCCTGCTTACTGCTCCACCACCCGCACCACGTGTTCGGTCGTATTGAGGCCTCCCGGATTGATGTGCCCCCGCAGCGGCGGACAATCGGTATAGTCCCGGCCGTGCGCGATTTTGATATGGTGCTGATCAGCTAGCAGGTTGTTGGTCGGATCGAAGCCCGTCCAGCCCAAGCCCGGGATGAGCACCTCTACCCAGGCGTGCAGTTGGGTAGCGCCCACGAATTGCTCTCCCTGGTTCAGATAGCCCGACACGTAGCGGCAGGGCAATCCGTGGTGGCGCAACACGCCCAGCATCAGGTGGCTATAATCCTGGCACACCCCCTGCGGATTGGCCAGCAGTTCGTCGGCCCGGGTGTAGGTGGTGGTCACGGCCGGTTGGTAGGTCATCCGGGTGTACACCTCCTGGGTGAGAAACTGCGCGTAGTCGAGCAACGGCCGATCGAAGCGGTACGCCCAGGCATCGGGAATGGTGGCTTGGGGCAGGGCCGTGAGCGGAGTGGGTTGCACGTACCAGTAGTGATCGACCAGAAAATGCGCATCGTTGAGTTGGCGGCGCTCCTCGTCGGGACTTTTGGCGCGCGACCAATCGGGCAGCACCCGGTTGGTAGACCGGCGCACCGCACAGTTCATCGTGAACCGCAGACGGGTGAAGGGTTGCGCTACGCGCAGGAAGAGTACCTCAAAGCCAAACGCATTGCGAGCCGAGAAGGTGGGCCGACGGATGGAATTGTCGATATGCACCTCGCTCACCAACTGAGTATCGCTGGGGGAAGGCAGCACCAAAAACGCGAACAGGGCTTCGTTTACCGGTTGGCGATACGTGTTCTCCGCTTCGTAGCGGATGTGGTAGTTCGTCATTTAGAAACTAAAGTATTGTTCTTCTAGCGCTCCCCCGATGTGGATAAGCTCGCGCTGCAACTCCGTGAAAAAAGCATCGCTCTGTTCCATGATCTCTTCGGCGGTCAGAAACCGCAAGCGGGCGGCCATTTTGCCTACCGAAAATTCCACCGTGCCGGGGGCCAGGGGCTGATAGTTGCTGATCACCCGCAGGTTTTCTTCCAGCTTGTCCAGGTTGTAGCGCACCGACTTCGGAAACTTCACGTTGAGCACCAGAAAATCGGTGACCAGGCGCTCGTTGGGTGGAGTGCCGTAGTGGTGGCGACTCATGTCGAGGCCTCCGGCACTGCGCAGCAGCGCGGCCAGGTGGTAGTTCAGGATGGCCGGACGCAACTTAGAGTCTTTGCTACGCGCAATGTCCTGTCGCTTGGTGAGCAGCATCTGCACGATCTGCAGGGCGCGCTCCAGGTGCATGCCGGTGTAGAGCATAGACCAAACCTGGTTGCGCAGCAAGGTGTTGTCCATCGCGCCCTTGATCATATTGCTGTTGTCGAGCATGCTTTTGCAAAAGTCGTAGGGCCCCTTCCGGTTCAGGTCGTCGGGCTCAAACTCCTGGGCGGAGTGGTAGAAGCGGTTAATCATCTCCCAGAGTTCTACGGAAATGTTGTCGCGCACGCCCCGGGCATTCTCGCGCACCAGCCCTACGTAGTTAATGATGCAGTAGGGATTTTGCGAATCCACCGTCAGGTAGGTAATCACCTGCTCGTCGTTCATTGCCCCGCCCTGTTGCTGGAAAGAACCGCCCGACTGGGCCATGTTCAGCATGGAGTCGAGCACCCACTGCTTGTCGAAACTCTGCGGAGCGTCGGACGAAGATAGGTACTGAGCGTTGATGTAGCGCGACAGGTGCTCAATGCGTTCTACGTAGCGCCCGATCCAAAACAAACGATTCGCTGTGCGGGATAACATGATCATAGGGGATGATTTTCGGGGTGGTTGGTTAGATAGACAGCTGATCTTGGATGATGTGCAAACGCTGGTGGTAGACGGCAGAGGAGTTGGTTCGATGGCTCAATTGTTCAACTGTTGCTTGTCTGCTATGGCCAGCAATTGAGCCATCGAACCATTTAATCAGCAATAGAGCTAAGTTTAAAGTAGAGTCTTCCCCCCAGACCGTCTTCCGCAACTATAAATCGTTTTCATTCTTGCAAAACCCACGTATCTTTCGAGCCGCCGCCTTGCGAGGAGTTGACAATCAGGTTGCCGCGCCGCAGTGCCACCCGGGTGAGGCCGCCACTGCAGACGTAGCTGGTGTCTCGGCCCGTTAGGGCAAAGGTGCGCAGATCGATGTGCCGGGGCTCGAAGATATCTTCTTCCTCAATGAAGGTGCTGTGCACCGAGAGCGACATAATGGGCTGCGCGATGTACTTCCGACGGTCGGCCGCGATCACCTTCAGGAAGTCGCTACACTCCTGCTCCGAGGCTTGTCGCCCCACAAAGATGCCGTAGCCTCCCGACTCATCCACCGGCTTCACGATTAGTTCGCCGATATGCTCCTGCACGTAGCGGTAGTCGTCGTCGCGCTCGCAGCGGTAGGTGGGCACGTTGTGTAAAATCGGTTCCTCGTCGAGGTAGTACTTGATGATGTCGGGCACGTAGGTGTATACCGCCTTGTCGTCGGCCACCCCGGTGCCGGGCGCGTTGGCCAGTGTCACGTTGCCCGCCCGGTAGGCGTTCATCAGGCCAGGCACGCCCAGCGAAGAGTCGGCCCGAAACACCAGCGGATCAATAAAGTCATCGTCCACCCGCCGGTAGATCACGTCTACCTTCTGCGGACCGTAGATCGTTTTCATGTACACAAAGTTGTTGTCCATGAACAGGTCACCGGCTTCCACCAGTTGGATGCCCATCTGCAGCGCCAGGAACGAGTGTTCGTAGTAGGCCGAGTTGTAGATGCCCGGCGTGAGCAGCACGCCCACCGGCTGGTCCACCCCCGGCGGGGCCACGCTGCGCAGCACCTCCAGCAGGGTTTCCGGATAGTCAACCACCGGCTGTACCTGGCTTTTAAAGAACAGGTTGGGCAGAATGCGTTTGGTAGCCAGACGGTTCGAGAGCACGTAGCTCACGCCCGACGGACAGCGCAGGTTGTCTTCCAGCACGTAGAATTGCCCGTCTTTGTGGCGAATCACGTCGGTGCCCGAAATGTGAACGTATACTCCGCCGGGGGGCACAAAATCGGCCATGCTGGCGGCGTAGTGCTTGGAGGAGAAGATGAGCTCTTTGGGCACCACCCCGTCCTTCAGGATTTTTTTGTCGTTGTAAATGTCTTGTAAAAACAGATTCAGGGCGCGGTTGCGCTGGGTGAGTCCGCGCTCAATGGTTTTCCACTCCGAGGGCTGAATGATGCGCGGAAACAAATCGAACGGAAAGATGCGTTCGGTGCCCTGGGCGCTGTCGGAATATACATTGAAGGTGATGCCCTGGTCGAAGGACGATTTCTTGGCGTACTCGTAGAGTCCCTTGAACTCGGGTAGCGAAAGTCGGCAGAAGTGCTTGTGCACCCGGTGGTAGTGATCCCGAAGCTTGCCCGGTTCCTGAAACACTTCGTCCAACAGGGTAGTGTTCATTGGATACGCGCGAAACAAGGCTTCCAAATCGGTGACGTTATTATCCATAGAAGAATATCAGGTGGCAGAACAAACGGTGTTTGGCTAAAATAACAGGAAAAGCGGATTTTACAGCAGTGACTAATAAGTTTTATCCGCGGCACTTCCTCAGTGGTACTGATCCGCTTGCTATCCCCTAATTTCATACAACAAATCCAGAATTCCGCACAAACAAGGCGTAACCATCTGAATTTCAGTCGGTTTATAAGGGTGTAAATTGATATTTTTAAACCCTAACTACTTTTTAATCATGAGACAACACCAAGATTTAATCCAAAAGCTCGCCGACTGCGCCGCGGCCTGTCAGTACTGTTCCGACCAATGCCTAAACGAAGAGGACATCAAGATGATGGTGCCCTGCATCCGGCTGGACCGCGACTGCGCCGATGCCTGCCTGGTGGCGCTAAACTTCGTAGCCCGCGGTAGCGACTCGGCCAAAAAAGCGGTGCAGTTCTGCCTGGATTTTTGCCAGCGTTGTGCCGAAGAGTGCGCGAGCCACGAAGCGCAGCACTGTAAAGATTGTGCCGAAGCGTGCCGCGCCTGCGAGAAAGCCTGTGAGCAATTTTTAGGCTAATTCATCAGTCGGCCGGTTCGCCCAGCTCGCGGACTGGCCGACTACTTACGCAACAGAATTTCTGCCTCGGTTTCCTGGTTATACTACTGCAAACAACATGACCGTATCTCGATACGATGGATCCTATGGAACAGAATACCCTAACACTACCCAAAGAAAATAATCCTAAAAAAACCGGCGAAGCGTACGTACGCCAGACTTTCCCGGTCACGGGCATGACCTGCGCGGGCTGCGCGGCCAGCGTAGCATCCATTCTCAACGACACCAAAGGGGTGAAGGACGCCAACGTGAACTTCGCCAGCAGTTCGGTGCTGGTAGAATATGACCATTCTCTCTCGCCGACCGACTTACAGAAGGCCCTACAATCGGTAGGCTACGATTTAATCGTAGATGCGGAAGATCCGCAGGCGAAACAGCAGGAACTGCGACAACAGCACTACCAAGAAGTGAAACGCCGCACCATCGGAGCGGCCTTGCTAACCCTGCCCGTATTCATCCTGGGCATGTTCGTGATGGACTGGGTGCCCGGTCGCTGGATTTCGCTGGTACTGACCATTCCGGTGCTGTTCTGGTTCGGACGCAGCTTTTTTATCAATGCTTGGAAGCAAGCCCGGCACGGCAAAGCCAACATGGATACGCTGGTGGCCCTGAGCACCGGCATCGCTTTCTTATTCAGTTTGTTCAACACCCTATATCCCGAATTCTGGCTCCAGCGCGGACTCGCCCCGCACGTCTACTACGAAGCGGCAACGGTTATTATCACCTTTATCTCGCTGGGCAAGCTCCTTGAAGAACGGGCTAAATCTAATACCTCGTCGGCCATCAAAAAGCTGATGGGCCTGCAACCCAAGACACTAAAAGTAATCCGAGACGGGCAAGAAATTGAGATGCCGATTGCTTCGGTGCAGGTGGGAGATACCATTGTGGTACGTCCCGGCGAGAAGATTCCGGTCGACGGGCGGGTGTCGGAAGGCAGTTCGTTCGTGGACGAAAGCATGATTACCGGCGAGCCGGTACCGGTAGAAAAGACCTCCGGCGAGAAAGTGTTCTCCGGCACAGTGAACCAAAAAGGCAGCTTCCGGTTTGTGGCCGAAAAGGTGGGTGGAGCAACCCTCCTTGCCCAGATTATTAAGCAGGTACAGGAAGCGCAGGGCAGCAAGGCCCCGGTGCAGAAATTGGTCGATAAGATCGCCGGTATTTTTGTGCCCGTGGTGTTGGGTATTGCGGTCCTTACCTTTATTGTTTGGACGCTGGTCGGCGGCGAGGATGCCTTTACCCACGCTTTGCTCACTTCCATCTCGGTACTCGTAATCGCCTGTCCCTGCGCCCTGGGGCTCGCCACGCCTACCGCCATCATGGTGGGCGTCGGACGAGGGGCCGAGAACAATATTCTCATCAAAGATGCGGAAAGCCTGGAATTGGGTCACCGAGTGAACGCCGTCGTGCTGGACAAAACCGGTACCATCACCGAGGGCAAGCCCGTGGTGACCGACGTGCAGTGGACCGACGAGGCCCGGGCAGCGCGCTGGAAAGAAACACTTCTCGCCCTGGAATCGCAATCGGAGCACCCGTTGGCCGAAGCGGTCGTGGCCCGGCTTAAGGAAGAAGGAGTCCGTCCGGCCAAGCTGTCTGATTTCAACAGTCTGACCGGTCGGGGTGTGCAGGCCACGGGTGAGGACGGAGTTACCTATTACATTGGTAATCAGAAACTGCTGAACGAACGGCGCATTACGCTAAGCGAAGAGCTACAAAAAGAAGCCAATCAGCTTCGCGGACAGGCGAAAACCGTGGTGTTCTTTGCCAATGAAAAGCGGGCGCTGGGCGTGCTGGCCATTGCGGACAAGATTAAAGATAGCTCGCAAGCCGCTATCCAAGAACTACAAAGCCGACACATCACGGTGTACATGCTCACTGGCGACAATCAGCAAACGGCGGATGCCGTGGCCCATCAAGTGGGCTTAGAACACTTCCGCGCCGAAGTATTGCCCTCGGGCAAAGCCGACTTTGTAAAGGAACTTCAGCAGCAAGGAAAGGTCGTAGCGATGGTGGGCGATGGCATCAACGACTCGCAGGCCCTGGCCCAGGCCGACGTGAGCATCGCGATGGGCCAAGGGTCAGACATCGCCATGGACGTGGCCAAGATGACGCTCATCACCTCTAATCTGCGGTCGATTCCGAAGGCCCTGAAGTTATCCAGCAAGACGGTGCGCGGCATTCGGCAGAACCTGTTCTGGGCCTTCATCTACAACCTGATCGGTATTCCCATCGCCGCCGGTATCCTCTATCCGATCAACGGTTTCTTACTGGACCCGATGATTGCCGGGGCAGCGATGGCCTTCAGTTCGGTGTCGGTGGTTCTAAACAGCTTGCGATTGCGCAACACCACTCTTTAGTTTTTTTATTCAATCATTCAAAACTTCAATCATTCGATTTATGGAAACCCTAAAATTCAAAACAAATATCAACTGCGGTGGCTGCGTGAAAGCGGTTACGCCCAAGCTTAACCAAGTAGAAAGTATCACTAGCTGGCAAGTCGACACCGATAATCCGGACAAGATTCTGGAAGTACAATCCCAGACTGGCGACCGACAATCCGTGATAGACGCGGTGAAGAAGTCGGGTTTTGAGATCGCGCCGATGGCGACTGCCTAAATGAGTAGACGGTCAGTAGTGCAAACAACGAGTCTGGCGGGATGATCTCTGAGAACGCTACCGCTCTACAATAACCAAAACCGATACCTTCCATTTTTAGTTGGCCACCCGCTATCGACCACAATTCCGTACATCATATCCATAATCTTGTACAAACACCCCCTGAACCTCTTGGTTACACGCGGTAAACCAACATTTATCTTTCCTATCGCATGAACCAAGATTTTTTAACCCAGTGGGGCGAAGCGGCCTACACGTCGGTCGGATTTTTCTGGAGCGCCCTGTGGGCCTTTGCCCTCGGCTACGTGGTCAGTAGTATGATTCAGGTGTTCGTGACCCAGGAGCGTATGCAGCATTCACTGGGCGATACCAACGCCCGGTCGGTGGGACTGGCTACTTTTTTCGGCTTTATTTCCAGTTCGTGTAGCTTTGCTGCGCTAGCCACCACCCGTTCGCTGTTTCAGAAGGGAGCCGGTTTTGTGCCCGCGATGGCCTTTCTTTTGGCTTCTACCAACCTGGTCATTGAGTTGGGCATCATCATTTCCGTCTTCCTGTCGTGGCACTTTGTGGTGGGTGAGTACCTGGGCGGGGCGCTGCTCATTCTGTTTTCATGGCTGTTTATTCGTCTCACCCGCCCTAAAAAGCTTATCAAGCAAGCCAAGGAACGGGTGGGAGACGACGAAGACTCCGGCGACGTGCCCGACTGGAAAAAGCTCATTCGCAGTTGGGCCGGATGGAAGGGCGTGGGCATGCGCTACCAGATGGAGTGGAACATGGTCTGGAAAGATGTGACCGTCGGCTTCACCATCGCGGGGATTGTAGCCGCCTTCGTGCCCCGTTCGTTCTTTGAGACGCTCTTTCTGGGCGTCGGCAGCGGTGACTCGTTTACTTTCTTTCAGATTCTGGAGCACACGTTGGTGGGGCCGCTGGCGGCTTTCTTTACCTTTATTGGCTCGATGGGTAATATTCCGTTGGCGGCGTTGCTGTACCAAAACGGGGTGAGCTTCGCTGGGGTGATGGCTTTTATCTTCAGCGATCTGGTCGTTTTCCCGGTGCTGCGCATCAACGCTACCTACTACGGCTGGCGTATGTCGCTCTTTATTATGCTCACGTTGTTCGTCGCCCTAATTGGAACTACGCTGATACTGCACTACGGCTTTGACCTATTTGGAGCCTTACCCGAAACGAGTAGTGCGAGTAATCAGCAACAAAACTTCTTTACGATCGACTACACCTTTTTTCTGAACTTCACTTTCTTGGCCGTGTCCGGGTTCTTAATCTGGCTCGGTTTCTTCAAAAAGGTAGACAGCGATGTGCCGATGGGCGGGCACCACATGGCCAGTAAGGGAGCGGTGGATACGATTTTGAAATACGCCGCCTTCGCATCGTATGCGTGGCTGGTGGGGGGATTAGCCGTGCGGTTTTTTGGGTAGCGTCACGGGGCAGCCGTTGGCATAGGCTGAGTTCAACAAACTACGGCCGCATCGTCTCGGGTATCTACGCTACACCACCGACGATATATCCACCAGATACATTTGCCGTTGCCCGCCCTGGTGGGTGGAGTCAAAAATCACCTGCGTGCCCTGCCGGTTGGTGCGGGGGTGCAGGTCGCAGCGCCACTCGCCAGCGAACATGGGCGGCTCGTAGAACTCCCCCAGCACCACCTTTTTGTCGGTGGGCACGTGGTACAGGTAGAGGGTTTGCAGCCGCTTCTGGTCTTGGCCGGGGTAGGTATCGTTCAGAATCCACTCCCCGTCGGTGTGGGGCACGTAGGTGTTGTGACCGTTCACCGTCATCTTGTCCTCTCCCACCGCGTGAACGTTGTCGGTCTGGTCTTCAAACAGATAGAACGCCCACTCCTTGCCGACCGGTTTGGTCCAGGCACAGATGTGGTTCGGATCGCGCCAGATAAAGTGCGAGGTGTTGCCCGAGGGGTCCAGGATGTACTTGTTGCTGCCGTCTTGGTTGGCGGTGAACATGCGGGTGGTGAACCCTCCCGAAGAAGCCTTGCCACCGCGGGCCGGAGCGTCGCGCCAGCGGTGCAGGAAGATCAGCCGCTCACTGTCGGGACTCACCAGCAGGTGGTTAAAGTAGTGCCACTTCTCGGCCAATGATGCGCCGTCGTGATATGGAATGTCGGCTACTTCGGCTAGTGAGATAATCAGCGTAGACTCCCCCGTGGCTAGGTCCATCCGATAAATGCCGATGTCCTGCGGAGCGCGTTGGTCGGCGTAGGGGTCGGGCACGCCGGGGTAGCCATAGCCGGGGCGCATGTTCTGGATGCGATTGAACTCGGTGCCCACGGCGTAGGTGCCGTCCGGGCTTAGCGCGTAAATCGCCTTCGGCAGGGTGCGCTGCTTGCCCGTCTTCACGTTCAGGACGCGGCTCACGAACTGCCCGTCTTCGGCATCGTTCCAGATGATTTCCGCCGACGAACCGGGAATCCACTGCAGCATGCAGCCCTGCTGCCAGCCCCAGGCGTTGCTCTGGCCCAGCTCGATCCATCGGGGCCGCCCCTCGGCGTCGTTGTCCTGCAGGTCCACCATGCCGATCTTGATCACGTCGTTTTCGGTGGGCGACCGCTGGGGCACGTCCACTTCCATGCCCAGCACGTAGCGGCCGCTGGGGTCCACTTGCTCTTTGTCGTAGTAGCCAAACCAATGCGCTTGGGGTCCGTACGTAATCTGACGAACGGGAAAGGCCGGGTCTTGGGCCAGTTGGGCCAGGGTGGGCGCGGCCACTAGGGTGGTGCCGGTCAGCAGACTTTGTCGAAGAAAATGCCGACGACCGGGTTGGTAGGGTTGCATCATCATAAAATATGGTTATTATTACCGACCAATATACACAATCTATCGGCTAAATCTATGCGTACTTGGCTCCTCATTGCGTTCATCAGCCTGGGAATGAGCTTGCTCACCTACGCCCAGCCAACCCCTTCGCTGCGTCAGGCTTCCCCTTTCCCGGTGGGGGTGGCCGTGCAGACCAAGCAACTGGCCCGCCCGGACTTTGCGGCGGTGGTGGCGCGGGAGTTTAGCCAGTTGACCGCCGAGAACTCCATGAAGACCCAGCATACCTGGCGAGGCGAACATCAGTATGACTTCGCGCCGGGCGATTCGGTGGTGACTTTTGCCCAACGCCACAACCTGCGGGTGCACGGCCATACGCTGGTGTGGCACTTTATGGAGCCCCGCTGGCTGAAGGAAGCCATGCCAACCCTCGACTCGGTCCGGTTAGAAGAGATGCTGCGTACTTACATTTATACCGTGGTGGGCCACTACCGCGGGCGCGTGGTGGGCTGGGACGTGGTGAACGAGGCCATCAACCAGGAGGGCAACGGCTGGCGGGAGTCGGGGTACTTTACAACGCTGGGAGACGATTACGTGGCCCGCCTGTTCCAGTACGCCCGGGCGGCCGACCCCGACGCGTTGCTGTTTTATAACGACTACGACCTGGCGGTAAAACCGGAGAAGCTGCGCACCACCCTGGCGATGATCGACGACTTTCAGGCGCGGGGCATCCCTATCGACGGAGTGGGTTTGCAGATGCACATCGAGCTAAGTCTCCCGATAGAACAGTTGCAAACCGCCCTGGACGAACTGGTGAAGCGCGGCCTGCGGGTGCACCTGTCGGAGGTAGACATCAAGGCCAACCCCCGGGGCGAAACCGACCGCCTGACTCCCGAACTGGCCGAAGCGCAGCGCGAGAAGATGCGGGAGATTGTGCGCGTTTACAGTGCGTTGCCCGAAGAGAATAAGTACGCAATCACCTTCTGGGGGCTGCGCGACAACGACAGTTGGCTCAACACCTTCACCCCCTACCGGCAGTGGCCGCTGCTGTTCGGTGAAAACTACGAGAAAAAACCGATGTACGAGGGGTTTTTAGAGGGATTGGAGTAAGGTCTTGGGAGTATAGTTATAGCGATGGAAACAACCCGCACCATCGTCCTGATTCTCCACGTTATTGCTGGCTTCGTAGCGCTAACTGTCGGATTCGTCCCCTTCGTGGCGAAGAAAGGAAGCAAGCTGCACACGACCACCGGTTGGATCTTTTGCTACGCCATGCTCTTCGTCGCCCTATCGGCCTTCGGTTTGACCATTTACCGGTTCAATCCGTTCTTGCTGATGGTCGGGTTACTCACGCTGTACACAACAGTGACCGGCTATCGCGGACTCCGGTTCCGGCGCGATCTGGCAACGATTGGTCAGCCACGAGACTGGGCGTTGCTCGTTGCCTGCGGAATAGCCCTTGGGTTGACCGTCTGGCAGACGCTTGAGCGGTTCGGCACTGAAAACGTGTCCGCACTGGTGTTAATTGGTTTCTTCGCCCTCTCGCTGCTGAACCTGCTCCGACAGGATGGACAACTCTTTTCCGGCCGAAGGAGGGTACAAGGGAAGGGCTGGATTCGGTATCACATCGTTCGCATCAGTGGTGCTTACATAGCAACGATTACCGCGTTTCTGGTAAACAACGTGCACACCGACCCGGCGTTCGTGGCCTGGCTACTGCCTACCGTTATCGGGGTACCGGCCATCGTGTACTTCAAGCGTCAGTACGGAGAAAAGAAGGCAGCAAGAAGCAGCGTATCAGTAGCGAAGTAAAACCCTGCGGATCGTTCTTATGCTGAATGGGGTAAGGTTAGGCAAGTACCTCGGCTATCTTTTGTTTGAACCACGGGGTCGTAACCAGTTGCTCTTTTTTCCAGTTGTGCGCCGCTATGCTTACTTTGTTGAACTCCTTCATGCTGAAAAACGGATAAAAGGTTTCCAGATCATCACTGGAAAGGGCCTCGATGATCGGGTCAAAATTATCGTCTCTGATTGTGTCTTCCGCTCTTAATATTGCGTACGAATCTCTGGTCTTGTCAATTTTAGAGATAATTTTATCTTTACGGGCTTTCTTCTGATCAATAATTTCCTGTACGTACGCAGACTCATCAAAGTCCGATGCCAACCCCCTCAGGTTATCAGGGTGATACAGATAGTTCTCAAAGCAGTAGTAGCGTAGAATCCGAAGTTTGTCGTATTTCTTTCGGGCCTTTTCGATCTCTCGATCCGTCAGAAAGTCCCGGTCGATCAAGCCGTGATAGCGAGGGTCGCGCTTCACATAAAGAAAGACATCATTTTTGTTCTTTATGCCGACGAACAGTTTGTCTTCCAGTCCCAGCAAGTTATAAAACTCATCGTTCTGATTTTCGCACAACACGATGTGCTTGTTATCAAACAGCTTGAAGATGCTCTCTTTTGGAACAGCTACGTCGAACACGTCCAGCGAATCTTTCGGCTCGGGGAGCAAGACTTGCTTCACGTCAAAGTCCAGGCTATCAAAATCGATGATGGCGGCCTGGTCGGCCTCGCGGGCGTAGTCGATGAAGCCGTACGAATGACTGGCCGTCCACAGCTGGCAGTTGTCGGGAATCCAGCGTTCGGTGATTTCTTTGAGTAGGTTGTATTGCAGCCGGGTGTTGAGGTGCAGGTCTAGCTCGTCGATGAAGTAGATGGTGTCTTGGTAATGCTTTTTTCGGCTGAGTAGATTGATCAAAATGTTGAATACGCTCTTTTCGCCGTTGCTCAAAAGATCGTATCGAAACTCAGTATTCCCTTTTTTGAAACGCACTTCAGCCACTTTACCGTCCAGCGGAGGTATAATAGAAACTAGTTTGGGCACCACGACTTTATCATCATCAAAAATTCTTTCGAGTGCCTCATTGATGGGATCAATGTATGTTCTGATAATTTCGCTTCTCTCCCGATCGCTCTGGTAAAATTCCTGCAGAATGTTGCGGGTAATTTCTTCCAGGTCATTTTCAAACCGTTCGTCCCGATCTATATAGGTAAGAGGTCGATCCGTATCTGCCTGAAAGTCTACTTCTCTGCTTTGCCCGAGCGTAGTCCGAGTCAATCGCGGCACTTGGCGCAGACTACTGCGACCGTAAAAACTATATTTGCTGATGGGATTACCGCCTTGGAGCATGCCATCAAAGTCATCTAGCAAAGATTTTGTTTCTATAGCTTGACCGTCTGTTGACTCAATTTTTATCTGATAGGTCTTGTCCTGATATTTAGCGTAGTACTGATTGCCAACCCGAGCATTGTTAGACTTTTCAAATTCTGAAGAAACCGCAAACCCATCAAACACCGACGACTTTCCGCTGCCGTTGGCTCCGATCAATAGCACTAGCTTCGGCGGTTGCGCCAGCTTCGACAAGTCAATGGTCAGATCAGTGAAGCGCTTAAAGTTCTTGAGTTTCAGAAAAGATACGTGCATAATTTATCTCAGTTATACCGCTGTTGAAAAGTCTACCATTTGGGTACTTTGGCAAAATAGGGAAAAGCGCTGGAACACTACCACTTCACTGTGCTTGAAGTTTCCTCATGCTGAGTCAAGGCCAAAAGATCAGTGCACTTAGATCATTTTCCGCGTGTAATGCTGGGTAAGCTAATGGTAGTTCCTGTCTTGCGTTTTAAAACCAACGCCACTTCTGCGCAGTCAGTGCCATGGTAAAACTTTTCTACGTTAGCCTAGCCTTCGCCCAGCTTCGCGTCACTGGAACGGTGGTGAGAGGCCACGGGCAAAGCCTTGCCCGGCGCTAACGTAACTGTGCCGGTGAACGGGCGATCCGTGTTTATATAATCTCGTGAAACTTTTATGCTGATGAAACTCGAACTGGAACAAGAAGAAGATGGTCGCTGGTTAGTGGAAGTGCCTGATCTACCGGGAATACTGGTGTATGGTCAATTTCGTGAAGAGGTAAGCGCACGGGCAAAAGTAGTGGCCCTGTGCATACTTGCCGACCGTCTTGAGCATGGTGAAACAATGCCGTAAAAAATGACAACCGACTGACCGAAAGTACTTCGGCACGACGGACCAGGGGCATTCGGTTGGGCCGAGATGTACTAAACGAGTAAGTTTAGTGGCATTCGGACGGGCCGAATGTCCCCTGAGTGTCCTCCCATGAAGCATTCGGCCAGAATGATTGACTAAAATGAGACTCGCCAAAGCACCGGGCTTTCCCTCTTTTTGCTTTGTTTCCTTAGCAAAAGCACGACGAAGGGTTGGCAGGAAAGAACTTTTTGGGGATTAGAAAGATTAACAAGCTTATAAAACGAACGATCAATGACTTACTCCGGGAGGCAACTCGTTGCCCTAGGCGTCAGCCTGTTTTTAGTTTCATCAGTCAGGGCGCAGCCAAAGGCCGATTCGGTTTCGCTTGACACAACGGCCTATCACTACGCGCAAACCATCCGGGTTGATGATTTGAGAGATCACCTCAGGGTGCTGGCGGCCGACAGCCTGGAAGGGCGCGAAACGGGGCAACCCGGACAAAAAAAAGCCGCTGCTTATCTGGCTGACTACTACCAATCGCGACAATTAACACCGCCCGTGGGCGACAGTAGTTACCTACAAAAATTTCCGATCATTGAGAGTTCGTGGGATCAACCCTACGTGGCCATCGACGAAAAACGCTTCACGCTGTTTAAAGACTTTTACGCCTTCCCAGCGATGGCCGAGCCACTGGATACGCTGGTCGACGAAATCACTTTCGTGGGCTACGGCATTGCGGGAGAACGCTACGACGACTATCAGCAGGCCGACGTGCAAGGAAAAACCGTGCTGATTTTGTCGGGTGAGCCGATGGGGCGCGATAGCACCTACTTGTTGTCCGGCACCGACGAACCCGCGCGCTTCACGACGAACTTTCGGGCGGGCCTGCAGGCCAAATACGACATGGCCCAAGCGCGGGGCGTGCGGGTAGTGCTGGTGGTCGACAACAATTACCAGGAGAACATCCAGCGCTTTGCCCTCTATGCCGCCCGCCCCTCCATGCGCTTGCAGTCCGAAACGGCCGCGCAAACCAGCCTGATCTTTATCTCACCCGAGATGGCCAACGCTTTGGTGGGCGAAAAACGGCTAAACCGGGCCCAACGTCGCATCGCTAAAAAAGGCAGGCCCTACTCCTTTTCTCGAGCCACCGACCTTGCCTTTGCTCTGCGGCAAGAGGTGGATCGCATGACGTCCGAAAACGTGCTGGGGTATCTGGAAGGAAGTGATTTGAAGGATGAACTGCTGGTAATCACCTCGCACTACGACCACATTGGCGTCACCGAAGACGGCCGAGTGAACAACGGGGCCGACGACGACGGGTCGGGCACGGTGGGCGTGCTGGAGCTGGCCGAAGCCTTCGCCCAGGCCAAGGCCGCGGGACACGGTCCGCGCCGCAGCATCTTGTTTATGAACGTGTCGGGAGAAGAGAAGGGCCTGTTTGGCTCCGAATACTATACCGACCACCCGGTGTTTCCATTAGATAATACCATTGCCGACCTCAACATCGATATGATCGGCCGCATTGATCCCGCCCACGCGCAAGATTCGGCCTACGTGTACGTGATCGGCTCCGACCGCCTGAGCACCGAGCTGCACGAAATCAACGAAACGGCGAACGCCCGATACACGAAGCTGGATTTAGACTACACCTATAACGCTCCCGACGATCCCAATCGGTTTTATTACCGCTCGGATCACTACAACTTTGCCAAGCACGACGTGCCGATTATCTTCTACTTCAACGGCACCCACGCCGACTACCACCGGCCCACCGATACCATTGAGAAGATTAATTTCCCGCTGCTGCGCGACCGCACCCGCCTGGTGTTCTATACTGCCTGGCAATTGGCCAATCAGGACCAACGCATCAAGGTTGATGTGAGATGAGAAACGTGAAAGGTGTGAGATGAGAAATATGAAATACGAAAACTGGAAAAAGTCGGTGGGAATGGGTTTCTTTCGTCTCATATTTCACCTCTCATATTTCTTATTTCTTTCTTCTTGTCAGCAAACCGCCCAGCAGGAGCGCGACGCGTTTTTTCTGCGGGGGAATTTAAAATTGCAAAGCGGAGAATACGGAGAAGCCATTCGTTACTACGACGAAGCGCTGCGCGTGGATCCTAACTACGCCGAGGGCTACAACAACCGCGGCATCGCCCACTACGAACAGGCGCACTATCCCGAGGCCATCACCGACTACACCCGGGCCATCAATGAGCGTCCCGATTTCACGGATGCTTACTATAACCGGGCCAACGCCTACTACCAGCGGGGCGAATACGCACCGAGTGTTGTTGACCTGGATACGGTGTTGCGCCACTATCCCGATTCGGCCTACGTGCACTTCACGCGGGGCACCGCCCTCACCGGTGCGCAGCGCTATGCTGAAGCCATCGGTGCTTTTGATCGGGCGCTAGAGCTACACCCGAACAACGCCGAAAGCTACGTGAACCGGGCCACGGTGCGCTACTATTTAGACGACTACGAAGCCGCTGAACAGGACCTGCAACGCGCTCTCAGGCTGAATCCCAATGAAAGCAATGCCTACAACGTGCGGGGCTTGGTGCTGACCAAAACCGGGCAGTACGAAGCAGCGCAGCAAGCGTTTGATCAGGCGCTCAAGATCACACCGTATCAACCCTACTTTCTAAACAATCGGGGCTACCTGAATCTGCAAGCCGGGCAGCTCGAGCGGGCGCTCCGAGACATTGACCAAAGTATTAAACTTGATCCGAACAATAGTTATGCGTACCGGAATAAAGGAATTTACTTTTTAGAACGAGAGAAGCCTGATCAAGCCATTCCGCTGCTGGAGCGGGCGTTAAGTCAGGATGCCACCACCGACGAAGCGGCGTACTATCTGGGTTTGGCGCATCAGCAGTTGGGAGACATTGAGGAAGCCTGTCGGGTATGGAATGCGAGTCGAGGCGAGGTTGAGCAGAATGCTTATAAGAAGTTTTGTACTTCCATTAAAGAAGCTTTAGAGAAGTAAGTTGTCTCTATTTTTGGTAAACTCAACCACGTTGGCGGTACTCCCGTTTGGGGTGGTAGTTAGCCCCTACCTCAACGTGAGAGAACCTGAACTACCGATCTTCGGGCATCCGAGGTGGCATCAGTCGGGAATGGTCACTTCAAATGGAACAGTGAACTCTTCTCCCCCAGGCAGCACAATATTTAATTCGCTTAGGAAAGACTGACCGCTCCGCCAGCTTCCTGACGAGCGAGCCACCTGCCATGCGGTTTGGTAGTACTGCGCATTGCCACTTAGCAAATCGCCCAGCGTGCCGAACATGGTGATCAGTTGCCGCGCGTCTTCGGCCCACATAAAAGCGCCCCCGGTTTCTCCGGCAATCTCGGCCAGCACACCTAATTCTACATTCTGACTGAGCCCCACCGTATAAATCTGCACATTCCGGTCGCTGGCGTGCTCCGTAAGTTGCGACAAGCTCACTCCGTACTCGGTGTTCTCACCGTCAGTGAATAAAATGATAGCCTGATTTTCGCTAGGCCCATTGTCTGCGGTGTAGTCCACCATCGCGTGGGCAGCTTTGTATAGAGGCGTTCCGCCGCCCTCGCTTCCGCGCAATTCTTCCACACCAGCGTTTAGCTCGGTAGTGTCTTGCGTAAATTCGGTGTGAAGCAAAACATCAGAGTCGCTATAATAAGTGGTGAAACTAGAAAGCAGGGCGTAGTCGCGCTCGCCTAGGGCCCCTCCGAATATCTTAGCCGCCTCAATTCGAAGATCATCGGGGTCAGTAGAACTAATGCTACCGCTCTGGTCGAGCAAGAGCGTGGCCGAATAAGCGCCTTTGGGGTTAGTCTGCGCCCCGTTGATGCGGGTATTCCGGAACGATATACTATCACGAGAACTTAGTCGAATGCTTTCTATGCGAAAGTTGCGGGCCGATAGTCCGCCAGCGAAGTTGCCCTGCCCGTCTACCACGTAGATGCCCAGTGTCAGGTTGAGTACCTCTTCGGTGAAGTCGGTCACCGCCGAGTTGATCACCGCCCCGCTCGGACCGCCGTCTAACGTGCGCCCGGGTTCGGGCTCTTCGTCCGAGCAGTAGGTGAAAAGAGCCAGACAGCCCAGGAGCACAAAGATTCTTGTGGAATAGGTTTGCATAGCGCTATTTGGTTAGGAGCATATCAATACTAAGTAACTCACCGATCCGCAAAGGATCGCTTGTCGGCGGCAAGTTATCAAAGAGAAATCACCTATCCAAAGGAATCGGATCGCCGAAGCGACATACTTGGTGGTGCAGTCTGCTGACTCTACTCACCTTTAATCAGCAAACAAACCCGAGCTGAGGTAGCGGTCGCCGCGGTCGCACACGATGGTCACGATCACTCCTTCTTCCAGTTCGTCGGCGAGTTGCAGCGCGGCGGTCAGGGCTCCGCCGCTGCTCATGCCCGCCAAAATGCCTTCTTCCTGCGCCAGACGGCGCGTCATCTGCGTGGCTTGGTCGCGGCTCACGTCAATGATGCGGTCTACCCGCTCGGACTCATAAATCTTCGGCAAAAACTCGGGCGACCAGCGCCGAATGCCCGGAATACGCGAGCCGTCGGTGGGCTGCACGCCCACAATTTGCACCGCCGGACTTTGCTCTTTTAGGTAGCGCGACACTCCCATAATAGTACCCGTGGTGCCCATCGACGACACAAAGTGCGTAATCTTCTGATCCGTATCGCGCCAGATTTCCGGACCGGTGGTGCGGTAGTGCATCCCGTAGTTGTCGGGGTTGGCAAACTGATTCAGGATGAAGTACTCACCGCTGGCAGCTAGTTCTTCGGCGTGCTGTCGCGAATACTCGATGGTTTTTTCGGCCGGAGTCAGGATCACTTCGGCCCCGTAGGCGGTCATGGCCTGGATGCGCTCGGCGGTGGCGTCTTCGGGCATCACCAGGGTCATTCGCAGGTCTTTTAGCTGGGCAATCATGGCCAGAGCGATACCGGTGTTGCCGCTGGTAGCCTCTATCAACTTATCGCCCGGTTGGATGTCACCCCGCTCCAGGGCGCCGGTAATCATGCCGTAGGCAGCGCGGTCTTTCACGCTTCCTCCGGGGTTTTGCCCCTCCAGCTTCCCGTAGATGGTTACCTTCGGATTGGTAGGAATGGTTTGCAAGTGAACGAGCGGCGTGTTGCCGATAAGGTCGGATAAGTTCATGATGCAGTGTCTCGGTACACCACCAGGTCCACCTGATCGGTGCCCTCGTGGTGCATTTTTGCTTGATAATATACTTTGGTGTGCGGGGCCACACTGCGCGTCACCCATACGTTGCCTCCGATCACGCTGTCGTTGCCAATGTGGGTATCGCCTCCTAAGATGGTGGCCCCGGCGTAAATCACCACCCGGTCGCCGATGGTGGGATGGCGCTTTTTGCGGGCGTCTTCTTTGCTCACACTCAGTGCGCCGAGCGTTACTCCCTGGTAAATTTTTACGTGATCTCCGATTTCGGCGGTTTCACCGACCACCACCCCGGTGCCGTGATCAATAAAAAAGTGATTGCCAACGCGCGCCGCGGGATGGATGTCGATGCCCGTACGGCTGTGGGCGTGCTCGGTCATCATGCGCGGAATGGTCTTTACTTCCAAGCGGTGCAGCGCGTGGCCCATTCGGTAGGCGGCAATAGCGTAGAAGCCCGGGTAGGTCCGAATTATCTCCGAACGACTTTCGGCAGCCGGGTCGCCCGCGAACATAGCGCTGGCGTCCTGCTGAAGTTGTTCGTAAATGAGCGGTAAGCGATCAAAAAACTGTTCAGTGACCGTCTGACCATCGGCTAGGCTTTGCCCGGTGCCCCGGTGCACCAGTTGCAGCAACTGCTGTTTTAACTGCTTGGTGTGCAACTCAAATTCTTCAGCATCGGCAAACTGCAGCTTGGTGAAATCGGGGAATAGCGTACCCAGCAAACTAGTAAAGAAACTAGCTACCGTAGCTGGTGAAGGGCAATCGGGACACTCCTGGTGGGCCTGGTACAATTTGTTTAAAAAATCCTGATTCATGACGGGATGATCCATGGTGAGAATGGACCGTAATTGAATGTAGTTGTTGAAAACGAAGATGCCTTCCTAGGGTTACTCAACCAACCAACAAATCGTGGTAAGAAGCAAGGTTGGTAAGTGAGTTTTATAAGGCAAGCACCCGTACCTCCACCCGGCGGTTCTGCTGCCGTGCTTCGAACGAATCTTCTTGCGTTAGCAGTTGGGTATTGCCAAACGCTTTGGTCTTGATTCGCTTCTTGCGGATGCCTAAATCTACCAGGCAGTCCTTGATGGCCTCGGCGCGTTCGCCGGATAGTTGTAGCAGTTGCTTGGCATTGCCGCGATCCGTATGTCCCTCTAGTCTGATCTTCATGGTCGGATGCGCCTCCAAAAGCCGCTTTAGCTCGTCGATCACGGCGCGCGACTCGGTTGCTGGGGTTGGCTTACCCCGCTCGAACAAAAAGGGTTGTGATAAGGAAACCAGTTCGCCGGGCTGCGGGATGCGATGAAGCAGTAAATCTTGGGGAAGTCGCGCTTGGCTATCGGTTTGCACCACGATGTGCAACATCTGGTAGTTAGGGGCAGTGATTTCTAGCTGGTACTGCCGGTAGGGTTGCAGCGGCAGTTGATAGCTCCCGTCTTGATTGGCAAAGTTACGGATCCCGGTGGTATGACCAACGGGTAGCAATTGGTACTTTACCTGAGCCCCCAGAGGAAGCTGCGAATCGGCATCCATAATTTTGCCAGACATGGCCACCATCTGAGGGTCAGGACCAGCTACCGAAAAATGAACTATACAAACAAATATTATAAATAAAAAGCGACGCATATAGTTACCTACGATAGTACGGTAGATTTCGTTACTAAACGTAGGGCAAAAGCGTCACTTTTCGGCTACTATGTTGCTAGCAAAGGTACACGAAGAAGTTTAGCTGGACATTCTCATCGGCTCCTTAGTTAACGAGTTCAAACTCCACGCGCCGGTTCAACTTCCGGTTGGCCTCGGTGGCGTTGCTCACCAGTGGTTTGGTTTCTCCGTAACCTACCGGACGCACCCGCCGACGGTTCACTCCCTGCTGGGCTAAGTAGTCGGCTACCGCCTGGGCCCGACGCTTGGAGAGCTGCTGGTTGTGCTCACTGGTGCCCCGCGAACAAGTGTGTCCGGCCACCTGGAGCGTAGCGTCCGGATTTTCTTCCATAAATGCGACCACGTCCTTTAGCTGACGGTAGAAGCGCCGGTCTAGCTGATAACTATCGAGCGCAAACATCACTTCTTCGGCGGCAATGGCCCGGCGGTTGGCCGTCAGTTCTCGTTTGATGTCCGTCGTTGAAAAGTCGTTGCTCAGGTACAAATCGCGAAACACCACCCCGTCCTGGTTGGGGTCTAGTTCGCTCAGGGTCACCTGCTGCCGGTTGGTAGGGGCGTAGCCGTCCTTTTCAGCGTACACATCATACGTGCCGGGGGGAACGTTCATCTCGAATTTTCCGTCGGTTCCGGTAGGGCGGCGAATCACGGTAGCCGAATCTTCGCTACTGACAAAGACCACTTGCGCATCTACGGGCGTGTTGTTTTTCACGTTATAGACTAAGCCACGCACCAAATATTCGGCATCGGGAGTTCCCGGGCGGCGAAACACGGGCATCCGCACCTGGTACATATCGGCACCGCGCGTGGTGCCCCGGGTCAAAAAGGCATACTGCTTGTCGGTCGACACGTTAAAGAAGGTGTCGTCTTTTTCTGAGTTAATGGATGGCCCCAGGTTCTCGGGCTCGGTCCATTCCGTCCAGGATTCGCCGGTACGGTAGGCAACGTATACGTCTTCGCCCCCGAAGCCGCTGTAGCCGCGCGACGAGAAGTATAAGGTGGTGTCGTTGGCTAAAAACGGCGATGATTCCACGTCGGCCGTATTAATGGTCGAGCCCAGATTCAAGGGTTCGGACCAGATGTTTTCGCCTCGGTTAAAGCTCACGTACAGGTCGCGTTTTCCTTCGGTATCGTCCCGCTCCAGGGCCATGAACAAGAAGCGCTGGTTTTCGGACATAAAGTAGTTGGCAATGTCGGAGTTGTTGTAAAAATCGGCCACGTTGAGGGCTTCGGGTTGCGACCAGCCGCTCTCGGTTCGGCGGGTGATGGATACGCCGTTTCTCATCTTGCCATCTTCCTGGTAGGCATTGCCCAGCAGCAACAGGTAGCTATCGCCGTCGGGGGCCACCGCACTCACGTAGTTGCTGTTTTTGTTGTTGAGCGGTTTTCCCAGGTTTTTGGGCTTCCCCCACGCACTCGTTGGGCTGTCGCGCTCCATGTACCAGATGTCCTGCTCGTCGCGCAGTCCGCCCACGTTGTAGGGCGACACCCTTCCGAAGAACAGCGTGTTTCCGTCGGGCGAGATCATAGGACTCAGATTGGCGGTGCTGCTATCGGCACTGGTGAGCAGCGGGTCCAGCGCGACGTCGGGGTTTAGCCCAGGCACAATGTTGATCTCAGCCCGGACGGGCACCGCCGAAGAGGAGATGGCGATGGCATCGATAGCGTTGTAGCCCGGCACTTTATCGCCCTGCAGCACCACCTTCACCGCCTGCACCGGATAGTCGGTGGGATCGATAAATACGTTAAACATGCGCCCAGCGGTGTTCACCGGAGCCGGTTCGAGCGTGGCCACCAAGTATTCTTTGTCCGAAAGGTCGTAGCAAAATAGCTGATAAACCGCCCCCGGATTGCGCGACTCGGCGATGGCGATCTGCTGGATGGTTTGCGGTTCGTCAAATCCCACTTTGATGAAGGCCTTCTGGTTGGGCTTTTTGGGTACCCAGGCGTTGGGACTGTCGCCGCTGTTGCCGGGCAGCACGTTGGGCTGGCCGAGTAAGCGCTCGGCGGGGTAGCCCCCGTGCTGAAGTTGCGCCTTGAACAAAAACCCTTCGCGGTACGAGGGCGACGCCTCGATAATTCGACTGGCCCACTGGGTTTCCTGCCCCATCACTCCGTGAATACTGAACAAAAAGAGTAGAAACGGGGGAAGGCAGTAGATTGTCTTCATAGTATTAGTGGTAAAAAGCAGATTTTTTTTGCAATCTAGAATTTTATGGTTAGACACTGAAAAGGTAATGCTAATATTTTCATGCATTTTTTCGTATAAAAGCACGTATCTTTAGGCATGACCGCGCGAAAAATTTGGTGGTTTATCATCTTTTACCTGGGTGGCGTAGGGCTGGCTCAGGCCCAGGAGCGTTTTGCTTCTCCGTGTCCGCTGGCCACGGAGCGGTTGGCTGAGAGGCAGGTGATCGAGGCCTATCAACAAGCGCAGCAGTGTTTACTGGCTACCCAGCACACCGAGGGGCTCAACAGCGAGACCTACGCCGACGTGCTTCAACTGCTCAGCCAGATTGCTGACGCGGCGGGCGATCATGCACTGGCGCTGGCCTGGGCCCGCCGAGAGGTGACCATCCGCGCCCAATGGGCGGCATCTTCCCCAGACCTATACGGGCAAGCACTTCAGAATCAAGGAGTGCTGTATCTACGGGCGGATAGCCTGCTGGCCGCCCGGCGTTCGTTCACTGAGGCTTACCGGGTGCTTCGGGCAAGCGAAACGCCTTCTCCGCTCCGGTTGCAGTATTTGTTGGCCAAAGTGCACCACCGCACGGGGAATTTCAGCCGGGCCGATTCGCTGTATCGATGCGTGATTCGTGAAGCTCGTAGGGTCGATGATCCTATCCTGCGCAATCGCGCGACCTATTTTCGTAGTCTGCTGCCTGACTCCTCGTCTATTTCCTCGAAAGATAGTGTTGACCAGCAACTGGTTGCGCGGTTCCGGCAAACGGGCGACACCCTGTCTCTAGCCTACGCCGATGCTTGCTACCGCTTTGCCAATACGCTGATCGCCAACGACGACTGGCAGGCCGCGTCGGAGTGGTTTCGGCGGGCGCGCACGGTCTATGAGGCAAGTGCTTCGGTCGATAGCCTCTCCTACTCCGGGGCGCTGCACAACCTGGCGGTGCTGCAGTTATCCCAAAACGAGGTTCACGAAGCGGTTGAGGAGCTGGAGCAGGTGCACCGTATCCGCCAAAAACACTACACCGCCCGCGACGGAGCGTGGTGGACTAGCTGGGATAATTTGGCCGCCGCCCGATATCAAACCGACAGTGCATACGATGCGAGGGCCTGGGACAAGGCACTGGAACCTAACGACTCCTCCACCCAACAGTACCCCTGGCAGTACGCCGTCGCGTTGAGCAACCGCGCCACCGGGTACCAACGGCAGCAGCAGTATGCCTTGGCCGAAACCTACTACGCCCGTGCTACCCGTCACCTAAAAAATTACCCACCCACCACTTCCCAAGAAGCGTTGCACCAGGCGGCTATCTTTGGCAACGTGGCCCGAAACCAGCAGAAGCTCGCGCACTACGATTCGGCGATCTTTTACTTTAAGCGGAGCACCGAAATCATCCGGCGAGCTAAAGGAACCCAGAGTGATGCGTACGTGGCCGCCGTGAGCGGGATGGCCGGACTCTACCACGATCTGGGCTACTTTGTGGAGTCCGATATTTTCTACCAAGAGGCGCTGAAAATCCAAGAGAAGCTTAGCGGGCGGTTTACCAACGCCTACGCCAATCTGCTGAACAATTACGCGCTGGTGTGCCAGGAGCAAGGCCACCTCACCCGGGCCACTGAGCTACTTGACCAATCGCTCGAAACAAAAAAGACGCTCCTTGGGGTCAACCACCCCGACTACGGACTGGCCCTGGCCAACGCGGGACTGCTTCATCTGGAGGCGGCTCGCTACGCCCAGGCCCGTCCGCTGCTCGAGCAGTCGCTGGCGGCGGCGGCCCAACGCGGCGAAGCACACCCGGCCACCATCAGCGCTCAAATTAACCTGGCGCGGCTGGAGATGGCCCAGGGCAACTACCCTCCGGCCGAACAATGGCTGCAAAAGGCGATCACCACCGCCCAAACCCACGTTGACCCTGCCCATCCCGAATACGCCCGCGTCCGCACGGAGTTGGCCAATTTCTACCTGGCACTAGGCAACTGCGCAGCGGCTAAACCCTTGCTGGTGGAGGGGCAGCAAATTTTGAAGGAAAAATACGGTTCGAGCCATCCGGAATACGCTACGGCCACCCAAAACTTAGCCGGACTCTACGAAGCCACGGGGCAAACGGACAGCGCGGAGATGCTTTATCAAGAGGCCTTGCGCATCGACCGGCAAACGTTGGGCAAGCAACATCCGGCTTACGCCACCGCCCTCAACAACTTAGCGGCGCTGTACCAAAACCAGGGGGCTTATGCCCAAGCCAAACCCCTGCTCGAAGAATCGCTTGATATCAGTCGGACACTATATGGAGAGGCGCATCCCCGGCACGTCACCACCTTGCTCAACCTGGGCTTGTTGCACCAGAGCGTAGGCGAATACAAGCAGGCCAGAAGCCACATAGAGCAGGTAGTGGCCATCCGACGAGAAACTCTCAACGATCAGCATCCTGACTACGCCTTTAGCCGGTACGCCCAGGCGGTGTTGTATCATACCCTAGGCGATTCGGAGCGCGCGGAGCCGATCTTCCGCGAGGTGATGCAACGCTACACGCGGCAGTTGCAGGAGTATTTTCCGGCCCTGAGCGAAAAAGAGAAAAGCGCTTTCTACCGTCAGATAGAACCCGTACTTCAGGCTGTCCAGAATTTTGTCATCGACCGGGTAGTAAACCAAGCTCAGACTTCGACCGAAACTGGCCAAGCCTTGTTGGGCGACTTCTACAACCTGCAACTGCTCACCAAAGCTATTTTGCTAAACGCTAGCAGTCAGATCAAGGCAACCATCAGCAACAGCAATGACGAAGCACTTATCGACCGCTACCGACAGTGGGTATCCACCAAGGAGACGCTCGTTCGGCTCTACGCCCTGCCTCCCGGCGAATGGAAGCAGCAGCAGGGGCGGGTGCGCTCCTTAGAAAAACGAGCCAATACCCTAGAAAAAGAGTTGTCGCTTCGTTCTACTAAGTTTGCCAATGACTTGAGAGACCGCCGATTCACCTGGCAAGACATCCGACAGCAATTGCAACCCAATGAAGCAGCGGTCGAGATTGTTCGGGTGGAAAAGGGTAAGGAAA
Source organism: Cyclobacteriaceae bacterium (assembly GCA_965217295.1). Lineage (GTDB taxonomy): Bacteria > Bacteroidota > Bacteroidia > Cytophagales > Cyclobacteriaceae > Tunicatimonas. The sequence continues at coordinate 6,041,902 of CBDCHR010000008.1, forward strand.
ATTTACTTTTTTACGTGATTTTAGCCATTACCTCCGAATCGGAAGCCCCATCGGTTGGGTTGCTGCGCGACGGCGAGGCGATGGAAGCTAAAAACTACTACTACTATCAAAATGCGGTAGACTTTCGTGTATCCGATATACTTTCTTACGATTTGTACTGGAAACCAATCAGGTCATTGCTTTTGCCGCAAACCGCCACGGTCTACGTGGCCCCGGATGGCGTGTATCATAAAATCAGCCTGAACAGCTTGCTGAATCCGCGCTCCGAACAGTTCGTCATTGAGGAAACAACCATTCATATGCTCAGCAGCACTCGTGAACTGTTGCACCCGCCGTTGGTAGCGAACCACCGTACGGCGTATCTACTTGGCGATCCCCGCTATCGCCAAGCTACTCCCGCCGACTCGCTGATTGAAAGTAGCCTTCCCAGTTCAACAGACTCAACGCTGCGGGCTGATTTGGACGCACTGAGTTACCCCGTAGAGGCCGACAACCTGTACACCCTCCCCGGAACCGAACGGGAGGTAAATCAGATCGCCCAGTTGTTGCGCCATCACCAGTGGCAACCGCATACTTATCTAAGGAGCGAAGCCACCGAAGAAGTGGTGAAGCAGCTTGATGCTCCGCGCTTGCTTCACATCGCCACCCACGCCTACTTTTTAAGTGACCTGCCGCACGACGAAAGTACCGCCGCCTTCGGATTGCACTTACCCAATGCGGCGGCGAATCCGCTACTGCGTTCGGGGTTGATGCTCGCCGGTGCCGCCAACAGCCTACAACAACAAACGATGCAGCAGCGGAACGATGGGCCGCAGGAAGACGGCATTCTCACCGCCTACGAAGCGAAAAACCTGGATCTGAGCGGCACCGAACTGGTGGTACTGAGCGCCTGCGAAACCGGACTGGGAGAAATCAGAAACGGCGAGGGGGTTTACGGTTTGCAACGGGCCTTTCTGGTAGCGGGGGCGCAGGGCGTGCTGATGAGCTTGTGGAAGGTAAACGACCGGTCTACGGCCGAGCTAATGCAGATGTTTTATGAACGCTGGCTAGGCGGAGAAAACAAGGCCGACGCCCTGCGGTCGGCCCAGCTGGCTTTCATGAAGGCACACCGCGATCCGTACTACTGGGGGGCTTTCGTACTGATCGGCCGCTAGTGCCGGAGGCTCTAGGCACTCGCGGTATACTCTATCACCGCTTCGCGAATGCGACGGAAAGTTTCCAGCAGCACTTCCTCGTCATTCTCCAGCAAAGTGACCCGAAACCCCTGTAGATCTGAGCAAAACGAGGAGATAGGCACCACGCATACCTGTTTGGCCGCCAGCAGGTAGTAGACAAACCGCTTATCGGCCGCCATGTTCAGGTCGGCTGCCAGCCAGGCATCGAGCAGTTGCTGCGCCCGCTCGTCGGCAACGGTCAGTTGCTGTCGGTTGTTGAGCACCCCCTCTCGAAAGATAATGGTGTTGTAAAATGCCCCGTAGGTAGGGTTGAAGCGCAGCATCGGCAGGTCGCGCAGCAGTTCGGTGATCCGGTGACTGCGTCGCCCAATGGCTTCGTTGTAGGACTGCCGGTAGGGTTGATAGCGAACGTCGCTCATGATTTTGGGAATGGCCAGTTGGGGCAGTTTGGTCGAGCACACCTCGATCATCTTAGCGTTTTCCAGCGTGGTGCAGTACTCATGAAAATCGGGCGAAGCCAATCGGTTGTAAAACTCCATCCAGCCGCAGCGCGCCCCCGGCCAGGGAAACTCCTTAGAGATGCCTTTCATTGAGATGCCCGGCACCTCGCCAATCACCTCGGCCAGCGCGTGCGCCTTTGCGCCGTTATAGGTAATATTAAGATAAATCTCGTCGGCAACCACGAAGAGGTCGAACTCCCGCGCCAGGTCCACGATCCTCCGAAGAATCTCCCGCGGATACACCACTCCCGTGGGGTTGTCCGGATTGATCAGCAGGATGCCCACAATGTTGGGATTGTAGCGAATCTTCATCGTCAGGTCAACCAGATCAGGGTACCAGTGGTTGTCGGGGTCCAGCCGGTAGGTGAGCGGCTGGCTGTTGGCGTGCGACGCCTCGGCCGACGAGTGCGTTGAGTACGAGGGCGACGGACCAATGACCCGCGAGGTGGGCACCAAAAACTGGTACAACTTAGATATCGCATCGCCCAAACCATTGAAGAACAGCACGTCGCTGGCGGTGATCTGCGCCCCGTTCCGTTGGTTGTTCAGCGCGGCCAGGAACTCCCGGGTTTCGAGCACGCCCTTGGAGTCGCAGTAGCCGAAGGTGTGGTTGTCTTGCACCAGTTCGGTGATGATCGCCTTGATCCACTCGGGCAGTTGGTAGTGCTTGTTGATCGGGTCGCCGATGTTCTCCCAGTAGATAGGGTAACCTAGGGCCTGAACCTGCTGGGCCTTCCGGACGATGCTCCGGATTTCGTAGCTTAGTTCGTGCGCTCCTTCGCTGAGTAATCGTTGTCGCATGGGTTTGAGGTTTGGAAGACTTGCGAAAATAGCCGAGGTGAAGACATTAAGTAGCTTGCAAAACGGTCCGATATCATATGAACGACCAAAGGTAGCCAGATTTGCTTACAGATGGTAGAAGATGAAGTAGATCATCCCCAGGTTAAATCCGGCGTGACTGAGGATGGCTCCTAACAAAGAACCTGTCTTCTTCTTGCAAGCTATAAATATTAGGCTAGCGGCAAACATACCTATCACCCAAAGAGCGGCCGGTACCGGTAGCAGCGTCCATACTCCCGAAACGTACACAATGCCGAAATGCGCCAAGTGCGTAAACGCAAAGGCAAGAGCGTCAATAACCGCAGCTTTGGCCTCGCCCACGCTCGCGGCAAAGCTGCTGTGGACGATGCCACGAAAAAACAGTTCTTCGCCCACTGGACTAAAAACCATACCCGTAGTCGCAAAAATAATGAAGTAGATCAATTTGTCCTGGCCGCCTAAACCCTCGGGCAAATTGTATGATCGGCCTACGTACACGTACCAGTTGCTAACGGTTTGATCGTATAGCACATAACCCACCGCGAACAACAACGCGCTGGTCGCAATACCCGCCACCATTGAGTAGATCAACCATCGGTAACTTGCCGGAGAAGTGATACCTATTTTCCTCCTTCCTTCTCTCGAAAGAAATAAAAATGGCACTAGCGCAGAGATGGTCATAATGATACCGATGCTGCTATAATCACCGGTTTGATTGGCCCGCAAAACGAGTACGAAGCGAGGAATGCACACCGCCAGCACCAAACCCAACCCAAACTTCCAATCGAGCCGAAAGAACCTTCGCCAAAAAGGCCGGAGGGCCCCATTCATCAGGGTTGTTTTTGCTTCCATTATCGCAATCTACCTAATTCTCACTAAGAAAATTATTGTAAGTTCGCACCCAAACGAAACTTACCAAAATAATGAACATAGACCTGCTGAAAAGAACCTGTGAAATAGCCGGTGCCCCCGGTTTTGAACAACCTATTCGCCGTTTAGTGATTGACGAAGTAGAACCCCTGGTTGACGAGCTGGAAGTAGACAACCTGGGCAGCATAATCACCCTGAAAAAAGGCTCCCGCAACCCCGACGGCAAGAAGGTGATGGTGGCCGCGCACCTCGACGAGATCGGCTTCATCGTGAAGCACATCGACGAGCAAGGCTTTGTGCGTTTCCATACCCTAGGCGGCTTCGATCCCAAAACCCTGACCGCCCAGCGGGTGATCATCCACGGCAAACAGGACCTGGTGGGCGTGATGGGCAGCAAACCCATCCACGTGATGACCCCCGAAGAGCGCAAGAAAACTCCCGAGACCACCGACTACTTCATCGACCTAGGTATGAAAGCCGACCAAGTGCGCGAACTGGTGCAGGTGGGCAACCCCATCACGCGCGAGCGCGAACTCATCGAGATGGGCGATTGCGTCAACTGCAAGTCGATCGACAACCGGGTGTCCGTTTTTATTCTGATGGAAACGCTACGCCAACTGGGCGAGGTGCCCTACGACGTGTACGGGGTGTTCACCGTGCAGGAAGAGGTCGGGCTACGCGGGGCCAACGTGGCCGCCCACCACATCAACCCCGACTTTGGCATCGGCCTCGACACTACCATTGCCTTTGACGTGCCCGGCGCGCAACCCCACGAGCGGGTAACCAGCCTGGGCGAAGGTGCAGCCATCAAGGTGATGGACTCGTCAACCATCTGCGACTACCGCATGGTGGAATTTATGAAGCAGACGGCCGACCAAAACAACATCAAGTGGCAGTTGGAGGTGCTCACTGCCGGGGGTACCGACACGGCGGGTGTGCAGCGCATGGGCAAGCACGGCGCCATTGCGGGCGCCATCTCCATCCCCACCCGCCACCTACACCAGGTGATTGAGATGGCCAACAAAGAAGACATCGAGGCTTGCATTCAGTTGCTAAAGGCATCGTTAGAGACCATTGATCAGTTTGATTGGGGACATCGGTAGGAAAAGGCCAAGCGCTTTCATTTAAGAAGGCTTCTGGCGTACCGCGATCAACAGACCGTCATATATTGTTCTGTTGATGCGTCGGGCTTTGTACAGAATTCTTAGTTTCTGCTCTGCCTCTTCAGCCCTGATGAGTCCCTGCCTTGTTGCTAACAGTATCTGACCAGCAATGCCGGAGATTCTCAAACCTAGTCTGCGGGCGGCATTTCTTCCTGCTTCCTCTTCAATCAACAAAACTGATATCCATCTGGCAACTTTTCTAGTGTAATAAGTAGCCCTGTGTCACTTACTATTTGGCGGCCGGTCATACATCAAGCTCAGTAGATAAGTTTTCCTGGTTGTCTATCAAAACAGAATATCCGTAGCGGGGCAGCATCTCTTCGAAGGCACGGCGTGACATGCCAATCACCTCCCGGGCCTGCTTGCCCGAAAGCTTACCGGTGTAGTAGAGCGCGGCGGCCAGTGCCTCTTTTAAGAAATGTTCGCTCACCCCTGCTTCGTTAGGGACATCGATGGATACGGTCATAAGTTTCTGTAGATATCTTTTATCATCAATTGATCAGTTCGACTGGGCGCATCGGGGTAAGTAGACATTTGGGCGGCTAAGGTTTAGTAGCGTTTATTATCTTTCGAATGTTATCTCTTAGCACAGGAATATCTTGCTGGGCAACCACCCAGATCATACTAAGCGTCACTCCAAAATACGCATGAACAATCACGTCTCTCATTCCGGCAATCTGTTTCCAGGGAACCTCATCGTGCTCTTTCCGAATGCTTTCGGGAACGTTCTTCACGGCTTCGCCAATGATCTCTAACCGGCGAAGCACGGCATCCTGTTTTTCAGTATTGCGGTAGAATTCATCTTCGGTAACATCTTTCAAGTATTCCTCAATCTGCTGAATGCTTTCCAAAATATCTTGCAGGTAGACGTCCGCATTCCTTTTACTCATAGGATGGGCACTTCTTCTTTAAGTATCTCTTCCCGTAGGGCGGGCTTCAGGGCATTGTATTCTACCAAGTCCACTTTCATTGCAAGTTCTTCTTCTAACTCTTGTTTAATTTCAATAAACTCAAGAAGACTAACTTTGTGATCAATCTCAACTAGTAGATCAATATCATTGATCACTAGTTCGCGGCGCGCACCAGACCCAAAAATGCCAGCCTTAGCAATTCCATGCTTTTTAAGAATAGGAATTACCTTATGTTTTATCTCCTCTATATGAATCATAGTAGGTAAGTTAATTTAACAAGGATTGTGGCTACATGCTCGGGCCTAATCAAACGCATCAGGTGCTCGAGTTTCATAAAACTGCCTAATTGTGAAGCTTATTAGCCTTTACTGCCGTGAATATCCACAGAATCGCCTCAACTTCCAAGTCGCTTCCTATCTCCCTAGCAGACGGTATGTCTTGGGCAGACGGACATTTCTCCGAGTGATTTATCAAAAAAGGCAGCCTTTGTCAAGACTGCCTCACGCTTTCTTTGCTCAAACCTCCTGAACAGCATGAATTGCTTACGCATCCTATGATTTGTAAGTTTTTAGCTTACTGTCTGTCAACTACTCCGCCACCATTTCCACGCTGCGCTCGATGAAGTGGGTCAGGTCGGCCCCGGTGAGCAGGTTCTGCGACAGCTTCGCCAAATCCACGGCCTGCTTGGCCAACTGAATCTGCTGGTCTTCGCCTTCGGCCTTTAAAATTTTGCCGGTGAGCGGGTGGTTGGCGTTCACGGCCACGCTGTAGGCGTCGGGCATTTGGCCCATCATAGCGAAGCCTCCCCCGCCCGAAGCGGCCATGTCCTTCATGCGACGCATAAACTCGGGCAGCGTGATGGTAACCGGCATCTCGTCGGGCGACAACGACTCAACGGTCACCGTCATGGAAGCGTTATCAATGGCCTTCTCGAACACCCCCTTCACCGTTTCGGTCTCTTTATCCGACAGCACGCTGTCGAGCTTTTCGTCTTTGTTAATGAGCTTATCAATCGTGTCAGCGTCCACGCGCTTCAGGTTGGTCTTCTCCAGCTTCTGCTCCAGCATGTTGATGAAGTGGCTGTCGAGCGGACCGTCGAGTACCAGCACGTCGTACGACTTCTTTTTGGCCGAGCGGATGAAGGTGTCCTGCTTGCCGGGGTCGGTGGTGTATAGGTAAACCACATTGCCGTCTTTGTCGGTTTGCGGCGAGGCCACCTGCTCTTTGTATTCGTCTAGGGTGAAGTACTTGCCGTCCACGTTCTTGAGCAGCACAAACTTGGTGGCCTTGTCGTAAAACTTGTCTTCGGTGATCATGCCGTATTTCACGAACAGCCCGATGCTGCCGAACTTCTCCTCGTAGGCGGCGCGGTCTTTCTTGAACAACTCGCTCAGCTTGTCGGCCACCTTCTTGGTGATGTGCGCGTTAATCTTCTTCACGTTGCTGTCCGACTGCAAGTAGCTGCGCGACACGTTGAGGGGAATGTCGGGCGAGTCGATGATGCCGTGCAGCAGCATCAGAAACTCGGGCACCACGTCCTTCACCTCGTCGGTGATAAACACCTGCCGGGAGTAGAGCTGAATTTTATTGCGCGTCGGCTCCAGTTCCTGTTTAATCTTGGGGAAGTAGAGCACCCCGGTGAGGTTGAACGGGTAATCCACGTTGAGGTGAATCCAGAACAGCGGGTCTTCGGCGAAGGGATACAGCTCCTTATAGAAGTTGAGATAGTCTTCGTCGGTCAGGTCGGTGGGCGATTTGGTCCAGATGGGGTTCGGATTGTTCACCACCTTGCCATCGAACTCAATTTCTACGGGCAGAAACTTGCAGTACTTGTCCAGGATGCCCTGCAAGCGGTTCTTCTCCAGAAACTCTTTAGAGTCTTGGTTGATGTGCAACACCACGTCGGTGCCCACTTCTTTCTTCACGGCGGGGGCCAGTTCAAACTCGGTGCTACCGTCGCAGGTCCACTTCACCGGTTCGGCGCCTTCCTGATAAGACTTGGTGATAATGTCGACGCGGTCGGCTACCATAAAGGCCGAATAAAAACCTAGTCCGAAGTGCCCGATGATTTGCTTATCCTCACCGGCGTCTTTGTACTTCTCTAAAAATTCGGTGGCTCCCGAAAAAGCGATCTGGTTGATGTATTTCTTCACCTCCTCATCGGTCATCCCGATGCCGTGGTCGCTCACCGTGATCGTTTTCAGCTTTTCGTTCACGCTCACGGTAACTTTGGCTGCGCCCAGTTCGCCGGTATACTCGCCCATGCTGCTCAAACGCTTGAGCTTTTGGGTCGCATCGACCGCGTTAGAAACCAGTTCGCGCAAGAAAATTTCGTGATCGGAGTAGAGAAACTTCTTGATGATCGGAAATATGTTCTCCGTATTAATGGATATGGTACCTTTTTCTTCTACCATGGTGGTTTAGTTGCTTTGAGTGAAACAATAGTTTTTAGGCAGGACGACAAAGGCCGTTCCACTCGATGAATTGCTGACAGTTTGGCAGGATTGTTACTGAAACGTCAATTATAAATTGATGTATTCGGTGATGTTAGTAGAACGATTTTCGTTGTTCACTTTTTTTATCGCAGACAGCAGGTTGTCTAGACTTTCTTTGTTGATTGTGTAAGTTCCAAAAAAAACTCGTTCGATGCTTCCTGTATTACGAATATCTTCCAATGGGTTTTTAGATAGCAATAACAAATCGGCATTATAACCTTGGCGTATCTCTCCTGATTCTATTTCCATAAACCGAGCTGCATCAACTGTCGTAGCTCTTAAAATCTTATGATTGGAAATGCCTAAATTTGATAAAGATTGTAGTTCATCGTGCAAAGAAAACCCTGGAACCACACCTGAGACATTAGCGTCTGTGCCTACAAGAATTGTAGCGTTGTTGCTGACCAATGCTTGTGTCACAATGTGTATTCCTTCCACGTAAGTCTTCCAAAACAATGCTTCCCACTCCCTATCTTCTTCAGAGAGGTCGGTCAACTCATAATTATTACTACCGGGAAGCCACCCTTTTTTTGCATTTGAACCTTCTAGGATACCGGGATTCACGTATTCAAGTTGAATTGTTTTTAAAAATTCTGAAACGTTCAACGTTTGCTTGGGAAGGCTTTCCATCAGCCAAATAGTCGTTGAGACTGAAATATTGTTCCTTTTCAGTTTTTTAGCGATAGAATCTGCCTCAACCTTGAGGTATTTCAAGAACTCTTGTGTGTTTTCACCATTTAGTCCGCCAAAACTATGGATAACGTTTTTAAGAATCTCCTCAACGTGTGCTAGTTGAGATTGATGTGAAGTGTATAATGTGTCAAGGTCCACGTCAATAGGAAGATGACCAACCACTGGTATATTATGAATAGAAGCTTCATCGTTAACCGCCCGGTAAATCTCTTGATTTAAGTGGCTACTTAATTTTAAAGCATCGTACCCTTGTTTCTTTAAACCTTCTACGGCTTCTCTAGCAGTTTTCTCCGATGTATAGTGAAGCGCACCACCATCGATGTACTTTTCGAATTTGGGCCATATACCGCTTTTGCTGGCAATTTTACTGCTGCTCACTCGAATACGAGGACTAATACTACCATGTTTCTGTGCTTGTTTCCATTCCAGATGTTTGGAAGTACCGAACATTTCGAAAACGGACGTAACTCCATTCGCTAGGTAAAGATATAGATCATTTTTGCTGTTTTCTAGATGAACGTGGGTGTCAATTAAACCTGGTATGAGAAATTTTCCGTAACCATCAATATAATTTATTTCCGGTCTTAGAAAGGATACAGAATCAATTGAACGTATTTTGCCCGACTCGAGAACGATGTTCTTTTCAGCAAAGTAGAGACTATCGCCCATCACAAGAACACTCACATCTTTTATTCCAATAATCTCATAATTTTCTACAAATAAATTTGGATTAATTCTTTTTGTAAACTCTCCTGAATGTAATTTGACTTCATACTTAATTCCAAAAAATAAGATTAACCCGACTGCTACAATCAGGATTAGCAGAACTATAAGCGCCTTTTTAATAAATTTCATTTCATTCTATTTGTTCAATGGCAAAGCGATAAAATGCTTCTTCCGTCTTCGCCGCGTACATCGAGAGCAAATTCGGCAGGAGGGGTAAGACACTCTTCATCACTATCACAAGAACCGCAGCAGCAAATGCCCAGCATTGAGATGATGTAGCCGGGTAGCCGATAGAACAAGTGCTTTCTCACGCAGTACTATTTAACAGATGAAAACTAAGCTAGTCTTATCGCTTCCCCAGACAGACTGGACGTTACCGTAGACGATCGACTGAACGCACCAGTTGCTCGTCGCGACGGATGAAGCGATTGGCCAGCAGGTTAAAAATTAGGGCCAGGCCCGGCAGGTAGATGCCTATCTCGAAGTCGCCTTGGGTGGCGTTGGCCGACAGGGTTTCGCCCTCGAAAATAAAGTAGACCGTGCTACCCAGCACCACCATCATCAGCAACACGTTGAGGAAGCCCAGCTTGAGTTGGGTGAGCCGGTTCTTGTAACGAAAAATTTCGTAGAAGGCCACAATAGCCGATAGCGTGGCGAAGGCGGCAATAAACCAGGTGTTTTGCACCACTGTGTAGCTACCTTCACCGGCGTTGCTCAGCGAAGCGGTTTGAAGGGCGTAGGCATCAAGCTCGATGCGTCGGTTCTGGTCGGGCAGGGTCTCTTCCCAGATATCAGTAACCAACAATAAGCCCATGCATAGGGCAACCCCCAGCAAAAAAATGGATTGGACGCGTTGTAACATACCGGCAAAGTTATTAAGAAATAGAATAACTTTCTCACCAAAACGCAGTTAATATTGTAAGGAAATTGCCGGTTAAAGGCAGATTCCGACACCATAAAAAAAGCACTCATGGCTGAGAAGCAGGAAATAAAAAACGGCGACCAACCAGCGCCCGCGCCCGATAATCAAGAGCAAGTCACCGAGGTGAAGCGCAATCAGTATACCGAAAAGGAGAAGGTAGATATCTTTGATAATGAGTTTCTGCCCCAGATAGATTCGATGTATAACTTTGCCTACCGCCTCACTTTCGACGAAGACGATGCCAAGGATTTGGTGCAGGAGACTTATCTGAAAGCATTTCGATTCATTGATTCGTTTCAGCGAGGAACTAATGCCAAAGCGTGGCTGTTCCGCATTTTAAAGAACAGCTTCATCAACGACTTTAGAAAAAAGAGCAAGGAGCCTGCTAAAGTCGATTACCAAGAGGTTGAGACGTACTATAACTCGGACGACGTAGACGCTAGTATCACCACCGACCTTCGAGTCGAAGCGGTGCAGGATATGATTGGTGACGAAATTTCTAACGCGCTCAACTCGTTGGCAGTAGATTTTAGAACGGTTATTATCTTGTGTGACTTGGAAGGCTTCACGTACGAAGAGATGGCTAAAATACTAGACATTCCCATTGGTACCGTACGCTCTCGATTGCACCGCGCTCGAAACCTGTTGAAGGATAAGCTGAAAACTTATGCCGAATCCATGGGCTATCAGGCTCAAAGATAGATGTACAACACTTTTTAAAATTGCTGATCTCCTATGTTATCCAAAGAAAGCGACCAATACAAAAAGTGCCTGGAGCTCTTGCCCCTGGTGCTCGACAGCCAAGCCTCCTCTCAGGACACTGAATTTTTTCATCAACACATTGTTAACTGGCCCGACGTCATCGACTGCTACCAAAACGAGCGAGCATTTCGTGAAGCAGTGTGCGCCAAGTTGGGGCGGTTCGTAGCTCCCGAAGAGCTTCTTTCCACCATTTGTCAGCACGTTCGTCCCCAAATTGCTTCGTAAGTGCAGCACCCTTCGGGCAAAGCAATCATCTTTTCTGCTCCGTCTGGATCCGGCAAAACTACCCTGGTGCGCCATCTGCTGACCACCAACCCCAACCTGTCTTTTTCGGTTTCGGCAACCACCCGCCCTCCCCGCCCCGGCGAAGTCCACGCCCACGACTATTACTTTCTCTCTTCAGCAGCGTTTAAGGAACTCATTCAACAAAACGCGTTCGTAGAGTGGGAAGAGGTGTATCCCGACCGCTACTACGGTACCCTGAAGTCTGAGGTAGACCGAATCTGGAACAGCGGCAAGAACGTGATTTTTGATATCGACGTGCAGGGCGGTTTGGCGCTCAAAGAGTACTTCGGCTCCCGGGCGCTGGCCGTGTTCGTGCAAGCGCCCTCACTGGAAGTTTTGAAAAGCCGACTGCTGACGCGGGCCAGTGACCCCTCCGACAGTATCAACCAGCGACTGGAAAAAGCCGCTTACGAACTTTCTTTTGCCGATCGTTTCGACCTCATTATCCGCAACGATGATCTGGAAACGTCAAAAGCACTAGCGCAGCAGGCTTACAACGATTTCAGTTAGGATTATGCAGCGGCAATGAGTAGGTTGCTCCGCTCACACTCCTTTTACTAATCTCACAGCATGATCAAATCAATGACGGGTTACGGCAAAGCAACCACCGACCACGAATCGTTTAGCGTTCAGGTGGAAGTGAAAACCCTCAACTCCAAATATCTCGATGCCATCGTCAAGCTTCCCCGCCCCCTCAGTAGGCACGAAATAGCGGTACGCAACCTGGCATCAGACGTGCTGCAACGGGGAAAAGTGTTGCTCACGGTCGATTATACCGCCAAGGGTGAACTCGCCGAGGCTCCCACCGTCAACGCGGCGCTACTCAAGGCCTACTACCGAGCCTACCAAAGCGTGGCCGACGAGTTGAAAGAAACCCCGGCCGATTTGTTTCGCACCGCGGCCCAGTCGCCCGACGTGGTGCAGCCCAGCACCCAAACCGAGATCGACGAGCAAGCCTGGGCGGCCGTTCAGACCACCATTCGCAGTGCGTTGGATCGCTGTGACGCGTTTCGACAGCAGGAAGGAGCGGCGCTGCAAAGAGACATGGAAGCGTGCATTCACCGCATCAAGTCGGCCCTGGCAGAGATTCAACGGCTCATTCCGGAACGCGACCAGCACGTGCGCCGACGTTTGCAAGAGCACCTGAATGAGCAAACCGTCACCGAGTTGATCGACCAGAACCGGCTGGAACAAGAAATGATCTACTATTTGGAGAAGTTAGACATCAACGAAGAAGTGATCCGACTCACCAATCACCTGGATTATTTCTTAGACGTGCTGCATCAGCCGACGTCGCAGGGCAAAAAGTTGGGTTTCATTGGGCAAGAAATCGGCCGTGAGATCAATACCATCGGATCAAAAGCCAACGATGCCAGTATGCAACGACACGTGGTGAACATGAAAGAAGACCTGGAGAAGATCAAGGAGCAAACGCTGAACATCTTATAACTATGCTGACAAGCGGTCAGGAAACAGAAAACGACCTAGCAAGCAGTAGTAACGAGTCCACGGTCGACAGTCGACAGTTGATAGTCGATAGTTGGCTATGGACTGTCGACTGTCGGCCATGGACTATTAACTATCGACTTAAGACACTACTCACGGTGCTAATTTCTATTGTCACCTTCGTCCGATGCAACTACGACCCCACCCTTACGGAGCCGCCTCCGCAGTTGCTGAGCAAGCAGCAGATGGTATCGTTCCTAATCGACCTGCACCTCACCGAAGCCAAAATGAACTACGCGGAGGTGCGGCAGTCGGATTCAACGGAAATTCTGTTTCGCAACTACGAGAAGTATCTTATGGAAAAACACGGCTTCACCGATTCGGTGTATTTAGAAAGTTACGCGTATTACCTGGATCACATGGAGTTGATGGATGAAATTTACGAAGAGGTGGTAGACAGTCTGAACGTGATGAGCACGCTGGAAAAAGCCCGGGAGGAAGAGGCGGCCAGTGATACGCTGTAGCTAGCTTTCGCCAAAATACACCGCACATCCGGGAACAATCCTAAAGATTAGCTACTTTAGCCTCCCTCCGCGGCTGGGCACGCCAGCGTAAGTAAAGTTAGCGTTTCGCAGCATTGCTTCACTAACTTGCTCATTCAACCGCAACGGATTGGGGGCCCACCGAAGAAATTGCGCACCGTCGTTATTAATAGTGAGAATTTCGTTCTAATTTTGGGTCACCTTTCGCCCTTGTCACCACGGCTTCATCCAGCGACAGAAGTTTGACGAAGTTTTAGAAGATTTCTTACGTATCCCGTGAACCCATTAAATAATGTTTTAAATACTTGATTCTTAAGGCAGATTTGTGCCATTCCAAAGAACAGTAGTATACCTCAAACCACAATAGTAAACCGCGCATGGGATTGTTTGATTTTTTCTCCAGTGATATCGCCATCGATTTAGGGACGGCCAACACCCTCATTATCAACAAGGAGAAGATTGTCGTTGATGAGCCATCGATCATCGCTATCGATAGAACCACCAACAAGGTGCTGGCCATCGGGCGGCAAGCCATGCAGATGCATGAAAAGACCCACGAAAACATCAAGACGATTCGCCCCCTCAAGGATGGGGTGATCGCCGATTTCCACGCCGCCGAGCACATGATCCGGGGCATGATCAAAATGATCGACACGGGCAACCGCTACCTTCCCTCCTCGCACCGCATGATTATCTGCATTCCGTCGGGCATCACCGAGGTGGAAAAACGAGCGGTGCGCGATTCGGCCGAACACGCCGGAGCCAAAGAAGTATACATGATCCACGAACCCATTGCTGCCGCCATCGGCATTGGCATCGATATTGACCAGCCGGTGGGCTCGATGGTGGTAGACATCGGGGGCGGCACCACCGAGATCGCCGTGATCGCGCTGTCGGGCATCGTGTGCGATCAATCCATTCGCACGGCGGGCGACACCTTCAACAAAGACATTCTGGATTATATGCGCCGTCAGCACAACTTGCTCATCGGCGAGCGCTCGGCCGAAAAGGTGAAGCTCGAGGTAGGCTCGGCCCTGACCGAACTGGACGAAGAACCGGATGATTACGAAATTCGCGGACGCGACCTGATGACGGGCATTCCGAAGGTAATTAAGGTGTCGTATTCGGAAATTGCCTTTGCGCTGGACAAGTCTATTTCCAAGATTGAAGAGGCGGTGCTCAAAGCACTGGAAATTTCTCCTCCCGAACTGTCGGCCGACATCTACGACAATGGCATCCACCTGACCGGCGGAGGTGCCTTGCTGCGCGGACTGGACAAGCGACTGGCTCTGAAGACCAAGCTTCCGGTGCACGTGGCCGATGATCCGTTACGCGCCGTGGTGCGCGGCACCGGGGTGGCCCTCAAGAAATTTAACCAATTTAAGTCGGTATTGATGACTTAATAAATGCACAACTTACTATCACTCTTTCTTAAATACCGAGCGTCCGTTTTATTCGTGCTGCTAGAAGGAATCAGTACGAGCTTTATTGTCACCACCAACACCTACCACCGCGCCGCCGTGGTCAACACCTCCAACCACGTGGTGGCCAGCGTACTGGAGACCTCCAATACCTTGTCGAGCTACTTCGGGCTTCAGGAAGTAAACGAACAACTGGCTGAAGAGAACGCCCGCCTGCGGCAAACCGTGGCCAGCCAAAGCGCCCAACAACCGATCATTCCCGCGTTTCTGTCAGAAGACTCGGTAGCGCGTCAGGCATTAGCTAGAGACTCGGTTGTGCTGTTACCCGCTGAAACGAGCCAGCAGGACAGTTTACGCTATCAACAGTACACGTTCTTACCCGCCAAAGTGGTCGACAACACGGTGAACCGGGCCAAAAACTACGTGACCATCAGCCAGGGGCGCGCCGACGGCATCCGCCCTAACATGGGAGTCATCAGCCCTACCGGGGTGGTCGGGAAGGTGCAGGACGTGTCGGAGCACTACGCGCTCATCACCTCGGTATTGCACACCGATATGTTTATTTCGGCCCTGGTGAAGCGCTCCAACACCCTGGGTTCGCTGCAGTGGAACGGCCGCGACTCGCGAAAGGCGAGCCTGACTAACATTCCCATTCACATCAATATCATCCAGGGCGACACCATCGTCACGTCGGGCTACAGCGGGATTTACCCTCCGGGGATTCCCATCGGCACGGTGGCCGAAGTGCGCCCCGAAGAAGACGCCGCGTTTTACACCATCGACATCAATCTGGCGACCAATTTCTACCAACTGGGTTACGTGTACGTGGTGAACAATACGCTGAAGCAAGAAAAAGATTCTTTGGTACAGAAACATCGTTTTGCCAATGAATAGCCGTCAGTTTCTGCCCCAGATACTCAACTTTTTTGTGTTCATCATTCTCCAGATTGTGGTGGTTCGCAACCTGGTGCTGTTCGACACCGCTTTCTGCTACGTCTACGTTGCCTTCATCCTGCTGCTTCCTATTGAAACCGGCGTGATAACGGCCATGCTGCTGGGGTTTGTGTCGGGCTTGCTGGTGGACGCGTTCTACAACACGCTGGGCATCCACGCGGCCGCGAGTGTGTTTATCATGTTCATCCGCCCCCGGTGGCTTCAGTTTCTTACCCCCCGCGGAGGCTACGACATCGGTGCGGTACCTACTCCCCAGGCGCTAGGGCTGCGCTGGTTTGCTGCCTACGCGTTTCCGATGTTGCTGATTCACCATGCGCTTATTTTTCTTATCGAAGCCGCTGACCTTCAGCTTTTGGGCCTCTCGCTTGCAAAAACTTTTGCGAGTGCTATCTTTACCTTGCTGATGATGGTGATCATTCAGTACATTCTGTCCTCGTCATCTCGCAGAACCGTATTATGAACACGAACCGAAAGTACGTCATTCGCCTCACTTTTATCCTGGTAGCCGTCATCTTCCTGGCCAAGCTTTTTGCTATCCAGGTGCTGGACAAACAGTACGAACTGAAGGCGGATAACAACATCATTGAGCGCGTGGTGCGCTACCCTTTTCGCGGACTTATCTACGATCGCAACGGCAAGCTGGTGGTCTACAATGCCCCCGTCTACGACCTGGAGGTTGTTCCCAAGGACGTTGAAATAGAGGATACGCTGGCTTTCTGCCGCCTCTTTGACATCACCAAGCAGGAGTTTGTGGATAAGCTGACCAAAGCAAAGCGCTACTCCCGCGTGAAGCCCTCGGTCTTCATCAAGCAGGTGTCTAACGCCACCTTCGCCACGGTGCAAGATTATCTGGTTAACTTTCCGGGCTTCCGCATCCAGGCGCGCACCAACCGCGCGTATACTTTTCGGAGCATGGCCAATGCCCTGGGCTACATTGGCGAGATCAGCCGCTACCAACTGGAGCGCGACTCGGCGGGCTACTACCGACAGGGCGACTACATTGGCATCAGCGGACTGGAATCCAAGTACGAACCGGTGTTGCGGGGCAAACGCGGCGTGCGCTACAAAATGGTGAACGTGCGGGGCGTAGAGAAAGGCTCGTTCAAGGACGGCGCTTTCGATACACTCTCTATCGCGGGCGATAACTTACAGTCTACCATTGATATTGATCTACAGGGATACGCCGAAACGCTGATGCAGGGCAAACGCGGCAGTATTGTGGCCATTGAACCCAAAACCGGGGAGATTCTCACTTTTCTGTCGGCCCCTTCTTACGACCCTAACCAGCTTTCGGGCAGCACCTTCAGCAAGACCTACGGAAAGCTTGCTTCCGACACCACTAAACCATTGTTCAATCGCCCGCTGATGGGGGCCTTCCCTCCGGGATCTATTTTCAAGATTGTGCAAGCCCTCATCGGGCTGCAAGAAGGAGTGGTTTCGGAAAACACGGTGTTTCGGTGCGACCGCAGCATCATTTCGTGCCACGGCCCGCACGCTCACGCCGACCTGCAAAAGGCCATTGAGGTGTCGTGCAACCCCTACTTTTGGAACGTCTATAAGCGCATTCTGAACCAGGGCGAGTCAGACAATACATTTATAGATACTGAAATTGGCCTCACCAAGTGGCGCGACTACGTGATGAGCTTCGGACTGGGTCAACCCTTGGGAGTGGATTTGCCCCACGAAAAGGGCGGCTACATTCCCGGACCGTCGCTCTACGACCGGATCTACGGCGACAACCGCTGGAAATTTTCTACTATCTACTCGAATGCTATCGGCCGGGGCGAACTACAGATTGTGCCGCTACAGATGGCCAACCTGGCGGCAATCTTTGCCAACCGGGGCCATTACATCACGCCGCACCTCATCAAGTCCGTGGGAGAAGACGGTCAGCCATTGGAAGAGTATCAAGAGAAGCATTTCACCATGATCGAGCCGAAGTACTTCGACGTAGCGGTGGAAGCCATGGCTGCCGTGGTGGATCGAGGCACCGGTTCGTATCGGGCCAAACTGGCGGACATTGAAGTGTGTGGCAAAACGGGCACGGTGGATAACGAAGACCGGGGCGAAGAAGACCATTCGGTGTTTATTGCGTTCGCTCCAAAGGATGATCCGAAGATTGCTTTGGCGGTCTACGTAGAAAACGCCGGAGGGGGGGCCCGCGCCGCAGCAGGAATTTCCAGTCTGATGATCGAGAAGTACCTGAAAAACTGCACCGACCGGCCCGCCATCCAGGATTATATCCTCAAGGGCGACTTTATTTACTAAAAGCTGTGCGTATTATACGCTGAGGACTAGCTTCTTGATAGCCGGTAACTCAGCAACTAGCAATGAAACGATGAGAGTAGATCAACAGTTAGGCGGGCGAATAGACTGGAGCGTAGTGATCCTTTACTTTATCCTGGTAGGATTGGGGTGGCTCAATATCTTTGCCGTTGTCTATGATCCGCAGCAGGTTGATCAGAGCATTTTCTCATTGTCCCTCAACTCAGGGCGTCAGCTCATTTGGATTGGCACTTCGGTAGTGATCATCGCGGTGATTATGCTGATGGATTTTCGGTTCTACGATTCGTTTGCGCTGCTTATCTACGCCGCGGTTATTTTAGTACTGGTAGGCGTTTTGCTGTTTGGCCGCGAGATTGCGGGTTCCAAATCGTGGTTTGCCATCGGTAGTTTTCGGATGCAACCCTCGGAGTTCGCCAAATTTGCGACGGCACTGGCGGTAGCCAAGTACATCAGCCTAAACCCGAAAATTTTTAGTTCGCTACGCCCCCAACTAATCCTGTTTGCCATCACACTGCTCCCGGCCGTTCTTATCATTTTGCAGGGCGACACCGGTACGGCCATGGTCTATAGTGCCCTGGTGATTGTTTTCTATCGCGAAGGCTTTTCGCCCTTGCTACTAGGCATTGGTATCGCCGTGGGGGTGCTGTTTGTGCTCACGCTCTACATCGATCAGGTTTATTTGATTATTGCCGCCGTGGTCACGGCTTTTCTGCTCATAGGGGTCAATGCCAAGAGAACCCGGCGCATTGTGGTGATCGTGGCCGCTACCCTTTCGGTGATTGCCGTCGTGGTGAGCGTTGATCTGTTTATGACCCACGTGCTCAAGCCGCACCAGCAGAACCGGGTGAAGGCACTCATCAACCCCGACGCCGATCCGCTGGGCTACGGCTGGAACGTGACGCAGTCTAAGATTGCCATTGGCTCGGGCGGTTTCTGGGGTAAGGGCTTTCTGGAGGGCACGCAGACCAAGTTCGACTTTGTGCCCGAGCAGAGCACCGACTTCATCTTCTGCACCATTGGCGAGGAGCACGGCTGGCTGGGCAGCGTGTTGCTCATCGGGCTGTTCGTGGCCCTGCTCATTCGGGTGACCACCATTGCGGAGCGGCAGAAATCAACCTTTGCCCGGGTCTACGGCTACTCAGTAGCGGCTATCTTGTTTTTTCATTTCGCCGTTAACATCGGCATGACCATCGGCTTGTTTCCGGTAATTGGCATTCCGTTGCCCTTCTTCAGCTACGGTGGTTCCTCGCTGTGGGCGTTCACTATTTTGCTGTTTATTTTGCTGAAGCTGGATGCGCACCGCATGCAGTTGCTGACACGATAGTTGATTGTCCATCATAATAGCCCCAAATACCCAAGGCTGGTGTCTTCACCAGCCGCTCTTTCACCGTGCCCAAGGATTGTGCCCTCACAATCCTCTTTCCAACCTATAAGTATTACTTCCCGCGCACTACTTCTTTCAGAATCGCTTCGCGATAATCTCCAGAAACTCCACTACTTCTTCGGAATCCATTTTCCAGCGGTTGGGTTGGGCATACTGGTTGCGCAGGTAGTTGAACGCCTCAATGTACGTATTCTGCTGCTCCAACTCATCCAGGGCCTGATTATACGCTTCGGCGTTGTTTCCGAACAATTCGCGAATGAACATAAAGCGCTGGTTCACCCCAATGTACGATTTGATGTTGGCGATCTTCTGCTTTTGATGGATATCCGCCAGGGTAGCGCGCTGCGCGGGAGTGAGTTCGTCGTTGAGCGTGCGGGGTGAAACCGGGACTTCGGGAGGGGTATCCTCATCTTGCGTGGGGGGAGCTGGTTCATCAACCTCAGGCAAAGGTTCCGGCGGCGGGGATACCGGTTGGCTGGTCTCAAGCAGATCCTGCTCAGTGAGCGGAACCACCTGCGAGAAGGCCTGTTGATAGTCGGCGGGTAGTTCGGCGGGTAGTTCGGCGGGTAGGTCGCTGGCCTTCGACTGCAACAGGCGGGCTGCTTCGGCGACCGACACCCCCGCTCCGTTGCTGGCAGCCACCCGGTCCGAAAGGGCGTCCAGCGGAGCGCGGTTCATCTTCACGTACTTGATCCACCCCTTCACGTCTTCCGCATAGAGCTGTTCCCGGTTGAGGCGATCCAGCACCCGCTGGAAGTAATCCGTCGGCGAAAGTGCCAACAACAGCGCATCCTGGGTAGCGGTGACCAACAGGGGAAGTAGCTCCGGTTCGGCTACCGAGATGTGCTGTGACAGGGTGTTCATAAATTCTTCCAGAGCCACCTGCACTTCTTCGTGATCGTAATTGAAGTACGGACTCTTCAGTCGGTCGATCTCCTGTTGCCATTGCTCGAACAGCGCTTTAATGACGAAAAAATTCACCTGCTTCACCGGACTGATCGACAGAATATCCGGCCCGCTTACCCGGTGCTGGTGCGCGTATACCTCACGAACCACCCGCTCGCTAAACGTTCGGCTGTAGTGCTCCAGGGCGGTATAGTCTAAAGAAGGCTTCATGGTGTTTAGGTACTTTGTGGCAACGTTGAGGCTCTCTGAAAAGGGCCATACCTGACAAATATATCACATAAAACGCTTTAGTTTCTTATTTTGCGGCTCATAATCTACATTTCACTTTCATGTTTACCGAACCACAAATTGGCGGACTGCCGCCGGGCAAGCCCCGGGCCGGATGGATCGAAGTGATCTGCGGCTGCATGTTCTCGGGCAAAACCGAAGAGTTGATTCGCCGACTCAACCGCGCCATCATTGCCAAACAGGCCGTGCGAATCTTCAAACCGGCGGTGGATGATCGGTACCATACCCACGACGTGGTTTCTCACAACCAAACCCGGATTCCGTCGACGAGCGTGGCCCTAGCTAGCGATCTTCTGGAACTCACTACCGACTGTCGGGTAGTAGGGGTCGACGAAGCCCAGTTCTTCGACGAGGACATTGTGGCGGTGTGTAACCAGTTGGCCAACAGCGGCAAACGGGTGGTGGTGGCAGGCTTGGATATGGACTATGAAGGGCGACCTTTCGGGCCCATGCCCAACCTGATGGCCGTGGCCGAGTACGTCACCAAAGTGCATGCGATCTGTGCGGTATCGGGTGCTCCGGCTTCTTATTCTTTCCGACTCTCGGCGGCCGATGATCAATTGCAGATCGGCGACCACACCCACTACGAAGCGCGTAGTCGGTACTATTTCTTCCGTGATCAGAAAGGAACCGGAAACCTGCCTCCCGAGCAATAGCCCATGAATGCTACTTTTTGGATTCGCTTTTTGTGGACGCTAAGCGTCGGGCTCATTGGACTACCGCCGCTGCTACAAGCGCAGAATTCGGTTCCCATTGGCACCTGGCGCACCCACTTCTCCTATCATCAAGTAAACCACCTGGCCGTCACCCCCGATCAGGTATACGCCGCGGCGGCGAACGGTCTGTTCTCCGTGTCCCGCACCGACGGAAGCGTCCGAATCCTTTCTAAAAACGACGGTTTTAGTGATGTCGGCGTGGTGGCCCTGGCCTACGAACCGGCTTCGGGCGCCTTGCTGCTGGCCTATCGAAGCGGCCGGATCGACCTGTTGATTGACGGTGAAATCCGTACGTTTGATCTCCTTGAGCGAGCCACCGAGCAGCAACCGGAGGTTATCCACGACATTCACTGGCAAGGGGGCACCGCTTTTGTCAGCACCAGCCAGGGCGTGCGGGTGCTCACATTGACCGAGCGTGGCCTTCAGATTGCCGCCTCCTACACCCGACTAAGCGCCACGGGCGACCCGCTGACGATCTATAATGCAACCACTTCGGGCGACAGTATCTTTTTGGCCACCGATGAGGGCATCATTGCCAACGCCTTGGCCGTCACCACCAACCGGCAAGACTTTCGCACGTGGCGTCGCCCTCCCCCGCCTCCGGGAGTGCGGGAAAGTGAAGTTCGGCACGTAGCCTACCACAATGGCACGCTCTACGCCGCCTACGACCGAGTAGGTTTGTTTCGGTGGCGCAGCGGGCAGTGGCAACCTACCGAACTAACCACCACTCGCCCGTTTCGAGCGCTTCGAGCCATCGCTAACTCACTGGTTGCAGCTACCGATGAGCAGGTAGTGATCCTGGATAGCTCATCCGTTGTGAGCAACGTGCCAGGTTTGGCGTCCCAGGATGCCGAAGTGGACGAGCAAGGCACGCTTTGGATTGCCGACCGACAGCAGGGTTTGCTACGCTTTTCTGACGGGGCTTTCGCCTCGTTTTTGCCCAGCGGCCCGGCTTCCGATAACCTACCGGTAGTGCGCTGGGTTCATGATCGGTTGCTAGCGCTCGACGCTTCCCCGGATGGTCGGTTTTCGGCCTTCGGCCAGGGGCAGTGGACGATCTACACTCCTCCCCCGCCGGGAGCGCAGATTCGGGATGCTGCTTACGATCCGAGTACCCACGCCTACTACCTGGCGTCGTTCGGAGAGGGATTGCTGCGGTGGGACGGTCAGCAGGAATTCTTGGCGGTGCCTCCACCGGATGATCAGGCGGGCCAGGAGAAGTTTACCGCCCTAACCTACCGAGAAGGACAGTTGTGGGTAGGACAATTCGGAAATACCGCGTCGCTCCTATCTTTTTCTCCGATCGAATCGGTCTGGCAGACCGTGGCCAACCTCGCGCTGCAGGCGGTTTATCCACGGCGGTTGTCCGCTGATTTTAACGGATCGTTGTGGATGACAACGGGCAATGCCAATGACTCCGACGCGTCTGGCACCGATATGCCGGGCACCGACGTTTTGGTCTTTAATCCATCGACGGACGAGGTGCAGTCGGTGGCGGCCAGCACGAGCGCAGCCGATCTGCCAGGACGCCTGATTACCGATTTGGTCGTGGATCGCAACGGGTTGGTGTGGATCGGCGGAGACCAGGGAGTTGCCTACTTCCCCAATCCGGGTCGGGTATTCTCCGACGTGCTGCTGGTGCGGCCGGTGTTTGAGCGGCAGTTTCTGCTGCGCGATGAGCACGTCACCTGCCTGGCCGTGGACGGGGGCAACCGCAAGTGGGTAGGCACCCGCAACGGCTTGTGGCTGTTCTCCGAAACCGGCGAAGAACTGGTGCAGCGCTTTACGCAGGAGAACAGTCCCCTAATTTCTGACGTTGTTCTAGACGTTGCCATCAACCCGCTCGACGGCGAAGTATTCGTAGCCACCGACCGGGGACTGGTGTCGTACCGGGGCGGCGCTACCGAAGGGAATATTGCGCACCAATCGGTGGAAGTGTTTCCGAATCCGGTTCGAAGCAGTTTCGGAGGCACGGTGGGCATCCGGGGGTTGGCCCAAGATGCTATTGTGAAGATCACCACCGTTTCGGGAGCGCTGGTGCGCGAACTGCGGGCGCAGGGCGGCACCGCCACCTGGGACGGCCGGAACCAGGGCGGACAAGCCGTGGGCACCGGAGTGTACCTGCTCTTTAGTGCCACGGCCGATGGAGAAGAAACCTACGTCGGTAAGTTGGCGGTGATTCCGTGAACGCGATCCATCTCACCGGTTGTTACTGCACCAAAGAACGAGTTTGCTATGCTGTTTAAAACGCGGGGGATTGTCCTGAACTTTGTGAAGTACCGGGAAACCTCGATCGTTACCCGCATCTACACCGAGGACTTTGGTCTGCAATCGTACATCGTAAACAGCGTGCGGGGCGGCAGCCGCAAATCGAAAAGCAAAATATCGTTCTTCCAGCCGCTCACTCCGCTGGACTTGGTCGTGTATCATAAAAAGACCGCCGGGCTGACCAGAATTTCTGAGTTGCAGTGCCCGGAACCCTACCAAACGGTTCCCTACAACGTGCTTAAGTCGAGCATCGCTTTGTTCGTAACCGAAGTACTCAACAAAAGCCTCAAAGAAGAAGAAGGGAACCCGGAGCTGTTTGCCTTCATTGAGCAGTCGCTGCGCGTTTTTGACCACATGGACAACAACTACGAGAATTTTCACCTGCAATTTCTGCTAAAACTGAGCCGCTACTTGGGCTTTATCCCGCAGTCGGCCCGTGATTTCTTTATGCAGGTATACGAGTTTATCGGGCAACCGGTGCAAACCCAGGATCAGGAGCAGTTACTCACGCAGTTGCTAGAGTATCGCTACACCGAACACACGTTGGTGCCCCGCGCGGTGCGGCAGCAGTTGCTCGACGACCTCATCCGGTTTTACCAGTTGCACTTGGCCAACTTTGGGGAGGTGAAATCGCTAACGGTGCTGCGCGAGGTGCTGGAGTGAATAGCTGAACTATTTATGGACTGTAACTCCATAGACAGCTCAATTGTCGTGCTTTACTATAAGATTGAAGCCTGGCCCTACCGTTCCGGTTTTTTCCCATTTTGCTTGACTTGTTGACTGAATCAGAACATTGCCAAACAATCCGACCGAGAAGTAAACTTCGTGGTCTTTGTTCCCAGGGTTTTCAATAAGCTCTACAGCTACCGCAAAGTCATCATCAATGACGATGTTATACTTTAATTTAAATGCACCATTAACGTCAGAGACTGTACCCAAGCCTTTTGCTATCACTCCTATATTCACGAATGGAACAGGTGCTTGCGAAGACGATCGCATCACAAAGCCCTCTATTTGGTCTTGAGCGAAAGAGAAGGAGTGAGCAAAGGCAGTTAATAGAGTTAAAAGGAGTCGACATAATAAATTCATAAGGTAAGCTGGTTTCTACTTAAGCTGAAAAATTTTATTACCCCAACTCCCAACCCTCGCGCGTAGGCTCCCGAATAAATGCATCTGCTTCGGGCAACCCTTTAACTTTCATATTCTCATAATCCCAGTCGAGCTTTTTACCGCCCAGCCGTAGCGACAGCACTCCCAGCAAGGTAAGTTCGGTCAAGCGAGCCCCGTAGTCGAAGTTGGCGCTGGCGGCCGGACCACCTTTGATGGCATCCACCCAATCGCGAAAGTGACCGTTGGAGCGCGCCAGGGTAGGCTCGGGCGGCGTAAACTCACTCGCCCGGGCTTCGGGGAAGAGTTGCGGCACCCGCTCACCGCCGTCGTTCAGGATGATGCCCTCGTCGCCTACGAATAGCGTTCCCCGGCGGGGCATCGCCACCGAAGTAGGCAATTGTTCGGGCCGAGGCGGTTGCACTCCGCCCGAGTACCAGGTAAGTTTCAGCGGTTGCTGCTCGCCGCGCTGCTCAAACTCGTAGTAACCGATCTCGCCGTAGGGAATGATCTCGGCATCGCTGTACCCGGCCGGATGCAACTCCACGCTGGTGGGAGCTTTCAGATGAAAGGCCCAGGTGGCGGCGTCCATATCGTGACAGCCAAAGTCGCCCATTGCCCCGCAACCGAAGCGCCAGAAGTCGCGCCACTTCACCGGGGTGTAAGCCTCATTATAAGGAACCGGCTCGCGGGGGCCGAGCCACTGGTTCCAGTTGAAGCCCGCCGGTTTGGGCGAAGTGCCGGTGGGCAATCCTTGCAGACCGGGGTTCCAGCGGGTGGCGGGCACCCAGGCGTGCACCTCGCGTACGGTGCCAATGGCCCCGGCCCGCAGATACTCCACCGTCTGCCGCATACCGTCGGCGCTGTGACCCACGTTGCCCATCTGGGTGGCTAGTCCGGTTTCGCGGGCCACCTGCTGCACCTGCCGCGCTTCCCAGATGTTGTGGGTGAGCGGTTTTTCGCAGAACACATGCTTGCCCGCCCGCATCGCCAGCAGCGACACGTAGGCGTGGGTGTGGTCGGGAGTGGCGCACATGATCGCGTCCAGTTCGGGTTCTTTTTCCAGCAAGCGGCGAAAGTCCAGGTATCCGCCCACTTCTCCCTTCCTGCCTTTTTCGTCGTTGTGCTCCTCCACCATCTTCCTGACGAGTCCGCGTCCGGCCTCGGTGCGGTAGTAGAACTCCTGTAGGTTCCAGTAGTACGAAGGGTCGGCCACCGCCACCACCCGCACGTCGTCGAAGGTAAGCAATTCGGCCGTGTTTTGCTTTCCCTTCCCCCCGGCCCCCACGATGCCCACCGTCACCTGGTCGCTGGGAGCGGTGAAGCCAGGACCACCCAGCACGTGGCGCGGAACGATGAGAAAGCTGGCGGCCGAAAGGGCCGCGCCGCGCACAAATCTACGGCGCGAAGGAGAGTGAGGAGGGGCTTGATTCATTGGACGGGGGTTACGGAAGATGCTGGCCCCAAAGTAATAATTCGTACGCTATTTTTGGTAGTGATCTTGTTTCATTATCATCACTTGGCACCAAAAAGTGTTAGCTGCTTGGCCCGTGGAACGCCGTAGTGGGCGGCTACGTCTACTGGGGTCACCGGCACGGCCCGCTGCTCTAGTTCTTTAAGCTTGTTACGGAGGGGCAGATCTTCATCGTCCCACACCACTGCCCGGGCGCGGCATTTCTTGGCCCGAATGAGGCGGATGAGCAGCCCCTTAAGCTCTTTGTTATTTCCCCGCAGCCGACTGAAGTTGCCGAACGAAACCCGCGCGGAGGTGATGATGGTCAACGCGCAGGGTTCGTGGATAAAATGCTTTGAAACAGATTGTTGATAGTTATTCGCTTATCCGCTACCTTAACCTCCATGAAAATCTTTTATTCTGAACACCAAATTGACTACGCTACCTACACTTTTTCGTACGCCGTGTATTGCGTGAAGGAAAATGCCGATGAGCTGCCCGACATCTACGCCCGGGGCTTTTTGCCCTACACCGGCGATCTGACACTCACCGAAGACCACTTTTATCTGGCGCGAAGCCTTCGTGTTGATCTTAGCCGGTTTGTTACTTTGTCCGAAAACCGCCGGGTGGATCGTAAAATTCAGCCGCTGGCTGTTGACATGCGCGTGATTGAGCGAAGCGATTTTGATACCAACGACGCCTCGTTTGTGCAGTTCTGTCAGTCCTACGCCGAGGAGCGGTTCGCCGGGGGCTCGATGTCGGCCGAGCGCCTGGCCTACGTGCTGGACCGGCAGTTGGTGACCCACGTCTTTCGCTTCGCCTCTTCTCAACAAACCTACGGTTACGTGCTGGCGGTGGTGGCCGACGGCATGCTGCACTACTGGTTTTCGTTCTACGACACCGAATTTATGCAGTCGCACTCGCTGGGCAAGTGGATGATGTGGCGGGTGATCGACTGGGCGCAGCAGCAGGGACTAAACTACGTCTACATCGGCACCTGCTACCGCGAAAAGTCGCTCTACAAAGTGCGCGACCACAAAGGAGCAGAGTTTTTTGACGGTCGTCGGTGGAACCCCGACACTGATTTTCTGAAGGAACTTTGCCGCCGCGATGATACTCCGCGGACAACCGATCTGCTAAAGTCGGATTGGAAAGGGCGTTGGTTGGAGGGGCCGTAAAAAAAGCGTCGGCTGGGGGCCGACGCTAAAATTAGTAATCTCCAGGAAAAAGGGCACCTACGCCACCGCACCCAGCAGCCGATTTAGAAGCTTCTTCTTCATCGGACGGGCCGAGAAGCCCGCGAGGTTGACGATGTCTACCACGTCGTGGCTTCCCAGGTGGTCGTTGCCTTCCACGGTGAGCACTTTGTCTACGTTGTTAGTATCCACTCCCCAACCGGCAATGTCGGTGGTGTTGTTGAGATACGAAGCCACCTGATCAACGCAGCGCTCGCTTTCTATATTGGTCTTGAACCTAAACGTTTTCATATACTCAGTGATTTGAACTGCAATGATACTTAATTTCGTTGGCGCAAATAAAGTTCCTAGCGCAAAATCTTATTCTCTTGTTCGCTGAAATACCTACCTTCGTAGTATATACGAACAATGGCGCGGCACCTGTACCAGAAAAAGTACATTAAAAAATACGAAATTTACAAATTTAACTTTACTCTGATACTTTATCAGAATAACCTCTGTTGAGCCTTTCCAGATTATTTCTATGAAGTGGATCATCCGTTGGGCCACCCGACACATTCCCCGCAAGCATCTCCAATTGTTCAGCCGCCCGGTGCTCAATGCGCTGGCCTTGTTTTACCGAGGCAAGCGGGTACACTGTCCGGTCGATGGGCGGTCCTACCGCAAGTTTTTGCCCTACGGGCGCATCCATCCCCGCTCCAACGCCCTGTGTCCGGGTTCGCTCACCCTGGAGCGACATCGGTTATTATGGCTATATCTGCAAGAAAAGACCGATTTCTTCGACAAACCACTTCGGTTGCTGCACGTGGCTCCGGAAATTTGCTTTGTGGAACGCTTCGAGCGCCTTCCGCGCATCGATTATATCTCAGCGGACTTGGATTCGCCCTGGGCTCAGGTGAAGATGGACCTGCACGACATTCCTTTCGCTGACAACAGCTTTGATGTGGTGTTGTGCAACCACGTGATGGAACACGTGCGGGATGACATTCAGTGTATGCGCGAGATTTTGCGCGTGCTCAAACCCGGGGGGTGGGCCATTATTCAGAGTCCGACCTACGATTTGGAAACCACCTACGAAGACCCCAGCATCGTTGATCCGAAAGAACGGGAGCAGGCCTACGGGCAGGATGACCACCTGCGCCGCTACGGACATGACTACGGCGACCGCCTGCGGCAGGCGGGTTTTGTGGTCACCGAAGACGACTACGTGAAGCATTTTTCCCGGGAAAAAATTCGCTACTACGCCCTGCTGCCGGAGGAGCTTATTTATTTTTGTGAGAAAAAAACGTTAGGTACGGTTTCGGTTGGTGAAGAGGCGGAGCAGGTTAATGCGGTAAGAAGATAAAACTACTTTGCTTTCAGGGCGGCTACGTCTTTCTCCAGGGTGCTGATCCGTTCGCCAACCGTATTCATAAAGAACTTCAGCAGCCCAATCAGAACTTTCCGCCGCTATCCTCTAGGTTCCTGCCAATAAATTTTATCTTTGCCCTCCTAATCGCTGCGTATGAAAGTGTTACTGCTGGCCGGAGGGTTTGGCACCCGGTTGAGTGAAGAAACCCACACCATTCCCAAACCAATGGTGGAGGTGGGTGGTCGCCCCATTCTCTGGCATATCATGAAAATTTATTCCAGCTACGGCTTCAACGATTTCGTGATTCTGTTGGGCTACAAGGGCTACGTCATCAAGGAGTATTTTGCCAACTACTTTCTGCATCAAAACGATGTGACCATCGATATTGCGCATAACCAAATTGAAACCCACAGTCACCACCAGGCCGAACCCTGGCGCGTGACCCTGATCAATACGGGACTCAACACCATGACCGGGGGGCGTCTCAAGCGGGCCAAGCCCTACCTCAACGACGAACCCTTTATGTTCACCTACGGCGACGGAGTGGCCAACGTGGACCTTCGGCAGCTGGTGGATTTTCACCGGCAGCACGACAAACTGGTCACCATGACGGCGGTGCAACCCGAGGGGCGCTTCGGAGCCATGCGCATTGAAAAAGATCAGCGCGTGAGCAGCTTCGAGGAGAAGCCCGAGGGCGAGGGCGGCTGGATCAACGGCGGGTTCTTTGTGTGCCAACCGGGGGCGCTGGACTATATCGCCGGTGACGACGTGATGTTCGAGCAGGCCCCGCTCAACAATTTGGTGCGCGACGAGCAGTTGGTGGCCTACAAGCACCACGGTTTCTGGCAAGCCATGGACACCCTGCGCGACAAGCGCCGCCTGGAAGCGATGTGGGAGGCGGGCAATCCGAAGTGGAAAATCTGGCAAGAAGCATGACTAATCAACCAACCCTACTGATTACTGGCGGACTAGGCAACCTGGGCAGTTGGCTCACCGATTACTTCTGCCGCCAAACTGATTATCAGGTAAGCGTACTTGCCAGTCGGCAGCGTCCTATCCTGACCGATCTGGATTTCACCTTCATCGGCTGCGACATTGCCGACCGGCAAGCTGTGAAAAATAGCTTAGGCAACCGCACCTTCGATTACGTGGTGCACACCGCCAGCGTAAACGACTACTTCAAGGAAAATTTCGCCGAAGATGCGTTGCGCGTGAACGCCCTGGGCACCCGCAACCTGCTGGATCACTTCAAAGACCAAACGGAGCTGCGGCAGTTCGTCTACTTTTCAACCTTTCAGGTGTACGGACAGCGCAACGGCCTGATCACCGAAGACACGCCGACCGAGCCTAAGAACGACTACGGCACTACCCACCTGTTTGCCGAATACTACGTGAAGCAGTTTCACGCCAGTCACCGGCTTCCCTACACCATCTTTCGCCTCACCAACAGCTACGGCTGCCCGAAGGATACGGACTCGTCGAAGTGGTACCTGGTGCTTAACGACTTGGCCCGGATGGCGGCGACCGAACAAAAGATTGTGCTGAAATCAAACGGCCAAGCTTCTCGCGACTTCATTTGGATGGGCGACGTGTGCGACATTGTGCACCAAACGTTAGAATCGCCGAACCCTTTTAACGACACTTTTAATATCAGCGGCGAACAGACCTTTCGGATGATCGACGTGGCCGCGTCGGTGCAGCAGGCTTACCAGGAAGTGTACGGTGAGAAGCTGGCCCTCGAAGTCAACGAAAACGACACCAACCGGTACGCCGACGACCTACAAGTAAGTTCTCAGAAACTTCGGCAGAAAATCTCCTTTGCCACCCAGCACCGTTTTGTGGAAGAAGCCAAAAAGATATTTAAGCTGGTTCAGCCTTCAGCATAATCTGAACAGGACGCGACGCCTGGCTATTCAATCATTCTTTCATTCAATTAATCTATTTCATGAACGTTTTTGTTACCGGACACCAAGGATACATCGGAGCGCATTTGGTGCCGTTGCTGCTGGATAAAGGACACACCGTGACCGGTTGTGATATTGGCTTGTTTGCAGATTGCGCCTGGGAGCCGGTGGTGGCCCCCACTCGTTCCTTAAACAAGGATATCCGCTCGGTCACCGTCGACGATTTGCGCGGGCACGACGCAGTGATGCATCTGGCGGCCCTGTCGAACGACCCCATCGGCGACCTCGACGAAGCCCTCACGTATCAGATCAACCAAGAAGGCTCCGTTCGGCTGGCGCAGTTAGCCAAGGAGGCCGGTGTTGCGAAATTTCTGTTTGCGAGCAGTTGTGCTATTTACGGATTGGGAACCAAACTCAATATGGATGAAACCGACCCCGTGAACCCGCTCACGGCCTACGCCCGCTCGAAAATAGAATCGGAGACGCGCATCAGTGCCTTGGCCGATAAGCAGTTTTCGCCCGTGTTTTTGCGCAACGCCACCGCCTACGGACATTCACCCATGCTACGCATCGATCTGGTGGTGAATAACCTGCTGGGCTGCGCCGTGGCCAAAGGAAAAATTGCTATCAAAAGCGACGGCACCCCCTGGCGCCCCCTCATCCACTGCCGGGATATTGCCCGGACGTTTGTTGCCCTAGCCGAAGCTCCCCGAGAAACGGTGCACAACCAGACGGTTAACGTAGGAGACAACCAAGAAAACTACCAGGTAAAAGACGTGGCCGACTACGTGCAACGCTTGCTGCCCGACGCGGAGATTGTTTATACGGGCGAAGTGGGAGAAGACCCGCGCAACTACCGGGTGAACTTCGATCGATTGGGGGCAATACTGCCTGACTTCCAACTGGCCTACACCCTGGAATCAGGAATGCAGGAACTGTATGATAAGTATCAGGAGCATAACTTTGACGCCCAAGATTTTGATGGTGATCAGTTTGTGCGGCTCCGCACAATCAAGCGGCGACTAGACCGGCTGGTCATTACTTAGTAATTCTTTACTTAACACAACTATGATTTTTACCGAAACCAAATTACCCGGTGCGTATACCATTGATCTCAAAAAGATGGAAGACGAACGCGGTTTCTTCGCGCGGGCTTTCTGCACCGATGATTTTAAAAAGCACGGACTCAACCCCACCACCGCCCAGTGCAACCTGTCGCGTTCCGAAAAAAAGTATACGCTGCGGGGCTTTCACTACCAAACCGGCGATGCGAAGGAAGCCAAAACCATCCGTTGCATTCGGGGAAGCATTCTGGACGTGATCATCGACGTGCGTCCGGATTCACCCACCTATTGCGAGCACATTGCCGTAGAACTGTCGGCGGACAACTATCGCTCACTCTACGTGCCCGAAGGATTTGCCCATTCGTTTATCACACTGGAAGACAACGTAGAAGTGTACTACCACGTGTCGCAACTCTACACTCCCGGTCAGGAAGCGGGCATCCGGTGGAACGATCCGCACTTCAACATCAATTGGCCCACCGACCAACCCGTTTTGTCTGACAAAGACCGAAACCATCCGGACTTTAAGGCTTAGCTTTACATACTGCTTTGCGCTGCCTCAACCTCTTCAATCTGGGTTTGCTGAATGTCGATAATGTCATCCGCTAGCCCTCGCACGATTGGGTTGTCAGCGCTAGCGGCTAAGTCCTCGAGCAAGTCGATATTATCTTCCTGCCTTTTGACCAGCATCTCAATAAAAGCTTCGTCGAACGCATCCGGGCTCAGCTCTTGAATACTGTCGAGGGTGGCTTGCTGCTCCACTTCCAGTCCGCCGGGCAATTCCACTCGGGCGGCTTCCGCTAGTTCGTCGAGCTTCGTGGCAATCTCCTTGTTGCCCAGCACCAGTTCTTGCCCCAGGTCTTTTATCGACTGCGTCGCGGCTCTTTCCTGGGCGGCGCGGGCCATCCCGGCCTGTAATTCGTTGTTCATGTACGCAAACAAGACTAAATCGCCCGCACTAGCTTCGGTTTCTTCGGTTACCGTTTGGGGGCCGTCTGCGGAGTCGACCAGTACTTCGGCGTCGGTGGTTTCGGTGCGGCTGGTGCCGTCGCAGCCTAGCAAGCCTATTGCGAACAACAGTCCGGTGCACAACGTGTACGTCATTTTCATGGTTTATGTCGTTAGTTAAACAGACCATAAACCGGGTTTCTTCGCGGATTGTTTCAGCTACGATGAAACCGGCGTATAGGGCTCCTTCTGCAAGAAGTGATACTTGATGAGTCCGTAGCCGTAGCCGACAAACACCGTGAAGGCGGTTACCACGCTCAGGGTACCCACTTGTAGCGAACGGTAGCGCACGGTGGCGGTCAGCAGCACTACCCCGGCGTAAACCAGCAGCAATAACCCCAGCAGTGCCCCCACCGGAGAAGCCACTACGCTCAGGATCAAAGTAATCCCCAGGTAAGCAAAGAACAGCAACGGAATAAGATGAATGGCCTGGAGGCTACCCGGCTCGATGCGGTGCAGGTTGATGCGCGACTTACCGAACCACACCATCTGCTGAAAAAAGCCTAGCAAAGTTTCTTTGCGCTTGTGGTAGACGTAGGCTCCGGGAATTAATCCGGTGCGGTAGCCCAGCTTCTGAATGCGGATGCTCAGCTCAATGTCTTCGCCGCAGTTGGGCAACGCAAAGCCCTGGGTGGCTTCGTACACTTCGCGCGAAAAGCCCATGTTGAAACTGCGCGGTCGGTAGCGAGCGGCTTGCCGTTTATTGCCACGGATGCCCCCGGTAGTCAGGTAGGAAGTCAGGGCAAAGTCAGCCGCCTTTTGCACCGGCGTGAACGAAGCATGCGCCCGATCAGGCCCGCCAAATGCATCCAGATAATCACTTTTCAGGTGCTTTCGCACCGTCTCGATGTAGTGCGGCGGAATGATGATATCGGAGTCCAGAATGATGAAGTAGTCGCCGTGGGCTTGCTGCATGCCGTGGTTCCGGGAAAATCCCTGTCCGTGATTACCGGTGGGGGCGTAGTGCAGGTCTAAGCGGTCGGCGAACGCTTCTACTACGGACTTGGCCGGGATGGTGGAGCCGCTTTCTACCACCACCACCTCAAACTGCCGGTCCGTTTGTTGAGTTAGCCCGTCGAGCACCTCGCGCAGGTCGTCCGGACGGTTATAAACGGGAATAATGAGGGAGAACAGCATTAGTTAAGATCAGACACCGCGGCGGGTTCGTTGATTGTTTCGGCAATTAGGTAGTCGTTTTTCCGGCTCGACTCTAGGGTAAGCATCTCGGCCAGAAAACCGGCCATAAAAAGCTGTACCCCCACGATCACCGCTACCAAAGCCAAAAAAAACAGCGGCTGGTCAGTGACATCCCGCACGCTAAGATGCTGACTCGATTTATAAATTTTCTCTATAATCAGCCACAGCGTCACCACCAGTCCGAACAGAAACGAGAAGGTGCCCAGCGCGCCAAAAAAGCGCATGGGGCGCTTCTTGAACTTGGTGACAAAAGCAATCGATACCAGGTCAAGAAAACCGAAAATCCGGCCGATGCCGAATTTAGTGGTGCCGTACTTGCGGGCCTGGTGCTGTACCACCTTCTCACCAATCCGGTCGTAGCCGTTGCGCTTGGCCAGCATCGGAATGTAGCGGTGCATTTCGCCGTAGATGTCCAGCGTTTTCACCACGTCGCCGCGGTAGGCCTTTAGCCCGCAGTTGAAGTCGTGCAGTTGGATGCCCGAGATCTTCCGCGTCACGAAGTTGAAAAGCTTAGAAGGAATAGTCTTGCTCAGCGGGTCGTGGCGAGTCTTCTTCCAGCCCGATATCAAATCGTACCCTTCGTCTCGGATCAGGGCGTACAGTGCCGGAATCTCATCCGGACTGTCCTGCAGGTCGGCGTCCATGGTGATCACCACCGCTCCCCGGGCGTGGTCGAAGCCAGTTTGCAGGGCGGCCGACTTCCCGTAGTTGCGATTGAAGCGCACCCCTCGAATGGATGGGTTAAGCTCCGCCAGTTCTTGCGCCACCTGCCACGAGCGATCTTTGCTACCGTCGTCCACGAGCAGCACCTCGTACGAAAAACCGTGCTCGTCCATCACCCGGGCAATCCACGCGCAGAGTTCGCGCAGCGATTCTTCTTCGTTGTACAGGGGCACCACCACCGAAATGTCTTTCTCGTTCATCTACTCAAATTCGGGTTTGTTCTTCTTCACAATGGCCGCAATGATCGCCGCGACGATTAATCCAAACAGCAGACTTCCGGCGTAGGCAATCAACTGCCAAGTAGGCCCGAAAATATTTTTATCCTGAACCGCAGCCGCCGCCTCATCAATTTCCTCGTCGCTCATGCCCATCATTTCCCACACCGCCACCTGTTGATTAAGCGATTCCTTTTGGAGGCTTTCGGCGATCTCGGGAGCAAACACATTGTAGAGCAAAACTTGATAGATAACGATGATGGCCCCCGCAATTGCATAAATGATAAACGATGATACAAAAGCTTCTTTGAAGGACAGATAGCCTCCCTGCTGCTCCTTTAGGTCTCGGCCCGCAATGATAAGAATGGCAATGGTGAGCACGACCGGGATGAGCGAAACCACCGTTTCCTGAAGCAAGGTATAGTCGATTAGAACAATTACGGCCGAGAAGGCAATGCTGATCAATCCTAGGTAAAGTCCGTAGCGAAGGTTGTGCGGCATGGTAGTGTAGCGTCTGGTGGATTACAAATATAGAAAAGCCTTACGTCATTTCCTGGGTCGGCGTCCGTCTTTGCACCATAGCAATGATCAGGGTAACGAACACGCCGATCATCAGCTTGCGAAAAACATCGTCGAGAACCAGGTCAGTGGTGGTGGTGGTCTGCACCTCGGTGAGCACCCGCCGGTAGGTTGCTTCTCCCAGTTCTTCGGTAAATTCCTCCCGGTTTTCTTCTACCAAAGCCACCCGGTTGCGCACGTAATCCGTGACCCAGGGCTGGCCGTAGGTGGCTAGATAGAGCCCAATGAACGCGGCAAACACCAGGGCAGTGGTCACGTAAATGATAAACCCAACACTGACTCCCTGCCAAAACTGTAACGCGCGCGCATTGTAGTAGATACGAAACTCTCGAATACCCGCAAACACCAGCACCGGAATGAGAAAGTAGTCGAACCACTTGTTTACGATCAGGGGATTTTCGCCGAAGAAAGTCACGGCAATGAACAACACCACCGTTAGCCCTCCGTTCACCAGCCCGTAGCGCAGTCCCACCGCCAAAATTGGGCATCTATTCACGATGCCTCCGTGGTTTCTTCGGCTACGTAATGCTGACCCTGATGAAACACCCCCAGCACCCGGCCGGTCAACGCCCGGCCGTACCACGGGTGGTTAGTAGATTTGGAAAGGTTCATTGTCCGATCCCAGGTCCAATTTGCGGCAGGATCAAATACCGTCAGGTTGGCCGGTTCATCGACCTTGATCTTCGGAAGCTCAAACTTAAGCAACTGCCGGGGGCGGTTTGTCAGGCAGTCGATCAACTGGGACAAAGAAGCACCTTCCCGTACCAGTTGGCTCACCACCGGCAGCACGGTAGGCAAACCCAGCATCCCGAATTCGGCCAGGTCAAACTCGCATTTCTTGCCCTCTTCGTCCTGCGGCAGGTGGGCCGACACAATGGCGTCGATGGTGCCGTCGGCCAGGCCCGCGCGCAGCGCTCGCTGGTCGTCGAGCGAACGCAGCGGCGGGTTCACCTTGTAGTTGGTATCGAACGAAAGCAGCTCCTGATCGTCAAATACCAGTTGATGGGCCGCCACGTCGCAGCTTACGGCCAATCCTTGCGCTTTGGCCGCGCGAATCAGGGCCACCGAGACCGCCGACGACACGTTGCTCACGTGCAGACGGGGCGGATGGGCGTAGGCAAACTCGGTAGCATAGGATAGCAGGCGCAAGTCGCGTTCTAGCGCCAGGACTTCGGCCAGCACGGGCATTCCCTTCAGCCCTAAACGCGTGCTGTTCACTCCCTCGTGCATGGTTCCGTAGGCCGTCAGTTGCGTATCCTCCGGCCGATTGATGAGCAGTCCATCGAACTTTTGTACGTACTGCAGGGCCTTGAGCAATACCTGCCGGTGCTCCAGCGCGTGCAAACCGTCCGTGAAGGCCACCGCTCCGGCGTGGTGCAGGTCGATCATCTCGGTAAGCTCCTCGCCCTGCGCGTGGCGCGTCACGGCCGCCAGCGGATGCAATTGCACCGGTCCGTGGCTACCGCCCAGAATATACCGCACCTCGTTCTTGGTCTGCACCGTGGGCGCGGTATTGGGCAGCAGCGCCACCTCGGTGAACCCCGCCGCGGCCGCAGTCTGAGCCCCACTGCGCAAATCTTCCCGATGCTCCAGGCCCGGATCGCAGAAATGCGCCTGCAGGTCGAACCACCCCGCCGACACGTATAGGTCATTGCTGGCGATGGTATGATCGAATGGCCCCTCCGGGGCCTCGTTAGTGGCGGCTTCCACCGAAGCAATCATCCCGTTGCGCACCACCAGGTGGACTTTCTGCCGGTGCAACGCGGAGGCGGGGTCAAGCAGGGTAGCTGATTGTAGAAAGACGTTCATAAATAAACCGCGGCAAGGTAAGGGATTTTGAGCACAAACGCAGTCCCTACAAGAAACGAATCAATAGCACCTCGACCAGCAAAAAGAACAGGGCTAATAAGAGCGTGTATCGCCAGAAAGACTGCTGGTTGTTTTGGTTCTGCAACTGAGCGCTGAAGGTTTCCACGTCTTCCGCTTCGTATACCGAAACATTCGGCGCGTTGCCAATCTGCTCGCTGATTTCGTCCGCCGTATAGGGTTCGATACGCGACTCTTGTTCATCCACGTTGAACGACAGCGTGACCAGCGGCAGGGTATCGGACACCGCGGGCGATGAGCGCACCAAGTCGTAGAAACCGGCTTCCAGCTGGTCCGGCGGCAGCTCCATAATCAGGCGCTGGTTCACAATTCGCTGCGCGGGAATCACTTCCTGGTCTTCGTGAAGCAGCCGGTAGACCGCCGCGGTGGTCGCGCCGTTCTCACTTTGATCCCACTGCTTGGTTCGGAGCACCACCGTAGGATCTTCTACGGAATAATACAGTGGGGTTTCGAGCGACTTACCCATCGAGGCCAGGCGATACATCACCGGAACAAAGATGCCGTGCCGGTACAAGCTGGTAAACTCCTGCCGCAACGGGGTGGTAAACACAAAGATTTGCTTGGCCGCCGTGGCGGCGTTGCGCAGGGCAAGCAAGTAGGGGTCGCCGGTACGGTAGCGCAAGTAGGCTTCGCCCCGCAGGTTGTGGTTGACCAACGAAACGGCCGCGGGCATCTCGAAGTTGGTTTCTTCTCCCTCGAACATATTGCTGAAGAACGGATTCGCCAGATCGGGATTGGCCAGCGCCGGGGCGGTTCCCACTGAGTCGGGCAAGGGCACCCGCTCGGCTACCAAACCCTGGTTACCGGTGATCTGCCGCAGAAAGGCAATGTTGCCGGTGGCCGGCATCACGTAGATGAGATGTCCGCCGTTTTCCAGATACTGTTGCACGTAGGGCCTGATCGACCGACTGGTTTCCTCGTTCACGTCGCCCAGTTCGTTGAGCACCACCAAATCCGCTTCTTCAATGAGGCTGTAGTCCAGGTTGTTGATCCCGAACGACTGGAAGTCAAAGAGCTGCTCGTTAGCGTATACGCGGGCCACATTGGAAGAGCCCTGCCCGGTGGCCGTGATCTCCAGCACCGTGATCTTATCTCCCAGGTTGAGCGTAAAGAAAAATTCGTTGTCGAAGGTGGCGGGGTAATCCTCAAACTGCAGCGCACAGCGGTTGTTGGCCTCCAACGGAAAGTTGAGCGGAAAGCGAAGCGTACCCGACGAAAAAGCACTAATGTCTAAACTAGCGTTGGCTACCTGCTGCTCATTGATGAGCAAGCGAACAATCAGGTCGTCGACCGCCTCTTCCCCCTCGTTGCGCACCGATACCGTGAGTTCGTTAGCCTGGTCGGCCAACATAAACGGATTATCCAGATACACCGAATCGACGTACAGATTGCGGGTGAAAGAGTTTACCACCGGCACCAGGTTAACCCGCAGGGCGGTGTCGGCTTGCAGCGGTTGTAAGTTACCCAACGTAGACTTTTGAAAGTCAGAGATCACGTAGAGTTCATTGTCTTCAAAAGAAACGTCACCCTGCAACTCCGCCGATTGCCGGTCGTTTTGTACCTTATCGATTACTTCTTGGGCGGTGCGTGCCCCCGCGGCGAGTTCGGTGCCCGCGGCCAGTTCGGCCAGCTCTTCGTTGTTCTTGGGCACGCGAGAGAAGTTACCAAATTGGTTGGTAAGTAGCTTGTACTGCGTATTGCGAGGATACTGACTGCTGATCTCGTCGATCACGCTCACCCCCTGATCGATGCTGCGCACGCCCGACGCCAGCTCGGAGGCCATGCTCAGGGAATTGTCCAGGTACAGATACACCAGCTTATTCGTAGCCACATCGCTGCCCGCGTTGCCCGGGATAAACGGCTGCGCGAAGGTGAGCACCAGAAACGTAATGAAGGCCAGGCGGGCTAGCAAAATCAGCAGGTGCTTCACCTTCAGCTTGGAGGTGGTGGCCTCCTTCACGTTCTTTAAGAAAGCCGTGTTGCTGAAGTACACCCGCCGGGTGCGCCGGAAGTTGAACAGGTGGATGATGATCGGGATGCTGAGGGCCAGCAATCCCCACAGAAACTGCGGATAAACGAAGCTCAAAAGCGGAGGGTGGTTGTTATTGGATGGTGGATGACTTTCGGGGTGGTTAGGGGATTAGGTGTTGGGTGATTTGGGGGAGTGGTTAGGGATATTGGGGACTGAGTTCTTTTTTGTAAGCAAGCATTAAGATAAAGCGATGGATAGAAGAATATTGCATCAGCCGACTAAAAACTCAATTTCACTCGAAGGATGCAAATAGTCGGTCAAAATAACTAATTTCGTACACTATTAGCGTCTATCTCATTACATAAATTCTAAACCTATGGAAGCTGTTCCCAAAAGAGGATATTCGTTGGCTGAATATCAGCAGATTGAGGAAGAAACGGGTATACGGTATGAGTACCACGACGCCCCCCGTGGAACGGAGAAGTGTTTGCCATGGCGGGGGCCGCAACGGACGTTGGTTCTCCGGAGCATAGTGCCATTGCCACTAATATTTCCGACTTGCTGCGAGATAATTTGCCGCCGGGCTGCCGTCGCTTCAACAGTGATTTGAAAGTGTATGTGCCTGCGGTGAATAAAGGTTTCCATCCAGATTTGAGTGTAGCCTGTCGCCCAATCGAAAGATTAACCGATATGAATGCTATCACAAATCCTATCATGTTAATAGAAGTTCTTTCTAAAAGCACCGCCGACTACGACCCCGTGTCCACGGCGGGCGGCCAGAAATTTTGGTACTTTTCTCAACTGCCTTCCTTACGAGAGTATGTTCTAATCGAACAAAATCGGTGGGCGGTAGAGACTCGCTACCGAAAATCAGTCGAAGATAAATGGGTCATGGAGTACTTTGAAGGGGCAGAAACAGAAGTTTTGCTTCATTCCCTCAACTTGCAAGTGCCGATGCACCGAATATACGAAGATATTGAAGGTCTATAGGATCGTCAAGTTTTTGACTCAAAGAAAATACCGATCCGCCAGTTCGCAGAAGCAGACATCTCCGCCTCGGCGTTCGGTTACCACATCGGCGAGTTGGCGCACCGGTTCGGCTTAAACATTCCTGATCTACCTATTCATCTCGAAGATGCACCCCAAGTTTAAATGGTTTCATCAATCGGTTAAGTTCTTCGGTATACTGACGTTGCAAATGTTTTTCCTGCCGCTCCATTAAGTCAGTATCGTCCCGACCAGCTTCTTTCAAAGAATCCAGCAGGCGATTTGACTGTTGGATGAGCTCAAGCAAACGAGCAATGTCAGATTGCAATTGGGGTTGTAATTCCTGCATATCACCAATCAAGTTGAATAAATCCCTTTGGATGCCCGTCACGATCTCTTCCGAAACGATTTTTCCAAACACGCCGAAAGTTTTCGGTAATCGTAGTATGCTGATCGCTCTCAAATGGGTGAACTTCCACCAGATAAGCATCCAGCCCCTGGTCTTCTAACGAAAACGACCAATACTTATCTAATGATGTTTCTTTATCCTGAATAATTTGAACATCTACAAACGTTACCAAGTCAATGTCCCGAGGGTTTGCCATCTTGGTGAAAAAGCTTCCGCCCAACCATTGCGTAAAATGAGTTGTCACCTCGCGGCTAAAATTACTCAGGTAGCGTTGATAGTTCTTCCACAGCATTAAGCGGGTAGTTGAAAGCGGAAACGCATCTACAAAATAAGTTTCGAGCGTATTTATGTTGCACTCGATGATGTCATGGGGTAACAAATAGCCCCTTTCGTCAAAGCTAAGCTTCATGGTCTAACGGAAAATACCGATCCGCCAGTTCGCGGAAGCAGGCATCGCCGCCCCTGCTCTCGGTCACCACGTCGGCGAGCTGGCGCACGGGTTCGGCAGCGTCGGCCGGACAGGCCCGCACTCCGCAGTAGCGCATCACCTCCAGGTCGTTCAAGTCGTCGCCCATGCAGAGCACCTGCTCGGGCAATAAATCTAGTTCATTAAGCCACTCAGCTACCACCGCCTGTTTGTTGCCCGCGCCCACGTACACGTAGGCTACGCCCAAATCAGTAGCCCGCTTGCGAATAGCCCGCTCGCTCTTGCTGCCGCTCACAAACCCAAAGTGATAACCCTGCCGCCGCAACCGCGCAATGGCCATGCCGTCTCTCACGTGAAAGCGCTTCATCTCTTCGCCCGAGTCGAGCACGTAGATGCCGCCGTCGGTGAGCGTGCCGTCCACGTCCAACACGAACATCCGCACGCGTGCCATGCGATCAGCTAACATAAATTGGTAGTTTGGTGCAGCGCTTGGCAGTTCCGCAGTATCCCCTCAAAGTCTTCCAGTCGCACCATGTTAGGTCCGTCCGATAAAGCTCGCTCGGGCTGGTGGTGCACCTCGAAGAAGAAACCGTCTACGCCCACCGCCGCCGCCGCCGCGCTGATGTAAGGGGCCATCTCCCGATTGCCGCCGCTCTTGCCGCCCAGTCCGCCGGGCTTCTGGGTGGAGTGCGTCACGTCCATCACCACCGGATAGCCAAAGGCGCGCATTTCCACCAGGTTGCGCAGATCTACCACCAAATTGGCGTAGCCAAAGCTGTTGCCCCGCTCGGTGAGCATAATCTTTTTGTTGCCCGTAGAGGCCACCTTTTCAGCCGGATACTGCATGTCCTGCCCCGCCAGAAACTGCCCCTTCTTCACGTTCACGATCTTCCCGCTGTTGCCCGCCGCCACCAGCAAATCCGTTTGCCGACACAAAAACGCCGGAATCTGCACAATATCCACCACCTCGGCCACCGCCGCCACTTGCGCCGTTTCGTGCACGTCGGTCGTAATCGGCAACCCGAACGACTGCCTCACCTTCTCGAGAATGCGCAGCCCCTCCTCCAACCCCGGCCCCCGAAACGAATCCACCGAAGTACGATTGGCCTTATCGAACGAAGCCTTAAAGATATAAGTGATACCCAGTCGCTGGCAGATCTCCGCAATGTGCTCCGCCAGATACATCACCGTCTCCTCATCCTCAATCACGCAGGGCCCACTAATCACAAACAACCCCTCCCGCACCTTACTATATAGCTCTTCCATTCAATTGTATTTCATCTGTGTCATCTGCGAAATCCGTGCAATCAATCGACAAAGAAAGTCCTCGCCCACTCCCGCGCCCGCGCCAAGTCTTCCGGAGTATCAATGCCCAGGCCCGGCTGCTTCGCCTCAATGATACGCAGAGAATAGCCGTTTTCCAACACCCGCAGTTGCTCCAGCCGCTCGGTTTGCTCCAGGTAGGTCGGCGGCAAGGACGCGTAGCGCAGCAGAAACTCCTTCCGGTAGGCGTAGATGCCCAAGTGACCGTAGGCCCGGAAGTCTTCGGGCAACGTTTCTAGTTCGCTCAAATCCAGGTCACGCGCAAAAGGCATGGGGGCCCGCGAGAAGTACAGCGCCCGCTGCTGCTCATCCATTACCACCTTCACCAGGGCGGAGTCCAGGAAGTCAGCCACCGAGCGAATGCGAAAGGCGGCACTAGCCATCGGCACGTCGGAGTCGTGCAAGCCGGTAGCAAGTTGGTCGATCAAAGCAGGGTCAATGAAGGGTTCGTCGCCCTGCACGTTGATGATGACCGAGGCGTCGAGATTCGCCGCCGCTTCGGCCAGTCGGTCGGTGCCCGAGGGGTGGTCGGCGCGCGTTATGAGGATGTTGTCGGTGAAGTGAGCGCAGACGTCGCGAATCTCGGTGCTGTCGGTGGCAATGTAGACGGCGTCGACGGTCTTTGCTTGTTGGGCTTGTTCGTACACCCGCCGGATCATCGGTTTGCCGTGCAAATCGAGCAGCACCTTGTTGGGCAAACGCTGCGAAGCCAGGCGGGCGGGGATGATAACGATGGTAGCGGAGTTCATGAGCGCAATTTACGGCTTCCGCCCCACCAACCGAATCACTGAACCCGTTCCCTGGTGAAACGCTCCTTCCCGAAGCTCCACCTCCTGCTCCGCCAGTTGGATGATGTCAAAGTCAGGAAAGTCGGCCGCCAGTTCATCGGTAGAGAACAGCATATCCGGGCTTTTCGGACCGCCCACCTTCGGGTTGGTGCGGTTGTAGTCAAGGTGCCGCTTGCCGAAGGCTTCGAAGATGATCGTACCGCCGGGTCGTAGGTAGGTAGCCAGGGCTCGATGGTAAGCAGATTTCTTATCCGCCGGAAAGTGGGCGTAGATCAAGGCAATGGCATCGAACTGTTTAGGCGCATAGGTGAGGGACTCCGGGTTGCCCACTTCGTACAAGAGGGTAACGTCGTGCTGAGCGGCCAGGCGCATGGCTTTCTTCTTCGCCTCGCTGCTTTGGTCAAAGGCCGACACCGTCCATCCCCGCGTGGCCGCGTACACCGCGTTTCTTCCTTCGCCTTCGGCCGGGAACAGTATGCTTCCTATCGAAAGGGTTTTCAGTTGCTTTTTCAGGAAGTTGTTGGGTAACTCCCCATAGACAAATTCTTCACTGCTATAGCGCTCGTTCCAGAAGTCTTTCATGGTGGTTTAAAGGTGGATTAGATAGTCACCGCGATTAGATTGGAGCACCCCGTGCGGGGCACCCCGTGCTTCGTTACCCACGCCAGCAGGGATCGCTAACATCCAACTAAGCTCCGTAGGATCTACGCTCAGAAACTAGAAAAGTTCTTATCTTGATTG
The DNA here is from genome assembly GCA_965217295.1 of Cyclobacteriaceae bacterium. Taxonomy (GTDB): domain Bacteria; phylum Bacteroidota; class Bacteroidia; order Cytophagales; family Cyclobacteriaceae; genus Tunicatimonas. Next base: position 6,085,765 of record CBDCHR010000008.1, read on the forward strand.
TACACGTTCACCCCGAACAAGTTCCACTTCAGGATTCCACTTACCTGATAAAATGCTTCTTCATCCTTCCGGATTTCATCGGAGGTAGCCAAGTCCAACTGCCACTCGAATCCGCACACAAATCCACTAATAGAACTGCTGCACGATACCGGAACCAGCGTATCTCCTTCCACCGAATATCCAATCCACAGTTTGGTAGCAAAAGAAAGGTTATCATCAAGCGTAATCCTTTGTGATCTGCTGCCGTTTGACGAATCATGCTTTTCAGCAAACGTTATCTGATTCGTTGCCTCACCATCACTAGCGCTTAGTAGGTGCCCCACCCCCACGACCAATATCAAAATGGAAAAGGCGCGCAGTTTGCCCTGAAAAACTCGCCTGCCCATAAAGATCAATGCGGCAATCAAGTAAAAGAAATAGAGCCACAGCGCCAGGTTCAGCGTCGCCCAGATTAAGTAAATCATATTTCTTGGTTTTGCGTCCGTACCTTTTCAGTTTCTAATAGTCCTACCACCTTCTCTTCGATCAAGTCTCTTATCTGCCAAAACTCGTCTTGGTTCATGCTTTTCGGATCGGGAACCTCCCAGTCTAAGCAGTGCTGGGCGGGCATCCAGGGGTATTTCTCTCCGCAACCTTTTGGCAATAATTATTAGCAGTAAAGGATTATTTTTTCTTTTTTCTACTAATGTTGAGTTGTTCAAGATCAGTAATGTCCTTTGATCTGGCATTTGCTTTTTTGTCTGAAACTAGGTCTTTGTAGTTTATGAATGGAATTTCGGTATCATTCAAAGCAACAATTTCCCTTCTGCTGAAAGCTTGTCTAAATTTCAAGGATGCTTTCAATTCAGGTAAAAAGTCAAGTGTGAACTCTTCAAACTCATACCTAAAAAATGAGCGTTTGGGGTCAGGTGTTTGCTCTTCCTTAAACTTTGTTACATCTTGCCCTAAATCTCCCAACACATTCAGAAGTTTGAAGTAGTTGCTATAGCTCGGGTTGTACCAAAAATCCAAATCAGGCTTCTCAGCTATTTTTCCCGCCATATTCATGGAGTGCCTATAGTAACCGTGCAGTGCAACCGCAATACCACCAACAATCATGTACTCTACTGAAAATTTATTGAGCGTTCTACAAACACGCAAAATACTATCAGTTAGGCTGCTTTCCATTATCCGCTTTGATTTTCTTCCTATTGGAGTACTCGCTTTGCAATCTTCTCAAGAAAGCCTCAAACTTTGAAAAAGCATCGTCTCTAGACCGGTCAACATTATCTGACTTCTCATCCGATTTTAAGGCTTTGAAGCTTGTGTATTTTTTTAGTTCTGGCATGATTGTAAAGTAAATCTATTCGTAGGGTCCACTAGGCGCTGGTCGCTGCGACACAACCCAGTGCCCCCTCACTCTGGTCGTGGCATCGTTATGCTTTGTTATTGGCTTTGTTGAATTATAGTTTCCGCATTTTTATTCTTAGGATTAAGCTTTAACGATTTTTTGTACGCCTTTATTCCTTCCTCTTTCTCTCCTAAAATTAAAAGGCATTCTCCATAACTATCCCAAGTGTTAAATCTATCTGGATACAATTCTGTATTGAGTTTGAATATTTTTAACGCCTCTTTATTTTTGCTTTGTTCCATTAAGTTGTAGCCAAAACTATTAATTCCATCTTCTGAAATATCATATTCGGAATCTCTTTTTTCCTCCGATTTAATGACCTCAATCACTTCATCTACGGATTTTCCTTGAACTATGAATTCAGATAATTTCTTACTATTCATTTGCTTAACTCTCTCTCTTTGCGCTGCTAAAGTTTCTACGCCGTATTCTATTCGTTCCGCATCAGAAATTTTGGTAGTGTCCATTTTTCCAAGCTGCCAAGGTTCGTCTTCTCCAAATTTTTGATATTGAGTTCCATAAATTTGCGGTTCATCTTTACTCAATAAGTATCTATCGATGGCCGCAGCTAAAAGCCACTTATTTGCAGTGGAATCTAATTCAATAGATTTACGCATCAATTTAACTGCCATGCCATACGCAGTGGAATCGCCTCCATGCTGGAAAATCATTGCTGCATTGTGATAGTCTTTTGAAGTCCGCACTTGGTTTGAGTCCAAAAGTTGATAAATTCTTACCTCTCTCAAACTATCCCTTTTTGAAACAACGCTCCAATCGATATTATCAGTTTGCCGGTCCGCTTGGTCAGCCTCATAAATTTCCATTAGTTCGAGATTATCAGTCAACGGTTTTTCTCTGTTCATTTTACAGGAAGCAAGTCCAAAAAGTAAAATAATCATAAATGCATTTCTCATACGTTTGTCTTTTTACATTTTGTACGACTTAGCTGTTTTCCATTCGCGATTATTTGGGTCTGAATGATCTTTGATGGTTGTTGAGTCGTCCGTTACATTTAACTTAGTCCTAGTTGTAGGATATCCTACGACTCAACGCAGCGCTCCAGTTGGGTCGTAGGACACTTCGTTACCCTCATATCTTTGAAGAGTGAGACAAAAGTACAATTTTTATTGAAACAACAGGTAAGTAGACATGGCAACTTGAGGCTATCCTAGATACGCTACTGGTTAGTGATATTGCGTCGTAGGTTTATCCGGTCTGCTTTTCCTTCTTTGAGTCTGAACAGTACAGAAGGATGTGCTTTCAAATGGCACAATCCTGCATAAAACCATGAGAAAAGACTTAGAAGGAATTACTTTATTTTCTTTCACTAAAACCTCTTCAAGATGAACCAAATCTTTAAGCAGTCTGTGGGCATTGATATGTCCAAAGACAAGTTTGACGCGTGTTTCTCGGTGATTGACCACCAGCAGAAGGTCACCGTTAAAGCTACCCGTAAGTTCAGTAACCGCAAAGCTGGATTCAAAGCATTTGATGAGTGGGTGAACTTGCAAGGAAAAAGTGGACAAAAAGTTAAGCCACATTTTTGTGATAGTTTACTTTCAATTTTGCTTCGTACTCTACGGGTGTTAGATACCCTAGCGAGGCGTGCATTCTCTTTCGGTTATACCAGACTTCAATAAATTCGAACACGCTTACTCTTGTTTCTACCATAGTGGTTGGTTCAGCCACATGTATCAACTCTGATTTAAGGGTTTTAAAGAAACTTTCGGCTACGGCATTATCCCAACAGTTCCCTTTCCGACTCATACTTTGTGTGACTAAAGGATGGGCTTTAAGCAGGTTTCTAAACTCATGACAGGCATACTGTACACCTCTGTCCGAATGGAAGATAAGTTCGTTTACTATCGGTCTGTTTTTGATGGCCATTTTCCAAGCTGGTATCACAGTATCGCAGGTTTTCATCGTTTCGCTCAATGCCCATCCTATCACTTTTCGGTCAGCCAAATCTACTACGACAGTCAAATAGAGCCACCCTTGCGTAGTTCTGATGTAGGTGATATCGGATACCCAGGCTTTTGCCACCGCTCCAGGAGTGAATTGTCTGTCTAATAAGTTTTTAGCGATTGGATAGTTGTGGTTGGAGTCGGTAGTTTTCACCTTGAACTTTCGGTGAACAACACTTCTGATACCGGCTACCTTCATCAGCTTGGCTACTCTTGGTCTGGATATCTGAACTCCTCTTCTGTGAAGCTCGCGGGTAATCTTAGGACTACCATAGCGCTCTTTGCTTTCTTTATGAATCTCCCGGATCAGTTGGAGGATGCTCTGCCTATTTGCCTGTCGGGCCGATGGCTTCCTATTAAGCCAATTGTAGTAGCCGCTCCGGCTCACTTTGAACGCTTTGCACATCTTCTCAACGGCAAACATAGATCGGTGCTTTTTCATAAACCTGAATATTTGCTGTCGCTCTTGGAGAAGATGCTCACTGCCTTTTTTAGGATGTCACGTTCTATCTCAGCTTCTCGTAGCTGCTTTTTTAGTCTAGCTACTTCAGCCTGTTCCGGGGACAGTGAAGGTTTACCATGCCCTGAAAAACTACCCTCTTTCTTCTGCTTGTATTCCCGCTTCCAGCGACTCAACAGGTCGGCCCGGATGTCTAATTCTTCTGCTACCTGATTGGTTGGCTTACCGGATAAACAGAGTTCAACCGCCATCACTTTGAAGGCTCGGTCGAAGTGTCTTTTTTCTTTTCTCATGTTGGCTAAGTTAAGGATTATCAGGCTTAACTTAATGTCCACTCAAAGGTAGCAAGTACAGGGTTAGCAAGAAAGCCAACCAGAAACCGGAGTATGGGTCAGTAGCTTTGGTGTTTGTGCTGGAGGCCACGGGGGTTTACTATGAGCAGTTGGCTTGGCATCTCTTTGAACAGCAAGCCCAGCTATCCGTCGTGTTGCCCAGTCAGGCCAAACACTACTTCAAGAGCATAGGTCTAAAGAGTAAAAACGATAAAATAGACGCTAAGGGCTTGGCCCGAATGGGGGCTGAACAGCCTCTGGATGGCTGGCAGCCGCTCTCTGCTGACTTTTACGCCTTGAGAACTTTAACCCGTGAGATAGAACGCCTTCACCAGGCCAAGACGGTGCTCAACAACCAAGCCCACGCTTTGCAACATGCTCATATTCAAAGCAAAAGCTCCTTAAAAAGAATAGAGCAGCATATCAAGTTGATCGACAAGCAACTGCTAGTCATTGAAAAAGAGATCGTAGAGGTAGTGAGCCAAAACCCTGAACTCAAGCAGAAGATAGACCACATTATGCAGGTGAAAGGACTAGGGCTGATAAGCATCGTCACGGTGCTCTCTGAGTGCAATGGCTTTGCTTTGATCAACAACCAAAAACAGTTAGTCAGTTATGCAGGCTATGACATCGTAGAGCGCCAATCCGGAACTCGTCAGGGCAAAACCCGCATCAGCAAAAAAGGCAACAGCCACATCCGGCGAATCTTACACATGCCCGCCTTTAACGTGGTTAAGTATGAACTGTACTTGCTACCTTTGAGTGGACATTAAGTTAAGCCTGATAATCCTTAACTTAGCCAACATGAGAAAAGAAAAAAGACACTTCGACCGAGCCTTCAAAGTGATGGCGGTTGAACTCTGTTTATCCGGTAAGCCAACCAATCAGGTAGCAGAAGAATTAGACATCCGGGCCGACCTGTTGAGTCGCTGGAAGCGGGAATACAAGCAGAAGAAAGAGGGTAGTTTTTCAGGGCATGGTAAACCTTCACTGTCCCCGGAACAGGCTGAAGTAGCTAGACTAAAAAAGCAGCTACGAGAAGCTGAGATAGAACGTGACATCCTAAAAAAGGCAGTGAGCATCTTCTCCAAGAGCGACAGCAAATATTCAGGTTTATGAAAAAGCACCGATCTATGTTTGCCGTTGAGAAGATGTGCAAAGCGTTCAAAGTGAGCCGGAGCGGCTACTACAATTGGCTTAATAGGAAGCCATCGGCCCGACAGGCAAATAGGCAGAGCATCCTCCAACTGATCCGGGAGATTCATAAAGAAAGCAAAGAGCGCTATGGTAGTCCTAAGATTACCCGCGAGCTTCACAGAAGAGGAGTTCAGATATCCAGACCAAGAGTAGCCAAGCTGATGAAGGTAGCCGGTATCAGAAGTGTTGTTCACCGAAAGTTCAAGGTGAAAACTACCGACTCCAACCACAACTATCCAATCGCTAAAAACTTATTAGACAGACAATTCACTCCTGGAGCGGTGGCAAAAGCCTGGGTATCCGATATCACCTACATCAGAACTACGCAAGGGTGGCTCTATTTGACTGTCGTAGTAGATTTGGCTGACCGAAAAGTGATAGGATGGGCATTGAGCGAAACGATGAAAACCTGCGATACTGTGATACCAGCTTGGAAAATGGCCATCAAAAACAGACCGATAGTAAACGAACTTATCTTCCATTCGGACAGAGGTGTACAGTATGCCTGTCATGAGTTTAGAAACCTGCTTAAAGCCCATCCTTTAGTCACACAAAGTATGAGTCGGAAAGGGAACTGTTGGGATAATGCCGTAGCCGAAAGTTTCTTTAAAACCCTTAAATCAGAGTTGATACATGTGGCTGAACCAACCACTATGGTAGAAACAAGAGTAAGCGTGTTCGAATTTATTGAAGTCTGGTATAACCGAAAGAGAATGCACGCCTCGCTAGGGTATCTAACACCCGTAGAGTACGAAGCAAAATTGAAAGTAAACTATCACAAAAATGTGGCTTAACTTTTTGTCCACTTTTTCCTTGCAAGTTCAAACCGCGCTACACGGCCTTCTACAACCGCTTGATCAGTAAAGGCAAGACTAAGATGCAGGCTTACGTGGCGGTGCAGAAAAAGCTACTGGTGCTCATTTATACCCTCTGGGAAAAGAATGAACCCTTCAAGAGTGAACCAGCAGCAGAATCCCTCGCAGTGAGAACACCTTCCAGCAAACCTTCCAGCAATGAGGAGCTTAAGCTGCTCCTTCCGGTAGCCGCCGCTGCGGGGGTTTTCAAAGAAAACAGGAAAGGTAGAACAGATAGCAAAAAAGTAGCCCTGACTAGCAGGGCTACACAAGATGAACTTCCGTGCAATGAGTCGCTTGAAGCTCTCCTTCCGGTGAAACAAAGTTAGCAAAATAATTATACTCTCTTGCTTGACTTTTAAGACAGTACCTACGACCAGAGTGAGCGCACCACTCTATTCTTCCCAGTTTTGAAGTCTATTAAGGTATAAATAACCTTCAACGAACTTTCTATGTTCGGGGCTAGTCATCTTTTCCAACAGCTCCAAAGCAGAAATATAACTTGCTAAATTTCCGTTTGATGAACTGAATTTTCCATCCTCAACATAGGTTATCAAACTGTCGTCCTGTACCTTTAGATTCGGATAATCTTTTTGAAGTTGTTCGCCACCGCCTATCCAAGTCACTATCTTATGTCCGTCTGCAACTCCTGATTCTCCAATTAATTGCGCTCCCGCACAGTTGCTCACAGTGTATTTGGTTTCTTTATTTTTATCCTTTATAAATTCAACAATTTTGTCATTATGAACTTGCGCATACATATCATAAGCACTTGGGACGAAAAGGACTTCTAATTTTGGACAATTTTCAAAAGTATAATCGGGAACAATTTTTAGTCCTTCTTCGGTGATAATTGGTTTTTCTGTTTGGGCAATTGTGACTACATTAAAAAGTCGTTTTCCCTCTTCTGTCGGTTTTGCAAAAACATCTGATGTTGCAACTACTTCGCTTTGGAGAACTCCATTGTACATCAAAAGTCCTATGGTCGGTAAGTTTGCTCTGAAGGGCTTAATATGACTTGTCAGCGTGTCCGTTGTTGATAAAGCGCTGTCAACACGCTCAATGCCCTGTTCTTCTGACCTAGATATTTTAGAGTCGCAACCTAACAAAGTCATGAGAAGAAAGGTCAATACGATAACTTCTGATTTATCCATTTTTTGTCTTTTTATTGTGCTCAATGACTGTATAGACACATCCGCATCCTCCTGCAATATAACCCTCACCAACCTTCCCACCTACGCACAGCCAAACTTCTTTTGTTCAGACCGTATTGATCCAGTCAACTGCACCCATATGCCCACGTATGGTCGTGCGGAACTACTTCCTGGCGCATATACGTGCACATATCTACGTGCGGAACTACTTCCCCGCCAACATACGTGCACATATCTATGTGCGGAACTACTTCCCCACCAACATACGCGCACGTACGGACGCGCGGACTATGAAACCGGGAAGGTTTTGCATCATAAATTGCCATATCCCATGCATCTATGCTAAAAGTGTACTTTTTGCTTCGAACTTACGCCCGTAAGGTTTTTTCCCAAACGGTCGAGCATTCCATTGCCCCCTTGTCTTACTTGCCACCGTACCAATTAACCAAACAAATACGATGAACACCAGAGCTGTTTCTAAACTCCTTGATGCCTCCCAACTAGCCCTGCGCGGGCTGTCCGAAGACCAGGAACTGCAAAAGCAAATGAGCGCCTACGGATTCACTCCCAAACGCACCCAGGAGGGGCACGGGCTGGTCGGACGCGTGCAACTGATCAGCAACACCCGCCAACAAAGCGCCATGACGATGCGTCGCCTCTCTCAACAGATTAAGCAGGATGGCCAAACGGTGCTCGACGCCTTCCGCGACCATGCTGCCATTGCCCGGGCGGCCTTCCGGCAGGAGCCGCTGGTGCTGCAGGAGCTTAAGATCGACAAAATTCAGCAGGGGAAGTGGGCGTGGGTGCAGCAGGCGCTGGACTTCTACGAGCAGACGCTGCGCCACCTGGCCAAACTACAGCAGTACGGAGCCACACCCGAAGACCTGCAGCAGAACCAGGCGGCCGCCCAGGCCCTGTTTGATCTGCGCGCGAAGCGCCTGAACCAGAAGGGAAAGGCCGAGCACGGCACCCAGGAGCGAAACCAGGCCGTCCGAGAACTACGCACTTGGTACAGCGATTTTCTCCGACTGGCCCGCGTGGCTTTCCGCGAGAAACCGCAGTTGCTCGAAACCTTCGGCATCGTGGTGCGCTCTGCGCCCCGCAAGCGCAAGCCCACGGTTGAGACAACCGTAGCCGACGAGTAGTTTCGGCAATCAAACAATATCATAAATCTGCACCACACCCAGCAACCGCGGCCCGTCGGTGACCAGTAGGGTGTTGATCTTGTGGTGGTTCATGAGCCGCTCGGCCTCGGCTAGTTTGGCGGCGGGGGCCACCGTCTTGGGTGCTTTGGTGGGGAAATCGGCGGCGGTGAGCGTGAAGAACGTTTGCTCGTTATTCTCCATGGCCCGGCGGATGTCGCCGTCGGTGATGATGCCCGCCACCTGCTGCTGCGCGTCGAGCACAATGGCCAGCCCCAGGCGGTGGTTGCTAATGCGGTGGATGATCTCCTTCACGTTGGTGTCGGGTTGCACCAGCGGCAGGGCGTCGCGCTGCATCACCTCCTCTACGCGGGTCACGAGCCGCTTGCCCAGCGAGCCGCCGGGGTGGAAGCGGGCGAAATTCTCGGGCCGGAAATCTTTCTCCTTCATAATGGCCACCGCCAGCGCGTCGCCCAGCGCCAGGGCCGCCGTGGTGGAGGAGGTGGGCGTGAGGTTGAACGGACAGGCTTCGGTGGCCACGGCCCCGTTGAGGTGAAAGTGGGCGTAGCGGGCCAGCGTGGAGCGGGGATTCCCGGTGAGGGCAATGAGCAGGTTGCCGTTGTCTTTCCAGAAGGGAACCAGTCGCAGAATCTCGTCGGTTTCGCCGGAGTAGGAGATGGCCAGCACCACATCGTGCGGGTCCACCATGCCCAGGTCGCCGTGGTAGGCTTCGCCGGGGTGCATAAAGAAGCTGGGCGTGCCGGTGCTGGCCAGCGTGGCGGCGATCTTCCTGCCGATGAGGCCCGACTTGCCCATGCCCGACACGATCACCTTGCCGGTGCCCTCGACCACGCCGCGCACCGCCTGCTCGAACTGCTCGTCGAGCCGCTCGGCCAGTTGGGCGATGGCGTCGGCTTCAATAGTGAGTACGTCGCGGGCGTGCTGGAGGGGATTCATTGGATGGGGCGCTTTGAGACGCGATGAATCGCGCCTTTACGATAACTTATTTTGATCTTTCAAGAAGGCAAATACTTGCCGGTCTACTTCGGCTACCAAATTGATATCGGCGAAGGAGAGCCAACTGATTTCCTCGATCTCCGCGCTTTCTTCTGGTACGTCCGAGTAGTCTGCTTCGTAGCAGATCATCCGAACAATCACTTCTTCGGTGTGCCCGTCGGCTTGCGCCTCGAACGTTCCTAGGTATTGTATGGTATTAGGAAGAATATCGACGTTCAGTTCTTCTTTGATTTCACGAGACAGAGTTTGTTCGTCGGTTTCGCCCGCTTCTCGTTTGCCCCCGGGGGCGTAGTATTTGGTTTTGCCCCTTGATCGGGCCATCAGCATTTTTCCCGCATCGGTCTTCACCAGGGCAACCTTGTCGATTATCTTCATTTTGTCACTTGTCACTCATCTTTTGTCCTTTGTAATGTAGCCAGTAGCCAGTGACCAGTGACCAGTGACCAGTGACCAGTGACCAGTGACCAGTGACCAGTGACAAAGTTCCGTATTTTATCTTCCATCTCCAGCCGATACGACAATTAATTGCCGAAGGACGGTTGCCGTTGTCCCCCCGAATGGCGAAGTTTGCCGCAAAGCCGCTTCGCATTGCCCTCTTCTGCCCCATCCCGTACTTCGTCGCTCAATCTGTTAGCAGGAGTTATCTTCGTCTTGCTGTTGCTGGGCTTCTTCGTTCATCTGGGCCGGGCTCCGTTGCGGTTAGAGGAGCCCCGCCGGGCGCTGATCTCGCTGGAAATGCTGTTTCGTCACAATTGGATAGTGCCCACCGAGATGGGCGAGTACTATTACAAAAAGCCGCCGGTTTATAACTGGGTAATTGGAGCATCGTACTGGCTGTGGGGCAATCACTCAGAGTGGGCGGTGCGCTTCTGGTCGGTGGTTTCGTTCGTGGCCACGGGCGGGCTGGTGTTCGCGATGGGCCGCCGCTACGTGGACCGAACATTCGGCATCTACGCCGGGCTGCTCACCCTGGCAATGGTGGATATTGTGTTTTACTTCTCTACCGCAGCCGGGGAGATTGATCTGTTCTACTCGCTGATCACCCTGGCGAGCTTCTTCACGCTGTTTCATTTCTACCAGCGGCAGCAGTACTACACCCTGTTCATGGTTACCTACGCACTGGGGGCGGTGGGCACGCTCACCAAGGGCTTGCCCTCACCGGTGTTCCTGGGGGTGTCGGTGCTGGTGTGGCTGGCCTACCGGCGCGACCTCCGAAAGCTGTTCACGGGGGCGCACCTGGCGGGCATTGGGGTGTTTGTGGTGCTGGTAGGCGGCTACTTTGCCTATTATAATCTGTTCAACGACGTGGCGTTGTACTTCAGCAGCGAGGAATCGCTGTGGTCGCAGACCAGCGAGCGCACCGCCTTTCAGAACAGCCTTGGAACGCTGGTGATGCACCTGTTCTTGTTCCCGCTGGAGACGCTCAAGAACGTGGCTCCGGCCACGCTGCTGCTGCCCTTCCTGCTGCGACGCGGCATGGTGCGTGAACTGATGCAACAACCCTTTGTGGGTTTCTGCTTGCTGATGCTGGCGGGCAACGGGCTGGTCTACTGGCTATCGCCCGGCACCCGCTCGCGCTACGTATACATGCTCTATCCCCTACTGGTGATCGTGCTTACCTACGCCTATCATAGCTATCCGCAGTCGGTGGATGGGCGGCACCGCATCTTCCGCATATCCGTGCGGGTGCTGCTAGTGCTTACGGTGGTGGCCGGGCTGGCCCTGCCCTTCGTGCCCTTGCCCGAGGTGCCCTTTAGCGTGGGGGGCGTGGGCGCGGTGCTGGTGCTGGGCGCGGCGGGGCTGCTAGTGCTTCAGGTGCGGCAGCCCCGCCGCAGTTTGTTGCTGGTGATTGCCCTGGTGGGGCTGCTTCGCTTGGTGTTTGACTTCACTATCCTGCCCGCCCGGGCAACGATGGGCAAGGGATACGAGCAAAAAGAATACGGACGGCGCATTGCCGAGCTAACCCAAGGGGAGGAGTTGCACTTGTATCCGGGGACGCGCTTTTCGCTGTCTACGGTGTTTTATATCGAGCGGGGCCGACAAGAGGTACTAGCCTATCAAGCACCCGATGAGGGGCGCGGCTACTTTTTGGTGGATGCCCAGTTGCTTACTGACCAGAAGTACACGGTTTTTTATACCTTTACCACCTATGACCGCGAATTCTTACTCGTAACGTTTCGTGCCAACCAACCTCACCCTGCCCCCGAACCCTAAGACGGCTACCCGCAAGCGCGTCGGCTTTCTGATCAAGCTGGTGCTGTCGGCCACGGCGCTGTACTTTGTGTTTCGCAAGATTGATCTGCAAGAAACCTGGCAGACGCTGCTGCAAACCAACGTCGGGTTCTTTGCGCTGGCCCTGCTGGCCTTCAACCTGTCTAAGGTGGTGGCCGCCTTCCGGTTCAAACTTCTGCTGTATCCGCTGGGCATTCGTTTATCGGATGGCTACAACCTTCGCTTGCTGTATATCAGTATGTTCTACAACCTTTTTCTGCCCGGCAGCATCGGCGGCGATGGCTACAAGGTGTATCTACTCAAGCAACAGCACGATGCGACGGTGAAGCGCCTGGCCGGGGCCACCCTGCTGGACCGCCTGAGTGGGTTGGCGCTGCTGGTGATGATGACGGGCGGATTTTTGCTGTTTAGCTCCTTTATGGTGGAGGTGCCCTATTACGATGCGCTGGTAATCGTTGGCACTGCCCTGGTGCTGCCGGGCTTTTATCTGGGAGTGCGCTGGGTCTTTCCTTTGTTTCGGTCGCAGTTTTGGCTTACCACCCACCTGTCGTTCTGGGTGCAGGCCGGGCAGGTGCTGGCCGCAGTTTTTTTGCTGCTAAGCTTGTCGGTGCAGCAGCACTACCTGGACTACCTGACACTGTTTATGGTGTCGTCGGTGGTGGCGGTGCTGCCGTTCACTATTGGGGGCGTGGGCGCGCGCGAGTTGGTGTTTCTGTACGGGTTTCAGTACTTGGCCATTGAACAGGAAACGGCCATCACTTTCACGCTGTTGTTCTTTCTGGTAACCGCCTTCACTTCGCTGGCGGGCTTGTTTGTTTCGGCAAAAGAGCAGCGTAGCTTGCAACAAACTGGCGCCTGATTGATATTTTTCGGAGTGCCGCCCAAGCGTAGTATTTAGCCGCTTTACCACTTTTCTAACGTCTATGCTCCGTTGTCGACAAGTCACGTTTTCCTTTTTCTTCTGGTCTATTGTCTTTGCTTCGGCGGTGGCCCAGCGGAGTGCCGCCCAGCGGAGTGCCGCCCAGCCAAGTGTGGCCCCCGGCATCCCACTGCCCGAACATCCGCGTCCCGATTTTGAGCGACCGCGCTGGGTGAACCTCAACGGGCCGTGGGACTTTGCCTTCGATTCGCTCAACGTAGGGATTGCCGAACGGTGGTTTGCGGGCAACGCTCCGTTTCCCGAAACAATCACCGTTCCCTTTTCGTGGGGCGCCCCCCTGTCGGGAGTAGAAAACCGCGCTGACATTGCCTGGTACCGTCGAACGATTACGGTAGATATGGCGTGGGCCCGACAGCGAACGTTTCTGGTGATCGGGGCCTCGGACTGGCAAACCGATATTTGGTTAGACGGCCACCACCTGGGCACCCACCAGGGAGGATACGTGCCCTTCGAGGTTGAACTGACCGATCACCTCACCTATGGAAAGCCCCAGCGGCTGGTTGTCCGGGTGGATGACCAGCGACGTCCCTTCACGCTCTACGGCAAGCAGTCATACGGCGACGCTCGGGGCATCTGGCAAACCGTCTACCTGGAGGCGCGGGGCGCCCACTACCTCAGCCACGTACACTTCACTCCCTACCTCGATCAAGACCGGGTGACGGTCACTGCCTATCTGCCGGATTATGCCGACGGTCGTTTGCCCCTTTCGTTACGCATCAATGGGGAGGACACACCGATCGAGGTAGATACGGCTGTGGCGGCTCAGGAAGACCACGTCGAGTTTTCGGTACCCATCCCGTCGCCGCGCCGCTGGTCGCTCGACGATCCGTATCTCTACGAGGCCGAGGTGGTGCTGGGAGAAGATACGGTTCGAACCTACTTCGGCATGCGAAGCATTTCGGTAACGAATCTTCCCGGCACTGATCATCCCTACGTGGCGCTCAACGGCGAACCGGTGTACCTGCAAATGGCCCTGGACCAAGCGTATCATCCCGAAGGGTACTACACCTTTCCCAGCGATACGTTTGTGCGGCAAGAGATTGCGCGCAGCAAAGCCCTGGGCCTCAACGGCCTACGCCCGCACCTCAAGGTAGCCATTCCCCGCAAGCTGTACTGGGCCGACAAGCTGGGGATGCTGATCATGGCCGATCTGCCCAGCAGCCAAGACCCGCCCCACGAGCGCGCGCAGCAGGAACTGGAGTACACCCTGCGCGAAATGATCCGACGGGACTACAACCACCCGGCCGTATTTTCGTGGGTGGTTTTCAACGAAACCTGGGGCCTGCGCGACCACGTGATCACCCCGGCCGGGAAGCAGCGCAAGGTGTATCAACCCAAAGAACAACGCTACGCTGCCGCGATGTACTACCTCACCAAATCGCTCGACTCCACCCGGCTGGTAGACGACAACTCCATTCACAGCCACTGGTGCGCCTACCACACCGTGACCGACCTCAACTCGTCGCACGACTATTTGATGGGCGGGGAATGGGAGCACCGGCTGAAAACCCGTAGCGCGTTGAGCTACCCGGGAAGCACCTTTCAGTACGCTAACGGCTTCCGGCAGGGCAACACGCCCGCCATCAACGCCGAGTGCGGCAACGTGTGGGGCTACCAAGGCACCACCGGCGACGTGGACTGGAGCTACGACTACCACCGCATGATCAACACCTTTCGGAAGTACCCGAAGATGGCCGGTTGGGTGTACACCGAACACCACGACGTGGTGAAGGAGTGGAACGGATACTGGCGGGCCGACCGCTCGCCAAAGTTTAGCGGAGTGGAGGAACTGGTAGAAGAAATGACGCTAAGCGATTTTCACGCTCCCATTTATTTATCCACGGGAAACGAGATCTGCCGCACGGTGGTGACCGGGCAGACCGTGGAGGTACCGCTGTACCTGTCTTCCGTGACCAACCAGGTGGCAAGCGATACTTTGCTGGTTCGGTACGTGCTTGAGCTGACCAATGCGGTCGCCGACACCGTTCGAATAACCAATGGTTCGTTGAAAATCCCGTACCAGCACTACTTGCAGGACTCCCTGGAACCGTTGCGGCTCACGATGCCCCGTCAATCGGGCTTGGCTATTCTCAAACTGCACCTCAGCGATCAGCAGGGCCGTTCGTTACATCACAACTTTATGCACTTTGAGGTGATCGGGGGCAAGCATCTCCCGCAGATGCACGTCCTGGCCGTGAATCCAGCCGATTTTAGTGAGCAGCAGTGGAGCGAAAAACAGTGGAACGTGCGCGACGGGCGAAAGGTGAATGGCGCGGGAGAGGGGTACTTCACGTATTCGTTTCCCCTATCCGATACCTTACAGCCAAGCCAATTGCGTGAAGCCTATTTTCTGGCAGAACTATCGGCGAAGCAGTTGTTCGTCAAAGATATGACGAAGGAAGAAAGGCGACAGCGGGGGCTCACCAAAGAAGCGCACTTGTACCCCGACGGCAATTCTAACGCCTATCCGATGACGGACGAAACCTGGTATCCCTCGGAGATCACCCTGTCGGTGGACGGGGAAACCCTACGGACGCTCACGCTGCCCGACGATCCGGCCGACCACCGGGGAGTGTTGTCGTGGCACCACCAGATTATTCCGGAACCCAAGCACGACCAGCGTGATCTTACCAAGTGGTGGTACACCCTGAACGGCACGTTGGACGAGGCGGGTTCGTACGGATATTTGGTGAAGGTGGCTATTCCGGCGAGTGTACTGGAAGAAGCACAGAAGCAGTCAGGGCAGCTCACGGTAAAGATTCAGACCCGGGGAAGCGGAGGCGTGGCGGTGTACGGCGCGGAGTTCGGACGGTATCCGATCAATCCCTCGCTGGTTTTGAAGTAAGCCAGCGCACTAATTACCTTATCGGCAAACTGTTGCTACTCTTTCCCGTTTGGTTAACACACGCAACCCAAATTTTTTGTCATGCAAAAATTAGATAACAAAGTAGCCCTCATCACCGGGGGTAGTAAAGGAATTGGCTACGGCACTGCCGCTGCGCTAGTGCAGCAAGGCATGCGCGTTGCCATTACCAGCCGCTCGCAGTCGTCGGCCGACGAGGCCGCCGCTGAACTCAACAAACTCAGCCCGGGCGAAGCCATCGGCGTGGCCGCCGACGTGCGCGATACGGGCTCGCAGCAACAGGCCGTTGATAAGGTGCTGGAGAAGTGGGGACAGCTCGACGTGTTGGTGGCCAATGCCGGACTGGGGCACTTTGCCTCCATTGAAGAGCTAACCGCCGAGCAGTGGCACGAGGTGATCGACACCAACCTGACCGGCGTGTTCTATAGCATCAAGGCCAGTTTACCCGCCCTGAAAAAATCCGAGGGCTATATCATCACCATTTCCAGTTTGGCGGGCACCAACTTCTTCGCCGGGGGTTCGGCCTACAACGCCAGCAAGTTTGGCCTCACCGGGTTCACCCAGTCGGTGATGCTCGACCTGCGGCAGCACGGCATCAAGGTGTCGACCATTATGCCCGGTTCGGTGGCTACCCATTTCAACGGTCACCAGCCTGACCAGCAGGACGACTGGAAGATTCAGGTCGAGGATATGGGACAGTTGGTGGTTGACCTGCTGCACATGCACCCGCGTACCTTGCCCAGTAAGGTGGAAGTGCGTCCTACGCAGCCTCCCTCTAAGTAGGATCAGGATAGGCAGGATGAAGGGGATGAGCAGGATAGAGAAGTAGGATCAGGATGAAGGGGATGAGCAGAATGCTTGGATCGAGCTTAAAGTATCGATCCGGGGTCCGCCCTGCCGGTGTGCGGCTATTCGGACTTGATTACGGCGGTGCGATAGGTTTGCCATCGGTGGTATTCTGCCCCGAGCGCTAGTGGATGTGGTTGGTGATCATTTGACCAGTTTTTCGCTTAGTCTGCTAGCTTATACCACTCAATATCCGTCAGCGGCTGACGGCGTGCTGCGCGTACTTCGGGCGCGTAAAACTCGGCCAGATAGTCCAGGATGACCGATTCGTCTTCACCCAGGTCCCACAGTCCCTGGGTTTCCTGCATCCAGACGATTTTGTCATGCCACCCTTCGCGGGTAAAGCGGTTCTGCGTGACCAGCTTGGCCGAGTGGCAGGTCAGACAGTTAGCCTTCACCGCCCGCAATCCTTTTCCGTCCAGCAACCCGGTCTGCACATCTTTGCCGTCTACTACGTCGGGCGCGGCGGCTACGGTAGTCGCTGGGACCACTAAAGCTTCATCTGGTTCGGGGGGGGCTTGGGCGGCGGGGTCAGCCACGAGCAGATAAATGACCACCGCAGTTCCGACGAACAGCAGCGCCACAATACCTATCACGGCCTGGGTGATCTTAAGCAACCCTTTCACTAAATCTTTTGAAGATTGTTTCACGTTTTCTCTTCATCAGTTTCCAATACGACAATCGCTCTGTTTATCTTATAAGCCTTCTTAATCCTGATTCACCCTGACGGCGATGCGGTGACAGGCGTTGTTCAAGTATCCTTTGGGGTTCCAACCGGGAATGACCATCGGTTGGCTCACCCCTTTGTTGTCGGTAGCTTGCGCCCAGATTTCGTAGTACCCGGCCTGCGGAAACCGCAGCGAGGCGGTCCAGTGCTGCCAGGCCAGGCGGTTGGCCGGAGGTTGTAGCTCAGTGGGTTGCCAAGTGGCTCCAAAATCAGTGGACACGGCCACTTTATCGACGCTGCGTTCGCCCGCCCAGGCGTGACCGCGCACTTCCAAGTTACGGGTTTGGTTAAACATGGCTCCGGTTTGCGGGTAGGTGATCAGCGACTTCACCGGCATCGACTCGATGATAACCATATCCTTGTCGGGCACTTCCTGACCCGGTTCCACCGGATACGCCGGTACCCGGTAAGAGTCGCCCAGCATCTTGGGGCCGTCGTGTACCTGGTTGCGCACCACGATCTTGGTGAGCCACTTGCCCGAGGTGGAAGCGGGCCAACCGCCGCACACCAGGCGCAACGGGAAGCCGTGCATCACGGGAATGTCCTGACCATTCATCGCCCAGGCCACCAGAGTTTCATCCTGCCAGGCTTTATCCATCGGCACCCCCCGCGAAATGGGCACTTTGTCGGGGTCGCCACTCAGGTGCCGGTCGGTGCCGTAGTAGCCGATATACACGGCATTGTCCTTGATACCCACGTCCTGTAGCACGTCGCGCAGCCGCGCCCCGGTCCAGGCGGCGCAGTATACGGCGCCCTCCTGCCACTGGTTGCCCGCCGCCGGGGGATAAAAGCCAGCGCGCCCGTTGCCCCCGCACTCCAGCACCAACTGATAGGTATAGGGGGTGAACTTCTTCTTCAGTTCGTCCAGCAAGTACGACTTCTCGGACTGCACCGACTCGCCGCCGAACGAAAGCGTCCAGTTTCGGGCATCCGGTTCGTTAGGAAACAGGCCATTGTTGCGCACAAAAATGTTGGGGAAAGACGTGACTCTTTCGTCCAGCGCGTGCGGAGGCATTTCGATGTTCCAGGGGCGGTCGTTGAGCACGATCATGGCTTCGTTTTTCCCGTCCAGCGGATCGTCAGCCACGCGGAAAGCCAGGGGGACGTATCCGGCGGGCAGGCGGGCGGCGTGCACGATGGGGGTGCCGAGTAGGGTTGTCATCGTCGCCAAAGCTCCCTGCTTCAGGAAGCCACGGCGGTTCCATAGTTGGGCTTGTTTGCTCGGTGAAGACGCTGTAGCTGAGTTTCGTAACAAGGATTAGAATAAATTTGGTGCCTTAACTGCTCAACAGTGCGTAGCAGGACTATGTTTTAGCAATTGAAACTATCGGGAAAAGTCACTACTCCTATCGATTTTTGATCAGAAGACATTAAACTTCAGCCGACGCGGCGTAAATTAGCCGATTGACACATTCACCCCCACCGACCCCGTCACTTGCTGCTGAGCAGCTCACCGTTGGCTACCGCCGCGGTCATCAGATTTATCCAGTGTCCCAAGGATTGGATCTTCACGCTTCGCCGGGCCAGTTCATCGGACTGCTCGGCCCCAATGGTTGCGGCAAGTCGACCCTGCTGCGCACCCTGGCGGGGATGCAGCCGCCCCTGGGGGGGCAGGTATTTCTAAACGGACACCCCCTCACGCGCCTTAGTCCCGCGCGGCGCGCTACCCAACTGGCCGTGGTGCTCAGCGAAGCGCCCGACGCGAACCTGACCACCTACGATCTGGTGGCCACCGGCCGCTACCCTTACACCGGCTGGTTCGGTGGAATGGCAGTGGAAGATGAGCGTGCCGTACGCCAGGCTCTAGCGCAAACCAATACCCAGGACTTTGCCCACCGCCCCATCGGCTCGCTGAGCGACGGTGAGCGGCAGAAAGTAATGATTGCCCGGGCGGTAGCCCAAGGTACTCCGCTGCTCATTCTCGATGAGCCCACCGCCCATCTGGACGTGCCCAACCGGATTGCGGTGCTGCAACTGCTGCTACGTTTGGCGCATGAGCACCATAAAACCGTTTTGCTGTCGACCCATGCCCTGGATTTAGCCCTGCTAATGGCCGATCAGCTGTGGCTGATGCACACGGGGCAAGTGCAGGCCGGAGTGCCCGAAGATCTGGTGCTGGGTGGCAAACTACAGTCGATGTTCGAAAGAGAAGGGGTTACCTTCGATCAGCGCACCGGCACTTTCGGGGTTGCTCGCCCCGCTGGGCAACCCGTACGGCTCGAGGGCGCATCGCTGGAGAGTTTCTGGACCCGCCGGGCACTGGAAAGAACCGGCCACACGGTAGTAAGCGGGCAGCACGACGTTCTGTTGGTGCGGGTGCTGGCGGATTCGCCCGTTCGCTGGACAGTGGAATCTGGCGACTCTTGCTGGGAGAAAGCCAGCATCGCCGCGGTGCTGGACCAGCTTAGGGCGCTGAAGCCTCATTAGCTATCATCAAACCGGGCTACTGCTTTTCTACTGGGGATCAAACGACCAGTTTAAAATATCGTGGGCGGCCCAGCCGACGGTTTGGTTGGTAGAAGCGGCAAACCCGATGTAGGCTTTGCCGTCTTCGGTGTTGATGTAGTCCGACAGTTTCATCGCTACGGACAGCACCGGTTCGTTGTCTAGCGAAATGGATAACGTGCCGGGTTCGCCGGGGGTATACACAATGCGAACCGAATGCTTTTCGCTTCCGGAGGCGATGAGGTTGGGAAGATCAGGGTTGGTTTCGTCGGTGGTGTGGGCCAAGCTATGATAAATTTCGGCTCTGGTTTCACCGTAGCGGTCGCCCGGAGTCGTATTGGTCTGCACGCTGATATGATTGCCATTGGGGTCGCCAAAGAATCCAGTACTACCCTCACTCTGGTACACGTCAAACTCCACCGCCACTGAGTTGCGAATCCCGGCGTAGCCCATACTGGCTCCCAGGTGTCCGCGGGCCTCAATGCCCTGGTTCTGGATGATGAAGGCCAGCCCTTCGGCCCCCTGCTCCCCGCTCGGTCCGCCGGGACCGCCCACCTCGTGAATCTGAAAATCGAAGGTGGTCTCGAAGCCGCCGGTGACCGGCACTCGGGCACCGTAGTAGCCAATGCCCAGCCGCAGTAGCTTGGGAGGAGTAAGCCGTAGCACAGTCAATCCCTCCTGCAACTCACTTTCGTACACGAAGGCACTACCGATGGTGGCAATTCCGTCGTCGAGCGAAAACCCGCCATTCAGTTCCACTTTGTCTCCCAGCACCGTGAAGGTGGGGCCCTCGTAGGTGGTGCCCTGAAGGCTCAGCCGGACCGGACCGGTGGTCACGTCTTCGGGAACGATGACCACAATCTCCTCATTGTTGACTTCCTCGATCACCGCGGCCTGGCCGTTGAAAGTAATCGCGTGGTCGGTGATCGCCTCGCCAAAGGCACTGCCCTGGATTTTAATTCTCATCCCTTCGGCACCCTGGCTCGGGGTGATCCGCATGATAGCGGTAAGAACGTCTTGGTCTTCACTACAACCGACGAACAATACGCTGAAAGCAAATAGTACATTCAGGAACAAATGATAGGGAAGAGAGTAGCGCATGTCTTAAAGATTTACGTAAAAGAGTTTATGAAAATACCGGGCTGCATCACTTCAACAACATCAGGGTGCCCCGCAGCAGGGGCTTACCATTACTGAGATCAATAACGTAGGTATAAGTGCCCAAAACCGCGGCTCCCTGATTGGGCAGACGCCCCTCCCACGGTACTTGGTAACCATTCGAATGGTAGACTATCTCTCCCCACCGGTTATAGATGGCTACCTCACAATTCGGATACCGTTCCAAAAAAGGAACTTCCCAGCGATCGTTCAGCCCGTCGCCATTGGGCGTGAAAGCGTTGGGAATGGGGTAATCGACCACCTCCACGGTAAGCTGGTCGGTTTCTTCACACCCGGCGGGAGTGACCGCCGTGAGCCAGTACGTAGTGGTTTTCTCCGGACTAGCCACCGGATCAGCGGCGTAGGGATCGCTGAGTCCGGCGGTGGGGTACCACGCGTAGCGGTCGTACCCCTCGGGGGCCTGTAGTTGAACCTCCCCGTCAGGCACCACGCGTTCGTCCGGACCGGCGTTCAACTGACCTCCTTGGTAGATTGTTGCCGACGCTCGAACCCGCTCGCTCTCGCATGAACCGTTCCAAGCGCTCACGTAAACCGCCGTGTCGGAGGTCACTAGCAACCGTAGCGCTCCGCTGCTGTCTTCGTGGAGCAAAGTGCCATCTGAGACTTGATCATACCAGCGGTAAAGGTGGTCTTCAACCATCTGATCGACGCGCAGGGATACCGTGTCGGGTACGCAAACTACCAAATCATTCACCGTCGGGGGCGGGGGGGGAACCAGCACCCGTGCCCTTACCCGAACGCGCTCCCCCTCGCAGCCTTCGTTGAGGGCCGCCACGTAGAAGTCGGTGGTTGCGGTTAACTCATCGGTGACGTACGAACTCTGGCCCTGGTCAGCTAATACGTCGATCGGATCGTCGGCGTACTCGGTGCGGGCCAACAGTGTCGTACCATCGGCAGCGTACCAGTGGTAGGCAACCCCCGGAGCGCCCTGGGCGGTCAGGACTAGAGTACCCGGCCCACAGCGTTCCTGCTCGGCGGCCACCGGGGCGGGCGGGGCGGTGATGACGCGCACCTCCAGGGGAACGCGCGCGCTTTCGCAGGGGCCCTCCCGCACCGACACGTAGTAAGTGATGGTCTGCGTAACTATGGTGGTGTAGGTGCTATTCACTGCCCCCGCAATCGGGGTGCCGTCGCGGGCATCGTACCAGCGGTAGCTGCCGTCTGTCTGGTCGGAGCTAGCTTGCAGGGTGACCGTTCCTTCGCCGCAAAGCGGGGCAACGGGTTGCACCACCGGCGGCGTTACGGTAGGGCAGGCTCGGTCGTAGGCCCGGAAGTAGTACAACGAGGGAGTATTGGGCGCTCCGTGGTTCGTGTTCACCCCCACCGTTAGGTAGCCTTGCCCATCGTCGGTCACCTTGGTTTCCAGGTAAAAGCTTTCGCCCGGAGTGCGCTGCGCGGCGGGGGTTTTCCACACCAATGCGTTGTTTTTGAAGAGCTGGGCCGTGCCGGTCTCTTTATCGTAGGTGAACACCACGGTGGCTCGCTCGTCCAATCCTACTTCGGAACCCGGTATGAAGCCGCTGGAGATCGGCGTGGTGGGGTCGGCGGTGGTGTAGTAGTCAACCAGCAACCCCACCCTCCCACTGTTATCGGTGTCGAAGGTTTTATTACCAATGCGAAACGGCAGTCCGTTCGGAACGTCGTTTGCCGGATCCGGAGCCCCTCCGGCGCTAATCAGCAGAATAGCGGTAGACTTCTGGTTGCGCACGTCAAACTCCAGGGTGACGCTTTCTGCCCCGTCAAAAATGGACGCCGGAATATCGATGCTGGTACTTTCTTGGAAAGTATTGTTGTAGATACCCTCACCGTCAGACTGGGTGCCGTCGGTGGCCAGGATTCCGTCCTCACCCGCGGTGTTTTCTAAAACATTGTCGGGGTTGCAGAAGCAGAAATCAGCGATGAGTTGCTGACAGTAGGTGGCGCCGGAGACAAAAAGTAGCCCGGTGAAAAGAAGAAAGGTGACAATCCGCATAAGCGTAAAAAATCAGAGATAGAATGTCCGTACTGATAAAAAGCATCGCCGGACGACAGCAAACTTACATTACCCGATAAACGCATACTAGGCCCATTCGCTGTATGCAAGGCCTTCATTTCATCAAAAATCGCCAATAGTTAGAATAAAACAAATATATTTCATTAAAATTTGTAGCAATAACTTTGATTATAGGAGAATTCCTTACTTTCTTTGTAACACTTTTTCAGCAAGAACGGTTATTAAATTTTTCCATGGATTCTTTTCTTCAGCAGTTTCTTCCCCATTTGCGGTGCTCAATCACGCGTCTCCCCCTTCAACCCGTGGCACCGGCGCAGCTCGCGCAGCTAAACGCCCGCATTGAGCGGCAGGAGTTGCGTCATACCGACGCGAGCGTGGTACCGGAGCCCCTAACCGGGGCCCTCCGTTCGGAAGACGGGCAGTATATTTATCCCATCGTCGACCACCAAATTGTGGTGCTGCTGGAGTCGCTGGCTATTGTGGCCGATTCGAAAAATATTTCTCCCCAGGCGCTAGATGCGCAGAAGAAAATTGTGCTGGACTTTTACAATGAATTTGGCTGGAAAAAGGGCGAGGACAACCTATTTAAGGACACCGTCACCTTCGAGGATCGCCGGGATACGGTGGCCCGCTACTGGAGCCAGTGTCACCTTCGGCTCAACCGCTACCTTCCTAACGGTCAGTATATCCTAGACGTTGCTTCCGGGGCCATTCCGAACGACGAGTACTTCACCTACTCCGATAACTTTGAGGTGCGCATCTGCATGGATTTTTCGCTGCTGGCCATGCAGGAAGCCGTGCAGCGCCTCGACGGGCGGGGAATCTTTATCCTGGGCGACATGACCAAACTGCCGATGGCCGACCGGTGTCTGGACGCCGTTATTTCGCTGCATACCGTGTATCATATCCCCAAGGCAGAGCAGACCCGGGCGGTTAGTGAAGCGTACCGGGTGTTGCGGCCGGGTGGGAAGGCGGTGATCGTTTATTCCTGGAAAGATGCTCCCCTGATGTACCGGAGCATGCGTGCCTGGCGACGCCTGTTGCGTTTCGTGCGTCGCCGACGCCCGCAACAACCCAGCGAAGCATCTGGCGGATCGGCGACCGGCGCACCGGCGCATCCCGAACTTTTTATTGACCAGCAGAAGTACGACTGGTACGCCCGGGAGCTGCGCCAACCGTTTCGAGCCCAACTAAAAGTGTATAGCGCGCTGAGTCGGAGTTTCTCGAACACCTTCTTGCGAGAAAAGACCTTCGGCAAGCAGGTAGCCGGGCTTATCTTCCGCCTGGAAAATTGGTTACCGGGCTTCTTCGGTCGGTTCGGACAATATCCTACCTTTGTCCTTCGCAAACCGGCTGACGAGAAAGAATCCGTAGCGGCCTGACCACCCGGTTCACTACGCTGACAAAACCTTTTAACTAACTTTTTTATGGAATCTACTATTTACGAAACGGGCGAGTATTTGGCCCACAACGAATCATGGCACACCGAAGATTCGCCCTGGAAAGCGCGGGATATCTTGCGAATACTACGAAAAAACCTCATCGAATTTGATACGGTGTGCGAGGTAGGCTGCGGAGCGGGTGAAATTTTGCGGCAGATGTCGTACAAACTACCCGAAACCACCCAGTTTCACGGCTACGAAATCTCACCGCAGGCCTACGAGATGACCCACGAACGAGCCAGCGATCGCCTGCACTTTTACCTCAAAGACCTGTTGGAAGAGGACCCGTCGGTGACCTACGACGTGGTGATGGCGATCGATGTGTTCGAGCACGTAGAGGACGACTTCGGCTTTGTGCGCCAGCTGCGTCCGCGCGGAACGTATCAGGTCTACCACATCCCACTCGATATCTCGGTGAACGGCATCTTGCAGGATAAATTTATGTACGGCCGAAAAACGGTCGGGCACATCCACTACTACACCAAAGAAACGGCCCTGGCGCTGCTTCAGGATACCGGCCACCAGATCGTCGACTACTTTTACACGCCCGACTCGCTGGAGCTTCCCCGGAAAACGATGAAGAGCAAACTGGCCAAGTATCCCCGGAAACTGATGTACAGCATCAAGCCTGACCTAACCGTGAAGCTCTTCGGCGGATTTTCACTGCTGGTGCTCACCCGTTAGTATGCTAAAGCAAAAACTGATTCTCAGTTACTCCACGCAGATTGTCTCCCAGGTGCTGCAGGTCGGGGCCAGTCTGGTGGTGGCTCGTCTGGCCGGGCCCACCGTGCTCGGAACGGTGGCCTTCGGCACGGCTTACGTATCCACCCTGGTGTTTATCTCTGATCTGGGACTCGCCGTCGCGCACATCAAACTTATCTCCGAAGGGCGGGATGAGGCCCAGTGCCTAAGCACGTTCACGGCCCTCAAACTCGGCACCACCCTGCTGTTTGTGTTGGCGGTGCTGGGCCTGTTCTTCACGCAAAAGTACCTGCTAGGCTACGCGTTCGAGAGCCAAACGCACGAGTACGTAATTTTTATTTCCCTGGCGGCCCTTACCGTTAAGCAGCTTAGTTTCATTCCCCGAACCACGTTTGCCGCCAAAACCGAGCAGGCCAAAACCGACTCGGTAGATTTGCTGCAGGGGTTCATCTTGCAACCGGCGCGCATCCTGGTGGTGGTGCTGGGCTTCGGAGCCATCGCGCTGAGCTTGGCCAACCTGGCCGCCTCCCTGCTGATCATCCCCCTTTTGCTGTACTTGTTCAGAGACTACCACCTCTCGTCGTTCGATCGTTCGCTGGCCCGAGAGTACATTGCCCTGTCGGTGCCGGTGATCATGATCGGTATGTCGACCGGCTTGCTCTATCAGATCGATAAGGTGCTCCTGCAGTTTTTTTCCGATTCTGAGCAGGTGGGCTACTACACCGCCGGTTACAAGATCGGGGGGTTTATTCTGCTGATCGGAAAGAGCGTGAAAAATCTGTTTTTTCCGTTGTTCTCTAAGGCGGTGGCCGAAGGCAATAACGACTACATCCGTGACAAGATTACCCGGTTCGAGCGGTTCAGCTTCTTGTTCATCATGCCCGCCGTGGTGCTCATCGCCATTTATTCCGAACCAATCATCCTGCTGCTGCTCGGCGATCAATATATGCCCTCGGTGCTGGTGATGCAACTCATCACGCTGGCGATGGGCGTGATGGTGATCAACATCCCGTTCGGCAGCGTGATGGACGGCCTGGGGAAGTTCAAATTATCGGCCATTCTTAACACCTTCAACCTGATCGTGTTTGTGGGAGCCATCGTGGTGCTGGTGAGTCCGCAGCTACTCGACCGGGGAGCGGCGGGAGTAGCGATGGCTATCTTTATTTCCAACGTATTTATCGGCGTATTGTACCGCGTGTACGCTACCCGGTTTTTTCCGGTGCTTGGCCACCGGCAGGCGATAAAGTTTTTTACCTTCGGCGCCCTGAGCTTTGCGGCGGGGTACTACGCCTACGAATCGTTCTTTAGTACCCACTGGTTATGGCAGGGGCTCTTTGTCATCCTCTACCTGGGCGTGGTCTACGGACTTTTTGCGTTGTTTGGCTGGCTCACCCTCAAGGATGGCAAAGACTTGCTTTCGGTGTTCGACTTCGGCTCGATGAGGAAGTACGTCGTAGGAGAAATTAAGAAACGATAGACGTAGACCGATGAAAACCCGCATTATCAATATCCTTACCCACGAGCCCGATTACCGGTTTAAGAGCGATGAGCCGCGTCCGCCGGTGAGTTGGGACACCCCCGACGGCAGTTGGGTGGGCATCTATCGCAACGAGATTCCCAACAAATTGGGCAAAGAGGTGCTCCGCTACACCGATGAGTTTGTCTACGAAGTGTGGCAACCTGACTACCGGGCCGACACGGTGTACAGTCACCGCTTTGAGGACGGGCTGGTGCACCGCTTGTTTCCGGCGCAGCAGGGGCGGGAGCTCTACGGACTTAAGCTACGCACTTACCTTCGGTCGCCCCAGTTGGTTCAGTACCTGGAGGAGTACAGTCAAAAACATCCGGTGGTGGTGAACCTCAACGGAGACTTAGGGCCGCTCAACGTGGCCATTATGAAGCAGGGCAAACACCTGCCCATTCTGCAAACGTTTCGAGGAACCCTACACCTGCCCAAGACAATGATCTTTCGGCCCCGCCGCAACGTGTTGGCTTCCCTTACTTATCTGTACAAACACTGGGAAGCTAAGCGGGTGATGGCAAACGTGGACTACGTGACCTACCAGAACGATCTGTACCAGCGAGAACTTGCGGAGCTCTTTCGGGGGCCAACGGACAAGCTTACCTCGGGCTGCGATTTTTCTTTCTGGCGCTCTCTGGATCAGGATCAATGTCGCCGGGAGTTGGGCTTACCCCCCAAAAAACCGATCTTTCTCGTATCATCCCTGCTTATCTTTCGTAAGCAGGTCGACTGGGTGATCAAGATTTTTAAGGAATTGGATGCTACCTACGACTTCATGCTGGTGATTTCCGGGCACGGCACCGAAGATTACGAGCGGTACCTGCGCGAACTGGCCCAGCCCCTGATTGATAAGAACAAGGTAGAATTTGCGGGGTACATCACCGGCGAACGCGCCCGAAATTATTACAACAGCGCCGATCTGTTTATCAATCCCTCGTACTCCGAAGGGGGGCCGGTTTCGGCCATGAAGGCCCTGGCGTGCGAAACCCCGCTCTTTTCAACCGACAGCGGCAACGTGGCCGAGCGCATGCGAGAGAACCGATCCGGACTACTCGTCGGAATTGAATCGTACGCGCAGTGGAAGCACGCGCTGGCCCGGTTCATGGACGGCGAACCGATCAAAAAATTTGACCGAGCCGAAGCCAAAAAGCACTACGACTGGCAGGAAATCGCCGCGCGCTTCGCCGACATTTACCGTGAACTGAGTCAAAAGTATTATTCTTAATAAACCCGACAACTTCACCCGTCCGGACTACCCACTTTCCTTCTGTTTGCTTCAGTTTCACTATCCTGGTCACCAGCAAAGTCTAAGTGGGTCGTAGGACGCCGGGCACCGCGTGCTATCGCTACCCTCATATCTTTAAAGAATGAGATAAAAGTACAATTTTTATGAATAACAGGTAAGTAGACATGGCAACTTGAGGTTACCCTAGATACGCTACTGGTTAGTGATATTGCGTCGTAGGCTTATCCGGTCTGCTTTTCCTTCTTTGAGTCTGAACAGTACAGAAGGATGTGCTTTCAAATGGCACAATCCTGCATAAAACCATGAGAAAAGACTTAGAAGGAATTACCTTATTTTCTTCTACTAAACCCCCTTCCAGATGAGCCAAATCCTTAAACAGTCCGTCGGCATTGATATCTCCAAAGATAAATTTGATGCCTGTTTCTCGGTGATTGACCACCAGCAAAAGGTCACCGTTAAAGCCACGCGAAAGTTCAGTAACAGCAAACCTGGCTTCAAAGCATTTGATGAGTGGGTCAGCAAGAAAGCCAACCAGAAACCGGAGTATGGGTCAGTAGCTTTGGTGTTTGTGCTGGAGGCCACGGGGGTTTACTATGAGCAGTTGGCTTGGCATCTCTTTGAGCAGCAAGCCCAGCTATCCGTCGTGTTGCCCAGTCAGGCCAAACACTACTTCAAGAGCGTAGGTCTAAAGAGTAAAAACGATAAAATAGACGCTAAGGGACTAGCCCGAATGGGGGCCGAACAGGCCCTGGATGGCTGGCAGCCGCTCTCTGCTGACTTTTACACGCTGAGAACTTTAACCCGTGAGACAGAACGCCTTCACCAGGGCAAAACCGTGCTCAACAACCAGCGTCACGCCCTGCAACATGCTCGCATTCAGAGCAAAAGCTCTCTGAGAAGAATAGAGCAGCACATCAAGCTCATCGACAAACAGTTGGTAGTCATTGAAAAAGAGATCGTAGAGGTAGTGAGCCAAAACCCTGAACTCAAGCAAAAGATAGACCACATCATGCAGGTGAAAGGATTAGGGCTGATGAGCATCGTCACGGTGCTCTCTGAGTGCAACGGTTTTGCTTTGATCAACAATCAAAAACAACTCGTCAGCTACGCGGGCTACGACATCGTAGAGCGCCAATCCGGAAATCGTCAGGGCAAAACCCGCATCAGCAAGAAAGGCAACAGCCACATCCGGCGAATCTTACACATGCCCGCTTTCAACGTAGTCAAGTACGAGCCAGGTTTCACTGCTTTCTATAACCGACTCATTGCCAAGGGCAAAACTAAGATGCAGGCTTACGTGGCGGTGCAGAAAAAGCTACTGGTGCTCATCTACACCCTCTGGGAAAAGAACGAACCTTTTAAAAGCGAACCAGCAGTACAAGCCCCTGCAGTGACAACATCTTCCAGCAATGAAGAGCTTAAGCTGCTCCTTCCGGCAGCCGCCGCTGCGCGGGGGGTCACAGAAAACCGAAAAGGTAGAACAGATAGCAAAAAAGTAGCCCTGACTGGCAGGGCTACACAGGCGGCCGCCGCGCGGATGAACTTCCAGGCAACGAGTCACTTGAAGCTCTCCTTCCGGTAGAGCAAAGTTAGCAAAATAATTATACTTCCTCGCTTGTCTTTTAAGACAGTACCTACGACCAGGATAGTTATTATTCCTAGGTTCAGCTTAGTTTTCCAAACGCTGCACCACGGCCTGGGGGTTGACCCGCAGCGTACCGGTGGGGCGGGCCGATTCACTGGGAGGCAGGGCAATTACCGGTTCGTAGTGAAGACCAAAAAGGGTGGCAATCTGAAAGTAGATCGGCTCCAGCAGGTCAGGAGGAAAAATCTCGACAACCCGCGCCCCGGGCTGGGCGAAAACCAGGTTGGTGAGTCCGGCGCCGTGCACGGAAACGATCTGGCGGGCGTGGTAGAACATTGCCGCCTGCTCCAGCACCGAGTGCTCCTCCAGTCGAACGACTTTCCACGTCCCTTGGCGTTGCAGGTGCGCCAGCAGTTCGGCTTCGTTCTCCAGGGTGCGGGTGGCGGTTCGCTGCACGTACAAGTCGGGAGCGTGCGGGGTAGCATCTTTATCAACCTGCGCCAGCATGGTTTCCCGAACAAAGCGGTAGGTGTTGATATCCTTGAGGTGCACCTGTTCGCTGATTTGGTGAAATCCCGGAAGCGAACAGGCCAGCAGTTGCTCGGCCACCACGTGGGTGCCCTTTTCCAAGGGGATGATCTGATCTTCCCGAATACCGAACAAGGCAACCAGTTCGCGCTGAAAGGGCGTGTGCTGCGCCACGCAGTAGTAATCGGCCGAGACGGCAGCCTGTTGGAACAAGCGCAAACGGCTCAGCGCATCGAAGAGGAAGTGGAAGTAGTTGCGATAGGGGCCACAGTTGAGCACCGCCACCGTGCCCGGCAGACGCCGGGGTTTTGGCAGATTCCCTCCGTCTAACAAAAAATGATGGTCGCTTCGGCGCGGAATTTCGGGCGACACGTTCGTGAACAACGTTCCGGCGGCCGTCACCACGTCTCCCCGCACGCCCACCACGCTTCCGTTTCGGATACTGAGCACAAAGGGGGCGATGAACTCCAGCGTTCCTACGTTGAGAAAGTCAGCCGGAGCCGACAGCGTTTGGGACGGGGGCGGCGGGCCGTTCCAACGCAGCTCCACGCCCGCTTCCGGGGCGGAGGAATCAAAGGGCGCTGCCCGGCGGGGGCCGGGGTAGGGCCGCCGCAGGTTGTTGATCATTTTTCGCACCCGCGCGCGAATGAGCTGCTGTAATTGCATACCAGGAGTAGTTGCGGCTATCGCCGAGATTTCACCTTTTTTATCACGTTTAGCATCCGGTAGTGCGCCCGCCGGGTAAGCATCCGGGCAATGGACTGGTCCAGCACCACGGCCCTAACCAGGCAAGCGAAAGCGCGGAAATAATGCTTTCCCTTTAGGTGCAAGAGGGCCCGCCGGTAGTAGAATTTCCCGAGGCGGTTGCCGATTGCAAAGTTCGGAAGGTGCTTACGGAAAATTTTAAACTCATCAATCCGCAAGCGATTGTGCGCCAGAGACGTGTTATAGACGAACGTAAAGCTTTGGTTACTGATCAGACGAGCGCCCTTGATCTGCTCGAAATACTTTATCTTCCCGTGCTGCGCGACCAACAGTTGTATGGCATAGTCGGCGCTGTAGACGTGCCAGAACCACTCCGGAAACTCACCGATCAGCCGGTTGCGATACAACAACGTAGAGGTTTGGATAAACCATCCGTCCACAATGTCCTGATAGGTATACGCGGCGCCGGAAGTCAGAATATCATTCGTGTCGCTCTGGTAGTAGGGTGTGAAGCTTTGGTCATCAGACACGAATAGGGTATCGTGGAAGGTCATCACGTAGTCGGGATGCTGATCCAAAAAACCGACCTGCGTTTGCAATTTATCCGGACTTATCCAGTAATCATCCCCGTCGAGCATCGCGATATACTGACCGCGGCAAGCGTACAAATTGGTGACGTTGTTGAGGCGTCCGGCCACCCCGGCGTAGCGCGTAGGATGCAGGATGAGCTGAATGATTTCCGGATGTTTCTGCTGGTATTCTCTCAGTATTACTTGGGTACCATCCGAAGAACAGTCGTCTCCGATAATAATCTCGTACGGAAAATCCACTTGCTGCTGCAGCACGCTATCAATCGCTCGGGCAACGCAGTGGCGGTGGTTGTAGGTGATGATCGATACGCTTACTTTTGGGATGGCTGTCGTCTCGGAAAAAGAAGAAGTAGTTGGTAACATCTTATAAAAAAATAGCGAATGCCGGAAGACTTAGCGGGAAAAGTAGGACAATATACCGGTCTGCGCAACAATGTTTCGACGTTACCCAAGCGAATAAAGGCTATTCTTCTTACTTTTACCGTTCTGCTTGATTAACATTTGGTATTTTTTAAATGCTGCGCCTTACTTTTTAGATATTATTCCCTCCGTATGAAAGTAGCCATCGTTACCTGCGGCCTGCTCGACTCTATGCTGCCCTTAGTGCGTCGCCTGGCGAAAAAGACCGCCATTGACCTCTACATTCTGGTGCAAGGAACGCATTTTTCGGAAAACGTGAGCTCGTTCGACCTCAGCGAACACTCGCCGGGACTGATCGACGAAGCCACGACCGAAAAGATACTGGGCGATAAACTGACCACCTATGCCAGGCAAGAAGGCGCGCAACTTACCATACGGTTGTTTAAGTATCCCAACCTAAAAATAGCCAACCGACAGAACTTCCGCTTGCACCGCACCCTGGCCAACTTGCTCAACCGGCAGTCGTACGACGTGGTGCACTTCAACGGCTACCGCGGTTCGCTGTTCTTCGTGTACGCTTTTCTCAATCGGAAAACCGGAAAAGTATGGTCGATCCACGATCCGGTGCTTCACTCGGGCGAAGAAAAGTGGCAGACCCAGCTGGGCTACCGCAGCTTCCGGTGGTTGAACGCTCACTTCATCCTCCACAACCGGGCGCAGCGCGCTGAGTTTGTGGCACAGTCCCGCATCAAAGCCGACCACTGTCACTTTGTTCGGTTTGGCCCGCTTGATATCTTTAGGATATTCAAAGAAGAATCACCCCCGAAGCAGTCCGCCCCGACGGCCTTGTTCTACGGAAGAATTTCACCTTACAAGGGCGTTGAATACCTTATTGAGGCGACCAAGATTGCCCGCCAGCGTCTGCCGGAGCTCAGCGTAATCATTGCCGGCAAATCCAACTACCCGATTGATCTGGACCGCATCAAGGACGATCCGTCTTTTGAGGTGATCGACCGGTTTATCACCAACGAAGAGGTAGTCAATCTCATCGGGCGATCCGGTTTGGTGGTGTGCCCCTACACCGATGCCACCCAGAGTGGGGTCATCATGACGGCCTACGCCTTTTGTAAGCCCGTGCTGGCCACCCGCGTGGGGGGAATTCCCGAAGTGGTGGAAGAGGGTAAAACCGGTCGCTTGGTTCCCCCGCGGGATGCCCCCGCCCTGGCCGATGCCCTGGTAGCGATGCTGTCGGACGAAGCAAAGCTAGCTGATATGCAACGGGGCATTGAAGCGCTGAGCCAATCCGGCCCGCTATCGTGGGACCAGATCGCTACCCAAACGCTGCACGTTTATTATCAGTCGCTAACCGTATAATTTCGACATCAATAACTAGCCACCCAACCTATGACAAACGCCATTGATACGCTGATCAACAACTATCCGGACCTGCGGGTATGCCAAGAATCGCTGGTTCAGACTAGGGAACTGCTGCGCAACACCTACCGGCAGGGTGGCAAACTACTGCTCTGCGGCAACGGGGGGAGCGGAGCCGACTGCGAACACATCGTGGGCGAGCTGATGAAGGGCTTCCTCTCTCCGCGTCCGGTACCCGAAGAGATGCGGGAACGGTTCCGCCAGCATTTTCCGGAAGAAGCCGACTACCTGGCGGATCATCTTCAGGGAGCCCTACCCGCCATCTCGCTGGTGAGCCACCCTGCGCTGAACAGCGCCTTTGGCAACGACGTGTCCGCCGAGATGGCGTACGCCCAGCAGGTATACGGATACGGTCAGCCGCACGACGCGCTCTGGGCCATCAGTACCTCCGGAAACTCCGCCAACGTGGTCCGGGCCGTGCAGGTGGCCAAAGCCCTGGGCGTGGCCACCATCGGACTCACCGGAAAAGACGGCGGTAAACTATCGAAACTCTGCGATGTTATTATCAAAGCACCCCGCGATCTCACCCATGAAGTGCAGGAACTACACCTTCCAATCTATCACGCGCTGTGTATTTCGTTAGAGAACGATTTTTTCGATCGCCCGGCGTAACCGACCGGGGCGGCGTACCATTTTTTCATTGACTATTACCCAAGTATGCTACCAATAACGCAGAAAAATCTGGTTGTTCGTTCCAAAGCCCCGCTGCGACTGGGTCTGGCGGGAGGGGGCACCGACGTATCCCCCTTTTGCGACTTGCACGGGGGAGCGGTGCTGAACGCCACCATCGACATGCACGCCTACTGCACCATCGAGGCCACCGACGAGCAGCAGGTCACCTTTGAGGCCGCCGACCGGGACGAATACGAAGCGTTTTCCGCCGTCGAACGGCTTCCCTTAGACGATGGGCTTATTCTGCATAAGGCGGTGTATAACCGCATCGTCCGTCAGTTTAACCGGGGTGAACCGCTCTCGTTTCGTATGACCACCTACTCCGACGCCGTGCCGGGTTCGGGACTGGGCTCTTCTTCTACCCTGGTGGTAGCCATGATCAAAGCATTCACCGAGTGGTTGAACCTGCCGCTGGGAGATTATGACATTGCTCAACTGGCGTATCAAATCGAGCGGATAGACGCCGGACTGTCGGGCGGGCGGCAGGACCAGTACGCGGCCACCTTTGGCGGGGTTAACTTCATTGAGTTTTACCCCGACGAGCGGGTGATCGTGAACCCCCTGCGCGTGAAACGCTGGGTGATCAACGAACTGGAAAATTCGTTCGTCCTGTTTTATACCGGTTCTTCGCGCGAATCGGCTAAAATTATCGATGAGCAGATAAAAAACACCAACCAGAAGAACAAGCGCTCGGTGGATGCCATGCTGGAGCTGAAAGCCGACGCAGTGATTATGAAAGAATCGTTACTGAAAGGAGATTTTCTTACTTTCGCTACGTACTTAGGCAAGTCGTGGGAAGCCAAGAAAAAAATGGCCGACGCGATATCTAACCCAACCATTGACGCCATTTACCAGATAGCACTAGCGGCCGGTGCCTACGGCGGCAAAGTATCCGGGGCCGGGGGCGGCGGCTTTATGATGTTTATGTGCAACCCGGCTCAGCGTATTCGGTTGATCAATACTTTGAATCAACAAGATGGCCAGGTGATGAATTTTCACTTTACCAAACTGGGCACCCAGGCCTGGAGACTTTAAACTGAAATGGAAGCAATTATCTTAGTGGGTGGTCAGGGCACGCGCCTCAAATCGGTGGTTTCGGATGTTCCGAAGCCGATGGCTCCTATCCGAGAAACTCCGTTCTTGCAGTACGTGCTGGACGACCTGGCGGCGCAAGGGGTCACCCGCGTGATCCTCAGCACCGGCTACCGGCACGAAGTGGTGGAAGCCTACTTTGGCACCAGCTATCAGTCACTGAACGTGGCGTATTCGGTAGAAGAAACGCCCTTGGGCACCGGTGGGGCCATCCGAAAAGCACTGCAGCAGGTAACCCAGCCCGACGTGCTCGTCCTGAACGGCGACACCCTGTTTCGGGTCAATCTGTCGGCGATGAACGAATTTCATCGTACTCACCGGGCCGACCTAACCCTGGCCCTAAAAACCATGAGCGATTGCTCGCGCTACGGTCGGGTGGAAACCGAAGACCACCGGGTGACGCAGTTCAAAGAAAAGATGGTCGGTCAGCCCGGATCGATCAACGGGGGGGTCTACCTACTGAACGAAAGCGTGTTTCCCGTCCTGGAGCAGCTTCCCGAAAAATTTTCCTTTGAGAAAGACTTTCTGGAGGCGCATTACCGTAGCCTCCGGGTGCTGGCGTACTTGTCGGATGCCTACTTTATTGACATTGGCATCCCGGAAGATTTTGCTCGGGCGCAACGGGAGTTACCGCAACTAAGATGAACAAAGCCCTTTTTTTGGACCGTGATGGGGTGATCAACGAAGAGCGCGACTACGTGCACCGCACCGAAGATTTTGTGTTTATGGACGGAATCTTTAGTCTGTTGCGCTACGCCCAGTCTCGAGACTACCGGCTCGTTGTTATCACCAACCAGGCCGGCATTGCCCGGGGCTACTACTCCGAAGAGGTTTTTCACGGCCTCACGGACTGGATGATCGAACAGTTTGCTCGCCAGGACATCCGTATTGACCGGGTGTACTTTTGTCCCTACCACGCCACCCACGGTCAGGGAAAATACCTACGGGACAGTCCCTGTCGAAAGCCCGCACCCGGTATGATCTTGCAAGCGGTGGAGGAACTCAGAATCGACGTTGCCCGGTCGGTGCTGGTGGGTGACAAAGAATCGGACATTGAGGCAGGCCGCCGGGCCGGAGTAGGCACCACCATTCTGCTGAAATCTTCCCGGTATGCGGGGGCCTCCACCCGAGCTGACCGGGTAGTAGACACCCTGAATGAAATCCCCCCCCTTCTATAAATTTTTCTGACGATCACCAAATGAACAACGCCTACCCTATTGCCCTATGAACATTCTCGTCCTTGTTAGCTCACTTAACTTCGGCGGCGCCGAAAAGCAGGCCACCCTGGATGCCAACATGCTGGCCAACGACCACCGGGTGTTTTTGGGCATGTTCGAAACCGGGGCCCTGCGCGAGCAGCTGAGCGAACGCGTGGAACCAGTGATGTTTCGCAAGAGCGGCTACGTGGCCACCGCCCGGCAGCTAGCCACTTTCGTAAAGGAAAACAACGTGCACATCATTCACAACCACCTCTACGCCCCGATGATTATTTCGGCCCTGGCCTCCCTGCAAACCCCCGTTCCGGTGCTATGGCACTTTCACGGTCATCACTTTGAGGTGCGCAAGCTGCCGCTGAACGTGCTGTCGAGACTGCCGAACGTGAAGCAAACTATTTTTGTGTGTGCGGCCCTGGCCGACTACTTTGCCCAGCATTTCTGGTTTCCGGCGCACAAGCGCCAGGTGGTGTACAACTCATCGCAGTGCCGAAAGTTGCCCCACCTGCGGCCCAATGATGCCACCCTTCGGATCGGCTTTGTCGGTCGGGTGGTGGCGCTCAAGCGGTTGCCGTATCTGGTAAATCTGGCCGCCTTTTTGAAGGAGCAGGGGCTTGAGCAGTTCGAGATATGGATCGTCGGTGATGGCCCGGAACGGAAAGCGTTAGAGCAGCTGGCGCTGACGCAGAACGTTACTAAGCACGTGAAGTTTTTAGGGTTCCGATCCGATATCGAGCATCTCTACAATCAGTTTGATCTGTTTATCCTGCCGTCGGAAGAAGAAGCCCTT
This sequence comes from Cyclobacteriaceae bacterium, assembly GCA_965217295.1. Taxonomy (GTDB): domain Bacteria; phylum Bacteroidota; class Bacteroidia; order Cytophagales; family Cyclobacteriaceae; genus Tunicatimonas. Next base: position 6,122,382 of record CBDCHR010000008.1, read on the forward strand.
TCGCTGGCCCTGATCGATGCGGGCAACTGCGGCCTACCGGCGATTGCCTTCGATGTGGGCGGTAATAAAGAGATTATCCTCGACGGAAAAACCGGTTACGTTGTCCGCTCCGAACCGGAACTACAGGAAAAAGCACTTCAGCTCTGCCACGATGATTCACTGCGCCAACAAATGGGCCAAGCTGCCGAGCGACATACCCAGATCTTCAGCGAAGAAAACCACCGGAATAGCCTGCTTGCTATTTATCGTACTTACGTAAATTGGTAACTGTTTAGGTGGATTTGCAAAATAGAAAAAAGCTTCGGAACTAGCCACTGATGAGTGATAAGGAGACCATAGCGCAGCAGGCCCAACAGATTAGTGAACTGCAAGCCAGTTTGCAGGCCGCTTTATCTCGGATAGCCGAGCTAGAAGCCATGCTGGGTCAAAACAGCCGTAATAGCAGCCGTCCGCCTTCTAGCGATGGACTTGCCAAGCAGCCCGCCTTTCCGCGCTCTTCGGGCAAGCGACGTGGTGGACAGCCCGGTCACCGAGGCGATACCCTTCGGATGGTAGGCCAAGCTGACCAAGTGGTTCTCCATAAGGTAGCTGATGTTTGCCAGTGCGGTAATGCACTTAGTGAAGTGAGCGGGCAGCTTACTGCTAAACGACAGGTATTTGATCTGCCACCCCAAGCATTGGTGGTCACCGAACACCGCACGGAGTGCAAAGCATGCCCTGGTTGTGGGAAAGTACACCAAGGGGTTTTTCCCGAAGATGTATCGGCTCCTGTACAATACGGTCATAAGGTGAAAGCATTGGTCAGTTTGCTCAGTGTAGGGCATAATATGCCGACAGGCGCAATTAAGAGTTTGTTTACCGATTTGTTCGGCTATGCCCTCAACGAATCTACAATTCAGTCAGCCAACGCCTGCTACTATGAACGATTAGCACTAGAAGAGGCCATCATTCGTGATCAACTAGGCAAGCAAGCCCTTATTCATGTGGATGAAACCGGGGGGCGTGTGGCAGGACAACTGCATTGGTTGCACGTAGCCTGCAGCAGTTTGTTCACCTACTTCTTTGGGCACAACAAACGAGGGGGGCAGGCACTGCAAGACCCTAAGAGCGTATTGCCGGGCTATGATGGATGGGTAGTGCATGATTGCTGGCTCAGCTACTTTACCGGGGGACAGTACAAACACGCTCTGTGCGGAGCGCATTTGTTGCGTGAACTCACCGCCTTGATTGAACGGGGAAGCCACTGGGCTATTCAAATGCACACCCTGTTGATGAGTACTTACTTAGCCACCGAGCAAGGAACCGGCACGCTGAGCAGCGTAGCACTACAAGCTACCATTGGCCAATACCAAACTATCTTGCAACAAGCCAACCGGGAAGAACCACCCCCGGAACCGCGGGGCCGAGGTCTGGCCAGACCGGGACGTCCCAAACAGAGTAAGGGACGTAATTTGATGGATCGTTTGGTCAAACATCAATCGGCCGTATTAGCCTTCGCCCAGCACGAAGTGGTCCCTTTTACCAACAACTTAGCTGAACGAGATATTCGGCCGTGGAAAACCAAGCTGAAAGTAAGCGGATGTTTCCGAGCTACTATCGGGGCGGATTACTATGCGCGTATCCGTAGCTTTATCTCTACTGCACGCAAGCAGCATAAGTCAGTCTTTACCGAACTCTGCCGAGTACTTAACGGCGAGTCTTTCCTGCGTGATCTACAAACTACCTAAACTGTTACGTAAATTGAATGGTTGAATGACAGAAGGATTGAATGGCCGGTTGTACTCCCCCGATCCATTCCATTCAATCCTTCATTCAATCACTCATTCCTTCAGTCAATCAATCATTCTATCATGCATCCTACTCTCAAAGCCAACCTCAGCAAGATCAACTTTGCGTTAGGTCGAAACCCAACCGTCGAGAAAACCGACCAGCCCCGGAAGTACATCCCCGAACCCTACCGGGCAGTGTTCACGCTGTCGGCCGACTTTGAACTGGCCTGGGCCTGGCGATTCTCCAAGGAACTGACTAATCCCGTGCAAGACGCGCTGGAAAAAGCTCGCCTGGCCCGCCGCAACGTGCCTCTGATCCTGCAATACTGTGAACAGTATCAGGTTCCCATCACCTGGGCCACCGTGGGGCACTTGTTTTTGTCGGACTGTGCCTGCGTTGAGGGCCTAGCCCACAGCGATATGAAGCGCTTGGAGCATTTTGAAAATAACTACTGGAAGTTCGACCAAGGCGACTGGTATAAAGATGATCCCTGTAGCGACTACCAAACCGACCCTGAGTGGTACTGCCCCGACCTAATCGAGGCAATACAAGCGTCATCAGTAGAGCACGAGATTGGTTGCCACACTTTTTCGCACATCGACTGTCGCGATGCGGTGTGTCCGTCGGGGGTGTTCCGGGCCGAATTGCAAAAGTGCCGCGAACTGGCCGACGCGCAGGATGTTCAACTCAACACCTTTATCTATCCGGCCCACACCGTAGGCAATCTGGAGGTGTTGCCCCAGGAAGGATTTACGAATTACCGCACGAACGTTGGCAACGTGCTGGGGTATCCGGTACGCCACGCTAACGGCCTGTGGGAAATCAAAAGCTCGATGCAACTGGAATTGCGTCCGCAGTGGTCGCTGGACTACCACGTGTACCGCGCCCAAAAGGTCATCGATCGAGCCATTAAGCACCAGTCGGTATGTCACTTCTGGTTTCATCCCTCCTTTCCGACCAGCTACCTGCGTGAGGTATTTTCAGCGGTGCTGGCGTATCTGCACAACCGACGCGATGAGGTGCACATCACCACGATGGAGCATTACGTAGCCTGGTTAAACAACCGTGGCGATGCCCACTGAAATTTAATAGATCGTTGCATTAGCGTAGCGCTTCTACGACCAATTGGGGGGATTTCTTAGCATGTGATGTGCGTTTTCCGCTCAGGAAAAGCGGCCTCGTGCCAGGTATGCCTGATCCAGGCGCGTCAACATCGCTTTACAATGTTCCTCAATCTCCGGGTGTAAGTCGACGCGCTTCCCCCTACCAACCGATGAAGAATGGATATTATGCTTATCGATATGTTCGGGAAAAGGGCAACCGGCGAAGCGGTAGATGGCTCGAAGCTGGGGGCGCGGTTCGTGCACAATATCCTCGTAGCGACTGATCATCACCCGGGAATCGTGGGGCAGGTCCATATCGAAGTACAAACTGTTGCGGGCGTACCAAAACAGGGCCGCCGCATCGATGGACGGCATATCTTCCGAGAAGTACCGTTTCGCCAGTGCCTGAACCTCCGGTGAAGCATGCGATGATCGCCAGTTGTCTGGGTTGCCCTGCGCAATCGGGCGCAGATCGTCTACCCCGTTATTCTCGCCGAAGTTTTTGAGGTTGGAAGAGGCAACGTCTTTGTATTGCCGGTACATCCACACGGCTTTTGCCTGGGGAAAATGCTCGAAAAGCTCAGGCAGACGCTGGATTTCTACCAGGGGTTTCACCACCGCAAACGGAGCCGGATCGCGATTGATAATCTTTTTTACTTCGGCGAAGGGCTTGAGTAGGGTGCGGTTACGACCCAATGACAACTCGCTAAACTCGCCGTAAACGCGCGACTGCATGTCGCGCTCCAGGATACGCAACATCATGGTGGTACCCGAACGCTGACACCCGATGATCAGCAAAATTTTCTTTTTGGCAGTAGGATCGGCGGACAGCGACTGAGCTAGCCGCTTCCTCCTAATCAGCCACACCCGGCGAATTTTCCTCTGGATAAGTTGGGTAAGATGGAAAGCACGTACGTACATAAAAAAATAGTGTCATAATAAAAAATCTGGTAGTCTGTAGTCGATAGTTCACGGTCTACAAACCATAACCAAGGATGACAATAATTATCGTCTGCTACGCAAGTTAATAAAGTTCTTTGGAGTGCTTTTCAAATTGTCGCAGTAAAGGATTAAATTGGGTAAAAGTGACTAAGTAGATAAGCATAAGTAATCGCTACAACTTGATTTAAAGTAAAGTCTATTGTATTGTCTAGTTATACGTTATATAGAATTAATTTAAAGCGAACGAATAACTTTAGAAAAGGGATATAAAAATTATACTAAACCTCACGTACGTCGGCGTTGTCAAGCCTTGTTGCTGAGCGATGAGAGATGGCAAGTTGAGAAAATTACCAAGCTACCCCATACCCAAAGCCGGACTATCTACACCTGGACTAATTGAGATTACCCCTGCCAAAACAAAAGGGACACAAGTTTTTGGACTTATGAACCTAAACAACCAGCTACAATCTTACGCCTTTGAAGGCAACTTGACCAGTAAGGTAGTATGGCTTGTCTAGATGACTTTCTTACAACTATTACTCAGCCTACTGTACTATCAACTTTAAACAAAAGAACCAAAAAGTAGCGAATATATTCGCCCAAATACTTAGATTGTATTTTACTAATTTTTTTAATTAATTATCTTTTTAGCCTTAACCTTAATGACCAAACTAGTTGTGCCGGTTATTTTGCTCGCTTACGATACCCGAGCCATCGTAAAGAATGATTTAAGCGTTCGGAAAGCGCAACATTCCCGTGGTTGCACCGAGTGCCGGTAAAACCCACCGGCCTTGATCAACGCCGGAAAGAACCATACCTTACCACCATGGGGCAGTACGTGAATTGGTTGAATAGCCGCCAACGGGCGAATTAACGGCGGCGCTTCTTTTCGTAAAGCTCCTCGATAATTTGGTGGTAACCCTGGTGAAAGGCCGCCGGAGAAAATCGTGTCTGCTGCTCCTGATACGCATTTTGGCCTATCTCTTGCAATGCCTCCGAATCAGAGAAGCAAGACTCAATGGCTATTTTAAGTTGCCCGGGGTCTTCGGGAGGCACCAGCCATCCCGTGCGTTCGTGGTCTACGTAGTCGATGATCCCCCCCACCCTTGAGCAAATAGCTGGCTTGCCGTAGCGGATAGTTTCCAGGTAGACGACCTGCCCCCGCGAACTTTGGCCGTCCTTAAGGCTAATCACCACCAACCGAGCTCCCCGCAGAAGTTCCAGGTACTTCGTCTTCGCAATATTAAAGTACAACGTAGTGTGCGGGGTGGCGTGCCGCTCCAGTTCGGCCCGCTGCGCGCTATCCGCCACAATCACCACCGGAATATTGGTTTCCCGCAGCGCCTCGAGCAGGGTAACAAAGTCGCGCTCCATGCGACCGGCCGAAAAAACGTAGCCGTCGGACGCAGGCCCAATAAATTCGGTTCCCTCCACGTAGAATGGCACAAACCTAAACTTTTGGGGTGAAGCTCCGAATATCTTCGCGTAGTAGTCAACCTCCTGGGGCGTGTGCACCACCATCAGATCGATGTTCTTGATCGCTTGTTTCCAAAACGCAATCACCCATTTGGTTCTGTTCGTAGCCTTCAAGTTGAAGATGATTTCGTAACCGATCAGGCTGACGTTCCGAGGCTTATAAAGCGTGAACAGCAGACCAAGCAGCAGGGTGGTGCGGCGATTGCCCAGAATCACGTCGCTGGTGAAGGAGCGGTAAAACAGGTAGGCGGCCACCCGCAGGTAGTCTAGGGTGGCGGGGAGCGATCTTCTGCGATGAACCCGCTCGGCCCGGATGCGCGGCGTAGAGAATGCGTCTAGCGTATACGGAAAAATGTGATCAGCGATCAGCTTTATCTTCTTCAAAGGCTCAAAAAATGATATCGGCCGGGGCAGTATCCATCCAAAAGTTTACGCTGCAAAAGAAGAAACATTGTTTTACAAAAAAACAGATTTTATAACAATTAACCACTTGATTCGCGGCTAAAATAGCTAAATTGCACTTTGCCATTTTTTACTGAGGCTATTTTTTGTTCTAACCTAAATGACTAACCAGAAAACGCCGGTAATCCTTCTTGACTGTGACACCCGAGCGATCGAGGGCGTGATTCACTCGTTTGGAAAGCGGAACATCCCGGTGGTGGCCCTCAGTGCTCAGCCGAATCCTCCGGCGTTCCGCTCGCGCCACGTGCACCGCACCTACCGAAGTCCCCCGGTCGCCCAGGAGCAGGCCTACCTCGATTTCCTGATCCAACTGCCCGAACGGGGGGTGCTGTTGTACGCCGATGATGCGTCGGCCACCTTCGTTAGCAAGCACCGGGAGCAGCTGCTCGAGCATGGTTTTCTGATCAATATCCTGGCATCTGAAGATTTTTACCGGGGGTTCGACAAGGGGCAACTGGCCGAAGCCGCGGCCGACGTGGCGGTGCCCGTCATTCCGACCATCACCGTGCGGTCGCGGGCCGACCTGCAAATAGCCTGGGAGCAGTGGGGTGCTCCGATGATCCTGAAGGCAACCCGGCTGGCCGGAGGCAAGTTCGAGATCATCCGCCAACCTGAAGACCTGGATTCGGCCTACCGTACCATGCACGCCCTGATTCACGCCGACAGTTACGCGCATATGCAGTCGGGGCTGATTGCGCAAGAGTTTATTCACTACGCCTACGACCAGATCTACTGCTGCGAAGCTTTTTATACGACCGCTTCGAAGCCGACCGGCTTTTTGAGCATCCACAAAATTCGTCCGAACATCAATAGCGACGGCACCGCCGGGGGCCGCCTCTTTGCCGGTGAAACCCTCGTCGACCCAATCCTGGAGGCCCACACCCGGACAATCCTGGACCACCTGCGGTGGCAGGGGCCCGCGCACCTGGACTGGATTTACTCCCCCCGGTACCAGCAATACCTGCTCTGCGAAATCAACCCCCGGCTTCCCGGTTTCTCGAACTTACTGACGAAGGTGGGCTTCGAGACGGCGTATTACTACTACGCCGATCTTTGTGGGCTACCCGTTCCGCCGTACCGGTTCCGGCGCGCTCGGTACTTCGAGGCCCTCCGCATGCCTGGCGACGTCACCACCGGCGTCTACGCCATCATGAAGGGCTATCTGTCGATTCGATCATTCGTGAGTTCTTACCTGCGGCTGCTGACCTTCCGGCACCCGGTGTACTTCGATATTTTTTACCCGGGCGATCCGGCGTTTACCAGACGAAGCTGGTCCGATCAGCTGCGCTACCTGCTCAGACGCCCCTTCCGATTCCTAACCCGCTAACCATGCTGTTTGATTTTATTACCTTTGTAGATACCAAGGATTCTATAAACCCAGTAAACCCCAATCCGTTCAGTTCGCTCGAGCACTACGCGGACCTTTCCTATCACGTACAAGAATCATCGACCGAGCATACGCAGGTAATTAGCCTGCACAAACATCCGGACGAGTCGGATGCGGTGTACCGCGACGACACGCTGGAGGTATACATTTTTGGCTACTGTTTCCCGCGGCTCGACAGTCAGCGACTACCCGAAAAAAGTCGGTTGAATGCCCAACGTGTGGCGCGGGCTTACCGGGAATGGGGAACCGATTTGCTGTCCGAAATCAAGGGATCGTTCGCCATCCTGCTGCTGGAAAAGGACACCCGCACGACGCACGTATTCACCGACCCCCTGAACGTCCGCCCGGTCTATTACTACCGGCAGGGCTCGCAGTTGGTGGTGTCCACCGCCCTCAATGCCCTGCTCCGACACCGGCAAAGTCAGTCGTTGCCTACCGAAGTTAATCAATTGGCAATCATTGAGTATTATCTGTTTGAGTACCCGCTCGACGACGATACCTACGTGCAATCGGTGCACACGGTGCCCGCGGGCGGCTGGCTGCATTTTTCGGGCGAGGGACTGGCGGTGAAGACCTACTGGAACGTATTTGAGCGGCTGAACAACTTTCGCATTACCTACCGGGGACCGGCGGCGGTGGACAAGCTGGAGGAATTGCTCAAAAAGAATCTTGCGCTCTACCTATCGGACCCGGACCGCACCGCCGTGGCGCTCACCGGCGGCTACGACTCCCGGACCAACCTGGCCCTGCTGGGCGATGCGGCTCGGGATTATTTGCTCTACAGCTACGGCACGGCGGGTACCTACGACCTGTCTATACCTCAGGAAATTGCTCGATCACTACAGCTCAACTACCGGGCGTTTCATCTGGACGAGCGGTACTTGCGTGACTTTGATGAAAACGCGCGCCTGGCCATTGAGCTGGGCGACGGTGTGGCCGAAGCCAACCGGGGTAATTATCTGTACGTGTTCAAGCAATTGGGGCAAGACTACGACTATATTCTCACCGGCTTGTTCGGTAGCGAACTGATCAAGCACCCGACCAGCGTTGGCAACTTCATCAACCAGGCGACCAAGCAACTGCTGGAGGCCGACGATCCGGCCCGGCAAGTCGATGCCATGCTGGACCAAGCGGCCACCGACGGCTACCTGGACGCGGATGCGGTGCGGGCGCACGGAGACGAGGTGAAGCAGCGGGTGCTAAGTAACCCTTATATCGTGAACGACCATCCGCTACCGGTGAAGTACTTTTACTATCTGCTGATGGTGGGCATCCGAAAGTACTTCATGAAAGAAATTAAGGTAGAACGTCCGTTTGTGGAGAATCTGCATCCCTTTTTTGACCTTGAGTTTATTGAAATCCTCCTGCAAACCCCCTTTCCGTGGATTCACCACTGGGAGGGCAAGAAGAACCTGATCAAAAGCATCGAGACCCACAAGTTCTACGTGTCGATTATCCAGCGCAACCAACCCCAACTAGCGAGCATACTGTCGACGCACGCCTACACCCCCCGCTACCTGCTCCACCGGCTTTCCTTGCCGGTGCTGGCGCTACAGTATCTGATTTACAAGCGTAAAATTCGGGCCAGGGCGAACTTCAAATCTTCCGCCCCGGTGTTGGACTACCTGGCGCGTCATCCGGCGTCGGATCGTAGCTACGGTATATTCAATCCAAAAAAGCTGCATCCTGATGCGGCTGATACCAAGAACGTTATTAAACTGGCCTCGCTACAGCAGTGGCTGGACAAAAACCTGGTCGAATGAAACAAGTAGGGCACTTGATGAGGAAGCTGTTGCCGCCTACGGCATCCTTTATTTACAATCAGATCACGAACTACCGGCAGTTTGTGCCCCACGCGGTGTACTGCGAAGCAGTGGCCTCGGTCTTCTCCGAGCAGCTACGCGCCACCTACCCTACCTACTGTCCAATTCGCCGGGGCAATGATCAACTATGGTACCAGTACACCCGCCGACTCACTCCGGCCGCGCAGCGGCGCCTGGTGCACTACCTAAAGGCCATGCCGGTCGATCTGCTGCACGTGCACTACGGAGTGGATGCGCTGGTCTACGCCGATGCCTTCGCGGCGGTGGGTCGGCCGGTGCTGGTGTCTTTCTACGGCTACGACTGCACCTCGTTTCCGAACCGTTTCGGGGGATGGGGAAAGCGGTGGTTGCAGCGCAAACTATTTGCCAATCCGCAGGTGCGGGCCTACACGGCCATGAGCCCGGATATGCGAGAAGACCTACTGCGGTTGGGGTGCCCGGCGCACAAGATTATCGTGCACTACCACGGTTCCGATCCGCACCCTTTTTTTCGGGAGCGAAGCTATCCGGACCGAAAAGAAATCCATCTGCTCATCATCAGCTCGCTGACGGCCAAAAAAGGACACACCTTTCTGCTCGATGCGTTTCGGCGGGCGCAGAGCATGACGACCCGGAGCCTGCACCTGCACATGGTGGGTGACGGGGAGCTGAAAGAACCGCTGGCCCGCTACATTGACGATCACGCGGTGGCGCAGGCGTATTTGCACGGTCCCATCGCCTACGGGTCAGCGGAGCACCACCGTTTCTTTGACCGGGCGGACATATTTGTGCACCCGAGTGTGACCACCGCCCAGGGCGAAAAAGAGGGCATTCCGGGTGCCTTAATTGAGGCCCGCTCCAGCGGACTGCCGGTGATCACGACCCGTCACGCGGGTATCCCGTATATCGTGGAGGACGGAAAAACCGGTTTGCTGGTGCTCGAGAACGACGTAGCGGCCCTCAGCCGGGCCATCGTCCGGCTGGCCGAAAGCGCGGTGCTACGAGCGCAACTGGGCCGGGCAGGACAAGCGTACACGCTACAGGAATTAGATGTAGCGGAGAAGGAAAAAGATCTAGAACGGATTTATGAGGAGCTGATAGACTGATAGAAAATTATCAGTATTGTGCACCGGCTACCGGCCTCGAGCCGGAAAGGAGATCACACCATATTGGAGCCCTCGTTGTTGCTTCCCTTTTCTATAACTGTTAAAGTTTAAGCACCAAGATTTTACCCGTAGAAAACGGAAGCCAGCGGTCGTACTGGTACTCTTGCACTACTTCGTAATCCGCTATTCGTCCGAAAGTGATCACGTACCGGTCATCCTCCGGAGTCCACCATTTTTGCGCCTTTTTGGCCCGCAACGATTCGTCCGTATACAGCATGAAGCCGTTGTACTCGAAACCACCGTTGATCTGACGGTACGGCACCTTTTTTTGCTCAACGAGGTGCCGTAGCGCTTGCCACCGGGCCCGGTTCCACGTCAGGTAATCGTGGGTGCCCGCCACACTATAAAAAGCGAAAAGCAAAAGCAGAGCAGCAGGGAGGGCGGCCACCCTAAAGGATGGCAAACGCTTGCCATCAAAGGCCAAGAGGAGAGCCACGAGTACCAACGGAGTCAGTAAGTATCGGTCGTAATAGTTTAGAAAGAGAACCGGCATAAAGTAAATGATGCCCCCGGCAATCAGAAAAAAGCGGGTGTAATGCGCGTTGGGGCGTTGGTTTTGAATCAAAGCAATCACCATCCACCGAATCACCGAAAATAAGTACACCAACAACGTAGCCGCTCCCAGTATGCTCAGGAAGGTCACCATCACCCAAAATCCGTAGGGAAGCGCCGTAGCGTTGGGTAATTTTAGGTTATAGACATCGTACAGGGTGAGTGGACCAATGCCCTCCTCAATAAGAATATTGCCTCCTACGGGCATTAGCTTACCTTGGGAGAACAACCCGACGCCGAGTAGGACACTCACCGGAACGATTGCTCGGATTAGCCACTTCTTGAACCACCATATTATCGGGGAAGCGGTTGGAAAGATTAGTAGCAAAATGAAGAGGGGCGCCAAAAACAGTCCTAAATACATGATAGCAACCACGTTGCTCTCTGCGAACACCATTGGCCACTCCCCCGGACTGCTTATAATAGCGAGCAGGTCTTGCGTTTGTTTGCCGTATAACTCTGGAGTACGGCTGGTCTGGTTCAGCCAAAACTGGTAACCCAGCAACGTTCCTACGCAAACTAAACCCGGCAATGCCGCTGCCAGCAGGACCTTCACCCGGAAACCGTGCCGGTAGAGCAGAGTTAACCCCAGCGCAATGGGTACGTACAAGCCGGTTTGCCGACCCAGAACCGCCAGCGTCGCAAAAACTGTCGCAACAACCAGATCAAATACGGACTCATCATTCAGATACCGCAAAGAAAACAGCAACGCAAAGGTAGAAAAACCCATGAACGGGATGTCAGTCATGAAGGTGTAGGAGAGGGCAAAGTAGATTGGATTAAACGCAACGAGTAGGGTGACCAACAAAGCTATTGCGCCGGACTCATTGAGTTGTCGCGCGGTGAGGTAAATACCGAAGAGGGTGAGCAAGGACAGTAGCAGCGTAGACAGCCGAAGCACTTCAAAAGAAAAACCGAACAGATAACTAAACATACCTCCCCACAGCACCTGCGAAATCAACGACATGCTCGTCCAGGCCGTTGGCGCGTAAGTGCCCTCTTCCACCAGCCGTTGCACCGCGATGCCGTAGGACCAGTCATCGTTTAGGGGGAAGTTGCCCCGGTAGTCGACCAGCAGCACCGCCAGCCCCCATAGCAGGCCGATGGTCAAGAGATGAAACGTGGTACCTGGTTGGAAAATGGGTTTGGATGGCTCGGGTAAGTGCATGGATCAGTTAAAAAGAGGGCTGCCTCGCACAGAGTCTCTTCCGACGTTCATCGCTCCGCCCCCCGGTGTAAAGCTGTTCAGGTGGCCACAAAGGTAATAAAATAGCGTCAGTGGTATCAACTTTTGCCCCCGAACCTTTGGTCAGACGTAGTGCAATCGGAGAAGAATCCGGAAAATACCTATCCCCCTCTACACAGAAAATCTTTATAATCAAGCTAAACAAAGCCACAAAATATGTTAAAAAGTGTTAAAATCTAATCAATTTCTGCGCTACTCGGTATAAGCCCTAGCGAAAGGTTATTTTTTTAAACTAAATTTTTATGTTATGAAACGATCACTGAAGAACAACCAATTTTTAACCGCTTTCTTCACTGCCTTGCTGATGTCGGTAGCAACGTTTGCCCCGGCCCAGGTATTTGATGACTGGGATGCGAATGACGACGGCACTCTGGACGGCAGCGAGTTCAACGAAGGCTTCGCCTCTACCGATTACTACAACGATTGGGACGCCGATGACGATGGTATCCTGAATGACAACGAGTTGCGCGACGGGCTGTTCGACACCTGGGACGTGAACAACGATGATATCATCGATACCGATGAGTATGACTATGGTTTGTACAACGAGTTCGGCGACGATTATACCGAGTTCAGCAGTTGGGATGCCGATGGCAACAATGAGATTGCCGATAATGAGTTTAACGAAGTATACACCAGTAGCGGTATTTACAACGACTGGGACTCCGACGGGAACAACGAAATCAACGATGTTGAGGCCACCGAAGGAGTTTTCTCGTGGCTTGACGACAATGATGATGACTACCTGGACGAAAACGAGTGGGCCACTTCCGACGACGTGTTTGCTGATTATATGTAATCTTTTCGTAGTTAGTTATTAGGTTAAGAAAAGTAGTGCGGGTGGCAACTCGCACTACTTTTTTGTTTGCAACGCCGTTGGGGCGACCAACTTTTGAGCGTATGAAGCATAAATATTTACACACAAAATGTAAATAGTTTTATTTTGTGCGCGTATTAACTATCTTTGTGCCGCAACAATAACCACTTTTTTATCACCTGGTAGTTTCACCGTAGTTTTTAATTTTTTTATGACCAGAGATTTCACGCCGGAGGTTTACCGAGATTTTCTTATTGCTTTCATCAACCAAGGGTATCACCTGACCTCTTACGAAGCGTATCTCCGACTCAACGAGTACGCACCCACCCTCAAAACCGTGATTCTGCGGCACGACGTAGACCGATTGCCCCAAAATTCGCTGGCCACGGCCCGCCTCCAGGCGTCGCTGGGCGTGCAGGGTTCTTATTACTTCCGGATCGTTCCTCAGAGCTTTCAACCGGAATACATCGAGAAAATCCGTGATCTGGGCCACGAAATTGGCTACCACTACGAAGACCTGGCCCTGAGCAACGGCGACCCAGAGCGGGCCATTCGTTCGTTTGAGCAAAATCTGGCCCGCGTGCGGAAATTTTATCCCGTCACCACCATGTGCATGCACGGAAGCCCCCTGTCGCAGTGGGACAACCGGCAGCTTTGGGAACACTACGACTACCGCGACTACGGCATCCGGGCCGAGCCGTACTTCGATATCGACTTTCACAAAGTGTTTTACCTTACGGACACCGGTCGGCAGTGGAACCGGACGGGCGTGAGCGTGCGGGACAAGGTAGATACTGCGTTTGATTACAGTTTTTCCAGTACCTTTGACCTGATCGAAGCCATTGAGCGCGACACGCTTCCCCGTCAGATCATGCAGAACATCCATCCGCAGCGGTGGAACAGCGACTGGTGGGGCTGGTCGCAGGAGCTCATCGCGCAGAACGCTAAAAACCAAGTGAAACGAGCCATCGTACAGCTTCAATGATCAATACGGTTATACTACTGGGCAACCACATCCAGGGACTGGGAGTGGCCCGCATCTGCCGACGCGCGGGGATGCGCGTCTATCTATTCAACGAAGACGGTTGGTGCGTCACCCGATTTTCCAACACCTGCAACAAGTTTGTCCGCTTCGATGGCGACACCGACCTACTGGCCAAACTGTTGGAGTGCCCAGTGGCCTACCAATCCGCCCTGCTGATGCCGACCAACGACCGCTTCGTGGGGTTTATGGCCGACCACTACGAAGTGCTGCAACGCAAGTACCAGTTGTCGATCCCGTCGCCGGAAATCACTGATCTTTGCTTCAACAAGATAAAAACCTACACTGTGGCGCAAGAAATGGGCATCCCGATTCCGGAAAGTCACTTTCCGAAGAGTGAAACCGAACTACAGCAACTGGGTGAACAGCTCGACTATCCGGTGATTATCAAACCGGCGGTGATGTATCGGTTTTATAGCCAGCTCAAGAAGAAAGTATTCCTCTGTCACAACGCCTCGGAACTGCTCGAAAACTACCGCCGGGCCACGGAGGTTATCGTTCCCGACGAGATTATCGTGCAGGAGTTTCTGCCCGGGGGCCCTACCCAACTGTATTCGTTCGGGTCGTTCTGCGACGGCACCAAGGTGTGGGGCAGCTTCGTGGCCAACCGAATTCGCCAAAAGCCGATGGACTTTGGGGTGTCTACCACCTTCGCCAAAACCGTGGTCAACCCCCGCATCAGCGAACTGGCCACCCAGTTTCTGACCGGCATCCGGTACTTCGGCGTTTCGGAAGTGGAGTTTATGTACGATGAACAATTAAAAGATTTTAAGCTGATTGAAATCAACCCCCGAACCTGGAAGTGGCACACCATTGCCAACCGCATCGGGATCAACGTGGTGAAGATGTTGCTCGACTTCCTCAACGACCAACCGCTAACCGAACAACACAATACGCAACCCAACATCGGCTGGACCGAACGGCTCACCGATACCTACGTGGTGCTCACCGAGGCCTTCCGGGGTCGACTAAGTTACCGCGATTATCAGCAGACCCAGCAACTCGACAAGGAGTTTGCGTGTTTCTCGTGGCGTGACCCGCTTCCCGGAATGATGTATATAATAATGTCACCTTACTTACTTTTGAAACGATGACCCTTACCCTACTTTTACTATTCGAAAGCGTACTGCTTAGCACGCTACTGTACTACTATTTGCACTACAAAACCCGGATCAGCCTGAAATACTTGTTTCAGGACAACGTGGTGGTGATCCTGCTTTCTTTTCTACTGGCCTGGGCCCTGCTGTCGGTGTTGCCCGTCGGTTGGGAATGGGTTGCGTTCGTGATCAACGCCGGTTTGGTTGGGGGTATCGCGTTTGGCATCACCATGATTCGCTTCTGGCGCACCCCGACGCGATCAGCCAAGGCCAGCGACGGCGACATTATCTCTCCGGCCGACGGCAACGTGATCTACGTTGAGAAAATCGAGGCGGGGGAGGTCCCTATCTCGGTCAAGGGAAACACGTTATCTAAACTAGACGAGCTCACCAAAACCAACATTCTGGAAGGGCCCTGCTGGCTCATTGGCATCAACATGACTCCCTTCGACGTGCACAAGAACTGCGCGCCCATTCCCGGTCGCGTGATTCTGAATCAGCACTTCGATGGCAAATTTTTGTCGCTAAAGCTAGGCGAAGCCCTCAAAGAAAACGAGCGCAACACCATGGTATTTGATCACAACGGACTTAAAGTAGGCATTGTGCAAATTGCCTCGAAGCTGGTGCGCCGCATCGATACCTACGTGAAAGAAGGCGAAGAACTACAGCGCGGACAGTGGGTAGGCATGATCCGGTTCGGCTCTCAGGTCGACGTGATTATCCCTAGAAAGTATAACGTGAACGTTAGCGTGAAGGATCAGATATACGCCGGGGAAACGATCATCGCCCGGCAATGAAGATTGTTGTAGACATCGCCCACCCGGCCCATGTCAATTTTTTTAAGCACGCCCTGCGCGTCCTGGCCCACGACGGGCATCAGGTGATGATCACGGGGTTGCGGCGGGGGAAACTACCCAGGATACTGGAACAAGAACTGGCCGAGTTCCCGATTCACTACGTAGGAAAACACCGGGGTACCAAGTTTTCAATTATTGTGGAGGCCAACCTGCTGAAGTTTTTCCGGCTATTCTTCTTGGTGCTGAGCCAACGGCCCGATTTTGGTCTGAGCGTGGGAAGTTTTACGCTGGGTGCCGTGCTCAAATTGTTCGGGAAGCCCAACGTGCAGTTTGACGATGATCCGGAGCGCCCGGTGAATGTGTTTCTGGAAAAGCTTACCAGTACGCGCCTTTTCTTTCCGCCAATTGTTGCTCCCCAACCCAATGTGGGCACCATGAACGCACTCAAGGAGTGGGCGTACCTGTCGCCCCGCTACTTCACCGCTAAAACCGACGGATTATCTTCCTATAACTTAGTACCCAAGCACTACATTTTTGTGCGAGAGATATCCACCGGAAGCCTCAACTACGCCGATCAGGAAGCCAATACCATTGCTTCTTTTGCCGATCAGCTTCCTAAACAGTATCCGGTACTGCTTTCGCTCGAAGACAAGCAAATGACCGGGTCGTATCCGGCCCACTGGACAATTTTACAAGAACCCGTGCCGGATATCCATTCGCTGCTCTACCACAGTCGTATGGTGATCTCTTCTGGCGACAGCATGGCGCGTGAAGGGGCGTTGCTAGGGGTGCCCAGTTTGTACGTGGGGAGCCGGGACATGAAGGCCAATGCGATAGTGAAAAACAAGAAAATGCTATTCCAGTGCTCGGCTTCCGAAGCTCCCGATTTGGTAGACCAATTGATTGAAAAAAAGTTAGCCATACCCACTCAAGGTGAATTTAGGGCACAATTACTAGCGGAATGGGACGATATCACGCAGCTGATTATTCGTCAGGTCAACCGATGAGGCCAGTAGTTTGACTAAAAGTTTTGGACAGATTGAGTATAAATACTTATTGTTTTATTTAGTATACCTTACATCGTAATATTTATTTGAAATGTTCAATAAAATACCGATATTTGCAATGAACAAGCGACATGACAAACATTAATGGTGCTTCGCTGGTTTTTACAATTGGCGTTGCTGCTTAATTTTTGCTTTTTGCTTTTTTTTATTACCTGCTGCTTTGCCATCTTCAATAGCCTAACCTTACTTTTTTTAACCTATGGAGACGTTACTTTTACCAGCCGAGGTGCTCACGGCTACTACGCTTGCACCGGAGCAATCTGACAGTTTGCGCGTTGACAAGTCTGAGCGAAATCTACTTGGTTTTTTGTCGGACTACGTGGACGTCCGGGACCGAAACCAGACGATTATTTCTAACACCTGCCAGATCAACGATGTGAAGCAGCAGCACCAGATGAACGAACTGCTGGGTTGCTGCCCTAAGAACTTCGTTAACCTGCACCGAATTAACGACATTCGGCGCGTTAATAAGTTTTTTGAGGCCGTCAACGAATCGCTGCCCGACGGGGGGACGTTTATCGGCTGCGTAGAGACCAAGGCCCTGCGCAAGGAGCGAATCCTGGCCAAGTATCCCCCGGTACTCAACTGGTTGTACTACATTGGCGATTTTGTCTTCAAACGCTTTTTTCCTAAAATTCCGGTACTGAAAACCATTTACTTCAGTATCACCAACGGGCGCAACCGGGTCATTACCAGCGTAGAAACCCTGGGGCGGCTTTATTCCTGCGGATTTAAAGTAATTGATTTGCAACAAACCCCCGGTTTGCTGTTTTTCATCGCTAAAAAAACCCAGGCTCCCGACTTCAACTCCGAACCTTCGTATGGTCCGCTCTTTCGGATGAAGCGCGTGGGGCAGCACGGCAAAATCGTTAAGGTATACAAGCTCCGCACCATGCATCCCTACGCCGAATACCTGCAAGAATACATCTACGAGCGAAATCAGCTCAGCGAGGGCGGCAAGTTCAAGGATGACATCCGGATCACCACCCTGGGGAAGTTTTTTCGCAAGGTCTGGCTGGACGAGCTTCCGATGATCCTCAACTTTCTGCGGGGCGATATGAAACTGGTGGGCGTGCGTCCCATCAGCAGCCACTACCTAAGCTTATACAGCCGAGAACTCCAGGAGATGCGACTTCGGGTAAAGCCCGGCCTGTTGCCGCCGTTTTATGCTGATATGCCGAAGACACTAGAAGAAATTGTTGCTTCCGAGATACGCTACATTCGGGCCTACGAGAAGAGTCCGTGGCAAACCGACTGGCGCTACTTTAAGAAGGCGTGCTACAATATTTTGGTTAAAAAAGCCCGAAGCCAATAGCTGACATGAAAGAAGAATACTACGGCGACTCATTTTCGGAACCTAAGAACAACTTTCAGGAGGTGCAGCGCTACCTGCTGAAAATTCTGCGAAAGTGGCCTTGGTTGGTCGGGTCGTTTTTGTTGTCCTTGCTCATCGCCTACTACATCACCTCGACGGCCGAGCGCACCTACCAGGTAGGTACTTCGGTGCTGATCAAAGACCCGGAAACGATGAGCAATACGGTGACCGACGTGTTGTACGGTGACGAATTGTCTAAATCTTCCAATTCTATTGAGAACGAAACCTTTCTGATTCGCCGCTTCGATCTGGTTCGCTCCACACTAGAAGATTTGGACTTCCGGGTGATCGTCCATCACAAGAATAGTCCGATCAACGTGGCGATAGACTCCAGCAGCACCTACCAGCCGGACGTTGAGTTTGTCTGCAAGATCAGTAACCGCCAGATGTTCAGTTTGAGCACCGACCACGAAGAATTTAGCGACCTAATAGAAGATCAAACGTACCGCTTTGGCGAGATCATTGATCTTGACGGTTTCGTTTTCACGATCTTTCTGGACTTGTCGGCCTACGAAGCGCACATCAAGGAATCTATTGAAAGCGGAGAGGAACCGGGCGATATCTCCTTCGAAGTAAACAACCTGGACCGAATGGCGGACCATTACGTAGGCGCGCTAGAGGTGGAGCCGGTCAATGAAAAGGCCACCATTCTTCAGTTGTCGTTAGAGAGTGATTGGCCCGCCCAGGACATCAAATTTCTCAACCAACTCACGGAAAACTACCTGGTGAGCGGCATCAAAGAAAAAGTGTCTACGGCGGCGCAGACGATGAGCTTTCTGGACCGTCAACTGGCCTATATTTCTGATTCATTGAACACCATAGAAGGAATCCGTCAGGAGTTCAAACAGGATCGTTCGGTTGACCTCAGCAAAGAGGGGGGGCAGTTGTACGACGATATTCAGTCGCTGGAAAAAGAAAAGGCCAATCATCTTATCCAGATGGAGTACCTCTCGTACCTGAAGGACTACGTGCAGAACGAGGAAAACGACTTCGAGTTTGTTACCACTCCTTCGTCATTGGGAGTCAACGACCAGGTGCTCAATTCCCTTATTGACCAGTTGGTGACCGAGCAGATCAAGCTCAAGCAGGTGAAAACCGGTACCCGCATCGAAAATCCGCGGGTAAAGTTATCCCGGCAAAAGATCAACAGCCTCCGGACCAATATTGCCGAAACGGCCAACAATTTGCTCCGGGGCAACCGCATTGCCCGCAACGAACTAGAGCGCCGCATCAACGAATACGAAACGCAGCTGAGCAGTCTGCCCGCCGCCGAACGTAAGCTAATCAACATCGAGCGGCAGTATAACCTAAGCGAAACCCTGTATTTGTTCTTAATGGAAAAAAGAACCGAAGCGGGGATTCTGCGCGCGTCTACCGTTCCTGATTTTCAGGTTGTTAACAAAGCCCGAATTCAGCGGGGGGGGAGCCCGGTGAGCCCCAAGCCATTGATTAACTACGCCACCGCGGTGATCCTAGGCCTGTTCTTTCCCATCTTGTTCATTTACTTGGGCGATATGTTCAATAACAAAATCTATACTCCGGACGAGTTGTTGTCGCTTACCCAAATACCATTGCTAGGTATGATCGGGCAGCGCAAGCCTGAGGAAGGTGATCTGGTGGCCAACCAACCCCAGTCCGCGATTGCCGAGGGATTCCGGAACATCCGCTCTAACCTGCGTTACATGACCGATTACGGACAGGGAGGGCAGACATTTATGGTGAGCTCTTTCGTGAGCGGAGAGGGAAAAACCTTTTGTGCCAAGAACTTGGCGTACACCTTCGCCATTGCCGGTAAGCGCACGTTGTACATCAACACGGACTTACGCAAAAACAACACTTACGAAGAATTCGGTCTGGACAAAACAACGGGACTGACTGAATTTCTGATTGACATCATTCCGCAAGAAGCATTGGTGCACGCCACTCAGTACGAGCACCTCTTCGTGATTCCGAGCGGAAAGATTCCCCCCAACCCTTCGGAGCTACTCATGCGGGAGAAGTTTCGTGACTTGATTTTACACCTGAAAAAGGAGTTTGATTATATCATCATGGACACGCCCCCCCGGGGACTGCTTTCCGATGCGATGGAGCTTATCAAATACGCCGATCTGGAAATATTTGTCGTCCGTCAGGGGTACACCGTTCGGCCGAACGTCAGCGCGCTGGACCGAGTGTATCATCGGCAAAAAAACAAGCACCCCCTTGGCATAATATTCAACGACGTTGACTTCAGCAAAATAGAGTACGGCATAGACAAAAACGCCTTTGCCTATAACTACCCGGCGGAAGGTTAAACGACCAAATTTTTTGATTTTAACTATGGATAATTCTACACGAAACAAAATAAAATTTGCCGTAGTCGGCACCGGTCACATCGGTAAGCGCCACGCGACGATGATCACCAATAATCCCGCCACCGAACTGGTGGCCCTCTGTGATGTTCATCCGGCCGAGGAGTTGGGCATAGAAGCTTTTCGGGTGCCATTTTTTCAGGACATCGACGAACTACTGGCCGCCGAACTGGCCATCGACGTGGTGTGCGTTTGCACGCCCAACGGACTGCACGCCCAACACGCGCTGAAGATACTCGATCATCGCAAGCACGTGGTGTGCGAAAAGCCCCTGGCGCTCGACAAATACGATGCTGAGAAAGTGTTGTTCAAAGCGCTGCAGGTGTCTCGCCTGGTGTTTGCGGTGATGCAAAACCGCTACTCTCCGCCTTCGGTATGGCTCAAGGAACTCATCGACCAACGGGTGCTCGGCGACATCTACATGGTGCAGCTTAACTGCTACTGGAATCGGGACGATCGCTACTACCTCAAGAGTGACTGGAAAGGCACCCGGAACATGGACGGCGGTACACTTTTCACGCAATTCTCGCACTTTGTGGACATCATGTACTGGTTGTTCGGCGACATCAAGAACATCCAGGCCAAGTTTAGCGACTTCCGCCATCAGCATACCACCGAGTTCGAAGACTCCGGGTTCGTTAGCTTCGACTTTGTGAACGGAGGGATGGGGTCGCTCAACTATTCTACGGCCGTTTGGGACACCAACATGGAAAGTAGCATCACCATCACGGGGGCCAACGGTAGCGTAAAGGTGGGCGGACAGTACATGAACGAGGTAGAATACTGCCACATCAAAGACTACGTGATGCCCGAACTGGAGGCCTCGAATCCGCCCAACGACTACGGTCCTTATAAGGGCTCGGCGGCCAACCACCACTACGTCATTCAGAACGTGGTTGACACACTAATGGGAAAGACCAACATCACGACCAACGCATTGGAAGGGCTGAAGGTGGTAGAAATTATCGAGCGAATTTACCAAGAAAGAAAAGAAAGCTTCAATGGGGTAGACATCCACGCCCGCAAGCAGGTACCCGCTGCTTCCGCTCAACTACTGGAAGCCTAGTTGTGAGCACGCTTGCCCCCCCACCCCCGCTTGCTTTAGAACAAAGCGTACGTTCGTTCCGAAAATCGATCATCACCGATTTTTTGCAGATGACCGTATGCTTTGGGCTAGCGGTGGTTGCGGTATACTACGCCCCAACCCTGTTTAATTACCTCTATTTTTTGGTGGTGCTTGCGTTTTTCTGGCGATCGAAACACGACTACTTCTGGTTCGCGTTTTACTTTATTATTATCAACACGCCCGCCTTTTTGTTCTTTGAGTCATCGGGTGAGGCCTCCCGACGCTTGCCGTTGTATTCGCTGACGGGCGGGCTTAGTTTTTCGGTGCTGGACCTGTTTGTACTGACTTCAATAGCCAAGGTGGTGTGGTTGGGCAAGTTGAAGGATTTCGTAGTCAGCAAATCGCTGCGATTCATCCTGATCTATTTTGCCTTGGTTAGTATTCCTATCACCTTTATCATTGGTCTGCAAGACAGTAGTTTCTTCAACACCTTTCGCCCGTACTTTTACTACGCCGTACTGCTGACGTTTTACTTCCTGGTCGACAAAACCGAGGATGTTTATAAGTTCGGGTATCTGATGATCCCCTACGTCCTTTTCACGCTCTTTGACCAGCTCTTTTTGCTGTCCAGCGGCAAGCTTCTGATTTCTATTATCAACCCCGCAACCATCCGGGCCATTGTCAACAACACCGTGACTAACGACGCGCGCGCCTACTTTAGTGGGTTCTTACTGGTTTTTTACGCATTTTTCTTTGCCATACAGTTGCGATCCAATCCTAAGTACGAACTGTTTGGCGGGCTGGCGTACGCCATTATTGGTATGTCGTTGGCCACTTTTTTGCTGTCCGCTACGCGGGTATACCTGATGATCCCTCTAACGGTGATGGGTATGTACGTGCTGCTAGGGCGAAAGGGAATTTCCGATTCGGTGCAACTAGCGATGTTCGTCGGCTTGTTTGCGATCATCTTCTTTAGCCTTAATATTATTTCGTTCGACTTTTTCCTCCGGAGCATCTGGCCGCGTTTTGAAGCCTTTTTCGCGGTGATCTTTGGAGGAGGCAACCTGGCGGAGTTCGATACGGTGCAAGACCGGATCGACGATGACTTACCCAGTATTCTGGAAGGGATCACGTACAGTCCGCTGGTGGGAACCGGTTTCTCCGGGGTGTTCCGAAGCCACGAAAACAATGACCTGGGCTTTGTGAACACCATTCTGATCTTCGGAGTGGTGGGTTTCACCCTGTTTATCAACTTCTTCATTGTATTTTTCCGGCAACTCAACCACTGGGTGAAGCATCCCCGGGCCGATGCGAACGCGCGCGCTATTCTCAACACCACGCGCATGGTGCTGGTGGGAGTGCTGCTGGGCTACGCCACCACCTACGATTTCTTCACGGTTCGCCAAGTAGAGCGGATCTACTTTGTATCCATCCTCATTGGCTCCGCCGAAATAGCGGTCCGCAGCATCAGAACCCAAAGAAAAGATTTTTTAACTAACCCTGACAACGTATGAAAGTAGTTATTCTAGCCGGAGGATTCGGCTCGAGATTAGGTTCAGCCACCGATCTAATTCCCAAACCGATGATTGAAGTGGGCGGCAAGCCGATCCTGTGGCACATCATGAAAATATACGCCGCCTACGGCTACCGTGACTTTGTTATTTGCCTGGGCTACAAAGGGCACGTTATCAAAGACTACTTCCTCAACTTTTCGGAACACACCTGCGATGCAACCGTCAACCTAAAAAGCAAGCAGATCACCTACCACAACCAGTGCGACGAAGACTGGAACGTGACGCTGGCCGAAACCGGGCTCAACACCCTGAAGGGCGGGCGCATCAAACGCATCGAGAAGTACCTGGACGATGACATCAACATGCTCACCTACGGCGACGGAGTGGCGAATATCGACATCGACGACCTGGTAGCCTACCACCGCTCGCACCAGCGTATGGTCACCACCACCGGGGTGCACCCCCCGTCGCGCTTTGGCGAGATTGTGCAGCAGCAGGGACGGATGGTGTCATTCAAAGAAAAGCCCCAGACCAGCAAGGGCTTTATCAACGGTGGGTTTATGGTGTTCGACAAGCGCATGTTCAATTACCTGACCGCCGATGAAGACTGCGACTTTGAGTTTAATACGCTCGAGAAGCTCGCGGCGCAGCAGGAGGTGATGACCTACCTGCACCGGGGCGAGTGGGAATGCGCCGACACCGTGCGCGATGTGAACAACCTGAATAAATTATGGAACAACGGTCAGGCATTCTGGAATGTCTGGGACCGAAAAATGGAAGAAGCCTATGTCTAATATTGTCACCGAAGACTGTCAAACGATTATCCGCCACCTGGGCGAGCACGTCAGCAAGTTCGAAGGAGCCAAGGTGCTCATCACCGGACACCAGGGTTTTTTGGGCGCTAATTTCGTGGCCTTGATGCACGCGCTGAACCAAGGGGTACTGAAGAAAAAAGTGCAGCTCACCTGCATTGATAATAAAATTGTCGATCTGGAAGACCACACGCAAGCGTACCTGGAAGGCGCTACCGTGCTCTACGGAGATGCGCTGGACAAGCTTCCCGAAGAACCCTTCGACTACGTTATCCACTGCGCGGGCATTGCCTCGCCCACCTACTACCGGCAGTATCCCCTGGAGACGATCAGCGTCAACGCCATCAACTACTGGCACCTGCTTGACCGGCTGGACACTTCGCAACTGAAGGGCTTTCTGTACTTTAGCACCAGCGAAATCTACGGTGATCCGGACGCCGCCCACATTCCCACTTCGGAAGACTACCGGGGCAACGTGTCGTGCACCGGCCCCCGCGCCTGCTACGACGAGTCGAAGCGGCTGGGTGAAACCATCTCGGTTAGTTTTGTGCAGCAAAAAAACTTGCCTATTAAGATTGCCCGCCCCTTCAACGTGTACGGCCCCTTCCAGCGCTTGCAGGATAAGCGCGTGATTCCTGACTTTGTGAAGTTCGCTTACGAAGAGCAGGCAATCAAGATGTACAGCGACGGATCGCCCACCCGGGCCTTTTGCTACACCTCGGATGCCATCGAAGGCTTCACCCGCGTACTACTGCTGGGCCAGCCCGGTCGGCCCTATAATATTGGCAATGACGCCCAGGAAACCTCTATGAAAGAACTCGCCCACCTGGTGGCTGAAGTGATCGGGGGGGTGGAAGTCACCACGGCGAAGAGTCCGGAAGAAGACTACCTGAAAGACAATCCGCAACGGCGGTGTCCGATCCTTGACCGGGCCCGGGAAGACCTGGACTATCAACCCAAAGTATCTATCAAGGACGGTCTGCCTCGCATCATCAAATGGTATCAGCAGACCTACGAACTGGCTACTGCGGTGTCCTGATGAGTACGCGCCGCAGTTGATCAGTCTACCTTCATCTATTTTTTAACTACAAGAATACATCATGAATATTTCAGTTTTTGGCACCGGATACGTGGGACTCGTCTCGGGAGTTTGCCTGGCCAACACCGGCAAGAAAGTGTACTGCATCGATAAGGACGAGGACAAGATTGCCAAAGTAAAGGAAGGGATTTCGCCCATCTTTGAGCCTGGTTTGGAAGATCTTTTGGCAAAAAACCGGGAGCGCATTATTCCTACCACCGACGCCGCCTCGGCGATTCACGACTCGGAAGTGATCATCATTGCGGTGGGCACGCCCTTCGACGGTGAGCGCATCGACCTGACGTACATTAAACAGGCCGCGCGGCAGATCGGGAACATCCTCCGAGACGTTGACCACTACGTGGTCGTCACGGTGAAAAGCACGGTCGTGCCGGGCACCACGCAGGATGTGGTACGGAAGATTGTGTTAGAAGCCTCCGGCAAGGATGCCAGTGAAGTAGGCTTCTGCATGAATCCGGAGTTTCTACGAGAGGGCAACGCGGTGACCGATTTCATGGAACCGGATCGGATCGTGCTGGGGGTGACCTCCGAGCGCGCCGAAGCCATCATGAGAGAAGTGTACGACGGCTTTCCGGATACGGATGTCATGGTCACTAACCCCACCACGGCCGAAATGGTGAAGTACACTACCAATAGTTTACTGGCCCTCAATATCTCGTACGCCAATGAGATCGCGCGCATCTGCGAAACCCTGAACGGAGTAGATTCCGAAGAAGTGTTCTCCGGCGTGTTCAAGGACAAGCGGGTGTCTCCCATCATCAACGGCGAACGCATCACCCCGGTGGTTACCTACTACCTGCGGGCGGGCTGTGGCTTCGGAGGAAGTTGTTTTCCCAAGGACGTGAAAGCCCTGGCTTCCTTCGAAAAAGACCACAACGTTTCGGGCGGGCTACTGCAAGGATTACTGGAGGTCAATCGGACCCAATTAGGTCATATTTTTACCCTGGGAACCAAAAATTTTCGCGGCGACCTCTCGTCCATCGCTATCCTGGGCACCGCCTTCAAGCAAGACACCGACGATATCCGGGAGTCGCCCGGGATTCGGCTTGCCGAACTGGCGCTTAACAAGGGGCTGAAGGTTCACGTACAGGATTATCAGGCGTTAGACAATACCCGGGCGCACTTTGGCGATCAGGTACAGTATCACAAGAACCCCCTGGAGGCAGTACAAGAAGCCGACATCATCTACGTTGCCACGATCTGGGACAACTACGCTGACATTTCTGACGAACAGTTTCAGTCAGTGATGAAAGAAGGAGCCCTGATGGTCGACTGCCGCTCCCTGTTCAAAAACCGCCCGGAACAACCGTGGCGGGTGCGCGTCGGGGTCGGACAAAAGCATAAAGTAGCCGCCGCCGCGCCAGCCTACTCATCCTAGTCAGTACAAACGCGATTCATCGCGTCTCAATCGTAAAGACGCGATTGATCGCGTCTCAACCAAAAACACTATGAGCAACAAAAAAATGAACGTTCGCCTGTTTGTTCCCAACGTGGGGCAGGAAGAACTCGATAACATCAAAGACTCTTTCGACAAAGCCTGGATCGGACTAGGGCCTAAGGTAGGCCAGTTTGAGAAAGAATGGAGCGCTTACATTGGTTGCCAAACCAGTATCGGACTCACCTCGGCTACCGCGGCCTTGCACCTGTCGCTGATGGCCTTCGGGTTTCCCGAGGGTAAAAAGGTGCTCGTACCGGCCGTCACGTTTGCTTCCACCGCCTTTGCTCCCATCTACAACCGTCTGGAACCCGTCTTCGTGGACGTGGACGCCGAGACGATTTCGATGTCGATGGATGATCTCGAGAAGAAGTATACCCCCGATTGCGTGGCAATCATGGCGGTGCACATGGGCGGACACCCCGCCCAGATGGACCGGATCATGGAGTTTGCCCGGCAGAAAAACCTGAAGGTGATCGAGGACTGTGCGCACATTGCGGGGCCCTCGTATAAAGGCAAGAAGTTAGGCACCTGGGGCGATATCGGCTGCTTTAGTTTTGAGGAGAAAAAAGCCATGACCACCGGCGACGGCGGCATGCTCTGCTCCGACGACGAAGAACTGGTTTCCCCCCTCCGCGCCACCCGCTGGCTGGGTATTGATAAGAGCACCTGGAAGCGTGTGGGTGGCTACACCGATCCCAAGGCCGTTGATGCCATGCACTGGCACTACGAAATTGCCGGGCTGGGCTACAAGTACAACATGAACGACCTGGCCGCCTGCATCGGGCTCGCTCAACTGAAAAAGCTCGACGGCATGAACGCTCGGCGTAGCGAGATCATCAAGCGTTACCTGGCGGGTATGGATGGTCTGGAGAGCATCCGTCCGCTGCTGCCCTTCGATCCGGACAACAACAACTACTGGATCTTTGGAGTGCGTTACCACGACCGCGATTCGCTCATTCAGTTTCTGAAGGCCCGGGGCATTGCCACCGGTGTGCACTATCTGCCCCTGCCCATGCACCCCTACTTCCAGCAGTGGAACCGGCAAGATACCCCGGTGTCTGATAAAATATGGACTGAGTTTATCAGCTTACCACTGCACGCCCTACTTACCGACGAAGAAGTGGACTACGTACTGGAAAACTTGCACGACTTTGCCAAGCAGCATCAAAACGAACCAGCTGCGACGGTCTCATAGAACAAAACCCTATGAAGAACGATAGAGAAACATCGCCCAAGGTGGTGGTGCTTATTCTAAGCTACGACGGCAAGTTTCTGCTGGAAGATTCGGTGGGTTCCTACCTGGACAACCAGTATCCCAATTATGAAGTGGTGGTGATCGACAACGGCTCGGTCGATGGTACCCAGGAATACGTGAAAGAAACGTTTCCGAAGGCCAAGGTTATCCGTCTGGAACAGAACCGGGGTTATTCGGGAGGATTCAACTTTGGGCTGGAGTATGCCTTTCAGCAAGCGCAGGCCGACTACGTGCTGATCACCAACAACGACGTGAAGGCCGACCCGAACATGATTGCTGAACTGGTGAAAGTAGCCGAAACGGACGACAAAATTGGCTACGTGACCGGTAAAGCCTACTACTACGACCGCCCCGATACCCTGCAAACCGTAGGAAAGTACGAAGACCCCATCACTTGGAACGGAAATCACATCGGTAGCCGGGAGGTGGATCGGGGGCAGTACGATGAGGTGGCCGAACGTTGTTTCATCGATGATATTTTTATGCTGGTGAGCCGGTCGTTGTATGAAGAAACCGGGGCGTATGACACCTCTTTCTTCTTCCAGGCCGAAGAGTACGACTGGCAAGCGCGGGGCAAGGCCGCGGGGTACAAAATCATGTACACTCCCCACGCCAAACTCTGGCACAAAGAGAGCATGACGGTGGGCAAACAATCGCCGTTTAAGGCCTACTGCGACGCACGCAATCCCATGCTGGTGATCCTTCGCTATAAGTCGCCGGAGTACTTTCGCCGTTACTTTTGGCGGCAGTTCAGGAACTTGGTGAAGGGTATCTTGGTAAACGTCAAGCAGCGTCGGTTCGGAGTAGCTTTTAGTCGGGTGAAGGGGTGGGCATCGGGACTGTTGTGGGCATTTCGGGAAGGGCAATTAACCTACCGCCATTTTATTTAACGCAATCTCATCAAAGATGCGGTCGCATTACTAACTAATATACAATGGAAAATCAGTCTAAACAATTAGCGGTTATCGGATTAGGGTACGTCGGACTGCCCCTAGCCGTTGCTTTCGGGAATAAGTACGACGTGCTGGGATTTGATATCAACCAGAAGCGCATCGATGAGCTTCGGCGGGGCATTGATACGACCGAGGAAGTGAGTTCCGGAGAGTTGGAGCAGGCAAACCGACTCACGTACACAACCCGGGCGGAAGATATCGCCTCGGCGACGATCTACATCGTCACGGTACCCACCCCGATTGATCAGTACAAAAAGCCCGATTTGCGCCCCCTGCTCAGTGCCAGCCAGACCGTGGGACAGTTTCTTAAGCCGGGCGACACTGTGATCTATGAGTCTACGGTATATCCGGGATGCACCGAAGAAGATTGCGTACCCGTCTTGGAAGCCCGCAGCGGACTGACGTACAACCAGGATTTTTTCTGCGGGTACTCGCCCGAACGGATCAACCCCGGCGATAAGGAGCACCGGGTGCACAACATCCGAAAGGTAACCAGCGGCAGCACCCCGGAAGTGGCTCAGGAAGTAGACCAGCTGTATCAAAGTATTGTAGAAGCGGGTACTTATCTCGCGTCTTCCATCAAAGTGGCCGAAGCGGCGAAAGTTATTGAGAACACCCAGCGAGACATCAACATTGCGTTTGCCAACGAACTGGCCCTGATTTTTGATCGGTTGGGCATTGATACGCAAGAAGTGCTGGAAGCGGCCGGTACCAAGTGGAATTTTCTGCCCTTTCGGCCCGGATTGGTGGGCGGCCATTGCATTGGGGTTGATCCGTTTTACCTTACCTACAAGGCCGAGAGCATTGGCTATCACCCCGAAGTGATCACCGCCGGACGCCGGATCAATGACAATATGGGACTGTTTGTGGCGGGGAAAGTAGTTAAACTATTGTCTCAGAAAGGTTGCAGCATTCACGGAGCCCAGGTGCTGGTGCTGGGCATCACCTTTAAGGAAAATTGCCCGGATATTCGCAACAGCCGGGTCATTGATATTATCCGCGAGTTAGAGAGTTTTGGTGTGGAGGTACTGGTTCATGATCCGCTTGCTGATGCCGCGGAGGTGCAGCAAGCGTACGGAATATCGCTACTGGAATCTGTAGACGGCCGTTATGATGGAGTGGTGCTGGCCGTAGGACACACCGTCTTCCAGCAACTAGACTGGAACCTTCTGAAGGGTGAGCAGACGGTCGTTTACGACGTGAAGGGCTTTCTGGACAGATCGTTGACCGACGGTCGTCTGTAAGATCGCTTTTACTCATTAACCTTGATCTGCAGACCATCGTGCGCCAAGGCTACCCCATTAGGAAGGTGTTTCTCGACCTCCCGGTGCAATCCGATTTCGTGACTCATGTGAACGAAATAAGTCTGCTGCGGTTGCACTTCCTCCACCAAGGCCAGCGCTTCGTCCACCGTGAAGTGCGCTACGTTCGGCGTGTAGTGTAGCGCGTTCACCACCAGGGTGTGGGTCCCCCTGATCTTCTCTTTTTCCGAGTCACTAATCTGTTTGGCATCGGTGACGTAGGTAAATGCACCTACGCGAAAGCCCAGTACGGATAGCTGGTAGTGCTGCACTTCAATGGGCGTGAAGCGAACTCCCTGTACCTCGAAGGGGTGATTGGAAATCGGATGCACCGCTACCTGCGGCGTGTTAGGATATCCGTCTCCGGCGAAAATGTAAGCATATTCCTGACGCAATCGGGTTAGCACCGGTTCGCGGGCGTAGAGGGGGATGGGGTCCGGTTGAAACAGATTGAACCCGCGTATATCGTCCAACCCTCCGGTATGGTCTTTGTGTTCGTGGGTGAACACAATCGCGTCCAGATGATTGATCTGGTTCGAAAGCATCTGCTGCCGGAAGTCGGGCCCCGCATCGATCACAATACTCTTTCCGGCTATTGCTAGGTGCACCGACGTGCGTAATCGTTGATCGCGCAGATCGGAAGAGGTGCACACCCGACAGGAACATCCAACCACCGGTACTCCGTGCGAGGTGCCCGAACCCAAGAAGGTTATTTTCATAGGCGGAGAACTGGTTATCCTAACAAAGTAAAAACCGCTCGTAGTACGGATGGTTTGCGTAGGCTCATGGGGCCCCTAGTTGCTGCGAGGCCTCTGGAAGACATTAAAGAAGACCCCGACCGCCGTTAGGCCGGTCAGAAGAATCTGAAGGTAGGTTAGGTTATACTTTTGCAGGTTCTTGCCGGGCACCCCCGGCACCGCCACCACGTCGTTAGGACGCAGAAAATAGTAGGGAGAGGCCAAAACGTCTTCTTCCATCACGTTGACGTACACCACCTCCAGTGAATCGCCCTGGTGGCGCACAATCTTCACCTTCTCGGGGTCACCGAAATCGGTGAGCCCACCCGCCCGCCCGAGCGCATCGAGAATAGAGAGCCGAGGGTTGTACACCACAAACGTTCCTTCCTGTTCCACTTCCCCCAACACGGTTACCTGAAAGCTAAGTAGCTTTATGTCCACTGTCGGGGTTTCCAGGTATTCGGCAACCACCAGCCGCACCTTTTCCCGGGCTTGGTCAATCGTAAGACCAGCGATCTCCACTTTGCCAATGACTGGAAGAAGGATCGTGCCATCGGGTCCAATATCAAAGCCCGACAACAAAGGGTCGTTGAACCGAATGTCTCCCATCCGTTGTTCGCGCTGATAGCTAAGAAAGTTGAATTCGCTGGCCGTTGAACTAGCCACCTCAACTGAAACAATGTCGTTCGGCTGCAAACGATACTCATAATCCTGCACTTGCCGGTAGGCACCAATCACCCGGTTTTCTTCTACACTCGAAAGATCAGGTACTCCTACGTACGTTTCGCGGCGGATCGGCACACAGGCCGTGGCCAACAAAAAAAATATAACAACTCCCGATAAAAAATGTCTCATGTTGAAAAAATTGGTTAGTTTATGCATTCGTCCGTACCAAATAAAGCTACTAAAATGATGGATTGATTGCCGGATCGGGCAATGGATTGTAAAGAGTACCGCCGCAAAATAACCCCTAATACGTAACATAACCAAACCATTAGTTTTCTTTGAATAGATTGCTATCAAGCAACTGTCATTTTGATCGTTGCGTTGTAACCTGAGTGCTCGATGCGTGTACCCCCACCGCTCCCCTTACTGGCTGTCGAGCAGCTCACCGTTGGCTACCGTCGCGGTCAGCATATCCGTCCCGTGGCTACCCAATTGCAATTTCAGGCTTCCCCGGGCCAGATCATTGCTCTGCTCGGCCCCAACGGTTGCGGCAAATCCACCCTGCTGCGTACCCTGGCGGGGATGCAGCCTGCCCTGGAGGGTCGGGTGCTGCTCAACGGACACCTGCTCACTAACTTCACCCCCCCGCAACGGGCTACGCAACTAGCCGTGGTGCAACTACTGCTTCGGTTGGCGCATGAGCATCAAAAGACGGTTCTGCTATCGACGCACGCGCTGGACCTGGCCTTGCTGATGGCTGATCGACTGTGGTTGCTGCAGGAGGGGAAGTTGCAATCGGGAGTGCCCGAAGACATGGTGCTTGGTGGAGCGGTGGCCGCCGTCTTCGAGAGTGAAGGCATCGCCTTCGACCGGCAAACCGGCACCTTTGCCCCACCCCGGGCCGCCGGGCCACCGATTCGAGTAGAAGGATTTGGACTAGAAGCGCTTTGGACGCAGCGTGCCCTGGAGCGAAGCGGTTACACGGTAGTTGCTGACACCGGTCGCACTCCGGCGGTCCGGGTCGTTGCGGGTCCGCCCCGCCGCTGGGTGATTGAATCAGCCGCTGCGCCACAAGACGAGCCTAGCATCGAGGGTGTGCTAGCGCACCTTGCCACGTTAAAAAGGCACTAGTGCTTTTACCGGACGATCGCTTCTTCGATGGAGTCGACGTACTGAATGTCCATCTGCCGAAACTTGCCGTTGGGGAAGCGCTCGTAGATACTCTTTCGGCTGGTATCTACGCTATACTTGAAGGGTACGCTTTCGGGCATAATCTTGCGGTGGGTGCGCAGACCGTGAGCAAACATTTCTTCCTTCCACTCGGTGAAATACCACTCCATCGCCTCGGGGTCGAACACCTTGAAGCTGCGTTTGTCAAAAATGAGTTTGGTAATCCCTTCCTGCTCGATGATCGTTCCGGCCTCCGCGAACACGTTTTTGAAATCGGCCAGCGGCATAGAGGTGGAGGTGGACTGGATGATGAGGATGGGTTCGTTCGGTACGCGCAAAATATCGGCGTACTTGTGAGACACTACTTTTTTTAGTTGAATTGCTTCGGTCATTGGAAAAATTTTTAGTGAGACCATTTTTATAAAAGCTTGAAGTACGCGAACCCGGACTAAAAAACCCACTCCGTGTGCTTTCTTTGCTGATTATGCAGAATTCTGCTCGGGTCAGAACCTTCTACCGTAGTATATGCCCCACTGGTAAGAATCAGCACTAAGGTAGCCTCCGGACAAACTGTTGAAAGGTTAGGCGTTTAAAAAACTTTTAACAATTTTGGGGCCAATAGATTCTTGAAACCGACAATTCGTGTTGCCCCAAAAACATGGCTATTTTTTTCTTATTTCGTTTTTCATTTTTGGTGAATTGTTTAGCGTGTTTGCCGCAAAATACTGTTGATCAGGCAGGCCCGGCACCTTCGGTTTTGGAAGCCGAAACCGCTCGCTTCGCGGCTATGATCGCTGCTGACACCACCGCGCTGCGAAGCATGCTTCATCCCGACCTGCTCTACATTCACAGCAACGGATTGGAAGAATCAGCCAATGACTTGGTGGCCAGCGTAGCGGCCGGAAAAATTATTTATCAATCGTTCGAACCGCAGCAACCCCCGCGGGTGCAGACGTTTGGCGAAACGGCGCTGGTTGATGGTTTGGTGCGGGTGAGCGGATTGTACCGAGGCGATGCGTTCGCGGTGAACTTGCGCTACACCAGCGTTTACCGGAAGGTGGCAGGGAGATGGGTGTTGATTCGGTGGCAATCGTTGAAGGTATAATCTGTTTGTAGCTTGTGCCTGGACATCAGCAAAACCTACTTTCAATCAGCAGCTTCGCTGAAATGATCGAACAGCAAACACTCTTTCTCAGCAATAGCTTTTATCATTAGAATAGTAACAACTGCGGCAAAGATATCTACAGAATCAGAGACGATGTAGGCTTGTGATGAACTGATAAGCTGATCGATAGTATCAGCTTTGAAAAAAGACTTGATTGCATAGCGTCCGATGTAGTTTGTAATCAAGAAAAGTACCCACCATAGCCTGATAATAACGTAGTTAGGAGGTTGACTATAATCTGCAACCGCTCTCTTTAACTCCCGCTGAGTCTCTGTCATAATTTCCTTGGCGATTCTGTAGGGTTTATAGAGGCTAATTATTGGAATAACAAATCCCCATACGGTCATCATTTCCGAATTATCCAAGTAATCACTTTTGATGCGGTGCAAATTTCCGTAGGCGCGCCTAAACCAATTTAAGAACACCACCATAGATGTTATATAAGCTGCCATCTGTAGCACTCCTACAATTCCCTGCCTCACGTCACTAGCCTCCAAACTTTCGTCAGTAACAAAATCCCCATCACGAACCCCTTGAAGAAGTTCGAGCTCCAAATAACCAAAAAATACGGCCACCACGTTGACGAGACAAATCGCCCAGAAAACGTAGATTGCTACGTGGGCCCGTTTGGTGTTATTCTTTAGTACTATCTTTTCTTCTTTCGCTTGTGCTGATTGCATGCGCCAATAGCTTAAAATTCACGTCAATTTACGCATGAGTTTTTAAGCATATGATTCGTTTTCTGCCCACACTTAACTATGTACTATTGGGTACCGTATTTAAATGTTGGCAAAACCATTTTCGTTTTTTCCTGTACTGATTTAATTTCTTTCCCTACCTTTACCCCTCATCAGGGTTCGGCCCGTGCCCGTCATGCGCGTGCCGATTAAAAGGGAATCCGGTGCTTTGGCTTTGGTCCACTTAGCCCGAAAAGCCGGAACTGTCCCCGCAACTGTAAGTCCGTACCAAGGGCTGCCCCCGCAATTGACCACTGTTTTTCCCGACGAAGTTTGCGCTTCGCCCGGTGAGATGGGAAGGTCGGGGCAAGCCGGACGAGTCAGGAGACCTGCCCCGGTGGAGTTATATTCGAGCTTTCGGAGGAAAGGCTGGGAATGTATTCAAGATTGAAGCACACCGGAAATTTGACAGGGCAGGAAGCGTGAAACTCAAATGGGCCTGAAAAGTACCTTAACGAGAAATGTTGGATTTAAATCCCACGCTGTTCGGAGATGATACGGGTCATCGTTTCAAGGCACCCTACTTTTAATTGGCCCGCCAATTGGTGGCAATCCGGATGCGCGATTTTCTAGTACAGTCCGCTTTCTCGAGAGCTTGTTGTTTCATCCAATCAACCATGAACAATGAGCAAACGCACCCTCTTCACGGTAGCCCTGCTGCTGCCCGTTTCTTTTCTCTTGGCCCAACCCAACCCTTCGGACAGCACTCTGCTGGAAGAAGTGATCGTTACCGCCTCTAAGGTGCCCCTGCCGCTGCGGGAAACCGCCAAGCCGGTCCAGATCATTGCTCGTGAAGAAATCAACCGCAGTGCGGGCCGTGATCTGGCCCAGCTGTTGCAAGCGCAGGCGGGCATCATCATCAGCGGCGCGTTTAGCAGTCCCGGGAAAGACAAGAATATTTTTATGCGGGGGGCTAACAGCGAATACACGCTGGTACTCATCGACGGCCAGCCGGTAAGCGATCCGACAGGACTGAGCGGGTCTTTCGATCTGCGCTTCTTGCCGCTGGAACAAATTGAGCGCATCGAAATTCTGAAGGGTAGCCAGTCGACGCTCTACGGACCGGACGCGATTGCCGGAGTGATCAATATTATCAGCCGCCAGCCCGCCGACGACCGGCCGGTTTCGGTGCGGGGCCTGGCCTCCTACGGCTCCCTCAACACCTTCGAGGGCAGCCTAGGCGTGAGTGGCACCACCGGAAGCTTTGGATACAACCTCAGTTATCAAAGATACGCAACCGATGGCATCAGCGAAGCGACCAACCCGTCGGATACCGTTCGCTTCGATCGGGACGGAGCCCAACGGGATGCGCTACAGGCGACGTTGGACATTCAGCCCTCGTCAGCGGTGAAGATTAGTCCTTATTTCCGCTACTCGGCCTGGAATAGCGATTTCGACGGTGGCTCGTTTGCTGATGCAGCCAACACCAACGTCCTACGCTTGTATAATCCGGGACTGCAAACTGAGGTCACGGTGGGATTGGTCGCCATCCGGGCCAATTATGGCTACACTCGAACCGCCCGCACCTTCACCACGACCTTCGGTGAGAGCGCGTTAGACGGCATCTTGCACAACGCCGACCTCTATCTCTCCGCCCCGATCAGCAACTTTTTGCAACTCGTGGGCGGGGTCAACTATCAGAATCAGCAGATGCTGGATACCACCACCACAATCACCAATCCTTCTATCGGCCTTATCAGTCCGTACGCCACCCTGTTGCTCAAAAACTGGCGCGGGTTTAATGCCGAACTTGGCTACCGCTTCAATTATCACAGTGCGTACGGTAGCAACGCTACGTTTTCGGTGGCCCCCTCCTACTACCTCACCGATCAGGTGCAGGTGTTTGCCTCTTACACCACCGGTTTCAAGGTGCCGACGCTCTTTCAGTTGTATGCCACTCCTTACGGAAACCCTGCCCTCCAACCGCAACGGAGTCGGACCTTTGAGATTGGTAGCCAAGTGACTTCTCACAACGGGTGGATAACCGCCCAGGCCACCTACTTCCGCCGTCATATAGACGACGTGATTATCTTTCTGTTCGTTCCCGGCTACCTGAACCAGGACGAACAAGATGGTTCGGGAGTGGAGCTGCAAGCCGCATGGCAGGTCAGCAAGCAACTGCAAATATCGGGACAGTATACCTACCTGGAGGGGAAAACGACGACCCGCGGTAGCCAGGAGCAGGACTCTTCGTTTGTTAACCTGTGGCGACGGCCGCGCCACAGCCTGACCGGCAGCGTGCGGTATCAGCCGGTTTCTCGCCTCAACCTATCGGTGCAAGCGCAGTACCAAAGCCAGCGCGACGATTTGTTCTTTGACCCGGTCACCTTCGTTCCCGGACCAGTGACGCTGCACTCTTTCGTGCTCATCAATGCGCACGCTGACTATCAGCTTTCGGACCAGCGGCTCACCTTTTTTGCGGATGTTAAGAACCTGACCGATGCCGCCTATACGGAAGTATACGGATTCAACACGCTGGGAATCAATCTACAGGCAGGCATCCGGTTTAATTTACTTTAGTAACCAACTTAGTTTTAATTTCACATTTAATCTCACCTACATCATGAGAAACCGTATTAATATTCGCTTGGTCGTTCTGGTCGCCATCGTTCTCCTAGTCGGCCTGTGGCGCACGCTCAACAACGGCGGGCAGCTCACCCCGCTGGCCAACTTTACTCCGATCGGAGCCCTGGCCCTCTTCGGGGGCGCGTACTTCACGTCAAAGGTTCGGGCCTACTTTTTTCCGGTGCTGATACTATTGGTCAGCGACCTGGTGATGATGCAGACTTACTTTAGTGCCTACCGCAGCGGTCTGCTGTACGACGGCTGGTATTGGACCTACGCGGCCTTTGCCATGATGGTATCTCTGGGAACGCTGATCCGGCGCGTGAGCGAGAAGAGTGTGGTTGCCACCGCCGTAGGCGCGGCGTTGATCCACTACGTGGTCACGGACTGGGGCGTATGGCTGGGCGGCGGAATAAACCTTGTCACCGGCCAGCCGTACGCGCGTGACTGGTCGGGGTTGGTGAACTGCTACGTGGCGGCCCTGCCCTATCTTAAAAATATGCTGCTGAGCAATCTGTTATACGGAGCGATACTCTTTGGCTCCTACGAGCTGGCTAGCCGTCGTTTTCCGGTACTTTCCCGTCCTCAGCTATCATGAAAAAAGCCTGTTCCTTCTTGCCCGCCGCTACGCAGATGATCTACGACCTGGGACTACAAGACCAGCTTTCCGGCGTCACCTTCGAGTGCCCGGCCGAAGCTCGGGCCGAAAAACCGGCGGTCGTTCGCTACCGGCTAGCAGGGAAGAACTACTCCAGCGCTGAGATCGACCGTATCTTCTTGACCAGCAAAGCGCAGGGTAAGAGTTTGTACTACGTAGACGACGAGGCATTGCGGGCGGCGGCTCCCGACGTGATCTTCACCCAGGACGTGTGCGAAGTCTGCCAGATTGATACCGCCTGTACCGCCGCGGCGGTGGCTAAATTGCCGAAGTCACCCAAGTTGGTATCCATCACCCCGCAGTCGCTGGAAGACGTCTTTCAAACCGTGGTGACCATTGCTACGGCCATGGGTGCCGAGGAAGCGGCTTACCGTCACCTAGCGCAGCTGCGCGTTCGCTTAGACGAGGTGGTCGACCGGCTGCGGGCGCATCGAGCGATGCTCCGGCGGGTAGCCCTACTGGAATGGATCGACCCAATCTACAACTGCGGTCACTGGATTCCCGATCAGATTGCCTACGTCGGGGGCACCGACCTGCTGGCCCATCCGTCGGGGGATAGCGTCGTGACCCCGTGGGAAAAGATTGTCCGCTACGATCCTGAAATACTCATCATCGCTCCCTGCGGCTTCACGGTGAGCCGCAGTATGGAAGAAGTATCTTGCCTGACCGAGCGGCCGGGCTGGGCTGACCTGCGGGCCGTGCGGGAGCAACGGGTGTTTGTGGTAGATTACGATTTGTTTACGCAGTCGAGTGCCGCCACCCTGGTCGATGGCATTGAACTACTGGCTGCTTTGTTTCACCCGGACATTTTCTCCGTACCAACTTCCCTGGCAAGTAAATATCAGCCGCTGGGCATCACTACTCACTAACCGTGCTGAATTTTTCTATTTTTCCGATCAAGGAAGAACACCGGACGGCGTTGCAACAGCGCATCGACCGCAAGACCAAGCCGCTCGGCGCCCTGGGGCAACTCGAGTCGCTGGCGTTGCAGATTGGCCTGATTCAGCACCAGCCTGATCAATTATCTCTTAAACAACCCATCCTGCTGGTGTTCGCTGCCGACCACGGTATTGCGGTCGAGGGCGTGAGTGCTTACCCGGCGGACGTTACCCCGCAGATGGTGCGCAACTTCCTGCGGGGCGGGGCCGCCATCAACGTATTTTGCCGCCAGCACGGCATCGAGCTGCGGGTAATAGATGCGGGAGTCAACGATGATTTTGAGGCGCATCCGGATTTGGTGGATGCCAAAATGGGTTACGGGACGGCCAGCTTTCTGAAAGAACCGGCGATGCGGCGCGAAACTGCCGAAGCTTGCTTGCAGCGCGGGGCCGAACTGGCGCAGCAAGCTTACGCCCGGGGCAGCAACGTGATCGGTTTTGGCGAAATGGGCATTGGCAACACCTCGAGCGCGGCGGTGATTACCAGTGTGCTGGGCCAGCTTCCCCTGGCCGCCTGTACCGGGCGGGGCACCGGGCTGGATGACCAAGGCTACCAGCGCAAGCTAAATACGCTCACCCGGGCCGTCCAAAAACAGGGCACTCCTTCTGATCCGCTAGACGTGCTGGCAACCTACGGCGGCTTCGAGATTGCCCAGATGGCCGGAGCGATGCTGCAAGCGGCCAGTCAGCGCATGATTGTGCTAGTGGATGGCTTTATTGCCGGTGCGGCTTTTCTGGTAGCCTACGCGCTGCATCCTGAAATCCGGCCCTACACGGTCTTCTGTCACGAATCGCAGGAAGCCGGGCACCGTCACCTGCTAACCCTGTTAGACGCCAAGCCGCTACTGCAACTCGAGCTGCGGCTCGGTGAAGGCACCGGCTGCGCGTTGGCTTATCCGTTGTTGGTGTCGGCGGTTAACTTTTACAACGAGATGGCAAGTTTTGATGAGCTACAGTAGATCGGAAAGCTATCAACGTTCTATTGCTCGATAGTTCAGTTGTTAAAAAGCAACAATCGAGCAATAGAACAATTTGAACCCTATGCTGAAGCAACAACTCACCCTTTTCTTCACCGCCCTGATGTTCTACTCGCGGATTCCGGTCCCGAAGTGGGTAGGGCATTCGCCGGAACAGCTTAACCGGGCGACGCGCTACTTCCCGCTGATCGGATGGATTGTGGGGGGCAGCATGGTTGGGGTGATCTATTTGAGTCAGTGGGTCGTTCCGCTGTCGATTAGCGTGATGCTCGGGCTGGTAACCAGCGTGCTTCTGACCGGAGCCTTTCACGAAGACGGTCTCGCCGACGTTTGCGACGGTTTTGGGGGTGGCTGGACGAAAGGGCAGATTTTGCGGATTATGAAGGACAGTCGGCTCGGCACCTACGGCACGATGGGTTTGTTACTATTGATGGGTGGCAAGTTTTGGGCGCTCTACGAATTGGGCCAAGAAAACCTATTTCTGCTGCTCGTAACAATCATCGCTAGTCAAGCCTTTAGTCGGGGCCTTGCCGCCACTTTTATCCGGACGCATCGTTACGTGCGCGAAGACGCCGATAGCAAAGCCAAACCGGTGGCCCAGCGGTTGTCGTCGGTCGATTTGCTTGTTATCGGGGGATTTGCCCTGCTCCCGCTCACGCTTTTTCCTTACTGGTGGCTGGCGCTGAGCGTTGTTCCTGCCCTGCTAGTGCGCTGGTACTTAGGCAAATACTTCACCCGCTGGATCGGGGGCTACACTGGCGACTGCTTGGGAGCGACGCAGCAGTTGGGCGAACTGGCGATGTTGTTGGGAGTGCTTGCTTGTTGGGAGGTACAGTAGAAACGTAGCGTAGCGACAACTGATAAGCACTAAATTTTATTTCATCATTCGGTGCCGCCGGGGTTCCGGTTCCTTGTTCAGTACTCGATAGTAGAATATCAAGCACTTTACCCGTTGCTAATCAAGAGCCATACGTGAAAGATAAAGTAACAACCCTATCATGAACATCTACCTCATTCGCCACACCACGCCCGACGTGCCCTCCGGCGTTTGCTACGGACAATCCGATGTTCCCCTGGCTTCGTCCTTTGCCGACGATTGCGCACTTTTGCGATCGAAACTGCCCGAACGGTGGGATCGGGTATACAGCAGTCCGCTGTCCCGGTGTCGCCGGTTGGCCGAGCAACTTTGTCCACAACCGACGGAAGAGGCGCGCCTCATGGAATTGAACTTTGGTAACTGGGAAGGGCAAGCGTGGAACGACATTGATCCGGTTGCACTCAACCCCTGGATGAATGACTTTGTGAACGTGGCCTGTCCGGGCGGGGAAAGCTACCGAGAGATGGCGGAGCGAATCACGGCCTTCTGGAAAAACCTGATCGGCGGTGAGCAGCAGACCGTCGCCGTAGTTACCCACGCTGGCCCCATTCGAGCGTTGTTGGCGCAGGTGCTGTCGCTATCACTGGAGTATTCCTTTCGACTAGCCATTGACTACGGAAGCGTCAGCTTGGTGCAGTGGCAACAGCAGTACGCCACGGTCCGGTTTGTTAACGCGTAGAATACGAGGGTGAAACCAATACGGCCTAATTCAGTTAATTAAAGAGTGGAAAAATAGTTTTCTACCCAACCTACTAAATTACTATGGAAGATTTAAACGTCCTGATCCCGCCCTTCTTGATTGGCCTGGGCATTGGGCTGC
This sequence comes from Cyclobacteriaceae bacterium, assembly GCA_965217295.1. GTDB lineage: Bacteria > Bacteroidota > Bacteroidia > Cytophagales > Cyclobacteriaceae > Tunicatimonas. Next base: position 6,163,582 of record CBDCHR010000008.1, read on the forward strand.
TAGTTGTGCTGATCACCTACCTGCGCGAGAACATGAAGCGCAATTCGCTGCGCAAGGAGATCGGCACCCTAAAAAACCATTTGCAGAACAAAATGGAGATTGAGGCCGAAGCTACCGAAGGGCGTCGTCTGGAAATCGAGCGCCTCAAGAAGGAAAACGAAAACCTACGCATCACCAACCAGACGCTGGCGCAAAAACCGGGTCGCCGCGAGGTGATGAACCTGCACGTGTACCAGCGAGCCATTGCCATTATGACTGAAAGTGCCCAGGGCTTCGCTCCGATGTGGCAACGCGCCCTGCGCGAAGCCGAGGCCGAACTGGAAAAATCGGACCAGGGAGGCTCTTCGTTTATCCGTAAGATCATTCCTACCCAAATTTTCGGAGGTTCGTCGTCCGAACCCAAGCGCATCAGCACCAACACCGAAGAAGAAGACCTTTAGCTTTTAAATAATGAATATCGAGTGATGAATATCGAATGATGAAGTAAAGGTTAGCACTTCATCATTCGGTGTTCCTTGTTCGGTGCGCCCGGCGCCCGGTTCTATATTCCTGCTTTCATGAAACACGCTACCTGGACTACCGTCAACGTATACGAAGATATCACCTACCGTAAGTCTGACGGAGTGGCGCGGATTGCCTTCAACCGTCCCGCGGTGCGCAACGCTTTTCGCCCCAAAACCGTGGGCGAACTTTTTGAAGCATTTCTTGACGCCCGCGAAGACCCTTCGATTGGAGTCGTGCTGCTATCGGGCGAAGGCCCTTCTCCCAAGGATGGGGTTTACGCCTTTTGCAGCGGCGGCGATCAAAACGCGCGCGGTCACCAGGGCTACGTGGACGACGAGGGCGTGCCGCGCCTCAACATTCTGGAGGTGCAACGCCTGATGCGCTTTATGCCCAAGGTGGTGATTGCCGTGGTGCCCGGCTGGGCGGTGGGCGGCGGACACAGTCTGCACGTGGTGAGCGACCTCACGCTGGCCAGTAAAGAGCACGCCATTTTCAAGCAAACCGACGCCGACGTGACTAGCTTCGACGGAGGCTACGGCTCGGCCTACCTGGCCAAGATGGTAGGGCAAAAGCGCGCCCGCGAGATTTTCTTTCTGGGCCGTAACTATTCGGCGCAGGAAGCCTACGATATGGGCATGGTGAACGCCGTGGTGCCGCACCACGAACTGGAGACGACCGCCTACGACTGGGCGCAGGAGATTCTTCAGAAGTCACCCACCTCGATCAAGATGCTCAAGTTTGCCTTCAACGCCACCGACGACGGCATGGTGGGACAGCAGGTGTTCGCCGGAGAAGCTACGCGCCTGGCCTACATGACCGACGAGGCCAAAGAGGGCCGCAACGCCTTTCTGGAAAAGCGCAAACCGGATTTTGGCGAGGGTAAGTGGATTCCGTAGTGGGGAACGAATTTTGTGCAGTGGAGAACAAAACCGACGCAACCAAATAGTATGCGCTACCCTATTCTGCCCTTTGGTGTATTCTGTCTTTTCTTTGCTCCCGTTGTATTGCCGGTCTCCGCACAGTTCGTAGATGAGGTAAAGGTGGGAGTAGGTACTTCGCTTTTGGGAACCGGTGATGTATTAGTCGCCAAACTCGAGGGGGAGGCTATCCACCAGTGGAATCGTATTCTAAGTGGTTCGGTAGCAGTAGGAATAGGCTACGGCGATACGCAGTGGTACGATCCCGACGAGTTTAGTACGTTGTTTTCTCGGGACGCTATCGTTCATCTGGATGGCAATGCTTTCGTTTCCCCTTTCGGCAACGACAAATTGTATCAGTTGAAGCTAGGCACCGGCCCTTCGGTAATGTACGTGCGCGACGAATCTTACCGAGACTACACTGGTTTTATTTGGAGGCGCGAATCTCTAGAACAACGTTTCTCGCTGGGGGCTAGCATGATCGTAGAGCAGGAAGTACGCCTCCGGCAAAGCTACACCGCTGGCTTAAAAGCCATGTTTCAAGCATACCTAAACGGAGACGTGAGCCCTACGCTATTGGTGAAGATGGGTAAGGTACTCTAGCATGACAATCTTTGCAGGAAATCTTGATGATGGATTTGGTAGAGGATTTCTAAAAAGTTGTCTACCTTCCGCTCTAGGATTATTTGTATCCCTTCCGCATGCTTACAACGCCTCCCCGCCGCCCCCGCACCGAAATCATTATTGCCGTTGCCGCTACCATCGTAAGCGTTTGCGCCATGGTGACCACGGTCTACCAAACCTACATCCTACGCCAACAACAGCACGCCGCCGTGTGGCCTCGTCTGCAGTTAATGCATTCTTACTGGATTCGGCCTGATAGTTCTCACTACCGCTTAACGTTGCAGAACAACGGTATCGGTCCGGCAGTAATTCACGATGTATCAATCACCTATCGCGACAGTGCATCTTTCGATTTTGCGGAATTAGCCAAAATGGTAGCTTTGGATCATCAACTTTCGGATAGTGCTGCCTATCAAGACCACCGCGACCTGCTTGCTGACATGGTCATTCCACAACAGGAAACGTTAAGGCTCTTATACTTGAACGAAGGTGACTATATTGGACCTCTGGTCAAAGAGTTAAAGAATGGATCAATCAATGTAGTGATACAGTACGAATCTTTGTACGGAGAGCAGTGGGAGCTAACCTATCCGGCCCTTTCTCACCGAAGAATCAACTGACCCATAGCTGACGCACAAGACAACGTAAGCACTGGCACTATCCTTGATCTCATAATGCCAATAACCGGCTACGTTTAACCGTTGTTGACGTAAGCAGTTCAACCTCCTTCTACTAAAGATTTCCCCGCGCGGCTCCTCTTTTCAAGAATAATTTTTTTGACCATTTTATGTCCACCCAAACTACTCAATTCCGTTCTTTGTCCGTGCTTAGGTACATTTTTTATCTGCCCTTTCTTGGCTTGATGGGACTACTATCGTCTTGCCAAGAAGACGATGTTCCCCTACCCCCCAGTACGCAAAAATCGTTAACCGGCTTTTCGTTTCTGGCCGCCAACAACCCTAACTTTCTGAGCGAAGACCTCACCTACGCGGTGCACGAAAACCATGTCAACGCTATGTTTCCGCCCGGGCTACGCACCGATTCTCTGATCGCCAGTTTTAGTAGCACCGCCGCCTCAGTTTTGATTGATACAGTAATCCAGTACAGTGACTCTACGGTAAACGACTTCACTGAACCACCCATCTACACCCTGATGGCCGAAGACAGCTCTACCGCTGACTATGAAATCCGCCCCCACCTTTTCACCGGCGTACCGGTGGTGTACATCGATACCGAAGGACAAGCCCCAATTGCCTCGAAAAACGAGTATGTAGACGGCCAAATCACCATCATCGCCAACGGTCGGGGTGAAGAGAACGTCAGCGAAGCAGCTATAGAAATACGTGGCCGGGGTAATACCACCTGGGAAATGCCTAAAAAACCGTATCGATTTCGATTCTCGGAACGAACGGAAGTGCTGGGCATGGCCGAGCATAAGGTATGGATACTGCTGGCTAACTTCTCTGATAAAACCCTGCTCCGAAACCACACCGCATTTCAGCTGAGCCAACGCTTTGGCTTGGTCTACACCCCCCAATCTCAATTCGTCGACCTGTGGCTCAACGACGCGTACCAGGGCAACTACCAACTTACTGAGCAAATCAAAATCGACGAAAGTCGACTGAACATTGATGAGCTAAAAGCCGATGATGTTTCCGGCGATAAAGTTACCGGCGGTTATTTGCTGGAAATTGACGGACGGCCCGACGAAGACGCCAGTTTCCGGTCTACCCAAGGCGTGCGCTTCGTGATCAAGTCGCCGGAGGAAGATGTTCCTGAGCAGACGACCTACATCCGGCAGTACGTGCAGGCGGCGGAGGACGCCCTATTTGCCGACAACTTCACCGACGCGCAACAGGGTTACGCCCAGTATTTTGATACGGAAAGTTTCGTAGACTGGTATCTGCTGAACGAGCTCACCAAGAACACCGATGCTAAATTCGGCAACAGCGTTTATCTACACAAACCCCGGGGCGGAAAGCTCACGATGGGTCCGGTGTGGGATTACGACATCGGCATGGGCAACGTGAACTACAGCCCGGGCCAGTTTACCGAAGGCTGGTACATTCGCGAGGCCAGTTGGATCAAGCGTCTGTTTGAAGACCCGGCATTTGCGCAACGGGTAGCCGCCCGCTGGCAAGTCCTCAAACCCGAAATTGAGCTGGTGATCGCCGAAATTGACCAGCAGGCCGCGTACTTGAACCAATCGCAATATCTTAACTTTAGGAGGTGGACAATACTTGGGTACAAGGTGTGGCCTAATCCTGTCGCCACGGGTTCTTATGCCGGAGAGGTTGCTTACCTTAAGGATTGGCTCGACAAGCGCGTAGCCTGGATGGATAGTGAATTGCGTTAGCCGATTGCAGCGCGTACTGCTTATCCTGGGTAGAAGAATTAATCTGACCAAACTATAGACAACAACTCCGGCAGCTGCTTAATCAGGTGCGTGTGTGGCTCGGACTTCAAAGCTTCCGCTGAATAGGCTCCCGTGGTAACGCCCACCACGAAGGCGCATCCGGCTTCGGTGCCTTGTTGCAGGTCCGAAGCGGTGTCGCCTACCTTCATCACCGCCTTCACATCAGAAATCCCCGTTCGCTCCATCGCCCGAAAGATCATGTCCGGATGCGGTCGGCCGCGCTTCACCTCGTCGCTGGTCACGCTGGCATCAATAAGTTCACGCCAGTTCAATCGCTTGATAATTGCGTCGGCAATGGGGCGGCTGAAGCCAGTGTCCAGGGCAATACGTATTCCCTGTTTACGCAGTGCGTTCCAGGTTTGCTGAACCCCTTGTTTCTCGCGAACCTCAGCGCCGTTGGCGTAGTGATCCACCATGCGCTGCACAAAATCCCGGTGGATTTGTTCGACGTAGACATCCGTAGCTTGATGGGTCGCTCCGTGTATTTCTAGCAACTGCCGAATGGCGACCGGTTTGGGGTAACCCATCACGGTATTGGCTTCGTCGTAGGTGATCTCGTGCCCTTCCTGGGCCAAAGCCTGCTGTAGGGCGTGGTGGACTTCGTGGTGACCGGCTACCGTGGTGCCCGCCATATCAAAAACCACAAGCCGAATTGAATTAGTCATAAGGGGTGCGAATCGGATACAAGGTACGACTGGAACCGGTGTCGGGCGAAATCTGTCGGTTATCTTTTTGTTAAGTTTATCCCAACGACTTGGCACGGCCCGATTCACAGTGAAACTTAAAAAGACTTGGTGTGCTGTTGCAACTGGGGAAAGAAAGCTCCGAACTCCTGCGCGTACTCTGCTTCATTCCTAGACAAACTATCCACTGCCTGTCCCATCCGATTCGGAAAGTTGGCGCGTTGTTGCATACCGGACAGGGTGCGCCGGATGCCTTCCCGGTGCGCGTAGTTGGTCAGCCAATCGTGCGATTCCATGTAGCCGAACACCCGCTGCGCCAGCGGAGGCAGTTGTTCATGCTGATTGCGCAGCGTGGCATATACCCGCTCGGCAAAGTCCGGCAACCGTTCTTTACTGTAGTCCGTCCAGTGCCGGGCCAACAAATGGTCGTAAAAAACATCCACCACCACCCCGGCGTAGTGCCCCTGCTGCGAAACCAGACGGCGCTTGCTCTGCCGAAACACCGGATGCGCATCCGTGAAGCGGTCGATTTCGCGGTGCAGTAAGATTCCCCGAGCAATGGCCGGATCGTACGTTTGGTAGCGCTTTCCCCGAACAAAGTCTCCCAGGAAGCTGCCTACCACCAGTTCCGGAGTTTGGTGCGAAAGAAGAAAGTGTGCCAGAAAGTTCATCTCGATAGGTACGCAAACCCGGACGGTTTGCCAAAGATCAGGAACAAAAAAAGCAGCAATTGGCTTGTAGTAGCTGGCCAACGCCCGTTTGCTAGCCTCCCACCCGTCAGTAAATAGTTCGGCATCCGATAGATCATGAACAATAGCTCCGAAGAACTTCAACGGCAAATTCAGCTCCTGCGCCTGGAAAAAGAAGCTGATTTGGAGTACTACCGCCAGAAAATCCTAAACGCTTCGCTGGAAGAGCGTAAAAAGAACGGCCTATGCTGGCACCCGGTCACGCTGTCGGGACAAAGCTACAGTCTGGGCGAAAAAGTGGTGGTACGCATCGCCCGTTCCGATAAGCACCTGCCCCGCGGGGCCTTTCAGTCGGGCAAGATTGTCCGCTTGTTCACCCATCCCGGCGACGAGCGCTCGGCGGTGTCGGGCGTGGTGAATGAGGCCAGCCGCTCCACCATGACGATTACCCTGAACGCGGGCAAGCTGCCCAACTGGGCCTCCGGTGGCGGACTGGGCGTAGACCTGCTCTTCGACGAAATGGCCTACCGCGAAATGGAAAAAGCGCTCAAGCAGGTCATTGAGGCCAAGCGGCCCCGCCTGCTCGAGCTGCGCGAGGTGCTGCTCGGCCACGCCCCGGCTCACTTCTCCAAACTGCCCGCCCCGCGCGTACCCGCCCTCAACGATAGCCAGAACCACGCCCTGGACCAGGTAATTCGCGCGCAGGACGTGGCCATCGTGCACGGCCCGCCCGGCACGGGCAAAACCACCACCCTGGTGCAAGCCATCGTGCAAACCGCCTACGTGGAGCAACAGGTGCTGGTGTGCGCCCCTAGCAACGCTGCCGTCGACCTGCTCACCGAAAAGCTCAGCGAACAGGGCTTGCAGGTGGTGAGACTAGGTCACCCGGCGCGGGTTGATGAAACCAACCTGGGTCGAACCATCGACGCCCGGATCACCAAGCACCCTTACTACAAAGATCTGAAAACCATCCGCCGACGCTCCGAAGAACTTCGGGAGTTGGGGCTGAAGCACAAGCGCAAGTTCGGCGCGCCCGAGCGCAACCAGCGGCGGCACCTGCTGCGCGAGGCCTCGCAACTGCGGGAAGAGGCGCAGCAACTGGAGCACTACATCGTGGCCGATATCTTCGCCCAGGCGCAGGTGGTGGCCTGCACGCTGGTGGGGGCGGCCAGCAATCAACTGCGGGGCTACCGCTTCGAGACGGTGTTTATCGACGAGGCCGCGCAGGCGCTGGAAGCGGCGAGCTGGATTCCGGTGCTTAAGGCCGACCGGGTGATCCTGGCCGGTGATCACTTTCAACTGCCGCCTACGGTGAAGTCGCACAACGCCGCCCGGCAGGGGCTGAGCGAGACGCTGTTCGAGAAGTGCATCCAGCGGCATCAGAAGAGGGATTCTCCGCCGGTAGATTCGCTGTTGCAGGTGCAGTACCGCATGAACGAACGCATCATGCGGTTCTCGGGTCGCTACTTCTATCAGGATGCGCTGGTAGCCCACGCGAGTGTGCGTGATGCTACTCTAGCGGAGCAACCGCCCGTCACCTGGCTCGATACGGCGGGCTGTGGCTTTGCTGAGCAAAAGGAGGCCGAAACCCTGAGCACCTTCAACGCTGAAGAGGCGCAGTTACTGCTGAAGCATTTTCTGAGCGTGGTAGAAGAGGTTGGTCCGGATTACTTGCTCGAGCACCAGATCACGTTTGGAGTGATTGCGCCCTACAAAGCGCAGGTGCGGGTGCTCACCGAGTTGTTTGCCGAGGCCGAAGCGCTGCAACCGCTGCAGGATTTGCTCACCATCGATACGGTAGACGCCTTTCAGGGGCGGGAGCGCGACGTGATCTACATCAGCCTGGTACGTTCTAATACCAAGGGAGAAATCGGTTTCTTAGGAGACATTCGGCGCACCAACGTGGCGTTGACGCGGGCTAAAAAGATGCTGGTAATGGTGGGCGACAGTGCGACGCTGGGCAGCCATCCGTTCTACGGAGAATTGCTAGACTACATTAATGAGATTGATGCGTACCGGAGTGCTTTTGAGTTGATTAGTCCATAGTTTAACAGTCGATAGTCCACAGTGAACAGCCGAACAGCAGATGGCTATCGTCTGTCGACTACTAACTGTGGACTGTCGACCGTGGACTGTCTGGACTACTTCATTTTTTGAATCAGTTGAGTAGTTGAGTAGCCGTTAACGAAGTCGATGAGCTGCACTTCCTGGGCAAACTCGCGGCCCACCACTTCCTCAAGTTGGTAATCACCTCCCTTCACCAGCACGTCGGGGCGGAGTTGGGATAATAGTTGGTGGGGAGTGTCTTCGGTGAATATCGTCACATAATCTACCGCCGCCAAACTGGCCAGCAGGTAGGCCCGGTCTTGTTCGGTATTGAGGGGACGGTTTTCACCCTTGAGGCGGCGCACCGAGTCGTCGGAATTTACGCCCACAATGAGGACGTCACCCAGTGCTTGGGCGGCTTGCAGGTAGGTGGCGTGGCCCCGGTGCAAAATATCGAAGCAGCCGTTGGTGAACACGATCCGTTGCCTGGCTTTCCGGTTAATGGCAAGTTGCTCCAGCAGGGCAGGCAGCGTTAGGATTTTATTTTCAATCGTGTTCAACGTGCGAGTAACCGGTTCAAACATGGTAAACTGAAAGCCTTACATCGTTACTACCCCTTACGGTTCCGGTTCTTGAAAGTTTGCTTGGCTCCTACCCCCACTCGTTTTACCTTTGTCCCTTCCAGCTATCCAACGCATGAACTTCACCGAAGCGCTCAATCGACACTCTATTTTTGCCACCGTGGCCCGCGTGGCTCAACAAACGGGCGTGCCCACCTACGTGGTGGGAGGCTTCGTGCGCGACCTGCTGCTGAAGCGCCCCTCTAAGGACATTGACTTCGTGTGCGTGGGCGACGGGGTTGAACTAGCCCAGGCCGTAGCAAAATCACTCAAGCAGTTGCCGGGCCGCACCACCGCGGTGAGCGTGTTTAAGAATTTCGGCACCGCCGCGGTGAAGCACCACGACTACGAATTGGAGTTCGTGGGCGCACGCCAAGAGTCATACCGCTCCGACTCGCGCAAACCCGACGTGCAACCGGGCACGTTGGCCGACGACCAGCGGCGGCGCGACTTCACCATCAACGCGATGGCCATTAGCCTGAACACTAACGACTATGGTTCGCTGATCGACCCCTTCGACGGGGTGGCCGATCTGAAACGGAAGATGATCGTTACCCCGCTCGATCCGGCCATCACCTTCTCCGACGACCCGCTGCGCATGATGCGGGCGGTGCGCTTCGCCTCCCAGCTCAGCTTCGATATCGCACCCGATACTTTCGAGGCCATCATCCGGCACGCCGAGCGCCTCAAGATTATCTCGCAGGAGCGCATCACCGACGAGTTGAATAAGATTATTCTATCGCCGGTGCCTTCCTACGGTTTCAAGCTACTCTATCACGCGGGTTTGCTCGAGCAGTTCTTTCCGGATATGATCAAGCTGCACGGCGTGGAAACCATCGACGGAAAATCGCACAAGGACAACTTTTACCACACCCTGCAGGTGCTCGACAACGTGGCGCAGGGGTCGGACGATCTGTGGCTGCGGTGGGCGGCCATCCTGCACGACATCGCCAAACCGGCCACCAAACGCTTTCATCCCAAAGCGGGCTGGACGTTTCACGGGCACGAGGACAAGGGCGCGCGCATGGTGCCCTTCTTGTTCCGCAAGCTCAAGCTGCCGATGGACCAGCCCATGCGGTTCGTGCAAACCCTGGTGCGCCTGCACCTGCGACCCATCGCGCTGGTGAAGGAGGTGGTGACCGATTCGGCGGTGCGGCGACTACTCTACGAAGCGGGCGACGCCACCGATGCGCTAATGATCCTGTGCCGGGCCGACATCACCTCGAAGAACCACCGGCGGGTGGAGCGTTACCTGCGCAACTTCGACGCGGTGGAGCGCAAAATGGCCGAGGTGGAAGAAAAAGACCAGTTGCGCAACTTCCAGCCCGCCATCACGGGCGAAGAAATTATGCAAACGTTTGGTTTGTCACCCTCGCGGGTGGTCGGTGAGATCAAGAACGAAATTCGCGAGGCCATTCTGGACGGTAAGATTGAGAACACTAAGGAGAGCGGCTACCAGTTGATGTTGGACGTGGCGGCCAAACGGGGGCTAACGCCGGTAAAGTAGCTGACCGATTGTTGAGGGTGGCGTCCGGTGGGGGCATCGGACGGGGATACGGTTAAGCAACGTAGGGCTAAAGCCCTACGCTCTAAAAATTATAACTTACTCCGCCCAACAATGAACGGCCGATGCGGTCGGTGCCGTAGTACTCCCGGCGGTCGTTTCCTAACAAATTTCGTCCGTTCAGGTAGATGTCCAGCTTCTTCACCACCTCATACGATACTTTAGCGTTGGCTAGAAGTTTACTTGCGATCTGCCCTGCTGCCGAAGGTCGTCGCAAATCTTCCACGTTATAGATCGTGTGCTCACTGAAGAAATAGGCCGAAAGGTTGACGTTCAGCTTGCGGTAGGGGGCGTAGTTGATAAACGCTCCGCCGTAGAAAGTAGGGGTGCTGCGGTGCCTATCGTTCATCAAAGCAGTGAAATTAGCAGATGCATTGGCTGGCAAATCTGTTACCTGGGTAGTTTGCCAGGTCACGAAGGGTTTGACCTGTAGCTTGGCGTTGGGCACAAAGTTCGCCGATAGGGTGGCACCCCACTGCGTGGCCTCGGTAGGCAAGTTGAGCGACTGCAGGGTCTGCACCTCAAAATTTTCGGTCAGGGGAGTGGTAGCTACTACGAAAGGATAATTCAGGTCCTTGATGTGCTGGCGAAAAAGAGCCACGTCAAACTGAAGGGTGTTAGTCACCTGAGCACGGACGCCCACTTCGGTCATGCTGTTGCTCACCACCTCCAGGTCGGGGTTGGCTACGTAGATTGCCCCTTGCGTCAAACTGAACGGCACCACCGGCACGTTGATAAAGTAGCTGCTGAAAAACGCCCCGCTGGTGGAGCGCGATTGAGCCGCCCGGAGCAGGTACCGCTCGGCAATTTTGTAGGTGGTGGCCAGTTGGTACGATGCGTACGCCCGATCGGGTACCCGAAACTTGTCTACCCGCAGGGCCGCTACCCAGCGCCAGTTCTTCGCCAGTCGATAGTCGGCTTTCATCGATGCCGCCGCCGTATAGTTGGATGCTTTGCTGTTCACGAAGCCAATATTCCCGCCCGCAATATACTCACGGTCATCAATCACTGCCTGCTGAAAGCTAAGCTCAGGGCGCAAGCTTAGTTTATCGCTTATCTTTATCTGATAGTCCACCGCAACGTCCGTGTTGCGTACGTCGTACTCGGGACGGATCAGTCCGAAGCCGACGTACAGATTTTCGCTGCCTTCGGTATGCGATGCTCGAATACCTAGATTGTGCACCCGTCCGCTCAGTTGGGCATACCGACGATTGATGGTGCTGGTATTCAAGGCGGTGGTTTCAAAATTGTAGAACAACCGCTGGGCTTCAGCGCTTTGCAGCCCGGCACTAAGCGACCAGCTTGACTGCTCGTTCGGTTGGTAGGTCAAAAACCCATTGAGGCCGTATCTCTCCTGCGCTAGCTCCGGTTGCAGATAGGCCGCATTGGCAAACGGTACTCCTATTGCTTCCGGATTCTCTACGTATTGATCTGCCTTATACACATAATACGCATCGTCGCTGCGGTCGCGCTGCTGGTAGTTGGCCGACACCAGGGCGCTCCAGCGGTCGTTGAACCGGTTACCTACCGCTAGATTGGCGGCGCGGGTGTCGGGGGTGCCGTACTGGCTGTGCGCCGAAGCATAAAAACCCGACCGCTCGGTGCGGCGGGTGATGATATTAATTACTCCGGTTACGGCGTTGGGGCCGAACAAGGGGGCGGCCGGTCCGCGCACAATCTCAATGCGTTCCACGTCGACCAAATCGATGGGCAGCGACTCCCAGACGGTGCCGCCGGTGTTGTGGTTGAACACGGGGCGGTCGTCGATCATCACCAGCGTTAGCGTGTTGGTTTGCGCGTACGACTGGGTGTAGCGCACTAGGTTGTCGAAGCCTCGCAGGTGAATGTCGTAGTTGCCGTTGCTGATTTCGCGTACCACCACGCCGGGGCACAACCGGAGCGCTTCGGGAATGGACGTGCTGCCCGCCTTGGCAATTTCGCTGCGGGTGATGGTGTAGCTCGATACGGGAGTGTCGAAGAGGTTCTCCGACTTTTTAGACGCAGAGACAATCTCTACGTTCATCAGCTCCTCGAGTGATAGCTCAAATAGGTCGAGTTCTTCCTGGGCAAAGGTGGGAAGAGCTATAGATAAGCATCCCAATATAAGGAGTAGGTAAAGGCGCATACGGGATAAATTTTGTTTTTATCACCCGCGCAAGTTTCGTACAAGTACCGCTATGAAATTTTTACAGAGGCAGTGAGGGAGAGGCTAACCGTGTAGGTTCATGCGTACAGCCACCTTTTTACTGGTTATTTATACGTATCAGTTGAAAAACGCTTAGGTTACGCCACCGATCATAACAAAAAAATACACTTTTTTTTGGAGGAGTACTATTTTCGCCCAAGTTGCTGGGAACATTGTCTCAAAAGGCACATCATAAAGGATACCGGTGGTTGCCACACGAAAGACGGACAACCAATGCCTAATAATAACTCGCCAGATCGAAGCTTTCTTTCTGCGAATCGAGCAGGTGGCCGTTTTCGCACTTGAGAACGCGGGAGGGATATTTTTTCACAAATTCGTGGTTGTGGGTGGCCATCAGTACGGTGGTGCCCTGTCGGTTGATCTCCAAAAATAATTTGAAAATTCCTTCCGACACCTGGGGGTCCAGGTTGCCGGTGGGCTCGTCGGCCACCAGCAACAGCGGTTCGTTGATCAGGGCCCGGGCGATGGCGACGCGCTGCTGCTCGCCCCCCGACAGTTGGTGCGGCTTTTTGAAGCCCGCTGATCCTAAGCCGACCCGCACCAGCACGTCGGACAACCGTTGCTTCATCTTGGTGCGGTCTTTCCAGCCGGTGGCCCGCATCACAAATTTCAGGTTCTCGTCCACCGTGCGGTCGGCAAACAACTGGAAGTCTTGGAAGATGATCCCCAGACGACGACGCAAAAAGGGCACCTCCGATTTCTTGATGGTTTTGATGGAATAACCGGTCACTTCCATCTCGCCCAAGCGCAGTTCCAGGTCGGCATACAGGGTGCGCAGCAGCGAGCTTTTTCCGCTGCCGGTGCGGCCGATAATGTAAACGAAGTCGCCTTTGTTCACGCTAAAGTTCACGTCTTCCAGCACCACGTTGTGGCCCTGAAAAACGCATACGTTTTCGACGCGGACCAGGGGTTGGTTAGAGAATTCGGCGGCCATTTAGAAATTGAATGATTGAATGGAAGAATGAACGAATGAAAGGTGACTATATGTCTAGTTTGCGGAGTTTGCCGTAGGGTAGCACGTCGATAACGGCTTGCAGCGCTTGTTCTTTTCCGGCCAGTCCGTATTTCTCGAGTTTTTTCAGCGCCCGGTCGGCCCGAAAGTAAGCAATCAGCACAAAATTATCGTCCCGCAGTTGAATGTAATCGGGGATTTTTGCTTTGCCTTTTACTTTGATGATGTACATAGAAGTTGGCAGTTAACCAGTCGCGATTAACTTCTCTAGGGCAGCAACAAACTTCCTGGCTTCCGGCAACCAGGAAGCAACGCTCTCGTCGAACGTTTTAAAGTCGCCATAATCTCCACTCTGCCGTTGACTGAATAACAAATCATAGAATCGGCTCAGCTCCAGGGGCACTTGGCCCGTCTTCACGAAATACCGATGAAAAGCGTTTTTAGCACCCGAATGCGTATGCGCCTGATGGTCATTGCTGATGAGTAAGGCGTGGACACCGTAGAAGCAGGCATAGTACAAGCGATTGACCGTAGCATTCCAGTGGGCGTTGTCGGTCATCAGTTGCGCTTCTTGCAGTGTCTCGTTGGCCCTTTCCAAACGGTATTTTACAATAGCGTTCTTGTCGTAGTTCATAGTTATTGGAATGCCGTCTCTACTAATGTTCTTATAGAGTGGAGTATGCTGATAAGTAGCCCATTCTGACCGCGCGTACACTATCGTACTGATAACCGCATCAGTTTCAAGCTCTAAGTGATGTATAAATTCCCGTATCCACACTTCGGTCACCTTGTTGCCGGTGAGTACCAAAAAGTCCCAGTCCGAATCAGCGGGGGCCGGTGTTCCGTGCTGCTCCCGAGCGCGGGAACCGAATAACGTCAATTGCGCCTGGGGGTCCAGACTTAGTAGGGTTTGTCTGACTTCATCCACCACCGACATTTGAACCAACGTGGTTGCTGCCATGCCAGAAATTTCAAAAGAGTGAGGAGAAGAGAAAAAATGCGGGTATCGCACCGCTACGACCGCCTACCCTTGCTCCATTCCTGGCCTGGGGGAGTTCAGCAGGAGCTGGTCGTACCCGCAGGGCAAAGGTACACTATTTTTAACTTTAGGCAAATTCTAAACGCCTCAACTCGGCGAAACCTGATGGCTTTTACTGTGTCCGCCTTCGAGCACTGATCGGTCGATTCCGAACACCTCGGCTACGGTCAAACCGCCCCGTAGTACCGTGACGCAGGTTGGTACTATGCTTGTTGCTGCTGGGACTGCGGGGAATTGTTTCCCTGCTCAAAAAACCCTACCTTCCTTCCGAAAGGAACGAGGGGACGGCTTACCTGACTAACCTATCCACGTATGTTTCGCACCTACCTCAAGTTTGCCATCCGCACCTTCTGGAAAGACAAGTTCTATACCTTGCTCAATATCATCGGACTGGCCATCGGCATTGCGGTGAGTATTATCATTGGGCTGTACCTGCAGAGCGACCTCACCTACGACCGGCACCACACCCAGCATGACCAAATGTACCGCCTGGTGACCAACATGACGGGTCCGGGCGTGGAGTTTCACTCATCGGGGGCGGCGCGCGAGGTGGCTCCGCTGCTGGCCGACGACTACCCCGAGGTGCTGTCGTTCGTCCGCTTCGAGGAACTGAACCGCACGCTCGTAAATATTCCCCATGCCGACGAAGCGCTGTACAACGAAGAAGGCTGGTTTCGCGCCGATTCTGCGGTGTTTAAGGTGTTCACCCATCCGTTTCTGGCGGGCGACCCCACTACGGCGCTGCGCGAGAATAACAGCGTGGTGCTCACGGCGGCGCTGGCCCGCAAGTATTTTGGTGAGCAGGAAGCCCTGGGCCAAACGTTGTTGCTGGGCGAGGCCCGGGAGAACCACACGGTGACGGGCGTGATTGCCGACCTGCCCGACAACGCCCATCTGAAGTTCGAGGCGCTGGTGTCGACCATCGAGCCGCGGGAGTGGGCCACGCGCGACGGTAATTTCAACTCCGAAGCTATCTGGAACCCCGACGTGTATACGTATCTGCTCTTTCCGGAGAACTACGCCGCCGACGGCTTCCTGACCAAGATCACTTCCTTCTTCGACAAGTACGTTAAGCCCTTCGGCGACCAGATTGGCGGTGATTTCTGGTTTTACCTGGAGCCGCTGGCCGACGTGCACTTTTATTCGCAGCAGGAGGGCGACGAGGTGCGGGGTAACCTGGCTTATCTGTACGCCTTCGGAGGCATTGGCTTGTTCATTCTGCTACTGGCCTGCATCAACTACATGAACATGGCCACCGCCCGCTCGGGTAACCGCGCCAAAGAAATCGGCATGCGCAAGGTGCTGGGGTCGAGCCGCCGGGCGCTAGTACTGTCTTTTTTAGGCGAGTCGGTGCTGCTGGCGCTGCTGGCCCTGCTCATCGCGCTGGTGCTGGTGGCGGTGGTGCTCTACGCCACTCCCTTCAACGACTTGGTAGAAAAAGACCTATCGCTCAACTTGCTGGGCAATCCCCTGCTGCTGGGCGGGGCCGTGGGCATCACGCTGCTGATGGGCCTGGTGTCGGGCTTATATCCGGCCTTCTACCTGCCCTCGCTGTCGGCGATAAAATCCTTGAAGGGATCGTTTCGCTCGTCGGCCTCGGGCATCGTGCTGCGTAAGTCGCTGGTGGTGGCCCAGTTCACCATCTCTATCGCAGTGGTGGTGTGTACCCTGCTGATGCGCGACCAGATTGGCTACGTGCGCAGCCAGGAGCTGGGCTTCGACCGCGAGCATCTGCTGCTGATTCCGCTGCCGGATACGCTAGTACGCAACCAACTGCCGGTAATCCGTACTGAGTTGGAGCGCTACGAGGGCGTGCTAAGCACTACGTCGGCCTGGAACACGCCGGGCAGGGACGTTGGCAACTCGGTGTTTCGGGTAGAGGTGGACTCGGCCCTGACGATGCAGGAGTTTCAGTCCCTGGCGGTGGGCGAGAACTACCTGGCCACGATGGGCATGACCTTGCTGGCCGGGCGCGACTTCAACGAAGGTTTCGCCGGGGATACGGACGGGCAGTCCTTTATCATCAACGAGACGGCGGCGCGGCGGCTGGGCTGGTACGTGCCGGAGCGGGCGGGAGCCATCATCGACGATGCGCTGAACGGACGCATGAAGTTTTTCCACGGCGAGGAGCTGGGCCGCATTGTGGGGGTGGTGCAGGACTTCAACGTGAGTTCGCTGCACAACCCCATTGAGCCAACCATTATTATTCCCAACACCAACGGCGGCGACACCTTCATTGCCCGCCTGCGGGGCGAAAACCTGCCCCAGACGATGAACCTCATCCGCGAGCGCTGGGCGGAATACGATCCGAACCATCCGTTTGAGTACGCCTTTCTGGACGAGGAGTTCGGCGAACTTTACCGGGCCGACGAGCGGCAGAGCGCCCTGATCTCGGTGCTGGCCGGTATTTGCTTGTTGATCTCACTGCTGGGCGTTCTGGGGCTGTCGGCCTTTACGGCGGAGCAACGCACCAAGGAGATTGGGGTGCGCAAGGTGCTGGGCGCGTCGGTGCCGCACATCGTGTATCTGCTGTTCAAAGACGTGATGGGGCTGGTGGTGGTGGCTTCGCTACTGGCCGCCCCAATTGCCTACTTCCTGATCGACCGCTGGCTGCAGGCCTTCGCTTATCGCACCGACATCAACGCACTGCTGTTCGTGCTGGCCGGAGCCGCCGCGCTGCTGGTCGCCTTCGTCACGATGAGCTTCCACTCGCTAAAAACCGCCCGGCTGAATCCGGTGGAGAGTTTGCGGTACGAGTGATTACAGTAGCTTGATTAGCGCAACAATCAGGCTGCCGGTGCCGATTGCGGTGCCCATTACCCACGAGATAGTGGAACGGTGATAGTCGGACATCTTTTTATGCAGATATTGAAATTGATCGCCTTGTTTCTCTTCAGCCTGTTGAATCTCTCGAGTCACAGAGCGTTCGAGTTGCCGGATGGATACTTGCAACCCATTGATATCTTTTCTTAACACGAAATCTTTAATCAAAGGTAATTTATCACTTATTTGGCATTCAACTGAATGAGACGTTGCTCGCGCAGCAGCAGAAATAAAGGCAACGCCAGCGACACCCCCACCGTGCACAGTCCCAGCACCGGTAGCCAAAGATGTTTCATCCCAAGTCGTCTCCCTTCTGAAAACACAAAGACCAGCGTAACTAAGGCCGAGATGAGCACGTCCCACCAGGCAAACGCCGCCACGGGTGGAGAAAAGGCTTCCTGAACCAATAGCCCGATGGCCAGTCCGTTGGCGGACAACCAGGGGGCAAACTGCGATAACGGAAGCACGGTGCCAAGCACACAGAAAACAAGGTAAGCGAAGCGCATCATGCGGTTTCCGGTAATTGGGCGGTCTATTAGCGATTAACGGGCCAGCTTGTTTCTAAATAGTGATGATCTCAATCGCCTGATCCGGTAGTAACCGAATGAAATCTTTTGCATTGGAAGTGATAATTCCCGAGGCGGCAGCCTTTTGAGCGCATCTGGCTATCAGTGCGTCGTAGATGATCCCCCCTTTTAGTTCAAGTTGGTTCATACGGTCTATTATCTGAAAGTGTTCTCTCTTCGTCAACGATACGATTCGCGCTTTTCTTTTTATGTTTTGATCGATTAGCTTGGTAGCAATGCGAGGCGAAATAGGTGGCTTGAAAGGTGCTCTGGTAAGCACGCTGTAGACTTCGATGATAGAATGAGCAGCTACTATGTATTCAATTTCACCACTTAGTGCTTGATTAAGCCATTGGTGGGCGGTGTTATGCTTAGGATGTGATGCGACAAACGCAGCCACTAATACCGAACTATCAAATAATAGACGCCTCACTTACTGACCTAATTGCAACTTATTCATTCTTTGGGTTCTATCGTCGGTTAGCAATTGGTCAACTTCTCCTTCCGGTTTGCCCACAAAAACAAGCACTTCATCTTTTTTTACGACTGATCCTTCCTCTTGAATAAGCTCAATAATAATACGACCTCCGTCTTCTTCAATCGTGAGACTAGTCTCTGGAGTGATACCAAGCTGTTTTCTTACTTTTTTGGGAATGATTATTCGTCCAAATTTATCTAACGAAGACACCATAATTTTTTTTGCCAATTTATGACAATTGTTGGCAAATATAAAGCAAATGGTTTCTTTACTCCGTAGACAACGGGTTGGGCTGCACCCCCGCAAAGGTCATCCGCACAGGTTGGATAGTCCCATCTTCGTTGAAGTACATCCGGTCGATGCACGTCACCCGGTGGTCGCGCCCCTCGTTGGGAATGGGCCGTCGGTGGTACACCATGTAGTAGTCGTCGGTGTCGGACGGATGAATCACCGAGTGGTGCCCGGCCCCGGTGGCCACGGCCGAGTCTGACTCAAGAATGACGCCGATGCGCTGGTAGGGACCGGTGGCCCGGTCGGACATGGAGTAAGCCACCCGGTAGGAATCCTGGCCCCAACTGCCCTCCGACCACATCAGGTAGTAGATGCCGTTGCGCAAGAACATAAAAGGTCCCTCCACGTAGTTTTCGGGAGTGATTTCGTGGAACAAGCGGCCGTCGTCCCAGGGCTCAAAACCGGTAAAATCCTGGTTCAGCTTGCCCAGATTACAGTGGCTCCACCCTCCGTAGAACATATAGTAGGTACTGTCAACGTCGCGAAACACAAACTGATCAATCGGCTGGGCATCATTATAAAAATCGCTGATCAGCGGCTTGCCCAGGTAGTCTTGGTACGGTCCGCCCGGCGCGTCGGCCACCGCCACCCCAATGCCGCCCGAGTGGTTGATGTCGTTGTCCGGGTCATAGGTAGACCGCCCGGGGCGCTGCACGTCGTTGGCCCCAAAGAACAGGTAATAGCGACCGTCCTTCTCAATGGCCGAAGGCGCCCACAGGGCCTGCCGCACCCAAGACACGATGGTGGTGTCCAGAATGCGCGCGTGCTTTTGCCAGTGCACCAGGTCGCGCGACGAAAAGGCATCGAAGAACAGTTGGTCTTCGAAAGCATCCGACCAGGTAGGAAATATCCAGTACTCATCGTCGAAGATCACTCCTTCCGGATCGGCGTACCACCCCTCGAAGACGGGGTTGCCGGAGGTTGGCGCCGGGTCGGCAGGACGTTCGGCTTGGGCAAATGCGTAAACCGGAAACAAGAAAAGGACGACGAACTGATAGTTGCTTGCTTTCATGCTGAAAATTTTATCCTGATCCAAAGTAAGCACACTTCCAACGTAAAGCAACGGAGCTGCGTGCCTTGCTGGCGATTGCTTGATTTTCTACCGTATTTTTCTATTTTTGATCGGGCACTACTTAACCTTCCCCCAATGTTTCCTAGGCTCCGGCTCTTACGTCCTCTTTGCACTACTCACTACCGTTGGAGATCAAGGGTGCTCGTTCGCGAGTTAACGGTTAGCTTAGCCATCATGCTATTTCCTCCTGTACTTTCAGCGCAACCGAAAACAGTGGAGCAAACACAAGCTAATAGTCACGCGTTGCCGATCAAAAGCTTCGTCTTTGGCGACGAGCGGCCCTTCCCGCAGTGCCACGCTTCCACGCTGCTGCGCCTATCCGACGGCTCGTTTCTGGTGGCCTGGTTCGGCGGAACGGAAGAAAAAGACGATGACGTGGGCATCTGGACGGCCACGGGTCGCCCCACCCCGGAAGGAAGCAGCGGATGGTCCGATCCGCAGGAAGTGGCTAAAATCCGCCCCGAGCCCCACTGGAATCCGGTGTTGTTTCAGGCCCCCGACGGCACCATCTACCTCTACTTTAAGGTGGGCAAAGAGATCGAGCGGTGGGAAACCTGGGTGAAAACCTCTACTGACCAGGGGCAAACCTGGAGTAAGGCCACCGAACTGGTGCCGGGCGACCGGGGCGGACGCGGACCGGTGCGCAACAAGCCCATTATCCTGTCGGATGGCACCTGGCTGGCCGGGGCCTCGCACGAGGAAGGAACCTGGACCGCTTTTACCGACCGCAGCTCCGATCAGGGGCGGTCGTGGAGCCGGTCGCCCTACCTGGAAGTGAGCGAAAAAGAAGAGGGAGTGCCGGGCCTCATTCAGCCCACCCTGTGGGAGTCGGCCCCCGGGCAGTTGCATACGCTGCTGCGCAGCACGGTAGGAGCCATCTATCGCAGCGACTCCGAAGACTACGGACAGACCTGGACGCCCGCCTACCGGACGGACTTGCCCAATCCCAACAGCGGTATTGATCTTACCCGTTTGCCCGTCGGTACGCTGGCCCTGGCCTACAACCGCGACGACCAAAACTGGGGATCACGCGCAACGCTCTCAATTGCTTTGTCGACCGACAACGGGGCCACCTGGCCACGGGTGCTGGACGTGGAGCGGGGGGAGCCCGACGATGAGTTTTCGTATCCGGCCATCGTATCGTTCGGCGACACCCTGGCCCTGTCTTACACCTGGAAACGAAAAAGAATCGCTTTCTGGATAGGTACCGCCGACGATATTCCCGAAAGCACCACCGCGCTTCAGCCTCGGTAGACAATATCTTCCGATACCCTCACGATGCTTTTTACCGGGCAGTCGGGGCAGCATTGAAAAAGAATGGCTATCTTACCCGCTATGCAACGACGCACCTTTGTTCATTACCTACCCCTGATCACCGGCGCTTCGGTGCTGCTTCCGCACCGATGGCGGGCTTCCCCCACCAAAAAGGCGTACTCCCGCTTCGTCGCTTCCCGAATTGATGCCCCGCCCATCACCTTTCCCTCTGAAAAGCGCGTACCGCTGGGACTCACCGCGTTCCCCGTACCGCTTCCTTCGGAAACCGCTTCGCCGGTGCGCTTGTCATTTCCTGAGCTACCCGCTACGACGCGTTCCGTATCTTTCCGCCTGACGGCCGCCATCGACTTCCGGGAAACCAAGGTAGTAGAGCTGTACTTGCCCGAATCAGGACAGGTTGTTGGGTCGCTGGAGATGCGGTACGCGCATCCGTTCCAACCGTTTCAAACTCCCATCGAGCCGCGGTGGCTGTCCGACATTCAGCAGCAGGGTCTCGGTTTGCGGATGCGGGAGGGCACCCAAACTGCCTGGTTCTTCTTACCTGAAGCGCTGCCCTCCGATGCTGCCGGACTCGCGCCCCAACTGCTGGCCGGAAAGGGCCCCGCTTCCGAAAAGACATTTCTGAACAACCTGTACTCAATGAACTCCTTTAGTCCGTTCGGATGGATGGGCGGATCGGTGCAGGATGCCTTGTACGAACTGCACCGGCAGGGCCACAAGCAGGCAACCCGAACCCTGAAGACCCACCTGGGTCATTACCTGGATGATGAAGCAGGGATCATCTTTGAAAGTCCGCACACTCAACCCCTCGACGGCACCTTCAATAGCATTGAGGACTTTCTGCCTTTTGCCGCAATTGTCAATTTACATCCCGATCATCCTTCGGTGCAAAAAGCAGTGGACTTTTGCCGTTCGAGCCGCAATCCGTCGGGTATCATCATGGCGGGCGAGCACCTGACCACCGAAGGCTGCTACACCGTGGCCTACCCGCTGGCGGCGATTGCCCAGGTGCGCCAAGACGTCGAGTTGGCCCAACTGGCGCTGGATCAACTGCGCTACCGCACCGACTACCTCACCGAGGCATCGGCCATCTACCAGCGTAGTACGCTGAACGATGAAAAAGCCTACCGCAACTGGGGGCGGGGCGGGGCCTGGTACCTGCTGGGCACCGTGAAAACCCTGGCAATCCTCCGGACAAGTTTCGCTGGGAAATTAACGGGAGCAGACGAAGTGCAGCAGGCGTGGGTAGAGGCCGTTCAAATGGCGGCGTCCTGGCAGAACGAAGACCATCTCTGGGGCAGTTATCCGGATCTTCCCCCCACGGATGTGGATACCTCGGCCAGTGCGGGCATTGCCGCGGCGATGGCCTGGGGAGTGCGGCGGGGAATGTTGCCCAAAAAGAACCTTCGCGCCGCCCGAGCTACCTACCGTGCGCTGCACAACTACCTGACTCCCGACGGCTTTCTCACCCAGGTATCGCAGATCAACCGGGGTGGTGAGGCCTTGCAGAAGAGTGACTATCGGGTGATCTCCCAGTTCGGAATGGGACTGATGGGGCAACTGAAAGCCGCGCTTTCTACATAAATGTTATACCGTTGGTCGTAAATTTAACCGGCAAAAAGTCTTTACGATACGCTGGGCTGCCGGATAGCAATTTTCTCCCATCTTACCTTTAACACTTTCTCTGCTTGGCTACTGAGCCTGCTCAGCGGGGGTAGCATATAGGGGGTGCAGAGGCCTTGTTGAGACAGTATCACCTTGAGTGCCGCCAGCGATTCGCCGAGCAGTCCGTCCTCCTGATAAGCCGCTGACAACTGGCTGGTCAAGCCGTGCATTTTTTCTGCTTGCTTCACTTTTTTTGCGCGGCATAGCGCAATCAACGCTTGATACTGTTGCGGAGCAACATTGGCGGTGCTCGGCACAATCCCTTTGGAACCTAGTAGAAGTCCCTGGCACATCAAGGAGTTGGTGCCCACAAAATGAAAGAAATCCTTCCGGTCTTTCCACAACTTTAGCGCAGCAACAAGCCGTTCGGCGTCGGGTTCCGAGTCTTTCACCCCAATAATAGTGTCCCGCTGACTCAGTTCGTCCAGCACCTTCAGGGGGATAGACATGTGGATGGTCTTGGGGATATTGTACAGAATGATGTTTCCGCTGATCTCCTGAGTCAATTGCTCAAAGTAACGCAGCATTTGCCGTTCGGTGAGCAAGAAGAAGTTGGGCAACGTCACCACGACCGCATCAACGCCCAGTTCCAGGTAGCGGTTGGCCACCCGTACGGTGTCCGCGTAGGGCAATCCCACCACCCCCGCCACGGTGGGAAGGTGCGCGGGGCTTTGCTGCACCAGTAGTTTCACCAGCACCTCGCGCTCCTCGACCGAAATAGAACTCACTTCGCCGGTGGTGCCCAGCACAAAGGGATTGGCCCCGGCGGCCAGCAAAAAAGTCATGAGTCGGACGGTGACTTCCTGATCAATTTGGCCCCGGGCGGTGAAGGGGCTCACCATCGGCGTGATCAATCCCTGGTAGTGTTTAATTGAGTGGCTCATGCGGTGGAGTTGCGTGGTTGGCTAGTTGGATCGCGTAGATGATAGCCTGAATCATACTTTCGGGATTGGCCTGATTTTTTCCTCCCTTGTCGAAGGCCGTGCCGTGGTCGACCGACACCCGGATGATGGGCAGCCCCAGGGTGATGTTCACGCCTGACATGCCTTCCCAGCGATCAGTGGCGGCGTTGTAGTTGAATCCGGTAAGTTTGGTAGGAATGTGCCCCTGGTCGTGGTACATGCACACCACAATATCGTACTGCCCGCCCTTGAGCTTCGGAAACACCGTGTCGGGGGGGTGGGGGCCGTCCGCATCGATGCCCAACTGCTGCGCCGCTTGGATAGCAGGTACGATTTCCTCTTGATCCTCCGCGCCGAACAAGCCGTTTTCGCCCGCGTGGGGGTTGAGTCCGTTCACCGCGATCCTAGGACGCTCAATGCCCAGCCGCTGCAGCGCCTCGTGGGCGAGCTTGATCACCTCGATGATGCGCTCCTGCTTAACGCGCTCGATGGCCTCGCGCAGCGACACGTGGGTGCTCACGTGGATCACCCGGAAGTTGCCGTCGGCCAGCATCATGGCGTAGTGCTGGGTGTTCGTTTTTTCGGCGTAGATCTCCGTGTGGCCCGCGTAGTGGTGCCCCGCCAGGTGAATGGCTTCTTTGTTGATCGGTCCCGTCACGGTGGCCTGCACGCGCCCGTCGAGAGCCAGCTCGATTACTTTCTCTACGTACCGAAAGGAGGCCTCTCCGGTGACGGAGCCCACCTGGTTGTGCTGAAACGTAACCATATTCACCTGCTTCATCCGCAGCACGTCGATGGTGCCGAAGCGGTAGCGCCCCTCGGCCGGATCATCCACCACGTTGATCTTGTTATCCAGAGAACAGAACTCAATAGCCTGCTCAACGATAGGAGGGTCGCACACCAGCAGCGGCCGACACTGCTCGTAGGTTTCCGGCCGGTTGAGCGCCTTCACCGCGATCTCGGGACCGATTCCGGCGGGGTCTCCGGCGCTAATGGCAATAATAGGTTGTTGCATAATCGTTGTATTTGTTTGGTTAATGGACCTGGCGGGCGCGACGTTTGGCGCGCGTCCATCCGTAGTAGGTCAAATTTTCGTCAATCACAGGTTTCTTAAAGAAGTAGCTGGCTGCCAGCCCCACTCCGAACAGCAGCAGGTGGCTATACACTCCCAGCATGTAGTTGTGGTGGCGAAAGTTCCACCGGCCAAAATCCAGCCACTGGATGTCCCCAATCGGTGAAGACGTGAGCACCCCGTAGGCAGTGAACAGCACGCAGGCGGCAATGCCTACGTACAGCCCCTGCCAGTTGGCCCGTGGCACAAACAGGCCCAGTAAAAACATACCGGCGATGCCGCCCGAGAAGATCGCGTAGAGGCTAAAGACAATGCCCAGCACTCCCTTTCCGCCCAGCTTCACGTACACGGTAGCCACTAGCATGGCCAGCACGCCGCACACCACCACCATCGCTTTTCCGAAAACAAGCTTCTGCTGATCGGTGGCGTTCTTCCTCAGGCGGTCGTAAAAATCTTCGGTGAGCACAGCCGACAGGCAGTTGAGGTCGGAGTCGAGGCTCGAGATGGCTGCCGCCAGCAGGGCCGACACCACCAGTCCGGTGATTCCGATGGGCAGTTCGCTCATAATGAAGAGCGGAAAAACCGCGTCGGGCCGCACGTCGGGGGGCAGTTGGTTACCCGTTAATTGGTAGAACGAAAAGAGCGCGGTGCCGATGAACATAAACAGCGCCCACACCGGTACGCTGAGCAGCACCCCCAGCAGCGAGGCGCGAATGGCATCTCGGTTGGAGGTGGCCGTAAGGTAGCGCTGCACCACCGTTTGGTCGGTGCCATACTTCTGGATGGCGTAGAAGATGCCGTTGATCGCCATCACCCAGAACGTAAGGTTCACAAAATCCCAGTTGAAGGAGCCGAAGCCTACGCGTCCGCTGGCCGCGGCGGTTTCCCATACGGCCGCGGGGCCGCCCGGAGTGTTAATGAGGATAATCAGCAGGGTGATCACTCCACCCACGATCAGCAGGAAGCCCTGGATAACGTCTAGCCAGATCACCGCCTCGATGCCCCCCAGCAAGGTAAGCAATATTACAATGGCGCCCATCGCCCAGATCACCGACAGCGTATCGATGCCCACAAACTTGGCGATGGCCAGGCTGAGCAGGTAAAAGACGGTGCCCATCTTGGAGAAGTGCGCTAGGATGAAGCCCAGCGAACCGTAGAAGCGCGCGAAGTAGCCAAAGCGCCGCTCGAAGTACTCGTAGGCACTGAGCCGAATCACGCTGCGGTAGAGCGGCACGATAATCCAGATCACCGCCAGCAGCACCAGCGGAACCATCAGCCCCTGCACCAGGCGCACCCAGTTGCTGGAGAATCCTTCGCCGGGGTAGGCCAAAAAGGTAACGCTGCTCACCAGCGTAGCCAGGATAGACATGCCAATGGCCCAGGCCGGAATTTGGCCCTGGGCGGTATAAAATTTATCGGTGGTTTTTTGCCCCCTGGCGAAGAACAAGCCTACCCATACCGAAACCACCAACGAAAGGATAATGATCAGATAGTCGACCCAGTGCAGGCCGGGGGGCACGTCGGGGGTGGGTAGTTGCATAAGTAGCTTCATGGTGGCGGGTAGATTATTGAAGAAACGCTTCGGGCCAGGTGTAACTGCCGGGCTTGATGGTGAGCAAAGGGTAGGGAGCACCGGCCGACAGTGAAACGGCTCCCTGCCGGTAGGCTTGCCCGATGCGCAGCGTAGACCAGTTCATCGCGCGGATGAGCCCGGAAGCGGTGGCTCCGCCCTCCACCAGCAAATGGGGGTAGAGAGAGGCGGTGGCGACGATGCGTTGCGCCACGGCAACCAGCAAGTGGGTAATTGCTTCTTTAAACACGGCCCCCTCGGTGGGTTCATCAGGGCGAGCAATAACGACCGGCTCATCGGGGGGGAACCGGTGGTTGATCCACTGGTTCCGCTGCACCTCGTCCGATGCGCGTAGCAGCTCGCCGCTTAGCTGATGCAGCACGTAGCGCCGTTGCTTCAGGGTGCGGAGCGTGGCAGTGCTGCTGCTGGTGTAGCTGCCGATGATAAAACATCGGTTCAGGCCGGCGACCGACGGGGAAGGAACATCGTAGGGAGCCAGGGTTTTGCGCAGCTTAACCCGAAGCAGTGCGGCGAAGAAATCACTACCCCCGGCGTACAGAACGCGCGTGTCCTGAAAACGGGCAACCACTTTGTCTAGTCCGTCGGTGGTTTCCACATCGGTCATGATGATGGTGTTCGGGGCCTCCTCCCGCAACTCACTGGGGCAACTGTAGTAGACCAGTGCTCCGGCGGGCTCGCCCAGCAGCTGCTCTACCCGCGATAAGCGGGCGGGCTGGTTAGGGTCTTGCCGGAAGTCGGTTTGGTGCAGGGGCACGCCGTCGATGTAGTACACGCCCTGCGTGATGGTTCGGCCCTTCGAGGGGTTCGCCGGAAGCAACAGCGCATTGGGAAAGCCCCCCCGGTGCATGAGGGCACAAAGCTCGGCCGCCACGTTGCCCCGCAGCACCGAATCGGTTTTTTTGTACACCAGGGTGGTCTCCCAGGCGTCAAAATTATCCAGGTGGTCGGCCAACTGCCGGGCTGCCCGAGAGGAAGAGATCGCCCGGGTATGGGTATCCAGCACCACCACCTCGTAGGCTCGCAGCACGTCGGGCGCTAGTTGGGTGACGATCGCCACCGAAAAACCCGCCAGCTTCGCGATGCCCGCCACCTCGGCCGCCCCGGTAAGGTCATCCGCTACCACCAGAATCTTGAGCATAGGAGGGGTTTTATAATAGACGGTAAATGTTATTGTCCGCACCGACCGATACCAGCTGACTAGTAGCCGTTATCTTGAGGCAAATATATTTCTAGTTAGGGGGGCACACTCCTACAATATTAACCGTAAGTGATAGAATGTTCGCTATAGTTATCAAATCCGCAGTCTGATGGGCTATTGTCAGTCAGAGATTGCCATGCTTATTATCTTCGGCAGAATATTCGTTGCAGTTACTGCGATTTATCCTTTATATTATGTCATGGAAGTTATTCAGCGTAAGATCATGGTGCCAGCGTCTCATTCGTTTATCATTAACGAGCTGGACCTTACCCAAAATCGAGGAGTGGTTCACAACCACGATAACTACGAGCTCAACTACATGGTGAACGCCCGGGGCCAGCGCTACATCGCGGGTAACGTGGCCGACTTCTACGAAAAGGATTTGGTGTTGCTCGGACCGGGCTTGCCGCACTGTTGGGAGATTAGCAACAAAGAGGATTCGCCGCGCGCGGTAACCATTCATTTCAACGAGAGCTTCTTCAATACCTCGCTATTTAGCATCCCCGAGTTCAAATCCATCAAACACTTGCTTGATGAAGCCCAGAACGGGCTGTTCTTTCCTCGCTACGATGATGACAAACTGCGCAGCCTGATGGGGGCGCTGCCCCACCTCAGTGATTTTGAGGCTATTATCCAGGTGTTTCGCATTCTGCAGTACCTGTCTGAGCTTCGCGATTACCAATTGATATCACCGGGTCTGCACTACTGGAATGTCAATAACTTTGACGACGAACGACTTAGGAAAGTCCATCGGTACGTACTGCAACGCTTCCAGCAGGGCATCCGCCTCAAAGAGGCCGCCGATCTGATCAACCTGAGCGAGGGAGCGTTTTGCTCGTTCTTTAAGCGAAGCACTAAAAAGTCGTTCTTTACCTTCGTTAAAGAGGTGAAGATCAACTACGCCTGCCAGTTGCTGACCAACAGTATCCAAAAGAGCGTATCGGAAATCTGCTTCGAGAGCGGCTTTAATAACCTGGCTAACTTCAATCGGCAATTTAAGGAGGTTACCCACATGAGCCCTACCGAATACCGCGCGAAGTACTAACGTGTAGCAATTACAGAAGACTGTAGAGCGGGGATTGCTCCCCCGCTACTGAGGCTCCATCCACCCCGACTGCTGCAGCCAGCGTAGGCACTGCGGAAACCAGTCGTCTTTCGCACTGCCCGTGTGGAAGCCGTGCCCGCCGTTGGGGTACAGGTGCAGGGCAGGAGGTACTTAAGCACGAAGGCTGCTACGCCCCGTTCGGTAAGCGCTTTTGCCACCTGACCTCCTCTCTTTCTATAACGAGCGCTCGGTAGCCGCCCCCCGGGCAGATGAGCACGGCCGTACCGCTGGCCACCGAATCGGGGGGAAGAAAGACCGTGAGGGTGGGGCGCAACACTTGATACGCAATACCACGTTCGTCAGCAAATTCCTGATCAGCCGTAGGTTTCTGGTTGGGAATGGTATCGGGATAGAGGAGCACCACCGACTGAGTGGTAATAGAAGATACACGCCCTAAAAACCAAATAATAACCAGAACATACATTCTCATAACATAACGGGGGTTAAGTTAAACGGCACTTAAAGTTAGGCAAAGTAACCCGGCTGTATTGTTAAATTGTAACTGTTTAGGTGGATTTGCAAAATAGAAAAAAGCTTCGGAACTAGCCACTGATGAGTGATAAGGAGACCATAGCGCAGCAGGCCCAACAGATTAGTGAACTGCAAGCCAGTTTGCAGGCCGCTTTATCTCGGATAGCCGAGCTAGAAGCCATGCTGGGTCAAAACAGCCGTAATAGCAGCCGTCCGCCTTCTAGCGATGGACTTGCCAAGCAGCCCGCCTTTCCGCGCTCTTCGGGCAAGCGACGTGGTGGACAGCCCGGTCACCGAGGCGATACCCTTCGGATGGTAGGCCAAGCTGACCAAGTGGTTCTCCATAAGGTAGCTGATGTTTGCCAGTGCGGTAATGCACTTAGTGAAGTGAGCGGGCAGCTTACTGCTAAACGACAGGTATTTGATCTGCCACCCCAAGCATTGGTGGTCACCGAACACCGCACGGAGTGCAAAGCATGCCCTGGTTGTGGGAAAGTACACCAAGGGGTTTTTCCCGAAGATGTATCGGCTCCTGTACAATACGGTCATAAGGTGAAAGCATTGGTCAGTTTGCTCAGTGTAGGGCATAATATGCCGACAGGCGCAATTAAGAGTTTGTTTACCGATTTGTTCGGCTATGCCCTCAACGAATCTACAATTCAGTCAGCCAACGCCTGCTACTATGAACGATTAGCACTAGAAGAGGCCATCATTCGTGATCAACTAGGCAAGCAAGCCCTTATTCATGTGGATGAAACCGGGGGGCGTGTGGCAGGACAACTGCATTGGTTGCACGTAGCCTGCAGCAGTTTGTTCACCTACTTCTTTGGGCACAACAAACGAGGGGGGCAGGCACTGCAAGACCCTAAGAGCGTATTGCCGGGCTATGATGGATGGGTAGTGCATGATTGCTGGCTCAGCTACTTTACCGGGGGACAGTACAAACACGCTCTGTGCGGAGCGCATTTGTTGCGTGAACTCACCGCCTTGATTGAACGGGGAAGCCACTGGGCTATTCAAATGCACACCCTGTTGATGAGTACTTACTTAGCCACCGAGCAAGGAACCGGCACGCTGAGCAGCGTAGCACTACAAGCTACCATTGGCCAATACCAAACTATCTTGCAACAAGCCAACCGGGAAGAACCACCCCCGGAACCGCGGGGCCGAGGTCTGGCCAGACCGGGACGTCCCAAACAGAGTAAGGGACGTAATTTGATGGATCGTTTGGTCAAACATCAATCGGCCGTATTAGCCTTCGCCCAGCACGAAGTGGTCCCTTTTACCAACAACTTAGCTGAACGAGATATTCGGCCGTGGAAAACCAAGCTGAAAGTAAGCGGATGTTTCCGAGCTACTATCGGGGCGGATTACTATGCGCGTATCCGTAGCTTTATCTCTACTGCACGCAAGCAGCATAAGTCAGTCTTTACCGAACTCTGCCGAGTACTTAACGGCGAGTCTTTCCTGCGTGATCTACAAACTACCTAAACTGTTACGTTAAATTAGCAAAAAGGGTGAATATCCTATCACTAGCTATTAATATTGTTGAAGCATTAGGAGCTAAAATTAGAAATGTTTGTAGTAACAATAACCCTCTTCATACTAAACACAACTGCTTTCTTGTGATATTGAGTGGTATCGTTCGTACAAACCTAACCTTCTAACCCTATGCGAAGAAAAAATTCTACTAACTCGGTAAGCTATCTGCTACTGATCCTTATTCTACTGGTAGGCGGTAGTGGGTACGCTCAAGAACGCAGTGTCTCGGGGACGGTCATCGACCTAGAATCCGGAGAAGCGCTGCCCGGAGTGAACGTGCTGGCCAAAGGTACCAGCATCGGCACGGTGACAGACGTGGAGGGTAACTATCGCCTCACCATCAACGACAACATTAACACCCTGGTATTTTCTTCCATTGGCTACGTTAGCAAAGAAGTGGAGATCAACGGCCAGTCGACCATCGACTTGCAGTTGGCTACCGACATCCAGTCCCTGTCCGAAGTGGTGGTGATTGGTTACGGCACGCAGCAGAAACGAGACATCACGGGTTCCATCGCCTCGGTAGACGCCGAAGCGCTCGAGAAAGTGGCCGTCACCGGACTGGACCAAGCCCTGCAGGGGCGCGCTCCCGGAGTGTATGTGACGCAAAACTCCGGAGAACCGGGGGGCGGGGTATCCGTGCGCATCCGCGGCATCGGTAGTAACCGAAGCAACGAACCCCTCTACGTAGTCGATGGGTTTCCCCTGAGTGGCTCCGACATCGGGGCGGCCGGGGGACTCAATCCGCTCTCTACGCTCAACCCGCAGGATATCGAGTCGATCGAGATTCTCAAGGACGCCTCAGCGGCGGCCATCTATGGAGCCCGTGGGGCCAACGGCGTGGTGCTAATCACCACCAAACGCGGAAAATCGGGAGCCATCGATGTTAATTTTGATGCCTACGTAGGCGTTCAGCGGGCCTGGAAGCTGCCCGAGCTGCTCAACGCCGAACAGTTTGCCACTCTCCACAACGAAACCTTTACCCGATCCGACTTAGATACCAACCCCGAGTGGGCTGATCCTGCCTCGCTGGGCGAAGGTACCGACTGGCTGGACGCCATATTCCGCACCGCCCCCATTCAGAACTACTCGTTGTCGGTAAACGGCGGTAACGAGAAAGTGCGCACGCGCCTGTCGGCCAACTACTTCAACCAGCAGGGTATCGTCATTTCTTCGGGCTTCGAGCGCTACTCGTTACGGGCCAACATAGACTACACGGTGAGCGACCGGGTAACCATCGGAGCCAACTTCACGCCTACCTACAGTGTCCGCAATGACGTGAGTGACGCAGGATCGCAAAACATCCTGGTTTTTGCCCAGAAGATGTACCCCACTCTAGGCTTGAACGATGCCGTGGATGGCGACCCGCAGTTTTATCCCCAAACCAACATTGACAACCCGGTACTTTACGCGCGGGACGTAGACGGCAAGCAGGAGGCTCTTCGCGTGCTGGGCAACACCTTTCTAGAATACGAACTGATCGAAGGGTTGCGCTATAAGCTAAACACCGGCATCGACATGATCTGGGGGAGGGGCACGTTTCAGGTACCCACCATCGATCGCGGTCCGGCCGTTACGGGGCAGTTTCCGTTCAATGTGCTGAACATCGACTACTCCGACGAGCGCACCTGGCTGATAGAAAATACCCTGAACTATGATAAAAGCTTCGCCGGAGGACACCAGCTAGGTTTGTTGGTAGGGTACACTTCTCAGAAGTCTACTGATTTCAGGGCCAACGCGTCGGGACAACGCTTTCAGAACGATGCGGTTACCTCGATCAATGCCGCCCCCAATGAGTTTCGAAACGGCGGCGGGCGCCTGAGCACAGGTTGGTTCATCGAGTCGATCATCGGCCGGGCCAACTACAGTTTTCAGGACAAGTATTTGCTCACCGCCAGCGTGCGTCGCGACGGGTCCTCTCGGTTCACCGAACGTAATCGCTACGGGGTGTTTCCGGCGGCCTCGGTCGGTTGGCGCTTGTCCGAAGAGGGCTTCATGAGCGGGGCGAGCTTCATCGACGACCTGAAGTTGCGAGCCAGTTGGGGGCAGTTGGGCAGCGACCGCATCAGCGCGTTTGAGTTTTTGAATGCCTACAGCATCGGCGATAACTTTGCCTATTCCTACGGCGATAATACGCAGCAGGGAGGCGTGCTCACCCGCCTGGGCAACGAAAACTTGAGGTGGGAAACCAGCGAGCAACTGGACTTTGGCATCGACCTATCGCTGTTCGGCGGACAGGTGGGGCTAACGGCCGACTATTTTATCAAAGAGACCAAAGATCTGTTGGTACCCAAACCATTGCCGTCCACCGTGGGAATTGGCTCGTCGCTGGTGAACGGCGGGGCTATTCAGAACCGAGGCCTAGAATTGGCCCTAAACCACCGGCATTCGTGGGGTGACTTCTCCTACGACATCAGCGTCAACTTCACCACCATCGAAAACGAAGTGCTCTCGCTCGGTGCTGACGTGGAAGAGCAGGAAGCGGGTTTCTTGCGGCGCGAAACGCTGGCCGGCAACACCACCGAATCGAAGGTGGGCGAGCCCATCGGCTACTTTCGGGGCTACATCGTGGACGGGGTGATCCAGCGGGAAGAAGAGATTCCGGCGCACCTGGACGGTTTTGAGCCCGGTGATTTTATTTACCGCGACGTGAACGAAGATGGCTCGCTGAACGATGACGACGTGGTGAAAATCGGCAATCCCTTTCCCGACTACGACTTCGGCCTGAACGTCGGCCTGAAGTACAAAGGGTTCGACCTGGACTTTTTCCTGCAGGGCGTGCAGGGTAACGAGATACTGCTGGTCACCAAACGCGCCACCTATCACGTCCGCAACACCAACGGTAACGTGGAAGCACTAAATCGCTGGCACGGCCCTGGCACCAGCAACAGCTTTCCCCGACTAGACTTTGACGGGGCCCGCAATTTTGAAACCCCGTCTACCTTCTTTGTGGAAGACGGCTCGTACGTGCGCTGCCGAAACCTTTCGCTAGGCTATACCTTTGGCGAAGGGCTGTCCGAAGTGGTGGGCTTGTCGCGCTTGCGCGTTTACGCCAGTGCGCAGAATTTATTCACCATTACCAATTACCCGGGCTTTGATCCGGAAATCGGGGGAAGCAATGCGCTTTCTTACGGGATCGATACCGGCCGCTACCCCAGTGCCCGCGTGTTTCGCCTCGGTCTTAGTGTAAACTTTTAACTCTTATCCTGATGAAGAATTTTATGAAAGTATGCGTTGTGACCGTCCCGCTGATCACCCTAATCTGCTACTCCTGCGGCGACAAATATTACGACATTGCCCCCCCGGGCGACCAGCTGACCGACGCTAACTTCTTCACCTCCGAAAGTGACGCCCAAGCCTCGCTGAACGGCGTGTACGACGGCATCCAAAAGGGCGACGCGTACCGAGGCGAAGCCTTAGGAAAGGCTGAATACTTCCCCACCGGCGACATGGTGCCCAATTCGGGCGAGCCCGACGACATGGATTTCTATAACCTTAACTGGGAACGGGGATGGTTCCGACTGGAGAGCATTTGGAACGTTTTTTACCGAGGAATTAACCGGGCCAACGTCACCATTGACAAGGTGGGATCCATGGATGCGTCACTGATCGATCAGGAAGTTAAAGATTTAATTATAGCCCAGGCTAAGTACCTGCGCGCTATTATGTACTTTCCACTGGTGCGCCTGTTTGGGGATATCCCGTTGGTGACGGACGCCCCTAGTCTGGATGGGGTAATTCTGCCCGAGCGCACCCCGGCTGCCGATGTGTGGGCCAAAATCATGCTTGATCTGGAAGAGGCCGCCCCGGTGTTGCCGTTGTCCTGGGACGATGCCAACGTGGGGCGGGCCACCCGCCCGGCGGCGCTGGCCATGCTCAGCAAAATGAGTTTGTATACCGGTGATTACAACGGTACCATCACCTACGCCGAGCAGGTGATCGCATTCGATGAGAACGGCCTGTTGGCTGACTACCGCAACGTGTTTGCCGATGACAATGAGAACAACGAAGAAATGATATTTAGCCTTCAGAACCGCGTACTTCCCGGGGGAGGCTGGCGAGACGACAACGAGGGCGCCTTAGCGGGCGTTCAGAGTGAACTGCCGGGGGGAATTCCGACCGAGGTGTCCAGCCCCTTTGGTGGCTGGGGTGGTTTTAGCCCATCCATGAACCTGATTAGTGCCATAGAGACCAATGCGCAGGATAGCATCATCGACTCCCGCTTCCTGGGCCAGTTTCTGCTCGACGGTATGGAGCATCCCGACCTGGACTTTGTCTTTGATACTGCGCTTTATACCACCAACACCGGGGTGGCCTTTACCAAATACTGGCACGAGCCCAACCCGTCGGTAAACCCCACTTACAACGGCACCAACCGCCCCATTATCCGGTACGCCGAGGTACTGCTGGATTACGCCGAGGCCCTCAACGAGGTGGGCCGCACCAGCGATGCCGTGGCCGCCCTTAACCAGGTGCGCAGCCGTGCCGGACTGCCCGATTTCACCTCCACCAATCCCGAAGAAGTGCTTACCCAGATTTTTCGGGACCGTCGCATCGAGACCTTTTGGGAGCATAACTTCTTTAGCGAACTCAACCGGCGGGGTTTGTTCTTAGACTGGGTACGCGAAAACCGAAGTGACGTAGATCAACTGGATTTGAATAAGCCCTACCTGCAGCAACAACCTATCCGGATGCCGATTCCCCGCAACGAACGGGACGTGAACCCGAACTTAACGCAAAACAGCGGCTACGATTTTTAGGCTTGGATGAATAAACGGTCATGAACTATGTCTTCTTACTGCTGGGATTCCTACTGGCATTCCCCACTGTGGCGAAGTCCGAAGGTCAGTTGCCCTGGCCTGCGGGCTTTGCGGTGGTAGACATTGTCTCCTCGGCCGACCAAACCAAGCAACCCGCCTACTTTCGGCCCAGCCAGGGGGAAGCACCCCGCCCCCTGGTGGTGAGCCTGCACACCTGGAGCGGTGGCTACGACCAGCCCGACTCACTGGTTTGGCAAGTTGTTGATAACAACTACAACTACATTCATCCCCACTTCCGGGGCCCAAACCGGACGGCGGAGGCCACCGGTAGCCCCCGGGTGATCAGCGACCTGGACGATGCCATTGCCTACGCCATCGGGCACGGAAACGTGGATACCACCGAGATCCACGTGATCGGTGCCAGTGGGGGTGGGTACGCTACGCTGCTCAGCTACCTAACCACCCATCACCCTGTGAAAACCTTTTCGGCCTGGGTGCCCATCGCCAACCTGGTCGACTGGTACCACGAAACCAAGATCCGGGAGTCCAGACACGCCCTGGAGATCGCTCAATCTACCACGGGGATCAATTTCAAGCCCGACTGGTTTTACCTGAACGAAGCGGAAGCCCGTCGCCGTTCGCCGCTCTTTATGCCCACCCCGGTGGCCCGCCGCCAGCGCAGCAAGTTGTACATCTACAGCGGGGTGCACGACGGCTACACGGGTTCGGTGCCGATCACGCACGCGATCAATATGTATAACAAAGTGGTGCACGACTTTGACCCCACTGATGCTGCCGCCCGCGTGCCCGATGAGGACATCATCCGGCTGCTGACCTACCAGGGTTTTGCCCCTTCGGTGGAGGAAAAACTGGGGAAAAGAACCATCCACTACCAAAAGCAGTACCAGGACAGGGTGCAACTTACGCTCTTCGAGGGCGGGCACGAGCAGTTGATCGACGTGGCGCTGGATCACCTCAACGGCAAAAGATTGCTCGCTATTGGCGACTCTAACGGAGCCAAAGGACAAGGTTGGGTCGACCAGTTGAAGTTTTTACGGTTTGATGATCAACTGTTTAGTACGGCGGTGTCGGGCAACACCATTGGCTTTACGAACGGTAGCGAAAAGCTTAACACATTGCTTAACGTGGATCAGTACCTCTCCGAGGCGGCAAAGACGCTTCACCACCTTGACGGCATCGTGATTCTGCTGGGCACCAACGACTGCAAAGCCATCTTTGCTGATAGCTTATCACGGGTGCCGCAAAACCTAACCAAACTGCTCAGAAAGATCAAGGTCCACCCGGTGTACCGGGCGCATCCCCTCACTGTCTTCGTAGTTTCTCCTCCTCCCTTCGGAGGTCTCGGTGAGCAACACGAAGACTTTACGGGAGCAGTCGTCCGCCTAAATCAGCTGTATCCCGAACTTAAGCGGGTTGCCCTGGCAGAAGGTTGCCAGTTTATCGATATCTATACCAAGCTCAACGAGGTGATTGACCACCTTTCTTACGATGGCATCCACCTCTACCCCGAAGGGCAACGGCTGATCGCCCAAATCATTAGCCACGAATTGGACAAGACTTTTTTACCTTCCCAATGATGGGTCAAAAAACCATGCTTGGTGGTTGTAGACTCTGCGCTAGGCCACTTGGGAGGGCCTTCATTAAGGTGGCGGCCCCGCTATTGCTGGTTGCCATAGCTTGCCAACCGGAGAAAGAGCACTCCGGCTTATTTACTCCCCTACCCGCTACCCGCACCGGCGTCACCTTCACCAACCGGCTGGAAGCGTCTTACGCGTTCAATATTCTGGAGTACAACTACTTCTACAACGGTGGGGGCGTTGGCATCGGTGACTTCAATCGGGATAGCTTGCCGGACATTTACTTTACCGGCAACCAGGTCTCCGGTGCGCTTTACCTGAACCAGGGCGACCTTCGGTTCGAAGATGTTACCGCTACCGCTGGGGTGAGCACCACGGGCTGGGTGGCCGGAGTAGCCGTTGTGGATATCAATCAAGATAGCTTATCGGATCTCTACGTCTGCCTAAGCGGCTACCCCGACGAACGTCGCCGCGCTAATCAGTTGTTTGTTAACCAAGGAGTGAACTCCTCGGGAGTGCCAGTCTTCCAAGAACAAGCCGCCGCCTACGGCTTGGATGATACCGGTTACACCACCCAGGCCGCCTTCTTCGATTACGATAAGGACGGCGACCTGGACGCCTATCTACTCACGGCGCACCAGGAAAAAATCAATCCTAATATTCCCAAACCCAAGCACCCCGGAAAGATTTTTCCGAGCACCGACCGACTCTACCGCAACGACGGTGGCCAGTATCGGCTGGTGAGCCAGGAAGCAGGTATCGGGCACGAAGGGTACGGACTCGGTCTGGGCGTGGCCGATTTCAACCGGGACGGCTGGCCCGACGTGTACGCGGCTAATGATTTTATCTTTGAAGACCGGATGTACGTCAATAACCAAGACGGCACCTTCACCGACCGCTCGGCCGATTATCTGTCGCACCAAAGTCGGTTCTCGATGGGCATGGACGTGGCCGACTTCGACAATGACCAACAGCCGGACCTGCTGGTGCTGGACATGATGCCCCCCGAAAACGAACGACAGAAGATGATGAGCATGGCCATGACCGAAGACTTGTTTGCTCTATCGCTGCAGCGCGATTACCAACCGCAATTTTCTCAGAATATGCTGCAACGCAATAACGGCCTTCAACCCAATGGGTCGGTGTCGTTCAGCGACGTGGCCCGATTCTCCGGAGTGCACCAAACCGACTGGAGCTGGAGTGCCCTGTTCGCCGACTTCGACAACGACGGAATGAAGGATATTTTCATTAGCAAC
This sequence comes from Cyclobacteriaceae bacterium, assembly GCA_965217295.1. GTDB lineage: Bacteria > Bacteroidota > Bacteroidia > Cytophagales > Cyclobacteriaceae > Tunicatimonas. The sequence goes on from CBDCHR010000008.1 coordinate 6,201,507, forward strand.
GGCATTCCCAAAGACATCACCAACAACGACTACATTAAGTTTAGAGACACCCGGGCCGCCCGGGCCACCGACTACGAGGCCGCCAAAAAGGAGCTGCTCGAGCATATCAACCAGCTTCCCGATGCCCATCACCCCAATTATTTCTTCAAAAACGAGGGCAACCTGTCCTTTTCGGATCAATCCCGGGCCTGGGGCATCACCGAACCTACCTGCTCCAACGGGGCCGCCTACGCCGACCTGGACCGCGACGGTGACCTTGATCTGATCGTCAGTCATCTGAACCGGCCCGCCGAAATTTTCGAAAACCGCAGTGCGCAGCAGTCAGAAAATCATTTCCTGCGCCTGCACCTCACCCCCGCGCCGGGCGTAAGTTTAGTCGGCACCGAGGTGCAGATCACCCACGGAGCGCAGCAGCAACTGCTGGTGTACAATCCGTACCGGGGCTTTCAGTCATCGGTAGAAGACCGTTTGCACTTCGGACTAGGAGCCGACAGCGTAGTAGATGAAATCGTTGTTCGATGGACCGACGCAGCGGTGCAAGTGCTCACCAATGTGGCGGCCGATCAGGAGCTGGTCGTCACGTATCAGGCATTGGCCACCCCGCCCCCGACCGTTAGCCCCGTCGAAGACGCGTCCGTGTTTCGCGCGGTGAACTACGGAACCGATTTTGTTCAGCAAGAAAACCCGTTCAACGATTTTAAGGTAGACCCGTTGTTACCCTGGCGATACTCACAGTCGGGCCCCTGCCTGGCCGTGGGCGACGTGAACGGCGACGGGCGGGACGACTTTTTCGTGGGAGGCGCCGCCACCTTCGCCGGAACCCTGCTCACCCAGCAGGCCGAGGGGCAATTTATCTCTCAGACCCTACCTGATGCCGACTACGAAGACACGGATGCCCTGTTTTTCGACGCTGACCAGGACGGTGACCTGGATTTGTACGTGGTGAGCGGTGGGTCCGAATACACCCATCCGCAGGCTCATCAAGATCGCCTGTATGTCAATGACAGCCGGGGAAACTTCACTCTCCAACCCGATGCGCTACCCCCCATCACCGGCAGCGGCACTTGCGTGGCCACGGCCGATTACGACGGCGACGGCGACCTAGATTTGTTCGTGGGCGGCGGCCTGTTGCCCGACCAGTATCCGCGGTGCTCTCGCAGCTACCTGCTGGAGAACAACCAAGGAACGTTTCGGGACGTGACGGCCCGCGTGAATCCGGCGCTGCAACAACCCGGCATGGTGTCGGCTGCCCTTTGGGCCGATGTAAACCAGGACGAGCAACCCGACCTGCTGCTGGTGGGAGAATGGATGCCGGTGCAGGTGTATGAAAATCAGCAGGGTAGACTGGTGGATCGTACCGAGCAATGGCAGATGGGCGAAACCAGCGGTTGGTGGAGCAGCCTGGCGGCCGGTGATTTTGATGAAGACGGTGATACAGACTTTGTGGTAGGTAACCTGGGCCTCAACACGGGCTATCGGGCGTCGGCCGCCGAGCCCCTCACCCGTTACGCCGGGCCGCTCAACGCGGACGCCAAAACCGATGCCATTCTTACTCAGTATCTGCCGGATAACCAAGGACAACGTCGGGCCTTTCCGGTGGCCTCCTACGATGCGCTCACGCGGCAGATGGTAGAGCTTAAAAAGAAGTTTCCTTCCTACGCCAGCTTTGCCTCGGCAACGGTGGAGGACATTCTCAGCGACGAGCAACTAAAAAAGGCGTCAATTGACTCTATCACCGTGCTGGAGAGTGTTTTTCTGGAAAACCAGGGCGATCATTTTCAGATATACGATTTACCAACGGAGGCCCAACTAGGACCGGCGCAAGACCTGCTAACCGGAGACTTTGACGGAGACGGTCACTTGGACGTACTCTTGGTGGGCAGCCAACGGGCGACTCCGGCCACCGAAGCCTGGTACGATGCGCAGACCGGGTTATTCCTGCGCGGAACCGGACGGGGAACCTTCAGAGCCATTCCTTCTTACCAGTCAGGCTTTTGGGCCCGGAAGGGCAGAAGGCTTCAAGCGCTGAACCTAGGGGGCGTACCCGGAGTGGTAGCGGCGCAGCTTAAGGATTCTTTATTATTATACACCTACCCATGACGCAACCGATTTTTTTCCGCTCGTGATCGCTCGCCGGGGCCTGGGTTACGGGGCCTGGCTGCTGCTGGTTCCCGGCCTAGCCGTTGCGCAGTTGCTTACCCCTGGTGATTTACCAAGGAGACTTGCCCGAACAAAAAATAAAAACTCTTTATAAAAAGCAATCCGACTAGCCTTTCAAGTTGTGCTAAGCGTCAACTTTTCTTACCTAACCCTGCAAATTTTATAGTAATGGCAAAAATACAATTGATCAGCATCCTTGCAACCATCTTCTTAACAGTGGTTACCCCTCAACTTCTTGCCCAAGAGCTTTCCTTTCCCCAATATACGGGCAGTGAGCAACATACCAACGAACGGCACGACGCCCGCCAGCCCTGGGTCATCGGCACCCACGCCTACGGCGTGTTTCGGGCGCACGCCTCGGATAGCACCCACGACAAAGACGGGCGGGGCTACCGGTTCAACCACCACCCCAACCTGGTCTACTGGAAGGACTACTATTGGATCAACTACCAGGGCGGTCCCACCGACGCCAGCGAGGGTAAAACTCCCCGCGTTCCCTACTGGATCACCTACTCAACCAACGGCCAAAGCTGGGAGGCCCCCGAAATTTTATTTCCGTCTATTCAATTTAGGGAAGAAAACACCTACCTGCACAGCCGCATGGGCTTTTACGTCTCCACCGACGGGCGCCTGCTGACCATTAGCTTCCACGGTCGGCACCCGAGTCCGAACAAAGGAGGCGAACACGGGGTGGCCCGCGTGGTACGCGAGATCTACGGAGTGAAGAATGATCGCCGTGTGGATATGGGACCCGTCTACGCCATCCGCTTCAACGCCGACCGCAATGAGGACAACACCGGATTGAAGTTGTACACCGCCTCCGAAGATGCGGGCTTCGTGGCCGCCTGCGAAGATCTACTCAACAACCAATTGGTCACCCAGCAGTGGTACGAAGAAGACCGCCGCCCGGAGCTGTATACCGTTACCCAAGACACTCCCAAAACGGGTCCCAATGCGGAAGAAGAAAATTTTGAAGCCAAGGCCTTCGACTGGTACACCCTGCCCGACGGGCGCATCATCGGTTGGTGGAAAGGGGCCGCCATGGCCTCTTCGGAAGATGGGTGGAAGACCACCGGCCCGGTGCACATCGACTACGAGCGACTGGGCGAAAACCGCTCGGCCAAAATGTGGGGGCAACGCCTCGGCGACCGCAGCTACGCGCTGGTCTACAACACCGGCACCAAAATCCCCAACTCAGAGAGCGAGTACGCGTTCACCCGCACTCCCATGCTGGCCATTGCCTCGCCCGACGGGCTGCACTACGACCAGGACCGCGCCGTGGTGTTCGGCGACGTGGCACCGACACGGTATCCGAACCCGCCCGACGTGGGTGGCCTGAACGACAACCGTGACTCCGGCCCCCAGTACGTGCGAGGCATTAGCGAAACCAACCAGAGCAAGCCCAGTACCGACGAACCTACGGGCAACCTGTGGCTGACTTATTCCGTCAACAAGCAAGACATCTGGGTATCGGAAGTTCCGGCAGAAATCCGATACGAAGCCACTACCTATCCGCAGGATGATTTTCAGAACTACGAACCGGGCGGCCGACTCGGTGATTGGATTGTCATCTCACCCCGTTGGGCTCCGGTGGCACTTGCTTCAGAAGGCGACAACCGGTTTGCGCGGCTACAAGACCAGGACCCCTACGATTACGCCAAGCTCGTGCGCGTGTTTCCGCAAAGTGTGGCGACCACCCTACAGTTTCGCCTACGCCCCCACCAGAACCATCGGGGCACTTTGGAAATAGACGTCACCGACCGGCAGGGCCACGTGGCGGCTCGTCTGCGCCTGAACGAGCAGGGTAAGCTAGAGGCTAACAACGGGCCAAGCTTTACGATTGTTGCCGATTATGCGCCCGACCGGTGGCTTGAGTTTACGCTGCAAGCCGATGCCAACCCACAAACCTATTCGCTGTCCCTTAACGGAGAGGAAGCAATGAGCAACGCGGCTTTCTTCGAGGAGGCGGTTTCGCTCGAGCGACTGGAGTTACGTACGGGCGCCTACCGCATGGATGATTTTTCTCGCCTGGGAGCCTGGCCTGATTATCCGAAAACCAACCTTCCTAATGCCGATACCCCAGTCAGCAACGCTATCTTTGATCTGGACGATGTCGCGATTAGCCAACCGGAAAATGCTGGTAAGTAATGACTTTCATTGTCTCAAAACGCATACTTCACCGATACCATCACGTTGCGCCCCACCTCGTCGGCAAAGTAGCGCAGACGATCCGTGTAGCTGCGGTAGCGCTGGTTGAGGGCGTTGCGCACCTGCACCCCCAGCTGAAAACGATCAATCCGCCCGGTCCAGCCCGCGTTCAGCAGCAGGTAGCCCGGCGGGGGCGGCAGAATGTCGAAGGCCGAGCCGTCGGTGGCAAACAGCGCTTCGTCGGTTTGCCCGGCCCGCAGCAGTTCCGGTAAGGTGACGGTGCGCGGGGCCTGCCACTGCCGAAAGGTGTAGTGCAGGGCCACGTTCCACGACCACTCATCCAGCATTCCCCAGCGGGGCAGTCGCTGCTCCAGCCGGTAGCGCAGGTCGGCCGGAGGCATCCCCACAAAAGGCTCGTCGGTAGCTTGGTTACGCGCCCACAGGTAGCTGGCCCGCAGGGTGGAGGTGAGCCGGTCGGTGTGCGAGAACGTAGCACTGGCGTCCACCCCGGCCAGCAAGGCATCATCTTGTTGGTAGAGGAAGTAGGGAAACGCCCCCCGCACGGTTTGGGTGATGCCCGCCGGTTGGGTGTAGAGGTAGTTTCGAATATAGTTGACGTAGGCCGTTAGCTCTCCCTGCCAGCGGGTTCGGGTCACTTCGTAGGTGCTGATTGCCTTCAATCCCTGCTCGGCGGGCACCGCTCGGTCGCTTTCGTCTAAAATAATATTTGTATCAAAACGCCCGTCTTCGGTGGGGCGGTAGCGCCATAGTCCGTACTCCAGCGAGGCCTGGTGGCGTCCGAAGCTGTAGAGCTCCGACACATTGGGCGGACGCCACGCCAGCCCCACGTTGGTGCGCAGGCGCTGTTGGTCGTTGATATCCCGCACCCAGCCCAGCGTAGCGGTCACGTTGTGGTAGGCCAAATCGGTACGATACACCTCATTATCGGGTTGTCGCCCCCGGACGTTCATTGCCTGATAGTCGTAGCGAGCCCCTACCTCCAGGCGGTCGGCCCCGGCCACGAAGGCCTCGATCACGTACACCCCGGCGCGCTGCGTGGTGAAATTGGGCACAAAGGGCACCGTGTTGGTTCCCGGCAAGTTACGATTGACTTGCAGTAGCCCTTGGGCGCCCACGCTGCCTTCCCACTGTTGCCCGCCGGGCGGCTGCCACATCGGGTGCTGCCACACCACGTCCAGGGAGTGGGTGAGCAGTTGCAGATCGATGTTGGGCCGCTGGTTGTTGGTACCCCGGCGCACGTCAAATTCCTGACGCTGGTTGTTCTGCAGGGCGTATTGCACCTCCACTGACTGCCGCTCGTTGTTCCAGTGGCCCTCCAGCTTGAGCATGTCGTGCTGCACGGTCTGGCGCGGATTGTTAATATCGTAGGAAAACGGACGGGTGAGGAGCGGCGACTCGGCCGCAATGGCGGTGACCAGGTCGGGCAGGTTGCCGGTAACGGCTCCGCGCAGGATGCCCAGCTCCTGATCGAAGTGGCTGTAGTAGGCGTAGGCGTCGAAGTTACCGTAGTGAAACCGACTACTCAGCGCCGCGCTTTGTTCGCGCTTACCGGTGTTGGTGAGTTGGTATTCGGGAGCGTGAAGGTCGCCCTGTTGCACCACGGAAGCCTGCCCGAGCAGCGACAGCCGGTGGAAGCCCTTTTGAAGACTGGCCGTGGCTTCGCCCGAGCGTCCGTTCGACTGCCCGATGAGTTGGGCGCTGCCCTGCAGGGGGGTAAGCAGCTCCAGCCGGGGCGGGTTGATCAGAATCACGCCGCCCAGGGCATCGGGACCGTAGCGGACGGTGGCCGCGCCCTTCACCACGCTGATGTCCTGCGCCAGCGAGGGGTCGATCTCGGGAGCGTGCTCGTCACCCCAGTTCTGGAATTCGTGGCGCACCCCGTTGTTGATGATCAGCACCCGGTTGCCGTGCAGGCCGTGGATGATGGGCTTGGATACGTTCGAACCGGTAGAAAGCACGGATACTCCACTCAAATTCACCGCCAGGTCGCCCAGTGAGCCCGACTGCTGCTGGGCAAACTCCTGCGGCGACAAGCGCTGCACCGTGCCCGAGTAAAGGTCGCCCTCCACTAGTTCGCCCTCCACGGTTACGCTCTGCAGCGTGATGCTGTCGTGGGCCAGCAGGATGCGGGGCGGGGCGTGGTACGTATCGTGGTGGTGCACGGCGGTTTTGTAACCTACGTAGGAGACGACCAGGTCGAACTCGCGGCGGCACAGCTGCTTGATGTGAAAGTAGCCCTGCGCATCGGTTTGGTCGCCCACCGGCAAGCCCTTCACCTGCACCGAGGCGTAGGGCAGCGGCTGTTGGGTGGTGAGATCGAGCACTTGTCCGTCTACGGTGTAGGTGCAAGAATCCGGGGGCGAACTTTGTGCTGCTCCGGTGAGCGAAAGCAGTAGAAGTCCAGCACCAGAGCAGCGTTTGGCCAGGTAAGAAAGCGTCATAAATAAGTGTAAAAAAGTCACATCGGACAAAGATAGCGACAAATCAGCGGTTCTACGCCAATCCTTACCCCGGTATGAAGTAGGCAATTCACAAAAAAGCGAATTAAAGTACTTATCCGGTTTCGGTGAAGTGGCCTTGATTTATAATTATGTAAAAAATGAATATTTGAATAACACCAAGATAGCAGCGCAATTCTGATTTTGCCCTACTTCTAAGGGTTGGGAATGGCGCAAACCAAGAGACGATGCGGGCCCATATAGTACTTCTGTACTAATTCTAAAATTCAGGAAATCGCATTTTCTCTAACATTGTGGCGGCCGTGAAGATGGGGGACAGTCCACGCTAGCGCGGCCCAGCTATCCAAAAATTGTTGTCTTATGCGTATTGAGGTTTACCAGTTGTTGAAAAATTATCAAAATCAGTTTGCCCAGTCTCCTGCCCTACGGGGAGGACCGTTTTCTTTCACCGTTTTCCGGGTTAACCGCGTTCGTCTGGCATTGGCCGGACTGCTGCTGATCGCCTCGTTCGGCGCAGTGCAGGCGGCAACGCCGGTGATCACCGCCCCCGCTACCCAAAACGTGCAGCGCGAGACGCACCTGGTGTTCAACAGCACCAATAGTAATCAAATTAGTATCGCCGATACGGACGACGATAATCAGACCGTCACCATCACGGTAACCAACGGCAGCTTCTTTCTGGAAGACGTAAGCGGACTTACTTCGGCGAGCTTTACCGGAACGGGCCAGCAGGAGATCACGGCAGGTACCCCGGTTAGCTTCAGTGGTAGTCTGGACAATGTAAACGCCGCGCTGAGCGAAGCAAGCTTTTACCCCACCAACGGCTACGCCGGTCCTGCTTCGGTGCAGATCGCTACCGACGACGGCACGGGGAGTACCGACACCGAAATCATCAGCATCACCGTGCTGGCGGGCACCGATACCGACGGCGACGGGATCTACGACCATAAAGACCTGGATGACGACAACGACGGCATCCCCGACAACGTGGAAAACCCCTGTGAGAAGCTATTTGCCTTCGACCTAAGCTCGGAAGGGTGGTTTACGATTAATAAAAACAATATCAACGACGCGGCCAGCAATGGACCAGAAACTCCGGCTTCGCACTCTACTGATGATCGAACCCAAAACGTGGTAGATCCTGATGGCGAAGGCGGGCTCCGTGGATGCGCTATTGATAATACCGGGCGAGCGAACAAGAACATTGCCGGGGCCAGCCCCACCCGTACGAATTACATCGTGGACGCCGACGACAGCGGAGGGGATATGTATCTGCGTAGTCCGGATTTTGGAGGCATTGACTACAGTACGTTGTTGGGAGGCACCTTTCAGTATGATGCTTACAACTACCGAGTAGGAGCGGTAGGCCCACCCTACAACAACCCCCCCAGTGATACAAGGAATTGGTCTAACAACGCAGCGGCAACCGTATACATCTACGATACCAACGGCAATCATGTCCGCGCTCAAACAACCATCAGCACTACGCACAAGCAGCGTTGGGAGAATGGGCTGTGGAACACATTCTCATTCACGCTGGCTAATGGCAGTTGGACACAAGGAACGCTATCTACCGTGCTGTCCAATGTCAGTTACATTAGCATTCGTATGGAGTTTATCTATGGCGGTAATACCAACGAATGCGATGATGTAGAGTACTACGCCATGGACAACGTGGTGCTTACCGCCCAGGCTAGTTGTAATGATGACATAGACAATGACGGTATCCCTAACTACCTGGACCTGGATAGCGACGGCGATGGCATTTTTGATGCCGTAGAAGCCGGACACGGTCAACCGCATACCAACGGCGTGGTAAACGGCCCGGTGGGCACCGATGGTATTCCCGATGCGGTGCAAGGAGCAGGCAACGGAAACACCGGCGGGGCCACCTACCCTCCGGCCCTCGATTTGGACGGTGACAACAGCAGCGGAGCCAGCGGTGCCGACTACCAAACCACCTTTGTGCAGGGCGATCCCTTTCAATTGATTGCCGACAGCGATGCCACCCTCTACGACGGTAGCCTGGAAAAAATTACGGTAACCCTCACCAACCGCCCCGACGGAAACGCGAACGAAAGCTTGCTGGTCGACGGTACGCTACCTACTAACCTGACGAGCAGCTACAACGCAAGCAACGGGGAACTGACGATCACCCCCACCGCGGGCAACACCGTTCCAGTCGCCGACTTCCTAACGGCTCTCAAGCAGGTGGGCTACAACAATACTTCGGTAAGTAATACCGCCGACCGAACCATCGAGGTGGTCGCTAACGACGGAGAAAACGATAGCAACTTGGGTACCACCACCGTGACGGTGAAGGCCACCAATGCCGACCCGGTGGTGACGGTGCCGGGTAGCCAAACTATTAATGAGGATAATCCACTTACCTTTGACGCTAGTAAGCCAATTGAAGTTACGGATACGGACGGAGACGACCAAACAGTCAACATTGTGGTGAGCAACGGAACGCTTACCCTAAGCGGCAGTCCGAACATCACCGCCGGAAGCAACGGTAGCGGGGCCATAACGTTTACCGGCACCCTGTCAGCGATAAACGCAGCCCTGAAAGATGCTATCTTCACTCCCGATGCCGAGTTTAGCGGAACCGCCAGTGTGCAGGTAACCACCAACGATGGTTCGGTGACGGATACGGAAACCGTGAGCATCACGGTGAACGCGGTAAATGACCCGCCGGTAGTTAGCGTACCCGATGCGGTTGCCAATCCGCAGGGCACCGACGAAAACACTGATCTGACCTTTAGTTCTGCCAACGGCAATCCGCTCACCATCACCGATGCGGAAGGGGATGACCAAACAGTGACGGTGACCATAACCGATGGGACTTTCAGTATCCCCGCCGGTAAGCTGGCTGCACTCACTACCCTAAGTGGAAATGGTACCGGAATAGTCACCTTCAGCGGTAGCCTGGCTGATGTCAATGCCGCTCTGGAAGACGCTACGTTTAGCCCCAACCCAAATTTTGAAGGGACGGCAAGCATCAAGATCAACAGCAACGATGGCAACGGCAGTCATGAAGAAACTCTACCGGTCACCGTCAATGCGGTGAACGATGCGCCGGTGGTGAGCGTGCCCGATGCGGTCGCCAATCCGCAGAGCACCGACGAAGACACGCCGCTTACGTTTGCTACGGCCAACCTGATTGGCATCAGCGATGTGGATGACGACAACCAAACGGTAAGCATCACGGTAACCAACGGCACGTTTAAGCTATCCGGCGATAGCGGTTTGACCGGGCTGACCGGTGACGGAACCGCTACGATCAGCTTTGCGGGCAGTCCGGCCGACATCAGCAACGCCCTGGCCAACGCCACCTTCACCCCCGACGCAGAGTTTAGCGGTGCGGCCAGCGTGGAAGTGACCACCAACGACGGTACGGCCGCTGACACCGAGACGATCAACATCACCGTGAACCCGGTGAACGATGCGCCCGTGAACGCGCTGCCTACTGCTCAGAGCGTGGACGAAGAAGCAACGCTCACCCTGAGCGGTGCCAACGCCATCTCGGTGAGCGATGATGCAGGCACCGACCCCGTAAAAGTGACCCTGTCGGTGACCAACGGCACCATCAACGTTCCGACCGATCCGGACAACATCGTCACCGACAATGGCACTGCATTGGTAGAACTAACCGGCACAATTGCCCAAATCAACGCGGCGCTGGACGGCTTGGAGTATACCGGAGATTTGAACTACAACGGGACCGAAAAACTCACCATCACCACCAACGACCAGGGAAACACGGGCACAGGGGGGGCTAAGACCGACGTAGACGAGCTCACCATCACCGTGAACAACGTCAACGATCCTCCTACAGCCGACAACGCCAGTGTGACCACCGACGAAGACGTAACGTATACGTTCAGCGCATCGGATTTCACCACCAACTACAGCGACCCGGAAAGTGATTCGTTTGACGGCATCCGAGTAACAACCGCTCCGGCCGGGGGCGAACTGCAACTCAACGGAAATCCAGTTGCTGACAATACTCTGGTGAGCAAGGCTAATCTGGACGCTGACTTACTCAAGTTTGTTCCTACCCCCGACGCCAACGGCGCACCCTACCTCACCTTCCCCTTCCGGGTGGTGGATGCTCCAGGCGACGAGAGTGTTGCCTACGCGATGAGCGTCGAGGTAACTGCACAAAATGATGCCCCGGTGGTTGATCTCAACGGAACTGCCTCAGGAGCCAATCATACCGCCACCTTCACCGAAGATGGTACTCCGGTGGCCATTACCGACGCCAGCGCGAGCGTCGATGACCTAGACGATACCCAACTGACCGGCTTGACCGTGACGTTGACCAATATCCAGGACGCTGGGAAAGAACTACTTTCGGTCAACGCGCTGCCGGCCGCGCTAAGCAGTGACTATGACGCTAGCACTGGCATCCTCACGCTAGAGGCGGCAAACCCGAGCAGTCCGGCTTCGGTGAGTGATTACCAGGATGCGCTGCGGGGACTACGCTACGAGAACAGCTCGCAAACCCCCGACAACACCGACAGAATCATCACGGTGGTGGCCAGCGATGCCAGCCTAAGCAGCACTTCGGCTTCTTCCACCGTTGCGGTGACGGCAACCAACGACGCCCCGGTGGTGAACGTGCCCGCCACCCCCCAAAGCACCGACGAAGATAATGATCTGACCTTCAACTCCGCAGGCAGCAACTCACTAACCATTACCGACGAAGAAGGTGACGACCAAACGGTGACCATCACCGTCACCAACGGCACGTTCAGTTTGCCCGCGGGCAAGGTAGGCGCGCTCACTTCGGTAAGCGGCAACGGCACGGAGGTTGTTACCTTTAGCGGCGGCTTGGCCGATGTGAATGCCGCGCTCGAGGACGCAGTTTTTAGTCCCAATCCGGACTTCAACGGTGCTGCCAGCATCAAGATCAATAGCACCGATGGCACCGACAACGATGAAGAAACCTTCGCCGTAACGGTAAATCCGGTAGACGACACCCCCGTGGTAGACTTGGACCAAAATGATGATAACACCACCGGCGCAAACTACCAGACATCGTTTACCGAAGGAGGAAGCGGCACGGCGATTGCCGACAGCGATGCTTCGCTGGAAAACGTGGACGGCCCCAACCTGAGCAGTCTGACCGTAACGCTCACCAACCGCCCCGACGGCGACGCGAACGAAAGTTTGGCGGTGAACGGAAGCTTACTGGGTGGAATTGCCGCCGGTGCCTACGACCCGGCTACGGGCATCCTGACGCTCAGCGGAAGCGCACCGGTTGCCAACTACCTTGATGCCCTTAAAAAAATCGTCTACACCAACGCCTCGGGCAATCCCGATGGCACCACCGACCGGCTGATTACGGTGGTGGCTAACGACGGTGCCAAAGCCAGCGACCCGGCCACTACCCAGCTTACCGTGGTTCCGGTGAACACTGCCCCGGTAGTGCACCTCAACGGCACGGATACCAGTCCGTACGCGACCACCTTTACCGAGGACGGTGGGCCGGTGGCCGTAGCGAATGCCAGTGCCGCCACCCTCACCGACCCCGACCACGCTAGTCTGACTCAGCTCGTGGTAACAATAACGGATATTGAAGACGCCAGTGCCGAGTTGCTTGCCGTAGACAATCTACCCGCTTCGCTGAGCAGCAGCTACGATCCGAGCACAGGAATCCTCAAAATTACCAACGCCGATGCTAGCAATCCGGCTTCGGTGGCCGACTACCAAACCGCGCTGCGCGGACTGCGCTACGAAAACACGGCGCAAAACCCCACCGCGGGCCAGCGAACCATTGAGGTGCTGGTCACTGACGGCGTGGGCAGCAACCCCGCCGTGGTGAGTGAAATGACCGTAGTGCCGGTAAACGACGCACCCACCGCTGCGAACTCGACGCTCACCACCAATGAAGACGTAGCCAAGGTGATCGCTACCACGGATCTGGGATACAGCGATCCCGAAAGCGATCCGCTTAGCAAAATTGCCCTCACCGCGGTGCCAGACCCGGCCAAAGGGACCCTGTTCGTAGATGAGGACAACAGCGGCGCGCTAGATAACGGCGAAGTAGCCCTGGCGATCAACGGTGAGGTTACCAAAACTCAGCTTGATGACGGTAAACTCACCTTCCTTCCGGCAACTGACGCCAACGGTTTGGCCCTGGTGGCCTTTTCGTTCCGGGTGAACGACGGCACCAGCGACGCGGAAGACGCCAGCACCATGACCTTCGACGTAGCGGCCGTCAACGACGCCCCGGCAAACGCCCTACCGGCGGCTCAGAACGTGGATGAAGAAAGTACTCTGGTACTTTCCGGTACCAACGCTATCTCGGTGAGCGATGATGCGGGTACCGACCCGATTGTGGTAACCCTGTCCGTGACCAACGGTACGATCAATATTCCGGCCGATCCGGATAACATTGTCACTGACAACGGCACCGCTATGATAATCCTTACCGGCACGGTAGCTCAAATTAATATAGCACTGGACGGACTGGAGTATACCGGCGATCTGAACTACAGCGGAGCAGAAGAACTCATCATCACCACCAATGATCAGGGAAACACTGGGACAGGGGGAGCACAAAGCAACACGGATAAACTTACCATCACCATTAATCCGCAGAACGACGCGCCGGTAGTGAGCGTGCCTGATGCGGTTGCCAATCCACAGAGCACTAATGAGGATACTCCGCTTACGTTTGCTTCCGGCACCAACCCCCTCAGTATTAGCGATGCAGAAGGCGATGCCCAAACCGTAACGGTGACTACTACCAATGGTGTTTTCAGTATCCCCGCCAGTAAGCTGGCCGCTCTCACTACCGTGAATAACAACAGCACCGGAGTGGTCACCTTCAGCGGTAGTCTCACCGATGTCAATGCCGCTCTGGAGAACGCTACGTTTATCCCCGAGGCAGAGTTCAGCGGAACCGCTTCGATGTCCATCAAATCCGATGACGGTAACTCCACGGATAACACTGACACCCAGTCCTTTGACGTAACGGTGAATGCCACCAACGATGCGCCTACGGCCGACAATGTCGCAGTAACCACCTATGCCGACGAAACCTACGCGTTCGCCGATACCGACTTCACGGCTGACTACGCCGACCAGGAAAGTCATTCGTTCGCGGGCATCACCGTGGTGACCCCACCCAGCGCCAGCGATGGTACGCTTAGCCTCAACGGCAACCCGGTGGCGGCGGGGGCTACCATCAGTCAGTCAGACTTAGCGGATGGTAACCTAGCATTTGTTCCCGCTGCCGGGCAGACGGGTAATCCGCTGGCCACCTTCACCTTCCGGGTAACCGACAGCGAAGGGGCCAGCAGCACCGACTATGACATGGACGTGGCAGTGAAGGCCCGCCCCACCAGCGCTGACGCCACCCTAACCGCTCAGGAAGATACAGAACGGTCGTTCACCGACGCTGACTTCGCCTTCAGCGATGCGGCTGATGCTTCGGATGCCTTTGTGGGAGTGATCATCACCCAGCTACCGGCGCTCGGCACCCTGTCGTACGACGGCACCCCGGTGAGCGCTACCGACGTGACGAACGGCACACTCTTTACCGACCGCAGCAAGTTCACGTACGCCGCCGCCCCGAACGATAACGGCGCGGGCTACGCGACCATCGGCTTCCGCGTGCAGGACGCCGCGGGCGACGAAAGCTTGCCCTACACGTTGACCGTAGACGTGACGGCCGTGAACGACGCCCCGGCGGTGAGCAACGTGCCGAAAGCGACCAAGACCAACCAAGCGGTGAGCTTCGCTCCGGCCGACTTCATTGATCAGTTTGACGATGAAGAAGACGATCCGCTGGCCGAGATACAAATCACCAGTCTGCCCCCCGCGACCGAGGGTACCCTCACGCTGGATGGCCAGCCGGTGACGGTCAATACTCCCATTCCGGCCATTGATCTAAGCAAACTGCGGTTCACTCCGGCTACGGGCTTCACCGGCACCAGCAGCTTCGGCTGGAACGCCTCGGACGGCACTGCTTACGCCGACACGGACGCCCAGATTCAGGTGACCGTGAACGAGCAACGTGCCCCGGTGGTGAGCAACGTGCCCAAGCCCAGCGCCGAAGGCGACACCGTGCGCTTCGCCGCGGCCGACTTCACCGCCGCCTACGCGGATGCCGACACCGACCCGCTGCAAACGATCAAGATCACCAGTTTGCCGCCCGTAGCGTCGGGAACGCTCTTCCTCGACGGCGTAGCGGTGGTCATCGGCGACGAGGTTGCGGCGGCCGACCTGGAAAAGCTGACCTTCGTGCCTACCCTCGGCTTCGCCGGAACCGCCACCTTCGGCTGGAATGGCTTTGATGGCACTGCCTACGCGGCGGACGAAAGCACGGTAACGCTGACCATCAATGCCGCCCCGGACGTGACGCCGACACCCCTGACCGTAACCACCGGCACCACCTACTTCGGCACGCTGGCCGACCAGGTGACCGACCCCGAGGGGCATACGCTCACCTTCAATACCACGCCCGTCACCGATGTGGCCCACGGCACCCTGACAATTAACGAAGACGGTAGTTTCATCTACGTGCCGGAGGTAGGCTACACGGGCGAGGATAGTTTCACCTACTCGGTGTGCGACGACGGCAGCCCGTCGGCCTGCACCACCGGCACCGCCACCCTCACCGTGGGCACCACCGACGCGCCCGACAGCGACAACGATGGCATCCCCGACGCGGTGGAGAAGGGCAGTGACCCCGACAACCCCACCGACAGCGACGGCGATGGCACGCCCGACTACCAGGATACCGACAGCGACAACGACGGCATTCCGGACAGTCAGGAAGCAGGCGATGACCCGGCTACGCCCACCGATACGGATGGCGACGGAGTACCGGACTACCAGGATACCGACAGCGACGACGACGGCATTCCCGATGCTACCGAAGCCGGTAGCGACCCGACTACGCCTCAGGATACTGACGGTGACGGCACGCCCGACCACCTGGACCAGGACGCCGACGGCGACGGAGTGGCCGACGCCACCGAAGCGGGGTCTGACCCGGCATCGCCCAACGATGCGGACGGCGACGGTATTCCGGATTATTTGGACACCGACAGCGACGGCGACGGCATTGCCGATGCCATCGAAGCCGGTACTGATCCGGCCAACCCGGCCGACAGTGACGGCGACGGCGTGCCCGACTACCAGGATACGGACAGCGATGGCGATGGCATTACCGACGCCAGTGAGGTGGGCGATCCAAACAATCCCACCGACACGGATAATGACGGGGTGCCCGACTATCAGGATACCGACAGCGATGGCGACGGCACGCCCGACCAGCAAGAAGGTACCCTGGTGATCTACGAAGGGTTCTCGCCCAACGACGACAACACCAACGAGACCTGGCAGATCGGCGGTATCGAGAACTACCCCAACAACACCGTGCATATCTACAACCGCTGGGGCAACCTGCTCTTTGAGGTGCAGGGCTACAACAACCAGGACAAAGCCTGGGGTAGCGACTCCTCGGTGGGCCTGATTTTGGGCAGCAAAAACGTGCCCGACGGCACCTACTTCTACCTCATTGACTTAGGCGACGGTAGTGCGGTCCGCAAAGGATTCATCACCGTTCACCGATAAACCACAAGCAACATTACTATGAAAAACAGAATCACTATTATCGGACTCATCGTCGGCGCATGGCTGCTGGCGATGCCCCGGGTGCAGGCGCAGCAGCAGGCCATGTACACCCAGTATATGTTTAACGGACTGGCCATCAACCCCGCCTACGCGGGCAGCCAGGGAGCGCTCAACCTCACGGCGCTGGCGCGCAAGCAGTGGCACGGCTTCGCCGGGGCCCCCAGTTCGCAGACCTTCTCGGCCCACGCGCCCCTGCGCAACGAAACGATGGGACTGGGCCTGCTGCTCACCCACGACGAGATCGGCGTTACCAACCAGTACGGAGCCTACGCGGTGTACGCCTACCGCATCAAGATGAGCCGCGGCACCCTGTCGGCGGGCTTGCAGGCGGGGTTCAACTCCTACCGGGCGGGCTTTAGCCAGGTGCTGGTGCGCGAAGGCGACGATATTTCTTTTTCGGCCGACGATGCTGAAGCCTTTTTGCCCAACTTCGGTACGGGTTTGTACTACAGCACCTCCCGCTTCTACGCCGGTTTCTCGCTGCCGATGCTACTCACCAACAACTACCCCGGCAGCGAAGGCCAGCGGGCCCGGCAGTACCGCCACTGGTTCTTCTCTACCGGCTACGTGTTTGACCTGAACGCCGACCTGAAGCTAAAGCCCAACCTGCTGGTGAAGGCCGTGGAAGGAGCGCCCGTTGAGGTAGATATCAAC
This sequence comes from Cyclobacteriaceae bacterium, assembly GCA_965217295.1. GTDB lineage: Bacteria > Bacteroidota > Bacteroidia > Cytophagales > Cyclobacteriaceae > Tunicatimonas. Next base: position 6,218,603 of record CBDCHR010000008.1, read on the forward strand.
GCCAACCTGCTCATCAAAGAGCTGCTGTGGGTGGGCTTATCCTACCGCTCGTTTGATGCGGTGAGCGCCCTGATCGAGCTGCAGGCCACCCCGCAGTTTCGCATCGGTTACGCCTACGATTACACCCTTACCGACCTGCAGCAGGTGAACACCGGCTCGCACGAACTGATGCTTAACTACCGCTTGGTGCGCAAGGACAAAAAGATGCTCACCCCCCGGTATTTTTAGTATACATACTTCGGGTGCGCAATATAAAATCTGGTTATGAAATGTTTATATCAAAATTATAAAGTGTTGCTTAAGCATAAAATTATAAGCTTATGAAGACTATCTTACATTGCTTGATCTTAACGCTTGTCACCGGCACCGGAGCGTGGGCGCAATCGTCGCTCATCAAAGCGGGCGACCGGCAGTACGAAGACCTGGCCTTCAAGGACGCCCTAAGCTACTACCGGAAGGCCCACCGCAAGGACACCACCAACGCAACGGTGAAGCTCAAAATTGCCGAGAGCTACCGCAAGCTCAACGATCCGGCCAACGCCGAAGAATGGTACGCCCAGGTGGTGGATGATACCGTGGCCCACGCCGAGCACTGGCTCTACTACGCCGAGGCGCTGAGCAGCAACGGCAACTACGACCTCGCTAAGCAGTGGTACGAGCGCTACAACCAGAAAACCGGACAGGAGCGCCGCACCACCCACCGCATCCGGGGCATCGAAGAACTGAAAGCCCTGTTTCGCAACGAGCAGTTCGTGAGCGTGAACGAAGTGGCATTCAACTCGGCCGAATCGGATTTTTCGCCCGCCTTTTACGGGGATCAACTGGTGTTCGCTTCGGCCCGCGAAGGGAAGGGCAACTTTGCCTGGGACCACTCCAACTACCTGGACCTGTACCGGGTATCGCCCGACGATAATTCGGTTGAGAAACTGGAAGAGGGCGTAAATGGTAAATACCACGAAGGATCCGCGGTATTCTATGACAACAACACCAAGGTGATCTTCACCCGCAGCAACTACCAAAAGAACAAGATCGGCAAGAGCCGGGAAGGAGTGAATACGCTGGAGCTGTTCTACTCCGAAAAAACCGGCGACGACACCTGGAGTGAACCCCAACGACTGCCCTTCAACAGTGCCGAATTCTCTACCGGCCATCCCACCATCAGCCGCGACTCCACGCTCTACTTTGCCAGCGACCGGCCCGGCGGCTACGGCGGCACCGACTTATACCGCTGCGACCGCCAAAATGGAGCCTGGGGCGAACCGGTGAATCTGGGGAAGAATATTAATACCGAAGGCAATGAGATGTTCCCCTTTCTGTATGACGATGAGCAACTCTACTTCGCCAGCAACGGCCACGAGGGGCTGGGCGGACTAGACGTGTTCGGGGTGGACATCAGCCGGGGCGATGACGCCCGCATCACCAACCTGGGCTCGCCCATCAACACCCCGACCGACGACTTCGGCCTGATCGTGAAGTCCGACGGACAGCACGGCTACTTCACCAGCAACCGCGAAGGGGGCTCCGGCAACGACGATATCTATACCTTTGCCTCGCTCAAGCCGCTACTCGACCAGTTCACCGTGCGGGGAGTGATCACCGACCAGAAGGAAGACACTCCGCTCTTCGCCGCTCGGGTCACGTTGCTCGACCAGGACGGTAAAACCGTTACCGCCGTGCCCACCGACAACCAGGGTAACTATTCGTTTGTGGTGGAGCCGGACAAGCAGTACCGGATCAAGGTGGAGTCGGAAGACTACTTTGATAAAGAAACCAGCCTGGCCACGGTGGCCGCCCAGGAGCAGACCACCTGGCAGGCCGACCTGGCCCTGCTGAAAGATTACGGTTTTTCACTCTTCGGACAAATTACTGAAAACCAGTCGAGCGAACCCATCAGCGACGTGCAGGTGACCCTGATCGACAACATGACCGGCGAAACCGTGCTAGAAACCACCACCAGTACGCAGGGCAGCTTCCGCTACGGCATGGAGGGCAAAAAACTGGACGACCGGATCAGCTACCAGATCAAGCTGGCCAAGGAAGGCTACCTGGGCAAATCGGCCACCTTCAATAGCCAACTGGATAAGCCGGGCGAGATCAACCTGCACGACGTGCTCAACGTGGGGCTAGATAAAATTGATATCGGCACCGACATCGGCGCGCTGATTGACATTCAGCCGATCTACTTCGACTTGGGCAAGTACGCCATCCGCCCCGACGCGGCGCAGGAGCTCAATAAGATCGTGCGTACGATGCAGGAGAATCCTAGTCTGGAAATTGAACTGGGCTCGCACACCGACGCCCGCGGCAGCGCCACTTCCAACCTACGGTTGTCTGACAAGCGGGCCAAGGCCTCGGCCGACTACATTGTGTCGCAGGGCATCGACCGGTTGCGCATCACCGGCAAGGGCTACGGCGAGACTACCATCCTGAATCGCTGCGGCGACGGGGTGAAGTGTTCGGAAGACGAGCACCAGCAGAACCGCCGCACCGAGTTCACCATCACCAAGTTTTAGGGCTTTCTTTTAGATAGTAAATTTCGTAACCTTGGTGGTTTAACTCAGACTTAACCACCATGAAACGATTTTTTCTGCTGGCCATTTTTTTCGGCCTGAGCGTGACGGCCGCCCGCACCCAACCTACCCTGCCCATGGACCGCAGGGCGGAGGCCAAGCCCCGCAACGTGATCTTCATCCTGAGCGACGATCATCGCTTCGACTTCATGGGCTTCACCGGCAAGGTGCCCTGGCTCCGGACGCCCCACATGGACCGCCTGGCCCGTGAGGGGGCTTACTTTCCCAACGCCTTTGTCACCACCTCGCTCTGCTCGCCGAGTCGAGCTTCCATCCTCACCGGGCAGTTCTCGCACACCCACACCGTGATCGACAACCAAGCGCCCGCTCCCGACGACCTGATCTATTTTCCGCAGTACCTCCAACAGGCGGGCTACCAAACGGGCTTCTTTGGCAAGTGGCACATGGGCGGCGACACCGACGAGCCCCGGCCGGGCTTCACCCACTGGGAGAGCTTCCGCGGCCAGGGCGTCTACTACAATCCGACGCTCAACATCAACGGAAAGCGGCAGAGCTACGGCGACTCTACCTACATCACCGACCTGCTCACCGAGCACGCCGTGGACTGGCTCAAAAACCGCAACGAAGACCAACCTTTCTTTCTTTACCTGTCGCACAAGGCGGTGCACGCTGAGTTTCAGCCCGCCGCCCGCCACCGGGGTCAGTACGAAAACGAAGAGATCAACCTGCCGCCCTCCTTCTTCACCTCGGCCCAGCCCGTAAAGGGCAAGACCAACGCCTACGGACTGCCCAGCTACGCAGGCACCACCAACACGGTGGAAGATACGGTAGACTATCCGCCGGGCTTCTTAGCCAAACGCCGCCAAAAAGCTACTGCGTTTGAGGAACCGGCCCGCCACCAGGACTACTACGGTCCCAATATGACGCCCGACTGGCAGAAGAGTCAGCGCGAAAGCTGGCACGGGGTGGATTACATGTACCACGGTGATTTCGACTACGAGACCTTCTACCGCCGCTACTGCGAAACCCTGCTGGGCGTGGACGAAAGCATCGGGGCGGTGCTCGACTACCTGGACGAAGCCGGGCTGACCGATTCTACGCTGGTGATCTACATGGGCGACAACGGCTTTGCCTTCGGAGAGCACGGCCTAATCGACAAGCGGCAGTTTTACGAAGAGTCGGTGAAGGTGCCCTTTCTGGTGCGCTATCCCGCGGTGCTGGAGGGCGGACAAACCATTGAGAAGATGGTGCAAAACATCGACGTGGCCCCCACCGTGCTGGAGGTGGCGGGCATCAACCAGCCGGAGCAGATGCAGGGGCGCTCGATGGTGCCCATCCTGAAAGGGGAAGAAACCGACTGGCGCGACCGGATTTTCTACGAATACTACTGGGAATACGCCTTTCCGCAGACGCCCACCATGCACGGGGTGCGCACCGACCGCTATAAGTACATCCGCTACCACGGCGTGTGGGACACCAACGAGTTTTACGATCTGCAGGAAGACCCCTACGAAATGCACAACCTGATTGCCAGTCCGGAGCACCAGGACACGATTCGGGCGATGCTGGATGAGCTTTACGGCTGGATGGAAACCACCGGCGGCATGCAGATTCCGCTCAAGCGCACCATGCAGGAGCACGTTGACCACCGCAACCGGGGGTTGTATTAACAAACCGTTGACAGGACGGTAGCAATTCTCACTTTATCGTCATCCACCGTGGACGCGGTCCGGACATTTGCATAGCGTAGCGGCGCAAGTGAGCCGCGCCACGGTGGCCGGAATCCCCTTAATTCAGCGATAAATCTTTGTCGCTGAATCTCGATTCGGCTCTTATAACACGTAGTGTACGCCCAACTGAACACCAGCACTAGTCAGATGCCGTCGGCTCCCTTCTTCAAACTCTAACGATAACAGCGATAGTATCCGCGCGTTGGGCTCGAGGTTAACCACCAGCCGTTTTCCCAGCGAGGCTTCCAGGCCTACTCCGAGCTGGGCTCCCAGGCCCGTGTTGTTGTCCTCACTTACCGTAGCGGAGATTTGCGCATCGAGGCTCACTCCGCCCACCACGTATGCCCGGACGCGGTGGGTGTTGAAGTAGTACTTGGGCCGAATCAACAGGGAGATAACGCGGTGGCGCCGGTCTTCGTCGGGTACTTCTACGCCCGGAAAAAAGACGGCGATTGATTGGTACCGGAACTGCGCAAAGTGAAGTCCACCTTCTAGGGCAAAGCGCGGCTCGATCAGTTTCTGATACTGAATCCCTACGTTGTACCCCCGATCCGGTTGGCTTCCCGCCGCTCCATCAAGACTTCTCAGAAATACGGCGTTTGTGTTGGCTAAGCCAAACGACAATCCTACGAAGCTGGTGGTAGCTTGGCCCTCGGCCGTCCACGGGCCGGTCAACAGTAAGGCGAAAAACAGGGGTTGAAGAGATTTCATGTCCAGTAAGTTGAGTGACTCTCCTTCCAGACCCCAAGCAGCCCAAAATGGTTGGGAGATAGGCTATTAAAGGTATGCTTTAAGTAGATATTCTAAGCAGAAAAGAGCTTGCAAAGCTGGCAAGGCAGACATCCGGTCGCTATATTGCGAATAGACGCGATTGCGTCTATATAACCGTTGGGCGTAATTTGAAAACAGCCATATAAGTTATTAATGAAAAACACTGAAAAATATAAGGATGACTTGAAATTCTTGATTGACAAGGGAAACAAATTAAACGTTTCAATAAAACATGAATGTTATCCTGAAAAAATCGAAGAGCAAATTAAAGAGAAATTCAAGGACGAGAAAAAAATAAGGGAATATATAAATAAAATCCTCCTATTTAGCAGAGAGTATCAAAGTTGGTATTCTGAATCACTTGTTTTGATCAAACAATTAATGCCAGACAGACTATCTGACTTTATTAGACTATACGAAAAACCAAAATCACGAAAGGCAGTAGATTATGGCAACTACGTCATGGAAGACTATTTGCAGAATTTGACCGTAAGAAGCGGCGGATTTGGCGAGAAAAAAGTTGGTCCAGAAGCTGCAATTAAGCAATTTGAACAACAACTCAATATTCTAAAATCAATAGAGAGACGTTTTGAGAGTTCTTTATTCGACATTCGGCAGCTAGTCCAGGCTGATTTGTTTGATAGCGAAATTGATGCAGCTAGAGAACTAAATAAAAACAAATTCTCAAGGGGAGCAGGGGCAATTGCAGGTGTAGTTATTGAAAAACATTTAGCTCAAGTAATATCAAACCACAATTTAAGAATTGCCAAAAAGAATCCTTCTATTTCAGACTTTAATGATAAGTTGAAAGCATCTAATGTTTATGACACACCGACATGGAGAAAAATTCAGCACTTAGGTGATATCAGAAATTTATGTGATCACAATAAAGAAAGAGAACCAAAAAGTGAAGAAGTTGAAGAATTAATATCAGGAGTTGAAGGAATTATCAAAACGATCTATTAAAAAACCACGCATAATATCGCATATAGCTTATGGTGAGTGGATGATGCGGCAAATTTAAGGTTCCCTCTGTCTGGTCGGAGGGTAGCAAAGCGTCCTCCGACTTATCCTGAAGAAGACACTAATTGGTATGGAAAGCATTAGTTTAAGAGAAGCAAAAATAGGAGACAAACCAATAGTAGTTGACTTTGACTATAGCCTTGATAAAGCTGAGCATATCGAACTAAAGAGAGAAGAGAAGATAATAAAAGCAATACTGGACAAAGAATGCTTTGTCATTTTGGCAGATGACAGAGCAGTCGGCTTTGTTATATTCGATTATCGTTTCTTTGACCAAGGGTGGATAGAACTCATTATCATAGAGAAAGAACACAGAGGGAAAGGGATAGGTGGGCATGCATTTGACCTTATATGCAAACAATGTAAGACGAACAAAGTATTTACTTCAACTAATAGTTCAAATATTCAAATGCAGAAAGCATTGACTAAAGCTGGTTTTTCTTTTGCAGGTCAAATAAACGGATTAGATGATGGAGACCCTGAACTATTTTATTACAAAAAGACCTAATTGGCCGGAGGGAAGCAAAGTACGCGGTGCCCGACGTCCTCCGACCCCATCCCGAAGACTAATAGATAATGCCATCCCCCCTGGTCTTGGGGTAGCGAAATGCGCCGCACGGGGTGCCCCGCACCCCATTCTGGTTGTAGGCTACGCGCCCCGGGTTAAGCGAAGTGCCCGGCGGTCCTACGACCCAATTTGCATCGCTGGATGAAGTCGTAGGAAACCCTACGACTAGAGCGGGAAACCCTACAATTAGAGCGGGAGGCGCATCGGTAGGAGAGCATTTTTAAAACTGATATGTTACTATATTGCGGATAGATGCGGGGCATCCCATGCAATTGCGTCTATACAATCGTTGGGGGTAAGTAGAAGAAATCGCTATATTAGCTAACTAAATCCTAAAATTATGACTAAAGATAAAGTACTAGAAGCAGTAAACGACTTGCCTCAGGAGTTTGATTTAGATGAGTTCATTGAACGACTAATCTTCGTTGATAAAGTGGAAAAGGGACTTCAACAATTAGACAAAGGAGAGACAAAAACTAACGAAGAAGCTAAAAGAATCATCAAGTCATGGCGAAAATGAAATGGACTAACATAGCTTTGGATGACTTGCGGGCTATCTACGATTATGTAGCCCAGGACTCCCCAAAGTACGCTGACCGGCTTATAGACAAGATCGTAGAAAAAGTTGACGTGCTGAAACAGCATCCAAGGATTGGAAGGAAAGTGCCGGAGTTTGACAATGAGTTAATACGAGAATTAATAGAAGGAAGCTATAGAATTATTTATCGGATAGACTCAGAGGAAGAGATAGGAATCGCTCGAGTACACCATGCTGCCAGACTGTTGAAAGAATTGTGATGTGAATGAAATCAGCCACCAATACTATGCAGCCACAAGCCTAGCAATCACGAGCTAGTTTGTCAGTTTCCCTAAGCCAGAATTACGATACTTAGAACCCCCCCCTGATCTTAGGACGCTTCGCTACCTTAAGACCCAACCAGCATCGCTGTATGCGTCGTAGGAAACCCTACGACTAGCGCGGGTGCGTGGGTCCGAACAGAATGCTCAGGCCAGTATGAGAATTCGGTTCAAACTTATCCTACGCTTCCCGGTTATCCTTCCAAATTACCTCAAACCACAAATGTTATTCTATTGGAACCCATTGCCCCTACTTATACCCACCAGCCGGTGGGAGCCTTTTATAGAGCCGACGCCGGTGCGCACCAGGGCGTCACCTTCACGCTGTGGGCCCCGTCGGCCGAATCGGCCAAGGTGCTTATCAATGAGGAAACCACGGTCGAGCTGGAAGCGCAGCCCTTCGGCTACTGGTCGACCCACATGCCCGACGCCAAGCCCGGCGACCTGTACTACTTCCGGATCGACGACCAAGAACCACGTCCCGACCCGGCTTCTTTGGCGCAGCCCAGTGGGGTGCACGGCCCCTCGGAGGTGATCGACCTCCACGGCTTCCGTTGGCAAGACGACGGCTGGAGCGGACTGCCGCTGTCGGAGATGATTATCTACGAACTGCACGTGGGCACCTTCACTCCCGAGGGCACCTTTATGGCGATCATCGACCGGCTCGACTACTTTACCGAACTGGGCGTCAACGCCCTGGAGATTATGCCAGTGGCGCAGTTTCCGGGCGAGCGCAACTGGGGCTACGACGGGGTGTACCCCTACGCTGCCCAGCACTCCTACGGCGGCGCGCTGGGCCTGATGCAACTGGTAAACGCCTGCCACCAGAAAGGCATTGGGGTGATCCTCGACGTGGTCTACAACCACCTGGGCCCTGAGGGCAACTACCTGCCCGTCTACGGCCCCTACCTCACCGACAAGCACCACACTCCCTGGGGCAAGGCCATCAACATGGACGACGCCCACTGCGACGGGGTGCGCCACTACTTTTTACAGAACGCTGCCCAGTGGCTGGCCGACTTCCACATCGACGGCTTGCGCCTGGATGCGGTGCACGCCATCAAGGATACCAGCGCCCGTCACTTTCTGGCCGACCTGTCGGCGCAGACCGACGAACTGACGCAGCAGACCGGCCGCACCTACGTGCTCATCGGCGAGTGCGACCTGAACGATGTGCGCTACCTCTCATCGCGCGAGCGGGGCGGCTTCGGACTTACCGGGCAGTGGATCGATGAGTTTCACCACAGTGTGCACGCCTTGATCACCGGCGAGCAAGACGGTTACTACGAAGATTTCGGCACCTTTGCCCACGTGCTCAAGGCCTTCCGCGATAGTTACGTCTACGACGGACAGTACTCCAAGCACCGGCAGCGGGTGTTTGGCAATAGCGCCACCGATCATCCCTACGACCAGTTTGTGGTGTTCACCCAGAACCACGACCAGGTGGGCAATCGCATGGTGGGCGACCGCCTCACCGGCAGCGAGTCGTTCGACACGCTCAAGTTGCTAGCCGGGGCGGCCATCCTGTCGCCGTCGGTGCCGATGCTGTTTATGGGCGAAGAGTACGGAGAGCAGAACCCGTTTCAGTACTTCGTGAGCCACACCGACCCGGCGCTGGTGAAGGCGGTGCGCGAGGGGCGTAGCCGGGAGTTTGCCTACTTCCAGCGCGAGGGCCTCACCGTGCCCGATCCGCAGTCCGAAGAAACCTTTCAGCGCTCCAGGCTGTCGTGGAACTACCAGGAAGGATCCGCCGCTACCTTGTTCCGGTTCTATAAAACGTTGATCGACTTGCGCAAAGCCCGGCCCGCCCTGCAAACGACGCACCGCGGGACGGTGACCATTGATTCGCCTCAGGACAACGTGCTGCTGATGGGCCGCGCCCCGGAACCCGACGCTTCGCCGCAGGTGTACGTGGCGTTTAACTTCGGCGAAACCGACGTCACTTTGTCGCCGTTTACCGATGACCAGACAGAAAAATTACTGGACTCGGCCGACCAGGAGTGGCAGGGAGAAGACGCATCCGAAGAAAAAGAAGAAAACCGGGCACCGGCCACCGGCGCATCCACTTCGCCGCTGCGCGCCCGTTCTTTTCAGGTGTTTCAAGTGACGAATTGAGGAAAGAAGTCAACTACTTGGGAACCGAACTTTTCGGAACTTTGCTTCGACAACTAAATTTAAACGGGCACGTAGTCACCAAATATTATCTACCTGCTCCTTTATTTCGTAGTAACTGAGAAACATCTCTTTTCTACTTTAGAACCAATCATTCAGTATATCATTTTCTATGGCTCACGATAAATACGTTTGCATTCACGGTCACTTTTACCAACCGCCTCGCGAAAACCCCTGGCTCAACACCATCGAGGTGCAGGATTCGGCTTATCCCTTTCACGACTGGAACGACCGCATCACCTACGAGTGCTACTCCCGCAACGCGGCCGCCCGTATCCTGGGAGAGGAAGGACGCATTGAAGATATTGTTAACAACTATTCTAGGATCAGTTTCAACTTTGGCCCCACGCTGCTGCAGTGGATGAAAAACAAGGCTCCCGAAGTATATTATTCTATCCTAGACGCCGACCGCAAGAGCCAGGAGCTGTTCTCCGGCCACGGTTCGGCCATCGCCCAGGCTTACAACCACACCATTGTGCCCCTGTCGAACGCACGAGATCAGGAAACCCAGGTGCTGTGGGGCATCCGCGACTTTGAGTACCGCTTCGAGCGCAAACCGGAGGGCATGTGGTTGCCCGAAACGGCGGTGAACACCGACACCCTGGAAGTGCTGGCCACCCACGGCATCAAGTTTACGATCCTGTCGCCCTACCAGGCCAAGCGGGTGCGCAAGAAGGGCACCAAGGAGTGGACCAACGCCATGGGGGCCCAAGTGGACCCGCGCCGTCCGTACGAGTGCAACCTGCCCTCGGGCCAGAAGATTACGCTATTCTTCTACGATGGCCCCGTGTCGCAGGGCATTGCCTTTGAGGGGCTGCTCAACGACGGTGAAGCCTTCGCCAACCGCCTCATCGACCAGCTTGACGACCCGGAGGACAATCCCGAACCGCAGTTGATGCACATCGCCACCGACGGCGAGAGCTACGGCCACCACCACCGCTACGGCGAAATGGGGCTGGCCTACTGCCTGCACCACATCGAAGAGCAGCCGGGAGTGGATATCACCATCTACGGGGAGTATCTGGAAAAACATCCCCCCCAATACGAAGCGGAGGTCATCGAAAACACCGCCTGGAGCAGCACGCCCCACCTGGAACGCTGGTCGGACGACGGTGGCGGCAACACCGGCGGACGGCCCGACTGGAACCAGCAGTGGCGCAAACCGCTGCGGGCGGCCTTCGACTGGCTGCGCGACAAGCTGGCGGCGGTGTACGAACAAGAAATGTCGGTTTTTGTGGATGATCCCTGGGCCACCCGCAACGATTACGTGCGCGTGATCTTCGACCGCTCGCACGACAACGTGGCTGACTTTATCTACCAGCAAACCGGTAAGAACCTGTCGCACCCCAACGAGGTGAAGTTTTTGAAGCTGTTGGAGATTCAGCACCACGCCATGCTAATGTATACCAGTTGCGGCTGGTTCTTTGATGAGGTGACGGGCATCGAAACCATTCAGGATATCTTGTACGCCGCCCGGGCCATTCAACTGCACCACGACGTGTGCGGCGACGACCTGGAGGGTGAATTTATCAACCTACTGGAGGAAGCGCCCAGCAACTTAGAAGCGTACGGAAACGCCGCGGTGGCCTACGAGCAACTGGTGCGTCCTTCCATTGTGGACATGAACCGGGTGGGTGCCCACTTTGCGGTTTCGTCGCTCTTTTCGGAGTATACCGAACAAGACCGGGTGTATAGCTTCGGAGTGGAATTGCAGCACTTCGACAAGCACTACGCGGGCAAGTACCGGCTCGCACTGGGCAAGGCCAGCCTGACTTCGGAGGTGACTTGGGAAAAAGAAGACGTGACCTTTGCGGTGATCCACCTGGGCGAGCACCACCTGTTCGGGGGCGTGCGAGCCTCGCTGGAGGAGAACGAGTACGAAACGATGCGCAACGAAATTACGGAGGCCTTTCAGAAAAGCCGGGTGCACGAGGCGGTGGTGCTGATGGACAAGCACTTCGGGATGCACAACTACTCGTTCTGGCACTTGTTTAAAGAAGACCAAAAGGAGTTGCTCAACAAGGTGCTGGAAGAAACGATGAACAACGTGGAGGGTACTTTCCGGCAGATTTATGAGAACAACTACTCGGTGCTGCAGGCCATGAAGCAATTGAGCATCCAGGCACCCCGGCCGCTTAAGGATGCCGGTGAGTTTACTATCAACTCGAAGTTGCGGCGAATGCTGGAACATGATTACATCGACCGGGCCGAGCTCAACGCCATGGTAGAGAGCATCGACAACCTGGACGTGGAAATTGATTCGGTGGGTCTGAGCTACCTGGCGGGCGAACGCATCAACCACCTGATGGAGTACGTGGAGCAACACCCCGACGACCTGACCCACATGAAGCGGTCGGTGCGATTTATTCAGGCCTGCTTTCAGGTGCACCTGCAACCCGATTTGTGGAAGGCCCAGAATATCGCGTTCATCATCCACCGGGAGAACTTTGCGCGCCTGAGCCGAAAGCAAGACCAGGGCGACGAACAGGCTGCGCAGTGGTTGAAAACTTTTGCCCAGCTGTTTGAGGTACTCAATATCCGCGTGAGCGATTATGATTCGGTGCCGCAGGTGTAAGCGCGCTGTACAACTTAAGCTGACGCTTTTTTGATGCGCGTTCGACAGTATCGCGTTTAAACATTATAACTATTTTTTTACCAACCACCCCGCATGTATACTCCCTCTGCCACCTACCGACTCCAGCTTTCGGAGTCGTTTACCCTGGAGCAACTCTCCGAAATCATTGACTATCTGCAAGCACTAGGCATATCCACGGTCTATGCGTCGCCTATCTTTCAGGCGCGGGCCGGAAGCACCCACGGCTACGACGTTTCGGACCCCTTGCGCCTTAACGCAGAAATCGGTACCGAAGACCAACTGGCGGATATCGCGCAGCGGCTCAAGGAACTCGATATGGGCTGGCTGCAAGACATCGTGCCCAACCACATGGCCTACGATCCCGTCAATCCCTGGGTGCACGACCTGCTGGAGAAGGGCCCTCACGCTAAGTACGCTACCTACTTCGACGTGAACTGGAACCATCCCGACCCGCGCTTCCGGGGCAAAATTATGGCTCCGTTTCTGGGATCATCCCTGGAGTCGGTGCTTGAAGAAAAACAGCTCAGTTTGCACTGGGAAGACCGCTTTCAACTCAGGTACTACGATCACCACTTGCCCGTCGGCGTAGCTTCCTACGCCGGACTGCTGCGCACAATTGGGCAATCATCTAAATTGGAGGCGGAGCAACAAGATCAACTGAACAAGTGGGCCGAGCGTACCGAAGCCTACGCCCGCTCGCTGCAAGGTGGCGAATCGATGGATGACTCCTGGAGCACCTTGGTGGCTGACCTATCCGCCGCCGTGCAGCAGCACCCGGCACTGGCCGAAGCGATGACGCAGTTTGCAGAATCGTTTGCGCAGGACACCGCCCAGCTGGAAGCGCTGCTGGAGGAGCAGTATTATCGGTTGGTGCACTGGAAAACCACCGAACGGGTGATCAACTACCGCCGTTTCTTCACCGTGAACGACCTGATCTGTCTGAACGCGCAGCGCCCCGAGGTCTTTGCGGATTACCATCAGAAAATCAAGCAGTGGGTAGACCAAGGGTTGATGCAGGGCATTCGGGTGGATCACGTGGATGGGCTGCTTGATCCCACCGGCTATCTGAATAACCTGCGGTCGTTGGTGGGTGAGAAACCTTACCTCGTGGTAGAAAAAATTCTGGAGCACGACGAGCAGCTTCCCGAAAGCTGGCCCGTGCAGGGCAGCAGTGGCTACGGGTTTTTGGCCGATGTGAGTCAACTTTTCACCAGCGTGACGGGGAGCCAGTCGCTGCTCAGCTACTACGCCACCTGGAATCCCGAATCTACCGATTATCAGGCCCTAGTATTTAGCAACAAACACTTCATCCTGCGCGAACGGATGCAGGGAGAATTAGACAACCTCACCCGCCTGCTAGCGTCGCTCAAGTTGGTAGAGGGTGGGTCTACGAAAGAGCATCAGGCGGCTCTGGCGCAACTGCTGGTGGCTTTCCCGGTATATCGGATTTATAGCACGCATTTCCCCTTCGAGGATGAAGATCAGGTGGTACTAGAGCAGGCTTTTGAACGTGCCCAGGCCGCATCGCCTGAACTAAGTGAACCTTTACAAGCCTTGCGCCCCGTGTTTCACGGCCAGCCCAGTGGAGATGATGACTTCGATGCGCGGCGCTTAGAGTTTGTGATGCGGTGCCAGCAGTTTGCCGGTCCGCTGGCGGCCAAGGGGGTGGAGGACACCACCTTTTACGGCTACCACGCGCTAATTTCGCACAACGAGGTGGGCGATTCTCCGCAGCACCTGGGGATGAAACCCGACGAGTTTCACCGGCGGATGCAGCAGCGCTGGCCTCAGGCGATGAACGCCACTGCTACCCACGACACCAAGCGGGGCGAAGACGCCCGGCTACGCATCAACCTGCTGAGCGAAGTGCCCAGCGAGTGGATGAAGGTGACCGCCCGCTGGCGCTACGGCAACGAACCCTACAAAACCTCGCTCGACCAGGATGAAAGCTGGCCCGAAGCCAACTTCGAGTACTTCATCTATCAGACGCTGGTGGGCACATATCCCTTCTTTGCCGATCCCGAAGCGGTGGACTATCCCACCCGCTTGCGGGAGTATCTGGTGAAGGCCGCCCGGGAGGCGAAAGGGCACACCACCTGGTCAGACCCGAACGAAGACTACGAACGGGCCATTGATCACTTCACCGAGCAGTTACTGCAGGACGAAGACTTTATGGACGAGTTCCGGCGCTTCGCCGAACCGCTGGCCCGCCGGGCCGTCACCTACTCGCTGGGGCAAACCCTGCTGAAGATCACGGCTCCGGGCGTGCCCGACGTGTACCAGGGCACCGAATACTGGGACCTGAGCATGGTGGACCCCGACAACCGCCGTCCGGTGGACTACACTCCGCGGCGTGAAGCGCTGAAGCGGTTCGAGGCAGCCAACGATGCCGAGGGCCGCGCGACGCTACTTGGGCAGTTAACCGACAACGGGCTGGACCCGACCATCAAACTATTTGTGCTGTCGCAAAGCCTGCGCGTGCGCCGGGGGTTGGCCGATCTGTTTGCGCACGGCACCTACGAGCCGCTCACCGTTCGAGGGGCGCAGCAGAACCACCTGTTGGCCTTTCGGCGCGTCTGGGAAGGGCAGGAAGCCGTGGTGCTGGTGCCGTTGGGCGTAGCCATGCTTTCGCTAACCAATGATCTGCCCCTGGGCAAGGCCTGCTGGAGCGAGACGCAGGTGCTGCTTCCCACCGAAAATTCTTCCTGGACCAACGCGCTCACCGGCCAGACCGTTTCGCTCACCGACCACTATTCGGTGGCGGAAGCTTTGGACCAATTTCCCGTAGCTTTACTAACCAAAAACCAGCATGATTAACGAACGACGCAGTGGGGTACTACTGCACATCACCTCGCTGCCCGCCCCGCACGGCATTGGCAACCTGGGACCGGCCGCCTACCAATTTGCCAACTTCATGAAGAAGTCGGGCCTCACCTACTGGCAACTGTTGCCCCTGAACCCGGTGGAAGGAGCCAGTGGCTACTCACCCTACAGCGGGCTATCGGCCTTCGCGGGCAACCCCCTGCTGATTAGTCCCGAACTACTGGTGAAGTCCCGACTGCTGGAGCAGAGCGACCTGAGCACCCGCTTTAAGTTCAGCGAGGAGCAGGTAGATTTTGACAAGGTGATCCGTTTTTTGTTGCCGCTGCTGGACAAGGCGTTTCAAACATTCCAGAACGGGCGGGCGGGCAAGCGGCGCGCGCGCTACGAACAGTTCTGTGCCGACAATGCTGTTTGGCTTGATGACTTCGCCGATTACATGGCCTTTAAGCAACACCACCAGGGCGAAGCGTGGATGATGTGGCCCGAGCCGATCCGTGAGCGGAACAAGAAAGCGCTGAAGTCTTTGCGGGAAGAGCTGCACGAATCTATTACCAAGGAGAAGTTTCTGCAGTTCGTGTTCTTCGAGCAGTGGGACGCGTTGAAGAGTCACTGCGAGAGCCGGGGCGTGCGACTTTTTGGCGACATCCCCTTCTACGTGGGCTACGACAGTGCCGATGTGTGGGCCAACCCTGATATCTTCAAGTTAGGCAGCAGTGAGAAGCCCGGTTTCGTTGCCGGAGTGCCGCCCGACTACTTCAGCGAGCACGGGCAGTTGTGGGGCATGCCCGTGTTTGACTGGAAGGCGCTCAAGAAGCAAAAGTACGACTGGTGGATACAGCGCATGGACCAGAACCTACAGATGTTTGACCTGGTGCGCCTGGATCACTTCCGGGCGTTTTCGGCCTACTGGGAGGTGCCCGCCGGGCACGAAACGGCCATGAACGGCCGCTGGAAGAAGGGGCCGGGCAACAAGCTGTTCAAGCAATTTCAGAAGAAGTACGATAACCTGCCCATCATCGCCGAAGACCTGGGCGAGATCGACCAGCCGGTGCGCGACCTGATGCACGACTACGAACTGCCCGGCATGAAGGTGCTGCACTTTGCCTTCGGCGACGACATGCCCAAGAGCGGCTACGTGCCCCACCACCACGTGCCCAACGCGGTGGTCTACACCGGCACCCACGACAACAACACCACCCGCGGCTGGTTTGAGAAAGACCTACGGGCCGCCGACCGCAAGCGCCTGTCGGCCTACGTGCAGCGCAAGCTCACGCCCAACACCGTGGCCAACGAACTTACCCGCTTGGCCTTTGCTTCGGTGTGTCAGTTGGCGGTGGTACCCATGCAGGACCTGCTCAACCTCGACCACAAGGCCATCATGAACCGTCCGTCGACCCCCTCGGGCAACTGGGCGTGGCGCATGAAGAAGGGCGTGACGACCGCGGCCCTGTCTCGCCGCGTAAAGGAGATGAACGAGCGGTATGATCGGTAGGGGTTTTGCTGGGGGGCTAGAGGGATTGGGGATTGGGTTTTGGGCTTTAGGGATTTTCTGAGTGACTAGGGGGTTGGATGCTGGATGACTTGCTGGGTGGGCTGGATATTGGCGGATAACTTGCGAGGGTGATTGGGATGCTGATGGTTGGCGTTCGTTGGTAGACTTTTTGGGAGCTTTTGCTCCCTCTCTTCTTCGAAGTGGCTGAGATTACTGATTTGCAGTATTCCTAGAATTGACCTGATGCCTGGCTTCGGTGTCTCTTTGGCATAGGTTCGGTGCTCCTTCGGCGGAGCGCTGCCGACGCTAAATTGTACTCTTTTTCGAAATCGCTCCGGCTAATCACCCTCCCCCCGGTTCTGAATTGATAGGTCGGTAAGATGAGGTGTCGTTCGGTATCAGCCAACCAAAATCTGACTGCTCGTTCGGGATAACAGCGCAGACGGTTTCTCTTCATTGGCTGCCATCAAGAGTGCAGTAGTGTTCACAAACGGACACCAAGTGTTCGATGGCGGACAATGGTGAAGAAGACAATCATCGTTGAGGGAACGGAATGCGGGTTTTGGTGGGTTGGCGTAAGTTTTGCGATCAGGATGAACAGGATAGTGTGAGATAGGCAGGATAATACAGGATCAACTTGGTTGCCTCAGTAAGTCATTGTATTAATTCTGAGCCATCCTGCCTATCCCGATTAAAATAAACAACAAACCTCATGCTCAAGAACTATCTTTACTCAGCCCTGCGCAACCTGCGCAAGAACCGGTTTTATTCGTTCATCAACGTGCTGGGCCTGGCGGTGGGAGTTGCCGGGTTTCTGCTGATCGCGCAGTACGTGGTCTTTGAGCGCAGCTACGACCGCTTTCACACCGGGGGCGACCAAATCTACCGGGTGCAACTGGATCAGTACCAGAACGACGAGCTGATGCTGGCCAGCGCGGAGAACTATCCGGGGGCGGGCCCGGCCCTGGCAGCTGAGTTGCCCGAGGTGCTGAACTACACCCGCCTGTATAACATGGGCTTCAAGAACAACGTGGTGATCACCTACGAAGAGGCGGCCGACGGACCGGTAGCCTTTAAGATGGAGCGGTTCATGTATGCCGACTCCTCGTTCTTTTCAGTGTTCTCCTTTCCGCTGGTGCAGGGCGAACCGCGGACGGTGCTGGCCGAACCCTTCACGGCGGTGGTGTCAGAAACCTACGCGAAGCGCTTCTTTGGCGACGAAGACCCGGTGGGTAAGGTGCTGCGCTTGCAGGACGATGACTTCAACGACGAGCGCTGCCGGGTGACGGGCGTTTTTGCGGACGTGCCCGCCAACTCGCACCTGAAGTTCGACGTGCTGTTTTCGCACGCCACGCTCAACAACCGGGGCGAAGGGGCGCGGGAACGCTACGACCTGACCTGGGAACGCAAAGATTTTTACACCTATATCCGCGTGCGCGAAGGTACCGACCCCGATGCCCTGGCCGCCAAGTTTCCGGCGGTGGTGGACAAGTACAGTCCGGGACTGGCCGAGCAGCAGCGGCGCGATGTGCTGTCGTTGCAACCGCTGGGCGACATTCACCTGTACTCCGACCTGGCCGAGGAGGCCGAGGCCAACGGTAGTGCGCAGGTGGTGTACTTTCTGCTCATCATCGCGGGCTTCATCCTCGTGATCGCCTGGATCAACTACATCAATTTGTCTACCGCTCGGGCCATGGAGCGGGGTCGCGAAGTGGGCGTGCGCAAAGCGCTGGGAGCCTTTCGCTATCAGCTTATCAAACAGTTCATGATCGAGTCGCTGCTCATCAACGGACTGGCCATTGCCATTGCCGGAGTTTTGGTGAGCCTGTTGCTGTCGGTGTTCAACGACCTCACCGGGTTGCGGCTGTCCGAAGTAGCTTTCTGGAGCCAGGGTTGGCTGTGGGGCCTGCTGGCCGGGTTGTTCGTGGTGGGCACCTTGCTATCGGGTTTTTACCCCGCGCTGGTGCTGGCTTCGTTTCGGCCCGCGCGGGTGCTGAAGGGAACGCTGCGCACGGGCAAACACGGCATTCGGTTGCGGCAGGCGCTGGTGGTGTTTCAGTTCGCCGCCGCCATTGTGCTGGTGGTGGGCACGGCCATCGTGTATCAGCAGATGCAGTACATGCTCAGCGAGGATTTGGGTTTCAACATGAAGCAAACGTTGGTCGTCAATCGCCCAAGCATCCGTCCTAAGGATTGGGAAGCCCAGAAAAATCAGTATGATCAGTTCAAGACCGAACTGCTAAGAAACGCATCGATCCAGCAGGTGTCGGGGGCCAGTTACGTGCCCGGACATTCCCGGAAGTTTAAGTTCAATTTCCGAAAGTACGGCACTCCGCTTGAAGAAGCCCAAGCACTCCGGGTCAATGGCGTAGACTATGACTATTTCGATTTGTTTGAGATGGATATACTGGCTGGTCGTGGCTTCTCAAGAGACCACGCCGACGAAGATACGGCCGTAGTAATCACCAAATTAGCCACCCAAGTGCTGGGCTTTGACAACGTAGAGGATGCCGTGGGCTCGCCGTTGACCATCAGCTTTGGGGCCGAAGAGGGCCAAATGGTGGTGGTGGGCGTGGTCAATGATTTCCATCAGGCCTCACTGAAGGAGGCGATTGAGCCAATGGTGATCATTCTGGAAGGCACCCAGACCGAATACTACGCCATGAAGGTGAGTCCGCAGAATCTGCCGCAAACCATTGCGCACGTGCAAGCCACCTGGGACGCGGTCTTTCCGGGCAATCCGTTCTCGTACTTCTTTCTGGACGACTACTTCAACCGGCAGTACCAGACCGACCAGCGGTTCAGCCAGCTGATTCGGGTGTTTGCCGGACTGGCGCTGTTTATCGGCGGGTTGGGTTTGCTGGGGCTGTCGGCCTTCACGGCGCAGCAGCGCACCAAGGAGATCGGCATCCGCAAGGTGTTGGGAGCTTCGGTGGGCAGCGTCGTCGTGCTGCTGTCGCGCGACTTCACCAAGCTGATCGTGGTTGCCATTGCGCTGGCGGTGCCGCTGGCCTACTTCGTGATGGATGCTTGGCTGAGTTCGTATGCCTCCCGCATTGAAATCGGCGCGGGTATCTTTGTGCTGGCCGGGCTGTTCACCCTGCTGGTGGCCTGGCTCACCGTGAGTTGGCAATCGGTGCGGGCCGCCGTGGCCAACCCGGTGGACAGCTTGCGGAGCGAATAGGATCGGGATGGTCAGGATGAAGATGATGGTCAGGATAAAAGGAGCAGACAAGATCATCCCGACATCATACTGTATTCGTCCTGTCCATCCTGTCTTATCCCATCTATCCTGATTTAAACAATCAACTAAACTCAATTATCATGTTTAAAAACTATCTCAAAGTAGGCCTCCGGAATATCTTCAAGTACAAGGTGTTCTCCTTTATCAACGTATTCGGTTTAGCCGTGGCCATGTCGGTCGGTATGTTGATTATCCTGATGCTGGCTGACCAGAAGAGTTATGACCAGTTTCATACGAAGAAGGATCGGATTTACCGGGTGTTGTCTCAGGAGAAAGGGTCGGCGGTGCCCAGCGCGAAGAGTGCCTTTCCGCTGGCAGCGGCCCTGCCGGAGTACGCGGTGGTGGAAGAAGCGACGCACCTGGTGCCGGGAGTGGGCGGTGACGCTACCTACGGCGAGAAATCGGTGGAGATGCGGGGCTTCTTTGCAGATTCTTCTTTCTTCCGGGTGTTTACCTTTGATCTGGTAGCCGGAGACAAGAGCCAGGCGTTAGACCAGCCTAATACGATGGTGATCACCCGCAAACTAGCCGAGGCATTGTTCGGAAACGAAGCGGCCGTGGGCCAACGGGTGGAGTTTACGGACCGGGGCTTGCGCTTGCTGAAGTTTGACTTTGTGAGCGATCCGGGCAGCAGTTCGGTCAATTGGGGCAGCTTCACCATTACGGGGGTGATTGATCCCACCCGGTACAAATCGCACATCAAGTTTGATATGCTGGTTTCGGCCGCCTCCCTGCCCGCTTTGTATCAGCAAGAAAAAGTAACGGACCATACCGGCGACTGGCGCCAGTACTCCCAGTGCTACACCTACGCGCTGCTGAAACCGGGAAGCAGCGAGGTGGATTTGACAGCTTCGTTGAACGATCTGGTCGCGCATCAGTACGCGAATGTTGAGGAACTAGCGGGACTAACGTTGGCCCCTCAATCGCTGGATGCCATTGCGGTGGGCCGCTTTGTCGGAAACCCGCTCAGCCTTCGGTTGCCGGTGGAGGCGTACTATTTTCTGGGCTTTCTGGCGCTGATTATTCTGATATCGGCCAGTCTGAACTACACCAACCTGTCTATCGCTCGGGCTCTGACCCGCGCCAAAGAAATCGGGGTGCGGAAGGTGACGGGAGCCAAGCGAAGGGATTTGGTCTACCAGTTCCTGAGCGAGTCGGTGCTAACCGTGCTGTTCGCCCTGGCGTTGGCCTGCCTGTTGCTGTCCCTGGTCAAGTCGGCGTTTATGGGGCTGTGGGCCAACCAGTACCTGGACTTCAGCTTGCAGGGAAACACATTGGTCTACTTCGTCTTTCTGGGGTTGGCCTTGTTGATCGGTCTGCTGGCCGGAGCGTATCCGGCCCTGTATCTATCGCGCTACTCGCCCACGAAAGTGCTCAAGAACATTGGCGGTGAGAAGCCGGGGAAACTGGGAGTACGAAAGCTATTGAGTGCGAGT
This sequence comes from Cyclobacteriaceae bacterium, assembly GCA_965217295.1. GTDB lineage: Bacteria > Bacteroidota > Bacteroidia > Cytophagales > Cyclobacteriaceae > Tunicatimonas. The sequence goes on from CBDCHR010000008.1 coordinate 6,239,847, forward strand.
CAGTTCGTGGTTTCGCTGTTCTTTATCATCACCTCGCTGTTGGTTTATCAGCAGTTTCGGCATTACCTGGATTTTGAGTACGGCTTTGATGCGGAGAATTTAATTAACGTACCGCTCCAGGGCAACGACTACCAGCGCTTGCGCAACGAATTGGGTTCGGTGCCCGATGTCACGGCGATTTCGGCCAGTGCCTACATTCCGGCTACGGCCATGTCGCTAGGTAGCACGCGGGTAAGAAAAGTGGGGAACGAACCCACCGAGGCCGATCCTCGCTTTGAGCGCATGAGCGTGGATACGAGTTTCATCCGCAACTTCGGGCTTCGTCTGGTCGCCGGAAGGAACCTGCGCGCCGAAGGAGAATCGGGCCGCGGGGTGGTGGTCAACGAGGCAGCCGCGCGGGCCCTGGGTTACGCACCGGTATCCGACATCGTCGGCGCGTCGCTGGAGGTAGCCGCGTACGAGGAGCCGGTTGAAGTGGTGGGTGTGCTGGAGGACTTCAAATTTCAGACCCCGGTGATGGAAGACGGGATTGGTCCCCTGCTGTTTCGCTACCAGCCGGAGCAGTTCAGCTATCTCAACGTGAAAGTTGCCGCCGGTGACGTGTCCGGTACCCTGGCAAAACTAACTGCGGCTTGGAAAAGCGTTGACCCGGTGCACCCGTTTCAGTACCAGTTCTTCGACGACCAACTGGTGAAAGTCAACCTGTGGCTAGGCGATCTGGTAGCGGTTATTGGCTTCATCGCCTCGCTGGTCATTGTGATTGCCTGCCTGGGCTTGTTGGGCATGGCCACCTACACCGCCGAGCGTCGGACAAAAGAGGTGGGCATCCGCAAGGTGCTCGGGGCCGGGGAGCTCACGCTGGCCCTGCTGTTGTCCCGCGGATTTCTCACCACGCTGGCCGTTTCCATAGCTATCGGCGCACCTCTCAGCTATTTCGTGAATAACCTGTGGCTACAGAACTTCCCCAATCGCGTTGATTTCGGGGTTCCTACGATCTTATGGGGTTCGCTGGCCCTACTGCTTCTCGGGCTGCTGACGATTGGTTCGCAGACATTAAGAGCCGCGCAGCGCAACCCGGTGGACACGTTGCGGAGCGAATAATGATCGCGCGACGACCGTCAGGATAGAGACAGGATCATACTGTATCCATCCTATCTTATCCCATCTATCCTGATTAAAACAGTCAACTAAACCCCAACTATCATGTTCAAAAACTATCTCAAGGTAGGCGTTCGGAATATCTTCAAGTACAAGGTATTCTCATTCATTAATGTGTTCGGACTGGCCGTGGCGATGTCAGTTTGTATGCTGATTATCCTGATGTTGGTCGATCAGAAGAGTTATGACCAGTTTCATACGAAGAAGGATCGGATTTACCGAATCATCTCTGAACCTCAGAATGCGAAGTACGCAACCTCTCCGGTTCCGTTGGCCAATACGCTCGCCAGCGATTATGCGCCGGTTGCTGCCGCTACGCATTTGATTCAGGGGGTGGGCGGAGATGCCATCTACGATAAAAATATCGCTGAAATGCGGGGATTCTTCGCCGACACCTCCTTTTTCCAAGTGTTTAGCTACCAACTGGAACAAGGTGACGAGCGCACCGCCCTGGCATCGCCCAACGCGATGGTCATCACGCATGCGCTGGCCCGGCAACTCTTCGCCGAAGAAAACTCACTGGGGAAAACGATAGAGTTCGTCGACCGAGGACTCCCAATTCTGGGAGAAGGGGCAGGCGAGCCGCCGGTTTCCTGGGGACTATTCACAATTACGGGTGTGATAGCCGATAAACCCTACAAATCGCATCTGGCCTTTGATGTACTGGTGTCGGAGGCTTCCCTGCCCGCCCTGCACACGAAGGAATACGTGACCGACCGTACGAACGATTGGGGGTATTACGCCCACTGTTTGACGTATGCGCTGCTGCTGCCGGAGCATAACCAGCAGGATTTGAACGCCGCGCTGAATGATTTGGTGAGTCTTAAGTACGCTGATCTGGAAAACTTTGAAGAATTTGGTTTAAGCGGGCAAGCCCTTACCAAAATCACTCCCGGCCCGATACTCGGAAATGCCCCTACGTACAGTCTGCCGTTGCTGGCGTATTACGTACTGGGTGCGGAGGCACTGCTCATCATGCTGCTGGCCTGCTTGAACTACACCAACTTATCCATCGCCCGAGCACTCACGCGGGCCAAAGAGATCGGGGTGCGTAAGGTGGCGGGAGCCCGGGGTAAAGATTTGGTACAACAGTTTTTGAGTGAATCGGTGATGACGGCACTGATGGCCCTGGCCCTGGCTATCGTACTGCTATTCTTTCTGAAGCAAGCGTTCATGGGACTGTGGGTCAATCAGTATCTCGGGTTCGACCTGCAAGAGAACTTCCTGGTGTACCTAATCTTTGTGAGTTTTGCGTTGCTAATTGGAGTGGCTGCCGGGGGCTATCCGGCGTGGCGGTTGTCGGCTTACCAACCGCAGAGGGCGCTCAAGAACAGTGATACTTACTCCCACAAACTAGGCATGCGTAAGATCATCAGTGTTGCCCAGTTTGTGGTTTCGCTGTTCTTTATAGTGACCTCCTTGCTCATTTATAACCAGTTCAAGCACTTTTTGGCCTACGATTATGGGTTTACTTCGGAGAGTATCATCAACATACCTTTGCAGGGCAATGATTACGCGCTGGTGGCTAACGAACTGAATGCCATTACGGGAGTGGCGGCTGTTTCGGCCAGTGAGTATATTCCCGCTACCGGAAAGAACAACGGAAGTAGTCTGCGGCCCGCAGGTAGCGAAGCGGAGTACCAGTATGCCATTGCCCTGCCGGTAGATGAGCGCTTTACTGACAACCTGGGTATCAAGTTGTTGGCAGGAAGTAACCTTCGGACGGGCGAGGCCTCGGCTTCCCCGTTTATTCTAATCAATGAGGCAGCTGTCAAGATGCTAGGATACGAGCATCCCACCGAAGTCATCGGACTCACTCTTGACTCGGAATGGGACGAGACGGACCTAGAAGTAGTTGGGGTGGTTAAAGACTTTCGGATAGACCTGCCTATGAGCCGTAACGAAACGCGTCCGATGCTGCTGCGCTATCAACCGGATCGGTTTCGGTACGCCAACGTAAAGCTCAGCGCCACCGATCCGATGGGTACCCTTGCTCAAATTGAAACAAAGTGGAAGACCATTGATCCCATTCACCCGCTCAAGTATGAGTTTTACGATCAGCAACTGGCCGAGACGCACCAAGCATTTTTGGATATGGTCGCTATCATTGGGTTTATCGCAACTTTGGCTATCATCATCGCCTGCCTGGGCTTGTTGGGCATGGCGACGTATACCACCGAACGACGCACCAAAGAAATTGGCATTCGCAAGGTGCTAGGCGCTGAGAGTTTTCGCATTGCCCTGTTGCTTTCACGGGGTTTTCTGAGCATTCTGGCCGTTTCCATCGCCATTGGCGCTCCGCTCAGCTATTTCGTGAATAACCTGTGGCTACAAAACTTCCCCAATCGAGTAGACTTCGGCTGGGGCACCATCCTGCTGGGTTCTGTCGTGCTGTTAGCGTTGGGACTGCTGACCATCGGTTCGCAAACCCTGCGGGCAGCGCAGCGTAACCCGGTGGATACGTTGCGGAGCGAGTAGGATCGCGCGGCGACCGTCAGGATGGTTTGGATGAAATTAGGATAATCAGGATCGCTTCAGCAGATCATTGTATTCATCCTGACCATCCTGAAACATCCTAATCAAGACAAGTACTTATCCACAAAATGCTTACTTTTGCACAAGTACTTGTACATTTTTAGCGATGGAAGAATTACTGGAAGTATCCGAGCGACTCGTCGCGGGGGCCACCGGCTCGTTCAGGCGCAGCCTCTATAATACTATTCACTGGAACGAGCGACTCATTGGCCTCAAAGGAGCGCGGGGAGTGGGCAAAACGACGATGCTGCTGCAGTGGCTGCATGAGCAGGGGCTACCCACCCGGGAGGCGGCGTACTTATCGCTCGATGAACTCTACTTTACCACCCACCGGCTGCTCGATACGGCCCGCAATTTCTTCCAGCGGGGCGGCAAAATACTGGTGCTGGACGAGGTGCACAAGTACCCCGGCTGGGCCCGGGAGATCAAGAACATCTACGACCGCTACGCTGAATTGCGGGTGGTCTTCACCGGTTCTTCCATCATCGACATCTCTCGGCAGGAGGCCGACCTGAGCCGCCGGGCCCTTATGTACGAACTGCCGGGTTTGTCTTACCGAGAATACCTGGCGCTGTACCATCAGCAGCCGCTGCCCGTGGTCACCCTGTCGGACGTACTGACCACGGAAAGCCTGCGCTCGCGTTTCCCGAAAGACTTTAAACCGCTAATGTATTTCAAAGACTACCTGGTTCGGGGTTACTATCCGTTTTACCAGGAATATCAGCAGAGCTATCAGGATCGGCTCCGGCAACTGGTGCGGGCCATTGTGGAGTACGACATGGCGGAGCTAAAGGGTTTTGATATTCGTCATGCGAAGAAAATGCTCCAGTTGCTGTACGTAGTAGCCCAGGAAGTGCCCTTTAAACCTAATATTAATAGTCTGGCTGACAAGACTAAGCTGCACCGCGCCACTATCAGCAACTACCTGCACTTCCTGCACGATGCGCGACTACTTCATTTGCTTTTCGCTTCCGGCTTTGGCGTATCCACCCTTCAGAAGCCCGAAAAGGTGTATCTTCAAAATACCAACCTCCTGTACGCCCTGTCCGAAGCGCTCCCGGAGGTCGGAACCGTGCGGGAGGTGTTCTTCAATAATCAACTTAGCGCGCGACATACCGTGGGATACTCAGCGCAAACTGATTTTGTGGTCGACCGGCAGTATCATTTTGAAATCGGCGGTCGCAACAAGGGACGAAAACAGATTGAAGGGTTGTCGGACGCGTGGGTTGTCAAGGATGATCTGGAATACCCAGTAGGTCAGTCGCTGCCCCTTTGGGTTTTTGGGTTTCTGTACTAATGCGGTTGCCGAGTTCTTCCACCGCTCGCTAAAACACTCTCCCCCACCCGTTGGTTGATTGATTTGTTCCATCACTATTTTTTAGCTAACCAACCTACTCCTTATGGATTCTTCTACCTTTACCCACCGCGTGCTCACGGTGGTAGGCATTGTGGCTGCCACGATCCTCATCCTTTTGTTTCTGGGAACCAGCATCAGCGTGGTGCTCATCATCATCGCGGCGGTGCTGGTGGTGGTTTTTTTCGATGGCATTGCCCGCTGGCTGAACAATCATCTACCGCTTTCTATGGGATGGTGCCGCCTGGTGGCCGTGGTTGCCTTTCTGATTGTCGCCGGGGGCATCGGCTGGGCGCTGTCGCCCTACGTAACCAGCCAAGCGAGTCAACTCAGCGAACAGTTGCCCTCTTCTGTCCAGGAGGTAGAACAGCAGGTGAAGCAACTGTCCGGCGGACAGCAACTCGTTGATTACGTGAAACAGGAGAATTTCTTGAAGAGCCTACGCAGCAACGCTCAAAGGTTCTTTTCGGCAGTATTTGGGTTTGTCGGAGCCCTGGGTACCCTGTACGTGATCATATTTATGGGGTTTCTGATTTTAGCCAGCCCCCAGATCTACGTAGAGGGAATCGTTCACCTGGTGCCAAAAAACCGGCGAGAGCGGGCCAACGAGGTGTTGAATATCCTGGGTCAGACACTGCGCAGCTGGTTGCTGGGCAAACTGCTATCGATGCTCATTGTGGCGGTCTTTACCTGGCTGGGCTTGTGGATTCTGGGCATTCCGCTGGCGCTAATTTTAGGCATCACGGCCGGACTGCTGGCGTTCGTGCCTAACTTCGGTCCGCTGGCGGCACTGGTGCTGGGCGTGCTGGTGGCGGCTACCCAGGGCCCTCAGAAAATGCTCTGGACGGCCGGGATCTACGTATTAGTGCAGATCATCGAGAGCAACCTGCTCACCCCCGTCATCCAGCGGCGCCAAGTATCGCTGCCGATGGCACTCATTTTGGTGGCCCAGTTGGTGCTGGGAGTTTACACCGGGGTGCTCGGTTTGGTGCTGGCCACGCCGATCTTTGCCATCGTGATGGTGCTCATCAAGACGCTGTACGTGGAAGACGTGCTGGATGATCACGAAAAGATGCTGGCCCCCGAAAAGAAAGTAATGGAAGAGACGGCTTAGGATAGGAGTCCGAGTCAATGGATGCGGATTGTTGCTACTTCAAATCATCGGCCGACTCATTGATTTCGGACAGTTCGCCTTCGTAGCTGGTTTTCACCTCGTCTGATTCGTAGCCTTGCTCGCGCAGCCACCGACTGAAGGCCGCCGTGGACCCGTGCGTCACGTACACCCGCTCGGCCCCGGTTTCGGCAATGGCTCGGTTCAGTCCCGGCCAATCGGCGTGGTCCGACAGCACAAAACCCCGGTCGGCAGCGCGGCGGCGTTTGGCCCCCCGAATGTTCATCCAGCCCGAAGCAATCCCCAGGCGATAAGGCTTCAGCTTATTCACCCACGGGCTGTTGAAGGCCGACGAGGGCGCAATGATCAGGCTCTTGGCAATGGTTTCTTTGGTGATGTCGGACGATACGCGTTCCAAAACGGGTAGCTTGGCTCCTCCGGCAATTAGGGCCTCGTTCATGTTGGCCACCGCCCCGTGCACCAGGATGGGGCCGATGCTGCGGTCTACGCCGTCGATGATGCGCTGCGCTTTTCCCAGGGCGTAGGCCCCGATGAGCGAGGCCTTGCCTACCTCCTGATTACCTCGCCACCAGTCGTTGATGTCCTGCATAATCTCGGCCTGCGGCTGCCAGCGGTAGATCGGCAGTCCGAAGGTAGATTCGGTGATGAAAGCGTGGCAACGCACCGGCTCGAAGGGTACCGTGAACCCGTCGTCTTCCAGCTTGTAGTCGCCCGAGGCCACCCAGGTTTCGCCCCGGTAGGTGAGCTTCACCTGCGCCGACCCGAAGATGTGCCCCGCCGGATGCAGACTCACCTCCACCCCGTTGATGTCGACGGGGTCGTCATATTCTAAGGTTTCCAGATGAATGTCTTGACCAAGCCGCAGGCGCATGATCTGCTCCGACTGCCGGTGGGCCAGGTAGTACTTCATACCCCAGCGGGAGTGGTCGGAGTGGGCGTGGGTGATGATGGCCCGGTCCACCGGTTGCCAGGGATCAATAAACACGTCGGCGGGCGGGCAGTATAGGCCCCGGTCGGTGAACTCGATGAGGTTGTGCATAGGTGACTTGCGGGGTTGGCTAGGGGGATTAGGGATTGGATTTTGGGGATTAGGTTTTGGAAGCACCTAAAACCTAATCCCCAACACCTACCTCCTAATTAAATTTCCTTGAGCGGTTGGTTGGGCTTGGCGTAGCTCAGGCGCACTAGCCTCTGGGTAGTATGATACGAGTCCAGTCCCGAGCAAGTCACCGTTTGGGCACCTTCCAGGTCTAAGAACCCATCGTCGCCCAGGCACTCGTCAGGCACGTGCAGTTGCTGAATCTCACCCACTACCAGCACGGTCTCGTTGATCAGTTGCTGTTCTTCCACCAATTTCAGTCCCATCTTCACCCGCGCTTCGCCCACGAAAGGAGCTGGAAAATCATCGACGTACTCCGGGCTAAGATCACAAGCCGCGAACTCTGATTCTTCCCAGCGGGCGGCGGTGTGGTGGGCCTGCTGCACAAACTCGGGACGGATGTGGTTGATGGTGAATACTTGCGCGGATCGGATGTTTTCCAATGTATGCCGCTCCACCTTGTCGGGACGAAAGAGCACCCCCACCAGTGGCGGATTGGCTCCCACGTGAATAATTTGCGAGAAGATCGCCAGGTTTTCCTGGCCTGCCTCGCCCCGGGTGCCGATGAGCGCCACGCTCTTGAAGCCGGTCAGGGAGTTGATCAGGTTGGTGCGAAAAAAGCGTTCCAGGCCGTCAATGCTGTTGCGGGTAAAGTTTGCCATAGATCAGGTATTGATGGCGGCTTCCAGGGTGTCGCAGTACTGAATATCCAGTTGATCGATCACGTTGTCGGGATACTGCCGGTGGATCTGTTCTTTGGCGATTATCACCGATTTTCGGAACCAGGGTTCGCGGGGAAGTATCTTGCGGTGCACCCGCAGGCCGTGGGCCAGCATGTCGCGCTTCCACACCACGTAGTACCACTCCATCGAGGGTTGGTGGAAAGCCCGCAGGGCCCGCTTGTCGAAAATAAACTTGCTGTTGTAACCCGCCCGAACCAGTTCGCCAACGTAGCGAAAAGTATCCTTGAAATGCTCAATGGGCACATACTCCGCCCTCATTTCACTTACCACAATTTTCGGTTCTTCCAGGTAAAACACCCGGGCAAAGCGACTATCAAACACCTCGACGAACGGATAATCAGACGACTGAGCGGGTTCTGGGTCTTTCATGGTTAGTGATGACTGTTATTAGCGTTTTTCTTATCGTGATTGATTTGCTGCTGAAGCTCTTCCATCTCTTCTTCCAGACGAGTGGCGTAGTCAATGGTGGTTTTCATCATCGACTGCTGTGAACTAATCTGCTCCTTGAGGTACGCCAACTCCTGATTCATATTCCGGATTTTTGCCTGATACTCAGTTTGGAGACGCAACTTTGCAAGCTCAGCCTTCTTCAGTTCCTCTCTAAATATCAAATACGCTTCCGGCGGAGTTCTCATGGGCTAACTAGTCAGTACGGTAGGTAGGTAGATTTTGTACGTTACCCTAACTTTCTGTATCCACAAAGGTTTGCCACCCGCGGCGATTAGCGCTCGCTCATCGACTTTCGGGTTTGCTGACGGAGGCGCTTTAGGCTGGTTTTGGTTTCTCGGTAGGCTTCTTTCTGAGAAGCGTCTTTTCGGGGATTGAGCGATAACGACTGCTGGTAGTAGCGTTCCGCATTCTCGGGTTCGTCCACCAGTAGGCAGGCCTCAGCTAGTTGGTAATAGGTAGACCAGTGCGGATGTACGTCGCTGTTAAGTTGAAAGATCACCACCGCGCTGGCCAGGTCGCCTTCCTGCTGCAACCGCTGACCCAGGGCGGCCAGTTGCGCTCGGGAGTTCGTAAATTCGTAGGGAAAGGCATCGCGCAGTTGATGGTAGTAGGTCACGGCGGGGGCAATGCCTTCTTGATTAATCACCTGGTACAGATCATCCGCCAAGTTGCGCTCGGGCAGGGTGTGGGGCAAGCCGTGCAGCACCTTCAGCACCTCCACGGTCACCGCGTTCATCCGGGCGGTGCTTACTTCCCCGGTATTGCTGAGTATAATCACCGCCTGCTGGTCGGCGGGAAAGCGCGCGTAGAAACTGCTAAACCCCTTGATGTGCCCACTGTGAAAGACCATCGGCACCGACTTTTTCTTGGTCAGCGGAATTTCCGCCAGCGCCACCCCGTAGCCGTAGGTGCTCGCGTAGGGCGGAATCCAGGTGGCGTTCGTCTCGGTGTAGGCTTTTTCTAGCGTCTTCACTTCCTTTTTAGACAATAATTCGTGCGTATACCACGCCTGATCCCAACGAAACAGGTCTTCTACCGTCGAGTACAGGTTACCGGCACCCTGCAGGTTCTTCATGTACATGCCTGCCACCGGCCGGTAGCCCTGGGTTGTCTTTTCGTAGCCGAAAGCTCGCTTCTCTACCAGCGCACTGCGGTTGTCTACCCCGGTCTGTTGCAACCCCAGGGGTGCCAGTATTTGTTGCTCGATCAGAACGTCAAAGGGCTCGCCCGTCACCCGCTCGGCGATGGCGGCCAGTAGCAGGTAGCCGGTGTTGCTGTAGCGATAGCGCGTGCCGGGTTCAAACTCCAGGTCGAAGCTACCGAACCGTCGAATCAAATCTTCGGTCGTGTAGCGCTGGGTCAACGAATCGGACCATACGTAGGGCAGGCTGGTGTAGTTGGGAATGCCCGACTGGTGCGTGAGCAGATGATGCAGCGTCACCCGCCGCCCCACATCCGACCGGTACTCGGGCAGATAATTAGCAATCGGTTGGTCAAGATCCAACCGCCCCGCATCAACCAAGCGCAAGATCAGTACGGCCGTGAACTGCTTGCTGATGGAAGCAATGTTGAAGCGGGTGTCCAGCGTGTTGGGTACGCTCCACTCGCGGTTGGCCTGCCCGAAGGCCCGCTGGTAGACTACCTCGCCCCGGTCGGCAACCAAGACCGCACCCTGAAAAAAAGTGTACTCGTAGAATTTCTGAAAGATTTGATCGATCTCCGTAGACTGCTGCGACTGGGCGATAGCCTTCCCGGATAGGGCGAGCAGCAGCAAGACAAAAAATAAGGGAAGTAGCTTCATAAACGTTGAAAGTAGCAATTGACGAGTATAGACGCTGTTCCACAAAGATACGGTAAATTTTCGCGCGCGTTTACGGATAAATTTACGGCTAGTTCTTACATTACTGGCAACGCGAAGCGGAAGATGGAACTAAATGCCCGCCGCTTAGGTAATTTGGTACCGTTCTTGTAAAAATCCTGGTGCATCCTTAAGCAGATTATCCCCTCCGTGAAGAGTCCCTTTACCCGTGCCTACTACGTACGATCGCTCCGGCGGTTTTTTGGACTTCTCCTGTTCATCTCACTTACCTCAACCTCGCCCGTCGGGGCGTCCGCTTCGCTCACTACCCTACCCTTCCGCCTGACGGGCAGTCATATTTTCATCGAGGTGCGCGTCAACGGCTCCGAGCCCATGCAATTCATTTTCGACACGGGTGCCGCCTCCACGGTGATCAACCAACGGCAGGCCAAAAAACTCAAGCTCAGCAGCGATGGCTTCACCCCGATCCGGAGCAGCAAGGGTCCTAGTCTGGCCTACTACTCGCGGAACAGTCAACTGCGCATGGGCGAACTACGGGTGGAAAAGGTGCGGGTGGTGCACTTGCCCCTCGACCACATTCAGCGCGCTCTGGGCAAGCGCGTAGATGGCATCATCGGGCAGGATCTGCTCAAGCACTACGTGGTGCAGATCAACTACGACACCCAAACTATTGCGCTCTACGATCCGCAGCAGTTTATTCCGCCCGTCGGGTATCATGCGCATCCGTTCGAGATTATTTCGGGCCGACCCTACATCGAGGGCGCGCTTACGCTCGACGACGGACACACCCTTACGGGCCGTTTTCAGGTGGACAATGGCTCCGGCTCTTCCATCACGCTGTACTCGCCTACGGTGGAGAAGCATCAGTTGGCCGACAAAATCGGACGTACGCGCACGGTGTACACGATGGGATTCACCGGCATCATCGACCGCAACGATGCCGGGCGACTCAAGAACTTCGACCTGGGCTGGTGTCAGCTCACCAACGTGCCTATCCGGCTCAACCGTTCGGCCTACTTTAAGAAGGCTTTTCACGACGGGATCGGCCACATCGGCAACGAGCTACTCAAACGATTTAACATTGTTTTTGACTATCAGAACAACGTATCCTACTGGAAGCCTAATTATTCGTTTGTGGAAGAGTTTGCTTCGGCCTATTCGGGGCTGGTGCTCAAAACCGACCGCGCCGAAGAGCGGGTGATCATCCGCCACGTGTTCACCGATTCTCCGGCGGCGCGGGCGGGATTCACCGAAAACGACGAGATTATAATGGTGGACGACGTGCGCACGGCAGGCCGTCCGCGGGATGAGGTTAACAGTTTGCTCACTCAATCGTCAAGCCCCATCCAGGTGGTGGTGCGCCGCAACGATCATCTCAAAACGTTGCAGCTTCAGCCGGTGGGGTTGTAGGGTGCGAACAGCTTGCTTTCTCTTTCTTACTGAACACGGACGCCCCTGCTGCTATTCGCTGCTCCGATGGCTGAAAATATTCTGTATATTTGTTAGTGAAGGGTAATCTATAAAAGTGGCAAATTCTTAATTCAACGACCTAAGCCTAATCAATATGATAGCGAAAAGAATAATTATCATTTGCAGCTTTCTCATAACTAGCTTGCTGAGTCTGGCCCAGGACCAAGCTCCCATGACGGTCTATTATTATAACTTAATTGTTGACCCATCTTTTCAGGCGGAGCTGGTAGACATGGCTGAATTTACTGAAAACCTGGAAGCATTTCTTCAGGGTAAAAATCCGTTGGTAGAAGGCATCATAGATGAAACCTACGAGAAACTCGCTACCCAAATTAAAGACTCCACGAAGTTTGAATTTTTGCCCGTTGAAACCCTACGAGAAACAGACGGGAGAGAGATACTTTATACCGCAAGAGGCTATCCGATGGGAAGTAAAAAACGGGCTATCACCCACCGTACTTCCAAATATTATAGTTTCATTCAAATCGACGTATGGATGCGCTCTGGAAATAGCACTAACGCAAAGTTAGGATCGTTTCAGTCGGAAAAGATGAAAATCAGGCCTAGTGTGCGTATCGATATGAAGGTGTTTGACGAGCAGGGAAATCGGGTAGGTAAGTACAACGTAGTGGCCAAAACCAAGGAAGAGATTGTCGTTCAGACCAAGCTGGTTTTTAACTGGTTCAAGGTGGGTGATGATAGAAGATTAGAAGACGAAGACAATCAGCAAATCCTGGATAATTTGATAGATGAGGCCATCGCTACGTTAGTAGATGATATGCTGACAGATGAAAGGATGGCGAGGTTAGAAACCTGGTAGTGAAGCAGTAGCGTTTCTCGTCAGATGCGTCGCGCCATAATGGTGAATTCTGATTGATAAGGCTACTCACATTTTTGGGTAGCCTTCTTTGCTACCCGGAAACTCACAACTGACAGTGCCCGAACCTTCCACCCCACTTCGCAGTTAGTAATTTCGTATTGCATTCAATTGCCGCCTAATGTCTCAGAAGCCCGAATATGACGCTGACGTACTGATCATCGGAGCAGGCCTCACCGGGCTTACCGCCGCCCTGCATTTGCGGGAGCGAGGGCTCTCGGTACGCATTCTGGAGGCCACCGGGCGCGTGGGCGGACGGGTGAAGACCGACCGGGTAGACGGCTACCTGCTCGACCGGGGCTTTCAGGTGCTGCTGACCGAATATCCCGAAACCAAGGCCCTGCTCGACTACGACGCCCTAGACCTGAAGGCTTTTGCGCCCGGCGCGCTGGTGCTCAACCAACGGGGCAAGTACGAAGTCGTCGATCCCGGACGCGTGCCCACCGCGGCGCTCAAAACCCTGGCGGCTCCGGTGGGGTCGCTCACGGACAAAATACGCATGCTGTGGCTGAAGACTCGACTCAAAGCGATGTCGGTGGAGGCTATTTTTGAGCAACCCGAAATCAGTACGTTGGCTGCCATTCAGCAGTACGGATTCAGCGAACGCATGCTGCGCAATTTCTTTCAGCCCTTCCTGGCGGGCATCTTTCTGGAGAAAGGCTTGATCACCTCCCGGCGGGAATTTGATTTTGTGTTTAAGATGTTTTCGGAAGGCGAAACGGCCGTTCCGGCGCAGGGAATGGAAGAAATTCCCCGACAATTAGCCGCGCAGCTTCCGGCCGACGCGGTGCTGTTTAATAAGCCGGTACGTTCGGTCAGTGAACAGACCGTGACCACCGATACCGGCGAAACCTTCTCAGCCCCCCAGATTGTGGTAGCCACCGAGCCCACCAGCTTTGTGAGCCGCTATTTTCCGGGCGGCAAGAAAGAGATGAAGTACCAGTCGACCACCCAGGTGTACCTCACCACCGATACACCGCCCTTCACCAAGCCACTGATTGCCCTGAATGCCCGGCGGCAACGGCTGGTTAATAATATTTGCGTGATCAACCAGGTAGCTCCTGATTACGCTCCCCCCGACAAGTACCTGTTGTCGGCTGCCATTGTGGGGGAGGTTGAAGGCACCGATGCTGCGTTGACCGAGCGCATTCAGGAAGAGATGACTTCCTGGTTTGGGGAAAACACCCGCACCTGGCAGCACCTAAAAACCTATCGGATCCATTACGCCCTGCCCGCGCAAGAACGGGTGCAGCACAATTTGTCACCGCAGTGCGGCAAACTGCGCGAAGGCCTCTTCGCCGCGGGCGACTACCAACTCAATGGCTCCATCAACGCCGCCATGCGCGCCGGTCGGCAGGTGGCCGAGATGGTCGCTGCGGTGCCCGCTTTTTCTTGATTTTTCCAAATCTCGCGCGGGGTGGTTGATTCATAGCAGAGAGTGAAGCTTCCCTGCTCCCAAAATTCCTATCGGAATAACCTCTACTCGATATCCAAATTCTGATTGCTCTTGAGCACGGTGGCCCGAATGGTTTCGGGGTCATCCATTTCTCGGGGCGAGTTTTGGAGCAAATCTTCGCGAATGTCCACGCTCATGTGGCTCAGTTCCAGCAAAAGCAAATCCACGTCGTCGTTGTTGATCGCGTCTTTTTTGGCCAGCGCGGCGAAGCTTCGCGAAAACTTACTGAACGACAACAGCACCGGCTGACTGGCAATGAAGGCCAGCTTCTGGTTGAGGAGCCGAATCTCGATCATGTCTTCCTCCAGGATATTTTTCTTAGAGATGATGTCGTAGAGTTGATCAATTAGCTCGTTGTAGACCTTCATCTTCTGGTTAAGGAACAGGATATTTTCCTCCTTGCGCAGTTCGGCCGTGGTTTGCCGGTTCAGCAGGATGCTGGTGAGCACGATGGTGATGCTCACCCCAATCAGGGCCGCAAACAGCTCGAAGGTGATAGGGTGTTCGCTTTGCTCCAGCACCGTGCGAAACAGCAGGTAGGCACTGCCCGCCGCCACCGCAATGGTCAACAGTAAAAGAATTGTTTTCCTAGGCATCGTTGGTTTTATAAGGCAGCCGTTAATCCTTGGCAAAGGTGATCAATATCCGCTTCGTTGTTGTAAAAATGTAAACTAATGCGCAAGCCCATCGGCCGGGCCGAGGTGATGATTTTCTGCTTCAGCAACGCCCGTTCCAGTTCCGCCCCGCCCCGCAGTACCGTAATGCCCGAGCGACGGCCGACCGCGTAGTCTGAGATCACCTCGACCGAGGCCGGAAGTTGCTCATACAGGTAGGCCACCAGGGCCTGCACCCGCTGGTGAACGACTGCCTGCCCCAGGGACTGCAACTCGCGCACCGCCTGCCGCAGGGCCAGCAGGCTGGCAAAGTCATAGTGCCCCACCTCTAGCAAGCGGGCCGAGAAGTGCAGGTCCACCCGCGAATGCACCGCTGGCGAATCATCAAAACTGTTGTTGCCCACGGCGGGCACCACCAGCCGGTCGTGCAGCGCGCGACGCACGAACAGCAGGGCGTTGCCAAAACCGGCCGTCATCCACTTGTAGCCACTGCCGATCAGCACGTCCACCGGCGCAGTGCGCAAGTCGATGGGCACCACGCCCAGCGACTGAGTAGCATCTACCACCAGACTCACACCCCAGTCGCGGCAGCATCGGCCCAGTGTTTCCAGGTCGATGCAATAACCACTGGCGTATTGTACGTGGCTGATGGCCAGCACCTCGATGCGGTACTTTTTCACTTCTTCTTCTAGAATATCTAAATCGATGGCCCCGTTGGGGGCAGCTGAAAGGTAGTGCACTTGGTAGTCGGGCAGCAACCAGGGTAGGGTGAGCGATGAGTAGTCGCTATCGAGCAGCAGCACGCGGGAGCAACCCACCAGGGCGCGGGCCACGTAGTTGCAGGCTACGGAGAAATTGGGCAGCAGTGCTATCTCATTGGTTTCGGCTCCGAGCCAATTGGCTACTTCCTGCCGTAGTAGGGGAATCTGGGCGTACCAACCGTTGCGGGCGGTTCCTCCCTGAGTAAGCAGCTCTTGATAAAACTGCTGCGCCGCGGTGGCGGTGGCCTCCGAGACCAAGCCGCAACTGGCGGTGTTGAGGTAGGTCTGCCCAGCCAGGGCGGGGTAGCTTTTTCGTAGAGAAGCGATATCCATAAGCTCCGATTGCGTATCTTTTAGGCGAAGTAGCACAACCCGGCGTAAGTAACAAGGATTTTATGCAGAAACTGATTACCCAACTCGTTGGTGCCAGCACCTTGTTGCTCTGCCTGGCCTGCGTAGATACCGAAACGGTTTACGAGCGGCTCGCCGATTCGTGCGTAGGTCAAGTAGACCAGCAGGTGCTCCCACGTCTGCACCGCGAACTGGACATCCTTGAGGCATACTACGTCGAGAGAGGGCTGCTACGTGATGAAAGCGGAGTCAGCATTTATCGGATATATCAGCAGATTGCGCGCGATAACGATCTGGACTTCGAGTTCGATCGTTCCTTTCCGTTGCTAGATTCGCTGCGTGAGCAGCCTATGGTCCTGGCGCGCTGCTACCCGCTGGCCTTAGCAACTCCCGAACTGTCACCCACTGTCCTTCGCTACCTGCGCTTGGTTTACGAAATGAACCAAATCGATGAAACGGGCAATATTAGTCCCGGGTCCGTGGCCCAAATGATTGTCGACAACCTGCGTCCAGACGATTTTGACGATGACTTCCTGCGCGTAGCGGGCTTGCTCACCTTTTACATGATCTCCGTTCCCTACTCGCCCGACCGCTTCGCCCTACCTAGACGAGGCACTCCGCCAGATTCTATCGAGTGGACGGTAGTGAAGGCATTAGAAAACGATGTTCTACTACTCAATGATGAGCCATTTTCATTAGACTCCCTCTCCCCTACGGTAGCCACCTTCATTCGGGTGAATCCGCAGCAGCGAGGGGTAAGAATGGTAACCCAACGGTCTACTTCCTACGAGTTTTATATCGCCGTGCACGATACCCTGAAGCAAGCGTACCAGCAGCTTTGGGAAGAACGCGCGCAACAGCAGCACCAGCGTTCGTGGGACGAACTGACCGAACCGGAACAACGCGCTATCCGGCAGGTGATTCCTATGCTCATCGGCATTGCGGCGCCCGAAGATTAGCCTACCTCGGTAGCAACTTACGCGGGCAATGCCTACTTTTGAAGCCTCAAGAAATCGCAATTCCTATGGAAACCACCGAAGCAAAGAATTTTATTGAGCAAATCGTAGAAGAAGACCTGGCGCAAGGCAAAAACCAGGGCGTGGTGCACACCCGCTTTCCGCCCGAGCCCAACGGCTACCTGCACATCGGCCACGCCAAGTCCATTTGTCTCAACTTCGGACTGGCCCAGGAGTACGGCGGCAAAACCAACCTGCGCTTCGACGACACCAACCCGGTGGCCGAAGACGCTTCTTACGTCGACGCCATCCGGGCCGACGTGCGCTGGCTGGGCTTCGACTGGGAAGACCGGGAATACTACGCCTCCAACTACTTTGATCAGCTCTACGACTTTGCGGTGCAACTGATCGAGGACGGCAAGGCCTACGTCGACGACACCCCGGTCGAGGAAATCCGGCGAATGCGGGGCGTGCCCACCCAACCCGGCGAAGAAAGTGCCTACCGCAACCGGTCGGTGGATGAAAACCTGGACCTGTTCGCGCGCATGCGGGCCGGTGAGTTTCCCGAAGGAGCACGGGTGCTGCGCGCCAAAATTGATATGGCCTCGCCCAACATGCACCTGCGCGATCCCATCATGTACCGCATCTTGCACAAGCCCCACCACCGCACCGGCGACCGCTGGCCGATCTACCCCACCTACGACTGGGCCCACGGACAAAGCGACGCCATTGAGGGCATCACCCATTCGATCTGTACCTTGGAGTTCGAGGTGCACCGCCCCCTCTACGACTGGTTTGTAGAGCAGATCGGTGGCTTCGCTCCTGAACCCCGGCAGATTGAGTTTGCCCGGCTCAACCTAAACTACACCGTGACCAGCAAGCGCAAACTGCTGGAACTGGTGGAGGCGGGCCACGTGAACGGTTGGGACGACCCGCGATTGCCTACCATCAGCGGACTGCGCCGCCGGGGCTACACGCCCGCGAGTCTGCGCAACTTCGCCGAGCGGGTGGGCGTGGCCAAGCGCGACAACGTGATCGACCTGAGTTTGCTGGAGTTTTGCATTCGCGAAGATCTGAACAAAACCGCTCCCCGGGTGATGGGCGTGCTGGACCCCGTCAAACTCATCATCACCAACTACCCCGCCAACACCAGCGAGCATCTAGCCATCGAGAACAACCCCGAAGACCCGGAAGGGGGCGAGCGACCGGTGCCCTTCTCGCGCGAGTTGTACATCGAGCGGGACGATTTCATGGAAGACCCGCCTAAAAAGTTCTTCCGCCTGGGCCCCGGCCGCGAAGTACGATTAAAGGGAGCTTATATCATTGAGTGCACCGACTTTGTGAAGGACGAACGGGGGCAGATCACCGAGATTCACGCTACCTACGATCCCGATACCAAGAGTGGCGAAGACATCAGCGGCAAAAAGGTGAAGGGCACCATTCACTGGGTGTCGGCCGAGCACGCGGTGCCCGCCCAGGTGCGGCTGTACGATCGCTTGTTTTCGGAGCCCGACCCCACCGGACACGAAGGGCGGGACTTTAAAGATTTTCTGAATCCCGATTCGTTGCAAGTCATTGAGACTGCTTAGCAATCAGGCAATCGTTGGGCTTTCGAATCGTAATCCCTTTCTGACGACATTTACGATAAAGGGAAGCCGCTTGGTGAGCTGCTTCAAATTGATCAGAAAAATAATAAAAGTCAAACTGTTGGACGTTCCGCCGAAATCTTCGGTACTCTTGGTCAGTACGCATGCCTTGAAGCACCTCTTGGTAGATAACCGGCAGCATTTCAACCGGGCCGCTCTCACCAAGGTAGTTGTTCAAGTAATTCCCTATGTCCACATGCTGTTGATAATAGAGATAATCTAACCAGACCGAGGTGTCAACGACCATAAAGTTCTTTTTTGTAGCCCGGCCAGAACTCGACCTTGCCTCGCATTTTTTGTAGGTCTTGCCGCGCCGCCCGCTCTTTAGCAAGTTTTAGACCGATTTCCACTGCTTCTTTTTTTGTCTTCACGCCTAGTGCCTTCATGGCATCTTTCATTAGCGTATCATCGATTTCGATATTAGTTCTCATAACGGTAATTTTTCAAACACAAACATACTCATTTGTGTACACATTTCAAAAATATTGCACCGCAACGATCCGGTCGAGCAGGGTTAGTTTGCGAAGCGTGATTTTTGCTGTATGAATCAAGTTAGGACCATTCAAAAAGCCTTCGGTTTAAACACCAGTCGCAGTCCTTCCCGCACGGTTTCCTGGTACTTTTCTTGATTGAAGCGGTAGTAGTACGCTCCTTTCTTGGAGGTGCCCCGTTGCTTTTCGTCGAGGCGCTCCAGAATGTCCATCGCCAGGATGCGTCGCTGAAAGTTACGCTTGTCCAGCGTGGTGTCGTAGATGGCTTCGTAGAGGCGTTGCAACTCGGGCATGGTGAATTTATCGGGCAGCAGCTCGAAGCCGATGGGCCGGTGCGACGCCCGAAATCGGAGCTGGTCGCGTGCGGCTTGCACCATGCGGCTGTGGTCAAAAATTAGCGGCGGAAACTTCACGGGCAGGAAACCAGTGGGCATCAAATTTCTCGATGAGTTCTTCGCTGTGTTGCCGAATGTTGATCAGCGAAGAATAGGCCACTGAGATAGTGCGCTCCACGGGGTCGCGGTCCACCTCACCGAAGGTTTGCAGTTGCTCCAGATACACGTTGCGCAAACCGGTGAACTGGTGCAGGATGCGCTGCGCAGCAGCGCCCAGGCTTTCATCTTTTTTCAGAAAGTCACCCATCAGCGACCAGTTTCCTTGCTCGGGCGCTAAATTTCGTCGGATCAATAGCAACTGTAATTCTCCTTGCTCGAAGCCAAAAATAATGCAGTCGAGCGCTACGGCAATTCGATCGGTGTGCGGGTAGTGGGTGATGGTCATACGATGAGTTAACTTTTGAGAAGCTAAACTAGCATTTTTTCGGTTAATAGCGTCGGCGGTCGGTCGATAGTACGCAATGCGTCATAATTATTATAATTTTGACCACCGTTTATTCTTTGATGTATGGCCGATTACGATTTTCAACCGATAGAACAACGCTGGCAGCAGCACTGGCGCGAACAGCGTACGTACCAGGTACAAATTGACCCCGCGCGTCCGAAGTACTACGTGCTGGATATGTTTCCGTATCCGTCGGGAGCGGGTTTGCACGTGGGCCACCCGCTGGGCTACATCGCTTCCGACATCGTGGCCCGCTTCAAACGCTTAAAAGGCTTCAACGTGCTGCACCCAATGGGCTTCGACGCCTTCGGCTTGCCCGCCGAACAGTACGCCATCCAGACCGGGCAGCACCCCGCCGTGACCACCGCTGCCAACATCGAGCGGTACAAGGAGCAACTAGGCAAAATTGGGTTTTCCTTCGACTGGAGTCGGGAGGTGCAAACCGCCCAGCCGGATTTCTATCGCTGGACGCAGTGGATTTTCATGCAGTTGTTCAATAGTTGGTACAACACCGCCACCGACCGGGCCGAACCCATTGCCGAATTGGTGCGAGAATTCGAGCAGCACGGTAACGAAGCAGTACAAGCCCACTGTGATGAAGATACGCCTACCTTCACGGCCGAAGCCTGGAAGGCCATGAGCGAGGCCGAACAGCAACGCACACTGCTTCACTACCGGCTCACCTACCTGGCCTACGCCGAAGTGAACTGGTGCCCCGGTCTGGGCTCGGTGCTGGCCAACGACGAGGTGAAAGACGGCTTCTCGGAGCGGGGCGGCTTTCCGGTGGAGCGCAAGCGCATGAAGCAATGGATGATGCGCATCACTGCCTACGCCGACCGCCTGCTGGAGGGGCTGGAACGCATCGACTGGACCGAATCGCTCAAGGAAATGCAACGCCACTGGATCGGTAAATCGACCGGTTGCGAGCTCGCTTTTCCGGTAAAAGACCACGACATCACCCTGACGGCCTTCACCACCCGCCCCGATACCATTTTCGGCGTCACCTACCTCACGCTGGCTCCCGAACACGAGTTGGTCGATCAACTCACCACCGACGCGCAACGGGCGGAAGTGGAAGGCTACGTAGCCACCGCCAAGAACCGCTCGGAGCGCGACCGGCAGGCCGACGTGAAAACCGTGTCGGGAGTGTTCACCGGTTCGTACACGACCTGTCCGCTGTCGGGCAACGAGGTGCCGATCTGGGTGGCCGACTACGTGCTGGCGGGCTACGGCACCGGCGTGGTGATGGGCGTGCCCTCGTTCCGACGACCGCGACTACCGCTTCGCCCAGCACTTCGACCTACCCATCGTGCAAGTGATCGAGGGAGCCGATCAACTGGAGAACCCGACCGACAAGAAGCACGGTACGCTCATCAATTCCGATTTCCTAAATGGGCTCGATTCGCACGAGGCCATTGGCGTGGCTACGGAGCGGGCGGTGGCCAATGGGGTGGGTCAGGCCAAGGTGAACTACCGCCTGCGCGACGCGGTGTTTAGTCGGCAGCGCTACTGGGGCGAACCCGTACCGGTTTATTTCAAAGATGACGTTCCCTACCTGATTGACGAAAACGACCTGCCACTGGAGCTTCCCGAGGTGGATGAGTATCTACCCACCGAAGACGGCCAACCCCCGCTGGGCCACGCCACCGACTGGCAGTACCAGGGCCAGTATCCGTACGAGCTCACCACCATGCCCGGCTGGGCCGGATCGAGCTGGTACCAGTTTCGCTACATGGACCCGCACAATGAAGAAGAACTGGTGGGCAAAGAAGCGCAAGCGTACTGGGAGAGCGTAGACTTGTACATCGGCGGCACCGAACACGCTACCGGACACCTGCTCTACTCCCGCTTCTGGACGAAGTTTCTGTACGACCGGGGATACGTTTCAGCTGACGAACCGTTCAAAAAACTGATCAACCAAGGCATGATTCAGGGACGTTCGGCGCTGGCCTATCGCATCAACGGCACCAACCAATTTGTGACCTACGAGCTGAAAGATGAGCACGATACCGCCCCGCTGCACGTAGACGTCAGTTTGGTGGATGATGATACGCTGGACACGGAAGCCTTCAAACGATGGCGTCCCGACCTAGCTAATGCTACGTTCATCCTGAATAACGCGGGGCAATTTCGCTGCGGGATAGAAGTAGAGAAGATGTCGAAGCGCTTGTACAACGTAGTGAACCCCGACGACATTATCGAAAAATACGGAGCCGACACCTTGCGGCTGTACGAAATGTTTCTAGGTCCGCTCGAGCAGTCCAAACCCTGGAACACCAACGGCATCGACGGGGTGTCGAAGTTCTTGCGCAAGCTGTGGCGGCTGTTTCACGACGAGCCGGGCAACTTCAACGTGACTGACGAGGCCCCTACGGACGAGATGCGCAAGGCGCTGCACCGCACCATCAAGAAGACGCAGGAGGACAT